>NZ_UTBZ01000228.1 GCF_900580865.1 Pseudomonas viridiflava
GCCGCGCTTGGGCATGCCGAGGAAAGACTCGCGGGTTTTCACGGCAGCAGCAGGCTGACGAGCGAGAAAGGCGTACTGGCGAACGTCCATGTTTAAAGTCTCTTTGCAACGGGTAAGTTGATCGGGCAATCGACAGGCAAAGCAGTCCCTACCCGGCAAAAATCAGGCTGCCGGAGAGTGAAAAAAACAAATGGGGATAAATGCGCGTTTCGGTCAGAACGTCCGGAACGATGCGAAAACAATCGCAGTGCAGACTGCGAAAAGTCTGTTCGATCCCTCGAAAGCGCACATTGATATCAATGTGATGGCGCGATGGTAGATTGCCATCATTCTGGCGTCAATAAGTCGTAACAAGGCTTTGTTGGCGACCGCTCTAGAGCGCGGCTTGCGAGACATGATCGACGTTTTGCCGAAAATCGCGACTTATCGGTCACACAAGTCGACACGCATCGGGTGCATTGCACTGAACTTTTCCAGGCCGGCAGCCCTCAACCGATCAACCCGCCTTGACCGGAACTGAGGCCGTCCTCCATGAAAATCCTTAACACATTATTGATCGCCACTACCCTTGCCTGCGCCCTGCCCGTCTGGGCCTGTACGCCGGAAGAAGCCACCGCCAAACGCGAACAACTGGCCAAAGAGGTCGCCAAGCTCACCGAACAGAATCCGGCCAAGGCCAAGGAGATCAACGCCGAGTTGCAGAAGATGGATCTGGGCACGGCCAGCAAGGATCTGCCGGACAAATGCCAGTTGATTGATCAGCGATTGAAAGAGTTGGGCACGGCTGAGAAAAAAGCCGAAAGCTAAAAGCCAGATCAAAAGATCGCAACCTGCGGCAGCTCCTGCACCGCGCCCTGTAGGAGCTGCCGCAGGTTGCGATCTTTTGCGCTTGAAAATGCATTTATGCATTTATTTATTTGCACAAACGCATAACCACATCTACGGTTACATCGAGCAACGAGATCGGAACCCGCCATATGACATGGCAACCCTTGAACACCGATCGCTCGGCAACACTGCAATACCCACACAAGCTGGACGCTTGTTTTCACTCATGGAGGATTGAAAAATGTTAACCACAGAAGCAACGCAATTCACTGGCGAATCTTTGCCAAGGTGCCTGACTGGCCATCTGCTCGACCCGCAACTGGTTGAGGTCGAGGCCGCTGAACAAATCAGCGCCCTCGCCGCCGGCAGCCTCAACTTCAACATGCAGAAACAGACTCAGACCAACTGGTGCTGGGCCGCCGTGTCCGCCTCGGTCGGCAACTATTACGGCACCGGAAACTGGACGCAGTGCGGCGTGGCCAGCACTCAGCTCGACCGCAATTGCTGCAATCAGCCGGGACCGTGCAACGTCTACGGCTATCTGGATTCGGCGCTGCAAACCACCCGTAGCTACAACGGCATGAATCAGGGTTCGCTGCAGATGTCGGCCATTCAGAACCAGATCAGCATGGGCCGCCCGGTCGGCTTGCGCTGCGCTTGGTACGGTGGCGGCGCGCATTTTCTGACGATCTACGGCACCAATGGCGATTACGTGTTGGTCGCGGACTCGATCTACGGCTATTCGACCCGTGCGCTGAACGCGTTCCCCCGTGCCTACAACGGCGGCGGCAACTGGACCCACACTTACTTCACCGTGAAAAACTAGGAGGGCGACATCATGCAACTGACTTATCCAAAGGCGCCTTCCAACGGCGTACAGACCTTGCGCCCGGCGCTGCAAGCGGCACTGCAAACCCAAGGCTTTGGCGCCAATCGCCAGTTCGCCAATGCGCTACCTGCAAAAATCAGCCTCAGCGAGGCGTACCGTGGCTACTCGCTGAATCTGGAGGACCTGAGCCACGGCAAAGGCCTGAAAGATGCCCGCCTCGGCGACTGGCATTACCTGGTGTTCGCCGATGGCGTGACGATTGCCGATGCACAATTGGCCGAGGTGCGCGGGCATGTCGAGTTTGCCTCGCTGAACCACGGCGATCACGCCGCTGCTACGGTGGGAGCACTGAAACTGGCGGAACAAGCGCCGCAATTGCAGGGTAAAACCGTTGAGCTGCGCGTGCTGTTTGTCTCGGCACTGCACGTTGTCGCAATCTGGCTGCATGCCGACGGTGAGGATGTATTGATCCCGATTGAGCCGACGCCGAAGGATCTGGCGGTCACGCGGTTGTATAGCGAGGCAGCCTTGCTCGCAGCATTGAAGCCGGCGGCCGATCAAGCCAAACGGCGCTTTGACGCCGACACCAGTGGCCAGCTAGGCAACTGATGGACGAAAAAAAACCCGGACACTGTCCGGGTTTTTTCTGTGCGCCTGAAAAGCTTATTCAGCCGCAGGCTCTGCCGGCTTGCGACGCTTGAGCGGCGCCATGCCGTCGCTGCTGACCAACGAGTCCGGCTTCGGACGGTTGACGCTCTTGCGCTTGGTCGGCGTCTTGGCGGCGGTTTTTTTCTTGTCGCCCTTGGCGTCAGTCTTTTTCTTCTTCACGCCAACGGCTTTGCCCGAAGCCTTGACCTTTTTCGGCC
Source organism: Pseudomonas viridiflava (assembly GCF_900580865.1). GTDB lineage: Bacteria > Pseudomonadota > Gammaproteobacteria > Pseudomonadales > Pseudomonadaceae > Aquipseudomonas. Next base: position 2,524 of record NZ_UTBZ01000228.1, read on the forward strand.
CGCCGTAGGTGCCTTTGACTTCCTTGATGGTGCGGCGCTCGAAGCTCTGCTTCAGGTAGCGCTCGATGCTCGACATCAGGTTCCAGTCGCCGTGGCAGATCAGCGAGATCGCCAGACCGTCGTTACCGGCACGACCGGTACGACCGATGCGGTGCACGTATTCGTCGCCGCTGCGTGGCATGTCGAAGTTGATCACCAGATCCAGGCCATCGACGTCCAGACCACGGGCCGCGACGTCGGTCGCCACCAGAATCTTCACGCCGCCCTGCTTCAGACGGTCGATCGCCAGTTTGCGATCCTTCTGGTCTTTCTCGCCGTGCAGCACGAATGCTTTGTATTCCTGAGCCACAAGACGACCGTAGATGCGGTCGGCCATGGCGCGGGTGTTGGTGAAGACGATGGCCTTCTGATAGGTCTCGTTGGCCAGCAGCCAGTTCACAATCTGCTCTTTGTGCTGATTGTGGTCGGCGGTGATGATTTGCTGGCGGGTGGTCGAGTTCAGCTGGCTGACCGCGTTGAGCTGCAAGTGCTCAGGGTTGTTCAGCACCTTGCCGATCATCTCGCGCAGGCCGGAACCGCCGGTGGTGGCGGAGAACAGCATGGTCTGCTGACGGTTCGGGCATTCGTCGACCAGACGCTGCACGTCTTCGGCGAAGCCCATGTCGAGCATGCGGTCGGCTTCGTCGAGCACCAGCACTTCGACTTCTTTGAGGTCGAGGTTGCCGGCGTTGAGTTGCTCGATCATCCGGCCCGGGGTGCCGATGAGGATGTCCGGCACTTTGCGCAGCATCGCCGCCTGGACCTTGAAGTCTTCACCGCCGGTGATCAGGCCGGACTTGATGAAGGTGAACTGCGAAAAGCGTTCAACTTCCTTCAGGGTCTGCTGGGCCAGTTCACGGGTCGGCAGCAGGATCAGCGTCTTGATGCTGACACGAACCTTGGCCGGGCCGATCAGGCGATTGAGGATTGGCAGAACGAAAGCGGCGGTCTTGCCGCTACCGGTTTGCGCCGTCACCCGCAAATCACGCCCTTGGAGCGCCAGCGGGATGGCCGCGGCTTGCACAGGCGTTGGCTCGACAAATTTCAGCTCGGCCACAGCTTTAAGCAGGCGTTCGTGCAGGGCGAATTGGGAAAACACGGGTGCTACCTCGAAGATATGCAAAAAAACAGCTGCATAGGTTACCGGTTTCGAGCGCTCAGGCCGAGTTTCTTTATGCAAACGGACGTAATCAGTGGCTTTTTTGTTGCTCGATTTGTCTCCAACGGTAATACACGGCGTCTTAAATGCTCTAATCGCCCATCGCGTCTTAACAGAAGAATCGTTGCTCTCATGGATATCAAACAGCTCTGGCTCAACGCCCAGGACCTCTGGGGCACTCTCGAACAGCATCCCCTGTTGCAGGCCGGCCTGGCTCTGACAGTGTTATTGGTAATCGCGCTGGTGCTCGGACGAGTGGCGCGTTACCTGATTCTGCACGCCAGCCGCATGCTCGGGCGCCAACCGGCGCTGCACTGGATCAATGACTTCCGTCACAACAAGGTGTTTCAGCGCCTGGCGCAGATGACGCCGTCGCTGGTGATCCAGTTCGGCCTGCACCTGGTGCCAGAACTGAGCAAAACCGCCATGACCTTTCTCGGCAATGTGGCGCTGTCGTTCACCATTCTGTTCCTGCTGCTCTCGGTCAGTGCCCTGCTCAATGCCCTGCTCGACATCTATGCCCGCACCGAACACGCCCGTACGCGCTCGATCAAGGGCTACGTGCAACTGGCGAAAATGGTTTTGTACGTGTTCGGCGCGATCATCATCGTCGCTACATTGATCGACCGCTCGCCGCTGTTGCTGCTGTCCGGTCTGGGTGCGATGTCGGCGGTGATTCTGTTGGTCTACAAAGACACGCTGCTGTCGTTCGTTGCCAGCGTGCAACTGACCAGCAACGACATGCTGCGGGTCGGCGACTGGATCGAAATGCCGCAAGTCGGCGCCGATGGCGACGTGGTCGACATCACCCTGCACACGGTCAAGGTGCAGAATTTCGACAAGACCATCGTCTCGATCCCGACCTGGCGGCTGATGTCCGAGTCGTTCAAGAACTGGCGCGGCATGCAGCAATCGGGCGGACGGCGGATCAAACGCAGCTTGTTCATCGATGCCAGCGGCGTGCGTTTCATCCGTGACGACGAAGAGGAAAAGCTCTCCCAGGTGCACCTGCTGACCGACTACATGAGCCGCAAGAAAGCCGAGCTCAAAGCGTGGAACGAGGCCCAGGGTAATGTCGCAGCGATGTCGGCCAACCGCCGGCGCATGACCAATATCGGCACGTTCCGCGCGTATGCGTTGGCGTATCTGAAGAGTCATCCGGAGATTCAGCCGAACATGACCTGCATGGTGCGGCAGATGCAGACAACGGCGCAGGGTATTCCGCTTGAGATTTACTGTTTCACCCGTACTACGGCGTGGGCCGATTACGAGCGGATTCAGGGGGATATTTTTGATTATCTGCTGGCGGTGCTGCCGGAGTTTGGCTTGAGCCTGTATCAGCAGCCGAGTGGTGGGGATTTGCGTTCGGGGTTGCTGCCGGCGGTGCTTGGCGCGGCCAGCATTCCCGAGCCGCAGAAACACCTGATGTAACCCAAAGATCAAATGTGGGAGCGAGCCTGCTCGCGAATGCAATGTGTCAGTCGCCCCATACTTATCTGACCCAACGCCCTCGCGAGCAGGCTCGCTCCCACAAGGGTTACGCGGTGGCTGGAGATTTGCGGATGCCCAACCGGCTGATCCAGACCGCCGCCAGGATGACGCTGCCGCCAAGAAACAACCGCCCCAGTTCCTCATGTTGATTCCAGATCAGCAGATTCAGCAGCAACCCCACCGGCACATGCAGGTTGTTCATCACCGCCAACGTGCCGCCGTTGACCATGCAAGCCCCCTTGTTCCACCAGTACATACCCAACGCGGTCGAAACCAGGCCGAGGAATAGCAACACGCCCCATTGCAGCGGTGCTTCCGGGAGGAAGTTGGCTTTGCCGAACAGCAGGAATGCCGGCAGCACCACGGCCAGCGCGCCGAGGTAGAAGAAGCCGAAACGCCGGTAATGCGGCAGATCGCTCGGGTGCTTGGCCACCAGATGCTTGTACATCACCTGTCCTGCGGCGTAGGTGAAGTTGGCCAGTTGCAGGAGCAGGAAGCCCATGAAGAAGTCCGGATTGATGCTGTCGAAGCGAATCACCGCCGCCCCGCCCACCGCCACCAGCGCAGCGATCAGTGCCCACGGATTGAAGCGCCGGTTCAGGGCATCTTCGATCAGGGTCACGTGCAACGGCGTGAGGATGGTGAACAGCAACACCTCCGGCACCGTCAGCACGCGGAAGCTCAAGTACAGACAGACGTAAGTCACGCCGAACTGCAAGGCACCGATCATCAGCATGCCGCGCATGAACGAAGGTTCGACCGAGCGCCAGCGGGTCAACGGAATGAACACCAGCCCGGCCAGCACGACGCGCACCAGCACCGCGAAGTAACTGTCGACATGACCGGCCAGGTATTCGCCGATCAGACTGAAGGAAAACGCCTGGATCAGCGTGACAAAAAGTAGATAGCCCATGCTCGCCTCGAAATCGAATGGCGGCGACGATAGCGGTTTTTCGATTCCGCAACCAACACAAATCCCCGTGTAGGAGCTGCCGAAGGCTGCGATCTTTTGATGTTGATTTTAAAAAACAAGATCAAAAGATCGCAGCCTGCGGCAGCTCCTACAGGGGATCGGTGAATCGCGGGCAAAAAAAAGCCCGATCTCGCTAATGCGTTCAATCGGGCTACAGCACTCAGGAGCAACAAGTGCAAAGGGAGGTTCGATGCGCGTGGAACCTTGAAGGGGTTGCGCCAGGTCACTAGACCATCCAGCGATTATCTGGCGATTAACCTATCAAGCGACCTGGGACAGCTTGGCGTTGGCCTGATTCAGACCCTTCTCCTGGAAGTCGCCACCGAGGTTCATGCCCTCGGCGTGAATGAACGTCACGTCGTTGATGCCGATGAACCCCATCACCTGACGCAGGTACGGTTCCTGATGATCCGCCGGTCCGCCGGCGTAGATGCCGCCGCGAGCGGTGAGCACGTAGGCACGTTTGCCGCTGAGCAGGCCTTGCGGGCCGGTTTCCGTGTACTTGAAGGTCACGCCGGCACGCAGCACGTGGTCGAGCCAGGCCTTGAGGGTGCTCGGGATGGCGAAGTTGTACATCGGCGCGGCCATCACCAGCACGTCGGCGGCGAGCAATTCATCGGTCAATTCGTTGGAGCGGTCCAGCGACGCTTGCTCGTTGGCGTTGCGTTGCTCGGCAGGCTTCATCCAGCCACCCAACAGGTTGGCGTCCAGATGCGGTACCGGGTTCACGGCGAGGTCACGTACGGTGATCTGATCGGCCGGGTGCGCCGCTTTCCACTGACTGATGAAGGTCTGGGTCAGTTGACGGGATACCGAGTCTTGCTGGCGGGCGCTGCTTTCGATGATCAGAACGCGGGACATGTTGTGTAGCCTCCATCCGAGAATGTTGTAAGTCGATGGAGTGAAGGTTAAACAGAGTTGAATCGATGAAAAAGCGCAAATAATTGCTGCAAAGCATCGAATAATTCGTTTAGATGCTGAACCATGCTCCTGTAGGAGTGAGCCTGCTCGCGATAGCGGTGTGTCAGGTATATCTGTGTTAACTGAAACACCGCTATCGCGAGCAGGCTCACTCCTACAGGGGATCGGTGTTACTTCGGGGTGCAGGTCAGTTTGATGCGCAGCTTGATGATCTCGCGGGTGAACTTGGCCGTGGCGTTTTTATGTTTGCCGGCCGGTACGTCGATCGTGCGGGTGCGTGGTGCTTCCGGGCCATTGCTGAACACCGCTTTGCACGTCGCGTCGACATCACCGTAGTTGGCCACCCGGATTGAGCCGATGTCGTTATCGGTGTCGAAGGTCTCGTAGTCGATCTTCATGCCGTTGAGGTCTTTCTGCACATCGATCGGGTACGCAAAAGCAGTCAGCGGAAGCAGCGCCAGCAGCACACAACAGAATTTTTTCATTCGGCAGTCTCCATGAGGGACGGCCAGCTTAGGACAAGAGGAGCTATTGATGAAAGCGCCCCGCGTGACCCTTGATCAATGGCGAACATTGCAAGCCGTGGTCGACCACGGCGGATTCGCCCAGGCCGCCGAGGCCTTGCACCGTTCGCAATCGTCGGTGAGTTACACCGTCGCCCGCATGCAGGACCAACTCGGCGTGCCGTTGCTGCGCATCGACGGGCGTAAAGCCGTGCTCACCGAGGCCGGCGGCGTATTGCTGCGCCGTTCGCGGCAACTGGTGAAACAGGCCAGTCAACTGGAAGACCTCGCCCACCACATGGAGCAAGGTTGGGAAGCCGAGGTGCGGCTGGTAGTCGATGCGGCCTACCCGAGCGCACGGATCGTTCGCGCGCTGACCGCGTTCATGCCGCAGAGTCGCGGCTGCCGCGTGCGTTTGCGTGAGGAAGTGTTGTCAGGTGTCGAAGAAGTGCTGCTCGAAGGCGTGGCCGATCTGGCCATCACCGGCCTGAGCATTCCCGGTTACCTTGGTGCGGAACTGAGCGACGTCGAATTCGTCGCCGTTGCTCATCCCGATCACCCGCTGCATCGGCTCAATCGCGAACTGAGCTTTCAGGATCTGGAAACCCAGATGCAGGTGGTGATCCGCGACTCCGGCCGCCAGCAGCCGCGTGATGTCGGCTGGCTCGGCGCCGAACAGCGCTGGACCGTCGGCAGCCTCGCCACGGCGGCCACGTTCGTCAGCAGCGGGCTCGGTTTTGCCTGGCTGCCACGGCATATGATCGAGCGCGAACTGAAGGATGGCTCGCTCAAGCTGCTACCGTTGGACAGGGGCGGAAACCGCAACTCCAGTTTCTATCTGTATTCGAACAAGGACAAACCCCTGGGCCCGGCCACGCAAATTCTCATCGAACTGCTGCGTACCTTCGACACCTTGCCGCTGGACGCACCGTTCGCCGCCCCCGAACAAGCCTGACACGGAGTTCACCGATGGCGTATTTCGAGCATGAAGGTTGCAACCTGCACTACGAGGAATATGGCCACGGTACGCCGTTGCTGCTGGTTCACGGGCTCGGTTCGAGCACGCTCGACTGGGAAATGCAGGTCCCGGCACTGGCCGCGCATTACCGGGTGATCGTCCCGGATATTCGCGGCCACGGGCGCTCGGACAAACCGCGCGAGCGCTACAGCATCGCCGGTTTCAGTGCCGATATGCTGGCGCTGATCGAGCATCTGAATCTTGGCCCGGTGCATTACGTCGGGCTGTCGATGGGCGGGATGATCGGCTTCCAGTTCGGCGTCGATCATCCGCAAATGCTCAAGAGCCTGACCATCGTCAACAGCGCCCCCGAAGTCAAAATCCGCAGCCGCGACGATTACTGGCAGTGGTTCAAGCGCTGGAGCCTGATGCGACTGCTGAGCCTCTCCAGCATCGGCAAAGCCCTTGGCGGCAAACTTTTTCCGAAACCGGAACAAGCCGATCTGCGGCAGAAAATGGCCGAACGCTGGGCAAAAAACGACAAACGTGCTTATCTCGCCAGCTTCGATGCGATTGTTGGCTGGGGCGTTCAGGAACGACTTTCCCGGGTGACCTGTCCAACGCTCGTCATCAGCGCCGACCGTGACTACACACCGGTTGCGCTGAAAGAAACCTATGTAAAACTGCTGCCCGATGCGCGGCTGGTGGTAATCGCCGATTCGCGCCACGCCACCCCGCTCGATCAACCCGAACGCTTCAATCAAACGCTGCTGGAGTTTCTCGCCGCAGCCGATATTCAATCTCAGGATCACTGACCCATGCTGAAAAAACTCGCCCTCGCCGCTGGTACTGTGCTGTTTGCCGCCAACCTGATGGCTGCCACGCCGGTCAAAGCACCGCACGTGCTGCTGGACACCACCAACGGTCAGATCGAAATCGAACTGGATCCGGTCAAGGCGCCGATCAGCACCAAGAACTTTCTCGATTACGTCAACAGCGGTTTCTACACCAACACCATTTTCCACCGCGTGATCCCGGGTTTCATGGCTCAGGGCGGTGGTTTCACACCGCAGATGCAACAGAAAGACACCAAGGCGCCAATCAAGAACGAAGCCAGCAATGGCCTGCACAACGTTCGCGGTACCTTGTCGATGGCGCGCACCTCCAACCCTGATTCGGCCACCAGCCAGTTCTTCATCAACGTGGCTGACAACGCGTTCCTCGATCCGGGCCGTGACGCCGGTTACGCGGTGTTCGCCAAAGTGGTCAAGGGTATGGACGTCGTCGACATCATCGTCAACTCGCAAACCACCACCAAAAGCGGCATGCAAAACGTGCCTGTCGACCCTGTGATCATCAAGTCGGCCAAAGTCATCGACTAAGCCGTACAGGGCGTATCGAGCGGCGTGAATTCAACCTCGCGCCGCTCACACCGATAAAAGGAGAGCCCGTACTCCGGGCGGTTATCTGATGCTCTATCGCCGTTTCGAACAACTGATCGACATATTCCGTGAAGCCCCGACGGCGTCTCCGCCGGACCGCGTTCTCCCCTTCTATACCTATTACCTCAAACAGGTCTGGCCGAGTTTTGCCGCCCTGCTCGTCGTTGGCCTGTTCGCCGCGCTGATCGAAGTCGCACTGTTCAGTTACCTGAGCCGCATCATCGACCTGGCCCAAGGCACGCCCAACCCGAATTTCTTCAGCGACCACGCCCTCGAACTGACGTGGATGCTGGTGGTTGCCCTGGTGCTGCGACCGATCTTCTTCGGCCTGCACGACTTGCTGGTGCACCAGACCCTGAGCCCGGGCATGACCAGCATGATCCGCTGGCAGAACCACAGCTACGTGCTCAAACAGAGCCTGAATTTCTTCCAGAACGACTTCGCCGGGCGCATCGCCCAGCGCATCATGCAGACCGGCAACTCGCTGCGTGACTCAGCGGTGCAAGCGGTGGATGCACTGTGGCACGTGGTGATCTATGCGATCAGTTCGCTGGTGCTATTCGCCGAGGCCGACTGGCGCCTGATGATCCCGCTGTTGACGTGGATCGTCGCTTACATCGGCGCACTCTATTACTTCGTACCGCGGGTGAAAGAGCGCTCGGTGGAAGCCTCCGACGCGCGCTCGAAACTGATGGGGCGCATCGTCGACGGCTACACCAACATCGCCACGCTGAAGCTGTTCGCCCACACCAACTTCGAGCAGCACTACGCCAAGGAAGCCATCGAAGAACAGACCGTCAAAGCGCAAATGGCCGGCCGCGTGGTGACCAGCATGGACGTGGTAATCACTGCCATGAACGGTTTGCTGATCGTCGGCACCACGGCGTTGGCTCTGTGGCTGTGGACGCAGTCGCTGATCACTGTCGGCGCGATCGCCCTGGCTACCGGTCTGGTGATCCGCATCGTCAATATGTCCGGCTGGATCATGTGGGTGGTCACCGGTATTTTCGAAAACATCGGCATGGTTCAGGACGGCCTGCGCACCATCTCGCAGCCGGTCAGCGTCACCGATCACGAGCAGGCCAAACCCCTGGACGTGGCCCGTGGCGAAGTGCGTTTCGAGAACGTGGATTTTCACTACGGCAAGAAGCGCGGCATCATCGGCGACCTCAATCTGAACATCAAACCGGGCGAGAAAATCGGTTTGATCGGGCCGTCCGGCGCCGGCAAATCGACTTTGGTCAACTTGCTCCTGCGCCTGTACGACGTCGAAGGCGGACGGATTCTGATCGATGGCCAGAACATTGCCGAGGTCGGTCAGGAAAGCCTGCGTGCGCGGATCGGCATGATCACCCAGGACACCTCGCTGCTGCACCGTTCGATCCGCGACAACTTGCTGTACGGCAAACCGGACGCGACTGATGCCGAGCTGTGGGATGCGGTGCACAAGGCGCGCGCCGATGAGTTCATTCCGCTGCTGTCGGACGCTGAGGGCCGCACAGGCTTCGATGCGCATGTGGGTGAGCGCGGAGTGAAGTTGTCCGGTGGCCAGCGCCAGCGCATCGCCATTGCGCGAGTGCTGCTCAAGGATGCGCCGATCCTGATCATGGACGAAGCGACCTCGGCACTGGATTCTGAAGTCGAAGCGGCGATTCAGGAAAGCCTGGAAACGTTGATGCAGGGCAAAACCGTGATCGCCATTGCCCACCGTCTCTCGACCATTGCGCGGATGGATCGGCTGGTGGTGCTGGAGAACGGCAAGATTGCCGAGAGCGGCACCCATGCTGAACTGCTCGCCCATCGCGGTTTGTATGCGCGGTTGTGGGCGCACCAGACCGGGGGGTTTGTCGGCATCGACTGACAGTTCTGCCCGACGCAAATCCTGTGGGAGCGAGCCTGCTCGCGAAAGCAGTCTGTCAGTCCCATTGATGTTGACGGATACACCGCTTTCGCGAGCAGGCTCGCTCCCACAGGGGATTTGCGCAGTCCCGACTGGATAAAACCGCCACAGCCCGCCAACCACGGGCGCTGGCGGTTTTTTTGTGGCCGCTGGAAATCGGCAAAAAGCCTGCTGTACTGAGCCAAGGTTCCAGAACGGAGCCTGTCGTAAGTCTGCAAGGACGCACAATTCGATGCAGTCTCGATAGCAGGTCTATCAAGGACGCCTCTCATGTCTCTGTTCAAACGTTCAGTCACTGAGTTGTTGGGTACGTTCTGGTTGGTATTGGGTGGTTGCGGCAGCGCGGTAATCGCCGCGTCTTCACCGTTGGGAATCGGGGTGCTGGGGGTGGCCCTGGCGTTTGGTCTGACGGTGCTGACCATGGCGTTCGCCATTGGCCACATCAGCGGCTGTCATCTCAACCCGGCCGTGTCGGTCGGTCTGTTTGTCGGCGGCCGGTTTCCGGCCAAAGAGTTGCCCGCCTACATCATCGCGCAGGTGCTCGGCGCGATTCTCGCGGCGGCGCTGATCGCCCACATCGCCAGCGGCAAGGAAGGTTTCGATATCGCCTCCGGCCTGGCCTCCAACGGTTATGGCGAGCATTCGCCGGGCAAGTATTCGATGGCGGCAGGGTTTGTTACCGAACTGGTAATGACGGCGATGTTCGTGATCATCATTCTGGGGGCCACCGATAAACGCGCACCGCCAGGGCTGGCACCGATTGCCATCGGTCTGGGCCTGACGCTGATACATCTGATCTCGATTCCGGTCACCAATACCTCGGTGAACCCGGCCCGCAGCACCGGACCGGCGCTGATGGTCGGCGGCTGGGCGATTGCGCAGTTGTGGATGTTCTGGGTCGCGCCGTTGATTGGCGCGGTGGTCGGTGGCGGAATCTATCGCTGGTTGGGCAAAGAAGAGTAGTCAAGGCATACACAAAACAAATGTGGGAGCGAGCTTGCTCGCGAAGGCGGTGTGTCAGCTGATATCCATGTCACTGAAACACCGCTTTCGCAAGCAGGCTCGCTCCCACAGGGATCTAGGCCTGGCGGTAGGGCAAGGCTGTTCTGGCTTCTTCGGCGTAGGCGAGGATGCCGGCGCGTTCCTGTTGCAGGAAATCCTTCACCGCCGCTTTCAGCCCCGGATGCCGCAGGTAATGCCATGAATGGGTGATCACCGGTTCAAACCCGCGAATCAACTTGTGCTCGCCCTGGGCGCCAGCATCGAAACGCTGATAACCCTGGGCAATCGCGTAATCCATACCCTGATAAAAACAGGTTTCAAAGTGCAGCCGATCAAACTCCGCCAGACATCCCCAATAGCGCCCGTAGAAACTGTCGCCACCGACCAGACTGAACGCCATAGCCACCGGCCGTGAACCCTGTCTTGCAAAAACCACGCGAATCGCCTCGGGCATGCGCTCGGCCAGCAAACTGAAAAACTCTCGGGTCAGATACGGCGTCTGGCGCCTGACCGCATAGGTATTGGCGTAGCAGGCGTAGACAAAATCCCACTGCACCTCGTCCAGTTCGCGCCCTTCCAGCCATTCAAACTCAAAGCCCTGCCCCGCCACTTGCTCGCGTTCCTTGCGCATCTGTTTGCGTTTGCGTGAACTGAGCACGTCGAGGAAATCCTGGAAGTCGCGATACCCGCGATTCTGCCAGTGATATTGACAGCCAATGCGCTGCAACCAGCCCGGTTGTTCGGCCATCGCCGCGTCGGTGAAAGCGTCGGTGAAATTGATGTGCGCGCTGGAAAGCCCTTCGATCTCAAGATAACCGGGCAGGCTCTTGAGCAGCTCAAAACCGTCCTCGACATTGGCCGCCAACAGACGCGGGCCGCTGACCGGGCTGAACGGCACAGCCGTCAAAAGCTTGGGGTAGTAATCGATACCGGCGCGGGCGCAGGCGTCGGCCCAGCCGTGATCGAACACGTACTCGCCGTAGGAATGCCACTTGCGATAACTGGGTAACGCGGCGATCAGTCGATCATCTTCGATGTGCAGCAAATGCTCAGGTTGCCAGCCGGTGTGAGGGCCAACGCTGCCGCTGTCTTCCAGCGAACTGAGAAAAGCGTGACGCAGAAACGGCTGGCTTTCAGGCACCAGCGCATCCCAGCTTGCCGAGGCGATTTGCGACAGGTTTTGCAGGCGTTGCAACGGCATCAACAAGCTCTCCACAACAGGACTTCAGCGCCCGGCGAGTATCGCCGATTGCGCGCCATTGCACACCCGCAATCGGCCGACAGCGCTCTAGATCAATAGTTCAGGGCGAATCGATATCGTCATCAACCTGCCATCACTGTGCCACTGCTCTGTCATAAACCATCGCGATACTGGCGCCTGTTTTTAGAGCGCCGGGTTCTACCCGGACACTGTTTTCCGACGTTCAAACCGTCGGTTGTGCCCCGGATGGCTGTGCCATCCCCTCTCATCTTCGGAGATTGCTATGCGTCTTGCTTCCACGAAAACTGCGGCGGCCCTGTGCGGTGGCTTGTTGCTGGCCATGAGTGTTCCGGCCAGTGCTGCAGTCGACGCCAAACTGCTCGACATGCTCAAGGCTAACGGTTCCATTTCCCAGGCGCAGTACATCGAACTGCAAACTGAACTGGCCAAGGATCAGAAGGCTCAGCAAATCGCGCAGCAGGCGCAGCAAGAGACCAACGAACAAGTCGCCGCTGTTGCGAAGAAAACCAACGAACAAAGCGTCTTCGACCAAAAACTGGCCTGGGCGGCCAAGACCCAGTTCAAGGGCGATGTGCGTATCCGCCAGGAAACCATCAAGATCGACGGCGAGCCAAACAACGGCGGCCGCGACAAGGATCGTCAGCGCATCCGTGCCCGTCTGGGTGCCTACACCGAGATCAACCCGCAAGTCGACACCGGCATCCGCATCGCCACCGGCGGCGGCGATGACGCCCGTTCGACCAACCAGGACCAGGACAACTACTTCGACAAGAAGCAGATCTGGCTGGATCTGGGCTACATCGACTACCACCCCGATCAGATCAAGAACCTGCACATTATCGGCGGCAAGATGCTGCAACCGTGGGTCAGCATGGGCGACGTGATCTGGGACAGCGACATCAACCCGGAAGGTCTGGCCGTCACCTACAAATACCCGTTGGGCAGCAGCGCCGAACTGTTCGGCAGCCTGGGTAACTACAACCTCAAGGACAACGTCGACGGCGATGGCGTGCAATTTCGTCACGACCTGCGTCTGACCGCTGGCCAGTTGGGTAGCCGCTTCAACATCACCGACAACCTGAAAGTCACCCTGGGCGGCAGCGTCTACGCCTACCAGAACGACGAAGACAGCCGCTGCACCGGTACTTCCACACCGTGCGCCCTGGCAGTCAATGGCAACTCGGCTGACAATGAATTCCGTCTGTATGAAGGGTTCAGCCAGGTCGATATCGGCGGTCTGCCAATGCCACTGTCGTTCTACGGCCAGTACGTGAAGAACAACGATGCCGTGACCGATCAGGACACCGCGTGGCTGTTGGGTGCCAAGTCGAAAGTCTTCGGCCTGAACCTCGATTACAACTATCGTGACGTGCAGCGTAATGCCGTGGTCGGCGCCTTCACCGACTCCGACTTCGCCAACGGCACCACCGGTTCCCGTGGCCACAAGTTCAAGGTCGGTTACGACATCGACAAGAACTTCGCCATCGGCGCCACGTACTTCCTGACCAAGGCCGACTTCGCCAGCCGTACCCAGCGTGACGCTGACGCCAACACCCTGCAACTGGATGCGGAAGCCAAGTTCTAAAACGCTTCACCCTATAGCCCTGTGCGGGCGGGACGATCCCCATCATCCGTTCGTTTCACCCGCGCCGGGCTATTTCTGCAAGATGCAAAAACCCCCTGTAGGAGCTGCCGAAGGCTCGGGCCGCGATCGGACGATCTTTTGATCTTGATCCTGAAAACAAGATCAAAAGATCGCAGCCTCGTTTCACTCGACAGCTCCTACAGGGGATTATCTTTTCGTCGTTGCTCGGCCAGACGTTCGGCCAGGTCATCGATGCCTTCGACCGGTTTCTCCGGCAGCGACTTCAGGGTGGCTTGCATCAAACGCATCTGACGCATGAAACGCCGGCAGTTCGGGCAAAACATCAGGTGATGACGCACCATCCACTTTTCACGAAAGCTCAGCTGGCCATCGAGATAATCGCTGGATCGTGCCACTTGCTCCTTGCAGGTCAACATTCTCCTGTCTCCTCAAAATGTTCTACGGTCGCGAAGACCTTCAAACGTGCCCGATGCAGCAGCACGCGGACATTGGAGAGTGAGATCTCCAGAAGATTACAGATTTCCTCCAGCTCCAGCCCCTGCCGCTCGCGCAACAGCAAAACGCTGCTTTGCAGCTCTGACAGGCTCAGCAGCGTATGCTCCAGGCACTCGCGCAGTTCACCTTCAGTGAGCAGCGCTTCGGGAGTGTCCTGGTGCCAGGCGAACGGCGCGACCAGCCAATGGCCGTCACCTGAAGAAAAGCGGTCGTCGTCGATCGTGCCATGGGGCGACGGCAGATCATCCATCAACACTTCGCGGCGATTGTGTTTATAACGGCTTTTGGCTGAGTTGGCGGTGATGGTCAGAAGCCAGGTCTTGAGACTGGAACGACCTTCAAAGCTGCCGATGTGGCGCACCACGGACAGCCAGGCGTCCTGTACCACTTCTTCGACATGACGCTGGCCAACAATCGCATACGCCACCGCGCGCATGGCGCTCTGATACGTCGTCACCAGTTCCTTGAAAGCCTGTTGCTCACCGGCCAGCAGGCGCGCAAGCAGTTGGGTGTCGTCAGCCGCCATCCATCAATCCCCTTGTCCCGATTCCGAAAATGACGGCGGCAGGTCTTCACCTGCCGCCATTTCCGAAAAATTACAGCGTTTGAGCCGATTCGGATGTAGGAAAGGTCAGCGCGATTAAGGAGAAATTAAACCCTTTTCAACGCTTGCGCAGAATCACGCTGCCAATCGAATAGCCGGCACCGAACGAACTCAGCACCGCCAGCGAGCCGCTCGCCAGATCATCCTGATACTTGTGGAAGGCAATCACCGAACCTGCGGAGCTGGTGTTGGCGTAGGTGTCGAGAATCACCGGCGCTTCTTCTTCGGTGGCTTCACGGCCAAGCAGTTTGCGCACAATCAGGTGGTTCATGCTGAGGTTGGCCTGGTGCAGCCAGAAGCGCTTCACGTCGCCGACGTTGAGCTGGTTCTCTTCCAGGTGTTCACCAATCAGCTCGGCAACCATCGGGCAGACATCCTTGAACACCTTGCGGCCTTCCTGCACGAACAGTTTGTCGCGGGCACCGATGCCCTCTTCCGCCGCACGATTGAGGAAGCCGAAGTTGTTGCGGATGTTGTTGGAGAACTTGGTCAGCAGTTTGGTGCTGACCACGTCGAACTGGTGTTTGGACGTCGCGGTGTCAGCGCGCTCGATGATCACCGCAGTCGCGGCGTCGCCGAAGATGAAGTGGCTGTCGCGGTCACGGAAATTCAGGTGCCCGGTGCAGACTTCCGGGTTGACCATCAGGATCGCTCGAGCCTGGCCGAGTTGCACGCTGTTGGCCGCCGCCTGAATGCCGAAAGTGGCCGAGGAGCAGGCCACGTTCATGTCGAAACCGAAGCCCTGAATACCCAAGGCTTCCTGGACTTCGATGGCGATGGCCGGGTAGGCGCGCTGCAGGTTGGAGCAGGCGACGATGACACCGTCGATGTCAGCGGCGGTCTTGCCGGCGCGTTGCAGGGCTTGTTCGGCAGCACCGATGGCCATCTGACAAAGCACCGACCATTCGTCGTTGGAGCGCTCCGGCAGACGAGGAGCCATGCGTTGCGGATCGAGGATGCCGTCCTTGTCCATGACAAAGCGGCTCTTGATGCCCGAGGCTTTTTCGATGAACGCGGCGCTGGATTCGGTCAGGGCCTGAACTTCGCCGCTGGCAATGGCCTCGGCGTTGTCGGCGTTGAACTGGGCGACGTAGGTATTGAAAGACTGCACCAGCTCTTCATTGGAGATGCTGTTGGCCGGGGTGTACAGGCCGGTGCCGCTGATGACGACGTTATGCATGGTCGTTTCTCTAATCTGTTCAGGCAGAAAGTGCTGGAACCGTCGTACCAACACACAAAGGGTCTATTCCCATCCGGGGGACGCAAACCTGGCATCGCTTTATTCCGTCTCGCACCACGGCCGAAGGCTCTGGGTCGCGAAACCGGCGTTTATGGTCGCGAAGTTTGCCATAAACGTGGGCTTTTGGCGCCTTTCTCAAGCACAACCCACATCCCAATGTGGGAGCGAGCCTGCTCGCGAAGGCAGAGTGTCAGTCACCAGATTCTTGTTTGACACACCGCTTTCGCGAGCAGGCTCGCTCCCACAGGGGATCGCGTATGCTTCTAGGTCAGGCTTCGACCTGGCTCCACTGTTTGTTCAGGCGTTTGTCGGAGATCGGAACCTTGGTGCCCAACTGCTGGGCGAACAGTGAGACCCGGTATTCCTCGAGCCACCAGCGATACAGCTCAAGTTGCGGGTCGCGTTTGCCTTCCTGCGCATGTTTCGCTGCGCGAGTCTGGTATTGCGCCCAGAGGCCGGCAAGTTCGCCGCTCCAGACACGATCCTTCTGCACCTGCGCGCCGAGTTTTTCGAAACGCTGCTCGACCGCTTTCAGGTAACGCGGGAGCTCTTTAAGCCACTGCATCGGCGTCTCGCGAACAAACCCCGGATACACCAGATTGTTGATTTGCTGCTTGATGTCATTCAGCGCCACAGCCTGAGCCAGATCGATCTTGCCCTTGAAGCGCTTCTGCAGACCGTGCCACAGCTTGAGAATCTCCAGCGTCAGACGCGCCACGCGTTCGGCGTGCTCGGTCCAGTTGCCGCGTTTGCGCTCGGCCAATGCCGCCAACCCGGCGCCGTCGCGGGGCAACGGGTCTTCACCCTCAAGAATGCAGCTGTCGAGGCTGGCCAGCAGAATGTCTTCGACCAGCGCATCAACCCGACCCAACTCGCGATAGAGCAGGCCCAATTCAGTCTGCCCCGGCAACTTGCCGCGCAAGAACTTGGCCGGTTCCGCCAATTGCTGCATCAGCAACCGTTGCAAGGCGCGACGATGCTGGAACTCGGCCTCAGCCGGGGTCGAGAAGCGCCCTTCCTTGACCGTACCGCCCTCTTCGACCAGCGCCGGATACACCGTCATCGACAGCCCGGCGATCTTCTGCTGAGTCTTTTCCGCCACCGGCGCGAAGACCTTGGCCTCCACCGGCTGCTGACTTTTCGCACTCTGCGGCACCGCCAGCGCAGCCTGACTGGCTTCGGCAAACCGCGCGGTCAGTTCGGCCAGATCGCGGCCTTCGCCAAGGAATTTGCCCTGGCCGTCGACAATTTCCAGGTTCATCCGCAGATGCCCCTCGACGCCTTGCTCGGCTTCTGCCCACGCCTCATCGCTGACCCGCGCGCCGGTCATGCGCAACAACTCGCGGCCCAGCGCCTGCGGCAACGAACCGTCGGCAAAGGTCATGCGTTGCAAGGCAGCCTTGATGAAGTCCGGCACCGGCACAAAATTCTTGCGCAGCGCTTTCGGCAAGTTGCGCACGAGGGCGATGCACTTGGCCTCGATCATCCCCGGCACCAGCCACTCCAGGCGTTCTGGCGGTAACATCGGCAGCAGCGGCGCCGGTACGCGCAGGGTCACGCCGTCGCGCGGGTGATTGGGTTCGAAGTGATAGGTCAGCGCCAGCTCCAGATCGCCGATGTGCAGCGTGTCCGGGTAATCACGCGCGGTGACTTCACTGGCCTCGCGGGCCAGCACGTCTTCTTCGCGCATGATCAACAGTTGCGGGTTCTTCTGGCTGTTGACTCGATACCAGCTGTCGAAGGTCGCGGTCTGGTGAATCTCCGCCGGCAACCGCGCATCGTAGAACGCATATAGGGTTTCTTCGTCGGCGAGAATGTCGCGACGACGGGCCTTGGCTTCCAGTTCGTCGAGCTGTTCCAGCAGTTGCTGGTTTGCCGTCAGGCACTTGGCTCTGGATTGAATCTCGCCACGCACCAGACCTTCGCGGATAAACAGCTCGCGGGACACCACCGGATCCACCGGGCCGTAATGCACCGGCCGGCGGCCGACCACGATCAGCCCGAACAGGGTGATCTGTTCGAACGCCACGACCTGGCCGCGCTTCTTCTCCCAGTGCGGTTCGAAGTGGTTTTTCTTGATCAGGTGCCCGGCCAGCGGCTCGATCCAGTCGGCGTCGATCTTGGCGACCATGCGCGCGTAAAGCTTGGTGGTTTCCACCAGTTCGGCGGTCATCAGCCACTGCGGGCGCTTCTTGCCAATGCCCGACGACGGGTGAATCCAGAAACGCCGTTGACGCGCGCCGAGGTAATCGCCGTCCTCGGTTTTCTGGCCGATCTGGCTAAGCAAACCGACCAGCACCGCTTTGTGCAGTTTCGGATAGTCCGCCGGCTCTTTGTTGAGGCTCAACTGCATGTCGCGGCAGATCAGGCTCAACTGCCGATGGGAATCACGCCACTCGCGCAGGCGCAGGTAGTTGAGGAAGTTCTTGCGGCACCAGTTGCGCAATGGGCTTGCGGTCAGCGCCTGGCGTTGCTCTTCAAAGCCACGCCACAGATTTACCAAACCGGCGAAATCCGAATCGACATCCTTCCACTGTGCGTGTGCCTGATCGGCCGCTTGCTGACGCTCCGGCGGACGCTCGCGCGGGTCTTGAATCGACATGGCACTGGCGACGATCAGCACTTCCTGCAAACTGCCAAGTTTGGCCGCTTCAAGCAGCATGCGGCCCATGCGCGGGTCGACCGGCAAGCGCGCCAACTGGCGACCGAGCGGGGTCAGCTGACTGTTGCGATCAACCGCCGAGAGTTCTTGCAGAAGATTGAAACCGTCGCTGATCGCCTTGCCATCCGGCGGCTCGATAAACGGGAACGCGGTGATCTCGCCGAGACGCAGATGCAACATCTGCAGAATCACCGCGGCGAGGTTGGTGCGCAGAATCTCCGGATCGGTAAATTCCGGACGCCCATTAAAATCTTCTTCGCTGTACAACCGAATGCAGATACCCGGCTCGACCCGGCCGCAGCGACCTTTACGCTGATTGGCGCTGGCCTGGGAAATCGCCTCGATCGGCAGACGCTGCACCTTGGCGCGGTAGCTGTAACGGCTGATTCGCGCGGTGCCGCTGTCGATCACGTAACGGATGCCCGGCACGGTCAGCGAAGTCTCGGCGACGTTGGTGGCCAGCACCACGCGACGGCCCGGGTGCGACTGGAAAATCCGCTGCTGTTCGGCCGGCGACAAGCGTGCATATAAAGGCAGGATTTCAGTGTGCTTGAGCTGAGCCTTACGCAGCATGTCGGCGGCGTCGCGAATCTCGCGCTCACCGGGCAGGAACACCAACACGTCACCGGGACTGCGGCGTTCGCTGCGCTCGTAAGCGGCGATTTCATCGAGGCTAGCGAGGATCGCCTGATCCACCGTCAGGTCATCCTCGACACGGTTGCCCTCTTCGTCCTGCTCCAGCGTTAGCGGGCGATACCAGGTGTCCACCGGGAAGGTACGACCGGATACTTCAACAATCGGCGCGTCATCGAAGTGCTTGGAGAAACGCTCCAGATCGATGGTCGCCGAGGTGATGATGACTTTCAGATCCGGACGACGCGGCAGCAGGGTTTTCAGGTAACCGAGCAAGAAATCGATGTTGAGACTGCGTTCGTGGGCTTCGTCGACGATGATCGTGTCGTAGCGTTCAAGGTAGCGATCGTTCTGGGTTTCCGCGAGCAGGATGCCGTCGGTCATCAGTTTGATCAGGGTGTTGGAATCGCTCTGATCTTCGAAGCGAACCTGATAGCCGACCAGCGACCCGAGCGGTGTGCCGAGTTCTTCGGCGACCCGGCTGGCGACGCTGCGCGCAGCGATTCGACGCGGTTGGGTGTGGCCGATCAGACCGTGCTGACCGCGACCGATTTCCAGACAGATTTTTGGCAACTGGGTGGTTTTACCCGAGCCGGTTTCGCCGGCGATGATCAGCACCTGGTGTTTTTCCAGCGCCTTTTTGATCTCGTCGCGCTTGGCCGCAATCGGCAAACTGTCGTCGTAACGAATCACCGGCAGGCTGGCACGGCGCGCCAGCACCTGATCACAGGACGCCTGCATGCGCGTCACCCACTGGGCCAGTTTGGCCTCGTCGGGTTTCTTGCGCAGCTCAAGCAACTGCCGCCGCAGCCGGTGACGGTCGGCGAGCATGGCGTGATCGAGGTTTTTCAGCAGTTTGTCGATGGAGGGCGATTCGTCGGTCATCGGGTAGGCAATTCGGTCGTCTATTTATGCAGGGGGCGGATTGTCGCAGATTTGGGGGATTTGTGGCGTGTCAGGGGGATTGCGGCCCTCACCCTAGCCCTCTCCCGGAGGGAGAGGGGACCGATTGGGGGATGCTGAAGGTATTCACCGACCTGAAATTACTTCACCGAATCCATAATCGCCAAAATCTTTCAGGTCAATGTTTGGCGCAAGACACCTCTGTCAGCTCCCTCTCCCTCCGGGAGAGGGGCCGATTGGGTGATACTTCACAGATGCATAGACCTGAAGGAGCCTTGCCGAATCCATAATCGCCAAGGTCTTTCAGGTCGGCGTTTGGCGCAAGACAACTCGGTCGGCCCCCTCTCCCTCCGGGAGAGGGCTGGGGTGAGGGTTTCTGGCTTATTCGTTATCCAACCCTTTACGCCGATACGGAAAAACATCAATGACCTTCCCCGCCCGAATCGCCTCTTGCAGGCTTTTCCAGTAATCAGCGTTATACAACTCGCCATGCAACTGGTCGAACAACTTGCGCTGCCCCGAATCAGCAAACAGAAACGGCGGAAATTCCTCGGGAAACACATCCAGCGGCCCGATCGAATACCACGGCTCCGAAGCCATTTCGTCCTCCGGTGTACGCGGCGCGGGAATGTGACGGAAGTTGGCCTCGGTCAGGAAACAAATCTCGTCATAGTCATAAAACACCACGCGCCCATGCCGGGTGACGCCAAAGTTCTTCAGCAGCATGTCGCCGGGAAAAATGTTCGCCGCCGCCAGTTGCTTGATCGCCAGGCCGTAATCCTCCAGCGCCTCGCGCACTTGCGCGTCGTTGGCGTTCTCCAGATACAGGTTGAGCGGGGTCATTCGCCGCTCGGTCCAGCAGTGGCGGATCAATACCGTTTCGCCCTCGACCGAGACGGTGGAAGGCGCGACTTCCAGCAACTCTTCCAGACACGCCGGATCGAACTTGCTCAGCGGAAAACGGAAATCGGCGAACTCCTGGGTATCGGCCATGCGCCCTACCCGGTCGACACTTTTTACCAGCCGATACTTCTCGATCACCGTGGCGCGATCGACGTTTTTCGACGGAGAGAAACGGTCCTTGATGATTTTGAACACGGTGTTGAAGCCCGGCAGGGTGAACACGCTCATGACCATGCCGCGCACGCCGGGGGCCATGATGAACTGATCATCGGTGTTGGCCAGATGATTGATCAGCGCGCGGTAGAACTCGGATTTGCCGTGTTTGTAGAAGCCGATCGAGGTGTACAGCTCGGCGATGTGTTTGCCCGGCAAGATGCGCCGCAGGAAGCCGATAAATTCCGCCGGCACCGGCACGTCGACCATGAAATACGAACGGGTGAACGAGAAGATGATCGACACGTCGGCTTCGTCGGTGATCAGCGCGTCGATCTGA
The DNA here is from genome assembly GCF_900580865.1 of Pseudomonas viridiflava. Taxonomy (GTDB): domain Bacteria; phylum Pseudomonadota; class Gammaproteobacteria; order Pseudomonadales; family Pseudomonadaceae; genus Aquipseudomonas. The sequence goes on from NZ_UTBZ01000228.1 coordinate 23,673, forward strand.
ATCCCGCGTCCTTCGCGGTGCAGCAACGGGATCACCAATGGCCATTGCTCGTCGCGGGTGTAGATGCGCCCGACCAGATACGCGCCCTTGTTGCGGTAGAGCACGGAGGAGAAAAGCTCGACGCTGAGCTCAGGATCCTTGCACACCCAGTCCGGCAGATTCTCGCGCAGTTGCGCTTCGAGCCGGATCAGGTCACCCGGCAAATCGGCGTAATCCTCGCTGAAACGGTAGTCGGCAAAAATGCTCGCAAGCATTCCCGACAACTGCCCTTGCGGCTTGTATGTGCGGGTTTGCGCGGCGCGGGCACGGCGCAGGCTCGGGCGCGTGGTGTGGATGAACATGCAGCCGTCGCTGATCAGGTCGTGGCTGAACAGCCCGCAGAAAATCGAGTTGTACCAGGTCTCGGACAGCTCATCGTCGAAGCGCAGGTCGATGACGCTGATGTAGGCGCTTTTCACCAGCGGCCAGCAGCTGACATTCATCAGCGTTTCGTCGTCGAAGTATTCGCGCAGACGGGCGATGGTTTCGCCGACCTTTTCTTCATAGAGATTGATCCGCGCCGCCGACGCCGTTTGCGTCTCCTGCCAGCGTGCCTGCTCGAAGCGCTCCCGGGCGCCATCGGTGATCCGCCGGAAATGCTCGCGATAATCGTCGAAGCCATCGAGGATCATGCGGGCGATGTCGGTGGCTGGCCATTGCTGCGGCATAGATGAGACCTCTGCGTGCATGGGAAATCTGTGCCTGAGCTTAGCCACGCAAGCGTGTGCGCGTGAAGTGCAATTTCTGCCAAATCTGCGTCAGGGTTGTACGCCGATAGCGGTTTTGCAAAGTTTTTTAAATCGACCGTTCGGTCAGTTAACCGCCTGAGCGGTTCCTCCTCTCGTCCTGCGCCAGCCCGCGAATTCTCTGGGCTTCGGATCCGATACAGCACAGATGCGTCTAGTCCGTGGCTTTGCTGCGAATTCACGCAACGTCAGCGACGACACCAGATTGGTCTTACCAAAATAGTGGCACTTTGATATACAGCCCGCCATCACCCGCCTCATAACAAGATCCTCGCTGACGAGGACGACCTCTCCCCCTTCAAAGATCAAGGAGCACACTGATGTCTATCCGGAATCTGCGCATAGGTTTGCGCGCCAGTTTGAGCTTTGCCGTTTTGGCCAGTCTGCTGGTGGTGGTCGGCCTGTTTGGTCTGGGCCAAATGAAAACCCTGCGCGAAAGTGCGGCAGTGATCGAAGAGTCGTGGATGCCGAGTATCGAAAGCATTCATGACGCGGCGGCGAATATCGCCAGCATCCGTCTTGAATCCTTGCGCCTGATCACCAGCACCCAGTCTGCTGTGCGCGACAGAAGCAAAGGCATCATCAAGGCGCAGCGCGAAGAACTGCTCAAACGACTCGCCGATCACAAAGCCCTGCTCACCAGCGAAGAAGAACGGCTGATGCTCGATGGCTTGAATGCCAACACCGCCAAGTACATGAGCATTCTCGAACAGATCATCGGCCAGATCGACGCCGGGCAAAGTGAACAGGCCTACACGCGGCTTAACAATGAACTGGCGCCGCAGGGAACGCTGCTCGACAAAACCCTTGAGCAGATGATCGCGTTCAATCAGCAAGGTGCCGACGCCGCCGCCGATGCCGCCGCAGCGATGTACCAACGGGCATTGTGGATCGTCGCGACCATCATCGTGATTGCCCTGATTGCCACGCTGCTGCTGGCCTGGCAGTTGACCCGCAGCATCACCACCCCGATCAATCAGGCACTGGACGTGGCACGACGCATTGCCGCCGGCGACCTCAGCGGCCAGATCGTCAGCACCGGTAAAGATGAGGCTGCGCATCTGCTCGACGCCTTGGCCGAGATGCAGGGCAATCTGCGCTCGACCATTCGCGGTATCAGCGAATCGGCGCAGCAATTGGCGTCCGCGGCCGAGGAAATGAGTTCGGTGATGGAGCAAAGCACCCGCGGCCTGCAACAGCAGAACGATCAGATCGAACAAGCCGCTACAGCAGTCACCGAGATGAGCACGGCGGTGGATGAAGTCGCTGCAAACGCGGTGTCCAGCGCCGAGGCGTCTGCCGCGTCGAACGAGGACAGCAAGCACGGCCACGTGCAGGTCAGCGAAACCATCAGTTCGATTCAGGAGCTGGTCGATGCCGTACTCGGTGCTTCCGAACAAGCCGAGGGCCTGGCCACTCAGGCGCAGGACATCAGTAAAGTGCTGGAGGTGATTCGCGGGATTGCCGGGCAGACCAATCTGCTGGCGCTCAATGCGGCGATCGAAGCGGCACGCGCCGGTGAAGCCGGGCGCGGTTTTGCCGTGGTCGCCGACGAAGTGCGTTCGCTGGCACAACGCACACAGAATTCCACCGAAGAAATCGAGCTGATGATCAGCAGCATCCAGCAAGGCACCGGGGCAACAGTGGGTGCGTTGCAGAGCAGTGCCGAGCAAGCGGGTCAGACGTTGCGCCGAGCCAACAGCGCGGGCCAGGCGCTGGAGAAAATCACCGCGTCAATCTCGCAGATCAATCAACGCAATCTGGTGATCGCCAGCGCGGCCGAGCAGCAGGCCTTGGTGGCGCGTGAGGTCGATCAGAATCTGGTGACCATCCGTGATCTCTCGACCCAAACCGCCGCCGGGGCGACTCAGACTTCGGCGGCGAGCCAGGAATTGTCTCGTCTGGCGGTCGATCTCAACGGTCTGGTGACACGCTTTGTGATCTGACCGATAAGTTGCATGCCCGAATAGCGGTTGCCATCGTCAGGGCACTCGGCAACACTCTCGTCCCGATCAAGGAAGGAGCCCCGCCGTGAGCCCTGTCGATATTTTCCGTATGTTGTCGCTGGCCGCCATCTGGGGCGCGAGTTTTCTGTTCATGCGCATTATTGCGCCAGTGATCGGCACGATTCCGACCGGGTTCTTTCGCGTATCCATTGCGGCCGTTGGCCTGCTGGTGATCCTCGGGCTGATGCGCGTGCGCTGGGATTTCAAAGGCAAACTGAAAACCGTGATGCTGCTGGGCGTGATCAACTCGGGAATTCCGGCGACGCTGTATTCGGTCGCAGCCCAAGTACTGCCAGCCGGTTATTCGGCGATTTTCAATGCCACCACGCCGCTGATGGGCGTGCTGATCGGCGGACTGTTCTTCAGTGAAAAGCTCACCGCGGCCAAACTCGGCGGGGTGTTCCTCGGCCTGTTCGGTGTTGGCGTATTGACCCGCGCCGGTCCCGTGGCATTTGACATGCAACTGTTGCTGGGCGCCCTCGCCTGCCTGCTCGCGACCACTTGTTATGGTTTTGCCGGTTTCCTCGCGCGACGCTGGCTGGATCAGGCCGGTGGACTGGACAGTCGCCTCTCGGCGCTGGGCAGCATGCTCGGTGCAACGTTGTTCCTGTTGCCGCTGTTCGGCTATAGCGTGATCACCGCGCCGCCGGTCAGTTGGGGCGGCTGGAATGTCTGGCTGTCGCTGTTGGGCCTCGGCCTGGGTTGTACGGCGTTTGCCTACATTATTTATTTCCGCCTGCTCAGCTCCATTGGCCCGGTGAAATCGATGACCGTGACCTTCATGATCCCCCCGTTCGGCGTGTTGTGGGGGGCGTTGTTGCTGGATGAGCCGTTATCGATGGCGCATATATATGGCGGGGTGTTGATTGCGGCGGCGTTGTGGCTGGTGTTGAAGCCGGCGGTGGTGAAACCTTCGCAGGTGACAGCCCGCTAGACTTCTGGCGCTGCTGAAATGGCTATCGCGAGCAGGCTCACTCCTACAGGGGAATGCATTCCAATGTGGGAGTGAACCCTCCTGTCAGCTAGTCGGTTTTACGAAAGACAAACGCCAGACCGACAATGATCAACAGCATCCCCAGCACACTCAATGCCGCCAGACGATTGCCGAAGATCAGATAGTCCATCACCGCCGTCACCGCTGGCACCAGGTAAAACAGACTGGTGACATTCACCAGATTGCCCCGTGCGATCAGCCGATACAGCAACAGCGTCGCCAGCACCGACACCACCAGCCCCATCCACAACACAGGCACGATAAAACCTGTGCTGTGTTCAAAGTGGAACGGCTGGAACGGCACGAATATCCCGCACAACAACAGCCCGGCCAGATACTGCACCGGCAGCGTGCCGAGAGGATTGTCGGTGATGCGCTTCTGCATGATCGAGCCCAGCGTCATGCTCGCCAGCGCCAGCAGACCAAACAGCATCCCCGCCCAGGACATCCCGGCCAGACCGATGCCCTGGTAAACAACCATGATCAGCCCCGCCAATCCCAACGCCAGACCAAACATCCGGCTCGCCGAGCGCTGCCGCTCCATCAACACCACGGTGAGAATCGGCTGCACGCCCATGATGGTCGCCATCACCCCCGGGGTGACTTTGGTGTCGAGGGCCAGCAAATAGAAAATCTGATACGCCCCCAACAACACCACACCCGTGGCGATCGCAAACAGCATTGGCCGTCCACCTTTGGGCAACTTGAGCTTGAGCAACGGCGCCAACAGCATCAGCCCGCACAGGGCGATCACAAAGCGCATCAGTAGAAAGGCAAAGGGCGACGCGTGGGCCAACCCCCATTTGGAGAAGATCGCGCCGCTGCTCCACAGCAGAACGAACAGGCTCGTGGACGCCGCCGCGAGCGCGGATTTTTTCGACAGGACAAACATGAATACCACCTGTAGTCAGGCAAGAAGCCAACTCAGCCGAAGCTGAAATTCAGTAGTTTTTTCTGGCGGGCGCAGGGGTCAGCAGAAACTGCCGATCAGCCCGAAACGCCAACGCCCGGCGGTGATACGACTGCGCACACCGGCGTGCTACTGACAGGTGGAGGGTAATGACTGATCTGCTTGGGCTGCTGATTCCCGCACGGCACGACGCCAGCGTTGACCGCTGAATCGACTACCGCGTTGATGAGGGATGCAGGCATTTGCGCAGATCTTTTTTGAAGGGTTGGAGGGTGAGGCATACGACTCACGAGCGCCGACTATAACCAGCGTGGGACATGGATTGCAATGATTTGGGCAAAGGGCCGGCAGGGACAGTTGGCCGCGAGGTGAATAGGCTGGATTGCAATTGCGACACCCAACCATCGAGGACAAGGAATGCACGGGATCACATGCCAAGGGAACGGACGTATTTGCGCTACCAGGTTTACAAATCACAGGCTCGAAAACAGGCTGCTGTTACTTTCGCAAAACTGCACAAAGACTTGGTGCTACAAGGGATAGTGGGTGTTGATCACTCCAGAGTTCGTTTCGAAGCAATCGATGCTCAAGCGCTGAGTGCCTATGAAGAATGGTTTGATCCTCATTTCTCTTGGCAAGATGTTGTCAGGTGGAAGGCCTCATTTAATGATCAACGCCGGAGGCACCATGAAGGCTGCCGTTGAAAAAAAAGCGCCAGGCGCCAGATCGATAAAAGCTGATAGAAAACGCTCTTCCGGAAAGTTGACTGAACGGGAGTTGCACCGAATCAGAGAAGCATTGGTGAACCCTGCCGCGGAAGAGCCAGGAGGCGTCCTCGCTGGCGCCTCATTCACCTTCTCTTCATAAAAAAAACCGCTCACAAGGAGCGGTTTTTTATTGCCTGCGATTCAGCCTCAACCAAACAACCAATAGCCCAACAACGTCAACACCACCACCGCCAGCACCGGTCGCATCACGCGGTAGGCCTTCGGATGACGACGTTTCCACTGTTTGACCACTCCACTGAACTTGTCGCTGAAGCTCTTGCTCCAGGCGTAGGCCTGGTTGATCCCGCCGACGCGTTCATCATCAAGGTTCTGCGGTGCGGTGGCACGGCCGAGCCAGGCGCTGATCGAGCGGTTGATGCGGGTCATAAGGCGGTTGCTCAGCGGACGCTCGACGTCGCAGAACAGGATCACGCGGGTTTGGTCGGTTTCGTTCTTGACCCAGTGCACATAGGTTTCGTCGAACATCACGTCTTCGCCGTCACGCCAGGCGTAAACCTGACCATCGACAAAAATCCGGCAATCGTCGGAGTTCGGCGTCGACAAGCCGAGGTGATAACGCAGTGAGCCGGCGAACGGATCGCGGTGCGGGTTCAAGTGGCTGCCACCCGGCAACAGCGCGAACATCGCGCCTTTGACGTTGGGAATCGCACTGACCAGCGCGACGGTTTTCGGGCACAGGGTTTCAGCCGATGGCAGCGGTTTGTCGTACCACTTCAGGTAGAAACGCTTCCAGCCCTTCTTGAAGAACGAGCCGAAACCGGCGTCGTTGTTCTTTTCCGCCGCGCGAATATAACCCTCGTCGAACAGGTGCATGGCCTCGTCGCGAATGGTTTCCCAGTTGTCGCGCAGCACGTCCAGTTCCGGGAATTTGCTGCGATCCAGATACGGCTTGGACGGCACGCCGGAGAACAGGTACATCAAGGCGTTGTACGGAGCGAACAGCGCCGAGTGGTTGACGAACTGACGCAGAACCGGCAAACGCGCCTTGCCGCGCAAATGCACATAGAGCGTGCTGCCCAGAAAGAGCAGCAGCACAAACGCCTTGGCGGCAAACGAAAAGGTCATCAACAACTCCTTGAATAAAGACAACGCTGCGCAATGCCTTTTACCCGGCATGGCAGCCGGCCATGATAAACACTACCGGCTTCGGGAAAAACCCGCCTGACACAAGATTCAGTGTTAAGAATTGCGCAACAAAGCATTTATTAGCATAACGATCCTGAACCGCGGCTGACCTGAATCAACTGGATTACTGCTGAGTCTCCTGATCAGTAAACAGATCGCTGAACAACATGCTCGACAGATAACGCTCACCCGAGTCAGGCAGAATCACCACGATAGTCTTGCCCTGCATTTCCGGCGTCTCCGCCAGACGCACTGCTACCGCCATCGCTGCACCGCAGGAGATGCCGCACAAAATTCCTTCTTCCTGCATCAAGCGCAGCGCCATGGCCTTGGATTCGTCGTCGGTGACCTGCTCGACCCGGTCGACCATCGACAGATCAAGGTTTTTCGGCACAAAACCGGCACCGATCCCCTGAATCTTGTGCGGGCTCGGCTTGATCTCTTCGCCCGCCAGCGCCTGAGTGATCACGGGTGACGACATCGGCTCCACCGCCACCGACAAAATCGGTTTGCCCTGAGTATTCTTGATATACCGCGAAACGCCGGTGATCGTTCCACCGGTGCCCACGCCTGCCACCAGTACGTCGACGGCACCGTCGGTATCATTCCAGATTTCCGGACCCGTGGTCTTTTCGTGAATCGCCGGGTTGGCCGGATTATCGAACTGCGCCGGCATGAAATATTTGTCGGCATCGCTGGCGACGATCTCGGCAGCCTTCTCGATCGCGCCTTTCATGCCCTTGGCCGGCTCGGTCAGCACCAGTTCGGCACCCAGAGCCTTGAGGACCTTGCGACGCTCGATACTCATTGAGGCTGGCATGGTCAGCATCAATTTGTAACCACGGGCAGCGGCAACAAATGCCAGGCCAATGCCCGTGTTACCCGACGTCGGCTCGACAATGGTCATGCCCGGCTTGAGTTTGCCGCTGCTTTCGGCGTCCCAGATCATGTTGGCGCCGATCCGGCACTTGACCGAATAACCGGGGTTGCGTCCCTCGATCTTGGCCAGGATGGTCACACCGCGCGGCGCAATACGGTTGATCTGCACCAGCGGCGTATTACCGATGGAATGGGCGTTGTCAGCGAAAATACGGCTCATGGCTGGGTCCTTATGCAGCATTGAATTCAGCGTTCCAAGGTAAGCCTGTTGCCCATCACAGTCCAGTCGGGTCGAACGTCTGCGCGACGTAACAGTCAATCGCTTACATCGTCAGGGAATTGCCGTCATGAAACGTCGCTACAGTTGGCCATTAGGGATTTTCGTCGTTTTCGTTGTGCTGCTGATCGCGCTGCACATCGCCCTGCCCTACATGGTGCGCGACTACCTGAATGGCAAACTGGCGGACATGGGTGACTATCGGGGCCAGATCACTGATGTCGACTTGGCCCTATGGCGCGGCGCTTACAAGATCAATGGGTTGAAGATCGTCAAGGTCGACGGCAAGGTACCGGTGCCGTTCGTCAATGCACCGCTGATCGATCTGGCGGTCAGTTGGCATTCGCTGTGGTACGACCATGCTGTGGTGGCGCAAGTGAAATTCGTCAATCCCGAGATCAATTTCGTCGATGGCGGGGCCAACAAGCAGAACTCCCAGACCGGTCAAGGCACTGACTGGCGTGCGCAACTGGGCAAGTTGCTGCCGATAACCCTCGACGAAGTGCAGATTCACGACGGCAAGATCAGCTTCCGCAATTTCAACTCAAAACCGCCGGTCAACATGAACGCCACCAACGTCGACGCGAGCATCTACAACCTGACCAACGTGGTCGACAAACAGGGCAAACGCGACGCCCGCTTCGAAGGCAAAGCCCTGCTGCTTGGCCACGCACCGCTGGAAACCACCGCTACGTTCGACCCTCTGAGCAACTTCGAAGATTTCGAATTCCGTCTGCGCGCTAAAGACATCGAACTCAAACGCATGAACGACTTCGCCTCGGCCTACGGCAAGTTCGACTTCAACGCCGGTCACGGTGATGTGGTGATCGAGGCCAAGGCCAAAAAGGCGCAAGTCAACGGCTACATCAAGCCGCTGTTGCGCGACGTCGAAGTGTTCAACTGGCAGCAGGATGTGGAAAACAAGAACAAGAGCATCTTCCGCTCGGTCTGGGAGGCACTGGTGGGCGGCACGGAAACCGTGCTGAAGAACCAGGCGAAAAACCAGTTCGCCACCAAGGTTGAGCTCAGTGGCAACGTACATCAGCAAAATATCAGTGCGTTCGAAGCTTTTTTGCAGATTTTGCGTAATGGTTTCGTACAGGCATTCAATGCGCGGTATGAGCGGCCGAAGCCGGATGCAGGTTAGGGCTTTCGATTGACGATATAGCGACCGGGTCATGCCCAAGAGGCTATCGCCAAATCGGCGATACCTGAATACTGGCCATCGGCCGAGACTGAGTCAACATGTGACGCCCCATTCAGAGACTGAATAAGCCGTCTGCGTTCACAGTCGACCGGCCTGCGCGTTATAGTCGGGCATCCGATTATTTCGCCCCCGCCCTGCCCGTTCAGGTCGGCGTTACCGTTCGAGGATTAGCAGATGAAGTTCGAAGGCACCCAGGCCTACGTCGCCACCGATGACCTGAAGCTGGCGGTCAACGCCGCCATCACCCTGGAGCGGCCGCTGCTGGTCAAGGGCGAGCCGGGCACCGGCAAGACCATGCTCGCCGAGCAATTGGCCGAATCGTTCAATGCCAAGCTGATCACCTGGCACATCAAGTCCACCACCAAGGCTCATCAGGGCCTGTACGAGTACGATGCGGTCAGCCGTCTGCGCGATTCGCAACTGGGCACTGAAAAAGTCCACGACGTGCGTAACTACCTGAAGAAGGGCAAGCTCTGGGAGGCTTTCGAGTCCGAGGAGCGGGTCATTCTGCTGATCGACGAGATCGACAAGGCCGACATCGAGTTCCCCAACGACTTGCTGCAAGAACTCGACAAGATGGAGTTCTACGTTTACGAGATCGACGAGACCATCAAGGCCAAGAAGCGTCCGATCATCATCATTACCTCCAACAACGAAAAAGAGCTGCCGGACGCCTTCCTGCGCCGCTGCTTCTTCCACTACATTGCCTTCCCGGATCGCCCGACCCTGCAGAAAATCGTCGACGTGCACTACCCGGACATCAAGAAGGATCTGGTCAGCGAAGCGCTGGACGTGTTCTTCGACGTGCGCAAGGTGCCGGGCCTGAAGAAGAAGCCGTCGACCTCCGAACTGGTCGACTGGCTGAAGCTGCTGATGGCCGACAACATCGGCGAAGCCGTGCTGCGCGAACGTGATCCGACCAAAGCCATTCCGCCGCTGGCCGGTGCGTTGGTGAAGAACGAACAGGACGTGCAACTGCTTGAGCGCCTGGCGTTCATGAGCCGTCGCGGCTCTCGCTAAGCACTTGTAAGCAGGGGCCATCGTTATGCTGCTCAACCTCTTCAATGAAATGCGTGCAGCCAAGGTGCCGGTGTCGGTGCGTGAGCTGCTCGACCTGATCAACGCGCTGAAACAGCGCGTGACCTTCGCCGACATGGACGAGTTCTACTACTTGTCGCGGGCGATTCTGGTGAAGGACGAACGCCATTTCGACAAGTTCGACCGTGCGTTCGGTGCCTACTTCAATGGCCTCGAAAAGCTCGATGATCACTTGCAGGCGCTGATACCCGAAGACTGGCTGCGCAAGGAGTTCGAGCGTTCGCTGACTGACGAGGAGCGCGCGCAGATCCAGTCCCTCGGTGGCCTGGACAAACTGATCGAAGAGTTCAAGAAGCGTCTGGAAGAACAGAAGGAACGTCACGCCGGCGGCAACAAATGGATTGGCACTGGCGGCACCAGCCCGTTCGGCTCCGGTGGCTTCAACCCGGAAGGCATCCGGGTTGGCGATGCTGGCAAGCGCCAGGGCAAAGCCGTGAAAGTCTGGGATCAGCGCGAGTACAAGAACCTCGACGACTCGGTGGAACTGGGTACGCGCAATATCAAAGTCGCCCTGCGCCGACTGCGCAAATTCGCCCGCCAAGGCGCGGCAGAAGAGCTGGACATCGACGGCACCATCGACCACACCGCCAAGGACGCTGGTCTGCTGAATATCCAGATGCGCCCCGAGCGCCGCAACACGGTGAAGTTGTTGCTGCTGTTCGATATCGGCGGCTCGATGGACGCGCATGTGAAGATCTGCGAGGAGCTGTTCTCGGCCTGCAAGACCGAGTTCAAGCATCTGGAGTATTTCTACTTCCACAACTTCGTTTACGAATCGGTATGGAAGAACAACATGCGCCGCACCTCGGAGCGCACTTCGACCCAGGACCTGCTGCACAAGTACGGCGCCGACTACAAAGTGATTTTCATCGGTGACGCCGCCATGGCGCCGTATGAAATCACCCAGGCTGGCGGCAGCGTCGAGCACTGGAACGAGGAGCCGGGTTATGTGTGGATGCAGCGCTTCATGGAGAAGTACAAGAAGCTCATCTGGATCAATCCGTATCCGAAAGATACCTGGGGCTATACCTCGTCGACCAATATCGTGCGGGATCTGATCGAGGATCAGATGTATCCGTTGACGTTGCGCGGGCTTGAGGAAGGGATGCGGTTTTTGTCCAAATAAAATCCCGACGGCAGATACTGAAAGGCAAACCGAATGGAGTCGGCCGCCTTTCAGGCCAACCGTTTTACCAGCCTGTCGCGAGATAGGACTTGCAGAGTCTGTCCATAAAAGAGGTGTCCTGAATCGCCGGCCCGACAGAGGCCGTTTTTTGCCGGCGGCGTTTTTTCTTGCCTTTGACGACCACTTTCGCCTCGCCGCTTTCGAGCTCTACCCTGCGAATTTTTTCGATGTCCGTTTCAGGACTCAAGGTCATTTCACTCTTCATCTCGCCCTCTGGCGACAGAAAGCGAAACCTGACTCGGGTCGCCGCCGCTTCGCCGCTTTCGCCCTCGGCAATCAGCTCCATGGAATGACCGCTTGCCTCCGTGCGATGACCCCAGGCAAACATTCGCATCATGTCGACGGTTACGTTGGCCATGAATGCCTCGATACGCGCAACCATGTCCTGATTATCGGCACGCTCGCCGCTCAGTCGTTGCACATTGTGGAAACGATCGACGCTTGCCCGGTAAACCGGCACGCTGCCCACGCCATCATAAAATCCGACAATGTGCCCTTCGACAGTGTTCGCGCACTCGCCCCGTGACTTAGCCATTACTTGCATAAAACGCATCTGTAACTTCCTTGTAAAAGATGAAGACCGATAGTTCCACACCCTCTCGACAAGTGATGTAGGGCGACTTACCAAAGCGCCCGGAAATGTCTCGGTCTTCAGTCCGAAGCACGGACAATTACAAGTAGGACTTCAGGTAGCGTATATGGTCTCGCCATGCACGCTCTTGCATGACAGGTGTGAATCGCACTTCGTTACCCGGCAGATGCTGCGCCAGCCGCGCCAGCGCCAATGGCGTCAACGCCCCTAACCGTGGATACCCGCCAATGGTCTGGCGATCATTGAGCAGCACGATCGGCTGGCCGTCCGGCGGCACCTGCACTGCACCGAGCGGAATCCCTTCGGAAATCATCGGTTGCCCCTGATAGTGCAAGGCGCTACCCAACAATCGAATGCCCATGCGATCAGCGCGACTGTCCAGCGACCAAGCCGTGTTGAACACGTCAAACAGACTCTGCCCACTGAACTGGCCGATCTGTGCGCCGAGCACCAGATCCAGCGGCGCAGTCGATTGCAAATCCGGCCGTAATGCCAAAGGCACTTCGCGCAGCAACAGCGATTCACCGCGATAGCTCAGCGCCGCCCCCTTGGCCAACGGCAAGCCCATGCCATCAAGTCCACCAAGCTCTTCGCGGACAACCGTGGCGCTACTGCCCAACACCTGCGGCGCATCGAAACCACCGGGCGCTGCCAGGTAAGCCCGGGCACCGAGCAACGGCTGAGTGAGGCGCAACGTCTGCCCTTTGCCCAACTTGAAACTGCGCCACGGCGCCAGCGGCTGACCGTCGATCTGCGCGCTAAGATCTGCCCCGGCCAGCGCCAGCAAGCAATCGTCCTCGGCGATTACGGCAAAGCCGCCAAGCGTGACCTCAATCACCGGCACATCAAGCGCATTGCCGAGCAACCAATTGGCCCAGCTCATCGAACACCAATCCGCCGCGCCGCCCTGAGTGACGCCTAGATGCCGCACGCCGAAACGCCCTGCGTCCTGCAACAGGCACAGCGGCGTACTCGCCTCAATTGTCAGTCGGCTCATGCCAGTGTCTCCAGTGGCGAGTCATCGCCGCCGAGATTGACGAACTCGGCATGACTGACCGCTTCGAATCGCACCGTGTCGCCGGGTTGCATCAGGCTGTAGCCATCGCGATTGCGGTCGAACAACCTGGCCGGGGTGCGGCCGATCAGGTTCCAGCCGCCGGGAGAAACCACCGGGTAGGCCGCCGTCTGCCGTTCGGCAATGCCGACACTGCCGGCAGCGACTTTCTTGCGTGGCGTATACAGCCGTGGCGCGGCCAGCACTTCTTCGACCAGCCCCATAAACGCGAAACCCGGCGCGAAACCAAGGGCGAATACCTGATATTCACGGCCGCTGTGGCGACGGATCACTTCATCCACCGCCAGACCGCTGCGCTCGGCCAGCAAAATTAACTCAGGGCCGACACTCAAGTCGTACCAGACCGGCAGCACATGACATTGGCCAGCGGTTTGCGCATTCGGTGACAGGTCGATCAACGCTTCGGCGATCAATTCCCGCGCCTGACTCGGACTCAATGCGGTCAAATCGTAATGCACCATCAACGTCGTATAAGACGGCACCAGATCGATGAGTTGCTCACCGAATACCGCACGCAAACGCTCACTGGCAGCGAGCATCCACGGCATGTTGGCTTCGGCGATTTCATCGAACAGACGCAGCATCAGGCAATCCAGTGCCACCACTTCAATCCTTGGGTTCATGAGGCGCTCTGCTGATTCAAGGCTTCGCGAATGCGTTGCACGGCGGCCACCGAACTGGCGTTGTCGCCGTGTACGCAGAGGGTGTTGGCGTGCAGGCGCAAGGCGCTGCCGTCGCTGGCGCTGAGGTTGTCGCCACGGGCAATGGTCAGGGCTTGCTCGATGATTTTTTCCGGGTCGTGATGTACCGCGCCCGGCAATTGTCGTGAAACCAGTTTGCCGGCGTTGTCGTAGGCGCGGTCGGCGAAGGCTTCGAACCATAAGGTCACGCCGTACTCATCGCCGATCTGCTGCGCAGCGGCGTTGTCGCGAGTGGCCATCAACATCAACGGCAGGCTGCGGTCGTAAGCGGCCACCGCCTGAATCACCGCACGCAGTTGCGCGGGGTTGGCCATCATGTCGTTGTACATCGCGCCGTGAGGTTTGACGTAACTGACGCGCCCGCCCTGCGCCTTGCAAATGCCGTCGAGCGCGCCGATCTGGTAATGCAGGATGTCTTGCAGCTCTTGCGCCGAATACGCCATGGAGCGGCGGCCGAAACCGACCAGATCCTGATAGGCCGGGTGTGCGCCGATCTGCACACCGTGGCTCAACGCCAGGCTGACGGTCTTGCGCATGATGCTCGGGTCGCCGGCGTGGAAGCCGCAAGCCACGTTGGCGCAATCGATGAAGGGCATGACCTCGGCATCCAGACCCATGGTCCAGCTGCCGAAGCTCTCGCCAATGTCGCAGTTCAATAGCAGGCGGCTCACGGTGAACACTCCTGTAGGTGCTTGTCTTTTTATCTGTAGGACTGTGCTTCGCAGGTTATCAGTTACTGCGCATCAAGTTGCTTGCCACGGGTTTCCGGCAGGCTCAATGCCGCGATAATCACCACGCCGTAAGACACCGCAGCAAATGCACCAATGCCGACGCTCAACGGTACTTTCTGGCTAAGCAGACCGATCAGCAGCGGAAACAACGCCGCCAGCGCCCGACCGATGTTGTAGCAGAAGCCCTGCCCCGAACCGCGAATTCGTGTAGGAAACAGCTCAGTGAGAAACGCGCCCATACCACTGAAAATTCCCGAGGCGAAGAAGCCCAGAGGGAAGCCCAGCCACAGCATCACGCCGTTGCTCACCGGCAACTGCGTATAGAGCAGAACGATGGTGAACGAGCCGACCGCAAACAGTATGAAGTTCTTTTTCCGCCCCAGCAGGTCAGTCAGATAAGCGCTGATCACATAACCGACGTAAGACCCGACAATCACCATCGCCAGATAACCGCCGGTGCCGAGTACGCTCAAACCGCGTTCGTTTTTCAGAAAGGTCGGCAGCCAGGAAGTAATCGCGTAATAGCCGCCCAGCGCGCCAGTGGTCAGCAGCGAAGCGCGAAACGTGGTGAAGAGCATGCCGGGCGCGAAGATTTCGTAGAACTTTGATTGGTTCTCTGGCGTTTGCTGCGCCTTGGCCTCGCGGTAAATCTCCGGATCCTTCACCAGTCGACGGACGAAAATCACGAAAATCGCCGGTACGATGCCGAGGATGAACAGCGCGCGCCAGGCGTCTTCCGGCGGCAACACCGAGAACAGCAGCGCATACAGAATCGCCGTCAGCCCCCAGCCCAGCGCCCAACCGGATTGCACCATGCCCACCGCTTTGCCACGGTCCTTGGCGCGGATCACCTCACCGATCAGCACCGCGCCGGCGGTCCATTCGCCGCCGAAACCGAAGCCCATCAACGTCCGGGCGATCAACAGTTGTTCATAGTTTTGCGCGAAGCCGCAGAGGAAGGTGAAGAAGGCGAACCACAGCACCGTCAGTTGCAGGGTGCGCACGCGGCCGATGCGGTCAGAAAGAATTCCGGCAACCCAACCGCCGATGGCCGAAGCAATCAACGTGCTGGTGTGGATCAGCCCCGCTTCGCCAGTGGTGATGCCCCACATCGCAATCAGCGTCGGCACGACGAAGCTGAGCATCTGCGTGTCCATGCCGTCCAGACCGTAGCCGATCTTGCAGCTCCAGAACGTACGGCGCTCCTGCTGATTGATGTTGCGATACCAGTCAAACGGCCCGGGACGCGCCGTTGCCGTGGATGCATCTAGGGTGTCGGGAGCACGCATGGCTTATCTCCGCAGGTTTTTTATTGGTCTTGTTCGTAGCCCCGACGACGCCTATCGTGGGGACCGGATGCGTCGATTTTTCGTCGCGCGGCCCTGCTGCGTCCAACGAATAAAACCCCGCCTTAGCCATAAGAAAAATTTGTCACCCGAGCCTTGCCCATGAACCTGAAGTTTCTCGAGACCTTTGTCTGGGTCGCCCGACTGAAGAGTTTTCGCCTGACCGCCGACAAGCTGTTCACCACCCAGGCCTCGATTTCCAGCCGCATCGCGGTACTGGAAGGTGAGCTGGGGGTGAAGCTGTTTTTGCGCGATTCACGCGGTGTCAGCCTGACGCCCGAAGGGCTGAAAGTGCTGGAGTATGCCGAGCAGATGCTCGACACCATGTCAGCGCTGAAACAGTCGATCGAGACCCGCTCGAGCAAAGTCGGCCGCGTGCGCATCGGCGTGATGGACACGGTGATTCACACCTGGCTCAGCCCGTTGGTGGCGCAGATGACCGATCTGTATCCGCGGGTGGAAATCGAGCTGGTGGCGGATACCTCACTGAACCTCTGCGATCAGCTGCAAAAAGGCTTTCTCGACATCGTTCTGCAAACCGATCTGATCCGCCATGAAAGCGTGCGCAGTCTGGAGCTGGCCAGCCATCCGCTGGGCTGGATCGTCGCAAGCAATTCTATCTACAACCGCGATTACGCCGACCTCGCCGAACTGGCGCAGGAGCGGATCATCACCTACTCGAAAAACTCCCGGCCGCATCAGGACCTTCTGGCGCTGATGCAGGCCAACGGTGTGCTGGCGCCACGCTTGAACTGCGTGAATTCGGTGTCGGCGATCACGCGGTTGTTACGCGATGGTTTTGGGGTTGGCGTGCTGCCGCCGGTGCTGGTGGCTGAGGAATTGGCGCGGGGGGAATTGACGTTGTTGGCCATTGATCAACGGCCACCGAATCTGCAGGTGGTGGTGTCGTGGCGGGTGGGGGTTGAGTGGGTCGAGGAGATTGTGACGCTGTGTCAGCAGGTGTTAACCGGATATGCGCATAAGGTCGGGGATGGATACGTGGTTTTAAACCCCTGAAAATCAAAAGATCAAGAGATCGTCCGATCTCTTGATCTTTGGTTTTTACAATCCGCGCACGTCGCGGTCTTCGATCGGCCGGCTCTGGCGCAAACGTCGGCCACCGAGAACAACCCAATCGATCAAGCGGAACAGGCACTCGATGCCAAACGACAGCAGCAACGCGCCGCTCATGCCCCAGATCATCGCTTCGGGGGTCAGCAGGATCTGGTAGCTGTAACCGTTCCAGGTTTCCTTGCGAATATCCGGATCAGCCGCCAGCACCACTTGCAAGAAGCGGATGTACCAAGGCCCTTGCATCGCCTGGAACTGCTTGTCCAGCGCGATCTGACGGCTGAGCAAAGTGCTCAGGCTGTCGGCATCGCTGCGAAACACCGGGTCTTCACTGGCGCGGTAATGCGCGACCAGCGCCTGCATATCGCCCTTGAAAAACTGCTCGGCGGTGCCCTGAAAACCGCGCAGGCCAGTCTGCGCCTCGATCAGGTGCGCCTCGACACGTTTGGCGTAATCGTTGATGAAACCCGGCACCTGGACACCGATCAACAGGCCTGCCGCAAACAACACCAGCCGTACATAACTGAGCAACATGGGGTGCAATCCTTATTCGGTCTTGCCTTGGCTGACGCATTCGCCGCGTCGCCACAGGCTCCATTGGCCCGGTTCGTAGCGGGTCCAGGTTTCGTTTTCGGTCAAAGGCTCAGTGGCGATCACCGTCACTACGTCGTTGGGCGTGGTTTCCGCCTGAAAATCGACAATGACATCGACGTCCTTCAGTCGCGCCGGGCCGAACGGTGCGCGCCGGGTGATCTGTGCGAGTTTGGTCGAGCAATAGCAGAACAGCCAGTCGCCATCGCTGAGCAGGCAGTTGAACACGCCTTTGCTGCGGTATTCGGCGCACGCGGCGACCAGATCCGGCAACAGTTCTTCTATATCGACCGGCTCCGGGAATGCTGCACGCACACGGTTGAGCAAATCGCAAAACGCCGACTCGCTGTCGGTATCGCCGACCGGTCGGTAAAAACTTTTGATCGGGGTGAAATCGGCGAGCTGGCCGTTGTGCGCAAAGCACCAGTTGCGACCCCACAGTTCGCGGACGAACGGGTGAGTGTTGGACAGGCAGACCTTGCCGACGTTAGCCTGGCGAATGTGGCCGATGACCACTTCGCTTTTGATCGGATAGCGCTGCACCAGATTGGCGACTTCCGACTCGCAACTCGCCGCCGGATCCTGAAACAGCCGTAAGCCACGGCCTTCATAAAAGGCGATGCCCCAACCGTCGCGGTGCGGCCCGGTACGACCGCCACGCTGCATCAGGCCGGTGAAGCTGAACACGATATCGGTCGGCACGTTGGCACTCATGCCCAGTAATTCACACATGTGCGGACTCTCGGGTTACAGACGCGGCTCGACCCGCATGCGCTGCGGATTGTTCGGCACTGGCGGGCGGCCATAGCGGTCATCGCCGGCGCCGCCAAACGGTTGATCGTCGTCGCGGTCATCGGCGCGTGCGGCTGCCTTGGCGGCTTCGGCCTGTTCCCGGCGCGCCTTCGAAGCACGTTCGAGCGGGAAGCGGATCAGCACGAAAATCAGGTAGATGCCGAAAGCGATCATGCCGTACATGAACAGATCGGAGACTGCACGCCAGGCGTTGTTGCCAACCTTGAAGGCCAGATCCAGCGCGGTGATGGCGATGGCCGGCGCGACCTTTTCCTTGACCGGGTCAATGATGGTCGGGCTGAACAGCAACACCGCCATCAACACGCGCAGCGGCTCGCGCAACCAGCGCCACATCCAGGTAGTCAGGCGCATCCATACCAACAGGCAGCCCACAGCGGCAAAGGCGTAGAGGCCCCAGGCGATCAGATAGTCGTTCTCGGTCATGGTGTCCATGGCAAGGCAGGCAAAGAGGCGCTTATAGTAACGACTTTTCGCCCGTGCGGCTTGTCCCAATACCAGACGGCCAGCAGCAAACCCTGTGGGAGCGAGCTTGCTCGCGAAAGCGGTGGGTCAGTGAAACAAATGTCATCTGACCGAACGCCTTCGCGAGCAAGCTCGCTCCCACAGGGGGCTGCGGCGGTTTCAAGATCCGCGAAAAACCCTATTCCGTACATTGTCCGAGAGCCTTCCATGCCCCAATCCGCCAACGCCATCAGTGCCCCGATCGCCCACAAGGCTGCCGGTGCCGACCCGTATGCCTGGCTGCAGGAGCGCGACACCGACGCGGTGCTCGATTACCTCAAGGCCGAAAACGCCTGGCAGGAAACGCAAACCGCCGATCAGGCCGAATTGCGTGAAAGCCTGTTCGAAGAGATCAAGGGCCGGATTCTCGAAACCGACCTGTCCCTGCCCTCGCCGTGGGGCCCGTACCTGTATTACACGCGCACCACGGCGGGCGACGAATACGCCCGGCACTATCGTTGCCCACGTCCGGTGGACGACAGCCTGAGCCTCGACGAAAGCCGCGAACAATTGCTGCTCGACCCGAATGTGCTGGCCAACGGCGGATTCTTCTCGCTCGGCGCGTTCAGCATCAGCCCCGATCACCAGCGTCTGGCCTACAGCGTCGACGCCTCGGGCGATGAGATCTACACGCTGTTCGTCAAGGAACTGGCCAACGACAAAGTCAGCGAGCTGGAATTTCAGGACTGCGACGGCAGCATGACCTGGGCCAATGACAGCCTGACCCTGTTTTTCGGCGTACTCGACGACACCCATCGCCCACACAAACTGTTCCGTTACCGCCTCGACGGTACCGCGGCCGAAGAAGTTTTCCATGAGCCGGACGGGCGTTTCTTCCTGCACTGCTACCGTTCCAGTTCCGAGCAGCAATTGCTGTTGTCGCTGGGCAGCAAGACCACCAGCGAAGTCTGGGCGCTCGACGCCAATCAGCCGCACCTGCCGTTCACCTGCCTGGCCCCGCGGGTCGAAGATCATGAATACGATGTCGATCACGGCCTGCTCGATGGCGTGTGGACATGGTTCATCCGCACCAACCGCGACGGCATCAACTACGCCCTGTATCAGGCCCCGGACACCGGTACCGCGCCGACCGAAGCCGACTGGCAGAACCTGATTCCCCACAGCGACACAGTGATGCTCGATGGCGTCAGCCTTAACACCGAGGCCATGACCCTGAGCCTGCGCGAAGGTGGCCTGCCGATCATCGAAGTTCACCCACACGGTCTGACGCCTTATCGCGTGCAATTGCCGGACGCGGCCTACAGCCTCTATGTGCAAAACAGTCTGGAGTTCGAGAGCGACCGCATTCGTCTGCGCTACGAGGCGTTGAACCGTCCGGCACAGGTTCGCCAACTGATCCTCGCCAGCGGCGAACAAGCGGTGTTGAAAGAAACCCCGGTGCTCGGCCCGTTCGACGCCGATGCCTACGTCAGCCAGCGTCTGTGGGCGACAGCACCGGACGGCACGCAAGTGCCAATCAGTCTGGTGATGAAGCGCGAAATGGTCGGCAAACCGGTGCCGCTGTATCTCTACGGCTACGGCGCTTACGGTTCGAGCCTTGATCCGTGGTTCTCTCACGCCCGCCTGAGCCTTTTGGATCGTGGCATGGCCTTCGCCATTGCTCACGTGCGCGGCGGCGGTGAACTGGGCGAGGCCTGGTATCGCGCCGGCAAGCAGGAACACAAACACAACACCTTCAGCGACTTCATTGCCTGCGCCGAGTTTCTGATCCTCAACGGCATCACTACTGCCGAAAAACTGGCGATCAGTGGCGGCAGCGCGGGGGGGTTGCTCATCGGTGCCGTGCTCAACCAGCGTCCGGATCTGTTCGGCGTGGCGATTGCTGAAGTGCCGTTCGTCGACGTGCTCAACACCATGCTCGATCCGGAGCTTCCACTGACTGTCACCGAGTACGACGAGTGGGGCAATCCCGAAGAGCCGGAGGTTTACGAGCGGATCAAGGCTTACGCGCCCTACGAAAACGTCAGCGCGCAGGATTATCCTGCAACACTGGTGATCGCCGGCTACAACGACAGCCGCGTGCAGTACTGGGAGGCGGCCAAATGGGTGGCAAAATTGCGCGCGACCAAAACCGACGACAACGTGCTGCTGCTCAAGACTGAACTGGGCGCCGGGCATGGCGGGATGAGCGGGCGTTATCAGGGATTACGTGACGTAGCGCTCGAATACGCATTTGTTTTCAAGGTTTTGGGCCTGGCCTGAGGAACTCCGTCGGTCACTTGGGTCTTAACTCCAGACCCAAGAGGCCGATACTCACAGATCCCTGTAGGAGCTGCCGAAGGCTGCGATCTTTTGATTTTGATTTTTTCAAAGGCAAGATCAACAGATCGCAGCCTTCGGCAGCTCCTACATGGAGACCGGGTGTAGCCTGAAATCCGAGACAATAAAAAGACCGTGACGACATGTCAGAACCGACCTTCCTGAACAACGAAATCCGCGACTGGCTGATGGACTGCGGCCTGTTCGATCAATTGCAGCTGGCCGACTTTGCGGCCGCTTCCGGCTACTTCAGCATCAGCACCGTGGCCGAAGGCGAAGCGATTTTCCGCGAGGGCGATGCCGGCAGTTTCATGTGCATCCTCCACACCGGCCAGGTCGCCGTGCAGAAAACCGGGCCCGATGGCCAGGTCATCACCATGGCCACCCTGCGCAGCGGTCGGGCGTTCGGCGAAATGGCCGTGCTCGATGGCGAACGCCGTTCGGCGACCTGCATCGCAGCAAGCAACTGCCAACTGCTTAACCTCGGCAAGGACTCGCTGGAAAAAATGCTCAACGACGCGCCGAAGATCGCCGCAAAGATCATCCGCGCCCTCGCCGTCTCCCTGTCGAAACGCCTGCGCATGGCCGACGGCCAACTGGCGGCGCAACAGGTTTAACCGCCGGGAGATTTTGCCTTGGTGCCGCTCGGTTCAATGCCCGGCACCGGCTGATCCTTGCTCGGCGGGCTGGGCATTTCGATCGGCACCAGCGGTGGACTGCCACTGCCGGCGCCGGACTTGGGAATGTTGATCGGCGTGATCTGCGGGTACGGCGTCGGCGTTGCGGTACCGGGCGAGCCGGGTTGCGGCGCCGGGCTCACCGGAATGGCCTGTTGTGCCTGCACTGCAGTAATCGAGAGCGCGGCCAGGGCAATGACCGTTAGAATGGTGCGCTTCATCAAGGGCTCCGTTTGGCCTCTAGTCTGCGCTCAGGCTACTCCCAACGGGCCTGCTTGCCTTCCCCCTTGTAGAGATTTCCATGAAACGTTTCGTTCTGCTCGACACCACCCCGATCCCTGAAAGCGGCGGTGCCCTGTGCCTGTTCGAGTATGGCGAGGATTTCGTCATCAAGATCCAGGGCGGCGACGGTGGGCAATTGATGAACACGCGCATGCACGGCTCCGAAGATGCGCTGGCGGAAATTCCCTGCCGCAAGGTTGCTGGCCGGCCGGATTCGCGGGTATTGATTGGTGGACTGGGCATGGGTTTCACCCTCGCTTCGGCGCTCAAGCATCTGGGCAAGACTGCCGAAGTGGTGGTCGCTGAGTTGGTGCCCGGTGTGGTCGAGTGGAACCGTGGCCCGCTCGGGGAAAAGTCCGGCCGCCCGCTGCTCGATCCGCGCACGGTGATCCGTCAGGAAGACGTGGCCAAGGTGCTACAAAGCGAGCCGAACGGCTTTGACGCGATCATGCTCGACGTCGACAACGGCCCCGAAGGCCTGACCCAGAAGGCCAACAGCTGGTTGTACTCGGCCGCTGGTCTGAATGCCTGTGCCAAGGCCCTGCGCCCGAAAGGCGTGCTGGCGGTATGGTCGGCCAGTGCCGATCGGCTGTTTTCCGACAAATTGAAGAAGGCCGGTTTCAAGGCCGAAGAAGTCCAGGTCTTCGCCCACGGCAACAAGGGCACGCGGCACACAATCTGGATTGCCGAGAAGCTCAAGGGCTGAGCTAAACTCTGCCCATAACCGTCATTAGTCTTTTACAAAGGTGAACCCATGAGTTCGTCCACCCCAACCAACACGTCGAAGCTGGATCGCATCCTCGCCGACAACCAGCGCGACAAGGAAATGGGCTACCGCGACAAGGCCCTGAAGATGTACCCGCACGTCTGTGGCCGCTGCACCCGTGAATTTTCCGGCAAGCGCCTGAGCGAATTGACCGTGCACCACCGCGATCACAACCACGACAACAACCCGCAGGACGGTTCGAACTGGGAGCTGTTGTGCCTGTATTGCCACGATAACGAACACTCGCGCTATACCGACCAGCAATACTTCAGCGAAGGCTCGCTGAGCACGCCGAAGATTGCCAAGGCGACGCATAACCCGTTTGCCGCGCTGGCCGGTCTCATGAAAAAAGAAGATTAAAGTTCTTCATTGGCCTGACTGGCCCCTTCGCGAGCAAGCTCGCTCCCACACTGGATCGGTGTCATGCACAAAACCACTGTGGGAGCGAGCTTGCTCGCGAAGGCGGCCGTTCGGGCACCGCCAATCCATGATCTGACCACAACCGCCTAATCCCCGTATAATCGCCCTCTTTTTCCCGAAGGCACCCCGCTCGTGGCAGACAAACGGTACAGCTGCATTGGTTTGTATAACCCCAAATCACCGGAGAACGTCGGTTCGGTGATGCGCGCCGCAGGCTGCTACGGCGTGGCGTCGGTGTTCTACACCGGCAAGCGTTATGAACGCGCCGCCGACTTCGTCACCGACACCAAACGCGTGCACTACGACATCCCGCTGATCGGCATCGATGATCTGAAAAAGATCCTCCCGCTCAACTGCGTGCCGGTCGCCGTGGAACTGGTCGAGGGCGCCCGCCCGCTGCCGGAATACACCCACCCGGATCGCGCCCTGTACATCTTCGGCCCCGAAGACGGCTCGCTGGATAAAGAGATCCGCGACTGGTGCGAAGACGTCGTGTACATCCCGACCACCGGCTGCATGAACCTCGCCGCGACAGTCAACGTCGTACTCTACGACCGTATGGCCAAGGGCTTGAACACCCGCTCCGGGCCGAAATTCCGCTGAAGCGCCGCATATTCGATGGAACGAGCTGACCGCTCTGGCAGTCAGCTTGTTTATCGATTACTCATTGCCTGGAGAAAGATCATGACCGAGCTCAAACGCGTCGAACGTATCGAATCCACCCCGTTTCAGAGCCATTCCGAGCAGAACGTCGAAGGCTGGGAGCGCATCGGCTCATTGGCCGGTGGCGTGATCATGGTCGGTAAAGGCCTGCGCCGTGGCGGTGTGTTCGGCTTGATTCAGGTGGCGATTGGCGGCGTGGCAATGGCGCGCGGGATTACCGGGCACAGCTCGGTGAAAAGCCTGATCGAGAAGAGTCGTCAGGACATGAATAATGTGCGGGCGAAAATCGAACGTGCCGGGGAAGAGCTGAGCAAGCTGAAGGCCAACGCTGAAGCGGCAACCAATACCGCCACGGTGACCGGCAATGATTCGGTGAAATCGCCGAAAGCCGGGGTTTGATAGCTTAAAAGCAAAAGATCGCAGCCTTCGGCAGCTCCTACAGGGAAAACGCATTCCACAGGTAGGAGCTGCCGAAGGCTGCGATCTTTTGATCTTTACTGTAGCAACGCGGTATCGAGGACTTTTGAGGACTCACCGAGAACGCTCTCGGCCAGTTGCACAAACTCCTTGGTACTCACCGTGCCCAGATGCATCGCCCCACGCAACACATCATCCAGCGAACGCTTGTTGCGCGTCTTCAAGCGAATCTCGCCATCCAGCTCCTGCAACACCACCACCGCTTTCGCCACCTGCGCCGGGCTGATCTGTTCGCCGCGCAGCGTCGTGACTTTCTGGCTGTCCCTGGCCAGTTTCGCCTGCAAACTCTGATAACGCTCATCGCTCATGCCTCCGGCGCGGTGCACCAATTCAATGGCGTAATACTCGGCAAAACCCTCGCTGATCCAGTCACTGCGCTGCTCGTCGTTGATCCGCCCGAACGCCTGCGCCAGTTCACGCACCAGCGCACTGCTGCCACTTTCGCTAACCAGCGGCAATCGCGTGTTCACGTAGATGGATTCATGCGCACCGAGGCTGCCGCGCCACATCGGATCGTTGGCGCCGACTATCAACAGTTTGGCCGGATGGCGTGGATAAACCGCCTGCACCTGCGGCCAGACGAATGTCAGCAACGTCAGCACGTCCATTCGGCGCATGCCCTGCCCTTGCGGAGAGGCCACGGTGACTTCGGTTTCGCCCAGTCGTGTGCGGCGGCTGCCGAGGTGGCCGGCGAGCATCCAGCCAGTTGGGCGGTCGAACAGCCGTGACGGGTTATCGATACGAAATTTGTTTTTGCCGATGCGCGGCCAAGCGGTTTCGATGCTCTTCCAACCGTCGGGCAATTCGAATTGCAGGCGCGCGACCAGTTCGGTGCCGTCCTGTTGATCGAGCTTGGCCGGCGGCACCAGTTCGTCGCCACGCATCAACGCCCAAGTCGGCGTCATGCGTGTGTCGAAGCTGCCGTTCTTGCGCCCGTGGCTGATACGCACGCGGTAGGTCAGGCTGGCCTTGTCACTGGAGGGACGCCAGACCCCGCGCGCCTGTTTACCCGGGCTCAGCAGCCACTGGCCGTCAGCCTTGAAGTCGCTGTAATGGCTGCCGTCGCCAAGATCGAAGTCGAGACTGCGCACCACCTCGCCTTTGGCCAGGGTCAGGCGTACTTCGGCCTGATCGCTCTGTGGCAACAGGCGCACGTGATAATCCAGATCGACTTTTTTCGCCGCCCATGCCGGCGCGCTCAGCGCCAGCAGCGCAATCATCATCGCTCGCGACAATCCGACAGCCATACACACTCCTTGGTAAAGCTTGAATCCGCAGGTGTTCAGCCTGCGCGGAAAATCAGGTGATCTTCCCAGTCATCCTCCGGCACACTGCCCTCGGCAAGCATGCGCCCGGACTGGGAAATCCGCTCGTGGTGCACCGCGTCGCGATCGCCGCAAACCAAGTGGTGCCACAACGGCAGATCCTTGCCTTCGCTGACCAGTCGATAACCGCAGGTCGGCGGCAGCCATTTGAATTCCTCGGCCTGGCCCGGGGTGAGCTGGATGCAGTCCGGGACAAATTTGATGCGGTTCGGGTAATCGCTGCACTGGCAGGTTTTCAGGTCCAGCAGTTTGCAGGCGATGCGTGTGTAATAAACGCTGTTGTCCTCTTCATCCTCGAGTTTCTGCAGGCAGCACAGACCACAGCCGTCGCACAGCGATTCCCATTCCTGGTGATCCAGTTGATCGAGGGTTTTGCGTATCCAGAACGGTTCGACTTCGGCGGTCATGGCTCAAGCATCAACATCAGGTGGTGAAAAGGCCGCCAGTCTAGTGCTCAAGGCCTTGCGGGCCAAGCGCTGGCGACTGCCGGTTGTGCGGGACTTGTCAGTTTTTGTGCCGGCGCGTAGCTTTGCCAGTCGCAAGGAGCCTTGCCCGCAAGCCATTAACGCTCGACCGCGTTGCATTGTGGTGAACCCTCAGGCTCGGAAAACCCCATCGTTCAGCGCAACTGATCCCGCCGGGTTTTCATTCGAATCCCTGACTCAAACGTAGCAAGGAATCTCTCCATGAGTGCCAACCCTCGCGTTGCCGATTACGCCATTCACCCGCAATTCACCGACCGCTGGTCGCCGCGTGCCTTCACCGGCGAAGCGATCTCGGAAGAAACCCTGCTGAGCTTCTTCGAAGCGGCCCGCTGGGCGCCTTCGGCATACAACTCGCAGCCGTGGCGTTTCCTGTATGCGCGTCGCGATACGCCGAACTGGGAGCGTTATCTGGGCCTGCTCAATGAATTCAACCGTAGCTGGGCGCAGCATGCCTCGGCGCTGGTCATCGTGATTTCGAAAACCACGTTCACTGCACCGGGTGCGACGGAAGAAACCCCTGCCTTGTGGCACACCTTCGATACCGGTTCGGCGTGGGGCCATCTGGCGCTGCAAGCGAGCATCAGTGGCTGGCACACCCACGGCATGGCCGGTTTCGATCAGGAGCTGACGCGCAAGGAGCTGAATATTCCGGAAGGTTATGCGCTGCACGCGGCGGTGGCCGTGGGCAAACTCGGTGACAAGGCAACGCTGGCTGAATACCTGCAGGCCCGTGAAGAGCCGAGCCCGCGTCGTCCGCTGAGCGAACTGGCGGCGGAAGGCGACTTCACCCTCTAAGCCAGCACAAAAACAAATGTGGGAGCGAGCCTGCTCGCGAAAGCGGTGTGTCGGACAACGATGATGTTGGCTGACACTCCCCCTTCGCGAGCAGGCTCGCTCCCACATGTTATTCGGCGAACACTCAATATCCGCGGTTGAAATCCACTTCCCCGCGCAACGCCTCACCCGCCTGATACGCCTTCAGGTTCTCGACAAACAACTGCACCATCAACGCCGGTGAAGTCGGTGCCGAGCTGTGCCCGGTCAGCAGCAAGCCCCACGCCGTCCAGAACGGATGCCGTTGCGGCAGTGGCTCCTGACGGCAAACGTCGATCACCGCCCCCGCCAGATGGCCTTCCTTCAACGCTTCCACCAGATCGGCATCGACCACCGCGACCCCGCGCCCGGCGTTGATAAACAAACCGGTCGGTTTGAATTGCTTGAACAGCGCCGCATCGTAGATATCGTGGGTATGTTCGGTGTTCGGCAGCAGATTGACCACGTAATCCACTTCGCCCACCAGCCGTGGCAGATCGGCCATCGAGCCGACTTCGACAAACGGCGTCTGCTCGCGGGCAGTGCTGGCGATACCGTACAACTCGATGCCGAATGGCAGCAGGAACTGCGCCACGCTCTGGCCGATGTCACCCGTGCCGACGATCAGCACTTTGCGTCCGACCAGGCTCTGGCCGCTGCGGTTGTCCCACTTGCGCTCGACCTGGCTGACCAGGCGCGCCAGCACTTCGCGCTCATGGCCGAGGATATAGGTCAGCACGTACTCGGCCATCACCTGACCGAAAATCCCCACCGCACGGGTCAAACGATAATCACGGCGCAAACCGTCCGCGAGCAACGGCGTGATGCCGGCCCAGGTTGATTGCAGCCATTGTGGCTGATGCCCTTGGCGCAACAGGGTCGCCAGTAGATCCGGTTGCCCAAGCCACACCGGGCAATCGGCCGCCTGCCGGGCCAGCTCGGCGGAGTCGCCGCTGGTCAGTACTTCAAGCTCGGGCGCTGCCTGACGCAGCAGCCGGGCGTATATCGCGTGGTCGTGTTCAGCAATCAGAACGCGCATCTTCAAACCTTTCGCAAACCGTGCAGACGGCCGCCGGATTCGGGCGGCCATCGCGGTGAAAACAGTTCCAGGGTAAACCGAGACTCAGAACAGAGCCTCGCAGATCAGACCGGATCGTTGCGTCGCAGCAACTCTTCCGGCAAGTGCTCGATGTACTCGTCCTCGGCCGGCGGCATTTGCAGGTGGTAGCCCTGCTTGTCGAGGTTTTCCAGGACCACGACGATGTCTTCGCTGGCCAGTTTGCGCTCGGGCGACAGCACCAGATCGAAGGAATGTTTCGGCTTGCCGAACGCCAGCATCAGCGCTTCCGGCACACGCTCCAGCGCGTCACTCTTGAGCACGTAAAGGTACATGCCGCTGCGCTTGGAGCTTTGGTAGATGGAACAAATACGTTTCAAGGCTGTTCTCCGGCGGTGGCCAGGCTGTCGAGCAGCTTCTGGCCCATGAGTTCGCGGCGCCAGCCACGCAGCGACTCAGGCAATTGGTAAGGACCCTCGGGGTAGCCGCTTTTGACCAGGGCTTCGAGGGTTTTCTTGCGCAGCATCAGTTCCGGGGCGATACCCAGACGCTCGGCCTCAGCCTGGCCCAATGCGCGCAGTTGTTTGATCAACGCAGCGGCTTCGATCGGCAATGGCTCCGCTACGGCCGGCGGCCATTGATCAGGCCCCACACTGCCAGAGCGCTTGATCAGATCAAGCAGAAATTGGCCGTCCTGACGCACGGTACGCGGGTGCATGTCTTCGATCTTGCCCAGCGCCGCGAGGTTGTCCGGCTGCGTGCGGGCCAACGGCCACAGCGAATGCTCACGGACGATGCGGTTGCGCGGCAGATCGCGGGCGCGGGCCTCTTTTTCACGCCAGGCGCACAACTCACGCAGAACGGCCAGTTGCGCACGCGATAGTTTCCACGCCAGTTTGGCGTCGCGGTAAACCTCGTACGGATCGGTTTCGCGGCGCAGGTTGGCGACCAGTTCGGCACCGTCCTCCAGCACCCAGGCAAATTTGTCGTCAGACAGTTTCGGCCGCAGTTGTACGAAAACTTCCGCCAGATGCACCGCATCTTCGGCGGCGTAGCTGATTTGCGTGTCGGACAACGGGCGCTGCAACCAGTCGGAACGGGTCTCGCCCTTCGGCAGTTCAATGCCGAGCACTTCCTGCACCAGCCGCGAATAGCCCATCGAGAAACCGAGGTTCAGGTAAGCGGCGGCCAGTTGCGTGTCGAACATCGGCGCCGGCAGGCTACCGGTGAGGCGCAACAGCACTTCGAGGTCTTCGCTGCAGGCGTGCAGGACTTTGAGTACCGCCGGGTTTTCCAGCAACGCGGCCAGCGGTTGCCAGGCGTTGATGGTCAGCGGATCGATCAGGTAGGCGCGTTTGCCGTCGCCCACCTGCAGCAGGCCGGCAATCGGGTAGAAGGTGTCGACCCGCATGAATTCGGTGTCGAGGGCAACGAACGGCAGTTGCTGCCACTCGGCGCAAAACTGCGCGAGGCTTTCGTTGTCGCGAATCCAGTGAATATCGATGGCCACACGGCTCTCCCTTGAAGAATGGCGCGCAGTATATATCGCCACTGGCGATTTACGCGCCTGCGAAGGGCAAGAGCTGTAACGAAATGTCCTGCCAAAGAGCAAGAATAGTCTTACAGAGGGAGTCGAAAGGCTTGTTATGTGTAGGGGACGGGGTTCAGTCTTTGGCCAAAATGCCGTCGATCACCGCGCCACGGCAACCGGCAAACAGGTCCAGATCCGGCTGATAGACCGAACTCTTCACTTCCAGCAAGCCAAGCATCGAGTGGAACAGATTGTCCTGGCTCAGGGGTTTGTCACGACTCATTTGCAGGCAATGGGTATCGACCGCATAGGCCTTCTGATAGCTGTCGCTGAACCACGCCAGCATCGCTACATGCTTTTGTTGTTCCGGCGCCAGCATGTAAGGCGTGCCATGCAGGAACAAGTTGTACTCACCCAGCGATTCGCCGTGATCCGACAGATACAACATGGCGGTATCGACTTTGTCCTGATTGCTGCGCAATACATCGATCAGGCTCGACAGCACATGGTCGGTATACACCAATGTATTGTCGTAACCGTTGACGATACTTTCACGGCTGCAATTGTTCAGCGCGTTACTTTCGCAAACCGGGGTGAAGTGCTCGTATTCCTTTGGATAGCGTTTGAAGTATTCCGGGCCGTGACTGCCCATCTGGTGCAGGACCAGCACCGTGTCTTTGTCCAGATGATCGATAAAGCTTTGCAAACCTTGCAGGAGAATTTCGTCACGGCATTCGCTGTTGGCGCACAGCGCCGGATCTTTCAGATTGCTGACATCCTGCAAGGTAACCCGATCACAAGTGCCCTTGCAGCCAGACTGGTTGTCGCGCCAGATCACATCGATACCGGCACGCTTGAGCACATCGAGCAGGCCTTCTTCATTCTTCGCCTTGCTCGCGTCGTAATCCTTGCGGCCCATGTTGGAGAACATGCACGGCACAGAAACGGCGGTTTCAGTGCCGCACGAGTGCACGTCGGTAAAGGCGATCAATCCTGCTTCCTTGTCCAGTTTCGGCGTCGTGTCGCGGTCATAACCGAGGATGCCGAAGTTCTCCGCCCGGGCGCTTTCGCCCACGACTAACACGGTCAGGGATTTACGCGGCTGAAGCTTCACTTGCGGATCACGCTGCGCATCCTCGCCGATCTTGATGAATGGCTGCTGCGCCGAGACCACTTGCTCACGCAGGTAACCGGCCGATGCGCCAATGTAGTTGCTGGGCACCAGCATCAGGCGAATTTCGTGATGGTTGCGAAACAGTGAGGAAAGGCCCTGATAATTAGCCAGCGCCACGCCGCCGATTACCGCTGCCGAGGCGACACTGACAACAACTTTGCTGAGTAACTCACGATGCCAGCGACGAAAGTTGACGGGGACTTCCCATAACAACCAGGACGGTAAAACACCGAGCAACAGAATATAAGCAAACAACTTTAACGAAAGCAGATCGCGCACTTCCGTTGCATTGGTTTCAGCAAAGTTACGAAACATGCCAGCATCGATCATGACGCCATATTGACTCATGAAATAAGCCACACCGGCGCTGATCAGAAATATCAGGGTCAATAACGGTTTGAGCAACGGGCGGAAAGCCACAAGCGTCAGCACCAGGTTGAATGCCGCGAGAATCATTACCGCGAAAGCAACGCGCATGGCGATGCCCTTGCTATCGGCGGCGGTAATCTCGAACAGGTGCTGCCAGAGCACAACATTGCAGCCGATTAAAAGAAAGGCGCTGGCAATCAACGTCACCCATTCCGGGCGCACGGCTTTTAACTTCAACATAGAAATTGGCAATTCCTGAAAAGAATAGCCTCGGGCGCTGACGAGAGTTTCATTTGTGAAAATTTCATCAACTAAGGCATGACAAACTTTAAGCAGACAACCATCAATTTTTTGTGAAAAAGACGCCAACGATTAGTTGGCTTCTGGCAATGCGCGAAAACTTGTGAAGTATTTGAGAATGGTTCAGGTTTTATTCAGTAAAAACAGCAC
This sequence comes from Pseudomonas viridiflava, assembly GCF_900580865.1. Classification (GTDB taxonomy): domain Bacteria; phylum Pseudomonadota; class Gammaproteobacteria; order Pseudomonadales; family Pseudomonadaceae; genus Aquipseudomonas. The sequence continues at coordinate 55,118 of NZ_UTBZ01000228.1, forward strand.
GGCTGTTCATTGTGGGAGCGAGCCTGCTCGCGAAGAGGCCGGCACATTCAACATTTTTGGTGACAGACAAGCCGCTTTCGCGAGCAGGCTCGCTCCCACCGAGGGTGGCGAGGTATCGACTTTTTAAATACTGCTGTGGATTTTCTGGTTTGCCCGGCACAAGCGGTTCCGCGCCTAATCGTCTGCCCCGCTCAAAGGTCTGATGATGGAAAACCTCCGCGCCACCGCTCGCCCCGCTGTCTGGTTGATGTTCGCCATCATTCTCGTCGCGCTCAATTTGCGTCCATCGATGGCGGCGGTCGGCCCCTTGCTGTCGGCCATTCGCGGCGACATCCCGCTGAGCTTCAGTGTCGCTTCCCTGCTGACCATGCTGCCGGTGATGGCGATGGGGCTGGCGATGTTCTTCGGTCTCGGGATCAGTCAGCGGCTGGGTGAACAACGGACGGTGCTGCTGTCGTTGCTGATCATCGGCCTGGCGACGCTGTCGCGGCTGTTTATCGAATCGGCAGCCGAACTGATCGCCAGCGCCGTGCTGGCCGGCATCGGCATTGCACTGATTCAGGCATTGATGCCGGCGCTGATCAAATCGCGCTTCGCCGACAACGTCGCTGTGTGCATGGGCTTGTACGTCACGTCGATCATGGGCGGCGCAGCGATTGCTGCCTCGTTTGCACCGTTGGTGCTGGTGCAGACCGGGAGCTGGCGCAGCGGTTTGGCCATCTGGGCGATTCTGGCATTGCTCGCGTTTGTGCTCTGGTGGTCGCAGCGCGGCCAGCTCACCTCAACGGTGCCGGCGGCAGCGAGGAAAGACTGGTTTTTTGCCAATTCCCGCGCCTGGCTACTGGCCTTGTTCTTTGGTTTGGGGACGGCGTCCTACACCTGCGTTCTCGCCTGGCTCGCGCCGTACTACGTGGAAAAAGGCTGGAGCGAACAAAACGCCGGGCTGCTGTTAGGTTTTCTGACAGCCATGGAGGTGATTTCCGGTCTGGTGGTTCCCGCTATCGCCAATCGCAGCCGGGATCGCCGCATGATTCTGATGGCGTTACTGACGCTGATCATCGCCGGATTTTGCGGCCTGATCCTCAGCCCGCAACAGTTCAGCTTGCTGTGGCCCTGCCTGTTGGGGTTGGGCATTGGCGGTTTGTTTCCGATGAGCCTGATCGTCTCGCTCGATCACCTCGACAACCCGCAACGCGCCGGAGGGCTGACCGCCTTCGTGCAGGGCATCGGCTACCTGATCGCCGGCCTCTCGCCGTTATTGGCCGGAGTAATCCGCGACCGACTCGGCAGCTTCGAATGGGCCTGGTGGTCGCTGACGGCTGTGATGGCGGTGATGTTGCTGATGGTGTGGCGCTTCAATCCTCGAGATTACGCTCGACACTTTCCCGCATTGAGCTAGAGGCCTCTGGCCATCTTTGTGCGGTTTGATTGTTAACGTCGTGTTACTAAAACTTTCTGTCCCACAACTGACCGTGAAATGTCCTACAGGGGTTTCTCCTGGCACCATCGTTCCGCTACGATCGTTCGCACACGTTTGCGCGGATTCAGCGCAAGAAGCACAGCGAGACAGTACGGATGCTGAACAGTAACTTGCTTCGAAAGCTCGACATGCAGGATCTCATGGTGTTTATCGCCGTTTATGAGCAGAGCAGCGTCACCGATGTGTCAGAAACCCTGTTCGTCAGCCAGTCCACCGTCAGTTACTGTTTGAAAAAACTGCGAACCAGTTTCGAAGACGAACTGTTCATCAACACCCGCACCGGCATGCGTCCGACCTACAAGGCCAGCACCATGTACGGCCATGTGCAGAAAATCCTCGAAAGCATCAACCTGTGCCACGCCGGCGCTCCTACGTTCGACCCGACCCAGCAAGCCGTCACCTTCAACATCTGCGCCCCGGAATACTTCGAGCAACTGATTCTGCCGCGCCTGCTCAAGCGTTTCGATTTCGATGATTTGCCGGTGATGGTCAACATGCACAAGTTCGAGACCGACGTGCCGGCGGATGAACTGCGCGACGGCAGCCTCGATCTGGTGATCAGCTTCGGCCCCAACTTCCACCGCCATCACACCGACCTGAAATCGCGGATGCTGCTGGAGGATGATCTGGTCTGCGTCTTCGACAAACGTGCCACGCCATTGGAACCGCGCTTGAGTCTGCAGGCCTTTACCGAACGCCGGCATGTGTTCCCGACACCGTGGACATCGACCACCAACATGGTTGATGGCTGGCTGGCGCGACAGGCGCAGAAGCGCCAGATCGTCGCGCGCTCGAACAGCTACAGCGCGGCATTGAAAATGATCACCGGGACCGACTTCATCCTCACCCTGCCCCGCCGTATCCAGCGCTTGCTGACCAACGAAGCGGTGTTCAATCACTGTGAGGCGCCAAACGGCTTGCCGGGCTTTACCCTCGACATGCAGTGGAGCCAGAGCGTTGATCAGGACAGCGCCAACCTGTGGTTGCGCGAGCAGGTGGTCAAGGTGTGCAGCGAACTCGAAGCGGCCTGAGTCCTACACATCAATCGCGGTTTTACTGTAGGACTCGCGATCCATGTCGACCAGCTCAACACACAGCTGCACTTCGACGCCGGTCGGCCATTCGCACAGGTCCTGCAACACCGCCAACAGGCTTTCTGACAACTGCTTCTTGATCTGCGGCGAACGCCCGCTAAGCAGCGCCAGCTTCACATAGACGAAGGCGCGCTCGGCCATGGCGGTGCCGACCTTGAAGGTCTCGACTTTCACCGCACGACTTTTGATGTCGAATTCCGCCGCGAACTGACCAGACCCCACCAGTGTGTTGTTGAGGCGGATCAACGCGACGTCGGCATTCAACTGCGGCAGGTTGGCGGTGTATTCCATGTGCAGGTGTGGCATTGCAGATCCCCGGTAGGTTGGCAGAAAGGTCGTACATATAGCACAGCTCTGTCCGACCCTCCCGGGGACTTTCACATATCAATGTGGGAGCGAGCTTGCTCGCGAATGCGATCGCTCAGCAACACTTAAGGTGCCTGATACACCGCTTTCGCGAGCAAGCTCGCTCCCACAAAGTGTGTGTTGTGACTCAGGACGGGGTCAGTGGCCGCTCGCTCATGAATTGCTCCAGCCGCGAACGCAACCAGCGCTCAGCCGGATCGCTGTCCACATGACTGAGCCAGACCATCGACAAATCCAGCGTCGGTGTCTTGAACGGGAACGGCTCCTTGAACAGTAATCCGGAAGTGGCCATGGCCGCGGCGGTGTAATCCGGCAGGCTGGCAATCAGATCAGTGCCGGCCAGCAGCGCCGGCAACGCGCTGTATTGCGGCACCGACAGCACCACCTGGCGAGTACGACCGAGTTCGGCCAGCCACTCATCGGCGAAACCACTGACGTTGGCCGTGTGCGAAACCAGCACATGCGGACGTGCGCAATATTCATCCAGCGTCAGCGGCGTAGCGCTGGCATCGGCGCGCAGAATGCTCGGCTGGATATGCCGCAGCAGTTTGCGCTTGGCATTGGCCGGCAGACCTCGGGTCTGGCTGATGCCGACCGTGATGTCGCCCGCCGCGAGCAGATCGGGAATCCGCCAGTAATCGACGTGTTGCACCACAAACACCACATTCGGCGCTTCCTGGCGCAACGCGCGCAGCAGCGGCGGCAGCAAACCGAACTCGACGTCATCGGAAAGGCCGATGCGAAAAGTCATGGTGCTCACGGCCGGGTCGAAATCGCGGGTCAGGCTCAGCGCGACCGACAGCGAATCCAGCGCCGGCTTGAGATGGCGAAAAATATCTTCGGCACGGGCTGTCGGTTCCATGCGATGACCGACGCGGATGAACAGCGGATCGTTGAGCATCGTGCGCAAACGATTGAGCGCCGAGCTGATGGTCGGCTGGCCGAGAAACAGTTTCTCGGCCGCGCGGGTCACATTGCGTTCGAGCATCAAGGTCTCGAACACCACCATCAGGTTGATGTCGGCCTTGCGAAGTTCATTGCGGTTCATCCATTGCCCCCTGCCCCCCCGGAATACCCGCAGTGTAGAAAGGCCCATGGACAACGTCTATGGGCCTTTGCACAGACAAAAAACAATGTCGGTTCAATTCACCGTCAGCGCCTGTATGCCGATGGCCAGCTTGCGCGGGTCCTTGCTCATGCCAAGTTCCCCAGGACTGATGGCGTTGGCGTATTTTAAACGGATATTCAGTACACCTTGACGCTCCACCAGCTCTCGCACATCTGCGGGCAGATCGATGTTGATTTGGTTCGCCTCAGGTTTGATCAGCCGCGTCGACAGCACGCGTGCATCGTTGACGAAAATTTCCAGAGACTGCTCGGCATGTGTAGGCGCGAGCAATGCATTGGTTTCCAGCAACAAGGAATGCACCGGAGCCAGGGGCCGCAGAACGATTTGCGACTCCGTCCCGTCAGACCACGTCCCCCAAGGCTCGCTGAGCGACCAGCCTTTACCCAGATAAAGCGTCGCAAAACTGGTGGCATTGAATTCCACTCGTTCGCCCACCTTGAGCTGCGCAATCAACGACAACGGATCAGGTGCCGATATTGGCGCGCACTCAACACAACGCTTCCATCCCGGCGCCAAAACGTTCAAACCGTCAATCCGTGCGAGCACATCAGTATCGCGGTTCAAGGTCAAGGCTGCTTCCAGCAAGGTGCGATTATCCAGCACGTACAAGGTGTCTGGAGCATAGCGTCCAGCGCTGACCATCTGGTCCGCCTGGGCCTGCGCTGCTTCCGTGGCCCCGGTGCTGACCCGGCCAAGATAGACGGCGTTTGTCGCCAGATGATGGGTGCCAGCGTAGTTGGCCAATGTCATCCAGTACGGTGAGTAATTCTGCGGGCGCAGCCAGCGCACCGCTTGATACTGCTTCGCTGCTTGCTCCCAGAAAGGATCGACGAGGGGCGTTTTCCATTTTGGGGACGGCGTGGTCATGAAGAGATTGCGCGATACTGCCCAACCCGCACGCGTATCGACAACCTGAATGACCAGGGCAATGCTCAACAACATCAGCGCGGTGCGCGACGCATGCCCGCGTACCACTACATACAGAATGAGCAATATGGCCATGTACATGATCGGCCAGATCATTCGTCCCGAGCCGCGAAAAACAGTGGCCACGGCAACCACCGCATCCGGTAGCGGAATCTGCAATTCAAATGGGCCCACACCGATATTGTTGGAAATGGCGAAAATCGCCAGCCCAGCCAGGGCTAGGAGCAACAGCGGATAGCGGCGAGACTTGGCCCCAAGGTCGGTCGCCCCCTGCAGCACCGGCACCAATGCGCAAATGCCCAGAAAAAGCATCCCTAGCCCCAGAAACGCGAACCCGTCACCATCCCCCAAGACCCCGGGCATGTCCTGCACGGCGTAGGACCACACACCGGCATCGAAAAAGGTCAAGACATTGGCTCGAAACAGGCCATACCCCATCAGCGCCAGTCCACCGTCCCCGACACTGAAATATCCGGCCTGCCAGCAACAGATACTGACCAGCGTAAACAGACCAATCAACTCGATCAACGCTTTGCCCGGAGTCAGGCGTCGCTGCAACGCTTTGGCCGCCAGGTCTGCAAGCCAGATCAAAGCAATCATCGCCAGCAGATAAGCATGCACCAGTGCTGCCGCCCCCAGCAGCGCGCCCCAAGCCAGACAGCGTTTTGGCGTAAAAGGGCGCAGTGCCAGGTAAAGCGCCGCCAATACCAGAAAATGTCCACCGAGAGACAAATGCACGCCCATGCGGATAATCATCGCCGGAACAAACAAAAACAACCCGGCGCCTACCAGTCGCAACGCAACATCCCGACTGAACAAGCCGATCAGTTTCCAGGCAAACCAGCTCTGCAGAACGAAACACGTCAGCAGCCACAGACCGAAATACTGGAATGGCTCAGGCAGCAGCGCCGAAAACGGTTTGAACAACAAGGCAAACAGCGGATTGGAATCGGAAAAGATCACTCCGTTGCTCAATTCCAGCCCATAGGAAGGATTGAGCCCGAGCGGAAATGTCCACGGCGAATGCCTGAAAAAAACCCAGCCCTGATAGTGGGTCGCGGGATCGCCATCACCCAACCATGCAATATTCATCGGATTCAGGGCACGCGGGCCGACCACAATGAAAAACGTCAGAATTCCCAAAAGCACAGGCAACAACGCAGTCGCCCGATGTGTTGCGAAAAGCTTCATCGATACGTCCAGAAGTTATGCAAGACAAAAGTGAATGCCGGTATCGTCAGTGCCACAGCGACGATACCCATTAGATAATTCAACCCGGCCATCTGCGCCACCCAGGCGACCAGCATCGCCAATAGAAACCCGCACGCCGACACCAGCAGAAAACGCAGCAACGTTCTGCCATGCAAGCGTGCCGAGAAACTCCAGGTGGTGTTGATCACATAGGACACCACCGTCGCCACGGCAAACGCGACGCCGTTGGCTAGCGGCGGTTGTGCGGCGATGAAGTTGATGAACAGCACCGCCACCAGCGCATGCAAAGCCGTGACAAACAACCCGGTCATGGCAAAGCGCAAACCACGCTGGATCAATGCTGATTTTTGCGCCGAGGTCACGGTTTGCGCGCCAGCACGAACACACTCAACCCGGCCAGACGGTTGATACCCATCAACGGCAGTTCAAGGCTGCATAAAGTCTTGAGGGCGCCGTTCACCAGCGGATGATGACGCTTGAGCTGCGAGCGCGGCGGTTGGGCTTGCGCGCCTTGCGGCAACAAGCGCAACGCCGCCGCAATCGGAAATACCGCACCGAAATAATAGGCACCGCGCTGCACCGTCAAACCGGCATCGCGCGCCAGAGTTTCGAACTGCGCCAGAGTGTAGCGGCGCTTGTGCTCGAGAAAATCATCGTGCCCGCTCCACAAGAACTGGAACGCCGGGACTGTCATCAGAAAGCGGCTGCCCGATGGCACCTTATCGACATACATCTTGAGCAGGCCAAGGTCGTCATCGACATGCTCCAGCACGTCCATCAACAGCACCAGATCGGCATCGAGGGTGTCGACTTCGCGACGGTAATGCACCGGTTTGCCGGCCGTCGTCGCGCTGGAATCGGCGGGATAGCTGATATCCACGCACCACGCTTCCCGTGCATCGGTATGCGTCAGCAGATGGTGGGAGAAAAACCCCGAGCCAGCGCCGACATCGAGGATGCGGGTGATGGGCGCCTCACCGAGCAAGCGTGTGGTGGCTGCAGCTTTCGAGCAGTAATACCAATGCTCGCCGATGCTGTCGCCGAGGATGTCGGTTTCCTTGAGATCCATGTATCAGTCCTTGGGGTCGTAGACGCGACGCACCAGAAAAACCGGCCGGCGTTTGGATTCGATATACGTGCGGCCCAGGTACTCGCCGAGCACTCCGATGCCAATCAATTGCAGGCCACCGAGAAAGGTTACAGCCACCATCAGCGAGGCATAACCGGGCATGTCGACACCGTGAATCAACGTACGCAAAACAATGAACATGGCGAAGGCAAAAGACACGAACGACACCAGCGCACCCACATAGGTCCAGATCCGCAGCGGCTCGGTGCTGAAACTGGTGATGCCCTCCAACGCGAAATTCCACAGGCGCCAGCCGTTGAACTTGCTCTGACCCGCCACACGCTCGGGGCGCTCGTAATCGACGTGGGTAGTGCGAAACCCGACCCAGGCGAACAGGCCCTTCATAAAGCGCCGAGATTCGGGCAAGGTCAGCAAGGCATCCACCACGCAGCGATCCATCAGACGAAAATCGCCGACGTTCTCGGGTAAAGGCTGTTCGGCGATCTTGTTGTGCAGGCGGTAAAACCAATGGGCCGACGTCTGCTTGGCCCAGGTGTCGCTGCGACGGCTGACGCGATGACCGAGCACCACTTCAAAGCCTTCTCGCCAGCGTTCGATCATCTGCAGAATGACCTCCGGCGGGTCCTGCAAATCAGCATCGATGGGGACCACGATCTGTCCGGTCGCAATCTGCAAACCGGCGGACAGCGCAGCTTCTTTGCCGAAGTTGCGGCTCAGGTCGACGATACGCAGGCGCACATCCTGGCGCTGATGTTCGAGCAGGCGTTCGAGTGTGGCATCGGTGCTGCCATCGTTGACGAACACCAGCTCAAGATCGATCAACGTCTGCGCCTGAAAGACTTCATTGATGCGCCGCAGAAACGTGTCGAGGCTGTCCTCCTCGTTAAAAACGGGGACCACCAGCGATAACGTCACCTGCCCGGCCTGTTGCGTTCCGTGCTCAGTCAAAGGAGTGCTCTTTTTATAGTGTTTGTCGGTCGCCGAACGATATTCGACGCCATGAGCCGTCCCGTATTAAGCAGGAGCGTCGACGGCGTTGCAAGGATCAGACAGCGTCATATTGGCCAATCCACAGGCCTATTCACCCGCTCTAGGCCGCGCCCTTCAGAAACATCCGCGAACGATTGGAAACAAATGTCCGATAGCCAAAAAAACCGTCTGCGCTAGGCTTGCGAGCATGCGCCACACAGGCTGTCGCACAAATAAAATCGCATGGAGCGAACTGAATGTATTTCGAGATTTACAGGCAATCCAGAGGCACCCCGAGCACCGGCAAAGGGCAATGGCGCTGGAGACTGAGGGCGGGCAACCACGAGACCATCGCCAGTGGCGAGTCTTATGTGAACAAGGCGGATTGCCTGCATGTGATCGGGTTGATCAAGGCTGTGCAGGGGGAGACGCCGGTCAAGGAGATTTAGCCGCTCTGCACGACCCTGCGGAAATGGAAAAGCCCCACAGTTTAAAGACTGTGAGGCTTTTTTTCGGGCCGGTATCGAACAAGCTTGAGCGCTTTAGGCGACCGTGGGAAAGACCTGAACATGACCCGCCTACCATTCAGGCTTCTTGTTCAGTCCGCCAGCCAGGCGTTTCGCCACGCCAACAGATGTTCGTCCTTGAGCATCCAGTGATCGAGTACAACGCTGCGCAGGGCCTCTCCAGCCTTGGCGCTGGCATCGGCTTCAGCAAGATGTTCGCGAATCGCGGCAATCCAGTCTTGCGAACGGTTACTGACCCTCGTCACCGGGAAATCACCCCGATAACAAACGATATCCGAGCAGATCACGGGGAAACCACAGGCGCCATATTCCAACAAGCGCAAATTGCTTTTGCAGGCGTTGAAAAAGTTGTCTTTCAGCGGTGCCAAAGCCAGATCCAGGTTCAGGCCGGCCAGTCTTTGCGGGTATTTTTCGATACTCACCCCCCTATGGAACTCATGGACATAGGGACGCAGTGCTGGTGGGCACATCCCGAAGAACACCCATTCAACTTCGCCTTCCAGCGCACGCACCACGTCGGCAATGACTTGCAGATCGGCGCTGTGACTCGAGCCACCGGCCCAGCCAACCCGAGGCTTGCGGCCTTGTTGGCGATGGCTGGTGAGGTCGCTCCACCAATGGCTCGGCAGACGGTTTTCCATCACCCGGATGTCGGCGTTGAACCCCTTCAGCGCATTGGCCAGCGGCTCGGTCGACACCACCAAGCGATCGCACAGACCTACGGCTTTCTTCAAGCGTTTGGTGATGTCTTTGGGAAGCAATTCGTGGTTCAAGTTGCCAGCGGGCACGTCAAGAATATAGTCATCCAGCTCGTAAACCTTGAACGCCCTGGAGAATGCCTTGGTGTCCTGCATGTACTCCAGATGAGGCGTTGTGTGCTGCCCCTGGAAAATGATCGTGTCCGGCGCAATGCGCTCCAGTTCGGTCGGTTGCAGTCCCTCGTCGCTCACCGTTCCGCCGATCAGCTGCGCGGCTTTCAGGGCAGCGAAAGGCTGACGCACGCGGTAGTGTCCGCTGCCGAAAGAGTCGAGGGGGTGACACAGCACGTGAGGCAACTCACGACTGGAAAACGGGTGCCAGTCAGTATCGGTGCAGTATTTGGAGGAGAAGCCACTGCCCTCCAGGGTCAGGTTACGGTTGTAGGCCGGATCGTTGGCGATTTGCGCAAGCCAACGCTGGTACATCACCGACTGTTCGCCCTTGAACCGTTTGCGTTTGGCTTCTTCCTTGGTCGTGTCGACGTTGTTCTGGCTCACACTGGCTTCGTGAACGAGCAGCGCATAAGGCGTCCAGACAATCAGCCGTCCAGCCTGGCCGACTTTCAGGCACAGATCCACATCGTTAAAGGAGACGGCCAGGCCGACCTCGTCCATTCCACCCACTTGCTGGTACAGCTCGGTGCTGATCATCAAGCAGGCGGCGGTGACCGCGCTGTAGTTCTGATCAAGATGCAAGCGGTGAAGGTAGCCGTTGGACTGCATTGGATCGCCGATAAACGGGTGGTCTGCAACGCCACGCAACCCGAGTACCACGCCTGCGTGCTGAACAGTCCCGTCGAGGAACAACAGTTTGGCGCCCACTATCCCCACTTCTGGCCGCTGGGCGTGATGGAGCAGCGCACCAAGCCAGTCGCCATCGATGATCGCCGTGTCATTGTTGAGCAGCACCAGGTAATCGCCGCGGGCATGGCTGGCGGCAAAATTATTGATCGCCGAATAGTTGAACGGGTGTGGATATCGCAGGATGCGCACTTTGGGATTGTTCAACAGCTCCATGCCGTTGAACCATTCCCGGGCTTCGGCGGTTTCGCTGTTGTTATCGACGATGATCAGTTCGTAATTCGTATAACTGGTTTTCTCCATGATGCTTTCGATGCAACGCAGCAGCATCGGCAGGCAGTCCTTGGTGGGAATAAGGATCGAGACCAGCGGTTGCTCCGTATGTCGGTAGACCACACGGTTTGCCATTGGCAAAGGTCCGGCCTGCAGCTCATGAGCGACGCCCAGGCGCTGCAAGTGCGCCCCGACGATGGCTGCCGAGTTCGCGATGACCTGTGGTTCACCGAGCCACTGGGGGAAATTGATTGCCTGATGCACCAGCACATCCGCAAGGTGCCCGACAGTCCCCAGACCATGATTTTCAATCAGCCGAAAAAGCAAATCATGGGGCGCCAGTTCGCTGAAGGCGGGATCAAAGCCGTCAGCCGCCAGTGCAGCCTCGCGACTGAAGGACAGCGCGCGGCCGACATACGGATAACTGCGCAACATATCCAGATTCAAATCCGGTTTGAATACCGGATTCTGGCAGCCTTCAGCGGTCAGTGAGTCTTCATCGCTGTAGCAAGCGCTGACACCGGGATTGAGCGCGATGCCTTCGGCGAGCAAAAGCAGCGCATGAGGATCAAGTTCGTCTCCGCCCCGCAGCAGGTACCACCAGTCAACCTCGATCTCCTGCAACAGCTGATTGAGCTGGCTCGGCCAGGATTCGGCCAGCGGTAGCCAGACCAGATTGTCGGCCGGCGTCACGCCAACAGGTTCAACGTTGGAGAGCACCACGATGGCCGCCGCCTGATAAAGCTGGCGATAGATGCTTGCCAGGCTGGAACGCAACAGCCCGATGTCACCCGCAGTGTCGGTCAGCACCAACAATACGTCCGGTTGCCGCGGCCAGCTCGCCAGTCGCGCGGGTAAACCTTCGACTTCGACGGCAGCCAGTTGTCGACTCGCCAGCCAGCGCTGATAAAGGTCGATATTGCGCTGCTCGCGGCCCACATTCGCCAAAACGCCGAAAAATCGCTCCAACGTGTGTGCGAGGGTGCCGTCGAGCTGGCCGCTTTCCGCTTCGAAATCGTTGCCCTTGAGCTGCATCCGCTCCAGTGGAGCAAACACTTCAGTTCGTGCAAAGAACATGGTGCCGGAAAAATAATCCGCTTCGTTGACGCCTTGCGGATCAATCCCGCCACGCTCGGCCAAAGTGACAAGCAACGCACGATCGCTTTCGCTGAGGAATCGGGTGACTGGCAGCCGGTATCGCTGGGGACCCAGCATTGGAACGTGCACCGGGTCGGCAAGGTGTTCCAGCGCTCGACTGAATCGTACCGGGCCCAGCAGATCATCGAATAGTTCAACGCCCCAGTCGTTCTCCCCGCCCAAGTTCAGCGAACGCTGGGTGTGCAGCTTGACCAGCGCGCGAATGTTATCGGCACGCAAGAACGGCAGCACTCGCAGAAACGGCAAAACGTCCCTGCCGTGGTTCGGCACCCGGTATAGCGAAAAACTCAATGTGCTGGCCGTCAGCTGAGCACAGATCTCATCGTCTCGACCGGCTACGCAGGTTACGTAGAGATGCAGGCGCTCAGACAGTTTAATCAAACGGCGAAGAATATCTCGCAGCACTTCGGGGTAATACGCATGGATAACCACGCCGACTGGCGGCTCGCCATCCTCGAATACTGGCGGCTGCGCAACCAGTACTTCGCACCCGTCGGCATGGGGTGCGGCGCTGCTGCCTGAATTGACGGACTGACGTTCAGAAACGCGGTGAGCACCTTGGGCTGATGGTGGAATTATCATATTCAAACCAATTCAAATAGGGAGCGAGGCTGGAACTCGCTGGATGCACCTTTCACGGCCGAGGTGAGCAAGTATTCACATTAGTGAGAGCGCTGGCCTCATGGCGGGACAGAGGATAAACGACGACAGGCGTGTTCTGCTGCTGATCGCTGGCCATAATGACAGCCCCTACTCTGCGAACGCGGCTTTAAACGGGTCGACGAGTCCTGCGAGCGTCGTATCTCTAATGTCGGCAGAGGCTGCGTTCACTTAAATTGCCTCTCCGATGACCTCACCTTGCAAGACGCGCTTCAGCGCCTTCGCTATCACCACGAATACCGGATTCGCAGAAACGAAAAAGCCCCGTAGATTTTCATCTACGGGGCTTTTTCTATGTAATGGCGGAGAGATAGGGATTCGAACCCTAGGTACCGGTGAAGGTACAACGGATTTCGAATCCGTCCCATTCGGCCACTCTGGCATCTCTCCAACGGCGCGCATCATAACAACACTTTTACCGAAAGCAAACCCTCTTTCGAAAATTTCTTCGTGCTATCAGATGCTTGCGTCGATTAAAGCGGTACGCCCAGACGATTGGCGACTTCTTCGTAGGCTTCGATGACGTCACCGAGGCCTTGGCGGAAGCGGTCTTTGTCCATCTTCTTCTTGGTGTCCTTGTCCCACAGACGGCAGCCGTCCGGGCTGAACTCGTCGCCGAGGACGATCGAGCCGTCGCTGAACACGCCGAACTCAAGCTTGAAGTCGACCAGCAGCAGGCCGGCGTCGTCGAACAGTTTGGTCAGGACTTCGTTGACCTTGAGCGACAGTTCTTTCATGCGAACCAGTTGCTCGGCGGTGCCCCAACCGAATGCCACGACGTGGGATTCGTTGATGAACGGGTCGCCCTTGGCGTCGTCCTTCAGGAACAGCTCGAAGGTGTAAGGGTTGAGCTTCAGGCCTTCTTCGACGCCCAGACGCTTGACCAGGCTGCCAGCAGCGTAGTTACGCACGACGCACTCGACCGGGATCATGTCGAGCTTCTTCACCAGGACTTCGTTGTCGGCCAGCAGTTTGTCGAATTGGGTCGGTACGCCGGCCGCTTCGAGCTTCTGCATGATGAAGGCGTTGAACTTGTTGTTGACCATGCCTTTGCGGTCGAGCTGCTCGATGCGCTTGCCGTCGAACGCCGAGGTGTCGTTGCGAAACAGCAGGATCAAGCGGTCAGCGTCGTCGGTCTTGTAAACCGATTTGGCTTTGCCGCGGTAGAGTTCTTCACGTTTTTCCATGATGGGCTCCGCTTGCTAAGTAGGTGGGCTAGGCGATGTGGCGCCAGTCGAGCCCTGAATCTTGATCGGCCATTTGCAGCCAGTCCGGGTCGCACCCGAGGGTATCGACAAAACATTGCCGGGCCAGCTGCGGCAGGTTGTTCTTGCTGCTCAGATGGGCCAGAACCAGGTGTTGCAGACCTTGCCAGCCCAACTCCGACACCAGGAATGCCGCCTGATGGTTGTTCAAATGTCCCAGCTCGCCGCCCACCCGCTGCTTGAGAAAGTACGGGTAATGACCACGGGCCAGCATGTCGCGACAATGGTTGGACTCGATCATCAACGCATCGAGGTCCCGATAACCGTCCAGCACCCGCTCACAGTAGGACCCCAGGTCGGTCAGCAGGCCGAAGCGCCGCTGCTCGTGATCACTGAAGACATACTGAGTCGGTTCCTGCGCATCATGGGCCACGGCAATGACCCCGATGTTCAGTGCACCGATCTGCAGTTGCTCGCCGCCGGCCAGAAAGCCTGCGGGTTCAATCGGTTTGCGCATCCCGCGCAGTGTGCCGCGACTGAGGTAGACCGGTAGATTGTAGCGCCGAGACAGTAAACCCACGCCATGCACGTGGTCGGCATGTTCGTGGGTTACGAGTATCGCGCTCAGTTGCGCCGGATTCACACCCAGGCGCAACAGGCGTTTTTCGGTTTCCCGCAGAGAAAAACCACAATCCACCAGCACATACGTATCAGCACTGGCGATCAGCGTGCCGTTCCCTTGGCTACCGCTGCCGAGAACGGCAAAACGCATGGTTGATCAGCCCAGGTTGTCCTGAATCACGCTCAACACTTTGCGTGCCACTTCAGCCGGCGCGACGGTGTTGATGTTTTTCTCGACGGTCACCTGAATGTTCTCGCCAACCTTGCTCAGGCGAACCTGATAACGCTCGGCACGGGCTTCAACTTCTTCCTTGCTCGGCGCACTGCCGAACAGGCTGCTGAAGAAACCAGGCTTGTCGTCTTTCTTCTCGGCTTTTTCGGCCAGGTTGATGTAGTACAGGCCGAGGCTGCGGTTGATGTCTTCAACGCGCCATTCGCCTTGTTCCAATGCACGGCCAACGCTCGACCAGGCACGGTCCAGATCGGTACCGACGTTCAACACCGGGTTACCGCTGCCGTCTTCGCTGAGGCTGACACGGCTCGGGGTATCGAAATCACGCGAGGCCAGCATCGACACCGAACCGCCCTTCTCGGAGATCCGGCTCATGCTCGCAAGCATGTCGTCGACCAGCGCTGCGTCCAGGCCAGTGTTGACCGAACGGTTGGTGAAGGCCACGTCGGCCGTGCTGCCGGCAGGACGCTCGGCGCTGACCACGTAGATTTCACTGGTGTTGCGCTGCACGCCCGGCTCGATACGCACACGCACGCGGGTTTCGCTGTCGCTGGCGATGCCGGCTGCGCTCAGGCGCTTGGCCATGGACGCGGACAGTTCGTCGGAATGCTGCCAGGTGGTGGTGAATTCGCCGGTTTGCGGACGCTGTTCATCCAGACGGAAGCCGTTGTCCTGGAAGAATTGCACCGCGACTGGCCAGACTTCGGCCGGTGGGTGCTGGGCCACGACCCAACGCGAATCACCGCTCTTCTGCAGCGAGTAATCGCTGGCATCGGCAACGGCCGACAGCGGCTGAGGACGCGGAACAATGTATTCGCCCTTGGCGGTGTCATCAGCGACGTTACGCGGGATCGGCAACAGCGGATCCAGACGTTTGGAGGTGCTGACATCCGATGGCAGTTGCATCGGTGCAGTCTGTTGCGCTTCCAGGTAATCGCTACCACGGTCACGGAAATAACCTTCCGGGCCCCAGACCCATCCGCAGCCACTGGTGCTGGAGATAATCAAGGCAAGTGCGGAAAGTCCGGCCATTCGCTTCATGCGTTGTACTTCCTCAATTAAACCAGGACGCTGCACTGGCGCAGGGCCGAGCGCAGCGTTTCATGACAAGGTGTGCTCAGCCAGGTCAGTGGCAGGCGGATGCCTTCGTGCATCAGGCCCATTTCTACCAAAGCCCACTTCACCGGAATCGGGTTGGCTTCGATGAACAGGTCTTTGTGCAGTGGCATCAGTTTTTCGTTGATCGCCCGTGCGGTGTCGGCGTCGCCCTTGAGCGCGGCCTCGCACAGATCAGCCATTTCGCGTGGAGCGACGTTGGCAGTAACGGAGATGTTGCCTTTGCCACCCAGCAGGATCAGTTCGACCGCGGTCGGATCATCGCCAGACAGCACGATGAAGTCCTTGCTCACGCCATCAATGATCGCTTTGGCACGTTTCAGGTCGCCAGTGGCTTCCTTGATACCGATGATGTTCGGCACGGTGGACAGGCGAATCACGGTCTCGGCCTGCATGTCGCACGACGTGCGGCCAGGAACGTTGTAGAGAATCTGTGGAATGTCGACCGCTTCAGCGATGTGCTTGAAGTGCTGGTACAAGCCTTCCTGAGTCGGCTTGTTGTAGTACGGAACAACCAGCAGGCAGGCATCGGCACCGGCTTCTTTGGCGTTGCGGGTCAGCTCGACGGCTTCACGGGTCGAGTTGGCGCCAGTGCCGGCGATGACCGGGATGCGCCCGCCAACCTGTTTGACCACGGCTTTGATGACGGCGATGTGTTCTTCTACATCAAGGGTTGCCGACTCGCCGGTAGTACCGACCGCGACAATGGCATGGGTGCCGTTCTTGAGATGGAAGTCCACGAGTTTGCTGAGGCTGTCCCAGTCAAGACGCCCTTGTGCATCCATGGGAGTGACCAGTGCCACCATACTGCCCGCAATCATGAAACCGCTCCTGCCGGAAAAAGAGAGCGGTAATGGTACTGGCGCCAAGATGCTTGCACAAGCGAAGTACTGCGCTGCCGCCATTCCCCTTGGCGCCGCTTTTCGCTACCCTTCAGACTTTGATCGGTACTGATCAGCTTGTAAGCCGGGTTCCAGCCTCCCTTTACGGCCTCCCAGACCCCGTTCCTGCGTCGCATCGACGCGCTCCCGCTATAGTGGAGCGAGCCGCGAGCGCTGGCCGGGTCGCTTTGTACGGACAGCCAGAACAGGCACTCCCCGGCAGCCAACGCCCGTAACCCTACCGACCGCTCATCGCTTTAGGAATGCTGCATGTCCACCCCCACAGTTCGCGAACAATTCCTTGTCATCAGTGCCCTCGGCGCCAACCCCATGGAGCTGACTAACGTCCTGTGCCGCGCCAGCCATGAAAATCGCTGCGCCGTGGTTACTTCGCGCCTGACTCGCCACGGCGAGTGCAGTGCGCTGATTCTCGAGATCTCCGGCAGCTGGGACGCCCTCGCTCGCTTGGAAGGCAGCCTGCCGAGCCTGGCGAAGAAACACGCTTTCACCGCTAACGTGGTGCGTAGCGCGCCGCTGGAAAACCGTCCGCAAGCCCTGCCGTATGTGGCTTATGTCAGCTCGGCGTATCGTCCGGACATCATCAATGAGCTGTGCCAGTTCTTCATGGATCACAATGTCGAGCTGGAAAACCTGACCTGCGATACCTATCAGGCACCACAGACCGGCGGCACCATGCTCAACGCCACGTTCACCGTGACCCTGCCGGCCGGCACCCAGATCAGTTGGCTGCGCGACCAGTTCCTCGATTTCTCCGACGCGATGAACCTCGACGCACTGATCGAGCCTTGGCGCCCTCAGAACCCAATGTAAGGAAGCTTTCATGGCCGTTGCCATCGACCAACCGGTTGCCGATTTCGAAGCACCTGCCACAAGTGGGCAGACCGTCAGCCTGTCTGCCCTGAAGGGCAAGCAAGTGGTGATCTACTTTTACCCGAAGGACAGCACCCCGGGCTGCACCACTGAAGGTCAGGGCTTTCGTGATCAGTACGCCGCGTTCCAGGCAGCCAATACCGAGATTTTCGGTATCTCCCGCGACAGCCTGAAGTCCCACGAGAACTTCAAGTGCAAGCAGGAGTTTCCGTTCGAGCTGATCAGCGACAAGGATGAAGCCGTTTGCCAGTTGTTCGACGTGATCAAGTTGAAGAAGCTGTATGGCAAGGAATACCTGGGCGTTGATCGCAGCACCTTCCTGATAGATAAGGACGGTGTGCTGCGTCAGGAATGGCGTGGTGTGAAGGTGCCGGGGCATGTTGATGCCGTTCTGGCCGCTGCTCAGGATCTGAATAAAGCCTGATGGTTTTGCGTCATTTTTACTGACACCTTCGCGAGCAGGCTCGCCCCCACATTAAACCGTGTTCGCATGGGTGAATCGATCAAATGTGGGAGCGAGCCTGCTCGCGAATAGCCTTCCTGCAAAATCTGGATCAACCGCTACAGCAGTGGCGCCACCACCGGCTCCTTGCGCGGCCAGGCATCCAGTACAGCCTTGAACAGCGTCGCCAACGGAATCGCAAAGAACACACCCCAGAATCCCCACAACCCGCCAAACAACAGCACCGCGCAGATGATTGCCACCGGGTGCAGATTGACCGCCTCCGAGAACAGCAACGGCACCAGCACGTTGCCATCCAGCGTCTGAATAATTCCGTACACCGCCATCAGATAGATGAACTGATCGCTCCAGCCCCACTGGAACAACGCAATCAGCAGCACCGGCACGGTCACCACCACGGCACCGACATACGGCACCACCACCGACACACCGACCAGCAATGCCAGCAGTGCCGCATAGTTGAGCCCCAGGGCGACAAAAGCGATGTAAGTCACGCCGCCACAGATCACGATCTCGATGACCTTGCCGCGAATGTAGTTGGCGATCTGCCGGTTCATCTCCTGCGCGACCCGGGTGATCAGCGCGCGCTCACGTGGCAGATAACCACGCACCCACTCACCGATCATCACCCGGTCCTTAAGGAAGAAGAACACCAGAATCGGCACCAGCACCAGATAGATCATGATGTTTACCAGCAACGGCAGACTCGATAGCGAGAATGTCAGTGCCCACTGGCCGAATTTGCCGATCTCGCCGCGCGCCGCTTCGATGGCTTGCAGGACTTGTTCATCGGAAACCAGATGCGGATAACGCTCCGGCAGCAACAGCAGCAGCGATTGCCACTTGGCAAGCATGCCCGGCAGTTCATTGAACAGGGTGATCAACTGATGCCAGAGCAACGGCAGCACCACGACGATAAACAGCATCAACACGCCCATGAACAGCGCAAAGACCAGGCCGACCGCCACACCACCCGGCACGCGCAGGCGTTCCAGCGTGACCACCAGCCCTTGCATCAAATACGCCAGCACCATCCCCGCCAGCACCGGCGCGAGCATGCCGCCGAGGGTCAGCACGGCCGTGAAGGCGAGAAACAGCAGCACCGCCAGCACCACGGCTTCTTCATCGGAGAAGTAGCGCTGAATCCAGTCGCGTAACACTTTGAACATCAATAATCCTTAGATTTAACGCTGTCGGTTTCAGGCCTTTTTCAACCAGTAACGGTAAACGCCCGCGTCATCTTCTTCGAGCAGCAGCGTATGACCGGCCAATTTGGCAAAGGTGCGAAAGTCGCGCTGCGAGCCGGCATCCGTGGCGATCACCTTGAGGACGGCGCCACTTTGGAGTTTGTTGAGTTCCATTTTTGCCTTGAGCAACGGCAACGGACAATTCAGGCCACTGGCGTCCAGTTCCGCGTCATGGGCTACAGCGTCAGTCATTGCGTCACTCCGGTTCAGGTCGTCGAGCTGCCTAGAATATCTGGTCGCAGCTCCGGTGTCCGGCTACAGTAAGGTCTTTGTCTTCTAAGGCTTTGTGCATGACTTTTCTGCGCCCTACCCTGCTGACGCTCGCTTGCCTGCTCGCCTCACCAGGCTTTGCCGACGATCTGCCGTCACTCGGCGACGCCAGTTCTGCCATTGTCTCGCCGCAACAGGAATATCAGCTCGGTCGTGCTTGGCTGGCGATGTTGCGCAGCCAGGTTTCACAGCTCAACGATCCGCAGCTCAAAGACTACGTCGAATCCAGCGTGTACAAATTGGTGGAGACCAGCCAGGTCACCGACCGGCGTCTTGAGTTCATTCTGATCAACAGCCCGCAACTCAACGCTTTCGCGGCGCCGGGCGGTGTGGTCGGGGTCAACGGCGGCCTGTTTCTCAATGCGCAGACCGAGGGTGAATACGCCTCAGTACTCGCGCACGAATTGGCGCACTTGTCGCAACGCCACTTCGCTCGTGGTGTTGAGGCTTCGCAACGGATGCAGGTGCCGATGATGGCCGCGCTGCTGGCCGGGATCGTCATTGCCGCTGCCGGCGGCGGTGATGCCGGGATCGCGACCATCGCCGGTACGCAGGCGGCGGCAATTCAATCGCAACGGACCTTCTCCCGCCAGAACGAACAGGAAGCCGACCGTATCGGCATTCTCAATCTGGAGAAGGCCGGGTATGACCCGCGCTCGATGCCGACCATGTTCGAACGCCTGATGCGTCAATATCGTTTCGACGCCAAGCCACCGGAATTCCTGCTGACTCACCCGGTGACCGAATCGCGTATTGCCGACACCCGTAACCGTGCCGAGCAGGCCAAACCAGGCGGCATCGAAGACTCCAAGCGCTATCAGTTGATCCGCGCACGCGTGCAACTGATTTACGAAGAAACCCCGGGCCTGGGCGCCAAGCGCTTCCGTGCGCAGCTGGATGAGAACCCGAAAAACGACGTGGCGCGCTACGGTCTGGCGATCGCGCAGATCAAGGGCGGCCAGTTGAATGAGGCTCGCGAGAACCTCAAGCAATTGCTGGCGACGTCACCGAACGAAATCATCTACAACCTTGCCCAGGTCGATCTGGACATCACCAATAATCGTCTGCCGGATGCACAATCACGGGTTGAGCGGATGCTCACGCAGTATCCGGGCAACTATCCGCTGAACCAGGTGCGCGTGGATCTACTGCTGAAACAGAATCGCGCGCCGGATGCCGAAAAGGCGCTGGAAGCGTTACTCAAATCACGTCCGGATGATCCAGACGTCTGGTATCAGGTCGCCGAGACTCGTGGCTTGTCGGGCAACATCATCGGCTTGCATCAGGCCCGTGCCGAATACTTCGCACTGGTCGGCGATTACCGGCAGGCGATCCAGCAGCTGGACTTTGCCAAGCGCAAGGCTGGCAGCAACTTCCCGCTATCCTCGCGCATCGATGCCCGCCAACGTGAGCTGATGGAACAGGAGCGCATGATCAAGGACATGATGGGCTGATCGTTACCGGTCAGGACAAAAGCTTCAGGCATAAAAAAACCGCCTCTTTCGAGGCGGTTTCTTTTTTACCTTAGCGCTGGGTTATTCAGCCAGTTTGAAGGTGATGAAGCTGGCGCGACCTTGACGCAAAACGCGCATCGACACCGAACGATTCTTCGGCAGCGCTTTGGCGATCTCGCCGAACTCCTTGCTGGAGCCGATGGCCTGGTTGTTCAGGTGCGTAATCACATCACCTGGCTGCAGACCGATCAGGGCCGCAGGACCGTCCTGCACTTCCTTGATCACCACACCACCTTTGAGGTCGTAGGTTTTCTTCTGTTCGGCGGTCAGTTCGCCCACCGAAACACCGAGACGATTGCTGGTGCTTTCCGCACCGGACTTCGGCAGTGCATCCAGCTCTTTGTCTTCGTCCGGGATCGCGCCAACGGTCAGCTCGACATTCTTGCGCTTGCCTTCACGAATCACTTCCAGATTGGCTTTGGCGCCCGCTTTCAGTGCGCCGACCAGATGTGGCAGGTCAGCAGACATGACGATCGGCTGGCCATTCATGCTCAGAATTACGTCGCCGACTTGCAGGCCACCCTTGGCGGCAGGACCGTCATCCTGGATCTGTGCAACCAGCGCACCGGCCGGTTTATCCAGACCAAACGACTCGGCGAGATCCTTGTTCACTTCCTGGATGACCACGCCCAACCAGCCACGACTGACCTTGCCGCCGCTCTTCAACTGATTGGAAACGTCCATCGCCACATCGATCGGGATCGCGAACGACACACCCATGAAGCCGCCGGAGCGGGTGTAGATCTGCGAGTTGATGCCGACCACTTCACCGTTCAGATTGAACAGCGGACCACCGGAGTTACCCGGGTTGATCGGCACGTCAGTCTGAATGAACGGCACGTAGTTTTCGTTCGGCAGACTACGGCCGACAGCGCTGACGATGCCCTGGGTCACGGTGTGGTCGAAGCCGAACGGTGAACCGATTGCCACGACCCATTGGCCGGCTTTCAGGTCCTGGGATTTGCCGAGCTTGAGCACCGGCAGATCCTTGCCTTCGATTTTCAACAGCGCCACGTCGGAGCGTGGGTCGGTGCCGATCAGTTTGGCTTTCATTTCACTGCGGTCGGCCAAGCGCACGAGGATCTCGTCAGCATCAGCGATCACATGGTTGTTGGTCAGGATGTAGCCATCAGGGGAAATGATGAAGCCCGAGCCCAGCGACTGCGCTTCACGCTGACGACCACCGCCGCCCGGCGAACGCTGCTGAGGCGGCATGCCGCGCTCGAAGAACTCGCGCAGCATCGGCGGCAGACCTTCCAGGTCAGGCATCTGCTGGTTCACTTTGCGATCCGGCAGTTTTTGCGTGGTACTGATGTTCACCACGGCTGGCGAAGCTTGTTCGACCAATTGGGTGAAGTCAGGCAGATCGGCCGCTTGCGCAGCAGGCACCGCCTGACCGAGCAACAGCACGGTGGCGAAAATGGAAAGATACGATTTCAAACTAGGTATCGACATACAGCTCCCGTTACGACGAGCAGGGTTAAGCGATATGGAGCAAGGAACACCGGAAACCACCGACCGGCATTTTTGTTCCGGCAACAACAAACAAGGCCAGAGCCGTGAGGCTCTGACCTATAAAAAATTTTCGGGGTATTTGCAAATGAAAATGCTCAGCAAACATTTCATCTACGTCTCGACGAAGAAGTGGTAATGACTGAAATCAGCTCACTGCTTGCTGGTCGCAGCGCCATCAGTATTACGCATCGACAGAGCAATTCGTTCGGCAGTGCCAATCGGGATCTCACCGACCACTGTGACCATCATTTCGCCTTGAGGCGTTGTCAGGCGGCGGGAAACGGCAACGGTCGGGCCCAATTGAGTACGGGTATCGGTGACGGTTGCGCCATTCAATGGTTCAAGGAAAACCGAAAAACGCGCCAGACCGTCGTCATACAGCAAGCTGCTGACCTGAGTCTTGGTTTCCGGATCTTTGTGCGAGTTACTGCTGGTCAATTCGAAGCCCGGCGGAAGCCAGTCAGAGTGCCAGACTTGCGCAGTCTTGACCGCCGAAGCCTTGTCGCTGTCGAGCGTAATCGCTTTACAGTCGGCGTCGGCCTGCAAGTCTTTGTCCGAAGGAACTTGATCAGTATCAAGACTGGTGAACTGGAAGCGTTCGAGTAGTTGCCCTTTGTCGTTCAGCAACAACGACTTCAACGGCAAGCCGGTTTTCTTGTCCAGATGCAACTCAAAACCGTAACGATGCTGATCGCGAGGCGTCAGCGATACAATCACTGCGTCTCGCCCAGCCACGCGCGATTTGCCGATGACGGCAAGGTCATACCAGTTTTTCAGCTTTTGCGGATCGAGAGGACGAGCGGCTGAGTTGGGAGAATCCCCCAGCCCGGCTATCAGGGTGCCGCTGACGCATTGAGTATGTCCATCAATGCGCACGACTTCCTGTGCCGAACCGTCGAGCTGGAGTAAACGCTCGCGGACCTGGCCATTCTGGACGCGATGCCAGATGTTATGGGTAGAAAAGCTACCGTTACGCTCGTAAACGAAAGTGCCGTGAAAGCTTTGCTGCTGCTCGGCCTGGCCCAGACGGGTCAACCAGTCCTGGGCCTCATCAGCATGGGCTGGAACAATGAACCAGCCACTGAGCAGAAGCGAAAGTAGAGGTATGGCGCGCATGATCCTCCTTAACGGTTTTCCAGACTTGCTGCACGTGCGTATGGCAGTGCGCTTTCAGTGCCTTTCAGTGCAGCCTGTTGAGCGTGCTGGCGCAAGTAACCTGGCAGACGCTGATCATGCCAGCCTGGTTGACCTTGCAATACGCCGTTGGCCATTGGGCCAGTGGCTTCCGAACTCTCACTGTAGCCTGCCAGAACAGCCGGACCTTTGACCTGTGGGGTCGCCAGGGTTGGCTGATTGGACTGCTGAGCCAGTTCGACACCAGCGATTTCGTCCTGATTGTACAGGCGAACACCGGCCAGAACGGCAACAGTTACCGAGGCTGCAACAGCCAGACGGCCGAGGTTGCGCCATGGGCTGCGAGATACTTTGGCCGGAGCCGTTTCGTCTTCCAGTGCAGCAGACACTGCCGCAGCGATATCCAGACGTGGAAGCAGCAGATCCTTGTGCATGGCTGCCCGAGCGATCTGGTAACGAGCCCAGGTCTCACGGGTTTCTACGTCGTCCAGTGCATTGAGCACCCGACGCAATTCCAGTTCGTCCGCTTCGTTATCCATCACTGCGGACAGCGATTCCTGCAGGGCTTCACGACTCATGGCGTTCCTCTCTTGGCTGTCGCCGCTGTCTCAGTTTTCCTGCAACAACGGCTGCAGGGCTTTATCGATGGCCTCCCGAGCGCGGAAAATCCGGGAGCGCACGGTACCCACCGGACACTGCATGACGCTCGCAATGTCCTCGTAACTCAGACCATCGAATTCACGTAAAGTTAAAGCCGTACGCAAATCCTCTGGCAGTTGCTGAATGGTTCGATGGACGGTGCCTTCGATCTCATCCCGCAGCAGTGCACGTTCTGGTGATTCGAGATCCTTGAGGCCGTGATCGCCATCGTAGAACTCTGCATCCTCGGAACTTACATCGCTATCCGGCGGCCGGCGGCCGCGTGAAACCAGGTAATTCTTTGCCGTGTTGATGGCAATACGGTACAGCCACGTATAAAACGCACTGTCGCCGCGAAAGTTTCCAAGTGCTCGATACGCCTTGATAAAGGCTTCCTGAGCCACGTCCTGGGCTTCATGGGTGTCGTGCACAAAACGCACGATCAACCCGAGAATCTTGTGCTGATACTTCAGCACCAACAGATCGAAAGCTCGCTTGTCGCCGCGTTGAACGCGCTCGACCAGCTGCTGATCCTCTTCCTGGGTTAGCATGAACACTCCTCGATAAGCCCGAAGGAGACTTGCATAACTAAACGACCAGACTTGCAAACATAGACTCGGGCTTTTCGCAAAAGTTCTCCCCCTCCAGGCAAGTTTCCTGCGGGCTCTGATTTGGCACGCACGAAAAACGCAGCTCGGGATAAACCGGCTGCGCGAATAATCTTGTCATCGGTTTCGCCGGCAGGAACCCAACCACAGATTCCGCACTGAAGCCGACACTGTCCCTTATCTCTGGCACCGACTATTGATCTTGGGCCTTTGGCAAAAGTTCCAATTATTTATAGCCGTCGCCACCTGACATTGGGCAACCCTGTGCAGAAAAAGTCTGTTTCAGCGCCGATACAGTCGCCTTTTCCCCAAACGGAGGAAAAAAACTTCCGACGAAGCACCGGTTTTTTCCCGTCACAGTAGTTTCACAATGCCATATCGGCGCGTCTATTGTGCCGCTCCACCCCTCTATATACTAGTGGGCTGTGTGGCTGTCTTGACTCGCCGATCCAGCGGTCTTGCGCCACCCCCGACCCGGGTCGCTTTGAGCGGAATCCTGTAATGAGCCAACAATTCCAACATGATGTTCTGGTCATAGGCAGCGGTGCTGCCGGTTTGAGTCTCGCGCTGACCCTGCCGGGTCATTTGCGCATTGCCGTATTGAGTAAAGGCGATCTGGCCAACGGTTCGACGTTCTGGGCTCAAGGTGGCGTCGCTGCCGTACTCGACGACACCGATACTGTCGAATCCCATGTCGATGACACCCTGAACGCCGGTGGCGGCCTGTGTCATGAAGATGCCGTACGCTTCACCGTGGAGCACAGCCGCGAAGCCATCCAGTGGCTGATCGACCAAGGCGTACCCTTCACCCGCGACGATCAGTCAGGTACTGAAGACGGCGGGTTCGAATTTCATTTGACCCGCGAAGGCGGTCACAGTCACCGACGCATCATCCACGCCGCTGATGCCACCGGCGCGGCCATCTTCAAAACCTTGCTGGCCCAGGCCAAAGAGCGCTCGAACATCGAGCTGTTGGAGCAGCGGGTTGCCGTCGACCTGATCACCGAACGTCGCTTGGGCATGGAAGGCGAGCGCTGCCTCGGCGCCTACGTACTCAACCGAAAAACCGGCGAAGTCGACACCTACGGCGCACGCTTCGTGATTCTGGCCTCGGGCGGTGCCGCCAAGGTTTACCTCTACACCAGTAACCCCGATGGCGCCTGCGGTGATGGCATCGCCATGGCTTGGCGTTCGGGTTGCCGGGTGGCGAACCTGGAATTCAATCAGTTCCACCCAACCTGCCTCTATCACCCGCAAGCCAAGAGTTTTCTGATCACCGAAGCCCTACGCGGCGAAGGCGCCCATTTGAAGCTGCCCAATGGCGAACGCTTCATGTCTCGCTTCGACCAGCGCGCCGAGCTGGCACCACGCGACATCGTCGCCCGGGCCATCGACCATGAAATGAAGCGTCTGGGCGTCGACTGCGTCTATCTCGACATCAGCCACAAGCCCGAATCGTTCATCAAGACCCACTTCCCAACTGTTTATGAGCGCTGCCTCGGATTCGGCATCGACATCACCAAGCAGCCAATCCCGGTCGTACCCGCCGCGCACTACACCTGCGGTGGCGTGATGGTCGATCAACAAGGTCGCACCGACGTGCCAGGCTTGTACGCGATTGGCGAAACCAGCTTCACCGGCCTGCATGGCGCCAACCGCATGGCCAGCAACTCGCTGCTGGAATGCTTCGTCTATGCCCGCTCGGCCGCGGCGGACATCCTCGCGCAGCTGGACGATATCGCCGCGCCAAGCGCCCTGCCCGCGTGGGACGCCAGCCAGGTCACCGATTCCGACGAAGACGTGATCATCGCGCACAACTGGGATGAGCTGCGGCGGTTCATGTGGGACTACGTCGGCATCGTGCGCACCAACAAGCGCCTGCAACGGGCGCAACACCGCGTGCGCCTGCTGCTGGACGAGATCGACGAGTTCTACAGCAACTATAAAGTCAGCCGCGATCTGATCGAGCTGCGCAATCTGGCGCAAGTCGCCGAACTGATGATCTGCTCAGCCATGGAGCGCAAGGAAAGTCGCGGCCTGCATTACACGCTCGACTATCCGGACATGTTGCCCGAAGCGCTCGACACTATTCTGGTGCCGCCCACCTACGTCGGCTGAACTTGAGCCGTACTCGCAGGCGCCGGTGCAAGTCCGCCGCCTGCGAGTCCCGAGGCACGCAGATCGATCTGACCCGCCATTCGCCGCGCAAGCGAAAACGCAGCACCACAATCAGCGGTAGCGCCAGACTGTCCGGGCGCAACTGCACCGCTTGCCAGCCCTTCGCCTGATTCCACAACTGCCAGCCATCGGCGTCCCGACGCAAACCGCGAAAGGCTCGACGGTGATTCAGCAGAATCTGCCGAGGTAACACCCAAATCCCGTGAAGCAGGCAAACGAAAGCCCCGAGCAGACTGGCCCAGAGTGGAATCGAAAGCAGGAACAATGCACCCAGGGCGAACGCCTGGGCCAACAGATACGCCGCCAGCAACTGCCGTGAGGCATGCCAGCGGCATTCGAACGTGTTACTTGGGCTGGACACGGTCCAGGATCATGCGAACCATGCGCTGCAGTTCCGGATCTTCAGACTCGCTGCGCTCCATGAACCAGCCGAACATGTCCTGATCCTCGCACGTCAGCAGACGCACATACAGATCGCGATCCACCTGGTTCAACGTGGCGTAAACCTCCTGCACGAACGGCACCAGCAACACGTCAAGCTCAAGCATGCCGCGACGGCTGTGCCAAAAGAGGCGATTCAGTTCAACTTGTTCGACCATGGAGCCCTCCTCAAATTTGGCGGCAAGTATACAGCCCCGAGACGGGTCGCACAGTCGGCTTTGGTCGGGCACCACCGATCCTTTATCAACTACCCATTTCACCGACGCGCCCTTATGATGTGCCCCAGTCTATTTACCCTGCGATGACCCATGGCCGATTCTGCTTTTTTCTGCACCCTGTCTCATGAAGGCGTTCTCGCGGTTCGCGGCGCGGATGCCGGAAAATTCCTGCAAGGCCAGTTGACCTGCAACCTCAATTACCTGAGCGACAGCCGCTCCAGCCTCGGCGCGCGTTGCACGCAAAAAGGCCGGATGCAGTCGAGCTTTCGCATTCTGCTCGAAGGTGACGGCGTGGTTCTGGCGATGGCCAGCGAGCTGCTGGAGCCGCAACTGGCAGACCTGAAAAAGTACGCGGTGTTCTCCAAATCCAAACTGACCGACGAAAGTGCCGCTTGGGTACGTTTTGGCCTGGAGCATGGCGACAACGCCTTGACCAGCCTCGGTCTGGATCTGCCGGCGGAAACCGACAGCGTCGTGCGTAACGAAGGCCTGATCGCGATTCGCGTCTCGCCCGATCGCGCCGAGCTCTGGGCTCCGGCCGATCAGGCTGACGCCATCAAAGGCAAATTTTCCGCTGCCCTGCCTGAAGCCGAGCTGAATCAATGGTTGCTGGGCCAGATCCGCGCCGGTATCGGCCAGGTCATGCCGAGCACCCGCGAGCTGTTCATCCCGCAGATGCTCAACCTGCAAGCCGTTGGCGGCGTGAGTTTCAAGAAAGGCTGCTACACCGGCCAGGAAATCGTCGCGCGCATGCAGTACCTGGGCAAACTCAAACGTCGTTTGTATCGCTTGAGCCTGGACGTTGCTGATTTGCCGGAGCCTGGCACACAACTGTTTGCGCCGAGCCACAACAGCTCCATCGGCGAAGTGGTGCTGGCCGCCAAGGCCGGGCAAAACATTGAACTCCTGGCGGTGCTGCAGGCCGAAGCTGCCGAAGCCGGTGATTTGCATCTGGGCACCCTCGAAGGTCCCGCGCTGCATCTGCTCGACCTGCCTTACGAACTGGATCGCGACCGCGAAATCCAGCGCTGATCGCAGCATTTGTTGCAACACCCTAGAGAGTTTAAATGAGCGAACTGGCGGAAAAAGTCCAACAGGATTTGGTTGAGGCCATCGATAACGATGACCTGGTTCTGCCCACGTTGCCGGAAGTGGCCCTGCAGATTCGCAAGGCCGCTGAAGACCCGGAAATCAGCGTCAGCGACCTGAGCAAAGTGATCGGCCGTGACACGGCGCTGTCGGCGCGCCTGATCAAAGTGGTCAACAGCCCTCTCCTGCGCGCCGCGCAGGAAGTCACCGACCTGCACACCGCCATCACCCGGCTGGGCATCAACTACAGCAGCAACCTCGCGATCGGTCTGGTAATGGAGCAGATCTTCCACGCCCGCTCCGAAGTGGTCGAACAGAAGATGCGCGAAGTCTGGCGCAAGAGCCTGGAAATTGCCGGGGTCAGTTATGCGTTGTGTCGCCGTTACACGCAGCTTAAACCCGATCAGGCAGCGCTCGGCGGGCTGGTGCATCAGATCGGCGTGTTGCCGATTTTGACCTACGCCGAAGATCACTATGAGCTGCTGTCAGATCCGGTCAGCCTCAACCATGTGATCGATCACATTCATCCGTTGCTGGGCGACAAGTTGTTGCGCGTCTGGGAGTTCCCGGAGCGACTGGTGGAATTGCCGGGGCGCTATCAAGACTTCAAACGCGACTCGACGGCCATTGATTACGTCGATCTGGTGCAGGTGGCGAGCCTGTATTGCCACAAGGACACTGATCACCCTTTTGCGCGGATTGATCCAATGACTGTTCCGGCGTTCAGAAAGCTTGGGATCGATCAGGAGAACAAGGCGTTGTGTGAAGATCTGGAAGAGTCGCGGACGATGTTTTACTGATCCGAGACCGCGTCGCTCCCTTCGCGAGCAGGCTCGCTCCCACAATGAAATGCATTCCCCTGTGGGAGCACAGCTGATTCACACATTGAAATGCATTCCCCCTGTGGGAGCGAGCCTGCTCGCGAAGGGGCCAGCAAAACCACACAATCACCCGGCAATAAAACTGACCCGCACCTTCAACCCCGCCTGCTCGCCATCATGCAAAGTGATCTGGGCCAGATGCGCCCGACAGATTTCGCCAACAATCGCCAAGCCCAGGCCAGAACCCGCCACCTGCTGATTACGCCGGTAGAACCGCTCGAACACCCGATCGCGCTCCTCCAGCGGAATGCCCGGCCCATCATCTTCTACCTCAAGCACCGCTGGCGCCGTCACCCGCAAAATCACGTTACCGCCCGGTGGCGTGTGCGCCAAAGCGTTGTCGACCAGATTGCTCAGCAACTCATTGAGCAACGTCGGCTCACCGCGCAGCCAGACCGGTTCGTCCGCCTCCAGCGCAAGCGCCACCCCGCGCTTGTGCGCCAGTGGCGCCATGGCCATGCCCAATTCCCGGGCCAACTGGCTCAGATCGAGCAACTGCGCACCGCCCTCGGCAATCGCCCGGGCACCGTTTTCGACGCGCGCCAGCGACAGCAACTGATTGGCCAGATGGGTCAGGCGATCAGTGCTTTGCGCCGAGGATTCCAATGTCGTGCGCCACGTCTCGGGTTCGTTCGAACGCAGGCCCAATTCAAGCCGCGCTTTCAGGGCCGCCAAGGGCGTACGTAACTCATGGGCCGCATCGGCGATGAACTGCGCCTGCCGTTCGAACTGACCACGCAAGCGCTCGGTGAAATGATTGAGCCCGCGCACCAAAGGCCACAGTTCATGCTGCACTTCAACCAATGGCAGCGGGCGCAAGTCGTCGGGCTGACGCTCTTCCACCGCTGTACGCAAGCGCTCCAACGGGCGCAATGCGGCACTGACCGCAAACCACACCAGCAACAATGCTCCGATCGCCAACATGCCCAGGCGCAGCAAGGTATCTGCCGCCAGGCTACGCGCCATGCTCACCCGTGCTTCGTCGGTTTCGGCGACGCGGATTTCCGCCATGCCGTTCATGTTTGGCTCGGTCACTGCTTTCAGCAGGCTGACCACGCGTACGTTTTGCCCTTTGTAAGTGGCGTTGTAGAAACGCGCCAACGCGGGATAACTGTCGGTACGCGGCGTCCCCGGCGGCGGTCCGGGCAGGTTTTCATAGCCGGATATCAGCTTCTGATGGATGTCATTGACCTGATAGTAAATCCGCCCCGCGCTGTCATAAGCGAAGGTGTCGAGTGCGACGTAGGGCACATCGGCGCTCAGTGTGCCGTCTCGTTGCGACAGGCCGGCAGCGATGGTCCGCGCCGAGGCCAGTAACGTGCGGTCATACGCGGTGTCGGCGGCTTCGCGACCGTTCCAGTAAGCGCTCAAGCCACTGGCAAGCATCAGCACCACCAGCAGCAACGCGAGGTTCCACAGCAAGCGCCAGCGCAGGCTGCTGGGCTTATGCATCGCGGCTTTCCAGCAGGTAACCGAGGCCGCGGAACGTCACGATTGCTACCGGGTGGCCATCGAGTTTCTTGCGCAAGCGGTGCACGTAGATTTCGATGGCGTCGGGGCTGGCTTCTTCATCAAGACCGAATACCTGCGCGGCCAGTTGCTCCTTGCTCATCACTCGTCCCGGCCGGGCGATCAGTGCTTCCAGTACGGCTTGTTCGCGAGAGGTCAACGTCAGCAAATCTTCGCCGAGGGTGAAGCGCCGGGTGTCGAGGTCATAGGCGAGTACGCCACAGCGCTGCTGACGCTCGCCGCCGAGCACACTGCGACGCAGCAAGGCTTTGACCCGTGCTTCCAGTTCAGTCAGTTCGAACGGTTTGGCGAGGTAGTCGTCGGCGCCCAGATTGAGGCCATGGACCCGATCCTTCACATCGCTGCGCGCGGTCAGCATCAGCACCGGCAGATTCTTGCCGCGAGCGCGCAAACGCGCCAGCACCTCGAAGCCATCCATGCGCGGCAGGCCGACATCGAGAATCGCCACCGCGTACTCCTCGCTGCCCAGCGCCAGATCGGCGGCCACGCCATCGTGCAAGACATCCACGGTCAGACCAGTGCTCTTGAGCGCCTGAGCGACACTTTCGGCCAGTTGCAGATGGTCTTCGACGAGCAGGACACGCATGGATTTTTACCTCGTTCAGGGATGGCCAACGCCACGCTTTGCCGCGGAGTTTACAGCCGCAACCGCCGCTGTGAAGCCCGAAAACCTTGAAAGTCTGCTGAAAGGTTAGCGAAAGGTTAGCTGGTTAAAGTCGGCTCCCGGACAGTTCCGACTGCCGTCGCTGATGCCACACAGCGCAACGAAAAACGCCTCGAAGCGTTTTCGACCAATAAGAACAATAAACGGAGTACACCCGCATGCCGTCCATGCAGCCTCAGGCGTCCACGCCTGTTCGCCCTTCCCGTTTCAGCCACACCGCCCTCGTCAGTGCCGCCGCCCTTGCCGGTTTTTCGCCATTGAGTTTTGCCGACTTCATTGAAGACAGCAGCGCCACCTTCGAAACCCGCAACATGTATTTCAACCGCGACTTTCGCGATGGCACCAGCGCCCAGCAATCCAAGCGTGACGAATGGGCCCAGGGTTTCATGCTCAATCTGCAATCGGGTTATACCGACGGCACCGTGGGATTCGGTGTCGATGCTTTAGGCATGCTCGGCGTCAAACTCGATTCAAGCCCGGACCGCACCGGTACCGGCCTGCTGCCGACCCACGATGATGGGCGCGCGGCGGATGAATACTCGAAAGTCGGCCTGACCGGTAAAGTGAAAATCTCCGCCACCGAACTTAAAATCGGCAGCCTGATTCCTGAACTGCCGATCCTCAAGCCCAACGACGGGCGGATCCTGCCGCAGACGTTTGAAGGCGGTTTGCTGACCTCCAAAGAGATCAAGAACCTGACCTTCACCGGTGGTCGACTGGAAAAAGCCAAGGATCGCGACAGCACCGATTTCGAGGACATCGCCCTCAACAACAAGAACAGCCGTTTTGCCGGCACCGCCGCTGGCAAGCACTTTGATTTTGGCGGCGTCGACTACAAGTTCACCGACAAGATCACCGGCAGTTACCACTTCGCCCAACTCGACGAAGTCTATAACCAGCACTTCTTCGGCCTCGTTGCTTCGCGGCCGATGGGTCCGGGCACGTTTGCCACCGATCTGCGTTTCGCCGTCAGTGATGACCAAGGCGCAGCCCGTGGCGGCGAGATCGACAACCGCTCGCTCAACGGTCTGGTCAGCTACGCGCTGAGCGGCCACAAGTTCAGCGCCGGTTATCAGCACATGTCTGGCGACAGCGCTTTCCCTTATGTCGATGGCAGCGACCCGTATCTGGTCAACTTCGTGCAGATCAACGACTTCGCCGGTGCTGAAGAACGCTCCTGGCAGGCTCGTTACGACTTTGACTTCGCCAAGCTCGGCATTCCCGGCCTGAGTTTCATGAGCCGCTACTTGAGCGGTGACAACATCAAGCTCAAGAACGGCGAAGAAGGCAAAGAGTGGGAACGCAACACCGAGATCAAATATGTAGTACAAAGCGGCGCCTTGAAGGACGTCGCCGTGCGTTTGCGTAATGCCACTTACCGCTCCAACTACTCGGCTCGCGATGCAGACGAAGTGCGTTTGCTGGTGAGCTATAGCGTTGCACTTTGGTAATTGATTGAAACGTCGAAGATCAAGATCAAAAGATCGCAGCCTTCGGCAGCTCCTACACAAAGCCCCTACAACAAGAAACTGTGGAGAGACCAATGAACCTGTCACTGCGTAAAGTTGCACTGGCCGCCAGTTGCATTCTGTTTGCCGGCCAACTGATGGCCGAACCGAAACGTCCGGAATGTATCGCACCGGCCTCCCCCGGCGGTGGTTTCGACCTGACCTGCAAACTGGTGCAGAGCGCACTGGTCAACCAGAAGCTGCTGAGCAAACCGATGCGTGTGACCTACATGCCCGGCGGTGTCGGTGCGGTGGCCTACAACGCCGTGGTCGCGCAACGTCCGGCCGATGCCGGCACGCTGGTCGCCTGGTCGAGCGGTTCGTTGCTCAACCTGGCCCAGGGCAAGTTCGGTCGTTTCGATGAAACCAACGTGCGCTGGCTCGCAGCCGTCGGCACCAGCTACGGCGCCATCGCGGTGAAAAGCGATTCGCCCTACAAGACCCTCGACGATCTCGTTCAGGCATTGAAGAAAGACCCAAGCTCGGTGGTGATCGGTTCCGGCGGCACCGTTGGCAGCCAGGACTGGATGCAAACCGCACTGATCGCCAAGGCTGCCGGGATCAACCCGCGTGACCTGCGTTACGTAGCCCTCGAAGGTGGCGGCGAAATCGCTACCGCCCTGCTCGGCGGTCACATCCAGGTCGGCAGTACCGACATCTCCGACTCCATGCCGCACATCCAGAGTGGCGACATGCGTCTGCTCGCGGTGTTCTCCGACAAGCGTCTCGATGAGCCGGAAATGAAAGATATCCCGACCGCTCGCGAGCAAGGCTACGACATCGTCTGGCCGGTGGTGCGCGGCTTCTACCTGGGGCCAAAAGTCAGCGACGAAGACTACGCCTGGTGGAAAGAGTCGTTCGACAAACTGCTGGCCTCCGATGAGTTCGCCAAGCTGCGCGATCAGCGTGAACTGTTCCCGTTCGCCATGACCGGCCCGGAGCTGGACACCTACGTGAAGAAGCAGGTGGCGGACTACAAAGTGCTGGCCAAAGAGTTCGGCCTGATCCAGTGATCGCCTCTGTCTAGCGGCTACGTTCCCGGTTGCGGGAACGCGGCACAGGAGCTCCCATGCTTATTCAACGCATTTTCGCCTCAGTGCTGCTGCTGGTTTGCGCCGGCCTGGCACTGATGGCGTGGCCGTACCAAGCGGCCTTTTCCTACGAACCGGTCGGCCCACGCGCCTTTCCTTTGCTGATGCTCGGCCTGATGGGCGCGGCGCTGCTGTACATGGTGTTCCGCCCGGCGCCGATCAAACACAGTGAAGACGAGCCGCCACTGGATCGCGAAACCCTGACCAAGATCGCCATTTGCGTCGCACTGCTGCTGGTGTTCGCCGGCCTGTTCGAACCGCTGGGTTTCATCCTCAGCAGCATCCTCATCGGCATTCCGATGGCGCGCCTGTATGGCGGTCGCTGGATGCCGAGCATCGTGGTGACGACGCTGATGGCCATCGGTCTGTACCTGCTGTTCGACCGTGTGATGGACGTTCCGCTGCCCCTTGGCCTGCTCGACGTGCTGGAGAACTGATATGGATACCCTCGGTTATTTGGGTCAAGGCTTCGGCGTCGCGCTGAGCCCGTACAACCTGGTCACGGCCCTGACCGGCACGCTGATCGGCACCGTCGTCGGCTTGCTCCCGGGCCTCGGCCCGATCAACGGTGTAGCGCTGCTGATCCCGATCGCTTTCGCCCTCGGCCTGCCGCCGGAGTCGGCGTTGATTCTGCTGGCAGCGGTGTATCTGGGCTGCGAATACGGCGGCCGGATCAGTTCGATCCTGCTGAACATTCCCGGCGAAGCATCGACCGTGATGACTACCCTCGACGGTTACCCGATGGCCCGCAAAGGTCTGGCCGGTGTGGCGCTGTCGCTGTCGGCGTGGAGTTCGTTTATCGGTGCATTCATCGCCACCTGCGGCATGGTGTTGTTCGCGCCGCTGCTGGCGAAATGGGCGATTGCCTTTGGCCCGGCGGAATACTTCGTGTTGATGGTGTTTGCGATTGTCTGTCTGGGCGGCATGGCCGGTGATCGACCGTTGAAAACCTTTATTGCGGCGTTGATCGGCCTGTTCCTGTCGAGCGTCGGCATCGACGCCAACAGCGGCGTGTACCGCTTCACCGGCGACAACATTCACCTCACCGACGGCATCCAGTTCGTCGTGCTGGTGCTGGGCCTGTTCTCGGTCAGTGAAATTCTGTTGCTGCTGGAGAAAACCCATCGCGGTCAGGAAGCGGTAAAAGCCACCGGGCGCATGATGTTCAACTTCAAGGAAGCCTCATCGGTGTTCGTGGTGAACATCCGTTGCGGCCTGCTCGGTTTCATCATGGGCGTGTTGCCGGGTGCCGGCGCGACGCTGGCCAGCGCCGTCGCTTACATGACCGAAAAACGCATCGCCGGTGCCAGTGGCAAATTCGGTCAGGGCGATGCCCGTGGCCTCGCCGCGCCAGAAACCGCCATCGGTGCTTCGGCCTGTGGCGCGCTGGTGCCAATGCTGACGCTGGGCGTGCCAGGTTCGGGCACTACGGCAGTGATGATCGGCGCCCTGTCGCTGTACAACATCACTCCCGGCCCGCTGCTGTTCCAGCAACAACCGGACATCGTCTGGGGCCTGATCGCCTCGTTGTTCATCGCCAACATCATGCTGGTGATCCTCAACATCCCGATGATCCGCATCTTCACCCGCATCCTCGCCGTGCCGAACTGGGCACTGGTGCCAGTGATCGCGATCATCACCGGGATCGGCGTCTACGCGGTGCACGCCACCACGTTCGACCTGTTCCTGATGGTCGGCATCGGCATCTTCGGCTACATCCTGCGCAAGCTCGACTTCCCGTTGTCGCCAGTGCTGCTGGGCTTCATCCTCGGCGGGCTGATGGAGCAGAACCTGCGTCGGGCGCTGTCGATTTCCAACGGTGCGCTGGAGATCCTCTGGTCGAGCCCGATCACCTTCGGTGTCTGGGTGCTGACCGCGATCATGCTGCTGATGCCGCTGCTGCGTATCTGGCGCAAACGTTCGGTCGCGCGTCGCGCCATTGCCGATGTTTGATCGCGCCTCACTGAAATCCTGGTGGGGAACCCCGCTGGTCGGTCTGCTCGGCGGCTACATCGCCAGCCAGATCGGCTGGCCACTGCCGTGGATGGTCGGCTCGTTGCTGGCGATCATCCTCGTGCGCTGCCTGACCCCGTGGCAACTCACCGAAATCCCTGGCGGCCGCAAGTGCGGCCAGTGGATCGTCGGCATCGGCATCGGCCTGCACTTCACCCCGGTGGTGATGGAGCAGGTGCTCAGTCATTTCGGTTTGATCTTCTTTGGGGCGCTGGTCACCAGTGTCTCGGCGGTGGTGGGCGTGTGGTTGATGCGCCGTACCGGAGAGGATCGCGCCACGGCATTTTTCTCGAGCATGCCTGGCGGTTCCGGGGAGATGGTCAACCTCGGCGCGCGTAATGGCGCGATGCTCAGCCACGTCGCGGCGGGGCAGAGCTTGCGGGTGTTGGTAGTGGTGTTGTGTGTGCCGGCGGCGTTCAAGTATTTGCTCGGCGACGGCACACCGATCTCTCATGCCGGCAGCGTCGATTGGCGCTGGCTGGCGATTCTGTTTCCGGCGGGTGGTTTGCTCGCGTGGCTGTGGCAGCGTTTGCGCCAACCCAATCCGTGGCTGTTCGGGCCGTTGCTGGTGAGTGCGGCGGTGAGTATTGGCTGGGATCTGCACATTGGTTTGCCCAATGGTGGCAGTCAGATTGGCCAGTGGCTGATTGGCAGCGGTTTGGGATGTCACTTCAATCGGCAGTTCTTCCGCCGCGCGCCTTCCTTTATGGGGCGGACGTTGATCGGCACGGCGCTGACCATGTTGATCGCTACGTTGGCGGCGTTGGGGCTGAGTGCTTTGACCCATCTGGATTTGCGTTCACTGACGCTGGGCATGATGCCCGGCGGGATTGCCGAGATGAGTCTGACGGCGGAGACGCTGCAATTGTCGGTGCCGCTGGTGACGGCGATGCAGGTGATGCGGTTGTTGTTTGTGCTGTTTCTGGCGGAGCCGTTGTTCAAGTACTGGAATCGTAATCCCGAGTAAAACCGCGTCGCCCTTTTCGCGAGCAGGCTCGCTCCCACCGGGTTTTGAGGTGTGCACACAATCTGTGGCAACCACAAGAACCTGTGGGAGAGAGCCTGCTCGCGAAGGGGCCGGCTCAGTCAGCCCATCAAATCGGCGGCAAACGCCACTCGATCGGCGTCTCGCCATTCTGCTCGAGAAACTTGTTGGTCCGGCTGAAATGGCCGCAACCCAAAAACCCGCGATACGCCGACAGCGGCGACGGATGCACCGACGTCAGCACCAGATGCTTGGTCGCGTCGATCAGCTTCTGCTTGCTCTGCGCATGGGCGCCCCAGAGCATGAACACCAGATGCGGCTGGCGCTCACTGACCAGTTCAATGATCCGATCGGTAAAAAACTGCCAACCCTTGTCCTTGTGCGCATTGGCGTTGGCACGCTCGACGGTCATAGTGGTGTTGATCATCAACACGCCCTGATCGGCCCAGCTCTGCAGGTAGCCGTGATTGGGAATGTCGATGTTCAGGTCGCGCTTCAACTCTTTATAGATATTGACCAGCGACGGCGGTGCCGGCACGCCCGGTTGCACCGAGAAGCACAAACCGTGGGCCTGCCCCGGGCCGTGATACGGGTCCTGACCGAGGATTACCACCTTCACTTTATCCAGCGGTGTTGAATTCAAAGCATTGAAAATCATTGGCCCCGGCGGATAGATTTCCTTGCCGGCCGCCCGCTCCTGCTGCAGAAACTGGCGCAACTCTGCCATGTAAGGCTGGTCGAATTCAGCACGCAGTGCCTCCTTCCAGCTCGGTTCGAGTTTGATACGGTCGTCAGCAGTCATGGTCATACCCGGCAAAAACAATGGGGCGAACCCTAGGAAAGCCGACCACGCTTGTCAATTGATCTGATGCAGATCCGGCACTTTCCCACACAACGATCATACTGATCGTTCAAATTCCCGATCGAGGTCACGATGAATCTGCACTTCGAAGAACTCTCCGGAACCGATGGCGCCCGCATCGGTATTGCCAGCCTGGATGCTGAAAAGTCACTGAATGCGCTGTCCTTGCCGATGATCAACGCCCTCAGCGACAAGTTGAACGCTTGGGCCAAGGATCCGCAAATCGTATGCGTGCTGCTACGTGGTAACGGCGCCAAGGCCTTCTGTGCCGGCGGCGAGGTGCGCAGCCTGGTCGAGGCCTGTCGCGCCCACCCCGGCGAGGTACCACCGCTGGCCGCGCAGTTTTTCAGCGCGGAATATCGCCTGGATTACAGCCTGCATACCTATCCAAAACCGCTGATCTGCTGGGGCCATGGTTATGTGCTCGGCGGCGGCATGGGCCTGCTGCAAGGCGCGAGCACGCGGATCGTCACGCCGAGCAGCCGTTTGGCCATGCCGGAAATCACCATTGGTCTGTATCCGGACGTCGGCGCCAGTTGGTTTCTCGCCCGACTGCCGGGCAAGCTTGGCTTGTTTCTGGGCCTGACTGGCGCGCACATGAACGGTCGGGATGCGATCGATCTGGATCTGGCCGACCGCTTCCTGCTCGACGAACAACAGCCGCAACTGATCGAAGGCCTGCTACAACTCAATTGGCAGGAACAGACTGACGTGCAACTCAACAGTCTGCTCAAGGCGTTGCAGCAGGAAGCCGTGGCCCAGATGCCCGAGGCACAATGGTTGCCGCGTCGACAGCAGATCGATGAGTTGCTCGACGTCAGCGACGTCACCTGCGCGTGGAAAGCCATCAGCCTGCAGCGCGACAGCAGCGATCCCTTGATCGCCCGGGCGGCGAAAACCATGAGCGAAGGCTCGCCACTGACCGCGCATCTGGTCTGGGAACAGATCATCCGCGCCCGGCACATGTCGCTGGCCGAAGTCTTTCAGATGGAATACACCCTGAGCCTCAATTGCTGCCGGCATCCGGAGTTCAGCGAAGGGGTTCGGGCGCGGTTGATCGACAAGGATCAAAAGCCGCACTGGCACTGGCCGGATATCAACAATGTGCCGGATGCGGTGGTTGAGGCGCACTTTCACAAGGTTTGGGAGGGGCGGCATCCGTTGGCGGATTTGACGGTTTACTGAGCCAGACGCAGGGTCGGACCGGACGCAAATGTACATCCTGTCCGACCGCCAACACGGCGTTTAACTGGACACAAAGTCTCGTACTTGGTTTATGGAATGTGTTCACCGCGTGTTTTTACACTCGTGAACGCTGGAAGCGCCTAACCGCGCTTTCCCAAGGACGACTCTTTGACTATGGACAGTCTCATGACGGGCAACACCCTAGAACGTACACCTTCGCTGACACAACCGCTCCCCCCCGACGAACCTGAAGGCATCGAAGCGCTGGCGGCTGTCACTGACAGCACGATTGAGCCTCCCTTAGGCAATTTGGGTGGGGCGTTGTCCTGGCCGATTCCACTGAATCCAGACGAACAACGGCGCTTGCGCCTGATCACGATGAATCATGCGCACCACTTGGGCGACCAGCCGTTGGTGATGCAAACCCAGGGTGGTGTGCTGGAGTTTCTGCGTTATCGCTGCCCACTCCCGGATAACATCGCGAACGATCCTGCCCGGATACTCGAAACCCTGATCGGCTCCGCGCAAGGGCAACTGATGGGCGATGCGCTGCAACGAAGAATGCAGGGTATCGACAGCGAAAGCAGTGCGATGGATTACCTGCTGGCAGGCATCACACTGCAACTGGACCCCGAATCAATCACTGCCCCTGATCGGCGCAAAACAGCGGATTTTGATCTGGCCAGTGATCAGAATTGGGGCCGGCGCGCCTCTGAAGTCGCAGATAACCTGGCTGATCACTTGAGCCGGGAAGGTAGAACCAGCGCTGCCCTGGCGAAAGCCGGTGCGTACCTTTTGCTGGGCAGGTCGGCACCGCAATTTCTGATTGAGGACATACCCGGGAATGTAAAAGTTGGCAGTCTGGCATGGGCGAACCTGACCATTGCGGCAATGACCATCGAGGCTCAAACACCGGGCAAAGTCCCCGGCATGTCGTTTGCCCAGATCATGAGTCAGTCTGAAAGTGCTCGCCTGGTTGACCCTGCATCCAGCCAGCGCATTCAGGCAGCCGTATTAATCGATTGGGCTGTCGCCAACCAAATCATTCTGAAACGGCACGCTGATAACTACCCCGCCGGACAACTTGAAACGATAAGGGCGGCATTTAACCAGGAGCTTGATGAGCGGCTTGTTGCCGCCAGAATACTGGACAAAGAATTACCGACACGAAAAGACATTGCCCTGGCCGTATTGATAGAGCGATTTGGCGATCTGGGCACGCTTTTCGAGGTCAAGGCACTCCACACGGATACGTATCGCGGCGAGAGTGGGCAGTCGGGTTTCAGTGGCATTCATTCGCTAAGGGATTACGCGATGATGGATTTGCCCAATCCGCGGCCGCTGGCATCCGTTGATGCCCGCATCCCGTTGGAGGCGTTGAACAACAACCCGACGTTTGGTGTGCGGGAGGCTTTCGAGCAGCAGTTCACGCGCGCCATCGAGGATAAAAAAGCCGCCGTCAATACAACGGTCAGGCACATGATCTGCCTGCTTCCACTGGAGGACAAAAAGAACTTCGAGTTTGGAAAAGTCAGTTTTTTCCAACAAGGTTCATATGTGTCAGATGGTTTCTTTAATCATACCCATTGCCCGAACGAGCCCGGACTGCTCATCAGAACGGAGCTGAGCGGCAACCTTCGGGCGTATGAAATCAACATCAATAAAGACACGATTGAACGAACAGCCCTGCACAGGGCAAAGCACCAGGAATCAAGGGAAGCCAACAAATATTTTACGACCAAAGAGCTTATCCCCCGTGAGGCGGCAAGTGAGCTGGGTCGTGAGCGCACGTTGAGCGAATCACTTTTTAACAGTTTCAGCAGCGCTCGGTCCCGTGCGATTGCCGACGCCTTTGTGCAACATCTCGATCTGGACGATCCCGCAATCAGAGCGCTGGCCCGCGGGCAGACACCCATGGACGAGTATTACCAGCCCAAACCGCTGGGTGAGTTTTTGTTGAACCTGATCCCCTTCCGATCGGCCGTTGTCAATTTTCAGCAAGGCAACTATGGCGCGGCGGTGTTTGATCTCACCGTGGATATATTCGGCTTTCTCACAGCGGGCGCCGCCACTGCAGGAAAACTGATCAGGATCGGCAGCACTGCGCTCTCCACTGGAGCCAAGGCCTTGAAGACCGTCCATGTCATCGGCGTCGCCACAATCGATGTGCTCAACCCGGTGGGCGGCTTGGGTGATCTGACCAGACTGGTGGGGACCGGTGGCCTTTATCTACTGTCCAAAGGCGCCAAAACCGTCAACCGGCTCAGGGGGGCTGCCGACAGTTACGATGTATTGAAAGCTGTCAGCAAACAGTATGACGCAGCGGCAACGGGCACCGTAAAAGTCGCCGGCCAGACTGTGGAAGGCGCAGCTGTATTGAAGAACGGTCAATGGTATTCATTTGATGCCGACACGATGCGACCTTACGGCAGTCCGATCGAGGAGTTTGCAGTCGCGACCCAGGCGGTCGCCGGTAAAGTGGTCACTTCATACCTCGATGAGTTGCACGAGCTGGGCCATGCTCTGTTCAGTCACTTCAGTGTGCCCGAGTCCAGCATTGCCGGACTCTCGCGCAACGGCCAAGGGATATATGTTGCCGCCGACGGGCATCTCTCCCACATACGCCATACCGATAGCAGCGGTAAAACAGCGGTGTACGAGGTCAGGCAAGTCACTCGCAGTGAAGATGGCGTCGTGCAGGCGCGGGTCTATCACCGCAACCGGCAAACCGAATTGCTGATCCAGCATCTCCAGGGTGACCGGTGGCAACGACTGGGCGCGCAAGGGGGGGGACGGGAGATTAGCGCATTGCATTTACGGATATGGGAAGCATTGTCCCCGGCGCAACAGCATCAAGTTACCCGCGGCGGCTTTGCCCGACAGTATCTACTGCCTCGAAAAACATTTGAGTACTACGTCAAGCCTGGCGGTGAATTGAGCGCTGCCGGCGTGCTGGTGCGTGACCGACCCACAGATACAGCCTTCAATCTGCCGAACGTAGCGCATATCCGTGAATGGCAGAACATGACGCAGAAAGCCCGTGACGAAATGACCATGGGGGGATTTGCCGGTCTGCATCACTTCAACCCGGCAACCTTCAGAAGTTACGCAAGAGCCGACGGTCGCTTGGGGCCGGCCGGCGAAGCGCTGCTGCACAGCGCGGCCGGTGGTGCCTATAACAAATTCGGTTATGACCATTTACACCAGTGGAATGCGCTCTTCAGGCAACCGGGCAACACGGTGACAGAAGCGCAGTTCATGCATCAACATCAGCTCAACCCCAACATATGGCGAAAACACGTCAGGCAGGATGGGTCGCTGACAGAGGATGCGATCAAACGTCTAGACAAGGTGAAAAAAAACACCGATCAACCTGTCCCGGATCAGCAACCTGATACGCAGAGAGTTCGGGAAATCGACTGGCCCGGCCGGGTTCCGAAGGGCAAGACTCGAAGGGTCACTGCCGAGCACCTGCGGCAATGGGAGGCGCTGCCTCAAGCAGAGCAGCAGAAGCTGACGCGTGAAGGCTTTGCGCTGCAGAACAATCTGCCGCGAAAAACATTTGAGTACTACGTGAAGCCTGACGGCCAATTGAGTGAAACCGGCGTACTCGTGCGTGACCGTCCGACAGACAAAGCCTTCAACAGGACCAGCGAAACGCATGTCCGTGCCTGGCAAAACTTGACCCAGCAAGAACGTGACACCATCACAACTCAAGGATTTTCC
Source organism: Pseudomonas viridiflava (assembly GCF_900580865.1). GTDB lineage: Bacteria > Pseudomonadota > Gammaproteobacteria > Pseudomonadales > Pseudomonadaceae > Aquipseudomonas. The sequence goes on from NZ_UTBZ01000228.1 coordinate 98,269, forward strand.
GGTCTTCACTTTCTTCACCCGGAGACTTTTGCGGGCTATGTACATGCCGATGGAAGCCTGAAACCAACCGGACAATCCTTGATGCACCGAGCGGCCGGTGGCACCTACAAGACTTTGACCGATGAACATTTACGTCAGTGGTGGGTGCTTTCCGGGCAACGCGATAACACCCTCACGGCAGAGGAATTCATCCGTCAACACGCATTCAATCCTGCTACATGGCAGGCGAACGTCAAAGTCGATGGATCCCTCAGAACCGCGGCCTTGCACCGTATCAAAAATGCGTTGCCTCCTGAAATGTCCACCCAACTGACAGGCCGGACTTCGAGAGTGCGCAAGCAAAGGGTCATTGCCGAACATTTGCGGGACTGGGAGGCATTACCGCAAGCGGAGCGACAGAGGCTCACACGCAAGGGCTTTGCCCGACAGAACAACCTGCCTCGGAAAACATTCGAGTACTACGTGAAGCCCGACGGCGAGTTGAGCGCGACTGGCGTATTAGTGCGTGACCGTCCTGACGACTTACCGTTTAACCAGCCGGAAGAAACACATGTTCGTGCGTGGCAAAACATGTCTCAGCAAGAGCGAGACACAATGACCATCGAAGGATTTGCCGGTCATCATCATCTTTATCCGAACACTTTTTACAATTATGTCCGGGTCGATGGCAGTCTTGGGCCAAGGGGGCAGTCCATGATGCGCAAGGTTGCAGGCCATTCGGGGCAAAGCTCCATGCCACGCCTTGAAGGCCAACAGGCTGAAACGATTACGCCACAAAAGCGTCCGGCGCCGGCCTCACTGGAGTCACCGCCACCGAAGAGACCCGCCGACACGCCAGACCGTGTCGCTGAAGTTCCGGGCCCCTCTTCGGACATCTTGCCTGTCGCTATCAAAGTTGAACCAGGGATCTCCTCGTCATTGCCTCATCAGGTCGACAACAACCTGCCGATTCTGCAGGACCCGCGAAACCCGACAATCAGCCGGACTTTATCCCTCGAAGGGCTGATTGATGACATCCGTATCGCCCACTGGAATGGCCTGCTTGACGGTCTAGATAGCGCAAGTAAAAAAAGCGTCTCAAGCCAGATCAGGGAATCGATCAAAGACTGGTTGCGTACGGAAGGACAGCATCAGACGCGGTTTGATCAGACGCTGGAAGTGCTCACGGCACTGGATGACGGTGGACCCGATCGCGGCGCGTCGGTGTGGGCACGTCGCGATATTGCCAAATTTGAAGTGCTTGGACCGTACGCAGGCAAATTCCATGAATCAGAAGCGTCGTTGTTTCAGGAAATACGCAAACAAGGTTCAAGGGCTGTACTGACCTACTTGTTCGGCACACGGTCGGGCAATCGCTCGGTGAGTGCGCTGCACACGGGCAACACCCTGAGCCTGATCAATACCTCGCAATTGGGCGCTGGGCCGGCATGGCGCTCGAATAACGTCATTTCCATCGCAGTGGGGAAAAACCTGACGTTTTACGTAGCGCTGAATGACATCAGGAAGGGTGAAGAATTGCTGGTGGATTACGGCCTTTCCTATAAGCCCGTGCCTGATATAGCGATTAAACCGGACCCTAGTCGATGAGTATCCAGTTCCGGCGCCGAGCCTGCTATGGCCATTAATCCTGCGTTTACCGTTGCGCCTGCATCCTGACGATATTCCGGGCACAAAAAAGCGGCGCTTCATGCGCCGCTTTTTGTTGGCGGGTGATTACCAGCGGTTGCCACGTCCGTTGTGGTCACCGCGTCCGCTGTGGCGATCATAGTTGCCACGACCGCGGTGATCGTTATCCCAGCCACCGCGACGGTGGCCATCCCAGCGTCCGCGATCATTGCCGTGCCAGCGACGGCTTTCGTAGTGACGCGGGGCCGGTTGATAGTAACGCGGCGCCGACTGGTAATAGCGCGGTTGCTGGTAATACCGCGGGGCTGGCTGGTAATAGCGTGGCTGCGCGTAATACCTGCTGCCACCGTTGTAATACGTGCCACCCGTGTTGTAGTAGGCCGGTGCAGGTGATGTGTAGACCTCTGAGCTGTAATACGAGTCCGCGTAGGAGTACGGAACGCAACCGGCAACGGAAAACATCAACGCAGCAAGCAGAAGAATTCGTCTATACATGGCGGCCTCCTGGACCGCGGATTGGCCACACCAGCGACGCTGGCAGGCGACAGTCATTTAATCGGTGACTGTCGAAAAATCAGACAGCGTTTTCGGCATCTGGTGCGTTCCTGCAACAAGTTGAAACAAGTGATCTATGAAACCTTGTTCATCCGCAAAAACGCCGTCATTCAGCTACTGATTAATGGTGACCACCATGATATCCGCCGCCGTGATAACCCCGCCCGTAACCGCCGCGATAACCGTAGCCACCGTAGCCACCGTAGTAATAACGCGGGCCGCCGTAGTAGCGCGGGCCGTAATAACTGCCATAGGAATAAGGTGAGTAATAGCCGGGATAGTAATAAGTGGCGGGATAACCACCGTAGGGTCCGGCGTAGTAATAACAACCGGACAGACCCAACCCGAGCACCGCTCCCAGCAGCACCCTTCGCAACGTTTTCTGAATAAGCATGGCGGCCTCCTGAAAGACCCGCGACAGCAGTCGGCACAGACCGGCTGACACTTGATTTGACTGACAAACCCGGGTCGAGTGCCAACACCTCGCTCGCATCGGATCAGCGGCCAACACGCTGCATGACGGTGCAACCGCGCACCAACACAAAGCGCTGTGCCGGCCTGAGAGCAAACCGATTAAACCCATGCGCCCGTGCCAGAGCGCCTGACGTGACTTGGCACGCGTCTCGCTTTAGCAAACCCGTGCAGGAGTCATCACAGGTTCGCGGCACCACAATTTGCAATGGCTGACTAGGGTTCCGGCTCGCAATCGCGAGTGGCTGGTCCGAGAGTTGGCGACCTCCAGTTGAGGTTACACGGCGGGACAAAAGCCCGGGAGACAAGCCACCGTTCGCGGTGCCGCGTTGCCTTCCTGTCCGCCCTTGATCAACTGGAGAATCCACCATGACCCGACTACGTTTGCCCGCCCTGCTCGCCGCCGCGTTCGCCGCGCTCCTCAGCAGCCAAGCCCCCGCCGCCCAGAAAGACCACTTCAGCGTGTGCTGGACTATTTACGCTGGCTGGATGCCATGGGAATACGCCGGCAGCCAAGGCATCGTCGACAAATGGGCGAAGAAGTACGGGATCAAGATCGACGTCGTGCAGCTCAACGACTACGTCGAATCGATCAACCAGTACACCGCCGGCCAGTTCGACGGCTGCACCATGACCAACATGGATGCGCTGACCATTCCGGCCGCCGGCGGCGTCGACAGCACCGCGTTGATCGTCAGCGACTTTTCCAACGGCAACGACGGTATCGTCCTCAAGGGCGCCGGCAAGAAAGTCGCCGACCTCAAGGGCATGGACGTCAATCTGGTCGAACTGTCGGTCTCGCACTACCTGCTGGCCCGCGCGCTGGACTCGGTCGACCTGACCGAAAAAGACCTGAAAGTGGTCAACACCTCCGACGCCGACATTTCCGCTGCATTCAACACCGATCAGGTCAACGCCGTGACCACTTGGAACCCGATGCTCTCAGACATCAAGGCCAAGCCGGGCGTGACCGAAGTGTTCAACTCCAGCCAGATTCCCGGCGAGATCATGGACATGATGGTGGTCAACAGCGCCACCCTCAAAGACAACCCGGCGCTGGGCAAAGCGCTGACCGGTGCGTGGTTCGAAGTGGTCGAGTTGATGAACGCCAAGAACGCCGCGAGCAAAGCTGCGCTGGAGCACATGGCCAAGGCCTCGGGCACTGATCTGGCCGGATTCCAGGCACAACTCGACACCACCAGATTGTTCGCCACGCCAAGCGAAGCGCTGAGTTTCGCCACCAGCAAGCAACTGCCGGAAACCATGCGCAAGGTCGCCGAATTCTCCTTCCAGCACGGCTTGCTCGGGGAAGGCGCGAAAGACACCAGCGCGGTCGGCATGGCTTTCGCCAATGGCGTGACCAGTGGCGATACCGGCAACCTCAAGCTGCGTTTCGATCCGACCTACGTGCAGATGGCCGCCGACGCCAAGCTGTAAGCCACGGAGGATTTGGCCATGCGCCTGATCAATCGCCACCCGGATCGCCCCAGTCGCCTGTTGCTGGTGATCCTGCCGTTCGCTTTGCTGCTTTTCGCCTATTTCATGGGCTCGGCCGAGCGCCTGGCGGACAACCCCAACGACAAACTGCTGCCCAGCGCCGTGCAGATGACCGACGCGGTGAAACGTCTGGCCTTCAATGCCGACAGCCGCACCGGTGACTACCTGTTGTGGCAGGACACCGCGTCGAGTCTGCGGCGCCTGGCCATCGGTCTCGGCATCGCTGCATTGGCCGGGCTGTGCCTGGGCATCGCCGCCGGCACGCTGCCGTTGTTTGGCGCGCCGTTGTCGCCGCTGCTGACAGTGCTGTCGATGGTGCCGCCGCTGGCGATCCTGCCGATTCTGTTCATCGTTTTCGGCTTGGGCGAGTTGTCGAAGGTCATGCTGATCGTGATCGGCATCACCCCGGCCCTCGCTCGCGATCTGGAACAGCGCGCCCGGGAAATTCCCGTCGAACTGCTGATCAAGGCGCAGACCCTCGGCGCCTCGACCTGGACATTGATGCTGCGCGTAGTGCTGCCGCAACTGTTGCCGCGTTTGTTGATCTCGTTACGGCTGATGCTCGGTTCGGCGTGGTTGTTCCTGATTGCCGCCGAAGCGATCGCCTCAACCGACGGCCTCGGCTACCGGATTTTTCTGGTGCGACGCTATCTGGCGATGGACGTGATTCTGCCGTACGTGGTGTGGATCACCCTCCTCGCCTGGCTGATGGATTGGGGCCTGAAGTACCTGACCCGTCGCGCCTTCCCTTGGTATGAGGGAGCGGCCAAATGAGCTTCATCACGGTAAAAAACGTCTGGCAGCAATACGCCGATCAAGTGGTGCTGGAAGGCTTGAACCTGAGCGTCAACGAGGGTGAGTTCTGCACCTTGGTCGGCGCGTCCGGTTGCGGCAAATCGACCTTCCTGCGCCTGCTGCTCGGTCAGGAAACAGCGAGTCGTGGCGAGATTCTGCTCGATGGTCAGCCACTGGCCAGCGAGCCGGATGCCAGCCGTGGCGTGGTGTTCCAGCGCTACTCGGTGTTCCCGCATTTGAGCGTGCTCGACAACGTCGCCCTCGGCCTCGAACTGCCGCGCGCACCGCTGCTGGGTCGCTTGTTCGGTAACGCCAAACGTGAGGCGCGCGAACAGGCCGCAGCATTGCTGGAAAAAGTCGGCCTCGGCCATGCGCTGGACAAGTACCCGGCGCAGCTGTCCGGCGGCATGCAGCAACGCTTGGCGATAGCCCAGGCACTGATCATGAAACCGCGGGTGTTGCTGCTCGACGAACCGTTCGGCGCGCTCGATCCGGGCATCCGCAAAGACATGCACACCTTGCTGCTGGAGCTGTGGCGCGAAACCAAACTGACGGTGTTCATGGTCACCCACGACCTCTCCGAAGGTTTCAGCCTCGGCACCCGTCTGCTGGTGTTCGACAAGGTGCGCCTCGACCCGCACGCCCCCGGCGCCTATGGCGCACGCATCACCTACGACATCCCTTTGAACAGCGACCGCCGCGCCCAACGCGCCGCCGTCGACGCCCTGCCGTTGCCACTGGCAGGCGCCCTTCGTACCGCTTGAGAGGACTGCTTCGATGAATAAACCGATGACTGATTCGACCCAACTGTTCCCACCCTTCGCCGAAGAAATGCTCCCCGGCGGCGGCCACCGTTCCTTCGTGTTGAAGCGCGGCCAATTGCTGCGCGTGACCGATCTGCACGGTGGCGCCAACGTCAGCCTGACCTTACTCAACGCCAATGAGAAAACCGAACGGCTGAACCTGCCCGACAGCCTCAAATGCCAACACACCGCCAAGCTCACCACGGGCCATTGCCTGTACTCGGACATGGGCCGCGTACTCGCCGCGATCACCGCTGACACCTGCGGCTGGAGCGACAGCCTCGGCGGTGTGCTCTGCGCCGAAGAAGTCGCGCAGAAATACGGTCAGGGCCGCTATCAGGAACTGCGCAATGGCTTCTTCCGCAACGGCACCGACAACCTGTTGGTGGAACTCGGCAAGTGGGGGCTGGGCCTCTCCGATCTGTTGATGACGCTCAATCTGTTCAGCCGCGTGAACGTTGATGAGGCCGGGCGTTTCCACTTCGTCGAAGGCAACTCCAAGGCCGGCGATTACATCGAGTTGTACGCGCCGATGGACACGCTGGTGGTGCTCACCGCCCTGCAACACCCGATGGATCCGGCGCCCGAATACGCACCCAAACCACTGAAGTTGAGCTGGATGAACGCCAACGCCAGCGTCGCCGAACACTGCCGCACCTCGCGCCCGGAAAATGCGCGCGGCTTTATCAACACCGACCGTTTGTTCGCCTGAGGATCGCTGCCATGTCCGTTGCTATCGCCACTTCGCAAAAACAACCCGACGCTGCGGTGTACCGCGCCACGATCCCCGCCGGTGAACCGTGGCTGATGGAGGTCAAGGCTGGCCAGACCCTGCGCATCCTCGACCTGGAAGGTAATCAGGCAATCGATACCTTGTTCTACAGCCTCGCCAATCCCAAGGAACGCTACGACGTGCAGCGCACCTTGCGTCGACAGAACAGCGTCTACCTGAGCACCGGCAGCGTGCTGTATTCCAACCTCGGACACGCGATGTTGACCATCGTCGCCGACACTTGCGGACGCCACGACACCCTCGGCGGTGCCTGCGCGCAAGAGAGCAACACCGTGCGCTACGCCCTGGAAAAACGCTACATGCACAGCTGCCGCGACAACTACCTGCGCGCCTGCGCCCATGATGGGCGACTGGGCAAAGGTGACATCGGACCGAACATCAACTTCTTCATGAATGTGCCGGTGACGGCGGATGGCGGACTGACGTTCGAAGACGGGATTTCCGCGCCGGGCAAGTACGTTGATTTGCGTGCCGAGATGGATGTGATCGTGTTGATTTCCAACTGCCCGCAGTTGAACAACCCGTGCAACGCCTACAACCCGACACCTGCGGAGCTGCTGGTATGGAACTGACTATCAGCCGGTTGCGCCGTTGGCTTTTCGCACTGTGCCAGGCGCGTTCCGGCCAGTGCCTGAAATCCCCCAAACACCCCTGATCAAAATGTGGGAGCGAGCTTGCTCGCGAAGGCGTCGCATCAGAAACATCAATGCTGACTGACACATCGCATTCGCGAGCAAGCTCGCTCCCACAGGGGATCTGTAGTGATTTGAAGTCGGTGTTTTTTCATCCGGGACGGCCCGGATGTCTGTCGAAAAACGGCGGGACGGCCCGCTTCCCCTTCAGGGGTTATGCCATGTTCGAAAAAGTCCTCATCGCTAACCGTGGCGCCATCGCCTGCCGCATCCTGCGCACCCTCGACTCACTGCAGGTCAAAGGCGTGGCGGTGTATTCCGAAGCCGACGCCGCCAGCCTGCACATCCTGCACGCCGATGAAGCGCACAGCCTCGGTGAAGGCGCTGCCGCCGGGACCTATCTGGCGGTCGACAAAATCCTCGCCATCGCCAAGCAAAGCGGCGCCACGGCGATCCATCCCGGCTACGGATTTCTCTCGGAAAACGCCGCGTTCGCCGAAGCCTGTGAAGAGCACAACATCGCCTTCATCGGGCCGACACCGGAGCAGCTCCGCGTATTTGGCCTCAAGCACACCGCCCGTGCGCTGGCCAAACAGCACGGCGTGCCCATGCTCGAAGGCACCGAACTGCTCGACGGCCTCGACGCCGCGTTGATGGCCGGCGAACAAGTCGGCTATCCGGTGATGCTGAAAAGCACCGCCGGCGGTGGCGGCATCGGCATGCGCGTGTGCCGTAGCGCCAGCGAACTGAGCGAGTCGTTCGAAGCGGTAAAACGCCTCGGTCAGAACAACTTCAGCGACGCCGGCGTGTTTATCGAGAAGTACATCCAGCGTGCCCGCCATCTGGAAGTGCAGGTGTTCGGCGACGGGCGCGGTGAGGTCATCGCACTCGGCGTGCGCGACTGCTCGGTGCAGCGACGCAATCAGAAAGTCCTCGAAGAAACCCCGGCGCCGAACCTGCCGGACGGCATGGCCGATGAGCTGTGCGCAGCGGCGATCAAACTGGCGAAAGCGGTGAACTACCGCAGCGCCGGTACCGTGGAGTTCGTCTTCGACAGCGAGGCGCAGCGTTTCTATTTTCTCGAAGTGAACACGCGGTTGCAGGTGGAACACGGCGTCACTGAACAGGTCTGGGGCGTGGATCTGGTGCGCTGGATGGTCGAGTTGGCGGCCGGTGATCTGCCGCCGCTGAGCGAACTCATATGTGGTTTGCAACCCGAGGGCCATGCGATTCAGGCGCGGTTGTATGCAGAAGATCCGGGGCGCGATTTTCAGCCGAGCCCGGGCCTGCTGACGGCGGTGGAGTTTCCCCCGGCCAACGGTATTCAACTGCGCATCGATACCTGGGTCGAGGCTGGCTGCGAGATTCCGCCGTACTTCGATCCGATGATTGCCAAAATCATCGCTTGGGCGCCGACCCGCGAACAGGCGCGCGCCGAGTTGCATCAAGCGTTGGGCGACAGTCTGTTGTACGGCGTGGAAACCAACCGCGATTACCTGCGGCAGATTTTGCTCGACACGCCCTTCGCCAGCGGCGAGCCGTGGACCCGTTGCCTGGAAGGTCTGATCTATCGCGCCAACACCTTCGAAGTGCTCAGCGCCGGCACGCAAACCAGCGTGCAGGACTATCCCGGTCGCCTCGGCTACTGGGCAGTGGGCGTACCGCCGTCGGGGCCGATGGACAGTCGCGCGTTGCGTTTGGGCAATCGTCTGCTCGGCAATGCTGAGGGCGCGGCGGCGCTGGAAATCACCATGAGCGGGCCGTTGCTGCGTTTCAATTGCGCAGCAGTGGTCGCGGTGACGGGGGCGCCGATTGCCTTGACACTTGAAGGTACAAGCGTGCCGATGAACACCGCGCTGCTGATCCCGGCGGGCGCAACGTTGCATCTGGGCAGCATCAGTGGCGCCGGGGCACGCAGTTATCTGTGCCTGCGCGGTGGTTTGCAGGTGCCGGATTATCTGGGCAGCAAAAGCACCTTCACCCTTGGCCAGTTTGGTGGGCATGGTGGTCGGGCATTGCGTGCCGGCGACGTGTTGCATGTGCCTGCGCTGACTGACCGCAGTGCTGGCCAGCAACTGGCCGAACAGCACATCACTGCGTTGCCAGCGGTGCGGCAGATTCGGGTGATTTACGGCCCGCACGCTGCGCCGGAATATTTCACCGAAAATTACATCGGCACTTTCTTTGAAACCCAGTGGGAAGTGCATTTCAATTCCAGCCGCACCGGTGTCCGGCTGATCGGGCCGAAGCCAGAATGGGTGCGGGCCGACGGTGGCGAGGCCGGGTTGCATCCGTCGAATATTCACGACAATCCGTATGCCATTGGCGCGGTGGATTTCACCGGTGACATGCCGGTCATCCTTGGCCCGGATGGCCCGAGCCTTGGCGGTTTTGTGTGCCCGGTGACGGTGATCGAAGCGGATCTGTGGCAACTGGGGCAGCTCAAGGCGGGCGATAAAATCCAGTTCATCCCGGTAAATCTCAAAACCGCCCGCGATTTCGCCCTGAAATGGGATGCCCCCTGTGGGAGCGAGCCTGCTCGCGAAAGCGGTCTTTCAGAAACATCAGTATTGAATGACCCAGCGCATTCGCGAGCAGGCTCGCTCCCACAGGGTTTAACGTCACCTGTGGTGTTGGAGTTGGGTCAGGGGGATAGGCGGCTTGTTGCGCGGGTTTCTGGCGACACTCATTTACTGTTGGAAATCGGCGAGCCTGAACTCAATCTTGTTCTACGCTTCCGTGCCCACGCCCTCATGCAAGCGCTGGAACACAAATCCTTGCACGGCGTGATCGACCTCACCCCCGGTATCCGCTCGCTGCAAATCCACTACCAGCCCGAGCAACTGCCGCTGGCTGATCTGCTCGGCATCATCGCCGGTGAGTGGGACGCGGTGTGCGCGGCCAACGACCTGCAAGTGCCGTCACGCATCGTGCATTTGCCGCTGTCGTGGGACGACCCGGCCTGCCAGTTGGCCATCGAGAAATACATGACCACTGTGCGCAAGGACGCGCCGTGGTGCCCGAGCAATCTGGAGTTCATCCGCCGCATCAACGACCTGCCGAACCTCGACGAAGTGCAGCGCACGGTGTTCGATGCGAGCTATCTGGTGATGGGCCTTGGCGACGTTTACCTCGGTGCGCCAGTGGCCACGCCGCTGGACCCACGCCATCGCTTGGTCACGACCAAATACAACCCGGCACGCACCTGGACCGCCGAGAATTCGGTGGGCATCGGCGGCGCCTACATGTGCGTGTACGGCATGGAAGGCCCCGGCGGTTATCAGTTTGTCGGACGCACGTTGCAGATGTGGAACCGCTATCGCGAAGTCGCCGCGTTCGACGGCAAACCGTGGTTGCTGCGCTTCTTCGATCAGATCCGTTTCTACCCGGTCAGCGCCGACGAGCTGCTGCGTATCCGCCGGGATTTTCCACTCGGGCGCTTCGATCTCAACATCGAACACAGCCAGCTCAACCTCGCCGATTATCAGGCTTTTCTCAATCGCGAAGCCGAAGGCATCAACGCCTTTCGTGCCCAGCAACAGGGCGCCTTCAATGCTGAGCGTGAACGCTGGATCGCCAGCGGTCAGGCGCATTTCGACAGCGAAGAAGCCGTGGCGGAGTCCAGCGAAGACGCGCCGCTAGCCGACGGAGAACACAGCGTCGACAGCCACATTGCCGGCAATCTCTGGCAGGTGCAGGTCGAGGCCGGCAGCCGTGTTGCTGCGGGGGATGTGCTGGTGATTCTCGAGTCGATGAAGATGGAAATCCCGGTGCTCGCGCCGATGGCCGGGGTGGTGCGCGAGATCCGCGTGCAGCCCGGTTCAGCGGTGCGCGCCGGACAACGAGTCGTGGTGCTGGCACTCGACTGAAGCCAATTGGATAAGGATCAACTCATGAATCTGCAACTCGATGTTCTGCGCCAGGCCTATCGCAATGGCGACACCACACCGCGCCAACTGCTGCTGAAACTGCGCGAGAAAGCCGCCGCGCTGAATCCGGATTATCACCTGTTCATCCACCTGCTCAGCGTCGCCGAACTGGAGCCCTACCTTGCCGCCCTCGACGGCCGCGACCTCGACAGCCTGCCGCTGTACGGCGTGCCGTTTGCGATCAAGGACAACATTGATCTGGCCGGTATACCCACCACCGCCGCGTGCCCGGACTTTGCTTATGTGCCGGAGCGCTCGGCGACCCTCGTCGAGCAGTTGATCGCATTGGGGGCGATACCGCTGGGCAAGACCAATCTTGATCAATTCGCCACGGGGCTTAACGGCAGCCGCTCGCCGTATGGCGCGTGTCCGAACAGCGTGTTGACAGAGTATCCGTCCGGTGGCTCCAGCGCTGGTTCATCGCTGGCGGTGGCGTTGGGTGTAGCGAGTTTTGCCTTGGGCACCGACACCGCAGGCTCCGGTCGGGTGCCGGCGGCGCTGAACAATCTGGTCGGATTGAAAGCGAGCAAAGGTCTAATCTCCACGGCCGGCGTGCTGCCCGCTTGCCGCACGCTGGATTGCGTGACCACGTTTACTGCGACGGCGCGTGAAGCCAGTCATTTGCTGGCGTTGACCGCCAAACTCGATCCGCGTGATGAGTACAGCCGCCGCAATCCATCGTGGAATGACGGCTCGGCGTTTGGTGCGCCACGCGCGTTTCGTTTTGGTGTGCCACGCGCGCAGGATCTGGAGTTTTTCGGCTGCGTCGAAGGCCCGCTGTTGTTCGGCGATGCCATCGACCGGCTCAAGGCTTTGGGTGGCGAAGCGGTCGAACTGGACCTGTCGCCCTTCCTTGAAGCCGCGCGCCTGCTTTACGAAGGGCCGTGGGTTGCCGAGCGCTATAGCGTGGCGGGTGAGTTGATGGAACAGAATCCCGAAGCCGTTCTGCCGGTGATTCGCGCCGTGCTGGCCAAGGCCCCGGCGGTGAGCGGCGTGCAGACCTTTCGCGCGCAGTATCGGCTGCAAGCCTTGAAAGCGCTGTGCGATCAAGCCCTCGAAGACCTCGACTGCGTACTCACACCAACCATCGGCCGCCCGGTGACGCTGGCCGAACTGCACGCCGAACCGGTGCTGCGCAACTCCGAACTGGGTTACTACACCAACTTCATGAACCTGCTCGACTACGCCGCCGTCGCCGTGCCGAGCGGGTTTATGGCAAATGGATTGCCGTGGGGCGTGACGCTGTTTGGCCGGGCGTTCACCGATCAATATTTGTTGAGTGTGGCGGATGCGCTGCAGCGTCAGCAGGACTCGGCACTGCCCGCACCTGCGAACGGAGCACGCCATGATCGCGCACGCATTGTGGTGTGTGGCGCGCATCTGCAAGGGTTGGCGTTGAACTGGCAACTGACCCAGCGGGGCGGGCGCTTGCTGGAGACGACGTTGAGTTCGCCGGACTATCAACTGCACGCGTTGGCCGGCGGTCCACCGTTGCGGCCGGGGATGGTGCGGGTCAAGGACGGCGGTGTGGCGATTGCGGTGGAAGTGTGGGAGTTGCCGAGCAGTGAATTGGGCTCGTTCCTGACCGGGATCCCGGCGCCACTTGGATTGGGCAAGGTGCAACTGGCGGATGGGCGTTGGGAGAGCGGGTTTATTTGTGAGCCGTATGGTTTGGAAGGTGCGCTGGATATTAGCCATTTGGGCGGCTGGCGGGCGTATCTTGAGACTCGGAACTGATCCAGAAACCAACCCTCACCCTAGCCCTCTCCCAGAGGGAGAGGGGACTGAGCGGGGTGTCTTTAAGATAGTTGCCATTCGGTGATACCGAGCCGAAGATAATTTTTGAAGTCACCACAATCTAGCCCCCTCTCCCTCCGGGAGAGGGCTGGGGTGAGGGAGCGATCCTCCTGACACACCCTCAACGTCATATCCCCCGCCATTTCAGGCATAAATCCCGCAGTCTTTTCCCGGCCATCCCACTAGAATGCATGCCATCGGGCCACTGCCAACGGAACTGCCATGCCGCTTCGTTCTCCCCTGTACTCGCAACGCTCGCTGGTCCTGACGCTGATCGCCCTGCTCGGCGCCGGGTTCCTCGCCACGTCGTTGCTCAGCTACTACGCCTCCCGCGCGTCGATCCGCGACAACATCGTCAACACCGAACTGCCGCTGACGTCCGACACGGTCTACTCGGAAATCCAGAAAGACCTGGTTCGGCCGATCCTGATTTCCTCGATGATGTCCCGCGATACCTTCATGCGCGACTGGGTGGTCAACGGCGAGCAGAATCCCGAACAGATGACCCGTTACCTCGACGAAGTCATGACCCATTACGGCGCCTACACCGCGTTCTTCGTCTCCAACGCCAGCCACACCTACTACCACGCCAAAGGCGTGCTCAAGCAGGTCAAGGTCGATGAGCCGCGTGACGCCTGGTACTTCCGCGTGCGCGACATGAAGGATCCGTACGAGATCAACGTCGACCCGGATCTGGCCAACAAAGACAACCTGACCTTCTTCATCAACTACAAGGTTTACGACTACCACAACCGCTTCATCGGTGCCGCAGGCGTAGGTCTGACCGTGGACGCGGTGATCAAGCTGATCGACAAGTATCAACAGCGCTATCAACGCAGCGTGTACTTCGTCGACACCTTCGGCCGACTGGTGTTGACCGGCGCCGACGGCGGCCCTGAGAGCGCACACATTGGCCAAAGTCTGGGCGAACTCGAAAGCATGAAGAGTCTGGTCAGCCAGCTGCCCAAACCGCACAGCGGCAGCTACGAATACTCCGCCCACGGTCAGGGACATTTCCTCAACGTGCGGTTTATTCCGGAGCTGAACTGGTACCTGTTTGTCGATAAACGCGAAGACGGCGCGCTGAGTGAAATCCGTCAGTCGCTGTATCTGAATCTGCTGATCTGCCTGCTGGTGACGCTGATTGTCCTGGCGCTGCTCAACCGCGTGATCAAACGCTATCAAAGCAAGATCCAGGCGCAGGCCACCCTCGACAGCCTCACCGAACTGCCCAACCGCCGTGGCTTCGACATTCTCGCCGCGCAGGCTCTGCACGAAGCCCAACGCGAAACCAAACCGCTGACGGCGTTGCTGCTCGACCTCGATCATTTCAAGGTGTTGAACGACACCTACGGGCACATGGCCGGCGATCAAGTGCTGATCGGTTTTGCCCGCGACCTGCAAAGCTGCCTGCGCCATGCCGACATTGTTTGCCGCTGGGGCGGTGAGGAATTTATCGTTTTACTGAAGGACACCGACGGCGACACCGGTCAGAAAATTGCCGAGAAGATCCGCCAACACGTCGAACAGCACGAATATGCCTACGACGGCCACCGCCTCCATCTGACGGTGAGCATTGGCGCCACCACCCTGCAACGCGATGACACCTTGCACAGCCTGCTGTCGCGGGCCGATCATGCGATGTACCGGGCCAAACACACCGGCCGCAACCGCACCTGCGTGGAAATGCCTCACTCGACTTATGCCTGATTCCGACGTTAAACCCGACCTTTGCCCGGCCTGCGGCGCCCGCAACGACTGCAGCTTGGCCGACCCGCGCACTGCCGACCGCGAATGCTGGTGCTATGGCGTGAGCATTGACCCGGCCGTGCTTGAAGCGCTGCCGCCAGAACTGCGCAACCAATCCTGCCTGTGCCCGCGTTGCGCGCAGGTCGAGGCGCAACTGCAAGCGGCCAAGCGGCCGATCCCGTAAGATGCGCGCCCCTTCATTCATCGAACACTGAACATGCGCGTCGACCGTTTCCTCAGCAACCTGCCACGCTATAACCGAAAGCAGGTTCGCCTGTTGCTGGTGGAAAAGCGCGTGCGGATTGACGGAAAAGTCGTCAGCGACCCGCACAGTGAAGTGCTGGAGTTCAGCCGCGTCGAAGTCGATGACGAAGTCCTGCAAAGCGGCAAAGCGGCGCGCTATTTCATGCTGCACAAGCCACCGGGCTGCGTCAGCGCCACTCGCGATCCGCAGCATCCGACCGTGCTCGACCTGATCGATGAGCCGGACAAGGACGACCTGCACATCGCCGGACGCCTGGACTTCAACACCACCGGCCTGATGCTGATCACCAACGACGGCGCATGGTCGCGGCGCCTGACCCAACCGCAGACCAAATTGCCGAAGGTCTACTACGTCGAGACCGAGCAGGAGATTGGCGCGCAATATGCGAGCACCTTTGCCGAGGGGATCTACTTCGCCTTCGAAGACCTGACCACGCAACCGGCGCAGCTGGAGCTGCTCGGCCCACGGTCGGCGCGGCTGAGCATCGTCGAGGGGCGTTACCATCAGGTAAAGCGCATGTTTGGTTTCTTCAACAACAAAGTCCTGCGCCTGCACCGCGAATCAATGGGCCTGCTACACCTCGATAACGCGCTAAAACCGGGCGAGTACCGCGCTTTGCGCACCGAAGAGATTCATTTGTTCTAAGCCGGCGACCGCTCAGCAGAAGTTGTCGAACAATTTACCAACGGCACTTGCGCGATCCCGACTCCCCTGCTTGAATCAGGACGTCGGCCAGAATGTGACCGATGAGTCACAACAGACATCCAAGAAACTTTTTGCCGGTAGAGAGCCTTCAAGGCTCCGCCTCAGCCGGCAGACTGCCCGCCAATAACAATACCCGTCGACCGCAGTCATGGATCGACATGGGCCAAGCAAATTCCAGGCGTATGCCTACCTGTCACAAAGCTCGTGCAATCTCTATTTGCGCGCATACCCGCTTGCTTGCCAGGAGTCTTATGACATGAGGCCAGAAATCGCTGTGCTGGATATACAGGGTCAGTATCGGGTTTACACGGAGTTCTATCGCGCAGACGCCGCAGAAAAGACCATCATCCTGGTCAACGGCTCCATGGCCACGACTGCGTCGTTTGCACAGACTGTGAAAAACCTGCACCCGCAATTCAACGTGGTCTGCTACGACCAGCCCTACGCGGGTCGGTCAAAAGCCCACAACCGCCATGAGAAACATCTGACGAAGGACGTCGAAGGGCAGATTCTGCTCGAGCTGATCGACCACTTCGCCGCCGAACACGTGCTGTCGTTCTCCTGGGGCGGCGCCGCGACCCTGGTCGCCCTCGCCCACCAGCCACGGCGCATCGAACGGGCGGTGATCAGCTCGTTCTCGCCGGTGATCAACGCGCACATGCTCGATTACCTCGAACGCGGCGTCGACTACCTCGGCCAGCGCGACGGCGACCGCGTCGGCCATCTGGTCAACAACACCATCGGCAAACACCTGCCATCACTGTTCAAGCGCTTCAACTATCGCCACGTCAGCAGCTTGGCCGAGCACGAATACGGGCAGATGCACTTCCACATTAGTGACGTGCTGCACAACGATCGACAGTGCTATCTGAATGCGGCGAAAAAGATCAACGTGCCAGTGCTGTTTCTAAACGGCGAATGGGACGAATACACCGCTGCCGAAGACGCGCGCCTGTTCGGCAACCATGTAGCGCAAAGCACGTTCACAACACTGCAAGCCACCGGGCACTTTCTCGACATGGAGCACAAGGCTGCCTGCCGGGACAGCCAGAACGCCCTGCTCGGCTTTCTGAAACCGGCGCAGCAGACCAGCCGAACGCGCTACTCGTTTGTTCAGGATCAACATGCATTGGCTATTTGAAAGAGTGTCGTTGCGAGCGAGGCTGCGGGGTTGGGATTTTGCTTTACGCACCGCAGTGCTCGCCCGCGATTGACCGTTTTCAGTGATTCAAAGCGTTCATGAGTAAAAGAAAAACTTCAAATCCGTGGCCGAGTCTGGTACAAAGTCAGCCGCTCTGAGCGGGTATAGTTTAATGGTAGAACAGTAGCTTCCCAAGCTTCCGACGAGGGTTCGATTCCCTCTACCCGCTCCACTCAATTTTGTCTCACGTTGTTTTTTGACGGGGGATGCAGGAATAGAAAAAACCGGCCTATAGGGCCGGTTTTTTTGTGGCTGGGATTTGGAAGAGTCAATATTCTTAAACCAGTCTATCTTCGCCCCGTTCGTGTCACGCCTTGAAAAACATGCCTCACCCCATACCGTCCAGATGCCCTCTAACCTGAAAAGAGGGACCGTTTTATCGTCCCGCTCATTGAATATCAGTGATTGCATCACTGGAAATTGACGACTAACATCTCCCAAAAAGGGAGGAGGCATGGATGCGGATAATGGCAAGATCAACCTTGCGGCAATTCTGGGAAAGCAACCCTGCTTTCGCTGAGTCTGAGACACCGCTTGTTGAATGGTATCGCCACATGGAAAAGGCCAGCTACCGCACGCCACAGGAAGTAAAAGCCGAACTGAGAACAGCCAGCATCCTTAAAGGCGCAAGAGTTGTTTTCAATATCGGTGGTAACAAGTATCGAGTGATTTTGGCAATTGACTATCAACGACAGCTTGGCTTCATCCGTTTCGTTGGCAGCCATGCCCAATATGACAAGATCAACGCGGAGACCATCTGATGAACATAAAACCCATTCGGAGCCCGGAGGACCTGGCCGCAGCTTTTGTACGCATGGAGCAGCTTTGGGGCGCCGAGCTCAATTCGCTTGAAGGTGACGAGTTGGAAATACTCGCATTGCTCATCGAGAAATATGAAGACGAGCATTACCCAATGCCCCCCTCCGATCCGATAGAAGCGATTAAATTTCGTATGGATCAGCAGGGATTGACCCCACGCGATCTCGAACCGTTCATTGGCACCAGTGGGCGCGTATCTGAAGTATTGAATCGAAAACGTAAACTGAGTTTATCAATGATCAAGCGCTTGCACGAAGGCTTGCGAATTCCCTACGAAAGCCTGCTCGCTGGGTCCTGAATCTTCTGGTTTCAAAGAAAACCGGCTTCAACGGCCGTTTTTTGAGGTGGGTGCCTTCGCGCAATGAGGCGAAGTCACCAACCACAGTGATTCGCTGGCGATTTCCCGACATTACAGACCCACAACACTCCACCGGTTTTCACCTCCCGCCCAACCGACTAGCATTTCCCCATCGACCACCACCCTCCCCCTGCGCGGCCATCGACGAATACGCGCCATCACTTTCGAGGGATTCCAATCGCGGCCACTTTGCCGCTGACGATCGAACTCAAAAGAGCACTTCACCATGACGCAAAACATTTACGACGATCCCGAGTTTTTCCAGGGCTACAGCCAGATGAACCGCTCCATCGGCGGCCTCGACGCGGCGCCGGAGTGGCCAGCGCTCAAGGCGCTGTTGCCTTCCATGCACGGCCTGAACGTGGTGGATCTGGGCTGCGGTTATGGCTGGTTCAGCCGTTGGGCCATCGAGAATGGCGCGGGGAGTGTGTTGGCGCTGGATGTCTCGGAGAAGATGCTGGAGCGGGCGCGAGTAACCACGACGGCGGCGAACATTCGTTATGAGCGCGCCGATCTGGAACAGCTCGACTTACCCGCCTGCAGTTTTGATCTGGCTTACAGTTCACTGGCGCTGCATTACATCAAGGATCTGCCGGGGCTGTTTGCGCACCTGTATGCGGCACTGAAACCGGGTTCGCACTTTGTGTTTTCCATTGAGCATCCAATCTTTATGGCGCCGCGTCATCCGGGCTGGTTGATTGACGCTGAAGGCAACAAGCGTTGGCCGCTGGACAGTTATCAGTTGGAGGGTGAGCGGGTTACGAACTGGCTGGCTGAGGGCGTGATCAAGCAGCATCGTACGGTGGGGACGTTGCTCAATTCACTGATCGATGCGGGGTTCACGATTCGACATGTCAATGAATGGGGGCCGAGCGATGCGGAAGTGGCGGCGCAACCGGCGCTGGCAGAAGAGCGGGAGCGGCCGATGATGATGTTGGTGGCGGTGCAGCGCTGAACCCTCACCCTAACCCTCTCCCAAAGGGAGAGGGGACTGACCGCGGTGCCAGTACGATCTACGCCGACGTGCAAAATCGAGGCGAACTCAGGTTTTGGAAGCGACACGCATCGGCTCCCTCTCCCTCGGGAGAGGGCTGGGGTGAGGGGTCCGTCCGAAAGCGCACCAAAAATCTCCAGCCGAAAAACAGGCCCAATTTATTTCAGCGCGTCGCGACGATAAATAACCGTGGAAATGGCAACAGCACCGAACCATCCGCCAGCGCCGGATAAGCCTTCTCAACCTCCGCCAGATACTGCTCCAGGTACTGCGCCTTTTCCGCCTCGGTCAGCGGACTCAAAAACGGAATCAACCCGCTGCCCTTGAACCACTCCACCACCCCCGCCGCCCCGCCTGACAGCTGATGGTGATAGGTGGTGCGCCACACATCGACCCGCGAACAGTGAGGCCGCAGCATCGAGAAATAATCACTGGCGCTCGCCATGTCGGTACGTTGCCCCGCAGCGCCGGAAAGTTTGCTCGCCCACGGACCATTCGCGGCAACTTCACGCATCAAGCGGTGTGAGGGTTCATTGAGGTTATCCGGCATCTGGATCGCCAGGCTGCCACCGGCCGCCAACTTACTCGCCAACGCCGGCAACAACGTCGCGTGATCCGGCACCCACTGCAACACGGCATTGGCGAAGATCACATCAAACGGCCCTGCATCGGCCCACTTATCAATCTCGGCGACATCGAAGCGCAAATCCGGCAAGCGCTTGCGAGCCGCGTCGATCATGTCTGCCGAGCTGTCCAGACCGCTGACCTTAGCCCCAGGAAAACGCTGCACCAGCAGCTCCGTCGAATTGCCGGGACCGCAACCGATATCGACCACTGTTCGCGCTTCAGGCGTGGGAATCGCCGCCAACAGATCGCGGGCCGGGCGGGTGCGTTCATCTTCGAAAGCGACGTATTGTTTGGCGGACCAACTCATTGCGTTCTCCTGTTCGGGACATTCCAGCGGTTGGTCACGATACCGCGATCTGGCGCGCCTGCCTCTCCTACCAACGTCCGGTGACGTGGGTGGATTTGTAATTAGAATTTTCCACCAGCCACAGATGTCTGAATTTCAAGACTCTTCCCAATAAGGAACACCGCTATGAAATTCGCAAAAATCTCCCAGAAGCTCGCGATGGTGGCCGGTAGTCCCAAGACCTTCATGGGCGCATTGATCCTGATCGGGTTGTGGGGACTGAGCGGGCCGATCTTCAATTACAACGACACCTGGCAACTGATCATCAACACCTCAACCACCATCATCACCTTCCTGATGGTGTTCCTGATTCAGAACACGCAGAACCGCGACACCGACATTCTGCATTTGAAGATCGATGAATTGCTCTTGGTGACCAAAGAGGCGCAGAACGCGATGCTTGGGCTGGAGGCGCTGGATCTGAAACAGTTGGAAGCGTTGCGCAGGCACTACCGTTCGTTGGGCGAGGGTGAGGTTTTTAATCTTGAGGGGTTGGGCGAGAAGAGCAAGTCGAAGCAGGATTTGAATGAGTGTTGAGGATTGAAATCAAAAGATCGCAGCCTTAGGCAGCGCCTACAGAAACAGGTGTAGGAGCTGCTGAAGGCTGCGATCTTTTGCTGTTAGCGGCTAGCCTGTAAGGCGCGAGCCTTCTCCAGATGGCTTTGCAGTTTCGGCAGTGTCTCGTCGGCAAACGCCTTGATCTCCGGCACGTCAGTGGTCTGTGCCTGTTGCTGAATCTGCTCGATGGCCTCTTCAGTGGCTTTGACCTGACTCGCGGCATAGGCCTGATCGAAGGAGGCGCCGTCGGTCACTTGCGGCATCAATTCTTTAGCCTTGTCGGCCAGTTCTTCACGGGGCGCGACGGGAAGGTCGAGCTTTTTGGCGATTTTCGCCAAGTGCTGGTTGGCCGTCGTGCGGTCGTTGATAACGACGATGGTGTAGTCCTTGACCTCTTTCGACTCGGCCTTGCTATGGGCCAGACGACTGGCCTCGATGTCGGCCATGCCTTTGGCCGAGGCATCGTTGATGAAATCGGCGGGCGACTGGGCAAAAGCACTGCTGGCACACAGGCCCAACAGTGATGCAAAACTCATGGTGCGTATACGGGTGGCCATTCGGCTCATGGTCGCGCCCTCCTTACTTGCAAAATTCAAGCGGGAGCTTACGCCCCCGCCTCTCAATCAAAACTACCTTCACCGACTACTTCGATTTCTGAGCGGGCTTGCGGCCCATATCTGGTTTTGGCTCTTTGTCGACAGTCGTTGTGGTGGTTTTCCCACCTTTGCGACCCGCTTCAGAGGCCTTGGTTCGATCGTTGGCGAAGTTTCCCGAGTTCGAGTTTCTTGAATTAGGCATGATTCTCTACCTCTTGGTAATGATCGTGGCGAGCAGGTGCCCGCCTAGATTGAGAATTTCCTGGCCGGCAAAGGTTTAGAAAAATTGCAGTTGTCGCGACGAACGGCCCCGCTTTACCTACCCTGCCTGAACGCTTGATTGTGCATTCCTGCACACATTTTCAAGCCTTGTTCGGCATCAGCCCCGGCAGTGCATGCACCAGCGCGTTGATGGCAAAACCGATAAACATCACGCCGCACAAGCGGGTGATAAGCAACTCATGACGCTGATACAGCGTGCGTACCCGTTGCGCGCCGACCACGCCGATGAGAATAGCGTAGGCCAGCAAGCCGCCGAGGAAACTCAGGGCAATCAGCGCCGGCAGCATCGACCAGTTGAGCAGTTCGGCGCGGCTCGACAGCAGCGCGGTGAACGTTGCGACCGCCACCGGGTAGGCCTTGGGATTGGTCAAGCCGAACAGAATGCCGTGCCAGAACGGCTTGCGCGCCGCGCCCTGTGGTTCGTCGCCGTTGCGGCGCTGGGCTCGCACCGCGCGCCAGCCGAGCCAGAACAGATACAGGCCGCTGAGCACACCGAGCACATCAAACGCGGTGCTGCCGATTTCCCGGGCGCCGACGATCGCGATCAGCGCCGTACTGCACCAGACCACATCACCGAGCAGGTGCCCGCAAAGAAACCCCGCCCCGGCCCGCCGCCCATGGGCTGCGCCGATGCCGAACACCGCCAGCACACCCGGCCCGGGCGTAATGCCATAAATGAAACCGGAGGCCAGCACGGCCATTAGCAACGATGGAGTCATGGAAAACCTGCAAGCGCCAGAACACGTGGCCGCCAGTCTATATCAGCCAATTGCGCGTGTTCACTGCTCGTCGTAAAAACGCATGCCGGCGTACGGTTTTTGCCGACACGCTGCCAGTCGCGAAGCGAGATCGCCGACATGGGCTTCGAGCTTGTGGCCGTCGGGGTCGAGGAAGTAGAACGATGCACCTTCGCTGCGGTTATCCCGCCACTCCTGCACATTCGCCGCTTTTAGCTTCTGCACGAAACCTGGAAAATCGGCCGTATTGAGACTGAACGCGTAATGGGTGTAGTCGACGCACGGTTCACTCGAGCGCAGCGGATCAAGTGACAGACACAACCACAACCCCGGCAACGACAGGTAAGCACCGGCGTCCCACGTGGCTTCAACGCGCAACTGCAACACATCGCGATAGAACGCCAGACTGCGATTCAAATCGCTGACCGTGAGGGTCAGGTGGTTGAGGCCGGTGAGCATGCGGTCAGTAACCTCTGAGGTCTTCAGGGACGATGTATTGCTGGCCGTCGTAAGTCAGGGTGATCTGTTTTTGCTTCAGGCGGGTGGTCTTGGAAACGCACTCTTTACCCGACTGCGTATTTTTCATTTTGCTACCGCTGGTGGTGACGATCAAATCGGCCAGACCATGATGGCTGGAAGCACCGATCTCGACGGTTCGGCGAATCGTCTTTGTGTAGCCTTCGCAATCATTCATGAACTCGCCATTGCTCTTGGCAACCACCAAGCCCTCCAGCACCGGCCGCAGTTCATTGCCTTCACGAACATACAGCGCCAGATCGGTTTTCTCGTAGGGAATGGCGTGGGAACTGTGCGCGAACTTTGAACGCAAACCGAAAGCCCGAACCTCCGGCGCCAATCGATAACGGGCGGTGTCGATGCGCAGATCCTCAAAGCGCACGGCATCGGAGTTGTAAGCGCCCGGTTTACGGTAAGTGACGATGGGGTTGTAAGTGCTGGAGTTGACGATCGACAGATCCAGATCGAACACCCCGGCATCATCGTCGCCGGCATCGGCAAGATAAGTCGATTTAACCGAGATCGCCTGATTCTGCACGGCGGGCCAGACTTTGCAGCGTGACAGGGATTTGCCGTCGAAGTCTTTGGTCTGGCAGGCGGCTTGGGCTTGAGGAGCGAGGGCCAGAATACTGAGGGCTATAAGGAGTCTGGTGGGCGTGAGCATTGTTCTTCCTTGATAAAAGTCGTGTTAAGCAGGCCGGTTAAAGGCCTTTGAAGCCTTGCGGCAAGACGTAAGACTTTCCGTCATAACGCAATGTTGTGAGAACGGGTGGGTAACGGGTGATTTTATCTTCACAAGCCTCTGCGTCGCCCACGCTGCTTGTGCCGATTTGCTGAGTCTTGACGATCAGGTCCGCGTAACCATGGGAGCTTGTTTTGGCGACTTCCACCGTTCTGGTAATTTCGCTGCGTTCACCTTCGCAAACATCGTTCCACTCGCCGCTGTATTGGGAGACCAGCAACTGGCTCAGGACTGGACGCAACGTTGCTCCCTCTCTCACGTAAAGCGAGAGCTGAACCTCTTCCAAAGGATTGAGACGGGATGCATTGGTGACACGGGCACGCACACCGAAGGCCCGGAAATCAGCAGCCACTTTGTAGCGTGCAGTATCGAGTGCCAGTTCCACCAAGGCTACGCCGTCAGTTTCGAAAGCAGCGGCCTGATGATAAGTGGCAAGAGGAACTGATCCTCCATCCTGCAATACAGACAAATCAACATCGTAAAAGCCGTGCGAGTTTCCCTCGACATAATCGGAAGCGCGCTTGAACCTGGCGGTGGCGCTGAGGGTCTGCCCGGGATAGGCCGGCCAATCCTTGCAAACCGAAAAGTCCAGATCCCCCGACACTTCCGGCGGCGTGCAATCGGCAAACGCCTGTCCCGCCAACAACCACCCGCACAATGCCGCACACCCGATCCAGCCAGACTTCATTGTCACTTCCCGCTCCTTGAGGATTTTTTCAGTCGCGCACTATCCCCTGCTGTATCGGCCCTTTCAACCGAATCATCAGTAAACCAAAGTGCATTTCCCGCTTGGTAGCGAGAAGTCGTTGACGGCGTTGCGGTTGTTGGGGCGATTTTGGCGATTGCCAGGGTGGTGTTGATTCGTGTGTTTGAGAGGAATGGGGTGGCTGTTAACTGATGGAACCAATCCGTGATTTATCCGTGATTGGAAGTCAGTCTTCGCGAGCAGGCTCGCTCCCACAGGTGCCGAATTCCAACTGGAGAAATGCGATCAAATGTGGGAGCGAGCCTGCTCGCGAAGGCGTCATTGCAGGCGCCGCAGATTTCAGAACTTGTCGAGCGTGCGCAATTTCTGCGGC
Source organism: Pseudomonas viridiflava (assembly GCF_900580865.1). Classification (GTDB taxonomy): domain Bacteria; phylum Pseudomonadota; class Gammaproteobacteria; order Pseudomonadales; family Pseudomonadaceae; genus Aquipseudomonas. The sequence continues at coordinate 122,741 of NZ_UTBZ01000228.1, forward strand.
AACCCCCACAGCAACAGTGCCGCAGCGATCAACGCCGCCACGCCAATCACGTATAGCGCCGGCGTGGTGCTGCCGGTCAGATCCTTGATCCGCCCGACCATCACCGGGCTGACGATTCCGCCGAATTGTCCCAGCGTATTGATCACCGCAATCCCGCCCGCCGCACCAGCGCCTGCCCCGGCCAGCAACTTCGGTGGCAGCGTCCAGAAACTCGGAATCGAGGCGATGATGCCAGCGCCAAGCAAACCAAGTGCAACGATCAGGAACGTGGTGTGACTGGCAAATATCCCGGCACTGAAAAAGCCGATCGCGCCGACGACGACCAACCCGGCAACAAACTTGCGCCGCTCACCGGTCGCGTCTGACAAACGCCCGATCACCACCATGCTGATCGCCCCGCAAATGTACGGGATAGCCGTCAGCAGTCCGATCATCACCGGACTCTCGGTGCCGGCGCTGCGGATCAATTGCGGCGCCCAGAAATTCAGACCGTAAGACGCCACCTGAATCAGGAAGTAGATCAGCCCCAAGGTCAGAAAACCCGGAATCTTCAACGCCGCCAGTAATGAACCGCCGCTCTTGTGCGGTTCATGCTGGGCGATGCGGCTGGATAGCAGTTTTTTCTCGTCAGCGCTCAGCCAGTGCGCATCTTCGATACGATCCTTAAGCTGCGTCAGCACTAGAAAACCGAGGCCGATGCACGGTACGCCGCCGAGCAGGAACAGCCAGTGCCAGCCGCGCATTTGCAGCACGCCATCGAGGTGCTCCAGCACCAGCCCGGAGAATGGCGCGCCGACCAGCCCGGCGAACGCCGAGGCAAGAAACAGCATCGAAGTGATACGACCACGGAAGTGCTGCGGAAACCACAGCGTCAGGTAATACAGCACGCCCGGGGCAAAACCGGCTTCCATTGCGCCGATCACAAAGCGCAGTGCGTAGAACTGCCATTCGCTGTTGACGAAGACCATCGCTGCCGTCGCCACGCCCCAGGACATCATGATCCGCGCGATCCAGCGGCGTGCGCCGACCTTGTAGAGCATCATGTTGCTTGGCACTTCGAACAACACGTAACCGACCACGAACAATCCGGCACCGAGGCCGTAAGCGGTGTCGCTCAGGCTCAGGTCGGTCTGCAACTGGAACTTGGCGAAGCTGATGTTGATGCGGTCGAAAAAAGCGAACAGGTAGCAGACCATGATCAGCGGCATGAGACGCCAGGCGACTTTGCTGACCAGGGCTTTTTCGGCGTCGTGATCGACGGACGGACTCGCGCCCGCCTCCATTACATTGAGGCTCATAGCTTTTCTCCAGGCGGACTGCCGGTGGGCGTCCGATTGTTTTTGTTGTCTGGTTATGACGCTCACTGTGGAGCGCTTTTCTGTGGGAGTGAGCTTGCTCGCGAAGGCGTCGAGTCAGTCGAAATCAAATGTGAATGACACACCGTCTTCGCGAGCAGGCTCGCTCCCACAGGGGGATTTGTATATTCAGGTGGGAATCGTGTGCAGGTCGCAGTTACGTCCGGCCTTGGCCAATTGGCCGGGCACGTCGTGGCCCAGCAGGTCCGGCAATCCTCGGGAGAGTTTCAGCAGCAGCGGCAAGTCGATGCCGGTGTGAATGCCGATCTCAGCGCACAGGTTCACCAGGTCTTCGGTGCAGATATTGCCCGACGCACCCGGCGCAAACGGGCAGCCACCGAGACCACCAAGCGCCGCATCGAAACGCCGCGCGCCGGCCTCGTACGCCGCCAGCACATTGCACAAACCCAAACCGCGGGTGTTGTGGAAATGCAGGGTCAGATCGGCCGGCGAAACCCGCTGCAACACCCGCCGCACCAAGCGATCCACCTGACGCGGATTGGCCATGCCAGTGGTGTCGGCGAGGGTGATGCCCGCGATGCCGAGTTCCTGATAAGCGTCGACGATTTGCAGCACGCGATCCTCGTCGATAGGACCTTCGAACGGGCAACCGAACGTCGTGGCAATGCTGCCGTTGAGGCGCACGCCGGAGCCGCTGGCGAACGCCAGAATCTCGCCAAATGCCGCCAACGAGTCTTCACAGCGCATGCGCATATTGGCCATGTTGTGCGTCTGGCTGGCGGACATCACCAGATTCAATTCATCGGCACCCGCCGCCAATGCTCGCTGCGCACCTTTGAGGTTGGGAATCAGCGCGACGTAAATCACCCCCGACTGGCGTTGAATACCGGTGAAGACTTGCTCGCCGTCACGCAGTGCCGGAATGGCTTTCGGCGACACGAACGAGCCGGCTTCGATACGGCTGAAACCGGCCAACGACAGTTGATCGATCAGCGCGATCTTGTCAGCGGTTTCCACCCACGTCGGTTCGATCTGCAAGCCGTCGCGCGGCGAGACTTCCTGGACGATCAGGGTTTGCGAATAGTCGGTGATCATTGCACCACCCCTTGGCTTTTCAGGCGTTCGATGTCGAGTTCAGTCAGGCCGAGGCCAGCGAGAATACCGTCGGTGTGCTGGCCGAGTTTCGGCCCCGACCAGTTCACCTCGCCGGGGGTTTCCGAAAGTTTCGGGACGATGCCGGGCATCTTCACCGTTGCACCGCCGGGCAATTCGGCATTGAGCAGCATGTCCCGCGCCTGATAGTGCGGATCGGCGACGATATCGGCCACTGAATAAATGCGCCCGGCCGGCACTTCAGCCGCTTCCAGCGCGGCAAGCACGGCGTCGATCGGCAGACTGCTGGTCCAGTGAGTGATGGCTGCGTCGAGCAAACCGCTCTTGGCCGCACGACCATCGTTATGAGCGAATTCTGCTGCTTCAGCCAGGTCATCACGGCCGATGGTTTGCATCAGACGTTTGTAGATCGGGTCGCTGTTGCCGGCGATCACCACGTAAGCACCATCCGCCGTCACATAAGTGTTGGAGGGTGCGATGCCCGGCAAAGCGCCGCCACTGCGCTCACGGACATGGCCGAGCAGGTCGTATTCCGGCACCAGACTTTCCATGACGTTGAACACGCTTTCCGCCAGCGATACGTCGACGACCTGCCCACCGCCCTGCCCGGTCTTGACCCGCAGCAGCGACATCAGCGCGCCGATCACCGCATGCAACGAAGCCAGCGAATCACCGAGGCTGACGCCGACCCGCGCCGGGGGCGAACCGGGGGTGCCGGTGGTGTAGCGGATGCCACCCATCGCTTCGCCGATCGCGCCGAAACCGGGACGGTCGCGGTACGGGCCGGTCTGGCCGTAACCGGAGATGCGTACGAGGGTGAGATTGGGGTTCAGCGCGTGGAGCACGTCCCAGCCGAGGCCAAGTTTCTCCAGCGCACCGGGGCGCAGGTTTTCGATGATCACGTCGGCATCGCTGGCCAGTTGCTTGACCAGTTCGATGCCTTCGACGGATTTGAGGTTGAGCGCCAGCGACTTCTTGTTGCGTGATTGCAGGTACCACCACAACGACGTGCCTTCGTGCAGCTTGCGCCATTTACGCAGCGGGTCGCCCTGACCCATGGCTTCGATCTTGATCACTTCGGCGCCGAACTCGGCGAGCATGCGCGCGGCAAACGGCGCGGCGATCAGGGTGCCGATCTCGATCACTTTGATCGCACTCAAGGGGGCAGTCATCGCGGGGTACCTCTTGTTCTTGGAATATGTAGCCAAGGCTAGAGGAACGATGATCGGGCAATCCAGCCGTCTCTCGGCAATGGGCGTTCGCGAAATGCGAACGCTCGGGGGATGTAGCGAACTCAGGTCAGTCTTCGCGAGCAGGCTCGCTCCCACAGTGGATGTGTGTTGGACACAAAATCTGCAGCCGCCACGAAACCCTGTGGGAGCGAGCTTGCTCGCGAAGAGGCCGGAACATTCACTGGAGATCTATGCGCCCTGTCCCCGCAAATGCTCAAACAACAATCGACTCACCGGCGACAACCCCGCCTCATCCCGCACCACCACGATCAACGCGCGATCCGACCAGTCATCCGTCAATGGCACCGCGTGCAGCCCCAGCGCCTGACCAAACAATTCATAAGCACGCTGCGGCAAAATGCCGATGCCCATGTTGGCCTGGACCATCCGGCACACCGCATCGAACCCCGGCACATGAATACGAATACGCAAAACTTTGCCAGCCTGGCGCGCCGCCGCATGGGTGCGCATGTTGATCGAACTGGCCGCGTGCAAGCCGACGTAATCACTGTCCAGGGTTTCAGCGAACGCCACTGTTTCACGCGCGGCCAACGGATGTTCCGGCAGCATCACCACCACCAGTTTGTCCTCGCGGTACAACACGCTGTGCAGGCCTTTGATGTCGCTGTCGTTGGAGCAGATACCGAGATCCGCCACGCCGTCGAGCACACCCTGAATCACCCCGGCGCTGGGCCGTTCTTCAAGGTCGGTCTTGACCTGCGGATGCTGCGCGGAGAAGTCGCGTAAATCTTCGGGAAGAAACTGGATGATCGCCGACAGGTTCGCCAGCATGCGCACATAACCGCGCACGCCGTGGCTGTGTTCGCCGAGTTCCAGGCCCATTTTCTCGACGTTGAACAGCATTTGCCGCGCATGGTGCAGCAAGGTTTCCCCGGCCGGGGTCAGCGTCATGCCCTTGGCCTGACGCACGAACAGGCTGATCCCCAATGCCTCTTCCAGCTCCATCAGCCGCTTGCTTGCCGCCGAGACCGCAATGGCTTCGCGCGAGGCCGCGCGGGTCAGCGTGCCCTCTTCGTGCACGGCGACAAACAGTTGCAGGGTGATCAGGTCGAGGCGGCGGATCAGGCTTTTTTGCAGCATGGAGGGCTCGCTGACAGGGGTTCGTCCGAGTCGGCAGGATAGCCCGGATTGGCCTTGCGCTGATCAACGGGTGGGAGTGTTTCGCCGTTTGTTGACCGCCGCGGTCAGCAACCGGATCAACTGCACGCGCTCATTCCGGGTTCCCAATACCAACACCGATTGGTCTTGCGCACAGGCATCGTCGGCACGCCACTCGATCCCCGCCGCCCCATTGACATCAAACAACGGATCCTCCGCGCCATCGACCAAAAATCCCCCCGTCAGCAACCGACGTGTGCCATCCGAAGTCTGGCCGACCGTGACGATTCGCGGGCCGGGGGAGTCTTTCAGCACGAATCCTGCGCTCCAGCTTTTCAGATCCAGTGGCTGCGCGGCAACGGTAAGGACTGGCGCCCCGCGGTTGAACGCGGGATCGGCCACGCCACTGAGTTTGATCCCTCTGATCAAGCCATGCTGGCGCTTCTCCCCCGCGGACGACTCGACGGCAGATCCGATCAACAACAAGCCCTGCGCCGATTGCACGACGATACGATTCACCGAGCTTTCAAGCGGTGCACCCGCATTTTGCAGTTCCAGCAGCAGCGTACCGTCCTTCCCGAACGACGTGGCAACCTGCCCGGAACGCTCGTAAGCCATGACCAGCCCCCACTGGGGTCCTTCCTTCTTGCCATGGACAAGAATCTTCCCATCGTCCAACTGCGTAACTCCGTGCAACGTGATCACCACACCGGTAAGCGTCAGGTGAATCCAGCCTTTGCCAGCAAATGCCGGGTCATCCTTGCCATCCAGAAAGAAACGCGCCAACAACCCGCTGCCCCCTTGAGAGGTGACGAAAAGCAATCTGTCCGGCAGCGCTTCGGGAGTGGAGTGCGCCAATATCAAGCGGCCGCCTGTGGCATTGTTCAGCACAGGAATACGCATCGGCACGACTCGGTAGCCAGTCTGTCCATCACCAAACTCGGGATCGAGCGTACCGTCGGGTTTGAATCGAGCGATGATTTGCTCGAGCTTGCCGTCGGGATCTGCAAGCACTGCGCTCATCCAGAATCCGCCGCTCGCATCGACAACCAGACTCCCGCCTTGTGATAACCGACTGTTGGCAAACTGGCCGCTCAGGTACCCGCCCTGGCCGAAGCCGGTGTCGAGAAGACCGTCAGGGAGCAGTCGTGCAAGGCCGTAATGCGAGGCTCCCGATGCATTGATAACCGTTGCACTGATCATGATCAGCCCCGAAGGCGTCACTGCGACACTTTTGCCGATGGTTTTGCGCGCGCCAGGAAACTCCAGCGTTTGCAGGCCTGAATGGGCAAACGTCTGATCCAGTTCACCGGCTGAGGGTGCTTTAGCTGCATTTTCTTTCGGCATGTTCGTGTGCTCCTCGAGAGATCGGAGTCGCCCCCCGTTGTCAGAGCATTCGATCTGAAGCAACCACACCAGACAACTGACAGAAATGACAGTTTTTTAGAAGAAAATGAAATTGCCTATCAAGCAAAAAAAGCTAAAAAACTGGTAGTTTTTACAGGTTCGGAACGGACTACGTCATGCCAATGTTTCGTTTCAAATCAGCTTGAAGCGAGAAGAACAATGAGTGCTCCGCGAAAACACAAACGAAAGGCGCCGCCTCCACCGATCATCCATCTTCCCACAGAGAAAACCACAACCGGGCCTGCAACACTGTTGCTCGGCAGCGGTATACCGGGTGCTCTGGTGCAGGTTTGGAACATTGAAAATACGCATTCGCTCGGTGGAGGACGGGTCAGCGATTATGGACGGTGGGCGTTTAGCATCAGTGGTCACCAGTCTCCGGGGGAAAAGGGAATTAAGGCCCACCAAACATGGGAAGGCGTCACGTCAGAATGGAGTGAGGCTCGCAGGTATAACGTGGTACTGCGGCCGGAAATCGACGTTCCGGTGGTTTTCGAACCAAAAGAGGGAGCACAGGTAGATACCGCTCCGGTCTTTTCAGGAGATGTCACACAGGCTAGTGGCTTCGTTAACATTATCGATCTGGACAACGGAGAGGTGATTGCCAAAGCCGACGTCGACTCCCTCAAGCAATGGCGTACTCAGGTTACCTTACCTACCGGACTGTACCGGACATCCGCCATTCACAACATCAAAGGGACGGTGTCTGACTGGGGCCGCGTTCGAGAGTTTACGGTGACCGCTGAAAGTAAGGGCACGGGCAAAACCTGACCGTCAAGAAATCAACCCGACCTTGCCTCTCAGAACGCATTGCGAAAAATCTCCTCGATCTGGCGCTGATCTGCCGCCCGGGGATTGGTCAAACCGCAGGCGTCTTTCAGCGCATTGCTGGCGAGCAGCGGAATATCACTGAGCTTTGCGCCGAGTTCACGCAGGCCACCGGGAATCTCGACATCTTTGGCCAGGCAGCGGATCGCATTGATCGCGGCCTGGGCGCCCTCTTCTGCGCTGCAACCGCGAATGTCGGCGCCCATGGCATGGGCAACATCGGTCAGCCGATCGGCACACACCAGCGCGTTGAACGTCTGCACATGAGGCAGCAGCACGGCGTTGCACACGCCATGGGGCAAGTCATAGAAACCGCCCAATTGATGCGCCATCGCATGCACGTAACCGAGCGAGGCATTGTTGAAAGCCATGCCGGCGAGGAACTGCGCGTACGCCATATTCTCCCGCGCGGCGAGGTCGCTGCCGTCGCGCACGGCCAGGCGCAGGTTGTTGCTGATCAGGGTCATGGCTTTCAGCGCGCAAGCGTCGGTGATCGGGTTGGCAGCGGTCGAGACGTAGGCTTCGATGGCGTGGGTCAGTGCGTCCATGCCGGTGGCGGCGGTCAGGCTTTTCGGCATGGCGACCATCAGCTCCGGGTCGTTGACCGACAGCAGCGGCGTGACGTTGCGGTCGACGATGGCCATTTTCACGTGGCGCGATTCGTCGGTGATGATGCAGAACCGGGTCATCTCACTGGCGGTGCCGGCGGTGGTGTTGATCGCGATCAGGGGCAGTTGCGGCTTGCTCGATTGATCGATGCCTTCGTAATCACGGATCTGTCCGCCATTGGTCGCGCACAGGGCAATGCCTTTGGCGCAGTCGTGCGGCGAACCGCCGCCCAGCGAAACGACGAAATCGCAGCGACTTTCCTTGAGCAGGCCAAGCCCGGACTCGACATTGGCAATGCTCGGGTTCGGTTTGGCACCGTCGAAAATCACCGAATCGATGTCCTGCATCGCCAGTTTCTCGGCGATCATTGTCGCCACGCCAGCCTTGGCCAGCCCCGCGTCAGTGACGATCAACGCTTTGCGAAAACCGTAGTTGCGAATGGCGTCCATGGCTTCGTCGAGGCAGCCGTTGCCCATGATGTTTACCGCCGGAATGAAAAAGGTGCTGGTCATGCGCGCATCTCCTGACAGGGGCCGAATCGACTGCTCCGGTTCGGCGGATAGACACAGCATCGACCGATCGGTCACGAGCGATGTTGATCTGGCTCAATGCCCGCTCGTGATAAAGTCGCCGTCCATCAGCCCCTTTGTTTTGAGACCGCCTACGCAATGACCGATTTTCTCGATGTCGATGCCACCCTCGAAGACTGGAACACCCTGCGCGCCGCGACCGATTTCAGCGGTTTGCTGGTGGGCAATGGCGCCAGCCGTGCGGTGTGGGACGACTTCGGCTACGACTCACTGTTCGAAAACGCCCGCACCGTCGAAGAAAAACCGCTGAGCCCATCGGAACTGGCAGTGTTCGACGCCATGCAAACACGCAGCTTCGAGCAGGTACTCGGTGCGCTGAAAACCACCAGCCGGGTCAACAAGGCCCTGGCCGTCAGTTCGGCGGCGCCGCGCAACCGCTACTACGCGATCAAAGAGGCGCTGATCAACACCGTGCACGCGGTGCACATTCCGTGGCGACTGATGAAAGCCTCGACGCTGGCGACGCTGAATGAAGAACTGGCGCGCTATCGCACGGTGTTCACCACCAATTACGATTTGCTCAACTACTGGGCGCTGCAACACAACAGCGCGGCCATCGACGATCTGTTCAACGGCCCGAATGCCAGTTTCGATCTGAGCGAAACCGCCACCGACAAACCGCGCCTGTTGTACCTGCACGGCGGTCTGCATCTGGTACGCAATCAGGACGGCACCGCGCGCAAATTGACCTCAACCGAGGGCACGCTGCTCGGCAGCTTCGCCATCAACAACACGATCAAAACGCTGGATGACGTGCCGCTGTTCGTCACCGAAGGGCCGAGCGCGGACAAGCTCAAGACCCTTCGCAGTTCGGATTATCTGTCGTTCTGTTATGAGCAGTTGCTCGGGCATCGCGACAGTTTGTGCATCTTTGGGCATGCCTTGGGTGAGCAGGATGCGCATATCGTGCGGGCGCTGCGTTTGGCGAAACCGCAGGTGGTGGCGATCTCGATCTATCCGCGCAGTGCGGCGTTTGTTCAGCATCAGAAGCGGCATTACGCGCAGGTGTTCGAGGGGACCGGCGTTGAATTGCGGTTTTTCGATGCCAAGAGCCATGCGCTCGGGAATCCGAAGTTGTCGGTGCCGGTCGAGGTTTAATGTAGACCCCGCCGACGCCTTCGCGAGCAAGCTCGCTCCCACATTGGAACGCGGTCTACTGTGGGAGCGAGCTTGCTCGCGAAGCTTTTAGCAGACACCTCATTCTTCGCTGCTGTGCACCACCACCAGCAACTGCGCCTGCACCTCCCCCACCGACCTGATCCGGTGTGGTTTCTGCGCATTGAAGTGCAGCGCATCGCCGCGCTCCAGCAGCACCTTCTCGTTCATGAAGTCCACTTCAACCTGCCCTTCGTGAACGAACAGAAACTCCTCGCCCAGATGCTCCTTGAAGGTTTTGTCGCTGAACTCTTTTGGCGGGTAGATGATGAACGGCAGCAGGTTGCGCTCGCTGACCTGATGCGCGAGCACTGCGTAGCCGGGGCTCTGGTCATTCGCCGCCAGTGACTGGCGCTCATGGCTGCGCACCAGGCTGTAGCTGTCGAGGCTGACGTTGTCTTCGGAGAACAATTCCTCGACTTTCACGTTCAACGCCTTCGCCAGTTTCAACGCGGCAGCAATCGACGGGGTGTTCAGCCCGCGCTCGACTTTGGACAGATAACTCTTGGTCATGCCGGATTTTTCGGCCAGTGCTTCAAGGGTTACGCCAAGTTTTTTTCTCAATAATTTCAAACGGATAGACATGCGCAGCGGTTATTCCAGCAAGGAAGCGACGATTTGTGCTTGCCAATGACACTTTGTGTCATATAGCCTATTTCGTGTCATTTGCTCTCACCCAAAGGACACAGACATGGCCAAGACATTAGCACTACCCAAAGACCAACTGGTCAAGCAAGCGCTGACCCAGATGCAAAAAAGCCTGACGGATAATACGTGGACGGACCGGCAAAAGCTGGCCCTGACCTGCCGGATTCTGTTCGAGAACGGTCACGACTCCGGTCTCGCCGGACAAATCACCGCGCGGGGCCCGCAGCCTGGCACCTATTACACTCAGCAACTGGGCCTGGGTTTCGACGAAATCACCGCGAGCAATCTGCTGCTGGTCAACGAGGACCTGGAAGTCCTCGAAGGTCACGGCATGGCCAACCCGGCCAACCGTTTCCACAGCTGGGTATACCGCGCTCGCCCGGATGTGAATTGCATCATTCACACCCACCCGACCCACGTTGCCGCGCTGTCGATGCTGGAAGTACCGCTGCAGATTTCCCACATGGACCTGTGCCCGCTGTACGACGACTGTGCGTTTCTCGAAGGCTGGCCGGGAGTGCCGGTGGGCAACGAAGAAGGTGAGTTGATTGCCGGGGCGCTGGGCGACAAACGCGCGATTCTGCTTTCGCACCACGGGCAGTTGTCGACCGGCACGACGATTGAAGAAGCCTGTGTCATCGCCCAATTGATCGAACGCGCGGCCAAGCTGCAACTGCTGGCGATGGCCGCCGGCACGATCAAACCGATCATCCCTGAGCTGGGCCGCGAGGCGCATGACTGGATCGCCAAGCCGAAACGCCACGCCGCCGCCTTCAACTACTACGCCCGGCAGAACCTGCGCCAACACGCCGATTGCCTGAACTGAACCTTTTTACGGAGAGACTCCCATGTCCACTATTCACGGCATCATCGGCTACACCATCACCCCGTTCGGCGCCAACGGCGAAGGGCTGGACCTGCCAGCGCTCGGGCAATCGATCGATCGCCTGATCGACAGCGGCGTCCACGCCATCGCGCCGCTGGGCAGCACCGGCGAAGGCGCTTATCTGAGCGACGCGGAGTGGGATCAGGTCGCCGAATTCAGTATCAAGCATGTGGCCAAACGCGTGCCGACCATCGTCAGCGTGTCTGACCTGACCACCGCCAAAGCCGTCCGCCGCGCGCGTTTCGCTGAAGCTCACGGTGCCGACGTGGTGATGGTGCTGCCGGCCTCGTACTGGAAACTCACCGAGGCAGAAATCCTCGCCCACTACCGCGCCATCGGCGAAAGCATCGGCGTGCCGATCATGCTCTACAACAACCCGGCCACCAGCGGCACCGACATGTCGGTGGATTTGATTCTGCGCATCGTCAACGGCGTCGAGAACGTGACCATGGTCAAGGAGAGCACCGGCGATATTCAGCGCATGCACAAGCTGCAACTGCTTGGCGAAGGTCAGGTGCCGTTCTATAACGGCTGCAATCCGTTGGCGCTGGAAGCGTTCGCCGCCGGGGCGAAAGGCTGGTGCACGGCGGCGCCGAATTTGATCCCGCAACTGAATCTGGACTTGTATGCGGCGTCGTTGGCGGGGGATCTGAACCGCGCGCGGGAGCTGTTCTATCGCCAGTTGCCGCTGCTGGACTTCATTCTCAAGGGCGGCTTGCCGGCGACGATCAAGGCCGGGTTGCGTCAGACCGGGCTGGAGGTGGGCGATCCACGCTTGCCGGTATTCCCGTTGAGTGAGGCGGGCCAGACTCAGCTGCAAGCAATCCTGAAAACCCTGCGCTGATCTCACTGGCACCGCAAAAACCAATGTAGGAGTGAGCCTGCTCGCGATAGCGGTGGGTCAGTTGAGCATGTGTCGACTGACCCTCCGCGATCGCGAGCAGGCTCACTCCTACAGGGGGATGTGCTGAGGTCAGAGGACCGGCAAGGTCTTGTCCTTGATCACTTTGCTCGGCCCGTTCGTTTTAACGCTGGCAATGCCTTTATCGCACGCCGCATCCGATGAATACGCCTCGCTGCTGCCGATGACCTGATGATTGGCGGCTTTCAGGTTGAAGTATGGATGGCCGTCCTTCGTCGACTTCTTCTCGTAGCGCTCATCCAGCGGGCTGTTGGTTTGCACCGCCGCGATGCCGCCGTCGGCCGCTGCGCGAGTGGTGTACAGCTCGCTGGTCAGAATCGTTTCGGCATTCGCCGCTTTCAGCACGAACCTGAACTGGCCGTTGCTGCTTTTACTGATTTCGTACCATCCGGACATGCTCGTTGCTCCTTGGCGATTGAGAGATTTCGCGCTTCAGAGTAAAGACCAGTCCTGAATATCTGTCGCCTGTACCGGCCCCTTCGCGAGCAAGCTCGCTCCCACTTTCGACCGAGTTTTCCATTTGGAATGAGGTGACATGTGGGAGCGAGCTTGCTCGCGAAAGGGTCACTGCGATGCTGGCTATTTCACCACCGCCCGTACCACCGACAACTCCGGCGCACTCACCCGTCGCTGACTCAGAAAGCGCGTACAACTCACCCGCAGGAACGAGGCAAAATTCACCACTTCGCCGCGATAATCCATCACCTCTTCATACAGCTTGGCGATCAGTTGGTTGGTGGTCATGCCGTCGACCTCGGCGATTTCGCTGAGGATGTCCCAGAACTGATTCTCCAGACGCAACGTCGTCACCACGCCACAGATGCGCAGCGAGCGCGAGCGTGACTCGTAGAGAATCGGATCGGCCTTGACGTAGAGCTCGCACATCGGCGAATCCTCGTTACAGGGTGATTCTGGTGCCGAGCAAACCAAGGAACCCGGCCAGCCAGTTCGGATGCGCCGGCCATGCCGGGGCTGTGGCCAGATTGCCTTGAACGTGGCCGTCCGTCACCGGAATGTCGATGTACGTACCGCCCGCCAGTCGCACTTCCGGTGCGCAGGCCGGATAGGCGCTGCATTCGCGGCCTTCAAGAATACCCGCCGCCGCCAGCAACTGCGCGCCGTGGCAGACCGCGGCAATCGGTTTGCCGGACTTGTCGAAAGCGCGTACCAGGTCGAGGACTTTTTCGTTCAGGCGCAGGTACTCCGGCGCCCGCCCGCCGGGGATCAGCAGTGCGTCGTAATCGGCTTCGTTGACCTTGGCGAAGTCGAAGTTGAGGGCGAACAGGTGACCAGGCTTTTCGCTGTAGGTCTGATCGCCTTCGAAGTCATGGATCGCAGTGCGCACGGTCTGGCCGGCAGCCTTGTCCGGGCATACGCCGTGGACGGTGTGACCGACCATTTGCAGGGCCTGGAACGGCACCATCACTTCATAGTCTTCGACGTAATCGCCGACCAGCATCAGGATCTTTTTCGCGGCCATGGGGAGGACTCCTCTGGAGAATGCTTGGGAGTATTGAAGGTAGACCTTATCCGGAGGCTCGGGTAACAACCGGCTACTACCTGAGACCGTGTCATCGTTCTTCGCGAGCAGGCTCGCTCCCACATTGGAATGCGATCCACTGTGGGAGCGAGCCTGCTCGCGAAGAGGCCCTCAAACTGTACGCCTAAGTCCGTGCCTAGCTGTAACACCCCGAACTCCGCAGGTTATGGCTAGATGAAGATACCTTTCAGCCACCTCAACATCTGGTCCCCCATCATGTCCTCGCGCGAAAACACCGGCATGGCCCTCGGCCTGCTCGGCGTGGTGATTTTCAGCCTTACCCTGCCCTTCACCCGCATCGTGGTGCAGGAACTGCACCCGCTGCTCAACGGTTTGGGCCGCGCATTGTTCGCAGCGATTCCAGCGGCGCTGCTGTTGTTGTGGCGCCGCGAGAAGTGGCCGACGTGGCAGCAGGTCAAAGGCCTGAGCCTGGTGATCGCCGGGGTGATTCTGGGTTTCCCGGTGTTGTCGGCGTGGGCCATGCAAACCTTGCCGGCGTCCCACGGTGCGCTGGTCAACGGCCTGCAACCGTTGTGCGTGGCGCTGTATGCCGCGTGGTTGTCCCATGAACGCCCGTCCAAAGCCTTCTGGGCTTGCGCGGCACTGGGCAGTGCGTTGGTGCTCGGTTATGCGTTGTATACCGGCGCCGGCAGTATTCAGGCGGGTGACCTGCTGATGCTCGGCGCGATTGCCGTCGGTGGCTTGGGTTACGCCGAAGGTGGCCGGTTGGCCAAGGAGATGGGTGGCTGGCAGGTGATCTGCTGGGCGCTGGTGCTGTCGACGCCGCTGTTGATCGGGCCGGTGTTGTATCTGGCGCTGCAACATCACGGTGCCGTATCGGCGAAGGCTTGGTGGGCGTTTGGTTATGTCGCGCTGTTCTCGCAGTTTCTCGGGTTCTTTGCGTGGTACGCCGGGTTGGCCATGGGCGGGATTGCCCGGGTCAGTCAGATCCAGTTGCTGCAGATCTTCTTCACCATCGCGTTCTCGGCGCTGTTCTTTGGTGAACATGTCGAACCGATTACCTGGATCTTTGCCTGCGGTGTCATCGCCACTGTCATGCTCGGCCGCAAGACCGCGGTGAAATCAAATGTGGGAGCGAGCTTGCTCGCGAAGGGGCCATAACAGTCGACATCATCGTTGCCTGTCAGTCCGCTTTCGCGAGCAAGCTCGCTCCCACAAGGGCAAAGTCAGGCCAGGTAGCCGTCAGCGCGCAGTAGCGTTTCCAGGCAGTGTTCGCTGATGTGGTAGAAAGCCTTCAACTCTTCGATCTTCACCAACAGTTGAGCCGGGTCGACCGGCTCGGCGCGCTTCACCGCGAGAATCATTTTGTTCTTGTTGGTGTGCTCCAGCGAGATGAACTCGAACACCTTGGTCTCATACCCACAGGCTTCAAGGAACAGCGCACGCAAGCTGTCGGTGACCATTTCGGCCTGCTGGCCCAAGTGCAAACCGTATTGCAGCATCGGCTTGAGCAACGCCGGGCTCTGGATCTGCAGGCGGATCTGTTTGTGGCAGCACGGCGAGCACATGATGATCGACGCGCCTGAACGGATGCCTGTGTGGATCGCGTAGTCGGTGGCGATGTCGCAGGCATGCAGGGCGATCATCACGTCCAGCTCGCTCGGCGCCACGCTGCGCACGTCACCGCACTTGAACAGCAGCCCCGGGTGATCGAGTTTTGCCGCCGCGGCGTTGCACAGGTTGACCATTTCTTCACGCAGCTCGACGCCGGTGACTTCGCCTTCAGCCTTGAGCGTGTTGCGCAGGTAATCGTGAATCGCGAACGTCAGGTAACCCTTGCCCGAACCGAAATCCGCCACCCTCACCGGTTGGTCCAGCGCCAGTGGTGACGAGGTCAGGGCATGGCTGAACACTTCGATGAACTTGTTGATCTGTTTCCACTTGCGCGACATCGCCGGGATCAGCTCATGTTGCGCATTGGTCACGCCCAGATCCTTGAGGAACGGTCGGCTCAGCTCAAGGAAACGGTTTTTCTCGCGGTTGTGCTCGGCGGACGGAGCTTCGCGCAATTGCTGAGGTTTGCTCTTGAACAGCGAGCTCTTGCCCTTTTTGCTGTATTCGAGCTGCGCTTCATCAGTTACCGCGAGTAAATGGGCATTTTTGAACGAGGCTGGCAGTAGCGCGGCAATCGTCGCCACGCCTTCGTTCAGCGGCAGGTTTTTGGTGATGTCGCGGGTTTTGTAGCGATAGACGAACGACAGATTCGGCTGCGCCTTGACTGTCACCGGTTTGATGATGACTCGCTGCAAATCCACTTCTTCGCCGACGTACTTGGCCAGCACCAGTTTGATGAAGCCGTTCTGCTCGAGGCTGGTTTGCAGCAGCTCGATGAACTGGGCGTGGTGATCAGGCGCGGGTTTGGTGGCAGGAGCAGTAACGGACATGGAAAAGCGGCCTCGGACGGGCGAAATCGGGAATGGCGGGTATTTTAGGGGGGATGGGGGTTGGGGACACGCTCTTATTTACCGAACGGTTGGTTAAAGCGGCCCTCACCCTAGCCCTCTCCCAGAGGTAGAGGGGACTGACCGGGTGTTTTCACGAGTTACGCCGACCTGAGATACCGAGTCGAACTCAGGTATTAGAAGCATCAAAATAAAGCGATCAGCTGTTAATCCATAATCGACTCGGTGTTTCAGGTCGATGTCGAGCGCCAGACACCTCGGTCGGCTCCCTCTACACTCCCAGAGGTAGAGGGGACTGACCGGGTGTTTTCACGAGTTACGCCGACTTGAAATACCGAATCGAACTCAGGTCTCAGAAGCGATAAATTCAACAGTATCTGTTAATCCATAATCGACTCGTTTTTTCAGGTCGATGTCGAGCACCAGACACCTCGGTCGGCCCCCTCTCCCCCCGGGAGAGGGCTGGGGTGAGGGGCTTTGGCTTTTAGGCCATCAGGCCAACACCACCAACCGATTCGGCAACTCATTCCTCACCTGCGTCACCGGCACATGCACTTTCAGCAACTCCCCACACGCTTCGATGCAAGTGACAAACCCCTCAAGCGTGCGCCCCTGCCGCACCTGCTCGGTAAACGCCGCCACAATCGAATCCCAGGATTTATTGTCGAGCCGTTTGGAAATCCCCTCATCCACCAGAATCTCCACATACCGCTCAGCCTCGCAAACAAAAATCAGCATTCCCGTGCTGCCCACCGTGTGGTGCAGGTTCTGCTCGAGAAACTGCCGCCGCGCCAGGTTTGACGCACGCCAATGCCGCACGCGACGCGGTATCAAATGAGTGGTGATTTTCGGCAGACGAAACAACAGGCATAGCACGATAAACGCGCCCCACTGCACCAGCAGCAGACTGCGCAGGGTCAACCACCCGGTCAGGTAGTGCACGACGCCCGGCACCACCAGTGCCAAGAGACTCGCCCACAACAGCGGGATATACGCGTAATCATCGGCGCGCGCCGCGAGCACCGTCACCAGTTCGGCATCGGTGTCGCGCTCGACCCGGGCGATCGCCTCGGCGACTTTGCGTTGTTCGTGTTCAGTCAGTAATGCCATGTTGAAAAGTGCCTGCTCATTATTCTTCTGATATCACCAGCCGCCGGACGAACCACCGCCGCCGAAACTGCCCCCGCCGCCGCTGAAGCCGCCGCCTCCACCGCCGCCGCCGCCAAAGCCGCCGCCACCGCCGAAGCCGCCCCCTCCTCCGGAGCCACCCCGGCCGGCAGGCAGGATACCGAGCATCTGGCAGACAAACACCGTCAGGATGAACAACATCACCAAAAACACGAACAATCCCGGATGCCGCGAGATGAAATCATCGGACGGATCACCGCTCGATTCATACACCGTCGACGGCTCATCGAGCGGATTACCCCCGAGCACCACCAGCATCGCCGCGACGCCATCGCTGATGCCTTTGCTGAAGTTGCCGGCCTTGAACGCCGGGGTGATGACTTGATGGATAATCACTGAAGTCTGCGCATCGGTGAGCCGGTCTTCCAGGCCATAACCGACTTCGATACGCAGTTTGCGCTCGTCACGAGCGACGATCAGCAGCGCGCCGTTGTTCTTGTCCTTTTGCCCGATGGCCCAATGGCGACCGAGCTGGACGCCGAAGTCCTCGATAGTCGTGCCTTGCAGATCGGGCAATGTGACCACGACCAATTGCTCGCCGGTCGCCTGCTCGTGAGCCTGCAACTGCTGGCTCAGTTGCGCGCGCACTGACGGCTCGAGCATCTGCGCTTCGTCCACCACCCGCCCGCTCAGCGCCGGGAACGTCAACTCGGCCCGGGCGCTGACGGCGAACAGCCACAGCATCAGCACCAGGCCCATTTTCAACACACGCATGCATACCCCCCAGCGATCCCCTGCAGGAGCTGCCGAAGGCTGCTCCTACACAGGTGTGTTTTCAGAATTTGACCTGGGGTGCCTTATCGGCATCCGGTGTGGTGGCCTCGAAGGTTTCGCGGATCGGCAGATCGCTGTACATCACGCTGTGCCAGAGACGACCGGGGAAGGTACGAATCTCGGTGTTGTATTTCTGCACCGCCAGAATGAAGTCGCGGCGCGCCACGGCGATGCGGTTTTCCGTGCCCTCAAGTTGCGATTGCAGGGCGAGGAAGTTCTGGTTGGCCTTCAGGTCCGGATATCGCTCGGACACCACCATCAAGCGACTCAAGGCGCCGGTCAGTTGATCCTGCGCCTGCTGGAACTGCTTGAGCTTCTCGGGATTGTCGAGAGTGCTGGCGTCGACCTGGATCGACGTGGCTTTCGCCCGCGCCTCGATCACTGCGGTCAGCGTTTCCTGCTCGTGAGCTGCATAACCTTTCACCGTTTCCACCAGATTGGGGATCAGGTCGGCGCGGCGCTGGTACTGGTTCTGCACCTGGCCCCATGCGGCTTTGGCCTGTTCGTCGAGGGTCGGGATATTGTTGATGCCGCACGCGGTCAACAGCGTGGCCAGCACCAGCAGTGTGGCGACCTGCAAACGCGAGCGATTGGTTGGGCTAACATTCATCGCAGTGATGCTCCTTGGCACATTTCATTATAAAAACCGAGCGCGAAACATTCTCAGCGGGCTCTTGGGGCATAATCGGCCGCGTCGCTGGATTACGACGGGGCAATGGGCTAAAAAGTGCCCTGCGTGATCATGCGGCCAAGTGTCGGCTGCCGTTTTTGGCTCTGTTTCTTTGAGCCCGTACCCGAACAACAATAGTCGCTCCCTAAATTTTGGCTGGCCGGCGTTGCATTGCCGCTTGGGCCCTTGAGAAAACTATTCATGAAGAAGCTGTGTTTGCTGGGTCTGTTCGTCAGCCTGGCCAGTCATCAAGTATTGGCCGCCACGACCCCGGTACCCCTGGAAAACAAGGACGCGTTCATCAGTAACCTGATGAACCAGATGACTCTCGATGAAAAGATCGGCCAGTTGCGCCTGATCAGCATCGGCCCGGAAATGCCCCGCGAGCTGATCCGCAAAGAGATCGCTGCCGGCAACATCGGCGGCACGTTCAACTCGATCACCCGCCCGGAAAACCGTCCGATGCAGGACGCTGCGATGCGCAGCCGCCTGAAGATTCCGATGTTTTTCGCGTACGACGTGATCCACGGTCACCGTACGATTTTCCCGATTCCGCTGGCCCTCGCCTCGAGCTGGGACATGGACGCCATCGGCCAGTCCGGGCGAGTTGCCGCCAAGGAAGCCGCTGCCGACAGCCTCGACATCACCTTCGCGCCGATGGTCGACATCTCCCGCGACCCGCGCTGGGGCCGCAGCTCCGAAGGTTTCGGTGAAGACACCTACCTGACCTCGCGCATTGCCGGTGTCATGGTTCGCGCCTATCAGGGCGCCACCCCGAGCGCGGCTGACAGCATCATGGCCAGCGTCAAGCACTTCGCCCTGTACGGCGCGGTCGAGGGCGGTCGCGACTACAACACCGTCGACATGAGTCCGGTGAAGATGTACCAGGATTACCTGCCACCGTACCGCGCCGCGATCGATGCCGGCGCCGGTGGTGTGATGGTCGCGTTGAACTCGATCAACGGCATTCCGGCCACGGCCAACACCTGGCTGATGAACGATCTGCTGCGCCGCGACTGGGGTTTCAAAGGCTTGGCGGTCAGCGACCACGGCGCGATCTTCGAACTGATCAAGCACGGCGTCGCCCGCGACGGTCGTGAAGCGGCGAAGCTGGCGATCAAGGCCGGCATCGACATGAGCATGAACGACACACTGTATGGCAAAGAGCTGCCGGGGCTGCTCAAGTCCGGCGAGATCGAACAGAAAGACATCGACAACGCAGTGCGTGAAGTGCTCGCCGCCAAGTACGACATGGGTCTGTTCAAGGACCCGTACCTGCGCATCGGCAAGGCTGAAGATGATCCGGCCGACACTTACGCCGAAAGCCGTCTGCACCGTGCCGAGGCCCGTGAAGTGGCGCGTCGCAGTCTGGTGCTGCTGAAGAACCAGAACGAAACCCTGCCGCTGAAGAAAGATGCAAAAGTCGCGCTGGTCGGCCCGTTGGCCAAAGCGCCGATCGACATGATGGGCAGTTGGGCTGCCGCCGGGCGCCCTGCGCAATCGGTGACGCTGTTCGATGGCATGAGTTCGGTGATCGGCGATAAGGCAAACCTGATCTACGCCCGTGGCGCCAACATCACCAGCGACAAGAAGGTCCTCGACTACCTGAACTTCCTCAACTTCGATGCCCCGGAAGTGGTCGACGATCCGCGCCCGGCCAACGTGCTGATCGACGAAGCAGTGAAAGCTGCAAAAGACGCTGACGTGATCGTTGCAGCGGTAGGTGAATCCCGTGGCATGTCCCACGAATCCTCCAGCCGCACCGACCTGAACATCCCGGAAACCCAGCGCGAGCTGATCCGGGCGCTGAAAGCCACCGGCAAACCGCTGGTATTGGTGCTGATGAACGGCCGCCCGCTGACCATTCTCGAAGAGAACCAGTCGGCTGACGCGATTCTGGAAACCTGGTTCAGCGGCACCGAGGGCGGCAACGCCATCGCCGACGTGCTGTTCGGCGACTACAACCCTTCGGGCAAACTGCCGGTGACCTTCCCGCGTTCCGTGGGCCAGATCCCGACCTACTACAACCACCTGAGCATTGGCCGCCCGTTCACGCCGGGCAAACCGGGCAACTACACCTCGCAGTATTTCGATGACACCACCGGGCCGCTGTTCCCGTTCGGTTACGGGCTGAGCTACACCAACTTCGCCCTGAGCGATATGGCGCTGTCTTCGACCACGCTGAACGCCACCGGCAAGCTCGACGCCAGTGTCATGGTGAAAAACACCGGCAAGCGTGACGGCGAAACCGTGGTGCAGTTGTACATTCAGGACGTCACCGGATCGATGATTCGCCCGGTGAAAGAACTGAAGAACTTCCAGAAAATCATGCTCAAGGCCGGCGAACAGAAAGTCGTGCACTTCACCATCACCGAGGATGACCTGAAGTTCTACAACGCCCAGCTCAAGTACGCGGCGGAGCCGGGCAAGTTCAATGTGCAGATCGGCCTGGATTCCCAGGACGTGACGCAGCAGAGCTTTGAATTGCTGTAACCGCAAGCACACCGCAAAACCCTGTGGGAGCGAGCCTGCTCGCGAAAGCGGTCATTCAGATAAACAATTGCTGACTGACACACCGCTTTCGCGAGCAGGCTCGCTCCCACTTTCGATTTAGGGTGTATTCAGAATCGGGTTTATCCGCGTCTATCGAGAATGTTGACGACCACCCGATCCACCCACCCCCACACCCGCTGCTTGACCCGCCGCCACAACGGCCGGCGCTGCCACTCTTCCAGGCTCACCTGCTGACTCAACCCGAAGTCCTTCACAAAACTCGCCTGCACCGCTGCCGTCAACGACGGATCCAGCGCCTCCAGATTCGCCTCCAGATTGAAGCGCAGGTTCCAGTGATCGAAGTTGCACGAACCGATGCTCACCCAATCGTCGACCAGCACCATTTTCAAGTGCAGAAAGCACGGCTGGTATTCAAAGATCTGCACCCCGGCCTTGAGCAGTCGCGGGTAGTAGCGGTGCCCGGCGTAGCGCACCGACGGGTGATCGGTGCGCGGCCCGGTCAACAGCAAACGCACATCGACACCGCGCGCCGCCGCCTTGCGCAGGGAGCGGCGGATTTTCCAGGTTGGCAGGAAGTACGGCGTAGCCATCCAGATGCGTTTTTGCCCGCTGTTCAAAGCGCGAAACAACGATTGCAGAATGTCGCGATGCTGACGGGCATCGGCATACGCCACACGGCCCATGCCCTCCCCCTTGTCCGGCACCCTAGGCAAACGCGGCAGACCAAAATGCGCGGCCGGGCGCCAGGCGCGGCGATAACGGTTGGCAATCCACTGACGATCAAACAGCAATTGCCAGTCGATCACCAGCGGGCCGCTGATCTCGACCATCACTTCGTGCCATTCGCTGCTGTCGTGGCCCGGCGTCCAGAACTCGTCGGTGACGCCAGTGCCGCCGACCACCGCCAGACGCTGATCGACCAACAGCAATTTGCGGTGATCGCGATAGAAATTGCCGACCCAACGCCGCCAGTTCAGCCGATTGTAGAAACGCAGTTCAACCCCTGCATGGGTCAGGCGCTGGCGCAGATTGAGCGTAAACGCCAGACTGCCGTAATCATCGAACAGACAACGCACACGCACGCCACGCTCGGCCGCGAGCACCAGCGCCTGGACGATGGTTTCGGCACAGGCGCCGGCCTCGACCAGGTACAGTTCGAGTTCGATCTGCTCTTGAGCGCCAGCGATCTGCTCGAGCATGCGCGGAAAGAATTGCGGGCCGTCGATCAACAGTTCGAACCGGTTGCCATCCCGCCACGGGAACACCGCGCCGCGCATGTCAGCGCGCCGTGAAGATCAGCACCGCACCCACCGGCACCGACAGACTGATGGCCGACAGATCGGCGAGTTTGCGCAGGCTTTCCAGCCCCGGCAAGAGATCGAAATCTTCAGCGTTGATCACCAGCGGTTCCAGGGTGACCACCTGAAAACGTCGATCATCGAGACGCGTCGCCAGCAGTTCGGCGGGATATTCGTGTTGCTTGCCGTGCAGGTTGACGGTCAGCGGCAGACGTAATTCCAGCTGCGCACCGGGGGCCAGATCGTTGATCGGGCGCAGGTCAATCTGGGTGGTGATGGTCGCTTCGGGAAATTGCTCGATCTGGAACAGCTCCTTGCGCATGCGCTCATCGCGCAGCGGGATGCCGCTGTTGATCGAGTCCAGCTCGACTTCGACTTCAGCGCGACCATTGGGGTCGACTTTGCCGTGCAGCACCAGAAAGCGCTGCACTTCGGAAACATTGGCGTTTTTCGTGCTGACGAACGACAGCCGCGACGACTCGCCGTCCAGATACCAATTGGCCTGCGCCGGCAGCGCGACGGCGGCGAGCAGCAGGCTGGACAGGGTTGCACAGAGGGAGCGGTTGAACATTGAACACTCGTGGGGCCGATAAACCTGCACGAACCTTAACCGCCCACGCCGTTATTGCAAACTGAAGATCACACCCGGTGGGAGCGAGCCTGCTCGCGAAAACGTCATCTGCCTCAACAGAGAAGGTGCGCCTGCTATTGCATTCGCGAGCAGGCTCGCTCCCACAAAAAACCATCGGGTGTTTTCAGGGATTGAGGCGGCAGCCCTGGCGTTCGCTCAACCACTGGGCGCGATTGCTGCGGCCCATGCCGCTGACGGTGATGGTTTTGCTGACGCCGTCATCGGTGAAGGCGCTGGTCGGCAGCCATTGTTTCACGTAGCCACGGCAATACTCGGCGTCGTTGTTCATCACGTACCGGCAGGAACAATATTCCTTCGCCGTGTACGCGCTGATGATGTCCGGGAAGGCCCACAGGTTTTCTCGTTCGTAGACGATCCAGCCGAGCAGCAGGACCAGCACTAACAGCAAGAAGCGCTTCATGGCCGCACCGCCATCAGTACACGCTTAAGCAGCTCGTTATGTCGATAGCTGCCATCGCGATCATCGCCATATCGCACGATCACCAGTTTCTCGCTGGGAATCACGTACAGCGCCTGGCCCCAGTGGCCGAGGGCGGCGAAGGTGTCGGGCGGTGCATCGGGCCACGGTGATGCGGCGCTATCCGCCGGGCGATTGAGCCACCATTGGCCGCCGGGCACGGCTTCGTCCTGATGGGCCTTATAGCCACTGAAGGGTTTCAAGTTGAACGCGACCCAGTCCTTGGGCAGCAATTGGCGATCACTCCATCGTCCATCGCGGGCCATCAACAAACCGACACGCGCCAGATCCCGCGCCGTCAGGTAAGCGTAAGACGACGCGACAAAGGTGCCAGCGGCATCGGTTTCCCACACGGCATGACGAATGCCCAACGGTTCGAACAGCGCCGTCCACGGATAGTCTGGATAGTGCTGCGGGCCGACGATGTTCTTCAACGCCGCCGCGAGCAGGTTGCTGTCGCCACTGGAGTAACGGAAAGCCTCACCCGGTTTGGCATAGATGTCGTGGTCGGCGGTGAATGCGGCCATGTCGCGGTGGCCACGGGTATAGAGCATCGCCACCACCGAGGATTTCAGCGGGGCGTATTCGTAGTCTTCCTGCCAGTCGATGCCGGAGGCCCAGTGCAGCAGGTCAGCAATTTTTATCGTCGGGTGTTTAGCCAGCGGCGGGTAGAACTTTGCGGCGGGGTCTTCGAGCTTGAACAGGCCTTCGCCATACGCCACACCGAGCACGGCGGCCATCAGGCTTTTGCTGATCGACCAGGTCAGGTGCGGAGTGTGTTCGGTGGTCGGGCCGGCGTAGCGTTCGTAGATGATCTGGCCGTCATGGATGATCAGCAGCGCGTCGGTGCGGATGCCTTTGCGGGTTGCATCGTCGCGGGGTGGGAAGGCGTAATTTCCCAGTGCCTCTGTATCGGTGAGCGTCGTGCCGGTTGGCCATTCTTCACCCGGCCACTGTTCAGCTTGAACGGTGAAGCTGATCAGCAGCAGGAACAGCGACAGACCTTTGCACATGGGGAGGGCTCTGGGAATGAACCTGCTGAGACTAGTCGGGGTTTATGACAAGTATGCGGTGTTATTTAGATTGCTATCGCGAGCAGGCTCACTTCTACAGGGGATCGCATTTCAACTGACGAAACTCGATCAACTGTAGGCCTTCGCCTGCTCGCGATGAGGCCCTTCAGCCCGCCGCCAAAGCCTTGGCCAACCGCTTGGCCCTGGCCCCTGCGGCCAACTGCATCACCCCTTGATCACGCTGCCACATCTGCGCCCATTCTGTCGGTCCGTCAGCCAACGCCTGACTCACCTCACCCTCCAACGCCGCAAACTGCGCAAACAACCCACCCAGCAACACATGCCCGGCCGGATTGTTCGGCGGTTGCCGGCTCGCCTCGGCACACCCGGCCAACAGCGCCAGCAAGCGCAATTGCAGCGCTTGCGGCCAGTCACTGCCTTGCCCGACGCCATACAACCACGCGGTCATCGCGCTCAGCACATAGACATCTTCCAGCGTGCGGAACGGTTTGACGTAAGCATCCCAGCCATCACCGGCGAGTAATTCGCACAACGCGCCATCCAGCTGCAAGCGGCCATGACTGATGTCCGGCATCAACGGCAACGCCGGCAGTTTTTCCACGGTCACGCCGGGTTCGCCGGGATAGACCACGGCCAGACTCAGGCGTGGGGTTTCGCCGGGTTCTTCGCTGCGCGCAGCGATCAACAGCCAGTCCGCCGCATCGCCAGCGGTGACGAAATCCTTGCGTCCACTCAGGCGCAAATCGCTCAGCCGCGTCTGCATGTCCGCCGGGCGCAAACTGCGCTGTTCGGTCGCACACAACGCACCGAGGCTCAGCGGCGCACTCGGCCACAGCATGCGCAATGCCGCTTGGTAACCGACCAGAAACGCCAGCCCCGGCGTCGCCATTCGCCGCCCGCCCGCGACCGCCAATTCGAACGGCGTGACGTTGCCCAGTTGCTGCAACAACGTCGCAAAACCCTCGGCCAGGTCAGCAACGGCGGGCAATCGGTCACGGCTGTGCAGCAGATCTGGCCAGGGCATAAGAGGCTCCTTGTGGGCTGTCATATAAGCATCACCAAAGGTTCATGGCGATGACACCGGGGCTACATAGCCTGACTTTGCACAACACGGCTGCATAAAGAAAGTCGATCGGCTGCAACCCACGACGGGTTAAAGGCCCGTACGGAGATTCACATGACTCAGATCGCCCGCATCAGCGACACCGGCAATGAACGCCGCCTGCAAGCCGAACGCCTGATCGGCGCCGAGGCTCTGCAGCAAGCCCAGGCCCTGCGCTTCAACGTCTTCAGCGGCGAGTTCAACGCCAAACTGAAAGGCGCGGAACTGGGTCTGGACATGGATGATTATGATGTTCACTGCAGCCACATCGGCGTGCGTGATCTGAACACCGGCCGTTTGGTCGCGACCACACGCTTGCTCGATCACACCGCCGCCAGCAGCCTCGGCAAGTTCTACAGCGAAGAAGAATTCAGCCTGCATGGTCTGGCGCATCTGCAAGGCCCGATCCTCGAAATCGGCCGCACCTGCGTCGACCCGGCGTACCGCAACGGCGGCACCATTGCGGTGTTGTGGGGCGAATTGGCCGAAGTATTGAATCAGGGCGGTTACAGCTACTTGATGGGTTGCGCGAGCATTCCGATGCAGGACGGCGGCATCCAGGCCCACGCGATCATGCAGCGCCTGCGCGAACGTTACTTGTGCACCGAACACCTGCGCGCCGAGCCGAAAAATCCGCTGCCGACGCTGGATATTCCATCGAACGTGATCGCGGAAATGCCGCCGCTGCTCAAGGCCTATATGCGCCTGGGCGCGAAGATCTGTGGCGAACCGTGCTGGGATGAAGACTTCCAGGTCGCCGACGTGTTCATCTTGCTCAAACGCGACGAACTCTGCCCGCGCTACGCCAAACACTTCAAGGCGGCCGTGTGATGAGCCGGTTGCGCGTATACGCGCGGATCGCGCGGGTGCTGCTGGTGGTGTCGTTGGGTTTGACCATGGCCAGCGTCTTCGGGGTTTTCGAACGCATCGGTCTGGCGCATTCGATGGAGCGGCGTCAGCGCTGGTCGCGCTTCTTCATGGCGCGTTTGAGCAACGCCCTGCCCTTTCGCGTGAGCGTTCACGGTGAATTGCCAAAACAGCCGATGCTGTGGGTCAGCAATCATGTGTCGTGGACCGATATTCCGCTGCTCGGCATGCTCACGCCGTTGTCGTTTCTGTCCAAGGCCGAAGTGCGCACCTGGCCAGTGGCGGGTTGGCTCGCGGCGAAGGCCGGCAGCCTGTTCATTCGTCGCGGTTCGGGCGACAGCCAGTTGATCCGCAAGCAGATGACCCGTCACCTGCAAACCGAGCACGCCTTGTTGATGTTCCCCGAAGGCACCACCACTGACGGCCGCTCGCTGCGTACCTTTCACGGTCGCTTGCTAGCGGCGGCGATTGATTCCGAGGTGATGCTGCAACCGGTGGCGATCCGTTATCTGCGTGATGGCGAAATCGATCCGCTGGCACCGTTCATTGGTGACGATGATCTGCTCTCGCACCTGATGCGCCTGTTCAGCAATGATTGCGGTGATGTTGAAGTGCACCTGCTCAAGCCGCTTGCCTGTCAGGGCCGTGAGCGTGCGGCGTTGGCGTTCGAGGCGCAGCAGGCGGTGCAGAAGGCGTTGTTTGGCGAAGTGGCGAAACCTGCCGAACCGCGTCGTGCAGGCGAATTGATCGCTGCTTGAAATACACAACCCCTGTGGGAGCGAGCCTGCTCGCGAAAGCGGTATGTCATTCAAAGTTGATGTTGGCTGACACGACGCCTTCGCGAGCAAGCTCGCTCCCACATTGGTTTTATGTCATTGACGGGGATTGTGCGAAGTCCTGGAGTTGGGGGTAGAACAGGCGGAAGTCTTCACTCAACGGCTCATACAACCGCCGCAATTCCTGCATCGCCCCCGCCAGTTCCTCCGGCCGGCTCAGTCGCCGCGAGATCCCGCGCAACACCTGCTCCAGCACCTCAAATTGCTGATACGAGCCGAGCCAGTCATTGGCAACCATGTGCGGGGCTATCTTCGCCAATCGCTCGGGCAGTTGCTGCTCGTGCGTCAACACTCGATAAACGTCAGCGGTGAAAACCTCCAACGGCTGGTCGGCATACAGCTTCCAGTCCCGCGCCAGGCAATGATCGAAAAACACATCGAGCACGATCCCGGCATAACGCCGCCTCGTATCGGAAAACCGCCCCAGGGCGATATCCACCAGCGGATGGCGGTCAGTGAACACGTCAATCCGTCGATGCAGTTGAATGGCCGCTTCCACCTCCGGCGCAAACTGCCCTTGCAGCCGACCTTTGACGAAATCGCCATACAGACTGCCAAGCAGTTGCCCGGGGCGCTGGCCACCGAGGTGTAAATGTGCGAGATAGTTCATGGGCGCAGCTTAGCACTGCGACCCGCAATCCATACACCATCGTATCGTTATAACGCGATATACCAATTTATGCTGACGTCAGATCAAAATCATATTGGTGTATCGCGATCTAACGATTTATATTTCGCCACATCGCGATATAGCGTTGTACACATTGTGAGCACCCTGCCATGAACCTCGACCTCGACGAAATAATAAAAGCCCTGGCGCACCCAGTACGGCGAGACATCCTCAACTGGCTGAAAGACCCGAAGAACGAATTTCCAGAACAGTTGCACAACCACGAATACGGCATCTGCGCCGGGCAGATCGATCAACGCTGCGGCCTGTCGCAGTCGACCGTGTCTGCGCACCTCGCGACGTTGCAGCGCGCCGGTCTGATCAGCAGCCAGAAGGCCGGGCAATGGCACTTTTTCAAACGTAACGAGGACGTTATCCAGGCGTTCCTCAGCACCCTCAGTAAAGAGCTCTGACCCTTAACGTCAGCCAGCCGACAAGGAAACCTGCATGCCCCTCTCGCTCCTCATACTCGCCTTGAGCGCCTTCGCCATCGGCACCACCGAGTTCGTCATCATGGGCCTGCTGCCCGATGTGGCGGCCGATCTCGGTGTGTCGATCCCCGGCGCCGGTTGGCTGGTGACCGGATACGCCCTCGGCGTGGCCATCGGTGCGCCATTCATGGCCATGGCCACCGCCAGACTGCCGCGTAAGGCGGCGCTGGTCGCGTTGATGGGCATCTTTATTGTCGGCAACCTGCTCTGCGCCATTGCCAGTGACTACAACGTGCTGATGTTCGCCCGAGTGATCACCGCGTTGTGTCACGGTGCGTTCTTCGGTATCGGTTCGGTAGTGGCGGCCAATCTGGTGCCGGCCAACAAGCGTGCTTCGGCGGTGGCCCTGATGTTCACAGGTCTGACCCTGGCCAACGTCCTTGGTGTACCGCTGGGCACTGCGCTGGGTCAGCAATACGGCTGGCGCTCGACCTTCTGGGCCGTCACCGTCATCGGCGTGATCGCACTGATCGGCCTGATCCGCTTCCTGCCGGCCAAGCGTGACGAAGAGAAACTCGATATGCGCGCCGAACTCGCCGCCCTCAAAGGTGCCGGGATCTGGCTGTCGCTGAGCATGACCGCGCTGTTCGCCGCGTCCGTCTTCACCCTGTTCACCTACGTTGCCCCGCTGCTCGGCGAAGTCACCGGCGTGTCGCCACGTGGCGTGACCTGGACGCTGATGCTGATCGGTCTGGGCCTGACCGTCGGCAACATCATCGGCGGCAAACTCGCCGACAAAGGCATGGCCGCCACGCTGATCGGCGTGTTCATCGCCATGGCCGTGGTCTCCACCGTACTGACCTGGACCAGCGTCGCGCTGATCCCGACTGAAATCACCCTGTTCCTTTGGGCCACCGCGTGTTTCGCCGCCGTGCCGGCGCTGCAAGTCAACGTGGTGACCTTCGGCAAAGCTGCACCGAACCTGGTGTCGACCCTGAACATCGGCGCTTTCAACGTCGGTAACGCGCTCGGCGCATGGGTCGGCGGCAGCGTCATCGCCCACGGCTATGGCCTGACCAGCGTACCGCTCGCCGCCGCCGCGCTGGCAGTGCTCGCTCTGCTGGTGACCCTGATTACTTTCCGTCAGAACGGCAATGCCGATCTGGCCCCGGCAACTAACTGATTAACTTTCACCTACGAGGGTTGTAGACATGGCAACTATTTTCGATCCAATCAAACTCGGCGACATCGAGCTGGCCAACCGCATCATCATGGCCCCGCTGACCCGCTGCCGCGCTGACGAAGGTCGCGTGCCAAACGCGCTGATGGCCGAATACTACGTACAGCGTGCTTCCGCTGGACTGATCCTCAGTGAGGCCACTTCGGTGACGCCAATGGGCGTTGGCTACCCGGATACCCCGGGCATCTGGTCCAACGATCAAGTGCGCGGCTGGGCCAACGTGACCAAAGCGATTCACGGCGCTGGCGGCAAGATCTTCCTGCAACTGTGGCACGTCGGCCGGGTTTCCCACCCGTCGTACCTCAACGGTGAAGCACCGGTGGCACCGAGCGCGATTCAGCCGAAAGGCCACGTCAGCCTGGTCCGTCCACTGGCCGACTACCCGACGCCGCGTGCTCTGGAAACCGCTGAAATCGCTGACATCGTCGACGCCTACCGCACTGGCGCCGAGAACGCCAAAGCCGCCGGTTTCGACGGCGTGGAAATCCACGGCGCCAACGGTTACCTGC
The DNA here is from genome assembly GCF_900580865.1 of Pseudomonas viridiflava. Classification (GTDB taxonomy): domain Bacteria; phylum Pseudomonadota; class Gammaproteobacteria; order Pseudomonadales; family Pseudomonadaceae; genus Aquipseudomonas. The sequence continues at coordinate 152,771 of NZ_UTBZ01000228.1, forward strand.
TCGACCAGTTCCTGCAAAGCAGCACCAACCAGCGCACTGACAACTACGGCGGCTCCCTGGAAAACCGTGCGCGCCTGTTGCTGGAAGTGACTGACGCCGCGATCGAAGTCTGGGGCGCTGGTCGCGTTGGTGTGCACCTGGCACCGCGCGCCGACTCCCATGACATGGGCGACGACAACCTGGCGGAAACCTTCACCTACGTCGCGCGTGAGCTGGGCAAACGCGGCATCGCGTTCATCTGTTCCCGTGAGAAAGAAGGCGCCGACAGTCTCGGCCCGCAATTGAAAGAAGCTTTCGGCGGCCCGTACATTGCCAACGAAAAGTTCACCAAGGACAGCGCCAATGAATGGCTGGCCAGCGGCAAGGCTGACGCGGTGGCGTTTGGTGTGCCGTTCATTGCCAACCCGGATCTGCCGGCTCGTTTGAAGGCTGATGCGCCGTTGAATGATGCGCGTCCGGAAACCTTCTACGGCAAAGGCCCGGTCGGTTACATCGACTATCCAGCGCTGTAAGCAGTAGAAACACAAAGCCCCCGACTTTTGAGAGTCGGGGGCTTTTTTGTGTTCGCCTGGAGAGTGATTGCGCAGCTGAGTACGTAGCCCCTCATCGGAACGCCGCCCGCCCAGCCCTCTCCCAAGGGAGAGGGAGCCGATTTGTGTGTTTTTCAAATCTGGAGTTTGTCCCCGATATCTCAGGTCGATGTAACTCGAAAGAACACCTCGCTCAGTCCCCTCTCCCTCCGGGAGAGCGAGCCGATCGGGGAATGTTCAAACCTGAGTTGGACTGGATTTCTCACGTCGGCGTATCTCGCAAGAACACCTCGGTCAGTCCCCTCTACCTCTGGGAGAGGGTTAGGGTGAGGGCAAGCGGCTCACAATCATTCACACAGACGACACAAATTCCCTACAAAATGCGTAGCTCGCTACGTTTAAACTCCCCGCCGCGAGCCTGTATAACGGCAGGCCAATTGACATAAGCTGTGCCAATTACGCATTTTGTTTCATTTGCGCAGGCTGGGGCTCAGGCGCAGCATATCCAACCCTGTATCGACCCAACGCTCGGCCTCGGCATGCAGCTCAAAGCTGTCCGGCGCCAGAAGCCATCCATACAGCAGGCCATCGATGTAAGCGTGAATGCTGATGGCCGCGCGGGCAGTGTCGAGATCTTCCGGCAACTGGCCGCGATTCACCGCATTACGCAGGGTCAGCCCGATGCGCTCGTTGCAGTCGAGACTGGCCACCCGGCGCTGCTGGCGCAAATCGCACATTTCATCGGTGAACTCGCACTTATGAAACAGAATTTCGTTGATCCGCCGGGTTTTCGGGTCCAGCGCAACTTGATGAAACAAATGAATCAGCAATTTGCGCATGCAGCCCAGCGGGTCGAGTTCGTCTTCGCTTTCGCTGGCCTTGGCCAATTCATCCAGTGGCTCATGCAGGCTGTCGAGCATCGCCTGGACCAGGTCCGCTTTATTGCTGAAATGCCAGTAGATGGCACCGCGCGTGACACCGGCCATTGTCGCGATGTCGGCCAGCGTCGTACGAGCGACGCCCCTTTCATAAAAGGCTTTCTCCGCCGCTTCCAGAATCTGGCTACGGGTTTCTTGAGCTTCCTCTTTGGTACGACGGACCATGACAGTAAAACCTCAAACAGGATGTTTCAGGGATGGCTGAATATCCGCTGAATAAAGAGGGGGCGATCTCTCACGGATCAGCTCCCCGGCCTACAATTTCAAACCTTGCAACGACTTTTGTAACGGGCTGGGTACGCGGCAAAGGTATTTACAAACAACCATGAACGTAAGTATATTACTTAGCAAGCTACTTATCCACCCGGTATCCTTTTTTTACCCTTACACACTTCTTGTGCGCTCTTTGCGCGCCTGACCCGAGGATCTTCATGCAATTCAAGCCAGCTGTTACCGCTCTGGTCACTGCCGTCGCCCTGGCATCGCTGCTCAGCGGATGTAAAAAGGAAGAAGCGGCACCGGCCGCTCCGCCCCCTCAGGTCGGCGTCGTCACCCTGCAACCACAAGCCTTTACCCTCACCTCCGAACTGCCGGGCCGCACCAGTGCGTTCCGCATCGCTGAAGTTCGACCGCAGGTCAACGGCATCATTCTCAAGCGTCTGTTCAAGGAAGGCGGCGATGTCAAAGCCGGCCAACAGCTGTATCAGATCGATCCGTCGGTCTATGAAGCGACCCTGAAAAGCGCTGAAGCCAACCTGCGTTCGACCAAGTCGATCTCTGACCGCTACAAGCAACTGGTCGACGAGCAGGCCGTGAGCCGTCAGGAATACGACACCGCAGTGGCCAACCGCATGGAATCGGAAGCGTCGTTGCAGACCGCGCAGATCAACGTGCGTTACACCAAGGTTTACGCGCCGATCTCCGGCCGCATCGGTCGTTCTTCGGTCACCGAAGGTGCACTGGTCAGCAACGGCCAGACCGACGCGATGGCGACGATCCAGCAACTGGACCCGATCTACGTCGACGTCACCCAGTCTTCGGTGGAGTTGCTGGAACTGCGTCGTGAGCTGGAAAGCGGCCGCCTGCAAAAATCCGGGGAAAACTCGGCAGCGGTCAAGCTGACCCTGGAAGACGGCAGCCAGTACAAGCTCGACGGTAAGCTGGAATTCTCCGAAGTCACGGTCGACCCGACTACCGGTTCCGTAACCTTGCGCGCAGTGTTCCCGAACCCGGATCACACCCTGCTGCCAGGCATGTTCGTTCGCGCCCAATTGCAGGCCGGGGTCAACGCCGCTGCCATTCTGGCACCACAACAAGGCGTGACCCGCGACCTCAAAGGCACCCCGACCGCATTGGTCGTCGGCGCCGACAACAAGGTCGAACTGCGTCAGCTCAAGGCCAGCCGCACCGTCGGTAGCCAGTGGCTGATCGAAGACGGCTTGAAAGCGGGCGATCGCTTGATCACCGAAGGGCTGCAATACGTGCGACCGGGTGTTCAGGTCAACCCGTCCGAAGCCACCAATGTCGGCAACAAGAACCCGGCCCCCGCTCAGGCAGCTGACAAAGCCGCCGGCGGCAAAGGGGAGTAATTCATGTCAAAATTCTTCATCGACCGTCCGATTTTCGCCTGGGTAATTGCCCTGGTGATCATGCTGGTCGGGGCACTTTCGATCCTGAAACTGCCGATCAACCAATACCCGAGCATTGCGCCGCCGGCCATTGCGATCTCCGTGACCTACCCGGGCGCTTCGGCGCAAACCGTGCAGGACACCGTGGTCCAGGTGATCGAGCAGCAGCTCAACGGTATCGACAACCTGCGTTATGTGTCCTCGGAAAGTAACTCCGACGGCAGCATGACCATCACCGCGACCTTCGAGCAAGGCACCAACTCCGACACCGCGCAGGTGCAGGTTCAGAACAAGCTGAACCTCGCTACCCCGCTGTTGCCGCAGGAAGTGCAGCAACAAGGTATCCGCGTGACCAAGGCAGTGAAAAACTTCCTCTTGGTGATCGGTGTGGTTTCGCGTGACGGCAGCATGACCAAGGACGACTTGTCCAACTACATCGTGTCGAACATGCAGGATCCGATCTCGCGGACCGCCGGTGTCGGTGACTTCCAGGTCTTCGGTGCCCAGTACGCGATGCGCATCTGGCTCGATCCGGCCAAGTTGAACAAGTACAACCTGACACCGGGCGATGTCAGCACCGCGATCTCGGCACAGAACGTCCAGGTGTCTTCCGGTCAACTCGGTGGTTTGCCGGCGTTGCCGGGCCAGCAGCTGAACGCGACGATCATCGGCAAGACCCGTCTGCAGACTGCCGAGCAGTTCAAGGCGATTCTGCTGAAGGTTAACCAGGACGGCTCGCAAGTGCGTGTCGGCGACGTCGCTGACGTCGGTCTGGGCGGTGAGAACTCGAGTATTTCCGCGCAGTTCAACGGCAGCCCGGCTTCTGGTCTGGCGGTAAAACTGGCCAACGGTGCCAACGCCCTCGACACCGCCAAGGCACTGCGCAAGACGATTGACGACCTCAAGCCGTTCTTCCCGCAAGGCATGGAAGTGGTGTTCCCGTACGACACCACCCCGGTGGTGACCGAATCGATCAAGGGTGTGGTTGAAACCCTGGTCGAAGCGATCGTGCTGGTGTTCCTGGTGATGTTCCTGTTCCTGCAGAACTTCCGCGCCACCGTCATCACCACGATGACCGTGCCGGTGGTATTGCTGGGTACATTCGGCATCCTCGCGGCGTTCGGTTTCAGCATCAACACCCTGACCATGTTCGGCATGGTGCTGGCAATCGGTTTGCTGGTGGACGACGCCATCGTGGTGGTGGAAAACGTCGAGCGGGTGATGAGCGAAGAAGGCTTGTCACCGAAGGAAGCGACCAAGAAGTCCATGGGCCAGATCCAGGGCGCACTGGTCGGTATTGCCTTGGTTCTGTCGGCGGTACTGCTGCCGATGGCGTTCTTCAGCGGTTCCACCGGTGTGATCTACAAGCAGTTCTCGATCACCATCGTTTCGGCCATGGCCCTGTCGGTACTGGTCGCGCTGATCTTCACCCCGGCGCTGTGCGCCACCATGCTCAAGGCGATTCCGAAAGGCGAGCATGGCACGCCGAAGAAGGGTTTCTTTGGCTGGTTCAACCGCAATTTCGACCGTGGTGTGCAGAGCTACGAGCGCGGTGTCGGCAACATGCTGTCGCGCAAAGCGCCGTACCTGCTGGCTTATCTGCTGATCGTGGTCGGCATGATCTGGCTGTTCACCCGCATCCCGACCGCGTTCCTGCCGGAAGAAGACCAAGGCGTACTGTTCGCCCAAGTGCAGACCCCGGCCGGTTCGAGTGCCGAGCGTACTCAGGTGGTGATCGACGAAATGCGCAGCTACCTGCTGGATAAAGAAGCAGGCGCAGTGTCCTCGGTGTTCACCGTGAACGGCTTCAACTTCGCCGGTCGCGGTCAGAGCTCTGGCCTGGCGTTCATCATGCTCAAGCCGTGGGACGAGCGTAACGCGGACAACAGCGTGTTTGCCCTGGCCCAACGTGCCCAGCAACACTTCTTCACTTTCCGCGATGCGATGGTGTTCGCTTTCGCCCCGCCCGCGGTACTGGAGCTGGGTAACGCCACCGGTTTCGACGTGTTCCTGCAAGACCGCGCCGGTATCGGTCACGACAAGCTGATGGAAGCGCGTAACCAGTTCCTCGGCCTCGCTGCTCAGAGCAAGGTGCTCTATCAGGTGCGTCCGAACGGCCTGAACGATGAACCGCAATACCACTTGGAAATCGACGACGAGAAAGCCCAGGCCCTTGGCTTGAGCCTTACCGACATCAACAACACGCTGTCGATCTCCTTCGGTAGTAGCTACGTCAACGACTTCATCGATCGTGGTCGTGTGAAGAAGGTTTACGTGCAAGGTCAGGCCGGTGCTCGCATGAGCCCTGAAGACTTGAAGAAATGGTACGTGCGCAACAACGCCGGAACCATGGTGCCGTTCTCCGCGTTCGCCAAAGGCGAGTGGATCTACGGTTCGCCGAAGCTGGCCCGTTACAACGGCGTGGAAGCAATGGAAGTGCTCGGCTCTCCGGCGCCGGGTTATTCCACCGGTGAAGCGATGGCCGAAGTCGAAGCGATCGCCAAGAAGCTGCCGGCGGGTGTCGGTATCTCCTGGACCGGTCTGTCCTATGAGGAACGTCTGTCCGGTTCGCAAGCGCCGGCGCTGTACGCTCTGTCGCTGCTGATGGTGTTCCTGTGTCTGGCGGCGCTGTACGAGAGCTGGTCGATTCCGATCGCCGTTATGCTCGTGGTACCGCTGGGGATCATCGGTGCGCTGCTGGCCACCAGCCTGCGCGGTCTGTCCAACGACGTGTACTTCCAGGTAGGCCTGTTGACGACTATCGGTCTGGCGGCTAAAAACGCCATTCTGATCGTCGAATTCGCCAAGGAACTGCATGAACAGGGACGCAGCCTGCGTGATGCGGCGATCGAAGCCTGCCGCATGCGTCTGCGACCGATCATCATGACCTCGCTGGCCTTCGTTCTCGGTGTTGTACCGTTGGCGATCTCCACCGGCGCCGGTTCAGGCAGTCAACATGCGATCGGTACGGGCGTGATTGGCGGTATGCTCACGGCCACGATCCTGGCGATCTTCTGGGTCCCACTGTTCTTCGTTACGGTTTCGTCCATCGGCCAGCGTAAGATCGCTGACGAGGATGAAGCTACTGAAACTCCTAAAGAGGCTGGCCAATGAGCAAGTCGCTACTCTCCATCGCAGTCGCCGCCTTCGTGCTGAGCGGTTGCTCGCTGATACCTGATTATCAGCAGCCTGAGGCTCCGGTCGCAGGTCAGTACCCACAGGGGCCGGCGTACTCGCCGGCCCAGGCTCCGGCGCAGGCCGCGGCCGAGCAAGGCTGGAAGCAGTTTTTCCATGACCCGGCGCTGCAACAGCTGATCCAGGTGTCCCTGGAAAACAACCGTGACCTGCGTGTCGCGGCGCTGAACATCGATGCTTACGCGGCGCAGTACCGCATCCAGCGTGCTGATCTGTTCCCGGCGGTTTCGGCCAACGCCAGCGGCAGCCGTCAGCGGGTTCCGGCGCGTGCGTCGCAGACCGGTGAAGCGGGCATCACCAGTTCCTACTCCGCCACTGTCGGAATCAGCGCCTACGAGCTCGACCTGTTCGGTCGCGTTCGCAGCCTGAGCGAACAAGCGTTGCAACAATACTTCGCTACTGAAGAAGCACGCCGCAGCACCCAGATCAGTCTGGTCGCCAGCGTCGCCAACGCTTACCTGACCTGGCAAGCCGACAAGGAACTGCTCAAGCTGACGCAAGACACCCTCGGTGCCTTCGAAGAAAGCTACAAGCTGACCAGCCGCAGCAACGAAGTCGGTGTGGCTTCGGCACTGGATCTGGCGCAGTCGCGTACCTCGGTGGAAAACGCCCGTGCCCAACTGGCGCGTTACACCCGCCAGGTCGCGCAGGACGAAAACAGCCTGACCCTGCTGCTCGGCACCGGTATTCCGGCCAATCTGCAAGCGGCCAAACCGCTGGCGGATGACCTGCTCAGCGACGTACCGCCGGGTCTGCCTTCGGACCTGCTACAACGTCGTCCGGACATCCTGCAAGCCGAGTACAACCTGAAAGCGGCCAACGCCAACATCGGCGCGGCCCGTGCCGCGTTCTTCCCGAGCATCAGCCTGACCGCCAACGCGGGCAGCCTGAGCCCGGATCTGTCCGGCCTGTTCAAGGGTGGTTCGGGAACGTGGCTGTTCCAGCCGCAGATCAACCTGCCGATCTTCAACGCCGGCAGCCTGCGCGCCAGCCTCGACGCCGCCAAGATCCAGAAGGACATTGGCGTGGCAAACTACGAGAAGTCCATTCAAACGGCCTTCCAAGAAGTCGCCGACGGCCTCGCCGCGCGCCAGACCTACACCGAGCAGTTGCAAGCGCAACGTGACTTCGTGCAGGCCAACCAGGATTACTACCGCCTGGCTGAACGTCGCTATCGCATCGGCGTCGACAGCAACCTGACCTTCCTCGATGCCCAGCGTCAGCTGTTCAGTGCGCAACAAGCACTGATCACCGACCGCCTCGCGCAGCTGACCAGTGCGGTCAACCTGTATAAGGCACTCGGCGGTGGCTGGAATGCGCAGACCGCGCAGAACGAACCGCTGAAAGAAGAAGCACCGAAGATGAAGTTGTTCTGATCATCTGTTGAACAAAAAGAGCCCGCCATTTAGGCGGGCCTTTTTTTTACAAAAATAGAAAACCAAACTTAGTAGACAAATATCACTTTCTGAATTCTGCCCAGAAATTTTCAGCTTCCACTTTAACCACGGTCCCGAGAGCGTCTACATAATTAAACGAAAAAGTCCCTTCAATACGCTGCTTTTCCGCATCATCAACAACAAGATGAACTTTAAGTAGACCTTTACCAAATGCATCCCCCGCAATTCCCCCATTAGGCCTGCCGGCACCAAATATAGCGCTAACCTGCCAATCATCGTCGAAGGGATTTTTTATTTCGTAGGTCTTCTGCTCCAGCTTATGGTTCGCCAGCAACATCACTGCTGGGACCTTTTCGCCAGTATCTTCTCCAAAATAAGCCTCGACTACAGTACGCCAACTCTCAATATAGAAATTGAACCATCCTGTTTTCAGCTCTTCACTCGGTAGACCCTCGCGGGTAATTCGAAGGTTAATATCACCACTTGTAGCTCTGACCTGGCTTAGATTTTCACCGAATTTCTTAATTGACCCAACATGAACGCTATTCATAGCAAGCCCTTCCCGCATCGAGAGTTTAATATGCACTTACAAGTAACAAAACCTACACCCTGGCAATCTCACCTACAACTGTCATAGCTGACAGTTGACAATTCAAAATGACTTCTATAGGGCTGGCAAATCTAATTAGATAATGATTCCAGCAGCCACTAACAACGATTGGCAACTTTTTTGCCTGCCAGAAGTATGTTTGTACAGGCTTGCCTGAAAAAGCGCCCCCATTGACCAAAACCAAGTTCAATCTTGCGTTCGATAATCGCCCAGAACCCGCTTTACCCAATTGAATCCGAACATCCGCCCCCCGCACCATTCGCTCCACAAAACCAATAACAACAGGTTCGACACCATGCTCCCGCGCCCTGCTCCGACCGGCTGACCGCCGTCGCTTCCCCCCCTGAATTCATCGCATTTCTGCACCGTAAAAACGGCCGCAGCGCACCCGTTCGCCTTAAAAAAACAAGAGAGACCCCAGCTATGACAACCTCCCCTGCGCCTTACGCATTTCCCGGTCTGATCGCCTTGGCCCTGGCCGGCGCGGCGATGCCCGCTGCGGCTGAAGAGGCCGGTTTCATCGAAGGGGCCAAGGTCAACCTGAACCTGCGCAACTTCTACATCAACCGCAATTTCACCAACCCGACCAAAGCTCAGGGCAAGGCCGAAGAGTGGACGCAGAGCTTCATCCTCGACGCCAAATCCGGTTTCACCCAAGGCACCGTCGGCTTCGGCATGGACGTGCTCGGCCTGTATTCGGTAAAGCTTGATGGCGGTAAAGGCACCGGCGGCACGGCGTTGCTGCCGCTGGATCACGACGGTCGTCCGGCGGACAACTTCGGTCGCACCAACGTCGCCTTCAAAGCCAAACTTTCCCAGACCGAAGTGAAGGTCGGCGAGTGGATGCCGGTGCTGCCGATCCTGCGTTCGGACGACGGTCGCTCGCTGCCGCAAACCTTCCGTGGCGGGCAGATCACTTCGAAAGAAATCGACGGCCTGACCCTCTACGGCGGCCAGTTCCGCGCCAACAGCCCGCGCGATGACAGCAGCATGAGCGACATGTCGATGACCGGCAAAGCGGCGTTCACCTCTGATCGCTTCAACTTTCAGGGCGGTGAATACGTTTTCAACGAAAAACGCACACAGATCGGCTTGTGGAACGCCGAACTCAAGGACATCTACAGCCAGCAATACGTCAACTTGATTCACAGTCAGCCGCTGGGCGACTGGACGCTGGGCGCCAACCTCGGATTCTTCTATGGCAAGGACGATGGCAGCGCCCGCGCCGGCGACCTCGACAACAAGACCTGGTCCGGCATGTTCTCGGCCAAATACGGCGGCAACACCTTCTACGTCGGCCTGCAGAAACTCACCGGCGACAGCGCCTGGATGCGGGTCAACGGCACCAGCGGCGGCACACTGGCTAACGACAGCTACAACGCCAGTTATGACAATGCGCAGGAACGCTCCTGGCAAGTGCGCCATGACTACAACTTCGTGGCACTGGGCATCCCCGGCCTGACCCTGATGAACCGCTATATTAGCGGCGACAACGTGCACACCGGGACGATCACCGATGGCAAGGAATGGGGCCGTGAATCGGAACTGGGCTACACCGTACAGAGCGGCGCGCTCAAGGATCTGAACGTCCGGTGGCGCAACTCGACCATGCGCCGCGACTTCAGCAATAACGAGTTCGACGAGAACCGCCTTATCGTCAGCTACCCGATCAGTCTCCTCTAAACACTGATATTCCCTGTGGGAGCGAGCCTGCTCGCGAAGAGGGCTTAACATTCAACAGAGATGTTGACTGATACACCGCCTTCGCGAGCAGGCTCGCTCCCATATTTGTTCTCCTACAGGCAGTTAATCGCCACTGGTCGGGAGAAGTGGCACTTCGCCGGCCGGCAGGTAAAGTGACAAAACCTGAAGGAATCAGGTGCTTCACCTTTCCGCTTCCGTCGTCGTAGTCGGTCCTCAAGCTGGGAGCCAGGTTGTCATCGGAAGACACCAACGATCACCGGAGGACCACCTCAATGATCTCTCGTCTCGCAACACCCGACTGGGACGCCAAGGCGTACCAGCAGTTCTCTCGTCTCAGGCAACGACCGGTCAATGAATTGCTCGACCGTGTTGACCTGCCAAATCCTCAACGCATTTACGACCTAGGCTGCGGCACCGGCATTGCCACGCAGTTGTTGGCCGAACGCTGGCCGCGCGCGCAGTTGCAGGGCATCGACAGCTCGGCACAGATGCTCGCTGAAGCGCGTTGTCTGCCGCTCAGGGCATCGTGGAAACACTGCGATCTGCTCGAATGGCAACCGGAGCAGCCGGCGGACCTGCTGTTCGCCGCCGCCGTGCTGCACTTTATCGATGGCCATGAAACGCTGCTGCCACGCCTGCTCGGCCACCTCAACCCCGGCGGCTGTCTGGCGGCGCACATGCCCGACTGGCGCGATGCGCTGTGGTATCGGCTGATGCTCGACACCCTCGAAGACGCCGGCCTGGGCGGCACGCCATTGGGTACACCGCAACTGCGTCAGCGCATGGCGGCGCGGCCGTTGTTGGCGCTGGAGGATTACTACCGGTTGCTCGCGCCTATGACCACATCGCTGGATATCTGGGAGACGGAGCAATTGCAGGTGGTCGACGGCAAGTCGCCGGTGTACGACTGGGTGAAGGTTTCGGCGCTGCGGCCGGTGATGCAGGCGCTGAGTTCAGCGGAACAGACGCGGTTTATCTATCACTATCTGATGCGAGTGCATAAGCATTATCCGCAGGAGAGCGATGGGCATACGTTGTTTGCGTTCAAGCGGATATTTATTGTCGCCAGGGTTTGAGTGAGTTGTGCTGATTGATGCGCAACGGCGGCTGCCCCCTTCGCGAGCAGGCTCGCTCCCACATTGGAATGCATTTCCCTGTGGGAGCGAGCCTGCTCGCGAAGGCGTCAGTGGCAACAAACTCACTCTCGGGATTCAACACCCAGTTCATCCCAAACTGATTCGGCCAGATGAAACGTCGCATTCGCCGCAGGAATCCCGCAGTAGATCGCGCTCTGCATGATCACTTCCTTGATCTCGCCCCGGCTCACACCGTTATTGGCCGCCGCACGCAGGTGCAGTTTCAGCTCACCTTCGCGGTTCATGCCGATCAGCATGGCGATGGTGATCAGGCTGCGCGTGTGCCGAGGCAGGCCCGGACGCGTCCAGATATCGCCCCAGGCATGCCGTGTGATCATTTCCTGAAACTCCGAGTTGAACTCGGTCAGCGTGGTCAGGCTGCGATCGACATGCGCATCTCCCAACACCGCGCGGCGCACTTGCATGCCGTCATCGTAACGTTGTTTCTCGTCCACAAAAACTTCCTCACTTAGCCTGCAAAAACGCTAACACGCGATCACTGAAATCCGCGCCAGCCTGCACGTTGGACAGATGCGCCGCATAGAACTCGGCGTATTCGGCGCCGCGTACATGCTCCTGAATGAAATGCCCACCGGACGGCGGCGTCACCGCGTCTTCGGTGCCGGCAATCACCAACAGCGGCACGTTGATCGAAGCCAGTTGCTCACGGAAATCAGCATCACGCACCGCCGCGCAATTGGCCGCATAACCCTCAGGCGAAGTGGCCGCGAGCATGTCGGTGATCTGCTTGGCAGCTGCCGGATGTGCAGCGGAAAAGTCAGGGGTAAACCAACGGGCAATCGACGCATCACGCAAGGCAACCATCACCGCCGCGCCATCGCGCAGCACGGTTTCGATGCGTGGATTCCACACCGACGGATCGCCGATTTTTGCCGCCGTGTTGCAGACGATCAGCTTGTGCAGACGATGACCAGCGTTGATCCCCAGCCACTGCCCGATCAGACCGCCCATCGACAGCCCGCAGAAATACGCGCGCTCGATGTGCAGCGCATCCAGCAGAGCGAGCACGTCATGACCCAATTGCTCAATGCTGTAAGGCCCCGGCGTCACCAGCGATTGGCCGTGACCACGGGTGTCGAAACGCAGCACGCGAAAGTGCTCGGTGAACGCCGGCATCTGCGCGTCCCACATGTGCAGATCAGTGCCCAGCGAGTTGGACAGCACCAGCACCGGTGCATCGACCGGGCCCTCGATTTGATAGTGCAGTTCGCCATCGGCGAGTTGAACGAAAGCCACAGCCCTCTCCTTTCAGACAGACAATGCGTTGTGTTCGGCCACCGCACGCTCGACCCAGGTTTTCGCCTGGCCGAGGTAATGGGCGGGGTTCAAAAGTTGATCGAGTTCAGCGCTGTTCAACTCGGCAGTGACTTGCGGTTCGTCACCGAGTACGGCGCGCAAATGGCGCTGCTCGGCCACCGCGCGTTTGCAGCATTGCTCGAGCAGATGATGCGCGGTGTCGCGGCCGACACGCTGGGCGAGGACGATGCTCACCGCTTCGGCCAGCACCAGCCCTTGGGTCAGTTCGAGATTGCGCGACATACGTTCAGCGTCGACTTCAAGCCCATCCGCCAGCAATCGCGCTTGTTGCAGTGAACCGGATACGAGGCAGCAGATTTCCGGCAAGGTTTCCCATTCGGCATGCCACAAACCGAGGCTACGCTCGTGTTCCTGTGGCATGGCGCTGAACAGCGTCGAGACCAGACCCGGCACGCGCGTCGCTGCGCCGATCAACACCGCTGCGCCGACCGGATTGCGTTTGTGCGGCATGGTTGACGAACCGCCCTTGCCCGGCGCCGATGGCTCGAACACCTCAGCCGCTTCGGTCTGCATCAACAGGCTGATGTCGCGACCGAATTTGCCGAGGCTACCGGCGATCAAACCGAGCACCGCACCGAACTCCACCACGCGGTCACGCTGGGTGTGCCACGGCTGTTCCGGCAAGGTCAGTTGCAGTTCTTCGGCCAATGCTTGGGCAACGGGCAAGGCCTGCTCGCCCAACGCGGCGAGGGTTCCGGACGCACCACCAAATTGCAGCACCAGCAGACGCGGCTTGAGTTCGCGCAGACGCTGACGGCTGCGAGTGATAGCGCCCAACCATCCGGCGATTTTCATGCCGAGCGTTACAGGCGTCGCGTGTTGCAGCCACGTGCGCCCTGCCAGCGGCGTAGCGGCATGACGTTGCGCCTGGGTGGCTAGAGAGTCAGCCAGTTGCGCGAGGTCGCTCTCGATCAACTCCAGCGCCTGACGCAATTGCAGCACCAGCCCGGAATCCATCACGTCCTGACTGGTGGCGCCCAAATGCACATAACGCTCGGCTTCGGCATCGGTCGCGGCAATCTGTTTGCCCAACGCCTTGACCAGCGGAATCGCTGAATTGCCGGCCGTGGCAATCGCCTCGCCCAGTGCTGCGAAGTCATACAGACCAGCGCTGCATGCCGCCGCAATCGGCGCCACCGCAGAGGACGGAATCAACCCGACCCGCGCCTCGGCCCGCGCCAGCGCCGCTTCGAAGTCGAGCATGGCCTGCACGCGGCCCTGATCGCAGAACACCTCACGCATATCTCGGGCAGTGAAGTAGGCATCGAACAATTGATTGCCCGGTCGCTGAGTCATAAACAGTCCTTGCCGGCGCGGGCCATGGCGGCCCGCGCACTTCGGGTTAAAGATCGTGGTGCAAATACGCCGCCTGTTTCGGCAAACGCAAACTGAACAGGAAGGCGATCGCCATCATCGCCGTCACGTACCAGTAGAAGGAGTTTTCCATGCCGATGTTCTTCAGGCTCAGAGCGACGAATTCTGCCGAACCGCCGAAGATCGCATTCGCTACCGCATAGGCCAGACCAACGCCAAGTGCGCGGACTTCCGGCGGGAACATTTCGGCTTTTACCAAGCCGCTGATCGAGGTGTAGAAACTGACAATCGCCAGCGCCACGGTGATCAGCACAAAGGCGAGGAACGGGCTGCTGACGCTTTTCAGGCTCAGCAGAATCGGCACGGTAAACAGCGTACCGAGCGCGCCGAACCAGAGCATCGAGTTACGTCGGCCGATCTTGTCGGCGAGCATGCCGAACAACGGTTGCATACACATATACAGGAACAACGCGCCGGTCATGATGTAGCTGGCGGTCTTGGCGTGCATGCCGGCGGTGTTCACCAGGTACTTCTGCATGTAGGTGGTGAAGGTGTAGAAAATCAGCGAGCCACCGGCGGTGTAACCGAGCACGGTGATGAACGCGGCTTTGTGATCGCGGAACAGTGCGCTGATGCTGCCGGCGTCTTTGTGTTCGCGGGTTTCCTTGTTGGTGGTTTCTTTCAGGCTGCGACGCAGGAACAGCGAAATCAGCGCCGCCACCGCACCGACCACAAACGGAATCCGCCAGCCGTAGGCGCGCAGGTCTTCTTCGGTGAGGAACTGCTGCAGGACCACTACCAGCGACACCGCCAGCAGTTGCCCGCCGATCAGCGTCACGTACTGGAACGAAGCGAAGAAACCGCGCTGGCCCTTGAGGGCGACTTCGCTCATGTAGGTCGCGGTGGTGCCGTACTCACCGCCGACCGACAGGCCTTGCAGCAAGCGTGCAAACAACAGCAGGACTGGCGCCCAGACGCCGATGTCCTTGTAGGTCGGCAGGCAGGCGATCAGCAACGAGCCGAAGCACATCATCAAAATCGAGATGAGCATCGAATTCTTGCGACCGTGCTTGTCCGCCACCCGGCCGAAAATCCAGCCACCAATCGGGCGCATCAGAAAGCCGGCGGCAAACACGCCAGCCGTGTTGACCAGTTGCACCGTCGGGTTGTCGGAGGGGAAAAACGCCGGGGCGAAATAGATCGCGCAAAAGGCGTAGACGTAGAAGTCGAACCATTCGACAAGGTTGCCGGACGAGGCGCCGACAATGGCGAAGATGCGCTTGCTGCGCTCTTCACCGGTGTAATGGGAGGTGGTGGTTGTCATTGTTTTTCACTCGATAGGGACAGTGAGAGTCTAGACATACTTTGCAACAGTCCCGTTCCACAGTTCCATCAGCAACACAGTTCTCCCCTGTGGGAGCGAGCCTGCTCGCGAAGAGGGAGTGTCAGTCGACATTTATGTTGGCTGGCCCACCGCTTTCGCGAGCAGGCTCGCTCCCACAGGGAATGGTGGTGATCTATCAATAATCGAAGAACACTGTCTCGGCGTCGGTACCCTGCAGAATCACATTCCACTGGTAAACACCCGAGGCATCCTGCTTGGCCAGCAGGGTACTGCGACGTTCGGCCGGCACACATTCGAGCAACGGATCATCAACGTTGGCCGGTTCGCCTTCAAAGTAGATCCGCGTCAGCAAGTGCTTGACCAGTCCACGGGCAAACACCAGCACCACCAGATGCGGCGCCTGCGTCGAGCCTTTCAGGCCCTCTACGGTACCCGGTTTGATCGTGGTGAAGCGGAAGCGCCCTTCCGCATCCACCGGCACCCGGCCGAAACCTTCAAAGTGCGGATCGAGCGGTTTGTCCTGCTCGTCTTCTGGATGGTCGTATTTGCCGGCAGCGTTGGCCTGCCAGACTTCGAGCATGGCGTCGTTAACGACATCGCCGTTGCCGTCCACCACCTGCCCGGTGATCGCCACGCGCTCGCCGAGGGTCTGCTCGACGGTGAGGTTTTCGCGGTTCAGCCAGGTCAGGCCGATGTGGTAGTACGGCCCGACGGTGTGGGACGTGGTCGCAGTCAGCGTCATCTTATTTCTCCATCGGCGTGGCTTCACGCCCGCGCAGCACGATGTCCCAACGATAACCGAGGGCGTAGGACGGAATGGTTTTTTCCAGATCGAAACTGGCGATCAGGCGTTCCTTGGCCGAAGTGTCCGGCACGCAGTTGTAGATCGGGTCGTAGGCCAGCAACGGATCGCCCGGGAAATACATTTGCGTGACCAAACGGGTGAGGATGCTCGGCCCGAACAGCGAAAAGTGGATGTGCGCCGGACGCCAGGCGTTGTGGTGGTTGCCCCACGGGTAGGCGCCGGGCTTGATGGTCTGGAACTGATACCAGCCGTCGGCGTCGGTGACGGTGCGGCCGGTGCCGGTGAAGTTCGGGTCCAGCGGCGCATCGTGCAGGTCGCGCTTGTGGTTGTAGCGGCCGGCGGCGTTGGCCTGCCAGATCTCCACCAGAATTCCCGGCACCGGCAGACCATTTTCGTCAAGCACGCGGCCGTGAACGATGATGCGCTCACCTTGTGGCTCGCCTTCATGCTGGGCGGTCAGGTCGTTATCGGTGTCGCCCACGCGCTCGGCGCCGATGGTCGGCCCGGTGATTTCCGACAGCGAGTGCGGCAGAAACACCAACGGCTTCGACGGCGAGCGCAGGTTGGTGGATTGATACGTCGGGTGCAGGTACTCAGGCTGAGTGCCTTCCTGCGGACGACGGTAACCAGGCTTGTCAGACATGTCGCTTTCCTCTGTTCTTTTTCGTCACGGCTTGCGTCAGACGCGTTCGATGGCCAGGGCCAGACCTTGGCCGACACCGACGCACATGGTCGCCAGACCTTTCTTGCCACCGGTCTTTTCCAGCTGATGCAGGGCAGTCAGCACCAGACGCGCACCGCTCATGCCCAACGGGTGGCCGAGAGCAATCGCGCCGCCGTTCGGGTTGACCTGCGCAGCGTCATCCGCCAGACCCAGTTCACGCAGCACCGCCAAGCCTTGGCTGGCGAATGCTTCGTTGAGTTCGATCACGTCGAAATCGCTGACTGCAACGCCGAGGCGCTCGATCAGTTTGCGCACCGCCGGCACCGGGCCGATGCCCATTACCCGCGGCGCGACACCGGCGCTGGCCATGCCGAGCACCTTGGCGCGGGC
Source organism: Pseudomonas viridiflava (assembly GCF_900580865.1). Lineage (GTDB taxonomy): Bacteria > Pseudomonadota > Gammaproteobacteria > Pseudomonadales > Pseudomonadaceae > Aquipseudomonas. Next base: position 169,765 of record NZ_UTBZ01000228.1, read on the forward strand.
GGTCAGGCCGTGTTTTTTCACGGCTTCGGCGGAAGCCAGAATCAGCGCGGCGGCACCGTCGTTGACGCCGGAAGCATTACCGGCGGTAACGGTTTTGTCTGGGCCGTTGACCGGTTTCAGTTTAGTAAGCGCTTCTATTGTCGTGTCAGCACGCGGATGTTCGTCCTGGCTGACCACGGTTTCGCCCTTCTTGTGGGCAATCCGCACTTCGACGATTTCTTCGGCGAAGTAGCCGGCGGCCTGCGCGGCGGCGGTACGTTGCTGACTGCGCAAGGCGAAAGCGTCCTGATCGGCGCGCGACACTTTATAGTCGTCGGCGACGTTGTCAGCGGTCTGCGGCATCGCGTCGACGCCGTACTGCGCCTTCATCAACGGGTTGATGAAACGCCAGCCGATGGTGGTGTCTTCCAGCTTCATGTTGCGCGAAAACGCTGCGTCAGCCTTGCCCATCACGAACGGTGCGCGGGACATCGACTCGACGCCGCCGGCAATCGCCAGTTCCATCTCGCCGCTGGCGATGGCACGGAACGCCGTGCCGATCGCATCCATGCCCGAGGCGCAAAGACGATTGAGGGTCACGCCCGGCACGCTGTCCGGCAGGCCTGCCAACAGCAGCGCCATGCGCGCGACGTTGCGGTTGTCTTCGCCGGCCTGGTTGGCACAACCGAGGAACACTTCGTCTATAGCATTCCAGTCCACCGATGGATTGCGTTCCATCAGGGCTTTGATCGGCACGGCGGCCAGGTCATCGGCACGCACGGCGGACAAACCGCCGCCGAACCGGCCGATCGGGGTGCGAATCGCATCGCAGATATAAACCTCACGCATCATGCTTCTCCCGGTGCCTGGCCGTGGGCGGCCGCCGTGCGCGCTTCGAGATCGCGCAGCGCGGTCAGTTCGACTTCAGTCGGTTCCGCAGTGCTTTCGACGTTGTCGGCAAAACGGATCGCCCAACCGGTGGCCGCGACCACTTGCTCGCGGGTCACGCCCGGGTGCAGTGCGGTGACCACAAATTCGTGGGTGCCCTCTTCCGGCTCCATGATGCACAGGTCGGTGATGATCCCGACCGGCCCGGCGCCCGGCAGGCCCAGACGTTTGCGCGAATCGCCGCCCTCGCCATGACCGACCGAGGTGATGAAATCGAGCTTGTCGACAAACGAACGTGCCGACTGTTTAAGGATGATCAACACGCTTTTCGCCGAACCGGCAATCTCCGGCGCGCCACCGGCACCCGGCAGGCGCACTTTCGGCGAGAAGTAATCGCCGACCACGGTGGTGTTGATGTTGCCGAAACGGTCGACCTGCGCGGCGCCGAGAAAACCGACGTCGATGCGCCCGCCCTGCAGCCAATAGCGAAAAATCTCACCGGTCGGTACGACGGTGTCAGCGGTTTCAGCGAGTTCGCCGTCACCGATCGACAGCGGCAGCACACTAGGCTTGGCGCCAATCGGACCCGATTCGTAGATCAGCACCACGTCCGGCGAAGAAGTCAGGCGCGCAAGGTTGGCGGCTTTCGACGGCAGGCCGATGCCGACGAAGCACACCGAGCCATTCTTCAGGCGACGGGCCGCAGCGACGGTCATCATTTCATTGGTGGTGTAAGTCATTACTTGGCCTCCGAAGCAGCGGCCAACTTGGCCTGGAACGCACTGAAGTCAGCGCAGCCATGGATGTATTCATTGATCCACGCGGTAAACGTCTCACGGTCACGGGCAATCGGGTCCCACGCCTGGTAGAAACGATTGTCACGCTCGGTGTAACCGTGGGCGTAGGACGGGTGCGCGCCGCCGGGTACGTGGCAGACCGCGCTCAAGGCCCAGGTCGGCAGTACACAGGCGTTCATCGGCGCGTTGAGGTCGTCGACAATTTCTTCCACGGTGACGATGCAGCGCTTGGCGGCCAATGCGGCTTCTTTCTGTACGCCAAGGATGCCCCACAGCAGCACGTTGCCCTGGCGGTCGGCTTTCTGTGCGTGGATCACGGTCACGTCCGGGCGCACCGACGGCACCGCCGCCAGCACTTCACCGGTGAACGGGCAGGTCACGGTTTTGATCAACGGATTGACCTTCGGCAGGTCGGAACCGGCGTAGGCACGCAGCACCGCGAATGGCAGGCCGGAGGCACCGGCGACGTAGGCATTCGCCAGGTCGGCGTGGCTGTGCTCTTCGATTTCGAGAGCGTGCGGCCATTGCTTCTCGACCGCGTCACGCAGACGGTGCAGGGAACCCACACCCGGGTTGCCGCCCCAAGAGAAAATCAGTTTGCGCGCGCAACCGGCACCGATCAGTTGGTCGTAGATGAGGTCAGGCGTCATCCGCACCAGCGTCAGATCTTTCTTGCCCTGACGAATGATTTCATGACCGGCGGCCGTAGGGATCAGGTGAGTGAAGCCTTCGAGTGCGACGGTGTCACCGTCGTTGACGAATTGCTTCACCGCGTCGTGCAGCGAAAGGATCTCAGCCATGGAGCGGGCTCCTGTTTTTGTAATGAATCGCCAGTAATAAAAAGGCGCGAGGTTCAGCGCCGGAGTCACTGCAGATTAAGCCTGGGAAAATCGCCAAACAATCCGATAATCGACTGAGTGTTCGTTTATCGAACGGATTGTTGTCAGCCTATCGGTTCGTGTTGCCTGCAAAAGATCGCAGCCTTCGGCAGCTCCTACAGGGTTACGCGTTCACATGCAGGAGCTGCCGAAGGCTGCGATCTTTTCGCTTTACATCGAAATATCAGGTCGCATCCGCATGACTGACCATGCCTTTAATCACCACCGCCGTGGTGGCCAACGCCGCCGGAATCACCAACGCCGTCAACACCTGCTCGAAATTCCAGCCCAGGCCCAACAAAGTCGCGCCCATCCACGCCCCAAGAATCGCGCCAAAGCGGCCAATCCCCAGCATCCACGAGACCCCGGTCGCTCGCCCCTGCGTCGGATAAAACCGCGCCGCCAGTGATGGCATCGCCGATTGCGCACCGTTCACGCACATCCCCGCCACCAGCACCAACGTCGCCAGCAACGTAATGTTGCCCAGGCTCTGCCCCACCGCGTAGGCAAACACCCCGGCCAGCAGGTAAAACGTGCCGATGACCTTGTGCGGATTGAAGCGGTCCATCGCCCATCCCACAGCGACCGCGCTCAGTACCCCGCCGAACTGGAACAGTGCTCCGATGAAAGCCGCTTGCTCCATGCTCGCGCCACTGTCGCGCATCAGCGTCGGCAGCCAACTGGTCAGCAGATAAACAATCACCAGGCCCATGAAATAGGTCAGCCACAGCAACAAGGTGCCGGTGCTGTAGGTGCCGGAGAAGATCACCGCGAACACATTGCGCGCCTTGACGGTTTTCTGTTCCGGCACGCTGAAGCTTGCGGCCTGGGCGACGGTGGCCGGATCGATCGGCGCCAGGGTTTTGCGGATTTTGTCGGTGCCACGGTTGCGGACTACAAGGTAGCGCGCCGATTCCGGCAGCCAGAACAGCAGCACCACGGCGAGGATCAACGGCAGAACCCCGCCAATCAGCAACAGACTGTGCCAGCCGAACGCCGGAATCAGCTTGGCGGAAATAAACCCGCCACCGGCCATGCCCAGGTTGAAGCCGCAGAACATGCTGGTCACCAACAGCGACTTCTTGCGCTCCGGGGTGTATTCCGAGAGCAGTGTGGTGGCGTTCGGCATCCCCGCGCCCAAACCCAGCCCGGTGAGGAAGCGCAGCACCAGCAGTTGTTCAACGTTAGTGCTGTAAGCCGAAGCAAGGCTGAAGGCGCCGAACAGAACCACAGCGCCCACCAGTACGACTTTTCGTCCAAAGCGGTCAGCCAACGGGCCGGAACCCAAGGCACCGAAAACCATGCCGATCAACGCAGCACTCATCACTGGGCCGAGGCTGGCGCGGTCGATGCCCCAGTCCTGCGACAGCGCCGGGGCAATGAAGCCCATCGCGGCAGTGTCGAGGCCATCGAGAAAGACAATCAGGAAACACAGAATCACCACCCGCCATTGATAGCGCGAGATCGGTTGGGCATTGATGAAGGTCTGCACGTCGAGGCAGTTACCTACAGCGGACTGAGGCTGGTTCATTATTTTTATTCCACGCAAAAAACGCAGTCGAACGGCGGCCGGCCAAAGAGCGGCACGGTCACAAGAATAGAAGATCTGGATCAGGCGTTGCGGTGAACCCGGCAACAGGGGATGCAGCGGAGACAGTCGGGGAGCATGCGCATGGTGAGTTGCCTCTTGTCATTATTATGGGAGTCGACAGTCCGGCGGGCTCATTCACATCAGCGCCGGATGACGCTGCCGCGACATTAATGATCCGAGGGTTTTAGCGTCAATTCGATAAACGCAACACTGTGCGTTTATCGAACAGCTTCATCAGGCGAACAGCTGTGCACTGAGGTCGCGACTGGCACTGAGCAAACCCGGCAGGAAGCGCTGCTCCAGCTCGGTACGGCTGACTCGACCGGCGTGGGTGCTGACGTTGAGCGCCGCCACCACTTGGCCGGAAGCGTCGTAGACCGGCACGGCAATCGAACGCAGGCCTTGTTCCAGTTCCTGATCGACGATGCACCAGCCCTGCTGACGCACTTCCTGCAGGCATTCGAGCAACGCATCAGGGGTGTGAATCGTGCGGCTGGTCTTGGCAACCAGTTCGGCATGATCGAGGTATTCACGCAGCGACGTGTCGTCCAGCGCCGCCAGCAGAATCCGCCCCATCGACGTGCAATAAGCCGGCAGGCGCCCACCCACAGACAGGTCCACCGAAATCAGCCGCTGAGTGGTCGCCGAACGGGCGATGTAGAGAATGTCGTCGCCTTCGAGCGTGGCCATGTTGCAGGCTTCGTGCAGCTGCTCGCTCATGCGGTCGAGGTACGGCTGGGCCGACACCGCCAACGGCGTCGACGACAGATATGCGTGGCCGAGGGTCAGCACTTTGGGAAGCAATGAATAAGTGCGACCGTCAGTGGTGGCATACCCAAGCTTGATCAGTGTATGCAGGCAACGGCGTACGGCGGCGCGGGGAATTTCCGTGCGGTGACTGATTTGGGCAATGGTCAGATGGCGTTTGCGCTCTTGAAACGCCTGCACCACCGCCAGGCCACGGGCCAGCGAGGTCATGAAATCCGGATCACCGGTCAATGCCTGAATGCGTTTGGCCGGCGATGCGACGATCGGCGGCGCCACGGAGGTGAAGGAGTTGCGCATTTGATCGTTCATTTCTTGTCCTTTTATCCGGCACGGATCAATCGGCTATACAAGCGGCTCGTCGAGAAATGCACAAGCGTCGAACCAGCAACATTGGGCGATTATCGAACCGTCGACCGATAATCGCAATCGGCTATGCGGCTCGCGTCAAACGCTCCAAGGGTTAGGCTGAACTTTGGCTTTTATCTGAATCACGGCCTTAGTTGTTCGACTAAATGGCGCCAAAAACAGATCGCTCGCTAAATAGTGGTCACCCTGCACTTCAACTTGCGACAAAAGTTGCGAGTAACAAAACAATCACACATCCGGAACCGTTTTTAACTTGGCAAAGATAGTCATTCCTGAATCGACCGCTATAATGCACCTCAGTGGCGCCTCGTTTTTAATGGTCGAGGTCGTCACCCGCTGCGGCGATGTCCATCGCCAACAGCCCGGCCAGCGCCTGACGCGCATCACTCATGCAACGCCTGCGCTCGCTGAAACAGGAAACTGATGCTGCGTCAGTTTTTATCTGGTGCCGTAGCCGCCTGTAACACGGAAGTCTTGATCGCCCCACCGATTACACTGATGCCTTTTTCGGCGTTGGACTCGCGGTGGTGCCGTTCAATCGATTCGTTGCAGTGCGTTTCACCAGACTCTTAACTCAACTCATACAGGTAGCACTGTGACGAAAGACGAACTGCGCGCGGAACTTGAGCGCCAGGAACAACGTTACAAGGAAGTTTACGGCGGGGAAGTCACCACCTACGCCGCTCAGCCCGAACCGGAACGCAAAGCGTGGCGTAAACGCCCGACCGTTCAGGATCAGGTTTTCCAGCAAGAACTTAAAAAGATGGAAGAAGAACTGAAACCCGAAGAGCCTTGAGCCTCGGTTCTCGATCTTTTGAAGGTTTACGTCCACACCAGTTACAAGCGCGGTGGAACGACGATGCCTTGCGCGCCCGCTACCCGCGGGCAGCGGCCATCAACCGGTCTGGCAGACTGAGGACGGGCGTCCTACACGTTTCACAGATATTTCAGACAAGCGTTTGAGCCCCTTACGCATGGCTGAAATCACCTGCAAAAAAACGCTTTTACCAACAAAATCAACGACTTGAAAAACCCTGCGTAACGCTTGGCTTTCATGTGCTGCAACAAATTAAATCGAAGAAGTGCGTAACCGATGAGCAGGTAGGGCATCGATTTCCAGTCTTTTCTGGCATAATCGCGCCCCCTTACGACCGGGTCAGAAAACCTTCATGATCGATTTATTCAGCGGACTGGATGCTTGGGTGCTTGTGAGCCTCTTGCTCGCCCTGACGTTTGTCCTCGCCTTCGAGTTCATCAATGGATTTCATGACACCGCTAACGCGGTAGCCACTGTTATCTACACCAAAGCCATGCCGCCCCACCTGGCGGTGTTCTTTTCCGGTGTGTTCAATTTCCTCGGCGTGTTGCTGGGCGGCGTTGGCGTGGCGTATGCCATTGTCCATTTGCTGCCGGTTGAGCTGCTGATCAATGTGAACACCGGCCATGGCCTGGCGATGGTGTTCTCGTTGCTCGCCGCGGCAATCGCCTGGAATCTTGGCACCTGGTACTTCGGTATCCCGGCTTCCAGCTCGCACACCTTGATCGGCTCGATCCTCGGTGTCGGCCTGGCTAACGCCCTGATCAACGACATTCCGCTGGCCGACGGCGTGAACTGGCAGAAGGCGATCGATATCGGCGCCTCGCTGGTGTTCTCGCCAATGGCCGGTTTCCTGATCGCCGCGCTGATCCTGATCGGCCTGAAATGGTGGCGTCCGCTGTCGAAGATGCACAAGACACCGGAACAGCGCCGCAAGATCGACGACAAGAAGCACCCGCCATTCTGGAACCGTCTGGTACTGGTGATCTCGGCCATGGCCGTGAGCTTCGTGCACGGTTCCAACGATGGCCAGAAAGGCATCGGCCTGATCATGCTGGTGTTGATCGGTATCGTGCCTGCGCAGTTCGTTCTCGACCTGAACAGCACCACGTATCAGATCGAACGCACCCGCGATGCGACCCTGCACCTGAGCCAGTTCTACCAGCGCAACGCCGATTCGCTGGGTGAATTCCTGGCCTTGGGCAAGAGCGTAGAAGGCGACCTGCCGGAGAAATTCCGCTGCAACCCGCAGCAGACCGAACCGACCATCAGCGCCCTGCTGCACACCCTTAAAGGTGTAGCGGACTACCACTCGCTGTCGTCGGAAAGCCGTATCGAAGTGCGTCGTTACCTGCTCTGCCTGGACGACACTGCGAAGAAGGTTGGCAAGCTGCCTGGTCTGGAACCGCGTGAAAAGGCTGATCTCGACAAGCTGCGCAAAGACCTGACCACCACCACCGAATACGCCCCGTTCTGGGTAATTCTGGCGGTTGCCCTGGCTTTGGGCCTGGGCACTATGGTCGGCTGGAAACGCGTTGTTCTGACCATCGGTGAGAAGATCGGCAAGCAGGGCATGACCTATTCCCAGGGCATGTCGGCGCAGATCACCACTGCCAGTTTGATCGGTATGGCCAACATCTTCAGCCTGCCGGTGTCGACCACTCACGTTCTGTCCTCGGGTGTGGCGGGCACCATGGTTGCCAACAAGAGCGGTCTGCAGGGTGGCACGGTTCGCACCATTCTGTTGGCGTGGGTGTTGACCTTGCCGGCGACTGTGGCGCTATCGGCCGGGTTGTTCTGGCTGGCGTCGAAGGCGCTGGGTAGTTGATAGATAGCGGCACATGAGAAAGGCGCGATTCGAGAGGATCGCGCCTTTTTTTGTGTTTGGGGGTTTGGAATTGTGGGGGGGCATATCCGTTGCTGCGGGTGTTGCCGCTGGCGGTTTCGCTCTTACAGCGAGTCACCTTTTCCAAACGCCGAAAAGGTAACCCAAAAGGCTTTGCCCCGGCGTACGGCACTTCGCTGAGGCTCAGTGTTCCCTCGCTACGGTGTCCATCCGGGGGCATCGCCTACGGTTTGCTCCGCTGCACCTCCTCTCGATGTATGCGGCTACGCCGCACGGCGCTGCGCGCCTATCCCCGGATGAACACCTACGCTCGGCCTGCCGAAAGGGGCAAAAAATCAAAAGCCAAAGCAAGATCACAAGCCAAATCAAAAGCCAGATCAAGAGCCCCTCACCCTAGCCCTCTCCCGGAGGGAGAGGGGACTGATCGAGGTGTTTGGGGGAAGTACGCCAACGTGCGATACCGCGTTGAACTCAGGCTTTGAAAAGCACACAAATCGGCCCCCTCTCCCTCGGGAGAGGGCTGGGGTGAGGGGCAGCCCCACCATAGAATCAAAGCCGAGCACGCTGTGCTCCTCACCACTCAACAGGATGAGCGTTAGCTCGGCTGCGGCTTTTGATCTGTAAGGCGACGTCGGGAGGCTGAGTGGAGGGATTGATCCGGGCGTGGGAGCGTAGCGACCGTTTGGCGAAGCCAAACACAGCGAGAGGAGGTGCAGCGAAGCAAACCGTAGACGCTGCGCCCGGATCAATCCCGGAGCGAAGGAACCCCGAGCCCCAGCGAGCGGGCCGCACGCAGGAGCAAGCCTTTTGGGTTACCTTTTCGGCGTTTGGAAAAGGTGACCCGCCGTAAGGGCGGAACCCTAAGCCGCCGTTACCGCAGCAACGGATATTCACAAAGCACACCCCCAACATGGTCGGCCCAAAGGCCGCCAAGACACAAAAAAAAGGGGCAACCGAAGTCGCCCCAAAATGCCTTGCGTGCTCATCAATCCAGAAGAATCACTTCTTGCGCTTATTCGCATCCTTCCAGATAAAAAATCCAAACCCTGCAAAAAACAGAACCATCAGCCCTACAGTCAGGACCCCGGCAAACACCACGTTATCGAAAAACATGACTGGCCTCCTGGCCCCTGCTCTGCTGCGATGGAACTAAGTTACCAAACACACAGGCGCACAAATTGACCGGGATCAATACCAGCAACGAAGGAAAGTAAAGGAGGGAAAATAACTGACCTGCATCAACGGATGCAGGAGGATATCAACGCTTTTTCGGCTTGTTTTTCGACTTTTTCTTGGCTTTTCCCAACGGCATCGCCTGTTCAAAGGCCTGGCGCACTTCGTTCAGCCGCTTTTCGTTGAGGTCGTGCACACGCTTTGCGCGCTCAGTGCTGAGGTCAATCAGTTTGTCGTCTTGGCTCATGGCGTCAGTACATCACTTGAAAGAATCACAACTGCCACATCACCGGCAGGACTACGCCAATAATGCAGTCTCAGCCGCGCGCTGACCAGCCGGCTAGCCTCACGCGGTACAACGACTCAGATCTCGATATCGACCCACAAGCCCTGACGCGGCTGATCTTCCATCAGCGGAACCACCGGCACGGTGTTGTCAGCGTTCAGTTCGGTGCCGGGCACCGCCAGGTGTTCTTCCGGATCTTCATCGGCTTCGCGACGACGGCGATCACGTTCTTGCTGACGGCGCTGTTCTTCGCGCGCCAGCAATCGATCCTCTTCCGGATCGCGCTTTTGCAGATCGATCGTGCTTTCGTTGGAGCTTTCCTGCACCGGCACCACCGGAGGAATGTCCGGCCGCTGGCGGATCGGATCCTGCTGGGAAGTGATCGGCACAGCGCTCAGAGGGAGCATCGGTGGCAACATATAAAGGGTCTCCTGTCTGCAGGCTATCGGCTGCGGCAAAGGCGCCTTGAGCCATCCGTCGCAAATCTGTGACGCACTTGGCACGTGTAGGAGCTGCCGAAGGCTGCGATCTTTATCAGACAGCTCAAACCTCAAGGGTTCTCAAAGATCAAAAGATCGCAGCCTGCGGCAGCTCCTACGCCAGTAATCTTTGGCCCTGAAGCCCTCATTCCGTTAAGATAGCCCGCTTTTTCAAGGTGGGAGTCAGGCAGCATGGCGCAGCAGTATCAACCGGGGCAACGCTGGATCAGTGACAGCGAAGCAGAGCTTGGTTTAGGCACCGTTCTGGCACAGGACGGCCGCTTGTTGACCGTGCTTTACCCGGCCACTGGCGAAACCCGCCAGTACGCGCTACGGAATGCGCCCCTGACCCGCGTGCGGTTCTCGCCGGGTGACAGCATCACCCACTTCGAAGGCTGGAAGATGACCGTGCAGCAAGTCGACGATGTCGACGGCCTGATGGTCTATCACGGTCTCAACGGGCAGAACGAAGCCGTCACCCTGCCGGAAACCCAGCTGTCGAACTTCATCCAGTTCCGTCTGGCCAGCGACCGTCTGTTCGCCGGCCAGATCGATCCGCTGGCGTGGTTCTCGCTGCGTTACAACACTCTCGAACACACCAGCCGCCAGTTGCAATCATCGCTCTGGGGCCTGGGTGGCGTTCGCGCGCAGCCAATCGCGCACCAATTGCACATCGCCCGTGAAGTCGCCGACCGTATCGCCCCGCGCGTTTTGCTGGCGGACGAAGTGGGTCTGGGTAAAACCATCGAAGCCGGTCTGGTGATCCATCGCCAACTGCTCTCGGGCCGCGCCAACCGCGTGCTGATCCTCGTCCCGGAAAACCTCCAGCACCAGTGGCTGGTGGAGATGCGCCGCCGCTTCAACCTGCAGGTCGCGCTGTTCGACGAAGAACGCTTCATCGAAAGCGATGCCACCAACCCGTTCGAAGACACGCAACTGGCGCTGGTCGCGCTGGAGTGGCTGGTCGATGACGAGAAGGCTCAGGACGCACTGTTTGCTGCCGGTTGGGATCTGCTGGTGGTCGACGAAGCACACCACTTGGTCTGGCACGAAGAAAAGGCCAGCCCGGAATACTCGCTGGTCGAGCAACTCGCCGAAGTCATCCCGGGCGTGCTGCTGCTCACCGCCACCCCGGAACAACTCGGTCAGGACAGCCACTTCGCCCGTCTGCGCCTGCTCGACCCGAACCGTTTCCACGACCTGGCCGCCTTCCGCGCCGAGAGCGACAACTATCGCCCGGTGGCCGAAGCCGTTCAGGAATTGCTCGACAAGGGCCGTCTCTCGGCCAAAGCGCACAAAACCATTCAGGGTTTCCTCGGCAACGAAGGCGAAGCGCTGCTGACCGCGGTCAACGATGGCGACACTGAAGCCAGCGCCCGCCTCGTGCGTGAACTGCTTGACCGTCACGGCACCGGCCGCGTGCTGTTCCGTAACACCCGCGCTGCGGTGCAGGGTTTCCCGGAGCGCAAACTGCATCCGTACCCGCTGCCGTGCCCGGACGAATACCTCGAACTGCCGCTGGGCGAACACGCCGAGCTGTACCCGGAAGTCAGCTTCCAGGCCCAGCCGGACGCCAGCGAAGAAGAGCGCTGGTGGAAATTCGACCCGCGCGTCGAATGGCTGATCGATCAGCTGAAAATGCTCAAGCGCACCAAAGTGCTGGTGATCTGCGCCCACGCCGAAACCGCGATGGACCTGGAAGACGCCCTGCGCGTGCGTTCCGGCATTCCGGCCACGGTGTTCCACGAAGGCATGAACATCCTTGAGCGTGACCGCGCCGCCGCTTACTTCGCCGACGAAGAATTCGGCGCGCAAGTGCTGATCTGCTCGGAAATCGGCAGTGAAGGTCGCAACTTCCAGTTCGCTCACCACTTGGTGCTGTTCGATCTGCCGTCGCACCCGGACTTGCTCGAGCAGCGGATCGGGCGTCTCGACCGGATCGGCCAGAAACACATCATCGAACTGCACGTGCCGTACCTGGAAACCAGCCCGCAAGAACGCCTGTTCCAGTGGTACCACGAAGCGCTGAACGCGTTCCTCAACACCTGCCCGACCGGCAACGCCTTGCAGCACCAGTTCGGCCCGCGCCTGCTGCCGCTGCTCGAAGAAGCCGACGACAGCGAGTGGCAAGCGCTAATCGACGAAGCGCGCAGCGAGCGCGAGCGTCTCGAAGCCGAGCTGCACACCGGCCGTGACCGTTTGCTGGAGCTCAACTCCGGCGGCGCTGGCGAAGGTGAAGCGCTGGTCGAAGACATCCTTGAGCAAGACGATCAGTTCGCCCTGCCGATCTACATGGAAACCCTGTTCGATGCGTTCGGCATCGACAGCGAGGACCATTCGGAAAACGCCCTGATCCTCAAGCCGAGCGAGAAGATGCTCGACGCCAGCTTCCCGCTGGGCGACGACGAAGGTGTGACCATCACCTACGACCGCAACCAGGCGCTGTCGCGCGAAGACATGCAGTTCATCACCTGGGAACACCCGATGGTGCAGGGCGGCATGGACCTGGTGCTGTCCGGTTCGATGGGCAACACCGCCGTCGCGCTGATCAAGAACAAGGCGTTGAAACCGGGCACCGTGCTGCTGGAACTGCTCTACGTCAGCGAAGTGGTCGCGCCGCGCTCGCTGCAACTGGGCCGTTACCTGCCTCCGGCTGCTCTGCGCTGCCTGCTCGATGCCAACGGCAACGATCTGTCGCCCCGCGTCTCGTTCGAAACGCTGAACGATCAGCTGGAAAGCGTGCCGCGTGCCAGCGCCAACAAGTTCATCCAGGCCCAGCGCGATCAGCTGACGCCACGGATCAACGCTGGTGAGGACAAGATCGCCCCGCGTCACGCCGAGCGCGTGGCCGAGGCCCGTCGCCGTCTGGCGGCCGACACCGATGAAGAACTGGCGCGCCTGACCGCGTTGCAAGCGGTCAACCCGACCGTGCGTGACAGCGAGCTGGTGGCGTTGCGTGAACAGCGTGAGCAGGGTCTGGCGATGCTGGATAAAGCGGCGTTGCGTCTGGAAGCGATTCGGGTGTTGGTGGCAGGCTAAACCGCCCTGCTCCACCGCTGAAAACAAGAAGGCCCGCAGTGATGCGGGCCTTTTTGTTTGCCGCAGATCGTTCCCACGCTCTGCGTGGGAACGATCATCAAAGCAAAAGCAAAGATCGCAGCCTTCGGCAGCTCCTACAGGAAACCGCATTCCCATGTAGGAGCTGCCGAAGGCTGCGATCTTTTGATCTTAAGCAGTCGCTACTGCAACTTCTGGCTCAACCACCGCAACCAGCCCCTCCTTCATCCGCTGCGCATCGCGCACAAAACACCGCGCCGCCAAAAACAGAAACACCATCGTCAAAAACAGCGCCACCGGAATCAGGTACATCGCATCATGCAGCCCGACTGCCTTGAACGCCTCGGTCATCTGCTCAGCCCCGGCCGCCGCCATCGCGGTATGCGCAAAATGATCGGACAAACCACCGACCACCACCGGCCCCAAACCACCACCGAGCAAATACAACCCGGCAAAGAACAACGCCATCGCCGTGGCCCGCAGGCGCGGTTCGACGACGTCCTGAATCGCCGTATAAACACAGGTGTAAAAGTTGTAGGCAAACAGCCAGCCAACACTGAACACCGCGACAAACACACCGATCTCGATGCGCCCCGAATGCAACGCCCACGCCGTGCACAACGTAGAGATAATCAGGCTGAACGCGGCGAACAACAACCGACCATTGGCCACACGCTGGTGAATCTTGTCAGCAATCCAGCCACCGAGGGTCAACCCGACAAGCCCGGTTACACCAACAATCACCCCGGTCGCCACCGCGGCTTCCTGCAACGGCATGAGGAAATAGCGTTGCAGCATCGGCACCAGAAACGAGTTGCAGGCATAAGTGGCGAAGTTGAAGCACAACCCGGCCATCACCAGCCAGAGAAAGGTCGGCACGGCCAGAATCCGGCGGATCGGCTTGTCGACTTTCTCTTGCGAAACCTGCACGGTCTCCGCTGCGCCGCGCTTCGGCTCTTTGATAAAGAACATGAAAATCGCCAGAAGCAGACCCGGCACCGCCGCAATAAAGAACGGCGCACGCCAGCTGTCAAATGCCTTGACCATCCAGCCAATGGTGAAGAACGCCAGCAACAGCCCCAACGGCAAACCGAGCATGAAAATGCCCATCGCCCGCGCCCGGCGATGAGCCGGAAATAAATCACCGATCAGCGAGTTGGCCGCCGGCGCATAACTGGCCTCGCCAATGCCGATGCCCATGCGCACGATCAAAAAACTCCAGAAACTGCCAACCAGACCGTTAACCGCCGTCAGCGCACTCCACGTCGCCAGGCCCCAGCCCATCAGTTTGCTGCGCGAACCGGTATCGGCCATGCGCCCCAATGGCAGGCCGGCAATGGCATAAACGATGGTGAATGCAGTGCCGACAATCCCCAGTTGAAAGTCACTGAGGTGCCATTCCATGCGGATCGGTTCGATGATGATCGCCGGAATGGTGCGGTCGAAGAAGTTGAACAGGTTGGCGAGGAACAGCAGGAACAGAATGCGCCAGGCATTCGCCGCTTGGGTCGAGTTCTGCATGGGTCCGTCTCTTTATTGTTATGGGGCTTCACTGCCAACGCATCCGAGCCCGGAACCTGCAATCTAGTCAGCCATGACAGGCCTGTCTGTGATCATTCGTCTGCCTGATATCGGGCCATGGCACTGTAACGAAACGTAAGCCCTTGATAAGCCTGCAATCCCCCGAAAACCGGGGCTTTTGCGGCAAAACCTTGCCACAAAAAAATAGTTTCGCGCCCCCCTTCCCAAGTCTGCGGCAAAGCCTAGAATGGCCGCCGGATCCGTCCGGATCTCCCGATCAATCCCTTTGATACCCTCGCCCATGTCTGAAGTCAGTCCGTGTCTGAATTGCGGTGCCTGCTGTTCCCATTTTCGCGTGTCTTTCTTTTGGGGTGAGTGCTCATCTTCCGGCGGCACGGTGCCTGATGAGCTGGTCACACAGATCAGCCCGAGCCGGGTGGCGATGAACGGCACCGACTGCAAATCGCCGCGCTGCACGGCGCTGGTCGGCGAAGTCGGCAGCGAGGTGAAGTGTTCGATTTATGAATTGCGCTCCAGCCCCTGCCGTGAATTCGAATCGTCCTGGGAAAACGGCGAACAGAATGTCGATTGCGATAAGGCCCGCGCGCGTTTCGGCTTGCCGCCGCTGCAACCGGACTGGGCGCAAATCCCTTTAGAACAGATCGCTTGAGCCTTTTAGCGCCAATCGCTATGACGTTAATGCCGAAATCATTAGCGCCAATGTGCCACTACCCCTTGCACCCCGAAATCGGCCTCTATACTCCTGACATTCAACTGCGTTCAATGCGCACTCGGGACGACTTCAGAGACGGGGCATGCTATGGAGTGGCTTGGTTTGCAGTTTGTTACCGAGCTGCCGGAGAGCGGGCAGGTCATTTTAGATTGCACACATAATCCCTTGTTGGTGCTGGTGGCCTATCTGGTCGCCTGTGCCGCGAGCTTTGCCACTCTCGACATGGCCGAACGGGTCGCGCACGCAGAAGATCCCGGCTCGCAACGCCTCTGGCGCTGGATCGGCGCAACCTGCCTGGCCGGCGGCATCTGGGCCATGCACTTCATCGGCATGCTGGCGTTCCAGGCGCCGATCGAAATCCAATACGATCTGCCAATCACCCTGTTTTCGCTGCTGATCGCCCTGCTCGCCTCATGGCTGGCCATGCACACGCTGAGTGAAGCGCAGCCCAGTCTTTTGCTGTACCTGAAAACCGCCATCGTCATCGGTCTGGGCATCGCCGGCATGCATTACGTCGGCATGGCGGCGATGGAGTCGAGCGCCACGGCTTACTACCAGCCAACGCTGTTCGTGCTGTCGATCGCCATTGCCATCGGCGCCAGTTTCGCCGCGCTGTGGGTCGCCGGCTATTTGCGTGAAGGCAGCGGTCTGGGTCATCAGATGCTCAAGTACAGCGCCACACTGATTCTCGGCGCCGGTATTTTCAGCATGCATTTCACCGGGATGGCCGCGCTGAATCTGGTCTTGCCAGCAAACAGCCTGCCGTCGATCGCGGCCGAAACCAGCCATATGCAGTTGGGCCTGACGGTCGCGCTGATCACTTTGCTCATCCTTGGCAGTGCGATCAGCGCGGCGCTGGCCGACAAGAAACTGCAGAACAAAGAAGAGGATCTGCGTCGCGTCAACGCCCTGCTCAGCCAGCTCGATCAGGCGCGCATGTCGCTGCAACAAGCGGCCAACTACGACGCCCTGACCAACCTGATCAACCGCCGCGGGTTCAACCAGATCTTCGCCGAGAAACTCTGCCAGAAAGCCACCGAGGGCGGCATGCTCGCGGTGATGTTTCTCGACATCGACCACTTCAAGCGGATCAACGACAGCCTCGGTCACGACGCCGGTGACGAACTGCTTAAGGTTATCGCCAGTCACATCAAAGGCTCGGTGCGCAGCCATGAAGACGTGGTCGCGCGGTTCGGTGGCGACGAGTTCTGCATCCTCATTAACCTGCGTGAGCGCGAAGAAGCCCGCAGTATGGCTCAGCGCATCATGCTCAAAATGAAGGAGCCGATCGAACTGGCCGGACGCCGCATGGTGATGACCACCAGCATCGGCATCAGTCTGTTTCCGGAAGATGGCAGCACCTGCGAAGAACTGCTCAAGCACGCCGATCTGGCGTTGTATCAATCCAAAGGCGCGGGGCGCAACGGCCTGCATTTTTTCAGTTCCAACCTCAAGACCCGCGCCAGCTTCGAGCTGCAACTGGAAGAAGAATTGCGCCACGCCCTGCGCGAAGAAAACGGCCTGACGCTGTATTACCAACCGATCTTCGAACTGAAAACCGGCCGCGTCACCAAACTGGAGGCGCTGATTCGCTGGCAACATCCGCTGCACGGTTTGCTGACCCCGGATCGCTTTATCTCCATCGCCGAAAACAACGGCCTGATCGCCGAACTGGACAACTGGGTGCTGCGCCGGGCCTGCAAGGATCTGGGTGAACTGTCACGGCATGGCTGCGAAGAACTGAAAATCGCCTGGAACTGCTCACCGCTCAACCTCGCCCGGGAAGAACTGGCCACGGAAATCGAAAGTGCTTTGCGCACTGCCGGGGTGGCGCCGGAACGGCTGGAGCTGGAAGTCACCGAGAATGCGCTGATGGGCAACATCGCCAACACCCTGGTGCTCCTGAGACAGATCCGTGCGCTCGGTGTGTCGCTGTCGATCGACGACTTCGGCACCGGCTATTCCTCGCTGGCCTACCTCAAGCGCCTGCCGCTCAACACCTTGAAGATCGACCGCTCGTTCATCCTCGACATTCCCACGGCAACCGCCGACATGGAGATCGTCCAGGCGATCATCGTCATGGCGCACACCCTGCATTTGCAGGTGGTGACCGAAGGCGTCGAAAGCCTGGAACAGTACGAGTTTCTTGAACGCTCGGGCTGCGATTTCATCCAGGGTTACCTGCTCAGCCGCCCGGTGCCGCTGGACGAGCTGCGCCCGGTGCTGGAGGAAATCAATCAGCGCAAGCATTCACATGCGGTCAATCCGTTGATTCTGGCGCGCGGTACATTTGCACCAGTGTCGCTGGATCCTGCGCCAAATAACCTTGCGCCCCATGCAGGCGCATCAGTTGTGCGGCCAATCCGCTGATCGGCGTCGCCGAGCCCTGTTCGCGGGAGAATTTCACGGCGGTATCGAGATCCTTGAGCAACGTGCGCACGTGCCATTTGATCGGTTCGAAACGGCTTTCGGCCATTTGCGGGGCGAGAATCTGCAACGGTTTCGAATCGGCAAAACCGCCGGCCAGTGCTTCGGCGATCAGGCTCGCATCGACCCCGGCCTGCTCGGCCAGCGCCACCACTTCGGCAATCACCAATGCGTTGCAAGCGACGATCATCTGGTTGCAGGCCTTGGTCACCTGCCCCGCGCCGATGCCGCCCATGTGCGTGACGCGCTGACCGAGGTTGAGCAGCACCGCACGTACACGTTGAAGATCTGCCGCTTCGCCGCCGACCATGATCGCCAGACTGCCCGCCTCGGCGCCAACCACGCCGCCGGACACTGGTGAATCCAGCCAGGACATGCCGGTTTTCTGCGCAAGCGTCGCCGCCATCTCGCGAGTGGCCGTTGGTTCAAGGCTGGAAAAATCCACCAGCAACTGGCCGCTTTTCGCCCCTTCGGCGATACCGCCAGCGCCAAACACCACCTCGCGAACCACTGTCGTATCGGCCAGACACAGCATCACCACGTCGGCGTGCTCGCACAATTCAGCGGCGGTCGCCACTTGGCGGGCACCGGCCTCGACCAGTGGCGCGCACTTGGCCGGGTTGCGATTCCACACGGTCAGCGGGTAACCCGCCGCCAACAGACGCCGGCACATGGGCAGGCCCATCAGACCGATTCCGGCGAACCCCAACGAAGGTAGCGTTGACATCATTTTGCCTCTTTTCGATTAAAGATCGCCGAATAATGGCCGATTCATCAACGATCAGGAAAGGATTCCCCCCAGCGACAGTCAGGCCAAAACCCTGATGCTCGGGCTCAATTCGCGCAATTAAAAGACGCGAGATCTTATTCCGTGAGGTTCGCCGGCATTGGCCAGCGAGCCGACCAGTCCAGGTATATGGCGCACAATGACTTCTAAAAATAATCCCGCCACTGCGGTATCCGATCTGACTTTGAGCCCCGCCGCCAACAGCCCGTCATCGTCGAAGCCGTTGGTCCCGTCGCGCCCGCTGTCGACTCAGCAATACCTGTACTTCACCGAAACCAATACCGACCGCATCCTCGACAACCTCGATGGCCTGCGTGATCTGGTGTTCCCGCGCCCACCGCACCTGGAAGGCGACAACGAACAGCACAACGACCAGGAATTCCCCTCGGTGTGCCTGATCGGCCTCGGTCGCTGCGGCTCCAATATCGCTCTCGATGTCGCGGAGTTGGTTTACAACGCGCGCAAGTTCTACCTCAACGAATTCAACAACGAAGACCGCGCGGCGGATCGCCGACTGGCCGACAAGGGTTACAGCCCGGCGCAGTGGATCAAGAACAACCTGCGCATCGGCCCGAACAAATCGACCAAACCGGTGTTCCTGGTCGAGCCGCTGGTGATGCTCGGCGACCTCGACAAGGACATCGCCGGGCGCATCCGTTTCTCGCGCAAGGGCGAGAAAAGCGGCTTCCTGCGCGACTACAGCAAAATGAAGATCATGGACTTGTCCGAAGTCCACGCCGGTGGCGCCGGTAACGCGCCGATCCTCGGCCAGTACCTGGCGAAGATCATCCTCAACAAGGACACCCAGCGCTTCTCCAGCCCTGACTGGAAAATGATCCACTCGTACCTGATCGACAGCTGCGGCATCAAGGCCAACCAGTCGCGTCTGTATTTCTCGATCTTCAGTGCCGGCGGCGGTACCGGTTCCGGCATGGCCTCAGAGTTCGGTCTGGCCCAGCAGCACTCGTACATGAACAAGACGTTCGACACCAAGCCGATGGACGAGCATGACGGCAAGAGTGGTCATTCGTTCGTGTTCGAGCCGATTTTCACCAGCGGCATCTGCGTGCTGCCGAACATTTCCGACCACCGCAGCGAAATGTCCGAGGCGCTGCACATCAACGCCGGTCGCCTGCTGTGCAAATACCTCTCGGAAGAATGGGATTTCTCCTACAACTTCGCCAACGAAGACAGCAGCGAAGCCAGCGTCATGGGCCGTATCCGCCCATGGAACGCAATGATGCTGATCTCCAACGACATCATGCGTTACGCCGAAGAAAGCGATGACGGCAACATCCAGAACATTGATGTCAATGCGATGGAGAAGCACGCCAACCAGTACATCTCGCAGCAGATCTTCAACATTCTCACGGCGCAGGCAGTCACCACTGACTACGACCAGAACTACTTCCGCCGCGCCGGCATCGACATTGGCGAAACCATTCGCCTCGACGCCAACGACCTGTTCATGAGCCTGGCCGGCCCGGTGGCGATTGCCTACGCCGAATCGGTGGTGCCGGAAACCCCGCCGCCGAGCAGCGACAAATTCAAGGTGTTCGACAAAGAGCCGCAGCGCCTGAACATCGACGACCTGTTCTTCCGCTCGATCGACTTGCCGCACTTCAACAAGGTCACGCAGGCGATCGAAGGCATCAGCCTGCTGCCGATCGAGTCCAAGCGTTATCGCGCTTCGCTGGAGCAGTACAAGAATTCCGGCTACGACGCCGCCGCGCTGCACGACCTGCACTTCTTCAAGAACTGCTCGTCGGTGGTGTCGATCGTCTCGCTGCCGAAAGACTACAAGCTGTCGTACATGGACCTGAACCGGTTGAAGACTCACCTCAACAGCCTGTTCCCCAACACCACGCTCAAGCGTTACGCACTGGTAATCGGCGCCTCGGCCAACCTGTCGCTGACCACGCTGATTGCGAAGAGCCCGTGCCTGTCGGATGACTTCCTGACCCTGATCGTCGCGTTTATCAAGCGTTGCTTCGCGAAGAACCCGTACCGTTTCGACGAGACCCTGGACAACTCGATCCTTGATTTCATCATTAACGAGGAGTTCGACGAAGACCGCATCGACGACCTGCTCAACGAGTTCGAAAACCCGGCGAAGATCCTCGACACCAACTGGTATGCGATCAAACCGATGTACGAGAAGAAGTACCGCGAGCTGATCAACGACAAAGAGAAGTTTGTCTCGATCAATGACATTCGTTTGTCGCGTGATTGCGTGAAGAAGTCGATCAAGTATCTGCGTGAGATTTACCGCCACCGGATTGGCAAGACCAAGGTTATTTCCCTCAATAACCATACCGGCAAGTCGTTCTCGGTCTGATCCAGGACCGAGTCGCGGCAATCGCGAGCAGGCTCACTCCTACAATTGGAATGCGTTCCCCTGTAGGAGTGAGCCTGCTCGCGATGAGGCCTTTTCAGACGACAGAAATCTTAAATCCAATATCCAGAAACAATTAAGCAGCCGTTAGGCTGCTTACTAAACTGTTCCCGTTACGTTTACGTCACCGTGAGGCCACCTCTGCTTGTGGTGTTTCTCTACGGCAACGTGCCATCACGCTACTCCGCTACACACTTTTCGCCGACGACAGGTCGCACCATCAAGGTGCGACGCCGGCAGCGACTGCCCTTTCCTGGACCAGAATCCACGGACGAACTACCACTGCCCACATCTCGGGATCGCGTTCAAAAAGATCCAGCGCCCGCGTTTCAGACAGCTTGGCGAGTTTGTCTTCAGCCAGCCAGGCAGCCACTCTCTCGCCATCATCGGACGCCACGGCCTCGGCAGCGGCGATCAAATCGAGCGCAGGGTCGACCCACAATAGGGCACCCTTGGCAAAGAACGGCTCCAACTCTTTCCAGGTAATAGATGCGGTTTCACCAAGCAGCTTGGCATAGAGGGTGCTAGGTTCTTGATTCATGGGTGCTGTCCGGAAAAGAAATCGACGCGAATGATAACGTCGGTGGTCCGCCAGAAAAACCCGGTTGCAAAAGGCTGCACCGAACGAAAAGAGCAGGAACGCCAAGGAATGCTGATGATTGGGCTATATGCCCACGAACGCCCCGCCGCGATTCTGTCTTTTTCATTCAAAAATGCGACACCCCCAGGTTTTGCCCCTCGGCGCCCGCTTCCCAGGCTGACAACCGGCGCTCTACACTGTACCGGTACAGTTGCCGGGGGCATTTCCGGAGGGTATCGCAAAGATATCTGACCCGGTTCTGCTGCTACGGCGCCAGAACTCAAAAAAATTACAACAGTAAGAGTGGAGCACTATGACTAAGGCTACTAAGCAGATTTCCAAACTGTTTGCCGCTATGGTTCTGGCCGGGGTTGCCAGCCATTCGTTCGCAGCTGACACCATCAAAATCGGTATCGCCGGCCCTAAAACCGGTCCAGTAGCCCAGTACGGCGACATGCAGTTCAGTGGCGCGAAAATGGCCATCGAACAGATCAACGCCAAGGGCGGCGTCGACGGCAAGAAACTCGAAGCCGTTGAATACGACGATGCCTGCGATCCAAAACAAGCGGTAGCCGTTGCGAACAAGGTCGTCAACGACGGCGTCAAGTTCGTGGTCGGTCACCTGTGCTCCAGCTCCACTCAACCGGCTTCGGACATCTACGAAGACGAAGGCGTGATCATGATCACCCCGGCTGCCACCAGCCCGGACATCACCGCCCGTGGTTACAAAATGGTCTTCCGCACCATCGGTCTGGACAGCGCCCAAGGCCCTGCCGCGGGTAACTACATTGCCGACCACGTGAAACCGAAAATCGTCGGAGTCCTGCACGACAAACAGCAGTACGGTGAAGGCATCGCCACCGCGGTGAAATCGACCCTCGAGAAGAAAGGCACCAAGGTTGCCGTGTTCGAAGGCGTCAACGCCGGCGACAAAGACTTCTCGGCGATCATCGCCAAGCTCAAGCAAGCCAACGTCGACTTCGTTTACTACGGCGGCTATCACCCGGAGCTGGGTCTGATCCTGCGTCAAGCCCAGGAAAAAGGCCTGAAAGCCAAGTTCATGGGTCCGGAAGGCGTGGGTAACGACTCGATCACTCAGATCGCCAAGGACGCGTCCGAAGGCCTGCTGGTGACCCTGCCGAAATCCTTCGACCAGGATCCAGCCAACATCGCCCTGGCCGATGCTTTCAAAGCGAAGAAAGAAGATCCGAGCGGTCCGTTCGTGTTCCCGTCCTACTCGGCGGTTGAAGTGATTGCCGAAGGCATCAAGGCAGCCAAGTCCGAAGACGCGACCAAAGTGGCTGAAGCCATTCACGCCGGTACCTTCAAGACCCCGACTGGCGACCTGAGCTTCGACGCCAAGGGCGACTTGAAAGACTTCAAATTCGTGGTCTACGAGTGGCACAACGGCAAGCCTAAAACTGAAGTTTCGCCTCAGTAAGGCGCTGCCTGACTGACTGCCAATAAAGCCCACGGCGTGCCGTGGGCTTTGTTTTACGAATGTATTGGGCCGCGCTGGCGTGATCCGCCAGTCTCCCCACCTGAAAATCTCAAAACCGTCATCAGCGGTTCGCTGGCAAAACCCGGATTCGAAGTGGATAAAGATCCACGGGGCCGGGCGGGAAAATGACTCCACCAGTGAAATGCGTATCAGGTTTTTAGGAGCGCTGTAATGCCTGACATCTATCACTTCTTCCAACAGCTGGTTAACGGCCTGAACGTTGGCAGCATGTATGCCTTGATCGCCATCGGCTACACGATGGTTTACGGCATCATTGGAATGATCAACTTCGCCCACGGCGAGGTGTACATGATCGGCTCTTACGTGGCATTCATCGCCATCGCCGGGTTGACCATGATGGGACTCGACAGTGTCCCGCTGTTGATGACCGCGGCGTTTATCGCCAGCATCGTCGTCACCAGTTCCTACGGTTACAGCATCGAACGCATTGCCTACCGCCCCCTGCGCGGCAGCAACCGTCTGATCCCGCTGATTTCCGCGATCGGTATGTCGATCTTCCTGCAGAACACGGTTCTGCTGGCGCAAGACTCCAAGGACAAAGCTATCCCCAACCTGATTCCGGGCAACCTTGCCTTCGGCCCAGGTGGCGCACAAGAAGTGCTGATTTCCTACATGCAAATCGTGGTGTTCGTGGTGACCCTGATCGCCATGCTCGGCCTGACGCTGTTCATCTCCCGCTCTCGCCTGGGTCGCGCCTGCCGCGCCTGCGCCGAAGACATCAAGATGGCCAACCTGCTCGGCATCAACACCAACAACATCATCGCCCTGACCTTCGTCATTGGTGCCGCGCTGGCAGCCGTTGCGGCTGTGCTGCTGAGCATGCAATACGGGGTGATCAACCCGAACGCCGGTTTCCTCGTCGGCCTCAAAGCCTTCACCGCTGCGGTACTTGGCGGCATCGGCAGCATCCCCGGCGCCATGCTCGGCGGGTTGGTGCTTGGGGTGGCGGAAGCCTTTGGTGCCGATATCTTCGGCGACCAGTACAAGGACGTCGTGGCTTTCGGCTTGTTGGTTCTGGTGCTGTTGTTCCGTCCGACCGGCATTCTGGGCCGTCCGGAGGTTGAGAAAGTATGACTAGGAATCTTAAACAGGCACTGTTCAGTGCGCTCTTGGTTTGGGCAGTTGCGTATCCTGTGCTCGGACTGAAACTGACCATCGTCGGCATCAACCTCGAAGTGCACAACACCAGCCCGACCGTGCTGGCGACCATCGCCATCTGTTCGGTGCTGATGTTCCTGCGCGTGCTGTTCAACCAGCAGATCAGCAAAGCCTGGCGTTCGTCACCTGGCCTGCCGCTGATCCCGGCCAAGGCCAGTAACTTCCTGACCCTGCCAACCACCCAGCGTTATTTCATCATTGCGCTGATCCTGGTGGCGCTGGTGTGGCCGTTCTTCGGCTCCCGTGGCGCGGTGGACATCGCGACGCTGATCCTGATCTACGTGATGCTCGGCCTCGGCCTGAATATCGTCGTCGGTCTGGCCGGTCTGCTCGACCTCGGTTACGTCGGCTTCTACGCCGTGGGTGCTTACAGCTACGCATTGCTGTCGCACTACTACGGCCTGAGCTTCTGGATCTGCCTGCCGATTGCCGGTCTGATGGCGGCGACGTTCGGCTTCCTGCTGGGCTTCCCGGTATTGCGTCTGCGCGGTGACTATCTGGCGATCGTGACCCTTGGTTTCGGTGAGATCATCCGTCTCTTCCTTCGTAACCTGACCGACATCACCGGTGGCCCGAACGGCATCAGCAACATCGAGAAACCGACGTTCTTCGGCCTGACCTTCGAACGCAAGGCCGCGGAAGGCATGCAAACCTTCCACGAGTATTTCGGCCTGCAATACAACTCGATCAACAAGGTGATCTTCCTTTACCTGGTGGCGTTGTTGCTGGCGCTGGCAGCGCTGTTCGTCATCAACCGCCTGCTGCGCATGCCGATCGGCCGTGCGTGGGAAGCGCTGCGTGAAGACGAGATCGCCTGCCGTGCTTTGGGTCTGAATCCGACGATCATCAAGCTGTCCGCGTTCACCCTCGGCGCTGCGTTCGCCGGTTTCGCCGGTAGCTTCTTCGCTGCGCGTCAGGGTCTGGTGACGCCGGAGTCGTTCACCTTCATCGAGTCGGCGATCATCCTCGCCATCGTTGTGTTGGGTGGCATGGGCTCGCAGTTGGGTGTAATCCTGGCGGCCGTGGTGATGATCCTGTTGCCGGAAATGATGCGTGAGTTCAGCGAGTACCGCATGTTGATGTTCGGTGCCCTGATGGTGTTGATGATGATCTGGCGTCCACAAGGTCTGCTGCCGATGCAACGCCCACACATGGAGTTGCGAAAATGAGCCGCGAGATCTTAAAAGTTGAGAACCTGAGCATGCGCTTCGGCGGCTTGCTGGCGGTCAACGGCGTGGCCCTGACCGTCAAAGAGAAACAAGTGGTTGCACTGATCGGGCCGAACGGCGCCGGCAAGACCACCGTGTTCAACTGCCTGACCGGTTTCTACAAGCCATCTGGCGGCAGCATCCTGCTGGACGGCGAGCCGATTCAGGGTTTGCCGGGCCACAAGATCGCCCTCAAAGGCGTGGTGCGTACCTTCCAGAACGTGCGTCTGTTCAAGGACATGACCGCGGTCGAAAACCTGTTGATCGCCCAGCACCGACACCTGAACACGAACTTCCTGTCCGGCCTGTTCAAAACCCCGGCGTTCCGCAAAAGCGAGCGCGAGGCCATGGAGTTTGCAGAGTACTGGCTGGAGAAGGTCAACCTCAAAGAGTTCGCCAACCGCACCGCCGGCACCCTGGCCTACGGTCAGCAACGACGTCTGGAAATCGCCCGCTGCATGATGACCCGTCCACGGATCCTCATGCTCGACGAACCGGCCGCCGGCCTGAACCCGAAGGAAACCGAAGACCTCAAGGCGCTGATCAGCGTGCTGCGTGAAGAGCACAACGTCACCGTCCTGCTGATCGAACACGACATGAAACTGGTCATGAGCATTTCCGACCATATCGTCGTGATCAACCAGGGCACGCCTCTGGCTGACGGCACGCCGGAACAGATCCGCGACAATCCTGAAGTGATCAAAGCCTACCTGGGGGAAGCGTAAATGCTGCAGTTCGAAAACGTTTCCACCTTCTACGGCAAGATCCAGGCCCTGCACAGCGTCAACGTCGAAGTCCGTCAG
This sequence comes from Pseudomonas viridiflava, assembly GCF_900580865.1. Classification (GTDB taxonomy): domain Bacteria; phylum Pseudomonadota; class Gammaproteobacteria; order Pseudomonadales; family Pseudomonadaceae; genus Aquipseudomonas. Next base: position 195,824 of record NZ_UTBZ01000228.1, read on the forward strand.
GGCGAGATCGTGACCCTGATAGGCGCCAACGGTGCCGGCAAGTCCACGCTGCTGATGACGCTCTGCGGTTCGCCGCAAGCGCACAGCGGCAGCATCCGCTACATGGGTGAGGAACTGGTCGGCCAGGACTCGTCGCAGATCATGCGCAAGAGCATCGCGGTGGTGCCGGAAGGTCGTCGGGTGTTCGCCCGTCTGACCGTTGAAGAAAACCTCTCCATGGGCGGTTTCTTCACTGACAAGGGCGACTATCAGGAACAAATGGACAAGGTCCTCGGTCTGTTCCCGCGCCTGAAAGAACGCTTCAACCAGCGCGGCGGCACCATGTCCGGCGGCGAACAGCAAATGCTCGCCATCGGTCGCGCGCTAATGAGCAAACCGAAACTGCTGCTGCTCGATGAGCCGTCGCTGGGCCTCGCACCGATCATCATCCAGCAGATTTTCGACATCATCGAAATGCTGCGCAAGGACGGTGTGACGGTGTTCCTGGTCGAGCAGAACGCCAACCAGGCGCTGAAAATCGCCGACCGCGCCTACGTTCTGGAGAACGGCCGCGTGGTCATGCAAGGCACCGGTGAAGCACTGCTGACCGACCCGAAAGTACGCGAGGCGTACCTCGGCGGTTGATGCATTTCACCCAACAAAAAAACGGCCTTCGGGCCGTTTTTTTCATCTGCCAATCCTGAATTCAACAAAAGTCCCCTGTGGGAGCGAGCCTGCTCGCGAAGAGGGAGTATCAGTCAGCACATTTGCTGAATGACACACCGCTTTCGCGAGCAGGCTCGCTCCCACAGGGAAGAGTTGTAGCAACCGCTTAGTACGGGTTGCAGTGTTGGGCTACAGCGGTGGCCTGATCGACATAAGGCCGTGCCGGCTCAAGGTTCCACTCAGGCTTGTTGCGCACAGGCTTGCCCTCGTAGGTCGCCGCCAGATGGCAGACCATCTGCCGACGCAACGACCCACCATTGACGCTGTACTGCCGCCATTGCTGATCGTCTTTGTGCTTGTTGTACAACTCGGCAAACATCCGGTCGGTCTGGTCGTCCTTGATCGCGCGGCCGCATGCAGTCGGCACCACCGAAAGCGACCAGGTGTTCGGCCCCAGTTTCGGATCGGGCCGTTGTACCCAAGTACTCGACTCGATGTACTTCTCACAGAACTGCGTTGGCGCCGGTGCGCTTTGCACGCACGAGAACGTGGCCTTGGCGGTCGGGGTTCGCGGGAAATCGATCTTGATGATATTGCGGTCCTTGCCGGTCTTGGCCTTGTAGTCGCGCTGATTGGCCAAGGCGTCGTTCAAGCCGCGTTGATCGCTGTAGAAAAACGCCAGAACTGGCAGCTCGTCGGTCTTCGGGTTGCCTAGACGCAGTTCGGTCTGGGTTTGAAACTCGCGACTGTTGATGACTTTGCGCGCGCCCATGAAGTTGCGAAAGGCGTCGACCCGCTCCTTGCTGCTCATCGGATTGCGCATATTGAAGCCGCACTGCAACTGGTCCTGTTGCCGATTGTTGTTGTACTGGGTGAAGTGCGCGACCCAGGCATTCGGATTGCTGATCGGCGGTTTCATGGCTTGGCAAACCGCTTCTGAAGCCGTGGTGTTTTTGTTGTCGCCGCACCCCCGGTCATTGCGATAGTCGGTCCAGGCGTCATTGGGAAAGGCGCAGTACACGTGCACCGGCGTCTCGGGGTCGCGAATCAGATCCCTTGGCGTAATGAGGTAGCCATTCTGCGTGCTCATGCCGGGGTCTTCATAGCTGATGCCATCGGCGCGCATATACGAGGCGGCAAACGTTCCCAGCTCCACAGCTTTCGGGCTGGGATTCCACACATCCCATTTTTGCCCCTTCGCCGGGTCCGCCCGATGCGTGCCCCGCACCAGCAGCCCGGAACAGTCTGACGCGGGGTCCTGCCCGCAACTGTCGACGGTCTTGTTGTACAACGTTTCAACCTTTTTCAGCGTCTCGTCGCATGACTCGGCACTGGCCCAGGTCGCCTGAACCAGCAGTGGCAACATCAAAAATGGCGTGATCCTGTTCAAACATTTTTTCATGGCTTGCATCTCCTTGATTAGCCAAACACATCTTCAACGCGGGACCGGATTGCACCCCGCTGCCCGAGTCTCGCTGTCCGACAACGCCGGGCGAAACGGCTCGAGATTCCACGGTGTCTTGGCGCGGTAATTGACCAGGACGCAGCCCAATTGCTGACGCATGCTGCCAACGGATCTTTCGTTATCGCGCCAGTTGCTATCGGCCCCTTTGAGGGCGAACAACTGGTCGTACAAAACCCCGAGTTGCTCGTTGGGCAAGGCACGGCCTGCCGCTGTGGGCACCACACTCAAGCTCCACTCATCCTTGCGCGTACCCGGGTCGTAACGCTTGATCCAATTGGCCGAGGCGATGTAGTCGGGCGCAGGCGCAACGGGCGTCGGCTGTACGCCGCCAACCACCATCGGCTCGATCACCTGATCAGCGGCGACATAACTGAAGCGCTGCTCGGGCGGCTTGGTGAAATCCAGGCGCAAAATCGGCACGCTGTAGCCTTGGGCGTGGAGTTTCTTCTGAAAATTGCGCGCGCTGTTGAGGCCATTCTCAGGTTTCGGTGGTGCCTGATCACCGCGCGTGGCGAAGTTCTGTGTGCTGTTGACGTTGTAGATAAAGGCATCGATGTATTTCATGTTTTCGCCGCCATCGTTGGTCGATGTGGCGTTCTTCAACATGAACTCGTTGACCTGGGCACTGAAGGCGAAGGGATCTTTGTTGGAGGTGTTCGGCCGCGACTCGTGAACCCGGATCATCGCCTTCCAGTCGCTGGGTTTTTCCGCGTTCCACGAGCACTGGCCGTACTGAATCGGCCCTTTCATCAACCCGGTGTATTTCTGCGTCCATTGCTCGGCGGTGGCGACCCCGGCTTCGGCGCAGGTGCCATAGGCCAGCGCGGCATTGCGATTGTTCATCGCGCCTTGAGCGGTGCGCGGCGGCTCACGACTGTCGAAGAAACCGCAGCCATACCACTTGCGCTCAGGCCCGGTGCCGCCATCGAAAGCGTAGATGCAGGTGAATCCCTGCTCCTTGACCGGCAGCTTCATAGCCGCCGCATCGGTGGGCGTGCGCAGAATGAAACCGGCCGGGTGAATAAGAATTCGCGTGCTCAGATCCTTGCGGATCCAGGAGTAGGAAGTCGCGCCAATCTTGATCGCGTAAGGGCTGTAATCCCAAGGATTGAAGGGCCCGTCGTTGACCATGCGCAAGGTCACGCCGCTGCAATAGTAGAGGCCGCGTGCGGCACCGGTGTCGGGTTCCTGGCAAGCGTCCTTGAGGGTGTTGTAGTTGAGGTTGATGCGTTTGAGGGTGTCCTGCGGATCGGAAACTGTCTGGGCAGCCGCCGAACTGAACCACAAGGGGAATGTGCAGGCCAGAGCAAAAAATGAAAACCGGCGCGATAGCACAGGTGAATCCGAGCGATCCTTTTTCATGAGATACCGTCCTGGTAAATCGGCCTGTGGAAGTGGCCATTGAAATGACTATAGAACACGCATGACAGAGTGGAAAAAACCGGTGAGGTGGATTCCCCCTGTAGGAGCTGCCGAAGGCTGCGATCTTTTGATTTTGATTTTTAAAACAGAATCAAGATCAAAAGATCGCAGCCTTCGGCAGCTCCTACAGGTGATGCGCGTTTTTTCTGAAAAAGATTTGGTTGGGCTGTAACGCATCGCCATGAGCTTTCTCTAGAGGGACAAGCAAGCGCAATCGCGTTTGTAAAAACCCTGAACAAGACTGGAGAAACACCATGACTGCTACCACCCGCACCCTGTCCGCTACTGCCCTGGTTCTGGCCCTCGGTTCTGCTCTGAGCATGGCCGCCGTCTCCACCGCCCACGCCGCCGACGACATGGAAAAATGCTTCGGCGTAGCCATGAAAGGTCACAACGATTGCGCAGCAGGCGCGGGCACCACCTGTGCCGGCACCGCGAAAATGGATTATCAGGCCAACGCCTGGAAACTCGTTCCAAAGGGCACCTGCGCTACCACTGAAAGCAAAACCTCGCCGACCGGTTTCGGTCAGATGGAAGCTTTCAAAGCCAAGTCCTGATCGTTGGCCTGCCTGAGTGACGATCATGCTCACGATCAATGACCATGCCCAACCCCGCACTCAGGCAGCCCGCACCGGGCTCCCGTCCCGTGCCGGGCTGGGGCTCAAGACCGGGCACTTTCGTGAAGTGCTCGGCTCACAACCGGACATCGGCTTCTTCGAAGTCCACGCCGAAAACTACATGGTCGAAGGCGGTCCGTTTCATCATTTTCTCGGTTTGATCCGCGAGCAGTATCCGCTGTCGTTGCACGGTGTCGGCTTGTCCATCGGTGCTGAAGGGCCGCTGGATAAACACCATCTTCAGCGCCTTGCCGAGCTGATTCGGCGCTATCAACCGCAAGCCTTTTCCGAACACCTGGCCTGGTCGAGCCATGGCCCGGTGTTTCTCAATGATCTGCTGCCGCTGGCCTATGACACGCCGACGTTGAATCGCGTCTGCGAGCATATCGATCAAGTGCAGAACACGCTCAAACGACCAATGCTGCTGGAGAATCCGGCGACTTATCTGGCGTTTCAGCGCTCGACCTTCGATGAGGCAGATTTCATCGCCGAGGTCATTCGTCGCAGCGGTTGTGGCCTGCTGCTGGACGTCAACAATGTCTACGTTTCTTGCGTGAATCATCAGCGTGATCCGCTGGCGTATCTCGATGCGCTGCCATTACACACGGTGGGTGAAATTCATCTGGCCGGGTTCGCCGAAGATAGCGACAACCTCGGTGACCGTTTGCTGATCGATGATCACGGCGCGCCGATCGATCAAGCCGTCTGGGGTTTGTACCGGCAAGTGCTGCAACGCATCGGCCCGGTGGCAACGTTGATCGAGCGCGACAATCAAGTGCCGGCGTTTGCGGTGCTACTGGCGGAGGCGCAGCAAGCTGATGCGCTTTTGCGTGATGCCGGAGGCCGCGCATGAGCAGCCAACGCGCTTTTGCTGCCGCGCTCATCGACACGCGACTGCCCTGCCCCGAAGGCCTGTGCAGCGCCAACGGTGCTGATCCGGCGAGCCGTTTCGCGGTGTATCGCAACAACGTGCAGGGTTCGCTGATCAATGCGTTGAGCGACAGTTACCCGGTGGTTGCGCAATTGGTCGGCGATGAATTCTTCCGCGCCATGGCGGCCATTTTCGTTCAACAGCAGCCGCCGCAGAGTCCGTTGATGAATCGCTACGGCAAAGCGTTCGCCGCCTTCATCCAGACATTCGAACCCGCCTCGAGCGTGCCCTACCTAGCCGATGTCGCGCGGCTCGAGCATCTGCGCACGCGGGCCTATCACGCCGCCGACGCCGAGCCGGTGCGGCACGAACAAATCACTGCGTCGCTGGCCTCCCCACACGCCTTGAGCGAATTGTGCCTGGTGTTTCATCCGTCCCTGCACTTGCTCGATTCCACCTATGCCGTGGTTGCGATCTGGGCGGCACATCAACAGGACGCGTTGCTCGAAGGCATCGAGATCAATCGTCGGCAACACGCTCTGGTTTTGCGCAATGGCCTGGACGTCGAAGTGTTCGCCCTCGAACCCGGCGCCAGCGTGTTTATCCGCAACCTGATCAGTGGCCAGCCCCTCTTGGCAGCGGCTGAAAACAGCCCTGAATTCGATCTCGGCCAAACCCTCGGCCTGCTGATCGCACACAACGCGATCACCCAAATGAACAACAAGGAATCGCCATGAGCCTCCTCGTCACCCGCGCCATCGCGCTGCTGGAAAAAATCCCTCACAGTCTGATCGCCTTGATTGCGCGTTTCTCGATAGCCGCGGTGTTCTGGAAGTCTGGACAGACCAAGGTCGAGGGGTTGGCCATCGACCTGATCGACGGCACCTTTCAACTCGGCTCGCCGCGTCTGGCCGACTCGACCATTCCGTTGTTCAAGAGCGAATACCACGTGCCGCTGCTGTCGCCAGAGATTGCCGCGCACCTGGCGGCGTTCGCCGAGCACTTCTTCCCGGTGCTGATCCTGATTGGCTTCGCTACACGGTTTTCGGCGTTGGCGTTGTTGGGTATGACATTGACCATTCAACTATTTGTGTACCCCGACGCCTATCCGACTCACGGCACCTGGGCGGCGGTGTTGCTGTACCTGATGGCGACCGGGCCTGGCAAATTATCGATCGATCATCTGATTGCCCGCCGCTACAACCACTGATATCCCTGTAGGAGCTGCCGAAGGCTGCGATCTTTTGATGTTATTTTTCAAGATCAAAAGATCGCAGCCTTCGGCAGTTCCTACAAGGGACGTGGGTTCAGCGCTGGAGGCGATCCAGCGCTTCACCGCTGCGCTTGAACCAGCCGATCAAATAGTCAGCGAGTACCTGCGTGCGTTTTGGTAATCCGCCCTGATACGGATGCACCAGGTACATCGGCATGCGCCGGGTCTGAAACTCACGCAGGAGCCAGCGCAATCTGCCGTCAGCCAATTCCGCCTGCAGCAAGTAGGAAGGCAACCTCGCAATCCCGGCGCCACTGAGCGCGGCCTTCTTGAGGAGGTTGTAATGGTTGCTGGCAAACGGTCCTGACACACGCACCCGCAGCAACTCATGCTCTTGGTGATACAGCCATTCCTCACGTCCGCTGTAGTGGCTGTTGAGCAAGCAGCGATGCTCGGTTAGGGCCTGTGGCGTCAGCGGTTCACCGAAACGCTCGAGATACGCCGGGCTGGCGCAGGTCATTTCCTGCCATGCCAGCAACGGCTTGGCCACCAGTCGTTCGTCATTGGCCACCTCACTGCGGATCGCCAGATCAAAGCCGTCCCGTGACAGATCGCGGTAACTGTTGTTCAGCTCCAGCTCGATCTGCACCTCAGGGTATTTGTGCGAAAACTCCATCAGCAGACCATCGAAAAAGGTTTCCCCGAGCGACACCGGAACCGTCACACGCACGGGCCCGGCCATGTCGTCCTTCAATCGCGCCAATGCCTGACGCGCTTTTTCGACCTGGACTACAAGCGCCTGCGCCTGCGGCAATAACGCAGCGCCCGCCGCAGTCAGGCTCAAGCGCCGGGTGGTGCGTTGCAGCAAGACTACGGAAAACTGTGCTTCGAGCTGGCTGATGCGCTTGGACAACTGCCCTTTGCTACAGCCCAATTGCTGCGCGGCCAGGGTAAAACTGCCGGCTTCGATCAGCACCGCGAACGCCGCCAGATCATCCATCTCGCTCATGGATTGTTTCCATTTGAAAACCAAAGGTTGCCTATTAGTGCGCTTATCCGCAGAAAAAACCACTCTAGACTGAAACCTCGTTCAATCACTTGAGGTACAGCTCGATGAAGATTCTGTTGATAGGCGCTGGCGGCACTATTGGTTCGGCGGTGGATAAAGAACTCTCGCAACGCCACGAAGTCATCCGTATCGGGCGCAGCAGCGGTGATTTGCAGGTGGATATCAGCGACAGCGCGTCAATCCGCAAACTGTTCGAAAAAACCGGCAAGTTCGATGCACTGGTCTGCGCCGCCGGTAACGTCACCTTCGCACCGCTGGGTGAGATGACGGAAGACAGCTTCGCTCTCGGCCTCAAAGACAAGCTGATGGGTCAGGTCAATCTGCTGCTGATCGGCCGCGAATTCGCCAACGACGGCGCTTCATTCACCTTCACCACCGGCGTGCTCAGCCACGATCCAATCCGCAGCGGCGCCTCGGCAGCGCTGGTCAACGGCGCCCTCGACAGCTTCGTCCGCGCGGCCGCCATTGAACTGCCTCGCGGCTTGCGAGTGAACTCGATCAGCCCGACCGTACTGCTCGAAGCGATGGGCAGCTACGCCCCGTATTTCCGTGGCTACAAGCCGGTTCCTGCGGCGGATGTGGCATTGGCCTACGCGAAAAGTGTCGAAGGCCTGCAGACAGGTCAGACGTTTCACGTGGGCTAAACCCTTGTGATGAACGGTCAGGCTGCGTAACGTGGCGGCACTTGTCTGGAGAGCCGAAAATGCGTGTTGCCCGTTCGTTGGTCGTTGTTGCCCTGCTGCCGTTGTTTGCCGCTTGCCAGTTGCTCGATGGCCAGCGAGAAAGTGCCTCGCACGTCGGGCAGACACGGATGCAGGGGCAACTGACCGCCGCTGACGGCAAACTGGTGTTCCAGCCGTGCCAGGACCAGCGCCAACTGGTGGTCAATGACGTCGGCGGCACCAGCATCCTGCAAGAGGCTGCCACCCTCGCCGATGAACAGGGCAAGCTGTTCGCCGATGTGCGCGGCAAGGTGGCCGGCGATCGACTCGACCTGACTCAGTTGTACCGCGTCGAACGCTCCGGCACTGCCTGCGATGACCCCAACTTCAAACTGCTGATCCTGCGCGCCACCGGCCATGGCCCGGAATGGAACGTCAAAGTCAGCGGCAAAGGCATGGTCATCGACCGCGAAGGTCAGCCGCCACTTGCCGTGCCGTATATTGAAGATCAATTGGGCGATGGCCGCTTCAACCTCAGCAGTGAAGCCAACAACCAGCGCATCGAATTGTGGGTCGCGCCGCAACGCTGCGTCGACAGCAGCACCGGTAGCGTGCAGCACATGAGCGCCGAGTTGCGCATCGACGGCCAGGTGCAACGCGGCTGCGGGTATTTCGGCGGATCGCGCAACGACTGAGCGTTTTAGCCTCACCGGATCCGGCCTTTGCGGCTTATAATCGCGGCCTTCAAACGCCCTGGCGCAGTTGTGCGCCCCGCGAACCCGGATCCTCGCCATGTTACGAATCACTGAACTCAAGCTGCCAATCGACCATCCCGAAGAAGACCTGCGCGTTGCCATCGTGCAACGTCTGGGCATCGCCAGCGATGATCTGCTCGATTTCACCTTGTTCAAGCGCAGCTACGATGCGCGCAAAAAGTCCTCCGAACTGTGCTTCATCTACACCATCGACCTCGAAGTGCGCGACGAGGCCACAGTGTTGGGCAAGTTCGCCGACGACCGTAACGTCAACATGGCGCCGGATGTCAGCTACAAATTCGTCGGCCAGGCACCAAGCGACCTGAGCCAGCGCCCGATCGTCGTCGGTTTCGGCCCATGCGGGATCTTCGCCGGTCTGCTGCTGGCACAAATGGGCTTCAAGCCGATCGTCCTCGAACGCGGCACCGAAGTCCGTCAGCGCACCAAAGACACCTGGGGTCTGTGGCGTAAAAGCGTGCTCAACCCAGAATCCAACGTGCAGTTCGGCGAAGGCGGCGCGGGCACGTTCTCCGACGGCAAGCTGTACAGCCAGATCAAGGATCCGAAGTTCCTCGGCCGTAAAGTCCTGCACGAGTTCGTCAAGGCCGGCGCGCCGGAAGAAATCCTCTACGTCAGCAAACCGCACATCGGTACGTTCCGTCTGACCGGCATGGTTGAAAACATGCGCGAGCAGATCCGCGAACTCGGCGGTGAAGTGCGCTTCCAGGAACGCGTCACCGACGTGCTGATCGAAGACGGCCAACTGGTCGGCGTGCAACTGGCCAGCGGCGAAACCCTGCATTCGAAACACGTGGTTCTGGCTCTCGGCCACAGTGCCCGGGACACCTTCCGCATGCTCCACAGCCGTGGCGTGTTCATGGAAGCCAAGCCGTTCTCGGTGGGTTTCCGCATCGAACACCCGCAATCGCTGATCGACCGCGCGCGTCTGGGCAAGTACGCCGGGCACCCGAAACTCGGCGCTGCCGACTACAAACTGGTGCACCACGCCAAGAACGGCCGTTCGGTCTACAGCTTCTGCATGTGCCCGGGCGGCACCGTGGTCGCGGCGACGTCCGAGCCGAACCGCGTGGTCACCAACGGCATGAGCCAGTACTCGCGTAACGAGCGTAACGCCAACTCCGGCATCGTCGTCGGCATCACCCCGGAAGTCGATTATCCGGGCGGCCCGCTGGCCGGGATCGAGTTGCAGGAACGTCTGGAATCCCACGCGTTTATCCTCGGTGGTAGCGATTACAAGGCCCCGGCGCAACTGGTCGGCGACTTCATCAATGACATTCCTTCAACCGAACTGGGTGAAGTCGAGCCGTCGTACAAGCCGGGCGTGGCGCTGGGTGACCTGGCCTTGGCCTTGCCGGATTTTGCCATTGAGGCGATCCGTGAAGCGTTGCCGGCGTTCGAGAAGCAGATTCGCGGTTACTCGCTGCATGATGCGGTGCTGACCGGGATTGAGACGCGCACTTCGTCGCCGCTGCGCATTACCCGTAACGAGACGCTGCAGAGCATGAACGTGAAGGGCCTGTTCCCGGCCGGTGAAGGCGCGGGTTATGCGGGAGGGATTCTGTCGGCGGGTGTTGACGGGATTCGCATTGCTGAAGCCGTGGCGCGGGACATCCTCGGCCTGGAAAGTTGATCACAACTAGCTGACACAACACAAAACCCTGTGGGAGCGAGCTTGCTCGCGAAAGCGGAACGTCATTCAACAATAACGTTGCCTGACAGATCGCATTCGCGAGCAAGCTCGCTCCCACATTGGTTTGTGTGTTTCTTCAGATATTGGTGCGTAGCACTGAGGTCGGCAGCAGCTCACCCCGCTCGGCACTCGCCGCCACTGCTTCGATCAACCCAGCCAATTGATACCCCTGTGCCTTCAACCAATCCTGATCGTAATAAGTGTCGGCATACCGCTCGCCACCATCGCACAGAATCGCCACGATCGACCCCGACTCCCCCGCCGCTTTCATCTGCTGCGCCGCCATCAACGCGCCGATCAGATTGGTCCCGCTCGAACCGCCGACATGCCGTCCCAGACGCTGCGCCAGATAATGCATGGCCGCCAGCGACAAGGCGTCCGGCACCTTGACCATCGCATCGATCACCTTGGGCAGAAACGACGCTTCGACCCGCGGCCGGCCAATGCCCTCAATCCGCGAACCGCAATCCAGACGCAAACTCGCATCGCCGGTCTGGTAGTAATCGAAGAACACCGAACGCTCAGCATCCGCGCACAGCACGCGGGTGCAATGCTGGCGATAGCGCACGTAACGACCGAGCGTCGCGGTGGTGCCGCCGGTGCCGGGGCTGGAAATCAGCCAGCTCGGTTCCGGGTGCTTCTCGTAACGCATCTGCTGGAAGATCGATTCGGCAATGTTGTTGTTCGCGCGCCAGTCGGTGGCGCGCTCGGCGTAGGTGAACTGGTCGATGAAGTGGCCACCATGCTCGCGGGCCAGACGCTCGGACTCGGCGTAGATTTGCGTCGGGTCTTTCACCAGATGGCTCTGGCCACCGTAAAAAGCGATCTGTGCAATCTTCTCTTTGGAGGTGGTCGCCGGCATCACCGCAATAAACGGCAAGCCCAGCATCCGCGCGAAATACGCCTCGGAAATCGCCGTCGACCCGCTGGACGCCTCGATCACCGGCGCGCCGGGCTTGAGCCAGCCGTTACACAACGCATAGAGAAACAACGAACGGGCCAGGCGATGTTTGAGGCTGCCGGTGGGATGGCTGGATTCATCCTTGAAATACAACTCGATGCCCGCAAAACCCGGCAGCGGCAAAGGGATCAGGTGGGTGTCGGCGCTGCGCTGAAAATCCGCTTCGATGATACGGATCGCTTCGCGGGCCCACTGTCGGTTGTCGCTCATGGTGATGGTTCTCGTTGAATCGGCAGGAGATGAAGCTGTTAGAAAGGCTCACTCATCAGCTTAGGAAAAATCCTATAGCGCGCACAGATACAGCTGAGTCTCAATATGTCAGACAACTGCTAGGCTCAGCGTGGCTTGAGCCAGACACCTTGTAACGACATATAACAAAAAAGAATATAACTTTTGTTTTAACAACTAACAGTACGGGTTAGGGTGTCCCACCTTTTTGACGATTCGATGGAGAGCGACCTTGCCTCTGCGTAGCACTTTCACGCGTTTCTTTCAGTTGGAAGCTGCCAGCGGTCTGTTATTGATCGCCGCGGCCGTCCTGGCGCTGATTATCAACAACTCGCCACTGTCGTGGCTGTACACCGGCCTGCTCGACACTCCGGTGGTGGCGCAGATCGGTGCGTTGAAAATCGCCAAACCCCTGCTGCTGTGGATCAACGACGGTCTGATGGCGATGTTCTTCATGCTCATCGGCCTGGAAGTGAAGCGCGAAGTCCTTGATGGCCAGCTGTCGAAACCGTCGCAGATCGTTCTGCCCGGTGCAGCCGCGATCGGCGGCATGCTGGTACCGGCGCTGATCTACTGGTTCCTCAACCGCGACAACCCGGCAGCTCTCGACGGCTGGGCGATCCCGACCGCGACCGACATCGCCTTCGCCCTCGGCGTGCTGGCCCTGCTCGGCAAGCGCGTACCGGTGTCACTGAAGCTGTTCCTGATGACCCTGGCGATCATCGATGACCTCGGCGCCATCGTGATCATCGCGATCTTCTACTCCGGCGAACTCTCGACCCTGTCGCTGGGTCTGGCGGCAGCGTGCATTGCAGCGCTGGTGGCGATGAATCGCTTGGGCGTGGTCAAACTCGGGCCGTACATGATCATCGGCTTGATCCTCTGGGTTTGCGTACTCAAGAGCGGTGTCCACGCGACGCTGGCCGGTGTGACGTTGGCGTTCTGCATCCCGCTGCGCACGAAAAACGCCGAGCCGTCGCCGCTGCTGACCCTCGAACATGCGCTGCACCCGTGGGTGGCATACGGCATTCTGCCGCTGTTCGCCTTCGCCAACGCCGGCCTGTCGCTGAGCGGCGTCACTATGGAAAGCTTCACCCATCACGTGCCGATGGGCATTGCGGTCGGCCTGCTGCTGGGCAAGACCGTCGGCGTGTTCGGCCTGACCTGGCTCGCGGTGAAAACCGGCATCGCCGCCCTGCCCCAAGGCGCCAACTGGGGTCAGGTGCTGGGCGTGGCGATCCTGTGCGGCATTGGCTTCACCATGAGCCTGTTCGTTGGTTCGCTGGCGTTTGAGCCGGGTGTGAGTGATTACGCCGGGATGGACCGGATGGGGATTTTGACCGGCTCGATTCTGGCGGCGCTTATTGGTTATGCGGTGACGGCGGCGGCGAGTCGCCGGAATACAGCATTGCCCAACGCATAGAAAACCTGCGGCGAGGGGACTTTCCCCTCGCCCTTCTGATACCACAGCGACAAATCCCCACGTCTTTAGCGACGCGTCCTACAGCCACCATTTTCCTGCTTCGTTAACGTTGCGCAGCCCTTAGCGAAGGGCTGTCGATGGATGAGCGAAAGGACGATCAGTGGCTGGCAACAAGGACATTCCTCGGGTTCAAAACCCACCGCAAGGCGACGGACATCACGTCACCTACCGCTACATGACGGCCACGGAATTGGCCGAGCGCGAGGCCAGACAAAACGCTTACGACGCCATGCTGGCGCGGCAGAAGGCTTTCGAGCGCAGCCGTGAGGTGGCGGTTAAAAAGACAGAGCCCGTTCGTGCCGGCTGCGTATTCGCCAAGTCCTGCAAATTGCCGGATGCGATTATCGATTACTCCAATCCTGCGGGGATGGTGCCGACTGACAGTCTCAAGGATTACGGCGATCTGATTCTGTTGGGTGCGCGAGAGGCTGATGAAAGCGGCGCAGTTCCTCTCAAGAAAATCGGTGCAACTGCTATTCCGGCTGGATTTGGCAGTCTGGCTCTGGCGGGATCGATGTTTGAAGCACTGCCCGCTGCTGTATCTAGTGCGGCTGTTGCGCCTTTAGTTGGTTTGGTTGCGCTGTTCATGCCATCGAGTCTTGGCGACAGTGCGCTCTATACCGACGAACAACTGCGTGGGCTTGAGCAGGCGCGAACGCGTGTTCGGTTGAGGGTCGAACAGCAGGCCGACGGCAGCCTGAAGGGCTACGGCTTCTACACCGGCAAGAATCGCGATTGGGAAATGGTTGATGTCGTGCAGTTCAGCGCACATGGCAGTCGGTTCATTGCGGATCTGGGGGAAGGCGTACAACTGATCTGGACGCCAGCTGTGGATGGTTCCGACATCCTAGGTATTCCGGCGTTGGAGGCTGCACCGCAAGCGCCGCATATCTGGGTGTATCCGCCGACGAAAGCGGCGGACGGGATTCTGGTGAATCCGGTTTATCCTCCAGAGTATCGGGATTTTATTTTGGTTTTTCCGTCGCATTCTGGGATTCGGCCGGTTTACATCGTTTTAAGCCGGGCTCGCGACCATGTTTACTACGGCCACCCAAAGACACTACCGGCCTTCCCTGACGCAGTTAGAGTAAAGTCGAAATCATCGGTCAAAGGTGGCGGAAAGCAGCGAGCACGGTGGGTAGATCGCAAAGGTCGAATCTATGAATGGGATTACAAAAGTAACGCTGTGGAAAAATACGACAAATTGGGAACAACTCATTTGGGCGAATTCAATCACCTGACGGGTGAACAAACCGGGCCTGCAGTACCGGACAGAAAAACCTCCAGAAATTAAGGATTGATACATGCGCTACCTTTCGATAACCGGTTTTTATCCTGATGACGCTCAAGATAACTCTTTGCAGTTCGAGTTGGATATCACCGGAAGCGAGTTAAATGAAAAAGTCGCTCATCTCATCGAATTCAAGCCCCTCAGCGAACTGGAACCTGGGGAGTTGTTATTGAGCGCAGATCAAGTAGCTGCGCTGGAAACCCTTCTAAACGTTAACTTCCCGAAGGGTTTAGAATTTTTTATGGGCACATGTGCTGATTACTGACTTAAAGTAAAAAAGACAACCCCGACCAGTAACTTGATTGGGGTTATCTTTTATCGCTCGTTCCCGCTTAGTGCGAAATTCGGCTGGTTCCGCCAACGGCGGGAAAGCGCACGTGCTCGCCGACGCGGAACACTTTATTTTCCTGAACCTGCTGCACATAGGCAAGCATGCTGCCGTCGTCTTCACGGGACATACCTAACACCCATCCCCTGAAACGGTAGATATCCCAGCCTTTCCTGATTTGAGAAGAGCAAAAAAGAAACCGCCATACAACGGAGGGCATCGGGATCGCTGGAAGGATGCAAAAGGCAGAAGAACTTACGAGTAGGACTCGATGCACGGAGAGCTAGGGGTTTACCGAGCAAGTTACGGAACTCACCTAGGCGCGTTTGCCTCCTTTACAGGAGAGCGACGCGAGGATGCAAAAGATGAAAGAAGCATCAGAAAAAAATACTTGTGAGGTTGATGATGGGATTAAAACTAAGGCTGGAGTGGTACGACAAGCAAACTGATCTATGCGAGGGCGAAGAGTATTCCAAGGATTTAGGCGATGATGAAACCGTTTTGAATGCTTTGGGTATACCTGTGGAAAACAACATAAACAATGGCGGTTTCAATGTTCTCGAAGAGTGGATTCGAGTCATTCAGCCGTACTTTCAACATAGCATCGTCTTCAAAACTTACGATTATCAGATCTCTTTTGACTACAGCGATGTCTGGTGACGGTCCCTTATGATTTACAGGATTGAAGCATTCGATAGGAAAACAGAGTTTCTCGTTTTTGAAGAGGAATTACCTCCAGGATGTGACGAGAATCTGGCAGCCATCATGAACTGGTCTTCCAAGCAGCAGGGCTGGGAAGGTTACGACCTCTCAAATGATCAGCTTGCCTCATTGGAGAAGCTGATCGGGAAGAATGTCTTCTATCCGAAATACAGCTTCCAACTGACGTGTAATGGACGTTGAAACACGATAAAGAAAAACCCCGACCAGTCACCTGATCGGGGTTTTCTTTACCCTACATTCCGCTTAGTGCGAAACGCGGCTGGTGCCGCCAACGGTGGAGATGCGCACGCGTTCGCCAACGCGGAAAACTTCATTCTCCTGAACCTGCTGCACATAGGCGCGCATGCTGCCGTCGTCTTCACGCACGGTGATTTCCACACCTTGGGTACGGGTCAGACCTTCTTCGGTTGCCGAACCGATCAGACCGCCCGCCACCGCACCGATGACCGCAGCAACGATGCTGCCCTTGCCGCCGCCGATGGCGCTGCCGCCGACGCCGCCGACCGCTGCACCGGCGATGCCGCCGATCGGGGTCTTGGTGCCTTCGATTTTCACCGGGCGCAGGGATTCGATGGTGCCCATGCGAATCGTCTGCACACGACGCGCTTCGTCACGGGAGTAGGAGTCACCGGTCAGGCTCGATTGGCAGCCGGTAAGCAACATCGCCATCGTGGAAAAGGAAGCAACCAGCAGAACAGACTTACGCATAGCATCAACTCCAAAGAAACATATAGTCATTAAACTCCGTGGCTTGACGCCTGTCACGACACCGCCCGGATAAATTGGCTTTCATTCAGGCGCGGTACAGACACCTGCACGCTCTCCCTGATGTAGCCCTACAGTAGCGCCAAATTACCGATTCTGCGCCACGGACACCAAGGATTTTCATGGATTACTTCATCATCGTCGTCACCACGGTCGCCGGTTTGTACTTCCATTGGTGGTTGTACGTGCGGATCAAGCGCTGGATGGATCGCGACCTGGCGCTGTCATTGGCCGGCAAGGATGAAGGCAAACGTGCCTTCATGCTCGAACAGCTGGCTCGCGCTCAGGCGCAGAAAATCAAGCGCCGGGATCTGCCGAAGTGGCTGGAGGCCGCTGCGGCAGGCTATCCCGCTCGGTAGACTGCTCAGGGTGCCAGACGTTCAAGAATCCAGTTGGCGCCCTGCACGCGGTAGTTGAGGCGATCGTGCAGACGGCTCGGACGGCCCTGCCAGAATTCGATGCGCTCAGGCAGCAAGCGGTAACCGCCCCAGTGTTGCGGGCAGTCGGGCTGAGTATCGGAGAAGCGCTGCTCGGTAGCCTTGAGCAAATCTTCCAGTTCACCGCGCCCGTTGATCACCCGGCTCTGCGGTGAAGCCCAGGCACCGAGGCGGCTGCCCAGTGGCCGCACTTTATAATACGCATCGGACTCTTCAGGCGTGACCTTGACCACCCGCCCTTCGATGCGCACCTGGCGCTCCAGAGTTGGCCAGAAGAAGGTCATGGCGGCGAACGGGTTGGCCGCCAGGTGCTGACCCTTGGCGCTGTCGTAGTTGGTGAAGAAGGTGAAACCCTGCTCGTCCAGGCCCTTGAGCAGCAGAATGCGACAGTGCGGTCGCCCATCCTGGTCGACCGTGGCCAGGGTCATGGCGTTGGCTTCCACTGGTGCCTGTTCGGTTTTCACCGCGTCGGCGAACCACTGGTGGAACAACGCAAACGGCTCGGCCGGCGCTTGCGCCTCGGTCAGACCATCCCGGGTGTAATCACGACGCATATCTGCCAGAGCCTGGGTCATGGCGCATTCCTTTTCGTTAGCGAATCACTTCTTGGTGGCATCGGTCGCGGCGACTTTCTTGTCGGTCGCGGCGGCTTTGGCTGGTGCAGTTTTCTTCGCCGGGGCCTTGGCTGGAGCTTTTTTCGCTGGAGCCTTGGCAGCGGCTTTCTTGGCCGGAGCCTTTTTGGTTGCCGGAACAGCCGCTTTTTTCGCCGCTGGCGCCGGGGTCACCGGTTTGGCGGCGGGTTTGGCGTCCTGCGCAGCAACCATGGTCACTGGTTTCGGTGCCGGCATGTTGTACTTGCTCAGCAGCGCAACCATGGTGTTCTGCGGGGTCACCAGCAGTTCGACGCGACGGTTAAGGGCACGACCTTCAACGCTGTCGTTGGCGGCACGCGGCGCTTCGGAACCCATGCCGCGCAGCATCAGGCGATCACGCTGCAAGCCGCTGAGACGGAAGATCGCCGCAATGGACTGGGCACGTTCCTGGCTCAGTTTGATGTTGGCAGGCGCGGCACCACTGGAATCGCTGTGGCCAAGAACCAGCACGGCAGTTTTCGGGTCGGCTTCAAGGATTTTCGCCACTCGGGTGAACGGACCGAGGGTGACCGGCAGCAGCATGGCGGGACGATCCGGGTTGAACGAGCCTTCGACCGGTGCAGTCACGACCAGCACGTTTTCACGGCGCTCGAGTTGCAGGTTGCTGTCCTTGACCGCTTCACGCAGACGCGGCTCGTAGTCGTCGAGCCAGGCCTGAGTGACTTTAGGATCCGGCATCGGCACGGCTTTGGTGGTTGGCTGATCCTTGCCACCAAACGGCCACCACCATTTGCCACCTGCGTCGGCTTCAGCTTTGGCCACGGTTGCCGGCTTTTTCGCTTCCGGGGCGACTTCTGCCTTCATGTCCGCTTTGACCGCTTCATCATCGGAACCGAACGGCCAATACCACGGGTTGCTGCTTTCAGTCTTGGCCACGGGTGCAGTGGCCGCAGGTTTCAGCGGGGCCGGGGCCGGGGCTGGCTCCTTGGCTGCGACTTTGTCGGAAGAGCCGAACGGCCACCAACTACCGCCGTCCGCATCGTTTTTCGGGGTCTGTGCACAACCGGTGATCGCTACACACAGGGCCAGGGCGAGGGTCTTTTTAGATGACATTGAAAATCCACAAAATGAAGTAATGAAAAATCAGAGCACTTTCGCCCGGATAAACAGCCGTTTTGAAACGAAAAACCGCTTGAGGTTCCGACCCTGGGACCTCGGATGCAACTTTACAGACAAGTGGCAAGCACCCGCGCGAGCTTCTGCGCGCGCGGATCCATCAAGACATACGGCCCAAGGGTATTTGTCACGAAACCGAAGGCGACATCATGCTCAGGGTCAGCAAAACCGATGGAACCACCTGCGCCCGGATGACCGAACGCCCGTGGGCCGAGACCGTAGGTGGCGTTGGGCACGTCCGGTTGATCGAGCATGCAGCCCAGCCCAAAACGGGTGCGGGTCAGCAAAGTCTTGTCTTCGCCGAGGCTGTGTTCGCGGGTCAGCTCTTCGAGCATGTCGCTTTCGAGGAGGCTGCCGTCGAGCAGGCCCGCGTAGAAACCGGCCAGACTGCGCGCATTGCCGTGGCCATTGGCCGCCGGTTGCTGCATGCGCCGCCATTCCGGTTTATTGGTGCTGGTGAGCACTGAAGGTGGGTTGGTAAAAGCGCGAGTGGTCATGGCGGTTGGCTCACGCATGGTCACTTGCAGCAGACGTTGCGCGGCGGCATCACCGGCGTTGCCCTTGCCGCGCGCGATATGCGCCACGCGGTGGAACTCCTCGTCAGCCAAGCCCACGTGAAAATCCAGACCCAAAGGTTTAGCGACACGGGCGACGATGGATTCGCCCGGCCCGCGACCGTCAGCACGGCGCAGCAACTCACCGACCAGCCATCCATAAGTGATCGCGGCGTAACCGTGGCCAGTGCCCGGCGTCCACCAAGGTGCTTCGGCCGCAAGGGCATCGACCATGGTTTGCCAGTCGTAGAGGGCTTCCGGTGCCAGCAACTCGCGCAGCGCCGGCAGACCGGCCTGATGACAGAGCAATTGGCGCAGGGTCACGGATTCTTTGCCGGCGGCGGCGAATTCCGGCCAGTAGCGGGCGACCGGAACATCCAGTTGCAGCTTGCCTTCGGCGACCAGTTGCAGGACGGTGACGGCGGTAAAGGTTTTGGTGCAGGAGAACAGGTTGGCGATGGTGTCGCTGTGCCAGGCTTCGGCGCCATCCTTGTCGGCGGTACCGGACCAGAGGTCGAGGACGGTTTCTCCACCGACCTGAATGCACAGGGCTGCGCCGCGTTCTTGGGGATCGTCGAACAGTGCGGCAAAGGCTTCGCGCACCGCTTCGAATTGAAGTTCGTAATGTCCCTGAATCTGCACCCGCAACTCCCCGCGAAAACGCTCTACAAAGTGGCCCGCATTGTTCCAGCCCTAGAGGGATTTGGGAACAGCTGCGGGCCAGACGGTTATTTCAGAAATTTCGCTGAGGCGGCTGACGCCTTCGCGAGCAGGCTCGCTCCCACACTGGATCTGTGTATTACGGAAGATCTCCTGTGGGAGCGAGCCTGCTCGCGAAGGCGTTCCGACGAAGAACGATGACGCGGTGGCTCAGGACTCAGTGACCATTCCCCGAATGTCCACCGGCATGCCCTGCCCCCGGCCCTTTACCGGCCTCGCCTTTGCGCCCGCCCTCAGCCTCATGCCCCGCCGCTGCGGCCGTTTTCTCAGCCTCTTTGCCAAGCTGATCAATCGCTTGCAAATTGCTCTTGCGCACAGATTCGACAAAGCCCTGATACGGCAGATCCGTCACCCCGACCAGACCGAAATGACCATTCTCACCATCCAGCAAACGCCCGGTCACCGGTTGATCCAGATACTGGAACCAATGCACGCCGACAATTGATGGCTCACTCAACGCTTGCTTGAGGAAGTTGGCATACGCCGGGCCGCGATCTTCTTCCTTGGCCACTTGCGTGACGCCGCCCCAGAACGGGCCGCGATCGGCAGAGCCAAAGTTGAATTCGGTGATCAGTACCGGTTTGTCCAAAGCCCCCAGCGCAGCAAAGTCATAGCCGTCCTGAGGCTTCAATGTGTACATGTTGAAACTCAGCACATCGCAATACTGCGCGCAGGACGCCACGGCCTCCGGTGTGCTGATGGCAAAGCGGCCACCAAGCAACAACTGGTTCGGCGCATGCCATTTCAGTGAGTCGGAAATGGTTTTGAAGTACGTGTCGGCGAAGACCTTCTGGAAGTATTTGAAGTCAGCCTCGATTTCCGGGTGCTCGGGGTTCGGCATCGGTGGCACAAAACCCGGATCCTCCATCAACTCCCACGCCGGCAGATCGATACCCCACGCCTTCGACAGCCCCGCCTGATTGCGGTACTTGTCGCGCAACTGCTTGAGGAACGCACGTTTGGCCGGCACGTCGGTGGTCATTTTCAGCGTGCCGTAAGCCAACGCGTAGCGGGATTTCGGATCATCGCCGGGACCGGCCCACGCCAGCTCGTTGTCGGCGTAGTAGCCGATCAGCCATGGATCGTCACGGTGATCGCGGGCAGCGATGGCGACGGCGCGCTCGGTGGCCATGGCGAAACGCGGATCGAATGGATCCGGCATACCGCCCCACCAGTCGCTGCCGGTGCTGATGCTGGTGTAGTCGCCGACGATCGACAGCGGCAAGGTGTACGGCACACGATCGGCATCACTCAGCGAATCGGCACTCCAGTTACCGACCGTGTTGAAGCCCCAGGCTTGCAGGCGATCGAGCGTGCGGCTGGCCCACTGTTGCTCATCGATGGTGGCCTTGCACGGTTCGGCAGCCTGTTGTGTCGTCGCTTGTACGGTTTCAGTCTTGGCCGCTTCAGCGACGCCGGACTTCGGCTCGGCAGGCACAGAGGCAGGCTCAGCGGCTTTCACCGCGGCCGTTTCAGCGGCTGCCGACTTGGCTGCCTCTGCTACCCCTGATTTGCTCTCACTGTCGGCTTTGCACGGTTCACCGTACACGCGCTGCAGGTTGGCGCCGTAAAAGTCGTACCAGCGCCCGTTGCCGTATCCCCGGCCCTGATCAACACCGTTGCCGCCACGGTTGTCACCCTCGCCAAAATGCTTGGCCAACGGTTCTTCAGGTTTAGGCAGGGATTCAAACATGTACTCACGACCGGCCACGTAGGTCTGGTTGACCTGGGGGCTGACGGTGTTCACGCCCAACGAGTAAAACGGATGACCTTCAGGCGTGACCAGATACCAGCGGCCATCACGCTTTTCAGTGCGGAAGAAACCGCTGGCCTTGAACGCCGGGCCTTTGTTCCAGCCACCGAATTTGTCCAGCGAGGACTTTTCACGCTCGGCGAGCCAGGTTTTCAGCTGTTGCTGTTCTTTGCCGGCGGCGGATTTCAGTTGTTCGTCATTGCTGATCTTTTCCGGCCATTTGCTGCGGGTCGATTGCCCGTAGGCGTCGACCAGATTGCCGTAAACAGCTTGGGTGACCGAATCGCCGTCCTGCACGCCAAAGCGTTCGAGCAGCAAACTCTGGGCAACTTTCGGCTGATCCATCGACAGGCTCACCGAGACCACCTGGCTGCGATCGATTTCACCGCTGCTGCTGGCCAGCAGGATCCGCTGACCATCGACTGTCATCGGCATTGGCGGCCCGGCTTTCATGCCTTGGCTCAGCGGGCCAGACGCCACCAGCGGTACCAAAAGGGTTTGCGCAGGGCCGGCCGGCAGGTCGACGCGGCTGACCAGTGTGCGACCGTCATTGCTCTGGATTTGCACGTAAACCGTCACGGCCCAGTTCATCGCGCTCTGCAAGCGCAGGGTCATCATGCCGGACTGCGACCAGTCCCACGCGCCGGTCTGCGGTGTCAGACGCAAGGTCGGGCGCGCCGCCGGATTGAACGTCACCCGGCGCAGTACTTCACCCTCCGGGGTCTGTTCGGCATTGGCTTGCGGCAGATCGGCATTTTCGGTCGCGACTTTGACCACGTCGGCGGGGCGAACGAAGTTGAACAGGGTCTGCTGACCCGCAGGCGCCGCGAACAGCGGCGTGGCGAAGATCAAAGCGAAAACGGCAGGCAACGAACGGCGGATCATAAGAACGGAGTTCTCCCTAACGACCAACAATGGCCAATGGAAAAGCGATGGCAGAGAGATAGACAACACGGCGGGCAAAACTGCCCACCGTTGTCTCAGGATATTTCACGACGGAAAGGAGGCAACGCATTGAGGATCGCCTTGCCATAGCGCTGGGTGACCAGGCGCCGATCGAGCAAGGTGATGGTGCCGCGGTCTTCTTCGGTACGCAGCAGACGCCCGCAAGCCTGAACCAGCTTCAGCGAAGCATCGGGCACGGAGATCTCCATGAACGGATTGCCGCCACGGGCTTCGATCCATTCCGACAGCGCCGCTTCGACCGGATCATCCGGCACCGAGAACGGAATCTTGGCGATCACCACGTGCTCGCAGTAGGCACCCGGCAAGTCGACACCTTCGGCAAAACTGGCCAGACCGAACAGCACGCTGGAATCACCGCCATCGACCCGTGCCTTGTGCTTGTTCAGGGTTTCCTGTTTCGACAGGTTGCCTTGAATGAACACTTGCTTGCGCCAGTCGCGGTCGAGACCGTCGAACACGTCCTGCATCTGTTTGCGCGAAGAGAACAGCACCAGCGTGCCGCGCGAGCCTTCGACCAGATCGGGCAATTCACGGATGATCGCCGCCGTATGAGCAGCAGCATCACGCGGGTCGGCCTTCAGATCCGGCACTCGCAGCACGCCGGCGTCGGCGTGATGGAACGGGCTCGGCACCACGGCGGTGACGGCTTTTTTCGGCAGACCGGCACGCATGCGGAAACGGTCGAAAGTACCCAATGCCGTGAGGGTAGCCGAGGTCACCAGACAGCCGTAAGCCACATTCCACAGGCTGCGGCGCAAGGTTTCCGCCGCCAGAATCGGGCTGGCGTTGACCTCGATGTCGAACAGCGAACCGCTTTCGGCCAGGGTCAGCCAACGGGCCATCGGCGGGCTGTCTTCCGGGTCTTCGGCGGTAAACGCCGTCCACAGTTCCCAGTTGCCCGAAGCGCGGGACAACAGGCTGCCGAACAGCGGATACCACTCTTCGGCCTGATTGCTGGCGATGCCGATGTTGACCTCGCCGTCCATGCCTTCCTTGAGCAGGTCGGTAAGGCGCGTGAACAGATCGTTGAGACGTGAGAAGCCCTTCTTCAGCTCGATACCCATTTCGCGCATGTGCTCGGGAATCACCCCGGCGACGAAACGATGACGGGGGCGCTCACGGCCCTCGACGTCTTCGCCGGGTTTGAAGTCGGCGACCTGCTCGCAGGCGCTGAACATGAACTGTTGCTGGGCCTTGATCTCGCGCGCCAGCTCCGGCACCTGTTCGATCAACTTGCCGAGATCGCCCGGCAGCGGGTGCTGGGCCAGCAGTTTGGTCAGGTTCTTCGCGGTGGTTTCCAGCCAGTCGGCGGTGGAACGCAGGCGCGTGTAATGAGCGAAGTGGCCGATGGCCTTGTCCGGCAGGTGGTGACCTTCGTCGAACACGTAAATGGTGTCACGCGGGTCCGGCAGCACAGCGCCGCCGCCCAAGGCGAGGTCAGCCAACACCATGTCGTGGTTGGTGACAATCACGTCGACCTTGCCCATGCCTTCGCGGGCCTTGTAGAAGGCGCACTGGCCGAAGTTCGGGCAATGACGGTTGGTGCACTGGCTGTGATCGGTGGTCAGCCGCGCCCAGTCGGCGTCTTCGAGCGCATTCGGCCAGCTGTCGCGGTCGCCGTCCCATTTATTGCCGGCAAGCTTTTCGATCATGCTGGTGAACAGCTTCTGACTGGCCTCATCGACCTCGATCTTGAAGCCTTCTTCTTCGAACAGCTGGGCAGTGGCGGTTTGTGCGTGACCTTCCTGCAAGAGCATGTCGAGTTTGGACAGGCACATGTAGCGGCCACGACCCTTGGCGAGCGCAAAACTGAAGTTCAGCCCGCTGTTGCGCATCAGGTCGGGCAAATCCTTGTAGACGATCTGCTCTTGCAGGGCGACGGTCGCGGTGGCGATCACCAGACGTTTGCCGGCCAGTTTGGCGGTGGGGATCGCCGCGAGGCTGTAGGCCACTGTCTTGCCGGTACCGGTGCCAGCTTCCACCGCGACAATCGCGGGGTCGCCACTGCGCCGGCCTTCGTCGTCGGTGTCGATATCCCCGAGGACCTTGGCGATTTCAGCGATCATCAGGCGCTGGCCGTAACGCGGCTTGAGGCTCTTGGCCTCTAGAAAACGCGAGTAGGCGCCCTGGATCGTGGTTTTGAGTTCAGTGCTGATCATGAATTTTCGGGCGCAAAAAACGCTGGATAAATTTTCAGTAGTTTCGGATGGCGGCTATCATACCCCGCTAATTAATCCCGCGCAGAACGGAGTGCCCCAATGACACCTTTTAGCCTCGTCTACCCTTTGCATGTCTTGTCCGCCCTGGTCTGGGTCGGCGGCATGTTTTTCGCCTGGATGGTCCTGCGCCCGGCGGCTGTGAAGGCCCTCGACGGCCCCGCCCGACTGACCTTGTGGGTGGAAGTGTTTCAAGGTTTTTTTCGCTGGGTCTGGGTTGCGGTGATCCTGTTGCCGATCAGCGGCGTGGGTATGCTGCATTTGCAGCAGGTCGGGTTTGAGACCGCACCGAAGTATGTGCAGGTGATGATGGGGTTGTATGTGGTGATGACGGCGCTGTTTATCCGCATTCAGGGCTTGATGCTGCCGGAGTTGCGCACGGCAGTTGATGCGAAGGACTGGCCGGCGGGTGCAGCGGTGTTGGGGCGGATTCGCCGGGTGGTGGGGCTTAATCTGATTGTCGGGTTGGTGCTGGTGGCGATTGCGGCGGCTCGGCCGATATTCTGAAATCGGGGACTGAGATCAAAAGCCCCTCACCCTAGCCCTCTCCCGGGGGGAGAGGGGACTGAGTGGGGGATATTGAGGAGATACGCCGACTTGAAAGATTGGCTTTGAATCCATAATCGACTCGGTTTTGCAGGTCGATGGGTAGCCTGAGTCACCTCGGTCGGCCCCCTCTCCCTCCGGGAGAGGGGACTGAGTGGGGGATATTGAGGAGATACGCCGACTTGAGAGACCGGCTTTGAATCCATAATCGACCCGATCTTTCAGGTCGATGTATAACGCCAGACATCTCGGTCGGCTCCCTCTCCCTCCGGGAGAGGGCTGGGGTGAGGGTAAAACCTTCAGAGGCGCTGCACGGTCACGGCCCCCGCCGCCCCCACCGGCCCAGGCTGTCCATCCGCCCCGGCCTTGCCACTCTTGCCGCCGTCAGCGCGATACACCAGGCAGCCCTTGGACTTGCCACCCTTCCCTGCTTTGCCGCCAACACCCGCCGGGCCACCGGCACCGCCAGCCACGTTGACCTTGATCAAATCGGCCGGAAACTCGCGAGGCACTTCAAGACGCACCAGCGCACCCGGTGCACCCGGTTGGCCGTCACTGCCGTTACTGCCATCAAAACCGTGACCGGCCGAGCCATAGGTGCAGCCCGGGTCTTCACCGTTGCCGCCATCGAGGCCAACAAAACCCGGCGCGCCGGTGCCGCCACGGGCATCGACCAGCAGTTGCGGCGCATTCAACGCCTTGAATTGCAGATTCAGATTACGCCCTGCACGGGCAGCTTTTTCATAAGTCCCCGGCGCCCCGCGCGCGGTGATCTGGCTACCTTCGCTCAGTTCGGCGCGGGCCACTTTCAATTCCAGCGCCTGTTCAGCCGGAACGATGGCGATGCGCGCTTCATGACCCAAACGCAACTCGCCCACCGTCAATTCGGTCACGTTGGCGGGAATCAGCAAGGTGCCGTAATCGGCCACATCCAGGCGTTCAAGCTGCAAGGTACTGGTGGTATTGGGCAAACGCATCAGCGAATTGGTTTCGACGCTGACCACTTGGGCACAGGCCAACGGGCTGATAAATGCAGCGAGCAAGCAAAGTTTACGCATGGGAAGAAGCCTCCGGAGCGGCCGGGGCCGGGATGGTTTGCAGGTGGAATACGCCGAACAGCAGGATGCGGCCACGGTCACGCCAAGGGTGCGGACGACCTTTGAGGCTGCGATTGCACAGCAGCACTTCGAACACATGGATCAGCAACAGCAGAACGCCGGCCAGATTGACCAGCAGATGCAGCGGATGTACGAACGGCACCAGTTGATTGACCAGCACCACGCAGCAGAACAGCAGGGTCAACAACCGCCCCAGCCCCCAGAACACTTTCATACGCCCCCCGTGTTGCGAATTATTCTTTGGGCGCACAGTAACGGCTTCTGCGGGGGATAAGCCAGAGGGATAAATGAAAAAACTTCGATCACCTGCCAAATGGCTGCCGAAACGACGCAGATCGTCGTCCGGCAGCTCTAGCCTGCGCCCTACAGAGGCGTCCTATCGATTGATGTGCAACTCCACACGACGGTTCTGCGCGCGGCCTTCATCGGTGGCGTTATCGGCGACCGGCTCACTTTCGCCACGACCTTCGCTGGTCAGTTTGTTCGGCGCCAGGCCCTGGCTCAGCAGATACGCCGCGACACTGCTCGCACGCCGTTCCGACAATGCCTGGTTATAGGCATCCGAACCTTTGCTGTCGGTGTGGCCGATAACCTTGATGCTCACCACGTCGGCATTGCGCAGCTTGTCCATCAGCGTATCGAGCTGGGCTTTCGCCCCTGGGGTCAGGTCGGACTTGTCGAAATCGAACAGCACGTTGCCGGCATCGCTGAGGGTGATGACCTCAGTTTGCGGTACAGGCTCCGGCACTTTTTCCGTGACCGGGTACTGTGGCAGCGGGCAGCCACGGTGATCGACCGGGGTATTTTCCGGGGTATCCGGGCAACGGTCGCGGCGGTCGAACACGCCGTCGCTGTCTTCATCGCCATCCTGGGCATAACAGATCAGTCCGCCGGTAAGGATCCCCAGCGCTGCGCCGCCACCGGCCCAGCCGCCACTTTCGAGGGCGCCGAGACCGCCACCGACCAGCCCGCCGATAAGGCTGCAGATCGGCCACGTACGTTGATTGAGGGGTGCAGTGCCATCGCTGTGGGTGGCGCAACCGGTGAGCAAGCTGCCTAGCAGTAGCACCGGCAAGACGGACCTTGAGAAAACAGTCATTGTGAAAGCTCCTGTGTCACCGGCCCATACCGGTTACACAGGAGTAAAGACCCGCATCCGCGACTGCACAAGGCGCGGATGCGAGAGTGGCTCAACGCTGGATTTTGATTTCGGTACGACGGTTTTGCGCGCGACCGTCCGCGGTTTTGTTGTCGGCCACTGGCTGGCTTTCACCCAGACCGGACACCGAAACGAAACTGGCGCGCGGCACACCTTGCTGGATCAGGTAGTCCACCACCGAGTGCGCACGACGATCCGACAGTTTTTTGTTGTAGGCATCGCTGCCCACGCTGTCGGTATGACCGGTCACGGTCAGTTGTGCGGTCGAGGATTCCTGTTTCAGGCGAGTGGCGACCTTGTCGAGTACTTGCTTGTCAGGGCCGGTCAGCGTGGCTTTGTCGAACTGGAAGTGCACATCACGGATAACAATGGTTTCTTCCTTGACCACTACAGCTTCTTCGACCACGGGTGCAGGCGCTGGTGGAGGGCAACCGTCAGCATCGACCTGTACGCCTTTAGGCGTGCCCGGGCACTTGTCGCGACTGTCCGGCACACCATCGCCGTCCTCGTCGCCATCACCGTGTACCCAGCAATAGGCCGCTGCCGTACCACCGACCAGCAGCGCACCGTAGCCGGCCCATGCCGAACTTTCGGTTGCGCCGAGACCGGCACCGACGACACCACCGACCGCCGCACAGGTCGGCCAGTCGGTTTTCTGCAAACCTGCGCAACCAGTCAACACACTGGTTAGCAGAATCAAAGGTAATGCTGTCCGAACTATGCTCATCTGGTTTTCTCCTGAGGGATCGGCTTAGAACCGATTCAGGGAGTAAAGACCGGAGTTTTAATCTCCGCCAGCAATAGGCCACCGCTGTTTGCGACCGTGTTCACAGGACTTTGGCGCTTTTGTCGGAAAGCCGCGTGACAGGGCGCTAGGCTCCGGTGATGGAGCGCGCTAGTCTTGGCGATCTGATTGAGGAGCTTCGATGAACGTCGCCATTTCTCCGCGCACGCCCCAGCAGGCGTTGGCTGCTTTACTGGATCGTTACGCCCCGGCGCGCTTGCTGTTGATCGGCGCCAGCGAGTTTCCGGCATTGAGCGCCTTTAAAGAGGCACATCCGGATACGAGCGTCGCCCACGCCGCGCCCGGCGTCTTGCCTGCCGAACTGGCGGCGCAGCGTTTCGATCTGGCGCTTGTGGTCGACTGCCTGGAACATTTGCCCAAACGTGATGGCCTGAATCTGTTGGGCGGGATTCGTAATCTCAACGCCAGCCGCATCGCCGTGCTGGCGGATCTGCCGGCCAGCGGCTGGCAGGAAACCGACTTCTATTCGCTGGCCCTGCAAGCCAGCGAACGCTTTCAACGCGACGATCAAGTACTGACTCTGTTCACCTACGATCTGCTTGACTACAAACAAGTCCCCGACTGGCTCAACTCACGGTTCTGGGCCAATCCGGAAAACTTCGGGAAATACTGGTGGTAATGCAATGAGTACAGCCATTTGCCCTTGCGGCAGCGGCAATCTGCTGGATGCCTGCTGCGGTCACTATCACGACGGCCATCCTGCGCCGTGCGCCGAAGCGCTGATGCGTTCGCGCTACAGCGCTTATGTGCTGGGATTGATCGATTATCTGGTGACGACCACCCTACCCGCCCAGCAAGCGGGTCTGGATCGCCAGTCGATCAGCAACTGGAGCGCGCAGAGCACCTGGCTTGGCCTTGAGGTAGAAAGCTCGGAAGTCTTCGGCGGTCAGCCGGAACACGCCTTTGTCACCTTTACGGCGCGCTGGCATGACAGCCAGGGCGAACATAGCCACCGCGAGCGTTCGTCGTTCGTGCAGAACGCTGGGCGCTGGTACTTCATCGACCCGACGGTGCAGTTGAAGCTGGGGCGCAATGACAGTTGCCCGTGCGCCAGCGGGCAGAAATTCAAGAAATGCTGTGCGGGGTATTTCGGCGCTTGAGGTTGAAGATCAAAAGATCGCAGCCTGCGGCAGCTCCTACACAGGATTTGCGGTTCCCCTGTAGGAGCTGCCGAAGGCTGCGATCTTTTAGCGTCTAGACTGGCACCAAAGGGAGTTAAACCATGCTCGGTCGTCGGCGCACCTGCCAATGCTTCATTCTGATGCTGATGCTCAATCTCGGCGGTTGCGCGTCGTGGTTCAGCGATGACAGCGTCGACCCCGCCGTGCATCTGGTGAAAGTCGAAGTGGTGCGGGCCAAACTGCTCGAACAGAAATTCATCCTGCACTTTCGCATCGACAATCCCAACGACAGCGACCTGACCGTGCGCGGCCTCGAATACCGCATTCATCTGGCGGACATGTTGCTGGCTGAGGGCGAGCATGAACACTGGTTTACCGTCGGGCCGAAACGCAGTGCGTATTTTAAAGTGCCGATCCGCACCAATCTGTGGCCCCGGGTTAAAGATGTGGTGAAAATGCTGAAAAGTCCGAACCAGCAGATTCCCTATCGATTGCAGGGCGAGATGGAAACCGGTTTATTCATCGCCCACTACGTGCACCTTGAGCGCAATGGCGTGATAATCCCCGCCGATTTAATTCCGGAGCAACACCGATGACCCAGCAACCTCATGTCCATGGCCCTGACTGCAACCACGATCATGACCACGACCATCATCACGAGCATGACCACGGCCATGTGCACGGCCCGAACTGCGGCCACGCTCACCAGGAACCGGTGCGCAACGCCCTGAAAGACGTCGGCCGCAACGACCCGTGCCCATGCGGCAACGGCAAGAAATTCAAGAAGTGCCACGGCGCTTGATGCCCGGGGCGGACAGTCGTTTCGCCTGACAGACCGCTTTCGCGAGCAGGCTCGCTCCCACAGTCAATCGAGTTCCTTCAGTTGGAATGCATTTCCTGTAGGAGTGAGCCTGCTCGCGATGAGGCCGGCACATGCAACATCGTTGTCGCCTGAAAAACCGCTATCGCGAGCAGGCTCACTCCTACAGGTGAGCAGGCTTCTTCAGTTGCAATGCAATCCCCTGTGGGAGCGAGCCTGCTCGCGAAGGGGCCGGCACATACAGCGAAGTTTTTTCAGCCAGCCCCTAGAATCCGGGCAGAGTTGACCACCGCCGCATACTCCCCCTGCAAATTCCCCAGCGACATCCCGTGCACCTCTTCAGCCGTGCGCAGCGTGCCAAAATAGTCGGCCTTGTCGAACGTAAAGCACGCATCCTCCGCCACCCATGCCTCAAACCCCAGATTTCCCGCCGTGCGCGCTGTCGACTCCACCGAGTTGTTGGTCGCCACACCGACGATGATCAATTGCCCAAACCCAGCCTCACGCAGCCGCGCCTCTAACCCGGTGGCACAAAACGCATCCGGCACCTGCTTCTGAATCAGCCATTCACCGTCCTGCGGCAAAAACCTCTCTTGAAATTCGACCCCTTCCTGCTCGGGCCAAAACACCGACCCCGGCTCACGCGACAGGTGCTGCACATGAATCACCGGCCTTGCAGTACGCCGCCATAACCCAAGCATCTCAAGGATTCGCTGTTCAGCCTGAGGATTATTCCTTCGCCCCAAACGCGGCTGCAGGATGCCTTTTTGCTGGTCGATGACGATCAGTGCAGCGTTGGCCTGAAGCTCCATGGCGTTTTTTCTCAATAAGGGGTCATTGAATTCTGCGCAGTTCAGCATCCCCCTCTCCAACCCTGCAAGGCATATCCAATGTGCACAGGTCGATCAGCGGGAAGAAATAAGCGCTCGCCCCGCTTGCGCGGCCACCTCCTGCTCACTAACGTAGCGCCTTTACTGACGCTACCCCCCGCAGGAGCTTTGCCATGGCCTCGCCAGCCCTCACACATTTTCTTCCCCGGTTCGGCGTTGCCGCAGCAGTGGCCGGTGTTTTGGGCCTGTCCGGTTGCCAGACCTGGAACGCGCAAGACACCCTCCCGCCGACCTCCGGCGTGCAACCGCTCAAGGGCCTGGCGCAGAACGTGTCGGTGCGACGCAATGCCATGGGCATGCCGTTGATCGAGAGCAACACTTTCCACGACGCGCTGTTCAGCCTCGGCTACGTCCATGCCAGCGACCGCATCAACCAGATGGTCACCCTGCGCCTGCTCGCTCAGGGCCGTCTGGCGGAAATGTCCGGCGCGTCGATGCTCGACGCCGACCGTTACATGCGAGCGGTCAATCTGAAGAAAAGTGCCGGCGAGCTGTACAAGGCCTCGTCACCACGCCTCAAACGTTTCTTTGAAGTCTATGCGCGGGGTGTCAACGCCTACCTGTTCCGCTACGCCGACAAGTTGCCGGGCGACCTCGCCTCCAGCGGTTACAAGCCTGAATACTGGAAGCCGGAAGACTCGGCGCTGATTTTCGCCCTGCTGAATTTCAGCCAGTCGGCCAACCTGCCGGAAGAAATTTCCTCGCTGGTGCTCGCGCAGACCGTGACCAGCGACAAACTCGCCTGGCTGACGCCCTCTGCACCCGACGAAAACCTGCCACTGGCCGAGGCCGACAAGCTGCAAGGTCTCAAGCTCAATGGGCAAATCCCGGGGCTGACCGAGCTGAGCAACGCCAGCCAGCAACTGTCGACGCTGAACCTGCTCGGCACCACGTCTTCAAACAACTGGGCGATCGCCCCGCAACGCAGCCGCAGCGGCAAGAGCCTGCTGGCCAGCGACGCCCATGGGCCGCTCGCTGCGCCGTCGCTGTGGAGCTTCGTGCAGATTCGCGCACCGAAATATCAGGCCGCCGGCGTTACCGTGGCCGGTTTGCCGCTGGTCCTCGGTGGTTTCAACGGCAAAGTGGCGTGGAGCATGACCAGCGTCCTTGGCGATAACCAGGACCTGTTCCTGGAAAAAATCCGCCGCCAGGGCAGCAGCCTGACCTACGAGGTCAACGGCAAATGGCAGCCGCTGGGCGTGCGCAACGAAACCTATTTCGTCAAAGGCCAGCGGCCGATTCGTGAAGCGGTGTACGAAACCCGTCACGGCGCGCTGCTCAACAGTGCCCAAGCTGCGGCGCAAGGCAGCGGTTTCGGTCTGGCCTTGCAGACGCCTAGCTTCACTGATGACAAATCGCTGGATGCTTTTTTTGATCTGACCCGTGCGCAAACCATTGAACGTGCCTCGGATGCCAGCCGTGAAATCCGCGCCATTGCCCTGAATCTGGTGTTCGCCGATGCGAGCAATATCGGCTGGCAAGTCACCGGGCGTTTCCCCAACCGTCGTGAAGGCGAAGGTTTGCTGCCGTCGCCGGGCTGGGAGGGCCGTTACGACTGGGACGGTTACGCCGACCCGATGTTGCACCCGTACGATCAGGACCCGGCGCAAGGCTGGCTCGGCACAGCCAACCAACGCGTGATTCCTCACGGTTACGGCATGCAACTGTCGAACTCCTGGGCCGCACCAGAACGTGGCGAGCGTTTGGCTGAATTGGCTGGCAGCGGCAAGCACGACAGCCGCAGCGTGATCGCCATGCAGTACGACCAGACCACCACCTTCGCCGCCAAACTGAAGAAAGTCTTCGAAGCGCCGGGCATGAAGCAACCGCTGAAACAAGCGATCGATGCCCTGCCGGAAGCGGATCGGAGCAAGGCGCGCGAGGCGTTCACGCGGTTGATGGCGTTCGACGGCAAGCTGAGCCCTACCTCGGCGGATGCGGCGACCTATGAGTTGTTCCTGCAGGAAAGCATGAAACAGATCTTCCTCGACGAACTCGGCCCGGAATCGAGCCCGGCGTGGAAGGCGTTTATTGCTAATGGTGATTTGTCCTACGCGGCGCAGGCTGACCATTTGTTGGGGCGCGAGGACAGTCCGTTCTGGGATGACATTCGCACGCCGCAGAAAGAGGATAAAGCGGTGATTCTTGCCCGTAGCTTCGCGGCGGCGATTAGCGCTGGCGACAGTCAGTTGGGCGGCGATCACCGGGCCTGGCAGTGGGGCAAGCTGCACAGTTATGCCTGGAAGAACAGCAATGGCCAGACCGTTCGGGGACCTCTGGCGGCGGGTGGTGATCACACGACGTTGAACACGTCGGCGTTCGCCTGGGGTCAGGACTTCACCACTACGCGTGCGCCGTCGATGCGTTTCATTGTCGACTTCGGTCAGGCTGAGCCGTTGATGGGCCAGAACGGTACGGGGCAATCGGGGAACCCGGTCAGCCCGAACTACCTGAACGGGATCAATGCGTGGCTGAAGGGGCAGTACATCGGCTTGCCGATGCAGCCGCAGAACTTTGACCGGGTGTATGGCAAAACACGTTTGACCCTTACTCCCGGCAAATAAGCTGAACATCAAAAGCCCCTCACCCTAGCCCTCTCCCAGAGGGAGAGGGGACTGATTGGGGGTTGCTGGAGACATACGCCGACCTGAACGTACGGCACCGAATCCATAATCGACCCGGTGCGTGCCTTGCCGAATCCATAATCGACTCGGTGCGTGCCTTGCCGAATCCATAATCGACTCGGTCTTTCAGGTCGATGTAGCTGGCCAGACACCACGGTCAGCCCCCTCTCCCTCCGGGAGAGGGCTGGGGTGAGGGGCTTTTGATCTGGTCCAGAATCTGCGTTCGACTCGGTCTTTCAGGTCGATGTCACTCGCCAGACACCTCGGTCAGCCCCCTCTCCCTCCGGGAGAGGGCTGGGGTGAGGGTTGCTCTTCAAAGTCGATAGAACTTCCAGCCCAGCGCCAGCCTCATAGCTAACAAGCCCCCCATTTCTGGTAACGACATGGACCTTGTTATCGCCCGTCCCGATGGTCTCTATTGCCCTGCCGGGGATTTCTACATTGATCCGTGGCGCCCCGTCGAGCGCTCGGTCATTACCCATGCCCACGGCGATCACGCCCGTACCGGCAACCAGCACTACCTGTCCAGCAGCGCCAGCGAAGGGATTCTGCGTGCGCGACTGGGTCAGGACATCAACTTGCAAACCCTCGCCTACGGCCAGCGCCTGACGCACCACGGTGTCACTTTGAGCTTTCACCCTGCCGGGCACGTTCTCGGCTCGGCACAAGTACGCCTGGAATACGGTGGCGAAGTCTGGGTGGCGTCCGGCGATTACAAGATCGAACCCGACGGCACCTGCGCCCCGTTCGAACCGGTGCGCTGCCACACCTTTATCACCGAATCGACCTTCGGTCTGCCGATTTATCGCTGGCAGCCACAGGCGCAGGTGTTCGGCGAGATCAATCAATGGTGGGCAGCGAATATCGCCGCCGGCAAGGCCAGCGTGTTGTTCTGTTACTCGTTCGGCAAGGCCCAGCGGATTCTCCATGGTATCGACGAAAGCCTCGGCCCGATCCTCAGCCACGGCGCAGTCGAGCCGCTGAACCGGGTGTATCGCGAGGCTGGCGTGTACCTGCCGCCAACGATCTACGCGGGTGACGTTAAGAAAAACGACCCGATCATGCGTCAGGCTCTGGTCATCGCCCCGCCCTCAGCCGGAGGCAGCACCTGGATGCGCCGATTTGGCGAGTTCAGTGACGCATTTGCCAGCGGCTGGATGCGTTTGCGCGGCACCCGACGGCGGCGCGGCGTCGATCGCGGTTTCGTGCTTTCCGATCACGCCGACTGGCCCGGACTGCTCTGGGCTATCGAGCAAACCGGCGCGGAACGGGTGATGGTCACCCACGGTTCGATCGGCGTCCTCGTACGGCACCTGCGCGAACAGGGTCTGGATGCTCAGGGTTTCAACACCGAATACGGCGATGACGAAGAAGAAAACATCGCCGCCGAACCGACCATCGCCGAGCTGCCAGCATGAAAGCATTCGCCGAGTTGTACGCCGAACTCGACGCGACCACGTCAAGCAACGCCAAACTGGCGGCGATGCAGACTTACTTCGCCCAGGCCGAACCGCATGACGCCGCGTGGGCGGTGTACTTCCTCTCCGGTGGCCGGCCCCGGCAACTGGTGCCAGTGCGAATCTTGCGCGAACTCGCCGTCGCAGTCTCCGGCCTCGAGCCTTGGCTCTTTGAGGAGAGCTATCAAGCGGTCGGCGACCTCGCGGAAACCATTTCCCTGGTACTCGCGGAAAACCCGTACAGCTCCGACGCCGGCCTCGCCGAATGGATCGAAGACAAATTGCTGCCGCTGCGCGGTGAAACCCCGGAATACCTGGCCCGACAACTCCCGGCCCTGTGGGCGCAACTGGATCGGTCGAGCCTGATGCTGTGCATCAAATTGATCACCGGCAGTTTCCGCGTCGGCGTTTCGAAATTACTGGTCACCCGGGCCTTGGCTTCAATGGCCGGGCTGGACAGCAAACGCGTGGCGCAGCGCTTGGTCGGTTACACCGATCTGTCGAACCGGCCGAGCGCGGCCAGTTACCTGAAACTGATTGCCCCTGAATCCAGCGATGAACATGCCCAGCGCGGCGGCCAGCCCTATCCGTTTTTCCTCGCCCACGCTTTGTCGCAACCGGTGGAAGAATTCGAAGCGCTGATCGGCCCGGCCAGCGACTGGCAAATTGAATGGAAATGGGATGGCATCCGCGCACAAGTGGTCAAGCGTGAGGGGCGGCTGTGGATCTGGTCGCGGGGCGAGGAACTGGTGACCGAGCGCTTTCCCGAACTGGATGTGTTGGTACACGGCCTGCCCGATGGCACGGTGATCGACGGCGAAATCGTCGTGTGGAAAAGCACGCATCCGCGCACTGAAGACGCCTTCGATCCGCAATCGACCGAACCGCCGGCGGTGCAGCCATTTGCCCTGCTGCAACAACGCATTGGCCGCAAAACCCTCGACAAGAAAATCCTCGAAGACGTGCCGGTGGTGGTGCTCGCTTACGACTTGCTCGAATGGCAGGGCGAAGACTGGCGCAACCAGCCGCAGGCCAAACGCCGCGCGCAACTGGAAGACGTCATCGCCCGCTGTAACAGCCCGGTGCTGCTGGCCTCGCCGGTGCTGACTGGCAGCGACTGGTTCGACCTCGCCCGCCAGCGCGAGTCCTCTCGGCGCCTGGGTGTTGAAGGCATGATGCTCAAGGCGCGGGATTCGCTGTACGGCGTCGGACGCACCAAAGACATGGGCGTGTGGTGGAAGTGGAAGGTTGACCCGTTCAGCGTTGACGCGGTGCTGATTTACGCGCAGCGCGGTCATGGCCGGCGGGCCAGTTTGTACAGCGATTACACCTTTGCCGTGTGGGACGGCCCGCCCGAGTCGAGCCAACGCGCGCTGGTGCCGTTTGCCAAAGCCTATTCGGGGCTGACCGATGAGGAAATGCGTCAGGTCGACAGCATCGTGCGCAAGACTACCGTGGAAAAATTCGGCCCGGTCAGCAGTGTGAAGCCGAGTCTGGTGTTTGAACTCGGCTTCGAAGGCATCGCCCTCTCACGGCGGCACAAGAGTGGGATTGCCGTGCGGTTTCCCCGGATGTTGCGCTGGCGGCAGGACAAAACCGTGGATGAGGCGGATAGCCTTGCCACATTGCAAGATCTGCTGGCCTGACCCCGTTTCCCGGGACATTGATCGTTCCAACGCTCCGCGTGGGAATGCCTCAACGGACGCTCCGCGTTCGGCCTTGGAGGGGACGCGGAGCGTCCCGGGCTGCATTGCCACGCAGAGCGTGGGAACGATCAGCGATCTGCTTGCCTGTCCCCGATAAGCCACAAATCAGTGCACGCTTTCTGCTGCGCCCGTTTTCGTGCACTCATCCATTGATCTTGTAGCTCTCCTCACCTTTTAAAACACTTGTTCGGGACTCTGGTTCGGAAATTGCTACTTTCTATAGGTCGTACGCGTTCCAGTAACAATAATTCTGCGCCACAAGCGCTCATATTGGTTCTTAGGGATTGAATAATGAAAAAAGCATTGCTGACCCTTTCTGCACTGGCGTTGTGCATGGCCGCTGGCTCCGCGCTGGCCAAGGAATACAAAGAGCTGCGCTTTGGCGTTGACCCTTCGTACGCACCGTTTGAGTCGAAAGCGGCCGACGGCAGCCTGGTGGGCTTCGACATCGACCTGGGCAACGCGATCTGCGCCGAACTGAAGGTCAAGTGCAAGTGGGTCGAAAGTGACTTCGACGGCATGATTCCGGGCCTCAAGGCCAACAAATTCGACGGCGTGATCTCGTCGATGACCGTGACCCCGGCCCGCGAAAAAGTCATCGATTTCTCCAGCGAACTGTTCTCCGGCCCGACCGCTTATGTGTTCAAGAAAGGTTCCGGCATCACCGCAGACGTCGCCTCGCTGAAGGGTAAAACCGTCGGCTACGAGCAAGGCACCATTCAGGAAGCCTACGCCAAAGCCGTGCTGGACAAGGCCGGCGTGAAAACCCAGGCCTATCAGAACCAGGACCAGGTGTATTCCGACCTGACCTCCGGCCGTCTCGACGCGGGCATTCAGGACATGCTGCAAGCCGAACTGGGCTTTTTGAAGTCGCCACAGGGCGCCGACTATGACGTCAGCAAGCCAGTCGACAGCGAATTGCTGCCAGCCAAAACCGCTGTCGGTATTAAGAAAGGTAACACTGAGCTGAAAGCGCTTTTAGATAAAGGTATCAAAGCGTTACACGATGACGGCAAATACGCCGAGATTCAAAAGAAACACTTTGGCGATCTGAATCTGTACAGCGGCAAATAATGCCCCGGCGCCCATCCTCGATGGGCGCCTTTTCCATCCGCTCAGGTTGCTGATTTATGTTTGAAAACCTCTTACAAAATCTGGGGCTCGCAGCCTTCAGCCTCAAGGGCTTTGGCCCGTTGCTGTTGCAAGGCACCTGGATGACCATCAAATTATCGGCGTTGTCGCTGCTGGTGGCCGTGTTGCTCGGCCTGCTCGGCGCCAGTGCCAAACTGTCAAAAGTCAAACTGGTGCGCCTGCCCGCTCAGCTCTACACCACGCTGATTCGCGGCGTGCCGGATCTGGTGCTGATGCTGCTGATCTTCTACAGCCTGCAAACCTGGCTGACGACCCTGACCGACTACATGGAATGGGAATACATCGAAATTGACCCGTTCAGCGCCGGGGTGCTGACGCTGGGCTTTATTTATGGCGCGTATTTCACCGAAACCTTTCGTGGTGCGATTCTCGCGGTGCCGCGCGGTCAGGTTGAAGCGGCCACCGCTTACGGCCTCAAACGCGGGCAGCGCTTTCGCTTTGTGGTGTTCCCGCAAATGATGCGCTTCGCCCTGCCGGGTATCGGCAACAACTGGATGGTGATGCTCAAGGCCACGGCGCTGGTGTCGATCATTGGCCTCGCCGATCTGGTCAAAGCCGCGCAGGACGCCGGTAAAAGCACTTATCAACTGTTCTACTTCCTGGTGCTTGCCGCGTTGATCTATCTGCTGATCACCAGTGCCTCGAACTTCATCCTGCGCTGGCTCGAACGCCGCTACGCCGCCGGTGCCCGGGAGGCCGTACGATGATCGAACTTCTGCAGGAATACTGGCGCGCCTTCCTTTATACCGACGGCCAGAACATTACCGGGCTGGCAATGACGATGTGGCTGCTCAGCGCGTCGATCTTCATCGGTTTCCTGGTGTCGATTCCGCTGTCGATCGCCCGCGTTTCGCCGCACTTCTACATTCGCTGGCCGGTGCAGTTTTACACCTACCTGTTCCGTGGCACGCCGCTGTATATCCAGTTGCTGATTTGCTACACCGGGATTTACAGCCTCGCCGCCGTGCGTGCGCAACCGCTGCTCGACAGTTTCTTTCGTGATGCGATGAACTGCACGATCCTCGCCTTCGCCCTCAACACCTGCGCCTACACCACGGAGATTTTCGCCGGGGCGATCCGCAGCATGAATCATGGCGAAGTCGAAGCGGCGAAGGCCTACGGGCTAACCGGTTGGAAGCTATATGCCTACGTGATCATGCCGTCGGCGTTGCGCCGTTCGTTGCCTTACTACAGCAACGAAGTGATCCTGATGCTGCACTCGACCACCGTGGCCTTCACCGCGACCATTCCCGACATCCTGAAAGTTGCGCGGGACGCCAACTCGGCGACCTTCCTGACCTTTCAGTCGTTCGGCATCGCCGCGCTGATCTACCTGACCATTACCTTTGCGCTGGTCGGCCTGTTCCGCCTTGCCGAACGCCGATGGCTGGCCTTCCTCGGGCCGACTCACTAGGACAACTTTGCAAATGCGCCACCTGATTCATGACTTGCTGGCCCCGCTGCCGGGGACCGCACGACAGATCCACAGCTTCCACTTCGGCCCGGAGCAGGCCAAGGGCAAGGTTTACATTCAGTCTTCGCTGCACGCCGACGAACTGCCGGGCATGCTCGTCGCCTGGCACCTCAAGCAGCGTCTGGCCGAGCTGGAAGCGGCCGGGCGCCTGCGCAGCGAAATCGTGCTGGTGCCGGTGGCCAACCCGGTCGGCCTCGAACAAGTGTTGATGGACGTGCCGCTGGGTCGCTACGAACTGGAGAGCGGGCAGAACTTCAACCGCTGGTTCGTCGACCTCAGCGAAGAAATCGGCAACGCCATCGAGGGCAAGTTGAACGACGATGCACAGCACAACCTCGAACTGATCCGCACGCATCTGCGCAACGCCCTCGCCCGCCAGACTGCCAGCACGCAGTTGCAATCCCAGCGCCTGACCCTGCAACGGCTGGCTTGCGATGCGGATATGGTGCTCGACTTGCACTGCGACTTCGAATCGGTGGTTCACCTCTACACCACGCCCGAAGCGTGGCCGCAGGTCGAACCGCTGGCGCGCTACATCGAAGCTCAGGCGAGCCTGCTGGCCACCGATTCCGGCGGTCAGTCGTTCGACGAATGCTTCACGCTGCTGTGGTGGCAATTGCAGGAACGCTTCGGCGAACACTTCGAAATTCCGCTCGGCAGTTTCTCGGTGACCGTCGAGTTGCGCGGCCAGGGTGATGTCAGCCATCCGTTGGCCAGTCGCGACTGCCAGGCGCTGATCGACTACCTGATCCAGTCCGATGCGATCGTCGGCGAGACCAAACCACAGCCGTCGCTACCCTATCCCGCCACGCCACTGGCGGGTGTGGAACCGGTGACCACGCCAGTCGGCGGCTTGCTGGTGTACACCGCCACAGCAGGGCAATACCTGCAAGCCGGGCAACAGATCGCCGAAATCATCGACCCGATCAACGACCGGATCACCCCCATTCATTGCACCAGCGCCGGCGTGATGTACGCCCGCTCGCTGCGACGCATGGCCACCGCCGGCATGGTCATCGCCCACGTCGCGGGCGCCGAAGCCTATCGCAGCGGCTACCTACTTTCGCCTTGAGGATGTCTGTCCCATGTACAAACTGACCGTTGAAGGCCTGCACAAAAGCTATGGCGACCATCAGGTGCTCAAAGGCGTTTCGCTCAAGGCCAAGACCGGCGACGTGATCAGCCTGATCGGCGCCAGCGGCTCGGGCAAAAGCACCTTTTTGCGCTGCATCAACTTTCTCGAACAACCCAACGACGGCGCGATGAGCCTCGACGGCCAGGCGATCCGCATGGTCACCGACCGCCACGGCATGCACGTCGCCGACGCCGATGAACTGCAACGTTTGCGCACGCGGCTGGCGATGGTGTTCCAGCACTTCAACCTGTGGAGCCATATGACCGTGCTGGAAAACATCACAATGGCCCCGCGCCGGGTGTTGGGTTGCAGCAAACAGGAAGCCGACGATCGTGCGCGGCGTTATCTGGACAAGGTCGGTTTGCCGGCGCGAGTGGCGGATCAATACCCGGCGTTTCTTTCCGGCGGCCAGCAACAGCGCGTGGCGATTGCCCGGGCGTTGGCGATGGAACCGGAGGTGATGCTGTTCGATGAGCCGACGTCAGCGCTCGATCCGGAGTTGGTTGGCGAAGTGTTGAAGGTGATTCAAGGGCTGGCCGAGGAAGGCCGGACCATGATCATGGTGACCCATGAGATGAGCTTCGCTCGTAAGGTTTCCAGCCAGGTGTTGTTTCTGCATCAAGGTCTGGTGGAAGAAGAAGGCGCCCCCGAGGACGTGCTCGGCAACCCGAAAAGCGAACGCCTCAAACAATTTCTCAGCGGTAACCTCAAGTAGCCCACGTTCCCCTGTAGGAGCTGCCGAAGGCTGCGATCTTTTGATCTTGTTTTATAGAGATCAAGATCAAGATCAAAAGATCGCAGCCTTCGGCAGCTCCTACACGGTCACCCTGATTAAACCTTTCGCCAACTGATGTGGTCACTGGAAGAACACCTCCAGAGCGCGCGCAGCCCGCATGGCGAAATCCTCCGACCTCGCAAAAATCTGGTTCAACGCCCGCGACTGGAAGCCGTTCGCCTTTCAGAAACAGGTATGGGCGGCGGTGAAAAATGGCGATTCCGGCCTGCTCCACGCCAGCACCGGCGCCGGTAAAACCTATGCTGTGTGGTTTGCCGCGCTCAATCGCTTCGCTCGCTCGCAACCTCCGGTCGAAACACTGCGCAAACGTAAAGCCCCCGCCGAACCGCTGACAGTCCTGTGGATCACCCCCATGCGCGCCCTCGCCGCCGACACCGCGCGCGCGTTACAAACGCCGGTCGATGACCTGCAACTGCCGTGGAGTATCGGCCTGCGCACCGGTGACACCAGCAGCAGCGAACGCGCCCGGCAGAGCCGGCGCCTGCCGACCACGCTGATCACCACCCCGGAAAGCCTGACCCTGCTGCTCGCTCGCGCCGATGCACAGGTGGCGCTGGCGAGTCTGCGCATGATCGTCGTCGATGAATGGCATGAATTGCTCGGCAACAAGCGCGGCGTGCAACTGCAACTGGCCCTCGCCCGCCTGCGGCATTGGCAACCTGAGCTGATCGTCTGGGGCGTGTCCGCCACCCTCGGTAATCAATCCCACGCCGAACAAGTGCTGATCCCACAGGGCGGCGGCATCAGCATTCAGGGGCAAAGCGAAAAAACACTGAAAGTCGACACCCTCCTCCCACCGGCCATTGAGCGTTTCCCCTGGGCCGGGCACATCGGTCTGAAAATGTTGCCGCAGGTCGTTGCTGAACTGGAGGCCTGCGCCAGCACCCTGGTTTTCACCAATACTCGGGCGCAATCGGAAATCTGGTATCAGGCGCTGCTTGAAGCACGGCCGGACTGGGCCGGATTGATTGCCCTGCATCACAGCTCACTGTCTCGTGACACTCGCGACTGGGTCGAGCAGGCCCTGAAGAACGGGCATTTGAAAGCCGTGGTCTGCACCTCAAGCCTGGATCTGGGGGTGGATTTCCTGCCCGTCGAGCGCGTGCTGCAAATCGGCTCGGCCAAAGGCGTCGCACGTTTGATGCAACGTGCCGGGCGCTCCGGCCATGCGCCGGGGCGCACATCGCGAGTGACATTGGTGCCGACGCACAGCCTTGAGCTGATCGAAGCCGCTGCCGCCCGCGATGCCGTCGAACAACGGCGTATCGAACCACGCCTGTCACCGCACAAACCGCTGGATGTGCTGGTGCAGCATTTGGTCAGCATGGCCCTCGGCGGCGGATTTTTTCCCGATGATTTGTACGAAGAAGTCCGTGGCGCCTGGGCTTATCGTGACCTGACACCCGCCGATTGGGCGTGGGCGCTGGCTTTCGTACGCCACGGCGGGATGTCTCTGACAGCCTATCCGGATTACCGCCGGGTCGAGCCGGACGAGCACGGCGTCTGGCGCGTTCCGGATGCGCGATTGGCGCGGCGCCATCGCATGAGCATCGGCACCATTGTCAGCGATGCGAGCATCCAGCTGAAATTCTGGAGCAAGGGCGGCGGTGGCAAACAGTTGGGCAGTGTCGAGGAAGGCTTTATTGCGCGGCTCAAACCCGGTGATGGTTTTCTGTTCGCCGGGCGTTTGCTGGAGCTGGTGCGGGTGGAAAACATGACGGCTTATGTCAAACGCAGCACTGCGAAGAAAGCCGCCGTACCGCGCTGGAATGGTGGGCGGATGCCACTTTCCAACGAATTGGCCGAAGCCGTGGTCAGGCGCTTCAGTGCGGCGGCGCAGGGCGAGTTCGTCGGCCCGGAAATGCAGGCCTTGCGACCGTTACTGGAAACCCAGATGCGCTGGTCGGGTTTGCCCACAACAGACAACCTGTTGGCTGAAGTGCTGAAGTCCCGTGAGGGCTGGCACCTTTTCCTCTATCCGTTTGCCGGGCGCCAAGTGCATCTAGGCCTAGCGAGCCTGCTGGCCTGGCGTGTCAGTCAACGGCAGCCCGTGACGTTTTCCATCGCGGTGAACGATTACGGCCTGGAATTGCTCAGCGCTACGCCGATCGACTGGGCCGAGTATTTGAATGCCGATCTCTTCAATGCCGATGATTTATTGGAGGACGTTCTGGCCAGTCTGAACGCCGGCGAATTGGCCTTGCGCCGTTTTCGTGAAATCGCGCGGATTGCCGGGCTGGTCTTCGCTGGCTACCACGGTGCGCCGAAAAGTACCCGACAAGTGCAGGCGTCCAGCGGTTTGTTTTTCGAAGTGTTTAAACAATACGACGCTGACAACCTGTTGCTGGCTCAGGCCGGGGAAGAAGTCCTACGGGAAGAACTGGATATTCGTCGCCTGGAACAGACACTGGAGCGGATCAACGCGATGAAACTGGACGTGCATCAGGTTAAACGCCCTACGCCGCTGGGGTTCCCGCTGCTGGTGGAACGCATGCGCGAAAGCATGAGTTCGGAAAAACTCGCTGATCGCATCAGGCGAATGGTCGGTGATCTCGAGAATAGCGCCGACAAGGATAAATCCCGATGAATGC
Organism: Pseudomonas viridiflava; assembly: GCF_900580865.1. Classification (GTDB taxonomy): domain Bacteria; phylum Pseudomonadota; class Gammaproteobacteria; order Pseudomonadales; family Pseudomonadaceae; genus Aquipseudomonas. Next base: position 239,842 of record NZ_UTBZ01000228.1, read on the forward strand.
GCCCTACCCGGTGCGCCTGGCCGGCGAAGAGCTTTGGCTCTTGCCGGAAAAAGCCCTGTACTGGCCCGCGCAGCAGGTCCTGTTGATTGCCGATGTGCATTTCGGCAAAGCCGCGGCTTACCGCAGTCTTGGTCAACCGGTTCCACACGGCACCACGGCGAGCAATATCGCCGTGATTGATCGGTTACTGGCAAAGCTGCCCTGCCGTTTATTGATCTTTCTCGGGGATTTCCTCCACGGGCCCGGCTCTCATGCCCCGGGCACGCTCAGCGCGCTGGCGCAATGGCGTGCGCGCCACGCAGAGCTGCCGATGACATTGATCCGCGGCAACCACGACAAACGCGCTGGTGACCCACCTGAATCGCTGAACATCCGGGTGGTGCCGGAACCGCTGCTGCTCGGGCCATTCGCCCTGCAGCATGAACCCGACCCGCACGCTGAAAGGCATGTGCTGGCGGGTCACGTACACCCGGTCTATCGGTTACACGGCAAAGGTCGGCAGAGCTTGCGCCTCGCGTGTTTCAGGCTCGGTGAACACATCAGTCAGCTGCCGGCATTTGGCGCCTTTACTGGGGGATATCCAGTCGAGAGGGATGAAAGCTGCAGGATTTTTGTCATCGGTGACAACGAAATATGGCCAGTCAGTTGAAGTCTTAGCAGACCTCATCTGACTGGCCATTGGTTTCTCAATGCAGATCAGGCAACCGGTGCCGGTGGTGGCTCGTCCGGAAGCGTCGGTTCGCCCGGTTCGGTCGGTTGTTCGTTAGGGGTATCGGGATCAGGCTGTCCGGGAATTCCGCCGGCCATGCTCAGCGGCGGATGCGCCAGCAATGACCAGGCCAATACGCCAATCTGATTGGGCTCGAGCCTTGCCAGTTCGGCAGTGATTTGCGGATCGATCTTCATAGGGCACTCCTCGGCGAAGGCCCGTTTCGCCGAAAGCAAAACGGGCAGTACACCCCATAGAGTGTCTGCCCGCCAAAGAATTCCCGCGATCTGTCGGATGGACCGATCAGGTGCGCGGCAGGGTCACGCCACGCTGGCCCTGGTACTTGCCGCCACGATCCTTGTAGGACACTTCACACTGCTCGTCGGATTCGAGGAACAGCATCTGCGCCACGCCTTCGTTGGCGTAAATTTTCGCCGGCAGGTTGGTGGTGTTGGAGAACTCCAGCGTCACGTGGCCTTCCCACTCAGGCTCGAGCGGCGTGACGTTGACGATGATGCCGCAACGCGCGTAGGTGCTTTTACCCAGGCAAATGGTCAGCACATTGCGTGGAATACGGAAATACTCGACGGTGCTGGCCAGGGCGAAAGAGTTCGGCGGGATGATGCAGACGTCGCTGTGGACGTCGACGAAGCTGCCCGGGTCGAAATTTTTCGGGTCGACGATGGACGAGTTGATGTTGGTGAACACCTTGAAGTGGTTGGTGCAGCGCACGTCGTAGCCGTAGCTCGACACACCGTAGGAGATCACTCGGCTGTCGTCGCTGCCGCGCACCTGGCGCTCGACGAAAGGCTCGATCATGCCCTGTTCCTGCGCCATGCGGCGAATCCACTTGTCCGATTTGATGCTCATGGCGGGGGTGTCCTGAATAGCGAGGTGGAAAAATTCTGTCCGGCATCTTACCGGGCGCGCCGCCGGGTTCAAAGTGCGGCCTGCAATTCTCGCCGAACACCCATGAAATACGGGCTTTGGCGACGAACCGTCACACCGCCGATCCCGAAAACAGAGAAACCTTCGCAAGAAGCATTGGCACTTCTCGGAAACTGGGTTAAGGTGGCGTCACTGTGTTGCTTGTGTCACTGAGAATCTCTACACGATATGTTGAATTTCGATCCAACCATCTACAAGAATTTTTCCTGCTCTTTGCACTCAGTCTCGGCCAGGGTTCTTCCTGAGTCGCAGTTATCTTTGTTCAAGGAGTTACACCATGTCTAATCGCCAAACCGGTACCGTTAAGTGGTTCAACGATGAAAAAGGCTTCGGCTTCATCACTCCACAATCCGGTGACGACCTGTTCGTTCACTTCAAAGCTATCCAATCCGACGGCTTCAAAAGCCTGAAAGAAGGCCAACAGGTTTCTTTCATCGCTACCCGCGGTCAGAAAGGCATGCAAGCTGAAGAAGTACAAGTTATCTAACTTGTAGCTTCTTTAGAAAAGAGCCCCGCCCTTAAAAGCGGGGCTTTTTTGTGGGCGTCTGTTTTGTACAGGCAAAAAAAATCGCAGCCCGACCAGGCTGCGATTTTTTTTGGGCGACTTACCAGGCCACGCCAAACCCAGCGGTATAACGGGTCTTGTTCAGATCCGCATCGTTGGTGCCACTGATGATGTCGCGCTCGGCCTTGAGGTTGAGCGAGGCCCACTCGGTGACCTTGTAGCGCAGGCCCATCTCCGCATCCAGCGCGTAATCGGCAACACCGGACAGCGGCTTGCCCACTTCACCGTTGGTGAAGAATTCGACCTTCTTGCCAATCAGGTAGCGGTTGTAATCCCACTTCATGGCGACAGAATAGAAATTGTCCTTGCTGCCATCGCGATACTCGTAATCGGTACGGTTGAGCAGCGAACCCAGCGAGAATGCACCCAACTCATCATCCCAGAACTGATAGCCGGGACCGGTACCGACCACGCGCTGGCGCGCCAGCTCTTCGATGTGATCACGCTTGTAGTTCAGACGACCCTGCCAGAACCATTGATCGGTCAGGAAGCGGTCGAGCGAGTATTCGGCACGCCAGTTATCGGTGGTAGTTTCATCATCCTGCACTTCACGGTTGTACTCACCTTCGGCGGTATGACGCCAGCGACCATGACGTGCCGTGGTCTTGAAGCCGACATCGTAATCATCGGTATCTTTCTCGGCGCGCTGGTAGTCCAGCGCCAGGTCGACATTGCCCTTCCACACCAGATCCTCGACCACCGGTTTCGGTTTGAGAATCTGCTGAATGCTCGCCAGCTCGACGGTTTTCGGCGCTTCGCCGTTGGCCAGGGTGACTTTGCCATCTTCGGCGGCCGTCAGCGACTTGGACACTTCACCGGTGTAGGCATCCTGCTTGACCAGCAAGTGCTGATCGCTGTCCAGCGTCTTGACCTCTTTCCAGTCAATCGTGACGGCGCCGGCGTATTTAGTCTGAATCAGCAGCTTGCCGCCGTCGAAGACAGTAATGGTGCCGCTCAGCTTGTCACCGTTCTTCAACCAGACGGTATCGGCAAGCAGGGGCGTGGACGCGCTGAAAACAGCAAGGCACAGCAAGGATCTGGAAAACATAAGCGAATCGAAGGCTCAAGTTTGCGAAAAAGGTCGGCATTATCCGTAGGAATAAGACCCTGACAAGGACTGACCGGACGATTTCCATTGAGTTCATTTCTCAACTACGCAGTGACGGATTACCCTTGAAGCATCAAATCCGCCAATGTTCAGGAACCGCGCACGTGACAGAGCAGCCCCACGACCGTGACAGTGAAGCGCAAATCCGACGCACGGCGCTCTACTCGACCCTTGCGCAGGTGCCCGAAGGCAAAGTCGTCAGCTATGGTCAGTTAGCTGAACTGGCCGGGCTGGGGCGCGCCGCCCGCTGGGTCGGCCGCACTTTGAGTCAGTTGCCCGGCGATACAAAACTGCCCTGGCACCGCGTACTGGGCTCCGGCGGTCGGATCAGCCTGCCGGTGGGCAGTCCTTCTGGCGATGAACAACGGGCCCGATTGCGAATGGAAGGCATCACCGTCCTGAACAATCGTGTGGATATTCAGCGCCATGGCTGGCGTCCGGTAGAGCACAGCGGTTAGAGTGCGCGCTTTGTTTTCGCAATCTTGAGGCAGACTTCAGCCCATGCCCCGTAAAACCTGGCGCGCCGCGCTAGCCGCTTATGCCAGTCCTTCGACGCTCGTGCTGTTGTTGCTCGGTTTCGCCGCCGGCCTGCCGTACATGCTGGTATTTTCAACGCTTTCCGTCTGGCTGCGTGAAGCCGGTGTGGCCCGTGAAACCATCGGCTATGCCAGCCTGATCGGCCTGGCCTATGCGTTCAAATGGGTCTGGTCACCCCTGCTCGACCAATGGCGCCTGCCGTTGCTGGGCAAGCTTGGCCGTCGTCGTTCGTGGCTGGTGCTCTCACAGGCGCTGGTGATCCTCGGCCTGATCGGCATGGGTTTCTGTGATCCGCAGAAGCACTTGTCCTGGCTGATCGCCATTGCCGTTGTCGTTGCCTTTGCCTCCGCCACTCAAGATATCGCGGTGGATGCCTATCGCCTGGAAATCGCCGAAGACAACCGCCAGGCCGCCCTCGCCGCCAGTTATATGTCCGGCTACCGCGTCGCCGCACTGCTGGCGACGGCCGGCGCGTTGTTTTTCGCGGAAGGCTTCGGCTCTACCGGCTTCAATTATCAGCATTCAGCCTGGGCCGGCACTTACGCGCTGTTCGGTGCATTGATGGTGCCCGCGCTGCTGACCACGCTATTCATGCGCGAACCGCCAGTGCCGCTACGCACGCAGTTGCAGGCCGGGCGCTACACCTTCATGCATCAACTGATGTCGGTGTTTGTGCTGATTGTCTTGCTGGTCTCGGTACCGGCGATGTTCACCCAGCTCTACAACACTGACTTCGCCAGCGTGCTGTTCGGTGACATGAGTCCGCTTGACCTGCTGCTGGAAGACCGCGCCTTCCTGCGCGCGATTCTCTATACGCTGCTCACCGGTCTGTGTCTGTCGACCATGGGCCGTCGCGGCCTCGCACCGGTGCTGACACCGGTCAATGACTTCATTCTGCGCTATCGCTGGCAGGCGCTGCTGCTGCTCGGCCTGATCGCCACCTATCGAATGTCGGACACGGTAATGGGCGTCATGGCCAACGTGTTCTACATCGACCAGGGCTTTACCAAGGATCAGATTGCCAGCGTCAGCAAAATCTTTGGCCTGATCATGACGCTGGTCGGCGCCGGCATGGGCGGCCTGCTGATCGTGCGTTTCGGCATTCTGCCGATTCTCTTTATCGGTGGTGTCGCTTCGGCAGCCACCAACCTGCTGTTTGTCATGCTCGCCGACATGGGCCCGGACCTGCAGATGCTGGTGGTCACTATCTCCCTCGACAACTTCAGCTCGGGCCTGGCGACATCGGCGTTCGTTGCGTATTTGTCGAGCCTGACCAACCTGAAGTTCTCCGCCACGCAATACGCCCTGCTCAGCTCGATCATGCTGCTGTTGCCGCGCCTGATGGGCGGATATTCCGGGGTTCTGGTCGAGAAGTTCGGTTACCACAGTTTCTTCCTGATCACTGCCCTGCTCGGCGTGCCGACACTGGTGCTGATCGCCCTGCACTGGTTCCAGGAAAGCCGCCGCGAAGGCCCGACGCCAACGCCCGAGCCTGTGCCGACGCCGGTCGCGGAAGAATCGTAAGACGTTTCGGCAACGGCGGGAGGAATCCCGCCGTCGTGCCTCTCCACTGACCTCACGCCTGTACGTCGGCAAAACTCGCCGGTACACTGCGGAGTCATTTCCAGTCATAGCAACCGACAACGGCCAACCATGCGCACCAGTCAATTTTTGCTCGCCACACAGAAAGAAACGCCTTCCGACGCGGTCGTGATCAGCCACCAGCTGATGCTGCGCGCCGGCATGATCCGCAAACTCGCCTCGGGCCTGTACACCTGGCTGCCCATGGGCCTGCGAGTCATGCGCAAGGTTGAAGCCATCGTTCGCGAAGAGATGAACGCCGCCGGCTCTCTGGAAGTGTTGATGCCGAGCACCCAACCGGCCGAGCTGTGGCAGGAATCGGGACGCTGGGAAGAGTACGGCCCTGAGCTGCTGCGCATCAAAGACCGCCACGGTCGCGACTTCTGCGCGGGCCCGACCCACGAAGAAGTGATCACCGATCTGATGCGCAACGAGTTGAGCAGCTACAAACAGCTGCCAATCAACCTGTACCAGATCCAGACCAAATTCCGTGACGAAATCCGTCCACGCTTCGGTCTGATGCGCGGCCGCGAATTCATCATGAAGGACTCGTACTCCTTCCACGCTGATCAGGCGTCGCTGCAGATCACCTATGACCGCATGCATGAAGCCTACTGCAACATTTTCACGCGCCTGGGCCTGAAATTCCGTCCGGTTGAAGCCGACAACGGTTCGATCGGTGGTGCCGGTTCCCACGAGTTCCACGTACTGGCCGAGTCGGGCGAAGACGACATCGTCTTCAGCAACGGTTCCGACTACGCAGCGAACATCGAAAAAGCCGAAGCGGTGCCACGCGAAACCTCGCGCGCCGCTGCGACCGAAGAGCTGCGCCTGGTCGACACCCCAGACACCAAGACCATCGCGGCGCTGGTGGAAAAATTCAATCTGCCGATTGAAAAGACCATCAAGACCCTGATCGTGCGCGCCGAAGAAGAAGGCAAGCTGATCGCGCTGGTGATTCGTGGCGACCACGAACTCAACGAAATCAAGGCTGCCCAGCAACCTGGCGTGGCCAGCCCGCTGGTCATGGCCACCGATGCCGAACTGCGTGACGCCATCGGCGCCGGCGCCGGTTCGCTCGGCCCGCTGAACCTGCCGCTGCCAATCATCATCGACCGTTCGGTCGAGCTGATGAGCGACTTCGGTATCGGCGCGAACATTGATGACAAGCACTACTTCGGCGTGAACTGGGAGCGTGATCTGCCGGTTCCGACCGTTGCCGACCTGCGCAATGTGGTTGCCGGCGACCCAAGCCCGGACGGCAAAGGCACGCTGGAAATCAAACGCGGCATCGAAGTCGGGCACATTTTCCAGCTGGGCAACAAGTACAGCAAAGCGATGAAGTGCGAAGTGCTGGGCGAGAACGGCAAGCCAGTGACCCTGGAAATGGGTTGCTACGGCATCGGCGTTTCCCGCGTAGTGGCTGCGGCCATCGAGCAGAACAACGACGAAAACGGCATCATCTGGAGCGACACCCTGGCGCCGTTCCAGATTGCTCTGGTACCGCTGCGCTATGAAACCGAGCAGGTGCGCGAAGCCACCGACAAGCTGTACGCCGAACTGACGGCGGCCGGCTTCGAAGTGCTGCTGGACGATCGCGACAAGAAAACCAGCCCGGGCATCAAATTCGCGGACATGGAGCTGATCGGCATTCCTCACCGGATCGTGGTCAGCGACCGCGGCCTCGCCGAAGGCAACCTGGAATACAAGAGCCGTACCGAAGGCGAAGCGCAAGCATTGCCGGTGGCCGACGTATTGTCCTTCCTGCAGGCCCGTATCCGCCGCTGAAACCAGATAGAGACGTCATGTTCAAGCGAAACACCTTAGGCCTCGGTGGCACCGCCCTGTGCGGTGCCCTGCTGGTCAGCGGCTGTGCCAATCACATGTCACAACGCAGTGAGCACGAAGAGCGGGTCGAGCGAAAGTTACTCGACCATAGCCTGCAGATTGATGTCGGTGAGCCTAAGGAGCTTGAGCTGCCGCAGCGACGCGTGAAGATCAACGAACAGAAGACTTTTGAAGTCACCGAGTTCGAAGTAACACGTCGCTACGATCGCTATACGCCCTACCAGCCTTGGCGGGAGGTCTACGAGATTCCGCTGGGTGCGGTGGCCGTGGTCGGTGGCGTCGGCGCCAACGTAGTCAACGTGTTCGCCCTCGGCAATTTGCCGGACAGCGTCACCAAGGACTGGCTGAGTTACGGTTTTGCCGGGCTCAACCCGTTCATGAACGTGCAGTCCAACGGTCGCGCGCAACAGAACCTGGCCGGCATCGATGAAGTCCAGCGCGACAAGCGCACGGAGTATTCGAGCCTGCCGTGGAGCGAGCGGCCGGTGCAGGTCAAGGCTGGCAAACAGACCTTTGACATGACCACCGATCGTAATGGTGTGCTGCGTCTGAACCTGCTCGACAGTCCGTTTGCCGAAAATGACCTCAATCATGTCGGCAAATTGCAGATCAGCGTCGAAGATGCCAAGGATGACGTGCACTCGGACTCATCGCTGATGATCAGCAGTCATTTGCGTGGCAAGTTACTGGAAGCACACGGGCTGATTTACGACGACCTGGAAGACGACGAAGTGAGCCAGTGGGTACACCGGGTCAAACGCCTGTCGGAACTGGGTCTGGAAGAAGAAGCCAGCGAGCTGGAACAAAGTCTGATCGAACTGACGCGCAACGATCCTGAGTTGCAGACCGAGTTTCTCAAGTCTTTGACCAAGGATGCCGGGCGACTGGTGGCGGATCCAGGTCCGAATTAAGGCCTATTAAAAGATCGCAGCCTGCGGCAGCTCCTACATGGGAACGCATTTCTCTGTAGGAGCTGCCGCAGGCTGCGATCTTTTGCTTTTAACGGACTACCGCTCAAACAACTCCATCTGCTCAAACCCGCCGCGCAAATCCTCAAGCCTCACCCCAACCCCCAACAACCGCACCGGTTTCCCGCCGCGATTGAACGCCTGCGTCAGCATCAACTGATAACTGCCCAGATCCCGCCCTGCCCCGGCCTGCTCCAGCGTCGTCTGGGTGAAATCATGAAACTTCACTTTGACGAACGGCTTGCCCGGCCGATAACTGCTGTCGATTCGCGCCATACGGGTTTTCAGGGTTTCCAGCAGCTCTGGCAGTTTGTCGAGACAACTGCGTAGATCCGGCAAATCAACGTCGTAGGTATTTTCCACGCTGATCGACTGACGCCGACTGTCGTTATGCACCAACCGGTCATCGATCCCACGGGCGAGACTCCACAATCGCTCGCCGAAGCTACCGAATTCGCGAACCAGCGCCAGCTTGTCCCACTCACGCAACTGCGAGCAGTCAATGATGCCGAGCCTGCCAAGCTTGTCGGCCGTGACCTTGCCGACACCGTGCAACTTGCTCACCGGCAAGCCACTGACGAAGTCCTCCACTTGGTCTGGCGTAATAACGAACAGTCCATTGGGCTTTTTCCAGTCGCTGGCGATCTTCGCCAGAAACTTGTTCGGCGCCACGCCAGCGGAAACGGTGATGTGCAATTGATTGGAAACGCGGCGGCGGATGTCCTGGGCGATCCGTGTAGCGCTGCCGCCAAAATGCGCACTGTCCGATACATCCAGATAAGCCTCATCCAGCGACAACGGTTCGATCAGGTCGGTGTAATCGGCAAAAATCGTATGAATCTCTTTCGAAGCCTCGCGATACGCATCCATACGCGGCTTGACGATGGTCAGGTCCGGGCACAGCTTCAGTGCATGCCCCGACGCCATCGCCGAACGCACGCCATACGCGCGCGCTTCATAGTTGCAGGTGGCAATCACCCCGCGCCGGTCCGCCGAGCCACCCACCGCCAACGGCTTGCCGGCCAGACGCGGGTCATCGCGCATCTCGATGGCGGCGTAGAAACAGTCGCAGTCAATGTGGATGATTTTTCGCTGAGTCATGTCAGAAAAGGGAACGTGGCGAACCGGATCGGCAGTATCTCACTGACACCTGTATATAGCACCAGTGGTATGAATGTTCTTTCCTGGCGGTAGGAAATGTCCTTTGAATTTATTTTCTCAATCGACGAGCGGCCGCCAATAGAGCTGAAAGCCTTGCCCCGCCTGACCTGTAGCGTGACAAACACCTGGTAAAAAGCGCTAACCGATTGAACCTCAACAGTTTTTATCCAGATTGCGGGTTGACACCCCGGCGTTCCTCTGTAGAATGCCGACACACAGACGCGGGATGGAGCAGTCTGGTAGCTCGTCGGGCTCATAACCCGAAGGTCGTCGGTTCAAATCCGGCTCCCGCAACCAAACATCAAAAAAGGCTACTCGAAAGAGTGGCCTTTTTTGTGCGCGTCTGTTTTGTCGATTTGCTCTTCTTATAGAGAAGCGACCGCCAAACAAGAATTCTTTGCATTTCCGAAACTTAAGCCTCCACCTGCGACCGTTTGACGCGATTGCACACTTATTTGACCCTTTACGGGATTAGCGGTTGACACCTCGCCGTTCGCCTGTAGAATGCCGCCACACAGACGCGGGATGGAGCAGTCTGGTAGCTCGTCGGGCTCATAACCCGAAGGTCGTCGGTTCAAATCCGGCTCCCGCAACCAAACATCAAAAAAGGCTACTCGAAAGAGTGGCCTTTTTTGTATCTGTGGAAAAAGTCCTTTCGCAACAATGATCTGTCACTGTGCAGTGAACCGCTTGGGATCTTCGGAAGTACTGACTTGCGACTATGCTTGAGTCGCAGGCAAGACGTCTGCAATCCAGGAACTGCCCTCGCCGATACCCGGTGAGAGGCGTAGTATTTTGTGATTATTTTTTTCTACAGGGATTGGTAACTTGGCTGGATACCTCCATCCTGTCGCGCACAATCCAAGAGGTGATTGATGCGCGCCAACTCGTCTGATCCACAAGACACCGTCACAGCGGAACACCCGATCAAACCCGAGCGCCTGCGCTTGCTGGATCGGTTGAGCAAATACCGACAACCGATTGGTCTGGCGGTGACTTTGCTACTGTTCGCCATTGCGCTGATTGCCTGTCGCCATCTGCTTGCCGAACTCGATCTCGATGCGCTGCACGACTCGATTCTCGACGTGCCGAAACCCGCGCTGATCGGCGCCTTCGGTGCGACCGTGGTCGGCTTCATTATTCTGCTCGGCTACGAATGGTCGGCCAGCCGCTATGCCGGCGTGACCTTGCCACCGCGCACATTGGCGCTGGGCGGATTCACCGCGTTTGCGATTGGCAATGCAATCGGTCTGTCGCTGTTGTCCGGTGGTTCGGTTCGCTACCGTTTATATGCTCGACTGGGTCTGGGGGCGTCGGAAGTCGCGCACATGACCTTGTTCGCCAGTCTGTCGCTGGGCTGCGCCTTGCCGCCGCTGGCTGCATTGGCAACCCTGAGTGACCTGCCGGCGGCCTCACAGGCCTTGGGGCTTTCCGAAGGCCTGCTCGGCACGGTCGCCGCTGTCGTTCTGGCGCTTGGCGCCGTACTGGCTATCGGTATCTACCGTCGGCGCCTGCCGGAACAACCGTTGCGCGACAACCTGCTGGTCAGGGTTGGCCGCCGCACGCTGCGCTTGCCGGGGCGTCGCCTGACTTTCCTGCAACTGATCATTACCGCCCTCGACGTTGCGGCTGCCGCCACGGTCCTTTATCTGTTGCTGCCGGAAGCGCCGCCGTTCGGCGCGTTCCTGCTGGTGTATCTGCTGGCATTGGCTGCCGGCGTGCTCAGCCACGTACCCGGCGGCGTCGGTGTGTTCGAAGCGATTCTGCTGGCCGCTTTCGCCGACAAGCTCGGTGCCGCACCACTGGCCGCGGCGCTGCTGCTGTATCGCCTGATCTACGTGGTGTTGCCGCTGCTGGTGGCCTGCGTATTCCTACTAATCAACGAAGGTCAGCGCCTGTTTCAGACCCAAACCATGCGCGCCGCGTCTGGTCTGGCCGCGCCGATTCTGGCGGTGCTGGTGTTCCTCTCCGGTGTGGTGCTGCTGTTTTCCGGCGCGACTCCCGAGATCGACACACGCTTGGAGCACATTGGTTTTCTGATCCCGCATCGTCTGGTCGACGCCTCGCACTTTGGCGCCAGCCTGATCGGCGTACTCTGCCTGATGCTCGCTCAGGGCCTGCGTCGGCGCCTGTCCGCCGCATGGATGCTCACCACCATTCTGTTGCTGGTTGGCGCCCTGCTCTCGCTGCTTAAAGGTTTCGACTGGGAAGAAGCGACACTGATGACACTGACGGCTGCGCTGCTCGGTGTGTTCCGTCGCTCGTTCTATCGCCCGAGCCGTCTGACCGAACTGCCCTTCTCGCCGCTGTATCTGGTGGCCAGCCTCTGCGTGCTGGGCGCTTCGACGTGGCTGCTGCTGTTCGCTTATCAGGATGTGCCGTACAGCCATCAACTGTGGTGGCAGTTCACCCTCGACGCTGACGCACCGCGTGGCCTGCGCTCGCTGCTTGGCGCTGCTGTGCTGTTGCTGGTGATCGCGCTGACCTGGCTGCTGCGCACCGCGCGCCCGGTCATTCACCTGCCGACGCCTGACGAACTTGATCGTGCGGCGAAGATTCTGATGGCCTCGTCGCAACCCGACGGTGGCCTCGCGCTGACCGGTGACAAGGCGTTGCTGTTTCACCAGAACGACGAAGCCTTCCTGATGTACGCGCGTCGTGGCCGCAGTCTGGTGGCGCTGTACGACCCGATCGGCCCCGGCCAGCAACGTGCCGAGATGATCTGGCAGTTCCGCGACCTCTGCGATATTCACCACGCCCGCCCGGTGTTCTACCAAGTGCGCGCGGAGAACCTGCCGTACTACATGGACATCGGCCTGACGGCGATCAAACTTGGCGAAGAAGCCCGGGTCGACCTGCTGCGCTTTGACCTGGAAGCCAAGGGCAAAGAGATGAAGGATCTGCGTTACACCTGGAACCGTGGCACTCGCGATGGTCTGTCGCTGGAGATTCATGAGCCCGGCCAGGCGCCGATGGACGAGCTGAAAGTGATTTCCGATGCGTGGCTGACCGGCAAGAACGTACGTGAGAAAGGCTTCTCCCTCGGCCGTTTCAGCGACGATTACCTGAAGCATTTCCGCATCGCGGTGATTCGCTTCGAAGGCCGCCCGGTGGCGTTCGCCAACCTGCTCGAAACTTATAGCCACGACCTGGCCAGTCTCGACCTGATGCGCGCGCACCCGGACGCCCCCAAGCTGACCATGGAATTCATGATGGTCGGCCTGATTCAACACTATAAGAGTCACGGATACGCGCGCTTCAGCCTGGGCATGGTGCCGTTGTCGGGGTTGCAACCCCGCCGTGGTGCACCGCTGACCCAGCGTCTGGGCTCGATGGTTTTCCGCCGTGGTGAGCAGCTGTACAACTTCCAAGGCTTGCGCCGCTTCAAAGACAAGTTCCAGCCTGACTGGGAACCCCGTTATATGGCCGTGCCCGCCGGACTCGATCCGCTGGTGGCGCTGGCCGACACTGCTGCCCTGATCGCGGGCGGCTTGACTGGATTGGTGAAACGCTGATGATTCAACGCTCCCTGAAGTACATCCTGGCCGCACTGATCGTGCTGGCCGTGATTGCCGGCGGCGGTTTCTGGTACCTCAAACGTCCGGCACCGGAACCGACGCTCGAACCTGTTACGGCGGCAGACGGCACCGTTTTGACCCGCGTCATCCCCGGCACCAAACCCAAGGCGCAGGTGCTGGTCGCGGTCAACGACGACCAGAAACTCTCTGAAAAACAACTGACCACCCTGAGCCGCAGCGCCTCGGCGCAAATCGTTCAGGTGATTCTGCCCAAGGACTGCCTGCTGCAAAGCCGCGCCCTGCAAACCGGTCTGCGCGAACTGAACGGCCCGGCTACGCTGGTCAGCGGTATCGGCCCCGGCGCGGTACTGGCCTGGCGTTGGTTGTCCGAGCAAAAGGACGACAAGGCCCAAGCGATTTCCGTGGACCTGGCGCTGGAAAAACCCGGCTGCACTCACCTGCTGCCAAAATCCGCCGCCCACGGCCATTGGCTGGTGGCGTGGAACGACAACCCCGACGACGCCAGCGCAGGTTTCGTACGCGACCAACCGAACGCCGAAACCAGCATCAGCGACTACGACATCAACCTGCCGCAAGTGCTGAACAACGAACTGCGCAAAATCCTCGTCGGCGGCGACAAGGCCAACGGCGGTCTGGCGATCCCGGTGGTGGAAGTGCCGGCCGGTCAAGCCAAGGACACCGTGACCCTGTTCCTTTCCGGTGACGGCGGCTGGCGCGACCTCGACCGCGACGTGGCCGGTGAAATGGCCAAGATCGGCTACCCGGTCGTCGGCATCGACACCCTGCGCTACTACTGGCAGCACAAGAGCCCGGAGCAAAGCGCCCTGGACCTGACCGAACTGATGCAGCACTACCGGCAGAAATGGGGCACCAAACGCTTCATCCTCACCGGTTACTCGTTCGGTGCCGACGTTCTGCCGGCGATCTACAACCGCCTGCCGGACACCGAGCAGCAACGCGTCGACGCAATCATCCTGCTGGCCTTCGCCCGCACCGGCAGTTTCGAAATCGAAGTCGAAGGCTGGCTGGGTAACGCCGGCAAAGAAGCCGCCACCGGCCCGGAAATGGCCAAGCTGCCACCGGCCAAGGTCGTGTGCATCTACGGTGAAGAAGAGACCGATGAAAGTGGCTGCACCGACAAGACGGCAGTCGGCGAGGCGGTGAAACTGCCAGGCGGCCACCACTTCGACGAGAACTACCCGGCGCTGGCCAAGCGCTTGGTGGACTTGATCGAGAAGCGGCAGAGCAAGGACTCGGTCGCCGAAGAGTGATCTGAGCCACGCCCACAAAAAGCCCCCGCAACTTCGCAGTTACGGGGGCTTTTTACATTCCAGCAGCCACGAAAATCCCCTGTGGGAAATCCCCTGTGGGAGCGAGCCTGCTCGCGAAAGCGGTGGGTCAGTTTACAGATTCGTCGACTGACACTACGCCTTCGCGAGCAGGCTCGCTCCCACAAGGGAATTGCGCTGAATCAGCGGTTTTGCGCCGAAGCTCGTAAATTTCTTGACTCTTCAGGAAGCTAAAAACGCCAAGTGTCCACATTCCATAAAACGTGGACACCTGCTTGATTGGCATTATCGAATCGTCCACTCCACACTCATTCATCTGCTGAACAAATCCCCGCAAAACCGCCAGCAACGTTTAGTTTCGTTTACTTCTGGTCTCGCAATATCAGATGACGCCCACAGACCTTGTAGGCAAACTCCGAAACTCACACTTGGACGGCTAACTGCCCTGTTGCGCTGTTTTTTGGCGGGATACCCTCCGGACGTCGCTGACCCATTCAGCGATCGGGTGTGGTAACCCGGAGAAACCATCGCAACAGCGCGCTCCTCAAGTTATGGCGGCTGTGCGTGGGACGCTTTCGGGCGTGCCGGTTTCCTTGGTTCCCGGTTTACCACCCTGCGTACAGTTGCCTCCCTTTCGCGTGGTAACGAAAGTCGCGGCACTTCGAACCAAGGAGTAACACGATGACCGAAACTGATCTGCACGGACTCGCAACCGTTAAAACCATCGGCTTCACCCCTTTCCTCTACAACGCGGATCAAGCGTTCTTCAACGTCCGCTCCGGCATCCCGATCATCGATGCCTTGTCGCAATCCTCCGACCTGCTATCCCTCGCCAAATCCTTCGCAGAAGACGCTGCCTTCATCAGAGACACCGACCGCCATGCCTGGGCTGCGCATTACCTGACGGTGATGGGCAAAGCCTTGATTGATGATGTGATTCAGGCGTTGATGCCACGACCTGCGCGGACGAAGACCGAGTCTGAATCAGAGATGCCTGAAAGCTTGTAGAGGTTTGAAGATCAAAAGATCGCAGCCTTCGGCAGCTCCTACATGGAATGCGAAACCTGTAGGAGCTGCCGAAGGCTGCGATCTTTTGATCTGAAGTTGCCGCCCACAAAAAAGCCCCCGCCAACCACAAGGCTGACGGGGGCTTTTCAGTTGAGGCGCAGGCTACATCTCCACCTGCGTCCCCAACTCAATCACCCGGTTCAGCGGCAGATTGAAGAAGCGCAAATTCCCATTGGCATTCTTCAACATGAACGCAAACAGCGCTTCACGCCAACGCGCCATGCCCTCAAGTTTCGAGGCAATCACCGTTTCGCGGCTGAGGAAGTACGTGGTGCGCATCGGGCTGAAGTCCAGATCATCCAGATGACACAGCTTCAGCGCCTGCGGCACATCCGGCTCGTCGGTGAAGCCGAAGTGCAGGATCACCCGGAAGAAGCCTTCGCCGTGGGCCTCGACTTCGAAGCGTCGCGATGGCGGTACGCGCGGGATGTCTTCGTAGACCACCGTCAGCAACACCACTTGCTCGTGCAACACCTGGTTATGCAGCAGGTTGTGCAACAACGCATGCGGTACGGCGTCGGAGCGTGCGGTGAGGAACACGGCGGTGCCCTGCACGCGATGCGGTGGCTGCACGCGGATGCTGCTGATAAAGATCGGCAGCGGCAGCGCGCCTTCGTCGAGGCGTTCGACCAGCAGTTGTTTGCCGCGTTTCCAGGTGGTCATCAGCACAAACAGCGCGATACCGGCGATCACCGGGAATGCGCCGCCCTGCACGATCTTCGGCACGTTGGCAGCGAAGTAGAGACCGTCCACCAGCAGGAAGCCGATCAGCACCGGCACCGCGAGGATCGGTGGCCATTTCCACAGCAGCAGCATCACCGCCGACACCAGAATGGTGGTCATCAGCATGGTACCGGTCACCGCCACGCCGTAGGCCGAGGCTAGTGCGCCGGAGGATTCAAAGCCAAGTACCAGCAGCACTACGCCAACCATCAGCGCCCAGTTCACCGCGCCGATATAAATCTGGCCCTGCTCGTCGCTGGAGGTGTGCTGGATGTACATGCGCGGAATGTAGCCGAGCTGGATCGCCTGACGAGTCAGGGAGAATGCACCGGAAATCACCGCTTGCGAGGCAATCACCGTGGCCAGCGTCGACAGACCGACCAGTGGAATCAACGCCCAGCTCGGCGCCAGCAGATAGAACGGGTTACGCGCTGCTTCCGGGTTTTCCAGCAGCAAGGCGCCCTGACCGAAGTAGTTGAGCACCAGCGCCGGCAACACCAGGATGAACCACGCGCGGGCAATCGGCTTGCGGCCAAAGTGGCCCATGTCGGCGTACAGCGCTTCGGCACCGGTCAGCGCCAGCACCACAGCGCCGAGGATTGCTACGCCCATGCCCGGATGAACGACGAAGAAATTCACCGCCCAAATCGGATTCATCGCATGCAGCACTTCTGGCGCGTGGCTGATGCCATACACACCGAGGGCGCCAAGGACGAGGAACCAGGTAACCATGATCGGCCCGAACAGAATGCCAATCCGCGCCGTACCGTGTTTCTGAATCAGAAACAGCGCCACCAGCACCACCAGCGATAACGGCACGACCCAATGGTCGATGCCATCAAACGCCAGCCCCAGACCTTCAATCGCCGACAATACGGAAATCGCCGGGGTGATCATGCTGTCGCCATAAAACAGCGCCGCGCCGATCAGTCCGCACACCACCAGCAACGACCGCAGCTTTTTGCGATGCCCTGCCGCACGACGCGCCAGCGCGGTGAGCGCCATGATGCCGCCCTCGCCCTGGTTGTCGGCGCGCAGCACGAACATCATGTATTTGATCGACACGACCCAGATCAGCGACCAGAAGATCAACGACAGAATGCCCAGCACGCCATCGTGATTGACCGATACGCCGTAAGCGCCGGAAAACACTTCTTTGAGGGTGTACAGCGGGCTCGTGCCGATGTCGCCGTAAACTACCCCGACCGCCGCGACCAGCATACTCAGCGGCTTGGAGGCCGAACCCTCGGCGCCTGCCGCATGACTACTTGCCTGACCCATCCAACACTCCTACTTCTCAGAACCGGCTTCTTGAATGAAGCACTATGCTTTGTGGTGCAGCATGCGCTGTTTTACCTGTTGTTACAGACGTTTTGTTGACTGTAAAAAATTGGTAAAGCTCAACGGCGCGAAGCATAGCGCAGCACTCGTCGTATTTCCCTGCATAAAGCTGGTCAAGTGCGTTGCCCGCCGCTAGAATTGCGCACTTTTTGATCAGAGGCGCGCCCTAAGCGCCCGTCCGTCGGCTTTCGCACCAAGAAAGCGATGTCACAAAATACCGAGGTTAGACATGTCCACCACTCCTGCGCCGGCCAATCCAAAGGTTGGCTTTGTATCTCTGGGTTGCCCGAAAGCACTGGTCGACTCCGAGCGCATCCTGACCCAGCTGCGCATGGAAGGCTATGACGTGGTGTCCACCTATCAGGACGCCGACGTGGTCGTGGTCAATACCTGCGGTTTCATCGATTCGGCCAAGGCTGAGTCGCTGGAAGTGATCGGCGAAGCGATCAAGGAAAACGGCAAGGTGATCGTCACCGGTTGCATGGGCGTGGAAGAAGGCAACATCCGCAACGTGCACCCGAGCGTGCTGGCCGTGACCGGTCCGCAGCAGTACGAGCAAGTGGTCAACGCCGTGCACGAAGTGGTGCCGCCGCGTCAGGATCACAACCCGCTGATCGACCTGGTGCCGCCGCAAGGCATCAAGCTGACCCCGCGCCACTACGCGTACCTGAAGATTTCCGAAGGCTGCAACCACAGCTGCTCCTTCTGCATCATCCCGTCGATGCGCGGCAAACTGGTCAGCCGTCCGGTCGGTGATGTGTTGGACGAAGCTCAGCGCCTGGTCAAATCCGGCGTTAAAGAGTTGCTGGTCATTTCGCAAGACACCAGCGCTTACGGCGTAGATGTGAAATACCGCACCGGTTTCTGGAACGGCGCGCCGGTGAAAACCCGCATGACCGAACTGTGTGAAGCGCTGAGCACCCTCGGCGTCTGGGTCCGTCTGCACTACGTTTACCCATACCCGCACGTTGACGAGCTGATCCCGTTGATGGCCGCCGGCAAGATCCTGCCGTACCTGGACATCCCGTTCCAGCACGCCAGCCCGAAAGTGTTGAAGTCGATGAAACGCCCGGCCTTCGAAGACAAGACCCTGGCGCGCATCAAGAACTGGCGCGAAATCTGCCCGGACCTGATCATCCGTTCGACCTTCATCGTCGGCTTCCCGGGCGAAACCGAAGAAGATTTCCAGTACCTGCTCAACTGGCTGACCGAAGCCCAGCTCGACCGCGTCGGCTGTTTCCAGTACTCGCCGGTGGATGGCGCGCCGGCGAATGATCTGGATCTGGAGATCGTCCCGGACGAGGTCAAGCAGGATCGCTGGGAGCGCTTCATGGCGCACCAGCAAGCGATCAGCTCGGCACGTCTGCAAATGCGTATTGGCCGCGAGATCGAAGTGCTGGTGGACGAAGTTGACGAGCAAGGCGCGGTTGGCCGCTGCTTCTTCGACGCCCCGGAAATCGATGGCAATGTGTTTATTGATAACGGCAGCAATCTGAAGCCGGGCGATAAGGTCTGGTGCAAAGTGACTGACGCTGACGAATACGACCTGTGGGCTGAGCAGATCTGATCTGAAGATCAAAAGCCCCTCACCCCAGCCCTCTCCCAGAGGGAGAGGGAGCTGACCGTGTTGTTCTTTCGAGGTACATCGACCTGAGCTATCCGGTCGAACTCAGGTTTGAAAAGCACGAAGTTCAGCGCCCTTCCACCTCGCCCTCTCTGGGGGAGAGGGGACTGATCGTGATGCTCTTCAGAATGACGGCGACTTGAAATATCGAGTCGAACTCAGGTTTTGAACAGCATGAAGATCAGCTCCCTTCCCCCTCTCCCCCTTGGGGAAGAGGGGACTGATCGTGGTGCTCTTCAGAATGACGGCGACTTGAAATATCTAGTCGAACTCAGGTTTTGAACAGCATGAAGATCAGCTCCCTTCCCCCTCTCCCCCTCTCCCCCTTGGGGAAGAGGGGACTAATCGTGGTGCTCTTCAGAATGACGGCGACTTGAAATATCTAGTCGAACTCAGGTTTTGAACAGCATGAAGATCAGCTCCCTTCCCCCTCGCCCCCTTGGGGGAGAGGGTTGGGGTGAGGGGGAGAGATCTTGCTGGCGACAGAAGTATCCAGCCAGACACCGCAATAAATACAAAAAGCCCCACTCTTTTTACAAGATACGGGGCTTTTTTACGGCTATCGTTTAGCGGGGGACGGACTCCCTTGAAACGGACAAGAGGCAGACGGGCATGCGTCACCATTCGGTCATCCACACGCCGAAAATCAGCGATTATCAGGAACTGACCCGGGTCTGGGCGGCCTCGGTCCGCGCGACCCATGATTTCCTGCCGGACAGCTATATCGAGCTGCTGCGCAATCTGGTGCTCACCCGCTATCTGGATGCGGTGATGCTGATCTGCACCAAGAATGCCAATCAGCGCATCACCGGGTTTGCCGGTGTCGCGGCGGGCAAGATCGAGATGCTGTTCATCGACCCGGATTTTCGTGGCCAGGGTTTGGGCAAGAAACTGCTCAACTACGCCATGCAGCATCTGAATGCCGATGAGCTGGACGTCAACGAGCAGAACCCGCAGGCGCTGGGGTTCTACTTCAAGCAGGGTTTCGAGGTGATCGGCCGCTCGGAAGTCGATGGCATGGGCCAGCCGTATCCGTTGTTGCACATGCGCTTGCGCCAAAATCAGCAACGTTCAAGCCACGCCTGACACACCACCGTACCCTTGTAGGAGCTGCCGAAGGCTGCGATCTTTGCTTTTTAAAGATCAAAAGATCGCAGCCTTCGGCAGCTCCTACAAATGGAACCGGGCTTAACCGGCGCCACACAGGTACAATGCCCACCCCTTTTTTGTTACGGCCCTGTCATGACTGACCCGATTCGCCTCTCCAAACGCCTCATCGAACTGGTCGGTTGCTCCCGCCGGGAGGCCGAGCTGTTCATTGAGGGCGGCTGGGTCACCGTGGACGGCGAAGTGATTGACGAGCCGCAATTCAAGGTCGGCGAGCAGAAAGTCGAGCTCGACAAGGACGCCAAGGCCACCGCGCCAGAACCGGTGACCATCCTGCTCAACGCGCCGGCCGGCATGGACGTCGAAACTGCCATGCAGTCGCTCAGCGCCGAAACCCTCAGCGAAGAACACCGCTTCAGCAAGCGCCCGTTGCGCGGGCACTTCCTGCGCCTGACCGCCAGCGCCGACCTGCAAGCCAAGGCCAGCGGCCTGCTGGTGTTCACCCAGGACTGGAAAATCCTCCGCAAGCTCACCGCCGACGCCGCCAAGATCGAGCAGGAATACATCGTAGAAGTCGAAGGTGACATGGTCGCCCACGGCCTCAACCGTTTGCAGCACGGCCTGACGCACAAGGGCAAGGAGCTGCCGCCGGTCAAGGCCAGCTGGCAGAACGAAAACCGTCTGCGCTTCGCCATGAAAAACCCGCAGCCGGGGATCATCGCCCAGTTCTGCGAAGCGGTGGGCCTGAAGGTCATCGGCATCCGCCGCATCCGCATCGGCGGCGTCTCGATCGGCAAAGTCCCGGTCGGCCAATGGCGCTACCTGTCCGGCAAAGAGAAGTTCTGAGACTTCCACTGCCGCCACACATTCCGGCAGCGCGCCCGCGTGTTGCCCACAACGCTTATCAGGATTACTCACATGATTCATAACGACGTATTGCGCAGCGTGCGCTACATGCTCGACATCAGCGACAAGAAAGTCGTCGAGATCATCAAGCTCGGCGGCATGGACGTAGCACTCGCTGACGTAGTGACCTGGCTCGACAAGAAAGAAGAAGACGAAGAAGGTTTTGTGCGCTGCCCGGACGAAGTCATCGCGCACTTCCTCGACGGCCTGGTGATCTTCAAGCGCGGCAAGGACGAAAGCCGTCCGCCGCAGCCGATCGAAGTGCCGGTGACCAACAACATCATCCTGAAAAAACTGCGCGTGGCCTTCGAACTGAAAGAAGACGACATGCACGCGATCCTCAAGGCCGCCGAGTTTCCGGTGTCCAAGCCTGAGCTGAGCGCGCTGTTTCGCAAGGTCGGCCACACCAACTACCGCCCGTGTGGCGACCAGTTGCTGCGCAACTTCCTCAAGGGCCTGACCCTGCGCGTTCGCCCGGCCTGATCCCTTTCTGCGGTGGCGACTGACGGTCGCCACCGCAGCGCATGACCGCTCATTCCCTGTGAAAATAGTGGCTCCGCTTTTCGCGGCTGACGACTAGGGTGTACTGATCCCTAGCACTCAGGACTCGCCATGCATCCGTATTTCTCCCTGCAAGGCCGCACCGCTCTGGTGACCGGCGGCACCCGTGGTATCGGCAAAATGATCGCCAAGGCCTTTGTCGAGGCTGGCGCGCGCGTCTATGTCTGCTCGCGCGATGCCGAAGCCTGCCATCAAACGGCTGATGAACTCAGCGCTTTGGGCAAATGCCACGGCGTGGCGGCGAATCTGGCGACGGAAGAAGGCGTGCAGGAACTGGCCGCGCGCTTGGGCGAGCAGATCACGCATCTGGATATTCTGGTGAACAACGCCGGCACCACCTGGGGCGCGCCGCTGGAGAGTTACCCGGTCAAAGGCTGGGAAAAGGTCATGCAGCTCAACGTGACCTCGGTGTTCAGTTGCATCCAGCAATTTCTGCCGTTGTTGCGCAAAGCCGGGTCGGCGGCGAATCCGGCGCGGATTATCAATATCGGTTCGGTGGCAGGAATTTCTTCGTTTGGCGAGCAGGCGTATGCCTATGGGCCGAGTAAAGCGGCCCTGCATCAGTTGTCGCGAATTCTGGCACGGGAGCTGGTGAGCCAGCACATTAACGTCAACGTGATCGCGCCGGGGCGGTTTCCGAGCAAGATGACTCAGCATATTGGCAATGATCAGCAGGCGTTGGCTGAGGATACGGCGTTGATTCCGATGAAGCGTTGGGGGCGGGAGGAGGAAATGGCGGCGCTGGCGATCAGTCTGGCGAGTACGGCTGGGGCTTACATGACCGGGAATATTATTCCTCTTGATGGCGGGTTTAGCCTCTGAGATCGGCGGTGCGGCCTTCGCGAGCAGGCTCGCTCCCACATTGGATCTGTGTCATGCATATAACCCCTGTGGGAGCGAGCCTGCTCGCGAAGAGGCCAGCCCTGCCACCACCAGACTTGAGACGGGACGGGTTATCATGCCCCCCCTGCCCCGCTTCGAATGCAAACCATGACTTACAGCGTCTCCCCCATCGGCTTCGTGCGCTCCTGCTTCAAGGAGAAATTCGCCATCCCGCGCCAGCCACAACTGGCCCCCGCCGCCCGTGGCGTGCTGGAATTGGTGGCGCCGTTTGATCAGGGTGACGCCGTGCAGGGTCTGGAGCAGGTCAGTCATGTCTGGCTGCTGTTTCTGTTTCATCAGGCACTGGAAGACAAACCACGGCTGAAGGTGCGTCCACCGCGGCTGGGTGGCAACAAGTCCATGGGCGTGTTCGCCACCCGCGCGACTCACCGGCCAAACGGCATCGGCCAATCAGTGGTGAAACTGGACAAAGTCGAAGCCAACCGGTTGTTTATCTCCGGGATCGACTTGCTCGACGGCACACCGGTTCTCGACATCAAACCCTACGTGCCTTACGCGGACATCATTCCCGAGGCCTCCAACAGTATCGCCAGCGCCGCGCCGCAGTTGATTGATGTGCAGTGGACGGACTCAGCGCTGCAACAAGCGCACACACACGCTCAGCGCCTTGATGAGCCGTTGGTTGCGTTGATTGAACAATGTCTGGCGCAGGATCCGCGTCCGGCGTATCAAACCCCGGCGCCGGAACGTGAATACGGTGTGCAGTTCTGGGATCTGGATGTGCGCTGGCATTATCCGACGCCTGAGCAGATTCGCGTGCTGGAAGTCATTCCAGCCATGGTCTGAAACCGCGCCCAAGGAGCTGCCGAAGGCTGCGATCTTTTGATTTTGCTCTTCAAAAGCAAGATCAAAAGATCGCAGCCTGCGGCAGCTCTTACAGGTGAATGTCGCGGGCATAAAAAAGCCCCCATTGCCAATTCAGGCAATGGGGGCTTCTTCAGTGGGACTTACTTCTCGACGAACGCACGCTCGATCAGGTAATCACCCGGCTCGCGCATCCGCGCCGAGATCTTCAGGCCGAAGCTGTCGAGCACTTCGCTGGTCTCGTCGAGCATGCTCGGGCTACCGCAGATCATCGCGCGGTCGTCCTGCGGGTTGATCGGTGGCAGGCCGATGTCGCTGAACAGCTTGCCGCTGCGCATCAGGTCGGTCAGACGGCCCTGATTCTCGAAAGGCTCGCGGGTCACGGTCGGGTAGTAGATCAGCTTGTCACGCAGCGCTTCGCCGAAGAACTCGTTCTGCGGCAGGTGCTCGGTGATGAATTCGCGGTAGGCGACTTCGTTGACGTAACGCACACCGTGCACCAGGATCACTTTTTCAAAGCGCTCGTAGGTTTCCGGGTCCTGAATGACGCTCATGAACGGCGCCAGACCGGTGCCGGTGCTCAACAGATACAGGTGCTTGCCCGGGTTCAGGTCATCCAGAACCAGGGTGCCGGTAGGCTTCTTCGAGATGATGATCTCGTCGCCTTCCTTCAAGTGCTGCAACTGCGAGGTCAGCGGGCCGTCCTGCACCTTGATGCTGAAGAACTCCAGATGCTCTTCCCAGTTCGGGCTGGCGATCGAGTAAGCGCGCATAAGCGGGCGGCCGTTGGGCTGTTGCAGGCCGATCATCACGAACTGACCGTTCTCGAAGCGCAGGCCCGGATCGCGGGTGCACTTGAAGCTGAACAGAGTGTCGTTCCAGTGATGAACACTGAGGACACGCTCGTGGTTCATGTTGCTCATGTACGTTTGACTCCTGGAGATTGGGTCTGCGCTGGCTTTTAAAGGCGACGGTGCGCAATTGCATCGCATTCTAATAGCGACGACAATATCTGTTAACTGGATTATTAAGATAAGGGTTATCGGTTATATCGATATGCGATTTACTCTCCGTCAACTGCAAGTCTTCGTCGCCGTCGCCCAGCAGGAAAGCGTATCCCGTGCTGCGGGTCTGCTCAACCTCTCGCAGTCGGCCGCCAGCACCTCGATCACCGAACTCGAGCGCCAATCCAGCTGCCAGCTGTTCGACCGCGCCGGCAAACGGCTGAGCCTCAACGCCCTCGGCAAACAGCTGTTGCCACAAGCCGTGGCCCTGCTCGATCAGGCCAAGGAAATCGAAGACCTGCTCAACGGCAAATCCGGTTTCGGCTCGCTGTCGGTGGGCGCGACGCTGACCATTGGCAATTACCTGGCGACTCTGCTGATCGGCAGTTTCATGCAGCGCCACCCGGAAAGCCAGGTGAAGCTGCACGTGCAGAACACTGCCAATATCGTGCAGCAAGTCGCGCACTACGAAATTGATCTGGGTCTAATCGAAGGCGATTGCAGCCACCCGGACATCGAAGTGCAGAGCTGGGTCGAGGATGAGCTGGTGGTGTTCTGCGCGCCGCAGCATCCGCTGGCCCAACGCGGCAGTGCAACCATGGAAGAGTTGACTCATGAAGCGTGGATTTTGCGCGAGCAGGGTTCCGGTACCCGACTGACCTTCGATCAAGCCATGCGCCACCATCGCAGTGCGTTGAATATCCGTCTGGAGCTGGAACACACCGAAGCGATCAAACGCGCGGTGGAATCGGGACTGGGGATTGGCTGCATCTCGCGGCTGGCGCTGCGCGATGCGTTCCGCCGCGGCAGTCTGGTGCCGGTGGAAACGCCGGATCTGGATCTGGCGCGACAGTTCTACTTCATCTGGCACAAACAGAAATATCAGACTTCTGCCATGCGCGAATTTCTCGATCTGTGCCGCGCTTTCACCGCCGGGGTGCAGCGCAGCGACGAGATCGTTTTGCCGACAATCGCTTAAAGCAGAATCACTGCCCACACCAGCGCGATCATGCTCAGTGCCACGAACTGAGCGGCGCTGCCCATGTCCTTGGCGTTCTTCGACAGCGGGTGCAGCTCCAGCGAGATGCGGTCAATGGCCGCCTCTACGGCCGAGTTCAGCAACTCGACGATCAGCGCCAACAGGCACACGGCGATCAACAGCGCTTGTTCGACACGGCTGACATTCAGGAAGAACGTCAGCGGAACCAGCACGACATTAAGCAGCACCAGTTGACGGAATGCCGCTTCACCGGTGAAGGCTGCGCGCAGACCGTCCAGCGAATAACCGGAGGCGTTGAGGATGCGTTTCAGGCCGGTCTGGCCCTTGAAAGGTGACATAAAGTAGAAACCAACCAAAAAGGAGTGGGAAAGCTAGAGCAACAAAAGTCAAAAAAGCGTGAAGACGCCAGCCATTATTGGCTCGGAATTGACTCAAGTTGTTGCAGCAGTAAAGCCGCTTGCGTACGAGTGCGCACATTCAGCTTGCGAAAGATCGCCGTGACGTGGGCCTTGATGGTCGCTTCCGACACACTCAGCTCATAGGCAATCTGCTTGTTGAGCAGGCCTTCGCAGACCATGGTCAACACGCGGAACTGCTGCGGCGTCAGGCTGGCAAGGCCATCACTGGCGGCTTTGGCCTCGTCGGAAACAGCAACCGCTTCAAACGCTTGCGGTGGCCAGAACACATCGCCATCGAGCACTTTGCGTACGGCTTCCTGAATCACGCTGAGGTCGCTGGACTTGGGAATAAAACCACTGGCGCCGAACTCACGGGATTTGACCATCACCGAAGCTTCTTCCTGCGCCGAAACCATCACCACCGGAATCTGCGGATACTGCCCGCGCAGCATGACCAACCCGGAAAACCCGAAAGCGCCGGGCATGTTCAGGTCCAGCAAGACCAGATCCCAGTCAGCCTTTTCGGTCAGGCGCGTTTCCAGCTCGGCGATGCTCGCCACTTCTACCAGGCGTACATCCGGGCCAAGGCCCAGCGTCACCGCTTGATGCAGGGCGCTACGAAACAGCGGGTGATCATCGGCAATCAGGATGTCGTATGTGGCCATTTTTCAAATGATCCTGTTTTTGATGGCAGACCCGGAGCATTCCGGCCTGGCCAAAGCAACTCAAGATGCCGCTTTCAAGCGATATCCACAGGGGCACGTTCAACGCCAATCAACAGCAAACACGGCGTTTCAAACCTTGGCCGCACCCTAATCGGCGCCAAGCATGCCCAGCGAAGACGGGGTGGTCAAGCAGCACCGCGGCCGCTGCGTACAGTATGGGCCACTATTGCGCCAACTCTGGCTGCGGCTTTCGTATATAGGGCAGCAACTCGGCGTGAGCGGGGGTGGATTCATTCATGTCCAATTGCTGCTTGGCGCCGAGGTAATGCTGGCTGAAGACATCGAAATAGGCGTCCAGCGCGGAAGCGGCGTCCGAGTCGCCAGCCAGCTCCAGGCAGAGTGCCGCCACTTCGGCAGTGCACAGGTGCTCGCTGCGGGTCGAACGGCGCAAGCGGTAGCGTGAGAGTTTGTCGGGCAGCAGGCTGAGGATCGGCAGACGGTCGAAGTACGGGCTCTTGCGGAAAATCTTCCGCGCTTCGGTCCAGGTCGCATCCAGCAGAATGAACAGCGGGCGCTTGCTGCTCTCGGGTGCGACCGTGTTGGTCACTCGCGACGGCTCCACGTATTCACCGGGAAACACCAGATACGGCTGCCACTGGGGATCGTTGAGCAGCGCCAGCATCTGCGGATCGGGCTCGGTGCGCGACCAGATGAACGCGTGGTTGTCGCGCACCACGTCGGCAATCAGCCAACCGGTGTTGCTCGGCTTGAACACTTCCTTGCCGGTCATGATCAGGCATACGCCAGAACGGGTTTCGACGCTCGGCCGCCATGCGCACAGGCAATGGCTGATGATCACCCGGCAGTCGCGGCAACGCTCGGAGCGAAAGCCACGGGCCTGAATCGGCTTGATGCCTTCATCTTCGCGCTGATCGCGCAGACGGGCGACGGCGTTGGGGGCATGATTCATCGCGGGCAACGCCGGCAGACAGGGAAACTCGACACGAACAACACTCGGCAGGGCAATAAAGGCCGGCAGTTTACCAGAGCGACGGGCACAAGCCTGTACCCTCCCGACCGGCTCCCCTATAATTCGCCGCCACTGAACGCACAGTCACGTGGCTGGTCGAACCACCAGTCACTGAACCAGGAGAGTTTCATGCTGCGCCTTATCGTTCCCACCGCTGCCATTCTGCTGGCGTCGTCCTTCACCGCTCAGGCTGCATCCCTGAGTGAGCAGAATCTGAACCGCGAGCTGCGCAACGTCGCCGCCCAAAGCAGCGTCGGCACGCCTCGGGCAATCAATGAAGACATTCTTGATCAGGGCTACACCGTTGAAGGCACTCAGTTGATCAACCACCTGAGCGTGCAGAAGAGCCACGCCGACAAAATGCGCGCAGACCCTAAAGCCGTGTATTTCCAGTTGGGCGCCTCGGTGTGCAACAACCCGTCGTTTCGAAAGCTGATGGCCAAGGGCGCGATCATGCGTTACGACTTCACGGAAGTGAAAACCAACAAAGCGATCGGCTCCGCCAGCTACCAGGAATCGGATTGCCCGAAAGCCGGTCCGGCGAAGAAGAAGTAATCATCGCGAATTGGCGCGCCGCTGTTCATCCTCGGCGCGCAGTTCGGCCAGCAAGGCCTGTAAATAGTGCGAACGGCGCTCGCCGCCGGCCAAGCGCCGGCAGCACTCCTCTTCGAGACTGAGATGATTGGTCTCGGCTGATGCCTTCAACATTCGATACAACTGCGTATCGATCTCCAGAATCACTCTGGCCATGTGTCCCGCCTCCTTGCCACCCGCAAATCCTTGAATCGCCTGCACCGTGACGCAAAGCTGTCGTACGACGCCTGTAAGTTAGTTAATCAGAGGGATTGCCGCTCGGCGCAGGTTCGGACGAGCGGTGAAGGAACCGGTGGAAAATCAATAAACGGTTGCCAGCCAAAACCTTGCAGCGCAATGATCAAGTCAGCGCGATTGCGCGCAAGGGTCTAGATTCAGTGTATTCCCGATCTTTTTTCAACGGCAGGAAAGGAACTGCCGATCGTGTGTTTTTTGCAGCGAGGCACTGACGCCGCTCGTCAGGGTCACCCGCTCTGTGCAGAAGGAGACGTTGAATGCCTTACCAACCGAATGACCTCTTGAGCCGTCATTTTCAGGAAAGCGGTCCCGACCTCATCAGCCAGGTCGAAGAACAACTCAACCGTGTTTCCCCCACCAGCCCGAATATCCCCATCTACCGCGACATGATCCTGACCGTGCTGCGCATGGCTCAGGAAGATCACAACCGCTGGAACGCCAAGATCACCCTGCAAGCCCTGCGCGAACTGGAGCAGGCGTTCCGGGTGCTGGAGCAATTCAAGGGTCGACGCAAAGTCACGGTGTTCGGCTCGGCGCGCACGCCGGTCGAACATCCACTGTATGCCATGGCCCGTGAACTCGGCGCGGCACTGACGCGTTCGGACATGATGGTCATCACGGGCGCCGGGGGCGGCATCATGGCTGCCGCGCATGAAGGTGCCGGCCGCGATCACAGCCTCGGTTTCAACATCACCCTGCCTTTCGAACAACATGCCAACCCCACCGTCGATGGCACCGGCAATCTGCTGCCTTTCCACTTCTTCTTCACGCGAAAACTGTTTTTCGTCAAAGAAGCCGACGCACTGGTCTTGTGCCCGGGCGGTTTCGGCACGCTGGATGAGGCGCTGGAAGTACTGACGTTGATCCAGACCGGTAAAAGTCCATTGGTGCCGGTGGTGCTGCTGGATGCGCCGGGCGGCACGTTCTGGCAAGGCGCAATGGACTTCATCCGCCAGCAACTGGAGGCCAACCGCTATATCCTGCCAACTGACATGAAACTGATGCGACTGGTTTACACCGTTGAGGAGGCGGTGGAGCAGATCAACCAGTTCTACAGCAACTTCCACTCCAGCCGCTGGCTCAAGCGGCAATTTGTGATCCGCATGCATCACAAGCTAAGCGATCAGGCCCTGGCGCACATGCAGGAAGCTTTTGCTGATTTGTGCCTGAGTGACCAGTTCCATCAACACGCCTATGCCGGCGAGGAACACGATGAAGCGCAGTTCAGCCATCTGGCGCGACTGGCCTTCGCTTTCAACGCACGCACTCACGGGCGTCTGAGGGAGTTGATCGATTACATCAACCTGCCGGAAAACTGGGCGGACTCCAAACCGCAAACAGCGCAACGCAGCCGCGAGCCGTCAAAGGCAATTTGAAAGCAAAAAAAACGGCCCGCTATTTTCATAGCGGGCCGTTTTTATTGAATCGATTTAATCGTCCATGCCTCGACCGCTGAACAAGCGGTTGATCATCTCCATCGAAAAACCCCGATACGAGAGGAACCGACCTTGCTTGGCCCGTTCTTTCGCATCAATCGGTAAATGCCCGGAAAACTTCCGACGCCACGTTTCCTGCAGTTGTTCTTGCCAGCTGATACCGCTTTCGCGCAGGGCGAGTTCGATATCGGCACGTTGCAAGCCACGCTGACTCAGTTCCTCACGAATCCGCAGAGGGCCATAGCCGGAACGGGCGCGGTAGGAAACAAAGCTTTCAAGGTAACGGGCTTCGGAAAGCAGGCCCTCTTCCGTCAAACGGTCGAGAGCTGTTTCGATCATCTCCGCCTCAGCGCCGCGTTGACGCAGTTTGCGCGTCAACTCGACTCGACCATGCTCGCGACGTGCGAGCAGGTCCATGGCGGTTCGCCGCACAGCGACGAGGGTATCGAGTACGGCGGTGGTCATCGCTGCAATCAGATGTCAGCGTCGGCCAGGTCGTCTTCAGTCTCTTTGACTGCAGAAGCCTTAGAGTCACCGATCGCTGCTGGAGTCAGCAGTTTGTCACGCAGTTGCTTCTCGAGCTTCGCGGCGATTTCCGGGTTGTCTGCCAGGAACTTGGCCGAGTTGGCCTTGCCCTGACCGATCTTGGTGCCTTCGTAGGCATACCATGCGCCGGATTTCTCGACGAAACCGTGCAGCACGCCCAGGTCGATCATCTCGCCGTTGAGGTAGATACCTTTGCCGTAAAGAATCTGGAACTCGGCCTGACGGAACGGCGAAGCGACCTTGTTCTTCACAACCTTGACACGGGTTTCGCTGCCGACCACTTCGTCGCCTTCCTTCACCGCGCCAGTACGGCGGATGTCGAGACGGACCGAAGCGTAGAACTTCAGAGCGTTACCACCGGTGGTGGTTTCCGGGCTACCGAACATCACGCCGATCTTCATGCGGATCTGGTTGATGAAGATCACCAGGCAGTTGGCGTTCTTGATGTTGCCGGTGATTTTACGCAGCGCCTGGGACATCAGACGGGCTTGCAGGCCCACGTGCATGTCACCCATTTCGCCTTCGATTTCGGCCTTCGGTACCAGTGCAGCCACGGAGTCGACGATGATCACGTCAACGGCGTTGGAGCGCACCAGCATGTCGGTGATTTCCAGCGCCTGTTCACCTGTGTCCGGCTGCGACACCAGCAGGTCGTCGACGTTGACGCCCAGTTTGCCGGCGTACTCAGGATCGAGGGCGTGTTCGGCGTCGACGAATGCGCAGGTCGCGCCGGCTTTTTGAGCCTGGGCGATCACGGACAAGGTCAGTGTGGTTTTACCGGAGGATTCAGGACCGTAGATTTCAACGATACGGCCTTTTGGCAGGCCGCCAATGCCGAGCGCGATGTCCAGACCCAGAGAGCCAGTCGAGATAGCCGGGATCGCCTGACGGTCTTGATCGCCCATACGCATCACGGCACCCTTGCCGAATTGACGTTCGATCTGACCCAGGGCCGCAGCCAAGGCTTTCTTCTTGTTGTCGTCCATTAAAGTCCTCACGTAATCAATAAGGCCTGACGGCCAACACCTGTATAAGTAGCCAGTATTATTCCACAGCGCTCGCGGATCGCCTACCCCTGATTTTCGATTTCTCGTGCCGCTAGTCGCAGGAGCCCCTCTAGCGCGGCCTTCACCGTTTGTCGGCGGACTTCATCACGGTTGCCGGGGAAGTGCTGAACCTCAGTGGTAACTGTCTCGCCAACACCCCAGGCCAGCCACACCGTGCCCACCGGTTTGTTCGGCGAGCCGCCGTCCGGCCCCGCTACGCCACTGACCGCCACGGCAAATCGCGCCAGACTTTTGTCCTGCGCGCCACGCACCATCGCCTCGACCACTTCGCGACTGACCGCTCCGACCGTTTCGAACAACTCGACCGGCACATTCAGTTGCTGGGTTTTCTGCCGGTTGGAGTACGTCACATAACCCGCCTCGAACCACGCTGAGCTGCCCGGGATCCGCGTGATCGCTTCGGCGATGCCGCCACCGGTACAGGACTCGGCGGTGGTCACATGGGCATTGAGCACTTGCAGACGTCGGCCAAGGTCGGCGGCCAGTTGAGTGATCTCTTTCACGGCATGCTCCGGATCGTGTGGAATGCCTCCACCGTACACGAGCCGGTTGCGCTTTCAATACACAGACTCATTCAAAATGTTCGGGCGCGAGCGCTCTCACGTATGCCTGGCACGCCTGCAAGGCAATCAGTCCGCGGTCGCCGGTGTCGGTGATGGCGATAATTCGTTGAGCATGCGCCGGGTCAAGTCGGGCGCGTACGGTTGCATGATCCATGCTGCCGGCGCCGGCGGTGGCTGGCACGTTGCAGCCTGGGGCAACGTCGCCCGCGTCGAGAAGGACTGACAGGCGCACATCAGCAGTGGCAAGACGATCGCGCAGGCGATCCTGATCACGTTGGGCATCGCTCAGCGCTCGATAGTGGGTTTGTTCACTGGCCGCGAGCCGTTGCTCCAGCGCCAGGCGTTTATCCTGTTCGGCTTGTTGCGCGGTGGCGGCGGTCTGCGTCAGTTGATTGAGGGTTTCGGCGTTTAACCGCGCCTGATCGGCCAGTTGTCGGCCGTAGCGCCACTCCTGAAACTGCCAGGCCGCTGCAAACGCACCAGATGCCAGCAACAAGATGCCGATCACTCGCCAGGGGATTGGCATAGCACCGCCCTCGCCCGCGCCCAGATTTCCAGACGATCCTGCAGGCCGTTCAACCCGCCGTTGATGCGCCGGGTGATGGTGTTGAACTGATCGCGATCGGCCAGCTCGTTCAAGCCGTTCTGCTCCCAGAACCACGCGGCCGACTCGGCCGCCCATTGCGGTTGCTCGAGCAGTTCGGGCAGTGACAGCAGACGCTCATCGCCGAACAGGCCAAGGCTGCATTGCCGATAGTTGCTGCGACCGGTGATCTGGATCAGCCCGCGACCGCGGTATTTTTGTCCGTCGCCATCAGCCTCAGGCGTGTTGCCCAAACGCAAGGCCAACGTGCCGGTGTCGTATTTGCTCAGGTATTGGTTGTTGCCCAGTTCGCGCACGTAGCGTAATTGGCCCGACTCGTGGCCGACTTGCGCAAGGAACGCCGCGGCGCGCTTGGGCGAGTCGATATGACGGCGCGCCATCGCGCTGTTGAGTGCAGAAACAAAAACGCCCGCTTGGGAGCGGGCGTTGGGCATGATGTCGATAAGGCTGTTTTCAGTTAATTGCATGATGCTTGATCCTCCCTGGATATTGCCCCGATTGAATCACGATTGACGGCCAATGCCTGTCAGCCATTTTTTTGCCAGAGTTTTCAGGGTGCTGTCCGGCGCAGGTTCTTCGGGTGATGTGAAAACCCAACCGAGGGTGCCGAAGTTGGCGGCCCAATCGATTTGCGGTGTCGGCGTGATATCAGTGATGTCGATCCAGAGCAGATCCGGATGAAACATCTCGGCCATATTTCCATCGGTGGAGAAGAGTTCAACCACGGTGTTCTGGGTGATGCGTGCGTAGGTTTTCATCAGGCGTACTCGTAAATGATCACGGCACCGGGAGCGCCTGCTGCGCCCGGTCTACCCGGCTGATTGGTTGTGTTAGCGATCCCGCCCGCGCCTGAGCCATAACCGGATCCGGGGGCAGCCACACTCAATGCAACGCTACTCGCATAACCACCACTGCCAAGCGGTGAGTTTGCGCCATGCCCGGCAAGTGTTGATCCGGTGAGGCACATCCCTGGGTTGCCGGCCGCACCTGCCGAATTGACAATGTTGCCGCCACTTGAGGTTTGGCTGGGAAAACCACCCACATACAAGCCGAATCCAGGAAGCGTGAGTGGAGTATTCCAGGGAGACCCGCCACCGCCGGTGGCCGAAACCAATGAACCCAGCGAACTTGTTCCGCCACTTCCCCCGCCTGTGCCGACAACCCCCGCCGCGCCGCCGGCCCCCACTGTAATGATTTGGTTCTGCCCGATCGCGGTAGATGATAACCAGGCTTGTGCGTAGCTACCGGAAGCGCCACCGCCTGTAAGGGAAACCTGGGTGGAGTTCGTCGCACCGATTCCCGAGCTGCCACCACCTCCGCCGACGATGGTGACCAATACGTTCTTCATTCCCACTGACGGCACATAGTTGCCGGATGCGGTGAACGTCTTGATCCCCAGGAGCCGGCCGCTTGCAGCATTGCCACCACTCGCATACACCAGCACCCAACTATCCAGTGCTGCGCTGTACACCACCGAACACACACTACCGCCGACAATCTCGGCAGGCCGCAATGCACTCGCTGCAAGACTGACCAGCGGCTTGGGCATCAAGCCGTTCGGTGCAAACGTGCTCGCCCCGGTATTGGCATTACAAGCAGTAAAGCGCAGCGCCAAGCCGTCCTTCAATACAGTGACGGCAGGCACATAATTGGCCATATAGAGATTGGCCGCGCCGATGTCAGTGGCATGTTTGTCTTCACCTGCCTGACTGAGTTTTTTCATCGCTTGCAACAATTGGGTTGCATCGTCTTCGCTCGGTTCAACGCCGGCGGCTTTGACGACGTTCAACAATTCATCGGTAACGCTGTTGCCCCAGGTCGCCGGGATCAACGAGCCGGGTAATCCCGCGACGACGTCTTCATTGACGAACTTGCCATTCACCAGCCCGACGCTGGGAACGCTTTTTGGATAGTCCATTTCAACTTCTCTGATGACTTACAGCGCAGCAGCCAACCACTTCGGCGCAACCGGCCGATGCTCACTGAACGGAAATAAAGAACCCTGCGGCCAGTCCCGCAACTCACGGCGATAGGTTTGCAATTCGGCGTATTGCTCGGTGGTCAACGTGGTACCGCCACCGTCCTCCATTTCATCCCGATCGCGTGCCACCAGACCGTCAGTGGCCGTCAATTGCGCCGTGCGCCAGGCGCGCTCGGTTTGAGCGGCTTCGTCCGGCGAAGGTGGTGGTGGATCGACCAGAACCGGGTAACCGTTGTCGGCACTCACGCCTATCATTTTTGGAGTGACCGCCAATTGCTGCAGCAGCGAGATCCAGTAACCCTGAGGAATTTCGATAACGTCGTCGGGAATATCCGTCGAGTTGATTCCCGGCACGTAAGCACTCCGGGTGCTGGCGCTGAACAAAACATTGAAGGTGTGCATTTCAATAGCCCTTTGCAAAATAGTTCACAGACCAACCTGCGCTTACTTGTCCGGCAGAATTGCGAATTTTCAGCGTGCAGCCCTGCTGGTTGTATGCGATGACCGCAACCATCGCCGCATCGCCTCCCGAATGGGTGGCTACAAGCGAGAAGAATCCCTTGGGAAACGGGATTGGAAATGTCACGTACACATTGCCCTCGGCATTCGACATTCCCGAGCCCCACTGATCGATGTTCCCGCTGGCATGTTTTTGATATCCGGGGTTACTCACCAGTCCGGAAAACAACGCGGCATATTTCAGACTGGCCGTTCCGTGAACCGTCCAGATGCCGTTCTCTTTGACCACGTTGGCACTCTCGCCGCTGTTCATCACGATCGATGTCAGATAGGCACCTTGCGGGCTTATTTGCGTACCGCTCATGCACGCGACGGTAATCACGGCATTACTGCGGCAGTGAAAGCCGATCGTTGCGCCGTTGGGGACCGTGGTGATATCCGGCAGGGTGACGGTGTACGCCGAATTCCCCCCAAGACCGATCGTCCAGCCCGCATCCGCTGCCGTCAGTTGTGTCGCGGCAGACACGCCACGTGCTCCGGCGTAATTGCCCAGTGCGCGCTGGACAAACTCCGACGTTGCGGCCGAACGGCTGACATCAAAGGGTGCAGCCGTCTGGAACAATTGGTTGCTGCGCAGAGCGCCGAGCAATTGAGTATTCGACACCTCACTCGGCGTCAGACCACCGGCCCGCACCACCCCAAGGATTTCCTGGGTAACCCCGTTGCCCCAACTGGCCGGGATCAACGAACCTGGCGAACCTTTGATCGGGTCTTCATCGACGAACTTGCCGTTCACCAGACCGGCGCTGGGAACACTATTTGGGTAATCCATTATTTCTCTCCTGTTTTGCAAGCAAGCCATGCCGGGGCCGTCGGCCGGGAAACTGGCGAAGGAAACCGGCTTGAATCAGGCCAGTCGCGCAGTGCCTGGCGGTATTCCAGCAACTGCAGATACTGTGCGGCCTTGAGCGTCGTCCCGCGCCCCAGCGCCTGCTCGTCGCGATGCCGCGTCACCCACCATTCCGTGGCCGACAGGCTGGACTGACGCCAGGTGCGCGCTGCTGCCAAAGGCTCCTGTTCTTCGATGATGGTTTCGGCGGGAACGACCGGATTGTCGACTGCCGGCATCGGCGCTATCTCTTGACGCAGTTCGCCGACTGGCGCGCCGATTTCGATCTGCATGCCTTCAGGCACCTGCACCATCGCCGCGACGAACGCTGGTGCAAACAATTGGTCGATCGCGTAGTCACCGGTGTCGATCACTTCGACCGCGACACCATTTTCAATGCGTGCATAACGGGCCATTACTCGTACTCCCAGATTTCACAGAAGGCGTTACCGCCGACACCACTAAGAACAGAGGCGGACGCACTGGTCGAACAGGAACCGCTGCCTCCCGAACCTCGACTTCCTGAAGTGCCAGGACCACTGAGGCCCATCAACGGGCCACCGCCATCAAACGGACTCGCGCCGCCACCGCCGGCCAATACGCCCCAATTGGCGTTGTACATGGCGTAACCACCGCCCACTCCACGGGCGTTAGCGAGGTTGCCACCGGTGACGGCTTGCCCTCCGGCGCCACCCTGAACGAAGCCGACTGCCGTGGCTGTCACAGGGAATGTCAGGATTTGCCCGCCCATGCCTCCCGCCGCGCTCATGTAGCTGCCAAAAGAAGCGCCACCACCAGCCTGTCCCATCGCGTTACGTGAAGCGCCACCCGCTCCCAGCGAAACCGGCACGCCGGCCATCATTTCCGCGCTCACGTCATACAAACTCTCGCCATAGGCGCCACCGCCACCGCCACCGCCGATGCTGTGATAACCCGCCGCCACCGGTGCACAGCCTCCCCCCGAGCCTCCGGCTCCAACCAGCCGCACACGAATGCGTTTGGCTCTTGGGTTGGGCTTGTAAACCGTGATTCCAACCGTCTCGAACTGCCGAACTCCCAGTAACCGCCCCACCGCATCGGTGATGCCATAACCAGCCAATGTGGTTGGGGTATTTTTCAGTTTGGTGAAATCAACGAGGGCGCCGATGGCTGTGGCCAGTTGATCGGTTTTGGCTTCATCCGGGGTCAATCCGGCAGCCTTGATCGCATTGAGAATTTCTTGCGTGACGCTGTTGCCCCACGCGGCGGGGATCAACGATCCCGGTGTGCCGGCGAGCGGGTTTTCATCGACGAAGCCGCCGTTGACCAGCCCGACGCCGGGAATACTTTTTGGATAATCCATTGCACTGCTCCCTGTGCTGAATCAGTTGGCTGCGGCTGCGCCGGGAGCGACCGGCCAGGTGATCTCGTCGGGGAAACCGACCTGTTTTTCGATACGGTTCAGCTCGACGCTGTAGAGCTTCCACTCCATCAGCAGAAGCTGTTCGTCATGACTGGCATCGCCAATGTCTTCGGCGTATTGCAGCGGGGCGATGCGCAGGACGGCGTCGCGCAGTAAGACATCACGTAAGCCGAGACTTTGTTGTCTGACGCTCGCCAGGCGACTCTGCTCGTCCAGCACCCAGGCGTTGTTTCGCCAGACATGGAATTCGCCAGGCCAACGCTGTGCGGTCAGGCTGTCAGGCAACTCCCCAAGTTCGGTCCAGATTTGTTGAGCGCCGCCGTCCTTGCGGTAAACCACACCGCGGTGGTCAATCACTTCACGAGGTACACCGTTGATGAGTGCCCAGCTGCGACCGGCTTCCGCCTCGGGCAACTCGTACGCCAGTTCGATGGCGTTGGCGGGAAGCTGAATCCCGATTCCGGGCGTAACGGGAAACTCGACGGGGCCGGACAGAGCGCCCGAACCATCAAATAGATAATTGAACATGACGTACCTCAGATAAGTTTGATGCGCCCGGGATAGGCGATGTTGCGAGGGCGCGTAATACCTCCGTGGTTCAGCAAATCAGCATCCGTGATTGGGGAAACCAGCTCTGAAGGTGTGATGTATTTGACGGTGGCGCCCGCGTAATCGGCGTAGTTACCCATATCGAAACCCAACTGGGTCTTCTGGGTACCAATGTGTGTCGCGAACAGAATATTGTCGCCAATGCCATTGTCGCCCTGAACCAAAGAGCCTTTTTGCCAAGACCCCGGCGCACGACCGGTATCGACCAAACCGCCCTCGGCCAGTACGCGCAGAAACTCACCACGGGCTTCTGGCAAGCGGAAAGTCGTGGCGCCGTCTCCTGGTGTCCACGCACCGCCGCGATCAGTTTCAGAACGCAACATCCCCGACTGCTGCGCGTGGTCCCAAAGCCATGGCCAGTCCGCGCGGTTCATTAAGGAACCATTCAATGCGGCATAACCACCGGGCAGTACAGCCAATGTGGTCTCAAAGGCTATGCGCCCAAGTGAAGAGCCATCCAGACGACCAACCGGCCACCAATTGCCCGCTGTATCGCTGCGCAAATGCCACCAGTCACCGGCTCCCATCAACACGAGAAACGGATAGCCCGAAGCATTCAGGTGGGTGTGAAACTTGATCGCTTCGCCGCTTGCACTTCTCACGATCAAGCGGTTACCGCTGTTATCGACGCGCCGCACAATGACGTCACGCACCCCCAAGCTGGTATTGGCTGGAGGCAGACTGACGGTCAGTGCGCTGGTCCCGGCATCGATCAGAACCAAGCCCAACTCTTCAATGGTCAATGACCTGGACACTCCAACCCGAGTAATCACCGAACGCATCGGACTGGCATTGCCAACAATCGATTGAATCGCTTTGAACAACTGACCGGTATCGGTTTCGGAAGCCACCAACCCACCACCGGTAATCACACTCAGAATCTCCTGAGTCACACTGTTACCCCACACCGCCGGAATCAACGAACCCGGTGTGCCAGCCACCGGGTTTTCATCGACGAAGCGGCCATCGACCAAGCCGACGCTGGGGACGCTTTTCGGATAATCCATAAGATGTTCGTTCCTTTGAAATGACAAATGACCGGCATCGGCAAAACGTTCTCCGTCTACCTGTGCACGGTCTGTTTTCAGAAAATAAAAAGCCCACATCGAAGTGGGCTTGGGTGACGCAGAACTGGTTTTTTTGATTTAGCTGGATGGACCGTTGACCAGCTCGCGAATGGCGACCAAAGCTTCGTCAGCAGCGCTGCGCGCCAGATCCATGTTGCCTTTGACAGCCTGCGCGCGAATTTGCGCTTTGGCCTTCAGGCGCAGCGTACGCAGCGACAGCAGATGCTCGGTCAGTTGATCGGCCTTGCCAAGAATCTGCTCGGCAGCCTGTTTGGCGCTACGTCCTTTGCCCACCCACGCCGCGACCGACAGCGGCACTTCCTTTTTCGGGTAACCGGCGTCCTGGTAGGCCTGAGCGTCAGCGGCGGCCTGGGCGTACTCCATGGCTTTGAGCGGGTCGCCGGCCAACGCGGTGCGCACGTTGTCGGCGGTGGCGTCGACTTTGGTACACAGACGTTCAGTTTCCTGCTCGTCCAGCGCAGCCTGCTTATCGACGTTCACGACCCACTTCTCACCGTCCCAGTCATGGGCGGCAGAGGGTTGAGGAAGGCGCATTTCGCCGTCGAACTGATGAAGTTCCTGAATCACGATCATCGAATAAGCTCCCACGACAGTTGGACGTTCACGGCGTCTGC
Source organism: Pseudomonas viridiflava (assembly GCF_900580865.1). Classification (GTDB taxonomy): domain Bacteria; phylum Pseudomonadota; class Gammaproteobacteria; order Pseudomonadales; family Pseudomonadaceae; genus Aquipseudomonas. Next base: position 279,318 of record NZ_UTBZ01000228.1, read on the forward strand.
AAAGTTGATCGCGATCCCGACGCTGTAGTCGGTGACCGGGTGGCTCTTGATGCCCATGCTGAGTAACAGCTCATCACTGTCGGCGTTCGACTGACCAAGGTTGTGTTCTGCCTGATAGCACTGCCACAACGAGCGCAAATTGGCGTGATCGAAGCTGGCGGCCAGGGTTGAAACCGTAACGTCGTTGACGATGTTGTTGGTGAACAACACGCAAGGGGAAACCGTTGCGGGGTTCCAGCCACCAGCATTATTGGAGCTACCAGCGATAATGGGCGACAGGAAGCAATAGTTGCCCCCCGCCCAACCAGTTGATGGAAAACCAACAGCCGTTACTGCAGTTGACGACGGTGTCGGGTTGCCGGCAACCAATCGAGCAGAACGCGCGTGCGGATCCAGCGGCAGGAAAATCGCGCCGGTCCCGTTGACGGTCTGGGTCCAGGTCAAACGGGCACGGTTGTAGATCGTTCGCACCGTCGGCACCGAACCCGGCGCACCGGTCACGACCCAGGCCAGGCACATGTCCAGTGCCGTCGACTGGAAGCCGCCACCGGCGGCACCGTTTACCGTTCCTTTCAACGACTCGGGCGTCACGTCATGGATGTTGCCACGCTGCACGTAGAACGTCAGTGCACCGCCAGAGACCTGAGCGCGTAAAAAGTAATGGCTGCTGGGCAACAGATCCGCACTGCTCCAGGCCGACGTCACAAAAGTGCGCGAACGGCCCAACTGGCCATTCACGACTTCCTGCCCCAGGCTGATGAACGTACCCGCCGCGATCGAAACCCTGCCACCGCTGGTAGCGGCAGCTGCCGGGCTGACCGTCAGCCGGCCATCAGCAGTGGCGACCGTTGGTAGCGGCAACGCCACCAGAGGCAAGGCCAGATCCTGGTTCCAACCCTTGGCCGTCACCGATTGAATGGCCTGCAACAACTGATCGTATTTCTTCTCGTCCGGCGTCAGTCCGGCCGCATTGATCACATTGAGAATTTCCTGCGTTACCCCATTCCCCCAGTCTGCCGGAATCAGCGATCCCGGGGTTCCGGTCATCGGGTTCTCATCGACAAACTTCCCATTCACCAAGCCGGCGCTGGGCACACTGTTCGGATAATCCATGGCTTATTCCTCCCTAGTCATAATTGATGTGCACCTTGGTATGCGCCGGCGCACTGCGATGGATCAGGCATTCCAGCGCGGAGCCGGGATTGACGCCGAAGCGCTCGCCCCAGTAACTCGCGCCGAAACGCCGGCCGAGCAACAGGCGCCCGCCGGTGTTAAGCGTCCACATGAACTGCGCTTCCCACGTGCCCCAGTGCGCCGAGCCAAAACGCGAACGGCCCATGCGCGGGGCCTCGAGTTCAGTGATCGTGGCGTTGGGGTAGCCCTGGCTTTTGGCGATGTCGATGTAATAACCGACGGCCTGGCTGCCGACCGCGAGCAAGCGCCGGCGCACGGCGAGGCGACGGTCGTCGAACAGCGGCGTGGCGCCCAGGCACGGGTCGGGCAGGTTCATCACCCGTTCCCAGTCCGGCACCAGTTCACTGACGCCGGCCGGGTCCATCTCGTTGAGCAGGTCGGCGGCGCGGGCATCGAGGCGCGCCAGTTCGACGGCGATGCCTTGCAGCACTTCTTCCAGCTCCGGCACGCGCTCCGGATCCCATGCCGGGCCACTCGGCAGCAACGCGCGCAGTTGCGCCTGATATTGCGCGGCGGTTCTTATGCCCCCCATACGCAACCTCCGAAAGTGAGCAGTTCGCTTTGCCCGGCAGGCACGTCAGCGGCCGGCGCGGTCAGCGTGTGATCGTACTCACCGCCAGCACTGCTGATGGCTTCGCGGATATGACTGATCAACAACGGCACACCCAGATCGGCTTCGCGGTTGTGCAGGTCGCGCAACTGCGCCTCAACGGCGGCACGCACAGCTGTGGTATCTGGATTAACGCTCTTGAAGCGATACACCACCGGCACCTGAATCGGCCGCTGCACGTGCACTTCCGCCGTCACTGGACGCAGCGGTTCGATATAGTCCTGAACCTCCGCCAGTTGCTCATCGTTCGGCACCGGTTGCGGATCTTCGTCACGCATGATGAACACCGTCACCGTGCCCGGCCCGAGCAAGCCGCCACGGCACCACGCGCGGGTCACGCCCGGCACTTCCAGCGCCCAGGTCTCGTAGTCACTGGCCGAGCCACCATGGGGAATCACGCGATAGGAACGAATCACCCGCGAGCGCAGCGATTCGAGACTTTCCCGTGCGACACCGCCGCTGAGTCCCGGCGCCAGCACGACAAAACTGTTGCCAACCACGCCGGCAATCGGCTGCACCGGGGTCAGTGCCAGCCCGGCATCGGCATTGCCGAGACTGCCGGCATCCAGCGCGGCAATCGTGGTGGTGTTGCTGCCATTGGCCGTGGTGCGTGCGGCCGTCACTTTGTAGGTTCGACCGTCATTGGTTTGCAGCAGCGTGTCGACGTCGAGCACAGCGCCGGCAGTCGCGGTAAAGCTGACGCTGCCGGTAGCCACTTGCGCGGGTTTGCGCGGTTGGTTCAAGCGCAGCGCGGCGATACGTTCCAGGGTCGACTCATCGGCCTTGTCCGGCAGAATCTGCTCGGCAATCCAGTCGAGATAACCGTACAGACCATAAGCCGCGCCACCGAGGGTACGGGCCAGCACTTGCGCATCGGACTGGCGCAGCGAATCGCCGGCCAGGTCGCTTTGGGTGCGCTTGATCAGCACCGGCAGCGAAGGGGTTTCAAACGGCATAGATCACCTGCCAACTGTTATCGGGGTTGATGTCCAGACGCTCGCCGTCGGCCAGAGTCAGGACCGTGCGCAGGTTCAAGCGCTGGGCGTCGAGGCGTTCGCTGATGATGTCGATGGCGCTGCAATGGCCGTCGTCGATCAGCCACTGCAAGGCTTCGCGGGCATAGAACTCGGCGTCCATCTGCGTTTGTCGGGTCAGCTTAACCCGGCGCAACAGCCACAGCCGCGAGCCGATGCGGTCGTCGGCGACGGTGGGAAAGCTGTCGCCCCACCAGCCGAAACGCTCTTCGTCGTCGAGGGCGTCGTCATCGGCGGCGCGGCGCCAGGTGAACAGGCTGATGAGCACGGCGCGGGTCAGTGCGGCGTGGAGGTTTTGGCTGATCAGCATCACTTGCCTCCTGCCGGCGCGCCGGTCTGGCCGCTGCCGGCCTGCACGCCGACATGCACGTGTTTGATCTGGCTGATGCCGCCGGCAAGCTGATCGCCGCTGGAGACGATTTTTCCGGTCTGATTGATCACTGGCGTATCGAAGTTCACCGCGCTGCTGGCGCGGATGTTCAGCGTGGCGGTTTCAATGTCGATGATCCGCCCGCGCTTGAAATGAATCTTGTCGCCCTCGTCGGTGTAGATCGCCACCTCGCCCGAAGCCAGCGATTGCAGGCGATAACGGCGGTCGGCGATGACCAGAGCAATGGCGTGGGAACGGTCGCCGCCGATAAACGTGACGACACCTTCGGCCCCGGCCAGCGGATGGCTGGTGAAGCCGTAGGGTTCGAAGTGTTCGAGATCGTCGTTCACTTCACCGGCGGTGAGGCGCATTTGCAGCGATTGCAGCTTGGATGCCGAATTGGCGAGCACGACAGTGCCGCGCGCCAGCAGGCGTGTCAGTAGGCTCATGAATTGTCCTCAAGTGGTGAGGTTGACGCTGATCCCTGTGGGAGCGAGCTTGCTCGCGAATGCGGTGGATCAGGCAATGTGATGTTGAAGCTGCCAGCGCTTTCGCGAGCAAGCTCGCTCCCACAGGGTCAGGTGTCAGGCCTGGGGTTTCTTCGGGGGCGTTGGATCAGGATCGAAGGTATGCGGCGGCGCCACTTGCAGTGTGGTCACCGAGCCTTGTGCGGACAGCGAATACGTGACCTTGGAGATCAGCATGTCACCATCGAACCCAAGCACCGGATCCGTGACTTTGACCAGCGTGTTGTGCCGCCAAAGATCACCGTTGGCCTGGCGCCAGCCCTGCACCTGATAGGTGGTGGTCTGCGCCCGACCCATGCGCGTGGCGCTTTCCCATTGGGCACGCTGCTGCGCCAATTCAAAGGTCAGTTGCGTGCCCTCGTTGATGATGGTGGTGCGTCGACGTTTGAAGCTCAGATCGGTCGCGCTGGATTCAACCTCGCTGACTGCCGCCCCGCTCTTCTTGTCCGAACCTTTCTGCTGGCCGATCACCCGGTATTCGGAGAACACCTGGCTCTGATCCATGGGAGCGTTGGCCGACAGGATATTCTTGCCCAGCTCCAGCGCATCACTGGCCCGCCCACCGCTGCCAGGCTTGGCCAGTACCAGCCGGCCCTGCGCGTCATCGGTGGAAAATACCCGGAACAGCGAGAGTAACCGGTCGATCGACTGGAACACTGTTTCGCCCGGCACGATGGTGTGCTTGGCGAGCCGCGCGGTCTCGGGAATTTCATTGACCACCATCAGCCCGTACTCCATCGCCAGCGCCTGAACGATGCTCAACAGCGGTTGTTCCTGCCACTGGTTCGGCTGGTTTCTGGCGGCGCAATCGACCAGGTCCTGGGTCTTGGAACTGCCCTCGATGCTCAGGCTGATCTGGCGTCCGTCATAGCTGATCGGCGCCTTGAACACGTAGCCGGTAAGCACCAGGTCCTGGCCGATTTTCACTTCGCAGGGGTCACCCGGCTTGATCCGTTGATCCACCGTCTGCCCCGGCCACTGCCAGGTGATGTCAAGTTTGAACGTGCGGAACTGGCGCTCCAGATCGGCCGTGATTTCCACGCTTTTCCAGCCGCCGTATTCCATGTTGTTGACGGTCAACGTGACGCGGTTATCCATCTCGCTCATGGCTCACTCCCTGGAGACTTTCACGTCGTTGGGTGAAAAGCCCGGATGGTTCATCGCGTTGCTCTGAGTCACTTGGGTCACCCGTGTGGCATCGGCAAATTGCTTGTAGGCCACAACCAGCGCTGGCAGGCTTTCCTGGAACGATTTAGTGACCTGTCGCACACCGGATGACGCCACTGCCTTGAGATGCGCCAACAGCGCTTCCTTGACATCGTTGATTGCCTGGTGGTGCTTGGGGTCGGCCTTGTCCAGCATCGGATCAATGGCCACCCCGACAGCCTTCTGCAGTGCTTTCATTTCATCGGTCACCGGCACTTCCTGACGGGTCACCGGTTGATCCGCCTGATGAGCCACCGAGGGTGTCGACGACAGCTTCACTGCGGGGGTCGCCACGGGCATCGACGCCACCCATTGCGCCACTTTGACCAGCATCGTGTCCTGCACCAGATCGGCCATGGCCTGCGCTGCGGCATTGGTGTCCTTGCCGGTAGTGATCTTCGGCGCATCAGCCTTGCGGATGGCTTCGAGTTGTTGGGACACGTCGGCAATCACGCCACGGTAGCCCTCCTTCGCAAACTCCTTGAGCTCCTTGATATCGCCGAGCAGGCCTTTGAACTCCGCCGCCACTTCCTTGGGCAACTCCTTCACGGCCTTGACCAGTTCAGTGATTTGCTTGTACTGCTCGATCAGCGGTTTGAGCTGTTCTTTGATCACCTCATAAACCCCGGTCAGGCTGTTGCGCAGATTGGCGATGCCGATCCGCGCAGCCTTGATCAGCGTCATCGCCTGTTCGAAGCGCGCCACCGCAGACCCCAACAGCGTATCGGCCTTCACCAGCAACACTTTCTGTGTGCTGACGGTAGCGGTCGGAAACGGCAACGGCTGGTCGGGGTAAAACTTCAGGGTAAAGGTCACCATCCCGCCGTCCTGGCGGGTGTGGGTCATGTCGCATTCGCCAACCTTGACTTGCAGGCGTCCCAGCCAAGGGTGCACCAGCTCGCCACTGCCCTGCTCCAATGCCTTGAGCAACTTGTCACGCTGCTCAAGGCAATCGGCGCCGATGATGAATGCGGTAACGTCGTGGGTCTTGGCCTGCTGACCGAGATCCTCGAAAAACGGTAGGTCGCGTTGCGGATACTCGTGCAACTGACCTTTGCGACCGACCGGGGTTTTCGCCTGATCGATCCAGAAACCGACACCGCGAAAGGATGCCGGCAACAAACGGTCACGCCAGTTCATTGGAACCTCCTGCCGACAGCGAGCGATAGCCGATGCGCGAAGAAAGCGCCAGGCCCGGTTGATTGGTTTGCGGTTGATCGGTGCGCAGCCCTGTCGGCGCATTTTCGAAGCGCACGGTCAGGCCGCCTTCGAGTTGCGTGCGGTTGTTGGCGGCGCTTTGCTGGATCAGGGCGCTGGAAGATTGTGGCAACGTGCTGTTGAGTGCCGCGCCACCGGCGGGTGCCGATGTGCCGGTGCCCGTGAGGGTCGCAAAGACATCCGAGAAGTTGCCACCGAGCAGTTCATTAAGCTGCCCGAAAATCCCTTGCAGCTTTGTCCACATGTCGCTGAACCAAGTCAGTACCGGCTGCCATTTCTGCTGTATCGACTCCAGCGGCGACTGGCTGAAGAGATCACCGAAGATGCTCTTCACCACTTGTGCATCGGTGGTCAACGATGTCCACAAACCGGAGAAATAGTCGGTCACGCCGTTCCAGGCCGCCGTTGCCGACTCCACCGGCAAGACGTTGAACACGTTGCGCAGGTTGTCCTGCAACGCGGACATCGAGGCTCGCAGGACATCCCAAAGCGCCGAAAAAACGCCAGCCACGGGTTGCCAGGCCGATTCAATCATCACCACCGGCGATTGCGTGAAGATCGATTTGACCTGCTCCCACTGCGCCGCTGCGTTACCTGCAACACCATCAACAAGATTGCCAAACACATTGTTCAGCGAGCCCCAGGCGCCAATAATCGTCTGCACTGGCGACCAGTTGAACCTCGCCTTGAGCGCATCCACGCCGGCAGAAGCTTTGGCCACTGCTCCAGCGAAGAAATCACTGACGATACTGCTCGCGGCTGCCAGAGCCTTGCTCATCACTTCACTTGGCGAGAAATCGAATTTCGCCCTGAGCTTGTCGATACCCGCTTGCGCATCCGCCATGGTGCTGACGAAGAAATCACTGACAACACCGCTGGCTTTCGCTAATGCCTTGTTCCACACCTCACGCGGCGAGAAATCGAATTTCGCCCTGAGCTTGTTGATACCGGCTTGCGCGTCTGCCATCGTACTGGCGAAGAAATCGCTGACAACACTGCTGGCTTTCGCCAGTGCCTTGTTCCACACCTCACGCGGTGAGAAATCGAACCTCGCCTTCAGCTTGGCGATTCCCGCTTGTGCATCCGCCACCAAGTCGTCGTAGTACTTGCCGACGCTATCGACACCTGCATTAAAGTCCGCGCGGATCTCTCCCCACTTTTTGCTGATCCAGGCACCCATCGAGTCGATCGCCTGCCCGATCTTCGCCACGCCGGCTTTGAACGCCGCCGCCACGTAGTCCCACATCCCGCCGAAGAATCCGGAAATTGACGCCCAGTTATTGGTGATCAACCGTGCGCCGATCACGATCACGGCCACAGCTGCCGCAATCCCGGCGGCAATCAGGCCAATGGGCGAGGTCAGAATTCCCAGCACCGCGACCAGCCCCATCGCCCCGACCGTGACCACCGTAAACGCCACGGCAGCGGCTGCCAGCCCTTCAACCAGATACGGATTGCTGGCGACGAACTGGCCGATGGACGTCATCACCGGTGTCAGCGCCGTGACGATGCCATTAACCGCCGGCAACAATGCCTGACCGATTTTCAGCGAGATGTTGTCCAGCGCCTTGTTGAATTTCTCCAGGTTGGCCGAGGTTTCCCCCTGCACCATCTTCGGCACTTTCAGCCCCTTGAGTGCCCTGGCTTTTTTCGCCAATGCATCCTGCGCTTCGATGGCCTTTTTGATGCCGTCCTGAAACGGCTTGAGCAAGCCACCTTCGGAAATGAACCCGGCGACGTCCAGCGGCTCGAGGCCGCTATCCTCCATGCTTTTCTTGAATGCTGCGACCTTGCCACGCAGCCCTTTCATTTCGGCTTCCATCTTCTCGGCGCCCTTGAGCACCACGAGCATGTTGACCGTGACAGGAAAGGTCTGCGGAATCAGGCTCAAATTTGTATTCGCCATCACTGCACCTGCTGCATCGCATTGATCCGTTGCGCGTGCTCCAGCGATTCGCGGAGCACATCCAGTGGCCTGGCCATCATCTGTTCGGGGTCAACCTTCCAGAACCAGGCCAGGTCATAGGCGACGGCAATCAGGTCGGTGATGGCGCCGACGCCGCACTCATGAAAAAACTCGCAACGGCCCAGCTCAGCGCATTGAGGTCAGCCAGATCCAACTGGTTGACCGACGACGGCGGAATGCCGGCGCACACAGCGATGTATTTGGCCGCCACGTCCATGTCGAGGCTGACTTCTTCGCTCTTGTCGATCTTGTACGGCAGCGCCTTGATCGCTCGCACCTCCTGCACCGTCGGACGGCGCAGGACGAGTTCGGTCAGGGGCTCGCCGTGAGCTTCGATCGCAACCTGAAGCTTCACGGCGCCGCTCATTGCCAGGTCCCCTTGATGCCTTCGAATTTCAGCTCGATGGTGGCGTCATCGCCCTTGGAAACTGGTTCTTCGACCAGATAGGCACCGGCCAGCACGTAGACTTTGCCGTTGCTGAATTCGCAGGTGACGGTGATGTCGGTGCCTTCGATCAGCTTCTTCAGCGGGAAGTCGGCGGTGTGCAGCGCGGTCACTTTGAACGACGGCGCGATGTCGGTTTCCTTGTAGAAACCGGGTACGACGGTTTCGCGTTTGACTGCCATCAGCGGTGCTTCGCAGCCGCCATTGATGGTCAGTTGTGCGCCGTCGACTTTGACGTAGCAGGTGCCTGCAATCAGTTGACCCATGGTGTTACTCCCTTGCATAAAAAAGCCCACGCGAGGTGGGCTGAAAACTTGCCGTCAAACGCGCGGATCAAGCCGCGTCGTCGTACTGCAGACGGAATTGGTTGAGCAGTGCGAACACGCGCAGACCGTTGATGTAATCCGGCGGGAACAGCACGTTCACGCGGCTCGGGTCCTGCACGTCGCGCTCGACGATCAGGTGCTCGGCGAACAGCTCGGCGTTCTCGACGTGGCCTTCCAGTTCGAGCTTGGCGTACTGAGCGATCAGTTCACCGCGAATGGTCGCTGGCGTCACGATCGGCTGGCCGGCGCCAAAGCGGGTGCCGTCGGAAGCCAGTTTGTGCCGGCCGTACTTGCTGGTGATCACGCTTTGCAGACGGCGCACGATGAACGCCGACTGGTGCATGGTTTCGCTGTCCAGGTAGGAGTTGTCGGCCTGACCGTAAGCGTTTTTCTGGTAGGTGGTGATCGAGCGCTGAATGCGCACGTAGCCACCTTCGTAGTAAGCGGTGGCGATGCCGTAGTTGAGCAGCGACTGACGCTCGGTCAGGGTGAAGCGCTCACTCGCCGGCGCAGGGTCGACACCCGGCAGGCTGCCGCTCTGGGTCGGACGGCTGGCGTCGGCAGAGATGAACACCGCGGTGCGTGCAGCCAGTGCAGCGGCTTGTACCCAGAACGGTTGCGGAACGCCCGGCTCCAGCGCCTGAATAGTCATGTGCTGATCGTTCCGTGCCTGGCCGGCTGCAACCAGCGTACCGACGGTGCCGCGTTTGGCGCTGTAGACGTGACCGAACAGCTGCTTGGCCCACGACCAGCGACCGGTGCTGTCGTCCATGACCGCTTGCCAGGTGTTGAGCGTCGACAGATCGGACCATGGCAGCGCGATGAACTCGAACGGTTCATCACCCAGGGCCGCGATGGCCTCAACCTGATCCGGCACACCGGCGCCGCCGGTCATCGTGGTGATCGCAGTGGTCAGGCCGGCCGGGGTATCTTCGCCGTTGCTCTTGCCCAAGCGATTGAATTGCAGGCTGATGTCGTTACCGCTGTCGCCAGTCCATTTGGCGCTCAGGGTGACCACACCTTCGGCAGCGACAGCGCTGACCGGCAGGTCGGCAGTGGCGTTGATTTTCTGCGCCAGGGCGGTGGCCGCCTGTGCAGCGGTGGCACCGTTGACCACGGTGGCTTGCACACGCACGCCGCCGACATACAGATTCAACACGCCAGCCTGAGTGGCGGTGCCAGTCAGGGTCAGCACGCCTTTGGCGATGGCGCCTTCGGTGTTGTGCAGCGGCAGGCACCAGATCTCACCGATCGGGTCAGCCTTGCGGAAGGTCTCGTACATCGAGGCGAGCATCGAGCCCTGACCACCGATGCTTTTGGCCAGCGCAACGCTGGAGACCAAAACCAGTTTGCCGACTTCGGTCGGGGCAATGTTGTCGTTGACCTGAGCGACGATCAAACGACGCAGGGTCGAACTCGCGCTATTGGCGGCCGAGTTGTCCATTTCGGCATAGAACAGCGGTACACGAATGTCCGCGGGGATGTTGCTGAATCCGATCGCCATTATTTGGCTCCCTTTTGTTTGGCTGGTGCGGTTTTGAGGGTGATATCGCCGTCGGCCAGACGTCGGCGCCACCAGGCGCTGTCCAGCACTTCACGGCCTTCGACCGGCAGCAGATCGCCCGCCTCCGGGTCAGGTACAACGCGGCCTTCGGCCGGCAGTACGGTGATGCGATTGCTCATGGGGTTACGTCTCCAGAGAAAGTCATTTCCACGCGCCCATCGGGGCCCGGGCGTTTCAGGTTGGGGTCGGCCGGATCGATCGCATCGACCCGCACGGTGGCCCCGGTAAAGGACGACAAACCGTCCAGTTCGCGTTCGTGCCAACTCTCCGCAGGCTGACTGGGCAGATTGCGACCGAGCTGGAACTCGGCAAAAAAGCGCAGCCGGTAGAAGGCGCGGCTGCTGTTGATCGAGACCATTTCGCCGCCGTCATAGACGATGGCGCTGTAGTCAGAATCAGGTTTGAAACCCACCAGCGCGCGCCACAGTTCGGCGCGCAGGTCGTGCAACAGATCCAGCGCTTTTGTAGCGTCGCTGGCGTCAAGCACCAGGACGATTTCGAAGCGGTCGCGGATCGGTTGGGTGGTGAGGTTTTGGCTGGTGCTGTTACTGGCCAGATCGGCGATTGGCAGCACGTGGGCCGAGGGTGTCGGCAGATCCGGGTTGCCTTGCAGCAACACCAGATCGACGCCCACCGAAATGTGATTGGCAAGGCCAGGGCATTGCCCACGCAATTGCGTGAGGATCGGGGTGATCTTCATGGGGATACTCCAGAATGAATGCGATCTGCAGCGCACTGCAAAACCTGTGGGAGCGAGCTTGCTCGCGAAAGCGGTGTTTCAGTCGATGACTCTTTTGAATGTCAGATTGCATTCGCGAGCAAGCTCGCTCCCACAGGGATCTTCACCGCTGTGAGATTGAGGAATCAGTCTTTGGCTTCGGCTTTGGGGTCGAGGCACGACGCATCGATCAGGCAGCGATAGCTGTTCTCGCGATTGCCGCTGGCGGTGACCTTGTCGATGGACCAGCGCCCGCGCATGAAGTCAGGCCAGGTGTCATCGAGCAGCACCAGCCCTTCGGCTGCCAGCCGTGGATCGCCGGGGCAGGTGATCTTCACCTTGTACTTTTGCCGGAGCATTTTGCGCACTTCGCCCTCGCCAACGGCGATGGCATCCGCTTCGTTGGGTTGCTTCTGGCGAATGGTCTTGAACGGCGCAAGCCCGGTTTCGACCCAGCGCAACACGCCTGTCGCTGCATCGACAAAACAGGTCTTGCAGCCTTTGGCTTGCTCGCGGGCGGATTCTTCCAGAGTGGCGCTGATAAAGGCGTGATCGCCGGGGCGGTTGTTGTGGGTCACCGACAAGGTCACATCCGCCAGCGTCTGTCCCGACAACGATTTGGTCTGGCCGGACCGCGCCAGCACGTAAATCTGATCGTACGGTTTGGCGACCACGTTGTACTTCATCGCCAATCGCGTCAGAAAGCCCATGTCGGTTTCGTTGGTCTGATCGATGTGCTCGATACGGATCAACGACACATCGGGAGCGACCCGTGGTGAAAAGCCGTGTCGCAACACCAGTTCACGAAACAGCGTACCTAAAGTGGTCGGCCCGTGACTCGCCGTGCGGCGCTGCTTGAAGCCGGTCTCGTCATCCTTGCTGAATGGCGCTGCAGTAGCGACCAGGGTCAGACGGAACGGGAACAGCGTCGGCGTCAGGCGAGTGACTTTGAATTGGCCTTTGTCGACCATGCCCGATTCCAGGTAACCGACTTTCAGACCGATTCGGCCACCGAGACTCGGTAAACCGTCGAGACCTTCAAGGTCCACCGTCAACGTCAGTTGATCCGACTCGATGCCCGCGGCATCGATATGTTCCCAACTGATCAGACGCTGATTGAGCAGGGCCGCATGGGCGCCGTAGATTTCTACCGCCGGGGTAAAACCCAGTGTCATGCGACCTCCTTAATCCCAGGCTGTTAGCGGTTTGATGGCGGCGGGTTTGCTGTCGAGTTCAGGCAGTGCGATCCAGATGCCTGCAGGCAGGATCGGACCATGCTCAGCCAGGGTCGGATTAAGTTTCCACAGCGCTTCCTCAGCCACATCATCGCTGCGCCCGGTTTCGCGATAGAGCAGCAGATTCACCGAATCACCGGCCACGCTTCGAACCTTACGCATTATTGAACTCCGCCAATTCGATGACCCAATCGACCACCATCGCCGTGCCGTCATCGATGATCTGGGTCTGGGTTTCCTGAACGTTGTTGATCCGCCAAAGCCCCCAGTTGCGACCAATGCCATCGATCAGCGGCAGCGGTATACGCAGCGCCTGCAAGGCACGCAATTCATCGAGCCGATCCATGGCCACGGCGTACATCGACTTGCCAGTGATGGTCAGGGTTTCCGGCTTCTGGCCGGTCTGGCTGGATTTCGGTTTGCTGGTGAGGATCTGTATTTCGGTCCAGCCGCCATCGGACTTGCGCAGCAACGTGTGGTACGCAAATTGGCGCGAGAGACCGAAGATGAAACTGCCCAGGGCCATTTGTTGTTTCATCAGGCGACTCCATCGGTCAGGGCTGCGTCACGGCGGGTGGCGAGGGGGTTGTTGGTCATCAGCGGCAGGAACTGGCCGTGGAATTGCCCACTCAGTTGCTGCCCGATGATCGTGCGGATTTGTTCAGCCGTGTCCGGAGCCGGACAGGTGACCTGGATCAAGGGCGAGAAGGTGACTTGCTGGTTTTGGCTTTGGGAGGGAGCGTTGACCAGATTTTTCGCGACATCTCCCGGCGCAGAGAGTTTGTCGGCGGGCGGGCTGGCGAGTTTTTCCCCCAGGTATGATCCCGCTAATCCACCCAGGACTCCCCCGATGGCTGTACCGACAACGGGAAGAAAAAGCGAGCCGACGGCCGCGCCAATGGCTGTACCCGCTAACTCACCTGTTGCCGCTCCCACGGCTTTGTCATCACCCTCACGCCAGCCTTTCAGGCCTTTGTAGGCGGCGTGTGCAATCATCAATGGTGCAGCAACTTTACCCACAATAGGCGCAGCTCGAGACAGCATAGGCATAACCTTGGCGCCTGCGCTCCGCACTGCGGGCAAGACCTTGGCAGCCGTGCTTTTGATGGCAGGCATAACCTTGAGCGCTGCACCGCGTAAGCGATTGCCCAGGCTTTGGCGAGCAGCTGGAGTGCGCGGCGGAGCACTTTTCGCCGGGGTCTTGGCCCGTTTGCCTTGCCCTGGCCTGCGTACTGATCGTTTCTTTTTGCGACCGCCATTGTCGTCATCCTCACCGGCGATCATTTCGCCGATTTCAGACGGTAAACGCGTAGCCGCCAAGCGCAAAAGTCTTGTAGAAACCGCGTCGAGCACTGAGGACACACCGGTCTTCAGCGCGCCTGCTACGAACGGCGTGGCAGCTACCCCAAGCAAAGTCAGTGCAGCGGTGACGAACGGGAAGGATTCGGCCGCCGCGCTCAGTTCATTGACCACCGCAGTCAGCCCGACTGCAAAGCCGTCTGTCACCGGGGCCAATGAATTGCCGACCGCCGTGGACAGCCTGTTCAGACTCGCATCCAGCGCATTCCAGCGTCCCTGCGATGTATTGCCATAAGCCTCAGCGGTTTGTGCCGCCGAACCTGCATCCTCACCGCGTTTGGATGTTGCATACAGGGACTTGTCAGAAACCAGTTTGAACGCAGTTTGAGCATCCTCAGGCTTCTTCAACAACTCAAGGATTGCATCATTGTTGCCAAACAGCGTTTTTGTCAGTGATGCCTGTTTCTCTTCAGGTTGCTTCTTGAGTTCTTCCAGAACCAACTTAATCGTTTGGGGGGCATCTTCACTCATCCCACGTGCCAGCGACTCGGGGTTCAGACCCATTTCGGCCCAGGCCGAGCGCTGCGCCGATGAGGCGGATTCACCTTTACCCAGAACCGTCGTGAAACTCTTCAGCGCCGCTGCGGCATCTGTCTTGTTAGCGCCACTGTTCAGAAACGCTGCCGCAAGTACAGCCACTTGCTCGGGCGTCATCCCTGCAGCTTTGGCGCCCTCCCCGGCACTTTGAACGACGGAACCGATGTCAGCGGTTTTGACGTTCAGGCCACTGTTGCCAAGGTAGCTGGTCGCGTCTGCCAGATCCTGGCTCTGCACCCGATCAAGCTTCAGAGCGGTGCGCCAGCCCGCCAACATCTCGCCAGCAGCCTTGACATCGATCTTGAAGGCCGAGGCATTGATGGCGGCATCACGAGAGAAATCCTGTAATGCCTCCTTTTTCTGCTCGCCCTTCAGACCATCACTGATGCCGGACCGCAGCGCTGACAGTTGCACTTGCAGCAAATCCGCACCAGTCGACCCACTAGGGGCAACCCGTTTATCACTGGCGATTTCCAGGTTCGTTTCCGAGAGTGCCTGAAGCGATTCGTTGCTCAGGTGCAGCACCTGATTCAATTCAACCAGCACCGCTTCGTTTGCCATTGCCGACTGAGTGATTTTTGGCGGCGGACGCTGCTCGATCTCGGCGTTGAGTTTTGACTTTGGTTCGCTCGTGGCGGGAGCGGCGGCGCCAGCCTTGAACAACGACTGCTGGCTGACCAGTAGCTCCCGCAGCTTGATCTGCTCCTGAGTCAGCAAACGAATATCCACGCTTGCCAACGCCAATGTGACGTTCAAATCCTGCAGCGGTTTGCCGAGGTTGTCGGGCAGCGTAAATCCACCCGTTGTATTGCCGCCATCACCGGCGTACGTGAGCGCATATTTGCTCTCTGCCATGCCGCTCTACTCCTGTTTCACTCCAAGGCGAGTGATCGCTATGTCGTAGCGGCGCAACGCCTTTTCGGCGTCCCATTCGAGAATCTCCGCTTCACTTACCGGGTAAATGAGCGGGACGATATCGAGGATTACTTCGATGTCGCGTTCCGAAAGTAGGCCGCCGGCTGGTTTAAAAAATCGTCGATGCGCACCTGCAATTGCGTCCAGTCCGGGACGCTCATCAGGGCCAGATCGGGAATCATCAGACCCGTGCAGTGGGCAGTGATGAACTCGGCGCGTTCCTTGGCCGTTTTCAGTTTCTTCATCACTTTGGTGGCGCGAAGTGCAGGCATTTCCAGCGACAGCGAGGTCACGGTGCGGCCGGTCACGGCGAGCGGTTGCAGCAATTGCACCTGGTCGGGATCGGCGGATTTTTCCGCCTCTTCGACCTGGTCGAGAAAGTACGACGCCGGGCGAGTCGACATCTCGTGCACGTACTGGGCGATGCTCACGTAGTCCGGGCGCTTGAGCTGGTCGAGTTCCTTGACCGACAGGCCAGTGGCGAGGAGTGCCAGTTCGAAGAACTGATCGTCTTCGTCATCGCCGGCGCGTTCCAGCGCTTCTTTCTGTGCGGCATAGAACAGCGGTTTGAGCTGGATCTGGTTGATCTGCGAACCGTCATCGCCGGTAATTGGCGACAGCAGGTCATGCTGGGGTGGCATCCACGACATGTATGAATTCCTTGGTGATTCTTGGGGGTTACTCAATTTCTGCCAGTCACACTGGCCCACTGTGGGAGCGAGCCTGCTCGCGAAAGCGGTCGTTCAGTCACATTGATGTTGAATGTGCCAAAGGCTTCGCGAGCAGGCTCGCTCCCACAGGTTTTGCGGTGTAACGGGTTACGGCATCAACACCGCACGCCGGGCATCACCGAGGATGTCGACGCCGTTGAGCACGAACTTCTGGGTGCGCACGTCGATGTCGATCACCGGTACGCCGTTTTCCAGGCGGTTGTAGGTGCGGCAGGACAGCTCCAGATTGGTCTTGGGTTTTTCACCCATTTTCACTGCGGTTTCTTCGAGGGACTTCAGCTTGCCGCCGACGGTGTGGTAGGTGAACCAGGTGTTGCCATCCTGATCCTGACCGGCTTCACGCACGTTCAGCAGGATGTCGTCGCCCAGCTTCACACCCAGCGCGAGCATGACTTCGGCGCCGAGGCCTTGCAGGGTCAGCTTGGCGTTGAGCGCTTTGCCGCCCTTGGCCATTTCTTCGACGATAAAGCGGCCGCCACGCATCTCTTCCACGTCGAATTCGATCTTCGGCGGGGTGAATTCTTCAACGGTCGCCGACAACGGCAGGCCTTGCAGGGTGGCCGCGATGGCCTGTCTTACGCGGTTGGTAAACATTAGAGAACGTCCTCCAGGAACTGCTCGATGATTTCATCGCGGGCGTTGAGTTGATAAACCATGTGTTCGTTCGGCGCGTAGCGGCCGTAGTCGATGACCACGTACCAAGTGCCGTTCTTGTACTTCTCGACGCTGTTGAGTTCCGGGTGCAGATAAACGCTGCCGCCAGGAATGGTTTCGTCGGCGACCAGGGTTTGCAGCCAGTCGTTGATGCGCTTGACCTCTTGATCCATGAAGGATTTGGTGAGGTTCTTGGCCATGGCTTTCTGGCCGGCCTTGACCAGCTTGCGGCTGATCGCATCTTCGAGGCCGACGTAGCTGATGAACTTGCCGGTGATCGAGCGGTTACCCAGCAGCGAGAAGCCACCCAGCACGGTGCGGGCGTAGTAGCTGACGCCGTAGCGGTTGAGCAGATCGCCTTCGGTGGAAGTGTCGAGGATGTTGTATTCAACGACCCGCGAAACGTCCTCGGCGTAGGTCACCTGATTGCCCGGGCTCTCCCACTGCTTGACCTTGGCCAGTGCGGCAATCGCCAGACTGGAAGGCGACAGGAAAACGTTTTTCTTCGCTGCTTTCGAGTACACAGCGGGCATGTTGTGCACCACCAGGCAACGGTCGAAACCGAGGTCGGCACCGCCGAGTTCCTGGCTGTACAGCACTTGATCGGCGACCGAAGCGTCCTTGCCATCCAGCACCACTCGGGCCTTGATGCGCTTGCCGAACGAGGCGAACTCGCTGGCCACGGCTTTGGTGCCGGTGAAGCCCGGCGCGCCGATGATGGTCAGGTCTTCCGGGACACTGCCCAGCGCAGCCAGACCGAGCTTGCGGCCGGTCAGTGGATCGACGCCGCCGATCACGGCGTTAACGGTGTCGGCCGGGGTCGCGCCTGCTTCGACGATGACCACGTAGACCGGCACCTTGACCACTTTGAGGATCTGGTAAACCGCGTGGTACAGGGTGCCCTCTTCCGAACCGGTCGGATCGAGCAGCGCGTGGGTGGTGAAGCTGTTGATGCGGAACGGCGCGTTACGCGGAATCAGCGGATCGGCTTTCGGCGCGGTGCCGACCAGACCGATGACGTTGTCACCCAGGCCACCCATGGCCTCGGGGGATTCAGTGGCATTGACGGTAATGCCGTTGTGCTCGAAGTTCAGAACCTCAGCCATATTCAGTCAGCCTTCTTGGCAGCGGCCTTTTTGGCCTGGGTGGAGGGGGTTTTCAGTTCCAGTCGACCGGCGAAGTGCAAGGCACTCGCCTCGACGTCGAGCAGATCAAGGTCTTGACCGACGCTCGACCAGTGCCCACCGCCGGTGGGGAATGGAACGAGCACGGTGTAGGTTTGGCGGGTTGCCATTTTTCGTTTCTCCATAAACGGGAAAGCCCCTCTTGGGGAGGGGCTTGGCGGGTGTTGGGTGGTTTGATGCAGATAAGAAAACGCCCCGGAGAAAGGGGCGTTTATAGGGGCTGCAGCGAGAGCCATGCAGGCGCTTGAGGACGGTGTGCCGACAACGGAAACGCCCCCGCCTCCGGCCAGTTACGCAATGCGCGACGATAAGACTGCAACTGACCATATTCCTCCAGTGCCAGCGTAGTGTTCTGACCTTCTTCTTGCTCGTCACGATGTCTGGCGACAATGCCGTCCGTTTCCGCCAGTTGCTGATCGCGCCAATAGCGTTCGGCGATCGCTAATTGCTCGGGTGTAGCAGCAGGCCGGTCTTTTAAGATTGGGTAGCCTTCCGGACCCGCCTCAATTATTTGCCCGTTACTTTGCCCGTCCAGCAAACGAAGATGTTCTTCTGTGGTAATCGATACTATGTCGATAGGATGTTGGCCGGTAAAACCCGGATCATAAAATCCATTTTTTGACGGTGAATAGTGCATTGGTCGTCCCTTACTTTCCTTTTGCAGTCCAATATATGGCGTTGACGTCATTTGCAGGCAGACCAGTATCGACAAAGCTGAATCCACTCAACGACGTGCTATTGACTACGATCGTGCCTGAGGTAATCACCCCGTCCATCCGTTGAGCCATAATTGAAAAAGTGGATGTGGTGAACGCGGTGGGATAAACAACGGAAATCGTTCCGCCCGTGTTGTAACCAGGCAAAAAACCCCATTGCTCGATCAATCCGCTGGGATCTTTTTTGTAACCGTTAGTACCTGTAAGCAAAGACTGAAACATCGGCGAATATTTCAGCGCAGCATCCCCCGAGTCCAGACTCCACCCGGGACCAAGCAACAAGCGCCTGAAAACCGCAAAATTGCCTGGTTGGAGCACAACGCTAGTCAAGTTGGTTGTGTTTACAGCTCCAAAGGTTTCTCCTGCCCGGGTCTTGACCGTTAGCCCCCCAGTACTTGTCAGATGTACCAAGCCCCCCGGAGGCACGCTGTTCCAATCGGGGAGCGTCGCCGTCAAACCTGCTGTGGTAAAGATCGACAGTTTCCCGACGTCGGCAACAGTCAACTGGGTGTTGGAGTCATAGTTTGTCTGGCCGGCGTAACTACCCAGCGCTCGCTGGACAAACTTCGTAGTTGCCAGAACATCATCATTGCTAAAAACGCTAGCCGTTGGCGCTGTCGGGCTGCCGGAAAACACCGGAGAACTGAGCGGTGCCAAGCCGAAGGTGATGTTTTGAAACACCAAAGAAGTAGTGCCGAGGAGCACAGGACCATCGGTAACAAGCTGCCAGATCGTGTCGGATTGAGTTGTACCCTGCTCAACAGATACGGTCAGAGTTGGCGTTACCTTAAGATTTGAGTCGGCATCTTTTGCACGAACCCAGACTTCATTTGCAACAACGTACAGTCCATTATCTTTCGATAACGTCTGGTTTTTCACCAGCACTCTGTCACCAGCAACGACGGCGACACCATCAACGGTTTGTGCCGCTTTCAATGTAATATTGCCAGTCGTAGCCACGCGCACCGACTGCTTGGCATCCAGCTTGGCAAGCTCATCCGCCACATACCCCGTGACCCATGCACGAGTCGCCTTCACCACCGTGTCATCAATCAACAACGTCACCAGCGACGCATTACTCGTCTCGAAAATCGAGCGAATGTAGAACTCTTTGCCCGAACCTGACGTCGCCAGCACCGGTTTAAACGACTCCGGATATTTGACGATGGCGTAGAGAACTCCAGTGTCAGTCCACAGCCCCGCTTCACGCACATACCAGCCGCCGACATCCGGCGGGATGGTCACTTCGGCGAGCAGCCAGCTCGGATTTTTCTCGTCCTGGAACAGCGCATTGAGCGGCCCGCGCCAGACTTCGCGTTTCAGCGCAGTGGCGGTTGCAGCCGGGTTGTAGACCGTGCCGCCGCCGTCGCCGACGGAAATCTGTGTCAGCTTGATCGGCGTGCCCGCGGCCTTGCACGCCGTTTCGTAGGCAATCCCTGCGTTGGTGAGCAGGGTGTAATAGTCAGCCATTCAGGCCCCCTGAGGATAAATAGTGGATGTTTCGACGGTGTACATGCCGGCAGCCATGAACGCCTCTCCCGAGGTTTCGAGCCCTTCGATGAACACCGGATAAATCGTGGTCAGTTCGCCGCAAAATGTTGCAGCGGCGATCGAGTGACTACCGAAAGCGCTCAAGCCGACCGAGACCGACAGCACATCCCGTTCGCTCTTGGCATCAGCCAGACGTCGGTCGAGACGGGCGTCGATTTCTTCGCTGTAGGGTTGGTCGCTGAAGGCGCGTACGGAAAAGCTGTACGGTGCGCCGGGCGGTGTCTGTTCGTACCAGGCGCGGATCTCGGGTCTTAATTGCAAACCCTTGGCGGCGTTTTCCAGCGCCTTGCGGGTACCAGCCTGGCGCGCGGTGGGCCAGGCAAGTTCAACGGTCAGGCGTTTTTCCGCTTCCGGTGCGGCGGTACTCCATTCGGCGACACCGCGATCCGCTGCCAGATAAGGCAGGAATGCGACCGGTGTTTCGCTCGGGTTCATCAGTTCGGGAAACGGCGGCGCGATGCGATCAAGCAGTGCGCCAAAGCCCAGATCCAGACCTCGTTCAAGTGCAGAGCTGTTGGCAGGCAGCAGCGTCGGGCGTTGAGTTTTTTCACTCATAGCGTCAGCACCTCGACCTCGACCGCCGTGCAATACGGCGCTTGAAACGCCGTCGTCACGATTGGCGCCAGCGGTTCAAGAATCTGCAGTTGCACGGCACCGGCGCTGTGCAGTGTGTAGTCGATCCAGCTCGGATCGACCCGGCCTTCGAGGCGATGACAACTGTCGGCGTAGGCCTGCAGTTGCTGTTGCGCGGCGACTTTGGTCAGGCCCGAATCAGGGCCGGAATTGATCTTCGCGACCACGCGGATCTTGTAGCGCTGGATGTCGGCAGCCTTGACGCTGACGAGGTCGGTTTCCGGTCGCACGTCCGGTCGTGCAAAGTGCTGACGAACGCCTTCAAGCAATGCCTGGGAAGGCGTGCCATCGCCGTCGCGGGACAGCACAGTGACCTGCACTTCGCCCGGTGCCGTGCGACGCCCGTTGCCATCCTTGACCTGCGCAGCGAGGCCGTCCGGGTTGAACGTGTAGGTGACATTCACCACACCTGCCTCGGTGGATTCGACTAGCACCGTCGGACGCTCGCCGAGGGTAAATACTTCGCGGCGATACTGCATTCGCGAGCCCGCCGCCGGAGCGTGTGGCGCCAGGTAATAACGCAGGCGGGCGTCGTCGTCGCTTTCGTAAATCGCCGGCACTGGCGGGAATGCTGCCGGGTCACCGGCATCCAGCAACTGCCGCTCAAGCCCCATGTCGGCCAAGCGTGCGTCGAGATTGCTGCCCGTCGCCCACCACGCCAGCATCTGCTTGATGCGAGCGTTGTATTTGCGCTCATGGGTTTGCAGTCGCACGCAGAAAGCTTCTAGCGCCAGGGTCAGCAGTTCGCTTTCGTTCTCGAGACTGGTCCTGAGTTTCGCAGCACTGTCCGGCGACCGCGCCCCGACGTATTCGACGACGAAAGTCTTGAACTCAGCGAGCAAGTCTTCGAAGGCTTCAACGGTGATCAGCGCGGGTTCGGCCAATTGGTTCTGGCCGGGGATCAACATGCTCATGTCACGACCTCGAAGGTTTGTTGACGGTTTTTCCAGGTTCCGGCGAAACGCAGCAGCAGACCGGCGCCCTGACGGCTGGCGACAATCACTTGCGGTTGAAAATCGCTGATGCCGTTCTGCGCGTTGTAGAACGCTTGCGCCGCATGGCTCTGGGCCAACAGCAGTACGTCGTCACCGAGGTTCTGCCCCAGCAGCGTGGGGATCAGCGAGCCATAAAGGGGCCTTTTTTGCCGGGTGCCCAGCGGCGTTGTCAGGGCCCGGGTCGCGCGCTGCACAAATTGCAGCCAGTCGTCGACCGTGGCCCCGCTGTCTCTATCGATTCCGATCATGGGAAACTCTTGAATCAGGGGCTGATGACGCGGCCCTGGTGATCGACCAAGGGGCCGCTGAAGTGCACGCCAGAAGCGTCGATGGTCAGGCCGACCGCACCCAGTTGCAGACTGATCAGTTGTGGCGTCATTGCCAGGCGTGCCGGGCCAATGCTCAGTTCGAGTGATTCGCGTGAGCCGCTGAATGCTGCCGGACCGTTTTGCCAGTGCAGTGTGTGGCTGGCATCGTCGTAGCCGCTTTCGCTGCCGTCCTGATGCACTCGACGGGTCAGCGTCGGCACCGCGGAGGCTGGCGGAAAGCGGTCACTGTTCAAGCCGAACAACGCCACACTCTGTGCGCCGCTTTCGCCGCTGCCGTAGTTGAACAGCAGACACTGCTCACCCACCGTCGGAATCCGCGATTCGCTTTGTGCGCCGGCGCTGGGGTTGAAAAACTTGATCGCCGGCGTGAGCAAGCCACCGTGGCTGACCTGGCAGGTGTTGCTCGCGGCGTCGACGGTCTGGCAAATGCCGATGCGGCAAAAGCTTTCGGCGCGGCGGTGCAGGTCTTCGATTTCCGCTTCCATCTCGGCCAGGCGTTCGATGATCGGGCCGAGTTGCATGCGCAATAGTCCATCGAACATCTCAGGCCTCCAGCGCGGTGTATTGGTCGGGGTCGTCGATGTTGCCGACTTCCCAGGTGCGAGCGAATATCGGTGTGCCCAGCGGGTCGTCAAGCAAGGTCGGGCCGAGGTAGAGGGTCTGGTTGAACGTCAGGGTCCAGGCTTTGTATTGCTGATCTGCGCGGATCAGCAGCGACGGCAGACCATCAATGTTCATCGGCAGATCGCATTGATCGCCGGGCAGGTCCCAGCGGTTGTCGGTGATCAGGTTTTTCAGCACAGCAATCAAATCGCAGGCCGCAAATGCGCTGGCGGCGAGGGCCGGGACGACTTGCAGGGACACCGTCATGACATGAGCAATTCGCCCGTCAGCGGCACGCACGCCAGGTCCATTGTGGTCGAAGTTGATCAATACCCAGGCCTGATCGCCCGGTGCGGTAAAATCATCGTGATTGCCGACGTTGAGGTTGAGTCCGGCTGTGTTTCGCAGTGTCGTCGCGACGGCTGTGAACAGTTGCGACGGCTGCTGGATCGGTGTGGGCATACATGACCTCCTTTTCAATCGTCCACGCGCAGCCCTGCCGCCAAAATGGCGGCACAGAGAATTGGTTTTGGTTAAGGTTGGTCGCGTGGCGGGACTTCGCAGACGCCGATGCGCTTGGCGGCCCAGCGTTCATACAGACCGATGGCGACGTCGGCGCCGGCCATTGCGGTGAGGCAGCCGAAGGCGCCGGCAGCCCAGATCGACATGCCGGCGGCATACAGCAGCATGATCGCCGACACGCCGCAGATCATGCAGGCGCCAGAGCGCAATGCCAGCCGCCGCAACAGTGGCCAGCCACGGGCGCCCTCTTTGTCGGCGCGCCACATTTCGCCGGACACCCCGCCGACAACGGCAAGGAGGATGACCAGCCAGATCGGCATGTCCGCCAACGCTTGTTGCTCGTTTGTCATGTCACGCCTCCTGGTGTGATGGATGAATGGTGTGTGTTGGGTTCAATCGATTTCTCTTGAGGTAGGCATTCCGAAAAGCCCGGCGCTGGGCCAGGCTTTTGAGCAATGCTCTCTCACGATGGAGCGCTGACAAGCAGAGCCATCAGAAAGGCGCGATTGGCCAGATGACTTCCGGAAAGGTGTTTTGATTTGTCGTATCGCAGACGTCGAGGTAGTACTGCTTGATGGCACGCAACTTCGCCTCCTCTGCAGGCGTGGCGACGGCCAGATCCACTTTGTATTGCAGTGGGTTGAACTTCAGCCACTGCTCGACTTTGTCAAAGCGTTCCTGCAGGCGGCCTTTGATAGCACGCTCCAGTTCACTGGGTTCGAGAGGAATAAAAGTGTTGCCATAAGGGCCAGGTTGCAATTTGTATCCCGGTTGGGCGGTGGTATCACCAGTGACATTCCACCACGCAGAAGACGGTTCATTGTCAGGGATTGCAGGCGGCTCTCCATCAGTGTCCAGCACCTGAAGTACGAGCATGACGCCACCAGGCGAAACGATAAGGACGTAACGGTTCATTCCAGTTTCCTTTTGAAAGATTTCAGCCAATGCGTCTATGTAACTTCCAGCATTGTCCAGACATTGCTCGCCGGAACTTCGGCAGGCATTCCAAAAAGCCCGGCAATCAAGCACCGGGCTTTTCAGTAATGCGCTCCTTCGCCCTCCTTCAAATCCTGTACTCAAGAAGGAAGCTGACTTTTCGGCGCTACTGGCGCGGTACGAGTCCATTCAAATTGTTTTTCCGACCGCGGTCCCTGCCCGCCGGATAACTGCTTCTGGTGCTTTACGCTGCACACCCGGGTCAGTTGCCAACCCTCTGAACCGTTGAGGCCGGTTCATCGCTGCCTGTTCTTGTGGAACTAAAGAGCTTTCTTGCCAGCCGCTTTGTCGAGCGGCTTGGTGGCAAGGATATGCATGTATGCATATACAGTCAATGCGTAAATGCATTTATTTATGCATTGGAAATGCGCAAACGCATGAACGCCCCGCAGCGAAAGGGTTTGACGGTTTCATCAAGGCGAAAAAAAACCCGCCAATGGGCGGGTTTATCTGGAGAAAGTCGGGTTAGCGGGCGTACATGCCCCACCAGAAGACGTGACCGAGGATGACGATCTGCTCTTCCTGGATTTCCTGGAAGCTGTAGTCCTCGTCCGGGTGTTCATCGCGATTGAAGCTGCGCAGACGAATGCCGGTGGGCAAGCGATAGAGTTGCTTCACGCGCAACTGGCCATTGTGGTTGATCGCGTAAAGGTCGCCATCAATGATGTCGCCGATGCCGCACTTGCCGGCGTTGACGCCGACGGTGGCGCCATCACGCAGCACCGGCAACATACTGTTGCCGCGCACTGTGACGCACTTGGCCTGGTCGAACTGCACACCGTTATGACGCAGGCTGCGCTTGCCGAAGCGCAGGCTAGAGCGCTCGCTCTCTTCGATGACGAATCTTCCTGATCCTGCAGCCAATTCAACCTCGCGAAGGAACGGCACCGATACTTCGTCATCATCGACAGGCGTATCGTCGTCCCACAGCATTATGTCCTTGAGTTCCGCGTGTACGTCATCACGCGCGGCACTGGCCGACGGCGCGACATCTGCGCGCCCGCGCAATTGATCGGTGCTCACGGCGAAGTACTCGGCGATCTTCGAAATGTGTTTATCCGAGGGATCGACGATCTTCCCGCTGAGGATCCGCGAGAGAGTGGATTGAGGCACGCCGGTGCGACGGTGGAGCTCCGTGGGGGAGATCCCGTGCTGGTCGAGCAGTGCTCTTAAGACGGAGGCTACGTTGCGTTTTTGCATAACGCGCATAGTGCTTGAAGTTATTCGTTAAGACAAATGCTGATTTGCATAATTAACGCATAAATATGAATTCAGCTGCAAAATGATATTGCCGAGCCATCATTTTGCATTGAATAAAGGCCCGGTTCCAACTTGTGGTCAGCCTTTGACGCGACGCGCAGCAGCATTGGCTTTTTTAAGTCGATCGGTTCTGGCTTTCCTGTCGTAATCGTCCTTGGCGCCCATGATTCCACCGGCAGCATGCACCCAGTCGGTCGCGGTGCAGCCAGAGATCAGCACAGCAGAAGTAAAGAGTGAAACAAAGATAAGGGTGTTTTTCATATTCGATTTCCCGGTGTCACTGATGAGCACGTTGAATTGCAGAGTTGAAAAAGAAAACGTACTGCGGTTTGTTGGCGGTGGTTGACCCTTTACTCATCCAAGAGCTTTTGCAGTTTTGTCTGAGCTAGCTTCAGCCTGGCTTCCTGCTTCCTGATGACTTTCACATCGCCATACTGACGTGCGGCCTCCAGATAGCTCTGTCTGCGTCGCACTTCGGCTTCGGCCTTTTGCATGGCGCTTGAATGGTCATCTTGCGCGGAGGGTTCTTGGCAATAACGCTCGACATTGGCCAGTGCCTGCTCTAGTCCGGACTTGCGATAAACATTGTCCCTCGCCTCAGCGCGCTCAATCTGGAACACAAGTTCGGCACGACGCTGCGCGCAACTTTCTCGCGCGCTCGCCCAAGAACTATCGCTGATCAAAACGCTACCGATCAGCAGATACAGATTGCAAAACAGACTCGGTCTCATGAGACAAATCCCAAATAGTTTCTTTCTCCAGCGCGCCCACGAAAACAGCTCACCCGAGACCATTTCTCACGGCTATATAGTGTTTCTCGTATACCAAAAAGTGCCGCCTTCATCATGTCGCAACAGTGCGACCTGCACATCGGAAAGTGTTCGACCATCCACGCCACAGGTACGTAAACATGATCAAAGCAAAGCAAAACTGGAGTGCGATCAAACAACGTGGAAACACTCACATCCTTTTCTTTTCCTGCAATAACCGCCGGCACAAACACAATACCTTCCCGGTTTATTGCAATTGATCGCTTCCAGGCGGGAGACTTCGCCCCATGATAACTGCGCACGCAAAACCAGAGCATTTATAACGTTCCTCAACAGCTTAAACATCATCATGTTATTCAAGGCAACCAAACAGCCGCACTGCGGCTGACTATCCGGTAGTCGCAGGTGTTGTTGGCTTGACTCGAATCACATTAACAACGCGGGGGCGTCGAGGCCTTACTGGCGTCTTACTCAGTCTTACTTAGTCGCCCAGAGGCCTTCCAGCCCGGGGCTTTCGCTAGCGAGGGACGTGACATACGCCATTGATCAGGTTATTGATATTGTAGTAATACTCGGTGTCGGAGAAGTAATTGAACGTCACCATACCGCCTTGAAAACCTCTTTCCATGAACGGAAGCTCATCGCTGGCGGTGTCCGCATCAAACTTTACAATCGAACGCGTCTTGAACAGAAACCTGGAAGTATCCAGGTGTGTTAGTGCAATCTCGAACTTGCGATCATAGGTATAGACTTCGCCTTCAGGGGTTTTGACGACGTAGTACACATAGAGAGCGCCCTCCCTTGGATCGATCGTCATATCGCCAACGCCGTGCCAACGAACTTTGTGATCATTCGTATGGACAAAATCTATGGATGCAAAACAGGGTGCGCGTGGAATATCGCGATTGATCAAATAAAAATGCCTTATAACCAGAGCGCCGAAGATGAATACAGACAAAGCGGCAATCACTGCGATTATTTTTTTCCAACGAGTTGGTAGTTCACGCATATGGCCTCCCCCTTGCTTTCCGGCTTGATGCACTTGACCAGTAATTGGGAGAGCGGCTTTCGCACATAGTAGTTGGTATCGGACAATACAATCGGTGGTTCGAACTCGCTGAGCGCTTTGACAATATCATCTTTGGACATTTTTTCACTTTCTTCTACATACAACTTCGCCTCGCCCTCTTGCCAGATGAGTTTCCACTCTTCCAGATCGGCTGGCTTTTTAAACACCAGGTAAGCGTAAAAGACCGGAAGAGCAATCGCAGGCACTACGACTGCAGGCAAAAGCAAACGCCAGTAGCGATTCGCAGGCATCTTCACTGTGGGTGCGTCGACGCTGATTGCCGCGGCATCGCTTACCACCGCAGGCGAGGGTTCAAGGGGCTGAATTTCCGGGCTGAGCAAGCGGATTTCACACAACAGCACCACGCCACGGCGAGGCAAGGTTTTTAGACTGTCCCGAGGTAACCCGACGTCAGCAAAATGCGCGCGGAGCATGTGCAGCGTCTTGTAGTAACTACTGTCGGAAATCACCAGGCCGCGCTCCCCCCAGACTCGGGAGATAAGCTGTTCCTTGTCGGTCACGCCGGCTATCAGGGCCAGCAGCAGGTCACTTTCATTGCTGCCCAGCACCGCTGACTGCCGAGCCCGGCTGAGGGTCATTTTTTCCGCATCGTAGTAGCAATCGCTCGCTGATGCTCCTGAGCCGATGCCCTCTGACTGTTCCAAGCTGCGTCCTCAACTGATCTGCAATCCTCGAATTCCGATCATTCGATAGCTTTTCGGCACTATAGGACACAATGCCAACCCAAGCGGCGGTGCGTTGCTGCATCCACCTCAAAAAAACTTCATACTCGGCCCCACTGAATCAACTCACGGGCCGCATCGCTGGCAAACACTCGCCATTTTGAAGATGCGAACGACCCCGTTTTTGCCTCGTCACTTATTCCGGTAAAGCTAAACCCCTGATGAATAAAGCTATTTCTGACCTGTCCTCCCACACCCCGATGATGCAGCAGTACTGGCGCCTGAAGAATCAGCACCCGGACCAGCTGATGTTCTACCGCATGGGCGACTTCTACGAGATCTTCTACGAAGACGCGAAGAAGGCTGCCAAGTTGCTCGACATCACCCTGACCGCGCGCGGACAGTCGGCGGGGCAGGCGATTCCGATGTGTGGCATTCCTTACCACGCGGCGGAAGGCTATCTGGCAAAACTGGTCAAGCTTGGCGAATCGGTGGTGATCTGCGAGCAGGTCGGTGACCCGGCAACCAGCAAAGGCCCGGTTGAGCGTCAGGTCGTAAGGATCCTCACGCCGGGTACGGTCAGTGACGAGGCGCTGCTCGACGAGCGCCGCGACAACTTGATCGCTGCGCTGCTGGGTGATGAGCGTCTGTTCGGTCTGGCCGTGCTGGACATCACCAGCGGCAGTTTCAGCGTGTCGGAAATCAAAGGCTGGGAGAACCTGCTCGCGGAACTGGAGCGGATCAATCCGGTGGAGTTGCTGATCCCGGATGACTGGCCAAGGGACCTGCCAGCGGAAAAACGCCGTGGCGTCAGCCGTCGTGCGCCGTGGGATTTCGAGCGTGATTCAGCACTGAAAAGCCTGTGCCAACAGTTTTCTACTCAGGACCTGAAGGGCTTTGGTTGCGAGAACCTGACCCTGGCCATCGGCGCTGCCGGTTGCCTGCTGGCCTACGCCAAGGAAACCCAGCGCACCGCCCTGCCCCACTTGCGCAGCCTGCGCCACGAACGTCTCGACGACACCGTAGTGCTGGACGGTGCGAGCCGCCGCAATCTTGAACTCGACACCAATCTGGCCGGCGGCCGCGACAACACCCTGCAATCGGTGGTCGATCGCTGCCAGACCGCCATGGGCAGCCGTTTGCTGACCCGTTGGTTGAATCGTCCGCTGCGCGATCTGACCGTGCTGCTGGCGCGCCAGACCTCGATCACTTGCCTGCTCGATCGCTACCGTTTCGAAAAGCTGCAACCGCAGCTCAAGGAAATTGGCGATATCGAGCGGATTCTCGCGCGGATCGGCCTGCGCAATGCCCGTCCTCGTGACCTTGCCCGGCTGCGTGACGCCCTTGGCGCCCTGCCTGAACTGCAAGTGGCGATGACCGATCTGGAAGCGCCGCACCTGCAGAGTCTGGCGACCATCACCAGCACCTACCCGGAGCTGGCGGCACTCCTGGAAAAAGCCATCATCGACAACCCGCCCGCCGTGATCCGTGACGGCGGTGTGCTGAAAACCGGCTACGACAGCGAACTCGACGAGCTGCAATCGTTGAGCGAGAACGCCGGCCAGTTCCTCATCGATCTGGAAGCCCGTGAGAAAGCCCGCACCGGTCTGAGCCATCTGAAAGTCGGCTACAACCGCATTCACGGCTACTTCATCGAGCTGCCGAGCAAGCAGGCCGAATCGGCGCCGGCGGATTACATCCGGCGCCAGACGCTGAAGGGCGCCGAACGCTTCATAACGCCGGAACTGAAAGAGTTCGAAGACAAGGCACTCTCCGCCAAGAGCCGTGCCTTGGCGCGCGAGAAGATGCTTTACGAAGCGTTGCTGGAAGATCTGATCAGCCAGTTGCCACCGTTGCAGGACACCGCCGGCGCGCTGGCTGAACTGGATGTGTTGAGCAACCTCGCCGAGCGTGCGCTGAACCTCGACCTGAATTGCCCGCGATTCGTCAGCGAACCCTGCATGCGCATCACCCAGGGACGTCACCCGGTGGTCGAGCAAGTTCTGACCACGCCGTTCGTGGCCAACGACCTGAGTCTGGACGACAACACACGCATGCTGGTGATTACCGGCCCCAACATGGGCGGTAAATCCACCTACATGCGCCAAACCGCCTTGATCGTGCTATTGGCGCACATCGGCAGCTTCGTACCGGCGGCCAGTTGCGAACTGTCGCTGGTCGACCGCATTTTCACCCGCATTGGCTCCAGCGATGACTTGGCCGGTGGCCGTTCGACCTTCATGGTCGAGATGAGCGAAACCGCGAACATCCTGCACAACGCCACCGAGCGCAGCCTGGTGCTGATGGACGAAGTCGGTCGCGGCACCAGCACCTTCGACGGTCTGTCGCTGGCATGGGCTGCGGCGGAGCGCCTGGCCCACCTGCGTGCCTATACGCTGTTCGCTACACACTACTTCGAACTGACCGTGTTGCCGGAAGCCGAGCCATTGGTGGCCAACGTCCACCTCAACGCTACCGAGCACAATGAACGCATCGTGTTCTTGCACCACGTGCTGCCCGGCCCTGCCAGCCAGAGCTACGGTCTGGCAGTGGCGCAATTGGCCGGTGTGCCGAGCGAAGTGATCGTACGTGCCCGCGAGCACCTGAGCCGACTGGAAGAAACCGCCTTGCCGCATGAAGCACCGAAACCGGTCGCCAAGGGCAAACCGGCGACGCCACAGCAAAGCGACATGTTCGCCAGCCTGCCGCATCCGGTACTCGATGAGCTGGCTAAACTGGATCTGGATGACCTGACCCCGCGTCGTGCGCTCGAAATGCTCTATGCATTGAAGAACCGGATATAAGCACTGAAGAAGCGGATATAACGCAAACGGCTTCAAGCTGTTAGAATCTCGCGCGGTTTGGGATGCTGCTGGCTAATAGCCTGGCCAGCAGGTATCGCTCCCGAACCTGGCGACCCCAACCGTGAAGGGGCAACGCTGCCGCCGCCTGAGGAGAAAATTAGAAATGACCTTCGTCGTCACCGACAACTGCATCAAGTGCAAGTACACCGACTGCGTAGAAGTCTGTCCGGTGGACTGCTTTTACGAAGGCCCGAATTTCCTGGTGATTCACCCGGATGAGTGCATCGACTGCGCCCTGTGCGAGCCGGAATGCCCGGCCGTAGCCATTTTCTCCGAGGACGAAGTTCCGGAAGAGATGCAGGAGTTCATTCAACTGAACGTTGAACTGGCCGAGATCTGGCCGAACATCACCGAGAAGAAAGAATCGCTGCCAGATGCCGAAGAGTGGGATGGCGTCAAAGGCAAGATCAAAGACCTCGAACGCTGATCTGCCACGCGCTCGAATGAAAAGGCCCCTTGCGGGCCTTTTTGCTTTTCTGGGTTTTACTTTTTTGCGGGCAAAAAAAGGGGCGGTATGACCCGCCCACATTTTTTCCCTATTCCCTGTATTCCTTTTTCATCGTCCTGATGAATCGCGTCCTGCGATGTCCGTTCCCCTCTTCCTTGAAGGGCGTGTCTGTCCGTCGACACAACCCGGATACTAAAGAGTTCCCTGCCAAGAGCAATCGGCCCCGGGGGCCAAAAATAGCTGTAATAAGCTCTTCACATTAAAAAATAAATATACAAATCAACAAGTTAAAAACAGCTGCTGGGGGCGATAGACATCTACCGTACTGTAAAGATAGTGAACACTTACGGAAGAGTAAGCCAAGGCTTACACCGAGAGACTACAAACGATGGAAATGCCAACCGTATGTCCGGCAATGAACCGGGTGGCGTGAGATAACCAACAAATCCAGGCCAACAAAAAGCCCCGAACCAGTCGGGGCTTTTTGCGGGCGAGGCGCTTATTGAAACAGCGACTCGCTCGACAGGCCATTCTTCTCGAGGATTTCACGAAGGCGCTTGAGGCCTTCCACCTGGATCTGCCGTACCCGTTCCCGGGTCAGACCGATTTCCAGGCCTACATCTTCCAGCGTACTGCTCTCGTGACCTCGCAGGCCAAAGCGGCGTACCACCACTTCGCGCTGCTTGTCGGTCAGCTCTGACAGCCATTGATCAATGCTCTGCGACAGATCGTCATCCTGCAGCAGTTCACAGGGATCGGTCGGACGATCATCGGTAAGGGTGTCCAGCAGGGTTTTATCCGAATCCGGACCCAGCGAGACGTCGACAGAAGAAACCCGCTCGTTCAGGCCCAGCATGCGCTTGACCTCGCCCACCGGTTTTTCCAGCAGGTTGGCAATTTCTTCGGGTGAAGGTTCGTGGTCGAGCTTTTGCGTCAGCTCCCGTGCAGCCCGCAGGTACACGTTGAGCTCCTTGACCACGTGAATCGGCAACCGGATGGTCCGGGTCTGATTCATGATCGCGCGCTCGATGGTCTGACGAATCCACCAGGTCGCGTAGGTCGAGAAGCGGAAGCCGCGCTCGGGATCGAACTTTTCCACCGCGCGGATCAGCCCGAGGTTGCCCTCTTCGATCAGATCCAGCAGCGACAGCCCCCGATTGACGTAACGCCGGGCGATTTTCACCACCAGCCGCAGGTTACTTTCAATCATGCGCTTGCGTCCGGCCGGATCGCCACTTTGCGACAGTCGCGCAAAATGAACTTCTTCCTCCGGGGAGAGCAATGGGGAAAAGCCGATTTCGTTGAGATACAACTGCGTGGCATCAAGTGCCCGCGTGTAGTCGATGTACTTATGTTGTTTAAGTGAAGCGGAGTGTTTGGATTTGGAACGAACGGAAGGTGGAGCAGCCCCTTCATCATTCGACATCGAAGATTCCGAATCGATGCCGGTCTCCATAAGGAGAACCTCATCGTCGATGTCAAACTCCGGCACTTCTTTACTGAGAGCCATTGTTATAGTCCTTTGGTGAGTTCGACCCCAAGCTCAAGCGACGCCTTTATCCTTGGCAGCGCTGGAGCCTGTCCCCTCTACGCGACGGAACAGGCTGGCTTACAAATCAACGTCTTGGCAGGAACTGCAGCGGATCCACAGGTTTACCTTGGCGGCGAATCTCAAAATGCAGTTTCACCCGGTCTGTACCCGTTGACCCCATTTCGGCAATTGTCTGTCCGACCTTGACCTGCTGTCCCTCCCGAACCAACAGCCTGCGGTTATGGCCGTAGGCACTGACGTAGGTTTCGCTGTGTTTGATGATGACTAATTCGCCGTAGCCCCTTAAGCCACTCCCGGCGTATACCACCGTCCCATCAGACGCAGCTAAAACAGGCTGTCCCAAATCTCCGGCGATATCAATTCCTTTATTCAAACTACCGTTTGAAGAGAATTTTCCAATCAGAATGCCATTAGATGGCCATCCCCAGCCGGTCGGGGCCGGGCCTGCCGGAGGCAGTGGAACAGGTGCCGGCTTGTTGGCGACGGACGGTACAACGCCCACAGAACCGCCCGTAGAACCGGTGGTTGTGGTGGTCGTCGTGCCATTTGCCTGGCGCCGGATTACCGTGGTTTTGCTCGACGAAGACGGCGAAGATCTGCTGTTGCTCACCACCGCTGTCGGCGTTGAACCGGTACGGCCGTCAAAGCGAATTGTCTGACCCGGATGGATCGTATACGGCGTAGGAATATTGTTCCGGGCGGCGAGGGCTTTGTAGTCCCAGCCGTAGCGAAATGCGATCGAAAACATCGTATCGCCGGGACGGACTACATACTGACCAGTCGTCACGGTAGGACGCTGGGCCACCGCGCTGTTGCGATCGACCACCCGGACATTGCTCGATTTGGTGCTGGAGCAACCGACCAGCAAGGTGCTCAAGACAAGGCCAGTCACCAGGCGCTGAAAGCTCGTGTTACCCATACGCTGCGCAATGACTGTGAGACTCACCCGCCGCTCCCTTTGTGGTGGCTGAAAAATGTGAAATGCCGGATTTCGGCATGAGGTGTCGCCAGTATAACGGGCCGGATCGGCTTTACCTTTAATGAAGCGAAATCGCTTCGCGCACACGTTTGCAAGCTGAAAGTCTGCTGCGTTTAAACCATCGCTGCCGGCGTAAGACACAGACGAACGAAAGGAATTCAGCGCACGTAAACAAATGCTCAGGCCAGTGGCCCGTTGAGCAACGGCACGAAACGAACTGCCCCCAGAACGTGTCGGGAAAAGCCGTTTTCCTCACGCACGATCAGCAACAATTGCTGCACTTCTCCGGAGCCCACCGGAATCACCATGCGCCCGCCCGGAGCCAATTGATCGAGCAAGGCTTGCGGGACATCGGTGGCCACAGCGGTGACGATAATACCGTTATAGGGCGCCAGCGCCGGCCAGCCTTCCCAGCCATCGCCCCAGCGGAACACCACGTTACGCAGATTCAGCTCGACCAGGCGTTCCTTGGCGCGATCCTGCAGCACCTTGATGCGCTCAACCGAGAACACTCGCTCGACCAGTTGCGACAACACCGCGGTCTGGTAACCGGAACCGGTGCCGATCTCCAGCACTTTATCCAGCGGCCCGGCCTCCAGCAGCAGCTCGCTCATGCGCGCGACCATATAAGGCTGGGAAATCGTCTGATTGTTGCCGATCGGCAGCGCCGTGTCTTCGTAAGCGCGGTGTGCCAGTGCCTCGTCGACGAACAGGTGACGCGGTGTACGCCGAATCACTTCCAGCACCTTGGCGTTGGACACACCCTCTTCGTACAGGCGCTGGATCAGACGCTCGCGGGTACGCTGGGACGTCATGCCAATGCCGCTGCGCAGCCTGTCTTCGTGTTCACGGGCCATCAGCGCAGTCCCTCCAGCCAACCGTCGAGACTTCTGAAGGCATCGTTAAAGGTGCGATCTAGCTGCAACGGCGTGATGGAAACGTAGCCCTGCATCACCGCGTGAAAGTCCGTACCCGGGCCGCCATCTTCGGCATCACCGGCAGCGGCAATCCAGTAACCGGCCTTGCCACGCGGGTCGACCACCTTCATCGGCGCCGCCGCCCGGGCGCGATGGCCCAGTCGGGTCAGCTGGATGCCACGAATATGGTCGATGGGCAGGTTGGGGATGTTCACGTTGAGCACCGTGCGTGGCGGCAGATCGAGCCCGGCATGGGCTTCAACCAGTTTGCGCGCAAAGTACGCCGCTGTCGGCAGATTATCCACCTGCCGCGAGACCAGCGAAAAAGCAAATGACGGACGCTCAAGGAAGCGTCCTTCAAGGGCTGCGGCGACCGTCCCGGAATACAGCACATCATCGCCAAGGTTGGCGCCGAGGTTGATCCCGGAAACCACCATGTCCGCTTCGCGCTCCAGCAAGCCGTTGAGGCCCAGGTGCACGCAGTCGGTCGGTGTGCCGTTGAGGCTGATAAAGCCGTTGGCCAGATATTGCGGGTGCAGCGGACGGTCGAGCGTCAGCGAACTGCTGGCGCCACTTTTGTCCTGCTCCGGGGCGATAACCACGCATTCGGTGTAATCCGCCAGCGCAGCATAAAGCGCGGCAAGACCGGGTGCGGTTACCCCATCGTCGTTAGAAATCAGAATACGCATGGGCTGTCCGTCTGCCCCACCGGCACCAGATCAACGAGTTCGCGCACCAATACGGTGGCGAAGCATCCGGCCGGGAGGACGAATTCCAGTTGCAGAATGTCAGGCTGGGGATAATGCCACGTCAACCCGCCAATGGGCAGCCGCAGGATGCGACGTTCGTGGCTCATGCCGGCGTTGATCAACCAATCGCGCAGCTCCGCCTCGCGTGCGGCAATCCCCTGCTCCAGTTCATGGACAGCGCCTGCGGTAGGCGAGTCACCTTCGCCCCACTGCGGGCCGGTCGGATGCAGATCGAGAATCGCCAGACGCGGGTCGCTGCACTCGGCTTCACCGGCCGGGAAAAAACTGCGGCTGTCGGTGAACGCGAGCAGATCGCCGACTTGTGCCTTTTGCCAGGTGCCATCGGCAACCCGTGCGGCGAGCACCTGATTGAACAGAAAACTGCGCGCGGTCGAGAGCAGGCGCGAACGCACATTGCGTTGCTCCGGCAAGGCCTTGCGCGCCGCCCACGAACGGGCATCGACAACGTTGCCGCCGTCGTGGCCAAAACGCTGGGCGCCGAAATAATTGGGAATGCCTTGTTCAGCAATCAGCTGCAAGCGCTGTTCAATCGCGGCTTTGTCACCGTCGAATTGGGTCAGGCGCAGTGTGAAACCGTTGGCCGAATGCGCACCGCGTTGCAGTTTGCGTTTGTGGCGCGTGGTCTTGAGGATCTTCAGCGTGTCGTTTTCCGCCGCTGACAAATCCGGATCGGCCTTGCCCGGCAATTGCACGCTGAACCACTGGCGGGTCAACGCCTGACGATCCTTGAGACCGGCATAGCTGACGGTACGCAATGGTACGCCGGCAGCCTTGGCGATACGCCGTGCGGCTTCTTCAGTGTTCAGGCCACGTTTTTCGACCCAGATCCACAGGTGTTCGCCGTCGCCGCTGAACGGAATGTCGAGGACTTCATCCACCTGAAAATCTTCAGCGATGGCTTTCAGTACCGCAGTGCCGAGAGGTTCGCCATAGGCCCGCGGGCCGAGCAATTGCAGTTCATTCATGCGCGCAGCAACAAGGCAACGGAGTGCACGGCAATGCCTTCTTCGCGACCGACAAAGCCAAGCTTTTCGGTGGTGGTAGCTTTCACGTTCACTTGATCCAACTCAACTTGAAGATCCGCCGCGATCAGCGCGCGCATCGATTCGATATGCGGCGCCATTTTTGGCGCCTGGGCGACGATGGTGTTATCGACGTTGCCGACTTTCCAGCCTTTGGCGTGAATCAGCGCGACCACATGACGCAGCAGCGCACGGCTGTCGGCGCCCTTGAATTGCGGGTCGGTGTCCGGGAAGTGTTTGCCGATATCACCCAGCGCTGCAGCGCCGAGCAAGGCATCGCTCAAGGCGTGCAGCAGGACGTCACCGTCGGAATGAGCGAGCAGCCCGAAGCTGTGTGCAATGCGCACGCCGCCCAGAGTAATGAAATCGCCTTCAGCGAAACGGTGCACATCATAGCCGTGGCCAATACGCATAAAAAAACGCCCCGATTTTTGTCAGGGCGTGATTCTACCTGCATTAACCGCGCAGAGCGCGTGCGTGATGCTGCAAGTGGTCGTCTATGAAGCTTGAGATGAAGAAATAGCTGTGGTCGTAGCCCGGTTGCAGACGCAATGTCAGCGGATGGCCCGCTTGTTTTGCCGCTTGTTGCAGGGCTTCGGGTTTGAGCTGGGTGGCGAGGAAGTCATCGCGATCACCTTGATCGACCAGCAGCGGCAGTTTTTCATCCGCTTCGGCGATCAGCGCGCAGGCATCCCACTCCTTCCACTTCGAACGGTCTTCGCCCAAGTAACGGGAGAACGCCTTCTGCCCCCAAGGGCAATCCATCGGATTGTTGATTGGCGAGAACGCCGATACCGATTGATAGCGCCCGGGGTTTCGCAATGCGCAGACCAATGCACCGTGGCCGCCCATGGAGTGACCGCTGATACTGCGCTTGTCCGATGCCGGGAAATGCGCTTCAACCAGTGAAGGCAATTCCTGCACGACATAGTCATGCATCCGATAGTGACGCGACCACGGTTCCTGCGTGGCATTCAGATAGAACCCGGCACCGAGACCGAAATCCCACGCGCCATCCGGATCACCCGGGACATCAGGGCCACGTGGGCTGGTGTCGGGCGCTACGATGATCAAGCCGAGTTCTGCGGCCATGCGCATCGCGCCGGCCTTCTGCATAAAGTTCTCGTCGGTGCAGGTCAGGCCCGACAGCCAGTACAGCACTGGCAACTTACCGCCCTGCTCCGCTTGCGGCGGCAGGTACACGGCGAACACCATGTCGCAACCGAGCACATCGGAACGATGGCGATAGCGCTTGTGCCAGCCACCGAAACTCTTCTGACAGGAGATGTTTTCCAGACTCATGGGATTCTCCCAGCTGCAAGCGGCAAGCTTCGAGCTTCAAGAAAAGGCAAAAGCGCCTTTGCTTGCAGCTTGAAGCTTTTAACTTGCGGCTGCTTTTAGAAATGAATGACGGTACGAATGCTTTTGCCTTCGTGCATCAGGTCGAACGCCTTGTTGATGTCTTCCAGACCCATGGTATGGGTGATGAAAGTATCCAGCGGGATTTCACCGCTCTGAGCCATGTCGACGTAGCTTGGCAACTCGGTACGACCGCGCACGCCACCGAATGCCGAACCGCGCCAGACGCGACCAGTCACCAACTGGAACGGACGGGTAGCGATTTCCTGACCGGCACCGGCCACGCCGATGATGACCGACTCGCCCCAACCCTTGTGGCAGCACTCGAGTGCGGCACGCATCAGTTGCACGTTGCCGATGCACTCAAAGGAGAAGTCCACACCGCCATCGGTCATGTCGACGATCACTTCCTGGATCGGACGATCGAAGTCTTTCGGGTTCACGCAATCGGTTGCACCCAGTTGTTTGGCGATTTCGAACTTGGCCGGGTTGATGTCGATGGCGATGATGCGCGCAGCCTTGGCTTTCACCGCGCCGATGACTGCAGACAGACCAATGCCGCCCAGACCGAAGATGGCCACGGTGTCACCGGGTTTGACCTTGGCCGTGTTGAGCACCGCACCGATACCGGTGGTGACGCCGCAACCGAGCAGGCAAACCTTTTCCAGCGGCGCATCCTTGGAGATCTTGGCCACGGAGATTTCCGGCAACACGGTGTATTCCGAGAATGTCGAAGTACCCATGTAGTGGAAAATCGTTTCGCCCTTGTAGGAAAAACGCGAAGTGCCATCCGGCATCAAGCCTTTGCCTTGAGTCGCGCGAATCGCCTGACACAGGTTGGTCTTGCCCGATTTGCAGAATTTGCACTGGCCGCATTCCGGGGTGTACAGCGGAATAACGTGATCGCCCACGGCAACCGAGGTCACGCCCTCACCGATGGCTTCAACGATGGCGCCACCTTCGTGGCCGAGGATCGACGGGAAGATGCCTTCCGGATCAGCACCGGACAAGGTGTAAGCGTCTGTGTGGCAAACACCGGAAGCGACTACGCGCAGCAACACTTCACCGGCCTTGGGCATGGCGACATCGACTTCTACGATTTCCAGCGGCTTCTTGGCCTCGAAGGCAACGGCGGCGCGCGACTTGATCATGCTGACTCTCCAGTGAATCCAATGAATAAAAAACCAGACAAGCAGTGTAATACACAGCTTTACGATGAATAATCCGGACAAAAGCAAAACATTATTGCCATACAGGGATAATCCTGATGTCCGAAAACCGCTGGGAAGGCATCGACGAGTTCGTCGCCGTTGCTGAATGCAGCCAGTTCACTGCCGCTGCCGAACGTCTTGGGGTTTCGTCCTCGCACATCAGTCGACAAATCGTACGCCTGGAAGAAAGACTTCAGACGCGCCTGCTCTATCGCAGCACACGCCGGGTGACGTTGACCGAGGCCGGGCTGACCTTTCTGCAACATTGCCAACGCTTGCAGGATGGTCGCGAAGAAGCGTTGCGCGCCGTCGGCGATCTGACCAGCGAACCTAAAGGCATGCTGCGCATGACCTGCGCCGTCGCCTACGGCGAGCGGTTTATCGTGCCGCTGGTGACGCGGTTCATGGGCCTGTATCCGCAACTGCGCATCGATATCGAACTGAGCAATCGTCAACTTGATCTGGTGCATGAAGGTCTGGATCTGGCGATTCGCTTGGGCCGCTTGCAGGACTCGCGGTTGGTCGCTACGCGCCTGGCGCCACGACGAATGTATCTATGCGCTTCACCGTCCTACGTTGAGCGGTACGGTCGCCCACACAGCCTGTCGGAGTTGAGTCGCCATAATTGCCTGATTGGCAGCTCGGACATCTGGCAGCTTGAGCAAAACGGGCGGGAATTTTCCCAGCGGGTGCAGGGCAACTGGCGCTGCAACAGTGGGCAAGCAGTGCTGGATGCGGCGCTACAAGGGGTTGGGCTGTGTCAGTTGCCGGACTATTACGTGCTGGAGCATTTGCACAGCGGCGCACTGATTTCGTTGCTGGAGGCGCATCAGCCACCGAATACGGCGGTGTGGGCACTGTATCCGCAGCAACGGCATCTGTCGCCGAAGGTGCGCAAGTTGGTGGATTTTCTTAAGGAGGGGTTGGCTGAACGGCCGGAGTATCGAAGCTGAGTGACGAGTTGCCTGAACTACCGCTTTCGCGAGCAGGCTCGCTCCCACAGGGAATCAGCGGTGAATGCAAATCTGGGGTCAGGCGCAAATCAAAGGTGGAGCGAGCCTGCTCGCGAAGGCAATCTGAAAAGCGTCACTGCACTCAGCGGCGGTTAGCCCAACGCTGACGCAACCACTCCAGATCTTCCGGCCGGGTCACCTTGAGGTTATCCGCCCGCCCTTCAATCAGACGCGGCGCCAGCCCCGCCCACTCCATCGCCGACGCTTCGTCAGTAATCACAGCATCAGCAACGAGACTGTCTGCCAACGCCCGATGCAACGCACCGAGGCGAAACATCTGCGGCGTATATGCCTGCCAGATCACGCTGCGATCAACGGTTTCGACTACACGACCGTGCTTGTCGACCCGCTTCAACGTGTCGCGCGCCGGCACCGCGAGCAAACCGCCCACCGGATCATCCGCCAGTTCATCCAGTAACTTGTCGAGATCTTCGCGACTCAGATTCGGCCGTGCCGCATCGTGCACCAGCACCCAATCCTCATCATCGGCACCCTGCGCATGCAGGTGCAGCAAAGCATTGAGCACCGAGCCAGAACGCTCAACCCCGCCATCAACCCGCTGAATACGCGGATTGTTGACGCACGCCAGGTTCGGCCAATAAGGATCATCAACAGCAAGACTGACCACCAGCCCTTTAAGACTTGGGTGATCGAGGAAACAGCCAAGGCTGTGTTCGAGAATTGTGCGCCCGCCCAGTTGCAGATATTGCTTGGGACGGTCCGCAGCCATTCGGGCACCGACGCCCGCGGCAGGAATCACGGCCCAGAAGGCCGGCAGGGAATTGATCATTGGGCCAACTGGTAAAGGGTTTCGCCGTCCTTGACCATGCCCAGTTCGTGACGAGCCCGCTCTTCGACGGTCTCCATGCCCTTTTTCAACTCGCTGACTTCAGCGTCCATCACTCGGTTGCGCTCCAGCAAACCTTCGTTCTCGGCGTGTTGATCAGCAATCTGCTGATTCAGCTCGGCGACTTGCGCCAGACTGCCATTGCCCACCCACAGGCGGTACTGCAGACCGGCCAGTAGCAAGAGCAAAACGAGAAACAACCAGTAAGGACTGCGCATCGAATATCAGGTATCCAGTGAAAAAAGACAGCCACGCCAAAACTTTGAAGCATCTGATAGCACGAAGCCTGGAAGACCCAGGCTTGTGCTGTTAAGGCATCAGATTAGTGGCAAATCCATCGCTGTCACGACTTTTTCGACACAATCCGGTGTCCTTCCATCGATTTGTACTTAGCCGCGGAACTCGCTGCGACCGTTGTACTTGGCCTTGCCGTTCAACTGCTCTTCGAT
This sequence comes from Pseudomonas viridiflava, assembly GCF_900580865.1. Lineage (GTDB taxonomy): Bacteria > Pseudomonadota > Gammaproteobacteria > Pseudomonadales > Pseudomonadaceae > Aquipseudomonas. The sequence continues at coordinate 320,669 of NZ_UTBZ01000228.1, forward strand.
ACGCAGCAGTTGGTTGTACTTCGAAACACGGTCGGAACGGCACAGCGAACCAGTCTTGATCTGGCCAGCCGAAGTGCCCACAGCCAGGTCGGCAATGGTCGAATCTTCGGTTTCGCCCGAACGGTGCGAGATCACTGCGGTGTAACCGGCAGCCTTGGCCATCTGGATGGCTTCCAGGGTTTCGGTCAGGGTGCCGATCTGGTTGAACTTGATCAGGATCGAGTTGGCGATGTTTTTATCGATACCCTCTTTCAGGATCTTGGTGTTGGTTACGAACAGATCGTCGCCCACCAGTTGAGTCTTCTCGCCGATCTTGTCGGTGAGGATCTTCCAGCCAGCCCAGTCGGACTCGTCCAGACCGTCTTCGATCGAGATGATCGGATAACGTTCAGTCAGGCCTTTGAGGTAGTCAGCGAAACCTTCAGCAGTGAACACCTGACCTTCGCCGGACAGGTTGTACTTGCCGTCTTCGTAGAATTCGCTGGCCGCGCAGTCCAGAGCCAGAGTCACGTCGGTGCCCAGCTTGTAACCGGCATTGGCCACAGCTTCGGAGATCACTTTCAGCGCGTCTTCGTTGGACGCCAGGTTCGGTGCGAAACCGCCTTCGTCACCAACGGCAGTGCTCAGGCCACGGGCCTTCAGCACAGCTTTCAAGTGATGGAAAATTTCGGTGCCCATGCGCAGACCTTCCGAGAAAGACTTGGCGCCAACCGGCTGCACCATGAATTCCTGGATGTCGACGTTGTTATCGGCGTGCTCGCCACCGTTGATGATGTTCATCATCGGCACCGGCATCGAGTAGACACCCGGGGTGCCGTTGAGGTTGGCGATGTGTGCGTACAGCGGCAGGTCCTGGTCCTGTGCAGCAGCCTTGGCCGCAGCCAGGGACACGGCGAGGATGGCGTTGGCGCCCAGGGTCGCTTTGTTTTCGGTACCGTCGAGCTTGATCATCGCGTGGTCCAGGGCTTTCTGGTCGCTTGGGTCGGTGCCCAGCAGCAGATCGCGGATCGGACCGTTGATGTTGGCTACCGCTTTGAGCACGCCCTTGCCCAGATAACGGCTCTTGTCGCCATCACGCAGCTCGAGCGCTTCACGCGAGCCAGTGGATGCACCGGACGGCGCGCAAGCGCTGCCGATGATGCCGTTGTCGAGAAGCACGTCCGCTTCCACGGTGGGATTGCCACGGGAGTCGAGAACTTCACGACCTTTGATGTCGACGATTTTTGCCATTGTTGTAAACACTCCAAAGTTGACGAAAACGACGCAGCTAGAGGAAATCTTTTTACCGTCGGCAAGGGGTGTGCAGCGGGCAGACTTGCAGACGATAACGCTCATGCCCGAGGGCATGAGCGACAAATCGTGCGGTACTTTACCGGAGAATTGAGGTTTACGCGGTTTCTACCGTCGGAAAACTCTTCACCAGTTCGTCCAGAGCTTTGAGCTGGGCCAGGAATGGCTCCAGTTTGTCCAGACGCAAGGCACAAGGGCCGTCGCATTTGGCGTTGTCCGGGTCCGGATGCGCTTCGAGGAACAGACCCGCCAAGCCCTGGCTCATGCCAGCCTTGGCCAGATCCAGAACCTGTGCACGGCGACCGCCGGCGGAGTCGGCGCGACCGCCAGGCATTTGCAGCGCATGGGTCACGTCGAAGAATACCGGGTACTCGAACTGCTTCATGATGCCGAAGCCGAGCATGTCGACCACGAGGTTGTTGTAGCCGAAGCTCGAACCACGCTCGCAGAGGATCAATTGATCGTTACCCGCTTCGACGCACTTGTTCAGGATGTGTTTCATTTCCTGAGGCGCGAGGAATTGGGCTTTCTTGATGTTGATCACGGCATTGGTCTTGGCCATCGCGACGACCAGATCGGTCTGGCGCGACAGGAAGGCCGGCAGCTGAATGATGTCGCAGACCTCAGCGACGACCGCGGCCTGCTCAGGCTCGTGGACGTCGGTGATGATCGGTACGCCGAAGGCTTGTTTGATGTCCTGGAAGATGCGCATGCCCTCTTCCAGGCCAGGACCACGATAGGAGGTCACAGAAGAACGGTTGGCCTTGTCGAAACTGGCCTTGAACACGTAAGGGATACCGAGTTTTTCGGTGACCTTCACGTACTCTTCGCAAACCTGCATGGCCATGTCACGGCTTTCCAGCACGTTCATGCCGCCGAACAGCACCATGGGTTTGTCGTTGGCAATTTCGATATCGCCGACGCGGATGATCTTTTGAGCCATCGGGGTTACGCCTTCTTCTGGTGTTGAGCCAACGCCGCCTTGACAAAACCGCTGAACAGCGGATGGCCATCGCGCGGTGTCGAGGTGAACTCTGGGTGAAACTGGCAAGCGACGAACCATGGGTGATCGGCCGCTTCAACCACTTCAACCAGCGCAGCATCAGCGGAGCGACCCGAGATTTTCAGGCCGGCTTCGATCAGTTGTGGCAGCAGGTTGTTGTTCACTTCGTAACGGTGACGGTGACGCTCGACGATCACATCCTTGCCGTAGCAGTCATGTACCTTGGAACCGGCTTCGAGCAGGCAGTCCTGAGCGCCGAGGCGCATGGTACCGCCCAGGTCGGACGACTCGGTACGCACTTCAACGGCACCGGTCGCGTCTTCCCACTCGGTGATCAGACCGACAACCGGATGGCCGCTGGCGCGATCGAACTCGGTGGAGTTGGCGTCTTTCCAGCCCATCACGTTACGGGCGAACTCGATGACCGCCACTTGCATGCCGAGGCAGATACCCAGGTAGGGAACCTTGTTTTCGCGAGCGTACTGAACAGCAGTGATCTTGCCTTCCACGCCGCGCAGACCGAAGCCGCCCGGGACGAGGATCGCGTCGACGCCTTCGAGCAGCGCAGTGCCCTGGTTCTCGATGTCTTCGGAGTCGATGTAGCGCAGGTTGACCTTGGTGCGGTTGCTGATGCCGGCGTGACTCATCGCTTCGATCAGCGACTTGTAGGCGTCCAGCAGCTCCATGTACTTGCCGACCATGGCGATGGTCACTTCGTGTTCCGGGTTCAGCTTGGCGTCAACCACCGCGTCCCACTCGGACAGATCAGCGCTGCCGCATTGCAGGCCGAAACGCTCAACGACGAAATCATCCAGACCTTGCGAGTGCAGGATGCCCGGGATCTTGTAGATGGTGTCGGCGTCTTCCAGCGCAATTACCGCACGCTCTTCAACGTTGGTGAACTGGGCGATCTTGCGACGCGACGAGATGTCGATCGGGTGATCGGAACGGCACACCAGCACGTCTGGCTGCAGGCCGATCGAACGCAGCTCTTTTACCGAGTGCTGGGTTGGCTTGGTTTTGGTTTCGCCGGCAGTGGCGATGTACGGCACCAGCGTCAGGTGCATCAGCATCGCGCGCTTGGCGCCGACTTCGAAACGCAGTTGACGGATGGCTTCGAGGAACGGTTGCGACTCGATGTCACCAACAGTGCCACCGATTTCAACCATCGCCACGTCAGCGTCACCGGCACCCTTGATGATGCGGCGCTTGATTTCGTCGGTGATGTGCGGGATCACCTGAATGGTTGCACCCAGGTAGTCACCACGGCGCTCTTTGCGCAGCACGTGTTCGTAGACACGGCCAGTGGTGAAGTTGTTGTTCTGGGTCATGGTCGTGCGGATGAACCGCTCGTAGTGACCCAGGTCCAGGTCGGTTTCGGCGCCGTCGTGGGTGACGAACACTTCACCGTGCTGGAACGGGCTCATGGTGCCCGGATCGACGTTGATGTACGGATCCAGCTTCAGCATGGTGACCTTAAGTCCCCGCGCCTCCAGGATGGCTGCCAATGAAGCCGATGCAATGCCTTTCCCCAATGAAGAAACAACACCGCCCGTGACGAATATGTAGCGCGTCATGAAAAACCCTAGAAGTCTGCGTTAAAGCGGTACGAGCCGCCGGGGAAAGCGAAGGAAGGCCGAAGCCCCCGATCACCTGCATTAATCACAGTGCACCTTTCAAAAAAACCGCCGCGTTGGGACAGACCGGCAGATGAAACACCGGTACGTTGCTCGCTACACATTTTTTGGAATCGCCCAGCAAAGACTGCTTGGTAATCGGCAACTCCTGCAATTCAGGCGAATCCACAGAAGTTGTATCAAGAAGGGAGCGTAGTCTACCGGAATGCTCCTTTCAGCTCAAACCTTGATCTTCGTCTGTTGGCAGCCAATGCAATTTCCAGCCGTACTGCAAATAGCCATCAAGTCCCGGCAGGTTCGCCACCGCGAGCAATTCATCGCCGCGAAACAGCAGCGGCAATCTGCCACGGACGAAGCCTGGCACCGCGCGCTCATTGAGCAGGCGCTTGAGATCACGATGACCGCGATCCGCAACCTGCATGACTTCGCCGCCCTGCCGATAGCGAATCTGCAAAGGTCCGACGGGAGTCTGCCCGCTGAGCATGACGCGTCCATTATCCGCCAAGCGTAGCGCTGACGCCGGGGTCTGCCACTCGGCTCCGATCATTGGCGTGCGCAACCAGTTGCCACTGAGCCACCAGAGGCGACCGGCGCTGCGGTGCAGTTCGCCATCGGCCAGACGCCAGATAGGGGAAGCATCGGGAGCGGCATCACAGAGATCCGTCCAACCCGACCAATGGTCGGTGTCGGGCATCTGTGTGAAGGGTTCGAGCCAATGGCTGATCGCGTTTCGTTGACGGGCGACAGACAGCGCAGCCAGCGGCGCCAGCGGCGCCAGTTCCAGCGACGGCAATCCCAGCCATTCGAATTCATGAGCGGTGGCGGCTTGAGCCAGATCGATCTGCGCCAATTCATCGAGCAGCCCCTGCGCCTCACGCAGATGCGCGGCGCTGCGGGCCATGCTCGCCAGCGCTTGCGGCCAGCGCCCGGTCAACAGTGGCATGATCTGATGGCGCAGGTAGTTGCGCGAGAATTGCTGATCCTGATTGGATGGGTCTTCGATCCAGACCAATTGGTGAGCCTGCGCATAGGCTTCCAGCTCGGCTCGAGAGACATCCAGTAACGGGCGAATCAATGTGCCCTGCCCCATTGGCCGCTGCTTAGGCATCCCCGCCAATCCGCGCACACCCGCACCACGCATGAGTCGAAACAACAGCGTTTCCGCTTGATCATCACGATGCTGGCCAGTGAGCAACACGTCATTGGCTTGCGTGAGCGCACTGAACACGGCGTATCGCGCATCCCGCGCCGCCCGCTCCAGACTCGCGCCCGGTTGCACCCTCACCCGTTCAATCAGCAACGGCACCCCCAACGAATTGCATACTGACTGGCAATGTTGCGGCCACGCATCAGCCGCAGCCTGAAGGCCGTGATGGATATGGATGGCGCTTAGCGCAGGGATGGATTCGGTTTTTGCCAGAGAGGCGAGCAGGTGCAGCAGGACGGTGGAATCAAGACCACCGGAGAACGCGATGCGCCAATGAGCGGCGTTGCGCCAAGACTCAAGGTTCAGCCGAAGCCGCGACGGTAAATCACTCATGGACTGACCCATTTCTTTACCCTTGCCTAAACCAAATGTGGGAGCGAGCCTGCTCGCGAAGACGGTTTAACATTCAACAGATTTGTCGACTGTTATACCGCTTTCGCGAGCAGGCTCGCTCCCACATGGGTATTGCGTTCGGCTTAGATACCGTAGCTCATCAGTCGATCATAACGACGCTTCAACAGCGCTTCGTTATCGAACTTCTTCAGCATCGCCAGTTGCGAGCTCAGCTCGGCACGGATCGACGCAGCAGCGGCTGCCGGATCGCGATGGGCGCCGCCCAGAGGCTCGCCAATCACCTTGTCGACAATGCCCAGGCCTTTCAGACGCTCGGCAGTAATGCCCATCGCCTCAGCAGCATCCGGCGCTTTTTCTGCGGTTTTCCACAGAATCGAAGCGCAACCTTCCGGCGAGATCACCGCGTAGGTCGAGTATTGCAGCATGTTCAACTGATCGCAGACACCGATGGCCAGTGCACCGCCGGAACCACCCTCACCGATAACGGTGGCGATGATCGGGGTTTTCAGGCGCGACATCACGCGCAGGTTCCAGGCGATCGCTTCGCTCTGGTTGCGCTCTTCTGCGTCGATACCAGGATAAGCACCCGGGGTGTCGATGAAGGTCAGGATCGGCATTTTGAAACGCTCGGCCATTTCCATCAGTCGGCAAGCCTTGCGGTAGCCTTCCGGACGCGGCATGCCGAAGTTGCGGCGAACCTTCTCGCGCACTTCACGGCCTTTCTGGTGACCGATGATCATCACCGGCTGGTCTTCCAGACGGGCGATACCGCCAACGATGGCCGCGTCGTCAGAGAAGTGACGGTCGCCGTGCAGTTCGTCGAACTCGGTGAAGATGTGCTCGATGTAATCGAGGGTGTACGGGCGTTTCGGGTGACGTGCCAGACGTGCGATCTGCCAGCTGGTCAGCTTGCCGAAGATGTCTTCGGTCAGCGTTTTGCTCTTGTCCTGCAGGCGGGAGATCTCATCGCCGATATTCAGCGAATTGTCATTACCGACCAAGCGCAACTCTTCGATCTTGGCTTGCAGGTCGGCGATCGGCTGTTCGAAATCTAGAAAATTCGGGTTCATAGGCGTCCGTCTTGGGTCGTGTCCCAAATGAGCTTGGGCCGGCCGGTTGTCTATTCGCGCCCTACCTTAAGGGAGAGGCGCGCTGGGGTCGAGATTAAAAATTCAGGTTGCGGGCAAGCGCCATGATGGCACTCGCCGGTCAACGGTATTGGAGGAAGACGTTGTCTCGCCCGAACTGGTCACGCAGAGCCTGAATCAAGGCATCCGCCGGATCAATTCGCCACGTCTCGCCGAACTGCAGCAAGGTCTTCGCATCCGGGCTGGTGTACTCCATGGTGATCGGGCACGCGCCGCGATGACGCTTGAGCAAATCACCCAACCAGCGTAGCTGATCGCCTTTCAGGTCCTGGGTTTGCAGCTTCAGGCGCAGGCTCTCGGCCAGATTCGTGCGGGCATCTTCCATGCTCATCACGCGCTTGACTCGCAAGCGCAGACCACCGGAGAAGTCGTCGTTGCTGACTTCACCTTCGACCACCACCATCGCGTCAGTCTGCAACAACGACTGCGCAGAATGGAACGCATCGGCGAACAGCGACGCCTCGATCCGCCCCGAGCGGTCATCGAGGGTGATGAAACCCATCTTGTCGCCCTTCTTGTTCTTCATCACCCGCAGGGCAATGATCATCCCCGCCACGGTTTGTGTATCCCGGGCCGGTTTCAGGTCGATGATGCGCTGACGGGCGAAACGGCGAATCTCGCCTTCGTATTCGTCGATCGGGTGACCGGTCAGGTACAGGCCCAAGGTGTCTTTTTCACCTTTGAGGCGTTCCTTGAGGGTCAGCTCCTTGGCCTTGCGATGGGACGCATAAACGTCGGCGTCTTCCTCGACAAACAGCCCGCCGAACAGGTCGGCATGGCCGCTGTCGTGAGTGCGCGCGGTCTGTTCAGCAGCCTTGATCGCCTCTTCCATCGCCGCCAGCAGTACGGCGCGGTTGCGGTCGATGTTGGCCTGATAAGCCTTCTGTTCGTCGTGGAAGTACGGCCCCAGACGATCCAGCGCACCACTGCGGATCAGACCGTCCAGCGTACGTTTGTTGATGCGCTTGAGGTCGACCCGCGCGCAGAAATCGAACAGATCCTTGAACGGACCTTCTTGACGCGCTTCGGTGATCGCTTCCACCGGGCCTTCACCGACACCTTTGATCGCGCCGAGGCCATACACGATGCGGCCGTCGTCGTTCACCGTGAACTTGAACTCCGACGTGTTCACGTCCGGCGCGTCGAGGCGCAGCTTCATGGTGCGCACTTCCTCGATCAAGGTCACGACCTTGTCGGTGTTGTGCATATCCGCCGAGAGTACCGCGGCCATGAATGGCGCCGGGTAGTGGGCTTTCAGCCATGCAGTCTGGTATGAGACCAGACCGTAAGCGGCGGAGTGGGATTTGTTGAAGCCGTAACCGGCGAATTTTTCTACCAGGTCAAAGATGTTACCGGCAAGGTCGGCGTCGATATTGTTGGTCGCGCAACCCTCAATGAAACCGCCGCGCTGCTTGGCCATTTCCTCAGGCTTTTTCTTACCCATCGCCCGACGGAGCATGTCCGCACCGCCGAGGGTGTAGCCGGCCATGACCTGAGCGATCTGCATCACCTGTTCCTGATACAGGATGATGCCGTAAGTCGGCGCCAGAACCGGCTTCAAACCTTCGTACTGGTAATCCGAGTGCGGGTACGCCAGTTCGGCGCGACCGTGCTTACGGTTGATGAAGTCGTCCACCATGCCGGACTGCAGCGGGCCCGGACGGAACAGGGCCACCAGTGCGATCAAGTCTTCCAGGCAGTCGGGCTTGAGCTTTTTGATCAGCTCTTTCATGCCGCGCGATTCAAGCTGGAACACCGCGGTGGTTTCAGCTTTCTGCAACAACGAGTACGTCGGTTTGTCGTCCAGCGGGATAAACGCAATATCCAGCGGCGGCTCGTTGACCTTGGCGCGGTCGCGGTTAATCGTTTTCAGCGCCCAGTCAATGATCGTCAGGGTCCGCAGACCGAGGAAGTCGAACTTCACCAGGCCGGCCGCCTCAACGTCGTCCTTGTCGAACTGGGTAACCAGACCGTCGCCGGCCTCGTCGCAATAGATCGGCGAGAAGTCAGTCAGCTTGGTCGGCGCAATAACCACACCACCGGCGTGCTTACCAACGTTACGCACCACGCCTTCGAGCTTGCGCGCCATCTCCCAGATTTCCGCAGCTTCTTCATCGACCTTGATGAAGTCGCGGAGGATTTCTTCCTGCTCGTAGGCTTTTTCCAGGGTCATGCCGACTTCGAACGGAATCATCTTCGACAGACGATCGGCCAGACCGTAGGACTTGCCCTGTACACGCGCCACGTCGCGCACCACAGCCTTGGCGGCCATGGAACCGAAAGTGATGATCTGGCTTACCGCGTTGCGGCCGTACTTCTCGGCCACGTAATCGATCACGCGGTCACGACCGTCCATGCAGAAGTCGACGTCGAAGTCGGGCATCGATACCCGTTCCGGGTTAAGAAAACGTTCGAACAGCAGGTCGTATTCCAGCGGATCGAGGTCGGTGATCTTCTGCACGTAGGCCACCAACGAACCGGCACCCGACCCACGGCCCGGACCTACCGGCACGCCGTTGTTCTTGGCCCACTGGATAAAGTCCATCACGATCAGGAAGTAACCGGGAAAGCCCATCTGGATGATGATATCCAGCTCGAAATTCAAGCGGTCGACGTAGACCTGACGCTTGGCTTCATAGTCTTCGGTGGTGTCTTTGGGCAGCAGCACCGACAAGCGTTCTTCGAGACCGTCGAAGGAGACCTTGCGGAAATATTCATCGATGGTCATGCCATCGGGAATCGGGAAGTTGGGCAAAAAGTGCGTGCCCAGTTTGACTTCGATGTTGCAGCGCTTGGCGATCTCGACGGTGTTTTCAATCGCGTCAGGAATATCGCTGAACAGCTCGATCATCTCCTCGGCGCTTTTCAGGTATTGCTGATCACTGTAATTCTTCGAGCGCCGCGGATCGTCGAGGGCACGGCCCTCACCGATGCACACGCGGGTTTCGTGGGCGGCGAAATCTTCCTGCTTGATGAAGCGCACATCGTTGGTCGCGACCAGCGGCGCGCCAAGCTTGTCGGCGAGGGCGACAGCGCCGTGCAATTGTTCTTCATCGTTGGGACGGTTGGTGCGCTGGATTTCCAGATAGAAACGATCCGGGAATACCGCCATCCATTCGCGCGCCAGGGCTTCGGCTTCGGTCGGGTTGCCGCCGATCATGGCCATGCCGATTTCGCCTTCTTTGGCGGCGGACAGCATGATCAGGCCTTCGTTGGCTTCGGCGACCCACTCGCGCTCGACAATGATCATGCCGTTGCGCTGGCCTTCGATGAAGCCGCGCGAGATCAACTCGGTGAGGTTGCGATAACCCTTGGCATTCATCACCAACAGGCTGAGCCGACTCAGCGGTGCGTCAGGGTCTTTGTTCGACAGCCACAGGTCAGCGCCGCAGATCGGCTTGATACCGGCGCCCATGGTGTTTTTATAGAATTTGACCAGAGAACACATGTTGTTCTGGTCGGTGACCGCGACTGCCGGCATGTTCATGGCGGTCAGCGCCTTGACCAGCGGCTTGATCCGCACCAGCCCGTCGACCAGGGAGTATTCAGTGTGCAGGCGTAGATGAACGAATGAAGCCGGCATAGTGATCCTGTCCAGTTACATAGAGACAACAAGGCCCGGATTGTACCGGGCCTCGAACAAAACATCAGCCTTGCGACTAAACCTGCGTCAGACCTTCCAGCGCCTCATAAGCCTGACGCACCGGGGCGAACGAGCGCCGGTGAATCGGCGTCGGGCCAAGACGCACCAACGCTTCCAGATGAACGGGCGTCGGGTAGCCTTTATGACCGCCGATGCCGTAACCCGGGTAGATCAATTCGAACGCAGCCATTTCACGGTCGCGGCTGACCTTGGCCAGAATCGACGCAGCAGCAATCGCCGGCACCTTGCCGTCGCCCTGCACCACCGCTTCGGCGCGCATCGGCAGTTGCGGGCAACGGTTGCCGTCGATCATCGCCAGTTTCGGCTGAATATGCAGACCGGCGACCGCGCGCTGCATGGCCAGCATGGTCGCGTGGAGGATGTTCAGCTCGTCGATTTCCTCGACTTCGGCGCGGGCGATGCACCAGCTCAGGGATTTCTCGATGATTTCGTCGTAGAGCTTTTCGCGTTTGGCTTCGGTGAGCTTCTTCGAATCGTTGAGGCCGAGGATCGGGCGGTTCGGATCAAGGATCACCGCTGCCGTGACCACGGCCCCGCACAACGGGCCGCGACCGACTTCATCGACGCCGGCGACCAGTTCTTCAACTTCGGCGACCAGGGTGAAATCCAGGCCCATCTGCATGCTTGTCTTGCTCATCGTGTCTGACCGATCAGGTTGAGGACGGCGTCCGCCGCCTGATTGGAGGCGTCCAGGCGCAGTGTGCGATGGATCTCGTCGAAACCGCGGGTCTGCTCTTCGCCGCCTTCGATCAATGGCGACAGCGTCTGCGCCAGTGCTTCGACCGTCGCATCATCCTGCAACAATTCTGGAACCAGCAAACGCTGGGCCAGCAGGTTTGGCAGGGACACGTACGGGCTCTTGACCATGCGTTTGAGAATCCAGAACGTCAACGGCGCCAAGCGGTACGCCACTACCATCGGCCGCTTGTACAACAGCGCTTCGAGAGTGGCGGTGCCGGAGGCGATCAACACGGCGTTGCACGCGGCCAGAGCCAGATGGGATTTGCCATCGAGCAGGGTCACCGGCAGATCGCGACCGGCAAGCAGCTCTTCAAGTTGCGCGCGGCGCTCCGGGTTGGCGCACGGGATGACAAAGCGCAAACCCGGGCGCAATGCACGCAGACGTTCAGCGGTATCGAGGAACAGCGCGCCCAGTCGGGACACTTCGCCGCCACGGCTGCCGGGCATCAACGCCACCAGCGGGCCGTCGGGCAAGCCCAGCTCGGCACGTGCCGCAGCACGATCGGCTTCCAGCGGAATGGTATCGGCCAGGGTGTGACCGACGAACCGCACTGGCACGCCCTTCTCTTCGTAAAATTTTGCTTCGAACGGCAGCAGCGTCAGCATCAGATCGCAGCCTTCGCGGATCTTCAGCACACGCTTCTGCCGCCACGCCCATACCGACGGGCTGACGTAATGCACGGTTTTGATCCCGGCCTGACGCAGCTTGAGTTCGATATTGAGGTTGAAGTCCGGCGCGTCGATGCCGATGAACACGTCCGGCTTCTCGGCGATCAGCGTGGCGATCAAGTCCTTGCGGCGCTTGAGCAATTCACGCAAACGGCCGAGAACTTCCACCAGGCCCATGACCGACAAGCGTTCCATGGGAAAGTAGGAAGTCAGCCCCTCGGCCTGCATCAACGGGCCGCCGACGCCGATGAACTCGACCGCCGGATGTTGAGCCTTGAGCGCGCGCATGAGGCCGGCGCCGAGAATGTCACCGGAAGCTTCACCCGCCACCAGCGCAATACGCAAATTGGCCATGATCAGCGAGTGATGCCGCGAGTCGACGACTGGATGGAGTCACGGAATATCGCAACTTCCGGGAACTGCGCAGCAGGCTCGGCCAGTTCGGCCAACGCCTGTTCGACCGTGAGGCCTTGGCGATAGACGGTTTTGTAAGCGCGACGCAGGGTGTGGATCGCGTCCTCGCTGAAACCACGACGGCGCATGCCTTCGAAGTTCATGCTACGTGCTTCAGCAGGGTTGCCGAACACGGTGACGAACGCCGGAACGTCCTTGCCGATGGCGGTGCCCATACCGGAAAAGCTGTGGGCGCCGATATGGCAATACTGGTGAACCAGGGTGAACCCGGAGAGGATCGCCCAGTCATCCACGTGCACATGGCCGGCCAACGCGGTGTTGTTGACCAGAATGCAGTGGTTGCCGATGACGCTGTCGTGACCGATGTGCGCATAGGCCATGATCAGGTTGTGATCACCCAGCGTGGTTTCCGAGCGGTCCTGCACGGTGCCACGGTGAATCGTCACGCCTTCGCGGATGACGTTGTGGTCACCGATCACCAGACGGGTTTCTTCACCCTTGTATTTCAGATCGGGCGTGTCTTCGCCTACCGAGGAAAACTGGTAGATGCGATTGTGCTTGCCGATGCGGGTCGGGCCTTTGAGGATTACATGCGGCCCGATCACGGTACCCTCGCCGATTTCCACACCTGCGCCGATGATCGACCACGGGCCGACCTCGACGCCATCAGCCAGAACGGCCGACGGATCGATGATTGCGCGAGGGTCAATCAAACTCATAGCTTGCGTTCCGCGCAGATGATTTCAGCGGAGCAGACTGGCTTGCCGTCGACCGAAGCCTGGCATTCGAACTTCCAGATCTGACGCTTGCAGCTGATGAACTTGGCTTCAAGGATCAGTTGATCGCCCGGCAGCACCGGCTGGCGGAAACGCAGCTTGTCGGAACCGACGAAGTAATACAGCGTGCCGTCGGCCGGTTTGACGTCGAGCATTTTGAAACCGAGGATCCCGGCAGCCTGAGCCATCGCTTCGATGATCAACACGCCCGGCATGATTGGATGCGCCGGGAAGTGACCATTGAAGAACGGTTCATTGATGCTGACATTCTTGTAGGCGCGAATGCGCTTGCCTTCAGTGTCCAGTTCCACCACCCGGTCCACCAGCAGGAACGGGTAACGGTGAGGCAGGTATTCGCGAATCTCGTTGATGTCCATCATTTCGGGGGGAAGCCTATGTAAAGATTGGGAGCGCGACTGACGCGCACTCCTCTAGCAAATCAAGGAGGCAGTCTAGAGGCTGTGCACACTTGATATGGAAATGGTATCAGCCATCTGATGAAGCATTGCCGTCAGGGGTCACTTCCCCTACGCGCTTTTCCAGCTGTTTCAACCGCCGCGCGATGTCATCGAGCTGACGGATGCGGGCCGCGCTTTTGCGCCATTCGGCCGCCGGTTGCATGGCTGTGCCGGAAGAATAGGCACCCGGCTCGGTAATCGAGTGAGTCACCATGGTCATCCCGGTCAGGAAAACGTTGTCGCAAATATCAATGTGACCCACCAGGCCAACACCGCCGGCGAGCATGCAATGCTTGCCGATTTTGGTGCTGCCGGAGATCCCGACGCACGCCGCCATGGCGGTGTGATCACCAACCTGAACGTTGTGGGCGATCTGGATCTGGTTGTCGAGCTTCACGCCATTGCCGATCACGGTGTCAGCCAGAGCGCCGCGGTCGATGGCGGTGTTCACGCCAATCTCGACATCGTCGCCGATGGTCACGCCACCGATCTGAGCGATTTTCTGCCAGATGCCTTTTTCGTTGGCGAAGCCAAAGCCTTCACCGCCGAGCACGGCACCGGACTGAATCACCACCCGTTTGCCGATGCGCACGTCGTGATACAGCGTCACGCGCGGGGCAAGCCAGCCGCCTTCACCGATTTCGCTGCGGGCACCGATAACGCAATGCGCGCCCAAGGTCACTTGCGCACCAATTCGCGCACCGGCCTCGATCACCACAAATGGGCCGATGCTGGCGGTTGGATCAACCACCGCGTCCGCCGCAATGACCGCTGACGGATGAATACCCGCAGTGGCTTTTGGCTTGGGATCGAACAGATGAGAGATACGCGCGTAAGCCAGGTAAGGATCAGGCACGATCAACGCATTACCGGCAAAACCTTCGGCATCAGCTTCTTTGAGCAGCAATGCAGCTGCCTGTGAGCCCGCCAGGTATTTGCGATATTGAGGGTTTGCCAGAAAGCTCAACTGAGCTGGGCCAGCCTCTTGCAAAGTGGCTAGCCCAGTAATTTGCTTCTCAGGGTCGCCACGCAGGGTGGCGCCGAGGAACTCGGCCAACTGGCCGAGCTTGATAGTCACGGTCATGGGTTACTTCAGCTGATTCATGCGCTCGATAACCTGGCGCGTGATGTCGTACTGAGGTTTGACATCAATCACTGCGCCACGCTCGAACACCAGGTCAAAACCACCTTTCTTGATGACTTCTTCCACTGCGCTATCCAGTTTCGGCTTCAGTTGCTTGAGCATTTCGCGGTCGGCAACAGCTTTGGCTTCGTTCAGCTCTTTGGACTGGAACTGGAAGTCACGGGCCTTTTGCTTGAACTCCAGCTCCAGACGCTCACGCTCACCTTGCTGCATTTTATCGCCACCGGCCATCAGACGATCCTGAATACCCTTGGCGCTGCTTTCCAGAGTCTTCAGCTTGGTCAGTTGCGGACCGAATTTTTTCTCGGCATCCACAGCGTATTTCTTGGCCGCGTCGGATTCCAGCAAGGCCATCTGATAGTTCAGAACGGCAATTTTCATGTCGGCAAATGCCGGGCCTGCCACCATCAAGGAGGCCAGGAGAACCAATTGAGTCAACTTACGCACGATGCACTCCTACAAAATCCATTGTCGTTATCTTGGGTCAGACGCTTAGAACGTCTGGCCGAGGGAGAATTGGAACACTTGAGTTTCAGCCTCATCCGGCTTCTTGATCGGCATGGCCAACGCGAAGCTCAGAGGACCCAGTGCGGTGACCCAGGTCACACCCACACCAACGGAACTGGCCATGTTGCTCAGGCTGATGTCGTTGCACTTGGTGTTCGACGTCGAGCCGTTCGCATTGGTAGTGTCCTTGCACTGCGAGTCAAATACGTTACCCACATCCCAGAATACCGAAGTACGCAGGGAACGCTGATCCTTGACGAATGGCAGCGGGAACAGAACCTCGACACCACCCTGGATCAGGACGTTACCACCGAACGGCAGCGGATCCTGGTCCGGGTCAGCCAGCGTACCCGGGTTGGTACCACGGCTCGGCGTACTGCGCGGGCCAAGGGTGCTGTCTTTGAAACCACGAACCGAGTTGAAACCACCAGCATAGTAGTTTTCATAGAATGGCAAGCCATCGGTCCCGCCGTATCCGTCGCCATAGCCCAGCTCGGTGTGCAGACGCAGGGTGTAGTTTTCACTGATCGGCTGGAACAGCTGACCGCGGTAATCGAGTTTGTAGAACGACAGGTCGCTGCCTGGAACAGTTGTTTCCAGGGTCAGACTCTGGGAACGGCCACGGGTCGGCAGTACGCCTTTGTTCAGGGTCGATTCGGACCAGCCGGCCGACGCCTTGAAGTTCAGGTACTTGTCGCCTTCCTTGTTAACGAAGTCGAAAATCTCGTCAACGGTGTAGGTACCGGTCTTGATCTCGTCCTGTTGAACCGACAGACCAAACGTCAGACGCGAAGTCTCGCTGATCGGGTAGCCAACGTTCACGCCGGCACCCAGGCTGTCTACCGCATAGCTTGCTACGTCGACGTCGAGGTCTTTGTAGTCAGTGGTGCGATAGAACGCGTTGTAACCCAGGCTCACACCATCGGCGGTCCAGTACGGGTCAACGTAGCCGAAGTTGTAGCGGCTCTGATATTCGCTGCGAGTCAGACCGATGCTGACGCGGTTACCGGTACCGAGGAAGTTGTTCTGTGTGATCGAACCACCGAGGATCAAACCGGCGCTCTGGGCGAAACCGACACTGGCGGTAATCGAACCGGAAGCCTGTTCTTCAACGGCGTAGTTCACGTCAACCTGATCGTCGACACCCGGGACAGCCGGAGTTTCAACGTTCACTTCTTTAAAGAAGCCGAGACGCTCAAGACGGGTCTTGGACTGGTCGATCAGATAAGTCGAAGCCCAGCCGCCTTCCATCTGACGCATTTCACGACGCAGCACTTCGTCTTCGGACTTGGTGTTGCCACGGAAGTTGATGCGGTTGACGTAGGCACGCTTGCCCGGATCAACAGCGAACAGGATATCGACAGTGTGATCTTCATCGTGCGGCTGAGGTACGCCGTTGACGTTGGCGAAGGTGTAACCCTCGTTACCCAGACGACGGGTGATCAACTCGGACGTGGTGGTCATCAGTTTGCGCGAGAACACCTGCCCCTTCTGCACCAGCAGCAGGGACTTGACCTGATCTTCAGGGACTTTCAGATCACCACTGAGCTTGACGTCACGAACGGTGTACTTCTCGCCTTCGGTGACGTTGACAGTGATGTAGACGTGCTTCTTGTCCGGAGTGATCGACACCTGAGTCGAAGCGATATCCATATTGATATAGCCACGATCCAGGTAGTAGGAACGCAGACGCTCCAGGTCACCGGACAGTTTTTCACGGGCGTACTTGTCATCGTTCTTGAAGAACGACAGCCAGTTGGTGGTCTTCAGTTCGAACAGGTCGGTCAGGTCTTCCTCAGGGAAAACCGTGTTGCCCACCACGTTGATGTGCTGAATCGCCGCAACGGTACCTTCGTTGATCTTCACTTTCAGGCCGACGCGGTTACGCGGTTGCGATACCACTTCGGTATCGACCGTAGCCGAGTAGCGACCTTGCGCGACGTACTGACGTTGCAGTTCGTTACGCACGCCTTCAAGGGTGGCGCGCTGGAAGATCTCGCCTTCGGCCAGACCGGATTGCTTGAGACCTTTCATCAGGTCTTCAGTCGAGATCGCCTTGTTGCCTTCGATTTCGATACTGGCGACAGACGGACGCTCGACGACCGTGATTACCAGAACGTTGCCTTCGCGGCCCAGCTGGATATCTTGAAAGAAACCGGTTTTGAACAACGCACGAGTGGATTCCACCAGGCGACGATCATCCGCCTGCTCACCGACGTTCAACGGCAAGGCACCAAAGACGCTACCCGCGGAGACCCGCTGGAGGCCATTGACGCGAATATCAGAGATAGTGAAGGACTCGGCGTGAACTTCGGCGATCATCAATACGGTGAGAACCGCAGTTAGCAGCAGACGTTTCATGAAGTCCTTTCTTATTCCAACTGGCAATAAACAAACTGCCGCAAAATGCGGCAGATTCGCAATTCAGCGAAGCGTTACAGTCGACCCAGATCGTTGACCAGAGCAAGCAACATCACCCCGACCACCAAACTGATACCGATCTGTATCCCCCAACCTTGCACCCGATCCGACAAGGGACGACCACGCGCCCACTCGATCAGATAAAACAACAAATGCCCCCCATCCAGTACAGGAATGGGCAGCAAATTCAGAACCCCCAGGCTAATACTCAGATAAGCAAGGAAATTCAGGAAATCAGCGACGCCCGACTGGGCAGAAGCGCCCGCCACTTTAGCAATGGTTATCGGTCCACTCAAGTTTTTTACCGAGAGCTCGCCGAACAGCATTTTCTTCAGTGAATCGAGTGTCAGAATGCTCATGGTCCAAGTGCGACGGGCGCCCTCGCCAATCGCGGCCAACGGCCCATAACTGACCTCGCGGATCATCTCCGGCGGCCAGTCGACAGCTTTCACACCCGCACCCAGATATCCGCTTGGCGATTTGCTTTCACCGCGCGCTGCCAGAGTCACAGGGACGTCGATTTGAGCACTGTCACGCTCGATGCGCAGCATGATTTTGGTATCAGGACGCGTACGAACGGTATCGACCACTTGCTGCCAGTCATTCAGCGCCTGACCGTCGAGCGCCAGCAGGCGATCGCCAGTCTTCAGGCCTGCCGCGTGGGCCGGGCCCTTCGGATCAAGCTCGGCCAACACCGGCGGCAACGCCGGACGCCAAGGACGAATACCCAGAGAGCGGATCGGATCAGGCTCATCAGCGCCTTTGAGCCAGTTATCCAGCTTCAGCTCACGCGGCGTATCCGCAGTCGAACCCTGCTCACGCACCAGCAATTGCAGAGAACCACTTTCACCAAGGCGTCGCACCAATTGCAAATTGACGGCCGCCCAACCGGAAGTCGGCTCACCATCGATCGCGACGATTTCCTCACCGGCGCTCAAACCGGCACTGGCGGCGATACTGCCGGATTCAACTGCACCAATGACCGGACGCACCTGCTCGCTGCCGAGCATGGCCAAGACCCAGAAGAACACCAACGCCAACAGGAAGTTGGCAATCGGGCCGGCTGCAACAATAGCGATACGCTGACGTACGGATTTGCGGTTGAAGGACCGGTCAAGCTGATCGACCGGCACTTCACCTTCGCGCTCGTCGAGCATCTTGACGTAACCGCCCAGCGGTATCGCCGCGACCACAAACTCCGTGCCCTGCTTGTCATGCCAGCGCAGCAGCGGCATGCCGAAGCCTACGGAAAAACGTAGAACCTTGACGCCACAGCGACGCGCGACCCAGAAGTGGCCGAATTCGTGAAAGGTGACCAGCACACCCAAGGCGATCAGGGTGCCGGCAATCATATAGAGCGCGCTCATCTACTTTCTCCGCAAACCTGTTCAGTGCCGCGTGTAGCCATTGTGTTGCAAATTCTATCGATCGTGACGCTTCAACCACTGCTCGGCCAGCACTCGCGCCTTGGCATCTGCCGTAAACACGGCATCGAGATCTGCCAGTGCAACCACCGGTTCGAGATTCAAGACCTCCTCGATGATACTCGCGATTTCCAGGTAACGGACCCGTCCGTCGAGAAACGCTGCCACCGCCACTTCGTTGGCCGCATTGAGCATCGCCGGCGCACTGTCGCCAGCCTCGGCAGCTTGACGTGCCAGACGCAGGCACGGGAAGCGCTGTTCATCCGGCGCTTCGAAGTCCAGCCGCGCGATGGCGAACAGATCCAGCGGTGCTACACCGGAATCAATGCGCTCCGGCCAGGCCAGGGCATTGGCGATCGGTGTACGCATGTCGGGATTGCCCAACTGCGCCAGCACCGAACCGTCGACATAATCGACCAGCGAGTGAATCACGCTCTGCGGATGGATCACCACCTCGACCTGCGAGGGTTTGGCATCAAACAACCAACAGGCCTCGATCAGTTCAAGACCTTTATTCATCATGCTGGCCGAATCGACCGAAATTTTGCGCCCCATGGACCAGTTCGGGTGTGCACACGCCTGCTCAGGTGAAACATGCGCCAGTTCACTCATCGGCGTCTGTCGGAACGGTCCGCCAGAGGCTGTGAGTAAAATCCGACGGACACCGACCGAACCCAGCCCGCGGGCAAAATCCTGTGGCATGCACTGGAAAATCGCGTTGTGTTCGCTGTCGATCGGCAGCAGCACCGAACCGCTCTTGCGCACCGCCTGCATAAACAAGGCGCCGGACATCACCAGCGCTTCTTTATTGGCCAGAAGAATCTTCTTGCCGGCTTCGACGGCGGCCAGGGTCGGACGCAGACCAGCCGCACCAACGATCGCCGCCATCACCGCATCGACTTCCGGAGCAGCAGCGACCTGACACAGGCCCTCCTCCCCCACCAGTACGCGGGTCGGCAAACCGGCGGCGCGCAAATCGTCCTGCAAACCGCGCGCAGCGACCGCCTCTGGCACCACGGCAAACTGCGGCACATGACGCACGCACAAGGTGAACAGCTCACTCAGACGCGTGAAACCACTCAACGCAAAAACCTGATAACGCTCAGGATGACGAGCAATGACATCCAGCGTGCTCAGGCCGATCGAGCCCGTCGCGCCCAGAACGGTAATCTGTTGAGGGCGACTCACGGTGCAGCCATCCACAGCAGCACAGCAAACACCGGAATTGCCGCGGTCAGACTGTCAATGCGATCGAGCACGCCGCCATGGCCGGGCAGCAGATTACTGCTGTCCTTGATGCCGGACTGACGCTTGAACATGCTTTCGGTCAGGTCGCCGACAACGGATATGAAGACGATCAGCGCAGCGCCGATCAAGCCTTTAAGCAGTTCAGCGACGGTCCAGTCACGCACCAGGCCGACAATTGCGGTGATCAGCAGACTCAGCGCCAGGCCACCGTAGACGCCTTCCCAGCTCTTGCCCGGACTGACTTGCGGGGCCAGCTTGCGCTTGCCGAATTTGCGACCAGAGAAGTAGGCACCGATATCGGCACCCCAGACCAGCACCATCACAGCCATGATCAGCCAGTTACCCAGCGGGTACTGCTTGATCTGCACCAGACCTTGCCAGGCCGGCAGCAGAATCAGCAGACCGATGACCAGTTTGGTTGCCGCACTCGACCAATGCATGCTGGAGCGCGGATAGGTCAACACCAGCCAGGTCGCCGCCGCCCACCACAATACAGACGCACCCAGCACCCATGGCGCAAGCCCGGGCAGGATGTACATGAGGAACAACATGAACGCGACCACGGCGGCAAAACCCACGCGGAACGCTTGCCCGGTGAAACCAGCCAGACGCGCCCATTCCCAGGCACCCAAAGTCACAACCAGACCGATAAACAAGGCAAAACCGGAGCCTTCCAGCAGGAAAAACCCGCACAAAGCGATCGGCAGCAGGATCAGTGCAGTGATGATTCGTTGTTTAAGCATTAAACCCGGGCTCCAGCTTCGACCTGTTCGCTCGTTTTACCGAAGCGACGCTGGCGCGAAGCGAAATCGGCCAGCGCATTGCGCATGGCATCGTGTTTGAAGTCCGGCCAGAACAGGTCGGAGAAGTACAACTCGGCGTAAGCCAGTTGCCACAGCAGGAAGTTGCTGATGCGATGCTCGCCACCGGTACGAATGCACAGGTCTGGTAACGGCAGATCGCCGGTCGCCAGACAGGTTTGCAGCAGATCCGGGGTGATGTCTTCCGGACGCAGGTGCCCGGCCTGAACTTCACGCGCCAGACGCTGTGCAGCTTGTGCGATATCCCACTGACCACCGTAATTGGCGGCGATCTGCAGAATGAAACGGTTGGCGCCCGCCGTCATCGCTTCAGCTTCACGCATTGCCGCCTGAAGCTCCGGATGAAAGCGCGAACGGTCGCCAATGATGCGCAGGCTGATGTTGTTGTCGTTGAGGCGCTTGGCCTCACGACGCAATGCCTTGAAGAACAGGTCCATCAAGGCACTGACTTCATCGGCCGGACGCTGCCAGTTCTCACTGGAGAACGCGAACAGGGTGAGCACTTCGACCTTGGCCTCGGCGCACACCTCAATTACCGCACGCACAGCATCCACGCCCGCTTTATGCCCGGCAACACCCGGCATAAAGCGTTTTTTCGCCCAGCGATTGTTGCCATCCATGATGATCGCGACATGGCGCGGCACCGCGGACGGCGCAGTCTGCTTGGTCTTGTCCATTAAAAGCTCGAACCTTATACGGCCATCAGATCCGCTTCTTTTTGCTTGGTAGCCGTGTCGATATCAGCTTCAGCCTTGTCGGTGAGTTTCTGAATATCGGCAGCGGCACGACGCTCTTCGTCTTCGCTGATTTCTTTGTCCTTGACCAGTTTCTTCAGCTCGCCCAAGGCGTCACGACGAATGTTGCGCACGGCAACACGGGCGTCTTCGGCGGCACTGCGCGCCTGCTTGGTGAAGCCCTTGCGGGTTTCTTCAGTCAGGGCAGGCATGGAAATCAGCAACAACTCACCCAGGTTGGTCGGGTTGAGGTTCAGGCCAGCGCTCTGGATTGCCTTGTCGACCGCTGCGAGCATGTTGCGCTCGAACGCAACGACTTGCAGGGTGCGCGAGTCTTTTACCGTGATGTTCGCCACTTGGGTGATGGAGGTGTCTGCGCCGTAGTACGGCACCATCACGCTACCCAGAATGCTTGGGTGAGCTTTGCCGGTACGAATCTGACCAAATGCGTGGGCCAGAGAATCCAGGGATTTCTGCATGCGCTCTTGAGCGTCTTTTTTGATTTCGTTGATCATTGTTGACCTTCCTCGATCAGGGTGCCTTCAGCGCCGCCATGGACGATGTTCAGCAGGGCACCGGGCTTGTTCATGTTGAATACGCGCAGCGGCATCTTGTGGTCGCGGCACAGGCAAATAGCTGTCAGATCCATTACACCCAGCTTGCGATCCAGTACTTCATCATAAGTCAGATGATCGAACTTCTCGGCATGCGGGTCTTTGAACGGGTCAGCGGTGTAGACGCCATCGACCTTGGTCGCTTTCAGCACGACGTCGGCATCAATTTCGATTGCACGCAGGCAGGCTGCAGAATCCGTGGTAAAGAACGGATTACCGGTACCGGCCGCGAAAATCACCACGTCCTTGGAGTTCAGGTGGCGCATGGCTTTGCGGCGATCATAATGATCGGTCACACCAACCATGGAAATGGCCGACATCACGATGGCCGAGATATTGGCACGTTCCAGCGCATCGCGCATGGCCAGGGCGTTCATCACAGTGGCCAGCATGCCCATGTGGTCGCCTGTGACCCGATCCATACCGGCTTTGCTCAGGGCTTCGCCACGGAACAGGTTGCCACCGCCGATCACCAGACCGACCTGGACGCCGATGCCGACCAGTTGGCCGACTTCCAGCGCCATGCGATCCAGCACTTTTGGATCGATCCCGAACTCTTCCGAGCCCATCAGGGCCTCGCCGCTAAGCTTGAGTAGAATGCGTTTATAGCGAGCCTGATAACCACTGCCCTGCTGAGCCATTGCGAATCTCTCCTGCGGCGTATTTAAAAATTCTTTGCGAGCTGTTTACAGCTGGCGTTCACTCTAGCTTGGCGCTGCTTCAGCGCCATCGGAACATGGCTTTGTAAGTCAGTTCCAAGTGGAAACCAATAAAAAATTGGCAACCCCATCTGAAAAGAGGCTGCGCGCGTTAGCGGGCAGCCTCTTTCGGCGACAGTTAAAAAACCGTCTTACTGCTTGGCGGCAGCCAGCTGGGCAGCAACTTCTTCAGCGAAGTTGTCTACTGGCTTCTCGATGCCGTCGCCCACTTTGTAGTAGGTGAAGGAAACGATTTCAGCGCCGCCTTTCTTGGCCAGCTCGCCAACCTTGATTTCAGGGTTCTTGACGAACGCCTGCTCAACCAGGCTTGCTTCTGCCAGGAACTTGCTGATACGGCCTTTGACCATGTTCTCAACAATGTTTTCTGGCTTGCCTTTGATCTTCTCTTCGTTCAGCTGCAGGAACACAGCTTTTTCACGCTCGATCGCTTCAGCCGAAACTTGCGAAGGCAGCAGGAACTCAGGGTTGCTTGCAGCAACGTGCATCGCGATGTCTTTGGCCAGTTCGACGTCGCCGCCTTTCAGAGCCACAACCACACCGATCTTGTTGCCGTGCAGGTACGAACCTACAACGTCAGCTTCGATACGGGCCAGACGACGGATGTTGACGTTTTCGCCTACTTTGGCAACCAGCGCTTCACGAGCAGCTTCTTGCGAAGCGATCAGCGGAGCAGCGTCGGTCAGCTTGTCAGCGAAAGCTTTTTCAACGCTGGCAGCAACGAAGTTTTTGAAGTCGTCTTGCAGAGCCAGGAAGTCGGTCTGCGAGTTCACTTCCAGGATAACGGCAGCTTTACCGTCGTCCTTGATTGCGATTGCGCCTTCAGCGGCAACGTTGCCAGCCTTCTTCGCAGCCTTGATCGCGCCCGAAGCACGCATATCATCAATGGCTTTTTCGATGTCGCCGTCAGCCTTTTCCAGGGCTTTCTTGCAGTCCATCATGCCTTCGCCGGTACGCTCGCGCAGTTCTTTAACCAACGCTGCAGTAATTGCTGCCATTTTCAAATTCCTCTTGGATAGGTT
This sequence comes from Pseudomonas viridiflava, assembly GCF_900580865.1. Taxonomy (GTDB): domain Bacteria; phylum Pseudomonadota; class Gammaproteobacteria; order Pseudomonadales; family Pseudomonadaceae; genus Aquipseudomonas. The sequence goes on from NZ_UTBZ01000228.1 coordinate 344,681, forward strand.
TTCAACCATTCCACCCGATCGAACGGGCGTTCAATTCGTCCCGAGCCCCACCTTGTAGCCGCTGCACGTTACAAATACAGGGCGGGCGCTGCCACAAGTGGGCGCCAACAATTGGTTTTCGAGGTGGCAAAAAGGGGGCCAAGCCCCCTTTTTGCTTACTGAGTCAACGCCAGGGCGTTAATTACTCAGCTGCAGCCTGAGTTTCTTCAGCTGCGAATTCTACAGTGCCGCCAGCAACATTGTTGCGACCACGGATCACTGCGTCAGCCATCGAACCCATGTACAGCTGGATAGCGCGGATTGCGTCATCGTTGCCTGGGATGATGTAGTCAACGCCTTCCGGGCTGCTGTTGGTGTCGACAACGCCGATTACCGGGATGCCCAGCTTGTTGGCTTCGGTGATCGCGATGCGCTCGTGGTCAACGTCGATCACGAACAGTGCGTCTGGCAGACCGCCCATGTCCTTGATGCCGCCCAGCGAACGATCCAGCTTTTCCAGGTCACGGGAGCGCATCAGCGCTTCTTTCTTGGTCAGCTTGGCGAAAGTACCGTCTTCGGCTTGAACTTCAAGGTCACGCAGACGCTTGATGGAAGCACGAATGGTTTTGAAGTTGGTCAGCATGCCGCCCAACCAGCGGTGATCGACGTACGGCGAACCGCAACGTGCTGCTTCTTCAGCAACGATCTTGCCAGCGGAACGCTTGGTGCCGACGAACAGAATCTTGTTTTTGCCCTGGGCCAGACGCTCTACGAAAGTCAGAGCTTCGTTGAACATTGGCAGGGTTTTTTCAAGGTTGATAATGTGAATCTTGTTACGCGCGCCGAAAATGTACTTACCCATTTTCGGATTCCAGTAACGGGTTTGGTGACCGAAGTGCACACCGGCCTTCAGCATATCGCGCATATTGACTTGGGACATGATAGTTCCTTAATAAGTCGGGTTTGGCCTCCACGTATCCCAATGACCAACCAGTGGCATAAAGCCAAAAGCACCCAGGTCATCGTGTCGACACGTGTGTGGATTTAAGCTTTTCGGGGTATCCCCGGAAAGCGGCGCATTTTATACCACAGGGTGCGCAGAAACGGAACCCGGAATCTGTATTCGCACCAAGGACATGGGCGCAGCCCCCTTGGAATCGGCCCCGAACGCACCATTGTATAGAGAGAAGCGATGCACGCGGGCGCTGAATTGCGCCGTGCGTCTGTTAGAATCGCGTTTTTCAGGGTCGCCAATCGAACACCGGCCACCCTATCCGTATCAGCAAGCGCCGCCGAGCGCAGAGAGAGCCTGTATGACCGTCAACCTCAAAACTCCCGAGGACATCGCTGGCATGCGCGTCGCCGGCAAACTGGCCGCCGATGTGCTGGAAATGATTGCCGAACATGTCAAACCGGGCGTCACCACCGATGAGCTGAACCAGATCTGCCACGACTACATCGTCAACGTGCAGCAAGCCATCCCGGCCCCGCTCAATTACAAGGGCTACCCGAAGTCGATCTGCACCTCGATCAACCACGTGGTCTGCCATGGCATTCCGAATGACAAGCCGCTGAAAAACGGCGACACCCTGAACATTGACGTGACCGTGATCAAGGACGGTTACCACGGCGACACCAGCCGCATGTTCCATGTCGGCGAAGTGCCGGTCTGGGCCGAACGCCTGTCGCAGATCACCCAGGAATGCATGTACAAGGCGATCGAGATCGTCAAACCCGGCTGCCGCCTCGGCGACATCGGCGAAGTGATCCAGAAGCACGCCGAGAAGAATGGTTTCTCGGTGGTTCGCGAGTTCTGCGGTCACGGCATCGGCAAGGTCTTCCATGAAGAGCCGCAAATTCTGCACTACGGCCGCGCCGGCACCGGCATGGAACTGAAGGCCGGCATGACCTTCACCATCGAGCCGATGATCAACCAGGGCAAGGCCGACACCAAAGTACTGGGCGACGGCTGGACCGCGATCACCAAGGACCGCAAGCTCTCGGCACAGTGGGAACACACCCTGCTGGTCACCGACACCGGTTACGAGATCTTCACCCTGCGCGCCGATGACACCATCCCGCGCATCTCGGCCTGATCCACACAACGCTCCCAGCTTTATAGAAGGAAAGCCAATCGATGCCGCAGGTGGATCCCGAACTCTTCGACCGTGGCCAGTTCCAAGCTGAACTGGCCCTGAAAGCGAGTCCTATCGCGGCGTTCAAGAAGGCGATCCGCCAGGCTCGCGAGGTGCTCGACACGCGCTTTCGCCAAGGTCGCGATATTCGCCGGCTGATCGAAGACCGTGCCTGGTTCGTCGACAATATCCTGCAAAAGGCCTGGGAGCAGTTCAACTGGAGCGAAGACGCCGACATCGCGCTGGTCGCGGTCGGCGGTTACGGCCGTGGTGAGCTGCATCCGTATTCCGACATCGACTTGCTGATCCTGCTGGACAGCGCCGATCACGAAGTTTTCCGTGACTCCATCGAGCGCTTTCTGACGCTGTTGTGGGACATCGGCCTGGAAGTCGGGCAGAGCGTACGCTCGGTCGATGAATGCGCCGAAGAAGCCCGCGCTGACCTCACGGTTGTCACCAACCTGATGGAAAGCCGCACCATCTGCGGCCCCGAGCGTCTGCGTCAGCGCATGCTCGATGTCACCAGCACCGCACACATGTGGCCGGCCAAGGAGTTTTTCCTCGCCAAGCGTGCCGAACAAAAGGCGCGCCACCACAAATACAACGACACCGAATACAACCTGGAACCCAACGTCAAAGGCTCGCCCGGCGGCCTGCGGGATATCCAGACGATTCTCTGGGTTGCCCGGCGTCAGTACGGCACCCTGAACCTGCGCGCCCTCGCCGGCGAAGGCTTCCTGGTCGAAAGCGAAAACGCCCTGCTCGCCTCTTCCCAGGAGTTTCTCTGGAAAGTGCGCTACGCCTTGCACATGCTCGCTGGTCGCTCCGAAGACCGTCTGCTGTTCGATCATCAACGCACCATTGCCGGACTGCTGGGCTTTGAAGGTGACGACGCCAAACAGGCGGTCGAAAACTTCATGCAACAGTATTTCCGCGTAGTGATGAGCATTGCCCAGCTCAGCGACCTGATCATCCAGCACTTCGAGGAAGTCATCCTCGCCCCGGAAGACGAAGCGCCGCCGCAGCCGATCAACTCGCGTTTCCAGCTCCACGACGGCTACATCGAGGCACGCAACGACAACGTATTCCGCCGCACGCCATTCGCCATGCTCGAGATTTTTGTGCTGATGGCGCAGCAGCCGGAAATCAAAGGTGTGCGTGCCGACACCATTCGTCTGCTGCGCGAGAATCGCCACCTGATCGACGACAACTTCCGCAACGACATTCGCAATACCAGCCTGTTCATTGAGCTGTTCAAGTGCAAGATCGGCATCCACCGCAACCTGCGACGGATGAACCGTTACGGCATTCTCGGGCGCTATCTGCCGGAGTTCGGCTTTATCGTCGGGCAGATGCAGCACGACCTGTTCCACATCTATACGGTCGATGCGCACACGCTGAACCTGATCAAGCACCTGCGCAAATTGCAGTACACCCAGGTCTCGGAGAAATTCCCGCTGGCCGCCAAGCTCATGGCCAAGCTGCCCAAGCCCGAACTGATCTACATGGCGGGCCTGTACCACGACATCGGCAAGGGCCGGCATGGCGATCACTCGGAAATCGGCGCGGTCGATGCCGAAGCGTTCTGCCAGCGCCATCAGTTGCCGGTATGGGACAGCCGTCTGATTGTCTGGCTGGTGCAAAACCATCTGGTGATGTCGACTACCGCGCAGCGCAAGGACTTGTCCGACCCGCAAGTGATTCACGATTTCGCTCTGGCCGTCGGCGATGAAACCCGTCTCGACTATCTCTACGTGCTGACCGTGGCCGACATCAACGCGACCAACCCGACGCTGTGGAACTCGTGGCGCGCCAGCCTGTTGCGCCAGCTCTACACCGAGACCAAACGTGCCTTGCGCCGAGGCCTGGAAAACCCGGTGGATCGCGAAGAGCAGATCCGCCAGACCCAAAGCGCCGCGCTGGATATTCTGGTGCGCGGCGGCACTGATCCGGACGATGTCGAGCAATTGTGGGCTCAGTTGGGCGATGACTATTTCCTGCGCCATACCGCCGGCGACGTGGCCTGGCACAGCGATGCAATCCTGCAGCAGCCGGTCGATGGCGGGCCGCTGGTGCTGATCAAGGAAACCACCCAACGCGAGTTCGAGGGTGGCACGCAGATCTTCATTTATGCACCGGACCAGCATGATTTCTTCGCGGTGACCGTGGCGGCTATGGATCAGCTGAACCTGAACATTCATGACGCCCGGGTTATCACCTCGAGCAGCCAGTTCACCCTCGACACCTACATCGTGCTCGACAACGAAGGCGAGTCGATCGGCGACAACCCGGCGCGGGTCAAGCAGATCCGCGAAGGCCTGACCGAAGCCCTGCGCAATCCGGACGATTACCCGACGATCATCCAGCGCCGCGTGCCGCGCCAGCTCAAGCATTTCGCCTTTGCGCCGCAGGTGACGATTCACAACGATGCGCAGCGTCCGGTGACCGTACTGGAATTGACCGCACCCGATCGCCCGGGCCTGCTGGCGCGGATCGGCGGGATTTTCCTCGAGTTCGACCTGTCGCTGCAGAACGCCAAGATTGCGACCCTCGGCGAGCGGGTCGAAGACGTGTTCTTCATCACCGACGCCCACAACCAACCGTTATCCGACCCGTTGCTGTGCAGCCGTTTGCAGGATGCGATCGTTGAGCAACTGAGCGTCAATCAGGAACCCGATATCAAATTGTCGCGCATCAGTATCTGATGGCGCCCCGGATTCAAATGGCTTTGCGAGAGACCCAGCCCCAATGAACAACGCTCTGAACCAGCTCCAGCCGTACCCGTTCGAAAAGCTCCGCGCCCTGCTCGGCACCGTGACCCCGAACCCGGACAAACGCCCGATCGCCCTGTCGATCGGCGAGCCGAAACACCGCTCGCCAAGCTTTGTCGCCGAAGCGCTGGCGAACAGTCTGGATCAGATGGCGGTGTACCCGACCACCCTCGGCATCCCGGCGCTGCGTGAAGCCATTGGCGGCTGGTGCGAACGTCGCTTCGGCGTGCCAAACGGCTGGATCGATCCGGCGCGCAACGTACTGCCGGTCAATGGCACCCGTGAAGCACTGTTCGCGTTCACCCAGACCGTAGTCAATCGTGGCGACGACGCACTGGTGGTCAGCCCGAACCCGTTCTACCAGATCTACGAGGGCGCTGCGTTCCTCGCCGGGGCCAAGCCGCACTACCTGCCGTGCCTCGACGAAAACGGCTTCAATCCGGATTTCGATGCCGTTTCGCCAGACATCTGGAAACGCTGCCAGATCCTCTTCCTCTGCTCGCCGGGCAACCCGACTGGCGCGTTGATCCCGGTCGACACCCTGAAGAAGCTGATCGCGCTGGCCGACGAGTACGATTTCGTGATCGCCGCCGACGAGTGCTACAGCGAGTTGTACTTCGATGAGCAAACCCCGCCGCCGGGCCTGCTGACTGCCTGCGTTGAATTGGGCCGCAAGGATTTCAAGCGTTGCGTGGTGTTCCACAGCCTGTCCAAACGCTCCAACCTGCCGGGCCTGCGCTCCGGGTTCGTCGCCGGCGATGCCGACATCCTCAAAGGCTTCCTGCTGTATCGCACCTATCACGGCTGCGCGATGCCGGTACAAACGCAGCTGGCCAGCGTGGCGGCGTGGAATGACGAAGAGCATGTGCGCGCCAACCGTGCGCTGTACCGCGAGAAGTTCGATGCGGTGCTGGAAATCCTCAGCCCGGTGATGGACGTACAACGTCCGGATGGCAGCTTCTATCTGTGGCCAAGCGTGCAAGGTGACGACGCCACGTTCTGCCGCGATCTGTTCGAGCAAGAGCACGTGACAGTGGTGCCGGGTTCTTACCTGTCCCGTGACGTCGACGGCGTCAACCCGGGCGCTGGCCGTGTGCGTATGGCATTGGTCGCGCCGCTGGCCGAATGCGTCGAAGCCGCCGAACGGATTCGCGCCTTTATTACACGTCAGCAATAAGCAATATTGACCCGCGCCAGGCAATCTGGCGCGCGGTTTAATCACCGCGATACATATCCAAGCAATTACCGACTTCCTCCCTCGCCCTTGCAAAGATAGTCTTCAGGCGCACAGTCACTGCAACTGGCAGTCGTTACGCATCGGCTTCAAGAAACAACTTGCGAACACCACCTAAAACAAACCCGGTAATCAATATGGATATTGATCATGCACCATTACCCCTTCGTCAAAATACGCAGAAGCAACTTCGCCTCCGAACCACGCCGCAAGCGTTCAATCGCCTGTTCCAACCGATTATGGGACAACGCCAGCACGGTAACTTTTTCATTCGTTGAGGATATATCTGATGAACTTGAATACCGGGTCGAACGGGTAATACGTCAATGGGAGCCCTTTGTCAGCCTGACATTTGAACTGGTCGAACATGGCCAGATCCGCATCGCCCTGAACGGCAGTGAAAACTACTCGGCAATCGGCACCGAAGCATTGGAATTCGCTTCCGATGAACCTACGCTGGTCATTGAGACGCCGGCCGGGGATCCGCTGTTTGAAGCGACGCTACTGCATGAGTTCGGCCATGCTCTCGGGTTTCATCATGCCCACCTGCATCCCGATGCCAATATTCCCTGGGATATAGAGGCCGTCTACAAGTATTACCGGGAAACAGCGGGCTGGAACGATGATGATATCGAGCTGAATATTTTCAGCCTCGATAGCAGCAACAGTATTTACCAGGGGGAATACGACAGACTTTCCATCATGCACTACCCGGTACCGAACTTTATGACCCGGGGCAATTTCGAGATTGCGCTCAATCTGAAAATCAGTGAGCGGGACAAACGCCTGGCCAGGCTAAGTTATCCCGCCATCGATTATCGGGCACAGGTTATTTGACCTGTCCCAAGTTGGCTTCGCTCAAGTCCAGATCGGCCAGCACTTCTCTGAGGACGTCATCACCTATCTGGTGATGGCGACTGAGGCTATATAGCTCCAGGCGTTGCGCCCTGAGCGCCTTCAAGCGCAGACGACGTTCAAGCAGATCCATCTGGAACGCCAAGGCCTGGGCTTCGGCGGAATCGTTGAATACATCGAGCTGATGGCGATACTCGGACATGATCCGCGCCTTCAGCTCTGCCGACAAAGCAGCCTGAGCAGCATCCTGCGGAGTGGTTTCCTCTGTCTCGAGCGCATGAATCGCCGCTTCCGCAGTTTTACGCCACGCATCGCGCACTTCCTGGCGCCGTTTGTCATCCGGACTTTTCTCGATGCCGCGCAACAGCAGAGGCAGCGCGATACACGCCGAAACCAGCGACAGCAGAATCACCCCGGCGGCGATGAAGATCAGCAGGTCACGCTCGGGAAAAGCATCAGCCCCCATCAGCATTGGCACCGACATCACACCCGCCAGCGTCACTGCACCACGCACACCGCCGACAGTCAGCAGCCAGCAGGAGCGCGCGGTCGGTACTTGCGTCAGCTCACCCTTGCCGCGCAAGCGGCGCAGCAGCACCGACAAACGCCAGATGCTCTGCACCCAGATAAACCGTAGCAACACCAGCGCGAGGAAAATCGCCACGACATCAAGGCAGCGATAGAACAACGTCGGCCACAGCGTCGGTTCATGGCTGACTACAGCTTTGATGATGTCCGGCAATTGCAGACCAAGCAGGAGGAAGATCAAACCGTTGAAAGCGAACTCCAGCAGCGACCAGACGCTGCGATTGAGCAAACGGGTGCTGGTCTGCCGCGGCAGCAGATCAAGCCAGCTCTGCATCATCCCCGCCGCCACGGCCGAGAGAATGCCCGACACGCCAAGACGCTCGGCCAGCACGTAAGCGGCGAACGGCAACAGCAACATGAACACAACGTGCGTCGCGGGGTCGTCCCAACCGCGAGCGATCATCCACGCCCGCAAACGCCCGACCAGCCAGCTCAATGCCACGCCGACCGCCAACCCACCAAGCGCCACCACAACGAAGGTGAGGCTGGCGCTGGTCAGCGAGAACACGCCCGTGATGGCCGCCACCAGGGCGAACTTGAAGGTCACCAGACCCGAGGCATCGTTCATCAGCGCCTCGCCCTGCAAAATATGCATCAGCGGGGTCGGCAAACGGTTTTGCGAAATGGCCGACACCGCCACAGCGTCCGTCGGCGACAACACTGCCGCCAGGGCGAAGGCCACCGGTAACGGAATTGACGGCAATAACCAATGAATGAAGTAGCCGGCGCCGACCACAGTGAACAGCACCAGCCCGACGGCCAGTGTCAGGATCGGCCCGCGCAAATGCCAGAACTCGCGCTTGGGCATGCGCCAGCCATCGGAAAACAGCAGCGGCGGCAGGAACAGAAACAGGAATAATTCGGGATCGAGCGCCACATGCAGACCCAAGGTCGGCCAGGCGAGCAAGGCGCCAGCAGCGATTTGTACCAGCGGCAGCGGCAACGGGATGACCCGCCCGACCAGCCGCGAAACGCTGACCAGCATCAGCAGGATCAGGACGGTGTAAGCAGTTTGCATAAAACGGAAATCTCAGACAATCGACAGCGTTGAACTGCCATATTAGCCGCTTAGGATGCGTCTGACCGTTGCACCTATGTCGCACTGCTGCAACACAGGCCCCTTGTGGGAGCGAGCCTGCTCGCGAATGCGGTGGATCATTCAACACTTATATTGACTGAAACGGCCCTTTCGCGAGCAGGCTCGCTCCCACAGGTTTTGCAGCGTTACGACAACCGTGGCCGACGAAACCGTTTGGTCATGGCATAATCCGACACCATTTTTCTCCAGCACCTGTAAAGGGGGCGATTCCTTGACCGTTTCAAGTAAAACGTTGCACCTTTTCGGCATCAAAGCCTGCGACACCATGAAGAAGGCGCGCACCTGGCTCGATGAACACGCTGTCAGCTACGACTTTCACGATTACAAAACCGCCGGCATCGACCGTGAACACCTGACCCAATGGTGTGACGAACACGGCTGGCAAACGGTGTTGAACCGCGCAGGCACGACCTTTCGCAAACTCGACGACGAACGCAAAGCCGATCTCGACCAGTCGAAAGCCATCGAACTGATGCTCGCTCAACCCTCGATGATCAAGCGCCCGGTGCTCGATCTCGGTGGCCGAACCCTGATTGGCTTCAAGCCAGATATCTACGCGGCCGCTCTGAAGTAAGCAGCCCGTCACTCTTTGTAGAGGTGTATTTACATGTCCAATTCCCTGTTCAGCATCGCCTTTGGTGTCGGCACTCAGAACCGTCAAGGCGCCTGGCTGGAAGTGTTCTACGCACAGCCACTGCTCAACCCTTCGGCCGAACTGGTCGCGGCCGTTGCGCCGATCCTCGGTTACACCGAAGGTAACCAGGCCATCACCTTCACCACCGCCCAGGCTGCGCAACTGGCTGAAGCCGTGAAAGGCATCGACGCCGTGCAAGGCAAGCTGCTGACCCGTCTGGCTGAAAGCCACAAGCCACTGGTCGCCACCCTGCTGGCCGAAGATGCACAGCTGACCTCGACGCCTGAGGCTTATCTGAAGCTGCACCTGCTGTCGCACCGTCTGGTCAAGCCACACGGCGTGAGCCTGGCCGGGATCTTCCCGCTGCTGCCAAACGTAGCGTGGACCAGCCAGGGTGCAATCGACCTTAGCGAACTGGCTGAACTGCAACTGGAAGCGCGTCTGCGTGGCGAATTGCTGGAAGTGTTCTCGGTGGACAAGTTCCCGAAAATGACCGACTACGTGGTACCGGCCGGCGTGCGTATCGCTGACGCCGCGCGTCTGCGACTGGGCGCTTACGTCGGTGAAGGCACCACCGTGATGCACGAAGGTTTCATCAACTTCAACGCCGGCACCGAAGGCCCGGGCATGATCGAAGGCCGCGTCTCTGCTGGCGTATTCGTCGGCAAAGGTTCGGACCTGGGCGGCGGTTGCTCGACCATGGGCACGCTGTCGGGCGGTGGCAACATCGTCATCAAGGTCGGCGAAGGCTGCCTGATCGGCGCCAACGCCGGTATCGGTATCCCGTTGGGCGACCGCAACACCGTTGAGTCGGGCCTGTACGTGACCGCCGGCACCAAGGTGGCGCTGCTCGACGAGAACAACAACCTGGTCAAGGTTGTGAAAGCGCGTGAGCTGGCCGGTCAGACTGACCTGCTGTTCCGTCGCAATTCGGAAACCGGTGCTGTGGAATGCAAGACCCACAAATCGGCGATCGAACTGAACGAAGCGCTGCACGCTCACAACTAAGTGCTTGAATAATCCATTGTAGGAGTGAGCCTGCTCGCGATGCTTTTAGCGCCCTCACGGACGCCATCGCGAGCAGGCTCACTCCTACAGGATTTGGCGTACATCCCGCCCCTCTTCACCAGGGCTAAAAACTGTGATGATTCCCTCCCCGTGGCGTGCCGATTTCCCGGCCATCGCCGCGCTGCAACGGCAAGACCAGACCTATCTGGACAACGCCGCCACCACGCAAAAACCCCAGGCCCTGCTCGACGCGCTGACGCATTACTACGCCAATGGCGCAGCCAATGTGCATCGCGCGCAACACTTGCCCGGCGCCCACGCCACGCAGGCGTTCGAGGACAGTCGGCTGAAGGTTGCCCAGTGGCTGAATGCCGGTGACAGCGGGCAGATCATCTTTACCCACGGCGCCACCAATGCGCTGAATCTCCTGGCCTATGGCCTGGAACATCTTTTCCACCCGGGCGATGAAATTGTTATCAGCGCCCTGGAGCATCACGCCAACCTGCTGCCATGGCAGCAACTGGCACAACGGCGCAACCTGAAACTGGTGATCCTGCCGCTGGATACTGACGGTTTGATCGACCTTGCGGCCGCCGTACATTTGATCGGTCCGCGCACGCGTTTGCTGGCAGTCAGTCAGTTGTCCAACGTCCTCGGCGCCTGGCAGCCATTGCCGGCATTGCTGGCCATGGCCAAGGCGCAGAACGCGCTGACCGTGGTCGATGGCGCCCAAGGCGTGGTCCACGGCCGGCATGACGTGCAGGCGCTGGGTTGCGACTTCTATGTTTTTTCCAGCCACAAGCTCTATGGCCCCGATGGCCTCGGCGTGCTGTTCGGGCGCAATGCAGCACTTGAGCAACTGAAACCATGGCAGTTCGGTGGCGAGATGGTGCTGGAAGCCAACTATCACGACGCGCGCTTCCGCCCTGCACCGCTGGGCTTCGAGGCGGGTACGCCGCCGATTGCCAGTGTCATCGGCCTTGGCGCTACGCTGGATTATCTGGCAGGTCTGGACCAGGACGCGGTGTCGGCCCATGAAGCCGCGCTGCATGACTCTTTGCTGCGTGGACTCGCGGCGCGTAATGGCATTCGTCTGCTCGGCAAGCCGCAACTGGCACTGGCCAGTTTTGTTGTCGAGGGTGTGCATAACGCCGATCTCGCGCATCTTTTGACCGAGCAAGGCATTGCCGTGCGCGCCGGCCATCACTGCGCGATGCCACTGCTGAAAAGCTTTGAGCTGGCCGGGGCGATTCGGGTGTCGCTGGCGCTGTACAACGATTCCGAGGATCTGGAACGGTTCTTTGAAGCGCTGGATCAGGCGCTGGAGATGTTGCGATGAGCTTGCCGGTCGAGGCAGCTGAAGCGCTGCAGACTTTTCAGAATGCAGCGGCCTGGGAACAGCGGGCACGGTTGTTGATGCAGTTTGGTGATCGTCTGCCGCCGTTGGATGAGACGGATAAGTGCGACGCAAACCGGGTGCATGGCTGTGAGAGTCAGGTGTGGCTGGTCGGGGCGTTGCGCGATGGTCACTGGCAGTTCAGCGCCAGCAGCGATGCGCGGATGATTCGCGGGTTGGTGGCGTTGTTGCTGTTGCGGGTTAATGGGTTGTCTGCCACCGAATTAAAGCAGGTTGATTTGCCGGATTGGTTTAATCAGCTCGGCCTTTCGCGGCAGTTATCGCCCTCGCGCAGCAATGGCCTCAATGCCGTGCTCCAGCGAATGAATGAGTTGGCCGGTTAATCGCTTTCGCGAGCAGGCTCGCTCCCACAGGGGAATGCATTTCAATGTGGGAGCGAGCCTGCTCGCGAAGAGGCCATCAGCCTCACCGATCAAACCTCAGGCTTAATGCGATCCGCCGGGCGCCGAACCCCCGCGACAATCTTGTCCACAGCCTTGGTCGCCGCGACCATGCCGAACGTCGCCGTGACCATCATCACCGCACCAAACCCACCCGCGCAGTCCAGCTTCACGCCATCGCCAACAAAACTCTTCTGCAAACAAATACTGCCATCCGGCTTCGGATAACGCAGTTGCTCCGTGGAAAACACACACGGCACGCTGTAATGCCGGGTCACGGTGCGCGAAAAGCCATAGTCGCGACGCAACGTCGAACGCACTTTCGAGGCCAGCGGATCGTTGAACGTACGGTTGAGGTCGCACACCTGAATCAGCGTCGGATCAATCTGCCCGCCCGCACCGCCGGTGGTGATGATCTGGATCTTGCGGCGTTTGCACCAGGCGATCAGCGCAGCCTTGGCGTTGACCGCGTCAATGCAGTCGATCACGCAGTCGATGTTCGGCGTGATGTATTCAGCCATGGTGTCGCGGGTGACGAAATCCGCCACGGCGTGCACGGTGCAATCCGGGTTGATCCCGCGCAGACGCTCGGCCATCACTTCGACCTTGGGTTTGCCGACGGTGCTGTCCAGCGCATGCAACTGGCGGTTGGCGTTGCTGACGCAGACGTCATCGAGGTCGAACAGCGAAATCTCACCGACGCCACAGCGGGCCATGGCTTCCGCCGCCCAGGAACCGACGCCACCGACGCCGACGATCGCCACATGGGCCGCACGCAAGCGCTCCAGGCCTTCGATGCCATACAAACGGGCGATGCCTGCAAACCGCGGATCTTCTGTACTCATGACCATTACCCCAAAAACCGGCGCGCATTATAGGGCTACACAGCGACAAGTTTTAAGCTTCCAGCTACAAGTGTAAGAACTTAAGTCAAAGTCGGCTGCCCAATGTCGGGCATTTCCCTGTCCGATGTACGACTTGCGAACTGCCGGTGTAGGATGCGCGCCCATCGGGCGTCTAGCCGACCGATCCTTCGTTCCACAGCCTTTGGAACCCGAAATAGCTATGTCATCGCGTAAATTTGGACTCAACCTGGTGGTGGTTCTGGCAATCGCCGCCCTGTTCACCGGTTTCTGGGCGCTGATCAATCGTCCGGTTTCCGCGCCGAACTGGCCGGAGCAGATCTCCGGTTTCTCCTATTCGCCATTCCAGCAGGGCCAATACCCCCAGAAGGATCAATATCCGTCTGACGAAGAGATGCGCCGCGACCTGGAGATCATGAGCAAGCTGACGGACAACATCCGCATCTACTCGGTCGACGGCTCGTTGCAAGACATCCCGAAACTGGCTGAAGAGTTCGGCCTGCGCGTAACGCTGGGGATCTGGATCAGCCCCGACCAGGAACGCAACGAACGGGAGATCACCCGCGCCATCGAACTGGCCAACACTTCGCGCAGTGTGGTGCGCGTGGTGGTGGGTAACGAAGCGATCTTCCGCAAGGAAATCACCGCTCAAGAGCTGAGCGTGCTGCTCGATCGCGTGCGCGCGGCGGTGAAAGTGCCGGTGACCACCTCCGAGCAATGGCACGTCTGGGAAGAACATCCGGAACTGGCCAAGCACGTTGACCTGATCGCCGCGCACGTTCTGCCGTACTGGGAATTCATCCCCGTCGACAAGGCCGGGCAGTTCGTTTTCGATCGCGCACGCGATCTGAAAAAAATGTTCCCGAAAAAGCCGCTGCTGCTCTCCGAAGTTGGCTGGCCGAGCAACGGCCGCATGCGTGGTGGCGCCGATGCGTCGCCGGCGGATCAGGCGATCTACCTGCGCACCCTGGTCAACAAGCTCAACCGCCAAGGTTTCAACTACTTCGTGATCGAAGCGTTTGACCAGCCGTGGAAGGCCAGCGACGAAGGTTCGGTCGGCGCCTATTGGGGCGTGTTCAACGCCGCGCGCCAGCAGAAATTCAACTTCGAAGGCCCGGTGGTCGCAATTCCGCAATGGCGTGTGCTGGCCGTCGGTTCGGTGGTGTTGGCGCTGCTGTCGCTGACCCTGCTGATGATCGACGGCTCGGCGTTGCGCCAGCGTGGGCGGATCTTCCTGACCTTCATCGCCTTCCTTTGCGGTTCGGTGCTGGTGTGGATCGGTTACGACTACAGCCTGCAATACAGCACGTGGTTCAGTTTGACGGTCGGGTTCCTCTTGGCGCTGGGTGCGCTCGGGGTGTTTATCGTCTTGCTGACGGAGGCGCACGAACTGGCCGAAGCGGTGTGGATTCACAAGCGTCGGCGCGAGTTTCTGCCGGTCGAGGGCGACTCCAGCTATCGCCCGAAAGTCTCGATTCACGTGCCGTGCTACAACGAGCCGCCGGAGATGGTCAAACAGACCCTCGACGCCCTCGCCGCGCTCGATTACCCGGACTACGAAGTCCTGATCATCGACAACAACACCAAGGACCCGGCGGTGTGGGAGCCGGTGCGCGACTACTGTGAAACCCTCGGCCCGCGCTTCAAGTTCTTCCACGTCTCGCCGCTGGCCGGTTTCAAGGGCGGCGCGCTGAACTACCTGATTCCGCACACCGCCAAGGATGCCGAAGTGATCGCCGTGATCGACTCCGATTACTGCGTGCACCCGAACTGGCTCAAGCACATGGTGCCGCACTTCGCCGACCCGAAAATCGCTGTGGTGCAGTCGCCGCAGGATTATCGCGATCAGAACGAAAGCACCTTCAAGAAGCTCTGCTATGCCGAATACAAAGGCTTCTTCCACATCGGCATGGTCACCCGTAACGACCGTGATGCGATCATTCAGCACGGCACCATGACCATGACCCGTCGTTCGGTGCTGGAAGAGTTGGGTTGGGCTGACTGGTGCATCTGTGAAGACGCCGAACTCGGTCTGCGCGTGTTTGAGAAAGGCCTGTCGGCGGCGTACTACCACGACAGCTACGGCAAGGGTCTGATGCCGGATACGTTTATCGACTTCAAGAAACAGCGTTTCCGTTGGGCTTACGGTGCGATTCAGATCATCAAGCGCCACACCGGCAGCCTGTTGCGCGGCAAGGACACCGAACTGACGCGCGGCCAGCGTTACCACTTCCTCGCAGGCTGGTTGCCGTGGGTCGCGGACGGCATGAACATCTTCTTCACCGTCGGCGCGCTGTTGTGGTCGGCGGCGATGATCATCGTGCCGCAACGAGTCGATCCGCCGCTGCTGATCTTCGCAATCCCGCCGCTGGCGTTGTTCGTGTTCAAGGTCGGCAAGATCATCTTCCTCTACCGTCGCGCCGTTGGCGTGAACCTGAAAGATGCATTCTGCGCGGCACTGGCCGGGCTGGCGTTGTCGCACACCATCGCCAAAGCGGTGCTGTACGGCTTCTTCACCAGCAGCATTCCGTTCTTCCGTACGCCGAAAAACGCTGACAACCACGGCTTCTGGGTGGCGATTTCCGAAGCGCGGGAAGAGCTGTTCATCATGCTGCTGTTGTGGGGCGCGGCGCTGGGGATCTTCCTGGTCAACGGCATGCCGAGCAACGACATGCGCTTCTGGGTGGTGATGTTGCTGGTGCAGTCGTTGCCGTATCTGGCGGCGCTGATCATGGCGTTCCTGTCGTCGTTGCCGAAACCGGCGGCCAAGGCTGAGCCGGCAACAGCATAATCGCTAACGGATAACGTCAAACGGCGGCCTTCGGGCCGCCGTTTTGCTTTAGAATGACCGCCTTTTTCAATGCCAACAAACTCGGTAGGAGCTGCCGAAGGCTGCGATCTTTTGATCTTGCTGTTGATTTTAAAAAACAAAATCAAAAGATCGCAGCCTGCGGCAGCTCCTACAGGTTTACCGTGCGCACCCGGAGTTATTACATGACGGCCCACGCCGACCTTTCGCCGACCCTCCAACTCGCCATCGACCTGATCCGCCGTCCGTCCGTGACGCCAGTCGACGCCGATTGCCAGAAGCAGATGATGCAGCGCCTGGGCGATGCCGGTTTCAGCCTCGAGCCGATGCGCATCGAAGATGTGGATAACTTCTGGGCCACTCACGGCAACAACGACGGCCCGGTGCTGTGCTTCGCCGGCCACACCGACGTGGTCCCGACCGGTCCGGTGACCGCGTGGCAGATCGACCCGTTCAACGCGCTGATCGACGAACACGGCATGCTCTGCGGCCGGGGCGCGGCGGACATGAAAGGCAGCCTGGCGTCGATGACCGTTGCCGCTGAGCGCTTTGTCGCCGACTACCCGAACCACAAAGGCAAGGTCGCGTTCCTGATCACCAGCGACGAAGAAGGCCCGGCACACCACGGCACCAAAGCAGTAGTCGAGCGTCTGGCCGCGCGTAATGAGCGTCTGGACTGGTGCATCGTCGGCGAACCGTCGAGCACCACCCTGGTTGGCGACGTCGTGAAGAACGGCCGTCGTGGCTCGCTGGGCGCCAAGCTCACGGTCAAAGGCATTCAGGGCCACGTCGCTTACCCGCATCTGGCGAAGAATCCGATCCACCTCGCCGCTCCGGCGCTGGCCGAACTGGCCGCCGAGCACTGGGATCACGGCAACGATTTCTTCCCGCCGACCAGTTTCCAGATCTCCAACGTCAACTCCGGCACCGGCGCG
Organism: Pseudomonas viridiflava; assembly: GCF_900580865.1. Lineage (GTDB taxonomy): Bacteria > Pseudomonadota > Gammaproteobacteria > Pseudomonadales > Pseudomonadaceae > Aquipseudomonas. Next base: position 361,388 of record NZ_UTBZ01000228.1, read on the forward strand.
ACCAACGTGATTCCGGGGGATCTGGTGGCGGTGTTCAACTTCCGTTTCTCTACCGAATCGACCGTTGAAGGCCTGCAGAAGCGCGTCGCCGATATTCTCGACAAACACGATCTGGACTGGCACATCGACTGGGCGCTGTCCGGCCTGCCGTTCCTCACCGAACCGGGCGCGTTGCTCGACGCGGTGTCGGCGAGCATCAAGGACATCACTGGTCGCGAGACCAAGGCGTCCACCAGCGGTGGTACTTCCGATGGTCGCTTCATCGCGACCATGGGTACGCAAGTGGTGGAACTGGGCCCTGTCAACGCGACTATTCACCAGGTCAACGAACGCGTACTGGCAGCCGATCTCGACGTACTGACCGAGATCTACTACCAGACCCTGATCAAGTTGCTCGCCTGATGCTCGCTTGCCCCATCTGCAGTGAACCGCTGAATGCGGTGGACAACGGCGTCGTCTGCCCGGCAGGCCATCGCTTCGACCGTGCGCGACAGGGTTATCTGAACCTGTTGCCGGTGCAGCACAAGAACAGCCGCGACCCTGGCGACAACCAGGCCATGGTCGAAGCGCGTCGCGACTTCTTGAACGCCGGGCATTACGCGCCGGTGGCCAAGCGACTGGCCGAACTGGCAGCGAGTTATGCGCCGGATCGCTGGGTCGACATCGGCTGTGGCGAGGGTTATTACACCGCGCAGATCGCCGAGGCTTTGCCGAACGCGGATGGCTATGCGCTGGACATCTCCCGCGAGGCGGTCAAACGCGCCTGCAAGCGTAACCCGGCGATTAGCTGGTTGATCGCCAGCATGGCCCGTGTGCCGTTGGCGTCGGGCAGTTGCCAGTTTCTCGCCAGTGTTTTCAGTCCTCTGGACTGGGAAGAAGCCAAGCGTCTGCTGAGTGTCGGCGGCGGTCTGATGAAAGTCGGCCCGACCAGCGGCCACCTGATGGAACTGCGCGAACGCCTGTACGACGAAGTGCGCGAGTACACCGACGACAAGCATCTGGCCCTGGTGCCGGAAGGCATGGCGCTGGCGCACAGTGAAACCCTGGAATTCAAACTGACGCTGAACAAGCCCGAGGATCGCGCCAACCTGTTGGCGATGACGCCCCACGGCTGGCGCGCCAGTGCCGAGCGTCGTGCGGCGGTGATCGAACAGGCCGAGCCGTTCGAGACCACCGTGTCGATGCGCTACGATTATTTCGTTCTTCAATAACTTTTGGTTCCGGGCAAACGCCCGGGGCCGGCTAAATCCGCGAATGGATTTTTCAGACCCGCAGTGAGGACATCCATGCGCCAACCGGACATCGAGATTTACCTGAAAGACGCCGACGTCGACCACAAGGCCATTTCGGCCTGGCTGGGCGAAGCGTTGGGCCCGTGCAGCGACTGGGTACAGAAAGGCCAGACTTACAAATGCAAGGCCGGCAACGTGCCGGTGACCTGGCTGCCGAAAGCCGTGGGCAAGTGGAACAGCCTGTACCTGGAAAGCGACCAGACGCCATGGGACGACGACATTGCCTGCGCGCGTGCAGCATTTGCCGCGCTGAACGTGGAAGTGCGTTGCGCGCCGGGCACGTGGATTGAAGAAGAAGGTGAGGAGACGGCGGATCGCTGGATGCGCATCAGCGCAGACGGTGAAGAAGAAATCACCTGGAAAACCGCGTAACAACAAGCAACGCGGATACAAATGTGGGAGCGAGCCTGCTCCGGGCGGCGTTCCGACGAATGCGTAGTGTCAGTCGATATGAATGGTGACTGATACACCGCATTCGCGAGCAGGCTCGCTCCCACAGTGGTTTTCAGCGACTTACAGGCCTACAACGTCCTCAGCCTGCAAACCCTTCTCGCCAGTAATCACCGCGTATTCAACCTGCTGGCCTTCAGTCAGCGAGCGATGCCCTTCGCCGCGAATCGCGCGGTAGTGCACGAACACGTCCACCCCGTCTTCGCGCTGGATAAAGCCGTAGCCTTTCGCGTCGTTGAACCACTTCACGTTGCCGGTTTCACGTGTTGCCATCTGTTCATACTCCTTTTTTATTATTGAACAGGCTTTTCGCAGGAAAGCCTTAGAGGAACGTCAGCCTGCGTCCGACGTCCATAAAAGGGCCCCGGCGACAGACCGCCGAGTATATGACAGGCGCGAAAACTCTCAACAGGAGATTACTTCGCCGCTTTTTTGCCGATTTTCGATGAATCCGGCACACTAGCCACCGCCCGAGCACCTGCTCGGTTTTATCCACTCATGCAGAAGCCGTATGACCCGTTCTCCGTTCCGCCGTCTTGTGTTTGGCACCTTGCGCCGACTGTTGTACCTCTGGGTTCGCTCGGAGACGATCAATCAGTCGTCGTTCACCCTCAACCTCGACCGCAGTCGTCCGGTGTTCTACGTCCTGCAAAACCCTTCGCTGACCGATCTGGCGGTGGTCGACACCGAGTGCACCAAGGCCGGTCTGCCGCGTCCGGTGCTGCCGGTGTCAGTGGGTTCGCTGATCGAACCGGCGGCGTTTTTCTACCTGACGCCGGATCCGGACTGGCTCGGTCGCCAGGACAAACGCGGCGCGCCGCCGACCCTGACGCGTCTGGTCAGCGCACTCACCCAGAACGCTGCCGAAGACGCTCAGATCATTCCTGTCAGCGTGTTCTGGGGTCAGTCGCCGGACAGCGAAAACAGTCCGTGGAAGCTATTGTTCGCCGATAGCTGGGCCGTTACCGGGCGCCTGCGTCGACTGCTGAGCATCATCGTCCTTGGCCGTAAAACCCGCGTGCAGTTCTCCGCGCCGATTCACCTGCGCGAGCTGATCGAGCACAACAAGGGCCACGAACGGACCGTGCGCATGGCCCAGCGCATCCTGCGCGTACACTTCCGCAACCTCAAAGCGGCGGTGATCGGCCCGGACATTTCCCACCGCCGTAACCTGGTCAAAGGTCTGCTCAACCAGCCATTGGTCAAGCAAGCGATCCTCGACGAAGCCGAGCGCGAAAACATCTCCGCGGAAAAAGCCAAGGCCCAGGCCCTGCGCTACGGCAACGAGATCGCCTCGGACTACACCTACACCGCGATCCGCTTTCTGGAAGTAGTGCTGAGCTGGTTCTGGAACAAGATCTACGACGGCATCAAGGTCAACCACATCGAAGGCGTGCAGAAGGTCGCCCAGGGTCACGAAGTGATCTATGTGCCGTGCCACCGCAGCCACATCGACTATTTGCTGCTGTCGTATCTGCTGTTCCGCAACGGCCTGACCCCGCCGCACATCGCCGCCGGGATCAACCTGAACATGCCGGTGATCGGCAGCCTGCTGCGCCGCGGCGGTGCGTTCTTCATGCGCCGCACGTTCAAGGGCAATCCGCTGTACACCTCGGTGTTCAACGAATACCTGCACACCCTGTTCACCAAAGGCTTCCCGGTCGAGTACTTCGTCGAGGGCGGCCGTTCGCGCACCGGGCGCATGCTGCAACCGAAAACCGGGATGCTCGCCATCACGATGCGCAGCTTCCTGCGTTCGTCGCGCATGCCGATCGTGTTTGTACCGGTGTACATCGGTTATGAGCGTGTGCTGGAGGGGCGCACCTACCTCGGCGAACTGCGCGGCGCGAGCAAGAAGAAAGAGTCGATCTTCGATATTTTCAAAGTCATCGGCGCGCTGAAGCAGCGTTTCGGTCAGGTTGCGGTGAACTTCGGTGAGCCGATCAAACTGGCGGAATTCCTCGACGCCGAGCAACCGGACTGGCGTCAGCAGGAACTCGGCCCGCAGTACAAACCAGCGTGGCTCAACGAAACCACCAATCGCCTCGGCGAGAAAGTCGCGCAGCATTTGAACGAAGCGGCGGCGATCAACCCGGTCAACCTGGTGGCGCTGGCGCTGCTGTCGACTACGCGTCTGGCACTGGATGATCGCGCCATGGCACGAGTGCTGGATCTGTATCTGGCGCTGCTGCGCAAAGTCCCGTACTCGCCGCACACCACCTTGCCGGAAGGTGATGGCCGGGCGCTGATCGAGCATGTGAAGGACATGGACCTGCTCGCCGAGCAGAACGATGCGCTGGGCAAGATTCTCTATCTGGATGAGCAAAATGCCGTCCTGATGACCTACTACCGCAACAACGTGCTGCACATCTTCGCGTTGCCGGCGCTGCTGGCGAGTTTCTTCCAGAGCGCCTCGCGCATGAGCCGCGAACAGATCCTGCGCTACACCCGCGCACTGTATCCGTACCTGCAATCGGAATTGTTCATTCGCTGGACGCTGGACGAACTGGACGGTGTGGTCGATCAGTGGCTGGAAGCGTTCGTCGAACAAGGCCTGTTGCGTTTCGAGAAAGACGTCTATCTGCGTCCGGCACCCAGCTCGCGACATTTCGTCCTGCTGACGCTGCTGTCGAAGAGCATCGCCCAGACCTTGCAGCGCTTCTACATGACCGTGTCCTTGCTGCTCAACAGCGGCCAGAACAGCATCAGCGCCGAAGAGCTGGAAGACCTCTGCACGGTCATGGCCCAGCGCCTGTCGATCCTCCATGGCCTCAACGCCCCGGAGTTCTTCGACAAGAGCCTGTTCCGCCACTTCATCCAGACCCTGCTCGACCTCGACGTGCTGCGTCGCGACGAGGCCGGCAAACTGAGTTATCACGAACTGCTCGGCGAACTCGCCGAAGGTGCGGCCAAACGCGTGTTGCCGGCGGAGATTCGCTTGTCGATCCGCCAGGTCGCGCTGCATCGCAGTGAAGACGCTGCAGATCAGGTCGTCGCCCAACCCGAGACCTGATGCCCCCTGTGGGAGCTTGCTCGCGAAGACGGAGTGTCAGTCGACATCTCAGTGACTGAAATACCGCCTTCGCGAGCAGGCTCGCTCCCACATTGAAAAGGAGAACGTCCGATGAAAAAACTCACCCTGCTCGCCGCCGCCACAATACTGAGCGCCTGCCAATCGACAACACCTGCCGGCAAGGTCGGTCTCGACGGTGAAGTGTTCTACCTGCAGCGCATCGCCCTGCCACCGAGCGCGACCCTCAGCGTCAGCCTGCAGGACGTTTCCCTGGCCGACGCGCCAGCCGTCGTACTGGACGAGCAAAAAGGCCCGGTCAAAGGTCAAGTGCCACTGCCCTTCCACTTGAGCTACGATCCGGCGCAGGTTAAAGCGGGCCACCGTTACTCGGTCAGCGCGCGCATTGAAGTCAACGGTGAGTTGATGTTCATCACCACCGAAAACCACGCCGTGCAACTCGACGGCAACGACCCGCAGCCGCTGAAAATCCGCGTCGACGCCGTTCGTTAATTCATTTTCCGCAACCCTTTCCGCAACAAGGAAGCCGCCATGCTCCGCCCTACCCTTCGCTTCGCCGGCCTCTGTGCAGGCCTGATGATCTCCGCCAGCGCCATGGCCTTGTCGCTGAGTGACCTGTCGCAAAAAGACGCCACCGGCGGCCTCAAGGACGCCCTGACCCAAGGCGCGCAAATCGCCGTCAAACAACTCGGCACCCCCGGCGGCTTCAGCAACAACCCCGACGTGAAGATCGAACTGCCGGGCAAACTCGGCAAAGCTGCGAGCAAGATGAAAGCCTTCGGCATGGGCGCCCAGGTCGAAGAACTTGAAACCGCCATGAACAAGGCTGCCGAATCCGCGGTGACCCAGGCCCAGCCAATCCTCGTCGACGCCGTGAAGAAAATGAGCGTGGAAGACGCCAAAGGCATCCTCAGCGGCGGCAAGGATTCGGCCACGCAATACCTCGACAAATCCAGCCGCGAACAGATCCGCGCCAAGTTCCTGCCGATCGTCAAACAGGCGACCGACAAGGTTGGCGTAGCGCAGAAGTACAACTCGTTCGCTGGTCAGGCTGCTGCGTTTGGCGTGGTGGATGCGAAGAGCGCCAATGTCGAGAACTACGTCACCGAACAAGCGCTCAATGGCCTGTTCGAGATGATCGGCAAACAGGAAGAAACCATCCGCCAGAACCCGGCCGCTGCGGCGACCAGTCTGGCGAAGAAGGTGTTCGGCACGCTCTAAGCAGTCGCAACACGGGGGTGATTCAATTCGCTCCCGCGCTTCCCTCCACGTAAAGGGCTACGTAAAAAGAACACCCACTCCCGCCCCATCTTCTTTTTCTCAAAAACCTCTAATTGGTCCAGCCCCTCCAGGACCGAAGCAGCCTCGCTGTACGAGCAACCAAAATTTCCCGCAACATTGTTCGCTGTGAACTCCTTCGCCTCCCCGCTTTTTGCCGCCTGATACACCGCGCGCTGTTTTTCCGTCATCTGATCGAAGTAGCCAGAATTCGTCTGCCAGCGCTCGAACGCTTCGGTGTAGGCCACGCTCTTGCGGTAAACATCGGCAAACCCGAGCACCGCTCGCTGGATCACCGAGCACTGGAATTCGATGAAGTACGTCAGATCCAGTTCATCCGCCTCGGTGTGCAGGTATGAACGTCCATATTTCACCGGCGCATTACGCAGTAACAAACTGATCGCAATGTAGCGAAACGCCGCAAATTCGTTCTTGAACATGAACCAGTAAAACAACGCCCTGGCGACCCGCCCGTTGCCGTCGCGAAAGGGATGTTCGTAGCCCAAGGCAAAATGCAGCGTGATCGCCTTGATCAGTGGATGCAGGTAGCTCGTCTCTTGCGGTGAGCCTTCGGGCAGGTTGATCCAGTGCGACAGTCGCGCCAGCCGCGAAACCAATCCTGCCGCAGGTGGGGGCCGGTGCACGGTGTTGCCTGCCCCGTCCTGAACGACCACTTCGTCATTGGTCCTGAACACCCCGGGTGAATACTGCTCGTCATCGATGCCCTCGACCCCCACCCGATGAATTGCTGCGATCAAATCCACGCTCATGGGTTCGTAACGTCTCTCCCAGGCAAAATTCATCATCCGGTAATTCCCCATCACCATGCGTTCATCCGGAGTGCGGGGCTGGCGCTGGTGTTTGAGCATGTCCTTGGCCACGCGCGTGGTGGTCGCCGCGCCCTCCAGCTGGCTACTGGCGATGGCCTCGTCTTCGATCAAATCATTGAGCAGATAACTGAAATGTGCCCGTTCGCCGATCTGGCTGGTCATATACTCCAGCGCAGCCGTACTGGCCTGTCGATCCACGATGGAAATGGTTTTCTGTGCCAACGGCGTCAGCAGATACTTGCCCCACTGCACCGGCTCGCCCAGCGCCAGCAGATTGATGTATTGGGCCGCCCGCGCCTTCTTGACCAACGCCCAACACAGCCTGGCATCCAGCCCCGCCGCCCAGCGATAACGCAACGCTTCAAATGGCAGATAACGACCTTGATCATCGAGCGGCTTGAGCAGCGCAAGATAATCCGCCAGACGATGTTTGTGGGGCGGGCGCACCAATAAGTCAAACACCGGGTCGGATCGGCCCTTCAAGGGTGGAGGCTTTTTCATCAAGGCGGACTCAAGGACTCTGGAAAAGCAAAGGTTTGAGTACAGCACTCGCGGCACCCAGGCTCAATATCGGAGGTTTCTGAAAAAGATGTAGGAAGTGGCGGAGGCAGAGCGGGCTATGGTCGTCAGCTAGAGACTGGTCGGCTGTCAGGCCGCTTTCGCGAGCAGGCTCGCTCCCACAGTTGGATTGAGTACATCTGCAAAAAACAGGTCGGCTGTCAGGCCGCCTTCGCGAGCAAGCTCGCTCCCACAGTTGGATTGAGTACATCTGCAAAAACAGGTCGGCTGTCAGGCCGCCTTCGCGAGCAGGCTCGCTCCCACAGTTGGATTGCGTAAATCTGCAAAAAACAGGTCGGCTGTCAGGCCGCCTTCGCGAGCAGGCTCGCTCCCACAGAAGAGCAAAGCAAAGCCATGCCTACCACCCGCTCCTCACCACTCAACAGGATGAGCGTTAGCTCGGCTGCGGCTTTTGATCTTGATCTGGAAGCCCGTCGGCAGGCTGAGTGGAGGGATTGATCCGGGGGTGGGAGCGCAGCGACCGTTCGACGAAGTCGAACACATCGAAAGGAGGTGCAGCGAAGCCAACCGGAAGCGATGCCCCCGGATCGATCCCGGAGGGAAGGAACCCCGAGCCCCAGCGAGCGGGCCGAACGTCAGGGCGCAGACCTTTGGTTCCTTTGGGGCGTTTGCCAAAGGGACTCGCTGTAAGAGCGAAACCGCCAGCGGCAGCCCCCGAAGCAACGGATATTCACCCAAAACCCCAAGAGCATGGTCGGCCCGAAGGCCGCCACGTCACAAAAGAATCAAGCGTCCTTACGCACCCGGAACCAAGCCGCATACAACGCCGGCAAAAACAACAGCGTCAGCGCAGTCGCAACAATCAACCCGCCCATGATCGCCACCGCCATCGGCCCGAAAAACACACTCCGCGACAACGGAATCATCGCCAAAACCGCCGCCAACGCCGTCAACACAATCGGCCTGAAGCGTCGAACCGTAGCCTCGATAATCGCCTGCCAAGGCTTAAGCCCCGACGCAATATCCTGCTCAATCTGATCCACCAGAATCACCGAATTACGCATGATCATCCCTGACAGCGCAATCGTCCCCAACATCGCCACAAACCCGAACGGCTGACGGAACACCATCAAGAACAACGTCACCCCGATCAACCCCAAAGGCGCCGTCAAAAAAACCATCGCCGTACGCGAAAAACTGCGCAACTGCACCATCAGCAACGTCAGCACCACAACAATGAACATCGGCACCCCGGCGTTCACCGACTTCTGCCCACGCTCGGAGTCCTCCACCGTGCCGCCGACATCCAACAGATAACCATCGGGCAACTCGGCACGAATCGAATCCAGCGTCGGCATGATCTGCTTCACCAGCGTCGCCGGCTGCTCCTTGCCATAAATATCCGCACGCACGGTCACGTTCGGCAGGCGATTTCGATGCCAGATAACCCCCTCTTCGAAGCCGTATTCCAGCGTGGCAATCTGCGACAACGCCACACTGCGGCCGTTATCCGTCGGCACCGCCAGACTCGGCAGCAACGACAATTCAGTGCGTTCATGCACCGTGCCGCGCAACAGAATCTCGATCAACTCATTGTCTTCGCGATACTGACTGACACTCGATCCGGTCAACGAACTCTGCAGAAATTTCGCCAGATTCGCCGTGCTCACACCCAACGCCCGGGCACGATCCTGATCGATATTCAGGTACACGACCTTGCTCGGCTCTTCCCAATCCAGATGCACATTGACCACATGCGGATTCTCGCGAACCTTGGCCGCCACTTTGCGCGCCAGCGCACGGACTTCTTCGATGTGTTCGCCGGTGACGCGGAACTGCACCGGATAACCAACCGGTGGACCGTTTTCCAAACGTGTAACCCGCGAACGCAATGCAGGAAATTGCTCGTTAAGCGTTTCGATCAACCAGCTGCGCAACGCCTCACGCTCCTCGATGTTCTTCGCCAACACCACAAACTGAGCGAAGCTCGCCGCCGGCAATTGCTGATCGAGCGGCAGATAGAAACGCGGCGATCCGGTGCCAACATAGGCGACATAATTGTCGATGCCCGCATGATCCTTGAGCATCGCCTCTAGCCGTTTGACCTCACCGGTGGTATTGGCCAGCGATGCGCCTTCAGCCAATTTCAGATCGACCATCAACTCCAGTCGATTGGAGGCCGGGAAGAACTGCTGCGGGACGAAGCGGAACAACATCACCGAGGCGATAAACAGCCCCACCGTCAGCACGATCACGGTCTTGCGATGCATTACGCACCACTCGACCAGACGCCGAACGCGCTGATAAAACGGCGTGCCATACGGATCAGCCTGACCATTGGCTGTGCCGTGTTTGGCCGCGTGAATTTTCGCCAGATCCGGCAGAAGTTTTTCCCCCAGATATGGCACGAACATCACCGCCGCGACCCACGAGGCCAGCAGCGCGATGGTCACCACCTGAAAGATTGAGCGGGTGTATTCGCCGGTGCCGGATTGCGCCGTGGCAATTGGCAGAAATCCGGCGGCAGTAATCAATGTCCCGGTGAGCATCGGGAACGCGGTGCTGGTCCAGGCGTAGCTCGCGGCGCGGATGCGATCAAAGCCCTGCTCCATTTTGATCGCCATCATTTCCACGGCAATGATCGCGTCGTCCACCAGCAAACCCAGCGCCAGCACCAACGCGCCAAGGGAAATTTTGTGCAGGCCGATGCCGAGGTAATACATGCAGGCGAAGGTCATCGCCAGCACCAACGGAATGGTCAGCGCCACCACCATGCCGGTACGCACGCCGAGGGAGAAGAAGCTCACCAGCAAGACAATCGCCAGCGCCTCGACCAGCACCTGGACGAACTCGCCGACCCCGGTTTTCACCGCCGCCGGTTGATCGGAAACCTTGCGTAATTGCATGCCGGCCGGAAGATTTTTCTGGATGCGCGAGAACTCGCCTTCCAGTGCCTTACCCAGCACCAGAATGTCGCCGCCATCCTTCATCGCCACCGCCAGACCAATCGCGTCTTCGCCCATGAAGCGCATGCGCGGCGCCGGTGGATCGTTGAAACCGCGACGCACATCGGCGACATCGGAGATGCGGAACGTACGATCACCGACGCGGATCGGGAAGTTTTTTATCTCCTCGACCGTCTGAAAATTCCCCGAGACCCGTAGCTGCAAGCGCTCGCTACCGGTTTCGAAGAACCCCGCAGTGGACACCGCATTCTGCTCTTGCAGCGCTTGTTGCACTGTTGCCAGCGGCAAGCCGAGGGTCGCCAGTTTGACGTTGGACAGCTCGACCCAGATCTTCTCGTCCTGCAAACCGAGCAAGTCGACCTTGCCGACATCCTTGACCCGCTGCAGCTGGATCTGGATGCGGTCGGCGTAATCCTTGAGCACCGCGTAATCGAAACCGTCCCCGGTCAGCGCATAGATATTGCCGAACGTAGTGCCGAATTCATCGTTGAAGAACGGCCCCTGAATATCCGGCGGCAAGGTCTGACGGATATCGCTGACCTTCTTGCGAACCTGATACCAGAGGTCGGGGATTTCCTTGGAGTGCATCGAGTCGCGGGCTATGAACGTGACTTGCGATTCACCGGGGCGCGAGAACGACACGATGCGTTCGTACTCACCGGTTTCCATCAGTTTCTTTTCAATGCGTTCGGTGACCTGACGCGAGACTTCCTGCGCGGTCGCACCCGGCCAGCGGGTCTGGATCACCATCGCCTTGAAGGTGAACGGCGGATCTTCGCTCTGGCCGAGTTTGGTGTAAGACAACGCACCGACGATGGCCAGAAGAAGCATCAGGAACAGTACGATCTGGCGATTACGCAGCGCCCATTCGGAAAGGTTGAAGCGCATCGGGGCTTACTCCTTGTCCGCCAGATTGACCACACGGTTGGAGCGATCCACCGGACGCACTTGTTGACCTTCGAGCAACACGTGAACGCCAGCGGCAACCACCCAGTCACTGGCGCTCAAGCCTTCGAGCACCGGCACGGTTTTTTCACCGAACGGGCCTACACGCACCGGGGTTTTCTTCAAGGTGTTGTTACCGTTGACGACCCAGACGTAGGTCGCGCCGTTTTCGGCAGTGAGTGCCGAGAGCGGCACCGACAGGGAAACGCTGTCGGCCGATTGCACAAACACCCGGGCGCTCTGGCCCAGTTCGGCCGGGACTTTGCCGCTGGCGAAAGAAATGCGCGCGGCGAAGGTGCGCGAGCGTGGATCGGCGGCGGGCGACAATTCGCGGATCTGTCCGGCGAAGCGCTGATTCTGTTGCGTCCACAGTTCGACCGTCACGGGTTGACCGACCTTGAAGCGGCCGAAGCTTTGCTCGGGCAGGCTGATCAACACTTCGCGCTCGCCGTCGGTGGCGAGGGTAAACACCGTTTGCCCAGCGGCAACCACCTGACCGACTTCCACCGAACGCTTGGCCACCACGCCATCCTGCGGCGCACGCAGCACCGCGTAACTGGCCTGGTTGGTCGAAACGTTGAATTCAGCTTTGATTTGTTTGAGGCGGGCTTCACCGGAGCGGTAAAGGTTTTCGGCGTTGTCGTAAGCCGAGCGGCTGACCATCTGCCGATCCATCAGGGTCTTGTAACGATCGCGCTCGGCGCGGACCAGATTGAGATTGGCTTCGGCAGCGGCCACCTGGGCGCGGGTGGCCTCCAGCTGCAGACGAACGTCCTGCGGATCCAGTTCGGCGAGTGGCTGATCAGCCTTCACGCGCTGACCTTCATCGACCAGTCGTCGGCTGACTTTGCCGCCGATGCGGAATGCCAGATCGGGTTCGTAGCGGGCGCGCACCTCGCCCGGATAACTTTCCATCGCCTGCGCCGAAGGCTCTGGCTGCACCACCATGGCCGGTCGCACGGTGACTTGCGTCGCCTCTTCCTGACCACACGCTGACAAAAGGAACGCCAGACTCACTGGCAACGCGAGGGACAACGCATGGCGGAACATGGTGACGGACCTTTCGCTAATGGTGCTTGGAATAATTATACTGGCGGGTATGTTATTAATAGCAAACTCACCAGTCCAGTATTAAAAGCGAAGAATGTCGAACAATCTTTCAGCTCCAAACGGTCCGGGCCGCCCCAAGGATCTGGCCAAGCGCCAGGCGATCCTCGACGCGGCGAAAATTCTGTTTCTGAGTCATGGTTACGCCAACACCAGCATGGACGCGGTCGCCAGCGAAGCGGGCGTGTCGAAGCTGACGGTCTACAGCCATTTCAACGACAAGGAGACGCTGTTCTCCGCCGCCGTCGTGGCCAAATGCGAGGAGCAATTACCGCCGCTGTTCTTCGAATTGCCTGAAGGCATCGCCGTGGAAAATGTGTTGCTGAACATTGCGCGAGGCTTTCATCACCTGATCAACAGCGATGAATCGGTGAATTTGCACCGACTGATCATGGCACTCGGCAGTCAGGATCCGAAGTTGTCGCTGATCTTCTTCGAGGCCGGCCCGCAGCGCATGGTGCAGGGCATGGAGCGGCTGTTGACGCGCATCCACGAGACAGGCGCGCTAAGCATCGATCTGCCGCGCAATGCCGCCGAACATTTCTTCTGCCTGATCAAGGGTGCGGGGAATTTTCGTTTGTTGTATGGCTGTGGAGAGCCGTTGACTGAAGAGGCAGCGGAAAGCCATGTGCAGGAAGTTGTAGCGTTGTTTATGCGCGCCTATCGGCCCTGACAGCTTTGCGGTGTCTGGGCGGGCGCTTTCGCGAGCAGGCTCGCTCCCACATTTGAAATGCATTCCAAGGTGGGAGCGAGCCTGCTCGCGAATGAGGCGACTCGGTCTCAGGGCTTGAGCGCTTTCTTCGGATAGATATCGTATCGGCTCGATTTGCCATCCAGCGCATGACTCGGCTTCGGCCCCTCAATGCATGGCGCCTTGCGTGGTCGTTTGACCACCACCCGGTGAGTCGCCAACGCCAAAGCAGCCTGCAACAGCGCCGGCGCATCCGGATCATCACCCACCAACGGCCGGAACAGGCGCATTTCCTTCTTCACCAGCGCAGTCTTTTCGCGATGCGGAAACATCGGATCGAGATAAATTACCTGTGGCGGCTCACCTTCCCAGTTCTGCATGACTTCGATGGAGTTGCCCTTGAGCAATTTCATCCGCGCGACAATCGGCGCCACATCGAAATCTTCCGCCGCCCGCGCCAGACCATCCTCCAGCAACGCACCAATCAGCGGCTGGCGTTCGATCAGGCTCATCTCGCAACCGAGACTGGCCAGCACAAACGCGTCCTTGCCCAACCCCGCCGTAGCATCGAGCACGCGCGGACGCACGCCTTGGGCGATGCCGACCGCCTTGGCGATCATCTGCCCGCTGCCGCCGCCGTATAGCCGACGATGCGCCGCGCCACCCTCAACAAAGTCGACGCGCACCGGTCCCGGTGCATCCGGGCCGAGCTGTTGCAGCTGCAAACCCTGCTCGCCGACCTGCAAGGCAAACTCGCCGTCCGCCACTTCAAGCGGCAAGCCCAAGCGCTCAGCCCACTGCCCGGCTTGCGCTTCAAACGTAGGGCCGAGGGCCTGAACATGGATGCGGCAGGCCGCGGGTTGCTCGATCATGGAAAACACGCTCAAAAATTCAAGGATCGGCAAAAACCGCCGATAATTCATTCAACGCGCATTTTGCCAGAGCTGAGCGTCAACCGAAAAAAATGTCAGGCATTCTTCCCACATCGATTGGCTACATCTCGCCCCATGGCGACTTTAGCCGTCACAACACTCAAGCACTGAGCGGCGTCAGTCATCTGTGGCAGGATTTCTTTGCCCAGGCGCTGGCCGAACAGACGAGTGAAGTGGTGCCTGCCTGCGGCACGTTTCCGCCGGTTGACCTGAGCAGCCCTGAAGAACCGACCATCGGCAGCGAGCTGCACGCGCACATCGTCAGCCAGCGCGAATGCAATGTGGTTGAGACCGAAGTGCGTCCGCCGGAACCGCTGTTCCTGCCGATCGCCGAGTTCGAAATGGACTTGCTGGACAAGCCATTCCCGCCGTTCCCGCCAGAAGAACTGAAAGCTCAGCAAGAGCAACAGGATTTCGACAGCAGCTGGGTGCGTCCGGTGGTGATCAACAATGGTCAGCCCGTTCCAGAGCCTGGCCCGGCCCCGCAGAAGAAGCCGCTGTACCTGCCGATTGCCGAATTCGACCTGGATCTGCTGCAAAAGCCTTACCCGCCGTTCCCGCCGGAAGAAATCGTCGAGCAACAGAAGGCGCTGGACTTCGATAACGGCTGGGCACGCCCGATCGTTCTGCAGAACCTGCGCCTCGCCGCTTAAGCCTCAGCGACACACGCTCCAGCGTCCGACATCGACATGAAAGTGATTGCGGTGGGCGGCGTTGTAATCCGGACTCAGCACCACACTGAACGCCTCGCAGGCGCCATCGCGCACCTGACGGAGAAACTGCGCGTCCTGATTTTGCTTCGGCCAGTCCTTGAGCACGCTGATACTGCGACCGTCGGCCAGACGAAACCCGGCGATGTCCAGCGCATCGGCACTGGCATGACGGCTGAGCGCCCCGCTTTCGCGGTTGTAGACATTGCGACAGGCGAAGCTGCCGAGGTGATCAACTCGCGCGACCTTTTGCCCGAAAACGGCTTGAGCAGCGGGTTGCAGCGTGTGGTGTTCAAACATCGCGTAGGCCACCGCCAGCGGACAACTAGCGAGGAAACTGCTGCTCAGCGCCACCTCACCGCCCTGCACGCGCAAGGCGCCGATCAGCGGACACTTGGCGTCGGGGCTGTCGGATTGTCGCGTGACGCGCAAGTCAGAGCTGCTTAACGCTTGCGCACAGAGTTGTGGGTCGCTGCGCAAACGCATCAGCTTGTATCCGGTCAGCCAGTTTGGCGTGGCCTTCACGTCCAGCGGCGCCCACGGATTCCATTGCGGCGGCACGTCCAGCCAACCGCGCCAGACACTGACCGCAGCGCCGCCAATCATCAGCAGCACCAGCCAGAATATCCACCGCCCCATGTTCAGCCTTTGAAAAACTGGTTGGCTTTGGCGTAAGGCATCGACTGCGAGGTAAAGCCAAACGTACCGGATTGCTGGATCTCTTCAGCGGCACGGAAGAACTCGCCGAACGCCGCCAACGCCAGTGCCGAGCCGGTGCTGATACGCCGCACACCCATTTCTTGGAGCTCCTGCACGGTCAGTTTCAAACCGCCGGACATCAGCACGTTGACCGGTTTCGGCGCCACCGCGCGTACCACCGCCAGTACTTCTTCGGCGTTGCGCAAACCTGGCGCGTACAAAACGTCGGCGCCCGCTTCGGCGAAGGCCTGCAAGCGGCGGATGGTGTCG
Organism: Pseudomonas viridiflava; assembly: GCF_900580865.1. GTDB lineage: Bacteria > Pseudomonadota > Gammaproteobacteria > Pseudomonadales > Pseudomonadaceae > Aquipseudomonas. The sequence continues at coordinate 377,108 of NZ_UTBZ01000228.1, forward strand.
TTGATATCAGGATTGCCGTGCAGGTAGTTTTCCGCGCGCGCCGTCAGGATGAACGGGAATGGCAGCGTGCGCACAGCGGCGACGGCGGCTTCGATGCGCGCCACGGCGTGTTCGAAGCAATAGATCGGCGCATCCGCGCGGCCCGTGGCGTCTTCGATCGAACCACCGACCGCACCCGCCTCAGCTGCGCGAAGCAGGCTTTTCGCAGCCTCGGCCGGGTCATCGGAAAAACCGTTTTCCAGATCCACCGCTACCGGCAAATCGGTGGCCGCGACAATCGCGCGGACATTGGCCAGGGTCTCGTCGAGACTTAAAGCACCATCGGCCTTGCCCTGGGAAAACGCATAACCGGCGCTGGTCGTTGCCAACGCCTGATAGCCGAGACTGGCGAGCATTTTCGCCGACCCCGCATCCCACGGATTGGGAATGACGAAAATCCCCGGACGTTCATGCAGGGCTTTGAAGGCGTGTGCTTTAACGGCTTGGGCATCCATCGGCAGGCTCCAGGGCAGGAAAAATCCGCTTCAGAGCAGGCCAAGTTGCTCCGCAGCGGGTTCTCTGTATAGCTCAGGCAGCGCTGGCAGGCCAGGCAAACGTTGCATCAGTTGTGCGTGAAAACGTTGCGCCAGCTTCGCTGCGAGGAGGTTGTCGGCGGTGTGCAGGAAGATGTACGGCGTGCGCCCCTCTTCGATCCACTCGGCGATTTTCGCCACCCACGGCACGAGAAAGGTGTCGTTGGCTTCAAGCTCGGGATGGCCGATGAAGCGCACTTGCGGGGACTGGGTGAACGCCGCTGGACGCGTCGGCACTCGCGGCTTTTTCGATTGTGCGTGGATCACCGAGGACTCGGTCGACAGGCAACTGAACAGTGCACGCGGATCGAGGCAGATGCGCTCAACGCCACGGTCCAGCAGCAGGCGATTGAGCAAGCGTTCGCTCTCGCCCTTGGCGAAGAACTGTTCATGCCGCACTTCCACCGCCAACGGGCAATCCAGTGCATCGATGAACGCCGCCAGTTCCGGCAGCCGCTGCGGTGTAAAGCTTTTCGACAGTTGCAGCCACAGCGGCGAGACGCGCTCACCGAGGGGCTTGAGTAATTGCAGGAAGGTTTCGGCAGCCGTCAGTTGCTCGCGCAGATCACCGCCGTGGCTGATGTCGCCAGGGAATTTGGCGGTGAAGCGAAAGTGCTCGGGCATGACCTCGGCCCAACGCTGCACGGTGGCGGGCGACGGGCTGGCATAAAAGGTCGTGTTGCCTTCAACGGCGTTGAACACTTGCGAATAGAGACTGAGGAAATCGGAGGTTTTGGCGTCTACCGGGTACAGATATTCGCGCCAGGCGTTTTCGCTCCAGGACGGACAACCGAGGTAGTAAGGCAGAACCATCAGATGTACAGATCGAGGCCCAGCACGTCTGCATCCCAATCAACAAAACCGGCGGTACTCAGGTAACTGGCCAAAGCCATGGCTACGCTCTTTTTCATCGCACGGTGATAGATCATGTCTTGCTGACGGGCAGGCAGATTGCTCAGGCGTTGGGCCGAGGCTTTGGCAGCGCGGGCGGCCAATTGCTCTTCAGTCGGGAATTCCAGCTCGCCGTCGATATCGTCGACGGATTCATCCAGCGCCACATTGCCTTTGCGAGGCTTGCGCTTGATAGGGTAGGACTGAGAGGAGAGGCCGTCTATACGCATAAATTCATGCTCGGTATCGATGATGGCAATTTAGCGGCACTTGACCGACTTAGCAAACTGCCGAGTGATAACTAGAACACATAAAGCGCAAAAGGTTTAAAGCGAAGGGTTAGAAACTGACGATTGGCAGACTTCTGGCAGCGCACTGCCCACTGTGGGAGCGAGCTTGCTCGCGAAGAGTTCAGCACATTCAACATTGATATAGGCTGACACGACGCCTTCGCGAGCAAGCTCGCTCCCACAGGGAATGTGTTGAATCAACGAGCCTTGGGGGTGGCGACTTTATCGCGCAGGTAAACCGGTTGCGCGTCATCCGCCGGAATCGACTCGCCGCGTTCCCAGGCAAAACGCGCCAGGGTCAGCAGGTCTTCGGCGTGAGGCAGCATACCGGCGTCGGAGCCAGTCAGATTGACCGCAATACGCTCGCCATAAACCCAACCGGTGCCGGCACCAAACCAATCTCCACTGGCATCGGCCGGCAGCGCCGCCACTTCCGGCGGCAACACCGCTTCGGCACCGACCAGACGCATCTCCCCCGCCGTCTCGCGGTAGCAGCCCCAATACACTTCATCCATCCGCGCATCAATGGCCGCCGCGACCTGGCTCACACCTTGCTCACGCAACGCGCGCTGGGCCAGCACGGCAAGGTTGGACACCGGCAGCACCGGGCGATCCAGCGCGAACGCCAGACCCTGGACCACACCAATGGCAATCCGCACCCCGGTAAACGCACCCGGCCCGCGACCGAAGGCAATCGCATCGACCGCCTGCAATGTGGTGCCGGCGTCGGCCAGCAGTTGCTGGATCATCGGCAGCAGCTTCTGCGCATGCAGGCGCGGGATCACCTCGTAATGGCTCGTGACCTTGCCGTCATGCAGCAAGGCAACGGAGCAAGCTTCAGTCGCGGTGTCCAGGGCCAGCAAGGTGCTCATCGATGTTTCCAAAACAGGGGTGGGAAAAAGTGCGTCAGTATAAACAACTACGGCCCGCAAGCGGGCCGTGGATGATGCTGCAGTTCAGACTTTTCAGCTCAGCGCGGCCAGCACCTTGGCGGTGATCGCATCGACCGAACCAACGCCCGGGATGTGGCTGTACTTCGGCTTGCCAGCGTTTTTCGCGGACAGGCTCTGATAGAACTCCACCAGCGGCTTGGTCTGCGAATGGTAGACCGACAGGCGATGACGCACGGTTTCTTCGGTGTCGTCCTTGCGCTGTACCAGCTCTTCGCCGGTGATGTCGTCTTTGCCCGCGATTTTCGGCGGGTTGTAGACGATGTGGTAAACGCGGCCGCTGGCTTCGTGAACACGACGGCCGGCGATGCGTTGAACGATTTCTTCGTCTTCAACAGCGATTTCAACCACGGCATCCAGCTCGACGCCGGCAGTCACCAGGGCTTCAGCCTGCGGAATGGTGCGCGGGAAGCCGTCGAACAGGAAGCCGTTGGCGCAGTCAGGCTGAGCGATACGGTCCTGAACCAGTGCGATGATCAGGTCATCCGACACCAGGCCGCCGGCATCCATGATGCTCTTGGCTTGAACGCCCAGTGGAGTACCGGCCTTGACCGCTGCACGCAGCATGTCGCCAGTGGAAATTTGTGGAATGCCGAATTTTTCGGTGATGAACTTAGCCTGAGTACCTTTACCGGCCCCGGGAGCTCCCAGCAGAATGACGCGCATTAGATGTGCTCCTCAATTTTTTTATAAAAAGCTTTTACAAAACAAAGGATTCGCCGCTTGGGACGAATCCTGAAAATACGGGTCGTGGCCGCACAAACGGCCAAAGGCTGATCAAGATACACAGCAGGCTGCGCCCACACAAGACGCCAAAAGTCGGAGAAACCGACGCCCCCCGCGACCTTGCGACGCGGTAACCCAAGTCGCAACCCCATCATTAACTGTCGCCTGGCGGCACTTTCCGCCGTCAGGCAAAGCGGCATCCGGTGCGAGTTCCGGGGGCCGCGTGCCCAGACAAAAACATTAGCCGGTATTTCGCAAACCGGCGGCAATCCCCGCCACAGACACCAGCAACGCCTGTTCCACCGGGCTGCCCTGCTCGACATCCTGCTGTCGCGAGCGGGCCAGCAGTTCGGCCTGCAATAGATGTAGCGGGTCGAGGTAGGTGTTGCGCAGCCGGATGAATTCAAGGGTATCCGGGCTATGTGCCAGCAGCTGCGACTGGCCAGTCAGGCCGAGCACCACGGCGCACGCCTGCGACAATAGGTCGCGTAACTGCGCGCCCAACGGCAGCAGATCCGGCTCGACCAGACGCTGATCGTAGGACAGCGCGATATCCGCGTCAGCCTTGGCCAAGACCATTTCCAGCATGTCGATGCGCGTACGGAAGAACGGCCACTGCTCGCGCATCTGCCCGAGCAACTCGCCTTCGCCACGCTCCAGCGCTTTGCTCAGCGCCGACTCCCAACCGAGCCACGCCGGCAGCATCAGCCGCGTTTGTGTCCAGCCAAAGATCCACGGGATCGCCCGCAGACTTTCGATACCGCCCGCGCGACGTTTGGCCGGGCGACTGCCCAGTGGCAAACGCCCCAACTCCTGCTCCGGCGTGGATTGGCGGAAGTACTCGACGAATTGCGGGTTTTCCCGCACCACCTGGCGATAAGCGCTGACACCGTCCGCCGCCAATTCATCCATCAGATGGCGCCATTCCGGCGTTGGCGGTGGTGGCGGCAGCAATGTTGCTTCAAGCACCGCCGCCAAATACAGATTGAGGTTTTGCTCGGCGATGTCCGGCAGGCCGAATTTGAATCGAATCATTTCCCCCTGCTCGGTGGTGCGGAAACGCCCGGCCACCGATCCCGGTGGCTGCGACAGAATCGCCGCGTGCGCCGGGCCACCGCCACGACCAACAGTACCGCCGCGACCGTGGAACAGCAGCAGTTCGACTTGTTGCTCGCGGCAGATTTCCACCAGGCGTTCCTGCGCGCGATATTGCGCCCACGCCGCTGCCGTGGTGCCAGCGTCCTTGGCGGAATCGGAATAGCCGATCATCACTTCCTGCGGGCCTTGCAACCGTGCGCGGTAACCCGGCAGCAGCAACAGCCGCTCCATCACCGGCCCGGCGTTGTCGAGGTCAGCGAGGGTTTCGAACAGCGGCACCACGCGCATCGGCCGCAGCACGCCGGACTCTTTGAGCAGCAGTTGCACGGCGAGCACATCGGAAGCGGCGCCGGCCATGGAGATCACGTAGGAGCCGAGCGAAACGCCCGGTGCCGCAGCGATTTCCTTGCAGGTGTTGAGCACTTCGGCGGTGTCGGACGACGGTTTGAAATGCGCCGGCAGCAGTGGTCGGCGATTGCTCAATTCGCGAGTCAGGAAGGTAATGCGCTGTTCTTCGTCCCAGTCTTCGTAGCGACCGAGGCCAAGGTAATCGGTGATTTCCGTCATTGCCGAGCTGTGCCGCGATGAATCCTGACGCACATCCAGGCGCACAAGGAACAGGCCAAAGGTCACCGCCCGGCGCAAGCAATCGAGCAACGGGCCGTCAGCAATCACGCCCATGCCGCATTCGTGCAGCGAGTTGAAGCACAGCTCCAGCGGATCAAGCAGATCGCGGTTGTTGTGCAACACATCGGCAGGCGCAGGCGTCGGTTCGGTCAGCGCGGCATGCGCCCAGTTGCGCGTGGCACGCAGGCGTTCGCGCAGTTGTTTGAGCACCGCACGATACGGTTCGGCGCTGTCGCCGGCCTTGGCTTTGAGGGCGTCGCTGGCCTGCTGCATCGACAGTTCGGCCGCCAGATGATCGACATCACGCAGGTACAAATCGGCGGCCATCCAGCGCGCCAGCAGCAACACTTCGCGGGTCACCGCAGCGGTGACATTGGGGTTGCCGTCACGGTCGCCGCCCATCCACGACGCGAAGCGAATCGGCGCCGCTTCCAGTGGCAGACGCAGGCCGGTCGCTTCATGCAATGCCTTGTCGGCCTTGCGCATATGGTTGGGGATCGCTTGCCACAGCGAATGTTCGATCACCGCGAAACCCCACTTGGCTTCGTCGACCGGCGTCGGCCGCGTGCGGCGGATTTCTTCGGTGTGCCAGGCTTCGGCGATCAGCCGTTGCAAAGTGTTTTGAATCTGCTCGCGTTCGGCGCTGGTCAGGTCGCGATGGTCTTGCGCGGCGAGTTGCCCGGCGATCGCGTCGTACTTCTGGATCAGCGTCCGACGCGCCACTTCGGTCGGGTGCGCGGTCAGCACCAGTTCGATTTCCAGGCGCGCCAGTTGCCGGGCCAGCGATTCAGCGCTGTGCCCTTCGTTGCGCAAACGCGCGAGCAATTCCGGCAGCACGCGGGATTCGAATGGCGCCGGCTGCGACTCTTCGCGGCGGTGGATCAACTGATACTGCTCGGCGATGTTCGCCAGGTTGAGAAACTGGTTGAACGCCCGCGCCACCGGGAGCAATTCGTCTTCGCTCAATTGATTGAGGCTGGCGCTCAGTTCGGCGTCCATCGAGCCACGCCGGTCAGCCTTGGCGCCCTTGCGGATCTGCTCGATCTTGTCGAGGAAAGCCTCGCCGTACTGATCTCGAATGGTGTTGCCCAACAGCTCTCCGAGCAGGTGAACGTCTTCGCGCAAGCGTGCATCAATATCGGTCATCAGCAATTCCCCAGCAGTAATCCGGACGGCTTAGAAACGAGTGCATGAACTAGAGAGTGCCGCTCTACGACGCTTCTTACAAGCAGCCGACGAAGGGACGTTAAACCTTGCGGGCGAAAGCTAGTCTCAACAGTAAGCCTTACAACGGCTTGCCGCCGGCCCTGCCGGACACTCACCCAGACCTGCCATGAGCAGGTGCGAAATGAGGTCATCATGAAAATCCGTGAACTCGCCCAGCATTGGGAAGAAAACGCCAAGGGTCGCCTGACCGACACTGGCTATACGATTCATCTGGACGTTGAAGCTGCTGCACGTCTGGCAGCGATTGCCGAAATGTATCCCAAACGGCATGCCGAAGAACTGCTCGGCGAACTGATTGGCGCGGCCCTTGAAGAGTTTGAAGCGAGCCTGCCGTATGTGAAGGGTTCGACGGTGGTGGCGACGGATGAGGAAGGTGATCCGTTGTATGAGGATGTCGGGCCTACGCCGCGGTTTCTGGCGCTGTCGCGGAGGCACTTGCATGACCTCTCGGCTGTTGAAGGCAAGCAAAAACACTGACACAACCTAGTCCAAAACTGTGGGAGCGAGCCTGCTCGCGAAAGCGGTATATCAGTCGACATTGATGGTGACTGGCACACCGCTTTCGCGAGCAGGCTCGCTCCCACATTGACTGTATTTCTGCCTCCAGATCGAAGTTTTTCCAGTATTGAAAACGCCCGCGCGTACCACTCTCTCCCGCTAAAGTTCCCGCTCTAGAGCCTTGTCCATTCGGTCAAAATTTTTTTTGGCGATAGGCCATCTTTTCTGAACTTTTGAAAAATCCCGCCGGTCGGAACCTGTAACCACGCCTGGAACGAGCGTTTCAAAAACGCGCTTTCACACGTCGCTTGCGGCTCCTCGACCAGGATGGATTCAGATGTATTCAGGAGATGCCTAATGGAGTTGAAGACCATGAAAAACCAAACCTCGTTTAACCACCTGCGCGGTCTGAAACTGGCTGCTCTGGCGATCGGCACCAGCTTCGTGCTGGCCGGTTGCGCTGGTAACCCACCGACCGAGCAATACGCCGTGACCCAGTCGGCCGTGAACAGCGCGGTCAGCGCCGGCGGTACCGAGTTTGCTGCGGTTGAGATGAAGCAAGCGCAGGACAAACTCAAACAAGCCGAAATCGCCATGCACGACAAGAAGTATGACGAGGCTCGCACCCTGTCCGAGCAAGCCGAGTGGGACGCTCGTGTCGCCGAACGCAAGGCTCAGGCAGCCAAGGCTGAACAAGCCGTGAAGGATTCCCAGAAAGGTGTTCAGGAACTGCGTCAGGAAAGTCAGCGCACCGTGCAGTAAGCGCGCATCCCGATAGCAACGCTGAAACTTTTATCGATAGAAAGGACGAAAAATATGCGTAAGCAACTGATGATTCCAGCTCTTCTGGCCGCAAGCGTCGCTCTGGCTGCCTGCTCTACCCCGCCTAACCCGAACCTGGAACAGGCGCGCACCAACTACGCCGGCCTGCAAGCCAACCCACAGGCGAGCAAAGTTGCGGCACTGGAAACCAAAGACGCCAGTGATTACCTGGACAAGGCCGACAAGGCTTATCTGGACAAGCAAGATGCAGCCAAGGTCGACCAACTGGCCTACCTGACCAACCAGCGTGTGGAAGTGGCCAAGCAGACCATCGCCCTGCGCACCGCTGAAAACAATCTGAAGAACGCCGCAGCCCAACGTGCCCAGGCGCGTCTGGATGCGCGTGATCAGCAGATCAAACAGCTGCAGGACAGCCTGAACGCCAAGCAGACCGATCGCGGTACGCTGGTGACTTTCGGTGACGTACTGTTCGCCACTGACCGTGCCGACCTGAAATCCAGCGGTCTGGTGAACATCAACAAACTGGCGCAATTCCTCCAGGAAAATCCGGATCGCAAAGTGATCGTCGAGGGCTACACCGACAGCACCGGTACCGCGAGCCACAACCAGTCGCTGTCCGAGCGTCGCGCCAACTCCGTGCGTACTGCACTGGTGAAAATGGGCGTTGATCCAGCGCGTATCGTCACCCAAGGCTACGGCAAGGAATACCCGGTTGCCGAGAACGGCAGCGTCTCCGGTCGTGCGATGAACCGTCGTGTGGAAGTGACCATTTCCAACGACAACCAGCCAGTGATGCCACGTTCGGCGGTCAGCTCGAACTAAGCGCCCTGCTGTAACGCAAAAGCCCCGCCTGAGTGATCAGGCGGGGCTTTCTTATTGGAAGTTTGAAAAACTATTGCTCTATACGCATGGGGGTCTTCACCTTTAGAGAACGACGTCAACTGTCAACTGTGACAGTAGACGAAGATCCATTCACGGAAGAGGCTGTTGTCTGTCGTCCCGCCCCTGACAAGGAAGCCCCCATGAAACGATCAATCATCGCTATCGGGTTGTTGTCGACACTATTCCATGCTGCGTTCAGCTGGAGTAACCCGCCCGCCCAAAATGAGCCATTGCATGATCTGGATGACATGATCATCAGCACCGATCCTGAAATGCTCGTTCCGGTGAAAAAGCGTCCGGTCACAGGCGTTAAAAAGGTATTACTGGTGGTCGGGCACTGGTCTGGCGAGCCGGGCCTGGACACCAAAAAAATTGCTGAGCAAACTTTCTCAACACACTGGAACTCATTGCGCTCTTACATCCTGGCCGCGTCAGGCAATAAGCTGAAACTGGAGGGCACACAAATTGAAGCCGATTTCGGCCCGAAACCTGTGACCTGTAGTGCCTCAGGCAGTCTTGATGCGGGGCGCAAGGCGGCACTAGCACAGAACATTGATCCTGCCGCTTTTGCGTTCTTGTTTGTAGCTGTTCCTTGTGGCGGGGGCGCAATCGCTACGGTGCCGGGAAACTGGATTTGGGTTAAAGGTATGCCGGGCTTGCCGCATGTCTGGAAGCACGAATTCGGCCACAATCTGGGATACCCACATGGCGGCACTTATACCAAATGTCCGGTGAGTAACGACGTTGTTCAGGTTCCTGAAGAGTGCAGCCCTGTCGGGTATGGTGATACTGGAGACTCGGTATCGGGTGGCGGAACACTCTATCCGGCAATCAACCGGTGGTTTTCCGGCTGGCTAGATGACTCGCAAGCCGCCGTGATCAACAAGACAGGCCTGTATCGACTGGGCGTACTTGGAGGGGCGGGACCTCAACTTTACCTTCTCAATCGGCCGACAGAACCGCAGTTGATAACGCTTGAGTACCGCCAACCGACACCATTCGATGACTTTTCCGCCTCCGATAATCGCGTAACCGGCGTCTGGATCAGATACTCGTCACTGAACGGAACTGTGCGCAACGCGCAACTGGATGCCACGCCAGAAACTGCCACAACGAACGATCCTACCCTGCAGCCAGGACGGACGCTGGAAGACTCGACGGCAAAAATCAAAATCAAAGTCTGTACGACGGATAAGGCTGGTGCATCGCTCGCAATTGCAATTAATGGACAAGGCCTCCCGTATTGCACAACGACAGTCGTGCCACCGCTGGTCATGACACCCGAGCAGAACGCTACAACAACGCTGAAACCTTTGATCACTGGAACGGCGCGACCGGGAGCAACGATCAAGGTAGCAGAAGCCGCAACCCCGGAGACTTTCTTCGCAACAGCTATCGCGGATGTACAAAGCAGGTGGTCAATAACCCCACCTACCGATAGGCCATCAGGCCCCAATGCACTTGTGCTTCGGCAGTACTTTGGCGACAGAGTCTCGGGGCCGTCCGAGCAGCGTTTATTCAACGTTGTTGATATCGTGGATGTGCCTCCCCCGGTTATCTCTACGCCAGTGGAAAACGCTGACTCCGGTTACAACCCTTTGCTTTCAGGCACAGCATTGCCTGGCGCCCATATTCGCGTAACCCGCGTTTACGGCCCTTACGAAGTACTGGCGGAAACAGACGCTGATGCCTATGGCAAATGGTCAGTGCGAAGTGTCTGGACATTACCCTCAGGGCCTTTTTCCATGACAGCCTGGCAAAGCATTGATGGTAAGCGCTCGCCGTGGAGTGCCAATAGAACAATCAAGGTAATTGATACGCTCGACGCGCCAGTCATAGAAACCCCACTAGAGGGTAGTGACAGTGGTCAAAACCCTCTGCTCTCCGGCAAAGCTCTTCCGGGCGCACATATCCGTGTATCCAAGGTCTACGGCCCTTACGAGGTACTGGCGGAAACAGACGCCGATGCCTATGGCAACTGGTCGGTGCGAAGTGTCTGGAGCTTACCTCCGGGAACTTTTTCCATGACGGCATGGCAAAGCATCGACGGTAAGCGCTCGCCATGGAGTGCTAATCGAAAAATCACGGTGACAGCCGGCCCTTAGCGGTAGAAGGTCCGTCGTTCAAAGATGGCGGGGCTTTTTGGGTGGGAGCTGAAATGGCGGCCCCTCACCCCAGCCCTCTCCCGAGGGAGAGGGAGCCGAATGGGGGATGTTCAGTTACTGCATCGGCCTGAAGTTGCTTCGCGGAATCCATAGTCGACACTCTCTTTCAGGTCGGTGGATAGCGAAAGACAACTCGGTCAGTCCCCTCTCCCTCTGGGAGAGGGTTAGGGTGAGGGCTGAACCTGCAGAATCACTCCTCCAGCTTCTGCGGGGTCTCTTCGCCCATGCAACGTACCGCTTTTTTCTGCGCGTTGATCAATACTCCGGTCAGGCCTTTCTGCTCGGTATCAAACAACACCAGCACCCCATCAATGCACTGCGCGACCTGAGGCGCCGGGGTGAGCGAGACTTTGTAATCTTCGCCAGGAACCGTCTTGAGCATGGTGAATTCGTTGAGCAGCAACGCATCCTCGGGTTTGGCGAAGTGCAGGTAGCCGTAGTACCACAGCGCCCCGACGGTGCCGAGGATGCTGCAGATACCGGTGATGATCAGCGGGATGGCGTTACGTTCTTCACTCATTGCAGACTCTCATCTTCAGAATTCGGGGGTTGCGGATAATTGGGGATTTCGCCGAGGCGGCGCAGGCCGTTGAAATGCTCGGGATCATCGAGGTAGCGCAGCATTACCTGGCGCCAGACCGGGTCGCCGAAGGTCTGCACATGACCGCCGCGGGTCAGTTGCAGCACGCGCGGTGGCGGCGCAGCCTGATACAGACGGATGCCGTTGGAAAGCGGCACCAGCGGATCGTCGATGCTGTGGAAAATCAGCTTCGGCACACCGTTGAGTTGCGGCATCGAGTTGATTGCACTGTCACCATCCGGCACCAGCCACGACAACGGCACCTGGAACGGCCAGGTCAGCCACGAAGTGCTTAGCGCATATTGGCCGACGCTGCGATAGCTGGCGGGCACACCGTCGAGCACCAGCGCTTTCAGCTGTTTCTGGCGCTCTGGATGCTGCACCAGCCAATGCACGGCCATCGACCCGCCGAGGCTCTGGCCGAGCAGGATCAGCGGCTTGCCTTTGGCCTCTGGCGCTTTGTCGAGCCAGGCGAATGCGGCGTCGATGTCCTGATAGATCGCCGGCAAACTCGGCTCGCCCTCGGACAAGCCATAACCGCGATAGTCCACCAGCAACACTTGATAGCCGTTTTTCGGCAACCACCAACTGCCGCCGAGATGCATCGGCAGATTGCCGCCGTTGCCGTGCAGATGCAGGACGGTGCCTTTGAGCTCAACGCCGGGCTTGGCTGGCAGCCACCAGGCATTTAGCTTCAAGCCGTCAGCCGTGACCAGCGTGACGGTGCGGTATTCGAGTTTGGCTTTTTCCGGGGTGAAGATCTGGCCCGGTTCGGGGTAGAACAATAACGAGCTGCAACCGCTGAGGGTCAGGAGCAGGCAGAAAATGCCGAGGATTCTCATCCGGTGAAACCTCGCAAAAGATTCGGGTTGGAATACAGAACAAACCTGTAGGATTGAGCCTGCTCGCGATAGCGGTGCGTCAGTCGCTATTTGTGTTGATTGACACACCGCTATCGCGAGCAGGCTCACTCCTACAGGGGATTTGTTGTGGGTCAAAGGATATTGGAGTAATCCGCCTCGATCCGGTCCAGGCTCAAGTGATTGAGGAAGTTGGAGAAGCACATCCACGCCGACAACGCATTCAAGTCGCGGAACTGGTCAGGCAGATACTTCGGCGGCACCACCAGTCCTTCATCCACCAACTGGCGCAAGGTACGCATGTCTTCCAGTGTGGTTTTGCCGCAGAACAACAACGGAATCTGCTCAAGTTTGCCCTTACGCACGGCCAACTGAATGTAGTTGTAAACCATGATAAAGCCCTTGAGGTAGGACAAGTCTTTGGTGAATGGCAGACCGGTCGGCGTCGATCCACGGAAAACCCGACTGGCGTTACCGTAACTTTCCGCCATCTCGAAGCCCTGCTCGCGGAAGAACTCGAAGATCTGCAAGAAGTCCGCGCCCTCCTCGACCATATGAATGGCACGGGTACGGTTGGTCAGTTTGCGCAGACGACTCGGGTAAGAGGCGAAGGTGATGATTTCCATGAGGATCGCCAGGCCTTCCTGGGTCACCGTCGAAGACGGCGGGCCTTTGGACAGGAAGGTGCAGATCGGCTGATTCAGACCGTTAAGCGTAGTGCCGACGTGTACCAGACCTTCATGAACCTCCAGCGCACGCACGTCGCGGTCGTTGAACAACGCGTCGGTGCGGATCTTGATGTAGTCAGCGCCTGCCGCTGCGTCGGCAACGATGCCGTCGGACTCAAACACGCGAATGGTTTCCTCGGCCTCACCAAAGACCTTGTTCAGACGGGTTTGCAGCAGGTGCACAGCGTCCTTGGCGGTGAGGATTTTCGGCTCATCCTTCAAATCGCCACGACCATCAATGTTGTTCAGGTAGTCGGACATCATCAGGCCGAGGTCGGCCAGGGTCGGGTCGCCGGCGTGGAAAGCATCGGAGGCGGCGCCGTACAGTTCTTGCGAGATCAGGCCGAAATCCTCGGTGCCGCGTGCTTCGAGCATGCGCACCACCATGCGGTATTCCTTGCACATGCGCCGCATGATCTGCCCGACCGGATTGAACTGGCCGAGCTGGCGGGTGATGTCGCGCTCGATGTTCTGGAATTCCAGTTTGACCTTGCTCGAATCGAAACTCAGCGGCCGATTAAGGTAGTAGTCGCGATCCACCGCCGGCATTTCCTTGCCTTTGGCCTTGAGAAATCCCTTGCGGATGTTCTCGTCCCACTTGACCGCGTCGAGTACTCGAATCGGCGTCTGCGCCAGCACAATGCGGTCGGACAACATGCGTATCGTCTGCTGGTAATCGTCCACCCGAAACTCCTGTAGAACACTGAATTATTTGGTGCGGGTCTGGCGCTGGTAGCGTACGGCTTCAACGAAGACATCGGAATTGGCCGGATCGTCGAGGTAAGCAAAGACCTTGTCGAGGTTGCTGTCGACATGCACGCCGTCGCCATCGTCGGTCTGGAAGGCCTGACCGTCGAGGGCTTTCTGTTTGATCGCTTGATTGATCTGCTCGAGATCGAGGTTGTAGACCACCAGTTCGTGTTTGTCGGTGAGCTCGAAACCGGCGATGGTGAAGTGGCCACCGTACTGCGCCGGGACTTTCGCCGACAGATACCAGCGGCTGCCGTGGCGCGACACGGTGAAGGGATAGGCTTCGCGTTCGTGGGGCTTGGCCTTGAAGTACGTGACCGCCTGATAGCGATCGTTGCCCAGGCGCGTCAGCTCAAGGTTCATCGGCTCGCCCCAGGCATTGGTGCTCGACCATTTGCCGAGCAAGCCCTTGGGCGCCGGATCACTGGCGGTCAGCGGCTCCTTGAAGGTCACCAGACAGCCACTGAGCAGCAGGAACGACAAGGCGATCAGCACGCCACGCCAGGCTTTCATTCAATACTCCCTATGAACATTCGCCGCCCTTGAATACGCCACCGAACCTGTGGGAGCGAGCTTGCTCGCGAAAGCGTCAGCACAGCCAACATTAATGTTGAATGTCAGTCCGTCTTCGCGAGCAAGCTCGCTCCCACAGGGTTCGATGTTTCCCCAGAGGATCAGACCGACGCGAGCACCAGGTGCATATAGCGCGTCAGAATACCGAGCATGTCCTCTTCGGCCAAAGGCTCGGCGTCGTTGAGCAGGCCCTGATATTCCATCCGTCCGATAATCGCCGTCAACACCTTGGCATCCTGTTGCGGTTCGCGCGAGCCCAATACCTGAAACAACTGGCAAGTGCCCTGCAGCAGAATCTGCTGATGCGAGCGCACCAGAATCGCCAGGCGCGGGTTGAGCAGCGCTTCCTGGCGAAACGCCTGCTCGGCCATCAAATGCTCGCGACGGTTAAGCAATTGCCGGTGAACATAGTCAGCCATCAACCGCGCAATGTCGTCAGCCAATTGCGAGCGCGACTCCGGGCTGCCGTCGCCACTGACGACCATGTCACGCAACAGACCTTCATTGTTGATCCACAACTTGGCCATGTACGCCGCGCTGCGTTCAACGTATTGGGCGAAGGTATCGGTGAGCAGGTCATCGATGTCCTTGAAGTAGTAGGTGGTTGCCGACAGCGGCACACCCGCCTCGGCGGCCACTGCGCGGTGGCGCACGGCTCGCACGCCGTCACGCACGACAATACGCATCGCTGCATCGAGAATGTCCTGTCGACGCTGCTCACTGCCCTGTCGGCTGGCCTTGCGACCCTGGTACTGAACGCTTTCAGCGACCGCAGTGGCGATACCCGCTGCACCTTCTTGAGCTATTGCACCCATCACGACAGAACTTCCTCTGCTATTGCAAAATTAACCAATTGATACATTTGTACCAGACAGGCAATAAAAAGCCGCCTGTTTTAGGCGGCTTTTTAACTGAAACGTTTACGCTTGCGGTCGCATGTGCGGGAACAGGATCACATCGCGGATCGACGGCGAGTTGGTCAACAACATCACCAGACGATCGATGCCGATACCTTCACCGGCCGTTGGCGGCATGCCGTACTCCAGCGCACGAACGAAGTCGGCGTCGTAGTGCATGGCTTCGTCGTCGCCGGCGTCCTTGTCGGCCACCTGCGCCATGAAGCGCTCGGCCTGGTCTTCCGCGTCGTTCAACTCGGAGTAGGCGTTGGCGATTTCACGGCCACCGATGAACAGCTCGAAACGGTCGGTGACATTCGGGTTGTCGTCGTTACGACGGGCCAGCGGCGACACTTCGAACGGGTACTGAGTGATGAAGTGCGGCTGCTCCAGCTTGTGCTCGACCAGCTCTTCGAAAATCATCACCTGCAGCTTGCCCAGACCTTCGAAGCCCAGCACCTTGGCGCCGGCCTTCTTGGCGATGGCGCGGGCCTTGTCGATGTCGTTCAGATCATCGGCGGTCAGCTCAGGGTTGTACTTGAGGATCGAGTCGAACACCGACAGACGCACGAACGGCTCGCCGAAGTGGAACACCTTGTCGCCATATGGCACGTCGGTGCTGCCCAGCACCAGCTGCGCCAGTTCACGGAACAGTTCTTCGGTCAGGTCCATGTTGTCTTCGTAGTCGGCGTACGCCTGGTAGAACTCCAACATGGTGAATTCAGGGTTGTGACGGGTCGAGACGCCTTCGTTACGGAAGTTGCGGTTGATCTCGAAGACCTTTTCAAAACCACCGACCACCAGACGCTTGAGGTACAGCTCAGGGGCGATACGCAGGAACATTTCCATGTCCAGCGCGTTGTGGTGGGTTTCGAACGGCTTGGCTGCGGCGCCGCCAGGAATGGTCTGCAGCATCGGCGTTTCGACTTCAAGGAAGTCGCGCTTCATCAGGAAGCTGCGGATGTGCGCGATCACTTGCGAGCGCACGCGGAAGGTCTGACGCACTTCGTCGTTGACGATCAGGTCAACGTAGCGCTGACGGTAGCGCTGTTCAGTGTCGGTCAGGCCGTGGTGCTTGTCCGGCAGCGGACGCAGGGATTTGGTCAGCAGACGCACGCTGGTCATTTCAACGTACAGGTCGCCCTTGCCGGAACGCGCCAGAGTGCCTTCGGCAGCGATGATGTCGCCCATGTCCCAGGTTTTCACCGCGGCCAGGGTGTCTTCCGACAGGGTTTTACGGTTGACGTAGACCTGGATGCGACCGGTCATGTCCTGAATCACCATGAACGAGCCACGGTTGAGCATGATGCGACCGGCAACCTTGACCGGGATTGCAGCCTCTGCCAGCTCTTCCTTGGTCTTGTCCGCGTATTTCTTCTGCAGATCTTCGCAGTAGTTTTCGCGGCGGAAGTCGTTCGGGAAGGCGTTGCCCTTGGCGCGCTCGGCAGCCAGCTTTTCCTTGCGCAGCGCGATCAGGGAGTTTTCTTCCTGTTGCAGGGCTTGCGGGTCGAGTTGTTGGTCGCTCATGTCTTTAGATATTCCATCAGGTTCGTTGCCCCCGGGCCTTGCGGCCCGGGGATCGCCAGCAGGCTGGCTCCTACAGGGATCGCGTTGCATCAGCGATCCTGTGTGCGTCTTTTACAGCCCGGATTTCAGGCTGGCTTCCAGGTATTCGTCGATATCGCCGTCGAGCACCTTGTCGCAGTCGCTGCGTTCGATATTGGTACGCAGATCCTTGATCCGCGACGCATCGAGCACGTACGAGCGGATCTGGTGACCCCAGCCGATGTCGGACTTGGTGTCTTCCAGCGCTTGCGACGCGGCGTTGCGTTTCTGCATTTCCTGCTCGTACAACTTGGCCCGCAGCATTTTCATGGCGGTGTCCTTGTTGGCGTGCTGGGAACGTTCGTTCTGGCAACTGACCACGGTGTTGGTCGGTACGTGAGTGATACGTACGGCCGAGTCGGTGGTGTTTACGTGCTGACCACCGGCACCGGAGGAACGATAGGTGTCGATCCGCAGGTCTGCCGGGTTGATTTCGATTTCAACCTTGTCATCGATCTCTGGCGAGACGAAAACCGCGGAGAACGAGGTGTGACGACGGTTGCCGGAGTCGAACGGGCTCTTGCGCACCAGACGGTGCACGCCGATCTCGGTACGCAGCCAGCCGAAGGCGTATTCGCCCTTGATGTGCACGGTCGCACCTTTGATACCGGCGACTTCACCGGCCGACAGTTCCATGATCGTCGCGTCGAAACCGCGTTTATCCGCCCAGCGCAGGTACATGCGCAGCAGGATATTGGCCCAGTCCTGGGCCTCGGTGCCGCCGGAACCGGCCTGGATGTCCAGGTACGCGTTGTTCGGGTCCATTTCATGGCTGAACATGCGGCGGAATTCCAGCTTGGCCAGATTTTCCTCGAGACGGGCCAGCTCGGCGACGACATCGCCCACTGCGCCTTCGTCGTTTTCTTCGACGGCCATGTCCAGCAGGTCGCGGCAATCGGCCAGACCGCCGTTCAGTTCGTCGAGGGTGTCGACGATCTGCGCCAGCGCAGCGCGCTCGCGGCCCAGTTCCTGGGCGTATTCAGGTTTGTTCCAGACGCTCGGATCTTCAAGCTCGCGATTGACCTCAGTCAGACGCTCATGCTTTTGATCGTAGTCAAAGATACCCCCGAATAGTTTCGGAGCGCTCGGACAGGTCCTTGATGGTGTTCAGGATCGGGTTGATTTCCATGACGGGCAGCACTCGTTGGCGAACTTTTGAAAGCCGGCGAGTATAACGTAATCAGGCTGTGACGGCAGCCCGTCTGGCGGGTGTGGGGATCATTAAAGCCTTTGCCCTCACCCTAACCCTCTCCCAGAGGTAGAGGGGATCGATTGGGGGATATTCGGGAGGTACGCCGACTTGAAATGGCTTTGCTGAATCCGGAATCGCCAAGCTTGAAGATCCATAATCGACTCGGTCGATCAGGTCGATGTACAGCGCCAGACACCTCGGTCGGCCCCCTATCCCTCCGGGAGAGGGCTGGGCGGGCGGCGTTCCGATGAGGGTAAGCGTTTACTCGATCCCAACCTGGTTACGCCCGTTATTCTTCGCCAGATACAACCCACGATCCGCCGCCGAAATCAGCAACCGGCAATCGCTACCCGCCTGCGGCACCATCGTCGCCAGACCAATACTGATGGTCAGACTCGCCCCTTCCGCCGGGGTATTGTGAGGAATTTTCAAGGATGCCACAGTCTGGCGCAGTTTCTCCGCGACCAGGCGCGCACCGCCCGGCGAGGTGTTCGGTAGCACCAGCACAAACTCCTCACCGCCATAACGCGCCGGCAGATCCGACGGTCGTGCGCTGGCCTCGCGGATCGCCGTGGCGACCTTGCGCAACGCTTCATCGCCTTCAACGTGACCAAAGCTGTCGTTGTAGGACTTGAAGTAATCGACGTCGATCATCAACAGCGACAACTGACTTTGGTCCCGCAGCGAACGGCGCCATTCCAGCTCCAGGTACTCGTCGAAGTGGCGGCGGTTGGACAGCCCGGTCAGGCCATCGGAGTTCATCAGCCGTTGCAGCACCAGATTGGTGTCGAGCAATTGCTGCTGGCTGACCCGCAGCGCGCGGTAGGCCGCATCGCGTTGCAGCAAGGTCATGTACGAGCGCGAGTGATAGCGGATGCGCGCCACCAGTTCGATGGTGTCCGGCAGTTTCACCAGATAATCGTTTGCCCCGGCCGAAAACGCCGCGCTCTTGATCAGCGGGTCTTCCTTGGTCGACAGGACGATGATCGGGATGTCCTTGGTCGCCGGATGATTGCGGTATTCGCGCACCAGACTCAGGCCATCGAGGCCGGGCATCACCAGGTCCTGCAGGATCACCGTCGGTTTGATCCGCACCGCCTGGGCAATGGCCTGCTGCGGGTCGGAGCAGAAGTGAAAGTCGATGTTTTCCTGATTCGACAGCCCACGGCGCACCGCTTCGCCGATCATCGCCTGATCGTCCACCAACAACACCATGGCGGCGTTTTCGTCGGTTTTAATGTCGTCGATCTGTAAGTCATTCATGGGCGGTCACCTGAGTACTGCAGGGGTCAGGATTGCGGATAAACCTGTTCATTTGGGGAAAACCTCCAGCAATCGTGACGCTATCTTTTCCAGTGCACGGATTTCAACGGCAGCATCAATGGCCGCAGCGGCCTTGGGCATGCCGTACACCGCACTGCTTTGCTGATCCTGCGCGATGGTCAGGTAACCCTGTTGGCGCATGAGCTTAAGCCCTTGCGCGCCGTCGCGCCCCATCCCGGTCAATAAAACCCCGACGGCGTCGCCATTCCAATAGCTGGCGACACTCTCGAAAAACACATCGATCGAGGGTCGATAGATCTCGTTGACCGGCTCGGCCGTGTAGGCCAGCGTGCCGTTTTTCAATAAGCGAATATGGTGATTGGTGCCGGCCAGCAGCACCGCGCCGGCCTGCGGCGGTTCGCCCTCGCGGGCCAGACGCACATCGAGGCCGCTGGCGCTGGCCAGCCATTCGGCCATGCCGGCGGCGAACACCTGATCGACGTGCTGCACCAGCACAATTGCCGCCGAGAAGTCACGGGGCAGGCCTTTGAGCAAGACTTCCAGCGCTGCCGGGCCGCCCGCAGACGATCCGATCGCCACCAGCCGCTTGCAAGAAGCGGAGCTGCGCTGGGGTGTCGGCGCCGGGCGTGAGCGTTGCGGCTTATCGCCAATCAGCCAGCCAATATTGAGGATCTTGCGCAGCAACGGTGCCGCCGCTTCCTGCGCATTGCCAGCGCCGAGGGCCGGGGTATCGACCACGTCCAGCGCGCCGTGGCCCATGGCTTCGAAGACACGGTGCACGTTCTGCTGGCGGTCGACGGTGACGATGACAATCGCGCAAGGGGTGTCGGCCATGATCCGCCGGGTGGCTTCGACGCCATCCATCACCGGCATGATCAGGTCCATCAGGATCAGGTCCGGGGTGTTTTCGGCGCACAGTTGCACTGCTTCGGCGCCGTTGCGGGCGACCCAGACCACCTGATGCGCCGGCTCGAAAGCCAGCGCGCGGCGCAGGGCCTCCACCGCCATGGGCATGTCGTTGACGATTGCGATCTTCATGCCCGCGCTCCTCCGATAAGCTCGACCACTGCGTCGAGCAGGGCGTCGTCATGAAAACTGGCTTTGGCTAAATAATAGTCAGCGCCGGCATCGAGGCCACGGCGACGATCCTCTTCGCGATCCTTGTACGACACGACCATCACCGGCAGCGATTGCAGACGGTTGTCGCGACGCAGCAACGTGACCAGTTCGATGCCGTCCATGCGCGGCATATCGATGTCGGTGATCAGCAAATCGAAATCCTCCGAACGCAGTGCGTTCCAACCGTCCATGCCGTCCACCGCCACTGCGACGTCGTAGCCGCGATTGAGCAGCAGTTTGCGTTGCAGCTCGCGCACGGTCAGCGAGTCATCAACCACCAGCACCCGTTTACGCGCAGCTTCCGCGGCCTGGTTGCCGTGGCGGGCGATGCGCTCAAGGCGCCCGGTATTGAGCAGTTTGTCCACCGAACGCAGCATGTCTTCGACATCGACAATCAACACCACCGAGCCGTCGTCGAGCAAGGCGCCGGCAGAGATGTCCTGCACTTTGCCCAGACGCTCGTCGAGTGGCAACACCACCAGAGTGCGCTCGCCAATGAAGCGTTCCACAGCAACGCCATAAACCGCATCGCGCTCGCGGATCACCACGACTTTGAGGGTTTCGCCACTGTTCTGGCTGGCTGGGCGGTTGAGCAACTGGCTGGCCGCAACCAGCCCGACGTGCTGGCCTTCGTGCCAGAAATGCTGCCGACCTTCGACTTGCACGATATCTTCCGGGGCCAGATCACACATGCGCTCGATGTGCGCCAGCGGGAAGGCATACGCCTCTTCGCCAACTTCCACCACCAGACTGCGCACCACCGACAAGGTCAGCGGCACTTCCAGATGAAAGCGACTGCCCTCACCCGCCGTCTGCTCCAGCACCACCGCACCGCGCAACTGGCGAACCATGTGTTGAACGGCATCGAGGCCGACGCCCCGCCCGGACACTTCGGTGACCGTATCGCGCAGGCTGAAGCCGGGGAGGAACAGGAACGTCAGCAGTTCTTCCTCGCTCAACTGCGCCGCCGTTTCCGCTGGGGATAACTGCCGCTCGACGATGCTGCGGCGGACCTTTTCCAGATCGACGCCATTGCCGTCATCGCTCAATTCCAGCACCAGCAGGCCGGCCTGATGCGAGGCGCGCAGGCGGATCAAGCCCTCTTCTGATTTGCCTTTAAGCAGACGCTGCTCAGGGGTTTCGATGCCGTGATCGACCGCGTTGCGCAGCAAATGCGTCAGCGGCGCTTCGAGCTTCTCCAGCACGTCACGGTCGACCTGGGTTTTTTCGCCCTCGATCTCCAGCCGTACCTGTTTGCCGAGGCTGCGGCCCAGATCACGCACCATGCGCACCTGACCGGTCAACACATCGGCAAACGGCCGCATGCGGCAGGCCAGTGCGGTGTCGTAGAGCACTTGCGCGCGCTGGCTGGCCTGCCAGGCGAATTCGTCTAGTTCGGCGTTTTTCTCACTCAGCAGTTGCTGGGATTCGGCGAGCAAACGGCGCGCGTCCTCCAAGGCCTCCAGCGCCTCAAGGCTCAGCGCGTGCTCCTTGAGGTGCACGTTGAGGTTTTCCAACGCGCGCAGTCCATTGTTCTGCATGCGCTTGAGGCGTTGCATGGTCGCCAGATGCGGCTTGAGCCGCTGGGTTTCCACCAGCGATTTACTCGACAGGTCGAGCAGGCTGTTCAGGCGCTCGGCCGTAACGCGCAAGACGCGTTCGCCACCTTCGGTGGTGCGTTTGTTTTTGCGTGGCGCCGATTCGGAGGATTCGACCGGCGCGTCCATGATAGGAGCTGGCGCGGGTTCAAAGACCGGCGGTGCTTCAAGTTGCAACTCGGCCATCGGCGGCGCAACGAACGCTACAGGTGGTGTTGAAGGGTCAAGCAAACCCGCCATCAACGCTACGTAAGCTTCAATATCACTCGGCTGCGGCGCA
This sequence comes from Pseudomonas viridiflava, assembly GCF_900580865.1. Lineage (GTDB taxonomy): Bacteria > Pseudomonadota > Gammaproteobacteria > Pseudomonadales > Pseudomonadaceae > Aquipseudomonas. The sequence continues at coordinate 399,282 of NZ_UTBZ01000228.1, forward strand.
TTGGCCGGTGTGGCGATGCGCATCAGCAAATCGGTGCCCTGCAACAACGCATCAATGTGCTCGGGCCGCAGCAGCAAGCGTCCTTCCTGCGCACTGACCAGGCAATCTTCCATGACATGGGCGACGCTGACGCCGCTGTCGATGCCGACAATTCGTGCCGCACCTTTGAGCGAGTGCGCCGCGCGCATGCACGATTCCAGTTGATCGGCCTGGGTCGGATTGCGCTCGAGTGCCAGCAACCCGGCGCTGAGCACTTGGGTCTGAGCTTCGGCTTCGAGGCTGAACAGCTCCAGCAACGAGGCGTCGCGCATTTGCTCGGGGGTCATGTGAGGCTCCGGGTCACGGCGGACAGCAGCTGTTCTTCATCCAGCCAACGCAGGCTGCGACCGCGATATTGCAGAACACCACGGGTGTATCTGGCACTGGTTTGCGCGCCGGACTGCGATGCGGCGTCGAGAATGCGCTCGTCGATCGCATGAATGCCGTCGACCTCATCCACCGGCACCACCACCGGCCCGCCATGGGCGGCGATGATCAACATGCGCGGCATGATTCGCCCGCTGGTGGTCGGCGTAACGCTGCCATCCAGATCGAGCAGTTCGACCAGTGACAGGCACGCCACCAGCGCGCCGCGTACATTGGCCACGCCGAGCAAAGCGCGCGAGCGCTGGTGCGGCAACGAGTGAATCGCCTGCAGCGGCGCCACCTCAACGAGGCTGCGCGTCGCCAGCCCCAGCCATTCTTCGCCGAGACGGAACATCAGCAACGAGCGGGTTTTCACATCGCTTTCCACGGCGCTCGCCACCGGGTCGCGCTCGTCCTGCTGCAACGCATAACGGTCGAGCAGGCGCGTGGCGGCGGCGGAATACACCGAGCAATTGCGGCAATGAATATGGTCTTCCAGCAGCGGGCAGGACTTGTCGCCATGAATGCCGATGCGGTTCCAGCAATCGTCGATGGCCCGGGCGTCTTCGTGGGTGACGTTCAAGGTGTCGGACGGGATCATCGTTTACGCTCACTGTCGGCGGTGCGCCCGCTGCGTGCGGCGCGCTCCTGCAATCGTCTGGCACCCGCCGTGTCGCCCTGGGCCTGCAGCAGCGCGGCCAGGTGCATCAACGCTTCGGGGTGTTGCGGTTCGAGATACAACGCTTTGCGGTAGAAACCCTGGGCTTCGAGGGTCAGGCCGGCGACATCGCTGAGCAAGCCGAGCCAGTAAAACACCTGAGCCACCGGTTCGTGGCTGCGCAAATATTGTTCGCACGCGGCGCGGGCCTCGGCGCTTTTGCCTTCGTTGGCCAGCGCGGCGATATTGGCCAGCAAGGTCGCTGCGTCCGGATTCGCGCTTTTGCTGGCAATGGGCAGCGGCGTCACTGCGGCAAACGGTCGATTGCGCACCACCGGAGGCGGCGCGCTGCGCAACGGTTGGCTAACCGGCAACGTGATCGGTTTGGGCGTCGGTAGCGGTTCGGGATGCGGCTCACTGTGGCGACTGAACGCAAACGACTGCGCAATACCGATCGAACGCATGCCCAAACGCCCGAGCAGACTGCCCTCGGCCGGGCCGATAAACAGCACGCCGTCGAAATGGGTCAGGCGCTTGAGCACCTCGAACACCAGTTTTTGCGTCGGCTGATCGAAATAGATCAACAGATTGCGGCAGAACACGAAATCGAACGCCGGCTCGCTGGCCAGCAGCGTCGGATCGAGCACATTGCCGACCTCCAAACGCACCTGCTCACGTACGTCGTCATTGACCCGATGGCCTTCCTGCTCAGCCGTGAAATGCCGTTCGCGAAAGTCCAGATCCTGGCCGCGAAACGAGTTTTTGCCATACAGCGCACGCCGCGCCTTCTCCACCGACAGCGGGCTGACGTCCATGCCATCGACCTTGAACTGATGCGGTTTAAGCCCGGCATCGAGCAAAGCCATGGCAATCGAATAGGGTTCTTCGCCAGTGGAGCACGGCAGGCTGAGGATGCGCAGCGCACGCATGTTATTCAGCTCGGCGAGGCGATTGCGCGCCAGCTTGCCCAGCGTGGCGAAGGATTCCGGGTAACGGAAAAACCACGTTTCCGGGACGATCACCGCTTCGATCAATGCTTGTTGTTCATCTCGCGAGCCTTGCAGCAACTGCCAATACTCATCGGCATGCGCCGCTTGCGAGAGCGTTGTGCGCTGGCGCACGGCGCGCTCGATAATCGCCGGGCCGACCGACGTCACATCGAGGCCGATGCGTTCCTTGAGAAAGTCGAAAAAACGCTGATCACTGCTCATGCCTGCGCCTCAAGCTGCGCCGGACTCAGCGGTGGATCGGGGAACAGCAACCTGCGCACGGCGTCATCAAGCACGTCATTGACCCGCACCCATTGCACCAATCCCTGCGCATCTTCGCGCACCGGGCCGAGGTATGGCGCCTCGCGATTGTCGAGGCCGTAAGGCTGAAACTCGTGCGGATGGCAACGCAGCGTGTCGGTGGCCTGTTCCAGAATCAGCCCGAGCCATTGCGCGGATTGCGATTCATCCGGCTGATAATTGACCAGCACCAGCCGGGTGCTCGTGCGCGCCTCGGCGGGATGGCCGAAGGTCAATGCGCTGAGGTCGATCACCGGCACCACCGCACCGCGATAGGCAAACACCCCGGCGACCCACTGCGGCGCCCGCGCAATCGGTTTCAACGGCAGGCGCGGCAACACTTCCGCGACCTCGGTAGCGCGCAAGGCGTAACGCTCGCTGCCGATGCGAAACAGCAGGAACAACGCCGGCTTCGCCACCTGCGCGGCGCTGCGTTTGGCGATGATTTCGCTCATCAGACTTTGAATCGCGAAACGCCGCTGCGCAGCCCGACGGCCACCTGGCTCAGTTCGTCGATGGCGAAACTGGCCTGACGCAACGATTCGACGGTCTGGCTGCTGGCGTCGCCCAACTGCACCAGCGCATGGTTGATCTGCTCGGCACCGGTGGCCTGCGCCTGCATGCCCTCGTTGACCATCAATACTCGCGGCGCCAGCGCCTGCACTTGATGGATGATCTGCGACAGCTGCTCACCGACCTGCTGCACTTCGGACATGCCACGGCGCACTTCTTCGGAGAACTTGTCCATGCCCATCACCCCGGCAGACACCGCCGACTGAATCTCGCGGACCATTTGCTCGATGTCATACGTGGCAACGGCAGTCTGATCCGCCAGACGCCGCACTTCAGTGGCGACCACCGCAAAACCGCGACCGTACTCACCGGCCTTCTCGGCTTCAATCGCTGCGTTGAGCGACAACAGGTTGGTCTGGTCGGCAACCTTAACGATGGTCACCACCACCTGATTGATGTTGCCGGCCTTCTCGTTGAGGATCGCCAGTTTGGCGTTGACCAGATCCGCCGCGCCCATCACCGAGTGCATGGTGTCTTCCATCCGTGCCAGGCCTTGCTGACCGGAGCCGGCCAGCACCGAGGCCTGATCGGCGGCGGTGGAGACTTCGGTCATGGTGCGCACCAGATCGCGTGAAGTGGCCGCAATTTCACGGGACGTCGCGCCAATCTCGGTGGTGGTCGCGGCGGTTTCGGTAGCGGTGGCTTGTTGTTGCTTGGAGGTGGCGGCGATCTCGGTCACCGAGGTGGTCACCTGCACCGACGAGCGCTGCGCCTGGGACACCAGCGCGGTCAGCTCGGTCATCATGTCGTTGAAGCCGGTTTCCACTGCGCCGAATTCGTCCTTGCGGTCGAGGTTCAGTCGCGAACTGAGGTCGCCGGTGCGCATGGTTTCAAGGATCTGCACGATGCGGTTCATCGGCGCCATGATTGCGCGCATCAACAACAGGCCGCACAGGCCGGCGGCCAGGACGGCGACCAACAGGGAAATGAACATGCTGACTTTCGCCGCGGCCACCGCGTCGTCAATATTGTTCATGGCCTGATCGGCGACTTTCTTGTTCTCGCCAATGATGTCGTTGAGCTTCATGCGCCCGGAATACCAGGCAGGCGTGAGCTTGTCGTGGAACATCTTGACCGCGTCGGCTTCCAGATTGCGCTTGTGCAGATCCAGCACGGCATCCTGAATCTGGATGTAGGCGTCGTGGTATTTCTCGAACGCGGCGAACTCGGTACGGTCCTCGTCGGTGGCCATGGTCTTGCGGTAGTTGGCCATCTGCTCCTGCAGACGCGCCTCGAACGCCTTGTAGTCGGCCGCGTCCTCGCTGGAAACACCCTGACCTTCCTTGAGCCCGAGCAGTTCTTGCGTCTGCAGATAACTGTCGACCCACGCACCGCGAATCATCGAGCTGTAGTAGACGCCGGGAATCGCGTCATCACGCACGCTGTTTTCACTGGTTTCAATCTTCAACAGTCGCGAATAAGAGACGACGACCATCAGCAACATGATGGCGATAATCACCGCAAAGCTCGCCAAAATGCGTTGGCGCAACGTCCAGTTCTTCACAGTGATTCCTCGTGCCTGATCGAAATGCGGGGAGTATAGCCGAGGGCGGTGTTTCATTTATAAGACGCTTTTTAACCCTCGGGCCTGTCCGACGGGGTTGGCGGCAAGGCTCTGGGGTGGGACTGTCCGACAATTGCGGGTGGGCGCACCAGTGGGGTAATGACAAAAAGGGGTGATGGAATGGTCATTTCCAGACCGAGCTCGATTTACAAAGTGATAGCAAGACGCCTTTATGCGCAACTTTTTGCGCACTTGTTCGCCGATTTTCGCCTCTCGATTCGCTGCAACGCCCATGTACCGGCGCCTGTAGCCAAGTGCGCAACTTCTTGCACACCACTGCGCAAGAAGTTGCGCACTTTCTGCTTGAAACCGGCACGAAATATCTTGAAACATGCACTTTACAGCGGTTTAACCCCGTGCTTTCGGGAATCCCGGCAAACCTGGCACGCTCTTTGATAACAGTCAGGCACCCACCGGGCGATTTCGCCTCCCGGGCACCTTAAATTATTCCGCAAGGAGAGCACCCCATGGCAACACCAGCGTACATGTCGGTTACCGGCGAAAAACAAGGCCTGATCACTGCAGGCGCTTTCACCGCTGACTCCGTAGGCAACACCTACCAGGAAGGCCACGAAGACCAGGTTATGGTTCAGGCTTTCAGCCACGACGTGATCATCCCGCGTGACCCGCAATCCGGTCAGCCAACCGGTCAGCGCGTTCACAAGCCAGTTGTGATCACCAAGGTCTACGACAAGGCTTCGCCACTGCTGCAAGCTGCTCTGACCTCCGGCGAGCGCATGAGCGAAATCGTTATCCAGTGGTTCCGTACT
>NZ_UTBZ01000225.1 GCF_900580865.1 Pseudomonas viridiflava
GGGCCAGGGCCGAGCAGTTCTTCAGGTCGTCAGGCTCGCATACAGCGCGCCTTCTTGCGGAATACTCGGCGCCACGCCAACGCCGTCCCACTGAACGATGACGTGATCACCCTCTGCCCAGACGCGTTTGCTTACCGGCCTGACCGGACTGGACAACCGCGACACGAACGGTTGCACCGCCTGCTGAACGAATGAATCGACGCCTCGATAAACGCCCGCGCTGGGACCCGACCCCTTGATGCTCCAGACCACATCCAGCCACAGCATGTCAGTGAAGAACGTCGTCCCTCCAGCCGCCCAGCGATCAAAAGCCTGAGTCACGAGCTGCTTGCTAT
>NZ_UTBZ01000221.1 GCF_900580865.1 Pseudomonas viridiflava
ATGAGAAAGAAGGTCCATCAGCGTGCTCCTGCCTGAATGCGTCGCAGGCGATGACGAATGAAGAAGTCGGACGAGGCCACGCAGATCACCAGAATCGCCTGGATCAGTTGCACCATCGAAAACGGGATCTGATAGAACACCTGCAAATTGCGCCCCGCCACGAACAGCATGGCAATCAGCAGCGCCACAATCGTTGCCGCCACCGGATTGTTGCGCGCCAGAAACGCGATGAGGATCCCGGAGAACCCATAGCCCTGATAGAAAGACTGGGTCAAACGGCCCTCCTGCCCCGAGGTCACGACA
>NZ_UTBZ01000220.1 GCF_900580865.1 Pseudomonas viridiflava
TTCGCGAGCAGGCTCGCTTGTATGGTAGGACTTGAAGGGAGGAGGAGGGACAAGGCTCGATTCTGGCTGTTGACGCAGCACAGACCGTGGGAGATTTCGCCCCTCCTCCTTTCACCCAAGCGCCGATAAAGAATGCATCTGGCTAGACCGACGATAGGAACAAGCCTGCGCCTCTGGGTGAGCCCTTCAAGTGCTCAAACCTTATCCCGGAGGAAATCCTGTGGCAATGCCAGTCGCTCTATCAAATCCGATCGTTGGCGTGGATGTCGCCAAAAATGAACTGGTGATTTATCAGGCCGATAGCGATCTACTTGAAGCGATTCCCAACACCAAAACATCCATCAAGCAGTGGCTGAAGGCCTTGCTCGGCCCCGTGTCTATTGCCATTGAGGCAACCAACATCTACCACCTCGAATTCGCTGATTTGGCCTATGCGGCCGGTTGCACGATTTACATGGTGGGCGGCTATGAACTCAAACATTACCGCGAAGGCGTGAAGATCCGCGCCAAAACCGACGCCTTGGACGCCAAGTTGCTGGCCCGTTACCTGAAGAACGAAGCCGAGGAGTTGCGCCCCTGGACCCCGCCATCACCGCTGTACCGCCAGCTCCTGAGCCTTTTCCGCCGCCGCGCGGCTTTGGTCCAGGCAAGGGTCGGCCTGGTGCAGAGCTGGTCGAATGAGCCGCTGTTGAAGGCAGCTTTTGCTGAACAAATAAAATCCATGCAGCGGCTTGAAACGATGATCGAAAAGACGATCAACGATCAGCTCAAACAAGCTGGTTTGCTCGGCCAATTGAAGCGTTGCCTGAAAGTTGAGGGCATTGGATTTCTGACCGGAGCGCGCCTGCTCACGGCGTTTCAGCGGGGGAAATTTAGCAACGCGGATGCTTTTATCGCCTTCTTGGGCATGGATTTACGGGTATCGAAATCAGGGCAAAAGGACGGTCGCCGCAGCTTGACCAAGCGCGGAGACCCCGAGGCCCGCCGACTTTTGCACAACGCAGCGATGTCGGCTAGCCGTACGAAAGCCTGGAAAGGGTTTTACGAAGCCCAAAGAGCACGGGGTTTCAGCACCACGCAGGCGTTGGTGATGCTGGCTCGTAAACTTGCTCGGGTGGTATTCGCCTTGCTGAAAGGGCAAAGCGAATATCAGACAAAAGTCAGTTGAGGGCTTCTCCTCAACCATAGAATCTCCCACA
>NZ_UTBZ01000219.1 GCF_900580865.1 Pseudomonas viridiflava
GAGACGGCCTGCCAGCCGACCAATCCTCTGTCTGATGTACTCAATCCAATTGTGGGAGCGAGCTTGCTCGCGAAGACGGCCTGCCAGCCGACCAATCCTCTGTCTGATGTACTCAATCCAATTGTGGGAGCGAGCCTGCTCGCGAAGACGGCCTGACAGCCGACCAATCCTCTGTCTGACGTACTCAATCCAATTGTGGGAGCGAGCTTGCTCGCGAAGACGGCCTGCCAGCCGACCAATCCTCTGTCTGATGTACTCAATCCAATTGTGGGAGCGAGCCTGCTCGCGAAGACGGCCTGCCAATCGACCGGTTTCCAGCCGTCTGGCCTCAACCCGACAGCGCGCTCGGTCTCATTCGGCTCTTGGAAAGCCATGTCCCCGAGCTTTGATCGCTACTGACAGGGTCAATACCAACAATCCCGCGACAATCCACGGAAATATCCCCACACCAAGGTTCCCCAGCAACAAACCACCCACCAACCCACCGCCCGCAATCCCGACATTCCACAGCGTAACCAACATCGATTGCGCCGTATCGGCAGCCTCTTTCGCAGCTTTCGCCGAGGCGGTTTGCAGCAGCGAGGGCATGGCGCCAAACGCCAGGCCCCAAACAGCGGTGGCGATATACACCACGCTCGGCGAGTCGCGCCACAGGGCCAGCGCTATCGCTGCGAGCATGAACAACCCGGCACTGATCATCACCAACTCGCGTAGCCAACGGTCAATCAGGCTGCCGACGATCCACAGGCTCAGTACTGAAGCGAGCCCGAATACCAGTAGCACGCGGTCGACACTGGCATCGAGTCCGGAAGGCTGCAGGAACGGGGCGATGTAGGTGTAGAGCAAGTTGTGCGCAACGACGTAGGTGAGGGTGACGAACAATACCGATCGCACGCCCGGCAAGGTAAACACCTGACGCAGCGGCATGCGGTTTCCCACGCGTTCGCCGGCGAAGTCCGGTACTTGCCAGCGCACCCAGACCACCAGCACAACGGTCAGCCCGGTCATGATGGCGAAGCTCAGGCGCCAGCCGACCAGGGTGCCCAGCAGCGTGCCGGCGGGTATTCCCAGCGACAGCGCGATCGGTGCGCCGAGCATGGCCACGGTGATGGCGCGGCCTTGCAGGTGTGGCGCGACCATGCGGCTCGCGTATCCCGCCAGCAGTGCCCAAAGCAAACCGGCGAATACCCCGGCGATACAGCGTGCGATCAGGGTTAGCCAGTACAGCTCTGACAGAGCGGTGATGCTGTTGGCGATGGCAAAGCCGCCGATGGCGGACAGCAACAGCGGTCTGCGGCGCCAGCCGCGGGTGGCGATCGTCAAGGGAATTGCGGCGAGGATCGAGCCGATCGCGTACAGCGTGACCAATTGGCCGATCAGGGCTTGGGACACATTCAGGCCGCTGCTCATTTGCGGCAACAGACCGGCCGGCATGGCTTCGGTCATGACCGTAATGAATCCGGCTGTGGCCAGTGCCAATAGGGCACCGAAAGGTAATCGCTCGTGGCGATCGACAGGGTGTTCGAGTATGGGGCAACCGAGTTGGGCATCGTTCATGAGCCGGCATCCATGTGCAGAGTTGACGAGGAGCACAGGGTAGGGCGCTGCACATCGGTGAAAAACGGGTTAAGGTTCCGAACATATCGGACACGGATGTCGTTAATGGGAGGTTGGTATGGATAGCCTGGGCAGTATTTCGGTGTTTGTTCAGGTCGCCGAGACGCGCAGTTTCACTGAGGCTGGCCGGCTGCAAGGGGTGTCATCGTCGGCGGTGGGCAAAAGTATTGCGCGGCTGGAAGCGCGACTCGGCGTGCGGTTGTTTCAACGCACCACTCGCAGCGTTACGTTGACCAGTGAAGGGGCATTGTTTCTGGAGCGCTGTCGCAAGATCCTCGCGGAAGTCGAAGCGGCGGAGTTCGAGTTGTGCGATGCGGCTGCGAAACCCCATGGCAAGCTGCGCATCAGCCTGCCACAGGTGCATGGACTGGTGATGCCGGTCATGACCGAGTTCATGGCGTTGTATCCGCAGATTGAACTGGATCTGGATTTGACCGATCGCATGGTCGATGTGGTTGAAGAAGGCTTCGACGCTGTGATCCGTACCGGCAAACCGCGGGATTCTCGCTTGATGGCGCGACCGTTGGGCGAGTTTCACATGGTGCTGGTGGCCAGCCCGGCTTATCTGCAGCAACGCGGTGTGCCGCAAACGCCCGGCGATCTGGCGACTCATGCGTGCCTGCGGCATACGTTTCATGCCACCGGCAAACTGGAAGCCTGGCCGTTGATTCGCGCGGAGGGCGCCGCCGAGCCGACGTTGCCGACGCGGTTGGTCAGCACGTCCATAGAAGCGGTGAGCCACGCGGTGCTGGCCGGTATGGGCATTGCCTGTCTGCCGGATTTCATGACCCGCGAGGCCGAGGCGCAAGGGCGCTTGCGGCGGGTGCTCGATGCCCATCTGGAGCACACCGGGCAGTTCTGGGTGCTGTGGCCGTCCAGTCGCCATGCCACGGCGAAATTGCGCGTGTTCATCGATCATCTGGCGTTGCGACTTTTTCCCGCAACTGACGGTCGATAGAGTTGTAACTGCTTTAAGACACTAATCCATGCGCCGCGGGGGCGTGATCTGTTGCACAATACGCCCCGGACTGTTTTCTCTCAGGATGTTCAATGTTGATTTCCACTCCCATGCGTGTTGTCGGGTTGGCGCTGTTGTTGACCGCTGTTGCCGGCTGTTCGAAAGACAAGCCGATGTATGAGCATGAGAACTTCGATGACTCTGGTACGTTTTCGCGCAATTATCCAGTGACCGATTCGGTCAGTTGCGAAGCGGCCCGGCGTGCATTGCTCAGCCAGGGCTACATCATCACCAGCAGCGACCCGAAACTGGTCAGCGGCCACAAGAGCTTCCAGCAAACCGGCGATACCCACATGGAGATCAGCTTCAACGTGGTCTGCGCCGATGACGGCAGTGCCGGGCACCATGCCACAATGTTCGCCAACGCCTTGCAGGATCGCTACGCGCTGAAGAAAACCAACAACTCGGCCAGTCTCGGCGTGGGTGTGTTGGGTTCGGTGTCGATGCCGATCGGCTCGTCCGACGATTCGATGGTCAAGGTGGCCAGCGAGACGGTGACGTCGCAGAAGTTCTATGAGCGCTTCTTCACGTTGGTGGAGTTGTTCCTGCCGGCGGAAGCAAAGAAAGCTGCGCACATTGAAGAGAAGCCGAAGGCTGACCTCGGCGTGCCTGAGGCGAAGGCGGCTCCGGCTGCGCTGGTGCCAACGCCGACTCCAACGCCTGCGCCCGCCGCAACCCCTGCGCCTGCAGCTGAGCCCGCTCCCGCACCTGCCGAGGTCGCGCCAGTGACGTCGGAACCGGTTGCGCCACCGGCAGAGGCCGCGCCGATCACTCCAGCACCGAGCGCAGAACCGGCGCCAGCATCGACGACCGAAACCATCACGCCACCGGCCAACCCGGACATCCCGCCGCCATCCGAGCCGATTCCGGCGATGCCAGCATCCGGCCAATAAACCAGCCTCACCTCAAATCCCTGTGGGAGCGAGCCTGCTCGCGAAGACGGACTTTCAGTCACCTGTGTGCTGAATGGTTCGACGCCTTCGCGAGCAGGCTCGCTCCCACAGTGGTTTTTGATGCACTTAAAATTTCGTTACATTCCCCTGACAAAATTCCCGCGATAAATTCCTGACCACCTGCTACGTTTTATTCATGAAGGCCGGGTTTCACTTTTCCTTCACACGAGCGCGTTAAGCTCGAGGCACTGGGCATTTGCTCAGGCCCATTCAAGAGAGCAGCAGGGGGATTACACGATGGACGAATATCAAGAAGAGCTGCTCGAGTACCAAGCCTTTGAACTGGACCAACCCGAGCCAGCCGAAGACGCCACCGAGCTTTAACTTGCAGCTTGAAGCTTGTAACTCGCAGCTGCTTTTATGCCGTTTTTCGGTGACTGCGGCGGAATTCGCCGGGCGTCTGGCCGCTCCAGCGTTTGAAGGCTCGCTGGAACGCTTCGGCTGAGGCGAAACCCAGCAGGTAGGCGATCTCGCCGAATGCCAGTTCGGTATCGCGGATGTAAGTCATCGCCAGATCCCGGCGCGTGTCGTTGAGGATCGCGCGAAACTGCGTGCCTTCCTCGGCCAGTTTGCGCCGCAAGGTCCAGGTCGGCAGCTTCAGACGTGCCGCCACTTCCTCAAGGTCGGGCTCGCGGCCACCATTGAGCAACGGCCCCAACAGCTGAGTGATGCGTTCGCGCAGGCTGCGGGTGCGGGTCAACTGCTCCAGTTCCCGTTCACACAGTTGCAGCAGATGCCGCCAGGTACTCGGGCAATGCTCGGGGTTACGCAGTGCGAGGCTGTTGAGGTTCAGGCGCAGTTGATTGCGCTCGGCGCCGAACTGGATCGGGCAATCACCCAGCAAGCAATAAGACTCGCGGTAATCCGGCGCTTCGAATTCGATGTCGATGCGTTCAGCGCGCAGCGGCTCGCGGCTGACACTGGAGAGCTGATGCAGCCATCCGGCGATGATCGAGTCCACCACAAAGCGGTTATAGGCGTTGTACGGGCTGATCGAATAGAAACGCAGCCACGCGCCATGGGCATCTTCGTGGAAGCTGGACTGACCGCGATAGTTGGAACCGTACAACGCCTCGAAACGGATCAGACAGCGCGCCGCCTCGCGCACGGTCGGCGCTTGTGCGGCGGTGACGCCGGCCAGCCCGGCCTGGCTCAGGCGACTGAGCTGGCCCATGCGCAGGCCCAGCGCCGAATTGCCGGTCAACTGAATCGCCGCGTGGCCCAAGCGCATATAGCGCGGAATCGACAAACGTGCGCCGGCCTCCGCCAGGCGTGCGGGATCCAGGCCATATTGCTCCAGCAGCGGCTGCGGATCGACCGCATGACTGCGCACGGCATCGGCGAGGCTGTGAACGAAGCCCACCGACAGATCCCCAAGACGCATCGGCAGCGGCTTCATGGCTTACAACCAGATGTTCAGCAAACGCGCGCCACGGGCCTCGCCATCGGCGAACTGCTGACCGTTGCTGCTGAGGAAACTCTGACCGGAGCTGGCCTTGTCCCAGAACTGTCCGCGCAGGAACACGCTGATGCCGGCAATCGCCCGACTGCTCGGCGGTTGAGCGGTCAGCGTCAACCGGTGCCAGGCCTGTCCTTCGGTGACTTCACCGGGTTTGAGGCTGACCGAGCCCGGTGTACTTGAACCCTTGTAGCCGCGCCACGGTTGGTTCCACGCCCCCTGACCGAGCACTTGCGCCGGCACCGCGATCAGTTGTGCGTGTTGCTCGTCGAGTTGGCGGTAGTTGTCCGGATACCAACTGTCGCTGCCAATCAGCACGCCAAGGCGTCCGGCCGGGGTTTCGACCACGTTGAGCGCGTGTTTGTCTGCGCTTTCGAGCACCTCGCGCTGATCGAACACCGGGTGCATCTGCCGCTGCGGCTGGCCAAGCGGCACGCCATCGCGACCGAACACTACGCTGCTGTTGAACAGGGCGCCGCTGCCGGGCTTGAGCTGGCCGTCACGGATGCTCGGTTCCGGCAGCACGATCGAACCGGCCACCAGGGTCACGTGAAACTCTTTGGCCAGACCACCGAACAGTGCCTGGTAATCCTTGGCCATGGCCTTGGATTTCATCCGCAGGTACGCGTCATTGAGGCGGTCGCTGCCGTTGGCACTGAGCCAGGCGCGGGCGAACAACAACGGATTGCTCGCCGCCAGCCAGTTCATCGCCTCGGCGAGGGACGGCGCCTGATACAGCTCGTCTTTCTCGCCGCTGAGCAGCAGCCAGGTGCCGACGTTCTCCGGCAACACCACAACGGTTTTATCGTTCAGCAGGCCTTGATCCTGGGCTTGCTGCAGATAGGCCGCGAATTTGCGGTGCAAGCGCTCGGGGCTTTGATAGTCGGTGGGAAACAGTTCGGGCTGGATGCCCAGCAGATTGCCGCGGTCGGCGGGGCTGCCCTGATCGACCGCAACATTTATGCGTAAGTCCGACAGGTAATGCCCGGCCGGCCGGTCCGCTGCCCACATGGCGTAGGTGGTCAGGGCGGCGACGAGGGCCATGGAGAAGAACAGATACAAAAGTTTGCGCATGAAAACCAACAACTACCGGGTACAGGGTATGGCGACTAGGGTAGGGCGCATGGCCCTGGTTGCCAAGGGGCACTGCGCATTTGGATCAATAAGTTGTCAGTTACGGTCATTGAGTGACAGCGATGCGACTCTTAGTCTGTCGAACATGACTGACGGGCGCCGCAGAGCACCCGCAACTTTTCCGTGATTGCTCGTTGTGGAGTTACCGATGACCGCCGCTCATTACCCGCACCTGTTGGCCCCGCTGGACCTGGGATTCACCACGCTGCGCAACCGCACCCTGATGGGCTCGATGCACACCGGCCTGGAAGAAAAACCGGGTGGTTTCGAGCGCATGGCGGCGTACTTCGCCGAACGTGCCCGTGGCGGCGTTGGCCTGATGGTCACTGGCGGTATCGGTCCGAACGACGAGGGTGGCGTGTACTCCGGTGCGGCCAAGCTGACCACCGAGGAAGAAGCGCTCAAGCACCGCATCGTCACCCGCGCGGTGCACGACGCGGGCGGCAAGATCTGCATGCAGATTCTCCACGCCGGGCGTTATGCCTACAGCCCGAAGCAAGTGGCGCCGAGTGCGATTCAGGCGCCGATCAACCCGTTCAAGCCAAAAGAGCTGGACGAGGAAGGCATCGAGAAGCAGATCAGCGATTTCGTCACCTGTTCGGTACTGGCGCAGACCGCTGAGTACGACGGCGTCGAGATCATGGGCTCGGAAGGTTATTTCATTAACCAGTTCCTCGCCGCGCACACCAACCACCGCACCGACCGTTGGGGCGGCAGCTACGAAAACCGTATGCGCCTGCCGGTGGAAATCGTTCGTCGCGTGCGTGAAGCGGTCGGCCCGAACTTCATCATTATTTTCCGTCTGTCGATGCTCGATCTGGTCGAGGGCGGCAGCACCTGGGATGAGATCGTCACCCTGGCCAAAGCCATCGAGCAGGCCGGTGCGACCATCATCAACACCGGTATCGGCTGGCACGAAGCGCGGATTCCGACCATCGCCACCAAAGTTCCGCGTGCGGCATTCAGCAAGGTCACGGCCAAGCTGCGTGGTTCGGTGGGCATTCCGCTGATCACCACCAACCGTATCAACACCCCGGAAATCGCCGAGCAGATTCTCGCTGAAGGCGATGCCGACATGGTCTCGATGGCGCGGCCGTTCCTTGCCGACCCGGACTTCGTCAACAAGGCTGCCGAAGGTCGCGCCGACGAAATCAACACCTGCATCGGCTGCAACCAGGCGTGTCTTGACCACACCTTCGGCGGCAAGCTGACCAGTTGCCTGGTCAACCCGCGTGCCTGTCACGAGACCGAACTCAACTACTTGCCAGTGCAGCAGATCAAGAAGATTGCTGTGGTTGGCGCTGGCCCTGCCGGTTTGTCCGCCGCCACCGTGGCCGCCGAGCGCGGCCATCAGGTGACCTTGTTCGATTCGGCCAGTGAAATCGGCGGCCAGTTCAACATCGCCAAGCGTGTGCCGGGCAAGGAAGAGTTTTTCGAAACCCTGCGTTACTTCAAGCGCAAGCTGCAGACCACCCATGTTGAGGTGTGCCTGAATACTCGGGTTGATGTGGCGAAACTGGTTGAAGGCGGTTACGACGAAATCATCCTAGCCACCGGCATTGCCCCGCGTGTGCCGGCGATCCCGGGCGTCGACAACGCCAAGGTGCTGAGCTATCTGGACGTGATCCTCGAGCGCAAACCGGTGGGCAAGCGCGTCGCGGTGATCGGCGCCGGCGGTATCGGTTTCGACGTCTCGGAATTCCTTGTGCACGAAGGCGTGGCCACCAGTCAGGATCGCGCCGCGTTCTGGAAAGAGTGGGGCATCGATACGCAACTGGAGGCTCGTGGTGGCGTCGCCGGGATCAAAGCCGCACCGCACGCGCCGGCCCGTGAAGTGTTCCTGTTGCAGCGCAAGAAAACCAAGGTCGGCGATGGCCTCGGTAAAACCACTGGCTGGATTCACCGTACCGGTCTGAAGAACAAGCAGGTGCAGATGCTCAACAGCGTCGAATACCTGAACATCGATGACCAAGGCCTGCACATCCGCATCGGTGAAACCGGCGAGCCGCAACTGCTGGCGGTGGACAATATCGTGATCTGCGCGGGGCAGGATCCGCTGCGCGAGCTGCACGACGGTCTGGTTGAAGCGGGGCAGAACGTGCACCTGATCGGTGGCGCAGATGTCGCGGCGGAGCTGGATGCCAAGCGCGCGATCAACCAGGGTTCGCGCCTCGCCGCTGAACTTTAAGCTCCTCCGCTGAACCTGTGGGAGCGAGCCTGCTCGCGAAAGCGGAGTGTCAGCCAATACACATGTCGACTGACACGACGCCTTCGCGAGCAGGCTCGCTCCCACAGGGTTGTGTTGTTCACAGATTCGGTGAACACCACCAAACCAATGTAGGAGTGAGCCTGCTCGCGATGGCGGCTCATGAGCGACTAGAATGCTGGCTCTGTCCAGATCGAATCGCCCCCCATGCTTTTGCTTCCCTCCGATTGGCTACCCCAAGCCCCTCTCGAACACCTTCACCTCGACTGGCTGACCTCCGCCGGCATTGAAGTGGCCATCCTGCGCCTCGACCAGATCGACCCGCTGATCAGCGGCAACAAGTGGTTCAAACTCATCGAACACCTCAACGCCGCCGACCGTGCAGGTGCCGAAGGCATCATCAGTCTCGGTGGTGCGCATTCCAATCATCTGCATGCATTGGCGGCGGCGGGGAAACGGCTGGGGTTCAAAACCGTGGGGCTGTTGCGCGGGCATGCACAGGAAACGCCGACAGTGCAGGATTTGCAGGCGTTCGGCATGCAGTTGCATTGGCTCGGTTACGGCGGCTATCGCGCACGAAACGAACCGGGATTCTGGACACCTTGGCAGGCGCAGTATCCGCAGCTGTATGCGGTGCCCGAGGGCGGTGGCGGTTTACCGGGGGCACTCGGCTGTGCCGCGATCAAGCAACAGGCGCAAGCGCAATTGGCCACGCTCGGCTGGAGCGATTACCACGGATGGTGGCTGGCTTGCGGCACCGGGACGACACTCGCTGGGCTGGTCCTCGCCGAGGCCGGCGCGCATCCGGTCTATGGCGCGCTGGCGGTACCTGACGATCACGGCGTGGCGCCGCAGGTCGAGGCGATTGTTCAGGCAGCCGGCCAGGGCAGCGCGGGGTATGAATTGATCGACGCCAGCCGTGGCGGTTTTGCCAAGGTCGATCCGCTGTTGCTCGCGTTCATTGAGGGGGCCGAGCGAGCCAGCGGCGTTGCTTTGGAGCCGTTGTACACCGGCAAGGCGTTGCTGGCACTCAAGCAAGAAGTCGAGGCAGGCAGGTTCGCGCCCGGCACGCGGCTGATCTTCATTCACACCGGAGGCTTGCAGGGCCGGCGTGGGTTTATCACCAGCCCCTGATGTTCAACCGCGCTTGGGCATCATCCGCAGCAGCGTGTTATCACCGACTACGCAATGGTGATAGATCCCCGCCAGCGCATGCAGCCCGATCAGCCAGTACCCCACAGTGGCGATCAGTACATGCCAGCCCTCGACCTGTTTGGCGAAATCCTTGTTCTCCGCGACCAGCAGCGGCAGATCAAAACCATAGAACATCACCTGATGCCCTTCGGCGCTGGTAATCAGCCAGCCGAGAATCGGCATGCTGATCATGAACAGGTACAACGCCCAGTGCATCAACCGCGCCAGCACCGTCTGCCATTGTGGCGAAGCAGGGAAGATTTTCGGCGCCGGGCCGAGGCTGCGCGCGAGCAGGCGAAACCACACCAGCACAAACACGGTCAGGCCGAGCATGTAGTGCACTTCGCGGATCAGCGTGCGCCCGCCACTGCCTTTGGGAAACAGACCGCGCAACTCCATGCTGGCGTAGACCAGCACCAACAACACCAGCATCAGCCAGTGCAGCAGAACCGATACGGTGCTGTAGCGTGATTCGGAACTTGTCCACGGCATAAGAAAATCCTCGGGTTCGAAGTGCAATCATGCCGTCGTCACGGCACTCATTTCACTGTAAACCTGCCGGGATGTTTTTGCCCGGAACTCGTGATGTTTTTTGCAAGAAAGAAAAGTATTCAATGCCCGGTTTTGATTTGTTCGTTACTTAAAGCTCAGAGTTATATGTGATCTTTTCAGGCGTAACTTTGTGTTGTTTATATCTTGTGTTTTCTTTTAGTTTGAATGGTTTGTTTTGGATGGTTATTGTCAGGTCCAGTCTTTAGCGGGTTGTTGAAGATTAAAATTATATTTTTCCAAGTCGAGTATTAATATGAAAAAACCGATCTCGAAACCTCGCCCTTCTACTACAGCGCCAAAGCCAGTAGTTCCAACCAAGCCAGTGACGCCGACCAAACCGGTAGCACCGACCAAGCCAGTGACGCCGACCAAACCGGTAGCGCCGACCAAGCCAGTGGCACCAACCAAACCGGTAGTACCGAGCAAACCAGTGACACCGACCAAACCGGTAGCGCCGACCAAGCCAGTGGCGCCTGCCAAACCGGTGGCACCGACCAAACCAGTGCGCCCGCCCAGTCCTGTCACGCCGATCGAGACCAAGCGACCGCCAATGCCTTGGCCGACCATTAACGTCAACGTCGATCCGGTGGCATTGATAACGTTAATCCAGACACTCGGTGCGAAAGTCAATGTCGATGGTTCGACCACCCTGCCTGACGGTAGTGTGATTGACGCCGATAAAACTTCAATCAAGCGTCCCGACGGTATCATTCAATATGAAGATGGCCGGGTAGAATATCCGGACGGGCGGATCATCTGGCCGGATAATACCGTTGAATATCCGGATGGACGTATTGTTTGGGAAGATGGAACTGAACAGTTGCCGGATGGAAGTGTTAAATATCCCGATGGCCTGGCGTACGATGCAGAGGGTAATCTTGTTTCGGAGTAATTAATTGCCGAGCGTTGTCCTGGTGTTTGTACAGCGCAAAAAAAACACCGCTGATTGTTATTGATCAGCGGTGTTTTCGTTTTCTGCCTCAAGCGTTTTGCGGCATCTCACCGTTGGCCAGGCGCTTGTTGATGTCGGCAATCACTTCCGGCAGATCGGTGATGGTGTCGATCATGTAGTGCGGGCGCGAACCTTCGAACAGCGCGTGAATACGCTTGCGCTCGCTGGCCAGTTCATCGCTGCCCAACGCACGGAAACCGGCGTAGTCCAGACCCAACGCGTTGCCCGAGCAGATCAGCGCCACGGTCCACATTCCAGCGCGACGGCCTTCGAGAATGCCCGGCACGGTATCGTCGATCTTCACGCAGGCGCCGACGTCGTCGATGCCCAACGCAATCACGTTGGCAAGGGCCTGCGCCGGCCATGGGCGACCATTCGGCACTTCGTCGGTGGCAACCACGTGATCGGCGACATAGCCGTTGGTAGCGGCCAGCTCGACGACCTTGTCCATTACTTGCTTCGGGTAACCGGAGCAGGAACCGATCTTGATCCCTTGCTGACGCAGGTTGGCGATGGTTTCCAGCGCGCCGGGGATCAGCGCCGAGTGCTCGGCGATCTTCTCGATCTGCAGTGGCATGAAACGCTCGTAGATCGCGGTGACGTCATCGTCGGTCGGCGTGCGGCCGAACGCCTTGCGATAACGTTCGGCTACTTGCGGCTGATCGCAGAGGGTGCGGATGTGGTCCCACTTGCCCATGCCCATCGGGCCACGGGCTTCTTCGATGGAGACCTGCACGTCGAACTCGGCGAAGGCTTCGACGAAAATCTGCGTCGGTGCGAAAGAGCCGAAATCGACCACGGTGCCGGCCCAATCGAGGATCGCGGCTTGCAGCTTGTTTGGATTTACGTAGTTCATGGCAATCAAATTCCTGAGTTGGCAATGCAATTCAAACTGTAGGAGTGAGCCTGCTCGCGATAGCGGTTGATCATTCAACATCTTCGTCGACTGGCACGGCCTCATCGCGAGCAGGCTCACTCCTACAGGGGGATTTTTGGTGTGGGTTAGATTTCTAACACTTCCATTTCGCGCAGCACTTCACCGACCGCTGCGACGGCCTGGCGCATTTCGTCCGGGCTGACGTGGCCGATGCAGCCGACGCGGAAGGTTTCGACCTGAGTCAATTTGCCCGGATAGAGGATGTACCCCTTGGCCTTGACCCGCTCGTAGAAGTCCTTGAACTGATAGCGCGGGTCTTGCGGCGCATGGAACGTAGCAATGATTGGCGCCTGAATCGCCGCCGGCAGGAAACTGCGCAAACCAAGCTTGCCCATCTCGTCCATCAACGCCTGACAGTTGGCGGCATAACGCGCATGCCGCGCCGGCAGGCCACCTTCCTCGTTGTATTGCAGCAGCGCTTCGTGCAGCGCCGCGACCACGTGGGTCGGCGGGGTGAAGCGCCATTGACCGGTTTTCATCATGTAGGCGTGCTGGTCGTACAGGTCCATCGCCAGCGAGTGAGAATTGCCAGCGGCTGCGGCCAAAGACTCTTTGCGAGCGAAGACGAAACCCATCCCCGGTACACCTTCCAGGCATTTGCCGGAAGCGGCGATCAGCGCGTCAAACGGCACTTGCTGCGCATCCACTGGCAGTGCGCCGAAGGAACTCATGGCATCGATGATCAGGCGTTTGCCGTGTTGCGCGACGACCTGGGCAATCTCCGCCAGCGGGTTGAGAATCCCGGTGCTGGTTTCGCAATGGATCAGCGCGACGTGAGTGATGTCGCTGTCGGCACGCAGCAGACGGTCGACGTCAGCGGGGGTGGTCGGTTCATCTTCAGCGGTTTCAAAAGTGCTGAACGAGCGGCCGAGCACTTCGCAGATCTTCGCCAGACGCTTGCCGTAGGCGCCGTTGATCAGCACCAGCACTTTGCCGTCACGCGGCACCAATGTGCCGATGGCGGCTTCGACGGCGAAGGTGCCGCTGCCCTGCAATGGCACGCAGTGGTGAGTCGCGGCGCCGTTGAGGATCGCCAGCAATTGTTCGCAGAGGCTGGCGGTCAGTTGGTTGAAGCGGTCATCCCATGACCCCCAGTCGACCATCATCGCCTGGCGGGTGCGGGCCGAAGTGGTCAACGGGCCGGGAGTGAGCAGGATGGGTTCGGCGATACTCATTCGTGTGTCCTCGGATTGCGCTGTGGGATGAAGCTACGGGGCATACGTTGCAATTCGCCGTTGCATCAATCAAATTGTTTGTTGTTATGCCAGCCATCAGCGAGAGTTATTCATGAATCTGTTCCAGCTCCGCGCGTTCGACGCCGTGGCCCGTGAAGGCAGCTTCACCCGCGCCGCTGCGCGCCTGTTTATCAGTCAGCCGGCAGTCACCGGGCACATCAAGGCGCTGGAGGAGCACTACCAGATCACGCTGTTGCGGCGCACCGCGCGACGGGTGGAACTGACCGAGGAGGGCACCAAGCTCGCGGCGATCACCCGCGCGATGTTCGGCCTGGCGGAAGAGGCGCAGACGATGCTCGAGGCCAACCGGCAATTACTCACCGGGCGACTGGAAGTGGCGGCGGACGGGCCGCACATGGTCATGCCGATGCTCGCCAGCCTGCGTGCGCGCTATCCGGGGATCACGGTGAATCTGCGTTTGGGCAATGCCCAGGAAACCTTGGCGGCGTTGTTGTCGGAACACGCCGATGTGGCGGTGTTGACCGAAGTGGAGCCGCGCAAAGGCCTGCATCTGCAGGCGTTGAGTGAATCGCGGATTTGCGCGCTGGTGCCGGCGGGGCACCCATGGGCGATGCGCACCGGGGAAGTGAAGCTCAAGGAACTGGATCAGGTGATCATGGTGCTGCGCGAACCGAGTTCGATCACCCGTCGCACGTTTGATCAGGCGTGTGCGCAGGCGTCGATTCATCCGCGGGTGTTGCTGGAACTCGATAGCCGTGAGGCGGTGACCGAAGCCGTTGCTGCTGAGTTGGGCGTTGGTGTGGTGTCATCGGTTGAGGTTAGTCATGACCCGAGGGTGGTGGCGATTCCGATTGTCGGCGAGAGGCTGGTCAATCGGCACATGATCGGCTGCATGGAGCGGCGCCGGGAGTTGCGCTTGATTCAGGCATTCTTTGGCCTGGCACCCGCCTGATACACCATGGCACTCCCTTCGCGGTTCACACAAGACTCTGGCGAACCATATCGAGAAAGGTCGCCACCACCCGTCGATTGCTCTGCTCACGCAAACACACCAGCGTCTCCGTCAGCCGTCGCGTGCAGTCGACAATCGGCAACGCACACACCCGCGAATCCGCACCAAACTCCGCCGCTGAGACCACGCCGACACCAATCCCGACCACCACCGCCTCACGCGCCGCTTCCCGGCCTTCCACCTGAATCGCCGGGCGAATGCGAAACCCTGCCCGCGCCATTTCCTCTTCCAGCGTTTGCCGGGTCACCGAACCGTGTTCACGCAACACCAGCGGCGTGTCATCGAGGTCTGCCAGGCAGATCGATTCACGCTCGGCCCACGGATGATTGCGCGAAACGAACGCCACCATCGGATCATTGCGCAGCGGCACACAGAGCAAGCGTTCATCACTGACATCCCGCCCGAGCAACGCCAGATCGGCCTGATAGTTGAACAGGCGAAACAGCGATTCGTCGGTGTTGCCGGTCTCGATCTTCACGCTGATCCCCGGATAGCGCTCGCAGAACCGTGCGATCTGCGGCAGCACGTGCACCGGCGCATCCACTGCCAGAATCAGGCTGCCGGTCTGCAGGGCCTGGGATTCCTGCAGCAATTCCTGCGCTTCGGCTTCGATCACAAACAGGCGTTGCGTGATCGCCAGTAGACGCTCACCGAGATCGGTCAGGCGCACGGAACGTTTATTGCGGTGGAACAGCAAAACGCCGAAACGCTCTTCGAGTTTGCGCACTTGGTCGGATATCGCCGGTTGCGTGAGAAAAAGGCGCTCGGCGGCTTTGGTGAAGCTTCCATGCACGGCCACGGCGTGGAAGGCTTTGAGTTGGGCGTGGGACACCGACATGAGTCACCTGATCGATAAGTCAGTAACAAGCTGAGCTTATGTGTGAAATACGATAAATCGATTTTATTTATTAAACAGTAATTGCTTTGATCGACTCACGCCATCGCTGACTGCCCGCTCGGGCAGCACGGTCGCCATGAGCCTGTGCGTGCAACAACAGGACTCATCTGACCGATATCGCCGTAGGGACGGGGTGATATCGCAGTGCTCAACAATAAAAACACAGGCGTTTTTCTTAACGATTCTGCCGGCACACTCACACCCTGAGGTCAGAACCACCATGAACAAGCACATCGGCACCATTGCGCGTTGGCGCGTGCAGATTTTCGCGATTACCTGGCTGGCGTACGCGGCTTTCTACTTCACCCGCAAAGCGTTTTCGGTGGCAAAACTGGGCATCGCCGAAGACCCAAGCTTTATGCTCGACAAGATGGCCATGGCCAACCTCGATGCGATTTATCTGGCGGCTTATGCCCTCGGCCAGTTCACTTGGGGCATGCTCGCCGACCGCTTTGGCCCAAGGGTTGTGGTGCTAGGCGGTTTGCTGATTTCCGCCGCCGCAGCGCTGGTGATGGGCAGTTTTGCCACGCTGCCGATCTTCGCCACTTGTATGTTGATTCAGGGTTTGGCGCAGTCCACCGGATGGTCGGGGCTGTGCAAAAACCTCGGCAGTTTTTTCCCTTCGCAACAACGTGGGCGGGTGCTCGGGTTATGGAGTTCCTGCTACGCATTTGGTGGTCTGGTGGCGTCGCCGTTCGCCGGTTGGTGGGCATATACCTTGATGGGTACCTGGCACGCGGCGTTCATTTCCAGCGCGGTGGTGGTTGCCGTGGTGGCGGTGTTGTTCTTTATCTTCCAGCGCAACAAACCGGAAGACGTCGGTTTGCCGGCGGTTGAGCCGGAACCTGTATTGACGGCGGAAGAAACCGAAGCCAACAGCAAACTCAGCGTTTGGGAGCCGTTGAAAGAAATCCTGCGTAACCGCACGGTGCTGGTGCTGGGCCTGGCGTATTTCATGTTGAAACCGGCGCGTTACGCAATTCTGTTGTGGGGCCCGGTGATTGTCTTTGAACAGATGCCCAGTGTCGGCAAGGTCGGCGCGGCGATCATTCCCACTTCGTTCGAACTGGCCGGGTTGCTCGGGCCGATCCTGATCGGGCTGGCCTCGGACAAACTCTTTGGTGCCCGGCGCATGCCGGCCTGCGTATTGAGCTTGCTGGCGCTGACCGTGACGCTGGCGCTGTTCATGGCCGCGTTGCAGAGCGGCAGTGTGTTGCTGGTGGTTGCGTTGCTGTTTGTCATGGGCCTGACCCTGTACGGCCCGGATTCAATGATCAGCGGTGCCGCCGCGATCGACTTCGGCAAAGCCAAGGCTGGTGCCACCGCTGCCGGTTTCGTCAACGGCTGCGGTTCGGTCGGTGCGGTGCTCGGTGGTTTGCTGCCGGGTTACTTCGACTCGGTGACGGTGTTTATCGTCTTCGCCGGTTGTGCGCTGTTCTCGGCACTGGTGCTGATTCCACACTGGAACAGTCGCCCGGTCGGGGTGATGGAACCGCGTGCCTCGATCCCCAATTGCCCGCTGACGATCAAACCCCTGCGTTCCTGAAACCCTTTGCCTCGCGGCCTGCTGCGGCGCTCGCGGCAGGCTGTGGCGTGGCCAACTGACTGGAGAAAACCCATGAGACCGTTTTGGCTGGAGCAGGCCTTGCAGGCCGATACCTCTGAAACCTGCCCGCCGTTGCAGGGCGAAGTCCGCACCGATGTGTGCATTGTCGGCGGCGGCTATACCGGTTTGTGGACGGCAATCATGCTCAAACAACAGAACCCCGAACTCGACGTGTTGCTGATCGAAGCAGACATCTGCGGCGCTGGCGCCAGTGGGCGCAACGGTGGTTGTGCGCTGTCGTGGTCGGCGAAATATTTCACTCTTGAACGCCTGTTTGGCGTCGAGGAAGCGGTGCGTCTGGTCAAGGAGTCGGAACGTAGCATCCATGCGATTGGCGAGTTCTGCGAGCAGTACGGCGTCGATGCCGATTACCGTCTCGACGGCACGCTCTACACCGCGACCAACCGCGCTCAGGTCGGTTCGACCGACGCGGTGATCGCCGCACTGGAGCGTAATGGCATCAACTCGTTCACTCAGCGTCCAGTGGCTGATGTGCAGCGCATGGCCGGTTCGAGCAAGCACCTGGAAGGCTGGTTCTCGCCGGCGGCGGCCAGTGTACAACCGGGCAAACTGGTGCGGGGCTTGCGTCGGGTGGCGTTGCAATTGGGCGTGAAGATTCACGAAAGCACGGCGATGACCGGGCTTGAAGAGGGACGCCCGGCACGCCTGCAGACACCGAGCGGCAGCATCGTTGCCGACCGCGTAGTGCTGGCGATGAACGCGTGGATGGCCCGTGCCTTCCCGCAATTCGAACGCAGCGTGGCGATTGTTTCCAGCGACATGCTGATCACCGAACCGCGCCCGGATCTGTTGCAGGAAATCGGTTTGACCAGTGGCGTCACCGTGCTTGATTCGCGGATTTTCGTGCACTACTACCACAACACCCCGGATGGCCGGATCATGCTCGGCAAGGGCGGCAACACCTTCGCCTTTGGTGGGCGAATGTTGCCGGTGTTCGATCAGCCATCGCCCTATGCCGGCCTGCTGAAAACCAGCCTCGCCGACTTCTTCCCGGCCTTTGCCGATGTAAAGGTCGATGCCACCTGGAACGGCCCGTCGGATCGCTCGGTCACCGGTTTGCCGTTCTTCGGTCAGATGAGCAGCGCGGGCAACGTGTTTTACGGTTTTGGCTATTCCGGCAGCGGCGTCGGCCCGTGCCACATGGGCGGGCAGATTCTCGCGTCACTGGTGCAAGGTCTGGACAACCCGTGGACGCGCTCGCCGCTGGTCAACGGGCCGCTGGGCTATTTCCCGCCGGAGCCGATCCGTTACCTCGGCTCGTTGATGGTGCGCAACGCCATCCGCCGCAAGGAGCGCGCCGAGGATCACGGGCGACGTCCCCGGCATCTCGACGTGCGCCTGGCGAAATTCGCCGCAGCGGCGGGCAAGGCTGACAAAGCCTGAAGCACTGCTTACTGATGTAGGCACTGCCGAACGCGGCCCGAGCCTGCGGCAGCTCCTAAAGATTGGACTAGCGGGCGTCGCTGTTGAGCAGCCAGTCGAGCAACAAGCTGCTGTCGCGTGCGGGTGGTGGTTCGCGAGGCGTGGGCTTGCGTGAGTTGCCCAGACAAAGGATCGGCCGGTCGGGGTCGCTGTCGAGAAAACTCACCCACACTTCGCTGCCGGCGCAGGGCAGTTCTTCCAGTGCGATCCGGCCGTTGGCCCGCGTCATGGCGATGGGCAGCCAGATCGGGTCGTCATCAAGGGGTTGCAGGTGTTCCGAGGGCCACAGCCTGACGGCGACTCGACCCTGTTCATCGAGCTGCGCCGGTTGCCCGGCAGGCCCGAACACCTGCGCCAGGTGATACCCGGCAATGCTCGGGCGGGCTTGTCTGAGCGCTGGACGAAAGTCGCTGGACCACGGCTGGGCGGTGAAGTCGTTGTGGTAACGGTGCTGGGGCGGCGTCGGGTCAAGAATCGACGGATGTTGCCCGTGATGGCGTAGGGCGGTGAGTCGCCATTGTTCGTTGAAATGGCTGACCGGATGTTCCGACACTTGCAGCAGATGCCCACTGAGCAAGCCGACCCGGTCGCTGCGGCCGTTGATCGTGCGATGTTGGCAGCGTTGCCGTTCCAGATGCCGACGGCTGCGTTGTTCGTGGTGACGCTGTTCAAGAGACGGTATCGGCGGCAGGAGGTTGGCCGTGATGTGGTTGGCGGCGTCGTCGCGGATCGCCTGCTGGCCTCGATTACGCACGGCATGCAGCGTGGCGATCGGCGCGGCGTGGTGATGCTGGTACAGCGCACTGACGCAGGGTGATGGCGTTTGCTCGCAGGCCTTGAACGCAATCAGCACCGGCGCTTGCGGCAGGCTCAGGCTGTCATCGGCAAACACCACGACGTGCCCATCCAACCGGTGTTCAAAGTGGTAGTGAATGCCTTCTTCTTCACACAGCCTGTGCAGCAGCGCCAGATCGCTTTCTTCGTACTGGATGCAAAACGGTCGGGTCGGGTATTGGCCGACAGTCATTTCAATCCGGTAACCATCAACGGGCAGGGCATTTTCCGTGAGCAATTGCTGGAGAATCTGCGGCACGCTGCGTTGCACAAACACGCGGCGTTTGCTCGGCTCGGCCAGGCTTTGCAAGCGCGGCACAACCGTCAGTCGATAGCCGATCCGGTGCGTACCGCGATGTTCGCAACTGGCACTGTCGATCACGCCGTGAATCCCATGCTGATCGTCCAGCCGCAAAAAGGCCGGTTGGTGCAAAAAAGTAGCCGGCGCCACAGCGGGGGCCAGGCCGATCAGCTCGATGTCGAAACGGTAGGGCTGGTTGAGTGCTTCCTCGCCGTGAAAACGCACCACCGGCAGGCACAGGCCGCTGTCGGTCAGGGTCAGGGTAAAAGGACTTTCCTTGTCATTGAGCATTCGAACAGGCTCTGTCAGGCAATACGGGCCTGAGAGGGTACGAAACCACAGCGCTGAATGGTCATGTCAAAGGTGTTTTTCAGAATTCCCCTACAAGCACTGGTGAAGATGTCGATTCTGCATTGTGTTTTTTTGGTCGATTGCCGACTTTAGGCCGTATAAACTTGGCGCCACGCGTCGGCCAATAGATGTCTCGGCGCCACAGATCAAGAGAGTGAGTAATGGGCGCACAGTGGAAGGTTAAACACAAAGAAGCGGCAGCCAACGCCAAGGGCAAGATCTTCGGCAAACTGGTGAAGGAAATCACCATCGCTGCCCGCAACGGTGCCGATACCACCACCAACGCACACCTGCGTCTGGTGGTCGAACAGGCCAAGAAAGCCTCGATGCCAAAAGAAACCCTCGATCGCGCGATCAAGAAAGGCGCCGGTCTGCTGGGTGAAACCGTGCAATACCATCGCGTGACCTACGAAGGCTTCGCCCCGCATCAGGTGCCGCTGATCGTCGAGTGCGTGACCGACAACATCAACCGTACCGTCGCGGAAATCCGCGTGGCCTTCCGCAAGGGCCAACTGGGCGCTTCCGGCTCTGTTGCCTGGGATTTCAACCACGTCGGCATGATCGAAGCTTCGCCGGACACTCCGGACGCCGATCCGGAAATGGCCGCGATCGAAGCCGGTGCGCAGGATTTCGAGCCGGGCGAAGACGGCGCAACGCTGTTCCTGACCGATCCGACTGATCTGGACTCGGTGCAGAAAGCGCTGCCAGAGCAAGGCTTCACCGTGCTGTCGGCCAAGCTCGGCTACCAGCCGAAGAACCCGGTCAGCGGTTTGAGCGACGAGCAGATGGCTGAGGTTGAAGCATTCCTCGAAGGCCTCGACAACCATGATGACGTGCAGGACATGTTTGTTGGCCTGGCGGGCTGATCGGCTTCGTCAGTGATGGCTACATCGCGAGCAGGCGAAGGCCTACAGGCCAGAGGTGAACACATCATTTGTGATCACCACCGTCCACTGTAGGCCTTCGCCTGCTCGCGATTGACCGCGCAGCGGTCACAGATTCTCAAGCTGCCGCATGACCTCAGAAAACCCAGGCCGCGCCAGCACCTCCGCCTGACAGCAACGCCGCTCCAGCTCCTCAAGCACCGCACGCCGCTCATCACTCAACCCCGAGTCGATGCGCGCCAGCAATTCCCCCAGTAAAACCCCGAACGCACGCACTTCGATGCGTTGCAATGCGCGAGTTTCCCCAGTGTCGGCAATGGCGTGGAACGACGCCCCGCCAAAATCTCCGAGCAGGCAATCGCCGCGCTCGTTCAACAGAATGTTGTGCGCGTAGAGATCGCCGTGGGTGATGCCTTGCTGATGCAGATGCTCCGCTGCCGAAGCGATGCCTTTGGCAATGTTCAGCGCAACCTCGGCACTGAACCGGCAATCATCGGCGTAAACATCTCGCGAACAGGACGCCAGGCTCGGCAGATCGGCGAGGTTGCGGAAGGACGGATCGATCAACTGCATCACCAATCCTTGCTGGTCGTCGGGATGGCCATTGATGCGCCCCTCGACGCGGATCAGATTGGGATGCAGGCCTGCGGTGATGCAGGCATTCATTTCGTGCAGTGGCGAACCGTCGCTGGTCATTTCACCTTTGTACAGTTTCACCGCGACCGGCGTCACTGCGCCATCGTCGCGTTGCCAGCTCGCCCGGGAAATCACCCCCGAAGCGCCTTCACCCAGTCGTTGTTCCAGATGCAGCGCCGACCAAGGGATTTGCGGCGTTGCCTCGAGTGCGCCGGCGTCGGCCTCGGTTTCCAGCGGGTTACCGGCGTAAGCCAGCCAGGTCAGGCTCGGCAGCGCGAGCAGCCACTGCGGCAGGTCGCTCAGGCGGTTGGCCGAGAGGCGCAGCAGCTCCAGTCGATGGCAGTTGCTCAGGGAGGGCGGTAGCGTGTGCAGACGGTTGCCGGACAGCATGAGTTTTTGCAGGGCAGGGCGTTCGCCCAGTTCGCTCGGCAGGCTTTCGATGCAGTTGTCGGTCAGGATCAGCCAGCGCAACTGTGGCGGCAGGGCGGCACCGGGGACGTTGATGATGCGATTGGCCCTGAAGCCGACCATCGTCAGGGCCGCGCACTGGCCGAGGCAGGCTGGCAGTTCGGTGAACGGGTTGTCGGAGCAGAACAGCACGCGCAGGCGAGTCAGGCGATGCAAGTCATCCGGCAGGCTGCTCAATTGGTTGCCGCTGAGATTGAGAATTTCCAGAGTGTCGGCCAGCTCGAAAATCTCGGCCGGGAATTCGCTCAGTCCGCAAGACAAATCCAGTCGCGTAATGCCCGACAACTCGCCGGCGCGCAATTGAGCAAGGGTGTGCATGTTGGTGTTCGCTTTTGATCAGGGGCGCGCCGCTGGGGCGCTGGGAATGGGCGACATGATAACGGCAAAGCCCGGGATTGAATTGGATAGGCGGCGAAACTTCAGTTGCCTTGGTGGGAGCGAGCCTGCTCGCGAAGGCGGAGTGTCAGAAGCTGATGTTTTGACTGATAGGGCGTTTTCGCGAGCAGGCTCGCTCCCACAGGGGAACGGCGTGCTCAGATCATCCCGTGCACTTCTTGCAACTGCCCCAAGCGGCTGCGTGTGCGCGCCAGATCAATGGCATGGCCGTCCAGGCTTTCGCGCAAGGGCAGGCGACCAATCAACGTCAGGTGCTTGTCCTGGTCGTACAGCACGTCGATCAGGTTGATGAAGCGCTGTTGCGCGGCGATCGAGCACTTCGCCAGTTCCGGCAGATCGTCAATGATCCAGCGGTCGAAACGGCGGCACAGCTCCAGATAATCCATGACTGCCGTTGGCTGCTCACACAGATCGCTGAAGGTAAAACCAACACGCCGCTCTTCACACAATCGAGCCTGAAACTGCCGGGTGCCGACGGATAACTGAATGGCTGGCGTATCGGCCGGCGGCAGCTGCAGAGCGGCGCGTTGTGCTGGCGTAGCCGGCCACACGTAATGTCCCTGAGTGAATAGCTGATGCGCAGAATGGCGCGTCTGACTGCGGTAATCGTGCGGGCCGCCGACTTCCATCACCTGCATGCGCTTGTTGATCAGTTCGATCACCGGTTTGAAACGAGCGTGATAGAGCGGGTTGGGCAGCAGACCTTCCGGCGCATAGTTGGAGGTCACCAGCAGCACAATCCGCCGTTTGAACAACGCCTTGAACAGCCGGGTGATGAGCATCGCATCGCCGATGTCATGCACATGAAACTCGTCGAAACACAGTACCCGACAATCCTCCAGCAGTTCGTCGAGGGTCACTTCGAGGGCATCGTCCTGCTCGCGATGGCTGAACATGCCCTGATGCAATTGCGCGAAGAACTGATGGAAATGCAGGCGCCGTTTCTGCGTGATCGGCAGGGCCTGGAAGAAGCCGTCGAGCAACCAGCTCTTGCCACGCCCAACGGCGCCGAACAGATACAGGCTCGGTGGTGTGTGAGTGCTTGCGCCAAGCAAAAGACTCGCCTGTTGCGCCATGCAATCGATGACGCGCTGCTGGCTGTGGCTGAGGGTGTAACCCTGATCGCCGGCCCTGCGCCGGAAGTAATCGCGGATCGACTGACCACTGGCGTCATGCCCGGCGCTGGCCGGCAAACCCTTGCCGAACCAGCGGCGCAACGCCGGCCAGCGCTGGATCAGTCGCGATCGTTTCGGCGGGTGGGCAGGCACTGTGGGCGTCTCCGTGTTCGTCAAGACCGGCTCCCGGGAGCGCGGCGACACAGTGTAACCAGGCGCCGGGTTGGCCAGCCACCACAGCGGATCGACAGTGGGCGGTAATTGAACAAATTTGTCCGGCACGTACAGCTATTTTTAGCGACATGGCTCGACCTGTTGCCAACCTTTCGAAACATATCCCGAGCGATCCCTGGATCCAATCGACTGGCGGAATCGTCGACCATTGCTAACCTCAATCACAGAAACGACGTCGCAAGCGCTCACTGACAAGGAACGGCGCAGTGAATATACGGGTGGTCATGGGCTTGCTGGGGGTACTCGCTACGCCTGCTTATGCGGCGGATCTTCAGGTCGAAGTGCGCGTTGATGTGCAGCGTGGCTGCCAGTTGGTTGGCCAGCAGCGGGAGGCCGGCATCGAGCAATTGGGTGTGCTCGACTTCGGCAGCACCGCGCGCCTCGATGACCCGGCGGGTCCTTTGGCAGCGGCGCTGACCAATCAACGCCTGCCCCGGCTGGAGTGCAACCCGGACACGCCGTATCAGATGCGTGTCGATGGCGGCTTGCATGGCGGTGTTGGTGAGGTCCGCTACATGGCCGGTTCGGTCGGCAGCAAACCTATTCCGTATCGCTTGTATCAGGACGCGGCGCGCCGGGTACCGCTGGTGGTGAATGTGCCGGTCAGCGGGCGGGTGCCGGACACCGGCACGGTGGAGTTGCCGCTGTACGCGCGCATCGAGCGCTTGGCTGAAGTGCCGCGAGTCAGCCGTTATTCGGATCTGGTCAAGGTGACGGTCACCTGGTGATCGCCATGGCAACAGGCACCCCGTGGACGCGGGTGCGCAAGGAAGGCGTTCAATGATGAGCGCGGTGATCGAGTCAGCGTAAAGGAGCAGGGACGGGCGCAATGACAGGCAGACACTGGATGGTGGTAGCGGCAGGTACGCTGGCTATGCTCGCAGACAACGCGCAAGCGGCGGTCAGTGGGCAGATCAATGCGCGGCTGATCCTGATTGCCGGCTGCGAAGTCACCAACACCAGTACTCCCGCCAGCCCGGTCGGCGATCTCGGCACCCTCGATTTCGGCCTTCAGGGCCCAACCTGGAACGCACCGATCAAGGCCAGTCTCGACGGCGACAGCAGTGGCAAACTCAACGTCGCCTGCAATCCTTCGGTCACCGGTTTCACCGTCACCATCGACGGCGGCGCCCACGGTGACGGCAACACCCGGCGTCTGAGCAACGGCCGCCAGACCCTTCCTTATCAGCTGTTTGTCGATCCCTCCGGCGCCCGGAGCTACAGCATCGGCCAGCAACACAATTTCGCTGTCACCAGCGCTGCGCAGATACCCATTCCGGTGTTTGGCTCGGTGGTGGCGAATACCCGCGCGGTACCGGCAGGTGTCTATACCGACACCCTGACGGTGACGCTCGACTGGTAACCCCGTAGAGGACGGACACCATGCGTACGTTTGCATCAAGGATAGGTTTGTCGTTGCTTGGCCTGGCGCTGGTTTCCAGTGCCAACGCCGCCACCACGGTCACCGGCCAGATCACCTCCAGCCTGATTCTGATCAGCAGTTGTCAGGTCAACGGCGCTGGCGGTTCCACCGGGCTGAACTTCGGTGCGTTGAACTTCGGCACGGCCAACAGCCTGTTCACCACCGCCACCGGGCAAGTGTTGGGCGGTGGCGGCGGGGCGCTGTCGATTCTCTGTTCCAGCGGCACCACGCCGACGGTCAAAGTGCGCGCCGGTGCCCATGACGGCATGTCGCCGGGTGGCACGCGAGCGTTGTACGACGGTGTCGCCAATTACGTGCCGTACGACTTGTACACCGATGCCGGGCACTCGCAACTGCTGGCGATCGACGGGACGATCAACCTTGCCGCCAGCACTGGGGTCGCGCAGACGGTGAACATCTACGGTCAGGCGGTGGGCAAGGCCGGTTTGCCGGCGGGGACGTACACCGACACCGTCGCTGTTGAACTGACGTTCTGATGCCATGCGCCGCCATGGCTGTGCCGCGTTGCTCCTGCTCTGTGCGGGCAGTGCGCCGCCACCGCTGACCGCAGCGACGAGCCAGAGCTTTCAGGTCAGCGCCACGGTCACTGCCGGGTGTCTGGTGGTGGGCGGAGTGTCGAACTATGGCGGGCTGAATTTCGGTTCGCGTTCGGCACTGGCCACCGGCACCGTGCAGGTCGCGCTGACCGGCGGGGTGCAATTGCAATGCACGCCGGGCGTAACGCTGAACATGAGCGTCGATGGCGGCCAGTACAACAGCAGCGGCCGGCACATGCAGGTCAACAGCGGCAGTGCGCGGGTGGCGTATGCGCTGTTTCGAGATGCGGCGTACAGCCAAAGCCTGGGTATCGGTCAGAGCGTGGCGGTGGCCTACAGCGATGCGAACAACATCAGCCTGCCGATTTACGGTCAGGTGCAATTGCCGGGCAATCAGCCTGGGGGGACGTACAGCGACGTGTTGCAGGTGCAACTGTCGTGGTAAGGCGAAGTTGAATGGCCGACAAGGAGCAGGTTTATGGGGTCAGTTACGTCACGGCATTCTTTCGTGCGCTGTGTGATGTGGACGATGGTCATGCTTGGGGCAAGCCAGGCACAAGCGGCGAGTTCGGTGCTGATCTGGCCGATCGATCCGGTGCTGGAGGCTGATCAGCAGGCCAGTGCGCTGTGGCTGGAGAACCGCGGCAACGAAACCGCCAATCTGCAGATCCGCGTGTTTGGCTGGAGTCAGAGTGGTTTCGCCGAGCAATACCAGAACCAGCGCGACGTGATCGGCAGCCCGCCGGTGGCGAAAATCGAGCCGGGGCAGAAACAATTGGTGCGCCTGACCCGAACCAAGGACGTGCCGCCGGGGCAGGAATTGGCCTACCGGATCATCATCGACGAAATTCCTTCCGCACAACCCGCGACCGCTGACGGAGGCAAAACCGCCGCCGCGATTCGCTTCCAGATGCGCTATTCGGTGCCACTGTTTGCCTATGGCGCCGGGCTGTGGAGCAAAGAAGACAGCACCCGCGCACGAGATCCCAAAGGCGTGGGCCTGCCGCAGTTGAGCTGGCGCACGGTGGCGGTGGATGGCAAGCCTTATGTCGAAGTGCGCAATCAGGGCGCGGTGCATGCGCGACTGACTGACGTGGCCATCAAACAGGCTGGGCAGAGCAAACCGCTGGCCGAAGGGCTGCTGGGTTACGTACTGCCCGGCGCGGTGATGCGCTGGCCGGCACCGACGCCGCTGACCAATGATTCGGCGTTGCAGGTACGAGTAAATGGCGCGGCACAGGTGCAGAGCATCACGCCCGCCAAGTGAGTGAGTCGTAGCGCAGGCATCTGGCGTCGGCTAAAGCGGCATCAGGGAGGATTCAGTCCATTGACGGACGTAAAGCGCGTATGAGCCCGGGACGGGTTCGCCGTATTCAGCGTCCGTTGTGGCTCATCACCGGCGCGTGTTGCCTGATGTTCGTTCAACCATCCGGGGCCGGCGATCTGCCGCCGCCACCCAGCGGCATGGAGGCCGTGAGTGATGCACAGTTGTTTCTGGAACTGGTGGTCAACCAGATGAATACCGGACGCGTGGTGGCGGTGCAGCAGCGCGACGGGCGTTTGTTTCTGCCAGCGACGGCGTTGCGCGAAACCGGCATGAAGTTGCCCGACAGTCTCGGTGCCGAGGTCGACCTCGACAGCCTGGCGGGGCTGCACAGTGACTACGACAGTGTTGGTCAACGCTTGCTGCTGGACGTGCCCCCGGACTGGCTGCCGGAACAGTTCATCGGCAACCGCCAGGCTTACCCGCGTACCCCGGCGCTGAGCAGTTTCGGCGCGTTGTTCAATTATGACCTGTACCTCAATGACACCGACGATGCCGGCACTTACCTGGCGGCGTGGAACGAAGTGCGGTTGTTCGACAGTTGGGGCACGCTGTCCAACACCGGGCAATACCGGCGCACCTTGTCCGGTGACTCGCTCAACACGCTGGACAATGGCTACCTGCGTTACGACACCACGTGGCGTTACTCCGACGACGAACGAATGCTCACCTACGAGGCCGGTGACGTGATCAGCGGTGCGTTGCCGTGGAGCAGTTCGGTGCGTCTGGGCGGCGTGCAGTTTTCTCGGGACTTTGCCGTGCGCCCGGATCTGGTGACCTATCCATTGCCGCAATTTGCCGGCGAAGCGGCGGTGCCGTCCTCGGTGGACCTGTTCATCAATGGCTACAAGTCCAGCAGCGCAGACTTGCAGCCCGGGCCGTACACACTGACCAATATTCCGTTCATCAACGGCGCTGGCGAAGCCGTCGTAGTGACTACTGATGCGCTCGGTCGGCAGGTGTCGACCACGGTGCCGTTCTATGTCACCAGCACCTTGCTGCAAAAAGGCTTGAGCGATTTTTCCGTGGCCGCCGGTACGTTGCGTCGCGACTACGGTTTGAAGGATTTCAGTTACGGGCCGGGTGTCACTTCCGGCAGCCTGCGCTATGGCGTCAGCGACAGTTTCACCCTGGAAAGCCATGCCGAAGCGGCCGATTCGCTGACACTGGGCGGCCTTGGCGGCAATTGGCAGCTCGGTAACTTCGGTGTACTCAACAGTGCGGTGAGTCAAAGCCGTTTCGACGGCGAGGGCGGTCAGCAATTAAGCCTCGGCTATCAGTACAGCAACCAGCGTTTCAGCTTTTCGTACCAACGCCTGCAGCGCCACGATCAATACGCCGATCTCAGCGTGGTCGACAGCCCCTACATCAGCCTGAGTCGGCGCAGCGAACAGGCGACCCTGAGCCTCAACCTCGATCGCTGGGGCAGCCTTGGCGCGGGTTATTTCGATGTGCGCGCGGCGGATGATTCGCGCACGCGGCTGCTCAACCTCAGTTGGAGCAAACCGCTGTGGCGCAACAGCAGTTTCTACCTGTCGGCCAACCGCGAGATCGGCGACAGCAACTGGGCGGTGCAGGCGCAACTGGTGATTCCGTTCGATCTGCGCGGCAGTCTGGCGATCAGCAGCGATCGCAGTAAAACCGGGCAAAGCCAGCAGCGGGTCAACTACAGTCGCGCGGTACCGACCGAGGGCGGCGTAGGTTTCAATCTGGGCTACGCCAAGGGTGATGGGGCGGATTATCGTCAGGCCGACGTCACCTGGCGCCTGCAATCGGTGCAGTTGCAGGCCGGCGTCTACGGTACTTCCGACGCCGAAACCCGTTGGGCCGATGCCAGTGGTTCGCTGGTGTGGATGGACCGTCAGGTGTTCGCCGCCAACCGCATCGACGACGCGTTTGTGGTGGTCAGTACTGAGGGTTTTGCCGATATTCCGGTGCGCTACGAAAATCAGCAGGTCGGTCAGACTGACAAGAACGGTCATCTGCTGGTGCCTTGGAGTAGCGCGTATTACCGGGGCAAGTATGAAATCGATCCGCTGAATCTACCGGCCAACGTGCGCAGCCCCAACGTCGAACAACGCATCGCGGTGCGGCGTGGCAGCGGTTATCTGTTGGAGTTTCCACTGACCCGGGTGATTGCCGCGAGCATCGTGCTGGTCGATCCGCAGCAGCGCGAACTGCCGCTGGGTGCGGGCGTGCTGCATGAGCAGAGCGGCACGCGGACGGTGGTCGGTTGGGATGGGCTGGTGTATCTGGAAAACCTGCAGGCGCAGAACTCGTTGCAAGTGACGCTGGCCGACGGCAAGACCTGTCAGGCGCAGTTCAGTGTCGACCTGAATCAGGATCAGGTGCCGTTGATTGGCCCGTTGGTGTGTCAATGATCCGCGCGCGCTTGTTTTTGTTACTGGCGCTGATGCTGCCGGCGGCGGTGCAGGCTGCGTGCTCGGTGGTCAGCACCACGCCAGCGGCGTTCGGCATGCTCAGTTCGATCGCCGTGCGCACCACTTCGCAACCCAGTTCCACACTGAATGCCGGTTTGAGTTGCACCGGTTCGTTGCTGTCCCTGCTGACCAGCAACGATCACTTCTGGGGCACCGTTTCATCGACGCAGAGTGGGCTGGTCGGGCCGACCGGCGATGTCATCAATTACACGATCTACGCGAATAACAGCACCAGCTACCCGCTGACCCGCGGCACCGCCTATGACTTTGCG
This sequence comes from Pseudomonas viridiflava, assembly GCF_900580865.1. Taxonomy (GTDB): domain Bacteria; phylum Pseudomonadota; class Gammaproteobacteria; order Pseudomonadales; family Pseudomonadaceae; genus Aquipseudomonas. The sequence continues at coordinate 29,414 of NZ_UTBZ01000219.1, forward strand.
CGCAACGGCATCATCGATGCCTTGGGCCTGCTCAACGGTACGACGCCGAAAACGGTTCCGCTCTATCTCGGCACAACCATTGGCAGTAACGTCGCTGCCGGGGTGTATACCGAGACCCTGAGTATTTTCTGGAACTGGAATTACTGTTCGGGGATCGGCATCGGTGCCATCTGCATCGGGCGCGATATCGCCAACGGCACGACGTCGTTGACGGTGAACCTGACGGTGTCCAACGACTGCACGATTACGGCGCCGAACATTGCCTTCGGCAGCGCGCCGGTGGTCAGCGCTTTTACCCCGGTGACCGGACAGACGATCAATCTGGCCTGCACCAAGGGCAGCGCTTACACCGTGGGGCTGAGCGACGGGCAGAACGCGGTGAGTGTCGGCGGCCGGCGAAGGATGATTTCCGGGAGCAATTATCTGGCCTACGACATTTTCAAAAGTGCCGGCACCACGCGTTGGGGCAGCGTCGGCACGGCACGGCGGGCGAGTACCGACGCCGAGGTCAATCCGGGAAACGGCTTGGGCACGGGCAGCCAGATTTTCAACTACAACGCGAAAATCTACACCGACCAGACCACGCCGCCTGCGGGCACTTATCTGGATAATGTGGTTTTGGACGTAGGTTTCTGAGCTGACACGATCCTTTGTAGGAGCTGTCGAGTGAAACGAGGCTGCGATCTTTTGATCTTGCCCTTAAGAACAAGATCAAAAGATCGCAGCGTGCCGCAGCTCCTTGTAGAACAGCGGTGTTTTCAGAATTGCAGTGATTGCTTGAGCTGTTGCGCCGCCGGTGTATCGACCGGGCTGACCATGGCGTAGTTGTACCCGCCACCTGACCAGTATTCGGCCTGCAAGTCGCCATCACTGCGGCTTCCGCGAGGCAAAAAGGTGTTCTTCGGCCCCGGCGGGCGCACGTAGAAACTCACCTTGTGCCCGCTGCCATCCTCATACATCACCATCGCCGCCGGGCCTTCATCAGTGCTGAGCAAGCGTCCGCTGACCGGTTCGAACCCGGCCGCCTTCAGATCCGGTAAACGACTGGCCCGGGTGAAATAGCGGTCGAGCCAGCGCTGCATGTCGCCGTCACTGTCGACCTTGTAATCGGCCGGCAGCATGCCTTGCTGGGCAATCAGGCGATAGGCCTGCAAAGCATCGGTCATCGGCAGCATGGTCGAGCGCACGAGGGTCATTTCGCGAGCCTGCCAGCCACTGAAGCCGCCGACGCTGACCGCGATCAGCAACACCGCCGCGCTGGCCAGATGACGACGCGACTGGCGCTGACGGCGCTGGCGAATCATCGCCGGATCAAGCGCCGGGTTGGCCGGCTGCTGCAATGCGCCGCTGAGTGCCGCGCGCAAGTGCTGGGCATCCTGTTGCCAGGCACGAACCTGCGCCGCTTCGTCCGGGTGACTGGCCAGCCAGGTCTCTAGCACGCGCCGGTCGGCGTCGCTGAGCTGGTGGTCGACATAGGCGTGCAGGTCCCGCTCGCTGGGAGGTAGGCTGATCATTTGAGTATCCGCAAAGAAGGGCTGCTGATTTCGCCGTCGCTGAGTTGGCGCAAGGCCTGGCGGGCGCGGGACAGGCGCGACATCACGGTGCCGATCGGGGCGCCGAGAATCTCGGCGACCTCTTTATAGGAAAGGCCTTCCACTGAGACCATCAGCAACAGGGCACGCTGTTCGGTGGGCAGTCGATCGAAGGCTTGCAGGGTCGACTGGGCGATGACGGTGCGCTCGACCGAGGGCTCGGCATCGTCGCGACCGGTGAAGAATTCGAGCATGCGCGCATAGCGTCGGGAGCGACGATGGGCGTCGAGAAACTGCCGATACAGGATCGCAAACAGCCAGGCACGCAAGTCGCCGTCGGCGCGTTTATCGCCCCAACTCGACAGGGCCCGCTCAAGGCAGGCCTGCACCAGATCGTCGGCGCTGCTGCTGTTGCGTGTCAGTGACACGGCAAAGCGGCGCAATCTGGGAATGATTTCTCTCAACTGTTCGTCGAATTCGCTCATGAAATTCTGCTAGTCACTACGCTGTGGACTAGGGAGACGTCCGTCGTTGGAGGTTATTCCACGTTCGGAAAAATAAATACCGAGGCGTGGAATAAACCCGGACGAGGCGCGTCTTGCTGATTCTTCCTACTTGTGGCCGATGGCCCTGGAGTTTTTCATGGTTGATCGTTCATTACCCGATGCTGCACCGCCCGGCGGGCCGCAGCGCCCGCCACTGAGTGCGGCGAGCCTGGTTCTGCGTCTGGGCGGCATTGCTGTGGTAGTCGCCGCGGTGGCCGGGGCGTTTGCCTACGTTCACGGTAACTTTGACCCACAACGCCTGACGCCAAAAGCGCTGGTCGATGTTCTGGAGAAGAACAACGGTGTGCACCCCGGGTTTCGCCGTAATCACGCCAAAGGCGTGTGCGTGATCGGCCATTTCGAGAGCAGTGGCGAAGCGCGGGTGTTCTCCTCCGCGCAGGTGTTCAACGAACCGCAGACCCCGGTGGTCGGGCGCTTTGCGCTGCCGGCGGGCAATCCTTATGCACCGGACAGCAGCGTGCCGATTCGCAGTCTGGCACTGCGATTCACCCAGGCCAATGGACAGCAGTGGCGCACCGGGATGAACAGCATGCCGGTGTTCCCGGTCGGCACGCCTGAGGCGTTCTATCAATTGCAGCAGGCACAGTCGCCGGATCCGGCCACCGGTAAACCGGATCCGAGCAAGGTCCCGGCGTTCTTTGCCGCGCACCCGGAAACCGTGCCGTTTCTGACCTGGGTGAAGACCGCCAAACCTTCGGCCAGTTACGCCACCGAAACCTATAACAGCGTCAACGCGTTCTATCTGGTCGACGCCAGCGGTAAAAAGCAGGCCGTGCGCTGGAGCATGACGCCGTTGGCGCGCGATGCTGTGGGCGCCACTGCACCTGAGGGCGGCGATTTTCTCGAGAAGGATCTGGTGCAACGGTTGTCGTCTGCACCGCTGCGTTTTCAGCTGAATATCACTCTGGCCAATCCCGAAGATCCGGTGAACGACGCCAGCAAGACCTGGCCGGGCGGGCGCAAAGTATTGAACGCGGGCACATTGGTACTGGAGAAAACCCAGCCGCAACTGAGCGGCGAATGCCGTGATATCAACTACGACCCGCTGGTGCTGCCGGCCGGGATTCAAGGTTCCGACGACCCGTTGCTCGCGGCCCGTTCCGCCGGTTACGCCAATTCCTATCTGCGTCGCACCAGCGAAGTCAGCCAGTTGCCCGCCGCCAAACAGGAGGCTCGTCCATGAGAACTCAACCGACGCATTTCGCCCTGATGGCGCGCCTGCTGCACTGGCTGATGGCGCTGATGATCATCGCCATGCTGTTTATCGGTGCCGGCATGGTCACCTCGGTTTCCGAGCGGCATGAATGGCTGATCCATCTGCACAAACCCTTGGGTATTGCGATTCTGGCGCTGGTGATTGTGCGTTTGCTGGTGCGGCTCACTACGCGCCAGCCACCGCTGCCGGTGGATCTGCCAGGCTGGCAAGTGCTGGCGGCCAAGGCTTCGCATCTGTTGCTGTACGCGCTGATGCTGGTGTTGCCGTTGCTGGGCTGGGCAATGATCAGCGCTTCGGGTGAGCCGGTCATGCTCAGTACAACGTTGCAGTTGCCATCGATCGTTCCGGCTGATGCGCAGCTGTTTGCGCTGCTGCGCAAGGCTCACGGTTATCTGGCCTATCTGTTGTTCCTGACGGTGCTGCTGCACCTGGCGGCGGCGCTGTTTCATGGCTGGATCCGCCGCGACGAAGTGCTCGACAGCATGTTGCGCGGTCGCGATCGCGGCTAACCCGTTTGAGTGGCGCATCGTATCGGTGCGCCGCGTTTCAGGGTCAGCCACCAGTACGCCAGCGCCACGGCGTTGATGGCCGCACCGAGCAGGCACACGCCGATCCAGCCGGCCCATGCGTACATCGCAGTCGAGCCGATGGAGCCGAGCGCGCTGCCGATCGAGTAAAACAACATGTAACCGGCGGTGAGACGGCTTTGCGCTTCGGGGCGCACGCTGTAGATCATGCTCTGGCTGGTGACGTGCACGGCTTGCAAGCCCAAATCCAGAGTGATCACGCCGAGCAGTAAGGCCCACAGCGAGGATTGGGTGAGGGCGATCGGCAGCCACGAAGCGAGCATCAACAACAGCGAAAGACCACTGACCCATTGTCCGAGACCGCGATCGGCCAAATGCCCTGCCCGTGCGGCGGCCAGTGCACCGGCAGCGCCGGCCAGCCCGAACAGTCCGATTTCACTGTGCGACAAGGACAGCGGCGGGGCGGCCAAGGGCAATACCATCGGCGTCCACAGCACCATCGCGCTGGCGAAGGTCAACAATGCGAGGATCGCGCGTTGGCGCAACACCGGTTCTTCTTTGAACAGGCTGAACACCGAGGCGATCAGTGCGATGTAGCCAGTCGTCGGCTGCGGGGGTTCATGCTTGGGCAGCACGCGAAACAGCAGCAATGCCATCACCAGGGTCAGCCCGGCTGACAGGAAGTAGATCGCTCGCCACCCAGCCAGATCGGCCATGCCGCCGGCGACGGTGCGTGCCAATAAGATGCCGACGACGATGCCGCTGGTCACCACTCCGACCACGCGCCCGCGTTGTGTCGGGACCGCCAGTGTGGCGGCGTAAGCCACCAACACTTGCGTGACCACGGCGAGCAGCCCGGTCAATGTCATGCCGAGCAACAACCAGACACTGCTGGGCGCCAACGCGATCATCAACAACGCCGCGGCCGACAGCAGGGTTTGAGTGACGATCAATCGGCGCCGGTTGAGCAGATCGCCGAGGGGCACCAGTAACACCAGACCGATGCCGTAGCCGATTTGCGTCAGGGTGATGACGATGCCGATAGTTGCCGGCGACATCGCAAACGCTTCAGCCATCGCGTCCAGCAGCGGCTGGGCGTAGTACACGTTACCCACGGCCAGCCCACAGGCCACAGAGAAAAGCAAAACGACGCTGCTTTTGAGAGGTTTCATATCCCGTATCCTTTTAGGTTTCAAAATAAAACCTTGGTCACGGTATTGATTCAGGTTTTATTTTGCAACCTGTTTGCGCGAAAGTACGAATGGCAGAAAGTAAAAGATCGCAGACAAGCTGCGATCTTTTCAGGGAACGAGGAGGGGATCAGCGCAGGGTATCAACCATGTCAGCGATGGTGGTCAGCACGTCTTTGCCCAGCTGTTTGGAGCGTTTGCCCGACCAGCCGGTTTCCTTGTCGGGATGGTCGTCGTGATCCTTGAATGGCATTTCCAGTGTCAACGAAAGGCAGTCGTATTTCTGGCCGACGCTGTTGCACGCCAGGGTCATGTTGGCCTGGCCCGGTTCGTCGCGGGTGTAGCCGTACTTGGTCTGGAAGTCTTTGGTGGTGTGTTTCAGGTGATTGCGGAAGTGCTCTTCGAGCTTCTCGATGCGCGGCGTGTAGCCCGGATTGCCTTCGCAGCCGGCGGTGAATACATGGGGGATTTCTTCGTCGCCATGTACGTCGAGGAATAGATCGACGCCATACTTTTCCATCTGCTGTTGTACGAAAAGTACCTCGGGACTGACCTCCTGACTGGCGTTCTGCCAAGCGCGATTCAAGTCCTGGCCCATGGCATTGGTGCGCAGGTGACCATGGAACGCGCCGTCCGGATTCATGTTCGGCACCAGGTACAGATCGGCACTCGCCAGCAGCTTGTTCAGCACCGGATCGTCATGTCTTTCCAGGCGTTCGATCACGCCTTCCATGAACCATTCGGCCATGTGTTCGCCCGGATGCTGTTGAGCAATGATCCAGATTTTGCGCTGGCCTTCAGCGCCGGTGCCTTTGCGCAGCAGCTGAATGTCACGACCTTCGACGCTTTTACCGGTCGCCAGCAGTTCAGTGCCAGCCTTGCTCAGCGCCTGATCAATCAGCCAGTCGTGACGGCCCCGGCTGTAGGGTTCGAAATACGCAAACCATGCATGGGTTTGCTCCGCCTCAAGGCAAAAACGCAGGCTGTCACCTTCAAAACTGGTTGGAATGCGGAACCAATTGACGTGGTCGTAGGAAGCGACTGCCTGATAGCCGGTCCAGGCTTTGTTATAGGAGGATTGGCTGGCGTTGACCAGGCGAAACCAGTGTTCCTGATGAACATGCAGACCGCTGGCCTTGAAGTGGAACCACTGAAAATGTGCGCTGCGAGTATCCGGGCGAATGGCCAGAACCGGATTGAGCGGATTACTGATGTCGATGACTTGGATGTTGCCGCTGTCGAAGTTGGCGCTGATGTCGAACGAAGATTTGGCCACGGTCATAATCGATTCCTGAATATGATTTTTATGGCCGTTACTGTACACGCAGGCAGGGCTGAAACCGAGGGGAATTGCGGGGTTGTGGCGGGGGGCGTCCTCCATGACGCGGATGCAGCTTAGAGACTGTGCGATTGATTCTCAAGTGCTAATTGTCATTAGTTTGCCCCAATGTGGCCGGGCCTGGCTTGTCATTCGATATTCTTTTGATATTATCCGCGCCATCGAATTTGCAGCACCTAAAGACTTCATTAGCCTGAAGCCAAAAGCCCGAAAAACGGGCAAAAAAAGACCCGGCAAAAAGCCGGGTCAAAAACCGTGATTAGCCTGATGAGGAGATAGTCCAGAAGACCGACCTAAGGTCTCTGGTCCATCGACTGATCTCGCGACCAGCTGCATGCAATAGTAATCATTATCATTTGCAAGTCAAATGTTTTTATCTGCGCGATTGGAAAATTCTTTCCTGTCCGTCTGTATTTCCGTTCCTCAGACTTCATCGCCATCGAGCGAATGGTCGACCATCGCCCGCGCCATATCCACCATGTGCACCACTGAAAAAGCCAGATCGCGACTCGCGCCTTGCAGGTTTTCGGCTGCCTTGAATGCAGTGGCCGCTGCACAGCGCAGCAAGTCTGACGCATGCACCAGGGCTTCTTCGCCACTGAGATGGCGCCTGACATCGAAAAAACGTTCGTCGACCGCTGGTTCTGACACAGCTGGTTTCAAGTAATAGTCCAGCGCTCGCTGCGCCGCCGCGTTGCCTTGGGGCGAGGTGAAGGTGGTGTCCATTTGCAGATCGGGCAAGTCTTTGCTGCTGATATTCATGATGAAGAGGCACTCCTTGGGCGATTGAAAATCCGTGCCTTCAGGATAGTACGATGCGTAGTTGTGACGAGGATTTAAATACTACAATATGTGTTTTGCTGGCCGAAGGCGTCGACGTAAGGTGCTGCACATGGATAAATGGATTGAGTTGGTCAAGGCCAAGATGAGTGAACTCAAAATCACTCAAACAGAGCTCGGAGAGCGCGTCGGCATGTCCCAGGGCGGGATCGGCCATTGGCTGAACAAGCGTCGCGAACCCGGCATCACCGAAATGAACCGCGTGCTGCAGGCGCTGGGCATGGATTTCCTTGAAGTGGTGCTGGTCATCCGTGAACCGCAACCGTCAGAGGACGACGAGATGCCACTGGCGCAGAAGTACAACCCGTACTTCCGTTACCCGGTCAGCGATTGGCAGACGACGTGCGAGGTGCGCGAGAGCGATCCGGCGTCTTACACCAAGGCGTCAGGCAAGCAGCGTTTCGAACTGACGGATTACCACGCGCGCGGCCCGGCGTTCTGGTTGACGGTGACGGGAGATTCGATGACCGCTCCCAGTGGCCAGAGCATTGCCGAGGGCATGCTGATTCTGGTCGACCCGGCAGCGGAGGCGGTGCCCGGCAAACTGGTGATTGCCCAATGGCCCGATAGCGCTGAGGCGATTTTTCGCAAACTCGACGAAGAGGGCGGCCAGCGTTACCTGGTGCCGCTCAATCCGACCTGGCCGAAAGCCCTGCTGACCGATGAGTGTCGAATCATCGGCGTTGTGGTTCAGGCAACGGCGCGTTACTAGTCAGATCGATCCTCGCCCGGCGCAGGATCGATCCTCGCGTTCACACGGCTTCCAGTTCAACCAAAGCGCTGCCTTCGCCAACCATTTCGCCTTCCTGGCAATACAGCGCTTTGATCACCCCGGCATGCGGCGCACGGATGCTGTGCTCCATCTTCATCGCCTCCAACACCACCAGTTGCGCACCGGCCTCGACCGATTGCCCGGCCTCGACCAGTACGCGGACAATACTGCCGTTCATAGGCGCGGTCAGTCCGCCCTGATGACTGTGACTGGCTTCGACGGCGCTGATCGGGTCGTACGTTTCGATGCACCGCAACTCGCCGTCCCATTGCAGGTACAGCGAATCCCCTTGGCGAATGGCGCGCAATGTACGACGAACGCCCTCGTGCTCGACGATGAGTGCTTCGCCGGACAGTCTGGCGTGGTCAGCGGCGCTCAGCGTCAAGGCTCGGTCCTGCCCCTCGCAAGTCAAATGCAGAGTGATTTCCCGTGGCAGACCCGCACGCAAACCGCTGTTGAGCGACCAGGGCGAAGCAGGGTCATCCTGGCGCGCCAACTGCGGCAGACTCTGTGCCACCGCCTGAGCCGCTGCGTTCCAGAACGCATCGCTCAACGTGCCCGGGGCAGGCAGCAATTGCTCCTGATAACGCGGAATAAACCCGGTATCCAGTTCCGCTGCCGCAAACGCCGGGTGCGCGATGATCCGCCGCAAGAAGTTGATGTTGGTTTTCAAACCGCCAATTGCGAACTCGTCGAGCATGCTCAAGAGGCGCAACCGGGCCTGTTCGCGTTCTTCGCCCCAGGCAATCAGTTTGCCGAGCATCGGGTCGTAGAACGGCGAAATTTCATCGCCTTCTTCAACCCCGCTATCGACTCTGCGTCCAGGCCCTGCAGCCGATTCGCGGTACAACGCCAAACGCCCGGTAGCGGGCAGGAAGTCGTTTGAAGGATCTTCGGCATACAGGCGTACTTCGATCGCATGGCCGTTCAACGGCACTTGCTCCTGAGTGATCGGCAGCGCTTCACCACGAGCAACGCGGATCTGCCACGCCACCAGATCGAGACCGGTGATAGCCTCTGTCACCGGGTGCTCCACCTGCAGGCGCGTGTTCATCTCCATAAAGAAGAACTCACCGCGCGCATCCAGCAGAAACTCCACCGTACCGGCGCCGACATAACCGATTGCCTGCGCCGAACGTACGGCCGCTTCGCCCATAGCGCGACGCAGTTCCGGGGACAAACCCGGTGCTGGCGCTTCTTCGACGACTTTCTGATGACGCCGTTGAATCGAGCAATCCCGTTCATTGAGGTACAGGCAGTTGCCATGCTGATCGGCGAACACCTGGATTTCCACGTGGCGTGGCTTGAGCAGGTATTTCTCCACCAGCATCCGCGAATCGCCGAACGACGACTGCGCTTCGCGCTGAGCCGAGGCGAGAGCTTCGGCGAGTTGGCTGACGTCCTCGACCACTTTCATGCCTTTGCCTCCGCCGCCGGCCGTGGCCTTGAGCAGCACTGGATAACCAATGCGTTCACAAGCATCACGGAAGGTGTCGAGGTCCTGTGCTTCGCCGTGATAACCCGGCACCAGCGGGACACCGGCGGTTTCCATCAGCGCTTTGGCGGCGGACTTGCTGCCCATCGCATCGATGGCCGAGGCAGGTGGGCCGAGGAAAATCAGCCCGGCGGCTTCGATGGCGCGAGCGAATCCGGCGTTTTCCGAGAGAAACCCGTAGCCTGGATGAATCGCCTGGGCGCCGCTGGCTTTGGCTGCCGCGATCAGTTTGTCGATTTGCAGATAACTCTCGGCCGCTTTGCTGCCACCGAGATCGACGCGAATGTCTGCTTCACGGCTGTGCCGCGCCTCGCGATCGATGGCGCTGTGCACGGCGACCGTGGTCAGGCCCAACGCTTTGGCGGTGCGCATCACGCGGCAAGCGATTTCGCCACGGTTGGCCACCAGCAGGGTGGTGAGAACAGGTGCGCTCATCAACGCGGCTCCTTGGTGGTGGTTGCGGCTTGCCAGCTAGGCGGACGCTTTTGCAGAAAGGCGCGCAAGCCTTCCTGACCTTCAGGGCTGACGCGGATACGGGCGATGGCGTTTTCGGTGTAGCGGCGCAGCGCCGGGGTCAGTGAGCCGTTGCCGACTTCACGCAGCAAGTCCTTGCTGGCGCGCATCGCCGCGGGGCTGTTAAGCAGCAAGTTGTTGATCCAGTGCTCGACTTGCTGATCAAGTTCAGCGGCCGGATAGCTCTCGGACAACAAACCTATTTCGCGCGCACGTTGCCCGCCGAAACGTTCGGCGGTCAGCGCATAACGACGTGCAGCACGTTCGCCAATCGCTTGCACCACGAACGGGCTGATCACCGCCGGTGCCAGGCCGATGCGCACTTCCGACAGGCAGAATTGCGCGTCATCGGCGCCAATCGCCATGTCACAGCAACTGATCAACCCCAGCGCGCCCCCGAATGCCGCGCCTTGTACCACTGCAACGGTGGGGATCTTGAGTTTGGCGAGGTTGTACATCAACTCTGCCAACTCACGAGCGTCGTCGAGGTTGGTGTGGTAATCGAGCTCGGCCGATTGCTGCATCCACGCCAGGTCAGCGCCAGCGCTGAAATGCTTGCCACGGCCACGCACCAGCAAGAAACGCAGGCTGGCGTCGCTGGCGACTTTGTCCAGCGCCAGGATCAGCTCACGGATCATCTCGGCGTTGAACGCGTTGTTCTTTTCCGCGCGGTTGAGCCACAGCGTCGCGAAGCCGCGTGGGTCGCTGTGTAGTTCGAGGGTGTTGAAGTCACTCATATTCATCCGTCTCCACGGTTCCTGTGGGAGCGAGCCTGCTCGCGAAAGCGTTGTATCAGTCGACATTTCCACTACCTGACAAACCGTATTCGCGAGCAGGCTCGCTCCCACAAAAAATCACATCCGGAACACGCCGAAGCGGCTCGGTTCGATTGGCGCGTTCAGCGACGCGGACAAGGCCAGGGCCAGCACGTCGCGGGTCTGCGCCGGGTCGATGACGCCGTCGTCCCACAGCCGTGCGCTGGAATAATAGGGGTGACCCTGCTCTTCATACTGGTCGAGGATCGGTTGCTTGATCTCGGCTTCCTGCTCTGCACTGAAGTTTTGGCCACTGCGTTCAGCCTGTTCGCGTTTGACCTGTACCAATACGCCGGCTGCCTGTTCGGCACCCATCACGCCGATACGCGCGTTCGGCCACATCCACAGGAAACGCGGATCGTATGCGCGGCCGCACATGCCGTAGTTGCCGGCACCGAAGCTGCCGCCGATGATCACGGTGAATTTCGGCACTTTCGCGCAAGCCACCGCAGTCACCAGTTTCGCGCCGTGCTTGGCGATGCCGCCGGCCTCGTATTTCTGACCAACCATGAAGCCGGTGATGTTCTGCAAAAACAGCAGCGGAATGCCGCGCTGGCAGGCCAGTTCTATGAAGTGCGCGCCTTTCTGCGCGGCTTCGGCGAAGAGGATGCCGTTGTTGGCCAGAATCGCGATCGGATAACCGTGCAAATGGGCGAAACCGCAGACCAGCGTAGTACCGAACAGCGCTTTGAATTCATCGAACACCGAACCGTCGACCAGCCGCGCAATCACTTCGCGCACGTCGAACGGCTGCTTGGCATCGGCGGAAACCACGCCGTACAACTCGTCGCGGGCGTACAGCGGCGCAACCGGTGTGCGTTGCTGCAATTCACCGAGCTTGCGCCAGTTGAGGTTAGCGACGCTGCGGCGGGCGAGGGCGAGGGCATGTTCATCGCTCTCGGCGTAATGGTCGGCGACCCCGGAAATCTTGCAGTGCACATCGGCACCGCCCAGATCTTCGGCGCTGACCACTTCGCCGGTCGCGGCTTTCACCAGCGGCGGGCCGGCGAGGAAAATCGTCGCCTGATTGCGCACCATGATTGCTTCGTCGGCCATCGCCGGTACGTACGCACCACCAGCGGTGCAGGAGCCCATGACCACGGCGATCTGCGGAATGCCCATCGCGCTCATGTTGGCCTGGTTGAAGAAGATCCGCCCGAAGTGCTCGCGATCCGGGAACACTTCGTCCTGACGCGGCAGGTTGGCGCCGCCGGAGTCCACCAGATAGATGCACGGCAGGCGATTCTGCTGCGCGATGGTCTGCGCGCGCAGGTGTTTCTTCACCGTGAGTGGGTAATACGAACCGCCTTTCACCGTCGCGTCGTTGGCGACGATCATGCACTCGACGCCTTCGACCCGGCCGATCCCGGCGATCACACCCGCAGCTGGAACGTCTTCGCCATAAACGGCGTGGGCGGCTAATTGACTGATTTCCAGAAACGCCGAGCCCGGATCGAGCAAGCGGTTGATGCGCTCGCGTGGCAGCAGTTTGCCGCGCGAGGTGTGGCGTTCCTGGGCTTTGGCGCCGCCGCCCTGCGCCACTTGGGCGAGCAGGGTGTGCAGGGCGTCGACCTGTTTGAGCATCGCCGCGCTGTTGGCGGCGAACTCTGCTGATCGGGGATTGAGCTGAGTGTGCAGGGTAGCCATGGCCAGCTCCGTTTAGCGGGTTTCGTTGAACAGTTCGCGACCGATCAGCATGCGCCGGATCTCACTGGTGCCGGCGCCGATTTCGTACAGCTTGGCGTCACGCAGCAGACGGCCAGCCGGGAACTCGTTGATGTAACCGTTACCGCCAAGAATCTGGATCGCGTCGAGGGCCATTTGCGTGGCGCGCTCGGCGGTGTAGAGGATCACCCCGGCGGCGTCCTTACGGGTGGTTTCACCGCGTTCGCAGGCCTGGGCAACCGCATAGAGGTAGGCGCGACTGGCGTTGAGTTGGGTGTACATGTCGGCGACTTTGCCCTGGATCAGCTGGAATTCCCCGATGCTCTGGCCGAATTGTTTGCGGTCGTGGATGTACGGCACGATCAGGTCCATGCACGACTGCATGATCCCGGTCGGGCCGCCGGACAGCACGACGCGCTCGTAATCGAGGCCGCTCATCAACACTTTGACGCCACCGTTGAGCACGCCGAGGATGTTTTCTTCCGGCACTTCGACGTCATCGAAGAACAGTTCGCAGGTGTTGGAACCGCGCATGCCGAGCTTGTCGAACTTGTTGCTGCGGCTGAAGCCTTTCCAGTCGCGCTCGACGATGAATGCGGTAATGCCGTGTGGGCCTTTTTCCAGATCGGTCTTGGCGTAGATCACGTAGGTGTTGGCGTCAGGGCCGTTGGTGATCCAGGTTTTGCTGCCGTTGAGGACGAAACGGTCGCCGCGCTTGTCGGCGCGCAGTTTCATCGAAACCACATCGGAACCGGCGTTCGGTTCACTCATGGCGAGGGCACCGACGTGTTCGCCGCTGATCAGTTTCGGCAGGTATTTGGTTTTTTGTTCATGGTTGCCGTTGCGGTTGATCTGGTTGACGCAGAGGTTGGAGTGCGCGCCGTAGGACAGCGCCACCGAAGCCGAGCCACGGCTGATTTCTTCCATCGCCACGACGTGCGCCAGGTAACCGAGGCCAGCGCCGCCGTACTCTTCCGGCACGGTGATGCCGAGCAGGCCCATGTCACCGAACTTGCGCCACATGTCGGCAGGGAACAGGTTGTCGCTGTCGATCTGCGCAGCGCGCGGGGCGATCTCCTTGGCGACAAAGGACTGGACCTGATCGCGCAGCATGTCGATGGTTTCACCGAGGGCGAAGTTCAGGGATGGATAGCTCATGGGTCACCTTTTGGCTTTTTTGTAGGGTGGGGAGGGCGGTCACTCGGCTCTCACCTTTACGTTAACGTAAGCCTGTGATGGATGGCTGTCAATCACCCTTTACGTTAACGTCAACTTAGGCGAGAGTAGGGACAGTTCAAGATTGAAGCGGAGCAGGCCTCGTGGGAGCGAGCCTGCTCGCGAAAGCGTCAGATCAGTCAACGTGGATGTTGAATTCGCTGGCCTCTTCGTGAGCAGGCTCGCTCCCACAGGGTCAAATCCGGCAAAACCCACTAATAAAGACAATAGGGGTCGTCATGGATCAATCCAGTGCAAACCCGCAGCGCAGCTACACCCGTGGCTCGCAGGACAAAGCCTTGCTGGCGATGACCATCGGGCAGAAGTTCGATCACACCGTCGCGCAGTATCCCGACGGCGAAGCGCTCGTCGTGCGCCATCAGCAGTTGCGGTATTCCTGGCGACAACTGGCCGACGCGGTGGACCTGCACGCCAGGGCGCTGCTCGCTTTGGGTTTGCAAGCGGGGGATCGGCTTGGCATCTGGGCGCCAAACTGCGCGCAGTGGTGCATCACTCAAGTTGCCACGGCGAAAATCGGCGTGATCCTGGTCAACATCAACCCGGCCTACCGCAGCTCCGAACTCGAATACGTGCTCAAGCAATCCGGCTGCCAATGGCTGGTCTGCGCCGGGGCATTCAAGTCCTCCAACTACCACGGCATGTTGCAAGGCCTAGTGCCGGAATTGGCCGAGCAATCCATCGGCCAATTGCGCAGCGAGCGTCTGCCGGACTTGCGCGGGGTGATCAGCCTCGATGCGCAGCCACCTTCAGGTTTCCTGCCGTGGTCGCAATTGACCGACCTTGCAGCCAGCATCTCCCTCGAACAACTGAGTGAACGCAGCAACAGCCTGCACTTCGATCAGCCGGTGAACATTCAATACACCTCCGGCACCACCGGTTTCCCCAAGGGCGCGACTCTCAGCCACTACAACATCCTCAACAACGGTTATATGGTCGGCGAAAGCATCGGCCTGACGCCGCGCGATCGTCTGGTGATCCCGGTGCCGCTGTACCACTGCTTCGGCATGGTCATGGGCAACCTCGGCTGCATCACTCACGGCAGCACGATGATTTACCCCAACGACGCCTTCGATCCATTGCTGACCCTGCAAACCGTCGCCGAAGAAAAAGCCACCGGCCTTTATGGCGTACCGACGATGTTCATCGCCATGCTCGACCAGCCACAGCGCGGCGAATTCGATCTGTCGAGTTTGCGCACCGGGATCATGGCCGGCGCGACGTGCCCGATCGAAGTGATGCGTCGGGTCATCAGCGAGATGCACATGAGCGAAGTGCAGATCGCCTACGGCATGACCGAAACCAGTCCGGTGTCACTGCAAACCGGGCCGAACGATGAGCTGGAACTGCGCGTGACCACCGTCGGCCGCACCCAGCCACAACTGGAAAGCAAGATCATCGACGAAGCCGGCAACCTCGTGCCGCGCGGCACCATCGGCGAACTGTGCACTCGCGGTTACAGCGTGATGCTCGGCTACTGGAGCAATCCGCAGGCCACCGCCGAAGCCATCGATGAGGCAGGCTGGATGCACAGCGGCGACCTGGCGAGCATGAACGAAGAGGGTTACGTCAACATCGCCGGGCGTAACAAGGACATGATCATCCGTGGCGGCGAGAACATTTATCCGCGTGAGCTGGAAGAGTTTTTCTTCACCCATCCGGCGGTGGCGGACGTGCAGGTGATCGGCATTCCGTGTTCGCGTTACGGCGAGGAGATTGTCGCCTGGATCAAATTCCACCCCGGCCACAATGCTTCCGAGCTGGAGCTGCAAACCTGGTGCAAGGAACGCATCGCGCACTTCAAGACGCCACGGCACTTCAAGTTCGTCGAAGAGTTTCCGATGACGGTCACGGGCAAGATTCAGAAATTCAGGATGCGTGAGATCAGTATCGAAGAACTGAAAACTATCGAGCGGTAACCGCAACCTCTGTGGGAGCGAGCTTGCTCGCGAAGGCGTCAGGTCAGCCAATATCTTTGTTGATGACACACCGCATTCGCGAGCAAGCTCGCTCCCACAGGAGATAGGTGTTGAGGAAAACACAAATCACAGAAAGCACAAAGGGGAGCCGAGGCTCCCCTTTAATTTTGTCGTCGCGTGCTCTTTTTTATTATTGAGGGTCGGTCTGTTGTTGTTTTTGGCAACCGTGGCCCTTTACCGCTGTTTTTGGCGACCCCCATCCGGGGTCAAGAGCAAACGTATTTTTTTGAGCGCTGATCTACTTTCTCGCTAAGCGATCCAACCGATTCGGGAGCTACCTGAAGGTAGTTTTATTGTTCTCTGCCCGGTTGCGGGTCACTCCTGAGAGCACCCTGAAAAGCACACCTTCTCCAAAAAAATCTGTTAGCTGCGTCTCTGCCGTGTTGTTTTTGTTATGTCAGAGTCGGTACGTCTTATTTTTATTGGTTTGCTGCTTTTTATTCTTGTTATGCCATAGAGATAGCAGATGCCGTGCCAACTTTTGAAAGTGCTTATAAATCAATGGCTTGAGAATTTCGGCAAATTTTCATTCCAGCGAAACCAGACAATTTGTTTCCGTGTTACTCGCTTAAACCCACATTTCGGACACAGCGGTAACACCTTCCCCCCTCACTGTGCGCTGCGCGCCTTGGCCACGCGCGAACCGCTCGGGCGGCCGAGCACCGCGCTGATCTGCTGACCCGCGGCAATCAAGGCTTCCAGGTCGATTCCGCTCTCGATGCCGAGGCCGTTGAGCAGGTACACCACATCTTCGGTAGCAACGTTACCGCTCGCACCTTTGGCGTACGGGCAACCGCCGAGGCCCGCGATAGAGCTGTCGAACACCGAAATGCCTTCAAGCAGACTGGCATAGATATTGGCCATGGCCTGGCCGTAAGTGTCGTGGAAATGCCCGGCGAGCTTGTCCCGTGGCACTTGCGCTGAAACCACTTCGAACAGGCGGCGAGTCGCGCCCGCAGTGCCAGTGCCGATGGTGTCGCCCAGCGAAACTTCGTAACAGCCCATCGCGTACAACTCTCGGGCGACCATCGCCACTTGTTCCGGCGCGACCGTGCCTTCGTACGGGCAACCGAGCACGCACGACACGTAACCGCGCACGGTAACGCCGTGCTGTTTCGCGGCCTCCATGATCGGTACAAAGCGCGCCAGGCTTTCGCTGATCGAGCAGTTGATGTTGCGCTGTGAGAACGCCTCAGATGCGGCGGCGAACACCGCGACTTCCTTGACCCCAGCAGCGATGGCATCTTCAAAGCCGCGCAGGTTCGGAGCCAGCGCGCCGTAAGTCACGCCGGGTTTGCGCTGAATCTGCGCGAACACTTCGGCGGAACCGGCCATTTGCGGTACCCATTTCGGCGAAACGAAACTGCCGACTTCTATATAGCCGAGGCCGGCGGCGCTCAGCGCGTCGACCAATTGCACTTTGTCGGCGACGCTGATCGGTTGAGCTTCATTCTGCAGGCCATCGCGCGGGCCGACTTCGATCAGGCGTACTTGGGAGGGGAGGGACATGATGGTTGACCTGCTCTTTTGAATTCGTGGAGAACCCTGGGGGAGCGAGCCTGCTCGCGAATGCAATCTGTCATTCAACATCTATGGTGATTGACCCGGCGCATTCGCGAGCAGGCTCGCTCCCACAGGCAGTAGGGTTGTTACTGAATGGCCTGCTGGCTCTTGAGCGTCTGCTCCAACGCCTGCACGCAGCGCTCCTCGGCGGTATCGAGTTCGAGCTTCATCTGCTCAATATCGAGCAACTGCTGCTCAAGCTGCTCGCGGCGCTCAGTGATCTTCGCCAGCATGCTGTTGAGTTGCTTGGTGTTACCGCTGGACGGGTCGTAAAGCTCGATCAGTTCGCGACATTCGGCCAGCGAGAAGCCAATGCGTTTGCCGCGCAGGATCAGCTTCAGGCTGACCTTGTCGCGCGGTGAATAGATGCGTTCCTGGCCACGGCGCTCAGGGCTGAGCAGGCCTTGCTCTTCATAAAAGCGGATCGCCCGGGTGGTGATGTCCAGCTCGCGGGCGAGGTCGGAGATGCTGTAAGTCTGGCTGCTCATGGAAGCGCTCGGAAAAAGGTCTTGGCGCTAAGCTAATGGCAGGTTGACGTTTACGTCAAGCAAGAAAAAGATCGCAGCCTTCGGCAGCTCCTACAGTAAAACGCATTCCAAATGTAGGAGCTGCCGAAGGCTGCGATCTTTTGATCTTTCCTCAAACCACCTGCTTATCCAGCTTCTTCTCCTGCGCTGTCACCTGCTGGCACAACTCAATCATCTGCTCACGCATCCAGCGATTCGCCGGGTCCTGATCGGTGCTTTCGTGCCAGTACAGGTGCGTCTCCACCGGCGGCACGTCATTCACCGGCAGATTAAACGCCTGCAATTCATGCCGACGGGCAAAACGCTCCGGCACGGTCATGACCATGTCGGTCTGCTGCATCACTTGCGACGCCATCAAATAGTGCTGTGAACGCAGGGCGATCTTGCGCTGAATGCCCATTTTGCCCAGTGCCAGATCGACATAACCCAAACCACTGCGGCGGCTGGAAATGTGGATATGCGTCAGCGACAGGTAATCATCCAGCGAAAGCTTTTCCTTGCTCGCCATCGGATGCCCTTTGCGCATCGCGCAGACGTAACGGTCTTCCATCAGCTTGACGTGACGCACCTGCGGGTCGGTGTTGAGCGGTGCATCCACGGCAAAATCCAGACGCCCGGCAGCCAGCTCTTTAGTGGTCTCGCGGCGCTTGGACAGAAAACTTTCGATGATCACTGTCGGCGCCAGACGGCGCAGGCGCTGAAACAGCGGCGGCAGAATCACCGCTTCGGTGAGGTCGGTCATGCTGATGCGGTAGGTCTTGACCGCTTGGGCCGGGTTGAAAATGCGGCTTTCCTGAACCGATACGCGCAACAGCGACAGGGCATTGCGCACCGGGCCGATGATGTTCTGCGCCATCGGTGTCGGCACCATGCCCTGCGCGGTACGCACGAACAGCGGGTCGTTGAAGGTTTCGCGCAACCGGGCCAAGGCGTTGGACACCGCAGGCTGGGTGATGCCGACAATTTGCCCGGCGCGGGTCAGGTTGGCTTCGGTGTAGATCGCGTCAAAGACGATGAAAAGGTTGAGGTCGACCTTGCTCAGATTCATAACGCGGCTTCTCTTGTTTTTAAGGGCTGACGATCACTGGATCATATATCGGTGATGAATGTTTATACACGCCGAGAATAGGCTAGGTAAATTATCAACGCTGTTCTAGCATCGATTGCATGACTTAAACAACCTCTGCCCAAGAAGGTAATTGCTCATGGATTTCGCTTATTCGCCCAAGGTGCAAGAACTGCGTGAGCGCGTGACCGCGTTCATGGACACTTACGTTTACCCGGCCGAAGCCGTGTTCGAACGCCAGGTTGCCGAAGGTGATCGCTGGCAGCCGACGGCGATCATGGAAGAGCTCAAAGCCAAGGCCAAAGCTGAAGGCTTGTGGAATCTGTTTCTGCCGGAGTCGGAACTCGGTGCCGGCCTGACCAACCTTGAATACGCGCCGCTGGCGGAAATCATGGGCCGCTCGCTGCTCGGGCCGGAGCCGTTCAACTGCTCGGCGCCAGACACCGGCAACATGGAAGTGCTGGTGCGCTATGCCAACGAAGAACAGAAACAACGCTGGCTCGAACCACTGCTGCGCGGCGAGATCCGCTCGGCGTTCGCCATGACCGAACCGGACGTGGCCTCCTCAGATGCAACCAACATGGCCGCCCGTGCCGTGCGTGATGGTGACGAGTGGGTGATCAACGGCAAAAAATGGTGGACCTCCGGCGCTTGCGATCCGCGCTGCAAGATCCTGATCTTCATGGGCCTGAGCAATCCCGATGCACCGCGCCATGCGCAGCACTCGATGATCCTCGTGCCGGTCGACACCCCCGGGGTGAAGATCGTCCGTCCGTTGCCGGTATTTGGTTACGACGACGCACCGCATGGCCACGCCGAGGTGCTGTTCGACAACGTGCGTGTGCCGTACGAAAACGTCCTGCTCGGTGAAGGCCGCGGCTTCGAAATCGCTCAAGGTCGCCTGGGCCCAGGCCGCATTCACCACTGCATGCGCTCGATCGGCATGGCCGAGCGTGCACTGGAGTTGATGTGCAAACGTGCGGTGAGCCGCACTGCCTTCGGCAAACCGCTGGCGCGTCTGGGCGGTAACGTCGACAAGATCGCCGACTCGCGGATGGAGATCGACATGGCGCGTCTGCTGACGTTGAAAGCGGCGTACATGATGGACACCGTCGGCAATAAAGTGGCGAAGAGCGAAATCGCGCAGATCAAAGTGGTTGCGCCGAACGTCGCGTTGCGGGTGATCGACCGGGCGATCCAGATGCATGGTGGGGCCGGGGTGTCGAACGATTTCCCGCTGGCCTACATGTACGCCATGCAACGTACTCTGCGCCTGGCCGATGGCCCGGACGAAGTACACCGCGCGGCGATCGGCAAGTTCGAGATCGGCAAGTATGTGCCGAAGGAAATGTTGCGTAGCGGTCATTAAGACCGCGTCGCCTGCTTCGCGAGCAAGCTCGCTCCCACATTGGATCTGTGGCGTTCACAAATCCAATGCGGGAGCGAGCCTGCTCGCGAAGGGGCCTGAGCATTCAGTACATAACCATCAGGCTCAATACACCCAAACCTCAACCCGCCGATTCTTGATCCTCCCCTCATCCGCATTGTTCGCCGCCACCGGCATCAACGCACCAAAGCCACGAACCTCACGCAATACTACGCCGTTCTTCACCAGTTCCCGCCGCACCGCCATCGCCCGCAGCTTCGACAGCAGGTCCGCCCGTGCCGGGTCGTCCTTGGCATCACCAAACCCGACCAATGTCACTGCACGTTCGGTCTTGTCGAGGCGCTTTATATAGTCGATCACCCGCGCCAGATCCTGACGCGCCTTGTTATCGAGATTCGCGCTGCCTTCCTCGAAACGGAAATTCACCGTCAGACGCTGGGCGTGACGGCTGAGGGATTGATAACCCTCGGGCATCAGCGCATTCGGCGCGACGCTCATTGCATGCACGGTCTGACTGATAAAACCGTTGGCCGCCACGATCGCCTGGCCCTGACGACTTTGTGCAAACGTCACCAAGGCCTGCGCCCACGGATTGTTGCTGTCGGGCGGCAGATAGAAGAACAAGCGCCGCGACAGTGGATAGTCTTCGGTAGCGATCAGGCTGTTGAGCGGCAGCATCGACTGCGATGCGCCATCAGCAATCGACACGGCTTTGGCCTGACGCACGTAGGGCAAACCGATGAAACCGATGCCTTGCGGATCCGCGCTGACGGCGTCGGATAATTGTTCGCTGGACTCAAACCTTTTCGCGGCGCTGTTCAGACTTTTCCCACGACGGCTAAGGACCAATTCCTTAAACGTGTCGTAGGTGCCGGATTGATCATCCCGTGCATATAAATGAATCGCACCGCCACGACCGCCGAGGTCTTCCCAGGTTTTCACCTCACCACTAAAGATCCGCGCCAGTTGCTCGGTATCGAGTTGCTGCAATGGATTGTCGGGATGAAGAATGATCGCCAGGCCATCAATGGCGATGACTTGTTCGGCGCTGGGGCTTTTCAGATCGCCGAGCGATTGCAGGCTCTGCAACTCACTGTCTTTGATCTCACGGGAGGAGGCGGCCAGATCGGCGCTGGCATTTTTCAACGCGGTGAAACCGGTGCTGGAACCGTGCGCGGCGACTTCAACGACCACACGTTTGCCTTGGGCGGTCTGGCCGACGATGCGCAGTTCGTTGGCGGTGTCCGGGGTTTCGCGGTGGATTTTCAGTAAACCCTGTTCCTGCAACAGGCCTTCAACCAGTGCCGGGCCGAGTTCGGCGCCGATGGTGTTGGAACCCTGGATGCGCAACGCCGGGCCGTTTTCAGGAAGGGGCAGGGCAGCGGCAGAAACCGTCAGCCACGCACTCAAGAGAAAAACGCACAGAACACGCAGGGTCATGCCGGCACCGGATCAAGCCAAGGGGATTGCCGGGGAGATTAAGTCAGGCGCATGACCAAAAGATGACAGATCAAAAGATCGCAGCCTTCGGCAGCTCCTACAGAGGAACGCATTCCAAATGTAGGAGCTGCCGAAGGCTGCGATCTTTTAATCTTGGCTGATTTCAGCTGAGCTCAAGCCAGATCGGCGCATGATCGGACGGTTTTTCCATCCCGCGCAGCTCATAGTCGACACCCGCGGCTTTCACCCGCGGCAACAAACCATGGGACGCCAAAATCACATCAATGCGCAGGCCACGCTTGGGCTCATCTTCAAACCCACGGCTGCGGTAATCGAACCAACTGAACATGTCGGTCACATCCGGGTTCAAGTGGCGATAGCTGTCAGTCAAACCCCAATTCTTCAGGCGCGCCATCCACTCGCGCTCTTCCGGCAGGAAGCTGCATTTACCGGTTTTCAGCCAGCGCTTCATGTTGTCCGGGCCGATGCCGATGTCGCAGTCTTCCGGGGAAATATTCACATCGCCCATCACCACCAGCGGCTGTTCGTTGTGGAACTGGCTTTCCAGCAGTGTTTGCAGATCGCTGTAGAAACGCTGCTTGGCCGGGAATTTGGTTGGGTGGTCGCGACTTTCACCCTGCGGGAAGTAGCCGTTCATGATGGTCACCGGCACGCCATTGGCGTCGGCGAAGGTGCCCCAGATAAAGCGGCGCTGAGCATCTTCTTCGTCGGTAGCGAAACCTTTGTGAATGGCAATGGGTTCCTGACGCGAGAGCATCGCCACGCCGTAATGGCCTTTCTGGCCGTGGAAATACACGTGGTAGCCGAGGGCGCGGACTTCTTCGAGCGGAAACTGGTCGTCGTGGACTTTGGTTTCCTGCAGGCCGATCACGTCTGGCTGGTGTTTTTCGATCAGCGCTGCCAGCTGATGCGGACGGGCGCGCAGTCCGTTGATGTTGAAGGAAACGATCTTCATGTTCGGCAGTCCTGGCAAAAGGGCGATGCTAGCTGACATGGGGGAGATGGGCCAGCGTGGGAGAAATCATTTTGGCCTGTGGGATTTATGTTGCCTGTAAGTGCCTCTTCGCGAGCAGGCTCTCCCACACTTTGATCGCGTTCCCCTGTGGGAGCGAGCCTGCTCGCGAAGGGGTCGGCAAAATCGCTGAAGATCCAAGGTTGGTCTATACCTGTGGGGAACCACGCCACCCGCAAAAGGTTCGTACCAACAAGAGCGCGGCCATTTGCACGCGCCCCGGGGGAGAATCACCGTCATGCCTGAAACCCAGACCGCCATAGCCGACATTCATATGCTCGACCGCGGCTACTCCCGCGAAGCCCGCTCGCTGCTGTATCAGGCCTATCGCCACGAGCCGACTTTCGGTTACCTGTTTGAAGCCGAACGCCCCGGTTACGAACAGCGCGTGCGGGCGACGGTGCGCGAACTGGTCAAGCAACACTTTCTGCAGGACCTGCCCGCCATTGGCCTGTTGGTCAACGACCGCCTGATCGGCATCGCCCTGATCGCCCCGCCGCAACGCCGTTTGGGCATCACCGAAAGCTGGGCGTGGCGCCTGCGCATGGTGCTCAGCACCGGTTTCCGCTGCACCCGCCGCTATCTGGAATATCACGACGCCGTGGCGGCGTGCGTGCCCAGTGATTCAGTGCACATGCTGCCGCTGCTGGGCATTCACCCGCAGTTCCAAGGCAAACATTTCGGCGAGCAACTGCTGAGCGCCGTGCACAACTGGTGCGCGGTCGACGAAACCTCGCAAGGCGTGGTGCTCGACACCGGTAACCCGCGCTATCTGGAATTCTATAAGAGGCAGGGTTACGAGGAGATCGGCGAGGTTGCCGTCGGACCTGTGCGCGAACACGTATTTTTCCACGCCAATCCGCAGGTGTTACAAACTGCAACAGCATAACAATCGAACTTCTCGGGAAATTTCCTGTTCTATCACGCTCCCAAGCCCGTGATAGCATCCGCGCCTATGAAGTTTCCAGGAAGATTTACCAGTGGCGTGCTCCTGCTGTTAACCAGTTGCACGGCGCTGGCGCAAAGTGAATTGGATGTGCGGATCAAACCGTCCAACGATGAACTCAAGGCCAATATAGAAGGCTATATCGGCAGCCTCGGCGATCGTGACGAAGAAGCCCTGCAGCGCTTCAGTCGCGGTGCCGAAGAGCAGGCGCGCAAAGCGGCCCAGGCGTTGGGCTACTACCAGCCGCAGATCGAAAGTGACGTCAAGGGTGGCGACAAGCCGCGTCTGGTGCTGAACATCGATCCCGGCGAGCCGATTCGCCTGCGCAACGTCACCGTGCGTGTCGACGGCCCGGCTGCCTCCCTCAAATCCTTTCGTGTACCCAAAGGCGACGTGCTCAAGTCCGGCGCGGTGCTCAACCATGGCCGTTACGAAGACGCCAAAAGACTTATTCAGAATCAGGCTTCACGCTTCGGCTACTTCAGTGGCCATTTCACCAGTCAAAAACTCATGGTCGACCCACGTGCCGGGGTGGCCGACGTCGAACTGATCTACGAAAGCGGCCCGCGTTATGCGCTGGGCAAAGTCAAATTCGAAGGCGACACGCCGTTCGACGAAGACCTGCTGCAACGCATGGTGCCGTTCAAGGAAGGCGAGCCGTACGACTCCGAGCTGATCGCCGAACTCAACCGCGACCTGCAATCGAGCGGCTATTTCGAAGGCGTGCGTGTCGATGCCGCACCGACCACGGCAAAAAATGACGTGATCCCGGTCGACGTCAAACTCGACACACGCAAGCCGCGCACCATGGGCCTGGGCCTCGGTTACTCGACCGACGTCGGTCCGCGCATCAAAGCCAACTGGACCCGCCACTGGGTCAACCCGCAAGGCGACAGTTATGGTTGGGAAGCCGAACTCTCGGCGCCACGGCAAAACGTCGGGCTGTTCTATGACATCCCGCTCGACCCGCCGCTGACCGACAAACTGCGTTGGGCCGGCGGTTATCAGTTCGAAGACATCGACGGTTCCGACACGCTCAGCAAACTGCTGACCTTCGGCCCGGAATGGCACAGCAAGTTGCCGAGCGGCTGGCAGCGGGTGATCTCGCTGAAATGGCAGCGTGAAGAATATGAACTCGGCGATGACTCCGGTCTGAGCACCTTGCTGATGCCCGGCATCAGTTACTCGTACCTGAAAAGCGACAACCGCATCGACCCGCACAACGGCTATCGCCTGAGCTTCGAAAGCAAAGTGGCGAAAGAAGGCCTGGGTTCCGATAACAACCTTTTATATGGCACCGCGCTGGTCAAAGGCTTGACCACGGTGTTCGACAAGCACCGCTTGCTCGGTCGCGTGCAGGTCGGCGGCAGCGCCACCAACGGCTACAACTCGATTCCACCATCGCTGCGTTTCTTCGCCGGTGGCGATCAGAGCGTGCGCGGTTACGACTACCAGAGCCTGTCGCCGAAAAACTCCGACGGTGACCGGATCGGCGGCCGCTACATGGTCGCCGGCAGCGTTGAGTATCAATACTCGATCGCCGAGAAATGGCGCGTCGCGACTTTCGTCGACCAGGGCAACTCGTTCAACAAACTCGAACTGCCGAACCTCAAGACCGGGGTCGGTATTGGTGTGCGCTGGGTCTCGCCGGTGGGGCCGATCCGCCTCGACCTGGCCCACGCACTCGACGACGATGGCGGCATCCGGCTGCACTTTTCCATGGGGCCTGAGCTGTGAAGCGTGGTTTGAAAATTACGGCGCTGGCGTTGTTGGCGTTGCTGTTGTTGATTGTATTGAGTGTCACCGCTGTGCTCGGCACGGCGGCCGGCAGCCGCTGGGTGCTGGGCCTCGTACCGGGTCTGACAGTGGAGAATTTCCAGGGTCGTCTCGGCGGGCAGTGGAGCGCCGATCATCTGCTGTGGCAGCAGGACAGCAGCCGCGTCGAGCTGAACCAGGCGATCTTCGCCTGGTCGCCGCTGTGCCTGACGCGCATGACCCTGTGCATCAAACAGCTCAAGGCTGATCAGGTCATTCTGCAATTCCCGCCGAGCGAAGAGACGACCGAGAGCGGCCCGATCAAATTGCCGGATCTGCAATTGCCGGTGGCCATCGAACTGGGTGACGTGCAGGTCGGCAGCCTCTTGTTCAACGGCAGCGAACAGCTCAAGGGCTTGCAACTGGCGGCGCACTGGACCGCTCAGGGCATGCAGATCGACAGAGTTAAATTGCAGCGCGACGACCTCAGCCTGAACCTGTCCGGCACACTCGCGCCGACCGGCAACTGGCCGTTGAACATCGCCGGTGACCTGACCCTGCCATCCCCGGGCACTGGGCCGTGGACACTGGCGTTGAAGATCGACGGCGACCTGTTGAAAACCCTCAACCTGCACGCCGACAGCCGTGGCTACCTCGACGGCCAGTTGAGCGGCGAACTGCAACCTTTAGCGGAAAACCTGCCGGCCAAAGTACGTATCACCAGCGATGCGTTCAAACCGAGCGCTGACCTGCCGGACACCCTTCAGCTCAATCAATTGCTGTTGACCGGTGAAGGCGACCTGAAAAACGGCTACCAGCTCAATGGCAACGCCACGCTGCCCGCCGATAAAGGCCCGGTGGCGCTGCTGCTCAAAGGTAAAGTCGACGCCAGCGGCGCGCAGATTGCCGGCCTCGACCTGACGGCCAACGACAAACAAAGCCTGAAACTCACCGGCAGCGTCGACTGGAGCAAAGGCATTACCGCGCAAGCCAACATCAACTGGCAGGACTTTCCGTGGCACCGGCTCTATAACGAAATCGACGAGCCAGAGGTCGCCTTACGCACCTTCACTGGTGAAGTCTCTTACACCGACGGTCAATACCTCGGCAACTTCGCCGCCGCCCTCGATGGTCCGGCGGGCGCGTTCACCCTGAGCAGTCCGTTCAGCGGCAGTCTGAAACAGATCGCTTTGCCGCAACTGAAAATGCAAGCCGGGCAGGGCAAGGCTGAAGGTCACGTTAATGTACAGTTTGCTGACGGTATCGCCTGGGACACGGCGCTGGAGCTGTCGGCGCTCAACCCGGCGTACTGGGTCGCCGAGTTGCCGGGCACGTTGGCCGGGCCGCTGAAAAGCCAAGGCGAAATGAAGAACGAGCGCCTGAGCCTCACTGCTGATCTCGACTTGAAAGGCAAATTGCGCGGTCAACCGGCGATCCTTCAGGCCAAGGCAGACGGCGCTGGCGAACAGTGGAACCTCAACGCCCTGCAAATCCGCCTTGGCGACAACAGCATCAACGGCAAGGGCAGCCTGCAACAGAAGCTCACCGGGCGGGTCGACATCAAGCTGTCGCGTCTGGCTCAGCTCTGGCCGCAACTGCGCGGGCAGGTCACTGGCCAGGTGAACGTCGCCGGTACGCTGAAGGCGCCGCAGGGCAAACTCGACCTGCAAGGTTCGCAACTGGCCTTCCAGGACAATCGCCTGCAAAGCCTCAACCTCGACGCCACCCTCGACAGCGCGCAACGGGCGAAAATTGATCTGAAGGGCGCGGGCATTCAAGCCGGTGACACATCGCTGGGCACGCTGACCGCCAGCGCTCAGGGCGATATCAAAAAGCAGAAACTCAACCTCGACCTGATCGGGCCGAAGCTGAAACTGGCCCTCGGTCTGGATGGCAATCTGGACAAGGGCAACTGGCGTGGTCGTCTGGCCAGTGGCGACATTCAGGCCGGTGGCCAGGACTGGAAACTGCAGAATCCGGCAAAACTCGAACGCTTGGCCGACGGCAAAATCAACTTCGGTGCGCATTGCTGGATGTCCGGCGATGCCAGCCTGTGCGGTGAAGATCAACGCCTGATGCCGGAGCCGAAACTGCGCTATCACCTCAAGCAATTTCCGATCGAAAGCCTCGCGCAGTGGCTGCCGAAAGATTTTGCCTGGAAGGGTAAGCTCAACGCCGATCTGCAACTGGATCTGCCGGCCAGCGGCCCCAACGGCTTGGTCAGCATCGACGCCAGCGGCGGCACCTTGCGCATGAAGGAAAAGGATCAGTGGCTGGACTTCCCGTACCAGACGCTAAAACTCACCAGCAAACTGACGCCGAAGCGCGTCGACACCGAACTCAATTTCGTTGGCGGCAAACTCGGCGAGTTGCTGGTGCAGGCGCAGCTCAATCCACTGCCGAAAAACAAACCGTTGAGCGGCTCGTTCCGCCTCAGTGGGCTGGATCTGTCGGTGGCGCGGCCGTTTGTGCCGATGGTCGAGAAACTCACCGGGCGCCTGAACGGCAGCGGCACGATTTCCGGCGGACTGCTCGCGCCTTTGGTCAACGGCACCGTGCAACTCAGCGACGGCGAAGTGTCCGGCGCCGAGTTGCCGATGGAGCTGCAGAACCTGCAACTCACCGCCCTGATTGCCGGCGAATCAGTACGCCTCGACGGCGGCTGGAAAAGCGGCAAGAGCGGGCAGGGCAGCCTGAACGGTAACGTCGCCTGGGGCCAGGCGCTGGTGGTCGATCTGGCGTTGAAAGGCACGCAGTTGCCGGTCACCGTCGAGCCGTACGCCAAGCTCGAAGTGGCGCCGGACCTGAAGATTTCCATGGCCGGCGACGAGTTGAAAATCGCCGGCAAAGTGCAGGTGCCCAGAGGTGAAATCACCGTGCGCGAGCTGCCGCCGTCAACGGTGAAAGTCTCCGACGACACGATCATCGTCGGCGCGCAGACCGAAGAGGGCAAACCGCCGCTGGCGATGAAAATGGACATCGACGTGGTGGTCGGCGAAGACAAACTGGCCTTCGCCGGTTTCGGCCTGACCGCCAACGTGCAAGGCCATGTGCACATCGGCGACAACATGGATACCCGTGGCGAACTTTGGCTCAACGACGGCCGCTAC
This sequence comes from Pseudomonas viridiflava, assembly GCF_900580865.1. Taxonomy (GTDB): domain Bacteria; phylum Pseudomonadota; class Gammaproteobacteria; order Pseudomonadales; family Pseudomonadaceae; genus Aquipseudomonas. The sequence goes on from NZ_UTBZ01000219.1 coordinate 57,923, forward strand.
AGTGCCTACGGCCAGCGCCTGCAAGTGCGGCGTGCGCGTCTGTTGTTCGCTGGCCCCCTCGATCAGCCGTATCTGGACATCGAAGCAATTCGCCAGACCGACGACGTGATCGCCGGTATTCGCCTGAGCGGCAGCGCCGAGCAGCCGACCACGCAGATCTTCTCCGAGCCGGCGATGAGCCAGGAGCAGGCGCTGTCCTATCTGGTCCTCGGTCGACCGCTGAGCACCAACGGCGAAGACAACAACATGCTCGCGCAAGCAGCGTTGGGTCTGGGCTTGATGGGCAGCTCCGGGGTCACCAGCAGTCTGGCCAAGGACCTGGGAATTCAGGACTTCCAGCTCGATACGGCGGGCAGCGGCGATGCCACCAGCGTGGTGGCCAGCGGCAATATTACCGAGAAGCTCAGTTTGCGTTATGGCGTGGGCGTGTTTGAACCGGCCAGCACCATTGCGCTGCGCTATAAGCTGAGCAAGAAGGTTTACGTCGAAGCGGCGAGTGGCGTGGCGAGTTCGCTGGATATTTTCTACAAGCGCGATTTCTAATGCGCGTTCCCCATAGCCGGGTCGCGTCGCTGCGATCCGGCTTTTGCAGAATGGATTAGACTCACCGCAACTTGAAAGCAGCGCGGTTGGCGGCTGCCCGAGATAACGGGGGCGCAAATGGTCCGCTTGAGTATGGTCTTGCTCGGTCACGACTTTGTCCGCAAGCGTTGGTCCGCGCTGGCGCTGACGGGCATTGTCTGGGGCGCGGCCGGTGTGGGCATCTTCATTGATGCGCTGGACGGGGTTTTGTATTTCCCGCTGCATCTCTTTGGCTATCTGTTGCTGCTCGAAGCGCTGATCCTGCTGCTGGTGCCGGCACCGCAAGCCGGAACTGCTGCGGCCTTGCGCAGAGCGCGCGGACTGGCGTTTCTGTTGTTGGGGCTGCTCATCGTCGACCGGCAACACGCCGCCGGGCTGATTCTGGCGGTGCTGTTTGGCGGGGCTTTTCTGCTCGATGGCGGCTTTCGGTTGGCGGCGGCGCTGGTGGTGCGCTTTGTCGGTTGGCAAGTGTCGTTGCTGGCGGGGGTGTTCGAAATCGGCTTTGGCGTGTTTATCCTCGAGCCGTATCCGACGCTGTATAAGGGCACGGTGCCGTTTTGCATTGGCATGAGCCTTTTCCTCACCGGTTGCGCCTTGTTGCGGCAAGCCGTGCGCTTCAAAAACCAGCTGCCGCTGACGAGTCCTGCTGCAGTAAGTGCGCCGGCCAGCAGCGACGCGTTGGTGATTCACGTCTGGACCCCCAGCGGCACCGTCGACGACACCCTGGTGCGCAATCGGCTGCTCAACCGCTACATTGCGGCGGTCGACATCAACGGCGTGATCTCCGCCGGTCACGCGGCACTGGAATGTGGTCCGGACATTTACATCAGCCATTACCCGCAGGACGACATCGATCGTTCGGCGGGGGATTTTGTGCGCTTGCTGCGGGCGACGCCGAACAACGATGTCGCCGGAAGGTTTTTACCGGATTATGCGGGGGAGGTGGCTGACTGGTGTCCGTCTTCGGTGCAGGTCAGTTTTGCTCATTACGACGCCCGGCGTCTGCATGCGTTCTGGACGGAGTATCGGCAGAACAGCACGTACAACCTGACCAGCCGCAACTGTTCCAGCGCCGTCGCCCATAGCCTCGAAGCGGCGCTGGAAGGGGCGATGAACCGGGGGCATTCGAGCATGCTGGATTTCGCTCGCGTCATCTTCAGCCCCGAGTTCTGGGTCGCCGCGCAAGTGCGCAAACGCGCCGAGGCGATGGCCTGGACGCCCGGACTGGTGCTCGACTATGCGCGGGCGTTGCATGCCGCCATCGAACCGGCACCGCCGGGTTGGCACAGCATGTATGCGGTGAGCAGGCGGGCGTTTGGGTATGTGGCGACTGCCTTGCGCGGGCGAGAGGTGCATCCTGTGCAACCGCCGCCTGTGCATCCTTCTGACGAATCCTGACTGACCTTACACCGAGTCGCTGCCTTCGCGAGCAGGCTCGCTCCCACAGGGTTTGTGTCGTTGCCAATATTGTTTGGCTGACGCATGACCCTGTGGGAGCGAGCTTGCTCGCGAAGGCGTCAGCGCGGGCGCCACAAAAACCCAGCCCACTGGTCAACTAATTGCAAAGCAACCTAACTATTGCGTTGACATTCGCTGCCTAGGCAGTAACATCTCGACATACATTCACTGCCTAGGCAGTTATTAGGTGAGCAAATGAAGCATTTCACCCCGGACGAATTCAAACACTGCCATCTCGGCCTGTTGCTTGGCCGTGCCGCGCTGCTCAAGGACCGGATCATCGACACCCATATGGAACCTCACGGCATCACCGCCGCGCAGTTCAAAGTGTTGATCATCATGGCCCAGTTCGGCGTCGATACCCCGGCCGAGCTGTGCCGGCATCTGTCGCTCGACAGCGGTTCGATGACACGCATGCTCGATCGTCTGGAGCAGAAAGGCTTTCTGGCTCGCCAGCGCAGCGAAGGCGATCGCCGTCAGGTGCAACTGAAGCTGACCGAACAAGGCCAGCAACTGGCCGATCGTCTGCCGCACATCGGCGCCGACGCGATGAATGAACTGGCCGGCGCCGTCACCCCGGACGAGTTGAAAACCCTGGAATACATCCTCAAGAAAATCCTGCTGGCAGCCGGTGACCCGATCACCATCCAGCGCTTAGGTGAACACAATGAGCGGTAAAACCTTGCGCAGCAGCCTGACGCTGGTGCTGTCGGCGATGATCCTCGCCGGCTGCGCCAACTACAGCGGCCTCGACACTCAAGGCAAAAGCCTCGATGCGAAAAGCCTCAACGCCAGCCAATCCCTCAGCGGCGTGACCCTGTCGCCGGCCGCGTGGCCGAAGAGCGACTGGTGGACCAGCCTCGGCGATCCGCAACTCGATGGCCTGATCCGCGAAGCGCTGCACGACAGCCCGGACATGCAAATCGCCGAAGCCCGCGCGCATCAGGCCAACGCCGCTGCGTACGCCGCCGATGCCGAACGTTATCCGACCCTCGACGCCAGCGCCGGCATCAGCCGTTCGCGTCTGGCCAAGGATCAGGACCCGCGAGGGCAGGGCGATGCCTACGCCACCGTGCGTAACGTCAGCGCCGGGTTCAATTACAACTTCGACCTCTGGGGCGGCCAGCGTGATGCCTGGGAAGCTGCACTCGGTCAGGCCCGCGCCGCTGAAGTTGATCGTCAGGCCGCACAGCTGACCCTCGCCGCCGACGTCGCTCGCGCTTACAGCGATCTCGGTCAGGCGCACATCGTTTATGACCTGGCCAACGAAGACCTCAAACGCACCAAGCAGATGCTCGACCTGAGCCAGCGTCGTCTGAGCTCCGGGATCGACAGCCAGTACCAGTTCCAGCAAACCCAGAGTCTGGAAGCCAGCTCCGAAGCCAGCCTGATCGACGCAGAAAAACGCTTGAACAGCGCCAAGATCGCCCTGGCAGTGCTGCTCGGCAAAGGCCCGGATCGCGGCAACGAAATCGCTCGACCGAAAGTCCTGCAAGCCAGCGCTGTCGCCGTGCCGTCGGTGTTGCCGGCGGAACTGCTCGGTCGGCGCCCGGATCTGGTCGCTGCGCGCTGGCGTGTCGAGGCGGCGAGCAAAGACATCGACTCGGCGAAAACCCGCTTCTATCCCAACTTGAACCTCACGGCCTCGGCCGGTGCCGAGTCCTTGTTGGGTGACGCGATGTTTGGCTCGGCCAGTCGCTTCTTCAACATTGCCCCGACCATCTCGGTGCCGATCTTCGACGGCGGACGCCTGCGCGCCAACCTCGATGCGCGCGACGCCGATTACGATCTGGCGGTGGCGCAGTACAACAAAAGTCTGGTGAAAGCACTGGGCGATGTCAGCGACACGATCAACCAGTTGCGTGACATCGGCCGGCAGATCGGCGCGCAGCAACACGCCACTGACATTGCTCAGGATTCTTACAACACCGTCGTCCAGCGTTACGGTTCCGGCATCGGCAACTACCTGGACGTGCTCAGCATCGAGCAGCAATTGCTCCAGGCCCAACGTCAACTGGCCACCCTCAATGCCGAGCAGATCGACCTGTCGATTCAACTGATGCAAGCGCTGGGCGGCGGCTTCCAGGGTGACACCCTGACCGCAGCCAACGCCAGCCCAGCCAAGCCGCACAACTAATTCAAGGTACTTGTCATGGCCACTGCCGAAAACACCCAAGCTCAAGGCAACACCCCGGACACCGGCAACCCGCGCAAACGCAAAGTGATGCTGTTGGCGCTGGCGGTTGTCGTCGCTCTCGCCTGCGCCGGCGTCTGGGCGTATCACGAGTTCATCGGGCGCTTTAACGAAAGCACCGACGACGCCTACGTTAACGGCAACGTCGTCGAAATCACCCCGCTGGTGACCGGCACCGTGGTCAGCATTGGCGCTGACGATGGTGATCTGGTTCACGAAGGTCAGGTGCTGATCAACTTCGATCCGAACGACGCTGAAGTCGGCCTGCAAAGTGCGCAAGCAAAACTGGCGCGCACCGTGCGTCAGGTGCGCGGTCTGTACAGCAACGTTGATGGCATGAAAGCCCAGGTCAACGCGCAACAGGCCGAAGTGCAGAAAGCCCAGGACAACTACAACCGTCGGAAAAACCTCGCGCAGGGCGGGGCGATTTCCCAGGAAGAACTGTCCCACGCTCGCGATGATCTGACCTCGGCGCAGAACGCTCTGGCCAACGCCAAGCAGCAGCTGAAAACCACCAGCGCGCTGGTCGATGACACCGTGGTCTCGTCGCATCCTGACGTGATGTCGGCCGCCGCCGATCTGCGTCAGGCCTACCTGACCAATGCCCGCAGCACCTTGATCGCGCCGGTCACCGGTTACGTCGCCAAGCGCACCGTGCAACTCGGTCAGCGCGTGCAGCCGGGCACGGCGTTGATGGCGGTGATTCCGCTGGATCAACTGTGGATCGACGCCAACTTCAAGGAAACCCAACTGCGTGACATGCGCATCGGTCAGCCGGTCGATATCGAGTCCGACATCTACGGCAGCGACGTGAAATACAGCGGCACCGTCGACAGCCTCGGCGCCGGTACCGGTAGCGCGTTTGCTCTGCTGCCGGCGCAGAACGCCACCGGTAACTGGATCAAGATCGTTCAGCGTGTACCGGTGCGGATTCACATCAACGCCGAAGAGCTGGCCAAGCACCCGTTGCGTGTCGGTCTGTCGACCAACGTTGAAGTGAACCTGCACGACCAGAGCGGCCCGGTGCTGGCGCAGCAACCACCGCAAAAGGCCTCGTTCAGCACCAGCGTCTACGACCGTCAACTGGCCGAAGCCGACGCGATGATTGCGCAGCTGATCCACGACAACAGCGCCGCGGTCAGCAAAACCGCGCAACGCTGAATCTTTCCCCTGTGGGAGCGAGCCTGCTCGCGAAAGCGGTGTGTCAGACAACTTCCATGTTGAATGTCAGTCAGCATTCGCGAGCAGGCTCGCTCCCACAAGGGCTGCTGTGTCTGTAACAGACAGGGCGCCAACCCGGTTCCAAAGGATTCACAATGAGCAATAACGCCTCTTTCACGCCGCCCAGCCTGTTGCTCAGCACCATCGGCCTGTCGCTGGCGACGTTCATGCAAGTGCTCGACACGACCATTGCCAACGTGGCGTTGCCGACGATTTCCGGCAACCTCGGGGTGAGTTCGGAGCAGGGCACCTGGGTGATCACCTCGTTCGCCGTGAGCAACGCGATTGCGCTGCCGCTGACCGGTTGGCTCAGCCGCCGTTTCGGCGAGGTGAAGCTGTTTCTCTGGGCCACCATTCTGTTCGTGCTGGCCTCGTTTCTCTGCGGTATCTCGACGTCGATGCCGGAATTGATTGGCTTCCGCGTCCTGCAAGGTCTGGTCGCCGGGCCGCTATACCCGATGACGCAAACACTGCTGATCGCGGTCTATCCGCCGGCGAGGCGCGGCATGGCCCTGGCGTTACTGGCGATGGTCACGGTGGTCGCGCCGATTGCCGGGCCGATTCTCGGTGGCTGGATTACCGACAGTTACAGCTGGCCGTGGATCTTCTTCATCAACGTGCCAATCGGGATTTTTGCGGTGATGGTGGTGCGCTCGCAATTGGCCAAACGTCCGGTGGAAACCAGCCGTCAGCCGATGGATTACGTCGGTCTGATCACGCTGATCATTGGTGTCGGCGCGTTGCAGGTGATCCTCGACAAGGGCAATGACCTGGATTGGTTCGAGTCGAACTTCATCATCATCGGCGCGGCGATTTCGGTGATCGCGCTGGCGGTGTTCGTCATCTGGGAAATGACCGATCAGCATCCGGTGGTGAATCTGCGGTTGTTCGCGTATCGCAACTTCCGCATCGGCACGCTGGTGTTGGTGCTGGGTTACGCCGGGTTCTTCGGCATCAACCTGATCTTGCCGCAGTGGTTGCAGACGCAGATGGGCTACACCGCGACCTGGGCCGGTCTGGCCGTGGCGCCGATCGGCATTTTGCCGGTGCTGCTGTCGCCGTTTGTCGGCAAGTACGCGAACAAGTTCGACCTGCGTTTACTGGCCGGGCTGGCGTTTCTGGCGATTGGCTTGAGCTGCTTTATGCGGGCGGGTTTCACCAATGAGGTGGACTTCCAGCACATTGCTTTGGTGCAGTTGTTCATGGGCATTGGCGTGGCGCTGTTCTTTATGCCGACCTTGAGCATTCTGATGTCGGACTTGCCGCCGAGTCAGATTGCCGATGGTGCCGGTCTGGCGACTTTCCTGCGGACGTTGGGCGGTAGCTTTGCGGCGTCGCTGACCACTTGGATCTGGATTCGCCGCGCGGATCAGCATCATGCGTACATGAGCGAAAGCATCAGCACCTTCGAGCCGGCGACGCGCGAGACCTTGAATCATTTGGGCGGGGCGAGCCAGTCGGCTTATGCGCAGATGGATCAGATTCTGACCAGTCAGGCTTACATGCTCTCTACCGTGGATTACTTCACGTTGTTGGGCTGGGGGTTTATGGGGTTGATTCTGATTGTGTGGCTGGCTAAGCCGCCGTTTGCCGCCAAGGCAGGGCCTGCTGCTTCCGGGCACTAAGGTCAAAAGCCCCTCACCCTAACCCTCCCGAAACGTCGGACCGCCCGTAGGGAGAGGGGACTGACCGTGGTTTGCTTTCGAGGTACGCCGACCTGAGCCACCGAGTTGAACTCCGGTTTGGGGAAAGCATGATTTGAGATTGTGAGTCGATCGCGGGTTTTGAACTGCACTCGGTCGGCTCCCTTTCCCCCTCGCCCCCCTTGGGGGCGGTCCGACGTTTCGGGAGGGCTGGGGTGAGGGGGTAGCGATCTTCAGCCGTGCGGCAAAGCCAGCGGCGGGGCGAAGTCGAACGGCGCCAGGGCGTACCCGCTCTCATCCACCTGCAACGCCCAACCCTGCCGATCCCAGTCCCCCAGCACAATCCGCTTCGCCGCCTGCTCACCAAGCTGCAACTTGTGAATCGCCGGCCGATGGGTGTGCCCGTGAATCAGGGTTTTCACGCCATATTCCTGCATGATCCGCGGAATCTCCTCCGGTGTGACATCAACAATGTCATTAGCCTTCATCCGCGTCTGCGCCTTGCTCTCGCTGCGCAGCTTGCGCGCCAGTTTGTGGCGGCTGCTCAGCGGCAGATTGCGCAGGATAAACAGCGTGATCGGATTACGCAGATAACGCCGCAGCTTCATATAGCCGACGTCACGGGTGCAGAGGCTGTCGCCGTGCATCAACAGCACCGGCTCGCCGTAAAACTGCACGACACTCGGGTCCTTCAACAACGTACAGCCGGCCTGCTTGCAGAAGGCCTTGCCGAGCATGAAGTCGCGATTGCCGTGCATCAGAAAAATCGCCGTGCCGCTGTCGCTGAGTTCGCGCAGGGCCTGGCAGATGGAACGCTGGAAGGGCGTCATGGCGTCGTCGCCAATCCACGCTTCGAAGAAGTCGCCAAGAATGTACAACGCACTCGCCGAGCGGGCGCGTCCGGCGAGCAAATCCAGAAACGCCCGGGTTATGTCCGGGCGCTCCTCTTCCAGATGCAAGTCTGAAATCAGCAATATCACGCTTCGATGATCTCGGCTTTCTCGATGATCACGTCGTCTGCTGGTACGTCCTGGTGGCCGGCCTTGGAAGTGGTCGAAACACCTTTGATCTTGTCGACAACGTCGGTGCCGGCGGTCACTTTACCGAATACCGCGTAGCCCCAGCCTTGCACGTTCTTGCCGCTGTGGTTGAGGAAGGTGTTGTCGGCGACGTTGATGAAGAACTGTGCGGAGGCCGAATGCGGCTCCATGGTGCGGGCCATGGCAACGGTGTATTTGTCGTTGGAAAGACCGTTGTCAGCTTCGTTCTGGATGCTTGGACGCTTGTCTTTCTTTTCTTTCATGCCTGGCTCGAAACCGCCGCCCTGGATCATGAAGTTACCGATGACACGGTGGAAAACGGTGTTTTCGTAGTGACCGGCGTTGACGTACTCGATGAAGTTGGCGACGGTGATCGGCGCCTTTTCAGCGTTCAGTTCGATGACGATGTCGCCATGATTGGTGGTCAATTTAACTTGAGTCATGATCGGTGCTCTTTTTCAATGAAGCGTTTTATAAGGAATTCGTGGGCAATGGGACATTTGCGCCCGTTACCGGTTCAGCCCGTGGGCCAAGGTGCGCAGTTTAGCGTGACAGGCGCGAATTTCGAGGCTGTTTTTCAATTCCCGGCGATTAAATGCGCTCCTTTATAGGCCGTGCTCTGTCAGCCCCTTGACAGCATCGGCTATGATAGCGGCTTTGTTTTGTCTGGCCCCCTCTGCGGCCGCGCACATGTAAGTCAAGGATCCTATGAGCAAGCCCACTGTCGACCCTACCTCGAATGCCAAGTCCGGCCCTGCCGTGCCGGTCAATTTCCTGCGGCCGATCATCCAGGCAGACCTGGACTCGGGCAAGCACACACAGATCGTCACCCGTTTCCCGCCTGAGCCCAACGGCTACCTGCACATCGGCCACGCCAAGTCGATCTGCGTGAACTTCGGCCTGGCCCAGGAGTTCGGCGGCGTCACGCACCTGCGTTTCGACGACACCAACCCGGCCAAGGAAGACCAGGAATACATCGACGCGATCGAAAGTGACGTCAAATGGCTGGGCTTCGAATGGTCCGGCGAAGTGCGCTACGCCTCGCAGTATTTCGACCAGTTGCACGACTGGGCCGTCGAGCTGATCAAGGCCGGCAAAGCCTACGTCGACGACCTGACCCCGGAGCAGGCCAAGGAATACCGTGGCAGCCTGACCGAGCCGGGCAAGAACAGCCCGTTCCGCGACCGTTCGGTTGAAGAAAACCTCGACTGGTTTGCGCGCATGCGTGCCGGTGAGTTCGCGGACGGTGCCCGGGTGCTGCGTGCGAAGATCGACATGGCCTCGCCGAACATGAACCTGCGCGACCCGATCATGTATCGCATCCGTCACGCGCATCACCACCAGACCGGTGACAAGTGGTGCATCTACCCGAACTACGACTTCACCCACGGTCAGTCGGACGCCATCGAAGGCATCACCCACTCGATCTGCACCCTGGAGTTCGAAAGCCATCGTCCGCTGTACGAGTGGTTCCTCGACGCGTTGCCAGTGCCGGCGCACCCGCGTCAGTACGAGTTCAGCCGTCTGAACCTCAACTACACCATCACCAGCAAGCGCAAGCTCAAGCAACTGGTCGATGAAAAGCACGTCAACGGTTGGGACGATCCGCGCATGTCCACGCTGTCGGGCTTCCGCCGCCGTGGCTACACACCGAAATCGATCCGCAATTTCTGCGAAATGATCGGCACCAACCGTTCCGACGGCGTGGTCGACTTCGGCATGCTCGAATTCAGCATCCGTGACGACCTCGACCAGACCGCACCGCGTGCCATGTGCGTACTGCGTCCGCTGAAAGTCGTGATCACCAACTACCCGGAAGGTCAGGTCGAAAACCTCGAACTGCCGCGTCACCCGAAAGAAGACATGGGCGTGCGCGCACTGCCATTCGCCCGGGAAATCTACATCGACCGTGACGACTTCATGGAAGAGCCGCCGAAGGGCTACAAGCGCCTGGAACCGGCCGGTGAAGTGCGTCTGCGCGGCAGCTACGTGATCCGTGCCGACGAAGCGATCAAGGACGCCGATGGCAACATCGTCGAACTGCGTTGCTCTTACGATCCGGAAACCCTCGGCAAGAACCCTGAAGGCCGCAAGGTCAAAGGCGTGATCCACTGGGTGCCGGCTGCCGCCAGCGTCGAGTGCGAAGTGCGTCTGTACGATCGTCTGTTCCGTTCGGCCAACCCTGAGAAGGCCGAAGACAGCGCGAGTTTCCTCGACAACATCAACCCTGATTCGCTGCAGGTACTCACCGGTTGTCGTGCTGAGCCATCGCTTGGCAATGCACAGCCGGAAGACCGTTTCCAGTTCGAGCGCGAAGGCTACTTCGTTGCCGATTTGAAGGACTCGAAACCAGGTCAGCCGGTATTCAACCGTACCGTGACCCTGCGTGATTCGTGGGGCCAGTGATTCAGCGTCAAGGAAATATAAAGTGCTGACGATCTACAACACGCTCACCAAGAGCAAAGAAGTCTTCAAGCCGCTGGATGGCAACAAGGTGCGCATGTACGTCTGCGGGATGACCGTTTACGACTACTGCCACCTCGGCCACGGCCGCAGCATGGTCGCGTTCGACCTGGTGACCCGCTGGTTGCGGTTCAGCGGTTACGACCTGACCTACGTGCGCAACATCACCGACATCGACGACAAGATCATCAACCGCGCCAACGAGAACGGTGAATCGTTCGAAGCGTTGACCGAGCGCATGATCGCCGCGATGCACGAAGACGAAGCGCGCCTGAACATCAAGAAACCGGACATGGAGCCGCGCGCCACGGATCACATTCCGGGCATGCACGCGATGATCCAGACCTTGATCGACAAGGGTTACGCCTACGCCCCGGGCAATGGCGACGTGTACTACCGCGTCGCCAAGTTCATGGGCTACGGCAAGCTGTCGCGCAAGAAAATCGAAGACCTGCGCATCGGCGCCCGCATCGAAGTCGACGAGTCGAAACAGGACCCGCTGGACTTCGTCCTGTGGAAAGCCGCCAAACCGGGCGAGCCGAGCTGGGAATCGCCATGGGGCGCCGGGCGTCCCGGCTGGCACATCGAGTGCTCGGTGATGTCCACCTGCTGCCTCGGCGAGACCTTCGACATTCATGGCGGCGGCAGCGACCTCGAGTTCCCGCACCATGAAAACGAAATCGCCCAGAGCGAAGCGGCCACCGGCAAGACCTACGCCAACGCGTGGATGCATTGCGGCATGATTCGCATCAATGGCGAGAAGATGTCCAAGTCCTTGAACAACTTCTTCACCATTCGCGACGTGCTGGAAAAGTACCACCCGGAAGTCGTACGTTACCTGCTGGTGTCGAGCCACTACCGCAGCGCGATCAACTACTCGGAAGACAACCTCAAGGACGCCAAAGGCGCCCTGGAGCGTTTCTACCACGCGTTGAAAGGTTTGCCGACTGTGGCGCCTGCTGGCGGCGAAGCGTTTGTTGAACGCTTCACCACGGTAATGAACGATGACTTCGGTACACCGGAAGCGTGCGCCGTGCTGTTTGAGATGGTGCGTGAGATCAACCGTCTGCGCGAGAGCGATCTCGATGCGGCGGCAGGTCTGGCGGCGCGTCTGAAAGAGCTGGCGAGTGTGTTGGGTGTTTTGCAGCTCGAAGCCGATGACTTTTTGCAGGCGGGCGCTGAAGGGCGTGTCGATGCGGCAGAGGTTGATGCGCTGATTGCCGCGCGTCTGGCGGCGCGTGCGGGTAAGGATTGGGCTGAGTCGGATCGGATTCGTGATCAGCTGACAGCGATGGGTGTTGTGTTGGAAGACGGCAAGGGTGGGACTACCTGGCGTCTGGCTGACTGATCGCCGCGTTTAGCTTCAAAACAAAACCCGCCTTGTGCGGGTTTTTGTTTGTGCGCAAGAAAAGCCCCTCACCCTAACCCTCTCCCGGAGGGAGAGGGGACCGAATGTGGGATGCTCAAGAGATACGCCGACTTGAAAGTTTTTCTCCGAATCCATAATCGACACAATTTTTCAGGTCGATGCACAACGCCAGACACTTCGGTCGGCTCCCTCTCCCTCCGGGAGAGGGCTGGGGTGAGGGAGAGGGAGAGGGTGTCAAAGAGACACGCCGACTTGAACCTGCCTTGAATCCATAATCGACTGGTTTTTTCAGGTCGATGTACAACGCCAGACACCTTGGTCAGCTCCCTCTCCCTCTGGGAGAGGGCTGGGGTGAGGGTTGCTTTTGACGTTCGCGTAGGTCTTGATGTCGGCAACGCGTTCAGCCGGATGCTGAGCGATGACGATCATGTAAGGGAAACACCATGGCCAATCACTATCGCGAGCTGCTAACGACCCCCGGCGCCACAGGGTTAGTGCTCGCGAGTTCTATCGCGCGCTTGCCGCAGGCAATGATCGGCATCGGCATCATCACCATGCTGGTGCAGCAAACCGGTGTGTACTGGCTGGCCGGTACCGTCGCCGGTACGTTCACCCTGTGCAACGCGCTGCTCGGCCCGCACATCTCGAAACTCGTCGATCGACATGGCCAGAGCCGCGTGCTGCCCATCGTCACGGCGTTCAGCATTGCCATGTTGCTGGCGCTGATCATCGCCGTCTACTTGCGCGCGCCAGCCGCACTGCTGTTTGTGCTGGCGGCACTGGCGGGGACGATGCCGAGCATGCCGTCGATGATCAGGGCGCGCTGGACGCAGTTGTTTCGGGGCAAGCCGCAATTACACACGGCGTTCTCGCTGGACACGGTCCTCACCGAAATGGCCTACATCGTCGGCCCGCCCCTGGCGATTGGCCTGAGCGTGAGTTTTTTCGCCGAAGCCGGGCCCCTTGTTGCGGTCGGGTTGCTGGCCGCCGGGGTGACGGCGTTTCTCTTGCAACGCCAGACTGAACCCAAGGTTGTCGTGGGCCACGCTAGCCATAGTGGCTCGACGTTGCTGATCCCCGGCGTTCGCACCATTGTTCTGGCGCTGTTGGCGATGGGCGTCATTGGCGGAGCGATCGATGTCGCCGTAGTCGCCTTCGCCAATGCGCAAGGCTGGCCGGGCGCTGCGACCTTCTGCCTCGCCGCCTATGCGTTCGGTTCACTGGTGGCGGGCCTGACGTTCGGTGCGATGAGGGTTTCGCTGGCGATCGAAAAACAGTTCCTGATCGGGATATTGGTCACGGCGTTCACCGGCGTGTTGCCGATTTTTGCCACGGACGTTTATGTCCTGTCAGCGACGCTGTTTATTGCCGGGATTTCGTTTGCGCCAACGATGGTCGTGGTCATGAAGCTGGGGACGATCATCATCCCGCCGTCGCGGATCACTGAAGGGCTGACGTGGATGACCACGGGTATCAGCATCGGCGTTGCGCTGGGTGGCATGCTGGCGGGGCTGGTGATTGATGCGTGGGGCGCGCGGGCAGGGTTCGGCGTGGCGATTGGCGCAGGGATCATGATGGTGGTTGTTGTGCTGGTCGGGTTGCGCACATTGGAGGCGGCTTCGGTTACGCATGTTGAGCCGGAATTTTCGCCCTCACCCTAGCCCTCTCCCTCAGGAGAGGGGACTGAATGGGGGATGTTCAGGAAATACACCGACCTGTGCGATTTGCGCTGAATCCATAATCGCCACGATGTTTCAGGTCGATGTCCGGCGCCAGACACCTCGGTCAGCTCCCTCTCCCTCCGGGAGAGGGGACTGATTGGGGGATGTTCACGAGATACAGCGACCTGAACGGGATGCTTTGAATCCATAATCGACTGGTTTTTTCAGGTCGATGTAGAACGCCAGACACCTCGGTCGGCTCCCTCTACCTCTGGGAGAGGGCTGGGGTGAGGGGCGTGGGGTTCACTCAACCTTCAATCTGCCGCAACCGCTTGTAGAGGGTGTTGCGGCTAACTCCAAGTCGACGGGCCAAATGTGAAATATTCCCCCCTGAAGCCTTCAACTCCCGGTTCAACGCCTCAACATCATTCAAATCCAGCCCCAACGGCGCCGCACTCTCAACCGGCTCCATCTCCAGATCCACAAAAAAATCATCCGGCAAATGCTCAAGCCTCACCGGCTGCTCCTCAGCCATCGCCAACGCCACCTGCATCACGCTACTCACCTGACGCAAATTCCCCGGCCAAGGATGACGGCTGAACAACTCCAGCACCTCCTGACTCAACCCCGCCCATTGCGTCGGCTCACGATGCTGCTCCCACAACCGTTTAAACAACGCCTCTTTATCACTGCGCTCGCGCAATGGCGGCAGCTCCAGCGTCAGCCCGCCAATGCGGTAGTACAAATCCTCACGAAACCGCCCCAATTGCACTTGTTCACGCAGAGATCGGTTAGTCGCCGAGATAATCCGCAAGTCCACCGGGAACAACTCGCTGCTACCCACCGGTTGCACACAACGCTCCTGCAACACCCGCAGCAACCGCGCCTGCGTCGGCAGCGGCATATCGCCGATTTCATCGAGGAACAGCGTGCCTTTATCCGCCTTGCGAATCAGCCCTATGCTGCCTTTCTGATTGGCGCCGGTGAACGCGCCTTTCTCGTAACCGAACAGTTCCGACTCGACCAGTTCTGCGGGGATCGCCGCGCAGTTGACGGCGATAAACGCCTGTTTGCTGCGCGAGCTGGCCTGATGCAGGGCTTTGACGAAAACTTCCTTGCCGACCCCGGTTTCGCCATGGATCAGCAGCGGAATGTCTTTCTCCAGCAACCGCTCAGCCTGACGTACGGCTTTTTCCACGCGACTGTCGCCGAAGTGCAGGGTGTTGAGGCTGATCGCGGTGGGCGCGGCGGTTTTGGTTTCAGCAGCAAAAACGCGCGGCTGAACCGACGCCTGCTTCGGCCGCTTCAACAAGCACTGAAAACGGTTGCGCCCGGAGGTCTGCAAGGCAAACGGCAAGCCGTCCGGCTGGTTGATCAATTCCAGCAGCGACACCTTGAACAGGCTTTCAACGCTGACCCGCGACAAACGCACGCCGAGCAGATTGTCGGCGCGACGATTGGCTGACAGCACCTGACCGCTCTCATCAAAGATCAACAACCCGGCCCACTGACTGTCGAGGTTGTTCAATCCGGTGTTGAAAGTCAGTTGAAAATGCTGGCCATGGAACAGGTTGAGAATCAGCCGGTTCTCCACGGTCTGGCTCATCATCTTGACCATGCCCAGCGTGTGTGAGGGCGGCAGATAGCTGTCGCTGGACACATCAAGCACCGCAATGACCTTGCGCTCGGCATCGAAAATCGGCGCGGCGGAACCGGTCATGAAGCGGTTGGCTTTCAGAAAGTGTTCATCGTGTTCGATATGAACAGCCTGCTCGCAGGCCAGCGCCGTGCCGATCGCATTGGTGCCGCTGCAGCGCTCCATCCAGCTTGCCCCGGCTTGAAAGCCCCGGGCCAGATTCGGCTCGATAAAGCGTTGCGTTCCCCACGAGGTCAGGACTTGGCCCTGATTGTCGGCGAGCATGATCAGGCAGTTGGAGTTGCTAAGGATGTTTTCGTAATAGGGCAGGACTTCCTGGTGCGTGGTTTGCACCAGCGAATGATGGCTGTCGAGCAACCGCGCGATGGCGGCGGCAGGCAGTTGATCGAAGGCTGGCGTGCTTTGGTGGTCGAGACCGAACGCGCGGCAACGTTGCCAGGAAGTCTGGACGATCGCGTCGTGGGACAGCGGCGGGGCAGGTGCGGCCATGGCAGTGGGCCTCTGATGCAGCGATTTTTATTGTTGTTATGAACCCGAATCCTCAATACAACACAAATCCACATGTGGGAGCGAGCCTGCTCGCGAAAGCGGTCTATCAGACACAATTGCATCGACTGACACACCGCTTTCGCGAGCAGGCTCGCTCCCACAGGGGATCTCTATCGCATTCAAGATCGGGCAAAAAGCGTTCATAGAGTGTTGTTCACTATTGTTCATTGTCAATCGCCCGACTGTTCAAATGTGTTCAGCAATGAACGCTCAATCCCCACGCATTCAACGATTTTCACGACAAATCAATCACTTGCCATTTCTGGCACGAAACTCGCTCCCGTGCACAGGTCGCTTGACTCCAATAATAAAAAGGCCGAGCCATGTCACTCACCCTGGAGCACGTCAGCCGTACCGTCGAGGGCCAGATCTGGATCGACGATGCGTGCCTGAAATTCGAACCCGGTTCTTTCAACGTTTTGCTCGGCCGCACGCTGTCCGGCAAAACCAGCCTCATGCGTTTAATGGCCGGGCTCGATAAGCCCGACAGCGGTCGCATCCTGATGAACGGTGTCGACGTCACCCAGCGCCCGGTGCGGCTGCGCAACGTGTCGATGGTCTATCAGCAGTTCATCAATTACCCGACCATGACCGTGTTCGAGAACATCGCCTCGCCGCTGCGTCAGGCCGGTGTGTCGAAAGAGATCATCCACAGCAAAGTGCAGGAAACCGCGAAGATGCTGCGCATCGAGAAGTTTCTGCAGCGCTATCCGCTGGAGCTGTCCGGCGGTCAACAGCAACGCACGGCCATGGCCCGCGCACTGGTCAAGGATGCCGAGCTGATCCTGTTCGATGAGCCGCTGGTCAACCTCGATTACAAACTGCGCGAAGAGCTGCGCCAGGAAATGCGCGAGCTGTTCAAGGCGCGCCACACCATTGCGATTTACGCCACCACCGAGCCCAACGAGGCGCTGGCACTCGGCGGCACCACGACCATTCTTCACGAAGGCCGGGTGATTCAGAGCGGCCCGTCGACTTCGGTGTATCACCAGCCGCAAACCGTGCTCGCCGCCGAATTGTTCTCCGAACCGCCGATCAACCTGATGCCCGGGCGCATCGCCGGCAATGAAGTCAGCTTCGCCAACTTTGTGCACTTCCCGTTGAACGTCGATCTGCGCCCGGTGGGCGAGGGCGAGTTCCGTTTTGGCGTGCGTCCCAGCCACATCTCGCTGGTGCCGAGCAACGATGACGATCTGGAATTGGCAGTGACCGTCGAAGTCGCCGAGATCAGCGGTTCGGAAACCTTCCTTCATGTGCGCAACGAGCATTTCCTGCTGGTGCTGCACCTGCCCGGCGTTCACGAATACGACGTCGATGCGCCGATCCGCATTTACATCCCGACCCACAAACTGTTCGTTTTCGATGCGCAGGGCCGTCTGGTGCAAGCACCGGGCCGGCGTGTCGCGAGGGTTGCCTGATGGCCGAAATCCGTTTGCAGCACCTCGCCCACAGCTACAGCAAAACCCCCAGCGGCGCGGAGGACTACGCGATCCGCGAGATGGATCACGTCTGGGAGCAGGGTGGTGCCTACGCCTTGCTCGGGCCGTCGGGTTGCGGCAAGTCGACCTTGCTCAACATCATTTCCGGCCTGCTCAGCCCCTCGCAGGGCCATGTGTTGTTCGACGGCAAAGCGGTCAACGACCTGACGCCGGAGAAGCGCAACATCGCTCAGGTTTTCCAGTTTCCGGTGGTTTACGACACCATGACCGTGTTCGATAACCTCGCTTTCCCCCTGCGAAATCAGGGCATGGCCGAGGCGAAAGTGCACAGCAAGGTGCAGGAAATTGCCGAAGTCCTCGACCTGCAAAACCTCCTGAGCAAGAAGGCGCGCAACCTCACCGCCGACGAAAAACAGAAAGTCTCGATGGGCCGTGGCCTAGTCCGTGACGATGTCTCGGCGATCCTCTTCGATGAACCGCTGACGGTGATCGACCCGCACCTGAAGTGGAAACTGCGGCGCAAGCTCAAGCAGATCCACGAGCAGTTCAACATCACCATGGTCTACGTTACCCACGATCAACTCGAGGCCTCGACCTTCGCCGACAAGATCGCGGTGATGTACGGCGGCCAGATCGTCCAGTTCGGCACGCCACGGGAATTGTTCGAGCGGCCGAGCCACACCTTTGTCGGCTATTTCATTGGCAGCCCCGGGATGAACCTGATCGACGTGCAGCCACAACCCGGTGGCGTCGGTTTCGCTTCGACGCACCTGCCGCTGTCCGACGCCATGCAGCGACATATCGAACACGGCCAGTGGAAAAATCTGAAGGTCGGCATCCGCCCGGAGTTTATTCATGTGTGGGACGAGCCGTTTGATGACGCGATGCAGGCCAGGGTCGTACATGTCGAAGACCTCGGCACCTACAAGATCATGACCCTCGACCTCGACGGCGCACCGTTGAAAGTACGCCTGGCCGAAGACAAACCGGTGCCGCAGGGCACGGCGTACATCAGTTTTCCGGCGCAGTGGCTGATGGTCTATGCCGATGAGTTTCTGCTCGAAGCCGATGAAGAGGTGCAGCCATGAACAAGGTGCAGAACAACAAGGCCTGGTGGCTGGTGTTGCCGGTGTTCCTGCTGGTGGCGTTCAGTGCGGTGATCCCGATGATGACCGTGGTCAACTATTCGGTGCAGGACATCTTCGACCAGTCCAGCCGCTACTTCGTCGGCGCCGACTGGTACAAACAAGTGCTGCTCGATCCGCGTTTGCACGACTCGCTGCTACGTCAGTTCATCTATTCGGCGTGTGTGTTGCTGATCGAAATTCCGCTGGGCATTGCCGTCGCCCTGACCATGCCGACCAAGGGTCGCTGGTCGTCGGTGGTGCTGATCATTCTGGCGATTCCGCTGCTGATTCCATGGAACGTGGTCGGCACCATTTGGCAGATTTTCGGTCGCGCCGACATCGGTCTACTGGGTTCGAGCCTCAACGCGATGGGCATCAGCTACAACTACGCGGCCAACACCATGGACGCCTGGGTGACGGTGCTGGTGATGGACGTCTGGCACTGGACTTCATTGGTGGCGCTGCTGTGTTTCTCCGGATTGCGCGCAATTCCCGACGTGTATTACCAGGCCGCGCGCATCGACCGCGCCTCGGCCTGGGCGGTGTTCAGGCACATTCAGTTGCCCAAGCTGAAGAGCGTGCTGCTGATCGCGGTGATGTTGCGGTTCATGGACAGTTTCATGATCTACACCGAGCCGTTCGTGCTCACCGGCGGCGGGCCGGGCAACGCCACGACCTTCTTGAGTCAGACGTTGACCCAGATGGCCGTAGGGCAATTCGACCTCGGTCCGGCAGCGGCGTTTTCGCTGGTGTACTTCCTGATCATCCTGTTGGTGTCCTGGCTGTTCTACACCGCCATGACGCACTCCGACGCCAACCGCTGAGGCCCGGCCATGAGCAAGAGAAAGATTATTCCGTTGCTGGTGTACATCCTGTTCCTGCTGGTGCCGATCTACTGGCTGCTGAACATGTCGTTCAAGAGCAACACCGAAATCCTTGGCGGCCTGACGCTTTTCCCACAGGCCTTCACGCTGGCGAACTACAAAGTGATCTTCACCGACCCGAGCTGGTACACCGGTTATCTCAACTCGCTGTATTACGTGAGCCTGAACACGGTGATCTCGCTGAGCGTGGCGCTGCCGGCGGCGTATGCGTTTTCGCGCTACCGTTTTCTCGGCGACAAGCACCTGTTCTTCTGGCTGCTGACCAACCGCATGGCGCCGCCGGCGGTGTTTTTGCTGCCGTTCTTTCAGTTGTATTCGTCGATTGGTCTGTTCGATACGCACATCGCCGTGGCCTTGGCGCATTGCCTGTTTAACGTGCCATTGGCGGTGTGGATTCTCGAAGGCTTCATGTCCGGGGTGCCGAAGGAAATTGACGAAACCGCCTACATCGACGGCTACAGTTTCCCCAAGTTCTTCGTGAAGATTTTCATCCCGTTGATCGGTTCGGGCATCGGTGTCACGGCGTTTTTCTGCTTTATGTTTTCCTGGGTCGAACTGCTGCTCGCACGCACGTTGACCTCGGTCAACGCCAAGCCGATTGCGGCGGTGATGACGCGCACGGTTTCAGCCTCGGGTATCGACTGGGGTGTGCTGGCAGCGGCGGGGGTGTTGACCATTCTGCCGGGCATGCTGGTGATCTGGTTTGTTCGCAACCACGTGGCCAAGGGCTTTGCCCTCGGTCGGGTCTGAGGAACTGATGATGGAATGGATGAGCTGGACTACACCTACCGCAGCATTCTTCATCGTCATCGGCCTGATTCTGGTCGGCATGACCACGTGGGAATTGCGTTCGCCGAGCATCCTGCGGCGAGGTTTTCTGCCGATTGCCACCACCCGTGGCGATCGTTTGTTTATCGGTCTTCTCGGCAGCGCCTACCTGCATTTGCTGGTGATCGGCGCCACCGACTGGAGCATCTGGGTGGCGTCCGCGTTGTCCCTGGTGTGGCTGTTGGCTGTGATGCGTTGGGGCTAGTCGAGTCGTTCGGCAACGCGGCTCCACAACTTAAACAGGAGGTCTCTATGTTCGACAAAAACAATAAGCTGCGACATAGCATTTCATTGGCAGCCCTGCTGGCACTCAGCGGTTTGAGCGCCGCCGCGTGGGCCGATGCCTACGAAGACGCGGCGAAAAAATGGATCGGCAGTGAATTCAAACCGTCGACCCTGACGGCCGAGCAGCAACTCGAAGAATTGAAGTGGTTCATCAAGGCCGCCGAGCCGTTTCGCGGCATGGACATCAAGGTCGTTTCCGAGACCCTGACCACCCACGAATACGAGTCGAAAGTGCTGGCCAAGGCGTTCAGCGAAATCACCGGGATCAAGCTCACCCACGACCTGCTGCAAGAAGGCGACGTGGTCGAGAAAATGCAGACGGTGATGCAGTCGGACAAGAACATCTACGACGGCTGGGTCAACGACTCGGACCTGATCGGTACGCACTTTCGCTACGGCAAGACCGAATCAATCACCGACCTGATGGCCAACGAAGGCAAGAACTTCACCTCGCCGACGCTCGATATCAAGGACTTCATCGGCATCTCGTTCACCACCGCGCCGGACGGCAAGATCTATCAACTGCCCGACCAGCAATTCGCCAACCTGTACTGGTTCCGCGCCGACTGGTTCGAGCGTGCCGATCTGAAAGCCAGGTTCAAGGAAAAGTACGGCTACGAATTGGGCGTGCCGGTGAACTGGTCAGCCTATGAGGACATCGCCAAATTCTTCAGCGAAGACGTCAAGGAAATCGACGGCAAACGCGTTTACGGGCACATGGACTACGGCAAGAAAGACCCGTCGCTGGGCTGGCGCTTCACCGATGCCTGGTTCTCCATGGCCGGCGGCGGCGACAAGGGCATCCCGAATGGTTTGCCGGTGGACGAGTGGGGGATTCGTGTCGAGGACTGCCACCCGGTCGGCTCCAGCGTGACCCGTGGCGGCGACACCAATGGCCCGGCGGCAGTGTTCGCCACCACCAAGTATGTCGACTGGCTGAAGAAGTACGCGCCACCGGAAGCGGCGGGCATGACCTTCTCCGAGTCGGGGCCGGTGCCGTCGCAGGGCAACATCGCCC
Source organism: Pseudomonas viridiflava (assembly GCF_900580865.1). GTDB lineage: Bacteria > Pseudomonadota > Gammaproteobacteria > Pseudomonadales > Pseudomonadaceae > Aquipseudomonas. The sequence continues at coordinate 79,341 of NZ_UTBZ01000219.1, forward strand.
AGCAGATTTTCTGGTACACCGCGTTCACCGCCGACATGACTAAACCGGGCTTGCCGGTGGTCAACGCCGACGGCACGCCGAAATGGCGCATGGCACCGTCACCGCGCGGGCCGTATTGGGAAGAGGGCATGAAGCTCGGTTATCAGGACGTGGGTTCGTGGACCTTCATGAAGTCCACGCCTGAGAAACAGAAGCTTGCGGCGTGGCTGTACGCGCAGTTCGTAACCTCGAAAACCGTGTCGCTGAAGAAAACCATCGTCGGCCTGACGCCGATTCGCGAGTCGGACATCAACTCGCAGGCGATGACCGATCTGGCGCCGAAGCTCGGTGGTCTGGTCGAGTTCTACCGCAGCCCGGCCCGCGTGCAATGGACTCCGACCGGGACCAACGTGCCGGATTATCCGCGTCTGGCGCAATTGTGGTGGAGCCACATCGCCGAAGCAGCGAGCGGCGAGAAGACCCCGCAACAGGCGCTGGACGGTTTGGCCAAGGATCAGGACGCGATCATGACGCGCCTCGAACGCTCCAAGGCTCAAGCCGTTTGTGCTCCGAAGATGAACCCGGAGCGCGACGCGCAATACTGGTTTGATCAGCCGGGCGCACCGAAACCGAAACTGGCCAACGAGAAGCCGAAAGGCGAAACCGTGAGCTACAACGAACTGCTGAAATCGTGGGCGGATGCTCGCAAGTGATAGGGGAACTGTGAAAGGCGAACGGCACCGGAAGGTGCCGTTTTTTTTGGCGTCTGATCTACCGCAATCGCGAGCAGGCTCACTCCCACAGAGGTTTGCGGCGTACACCGCATCTGTGAACGACACAAAAACCTGTAGGAGTGAGCCTGCTCGCGATAGCGGTGTGTCAGACGAAAAATATATCGACTGACCCGCCGCCAGCATTGATGTATGCCGGTACTGGATGTGTCTTGATCAGACCAGAACAGCCAGATCGGTGTACCGAGCAACCAAAGAATCAGCCGTGAGCAACTTCATTGGTTCAGTCATTGCTGTGGCCACGATAATGCGGTCAAACGGATCTCGATGATGGTGCTCAAGATCCTTCACGGCGATGGCGTGCTCTGCAGTCACTGGCAGTTCGATAAAACCACTGTCGAGACAATATTGGCGGACTTCTTCCAAATCAACATTCAGCTTGCCGAGCCCGACCTTGATCGCCATTTCCCAGAAAGTGGCGGCACTGATGTAGATTTCGGCGGCGTTATCAATCAGTTTTCTGGCCTTGCCGGACAGTCTGGCGTCATCACTGAGCGTCCAGAGCAAAATGTGCGTGTCGAGCAGAAGCCTCATGCTTGAGTGCCCTCAAATGCATCAAGCATTTCATCGGGCAATGGTGAGTCGAAATCGTCGGGCAACACCAGTTTGCCTTTCATTGCGCCAATACGTTGAGCGCTGGGCTTTCCTAGGGGAACGAGGCGAGCCATCGCCCGGCCATGCTTGGCAATCGTGATGACTTGGCCCGCAGCGGCATCATCGACGAGTTTGGATAAATTGTTTTTGGCTTCAGCCAGCGGAACGATGATCATCAGCTCACCCCTGTATTCTGGACAAATATAGCCAGAATATTTCAACACTGCCAAACCATAGACTTCTTCAGCCCATTCGCAAACGATATCCCTGTTCATTTTTAACCTCTCGTCGGTATTCCATCTGCCAAGGCCTCCACCATAGAGCTATCTATTCAAAACTGGCTGTAGGACAAAACGGAGGTTGCGGCGAGAGCTTTCGGTGTTTGTGTGGGGATGGAGAAAATCGGTAAAAAATCGTACAAAAATATCGACTGACCCACCGCCATCGCGAGCAAGCTCGCTCCCACAGGTTTCAGTGGTGTTCACAAAACCTGAGTACCCCGCAGATCACTGTGGGAGCTTGCCTGCAAGCGAAGGGGCCGTTGGTGTCGCCGCAGGAAACCCGAGCCGGAACACGGTCATCGCCCCCGGCAAGCTCTTAACCTCCGCCACACCCTGATGCAGGCTCATGATCGAGCGCACGATCGCCAGGCCCAATCCAGTGCTGCCCTGCGAGCGTGAGCGGCTGCTGTCGACGCGGTAGAAGCGGTCAAACAGATACGGCAAATGTTGCGCTTCAATTCCGGCGCCGGGGTTGCTGACCAGCAGCGACGCCTGCGCTGCACTCTGCTCGATCAGCAACGTTACGGTTTTCCCGGCAGGGCAGTGGCGCAGCGCATTCGACAACAGATTGGAAATCGCCCGTTGAATCATCAGCCGATCCCCCAGAACCGATGCGCTGCCGAGCACATTCAAATGAATTTGCTTGTCCTGCGCCGACAGCGAAAACATCTCCGCCACCTTCGCCACTTCAACCTCCAGCGCCACCGCTTCAAACGGCGCCAGCGCCGACGGATGACTGACCTGCGCCAGAAACAACATGTCCGAGACAATCCGCGCCACCCGCTCCAACTCCTCGGTGCATGACACCAGCACGTCCTTGTATTCCTCGGTCGTGCGCTCGCGGGACAAGGTCACCTGCGCCTTGCCCATCAGGTTGTTGATCGGCGTGCGCAGCTCATGCGCCAAGTCGTCGGAGAATTGCGACAACTGCTGCACCCCGGCATCCAGCCGATGCAGCATGAAGTTGATGCCCTGCGCCAGTTCACTCAACTCCTGCGGCATGTTCACCGCGGACAACCGATGCTCCAGGTCCTGGGTCGAAACCATCGCCGCCACTTTGCGAAACTCCCGCAGCGGCGCCAGCCCACGCTGCACCGCGCCCCAGGCAGTCAGGCCGATGAACACCAGCAACAGCGGCAAGGCAATCAGCGTCGAACGCAGATAGGCGCTGAGCAAGGCTTGATCGTGGGCGTTGTCCACCGACAACAGCACCGGCACGCTGCTGCCGTCCTTGAGGCGAATCAACTTGGAAACGGTGAGGAATTTCGCCCCTTCGGCGTCGCTGCTGTCGGAGTAAGCCAGTTGCTCGGTGGTCGCGCGCACTGCCTTCAATTCAACCCGTGGATCGCTCAAGCCGCTGCCGGATTTGAGCAGCGGCGTACGCAAATTCAAGCGGTCGTAGATCGTCAACGTGAGGTTGTCATGGCCCATGACCTGATCGAGCAGAATGTGCGGTTTGCCGGTGATTTCATTGGCGTCGACGTACAGCGACAGGCTGTGCTCCACCTGCGCCATCTTTTTTTCCAGACTGTCTCTGGCAAGCGAATTCAGCTCATGGGTCAACGCGAAATAGGCAAGGATCGCCAGAAACACCACCAACAACGCGCCCAGAATACTCACTGTCAAACCCAAACGCATCGACAGGCTGGTAGGCTTCATTCCCGTGCCTCCAGCACATAGCCGACACCGCGCAGGGTGTGGATCAACTTGCTGTCGAAAGGGTCGTCGATCTTCGCCCGCAAGCGGCGGATCGACACCTCGACCACGTTGGTGTCGCAATCGAAATTCATGTCCCACACCAGCGAGATGATTTGTGTGCGCGTCAGCACTTCGCCGGACTGGCGCATCAGCAGGTGCAGCAGGGCGAACTCCTTGGTGGTCAGGTCGATACGCTGCGCGCCACGAAACGCTCGGTGGCGGCCCGGATCAAGCTCCAGATCAGCGACCTTCAACACCTGCGGCACCGGGATGTTTTCGCTGCGGCGCATCAACGTGCGCACCCGCGCCAGCAATTCGGGAAACTCGAACGGCTTGACCAGATAGTCGTCGGCGCCCAGATCGAGGCCACGAATCTTGTCGGCCAGACGCCCGCGCGCGGTGAGCATCATCACCCGCGTGGAGTGTGTGCGCCGCAGTTGTTCCAGCACGCCCCAGCCGTCGAGCTCTGGCAGGTTCACGTCGAGAATAATCAGGTCATACGCTTGTTGTTGCGCCAGATGCAGGCCATCGGCACCGGTGGCGGCGTGGTCAACGACATAACCACTTTCGGTCAAACCCTGATGCAAGTATTCGGCAGCTTTAAGCTCGTCCTCGACGACAAGGATTCGCATGATCTTTCACCACTTTTATTTAATGGGTATTTAATTACAAAAGGCCCTCACCCTAGCCCTCTCCCGGAGGGAGAGGGGACTGAATGCGGGATATTTCAGAACTACGCCGACGTGAAGCAAATTTACTGAATCCATAATCGACTTGATGTAACAGGTCGATATATAACGCGAGACACTTCGGTCGGCTCCCTCTCCCTCTGGGAGAGGGCTGGGGTGAGGGGGATGTCCGCAACGATAAAGGTTGTAGCGGCTACAGGGTCAACCACCAAGCGCTTTAAAACGGTGCTCTGCGACAGCCGGTCGCAGCAAAAGCCACAAAATTCCCATGAGTTTGATTCCGGCAAGTGCAATTCAGCAGATAACTACCGTGTTTTTGTTTCTATGTATTTCGATAACGCCATTTGCACTTCGCATCCTAGAACAAAACAACTTCCGCAAACCGTGGATAACAGATTTGTAATGTTCCAGTCACCTTGTCGATAAGTTCAAAACCCTACCGTGGCGGCATCCGAGATTCTTGAATAAAGGAAGACTTCCATTGCCCGGTTTAATAGAACTGACGGCGCGATCACGCCTGAAAAAAACCGTCAGCGGCATGCTCTTGTTGGCCAGTGCGAGCCTAGCGAGTGCCTCCACCCTGACCCTGGATCAAGCCCTGCAAAGTGCTTTCGCTGGCAACCCGGAGCTGGCCGCTGCGCAGTGGGAAATCGACATCGCCCAGGGTGACCGCCAACAGGCCGGTCTGATCCCCAACCCCGAAGTGTCGTGGGAGGCCGAAGACACTCGCCGCGACTCGCGCACAACCACGGTGATGCTCAGTCAGCCGATCGAACTGGGCGGCAAACGCGGTGCACGCATCGACGTCGCCAGCCGTGCGCAGGACGCTGCCGGCATCGAACTGGAGCGCAAACGCAATGCCTTGCGTGCTGACGTGATTCAGGCATTCAACAGTGCGCAAACCGCGCAGCAACGCCTGCAGCTGTCTCGCCAGTCGCTGCAATTGGCCGAGCACGGTTTACGCGTGGCGCAAGGACGGATCGAAGCGGGTAAATCGTCGCCGGTCGAAGGCACGCGGGCGCAAGTGCAGCTCTCAGAAGTGCGCCTTGAATTGAGCCGCGCCGAGCGCGATCAGGCCAACGCGTACCAACAATTGGCGCAGGTCATGGGCGCGCCGTTGCCGATGTCGACCAGGGTGCAGGCGCCCACACAAAGCATGCCGGCCGTACCACCACCGACAAGATTGCTCGAGCGTCTGAACGAGACCGCCGAACTGCGTCTGGCCAAGTTGCAGATCGATCAGCGTGAAGCATCGTTGGGCCTGGAAAAGTCCCAGCGCATTCCCGATCTCACCGTGAGCATCGGCAGCCAATACAGCGAAACCGAGCGCGAGCGGGTCAACGTGGTCGGGCTGTCGATGCCGATTCCACTGTTCAACCGCAATCAGGGCAACGTCCTCGCCGCCGCCCGCCGAACCGATCAGGCGCGGGATCTGCGCAACGCCACCGAGCTGCGATTGCGCACGGAAATCCAGACCAGCCTTGAGCAATGGCAGACCGCCAACGGCGAGGTCACTGCGTTCAACCAGACCATCCTGCCCGCCGCGCAAAGTGCAGTCGACAGCGCCACGCGCGGATTCGAAATGGGCAAGTTCGGCTTCCTCGATGTGCTCGATGCACAACGCACGTTGATCAGCGCTCGCAGCCAGTACATCCAGGCCGTCAGTGAAGCGACCGACGCCCGCGTACGCATAGAACGGATTTTTGGCGACCTCAGCGTCAGCCGTTGAATTTCACCTTTCACATCACTGCGCGCAGGTATGACGCAGAGGAGTTTCCATGGATAAAAAATTGATGATTGTCGCGGTGGCGACGTTGGCGCTGGGCATTGGTATCGGCTCGCAGTGGGCAGGAAACTCAAGCATCGACGCGCATGCCGACGAGGCCACTGAACACGCCGAGCACGCTGAAGAAGGTGCAGCGGCTGACCATGCCGAAGAAGGACATATCGAATTGAGCACCGAGCAGATCACCGCTGCCGGTATTCAACTCGCCGAAGCAAAGGCACAAAAAATCAGCCGCGGCCTGCCATTCCCCGGCGAAGTGCGCTTCGACGAAGACCGCACCGCCCACGTCGTGCCGCGCGTGCCGGGCGTGGTCGAGTCGGTGGCAGTCAACCTCGGGCAAACCGTGAAGAAGGGCCAGTTGCTGGCGGTGATCGCCAGTCAGCAGATCTCCGATCAGCGCAGCGAACAGGCCGCCGCGCAACGCCGTTTGGCGTTGGCGGGCACCACTTATGAGCGAGAGAAAAAACTCTGGCAGGACAAGATCTCCGCCGAGCAGGATTTCCTTCAGGCGCGCCAGGCTCTGCAAGAGGCTGAAATTGCCCTGAGCAATGCGCAGCAGAAGATCAGCGTGCTCAGCGACAGCGTGGTCGCCACCGGCGGCAATCGCTATGAATTGCGCGCGCCGTTCGATGGCGTGGTGGTAGAAAAACACCTGACGCCGGGCGAGGTGGTCGATGAAAGCACAGCGGCGTTCACGCTCTCGGATCTGTCGCGAGTGTGGGTGACGTTCGGCGTTTCACCGAAGGATCTGAACAAGGTTCAAGCAGGCAAAGCGGTCACCGTCAGCGCCCCGGAATTGAACGCGGAAGTCGTCGGCAGCGTGGCTTACGTCGGCAGCTTGCTCGGCGAACAAACCCGCACCGCGACCGTCCGCGTCACCCTGGAAAACCCGCAAGGCTCGTGGCGTCCCGGTCTGTTCGTCACCGCGCTGGTCGCTACCGACAGCCGCGAAGCGCAAGTCGCCGTACCGGAAACCGCGATCCAGACCGTCGAGGACAAGCCCACGGTATTCGTGCGCACCGACGACGGTTTCGAAGCGCGCACGGTGGAGTTGGGCACTCGCGCAGCCGGCCATGTGGAAATCACCCAAGGCCTGGAACCGGGCGCGCAAGTCGCCAGCGCTGGCAGCTTCGTCCTCAAGTCGGAACTGGGCAAAGCCTCAGCCGAGCACAGCCACTGATCCGGAAGAATCCCATGTTCGAACGCCTGATCCAGTTTGCCATCGAGCAGCGCATCATCGTGCTGCTCGCCGTTCTGCTCATGGCCGGCCTCGGCATCGCCAGTTATCAGAAACTGCCGATCGACGCCGTGCCCGACATCACCAACGTCCAGGTGCAGATCAACACCGGCGCCGCCGGGTTCTCGCCGCTGGAAACCGAGCAGCGCATCACCTTTCCGATTGAAACCGCCATGGCCGGTCTGCCGGCGCTGGAGCAGACCCGTTCGCTGTCGCGCTCGGGGCTGTCGCAGGTCACGGTGATCTTCAAGGACGGCACTGACCTGTTCTTCGCCCGCCAATTGGTCAACGAGCGTCTGCAGATCGCCAAGGAGCAATTGCCCGAAGGTGCGGAAGCGGTCATGGGGCCGATTTCCACCGGCCTCGGCGAGATCTTCCTGTGGACCGTGGAAGCCAAGGAGGGCGCACTGAAGGACGACGGAACCGCTTATACGCCGACCGATCTTCGGGTGATTCAGGACTGGATCATCAAGCCGCAATTGCGCAACGTGCCGGGCGTGGCCGAGATCAACACCATCGGTGGTTTCGCCAAGGAATACCAGATTGCGCCGGACCCGAAACGCTTGGCCGCGTACAAGCTGACCCTCACCGATCTGGTCACCGCGCTGGAGCGCAACAACGCCAACGTCGGCGCCGGTTACATCGAGCGCAGCGGCGAGCAATTGCTGATCCGCGCGCCGGGGCAAGTGGCGAGCACCGAGGACATCGCCAATATCGTCATGGCCAATGTCGACGGCACACCGATCCGGGTGAAGAACGTCGCCACCGTGGAAATCGGCCGTGAACTGCGCAGCGGCGCGGCCACGGAAAACGGGCGGGAAGTGGTGCTCGGCACGGTGTTCATGTTGATCGGCGAGAACAGCCGCACGGTCTCGCAAGCGGTCGCCAGCAAACTCGAACAGATCAACAGATCCCTGCCGCAAGGCGTGATTGCGGTGCCGGTGTACGACCGCACGCACCTGGTCGACAAAGCCATCGCCACGGTGAAAAAGAACCTGATCGAAGGCGCGATTCTGGTGATCGCGATTCTGTTCCTGTTCCTCGGCAACATTCGCGCGGCGCTGATTACCGCGATGGTGATTCCGCTGTCGATGCTGTTCACCTTTACCGGGATGTTCAGCAACAAGGTCAGCGCCAACCTGATGAGCCTCGGCGCGCTGGACTTCGGCATTATCGTAGACGGCGCGGTGGTGATCGTTGAAAACACCCTGCGTCGACTGGCCCATGCGCAGCAGCATCACGGACGATTGTTGACCCGTGCCGAGCGTTTCAAGGAAGTGTTTGCGGCGGCGAAAGAGGCGCGACGACCGCTGATTTTCGGCCAGTTGATCATCATGGTCGTGTACCTGCCGATCTTCGCGTTGAGCGGCGTCGAAGGGAAAATGTTCCACCCGATGGCGTTCACCGTGGTGATTGCTTTGCTTGGCGCGATGTTGCTTTCCGTGACCTTTGTGCCGGCGGCAATTGCGTTGTTCGTCACGGGCAAGGTCAAGGAAGAAGAGGGCGCGCCGATGCGCGGCGCGCGTCGTGTTTATGCGCCGGCGCTGGCGTGGGTGATGAGTCATCGTGCTGTCGCGGTGGGCGCTGCTTTGGGCGTGATCGTGCTCAGCGGTGTGCTCACCAGTCGTATGGGCAGCGAGTTTGTGCCGAGCCTCAGCGAAGGGGATTTTGCTTTGCAAGCGTTGCGCGTACCGGGCACCAGCCTGACGCAATCGGTGGATATGCAGCAGCGGTTGGAGACATTGATTCTGGCTAAGGTGCCGGAAGTCGAGCGCGTCTTTGCCCGCACCGGCACCGCTGAAATCGCCTCCGACCCGATGCCGCCGAATATCTCTGACAGCTACGTGATGCTCAAACCCAAGGACCAGTGGCCGGACCCGGGCAAGTCTCGCGAAACCTTGATGGTTGAACTGCAAGCTGCAGCCGCGACGTTGCCGGGCAGCAACTATGAACTGTCGCAGCCGATCCAGTTGCGTTTTAACGAGCTGATCTCTGGTGTGCGCAGTGACGTTGCAGTGAAGGTGTTCGGTGATGATATGGACGTGCTCAATGCCACGGCTGCGAAGATTGCGGCGGCGATGCAGAAGGTAACCGGTGCGTCTGAGGTCAAGGTCGAGCAAACCACCGGATTGCCGGTGCTGACCATCAATATTGATCGCGATAAAGCGGCGCGTTATGGGCTCAACGTCGGGGATGTGCAGGACACCATTGCGGTCGCGGTGGGCGGGCGTCAGGCCGGGACGTTGTATGAGGGCGACCGGCGTTTCGACATGGTCGTGCGCTTGTCCGATGCCATGCGCAAGGACATCGACGGCTTGTCGGCGCTTCTGATTCCGGTGCCCGCCGTGAATGGCACGGCCAATCGGATCGGCTTCATCGCTCTGCAAGACGTCGCCAGCCTCGACCTGGTCCTCGGGCCGAATCAGGTCAGCCGCGAGAACGGCAAACGTCTGGTGATCGTCAGCGCCAACGTGCGCGGGCGTGATATCGGCTCGTTTGTCAGCGAGGCCGGTGAGGTGATCGAACGTGACGTGCAGGTCCCGGCCGGTTACTGGACCAGTTGGGGCGGACAGTTCGAGCAACTGCAATCGGCGGCCAAACGCTTGCAGATTGTGGTGCCGGTGGCGCTGCTGTTGGTGTTCGGCTTGTTGTTCATGATGTTCAATAATCTCAAGGATGGCTTGCTGGTGTTTACCGGGATTCCGTTTGCTTTGACCGGCGGGGTCATGGCGTTGTGGTTGCGGGATATTCCGCTGTCGATTTCTGCGGGCGTCGGGTTTATCGCGTTGTCCGGGGTGGCGGTGTTGAACGGGTTGGTGATGATTGCGTTTATTCGTAATTTGCGCGAGGAGGGGCGGTCGCTGTCCGACGCTATCAACGAAGGTGCGCTGACGCGTTTGCGGCCGGTGCTGATGACAGCGCTGGTGGCGTCGCTGGGCTTTATTCCGATGGCCCTGGCTACCGGCACCGGGGCGGAAGTGCAGCGGCCGCTCGCTACCGTGGTGATCGGCGGAATCCTGTCTTCCACGATCCTCACGCTGCTGATCTTGCCGGCGCTCTATCAACTCGCCCATCGCCGGGATGAGGACACCGCACTCATGAATAAGTGATCGCCCCTGTGGAAGCTAGTCTGCTAGCGATGGCGTCCTACAGCCAAGGCCAGAATCGGGACGGGCGCTGAACCCTGAATATGCCGCAGCACTGGAAACGATGGCGACAAATGGCTGGAGGCACCTGTTAGTTCTTACAGTATCTGGCCAGGGAAAACAGGTGCAGTCTTGGTCCACTGATGCCAAGGACTCGCGTCACCATGAATACACACCATGACACAGCCACTCCGACCCTGTCGGTCATGGACCCGCGAGCATTGGCGATTCGCAGCGTTGCCTATTGTCGGCATCCGGACCAAACCGACATCGAATCGCGTATTACCCGGCAGATCTTTGATGCGGCAGGGCGTCAGGTGGCATCGTGGGATCCGCGATTGTGGGGAACGGCGCCGAAGCCGAACCTGGCCACCACGTACGGATTGAGCGGGCAGGCATTGCTGACGGACAGCGTCGATGCCGGTTGGCAGTTGAGTCTGCCGGATCAGGCCGGCTCATTGCATTGTTCCTGGGACGCCCGAGGTAGCGAATGCCATCGCGACTATGACGACCTGCAGCGCCCGATTGTTGTGACGGAGCAGGCCCGTGGCGAACTGCCTCGTGTGGTTGAGCGATTGAGCTATGCCGATGCGGATGATGCTTTCGCCCAGCACAATCGGTGCGGTCGCCTGATCCGCCATGATGATCCGGCGGGGACCCGGTTCATCCACGATTATGGTCTGGCCGGTGCCGAGCTGGTCGAATCGCGGCGCATGCTGACGGACCTCGATCTGCCCGACTGGCCCGGCGACCCTGAACACCGTGATGTGTTTCTGGAGGAGCAGTCCTACGTCACCCGCTACGTTTTCTGTCCGACCGGTGAACTCCAGCGGCAGACCGATGCCATGAACAATACCCAAACCTTCCATCACGACGTGGCGGGCAAACTTTCTGCGATGTGGCTTCACCCGGCTGGCGCGGATAAGCAGCCCAAGTGCCTGGTCAGTGCTATCCGTTACAACGCGCAGGAGCAGATCGAACATGAGACCGCCGGTAATGGTGTCATGACCCGCGCAGAGTACAGCCCTGAGGATGGTCGGCTGCTGAAGCTCAGCGCAGCCATCGGCGAACAAACACCCTTGCAGAATTTGCATTACGTCTACGATCCGGTGGGCAATATCGTCAGCCTCGAAGACAAAACCCAGGCCGTGACTTACTTCAATCAGCAGCGCATCGAACCGGTCACCCGCTATCGCTATGACAGCCTGTATCAACTGGTCGAAGCCAAGGGCTGGGAAGTCAGCCAGCCGAGCCATGGCCCGGCATTACCGGATCTGCTGCCCACACCGCTGGACCCCAATCAGCGGCGCACCTACACCCAGACATTCGCCTACGACGCGGCGGGCAATCTGCTCACCCGTCATCACAGCGGTGCGCCGGGTTTTTCGATGTTTACCTCGGCTTGCAGCAATCGAAGTCTGGCCCAACGCGACGATGGCTCTCTGCCGGGAGAACCGCAGATTTCGGAAGGATTTGATCGCGCTGGCAATCAGTTGGAATTGCAGCGCGGACAGGCCGTGAACTGGGATGTGCGCAATCAATTGAGACGAGTGACGCTGGTGCAACGCCAGGACGAGCCGAATGACGACGAAGGTTATGTCTACGACCGACCCGGCCATCGGTTGCGTAAAACTCGCCTCAGCCAGACATCCGGGCAAACCCTGAAATCAGAAGTGCGTTATCTACCGGGTCTTGAGGTGCATCGCGAAGCGAACGGAAAAGAGCGGCATGTGATCAGTGTCGAAGCCGGGCGTAATCAGGTGCGAATGCTGCATTGGCCTGATGGAGGTGAAAGCGATCAGCTGCGTTACAGCCTGAGTGATCATCTCGGTTCCAGCACTCTGGAATTGGATGAGGGGGCGGGGATTTTGAGCCATGAACACTATTACGCGTTTGGTGGTACGGCGTGCTGGGCGGGTAAAAGTGCAGTGGCGGCGAAAAGTAAAACGATTCGCTACTCAGGGAAAGAGCGGGATGCGACCGGGGTTTATTATTATGGATATCGATATTACGCGCCGTGGTTGCAGAGGTGGATTAATCCGGATCCGATGGGGACTTTCGATGGATTGAACCTGTACTGCATGGTCAGGAACAATCCAGGCACAAGACAAGACGCTAATGGATTGTTTTCCGAGGGCGAAGATAAACAAATTATCAATGCCTTTACATCAGGTAGGAGTGCTGTAGCCCGAGCTCGCTATCTGCTGGATTCTATGCCCCATGAGGCGGAAAAAATCATGCAAACATACTTTGGACCTCGCCATAGTGTTGTCCATGAATCTGTCATCCTTGCCTGGTCTCAGACTGAATATATTCTTAGCCAATACGCTGGGCTAATGATGGGGAATGCCCAAAATAAAGTCATCAGAGCATCAGTAAGAACAACAGATATGTTTGCAGATTGGGATGAAACGGTCAAAAAAATCACGGTATATGACAGTTTTTTCGATGAGGATATTACATCACGGAGTCAGGCAGCGGTATTAATCCACGAAGTTACTCACATTAAAGTGGATACTCATATTGGTAGTCGAGGGGCCGGATCTGAAGATTTTTTCTATCTTGATGAAAATGATCCAGCAGCCAGTTCTGCGGAAATTTTAAATGGTGCAGGGCTGAAAGTTGGCGATATTGAAGATGCAGAGTCTATATTTAATGAAGTCGCCAAGCTGAAAAAATATGTTGTCCACTATATTGAAACAGTAGACGGAAACAATGCCATCGAAGACGCAATGTTATATGGATAAGGTGAACTAATGCGACTCCCGGATGCGGTGAGTCTTTTTAATAGCGACGAGACACTGCGGGCGCAGCTCTCGGCAAAAAATGCGGATTCTTTGGCTTTTGCAGCCATGGCTCTCGGAGACAGGTTCGATTCAATAATGGCGAGCATGAAATAGCTCATTCGAATATGGCTGGCAATAAAGAGTGCCCGGCACATAACGGATATGTAATTTCCCCGCCACCGTCACGAAAGGTTCGGATTGTTACCTTGATCCCGTCAGTTACTTAAACGAGGAATCAACGATGAAACTTGCCCGACTCAGTGCTTTCGCAGTCGCTCTGGCGATCTCTTCCGTGGCGTTGGCCGAAGGCGGCGGCGACCGCACTTTCGAGCGGATGATGACCAGCAACGACCGCTCCATGGAGTTGTTCGTCGCCAAGGAAAAAGCCGCCGGCAACCCGGTTGTCGTCAATGACAAGAAAGACGACAAGACCCGCGACCTGTAAGTCTGCTGCACCTGAACAAGCCCGTTATCGCGCATCGATGCCGGGCTTTTTTTACGCCCGGATGGGAAGGAAATGGATATGAAAATGCTCAAGTGGATTGTGTTCGCCGGCGTCATGGCGATGTCTGTGAATGTGCTGGCCGAAGGCGGTGGTGACCGTACTTTTGAGCGCGCGCTGAGCGCCAATGCAAAAGCCATGGAACAGTACGCCGCCAACCAGGGCAAAGCGCCGCCGGTGATGAAGGATTACGAATACGGAATGAAGCTGGACGTGGTCAAAGTGGTGAGCGTGGTGAAGCCGCAGGCTGCGTGCAATGTGGTGCCGACGGCCATGACTTATGAAGACTCCAAGGGGCAGCTCAATACCATCAAATACAGCGTGATGGGCGTGTGTCGAAACGGCGGCAGCTGAATCGCCAAGCCAAAACGCGGCCCTCTGTAGGAGCTGCCGAATTGCAATATCACGATGCGTATTTCAATTCGTGATGTTTAAAGGTTGTGTGGGAATCGCGGAACCTTCCCACAATGTTTTCAGGTTGTCCGTCGGACGTCAGCTCTCTAGCCTGTGTGGGTCGCTGCCAATTCAGCGATCGGGATTGGAACCCCGTGGCTCAACTGAAGCAAGACGCACTGTTCATGACGTATGCTTGCGCACTTTCATGTGTGCACTCCGTTATGGCGGCTGTGCGCGGGAGACTTCGAGTCTGTCGGGTTTGCTCAGTTGCCCGGGTTCCAACCTGCGTACAGCTGCCACCCTTTCGCGTGGAACCGAAAGGGCCAGCTCCACCTTCAAGCTGAGTACAACATTATGAAAAAGCCAACCCCGAATCCCCCCGAAGCAGACGCAATCCCCGACGCCAACTCAACATCCCCCTACGCCTCCGAAGACACCCGAAAACTCCACGAAGCCGCCGACCGCGCCCTCGATTTCTACCTGAAACCGTCGGCCGCCATCATGTCCGCACCGTACATCCCCAACCAGATGTTCCTGGTCAATCCCAAAGCCGATACCGAATCGTTACTGGCCAACGCCAGTGAGTCGCTGGCCTCGGCCACGGTGATGCTCGGTGACTTCGCCGCGCTATTAGGCGGCACCCATCGCAAGACCCTGCTCGGCATCGCGCAGGTGGTCATGCTCGGCGAACTTGCGGTGAACAAGGCATTGGATAACGTCGAACCAACCGCGTAGTTATCAATGGCCAGTTTTTAACAGTTGTTTTTGCGTCGACCTCAAAATCCTGCCCCCTCACCCCAGCCCTCTCCCCCGAGGGGGCGAGGGGGAAAGGGAGCAGATCTTCAAGCCATTCAAAAACAGAGTACGCCCCGGTTTTTCGGGTCGATGTATCTTCGACAACCAACTAGGTCTGTCCCCTCTCCTCCAGGGTGAAAGGGAACAGGCTTTCGAGCCATTCAAAACCAGAGTACGCCCCGGTTTTTCGGGTCGATGTATCTTTGACAATCAACTCGGTCAATCCCCTCTCCCCCAGAGGGAAAGGGAGCAGGCTTTCGAGCCATTCAAAACCAGAGTACGCCCCGGTTTTTCAGGTCGATGTATTTCCACTAAGCAGCGCGGTCAGTCCCCTCTACCTCTGGGAGAGGGCTAGGGTGAGGGCCGGGCCTAAACCTGGAAAAACATAACCACGGCAAAACGCAGAGCAAAAATAGCGCCCCGAAGGACGCCAAAAGATTCACCTCTTACCAAAGGAGCAAGGAGCTTCTAAAGGTGAATTTGCATCAACCGCGCAATCAAAGAATCGCCAACGGATACTCGACAATCACCCGCACTTCATCCAGATCCGACTCGAACGCCGTGGCGCGGGTGGTGGCTTGGCGCAAGCGTAGTGACAGGTCTTTCAACGAGCCGCTCTGCACCACGTATTTGACTTCGATATCGCGCTCCCAACGCTTCTGATCGGTCAGCGGATTGCCCTCGGCATCGCGGCGCATGTACACGGCGTTGGCGTTGGAATAGTCGGCATCGGTGCCGCGCGCATAGCGGGTCATGAACGACAAACCGGGTACGCCGTAGGTGCTCATGTCGAGGTCATAACGCACCATCCACGAACGTTCTTTCGGCGAGTTGAAGTCGCTGTACTGGATCGAGTTGTCGAGGAAGATCGAGTCGGACTGGCGCAGGTAATCGAAGTCGTCATTGCCGTTGTTGCGCTGGTGGGAGAGGGCGACCGAATGGGCGCCGAGTTTCACGCCGACACGGCCGCTCCAGATGTTGTTGTCGAACTCGCCGAGCAGTTGTTTGCCTTCGTCGACGGCCTTGTAATAGTTCAGGCCACCGAACAGCGACAGGTCATCGGACAGCGGATAGGTCCAGGCAGTACCGGCGTAATACTGATTCCAGGCATCCTTGAGGCGACTGGAGTACAGGCTGAAACTGAGGTTCTTGTTCAGCACATAATCACCGCCGCCATACGCGATCCACGGCGAATTGACCGGCCCGGCGTAAAACGTGGCGAAGTTCTCGCGCATGTCGCTAGACACTGGTTGGCTCATCGCATGCAACCGACCACCCTGCACCGAAAGACCTTCAATGCTGGTGTTGCTCGCCGTCACCCCTCGAAAGCTTTCCGGCAACAAGCGCGAATCTCCGGCCGCGACCACCGGGTTGGCCGGGAACACATCACCGACCCTGACCACCGTATCGAACGCCCGAATTTTCGCGGCGCCACCGACCTTGGTGTATTCGTCTCGCGCCTCGCCATCACTGTTGACCGGCAACACATCAAACGAGCTGCGCCCGCCATTACGGCCGTCTCCGGTGTCGAGTTTCAGCCCGATCATCGCAAACGCATCGACACCGACCCTGACGGTGCCTTGGGTGAAACCGGATTCGAACTTGCTGATCACGGCATGCGCCCAGGCTTCGGAATAACCCTTGCCGGTGGGGCTGGACTGGCCGTTGCGATGATCACGATTGAAGTAGAAATTGCGGTTTAGCAGCGTCAGGCTGCTGCCTTCGACAAAGCCTTCCGGCTTGTCTTCTGCAAACACCATGGACGGCCCGGCGCCGACCACTACCGCTAAAGCGGCCATCGACATTTTTGAATTGTTAACCATCAAACACTCCTTGGGTTCGGCAGAACGGGAACGTGCTTCGGCGTGGATTTTATTGTTCGGCGGAGCAGGGCCCGCCGGCATTGATCGCCGGATGACATAGTTGCAAGTTGCGGATAACGCTGAGGTGATGGGGGAATTACAATTCTGTTATGTTGCTGGAAAGCCAAGTATCGCAAAGATGTTGCAGAGGCGTGCCTGCTCTAAGTCACGATAAATATGTCGATGCCATCAAGAGAAGATTTAAATGTGCTCAGTAGTTCGGGCTGGTTTGCAATGATTTGTTGATTGAATTTCAGAGTAAGTGTTTTACGTTGTTCGAAAACTGCGCAAGTAAATTATTTTTATTTCGGTTGTATACATCTAGTGAGTATTGTGCAAACTCAATTGGGTGCGCATCCATGTCCACTGGATAAACTTTGTTGTCCTTCTCGGAAAAAAGGAAATTATGGTGCTGTACATCTTGGTGGTATAGGTCCTTGGGCTCCATTTCATCAAACATATCTAGCAGGGCATTGGCGGCGTGTGCTGGTACAGTGCCTTTTATAATTTTACCGAGAGGAATGCCATCCAGTTTAATCATCTTTAGATAAACTTGACCGTCCTCGATGAGAGCTGTTGCCGAGCCTGCTCCATAATAAGTATTGAAACTTTCGGCTTCGGATTTTACGGAGCCTGGGATACTGCTCAGGTTTTCGAATCCCCTGAATTTTTTATAAACATGTCTTCCGCTAGCACTTTCGAAGATTTCTCCCTCGCCACCTCCAGCTATAGCAGGGCGATCGCCAATATCATTTGCAATGGACTTGGACTTATTCTGAAGTGGAGAGTTTGTCAGCTGCATATTTTCCATCAGCGCTTCAACAGACTGATTTTTACTTATGTTTTCTGGAGAGGCCGGAGGAGTATCAGGGAATCTGAATTTCGTACTTTCGTCGCCCGCAACAGCTGCTGAAAATGGCGTTCCTGATAACGACGCAGGCGAAAATCCGAAGGCCTCTTCAGGTGGATTCTCTTTATTAACCCCCTCACGAACGCGTCCATCAGGATCGAAGTAGGCCAGTGGATTACCTTTCACCATGCTGAATACATTCAAGCCATCCGCCGGACCTAGTGGATCCGGATTCAACCACCGCTGCAACCACGCTACGTAATACCTGAACCCATAGTAATAAAGCCCCGTCGCATCGCGCTCCTTGCCCGAATAGCGGAGGATTTTGTAACTCGACTCGATCTCTTCGCGCCCGGCAAACCACGCGGTGGTGCCGAACGGGTGATAGCGCTCATGACTGATCACCTGGCCGGCGCTATCGAGTTCCAGCGTGCAGGAACCCAAATGGTCGCTGGGGCTGTAACGCGGTTGATCGTTGTCGCTGCCGTTGGGCGGTTCGGATTCCCAGTGCAGCACCTGCACGCTGCTGCGTCCGGCCTGAACGCTGATGACCTGCAACGTTTCGCCCGTGCAGCTGTGGGTGCGGATTTGCAGGTTCGGCAGATAACGCACTTCAGCGATCAGCATCCGGGCGTTGGTTTGCGTTTGCCGGATTTTGCGCAGGCGCATGCCGTCGGCACCGTAAACGTATTGCTCGTGATCGTCAGTCGCGCGGTCACGCTCAACCGGTCGAACTTCGCGCAACTGGTTGCGCAGATCCCAATGCAAAGACTGCCCCGGTTGCAGTGCGAGCAGATTGCCGTTGGCATCGAAGCCGTTGCGAAAATCTTCTTCGTCCGGCTCCACGTCATTCAACACGGGCAGACAGCGGTTGCTTTGGGCGGCGGCGAGCAGGCGATGGCCATGGTTTTGCGGTCCTTCATGGGTCAGCTCGAGCAGGTTGCCACCGCGGTCATAGCGGTACGTCTGGGTGAAATTGGCACATGCTTGAGGATCGTCGAATGCCGAGAATTGCGGGCCTTTGTGGGTGCCGCCAGCCTCCCATCCCGTTGCTTTGACCAACTGATAGAGGCTGTCATACCCATAGCGGTTGATCGGCTCGACGCGCTGGTTGGCGAAGTAGCGAATGGGCAGGGCGGCGTCTTCGATGCTGATTACATTGCCGACCGGGTCATAGGCATAGCGCAAGTCTTGCAGGGTTTCATTACCGCGTTGGGCTTGCAGTCGGGTCAGGCGACCATCCTCGGGCGCATAGTGCAGTGCGGTGATCACGCCGTTGCCGGCGATTTCCCGCTCGGTCTGGCCTTGGGCGTTGTACTGGATGGCGCTGACCAGAGTTTTCGGCTGAGGTTGTGTATCCAGTTGCAGGCGTACTTCGTGCAACTGTCCAGCGAGGTTCTGTGCGAAGTGCTGACGGTGACCTTTGGCGTCAGTCTGTTCAATGGTTTCGCCCAGGGTATTGAACACCGAACGGCTCGTTGCCCCGGTGCCGGCTTCGAGCAACAAGTCGCGGTCGGGCAGTGGTTCGGGCCAGTCGGGAGAATCGAGGGAGCGCAGAAAATGTCGAGTCTGCTGCATGAGGCCACCGGTCAACCCGAACTGTTCGAACAACTGCGTGCCGGCCGGATCATCGTGGCGGATGAGTTGCCCGCACTGGTTGCGCGTAGCGAACGTCGGATCGCTGCCGCCATAACCATAACGCTCCGTACACAAAGGCTCGCCGTCGTGGGTGTGTTCGAACACTGCCTGTGGTCGTAGCTGTTCGTCGTACTTGATCCTGCGTTGGCTGTACCGACCATCCCAACCGTGCAACGGTTGACGCGCCTCGCCCGACAGACTGACGCGCCATCCGGCATCGACGCTAAGCGTAGACAGTACCAGACCGCTCAGTGAGTACACCGTGGCGAGGTTGGCGGGCGCGGAGGCGTCGGTGAACAAGCGTGGATCTCGCTGCGCCACCAACCGCCCGGCAGCGTCATGGTGGCAGGCAGTGATACATGCTTCAGGTTCGCTGGTGCTCTCGCGCCAGTAAGCAATCTGCCGCACCGGCAAGCCACGGCTGTCGATGGCGGTCAGTTGTGGCGTATGGACATGGATGCCCGTATTCATGACCACCAGTTCCGCCGCCGGGTTTCCGGCGGTGGTTCAAACAGGTCGTTCTCATCGAACGCCACGTTGCACCAGATCCAGTACCAGATTTCCCGGCGCAAGGGCTTCGGTTCCGCCGAGGGGCCTTGCGGCATTTTCTTGGCCAGCACGGTTTCGGTCGGGCGGCCCGCCGCATCATAGAACTGCTGGTCGTGGAAGGCGTGCTGGCGCATCGAGCGGTCGTTGATGTAGCGCGGTTGATCGGTGAAGTAGGGCCGATAGATCCGCACTTTTTCACCTTTGTTGTTGTATTCCACAGGTTCACTGACGCGCCAGCGTCGGGGCACGTCGGCTTCCAGCGGATTACCTTCGGCGTCGAGGCGCAGCTCGCCGTTCTCATCGACCTGCCAGGATTTGCCCGGCTCGACTTCCTGTTTGGTCTGCAAGGTGCGGCCGAAGCCATCCAGACAAGTGATGCTGACCCGTACTTGCATTTCGGGGTCGCCGGGATAGCGATCGGCCAACAGGGCGACGGCGTACACGGGCTCACGTTGTGAAGCGTCGATTTGCTTCTTCAACTCGGTTTCGTTTGCGTCGGGATCTTTCAGGCCCGCCACACGCTGGCGGGCGCGATCGCACAGGTGCCCGCTGGGCAAGATGAAGCCTTCAGCCTTGGCCCACGCCAACCAGTCAGGGGAGGGTGCGGACGTTCGGCTGATACGACCCATCCAGCTGAAGGTATCCCAGAAACTGACGCTGGCGAAATTTCCGATGGCTTTTTTCGGATCGGCGATGGCGATGGCCGGGTCGCGGTCTGGAGGCGGCACATAGGTCTCCAGTGAGTAGAAACCTACCGGTTTTCCCAGTTCGGTGCCGTGAAAGCTGCTCACTAGAGGTTCACCGAACGCGTTGCAACGTGACTCCTGGATATTGCGGTTGGCGTCTTCGATCGCCGCTGGCAGGAAGGTACGGTAATCGACATTGAGGCTGCGGGTGGTGCAACCGTCGGGCAAGGTCACCGCAGTGGTCAGGCACCAGTAGGCGTCGTAGGTGATGAGGGTTTCACCGTGGCTTTGCGTCTCGCGGTATTTCTGCACGTTATAGAAACCGTCCAGCTTGTGGTACGTGGGGAAGCCCCGGTGCACCGACCACAGGTAGTTTTTCGCGTCTTCGGGATCTGCCGGCGGCGTCTTTTCAACGTCGGGTAAAAACGGATCCATGATGTGGTAGCCGACTTCGGCCGACTGCAGTTTTTCCTTGAGGTTGAAGGGCATGTTGCCCTGCTCGTTTTTGAGTTTGTCGTAGGCGGCGAGGGCGATGGCGTCCAGTTCCGCCGTTTCCACATAAGCGGGCAAGCCTTCGAAGGTCGCTTCGCCGGGGGCGAGCGTCTGGCCGTTCTCGGGGTTTATGTAGCGCTGCAAGGACAGGCCGGACAACACCGCTTGTTTCGCCCATGGCCCGTCATCCGCGCTCATTTGCAGAAAGTAATCATGATGGATCTGGGTGGCGGTCAAATCAGGCTTTTCCAGCACCAGGGCATTGCTGCGCTGCTGATATGGCAGCCCAAGGCGCCAGGCCTCTTCATTCGCCAGGTGAATGGGCTGCGCTCGGCTTTGCGTCAGGTACCACTTCTGTTGCGCAAGGTCATGGGCATCTTTCCACCATTTCTGATGGTGCTCATCAGTGAACGGCGGCGGATCATCGACGGTTCGGCGTCGCGCGTAGTGCACGGTAAACCCATGCAGACTCGTACCGTATTCGTCCCACTCAAGGTTGAGGTGATGCTGGCACAACGGATCGTCCGCGACAGCGGTCTCGTACTGGTAGCTGATGGACTCCAGATCCAGGACCTGAAGCACCGGGTAAGGCTGGTGTTTGCTTTTCGGGCGCAGCCTGCGCACCGCGTAACGGTTTTCCTGAACGGTGTAAGGCACGGCGGTCGCTGGAGCATCATCCGCTGCGTAGATTTCCGAGCGCAGCGTGGTCCCGCTCAAAACGCGGGCTATTTCTCGGGCGGTGTCTTCGTCGAATGTGCCGAGTGGCTGTGTCGCGCGGTCGTTGAGGTGGTAGTCCAGCAGCAGCGTGGGTAGCAGGTCTGCAGCTTCCTTGTCGCGAGTGTAATAACCGTCTCTTGGCGGGTCGATGGACTCGCCGGTGTGGAACCAGGTTTTACTCAGAATCGGCGCAGTAAAACCGGCACGCGCGCGCTCGGCCGCCGAAGCTTCGGTATCGCTTTGCAGGAGCAGGCGAAAACCGCTGAATTCGCGCTCGAAGCGGTTGTAATACCCGCCTCGGTAACTGAAGGTTTGCGTCAGCAGGTTGCCGGTGATTTCATCGCACTGGGTCTGCCGGCTTACCAGATGCAGGGCCAGTGGCAGCTTGCACACCGGGTTCTCGATGTCGGCGGCGTGCTGCTCGTGTTTCTCGTCCAGCCATTCCTGTGCGGAACTGCGGTAGGTCACGCTGCTGATAGCGCCCATGTTGTTGCAGGTGCGGTTCATCAGGTAAGGCTTGGCCTTGACGAAATCATAGCGCCAGTGCCGTGGCGTCATGTGCGGCACGGTGAGGATCAGGCTGGAGCATCCCAGCCCTTGCAGGTCGGCGGCGCTGACCTGGCAAAGTGGATCGTAATGCACACCTTCCGGCCATGGCAGGGCGATT
Organism: Pseudomonas viridiflava; assembly: GCF_900580865.1. GTDB lineage: Bacteria > Pseudomonadota > Gammaproteobacteria > Pseudomonadales > Pseudomonadaceae > Aquipseudomonas. The sequence goes on from NZ_UTBZ01000219.1 coordinate 101,482, forward strand.
GGAGTCTGCTCATAACCTTGGCCGCAGTGGTTCATGAACACCTGCAGATTATCGGGCTGCATATAAATCAGATCCACCGCCCCCGAGCCGTCGAGGTCGGCCAGCAAAACCTGTGCGGCATTGAATTGGTGGTAGGCAAAGGGCAGGGCGCACAGCACAAAGCCTTTGCCGAAACGTCCACGCCCCAGATTCGGCCAGCATTTGACTTCGTTATGACGGATACGCACCAGATGTTGCTGGCCGCTGCCGAGTACATCCGCGAACACCACCAGTTCTGCCGGAGTATTGCTCAGCACGGGTAAATCATCGTCATCCCCCTCCTCGGTTTTACACGAATGAGATACGTCGATGGCGTCGGCAAATCCCGCCGTGCGCTGGTTGGCGTACAGGCGCACGCTGCGAGGGCCGATCAGCGCCAGATCGCTCAGTCCATTTCCCACCAGATCGGTCATCTTCGCCATCGGGTGGAAAAATTCGCCGGGGAACGCGTCGAAGGTGACGAACCCGGACCAGTTGCGATCCGGGTCGAGGGTAAAGAAGCCACACAGGCCCGGCGTGGCGACCACCCAGTCGAGCTTGCCATCGCCGGTCAGGTCGGTGAGGGACTGATGAACCGGTTTGCTGCTGTCGGCCGTTGGCTGGTGGTCAAGGCGTTTCCAGTCGCTGTAGCTGACGTCGTCACCGCCGGCCGCCGCACGCAATGGCTCGCGGTAATACCAGGCTTGGTCATACCGACACAGCACACCTGCCATGCCTTCACCGTACAGGTCCACGAATTGATAGCGCTGGCCGTCGTTGAGGCCGGGCATGTCGGGAAAGCGGACCCAGCCCTGAGGTTTGGCGTCCAGCTCAAAGGCGTTGTAACTGAACTCCATCGGCGGCCGGTTTTCTGTCTGCCCCAGGCTGTCGTAGGCCTGCGAGTGTGCGGCCGTCAGCTGGTTGTAGCCCAATGGGCTGGTTCGATGGTCCAGCAGCAGGCGCTGGACCAGTACGGGCTCATCTTCCGGTTCCTTGGAGAAATGATGAAACATCAACACCTGCCGACACAGGCGCCGGGTGCCCAGTTCGAAACCGTAGGCGTAGATCCAGAACGGGTCACTGCGTTCGGGCCACGGCTGTTGTTCCGCGAAGGTTGGCACTTGGGTCAGATCAGTGCTGCGCTCGCCATAATCGAACACCAGTTGAAAGTGCCACAACTGGTTTTTCCAGCTGCCGGGAACCCACGTGTACAGGTGTGGATGGGCCTTTTCGTTGCCGTAGCAGATGCGTTCGAGATAACGCTGAGCACTGTAGTCGCGAAACTGCGGCTCAATGGGGACGCCTGTATCAGGTTTGTATCGGTAGACAATATGCTCGCCCCGGGTGTTGAGGCTTTCGTCGATCATCCACACGCCGACGCGTTGCGGGTCGCCCGGGTCGGCGCGGCGCGATTCAATGCTGGTGCCGTACACATGCAGGCTACCGTCGGCACCATGGATCAGCCAGAAACCGGGTTTGTCGGCACCGTTTGACCAATGTTCGATCAGGGCAAATTCACCCTCGGCCCGTGGCCAGTGACGCACCACCTGGTATTCACTGCCCAGCGGCAGACCGTTGTAGGTACTCGTTTTGCGAGAGATCAGCTCACCATTGTCATCGCGCTGGGGCATCCATACATCGCCACTCGGCCCGACCACCTGATCCGTGCCGTCGTAGGTCGGCACACCATTGGCGGTGCGCAGGGTGATGGCATTGACGGTGAACTGCCAGCCGATCCCGCAAGGGCTGTTGCCGGTGTCGTTGCTGTAATTCAACGCCACGGACGGGGCAAAGCCGCGTCCGGGAGAAATCGGCAGGGGCAACGCGAGTGACGCCGTTCCTTTGGTGCCAATGCCGCCCCAGCCCTTGCCGATGCTCTGGATGGCACCGCCCATTTTCGGCAGGGCGGGCGTGTTGATCTGCATCGTCGACTGTTGCTGCGGCGGTTGTTGTTCGTTCATAGCGAACCGCCTTCGCGTCTGGCCGTGTAGCTGACGTGCACGATGATGTCGGTGAGGGACTGGAGCATGGCCATCTGCGCTTCGTGGTTGGGGAAGATCAGGCTCCAGCGTGATATGGCGCCGGTGTACTCGAAGGGCAGGTAACGTTCATCCTGAAAGTTGAGCTGGAACATGCCGTTGTCTTCCAGCGAGGTGGAGAGCGCAATCTGCTGACTGGCGCGCAGGTTTTCCTTGACGTTACCCGGCGTGGCGGCCATTTCCACCCTGCTATAGGTTTGTCTCAGCACGGCACGAATATCCTGATAAGGGCCAAGGCAGGCTGGCAGGGTCACGCTGATGGTCTTGATTCGGCGCAGGTAATGATTTTCACCGGCGTAGTCCTCTTCGAACATGGCCGAGGTCAGTTCGAATGCACAGGTACCGTGCTGGATCAGTGATAGTTTGATCTCAGCCCACGTTTTATTGAGGTTGTCGCCTGGATCCTTGTCTTTCAGGTCCTTCAGGGAAACGGTTTTCCTGATTTCCAGATCGCGCCGGTTGTTCTGCAGATACTGGCTGTGCATCTGTTGCAGGCTCATTTTCAGTTCTTCGCCGGCACCGAGGCCACGGTAGCTGGCGTTCCACGCACCGGGGCGGATGAAGGTCCGGGTGAAGTCGCCCATCTCGTATTGCCAGCAGGCTTCGGCGGCCTGACACAGGGATTGCGCGGTGGTGTAGGCGGTGTGGTAGAAGCCGGCGAACTTGCTGTTGAGCCAGTCGTAGGTCTGCGAGCGGCTGAAGCGATTGCTGCTCAGCAGGAAGTCATGGGTGGCCTTGGCTTGATTGAGTGCGGTTTGCGCCTGGCGCAGTTGCAGTTGGGTGGCGTGGTGTTGTGCTTCCTGGGCGGCGAGCTGGGCTTTGATTTGTTCGGCTTCGAGTTTTGCCTGGTCGAGGGCTTGGGTCCATTCCGCATCGCGTCGGTCGAACTGAGAGGTGAGCTCTGCGTTCTGGGCAGTCGCTCGATCAACTAGGACCGAGCCTTTTGTAATATGAGCAACTGCTTGTGCAACAGCTCCAAGGTCGATCCCGCCCGACGCCACTCCGAAAATATTTGGTACCGTTCTAGCGAGGGCTCCGGCCTTTTTAGATAAGGCAAGCGCTGATTGATTTGTATTGGCATGCAAGCGTGCATCATTCGAAATCTTTTCATTGCGGCTCAATCCGTCATCAACCAATTTCAGGTAGTAGCTAAGTCTTCCTTCATTGACAACCTGACTGGCCAGCAATGCCTCCCTGTTCTTCTCATCAATCTGCATGGCTTGAGTCTGAATATCCACCGCCACCTTTGCCAGATTCCACGCCTGCTGCTGTTGCAGTTCAAGGTATTGCGCCTGCTCTTTTCGCTCGATCAGCGACAACAGCGTAGAACCGAACTGGATCACGCTGTCCACCGCGTTCTGCGCCAGGGCGAACATGAAACTGAAGCGGTAATGGGGAATCTGCGGGTTCAACAGCCGACTCAGCGCCGCCCCGGACAGGCCCTGACCCCATGCAGCGAGGAGGGCGCGCGGATCGAGCGGTGCCGCGAACAACGGCAGGTTCAAGGGATTGCCCGCCATGTCGAGGTTGTGGCGCAGGTTGTACAAGCGGCTTTCGACCCGGTCCCAGCGCTTGATCAATTCAGGGTTGAACGGCCGGCGCAAATACGGATTGTCCACGGTGGCTAACGATGAATCCTCGCCGTACGGCCGCAGACACAGCAATGGTGCGTCCTGCGATTGCGAGGCCTTGCCGATGCGTAGCGGCGGCTTGTCCTGCAGTTGGCGTTGAGTGGCAATCAGTTGTTGTTCGAAGGCACGCAAGTCTTTGTTTCTCGCAGCACTCAACTTATCCAGCGTGATCGGTGACCAAACGTCTACTTGCTGCACATCTTGGGGCTGCCCGAGCAGAGCGAAGATATGGATATAGCGCAACTTGGCTTCCGCCAACCCGTCCGGTGTCAGTTCTCGGTAGGCCTGATCGGCCTGATTGCTTTCGATATCGATATAAAGTCCGTACAGCGCCTTGCGAAAGTGCACGGGAAAACTCAGTGCAATCTGATGCGGGTCGTCCGGGTACAGAATGGCCTGGCTGGGGTCGGGTGCACCGGGCCAGACGGGCGTTTCCAGAGGCACCGACTGCCAATAGCCGGGATGGCCCGGATCGGCGCTTTGCCGTGAGGTATCGAGGAGATACTTCAGCCAGAGTCTGGCTTGTTCGTATTGCTGTTCCTCGTTCAAGCGGTAGGCCACCAGCCACGGCAAGTACAGGAACAGTTCGAGGAAATACAGGTAATACGCGCCGGAGAAATCCATGGATTGCGCGCCGAGGTCGTTGGGAATGGGCGGTTCCTTCATCTGTTGGGTATCCCAGCTCAACAGTGTTTCAATGCCGGCTTCGGTGCGATTGATCAGCTCTCGAGCAAACACGGTATTCATGCGAATCGGCGCTCTTAATGGGCCGTCCGTTTCCGATCCATCGGTGTGTTGAATACTGGAACCGGAAAAGTCAATGAACTGGGCTTTGCCCAGAGAAGGACTATTTCCGACATCCGGATTATGCACATTGTCGATGCTGGGAGAAATCTGAACAATTTCTGGCAGTTCTTCGCCCCAACCGAGGTTCAGCATCTTTAAAGCACCGCCCAAAAGTTCCACGTTCACGAAGTAATATTTTCTATAGATCAGCACACCGTAAATTAGCGGAACTTTAATATCGACTTGGTTATTCGGCCATTTTACCGGCCACCCTTCGGGGAGATGGGTGGTTTGATCGATCGAAAATGAATAGCTGAACGATGCATCTTTGGCCAAGCGATCGACGATGTTCGAGGCAGACAATATACGGATCTGGTCAAAATTTTCGGGGGGCTCTGTTGAAATTACATCCAATGGGTGAGCAATGAAGAACTGATATCCGTAGGGGCCATGTTGTGTGCTGTTAACTTCTCTATGAAGCTGCATGGTGTGTTTGCCGTTTGAAACGGTAATGAGTTTCTCGATATACCAATGTTTAGGGTTTTCGAGTATTAATTCTAATGTGTATTTGTGGAAGTATTTCGAACTTAATGAAACTGCTTCATCTTTTTTTGTGGCAGGCACTGAAAATGTATGATCGTGAGTACTGTCCACGAGCATGTCGAAGCTTAAATCCTTGTTCCTGAAAGTATGCGTCGCATCTGTTCTGTTCAGCCAGTCGCTGCGTGGCGTGATCGTTGAACCATCGAGTAATCTATAATAATTTTTGAGCTGGTTGTGTTCATTGAGTACTAATATTAACTTGAAAGCTTCAAAGCTTGTATTGGCTCCGTCATAGATGGAAATTTCAAGGGTAAAGTTTTCGTTGAAGTCTTCATTTAGTCTTGTTGTCAGTTTTACATTGGAGTTGTTACGGTCATAGATGATGTCTTTGTTTTTCTGTGGGACTGTGATTCGCGCTTGCCAGTCGTTAAAATTCTAGGTTGTTTTTTCTGTTTGGGGGCTGCTATATGAAATATCCCCAAACGTAGGTGTACCACTTGGTAACCAATATTGAAGGCGTTGGGAGTTGGTCTTGGTGTTCGCAAATAAATAGCCAATAAGTTGCACGTGGCCTTTGCTGTCTTCATCCGCAGACGACAGTGCGTTGGTATTCGATTTTGCAGTGGAGTATCGGGGTACGAAACCTTGTTTCGGATACAAGGAGTCAACTTTAAAGCTCTTGTCGATCCGCACCGTTCGCAGAAAGTCGTATTTGTCTTTGCCACCCGTTGTATCTGATGCATCAGGAACGTAGTTGGAGTACATAGCAATGAACATCGACTCTGGCGACGTCGAATGGTCATACACCACGATGGTCTGGGTTTCCTCCGCAATCTGTTCCAAGGGCTTGGCGATAAGCTCCGGCGTCTGGCAATAGCTCTCGATATAGACCCGGGGCGTGCTCCAGCTGTCGTCGTACTTCTTGTAGCTGGCATACAAACGGAACCGCGGATTGACTTTGACGCTGGGGTCGGCTCTGCCTTCTTCAGGGGCCTGCATGGCGTCGGTATCCTGAAGTTCCAGCTCGGCCCAGACCACGAACAAGCGGTTATTGAACCAGCACGGCCGAATCGTGTGTTCCAGGGCCTTTTCCGAAATCGGCACATTGGCCCTCTGCCAGTCCGACCAGGCATTGGGCAGGGGCTTGTCGAACTTGTCCGGAATAACACCAGGCGCGGCGGCGGGCATTTTGACCGGGCGTTGGCTCATGTCCAGTGAGCGCCAGTAGTAGGCATTTTCAGCGGGGGATTTGCCGATGAAGTAGTAGGTGCTATTGGCGAAATCCTCGCCATCGATGTAACCGTTGCAGATCTTCAGGTTGGCGATTTCTTCGAATCTGGCCAGGTAAGCCAGCACGGCAGCCTGTACAGTCTCGGGCTGAATCTGTGCCTGATTGAGGTCGTTTTCCAGCTGCTCGAAACTGTCGGTCTTGGTCAGGCGCAGCGTAGGGTCGAGGTAGATGTCCGGGAAGTAATGCAATTGCTGGATGGCGGACCAGATCGGGTAGCGATTGAGACCATCGCGCCAGGTCTTGATCTGCTGGGGTGTGAAGCTGTCGTCGCTGTACCCCGGCTCCATGTTCAGCATGATGCTGTTGATCTGTTGTTGGTAACTGGCAATGGCACACGCCACCGGGCTGGTCGGCACATCCTGGCTGACCAGCACGTCCAGCAACCAGTATTCGTAGAGGTCGTTGGGGGTCCTGATCTGGTGGGTCAATCCTTTCTCGATCAGGTACGGATCTTTGGGTACAGCCTCATGCAGATAGAGGGCGAGCATCGCATTGCGAAATGCTTCATTGAGGGGGGCGTCGAAGGCAGTCGTCATGATCGTTCCTTAACCATTGGCCAGCGTTGAGTCAGAGGCAGAGCTGGCGGCCATCACCTGCTCTCCAACTGTTTTCCAGTCCTTCCGCTCGCTTGTATCTCTCAGCCCTGTGGCTTGCAGCAGAGCCTCGGCAGACAGCCCGCTGGCCTGGCAGCTGGCCTGGCAACGTCGGACCCAGTCGACCTGGGCCATAGAGCTGGCACGCTCGTCGGGAAGGATGCTGGTCAGCGTGGTGACTTCCGTTTCGGACCACTCCAGCAAACGAGCCAGTGCCGCGTTGGCCGTTTCGCTGGCGAGCTTGCGCAGGGTTTTGTTTTTCAATTGCGCCTTGGCCGGATTGGCGCAACTGAAGTAGCTCAGCACGCTGTCCTCCGATTGGCTCTGGCTGTGGAACCAGTGGCTGAAGCGTTCGAGCAGATAGAGGTCGGACAGCCACGGCTCGCTGCCGCTACCCTCGTATTGCGAGCCACCCAGCCATGTTGGATTGACCACGAACAGGCGCAGGGCGCTGTTGCTCAATCGCAGTTGCACAACGATTTCGGCGTGGCGAGAGACGCGCTGGTAATGCTCGATCAATGCAGGTGCGAGTGTGTCCTCGAGCGCTGACTTCAAAATGCTGTAGACCGACGAATGTGCCCAATGAATGACCGCCCGGCAGCGGTCCGGCGCCAGCTTGGCGGTTTGCTGGAACAGTCCTTCGAGCAACTGAACCTGGCGGTCATGCGCACCCAGCAGCAGTTCAGTGAGTTTCTCGGCGCACATGTCTTTGACGGGCTGCTCCAGGTCCTGGTCTTTGAGTACTTTCGCGACACCTGTCTGCAGCCAGGTGATCGGTTCGTCCACCAGCGTCAGTGCACGATCAAGACCCATCAACAAGCCATCTGCAGTGATCAGCCCATGGTTGACCAGCAGGTTGAACCATTGGATGTCTTGCGGTCGGTTTTTTACATCCCTGCGCAGTGGAAGGCCCAATGCTGCCACTTGCGCTTCGGTCACCATGCTGCGGCGCGTGTCCTCCTGCAACTTGCGCAGACGCTCAAGCAGATCGTCGGGCAGGGGCGGCTCGGCCATTTGAGCTTGCGGATTACCGTCCAGATCGTCGACATGCACCAAAGCATGCGGCCCCAGACGTTGTTGCAATTGTGTGACGGTCTGTTGGCTGTCCTTGAGCCATTGAAAGGTCCAGTTCAACTGTATCGTCACATCGAGGATGTCCGCTTTTCCCGTCGTCGCCAGTGTTCTCAGGCGGCCGCTCGCCAATATGGTTTTATAATCCGAACCTCCGAGCAGGCCTGCCAGCGTCAGCAAGTCGGCGACCGAACAGCCAAACAGCCGGGCAATCCGGGCCTGACGGTAGAGCGAGGAGACGGTGGGCAAATCGCGCTTGAGCTCGGTCAGGTAGCTCTTGGTTTGCCTGGCAATCAACAGAAACGAATCTTCAGTCGGTTGCACACCGAGGCCGGCACACAACTGCAACACGGTTTTCTGCACGTCGGTGTCGATGGCGTTCAGGTCAATGGTCTTTTGATCGAGGATCAGAGGGGTGTCGAACAGTTGCACGCGATTGAACACCTGATCGAACAACGGCACTTCATCCTTGCCGCTGGCATAAGGCGAGAGGTCGTGCATCAGCGCGGCGAACTCCTCCGGCTCAATACCGTGGAGCCGATTCAGGTAGCGATAGACGCCCAATACACGCAGGGTGTTTTCGTTGAGTTCCATCGCCAGGTTGTCTTCTCCCTCGGCACGGATCGCAGACATGATCAGCGTGTCCAGCTTGGCGAAGGGGATCTGTAACCAGCGTTGCAGGCGAATCATGCGTTGCAGGCGGTCGAAACGGTCGAGCGAGGTTTTGCTCAGGCGCCATTGCTTGCTGTCGCCCAGAGTGATTTGTTCCAGTCCCATCGCGTTGTCGAACTGGTGGCGGATGATCCATTTGGCGTCAGATTCTTCTTCGCTGTCATTGAAGTCTGCACCGGTGCCGGTGCCGGTGCCATTGACGTAGCAGGCGCCATACTGGTTCGGATGGGGGAACGGGAGCACTTTTTCCGCCGATTCCGGGAGCGTCACCCCGCCGTGTTGCAAACTCTTGCTGGGGCAGTTGGGCGACAAACGCACCGCGCGGGTCTGTCGACACAGGAGCATTTCAACCTGCTCGGCATTCAGGTCGGTATGCGCCATGAAGTCTGTCAGGTGCGTCAATTGCCAAGGCGGCGAACTTTCCGAAACCTCGATACCGTAAGACGCTCTGAAAAAATCCATTTGTGCGGGTGTCAGGGTGTAGTGCTCATCGAGCGTGAGGGTGAAGCGCTGGCGGGCCAGCCTGACAAGTTCGGCGTCAGCAGCAGCAGCAGCAGTGGCGGTGGCGGTGACCAGATCGAAACTGGCGGTGTATCCCTGTTCGGTGGGTGTGGGGAGGGACGCGGCGCCCTTCAGGCAAGAAATGATCGTGTCCGCCGACGCATTGTGCAGGCGATTGATCAGCCAGCCCGCCAATGGGACCGGAGTGTTGGAACTGATATCGACATTGGCAGGCAGTGTCTGGGTTCCTTTACGAAAGATCAGCGACAGGACCGTTTTGCTGCCAGCAGTATTTGTAGGCGCTAGCGCCTCCGGGGTGACCGTCACGACATCATCCTGATCAGGCGGTAGCAAGTAGCAGGTTTTCTGAGTGGTATGCGGGCGCAGGTGGGTGGAACCCGGGCTTCCCCAGCCTTTGATCAGATCATCTCGTGTCAGATAAAAATTGCTGAACAACGAGGGTTCGATCAGTACGTTCTGTTGCTCCATGCTCAATCCGCATAACAACCGTTGCGCTTGCAGGACCGGCGTCTGCACTTCGCCATAGTCGTTGCTTGATTGCTGTTTTATCGGCAATAACAGGCTGATCCGATAGTTTAATTCCCCCAGACGTGGCTTTTTATCGGCCAATCCCAATTGGCATTGATGGTGATAGAAGTTGTAGGGTAATTCGAAGGGATAACGCCGTTCAGCCACTGCTTCATGGACGGATTTACCTTTATCGTCCGGATTGGTTTTTAGAAAAGCATCCAGACGATCTTCCAGTATTTCGGTGACCAGCTGCAGCATCGGCCTTGGGGTAAAAGTGCTTTCGTGGGTGATCAAGAGATCCTTGAGGTCGGGGCGGCGCATGTCCATCAATATGCGCTTGGGGTCTATGTCGGTAGTTTTGCCGGTAGCTTCCAGTTGCAGGAGAAATACTCTCAGGTTGATCAGGTAGGCAATCATCATGTCGACAGCAACAAGAGCCCCGACCTTGCAGAAGTCGTCCCAGCTTTCATTGAACAGATTTTGAAAAGTAGGCCCCAGCGGAACCAGTGCACGAACGCCGCTGCGTTGAGAAAGTTGCTGGAACTTGCCGGTGGATGTCTGGTACTCCCGGTACAAACGCGAAATCAGCGCCGCATAGCCCATGGCATTGTCGTAGGCAAGATCAGCGTTGGCATCGGTGAACTCGGCAACCTGACGAACGAACGCGGCTTTGGGTAGGCGCACGATATCGAAGACGGAGGTGAAGCCCATTTTCTGCATGGCCGTTGCGAAGTCGGAGCGGCCTTTTTTCAACGGGGCATCAGGCTTGATGAGTGCTTTCATCAGCGAGGGGGGGGCGTCGGCCATGACTTGGATTCTCCAACCAGAAGGGGCATTCAGAATTGCCCGGTCCTGCCAAACTAACGAGAAATAGAGATGACGTAACCTGTCAAACCTGACAGGTACCGTCACTACGGCTAGAATGATTTGTTATTAAAAGAGCATTTTATAGAGTTTTATGTTTTTATGCCGAAAGAACCGAACTCCCGTTCTCTTATAATTTAAAGTTCGCATTATGCTGTCAGTTAGTTCTTTTATGTATGTCCTACTGTCAGAACTGACAGTTGGCGAGGTAAGATTTCCTAAGTATTGTGGTTGTTGAGAGTGAGAGTTTGTCGGCAAATTTGTACGGTCGAAAACAGCACTGAATGCAGATCGATAATGCGGGGAATTGTAATGGTTGATGACGGTGGTAACAGCAGAAGCAATATCCCTGATTTGTCGGGAGAGTCACTCGATGATGCTGACATACTTCAGCTTTCGAAGGCATTGCTTGTTAATGTCGATCGTGAAGAGACACATACCGACCCAACTGGCAGTATGATATTGGTAGTAAGGACTGAAAAAGGCTGGGAAGCCTTTCTTCAGGTTGATTATTCGTGGGATTCTTCGGGTACTTCCTTTGCTTGTCATGCAAAGAAATATGCTGTTGGAAATAACGGACAAACTTGGGGTAATATTTTTCTTTCATTTACTTCCGCTACTAAATGGGGGGAGGCCGAATTAACGCATAACGCCATTCAGGATGGGAAATGGCACGATATAAAAGGTGGCGGCTCTGTAGTGAGCAATGGAACACATGCGTGGATAAACTTTAAATATATATTCGATGTCCCGATCTGGGGTGATCCAACGAGGTCAATGGGGTTCCGAGTTACGCCCCCTCCAAGGATTTCCAATCCAAATGTAGTCTGGGACTCCAAGCCAACAATATGCGGAACAGGTGTCGCTGGAGCCGTGGTCAAACTATATCAACATAATGTTGGCTCGGTCGTTTTGGCGACGACAACGGTGAGGGGTGATAACACGTGGAGTGTGCCGTTGGAACGGTTCCTGCCGATGGCCGACCCATTCCAGATGACGGCTAACCAAGAGTCGTACGGGGTGAAGTCGACTTACGCGGCTCTGGTCAGTTTTGCGGTACTGTTCAAGCCGTTTATTCGAAGCATCGTAATTAATGAGGGCGGCAAACCTTGTGTAAGCGGAGATGGGGGACTCGAGGACGCCAGGCTTGAAATCTGGCTGCAGGGCGGCGGTGTTGCACAGTTGACGACGACTGTCAGAGAGGATGGCACTTGGTCTGTTTCTGCAAGCACAGCGTGGACCCCAGGTAAACACAGCATCAGAGCCAGACAAACCGGCAAGAACACCGGAGATCATTCTGACTGGTCCGAGACCCGATCGGTTGAGGTCAAACCGCCCAAGCCTGCGATCACTCCTCCGCCCACTCCGGCTGCCGCGAAACAGGCACTGACCATTACCGATGTCGCGAACGGTACGGTCACTCTAAAAATGTCCACCGAAACAAATACAACGGTTGTTGGTAGTTTTACCGGCAGCGAGACTGTTCGTACCTTCACTCCCAGAGATGAATGGCAACCTGGTACTACCAAAGTCAAGGTCACGCAGTCCGTGGGCGGTGTAGCCTCAGATTCGAGCGCACTGGTTTCTATTGCAGTGAAACCATCCAGACCCGTCATCACACCTCCGCCCAGCCCGACCACTGTATATCAGGCGCTGACCATTACGAATGTCATGACCGAGAGCGTCGACCTGCAAATGCGCACCGAAGCGGGCATGCCGGTTGCTGGCAATTTCACCGGCAGTAACGCAACACGCACTTTCATACCGACAGCGAGCTGGACATTGGGTACCACTCGGGTCAAGGTCGTGCACACTGTGGGCGGGGTAGTCTCTGATCCAAGCGATCTGGTAACCATTGTGGCTGAAACCGGCATCCCGGGGATTAATCCACCACCCGATCCTGCTGACCCAAAACAAGCGCTGACCATTACCGGTGTCTTGGGCGGTCCAGTTACCCTGCAAATCCTTACCAACAAAGGTGTCTCTGTGGATGGCGAATTCACGGAGATGGGGCCTGCCCGTACTTTCACACCGCGGGATTACTGGGCATTAGGCTTCACCTATGTCAAGGCCGTGCAGACCTTGGACGGAGTGCCGTTCGAACCAAGCGATTTGGCGATGATTGTGGTGCGCCCCTCCACCCTGGCGATCATCCGGCCATCCAATCCGGTGACGGAAAAACAGGCGCTGATCATTGCCAACTACTCCAGTGGCAGTTCCCTGCGAATGAGGACTGAGGCAAATGCTTCCGTGGAGGGTAGCTTTACCAACAGCGGTGGGATCATAACCTTTGCACCAGCCAATGCTTGGGCACCGGGTGTCACCAAGGTCAAAGCCGTGCAGCTTTACAATAATGTGGAATCCATCCCGAGCGATTTGGTTTCCGTTATTGCTCAACCGTCCATTTTGGTTATCGAACAACCGACCATTCCTGCTGCGTCGAACCAGCAACTGAAAATTACCGGCGTCGTGTCCAATGTTGACACCTTGCAAATGTCCAGCGAGACAGGTGCAGCGATTGATGGCGAATATACCGGCAGCGGCGCGCTTCGAACATTCATACCGAAAGCGAATTGGGCAGCGGGAAAAACTCCGGTCAAAGCCATGCAAATAGTCAGCGACGTGACCTCCGAGTGGAGCGATGTAGTGACCGTTGCAGTAATGCCGCCCAAACCGGACATCACCCAACCTGCGGACCCGGCTGCGGCCAAAGAGCCGCTAACTATTAACGGTGTGTTAGCCAATGCCACCCATTTTCAGATGACAACCGGGTCAGGCGCGATAGTGGATGGCAGCTTCAGGGGTAGCGGGACAACCCGAACTTTTACCCCGGAAGCGAATTGGCCGGCGGGCATCACCCAAGTTCAAATCGTGCAGATAATCGACGATGTGCCTTCTGACCCAAGCGAACTGGTCACCATCAGGATTTTAGCCAAACCACCCAAGCCACACCTGACTCAACCACTACCGAACTCCAGCCATTTGGCCAATCTCGCCGTGGAAGGAACTTGCGAAGCGGGGGCAACAGTGGCTGTGCAATACGCCAACGATATTCCGCTGGAGGGTAAAATGAGCTACGTCCAGACGCAGTGGTCTTTCGAACATCCTTGGGAGCCAGGCCAACAGCAGATCAAAGCGGTACAAATGTCAGGCGGTCTGACATCCGATCCAACGGATATGCTTGTTTTTTACATCAGACCGCCGCTGCCCGTCATTGAGCAACCGGATACCCCGGTCGCCGTGAGAGGTGAACTGAAAATAAGTGACGTCTGGTCAGGTGTCGTCGCATTGCGTCTATGGACACAAAAGGATGTCCAGGTCGACGGTGAGTTTACCGGTGACGGTGCGACTCGCACTTTCCTACCTGACGCGGATTGGATGCCCGGCGAAAACTCCGTCTACTTAAAACAAACAGTAAACGGCGTGGACTCCGACCCCAGTGACCTGTGCACCTTTACCGTGGAAGTGGCAGACAGGCCCGATCCCCCCATGTTCCTACAACCGCAGAGGGGCGACGCAACCTCGAGATACCCTACCATTCGGCTCGTCGGTCTGTCCGGTGCACTGCACACCGTCCGGCTTGTCGGTGGTGTTACGTTGTGCGAGGACACAGCAGGCGCCGACGGCATTCTGGAGTTCACGGTGGTGGATCCTTTGGTGCCCGGCGACAACGAACTTCAAGGGAAACAGGCAAGCAATGGCCTGGATTCCGATTGGAGTAAACCTCATCCGTTCACGGTACACGCACCGCCGGCAACACCGGTTATTCGAGTGCCGGGACCGAATGACAATGCACTACGCCGTCCCAGGATTCAGGGCGACGGGGAAACCGGTGGCCAGATCGTGCTGCGCCATGTGGCAGAACCCGAGCCGCCGTTTGCCTCTATCGACGGTTCTACTACTTGGCGCTGGAGCGCCGAGAAGGAGTGGAATGTTGCTACTTACTACATTCAGGCGCAGCAGATAGTCGACGGAGACTGTTCCGAGTGGACTCAACCTCACTGTTTCCAAGTGGTCGATTCACTGTATGGAATCGGTGACTCCATTCCGGTAATGGGCACGCCGGTAGTCGGAACGGGCCAGAGCGTAGTGTTGCGTGTTCAGGTGATCTCAGCTGAGACCGGAATGGCGGTCGAAGGCGTGAAAGTGCAGTGGCGCCTCAACGGTGAGTTGCTACCCCTGACGGAAACCACGACCGACTTCAAGGGCTGGACGCAATATGCCTATACCCCGGACACGGTCGGCAAGCGTGAGATCCTGGCGGATATCACCCAGGCCAATGCGGGTGTCGTCATGACTGAAACTTACGAGGTGAACGCTGTTCTGCAGGATGAATGGGCGAAGGAAGCCGAGCTCTATCTGGATGGCCAGCGAGTTGATCTGGCCGCCAGCGACTTCGTGCTTTCAAGAGGCAGAGTCGAAGCCTACAAGCTGGAGCTCAAGGTCAACAAGGGCAGTGCTTTGCCGGGGTCGACGGTTACCTTGAAAAACCTTTGGGGCGCTACGGAGCGTGGCCTGACTTTTGTTCCCGACCTGGAAACACCGCAGTTAATAGAAGAAGGTCTGTCGGTGCATTGGTACATTTTTGCCGAGAAGGCGAGCGGCGGCATCTTCGGCTTGAACCTGACCAGCTCGGTACTGCCCGACTGGCAATTGCCGGGGCGTGTGGAAGCGCACATCACTGAAATGGTGGATGTTGCTTTCGATTCATTCGCGCAGGTGTTCGGTGGCGGCCCGGCCTATCCATGTCTGGGTGCAACGCATACGGTGACCGTGAAGCCCAGACAGCCCGGCCCCTTGATTGGTCAGAACGTGACACTGGCGTTGAGTGATGGCGCGGCAGAGCTTGGCGTGGTCGTAAGCCCGGACACGCCGCAAGCACTCGGAACAGAGGGCGTGAGCTGGACGTTGAGTTGCGTCGATAGCCATAAAAATGGCGACTTTGCGGTGTGGTTGAAGGTGCAGGCATGGAACTCTGAATCGGCAGCGCTACCCATGGTTCTGGGGCACAACAAAGTCAAGATAGCTGAAAGGGACGGCCCCTGGCAGATTGGTGAGGGTTGGAGGTATGGCATTCGAGTGGTGTCTGCATTCTCGGGACAGGCTGCGGGTAATATTCCGGTGACGGTCACTGTTTCCGGTTCGGGAGATGTACAGCGTAATACTCAGTCAGATGGTTGGATCTATATCTACTACGACGATGGTCAGGTTGTGAGATGGACCATTCATAACGGCTATGACGGAAGTACGATCACTGGCTGACAGCGGGGAAACCCGCAGGAGCCGGGCTTGCCCGCGATGAGGCCAGGGCTATCGCTCGAGCTATTGAATCCCACAAAAACAAAAACGGCACCCGAAGGTGCCGTTTTCATTTCTAGCCAGTCGAGCAATCAGCCCGCCAGACCCGCCTGCTGAACCAGTGTCAGCAATGGCTGCGGGTACACACCCAGGAAGAACGCGACCAGGGCGATGGCCAGCAGCATCACGCCGCCTGCCTTCTGTTCCCAGTGCAGCTGGGCGTCGTGACGACGCAGGTTTGGCTCGATCAGGTACAGGGTGACCATCACGCGCAGGTAGTAGAAGACGCCGATGGCGCTACCCAGCACCAGCGAGCCGACCAGCCACCATTGGTGCGATTCAACACCAGTAGCAATGATGTAAAACTTGCCGATGAAGCCAGCGGTCAGCGGGATACCCGCCAGCGACAGCATCATCACGGTCAGCACGGCGGTCAGGTACGGACGACGCCAGAACAGGCCGCGGTATTCGTACAGCGCATCCGCGTCACGGCCGTTGTACGGCGAGGACATCAGGGTGATCACGCCGAACGCGCCGAGGCTGGTGATCACATAAGTAACCAGATACACGCCGATGGCTTCCACCGCCAGACCCTTGCTCGCCACCAGCGCGATCAGCAGATAGCCGAAGTGCGCAATGGACGAGTAACCGAGCAGACGCTTGAGGTTGCTCTGGGTCAGGGCCAGCAGGTTACCGAACAGGATCGAGGCGATGGCGATGACGGTCAGCACGTCGCTCAGTACACCGCTGCTGGCAGCAGGGGAGATCTGGAACAGACGCACCATCACCGCAAACACCGCAACCTTCGAAGCGGTCGCAAGGAACGCGGCCACCGGTGCCGGAGCACCTTCGTAAACGTCCGGCGTCCACAGGTGGAACGGGACCAGCGACAGCTTGAACGCCAGACCGATCAGCATCATGCCCAGGCCCAGTTGTGCCAGCGAGCTAGGCAGGCCAGTCGCAGCCAGAGCCTGACCGATACCAACGAAGCTCAGCGAACCCGAATCCGCGTACAGCAGCGCCATACCGAACAACAGGAACGCGGAACCGGCGGCCGACAGCACCATGTACTTGATACCGGCTTCCAGCGAACGCTTGTTGAAGAAAGCGTAAGCCACCAGACCGTAGACCGGTACCGAGAGCAGTTCCAGACCGATGAACAAACCGGCCAGGTGCTGCGCGCTGACCAGAACCAGACCACCGGCGGCGGCCATCAGGATCAGCAAGTACAGTTCTTCACGGTTGCCCGGGTAGCCCGAACCGCCATCACCCAAGTAGGCGTGGGCGAGGGTGACGCAGGCGAGGGTGGCGACCAGGATCAGCGCCATGTACAGGCAAGCGAAGGTGTCGATCTGCAGCAGTGGAGTCACGGCGAGAGGCGCGACTTTCAGGGCTGGGAGGATCGACAGCAAGGCCAGGTTCAGACCGGCGACCGAGATCAGGAAGGTCTGCGAGTGGTTGCGGCGCCAGGCGATTGCCAGCATCACCACGATAATGGTGAGGCTGGTGATCAACAGTGGCGCGAGCGCAATAAAGTGTTGAATCGTGAATTCCATAGCGCTCTTACCGGGCCGAAGCGAGTTGAGTGAAGGCGGTGCCGAGCCACTGCTGCACGCCATGCATCGTGGCGGCAGAAGTGTCGAGGAACGGTTGCGGGTAGACGCCGATGTAGATCAGCAACACCGCAAGGCCTAGCACCATGATCAGTTCGCGAGCGTCCATACCGTGCAGGATCGAATCCGATTTCGCCGGACCGAAGTAGGCACGGTGGATCATGATCAGCGAGTAGACCGAACCGAACACCAGACCGGAGGTGGCAATCGCGGTGATCCACGGCCAGCTCGCGAAGGAGCCGATCAGGATCAGGAACTCACCGACAAAGTTACCGGTACCCGGCAGACCCAACGAAGCGGCTGCAAAGAACAGGCTGATCGCCGGCAGGTAAGCGATACGCGACCACACACCGCCCATCTCACGCATGTCACGAGTATGCAGACGCTCGTACAACTGACCGCTGAGGATAAACAGTGCCGCCGCCGACACACCGTGCGCCAACATCTGGATCACTGCACCTTGCAGGGCCAGTTGGCTGCCGGAGTAGATGCCGATCAACACGAAACCCATGTGGGAAACGGAGGAGAAGGCGATCAGACGCTTGATGTCGGTTTGCGCGAACGCCAGGAACGCACCGTAGAAGATCCCGATCAGACCGAGGGTCATGGCGATCGGCGCAAACTCGGCCGAAGCATTCGGGAACAGCGGCAGGGCGAAACGCAGCAGACCGTAAGCAGCGGTTTTCAGCAAGATACCGGCGAGGTCGACGGAACCGGCAGTCGGCGCCTGGGCGTGGGCGTCAGGCAACCACGAGTGGAACGGAACCACTGGCAGCTTGACCGCGAAGGCGATGAAGAAGCCGAGCATCAGGATGTACTCGGTGGTCATCGACATCTTGGTTTTCAACAAGTCGGCGTAGTTGAAAGTAATCACGCCAGTGTTGTTGAAGTTGACCAGCACCAGACCGAGGATCGCCACCAGCATGATCAGGCCGGAAGCCTGAGTGAAGATGAAGAACTTGGTCGCCGCGTAGATCCGGGTTTTCTTGCCGTCCGAAGAACTGTGACCCCAGAGCGCGATGAGGAAGTACATCGGCACCAGCATCATTTCCCAGAAGAAGAAGAACATGAACAGGTCGAGGGCGAGGAACACGCCGACCACGCCGCCCAGGATCCACATCAGGTTCAGGTGGAAGAAGCCAACGTGACGTTGAATCTCTTTCCACGAGCACAGTACCGAGAGGATACCCAGCAGGCCGGTCAGCAGGATCATCAACAGCGACAGGCCGTCGAGGGCCAGGTGCACGTTGATGCCGAAACGCTGGATCCAGACATGCTTGAACTCAAGCGCCCAGGTCGGATCGGCGCCAGGCGCCGGAGCAAATGAATAGTCACCGTGGGCCCACAGCCAGAGGCCGAGGGCGAGTTCCAGGGTCATGGTCAACAGCGCAATCCAGCGCGGGAGGGTAGCGCCGAAGCGCTCACCCATCCAGCACAGCAGGCCGCCGATGAAGGGGATCAGGATTAGCCAAGGCAGAATCATGACGGGCTCGTTTCCTTTCGCAAATTCGCAAGGTTCATATCAGACCGCTACCAGCACGATGGCGCCGATAACCAGCACGGCACCAGCAGCCATCGAAGCAGCGTACCAACGCAGTTGACCGGTCTCGGTGCGGCTCAGGGCAGTGTGACCACCCTTGGCCATACGCGGGATCAGACCGATGGTCTGGTCGAGCGGGTCTTTGCGCAGTACGTGGCTGATCGCCAGGTAAGGCTTGACGAACAGTTTGTCGTAGATCCAGTCGAAGCCCCAGGCAGCGAACCACCAGGCCGAAAGGAAACGGCCGATGCCGCTGTTGGCGATGGCCGTGACGAAGCGACGCTTGCCGAGGAACAGCAGCGCGGCCAAGAGGATACCGGCCAGGGCAATGGCGCCCGAGGCGATTTCCAGACTGTGCTTGGCTTCGCCACCGGCATGGCCAACGCTTTCTGGCAGAACGCCGTGCAGCGGAGGCACGATCATCGCGCCGACGAAAGTCGACAGTACGATCAGCACCGACAGTGGCAGCCAGTGCGAGATGCCGTGACCGGCGTGGGCTTCGGTCTTGGCTTCACCGTGGAACGTGATGAAGATCAGGCGGAAGGTGTACAGCGACGTCATGAACGCGCCGACCAGACCTGCGTAGAGCAGACCGTGGTTGCCGCTGGCGAACGCTTCCCAAAGGATTTCGTCCTTGGAGTAGAAGCCTGCGGTAACCAGTGGCAGGGCAGCCAGTGCCGCGCCGCCGACGATGAAGCTGGCGTAGGCCAGTGGCAGCTTTTTCCACAGACCGCCCATCTTGAAGATGTTCTGCTCGTGGTGGCAGGCAACGATCACCGCACCGGAAGCAAGGAACAGCAGGGCCTTGAAGAAGGCGTGGGTCATCAGGTGGAAAATCGCGCCATCCCAGGCGCCAACGCCCAGCGCCAGGAACATGTAGCCGATCTGACTCATGGTCGAGTAGGCGAGGATACGTTTGATGTCGGTCTGTACCAGAGCGGCGAAGCCTGCCAGAACCAGCGTCACACCACCAACGATGCCGACCAGGTGCAGGATTTCCGGCGCCAGGGTGAACAGACCGTGGGTACGGGCGATCAGGTAGACACCGGCAGTAACCATCGTCGCTGCGTGGATCAGTGCCGAAACCGGGGTAGGGCCGGCCATCGCGTCCGCGAGCCAGGTTTGCAGTGGCAGTTGTGCCGATTTACCGACCGCGCCACCCAGCAGCATCAGCGTTGCCAGAGTGATCCAGAAGTCGCCGACCTGGAATTTCTGCGGTGCCAGCACCAGCAGTTCCTGGATGTTCAGCGTGCCCACTTGCTGGAACAGGATGAACAGGCCGATGGCCATGAACACGTCGCCGATCCGGGTCACGATGAAGGCCTTGAGTGCGGCGTTACCGTTGTTGCGGTTGCTGTAGTAGAAACCGATCAACAGGTACGAGCACAGGCCCACGCCTTCCCAGCCGAAGTACAGGAACAACAGGTTATCGCCGAGCACCAGGAACAGCATGCTGGCGATAAACAGGTTGGTGTACGAGAAGAAGCGCGAGTAACCCGCTTCACCGCGCATGTACCAGGACGCGAACAGGTGGATCAGGAAACCGACGCCAACGACCACGCCGAGCATGGTGATCGACAGGCCGTCGACGTAGAGGGCGAAGTCAGGCTTGAAGCCTTCGACCGCCATCCATTTCCACAGCACCATGGTGTAGTGACCGCCTTCCGGTGGTGCGACGTTGAATTGCCAGATGACGTAGGCGGCGACGATCGCCGACAAGCCAATGGAACCCACGCCGATCAGCGCCGAGAGGTTTTCCGACCAGCGTCCACGGGAGAACGACAGGAGCAGGAAACCGATCAGAGGGAATACGAAAGTCAGAAAGATCAGGTTCATCCGCGCATCTCACTGGCAGCGTCGATATCGAGCGTGTGGAAGCGGCGATACAGTTGCAGCAGGATTGCCAGACCAATACTGGCCTCGGCGGCTGCAAGGCTGATCACCAGGATGAACATGATCTGTCCATCCGGCTGGCCCCAACGGGCGCCTGCAACGATGAAGGCCAGTGCAGAGGCGTTCATCATCACTTCCAGACTCATCAACACGAACAAAATGTTGCGGCGGACCATCAGGCCGACCAGACCAAGGCAGAACAGGATGCCGGCAACGGCCAATCCATGTTCGAGAGGGATAGCAGGCATGTCTTACTCCTTCGCCTCGTTACGGCCCAAATGGAACGCCGTGACGGCTGCAGCGAGCAGCAGCATCGAGGCGAGTTCGACCACCAGCAGGTACGGACCGAACAGGCTGATGCCCACGGCTTTCGCGTCTACGGTGGTGTGGCCGATGGCCTGACCGCTCTGGTGAGCGAACAGCACATACAGCAGTTCGGCCAGCAGCAGCGCGGCGAGAATCACCGGGCCGGCCCAGATGCCGGGCTTGAGCCAGACGCGTTCTTGCTGAACCGAGGCCGGGCCGAGGTTGAGCATCATCACCACGAACACGAACAGCACCATGATGGCGCCGGCGTAGGCGATCACTTCCAGCACGCCGGCGAACGGTGCGCCGAGTGCGAAGAAGGTCATGGCCACGGCGATCAACGAGATGATCAGGTAGAGCAGGGCGTGCACAGGGTTGGTGTTGGTGACTACGCGAAGCGTGGACACAACAGCGATACCCGATGCGAAATAGAAAGCGAATTCCATCGTTCTTCCTTAAGGCAGCAAGCTCTTCACGTTGATCGGTTCGGCTTCGTTCTGCGCGGAGCCTTTCGGCTTGCCAGCGATTGCCATACCTGCAACACGATAGAAGTTGTAATCAGGGTTTTTGCCGGGGCCGGAGATCAACAGATCTTCTTTCTCGTACACCAGGTCCTGACGTTTGAACTCGGCCATCTCGAAATCCGGGGTCAGCTGGATCGCGGTGGTCGGACAGGCTTCCTCGCAGAGACCGCAGAAAATGCAGCGCGAGAAGTTGATACGGAAGAAGTCCGGGTACCAGCGACCGTCTTCGGTTTCAGCTTTCTGCAGCGAGATGCAACCCACCGGGCAAGCCACGGCGCACAGGTTGCAGGCAACGCAACGCTCTTCACCATCGGGGTCGCGGGTCAGGACGATGCGACCACGGTAGCGTGGTGGCAGGTAGACCGCTTCTTCCGGGTATTGCAGGGTGTCGCGCTTGCGAAAGCCATGGCCGAAGACCATGACCAGGCTGCGCAACTGGGTACCAGTACCCTTAACGATGTCGCCAATATATTTGAACATGGGTCAAATCCTCACTGAACCGCGACTGCAGGCGTGTTCCACAACACGACCGCAGCGGTCACCAGCAAATTGATCAGGGTCAGTGGCAGGCAGAATTTCCAGCTGAAATCCATCACCTGGTCATAACGCGGACGCGGAATGGAAGCGCGCAGCAGGATGAACAGCATGATGAAGAACGCGGTCTTCAGTGCGAACCAGACGAAGGCCAGTTGCGGCAGGATGCCGAACGGACCGTGCCAGCCACCGAAGAACAGGGTGACCAACAGCGCCGAGATCAGGATGATGCCGATGTATTCACCGACGAAGAACATGCCCCATTTCATACCGGCGTATTCAATGTGGTAACCGTCGGCCAGTTCCTGTTCCGCTTCCGGCTGGTCGAACGGGTGACGGTGAGTCACGGCGACGCCAGCGATGAAGAAGGTACAGAAGCCGAAGAACTGCGGAATGATGAACCACAGGTTCTGCGCCTGGTACTCGACGATGTCGCGCATGTTGAACGAGCCGACCTGCACCACGATGCCCATCAGGGCCAGGCCCATGAACACTTCGTAGGACACGGTCTGCGCCGACGCACGCAAGCTGCCGAGCAGGGCGAACTTGTTGTTACTCGACCAGCCGGCGAACAACACCGCGTAGACCGACAGACCGGCCATGGCGAAGAAGAACAGCAGGCCGATGTTCAGATCCGCGACGCCCCAGGTCGGGGTGATCGGGATAATCGCGAAG
Organism: Pseudomonas viridiflava; assembly: GCF_900580865.1. Classification (GTDB taxonomy): domain Bacteria; phylum Pseudomonadota; class Gammaproteobacteria; order Pseudomonadales; family Pseudomonadaceae; genus Aquipseudomonas. The sequence goes on from NZ_UTBZ01000219.1 coordinate 124,405, forward strand.
GCGATCAGCAAGGCGGACATCGCCACCACCGGTGCCAAAGTGAAAATCACTTTGTCGGCAAACGGCGGGGTCCAGTCTTCCTTGAAGAACATCTTCAGCATGTCGGCGGCGATCTGGAACATACCGAACGGGCCAACACGGTTCGGACCGTAACGGTCCTGCCACCAGCCCAGCAGGCGACGTTCGACAAAGCTGAGCAACGCGCCCGCGACCACCACGGCCAACAGAATCACGATGGCTTTGACGACCGAGAGGATCACATCGATCACTTCAGGGGTGAACCAGGTCATTGCGCTGCCTCCTGCAGACCGTCGACGGATACGCCGGCGAATGCCGGTGGAATGCCGGCGATGCCCGCAGGCAATGCCACCAGACCGGCGCCCAGTTCTTCATTGATGCGCAGCGGCAGACGCAGGGTCTGACCGGCCACGTTCAGGCTCAGCAGAGCACCGTCATTGACGCCGAGACGATCCGCTTCGGACTTGGCCAGAGCCACGTATGGAGCCGGAATACGCTCTTGAACCGGCGCGGCTTTCGAAGAGTTCTCTTCGCTGCCGAACAGGTGGAAGAACGGCACGGCTTGCCAGGTACCCGGCGCCGGGTTGAATGCGCGCGGTGCAGCAGCGAACCAGTTCAGCGAGTCGCCAGTGCTTTCGATCAGGCGAGTGCCCGGGTCGCCAGCGCGGATGTGACCACCGACTTCGTCCTGGAACTTGTTCCACGCTTGTGGCGAGTTCCAGCCCGGCGACCATGCAAATGGCACTTGCTGACGCGGTTCGGCAGAGCCCGAGTAACCTTCCATGGAGAAGGCAAACGCGGTGTCTTTGTCTTGCGGGGTGCGTGGTTCGTGAACGCTGATGTCGGCGCGCATCGCAGTGCGACCGGAGTAACGCAGCGGCTCACGCGCCAGTTTCAGACCCTTGATGCGGAACGCCGCCGATGGTGCAGCGTCGACGATACGCGCCAGTTGCTCGGTGCTCGAAGCAACGGCAGCGGTGACGTGGTCGAGTTGCGTCCAGTCGATCGGCTGGTTCAGCAGGGTCGCGCGCAGGGCGTGCAGCCAGCGCCAGCCTTCATGAACCAGGATGCTCGCGTCCATGTATTGCGGGTCGAAAACCTGGAAGAAGCGCTGGGCGCGACCTTCCTGGCTGACCAAAGTACCGTCGCCTTCAGCGAAGCTTGCGGCTGGCAGAACCAAGTGCGCGCGGTCGCTGGTAGCCGTCTTCTGATGGTCAGCAACGATCACTACTTGCGCAGCGTTCAGTGCCGCATCGACCTTGTCTTTGGCGGTGCGGGTGTACAGATCGTTTTCCAGCACAACGATCGCGTCAGCCTTACCGTCGATGACGGCTTGCAGCGCAGCGTCCACCGATTCGCCACCGAGCATGGCCAGACCGAGGCTGTTGGCTTCCGGCACGATCAGGCTGATCGAACCGTTTTTCTCGCGCAGCTTCAGCGCCTTGGCGATGTTCGCGGCAGCTTCGATCAGGGCTTTGGAGCCCAGCGAAGTACCGGCGATGATCAGCGGACGTTTTGCAGCGAGCAGGGCATCAGCGATGCGCTGAGCCAGTTGCAGTGCTTCGGCGTCCAGACCTTCAACGGCCGGGGCGCTGGCGTCCAGTGCGTGAGCAACGGCGAAACCGATGCGTGCCAAGTCATCCGGAGCAGCGTGTACGCATTCTTCAGCGATGTCGTCGAGCTTGGTTTCAGCCAGGCTGGCGATGAACAGCGGGTTCAGCGCGTGCTGACCGATGTTCTTCACCGCGGCGTCGAGCCAAGGCTGAACGCGCATGGCTTCGGCCATGTCCTCAGCTTTGCCTTTTACCGATTGACGCAGCGACAGCGCCACACGGGCGGCGGTCTGGGTCAGGTCTTCACCGAGGACGAAAATGGCGTCGTGGTCTTCGATGTCGCGCATGTTCGGCACTGGCAGCGGGCTGTCTTTCAGCACTTGCAGGACCAGACGGATGCGCTCCAGTTCGGAGGCTTCGATACCCGAGTAGAAGTGCTCGGCGCCGACCAGTTCGCGCAACGCGTAGTTGCTTTCGAGGCTGGCGCGCGGCGAACCGATACCGACGATGTTGCGCCCGCGCAGCAGGTCAGCGGCTTTATCCAGTGCAGCATCCAGACCGAGCTTGGTGCCGTCGGCCAGCAGCGGCTGACGTGGACGGTCGGTGCGGTTGACGTAGCCATAACCGAAACGGCCACGGTCGCACAGGAAGTACTGGTTCACCGAACCGTTGAAACGGTTTTCGATGCGACGCAGTTCGCCGTAACGCTCGCCCGGAGAGATGTTGCAACCGCTCGAGCAGCCATGGCAGATGCTCGGCGCGAACTGCATGTCCCACTTGCGGTTGTAGCGCTCGGAGTGAGTCTTGTCGGTGAACACACCGGTCGGGCAGACCTCGGTGAGGTTGCCGGAGAACTCGCTTTCGAGGGTGCCGTCTTCAACGCGACCGAAGTACACGTTGTCGTGGGCGCCGAATACACCGAGGTCGGTGCCGCCAGCGTAATCCTTATAGAAACGCACGCAGCGGTAGCAAGCGATGCAGCGGTTCATTTCGTGGGAAATGAACGGGCCCAGTTGCTGGTTCTGGTGGGTGCGTTTGGTAAAGCGATAACGGCGCTCGTTGTGGCCGGTCATCACTGTCATGTCTTGCAGGTGGCAATGACCGCCTTCTTCGCACACAGGGCAGTCGTGCGGGTGGTTGGTCATCAGCCATTCAACAACACTGGCGCGGAACGCCTTGGATTCTTCATCTTCGATGGAGATCCAGGTGTTGTCGGTGGCCGGGGTCATGCAGGACATGACGATGCGACCACGGGTGTCGTTCTCGTCGGTGTACTGCTTGACCGCGCACTGGCGGCAAGCCCCGACGCTACCGAGCGCGGGGTGCCAGCAGAAATAAGGGATGTCGAGGCCCAGCGACAGACATGCCTGTAACAGGTTGTCTGCCCCGTCGACTTCGAGCGCTTTGCCGTCTACGTGGATAGTGGCCATGGTTCAAAGGTCTTCGTTGGCCCGGTGTCAGCGGGCGTGGCTAATGGAATCTTGTTATCCGTCCGAATCCAGTCAGCCCCGAAAGGCGTCATCGGACGAAAGGCGAAGGGCACGGACCCTTCGCCTTTTTAAGCGTTTACGCGCCGATTACGATCGGCCTTGCCAGAGGCGGGACGGCGGCGCTGATTGGCGCGATACCGGCTTCGAACTCTGGACGGAAGTATTTGATGGCACTGCCCAACGGCTCCACGGCACCCGGTGCGTGAGCACAGAAGGTCTTGCCAGGGCCGAGGAAGTTGACCAGACCCAGCAGGGTCTCGATGTCGCCTGGCTGACCGCGGCCTTGTTCGATGGCCATCAAGAGCTTGACGCTCCATGGCAAACCATCGCGGCACGGGGTGCAGAAGCCGCACGACTCACGAGCGAAGAACTGCTCCATGTTGCGCAGCAGCGAGACCATGTTGACGCTGTCGTCCACCGCCATGGCCAGGCCGGTACCCATACGGGTGCCCACTTTGGCGATGCCGCCGGCGTACATTTGTGCGTCGAGGTGTTCAGGCAGGAGGAAACCGGTACCGGCGCCGCCTGGCTGCCAGGCCTTGAGCTTGAAGCCGTCGCGCATGCCGCCGGCGTAGTCTTCGAACAACTCGCGACCGGTGACGCCGAATGGCAGTTCCCACAGGCCCGGGTTTTTGACTTTGCCGGAGAAGCCCATGAGCTTGGTGCCCATGTCTTCGCTGCCTTCGCGGGCCAACGATTTGTACCAGTCAACGCCGTCGGCAATGATCGCCGGCACGTTGCACAGGGTTTCGACGTTGTTCACGCAGGTCGGCTTGCCCCACACGCCAACAGCGGCAGGGAAGGGCGGCTTGGAGCGCGGGTTCGCGCGGCGGCCTTCGAGGGAGTTGATCAGTGCGGTTTCTTCACCGCAGATGTAACGCCCGGCGCCGGTGTGGACGAACAGCTCGAAATCGAAGCCGCTGCCGAGAATGTTTTTACCCAGCAGGCCCGCAGCCTTGGCTTCTTCCACGGCACGGTTCAGGTGCTTGGCGGCGGTGGTGTACTCGCCACGCAGGAAGATGTAGCCACGGTAGGTTTTCAGCGCGCGAGCACTGATCAGCATGCCTTCGATCAGCAGATGGGGCAGTTGCTCCATCAGCATGCGGTCTTTCCAGGTGTTCGGCTCCATCTCGTCCGCGTTGCACAGCAGGTAGCGGATGTTGATGGATTCGTCTTTGGGCATCAGGCCCCACTTCACGCCAGTGGGGAAGCCTGCACCGCCGCGACCTTTCAAGCCTGCGTCTTTCACGGTCTGGACGATGGCGTCCTGATCCATGTCGGCGAAGGCTTTGCGCGCAGCAGCGTAACCGTTCTTGGCCTGGTACTCGTCGAGCCAAACGGCTTCGCCGTCATCGCGCAGACGCCAGGTCAGCGGGTGAGTCTCGGCCGAACGCTGAATGCGGTTGGCAGGACCGAAAGATGTCAGGGTCATACGTAGCCCTCGAGCAGTTTGGCGACGCCAGCAGGCTGCACATCACCAAAGGTGTCGTCGTCGATCATCAGCGCCGGTGCCTTGTCGCAATTGCCGAGGCAGCAGACAGGCAGCAGGGTGAAACGACCGTCGGTGGTGGTCTGACCCAGGCCGATGCCTAGATTGTTCTGGATTTCGCTGACCACCGACTCGTGGCCGCCGATGTAGCAGACCATGCTGTCGCAGACGCGAATGATGTGACGGCCAACCGGCTGACGGAAAATCTGGCTATAGAACGTCGCCACACCTTCAACGTCGCTGGCCGGGATGCCGAGGATCTCGCCGATCGCGTACAAGGCACCATCCGGCACCCAGCCGCGTTCTTTCTGAACGATCTTCAGGGCTTCGATCGACGCCGCGCGCGGGTCTTCGTAGTGATGCAGCTCGTGCTCGATGGCCGAGCGCTCGGTTTCACTGAGGGTGAAACGGTCTGTCTGGATAAGCGTGCTGTTCATGCTTAGCGGTCCACGTCGGCCATAACGAAATCGATACTACCCAGGTACGCAATCATGTCCGCGACCATGCTGCCTTTGATCACCGAAGGGATCTGTTGCAGATGCGGGAAGCTTGGAGTGCGGATCCGGGTACGGTAGCTCATGGTGCCGCCGTCGCTCGTCAGGTAATAACTGTTGATGCCCTTGGTCGCTTCGATCATCTGGAAGGATTCGTTGGCCGGCATCACCGGGCCCCACGAAACTTGCAGGAAGTGCGTGATCAAGGTTTCGATGTGCTGCAGCGTGCGTTCTTTCGGCGGCGGCGTGGTCAGCGGGTGATCCGCCTTGTACGGGCCTTCAGGCATGTTGCGCATGCACTGGTCGATGATCTTGATGCTCTGGCGCATTTCTTCGACGCGAACCATGCAGCGATCGTAGGCATCGCCGTTGGCAGCCAGCGGTACTTCGAACTCGAAATTTTCGTAGCCGGAGTACGGACGCGCCTTGCGCAGGTCGAAATCGCAACCGGTCGAACGCAGGCCAGCACCGGTGACACCCCATTCCAGTGCTTCTTTGGTGTTGTACTGGGCAACGCCGATGGTACGGCCCTTGAGGATGCTGTTCTGCAGGGCAGCCTTGGTGTATTCGTCGAGGCGTTTTGGCAGCCATTCAACGAAGTCTTTCACCAGTTTTTCCCAGCCGCGCGGCAGGTCGTGGGCAACACCACCGATGCGGTACCAGGCCGGGTGCAGACGGAAACCGGTAATGGCTTCGATCACCGTGTACGCCTTCTGGCGGTCGGTGAAGGTGAAGAACACCGGGGTCATCGCACCAACGTCCTGGATGTAAGTCCCGAGGAACAGCAGGTGGCTGGTGATCCGGAAGAACTCGGCCATCATGATGCGGATGACGTCGACCTTCTCAGGCACCTTGATACCGGCCAGCTTTTCGACCGAGAGCACGTACGGCAGGTTGTTCATCACGCCGCCGAGGTAGTCGATACGGTCGGTGTACGGGATGAAGCTGTGCCAGGACTGACGCTCGGCCATCTTCTCGGCACCACGGTGGTGGTAACCGATGTCCGGCACGCAGTCGACGATCTCTTCACCGTCCAGCTGCAGAATGATGCGGAACGCACCGTGCGCAGAAGGGTGGTTCGGGCCGAGGTTGAGGAACATGTAGTCCTCGTTCGGGCCGGAACGCTTCATGCCCCAGTCTTCCGGACGGAAACGCGCGGCTTCTTCCTCAAGCTGTTGCTTGGCGAGGTTGAGGCTGTACGGATCGAATTCGGTGGCGCGCGCAGGGAAGTCCTTGCGCAGCGGGTGACCTTCCCAGGTCGGCGGCATCATGATGCGCGACAGGTGCGGGTGGCCTTTGAAGTCGATGCCGAACATGTCCCAGACTTCACGCTCGTACCAGTTGGCGTTCGGCCAGATGCTGGTGACGGTCGGCAAGCTGAGGTCGCTTTCGGACAAGGCGACCTTGATCATCACGTCACTATTACGCTCCAGCGACATGAGGTGATAGAACACGGTGAACTCGGCGTCGCTCGGCAGGCCTTGACGCTTGGTGCGCAGACGCTCGTCCACGCCGTGCAGGTCATAGAGCATGACGTACGGCTTGGGCAGGTTACGCAGGAAAGTCAGGACTTCAACGAGCCTGGCGCGCGCGACCCACAGCACCGGCATGCCGGTGCGGGTCGACTGAGCGGTGAACGCTTCGGCGCCAAAACGGTTGTTCAATTCAACGACCACATCCTGGTCGTCTGCCTTATAAGGCGGGATGTACAGAGCGCTGCCTGTAGTCATGGTTATTTTTTCGCTTTCGGTCAACGTAAAGAATGAAGCCAGCTTCTCGTTTCTTTGTCAGAACAGATCTGGATCAGACTTCGTCAGGGCTGCGCAGGTTGGTGACTGCGATTCGCTGTTCGCGGCGCTGTTCCTTTTGCGAAGGCATGTCGGCGCGATAAACGCCTTGATCACCAACGACCCAGGAAAGCGGACGACGCTCCTGTCCAATCGATTCCTGCAACAGCATCAAGCCTTGCAGAAATGCTTCCGGACGGGGCGGGCAGCCAGGTACGTAGACGTCCACGGGCAGGAACTTGTCCACCCCTTGAACCACGGAGTAGATGTCGTACATGCCGCCGGAGTTAGCGCACGAACCCATGGAGATAACCCACTTCGGCTCGAGCATCTGCTCGTAGAGACGCTGGATGATCGGCGCCATCTTGATGAAGCAGGTACCGGCGATAACCATGAAGTCGGCCTGGCGCGGCGATGCCCGGATAACTTCGGCGCCAAAGCGCGCGATGTCGTGGGGCGCCGTGAAGGCGGTGGTCATTTCCACGTAGCAGCACGACAAGCCGAAGTTGTACGGCCACAGGGAGTTCTTACGTCCCCAGTTGACCGCGCCACTCAGCACGTCTTCCAGCTTGCCCATGAAAATGTTTTTGTGGACTTGATCTTCTAACGGATCGGAAACGGTTTCCCGTTCGCCAATCGGATATTGCTCGTTAGGAGCATCGGGGTCGATCCTGGTGAGATTGTATTGCATTGCCAAAGCCTCATTGTTTCAGCTTCGCCTGCCGCTTGCGACGAGCTTCCGGAGCCCAGTCAAGGGCGCCCACTCGGAACAGGTAGACAAGACCTGCCAACAGAATTGCTATGAAAACGAGAGCTTCGACGAATCCGGTCCAGCCGCTTTCGCGGACGGACACAGACCATGCAAAGAGAAAGAGGGCTTCGATATCGAAGATCACGAAGAGCATCGCGACCAGATAGAATTTGGCTGAGAGCCGCAAGCGGGCGCCACCGGTAGGTAGCATGCCGGACTCGAACGGTTCGTTTTTGCTGCGACCCCAGGCTTTTGACCCAAGGAGGCTGGAGACGCCAAGCATGAAGGCACACAGGCCGACGACACCCAGAAGGAAAATGGCAAAGCCCCAGTTGTGGGCCATGAGTCCTGTCGCTTCGGGCATGCTGGTAATCCTTAACAGAGAGCAAAGGTCTCTGAGCTTGATAAAGAAATAGGCAGTGACGATATGTCGCAGCAATCAATCGCGCTGATTTTATGGCTAAACACCCTGCAAGTAAAATTCCTATAGCGAAATTATTTATTGGAATAAGGACATAGCGCATCTCCAATGCCCTGCAGCCCATGCGTTGCGGGCATTAGGCGGGTTTATGCAAATAATGTTTTGTAGGGAATGTAACGAACATAGTTGTGGCTAAATGATAATTGATATCGTTTGGAGTGGTTTTGTAACTGTTTAACGGGATGGTAGTTGGGAAGTTGTCTTACTTGCACGTTACTACAAGTAGCGACGGCGCCCGTTTTAGCGGATTTTTCTGACGCGTGTACCGCGCTGGATCAATGTTTTGTCTCCCAGGCTGAAGAGAAAACCTGTGGGAGCGAGCCTGCTCGCGAATGCGTTGTGCCAGCTTGCAAATGTGGTGACTGACCCACCGCATTCGCGAGCAGGCTCGCTCCCACAAGGTTTCGTGGCGCTTGGGAGGTCTTGAACCCAACACATGCCCCCTGTAGGAGCTGCCGAAGGCTGCGATCTTTTGATCTTGTCTTTTAAAAGCAAAATCAAAAGATCGCAGCCTTCGGCAGCTCCTACAGGGGAAGGTGTGTTTTCCGGGGGCAAAAAAAACGCCCCGAACCAGTCGGGGCGTCAGTTTTGCGGCTCTGCGGTTAGCTTTCCATCCGATCCGCAGAGGCCGTTTGCTCAGCGAAGCCGAATCAGTGGAACTGTTCTTCTTCAGTCGAACCGGTCAGTGCGGTTACCGACGACGAGCCACCTTGAATCACAGTGGTCATGTCGTCGAAGTAGCCGGTGCCGACTTCCTGCTGGTGAGCGACGAAGGTGTAACCCTTGGCGGCGTCAGCGAATTCCTGCTCTTGCAGCTTCACGTAGGCAGTCATGTCGTTGCGGGCGTAGTCGTGCGCCAGGTTGAACATGCTGTGCCACATGTTGTGAATGCCGGCCAGGGTGATGAATTGGTGCTTGTAACCCATGGCAGACAGTTCGCGCTGGAACTTGGCGATGGTCGCGTCGTCCAGGTTTTTCTTCCAGTTGAAGGAAGGCGAGCAGTTGTACGACAGCAGTTGGTCCGGGTATTCCTTTTTGATCGCTTCGGCGAAGCGACGAGCCTCGTCCAGATCCGGCTTGGCAGTTTCGCACCAGATCAGGTCGGCGTATGGCGCGTAAGCCAGGCCACGGGCGATGGCTTGATCGAGGCCGGCACGAACCTTGTAGAAACCTTCCTGGGTGCGCTCGCCAGTCACGAACGGCTGGTCGTACGGGTCGCAATCGGAGGTCAGCAGGTCAGCAGCGTTGGCGTCGGTACGGGCCAGGATGATGGTCGGGGTACCGGCAACGTCGGCAGCCAGACGAGCAGCGGTCAGCTTCTGTACGGCTTCCTGAGTCGGAACCAGTACTTTGCCGCCCATGTGACCGCACTTCTTCACGGAAGCCAGTTGGTCTTCGAAGTGAACGCCGGCGGCGCCCGCTTCGATCATGCTCTTCATCAGCTCGTAAGCGTTCAGAACGCCGCCGAAACCGGCTTCGGCGTCAGCCACGATCGGCGCGAAGTAGTCGATGTAGCCGTCGTCGCCCGGGTTCTTGCCAGCTTTCCACTGGATCTGGTCAGCACGACGGAACGAGTTGTTGATGCGCTTGACCACGGTTGGAACCGAATCCACCGGGTACAGCGACTGGTCCGGGTACATGGATTCAGCGGAGTTGTTGTCCGCAGCCACTTGCCAGCCCGACAGGTAGATTGCCTGGATACCGGCTTTAACCTGTTGAACAGCCTGGCCGCCGGTCAGGGCGCCCATGCAGTTGACGAAATCTTTCTCAGGACGGAAGGACGGCTTGGCACCCTGGGTCACCAGGTTCCACAGCTTGTCGGCGCCCATTTTTGCAAAGGTGTGCTCAGGTTGAACCGAGCCACGCAGACGGACGACGTCAGCAGCGGAGTAAGTGCGTGTCACGCCTTTCCAGCGCGGGTTTTCAGCCCAGTCTTTTTCGAGGGCTGCAATTTGCTGTTCGCGTGTCAGTGCCATGGAGATAAACCTCGTCGCGTCTTTTATGAAAAGTTGTTCTGCGGTGGAAAATTCCTGCGCTCGCTGACCAGAAGCTTAGGTGGTCAAGTCGGATTCGGCGGGGTAGGCGACGGGATGAACGATAGGCTCGAGGGGAAGTGAGCAGGTAGTGGCGGACTGTGGGCGCATTCGGGCGTCGTGGGCCTTTATACGGTCTACAGTGTGAAGCCGGGTTACCTAATTACGCTTCCGTCCCTCGGGACAACTTCGTTCCAGTCGGCAACCTCGTCAAACACACCTTGTGGGCGGTACAGACACGAAGCGGTTCGCGGGGTAGGTGCGAACATCGCTTCGAAGGCCCTTGCCAGGGCCTCTGATTAGCGGGAGCGAGGCCATCATGCCTTCGCTTTTTTACCCCGTCAAACGTTTTGTAGTGCTTTTTTTCAAGCACTACATCTTTCGTCTAATACGACTAATCAGTCAGTTTTCGGTGCTTTAGTCCAAGGCGTCGACTTTCACCCGCAAGGTCATGTCATCCCGGCCTTGAGTCGAGTAGCTGCGGGTCAGGCCCTGTTTGTCCGCCTGAGTCTGGCGATTGACGCCGGCGAGGGTGATCCATTCGCCGAGGCGTCCGCTGACGGTTGTGTCGGTACTTTGCACGTTCACTACATCGGGACGGTCCTGGCTCATGCGGTCACGGTTGGTACTGATCGCCAGGTGAACGATGTCGCCGGTGACGCTGGCAGTGACGTAGAAACCCTGAGTGACGTTGCGGTATTGCGTCTGGCTGTTGTAACCGCCGTAGGAGTCGCTCTGAACATTGGTGATCGGCACGCTCTGACCAACCTGAATCAGCGCCGGCATGCCATCGGTGGCCTGCACCTGCTGGACGCCGCCGTCACGGCTGGTGGTGCTGCGGCTGATGATGCGGGTCTGATTCGGCTGGGCACCGTTCACCGAATAATCTTCGTCACCACGGCCATTGTTTTCATTGGTGTCGACGCTGATCAGCAAGCGCTTGGGCGCAGTATCCAGTTGCGTGATCAGTGCCTTGAGTTCCTGAATCTTGTCCGGCTCGGCCTTGATGATCAGTTGGTTGCCGTAGGCGCTGACCTGACCGTCCTTGCCGAGGAAGTCTTGCGCCATCGGCAGCATGTCGGTGCTGGTGCGGTAATTGAGAGGCACGATTTCTGTGGCTGCCATCACCGAAAAACTGCAACCGAGCAGCAGGGTGGTGAGCAGGGTGCGTAGGGACATGTCCGTTATCTCCGCTTTCGAAAGGCTTGATATTGCCAGTTTGTCGGCCTTGGGTGGGGCAAGTTGAATCGTAGACAGCAAAACGCCCCGGCATCCGAGAATGGCGGGGCGTTTTGTGGTGTTATCGAGGGCCTCTTCGCGAGCAGGCTCGCTCCCACATTAAATCTCTGTCTGACGCAAATATCGCGTCCGCTGGAGATCCCCTGTGGGGGCGAGCTTGCTCCGGGCGGCGTTCCGACGAAGGCCGCGCCGCGGTCTCAGGCCGAATGGCGAACCATATCGACATGCGGAATCCCGGCTTCGAGGAATTCCTCGCTGACCAGGCTGAAACCCAAGCGCTCATAGAACGCCGTGGCCTGCACCTGAGCGCTGAGCATTTGCTGCTTCAGGCCGCGTTCTTCAGCTTCAGCGATGACCGCTTGCATCAACGCATCACCGACCTTCATGCCGCGCCAGTCTTTGAGCACCGACACCCGGCCGATGTGCCCATCAGGCAACAGGCGCGCAGTGCCAATCGGAAAGTCGCCTTCAAACGCCAGAAAATGCACGGCGGTCGCGTCGTCCGCGTCCCATTCCAGCTCAGGTGGCACCGATTGCTCGGCGATAAACACCGTTTCACGAATGCGCCGGATCTCGGCGATGTCCTTCTGCCAGTCTGCGACACGTACGCGAATCTTATTCATCGGCGAACCCCAGGCTCCCTTGCTTGACCAGCTGGCACAGCAGACCGCAAGCGTCTTCGTCGTTCAGCCACTCACCGAGGTTGTCGGTGTGCAGGGCGTCAGCGGCGCAGATCAGCTTCAACAATTCGCGCAGTTTGCCCGGCAGGTAACGGCTCTGGCCGCTGGCGAACAGCAGCAGGTCGTCATCGACTTCCGACCACGCCAAACGCGCGCTCGGGTTGCGGATCAGAATGGCGCCATCCTGCAGGGCGGCGAGGAAATCTTCTTCTTCGATCTCTTCCGGGCCAGCTACCAATTCCGGGTAGCGCGGCTCGGTCATGTATTGGCCGAACCAGGTCAGCAGCAGGCGCTCGTCGCTCATGTGTTCGGCGAGCAGCGCTTTCAGGCGATCCAGTGCATCGTGTTGAATCTGATGCGGATCAGCGGCCGGCTGCGCGTCGGCATCGGTGTAGCGCTCTTCGTCAGTCAGGAACTGGCTGAGGAAGTCGGTGAAGTGAGTCAGTACTTCAGAGGCACTCGGCGCACGGAAGCCAACCGAGTAGGTCATGCAGTTGTCGACCGCGACACCGCAGTGAGCCAGACGTGGCGGCAGGTAGAGCATATCGCCCGGTTCCAGCACCCACTCTTCGGTCTCGTGGAATTCAGCGAGGATGCGCAGATCCGCGTGTTGCAGCAGCGGGCTCTCGGAGTCGCACATCTGGCCGATTTTCCAGTTGCGCTTGCCGTGCCCTTGCAGCAGGAACACGTCGTAGTTGTCGAAGTGCGGACCAACGCTGCCACCCGGGGCGGCGAAGCTGATCATCACGTCGTCGACGCGCCAGCTCGGCAGGAAACGGAAGTTTTCCAACAGCTCGCTGACTTCCGGGACGAACTGGTCGACGGCTTGAACGAGAAGGGTCCACTCTTTTTCCGGCAGCTTGCTGAATTCGTCTTCAGCGAACGGGCCGCGACGCAGTTCCCATGGGCGTTCGCCGTGCTCGATCACCAGACGCGATTCGACTTCTTCTTCCAGGGCCAGGCCGGCCAGTTCGTCGGCGTCGATCGGGCTTTCGAAGTCAGGAATTGCCTGACGGATCAGCAGTGGCTTTTTCTGCCAGTAGTCGCGCAGGAATTCGCGTGCTGTGAGGCCGCCCAGAAGTTGAAGAGGAATATCGGAATTCATATGTAACCTATTGAAAAAAAGCACTTTTCAGACGGGAATAAAAACGCCCGGCGCGGCCGGGCGTCTCAAACGGATCAAGCGGTCGATCAGATGCGTTTGGCTTGCGCTACAGCGTTGCCGATGTAGTTGGCCGGGGTCAGTTGCTTGAGCTCGGCTTTCGCTTCGGCAGGCATGTCCAGGCCATCGATGAAAGTCTGCAGCGCTTCAGGGCTGATGCCTTTGCCGCGGGTCAGTTCTTTCAGCTTCTCGTACGGGTTTTCGATGTTGTAGCGGCGCATCACGGTCTGGATCGGCTCGGCCAACACTTCCCAGCAAGCGTCGAGGTCAGCGGCAATCTTCTGCTCGTTGAGCTCCAGTTTGCTGATGCCTTTGAGGCTGGCTTCGTACGCGATCACGCTGTGGGCGAAGCCGACACCGAGGTTGCGCAGTACGGTGGAGTCGGTCAGGTCGCGCTGCCAGCGGGAAATCGGCAGTTTGCTCGCCAGGTGCTGGAACAACGCGTTGGCGATGCCCAGGTTGCCTTCGGAGTTTTCGAAGTCGATCGGGTTGACCTTGTGCGGCATGGTCGACGAACCGATTTCGCCAGCGATGGTGCGCTGCTTGAAATAACCCAGGGAGATGTAGCCCCAGATGTCACGGTCGAAGTCGATCAGGATGGTGTTGAAGCGCGCGATCGCGTCGAACAGCTCGGCGATGTAGTCGTGCGGTTCGATCTGCGTGGTGTACGGGTTGAAGCCCAGGCCCAACTCGTCTTCGATGAAGGCGCGGGCGTTGGCTTCCCAGTCGATCTGCGGGTAGGCCGACAGGTGCGCGTTGTAGTTGCCGACAGCGCCGTTGATCTTGCCCAGCAGCGGCACGGCAGCGACTTGAGCAATTTGACGCTCGAGACGGTAAACCACGTTCGCCAGCTCTTTACCCAGAGTGGTTGGCGACGCTGGCTGACCGTGGGTGCGCGACAGCATCGGCACGTCAGCGAAACGGATGGCCAGTTCGCGGATGGCGTTGGCAGTCTGGCGCATCAGCGGCAGCATCACGTCGTCACGGCCTTCGCGCAGCATCAAGGCGTGGGACAGGTTGTTGATGTCTTCGCTGGTGCAGGCAAAGTGGATGAACTCGCTGACCTTGGCCAGCTCCGGCAACTTGGCCGCCTGCTCTTTGAGCAGGTATTCGATCGCTTTGACGTCGTGGTTGGTGGTGCGCTCGATCTCTTTGACGCGCTCGGCGTGCTCCAGCGAGAAGTTTTCAGCCAGTTCGTTGAGAACGGCGTTGGCCTCGGCGGAGAAGGCTGGCACTTCAGGGATACCAGCGTGGGCGGCCAGGCGCTGGAGCCAGCGCACTTCAACCAGAACACGGGCACGGATCAGACCGTACTCGCTGAAAATCGGGCGCAGGGCCTGGGTTTTGCCGGCGTAGCGGCCGTCAACAGGGGAAACCGCAGTGAGCGAAGAAAGCTGCATGGGGTGTTCTCGGACAGTCGGGCAACGAAATGGGGCGCGTATCATACATGAAAAAATCCGCCGGTCCGTTGCCAACTGACCGGCGTATTACGCGTTACAGACTACAAAGCTTTTATTGCGGGGCGAATTACTCGCTGCGCATCAACGGATACAGCTCTTTGAGCAGCTTGCGCCGGCTGATCACCAGCTGCCAGCGATGGCCGCCGAGCTGCCGCCACAGGCGTGCCGAACGGATGCCGGCGAGGAGCAGGGCGCGAATCTTTGAGGCATTGCTCGGTTGCTGCAGATTGCGCATGTCGCCGTGCACCTGAATGCGTTGGCGCAAGGTGCTCAGAGTGTCCTGATACAGCGCACCGCAGGCAGCCACCACGTTTTCATGGGCCGGGCCGAAATGCTCGACCTGCGACTGGATCTGCGGCAAGCGCTTGCCGATGATATCGAGCATGTCGTCGCGCTTGGCCAGTTGCCGTTCCAGACCGAGCATCGACAGGGCATAACGCAATGGCTCGCGCTGCAGCGTGCTCGGGTCGCGCTCGAGGGCGCCGATCAGCGCACGGTAACCCTCGCGCAGATTGATGTCGTCGCCGCCGTATACATCCAGCGTGTCCTTCGGGTCGCGCACCAGCAGGCTGCCGAGCATGCAGCTCAGGCCGGCCTCGTTGGTCTGGCCGGTCTTGGCGATCCGGTCGACCAGCACGGCGGCGAGAAACACACCGCCGAGCGCCGTCAGTTGCTCCTGAGTCGGGCTCATGCCTGGCCGCTCCACGGCTCGGCGACTTCGATCACGCCGCCACCGAGGCAGATTTCACCGTCATAGAACACCACGGACTGGCCCGGCGTCACCGCGCGTTGCGGCTCGTCGAACACGGCGCGGTAGCCGCTGGCGGTTTTTTCCAGGGTGCAGGCTTGATCGCTCTGGCGATAACGCACTTTCGCGGTCAAGCGCAGCGGCTGGCTCAGGTCGATCGGGTTGACCCAATAGATTTCCGAGGCGAGCAGGGCGCTGGAGAACAGCCACGGATGGTTGTTGCCCTGGCCGACGATCAGCTCGTTGGTATCGAGATCCTTGCGCAGCACGTACCACGGCTCGTCGCCGGCGTCTTTCAGGCCGCCGATACCGAGGCCCTGGCGCTGACCGATGGTGTGGTACATCAAGCCGTGGTGACGACCGATGACTTCGCCTTCGGTGGTCTTGATCTCGCCCGGTTGCGCCGGCAGGTATTGCTTGAGGAAATCGCTGAAACGCCGCTCGCCAATGAAGCAGATTCCGGTGGAATCCTTCTTCTTGGCGGTCGCCAGCTCGTATTTCTCGGCAATCGCACGCACTTCCGGCTTTTCCAGCTCGCCGACCGGGAACAGGGTCTTGGCGATCTGTTCGCCGCCAACGGCGTGCAGGAAGTAGCTTTGATCCTTGTTCGGATCGAGGCCCTTGAGCAGTTCGGTGCGGCCATCGATGTCACGGCGGCGCACGTAGTGGCCGGTGGCGATCAGGTCGGCGCCGAGCATCATGGCGTAGTCGAGGAACGCCTTGAACTTGATCTCGCGGTTGCAGAGGATGTCCGGGTTCGGCGTGCGACCGGCCTTGTATTCGGCGAGGAAATGCTCGAACACGTTGTCCCAGTACTCAGCGGCGAAGTTGGCGGTGTGCAGCTTGATGCCGATCTTGTCGCAGACAGCCTGAGCATCCGCCAGGTCGTCCATGGCGGTGCAGTATTCCGTTCCGTCGTCTTCTTCCCAGTTCTTCATGAACAGGCCTTCCACTTCATAGCCTTGCTCGATCAGCAGGAGAGCGGAAACGGAAGAGTCCACGCCGCCGGACATGCCGACAATGACGCGCTTCTTGGATGTGTCAGAAGGGGCTGGATCACGCATAGGGATTCAATGAGTGTCTTGAAAAAGGACGCGATTCTAGCAGGCTCGCGGCCTCAAGGCTAAAGAGAAGGGCGGATCAGTTCGAGGCTGAAGTGATGACCGGCCAGATAATCGTCGATGCAACGGATGATCAGCTCACTGCGCCAGTTGTCGCGTTGAGCGATTAATTCGTCGCGGGTCAGCCACTTGGCGCCGACGATGCCGTCGTCGAGCTGATAATCCGGGTGATGTTTGACGGCTTTTGCGCTGAAACACACGCGCTGGTAGGTCACGCCGTTGCTCGGCGCGGTGTACAGGTAAATACCGATCACTCCGATGGGTTCGACGTCCCAGCCGGTTTCTTCGAGGGTCTCGCGTACGGCGGCGTCGATCAGGGTTTCGTCCGGGTCGAGATGGCCGGCGGGCTGGTTGAGCACGTTACGCCCGGCCTTGTGTTCCTCGACCATCAGGAAGCGACCGTTGTCCTCGACGATGGTGGCGACGGTGATGTGGGGGAGCCATTCCATAAAACCTTCCTCAAGTCTCAAGGTTGAAACGCAATCAAAATGTGGGAGCGAGCCTGCTCGCGAATGCGGAATGTCAGTCGACATCAATGTTGAATGGTATACCGCATTCGTCGGAACGCCGCCCGGAGCAGGCTCGCTCCCACAAGGGATTTATGTTGTCAGCAGAAACACAAACCCCGGCACAAGGCCGGGGTTTGTGATGTTCCCTTTACAACCTTAAACCAGCGCAGCAATCGCCGCGTTGAGGGTTGCGCTTGGGCGCATGGCCTTGCTGATCAGCTCGGCATTGGCGTGGTAGTAACCGCCGATGTCGACTGGCTTGCCCTGAACAGCGTTGAGCTCGGCAACGATGGTTGCTTCGTTCTCGGTCAGGGTTTTGGCCAGGGTCGCGAACTGCGCTTGCAGTGCAGCGTCTTCAGTCTGGGCGGCCAGGGCCTGAGCCCAGTACATCGCCAGGTAGAAGTGGCTGCCGCGGTTGTCGATGTTGCCGACTTTGCGCGATGGCGACTTGTTGTTGTCGAGGAACTGGCCAGTCGCCTGATCCAGGGTTTTCGACAGTACCAGCGCTTTCGGGTTGTTGTAATTCACACCCAGGTGCTCGAGGGACGCTGCCAGTGCGAGGAACTCGCCCAGCGAATCCCAGCGCAGGAAGTTTTCTTCAACCAGTTGCTGCACGTGCTTCGGAGCCGAACCGCCAGCGCCGGTTTCGAACAGACCGCCGCCGTTCATCAGCGGCACGATCGACAGCATCTTGGCGCTGGTGCCCAGTTCCATGATCGGGAACAGGTCGGTCAGGTAGTCGCGCAGTACGTTGCCGGTCACCGAAATGGTGTCCTTGCCTTCGCGGGTACGCTGCAGGGTGTACTTCATCGCGTCGACCGGCGCCATGATCTGGATGTCCAGACCGGCAGTGTCGTGATCCTTCAGGTAAGCCTGAACTTTCTCGATCACTACGCCATCGTGAGCGCGCATCGGGTCCAGCCAGAAGATCGCTGGAGTTGCGCTTGCGCGAGCGCGGTTGACGGCCAGTTTGACCCAGTCCTGGATCGGCGCGTCTTTGGTCTGGCACATGCGGAAGATGTCGCCGGCTTCAACAGCCTGTTCCATCAGCAGGTTGCCCTTGCTGTCGGTGACGCGAACAACGCCGTCAGCCTTGATCTGGAAAGTCTTGTCGTGCGAGCCGTACTCTTCGGCTTTTTTCGCCATCAGGCCAACGTTTGGCACGCTGCCCATGGTGGTCGGGTCGAAAGCGCCATTGGCTTTGCAATCTTCGATCACAGCCTGGTAGATGGTCGCGTAGCAACGATCCGGGATCACAGCCTTGGTGTCGTGCAGCTGACCGTCGGTGCCCCACATTTTGCCGGAGTCACGGATCATCGCTGGCATCGAAGCGTCGACGATCACGTCGCTCGGCACGTGCAGGTTGGTGATGCCTTTGTCGGAGTTGACCATCGCCAGCGATGGACGAGCAGCGTAGACCGCAGCCATGTCTGCTTCGATCTGAGCTTGCTGCTCAGCCGGCAGGGCTTTGATGCGAGCGTACAGATCGCCGATGCCGTTGTTCAGGTTGAAGCCGATCTCGGCCAGCACGGCAGCGTGCTTGGTCAGTGCGTCTTTGTAGAACTCGGCAACGATCTGGCCGAACATGATCGGGTCGGAGACCTTCATCATGGTCGCTTTCAGGTGAACCGAGAGCAGCACGCCTTGAGCCTTGGCGCTTTCGATTTCAGCAGCGATGAACGCGCGCAGGGCGTTTTTGCTCATCACGGCGCAGTCGAGGATTTCGCCGGCTTGAACGGTGGTTTTTTCTTTCAGGACGGTCGCGGTACCGTCCTTGGCGATCAGCTCGATCTTCACGGCGTCAGCGGCGTCGATCAGGGCAGCTTTTTCGCTGCCGTAGAAATCGCCGGTGCTCATGTGAGCGACGTGGGACTTGGAGTCTTTGGCCCATGCGCCCATTTTGTGCGGGTGCTTGCGCGCATAGTTCTTCACCGACAGCGGAGCGCGACGGTCAGAGTTGCCTTCACGCAGAACCGGGTTCACGGCGCTGCCCTTGACCTTGTCGTAACGCGCCTTGGCGTCTTTGTCGGCGTCGCTGGTTACGGTTTCCGGGTAGTCCGGCAGGTTGTAACCCTGAGCTTGCAGCTCTTTGATCGCGGCTTGCAGCTGTGGCACCGAAGCGCTGATGTTCGGCAGCTTGATGATGTTGGCTTCAGGCGTAACGGCCAGGTCGCCCAGTTCGGCGAGGTGGTCGGCTACGGCTTTGTCGCCCAGTTGCTCGGGGAAGCTGGCCAGAATACGTGCTGCAAGAGAGATATCGCGGGTTTCCACGGCGATATCGGCCGAAGCGGTGTACGCCTCGATGATCGGCAGCAGGGAATAGGTGGCGAGGGCTGGAGCTTCGTCGGTGAAGGTATAGATGATCTTCGAGCGGGTGGGCATATTCGGATTAACTCTCTCTTCTTTGCTAAAGCGTGCGCAGAAACTCGAGGGGCGCCGGGTAAGCGCGTTCGTTCAAAGTCATCCATGAACCGAATGTCGAGATTCTTCGCGGTGATGTTGGGTGCATCAGTAGAGCGTCAAGCAGTCAGGCTGCGGTAACAACCCGACCAATCAGGCGGAAAGTCTCGTGCTAGAGAGGCCAGCCGTCGTGACCCTGTGGTCAGCGGGCGGCATTATACATAGGTAGCTGGCAATCTGCCGATGGTTCATATGCAACGATTCTCGTCCATTGGTCTAAAGGTCGCAGGGCAGGGTGGGGCGTAGAGTCGTCGCGAATGCTTGAGTTTGGCGCTTTTCCCTTTGCTTTCAGGCTTGTACGAAACGAGAAGTAGCCGCGCCACGAACAGAGGGTTTGCGTGTTGATTTAACTGGGTTACGCTCGAACCAAGCCAGATGTTCAATCCAAACAATGGAGTTCAGCATGGGTTACAAGAAGATTCAGGTTCCAGCCGTCGGCGACAAAATCTCCGTCAATGCAGACCATTCTCTCAATGTTCCTGATAACCCGATCATCCCCTTCATCGAAGGTGACGGCATTGGTGTCGACATCAGCCCGGTGATGATCAAGGTTGTCGATGCTGCAGTTCAAAAGGCATACGGCGGTAAACGCAAGATTTCCTGGATGGAAGTCTACGCCGGGGAAAAAGCCACTCAGGTTTACGATCAGGACACCTGGCTGCCTCAGGAAACCCTGGACGCAGTCAAGGATTACGTGGTTTCCATCAAAGGCCCGCTGACCACCCCGGTCGGTGGCGGCATCCGCTCGCTGAACGTCGCCCTGCGTCAGCAACTCGACCTGTATGTCTGCCTGCGCCCTGTGCGCTGGTTCGAAGGCGTGCCAAGCCCGGTGAAAAAGCCTGGCGACGTCGACATGACCATCTTCCGCGAGAACTCCGAAGACATCTATGCCGGTATCGAGTGGAAGGCCGGTTCGCCGGAAGCCACCAAGGTCATCAAATTCCTTAAAGAAGAAATGGGCGTCACCAAGATCCGTTTCGACGAAAACTGCGGCATCGGCGTCAAGCCGGTTTCGCTGGAAGGCACCAAGCGTCTGGCGCGCAAGGCCCTGCAATATGTAGTCGATAACGACCGCGATTCGCTGACCATCGTGCACAAAGGCAACATCATGAAGTTCACCGAAGGTGCCTTCAAAGAGTGGGCCTACGAAGTGGCCGCTGAAGAATTCGGCGCGACCCTGCTCGACGGCGGCCCCTGGATGCAGTTTAAAAACCCGAAAACCGGCAAGAATGTTGTGGTCAAGGACGCCATCGCCGATGCCATGCTCCAGCAGATCCTGCTGCGCCCGGCCGAATACGATGTGATCGCGACCTTGAACCTGAACGGTGACTACCTCTCCGACGCCCTGGCGGCGGAAGTGGGCGGTATCGGCATCGCACCGGGCGCCAACCTGTCCGACACCGTGGCGATGTTCGAAGCGACCCACGGTACTGCGCCGAAGTACGCCGGCAAGGATCAGGTCAACCCGGGTTCGCTGATTCTCTCGGCTGAGATGATGCTGCGTCATATGGGCTGGACTGAGGCGGCGGATCTGATCATCAAGGGCACCAACGGTGCTATTGGTGCCAAGACTGTGACTTATGACTTCGAGCGTTTGATGGATGGGGCCAAGCTGGTTTCGTCTTCGGGCTTTGGGGATGCGCTGATTTCGCATATGTAAAAATGCGTGCACACAAAAAACGCCTGACTCGTTGAATTGAGTCAGGCGGTTTTTTATTGCTTGGAATATTCAGGTGAAAATTAGTCAGCTCACGCTTTGGCAGTCGCAGTCGCAGTCGCAGTCGCAGCAGCGGCAGCAGCGCCGACAGCAGCACTCTCGGCGGGACTGGATGGTTTGATGGTGACAGATTGGATGTCTACGGCATGCAGCCCCTTGGGGCCTTGAATAATACTGAAAGCCACCTCTTGCCCGGCTTTGAGGGTTTTGTACCCTTCCATCTTAATCTGAGAAAAATGAGCAAAGAAATCAATCTCTTTGCCATCCTCATCGCGGCCTTCGTGGGCGTCGGTATTGATAAAGCCGAATCCCTTGGCATTGTTGAACCATTTCACCTTGCCGACAGCCATGCTCAAATCCCTCTGCAACAGACTCCATCGCTGGAGTATCATCCAATTCATCCGCAATCTTATTCGTTAAAAGAATTGACTCCGCGGATCTTTTTTACCCACTGTGGGTTCTATTGGTTGTAACACCGTTTTCCCGATAGTCAAGGTGACCGGGCAGTCGGAGTTGAAAACGTGGACAACCGCCCCCACCACTGTATTTGCACAACTGACGAACCTTTCTTTCCATGCATGCAATCAGCCAGATTCGACTAACATTCAATCAGGATCGCCCGCTTCTCCAAAAGGATCTTCCACAGGAGCACGACGACGATTCGGCAGGCGTTGCTGTTCAGGAAGCAAAGCCTGCGTTACAGGCGCCGCCGATGTACAAGGTGGTTTTGTTCAACGATGACTACACACCGATGGATTTCGTCGTCGAAGTGCTCGAGGTGTTTTTTAACCTGAATCGCGAGCTGGCGACCAAGGTCATGCTGGCCGTCCACACAGAAGGACGGGCAGTATGTGGAGTGTTTACCCGCGACATCGCCGAGACAAAGGCAATGCAGGTCAACCAGTACGCCAGGGAAAGCCAGCATCCGCTACTCTGTGAAATCGAGAAGGACGGTTAATCGCCGACCACTTGGGTATGAGGTGAAGCTATGTTAAACCGCGAGCTCGAAGTCACCCTCAATCTAGCCTTCAAAGAGGCTCGTTCGAAACGTCATGAATTCATGACCGTCGAACACCTTTTGCTGGCCCTATTGGACAATGAGGCTGCCGCCACCGTTTTGCGTGCCTGCGGCGCAAACCTCGACAAACTCAAGCATGACCTGCAGGAGTTCATCGACTCCACCACGCCATTGATCCCCGTTCATGACGAAGATCGTGAAACCCAGCCAACCCTGGGCTTCCAGCGTGTACTGCAACGTGCTGTTTTCCACGTACAGAGCTCGGGCAAACGCGAAGTGACCGGCGCCAACGTGCTGGTTGCCATCTTCAGTGAGCAAGAGAGTCAGGCAGTGTTCCTGCTGAAACAGCAGAGCGTTGCGCGCATCGATGTCGTCAACTACATCGCGCACGGCATTTCCAAAGTGCCGGGGCATGGCGATCACTCTGAAGGTGAACAAGATATGCAGGACGACGAGGGCGGTGAGTCTTCTTCTTCAGGCAATCCTCTGGATGCTTATGCCAGCAACCTCAACGAACTCGCGCGCCAGGGTCGCATTGATCCGCTGGTCGGCCGCGAATCGGAAGTCGAGCGTGTCGCGCAGATTCTCGCGCGCCGGCGTAAAAACAATCCGCTGCTGGTCGGTGAAGCAGGCGTGGGTAAAACCGCGATTGCCGAAGGTCTGGCCAAGCGCATTGTCGACAACCAGGTGCCGGATCTGCTGGCCAATAGCGTTGTTTACTCCCTCGACCTCGGTGCTCTGCTCGCGGGCACCAAGTATCGCGGTGATTTCGAGAAGCGTTTCAAAGCGCTGCTCAATGAACTGAAAAAACGTCCCCAGGCGATCCTGTTCATTGACGAAATCCACACCATCATTGGTGCCGGCGCTGCGTCCGGTGGCGTGATGGACGCCTCTAACCTGCTTAAACCGCTGCTCTCGTCTGGCGACATTCGCTGCATCGGCTCGACCACGTTCCAGGAGTTCCGCGGCATCTTCGAGAAAGACCGTGCCTTGGCGCGTCGCTTCCAGAAGGTCGATGTCGTCGAGCCATCGGTGGAAGACACCATCGGTATCCTGCGCGGCCTGAAAGGGCGTTTCGAGCAGCATCACAACATCGAATACAGCGATGAGTCGTTGCGCGCCGCTGCTGAACTTGCGTCGCGCTACATCAATGACCGGCATATGCCGGACAAGGCCATCGACGTGATCGACGAGGCGGGCGCCTACCAGCGTCTGCAACCGGTCGAAAAACGCGTGAAGCGCATTGAAGTGCCGCAGGTTGAAGACATCGTCGCGAAAATCGCACGGATTCCGCCTAAACACGTCACCAGTTCCGACAAGGAGCTGCTGCGCAACCTGGAGCGTGACCTGAAGCTGACGGTGTTTGGTCAGGACGCGGCGATCGATTCGCTGTCGACCGCGATCAAACTGTCCCGTGCCGGGCTTAAATCGCCTGACAAGCCAGTCGGTTCGTTCCTGTTTGCAGGCCCGACCGGTGTTGGTAAAACCGAGGCTGCGCGGCAACTGGCCAAGGCCTTGGGAATCGAGCTGGTTCGCTTCGACATGTCCGAGTACATGGAGCGTCACACCGTATCGCGTCTGATCGGTGCGCCTCCGGGCTATGTCGGCTTTGATCAGGGCGGTCTGTTGACCGAAGCGATCACCAAGCAGCCGCACTGCGTATTGCTCCTCGATGAAATCGAGAAGGCGCATCCGGAAGTCTTCAACTTGCTGCTGCAGGTGATGGACCACGGTACGCTGACCGACAACAACGGGCGCAAGGCGGACTTCCGCAATGTGATCGTGATCATGACCACCAACGCTGGTGCTGAAACGGCGGCGCGGGCTTCGATCGGTTTCACCCATCAGGACCACTCGTCTGATGCGATGGAAGTGATCAAGAAGAGCTTCACGCCGGAGTTTCGTAACCGTCTGGACACCATTATCCAGTTTGGTCGCCTCAGTCATGAGGTCATCAAAAGTGTGGTGGACAAGTTCCTTACCGAGCTTCAGGCGCAGCTGGAAGATAAGCGTGTGCTGCTGGAAGTGACTGACGCGGCGCGTAGTTGGATCGCGGCGGGTGGTTATGATGCGGCGATGGGCGCACGTCCGATGGCGCGTCTGATCCAGGACAAGATCAAGCGTCCGTTGGCGGAGGAAATTCTGTTTGGCGAGCTGGCCGAGCATGGCGGTGTGGTGCACATCGACATCAAGGATGGTGAGTTGACGTTTGACTTCGAGACCACTGCAGAAATGGCCTGACGGCTTGATGTTGATTGGGAAGGCGCCTTCGGGCGCCTTTTTGTTGTCTGGAGTTTTTGGGTGAATATCCGTTGCTGCGGTGATGGCTTATTACGGTTTCGCCCTTACGGCGACTCACTTTTTTTCAAGCGCCAAAAAAAGTAAGCAAAAAACGCTTGCTCCTACGTGCGGCCCGCTCGCTGGGCTCGGGGTTCCTTCGCTGCGGTATCGATCCGGGCGCAGCGCCTACGGTTTGCTTCGCTGCACCTCCTCTCGCTGTGTTTGGCTTCGCCAAACGGTCGCTGCGCTCCCACGCCCGGATCAATCCCTCCACTCAGCCTTCCGACGTCGCCTTACAGATCAAGAGCCGCAGCCGAGCTAACGCTCATCCTGTTGAGTGGTGAAGAGCATGCGGTCGGCTTTTGTTCGGTGTTGGATTCACCCCTCACCCCAGCCCTCTCCCCGAGGAGAGGGAGCCGATTTGTGGGCCTTTCAGAATCCGAGTTCGACTCGATATCGCACGTTGGCGTAGCTCTTCCAAACACCTTGGTCAGTCCCCTCTACATCCGGGAGTGGAAGGAGAGGGGCCGATTTGTGTGTTTTTCAAAACCTGAGTTCAACGCGGTATCGCATGTCGGCGTACCTCTCCCAAACATCGCGATCAGTCCCCTCTCCCTCTGGGAGAGGGTTAGGGTGAGGGGCTTTTGATCTGTTTCCAGAATCTGAGTTCGGCTCGGTATTTCACGTCGGCGTACCTCTGCCAAACACCTCGGTCAGTCCCCTCTCCCTCCGGGAGAGGGCTAGGGTGAGGGGTTCTTGATCTGGCTCTTGATCTTGCTTTGGCTTTTGATCTTTTGCCCCATCGGCAGGCCGAGCGAAGGTGTTCATCCGGGGGTTAGGCGCGTAGCGCCGTGCGGCGCAGCCGCATACATCGAGAGGAGGTGCAGCGAAGCAAACCGTAGGCGATGCCCCCGGATGGACACCGTAGCGAGGGAACACTGAGCCTCAGCGAAGTGCCGTACGCTGGGGCAAAGCCTTTTGGGTTACCTTTTCGCTGGGCCGGCACTCCGGCGTTTGGAAAAGGTGACTCGCTGTAAGAGCGAAACCGCCAGCGGCAGCACCCGAGAAAACGGATATGCCCCCAAATCCAAACCAAACCCCAAAACGCACAAACAAAAACGCCCGGCATAAACCGGGCGTTCTGTATTGACTTGATTAACGAGCGCGGTAGGTGATGCGCCCTTTGCTCAAGTCATAGGGCGTCAGCTCGACGCGCACTTTGTCACCGGTAAGAATACGAATGTAGTTCTTGCGCATCTTGCCGGAAATATGCGCGGTTACGACGTGCCCATTTTCCAACTCCACACGAAACATGGTGTTGGGCAGGGTGTCGACGACAGTGCCTTCCATTTCGAAGCTGTCTTCTTTCGACATGCAGTAAAGCCCTCGGTATCCAATGAATGGCCCGGTGCAACTGCGCCAGGCAAAAGCGGCGTGCATTGTGCCCGAAAAATGGGGTTTACGCCAAGGGGTTTACGGCTTGGGTTTAGTTGAGGATGACCCAGCGCTGATTAATCAGCAATTCGATGGGGCGATATTGCGTCTTGTAGTTCATCTTTTTGCAGTTCTTGATCCAGTAACCGAGGTACACCGCCTCAAGCCCGAGACGCTGTGCCTCGGCGATTTGCCAGAGGATGGCAAATCGGCCAAGGCTACGGCGCTCTTCGGCCGGTTCGTAGAAGGTGTACACCGCCGACAAACCGTTCGGCAGTAAATCGGTCACCGCAACGGCGAGCAACCGTCCGTCGAGTCGGAACTCGTAAAACCGCGAGAAGGGCAGATCGCGTACCAGAAAAGTCGAGAATTGATCACGGCTCGGCGGGTACATATCGCCGTCGGCGTGGCGTTGTTCGATGTAGCGCTGGTACAGATCGAAATATTCTTCGCTGAATTGCGGTTTGGCCGGGCGCACCTGCAAGTCCGTGTTCCGCTTGAAAATCCGCTTCTGTTGACGATTGGGTGTGAACTGCGCCACTGGAATGCGCGCAGGCACGCACGCATTGCAGTTCTGGCAATGCGGGCGGTACAGATGATCGCCGCTGCGACGAAAGCCCATTTCCGACAGGTCTGCGTAGACATGCACATCCATGGGCTGGCTCGGATCGAGAAACAGGGTCGTGGCCTGCTCCTCGGGCAGATAACTGCAAGAGTGAGGCTGAGTGGCATAGAACTTCAAACGCGCCAACTCGGTCATGATCAACCCTCGGGATAAGCTGGTGAATTAAGTGTAAGCCACGCGCGCAAAAGTCGCTCAGCAAACCCAGGTGGCACGATTGGGTTGATCCAGGTGATTTGCCAGATAATCGGCGAATTGCTGACGAGGAATCGCCCGCGCGCCGAGGCTGTGCAGATGATCGGTCGGCATCTGGCAGTCGATCAGCACGAATCCCGAGTCTTTCAGGTGGCGCACTAAGGTGGCAAAGCCGAATTTGGAAGCATTGTCGGCGCGGCTGAACATCGATTCGCCGAAAAACAGTTGGCCCATCGCCAGGCCGTACAGGCCGCCGACCAGTTCGCCCTGATCCCAGACCTCCACCGAATGCGCGAAGCCGCGCCGGTGCAATTCGACGTAAGCGTCCTGCATGGCTTCGGTGATCCAGGTGCCGTCGGCGTAATCCCTTGGCGCGGCGCAGGCGCGGATCACCGCTTCGAAGTCCTGATCGAAGGTCACTTGATAGCGTTCCTGGCGCAGCAGTTTGCCAAGGCTGCGCGAGACATGCAGTTCGTCGGGAAACAACACCGTACGCGGATCCGGTGACCACCAGAGAATCGGCTGGCCTTCGGAAAACCACGGAAAACAACCATGGCGATAAGCCTGAATCAGTCGGTCGGCCGACAGATCGCCACCGGCGGCGAGCAATCCGTTGGGGTCGCGCATGGCCTTTTCCAGCGGTGGAAAAGTCAGGGAATTACGTTGTAACCAAGTCAGCATGGCATCCAGGCTTGCAGAAGGGGAGGGCGGTGCGGGCTGTCTGGCCCGCGATAAAGTGTGACGTTAAATGACCGGAATGTCGTCCAGATACTTCTCGGCGTCGAGCGCGGCCATGCAGCCGGCACCTGCCGACGTCACCGCCTGGCGGTAAACGTGGTCGGCCACGTCTCCGGCGGCGAACACTCCGGGAATCTCGGTGGACGTAGCGTCACCGTCGCTGCCACCCTTGACCCGCAAGTAACCGTCGCGCATCGGCAGTTGCCCTTGAAACAGATCGGTGTTGGGTTTGTGGCCGATGGCGATGAACACGCCGGCCAGTGCCAGTTCGCGGGTTTCGCCGGTATGGCTGTCACGCAATCGCGCGCCGGTGACGCCGCTGGCATCGCCCAGCACTTCGTCGAGATTCTGATTCCAGTGCAGACGCACATTGCCTGTGGCGGCTTTCTCGAACAGTTTGTCTTGAAGGATTTTCTCCGCGCGCAGTTTGTCGCGACGGTGGATCAGGTGCACCTCTTTGGCGATGTTCGACAGGTACAGTGCTTCCTCGACGGCGGTATTGCCGCCGCCGACGACTGCGACCACCTGATTGCGATAGAAAAAGCCGTCACAGGTCGCGCAAGCAGAAACACCTCGACCGGCAAAGGCCTCTTCAGATGGCACTCCCAGGTATTGCGCCGAGGCGCCGGTGGCAATGATCAGCGCATCGCAGGTGTAAGTGCCGCTGTCGCCGACAAGTTCGAACGGGCGCTGCTGCAACTTGGCGGTGTGGATGTGGTCGTAAACGATCTCTGTGGCAAAGCGTTCGGCGTGCTTCTGCATGCGCTCCATCAGCACCGGGCCGGTGAGGCCTTCGACGTCACCGGGCCAGTTGTCGACTTCAACGGTGGTGGTGAGCTGGCCACCTGCCTGCAAGCCGGTAATGACCACGGGTTTGAGGTTGGCGCGAGCGGCATACACGGCGGCGCTGTAACCGGCCGGACCGGAGCCGAGGATGATCAGGCGTGAATGCTTCGCTACGTTCATCAAATACACCTCATAAGCCTTTGTCACAAAAGGTAATGCATGCTCAAATTGAGTCGCGGGTTCTGTGTGCTTGACTATGCTCAGTCCTGAGGCTTGAAGCATGGCATCAGACGCACAAACCCGTACAATGCCGGGCTGTTACAGAATATTCGCGGTGCGTTGTGTTTATAAAAAGCGCGACGCAGTGTTAAAAGTAGTCTCAGTTGCGCTCGTTCACTTTTTTACCTGCCTGGATTGGGCAGTTTTTTATCGTCATTCAATAGATGGACGCGCCTCGGGCGCAGGAAAAGAAGCGTTTTGAAGAAATCCACCGAAGCACCAAAAACAGTCGTTCCGCTCTGGCGCCAACAGTTGCACTACCGGCTCAAGGAAGGTGCATTGATCGCCATCGGTGCCTTGTGCCTGTTCCTGATGATGGCTTTGCTGACCTACGGCAAGGACGACCCGGGCTGGAGCCACAACAGCAAGATCGATGACGTACAGAATTTCGGCGGCCCGGCGGGCTCCTACAGCGCCGACATCCTGTTCATGGTGCTGGGTTACTTTGCGTACATCTTCCCGTTGCTGCTAGCGATCAAGGCTTACCAGATTTTCCGCCAGCGCCATGAGCCGTGGCAGTGGAGCGGCTGGCTGTTCTCCTGGCGTCTGATCGGTCTGGTGTTCCTGGTGCTGTCCGGCGCTGCGCTGGCGCATCTGCATTTCCACGCAGCGTCGGGTCTGCCGGCGGGTGCGGGCGGCGCGCTGGGCGAAAGCCTCGGTAATCTGGCGAAGAATGCGCTGAACATTCAGGGCAGCACGTTGCTGTTCATCGCGCTGTTCCTGTTTGGTCTGACGGTGTTCACCGATCTGTCGTGGTTCAAGGTGATGGACATCACCGGCAAGATCACCCTTGATCTGTTCGAACTGTTCCAGGGCGCGCTCAATCGCTGGTGGTCCGCACGTACCGAACGCAAGCAACTGGTTGCGCAACTGCGTGAGGTCGACGATCGCGTGCATGACGTGGTCGCTCCGACGGTCACCGACAAGCGCGAGCAGGCCAAAGTCAAAGAACGCCTGATCGAACGTGAGCAAGCCCTGAGCAAGCACATGTCCGATCGCGAGAAGCAGGTGCCACCTGTTATTGCACCGGCCCCGGCCAAGGCGCCCGAGCCAAGCAAGCGCGTGCAGAAAGAGAAACAGGTGCCGTTGTTCGTCGACAGCGCCGTGGAAGGCACTTTGCCGCCGATCTCGATTCTTGATCCTGCAGAAAAGAAACAACTCAATTACTCACCGGAATCCCTGGCAGCGGTCGGCCACTTGCTCGAGATCAAGCTGAAGGAATTCGGTGTCGAGGTCACGGTGGATTCGATCCATCCGGGCCCGGTGATTACCCGTTACGAAATCCAGCCGGCCGCCGGCGTAAAAGTCAGCCGCATCGCCAACCTCGCCAAAGACCTTGCGCGTTCCCTGGCGGTGACCAGTGTGCGTGTGGTCGAGGTGATTCCCGGCAAGACCACCGTCGGTATCGAGATCCCCAACGAAGACCGGCAGATCGTGCGCTTCTCCGAAGTGCTGTCGACGCCTGAATACGACAACTTCAAATCGCCGGTCACCCTGGCACTCGGACACGATATCGGTGGTAAACCGGTCATCACCGACCTGGCGAAGATGCCGCACTTGCTGGTGGCAGGTACCACCGGTTCCGGTAAGTCGGTGGGTGTGAACGCGATGATCCTGTCGATCCTGTTCAAGTCCGGCCCGGAAGACGCCAAGCTGATCATGATCGACCCGAAAATGCTGGAACTGTCGATCTACGAAGGCATTCCGCACCTGCTGTGCCCGGTCGTGACCGACATGAAAGACGCCGCCAACGCCCTGCGCTGGAGCGTTGCCGAGATGGAGCGTCGTTACAAGCTGATGGCGAAGATGGGCGTGCGTAACCTGTCCGGCTTCAACGCCAAGGTCAAGGAAGCCCAGGACGCTGGCGAGCCGTTGAGCGATCCGCTGTACAAACGCGAAAGCATTCACGACGAAGCGCCGTTGCTGCAGAAGCTGCCAACCATCGTCGTGGTGGTCGACGAATTCGCCGACATGATGATGATCGTCGGCAAGAAGGTCGAAGAACTGATCGCTCGTATTGCGCAGAAGGCGCGTGCGGCGGGTATTCACTTGATCCTCGCGACCCAGCGGCCGTCGGTGGACGTGATCACCGGTCTGATCAAGGCCAACATTCCGACACGTATGGCGTTCCAGGTATCGAGCAAGATCGACTCGCGCACCATCATCGATCAGGGCGGCGCCGAACAACTGCTCGGTCACGGTGACATGCTCTACATGCCACCGGGCACCAGCCTGCCGATCCGCGTTCACGGTGCGTTCGTTTCCGACGATGAAGTACACCGGGTGGTCGAAGCGTGGAAACTGCGCGGCGCACCGGAATACAACGACGACATCCTCAACGGTGTCGAAGAAGCGGGCAGCGGTTTCGAAGGCAGCAGCGGTGGCGGCGACGGCGATGATCCGGAAGCCGACGCGCTGTACGACGAAGCGGTACAGTTCGTGCTCGAAAGCCGTCGCGCCTCGATTTCCGCGGTACAGCGCAAGTTGAAGATCGGCTACAACCGCGCCGCACGGATGATCGAAGCCATGGAAATGGCCGGGGTCGTCACGTCAATGAACACCAACGGTTCGCGTGAAGTCCTGGCCCCGGGCCCGGTACGCGACTGATTCCAAAGCAAGAGGCGGGACAATGATGTGCCGCCGCTCTCCCAACGAGTATTCAAGAGGACTCCCATGCGTCTTATCCGCATGTTGCTGCCAGTACTGGCGCTGACCACTCTCACGGCCCACGCCGATGACAAGGACGTGGCGCGTCTGACCCAATTGCTGGAAACATCCAAGACCCTGAGCGCGAACTTCTCGCAGCTGACCCTCGACGGCGGCGGCACGCAATTGCAGGAAACCACCGGCAACATGACCCTGCAGCGTCCGGGCCTGTTCTACTGGCACACCAATGCGCCGGCCGAGCAGACCATGGTTTCCGATGGCAAGAAGGTCACGCTGTGGGACCCGGATCTGGAGCAGGCGACGATCAAGAAACTCGACGAGCGTCTGACCCAGACCCCGGCGCTGCTGCTGTCCGGTGATGTATCGAAGATCAGCCAGAGCTTCGACATCAGCGCGAAAGAGGCGGGCGGTGTGATCGACTTCACCCTCAAGCCGAAAACCAAGGACACCTTGTTCGACAACCTGCGCTTGTCGTTCCGCAACGGTCTGCTTAACGATATGCAACTGATCGACAGCGTCGGCCAGCGCACCAATATCCTGTTTACCGGGGTCAAGGCCAACGAGCCGGTGGCGCCGTCCAAGTTCAAGTTCGACATCCCCAAGGGTGCCGACGTGATCCAGGAATAAACACAAAACCCTTTGTAGGAGTGAGCCTGCTCGCGATTCGATTTGTCAGTCACATCTTCATCGTCTGACCCACCGCTATCGCGAGCAGGCTCACTTCTACAGGGTCAATGATCGGCAAAATAGAGGTTTCAACGCTACGTGATGGATCTGTTTCGCAGTGCACCGATTGCCCAGCCACTGGCCGCGCGTTTGCGTGCGACCAATCTGGATGAGTACGTCGGTCAGGAGCACGTGCTCGCTCGCGGCAAGCCTCTGCGTGAGGCGCTGGAGCAGGGTGCCCTGCATTCGATGATCTTCTGGGGCCCGCCGGGTGTGGGCAAAACCACCCTGGCGCGGTTGCTCGCAGAAGTCTCCGATGCGCACTTCGAAACGGTCTCGGCGGTGCTCGCCGGGGTCAAGGAGATCCGGCAAGCCGTTGAAATCGCCAAGCAGCAGGCCGGCCAGTACGGCAAGCGCACGATTCTGTTCGTCGATGAAGTGCACCGCTTCAACAAATCCCAGCAGGACGCGTTCCTGCCTTACGTTGAAGACGGCACGCTGATCTTCATCGGCGCGACCACCGAAAACCCTTCGTTCGAACTCAACAACGCCTTGTTGTCGCGGGCCCGCGTCTACGTGCTGAAAAGCCTCGACGAAGCGGCGCTGCGCAAACTGGTGCACCGTGCACTGACCGAAGAGCGCGGCCTGGGCAAGCGCAACCTGACATTGAATGACGAAGGCTTCCAGATGTTGCTGTCCGCCGCCGATGGCGATGGCCGGCGTCTGCTCAATCTGCTGGAGAACGCCTCGGATCTGGCCGAAGACAATAGCGAGATCGGCACCGAGTTGCTGCAGAGCCTGCTCGGTGACACGCGTCGGCGTTTCGACAAGGGCGGCGAAGCGTTCTACGACCAGATCTCGGCGCTGCACAAGTCCGTGCGCGGTTCCAACCCCGACGGCGCGTTGTACTGGTTTGCGCGGATGATCGACGGCGGTTGCGATCCGCTGTACCTGGCGCGGCGCGTGGTGCGCATGGCCAGCGAAGACATCGGCAACGCCGACCCGCGTGCGCTGAGCCTGTGCCTGGCGGCGTGGGAAGTGCAGGAACGTCTAGGCAGCCCGGAAGGCGAGTTGGCCGTGGCCCAGGCGATCACTTATCTGGCCTGCGCGCCGAAAAGCAACGCTGTTTATATGGGTTTCAAAACCGCCTTGCGTGCCGCCGCTGAAAACGGCTCGCTGGAAGTGCCGCTGCACCTGCGCAACGCGCCGACCAAACTGATGAAACAATTGGGCTACGGCGACGAATATCGCTATGCCCACGACGAGCCGGACGCTTACGCCGCTGGCGAAGACTATTTCCCGGAAGAGCTTGATCCCATCCCGTTCTACCAACCGGTGCCGCGCGGCCTGGAATTGAAGATCGGCGAGAAGCTCAACCACCTCGCCCAACTCGACCGTTTAAGCCCTCGGCAGCGGAGAAAATAGTGCTTCCATTGATTGTTGCAGTCTCTGTCGGCGGTGTCGCTGGCACCTTGTTGCGCTTCGCCACCGGCAATTGGGTCAACGCCAATTGGCCGCGGCACTTCTATACCGCGACGCTGGCCGTTAATATCGTGGGCTGTCTGCTGATTGGCGTGTTGTACGGCCTGTTTTTGATACGCCCGGAGGTGCCGATCGAGGTACGTGCCGGGTTGATGGTCGGCTTCCTCGGGGGGCTGACGACTTTTTCATCCTTTTCACTGGATACGGTGCGCCTGTTGGAAAGCGGGCAAGTGCCGCTGGCCCTGGGCTATGCGGCACTCAGCGTATTCGGCGGGCTGCTCGCGACGTGGGCTGGCCTGTCTTTGACCAAACTTTGATAACGAGAAACCGACATGCTCGATTCCAAACTGTTACGTAGCAACCTTCAGGACGTAGCGGACCGCCTGGCTTCCCGTGGCTTTGCCCTGGATACCGCGCGCATCGAAGCGCTGGAAGAACAGCGCAAGTCCGTCCAGACCCGCACCGAAGCACTGCAGGCTGAGCGTAACGCGCGTTCCAAATCCATCGGTCAGGCCAAGCAGCGCGGCGAAGACATCGCGCCGTTGATGGCGGACGTCGAGCGCATGGCGGGCGAACTGAGTGCCGGTAAAGTCGAGCTGGACGCGATCCAGACCGAACTGGACTCGATCCTGCTCGGCATTCCCAACCTGCCACACGAATCCGTACCAGTCGGCAAAGACGAAGACGACAACGTTGAAGTGCGCCGCTGGGGCACGCCGACGGCTTTCGATTTCGAAGTGAAAGACCACGTTGCCCTGGGCGAGAAGTTCGGCTGGCTGGACTTTGAAACCGCCGCCAAGCTGTCCGGTGCGCGTTTCGCCCTGCTGCGTGGCCCGATCGCGCGTCTGCATCGCGCCCTGGCGCAGTTCATGATCAACCTGCACGTCAATGAGCACGGCTACGAAGAGGCTTACACGCCTTATCTGGTTCAGGCCCCGGCGCTGCAAGGCACCGGTCAACTGCCGAAGTTCGAAGAAGACCTGTTCAAGATCGCCCGCGAAGGCGAGGCCGATCTATACCTGATCCCGACCGCCGAAGTGTCGCTGACCAACATCATTGCCGGCGAAATCGTCGATTCGAAACTGCTGCCGATCAAGTTCGTGGCGCACACCCCGTGCTTCCGCAGCGAAGCCGGTGCGTCGGGTCGCGACACCCGCGGCATGATCCGTCAGCACCAGTTCGACAAAGTTGAAATGGTCCAGATCGTTGAGCCATCGACCTCGATGGAAGCACTGGAAGGCCTGACCGCCAACGCCGAAAAAGTCCTGCAACTGCTCGGTCTGCCTTACCGCACCCTGGCGCTGTGCACCGGCGACATGGGCTTCAGCGCGGTCAAGACCTACGATCTGGAAGTGTGGATTCCGAGCCAGGACAAGTACCGCGAAATTTCCTCCTGCTCGAACTGCGGAGACTTCCAGGCCCGCCGTATGCAAGCGCGTTTCCGCAACCCGGAAACCGGCAAGCCTGAGCTGGTGCACACCTTGAACGGTTCCGGTCTGGCGGTCGGCCGTACGCTGGTGGCCGTGCTGGAAAACTACCAGCAGGCCGACGGTTCGATCCGTGTGCCAGACGTGCTGAAGCCGTTCATGGGTGGCCTTGAGGTCATCGGCTAAATGAAATATCTGCCGCTGTTTCACAACCTGCGCGGCAGTCGTGTGTTGGTCGTCGGTGGGGGGGAAATTGCCTTGCGCAAATCCCGCCTGCTGGCCGATGCCGGTGCGCTGCTGCGGGTGGTCGCACCTGAAATCGAAACGCAACTGCGTGAGCTGGTCGCTGCTTCTGGTGGTGAATGCCTGTTGCGCGGTTACGTCGAGGCGGATCTCGACGGTTGCGGGCTGATCATTGCCGCCACCGACGATGAGACGCTGAACGCACAAGTCTCCACCGATGCTCACAAGCGCTGCGTGCCGGTCAACGTGGTCGACGCGCCGGCCTTGTGCAGCGTGATCTTCCCGGCGATCGTCGATCGCTCGCCGCTGATCATCGCGGTGTCCAGTGGCGGCGATGCGCCGGTGCTGGCGCGTTTGATCCGCGCCAAGATCGAAACCTGGATTCCTTCGACTTACGGTCAGTTGGCCGGGCTGGCGGCGCGTTTCCGCAATCAGGTGAAAAGCCTGTTTCCGGATGTGCAGCAGCGTCGTGGTTTCTGGGAAGACGTGTTTCAGGGGCCGATTGCCGATCGACAACTGGCCGGCCAGGGCGCTGAAGCCGAGCGTCTGCTGCAAGCCAAAATCGATGGCGAAGCCATGGTCACGACCGGCGAGGTTTATCTGGTCGGGGCAGGGCCGGGCGATCCGGATCTGCTGACGTTCAAGGCTTTGCGTCTGATGCAGCAAGCCGACGTGGTGCTGTACGACCGCTTGGTCGCGCCAGCGATTCTTGAACTGTGCCGTCGTGATGCCGAGCGGGTCTATGTTGGCAAGCGTCGTTCTGATCACGCCGTGCCGCAGGATCAGATCAACCAGCAACTGGTCGATCTGGCCAAGGCCGGCAAGCGCGTGGTGCGCTTGAAGGGCGGCGATCCGTTTATCTTCGGCCGTGGCGGCGAAGAGATCGAAGAGCTGGCGGCCCATGGCATCCCGTTTCAGGTGGTGCCAGGCATCACAGCGGCCAGCGGTTGCGCGGCGTATGCCGGGATTCCGCTGACCCATCGTGATTACGCGCAGTCAGTGCGCTTTGTCACCGGGCATTTGAAGGACGGTTCCACCGATCTGCCGTGGGCCGACCTTGTCGCCCCGGCGCAGACGCTGGTGTTCTACATGGGCCTGGTCGGCTTGCCTGTGATCTGCGAACAACTGATCAAACATGGTCGTTCAGCCGATACCCCGGCGGCGTTGATTCAGCAGGGCACCACGGTTAATCAGCGCGTCTTTACCGGCACGCTGGCTGATCTGCCGCGGCTGGTGGCGGAGCATGAAGTGCATGCACCGACATTGGTGATTGTCGGGGAAGTGGTGCAACTGCGCGAGAAACTGGCGTGGTTCGAAGGGGCTCAGGCGCAGGTCTGAAAACCGAGTCGCCTCATTCGCGAGCAGGCTCGCTCCCACAGGGGATTCGTGTATGACACAGATCCAATGTGGGAGCGAGCCTGCTCGCGAAGAGGCCTTCAAAAGCGCTGAGTAACTCAGCCCCGGCGCCAAATCCCTTTCCCAGCCAACCGTGCCCGATCATGGGCCACGCTGAAATCCTGCTCCGGCCCCTTCGGCACAACCCCTGTCGGGTTGATCGTCTTGTGACTGCCGTAGTAGTGGTTCTTGATGTGCTGGAAGTCCACCGTCTCGGCAATCCCCGGCCACTGATACAGCTCACGCAGCCAGTTCGACAGATTCGGGTAATCAGCAATCCGCCGCAAATTGCACTTGAAGTGCCCGTGGTACACCGCGTCAAACCGGATGATCGTAGTGAACAGGCGCACGTCAGCTTCAGTGAGGTATTCGCCGCTCAGATAGCGGTTTGCGCTTAAAACGCCTTCAAGGTGATCCAGCTCGGCAAACACTTCATCGAACGCTTCTTCATATGCCTGTTGCGACGTCGCAAAGCCTGCGCGGTACACGCCGTTGTTCACCGCCGGATAAATCCGCTCGTTCAGCGCATCGATCTCGCCGCGTAACGGCGCCGGGTAGAAGTCCAGATCATTGCCGGTCAGATCATCAAACGCGCTGTTGAACATGCGGATGATCTCCGCCGATTCATTGCTGACGATACGTTTGAGCTTCTTGTCCCACAGCACCGGCACAGTAACGCGTCCGGTGTAATCGGCAGTGTCGGCGGTGTAGCGCTGATGCATGAATTCAAAGCCATCGAGCTTGTCGCCGGTCGAGCCGAGAGCCTTATCGAAGGTCCAGCCGTTTTCCAGCATCAGCCAACTGACCACCGAAACATCGATCAGATTTTCCAGGCCTTTGAGCTTGCGCAGGATCAACGTGCGATGCGCCCACGGACAGGCGAGGGAAACGTAGAGATGATAGCGCCCGGCTTCAGCGGCAAAACCGCCTTCACCGCTGGGGCCGGGTTCGCCGTTGGCGGTGACCCAGTTGCGGCGCTTGGCCTGTTCGCGCTGGAACGCGCCGTCCTTGCTGCTTTCGTACCACTTGTCCTGCCAGTGGCCATCGACGAGTAAACCCATGATCAAGACTCCGTAAACCAATAATCGTTGGAGTCGAGTCTATTCCGATGAGTTCGAACAAAAAGCGCAAAGATCGGGCGTGAATGATCGGTTAAATCGATTTGTTCCGCGCGGCCCAGTAGTGCTCGGCGGTTTCGAAGGCTTGCTCACGGCTGTGGCCGAGTCCGCGCAAGGCCAGCGCCATGGTCGCAATCAGGGCCATTTGTGGGTAGCTGTCGACCACGTCGCCACGCCACACGGCTTTCAGATGTTCAACGTCCAAAGTTGCCGGTTTGACGTGGCGTTGCGCCGACAATTGCGGCCATTCCTCGTCCCAGCTCTCGCCACCTGTGGTGCCGTAGAGGTGACTGTCGGCATCCGGGTTGATCTCGATTTCGCCACCGTCACCCTTGACCACAATCGCCGTGTCGCCAAGCAAACCACTGGCATCGCGATGCACGGCCTGATAGCCAGGATGGAAAATGCTTTGCAGGCCGCAGCGTGCGCCCAGCGGATTGAGAATCCGCGCCAGGGAATGGATCGGCGAACGCAGGCCGAGGGTGTTGCGCAAATCGATCATGTTCTGCAGTTGCGGCGCCCAGTCCACCAGCGGCATGAACGCCAGGCCGCCGTTGTCCAGCGCTGCGCCGACCTGTTGCCAGGTGCGGCACAACGGAATGTTCAACTCGCCGAGCAGTTGCTCGCTGTACATGCGCCCGGCTGTGTGTGCGCCGCCGCCGTGCATGAAAATGCGCACGTCGTTCTGTGCCAGACACTTGGCCGCCAGCAGATACCACGGCAGATGCCGCTTCTTGCCAGCATAGGTCGGCCAGTCCAGATCGACGTTCAACTCGGGTGCCTGCAAGCGCTCGCGCAGGGCTTCGGTGAAACCGGCCATCTCCTCGGCGCTTTCTTCCTTGTGCCGCAACAACATCAGGAACGCGCCGAGTTGGGTGTCTTCGACTTTGTCGTCTAGGACCAGGC
This sequence comes from Pseudomonas viridiflava, assembly GCF_900580865.1. GTDB lineage: Bacteria > Pseudomonadota > Gammaproteobacteria > Pseudomonadales > Pseudomonadaceae > Aquipseudomonas. The sequence goes on from NZ_UTBZ01000219.1 coordinate 162,853, forward strand.
CCATGGCTTCGCGGGCTTCTTCGCGGGTCAGGTCGCGCGCACCGCGTTTGCCCTTGCCGAGAATGCGCACGAATTGGGCGAACGGGTGCTCGGCAGGGGTTTCGAGGGTCAGTGCTGGAAAGTCGGTCATAAACAATTCGTCGGTTTGGGCAGGCCCGCCAGTTTCGCGGCGAGTTTGGCGGGGGTGCCTTTGAACAGTCGGTTCAGGTGCAGGCTGTTGCCTTTGTCCGGACCGAGTTTCAACGCGGTGTACTTGATCAACGGCCGGGTGGCCGGTGACAGCTGGAATTCGGCGTAGAAGCTGCGCAGCAGCTCGAGGACTTCCCAGTGCTCCGGGGTCAACTCGATCTCTTCGGCGGCGGCGAGGGCACTGGCGACATCAGCCGACCAGTCGCTCAGGTCGACGAGAAAGCCGTCCTTGTCCAGTTCGATGGCGCGGGCGTCGACGGTCATGGAATTCATAGCCAGCTGTTGACCTTGTCGTGCTTGATCGACAGCTCGACGAAGGCCGGGTAATCAATGGCTTCGGCCCAATCCGGAACTTCGATGGCGCGGGCCTGTACATCTTCGGCCAGAACCCACAGTTTGATCTGGCGGCTTTGCAGGTCGGTGAATGGCGCGGTGCCCGGTTGCAATGCATAGACGGCATCGCCGGACAGCAGCAAGGCATCAGCGCTGCCGATCAGGCGCAGGCAACTGGTCAGGCGATCATCGCCGAACGGGGAATGAGACAACACATGCAAAGTCGACATCAGAGGGTGATCACCTGGTCGTAACGGTCAATAAGGGCGGTGATTTGCTCGGCGGCGAGCGGCTGCGCTTCGTCCAGCGACAGGTTGCCGAGACCGCGCGCGCTGGCGCTGTCTGCGCAGTAGAACAATTCTTCTACACCAAACATTGGCAACGCCTGCAGGTTGGCGCTGAGGTCTTTCTGTTGCAGCGCCTTGGCATTCTGCCCGGCGGCCAATTGCAACACGCCGTCATCGAGAAACAGTAAACCGATCGGCAGATCGAACGCGCCGCCGGCCAGCACGATGTCCAGCGCTTCGCGGGCAGCAGGGCCGGACCAGGGCGATTGACGGCTGATGAGCAACAGGGATTTGGCCATCTCACGCACCTCCAAAGCAGATCAAGCGGTCAGCGTCTTGCACTGCGTCATGCAACTGGCCGAGGCCGGACAATTCCCACGGCGCGCTGACCGAAATCGCTTCACGCTGGTAGCGCTTGGCTTCTTCGCTGTTCAGCGCACCACGGCGCAGGGCGGCGGCGATGCACACCACGCCGTCCAGTTTCTGTTCGGTGATGAAGGTGCGCCATTGTTTGGGCAGGTCCAGTTCGTCCTGCGGCGTGACCACCGCGTCCGAAGCGTTATAGACGCCGTCCTGATAGAAAAACAGCCGGACAATTTCATGCCCACCGGCCAACGCAGCCTGTGCAAACAGCAGGGCGCGGCGCGAGGAGGGCGCATGGGCGGCGGAAAACAGCGCAATGGCGAACTTCATGACGGACTCGATCAGCAGAACTGCGGTCATGATAAAGCTTTATCGAAGCCGCCGCGAAACCTTGTAGGAGTGAGCCTGCTCGCGATAGCGGTCTGTCAGTTGGTGAAGATGAAGAATGTGCCGGCGTCTTCGTCGGAACGCCGCCCGGAGCCGGCTCACTCCTACAGAGATTTTTGTTGTCCTCGGTTAGCGCGGCATGTAACCCAGCTGCCAGCGCCGCGGGATTTTCAGCGAGAGCAGCCCGATCATCGCGGCCAGCAACCCGCTGACAAACATCGCCTTCAGTCCCAAATGATGTTCCAGCACCGCCCCCAGAATTGCGCCGATAAACATCCCGCTCCAGGGCACCAGTTGCACCCGCCAGCCACTGCGCCGCTCGCCGAGCATCCAGCGGCCCAGTCCACGGCCGAATCGCGACAACGCGCCAGTCACGTAAGTCAGCCCGACCGGCAAACCATTCACTTCTTCGACCGCCGCGTTGAGCATGCCCATTGCAACGATCGCCGCGAGCAACGCCGGCAGTTGGGTGTCGAAAGGCCAGGCAGCCGCCGCGCACAACAGGGTGGCGATACACAGCAGCAACGGCAGCGCCCGGCGTCCACCCAGTCGCGCAACTACAACACCCAAAGCATTACCGACGACGAAAGTTAAGACGAGAATCACCAGGCGCACGGTCAGCCCGACATCGCCATCACTGATCGCCACAGCGAGTCGGGTGGTGTTGCCGCTCATGAACGAGACGAAATCGCCGCTGGCCATAAAGCCAATGGCGTCGGTCATGCCGGCCAGTACCGAGAGGCTGGCCACCAGCGCCAGACCAATCCGGCCGCGCCACTTTTGCGTGTGCAAGTGGCCAGGGCTGGCGCGATGAGTCGAGGCGGATGGCAACATTGCTGGCGGTTTCCTTTGGCGGCGGTTACGGTTCTATGCCATACAAATCGCAATATTCCAGCCAATCCATCCCGGCCATTTCCGCGACTTCACGATGTACTTCCAGGCGCTGCGCCTGATATTCCTCAGGCGAGTCGGCCGTCAGTTGCAAGGTCAACTCCCAAGCGAATAACCCGAGGTTTTCCGCCTCGGCTTCAAAAGCCTCATGCAGTCGTTCTTCGCGATACTGCGCTTGAGTTTCACCCTTGGCCTGAGCTAGCAGCGGATTGAGGTGGTCGAGGGTTTCGCGCAATTCGGGACGCGCGTCGAGAAACACTTTCAGAGCATGTTCATGTCGCTGGTCGGTAGGCGCCATGTGTTTTCCTTGTGAGGCTGATGACCTTAGGTTGCCGCAGCGGCCTGCGCGTGTCGCGCTATAAATGCAGTAAAGCAGAACGATTTCTGCTGCTGCGATGATACAGTCCGCTTTTTTCTGAATGAGCGAATGCAATGCGAATGCTGATGGTAGCGCTGGCGGCGACGCTGCTGGCCGGTTGTGCAGGCTCGGTGATGAACGATGCTCGCACGAAAACACCGTACAAGGTGTTGACGTCGGACAAGGCTGAAAAAGTCGTGGCGCAATGTGTGCAGTTCGGCTGGCAGGACGAGGCGGTGTTCGGCGTGGACGCGGCGGCGTATCTGGAACCGCGTAAATCGGGCGGTACGACGGTTTACACCCGTTCGGCGGAGTCATTTGTCGACGTGATTACCGAAGCTTCGGGGACGACGTTGAACTACTACGCACAGAAGGATGATTTTGTCGCCAAGCGCCGGTTGGCGGCGTTGGCGACCTGCCTGTAGGGGCAATTGTCGCGGTGAGGTTCAAGCCGCCTTCGCGAGCAAACTCGCTCCCACATCGACTCTTTGTCGGTCACTCATCCAGTGTGGGAGCGAGCTTGCTCGCGAAGGGGGCGTCACATTCAACCGTTCAGGCGCTTCTGGAAAAAATGCCGCTTGTGCCCCGGCGGATAATCGACGATCTCACCAAACTGGCTATACCCCAGTTTCTCGTAGAACTCAGGTGCCTGAAAGTCGAACGTGTCGAGCCATGCGCCGATGCAGCCTTTCTCCCGCGCCAGCTCTTCGGCCATGCGCATCAGTTTCGAGCCAATTCCCTGGCCCCGGCCTGCTTCAGGCACTGACAGCAAATCGATGAACAGCCACTGGCAGACCAGTCGGCCATAGAGTCCGCCCAGAATCTGGTCCTGATCGTCACGCACCAGCAGGGTGAGTGGCTCGGAGACGGCAATTCCGGCCTTGGCCACGTTATAGGCATGCAGCGGGGCCAGAATGGCCTGGCGTTCTTCTTCGGTAGAGTGCTGCGACAGCTCAATGCGCAAGTTCATGCATGACTTCCTTGTTGTTTGAATTCGCAGCCTATCCTGCCCTGCGGCTATCTTCCAGACCCTACCTCAACCCGTTGGAACTGCCGCTCTCGCCTCGGGGTCTAGCCTTTACAGCGTCATTCCAGCACGCGGTTGATAAGGAACCCCCATGAATATTTTCGAAGCCCTTCGCGAAAGCCATGACCGCCAGCGTAGCTACGCCAAAACCCTGATCGAAACCAGCGGCGATACGCCGGAACGGGTCGAAGCCTACAAACAGCTCAAGGCAGAACTTCAGGCCCATGAAACCGCTGAAGAGCGCCATTTCTACATTCCGTTGATGGAGCTTGATGAGGGTGTCGATCTGAGCCGCCATGCCATCGCCGAACACCATGAAATGGACGAGATGATGGAAGAACTCGATGAGACCAAGATGTCCAGCCCGGCCTGGTTGGCGACCGCGAAGAAGCTGTCGGACAAGGTTCATCACCACTTGAAGGAAGAAGAGCAGAAATTCTTCCAGATGGCCGGCAAATTGCTCAACGAGAAACAGAAAGTACAGCTCGCCGGGCAGTACGAAAAGGAGTTCAAGGCACAGTTGCCGTGAGTACTGAATGGCAGCTTTTGCAGCATTGGCGTGTAATCTTTTGGCGTCATTGAGGGTGGGTGTTATCGCAAAAGGCTGTATATGCATCCAGTGTTTGCGGCGTTTTTACGGTTCAGCGCTGCTGAGTGCGACAAAACCGCCGATGGACAAAAAATTCGCCTCCGCTAGCTTGAAGGCCTCTCCTCGGAAAGGAGAGTTCTTAAATCAACGGAGTGAAAAACATGAATCAACCACAAGCACAAACCCAACTGCGACACGGTCGTGTCATTTCCCCTGCAAGCCGCGGTGCGGTAGCGATCGAGCAAGGATTGCTCGGCGCCTGGCAGGTCAACGAGATGGAAGGCGGCAAGAATTTCCCGGCGTTGGCGGCGGGGTCATTTCCGGCGCCTTACCAGAGTGATTCGGACAGCGTCACGCCACCGGCCGACGGCTACATCCTCAGCGGTGGTAAGACCGATGCCCGCGACTGTGTGAACTTCACCAATGACGAAATGAGCAAGAAGCTTTCCCGTCCATTCACCTGGCCATTGCTCAATGTCACCCCGGGGCAGACCCTCGAAATCGAGTGGGAATACACCGCGCCGCACACCACTCGCGGCTACCGCTGGCTGATCACCAAGGACGGCTGGGACCCGAAACAACGCATCAGCCGCGCGCAACTGGAAGCGCAACCGTTCTTCGAGGACTTCTACACTCAGGTGCCTTATTACAGCTATCCGAATGAGCTGAAGGCCAAGGTCAATCACGCGGTGAAACTGCCAGCCAACAAGAAGGGCCATCACGTCATCGTGCTGATGTGGATTGTCGCCAACACCGGCAACGCCTTCTACCAGGCCTTCGACGTCGACTTCAAATAACGGCGCTACGTCGTCAACCCACACGTTCTGAAGGATTAGAACATGTCAAAAATCGATTTCTCTTTAGTGCAAAACGCGGCGAGCGATGCCGCCTCGCTGATGCCGAGTATTGCCGGCAAGAAGATCCTCATGGGCTTCTGGCGCAACTGGCCGGCGGGTTCGAGCGATGGTTACCGCCAGGGCCGCTTCGCCAGCCTTTCGCTGGAGCAAGTGCCCAAGGAGTACAACGTGGTCGCGGTGGCCTTTATGAAGGGCAGCGGGATTCCGACCTTCAAGCCGTTCAACGTTTCCGATGCCGAGTTCCGCCGTCAGGTCGGCGTGCTCAACAGCCAAGGGCGGGCTGTGTTGATTTCCCTCGGCGGTGCCGATGCGCACATCGAGTTGCGCAGTGGTCAAGAACAACCGCTGGCCAATGAAATCATCCGTCTGGTGGAAAACTATGGTTTCGACGGGCTGGACATCGATCTTGAACAGAGCGCGATTGACTTCGCTGCCAACAAGACCGTCCTGCCGGCCGCACTGAAACTGGTGAAGGATCACTACGCAGGCCAAGGCAAACATTTCATCATCAGCATGGCCCCAGAGTTTCCATACCTGACCAGCACCGGCAAATACGTGAGCTACCTGCAGGCACTGGACGGCTACTACGACTTTGTCGCCCCACAGTTCTACAACCAGGGCGGTGACGGTGTCTGGGTACCGGAAGCCAACAACGGCGCAGGTGCGTGGATCGCGCAGAACAACGATGCGCTGAAAGAGGATTTCCTTTACTACCTGACTGAAAGCCTGGTGACCGGTACTCGCGGCTTCACGCGGATCCCGGCCGACAAGTTTGTCATCGGCCTGCCGGCCAACAACGATGCGGCAGCCACCGGTTATGTGATCGACAAAACCGTGGTCGGGAATGTCCTCAAACGTCTGGCGATTAAAGGGCTGCCGATCAAAGGCTTGATGACGTGGTCGGTGAACTGGGACAACGGCACCAGCAAGGATGGCGGGCCGTACAACTGGGAGTTCAGCCGGCGTTATGGGCCGTTGATTCACGGGGTGGGTTCCGCCGAGTCGTTATTCGATGACAGGCTGTCGCTCAACGCTCGTTAGTTGCAAATAAAGAAGCCCGGTAGCGCTGCCGGGCTTTTTTTGTTTGCGCAATTATTCGACCATGGCGGCTTACTCAGGAACAGGATCAAGCGTCATGTCCAACACAGCCGAGCGGGTCAACATCGTCGACACTCAGGTGTTGTCCCATGACTGGTATCTGCTGAAGAAAATTACCTTCGACTATCACCGCAACAACGGCGAGTGGCAGCGTCAGACCCGCGAGGTTTACGACCGCGGTAACGGTGCAGCGATTCTGTTGTTCAACCGCGAGCAGCGCACGGTGGTACTGACCCGGCAGTTCCGCTTGCCAGTGTTCGTCAATGGTCATGATGGTTTGCTGATCGAGGTGGCTGCCGGGTTGCTTGAAGGCGCTGCACCGGAGCAACGGATTCGCGATGAAGCGGAGGAAGAAACCGGTTATCGCGTGCACGATGTGAAGAAGGTATTCGAGGCCTACATGAGCCCCGGCTCGGTGACCGAGAAGCTGCACTTTTTCATTGCCGAATACGACGCGGCATCGAAGGTCAGCGACGGTGGTGGTCTGGAAGAGGAGACAGAAGAACTTGAAGTGCTGGAGTGGCGATTCGATGACGCGCTGGCAGCGTTTCAGCGCGGAGAGATCTGCGACGCCAAGACCATCATGCTGTTGCAGTATGCGGCGATGAATAACTTGTTTAACTGATAAATCAAAAGATCGCAGCCTTCGGCAGCTCCTACAGGAAAACGCATTCCAGCCAGGAACTGCCGAAGGCTGCGATCTCTTGATCTGTATTGAGTGACTAAAACAAATCCCCGGTTTTGCCAACCGTCGACCAGTTGCCACCCTCTAGGGTCAGCAAGCGCTCTTTCGCCTCAAGCCCACCGGCAAATCCGGTCAGCTTTCCCGACGCGCCGATCACCCGATGACACGGCGCGACAATGGAAATCGGGTTGCGTCCGTTCGCTGCGCCCACTGCCCGCACAGCGCTGGGATTGCCTATCTGCTCGGCAATCTGGCTGTAGGTCCGCGTCTCGCCGAATGGAATGGTCAGCAGCGCCGTCCAGACCTTTTTCTGGAATTCCGTGCCGGCGAAATCCAGTTCCAGATCGAAGCAACTTCGCGTCCCGGAAAAATATTCTTCAAGTTGTCGAGCCGTTCGAATCAGAATCGGATTGTCGTGTGCCTCGCTCATCGGCCCGAGGCGCACGCGGTTCGGTTTGTCGTTTTCCCAGAGGATGGCCGCCAGTCGTGAACCGTTCGCGACCAGCTTCAGCTCGCCGACGGGCGAGGGCAGGGTGATGAACGTATAAGGCATGACGGCAGGTTCCTGATCAGCGCGGCAACAGCGTCCAGCATACTGCCTGAGTGGGGAGGCGCAATACGCAAAGCCGACCATACTGCTTGGTGCTCTTGCAGCGTTCCCCGCTCTGTTTTGCACAGACCCTGAAAACAAAAAAAGAGATCGACTCATGAAGTACGAACCTTTGGCCAGATCGCTGATAGCGACCTCACTGGCACTCAGCTGTCTTATGGCTCACGCGGCGTCAGTCGCACCGGTTGCCGCTGAAAACGGCATGGTGGTCACCGCGCAACATCTGGCGACCCATGTGGGCGTCGACGTATTGAAAAGTGGCGGTAACGCCGTCGATGCGGCAGTCGCCGTGGGTTACGCGCTGGCGGTGGTTTATCCCGCAGCCGGCAACCTCGGCGGTGGCGGCTTCATGACCATTCAATTGGCGGACGGGCGCAAGACCTTCCTCGATTTCCGTGAAAAGGCGCCGCTGGCCGCAACGGCCAACATGTACCTCGACAAGGAAGGCAACGTCATTCCTGACCTGAGTACGCGTGGCCACCTGGCGGTGGGTGTGCCGGGCACTGTCTCTGGCATGGAACTGGCGCTGAGCAAATACGGGACCAAACCGCGCAAAGAGATGATTGCCCCGGCGATCAAACTGGCTGAAGACGGCTTCGCACTGGAGCAGGGTGACGTCGAGCTGCTGGAGTACGCCACCGATGTGTTCAAGAAGGACATGCGTGATTCCGGCTCGATCTTCCTGCACAACGGCGAGCCGATGCAGGTAGGGCAGAAACTGGTGCAGAAAGACCTCGGAAAAACCCTGCGGACCATTTCCGAGAAAGGCGCCGACGGCTTCTATAAAGGCTGGGTAGCCGATGCCATTGTCACTTCCAGTCAGGCCAACAAAGGCATCATCACCCAGGCCGACCTCGACAAGTACAAGACCCGCGAACTCGCCCCGGTGGAGTGCGACTACCGCGGTTACCACGTGGTCTCGGCTCCGCCGCCAAGCTCTGGCGGGGTGGTGATCTGCCAGATCATGAATATCCTCGAAGGCTATCCGATGAAGGATCTGGGCTTCCATTCGGCCCAGGGCATGCACTATCAGATCGAAGCCATGCGCCACGCCTATGTCGATCGCAACAGCTACCTGGGCGATCCGGATTTCGTCAAAAACCCGATCGAGCATCTGCTGGACAAGAACTACGCGACCAAACTGCGCGACGCCATCCAGCCGCAAAAGGCTGGCGTGTCGGCTGAACTCAAGCCCGGCGTAGCGCCCCATGAGGGCAGCAACACCACCCACTATTCGATCGTCGACAAGTGGGGCAATGCGGTGTCGGTCACCTACACCCTCAACGACTGGTTCGGCGCGGGCGTGATGGCGAGCAAGACCGGGGTGATCCTCAACGACGAAATGGACGACTTCACCTCCAAGGTCGGCGTGCCGAACATGTACGGTCTGGTGCAGGGCGAAGCAAACGCCATTGCTCCGGGCAAGGCACCGTTGTCATCGATGAGCCCAACCATTGTCACCAAGGACGGCAAAGTGGTGATGGTGGTCGGCACACCGGGCGGCAGCCGCATCATCACGGCGACGTTGCTGACCATGCTCAACGTCATCGACTACGGCATGGGCCTGCAGGAGGCGGTCGATGCGCCACGCTTCCACCAGCAATGGATGCCGGAAGAAACCAACCTCGAAGACTTCGCCGCCAGCCCGGACACGAAGAAGATTCTCGAGAGCTGGGGGCACAAGTTCGCCGGCCCGCAGGACGCCAACCACATCGCTGCGATTCTGGTCGGTGCGCCATCGCTGGGCGGTAAGCCAGTCGGCAAAAACCGCTTCTACGGCGCTAACGACCCACGTCGCAACACAGGCTTGTCACTGGGTTACTGAGGGGCGTAAAAAGGGGGCGGGCTTACGTCCGCCCCTGTCTCAAGGACTGATCAAGGAAGGCTCATCATGACCACCGCATTACTGATCATCGACGTCCAGCGCGCCCTCTGCTCGGGCGAATATCAGTGTCATGATATTCACCGGGTGATCGACACCATCAACGGTCTCAGCACCCGCGCCCGCCAGGCCGGTGTGCCGGTGGTGCTGATTCAGCACGAAGAAAAGGACAGCCCGTTGACCCATGATGCCGAAGGCTGGCAATTGGCCGAAGGGCTCGAGACATCGCCCAAAGACCTGCGCGTACGCAAGACCACACCGGATTCGTTCTACCAGACAGACTTGCGCAAACTGCTGCCGAGCGAAGATTTCGAAAAACTGGTCATCTGTGGTCTGCAAACCGATTACTGCGTCAACGCCACCGTGCGTCAGGCGCATCAACTGGGTTATGACGTGGTGCTCGTTGCGGACGCCCATTCCACCGTCGACAACGGCAATATGAGCGCCGAAGACATCATCGCCGAGCACAACAAGGATCTGGCGCACCTGACTGGTGCTACTGGCCGCATCGACGTCAAACCCGCCGCCGACATCACGTTCTGAGGCGTACACTCCTACAGTGGGATTTCTGGCAGGAGCACTGGCATACTGCGCGCCGTCTGAAGAATGGAATCTCTCGATGTTCGCGATCTCCGTGCGTTACGCCTTGGCGCTGATGTCCCTTGCATTTGCCTCTGTTACCCAAGCCAGCAGTTTCGATTGCGCCACGGCCAACAGCAAAACTGAAAAAGCCATTTGTGGCGATCCGCAGATTTCGCTGCTCGACGAGACGCTGGGCAAGCTGTGGCATTCGACATTGGCTAATGTCCCCGATGCCCAAGCCCTCAAGACTGACCAGCGGCAGTGGCTGAAAAGTCGCAACGCCTGTGGTGAGCAGACGGCCTGTTTGCGCCGCCAGTATCTGATGCGCCTGACCGAACTTGAACACGCCACCCAGCCCTTCAGTTGGGACGCGACCTGGCAGCTTATTCCGCCGGGGACTTCAACCTCGGCGACGGTGATAACCCAGCGCCGCGATGCTACGCACATCAGCATCGACATTACGGCAGCTGAGGGCGCCAACTCCGGTGATCTGGACGGCATCGCCACACTCAAGGACGGTAAAGCCTTTTACTCGGAAGACGAGTGCACCCTGTTGTTCACACCCATCAACGGTGTCCTGGATATATCGCTCGTGGGTGCAGGCGGATATTGCAGTGCCGGATTGGGCGTCTATTACACCGGTCGTTTTGTCGCTTCGCAGCAACCGCTGGCGCTGGATTACGACATGCTCAGCCTGGGCCTGGCGCAAACACCGGAAGAGAACCAGGCACTGCACACGTTGCTCAAGACTGATTATCAGACGCTGGTGGAAAAGTCCGGTTCGTTGATGACCGCTGAGCCTTGCGCTGATGTGCCGGGCAGTCAGGTCTGGGAGATGTGGATGCGCGGCCTCGGCGGTACCGGCGTGGTGATGCGGTCAACCGCTGGCCATTTCTGGGTGCTGCTGGTGACCTACGACAGTACCGGCCACTCGCGTCTGCGCTATTACACCAACGCAGCGAAATGGAAAAAACGTCTACCCGACGCCTTGCACGACTGGAACGAGCGCATGAAGGATCACCTGGAACTCCCCGTAGACTTCATGCCCTGATCTGCGCAGCACTCCTCCATCACGTCGCAAACAAAACCCCACGAATCTCACCCACTCGCGGCGCCACCACCACGCCCTCCAGCACCATGCGCGTGATCGTCTGCGCCGCCGTTTGATAATCCTCGTCCTGCGGCACTTCGCGGCCCATGATCCGGCCCATCTGCCAGCCGATGTTGGTGTACGTGCGCGTCGCTGACCAGATGAACAGCATCAAATGCTCCGGATCCACCGGCGCCAGCAAACCGCGTTCGATCCAGCTGCGCAAACACTCAACGTTGCGCCGCGCTTCGGCCTGCAACAGATCGCGGCACTCGTCCGGCAGCTGTCGACCACCGAGCAGCAACTCGCCGCTGAACACCTTGGCAATCGCCGGATGCTCGCGGGCAATCCGGATCCGTGCGGCGACATAGGCGCGCAGCCCCGTCAGCGGATCATCGCTTTCACGCAGCACTGCCGAGGCCTCCAGCAGCGGTTCGACAAACCCCAGCAACACTTTGCCGTAGAGGTTTTCCTTGGTCTGGAAGTAGTAGTACAGATTGGCCTTGGGCACCCCGGCACGCGCCGCGATATCGCGGGTCTGGGTGGCGTCGAAGCCGTTGGCGGCAAACTCTTCGCTGGCGGCGGCGAGGATCAACTGCTCGTTGCGTACGCGGATGGCACTCATGGACAAACAGGTTGGCTGGACATGGAAAGGTTCTGGCGATTTCGGTTTCGCAATATACAAAACTATATAGCGATGAAGCCAGCACACTCGAAGGGCGGCGCTATGCTGTTTCGATCATTGATTGGACACGGAGCAGAAACATGACCCTTCAGGCAGTGCGAGCCGACGCGACACATCTGGATGCGGTGGCGCCGTTGTTCGACGCTTATCGAGGCTTTTACCAGCAACCGTCGAACCTTGTGCAATCGCGGGCCTTCATCGCTGAACGCATGGCTGCCAGCGAATCGGCGATTTTTCTCGCGCAGGATGAACACGGCGAGGCGCTGGGTTTTGTGCAGTTGTATCCGACGTTCTCGTCCATCGATGCCCACCGCACCTGGCTGCTCAGCGATCTGTTCACCACGCCCGCCGCACGTGGACGCGGCGTTGGCCGACTGTTGATGAACACTGCGCGCGACTTTGCCTTGGCAACCGGCGCCAAGGGCTTGGTGCTGGAAACCGCCACCGACAATTTCACGGCGCAAGGCTTGTACGAATCCCTCGGCTACGTACGCGACATCGGGTATTACACCTACATCCTCGACTTGCGGCAGGACTGAGCAAGTTTTTTTGCCGATTTGCTGAATTCAGTCTTTCGCCCGAGGCCCGCTCTCTCTAGAATCCGCCCGGCCTTCGCAATGAAGGCTCAATGCCATCATTTGGTCGTGTACACATAGGGACGGACATCATGCAATTCGGGAAAATTCTGGCGCTGGGGCTGGTACTTGCGCTGGGCGGTTGTGCCAGTTTCACCAAAGACGAAGTAGCGCCAGTGACGATGCCGTCGATGGCCAACTATGCCAACAAGCCAAACGTTTACGTGGATTTCGATTTTTATCAGGGCGAACCGAAAAGCGGCTCCGCCGTGGAAGTGCCGCAAGCGCGCGATCAGCTGAAACCACAGCTGCAAAAAATTCTTACCGATTCGGGCCTGTTCGGCCGTGTCACCCTGGATGAATTCCAGAAGCAGCCGGGCGACTACAGCCTGCGTCTGAAAATGTACAACCATCCGCCGAATGCAGGTTCCATGGTGCTGGCCTTCATCAGCGGCTTCAGCATGATGGTGATCCCGGCCTATGGCACCGATCAGTACACCTTGAGCCTGGAAGGCATGGATGGCCAAGGTCAGGCCCTGACCACCGCGAGCAATCATGATGCGATCGGTACATGGATCGGTATCTGGTTCATCCCGCTGATGGCCAATACTCCTAAAGACGCGGTGAATGACACCTTCACCCGTCAGGTCAACGCGCTGCTCAAGCAAATGGTCGATAGCAAGAACCTGAAGTACTCGGCACTCGAAACCCGTATCCCACGGGCCTGAAGCCAAAAAAAAGAGCCGCAATTGCGGCTCTTTTTTTGCCTTTATTTCAGGGCCTGAATGAACTGTGGATCGCTGTACAGTTCTTTCAGCAAGTCACGCACCATCGGGTTGTAAGCGTTGACTGCGTTCGGAATCGCAATGAAGCCGAAGAAGCTGCTGCTCCACTGGCTGCTGACATTCTTGGTCGCGTCGTACACCACATCGTTGCCGTTGAGCAGGGTGAAACGTGCAGCAAGTTTGCCGTCGCCCGTGCCCATGCCGGCGGACAGTTCGTTCTTCACCACCAGTACTTTCAACTGACGCTGCGCCTGCGGATCAAGCAGACCGGCCTTGCGCAGTTCTTCAGTGATCGCGTCCTGAATATGTGCCGGGATGCTGCCGGACGGCGAGCGTACCGGGTTGGCGCGAACCACCAGCGAACCTTCACCGGATTCGGCGGTGACCTGAGGATTGCTGATCGCATGCAGCGGCGGGGTTTGCTTGAGCTTCTGCACGTTCTCAAAGCTTGGCTCGTAACGGGTCATCGTCATGCCACAGCCTTGCAGCAGCAGGGCCAGCATCGGGATCAACAACAGCGACTTCTTCACGGCAGTTCCTTGCGTGGGAATAGAGGAGGGCGCGAATTATGGGCAGAGTGCCATCATTGAGCAACCTCGTTCGTCTGGCCTTTTAGCAATTGCTCGATCTGCGCCAATTCCCAGGTACTGAGCAGGCTCACCGGGTCGGTGCCAAAACGCTGCCAACGCTCTAGCAAGCCTTCTTGTCCATCGCCGCTGCGGGCGAATTCACAGTGATGTAATCGCCCCTCGGCAAAATCCAGCAGCAGATGCCAGCCGTCGATATCGACTGTGATCAGTCCGGTCTCGGCAGGTGCTTCGCAGACTTTGAACGCGAGCACACCGAGTGCCGCTTCACGCAAACGCTGGCACACTTCGCGGGACGTCAGAAATGCAGACATGTCGAACTCGATGAATACAGGAGCGCGCCAGCATAAAGCCCGAGTCGACAAGTGTCAGCGTTCACTGGCTCGATCCGGAACAATTCCGTAACATCCGCAACCCTCTTTTCCCCCGAACACCTGCGGCCGTGCGTCGGCCGCTCAATCAGGTAAGCCATGAAACCGATTCGTCTGCGCGCCGATGTCCTGGCCGGACTCACCACCTCGTTTGCCCTGTTGCCCGAATGTATTGCGTTCGCGCTGGTGGCGCACCTCAATCCGCTGATGGGCCTGTATGGCGCTTTCATCATTTGTACACTGACGGCGTTGTTCGGCGGCCGGCCGGGTATGGTCTCCGGCGCGGCGGGTTCGATGGCTGTGGTCATCGTCGCTTTGGTGGTGCAACAAGGCGTGCAGTATTTGCTGGCGACGGTGTTGCTCGGTGGTTTGATCATGATGGCGTTCGGGCTGCTGCGCCTGGGCAAACTGGTGCGCATGGTGCCGCACTCGGTGATGCTGGGCTTCGTCAACGGTCTGGCGATCATCATTGCGCTGGCGCAGCTGGAGCATTTCAAGAGCGGTGAGGAATGGCTCAGCGGTACGCCGTTGTACATGATGACCGGGTTGGTGGCGCTGACCATGGCCATCGTTTACCTCCTGCCGCGTCTGACAAAAGCGGTGCCACCGGCGTTGGTGGCGATCCTCGGCGTCGGCCTGTTGGTCTACCTGTTCGGCCTGCCGACCCGCACCCTTGGCGACATGGCGCACATTGCCGGAGGCTTGCCGACTTTCGCTTTGCCGGTCATCCCGTGGAATGTCGAAACCCTGCGCATCATTGCGCCTTACGCGATTTTGATGGCGCTGGTCGGTCTGCTGGAAACCCTGCTGACGTTGAACCTGACCGACGAAATCACCGAAACCCGTGGCTATCCGGATCGCGAGTGCGTGGCGCTTGGTGCGGCGAATATGGTCTCGGGTGCGTTCGGCGGTATGGGCGGGTGCGCGATGATCGGCCAGACCGTGATCAACCTCAGTTCCGGTGGGCGCGGGCGTTTGTCCGGGGTGGTGGCTGGTGTGCTGATTCTGTTGTTTATTCTGTTTCTGTCGCCGCTGATCGAGCGTATTCCGCTGGCGGCGCTGGTGGGTGTGATGTTTGTGGTGTCACAGCAGACTTTTGCCTGGGCGTCGTTGCGGGTGGTGAACAAAGTGCCGCTTAACGATGTGCTGGTGATCATTGCTGTGACCACTATCACGGTGTTCACTGATCTGGCCACCGCTGTGCTCTGCGGCATCATCATTGCCGCGCTTAACTTTGCCTGGCAGCAGGCGCGTGAGTTGTATGCCGATGAGCATCTGGAGGCTGACGGCAGTAAGCTTTATCGTTTGCATGGCACGTTGTTTTTTGCCTCGACTGCGCCGTTTCTCAATCAGTTTGATCCGGCTAATGATCCGGCTCGGGTGACGCTGGATTGTAGGCATTTGAGTTTTGTTGATTATTCGGCGATTGCGGCGTTGAAGACTTTGCGCGAGCGATATGCCAAGGCGGGTAAGCATTTGCAGGTGTTTCATTTGTCTGAGCGGTGCAAGAAGTTGCTTAAGCGGGCGGGTGAGGAGCATCACTGATCAGCCGTGGGCGTTGGCTATGGTTGTCTGGATTAGGGAGTACATATCCGTTTCTGCGGTCACGGCGGCTTAGGGTTCCGCCCTTACGGCGGGTCACTTTTGACAAACGCCTCAAAAGTAACCAAAAACGCTTGCTCCTACGTGCGGCCCGCTCGCTGGGGCTCGGGGTTCCTTCGCTCCGGGATCCCTCCGGGCGCATCGCCTACGGTTTGCTTCGCTGCACCTCCTCTCGATGTGTTTGGCTGCGCCAAACGGTCGCTGCGCTCCCACCCCCGGATGAATCCCTCCACTCAGCCTTCCGACGTCGCCCGTGGATCAAGATCAAGAGCGGCAGCCGAGCTAACGCTCATCCTGTTGAGTGGTTAGAAGCTCCTCGGTGTGAAGTGGGCGTTATTTTTTGCTTTTCTGTGGGAACGAGCCTGCTCGCGAAGGCGGCCTGCCAGCCGACCAATCTCTTGCTGATGTACCCGATCCAACTGTAGGAGTGAGCCTGCTCGCGATAGCGGTGTGTCACTCAAAGATGCTTTGAATGACACACCGCTATCGCGAGCAGGTCAGCTCCAACAGGTTCTGTGTGGCCGGATTCAGATGGCCGGGAAGTCGATATCGGTCAGCGCCGCATTGTTCAGGTAATTGGTCAGGCTCTGCACGGCCACCAGTGCAATCACTTCAATGATCTTCACGTCGTCGATGCCGGCAGTGCGGGCGGCGGTGATCTGTTCGTCACTCAAATGGCCGCGACTTTCGGTCAACTGACGGGCGAGGGTGGCGTAGGCGTTGAGTTCGCCTTGGCGGGCGGCGACGATTTCCTGTGCCGAGAGCCCGGCCTTGCCGGCAAACAAGGTGTGCGCTGCGAGGCAATAATCGCAACCATTGACCTGCGAGGTGGCGAGGTACACCGCTTCTTTTTCCTGGGCACTCAGCGAGGTTTTGCCGAGGATGGCCGAGGCTTGTACGTAGGTTTCGAGGGCCACCGGCGCTTTGGCCAGGGTGGTGAAGACGTTGGGCAGGAAACCGATTTTCTTTTTCACGCCTTCCAGTACTGGGCGGCTGGCGTCGGCGGCGGTTTCGAGGCTGATTGCGTGGATGCGGCTCATGGTGATGCTCCGAAAATCCGGTGCGAAGTGCGCCGGGGATGGAGGTCATGTTATTGAGCCGGGCTGGTGGATTGGCGGCAAATCGTCGAGGATATGCGGCAGATCGTCCAGATCTGGCGTTCGCTGACAGATTTGTGGTGACTGGACGGGCGTCTTCGCGAGCAAGCTCACTCCCACAGGGGAATGGATTTCAAATGTGGGAGCGAGCTTGCTCGCGAAGGTCGCGGCGCAGTCTCAGCGCTGAAAGGAATACGAGCCGCCCGATAACTGTTGGAGCCGTCCATGGATCGCCTGTCTACCTTGCTCAGCCATTTCGGCGTCAATGCCGGGACCTTTCACAGCGGCGCGTTCTGCGGCGTCGCGGTTCATGAAAATGAACCGGTCGGCCATGTGCATCTGTTGCAGGCCGGTGAGTTGCTGCTCAAGCCGGGAAGTGAGCGTGAGATCCGCCTCAGTGAGCCGTCGCTGATTTTCTTCCCGCGCCCCTTTGCTCATCGCATGTTTGCCGACGAAGCCATGGACACTCAGGTGGTTTGCGCAACGCTGACGTTTGACGGCGGTTCCGGCAATGCACTGGCGGCGGCGCTGCCGGATTATCTGGTGCTGAAACTGACGGACATCCCCGAGCTGGGCAACACCGTGGAGTGGCTGTTTAATGAAGCGTTCGAAGGTCATTGCGGGCGCGTGGCGGTGATGGATCGCCTGTTCGAACTGCTGGTGATTCTGTTGCTGCGGCACCTGATCAGCAGTCGCGAGCAACAACCGGGGATGATCGCCGGGCTGGCCGATCCACGTCTGTCGCGCGCCTTGAACCTGATGCACGAGCAACCGCAAAAGCCATGGAGCGTGGCGGATCTGGCGGCTGTCGCCAATCTGTCCCGCGCCGGTTTTGCCGAGCAGTTTCGTCGGGTTGTCGGGCAGACGCCGGCCGATTATCTGCTGAGCTGGCGCGTCAGTCTGGCGCAGAAGCGCCTGCGCGAAGGCAAGCCGATTGCGCTGATTGCCGAGGAGGTCGGTTATGAAAGTCCTTCGGCGCTGGCCCGGGCGTTTCGGCGCAAGACCGGGCTCAGTCCGCGCGAGTGGAAGGCGGGCGCCTGAAGATCATTTGGCGAATTTCTTCGCTCCGGCCACACACATGATTACGCCCAGCGTCACGGCGAGCATGCCGACGCTGACGTGTTCATGCAGCAGGGTTGCGGCCAGCGCCAGACCGAAAAACGGCTGCAATAATTGCAACTGACCGACCGCTGCAATCCCGCCCTGAGCCAGGCCGCGATACCAGAACACAAAACCGATCAGCATGCTGAACAGCGATACATAGCCCAGACACAGCCACGCCGACAGACTGATCGTGCTGAACGAGGCGGGCGCCAGCCACAGACTCAACACTGCCATGAGCGGTAGCGACAGCACCAGTGCCCAGCAAATCACCTGCCAGCCGCCGAGGGTTCGCGACAATTTCGCACCTTCGGCATAACCGAGGCCGCAGGCGAGAATGGCAGCGAGCATCAACAGGTCACCGGTGGGCGAGGCCGTCAGCCCTTGCGCGAGGGCGAAGCCGACCACCAGCGCGCTGCCGAGAATCGAGAACATCCAGAACACCGGTCGCGGCCGCTCACCGCCGCGCAGCACGGCAAAAATCGCCGTGGCCAGTGGCAGTAAACCGACAAACACAATCGAATGTGCTGACGTCACGTGTTGCAGCGCCAGGGCGGTCAGCAGCGGGAAACCGAGCACCACGCCCATCGCGACCATAAACAGCCCCAGCCACTGATCGCGCGCCGGGCGCCGTTCGCGAAACAACCACAGCAGCGCCACCGCCAACACCCCGGCAATGGCCGCTCGAACCACGGTGAGAAACACCGGATCGAACTCCAGCACTGCCAGGCGCGTGGCCGGCAGCGAACCGCTGAAGATCACCACGCCGATAAAACCGTTGATCCAGCCGCTGGTTTTTTCCAGTGCCGGGGTCGTCAGATTCGAAGTCCGTTCCATAGCAGATCACGCTCAGAAGTGGGTTGCGTTGCGGCCATGCTAGAGCCGAGAATCAGCACAATCAAAAAATTGTCATGGATACATCCGGCATGCCACGTTCCCGCTACAAGACAATCGTCGATGCCTATGCGGCGGACATTCGCTCGGGGACGTTGCCGCCGGGTACGCGGCTGCCAGCCCACCGGCAACTGGCTGCTGAGGAAGGGCTGGCGCTGGTCACGGCTTCGCGGGTATATGCGGAGCTGGAGGCCATGGGACTGGTCAGCGGCGAGACCGGCCGTGGCACGTTTGTCCGCGAAACTTCGCTGTCAGCGGGGCAGGGCATCGACCAGAAGCAGATCGCGGTCGGCATGATCGACCTCAATTTCAATTACCCATCGCTGCCCGGTCAGGCCGATTTGTTGCGCGGCGCGTTACGGCAATTGGCGTTGTCGGGCGATCTGGAGGCGTTGCTGCGTTATCAGCCGCACGCCGGTCGTGCCCACGAGCGCGCGTCGGTCGCTCGGCATCTACTGACGCGCGGTGTGCAGGTCGAGGCCGAGCAGGTGCTGATCGTCAACGGCGCCCAGCAAGGCCTGGCGGTGACGCTGATGGCGCTGCTCAAACCCGGCGATGTGATTGCCGCCGACGCGCTGACCTATTCCGGCTTCAAGGTGTTAGCCGAAGCGCTGCACCTGGAAGTCGTGGCGATTCCGCTCAGTGCGCAGGGGCCGGATCTCGCAGCGCTGGACAAACTCTGTCGCAGCCGTTCGGTGCGCGCCGTGTACAGCATGCCGACTTTGCACAATCCGCTGGGTTGGGTTATGCCCTTGGCACAACGGGAGCAGTTGGTGGCGATTGCCCGCCGGCATGATCTGACGATCATCGAAGACGCGGCCTACGCATTTCTGGTGGAAAACCCACCGCGTACGCTGATCGATCTGGCGCCGGAGCGCACGGTGTACGTCTCGGGTCTGTCGAAAAACATCGCCACGGGCCTGCGCGTTGGTTTCATCGCCGCCCCGACCGACGTGGTGCCAGCACTGGAACGCATCATTCGCGCCACCACCTGGAACACCCCCGGCGTCATGACCGCCATTGCCTGTGGCTGGCTCGACGACGGCACAGTGACGCTGCTGGAGGAGCAGAAACGTAACGACGCCAAAGCGCGGCAGGCGCTGGCGGCCGAGGTGTTGAAAGGACTGCCGAGCATTGGTCATCCGGCGTCGTATTTCTTGTGGCTACCGTTGCCGGAAGACGTGCGCGCCGATCAGATTGTCGTCGAGCTGATGCACGAGCAGATATCCGTCACCACCGCCGAGCCGTTTTCTGTGTCCGGTCATGCGCCGCATGCGATTCGCCTGGCATTAGGCTCGGTGGACATGGACGTGTTGCGTCACGCATTGATTAAAATCAGAAAGGTCGTTGGCGCTTACCTGTAAAAACAAAATGCTACCCTTGCGCCGCCCGATGCAGACCGACACGGAACCCTCGATGAAAAACACCGCAGCACTGTCACTCGCCCTGATGCTCGGCACCAGCCTGTTCAGTCCATTCAGCCATGCCGCAGGCGACCCCGAAGCCGGGGCGAAAATCTTCCCGCGTCTGTGCGGCGGCTGCCATCAGGTTGGCGAATCGGCCCGTCCCGGATTCGGCCCGCAACTCAACGGCATCATCGGGCGGCCCGCCGGTACCTCGGCTAATTACGTGTATTCCGATGCGATGAAGAACTCGGGAGTGACCTGGGATCGCGAAACGCTGATCGCCTATCTGAAGGATCCGAAAGGTGTGGTGCCGGGCACGCGGATGATTTTCTGGGGGCTTAGCGATGAAGAGAAACTCGACAACCTGCTCGCCTATCTCCAGTCCTTCACGCAATGACCTACAGGTGGCTCGGGTTGATGCTCTGGTTGGCAAACCATGCCATCACCGTATCGCATGCAGGATGCGAAGCAGCCACCGCCTGCAAACACAACGAATAAACCCCACCCGTCCTCAACGGCTCGCCGAACGGCACCACCAACACCCCACGCTCGATCGACTCCGCTGCCAAGGTCATGTCCGTCACTGCCACGCCCAATCCCCGCGCCGCCGCATCCAGCGCCAATTCATCAAGGTTGAACGGAATGTGCCGGTAATCCTCCAGCGGCTTTCCTTCGTTTGCCGCCAGCCATTCAATCCACGCCTGACGATCGGCCGAGCGGTGCAGTAACGGGAAGCGCAACAACTCGTCGACCGAGCGCGGCGCCCCGGCGAGGGTGGGCGAGCACACTGGCACCAGCGCTTCTTCGAACAGCGTCAGGCAATCCGGATCGCTCGATGGCTGCGGCAAGTAAAGAATGTAGGCGTCGCTGTCGTTGCCCGGCTCAACCACTTCAGTGGCGACGGTTTCTATCGCCAGCGATACCTCCGGATGAGTCAAATAGAAGTCGCTGAGTTTCGGCAGCAACCAGCGCACCGCCAGCGACACATGCATGCGGATGCGGAAGGGGCGTTGCTGCGGGGCAAGACGTTCCTCGAGGGATTTCAGTTGTTCAAGGATGCTGCGGGCGCTGGCCAACACCTGTTCGCCTTCTGCGGTCAGGCTCAGGCTGCGGCTGCTGCGGATGAACAGCGCGACATTGAAGTGGCTTTCCAGTTGCTGGATCTGTCGGCTCACCGCGCTTTGTGTCAGGCACAGGGTTTGTGCGGCGCTGGTGAAGCTGCCGCGACGGGCGACTTCTACCAATGCCTGCAGGGCTTGCAGCGAGGGAACGTGGCGAATTTTATCCATGCGCTTTCGGAATGGCTCGATGATTTTATAGCGTTGGTCGGCGTGCTGAAGACCTAATAGATTCCAGTTCTGGCGGTGATCTTCTTAAGTCGTTCATGCGATTCACGCATGGTGGCCGTTCAGAAGCAAGCCGCAGAACGACATTCGAATGAGGTGAGGCATGGAAAACGTATGTGGCTGGATTGCGCAGGCCGGCAGTTCGCCGGAACGTGGTCGCTTGAGCGGGGCGCAAAAAGCCGATTGGCTGGTGATTGGCGCGGGGATCACCGGACTCAGTGCCGCACATGCCCTTGCCGATCTGCACCCGCAGGCGCGCATCGTCGTGGTCGACCGGCAGCGTGCGGCGCACGGGGCTTCGGCACGCAATTCGGGATTCGTCGTGGCCCATGAGCATCCGGCGCACAGCGAGTTGATCGGCGCGCCGGGTTTTGCCGGGTTCGAAGTCGACACAACGATTTCCCGCGCGGCCAGCGAAGAGGTTCGGCAACGAATCGCCCGCCATGGCATTGACTGCGACTTTCGCGACAGCGGGTATTACTTTGCCGTCAACGACCGCGCCAAGCTCGACCATGTCGACGCCAAACTGGCCACCCTGCGCGCGCTCGGCGCTCGCGCGGAGTTTGTGCAAGGTCCGGCACTGGCGCAGAAGCTCGGCACCGGTCACTACGAGGCAGCGATCTGGTGTGGCGAAGGCAATGCGCTGTTGCAGCCGGCGAAATACGTGAAAGGTTTGCTCAATGCCATGCCGGGCAATATCAGCGTTTACGAAAACACCGACATCACCGGCCTGCAGCGCCTCGCGAAGGGACGACTGCGCGCCAATTGTGTGCAAGGCAGCATCGAAGCCAGCCGCGTACTGGTGTGCCTCAACGCGTTTATTCCTAGGGTCGGGATCGCCGACAGCGCGACATTCCCGATGGAACTCAGCGCCAGTCTCACGCGGCCGCTGACCGATCAGGAGTTCAACGCCATCGGTGCAGTTGAGCCTTGGGGCGTGCTGTCGACGCGACCGCTGGGCGCCACGGTTCGGTTGACCCCGGATCGTCGCGTGATGATTCGCAACACCGCCGAATACCGCACGCGCGACCTCTCCAACAGTGAACTCGCGGTGCGTCGCCAGCACCATGTTCGCGGCTTGCAACGACGCTTCCCGTTTCTCGGCGCGCAAGACATTCAGTACACCTGGACCGGTCACTTGAGCGCGAGCCGCAGCGGTCAGGCGTTTTTTGATCGGGTGGAAGAGGGCGTCTTCGCCGTGGCCGGGTGCAACGGTTCAGGGGTGGCGCGCGGGACGCTATGGGGCCGGCTGCTTGCGGAACTGGCCTCGGATGTCGACTCGCCGCTGCTGCAATCGGTGATGCAGCGCGCCGAGCCCGGCTGGCTGCCGCCGCGTCCGTTTTTCGATATCGGGGCCATGCTTCGCATGCGCGTGGAGGCGGTCAGGGCCAGAACAGAAATCTGAAATTCCGCCTATCGCACAACAACAAAAGCCACTCAATACAGGTGACAGACCATGCGCATCCACCCACTTTCCCTGGCCGTCGCAGTCGCGGCGACGTCGACGGCAGCCTTCGCCGACGAAACCGTGAACATCTCCAACTGGAACAGCTACATCGCTCCGGACACCTTGGGCAACTTCACCCAGACCACCGGCATCAAAACCACCTACGACATTCATGACAGTAACGAAGTGCTGGAATCGAAGTTGATGACCGGCAACACCGGTTATGACGTGGTCAGTCCGTCGAACCACTTTCTGTCGCGTCTGATCAAGGCCGGTGCAATCCAGAAACTCGACAGAACGCAACTGCCGAACTGGAAAAACCTCGACCCGGTCTTGATGCAGAAACTTGAAGTCAACGACCCCGGCAACCAGTACGGCTACCCGTATATGTGGGGCACCGCCGGCATCGGTTACAACGTCGAAAAGATCAAGGCGATCTTCGGCAATACTGATGTCACCCGTTCATGGAAGTTGTTGTTCGACGAAGACAACATCAAGAAGCTCAGCCAGTGCGGCGTGGCGTTCATCGACAACCCGACGCAGGTGTTGCCGATCACCCTCAACTATCTGGGTTTGCCACCGCACAGCCATGAGCCTGAGGACTACAAAAAAGCCGAGCAGGCCTTGTTGAAAATCCGCCCGTATATTCAGTACTTCCACGCTTCGAAATACATCAGCGATCTGGCCAACGGCAACGTCTGCGTGGTGATCGGTTTCAACGGCGACGTCGTCCAGGCGGCGGCCAGCGCCAAGGAAGCCAAAAACGGCATCGACATCGCCTATTCGATCCCCGACGAAGGCACGACGCTGTGGTTCGACATGCTGGTGATGCCGAAGAACGCACCGCATGAAAACAACGGCTACGCCTACATGAACTACCTGCTTGAACCGCAAGTGATTGCCAACATCAGCAACAGCATTCATTACGCCAACCCGAATGCCGCCGCCAGTGCATTTCTCAACCCGGACGTGAGGCAGGATGCGGCGATCTACCCGCCGAAAAGCGTGATGGAGAAGTTGTTCACGGTGGAGGAACTACCGGCGAAGATTGCGCGGCTGACGACGCGCTTGTGGACGAAGTTGAAGACCAATACCTGACCGTGAGTGTGGCAACAAGGCGCTGGCAGGGTTGAGGGATTTGCGGTAATGCTTAAGGCGTCGGCACACCGTCGCACTCAAGGAATCCACCATGAAATCTTTGCTGTTGGCAGCGCCGCTATTGCTTGTAACCGGACTGGCCCACGCTGGCATCCCTATGCTCAACGCCACGTGCCCTGGCAAGATCGAGGTGCACGCCGATCAAGGCGGGCCGATCTACATCAATGGCAAGGAAGGCCAGTTGAAGAAATTCAACGACAACTACTACGAAGCCAAAGGCGCGGGCGTGACCATTTCCCTGAGCATCAATCCCGACGGTTCGCCTGCGGTGTCGTACACCGGGAAGAACAGGGCCAACGGCATTTGTGAAGTGAAGCAGGGCTGATCACGCCACCTGATTACGGCCCGCTGCTTTGGCTTGATAGAGCTGCTGATCAGCGCGCTTGATCAATGCGTTGTGGCTGTTGTCGGCCGGGTCCGCCAGGCCGACGCCGATGCTCACCGTCACGTTCCCGACCACAGGAAAATCGGCCTCGGCAACCGCCGCGCGAATTTTCTCGGCGACAACTTCTGGCGTGTCGGGTTTGGCGATTTCCGGCAACAGCACAGCGAATTCTTCGCCGCCGTAGCGGGCGACGAAATCGGTGGTGCGCAAGCTGCTCTGAATCAGTTGCGCCAACTGTTGCAGCACCTCATCACCCACCGCGTGACCGTGGGTGTCGTTGATGCGTTTGAAGTGGTCGGCATCGATCAGCAGCAGGGAAAACGGGCGTCCGGTGCGGCGGAACAGCAGGGTGTATTCGGTGAGTTTCTCGTCGAAGCGGCGACGGTTGTATACGCCGGTCAAGCCATCGTGAGTCGCCAGGCTCAACAGTTCGGCGTTGGCCTGCGTCAGCGCCGCCGTGCGTTGCGCCACGGTGGCTTCCAGCGAGGCATTGGCCTCTTGCAGTTCGCGCTCTTTACCGAGCAGCGATTGCGTCATCGCATCAATGGATTGCCCGAGCTGAGCGATTTCCCGCACCGGGTGTTGCAGCGGGAATTGCGCGCCGGGTTCCTTGTTCTGCACCTGTCGGGCGGAACGGGCGAGCTGTTCGATCGGGCGGCTCAGGTACAGCGCCAGATAGTAAGCGACGAGGCCGAACAGCACCGCTGCGACCACACCCAGAATCAGCAATTTGTACATCAGCAGACGCGCCGGCTGCAGCGCGGTTTCCAATGGCTGGCGCACGGCAATCGACCACGACAGCGCCGTGCTCGATGGCGTCGGGACGGTGACCATGCTGGTGAGAAAGCCGTTACCCGCCGTCCAGCCCTGCAATTTCGAATCCGTCGCCGCCAGTTGCTGGCCCATCAGTGCTTCGGGATAGAGAATCTTGCCATCGTGGTCGATGATCAGCGCCTCGATATCCGGCATTGAGTTCTTATGCGAAAACGCCGCCGACTCGACAATGCGCGTCACCCAACTCCAGTGTGCGTGAGCGCCCAGTACCCCGATCACCTGACCGTCGGCGTTGTGGATCGGCGCGGCGAAGTCGATGAAACGCAGCGGTTCACCATTCGGCAGCCCCGGCAGCATTTTCGCCAGCAGCACCGCTTCATGAGGGTCGCCGGTGTACTCACTGCGTAACCCGGCCTGGAACCACGGCCGTTGTTGCACCGATAGGCCGACCAGCAAGTCGTTCACCGCTTGATGCACCTTGCCCTCGGCGTCGGTGACGCCCATCCACGCATACTCGGTGCGCGCCTGAGTGCGCAGCTGCATCGATTTGAGAATGGTCGGGTTGTCCAGATCGCCACGCTCCAGATGTGGTGCGCGGCTGAGCAGATAAACCTCCAACTGGCGTTCGCGCAGTTGTTCACCCAGTAGCGATGCCGCCGAGCGCGCCGTGTTGAGCAGCGCATTACCGCTGGCCTGTTTCATTTGTTCAGTGGCGATGTGACCCACATAGAAGCCCACGCTGAGCAGCGTCAGCAGAGATAAACCGGCAAACCAAAGGGTGAGGTGGCTACGCAGACTGGCTTTGAGCATGGGCAGGCGAGGTCTGTTTTGGAGTTGTGGCCGCATGGTATGCGCAATCGGCGGTGGGTGGCCAGTCGGGGAATGGATGGTTGCGGGCAGGAAAAAGCCCGGCTGATCAGGCCGGGCTTTTCAGGGGATTGCGCTGAAGCCAGTGGTTTATGCGACGCGGCGTTCGATCAGACGATCGGAACCACCTTCAGCGACGCGGCGTTCGATCAGGCGATCAGAACCGCCTTCAGCAACACGGCGTTCGATCAGGCGATCAGAACCGCCTTCAGCAACGCGGCGTTCGATCAGGCGATCAGAACCGCCTTCAGCAACGCGGCGTTCGATCAGGCGATCGGAGCCGCCTTCGGCAACGCGGCGTTCGATCAGGCGATCGGAGCCGCCTTCAGCGACGCGGCGTTCGATCAGACGATCGGAACCGCCTTCGGCAACGCGGCGTTCGATCAGGCGATCGGAACCACCTTCAGCGACGCGGCGTTCGATCAGACGATCGGAACCGCCCTCAGCAACACGACTTTCAATCAACTTGTCCGAGCCGCCTTCTGCGACTTGGGTGTGTGCCGGGGTGGCGGCAAAAGCGTTAATGGCGAAAACCGAAAAAGCGATGCTGAGAAGGGTCTGGCGTTTCATGATCGTGTGCTCCGGGGTGTTGTTGGTTTGTCTGGAGCCGATGTTACGCCGTGGATTTTTTATGAGAACTTCATTGCCGTGATGGTGAACATCGACCGCAATGATGGTTCACCCATCCCCCTGTAGGAGCTGCCGCAGGCTGCGATCTTTTGATCTGGCCGTTTCTCAGGACTTCGCCGCCCGAATACACAGTTCACCGGTCGCCCGTGTCAGGGCCAGATCATGCAGCGCGTCGTGGGTCAGGCCACTGCGCGCCTTGGCCAGCCACACCGGACAATTCGCATCATGGCGATACGGCGCAAAATCGGCGTATTGCTGCAACAGCCGGGTTTGCAATTCATCCAGACGCGGGCGGATCTGCTTGCCCAGGTCGGGGCGCGGAGTGTCCGGCGCGGCACCCGCCGCTTGCCATTGCGCGAGCAAACCGTACTGCACCAGTTTGTTCGCCTCCATTTGCGCAGCAATCAGCTGCGCCACCTCTTCAGCGTCAAGCTTGCGCTCGGCGGCCAGGGTACGGGCATTGGCGATGACCTGCGCCTCACGCGGGCTGTCCTGAATCGGCTTGCCGCTGTCCCATTTGGTCAGTGCGACGAGGTCGCCGATGTTCAGGCGTTCGTTGAGTGTTTCCAGCAACGGCTTCAACGTTTCGCCGGGCGCGGCGGCGTGAGCGCTGGTGGTGAGCACGGCGAGGAGGGTGGCGGTCAGCAGATGGGCAAAGCGCGGCATGAACAGAGCCTCAATGAGAGAAGTGAAAGTGGGCAATTGTTTACCACAGCTCTGAACTTGCACCTACAGAACCGTGTCCGTTACACAGGCGCGGCCACCGGTCATAAACACCGATTTGAAATGTTAATTGCGCCCCGCGTGCAACTCACCGAAGCTATCCTCCATCAGCCCTCCCGCCGTCGAGATGGACCTCTATTCAATGCAAGCCGTCGCCCAACGCCCACTCTGGCACACCTACCTGCTGTTCCTCGCGCCGATGGTGCTGTCGAATTTTCTGCAATCGATGTCGGGCACGGTCAACAGCATCTACATCGGCCAGATGCTCGGCACCCAGGCGTTGGCGGCGGTGTCGGGAATGTTTCCCGTGGTGTTCTTCTTCATCGCCCTGGTGATCGGCCTCGGCGCGGGCGCCGGTGTGTTGATCGGCCAGGCCTGGGGCGCCCGTGAGCCGCACATGGTCAAGGCGATTGCCGGGGCGACGTTGTTGCTGGGCGTATTGATCGGTCTGGTGGCCGCAATATTGGGCAGCGTGTTCGCGCGGCAGGCGTTGGCGGGGTTGGGGACGCCGGCGGATGTGCTCGACGATGCGGTGGCGTATGCCCATGTGATGATGTGGATCTTGCCGTCGCTGCTGGTGTTCGTGTTGTTCACCCAACTGTTGCGTGGGGTCAGCGATACGCTGACGCCGTTGCTGGCGCTGGTGGTGTCGACCTGTGTCGGGCTGGCCCTGACGCCGGCGCTGATTCGCGGCTGGTTCGGCTTGCCGCAACTGGGCATTCAGAGTGCGGCGTACGCGGGGCTGGCCGGCAATCTGGCGGCAATGGCGTGGCTGGCATGGCGCCTGATCAGCAAGGGTCATCCACTGGCTCCAGACCGCGAGTTCTTCGCCGCGCTACGTCTCGATGGGGTGATTCTCGGTAAGGTGTTGCGCATCGGCCTGCCGACCGGCGTGCAGATGATTGTGCTGTCGCTGTCGGAGCTGGTGATTCTGGCGCTGGTCAACCAGCACGGCTCGCAAGCGACGGCGGCGTATGGCGCAGTGACGCAGATCGTCAACTACGTGCAGTTCCCGGCGTTGTCGATTGCGATCACCGCGTCGATTCTCGGCGCACAGGCCATCGGCGCCGGACGACTGGAGCGCATGGGGCCGATTCTGCGCACCGGGCTACTGATCAATGTGTGCCTGACCGGTGGTTTGATTGTGCTCGGCTACCTGTTGTCGCACTGGTTGCTGGGCTTGTTCCTGACCGAGGACTCGACCCGGGCAATGGCTGAGCATCTTCTGCACATCATGCTTTGGAGTCTGTTGGTCTTTGGCTTCCAGGCCATCATCGGCGGGATCATGCGCGCCAGCGGCACGGTGTTGGTGCCGGTGATCATTGCGATCATTTGTGTGGTCGGTGTGCAACTGCCGGCGGCGTACTGGCTGGACGGGCAATATGGTTTGCAGGGCGTGTGGATGGCGTTTCCGGTGGCGTATCTGAGCATGCTGGTGTTGCAGACCCTGTATTACAAACTGGTCTGGCAGCATCAGAAGATCGAGCGTTTAGTGTAGGCGCTGGCGCAACGCCCGGATGTTTGCTTAAGTCAATCGAGGCCCTTGACGGCAAGCCCGCCTGGAGAATCCGATGCTGATCCGATTGCTGCTGGCTGCCGCTTGTTCGCTGTGCATTGTCTGTGCCGCGCAGGCTGTCGAATATACCCGGGTCAACACCAGCGCCAGTCAGATCAGCTTTACCTATAACCAGATGGGCTCGCGGATGTACGGCACCTTCGGCAAGTTCGAGGCGACGCTGGACTTTGACACCGACAACCTCGCCAACGCCCGTACCACGTTGCATATCGACCTCACCAGCATCGATGCCGGCAGTGAAGACGCCAACACCGAACTGGTGAAACCGGCATGGTTCGACACGGAAAAATTTCCCGTGGCGGTGTTCGCGTCGGACCATTTCACTGAGGTTGCCGAGCATCATTATTTGATCGACGGGCAACTCACCCTCAAGGGCATCACCCGCAAAGTGCAAGTACCAGTGGAATTGAAACCGGGCAGCGACATCGGCATTTTCGACGGTGAGCTGGTGCTCAAGCGCGACGAGTTCGGCCTCGGCGCGGGGGAGTGGGCGGACACCGTGGTGTCGAGGGACATCGCCATCAAATTCAAAGTGGTGGCGCCGCAGCAGTGACCTCGTCAGTCAATAAAATCGGTCTTGTTCTTTCATCGCCTGAATCTGCCAGAACGTCCTGCCGGAGATCAGCAGAAACAGCAACGCGAGCAGCACGCCGCCGCTCATGATGTAGAAGCCCGTGCGGTAACTCTGCAACTGGCTGGCGATGCAGCTTTTATCCGGCATCCAGGGCGACACCAGCAGGGTGATCGGGCCATCGACTTCATACTGAGTATGCTCGACGTAGCGTTCGTCGGCGTGTTGCCCTTCATGGGGCTGGCCTTGGGCATCGGTGTATTGATAGTGAATGACCTTGCCATTGGCGTTCATTGGAATCTGTTCCAGTGCCGTGACACTGCCACGGGTTTCCACACCGTTGAAACTCAGCGCCCCATACAACATGCCCGACTTGTGGGCCATTGCAGCGAGCAGCAGAACCACGCAGCAAGCGACGGTCAGCATGACGATGCGGTTGTAGAGGTGATCCTTGGCAGCTTCGCGCGGGTAGTACATGGCCGATCCCTGGTGATGTCATTTGTAGGAGACCGTTACATCGGCGCTCGGAAAAGGAACTTTAGGTGTCCACCGGGCCGGTCACGGTATGATGTCGCGGTTCGTCGACCGCTGCGGTTGTCGGCAACGCTTTTTACCGTCGGAGTTCGTCATGCCACGCATCACCCATTACAAATCCCCATGCCCCGAGGACGTCAACAGCCAGATTCTGCAAATGGTCGTTGACTACCTGACCGACATCAGCGCGGTCGGTCTTGGCCCGAGCAACCTGCTGTACAACGTCTATCAGTACGCAGTCGGCTATGAGGTGCATCTGTATCTGGAAGCGTTGAATGGCGAGAAGGGCACCGACGTCGAGTTGCTGGTCGCCACCGACGAGGATGATCCGGAACAAGTGATCGGTTTTCTGTTGTACCTGCCGGTGCAGGGCGATTGGGAAGCGTGCAGCGTCGCCTATATGGCGGTTCGCGAAGGGCATCGGCGTCAGGGTGTGGCGCGGGCGATGATCGGCGAAATGCTCGGGCGTTATCCCCACGCGGAACTGGCCTGCACGGTCGGCAAAGTCCCGTACTTCGAGGCGTTGGGCTTTGAGGTGATTGGCCAGCGTGAAACCCAGGTGTTGATGAGCACCCGGCATTACCGCAGCAACGGCCTGCGCGGATTTATTGACACCACGCCGATCTACCGGTCGCTGGAAGTGCAGCAGATCCACACCTATCTGCTGCAGAAAAACGGCAAACGCGCGATGCTCGACGCTGAGAAACAACGCGACCGCCACCTCGATCAGACCAGCCGCCATGTCGAGGAATTTGTCCGCCAGCGCCTGACCGTGCACTGACCTCACATCGCTGAAAAAGCCCTTGCTGTGAATTCCGTAGCAAGGGCTTTTTTCTGCCCGTCATTCAGCCGAGTTTGACGTTCATGGTGATCCGCGCCGTGAACACCTGCTTGCCCTCGGTGTCGTGAATATCCACGGTGACGATCTTGTCGCCTGCGCTCTGCCAATCCACGCCCTCACCACTGGCCACCGCCGTTACATCAGTTTTCGCCTTGGCCAGATATTCCACGGTCATGCCTTTGGGGATCCAGCGGGCGCCAGCCGGGATCGATACATCGGTCATCATTCCGGCGGCGAGTTCTGCGGCGTTGCACATGGCAATCGCATGTACGCTGCCGAGGTGGTTGGTGATCTCACGACGGAACGGCACTTGTACCGTTGCCGCGTTGGCGCGCAACTCGGTCACCAGCGGGTTGATGGTGCTGAAGTACGGCGCGACCTGGCAGGCCATCTGGCTGAATGCTTGCGGACCTGCGCTGTTGAACATGCTGAGAAACTGACTCATGGAAACGCCTCGCGGAAAGTGATTTGCAGAATGATGTTCCGTTACAGAATAATATTCTTTAACGGAACGGTATTCTGTCTGCGACAAATCTGTCAACCTGAGCGTGTTTTTTCAGGGGACACGCTGTGGCCCTTCCAACTTCTACTTTCTGGCCGTGAGCAACATGGACACCGCAGATCTACTTGAACGCAGCTACCCCGGCCGCCGCGCCGAATTGAAGCGCGATATCTTTCGCAAGGCGTTGAGCCTGTTCAATGAGCAGGGGATCGAGGCCACCACCATCGACATGATCCGCGCCGAGTGCGATACCAGTGTCGGCGCGATTTATCACCATTTCGGCAATAAAGAGGGCTTGGTCGCCGCGTTGTTTTTCACCGCGCTGGAGGATCAAGCGCGGTTGCGCGATGCCTATATGGAGGCGGCGCAAACCACCGAGGAAGGTGTACAGGCGCTGGTGTTCAGCTACGTCGATTGGGTCGAGCGTCAACCGGAGTGGGCGCGCTTCCAGTACCACGCGCGGTTTGCCGTGACCAAAGGTCCGTTCAAAGACGAACTGGCGGAGCGCAACAAGACCCGCAATGTGCGTCTGCGCGACTGGCTGGCCGTATCGGGGCGCGCTGCTGAACTCAAGGCGCTGCCCGCCGAGCTGTTGCCGTCGTTGATCATTGGTCAGGCCGACAGCTACTGCCGCGCCTGGTTGGCCGGACGGGTGAAGGCTGGGCCGGCGGAATATCGCACGTTGCTGGCGCAAGCGGCGTGGCGCTCGATCCGCGCCGATTCGCTGGCGGACAGCTGATTTGCGCAGACAAAAAAAGAGCCTCAAAGCTCTTTGATGGGGAGGAAGTGGAGCCCGTGAGGCTCAAGATGCGCATGCAGCAAGGCACGGGCTTGATTGGGGTTCAGAGCACCCGTGCCTACGCAGCGCTCGAAGAGCAGAGTCACTGCGTGATTCCATCGTAGGAGTGTGCAAGTGGCGGCTCAAGTACCGCCAGTCGCACGGGCAACTAGACGCTAGCCTCTTTCATGAATGTTCACAGACTCCCTGTAGGAGCTGCCGAAGGCTGCGATCTTTTGATTTTGCTTTTAAAAGACAAGATCAAAAGATCGCAGCCTTCGGCAGCTCCTACAGTGTTTTTGCGGTGTCAGCGGGCGCCGGGCCAGCCTGATTTTTTGAGGGCAGCGAGCAGGGTTTGCGCATCCAGTCCCGGTACGGAATGCCCATTACCTTCGGTGCTGTCACTGGCCAACAATGCATTGATGATCGCTTCTTCAACCGCCTCGGTCGCGGCCAGAAACAGCTCGCTGATGTGGTCATTGTTGACCATGCGCAAACCGTCGCAGGTCGGCGCGCCTTTACCTTCGTAGGCCGCCGGCGGAACGTGAGCGTTGCCGGTGGCAAAAGCGATAAAGATGTCGCCGCTGTGGTCCTCGTTGCCACCGCCGGTGCGAGCCAGACCCAGGCTCGCACGCTGCGCCAGACGCGTGCATTGATGAGGCAACAGCGGCGCATCGGTGGCCAGACAGACGACGATCGAGCCCATGCCCGGATGCGGCAATGAGGCGCGCAGGAACGGCGAATCTTTCTGTTCCATGTAGCGCCCGACCGGGTAGCCATCGACCCGCAACTCGTTGCGAATGCCGTGATTGGCCTGCACGATCGCGCCGACGGTCCAGCCGCCCTGGGCAGCGTTCAAACGGCGCGACGCGGTGCCGATGCCGCCCTTGAATTCATGGCAGATCATGCCGCTGCCACCGCCGACGGCGCCTTCCGCCACTGGACCGTCGATGGCTGCAGCCTGCGCTTCGGCGACGTGTTCAGGCTGGACATGGAAACCGTTGATGTCGTTGAGCAAACCGTCAAAGGTTTCCAGCACCACCGGCATGTTCCAGTAGAGACGCCCGTCGTCCGGTTGCTGCTGGCGATCCAGTGCAATCAAGGCATCGCGCACTACACCGAGGCTGTGGGTGTTGGTGAACGCGATCGGGCTGGTCAGCAAACCCGCTTCGCGAATCCACTCAAGCCCAGTGGCGTCACCATTGCCGTTGAGCACATGTACGCCGGCAAAACACGGTTGCTGGTTGGTCGAACCCGGGCGCGGTTCGATCAGTGTGACGCCGGTGCAGATGTCACGCCCGGCGCTGCTGCGGCCGCGCACATTGCTGTGGCCGACGCGCACGCCGGGGACGTCGGTGATGGCGTTGAACGGGCCGGGATGCAGTTGGCCGATGCGGATGTTGAGGTCACGGGCACGAGGTTTCATTGGTTTCTGTCTCTCTAAAAAATGCGGGGTTGTGCACTGACCCTGTGGGAGCGAGCCTGCTCGCGAAGGCGTCAGCACTTTCAACACATCAGTGCCTGACTCACCGCTTTCGCGAGCAGGCTCGCTCCCACAGGGTTTTGTGGAATGCTCAAAAGGCTTTATTGGCCGTTCTTGACCTTGCTCCACACCCGCGTGCGCACGCGCTCGGTGGCTTTCGGCAAAGGTTCAAGGGTGTACAGCGTGGCCATCGCTGCAGCGGAGGGATAAACCGCCGGGTTGTCCCGCGTGGCGGCGGCCACCAGCGCTGTCGCCGCGCGGTTGCCATTGGGGTACGACAGATGATCACTGACCGGCGCGATCACTTCCGGGCGCAGCAGATAGTCGATAAAGGCCAGGCCTTGAGTTCGGTTCGGTGCGTCCTTGAGCAGTACCCACGTGTCGAACCACACCGGCGCGCCTTCCTTGGGCAGGCTGTAGGCGATCTTCACGCCGTTGTTGGCCTGCTCGGCATTGGTCTTGGCTTCCAGCATCGCTCCCGACCAACCCACCGCCACGCAAATATTGCCGTTGGACAGGTCGCTGATGAATTTCGACGAGTTGAAGTAAGCGATGTGCGGGCGCAGTTTCAGTAGCAGCGCCTCGGCTTTTTTATAGTCTTCGGGATCGGTGCTGTTCGGTGGCAGCCCCAGATAATGTAGGGCGACCGGCAGCATCTCCGAGGGCGAATCGAGCATCGCCACACCGCACTGGCCGAGTTTGGCGAGGTTGTCTGCGTTGAACACCAGATCCCACGAATCCACCGGTGCCTTGTCGCCTAACGCCGCGCGTACTTTGTCGACGTTGTAGCCGATGCCGTTGGTGCCCCACAGGTACGGCACGGCGAATTGATTGCCGGGATCGTTGTTGGCCAGCTTCGCCAGCAGGTCGCTGTCAAGATTCTTCCAGCCCGGCAGTTGATCGCGCGGCAGCGGGGCGAGGGCGCCGGCCTTGATCAGCGTTGGCAGGCTGAAGTTGCTCGCCACTACCACGTCGTAGCCGCTGCGGCTGGTCATCAGTTTTCCTTCGAGGACTTCGGCACTGTCGAAGGTGTCGTAGACCGGCTGGATACCGCTGTCGCGCTGGAAATCGTGGAGGGTGTTCGGGCCGATGTAGTCGTACCAGTTGTAGACGTGCACGCTCGGTGCATCGGCGGCCATGGCGATTGAGCTGGCGCTGAGACCGGCCAGCAGGCCCAGTTTTATGCTGAGGTTGATACAGCCACGGTGACCACGCATGATGCGGCACTCCTGGCCTGTGCAGGCCGGTGATGAACAGGAGTGCTCAGCCTATCGGGCCGGTCACGCCTGACCCATTCCCATCATGGGTTACTCAAAAGGGGTAGTGCGTGGACGCGTTGTTGCAGGAACTGCCAGTGCATCAAAGCCTGGCGCGGGTATTTGCCGGTGTCGGTCAGGACAGTTTCTGGCGTGCGCTGGTCGATACGTTACGGCTGCTGGTGCCGCTGGACAATGCGCTGGTGGCGCTTATGAAGGCCGGGCAGGCGCCGCAGTTGCTGATCGACTTCGACAGCAAGGGCCGTCCCGACGAGCAGGAAGAACTGGCCGGATACAGCGCCGGCATGTACCTGCTCGATCCGTTTTATCAAACCGCGTCGACCGGCATTGCCGACGGCTTGCACAGCCTGGCCTCGGTGGCGCCGGACCAGTTTCTGCACAGCGAGTACTACCAGAGTTACTTTCGTTTGGTGGTCGGCGAGGACGAGTTGCAGTTCATGATCAACGTCGAAGGCGGCGTGCTCGGTTTGTCATTGGGCCGTTCGACGCCGTTCGACATGGCCGAGCAGGGCAGGTTGTTGTGCGTGCGTGACTGGGTGCTGGCGGCGATGCGTCGGCATGTGCAGTTGTTGCCGCCGCAGGGTACGGTGGCGGAAGCGGTGGCCGGGGATCTGGCAACGTTGCTTGACCGCTTCGATGCGCGGCTGACGGTGCGCGAGGTCGATACGGCACGGCTGATCTTGCAGGGCTTCTCCAGCAAGGCGATGGCCCAGCAAATGGGCATCTCACCGGAGACGGTCAAGGTGCATCGGCGCAATCTTTATCACAAGCTCAATGTCACCGGGCATGGTGAGTTGTTTGCTTTGGTGCTGCGCCCTCACTAAAGATCATCGGCCGTACACATAAACCTGTGGGAGCGAGCTTGCTCGCGCATGCGGTATATCAGTCAACCTCACTGGCGACTGACAAAACGCTTTCGCGAGCAAGCTCGCTCCCACAGGGGATGTGTGTTGTTCAGGGGATCTTCGGGGTGTCAGGGGGTGCGTTGGAAGACCAGGGCTTTGAGACCGCTCTGCGGATCTATGTCCGGAAACTCCGGTGGATTCTGCAGCCGCTCTACAAAACGCAGACTCGGCGCTTCCTGGGTCACGCCATCGATCAGAAAGTCCGAACCAAACGCCGGATCATTCATGCACGCCAGCACTGTGCCTTGCGCCGTGAGCAATTCCGGCAGACGACGCAGCACGCGCTGGTAGTCCTTGGTCAGCAGGAAACTGCCTTTCTGAAATGACGGTGGATCGATGATCACCAGATCATACGGGCCGCTGTTGATCACCTTGCCCCAGGACTTGAACAGGTCGTGGCCGAGGAAACTGACTTTGCTCAGGTCATGGCCGTTCAAGCGATGGTTGTCGCGGCCACGGCTCAGGGCTGCGCGGGACATGTCCAGGTTGACCACATGGCTGGCGCCACCCTCGATGGCTGCCACGGAAAAACCACAGGTGTAGGCAAACAGATTGAGCACGCGTTTGCCGCTGGCCTGTTCGCGCACCCAATTGCGCCCGTAACGCATGTCGAGAAACAGCCCGGCGTTCTGCTTGCGGCCCAGATCGACGCGATACTGCAAGCCGCCCTCGACGATGCTCATTTCGTCGATCTCTTCACCCAGCAGCCATTCGGCGGTGCTCTGCGGCAGATAGCGATGCTGGATCAACAGCGTGTGCGCGCCAGACTGTTTCCATTCGGCGGAACCGGTGAGCTCCAGCAGCAACGCCTTGAGATTGTCCAGTTGCTCAGGCGCCGGTTCCTTGAACAGCGACACCAGCACCACGCCTTGCAGCCAGTCTACGGTCAACTGCTCCAGCCCCGGCCAGCAGCGCCCGCGCCCGTGAAACAGGCGACGGGTTTCGCTCGGCGCCGCCGCGAGGGCCGGCAGCAGGTGGGCGTGGAGGATGGCGAGGGCTTCAGGGTTCATCGGTCAGGATCGGCAAGCAAAAGGGCCGGCATTTTAACCACAAATACGCCGTCGCGAACGATTGCCTGCGACGGGCAAAAATGGCCTTTCGCAAAAGACCTGTATCAAAAATGAATTTCTGCAGAGCCCGCTGCTCATACCAGTTAAGCAGCGGATTCAAGCCGCTAAATCGTTAATGCAATTCAGGGAGTGCAGTTCCATGTGCCCAACACCTACGGCGAGCGCGCACCTTCCTGACGGATTGATTCTGGTGGTTGAGGACGATCCGTTGATTCTGGAGTTTCTCTGCGAAATTCTTCAGGAGGAAGGTTTCAAGGTCGAGCCGCAGACCAGTGCCGACGCCGCATCACTTTACCTTGAGCAGAACGCCCCGAATGTGGCGTTGCTACTGACTGACATCACCATGCCCGGCACCCTCAATGGTGCTGATCTGGCCAACCTGGTCGGTGACCGCTGGCCGGACAAACCGGTGATGGTCATGTCCGGTTATGAAACGCCCGAGACCTCCGGGGTCAAGCATCCGGTGGCGTTCATCAAAAAGCCGTGGGCCATTGGTCAATTGCTCGATTGCGTCGACAGCGCCTTCAAATCCAAGGCACCGCGCCTGCACTGACACGCTGGGTGAATCGGGCGGGCAAGTGCTACATTGCCCGCCCGGTCTTTTGCCAGAGGATGCGAACCTTTGTCTGCTAACACTCGTGTATTCGATCGCGCGTTCGGCGCGTTTCTGTTCGACATGGACGGCACCGTCCTCAATTCCATCGCCGCCGCGGAGCGGATCTGGGCAGCCTGGGCCGTGAGCCATGGCGTCGATGTGGAAACCTTTTTGCCGACCATTCATGGCGTGCGCGCCATCGACACCATTACCCGTCTGAACCTGCCCGGGATGGATGCCGAGGCGCAAGCAGCGTTCATCACCGAGGCGGAAATCGAAGACGTTGAAGGTATTGTCGAGATCCCGGGCGCGGCGAAGTTTCTCAACAGCCTGCCCAAAGATCGCTGGGCGATGGTGACCTCTGCGCCACGGGATCTGGCCTTGCGGCGGATGGCGGCGGCGGGGATTCCGGAGCCTGCGGTGATGATCACGGCTGAAGATGTGAAGGCCGGCAAACCTGATCCTGCCGGCTATTTACTGGCGGCCAAACGTCTTGGTCTGGAAGCGCGTGATTGCCTGATCTTCGAAGACGCCACCGTCGGTATTCAGGCTGCCGAAGCGGCCGGTGCACCGCTGATGATCATCACCACCACGCATCAGCATCCGCTGGAAACGGCCCATGCGACGTTGGCCAGTTACGCTGACATACGCGTCGACATCGACAGCGATGGCCTGCACCTGCACCTGCAACGCAACTGACACAACACAATCCTGTGGGAGCGAGCCTGCTCGCGAAAGCATTGTCATAGCCAATATTGATTTTGGCTGACCCACCGCTTTCGCGAGCAGGCTCGCTCCCACATTTGTCCAGTGTGGATTGGAGGTCAGTAAACGCCGGGCAGCAACCGCCAACTCCGCGCACAGTAAGCGTCATACTCCGCCCCAAACTGCGCACGCAGCAGCGCCTCCTCCGAATGAATCCGGGCAATCAGCGGAATCAACGTCAGCGCCGCCAGCATCAGTCCGACCACCGAACGAAACGCCAGCGCCCAACCCACGGCATTGACCACCAGCCCCAGATAACTCGGGTTGCGCAGGTGCTGATAGATGCCATCCGTCACCAACCGATGCCCCGGCTGAATCGCCACCAATCCACTGAACCGCCGCCCCAGCACAAACACCGGCCACAGTCGCAGCGCGCCGCCGACGATAAACAGCAAAGCGCCGAGCCAGCGTACGCCTTCACCACCAAACGTCCAGAAGTTCATCCGGTCGCAGTAGGCCGGCAGAAAACCACTGACCAGCCCGATCACACCAAACGCTGGAATCACCCAGCGATTGGCGCGGTCTTCACGTTCGCCAGAACTGAGGTTGACCTCACTGAACAGTGAGGCAATCACCATCGCCACCGTCGCCAATGCCACGATCACCAGCGAGCCATGGGAAAAGAACATCGCCACCCC
This sequence comes from Pseudomonas viridiflava, assembly GCF_900580865.1. GTDB lineage: Bacteria > Pseudomonadota > Gammaproteobacteria > Pseudomonadales > Pseudomonadaceae > Aquipseudomonas. Next base: position 202,049 of record NZ_UTBZ01000219.1, read on the forward strand.
GCCAATGCCCCACACCGCCAGACCCAGCCAGGCGAGGGTGGCGAGTACCGCGACGACGGTCATTTGTGCAGACATTTTCATGGTCACCTCACGGCTGGGTGCGTATCCGTTGAGTGTAGATCCACCGCAAAACCTGTGGGAGCGAGCCTGCTCGCGAAGGCGTTGGGTCTGTCAAACTCGATGTTGGATGTGCCGGCCCCTTCGCGAGCAGGCTCGCTCCCACAGGGTTCTGCGTCGTACAGAGAATGCGAGATCACTTCTGAACCTGTGGGAGCGAGCCTGCTCGCGAAAGCATTGGGTCAGTCAATTTTGATCTTGGATGTG
>NZ_UTBZ01000217.1 GCF_900580865.1 Pseudomonas viridiflava
GGTCATGCTGTTGATGATGGACAAGACCGGAACGGCGCTGCGCGTGCATCAGTCTGCTGAACTGCCGCCCGATGCGGCAGCGATGCAGCTGTTCGTGAAGGAAAGCACCGTGCTGCAACGGCTCCTGACCCAGCCGACCCAGTTGCGCATGACGCCTGCCAATATCGCCCAGTTTTCAGCCCTACTGCCTGCACCACTCAAAACACTGTTCAGCGGCCAGCACTGGCTGATTCGCTCCCTGAGCAGCAACGGCAAAGTCATGATGCTGGTGGTAGCTGAT
>NZ_UTBZ01000215.1 GCF_900580865.1 Pseudomonas viridiflava
GTCCAACAGTGGTCACGTGCAGAGCATCCTCAACCCGCCGGGCAATCCGAAAGCCAATTACGTAGAGAACGGCAAGCTCAGCGGCGACCCGCGCGCCTGGTATTACGACGCCCAGAACCACGAAGGCAGCTGGTGGCCTGAATGGCTGACCTGGATTCAGGAGCGTTCCGTCAGTGAGCGCGAGACCCGCATGGAACTGGGCAACGCCAAGTACCCGCCGATGGAAGCCGCGCCGGGCACCTACGTGCACATGCGCTGATGGCCTGACCGGAAGGGGGCACCCTGTGCG
>NZ_UTBZ01000211.1:2500-5459 GCF_900580865.1 Pseudomonas viridiflava
CCTTAGTAGTGGCGAGCGAACGGGGACTAGCCCTTAAGTGGCTTTGAGATTAGCGGAACGCTCTGGAAAGTGCGGCCATAGTGGGTGATAGCCCTGTACGCGAAAATCTCTTAGTCATGAAATCGAGTAGGACGGAGCACGAGAAACTTTGTCTGAATATGGGGGGACCATCCTCCAAGGCTAAATACTACTGACTGACCGATAGTGAACTAGTACCGTGAGGGAAAGGCGAAAAGAACCCCGGAGAGGGGAGTGAAATAGATCCTGAAACCGTATGCGTACAAGCAGTGGGAGCAGACTTTGTTCTGTGACTGCGTACCTTTTGTATAATGGGTCAGCGACTTATTTTCAGTGGCGAGCTTAACCGAATAGGGGAGGCGTAGCGAAAGCGAGTCTTAATAGGGCGTCTAGTCGCTGGGAATAGACCCGAAACCGGGCGATCTATCCATGGGCAGGTTGAAGGTTGGGTAACACTAACTGGAGGACCGAACCGACTACCGTTGAAAAGTTAGCGGATGACCTGTGGATCGGAGTGAAAGGCTAATCAAGCTCGGAGATAGCTGGTTCTCCTCGAAAGCTATTTAGGTAGCGCCTCATGTATCACTGTAGGGGGTAGAGCACTGTTTCGGCTAGGGGGTCATCCCGACTTACCAAACCGATGCAAACTCCGAATACCTACAAGTGCCGAGCATGGGAGACACACGGCGGGTGCTAACGTCCGTCGTGAAAAGGGAAACAACCCAGACCGTCAGCTAAGGTCCCAAAGTTATGGTTAAGTGGGAAACGATGTGGGAAGGCTTAGACAGCTAGGAGGTTGGCTTAGAAGCAGCCACCCTTTAAAGAAAGCGTAATAGCTCACTAGTCGAGTCGGCCTGCGCGGAAGATGTAACGGGGCTCAAACCATACACCGAAGCTACGGGTATCATCTTCGGATGATGCGGTAGAGGAGCGTTCTGTAAGCCTGTGAAGGTGAGTTGAGAAGCTTGCTGGAGGTATCAGAAGTGCGAATGCTGACATGAGTAACGACAATGGGTGTGAAAAACACCCACGCCGAAAGACCAAGGTTTCCTGCGCAACGTTAATCGACGCAGGGTTAGTCGGTCCCTAAGGCGAGGCTGAAAAGCGTAGTCGATGGAAAACAGGTTAATATTCCTGTACTTCTGGTTATTGCGATGGAGGGACGGAGAAGGCTAGGCCAGCTTGGCGTTGGTTGTCCAAGTTTAAGGTGGTAGGCTGGAATCTTAGGTAAATCCGGGATTCTAAGGCCGAGAGCTGATGACGAGTGTTCTTTTAGAACACGAAGTGGTTGATGCCATGCTTCCAAGAAAAGCTTCTAAGCTTCAGGTAACCAGGAACCGTACCCCAAACCGACACAGGTGGTTGGGTAGAGAATACCAAGGCGCTTGAGAGAACTCGGGTGAAGGAACTAGGCAAAATGGCACCGTAACTTCGGGAGAAGGTGCGCCGGTGAGGGTGAAGGACTTGCTCCGTAAGCTCATGCCGGTCGAAGATACCAGGCCGCTGCGACTGTTTATTAAAAACACAGCACTCTGCAAACACGAAAGTGGACGTATAGGGTGTGACGCCTGCCCGGTGCCGGAAGGTTAATTGATGGGGTTAGCTAACGCGAAGCTCTTGATCGAAGCCCCGGTAAACGGCGGCCGTAACTATAACGGTCCTAAGGTAGCGAAATTCCTTGTCGGGTAAGTTCCGACCTGCACGAATGGCGTAACGATGGCGGCGCTGTCTCCACCCGAGACTCAGTGAAATTGAAATCGCTGTGAAGATGCAGTGTATCCGCGGCTAGACGGAAAGACCCCGTGAACCTTTACTATAGCTTTGCACTGGACTTTGAATTTGCTTGTGTAGGATAGGTGGGAGGCTTTGAAGCGTGGACGCCAGTTCGCGTGGAGCCATCCTTGAAATACCACCCTGGCAACTTTGAGGTTCTAACTCAGGTCCGTTATCCGGATCGAGGACAGTGTATGGTGGGTAGTTTGACTGGGGCGGTCTCCTCCTAAAGAGTAACGGAGGAGTACGAAGGTGCGCTCAGACCGGTCGGAAATCGGTCGTAGAGTATAAAGGCAAAAGCGCGCTTGACTGCGAGACAGACACGTCGAGCAGGTACGAAAGTAGGTCTTAGTGATCCGGTGGTTCTGTATGGAAGGGCCATCGCTCAACGGATAAAAGGTACTCCGGGGATAACAGGCTGATACCGCCCAAGAGTTCATATCGACGGCGGTGTTTGGCACCTCGATGTCGGCTCATCACATCCTGGGGCTGAAGCCGGTCCCAAGGGTATGGCTGTTCGCCATTTAAAGTGGTACGCGAGCTGGGTTTAGAACGTCGTGAGACAGTTCGGTCCCTATCTGCCGTGGACGTTTGAGATTTGAGAGGGGCTGCTCCTAGTACGAGAGGACCGGAGTGGACGAACCTCTGGTGTTCCGGTTGTCACGCCAGTGGCATTGCCGGGTAGCTATGTTCGGGAAAGATAACCGCTGAAAGCATCTAAGCGGGAAACTTGCCTCAAGATGAGATCTCACTGGAACCTTGAGTTCCCTGAAGGGCCGTCGAAGACTACGACGTTGATAGGTTGGGTGTGTAAGCGCTGTGAGGCGTTGAGCTAACCAATACTAATTGCCCGTGAGGCTTGACCATATAACACCCAAGCAATTTGCTGACCTGAAAAGGCACCAGATTGCGGTGTGTGAAGACGAAACGAACCGAAAGTTCGAAGTTCACAAAACACCTAGCTGTCACATACCCAATTTGCTGAAGCGAGGCCATCTGGTCACGACTCGGTACCCGAATTTCTTGACGACCATAGAGCGTTGGAACCACCTGATCCCATCCCGAACTCAGCAGTGAAACGATGCATCGCCGATGGTAGTGTGGGGTTTCCCCATGTGAGAGTAGGTCATCGTCAAGATTAAATTCCGAAACCCCAATTGCGAAAGCA
>NZ_UTBZ01000209.1 GCF_900580865.1 Pseudomonas viridiflava
CGCCGGCAAGATTGAAAGGGAGCTGAGCTGGACGCCCGAAGAAACCTTCGAGTCCGGGCTGCGCAAGACCGTGCAATGGTATCTCGATAACCTGGACTGGTGCCGCAGGGTTCAGGATGGCAGTTATCAAGGAGAGCGACTGGGCTTCACTGACCACTAGGACCTGATTGCATGACCAAAGGCATCGTTCTGGCCGGGGGCTCCGGCACCCGCCTGCACCCCATCACGCTTGGCCTGTCCAAGCAGTTGCTGCCGATCTACGACAAACCCATGATCCATTACCC
>NZ_UTBZ01000208.1 GCF_900580865.1 Pseudomonas viridiflava
GTGACAACCAAGGCCTCGGCCCTGGGCGGCCAACGTGGCGACGGCGCGCCCTATGAAGTGGTGGGAAGCGGAGTCTGGAATGTTCCCGACCCGGTTTCCGGGCGAACGTACCAGGTTTTCGTTGCGCTGCCGGCCTCCTACGCGGACAGTCCGGCGCGCAGATACCCGGTCCTCTATGTCACCGATGCCGACTACGCGTTTCCGCTGGCGCGGCAGATCGGCCGGCGATTGAACGTGGAAGGCCCCAAGCTGGAAGAGTTCATCCTGGTGGGCCTGTCC
>NZ_UTBZ01000203.1 GCF_900580865.1 Pseudomonas viridiflava
GATTCTCGCCGAGCAGCACTACATCAACTTTCAGCGCTGGCTCGAGCCGCTGGGCATCGGTGTGGCGTGGCTGGCCGGCAAACTCAAGGGCAAAGCCCGCGTGACCTCGCTTGAACAGATCGCCAGCGGAACACAGATGGTGGTCGGCACACACGCGCTGTTTCAGGACGAAGTGCAGTTCAAGAATCTGGCACTGGTCATCATCGACGAACAGCACCGCTTCGGCGTTCAGCAGCGTCTGGCGCTGCGCAAGAAAGGCGTGGGCGGCCTGATGTGCCCGCATCAGTTGATCATGACAGCAACACCGATTCCCCGCACGCTGGCCATGAGTGCCTATGCGGACCTGGAC
>NZ_UTBZ01000202.1 GCF_900580865.1 Pseudomonas viridiflava
CATAACGCCTGGCGTTCGGCGCATTGCTTGTAGTCTTCCAGGGTGGCCATGGCTGGCGACACTGCCCGCTTGCCCAGCAAGCCGAGGTCGGTGGCCTCGATCTGGCGGCCTTCGGCAAGCACCAGGCCTCGGCGTACGCGGTTGGCCAGTTCACGTACGTTGCCCGGCCAGGGATGCTGCCCCATGGCAACAGCGCCTCTTCGCTGAAACTGCGCGGGCGGCGGCCGGTTTCCTGACTGCAGAAGCGCGAAAAGTGGTTGGCCAGCATCGCGACGTCACCGTGCCGTTCGCGCAGCGGCGCAGTGGCCACT
>NZ_UTBZ01000213.1 GCF_900580865.1 Pseudomonas viridiflava
CGCCAAACCTGATCATGTGCAATGGGCATCAGCGCTGCCGAAAACCCGCTCGGGCAAGATCATGCGCCGCATTTTGCGCAAGATTGCCTGCAACGAACTCGACAGCCTTGGGGATACGTCTACCCTGGCAGATCCGGGCGTGGTTGAGGACCTGATCGACAAACGCTTGAATCGCTGAAGCGCACAAGGCATGGTCTGCGCCGCGCATGCAGTATTAATCCTGAGGGAACATGGAATTCATTCGCAGTCGTATCGAAGCTCAGGTGATCAATCTGACCGGCCTGTCAC
>NZ_UTBZ01000201.1 GCF_900580865.1 Pseudomonas viridiflava
TTTGTGTTGTTGGGCGCGGCAATAGGCACGCTGGGCGGGCTCTTTGGAATCGGCGGTGGTCTGGTGGCGATTCCTGCATTGGGCGTACTGTTTGGGCTGGATCAACAATTGGCGCAGGGCACCGCATTATTGATGGTCTTGCCCAATGTGTTGCTCGCATTGTGGCGCTACAACCAGCGAAACCGGATTCTGCTACGCAACGCCCTGATGCTGATCATCCCCAGTTTCATTTTTGCCTGGCTGACCTCCCTGTTGGCGGTTCGCCTTGATCCTCAAGGGATGCGGCTGGGGTTCATCGGCTTTCTGGTCGTCCTGACCGGATTCAACGTTGCACAGATGTTCTGGCGCAAGGGGCAGG
>NZ_UTBZ01000199.1 GCF_900580865.1 Pseudomonas viridiflava
AAATTCACCAGTGCGCCAAAGCGCACCATGCCAAGCAACAACTGGAAGACCCCGGCAATGAACGTCAGCAACAGGATCAGGGTGATGTAGTCCTGACTGGCCGGAACCGCAAGCGGGCTGACGCTGGCATACAGCACGATTGAGATAGCGGCGGTCGGGCCGCAGATCAGGTGCCAGGAAGAGCCCCACAGACAGGCGATGATCACCGGAACGATAGCGGCATACGGACCGTACTCGGGAGGCAATCCGGCGATCAGCGCGTAGGCGATGGATTGCGGCAGGGCCAGAATGGCACCGCTCAACCCCACCAGCGCATCACGTCCGACGCTGGCGCGGGTCTGCTGAGGAAGCCAGGCCAGAAAAGGCAGGAACTTATGGCGGTTGAGCCAGCGCATCGGTCCCTCGTGATTGGTGGGCTGCCGTC
>NZ_UTBZ01000096.1 GCF_900580865.1 Pseudomonas viridiflava
GCGTTGCTGTTGATTACGCCTTGGCTGTTGAGCACCTGCGCGGCATTGAGGTTCAGGGTGGTGTTGCTCTGCACTTTGCCGGCGTTGCGGTTGTCCAGCGTGCCGGCAGTGATCGCGGCGGTTTGCCCGCTGAGCGAACCGCCCTGGTTGTTCAGGGTTTGCGCAGTGTTGACCGTGAGGTTGCGGCTGGCGGTGAGGCTTTTGCCGGTGTTGTCGAGGTTCTGCGCGGTGATACTCAGATCGCCGTTGGCATTGCGGCTGCCGTCGGCATTGACGCCGGCATCGATGGCGCCGGCGTTGCTCAGTTGCCCGCCGGCGCTGAGGCTGATGCTGTCGCGGGCCGCGAGGGTCTGGCGGTTGGTCAGGTTGCCTTGGGTTTGTACGTTGAGCGCGGTGCCGGCGTAAACCGGGCCGCGTGCGTCGAGACTGGCGGCTTTGACGTTGACGGCGCCGGTGGCCGAGGTGTCGACCAGACTCAGTTGGCCATTGGCATCGAGTTGAATGTCGCCGCCACTGGCAATCAGCTTGCCGTCGAGTTTCACCCCGACCCCGGCCTCGGTGCCGACCAGTTTGATCGCCCCGGCGTACATGCCGCCCAGCGCCGAAGAGTCGATCGCCAGTTGCGGTTTGGCGCTGCCGTCATCGGCGCGCGCTGTGGCATTCAGGGTTTGTGCGTTGACGTCGTTGCGCCCGGCAACAATCGTCAGGTTCTGCGCCTGAAGTTGCGCGTTGATCTTTGCGCTGCGGGTGATGATTTCGAAACGGTCGACGTTGGTGGCGTTAAGGCCTGCACCTTCGATGGCCACCGAACCCTGATCAACCTGAAAACGATCCAGCCGGCCGTTGTCGAACACCGGTTTGCCAGTGGTCAGGGTGACGCGCGGCGAGTTGATGAAGCCGCAGCCATTGCAGGTAATGCCATAAGGGTTGGCAACGATGACCCGCGCCGACTGCCCAGCCACTTCGGTGTAGCCGCGCAACTGGCTCGGATTGCCGCTGATGACTTCGTTGAGAATCGCCTGCGCCGAACCGCTGTTTTTCAGGTTCGGGTTGTCGATGATATGCCCGCCCAGTTGCGTCAGATTATTCTGCGTCGAGCCGTTGTTGAGGATCAGCCCCTGCGCGCCGACGTTGTAATCGTGAAACTGGTTGTGCGACAGGCCGCTGGCATTGGGCGTGGCGATGTTGATGATCGGCACGCCATTGCCGGCGCGATCCAGCGAGGTGTTCGGGTTGGCCACGACAATGCCGTCGGCCTGCGCCCACATCGGTTGCCAGAACATCACGTTCGCCAACAGGAACGCCAGGCCGCGCTTGGGCATGCCGAGGAAAGACTCGCGGGTTTTCACGGCAGCAGCAGGCTGACGAGCGAGAAAGGC
>NZ_UTBZ01000082.1 GCF_900580865.1 Pseudomonas viridiflava
TTTCCACCCCGAGCTGGCCCTGCGTGGCCAGCGCCAGCTCGCGGCAGATCGCCAGGCCCAGCCCGCTGCCACCGTATTGCGCAGCGGTGCGCGCGCCATCGGCCTGCTCGAAGCGCCGGAACAGACGCTGGTGCTGGTCGCTGCTGATGCCGGGCCCGGTGTCGGAGACTTCGAAGTAAAGCCCCCGTGACGGCGCCAGCGCGCGCACCTTCAACCGCACTTCGCCGTTGCTGGTGAACTTCACCGCGTTGCCCAGCAGCACGATCTGCATCTCGTCGAACGGGGTGAGCTGGCCCAGGGCGCGGTTGCGCGACA
>NZ_UTBZ01000092.1 GCF_900580865.1 Pseudomonas viridiflava
TGTCGCAGCCGGTATTCGCCCAGCACCTGCACGCAACACCCGGCACGGTAAAAAATTGGGAGCAGAACCGTGCCAGACCTAATCCGCAAGCGACCGTGCTGATTCGATTGCTAAATGCTTATCCCGAAACGGCCAAGCATCTGGCGCGGATCTCCTAGATCTAAACCGACCACACCGCCAACTCATACCCATCCAAATCCAGAAACTGAAAGCGGCGCCCGCCTGGAAAGCTGAATACTGCTTTGCTGATGGTGCCGCCGGCCGCTTCCACACGGGCC
>NZ_UTBZ01000091.1 GCF_900580865.1 Pseudomonas viridiflava
GTTCAAGCCTTGGCGGCCCGTCAGTTGCCGCAGCATCGGGCTCATCTGGTGGGCTTTCATGCGCAGGCGCTGATCGATGCGCTGGTGCCGGTTTCCGCACGCGAATACTCCATTGCTTCGGTTCCGGAGGATGGCTGTCTGCAACCCATTGTGCGTCAGGAGATTCATCCTGATGGCAGCTTGGGGCTGTGTTCCGGCTGGCTGACCGAGCATGCCGCATCAGGCAGCGCGATCAGTCTGCGCCTGCGTCGCAACAGCAGCTTCCATCTGCCTGCCGAGCCGGTTCCTCTGATCCTGCTGGGTAACGGCACAGGACTCGCGGGGCTTCGCAGCCTCTTGAAAGCGAGCATCGCTCAAGGTCAGACGCGCAACTGGCTGCTGTTCGGCGAGCGCAATCGCGAGCATGATTTTCATTGCGGCGCAGAGCTGCAAGGCTGGCTGGAGTCGGGTGACCTGGCACGGCTGGACCTGGCGTTCTCGCGGGATCAGGCAGAGAA
>NZ_UTBZ01000090.1 GCF_900580865.1 Pseudomonas viridiflava
CGACAACAGCCCTATCAATTCGGTGGCGGGTAAGGATGTCATCTCCAGCGTGATCTGTGCCTTCAATGCCGTCAGTGATTCGAAGCTCCTGAGTCCATGAGTCGGCGACCAGATGACCTGATGGTCGCCTTGCTGCGGTTTGCACAGCACGAACATATTGGGAAGCGTGATGCGACGCTCGGGACTGCCGTACCGGGCAGACACGGTATAAGCCTCGACTCGAGCCTGACCCAGTTCCTGCCTCAACGCAGGCAGTGGCCTGTTGTGGACCTGCTCCAGACTGTCCAGCACCGGTTCAGAGACCTTGCCAAGAC
>NZ_UTBZ01000086.1 GCF_900580865.1 Pseudomonas viridiflava
ACCTGGATGAGGTGCTGGGGCTGGCCAGTCGAGTCATGGTCATGAGCCGGGGCCGCCAGATGGGCATTCTGGACAAAGAGAACGCCACGCCTGTGGCAGTGATGGAACTGGCGACAGCCTAGGAGCCGATTTATGCGTCTGTTTGATTTGAGTGGACAAACCGCCTTCGTCACCGGTGCCGGAAGCGGCATCGGTCAGGCCATCGCGATCGGGCTGGCTGAAGCCGGCGCCAACGTCGCTTGCTTCGACCTTCCCGGCAGTCGGGACATGTCCAGCACTACAGAAGGCATTCAGCGTCATGGCTGCAAGGCCCTGGCACTGGAAGGCTCGGTGACCTCGCCCGAGGAGCTGGACGCGGCAGTTGCCCGCACTGAACAGGATCTGGG
>NZ_UTBZ01000129.1 GCF_900580865.1 Pseudomonas viridiflava
ATCAACGACTGCCACGCGCACCAGCACTGACGGAGTCACCACAAAACCCTGTGGGAGCGGGCTTGCTCCGGGCGGCGTTCCGACGAAAGCGGTGTGTCATTCAACAATGATGGCGACTGACACGCCCTCTTCGCGAGCAGGCTCGCTCCCACCCTTTAGGATGCATTTCCACTGTGGGAGCGAGCCTGCTCGCGAAGAGGCCCTCTCAGTCACCACAAATCCCAGTCAAAGATAAACCGGCCTGTGAGCCGGTTTATTTGTTTTCAGGCCCCTTTTTTCAGTTGCGCCTGCCGTACCACATCCGCCAATCGCTTCAACCCTTCCTCCAGACGCGCCGGATCAATGTGGCTGAAATTCAAGCGCAAATGCCCAAGATTGTTATCCGGATCCGGAAAGAACGGCTCTCCCGGCATAAACGCCACATCATGGGCCAACGCCTCATTGAGTAACGTTCGGGTATCCAGCGGCTGCTTCAACGTCAGCCAGAAAAACAGCCCGCCCTGCGGCATGTTCCAATCCGCCAGATCAGCAAAATGCCTTTCCAGCGCGGTTTGAAAGGCATCCCGCCGCTGACGGTAGAACCCGCGCAATTCGCCCAGATGCTGCTGATACTTCTCGCTGCCGATCCATTGCAACGCCTGCCATTGGCCGATGCGGTTGGTATGTAGATCTGCCGATTGCTTGAGTTTGAGCAGATGCGGGAACAGGTCCGGGCTGGCGATCAAGTAGCCAACGCGTAATCCGGGCAGCAAGGTTTTCGACACGGTGCCGGTGTAGATCCAGCTCGCCTTCTGCAGACGCCCGGCAATCGGCTTGGCGCTGCCACCATCAAAGGTCAGTTCCCGATAAGGCTCGTCTTCGATCAGGGTGACGCCGAATTCATCGAGCAATGCGGCGACGGCAGCACGCTTGGCTTCGCTGTAGCGGACAGCGGACGGGTTCTGGAATGTCGGAATCAGATAGATGAACGCCGGACGATGCTGCTCCAGACGCTCGCGCAATTGCGCCAGATTCGGGCCATCGGACTCCTGCGGCACGGTCAGGCAATCGGCGCCAAACAGCTGGAAGATTTGCAGCGCAGCGAGATAGGTCGGCGCCTCCAGCAAAATTTCCGTGCCCTTGTCGATGTACAACTTGGCTGCCAGATCGAGGGTTTGCTGTGAACCACTGACCACCAGAACCTGACTCGCCGCGCAATCCAGGCCAAGCGCCCTCGCCTCTGCTGCCAACGCTTCGCGCAACGCCGGTTCGCCTTCGCTCATGCCGTATTGACCGAGCGCCAGCGGCATGTCCGTCCATGCGACTTTCGGCAGCATGGCTTCGGCGGGCAAGCCGCCAGCGAACGACATCACCTCCGGACGCTGGGCGGCGGCGAGGATTTCACGGATCAAAGAACTTTTAAGGCGCGAGACACGTTCGGAAAAAGCCATGGCGGTCACCGGTAGCAAGGGATGCGAAAAATGAGTCAAACTGGTTGACTGAAATTACGACAGCTTGAGTGAGTACGTCAACATGCTTGACCTTAAAAACCCTGCAAGCCAACAACAGGCGATGGAAGCGTTTTTCTTCGGCTATCAGGCCTTCACCGCCAAGGCTGATGAAATGCTCGAGCGCCGTGGGCTGTCGCGGGTGCATCAGCGCATTGTGTTTTTCATCGCGCGTTACCCGAATTTGAGCGTGAAGGAATTGCTCGGATTGCTCGGCGTAAGCAAACAAGCCTTGAACATGCCGTTGCGGCAGTTGCAGGAAATGCATCTGGTCGACAGCGTGGCGTCCGAGGCTGACAAGCGTAAGCGGCTGCTGGAGTTGACGGCGGAAGGTGCGAAATTTGAGCAGGCGTTGCGCCGTGAGCAGGTGAAATTGCTGGAGCGGGTGTTTGCCGAGGCTGGGGAAGCGGCAGTGAATGGCTGGTTGGCGGTGAATCTGGCATTGGGGAACAGCCAGACAGTTCTTGATTGATTGGCTGACCTCTTCGCGAGCAGGCTCGCTCCCACAGGGGTATGAGTTCCCCTGTGGGAGCGAGCCTGCTCGCGAAGAGGCCTCCGAAGGCGATATATCCCTATCGACGGAACTTTCGTAAACAAAACCAAAAACAATATTTGCTTTATTTGTACACAAAAGCATAATCCACAGCGTGCGAGTTCCTGACCGCATGGTCAACAAATTCGCGTATGCCTCAAAGGGCCGCTGCCACCCCTCATGGGTCCGGCCCTGGAAATAACAATAAAACTCTTGAGGAGTACTCGCTGTGGAAAGCCGCAAATCCGAAGCATCGACGCTGGACCTCTCGCCGCCATTACGCAGTGGCTTGCTGGAACGTCTGTTTAAACTCAGCTTGCATGGCACCACGGTGAAGACCGAGCTGATTGCCGGTCTGACTACCTTCATCACCATGGCTTACATCATCTTCGTCAACCCGAACATCATGGCCGATGCCGGGATCGATCACGGTGCAGCCTTCGTCGCCACTTGTATCGCCGCTGCACTGGGCTGCCTGTTGATGGGCCTGTACGCCAACTGGCCGGTGGGTCTGGCGCCGGGCATGGGCCTCAACGCGTTCTTCACTTACACCGTGGTCGGCACCATGGGCTACAACTGGGAAACTGCGCTGGGTGCGGTGTTCGTCTCCGGTGTGCTGTTCATGATCCTGACCTTCTCGCGGATTCGTGAGTGGCTGCTCAACAGCATTCCGGTCAGCCTGCGCTTTGCGATGGGTGCTGGCGTTGGTTTGTTCCTCGGCCTGATCGGTTTGAAAACCGCCGGCATCGTCGTCGATAGCCCGGCCACACTGATCAAACTCGGCTCCCTGCGCGAGCCAGGCCCACTGCTCGCGGCCATCTGCTTTCTGATGATCGCGATCCTCAGCTATCACCGCGTGTTCGGCGCAATCCTCATCAGCATCATCACCGTAACTCTGGCCGGTTGGGGCCTGGGCATCGTGCACTACGAAGGGATCATGTCGACCCCGCCGAGTCTGGCCCCGACCTTCATGGCGATGAATGTTGCCGGCGTGTTTAACGTCAGCATGATCAGCGTGGTACTCGCCTTTCTCTTTGTGCACATGTTCGACACCGCCGGCACGCTGATGGGCGTCGCCCAGCGCGCCAATCTGGTCAACGCTGACGGCCGTATCGAAAATCTCTCCCGGGCGATGAAAGCCGACAGTGCCTCCAGCGTATTCGGCGCCGTGGTCGGTGTCCCTCCAGTAACAAGCTACGTGGAAAGTGCTGCCGGTGTGGCCGCTGGTGGTCGGACTGGTCTTACCGCAGTCACCGTAGGTGTGCTATTTATAGCGGCGATGTTTTTCGCACCGCTGGCCGGCATGATTCCCGCTTACGCCACCGCCGGTGCACTGATCTACGTTGCGATGTTGATGATGGGCGGCATGGCCCACATCGAATGGGACGAAGCGACTGACGCTATCCCGGCCATCGTTACCGCGATCATGATGCCGCTGACTTTTTCGGTTGCCGACGGCATCGCGTTGGGCTTCATTACCTACGTCGCGCTGAAGGCCGGCACCGGTAAATACAAAGAGATTTCCGTCAGCCTGTGGGTGCTCTGCGCGATCTTCATCGCCAAGTTCATCTTCCTGTAAGCGTCACGCGGTTCAGGCTTCAAAACGGCCTCACCCTGACGGGTGGGGCTTTGTGCATTTTCAATACAACAAAAAGGAGGAAAGTGATGAGTCTGGAAACCTGGCTGCTGTTCAGCGGCGCTGCGCTGGTGGTGATCCTGATTCCGGGGCCACTGTCGTTGTTGATGATCAGCAACAGTCTGAATTATGGATTGCGCCGCTCGTATCCGGCATTTCTCGGCGGCGTATTTGCCTCGATCTGTTTGCTCAGTGCTTCGGCGTTGGGGCTCGGTGCCTTGTTGCTGGCATCGGAGCAATTGTTCAGCGCCCTGAAAATCGTCGGCGGGCTGTACCTGTTCTATCTGGCCTGGCAGAGCTGGCAGCAATCGCGCCAGCCATCGGTGGGCGCTGTCGTGCCACAAGCGGCAGCCGTCCCAAGGTTTCGCGCATTGTTCGGACGCGCGTTTGTGTTAGGTGCCAGCAACCCGAAAGACATCCTGTTTTTCGCCGCCTTCCTGCCGCAGTTCCTCAGCGCCGAACAGCCCTTCCTGCCGCAGCTGCTGGTGATGATCGCGACCTGGACCCTGCTGGATCTGCTGTGCAAGCTGGCCTACGGTCTCGGTGCCCACGGCGCTGCGCGCTACTTGCGCAGCGGCAAAGGACAGAGCTGGTTCAACCGGGTCAGTGCCGGGTTGTTCGGTGGCGCCGGCGCTGCATCGTTGCTCAGCAATCACTGAGACGCGTGAATCACTGATCACTGTTTATCTGTAGCCATCCTGACTCGACAGACACAAGTCAGGATGGCTTTCGCAGCGACCGCTCGTGTTGCTCATTGCATATCCCCGCCACAATTACTGCTTCCTCAAGCGCAATACACAGCAACAACCCGTTGATGTACATCGTTCGAAAGGCGACCGTACTATCAGGACTCGCGCTAACAAAAACCTGCCAGAACAAGGAAGTTCAAATGGCCACCCTGATACGTAAAGCGTCATTGGAAACTGCGGAAATCACAGACGCAGTCGTCATCTCAGACATGCGCTTCGAAAGCAACGAACATAACGCTTCGACCATTGACCTCAAACGCAACACTGATGAAACAACCAGCACAAAAGGCAAAAGCAAGGTAGATCAGTTGCGACTCGCCGACTCTGTTTTCGGCCCCCTGCAAATCGGCAGTATCTCGATAACTCGAGCCTCTCTCGATGCCTTGGGCGCAACGTTTGACGGGCAGCCGCTCAACGGCAACACCACCTTCTTTCGAGTCCCCAAGCGATCGTTCATCAACTCGTTACAATTCAGCGCTGTCGATATTGAACACTACATGAAGTCGACAACGGGCCAAGACAGTTATCTATTGACGACACTGCTGTTCGAAATGGCCAGTGAACGCCCTCTAACGGCGCCTCAGTTGATAAGAGAACATTCGCAAGCCGCTACAGACAAAGGCAATTACCGCAGCAAACTGGCGAAACTATTAGGCTCCGCACAGAAGCTTGACCTCTATCACGCAAACCTGCCGAAACATAACCCCCGCTGGGTGGCAGTGACAAAGAGTTATGCAACGCTTGGCTCCAGCGTCGGCATTCAAGGTTTCGGCATATTCATGGGTTTGCGTGGTGTGGTGGATGCTATCAAGGCTGAAAACACCACTGAGATTGCAATCAATAGCGTGGGTATTGGCACGGAAGTCGCCTCCATCGCCGTTGACATTGCCGTCAGCCAGATTGCATCCAATATGCTCTCGGCCGGGCAAGGCGCCCTGCTGGATTTTGCCAAAACCCGGTTTGCGCTGAGGCTGGGGCGCTCCGGCGGTCTTATCGGCGGCGCACTGACATTGCCATTCGATATCTTCACCGCCGTCAGATCGATCAATGCCGCTGAAAATGCTACCGGCAAAGAAGCCATGGATCACTACGTGAGTGCCGGACTGAGTATCACCAGCGCGGCCATGACCATTATCCTCGGCACTGCTGCGTTGGCCGGGTTTTCATTTGCAGGCCCGGTGGGGCTGGCGGCCGGAGCGATCCTGGCCATCGGGTCGCAAATCTATGGTGCAGTTCGCGTTGTTGACGACATTGATGACTACATCGAACTGACACTGGAAGAGCGTTGGCGCACTGGCTGGTTTTCGTTCTGCATGATGGAACCCGATCAAGCTGTGCAAAACCGCTATCTGTTGGCAAAAACCAGGTTCCAGCACGCGAAACAATTGCAGGTAACAGCCAGAAAACTGCTGGACGGCCAATTAAAGGACAGCACCGAAGCCATCGTTAATGGCAAATTCGAAGTTCACCTCAAACCATCGCGGGTGCGCAAACGTAACTGGTGGACCAAACAAGACAGTTGGGAAACGATACAAGTCCCCGAGATCAAGGGGGGCGATGATGTCATTGACGCCCGTGCAGGTGTTACCAAGGACACGCCTGGCGCAATATTGGGAACGCCTGCCGAACACAAGGGCATTCTTTGGTTCATCAGCGACGGTCAGGACTCGATCAAGGGCGTTGAGGACAAGCCCAACAGCTTTCATTACCGTTCGGGGAAGAAACAGCTGACGGGAGGCAATAAAAACGACCGCTTCGTGTTTGAGGGTGCAGGGGATCTGTTAGTACAGGATGTCCAGGTATCTGAATATTCGACACTGAAAGGTGGCGCAGGCACTGACACACTTGTCCTGGCCGGAAACAACTACACACGTCGTACCGATAAAAAGGGCTATGACGTCGATCTACTCGCACAAACCCTGCAAATAATCGCAACTGATCCAACGGCCGAAGGGGGCGAAAAATATACCCTCCACAGCCTTCTGGAAAGTATCGAAAATGTCGAAACCGTAAGCGGCGCAATCAGTGTTGTTACCGGGTCGGAACAACGCAACATTATTAATTCGCGCGGCGAAGACACAATCAATGCGGGAGGCGGAAACGATCAGATTCATCTGTCGTATCCCGGCGCAACAGCTTCGGGTGAAGTCGGCATTGACGAATACATCATTCACCATGCACCAGGCCGGATCTCCATCGTAGAGGACGGCGCAGAAGAAAGTATCATCTTGCTCAACTGGAAATGTGAACTGATCGATAGCTGGATAATCGAGAATGGTTCGCTGTTCATCCGTTCACGGTTCGCATTCGCGGACAATCCGAAAAGCATAGTCGTCATCCAGGGCATTTATAAAAAAAACGAAAACAATTTCGTACTACAGAATAACAAACTGACGTTCATGACCAGCGATGGCTACTCTTTAAAGCTGCCTGATGCACCTGGACTGCCCGAAACTATCGAAGATGGCCATAGCCTCGAAATCAAAGTCGTCGTTGTAAAAAAAGGAACAGCAGAAAGACCACTGATCCTCCACGCTCCCGTGTGCTCGATCGAGCATCAGCGTGAGGCCAGTTACTACCTGCCAAGGTCAAGAAAAAACACTACGTTCTGGTCGGTAAAGCGTACCGAGGCGGTAGTTCGCCTGCATCTGGATTACGACATCAGTGAACTGACAAAAGTTGAAGCGCACTTTGGCTCCGGCGAGTGGAAAGATAATCGAGAATTCTTTGCTGGATGTGACCTGGTTTATCACTTTGGCCAAAACACAATAAAGCTCAGAGAGTTCGCCTACGCGGAAGGTGGGTCTGACCCAAGAAACATGACCAGGATCCTGAGAACCATGGCCGCACGCCCCAACTACCGGGTTGTGCTCATTTTCAAGGGTGGCGTAACTGTCAATGCAGGACTAACAGCCGAAACCGATGTTTACCCCCTTGAAAGCCACAACCCGTATGGCTTTGATCGCTGGACAACGCAGCTTTCCCTGCCGCTGTCACGTCGCACGGACCAGACTCCTTTTGAATTACCGGACACCAAACCCTTCAAATTTGACAGGGCAGGCTGCGGCTCGCTTTTTTCCTATCCCGAACAAACCTCGATCCAGAACCTTGAAGGGGCGGGTTCCACCTATCTGATTCATCTGGTTGCCGATATTGCGATCAGACTCTCGACCCCAGGGGCACTTGCGAACGCCACTGTCAGACTGCCCTACTCGTCCACTTGGGACCTCGATGCGACCGCACTTGGCAAGGTCGAGATCAGGCTGGAAAACAATCAGTTGCACGTCGGCACCTGCATTATTCATCTGCCCGAGTACGAAAGCGAAGACCTGATCGACCAGGTCCGCGTCATCACCGAAAAAGGTGTCGTACATACCGTCGATCTTTCCTTCGACAGGGTTTACCTGGACGGCCTGGATGCACGGTTCTTTGAAGAGCCCGACTCGACAAAAACATTGCCCGAAGTCTTTGCGGCAATGGCCAATAAAGAGATCAAAGTGAGAAACATCGTCCTTGCCGAGAACCGGCCCGGGGCGTTGAGTTACAGCTTTCCGGCACACGGCTGGATTCTGCGCGGCGACAAATCACGTGTCGAATATTCCGCATTGCAGGTGATCAACCGCTGCAGCCATCAAGATCTCCACATCTTTACGCCACTGCCCTTGATGAGTGTCCCTCCCGCTTAACGCACCAAACATCAGTCAAAACCGATCATCACGTGCGCACTCCGAAATTGAAGCAGCTGAACTACTCCATCGCTTTCCCAGCCTGGAGTTTCGGCAAGTGGACGAGTGCACCTGAAAAATGCGGCGAGGCGCTAGCGTGCGCTTCGCATCACCACTCAACGAGTAATTTCACATGGCGAAACCACCCAAGAAAGTTTCTGGGACAGCAACACCCGAAACGACGGTTACAAGACCTGCGCAGTCCGGCTCAGGTAGTCGCGTCACCACAAACATACCTGACACCCCACTGTCTGGCGTCGATTCGACCACGGGGGCGCAAGCACCCGGCACCTCAACCAGTCGCCAGCCCGCTGTCATCGTCAACGAGATACCCGATACCTACAGAGCCGCCCGCAGGGCAATTGCCTGGCCTCAGGAGCGATTACACGAACTGACATCAATCGGAGAAAACACCGGCTTGTTCACCGGGCCGGATCAGCGAATCTACGCGCAAATCGGCAGCGAAGGCCGATTCGTCGTCGAGCAGAATCTGCAAGGCAACTATTACGTTCCACTAACCTTTGCGCCCGGCGTTCCCGGCCCTGTATTGACCAGAATTGAAGGCCAGGCCAGTTGGCACATCCAGCGCCCCGGCTGGCAATCGGCACAGTCTCGACCCGGTACGCCGACTACACCACAAAGCCTCTCCTACCTTGCGCCCGATGATGCAAAAACGCTGACCAGAGCAGAGCTTTCAACGGGGGGAATCCGTTACAACAAATTCAAACACACCTTCGTCGATACGGCAGAAGGCACGGTCATGGTGCGGAAAAACCAACAAGGCGAGTACCAACTGACCTCGGCGACGAGCAGGGACTTGCCCCCTGTATTTTTTGAACAGATTCCCGGAACAGTGCGCTGGCGCCTAAAGAGTTCGAACTCGCCAACCATTGAAAATCCTGCTGCGAGCAGGTCTCGGCCGATTGCCGAAGCGGACGAACTGAATCCCGGCCCAAGCAAACGCGCGCGTGTCGACGGACCTGAAGACCCAGTGCCACCGACAACCCTGAATACCAGCGCCCCGGCCGATCAAACACCGTTTTTCTGGTTACCCTGGGGCCATCTGAACAAGCCGCCAGTGGTGGCATCCGTCCAGCTCGGCTGGTTTCATTATCCGATTGTGCCCATTGGCTCCAACCGCAACCCCAAAGTCTACTTTGTGCAGCATCCCGACTTTGCGCCTGCAGGCTTTGAAGCGTTCGAACACATGCTGCGTACGGCGCCTTCGATGCAGCCGGTTGCAACATTTCGCATCGGTAACGATCCCGGAGAAATAAACCCCGGCAAACGTTTTTTTGATGAGCCGATTTCGCAGTCGGTTGCCCGGGCGTTCCCCGACTTTTCTGACGCCACTGCACATGCCGTTGCCAGAAGAGTGTTCGAGCTCGCCGACAACTCACCTTTGATTACCGGCACCGGACTGGTGAATATTCAGGCAGTCCTGCATCAGTGGAAACAACGACCGTTTCCCAGCGCACCTGCGTACGCCGACCCGCTGAACATGCTGAAGGTGGCGCCATCCATCGACCTCGATGGAAAAAAACTCATCCGGATGCCCTCCCAGGTCGACGGCGAACTGCAGAGACTCACCTTCGATCCAAAGCATTTTTCCACCGAGTGGAATCACTACAAAACCTACCCGACAGATCTGAACCTCAGACGCCTGCTCGGCGCACTGTTGGTGCGCAGCGGCTACGAGGTTTTTCCCCTGACTTATGAGCATCGCATGCCGACTTTGGTGTTCCGGCGCGAAACCCATGATCAGATTTATTTCATGAAACTGGGTGCGGTGGAACATGTCGGCCTGTCCCACAAACCCGGCAATGAGCTGGCAGAACCGAACTTGCCGGCCCGAATTGGCAACGAGGCGTTTCTTGCCCTGACAACCGCGTCGGCAGAAAACAAAGTGGTGTGGCTCATTGGGGGCGTATTGAAGGTCGATTCCAATCCGGATTCGGTATTCATTATCCGAGAGCGCTGAGGTCCCTCTGCCACCCGCACCGGCCCTGTCGGAGCGAGGTGGCATTCTTCCAGAACGTCTCGTAACACCGTGCAGCATTTGCCCTTATCGCAATACATATATACCGCACGCCAGGGACTTCTTTTCCCGACCATGGCCCCTCCGGAGTCACTGGCCAGGCGAACGCAAAGTGGCGACCTGATCATCTGCCCCTATGCAAACGACTGGATCAACAAATCCAAAGGAGTCATTCAATGGCCAAGCCACCCAAAAAAATGCCACGCACGCTTCCAACCGACTCACACGCGACATCAGTCGAACATTCAAACACTCCTCTCGGGGTCGATACCGGCGAAAACGTTCATCCTGCGCCAGGCACCGCGAATGTGCCGGCCCTGGCCGAATCGTCATCTCCCAATGCCTTGTCGGCAGCACCCGAACCTCGCCCCACTGTCACTATCCATCACTTACCGCCTGAAGTTTCCCAGCGTCCCTCAGTCATCGTCCACCACCTTCCTGAGGGGCCAGCGCCTTCAAGCGCCGCAGAGTGGGTAGCCCTGCACTTCAGAGAAAACCAGCAGACCGCCACCACAAGTACCTCCACGAGAGAGCGAGCGCAGCACCCGGTCTTTATCAACGCGGAGTTGGCAAGTCGACTGAAGCTGCAGCCAGACACCGAAGAAGGGTTTCGCTACGACAAGCGCAAGAAAGTCTATGTCGAAATGAGCGGCGGCATGGTCATGGTGGGCAACACCCCGGACGGCTGGCGACAGACACATGCCGGCGAATCGACACCGACAGGTGAAAGGGTCGAACAGATTTCGGGGACAAAGCTGTGGCGCGAATCCACTGTGCCGCGACAAGGCCATCAAGCCGTAAACGAGCCCGCATCCACTGCTACAACGGGGCCCCTTCCCGGTCCGAGCAGGCCCCCACGCCTCGACGAACATAGCCATGTTGCGACGGGTACAAGCACGCTGGTCGAACATCTTTACTCGCAACAGAACGCCGCACTGGACCTGTCCGCAGGTCAGTGGAAAAACTGGGGAAAAGCCACAAAACCCGACTCAGGCGAGTCGATAGAAATCGACGGGCAGCACTTCCAGAATGTCGCTCAAGGTGTACGCGCCGATACCGGGCTGGTCTATTTGCAGCACCCCGGATTTTCACTGGACAGCTATGACGCGTTCGAAAACATGTTACGGCATGAACCTTCGCGCCAGCCGAAATGGGCGCTGAAAATCCAGGGCCAATGGAAGGTTCTGGATAACCATGCGCCGTTCGAAATGTCCGCCAGCCAATACGTTTCCACCGCTTACAACTATCTGTCGGAACAGTCGACCAGCAACCTCGCCAGAGCGGTATTCGATCGGGTCTCTCTGCCTGAGGGAGTGAACGCTCACGGACTGTCGGTGATGGCGCTGACGTTTCGCCACTGGGTAGACCGGGTGAATAACGACCCACCGATGCACAGCCTGTCGGACCCATTGGTCATGTTGCCAAAACTGCCGACACCGCCCGGCCACCCGGCAGGCGGCTTGCTGACTTTACCTGCGCACAATTCAGCGGTGCTGCAGCGCCTGGATTTCGATCCACAACGGTTCCCTCAGGAATGGGCGCCTTACGCAGCGGCACCTACGCCGGGAAACCTGCGCGCATTACTGGTGAACGTTCTGCAACACAACGGTTACAGCGTTAATCCGACCACGCGCAGACTCAGCGAAGGCGCATTGATTTTTCACCGTCCAGGCGTAGCCGCCGTATTCGTGCTGAAGCTCCCGCCCATCGCTGGAAACCGGGTCCCTCGCACCACCCCCGCCGGGTCCGAACTTACCGATCCTGCCTTTCTGACCAGGCTCAGCGCGGAGCAAAAACAACAGCTGGACAGCCATCTGGCTCATACCGAAGTCATCTATCTGGTGGGAGGCATACAACATATTGCCCCTGACAACCCGACGCTCTTCATTGCGAGAGAGGGCTGAACCTCTGCCAAACGTCTGAACGACGCGTCCGCAAGCGCCTGTGGACCCGCCGCAGCCTGAACACCTCACCTTTCAAATAGCGAGATTCAACGAATGGTCAAACCACCGAAGCGTGTGGTCGGGGTTACTTCGCCCGATTTACTTCCAAACACCGGTAACACTGCCCACAGACTCCCGGGCGAAAGCCAGGCAAGCGCAGGATCCTCCACAGGTCTGCCGGGCATCTCAGTGAACCAGCCGTCGGTGCAGGTCCACGAGATTTCTGCACCTCAATCACGGGTTGAAGCCGCGCTGCGATCAATCACCTGGCCTGCCGATCAAGTACACCTGTTGCAACGCCTGGATCCCGACAGCGGACTGTTCACCAGTCCGGATGGCAAGTTGTATGCCCACGTTGAAAATGAAGGACATCTGTTGATCGAGATCCAGCACGATGGCCGCTACCAGATCCCCTTCACTTTCGCCCCGCACTTGCCTGGCCCCTTCCTGATCAAGACCGAGCGCCAGCCTGTCTGGACGTTCGAGAGACCGAACTGGCTGACGCACAATTCGGAGAGCGACAAGCGACATGCAGCCGCTGAAAGCATCCCGGCAGAACAACCGATCTACCTGGCTGCCGATGACGCCGCTCTGCTCTCTCCCCCCCTGCAAACCCCGGACGGCATTCGCTACGACAAGCACCGTAAAACCTATGTCGATACCGCTGAAGGAACCGTCATGGTGCGTAAAAATGCCAACGGTCAGTATCAGCAAACCTCCTCGACGATGCGCGATGCGTCTTCCTTATTGTTCGAACAGATTCCCGGGACGCGATTGTGGCGCCGCAAAACCGGGCAGGCCGACTCTGTAGCGGAGCGGTCGCAACAGGAAAAACGCAAAGCCTCAACCGATACGCCGGAGCCCATGGACGGGTCAAGCAAGCGACTGCATCAGGAAGAGGGGACAGACGCCACTCACGCGCTGACCGAGAGTTTGCTATCGGCCAATCCCGACGCGATCAACCTGAGTTTCGGGTTATGGCGAAACTGGGGACACAGTGTTCGCCCACAATCGGGCCAGCATATCGAGATAGACGGACAGTATTACCGAGTGATGCAACAGGACTTGAATGCCGAACCGGGGCTGGTCTACCTGCAACATCCGTTGTTCTCACCCGCCCTGTACGACACCTTCGAACACATGCTGCGGGATAACCCGTCGATGCAGCCCAAGTGGGCAGTTAAACGAAACAACCAATGGACGGTACTGGACAGTGTTGTGCCCTTTGAGATGCCGATCACTCAATACATCTCCAGAACCTTCAAGTACCTGTCGGATCAATCGGTCAACTCACTCGCCCGAGCCATGTTCAATCAGGCGAACCGATCCGAAATCATCATGGCTCCCGGTCTGGCGTTGATGAACCAGGTGTTTCGTTACTGGGCCAACAGGACTCAGCGCAGAGCACCGCGTCGAGAACTGGCTGATCCGTTACTCATGTTGCGCCCTCTGAACGGACCGGAAGAAAGCCTGCCGATTCCCTCCTCGCTGGGTGAAGGCTTGATGCGACTGGATTTTGATCCCGGACGTTTCTCTCGGCACTGGAACGAATACGCCGCAGCGCCGACTGCGCCCAACTTGCGAAGGCTGTTCAGCCAGGTTCTGGATGATGACGGGTACGTGGTGAACCACTCGGCTAGCACGCTTGCCGATAACGAATTGCTCTTTCACCGCGAGAAAATCGATCACGTATTTGTGCTGAAACTGCCTCCGCTTATCAACGGAAGGCTGCAGCGCCTTCAGCCTGAGCGCTTTGAACGCAGTGAAGCCGTAGTGCAAACATCCGGCAGCGAACCAAAGCCACTGTCGGCGTACAGCAAAGATAAAAAGATCAGCTACCTGCTCGGTGGAACCCAGACAGATGTTCTGGGGCAGACAACGCTGTTTATTTTCAAAGACAAATGATCGAGCAGGACAGAGAGCACAAGAACATGAATCGTCCAGAGACACTTCAATGACCAAACCTACAAAGACCACGGTTCGCCCTACGTCGCCCGACACCTCGACTATCAATAGATCTGAGGCGGGCAATGGCAGCTTGAAAAACATCGGTGGTGCTGAAGTTTTCGCCCCCGTTACGAATCGACCGTCCGACACTGCCACTCCCAACACGTCTGGCAGCGCAGTAGCTGGCGACCCACGTGTTGTGGTGAGTTACTTGACGGATCCGGTGCTCACCGAAGCCAATGCCAGACTGGCAGAGATATCCCTGCCGGTATTACAGACTCATCTGCTGAAGCCGCATAAATCCGTCGACGGGTTATTCGTGACCCCGGGCGGTCAGACCTACGCGCATCTGGACGACGGTCGTCATTACCGGGTTGAACTCAACACCGCCGGTGACTACCAGATTCCCTGGCCCGCAGCGCCAGGCGTGACACCACCAATTCTGAAAAAAATCGACGGCCAGCCACGTTGGCGCGTCGAGGCACAGTGGTACACGGCTCAATCCAGACAGAAGAGTCTGTCTGCGCAGCAACGGGCTGCCGAACCGCTACAAGAAATTGTCCTTGTCGACCCGCACCTGGCGACGCTTCTCCCTGCCGCGCGGGAATCCCTGGACGGTATCCGCAAAGGACCGCGCGGAAAAACCTATGTCGATATCGCCGAAGGAACCATCCTGGTCCGCAAGAATGAACAAGGCGAATACAAACTCGCTTCTGCAACAACGATCAATGTGCCGGACATCACGTTCGAGCAGATTCCGGGGCAATTCGTCTGGCGCCGTAAATTGCAGGCCACAACAGATACACGACAAGCTCCACAACCAGGCAGTTCTCGTGCCCTCAACCAGTCAGAAGAGCCTGGCCCGCGCCCAAATAAACGCCCTCGGCTGCCTGAAGACAGTGATCCTCTTGATCCTTTCGTAATCATGAGCATCAGTGAATTATGGAAAAGCTGGGGAACCACAACGAAACCGTCAGCCGGCGACTCTATCGAAATCAGCGGCAAGCACTTTGCGATACTTGACCAGCCGACCTACGCCGTTGACGCCTTTGCCTTCATCAAGCCTCCACAGTTTTCTGCTACCCGTTTCGATGCTTTCGAACAGTTGCTGCTGACCAATCCTGAGTTACAACCCAGGGGAGCGGTGAAGTTGGCTGACAGTACGGGGGACGGCAGTCAAGCATGGAGAATGGTGGAGAGTCGGCCATTTGAAAAAAGCCTGACTCAATACGTCAGCGACCAGTTCCCCTATCTTTCTGAGCACTCTGCAAGCAAAGCCGCACGGGAGATGTTCAATCGGGCCAGTCACTCCGACAAAATAACAGGGCCCGGGATCAGTGCATTGTTCGAGACTTTCAAGTACTGGGAGAACCGCTCTGTTTTCGTCGGCGATAACAGAGTCGTCCGTCAAGACTTGAGCGACCCGCTGATGCTCCTCTCGCCGCTTGCGACCGATGTAAATGGCTACATGCGGATGCCGCTACCGTCGGCTGAAGGTCTGCGCCGAATCGACTTCAATCCGAAACTGCTCTCCGGCTCGCAACATCACAGGGGTCGCCGAACAACGCGGACACTTTTCAAAGATCTTCTTAGCGCCCACGGCTACTACATTGCCCATGATTTTGGCGCCAACCAGGGGAATGCCTTATTGATCAAGCGAACGAGTGTTGACCCTGTTTTCATCATGTTCATGGACAGGATTCAAAACAACACTGTTTTTCTCCCTGATCCAATTGCCTGGCTGAAAAAAAGAGTCTCTGTCGACACCATGGACACACACGTCAAAGATGACCTGATGGCGCATTTGCACACGAACAGGATCATTTTTTTGCTGGGCACCAACGAGCCTCTCCCTACTCACGAACACAACCTTATCGTCACCCGACACAGCTGAATGACCGGATAGTCAACGATTAGCCGAACACCCGGCAACGCGCTCCGGAGTTCTGCGCAGCGTACGCGGGCAAATCGTCATAAAAGGCCGGAATAAAAAAAGCCCGCAGTGTGAGCGGGCGAAAGACCAAAGAAGCTATATGCGCAGTCGCTTCCCGGTGGGGGCAGCTGCTTGGGGGTCAGCTGCCCCGGTACGTGGAATAGCTGTATGGCGAAATCAGCAATGGCACATGGTAGTGATCCTGTTCGGCAGAGATGCCGAAGCGCAGCACAACCACGTCCAGAAATGCCGGTTCCGGCAACTGAACGCCACGGGCGCGGTAGTAATCGCCCGCGTGGAACTGAACCTGATAAACGCCGGTGCGATAATCGTCGCCTTGCAGCAGCGGCGCATCGACCCGGCCATCGCTGTTGGTGACCGCGCTGGCGACCAATTCCAGGTGCGAACCTTCAACGCGGTACAGCTCGACCTTGATCGAACTGCCCGGGCAACCGTGTGCAGCGTCCAAAACGTGTGTAGTCAAACGTCCCATTGATTCTGCGCGCCTGTCTGCGTGGAAGCAGTCAGACTTCGCGCCTCCCGAAGTCAGTTGAAAAGGAGACCGCACCGATTCGGAGCACGAAACGCTGCGGCGAGCGATTGATTAAGACACTTTTCAAAAAAATTGTACACAATAAAAACGACATTTTTCACATCACCCCCGCCATTCGGGGGTTTCCTCGTGTTCTGCCAGCAACACGCCTATTCATTGAACCTCCTATCCATTAGCTGACTGGTCAGGCAGGTTTCTTGCAGGCTTACGCCAATAGCAGCAAAAGATGACAGTCGGTGAAAAATGCGAAAATTCAGGCTTACAAATTGCGAATAAAGTTGTATACAATCAGCCCATCGCTGTGACGCCAGCCTGCCAGGCCGCCACATACATCTGTCAACGAACAAGAAGGAAGACTGCAGTGAGCGCTGACTACCCACGCGACCTGATCGGTTACGGCAGTAACCCTCCTCACCCACACTGGCCGGGCAATGCCCGCATCGCCCTGTCGTTCGTACTCAATTACGAAGAAGGCGGCGAGCGCAACATTCTGCACGGCGACAAAGAATCCGAAGCCTTCCTGTCCGAGATGGTTGCCGCCCAGCCGCTGCAAGGCGCGCGCAACATGAGCATGGAATCGCTTTACGAGTATGGCAGCCGTGCCGGTGTCTGGCGGATCCTGAAACTGTTCAAGGAATTCGACATTCCGCTGACCATCTTCGCCGTCGCCATGGCCGCCCAGCGCCACCCGGACGTGATCCGCGCGATGGTCGATGCCGGCCACGAGATCTGCAGCCACGGCTACCGCTGGATCGACTATCAGTACATGGACGAAGCGCAGGAGCGCGAGCACATGCTCGAAGCGATCCGCATCCTCACCGAAATCACCGGCGAGCGGCCACTGGGCTGGTACACCGGCCGCACTGGCCCGAACACCCGTCGTCTGGTGATGGAAGAAGGTGGTTTCCTCTACGACTGCGACACCTACGACGACGACCTGCCCTACTGGGAGCCGAACAACCCGACCGGCAAGCCGCATCTGGTGATCCCGTACACCCTCGACACCAACGACATGCGCTTCACCCAGGTGCAGGGTTTCAACAAGGGTGACGATTTCTTCGAATACCTCAAAGACGCCTTCGATGTGCTTTATGCCGAAGGCGCTGAAGCACCGAAGATGCTGTCGATCGGTCTGCACTGCCGCCTGATCGGCCGTCCGGGGCGCATCGCTTCGCTCAAACGCTTTATCGAATACGCTAAAAGTCATGAACAGGTTTGGTTCAGCCGTCGCGTCGACATCGCGCGTCACTGGCACGAAACCCAGCCGTACCAAGGGGCCGCCCAATGAGCCGCTTTCAAACCCTGCAACCGTCGAGCCTGAGCCGCGACGCCTTCGTCAACGCTTTCGCCGACATCTACGAACATTCGCCATGGGTGGCCGAGAAGGCCTATGACCTGGGCGCGGACGCTTCGATCGACGAGATCGAAACCCTGCACCAGCGCATGAGCGACATCCTGTTGAGCACCGATCACGCCAGCCAGCTTGCGCTGATCAATGCTCACCCGGACCTGGCCGGCAAAGCCGCCGTCCAGGGCCAACTGACCGAAGCCAGCACCAATGAACAAGCTGGCGCCGGTATTCACCAATGCACGGCCGAAGAGTTCCAGCGCTTCACCGAGCTGAACGACGCCTACAAAGCCAAGTTCAAGTTTCCCTTCATCATGGCGGTAAAAGGCAGCAACCGGCATCAGATCCTCGCGGCGTTCGAAACGCGCATTCACAACTCGCAAGACACCGAGTTCAAATGCGCGCTGGCGGAGATCAACAAGATTGCCCTGTTCCGTTTACTGACCCTATAGCGAGCCTGACCCGAGTACATCAAACGCGGAGAGTACCCAGGGTCTTGCAAGCATCCCCAGCCACTTTTTTAAAGGCAGACAAGAAGAATGAAAGCTTACGCCGTACCTTTCGAAAAATTCGTCAACCTGGCCGATGCCCGTCTGGGCACCAAAATCATCTCGGTCACCGATGACTGGTTCGCAGACGCCAATCGTCTGTTCCAACCGACCCCGGCCGTATGGAAGGAGGGCGTGTTCGATGACAACGGCAAGTGGATGGACGGCTGGGAATCGCGCCGCAAGCGCTTCGAAGGCTTCGACAGCGCAGTGATCCGTCTGGGCGTACCGGGCTCGATCAAAGGCGTGGACATCGACACTTCATTCTTCACCGGCAACTTCCCGCCATCGGCCTCTCTGGAAGCGTGCTTCCTGGCCTCGGGCGAGCCTGATGAAAACACCCAGTGGACTGAAGTGCTGTCGGCCGTCGAGCTGCAGGGCAACAGCCACCACTACCACGAAATCAGCAACGACCAGGCGTTCAGCCACCTGCGCTTCAACATCTACCCGGACGGCGGTGTCGCCCGTCTGCGCGTGTACGGCATTCCGTTCCGCGACTGGTCGGCGGTTGGCGACAACGAGCAAGTCGATCTGGCAGCAGCCCTCAACGGTGGCCGTGCCCTCGCCTGCTCCGACGAACACTTCGGCCGCATGAGCAACATCCTCAACCCGGGCCGTGGCATCAACATGGGCGACGGCTGGGAAACTGCACGTCGTCGCACGCCAGGCAATGACTGGGTGATCGTCGCGCTGGGTCACCCGGGCGAGATCGAGAAGATCGTCGTCGACACCCTGCACTTCAAAGGCAACTACCCGGACACTTGCTCGATCCAGGGCGCGTTCGTCAAGGGCGGCACCGACAGCCAGATCGAAACCCAGTCGCTGTTCTGGCGTGAACTGCTGCCAAGCCAGAAGCTGGAAATGCACGCCGAGCACACCTTCGTCGAGCAGATCAAGGCGCTGGGCCCGATCACCCACATCCGTCTGAACGTGTTCCCGGATGGCGGTGTGAGTCGCTTACGCGTTCTCGGCAAGGTCGCGAAGTAATGCTGAGCCTGTAGGAGCTGCCGCAGGCTGCGATCTTTTGATCTTAAAAACAAAGTCAAAAGATCGCAGGCTTCGCCAGCTCCTACAGGGAAATGCAGTGAACAGACAACGAATTCGGATAAGAAGAACAGCATGCGCACACTACAGATTGAACCGCTGAGCAAAGAAGCCTTCGCCCCTTTCGGTGACGTCATCGAAACCGACGGCAGCGATCACTTCATGATCAACAACGGTTCGACCATGCGCTTCCACAAACTGGCGACGGTCGAAACCGCTCAGCCTGAGGACAACGCGATCATCAGCATCTTCCGCGCCGACGCGCAGGACATGCCGCTGACCATTTGCATGCTGGAACGCCATCCGCTGGGCAGCCAGGCTTTCATTCCGCTGCTCGGCAACCCCTTTCTGATCGTGGTCGCGCCCGTTGGCGATGAACCTGTATCAGGCTTGGTCCGCGCCTTCGTCACCAACGGCAGGCAGGGCATTAATTACCATCGCGGCGTTTGGCACCATCCGGTGCTGACGATCGAAAAGCGGGATGACTTCCTGGTGGTTGATCGCAGTGGCACAGGCAATAACTGCGATGAGCATTTTTTCAAAGAGGATGAGCGTTTGATCCTCGCCCCCCACCAATAAGAGAAGGTCTGATCACTCGACAACAAGAGTGACAGGCGAGAGGTAAAGACTGTGGAAGCACATCTGTTGGAATGGCTGAACCTGAGCGTGCGCTGGGTTCACATGATTACTGGCGTGGCCTGGATCGGTGCGTCGTTCTACTTCGTCTGGCTGGAGAACAACCTCAACCGCGTCAACCCGAAAACCGGTCTGGCCGGTGACCTGTGGGCGATCCACGGTGGCGGTATCTATCACCTCGAAAAATACAAACTGGCCCCGCCGGCGATGCCGGAAAACCTGCACTGGTTCAAATGGGAAGCCTACTTCACCTGGATGTCGGGGATCGCGCTGCTGTGCGTGGTGTTCTACTCCAATCCAACGCTCTACCTGCTGGCTCCGGGCAGCACATTGAGCGGCCCTGAAGGCGTGGCCATCGGTATCGGCTCGCTGTTTATCGGCTGGTTCATCTACTCTTTCCTGTGCGACTCGGCCTTGGGCAAACGCCCTGCTCTGCTCGGTTTCATTCTGTTCGTGCTGATCATCGGCGCGGCGTATGGCTTCAGCAAAGTGTTCAGCGGTCGTGGTGCGTACCTGCACGTCGGCGCGATCATCGGCACCATCATGGTCGGCAACGTGTTCCGCATCATCATGCCGGCGCAACGTGCACTGGTCGCGGCGATTGCCGAAAACCGTACGCCGGATCCGGCGCTGCCTGCCAAAGGCTTGCTGCGTTCGCGTCACAACAACTACTTCACCCTGCCGGTGCTGTTCATCATGATCAGCAACCACTTCCCGAGCACTTATGGCAGCCAGTACAACTGGTTGATCCTGGCCGGGATCGCGGTGTTGGCGGTGTTGGTGCGTCACTACTTCAACACCCGTCACGACAGCCACAAGTTTGCCTGGACCCTGCCGGTTGCGGCGGTGGGCATGATCAGTCTGGCCTACGTCACCGGCCCGATGCCGATGTCGACCGCGCCGGAAGTGGCCAAGGCGCCAGCCAAAATCGAATACCAACCGCTGCCGGAAACGGCACTGGGCGGTGGTTTGAAACCGGCTGAAGCAGCGGCGCCTGCTGCACCCGCAGAAGCACCTGCTGCACCGGCACAAGCGTCGAATGCCGGCCCGGGTTTCGACAAAGTGCACACGGTGATCCAGGAACGTTGCGCGGTTTGCCATTCGGCCAAACCAACCAGTCCATTGTTCAGCGCGGCACCTGCCGGCGTGATGCTGGATACCCCAGAGCAGATCCGCCAGAACGCGGCGCGCATCCAGGCGCAAGCCATCACCACGCAGATCATGCCACTGGGCAACATCACTCAGATGACCCAGCAGGAACGTGACCTGATCGGTGCATGGATCGCCCAGGGAGCACAGACCAACTAAGCAACAAAGCTTCGCGAGCAGGCTCGCTCCCACAGAGATCGCGCATTTCCTGTGGGAGCGAGCCTGCTCGCGAATCGTCTTAACGCGGTTTACCTGATGCAAATAAACAGCTGTGAGCAACCCGGCAGCTGTTAATCACAAGAATAAAAAGATCCGAGGTGTTGCATGTCCGAGCTGTCCAAAGCGCGCATCCCCGACGCACCCGCCATTCAGCGATTGCCCCTTTTGCAACTGATCCTGGTCGGTTTGCAACATGTTCTGCTGATGTACGGTGGTGCCATCGCGGTGCCGCTGATCATTGGACAGGCCGCTGGCCTGAGTCGTGAAGAAATTGCCTTCCTGATCAACGCCGACCTGCTGGTCGCCGGTATCGCCACCATCGTCCAGTCCATGGGCATCGGCCCGATGGGCATTCGCATGCCGGTGATGATGGGCGCCAGTTTTGCTGCAGTCGGCAGCATGGTCGCCATGGCCGGCATGCCCGGTATCGGTCTGCAAGGCATCTTCGGTGCGACGATCGCTGCCGGTTTCTTCGGCATGCTCATCGCGCCGTTCATGTCCAAGGTCGTGCGATTTTTCCCGCCGCTGGTGACCGGCACGGTCATCACCTCGATCGGTTTGTCGCTGTTCCCCGTGGCCGTGAACTGGGCCGGTGGTGGCGCTGCCGCTGCGCAATTCGGCTCACCGATTTATCTGGCCATCGCCGCATTGGTGTTGGGCACTATTCTGCTGGTCCACCGCTTCATGCGCGGTTTCTGGGTCAACATTTCCGTACTGATCGGCATGTGCTTCGGCTACATCCTATGCGGCGCGATTGGCATGGTCGACCTGAGCGGCATTGCCAACGCGCCATGGGTTCAGTTCGTCACTCCGCTGCATTTCGGCATGCCGAAATTCGAACTGGCACCGATCCTGTCGATGTGTCTGGTAGTCGTCATCATCTTTGTAGAATCCACCGGGATGTTCCTCGCGCTGGGCAAGATCACCGGCCAGGAAGTCTGCCCGCGCATGCTACGTCGCGGCTTGCTGTGTGATGCCGGCGCCTCGTTTGTCGCTGGTTTCTTCAACACGTTTACCCACTCCTCTTTCGCGCAGAACATCGGTCTGGTGCAGATGACCGGCGTGCGCTGCCGTTCGGTGACCATCGTTGCCGGTGGCTTGCTGATCGTCCTGAGCCTGCTGCCGAAAGCAGCGTTTCTGGTGGCGTCGATTCCACCGGCGGTACTCGGCGGTGCAGCGATTGCGATGTTCGGCATGGTTGCCGCAACCGGCATCAAGATCCTGCAGGAAGCCGACATCGGTGACCGTCGCAACCAGTTGCTGGTCGCGGTGAGCATCGGCATGGGCCTGATCCCGGTGGTGCGTCCGGAGTTCTTCGCGCATCTGCCGATGTGGATGAGCCCGATTACCCACAGCGGCATCGCCATGGCCACGCTCAGCGCCCTGACGCTGAACCTGCTGTTCAACATTCTCGGCGGCAAAGAGCGTGCAGCGATCAACGACTGCCACGCGCACCAGCACTGACGGAGTCACCACAAAACCCTGTGGGAGCGAGCTTGCTCCGGGCGGCGTTCCGACGAAAGCGGTGTGTCATTCAACAATGATGGCGACTGACACGCCCTCTTCGCGAGCAGGCTCGCTCCCACAAGGGTTATGCAACACCCTGCCTCAAACAATAAAAACAAGAGGGAGCAACAGATGATTCGCACGCAAACCAACGTTCTGTTGAGTGGCGGCCTGCTGGCCGCGAGTCAGGCCATGGCCGGCGATTTACTGCTGTGGCAGACCAACAGCCTGAGCTATCTGTACGGCAAGAACTTCGCGATCAACCCGTCGATCCAGCAGACGCTGACCTTCGAGCACGCCGACAAGTGGAAATACGGCGACAACTTCCTGTTCGTCGACAAGATCTTCTACAACGGCAAGGAAGACGCGAACAAAGGCCCGCACGCCTTCTACGGTGAATTCACCCCGCGCTTCTCGTTCGGCAAGATCTTCGACCAGAAACTCGAGTTCGGCCCGATCAAGGACGTGCTGCTGGCCATGACCTACGAATACGGCGAAGGCGACAGCGAGGCCTATCTGATCGGCCCGGGCTTCGACCTCAAGGTGCCCGGCTTCAACTACGTCACCCTGAACATCTTCCGCCGTCATACCGAAGGCCCACGCCCCGGCGACGGCGTCTGGCAGATCACCCCGGGTTGGTCCTACAGCTTTCCCTTGGGCAATTCCGATGTGCTGATCGACGGCTACCTCGATTGGGTGGTCGACAACGATGAGAACTCACGCGGCACCTACCACGCCAACCTGCACATCAATCCGCAGATCAAATATGACCTGGGCAAAGCCTTGGGCTGGAGCCACAAACAGCTGTATGTCGGCACCGAATACAGCTATTGGAAAAATAAATACGGCGTCGAAAACACCCACAACTTCGACACCAATCAGAACACCGCCAGCCTGCTGGTCAAGGTGCACTTCTAAGATGGCCCGCAACCGTGCCCCATGCCTGTCGTCGGTGCTCTGTTGCGGGGCACTTGAGGCCTGGCCGTTGAGTCAGTATTCTCCGCGGCCTCTTGAATTCGGTCTAAAAAAAAGCCCGGATTTAATTCCTGACCGAAGAGCCAACTTATCCCGGCCCCGGTCAGTACCGAGGCATCCCGAAAACACACTCAATCGACTGTTTTTCAGCAGTCGAGCGGGTGTTTTTTTGCTTTTCGAAAGCCTTGGCTCGGCTCTTGCTAACAGCAACGAAGCTGACCGATCGGATGACTTTTGCAGCAACGAAAAAAGGCGCCACACCAGAGCGCCGATCTTAAAAAAAATAAACGTGGAACACCTACTTTGGGAGCAACCGAATGAAACGTATGTGCACCAGCCTGATGCTCGCGGGATCGATGTTGGCCGGCGGCCAGGCCATGGCCGAAGGCCTGCTGCAGTGGCAGAACAACAGCCTGACCTACCTGTATGGCAAGGACTTCCAGGTCAACCCGCGCATCCAGCAGACCGTCACCTTCGAGCACGCCGATGCGTGGACTTATGGGGACAACTTCTTCTTCTTCGACAAGATCTTCTACAACGGTGGCAAGGACTTCAGCAACGGTCCGAACACCTACTACGGTGAGTTCAGCCCGCGCATCTCGCTGGGTAAAGTGCTCGACCAGAAGATCGAGTTCGGCCCGATCAAAGACGTGCTGGTGGCGATGACTTACGAGTTCGGCGAAGGCGACACCGAGTCGTACCTGATTGGTCCAGGCTTCGACCTGGCGATCCCGGGCTTCGACTACTTCCAGTTGAACTTCTACCAGCGCCACACCCAAGGTGCTCGCGCCGGTGACAACGTCTGGCAGATCACCCCGGTCTGGTCCTACACCATCCCGGTCGGCAAGTCGGACATCCTGATCGACGGCTTCATGGACTGGGTCACCGACAACGACTCCAACTCCAAAGGCGATTACCACGCCAACCTGCACTTCAACCCACAGGTCAAATACGACTTGGGCAAGGCGTTGAGTTTTGGCGAGAAGCAGTTGTATGTCGGTGTGGAATACGACTACTGGAAAGACAAGTACGGCATCGACGACACCGGTGCGTTCAAGACCAATCAGAGCACCACGAGCTTCCTGGTGAAGTTCCACTTCTGATTTCAAGAGCTTCGCGAGCAGGCTCGCTCCCACATTCGACCGAGTTCCAATGTGGGAGCGAGCCTGCTCGCGAAGGCCTCTCCGCAGATTTCAGGCGGGAACCACCGCTTCGGATAGTCCGAGAAACCGGCACAACTCCTCACGCTTGGCCAACGCATCGCGCCGCCCCAGATCAATCAACTCGCTGCAATACCCCGCCTCGAACAGCAGATAACTCAACACCCCTGCCCCACTGGTCTTGGTCGCCCCCGGCCCGCGCAAGAACAAACGCAACGCCGCCGGCAATTCCTGGCGATGCCGCGCGGCAATCTCGTCGATCGGCTGACTCGGCGAAATCACCAACACCTCCACCGGTGCCACACCCAACTCGCGCGTCGGCGTGCCGGCGGGCATCAAGTGGCTGAACTGGTTGAGACGCTGGAGCAACTCGATGTCGCTCTCGAGGCTGTCAATAAACGTGCTGTTGAGCATGTGCCCGCCAATCTGCGCCAGCGTCGGCTGTTGCCCCGTGTAGGCGCGCTCCAGCGGCTGCTGCGGATCAAACCCGCGCGGGTTGCCGCTGACGCCGACCACCAGCACCCGGCTCGCGCCCAAATGCAATGCCGGGCTGATCGGTGCTGATTGCCGCACGGCGCCGTCACCGAAATATTCATCACCGATTTTCACCGGCGCGAACAACAACGGAATCGCCGAACTCGCCAGCAAGTGATCCACCGACAATTGCGTCGGCACACCAATGCGCCGATGCCGCAACCACGCATCGATCGTGCCGCCGCCCTGATAGAACGTCACCGCTTGCCCCGACTCATAGCCGAACGCAGTCACCGCCACCGCGTGCAATTGCTTGCGCGCAATCGATTCGGCGATGCCGGGCATGTGCAGTTTTTCATTGAGCAGTTCGCGCAGCGGCGAACTGTTGAGCAGTGCCACCGGCAGTTGCCGACCAAGGCCAAGCAGGCTGTGGCTGACAAAGCGGCTGGCCTGACGGATAACCCCGGGCCAGTCACTGCGCAGCACGCGATGGCTGCGAAAGCCTTGCCAGAACAAGGTGAGACGTTCGATGGCGGCGCGAAAATCCGTGGCACCACTGGCAAGGCTGACCGCATTGATCGCCCCGGCCGAGGTGCCGACGATCACCGGAAACGGATTGTCGGCGCCCAACGGCAACAATTCGGCAATCGCCGCCAGCACCCCCACCTGATACGCCGCCCGAGCCCCGCCGCCGGAAAGAATCAAACCTGTAACCGGTTCAGCTGGGCTCATCGCAACACTCCATGGTGCTTGTCAGTGATTGGTTCAGCGGCGTTTGGCGTACAACTTCGGCTCGCCCGGTGGGCGGCTCTTGAAGCGACGGTGCGCCCACAGATATTGCTCGGGGCAGGCGCGCAAGGCGCTCTCGACCCACTGATTGATGCGGATGCAGTCAGCCTCTTCGGTTTCGCCTGGGAAATCTTCCAGCGGCGGATGAATCGCCAAGCGATAACCGCTACCGTCAGCCAGACGCTCTTGGGTGAACGGCACGACCAACGCCTTGCCGAGACGGGCGAATTTCGTCGTCGCCGTCACTGTCGCTGCCTGAATGCCGAACAGCGGCACGAAGATGCTCTGCTTGGCGCCGTAGTCCTGATCCGGTGCGTACCAGATCGCGCGACCGGAACGCAGTAGCTTGAGCATGCCACGCACGTCGTCACGCTCCACCGCCAGCGAGTCGAGGTTGTGCCGCTCGCGACCCTGACGCTGAACATAGTCAAACAGCGGATTCTTGTGCTCGCGGTACATGCCATCGATGGTGTGCTGCTGACCGAGCAGCGCCGCGCCGATTTCCAGCGTGGTGAAATGCGCTGCCATCAGAATCACGCCTTTGCCTTCGCGCTGGGCCTTTTGCAAATGCTCCAGGCCTTCAACGTGGGCCAGCCTGGCCAGACGCTCGCGCGACCACCACCAGCTCATGGCCATTTCAAAAAAGGCGATGCCGGTGGAGGCGAAATTCTCCTTGAGCAGACGTTTGCGCTCGGCGGCGGATTTTTCCGGGAAGCACAGTTCAAGATTGCGCTTGGCAATGCGCCGCCGGTCGCCGGCCACGCGATACATCAGCGCGCCCAAAACTCGACCGATGGTCAGCAACGCCGGATACGGCAACTGCACGATCAGCCATAAAAGCCCCAGACCGCACCAGAGCGGCCAGAAGCGTGGCGATAAAAATGCTTTTCGAAAACGCGGGCGATCCATTAAAGCTTCCGTAAATACAGTGGCCGCGCATTCTACATCGTTCGACCCGGCTTGCGGCTCGCGGGCGTTCTCGTTATAAGTCTCGGCACTTTTAGTGACAAGCCGTTGTATGCCGACATGAGCCAAACCGAACCGTTAGACCAAGATCCCGTATTCCAGCTCAAGGGCAGCATGCTGGCCATTACTGTGCTGGAACTGGCCCGTAACGACCTCGAAAGCCTCGATCGGCAATTGGCCGCCAAAGTCGCCCAGGCGCCGAACTTCTTCAGCAACGCGCCGCTGGTTCTGGCGCTGGACAAACTGCCGCCGAGCGAAGGCGCCGTCGATCTGCCGGGCCTGATGCGCGTCTGCCGTCAACATGGCCTGCGTACCCTGGCGATTCGCGCCAGCCGCATTGAAGACATCGCCGCCGCCATCGCCATCGACATCCCCGTGCTACCGCCGTCGGGCGCCCGTGAACGGCCGCTGGAAATGGCCGAGCCCGAAGTCAAAAAGAAGCCGGAAAAACCACCTGAGCCGACCGTCAAACCGACCCGCGTCATCACCACGCCAGTACGTGGTGGACAACAGATATACGCGCAGGGTGGCGATCTGGTCGTGGTGTCCTCGGTCAGTCCGGGGGCGGAACTTCTCGCCGATGGCAACATCCATGTATACGGCCCGATGCGTGGCCGTGCGCTGGCCGGCGTGAAGGGTGACACCAAGGCACGGATTTTCTGTCAGCAATTGAGCGCTGAACTGATCTCCATCGCCGGTCATTACAAGGTCTCCGAAGATTTGCGTCGCGACCCTATGTGGGGCTCGGGCGTACAGGTCAGCCTGTCGGGCGACGTGTTGAACATCATTCGGCTTTAACGGATACTGCCGCATTTTCCAAGCATCTCTAAAACGTAGCGAAAACGGCTCAAACGAAGTAGGAAAAAGGCTCAACGCCGAATTCCAGCCAAGGCTGTCCGACTGCAGTAGTTTTCAAGAGATGTTTTTCAGGGGCTAAAAAGTCCTTCTTCCTTAGGGGTGAAACACCTTGGCCAAGATTCTCGTGGTTACATCCGGCAAGGGTGGTGTGGGTAAGACCACCACCAGCGCCGCTATCGGTACCGGCCTCGCACTGCGCGGCCACAAAACAGTGATCGTCGACTTCGACGTGGGCTTGCGTAACCTTGACCTGATCATGGGTTGCGAGCGCCGCGTGGTGTATGACTTCGTCAACGTGGTCAACGGCGAAGCCAACCTGCAACAGGCATTGATCAAAGACAAGCGCCTGGAAAACCTCTACGTACTGGCCGCCAGTCAGACTCGCGACAAAGACGCGCTGACTGTCGAAGGCGTGGAAAAAGTCCTGATGGAGCTCAAGGAACAATTCGAGTTCGTCGTCTGCGACTCCCCGGCCGGCATCGAAAAAGGTGCTCACCTGGCCATGTACTTCGCTGATGAAGCGATCGTCGTGACCAACCCGGAAGTGTCCTCGGTACGAGATTCGGACCGCATGCTCGGCCTGCTGGCGAGCAAATCGCGTCGCGCTGAACGTGGCGAAGACCCGATCAAGGAACACCTGCTGATCACTCGCTACCATCCAGAGCGTGTTGAAAAGGGCGAAATGCTTGGCGTTGAAGACGTCAAGGAAATCCTCTCGGTAACGCTGCTGGGCGTGATCCCGGAGTCCCAAGCGGTGCTGAAGGCATCCAACCAGGGTGTACCGGTGATTCTCGACGACCAGAGCGATGCCGGTCAGGCGTACAGCGATACCGTCGACCGTTTGCTGGGCAAAGAAAAAGCCCACCGTTTCCTCGATGTCGAGAAGAAGGGATTCTTCGAGCGCCTGTTTGGAGGTAGGTAATGAACCTTTTTGACTTCTTTCGTGCCAACAAAAAGCCAAGCACCGCCTCGGTAGCGAAAGAGCGTCTACAGATCATCGTGGCGCATGAGCGCGGCCAGCGGAGCACGCCGGATTACTTGCCAGCCTTGCAGAAGGAACTGGTCGACGTGATCCGCAAGTACGTCAACATCGGCAACGACGACGTACATGTTGCACTGGAAAGCCAGGGCAGTTGCTCGATTCTGGAACTCAATATCACCCTGCCCGATCGCTGAGTCGATTTGGCAGTCGCTACGGCGGCTCGGACTATTGATGCTTGTGTAGGAGCTGCCGAAGGCTGCGATCTTTTGATCTTCAAAGTCAAAAGATCGCAGCCTTCGGCAGCTCCTACAGGGTTATCAGCAGTTCCGAGCCGCCGTTGGCATTTGTTACGAGGCTGTTTTAATGCCGCTGTCCAACATCCACATCATTCATCAGGACGCCGCCGTACTGGTGGTGAACAAACCGACATTGCTGCTCTCGGTGCCCGGTCGCGCCGACGACAACAAGGATTGCCTGATTACCCGTTTGCAGGAAAACGGCTACCCGGAAGCGCGCATCGTCCATCGCCTGGACTGGGAAACCTCCGGCATCATTTTGCTCGCCCGCGACGCCGACACGCATCGCGAACTATCGCGCCAGTTTCACGACCGCGAAACCGAAAAGGCCTACACCGCTTTGGCCTGGGGTCAGCCGGAACTCGACAGCGGCAGCATCGACTTGCCTTTGCGCTACGATCCGCCGACCAAACCGCGCCACGTGGTTGATCACGAATTCGGCAAGCATGCGCTGACCTTCTGGCGTGTGCTGGAGCGTTGCAGCGACTGGTGTCGAGTTGAGCTGACACCGATCACTGGCCGTTCGCATCAGTTGCGCGTGCACATGCTGTCGATCGGGCATCCGCTGCTCGGTGACGGGCTCTATGCCCACGAGCAGGCTCTGGCGGCATGGCCACGCCTGTGCCTGCACGCGAGCATGCTCAGTTTCACCCACCCGCAAACCGGCGAACGCCTGCGCTTCGAGTGCCCCGCCCCGTTCTGACAAACCACACTGCCCCCCTGTGGGAGCGAGCCTGCTCGCGAAAGCAATCGATCAGTCGACATTAATGTTGAATGTAATACCGCTTTCGCGAGCAAGCTCGCTCCCACAGTTTTTTGCATGCATTTCAAGACCGCATGTCATGCCCCAAGCTTCAAGCCGATGCGTTAAACTCCCGCCCATTGCTGTCTGGAGTTTCTTATGCGCGAAGAGTTGAACCAAGGCCTGATCGACTTTCTCAAGGCCTCCCCTACCCCGTTCCACGCCACTGCCAGTCTGGTGCAGCGTCTGGAGGCTGCCGGTTTCGTGCGCCTCGACGAGCGCGAGCCATGGACCACCGAGCCTAACGGCCGCTATTACGTCACCCGTAACGACTCCTCGATTGTCGCGATCAAAATGGGCCGCACTTCGCCACTGCACGGCGGCATCCGCCTGGTCGGCGCGCACACCGATAGCCCGTGCCTGCGGGTCAAGCCGCAACCGGAACTGCAGCGTCAGGGCTTCTGGCAACTCGGCGTTGAAGTTTACGGCGGCGCCCTGCTGGCACCGTGGTTCGACCGTGATCTGTCGCTGGCCGGCCGCGTGACCTTCCGCCGCGACGGCAAAGTCGAGAGCCAGTTGATCGACTTCAAAGCGCCGATCGCCATCATTCCCAACCTGGCGATTCACCTCAACCGTGAAGCCAATCAAGGCTGGGCGATCAATGCGCAGACTGAACTGCCGCCGATCCTCGCGCAGTTTGCCGGTGACGAGCGCGTCGATTTCCGCGCCGTGCTTACCGATCAACTGGCCCGCGAACATGGCTTGAACGCCGACGTGGTGCTCGATTACGAGCTGAGTTTCTACGACACGCAAAGTGCTGCAGTCATCGGCCTGAATGGCGACTTCATTGCCGGCGCGCGCCTCGACAACCTGCTGTCGTGCTACGCCGGCCTGCAAGCCTTGCTCACTGCCGAAACCGACGAAACCTGCGTATTGGTGTGCAACGACCACGAAGAGGTCGGCTCCTGCTCGGCCTGCGGTGCCGATGGCCCGATGCTCGAACAGACCCTGCGTCGTCTGCTGCCGGAAGGTGACGAGTTCGTCCGCACCATCCAGAAATCCCTGCTGGTCTCGGCCGACAACGCCCACGGCGTGCACCCCAACTACGCAGAAAAGCACGACGCCAACCACGGCCCGAAACTCAACGCCGGCCCGGTGATCAAGGTCAACAGCAACCAGCGCTACGCCACCAACAGCGAAACCGCCGGCTTCTTCCGCCATCTGTGCATGGCCGAAGAAGTGCCAGTGCAAAGCTTCGTGGTGCGCAGCGACATGGGCTGTGGCTCGACCATCGGCCCGATCACCGCCAGCCACCTCGGTGTGCGCACCGTCGATATCGGCCTGCCGACCTTCGCCATGCACTCGATCCGCGAACTGTGCGGCAGCCATGATTTGGCGCATCTGGTCAAAGTGCTCAGCGCGTTCTACGCCTGCCGCGAGTTGCCGTAACCATTCGGGACCACTTGTTCCATGTAGGAGCTGCCGAAGGCTGCGATCTTTTGATTTTGTTTTTAAGGTCAAAAGATCGCAGCCTTCGGCAGCTCCTACTCAGGTCAATACCGGTCGGCAGAAACCGACCTAGACTTACATCATTCATTTCGACAAGGCAGTCTCCATGATCTCGATGTCTTCGTTCCACGCCATGCTCATTCCGATTCTGAGCGGAATGATCCTGCTGGCCATCGGCTTCAACTTCCGTGACAAGAACGCCGGCGTGTTCGCCATGTGGATCGGCATGCTCACGATCCTCGCCACCGTGGTCTACAAGATCCTCGCCAAACTCAACGAATAAATCCGCGCTCGGCTCGCATTGCTTTAGTGGGCCTCGTACACTCCAGCGAATCCGCCCCTTGCGAGGTTGACCGCCTAGTGTTCGCTCGTCTTTTTGCTTTGCCCAGTCTGTTCCTCGTCTGCCTGATGACGCTGCTGCCGCTGGCCCCCGCCCACGCGGTCGGTTTGCCCGGTCTGCTCAACACCAACAAAGCCCAGCCCGAAGCGCAGGAACCGCTTGGCCAGTCCCTCGACGAAGTCATCAAGTCGCTGGAAAACGACAAGCAACGCGCACAGTTGCTGACCGACCTGAAGAAGCTGCGCGACGCCACCAAAAAGGCTCAGGCCAGCCCCGAAGAAGGCGTGCTGGGCTTGATCGGCGGCACCCTGTCCAACTTCGAAAAACAATTTACCGGCGCCGACAGCCCGCTCAACCGCTGGGGCAACGAGTTCGATCTGGCCAAGGACGAACTGAGCGCGATGATGCTGCCGGCCAACGAGTGGCTGCCGATCATCTTCGGCTTCGCCATGATCCTCGCAGTGTGGAGCCTGCTTGCCGCCGCGCTGATCTGGCTCGGTCACCGCGTGCGCATGCGCTTCGGCCTTACCGAAGAACTGCCGCAACACCCCAGAGCCCTCGACATGCTGCGCTTCGCTTTGCGCAAGCTCGGGCCATGGCTGATCGCCTTGGTGATGACCGTCTACATGAGCTATGCCCTGCCGTCGTCACTGGGCAAAAGCCTGGCGATGGTGCTCGCCTATGCGCTGGTGGTCGGCACCTGTTTCTCGG
Source organism: Pseudomonas viridiflava (assembly GCF_900580865.1). GTDB lineage: Bacteria > Pseudomonadota > Gammaproteobacteria > Pseudomonadales > Pseudomonadaceae > Aquipseudomonas. Next base: position 32,796 of record NZ_UTBZ01000129.1, read on the forward strand.
CGATCTGCGTGATCGCGTTTTCCCTGCTCGACGGCCCGCACCGCCATCGCGCGCTGTACATCCTGCGTCATCAGGCGTTTCGGCCGCTGTGGCTGATCGGCAGCTTCGCCGCGTTCGGTGAGGCGCTGAACGACCCACGCCTGATCGAAAGCCTCGGCGTGCATCTGGCGCACTCCGCCGCCACTATCGCCAATGTCCTCGCGGCACTGTCGACCGGCCTGTTTATCCTGCGTTTTCGCCGTCCGATCGCGCACCTGATTCGCAACCAGCCGCTGTCACGACGTCTGACCCGCCGCGCCCTCAGCGACACCATCGAAATCCTCGGCACCTTCTGGTACGTGCCGGCGCTGGTGCTGGTCGGCATCTCGCTGTTCGCCACCTTCGTTTCGGCCGGCGACACCAGCACTGCCTTGCGCCAGTCGCTGATCTGCACCGTGCTGCTGGTGATGTGCATGGTGATCAACGGCCTCGTGCGCCGCCACTCACTGAAACCGCAACGCGGACCGAAACGCCACGCGCTGTACTCCGAACGCCTGAAAAACTTCTTCTACACCCTCGCGCACCTAGTGGTCTGGCTGGTCTTTATCGAACTCGGCCTGCGAGTGTGGGGCCAGTCACTGATCGGTTTCGCCGAGGGCGAAGGGCATGATGTCAGCGTCAAACTGTTCAGCCTGATCGGCACACTGATTTTCTCTTGGCTGATCTGGATTCTCGCCGACACCGCCGTGCATCACGCCCTCACCCGCTCGCGCAAAGGTCTGGCGAATGCCCGTGCGCAAACGATGATGCCGCTGATCCGCAACGTGCTGTTCGTGGCGATTTTCATCATTGCGCTGATCGTCGCGCTGGCGAACATGGGCATGAACGTCACGCCACTGCTGGCCGGTGCCGGTGTAATCGGTCTGGCCATCGGTTTCGGTGCGCAATCGCTGGTCGCGGACTTGATTACCGGCCTGTTCATCATCATCGAAGACTCGCTGGCCATCGATGACTACGTCGACGTCGGCGGCCACCTCGGCACCGTCGAAGGCCTGACCATCCGCACCGTGCGCCTGCGCGACATCGACGGCATCGTCCACACCATCCCGTTCAGCGAAATCAAAAGCATCAAGAACTACTCACGGGAATTCGGCTACGCGATCTTCCGCGTCGCAGTGCCGTACAACATGGAAATCGACGACGCGATCAAACTGATGCGCGAAGTCGGCCAGAAGATGCGCACCGATCCGTTGCAGCGGCGCAACATCTGGTCGCCGCTGGAGATTCAGGGTGTCGAAAGCTTCGAGTCCGGCAGCGCGATTCTGCGCGCACGCTTCAAGACCGCACCGATCAAACAGTGGGAAGTGTCCCGGGCGTTCAACCTGTCGCTCAAACGCCATCTCGACGAAGCCGGGCTCGATCTGGCAACGCCGCGCATGAGCGTGCAAGTGATCACTGCCGGTGGCGGTCAGCCGAAGGAATAGCACTCAGGCGCGCGGTTGCAGTCACAGGCAGGAAAGCCCGACAACAATAATCAAGGAGAGACCGATGCAACTGACGCGCATTGCCCAAGCCGTTCTGCTCAGCCTGTTCGCCTGCCACGCCGGCGCCGCGACAATGGACAGCACCCGCACGCAAATCGCCGAACAAGCGCAAAAGCTCGAGCCGGAACTGCTGGAAACCCGCCGCGACATCCACGCTCATCCAGAACTCGGCAACACGGAAAAACGCACCGCCGAGCTGGTCGCCAGACAACTCAAGGCCATGGGTCTGGACGTCAAAACCGGCGTCGCCCGTACCGGCGTAGTCGCCGTCCTCAAAGGCGCCCTGCCCGGCCCGACCGTGGCCCTGCGCGCCGACATGGACGCGCTGCCGGTCAAGGAAGTCGCCGACCTGCCGTTCGCCTCAAAAGCCAAAGGCACCTACCTCGACAAAGAAGTCGACGTCATGCACGCCTGCGGCCACGACGCCCACACCGCGATCCTGCTGAGCACGGCGAAAATTCTCACGGGTATGCGCGACACCCTGCCCGGCACCGTGGTGTTCTACTTCCAGCCCGCCGAAGAAGGCCCGAGCGACTTCATCCCCGACGGCAAAAACACCTGGGGCGCAAAAATGATGGTCGAGGAAGGTGTCATGAAATCACCGAAACCCGAAGCCGTCTTCGGCCTGCACGTCTGGGCCGGCATCCCCGCCGGCCAGATCGCCTACCGCCCCGGCGCCACCCTGGCCAGCTCCGACGACCTGCGCATCAAAATCCTCGGCAAACAAACCCACGCCGGCCGCCCATGGGACGGCATCGACCCGATCACCGTCGGCGCACAAACCATCGTCGGCCTGCAAACCGTGGTCAGCCGCCGCACCGATATCTCCTCTTATCCGTCGGTGGTCAGCATCGGCACGATCAACGGCGGAACGCGCTACAACATCATTCCCGAATCCGTCGACATGACCGGAACGATCCGCTCCTACGACTACGGCATCCGCCAGAAACTGCATGCCGACGTACGCCAGACCGTAGAAAAAATCGCCGAAAGCGGCGGTGCGAAAGCGGATGTCACCATCATCGAAAAATACGACCCGACCATCAACAACCCGGCGCTGACGGAAAAGATGCTGCCGACGCTGAAGTGGGCGGCCAAGGATGATGTGGTGAATGCACCGCTGGTGGGGGGCGCGGAAGACTTCTCGTTTTTTGCCAAAGAAGTGCCGGGGCTGTTTGTGTTTCTCGGCGTGACACCAAGAGACCAGGACATGAGCAAGGCTGCGCCAAATCATAATCCCGGGTTCTTTGTGGATGAGTCGGCGCTGGTGGTCGGCGTGAGGACATTGGCCTCGTTGGCGACGGATTATTTGTATGCCAATGCGGGGGCAGGCAAGTAGAGATGAGGTGACTGTGGGGGGGCTTTCGCGAGCAGGCTCGCTCCCACATTTGGACCGAGTGCAGCCTGCTAGAAATTGGTCGGCTGCCAGGCCGCCATCGCGAGCAGGCTCACTCCTACAAGGGATCGAGTACATCCGCAAGAAACAGGTCGGCTGTCAGGCCGCCATCGCTGGCAGGCCAGCTCCCACAAGAATTGAGTCCAACCGGTAAACCCGCTTCGGCTTCTCACCACTCAACAGGATGAGCGTTAGCTCGGCTGCAGCTTTTGATCTTGCCGTGCTGGCCCCTTCGGCAGGCTGAGTGGAGGGATTGATCCGGGTGTGGGAGCGCAGCGACCGTTCGACGAAGTCGAACACATCGAGAGTAGGTGCAGCGAAGCAAACCGGAGGCGATGCACCCGGATCGATCCCGGAGCGAAGGAACCCCGAGCCCCAGCGAGCGGGCCGAACGCCGGGGCCCAGCGTTTTGGTTACTTTTGGGCGTCTGCAAAAGTGACTCGCTGTAAGAGCGAAACCGCCAGCGGCGACACCCGCAGAAACGGATATTCACCCAGAACCCAATAGCCTGGTCGGCCCACAGGCCGCCAAGGTCAAAGCTCAAACCACATCAACCGATACGTGAATCGCATCATGCCGCCAAAACTCCAGATCACAATCAATCAACCGCTCATGCTGATCATAATTAACCCGAGCAATCCGCAACCCCGGACTCCCCACAGACACCCGTAAAGCCGCCGCCGCATCCACCGACAACGACGTAGGCACAATCTCAAACCGCACCCGCCCATAGTGCAAATCGTAATGCCGCGCATACAACTCGGTCATCGACTGATTCAAATCAAACTCAAGAATCCCCGGAAAAAACTGCGGATTCAAATAGTGCTCCACATACAACACCAACCGCCCATCAATGCGCCGCGACCGGCAAATCTGAATCACGCTTGACAGCGCCGGCAACTGCAACCACGCACAGACCGCCGCCGAAGCCGGCTGCAACCGCGCCGAAATCACCTCGGTCAACGGCACCCGCCCCTGCGCACTGACCATCGCGTGAAAGTGACTGCGCTGCATCAGGTTGTACGCCAGACGCGGCGGCGAGACGAACCAGCCACGACGCTCCTCGCGATAAATCTGCCCCTGCGCCTCCAGCTGCAACAACGCCTCACGCACGGTAATCCGCGTGGTGCCGAACAACTCACTGAGCTTGCGCTCGGCCGGCAACTTGCTGCCCGCCGCCAACAACCCGTGATCAAGCTGCTCCTGCAACACCTGGCCAATCGCTGTCACCGCTTTTGTTGCCTCATCGCGCATCAACGTTACCTATCTGGACTAGACCAGCACTGTTTCAGGGCAAAACCGCACGGCAATCAAGCCGTTTTCTGATGATGCAAGCCTAGGCAGTGCAGATGACCGAGAGATGACAAAACTACCGAACGGTCGTCTTCACGACTTGCAATACATCGGCCAATTCCCTGCTCTGCGGGGCTTTGAGCATGGTCTACGCTTACTTGGCACCCGCCGATACCGGGCAAATAAACGGCCTGCCGCAGGGCTGCCGACATCAAAGTGTCATCCAGTCCGCATAAATTGGCTCAGGTATTGCTGACCTAGACCAACACATACCGCAATCGCAGCGTTGAACACGACCAAGGAGCTTCGGAATGAAACAGCTTTTCCTGGCAACACTGTTAGGCTCGACCATTGCAATGTGCACCTCCGCCATGGCGGCCGGCACCGATCTGAAAACCCTCGAAGCCGCTGCGAAAGCGGAAGGCGCCGTCAACAGCGTCGGCATGCCCGATGACTGGGCCAACTGGAAAGGCACCTGGGAAGACCTGGCCAAAACCTACGGCCTCAAGCACATCGACACCGACATGAGTTCCGCCCAGGAAATCGCCAAGTTCGCCGCCGAGAAAGACAATGCCACCGCCGACATCGGCGACGTCGGTGCCGCCTTCGGCCCGATCGCGGTCAAGCAAGGCGTGGTGCAACCGTACAAGCCAAGCACCTGGGACCAAGTCCCGGACTGGGCCAAGGACAAGGACGGCAACTGGGCACTGGCCTACACCGGCACCATCGCGTTCATCGTCAACAAAAAGCTGCTGCACGGCTCCGAAGTACCGACCAAGTGGGCTGACCTCAAGGGCGGCAAATACAAGGTCTCCATCGGTGACGTGAGCACCGCCGCCCAAGCCGCCAACGGCGTACTCGCTGCGGCACTGGCCAACGGTGGCGACGAGAAAAACATCAAGCCTGCGCTGCTGCTGTTCGCCGACATCGCCAAGCAAGGTCGTCTGTCGATGGCCAACCCGACCATCGCCACCATGGAAAAAGGCGAGATCGAAGTCGGTGTGGTCTGGGACTTCAACGGCCTCAGCTACAAGGCCAAAATGGCCAACCCGGATGACTACGTCGTACTGATTCCATCCGACGGTTCGGTGATTTCCGGCTACACCACCATCATCAACAAGTACGCGAAAAACCCGAACGCCGCCAAGCTGACCCGCGAATACATCTTCAGCGACGCCGGCCAGACCAACCTAGCCCGCGGCAACGCCCGCCCGATCCGCGCCGAGCACCTGCAACTGCCGGAAGACGTGAAGGCAAAACTGCTGCCGAACGAGCAGTACAAAAAGGTCACCCCGATCAAAGACGCCGACGCATGGGAAAAGACTTCGAAAGCCCTGCCACAGCAGTGGAACGAGGAAGTCATCGTAGAGATGAAATAAAGCGGCTGATCACTACTGTGTGATCTGTTGAAGATCCAAATGTGGGAGTGAGCCTGCTCGCGAAGGCGTCATGTCAGTCGACATCAATGTTGAATGATCTGCCGCATTCGCGAGCAGGCTCGCTCCCACAGGGGATCTCGGCTGAATCTGAAATTTCCTGTTTTCGCGGAGTTTTTGCCCCTATGAAGCACAACGTCATCCTTGTCGTGCTCGACGGCCTCAATTACGAGGTCGCGCGTCACGCCATGGGGCATCTGCAGGCTTATGTTGGCGCAGGACGCGCCGCGCTCTACCAGTTGGAGTGCGAACTGCCGGCCCTGTCCCGACCGCTTTATGAATGCATCCTCACCGGCGTGCCGCCGATCGACAGCGGTATCGTCCACAACAACGTCTCGCGCCTGTCCAACCAGCGCAGCATTTATCACTACGCCCGCGACGCCGGTCTGAAAACCGCTGCGGCGGCGTATCACTGGGTCAGCGAGTTGTACAACCGCTCGCCGTTCGTAGCCGCCCGCGACCGGCACACCGACAATCTGTCGCTGCCGATCCAGCACGGGCACTTCTACTGGAGCGATCACTACCCGGATTCGCACCTGTTCGCCGACGCGGAAAACCTGCGTCTGCGCCACGATCCGAACTTCCTGCTGATCCACCCGATGAACATCGACGACGCCGGGCACAAGCATGGCCTCGACTCTTCGCAATACCGCAACAGCGCGCGTTTCGCTGACATCATCCTTGCCGACTATCTGCAGAACTGGCTCGACGCTGGCTATCAGGTATTGGTGACTGCCGACCACGGCATGAACAACGATCGCTCGCACAACGGCCTGTTGCCGGAAGAACGTCAGGTGCCGCTGTTCGTCCTCGGTGACGCCTTCAGCCTTGATGCCGACGCCGCACCGAAACAGACGGAAATCTGCGGCACCGTTTGCGAACTGCTCGGCGTCCCCCACGACAAACCTGTGTGCCGGGAGTTGCTCAAGTGAACTCAATGACTCGCGGCAAATGGCTGGCGGCGTTGTGCCTGGTGCCGTTCGCGCTGTTCTTTATCGTCTTTGAAATTGCCCCGCTGGTCTGGGTGATGATCAATAGCCTGCAATCGGAAGAGTTCGGTTGGGGCTTCGCCAACTTCACGAAAATCTTCAGCTCGAAGTTCTACCTGCAGGCGATCCAGTACAGCCTGGAGATCAGTTTCTGGTCGAGCGTGTTCGGCATCATCATCGCCGTACTCGGCGCGTATTCGCTACGCCGGGTCGACTCGAAACTGCGCAACTTCGTCAACGCCTTTGCCAACATGACCAGCAACTTCGCCGGTGTACCGCTGGCGTTCGCGTTCATCATCCTGCTCGGTTTCAACGGCAGCATCACCATCATGCTCAAGCAGTCGGGGATCATTCAGGATTTCAACCTGTACTCGAAAACCGGCCTGATCATCCTCTACACCTACTTCCAGATTCCCCTCGGCGTGCTGCTGCTCTACCCGGCCTTCGACGCCCTGCGCGAAGACTGGCGCGAGTCCGCCGCGCTGCTTGGCGCCAATGGCTGGCAATTCTGGCGGCACATCGGCTTGCCGGTACTGACCCCGGCGCTGCTCGGTACGTTCGTGATCCTGCTGGCCAACGCCCTCGGCGCCTACGCCACGGTGTATGCGCTGACGACGGGCAACTTCAACGTACTGCCGATCCGTATTGCGGCAATGGTCTCCGGCGATATTTCCCTCGACCCGAATCTGGCCAGCGCCCTGGCCGTGGTGCTGGTGGCGCTGATGACCATTGTCACCGTCGTGCATCAACTGCTGTTGAAGAGGAGCTACCATGTCTCGCGCTGAATCCGGCCCGGCCGGCGTCTACCACCGCGTCGTGGTTTATCTGTTGTTCGCGATCCTCTTGCTGCCACTCGTGGGCACACTGATTTATTCGATCGCCAGCAGTTGGTCGGCGACCATCCTGCCCAGCGGTTTCACCTTCAAGTGGTACATCCAGTTGTGGAGCGATCCGCGTTTCCTGCACGCATTCGGCCAGTCATTGCTGGTGTGCGTCGGTGCACTGGTGCTGTCGGTGGTGTTGATTTTGCCGCTGCTGTTTGTGGTGCATTACCACTTCCCGAAACTCGATGCACTGATGAACATCCTCATCCTGCTGCCCTTCGCGGTGCCGCCGGTGGTGTCCTCGGTGGGACTGTTGCAACTTTACGGTTCCGGGCCGATGGCCATGGTCGGTACACCGTGGATTCTGATCGGCTGCTATTTCACCGTGGCGTTGCCGTTCATGTACCGGGCAATCACCAACAACCTGCAAGCGATCAACCTGCGCGACCTGATGGACGCTGCGCAACTGCTCGGTGCCAGCACCTTTCAGGCAGCGTTTCTGGTGGTGTTGCCGAACCTGCGCAAAGGCCTGATGGTCGCGTTGCTGCTGTCGTTCTCGTTCCTGTTCGGTGAGTTCGTGTTCGCCAATATCCTCGTCGGCACACGCTACGAAACCCTGCAGGTGTACCTGAACAACATGCGCAACAGCAGCGGTCACTTCACCAGTGCGCTGGTCATCTCGTATTTCTTTTTCGTGCTGGTCCTGACCTGGATCGCCAACATCTTGAACAAGGACAAAAGCGAATGAGCTACGTCAGCGTCCAACACCTGCAGAAAAGCTACGCCGGCACGACCGTGTTCAGCGACATCGACTGCGAAATCAACAAGGGTGAATTCGTCACCCTGCTCGGCCCGTCCGGTTGCGGCAAATCCACACTGCTGCGCTGCATTGCCGGCCTGACGCCAGTGGATGGCGGCAAAATCCTCCTCGATGGCGTCGATATCGTGCCGTTGAGTCCGCAGAAACGCGGGATCGGCATGGTGTTTCAGAGCTATGCGCTGTTCCCCAACATGACTGTCGAACAGAACGTTGCCTTCGGTTTGCGCATGCAAAAGGTCAATGCCGACGACAGCCATAAACGCGTTTCCGAGGTGTTGAAACTGGTTGAACTAAACGACTTCGCCAGTCGCTATCCGCATCAATTGTCCGGAGGCCAATGTCAGCGCGTGGCCCTTGCCCGCTCGCTGGTCACGCGTCCGCGTTTGTTGCTGCTGGATGAGCCGCTGTCGGCACTCGACGCACGGATTCGTAAACACCTGCGTGAACAGATTCGCCAGATCCAGCGCGAACTCGGCCTGACAACGATCTTCGTCACACACGATCAGGAAGAAGCGCTGACCATGTCTGACCGGATTTTCCTGATGAATCAGGGAAAAATCGTACAAAGCGGCGATGCCGAAACCTTGTACACAGCGCCGGTCGATGTGTTCGCCGCCGGCTTCATCGGCAACTACAACCTCCTCGATGCCGACGACGCTTCGAAGCTGTTGCAGCGTCCGATCAACCACCGCATCGCCATTCGCCCCGAAGCCATCGAACTGAGCCTGGAAGGCGAACTGGACGCGCAGATCCGCAGCCACAGCCTGCTCGGCAACGTCATCCGCTACCGCATCGAAGCGCGCGGCGTGGAACTGGTGGTGGATGTGCTCAACCGCTCGGCGGCCGATCTGCATCCCGACGGTCAGCGTCTGGCGCTTTCCATCGATCCGACGGCCCTGTGTGAGGTAGCCTGATGACTTTGCTGACGTTGAAGAGAGAACTGCACTGATGGCTCTGGCAATTTTTGATCTGGACGAAACCTTGATCCACGGCGACTGCGCCACCCTCTGGAGCGAGCAGATGGGGCGCCTGGGCTGGGTCGATCCTGAATCGTTCATGCGCAAGAACAACGAACTGATGGACGCCTACAGCCATGGCAAATTGCGCATGGAAGACTACATGGAATTCAGCCTGGAGCCGTTGATCGGGCGTACGCCGGAAGAAGTCGAGCACTTGGTCGGGCCGTGGGTAGAAGACTTTATCGAACCGATCATCTTCAGCGACGCGACCAAAACCATTGCCGCCCACCGCAAGGCCGGCGACCGGATTCTGGTGATCTCGGCGTCGGGCACGCACTTGGTCAGACCGATTGCTGATCGACTGGGCATCGATGAAATTCTCGGCATCGAACTGGAAGTCGCCCACGGCGTTTACAGCGGCCACACCGTCGGCACCCTGACCTACCGCGAAGGCAAGATCACCCGTTTACTGGAGTGGCTGGATGCTGAAGAGGAAAACCTGGAAGGCGCGAGTTTCTATTCCGACTCACGCAATGATCTGCCGTTGTTGCTGAAGGTGGATTTCCCGCATGTGGTGAATCCGGACCCAGTGCTGCTGGAACACGCGGAAAAAGCCGGCTGGCCGATCCACCTCTGGAAATGACAAAGATTTAATCTGCACAGGCAGGCTCATATTCCAAACCTGAGTTCGACCCGATGCATCAGGTCGATGTAGCCCGGCAGAACAACCCGGTCAGTCCCCTCTCCCTTTGGGAGAGGGTTAGGGTGAGGGGCTTTGTGCCTTGGTCTCAGCTCAGACTTTCGTCAATCACCAACACCAGTTTGCCCGCCACCGTATTGCTCGCCAGCTCCGCAAACGCCGCCTCGGCATCCTTCACCGCAAACGCCTTGGCCAACTGCGGGCTCAAGCGCCCCTCGGCAAACAGCGGCCACACCTGCTGGCCCAGATCACTCAACAGATCCGCCTTGAACTGATCATCACGACTGCGCAACGTCGAGCCCAGCAGTTGCACACGCTTGGCCAATACCTGCGCCAGATCCAGTTTTGCCTCACGGCCGCCCATCAAACCGATCAACACCCAGCGCCCATCCAGCGCCATCAGCTTGAGGTTCAACGCCGAATAATTGCCGCCGACCGGGTCAAGAATCACATTGAACGGCCCGAAATCACGCAAGCTCTCCAGATCATCAGTGCGCACTACCCCGCCCTGAGCGCCCAGTGCCTCGCAGTAGGCCAAACGCTCGGCCGAACCAGCGCTGACCCAACATGGATTGCCGAACGCCTTGCACAACTGAATGGCGGCTGAACCGATTCCACTTGCGCCGGCATGCAGGAGAACTTTCTCACCCGGTTTGAGCGCCGCAAGTTGAAACACATTCAGCCAGACTGTTGCATAGACCTCAGGCAATCCAGCGGCCTCGATCAGCGAAACGCCTTCGGGAACCGGCAGCACGTGCCGTCCGTCGACGACCACCTCTTCGGCCATGCCGCCCCCGGCCAGCAAGGCGCAAACCCGATCGCCGACCTGCCAGGCACTGCCCGCGCCGACCTCGCTGATAACCCCGGAGCACTCAAGACCGAGCACTTGGCTGGCCCCTGGCGGTGGCGGATAAAGCCCTGCTTTCTGTAATAAATCGGCGCGATTGAGGCCCGCTGCCGCCACTCGGATGCGGACTTGTCCTACATCACACGTAGGACTCGGCTCTTCAACCCATGCCACTTGACCGTCAACGCCTTGCAATGCCTTCACAGTGCCTCCATAGTGAGTCTGGACTGAGCCCGAAGCTGTAGCGCCGGGCTTTTTGCATTATGCGACCGGCTCTCGTAGAACCGGCGACTTCAAAGACGGCCTAATATGCGTTATCAATTGTCCCCGCGTCGAATCAGCATGAAGCATTTGCTCCCCAGCACCGCCCTCGCTCTTTTCATCGGTATCGGTTTGTTGCCGGTGTCGGGCAATACATTCGCAGCCAACAGCTGGGACAAATTGCAGCCTGATCGCGATGAAGTCATCGCCAGCCTGAACGTCGTCGAGTTGCTCAAGCGTCACCACTACAGCAAGCCGCCGCTCGACGATGCGCGTTCGGTGATTATCTACGACAGCTACCTCAAGCTGCTGGATCCGTCGCGCAGCTACTTCATGGCCAGCGACATCACCGAATTCGACAAGTGGAAGACGCAGTTCGACGACTTCCTCAAAAGCGGCGACCTCAACGCCGGGTTCACCATCTACAAGCGCTATCTGGACCGCGTCAAGTCGCGTCTGGACTTCGCCCTTGCCGAGCTGAACAAAGGCGTCGACAAGATGGACTTCACCACCAAGGAAACCTTGCTGATCGATCGCAAGGATGCCCCTTGGCTCAAATCCACCGCTGAACTCGACGACCTGTGGCGCAAACGCGTCAAGGACGAAGTGCTGCGGATGAAGATCGCCGGCAAAGAGCCGAAGCAGATCCAGGAAACCCTGACCAAGCGCTACAAGAACCAGTTGGCGCGCCTGGATCAGACCCGTCCGGAAGACATCTTCCAGGCGTACATCAACACCTTCGCCATGTCGTACGATCCGCACACCAACTATCTGTCGCCGGACAACGCGGAAAACTTCGACATCAACATGAGCCTGTCCCTCGAGGGTATCGGTGCCGTGTTGCAGAGCGACAACGACCAGGTAAAAGTCGTGCGTCTGGTGCCGGCAGGCCCGGCTGACAAGACCAAACAGGTCGCCCCGGCCGACAAGATCATCGGCGTTGCCCAAGGCAACAAAGAAATGGTCGACGTGGTCGGCTGGCGTCTGGACGAAGTGGTCAAGCTGATCCGTGGCCCGAAAGGCACCGTGGTGCGTCTGGAAGTGATTCCGGCGAGCAATGCGCCGAACGACCAGACCACCAAGATCGTGCCGATCACCCGTGAAGCGGTGAAGCTCGAAGACCAGGCCGTGAAGAAGTCCGTGCTCAACCTGAAACAGGACGGCAAGGACTACAAACTCGGTGTGATCGAGATCCCGGCTTTCTATCTCGACTTCAAGGCGTTCCGTGCCGGTGATCCGGACTACAAGAGCACCACCCGTGACGTCAAGAAACTGCTCACCGAGCTGCAGAAAGACAAAGTCGACGGCGTGGTCATCGACCTGCGCAACAACGGCGGCGGTTCCCTGCAGGAAGCCACCGAGCTGACCAGTCTGTTCATCGACAAAGGCCCGACCGTACTCGTGCGTAATGCCGATGGCCGTGTCGACGTACTCGAAGACGAAAACCCGGGCGCGTTCTACAAGGGCCCGATGGCGTTGCTGGTCAACCGCTTGTCCGCTTCAGCTTCGGAGATCTTCGCCGGCGCCATGCAGGACTACCACCGCGCGCTGATCATCGGTGGCCAGACCTTCGGTAAAGGCACCGTGCAGACCATTCAGCCGCTCAACCATGGCGAACTGAAACTGACTCTGGCCAAGTTCTACCGTGTCTCCGGGCAGAGCACCCAGCATCAGGGCGTGCTGCCGGACATCGACTATCCGTCGCTGATAGACACCAAGGAAATCGGCGAGAGCGCTCTGCCGGAAGCCATGCCGTGGGACACCATCCGCGCAGCGATCAAACCGGCGGCCGATCCGTTCAAGCCGTTCCTGGCTCAGCTCAAGTCCGAACATGACACGCGCACCGCCAAGGATGCCGAGTTTGTGTTCATCCGTGACAAGCTGGCACTGGCGCAGAAACTGATGGAAGAAAAAACCGTCAGCCTTAACGAAGCCGAGCGCCGTGCCCAGCACAACGACATCGACGCCAAGCAACTGACGATGGAAAACATCCGTCGCAAAGCCAAAGGCGAAGAGCCGCTTAAAGAGCTGAAGAAAGAAGACGAAGACGCCCTTGCGGCCGCTGACCCGGACAAGGTCAAACCAGAAGACGATGCCTACCTGAGCGAAACCGGGCGCGTGTTGCTGGATTACCTGAAGCTGAGCAATCAGGTGGCCAAGAAGTAAGATGATGGCAATTTAGTGCTGACGATCCCTGGATCGTCATCAAACAGTCATCATTCTGTCGTGCAATAAAGGACTGGGAGCCACTCTCTTCATCGAGAGCGCTCCCAGTCCTTTTTTTTTCGCCAGAGATTGCCATGACCACGACCGAACAGCTGAGTGCCTTGAGCTCGATCCTGACTCAAAGCGGTTTACACAGCCTGTTCCAACCGATCATCTGCCTCTCGGAACGACGCATTCTCGGCTACGAAGCGCTCACGCGCGGCCCCTCCAACAGCCCTCTTCACTCGCCGATCGCACTGTTCGCCGTGGCGCGTCAGGCCGGGCGTTTGAGCGAGCTGGAAATCGCCTGCCGCCAGAGCGCTTGCCGGCGCTTCAACGAGCAGCAACTGCCGGGCAAACTGTTTCTCAACGTCTCACCGGAATCCTTGCTTGAAGCCGCACATCAACCGGGGCGCACGTTGCAGCTGCTGCAGGATTTCGGCATTCCGCCCAGTCAGGTCGTCATCGAGTTGACCGAACAGACACCCATCGACGATTTCCAGTTGCTGCAGACCGCCTTGCATCACTATCGAGCGATGGGTTTTTCCATTGCGCTGGATGATCTCGGTGCCGGCTATTCGAGCTTGCGGTTATGGTCGGAACTGCGCCCGGATTATGTGAAGATCGATCGGCACTTCATCGATGGCATTCATCAAGATGCGTTGAAGCGCGAGTTCGTCGGCTCGATCCTGCAAATCGCTAAAGCCTCACGCGCACAAGTCATTGCCGAAGGCATCGAGTTGCCGGAAGAACTCGCGGTGCTGACGGAAATGGGCGTCGATCTGGTGCAGGGCTACCTGCTTGGCCGCCCCCAAGAACAACCACCGCGCGATGCCCGCGCCTTGATGCCCAAACACGACAGCAGCGCCGTTGCGTTGAACGACGAAGGCAGCGACCTCAGCGCCCTGCTCAACGACCAACCGGCCGTACATCGCGACACCCCCACCGCCACCGTGCTGGAAGCCTTCCGCCGCCAGGCCAACCTCAACTCACTGGCAGTACTCGACGAACAAGGCCAACCCTGCGGCATCGTCCACCGTCACTCGTTATCGGATGCCCTGCTCAAACCGTTCGCCACCGACCTGTTCGCGCGTAAACCGATCAGCCGCCTGATGAACGACGATTTCCTCGCCGTGGAAATGAGCCAGTCGCTGCAACAGGTCAGCCGCCTGATCACCAGCCGCGCGCGGCAACGCATTGAAGAAGACTTCATCATTACTCTTAACGGCGGCTACCTGGGTCTTGGCCGGGTGATCGACGTGCTTAAACTGATCACCGAGTTGAAGATTCAACAGGCGCGGTATGCCAATCCGCTGACTTTGTTGCCGGGGAATGTGCCGATCCAGCAATGCCTGACGCGGTTGCTGCAGCAGGGGCGCGAGTCGGTCATCTGCTATGTCGACATCGACAGTTTCAAACCCTTCAACGATATCTATGGCTACGGGCGTGGTGATGAAGTTTTGCTGTGCCTGGCGCAATGCCTGAACGAGCGGGTAGACCCGAGCCGCGACTTCGTTGGCCATATCGGCGGCGACGACTTTCTCCTGGTCCTCGGCCCGGAAGACTGGCGCAAACGTCTCAATCAACTGCTTGATGACTTTCAGAGCCAATGCCGACGCTTCTATCGCCCCGAACACCTTGACGCTGGTTGCTTTATTGCGCCAAATCGCCAACGGGTGCGGCAGGAGTTTCCGTTGTTGTCGCTGTCCATCGGCGTGGTGCATCTACACCCTGAGGCCTGCGCAGAACTCGACGCCAGTCAACTCGCGGAAATGGCATCGCAGGCGAAGCATCATGCGAAGAATGTTCCGGGGTATAGCGTGCATGTGATTGATAGTCTTACCGCTGCCGAGCTACACCCATCGAAACTAATCGGCCAACGTTAACTTAATTTTTAGTTTACCAAGCCGACTTATCCTCACTAGCTGCCATCAACAGATCCTCTTTCCAGATTTCTGTCGCTAGTTGATAGACATCTTGAAAAAACCTACGCGGACTTTCTAATGAATACCATTCCTCACGCGGCCAACTGTTTGTCTCGCATTCATCTATTTCAAATATAGCTTGAAAATCGAAGCTTGGATCCTTAAGCACCGCCTCTAAATTTTCAATGAGAGCCAATTTATGCCTATGTGAGAGATAAGGCTGATTCAAGCAATACTTCCTTATTAGCATATTTCTATCAGTTTGATCATTCGGATCATAAGCCTCGAGTTCTACACCCTTGGACTCTTCTCTATCATAAACATCAAATACCCCAACGAACCACATTAAGTCAGGTTCAAAACGTTCATTTAAAAATGGGTCTTTCAGCATCATTCCCCCTCCGCAGGGAAGCCTGTGAAAGGCTCCTGTGAGTTCACTTTGTCGAATTTAACCTCAAACCAATTCATATCCTCATTAAGCCTCGGGTTTTGTGCATCTTTTTTATTGGGTCTGTAACCGCGCCCAGCTCCAGGAAGCTCCAATCTAACTATTGGATTTTTCTTCTGATCCTTCCCTGTATGCCTAATCAATCCATTTTTATCCTTCGTCATCGCTTTATTCAACGCCCCCAAATGCATGCGCCAACTATGAAACTGAGAGCTTGGATTACCTTTGGCACCTTTCGGGACCTCGCCGGTATGAGGATCCGCTCCATTGATCGCTCGCTGTTTGAGAGCTGGATCAGAAATTTCCGAACTATGTTTTTTCACAGTGTGCATGTCATAAATTTTTTCATACTCACTAACACGCCGCTTTGCATTTTCCTCGGCTAGTTCATCAATCCTCGCCCTCCGCTCCTGCGCCGACATCTTCGGCAGGGCGGGCTCCCCCTCATCAACCTTAGCCCCACCAACCCCACCCGGCACCTCACAACCCGGCTTATTCGGCGGCGGGCAGTTGGAGCTCAACCCCAACGGATCCACCCACCCCGTGGGATTCGGCACGTACTGGTACTGATTCAACCCACCGGCCAACTTGATCGGATCCGGCGTCAGATACCTTCCCAGCCTCGGGTCGTAATACCGGTGCCGGTTGTAATGCAGCCCGCTTTCGCCGTCGAAGTACTGCCCCTGAAAGCGCAGCGGCTGGTTCAGGTAGTCCTCGCCGGCCAGGGTCAGTGCGGCGACTTTGCCGTAGGCGTCGTATTGCGCTGACCAGACGATGTCGCCGCTGTAGTCGGTGAGTTCCTGCGGGGTGCCGAGGTGGTCGAGTTGGTAGTAGAACGGGCAGGCCTTTTTCGGGCCTTTGCCGTCGAGCAGCGCGAGGGGGCGGAAGGTGCCGGGTTCGTAGACGTAGCTGCGGTATTCGCGTTCGCTGCTTTCGGCGACGAGGTGGTCGCCTTGCCAGAAGAACTCGGTGGTGTCGTCGCCGACGGTTTTGCTGATGCGTCGGCCGAAGGCGTCGTATTGGTAAGACGCGGTCTGGCCGTCGGGGCGCGTCAGGCCGATCAGGCGGTGTTGGCTGTCGTAGCGGTATTCGGTGACGAGTGTCTGCGCGCGGCCACGGCGTTCGCGGATCAGGTTACCGAAGGCGTCGTAGTCGTAGTGACGGTCGCCCTGCATCAGCAGGCGATTGCCTTTGATCTGGCTCGGGCCGGGGCGGTCCTGCATCAGCAGGTTGCCGGCCGGGTCGTGGGCGAAGCTTTCCGGCAGTTCGTCGCGTGAGTGGCGTACGCGGATCAGCCGGTCGAGGGAGTCGTAGCCGTAGGTGCGTTGGCCGTGGCGGCTGTCGGCGATGTGCGCGAGATTGCCGTTGGCGCTGTAGGCATAATCGCGGCGGTACAGCGCATCGCGCTGATGGCCTACGGCGTGGGCGAGTAATCGGCCCTGATCGTCGTAGGTGTATTCGCTGAGCAGCAAACCCTGCTGGCGTTGCCGTTCGCGTCCGGACTGGTAGACATGACGGGTCAGCGGCGTGCCGTTGAGGTCGATGTCGGTCAGCGCGCCGCCCTTGGCGTAGCGGTAGTCGAGCACGCTGTTGTCCGGCAGGCGCATGCGTTTGAGCTGGCCGCAGGCGTCGTAGCGGTAACGCAGGGTGCCCCAGCCCTGATGCTCGGTGATCAGCCGATCCTGGCGGTCGTACTCGAAGGCCAGCGGGTGTTGCTGGCCGTCGTCGACACCAGTCAGACGGCCGAGGCGGTCGTATTGGTAGGAAACCTTGATCCCGTCGGGCAAGGTTTTGGCCAGAAGACGCCCGGCAGCATCGCGCTCATAAGCGGTGACCAGTTGCGAGCCGTCATCACCGAACTCGGTCTTCTCCAGCAGATGGCCGTTGAGGTCATAGGCGTACGCGGTACGCCGGCCGTCAAAACCGCTTTCCTGACGAATCAGCCCGGTCGGCGTGTAGTCCAGCCGGTATTTTTCCCCGGATTCGTTTTCGATCTCGGTGAGCAGCAGTTGCGCATGGTCGTAGCGATACTGAACTCGCGTGCCGTCGGGGTTGATCCGGCGCGAGACCAGGTGCAGGTCATCATCGTATTCGTAGCGGGTGATGCGCCCGAGTTCATCGCGCTCGGCGGTGACCTGACCGTAGGCGCCGTAGCTGTAGGCGCGGGTGCTGCCGGTAGGAAATGTCGTCTGAATCAGTCGGCCAACGGCGTCCCAGTGCTGACGGGTGACCGCACCGTGTTCGTCCGCAGCCGTGGTCCGTCGCCCCAGCGCGTCGTAGGAAAAACGCCGTACGCCACCGTCGGGCAGGGTTTCCTCGGTCAACTGGCCGAGGCTGTTCCAGACCAGTCGATGCCGGCTGCTGTCCGGATAACGGATCGACAGCAACTGGCCACGGGTGTCGTAGTAGTAATGGGTGACCTGGCCGTCGGGATCGACTGCTTCGGTGACGTCACCCTCGGCATTGCGCCGGTAGATCCACACTGCGTCGCCGCGAGAACGTTTGTGCAGGAAACCGTTGCGATACTCGTAGGACGTGGGCGCGTCAGCCGGCGGAATCAGCGCGATCAGCCGTCCGACCTCGTCGTAGCGGTATTCGGTGACCGCGCCCAAGGCATCCTGCTCGGCGATCAAGCGACCCGATGAGTCATAGGCCTTGAGCTGTTCACCACCGCCGGCCCCGACCTTACGCACCAGCCGCGCACGCTCGTCGTGGACGTACGTCTCTTCGGTGCCATCGACGTAATGCACCGCCACGCTGCCGTCGTCATTCCAGACGTAGCGCGTGTCCATCTGCGAAAACGACGCCCAGTGACGCACGCAACGCGCGGCTTTCCCCGACCGTTCCCACTCCCAAAAGAAACTCGCCCCGCCGGCCAGCTGCC
>NZ_UTBZ01000085.1 GCF_900580865.1 Pseudomonas viridiflava
CAGGACCCTCTGCAAAAACCGCCTCGCTGCCACTTGTTCAATTGATAAGGTTATGTTTAATAACTATCTCAGCGGTTACTCATATCGATCACACGCTTTGCAGGGGCATAACAACAACGCCGTTCAGTTAAGCGCAGATTCCCTGTGGCGAGCAGGCTTGTCCTGCGTTGGGCTGCGCAGCAGCCCCAAAACCAGGCGCTGAGCCGTATCAGGTACACCGCGTTTTGCTGGATTGGGGGCGCTTCGCACCCCAACGCGGGGCAAGCCCGCTCGCCACGACAGAGCGGCCCGGCACAGAGGCTCCCGTTTTCCTGCCAGGATTCAAGCCCGAGGCAACCACATCACCGCTGTCAGCCCACCCCCCGGGGTTTCTTC
>NZ_UTBZ01000076.1 GCF_900580865.1 Pseudomonas viridiflava
GGACGCCAATAGCCCGATCGGCGAACCAATCGCCGACCTGTCGTGGTACGTGCTCGACGGCGAGCTGAATCCGGTGGCCAAGGGCTGCATCGGTGAGCTGTACGTCGGCCGTGCCGGTCTCGCGCGTGGTTATCTGAACCGTGGCGACCTCACCGCACTGCGCTTTATCCCCGATCCATTTGGCGAGAGCGGGGCGCGTCTGTACCGCACTGGCGACCTCGCGCAATACCGTAGCGACGGTGTGATCGAGTATGTCGGACGTATCGATCATCAGGTGAAAATCCGCGGTTTCCGCATCGAACTGGGCGAAATCGAAGCACGCCTGAATGCCCTCGACGCCGTGCGCGAAGCGGTGGTGCTGGCGCAGGACGGGCCGAGCGGTCAGCAACTGGTGGGCTACGTGATTGCCGCGCACAGCGTCGACAACGAAGCCGATTTGCGCGAGCAACTGAAAGCCCAACTCAAGGCCGATCTGCCGGATTACATGGTGCCGACGCACCTGCTGTTCCTCGAACAATGGCCACTCACTGCCAACGGCAAACTCGACCGCAAAGCACTGCCGCAAGCGGACGCCAGTCAGGTGCAACAGGATTACGTCGCGCCGCAAAGTGAACTGGAACAACAGATCGCGGCTATCTGGCAGGACGTGCTGAAACTTGAACGCGTTGGCCTGACCGATAACTTCTTCGAACTCGGCGGCCACTCGCTGCTGGCGACGCAAATGGTCTCGCGTATCCGACAGACCCTGGGGCTGAACCTGCAACTGCGTCAGTTGTTCGAAAACGCCAGCCTCAAAGCCTGCGTTGCCGCGCTGGAACAGACTCAAGTGGCCAAGCCAACAGATATTCCCCGGGCGCCGCGTGATAAAGCACAACTGCCGTTGTCATTTGCCCAGCAGCGCCAGTGGTTCCTCTGGCAAATGGAACCTGCGAGCGCGGCGTACCACATTCCGGCGGCGCTGCGCATTCATGGCGCGCTGGATCTGAACGCCCTGCAACGCAGTTTTGCCGAGCTGATCCAGCGTCACGAAAGCCTGCGCACGACCTTCGTGCAGGTCGATGAACAAGCGTTCCAGGTGATTCATGCGCAACAGGCGCCGCTGCTGGTGCCGGAAATTCTCGACGGTACTGCAGGCACTGCTGCCGAGCAGACTCAGGCGTATGTGCAGCGTCAGATCAGTCAGCCGTTCGATTTGCAAAACGGCCCGCTGCTGCGCGTCGGTTTGTTGCAAGTAGCCCGCGAAGAACATGTGCTGGTGTTGACCCAGCATCACATCGTCTCCGATGGCTGGTCGATGCAACTGCTGGTGCAGGAACTGATTCAGCGTTATGCCGCGTATAGCCAGGGTCACTCGGTCGAGTTGGCCGAGCTGCCGATTCAGTACGCCGATTATGCGCTGTGGCAGCGCCAGTGGATGGAGGCCGGCGAGCGTGAGCGCCAGTTGAATTACTGGACCGGCGTACTCGGCGGTGAGCAACCGCTGCTGGAACTGCCGGCTGACCGTCCGCGTCCGGCGCGGCAGAGTTTCGCTGGCGCACGTCTGGCCATCGACCTGCCGCCGCTGCTTAGCCAGCAACTGCGGCAACTGGCCCAGCGCGAGGGCAGCACGTTGTTCATGGTCTTGCTGGCCTCGTTCCAGGGCCTGTTGCATCGCTACAGCGGCCAGGCGGACATTCGCGTCGGCGTGCCGATTGCCAACCGCAACCGGGTCGAGACCGAAAATCTGATCGGTTTCTTCGTCAACACTCAAGTGCTCAAGGCCGAGGTCGATCCGCAGCAACGCTTCAGTGCATTGCTGGCGCAGGTCAAACACGCCGCACTCGGTGCCGAGGCGCATCAGGATCTGCCGTTCGAACAACTGGTCGAGGCGTTGCGTCCGGAACGCAACCTGAGTCACAGCCCACTGTTTCAGGTCTTGTACAACCACCAGAGTGCCGGGCGTCAGGCCCTGCCGGCATTGCCGGGTCTGGTCATCGAAGCGCAGGACTGGGACAGCCAGACCGCACAGTTCGACCTGACCCTCGACACTCTTGAGGCAGACGGCCAACTCAGCGCCGCGCTGACCTATGCCACCGACCTTTTCGACGCCGCCACCGTGCAGCGCATGGCCGGGCATTGGCTGAACCTGCTGCACGGCATCGTCGCCGACCCGCAGCAACGCATCGGTGAACTGCCGTTGCTGGACGCCAGCGAGCAGCAAAAGCACATCGCTGAGTGGAACCCGAACCCACGCAGTTTCCCGAGCGAAGCCTGCGCGCATCAACTGATTGCCGAGCAGGCGCGTCTGCGTCCCGATGCCATCGCCGTGCGTTTCAACGAGCAAACCCTGAGCTACGGCGAACTCAACCGTCAGGCTAACCGCCGCGCGCATCAGTTGATCGCCCTCGGCGTCGGCCCGGACGTGCTGGTCGGTCTGGCCGCCGAGCGTGGTGTGGAAATGATCGTCGGCCTGCTGGCGATCCTCAAGGCCGGCGGTGCTTACG
>NZ_UTBZ01000094.1 GCF_900580865.1 Pseudomonas viridiflava
GAAGTGGTCACGCTGGCGCGCCCGGATATCAAGGAAGCGGTGATCGACATGCCAGCACAGCTGGCTGACCAGTTGCCCGACGATGTGGTGTACACCGTGGCCAGTCAGCTTGATCCGCGAGTGAACACGACCGCCACGCTGCGTGAAATCGAACCGCAACCGGATCGCTCGACCCGCACGCGCCGGGCGCGCTTTTCGCTGACCGAAACGCCGCCTGCGCTGCGTCTGGGCACGGCGATCAGCGTGACGCTCAGCTCGGCCATCGCGCCACGCATCCGCCTGCCGCTCAATGCCTTGCAGGAGGTCGATGGCAAACGCCAGACC
>NZ_UTBZ01000102.1 GCF_900580865.1 Pseudomonas viridiflava
CCTGTAGCGACGTGTCCAGCAATGCGTTCTGCGCATCACCCAAGTGCGACAGGAAATTGCGACCTTCGCTCAGCATCCAGTCCAGACCGCGATCGGTCTTGCGTTCCAGCACGTGTTCACGTGTCGCCAGATGCAGGTTGGCCAGCAGCTCACCGATCTGTGCGCAGTGCTGCGTATTCGGCTGGCTGATGTGTTTGCCCGGCAGGCGCGGTTGCAAGAGCGCCGGTTTGCCCGCCAGCTCGCGCAGCGCCTGGCCGTCGGTGGTGCGCAAGGCGTAGGGCACCGGCAGATCGGCGTCGTGCAGCACGT
>NZ_UTBZ01000075.1 GCF_900580865.1 Pseudomonas viridiflava
ATGAACGTTGTGCGCCAGCCCAACGCCTCGCCCAGGACACGTCCCAACGGAATACCCAACACCATCGCCAGCGACGTGCCGGTCGCTAACAAGCCCAGGGCCTGAACCTGCTTGCCGGGCGGCGCGATACGTACCGCCAGAGACGCAGTGACCGACCAGAACACCGCATGCGCAAACGCAATGCCGACCCGGCTGATCAACAGCACCGTAAAGCTGGTGCCATGGCCGAGACGATGTGGCTGCCCACGAACACCGCAAACACAAAAATCAGCAGCTTGCGCCGCTCGATATTTCGCGTCATCAGCATCATCGGCAGCGACATCAGCGACACGACCCAGGCGTAAATGGTCAGCATCAGGCCGACCTGGGCCGTGGTCATGTCGAAGCTCTTGCCGATATTGCTCAGCAGGCCGATCGGCACGAACTCTGTGGTATTGAAAATGAAGGCCGCCAGGGCCAGAG
>NZ_UTBZ01000074.1 GCF_900580865.1 Pseudomonas viridiflava
CAAACCGTTCAGCCCGCGAGAAGTGGCGGCGCGAGTCCGGGCGATTCTCAAGCGTATGCAGCCGCGTACTGCACCTGTCTCGGAAAATCAGCCATTCACGGTCGATCTTGAGCGTTTTCAGATCAGTTACCGTGCCCAACCCTTGAGCCTGACCCGTCACGAATTCCGCCTGCTGCAATGCCTGCTGGCTCAGCCCGAGCGGGTGTTCAGTCGCGAGCAGTTGCTCGACGCGATGGGCGAAGCGGCAGATGCTGGTTATGAGCGAAGCATCGACAGCCATTTC
>NZ_UTBZ01000205.1 GCF_900580865.1 Pseudomonas viridiflava
GCCGTCCGGTGATACCGAACTCTTGTCGGCGACGCCTTCGAGGTATTGCCACTTGATCGATGCTGGTGTCGGGAAGTCATGCAAGGCTTCCCGGTTCTTTTGCGTTGGTTCGTGCCAGTACTTCTGGATCGGCGCCCAACTATCGCCCAGTCCTTCCTCATAGGCGTTGCCGTTCTGGGAAATGATTGCGGTCACTCGCTCAGGGTGAGCGACAGCCAGACGCCAGCCGACCGGGGCGCCATAGTCATGCACCATCAATGCGTATTTATCGAGCTTGAGC
>NZ_UTBZ01000111.1 GCF_900580865.1 Pseudomonas viridiflava
GGCGTCCAGCGTGAAGCGCGCAGCCACCTCGGCCACCAAGGGCTCGGAACGGGTGGCCGAGGTGGCTCCGCGCTTCACGCTGGACGCCATGCCGGGCAAACAGATGTCCATTGACAGCGACCTGCGGGCCAACCTGATCAACGTGCGCGAAGCCCGGCACCGACGTGAACAGTTGTCCAAGGGAAGCCAACTGTTCGGTGCCATGGACGGCGCGATGAAGTTCGTCAAGGGCGACGCCATCGCGGGGCTGGTGATCCTGTTCGTCAACCTGCTGGGCGGGATGATGATCGGTATGGTCGAGCGCGGAATGCCGTTTGCCGAAGCTGCTCACACCTATTCGTTG
>NZ_UTBZ01000128.1 GCF_900580865.1 Pseudomonas viridiflava
GTCCTGCAATCGGGCGATGGTCAGCGGCTCCTCCTGCTCATGGGGAGTTAGCGCCGGCGATACAGGCATCTCGAGCCCCGTCTCGTGCAGCAATCGCCATTCGCGGGCGAAGCTGAAGTAGCCGGTGCCTTCATGAAAATAATTGGCGCTGAAAGGTTGCAACGGATGCTCCAGCGTCAGCGCTTTCAGCAGACGTTCTCCCTCATCGCGCTTGCCGGTTGTATCTGGCTCACCGGCCAGCTCCCAGCCGCTTGCCAGCTGATCACGCAGTTGACCGATCAGCACCGA
>NZ_UTBZ01000218.1 GCF_900580865.1 Pseudomonas viridiflava
GCACAGCCCCAGCCTTAATATCAGGAATGAATCGACAGCGTCGCATCGGTACTCAACAGCCGAGCGCTCACCGGCACATGCCGGGTTACATCATAGCTGCCCAGCAAAATATCACGGCTGACGGGCATGCCATTGTGGGTGCCCGCCACCACGCCGTAAACCGGCGGCGGATAAAGCGTCCCCACTGCAACATTCCTGCGGTCCTGCTGGCCCAGTTCGTGGCTCCAGCCGTTGGCATCATCAAGGCGTTCGCTGGTCTTGCCATACTCGATACGCGTCGGCTCGACTCTGCCATCACCGG
>NZ_UTBZ01000155.1 GCF_900580865.1 Pseudomonas viridiflava
GTGATTAGCTTTAAGGTCAGTTACGCGCGCCCGTATGACAAGGTGACACTGACCGTGGGGACCGAGCGTCGCACGATTACCGTTACCGACCCTGCCCAGCCGATCACGTTGACGTTGACGGCTGCGGATTTCCAGCAAATCGGCGATAACCCCCAGACGCCGATCAGTGCCCGGGTGGTTGATCAACTGGGCAACAGCAATTTGTCCGCGACGACGTTCATGGACATCCATGCCAGCCAGCGCCTGCTGGAACAAGCGATCTTCAGGGAGAACCAGGGCGACAATAACGATGACCCCAACTACGTCGACCTGGAGAAGATTAATAGCGGGTCATTATGGGCCTTGGTGCATTTGATCGAGCAGGTCTGGAGTGCAAATGACAAGATCCGGTTGAAATTCACTGCGCAATTAGGGGGCAGAGAGGTCGCTTCTCATGAGGGCACGCTGGAAGTTACTCAGGTTCCGGCCTATTTTTTTTGGGATATCCCGATTGCCAAGGTGATCCCTGACAGTGAAGTGACGGTCATTTACGAGCAGCTCCGAGGGGGCGAAGTCATTGGTATCTCGAGGGCCGCAACGGCGCAGGTCCGCGGGCAGAGCGTTCCTGATGTAGAGGTGAAGTTTCTCAATGATCCTTTTACCGTGGCGCCACTCGGGCGGGTAAAGGACATCAGGTTGAGCCTGACACGGGCGGGGCAGCCGGTTGCGGGAATTATCACGGTGACGCTGCCAGCGGGTTCCGAGTATTACGATGGAGTCAAAGGCGCGCGTGAGTTTCCTACGCAAGCGGATGGCACGTTGACGATCCGTGGGGTGAGGGGGGCGCGTACGTCTGGGGCGTATGAATTGACTGCTGCCAATGGCGGTGCCGTTGCTACCGCAGCCTTGACCATTACGGCGTACGGACCGCTCGGGCTGATTGCGTTGCCGGATGCCACCAGCGGTATCGCGCTCAGCCCGGATGGCACCCGCGTCTATATCAATGGATCGGCCACCGTGCAGGTGATCTCAACTGCAAGTTCGCGGCTGATCGACACCATACAAATACCGCAAATGGCCGGGGCGTGGGAGATTGCGCTGAATCACAATGGGTCGCTGGCTTTTGCTTGTAATGCTTTCGGCAGGATTTCGGTCATTGATACCGCCAGCTCACGGGTTATCAATAATATTCCCACGGGGGGCTATTCGATCGGCATCGTGATGAGCAAGGACGGCTCGCGAGCCTTTGTCAGTACTTGGG
The DNA here is from genome assembly GCF_900580865.1 of Pseudomonas viridiflava. GTDB lineage: Bacteria > Pseudomonadota > Gammaproteobacteria > Pseudomonadales > Pseudomonadaceae > Aquipseudomonas. The sequence goes on from NZ_UTBZ01000155.1 coordinate 1,241, forward strand.
TCGGTAATACTGTTGTGGTCATCGATACCGAGACACTCCAGATCATTAAAACCATTCCGGTAGATATAAACCCAAGAGGGATCGACATCTCACCTGATGGCTTCCAGGTTTACGTGGCCAACTACGAAAGCCAGACTGTTTTGATCATCGATACGCTAACACTGAGTGTGATCACTAGAGTGTCGACGCCAATGAAGTGTTACGGCGTTGCGTTTCATCCCGACGGCGATAGCTTTTACACTGCTGGTTGGATAGCGACACCCAGTTCACCTATCAATGGCTCTGTTGTGCAGTTCAGCGCGCGCACTTTGCAGCCAATCAAGACCATTCCGTTCAAGGGGGCTCCGAGGGGGATCGTGGTCAATCACGCGGGGACGCGAGCTTACGTTTGCGATGGCGCGGTCTTCACGATCGATACGGCCAGTGGCACGGTGATAGCATCCACCCCAGTGGGGCAATTGCCCGTGGAAATAGCAATCAGCGATGATGACAGCCGGGCTTTTGTCGTGAGCGACTTAGGAACCGTTTCGATCATCTCTCTGGGGTCGGACGTATCAGGTCTCGGCGTTCAGAACGAGGGAAGCGAGACAAGTCCTGCCTCACAACCACGGACGCTGATCCCGGGGGACATATTTTGAATTGTCGAAGCTGAAATGCTGTTTGAAGGCGCGGATCAGGTACGACGGTGACAGCTGTGCCGCGGCGCAGATGTCGTCGAGGTTGAGCAGGTCGGTGCAGTGTTCGCGGATGAAATCCGCAGCGCGTTCCAGTTTGAAATTTGGCTCGCGCAGAGAGGGGGCGGGGGGGTCAAACGCAGTTGCAGATCACTGAAGAACTCTACCGCTGCGCTCTGTTTGCGCAGCACATCCTGTTGCGGGTCGACCAACGTTTCATAAAGTCCATTCAGCTCATTGATAGTGCTGCATTGTCGAGCTGTAACGCGACGATATCGGAATTTACCGATATATCAATATGGCCGTTCATCTGAATTTGCTCTGTACCTGTAATTTCTGACAGTAGACGAAGTTTTCCTTGTTCTGCGTAATGACCCCTCAGCCGAACAGGCTTTGTCTCCCAAGAGAACGCTATGGACAATAAGTCAGAAGAACAAGTCGAAATTTTGCAGCTGTCTCCGATGATCATTCCGGGATGGGAAGACCCTGTGCTTCCCCCCGGTGTTGCCCATGGTGGTATTTCTCGATCGATCTATCCGGACCCCGAAGGTTTGTTGATGTTTATTGATCCGTTCACGAAGCTGTTGATCGCGACGGGGAAGTACGAGAACGCAATGGCGGTTGGCGATAACGTAACGGTGTGGCTCAACGGCGAGAAGACGTCCGCGAGTAAAACCATCGAGGCGGGAGAGGAGTCGGAACGAATCAGCCTGCGCCTGGAGTCAGGTTTGCTGGTGAACGGTATCAATGAAATGTTTTACCGGGTGACTCGCCTTTCAGGAAACCCCAACGACTCCGAGCCGATCCTGAAGCTGCTGTATCACAACCCGGCCCCGGGTTTTCCCGCACCAGCGGGTTTTACCATCGCTCACCCTGCCAGTGTCGGCCCGACAGAAGCGGCGCAAGGCGTGGTGATTAGCTTTAAGGTCAGTTACGCGCGCCCGTATGACAAGGTGACACTGACCGTGGGGACCGAGCGTCGCACGATTACCGTTACCGACCCTGCCCAGCCGATCACGTTGACGTTGACAGCTGCGGATTTCCAGCAAATCGGCGACAACCCCCAGACGCCGATCAGTGCCCGGGTGGTTGATCAACTGGGCAACAGCAATTTGTCCGCGACGACGTTCATGGACATCCATGCCAGCGAGTCCCGGTATGTGGTTGCGTTTCTCAATGGCCCTTACAGTGTCGCTCCCGGCGGGCGCGTCAAGGACATTGAGCTAAGCCTGACCCAGGATGGGCAGGGGATGGCCGGAACCCTTTCTGTGATCTTGCCTGCCGGCACGGTGTATCCCGACGGAGTTGGAGGTGCTCGTGATTTTCCAACGCGAGCGGACGGCATGCTGACAGTGGAAGGTATCAAAGGGACAATCGCTCGCGGGACTTACACCTTGACCGCCTCCAGTGTCGGGAGCACGGCAACCGACACATTGAGAGTGACAGAGCATGGTCAATCCCGGGCGATTGGCGTCGGACCCCATATAAGAGATATCACCTTTAGTCGAGATGGAACGCGTGTCTATGTGGCCCCGGTGAACAATAATTCCATCGCCGTCATAGATACTGAAAAATCAGTTGTCGAGCGCTACATTCCTGTCCAGGCGAATGGCTGGATTCACCATGTATTGAGTCGGGACGGTAAACGGGCCTTTGCCGGAAACATCCCGGAACAGAGGCTGTATGTCCTCGATATCGAACGCTCAGCCATTATCGCGAGCTTCCCGGTAGGGAATGCGCCTTTCAATGTTGCATTGAACCAAGATGAAAGTCTGGCATTCGTCAGCAACCTGTATGGCGCTTCAGTTGACGTCATTGATCTTCAAAGACAGCAAGTCATCAAAAGGATTCCGGTTGGTCAGTCTCCTTATCAATGTGTTGCACATCCCGACGGCAAGTTTATGTACCTTAGCGCTGCGGGCTCCAATTCAATTCAGGTCATCGATATTCAAACGCTGCTGGTTGTCAGATCTATCGCGTTGAAATCCTCACCACTCAATCTTGCCATCACCCCGGAGGTAACAGTATTTTCGTCAACGTTAATACTTCTGTTTCTACCGATGACATTCTGCAGGTCAATGCATATACCGGGGCAGTGATCAGAACATTTCCCTTCAGTGATATGGCCCGCGCCGTGGTCGTGAATCATGCCGGTACTCAAGCCCTCTGCTGCAATCTTCATACGGATACCGTTTCAATAATCGATATGGCGTCGGGTGTGGTGCGAAGAGTCCGGGTGGGGCGGCTGCCGGTAAGCATCGCCGTGAGTCCCGACGATTCTCTGGGGTATGTCTCCTGTTCTCTCGATGGCACGGTCCACATTATTTCGCTGCAATCGACAGGGCTGATGGGCGTTTCTGGTGAACAGGAAGCAGAGATCTTCGAGCCCAAACCATGGACGCCCACCGAGGGAGACGACCCGTTTTTGGGCGCGAATACTTTCTGGCGTTGAATCGATGATTGCGCTGCCTGATTGCGGGCAAACCGTGACAAGGTTCCCTGAATTGGGCGTGTGGTCAAACGGCAGGAGTTGACTACGCTCGATCCGCCGGGAGCGTGCGGGGGTTAGCCGCGATACTGGCCGGGCGTCGCCGCCAGATGCTGCTTGAACGCCCGCTGAAAATGCGCCTGATCGGCAAACCCTGCTTCCAGCGCCACGTCCGCAATCAACTGGCCACTGCGCAAACGCTCGCGGGCGAACTGGATGCGCTGGTTGACCAAAAACGCGTGAGGCGTCATGCCGTAATGCTGCTTGAAGGCGCGGATCAGGTATGACGGTGACAGCTGTGCCGCGGCGCAGATGTCGTCGAGGTTCAGCAGGTCGGTGCAGTGTTCGCGGATGAAATCCGCAGCGCGTTCCAGTTTGAAATTTGGCTCGCGCAGAGAGGGGGCGGCGGGGTTCAAACGCAGTTGCAGATCACTGAAAAACTCTACCGCTGCGCTCTGTTTGCGCAGCACATCCTGTTGCGGGTCGACCAACGTTTCATAAAGTCCATTCAGCTCATTGAACAGTGCAGCATCATCGAGGTGAGTGGTGGAAAAACGCCGAAACTCAAGATCACTGGCAAACCCCAACTGATGCTGCAAATCCGTCAGCCAGGGCGTCTCGACGTACAGCATCACGTACGACCAAGGCTGATCATCGATCGGATTGCACGCATGCACATCGCCGGGATTCATCAGCACCACGGTGCCTGCCGCGACTTCGAACTGAGCTTGCTCATGCACATACGTGCTGCGCCCGGCGGTGATTGCGCCGATGGAAAAATGCGCATGGGAATGCCGGGCGTAACAGACCTCGCGGCCATCGGCGATCGCCCGCGCTTCAATGAACGGCAGCGCGGCGTCGCGCCAGAAACGCGGGGCTTTTTCAGGGTTTTTGGCGGCAGCGTGTTTCATCGTTGTTATTCCCGGCAGGCCAGGGCGCCAGTGTATTAGCTCTGGCCGGCAAAGGCCCGTTCCAGTTCGGCAATGTCGAGTTTTTTCATCGTGAACATAGCCTGCATCGCGCGCTGCGATTTGCTGGTGTCGGCATCGAGCATCATGTGCATGAACGCCACCGGAACGATCTGCCACGACACACCGAACTTGTCCTTGAGCCAGCCGCATTGCTGGGCCTCGACAGGGCCACCCTCGGACAGGTTGCCCCAGAAATGGTCGACTTCTTCCTGATTCTGGCAATTGACCTGAAACGAAATCGCCTCGCTGAACGTGAACAGCGGACCACCATTGAGGCCAGTGAAGGTCTGGCCATCGAGTTCGAAACTGACGGTCATCACCGCACCTTCCGGTTTACCGTGAAATTCCTGGCCGACCTTGCTGTAGTGGGTCAGGCCGGTGATTTTCGAGTGATCGAAGATCGAGCAGTAAAACTTCGCGGCCGCTTCGGCCTGATCGTCGAACCACAGGCAGGGCGTGAGTTTCTGAAAGCGTTGCATGGCAGTCATCCTCGGCAGGTTAGACACGCAGGATTTACAGCGTAGTCAGTCCCTGGTCGATTGCCGGTGCCGTAGATCGACAAGTTGCCATGCGTCAGAAATCCCAGCGCGCAGCCAGTTGCAGGCTGCGCGGTTCACCATAGAAACCGGTGCCGAAGTTGCCGAGACCGGTGTAATAGGTCTTGTCGAACAGGTTCTTGATGTTGAGCGAAGTGCTCAGGTGCTCGTTGAAACGGTAGCGCGCCATCGCGTCAACCAGGTAGTAACTGTCCTGCGTGATGCGCACGTTCTGCTTGGCGTCGGGCTGCCACACGTTGCCGAAGAATTCGCTCTGCCAACTGACGCCCCCACCCAGGGTCAGCTTTTGCCAGACACCCGGGAGGCGATAGTTGCTGAACACCCGGACCAATTGCTCGGGCGCGGTGGTTTGCAGAATCGAGGCGTAAACCGGATTCCCTTTGGCATCGCGGGTGTGGTTGTAGGCGTAGCCGGCGGAGAGGTTCCAGCCGTCGGCAATTTCACCGGCCAGTTCGAACTCGAAGCCCTTTGTAGTCGCACCTTGCACGGCGCGGTACACCGCCTGATTGTCGAAGCCGCTGACCTGTTCGGCGACGTTGTCCTGCTCGATACGAAACACGGCGAAACTGGCGTTGAGCCGGCCGTCGAAATATTCGGCCTTTATCCCCGCTTCATAGCTGTCGCCCTGCACCGGGTCGAGTACCTGGCGTGCGGCGTCTTTGCTCAGTTGTGGTTGATAGATGCGCGTGTAACTGCTGTAGAGCGAGTAGGTTTCATCGAGGTCATAGACCGCGCCGGCGTACGGCGTGACAACGCCGGTCTGGCGGTAGCCGTCGCGGACATTGGCCGTATTCGGGTCGCTGTAATCGAGATGGTCGCTGGCGCTGAAATCACTGACGCGTGCGCCGAGAATCAGCGCCAGATCGTCGCTGGCCTTGAAGCGCGTCGAGACGTATGCGCCGGTCTGGCGTTGGCGGATGGCGTCCGTGCCGATCTGGGGGATATCCGGTTTGGCGAATTCGCCGTGCCAATCGAAAATGCTGGCGTCCAGCGGCGGGTACACCGAGCCGTAGACCGGGTTGTCCTGGCGGGTGTTCATCGACATGAAACCGACCAACAACTGGTGCTCGCGACCGTACAGGCTGAACTGCCCGCCGAGGTTGATATCGACATTGTCCTGCACCTCGTCGCCCTTGAATTTGCCCATGTAGAGGAACATGCCGTCGCCGCTCACCGGGTCCGGATTGCCGCCACTGGCGGAGCCGAGCAGGGTGTCGTGTTCGCGGTGTTTGCGGTCGTAGCTGACTTTCAACGCCCAGTCGTTTTGCAGTTGCCGGGTGAGCGAGGTGAACAGCGTCTGGTTGGTGAAGTCACGGCGGCTCCAGTCGGTGGCGGGGTTGAACGAGCGCGAGAAATGCGTCCGTGAACCGTCGCTGTAGAACATCGGAAAACCGGTCCAGGTGGCGCCGCGTGAGCGAGTGTTCTGTTGGTCGAAACCAACGGTCAGCAGGGTGTCCGGCGTCAGGTCGGCTTCAACGATGGCGTAGGCGATATCCTTGCTGTTCTGGTAGTGATCGGCGTAGGCACTGCGTTGCTGATGAACGCCAACGAAACGTGCACGCAGGTTGTTGTTCAGCGGCCCGGAGACATCGAACTCGCTGCGGTAGTTGTCCCACGAACCGACGCTGCCGCTCAGTGACGCTTTGAACGCGGGCGTCGGCCGTTTGCGGATCAGGTTGACCGTGGCCGACGGGTCGCCCGAGCCGGTCATCAGGCCCGTGGCACCCTTGATGATTTCGACGCGGTCGAAGGTCGCCATGTCGGTGCTGGTGGTGCCGTAATCGTAGACGCCGTCGTAGTCGGTGTTGACCCCGTCGTACTGGAAATTGGTGATCGGCGCGCCACGGCTGGAAAACTCCCAACGCTCGCTGTCGTAGTTCTGCACGCTGATCCCCGGCGTGCGGCGCAACACCTCGGCAATGCCGTTGGCACCCTGGTCGTCGAGTTGCTGGCGGGTGATCACCGTGACCGATTGCGGGGTGTCGCGCAGGGACAGCGGCAGGCCGGTGGCGGAGGCGCTGACGCCGGTGGTGTAGGCGTGAGTGTCTTCGGTGATGGCGCCGAGGGTTTTGCCGCTGATGGTGGTGGCGTCCAGTTGCAGTGGGTCTGCGGTGGCTGTGCTGCGCAGGGCATAACCGCCGCCGCTCAGACGCTGCGCTTGCAGGCCGCTGCCCATGAGGAGGATTTGCAGGGCCTGTTGCGGGGTGTAATCGCCGCTTAGACCGGCGCTGTGTTTGTTCGCTGCCAGATCATTGTGACCGGCGATGAAGATGCCGCTCTGTTCGGCGAAGCGGTTGAGCACAGCGACCAATGAGTCTGGCGCCACCGAGTAATGCTGCTTTTGCGCCTGATCCGCAGTTGCCAGCGACGCACACAGCCCCGGGACGGCAGACGCCATGGCCAGGGCAAAACGAGTGCGGGCGAGGGTGGAGCGCAACATGGAGTTCCCGGGAGGCGATCAACGAAATGAGGGCTGCTGAGGGTTTACCGAATGAGCCAGTGAAAAGGGAACCGTGATATGAAAATCCTCAGGCTTTCGGCCCGACGCTGACCCACCAGTTGAAGGTTTTATCGACGCGTATCGGCAGCGCCGCTTCCAGCAGACGCAAGGCCTGATCGGTGTCGTTGAGCGGGAACGAGCCCATTACCGGCAGCGCGGCCACCGCCGGGTCGCAATGCAGATGTCCCGGCCGGTAGCTGCTTAGTTCTTTGATCAGCTCACCCAGTGACAGGTTATCGGCCAGCAACAAGCCCCGGCTCCAGGCTTCGCGGGATGGGTCCGCCACGGTCGGGATGTTCAACCGGCCGGCGCTGAATACCAGTTGCTGACCGGCCTGCACCACTTGGCTTACGCCTTGGTGGTTAGTGGCCTCAACGGCGCCTTCGTAGACATTCAGCACGGTGTTGCGATCAGTCTGACGCACGCTGAAACGCGTACCCAGTGCGCGCATCCGGCCATGTTCGGTCTCGACCCAAAAGGCTCGGCCGAGGTCTTTCGCGGTGTCGATCAGCACTTCACCGGCACGTAATTGCAGCAAGCGCTGATGCGCATCGAAGCGCACGTTCAACGCGCTCAAGGCGTTGAGCCAGATGCGACTGCCGTCGCTTAGCGTGGCTTCGCGGGTTTCCCCGGTGCCGGTGGAGAGGTCGGCGCTCAAGCGTTCGACCGAGTCCAGCAGCGGCGTATTGCGCCCGACCGCCCAACCCGCGAGCCCGGTGGCCGCGAGAATCAGCAAGCCCTTGAGTGACTGACGGCGGCTGATCGAAGTGCGCGCGCTGTTGCGCAGGGCCTGGCTGACGGCTTCGCTTTCGTTCTGCAACGGCGCGAAACGCTGACCGACGCGTTCAACATAACGCCACGCCGCCTGATGCTCGGGGCTTTGCGCCAGCCACGCCTGCCAGCGCAGACGCTCAGCCTCGGCGACCTGTTCGTCGTGCAATCGCACGTACCAGTTCGCCGCCTGCTCAAGGCTGGCGTGGCTGAGTGTGTTCACCGGGTTACTCAATCAACAGACCGTCGAGTTCAGCTTCGAGGATCGCGCAATGCATCATCGCCTGCGCCAGGTACTTCTTGATCATCCGCTCGCTGACACCGATCTGTTCAGCGATCAGTTTGTAAGGCATGCCGTGCAGTTGCGCGAGGATGAACGCCTCGCTGACCCGCTGCGGCAAGCGCTGGAGCATGGCGTCCACTTCGTGCAGGGTTTCGACGATGATTGCCTGTTGCTCAAGCGACGGTTGCGAGGCAGGTGGACGGCTGGCGAGGGATTCCAGCCAGGTTTGTTCCAGTTGCCGACGGCGCCAGTGATCGATGCACAAACCCCGGGCGATGGTCGCAAGATGAGAGCGCTCGTGAACTTCGCCATTGAAGGACTGCGGGCGTTTAAGCACACGGATAAAGGTGTCGTGCGCCAGGTCGGCGGCATCCATCGCGTTGCTCAGGCGTCGACGCAATAGCTCATGCAGCCAGCGATGGTGGCTGAGGTAGAGATTGTGCACGAGCGAGGCATCGGCGACGGTCATCAGCGCAAGCGTCCAGGGCGACCGTTAACGGTCTAAATAAGAATGGGTCGCGATTAAAGCAAAAGGACGGGGAGTGCGCAAATGATATTGGTTTGCTTTTAGGTGGAGGGTTTTTGGTTTTTGCCTGAGTGTAGTCGTAATGACAAGATGCCGAGTCAAACTGACTTGCATGCGTTTGTGTCAAATTGACTCGATGCCCTGCAAGTGACTGATTCTACTGGCTTGAAATTCTGGCACGGGACTTGAGGTACTCAACGTGCCCAACCAACGGATCAGGAGTACGCCACCATGCTCACTTTCTTCGAAAGCCCGCTGAACGTTCTGCACCTGTCGAGCAAAGTTCTCGTCGCCGGTCTGATCATGCTGCTGGCCGGCATCTATGGCGCCTACCTCTACAGCGGCCAGATGCCGATTGCGCTGCTGGTGGCGATGCATTCGCTGACCATCCTCGGCCCGACCCTGATCAAGATCGGCTACGTCATGCGCCTGCTGGCGCAGTACCGCATCCGTGGCCCGCGTATGATCCGGCAAACCGCATAGATCCATGTGGGAGCGAGCCTGCTCGCGAAGGCGTCAGCACAGTCTGTATTTGAATTGCCTGACACACCGCTTTCGCGAGCAGGCTCACTCCTACAATGGATGGTGGAAATTCTGGAAGCTCAGCGGCGCTCAGCCACTATCAGCAACGACTGCGGCAGCGGACTTTGCGGGTGTTGTGGCTCTTGAAGGCTGACCAGTTGGAACCCGGCCATATCGAGCGCATTAAGCCAACTCGATAGCGTGCGGAAATACCAGGGCATCGGCTGCCACTGGCCCTTGAACCCGGCGAAGGTTTCTTCGCGCCAGCCATCCTGGTAATCGCCTGCCGCGACGGCCCATGGATGCAACGTCTGAATAACCAAAATCCCACCGGGGACAAGCAGCGCATTCATCGCGTAAAGCAACGGAATAATGTCCTGATGCAGCAGTGAGAAGTTGGCACAGATCAAATCGTAATCACGCCCCACGTTGACCTTCGCTTCGACCAATGCGTCATAACTGGCGACATGCACCTGCGCCGCCCCCGCCAGACGCGCCGCTTCAATAAGCCGCGCATCGCCATCCACACCGACCGCATCAATCCCGCGATCCGCCAGCGCCCGCAACAACCAGCCTTCGCCGCAACCCAGATCCAGCACACGCTGCGGCTGACGACCCATGATCGCCAGCAGAATCGCCTGATCGGTAACCTGCTGACGGCTTTCGATGGCGCCGCTGCGGATCACTTCGATCCAGGCATCAGCGTTGTCGTGCCAGCTCTGCAAAAGTCTGGATTCGGGGGAGGGCATGGCGGTGTCCCGACGATTGAAAAACCACAGTATGGACGCTGATCGCAGGTGAGCCGAACTAGGGCCTGTAGATCAGCGCATCCACCACAACTCCGAACGCCGATGAATGCTCACGACGATTCGGGTAATAGAGATGATAGCCGGCGAAGGGCTGGCACCAATCCTCCAGCACCCGCACCAGACTGCCGTCGGCCAAATTCCCGGCGACCATGTCTTCGGGCAGAAACCCCAGACCGCATCCCGCCACGGCCGCGCGCAGAATCGGCACACTGCTGTTGAACGTCCATTGCCCTTCAACGCGCGCCTTGAGTTCGTGACCGTCCTTCTCGAAATCCCATTGCATCAGGCTGCCATGCGTCGGCAGGCGCAGATTGATGCAGTTGTGCGCGGCCAGATCGCCCGGCTCCTTGGGAAATGACCGCCCCCGAAAGTACTCAGGTGATCCCACAACTGCGATGCGCAACGACGGACCGATGGGCACGGCGATCATGTCCTTGGCCACCTGATCGCCCAGCCGCACACCGGCGTCATAGCGTTGCGCAACGATGTCGGAGAGGGCGTAATCGACGGTGATTTCGACCTTGATGTCGGGGTAGTCGGGCAACACCTTCAGCAGCTTCGGCCAGAGAATATTGTTCGCCGCATGCTCCGACGCCTGGATACGCACATTGCCGGCCGGGGTGTCGCGAAACTCGCTGACCGCTGCCAGTTCCAGTTCGATCTCGTCAAAACGCGGCGCCATCGATTGATACAAGCGTTGACCAGCCTCAGTCGGGGAAACACTGCGGGTGGTGCGCGTCAGCAGACGCACGCCCAATCGGCTTTCCAGCGCGCGCATGGTGTGGCTCAGCGCCGACTGCGAGACGCCCAGTTGCGCGGCGGCGCGAGTGAAGCTGCCTTCGCGAGTGATGACCACGAAGGCTTGCAGGTCGTTGAGGTTGGCGCGGGACATTGATGAGAACCTCTCATGAGGAGCGCGTGATTATTCCATGTAAGCAGGTCGCGCACGGATGCGCGACCCTCAAAGCGCTCATCACAGGGTGCGTGCGTAGAACTCGCTCAGTTTGCCGATCGCCGCATCGACATAACGCGGCACCCAATAGGTTTCGATATGCGTGGCGCCATCGAGTATGAACACTTCCTTGTCGGTGGTACCGGTGGCTTTGGGGAACGCATCCTGAGTCATGTACAGGCTGTCGGCCTTGCTGCCGGCGATCATCAGCAACGGTTGATTGATCAACTCGATATGGTCGGTGGCGTCGAAACGCATCAGGTCGATCAGGCTGCTGGTGGTGTATTTGAAAGTCGAGTTCGGGTGCGCATGGGTCTTCCAGTAGTACTCGTAGCCTTGGCGATACAGCTCGAAGGGCAGTTTCGCGATCTGCTCATCGGTGAGGTTGGCATCACCCGAATACAGCACAGCGCCGCCGGCCGCTTCTTGCGCGCGGGCTGCTGATGCTTGTTGCAAACGTTGCTGGATGCTGTCGATTTGCGAGTCGTTGTAGCCGTTGCGGCGTACCCGGCCCGAGTTGAACATGCTCACCGTCGCCAGCGATTTGAAGCGTTTGTCGGTTTGCGCCGCCGCCAACGAATAACCACCGCCGCCACAGATGCCGAGCAGGCCCAGACGCTTGTTATCGACGCCGGCAAACTGACTGATGAAGTCGGCCATGCCGTGGATGTCTTCGATGCGATACGCCGGTTTATCGATGCTGCGCGGCTGACCACCGCTGGCGCCCTGATAGGCCGCATCGGCAGTAATGGTGATGTAACCCTGTTCGGCCAGACGCTGGGCGTACAGACCGGCGACTTGTTCTTTTACGCCGCCATTGGGGTGCGCGACGACCACGGTCGGGTAGGTCTTTTTCGCGTCGTAATTGGTCGGGGTGTAAACGTTGGCGGCGATGTCCAGACCGTTGAGCTTATAGCTGACCGGGTGGATGTTGACCTTGCCCGCTTCGTTCTTGCTGATCGCGCCGTCGTAGGCGAGGGTAAACGGGTTCTTTTTGTAGTCGGCGGCCAAGGCTTCGCCGCCCGAGAGGCCGACCAGTGCCGACATGAACGTGGCTTTGAGGGTGTTTTTCACGTGAAGCTCCTGAGCAATAAAAAGGGCGGCAGTTCAAACGAAGGGCGGGTCAGTCCAGCTGTTTTTCTTTGAGGAATTGCGCTACCAGGTCAGCGATCTGCACGTTGTTCAGATCCGACATGGGGAAGTGGGTGTTGCCGTGGATGCCAATCTCCGGCAGATGGATCAGGCGCACATCGCCGCCGTGGCGATTGACCGCATCACGCCACAGGCGGGCCATCTTCAGGCGCGCGCGCCAACTGTCCTGCGCGGGCAGGTCGACGGCCCGTTCAGGGATGTTGTCGCCGTAGAGGATCAAAATCGGAATGCGCGTCAGCGCCATGAACTGATCCATTGGCACCGCTGCGCCTTGCACCGTGTCGAACGCGCTGGGGATCGGCGCCGGCACTTCACCGTCAGCAAACACGAAACTGCTGCCCGGTTCGAACGCCACGATGGCTTTGACCTTGTCGTTCTTGATCGCCGTCAACCAGCCCGGCCCGCCACCCTGAGAATGTGTAAACAGGATGCCGGGGCCGATTTTATCGAACAGTGCCGACACACCATCGGAGACCACGCCCATGTCGAACGGTCCGGTGTTCGGCGTCATCGCGCGGAAAAACTGCTCGCGGGTCTGGGCGTCCTGTGCCACTTGCACGCCGTTGAAGTAGCGGGGCCACAGGCCGATGCGGAACTGGTTGAACCACAGTTGTTCGTCCGGCACCGGTTTGATTGTGGTCTCGACCATGCTGCGCCCGGCGTCGCCACGCCGTGGTTGATCGATCAGATAAACGCCGTAATGGCGACGCAGAAAAATGTTCTGAAAACCTTCGCGGCCATCGGCGGTGGTTTCCCAAGTCTTGGAGAACTGACCCGCACCGTGCCACATGACGATGGGCAGTTTTCGCGCATCGACCGGGATCTGGTAGAACGCGTAGGCGTGGTCACCGTGATAGGTCTGGCCGTCGGGCATCATCGGTTTGCGTGGATCGAATGTGCCCGGCGCGGTGGTCATCGTGCCGCCAGCGGCGAAACTGCCTTGCTGCTGAATCAGCAACGGGCTATCGGGTTGGTTCGCGCACGCCGCCAACAGGCTCAACAGCGTGACGCTCAGCAGATACTTCGCAGGTTTCATGTCATTTTCCCGAGGCCGCGAGGGCTTGGGTCAACGCTGCGTTGGCGCGTTCGGCAGTCTGTGCATCGCCATGTTTTTTCAGCAGATCGGTGACTTGGCGCAACTGTGCCGCGCTGAGCCCGACGCGCAGGCTCGCGGCCATGTGCGAGCGCAATTGCGATTCCACGCCCGGCGTCGCTGCCAGAGCGCCGACGGTTGCCAGTTCGCGGCTTTGCCAGTCGAGGTTGTCGCGCTCGAAGATGTCGCCGAACAGGTGGGTTTGCAGAAACTGGTTGGCCACCGGCGCGAACTCGAACACCGGGCCTTTGACCGGAGCGCCCGAGATCTTCGTTTGATTCGCGGTGCCGGCGGCCAGCAGCTCATCACCGACTGGAATCGCCCGGCTCGGCTCACGCCCCGGCGCATCTGCAATGCCGCGCTGTTTGCGCGCCTGCACCACGGTCATCAGCTCGTTCAAGGCGTTGAGGCTGCGCGGGAAACCGACGTAGGCGTAAAGCTGCACGAGAATTTCCCGGGTTTCGCTGATGCTCAGCCCAGCATCGAGTCCTTGGTTGAGCGCCGCGTTGAGCTTGGGCATGTCGCTGGTCGCCATGAACGCGGCGATCAGTGGAATGGTTTGTTGTTTACTCGACAGGGTTGCTGCGCTGACTGGCGTGCTGCTCATGGTTTGCGATGCCTCGGCTGCTTGAGTGGTAACGCTGAATATCGCCCCAACGCTCAGGCAGAGCGCCATGAGTGCGGGAAGGGCAGTGCGGTTGCGTGGGTCAGTGGTCATCGTGAAAGGCTCCGTCCATTGCAGGTCACTGCGGTGTCGCTGGATCGTACGGAGGATGGTTGTAGCGATTAACCCCGAAATTGCGCATGGACTCCTGAGCAGAACTCATGAGTCGGCTCGGCGCTAAACGCTGAAATCCTGACGCGGCCCCGCTGGTGTGGGGCCTTGATGTCGTTTGCCGATTTGTTGCGAAAGTGCCGGCAGGAAACTTCGACACATTCCGTAACTTCATTGGCCAGCGTATTGCGCCTCTGAAACCTGTTCTGCCCAAGTGACAGTCTTGCCGCCCTCGGCTTCCGCGATGGCGATGTGGGTCATGCCGTTGCTGGCGGAGGCGCCATGCCAATGGCGGGTATGCGGCGGGATCCAGACAATGTCGCCCGGGCGAATCTCCTGACGCGGGCCACCTTCTTGCTGCACATAGCCGACACCAGCGGTGACGATCAGCGTTTGGCCCAGTGGATGGGTATGCCACGCCGTGCGTGCGCCCGGCTCGAAGGTCACTGTGCCGCCGCCGATGCGCGCCGGCGGTTCACCTTTGAACAGGCCATCAACGCGCACCGAGCCGGTAAAATTTTGCGCCGCGCCCTTGACCGAGGGCTGCGAGCCGTTTGGCGTGATGCGGATTTCGCTGGCGGCCTGGGACTCTGCCGCCATCAGTGAAAAAGCAACGAGTGGCGCAATTAATCGATTCATTGGATTGGTTCTCCGGTCAGACAGGGAAAGCGACGCCGCACATGGCGCCGCGTTGGCAGACTCAGAGTCCGGTCATTTTCAGTGCCGACTCCGGCAGACGTTCACCGTGCACTTGAATCTGCGCCATCTGCTCGTTGATCACGCGCAGATCGTCGCCGGTCAATTGCATCTCGACCGCGCCCAGGTTTTCTTCCAGGCGATGCTGTTTGGTCGTGCCCGGGATCGGCACAATCCACGGTTTCTGTGCGAGCAACCAGGCCAGTGCCACTTGCGCCGGCGTGGCGTGTTTGCGTTGCGCGACTGCTTTCACCACATCGACCAACGCCAGATTGGCCCTGCGCGCTTCAGGGGAAAAGCGCGGGACGAAATTGCGGAAATCGCTCGCTTCGAACTGCGTGTGCTCGTCGATCTGACCGGTGAGGAAACCGGCGCCCAGCGGGCTGAACGGTACGAAGCCGATTCCCAGTTCTTCCAGCACGGCTAGCAGTTCCAGTTCCGGGCCACGCCAGAACAGCGAATATTCGCTCTGCACCGCCGTGACCGGTTGCACCGCGTGGGCCCGGCGAATGGTTTCCACACCCGCTTCAGAAAGTCCGAAATGCTTGACCTTGCCCTCGGCGATCAGATCCTTGACGGTGCCGGCCACGTCTTCGATGGGTACCTGGGGATCAACGCGGTGCTGATAAAACAGGTCGATGCAATCGGTACGCAGACGCTTCAACGCCGCTTCGGCCACGGCGCGTATATGCTCCGGGCGGCTGTTGGTGCCGCCGCCACGTGCGCCGGTGATCAGGTCGATATCGAAGCCGAACTTGGTGGCGATGACGACTTGCTCGCGGATCGGCTGCAAGGCCTCGCCCAGCAGCTGTTCATTGGCGAACGGGCCATATGCTTCGGCGGTGTCGAACAAGGTGACGCCTTGCTCGTGGGCCGAACGAATCAGCTTGATCATGCTGGCCTGGTCGGCTGCCGGCCCGTAGGCCGACGTCATGCTCATGCAGCCAAGACCTAGTGCGGACACTTCCAGGCCATTGCCCAACGTGCGGATTTTCATGAAGTTACTCCGTGCAGAATTCGATTAATGCGTGAGAGTGTGATCGTTCAGCCAGCCGTTCACGCGCTCCATGGTTTTGCGTTCCTGCTCGCCCTCCATCACAAAACCTTCCAGCACTTTGGCCTTCGGCGCATGCTTGACCAGCACACTGCGGCTGTTGCCCAGGCCATAACCACCATGGGTGTTGAAGGGGATGAGGGTCTTGCCGGTCAGGTCGTGGGCGCTGAGGAATGCGCGCACGATCGGTGGGGCGGTTTCGCCCCAGATCGGAAAACCCAGATAGATCGTGTCGTAGTCGCTGAGGGCGTGAACCCTGTTTTGCAGCTCGGGTTCGAAGCCGCTGTCGCGCTCCTGGCGTGCCTGCTCCACGGTTTGCAGATAGTCCTCGGGGTAGGCGTGGGCCGGGCGAATCTCGAACAGATCGGCACCCAGTCCACGCTGGATCAGCCCGGCGACCACGCGGGTATTGCCCGAGCGCGAGAAGTACGCGACCAGAATCCGCGAGCCTGAGCGCGGTGTTTCACTGGCGCTTTGCGTGTCGGCGAGCGACAGCAGTGGGGCGCTGGCCAGTGCCGCGATAACGGTGCGCCGCAGCGGATCGTGATCGTGGCTCATCGGCCGACGCGCGCCTTGAGGGCCTCGGGATAACGCTCGCCTTCGATGCGAATCTGCGCCAACGCGGTATCAATTGACTTGAGATCAGCAGCGTCGAGCGTGATGTCCGCGCCGCCGAGGTTTTCTTCCAGGCGATGCAGTTTGGTCGTCCCCGGAATCGGTACGATCCACGGTGCCTGCGCGAGCAGCCAGGCCAAAGCGATCTGCGCCGGTGTCGCTTGTTTCTGCGCGGCGATCTGACGGATCAACACCACCAGGCCCTGATTGGCCTGCAGCGCCGACTGGCTGAAACGCGGGACGATGCTGCGGAAGTCATCGCTGCCGTAAGTGGCCTCGGCCGACACCGTGCCGGTGAGAAAACCTTTACCTAGTGGGCTGAACGGCACGAAGCCGATGCCCAGTTCCCACAGCGTCGGCAGAATTTCCTGTTCGGGCTCGCGCCACCACAGCGAGTATTCGCTTTGCAGCGCCGTAACTGGTTGCACCGCATGGGCGCGGCGAATGGTTTGCGCACCGGCTTCCGACAGGCCGAAGTGCTTGACCTTGCCTTCGCCAATCAGATCTTTCACCGCACCGGCGACGTCCTCGATCGGCACGTCCGGGTCGACGCGGTGCTGGTAGAGCAAATCGATGTAATCGGTTTTCAGTCGGCGCAATGACCCCTCGACGGCGACGCGAATGTGCTCGGGACGGCTATTGAGAATCTGCTGCTTATTGTCGTCGCCGAAGGTGAAGCCGAACTTGGTGGCGATGACCACTTGATCGCGCACCGGCGCCAGTGCTTCGCCGACCACCTGCTCGTTCAAGTAAGGGCCGTAGACCTCGGCGGTGTCGAAGAACGTCACGCCTCGGTCAACGGCTGAACGGATCAGTGCGATGGCTTGTTGGGTATCCGTGGCCGGACCGTAGCCATGGCTCAGGCCCATGCAGCCAAAGCCGAGGGCGGATACTTCGAGTGAACTGTTGCCGAGTGTGCGCTTGTGCATGTCGATCTCCCGTTGGGCGTGGGGAGAACAGTAAGCGAGGTGACTGGTGAGGACTAGATAGGTAAATCGGGATGGCTTGATGAGCTCTGCTCATCAATCTGCGGTAGGCGGTAAAGCGAAAGTGAGGGTGTGACCCCTCACTCAGTCCGTCTGTTGACTACTGCGGGATGCGCAGCTTGTCCAGCAGTCGGTTGACCAACAGCTCGTTCAGCATGATCACCTGTTGCAGCGCCAGCAGCGGTTTGCGCTCCGGGCCGCCTATTGAGTTGGCGATGTTACCGGCCATGGAGTGGGCGTATGAAAGCGACTCACAGGCTTCGACCAACAGGGTTTCTTCATCCAGCGTGGGGTCGACGAGGTAGACGGGGCGAAACGGGGGCGAACCTGGTGGAGCGCCCAGTGCTTCGGGTCGCAGGTAGTAGTCGAGGGCGCGGTCGGTGGCCTCTTTGACCTTTTGCGGGTTGAGCGCGGGGTCGTGAGGGATTGGATCGGTGTCTGGAGGATTGGGTGTGATTTTGAACATGGATGAAACTCCCACTTAGCAATTTAAGGAGCCATCACTCTCGCTACCAAACGAGGGTGGTGGCCATGCGCAGGTTGGTAGACCGGTCTAAGCGGGAAAACCCGGCGCTCCCGAAGGAGCCCCACGCATGGCCACCATATAATTCGAGTTCCCAAAAGGGACCGAATAAGGTGTAGCCATGACGCTTAGAGACGGGCTACCAAACCCGATCACTGTTTTGCAGTGACAGGCAAACGATATAGCCCGGCCCATAGCCGTGTAAGCCGGCGGATTCTGGCTTATGCGTAGGTAACGGCGCAAGGTGTTGTAGGGAGGATGGCGTAACGGTTTGTGTGCTTTAAACGTGATAACCGGATGATGTTTACCAATGGGCATTGCCGAGCAATGAGATCTAAATTCAGGAGTTTTACGGACTACAATTTTGGGTGTAATGACCTACAGATCTGCAAGAATCCGCCGACTTGTCTGCCTTGAAACAAGATCCTATCGTTTGCCGGTCAAAACTTAATCACTTAAGCTGGTCAGCATGAATACACATCCTTCGGAGGCTCCGATGGCCACCACCAGAAAGACCGACAAACCTAACAAAAAGGAAGTTCGTGATGAGCTGACATTCCTTGATGTTCGGCAAGCCGCGCGTGATGGGCAGAAAGTGTTCGATAAATTTGTGATCACTGGCAGGCTACCTATTACAAAGTAGGCCTGAATGCCAGTCATCAAGATTTCTGCGCTTTTTGAACAAATCACTAACTGGCAAAACTTCGCTGCACATTTTTATAACTACAAGGTGTGCGGTGAATTACCCGGGATTTTCGGGCGTGACGAACGACTCGATCTGACCGACATGCACCATATCCACCTTGCCAGTACTTCGTCACTGCAAGCTCTATGGGCAAAAATAAATCGTCAGTATTACCGCACTGTATTGGTTGACGACGCTGATAATGATTTTTGGCTGATCTATGCCTATGACGCGTTTCGGGATGAATATCTGTTACTGACGGTCACCGGCCCGGATGCCCATAACCGAAGCGAGTGGGGCTCATTTCTGCGCACTGTGCATTGCCAGATTGTTGAGCCTTGGACGTTGGGCAGGATTGTCTTTCCCGATTTGGACGATCTGTAATTTGAGGTCGAGCAGAGGAGGTGTGACATGAATCGATTGACTGGCGGTTGCCTGTGCGGCGATGTCCGTTTCGAAGTGACAGGCCAGCCCTACCGAGTCGGCATCTGCCACTGCCTCGACTGCCGCAAACGCCATGGCGCGCTGTTCGGCACCTCGGCGATTTTTCCCGAGGAGGCGTTGCAGGTCACCGGTGAAACCCGCGACTACAACGGGCGTTTTTTCTGCCCGCGCTGCGGCTCACCGGTGTTCACGCGTTCGGAAGATGAAGTAGAGGTCAACGTCGGATCGCTCGATGAGCCCAATCAGTTCAAGCCCACCTATGAACTCTGGACTATTCGCCGCGAGTCTTGGCTACCGGCGCTCCCACTGGCTCACCACTATGACCGTGATCGCGAAAACACTGGCCGAACCGAAGATTAATTGCAGCCCATAATCTGCCTGTGTAGGAGCTGCGGAACGCTGCGATCTTTTGATGTTGATTTTCAAGGCGCAAAATCAAAAGATCGCAGCGTTCCGCAGCTCCATTGTTCAACCGCGAATAAACGCCAACAGATCCGCGTTAATCGTCTCCGCCTCTGTCGTCGGCATCCCGTGCGGGAACCCCGGATATGACTTCAGCGTGCCATTGGGCAGCAACTTCGCCGACAACGGCCCCGAATCCGCATACGGCACAATCTGATCATCCTCGCCATGCATCACCAGCACCGGCACCGTGACCTTCTTCAAGTCCTCGGTGAAATCCGTCTGCGAAAACGCGACGATCCCGTCGTAATGCGCCTTCGCCCCACCGATCATGCCCTGACGCCACCAGTTGGCAATAATCCCTTCCGATGGCGTGGCTCCTGGCCGGTTGTAGCCATAAAACGGCCCGGTCGGAATATCCCGATAGAACTGCGCGCGATTCGCGGCGAGTTGTGCCTGAAAATCATCGAACACCGACTTCGGCAGCCCACCCGGATTGCTCTCGGTCTGCACCATCAACGGTGGCACCGCACTGATCAGCACACCTTTGGCGACGTTGGCCTGACCATGCCGGGCGATGTAATGGATCACCTCACCGCCACCGGTCGAGTGACCGACATGCACCACGTTCTTCAGGCCCAGATGATTGACCACCGCCAGCGTATCGTCGGCGTAATGGTCCATATCGTGGCCGTCCCAGACCTGACTCGAACGCCCGTGTCCACGGCGATCATGGGCAACCACCCGAAAGCCCTTGCCCAGAAAGAACAGCATCTGCGCATCCCAATCGTCCGAACTGAGCGGCCAGCCGTGGTGGAAGTGGATCACCGGCGCGTCTTTCGGGCCCCAATCCTTGTAGAAGATTTCCACGCCGTCTTTGCTGGTGACAAATCCCATGTTCGCAACTCCAGACCAATCTGATGGATAACCCGCGCGGTAATCGCGGACCGGTTTCGTTCATGACGAGTTTTCTACTGCGCAGGCTCAGTGCGAGCCGTTATCAACTGTAGGATTAAAGTCGACATCTGCATGACCGGTGGTCGCAACGTCTGGCTTCGTGCGCAAATTAGGCTTTGCTGAAAGGGATAAGCCGAGGCGTGCGTAGGCATTGATGGCCACAGCGACGCCCCTTCAGAACACCGTGAGTCTGAGGAATTTCCCCGATGCTGACCTTGAATATCAATGGCAAGGATCAGGAGCTCGATGTCCCCGCGGACATGCCGTTGCTCTGGGTCCTGCGCGATGTCGCGCACCTGACCGGTACCAAATTCGGCTGTGGCATGGCCCAGTGCGGGGCCTGCACCGTGCACGTTGACGGGGCGCCGTTGCGCGCCTGCATCACCCCCGCAACAGCTGTGGCCCACGGCCAGAAAATCCTCACCATCGAAGGCCTGTCCACCGACGGCTCGCACCCGGTGCAGCAAGCCTGGGCCGAACTCGACGTGGTGCAATGTGGTTATTGCCAGTCGGGGCAGATCATGTCTGCCGCAGCCTTATTGGCGAAAATCCCCAAACCCACCGACAGCGATATCGATCAGGCGCTCTCCGGCAATATCTGCCGCTGCGGCACCTATCCCCGCATTCGCGCAGCGGTTAAGCGTGCGTCGGAAATCGGCTGATTCAATCTGTGGGAGATAAACGATGAACAGTCCTGTATCGCGTCGGGGATTTCTCAAGGGCAGCGCCGTGGTGGGCGGCGGGCTGGTGGTGGCGTTTGTCGTCCCTGGCGGCCACAAGTTTGCCTATGCAGCAGAGAATGAAGGCAAGGTGTTTGCGCCGAACGCATTTTTGCGAATAGCGGCGGACAACAGCGTCACGGTTTTGCTGGGGCATTCGGAAATGGGCCAAGGCATCTGGACCGGCCTGACCATGTTGATTGCCGAGGAGCTGGACGCGGACTGGTCGAAGATCCGCGTCGAACACTCGCCGGCGTCAGCGGCGGATTACGGCATGCCGGGGTTTGGCGGCATGCAGATTACCGGCGGCTCGACGTCGACGTGGATGGAGTTCGACCGTTATCGGCTGGCAGGCGCGACCGCGCGGCAGATGCTGGTCGAGGCGGCGGCGAAACGCTTTGAAGTGGCGCCATCGACGATTCGCACCGAATCGGGCGTGGCTATTGCCGGTGATAAACGTGCGACTTATGGCGAGCTGGCAGATGCCGCCGGGCAACTGCCGGTGCCGGATCCGAAGTCGATCACTTTCAAGGAAGCCAAGGATTGGAAAGTCATTGGCAAACCGACCAAACGCCTCGACACGCCGGAGAAGATCACCGGCCGCGCCAAGTTCGGCATGGATGTGCAGTTTGAAGGTTTGATGACGGCGATGGTCGCGCGCGCACCGGTATTCGGTGCCAGCGTTAAATCCTTCGAAGGGGCTGAGGCGCTGGCGGTGCCGGGCGTGCACAAAGTGGTGCAGGTGCCGAGCGGGGTCGCGGTGATTGCTGATCATTACTGGGCAGCGAAACTGGGTCGTGATGCGTTGAAGATAGATTGGGATCTGGGTCCGCATGCGGATCTGAGCAGCGAGAAATTGCTGGCCAGTTTCCGCAAACTGGCCACGACACAAGGCACTTCAGCCAGTCAGGCCGGAGATGCCAAGGGCAGTTTCGGCAAGGCGGCGAAGAAGATCGACGTCGAATACAGCGTGCCGTATCTGGCCCACGCGCCGATGGAACCGCTCAATTGCACGGTGAAAATCAGCGCCGAGAAATGCGAAATCTGGACCGGTACGCAGTTTCAGACGCTCGATCAAATGGTCGCCGGCAAGATCACCGGGCTGAAACCGGAGCAGGTCGAAATCCACACCGAATTCCTTGGCGGCGGTTTCGGGCGCCGGGCCAACCCGACTTCAGACTTTGTCGCCGAAGCCGTGCAAGTGGCGAAAGCCGCGGCCATGCCGGTGAAAACCGTGTGGTCGCGGGAGGACGATATTCGTGGCGGTTACTACCGTTCGATGTTCCTGCATCAGGCGCGGATCGGGCTCGGTGCCGATGGCCTGCCGTCGAGCTGGCAGCATGTATTGGTCGGGCAGTCGATCATGGCTGGCACGATGCTGGAAAAAACCATGGTCAAGAACGGCGTTGATGCAACCTCGGTCGAAGGCGTTTCCGACAGTCCTTACGTTAAAGGCCTGGCCAATCACCAAGTCGATCTGCATTCGCCGCAAACCGGCATCAATGTGTTGTGGCTGCGCTCGGTGGGCCATAGCCATACCGGTTTTGTCATGGAATCGCTGATCGATGAAATGGCCACAGCGGCGGGCAAGGATCCGGTGGAGTACCGACGAACCTTGCTCAAGGACCATCCTCGGCATTTGGGCGTGCTCAATCTGGCGGTGGAGAAAGCCAACTGGAAAGCACCGTTGCCGGAGGGCCATGCGCTAGGCGTGGCGGTGCACGAGTCGTTCGGCAGTTACGTGGCGCAAGTCGCCGAGGTGTCGCAGGACAATCTGGCGATTCGCGTGCATCGCGTGGTCTGCGCGGTGGACTGCGGGATCGCGGTGAACCCGCAGAGCATCGCGGCGCAGATGGAGTCGTGCATCACTTTCGGTCTGGGCATGGCGCTGCACAGCAAGCTGACGCTCAAGGACGGCGCGGTCGTGCAATCCAACTATCACGATTATCAGGTGCTGCGGCTCAACGAGATGCCGGTGGTCGAGGTGCACATCGTGCCCAGCAGCGATAAACCCGGCGGCATCGGCGAGGCCGGTGTGCCGCCGACCGCGCCGGCGGTGGCCAACGCGGTGTTCGCCCTGACCGGGCAGCGCCTGCGCGAGTTGCCGCTGCAACTGTCGGGGGTGTGAGATGAAACGACATCTAGTGTTGGGCACGGTGATTTTGTTGGGGTTGGGCGGTTATGCCTCGGACTTGTTTGCCGATGATCAAGAGGCGCTGAAAGCCTTCGGCACGGTGCAGAAAGTCTTTCAGAGCCCGCGTTGCCAGAACTGCCATATTCCCGGTGATTCGCCGCTGCAGTTCGACGCCGGCATCCCCCACGCCATGAATGTGGTGCGCGGTATGGATGGCAAGGGTGCGGCCGGTTTGCCCTGTGCAACCTGTCACGCGGAAAACAATCCGCCGGCCAGTTACGGCCCCCATGCGCCGCCGGGTGCGCCACACTGGAGCCTGCCGCCAGCAGCACACAAAATGGCCTGGATCGGCCTGCCGCCGGACAAACTCTGCGCAATGATCAAGGACCGCTCGAGCAACGGCGATCGCGACTTTGCCGCGCTGATCAAGCACGTCAGCGAAGACAAGCTGGTGCTGTGGGGCTGGAACCCCGGGGCAGGGCGCGCACCGGTGCCGGTGCCGCACGATATTTTTGTCGCGCAATTCAAGCTCTGGGCGGATGCGGGCGGGCCGTGTCCGGTGGCAGGTATTTGAAGGTGAGCCCTCGGCGAATTAGCGCTACGCTTAAAAGCATTGTTGCCAATGGAGTGTGCTGATGCTGGTTCCAGGAAAACCTGCGAATGAAACGGCGCGAGTTCAAGCGCTGCACGGTCTCGAACTGCTCGATTCCGCCCCTGAAGAGCGTTTCGACCGACTGACACGGTTGGCGAAACGCCTGTTCAATGTGCCGATTGCACTGGTGACGCTGGTCGACACCAATCGGCAGTGGTTCAAGTCCTGTGTAGGCCTTGATGCCACTGAAACGCCGAGGGATGTTTCTTTCTGCGGCCACGCGATTTTGCAGAACGATCTGCTGTTGGTGCCGGACGCTCGCGAGGATGTGCGCTTCCATGACAATCCGCTGGTCACGGGCGCGCCGAACATTCGCTTCTACGCCGGCTACCCGCTGACAGTGCCCAACGGCAATAAAATGGGCACGCTGTGCCTGATCGACACCAAGCCCCGCGACCTCGACGAGGAAGAGCGCGCGCTGTTGCGTGATCTGGCGGAGATGGCCGAGCAAGAACTGACCGCCGTGCAGATGGCGAGCATGGACGAGCTGACGCTGCTGTCCAATCGTCGCGGCTTCAAGCAACTGGCCCAGCATGCACTGGACGCCTGTGCACGGCTGGAGCGGCCGGCGACCTTGCTGTTTTTCGACCTCAATGACTTCAAGCAGATCAACGATCTGTACGGCCATGCCGAGGGTGACAGTGCGCTGAAGACTTTTGCCGATGTGCTACGGATTGCCTTTCGCGAGAGTGATGTGGTCGGGCGGCTGGGCGGTGATGAGTTTGTCGCGCTGCTGACCGGATCCAGCCATGTCGAAACCACGGCGATCATGGCGCGGCTCAAGGAAATCCTCGAAGAGCGCAACGCCACGTTGCACCGGGGTTATGCGATTCGCTTCAGCGTCGGGCAGATCGAATACGACGCTAAGCGCCATGAGACTGTGGATCGGCTGCTAGCGGATGCCGATAGTGCGATGTATGTGCACAAGCAGGCCCTGAAGCGCTGTTAGCGAATGCACCGCAAATCCCCTGTAGGAGTGAGCCTGCTCGCGATAGCGTTCGCACATTCAACATCATTGCCTGACCTACCGCTATCGCGAGCAGGCTCACTCCTACAATGGTGTCGGGTGTTCCCAAAATCCCGGTTCACCACAAATCCCTGTGGGAGCGAGCTTGCTCACGAAAGCGCTGTGTCAGGCAATGAACAGCTGACTGAATGGACGCCTTCGCGAGCAGGCTCGCTCCCACAGGGGACAGTGTTGCAGTCATAAAAAAACCCGCCTGAAGTGGCGGGTTTTTTATGGGCTAAGCGAAGATCACTCTTCGATGTTGCCCATGGCGGTGGTGTTGAAACCGCCGTCGACGTACATGATTTCACCGCTGATGCCCGACGCCAGGTCGGAGCACAGGAAGGCGCCGGCGTTGCCGACTTCGTCGATGGTGACGTTGCGACGCAGCGGGGTTTGCGCTTCGTTGGCGGCCAGCATCTTGCGGAAGTTCTTGATGCCCGAGGCGGCCAGAGTACGGATCGGACCAGCCGATACGCAGTTGACGCGGGTGCCGTCCGGGCCCAGGGAGCCGGCCAAGTAACGTACGCCAGCTTCCAGCGAAGCCTTGGCCATGCCCATCACGTTGTAGTTCGGCATGGTGCGCTCGGCGCCCAGGTACGACAGGGTCAGCAGACTGCCGTTGCGGCCTTTCATCATTTCGCGACCGGCTTTGGCCAGGGCCACGAAGCTGTAGGCGCTGATGTCGTGAGCGATGCGGAAACCGTCACGGGTGGTGGCTTCGGTGAAGTCGCCGTCCAGTTGGTCGCCCGGGGCGAAACCAACGGAGTGGACGATGCAGTCCAGGCCATCCCACTTCTTGCTCAGTGCTTCGAAGACCTTGGCGATTTCTTCATCGCTGGCCACGTCGCACGGGAAGCACAGCTCAGGGCTCGAACCCCAGCCTTGGGCGAATTCTTCAACACGACCTTTCAGTTTGTCGTTCTGATAAGTGAAGGCAAGCTCAGCGCCCTCGCGATGCATGGCGGCAGCGATGCCGGATGCGATGGACAGCTTGCTGGCGACACCGACGATCAGTACGCGCTTACCGGCGAGAAAACCCATGTGTTGCTCCTCTTTCAGGTTATTGCGCAGTGGCTGGTGCCAAAAAAGCGGCTTCCAGCAACTGCTGTGTATACGGATGTTGGGGGGCGGCAAAAATACTTTGCGCGTCTCCCTGTTCGACCACTTGGCCATGCTTGACCACCATCAACTGGTGGCTCAGCGCTTTGACGACAGCCAGGTCATGGCTGATAAACAAATACGTCAGGTTGTACTTGGCTTGCAGTGAACGCAACAGCTCCACCACTTGCCGCTGCACCGTCCGGTCGAGCGCCGACGTCGGCTCGTCCAGCAGGATCAGCGCCGGTTTCAGCACCAAAGCCCGGGCAATGGCGATTCGTTGCCGTTGCCCACCGGAAAATTCGTGGGGGTAGCGGTGCCGGGTTTCCGGATCCAGACCTACCTCCTTCAATGCCGCAATAATCGCTGCTTCCTGCTCGGCTGCGGTGCCCATCTTGTGAATCCGCAGGCCTTCGCCAACGATATCGCTGACACACATGCGCGGGCTCAGGCTGCCAAACGGGTCCTGAAACACCACCTGCATCTGCCGACGCAACGGGCGAACCTCGTTCTGCGTCAGGCAGTCTAGCTGCTTGCCTTCAAAACGGATCGCGCCTTTGCTGCCGATCAGCCGCAAAATCGCCAGACCCAGCGTGGATTTGCCGGAACCGCTTTCCCCGACAATCCCCAAGGTCTGACCCTGGGGCAGGCTGAAATTGATGCCGTCCACTGCCTTGACGTGATCCACCGTGCGCTTGAGCAGGCCTTTCTTGATCGGGAACCAGACTTTCAGGTCCTCGACCTCAAGCAGCGGCGCGCCGATTTTATTGCTCGCCGGGCCGCCGCTGGGCTCCGCGCCGAGCAATTCCCGAGTGTACGGATGCTGCGGCGAACGGAACAGCTCTGCGCACGATGCCTGTTCGACGATGCAACCGCGCTGCATGACACATACACGATGCGCAATTCTTCGCACCAGGTTCAAATCGTGACTGATCAGTAACAGCGACATGCCCAATCTGGCCTGCAATTCCTTGAGCAAATCGAGGATTTTCAGCTGAACGGTCACGTCCAGCGCCGTAGTCGGTTCGTCGGCAATCAACAATTCCGGCTCATTGGCCAGGGCCATGGCGATCATCACCCGTTGGCGCTGTCCGCCGGACAATTCGTGGGGCAGGGCCTTGAGACGCTTGTGCGGCTCGGGGATGCCGACCATCTCCAGCAGCTCCAGCGTGCGCTTGGTGGCAACTTTGCCGGTCAGGCCCTTGTGGATACCGAGGACTTCGTTGATCTGCTTCTCGATCGAGTGCAGCGGATTCAGCGACGTCATCGGCTCCTGAAAGATCATCGCGATGCGATTGCCGCGAATATGACGGATGGTTTTTTCACTGAGGCCCAGCAGGTTTTGCCCGGCATAGTTGATGCTGCCGGCCGGATGGCGGGCCATCGGGTAGGGCAGCAGGCGCAGGATGGAATGCGCGGTCACCGATTTGCCCGAGCCGGATTCACCTACCAGCGCGAGGGTTTCGCCACGCTTGATGTCGAAACTCACGCCTTCGACGACCCGGTGCACGCGCTCGCCAAAACCGAATTCGACGGCGAGGTCGCGCACTTCGATCAGATTGTCCTGATTCATTTCACTTCCTCGGGTCGAAGGCATCGCGAGCGGACTCGCCGATAAACACCAGCAAACTCAACATCAATGCGAGCACGGCAAAGGCACTCATGCCCAGCCACGGCGCTTGCAGGTTGGATTTGCCCTGGGCGACCAGTTCACCCAGCGACGGACTGCCGGCCGGCAAGCCGAAACCGAGGAAGTCCAGCGCGGTGAGGGTGCCGATGGCGCCGGTGAGGATGAACGGCATGAAGGTCATGGTCGAGACCATCGCGTTGGGCAGGATGTGGCGGAACATGATCGCGCCGTTCTGCATGCCCAGCGCCCGCGCAGCGCGCACGTATTCGAGGTTGCGGCCGCGGAGGAACTCGGCGCGCACCACGTCGACTAGGCTCATCCACGAGAACAGCAGCATGATGCCCAGCAACCACCAGAAATTCGGCTGGACGAAACTGGCGAGGATGATCAACAGGTACAGCACCGGCAGGCCCGACCAGATCTCGAGAAAACGCTGCCCGGCCAGATCGACCCAGCCGCCATAGAAGCCCTGCAACGCGCCGGCAATCACGCCGATGATCGAACTCAACACAGTCAAGGTCAGCGCGAACAGCACGGAGATGCGGAAACCGTAAATTACCCGCGCCAACACATCGCGCCCCTGATCGTCAGTGCCCAGCAGGTTATCCGCCGAGGGCGGGGCGGGTGCCGGGACTTTCAGGTCATAGTTGATGCTCTGGTAGCTGTAGGGAATCGGTGCCCACAACACCCACGCGTCCTTGGCCTTGAGCAGTTCGCGGATGTACGGGCTCTTGTAGTTGGCTTCCAGCGGGAACTCGCCGCCGAAAGTGGTTTCCGGGTAACGCTTGATCGCCGGGAAATACCAATTGTTGTCGTAATGCACCACCAGCGGCTTGTCGTTGGCGATCAGCTCGGCGCCTAGGCTCAGGCCGAACAGCACCAGAAACAGCCACAGCGACCACCAGCCACGCTTGTTGGCCTTGAACAGTTCGAAGCGGCGGCGGTTGAGAGGGGACAGGTTCATCTCAATGCTCCCGGCTTTCGAAGTCGATGCGCGGATCGACCAGAGTGTAGGTGAGGTCGCCGATCAGTTTCACCACCAGCCCCAGCAGGGTGAAGATGAACAGGGTGCCGAACACCACCGGGTAATCGCGGTTGATCGCCGCTTCGAAACTCATCAGGCCCAAACCGTCGAGGGAGAAGATCACTTCCACCAGCAAGGAGCCTGTGAAGAAGATGCCGATGAACGCCGACGGGAAACCGGCAATCACCAGCAACATGGCGTTGCGGAATACATGGCCGTAGAGCACACGATGACGCGTCAGGCCTTTGGCCTTGGCGGTGACCACGTATTGCTTGTTGATCTCGTCGAGGAAGCTGTTTTTGGTCAGCAGGGTCATGGTCGCGAAGTTGCCGATCACCAGCGCAGTCACCGGCAACGCCAAGTGCCAGAAGTAATCAAGGATCTTGCCGCCGAAGCTCAGCTCATCGAAGTTGTTCGAGGTCAGCCCGCGCAACGGGAACCAGTCGAGATAACTGCCGCCGGCAAACACCACGATCAGCAGGATCGCGAAGAGGAACGCCGGGATCGCATAGCCGACGATGATCGCCGAACTGGTCCAGACGTCGAAGTGGCTGCCGTGCCGCGTGGCCTTGGCGATCCCCAGCGGGATCGACACCAGGTACATGATCAGCGTGCTCCATAGCCCCAGCGAGATCGACACCGGCATCTTTTCCTTGATCAGGTCGATGACCTTGGCGTCGCGGAAGAAACTGTCGCCGAAATCCAGCTGCGCGTAGTTCTTGACCATGATCCACAGGCGTTCCGGGGCCGACTTGTCGAACCCGTACATATGCTCGATTTCCTTGATCAGCGCCGGGTCCAGGCCCTGCGCACCGCGATAGGACGAACCAGCCACCGACACCTCCGCACCGCCGCCGGCAATCCGGCTGGTGGCGCCTTCGAAACCTTCGAGCTTGGCGATCATCTGTTCCACCGGGCCGCCGGGCGCAGCCTGGATGATCACAAAGTTGATCAGCAAAATGCCGAACAGGGTCGGGATGATCAGCAGCAGTCGCCGAAAAATATACGCCAGCATCTGATTACTCCGTGCCCGCAGGGTCGGCTTGCAGTTTGGTTTCGACTTCTATCGCCGGTTTGGCGTCTGGCTTGACCCACCAGGTATTAATCCCGATGTCGTACTTGGGCGAGACTTTCGGGTGACCGATGTGGTTCCAGTACGCCACGCGCCAGGTCTTGATGTGCCAGTTGGGGATCACGTAATAACCCCATTGCAGCACACGATCCAGCGCACGGGCGTGGGCCACCAGACTTTTGCGCGAATCGGCGTTGATCAGGTTCTCGACCAGTTGATCGACGATCGGGTCTTTCAGTCCCAAGGAATTGCGGCTGCTCGGTTTATCGGCGGCGGCGCTCATCCAGTATTCGCGCTGTTCGTTACCCGGCGAGTTGGACTGCGGGAAGCTGCCGACCATCATGTCGAAGTCCCGCGAACGCACGCGGTTGATGTACTGCGAAACGTCGACGCGGCGGATTACCAGATCGATGCCGAGGTCGCTGAGGTTACGCTTGAACGGCAGCAAAACCCGTTCGAATTCGGTCTGCGCGAGTAAGAATTCAATCACTACAGGCTTGCCCGTGGCGTCGACCATTTTGTCGTCGACGATCTTCCAGCCAGCCTCTTGCAGCAGTTGATAGGCCTCGCGCTGTTGGGTGCGGATCATGCCGCTGGCGTCGGTCTTGGGGTTTTCGAAGGCTTCACTGAACACCTGCGCCGGCAGCTTGCTGCGGAACGGTTCGAGGATCGCCCGTTGATCGGCATCGGGCAGACCGGTGGCGGCCATTTCCGAGTTCTCAAAGTAGCTGCGGGTGCGGAAATAGGCAGCGTTGAACAGCTGTTTATTGGTCCACTCGAAATCGAACAGCAGACCCAGCGCCTGTCGCACTCGCGCGTCCTGGAACACCGGACGGCGCAGGTTGTAGACGAAGCCTTGCATGCCGGTCGGGTTGCTGTTGGCGATCTGTTCCTTGATCAAGCGGCCCTCGGTGACCGCCGGAATGTTGTAGGCGTTGGCCCAGTTTTTCGCAGTCATTTCCAGCCAGTAATCGAACTGCCCGGCCTTCAAGGCTTCGAGGGCGACGGTGTTGTCGCGATAGTAATCGGTGGTCATCGTGTCGAAATTGTAGAAGCCACGGTTGACCGGCAAGTCCTTGCCCCAGTAATCCTTGACCCGCTCGTAGCGCACCGAGCGCCCAGCCTTTACTTCGGCGACCTTGTACGGGCCGCTGCCCAGCGGGATTTCCAAGTTGCCCTTGTTGAAGTCGCGATCGGCCCACCAGTGTTTTGGCAGCACGGGTAACTGACCGAGGATCAGTGGCAGTTCGCGGTTGTTGCTGTGCTTGAACTTGAACAGCACTCTGAGCGGGTCTTCGGCGATCACTTCGGAGACGTCGCTGTAGTAGCCGCGAAACATCGGCGAGCCTTCTTTGGTCAGCGTGTTGAAGCTGAACACCACGTCGTCGGCGCGCACCGGATGACCGTCGTGGAAGCGTGCTTCGGGGCGCAGGTAGAAGCGCACCCAGCTGTTGTCCGGGGCTTTTTCGATTTTGCCGGCGATCAGGCCGTATTCGGTGAACGGCTCGTCGAGGCTGTGTTTGGTCAGGGTGTCGTAGATTTGCCCGATGTCATCGGCCGGCACGCCTTTGCTGATAAACGGGTTGAGGCTGTCGAAGCCGCCGAACCCGGCCTGACGGAAGACGCCGCCCTTGGGCGCATTGGGGTTCACGTAATCGAATTGTTTGAAATCGGCCGCATATTTCGGCGGCTCGTTGTACAGGGTCACGGCGTGTTGCGGGGCGGCGCAGGCCAGCCCGGCGAACAGCAAGCCGCTGGCCTGCACGAGCAGGGCGCGGATAGGGTTCATCGATCTTTCTCCGAAGACTTCAGCCACCACGCGCTCAGGCCCAGGGTGTAGGGCGGCGTGGTGACAAAGGCCAACCGGTTGCGGTAGGCCAGACGGTGATAATTGAGGTACCAGTTGGGAATGCTGTAGTGCTGCCAGAGCAGCACGCGGTCGAGCGCCTTGCCGGCGGCGACCTGTTCGTCGCGGGTGCGCGCGGCGAGCAATTGTTCGAGCAGGTGATCGACCACTGGATTGGCGATGCCCGCGTAATTCTTGCTGCCCTTGACCCCGACCTGACTGGAGTGGAAATACTGCCACTGCTCAAGGCCCGGGCTCAGGGTCTGGTTGAGCGTCATCGAGATCATGTCGAAATCAAATTGATCAAGGCGCTGTTTGTACTGCGCCCGATCGACGGTGCGCAGGCGCGCGTCGATGCCGATGCTGTTGAGGTTTTCGATGTAAGGCTGGTACAGGCGCTCCAGATTTGGATTGACCAGCAGCAGCTCGAAGCGCAGCGGTTGGCCGTTAGCGTTTTGCAGGCTCTGACCGTTGAGCTTCCAGCCAGCTTCGGCGAGCAATGCCAATGCCTTGCGCATGGTTTCCCGGGGAATTCCGCGACCGTCGGTTTTTGGCAGGGTGAACGGTTCGGTAAACAGCTTGGCCGGCAGTTGTTCCTTGTACGGCTTGAGCATCAGCCATTCCCCCCCGACCGGCAGGCCGGAGGTTGTGAATTCACTGTTGGGGTAGTAACTGGTGGTGCGCTTGTAGGCATCGCTGAACAGTGCGCGGTTGGTCCACTCGAAGTCGAACATCAGGCCCAGCGCTTCGCGGGTTTTCACATCCGAGAAGGTCGCGCGGCGGGTGTTCATGAACAGGCCCTGACTCTGGGTCGGGATCTGATGCGGGATCTGCGCCTTGATCACGTCGCCACGGCGTACGGCGGGGAAGTTGTAGCCGTTGGCCCAGTTCTTCGCCTGATGCTCGATGTAGATGTCGAACTCGCCAGCCTTGAACGCTTCGAAGGCGACATCGCTGTCGCGGTAGAACTCGACTTCCATGCGATCGAAGTTGTACTTGCCGCGATTGACCGGCAGGTCCTTGCCCCAGTAATCCTTGACTCGCTCGAAGATCAACTGCCGGCCCGGCGTCACCGAGGTGATGCGGTAAGGACCGCTGCCCAGTGGCGGTTCGAAGGTGGTGGCCTTGAAGTCGCGGCCTTTCCAGTAATGCTGCGGCAGTACCGGTAGTTCACCTAGACGCAGGATCAACAGCGGATTGCCGGAGCGCTTGAGCACGAAGCGAATGCGCTGTTTGTTGAGAATGTCGACGCGCAGCACTTCCTGCAGGGCGGTGCGGTACAGCGGGTGACCGTCCTTGAGCAGCGTTCGGTAAGAGAATGCCACGTCATAGGCGGTGATCGGCGTGCCGTCGTGAAAACGCGCCTCGGGACGCAGGTTGAAGACGACCCAGCTGCGATCTTCGCTGTACTCCACCGACTGCGCGATCAAGCCGTAGCTGGACGCCGGCTCGTCGCCGGAAGGCGAGTACTGGCCGGTGCCGACCATCAACGGCTCGTTCAGCTCGTTGATGCCGTACTGGAGGAAATTCGCTGTGGTGACCGGGCTGGAGCCCTTGAACGTGTACGGGTTGACCGTATCGAAGGTGCCAAACGCCATCACCCGCAATGTACCGCCCTTGGGCGCTTGCGGGTTGACCCAGTCGAAGTGGGTAAATCTGGCCGGGTACTTGAGCGTGCCGAACTGCGCATAACCGTGACTTTCGGTAATCGTCGCGTTTGCGGTTGAGCTCAAGGCCAGGCTGATCAGGAGCAGGAGGAGGGGACGCTTCAAGTCAGATCCGATCCAGGCGGCTTGGGCTTTGTGGGCCGTACAGTAACAGCTTGTCTGGACAGGAAAAAGATGCGGGTTAATGCGGGGTTAATCGTTTGCGCGAAGAGCCCCTCACCCTAACCCTCTCCCGGGGGGAGAGGGGACTGACCGCAGTGTTTCGGAGGGCTGCACCGACGTGCGATACCGAGTCGAACTCGGATTTTGAACAGCACGGAGATCGGCTCCCTTTCCCCCTCGCCCCCCGTGGGGGAGAGGGCTGGGGTGAGGGGGATGGATCTAATGCACAACACAAAAACGTGATCAAAAAAAAGCCCCTGAAAACTCAGGGGCTCTTCATCAGTGCGGCTGATAAACCGTGAGCATCTGCCCCGGCTTCAGTGCTTTACCCGCACCCGGATTCCAGCGCTTGAGATGCTGCATCTCAACGTTGAAACGCTTGGCCACGACGTACAGCGTGTCGCCGCGTTTGACCTTGTACTGGGTCTGCTGCTCGCTGTCGTTCTTGCCTTTGCTCTTGCTGTTGGCCGCAACCACCGTGTTGACCCGGCCGGACTTGCGTGCCGGAGCGCGCTTGGTGGTGTCTTGCATCACCAACGTCTGGCCAACCTTGAGGTTCTTGCCAGTCAGCTTGTTCCAGCGTTGCAGATCCTTGACTTCGACCTTGTTGGCCTTGGCAATGGAACCGAGGTTGTCGCCACGCTTCACGCGATAAGCCCGCTTGAGCTTGGCCACTTCCGATGGGTCTGCACCCTCGAACACCGGCTTCAGCGAACGCGGGCTGATCAATTCGTCAGGCCGCATGGTCTGCAAACTGGCGGTCAGCAATTGCGCCTTCGACGTCGGCACCAGCAAATGCTGAGGGCCGTCGATGGTAGTGCGTTGCTTGAACGCCGGGTTGAGCTGGAACAGTTCGTCTTCGTCGATGTTGGCAACCGCGGCGACCTTGGACAAATCCATGCGCTGGTTGATTTCGACGACCTGGAAGTACGGTTCGTTGGCGATCGGGTTGAGGTTGACGCCGTAGGCTTCCGGCGCCAGCACCACTTGCGACAATGCCAGCAACTTCGGCACGTAGGCCTGGGTTTCTGCCGGCAGCGGCAGGTTCCAGTAGTCGGTTGGCAGGCCAAGCTTTTCGTTACGCTCGATGGCGCGGCTGACCGTGCCTTCGCCGGCGTTGTACGCGGCCAGAGCGAGCAGCCAGTCGCCGTTGAACATGTCGTGCAGGCGGGTCAGGTAGTCCATCGCTGCCGTGGTCGACGCGGTGATATCGCGACGGCCATCGTAAAAGCGCGTTTGACGCAGGTTGAAGTAACGCCCGGTGGACGGAATGAATTGCCACAACCCCACTGCATCGGCCCGGGAATAGGCCATCGGGTTGTAGGCGCTTTCAATAACTGGCAACAGGGCCAGTTCCAGCGGCATGTTGCGTTCTTCGAGGCGTTCGACGATGTAGTGAATATAGAGACTGCCGCGTTCGCCGGCGTTCTCGAGGAAAGAGGGATTGCTGGCGAACCACAGGCGCTGTTGCTCGATGCGCGGGTTGACGCCGAGGCCTTCCTGCAGTTGAAAGCCCTGGCGCATGCGTTCCCAGATATCCTGGGGAACCTGTGGGCTGGGCTTTTCGGTCAGCCAGATCGGCTTCTGCTTGGCTCGCGCAGCAATGTTCGGCGTATGGGTCGCTTCAGTCTGCGGAGCATGGCTGGAACAGCCCGCCAGCGTGGCGGACACAGCCACCGCGATGGCTTGCGCCAGGCGGGTCAATGCGTCTGAATTGACGGACTTACGTATGGATGACGACATTGGCTGGAAGTAAGTTCCGGGCAAAAATGTCGGGCGATTCTAGAAAGCGCACCCCCCTAGGTCAACCATTCAGAATTTTTGTACCAAGTGGCGGGGCACTTAGAACTTATCTTTCCAGGCCCGCAGAGCCGCAAATACCTCACTCGGCGCCCGGTTTTGAGCGCCTGCCCGTTCGTCCACTTTTTGTGTAACTAATGTTTCAGTGGTGCGCAAAAAAGGATTTGTGAGCTTTTCCAGGGCCAGGGTCGAGGGCAGTGTCATCACGCCGTTTTGCCGTTGCTGGGTGACTTTTTCCAGACGGGCGGCAATGTGCGGATTGCTTGGCTCGACGGCGGCGGCAAACTTCAGATTGCTCAGGGTGTATTCATGGGTGCAGTAGACCAGCGTATCTTCCGGTAATGCGGCGAGGCGGCTGAGCGAATGGTGCATTTGCTCCGGCGTGCCTTCGAACAACCGTCCGCAACCGGCAGCGAACAGCGTGTCGCCGCAGAACAGCAGGCCGTGGTGGTAATAGGCAATGTGGCCCAGGGTGTGACCGGGCACCGCATAGACGTCGAAGTCCCAGCCGAGCACGCTGACCGTGTCGTTGTCCTTGAGCGCCACATCGCGCGCCGGAATGCTTTCGCTGGCCGGACCGTAGACTTTCGCACCGCTTGCCGCTTTCAGGCGTTCGACGCCGCCGACGTGATCATGATGGTGGTGGGTGATCAGAATGTCGCTCAACACCCAGCCCGGATGCGCTTCGAGCCACGCCTGTACCGGCGCGGCATCCCCCGGATCGACCACCGCGCAGCGCTGGGTGCGGTGATCCTGTAACAACCAGATGTAGTTATCGGTGAACGCGGGCAGGGCACTGATCTGTATCATCGTCGGAATTCGCCAAGCGGAAAACATTGGCGCATCTTAGTAGTTCCTGGCGCTTTGGAGAATGCGATGAGTGATAAAGCGTTCGCACAGGCTGATCCTGACTGGCTGGCCCTGATCGGTGCAGCCCGTGAATGGCTGTCCGGCCCGCTCGGGCAATTTCTGCTCGATGAAGAGCGGCGCATGCTCGAAGACGAGTTGGGCCGGTTCTTTGGCGGTTATCTGGTGCATTACGGGCCATCGGCCGAAACCCCGCCGGCAGCGCCGCAAGTTCAGCGCAACGTGCGACTCGGTGCGCCGCTCCCCGGGGTCGAGATCGTCTGCGAAGAGCAGGCTTGGCCGCTGAGCGAGCATGCCGCCGATGTGGTGGTGATGCAGCACGGCCTGGATTTCTGCCTGTCGCCCCACGGTTTGCTGCGTGAAGCGGCGAGCAGCGTGCGCCCCGGCGGGCATTTGCTGATCATCGGCATCAACCCGTGGAGCACCTGGGGCCTGCGCCATGTGTTCGCCCACGACGCCCTGCGAAAGGCGCGCTGCATCTCGCCGTCGCGGGTCGCCGACTGGCTCAATCTGCTGGGCTTCGCACTGGAGAAACGCCGCTTCGGGTGCTATCGTCCGCCGCTCGCGTCACCCAAGTGGCAGGCCCGTCTGGCCGGCTGGGAGCGCAAGGCCGGTGACTGGCAACTGTCGGGCGGCGGCTTCTATTTACTGGTCGCGCGCAAGATTGTGGTCGGGCTGCGGCCGCTGCGTCAGGAGCGTCGTGAGCCGATGGGCAAGCTGATTCCGCTGCCGATGGCCAAGGTCAACCGCCGCCGCATCGAACCGTAAACCTTCTTTTATTTGTGGCCGGGTTTGTCCCGGCCTCGGTCATTGTCGATCCGTGATCGGCAAGACAGGCATTTTTCTGGATAGAGTGGCATGAGCGAAAGCGTTGAAAGCGTCGACACCGTAGAACTGTTCACTGACGGCGCCTGCAAAGGCAACCCCGGCCCGGGCGGCTGGGGCGCCTTGCTGGTGTGCAAGGGCGTTGAAAAGGAACTGTGGGGCGGCGAAGCCAACACCACCAACAACCGCATGGAACTGCTTGGCGCGATCCGTGGCCTCGAAGCCTTGAAGCGCCCGTGCGAAGTGCTGCTGGTGACTGACTCGCAATACGTGATGAAGGGCATCAACGAGTGGATGGCCAACTGGAAGAAACGCGGCTGGAAGACTGCGGCGAAAGAACCGGTGAAAAACGCTGATCTGTGGAAAGAGCTGGACGAGCAGGTCAACCGCCACAAGGTCACCTGGAAATGGGTGCGCGGGCATATTGGCCATCACGGTAACGAGCGGGCGGACCAGTTGGCTAACCGTGGTGTCGACGAAGTGCGCGGTTACAAACAGAGCTGAATTTGTCTTTACACCGTGGCGCGGCCTTCGCGAGCAGGCTCGCTCCCACAGGGAAATGCATTCCATATCTGATCTGTCCCATCCTTGAATTGGAATGCATTCCAATGTGGGAGCGAGCCTGCTCGCGAATGAGGGCGACACGGTCGACCTGAAACACCCCCGCCGAGCGTGTTAACATCCGCGTTTTTTGCAAGATCGACCCGCTGAGAGCTGAACACTGATGGCCACCAGATCCGTTGTACTCGATACCGAAACCACCGGCATGCCGGTGACCGATGGTCACCGGATCATTGAAATCGGCTGTGTCGAACTGATCGGCCGACGCCTGACCGGCCGGCATTTTCACGTTTACCTGCAACCCGATCGCGAGAGTGATGAAGGCGCCATCGGCGTTCACGGTATTACCAACGAATTCCTGGTCGGCAAGCCACGCTTTGCCGAAGTCGCCGATGAGTTTTTCGAGTTCATCAAAGGCGCGCAGCTGATCATCCACAACGCGGCGTTCGACGTTGGCTTCATCAACAACGAATTCGCCTTGATGGGCCAGCAGGATCGCGCTGACATCACCCAGCATTGCTCGATCCTCGACACCCTGATGATGGCTCGGGAGCGTCACCCGGGGCAGCGCAACAGCCTCGATGCCTTGTGCAAACGTTATGGCGTCGACAACTCCGGCCGTGAACTGCACGGCGCCTTGCTCGACTCGGAGATTCTCGCTGACGTCTACCTGACCATGACCGGCGGCCAGACCAGTCTGTCGCTGGCGGGCAATGCGTCAGACGGCAATGGCACGGGCGATGGCGCGGACAACTCGGCCACCGAGATTCGGCGCTTGCCGGCGGATCGTCAGCCAGCGCGGATCATTCGCGCGACGGAAGATGAATTGGCGGCGCATCTGGTGCGGTTGGAAATTATTGCCAAATCGGCGGGCGGCCCTGCGATGTGGACGCAAATAGCCGAGGCCGACGCTCAGGCCTGAAAGATCAAAAGATCGCAGCCTTCGGCAGCTCCTACAGGGGATCACATTCCAATGTAGGAGCTGCCGAAGGCTGCGATCTTTTTGTTTCTGGAAATACTGACAACTGGCCACCCTCGCCACATTCGCTGCAACCCTCTACCCTGAGTGCATTGGCCGATTCGATTCTGCCGCCTCGGGACTCTGAGCCTCATGTACAAAGATTTGAAGTTTCCGGTGTTGATCGTGCATCGCGACATCAAGGCCGACACGGTCGCCGGTGACCGTATCCGTGGCATCGCCCGGGAGTTGGAGCAGGAAGGTTTCAATATCGTTTCGGCCATCGACTACATCGAAGGACGGTTGGTCGCGTCGACCCACCATGGCCTCGCGTGCATGCTGATTGCCGCCGAGGACGCCAGCACAAACTCGCATCTGTTGCAGAACATGGCCGAACTGATCGGTCTGGCGCGGGTGCGCGCACCGGATCTGCCGATCTTTGCCCTGGGTGAGCAAGTCACCCTGGAGAACGCGCCGGCCGATGCCATGGCCGAGCTCAATCAATTGCGCGGCATTCTTTATCTTTTTGAAGACACCGTGCCGTTCCTGGCCCGGCAAGTCGCCCGGGCGGCGCGCAAGTACCTGGATGGCTTGCTGCCGCCGTTTTTCAAGGCGCTGGTGCAGCACACCGCCGATTCCAATTATTCCTGGCACACCCCCGGCCATGGCGGCGGCGTGGCTTATCACAAAAGTCCGGTAGGGCAGGCATTTCACCAGTTCTTCGGTGAAAACACCCTGCGTTCGGATTTGTCGGTGTCGGTGCCAGAACTCGGTTCATTGCTCGATCACACCGGCCCGCTCGCTGAAGCCGAAGCGCGTGCAGCGCGCAATTTCGGCGCTGATCACACCTTTTTCGTGATCAATGGTACCTCGACCGCCAACAAGATTGTCTGGCACTCGATGGTCGCGCGCGACGATCTGGTGCTGGTCGATCGCAACTGCCACAAGTCTGTTTTGCACGCGATCATCATGACCGGCGCGATTCCCCTGTACCTGTGCCCGGAGCGCAATGAGCTGGGGATTATCGGGCCAATTCCGCTGAGCGAATTCAGCCGCGAATCGATTCAAGCGAAGATCGACGCCAGCCCGCTGACCAAGGGCCGCGCACCGAAAGTCAAACTCGCCGTGGTCACCAACTCGACCTACGACGGCCTCTGTTACAACGCCGAGCTGATCAAGCAAAGCCTGGGCAACAGTGTCGAAGTGCTGCATTTCGACGAAGCCTGGTACGCCTACGCGGCGTTTCATGAGTTTTTCGCCGGGCGCTATGGCATGGCCACTTCGCGCAGCGAAGAAAGCCCTTTGGTGTTCACCACGCATTCCACGCACAAGCTGCTCGCTGCGTTCAGTCAGGCGTCGATGATTCATGTGCAGGACGGCGGCGCGCGGCAACTGGATCGCGACCGTTTCAATGAAGCGTTCATGATGCACATCTCGACCTCGCCACAATACAGCATCATCGCCTCGCTGGATGTTGCCTCGGCAATGATGGAAGTCCCGGCCGGGCGTTCGCTGTTGCAGGAAACCTTCGATGAAGCGCTGAGCTTCCGTCGCGCGCTGGCCAATCTGCGCCAGCACATCGCCGCTGATGACTGGTGGTTTTCGATCTGGCAGCCGCCGGGTGTCGAGGGCATCGAACGTGTGCAGACCGCAGACTGGTTATTGCAACCGGATGCCGACTGGCATGGTTTTGGCGAAGTCAGTGACGATTACGTCTTGCTCGATCCGATCAAGGTCACGCTGGTGATGCCGGGGCTGAATGCCGGCGGTGCGTTGAGCGAGAAGGGCATTCCGGCGGCGGTGGTCAGCAGGTTCCTTTGGGAACGTGGACTGGTGGTGGAGAAGACCGGGCTGTATTCGTTTCTGGTGCTGTTCTCGATGGGTATCACCAAAGGCAAGTGGAGCACGCTGCTCACCGAATTGCTCGAATTCAAACGCAGCTATGACGCCAATGTACGTCTGGAAACTTGCCTGCCGTGCGTGGCGCAAGAAGACACCGCGCGTTATCGCGGCATGGGCCTGCGCGATCTGTGCGATCAGTTGCACGCCTGCTACCGCAGCAACGCCACGGCCAAACACCTCAAGCGCATGTACACCGTGCTCCCGGAAATCGCCATGAAACCCGCGCACGCTTACGATCATCTGGTGCGCGGCGAAGTCGAGGCGGTGCCAATCGATGAGTTGGAGGGGCGCATCGCCGCGGTGATGCTGGTGCCGTACCCGCCGGGGATTCCGCTGATCATGCCCGGCGAACGCTTTACCGAATCGACCCGCTCGATTATTGATTACTTGAAATTTGCTCGCACGTTCGATAGCAGCTTCCCCGGTTTTGTCGCGGATGTGCATGGATTGCAGCACGAAGATGAAGGCAATGGACGGCAATACACCGTCGATTGCGTCAAGGAATGAGGACTTTTCCCAGTATGCAACCGGTCATGAATCCGAAATACCCAGGGCTGTCGGTGCGCGTCGCCGACGAAGGCTTTGCGCCGTATATCTGGGGCAGCGACTTCAGCTTCGAAGTTGCCGCCTATGGCGCCGCCGTCATTGGTCAGCCGGTCGAGCAATGGCGGGTGACGCCGATCGTGCCGTACCGCAAGTGCTACGGCATCGATCCGGAGGAATTCAGCGCTTTCCACAACGCGCCGGACAGCGCGATTTTCATGGCTTATCTGGATGATGAGCCGGTCGGCCATCTGGTGATCAGCACCAACTGGAACGGCTTCGCGCATATTGATGAATTGGCGGTGCATGCGCCGGCCCGCCGCCATGGTGTGGCCAAGGCGTTGCTTGATGTGGCGCAGTTCTGGAGCCGCAAGAAGAAGCTGCCGGGGATCATGCTCGAAACCCAGAACAACAACCTCGGCGCCTGTCGATTGTATGAGCGTTGCGGCTATGTGATTGGTGGCGTGGACCAGTTGCGCTATCGCGGCATTGATCCGAACACCGCCGAAGTGGCGTTGTTCTGGTATCGATTGTTCGATAATCCGCTGGAGAACTCGCTCAACTCGCCAGCATCGCCTCGGCTTGTTCCGTGATGATCGCCAGTAACGTCTGAATCGCCGCCGACGGCGCGGCGTGCTTGAAGGTCAGCGCGTAGAGGCTGATCGGCACGGCCGGCGACAGCGGGCAGACATCCAGCCCGGCGGCGCGCGCACCCAGTGCGGTGAACGGGTCGACGATGGCCAGACCCTCGCCGGCCTCGACCATGCTGCGCATCATCTGATGGGTTTGCACGCGGGTCTGGATGCTCGGTGCCGGGCGCAACGCCTGGAGTTTGTTTTCCAGCGCCGGGCTCAGCGGATCCTGGCCTTCGAGGCCAACCATGGCCTGGCCGGCCAGATCTTGCAGGGAAATGTATTTTTGTTTCGGTTGCAGCCAGCCGTGGGGGGCGAGCAGTTGCAGCTTGCCTTGGGCCAGTGGCCGGCAATCAATGTCGGGATGTTCGGGGTCGTGCAGGCTCAAGCCGAGATCGCTGTCGCGCAACAACAGGCTGCGGACGATATCGCGGGTCGGCGCACTGAGCAGGCTGCACGG
This sequence comes from Pseudomonas viridiflava, assembly GCF_900580865.1. Lineage (GTDB taxonomy): Bacteria > Pseudomonadota > Gammaproteobacteria > Pseudomonadales > Pseudomonadaceae > Aquipseudomonas. Next base: position 43,237 of record NZ_UTBZ01000155.1, read on the forward strand.
TGCATCGGGCAGGCGTCGGCGCAGGGCGGCGAGACTTTGTGGGAGTAATTGCTGTGCCAGCGGCGGGGTGCCGATGATGCGCAAGGGCGGGGCGAGGTATTGCTTGAGGCTGCTGGCCAGACGCTGCACTGGCTCCAGCGCTTCATAAACGTGGGCGATTTCCACCTGCAACGCTCGCGCTTCGGGGGTCGATTGCAGGCGCCCGCGCACGCTGGCGAACAGCATGAACCCCAACTGACTCTCGGCTTCGCGCAAACGCTCTTCGACCTCGGTCACCGGCAACTGCAGCCATTCGGCGGCGGTGCCCAGGTGACCGGTCTGCAAGAGCGCCTGAATCACTTCGATATGACGTAAACGCATGCGTGAAGTCCATGTTCAGCAGGTGGGTCAGTGGCTGAATCCTACCCCAAGTCTGCGCATATGACTTCTGCTCATAACGGCCAGTTATGAAGCGACGGTTGTCTCGGGCTCGCGGATCAGGGTGATGCCTGACTGAACCAGGAGAAACTCGCTCTCACTGACCTTGTTGACGCGATCGCCAATGGCCAGTTTGTAAATCGGCTCCGAGCCAGTGGAACCGTCTGCCGACGGGTTGGATTCCTGGAACTCATGCACGGAATAAACGCGGCCTTCCGCATCTCTTGCATGGAACTGACCGACCAGTACTGCTGCCATCTGCTTAGAACCTCTGGAGATAAAACGCTTGATTTGCGGCTTGGTAGACCGCCATCAAGGCCTGTAAGTTTTCCTACAGGAAAAAAATAATCAGCTCGCGGGTATTTCCCATCGTGTGCTGGTGGAATCGTCACCGGATCATCTATAACTACTGGCTCCTCCCACGGACCATCGAGAGTCTTCCATGAGCAATGTCTACAACGTCGCTGTAGTGGTCGGTAGCCTGCGCAAAGCATCGATCAATCGCAAAGTCGCCCTGGCACTGGCTGAGCTGGCCCCGGCGAACCTCAAGCTTGAGATTGTCGAAATTGGCGATCTGCCACTTTACAACGAAGACATCGACGGTGATTCACCGCCGGCAGCCTACAGCACTTTCCGGGAAAAAGTGGGTTCATCCGACGCGGTGCTGTTTGTCACGCCCGAATACAACCGTTCGGTGCCGGCGCCGTTGAAGAATGCCATCGACGTCGGTTCGCGGCCTTATGGCAAAGCTGTCTGGAGTGGCAAACCGGGGGCGGTGATCAGTGTATCGCCCGGCGCCATCGGTGGTTTCGGCGCGAATCAGCATCTGCGCCAGTCGTTCGTGTTTCTCAATGTGCCGTGCATGCAGCAGCCGGAAGCGTATCTGGGCGGGGCGGGTTCGGCGTTTGATGAGGCGGGAAAGTTGAGTGAATCGGTGAAACCTTTTCTGCAGAGTTTTATCAATGCCTACGGACAATTCGTAGAGCAACACAAGAAGTAAGCTCACCGAAATCCCTGGCACAACAGAGATCCTGTGGGAGCGAGCTTGCTCGCGAAGAGGCCGTCAGCCACACATCATGGGTGACTGACCGTCCGTCTTCGCGAGCAAGCTCGCTCCCACAGGTTTTAGTGTTTAGCTCTTCTACTTAATTTAAGGCTGTTGCGGATGCTCGCTGCGTCACTGATTTTCCTGCTGACCATCACCCTTGTCATCTGGCAACCCAAAGGCCTCGGCGTCGGTTGGAGTGCGACGCTGGGCGCAGTGCTGGCGCTGATCTTCGGCGTCGTGCACCTGAGCGATATCCCGCTGGTGTGGCAGATCATCTGGAATGCCACCGGCACCTTTGTCGCGCTGATCATCATCAGCCTGCTGCTCGACGAAGCCGGTTTCTTCAATTGGGCCGCATTGCACGTGGCGCGCTGGGGGCGGGGCAGTGGGCGCAAGCTGTTTGCCTTTATGGTGCTACTCGGCGCGCTGGTGTCAGCGCTGTTTGCCAATGACGGTGCGGCGCTGATCCTCACGCCGATCGTGATTTCGATGTTGCTGGCGCTGCGCTTTTCCCCGGCGGCGACGTTGGCCTTCGTCATGGGCGCAGGGTTTATCGCTGATACCGCGAGCCTGCCGCTGGTGGTGTCGAACCTGGTCAACATCGTTTCGGCGGACTTCTTTCACATCGGCTTCAACCGCTACGCAGCGGTGATGGTGCCGGTGAACTTCGTCAGCGTGGCGGCGACGCTGGGCATGTTGCTGTGGTTCTTTCGTCGCGACATTCCCAAAGCTTACGACCCTGAGCAACTTGCGCATCCAGCAACCGCGATCCATGACAAAGCCACGTTCTATGCCGGCTGGGCGGTGTTGGCGATCCTGTTGATCGGCTGTTTCGCGCTAGAACCCTTGGGCATTCCGATCAGTGCGATTTCCGCTGTTTGCGCCGCGTTGTTGTTGGGCATCGCCGCTCGCGGCCACAAGATTTCCACGCGCAAGGTGATGAAAGAGGCGCCGTGGCAGATCGTGATTTTTTCGCTGGGCATGTATCTGGTGGTGTATGGCCTGCGCAATGCCGGGCTGACCGGGTATCTGGCCGGTTGGCTGGATGTGTTTGCCGGTCACGGCGTGTGGGGCGCGGCAATGGGCACCGGTGTGCTGACGGCGTTGCTGTCGTCGATCATGAATAACTTGCCGACAGTGTTGATTGGCTTGTTGTCGATCGATGCGAGTCAGGCGAGCGGGGTGGTCAAGGAGGCGATGATTTACGCCAACGTGATTGGCAGTGATCTGGGACCGAAGATTACCCCGATTGGCAGTCTGGCGACGTTGTTGTGGCTGCATGTGCTGGAGCGCAAGGGGATCCACATTGGCTGGGGGTATTACTTCCGGGTCGGGATTGTGCTGACGGTGCCGGTGTTGTTGGTGACGTTGGCGGCTTTGGCGTTGCGTTTATCCCTTTAAACCGAGTCGCCCCCTTCGCGAGCAAGCTCGCTCCCACATTAGAATGCATTCCAAATGTGGGAGCGAGCTTGCTCGCGAAGGGGTCATATCAAACGCTAAAAAACTCAGGCCTGGCCGGGGACATTTGGCCAAAGGTCCGAGACCAGAAACAACCGCTCAGCCTCTTCCCATTCCCCTTGCGCATTCTCGATCAGGCGCACCATCAGCTGTGCCGGTGCCAGCGGCTCGAGGTCTTCCAGCCACATTCGTAAGTGCTCCAAAGTCCAGGTCTGATCCGCCGGGTAATGCGCCGGCGCCAGCCAGGCATGCCGGGGCAAGGGTTGCCAGCGTCCCGCCGGACGTTGTGCGACAAACGCTGGCCAATCCTTCTGATGCAACCAGCTACCGCGCAAATGCTGCGGATGTGCGCCGCTCGGTGATTCAGCCTGTCCCGGCCACGGGTACAACAAATAACCACCCAGCCACAGCTGCGCACTGAACACCTCGATATCCAGCGCCGCCAGCACTTCGCGGCTCTCCGGGCGCGCCGAAATCGGCAATTGATGCTCGGCCAGATGCGCCAGTTTACGGTCCAGCCGATCATGACAACCCGGCCCCAGCCACTGCGCTGGATCACGACCGTCGCCATTCTGCGGGCCGAGGTAAAGCTTGATCGCCAGTTCCAGGTGATGCACGCCGTCGCGGTCACGCAGCAACATGTCCAGTTCGCCGAGGGTGTGGCCCTCGCGGCGGATCGGCAGGTTGGCGGCAATCAGCTCAATGCCCGGCGCATGCTCCACGGCAAACTGCCACAACCGTTCGTAATACAGGCCCAGACGCCGCGTGCGCGCCTGTGACAACCAGTGCAGCAAGCCATAACTGTCGCGGTCGAGCTGGCGCAGCCAGTGCTCCAGTCGTTCAGGATCGTGCACCCAGTCGCTGCCCGCCAGCGGATGACGCTGCGGCCACGGTGTGGTGGCGAGCATCGGCGGGGCGAGGATCACCCACGCCAGATCCCGCACTTCCGGGTGGCGTAATTGGTGGGGCAACTGCAGCAAGTCGGGAAATAGGATCATCTTGCGAGCATAGCCGTAAACACGAGCACACCCTTGAGGCTGAAAGGATTTTGTCTAACCGGCGCTTTCGCCCATAATCGTGCTTTTCGCGTTTTCGATTGTCCGCAGAGGTCCCATGGAGCAATTTCGTAATATCGGCATCATCGGTCGCCTGGGCAGTTCCCAGGTGCTGGATACCGTCCGCCGACTGAAACGGTTTCTGCTCGATCGTCACCTGCATGTGATCCTCGAAGACACCATCGCCGAAGTCCTGCCGGGCCACGGCCTGCAAACTTCGTCGCGCAAGATGCTCGGCGAAGTCTGCGACATGGTCATTGTCGTCGGCGGTGACGGCAGCCTGCTCGGCGCCGCACGAGCGCTGGCCAAACACAATATTCCGGTGCTGGGGATCAACCGTGGCAGCCTCGGTTTCCTCACTGACATCCGCCCGGACGAGCTGGAAGTCGAAGTCGCCAAGGTGCTCGACGGCCATTATCTGGTGGAAAACCGCTTCCTGCTGCAAGCCGAAGTTCGTCGCCACGCCGAGGCCATCGGTCAGGGCGACGCGCTCAACGACGTGGTGCTGCACCCAGGCAAATCGACGCGGATGATCGAGTTCGAGCTGTATATCGACGGCCAGTTCGTCTGCAGCCAGAAGGCCGACGGCCTGATCGTCGCCACGCCGACCGGTTCCACCGCGTACGCGCTGTCGGCCGGTGGGCCGATCATGCATCCCAAACTCGATGCCATTGTGATCGTGCCGATGTACCCCCATATGTTGTCCAGTAGGCCAATTGTGGTCGATGGCAACAGTGAGCTGAAAATCGTCGTGTCGAAAAACATGCAGATTTACCCGCAAGTCTCCTGTGACGGGCAGAACCATTTCACCTGCGCGCCGGGCGACACCATCACCGTCAGCAAGAAAGCGCAGAAGCTGCGGCTGATTCACCCGCTCGATCACAACTACTACGAAGTCTGCCGCACCAAGCTCGGCTGGGGCAGCAAGCTGGGCGGTGGAGGCGACTGATGCTCGATCCCGCGCGCAGTTATGACCTGATTGGTGACGTGCACGGATGCGCCCTGACCCTCGAACACTTGCTTGACCGCCTCGGTTACCACAAGCAGGGCGGGGTCTGGCGGCATCCATCGCGCATGGCCGTGTTCGTCGGCGACATCATCGACCGTGGCCCGCGCATTCGCGAGGCCTTGCACATCGTCCACGACATGGTCGAGGCCGGTCAGGCCTTGTGCATCATGGGCAACCACGAATTCAATGCGCTGGGCTGGAGCACCCCGGCGCTACCGGGTAGCGGCAAGCAGTTTGTGCGCGAACACACGCCGCGCCACGCACGCCTGCTGCACGAAACCCTGACTCAGTTCGAAGACCATCCTGGCGACTGGCATGATTTCCAGCGCTGGTTCTATGAGCTGCCGCTGTTTGTCGACGCCGGACGCTTTCGGGTTGTGCATGCCTGTTGGGATGCCGGCCTGATCGAGCCATTGCGCGCGCTGTTCCCCAATGGCTGCATCGACGAACACTTTCTGCAGGCTTCGGCCGTACCGGACAGCTTTGCCTGCACCGTGTTCGACCGCTTGCTGCGCGGCACCGACATGCGCCTGCCGGATGGTCTGACCATGACCAGCGGCGACGGTCTGGTGCGCTCGTTCTTCCGCACCAAGTTCTGGGAAGACGACCCGAAAACCTATGGCGATATCGTTTTCCAGCCAGATGCACTGCCAGATCCGGTGGCGCAGAAACCGCTGACGTCTAGCGAAAAAAACAACCTGCTGCGCTACGGCGTCGACGAGCCGTTACTGTTCGTCGGCCACTACTGGCGCAGCGGCAAACCGGCGCCGATCCGCCCGAACCTCGCGTGCCTGGATTACAGCGCGGTGCTCTACGGCAAACTGGTCGCCTATCGTCTGGATCAGGAAACACGTCTGGATCCGCATAAATTTGTCTGGGTCGATGTCGAGCGGCCGGAGGTGCTGCAATGAGTGCGGTAGCGGTATTGCGTCTGCCGCTGGCGGTGGACTTGAGCGGTTTCGTCAAACTGCTGCAACGCATGCAGGTCCCGCATCGGGTCAGCGAGGAGGCGGGCGAGCAAGTGTTGTGGGCACCGGCGGAAATCAGCGAAGACGTGCGCTCGCTGTACGAGCGCTTCCCGGCGGGCGATCCCGATCAGCAAATGGACATTCCCGTCGCGCCGACCTTCAAGCGGCCAAGCTTTGCCGAGCAACTGAAATACGCCAAGGCGACCGGGTTCATCCTGTTGCTGTGCCTGATCGTTGGCGGGCTGACGTACCTCGGTGAGAACCTGCAAACCTTGCGCTGGCTGACCTTCCTCGATTTTCAGGTAGTCGGCGAATACATTCATTTCACACCGTTGGCTGACAGTCTGGCGGCGGGGCAGTGGTGGCGTCTGGTCACGCCGATGCTGATCCACTTCGGCATCCTCCACCTGGCCATGAACGGCATGTGGTACTGGGAGCTGGGGCGGCGTATCGAGTCGCGCCAGGGCAGTATCAACCTGATCGGCCTGACCCTGTTGTTCAGCCTCGTTTCCAACTATGCGCAATTTGCCTGGAGCGGCGCGACCTTGTTTGGCGGGCTGTCCGGCGTACTTTACGGCTTGCTCGGGCATTGCTGGATCTTCCAGTTGCTGGCGCCGAACCCGGCCTATCGCCTGCCGCGCGGCGTGCTGGTGATGATGCTGGTGTGGCTGCTGGTGTGCATGTCCGGGCTGATCTCGATGATCGGTTTCGGCGAAATCGCCAACGCCGCCCACGTCGGCGGGTTACTCATCGGATGCTTCACCGGTTTGTTGGGTGGTTTGTATAACCGCCGTAAACTGGCCGCCTAAAATTTTCAGTGAATAAAGAGCACGGAGACCCTGATGTCCTCTTTTAACGACATGATCAACAACATCACCCCGGACATCTACGAGAGCCTGAAACTGGCTGTGGAAATCGGCAAATGGTCCGACGGTGGCAGGCTCACCGCTGAACAGCGCGAGTTGTCGTTGCAGGCGATGATCGCCTGGGAAATCCAGAACCTGCCTGAAGACCAGCGCACCGGTTACATGGGCCCGCAGGAATGTGCGTCGAAGTCGATCGAAGTGCCGAACATCCTGTTCAAGTCGGATGCCATCCATTGATCGAGATTGGCCGCGGTGCAATCAGCAAAATGTCGGCGCGCCTGGACGGGCCGAATGTGCAGTACGCGTTTCGTCTGGATGACGTCGAGGTGCCGGTCAACCCGTTGATCGGCACCACGGTGCGTCTGGAGTATCTGGGGGCGATCCACTGCACCCATTGCGGGCGCAAGACCATAACCAGTTTCAGTCAGGGTTACTGCTATCCGTGCATGACCAAACTGGCGCAGTGCGACCTGTGCATCATGAGTCCGGAGCGCTGCCACTACGACGCCGGCACCTGTCGTGATCCTGCGTGGGGCGAGCAGTTCTGCATGACCGATCACGTGGTTTACCTGTCCAATTCGTCGGGCATCAAGGTTGGCATCACTCGTGCTACGCAACTGCCGACTCGCTGGATTGATCAGGGCGCGTGTCAGGCGTTGCCGATCATGCGCGTGTCGACACGGCAGCAATCGGGTTTCGTCGAAGATTTGTTCCGTAGCCAAGTGGCTGACAAGACCAACTGGCGCGCGTTGCTCAAGGGTGATGCGGCGGCGGTCGATCTGGCGCAGGTACGTGACCAGTTATTCGAAAGCTGCGCCGAAGGCCTGCAAGGTTTGCAGGAGCGATTCGGCCTGCAGGCGATTCAGACCATTGCCGATGTCGAACCGCTGGAAATCCGCTACCCGGTCGAGCAATACCCGGCCAAAATCGTCAGCTTCAACCTGGACAAGAACCCGATTGCCGAAGGCACGCTGCTGGGGATCAAGGGCCAGTACCTGATCTTCGACACCGGCGTGATCAATATTCGCAAGTACACGGCTTATCAGCTCGCCGTGCATCAATAAGGACGCCAGCATGCGCACCGAACAACCGAAGATGATTTACCTGAAGGACTATCAGGCGCCCGAGTACCTGATCGACGAAACACACCTGACCTTCGAGTTGTTCGAGGATCACAGCCTGGTGCACGCGCAGTTGGTCATGCGCCGCAACCCGGCGCGTGGCCCGGGCCTGCCGCCGCTGGTGCTCGATGGCCAGCAGCTGGAATTGCTCTCGGTGACCCTGGCTGATCAAGAACTGTCTGACGGCGATTACCAGGTCACCGAAAACCATCTGACTCTGCAACCGACCAGCGAGACCTTCACGGTCGACACCAGCGTCAAGATCCACCCGGAAACCAACACCGCGCTGGAAGGCCTGTACAAGTCCGGCACGATGTTCTGCACCCAGTGCGAGGCCGAAGGTTTCCGCAAGATCACTTATTACCTCGACCGCCCGGACGTGATGAGCAAGTTCACCACTACCGTGGTCGCCGAGCAGCACAGCTACCCGGTATTGCTCTCCAACGGCAATCCGATTGCCTCGGGCCCGGGCGAAGACGGCCGGCACTGGGCGACCTGGGAAGACCCGTTCATGAAGCCGGCGTACCTGTTCGCGCTGGTGGCCGGTGATTTGTGGTGCGTTGAAGACACCTTTACCACCATGACCCAGCGCAACGTCGCGCTGCGCATTTACGTCGAGCCGGAAAACATCGACAAGTGCCAGCACGCGATGACTAGCCTGAAGAAGTCGATGCGCTGGGACGAAGAGGTTTACGGTCGCGAGTACGATCTGGACATCTTCATGATCGTCGCGGTCAACGATTTCAACATGGGCGCGATGGAGAACAAAGGCCTCAATATCTTCAACTCCAGCGCCGTGCTCGCTCGCGCCGAAACCGCGACCGACGCCGCGCACCAGCGCGTTGAAGCGATCGTTGCTCACGAATACTTCCACAACTGGTCGGGCAACCGCGTGACCTGCCGCGACTGGTTCCAGTTGTCGCTGAAGGAAGGTTTCACCGTGTTCCGTGATTCCGGCTTCTCCGCCGACATGAACTCGGCCACGGTCAAGCGCATTCAGGACGTGGCGTACCTGCGCACCCACCAGTTCGCCGAAGATGCCGGTCCCATGGCCCACGCTGTGCGCCCGGACAGCTTTATCGAAATCTCCAACTTCTACACCCTGACCGTTTATGAGAAGGGCTCGGAAGTGGTGGGCATGATCCATACCTTGCTCGGCGCCGAAGGCTTCCGTAAGGGCAGCGATCTGTACTTCGAACGTCATGACGGTCAAGCGGTGACCTGCGACGATTTCATCAAGGCCATGGAAGATGCCAACGGCGTCGATCTGACCCAGTTCAAGCGCTGGTACAGCCAGGCCGGCACACCGCGTCTGGCGGTGAGCGAGTCTTACGACGCCGCTGCGAAAACCTACAGCCTGACCTTCCGCCAGAGCTGCCCGGAAACCCCGGACAAAGTTGAAAAACTGCCGTTCGTGATTCCGGTCGAGTTGGGCCTGCTCGACAGCAAGGGCAACGAGATTGCCCTGCGTCTGAGCGGTGAAGCGTCGGCGCAAGGCACGACTCGCGTGATTTCGGTGACCGAAGCCGAGCAGACCTTCACCTTCGTCGACATCGCTGAACAGCCACTGCCATCGCTGCTGCGCGGCTTCTCGGCGCCGGTGAAACTGAGCTTCCCGTACAACCGCGATCAGTTGATGTTCCTGATGCAGCACGACAGCGACGGCTTCAACCGCTGGGATGCCGGTCAGCAACTGTCGGTGCAAGTGCTGCAAGAGTTGATCGGCCAGCAGCAGAAGGGCGAAAGCCTGAAACTCGATCCGCGTCTGGTGTCGGCGCTGCGTACGGTGCTCTCGGACGAGTCGCTGGATCAGGCCATGGTCGCCGAGATGCTGTCGTTGCCGGGTGAGGCGTACCTCACTGAAATCAGCGAAGTGGCTGACGTCGACGCGATTCATATCGCCCGTGAGTTCGCGCGCAAGCAATTGGCGGAGGGGTTGTTTGAAGCGCTGTGGCTGCGTTATCAGGCCAACCGTGACCTTTCGAAGCAAACCCCGTACGTGGCTGAAGCCGAGCACTTCGCCCGTCGCGCGCTGCAGAACATTGCGCTGTCGTACCTGATGCTCAGCGGCAAGCCGGAAGTACTCGCGGCGGCGCTGGAGCAATTCGAAAGCGCCGACAACATGACCGAGCGCCTGACCGCGCTGGCGGTGTTGGTCAATTCGCCATTCGAAGAGCAGAAAGCGCTGGCACTGGCCAGTTTCGCCGAGCACTTCAAGGACAACCCGCTGGTCATGGATCAGTGGTTCAGCGTACAGGCCGGCAGCACCTTGCCGGGCGGTCTGGAGCGCGTGAAAGCGTTGATGCAGCACCCGGCGTTCAACATCAAGAACCCGAACAAGGTGCGTGCATTGGTCGGCGCGTTTGCCGGGCAGAACCTGATCAACTTCCATGCGGCGGATGGCACGGGTTATCGCTTCCTTGCGGATCTGGTGATCGAGCTGAACGGCTTTAACCCGCAGATTGCTTCTCGCCAACTGGCGCCGCTGACGCGCTGGCGCAAATATGACGATGCGCGTCAGGCCTTGATGAAAGGCGAGTTGGAGCGGATTCGGGCGTCGGGGCAGTTGTCGAGTGATGTGTATGAGGTGGTGAGCAAGAGCCTGGCTTGATGGTGTATTGGCGTCGGTGTTCCAGCTGTGGATCGGCCCTCACCCTAACCCTCTCCCAGTGGGAGAGGGGACTGACCGAGGTGAATGTCCGAGTTACACCGACCTGAAAGTCCGGAGTCGAACTCAGGTTTTGGACAGCACGCAGATCGGCTCCCTTTCCCCCTCGCCCCCTGGGGGAGAGGGCTGGGGTGAGGGGGTAGGATTCACGCATCACCACAAAACCCAAGCCGTACATACAAAAAAACGCCGCATTAATAATGCGGCGTTTTTATTGACTAAAAGTTACTTCAAGTCGAAACGATCCAGGTTGGTGACCTTCGTCCACGCCGCCACAAAGTCCTTAACAAACTGCTCCTTCGCATCCGAACTGGCATACACCTCAGCCAGCGCCCTCAACTGCGCATTGGAACCAAACACCAGATCAACCCGCGTCGCCGTCCACTTCACGCTGCCGGTTTTACGGTCGCGCCCCTCGAACTCATCCGCCTCCCTTGAAGTCGGTTTCCACTCCACGCCCATGTCCAGCAGGTTGGTGAAGAAGTCATTGGTCAGCGCCTCGGTTTGCGAGGTAAACACGCCATGGCGGGTTTGCCCGACATTGGTATTCAACACCCGCAAGCCACCCAGCAGCACAGTCATTTCCGGCGCGGTGAGGGTGAGCAATTGTGCCTTGTCGATCAGCAGCGCCTCGGCCGACACGGTGTATTTGCCTTTGCTGTAGTTGCGGAAGCCATCGGCAATCGGTTCAAGGAAACCGAACGAGTCGACATCGGTTTGCTCTTGGCTGGCGTCCGTACGCCCCGGATTGAACGGCACGGAGACGGAGTGCCCGGCGTTTTTCGCCGCTTGTTCGACCCCGGCATTCCCCGCCAACACGATCAGGTCCGCCAGCGAGACTTTCTTGCCGGCGGCGCCGCCATTGAATTCGTTCTGAATGCCTTCAAGGGTTTGCAGTACTTTGGCCAGTTGTTCAGGCTGGTTGGCCTGCCAGAACTTCTGCGGTGCCAGACGCAGACGACCACCGTTGGCGCCGCCGCGTTTGTCTGAACCACGGAACGTTGAGACGGCCGCCCATGTGGTCGAGACCAGTTGCGACACCGACAAACCCGACGCGAGGATTTTGCCTTTCAGCGCAGCTGCGTCGCTGTCGTCGATCAACGGGTGAGTGACCTCAGGAATCGGATCTTGCCACAGCAACTCTTCGTTCGGCAGTTCCGGGCCGAGGTAGCGAGACAGCGGACCCATGTCGCGGTGGATCAGTTTGTACCAGGCACGGGCAAACGCATCGGCCAGTTGATCGGGATTGGCGAGGAAGCGCCGCGAGATCTGCTCGTAGGCCGGATCGAAGCGCAACGCCAGGTCGGAGGTGAGCATGGTCGGCGAAAGCTTTTTGCTCGGGTCATGGGCATGCGGAACGGTCCCGGCACCGGCGCCGTTTTTCGGAATCCACTGATGCGCACCGGCCGGGCTTTTGCTCAGCTCCCACTCAAAGCCGAACAGGTTCTCCAGGTAGTTGTTGCTCCACTTTGTCGGCGTGGTGGTCCAGGTCACTTCCAGACCGCTAGTAATGGTGTCGCCACCCTTGCCGGTGCCGAACGCGTTGCGCCAGCCCAGGCCCTGTTCTTCGAGGCCGGCCGCTTCCGGTTCCGGCCCGACGTTATCGGCAGGGCCGGCACCGTGGGTTTTACCGAAGGCGTGACCGCCCGCAATCAACGCCACGGTTTCTTCATCGTTCATGGCCATACGGCCAAAGGTTTCGCGGATGTCACGGGCCGAAGCGACCGGATCCGGATTGCCTTCCGGGCCTTCAGGGTTTACGTAGATCAAGCCCATTTGCACCGCAGCGAGCGGGTTTTCCAGATTGCGTTCGCCCTGATCGGTGCGGCTTTCTTCTTTGCCATGCAAATCCGGTTCAGCCACCAGCGTGCCGTCGCCAGGCTCCTGCATGGCTGACTTGTCTTTGCCGTAACGGCTGTCGCCGCCCAGCCATTCGTGTTCCGATCCCCAGTAGACGTCTTCGTCCGGCTCCCACACATCGGGACGGCCGCCGGAGAAACCGAAGGTTTTGAAACCCATGGATTCCAGCGCGACGTTACCGGTGAGAACGATCAGGTCGGCCCAGGAAATGTTGCGGCCATATTTCTGCTTGATCGGCCACAGCAGGCGCCGGGCCTTGTCGAGACTGACGTTGTCCGGCCAGCTGTTCAGCGGCGCGAAACGTTGCTGACCGGAGCCGGCGCCCCCACGGCCATCAGCCGTGCGATAGGTCCCGGCGCTGTGCCAGGCCATGCGGATGAAGAGGGGACCGTAGTGGCCAAAGTCGGCCGGCCACCAGTCCTGAGAGTCGGTCATCAGCGCGTTGAGGTCTTGTTTCAGCGCCTGGAAGTCCAGGCTCTTGAAGGCTTTGGCGTAGTCGAAGTCCTTGCCCAACGGATCGGACTTGGGCGAGTGCTGACTCAGGATTTTCAGGTTGAGTTGATTCGGCCACCAGTCACGGTTCGTCGTACCACCACCGGCGGCGTGGTTGAACGGGCATTTCGATTCGTTTGCCATGTTCGGGTCCTTATCAGGTCTGCTACGGCCGGCTCGTGCCGACTTCGGACTAGTAAGGCTAGACCCGACTTGGAGAGTCAGCTAATAGGCCGACTATTGGAGGCTGATAGGCAAAGTCTTTCAGCGTTTTTCGGAGCACTTCACGGATCAGCCGATAGCGGCTGCCTGCTTGAAACAGGCGTTGTTGAGCCTCTGCAAAAAAACAAAAAGTGAAAATCGGGATGACAGGAAGAAATGTTATTGTATAACATAAAATTCGTTTCATTCTGTTTCTACCAGCGTTAAAGCAAAACGCTGGCAGCGATTCTCACTTTTCAGCGCATGGAAATTCTGCAATGCCTGCCCGTTCTAAACCCTTGCAACGACGCCTCAATCCGTTGGCCGCCGCGCTGCTTTTTGCATCCCCGGTGTTCGCCGCTGAAACCCTCGAACTGCAACCGCAAGTCATCACCGGCAATCCGCTCGGCAGCCAGACACTCGCTTCGCCCTCGACGGTGCTCAGCGGCGACGACCTCACCTTCCAACAGAAGGGCAGCCTCGGCGAAACCCTGAACAAGCAACCCGGCGTGTCCTCGTCGTACTTCGGGCCAGGGGCGAGCCGGCCGATCATTCGCGGTCAGGACGGTGATCGCATCCGTATCTTGCGCAACGGTGTCGGTGCGCTGGATGCCTCGTCGCTGTCTTACGATCACGCGGTGCCGCTGGACCCGGTCAACGTCGAGCGCGTGGAAATCGTCCGTGGTCCGGCAGCGCTGCTGTACGGCGGCAGTGCCATTGGCGGAGTGGTCAACACTTTTGATAACCGCATTCCGACCGAGGCTATCGACGGCATCCACGGCGCCGGTGAGTTGCGCTACGGCGGTGCCGACACCACGCGCAGCAGTGCCGGCAAACTCGAGGCTGGTAACGGTCAATTCGCCTTGCATCTGGACGCCAGTGCCCGCGAGTTCAATGACCTGAAAATCCCCGGCTACGCGAAAACCAGCCGCGAACGCGCAAACGACGACGGTGATTCGAAAAAGCATCGTTTGGGCAACAGTGATGGTCGCCAGGACGGCGGCGCTGTCGGCGGGTCTTACACTTGGGATGACGGATACGCCGGCCTGTCCTACAGCAACTACGATTCCAACTACGGTTCGCCCGCTGAACAAGACGTGCGCATCCGCATGCAACAGGAGCACTACGCCTTCGCCTCGGAGATCCGCAATCTCGAAGGGCCGTTCAGTTCGATCAAGCTGGATGCGGGTTACACCGATTACGAGCATCGCGAAATCGAAGGTGGCGAGGTCGGCACGACGTTCAAGAACAAAGGTTACGAGGCGCGGGTCGAGGCTCGGCACCAGCCGTTGGGGCCGTTCAACGGTGTAATCGGTGCGCAGGTCAGCCGCAACGAGTTCTCGGCACTCGGCGAAGAAGCATTCGTGCCGCAGACCGATACCGATGCCGCTGCGCTGTTCATTCTGGAAGAGTGGCAAGCCACCGACCGACTGCTGTTCACCCTCGGCGGACGCCTTGAGCACACCACGGTCGATCCGGACGCCAAGGGTAACGAGCGCTTCGCCAGCGCCGATCGATCCAGCAGTTTCACCGCCGGCAGTCTTTCCTCTGGCGCGGTGTACACGCTGACGCCGATCTGGTCGGTGGCCGCGACGCTGGGCTACACCGAACGTGCGCCGACATTTTATGAGCTGTACGCCAACGGAGCTCACGTCGCGACCGGCACTTATGAAGTCGGCGATGCCGGGCTGTCGAAAGAAAAAGCCGTGTCCAGTGACCTTGCGCTGCGCTTCGACAATGGTACGCACAAGGGCAGTGTCGGTGTGTTTTACAGCCACTTCTCCAACTACATCGGCTTGCTCGGCACGGGCCGAACGCTGAATGACGAGGGCGAAGAGGACGCCGACGGCATCCCTGAATACACCTACTCTGGCGTGCGGGCGCGCTTCAGCGGCATTGAAGCCCAGGACCACTGGAAACTCGGCGAAAGCGCCTACGGCAAGTTTGCCCTGGAGCTGTCGGGCGACTACACCCACGCGAAGAATCTCGACACCGGCGAATACTTGCCACGCATCGCGCCGCTGCGGTTGAACACCGGGCTGCTGTGGGAACTGGACAAGTGGCAGGCGCGCATCGATGTCGAACACGCCAGTTCACAACATCGCGTGCCGGACAATGAAAGCAGCACTGACGGCTACACCACACTGGGCGCCAATGTCGGGTATCACTTCGATGTCGGTCAGAGCCAATGGCTGGCCTTCGTCAATGCCGAGAACCTGACCAATCAAACCGTGCGTTATGCCAGTTCGATCCTGCGCGACATTGCGCCGGCAGAAGGGCGCAGCATTCAGGTCGGCTTGCGCACGACGTTCTGATAATCACTGAAGGCTGCGATCTTTTGATCTCTATTTTAAAAGCAATAGATCGCAGTCTGCGGCAGCTCCGACACGGGCGTGATCAGGTGGATTGGGCGGTGTCATCCTCCGGCACGTCGTCAAGAATGTCCTCTTGCCCCGGCAGTTCGGTGATCACACTGAAATCCGTCACTTCAACTGCGCCCAATCCATACCCCAGCAAATGGAAAGAAAACGCTTTGCGCTCTTGCGGGTTGTCGAAGCTGAAGTTCATTTCCAGTGGTTGCTCGGCGGTTGCGACCATCTCCTGCGGCAGACCGATCTGCACGTCCTGTTCAAACTCCTTGGCCTTGAGCTGAATGTACGCTGCCTGTTGCGGATCGACTGAACGTACGGTCAGACGCACGCGGGTGTGCGAGCCTTTGGGCATTTCCAGGTACTGCGCGCCGATCAGGTTGTCGGCCCAGTCATCCTTGATCTGCGCTTGCAGCGGGATGACGTTGGTGCTGCCGAATTGATAACGATGATTGAGCGGCGTGCGCAGCAGTGACAGGTCGAGGGCATTGGCACGAGCGGCGATCTGCCGGGCCGGGTGGCCGCTGTAGTTGCCTTTGTACGTGGCGCTTTCGGCGATGAAGCCGGCGCTTTCGTAATAGCGGCAGCGACGCGGCATGTCGCACTCGGAGAAGATCCCCTGACCGTTGTGATAGCGCAGCTTGCCGTTGGTGAACGACATGATTTCGCGGCCGCTGTCGTAGTCGCGAAACAGCGAGCGACCGCTCAGGGCTGAAGGCACCGGCAAGTCGAAGTAATCGAGAATCGAGGTGCTCAGATCGACGTGGCCATACACGCCTTTGTTCAGTCGTGGCAGTTGGTCGTGCTCCGGCGCCAGGGTCAGATTGAAGCCCCACGAAGAAGCCAGGCGGACACCGTCGATGCCGTGGGATTCATCCGAAGTGATCACCACCAGCGTATCCTTCAGAACGCCTTGGCGTTCGAGGCCGCTGAGAAACTGCTCCAGCGCATCGTCGAGATAACCGACAGCCGCCTGTTTTGGCGTTTCGTTGCGCTCCAGGTATTCCTCGGGCGCGGAGTAGGGCTGATGGGTGCCGACGGTCAGCAACGTCAGCATCCACGGCTTTTTCTGTTTTTTCAGTTGGCCGACATAGTCCAGCGCGCCTTCGAAAAACGCCTTGTCATCCTTGCCCCACGGAAACTCCAGATAGTTGCTGTTGGTGAACCACTCCAGACCGTGCGTTGCATCGAAACCGATGTGCGGCATGATCTTGTCTTTGGCCATGAAGCGCAGGCCGGCACCTTGCAAATAGTGAGTGCTGAAGCCGTGATCACGCAGTTGCGCCGGCAGGCAGGCCTGATTGCGCTCGTTGAGGGTGAGCATTTCCACGCCCTTGGGCGTGCCGTTGTTGAGTTTGTCGTAATCGCCGCAGAGCATCGAGTACAGACCGCGAATGGTCTGGTGTGTGTGCAGCACGTAATCCGGGGTGTTCATGCCGCGCTCGGCCCAGCGGCTGAGGTTGGGCATCAGGTCTTCCTGATAGTGGCTGCCAATCGCCTCGCGGTTGGCGCGGATGTAGGCGCCGGGAATGCCTTCGAGGGCGATGATCAGTACGTTACGCGCTTGCCCAGGGGCGGCCAGCAGTTTCTGCCCGTTGAGGTCGACGTCGGTAAGCCCGGCCATGGTCGGCGCGGGTTCTTCGACATCACCGTCCAGCCATTCCTCGCCCCGAATCTGCAGATCGGCGACCTCGGTGGCCAGCAACTGGTGCGGCAGGTTGTACTGGCGCCACGGGTCCGCTTCGCTCGGCCACAGGTTTTGCGCACCCCAGTGTGCGGCGAACAGCACCAGCGGTGCGCTCCAGGCGGCGCGTGGCAGGGGCGGGCGGCGCGGTAGATCGCGGTTGGCAAACCGGGTCAGCAACCAGAACAGCAGGGCCAGCAGCAAGGTGATACCCAGCGCAGGGTGCGCCAGCCCGCCACCGGTAGAATTTTCCACGAACTGCGGATCGATCAGGTAATGAATGTCGGAAGGCGTCGGCAGACGACCGACAGCGCTGACCAGTTCAGCGGTCGCCACCGCCAGCAATCCCCAGAACAGCAATACCGGCAAGGCCAGCCACCACGCCCGGCGATGCAGCAACACCACCAACAGGCTGCCAATGGCCAGATCCGACAAATAGCCCAACGGCGCCGACCAGCCCAGTGCCGCACGCAGGCACACCGGCACCACCAGCACCAGAAAAATCAACGAAAAGAGGCGGGCATGCGGCTGCCGCAACCGGTTAAAAAGAGCGCTCACAAAAAAGACCTTCCAGCCATTAAATCGTCATAAAAGTGTGCGCGATGATACCAAGGGTGAGCTGTCTGATCGCCCTTTAAAACGCACAGCTGATGCGCTGGTGCGGTGCTCTTTGAAGGTGATGGAATGTCTGCAGCCCTGACTGGCCCTCATTTGGCAGGGCAATCGGCGATATTGCTGTCGCTGGAATTATTGTTTCAGGCTGTTTAACCCGTCATCCGCCAGCGAATGCCAATGCAGGAGCTGCGGCACGCTGCGATCTTTTGATCTTGGTATCGAAACCTGGAATCAAAGGATCGCAGCCTCGTTTCACTCGACAGCTCCTACATCTGATTTGTGCAGACCACAATCCACCGGAACCGTTGCGCTTTGGCACGGGCGAGGCCGATCGCGAGCGCTACCTCCTGCTGTACGGCTGATCGTCACACCCTTCGTAGACAGCGCGCGGCGGTTTCTGCCCGCCAGACGTCCTCGTGCTATAGATATGCGATAAAGATATTTAATTTCTGTTTTTTATATCTATAAAGTCAGTTCTTTCAGCAAACCACCCCATGCTGCGAGGTTGACATGGCCACACCGTTCAAACGTTCCGCACTGACTCTGTTGGCCGCTTCCCTGGCCGCGAGTGCGTTGTTCAGCACCGGCGCTCAAGCTGAGGGCAAGATCAGCATCGCTCAGCAATTCGGCATCGGTTACCTGATTCTCGATGTCGTGCGCGACCAGAACCTCATCGAAAAACACGGTAAGGCGCAGGGCCTCGACATCAAGGTCGACTGGAACAGCATTTCCGGCGCCACGGCGATGAACGAAGCGCTGCTGACCGGTTCACTGGACGTGGTCTCGGCGGGCGTGCCACCCATGCTCACCGTGTGGGATCGCACCAAGGGCAAACAGAACGTCAAAGCCATCGCCGCACTGGGCTCGATGCCCAACTATTTGCTGACCAACAATCCGAACATCAAGACCCTCAAGGACTTCACTGACAAGGACCGGATTGCCGTGCCTGCTGCCGGCGTGGGCTTCCAGTCGCGTACGTTGCAGATCGAAACCGCCAAGGAGTTCGGCGACGCGCAATACAAGAAATTCGACGACATCTCAGTCAGCCTGCCGCACCCCGACGCAACGGCCGCGCTGATCGCCGGCGGCTCGGAAATCAACTCGCACTTCTCCAGCCCGCCGTTCCAGTACCAGGCGTTGCAGAATCCCAACGTGCACAAAGTGCTGAGCTCTTATGATGTGCTCGGCGGTCAGGCGACATTCAACGTGCTGTACACCACGGAAAAATTCCACGACGAAAACCCGAAAACCTACAAGGCGTTCTACGACGCTTTGGCCGAGGCCGAGAAAATCATCAAGGCTGATAAGCCGGCGGCGGCTCAGGCGTACATTCGTGTCGAACAGTCGAAGCTGCCGTTGGCTCTGGTCGAGCAAATCGTCAAGGATCCGGAAATCAATTTCACTGTGGTGCCGCAGCGTACGTTCATCTACGCCGAGAAATTGCAGGAGCTGGGCGTGCTGAAGAACAAGGCCGACAGCTGGAAGGATTACTTCTTTGAAGAGGCGCATGGTGGCGCGGGGAGCTAAGTGGGCGATTAATAATGAGGGGGGCGGGGCGTTCTGGACAGGGAGATGGCCACTTAGTAGCATTCGCGGTCTATGGATTTCTATCCCGAACGTTGACCGACGCATCAAGAACCCCCAATGCGCTAGTTCACCTATGACGATATAACCGTTGATTTCACTGTGTTGAGCGGTGAAGTGGTGGGCAGCGAGAAAATGAGCGGAACCCACATCAGCCATGCAAACATTCACCCGCGGCACCATCGTCGTCGAGTTCGCTGATTTCAGCGGTCTGATGGTTCGTCATGAGCACGGATTGAGCGCTGACGGTATTCGTCAGGATCGTTATTGGGTACGGACACCGGACGGCGAAATGCCGCTGGATGTCTACGGTAAAAAATTGCAGGTCAATCGAGGGGACAAGATTTCGGTGCTCTATGCTTGTCTGCCGGGTGGCGCGCTCAAGCGTGCGGTCTGCGTGTTCAATCACAACGATTCACAATTCACCGAGCTTTCGGACGCGAAGGGGCTGTATAGGGAAATGCTCCACGGCAGTGCGAGCCCCGTTCCGTTTCTGCTTTGCATCGCAACTTCAACGATGGCGTCCGGAGTTTTTGGCTGGTGGGGTGCGCCGACGGGTTTTGTTGTCTATTTCCTGCTCAAAGCCAAGGAGGCCAAGGGCAAGGCATTGTTGATCAATGATCTGGGCCTGCACATGGAAAAGCTGGGCAAGCGTTACGTGCGGGAAGACTCGCTTCGCAATGTCAGTCGATTGCTGGCGCGCAGTGTTTGAAAGGCCTGCATAGCCATAGGTCAGGGAAGTATTGATGAACGCGTTTATTCGTGGGCGGACCCGTGTCAATTTTGAAGTCAGGCATGGGCAGGTAGTCAGCCGCAAGTCATTAAAGCTGCCCAAGGATCAGCGGGAGGAAGGTGACTGCTGGATCAGAACGAAGGAAAAAGACCCCATTTGCCTGAGCTTCGGCGTGGCTGATTTCAAAGTCCGAGAGGGGCATCGGTTATCAGTGTTTTATGCCTCGAATCCCGTTATGCATAGCCGGGTTGTTGTGTTGATACACAATCATGATCTGGGAACGAATGACTTTCCGATGCGAGGTGAATTGCTCTTTGATCATGTGATTGGTACCTCCATTTGGACGGAGTGGATAATACTTTCATTGTTGCCAGCGCTGGGCTTCTCGTTTTACTACGGAATTCAGTGTGTCGTTCCATCCCTGTTGTGTTGGGGGCTTGCGACGCTGCTACGATCAAGACGACGGGCGCGGGTGATTCCTGCACTCCATGCGCATATAGATACGCTGGGAAAAGTGGATGCGGCCCGGCACATGGTTGCCAGATCCATCTCGCGCGACGTTGAAACAGCGACGGCTTAGCATTCCGCCGCTTTTGGCATGCGTTGCCCATTAATGGCCCGTCGCTGCGTTTGCATTGGAAATGTTTTCCGTGTGGGTGCAGGTCAGGTTTTACTGTCGTCGAAGATATCTTCCAATGGCATTTCGAATGCCCGGGCAATCTGAAAGGCCAACGGCAGGCTCGGGTCGTAGCGTTCGTTTTCGATGGCGTTGATGGTCTGGCGCGACACGTTCAAGCGTTCGGCCAGATCGACCTGCGACCATTTGCGCTCGGCGCGCAATTCCTTGAGGCGGTTTTTCATTGGTAGCGGCGTCGCGCAATTTGCAGGCCGACAATCCACATCAGCCCCATCACCGGCCACACACACGTCCACGGAATGTGCGGAGCGCCGACGTTTTCCAGAAAACCGTAGCTGAAGGTCAACAGTGCCGAGGCGGCGAAGGCAAACCCCAAGGCTTCGAACTGGATGCGCAGATGCATTTCGTCCATGCGCCGCATATTGCGCACAATGGCCCAGCACATCAGTCCCGCCGGAATGACCGGCGTCAGTGCGACGGCCGAGCGCAGCACGATGGGGGCGTCCATCAGGTATTGCGAGGCAATCAATGAGGCTGTCAGGACCAGCATGTAGATGATTAACGCTGCACCCAATTCGAGGTAGTACCGGTTCATTCTTTACTTCCTATGTAAAAGACCCTTTACATGGTCGCCGAAGATTTATCCGATGTAAAGCACGCTTTCCATCAAGGCTGGTAGCCTCGAGCAGACTCATGCCGGAAGGTCTGCAGCTAAGGGGCACGCTTTCTGGACAGCGTAATAACCACTCAGTAGCATTCGAGCCCAACGGATTATCCCTTCGCACGTCGTCCGACGTGGAACGCTCAAGGAATCGACATGCGCGACACCCCCATTGACCAAAAACGAACGGTCGTGACCCAGGTCAACGGCGAGATTCACTATGAAGCCCAGATCAGTTTCAGCTCCATGTCGCTCGTCGATGGCGAAATTCGGGTGCATCGTGCTGAAGGCAATCAGCTAGACGTTCCTGTGGCCGGGGCGGATTTCGCTTGGCGCATTGATCTGGATGGGGTGCATAGAGTACCGGTGACGCAGGCAGCGGTTGAACCGGAGGAACCGCTGCCTGCCGATGACAGTTTGAAGTTGTTCACCTCGAAAACCGTGTGGATCACACTGGCGCTGTGGTTCTTCGTCAGTTCGGTGTTCGGTTGGCTGGGGATTGTGGCGGCAGGCGGATATCTCGGTTACCAGTGGCGTGAGGTGGAAAAGCGCAAGGAACAGTTGGCCAAGGCAACCGTCGTTGAAGCCGTGCCACGTTCCGGCTCGGGGATGTCACGGGAAAGCGTGCGCAGGGCTTTGGCTCGCAATCGTTAATTCGGCACAGATCAAAAACAAAAAAGGGGCGGCCTGATCATCGATCAGGCCGCCCCTTTTTTATTGCCGCTCAGTCAGATCAATGCATTTTGCTGTGATCGTGACCTTCCATGTTGGTCAGCGCGCGAACCGGCGCTTTGACTTCGATGGTTTCTTTCTCGCCTTTGGCGTTTTCCACGGTCAGGGTCAGCGGCACGCTTTCGCCTTCTTTCAGCTGACCGGTCAGGCCCATCAGCATTACGTGGTAGCCGTTCGGATCAAGCTTGACCGCTTTGCCGGCTGGCAGCTCGACAAACTTCACCGGGCCCATGCTCATGACGTCGTTCTTCATGGTCATTTCGTGGATCTGCACGTCTTTGGCCGCTGGCGTCGCGACGCTGAGCAACTTGCTGTCGGTGTCGGCGGTGAGGGTCATGAACGCGCCGCTGGCGGACTGGGTCGGCACGGTCGCGCGCACCCAGGCATCGTCGACTTTGGTCTGCGCCGAGACCTGCGAGGCCAGGCCAAGCAGGGACAGAGCGAGTACGGCGCGTTTGATGTGGTTCAAAACAGGTTGCATCAGCAAACCTCCATAACAGTAAGCAAATCTTCCGTGCATTGTTCTGCCGAAAGCGAGGTGGACAGACCCAGGCGCAAGCCGCCGTTGGAGTCGTAAACGTAACTGGTGGCGGTGTGCGAGATGGTGTACGTGTCGCCGGCCGGGACTTTCTCGTAGAACACGTCGAATTCCTTGGCCGTGGCTGCGGTTTCCTCAAGCGTGCCGTACAGCGCAACGAAGGTCGGGTCGAAGGCTTTCATGTAAGCGTCGAGGATTTCTGGCGTATCGCGCTCGGGATCGAGGCTGATGAAGATCACCTGCAAACGGTCGCCATCGGCGCCCATCAGCTTCTTGATTTTTGCCGCGCGGGCCAGAGTGGTCGGGCAGACTGCCGGGCACTGGGTGAAGCCGAAGAAGACCATCGGCATCATGCCGCGAAAGCTCGACAGCGTCATGGTTTCGCCGTCGGTGTTCTTCAGTTTGAAGGTGCGCCCCATGATCTTGTTACTCAGATCCTTGCCGTACTTGTACGACAGTTGGCCGCGGGTGTCGCAGCCGGCGAGCAGGCCTAGCCCGAGCACGCCCATTCCCGCAAGCACCTTGCGGCGAGTCAACAAAGCCGTCATCTAATACCGCCTTTTGCAGCCCGTCAGTCAGCAGGACTGGCGGGGGGTTAACCGTAAAAGCGGCGCATGATACCAAACTGAGGGCAGAGGCCGGCCACGGATCGCCGCACGGTGCAGGATCGAGCGACAAAAGGTGTAAGAAAAAGTGACGGCAGCCTCACTGCACGCGCGATTCTTCAACGCTCCAGCCACCGCCCAGCGCGGTGTACAGATTGACCTCGGCGACCAGTTGCGCAAGACGATCGGTGATCAGACCTTGCTGCGAACTGAACAGCGAGCGCTGCGCATCAAGGAACGTCAGGCTGCTGTCGACGCCATTCTGATAACGGTTCTGCGCCAGGTTGTAGTAGGTCTGCGTGGCCTCGACCAGATCACGCTGTGCCTGCAATTGCTGCTGATACGTGCTGCGCGCGGCGAGGCCGTCGGCGACTTCCTGAAACGCGGTTTGAATGGATTTTTCGTATTCGGCCACCGCGACGTCTTTCTGCAACTTCGAATAATCCAGACTCGCGCGCAGGCTGCCGGCATTGAAGATCGGCAGGCTGATCTGCGGCTGAAAGGTCCACGCCCCGGAACCGGCGCCGAACAAGTCGGAAAGGTCTCGACTGGAGGTGCCGGCATTCGCCGTCAGGCTGACGCTGGGGAAAAACGCCGCGCGTGCTGCGCCGATATTGGCGTTGGCCGCTTTCAGTTTGTACTCCGCTTGAAGAATGTCCGGACGCCGTTGCAGTAGATCCGATGGCAGCCCGGCCGGCAGTTGTTGCACCAGATCGCTGGCCAGTGGTCGGGCGGGCAGGGCTTCGGGCACGGGCGCGCCAACCAGCAAAGTCAGACTGTTCAAGTCCTGAGCGACCTGACGCTGATAGCGCGCCAGATTGGCCCGAGAACTGTCGACGCTGGTCTTCGCCTGCGCCTGTTCCAGCGCCGACGATTTGCCGGCCTCGCGGTTGCGCGTGGTCAGGTGCAGGCTTTGCTCATCGGCGGCGAGGGTGTCGCGGGTCAGTTCCAGCAGCTCTTGATCGGCGCGCCAGGTCAGGTAGGCGTTGGCGACGTTGGCCACCAGACTCAGCTCGGCACTGCGCCGCGCTTCTTCAGTCGCAAGCCAGGTTTGCAACGCCTGCTCGCTGAGGCTGCGCACCCGGCCGAAAAAATCCAGCTCATAGGCGCTGATGCCGAGGTTGACCGAGTACGTCGAGTTGATCAGTGCCTTGCCTTGGGTCACGCTCGGCGGCATGCGTTGGCGCAGTTCATTGGCATTGGCCGACACCGCCGGCAGCAGGTCGGCGCGCTGAATGCGGTATTGCGCCTGGAACGCTTCGACATTCAATGCCGCCACGCGCAGGTCACGGTTGTTGACCAGTGCGCTTTCGATCAGTTGCTGCAACGCCGGATCAGTGAACAGCGTGCGCCAGTCATCGCTGCTCGTTGCAGCCTGTGTCGCTGTCGGATACTGCGCAGCGGTGGGTGAAGCGGGGCGCTGATACTCGGGAATCAATGAACAGCCGCCCATCAGCACCGCGATGGACAGCAGGGAAAGTCGCAACGTCAACATCGAACTGCCTCATGCAAAAAAGAGCGTTGTGCTCAGGCCCCGGCCATCCATTTAGCCAGACCATGGCGACCACTGACCCCGAGCTTGGCCGTGGCGCGTTTCAGGTACGTCTCGATCGAACTGTTCTTGACCCGCAGCTTTTCGGCCATTTGCGGCACGGTGCCGCCGGTCAACAAGCCGAGGCAGACTTCTTTCTCGCGCACCGACAGGGCGATGTCGCTGATCGCCAGCCGCTCATCGAACACCTGCGCCAGCGGCGCCTGATCCAGCTCGGCCAAGGGTTGGCGCGGTTGCCGGGCGAGGATTTGCCGGCTGATCTGCGCATGGCGTTCGATCAGCGGCAGCAAGGTGTCGGACAGGCGCTTGAGAAACGACAGCTCAGGCAGGGAAAACACCCGCTGGGTGTGCGGTCGGTAAAACGAAATGACGCAACGCCGGTTAGAGGTGCGTGAGACCAGATTGCATTGATGGACGCTGTGTTGCGGGTGGCGAGGCTGGAGCGAAGCTTTCAGTTGAATCAGCAGCGAGTCGTTCATCTCGATCATTTTCTGCAACAGCGGATGATCGTCGGGGCTTTCCAACGGATCGGCCGGTGCACAGGTCTGCGTCAGACCAGCGCTGCCCAACGGTTTGATCTCGACCACGCTGGCCTGTCGCTCATCCAGCGTCCACTCGCTGAGATCCAGCCGGTTGACCGGCACCAGTGTGTCGACCAACTGGAACATGTTCGTGGCAAAGTGATCATTGCCCGTGCTTGCAATCAGCTCACCCAGTTGCCAGTAGAAATGCGGGTTTTCCATATTGCGAATACTGCCGGTCAGATTCATATCCTTGTCATCCCTGGTTCAGAACCTTCACTGAATCGTCTGCCGTCTATGCAAAAGCCGCCCACGCCGTCATTTCTCCTTGAGCACGATCTGGAGCGGGATTTAAGCCTATGGATTTGTCCTACGTCTGTAGGGGAAAACAGGGACACAAAGTGCCACTATTTCTGATTGTTGGCGCCGGGGTTCTGACGGCATAAATATCAGAAGTCTCGTCATTAGTGACTGTTCAGTCACGTCTCAGGCCCGGTAAACCGGCAGATGCTGATTTCTGATCGACAGCGCTCGGGCAAATGGCGGCGCTGGTATGTGGTTTTTTTCCTACAAGCTTTTCAGTATTTCCTCTCCGAATTTTTAGACCTTGCCTGCGATGAGCACACTCATGGCGCGTATCAGGGTGGTGGTTGTCCGGGTTTCAGGTGTCATGTCGGTGGCGGGGCCGATGCTTGAATACCGGCAAAATTTCATGAGAAGGATCTTATGCAGCCTACTTCTGCCAACGTGGCGGGCGATCTGTCCGTGCCTGTCGAGACATTCGCGCTGACCGCTGCCCAGCGGGATATCTGGCTGGACCAACTGAGCCGCGGTGATTCGCCGCTGTATAACATTGGCGGTTACGTCGAGCTGAGCGGGACGCTGGATCCGGCGTTGATGCAATCGGCGCTTGAATCTCTGGTGGCAGCGAACGACGCCTTGCGCATCGTGCTGCTGGCGGATGTCGGTCACGACGGGCTGCCGTTGCAAGGATTCGCACAGACGCTGCCGGTGGCCATGCCGCTGTTTGATTTCAGCGGGCATCCCGATCCCCAGTCGGCAGCACGGGCGCTGGTCGAAGAGCAGATGGCGCAGGCCTTTGTGTTGAGCGGGCAAGCGTTGTTCCGCTTCTGTCTGATTCGCCTCGATCAGCACCGCCACTGGCTGGCGGCGCAGGCCCACCATTTGATTATCGATGGTTGGGGTTTCGCGCTGCTGTTCAAGTCGGTGGGCGAGATTTACAGCGCGTTGTGCCGTGGCGAGCATCCGCGCAGGGCGGCACCGTCCTATGTCGGCTTTATCGAAGATGATGCGCGCTACCATCAGTCACCGCGCTATGAACGTGATCAACGCTATTGGCTGGACAAGTACCGCAGCCAGCCTGAACCCTTGTTGATTCCCAGTCATCGCGAACCCCTTGAGCTTGAAGCAGCGCCCAGTCGCATCCACGTCGAGGCTTTTCCTGCGTTGTTGCACGAGCGCATGAAAGACACCGCGCGGCACCTCGGCGGTTCGGCCTTTCATGTCTTGCTGGCGGCGCTGCATGTGTATTTCAGTCGTACCGCGCAGCGTGATGAGTGGGTGGTCGGCTTGCCGATTCTCAATCGCTCCGGTGCCCGCTTCAAAGGCACCTTGGGCTTGTTCACCCAGGTCAGTGCGATGCGCATGGGTTTTGGCCGGGCGCTGTCATTTGGCGAATTGATCAAGGCAATCGGCGATAGCCTGAAGCAGGATTTTCGCCATCAACGCTACCCGCTTAGCGAGATGAACCGCGCGCTGGGCCTGTTGCGTGAAGACCGCGCGCAACTGTTCGAGCTTTCGGTGTCCTACGAACAGGACGACCATGACTACCGTTACGGTGAGGCGTCGGGACACTCGGTCAAGGTCTCCAACCAGCACGAGGCGACACCGCTGGCCCTTCATCTGCGCAGCAACCGTTACAACGACAAGGCCTGGCTGCATCTGGTGTACTCGCCGGCCTATTTCTCGGCTGACGAGATCGCGTCGTTGACCGAGCGCTTGTTGCTGATACTGGAGCAGGGTCTGGAATGTCCGGAACTCGCGATCGCCGATTTCAACCTCAATAGCCCGTCAGAGCTGGCTCTGCTCAATGAGTGGAACGACACCCGCGTCAGTTATCCGCAGGGGCAGCTGATTCATCAGCGATTCGAGTCGCGGGTGACCGAACAGCCGAACGCCGTGGTCGCGACGTATCAGGGACGAACCCTGAGTTATGCCGAACTGAACCGGCAAGCCAATGCGTTGGCCCATCATCTGCTGGGTCTCGGTGTGCGGCCCGATGACCGGGTGGCAATTGTCGCGCGCAGAAGCCTGGAGACATTGGTCGGGCTGCTGGCGATTCTCAAGGCCGGCGCCGCTTATGTGCCGATTGACCCGGCGCATCCACCCGAGCGCTTGAGTTATCTGCTCAGCGACAGTGCTCCGGTGGCGCTGTTGACGCAAAGTGATTTACGCGAGCGCTTGTCCGCCACAGCGCTGCCCGTGATCGAGTTGGATCGGCGCGAATGGGCGCTCGACAACGTGACCAATCCCGAGGTGCCGGGGTTGAACACGGCCAACCTCGCCTATGTGATTTACACCTCCGGATCAACCGGGTTGCCCAAAGGCGTGATGGTCGAGCACCGCACGCTGGGCAATCTGGTTGATTGGCACTGCGCGGCATTCGGTCTCGGCCCCGGGCAGCACACCTCGAGTCTGGCCGGTTTCGGTTTCGACGCGATGGCGTGGGAGGTCTGGCCGGCGCTGTGTGCCGGGGCAACGCTGCATCTTGCACCCGCAAGTGAAGGCAGCGAAGACATTGATGCGCTGCTCGCCTGGTGGCGTGCGCAACCGCTGGATGTCAGTTTCCTGCCAACGCCGATTGCCGAATATGCCTTCAGCAAACAACTCGATCACCCGACCTTGCGCACCTTGCTGATCGGCGGTGATCGCCTGCGCCAGTTCAATCGTGCGCAGGGGTTTGCCGTGGTCAACAACTACGGGCCGACCGAAGCCACGGTGGTCGCCACCTCGGGGCTGATCACGCAGGGGCAGCCGTTGCACATCGGCAAACCGGTGAGCAATGCCACGGCTTACCTGCTCGATGATCAGCAGCGCCCGGTGCCGATCGGCATCATCGGTGAGTTGTATGTCGGCGGCGCCGGAGTTGCCCGGGGTTATCTGAATCGCCCGGAATTGACCGCCGAACGCTTCCTCGACGACCCGTTTAGTACGCAGCCGGATGCGCGCATGTATCGCACCGGTGATCTCGCACGGTGGCGCGCCGACGGCAACCTTGAGTACGTCGGTCGTAACGATGATCAGGTGAAAGTACGCGGTGTGCGTGTCGAACTGGGCGAAATCGAAGCGGCACTCGCCAGCCATGATGCGGTGCAGGAAGCCGTGGTGCTGGTGCGTGACGGCCAACTGTTGGCGTGGTTTACCGAGCGTGAAGCGCTGGACATCCTGCAACTGCATGCGCACCTGACCTCGCGTTTGCCAGCCGCGATGCTGCCGGCCGCTTACATCCGCCTGGCGACGTTGCCGCTGACCGCCAACGGCAAGCTCGATCGCCAGGCCTTGCCGGCACCGGGGCCGGAAGCGCTGATTCGTCGGCAGTACGAGGCGCCACAAGGTGACGTCGAAATCGCCCTGGCGCAGATCTGGGCAGAGGTCTTGCAGGTCGAACGGGTAGGGCGTCACGACCATTTCTTCGAGCTGGGCGGCCACTCCTTGTTGGCTGTGGGCCTGATCGAACGCATGCGCCAGATTGGCATGAGCAGCGATGTTCGCGTGCTGTTCAGCCAACCGACCCTGGCCGCGCTGGCAGCGGCGGAGGGCAGCGGCCGCGAAGTCGAGGTGCCGGCCAACCGCATTGCGCCCGATTGCACGCGCATCACGCCTGACCAGCTGCCACTGGTGCAACTGGATCAGGCGATGATCGAGCGTATCGTCGCGACAGTGCCGGGCGGTGCCGCCAATGTGCAGGACATCTACCCGTTGGCGCCGTTGCAGGAAGGCATTCTCTATCACCACATCACCGCTGCGCAGGGCGATCCGTACCTGCTGCAATCGCTGCTGGCATTCGATAGCCTCGAGCGGGTCGAGGCCTTCGCCGCTGCGCTGCGCGATGTCATTGCACGGCACGACATCCTGCGTACGGCGGTGGTCTGGGAAGGGCTGACGTCACCGGTGCAAGTGGTGTGGCGCGAGGCGATTCTGCCGGTGCAGGAGGTCGAATTTGATCCTGCTCACGGCGCGATCCTCGATCAATTGCACGAGCGTTTCGACGCACGGCGCTATCGCCTGGATGTCAGTCAGGCACCGCTGCTGCACCTGATGTATGCCCGTGACCCGGCGCATAACCGGGTGGTCGGCATCTTGCTGTTCCATCACCTGGCGATGGATCACATTGCGCTGGAGGCGATGCGCGAAGAAATTCACGCCAGCCTGTCCGGGAGCGCTGAACCGCTGGCGGCGCCGGTGCCATACCGCAACTATGTGGCGCAGACGCGACTGGGCGTCAGCGAGCAGGAGCATGAAGCGTTCTTCCGGCAGATGCTCGGCGACATCGACGAGCCGACCTTGCCGTTCGCTTTGCAGAACGTACAGGGCGACGGCAGCAATATCGAAGAGGCCGAGCAGACGCTGGCCAGCGATCTCTATCAGCGCTTGCAGCAGCAGGCGCGTCTGGCCGGCGTCAGCGTCGCCAGCCTGATCCACCTCGCCTGGGCGCAAGTGTTGTCGGCGACATCCGGCCAGCCAAGCGTGGTGTTCGGCACGGTGTTGATGGGGCGCATGCAGGGCGGCGCGGGTGCCGACCGGGCGCTGGGGGTGTTCATCAACACCTTGCCGCTGCGGGTCGATGTCGGCGAGGGCGCGCGCGCAGCGGTGAAATCCACCCATGCCCGCCTGACTGCGTTGCTCGCCCATGAACACGCCTCCCTGGCGCTGGCCCAGCGGTGCAGTGGCGTTGCTGCGCCAGCGCCGCTGTTCAGCGCCTTGCTCAACTATCGGCACAGCGATGATGTCGAGCAAAAAACCTCCCGGCAAACCTGGCAAGGCATCGAAACCCTGGCCAACGAGGAACGTACCAATTACCCGTTTACGCTGAGTGTCGATGACCTCGGCACGGGCTTGCGTCTGACCACACGAACTTTGTCGAGCATTGGCGCGCAACGGATTTGCAGTTATGTGCAGTCGGCGCTGAGCGGTTTGGTCGAAGCGCTGGAGACCACGCCGCAGCGGCCGCTGAATAGCCTGCCGTTGTTACCATCGGAAGAACTGCAACGGCTGCTGATCGAGTTCAACGCCACGGCGGTCGACTGCCCGATGGACCAGCCACTTCAGGCGTTGTTTGAACAACAGGTGCAGCGCAAACCGAATGCCATCGCCGTGCAATTCGCCGAACAGCGCCTGACCTATCGCGAGTTGAACGAGCAGGCCAATCGCTTGGCTCATCATCTGCGCGGGCTCGGCGTACAGCCGGATTCGCGGGTCGCGATCTGCGTCGAGCGCGGGCCTGAATTGGTGATCGGTCTGCTGGGCATTCTCAAGGCCGGCGGTGCTTATGTGCCGCTCGATCCGGATTATCCGCTGCAACGCCTGAACTACATGTTGCAGGACAGCGCACCGATCGCGCTGCTGGTGCAGGCCGCAACGCGTGATCTGCTAGGCGACCCCGGCCTGCCGATCATCGATCTCGATCTCGGTGCATGGCAGGAGCAGCCGCACGACAATCCGCAGGTGCCCGGTCTCGGCGCGGCGAACCTGGCCTACATGATCTACACCTCCGGCTCCACCGGCACACCCAAAGGCGTGATGATCGAACACCGTAGCGCCTGCAACATGGTGCACTGGGGCTCGCAACTGGCGCCACCGAGCGAACACGGGGCGTTGCTGCAAAAGGCGCCGTACAGTTTCGACAGTTCGGTGTGGGAGATCTTTTGGCCGCTGTGCTCGGGCATGCGCCTGGTGCTGGCGCGGGCCGACGGCAATCGCGATTCTGCCTATGTCACACGAGTGATCCGCGAACAGAACATCACTGTGGTGAAGTTCGTGCCGGCGTTGTTGCAGCAGTTCATCGAGCAGGACGATGTCAGCCAGTGCACCAGTCTCACCGACGTGCTCAACGGCGGCGGCGAATTGACCGTCGCGCTGGCCCGGCAAGTGCGCGAGCGGCTGCCGTGGGTGCGTCTGCACAACGTCTATGGGCCGACCGAAACCACGGTCGACAGCAGTGGCTGGACGCTGCAACCCGGCGAGCCGGTGCCGCAGACGCAGGTGCCGATTGGCAAGGCCCTGAGCAACACGCGTCTGTATGTCCTCGATGGCTGCGATCAACCGGTGCCGCTTGGCGTCAGTGGGCATTTGCACATTGGTGGAGTGGGCGTGGCGCGCGGCTATCTGGGACTGCCGCAATTACAGGCCGAACGCTTTATCGACAGTCCTTTCGTGGCTGGTGATCGCTTGTATCGCACCGGCGATCTGGTGCGTTACGACGCTGACGGCAATCTGGTGTTCCTCGGTCGCAACGACTTCCAGGTCAAGCTGCGCGGGGTTCGCCTTGAGTTGGGCGAGATTGAAGCGCGGCTGCTTGAACACCCGGCGATCCGTGAAGCGGTGGTGCTGGTGCGCAATGAGCGACTGGTGGCGTATTACAGCGTGCGTGCCGAGCAGGCTGCGCCGACGCTTGAAGCGTTGCGCGCGCATGTGTTGGCGCGATTGCCGGAGTTCATGGTGCCCGGTGCCTACGTGATGCTGGCGGCATTGCCGTTGACGCCCAACGACAAAATTGACCGCAAGGCGTTGCCGGAGCCGGGGGCGGAGGCGTTGCTCAGTCGGCCTTATGCAGCGCCCGAAGGCGACGTGGAAACGGCCCTGGCGCAGATATGGGCACAGGTGCTCAACGTCGAGCAGGTGGGGCGTGACGACAACTTCTTCGAGCTGGGCGGGCATTCGTTGCTGGCGGTGAGTCTGGTTGCGCGCATGCGTCTGGCCGGGCTGCATGTTGATGCGCGCACGCTGTTCAGCCAGCCGACGCTGGCCGCGCTGGCGGCACAGACCTCGCGGCAGGCCAAGCAGATCGAAATCGCCCCGACCACCATCCCCAACCTCAACCGCAAACGCCGGCTCTAGCGGCGCACACAAATCCTGTGGGAGCGAGCCTGCTCGCGAAAGCGGTGTATCAGTCGCCATCAGCATGGACTGACCAGCGCATTCGCGAGCAGGCTCGCTCCCACAGGAGGGGGCTGCGGTGCTCAAGCCGGCGGCTTGTCCCCGCTTCCCATGTCAGACACCCACGCCCCGATGTTTTAGTTTTTCCAGGCTGCGCGCCGCGTGCACGGACTCGCTGCTGCGCGCTCCTTTTTTCCGTATTTACAGCAGGTTACCTCATGCATTTCAGCGAACTGATGGCTGCCATTTCCACCCATGCGATCCGCCTTCAACAGGAAGATGAAGACCTGGTCATTCTGGGCAGCGACGACGCGCTGGATGACGCGTTGTGGGACAGCCTCGCGGCGCACAAGGCGCAACTGCTGGAGCTGGTCGCCCAACATGGCGGCGACTGGCTGAGCCCGGCCTTTCGCATCACCCCGGACATGCTGCCGCTGGTGACGCTGAATCAGGACACCCTTGACCGCATCGTCGCCACGGTGCCGGGCGGCGCCGCCAACGTGCAGGACATTTATCCGCTGTCCGCTTTGCAGGAGGGCATGCTGTATCACCACCTCTCGGCCGCTGCCGGTGACCCTTACATCTCGCAGGCGCGCTTCGTGTTCGACAGTCAGGAACGGCTGGACGCCTTTGCTGAGGCGCTGCGCTGGGTGGTCAAGCGTCACGACATTTTGCGCACCTCGTTTGTCTGGGAATACCTCGACGAAGCGGTGCAAGTGGTCTGGCGCGAGGCGCCGCTGGTGTGTGAAGAAGTCACTGTCGACAGCGGCGCCGACGTGCTGACGCAACTGCTCGAACGCCACGACCCGCAGCACTTCCGTCTCGACATGCAGCAAGCGCCGTTGCTGCGTATGGTCTATGCGCAGGATCCTGCTCAGGGTCGCGTCGTTGCGCTGTTGCTGTTTCATCACATGATCATGGATCACGTGGCGCTGGATGTGCTGCGTCGGGAAATCCAGGCCTGTCTGCTCGGGCAGACTGCGCAAGTGCCTGCCGCCGTGCCGTATCGCGATCACTTGGCCAAGGCGCGCAGTGCGGGCAACAAGCAGGCGCAAGAAGCGTTTTTCCGCGAGATGCTCGCCGACATCGACGAGCCGACGCTGCCATGTGGCTTGCAGGATGTGCAGGGTGACGGCCACGCCATCGAGGAAGCCTCGTTGCTGCTCGATAGCCGCTTGAGCCGGCAGTTGCGCGAGCAGGCGCGGCAGCTCGGCGTGAGCGTTGCGAGCCTGACGCATCTTGCGCTGGCGCGCGTATTGGGGCAACTGTCCGGGCGTACGGCGGTGGTGTTCGGCACCGTGCTGCTGGGGCGGATGGACGCGGGTGAGGGCGGCGAGCAGGCGTTGGGCATGTTCATCAACACCTTGCCGCTGCGCGTTGATGTCGGCGAGCAAAGCGTGCGCGCCGGCGTGCGGGCGACCCATCAGCGGCTGACCGCGTTGCTGGCCCACGAGCAAGCTTCGCTGGCTTTGGCGCAACGCTGCAGCGCCGTCGCAGTGCCGACGCCGCTGTTCAGCGCGATCCTCAACTACCGGCACAGCAGCGTCGAAGAAGTCGCTGACGTGGTCGATATTGCCCCCGGTGTGCAGGTGCTCGGCGCGCGTGAGCGCACCAACTACCCGCTGACGATCAATATCGATGACCTCGGCGCAGACTTGCGCATCACCGCGCTGGCGGATGCAGCGCTGGGTGCCGAGCGCATGGCGGCTTATTTGAACACGGCGCTGGAGAGTCTGGCTGCTGCCCTGCAATCCAGCGCCGATGTGGCGCTGCAAGAGCTGAAAATCCTCCCCGCCAGCGAACGCGAACACCTGCTGCATGGCAGCAATTTGCCGCTGGCGCAGTTCCCCGACACCCCGCTGATTCACCAGCAATTCGAAGCCCATGCACAGGCCCGACCGGACGCCACAGCGCTGATCTTCGAAGGGCAGACGCTCAGTTACGGCGAACTCAACCGTCGCGCCAACCAGGTCGCCCACCATTTGCTGGCGCTGAACATTCGCCCTGACGACCGTGTCGCCATCTGCGTCGAACGCGGCCCGCAAATGCTCATCGGTCTGCTGGGTGTGCTCAAGGCAGGCGCTGGTTACGTGCCGATCGATCCGGCCTATCCGCTCGACAGAATCAGTTTCACCTTGCAAGACAGCGCCCCGGCAGCGGTGCTGATGCAGGCCGCGACCCGTGATCGCGTGGCCGCTCTCGACGTGCCGCAGATCGACCTCGACAGCGCCCATCTCAAGGCCGAACTCGACAGCAATCCGCAGATCCCCGAGCTGACCCCGGCGCATCTGGCCTACGTGATCTACACCTCCGGCTCCACCGGTCTGCCCAAAGGCGTGATGGTCGAGCATCGCAACGTGGCACGGCTATTTTCTGCCACCCAGGACTGGTTCCAGTTCAATCAGCAAGACATCTGGGTGCTGTTCCATTCCTTCGCCTTCGACTTTTCAGTGTGGGAAATCTGGGGCGCGCTGGCGTTCGGCGGGCAATTGCTGCTGGTCCCGCAAGCGGTCAGCCGTTCGCCGGACGACTGCTATGCATTGCTCTGCGAAACCGGCGTAACCGTGCTCAACCAGACGCCGAGCGCATTCCGCCAACTGATCGCCGCCCAAAGTCGTAGCACGTTGCAGCACTCCTTGCGCGAAGTGATTTTCGGCGGCGAAGCGTTGGAGCCGGGGCTGCTTAAGCCGTGGTACGCGCGGGTCGGCAATGCCGGAACGCGGCTGGTGAACATGTACGGCATCACCGAAACCACCGTGCACGTGACCTATCGACCGCTGCAAGCTGCCGACGCGCAATTGCTTGGCGTCAGCCCGATAGGCGTGCGCATTCCCGACCTGCAACTGTATGTCCTCGATGCGCAGCGCGAACCGGTCCCTGCCGGCGTGATTGGCGAGCTGTACGTCGGTGGCGCGGGTGTGGCGCGCGGTTATCTGAATCGCGAAGCATTGACCGCCGAGCGTTTTATCAATGATCCGTTCGGCGACAATGCCGAAGCGCGTTTGTATAAAACCGGTGACCTCGCGCGCTGGGCCGCCGACGGCAGCCTCGAATACCTGGGCCGTAACGACGATCAAGTGAAGATTCGCGGTTTCCGCATCGAACTGGGCGAAATCGAAGCGCGCCTGTGCGCTTGCGAAGGTGTGCGCGAAGCCGTGGTCATCGCCCGCGAAGACAGCCCCGGTGATCAGCGTCTGGTTGCCTACTGGCTGGCTGACGCAGGCGCCGCGCCTGATGTGGCGCAATTGCGTGATCATCTGTTGGCAGTGTTGGCTGACTACATGGTGCCGAGCGCCTTCGTGCGTCTGGACGCTTTGCCGCTGACCACCAACGGCAAGCTCGACCGCAAAGCCTTGCCGGCACCGGACAGCGATGCCTTCGCCCGGCGTGGTTTCGAGGCGCCGATCGGTGCCGTGGAAAACCTGATTGCCGGACTCTGGCAGACGTTACTCGGTGTCGAGCAGGTCGGTCGCCATGACAACTTCTTCGAACTCGGTGGTCATTCGCTGTTGGCAGTGAAGCTGATCGAACGCATGCGCCAACAGGATCTGCACTGTGATGTGCGCGTGCTGTTCGGGCAGCCGAGCGTAGCGGCGTTGGCGGCGACCCTGAGCAGCGAACGCGGCATCGTCGTTCCCGACAACCTGATCGAACCGGGTTGCACGCGCATTACCCCAGCCATGTTGCCGCTGGCCAATCTCGAACAATGCGAGATCGACCGTGTTGTTGCAACTGTGCCGGGCGGCATCGCCAATGTGCAGGACATCTATGCTCTGGCGCCGTTGCAGGCGGGAATTCTCTATCACCATCTGGCGACCAGCGCCGGCGATCCGTATGTGTTGCAGGCGCAATTTGCCTTCGACGGTCTGGCGCAGATCAAAACCTTCGTCCGCGCCTTGAACGGCGTGATTGCGCGCCATGACATTCTGCGCACTGGCATCTTCTGGGAGGGTCTTGAAGAGGCGGTGCAAGTGGTCTGCCGTGAGGCAACACTGGCGCTGGAACGCGTCGATGCCGACGAACTCGACGGCGACGTGCTCGAGCAGATGCAGGCGCGTTTCGATCCACGCCACTATCGTCTGGACCTCAATCGCGCGCCGCTGATGCGCTTTGTCTACACCGAAGATCAGCCGCACAATCGTTGGATCGGCATCCTCCTGCTGCACCATATCGTCCTCGATCACACCGCGCTGGAAGTGTTGGTCGCGGAAATGAACGACGGCATGCTCGGCCGTAGCAGCGAGCTGCCGGCGCCGGTGCAATACCGTAATTTCGTCGCGCAGGCGCGGCTCGGTGCCGATGATCAGGCCCATGAGGCGTTCTTCCGCGAGATGCTTGGCGATATCGACGAACCGACCGTGGCTTTCGGTTTGCAGGACGTGCACGGCAACGGCAGCGACATCCTCGACAGCCAGTCAGAGCTGGACGCCGGCCTCGGCCAACGTCTGCGCGAGCAGGCACGGCGGTTGGGTGTCAGCGTGGCCAGTCTGGTGCATCAGGCCTGGGCTCAGGTTTTAGCGCAGGTGTCCGGCCAGCAAGACGTGGTGTTCGGCACTGTGCTGCTCGGCCGTATGCAGGGCGGAGAGGGCGCTGATCGGGCGTTGGGCATGTTCATCAACACCTTGCCGTTACGCGTCAGCGTCGGGGCGGATTCGGTAGAGAGCGGCGTGCGTGCGACCCATGCGCGCCTGGCGCAGTTGCTTGGCCACGAGCAAGCGTCGCTGGCGCTGGCCCAGCGTTGCAGTGCTGTCGCCGGTGCACAGGCGCTGTTCAGCACCTTGCTCAACTATCGCCACAGTGCGCCGGAGTCGGCCGCTGTAACGTGGGACGGTGTGCAGATTCTCAGCTCGCGCGAGCGCAGTAACTATCCGTTGGTGGTCAGCGTCGACGACCTTGGCGAAGGTTTCCGTCTGAGCGTGCAAGCCGTGCCGCAGGTGGATGGCACGCGGGTCTGTGATTTCTTGCAAACCGCGTTGCACAGCCTGGTCACGGCGCTGGAGTACACGCCGACGGCGCCGTTGCAGCAACTGTCGATCGTGTCGCCGGGCGAGCGGCAACGGGTGCTGGTCGGCTTCAATATCAGCGGTCGGGAATACCCGCCGGCGCAGACCGTGTCGCGTCTGTTCGAAGCACAAGTGACGGCGCATCCCGAGGCGCTGGCGGTGGTGCAGGGCGAGCAACAGTTCAGCTACCGCGAACTGAATCAGCGCGCCAATCGTCTTGCCCATCACTTGATTGGCCTCGGCGTGCAAAGCGATGATCGAGTCGCGCTGTGCCTGCGCCGCGGCCCGAACATGCTGATTGCGCTGTTGGCGATTCTCAAGACCGGCGCGGGTTATGTGCCGATCGATGCGGACTATCCGGCAGAGCGCATCGCCTACCTGTTGCAGGACAGCGACCCGATCGCGGTGCTGGCGCAGGCGTCGACACGCGACCTGCTCGGCGCTGTACCGGTGATTGATCTGGACGCCAGCGACTGGCGGCACCTGCCTGACCACAATCCGCAACGGCCGGGACTTACCCCGGAAAGTCTGGCCTACGTGATCTACACCTCGGGCTCCACCGGGCAGCCGAAAGGCGTGATGGTCGAGCACCGCACCCTGGAAAACCTCGTGCACTGGCACGCCGAAGCCTTCGATCTGCACGCCGGCAGCCACACCGCCACCGTCGCCGGTTGCGGTTTCGATGCCATGGCCTGGGAAGTCTGGCCGGCGTTGTGCGTCGGCGCGACTTTGCACCTGCCACCGCCTTCAATCGGCAACGAACACCTCGATGAATTGCTCGAGTGGTGGCGCGCGCAGCCGTTGCAGGTGAGCTTTCTGCCGACGCCGGTTGCCGAATATGCCTTCAGTCGCGAGCTGGGCCATCCGACCTTGCGCACGCTGCTGATCGGTGGCGACAAGTTGCGCCAGTTCCCGCGTGATCAGACGTTCGATGTAATCAATAACTACGGCCCGACCGAAGCCACGGTGGTGGCGACTTCCGGGCGCATCGAGCCCGGGCGGGTTCTGCACATCGGCCGGCCGATTGCCAATGCGCGGATTTATCTGCTGGACCGTCAGCAACAGCCAGTGCCGACTGGCGTGCAAGGCGAGTTGTATGTCGGTGGCGCCGGGGTTGCGCGCGGCTATCTGAATCGTCCGGAACTGACCGCTGCACAGTTCCTCGACGACCCGTTCAGCGACGAGCCGCACGCACGCATGTACCGCACCGGCGACCTCGCGCGCTGGCTGGACGACGGCAATATTGAATATCTGGGACGCAACGACGATCAGGTGAAACTGCGCGGCGTGCGTATAGAACTCGGTGAAATCGAAGCAGCGCTAAGCGCCCACGACGCCGTTCGCGAATGCGTGGTGCTGGTGCGTGACGGGCGTCTGGTCGCCTGGTTCACCGCAAGCGAATCTGTCGAGATCGGCGACTTGCACCAGCATCTGCAAGCACGCCTGCCCGACACGTTGGTGCCGGCGGCGTACGTGCGACTGGACAGCCTGCCGCTGACGGCCCACGGCAAACTCGATCGCAAGGCCTTGCCCGAACCGGATCAGGATGCGTGGCTCAGCCGTGAATATGAAGCGCCGCAAGGCCCGGTCGAGATCGCGTTGGCGCAGATCTGGGCCGACGTACTGAACATCGAACAGATTGGCCGTCACGATAATTTCTTCGAACTCGGCGGCCATTCGCTATTGGCGGTGAGCCTGATCGAGCGCATGCGTCAGGCCGGTCTGAGCGCCGATGTGCGCGTGCTGTTCAATCAGCCGAGCCTGGCCGCGCTGGCGCTTGCCTTGGGCAGTGGCCGGGAAATCGCAGTGCCAGCCAATCTGATTGCCGACGATTGCACGCACATCACCCCGGACATGCTGACCCTGACCAAGCTGGATCAGGCCAGTATCGATCTTATCGTCGCCACGGTACCGGGCGGCGCCGCCAATGTGCAGGATATCTATCCGCTGGCACCGTTGCAGGAAGGCATTCTTTATCACCACCTGAGTGCCGAACAGGGCGATCCGTACTTGCTGCAATCGCGTCTGGCTTTCGACAGTCTCGAGCGTTTGCAAACCTTCGCTGAGCACTTGCAGCAGGTCATCGTCCGTCACGACATTCTGCGCACCAGCGTGGTCTGGCAAGGCTTGCCCAGCCCGCAGCAAGTGGTCTGGCGTCAGGCGCAGATGGTTGTGCAAAAGGTACCGCTGGAGGCGCAGGACGGCGACATCCTCGAACAGTTGCACGCGCGTTTCGATGCCCGGCATTACCGCCTCAATCTGAATCAGGCACCGCTTATCCGCATGGTCTACGCCGAGGATCCGGCGCAACAGCAAGTCGTCGCCATCGTGCTGTTCCATCACTCGATTCTCGACCACACCGCCATGGACGTGATCGGTCGGGAAATGCACGCGTTGATGTTCGATCAGCTCGACACGCTGACGCCGCCGATGCCTTACCGCAATTACGTGGCGCAGGCCCGCTTGGGTGCTGATGAGCAGGAACATGAAGCGTTCTTCCGCGAGATGCTCGGCGATATTGACGAGCCGACCTTGCCCTTCGGTCTCCAGGATGTTCAGGGCGACGGACGTGGCATCGAAGAAGCGCTGCAACCGGTGGATGCCGGGCTCAATAGGCGCCTGCGTGAACAGGCCCGGCAGTTGGGTGTCAGCCCGGCGAGCCTGATGCACATGGCTTGGGCGCAGGTGCTGGGCGTGGTCTCCGGCCGCCGCGACGTGGTCTTCGGCACCGTGTTGATGGGGCGCATGCAGGGCGGCGAGGGCGCCGACCGCACGCTGGGGGTATTCATCAATACCCTGCCACTGCGGGTTGATCTCGCTGAAAGCGTGCGCGCCGGGGTGAAGTCCACCCATGCGCGGCTGACGGCGCTACTCGGTCATGAACACGCGTCACTGGCGCTGGCCCAGCGTTGCAGTGGCATGCTCGGTTCCGCGCCGCTGTTCAGTGCCTTGCTCAATTACCGGCACAGCGCCGCCGCACAACAGCCGCACGACGGCCAGGGCATCTGGCAAGGCGTGCGCATGCTCGGCGGTGAGGAGCGCAGCAATTATCCGCTGACCCTGTCGGTGGATGATCTGGGCGAAGGCTTTGCCCTCGACGTGCTGGCCCTCGCCGAGATCGGTGCGCAACGGATTTGCAGTTACATGCACACCGCACTCGAACATCTGGTGACGGCACTGGAAGAAGCACCGCAACGTCCGCTCAACCGTTTGCCAGTGCTCTCGGTGACGGAATACGAGCACCTGCTGGTCGGCTTCAACCAGCACTCAGCAGCCTATCCGCGTGGCGCGACGATTCAGCGCTTGGTCGAGGTTCAGGCCGAGCAGCAACCGGATGCGGTGGCAGTGGAGCAGGGCGCGCAGCAACTGACCTACGCTGAGCTCAATCAGCGCGCCAATCGCCTGGCCCATCACTTGCTCGGCCTCGGCGTGCAACCCGATGACCGCGTCGCCCTGTGCCTGCGCCGCAGCCCGGACATGCTCGTCGCGTTGCTGGCGATCCTCAAGGCTGGGGCCGGTTATGTACCGGTCGATCCGGCATACCCGCCGGAACGCATCGCCTATCTGTTGCAGGACAGCGCGCCGATGGCAGTGCTGGCGCAGGCTGCGACGGCTGATTTGCTCGGCGCCGTGCCGCTGATTGATCTGGACCATCCCGCCTGGCAGCACTTGTCCGACAGCAATCCGCAACTGCCGGCGCTGACCCCGGCACATCTGGCCTACGTGATCTACACCTCTGGCTCCACCGGCCAGCCGAAAGGCGTGATGGTCGAACACGCGACGCTGGAGAACCTGGTGCACTGGCACTGCGAGGCCTTTGACCTGCACGCTGGCAGTCACACCTCGAGCGTGGCCGGCTTCGGCTTCGACGCCATGGCGTGGGAGGTCTGGCCGGCGCTGTGTGTCGGCGCGACCCTGCATCTGCCGCCGCAATCGGTGAGCAACGAGCACCTCGACGAGTTGCTCGAATGGTGGCGCGGGCAGCCATTGCAGGTGAGTTTCCTGCCGACGCCGGTCGCCGAATATGCGTTCAGTCGCGACCTCGGCCACCCGACTTTGCGCACGCTGTTGATCGGTGGCGACAAACTGCGGCAGTTGCCGGGCGAGCAGACCTTCGCGGTGATCAATAACTACGGCCCGACCGAAGCCACGGTGGTTGCCACCTCCGGCGCAGTCGAGGCCGGGCAGGTGCTGCATATCGGCCGACCAATGGCCAACGCGAAGATTTACCTGCTCGACGACCAGCAGCGCCCGGTACCGGTCGGCGTCGCCGGAGAGTTGTACGTCGGCGGCGCCGGTGTGGCGCGCGGGTATCTGCATCGCCCCGAACTGAGCGCCGAACGCTTCCTCGACGACCCGTTCAGCGACGAACCGCAGGCGCGCATGTATCGCACCGGCGACCTCGCACGCTGGCTCGCCGACGGCAGCGTCGAATACCTGGGGCGTAACGATGATCAGGTCAAACTGCGCGGCGTGCGCATCGAACTGGGCGAAATCGAAGCTGCGTTGAGTCGTCACGCGGCCGTGCAGGATTGCGTGGTGCTGGTGCGCGACGGGCAGTTGCTGGCGTGGTTTACCGAACGCCTGAACGTCGACATCGAGGAATTGCGCAGTCATCTGCAAGCGCAGTTGCCGCAAGCGCTGGTGCCCGCCGCTTACGTGCGCCTGCCAGCACTGCCGCTGACCGCCAACGGCAAACTCGACCGCAAGGCCTTGCCGGACCCGGATCCAACGGCGTGGCTGAGCCGCGAATATGCCGCGCCGCAAGGTTCGGTGGAGATCGCCCTGGCACAGATCTGGTCTGACGTCCTCAAGGTCGAGCAGGTCGGTCGTCACGACAACTTCTTCGAACTGGGCGGGCATTCATTGCTGGCGGTGACGCTGATCGAACGCATGCGTCAGGTCGATCTGAGCACCGACGTACGCGTGCTGTTCAGCCAGCCGACGTTGGCCGCGCTTGCGGCAGCGGTGGGTAGCGGCCGCGAGGTTGCAGTGCCGGACAATCTGATTGCGGCCGATTGCGCGCATATCACCGCGGACATGTTGACGCTAGTGCAACTGGATCAGGCCAGCATCGAACGCATCGTCGCCACGGTGCCGGGTGGCGCGGCCAATGTGCAGGACATTTATCCGCTGGCGCCGTTGCAGGAGGGGATTTTGTATCACCACCTCAGCGCCGCGCAGGGCGATCCGTACTTGCTGCAATCGTGTCTGGCATTCGACAGCCTCGAGCGTTTTCAAGGGTTCGCTGCGGCGCTGAGTCAAGTCATGACGCGCCACGACATCCTGCGCACGTCGATTGTCTGGCAAGGGCTGGCGGCGCCGGTGCAAGTGGTCTGGCGGCATGCGGAGCTACCGGTCCAAGCCGTGGCGCTGGAGCCTGCGCAGGGCGAAGCCATCGATCAGTTGCGGGCGCGCTTCGATGCGCGGCACTGGCGTTTGGACTTGGATCAGGCACCGCTGCTGCGTCTGGTGTATGCCCTCGACCCGGACAATCAGCGCGTGGTTGCGATGTTGTTGTTCCATCACATCGCCATGGACCACACCGCGCTGGCGGTGGTCAGCGCAGAAATGCAGGCGATTTTGCAGGGCGATGAGCAGTTGCCGGTGGCTGCGGTGCCGTACCGCAATTATGTTGCGCAGACTCGTCTTGGTGTCAGCGAACAAGAGCACGAAGCATTCTTCCGCGAGATGCTCGGCGACATCGACGAACCGACACTGCCGTTCGGTTTGCAGGATGTGCACGGCGACGGCAATGACATCGAGGAAGTCTGCCAGCCGCTGCCAATAGCAGTAGCGCAGCGTTTGCGCAGTCAGGCGCGCTTGCTCGGCGTCAGCGTTGCCAGCCTGTTCCATCTCGCTTGGGCGCAGGTGCTGGCGGCAACGTCCGCTCAAGAGCGGGTGGTGTTCGGCACGGTGCTGCTGGGCCGCATGCAGGGCGGCGCGGGTGCGGATCGCGGGTTGGGCATGTTCATCAACACCTTGCCATTGCGCGTGGATGTTGACGAAACCGACGTGCGCGCTGGGGTCAAGGCGACCCATGCGCGGCTTAGTGCGCTGCTGGCTCACGAACATGCTTCGCTGGCGCTGGCCCAGCGTTGCAGTGGTGTTGCGGCGCCGTCGCCACTGTTCAGCGCGATGCTCAATTACCGCCATAGCGACAGCGAAGCTCAGCAAAATACCAAGCGTGAGGCTTGGCAGGGCATCGAATCCCTGGCTGGTGAGGAGCGCACCAATTACCCGTTGACCCTCAACGTCGACGATCTCGGCAGTGGCTTCCAACTGACGGTGATGACGCCGTCTCGCATCGGCGCAGCACGCATCGGTCAGTACATGCACAACGCGCTGATCGCGCTGGTTGAAGCGTTGGAGCAAACACCGCAGCAAGCATTGAATCGCCTGACGGTGTTGTCGGACGAGGAGCGGCAGGCGTTGTTGTTCGGCCTCAACGACACTGACGTCGATTACGATTTGCAGCAGACGCTGCACGGCTTGTTCGAAGCGCAGGTGCGACGTACGCCACAAGCTGTCGCCGTAGTCGCCGGCGAACAGGCATTGAGCTACACGCAGTTGAACGAGCGCGCCAACCGCTTGGCCGGGCATTTGATCAGCCTCGGTGTGCAAGTGGATTCACGGGTGGCGATTTGCGTCGAGCGCAGCCTGGAAATGGTCATCGGTCTGCTGGCGATCAACAAGGCCGGCGCCGCGTATGTACCGCTGGACCCGGCCTATCCGCCGGAGCGTCTGGCCTACATGCTCGAGGACAGCGCCCCGGCCGTGGT
Organism: Pseudomonas viridiflava; assembly: GCF_900580865.1. Classification (GTDB taxonomy): domain Bacteria; phylum Pseudomonadota; class Gammaproteobacteria; order Pseudomonadales; family Pseudomonadaceae; genus Aquipseudomonas. The sequence continues at coordinate 87,592 of NZ_UTBZ01000155.1, forward strand.
GCTGGTGCACGGTGCGACCCGCGCGCTGTTGGGAGACGTCTCGGCAGCGATGGTCGATCTTGACCAGAACACCTGGCAATCCTTGTCCGCCGACAATCCGCAAATCCCGGCGCTGACACACCAGCACAGCGCGTACGTGATCTACACCTCGGGCTCCACGGGCCAACCGAAAGGCGTGGTCAATGAGCATTCCGGTGTGGTCAACCGCTTGTTATGGATGCAGGACGCCTACCGGTTGAGCGCTGCCGATTCGGTGTTGCAGAAAACCCCGTTCAGCTTCGACGTGTCGGTGTGGGAGTTCTTCTGGCCGCTGATGACCGGTGCGCGACTGGTCATGGCACGACCGGACGGGCACAAGGATCCGCAATACCTGAGCGAAGTGATCGAGCGCGAACACATCACCACGCTGCACTTTGTGCCATCGATGCTCGACGTGTTCCTCGCCAACAGCGACACCACACGCTGCGACAGCGTGCGGCAGGTGATGTGCAGCGGCGAGGCGTTGCCGGGCAGTGTGGTGCGGCGCTTCAAACTGCAATTGCCGGGCAGCGCATTGCATAACCTCTACGGCCCGACCGAAGCGGCTGTCGACGTGACGGCGTGGGATTGCGCCGGGTCCATCGAGCAGACCCCGGACAACACCCCGATCGGCAAACCGATCGCCAACACCCGGATGTACATCCTCGATGCGCAACAACAACCCGTGCCGCAAGGCGTGGTCGGCGAGTTGTATATCGCTGGTGTGCAGGTGGCGCGCGGTTATCTGAACCGGCCTGAGCTGAGTGCCGAGCGCTTCCTCAACGATCCGTTCCAGCCGAACGGGCGCATGTACCGCACCGGCGACGTCGCGCGGTATCGGCCGGACGGCAATATCGAGTACCTGGGGCGTAACGATGACCAAGTGAAGCTCCGTGGCTTGCGCATCGAACTGGGCGAAATTCAGGCACGCGTGACCCAGATCCACGGCGTGCAAGAATCGGCGGTGGTGGCCCGTGAAGACGTACCGGGCGACAAACGTCTGGTCGCCTATTACACCGGTGAGCGTTTGGAAATCGACCTGCTGCGCAGTCATTTGCTCGAGCATTTACCGGACTACATGGTGCCCGCTGTGTTCGTGCATCTCGACGCTTTGCCACTGAGCCCCAACGGCAAACTCGACCGCAAGGCCTTGCCGGCGCCGGATCAGCAATCGCTGAAAACCCGCGAATACGAAGCCCCGGTCGGCGACGTCGAAATCACCCTCGCACGACTCTGGGCCGAGCTGCTCAACGTCGAACGGGTAGGGCGCCACGATCACTTCTTTGAACTGGGTGGTCACTCGCTGCTGGCGGTCAGTCTGATCGGCCGGTTACGTCAGGAAGGCATGGAAGCCGATGTCAGGGCGTTGTTTGAACAACCGACCCTGGCCGGCTACGCCGCAATTACGGAAAGAATGGAGATTGTCCTGTGAATGTGCTCGAACTGTTGGCAACCCTGAAGACAAAAGACATTCAGTTGGCGGTGACCGATGAGCAATTGCGCGTCAACGGCAACAAACAGGCGTTGAGCGACCCGGCGCTGCTGGCCGCGCTGCGCGAGCACAAACCGGCGCTGATCGAACTGATCAAGGCCGGGCAATACTCGGCCACCAAGGCCGGTCAGGTCGAGGTGCCGGCCAACGGCATCGCTGTCGACACCACGCAGATCACCCCGTCGATGCTGACCCTGGTCGAGCTGGATCAGGCCAGCATCGACCATCTCGTAGCGCAAGTGCCCGGCGGCGCGGCGAATGTGCAGGACATCTACCCGCTGGCGCCGTTACAGGAAGGCATTCTTTATCACCACGTCAGTGGCGGTGAAGGCGATCCGTATGTCATGCAGTCGCAATTCGCCTTCGCCAGCCGCGAACGTTTTCAGGCGTTCGCGCAAGCCTTGCAAACGGTGATCGATCGCCATGACATTCTGCGCACTTCGGTGCACTGGCAAGGCCTGGATGCACCGGTGCAGGTGGTCTGGCGCCGCGCCGAACTGCCCGTGGAAGAACTCGTGGTGCCTGACGCTGACAGCGATGTGCTGGCGTACCTGCACGAGCGGTTCGACGCCCGACACTTTCGCCTCGACGTCAGCCGCGCGCCACTTATGCGCCTGGCCCATGCCTGGGACGAAGCCGGGCAGCGGGTGATTGCGACCCTGCTGTTCCACCACATGGCTCTCGACCACTCTGCCCTCGACGTGGTGCGGCATGAAATGCGCGCCTGCCTCAGCGGGCAGAGCGAGTTGCTCGGGCGGCCGGTGCCGTTTCGCAATTACGTGGCGCAGGCGCGTCTGGGTGTCAGCGAAGCTGAGCATGAGGCGTTTTTCCGCGACATGCTCAGCGACATCGACGAGCCGACGTTGCCGTACGGTTTGCAAGACGTGCAGGGTGACGGCAGCGAGATCACCGAATTGAGCCAGCCGATCGAGCCCCTGCTGGGCCAGCGCTTGCGCGCCCAGGCACGCCAGCTCGGGGTGAGTGCCGCGAGCCTGTTTCACCTCGGTTGGGCGCAGGTGCTGGCAGCGTTGACCGGCAAGCAGCAGGTGGTGTTCGGCACGGTGCTGATGGGGCGCATGCAGGGCGCCGAAGCCATTGACCGTGCGCTGGGGATCTTCATCAACACCTTGCCGTTGCGGGTGAATGTCGACAGCGCCGACGTGCGTGCCGCCGTCAACGCGACCCATGCGCGGCTGACCTCGCTGATGCGCCATGAATACGCGCCGCTGGCCTTGGCCCAGCGCTGCAGCAACGTGGTCGCACCGACGCCGCTGTTCAGCACGCTGCTCAATTACCGCCACAGCCACAACGTCACCACGGTCAGCGCTGAAACACTCGCAGCGTGGGAGGGCATTGCCACCCTGCACTCGGAGGAGCGCACCAACTATCCGCTGACCCTGAGCGTCGATGACTTCGGCGACGCGTTCAGTCTGACCTTGCTGGCGAGCACGCAAATCGACCCGCAGCGGATTTGCGCCTACATGCACTGCGCGCTGGGAAATCTGCTGCTGGCACTGGAGCAGGCGCCGCAAACACCGGTCAATCAACTGCCGGTTCTGCCGACAGCGGAGCTTGAGCAAGTGCTGGTCGGCTTCAACGCTACGCAAATGAATTTCCCGCCGGCCCAGACTCTTCAGCAACGCTTCGAAGCCCAGGTTGCCGAGCGGCCGGAAGCGCTGGCAGCAGTGTTTGCCGACGCACAATTGACCTACGCCGAGTTGAACCGCCACGCCAATGCCCTGGCGCATCACCTGATCGAGCGCGGGGTAAAACCCGACGACCGCGTGGCCATCGTCGCCCGCCGGGGGCTCGATACGCTGATCGGGCTGGTCGCGATTCTCAAGGCCGGCGCTGGTTACGTGCCGATCGATCCGGCACACCCGGCCGAGCGCCTGAACTATCTGCTCGGCGACAGCGCGCCGGTAGTCGTCCTCACCCAAACCGATCTGCGTGAGCGCTTGCCGGCGCTGGACGTGCCGGTGATCGACCTCGACCGCTGCACCTGGCCACTGACCCGCACGCTCGACCCGCATGTGCCGGGCCTGACCGCCTCACACCTCGCGTACGTGATCTACACCTCCGGCTCCACTGGCCTGCCCAAAGGTGTGATGGTCGAGCATCACACCTTGAACAACCTGGTCGATTGGCACTGCACGGCCTTCGACCTGTGCGCCGGTCGCCACACTTCAAGCCTCGCCGGGTTCGGTTTCGACGCGATGGCCTGGGAAGTCTGGCCGGCGCTGTGCGCAGGTGCGACGTTGCATCTGGCGCCAACCCATGACGGCAACGAAGACATCGACGCGCTGCTGGCGTGGTGGTGCGCGCAACCGCTGGACGTGAGCTTTCTGCCGACGCCAGTGGCCGAATACGCCTTCAGCCAGAACCTCGAACACCCGACCCTGCGCACGCTGCTGATCGGCGGCGACCGCTTGCGCCAGTTCAATCGCAACCAGCATTTCGACGTGATCAACAATTACGGCCCGACCGAGGCCACTGTGGTTGCGACCTCGGGACGGGTCGACAGCGGCGATGCGTTGCACATCGGTCAACCGGTGAGCAACGCCACGGTGTACCTGCTTGATGAGCAGCAACGCCCGGTGCCGATGGGCGTGGCGGGCGAACTGTACGTCGGCGGGGCGGGTGTCGCTCGTGGTTACCTCAATCGAGCGGAAATGACCGCCGAGCGTTTTCTGCGTGACCCGTTCAGCCGCTTGCCGAACGCGCGTATGTACCGCACCGGTGACCTTGCGCGCTGGCGCGAGGACGGCACGCTCGAATACCTGGGGCGCAATGACGATCAGGTGAAAATCCGTGGCGTGCGCATCGAACTGGGGGAAATCGAAACCTGCCTCAATCAGTTGCCGGGGATTCAGGAAGCCGTGCTGCTGGCCCGCGAAGATCAGCCCGGTCAGCCGCGACTGGTGGCGTATTTCACCGAACAAGCACAGGTTGAAGCGCTGCCGGTCGGCGAGTTGCGCGCGCAACTGCTGAGCCGCTTGCCGGAGTACATGGTGCCGGTGGCCTTCGTCAAACTCGCCGCACTGCCGTTGACCGCCAATGGCAAGGTCGACCGCAAAGCCTTGCCGGCGCCGGAACTGTCGGCACTGTTCACTCGCGAATACGCGGCGCCCGAAGGCGAGGTGGAAACCGCGCTGGCGCAGATCTGGGCCGATGTGCTGCAGGTTGAGCGGGTCGGGCGTCAGGATCACTTTTTCGAACTCGGCGGCCATTCGCTGCTGGCGATGCGCATGGTCTCGCAAGTGCGCCAACGGCTCGGCGTCGAACTGGCCTTGGCTGAGCTGTTCGCCAACGCCGAACTGGCGGCGGTCGCTGCGGTACTGAGCGAGGCGGGGCGCTGCACGCAACCAGAGATTGTGCCGGTGCCGCGTGGCGGCGCCTTGCCGTTGTCATTCGCCCAGCAACGCCTGTGGTTTCTGGCGCAAATGGAAGGCGCCAATACCGCGTACAACATTCCCGTGGCCCTGCGTTTGCGTGGCCGTCTCGACGACGCTGCGCTACAGCGTGCACTGGCACGGATCGTTGCCCGCCATGAAACCCTGCGCAGCCGTTTCGCCCAGTTCAATGATCAGGCGCAAGTGCTGATCGCTCCGGTCGACAGCGGCCTGTTGCTGCGTGTCGAAGACCTGCGCCAACACCCGCAACCGGATCAGGCCTTGCAGGCGCTGATTCAGGGCGAAGCGTCCGGGCCGTTCGACTTGCAGGACGATGCGCTGATTCGCGGTCGCTTGGTGCGCCTCGCCGACGATCATCATGTGCTGTTGCTGACGATGCACCACATCATTTCTGATGGTTGGTCGATGGGCGTTTTGACCCGCGAACTGATGGCGCTGTATCAGGCGTTCAGTCAGGGGCAGGCGGATCCACTGCCGCCGCTGGCGCTGCAATACACCGATTACGCGGTGTGGCAGCGGCGCTGGCTGAGCGGCGAGGTGCTGCAGCGCCAGAGCGAATACTGGCAGCAGACGCTGGCGGGCGCGCCGGCGCTGTTGCTGTTACCGACCGATCGTGCACGACCGGCGCAGCAGGATTACGCCGGCAGCAGCGTCGAAGTCGTGTTCGATGAACGTTTGAGCGCCGGCCTCAAGGCGCTGGGTCAGCGTCATGGCGTGACGCTGTACATGACGCTGATGAGCGCCTGGGCGATGCTGCTCAGTCGTTTGTCCGGTCAGTCGGAGGTGGTGATCGGCTCGCCCGTGGCCAACCGCAGCCGTGCCGAGATCGAAGGTTTGATCGGCATGTTCGTCAACACCCTGGCCTTGCGCATCGACACCTCGGGCGAACTCAGCGTCGAAGCGCTGCTGACCCGAGTCAAGGCGCTGACGCTGGCGGCGCAGGCGCATCAGGATCTGCCGTTCGAGCAGGTGGTGGAAATTACGCGGCCACTGCGCAGTCTGGCGCACAGCCCGGTGTTCCAGACGTTGCTCAGTTGGGACGGTCTGCAAGGCCCGGCGCTGGCCCTTGGCGATTTGACTCTGGAAGGCGTGGCGGAGCCGAGTCACTTCGCCAAGTTTGATCTGTCGCTGAACCTGAGCGAGTCGAACGGTGTGATTCGTGGTTCGCTGGAGTACGCCACGGCGCTGTTTGACGAATCGACGGTGCAGCGTTTTGCCGGCTATTTCCAGCGTCTGTTGCAGGCGATGGTCGCCAATGATCAAACGGTGCTGGAACACGCACCGCTATTGGCAGAGGACGAACAACAGCGGCTGCTGAATGAGTTCAATGCCACGGCAGTGGATTACAACCTTGAGCAGACCCTGCACGGTCTGTTCGAGGCGCAAGTGGGGCGCACGCCGCAGGCTCCGGCGGTAGTCGCCGGTGAGCAGCGCTTGACCTATGCCGAGCTGGACGCCAAGGCCAGCCAACTGGCGCGGCACCTGCGTAGCTTGGGTGTGCAGGCGGATTCGCGGGTGGCGATTTGCGTCGAGCGCGGTCTGGACATGGTTGTCGGCCTGCTGGCGATCCTCAAGGCTGGCGGTGGTTATGTGCCGCTGGACCCGGCGTATCCGCTGGAACGTCTGGCCTACATGCTGGACGACAGCGCGCCGCTCGCGGTGTTGGTGCAGGGTTCCACTCGCGGGCTGCTCGGTGACGTCGCTGTGCCTGTGATCGATCTCGATCAAGCGCACTGGCAGTCGCTGCCGAGCGACACGCTGCCCATCGCCGAGTTGACCCCGCAACACATGGCGTACGTGATCTACACCTCCGGTTCGACCGGCCAGCCAAAAGGCGTGATCAACGAACACACCGCGGTGGTCAACCGCTTGCTGTGGATGCAGGACGCCTATCCACTGACAGCGGCGGACACGGTGTTGCAGAAGACTCCGTTCAGTTTCGACGTGTCGGTGTGGGAGTTTTTCTGGCCGCTGATGACCGGCGCACGTCTGGTCATGGCGCAGCCCGGTGGCCACAAGGACCCGCTGTATCTCAGCGAAATCATCGAGCAAGAACGAATTACCACGCTGCACTTCGTGCCGTCGATGCTCGAAGTGTTCCTTGCCCATGGCGACACCCAGCGCTGCTCGGAACTGCGTCAGGTGATGTGCAGCGGCGAAGCATTGCCGGGCAGTCTGGTGCGGCGGTTCAAACGGCAATTGCCGGGCAGTGCGTTGCACAACCTCTATGGCCCGACCGAAGCCGCCGTCGACGTGACTGCATGGAACTGCGCCGGGCCGCTGGAGCAAACCCCGGACAACACGCCGATCGGCACACCGATTGCCAACACCCGCATGTATATCCTCGATGGCCAACAACAACCGGTGCCGCAAGGCGTTGTCGGTGAGCTGTACATCGGTGGCGTGCAGGTGGCCCGTGGTTACCTCAACCGACCAGAACTGAGCGCGGAACGCTTCCTCAATGATCCGTTCCAGACCAATGGGCGTATGTACCGCACCGGCGACGTCGCCCGCTATCTGGCCGACGGCAACATCGAATACCTGGGCCGCAACGACGACCAGGTGAAAATCCGTGGCTTGCGCATCGAACTGGGTGAAATCCAGGCACGCCTGACCCAGATCGAGGGGGTGCAGGAAACGGTGGTGCTGGCCCGCGAAGACGTGCCGGGTGACAAGCGTCTGGTCGCGTACTACACCGGGCAGCAGCTGGACATCGAGACGCTGCGCAGCCATCTGCTGGAGCATCTGCCGGACTACATGGTGCCTGCGGTGTTCGTGCACCTCGATACGCTGCCACTGAGCCCGAACGGCAAACTCGATCGCAAGGCATTGCCGGCCCCGGATCTGGCGGCATTGGCTGCACGTGAATACGAGGCACCGGTCGGCGAAGTGGAAACCCTCCTTGCTGCGCTCTGGGCCGATTTGCTCAACGTGGAGCGGGTAGGGCGTCACGACCACTTTTTTGAGCTGGGCGGGCACTCGCTGATGGCGGTGAATCTGCTGGCGAAGATGCGTCGTGCCGGCCTCAGCGCCGACATTCGCGTGCTGTTCAACCAGCCGACACTCGCCGCACTGGCGGCGGCCGTTGGTGGTGAGCCGCAAGCCGAGGTCCCGGCCAACCGCATTACGCCGGACTGCACGCGTATCACGCCGGAACTGCTGCCACTGCTGACGCTCGATCAAGCGAGCCTTGACCGCATCGTTGCCAGCATCCCCGGCGGCGCGGCCAATGTGCAGGACATTTACCCGCTGGCGCCGTTGCAGACGGGCATTCTGTTCCATCACCTGGCGGCCGCGCAGGGCGACCCCTACGTGTTGCAGGCACAGTTTGCGTTCGCTGATAAACAGCGCCTGAACACCTTCACCGAGGCCTTGCAGAAAGTCATCCAACGCCACGACATTCTGCGCACCTCGCTGTTCTGGGAAGGCCTTGAAGACCCGGTGCAAGTGGTTTGGCGTCAGGCGTCACTGGCCTGCGAAGGTATTGCGCTGGAGGACGTGAACGGCGATGCACTGGCGCAGTTGCGCGCTCGTTTCGATGCCGGCCATTACCGCATGGCCGTCAATCAGGCGCCGCTGATGCGCGTGGTCCACGCGTGGGACGCGGTCAATCAGCGGGTTGTCGCGTTGTTGCTGTTCCATCATCTGGTGATGGACCACGTCGCGCTGGAAGTGCTGCAACAGGAAATGCAGGCCTTCCTCAGCGGCCAGCCGCAACGTCTCGCCGAGCCGGTGCCATACCGCAATTACGTGGCGCAGACCTTGGCCGGAATGAGCGATCAGCAGCATGAAAGCTTCTTCCGCGACATGCTCGGTGATGTCGACGAGCCAACCTTGCCGTACGGCCAGGCCCCGGCACAGGACGGGCTGGCTGAGCAGGCGCGGTTAACCCTCGACCTCGGTCTGAGCCGCGACATCCGCCAGCAAGCGCGGCGCCTGGGTGTCAGCGCCGCGAGCCTGATGCACCTGGCCTGGGCACAGGTGCTCGGGCAGTTGTCGGGCCACGACGACGTGGTGTTCGGCACGGTATTGCTTGGGCGCTTGCACGGTGGCGAGGGCGCCGAGCGTGCCCTCGGGGTGTTTATCAATACCTTGCCGCTGCGCATCGATTTGAGCGCGCACAGCGTCAAAGGCGCGGCATTGGCTACCCATCAACGGCTGAGCCAATTGCTCCAGCACGAACACGCGCAGCTGGCGCGCATCCAGCATTGCAGCGCGATGGCGCCGACCACGCCGCTGTTCAGCACCTTGTTCAACTATCGCCACGGGGCTGCGGCGTCGTCGAGTTCGGCCGAGGCTGCGGCGGCCTGGCACGGCATGCAATTGCTGGAAGCCGAGGAACACAGCAACTATCGCCTGACCCTTAGCGTCGACGACCTCGGCGAAGGCTTCAGCCTCAGCGCATTGGCCGGCGCCGGCATCGACGCACGGCGCACCTGCGACTATCTGCAATGTGCCCTGCACGGCCTTGTGCAAGCGCTGGAACAGGCACCGCATCAAGGCTTCGAACGCTTGTCGATCCTGCCGGCCGCAGAGCGCGAACAGCTGTTGATCGGCTTTAATGCTAGCCACGCCGATTACCCTCAGGGGCTGACGATCGGCCAGCGTTTCGAGCAGCAAGTGGCTGAGCGACCGCACGCGCTGGCGGCGATTTTTGCTGGCGCGAGCCTGAGTTACGCCGAACTCGACCAGCAGGCCAACGCCTTGGCGCATCATCTGATCGAAGCGGGTGTGCGGCCTGATGATCGTGTGGCCATCGTTGCCCGTCGCGGCCTCGATACGCTGGTCGGGCTGGTGGCGATTCTCAAGGCGGGCGCCGGTTATGTGCCGGTGGACCCGGCGCATCCAGCGGAGCGCCTGAACTATCTACTGGAGGACAGCGCGCCGGTTGCGGTGTTGACCCAGAGCGAACTGCGCGCACGCCTGCCGGCGCTGCAAGTGCCGGTGATCGACCTTGATCTGCACCAGTGGCCAAACAGCAGAATCGACACGCCGTCAGTGCCGGCGCTGACGCCGCAACACCTGGCGTATGTGATCTACACCTCCGGCTCCACCGGACAGCCCAAAGGCGTGATGGTCGAGCACCGCACCCTGAGCAATCTGCTCGACTGGCATTGTGCGGCGTTCGATCTGCGCGCCGGCAGCCACACTTCAAGCCTCGCCGGCTTCGGTTTCGACGCCATGGCCTGGGAAGTCTGGCCGGCGTTGTGCGTCGGCGCGACCCTGCATCTGGCGCCGGCCCACGATGGTAACGAAGACATCGATGCACTGCTCGACTGGTGGCGCGCGCAGCCGCTGGATGTGAGCTTCCTGCCGACGCCGGTGGCCGAGTACGCCTTCAGCCAGGAGCAGGCGCATCCAACCCTGAAAACCTTGCTGATCGGTGGAGATCGTCTGCGCCAGTTCAACCGCAACCAGTCCTTCAAGGTGATCAACAACTACGGCCCGACCGAGGCCACGGTGGTTGCCACGTCCGGGTTGATCGAGGCCGGGCAGGTGCTGCACATCGGCAAACCGCTGAGCAATGCCAGTGTTTACCTGCTCGATGAGCAGCAGCGTCCGGTGCCACTGGGGGTGATGGGCGAGTTATACGTTGGCGGTGCCGGCGTCGCCCGTGGCTATTTGAACCGCCCGCAAATGACCGCCGAGCGCTTTCTGCATGACCCGTTCAGCCGCTTGCCGAACGCGCGGATGTACCGCACCGGTGACCTTGCGCGCTGGCGCGAGGACGGCACGCTGGAATACCTGGGGCGCAATGACGATCAGGTGAAAATCCGTGGCGTGCGCATCGAACTTGGCGAAATCGAGACCTGCCTCAATCAGTTGCCGGGGATTCAGGACGCCGTGCTGCTGGCCCGTGAAGATCAGCCCGGCCAGCCGCGACTGGTGGCGTATTTCACCGAAGCCGCGCAAGGCGACGCGCTGAACGTCGGCGACTTGCGTGCGCATCTGCTGGGGCAACTGCCGGAGTACATGGTGCCGGCCGCTTTTGTCCGGCTTGACGCTTTACCGCTGACGGCCAACGGCAAAGTCGACCGCAAGGCGTTGCCGAAACCGAATCTGGCCGCGTTGTTCACCCGCGACTACGCCGCGCCGCAGGGCGAGACCGAAACCATCCTGGCGCAGATCTGGGCCGAGGTGCTGCAGGTCGAACGGGTAGGGCGCCATGATCATTTCTTCGAACTCGGCGGGCATTCGTTGCTGGCCATGCGCATGGTCGCGCAGGTCCGGCAACGGTTGGGTCTGGAGTTGGCGTTGGCTGATCTGTTTGCCAATGCCGAACTGGCGGCGGTCGCTGAGTGCCTGGCGGGTGCCGAGCGCAGCACCCAGCCGTCGATTGTGCCGGTAACGCGTGACGGCACCTTGTCCTTCGCCCAGCAACGCCTGTGGTTCCTCGCGCAAATGGCGGGCGGCAATTCGGCGTACAACATCCCCATCGCCCTGCGCTTGCGCGGTCGACTCGACATCGATGCGCTGCAAGCGGCGCTGGCGCGCATCGTGACCCGCCACGAAACCCTGCGCAGCCGCTTTATCAGTCGCGATGACACTGCGCAGGTGACGATTGCGCCGGTCGACAGCGGTCTACTGCTGCGTGTGGAAGATTTGCGCCAGCAGCCTCAGGCCGAGGACACCTTGCACAGGTTGATGGCGAAGGAGGCCTCGACGGCGTTTGATCTGCAGCACGATTCGCTGATTCGTGGACAGTTGCTGCGTCTGGCCGACGAGCACCATGTGCTGTTGCTGACCGTGCACCACATCGTCGCTGACGGTTGGTCGATGGGCGTGCTGACCCGCGAGTTGATGGCGTTGTATCAGGCATTCACCCGGGGTCAGCCCGATCCGCTGCCAGCGCTGACGCTGCAATACGGCGACTATGCGGTGTGGCAACGACGCTGGCTCAGCGGTGACGTGCTGCAACGGCAAAGTGATTACTGGCAACAAACCCTCGACGGTGCTCCGGCGCTGTTGACGCTGCCCACCGATCGTCCGCGTCCGGCGCATCAGGATTATGCCGGCAGCAATCTCGAAGTGGCGCTGGACCAAAATCTGAGCGCCGCACTCAAAGCCCTGAGCCAGCGGCATGGCGTGACCCTGTTCATGACCCTGACGAGTGCCTGGGCACTGCTGATGAGTCGTCTGTCCGGGCAGGCCGATGTGGTGATCGGTTCGCCGGTGGCCAACCGCAGCCGCACTGAAATCGAAGGCTTGATCGGCATGTTCGTCAACACCCTGGCGCTGCGTATCGATACCTCGGGCGAGCCGAGTGTCGAAGCGCTGCTGGCACGGGTCAAGGCGCGGACACTGGAGGCTCAGGCGCATCAGGACTTGCCGTTCGAGCAGGTGGTGGAAATCACCCGACCGTCGCGCAGCCTGGCGCACAGTCCGCTGTTCCAGACCACGCTGAGCTGGGACAGTCACATTGGGCCGCAACTGGCGCTGGGCGAGCTGACACTGGAAGCTGTAGCCGGCGCCGACGAGATCGCCAAGTTCGACCTGACGCTGACTCTGGGCGAGGTCAATGGCGTGATTCGCGGCTCGCTGAACTACGCCACGGCGCTGTTCGACGAATCGACGATCCGCCGCTTTGTCGGTTATTTCCAGCGGCTGCTGCAAGCGATGGTCGGCAATGATCACGCGGTACTCGAACACGTGCCGTTACTGGCGGCGGATGAGCGTGAGCGCTTGCTCGTCGAGTTCAACGCCACCGCGCGCGATTACCCGCAGACCCTGACGGTGCACGGGATTTTCCAGCAACAAGCGGCGGCGCATCCAAAGGCTGTGGCGGCGGTGCATGGCGCGCAATCGCTGAGTTATTTCGAACTGAACGCGCAGGCCAATCGCCTGGCTCATCACCTGATCGGCCAAGGCGTGCAACCGGGTGATCACGTGGCGATCCTGCTGCCACGCTCGCTGGAACTGCTGGTGGCGCAACTGGCGATTGCCAAGTGCGCGGCGGCCTATGTGCCGCTGGATATCCATGCACCGAGCGAACGTCAGGCGTTCATGGTCGAGGACTGTCGGGCGGCCGCGCTGCTGACCCTGAGCGGCGAAGTCATCGATTACGCCGCGCCGCGTATCGATCTGGACAGGCTGAAACTCAGTGATCAACCCACGCATAACCCTAACCTGGTGCAGTCTTCCGAGTCGCTGGCGTACATCATGTACACCTCCGGCTCCACCGGCACGCCGAAGGGGGTGATGGTGCCGCATCGTGGCATCGGCCGTTTGGTGCTCAATAGCGGTTACGCCGATTTCAATGCGCAGGATCGCGTGGTGTTCGCCTCGAACCCGGCGTTCGATGCCAGCACCATGGACATCTGGGGGCCGCTGCTCAACGGTGGTCGCGTGGTGATCATCGACCATCAGACCCTGCTGGATCCACAGGCCTTCGGTCGTGAGTTGAGCGCCAGTGGCGCGACGATCCTGTTCGTCACCACGGCGTTGTTCAACCAGTACGTGCAATTGATCCCGCAAGCCCTCAAAGGCCTGCGCATTCTGCTCTGTGGTGGCGAGCGCGGTGATCCGGCGGCGTTCCGCACGCTGCTGGCCGAAGCGCCGCAACTGCGCATCGTGCATTGCTACGGACCGACCGAAACCACCACCTACGCCACGACGTTCGAAGTGCGGGAAGTGGCGGAAAATGCCGAGAGCGTGCCGATCGGTGGACCGATTTCCAACACTCAGGTCTATGTGCTCGATGCTCGGCAGCAACTGGTGCCGATGGGCGTGACCGGTGAGCTGTATATCGGCGGGCAGGGCGTGGCGCTGGGTTATCTGAACCGAGCCGATCTGACCGCCGAGAAATTCCTCCGCGATCCGTTCAGCGATAAACCCGGCACGTTGCTGTATCGCACCGGCGACCTCGCGCGCTGGCTGGCGCCGGGGCAACTCGATTGCGTCGGGCGCAACGACGATCAGGTAAAAATCCGTGGTTTCCGCATCGAACTGGGTGAGATCGAAAACCGCTTGCTGAACTGCGCGGGGATCAAGGAAACCGTGGTGCTGGCGCGCCGCGACGCTCAGGACGCCACGCGTCTGGTCGCCTATTTCACCGCGCACGAGGGACAACTCGACAGCGTTGAGCTGCACGCCGAACTGTCGGCGCGCTTGCCGGAGTACATGCTGCCGACGGCCTGGGTGCAACTGGAGGCGTTGCCGCTGAACAACAACGGCAAGATCGACCGCAAGGCACTGCCGGCACCGACCCCGGCCGCCATGCTCAGCCGGGCCTATGTGGCGCCGGTCACGGCGCTGGAGGAAAACCTGGCGCGCATCTGGGCCGGGTTGTTGCAGGTCGAGCAGGTGGGACGACACGACAATTTCTTTGAGCTAGGCGGGCATTCGTTGCTGGCGATGCGCATGCTGTCGCAGGTTCGCCAACAGCTGGATGTGGAGCTGACCTTGGCCGAGCTGTTCGCCAACCCGGAACTGGCGGCCGTGGCACAGGTGTTGAGCCGCGCCGCACGCAGCACTTTGCCGGAGATTGTGCCGGCAGCGCGTGAGCAAGCGTTGCCGCTGTCGTTTGCGCAACAGCGCCTGTGGTTCCTCGCGCAAATGGACGGTGGCAACACGGCGTACAACATTCCGCTGGGCCTGCGTCTGCGCGGGCGGCTGGATGAAGACGCGCTGCAACGGGCAATGGCGCGTATTGTCGAACGCCACGAAACCCTGCGCAGCCGCTTCACCCAGGTCGACGATCAAGCGCAGGTGCTGATCGTGCCGTCGGAGGCCGCTCTGTTGCTGCAGGTTGAAGATTTGCGCCAGCACCCGCAGGCCGATAATGCCTTGCGTGGGCTGATCGAGGAGCAAGCCAGCGCACCGTTCAATCTTGCCCGCGATTCGCTGATTCGCGGGCGACTGGTGCGTCTGGCCGACGATCACCATGTGCTGTTGCTGACGCTGCACCACATCATCTCCGATGGCTGGTCGATGGGCGTGCTGACCCGTGAGCTGGCGGCGCTGTATCAAGCTTTCAGCCATGACCAGCAAGACCCGTTGCCAGCGCTGGCGCTGCAGTACAGCGATTACGCGGTGTGGCAACGCCGTTGGCTCAGTGGCGAGGTGCTGCAACGGCAGAGCGATTACTGGCAGCAGACACTGGCCGGTGCACCGGCGTTGCTGACGCTGCCGACCGATCGTCCGCGTCCGGCGCAACAGGACTTTGCCGGCAGCCATATCGACGTAGTGCTGGGCGCGCCGCTGAGTCGCGGACTGAAAGCGCTGTGCCAACGTCGCGCAGTGACGCCGTACATGGTGATCCTCAGTGCCTGGGCGATGTTGCTCAGTCGCTTGTCCGGGCAGACCGACGTGGTCATCGGCTCGCCGGTGGCCAACCGCACTCGCGCCGAGGTCGAAGGCTTGATCGGCATGTTCGTCAACACCCTGGCCCTGCGCATCGACACGTCTGGCGGGCTGAGCGGCGAAGCGTTGCTGGCACGGGTCAAGGCGCAAACCATGGCGGCGCAGGCGCATCAGGATCTTCCGTTCGAACACGTGGTGGACATCAGCAAACCGCTGCGCAGTCTGGCCCACAGTGCGCTGTTCCAGACTCTGCTGAGCTGGGACAACAATGACGGCCCGAGCCTGCAACTCGGCGACCTGACGCTGGAAGGCGTGCCGGGGGAAAGCCACTTTGTGAAGTTCGACCTGTCGTTGAGTCTGGGCGATAGCGCCGATAGCGCCGATGGCGTTCGCGGCTCGCTGCGTTATGCCACGGCGTTGTTCGATGAATCGACGGTGCGGCGTTTTGTCGGTTACTTCCAGCGCTTGCTCGCTGCGCTGGTGAGCGATGAACAAACGCTGCTGGAGCAGGTGCCGTTGCTGGCGCAGGACGAACGTCAGCGCCTGTTGCACGACTTCAACGCGAGCGAAGTCGATTGCCCGCTGGAACAGCCGTTGCACTGCTTGTTTGAAGCACAGGTACGGGCTAAACCCGAGGCCATCGCCGTGCAGTCCGAATCCGGGTGCCTCACCTATCGCGAACTCAATGCACGGGCCAATCAACTGGCTCATCACTTGCGCGAACAGGGCGTGCAGCCGGATTCACGCGTGGCGATCTGCGTCGAGCGCGGGCTGGATCTGGTGGTTGGTCTGCTCGGCATTCTGAAGGCCGGCGGGGCCTATGTGCCGCTGGATCCGGGATATCCGGCGGAACGTCTGGCCTACATGCTCAAGGACAGCGCGCCGGTCGCGGTGCTGGTGCAAGCGGCGACGTGTTCGCTGTTCGATGCGCCTGCATCAACGTTGATCGACCTCGATCAAGGTCACTGGCAACAGCTGCCCGATCATGATCCGCAGGTGCCCGGCCTGAGCGCCGCGAACCTGGCCTACATGATCTACACCTCCGGCTCCACCGGCCTGCCGAAAGGCGTGATGATCGAGCATCGCAGCGCCTGCAACATGGTGCATTGGGGCTCGCAGATCAGTGCGCCAACCGAGCATGGTGCGTTGCTGCAAAAGGCCCCGTTCAGCTTCGACAGTTCGGTGTGGGAGATTTTCTGGCCGCTGTGTTCCGGCCTGCGTCTGGTGCTGGCACGGCCCGATGGCAACCGCGATTCGGCTTATGTGGTGCAGGCGATTCGCGAGCAGCAAGTGACTGTCGTCAAGTTCGTGCCGGCGCTGCTCCAGGATTTCATTGAGCAGGCCGACGTCAGCCAGTGCACCAGCCTCACTGATGTGCTCAACGGTGGTGGCGAACTCAGCGCGGCGCTGGCGCGGCAGGTGCGCGATCGCTTGCCGTGGGTGCGGTTGCACAACGTTTACGGCCCGACCGAAACCACGGTCGACAGCACCGGCTGGACCCTTGAACCGGATCAGACGGCGCCGCACAGCGTGGTGCCGATCGGCAAGGCGCTGAGCAACACGCGTTTGTACGTGCTCGATGCCTACGATCAACCGGTGCCGCAGGGTGTCAGCGGCCAGTTGCACATTGGCGGTGTGGGTGTGGCGCGCGGTTATCACCGATTGCCGCAGATGCAGGCTGAGCGTTTCATCGACAGCCCGTTCGTGGCCGGTGATCGGCTGTACCGCACCGGCGACCTGGCGCGCTACAACAACGAGGGTGATCTGGAGTTCCTCGGACGTAACGACTTCCAGATCAAGCTGCGTGGCTTGCGTCTGGAACCGGGCGAAATCGAAGCGCGGCTGATCGAACATCCGGCGATCCGCGAAGCAGTGGTAATGGTGCGCGACGAGCGTCTGGTCGCCTGGTACACCCTGCGCGCCGGGGTGCAGGCGCCAGGCCTGGACGTCTTGCGCGCTCATGTGCTGGAGCGTTTGCCGGAATACATGGTGCC
Source organism: Pseudomonas viridiflava (assembly GCF_900580865.1). GTDB lineage: Bacteria > Pseudomonadota > Gammaproteobacteria > Pseudomonadales > Pseudomonadaceae > Aquipseudomonas. The sequence goes on from NZ_UTBZ01000155.1 coordinate 104,811, forward strand.
CGGCGCCTATGTGCTACTCGACGCTTTGCCGCTGACCCCCAACGACAAGGTCGATCGCAAGGCATTGCCGGAGCCGGGCGCAGACGCAGTGATCAACCGTCCTTATGCTGCGCCGCAAGGCGCGGTGGAAACCGCGATGGCGCGGATCTGGGCGGACGTGCTCGGCGTCGAGCAGGTCGGTCGTCACGACAACTTCTTCGAATTGGGTGGGCATTCGTTGCTCGCGGTGCGGCTGGTCAATCTGCTGCAACGCGGCGGATTGCAAGTGTCGCTGGCCGAATTGTTCCAGCACCCGAGCATCGAGTCGGCGGCAGCGTTGCTCGCACAGGACGAAATGGCCGGGCAACCGGAGGGGCTGGTCGTAGTACGTGCCGGGGATATCGGTACGCCGCTGTTCCTGGTGCATGAATTCAGTGGCCGCGACGTGTATTTCCCGACGCTGGCGCAGCACATTGGCGGCGAGTTTGCGATTTATGGCCTGCCCGGCGTGCCGTTTGGTCAGCCACAGCTACGCACAATCGAATGCATGGCCACGCGGATGGCCGGGATCATCCGATCGGTGCAGCCACACGGGCCGTATCGTCTGGCGGGGTGGTCGTTCGGCGGCGTGCTGGCCCATGAAGTTGCCCAGCAATTGCTGGGTCAGGACCAGCCGGTTGACTTCATCGGCATGCTCGACAGCTACGCGCCCAACTCGCTGGCCCAGGACAAGGCGATGTGGAGCGGCAAGGATCTCGACAAGCGCCAGCTGCTCGGGCATTGCCGGGGGCGTGCGCTGATGCTCGGTGCCGATGGCGCCGCCGCGTTGGCGTCGGTCGAGGCTCTGGAAGCCGAGATGGAGCAGTTGGATTTCCACGCGTTGTTCCAGCGTTGCCAGTTGCAGCAACTGACCGATCCGGAACTGGCCACGGTCAGCGCGGCCGATGCCTGGCATTACTTCGATCGCGAGGCGGCGCATCGCCTGGCCTTGGCGCATTACCGGGTCAGCCCGGCGAGCCAGACGATTCATCTGTTCCGCGCGCAGGCGCTGATGGACGGGCAGTCTGTGCCAAGTCCGACACGCGGTTGGGAGGAGCGCTTCGACAGTCGTCTGTTGCAGTGCATCGATATCCCCGGGGATCACCGCAGCATGATGAAAAATCCGCATATCAAGGCGTTGGGGCGGGCGATCACTCAGGCACTTGAGGCGGTAGTCGCGCCTGCCACTGTGGTGTATCAGCCGCTGCTGACGATCCAGAGCGGACACGTCGGACATGCGCCGATTTTCTGCGTGCCCGGGGCGGGTGACAGTGTCACCGGGTTCATTCATCTGACCGAAGCGATTGGCCCCGAGTGGCCGATCATCGGCCTGCAACCGCGCGGGCTGGACGGCAACAGTGTGCCGCACAGTCAGGTTGAAGCCGCTGCTGCGTTCTACCTGCAAGCCATCGCGCAGGTTTACCCGCAAGACCCGGTGCACCTGATCGGACATTCCTTTGGCGGTTGGGTGGCGCATGCCATGGCGGCGCAGTTGCAAGCGGCCGGGCGCGAGGTGGCTTCGCTGACGTTGATCGACAGCGAAGCGCCGGGCGGCAACGGCACAGCAGGCAAACCGTACACCGGCACGGCGGCACTGGAACGCTTGATCGACACCCTGCAACTGTCCAGTGGCAAGTCGCTGGAAATCGATCCGCAGGTTTTTGCCGACGCTGATGACGCTACGCAAATGCGCTTGCTGCATGCCGGGATGGTGCGCGCCGGCGTGCTGTCGGAGCGCGCCGCGGCGGATGCGATGCATGGCCCGGTCCGCACCTTCGCCACAGCCTTGCGCACGGTCTATCAACCGCAACTGGCCTACACCGGGCCGGTGCGGCTGGCGCTGGTCGATGACCCGACGCTGGATGCCTGGGGCAATCAGCGCGAGCAAGCGGCGATGGTCGAAGGCTGGCAGCGCCAAGTTGCGGATCTGGCGGTGTGGTACGGGCCGGGCAACCACTTCACGATTCTCAAGGCGCCCAACGTCTTCAGTCTCGCGGCGTGGTGGCATGACGGCCTGAAAGTGCCGGCCGGGCAAGTGGTTTCCTGATTGTTGTTTATCTACCAGAGCCCGGCCGCTGGCCGGGTTCACCCCTGAACGGACTTGTGGTCATTTATGGAAAAGTCGAAGTTGCGCAAAGTCGGTATGGGTCTGGCGTTGGTGGCAGTGGCGGGATTGGCGTTCTACGCGGTGCAGGCACCGGCCGAGGCGCCGCAATACCTGACCGCGCCGGTGGAACGCAGTGACATTGAAAACGCGGTGCTGGCCACCGGGTTGCTTGAAGGCATCAAACAAGTGGACGTCGGCGCGCAAGTGTCAGGACAATTGAAGTCGCTCAAGGTCAAGGTCGGCGACAAGGTGAAGAAGGGCCAGTGGCTGGCGGAAATCGATCCGCTGGTATTGCAGAACACCCTGCGCCAGGCTCAGGTCGATGAGGAGAACCTGCAAGCGCAGAAGCGCGCCACGCAAGCCCAGCTCAGGCAGACCAAGGCAATTTATGAGCGCTACAAGAATTTGCAGGACGACGCCTCGATCTCGCGTCAGGATTTCGAAAGCGCAGAGTCGAACTATCAGGTGCAGCAGGCCAACCTGATGTCGCTGGATGCGCAGATCAAAAGTGCGCATATCCAGATCGACACGGCCAAGGTCAATCTGGCGTATACGCGCATCGTTGCGCCGATCGATGGCGACGTGGTCGGCGTGGTCACTCAAGAAGGGCAAACGGTGATCGCCAGCCAACTGGCGCCGGTCCTGCTGAAACTGGCGGACCTGGACACCATGACGGTCAAGGCGCAGGTCTCTGAAGCGGATGTGATTCATATCGCGCCGGGGCAGGAGGTGTATTTCACTATTCTTGGCGAGGACAAACGCTACTACGCGAAACTGCGCGGCACGGACCCGGCGCCACAGAACTTTCTTGAAACACCGCCCGCCGGTACACCGAAGCAAAGCAGCGCGGTGTTCTACAACGCCTTGTTCGAAGTGCCCAATCCCGATCATCGCTTGCGCATCTCGATGACCGCACAAGTACGCATCGTCCTCGACACTGCCAAATCGGTGCTCACCGTGCCGGTGGCGGCGCTTGGCCCACGCAATGCCGACGGCAGTTTTCCGGTACGCGTGCTCGACGCCAAGGGCCACGCGCAGTCGCGCAACGTGCAGACCGGGATCAACAACAACGTCAAAGTGCAGATCAATGATGGCTTGGCGGAAGGCGATCGCGTGGTGATCGGTGATCCGCTGACGAATGTGGCGGGGGCCTGAGCATGACCGAGCCACTGCTACAACTGACCGGAATCACCCGCAGTTTCACCGCTGGCGACCGCGAGTTTCTCGCGCTGAAGAACATCAACCTGACGATCAATGCCGGGGAAATGGTCGCGATCATCGGCGCCTCGGGCTCGGGCAAATCGACGCTGATGAACATCCTCGGTTGCCTCGATTACGCCACTGCCGGCAGCTACAGGATCAACGGCCAGGAAACCCGCGATCTGGACAATCAGGCCCTGGCCGAACTGCGCCGTGACTACTTTGGCTTCATCTTCCAGCGTTACCACTTGCTGCCGCATTTGAGCGCGATGCACAACGTCGAGATGCCGGCGATTTACGCCGGTACGCCGCAGCTTCAGCGTCATGCCCGTGCCCGTGAGTTGTTGGCGCGGCTGGGCCTGGAAGGGCATTTGACGCATCGGCCGAGCCAGCTCTCCGGCGGCCAGCAACAGCGGGTGAGTATCGCCCGCGCCTTGATGAATGGCGGCGAAGTGATCCTCGCCGACGAGCCGACCGGCGCCCTCGACACGGCCAGCGGCAAAGAGGTGATGCGTATCCTTCTGGAGCTGCACGCGGCGGGGCACACGGTGATTCTGGTGACCCACGACCCGAAAGTTGCGGCCAACGCCGAGCGCATCATCGAAGTCAGCGACGGCGAAATCCTCAGCGACCGCGCCAACGAACGCGACACCACGCACCTGCTCAGCGACGAACCGGTGGCACCGAAAGCTGCTGCGTCGCGGCGTTTGGTCGCCAGTCTCGGGTTGTTCAAAGAAGCGTTCGCCATGGCCTGGGTGGCGTTGATCTCGCACCGTATGCGTACCTTGTTGACCATGCTTGGCATTGTCATTGGCATTACTTCCGTGGTGTCGATTTCGGCGGTCGGCGAGGGCGCTAAGAACTACGTGCTCAAGGACATCGCCGCGATTGGCAGCAACACCATCGATGTCTATCCCGGCAGCAGTTATGGCGACAAACGTGCAGCGGCCATCGAAACCCTGACGCCGGCCGATGTCACCGCGCTGAATCAGTTGTATTACGTCGACAGCGCCACGCCGATGATCGGCCGCAGCCTGTTGCTGCGCTATCGCAATATCGATCTGGATGCGCAGGTCAACGGCGTCAGCGATCAGTACTTCAAAGTGCGCGGGATCAAAATGGCGGCGGGTATTCCGTTCAGCGAAAACGATGCGCGGCGCCAGGCGCAGGTGGTGGTCATCGATCACAACACCCGGCAGCGTCTGTTCGGGCAGGATGTCGACCCGTTGGGTCAGGTGATTTTGATCGGCAACCTGCCGTGCACGGTGATCGGCGTGGCCGCCGAAGATAAAGGCCTGTTTGCCTCGGGTAAAACCCTCAATGTCTGGGTGCCTTACGAAACGGCGGCCGGGCGGGTGTTGGGTCAGCGTTATCTGGACAGCATCAGCGTGCGCATGAAGGACGGCCAGCCGAGCAAAGTGGTGGAAGAGCACGTCACTCAACTGCTGCTGCAACGCCACGGCACCAAGGATTTCTTCACCAACAACCTCGACAGCGTCTTGCAGACCGTGCAGAAAACCAGCCGCTCACTGGCGTTGCTGCTGTCGCTGATTGCGGTGATTTCCCTGGTGGTCGGCGGCATTGGGGTGATGAACATCATGCTGGTGTCGGTGACCGAACGTACCCGCGAGATTGGTATTCGCATGGCGGTGGGCGCGCGGCAGTCGGACATCCGTCAGCAGTTTCTGGTGGAGGCGGTGATGGTGTGTCTGTTGGGCGGGGCGATCGGCATTTCCTTGTCGTATGCGATCGGGCATTTGTTTTCGGTGTTTATCAAGGAATGGGAGATGGTGTTTTCGCTGGCGTCAGTGCTGACGGCGGTGGTGTGCTCGACGTTGATCGGGATTGTGTTTGGTTTTGTGCCGGCGCGGAATGCTTCGAGGCTTGATCCGATTGAGGCGTTGGCGCGGGATTAAAAGCGGCCCCATCAAACCTGCTGGGTATTGCACAGGTCGTGATGTTGGGGGAATTGGCGGTGAATCAGGCGTTGGAGCACGTCGCGGGAGTGCCCTCACCCTAACCCTCTCCCAGAGGGAGAGGGGACTGAACGCAGTGGTCTTTCGAGTTGCACCGACGTGGGATACCGAGTCGAACTCGGGTTTTGAAAAGCACAAAAATCGGCTCCCTTTCCCCCTCGCCCCCCTTGGGGGGAGAGGGCTGGGGTGAGGGGGGAATCCCACTGACACACCGCAAAAACCAAAGCCGTCGCAATCCCTGCGTATCACGCCGCACTCGACCCCAACGCCTCCAACGGCGAATACATCCAGCGCATCAACGAATGCCGCCCGCTGATGCCCAACTTGATCGCCGCCCGCTTGAGATAACTCTCCACGGTGTTGACCTTCAACGCCAATTGCTCCGCCAGTTCCGGCGCCGTACGGCCGGCGAGCAGGCCGACGCACACTTCGGTTTCGCGGTTCGACAGACTCAGCCCCAGTTGCTCCAGGCGCTCGTCAAAGCGCAGGCGCAAGGTTTCCAGGCCGCTGCCTTCGGCTGCTTCGGACGGGGTTTGTGGTTCAAGGGTGGCCGGTTGCAGGGCGTTGATGTGTTTTTCTACCATCGGCAGCAGCACCGGGGAGATGTCCTGCAACAGGCTGCGTTCCTGCGCGGAAAAACGCTGCGACTCGCCGTTGCGGTACACCGAAATCACGTAGCGGTAGCCGTCCTTGCGCCGGGTCAGGTGCAGTTGCGAGGCGTCTGCGCTGGTGGCGGCCGGCGGGTTTTGCAAATGATGGGCCGCCGTACTGTGTTCGGAAAACACTGTTTCGGCGAGCAGGGCCGGGTCTTTCAGCGGCTCCGGCTCGCTGCGGCTCGACGCGCGGCCCACTGGCTCGACGCGCATCTGCCGGATGTGCGTGGCGTCCACCGCCAGTTGCGTCAGGATCAGGTCATGCAGCATGCGCGGAAAGTGCCGGCTGCCTGTGCTGGCAATGACCTTGCCGATGTGGGGGAACAAGTGTGAGTTCATATGCGTGTCATCCCTGAGAGGCGTTAATTCAAAAACGTCTGCAGCACTGTCGACGATCTCCTTGGTCGACGAAATACCGCAGACTTGGATCCTATCCTAGTACAACGTTTGAGCGACGGTTTAATGAAGGTGTTATTAGCTCATAACCGCGACGTCGGGTTGCTTGCCCTGTGAGCACCAGCGATTACGGCCCTGTTGCTTGGCTTGATACAGGCAGGTATCCGCTGCTTTCAACAGAGTCGCCGGGGTTACCGTGTCATCGACCGGATGCTGTGTGGTAATGCCGGCGCTGGCGGTGACATAACCCAAAGGATGCCCGGCGTGTTCCAGCTGCAGCATACGGATGGCTTGCAGAATGTCTTCGCCGACCTGAATGGCGCCGGCATTGTCGGTGTTGGGCAGCAGCACGGTGAACTCTTCGCCGCCGTAGCGCACCGCGAGGTCGCTCGGTCGTTTGACGGCTTGCTGGATCGCCTGCCCGACGGCGCTCAGGCAATCATCGCCCGCCGCATGGCCATACTGGTCGTTGTAGCGTTTGAAGTGGTCGACATCGAGCATGATCAATGACAGCGCCGAACCTTGTCGCCGCGCCAGACGAATTTCGTCCATCAGCGCATTGTCCAGACGTCGACGATTGCCCAGCCCGGTCAGGCTGTCGGTCAGCGCCATGTCGCGCATGGTCTGGTGCGCGTAGCGAATCTCCCGCTCCATGGCCATGCGCTGGCGTAACTGGTGCAGCACGACCAGGCCGAAACCGCTGAGCACGAGGATCAGAAACACCAATACGAAGCCGTTTTTCAGCAAATCCTGCTGCCACGGTTCGATGATCGAGTCCCGTGAAAGCCCGGCCTCGACCACCAGCGGATAGGTGGTGAGCGCGCGATAGCCGTATAACCGCTCAGTGTCGTCGACCACCGCGCGGACTTGCGCAATGCCGGCGTTGGCGTTGGGCAGGTAGACCTTGAAGATCTCGCTGTTGGCCAGGCTTTTGCCGATCACCGAGGCGATGAACGGCCGGCGCACGAGGATGGTGCCGTCGCGTCTGGCCAGCACCAGGGCGCCTTTGTCATCGATTCTGAAGTCGCCGTAATAGTCGACAAAGTAGCTGACCTTGACCGTGCCCAGCAGCACCCCGGCGAACGAGCCATCGGGATTGTTCAGGCGGCGGGAGACGGGAATGATCAGATCATGGGTCGATCGGCTTTCAACCACCTCACCGATACGCACCTGTCGATCATCATGGCTGCGGTGATATTGAAAGTAATCGCGATCGGCGTTGTTGGCGGTTTCGGGCGTGACCTCCTTGTCGGTGACGATCCACTGCCCATCCGCGCCGTAAATGAACAAGCCATGCAGTTGCGGCATGATTTTCGATTGCTGCACCAGCAGCTTGTGAATACGCGGCACATCGAGGTTCTGCAGGCCGTCGCCTTCGATCCGCTCGCTCAGGGCGGCGGTGAGCACATCCATTTGCCGGATGGTGTCCTCGGCATGCTGTGCGGTGGCGCGGGCCAGGTTGGTCACCGAATCGCGCGCGGAGGCGAATGCAGCGCGATAGTCGCGCCAGGTGCGCCAGCTCTCGACCGTTAAAAAAGCCAATACGACCACTAGCATAAAGCTGACCGTAAGGCGGAATGTCGAGCCGGCGCGCAGGGCGTTACGGGCAGAGGCGCTTCTGCTCGGGTCTTCGGTGTTCGGCTCTGGCGGACGGCGTCCGAGCATGAACATCTCCTTTTTTCATACGTAATGCATCACAACAGTATGACAAGGATCGCCAGAAAGTTCGGAACAGAGCGCGCGCTGTTGTTGAATTGTCCTTTTTGAGTTGACGGTGAAACACTTTTCAGCCGATTTATCCCGTCCCTGTGCGTCAGTAATCTGTACCCAACTTGAACGCAACAACAAATTCAAAAACTCAAAAGGGAAGCAGACCATGACCACTCCAACCTACAACCGCCTGAACAAAGACGACGCCATCGTGCTGCTGGTCGACCACCAGACCGGCCTGATTTCGCTGGTGCAGGACTTCTCGCCAAACGAATTCAAGAACAACGTGCTGGCCCTGGCCGATCTGGCCAAGTTCTTCGAACTGCCGACCATCCTCACCACCAGTTTCGAACAAGGCCCGAACGGCCCGCTGGTACCAGAGTTGAAAGAGATGTTCCCGGACGCGCCGTACATCGCTCGTCCAGGTCAGATCAACGCTTGGGACAACGAAGACTTCGTCAAAGCGATCAAAGCCACTGGGCGCAAGCAGATCATCATTGCCGGCGTGGTGACCGATGTCTGCGTAGCGTTCCCGACCTTGTCAGCGCTGGCGGAAGGGTTTGATGTGTTTGTGGTGACCGATGCTTCCGGCACTTTCAACACCACCGTGCAACAGGCTGCATGGAGCCGCATGACGCAGGCCGGCGCACAGATGATGAACTGGTTCTCGGTGGCGTGTGAGTTGCACCGCGACTGGCGCAACGACATTGAAGGGCTGGGTAACTTGCTGTCGCAGCGTATCCCCAACTACCGCAACCTGATGAACAGCTACTCGGCGCTGACCGCTCAGCAGAAGTAAGCCTGCGACCCAAAACAGAAAGCCTGCTTTGAAAAGCAGGCTTTCTGTTTTTGCAGTTAACGCTGCCCTCAAAATTCGGGCGTGTACTTCACACTGAACATCACATTGCGCGGGTCACCAAAGTTGTTGTTGCCGTTGAGCTGGTTGTACGCGGCGGTGTAGTAGCGCTTGTCGAACAGGTTGTTGGCGTTCACCGCCAGGCCGATTTCCTTGCTCAACTGGTAACCGAGGCGGGCGCTCCACACGGTGTAACCGCCAACATCGTAAGTGTGTTCATAACCCAGCGTATGGCTCTGAGTGGTGAAGCCCAGACCTGTGCTGACGCGTTCCCAGTCGCCGCTGAACTGGTAATCGCCCCAGACCCGCAGCATGTGTTTCGGCGTCCAGGTGCTGAAGACTTTGCCTTGGTTGTCCGGGTCATCGAGGTACTTGGTGGTGTTGTAGGTGTAGCCAGCGAACAGTTGCAGGTTGTTCAGGACTTCGCCGCTGATCTCGGCTTCGATCCCCTGGCTACGGACTTTGCCGGCGGCGTTGGAGCAATACCAACCGTCGCAGACCATGCCCGACGCGAGGTCGTTGATGGCGCGGTTCTCCTGGTCGTAGCGGAACAGCGCCAGCGAGGTGTTGACCCGGCCATCCATCAATTCGCCCTTGAGGCCGATCTCGTAGTTGCTGCCAATCACTGGCTTAAGTGTGGTGCCGCTTGCGGTGCGGTTGGTCTGCGGTTCGAACACATCGGTGTAACTGGCGTATACCGCCCACTCACGGCTCAGGTCGTAGACGATGCCGGCGTACGGTGTGACCTCGCCGGTTTCGTTGGTGGTGCTGTCCGGTTGCGGAATCGCTACGTCACTGAAAGCGAACTGGGTCGAGTATTTATAGCTGTAGTCGTACCAACTGACGCGCGAGCCGAGCACCAGCGTCAGCGAATCGATCGGTTTGACCCGCCAACTGCCATACAAGCCTTTTTGCCGGATGTCATATTTGCTCGGTGTGCCGCGGCCGCCGGGCGAGTTGATCAGGCCGTCGTAGCTGATGTCCGGTCGGTCGTGGTCGATGCCAAATATCGTATCGGTGGTGTTGTCGTTGAAGGTGCGAGCGATGCTGTCGTCGGAGGTGTATTTCGAGTAGTTGCCGCCGAGCATCACTTCATGGGCCATGGACAAGGCGTCGAAGTGGCCGGTGACGTTCATGTCGAGACCGAGCTTGGTCGCGTCGAAATCGGTGACGAAATCGGCGTACTGAATGCCGCTGCCATCGGCGTTGATACCGTCGCCGCTGGTTTGCAGGCGCTGGCTTTTGCCCTTGTTGGTTTCGTCCATGCGTACCGCGCCGACCTTGAACGCCCAGTCGTCGTTGAAACGGTGTTCCAGATCGGCGTAAAGCGTGGTGACGTCGATGTCCAGATGGTTCCAGCGTGCGCCGCCGTAGGTCGAGCGCGGCACATTCAGCGGCTTGCCGTCGGCGTAGCGGGGCAGGCCACGGATCATCGGGCGTGACTCGCCATCGGAGTTGCTGATGGCCAGACCGAGAGTGGTGTCGTCGCGCAGATCGAAGTCCAGTGCGCCGTAGAGCGAGTGGGTTTTGCTCCATTCGTAATCGACGAACGATTGGCTCTGGTCTTCGTCGGCCACAAAGCGACCACGTACCGTGCCGCTGTTGTTCAGCGGGCCACCGGCATCCAGTTGCAGGCCGTAGTGATCCCACGAACCGGCCTTGCCGGTGATGGTTACGGTGGGCTTGTTCTGGCCGCGCTTGCGCACTAGATTGATCGCGCCGCCGGGGCTGCCGGTGCCTTGCAGCAGGCCGGAGGCGCCGCGCAAGATTTCCAGGCGATCGAAGAAAATCAGGTCCTGTGTGGCCCAGTTGCCCAGCGCGTAGGTGTTGCGCGGGATCGGTACGCCGTCGTACTGCCAGTCATCGATCTGAAAACCACGCGAGGTAATGATCATGCCTTTGCCCACGCCCTGCAGACCGACCAGGCCGGTGGTCTTGTTGACCGCGTCTTTCAGATCGACGAGGTCTTGGTCATCCATCTGCTTGCGGGTCATGACCGTGACCGATTGCGGGATTTCCTTCAGCGTGTGCGTGCCTTTGCCGATGGTCACGGCGCGCGCGGCGTAAGAGCCCGAGCCTTCGGTGGTGGCGTCGAAGCTGCGTTCAACGATGTTGGTGGCCTCCAGTTGCAGCGCCGCACTGTTGTCGATGGCGGGCTCGACACTGAAGTTGCCTTGCCCCGTGACCCGTAGCTGCAAACCACTGCCCGCCAGCGCCTTTTGCAACGCCTGCTCGGCCGGCATTTGCCCGATGACCGCCGGCGCACGTTTACCCTGCACCAGCGCCGGCTCCAGCGAAATGATCTGCCCGCTCTGGCCGGCAATGGCGTTGAGCGTGCTGGCGAGCGGGCCGGCCGGCAGGTTGAACGTGAGGTCTTGCGCCAGCGCTGAAGTCGTCAGCGTTGCCAGCGCAACAGCGACGGAAAGGGTACGGGGCCACGAGTTGAACACAACGTTCTCCTGTTTTTGTGAAAGTGTCAGGAGATAGGTCGGATGAGAAATGAAAACCGGACACAAACAAGAATGGTTTTCATAAAATAATTTCTCGGCATCACTTTTTACTGATCAACGTCAGCCATGGGCTGTAGTGATCCACGCGAATCGGCAGGGTTTCGGCCAATGCCGCGAGGGTTTTTCGCGGGTCGTCGAGCGGGAACACACCTTGTACGCGCAGGCTCCGCACTTCGGGGGCGACGCGCACGAAACCGCGACCATAAGGGCGCAAGGCATCGACCACTTTTTCCAGGGATTCATCGAGCACGTTCAATCGGCCGTTCAACCAGTCGGCGCGGCGCTGCTCATCGCCTCTGGCGAACGTGATGCTGCGTGAAGAGAGCACAACGGACTGACCTTCCCGCACCACTTGCGCGGTGCCGTCGAACAGTCGAGCTTCGACCGAATGCTGCAACACTACAAGACGACTGGCGTCTTGTTCCTGAGCAACGAGGAAGCGCGTGCCCAACGCGCGCATTTCACCCTCGGCGGTGCGCACGATCAGCGGCCGGCGCGGGTCGGGGGCGACATCAATGACCAGTTCACCATGGCGCAGAATGACCACGCGTTGCTGGCCATCGAAGCGCAGATCCACGGCGCTGTCAGCGTTCAGGCTCAGGCGACTGCCATCAGCCAGATTGAAACTTTGCCGCTGGCCGCGTCCGGTGTGCAGATCGGCCAGCAGCGACTCGCCGAACTGGCTTTTGCTACCAAGCCACAGACTGCCACCGAGCAAACTGATGCCGGCGAGCACGCGCAGTGCGTCGCGGCGCGAAGCCTGTGGCTGCAAAAGCACTTGGCGAGCCTCGCCAGCCTGACCGGGCAAGCGACGATCCAGCGCGCGAACGGTGTTGAACGAGCCAGCGAGACGTTCCTGCAATTTCTCGAAAGCCTGACTGTGCGCCCGGTCCATCGCCAGCCACGCATTGAAGCGTTCTTGCAACGCCGCATCAGGCGTACCGGCGCGAAGTCTGACCATCCAGTCGATGGCTTGCTCGCTGACCGCATCCAGGCGCGGCTTGCTCATGGCGCCATCTCGCACAGATAACACTGACGCAACGCCTGTTTCATGTAGCGGCTGACCGTACGCTCCGAAAGCCCCAGTTTCTGTGCGATTGCCACGTAGCTCAGACCATCCAGTTGGCTGTAGAGAAAGGTGGTTTTGACGATCAAAGGCAAACCGTCGATGGCGCGGTCGATGGCGACCAGCGCTTCAATCAGTTGCAGCTGTTCCTCGGGCGAGGGCGCCAGTGCTTCGGGCAGTGCCGACAAGCGCTCAAGGTATGCCAGCTCAAGCTTGCGTCGGCGGTGACGGTCGAACATCAGCCGTCGGGCAATGGTCGACAGATAGGCGCGCGGTTGCTCGATGCTGTCCGGATCGACACGCGCCGCCAGCAACTGGCAAAACGTATCGGCAGCCGTGTCCTCGGCGTCCGCGTGGTTGCGCAGATGTCGATTGATGTGCTGCAACAGCCAACGATGATGATCGCTGAAAAAGAATCCCAGCTTGCTGGACGGAGGAGAGTGCACGGGTGGGCTTTCCGGATGTTAGTGAGAATACATCTCAATAGTACCCGTGCGCAGAGAGTCAGTGCAATCGGGCCTCAGGATTCAGCATTGACCACGACTGCACCGCCTTCAGACTGCCGACCATTGCGCTGCGTCTCGGGAACCCCGATCCCGAGCAGCACAACAGCCACTGCCGCAATCGCGGCCAAGGTCAGAAACGCCGCGCTGTAACCGGCCTCTTGCACAACGAACCCGGCGAGGCCGTTGCTCAATGCCGCGCCCAGCCCGAAGACTGTCGTCAGTGCGCCGAGGCTGATGTTGAAGTGGCCGGTGCCCTGGGTGAGGTCTTTGACCATGATCGGAAACAAGGCGCCGAACAGGCCAGCGCCGACACCGTCGAGCAGCTGCACCGCGACCAGCCAATAAGTATCGTCCGACAGCGTATAGAGCACACCGCGCAAGGGCAGGATCAGAAAACCGGCCAGCAGCAGCGGTTTGCGTCCCCACACATCGGCTTTCGCCCCGACCAGTAATGCTGCCGGCACCATCACCATTTGCGCGGCGACGATGCAGGCCGAGGTCATCGGAGTCGCCATCTGCAAATTGGTTTGCGCAAGTTTTTGGCTCACCAGCGGCAACATCGCTGCATTGGCGAGGTGGAACAGCGCACAGCAAATGGCGAACAGCAACAGCGAGCGGTTGCCCAGCAGCACCGACAAGCCGGAAGGCTGGCGATGCCCTGCGTCGGCCGGGTCCAGTCCACGGGCCTGATCATGGTCGATGGCGGCTGGCGACACGCAGGCGATGGCGATGACACTGGCCAAGGCCATGGCCGCCATCAGATAGAACACCGCCACTGGGCCGAACAGATAAGCGAACACACCGGCCAGCAGGGCGGCGCAGGCATTGCCGGCATGATTGAAGGTTTCGTTGCGCCCGGTTCGGCGCGTAAACGCTCGTGGCCCGGTCATGCCCAGAGTAATCGCACAAATGGCCGGGGCGAATATCGACGCGGCCATCGCACTCAGGGTTTGCGTCAACGCCACCCAAGTGAACGACGTCACGAACGGCAGCAGCAGGCAACTGCCGGTCACCAGCAGCGCGGCGATCGCAATCAACGCTCGTTTGCGCCGGCTGTTGTCGACCCAGGCGCCGGCGGGTGTCTGGGTGATCAGCGCGGCGACCCCGGCGATGGTCATCACCAGGCCAATGCTGGCCGGCTCCCAGTGATGCACCGCCAACAGGTAAATGGCCAGATAGGGGCCGAGACCGTCGCGCACGTCGGCGAGGAAAAAGTTCAGGCTGTCCAGTGACAGGTTGTTGCGGCGATCGAGATCAGCGGCCACGGCAGTGTCTTCAATATTTGAGGTTTGCGGATGGATTCAACCTCAGCAAGCCTAATGACCAGCGGCCACGAATATAAGTTGCAGGCCGCCGCCGTGTCGTTGCGAAACAACGCCAAGGGGCGGAAAACGACGTTCCGTCACGCGGTTGCTGCGCGTTTAACGCGCTACTTGTATCCTTGCGCCGGTCGAGGACATACGACCGCTGTTATTGCCTTGAATCAGTAACGGCCGGAACCGGAAACCGGACTTTCCATTAGGTACTTTCGTGAAGCGTGATACCCACCTCGTCATCCTCTTGCTGCTGGTCATCGGCTGCTCTCTGGCGTCGCTGACCATCTGGAAAGTGCTGTCCTCGCGCGATCGCGCGCTGGAGGAAGTCAACGTGCACGGGTTGAACCTGACCCAGGCACTCGAGACCTATTCCGAAGGCATTGTCCGGCAAAGTTCGCTGCTGCTACTCGGGCTCGTCGAACGCCTGGAAACCGAAGGCAGTGGCCCCGCGCAGATCCAGCGGTTGGGTGCGCTGATCAACCGCCAGCAGCCGTTGATGCCACAAATGAGCGGGATCACCATCTATGATCGTCAGGGCCATTGGCTGATGTCGTCCAATCGACCGATTCCGGCGGGGGCCAACAGCAGTGACCGGGTCTACTTCATTCATCATCGTGACGACCCGAGCCGCGAACCTTTTATCGGGCCACCCATCCGTAGCCGTTCCAATCAGGAATGGGTGATCACCGTCAGCCGCCGCTTCAATGATGATCGCGGCGAGTTTGCCGGGGTCGTCGCCGTGACCCTGGGCGTGGAAAACTTTCTGCGCCTGTTCGGCAAACTCGACATCGGTCAGGAGGGCGCCATCGGTTTGTCGTACACCGACGGCACGTTGCTGGTGCGCTACCCCTTCCGTGAGCAGGACATGGGCCGCAATTTTTCCAAGTCGCCGATCTACGCCAAGTACCTGGTCGATCAATCGGTCGGCACCGCGTCGTATACCTCCAGCCTGGATGGTGTCGAGCGTCTCTACGCCTTCCGCAAAAGTGAGAAACTGCCGCTGATCACCACGGTCGCCATCGGCAAGCGTGAAGCGCTCGCGGCCTGGCGAACCGAGGCGCTGCTATCGGCGGTGGTGGTGGCGGGGCTGTTGGGGCTGACCGGACTGATCGGCTGGTGCTTGATCCTCGATATCCGGCGCCGGACCCAGGTGGAAGGCGAACTTCGCGTCGCTCAACAGCAGTTGCTCGGTTCCAATCGACAGCTGGAGTTGTTGGCCATGAAGGATGCGCTGACCGGCCTGGCGAATCGGCGCTGCTTTGATCAGACCCTGGCTTCAGAGGCGCGGCGGGCACAGCGCGACGGCTCGTCGCTGGCCTTGCTGATGATCGATATCGACTATTTCAAACGGTTCAATGATGCGCTCGGGCACGTGGCCGGCGACGCCTGTCTGCAGACAGTCGCTAACGTGCTGGATGCGTGTGTGCGGCGGCCGTCGGATCTGGTGGCGCGGTATGGCGGCGAAGAGTTCGCGGTGATCATGCCCGACACCGACATTGGCGGCGCTGCGGTGGTGGCGCAGTTGATTATCGAGCGCTTGCAGCAGGAAAACATTGCCCACCCCGCCAGCCCCGTCACGCGCGTGAGCTTGAGTATCGGTATCGCCGCCGCGCGCGGTGCGCCCCTCGGTTCGGTGCAAGGTCTTATCGAGTCCGCCGATCAGGCGCTGTATCAAGCGAAAACGGCAGGGCGCAACCGGTTCATGACGTCCGCTGCGCAACCCTCATTCGACGTTAATGGACAACAGACCATTGACCCGTGAAACCAACGTGTCGACGGCAAAGGGTTTGGTCAGCACCTGCATGCCCGGGCCGAGTTGACCGTTACCGATCACCGAGTTTTCCGCGTACCCGGTAATGAACAAGGTCTTCAGTTTCGGCCGGATTTGCCTGCCCGCATCGGCCATCTGCCGACCGTTCATGCCGCCCGGCAAACCGACATCGGTGATGAGCAAATCGATGTGCGCGCTGGAGCGCAGTGCTTCCAGACCTTCAACGCTGTCGGCCGCTTCGAGCAGGTTGTAGCCGAGGTCGTTCAGTACGTCTTTGAGCAGCGTGCGAACGGTGGGTTCGTCGTCGACAATCAGGATGGTTTCGCCGGCCTTGGCATGAGGCGTTGCCGAGCTTTGCGTATCATCGTGATTGCGCTGCGGTTCGCCGAGATAGCGCGGCAGGTAAACGCACATGGTGGTGCCTTGACCCACGGTCGATTGCACCCGCACCTGCCCGCCGGATTGCTTGGTAAAACCGTAAATCATCGACAGCCCAAGGCCCGTGCCCTGGCCCAGCGGTTTGGTGGTGAAAAACGGGTCGAAGGCCTTGGCGATCACTTCAGCGCTCATACCGGTACCGGTGTCGGCGACCGACAGGCACAGGTACTGCCCTTCGGGCATTTCCCGTACGCGCGCTGATTCAGCGTCCAGGGTTCGATTGGCGGTTTCGACGGTGATGCTGCCGCCATCGGGCATCGCATCGCGGGCGTTGATGCACAGGTTGAGCAGGGCGTTTTCCAGTTGGCTGGCATCGACCAGCGCCGGCCACAAATCGGCGGCGACGACCGTCTTCAGGCGAATGCTCGGGCCGACGGTGCGCTGGATCAGCTCGGTCATGCCGGCAATCAGTGCGTTGACTTCGGTCGGCCGTGGATCGAGGGTCTGTCGTCGGGAGAAGGCCAGCAGGCGATGGGTCAGGGCGGTGGCGCGTTTGGCGGCGTCCTGGGCAATCTGCATGTATTTGTCGATGTCGTTCAGGCGACCTTGGGCGATGCGTTTTTCCATCAGTTCAAGGGAGGCGCAAATACCTGCCAACAGGTTGTTGAAATCATGGGCCAGGCCGCCGGTGAGTTGCCCGACCGCTTCCATTTTCTGCGATTGCCGCAGCTTCTCTTCGGCCTGCATCAGTTCTGCGGTGCGCGCCGAGACCCGTTGTTCCAGTGTGTCGTTGAGCGTCTTTAACGCGGCGGTGACCCGGTCGCGCTCGGCTTCGACATTGCGCCGGTCTTCGACATCGATGAGCACGCCGGGAAAGCGCAAAGGCGTGCCGTCTTCGGCGCATTCGACACGCCCGTTGGCTTCGATCCAGGTGTATTGGCCATCCGCACCGCGCACTCGGTATTGGTGCGAATAGGCTCCCCCTCGGGCAATGACTTCGTTGATCGCGGTTGTAAGTCCTTCCCTGTCGTCGGGGTGCACGGTCATCACTACTTGTTCCAGGCTCAGACCGTCGAGGCCCCAGGCCGGATCGAGGTTGAGAACCCGGGCAAAGGCCTCATCGACGCTGAAGCGATCGCTGGGCAGGTGCCAGTGCCAGGTGCCGATAATGGCGCCGGCGGCCAGAGCGAGCTGGACACGTTCGATGTTTTCCCGAGCGACGGCTTCGCTGATGCGCAAACGCTCTTGTGCGTCGCGACGCTCGGTGACATCGCTGAAGAAGATCGCAATCTGCCGATCGGCAGGGTCGCCGACGCGCACGGCGCGCACGTCGAACCAGCGTTCGAAAGTATTGGCGTAGTTCTCGAAGTTGGCCGGCTCGCCGGTCTTGGCCACATGGCCGTATGTCTCGAACCAGAATTTCTCGAGGTTGGGCGCAAACTCGGTGACCCACTTGCCACGCAGATTGACCCCAGCCTGTCGTTCGAAGGCCGGGTTAGCCTCGACAAAGTAGTAATCGATGGGGTGGTCGTCGGCGTCGAATTTGACTTTGACGATGGCGAACGCGGCTTCGATGGTTTCCAGAATGGTGCTGAAGCGCTCTTCGCTGCGGCGCAGTGCGGTTTCGGCGCTGCGCGAGCGAGTCAGGTCGAGCATCGCACCGATCATGCGTTCGGCTTTGCCATCGGCATTGCGGATCAGATGTCCGCGATCAAGCACTTCGGCGTAGGAACCATCGTGGCAGAGAAAGCGGTACTCAGCGCTCCAGGTCGTGCCTGAACCGTCAATCGCCGAGCGAATCGAGGTTGTCACGCGCGAGCGATCCTGTGTGTGAATCTGCGCAAACCGCCAGTCACACGTCGGCTCGATGGCTGCTGATGCGTAGCCATACGCCTGTTGCAGCGAGTCGTTCCAGATGACCTGGTCGGTCTTCAGATCCCAGTCCCAGACGGCGTCGCAGGTTGCCTTGACGGCCAAGCGCAGGCGCGTGACCTCAGACTCAAGCTCCTCGCGAGTAAGCTGTTTCAGGATGTTCACCCTTCATGCGTTGATGGTTGGCTTGCGTTCAATTGGCGTGTCTCAAGCCATCGGGTTCGCAAGCTTTGTGAGCCATTGACCCGGCGCTTCATGGTTAAGTTGCACGCGAACCCAGGGCTCAGGCGTTTTCATAGCGATTCGCCGTGATCCAGCCTGTCGAGCAAACTCTGCCCGCGTTGCCACAAAGCCTGCTGCTTTTCCGGCGGTATGCGATCGAGGTTTTTGTAAATCATGCCCATGCGCTGATTGCCACGCAGAAGGTCGCCGTGGCGCATCAGGAAATGCCAGTACAACGCATTGAACGGGCAAGCGTTGTCAGTCGTGGTTTCGCGCACCGAGTAAGCACAGTCGCGACAGTAGTCGGACATCCGGTTGATGTACTGGCCGCTGGCGCAATAAGGCTTGGAACCGAGGTAACCGCCGTCGGCGTGCATGACCATGCCGAGGGTGTTGGGCAGTTCGACCCAGTCGAACGCGTCCATGTAAATGGCCAGATACCATTCACAGATCTGACTCGGTGCGATGCCGGCGAGCAAGGCGAAATTGCCGGTCACCATCAGGCGCTGGATGTGATGGGCGTAGGCGTGTTTGAGGCTTTGGCCGATGGCCTGGCGCATGCAGTTCATCTGCGTGTCACCGGTCCAGTAAAACTCAGGCAGGCGCCGCGTGTTACCGAAGGCATTGCCCTCGGCGTATTCCGGCATGTGCAGCCAATAAACGCCACGCACATATTCGCGCCAGCCGATCAGTTGGCGGATGAAGCCTTCGGCGGCATTCAGGGCAATGTTGCCAGACCAATAGGCCGACTCCACGTCACTGCAGAGTTGACGCAGATCGAGCAAGCCAATGTTCAGCGCCGCGCTGATGCGCGCATGGAACAGAAACGGTTCGTTGCTGGCCATGGCGTCCTGATAGTCACCGAATCCGGCCAGGGCGTAATCGAGAAACCAGGCCCAGAGCGCCTGGGCATCGGCATGGGTCACCGGATAGTTGAAATCATCCAGGCTGCCGTAATGACTGGCGAAGCGATCCTTGGCCAGAGCGAGAACTTCGAGGGTGATTGCATCGTTGGTAAAACCCGTCGGGTAGGGCGCCTTGACGTTTTTCGGCAGGGCTTTGCGATTGTCGGCATCAAAGTTCCACGCACCGCCGACCGGCGTGCCGTCACCATTGAGCAACAGGCGACTTTTGCGACGCATCTCGCGATAGAAAAACTCCATGCGCAGCTGCTTTTTGCCAGCGGCCCACGCACGGAATTCGTCGCGGCTGCAGAGGAAACGGTTGTCGGCGTGCCAGTGGATCGGCAAGCCACAATCCTTCAGTGATTGCTCCAGACGCCAGTCGCCGCATTCGGTCAGATGCAATTCGTTGGCCTGCAGCAGCGCCTGCCAACGCTTTAATTCTCCGGGCACCGAGCCGCTGTTGTGCGGATCGTCGAGGGTCACGTAATGCACAGGGATGCCCTGGTCTTTCAGTGCCTGAGCGAAGTGACGCATGGCGCTGAAGATCAAGGCGATCTTTTGCGGATGATGAGCAACGTGAGTGGCTTCCTCCATGACCTCGACCATCAGCACATGGTCGTGTTCGCTATCCAGACCGGCCAATGACGCCAGATCAAAAGAGAGCTGGTCACCCAGTACCAGGCACAGCCGATGGGTTTTGTTCATTTCATGAATTCAGCGTAGTGAGCAGCAGGCTGCCGAGTGGACGTTTAAGCGTTAAGTCCAGATAGTTGTACAGATTGTAGTCTGTGTATAGGTTTTTGTGCGGTGAATGTTCACATCCCCCTGTGGGAGCGAGCCTGCTCGCGAAGGCGTCGTCACATTCAACATTGTGAGTGACTGACCCGCCGCTTTCGCAAGCAGGCTCGCTCCCACAAGGGCTTGTACTCCGACTCGGATGAACGTTCCCGCTGTTGCGGGAGCGCTTGACGCCGCGTGGAAAGGCTTAGCCGGGATAAACGGGGTAGTCGGTGTAGCCCTCAGCGGTGCCGCCATACACCGTCGCCGGGTTCAACGCATTCAAGGGCCAGTCATTGGCAATCCGCGCCGGCAGATCGGGGTTGGCCATGAACGGGCGACCGAAAGCGACGAAGTCTGCCAGGCCGGAATCGAGCAGTTGCGCTCCGGATTCTGCGGTGTAACGCCCGGCATAAATGATCGCGCCGCTGAAGGTGTCGCGCACCGCCTGGCGGAACGTTTGTGGCATAGCCGGCGCGTTGTCCCAATCAGCTTCGGCGATCGACAGGTAGGCGATGCCCACGTCCTGCAGCACTTTGATCGCTTCGATGTAGGTGGTGTGCGGATCTTCCTCGACCATGCCCAGGTAAGTGCGCGCTTCATCGGTGGTGGTAAACAGCGGGGCGAAACGCACGCCGACTTTTTCCTTGCCGATGCACTCGGCGACGCCGGCGACCACTTCCTTGAGAAAGCGCAGGCGATTGTGCAACGAACCACCGTACTGATCGTTGCGCAAATTGCTGTGGGCGGAGATGAACTGGTTCACCAGATAACCGTTGGCGCAGTGCAATTCGATGCCGTCGAAACCAGCGTCCATGGCGTTGCGTGCGGCCTGGATGTACAGCTGAACCAGTTCCTGCACTTCATCGGTGCTCAGCGCACGAGGTGCCGACGGTGGCACCAGTTCACCGGCGCCGGGCGCGGTTTCGATAAACACGCTGACCCGATCGGTGGCCACGGCGGAGGCCGAAACCGGCGCCGCGCCGTCGGGTTGCAGCGCGGTGTGCGAGACACGGCCGACGTGCCACAACTGGGCGAAAATCACCCCATCCACGGCATGCACGGCCTCGGTGACTTTGCGCCAACCGGCGATTTGCTCAGGCGTATGAATGCCCGGCGTCCACGCATAACCCTGGCCACGGGGTTCGATCTGCGTGCCTTCGGTGACCAGCAGACCGGCGCCGGCACGCTGTTGGTAATACTCGGCCATCAACTCATTGGCGATATTGCCCGGCTGGGTGCTGCGCTGGCGGGTGAGGGGCGGCAGGACGATACGGTTTTTCAGGGTGTGGTGGCCGAGTTTGGCCGGGGTGAAGAACGGGCTGCTATTCATGGATTACCTTGTCTTGGTGTTTATTAGACCAGTCGACTATTGATTGGCTGAAAAAATAACGCCGGGCAAGACGCACCCGGCGTTAGGAAGGTTGGTAGCGAGGGTTTAGCCCAGCATCTTCAGCAGTTTCTCGGCGACAGCGGCAGAGCTGGCAGGGTTCTGGCCAGTGACCAGTTGCCCATCGGCGACCACGTGAACCTGCCAGTCAGCGACTTTCGAGTAATGACCGCCGAGACGCTGGAACTCGTCCTCGATCAGGAACGGCACCACGTCCGTCAGGCCAACGGCCTCTTCTTCGGCGTTGGTGAAACCGGTGACCTGGCGATGCTGGACCAGCGGTTTGCCGTCAGCCGTGAGGACATGACGCAATACGCCAGGTGCATGGCAAACAAAACCGTGCGGCTTGTTGGCGCGGTCAAACGCTTCGATCAACGCGATCGACTGTTTGTCTTCGGCCAGGTCCCACAGTGGGCCGTGGCCGCCCGGGTAGAACACGGCATCGAAATCATCTGCGCTGACGTCTGCCAAGCGACCGGTGTTGGCCAGTGCCTGTTGTGCGGCCGGGTCCTTACGGAAGCGATCGGTCTCGGCGGTCTGCGCATCGGGTTCATCGCTTTTCGGGTCCAGCGGCGGCTGGCCACCGGCCGGCGAGACCAGTGTGACGTCGGCGCCGGCGTCCTTGAAGGCGTAGTAGGGCGCGGCGAACTCTTCCAGCCAGAAGCCGGTTTTCTTGCCGGTGTTGCCGAGTTGATCGTGGGAAGTCAAAACCATCAGGATTTTCATAGAGCACCTTGAGTCGATCAGGTGTCTTCGATTGGGCGAAGGATTCGCACATCGGCCACACCGGTCAGAAAACGTTTGTCGGGGCGCAGCATAGATTCCAATTAGACCAGTCGTCTAGTAATTTTTTATCCTGCGGTTTTTCATCGACAGGTATGGCAAACTTCCGTTCCTCGAAATATACGACTGGTCTATTGCCTGGTAATGTGCGCCCGATGAAAGCGACCTACGACGACACCCGCCAACACTTGCTCGACACCGGCCACCGGATGATGGCCGAGAAGGGCTTCACCAGTGTCGGCCTCAACGAAATCCTGCAAACCGCCGGTGTGCCCAAGGGTTCGTTCTATCACTACTTCAAATCCAAGGAGTTGTACGGCCAGGCGTTGCTCGCGGATTATTTCGTCGGCTACCTCGCCGACATGGAGCGACGCCTGACGCTGCCAGGGCTGAGCGCCTACGAGCGGCTGATGGATTACTGGCAGGGCTGGCAGAACCGTTGCACCCTCGAAGGGCATGGCGATGAGTGTCTGGTGGTGAAACTCAGTGCCGAAGTCGCCGACCTGTCGGAGTCGATGCGCCTGACCTTGCGCGATGGTGCCGAGCAAGTGGTGGCGCGCATAACGCTGTGCATCGAGCAGGGCCAGGCCGAAAACAGCCTGCCCAAGGGTGACGCCCGGCACCTGGCGGAAACCCTGTATCAGCTGTGGTTGGGCGCCAGTCTGCTGAACAAGTTGCAGCGAACCGGGCAGTCGCTCGACACCTCGATGGCGATGACGAAACAGCTTTTGCACGTTTGACCAAGGTTTTTTGTGCGACGCAATGCATGACACACGTACCGGCACGCAGTCGGCTCAAACATACGAATGGGAATAAGTTTCAATAACGGAACGCTTGGTATACCATCCGCGGCGCTTTGCTGGCGGTTTTACCCTTCGTTCTGGCCTATTCGTAAGGTTTTCATTTCATGCGTCGTACTCTGCTTTCAATTTGCGTGCTGCAGGCGTTGTCTTCTTCCTCATGGGCCGAACAGGCCGAATCAACATCCTCAGCGCTAGAGCTGGAGGCGACCGATGTGGTCGGCACGGCGGATTACGAGCGGGCCGACGGCCCGGTGCAGGGTTATCGCGCCACACGTTCTGCCAGCGCCACGCGCACCGACACCTCGATCCATGAAACCCCGCAATCGATCAGCGTAGTGACCAAGGATGCGGTCGAAGACCTCGGCGCCACGCGTTTGCAAGATGCACTGGACTATGCCGGCGGCGTCGGCCGCGCGAACAATTTCGGCGGGCAGGGCCTGACCACTTTCACCGTGCGCGGCTTCACCACTGGCGAGTTCTACCGCAACGGTTTCCCGATCAATCGCGGCTACCCGAACATGCCCGATGCCAACACCATCGAGCGTCTGGAAGTGCTGCGCGGGCCGGCGACGATGCTCTACGGCCGTGGCGATCCCGGCGGCACCTTCAACGTTGTTTCCAAGCAGCCGTTGGCTGAGCGCACGGTCACGTTGGGCAGTCAGTTGAATGATCAAGGCATGAAGCGCGGCACCCTGGACGCTTCCGGCCCGCTGGATGAAGAGGGCCGGCTGGCCTATCGATTGAACGTCGTGGGTGAGGGTGGCGATACCTTCCGCGATCACGTCGAGACCGAGCGCTACGGCGTGACGCCGGTGCTGACTTGGCAGGCCAGCGATGCCACGCGGGTGATCTTCGAGGGTGATTTCATGCGCAATAATCATCCACTGGATCGTGGCGTGACGCGTTACGCCAAACAGATCGGCACAGCCTCGCGGGATACGTTCTTCGGCGAGAAAGACGCCGGCAAATTGCACAACGACAACAACATGGCGCAACTGCGTTTCGAACATCTGCTCAATGATGACTGGACGCTGGGCGGTGGTTTCCAGTGGCTCGACGGCTCGCTGGAAGGCAACGCGATCGAAGCCAACGGCATTGCTGATGACGGTCGAACCCTGGGGCGCAACTTCAACTACCGCAAACTGGAGTGGACCGACAAGGACACTCAACTCAATCTGACCGGTCATTTCAGTACCGGCGGCTTGCAGCACACCTTGCTGACCGGCATCGAGTATGAAGATTACGACTACAAGTCGATCATTCAGCGCTCCAGCGGCGCGGTCGGCGCTTACCCGATCGACATCTTTGATCCGGTCTACGGCCAGCCGCGTCCGGCGCTGACTCGCACGCCGACCCACGACAAGGAAAACCTCAAGACCTACGCGGCGTTCGTGCAGGATCAGGTGGCGTTGACCGAGCGTCTGAAGGTGTTGGCCGGGGCGCGTTTCGAGCGTTTCGAGCACGACTATGAAACCTATGTGCCGGGCGGAAAAAACTGGCAGGCCAGCGACAACGCGGTGACCCCGCGCCTCGGCGTGACCTACGACCTGACCGAGACGCTGGCGGTCTATGCCGACACCGCGCGCTCGTTCAAGCCCAATACCGGCGCGAGCCGCGTGGGCGGAGGCTTCGCCCCAGAGAAAGGCAAGTCTTATGAAATGGGCATCAAGTGGGAGGCGCTGGATCATCAGTTAAGCGTCGACGCAGCGATTTATCAGATCGAAAAACGCAACGTGTTGACCACCGACCCGGTGGATTCGACCTTCAGTGTGGCGGCCGGGGAAGTGCGCAGCCGTGGTTTCGACCTGAACGTCGCCGGCAACCTGACACCCGAATGGCGCGTCATCGGCGGCTACGCCTACGTGGATGCCGAGGTGACCAAGGACAACGTGATCCGCTCCGGCACACGGTTGATGAACATTCCGCAAAACAGCTTCAGCCTGCTCAACGTTTACGAGTTTCAGGACGGTGCGTTCAAAGGCCTCGGCCTGGGCACGGGACTCAAATACGTCGACGAACGCGCCGGGCAAACCGCCAATACTGCGTTCTCGATGGACAGCTACACAGTTATCGATTTGCTCGGCTTCTACAAGGTTAACGAGAAAGTGCGGCTCAATCTTGACGTGAAGAATCTGTTTGACCGGGATTATGAAGAGGGCGCGTTTGGTAATGTCTACGCCTATCCGGGCGCGCCGAGAACGGTGCAGGTGGGCATTTCCTACACTTTGTAAGTCGGTGCACAGGCGGCCCCTCACCCCAGCCCTCTCCCAGAGGGAGAGGGAGCCGACCGAGGTGTCTGGCGTTATACATCGACCTGAAACATCGCGTCGATTATGGATTCATCGGTAATGCCTGGCGGCATTGGATTCACAGACGCTACTGCACGTCGGCGCTCATCGCCAATATCCCCCAATCGGTCCCTTTCCCTGCGGGAGAGGGAGCCGACCGAGGTGTCTTGGGTTATCCATCGACCTGAAAGATCGCGTCGATGACGGGTTCATCCGCAATGCTTGGCAATATTGGATTCACAGACGCTATTGCACGTCGGCGTTCATCCTTAATATCCCCCAATCGGTCCCCTCTCCTGGGGGAGAGGGCTAGGGTGAGGGCAGCTGTTTCGGCACCCGCCACTTAACCGGTCACGCACCCCTGCGGCGTCTTCCCGGCAAAGCTGTCGAGCAAACTCGCCACCACCATTTCCCCCATGCGCGTGCGCGTCTGCAATGTTGCGCTGGCGCGGTGCGGCTGCAGCACCACCTGTTCGTTACCGAACAAGGCTTCCGGCACATTCGGCTCATCGACAAACACATCCAGCCCGGCACCGGCGATCTCACCGGCATTCAGTGCCGCCAGCAAATCAGCTTCGTTGACCAGTTTGCCCCGTGCCACGTTGATCAGATAACCGTCCTTGCCCAAGGCCTGTAGCACGGAAGCATCGATGATGGCTTCAGCCTTGTCGGCAGCGGCGGCGAGAATCAGCGCATCGCTGTCGCGGGCCAATTGCTTGAGGTCGGCGACGAAAGTGTGGGGTACATCGCTCATCGGTTGCAGGTCGGTGTAACTGATCGGACAACCGAAGGCTGCCGCACGACTGGCAACCGCACGGCCGACCCGGCCCATGCCGACAATGCCGATACGCATGCCGGACACCTGACGCGCGAGCGGCAGCGGCGCCAGCGGTGCGGCGCTGTGCGGCCATTGGCCCGAGCGCACATAGCGATCACTGGTACACAGCCCGCGACACACTGAAATCAGCAAGCCGATGGCGAGGTCGGCGACGTCTTCGGTCAACGCGCCAATGGTCGCCGTCACGCGTATGCCGCGATCCCGAGCGTAAGCCAGGTCCACCGCATCGGTGCCGACGCCGTTGACCGCCACCACTTCAAGTTTCGGCAGTTGCGCCATGACGGCTTGGGTGATGCCGGTATGGCCACCGGTGATCACCCCGCGAATATTCGCACCGTGTTCCTGTAAATACGCCTGTTTGTCCGCCTGCTGGAAATAGCGTCGGACCGTAAACAATTCGTCGAGCCGCGCGTTGATTTCAGGAATCAGGATCGGGCTGAGCTGCAAGACTTCTGGCTTCATGTGAACCTCTCTTACCGAATAAAAAGGCCGGCTCAACCGCGGCCGGCAAACGGCATGGCGGTGGCCATGACGGTCATGTTCAGAACGTTGGCCGACAGCGGCAGGCCGGCGATATAGCGCACGGCATCGGCGACATGTTTGACGTCGACCATCGGCTCCACGGCGATGCTGCCGTTGGCCTGGCGTACACCTTTGGTCATGCGTACCGACATTTCGGTCAGGGCGTTGCCGATGTCGATCTGGCTGCAGGCGATGTTGAATTCGCGACCGTCCAGCGCCAGCGATTTGGTCAGCCCCAGCACCGCATGTTTGCTGGCGGTGTAGGCGCTGCTGAATGGACGTGGTGTGTGTGCCGAAATCGAACCGTTATTGATGATGCGTCCGCCCTGAGGCTGTTGACGACGCATCAATCCGAAGGCACCACGAGCGCACAGGAAAACCCCGTTGAGGTTGGTGTCGATCACGTTGCGCCACTGTTCGAACGTCAGTTCGTCCAAGGGCACGGCGGGAGCATTGACCCCGGCATTGTTGAAGACCACATCCAGACGCCCGTAGACCTCGGCAATGGTTGCGAACAGCGCATCGACACTGGCCGGGTCGCGCACATCGGTCGGTACCGCCAGGGCTTCGTGCCCCTCGCTTGCCGCCAGTTCGACCAGTGCTTGCAACGGTTCCGGCCGGCGACCGGCAAGCACCAGGGTGTAACCGTCGGCTAGCAGGCCAAGCGCCACGGAGCGGCCGATTCCGCTACCGGCGCCGGTGACCAGCGCGACTTTCAAAGGATGTGTGATGGACATTTTGTTGTTCTCCTGTCTTCAAATCACTGCGGCGTTCAGGCCCGTGGGCCGACGCGCATTTCCAGTTGGCCGATACCGTCGATGCCGGCATTGATCACATCGCCGGGATGCAGCCCGTCGACGCCGGCCGGGCTGCCGGTCATGATCAGGTCGCCGGCCCTTAGCGCCACTGACTGGGAGATCCGGCTGATCACTTCAGCGACCGACCAGATCTGGCTGTCGAGACTGTCGCGCTGACGCTCCTGGCCGTTGACGTTCAGCCACAACTCACCTTCGGGATGGCCTGCGCGGGTCACTGGCACGATGGCGGTCATCGGTGCGGCGCCGTCGAACACCTTGGCACCTTCCCATGGCAAACCGTTGCTCTTGGCGGCGCGTTGAACATCACGACGGGTCAGGTCGAGGCCGGCGGCGTAACCCCAGACATAAGCCAGCGCCTCGCTTTCGGGGATATTCGCGCCACCTTCACCGATGGCCACCACCAACTCGATTTCGTGAGCGAAATCCTCGGTCAGCGAAGGGAATGCCACTTCACCGACGGCGTCGACGACGGTGCTCGCCGGTTTCATGAAAAACACCGGTGGCTGGCGCGACTGGCCGACGGCGTCTGGCCACGGGTAGTTGCGCCCGACACAAAATACCCGGCCAACGGGAAAACGTTGCTCACTGCCGACAACGGGCAAGGTCACGGGCAGATCCGGCGTGAAGACGTATTCAGTCATGTTCATCCTGTTATGAGTCCTGTTGGTAGCTTCAGCGTACGGCGGCAGTCGTTGGTGAAGTTGGACGAAAGCCGCCTCCAGTTGGAGAAAACGGTGCTGTTGGCTTCAGCGCACCTTCAATTCGATGCGGTACAAGCGGCCGAGCAGCAGTGAGTAGGAGAGGGTGCCCATCAGCGCCACGCCGCCAATGAACCAGAAGGCCCAGGCGAATGAGCCGGTCGCATGCACGATCGCGCCAATCACGATCGGCGTGACGATGCCGCCAATGTTGGCGGCGAGGCTGGTGACCCCGCCGGTCAAGCCGATCAGCTCCTTCGGCGCCACTTCCGACACGGCGGCCCACGAAGAAGAGGCGATGCCTTGGGCGAAGAAGGCAATGGTCAGCACGGCGATGCAAATCGTGTTCGAATCGGTGAAATTCACCAGAACGATGGACATCCCCAGCATCGACCCAATCACCAGTGGCAACTTGCGGGCGAAGGAAATCGAATAGCCCCGGCGGATCAACAAGTCCGACACAATGCCGGCGAGAAGGATGCCGACCGTCGCGCCGACAAAAGGCAGAACCGCGAAGATCCCGGCCTTGATCATGGTCAGCTGGCGTTCTTCGATCAGGTAGGTGGGGAACCAGGTCAGGAAGAAGTACAGCGCCGAGGTGCTGGCGAACTTGCCGATGCAAATCGCCCAGATTTGCCGGTAGCTGAACAGCTCGGCGATTTGTCGCCAGTTGAAGCGGGTACGTTCCTGACTGCTTTTGACCAGACCGCCGCCGGCTTCGATGTACTTCAACTCTTCTTTGCTGACCTTCTTGCAGTTCAACGGATCGCGATACAGGTACAACCACAGCACGCCGAAGACGATGCCGAGCACGCCGGTGCTATAAAACACGTGACGCCAGTCGAAGGTGGTCGCCAGCCAGAGCAGCGCACCGGTAAACAGCGCCGTGCCCAGGTATTGCCCGCAGACGTAGATACTACTGGCCAGACCCCGCTCCCGCGCCGGGAACCACACCGTCACCGCGCGACTGTTGGCCGGGAACGCCGGTGCTTCCATCGCACCGACCGCCAGACGCAAACCGAACAAGGACGCGAAGCCCGTGGCAAAGCCCTGGCACACGGTCACCGTTGACCAACTGATCAGCGACACGCCGTAAGTGAAGCGCGAACCGAAGCGGTCAGCGATAAACCCGGCAGGGACCAGAGCCAGGGCATACGTCCAGGCGAATGCCGAAAAGATCAGGCCCATTTCGATCTTGTCCAGACCCAGGTCTTTGGCCATGAATGGCGCGGCAATCGAGATATTGACCCGGTCGATGTAATTGATGATCGTCGCAATCAGCAGCAGCGAGAGCATGAACCAGCGCCGCCGCGAGGGCAGGCGTTGTGGCAGGACGGCGTCCCGGGCGCCGTCTATCACCGGCGGCACGGTGGCTTGGGAAGCATGTGAATTCGACATGAAGAGACCTCGTTATTGTTAGAAGAATCGAGATGTTTTCGCGCAGCCGAAGGCGTTGCCCGCGATGGTCGGGGCATGGCAATCGATACTGGAGCGAACGGTGCGAGTAGCCGACTGGAAGACGTTTAGAAACGTCTTCCAGTCGGCGTGATCGGGACAATGTCGGGAGGGGCGGCGAGGGGGAAAAATTGAATCATGACGTGCACACCTGTGATTGTTTTTGGAAGAGGTTGGGCTGCGTCGGCTAACAGTGGTCGTACAACATTGGTAAAGCAACCGAGGAGTTAGAACGTTTTTTTTCTATGGCAGTGGCGTTGCTAAACCTGTCCAAGAAATAAATGCGTTAATCTCCTGATGAATTATTTAGATGTGTCGATTAATTGGTTGATTATTAACGATAAAAAATCGTAATTCTTTCTCGGCGGTTTTGGACAGGCTAAACGCCATATCGAAGATGAAAAATCCTTGGAGAGGCAGGTCGTCGTATGACTGCTTGCGTGCATTGCGTACATGTCTGCAAGATGACGGTCGTCAGTTCACTGCAAATACCTGTCGAGGATTCTGCGCAGATGTCGTCACTCAGTCGTATTCCCACCTATGTCATGCAGCAGCGCAGCGAATTGACCGACTTCTACATCCGCGACAAAAAGGGCCGGCGCGCCGAGACCAGTCCCCATCGGCACGAGTATTTCCAGATCCAGATCAACCTCGGTGGCGACACCGTGCAGCACATCGGTAACGTCGAGCGTCCGTTCCCGCGCAACACCCTGGCATTCATACTGCCGCACCGAGTGCATGTGATCCCGCATCCAGCGGACAGCAATTTCATGGTGATCAATTTTTCCCAGACCTTCCTCTTGCCGCATTTGCAGTGCGACCCGATGGATCTGGAAGAAGTGTCGATCCTGCTGGCGCCGGAGTTATCGCCATTCCGCTTTCAGGAGCATCTGGATTTCATTCTTGGGGATGAGGACTTCGCCAAGGTCTGTGCCTTGATCGAGCAGATGCGCACGCTGGACGAGAACCGTCAGTTTGGTACGCGCGAGATGCTCAAGGGCTTGTTGCTGCAACTGATTGGCAGCGTGTGTTTCCTTTACGCCGAACCACTCAAGCGTCTGGCCGAGGAGAATGCGGCCGAGGTCAGCCGCCGGGATGCGCTGGGCCGCATGTTCGAATATTTGCGCAAGAACATTGCCGACCCCGATCTCAATCTGATCAAGGTGGCTGCGGCGACGTATCTGTCGCCGACCTATCTGACGCACTGGTTGCGCAAGGAGATCGGCAAGACCTTCACCGAACTGGTGCTCGAACGCAGGATGCACGCGGCACGCAATTTCCTGCTCAACAGCACCCGCTCGGTGGGCGAGGTGGCGCGGTTGTGCGGCTTCGCTGACGAGGCGTATTTCTCACGGCGTTTTCGGCAGATTCACGGTCAGCCGCCGGGACAGTTTCGCCGCCGGCAACTCAATCCGGATACGCCGCAATCGCCGTTGAACACATGAGGGCTTGGGACAGCTAAGGCTCGAGCATCAAGGGCCGCCACACCACAGGCACAGTGCTGAGCGTGGCGGTCTGCTGCACAGGTTCGGGCGGTTGGTGATTCGCTTGTCCATGTTCGTGGTTGTTCTGCGTTTCGTGCTGTTCGCTGGCAGGGCGCTCTTCGGTATTGTAGGCAACGTTATCCATGGTTGTTTCGCCAACTGATGACAGGCATTTCGCTATTTGATCCGAACGATCACTTTGCCTTTTGCGCGACCTTGCTCAACGTAGTTCAGCGCTTCGCCGGTCGACTCGAAGGCGAAGGTGCGATCCAGCACCGGCGTGATGTGGCCGGCCTCGATGAGGGGGGTGATTTCGTGCAGCTGTGCACCGTTGGCCCGCATAAACAGGAAGCTGTAACGGACATCCTGTTTGCGTGCCTTGCGCCGAATGCTCAGGCTCAACAAGCGCATGACTTGCCGCAGCGGCCAGGCCAGGCCCTGGGCCTTGGCGAACTCGGCAGTTGGCGGGCCTGAAATGGAAATCAGCTGACCGCCCGGCCTGAGTACCTTGAGCGAGTTTTCCAGAACGTCGGTGCCGAGGCTGTTCAGCACCACGTCGTAGTCGCGCAGTTCCTGCTCGAAGTGCTGCTGTTTGTAATCAATCACCACGTCTGCGCCCAACGCTTTAACCCACTCGACATTCGCGGTGCTGGTGGTGGTCGCGACAACAGCGCCGAGGTGTTTGGCCAGTTGAATGGCGATGGTTCCGACACCGCCGGAACCGGCGTGAATCAAGACCTTCTGACCCTTTTGCAAACGGGCGATGTCGACCAGCGCTTGCCAGGCTGTCAGGGCGACCAAAGGCACGGCTGCGGCTTGTTCCATACTGAGGTTGGCGGGCTTCAACGCTACGGCGTTTTGGTCGACGGCGATTAGCTCCGCAAACGTGCCGATTCGCTGCTCCGGCACGCGCGCATACACCGCGTCGCCGGGATTGAAACCCTTGACCGCTGCGCCAACCTCAATCACCACACCGGCACAATCGTTGCCCAGCACCAAGGGGAATGAGTACGGCAGAATCAGTTTGAATTCGCCGCTGCGAATCTTTGAATCGAGTACGTTGACGCTGGCGGCATGGACTTCAATCAGCACGTCGTGGGCGCCGGGTACAGGCTCGGAGACATCGCCCATACGCCCGTTCTGCTTGCCGTAGCGATCGATAAAATAAGCTTTCATGGTGGGAGCGGCTCTCACGGTTCTGGGGGAGGGCAGGGTTGCCTGAGCGGATTGCTTCAGTGGTCGAGAAACGCCTGCGCTTTGCCGACAAAGTCAGCGTAGTTCTGGAAAATCGCGCCGTGTCCGGCGTCTTCATAAATGATCAATTGCGCGTAGGGAATACGGTTCGCCAGGTCAATCGAGTTGACCGTGGGCACCATGATGTCGCTGTCACCGTTGACCACCAGCGTCGGGATTCGCAGGTCGCCAAGATTCTGCGGTGCCCGTTTGCCCCATGCCTTGATGGCTTTCAACTGCCGCAGAAAAGCGCTGGGTGTCGGGCGCTTGTCGCGATCTTTGCGGCGTTCTTTCAAACGTTGCAGAAAGTCTGTCGCGGCCCGCCGTCCGTTGGCGGTTGTGGTGAAAAATAGATGGAATTTGGGATCGCGCAGGGTCAGCAAGCCCTTGAACATCAGTGGCCAGGAAACCGCACCTACCTTGGCGATACCGACTCCACCAGCAGGTCCGGTGCCGGTCAGAATCAGGCGCCGTACCAAGGCGGGATCTTTGAGCGCAATGTCCTGAGCAACGAATCCGCCGAGGGAGAAACCCAGCAGATCGACGCTGGTGAATTCCAGCGCTGCGATCAGGCTGATGACGTCGTCGGCCATCTGCGCGACGGTCAGGGGCGCGGTGCCGCCTGAGCCACCGACACCGCGATAGTCAATGGCGATCACGCGCCGGGTTTGCGCCAGACCATCGACGATTCGCGGGTCGAAGTCGTCGAGTACCGCGCCCCAATGATTGAGCAGGATCAGCGGCACCGCCGATTTCGGGCCGAGGTCTCGATAGGCGAAGGCCGTGCCACCAACCAAAATCGATTGGTTGGCGGCGTTGACGAAAGGCATTTGTTCCACTGCAATCACGCCAGATAGCGCTGGGCGACTGCCGACTGGCGTATCTGTGCCAGCAGGCCCTGCCGCGCGGTCTGCAAGGCATCCCAGCGCTCACCTTCATGCAGCGGCGGAATGGTCACCGGTTCGCGACGATCGAAACCGACCAGCGCCGCATCGACCAGATCGGTGACCTCCATGATCTCGCTCAAGGTGTTGATGTCGATGCCCGCGCGATCCCAGATCTCGGTACGCGTCGCGGCCGGCAGCACGGCTTGCACGTAGACGCCCAGTGGCGACAGTTCCAGACTCAAACCCTGAGACAGGAACAGGACAAACGCCTTGGTCGCGCCGTAGACCGACATGCCGAACTCCGGGGCCAGACCGACCACCGAGCCGATGTTGATAATGGCGCCGTCACCGGCCTTCGCCAGACGGGGAGCGATGGCACTGGCGAGCCGCACCAGTGCCGTGGTGTTGAGGGCGACCAGATTGGCCACTTTGTCGGTGCTCTGCTCGATGAAGTTGCCGGACTGCGCGGCGCCCGCGTTATTGACCAGGATGCCAATGCGCGCATCGTCGCGCAGGCGCGTTTCGACAGTGGTCAGGTCTTTGAGTTGGGTCAGGTCGGCCTGAAGCACATCCACGGCGACGCTGTGTTCGCTGCGCAGTTTTGCTGCGAGTGTTTCCAGGCGCTCCAGATCACGGGCGACCAGCACCAGATCATGCCCGCGTTGCGCGAAACGTTCGGCGTAAACCGCGCCAATGCCGGTAGAGGCGCCAGTGATGAGAACAGTAGGGTGGGCGTTCATAGGGTCATCTCTCTTCAAAAGCCATTGATCAGGGTTAATACATGAGGCAGCCAGTACGGTGAGTTCTGCTTACTGAGCCGTGGCGCTCCCTTCAGCCAGGGTCGGGTAGTCGATGTAGCCTTCTGCACCACCGCCATACAGGGTGGCGGGGTTGAAGCCGGCCAACGGCGCACCGGCTGCCAGGCGCTCGACCAGATCGGGATTGCCAATGAACGGGCGACCGAAGGCGATCAGATCGGCGTGGTCCTCGGCAATCCGCGCGTTCGCCAGGTCGAGGTCATAGCCGTTGTTGGCGATGTAGGTGTTTTTGAAACGCTGACGCAGAGAGCCGAAATCGAACGGCGCGACATCGCGCGGCCCGCCGGTTGCGCCTTCGACCACATGCAGATAAACGATGCCCAGCGCATCGAGTTGCTCGACGATGTAATCGAATTGCCCTTGCGGGTCGCTGCTCGAAACGCCGTTGGCCGGCGACACTGGTGAGAGGCGAATGCCGGTGCGATCTGCGCCAATCTCGGCGACGACCGCTGCCGTCACTTCCAGCAACAAGCGCGCACGGTTTTCAATCGAGCCGCCGTAGGCATCGGTGCGCACGTTGGCGCCGTCCTTGATGAATTGATCGAGCAAATAGCCGTTGGCGCCGTGGATTTCCACACCATCAAACCCAGCGGCGATAGCGTTGGCCGCTGCCTGGCGGAAATCGTTGACGATCCCCGGCAGTTCGCTGATGTCCAGCGCGCGCGGCGCTGAAACGTCTTCAAAACGGTTGTTGACGAATACTTTGGTCGCCGGGCGCAGCGCCGAGGGTGCTACGGGTGCGACGCCGTTTTCTTGAAGATCAACGTGTGAAACACGACCGACATGCCACAGTTGCAGAAAGATCTTCGCGCCTTTTTCGTGCACCGCAGCGGTCACCTTGCGCCAGCCGTCGATCTGCGCCTGCGTGTAAATCCCCGGGGTGTCCTGATAGCCCTGGCCCTGTCGGGAGATCTGCGTCGCTTCAGAAATCAGCAGGCCAGCGGAGGCGCGTTGACTGTAATAGGTGGCTGCGAACTCACTGGGCACAAAGCCTTCGCCCGCCCGATTGCGGGTCAGCGGCGCGAGAACGATTCGATTCGCCAGCGTCAGGGAGCCAAGCGTGTACGGCGTGAACAGATTTTGATCGGTCATGGGGTTGGATCCGTGCCTGTGGAGGAGCAGCGATAATGTCTGCAATTAGGATGATGATCGAAATCTAAACTGTCAACGGTTTTGATTATGGCTGACATCTATGTATCATCGGCGCATGAATTTCAGCGGAGGTATTGCACGTGAGAGTCACCAAAGCCCAGGCGCAGGCAAACCGCGAGCACATCGTCGAGACCGCGTCGGTGCTGTTTCGTGAGCGAGGTTTTGACGGTGTCGGCGTCGCCGACCTGATGGCGGCGGCCGGATTCACCCACGGCGGTTTCTACAAGCACTTCGGCTCGAAAGCCGACCTGATGTCCGAAGCCTCGGCCAATAGCCTCGCGCGCTCGTTGGTCAGCGCCGAAACGCTTGATGTTCAGGGCTTCATCGACGCTTATGTGTCGAAAGACCATCGGGACGGGCGGGGCAGCGGCTGCACCATGGCCGCTTTGTGCGGCGACGCCGCGCGCCAGTCGGACGACGTGAAAACGGCGTTTGCCGACGGCATCGAGCGCACCTTGCAGACGCTCGGCGACAAGTACCCGACAGGTCCAGACGCGGCGCCTGACGCGGGGCGAGTGAAAATGATCGACATGCTGGCGCGGGCGGTGGGCGCGATTATTCTGTCGCGTGCCTGCCCGGATGATTCAGCGCTGGCCGATGAAATCCTTGCGGTATGCCACGCTGAAATGACCGCGTCATTGCTGATATCTGCCGACAGTGCAGAAGTGGCGGGTTGATCGGTATTGTCCTTTTTGAGTTGACGGTGAAACGCTTTTCAGCCGATTTATCCCGTCCCTGTGCGTCAGTAATCTGTACCCAACTTGAACGCAACAACAAATTCAAAAACTCAAAAGGGAAGCAGACCATGACCACTCCAACCTACAACCGC
>NZ_UTBZ01000071.1 GCF_900580865.1 Pseudomonas viridiflava
GGCTGAATCGAAGTGGCCACGAATGTGCACACGGCGCCAGGCGGGGTCCTCGGCGTACAACAACTCGCCGATGTTGACGGGAGCGGCGGCGCGGCGCTCGGTGAACTGACTGAGCATGGGACGCTTCTGTTCGCCCCGTTCCAGTTGCCAGAACCCCAGAGCAATCAGAACCGGTAGCAGGAACAACACGATCAACGTCGGCCACAGTCCCGGTGCGAAGCGCTTCATCACAGCCTCCGGTCCGGCATGACGGCCGGACCTATACTCCACTGCATCATCGCGATTGCTCCTGGAG
>NZ_UTBZ01000047.1 GCF_900580865.1 Pseudomonas viridiflava
GCAGCGGGAGGCAGGTTGTGGCGGGTGCGCATCTCACCGATATTGCCCGTACCCAGCTCGTTCCATTTCGCAACGACATCGTCATACAGCTGAGGACTTTGATCCTTGGATACGATGAACTTGTCATCACCGTTGGCGAACCGGATCAGGCCATCGCCCAGCTCATCCGGCGAGCCAATCACAATGTCCTTGTTTTTCAGGAAGTCGTTCGGGCCAGCCGGTTTGTAACCTTCAGCTTCACTGCTGTGAATCTTCGCCCAGGCATCGTTAAGTGTGCTGACCTTTTCGA
>NZ_UTBZ01000070.1 GCF_900580865.1 Pseudomonas viridiflava
TGGAACCACCTGATCCCATCCCGAACTCAGCAGTGAAACGATGCATCGCCGATGGTAGTGTGGGGTTTCCCCATGTGAGAGTAGGTCATCGTCAAGATTAAATTCCGAAACCCCAATTGCGAAAGCAGTTGGGGTTTTGTTTTGCCCGCAGGAAAGTTCGTACAGCATTCACGGACGCCGTCCGGCTGTCACAGCCTGCCGACAATGCTAAGGTTCTACCCTGGCTTTCGTACTTTCCAAGGAATCCTTTATGCCGGACGCTCAGTCCCTCAACGCTGCATTCATGGTCGTCCAGAGCAACAGCCTGGACGAACTGCGCAGCCTTGTGATCAGCATTATGCGGCGCTATCCGCTGGCTCCCCTGGAAAACGAAATTGCGCTCGTGCAGAGCAACGGCATTGCCCAATGGCTCAAATTGGCTTTGGCCGAAGACCCTGAGGAAGACGACCTTGGCGGTTGCGGTATTGCCGCAGCGATTGATGTGCAACTGCCAGGCAGTTTCATGTGGCAGCTGTACCGCATGGTATTGGGCCGAGATGAAATTCCTCCGAAATCCCTGCTCGATAAAGCCCCGTTGACCTGGCGCCTCATGCGCCTGCTTCCCCAGGTCATTGATCGTGCGCATTTTGAGCCGTTACAACGCTTCCTCACCCATGACACCGACCTGCGCAAGCGCTATCAGTTGTCCGAACGCTTGGCGGATCTGTTCGACCAATATCAGGTGTACCGGGCTGACTGGCTTGAAGACTGGGCAGAGGGGCGGCATCAATTGCGCAATGTCAGAGGTGAGGTAAAACCTCTGCCCCCGACCAGTTGCTGGCAAGCTGAGTTGTGGCGTGCGCTGCTGGATGACGTAGGCGAACAGGGTATGGCGCAGAGTCGCGCCGGCGTTCACCAACGATTCATCGAACGCATCAACAACCTCACCGAAGCTCCTGCGGGATTGCCATCGCGAGTGATCGTTTTCGGGATATCTTCGCTGCCAGCCCAAGTGCTTGAGGCGCTGGCCGGGCTTGCGCGTTTCAGTCAGGTCCTGCTGTGTGTACACAACCCGTGCCGTCACCACTGGGCCGATATTGTCGCCGACAAGGATCTGTTGCGGCACCAGTACAAACGACAATCGCGCAAGACCGGAATGCCCGCAGTGCTGGACCCTGATGCACTGCATCAACACGCCCATCCGCTATTGGCTGCATGGGGTAAACAAGGTCGGGACTACATCAACCTGCTCGACAGTTATGACGATCCCAATAGCTATCGAGCGGCTTTTCGCGACGGACGTATAGACCTGTTCAGCGACATTCAGCCACACAACCTGCTAAATCAGCTCCAGGACGACATCCTCGAACTGCGCCCACTCAACGAGACTCGCGAACACTGGCCTGCTGTCGATTTGGCAAGTGATGAGTCGATCCGTTTTCACATTGC
The DNA here is from genome assembly GCF_900580865.1 of Pseudomonas viridiflava. Classification (GTDB taxonomy): domain Bacteria; phylum Pseudomonadota; class Gammaproteobacteria; order Pseudomonadales; family Pseudomonadaceae; genus Aquipseudomonas. Next base: position 1,429 of record NZ_UTBZ01000070.1, read on the forward strand.
CCACAGTGCTCAACGTGAAGTCGAAATACTGCATGACCAGCTCTTGGCGCGCTTCAGCGCCAACCCGGATCTGCGTCCTCGCGATGTGATCGTGATGGTGCCTGACATCGATAGCTATGCACCGCATATTCGTGCGGTGTTTGGTCAGCTCGATCGCCATGATCCGCGGTTCATTCCTTTCACCCTGGCGGATCAGGGGCAGCGTGGTCGTGATCCACTGCTGATCGCGGTCGAGCACTTGCTCAAGCTTCCCGACAGTCGTTTCCCGGTCAGTGAAATCCTCGACCTGCTCGACGTTCCCGCACTTCGCGCTCGTTTTGGTGTGGAGGAGCGCGACCTGCCAACGCTGCACCGCTGGATCGAAGGGGCGGGTGTGCGTTGGGGAATGAACGCGGAGCAGCGAGCGGGCCTGGGGTTACCCGACGAGCTTGAGCAAAACAGCTGGCATTTCGGTCTGCGCCGAATGCTCCTGGGTTATGCCGTCGGCAGCGCCAACGCGTGCGAAGGGATTGAGCCTTATGATGAAATTGGTGGGCTCGACGCCGCACTGATCGGGCCGTTGGTGGCCCTGCTCGATGCCTTGGAACTCGCCCATCAGCAGCTTACCCAACCCGCTCAGCCCAAGGAGTGGGGCTATCGATTGCAAGCACTGATGCAACTGTTCTTCAAAGCCAGCAACGAGCATGACGATTACTTATTGGCGCAGCTCGAAGAGCTTCGCGAAACCTGGCTGGAAACGTGTGAGACGGTAGGTCTCGCGGATGAGCTACCACTCACAGTCGTTCGCGAAGCCTGGCTCGCCGGTCTTGATCAGGGGCGTTTGTCTCAGCGCTTTCTGGCCGGTGCCGTGAATTTTTGTACGCTGATGCCTATGCGCGCCATTCCATTCAAGCTGGTCTGTCTGCTGGGGATGAACGACGGTGACTATCCCCGTGCGCAGCCTCCTTTGGACTTCGATCTCATGGGCAGCGATTACCGTCCGGGAGATCGTTCGCGGCGTGAAGACGACCGTTATCTTTTGCTCGAGGCGCTTCTGTCGGCACGTCATCAGCTCTACATCAGTTGGGTCGGTCGCAGCATTCGCGACAACAGTGAGCGACCGGCTTCCGTGTTGATCGGCCAGTTGCGCGATCACCTCGCCAGCGGTTGGCGATTGCTCGACGAAAGTCGCGATCTGTTGGGTGCCGTGACGCAAGAGCATCCGCTGCAACCGTTCAGTGCGCGCTATTTTCATGAAGGCGATCAACTCTTCAGCTATGCCAGCGAATGGCAGGTTCTGCATCAACAGCAGGCGCCTCAAAACGAAGGGCAGTTGCTGACCCCTTATGTGCAAGAAGAACCATTGAGCCTGGCGTTGTTGCAGGACTTTTTGCGCAACCCGGTCCGGCACTTTTTCACCCAGCGCCTCAAGGTGTATTTCGAGGCCGCCGAAGCACCGCTGGCCGATGAAGAACCTTTCGTGCTGGATGCATTGCAGCGTTACACGCTGAGCGACAGCCTGCTCGAAGCCGCTCTCCGGCAACCGGACAATGTCGATCAGGCTCTGACTGCCCAGGCCCGGCGTCTGCAAAACAGCGGCCTGTTGCCAATGGCTGGATTCGGCGAATGCCTGCAACGGGAGTTGATCGAGCCTCTGCCGGATTTGCTGCAGCGTTATCAACAGCTGCTCACGCTCTGGCCAAAGCCATTGAGCAGTGCGATCCCCGTCAATCTTGAATTGCAGGGCGTGCGCCTTGAAGGCTGGCTCGCCGGTTTGCATCAACGCGCCGACGATGGCCTGTTGTCCGTCACGACAATTCCCAACAGCATTGGCTCGATCAAGAGTCGCAAATGGCATCGCCTGACCAAGCCTTGGGTCAATCATCTGGTGGCTTGCGCCAGCGGGCTGTCCCTGACCACCGCGTTGGTGGCCAGCGACGATACGTTGCTGCTCGAACCCATGGAGCCAGATCGTGCGATACGTTTTCTCGGCGATTTGCTCCTCGCCTGGCAAGCCGGGATGCGACAGCCATTACCGATCGCAGTAAAAACCGCTTTCGCGTGGCTCTCTCAGACCGACCCGCTGAAGGCCGAAGCGGCTGCCCGCAAAGCCTATGAGGGCGATGGGCAGACCAGCGAAGGCGAGCGCCGCGAGAGTCCGGCACTGGCCCGGCAATATGCCAACTTCGATGCATTGCTTGGGGACGAAACATTTTCCGGTTGGTGCGACGCCCTGTATCGCCCATTGTTCGAAGCACCATGGCGATCACTGTCCAGCGAAGGGGCACGCTCATGAACACGAAGACACCGCTTGCTCTGGCTTTCCCCCTGCGTGGCAGCCAGTTGATCGAAGCCAGTGCCGGGACTGGTAAAACCTTCACCATCTCTGCTTTGTATTTGCGGCTCATCCTGGGGCATGGTGACGAGTCGAGCAGGTTCGGTCGTGAGCTGCTACCGCCACAGATTCTCGTCGTAACCTTCACCGATGCCGCGACCAAGGAGCTGCGTGAGCGCATACGCACGCGTCTGGCTGAGGCCGCTCGATTCTTCCGTGACGAAACGCCTGCACCCGATGCATTGATCGCCGAATTGCGTGACCAATTCGACCCTCAACAATGGCCCGGCTGTGCCAGCCGCCTGGATGTCGCCGCGCAATGGATGGACGAGGCCGCCGTTTCGACCATCCACAGCTGGTGTCAGCGCATGCTGCGTGAGCACGCGTTCGACAGCGGCAGCTTGTTCACCCAATCCCTGGAAACCGATCACAGCGACTTGCTCGGCGAAGTGTTGCGTGATTACTGGCGGCTGTTCTGTTACCCGATGCAGAGCGACGCCTTGAATTGGGTGCGCAGCAACTGGGGCGGGCCGGCGGCCTTGTTGCCTCGCGTACGCGGCCTGTTCGCCAGTGAACGCGACAGCGACGAGGGCAAGGCGCCTGCGGAGCTGATCGATGAATGTCTGCAAGAACGCCGCGCGGCGCTGATCGAACTGAAAATGCCCTGGCGCCAGTGGGCAGACGAGTTGCTCGCCATCTGTCACCAAGGCGTCGCCAGCAAGACCGTTGATGGCCGCAAGATGCAGGCGCGTTACTTTGAACCCTGGTTCGAGAAGCTCAAGGCGTGGGCTGAAGACGAGACCCTGGAGCAACTGGATATCGGCACCGGTTTCATCCGACTGACCCCCGACGGGATGGCCGAAGCGTGGAAAGGTCAGGCTCCAAGTCACCCGGGCCTTGATGCCATGCCGAAGCTCAAGTCGAGCCTCGATGCATTGCCGACCCCCGATGCCGCGGTGCTGCAACATGCCGCCAAATGGGTAGGCACACGCTTTGAGGAAGAGAAGCGGCGTCGCGCTGAGATGGGCTTCGACGACATGCTCTTGCGCCTGGATGCCGCTCTGCAATCCGACGGTGGCGAACGTCTTGCGACGTTGATTCGAGAGCAGTTCCCGGTCGCGCTGATCGACGAATTCCAGGACACCGACCCGGTGCAGTACCGGATCTTCGAAAGTATCTATCGCATCGAAGACAACAGCCCTGAAACCGGCCTGTTTCTGATCGGTGATCCGAAGCAGGCGATCTACGCTTTTCGCGGTGCAGACATCTACACCTACCTGCGCGCACGTCAGGCCACTACTGGCCGACTGCATACGCTGGGCACCAACTTCCGCTCCAGCCACGGCATGGTCAACGCGGTCAATCATGTATTCGCGCGCGCCGAGTCCCGAGAGCTGGGCCGTGGCGCGTTTTTGTTCCGCGAGAAAAACGGCGACAATCCGGTGCCGTTCCTGCCCGTGGAATCCCAAGGGCGCAAGGAGCGACTGCAGGTCGGCGGGCGAGATGTCGCGGCGCTGAATATCTGGCATTTGCCTAGCGACCAGCCACTGTCGGGCGTTGTCTATCGCCAGCAATTGGCAGCCGCGTGCGCCAGCGAAATCACTGCGCTGCTCAATGGCGGGCAAAGCGCTAGCACGGGGTTCGTGCAGGATGGCAAAGACTTCAGAGGCTTGAGGCCGTCCGATATTGCGATTCTCGTGCGCGACGGCAAGGAGGCCCAGGCTGTGCGCGGTGAACTCGCCGCCCGGGGCGTGCGCAGCGTGTACCTGTCGGACAAGGATTCGGTATTTGCGGCGCAAGAAGCCCGCGACCTATTGTCCTGGCTCAAGGCCTGTGCCGAGCCGGATGTCGAACGTTCCCTGAAAGCCGCGTTGGCCTGTATCACTCTGAACCTGCCATTGGCCGAGCTGGAACGTCTGAACCAGGACGAGCTGGTATGGGAAACCCGGGTCATGCAGTTCCGTGGCTATCGCGAGCTATGGCGCAAACAAGGCGTGCTGCCGATGTTGCGTCGCCTGCTGCATGACTTCCATCTGCCGCAAACCTTGATGACCCGCACGGATGGCGAGCGTGTACTGACCAACCTTTTGCACCTGTCGGAATTGATGCAGCAAGCAGCTGCGGAGCTGGACGGTGAACAAGCGCTGATTCGTCATCTGGCCGAGCTGCTGGCAATGTCCGGCCAGGCTGGCGAAGAGCAGATCCTGCGTCTGGAAAGTGACGAGCAACTGGTCAAAGTCGTGACCATCCACAAGTCCAAAGGCCTGGAGTATCCCTTGGTGTTCCTGCCGTTCATCTGTTCGGCAAAACCCGTGGATGGCAGCCGCTTGCCCTTGCATTACCACGACGGCGCGGGGAAGGCTCAGATAAGTCTCAAGCCGACTGCCGAGCTGATAGCGCAAGCGGACGATGAGCGTCTGGCCGAAGACCTGCGCTTGCTCTACGTTGCTTTGACGCGCGCGCAGCATGCCTGCTGGTTGGGCGTGACGGATCTCAAACGGGGCAATAACAACAGCTCGGTGCTGCACCTTTCGGCGCTGGGCTATCTGCTCGGCGGTGGCGTATCTCTGGGCGAGTCCAGCGAACTGAAACGCTGGCTGCAAGACCTGCAACAAGACTGTCCGGCCATCGACATCGATGAGATGCCACAACCCACCGAAGAGCATTACCAGCCGCCACGCAATGACGCCGTGCTGAGTGCCACGCTGTTGCCCAAGCGCAAGGCCAGTGAAAACTGGTGGATCGCTTCCTACAGCGCATTGCGCATCAGCGACGTATTGAGTGTCGGCAGCGATGAAGCGCCGGACAGCCCGCAAGCGCAAAAGCTGTTTGATGACGAACGCCTGGACCCCGACGCCCCGCGAGAAATCATTGCCGGCGGCGCCGATATCCATCGCTTCCCGCGCGGCCCCAATCCGGGAACATTTCTCCACGGTTTGCTGGAATGGGCCGGTGATGACGGCTTTGCCGTTTCCCGCGAGGCGCTGGAGGATGCAATTGCCCGGCGCTGCAACCTGCGTGGCTGGGAAGGCTGGATCACCACCCTGAGTGACTGGCTGCAGCATCTGCTCACATCGCCATTGCCGATCGCTGGCGGGCAACCGCCGGTTGTTCTCGAGCAACTGAAGCAATATCGGGTCGAAATGGAATTCTGGTTCGCCAGCCATAAAGTCGATGTCCTCAAACTCGACGAACTGGTGCGTCAGCACACTCACAGGGGCGTGGCCCGCGTGGCGGCAGAACCGGTGCAACTCAACGGCATGTTCAAAGGCTTCATCGACCTGACCTTCGAACACAATGGCCGTTACTACGTGGCCGACTACAAATCCAACTGGCTCGGCGTGGATGATCTGGCTTACACCGAGCAGGCCATGGAGCAGTCGATCCTCGACAACCGCTATGACCTGCAATACGTGCTGTACCTATTGGCGTTGCATCGCCAGCTCAAGGCACGGCTGCCTGATTACGATTACGACCGGCATGTCGGCGGCGCGTTGTATCTGTTCCTGCGCGGCACCCGCGCGGACAGTCGCGGTGTGTATTTTGTACGTCCGCCCCGTGAGCTGATCGAGCGTCTCGACCGGATGTTCCAAGGCAAACCCGAACCCAAGACCGAGCCCGCCTGGGAACAGGGAGTCCTGCTATGAGCCGCACCTTCGCCGACCTGCTACCGACACCGTTGGCAGCCGACAGTCTGTCGAGGCTGTCGCCGCTGACCAGCGCGGATGATCTGTTGATATTGCTGACTCGTTGGGTCGAGCGCGGCTGGCTGCGTGCGCTGGACAAAGCGTTTGTCGGGTTCCTGCACGAACTTGAGCGCGACACCGATCCACTGGTGCTGCTCGCGGCCGCCCTGACCAGCCATCAACTTGGCCACGGTCATGTCTGTCTCGATCTGTACGAAACCCTGAAAGCTCCCGACTTTGCTCTGTCGCTGCCGCCCGAAGGGGACGTGCAAGGTGGTGTGTTGCTGCTGCCTTCGCAATTGCTCGAGGCGCTGGATGGCGCGCACTGGTGCAAGGTTCTCGCGGGCAGTTCTCTGGTCGCACTGGCGGCCGATAGCAGTGATTCGGCGCAGCAGCGCCCGCTGGTGTTGTCGGGCAAGCGCCTGTACTTGCGACGCTACTGGGCCTACGAACGGCGGATTGATACGGCGTTGCGTCAGCGTCTGCAACAGGTTGAGCCGACGCCGGATGATCTGCCGCAGCGACTGAGTGAGCTGTTCGGATCCGCCAAGGCGGGAGCAGTGATCGACTGGCAGAAGCTCGCCTGTGCCCTTGCCACTCGCGGCGCCTTCAGCATTGTCACCGGCGGGCCGGGCACCGGCAAAACCACCACCGTGGTGCGTTTGCTGGCCCTGCTTCAAGCACCGGCAGTCGCCACCGGTCATCCGCTGCGGATTCGTCTGGCGGCACCGACAGGCAAGGCTGCGGCGCGGTTGACCGAGTCCATCAGCCAGCAAGTGCAGTCGCTGGAAGTGAGCGAAGCGGTGCGGGCGAAGATCCCTTGTGACGTCACCACCGTGCATCGTCTGCTGGGCAGTCGTCCGGGCACCCGCCACTTCCGTCACCATGCCGGCAACCGCCTGCCACTGGACGTGCTGGTGGTCGACGAGGCCTCGATGATCGACCTGGAAATGATGGCCAACCTGCTGGATGCCTTGCCCACCCATGCTCGACTGGTATTGCTCGGCGACAAGGATCAATTGGCCTCTGTGGAGGCCGGCGCGGTGCTCGGGGATTTGTGCCGAGACGCCGAAGGTGGCTGGTACAGCCCGCAGACCCGGCAGTGGCTGGAGTCAGTCAGCGGTGAGTCGTTGCAGGACAGCGGCTTGCATGAGGACGTCGATGGTTCTCACCCGCTGGCTCAGCAAGTGGTGATGCTGCGCCACTCACGGCGCTTCGGCGAGGGCAGCGGGATCGGTCAGCTCGCGCGGCGGGTCAACCAGCAGTTGCCGGAAGAGGCGCGGCAGTTGCTCACGACCGGGCACTACGATGATGTGTATTCGTTGCCGCTCAAGGGCGAGCACGATCACAAGCTTGAGCGTCTGTTGCTGGAGGGGCATGGCGACGGCCCACAGGGCTACCGCCATTACCTGAGTGTGCTGCGCGATCAGCGCCCACCGTCGGGCAGGCCTCTCGAACATCCGGACTGGGTCATTTGGGCCCGTGAAATCCTGCAAGCGTTCGACACGTTCCAGTTGTTGTGTGCCGTGCGCAAAGGGCCGTGGGGTGTCGAAGGTTTGAATCAACGCATCACCGCTGCATTGCTCAAAGCACGACTGATCGAAAACGATCAGCAATGGCACGAAGGTCGGCCAGTCCTGATGACGCGCAATGACTACGGTCTGGGCCTGATGAACGGCGATATCGGCATCGCCCTCAAACTGCCTGAGCGCGAAGGACCTGATGCAGGCAAACCGGTGCTGCGCGTGGCGTTCCCGCGCAACGACGGTCAGGGCGGCGTGCGCTTTGTATTACCGAGCCGCCTCAACGACGTCGAAACCGTCTACGCGATGACGGTGCACAAATCCCAAGGCTCTGAGTTTGCCCATACGGCGCTGATCCTGCCCGATGCCTTGAACCCGGTGCTGACCAAAGAATTGATCTACACCGGTATTACCCGGGCTAAACATTGGTTCACCTTGATCGAATCCCGATCCGGCGTGTTTGAAGAAGCGGTGCAGCGCAAGGTCAAACGCCTGAGCGGGCTGATGCTGGAACTGGAGGAGGGCGCATTGCCTCAGGGGTGAAAATCCCGACGATTGGCGGCGATTACTGACCAACCGGTCAGAGGGCGCTGTCTCGCTGGCGTTTCACTGCTGTGCTATCGTTGCGGCATCATTTCGCTACGATCCAAGAGAATCCCTGCATGAAGGTGTCTGTCTGGGCGACAGAGCGCGTAGTTGTCTGCAAGCACGCGTTGCTTGTTGCTCTGCTCTGGATATTGACGGGCGCGGCTGTCGCACAGCCGCAAGCGCCGACGGGCATGGCCGAACAACGGGCCAAATCCGTCACTCAGGTTGTTCTTGGCATTCTCAGCTACGCGCGCTGGCCGGTGGAGCCTGCGCAATTGCGCCTGTGCATCGTCGGCCCCACCGAATACACCGACGATCTGGTCAAAGGCACCACGCAAGCCACGGGGCGACCGGTAACCGTACGTCGCCTGCTGGCCGACAACCCGGCCATCGTCAGCGAATGCGATGCGGTGTACATCGGCAAACTCACGGTGGATGAACGCACTCGCTTGTTCGCTTCGCTGATTGGTCATCCAGTACTTAGCATCAGCGAGGGTGGCGATCAGTGCACGGTTGGCAGCCTGTTCTGTCTGCGCGTTGGCGATGAGCAAGTGTCCTTCGAGGTCAATCTCGACTCCGTTGCCCGTAGCGGCGTGCGCATTCATCCCAGCGTGCTGCAATTGTCGCGTCGCAAACCGGCGGCACCATGAACCTGTTCAGATCGAGTAGCCGCCCAACGCTGGGTTCGGTCATTGGCCGAGGGCATTTGACGGTCGCGCTGGTGGGCGTGGCGATGGCCAGTGTTTCGCTGACGTTGCTCGGCGTACTGGCATTACGGGTTTATGCCGATCACAACCTGCATTTGATCGCCCGTTCGATCAGCTACACCGTGGAAGCTGCGGTGGTGTTCAACGACAAGGCGGCCGCCAACGAATCGCTGGCGCTGATTGCTTCTGCCGAAGAGGTCGCTGATGCCCAGGTGCTGGACAGCCAAGGAAAACTGCTCGCACATTGGCAACGCCCGGAAAACGGCTTGTTCTCTGAGCTGGAAATGCAGATCACCCGCGCCATCCTGGAAAGGCCTGTCAGTCTGCCGATCGAGCATCAGGACCGTGAAATCGGTCGTGTACTGCTCACCGGCCATGGCGGCAGCCTGATGCGCTTTCTGCTCAGCGGTCTGGCGGGGATCATCCTCTGCACCGCGATCAGCGCCTGGGTGGCGCTCTACCTGGCGCGTCGCCAGTTACGCGCGATCACCGGTCCTCTGCGCAGTCTGGCCAATGTGGCCCACGCCGCACGTAGCGAACGCGCACTGGACCGCCGCGTGCCACAAGCGCAGATCGCCGAACTCGACAACCTCGGCAATGACTTCAATGCCTTGCTCGACGAGCTGGAGTCGTGGCAAACCCACCTGAAAAACGAAAACGAAACCCTCGCTCACCAGGCCAGTCACGACAGCCTGACCGGGCTGCCGAACCGTGCATTTTTCGAAGGACGCTTGATCCGCGCGTTGCGCAATGCCGGCAAACACGATGAGCGGGTTGCCGTGTTGTTTCTCGACAGTGACCGCTTCAAAGGCATTAACGACAACTTCGGCCACGCGGCGGGTGATGCGGTGCTGGTGGCGGTGGCCAATCGCGTTCGTGCGCAGTTGCGCGAAGAAGATCTGGTGGCGCGGCTGGGTGGTGACGAGTTCGCCGTGCTGCTCACGCCGCTGCACAAGGTCGAAGATGCCGAGCGCATTGCCGACAAGATCCTCGCCAGCATGGACATGCCCATCGCATTGCCGGGCGACACCAGTGTCGTGACCTCGCTCAGTATCGGCATTGCGGTTTTTCCCGATCATGGGGTCACGCCGGGGGCCTTGCTCGATGCCGCCGATGCGGCGATGTATCAAGCCAAGCGTCTGTCGCGCGGCGCCCAACTCACGGCTGGGGCGGAGCACCCGGTCGATTCCGTTCAAACCAGGAGCTGACTCTCGTGTTCACACTGTCCATTCGATCTTTTTACGCTGTGCTGTTGATGGCCGTACTGGCCCTGACCGGTTGCCAGACTGCCCCACAAAAAGGCCTGACCCCAGCGCAAGTCGCCGTCCTCAAACAACAGGGCTTTGAGCTGACCGACGAGGGCTGGGAATTTGGCCTGTCCGGCAAAGTGCTGTTTGGCAGCGACGTCGAAAGCCTGAACCCGCAAAGCACCGAAATCGTCGAACGCATCGGCAAGGCCCTGCTGGGTGTCGGCATCGAGCGCGTGAGGGTCGATGGCCACACCGACGCATCGGGCAAAGAGACGTACAACCAGCAACTGTCCCTGCGCCGTGCGAAAAGTGTCGCCAATGTGCTGGGCACGGTCGGCATGAAGCAAGAGAACATTCAGCTGCAAGGCCTGGGCAGCAAAGAGCCGGTAGCCTCCAACGATACGGCGGCCGGTCGCACCGAAAACCGTCGGGTGTCGATTGTGGTCAGCGCCGACTAATCGGCGAACTGCATCTCGCGGGTCTGTCCCATCAACAGACCCTGATTGCGCTCAGTCACCTCACGAATGTAATCCCACAACAGGGTGATCCGTTTCAACTTGCGCAGGTCCTCCCGGCAGTACATCCAGAACTGCCGGGTGATGTCGATGTCCTCCGGCAGTACCGGCAGCAAACGCGGATCCCGCGCGGCGAGGAAGCACGGCAGTATCGCCAGTGAGCGTCCTTGCTGAGCCGCGACAAACTGCGCGATCACGCTGGTGCTGCGCAAGTTGGCGCTGGCGCCGGGCAATACGTTCGCCAGGTAGAGCAGCTCCGAGCTGAATGCCAGATCATCCACATAACTGATGAATTGATGCTTGCCCAAGTCTGCCGGGCGGCGGATCGGTGGGTGTTGGTCCAGATAATCCTGGGTCGCGTAGAGCTGCAAGCGGTAGTCGCAGAGTTTGCAGCACACGTACGGCCCATGCTCAGGGCGTTCCAGGGCAATGACGATATCGGCCTCGCGCTTGGACAGGCTGATGAAATGCGGCAGCGGCAGGATGTCCACCGAGATGGCCGGGTAGGCATCGACGAAATGGCTCAGCTGTGGGGTGATGAAAAAGCTGCCGAAGCCTTCGGTGCAACCCATGCGCACATGCCCGGACAGGGCCACGCCGGAGCCAGAGACTTGCTCGCAGGCCATGTGCAATGTGCTTTCAATCGACTCGGCATAACCGAGCAAACGCTGGCCTTCGGTGGTCAGGACGAAGCCGCTGGTCCGCGACTTCTCGAACAGCAAAGTCCCCAATGCCGCTTCCAGCGAACTGATCCGCCGCGACACCGTGGTGTAGTCGACGGCCAGCCGTTTGGCGGCGGTACTGGCCTTGCGGGTGCGGGCGACTTCGAGGAAAAACTTGAGGTCATCCCAGTTCAGCGAACCTAGAGAGGTGATGTTTTTTTGCATGATGGACGGGCTTATATGTGCGTTCTTATTAGAAGTTTGCACATCTATACTCCAAAAACAGTCCGACAACCAATTCGTGACACACGCCTCATCTCAAGGCGAACCCTTCGCCTTGGCTCCTACGATAAAAACAAGTTTCGGAGACCAGCATGAACGCATCGCTTACGCCCAACGAAACCACGGTCCAGAAGGTCAAGCTGCTGATCAATGGCGAGTGGGTCGAGTCGCAGACCACCGAATGGCACGACATCGTCAACCCGGCGACCCAGCAAGTGCTGGCGAAAGTCCCGTTCGCCACCGCCGCTGAAGTCGATGCCGCCGTCAGCGCCGCCCAGCGCGCCTTCCAGACCTGGAAACTGACCCCGATCGGCGCGCGCATGCGCATCATGCTCAAGCTGCAAGCGCTGATCCGTGAGCACTCCAAACGTATTGCCGTGGTGCTGAGCGCTGAGCAAGGCAAAACCATTGCCGACGCCGAGGGCGATATTTTCCGTGGCCTGGAAGTGGTCGAGCACGCGTGCTCCATCGGCAGCCTGCAGATGGGCGAGTTCGCCGAGAACGTCGCCGGCGGCGTCGATACCTACACGTTGCGTCAGCCGATCGGCGTGTGCGCCGGCATCACGCCGTTCAACTTCCCGGCGATGATTCCGCTGTGGATGTTCCCGATGGCCATCGCTTGCGGCAACACCTTCGTCTTGAAGCCGTCCGAACAGGATCCGCTGTCGACCATGCTGTTGGTGGAACTGGCGATCGAGGCCGGTGTTCCGGCCGGCGTGTTGAACGTGGTTCACGGCGGTAAAGACGTGGTCGATGGTCTGTGCACGCACAAGGACATCAAAGCGGTGTCCTTCGTCGGCTCGACTGCGGTTGGCACCCACGTTTATGACCTGGCCGGCAAGCACGGCAAACGCGTGCAGTCGATGATGGGCGCGAAAAACCACGCCGTGGTGCTGGCCGACGCCAATCGCGAGCAAGCACTGAATGCCTTGGTCGGCGCCGGTTTCGGTGCGGCCGGGCAACGCTGCATGGCCACTTCGGTGGTGGTGCTGGTCGGTGCGGCAAAACAATGGCTGCCGGACCTGAAAGCGCTGGCGCAGAAGCTCACCGTCAACGCTGGCAACGAGCCAGGCACCGATGTCGGTCCGGTGATCTCGAAGAAAGCCAAGGCGCGGATTCTCGATCTGATTGAAAGCGGCATCAAGGAAGGCGCCAAGCTGGAACTGGACGGCCGCGACATCAAGGTGCCGGGCTACGAGCAGGGCAACTTTGTAGGCCCGACCCTGTTCTCGGGCGTGACCACCGACATGCAGATCTACACCCAGGAAATCTTCGGCCCGGTGCTGGTGGTGCTGGAAGTCGACACCCTTGATCAGGCGATTGCGCTGGTCAACGCCAACCCGTTCGGCAACGGCACGGGTCTGTTCACCCAGAGCGGTGCGGCTGCGCGTAAATTCCAGACTGAGATCGACGTCGGCCAAGTCGGCATCAACATCCCGATTCCAGTGCCGGTGCCGTTCTTCAGCTTCACCGGTTCGCGCGGTTCGAAACTCGGCGACCTCGGCCCGTACGGCAAGCAAGTGGTGCAGTTCTACACGCAGACCAAAACGGTCACGGCGCGCTGGTTCGATGACGACAGCGTCAACGACGGCGTGAACACCACCATCAACCTGCGCTGAGGAACTGCCATGAAAATCGCATTTATCGGTCTGGGTAACATGGGCGCGCCGATGGCGCGCAACCTGATCAAGGCGGGTCACTCGCTGAACCTGGTCGACCTGAACAAAACCGTGCTGGCAGAACTGGAGCAACTGGGCGGGACCATTCGTGCTTCGGCGCGTGAGGCTGCCGAGGATGCTGAGCTGGTGATCACCATGCTGCCGGCCGCGGTGCATGTGCGCAGTGTCTGGCTCGGTGAGGACGGTGTGCTGGCTGGCATTCGCCAAGGTGTGCCGACAGTGGATTGCAGCACCATCGATCCGCAGACCGCTCGCGATGTGGCTGCCGCTGCGGCGAAACAAGGCGTGGCGATGGCCGATGCACCGGTCTCCGGTGGTACTGGCGGTGCGACTGCCGGCACGTTGACCTTTATGGTTGGCGCCACCCCGGAATTGTTCGCCACCCTGCAACCGGTGCTGGCGCAAATGGGCCGCAACATTGTGCATTGCGGTGAAGTCGGTACCGGGCAGATCGCCAAGATCTGCAACAACCTGCTGCTGGCGATTTCGATGGTCGGTGTCAGCGAGGCGATGGCGCTGGGTGATGCACTGGGCATCGACACGACGGTGCTGGCCGGGATCATCAACAGCTCGACCGGGCGTTGCTGGAGTTCGGAAATGTACAACCCGTGGCCGGGCATCGTCGAAACGGCACCGGCCTCGCGTGGTTATACCGGTGGTTTCGGTGCGGAATTGATGCTCAAGGATCTCGGTTTGGCGACCGAAGCGGCGCGTCAGGCGCACCAACCGGTTGTGCTCGGCGCGGTGGCGCAGCAGTTGTATCAGGCGATGAGTCAGCGTGGGGACGGTGGGAAAGACTTCTCGGCGATCATCAACAGCTATCGCAAGCCTGCAATAGAAGGACAGCGCTGAACTAACTGTGGGAGCGAGTCTGGTAGCGATGGTTGAGTGTCAGGCAGCCTTTCTTTGCCAGATCCACCGCAATCGCTAGCAGGCTAGCTCCCACAGGGATTCGAGTGAATCTGGGACATTTGCCGGGACATCACGTCGGGTGATCTCCCGGCTTTTTTGCATCAGGCAAACACGAAATATTTGCGCACGGTTTCAACCACTTCCCACGTGCCCTTCATCCCCGGCTCAACCACGAAGATATCGCCAGCACGCAGGTGGATCGGCGCCATGCCGTCCGGGGTGATCACGCAGTAGCCTTCCTGGAAATGGCAGTACTCCCACTTCACATAATCGACGCGCCACTTGCCTGGTGTGCAGATCCACGTGCCCATGATCTTGCTGCCGTCTTCGCTGGTGTAGGCATTGAGGTTGACGGTGTGCGGGTCGCCTTCGAGTTTTTCCCATTTGCAGGCATCGAGTACCGGCAGTGGGTGGGTGTCGCGCAGAACGGTGATAGGGGCGGTCGCGGTCATGAGGACTCCGGGCAGTGGATTTGAGAAATGAACTCGCACCCTATAGCGCCCGGTCAGTGCTCAGTTGTCTGGGGTCGACATCGAACTGCTCAGAAACGCGCGCAGGCTCAGAGTTTTTCCAGCGGGCATTCGGCTCGGGCCTGTTCGAGGCTGGATTCGAATACCTCCAGTTGCGCGAATTGCCGGGTGAGTTCGGCCAGGGTGTTGCTGATTTCGCGTTTCTTCGCTTCGATGGCCTGCTGCGCACGTGCCCAAGGCATCGCTTGACCCTGATGGTCGGCGAAAATCACCTGCAATTCCTTGAGGCGGAAGCCCATGTCTTTGGCGCACTTGATAAACACCAGCAACTCAACGGTCTGTTGATCGTAGAGACGGTAATTGCCCAGGCGCCGGGGCTTGGGCAGCAGGCCGATCGATTCGTAATGACGGATGCTTTTAATGGTGGTGCCGGAGCGTTGCGCGGCTTGGCCGATGTACATAAAAGTCCTTTTTCAATGTGAAACAGCGCGCTGCATTATCAGCAGAGTCAGTGAGCGGCGATAGCCTGTGCCTGTCGTAGCCAGGCTTTTCGCTGGTGGTCACTTGAGCCAAGAACCGGGCCAAACGTCAGGGTGCGCAATGGTTTGATCCCGCAGAACTCCAGCGTGGTCTTGCGTACCTGATGCAGCCCCGGCATGCGATAAAACCAGCGGTAGTACCAGGGCGGCGTGTCCATGGTCACCAGTAAATGCGCGGTGCGACCCTTGAGCAGCTTATCGGGGAAGGCTTTGCCTTTACGGTATTTGAAGGCGAAACCGGGCAGGAACACTCGGTCAAAAAAGCCTTTGAGCAACGCCGGAATGCCACCCCACCAGATCGGGTAAACCAGCGTCAGGTGTTCGGCCCAAAGGATGTCGGACTGTGCCGCGCTCAAGGCCTCTTCCAGCGCCTGGATCTGTCGATAACCTTCACGCAGCACCGGGTCAAAATCCAGTTCGCCGAGGCGTAACTGACGAACTTCGTGGCCGGCGTCGATCGCTGACTGGACGTAACGCTCGGCCAGTGCGGCGCAGAAACTGGCGCCGGATGGATGGCCGAGAATCAGCAGAATGCGTTTGCCCATCGTCGTTGTCCGTGCTGAAGAAAAGCCAAGGATGAAGTCTGCCCCTTAGGGGAGAGTCAAGGCGTGCAGCAGAGCTTTGGCGTAACCGGGCAGGGCGGTGAAATCCTTGGCGCATAGCATCAAGGTTCGGCGCGCCCAGGGTTCGTTCAATGTCACGCTGTTGAATGAGCGCTGCCCCGCGCGTTCGACGGCGGCCAGCGGCACGATGGCCAGCCCGGCGCCGCGGCCGACCATGCGCATTACCCCATCGAAACCGTCGGCACGGATACGCACCTGCATTCGCGCGCCGCTGTGCAGGGCTTGTTCTTCCAGGTAAATCGCCAAGGCGCTGTCGGCGCTGAGTCCTACGAAGTCATGCTGCAAAGCATCGCTGAAACTGACCTCAGTGGCGTCAGACAATGGGTGGTCGAGAGGCAGAATCAGCACCAGCGGATCGTCGCGAAATGGCTGGGTCTGCAGGTCGCTGGTGTCCACTGCGTCAGACACAATCCCTAAATCCGCCGCACCCTGACGCAAGGCGTGGGTGATGCGCGCGCTGGGCAGTTCCTGCAAATCGATGTCGAGATTGGGATGATCGCGCAGGAAGTCCGCGAGTACTTCCGGCAGGTATTCGGTGATCGCCGTGGTGTTGCACAGCAAGCGCACCTGACCTTTGACGCCTTGGGCATAGTCGGCCAGATCCTGCTGCATGCGCTCGGTTTGTTGCAGAAGGAAGCGCGCATGCTGGGCGAGAGCTTTGCCGGCCGGTGTCGGCGTGACGCCACGGCGGCCGCGCTCAAGAAAATCGGTGCCGAGCGAAGCTTCCATCGCGCGGATTCTGGCGCTGGCGGCTGCCAGCGAGAGATGGCTGCGGGCGGCGCCGGCGGTGATGTTGCCGGTGTCGAGGATGTGCAGGTAGAGGCGCAGGTCGGTGAGGTCGAAGTGCATGAGGACAGCCTCTGGTTTTAGGGTGTTCGGACTGGCCCCTTCGTGAGCAGGCTCGCTCCCACAGGGTTATGTACGACACACATCTAATGTGGGAGCGAGCTTGCTCGCGAAGGGGCCAGAGGCTTCAAAGAAAACATCAGCCTCTTGTCTGGTGAGAGGCAGCCTCAGTATATGGCAGATTTTCAGCCAACCCCGACTGGCGCACAGTAGCGCCATGAACGCACTTACAGAATTCTACCAACACCTCGGTCTGGCCTTGTCTTTGCTGGTGATCGTGACCTTCGTCCTCGCCGGCCTGATCAAAGGCGTGATCGGCCTCGGCCTGCCCACCGTTGCCATGGGCTTGCTCGGTCTGGCTATGGAACCGTCGCAGGCAGCCGCTTTGCTGATCATCCCGGCCACCCTGACCAATGTCTGGCAACTGGCATTCGGCGGGCACTTGAAAGGACTGATCAAGCGCCTCTGGCCAATGCTGCTGATGATCTTCCTCGGCACCGCTATCGGCACGTTGTCGATCGGCATGGCAGGCGGGCATTGGATGGTGCGCGGGTTGGGCGCGGCGCTGTTGCTTTATGCGTTGAGCGGTTTGTTTCTGCCAACGCTGAGCGTCAATCCCCGCCATGAAGGCTGGCTGGGTCCGGCGTGCGGTTTGATCACCGGTGTCATCACCTCGGCCACCGGCGTCTTCGTGATTCCGGCGGTGCCGTACCTGCAAGCGCTGGGCTTGAGTCGCGATCAACTGGTGCAGGCGCTGGGCCTATCATTCACCGTTTCGACGTTGGCACTGGCCGCTGGATTGCTCTGGCGTGGCGCCCTCGGTGGCGGCGAACTAAGCGCTTCGCTGCTGGCGCTGATCCCGGCCATTCTCGGCATGTTGCTTGGCAAATGGCTACGCGAACGCATCAGCGCCGTGCTGTTCAAGCGGGTGTTCTTTATTGGTATGGGCGCGCTTGGCGCCCATTTGTTGATCAGCGGTTAGCCGAGGCTTCACTGAGCATCTCGATCGCGCGGATATCAAAATCGCGCTCCAGATAATCCATGCGCCGTTCAAAGAACGCCTTCATGTGCGGCAGATTCGAATGCACATCCAGGTGCGCCTGCGACGCCCAGATCTCGTAGAAGATGAACAGCGTCGGGTCTTCCTTGTCGCGCAGCATGTGGTATTCGATGCAGCCGGGCTCGGCGCGGCTCGGCTCAACATAGGCGCGAAACAGCGCCTCAAAGGCCTCGGCTTTTTCCGGGCGGGTCTTGGCGTGCAGGATAAAACCCTGGCGTTCACTCATCGCAGCAACTCCTCAAATACAGATGGCCAAGAATGCTATGGCAACAATCGGCATTTGATTCGTGCTTTTTACTCAAATGTATTTTGCGCAAATCTGGCTTATTCCGCGCGAGGCGGATCGCTAATCTGCCGCCATTCCAGTTTCCCTTCTCCACCCAGCCCAATGGCTGCGCCGAGGCTTTCTTATGAAAAAAGTGCTGTTGCTCAATGGCGGTAAAAAATTCGCCCACTCCGATGGTCGCTACAACACCACCCTGCACGAAGCCGCGCTGAGCGTTCTCGATCGCGGCGGTGTCGACGTCAAGACCACCTTCATCGACGAGGGCTATGACGTCGCTGAAGAAGTGGCCAAATTTCTCTGGGCCGACGTGATCATTTATCAGATGCCCGGCTGGTGGATGGGCGCGCCGTGGACGGTGAAAAAGTACCTCGACGAAGTCTTCACCGAAGGCCACGGCAGCCTGTACGCCAGCGATGGCCGCACCCGTTCCGACGCGTCGCAGAAGTACGGCAGCGGTGGCCTGATTCAGGGCAAGCAGTACATGCTGTCGCTGACCTGGAATGCACCGCAGCAGGCCTTTGATGATCCGACGGATTTCTTTGAAGCCAAAGGCGTAGACGCGGTTTACTTTCCGTTTCACAAGGCCAATGAGTTTCTCGGTATGACCGGTTTGCCGACGTTCCTCTGTGTCGACGTAATGAAGCGGCCGAACATCGAGGCTGATGTGGCGCGTTATGAGCAGCATTTGACTGAGGTGTTTGGCCTCAAGGCTTGAGTGTTTCAAGCTACTATCGGTGGTAACAGCAAAAGATCGCAGCCTTCGGCAGCTCCTACAGGAACCCATTTCCATGTAGGAGCTGCCGAAGGCTGCGATCTTGGCGATCTCAAAGAGGACACCCGTGAAAGCCAGATCCGATGAGTTGCAGATTTTCGTCTGCGTGATCGAGTGCGGTTCGATCTCCGCCGCCGCCGAGCAGGTCGGCCAGACACCATCGGCGGTCAGCCGCACGTTGTCGAAGCTGGAAGCCAAGCTCGACACCACGCTGATCAATCGCACCACGCGGCGCATGGACCTGACCGAGGAGGGCAAGTATTTCTTCGAGCAGGCCAAGCTGATTCTTGATCAGATGGAGCAACTCGAAGAGCGTCTGTCTTCACGTCAGCAAACCCCATCCGGGCGCCTGCGGATCAACGCCGCGTCACCGTTCATGCTCCACGCGGTGGTCCCGTACATCGACGAATTCCGTCGGCTCTATCCGGACATCCAGCTCGAACTCAACAGCAATGACCTGATCATTGACCTGCTGGAACAAAGCACCGACATCGCCATCCGCATAGGTACTCTCGCCGATTCGACGCTGCACGCGCGCTCGCTCGGTTGCAGTCCGCTGCTGATCGTCGCCAGCCCTGCGTATCTGGAGAAGCGCGGCGCGCCGCTGCAAGTGTCGGACCTGAGCGAACACACCTTGCTCGGCTTCACCCAGAACGAAGGCCTCAACCAATGGCCGCTGCGCTACGTGCACGGTGACCGTTGGCCGATCACTCCGGCGATCAGCGCCTCCAGCGGCGAGACCGTGCGCCATCTCGCGCTGGAAGGGCAGGGTATCGCTTGCCTGTCGCACTTCATGACAATCGACGACATTCGTGCCGGGCGCCTGAAAGTCCTGCTCGGCGAATTCAACAGCGGTTATCGCCAGCCAATCAACGCCGTTTACTACCGTAACTCGCAACTGGCGCTGCGCATTCAGTGTTTTCTGGACTTCATCCAGAGCAAACTCGCCGCTTACGCCAGCGCCGATTTCAAGGGCTGATTCGTGATCCCTGCGCAAGAGTGAATTGGTCGAGGGCGGGTTTTTCCCTCGGATCCACGAGCAGATACTCGTCCCATCACTTACTCACGCAGGGAGTTTCTCCATGAACGTATTCGTCACCGGCGCTGCCGGTTTTATCGGCGGCTCCATCGCTACCGGCCTGGTCAAGGCCGGTCATAAAGTCACCGGACTGGTGCGCAGCGCCGAACAGGCTGAAGAGCTGAAAGCACTTGGCATCACCGCGGTCATCGGCACCCTTGATGACAAAGCACTGCTCGCCGAACAGGCCCGCGCTGCCGATGCGGTGATCAACGCCGCCAGCAGCGATCATCGCGGCGCGGTCGAAGCGTTGCTCGATGCCTTGCGCGGTTCGAACAAAGTCTTCCTGCACACCAGCGGTTCGAGCATCGTTGGTGATGCGTCGGGTGGCAAATCCAGTGACGTCATCTACTACGAAGACAACCTGCCAGAGCCGACCGTCGACAAAGCCGCGCGTGTGGCCATCGACAACCTGATCCTCGCCGCGGCGCAGGACGGCGTGAATTCGGCAGTGATCTGCAACACGCTGATCTACGGCCACAGCCTGGGCGTCAATCGTGACAGCGTGCAATTGCCGCGACTGCTCAAACAAGCACGCAAAAGCGGCGTAGTGCGCCACGTCGGCACCGGCCAGAACATCTGGTCCAACGTGCACATCGAAGACGTCGTCGCCCTGTACTTGCTGGCGCTGACCAAGAACGTCCCGGGCACTTTCTACTTCGTCGAGAGCGGCGAAGCGTCGTTCATCGACATGACCACCGCCATGACCGAAGCGCTGAACCTGGGCCAACCACAAGACTGGCCGCTGAAAGACGCCGAAGCGGAGTGGGGCTACGAAATGGCCAACTACGGCCTAGGCTCCAACAGCCGAGTGCGCGGCAAACACGCCCGCGAACTGCTGGGCTGGGCACCGAAGCGCACCTCGGTGGTTGAATGGATTCGTAACGAAATGGTGTGATTGCAGTTTGAGCCCCGCCGGGCTTTGTGATCACCCTTTAGAACGGCTGCCATCGTGCAGCCGTTTTCGTTTCGGGCTTTGCGACTTGAGGCGGGGGCTACTTGGCCAGGGACAAATGCAGAAATTTACTGGATCTGAGTTTGAGTTTGCGCTCAATGGTCTCCACGCTTTGACCCGTCTCGATGGCTGTCGAACTGGCAATTGCGCGGATCAACGTCTCGGTTGTCAGTTTTTTTTTGGTGCGAGGCGTGGGGCTCATGGCAGGGACTCCACGGTGGTTGTCAGGCGAGTATAGCGCTTGGCTGGATTTGAAAAACATGTCCATGGCTGGGCGCCGAAGCGTACGTCGGTGGTTGAATGGATTCGTAACGAAATGGTTTGAGTCGTCCACCAGCTCCTACAGGTTTTGCGCATTCTGTCTGGAGGAATGCGATCAAAACTGTGGGAGCGAGCCTGCTCGCGAAAGCGGTGGATCAGTCGGCAAAGATGTTGAATGTGAAGCCGCCTTCGCGAGCAGGCTCGCTCCCACATTGGTTTTTCATTCACCGAAACGCCATGTAAATCCCGCCCTACGATTTTCATTAATCACGACAAGACATATCCGGCAGCGACACGCCTTGCCTCTCCACGAAAATTACTTTCACGCGGTTTGAAATCTCGATCTCGAAATGATTTATGAGTTTCACAACCCATTCGAACGTGACCCTTTCGAGGAGTACCGCATGACGCCTTCCTTCGGCTATTGGCTGCTGGTTTATGCCGCCGTCGCCATCATCGCGCTGATCGTGTTGATCGCCCGTTATCGGCTCAACCCGTTCATCGTTATCACCCTGATTTCCATCGGCCTGGCGCTGGTCGCGGGCATGCCGCCGTCAGGTGTAGTAGGGGCGTATGAGGCCGGGGTGGGCAAGACGCTGGGGCATATTGCGCTGGTGGTCGCGCTGGGGACGATGCTTGGCAAGATGATGGCCGAGTCCGGTGGTGCCGAGCAGATGGCACGTACGCTGATCGATAAATTCGGCGAGAAGAACGCG
Source organism: Pseudomonas viridiflava (assembly GCF_900580865.1). GTDB lineage: Bacteria > Pseudomonadota > Gammaproteobacteria > Pseudomonadales > Pseudomonadaceae > Aquipseudomonas. The sequence goes on from NZ_UTBZ01000070.1 coordinate 23,153, forward strand.
CACTGGGCGATGGTCTGCATCGCGTTTCTGGTTGGTTTGCCGCTGTTCTTCGAAGTCGGTTTCGTCTTGCTGGTGCCGATTGCCTTTACCGTGGCGCGACGCGTCGGCGTGTCGATTCTGATGGTCGGTTTGCCGATGGTCGCCGGCCTGTCGGTGGTGCATGCATTGGTGCCGCCGCATCCGGCGGCGATGCTCGCGGTGCAGGCCTATCAGGCGTCGGTCGGGCAGACCTTGCTGTATGCGATCGCCATTGGCATTCCCACCGCGATCATTGCCGGGCCGCTGTACGCCAAATTTATCGTGCCGCGCATTGAATTGCCGGCGGATAACCCGCTGGAAAAACAATTTCTCGATCGCGAACCGCGCGACAAACTGCCGGGTTTTGGCATCACCATGGCGACCATTCTGTTGCCCGTGGTGTTGATGCTGATCGGCGGCTGGGCCAACCTGATTTCCACGCCGGGCAGCGGCTTCAACCAGTTCCTGTTGTTCATCGGCAACTCGGTTATTGCCTTGCTGCTGGCGACCTTGCTGAGCTTCTGGACGCTCGGCATCGCCCAGGGCTTCAACCGCGAATCTATTCTCAAATTCACCAACGAATGTCTGGCGCCGACTGCCAGCATCACGTTGCTGGTCGGTGCCGGTGGTGGCTTGAACCGGATTCTGGTGGATGCCGGTGTGACCGATCAGATCGTCGGCCTCGCTCATGAGTTTCACCTGTCGCCGCTGATCATGGGCTGGTTGTTCGCCGCGTTGATGCGCATTGCCACGGGTTCGGCGACCGTGGCCATGACCACCGCGTCCGGCGTGGTTGCGCCGGTAGCCATTGGTCTGGGATATCCACACCCTGAGCTGTTGGTGCTGGCGACCGGCGCCGGCTCGGTTATCTTTTCCCACGTCAACGACGGCGGCTTCTGGTTGATCAAGGAATACTTCAACATGACGGTCGCGCAGACGTTCAAGACCTGGACCGTGCTCGAGACGTTGATCTCGGTAGTCGCGTTCGGCCTGACCGTCGGCCTTTCTTACCTGCTGTAACCGGAGCCCGCCGCCCATGGACATCCTCTACCAGATCCGCGCACGTCAGGATTCCTTCAGCGCCGGCGAAGGTCGCATCGCCCGGCTGATGCTCGACGACGTCGGTTTTGCCGCTAGCGCCAGCCTCGAAGACCTCGCGCAACGCGCCGAAGTCAGCACCGCCACGCTGTCGCGTTTCGCCCGTACCGTGGGCTGCCGCGACCTGCGTGATCTGCGCCTGCAACTGGCTCAGGCCAGCGGTGTTGGCAGCCGTTTTCTCGACCCGGCGGGCACGCCTGAACAGTCGGCGTTCTATGGGCAGATTGTCGGCGACATCGAAACCACCCTGCGCCAGCATCTGGCCGGATTTGACGAGTCACGCTTTGCCGATGCGGTGAAGATGCTCAGCCAGGCACGGATGATTCACGCCTTCGGCATGGGCGGTTGCTCGACCCTGTGCAGCGACGAATTGCAGGTACGCCTGGTGCGCCTCGGCTACCCGATTGCGGTGTGTCATGACGCGGTGATGATGCGCGTCACGGCCGCCAGCCTGAACGCCGAGCAAGTACTCATCGTCTGTTCGCTGACTGGCATCACCCCGGAATTGCTGGAGACCGTGGAACTGGCGCGCAACTACGGCGCGCGTATTCTCGCCATCACCCGCGCCGACTCGCCGCTAGCGCAACTGGCCGACATTGTCCTGCCGCTGCAAGGCGCAGAAACCTCGTTCATCTACAAACCGACGGCAGCGCGCTACGGCATGCTGCTCGCCATCGACGTACTCGCCACCGAGCTGGCGCTGGCCAATCCTGAAGACAATCAAGAACGTCTGCGGCGGATCAAACTCGCCCTCGACGAATACCGTGGCGGCGACGATCACCTGCCGCTGGGAGACTGACATGCTTTACGACACCCTGATTCGCAATGCCCTGATCATCGATGGCAGTAACGTGCCCGGTTACCGCGCCGATGTTGCTATTCGCGCGGGCCGCATCGAGCGTATCGGCGACTTGCAAGATGCCACGGCGACCGAAGAAATCGACGCGGCCGGTCGTGTGCTGGCGCCGGGTTTCATCGACGTGCACACCCACGATGACACCGTGGTGATCCGCCAACCCGAGATGCTGCCAAAACTCAGCCAAGGCGTGACCACGGTGATTGTCGGCAACTGCGGGATCAGCGCCTCGCCCGTGACATTGAAGGGTAATCCGCCGGACCCGATGAACCTGCTCGGCACCGCGGCGGCATTCGTTTATCCACGCTTCAGCGATTACCGCGCGGCGGTCGAAGCGGCGAATACCACGCTGAACGTGGCGGCACTGATCGGCCACACGGCGCTGCGCAGCAATCATCTGGATGACTTGTTCCGCACCGCGACGCCGGATGAAATCGCCGCGATGCGTGAGCAACTGCGCGAAAGTCTTGAGGCCGGTGCATTGGGTTTATCCACAGGCCTGGCGTACGCCAGCGCCTACAACGCTTCCACCGATGAAGTGATGCAACTGACTGAAGAACTGACGGCGTTCGGCGCGGTGTACACCACGCATTTACGCAGCGAATTCGCGCCGGTTCTGGAAGCCATGGATGAAGCTTTTCAAATCGGTCGACATGCGAAATCGCCGGTGATCATTTCCCACCTCAAATGCGCCGGTGTCGGTAACTGGGGGCGCAGTCCGCAATTGCTCGCGTCGTTGGAAGAGGCCGCGAAAACTCACCCAGTCGGCTGCGATTGCTACCCGTATGCGGCGAGTTCTTCGACGCTGGATTTGAAGCAAGTTACCGACGCGCACCGCATCACCATCACTTGGTCGACGCCGCACCCCGAGGTCAGCGGCCGCGACCTGATCGACATTGCCGCCGAATGGAACGTGCCGCTGCTCGATGCCGCGAAACGCCTGCAACCGGCGGGTGCGGTGTACTACGGCATGGACGAGGCGGATGTCAGACGAATCCTCGCGCATCCGTTGTCGATGGTCGGTTCTGACGGACTGCCGGAAGACCCGTTCCCGCACCCACGCCTGTGGGGCGCTTTCCCACGGGTGTTGGGCCATTTCAGTCGTGATGTCGGGCTGTTTCCGCTGCACACCGCCGTACACAAGATGACTGGGCTGTCGGCGGCGCGGTTTGGGTTGAAGGAGCGCGGCGAGATTCGTGAAGGCTATTGGGCGGATCTGGTGTTGTTCGACCCGGTGACTGTGCGTGATGTGGCCGACTTTCACGACCCGCAACGTGCGGCGTTGGGCATCGACGGTGTTTGGATCAACGGTGTTCTGAGCTATCGCGACGGGCAGGCGAATGGTCGCAGGAAAGGGCGGTTTCTCGCACGCGATGGGAATTTACGCGACGGGTTTAAGTGATTCTGCTGACGTCAAAAGATCGCAGCCTTCGGCAGCTCCTACATGGGAATGCGACCTTCTGCAGGAGCTGCCGAAGGCTGCGATCTTTTGAACTGCGTCTCATAGTGGCACTGTGCAATTAAAGAAACGCCAGCCCAAGCCGAATTGCTGACATCCACCCCGTCTACACTGTGGGGCCAATCAGTCAGGGAGCACCCCATGAGCTTCGGCAAAACCACCCCGATCCTGCGGATTTTCGATGAAGCCAAAGCCGTTGAATTCTACGTCGACTTCCTCGGCTTCAAGATCGACTGGCAGCATCGTTTCGAGGCGAATTTCCCGTTGTATCTGCAGGTGTCGCGTGGCGAGTGTGTGTTGCATTTGTCCGAGCATCATGGCGATGCGTGCCCGGGTTCGGCGCTGCGCATCGAGACGGATGAGCTGGAGGCGTTTCAGCAGCAGTTGGTGGCCAAGGATTACAAGTTTTCGCACCCGGGAATTCAGGCGATGCCGTGGGGGAGCCAGGACATGACGATCGTCGATCCGTTTGGTAATCGGCTGGTGTTTACCAACGCGATTTGTCTCTGAAGCGAAAAGCCCCTCACCCTAACCCTCTCCCAGAGGGAGAGGGGACTGACCGAGGTGTCTGACGCTAGACATCGACCTGAAAGATCTGCAGCGATTATGGATTCACAGCAGCACTTTCAGGTCGGTGTATTTAGCGAACATTTCACGGTCGGCCCCTCACCCTAGCCCACTCCCGGAGGGAGAGGGGACCGATCCGGGGATGCTTGAGAGATACTCCGACCTGAACCTGCTCGGTCGAATCCATAATCGACTCGGTCATTCAGGTCGATGTATAGCGCCAGACACCTCGGTCGGCCCCCTCTCCCTCGGGGAGAGGGCTGGGGTGAGGGGAAAATGGCACACCGCAAAAAGAAGCCCGCCACCTAACCATCACAGTTGGGGTCGCGGGCTTTTTCGTTAGTCGGTCGGCACTAACCTGTCCAACACGCGATTGACGGCCATTTCCGCCACCATCACCACTTGCGCAATACCCTGCAGTGTCTTGCGGTGTGTGCCTTCAACCTGCGCGGCATGGTTGTTGAGCATGACGGTCGCCGAGCCCAGGGTTTCGCTGGCGTCGGCGAGCAGGGATTCGGTGTCGGCATTGGGGTTGGCCATGTACAGCGTGTTGGGGGTGTAGGGCGTGGCCATGAGGTCGGCGTTTGTCGGACCGAGGTAGTGGTCGAGCGCGCGCTCGGCGGCTTCGTGGAATTTCTTCGAATCAGCGGATTCGTAGGGGGATGCCGGGTCGGTGACCGGCGGGTTTGGCGTTATCTTGAACATAGCTGTGTTCCCTTTGTTGAGCGGCAACCCTTTGGCTACTAAACGAAAGGGTGGCAGCTGTACGCAGGTTAGTAGACCGGGGAACTCAGCTAAGCCGGCGCGCCGAAGCGCCCTGCGTACAGCCACCATCAAGCTCAGATACGCGAGTACCTGTGATGAATGTACGACCAGCAGAATTACCACCGGGCTACTAAACCCGATCACTGGGAATCAGTGACCGAATCAAGTTACGCAGCATGCTCAGGGCGCACAAGCCGGCGGATTCTGGCGCAGGCGTAGGTTACGGCGCAAGGATTTGTGGGCGGTTTCGCGTAACGCTGAGTGTCTTTAAACACCTGTGATGCTGGATGTTTATTGCGCTCAAGTATCGAAGATTTACCTGTAGGAATTGGGTGCGGCAACTGGCGCATTCGCGAGCAGGCTCGCTCCCACAGTTGATCTCCGTTGTTCACAAAGTTGATGTTCACCGCCGACCCAATGTGGGAGCGAGCCTGCTCGCGAAGAGGCCCGAATAATCACCCCCGATGCATCTGCCGAAACTCGCCGGGTGGCATCCCGCGTCGACTCTTGAACGTACGATGAAACGAGCGGGGCTCGGTAAACCCCAGATACTGCGCAATGTCCTGAATCGGCAGCGTACTGTTGAGCAAATAATGCTCAGCCAGTTCCTGACGCAAATCATCGAGAATCTGCTGATACGACGTCCCCGCCTGATGCAACTGCCGCTGCAACGTGCGCACTGAAACGGCAAGCTGCTCGGCGACCTGCTCCTTGCGCGGCAAGCCTTCCTTGAGCAACTGCCGCAGGATATTTTTTACCTGCTGTTCAAGCGACGCATCCTCCAGCGTCGCCATCAATCCCAACGCATGTTCTTCCAGCGTCCGCAGCAACTGCGCATCCGCCTGACGCAACGGCAACTGCAAATAAGCCAGCGGCACGATCAACGCCGAATACGGCTGATCAAACAGCACCGGGCAACCGAAAAACGCCTCGTACTGCGCCAGCGTAGCCTCGGTCGGGCATGAATGTTCGAGCCAGACCCCCGCCGGCGACATCTGCGTATCAGCGATCCAGCGCGCATAGTGCAGCCAGGAACCGAGCACGTTTTCCACCAGATGCCGGCGGATTCGCGGGCGCTGATAACGGCAAGTCCAGATGAGATGCACTTGACCGTCCAGCACCTCGGCACGGCTGACGCCCATGTCGCCGACCAGTTTCTCGAACGGCATGATCCGGCTCATCGCATCACCCAGCGTCGCGCAGTTCATGGTGATGTAACCGAGCACGCTCCACGAATTGGGCAGGACGAAATTCGCCGCGTTGAGCCCGAAAAGCGGGTCGCCCGAGTGTTCGCAGAAATAATCCAGCAAGCGTTCATGCGCCTCACCGGGCAAACGCAGGGTGTTGTCGCTCAACTGCTGCGCCTGCAAACCCGCTGCCGCCAACGCCGGTTCGACGGCCATGCCCAGTTGCTCGGCATGGCGCAGGTATTTGAGCAGCGGCGGAACCGAGGTGAAGCCAAGCGATTGCATGATCCCATTCCTTTGATCAATGGCGGCGGAGGCGGACGAATAGCCTGAAAGGTAATTTGAAACCCCGACTAAAGTAAATGGCTGACGCTTGCGCGACGTTTGACTCAATTGGCTACACGAACTGGCCGGATGCGACCGTGACACTTTGCGGCCGCTGGCTAGTATGGGGGCCTGGAATATCACTGATCTGACGGTTAGAAGGACACACGCATGCGACGCTGGAACGGCTGGGGAGATGCAACCACGGTGGTCGAACTGCCGGCCCAGGGCGCGGAGTTTCTTCATGAGCGCCTGGGCGAGGGGCGCGCGCTGCCCGATGCCACGCTTGAAGCGGCATTGGCCCGCGTGCCGGCCTCACGGTTGCAGGCGCACACCTTGTACAGCGTCGATGCCCATGACCGCTTGCTGCATGCCCGAGGCCAGAGTCTGCCGGACTGGCTGGCGTTGCGCGAAGGTGCGCTGGGTAATTATCCGGATGCGGTGGCGTTTCCCGAGACCGCTGAACATATTCGCCAATTGCTGGCGCTCGCTCACGAACAGGACTTGTGCCTGATCCCGTACGGCGGCGGCACGTCGGTGGCCGGGCACATTAATCCGCCGGGTTCAGCGCGACCTGTGGTGACGGTTTCGCTGGCGCGGATGAATCGCCTGATCGACCTCGACGAACAGAGTTTGCTGGCGACGTTTGGCCCCGGTGCGAGTGGCCCGCAGGTGGAAAGTCAGTTGCGTGCGCGGGGCTACACCCTTGGGCATTTCCCACAGTCGTGGGAGCTGTCGACATTGGGCGGTTGGGTCGCCAGCCGTTCCAGCGGTCAGCAGTCGTTGCGCTATGGCCGGATCGAGCAATTATTTGCTGGCGGGACGCTGGAAACCTTTGCCGGGCCTTTGGAAATTCCAACGTTCCCGGCCTCAGCGGCGGGTCCTGATCTGCGCGAAGTGGTGCTCGGTTGCGAGGGGCGTTTCGGGATCATTTCCGAGGTCAAAGTGCGGGTCAGCGCGCTGCCCGCCGATGAACGTTTCTACGGCGTTTTTCTCCCCGACTGGCCGCAGGCTCTCAGAGCCATTCGCCAATTGGCCCAGGCACGCGTGCCGCTGTCGATGCTGCGCCTGTCCAACGCCGTGGAAACCGAAACGCAACTGGCACTGGCCGGTCATCCGCAACAAATCGCCTGGCTGGAAAAGTATCTGAAGCTAAGGGGGGCGGCAGAGGGCAAATGCCTGCTGACCTTCGGCGTCACCGGCAATCGCCGACAAAACGCGCTGTCGCTAAAACAGGCGAGACATCACCTGAAATCGTTCGGCGGCGTATTCACCGGCACCTTGCTCGGCAAGAAATGGGCGCAGAACCGCTTCCGTTTCCCTTACTTGCGCGAGAACCTGTGGAACGCCGGTTACGTGGTCGACACCCTCGAAACCGCCACCGACTGGAGCAATGTCGACCACCTGCTCAACCTTATCGAAAGCAGCCTGCGCGACGCCTTGGCTGCAGAAGGCGAGCGCGTGCATGTATTCACCCACCTGTCCCACGTCTACGGCGAAGGTTCGAGCATCTACACCACCTACGTGTTTCGCCCGGCGGCGGATTACCCCGCGACGCTGGCACGCTGGAAAGCGCTCAAACACGCGGCCAGCCAGACCATCGTCGACAACCACGGCACCATCAGTCATCAGCACGGAGTCGGCAAGGATCACGCGCCGTACCTGTTGCGCGAGAAGGGCGCGCTGGCGATAGAGACTTTGCAGGCGTTGAGCAAACACTTCGATCCGGCCGGGCGCCTCAACCCCGGCACGCTGCTGCCGGAGTGACGGCCATGAGTCAGAACTGGAACGCCGCATGGCGCCAGCAGATTCTGCCAACCCTGGCAGAACAAACCTGGGACCTGATCGTCATCGGCGGCGGCATCAGCGGCGCCGGCATCCTGCGTGAAGCCGCGCGCCGAGGCTGGCGCTGCCTGTTGCTTGAGCAACGTGATTTCGCCTGGGGCACCTCTAGCCGATCGTCGAAAATGGTCCATGGCGGTTTGCGTTACATCGCCAAGGGCCAGTGGCGCCTGACCCGCGACTCGGTGCGCGAACGTCAGCGTCTGCTCGACGAAGCGCCAGGGCTGGTCGAGCCGATGAGTTTCATGATGCCGCACTATCGCGGCGGCTTTCCCGGGCCACGGGTGTTGGGTGGTTTGTTGAGTGTTTACGATGCCTTGGCGGGACGGCGCAGCCATCGTTTTCATGATGCGCAACAGCTTCGATATCTGGCGCCGGGGGTGAAGGAAAACGACTTGCTCGGCGGCACCTGTTTTGTCGATGCGCTGACCGATGATGCGCGACTGGTGATGCGTGTGTTGAGCGAGGCGCGGGCGGATGGTGCTGTGGTGGTTAACAGCGTTCGTGTCGAGCATTTGCTGCGAGAAAACGGACGGGTGTGCGGCGTTCAGATCGAAGATTGCGAAGCCGGCGCGACCCTGCAAATGCGTTGTGGTGTGCTCGCTGTGGCCACTGGCGCGTGGGCTGAACGCTTTCGGCCGACTGAGGCACCACGGCAATTGCGGCCACTGCGTGGCAGTCATTTGTTGCTGCCGGGTTGGCGTTTGCCGGTGGCGCAGGCGTTCACTTTCATGCATGAGCGCGACCGGCGACCGGTGTTTGTTTTCCCTTGGGAAGGCGCGACGGTGGTGGGCACCACGGATCTTGATCATCGCGAGGATCTAGATCAGAGCGCGAGTATCAGCGGCGAGGAACTCGACTATCTACTGGCGGCCTGCACACAACAATTCCCCGGTGCAGAAGTGACGGCCAATGACGTGCTGTCGACCTGGTCCGGCGTGCGTCCGGTGGTCGGCAGCGCAGCGGGTAATCATCAAGACAAACCCTCGAACGAAACCCGCGAGCATGTGCTGTGGCAGGAGCCCGGTTGCGTGACTCTGGCCGGCGGTAAACTGACTACGTTTCGCCCGCAAGCCATCGAAGTGCTCAAGGCGTGTGCGGACATGCTGGATCGTTCCTTCGTAGATGACGCAGCGCCGGTGTTTGCCGCCGTACCTGCGCTGGCGATTGCAGAATTGAGCAACCAGCAATGGCGACGACTGGCCGGACGGCATGGCCGAAACCTGCCGAGGCTGGCGCAACTGATCAACGATATCGGCCACGAAAAGGTTGGCGCCACGGACACCTTATGGGCAGAACTGGCCTTCGCCTGCGAAGCGGAAATGGTCTTGCACCTCGACGATCTGCTGCTGCGCCGCACACGTCTGGGCCTGTTGCTGCCTCGTAGCGGCGAAGATTATTTCACCGCCATCCGCCAGCTCTGCCAGCCAAGACTCGGCTGGAGCGACGAACACTGGCAGCAGGAAATTCAGCGTTATCGGGCGTTGTGGCAACGCCATCACGGTTTGCCGGATGCCACGCCTTGATGCCCCTTGAAGAGAGCTCCATGGATAACCACCCGAACAAGCGTTACCTGCTGGCCATCGACAACGGCACCCAGAGCGTGCGCGCGCTGCTCTTCGATCTGCAGGGCAATCTGCTTGGCAAAGGCAAGGTTGAATTGCAGGCCTATTACTCGACGCAACCGGGCTGGGCCGAGCAGGATCCGGAGTATTACTGGGCAAAGCTCGGCGAGGCGTGTCAGCAAGTCTGGGCGCAGACCGGCATTGATCGTTCGCAGATTGCAGGGGTGTCACTGACCACTCAGCGCGGTACGGTGATCAATGTCGATGCCGAGGGCAAACCGCTGCGCCCGGCGATTCTGTGGCTCGATCAGCGTCAGAGCGAGGTCGAGGGCGGGATCAAAGGACCGTGGGGCTGGCTGTTCAAACTGGTCGGCGCGCAGGGCACGGTGGATTATTTTCGTGCTCAGGCTGAGGCTAACTGGATAGCAAAACACCAGCCTGAAGTGTGGGCGGCGACTGACAAGTTTTTGTTGCTGTCGGGGTTTCTCACCCATCGATTATGCGGACGTTTTGTCGACTCGATCGGCTGTTGCGTTGGCTATCTGCCGTTCGACTTCAAACGGCTGAAATGGGCTGCGCCGAGTGACTGGAAATGGCAGGCGCTGGCGGTGCGTCCTGAGCAATTGCCGACCCTGCACAAACCCGGTGAAACCCTCGGCTACATCACCGCTGAAGCCGCTCGCCACACCGGCATTCCCGAGGGCTTGCCGCTGATTGCTGCCGGTGCCGACAAGGCTTGCGAAGTGGTCGGTGCCGGCGTGGTCGATGCGAGCACGGTGTGCCTGTCTTACGGCACCACGGCGACGATCACCAGCACCCGCTCGCGCTATCTGGAAATTGTCCCGTTGATTCCGCCGTACCCCTCGGCGGTTCCGGATCAGTACAACTGCGAGGTGATGATTTATCGCGGTTACTGGATGGTCAGTTGGTTCAAGAACGAGTTCGGCTTGCGCGAGATGCAGCAGGCCAAAGAGCAGGGCATCGAGCCGGAGCAACTGTTCGACGCGCTGGTGGAAGCGGTTCCACCGGGATCGATGGGTTTGATGCTGCAACCGTATTGGTCGCCGGGGATTCGCGAGCCGGGTGTCGAGGCGAAAGGCGCGATGATCGGCTTCGGCGACGTGCACACCCGCGCGCACATTTACCGGGCGATTCTTGAGGGGCTGGCGTATGCGTTGCGCCAGGGCTTGGAGAATATCGAGCGGCGTTCAAAGGTCTCGGTCAAGCGGTTGCGCGTGGCCGGTGGCGGCTCGCAGAGTGATGCGGCGATGCAGCTCACGGCGAACATTTTCGGCCTGCCGGCGGAGCGTCCGCATGTGTATGAAGCGTCGGGTCTGGGGGCGGCGATTTGCTGTGCGGTGGGGTTGGGATTGCATGCGGATTTCCCCACGGCGATCGCGGCAATGACCCGGGTGGGCGCGGTTTTCACCCCGCAGCCGGAGGCACAAAAAATCTACGAGCAGCTGTACAAAGAGGTCTACCTGCGCATGTACCGCCAGCTCAAACCGCTGTATCAAAGCATCCGCAAAATCACCGGTTACCCCGCCTGAAAGAACACCACAAATCCCCTGTAGGAGCTGCCGAAGGCTGCGATCTTTTGATCTTGTTTTTCAAGATCAACGTCAAAAGATCGCAGCCTTCGGCAGCTCCTACAGGGACCGTATTGCGATTCGATGTGGCGCCATCGGAGAGCTTTTCTGGTGAGATCGGACAGTGTCAGCGGCGGGGTCGGTTGTTAGGCTCATCCCCCTCGGCACCGCCAATAAGAACCAGAAGCAATGAAGCTGACCTTCCTCCTGTTGCTGCTTTGTGCAACGGCCCCGAGCGCCTGGGGCTGGTCGAACCATACGGTGGGCAGCTATCTGGCGTTGCAGGGACTGCCGGCGTTGCGTGATGCACCAGCGGTTGAAGTCGAGCCGCTGGAGCAGTTTCTCACCGAGCAATATCCGGCCGTGCTGGCGCTGTTGGAGCAACAGGAAAGCTTCGCCCGCGAGCACTTCGCTCAGTACCCGCCACGCCCTGACAATCTGAAGTTGCCCGCAGTGCCGAGTAACAATCTGCGCCACGATTTCCTCTCGGCGCTGCGCATTAATCCCGAGATACATCTGGCAATGGTCATTCAGCCATTACCCGGCAAAGACCTGCCAGAACGCGAGCATCTGCAAGCTAATCAAGTCATGGTCGAGCAAACCCTCTCACCGTGGAATCGCCAGCGTTTTATCGTTGTCGCCGAGCATGAAAAAGTCGCCCCGCTGGCCGTGCTCGCCAGCGCCGCCGACGAGCCGGATTACGGCCACGACATCAACCTGTTCAGCGACAACCCTGGCAACGTCGGCGCGCTCTACGGTTTCGGCCCGCAACCGTTCGGCGATGCGCGTTTCCAGTACAGCTCGCAGGCGCCGTTCCACATGGGCTTCTTCCATGAAAGCGCGGTGGTGTATGCCGCTGCCGGTTTCCTCGAGCGCAGTTGGCCGGACTGGCGCGCGTATCAATACCTGGGCCTGGCGCGATTGGCGTTTGCCAGCGGTCATCCATATTGGGGTTATCGCTTTCTCGGTTGGGGCCTGCATCACATTCAGGACCTGACCCAGCCGTATCACGCCAAGCCATTGCCGGGCGTCGACCTCGCCAGTCTGCTGTTGCTGGAAGGCAAGGCGCTGGCCGGTTTCGCCACCGACAAACAAGCCTCCATCGAGCGCGTCGCTACTCGGCACATGGAAGTGGAGAAGTATCAGTCAACCTGGCTGCGCCGTGTGCTGCGTGCCGGTCAGCCGCATCCGATGCTCGCGGCTTACGCCGATGTGGCTCAGGACAAAACCTACCCGCCGTACTCGGTCGACTACCTGCGCGAAGTGGTCAGCGCCGAAGCCGTCAACGACTCCGCAGCCTTCGACGAAGCCATCGGCCAGTGGCTGGAAACGGCGCCCGTCAGCAGTGATTTCAGCAGCGGCAATCAGCTGCATCGAGAAGATTTCGACCATCCGACACTCAACCAGCAACTGTTCAAGTTACTGGGGCATTTCGGCTCGCACAGCCGAATCTACGTCAGCGCGGGATTGGCGCCCTAGCCACCGCGGCAGGACAACAAAACAATAAAAAACAGGGAAGGAGGAACACATGATCAACTCTCGATTGCGCCTGACAGGCGCCGCGCTCCCCGGTGTCGGCCTGGCCGGGTTGCTGCAACTGTGCGCAGTCGATGCGGCGCACGCGGTGGAGTTCAGCCTGATGGACAAGCAGGTCACCGGCTCCCTCGACACGACCTTGTCCTATGGCCGTTTGTGGCGGGTGCAGGGCCGCGACAAGACTAACGATGACGTCAACACCAACGACGGCAATCGCAACTTCGACACCGGGCTGGTTTCCGAGGTGTACAAGATCACCTCCGAGCTTGAAGCCAACTATCAGAACTATGGCGTGTTTGTGCGCGGCACCGCGTTCTACGACACGCAACTGATGGACAAGCGCAACGACTACTACGACAACAACAGCCCGTCGCAACCGAGCCAGAGCTACCCGCAGGATAACCATTTCACCAGCCAGACCCGCGACATCGCCGGCAGCCGCATCGAGATGCTCGACGCCTATGTGCACGGCAGTTGGGACGTTGCGCAGATGCCAGTGACGGCGCGCGTCGGTCGGCAGGTGTTCAACTGGGGGGAGGGGATTTTCTATCGCGGCGGGATCAACACCACCAACCCGGTGGACGCTGCCAAGTACCGCTTGCCCGGTGCCGAAGTGAAGGAAGTGCTGGTGCCGGTCGAGGCACTGAGTTTCAACATCGGCCTCACCGACTCGCTGACGATGGAGAGTTTCTACCAGACCAACTGGAAGGAAACCCGCATCGACCCGGTCGGCACCTTCTACTCGCAGACCGATCTGTTCGCCGACGGCGGCAACACCGGGTACAACAACTTCAGCGGCACGGCGCTTGATACGCCGGTACCGGGCTTCGGCAACGTCATCGGTTTGTACAGCGCGCTGGGCAACAACCCGTTGCTGAATTCCGCCCTGCAAACCACTGGCCTGTACGCCAACGGCGTCACTCCGGCCTATGGCAACACACTGAAAGTGGCGAGCATCGGCAAGGACTACAACGCGCGCAACGATGGTCAGTTCGGCTTTGCCTTTCGCTACATCGCTGAGCAGCTCAACAGCACCGAGTTCGGTCTGTACATGGTCAACTACCACGCCAAGGAACCGACCATTGCTGCGGATCTAGGTGGATACAACGGCATCGACATGGATGCCCTGACCAACCTGTTGGCCGGTGTCGCGGGCGATCAGGCGGGAGCGTTGGCCAATGGTCTGGCCACGGCGGATGTGATGGGCAATATCCAGGCGCATCGGCGTTATGCCGAAGACATTCGCATGTACGGTTTCAGCTTCAACACCACGTTGGGCGAGGCCTCGGTGTTTGGTGAGATTGCTTATCGGCCGAACCTGCCGATTGGCGTTGCGGCCACTAACGATCTGATCGGCGACCTGGCCAACGGTGCGGCTGTGGCGGTGACGGGCCGGCCGATCAACGTCGGCGGGCAGATGGTCAATCTCAACAGCGAGATCAACAACGCCGAACGTGTCGAAGCGTTCAACACCTCGCTCGGCACCATTTACAACTTCGGCCCGACGGCCTCGTTCGACTCGCTGTTCGGCATCTTCGAACTGGCCTCCGAACACCTGCGCGGCAGCAGTCTGCAATACACCGCGTATGACGGCAGTCGTCGTTACTACGCCGGCACCGGTAACTTTTCCTATGTCTCTGGCGGTGATCGCGACGATCAGGTCAATCGCAATTCCTACAGCTACACGGCGATGCTCAACGGCACCTGGAACGACGTGTACGCCGGGGTCAACGTCTCGCCATACATCGTTTACAAGGACGATTTCGAGGGCAACAGCTATCAGGCCGGCAACACCATCGAAGGTCGCAAGGCCTACACGCTGGGGATCAAGGCCAACTACCAGAACAAGCTCGAAGCCGAACTGCAATACACCGAGTTCTACGGCGGCGGGCAGAACAACGGCATTCGCGACCGCGACAACGTCGGGTTCAACCTCAAGTATTTCCTGTGAGTTTCATACGAGATTTCTGCAACACATCATCCCCCTGTGGGAGCGAGCTTGCTCGCGAAGAGGCCGGCACATTCAAAACAGGTATCGCCTGATACACCGCTTTCGCGAGCAAGCTCGCTCCCACAGGTTTTTGTATTTGGAGAAGATCATGTTTCACACTTCACGATTGACCAAGACCACGCTGGCGCTCGTCATGGGGTTGGCGGCCAGTAGCGCTTTCGCCGCCATCACCCCGCAACAAGCCGAACAACTGAAAACCACCCTGACCCCCATGGGCGCCGAGCGCGCGGGTAACTCGGCCGGCACCATCCCTGCGTGGACCGGCGGCATCACCCAAGCCCCGGCCGGCTACAAACCCGGCCAGCACCATCCCGATCCGTACGCAGCCGACAAACCGCTGTTCACCATCACCAAAGCCAATCTCGACCAGTACAAAGCCCACCTCAGCCCCGGCCAGATCGCCCTGTTCAACAGCTACCCCGATACCTTCCAGATGCCGATCTACCCGTCCCGCCGCTCCGGCTCGGCGCCGCAGTGGCTGTACGACAACACCCTGAAAAACGCCACCTCGGCCAAATTGCTCGAGGGCGGCAGCGGTTTCTCCGATGCCTACGGCGGCGTGCCATTCCCGGTGCCCAAGGACGGCGTTGAAGTGCTGTGGAACCACATCACCCGCTATCGCGGCATCTACGTCGTGCGCCGCGCGTCCGAAGCACCGGTGCAGCGTAACGGCAGCTTCGCGCTGGTGACCTCGCAGCAGGAAGCGCTGTTCAACTATTACCGCCCGAACGGCCAGTTCGCCGACCTGAAGAACATCCTGTTCTATTACCTCGCCTTCGTGAAAAGCCCGGCACGACTGGCCGGCGGTGCCGCCCTCGTGCACGAAACCCTCGATCAGCTCAAGGACGCACGCCAAGCCTGGATCTACGACGCCGGCCAACGCCGCGTGCGCCGCGCACCGAACCTCGCCTACGACACGCCGATCGCTTCATCCGATGGCCTGCGCACCGCTGACGACACCGACCTGTTCAACGGCTCACCCGATCGCTACGACTGGAAGCTCAAGGGCAAACAGGAAATCTACATCCCCTACAACAACTACAAAGTCGCCAGCCCCGACGTGAAATACGCGCAACTGCTCACCCCGGGCCACCTCAACCCGCAATACACCCGCTACGAACTGCACCGGGTCTGGGTGGTGGAAGGCAACCTGAAACCGGGCTCGCGGCATATCTATTCCAAGCGTGTGCTGTTTCTCGATGAAGACAGCTGGGGCGCGGCACTGGTCGATCAATACGATGGGCGAGGGGAGTTGTGGCGGGTGTCGATGGCTTACCTGAAAAACTTCTACGACCTGCCCACCACTTGGAGTGCGCTGGATGTTTTCCATGATTTGCAGGCGCGGCGTTACTACGTGCAGAACCTTGATAACGAAGAAGCGGAGACTGTCGATTTCGCGCAGCCGGTGCCGGAGGATGCGTACTTCATGCCGTCGGCGTTGCGGCAGCGTGGGACGCGCTAAGTGATTGCGCTGGCTGTTCTTGGGTGGATGGATGTTAGTCTCGATCAATGATTTTTGGTTGATAGCAGGAGGCATCATGGCCAGCATCACAATTCGAAATATTGATGGTCCGCTCATGGATCAGTTACGGATTAACGCGGCACAGAACGGAAATTCCATCGAGGAAGAAGCTCGCATGATTCTGGGGCGAGCATTGATTAGAAGGGATAGCGCTGGAGGCTTGGGTAGTCGGATTCGCCAGCGCTTTTCCTCGGTCGGAGGGATCGACCTTGCTTTGCCTTCACGGCAGGAAAAAGCCAGGGTTATAGATTTTCCAGATTGCTGATGCTCGAAATGTGCAAGCGCTGAAGACTCCCTTCATGTAGGAGCTGCCGCAGGCTGCGATCTTTTGATCTGGCTTCTGATTTGTTCAAAAGCGAAGATCAAAAGATCGCAGCCTGCGGCAGCTCCTACATTAGGCGGAGTTTTTTCCGGGACATCGGGGTGATGTGGCGGACGCAATCGCGAGCAGGCTCACTCCTACAGGGGAATTGGCGTCGTCCACATAATCTGTGATCTACGCGTTACCTGTAGGAGTGAGCCTGCTCGCGATGCGGTTGTAGCTTCAGCGCTGAATCAGGGTCAAACGCGGAAGTGGCTGACCATCTGCTGCAACTGACCACCCAGGCGCGCCAGTTCAACACTCGACGCGGCGGTCTCATCACTGGCCGCTGCGGTTTGTTCAGACACGTCGCGCACATTGATGATGCTGCGGCTGATCTCTTCAGCCACGGCGCTCTGCTGTTCGGCTGCGGCGGCGATCTGCTGGTTCATCGACTGGATGTTCGACACCGTGCGGGTGATGTTTTCCAGCGACGCACCAGCCTTGCGCGTCAGCGCCACGCTGCTGTCGGTCAGGGCGCGGCTGTTGCTCATCACCGCCGAAACCTGCTGGGTGCCGTTCTGCAGACCGGCGACCAGGCCTTCGATTTCTTCGGTGGATTTCTGCGTGCGCTGAGCCAGACCACGAACTTCGTCAGCGACCACGGCAAAACCACGACCGGCCTCACCGGCACGGGCTGCTTCGATCGCAGCGTTGAGCGCCAGCAGATTGGTCTGTTCGGCCACTGCCTTGATCACGTCCATGACGCTGCCGATCTTGTCGCTTTCCTGTTGCAGCACGCTCATCGCTTCGGTGGAACGCACCACTTCGCTGGCCAGACGCTCGATCTGCGCGATGGCTTCGTTGACCACTTTGTCGCCTTCACGGGCTTCGCCGTCAGCGGCGGCAGCGGCTTGCGAGGCTTCTTCGGCGTTGCGCGCAACTTCTTGCACGGTGGCAGTCATCTCGTGCATCGCGGTGGCAACCTGATCGGTTTCGACCTTCTGGCTGTTCACACCGGCGCTGGTCTGCTCGGTCACGGCCGACAGTTCTTCGGCGGCGCTGGCGATCTGGGTGACGCCGTCGCGGATGCCGCTGATCAAGTCACGCAGGGTCACGCCCATGCGTGCGATGCCTTGTTGCAGCACGCCAAGTTCGTCACGGCGGGTGACAGTGACGTTCTGGGTCAGGTCGCCGCTGGCGATGCGCTCGACCACGGCCAGGGTTTCTTGCAGCGGACGGGTGATCTGACGGGTGATGATCACCGCAGCAATCACGCCAACCAGCAGGGCGAGCAGGGTGCTGATCAACTGGAAGGTACGCGCCTGGGCACTTTCCGCGTCACGGCGATCGAGCTGGATCTGATACAGCTGCTCGCTCAGGGCGACGATGGTGGTGCCCTGGTCGGTCATTTCCTTACGCGCCTGCACGGCATCGGTGTTGGCGTTCTTGTACGCCATCAACGCGCCGCGATAGCTGGTCAACGCGGATTCCAATTGGCGCAAGGCATCCTGCTGAGTCGCAGCAAATTGCGCATTCAATGACTTGAGGCTGGCGATGGCCGCGTCGATCTGGCCGACGGCTTTCTGCTCGGTTTCGGCATTGGTGGTGGCGGTGTAGCCGCGCACTTCGTAGCGCGCGAGGATGAACGCTTCCTTGGCGGCGGTGATCGCCTGGAACTGTTCGAAGCGCTGCTCGCTCATGTCCATCTGCTGCACGCGTTTGCTGATCGATTCGATCTGGTTGTACGCGGTCTCGGCACTCACGCTCATGCTGTCGCGGGCGCTGTTGCCGGTGCGATAGGCGTTACGCATTTTGTTCAGCGACGTCTGGTATTCGGCGATGGTCGCGGCCTGCTCCTTGAGCAGTTTGACGTTCTCCGGGCTCTTGAAGCTGTTGATCAGCTTCTGTTGTTGCGCGGCAAAACTTTCAAGGGTGGTCTGCACATTCTGTGCGGCGGTTTCATCGCCATTGGTCAGCATGTACTGCAAGCGCACCACGCGCAGTTTGGTCAGACCGGCATTGAGCTGGGTGATGTCGCTCATCCAGTTACTGCGGTCGATGAGGCCGCCGAGGCTGGTCCAGCCTGTCAGGGCCAGCACGCAGGTCAGGGCCAGCACCAGGCCGAAGCCCAGGCCCAGTTTCATGTTCACGCTGATGTTGCCGAACCAGCTATTCATCAAAAATCCTCCAGAAACGTTGGGTTTCTTGTCGTCAGTTAGGCTGGAAGATTGTTGTTTTTTTGAGCCAGCAAGGGTGTTAGCAGGTTTGTATCGGCAGCAAACCCGAGAGCTGAAAGGTTTTTGTCCGACAGAATTTGTAACAGCCCTGCTGAGGCTCTTTTTCATTGAGGGTTCAGGGGCGAGCCTGCACGAGATGATCGTGTAGCGGCTACCTCAATAACCGACGAAGTAATAAGCCTGCCGACCGACTCTCAGGGTCTTGAGCACTTTCAACGGTGCGACAGGTTCGCGGTCTGCCGCCATGACGGCGACGTGGGATGGCGAGGCTGCGAGGAAGTCTTTCAGTTGCGCGTCGGTATCCAGACCTTTCAGCACCTGCCGGGTGTAAAAAACGCTGGCGCCGCCGACGCGCTCATTGGCTTGAAACAAGGCAACTTGTCGACCTTCGGCTTGCAGCATTTGAATGTGTTCGCTCAACGGCAGGAACGAGAGCTTTTTGTCGGCGTGGGGCAGCGCCCATTGCGCGGCCGCGAGATAACTGCCGATCACCAGCGTAAGTACGCCGACTGCCAGTGTCTGACGGTGCCGGGCGATTCGGCCTACCAATCGATTACCAGATTCGTACTGCTTCAATCGCTCGAACAGCACGCAGGCATATTCCGCTGCGATCACCGCGGCGGCCGGTGTCATCGACATCAGATACACCGTGCGCTTGCTCGACGCCAACGTCAGCATGATGAACTGCGCCACGATCCACAGGCTGAAAAACAGCAAGTAGCGGTTGGCCTGCAATTGTTTGCGGAAATGCCAGAGCCCCAGGTACACCAGAATATTCCACGGCAGAAAGGCTTCCGGCAGTTTGGCGAGGTAGTAATAGAACGGTTCGTAGTGCCCGGCCTCGACGAACGAACCACTGAAGCGCCCGACGCTGTTCGTCAGCAGCACCTCTTTAACGGCCTGTGTGCCGCCGTGCTCGAAGAGGGTGACGAGCCAGATCAGCAGCGGAATCAAGCCGACCATGGTCAGAAGACCCGGTCGCAGCCAGTCCGCGAGTTTCAGGCGCTTTTCCATCAGGTTGTCAGCCAGCAGGTAAGCAAAAATCACCACCCCCGGCATGGCCAGCCCCAGCACACCTTTGCTCAATGTGGCGATGGCGATCCCGACGACAAACAGCAGCGAGTTGCCCGGTGTCGATGCCCGTTGCGCTTGGAAAAAGGCCAGCAGCGCGGTGGTCACGCCAAGTGCGAGCAGTGCATCCTCGCCGACGCCGCGCACATTGCTCCAGTAACTGGCCATGGTCGCGAGCAGAATTCCTGCAGTCCACGCGACGATTTTCGGTCGTCCAAACCGGCGCAACATCCCGTACAACACCATCACACTGAGCAACCCGGCCACCGCCGACGCCAGCCGCACCGCCCACGGTGAAACGCCGAACACGCGCATGGCGCCAGCGTCCAGCCATAGGCTCAGCGGTGGTTTTTCCAGAAACGGTTCGCCAAACAGCCGAGGCGTCACCCAGTCGTTATCAAGGTGCATCTCCATGGCGATCCCGGCGACGCGGGCCTCGGTGGAGCCTTGCAATTGATGACCGCCCAAGGCGAAAAAAAACAGCAGGGCGGCAAGCAGAAACAGTGAAGTAGCGGCACGCGACATGGTTTCAGGCAACCGGAAGAGGCGGGAGCCTGAGCATACGGCGGCAATCCTGAATAAATTGTGAAGCTCAGGCCAGTCGTCGCGACCAACGCTTTTCCGGCGTTTCGAACAGCGGATTGACAAGCGCCGTCAGCACGTGGTCCTGCCAGCGCCCGGCAATGTTCAGATACGCCTTGGCGTAACCCTCGCGTTCGAAGCCCAACCGCTCAAGCAAACGCTCACTGCGCTCGTTGCCGGGAATGTAGTTGGCCATGATCCGGTGCAGGTTCTGGGTATCGAACATGTAACCGATGCCAGCCTCCAGCGCTTCCTGCATCAAGCCCTGACCCTGTCGGGCTTCGTCGATGTGATAACCCAGATAACACGCTTGAAACGCTCCGCGAATGATGCCGCTGAAGTTGCACGCGCCGATCATCTGCTGACCGTCCGGCGTCAGCAGTGCGAAATGCATGGCCAGCCCGGCCTCGAAGGCGCTGCCCTGTATTTCAAGACGTCGGCGAATCTGCTCGGTGGCGAAGTAGTCAGTCGTGCGGATCGGCGACCATGGCGCGAGGTGGCGCTGGTTGCGTCGGTAGAACTCGCTTTCAAGCTCGGCCTGCTCTGGAGCGAGTATGGCGAGCGTCAGGCGTTGGCAGGGCAGGGTCAACAGCGACATCGGGCGCTCCGGCTTGTGGGATCTGCTCGCAGAGTCGCGCAATCACCGGGGTTACGGCAAGTTGTGGCGAAGAAGGGGTTTTGTTTCAGGCAAAAAAAAGCCCGCAGGAGCGCGGGCGAACCGTAGTTTCTTGAATGAGCGAACGGACTTTACAAGGGTTGGCCGCGCAGCAGCAGTGAAGAAAAATTCATCTCGATGGGCGGCTCCAATGCAGTCCGGTGCGCAACCGAACGCCGGTTTTTTTGCCCGTCAATGGCGGGTTTCAGGCCCGGAGGAGGTCTGCGGTCCATGCGGATCCAGATTGTCCCTTGCCCGACAAATCAGAATTTCGGCCAGCGCGCTCAATTGTTTCATCGCCACCGCCACATGACGTTTCGAGCCGTCGAACTCATCGGCAAAGTTGGCGCTGATGGCCGCGAGGGAATCGAGGATCTCGCTGGCGTGGGTGAGCAGGGTCAGCGTGTCGACATCGTCGCGCACCCTGATGAGCTGATTGAGCGGGACACTACGCCGCCGTTTGTGCGCTTCGCTGTGTGCGCTGGTATTCGATTGCGGTTGGGTGCTGGACGTTGGCGCATCGGATGGTGCCGGGCCAACCAGCGAAAGGCGAGGGATTTTCTTCATGACGTAGCTCCGTGGAGTGAACATTCACTGCAATTGCGGCTGCCAAACCGTCCGCTGGTTGGCAGTGGTTGTGGAGGGTAACGTCCTGGGGATCTGCTCACCAGTTCATCAAAGTCGACGCGAGTTGCGGGAAATTTCCTAGGACGTTCGATGTGGGAAGGAGGGCTTGGCGATAAAGCGCCTTCGGGGCTTATCCGCTTGTTTGAGTCCGGTGACGGCGGCTCAATATTCCGCCACCTTTTCTTCGCGCAAAACCCACCCGGCCTCGCCCGCCATCAACGTGTATTGAACCTGGCGCATCTTCCCCGTGCGGCCTGCACCTGCGTCAGCGCTGTCATACACCGGGAAGCGTTGCATCAAGGCGTTTTCCACCACTGCAAACGAATCCTCGCCCTGATAGCCCTCGGCGATTTTCGGATTGTCGCTGACCGGGGGCAGGTAGATTTCGCTCAGGGACTTTTTGTTGTTGGCCGAATAGGCGATCAACTCACCCGGCATGCCGCGTCCGGGAATACGGGTGAAGACGTAGATTTCGGGCGAGCCGTCGTTGTTCAGGTCTCCAATCTCGGCGCGGACGATATCGCCCTTGAGCGGACGGGTGATCGCGCTGTTATCGACCTCCAGGCCTTTAGGTTCAATTCGCAAAACGGGTTGGCCATCGACTTGTTCACGGCTGACGTGAAAGCGGATGCCCTGCAATTCCAGTGTCTGCTCGAACGGTTTTGTCTCAGCTACCGCATCGGCGCCGGCGAACCTCAGAGACAACGCATAGTTGGCGACTTCATTGCGCCGTGCCGCATTGCGCATGAGGTACACCTGAACTGTGTACTCACCATCGGAAGGTAATGAGCCGGAAAATTGATTGCCCATGATCGAGCCGTTGAACAGCGCGTAATCCGCGCCCTTGGCGGTGATGTTGAAGTAGGCGGAGGTGTTGGACGGTTTGAAGTCGACGGTGAGCATCTGGCCGGCTCTGGCGTTGAATCGGTACTCCGCCGTTTGGTCACCCTTGATCGACTGTTTGCGCTGGATACTGTACGCGCTGGTTGTGAAAGCGATAGGCTCGACGCGCACAGCGCCAATATCTGCTGCGTGAACAGGCAGGGAAATCAGTGCAGCCAGCGTGGCGGCGATCCAGATCTTCATCTTCAACTCCATTGCATTTCGATGTTTGCAGCATAGAGGCTGGGTCAAGCCTGCGTCCTGGATTACACGGATTAAATGTTGCTGGATTTGAGTTTGAGCTTGCAGAGGCGGCCAACGTTGGATGTTCGATTCTTCAGGGAACTGTTCACACAATTCTCACCTGAGTTTTGCGATGATTGTTGCCGGTATTTCATCGGCCCGAGCGAGTGATTCCGTCATGAATGTGAGCGTTCTCTACGCTTTGGTTGCGGCAGCGTTGTTTGGCGCCAGTACGCCACTCGCCAAGCTTCTGGGGATACAGATTTCACCGATTCTATTGGCCGGGTTGCTCTATCTGGGCAGCGGGCTGGGGTTGACCGTCCTGCGTTTTGCCCGCGATCGCGGCTGGCAGCGTTCAGGACTCGGAGCCGGCGAATGGCCGTGGCTGGTCGGTGCCATCGTCTTCGGCGGCGTGCTGGCACCGGTGGCGTTGATGTTCGGTTTGACCAGAACGTCCGGCGCGAGCGCGTCACTGATGCTCAATCTGGAATCAGTGCTCACGGCGCTGCTGGCGTGGATAGTGTTCAAGGAAAACGCCGATCGGCGAATCGTGATCGGCATGCTCGCCATCGTGGCCGGCGGTGTCGTGTTGTCATGGCCGCAAGAGGCCGTGTCGGCGCAAGACTGGACAGGGCCGCTGGCCGTCGCCTTCGCCTGTTTTTGCTGGGCCATCGACAACAACCTGACGCGTAAGGTGTCTGCCTCGGATGCACTGTTTATCGCGGGCAGCAAAGGTCTTGTGGCGGGAGTGGTCAACTGCGGCCTGGCCTTGTTCATCGGCAAACAACTGCCCGCAGCCGACTCGCTGGTGCCCATTCTGTTAGTCGGGTTTCTCGGCTACGGCGTCAGCCTGGTGATGTTCGTCCTCGCCCTGCGCGGGCTGGGCAGTGCGCGTACCGGCGCGTACTTTTCCACCGCGCCGTTTCTGGGCGCAGCGATCTCGATTCTGCTGCTGGGCGAGTCGGTATCACTGATGTTCCTGCTCGCAGCAGCGTTAATGGCCGTGGGGGTATGGATTCATCTGATGGAGAACCATACGCATGAGCATCAGCATGAACTGCTCGAGCATGATCATCGCCATACACATGACGAGCATCACCAGCATACGCATGGGGCTGACTGGGATGGAACGGAGCCGCACAGCCATCCGCATGTGCATACGCCGATGCGTCATCGGCATGTGCATTTTCCGGATGTGCATCATCGGCATGAGCATTGAGGTGTGTGGGCGGGGTTGGTTTTCGGAAGGGGCTGGATGGGACGGCCAGAAGCGACAAAGCTCCGCACTTGGCGGGCTTTGTCGTTGAGAGTTGGTGGGCCGGGGTAATTTGAATGCGATCATTAAATTATTGATTTATAAAGCTAATGTAGATCTTTAATTTTTGATTGGAATACCAATTGGAATACGGCACTCCACTCGACCACCTGTTTGCACTCGATCTGACCCGCACGCTTATTGGTGGGTGGCAGATATCTACTGGTCATCGGCTAGAGAAGGAGACGCTTGGCTGCGCCTACGAAATCAGGGGCGATTCACTATTTAACTCACCGGCCAGTAGATCCGCACCAGCGGCACCAGTGCACGCCCTTCCAGATCGAAGCTCTCGTAGTGGCTTACGATCAGGTCGGCCAAATCGTCCAGGTCGACCAAGGTGAGCGGAATGCTGGATCGTTCGGCTTCGTAGCGGCCCTCACGAGTGAAACCGCCAGTACTAATAAACAAGCCTGAGTCACCTTCACGTAGCGCACCGATAAAGCTACGAATCGCGGGAGCCCCCATCGAACCATTGCGGTGCTTTACCTCAGCCTTAATACGTGGCTGAGTGAGGCCTAATCCATCGGGTGAGGCGATAACGTCTACCCCTCGATCTGGCCCCTTGGGTGATACCTTGGCTTTGTAACCCATGGCGCGGAGTATACTTGCCACCAATTCTTCCATCTCGTCAGGTAGCAGAGCGACGATTTTGTCTTTGATGAGCTCATGGCTTTGGGCCACAGTTTCATCTTTTAGCTGCTCCACTTCGGTTTCAACTGCATCTGTGTCATTGACCAGGGGGCTGGGAGCTTTACCCTCCAACACAGCTGTAAACACGTCGATGATTTCCTGACTTATGGAGAACAGCGTCAGGGTTGAGCCGAGGGAGTTTTTCGCTTTCTGTGGTAGCTGATCACGGCTGACTTTACCCAACCACTCAACCTTGCGAAGGTTGGCATAGTCGCCAACGGTATCAGGCTGATATTGATACTCGCCTTGGTCGATACCTAGCAGGTATTCCCGCGTTTCTGGATTATAGGTAACGATGTGATCCCCGGCGGTGATTTGATCACGAAATTTTAGGATCATAGCGACCGCATTGGCGGTGGCCGAAGGTTTATCGTTGCCGTAAATCTCTATGTACTCTTGGCGCAGGCTGTCGCTTGTAGAGTATTGGGTTAAATCTCCTAGTTGTGACCAACCAATAGCGGCGTAACCCTTCTCAAAATCTTCTATGTAAACGCCTCCACGTCCAGCTCGAATTATCCAGTTATTCGACATATGCCCCCCTTGGCTTTAATGACTATGTGCGGCCATTGCTCACGCTGCCCCATCTAAATTCGTGGTCAACCAATCTATAACTAATCTCAAGCCTTGTGTTCATTGGACGGCCTAGGTTTTCCCGCGCTCATTGCGAACGCATCTGCAGTAGGCTCTCGTAACGTCTTAAGTGCGGCTCTAGCGGTCGATGAAAAAGCTGAAGTTTCATGTATGAGATAATGAATTTCATGAGCATAAGTGTCCGCTATGCCTTGTGAGGCCGGACACCCATCATTCGCCAGCTTTATATGATTAATATAATTTGCGTAGTTTTGCCTAACAGTTGACCATAGGAGGCGTCTTTCCGTGACTAAAGAATCTGTATTTAAGCCAAAATATTTAATTGTTGTGATGGCTCTCTCTTCAGCCCTTGGCGTTAGAATGCCTTCATTAAATATTGCCTCGCCCTTGTCGTTAAAGCTTAAGCATTGATGATCAGACGGTGAAATTGGATCTAGGAACAAAGGTTTTTCTGCTGTGTGCGGTACGTGGGATCCACCAGCCCTAGTGGCTTCTTCTATTAGTGGGAAAAAGTTTCCTTTGATTCTATTAAGTTTTCCCTTTGAGATTCTATAGTTTGTAAGATTAAATGCAAGCCAGTAATAGCCATCGTGTATTTTGTTTTTACTAAAGTCGTGAGTGGCTTTTTTGGGTCTCCAATGCTCTAGCTCGGCAGAGTCACCGGCAAACTTAGCTTCGCTGTACCAGCACTTATTGTAACTTATTCCGAGAAGCCATTTTGTAAGCCTTTTGGAGCGCCAAAATCCAGATTTTTCTTCAATGTATTTGTATTTTTCTGTTAATGTAATTGCGTTATCTAATAGCACTTTTTCGTGAGCGCTTGCTTGGGTGATCCAGTTTTTAATGACTTGCGGTACTCGGTCAATTTCACTTAATCTTTTATAGTCAGCCGTCTGGAAAGGCGCGTCGATATGAATCATTTCATGCCCTCTTCAGTCATGATCTTATTAAGATTTGAAAGGGCCAGCTTTTGAATTGTTTCATATTCTTCGTGGGTGTAATTTGGCTTTTTAAAAATCTCGGATTCACTCATTGCTTTAGCAAACCTAGAAAAATAAGGGTTGGGGTGCGACACCGACTGACCCAATTCATCTAGCTCAATATTTATCAGGTGAATCTGCCAAAGCAATTTTCTCTTTTTAGAGTCATTTTCGACCCCGTCAAGAGCCTTTGAAATCTCAAATCTTCTATCGATTAATTCCTGTATGGAATTATCTAAGCTTGTTCGAATTCCATATAGATCGGATTGAATTATTGCTTCAATTCCCATGTTGATTGGGTCTTGTGTAGGTGTTTCAGATTGCTTTCCAGAGTCATCGCTCTCAGTTAGTACTCGAATCTGTTCGGCATACAGTGACGTCAACATTATTGGGTCGTGCGTGGTCAATACGACCTGGCTAGTTTGCCAAGCGTTGAGGTTACTACCTTCAATCTCGTGATCTAGAGTTTTCTCAATTTGATCAAAGTAGCTTAATTTCCACCGAGGGTTTAAGTGCGTGTCCGGCTCGTCTAGCAGGAATAAAGACTCGTCACCTCTAGTAAATTTCATTAAGCCTAATACAGTTAATAGTTGGCGCTCACCTTCAGAAAGAGCTGAGAAAGTTAATTTCTTGCCGTCGATCAGCGTTACAGTTACTTGAACATATTCAAGCAGGTCTGCGATATAGGTGCTTTCAATGTTCTTGAATAGCGATGTGGCATCTGGGTATTCTGAGGCCAAACCTTTTAGAGCACTATCATCCGGTAAAAACAGATAAAGGCGATCCTGGGTCTCTGAGCGACCTCGAAAATCAACCGTTTTACGTTCTGTATTATCAATAGGGGCGACAGCATAGCGCCACAAATTATCAAGAAATTCTTTGACCACACCACGGGAATACCAGAATCGTGGATCTCCTTCTTCGCGCATAACCTCTGAAGGTTTACCTTTATACCAGTACGGTTTTTTCAGGCAGAAAAGCACCGAGTCCAGCGATGCTATATTAAGCTGCTCCAACAGCTCTTTGCAGGACGGGTCATCATCAACCAAGAAGGCTAAAAGCACGAAGAAACTATGAACATCGCGACAATAAAAAAAACGTCGAATTAACTGGTTATCACCCTTGGTAAGGGCCTCATAAAAACGTGTTTGATGCTTTACGAATAGTTGCTCAACTCGCTCGTTGGTGCCGGAGTAGTAGGTGAAGATGTTAAGCGGAAGATACTCATTAGCATAATTCTTTAGAAATGCAAACGATTTTTTTCCGCCATCAATCATGACTAGATTATTGAGCTTGTTTTCAACATCAAATATGATTTTTATATCATGGCCTCTACACTCATAGGCCAGGGCGTAACTAAAATCTGTCGATTCGCCTAGATCAATCGCCCTATAAATACAGACAATTATCTCAATAAGATTCGACTTCCCGACGCCGTTCCGGCCAATCACCGTAGTAATTGGCGATTTATTGTCGAACGTTATTGTAAAGTCAACAAATCCCTTGTGGTTGGGTATCGTTAGTTCCTTTAACTTCACTTTTTATGCCTCTTTAAATTCTGCGCTAGCCGGTTTTTTAATATACAGAGCGTCGATCTCTACCTTTAATTGGGCGTAAAACTCAGGAAGGCTTAGCCTTGTCTTGCCCCATACATCCTTCGCATCTGCCGAACCGCCTAACTCAAGAATAATTGGCGCTATAATCGCATCATCCTCAAAATCTTCGTGATTTAGTGACAACGTTGTCGTGATTTTCATATCATTCGTATTGCTCTCGGGGGCTTCTGTGCCTTTTACGGGCTCACCAATCACACCATAGACTACGGCCTGCGTCAGGTTCAGCTGCGTGGTTTGAACTTCGCATAGACGAGCTTTTAGTTGGTCGCACATAGCCAGAAGTTGATTGACTTTGTCAACTATTCGGATCTGCTCTTCTAATGGAGGGAGTGCAATTGCAAGCATCTGAATTTGATGTCTTGATACATTCTTCATTGAACTGCTTGTTCCACCAGCTATGCGAGCATAATACGCCCTGGAACATTGTGAGTTATTTGCAAGGCTCAGATAACTCGGTGAGACATGTTCGCTAAAAGTAAATCTAATGATTTTGTCGCTCATCATTAGCTTCGTCTCAGTTCCAAAGGGAACAACCACAGATCTCGCTACGAGCTCAGGTGTGTTTGCGCGAGATATTAGGAAGTCATTTCCCCGGACTTCAAGCTCTGGCCTTGGTTCTAAATTATCTGGTAGTCGTTTATTTTCTTGCGGTTTGAATTCACCCCAAGTAACTGCGCTAATTTTTAGAACACCCCAAGCATTTTTCTCTCTGGCGAAATCATGGCACTTTGGACTCCAGCCAGCTTCAGAATATTGTGTCAACGTATCAATTCTGCACCACTCCCATCCCTTAGGTAGCGAGTACGGTTTTTCCTCAACGGTAATTTCCGGCAGGGGGGAGGTGGTTCTGATTTTTCCCTCGTTGATAAGTTGTTTTTTTTCAGCAACTATGCGTTTAAGTAATTCGCTGGCGGGCTCTTGAGCTGGATCCTGTGGGACTAGTTTCCCCATAACAGCCAGCTGCAAAATAGCCTTTTTAAGCTGTTCCACGGCAAAGTCGGTTGTTATCAGCGTATCGAAGTGTTCACTCAGGCGTCCCCAGTTTTCGCTGAGGTCAATGTCATCTTTGGCGTTGGTTAAGGATTCCAGCAGAGTTTCGACCAGAACTTGATGGGCTTCGATACCTGCTTCGGTGTGTTGCTCCAGCTGATCACAGAGGCCCATCAGCTCATCTACTTTGGCTACTATTCGTTCTTGTTCGGATAAAGGAGGGAAGCCAAATATTGCATTGTTTAATGTTCCTATTGTTACGTGTTTTAGCCCTACTGCGCCTTGAGCCATTTCAATGAAATGGTTCATGCAGCCATTCACCGCTAGTCTCATGAATACAAGATTGATTTCATCTGTATGAAATACGCACTTGTTGATGTGCTGGTTAAGTGCTGCTTTACCGCGATTCCAGATAAATGCACCAAAAGATGTGCCCGGCGTTCCTGACCAGCTAATTAGAAATGAGCCATTGTCTATTCGATGATGGTCAGCTAGATCACCATCAAAGTAGTTGAATTCAGCCTTTTCATTATTAAGGTTCTGAATCCTCACAATTGGTAGGCCCGTTGTGGCCCAGTCGGATGACTTAAAAGCCCTTCCGTTGTACATCTCTACAAGATCACCAAGCTTGACCCACTGCCACTTAGCCGGCAGGGGAAAAAAAACATCTTTATTTTTAATTTCAGATAGTATTTTGGTTTTTTTTATTTTTTTATCTTTGATTAACTGAGTTTTGGCATCAGCGATACGTTCTAGGAATTCACTTGCCGGTTCGTCATTTGGATCTTGCGGCACAAGCTTGCCGCGCACAGCTAGTTCCAGAATCAACTCTCGCAGTTTTTTGATGCCATAGAGCTCGCGTTTCTTGTTACTTCCACGACCCTGAGTAGCCTTGGCTCTGATGGTTGATGTCCAAAGACCAATATTGTCGGTTACTAGTTGTTCGGCCCCCATTACTGCTGACCTTCTGTGTTGCTAGACAGCGCTTCGACAAGGATGCCCTTGAGTTGATCGCGAAGCGCTTGAATACCCGCTTGCTGTTGGTAGTAATCGGCCAGCAGTGTGTCTGGATCGTGTCCGATCTTTTCTTCTTGATGGGGATTTTTCATATCGAGGTTGTAATTGCGCGCAACAATTTCCTCAATGCTCACCTGCCACGCTTGCTCGTTGGCTTGGCGTTTGTTACGAGCGAGTTTTTCTTGCTGAGTATCGCCTTCTCCCCACCAGGTGGCGCAATCATTAAAATCTTCTAGCTTCATGGGCTTGGTTTTGTTAAAGGCTTTAGTACCTGCAGGCAATGGCACTTCGTAGTACCAAATATCTTTAGTCGGCTGACCCTTCTCAAAGAACAAGATGTTGGTCTTGATGCTTGTGTAGGGTGCGAAGACGGAGTTAGGTAGTCGAACGATGGTGTGCAGGTTACACTCGTCCATCAGCATTTTTTTGATTTTGGTTTTTACACCTTCACCAAATAGGGTGCCGTCTGGAAGAACAACAGCAGCACGCCCTTTATCTTTTAGAACCTCGACGATCAGCTGTAGGAAAAGATCTGCGGTTTCGCGGGTTTGCATTTCAGCGGGAAAGTTTTTCTCGATGCCGTCTTCTTCGGTACCGCCGAACGGCGGGTTGGTGACTATGACATCAATATCCGATGCCCAACTGGAGAGCGGCTTGTTGAGGGTATTGCCGTGTTTGATCTGTACCGGTACTTCGATTCCGTGCAACAGCATGTTGGTGGTGCACAGCAAATGTGGTAGCTGCTTTTTCTCGACGCCACGGATCTGCCCCTGCAGCGTTTGCTGGTCTTCGGCGGTGGTGACGTAGTTTTGCTCGACGTGGTCAAACGCGCAGGCGAGGAAGCCGCCTGTGCCGCAGGCGGGATCAAAAATAGTCTCGCCCAGCTTCGGGTCGATCATCTGTACGATAAAGCGGGTAACGGCTCTTGGGGTGTAAAACTCACCAGCATTACCGGCGCTCTGCAGGTCTTTCAGGATTTGCTCGTAGATATCGCCGAACAGGTGGCGCTCTTTCGAATCGGTAAAGTCGATTTCGTTGAGCTTATTGATCATTTGACGCAGCAGCGTGCCGTTCTTCATATAGTTGAAGGCATCACTAAAGGCTTCTTTGGCGACAAAGCCTCGGGGGTTTTTAGCGATGGATACAGTGAGGTTCTTGATTGTGGGGAACAGATCTTCGTTTATAAACGCCAGCAGGGCATCACCAGTAATTCCTTGATCGTCAGCGGCCCAATTGCGCCACAAGTATTTCTCGGGGATTGGGGGGCGGTAGTTGTCCTGTTCGAACTCTAGCTGTTGTTCCTGGCCGTCGAATATTTTGAGGAACAACAACCAGGACATTTGGCCCAGACGCTGGGCATCGCCATCGACGCCGGCGTCTTTGCGCATGATGTCTTGAATGGATTTAATTACGGAGCTGACGGACATGATTTTCTCTTTAGCAATTAACGCTAGCCGGAGCGCGCTTTTTTAATTTTGACTGCGCTTGTCACGATTACCTAAACGGTGTTTTACGCAATTTTATCGGTTGTATAGAGCTGTTCTTCTAACTCGCTCAAGGCCTGCTTATATTGAGGTTTACCACCGAATTCTTTTTGAACAATTTGCATGGGGTTACCCAAGGCTTTGAGTTTGGGCACCTTGAGCTCGGCAAAGCCGGTTTGCTCTAGCTGACTGATGCCAGCATCGGCGTACTGCTCAACCAGTACGTTGAGTACGGTTTGGGCAACCTCCGAATACTTGGCGAAGTAGTTGCGCTTTTTTACATTCTCGGCGCGCTCTTTACGGGTGAGCGGCGGCTGGTCGTAGGCTATGTGGCAAATGAGATCGAAGGGATCCATGTCCTTACCGACTTCCTCTTCCAATGCCTGCCAGATCACGCCCTCGGCGGCCAATTCGTCAATCACAGCCTGCTTGCGTTCACTGTCTTTCCATTTGCGAACAAAATCATCCAGTGAGGTAAAGTGCTTGGTGACCGCATTGCGGGTGTAGTCCTTAAAGGATTCGGTCACCAGCTTGCCGTCGGTATCGTAATACTGAACACGCTCGGCAATTTTATTAACGGCGACGCCTTTGACACGGTATTTGACGTAGGGCTCGCCTTCACCGCCACCTGAATCGCCACGCGAGCCACCGTCACCTACGGTGATGTCGACATCGGTAATGCCTTCACCTGGCTCAGTGGTGTTATCTGGGTTGCCTTCATCGTCGTCTTTGTTGAGTTCATCATCAAAGCTCGGGTCATCTTGGTCGATGATCTTGCTGGAATCAGTGATCATTACCTTCTCGGGGATGCCGTCGAAACGCTCATCGGCAAAGAGCTCGGTGGCCTTCTTGAAGTCAAGAATGGTAAACCAGAGCTTGTTGAACTTGTCGTTAATGCGAGTGCCGCGACCGATGATCTGCTTGAACTTGGTCATCGACTGGATGGTTTGATCCAGTACCACCAACTTGCAGGTTTGGGCATCAACTCCGGTGGTCATCAACTCTGAGGTGGTGGCGATAACTGGGTAGGCGCGTTTGGGGTTGATGAAGTTATCCAGCTGAGCTTTGCCGATTTCATCGTCGCCGGTGATCTTCATCACGTACTTGTCGTTCTTGGCGACCTGATTCTGGTTGAGGTTGACCAGCGCACGGCGCATGCGCTCGGCATGATCAATGTCGTTACAGAAAACAATGGTCTTGGCCATGGGGTCAGTGCGCTGGAGGTAGGCGGTAATAGTTTCCGCGACCAGCTGGGTGCGCTCATCGATGACCATGACGCGGTCGAAGTCTTTCTGGTTGTAGATGCGATCTTTGATCAACTCGCCATTTTGATCGAGCTGACCCTTGGTTGGCCTCCAGCCCTGTAAATCGACATCCAGATCCACCCGCACTACCTTGTAGGGGGCGAGGAAACCATCCTCAATGCCTTCTTTGAGCGAGTAGGTGTAAACCGGCTCGTTGAAGTAATCGATGTTGGAGACTTCATCGGTCTCTTTGGGCGTGGCAGTGAGGCCAATTTGGGTGGCCGAACCGAAGTACTCGAGGATTTCGCGCCAGGCACTATCATCTGCGGCACTGCCGCGGTGGCATTCGTCGATAACGATCAGGTCGAAGAAGTCGCGATCAACCTGTTTGTAAGCCTTCTGGTGTTCTTCTGGACCAGTGAGCGCCTGGTAGAGCGCCAGATGAATCTCATAGGCAGGATCCACCTTACGACCGGTGATTTTGGTCATGGCCGGCCCAAAGGGCTGAAAGTCATTGAGGCGGGTTTGATCAACAAGGATGTTACGGTCGGCCAGGAAGAGGATGCGTTTCTTCTCCTTGGCTTTCCACAAACGCCAAATTATCTGGAAGGCGGTGTAGGTCTTGCCGGTGCCGGTGGCCATCACCAGCAGAATGCGATCTTGCCCAGCCGATACGGCTTCAATGGTTTTGTTAATAGCCTGCAACTGGTAGTAGCGCGGAGACTTGCCGCTGCCATCGTCGTAATAGTCTTGGGTGATGAGCGGCAGCTGGTCTTCTGTGAAGCCTTTCCAAGCACAGTATTTCTGCCACAGAGCCTCGGGGCTAGGGAAGTCGGCAAGGGTGATTTCACTCTCTAGCTCACCGCCTTGGTCGATAGCAGTTTTGTCGTGGAAAGCAAAACCGTCACCGTTACTGGCAAACACAAAGGGCACGTCCAACAGGCGGGCATAATCCAGCCCCTGCTGCATACCTTTGCCTATTTCGTGCTTATTGGCCTTAGCCTCTATCACGGCCAGCGGCATATTGGGTTTGTGGTAAAGCACTATGTCGGCCGATTTAACCGTTTTACGGGCACCCACCTGACCGCGGACGATGACTTTACCGTCGCGCAGCTTCACCTCTTGGCGGAGCTGAGTCATTGGGTTCCACCCTGATTGCTCGACAGCCGGAAGGATGAATTTGGTGATGATGTCCGTTTCTGACAGTCGCTTCTTATCCATTGTAATTTGCTGTGCCGGCGGTATGGTTTGTGACGCAACTATACGGTAATTCGCCATGAAATCAGCCGCTAAATGGCATCGCTTTTTGAGTTTCGGGGCATGCCCTGAGCAAGAGTGGTAGGTCGGGGAGGGAGTGCAACGACTGCAGCCGACCGATTGCTATTTCGCCGTTTACGGCGGTATAGCAAACCCTACCTTGTCC
This sequence comes from Pseudomonas viridiflava, assembly GCF_900580865.1. Lineage (GTDB taxonomy): Bacteria > Pseudomonadota > Gammaproteobacteria > Pseudomonadales > Pseudomonadaceae > Aquipseudomonas. Next base: position 57,443 of record NZ_UTBZ01000070.1, read on the forward strand.
CGCTGTTCTAGCGCTCTGATGTTGAAAGCGGCGTTAATCGCTTGGGTAAACGCTGGTCTAAGGATTTGGTGATGCCTGATTGGACTTGATAACCGCTTCGGGGACCACTGCCCAGCCACGAGTCGAGCGTTGGATCAGCCTTGCTCGGTCATCCCCTAATCGTTTCCAGATCAATAGGGTGGTGAGGCGATAGTAATACCGGGTGGCGTCGGAATGGTCTTTCAGGTGCTGAGTGAGAAACCAGCGCACATGTTTGAGCTGCCAGGTCCAGGGATTGTCACGTTGCCATCGCTGTTGAATGGCCGCTTGCATGATTCGGGCTTGGTGTAGGTGGCGTTGCTGCGTGACCTTCGAACCGGTCTGTACGCCGCTCAGGAACAGCGCCATATCAAAGGGCTTAGTCACGCTCTGCCTCCAATGTAGGCCGACACTACATCGATCCGGTTATGCCCGAGTTCAAGGCTGATCTGTTGCCGCGCCTGTTGATCAAGGTCGCGGTCAATGCGATAGCAGTGGCCACCATTGACCGGTGTGGGGTGGCCCGTGAGCTGCTCGTAACGTTCGCAGGCGTAGGCCGCTCGGAGTTCATGGAAACCCTTCATCCCGTGTTCATGCAGCGTTTCGCGGGCGGGGAGCACGGTCTGTTGCAGGAACGCGGCGTAGCTTTCGTCGCGGGCCAGCAAGTTGCGGCTGCGGGGCGGCGACGCGTGACGAGCCAACTGCAGGGCCGCTTTCACCGCTTCATTGGCCACAACCCACCGCTGTGCTGAAGCCCCTGAGCGACCGCCTTTGGTGCCGTCCTGTATATTGATGCGGCCTAAGTGTTCGGCTTCGCGGTGCAGACGTGGCAGGTCAGCCAGGATCGCTTCGCGCAGACGCATACCGGTTGTTCGGGCCAGCAGGACAATCGCGGCCACCCGCTCGTGTTGCTGTTCACCAAGCGCCTCAAGCACTCGCCGCACCTGTTGGCGGTCTTGGCCATCCGGTGCGCGGGTGCGTACGCTCGAGCGCTTCTGTCCCAACGCCTGACTCGGGCTGGCGATCCTCACGTCCTGATCACCGCGCAGAGCCGCGAGGGTGCGATTGGCGCTGCTCAGGCGGTTCTGCGCGGTGGCGATGCAGAGTTCACCTTGCTTTATCTGCTGACGCAGGTAATCGGCGTAGTCCTGCAGCGTCTGTCGGTCGATCTGGCGCGCATCGTTGTAACCGGGGCCGTCCTCTGACCGACACCAACGCACAAACGCTTGCCAGCGATCGCTATGCGCTTTGACCGTGGCGAAGTGGCCACCGGCAAATAGATCCTTTAGCGCTTGTGGGCCGGCGTAGCTTAGCTGGCGGCCGTAGCCGAAGTTGCGACCATCACGCCGACCGACCAGCGCCATTGTCATCACCGTTTTCGTTTGTTTGTAGAAAGAGCAGCAAGGCTTTCCAGTGAGGGCTGAGCCTGTCCATCTGCCGCCAGTACGTCGGGCGGATCAGAAGGGTGTTCTCGTGGTGTTGCAGCAGTGCCCCTTCCTCACGCAGTTGCTCGATCAGCAGGGCGATGTGGGCAGGGTCTAGGGGTGGTGTGGCGACAGCGGCGACAGTGGCGACAACCCGCGTCGTTGCTGGCCTGGCACGTGGCGACAGGGTGGCGACAGAGGCGGCGACACACCGTGATTCTGGCTGTGGTTGATGTTGCGCCTGGTAGCGGCGCACCGCGTCATTGAGGCGAAACATGGCGGACCTCGAAAGTTTTTCCGTCGCGACTGCTCAGCCAGCGATGAGTGATCAGCACAACCAATAAAGAGGCGGTATGGTCAGCGCTCTTGCGGGCAAAACGAGGGCCGTTGCGATTAACGTCGCGGATGGTGAAGTGGGTCCAGCCTTTCTGTATCAGCCAGCGCAGCAGCCGATCCGCTTCCTCGCGTCGGCTATTGACCGGCTCTTGTTCGGTCAGGCGCTGAATCTCGGCCAGGTAGTAATCCATCAGCGTGGAGGCGCGCTGAATGTGGGCTTCGTCCAACGCACTGGCCTCTTCAACCATGGCCAGCACGCCCGCGATACGCAGTACATTCGCCGCCGCCTTGCTCGCGACAGGCTGGACGCCGGCTAGCTCGCCGAACTCGCCAGACTGGCACTCGATGGTGTCGTGGATATCAATCCAAGCCCGGCGGGCACGGGGAGTCAGCTCCAGCGTTGCGGGATTGAGTGACCCATCCTTGTGAAGCGACCAGGGCTGTTGCAGCAGGGCCGTGATCCGCTGTTGGTAGCGCTGGACTTTGGCATCCAGGCTCAGGTTGATCGCCTTGTAGAGCCGCTGGCCGGTCAGACGCTCGGGCCAACTGATCAGGCAACGGCCGAGGATGCCTTGGCCATTGATCACCGGGTCTTTGAAAATCTGGTTGGCCAGGTAAGGCTGCAGCATCAGATGCAGGCTGAGGCGGCGATCATAGGCCCGCAGGCTTTCTCCGGCCATGGCGCGGGCCCGGTCGATCGGGCTGCCATCCCACAGCATCGACAAGGTGGTGATTGCCTTGAGCAGATTCTCTTTGCTCATGGTGCTGCTACCCAAGAACTGGCCACCTTCATCATTGAACAAACCCATGCTGGGCAAGCCATGGCACAGGCTTTTGACCAGGGCCTCGATAGTGGGCTCGGCAATGATCAGTCTCGGTGGTACCGGCTCGTACAGCTCGCCGCCTTCCGCCCCGGAGGTGGTCTTTGAGGTTTTGGGTTTGGCAATGATGCTGGTAACGGCCCGATAGGCTTTGAGCTTTTCCTCATACAGGGTCCACTGCTGTCGTTCCCACTCGCGCGCCGCCTTCAGTGCCAGGTGATCCACCGCGCTTTTGCGATCGCCCGAGGACGCCACCGTCAGTAGGTAGAGGGACAGCGGATATGTTCGACCGTCGAGTTGGACATTGGCATGACCCTGGCTCACCAGAGCAGCGCTGGCCAGCACCGATTGTGCAGCCATGGCGCAGGGTACGCCGATCACCTCGGCCAGTCGTTCGACCGCAGGGCCCAACAGATCCCCGAGTGCTTCGACCGGGTAGGGCAGTGGCGCCTGTTGGTATTCCAGCAAGGGTTGTGGGGGCTCGAACGCTTCACACAGATGCATCGCCATTCTCCTGAAATTTTCGACTTCGTCCTCACTCATCCCGCCACGGTTGTTGAGTGTTGTCAGGGATCAAGGCCCCTGCGACCTGTGAGGTTTGTCCACTTACGCGGGACTGACGACTCCTTACGACCGGGAGCTTGGGCATCTCATGATCTGGCCTCCTGAACACTTCCGCAGAAGTGGGCGGGTGGAGGCTGCACTGGCTGACGAGACCGGTGCCGCGAGACCCTGAGTCGGGTGAAGGCAGTGATGCGATGACTGGAGCATGCCTGACTGTCAGTCAGGTGCAGTCCATTCCGTGGGCTGCGGCACCGTCATCGGCATCGCTGTTGCTGGTGACTTTTCGATGTTTGTCACGCCGATTGTCACGAGGGGGAAAGCCGCAAAGGCCCGTACGAGCAGGGCTGCAGCAGTGGTAGGAGCGCCCGTCTCTTTAGGGGGCAAAGAGACGGGCAAAAGGTTGGCGCAAGAAATGGCCAAGCGGATAAGTTGCTGCAGAGCAGCCAGGAGGGGGCATGAGTTGCCGCAGTGGGCATTCTGGAAGAAGTGGCATCCATCACATCACTGTGACCGTGCGAGCCGCCGGACGCTAATCGCACTTGGGGGAGAACCACCACGGTGTGGCGTAGCCTCAAAGGTTCTGGCTACCTGGGTGCTGTCGAGGACAGCGCTGGTACGGTTCTGGTTTAGCGCTCGTTCTGCTCGCGGTCAACCGTATTTTGGGAGCAGCTCTTGCGTCAATCGGTAGCGCTGGAAGATCTTGGAGTCCGGTGGTTTTCCATGGCCGGGTGGTTGTTCGTCGGTTTTTAATGTGAGCCCACGCGAGTGGGAATGCGGAGCCTTCCCGCTCGCGTGGGCTTGGCCGAGAAAGCCCCAGGAGAGAGGCTTGCAACGGCGACAGTCGCCACTTCTGTCGCCATGCTGCAGACCAGGTATTACGCGGGTTGTCGCCGGTGTCGCCGCTGTCGCCAAATCAACCATCACTCCATCTGGGGAGTCATTCTCGGTTACTGGCGGCGTCCGGTGAGCGCTCACCGTATCGGCACGATGTTGTGGTCCCTGGTTTGATTGATCGCAGATGCCGACAGGTTGCCAGTGGCCGCTTTCTGGATGTGCTCACTCCACCAGGCCATCATCGGACGCCGGCGTTCGATGTAGTCAGCTCGGTTGTAAGCGCTTCGGACTTCATCCTTGTCGACATGCGCCAGCGCGACTTCGATCAGCTCCGGATCCCAGCCATGCTCGTTCAGGATGGTGCTGGCCATGGAGCGCATGCCGTGGCTGACCAAGCGGTCCTGGAAGCCCATGCGTTTCAACGCCATGTTGGCGGTCTGGCTATTGGCGTGGGTGCGCGGATTTCTATCTGCCGGGAACACGTATTCCCTGTGACCACTGTGGGGCTTGAGCGCCTCCAGTAACGCGAGTGCCTGTTCGGTCAGTGGGATGGTATGCGGACGGCGCTTTTTCATGCGCTCCGGCGGGATGGTCCAGATGCGTTTGTCGAAGTCGATATCTGCCCATCGGGTGGTCGCCGCTTCGGCAGGACGGGTCATGGTGTGCAGTTGCCATTCGATCAGGCAGCGGGTGATCCGCTTGATGCTGGCATTCGCGATTTCGATCATGAGCTCGGAAAGCTCGTCTGGTCGTAGCGCGGCCATGTTCTCTTTTTTGGGCTTCTTGAATACCGCTCGAATACCACTGAGGGGGTTAGAGAAAATCAGCCCGGAGTTTACCCCGTAGGTCATGATCTCGTTGAGTCGTTGGCTCAGTCGCTTCACTGTCTCGAGGCTACCTTTGGCCTCGATTGGGCGAAGCAGTTCGATGACCATCGGTGCGGTAATTTTCGAGAGCGGCGTTGTTTTCAGGTCTGGAAATACATGCAGCGTGAGCGAGCGCCAAATGTCTTCGGCGTAGGCCGGCGTGACGGAGTCCTTCTTTAGCTCGAACCAGGCGGTGGCCACGTTCTCGAACGTATGTTCCGTTTCTGCGCGCTTGGCTTCATTCAGCGTGTTGCGCTGCACCTTCGGATCGATGCCCAGGGCGAGCAGCTCGCGCGCCTCGACTGCCTTCTTTCGTGCGTTCGCCAGTGACAGTTCGGGGTAGGTCCCGAAGCCGATGTTGATGCGCTTTTTGGTGAGCGGTTCGCGGTAGTTGAAATTCCACAGCAACGAGCCGTTGCTGCGTACGCGGAGCTGCAAACCGTCACCGTCAGTGAGGACGTAATCCTCGGACGCGGGTTTGACTCCCTTGAGCTGTCGATCGGAGAGGCGGAGGTTTTGGGCAGGCATGAGATTGTCCTCAGGCACTGATTCGGTATTCCAAAGATTAGCACCGGATGGGCTGGAATACTGTTTGGAATACCCGAATGGCTGGAACTCAAAAAATCTCAGAGGACCGCAAAAGCGCTGGAGGCCGCGTATTTACTGGTTCGCAGGCACAAAAAAAGACGTCCGTGGACGTCTTTAGATGATGAAGTGGTGGAGCCGGGGGGATTTGAACCCCCGTCCGCCAGTACTCCGCTGTCGGTACTACATGCGTAGCCGTTTCTATTAAGTTAACCCTCAGCGACCCGAAGGGCAGGGTGCTTTGGGCGAGTTGTGTAAGTTTTAGCCGCTTCGTCCACAACGTACTGCACGGCGATTCTGTTCTATATGACAATCATTTTGGGTTTACAGACATCCCCTGATGATTGCTGGACCCGAAGGTACCAGGAGCATTGTCAGCTGCAATTAAGCAGCGAGAGCAACACCGTATTGGTCGTCATTGGCAACTATAAGTAGTTGCAACAGTGGATTTACGACTTCTGTTACCAAGTCGGCATGCACCTAAAGTTTCGCAACCGGCGTCGAATCCTAAACGGCCCCGAACTCATTGCTCAGTACATCTGTTTGAGCAACAAGCCTGCGCAGTGTACGCCAATCGGTCCGCGAGGCCAACCCGAAGGTTGGCCGGACGCTGATCAGTTGTTGGTGCCGGTGGATTTGCGCAGTTCCACGATGGTTTGCGAGGTTTCCGCAATGCAATCGTCGATTTTGCCTTGAGCCTTGAGCGCCTCGGCCTTGCTCACACTGGCGTTAGCGCGCTGGCTCAGTTCCGGATTCGCTGACAGCTGCCCCTTGGCATTGTTGATGGTCTGAATATTGGCATCACACAGGTCAGCAGGCTTGTCGGCGGCAAACGAAGTGGACGCCATCATCGATGCAGTAACGAACAGACCTAACAGTACAGAACGTTTCATGTGTATCTCCTTGAACCGAGTGGGTCCAGACTTCGCTGGCCGTCAGGACGGGCAACCGTATGGAAGAAAAACCCCGATCAGTCGGGGCTATTCTGTGGACTACAGTCGAACTCAAGGGTTCTATTTTTCTTCAGCAGGCCTTCGCCCGGGTCACGCGATCCACCAGATAGACCAGCCCGTGGTAGTCAATTCCGCCGTGTTGTGTCAGACCGATCTCACAAGTGCGACTGGTGGAAATCCCCTCGCTGCAATGCTGCACCGCATCCTTTAGCGTGCGCAGCGAGTGGCTGTTCAGCTCCGGTGTGGTGAAGCCTTTGTCGCCGGCAAATCCGCAGCAGTGAATGCCTTCCGGAATCACCACGTTTTTGCTGCACTTGCGCGCCAGATCGATCAACGCTTGGCTTTCGCCCAGATGTTGCGTACTGCAAGTCACGTGCACGGCAATCGGTGCGTCTTGTGGCGTGAAGTCGAGTCGATCGAGAAGATGCGTACGGATGAAGCGCACCGGGTCGTACAGATTCAGACGGGGTTCTCCTACGTCCTGAACCAGCCGCAACGTGCACGGACTGGTGTCGCAGTAGATCGGATCGAGACCGCCGCGACTGGCATGCAGCAGTGCGCTGATCAGCTCCTGACGCTTGTGTTCGGCTTGCTCGGCGTAGCCTTTCGAGGCGAAGGGCTGACCGCAGCAGAGGTTGTCCTGATTGTCCGGGAAGACCACTTGGTAACCGGCCTTTTCCAGCAGCCCACGGGTTTTGTCGTACAGCGACATTTGCTCTTTATCACCCGCCGCCGGGCCCATGACTCTCGATACGCAAGCCGCCAGATAGACAACGCGCGGGCGTTCGTCTGACACGCTCGGGCTGAAGCGGATGGCTTTCTCCGGTTGCGGCATCGCATTCGTCCACAACGGCACCTGGCCTTTGGACAGCCGCGTAATGGTTGCCGAAAGTTTCGCCAGACGCGGTGCGCCAAGCATCATCCGCGCACCATTAGCGACATGCAGAGTGAAGCGTGCGCCCTGCAGAGTCTTGGCGAAATTTCCTTCAATCCAGTCAGCCGTTTTCTGATGCGTCGCGTGTCGGCCGCGGAGCTTTTTCACCAGTTCACCGGTATTGATTCCTACGGGGCAACGTTGCGCGCACAGACCGGTGGCGGCACAGGTTTCGATGCCTTGGTACTCGTAGGCTTTTTCCAGTTCTGTGGTGTCGACGCCCGCACGTTTTTTTGCCTGAATATCGCGCCAGATCACGATGCGCTGGCGCGGACTCAGGGTCAGTCCTTTAGATGGGCAGACCGGCTCGCAGAAGCCGCACTCGATGCACTTATCCACAATTTCGTCAGCCGCCGGCAGCGGCTTCAGGTGCTTGAGGTGGATCTGCGGATCTTCGCTGAGCACCACGTCCGGGTTGAGAATGCCGTTCGGATCGAGCAGACGCTTGAGCTGCCACATTAGTTGATAAGCGTCGCTGCCCCATTCCAGTTCCACGAACGGCGCCATGTTGCGGCCGGTGCCGTGTTCGGCTTTCAGCGAGCCACCGAATTCCACCGCGACCAGTTGCGCGACGTCGTCCATGAACGCTTGATAGCGTGCGACTTCTTCCGGGTTGTTGAAGCCTTGGGTGAAGACGAAGTGCAGATTGCCTTCCAGCGCGTGTCCGAAAAGGATCGCTTCGTCGTAGGCATGTTTGTCGAACAACTCGATCAAACGGTTAACGCCGATGGCCAGTTGTTCAACCGGGAAGGTCACGTCTTCGATGATCACCGTGGTGCCGGTTTTGCGCACCGCGCCGACGGCGGGGAAGGTGTCTTTGCGGATCGCCCAGAGCTTGGCGTTTTCCACAGGGTCTTCGCTGAAGTCGACCTGCTTCTCCACCGGGAAACCACTGAGCGACGCCATGATTTGCGCCAGTTGTTCCTGCAGCAAAGTGGAAGATGCGGCGCGGGATTCGATCAGCAGCGCGCACGCATTGTTCGACAGCTGTTGTACGAAAGCGGGCATGCCGGGTTTGTCTTGCACCGAGCGTAGGCTGCGCCGATCCAACAGTTCCACGGCGGACACCGGTTGGCTTTTCAGCACGGTGACCGCGTTGCAGCAAGTCTCAACATCCGGGAACACGATCAGCGCCGACGCCTTGTTCGGATGATCGATCACCGTGTCGTACGTCACTGCGCTGATAAAGCCGAGGGTGCCTTCGGAGCCGACCAGCAAGTGGCTCAAGATATCCACAGGCTCATCGAAATCCACCAAGGCGTTGAGTGACAGGCCGGTGGTATTTTTCAGACGGTATTTGTGGCGGATTCGTGCAGCCAGTTCGGCATTGGCGCGGGTCTCGCGGCCCAGCGTCGCCAGGCGTTCGAGCAGATCACCGTGGCTGGTGTGAAATGCCGCAACACTGGCGGCGTCTTCGGTATCCAGGCGCTTGCCATCGGCGAGTACCAGACGAATCCCGGCCAGCGTGTGATAGGTATTTTGTGCCGTGCCGCAGCACATGCCGCTGGCGTTGTTGGCGACGATGCCGCCGATCTTGCAGGCGTTGATTGATGCCGGATCCGGACCGATCTTGCGCCCGAACGGTGCCAGCCACGCGTTGGCCTGCGCGCCGATCACGCCTGGTTGCAGACGAATCTGCGTGCCTTGGCCACGAATCTCGCGGGCGTTCCAGTTATCCCCAAGCACGATCAAAACGGAATCGCTGATCGCCTGACCGGAAAGGCTGGTGCCGGCAGCGCGGAAGGTCACTGGAACATGATCGCGCTGAGCCAGTTTCAGCAGCGCGACCACTTCATCTTCAGACTCGACGCGGATCACCAGTTTCGGGACCAGCCGATAGAAACTGGCGTCGGTGCCAAAGGCCAACGTCGACAATGGATCGTCGAAGCGGCGCTCGGCCGGAATCAGTTGTTGCGCATCACGCAGAAAATTAGCCGGAAGCGTCATTGGTCCTCCAGAATCAGAACCACCAGATCTTTCGGGCCGTGGGCGCCGTAAGCCAGCACTTGCTCGATGTCAGCGGTTTTCGACGGACCGGACACCAGCAACGCGTTGGTCGGCATGCCTTGCGCCCATTCGAACTCCTCTTGCACCTGATAAAAGTTGTCGCGGATTTCACTGGCCTTGAGCAGGGCGAAATGTACCGGCGGCACCAGGCTCATCAACCGCGGTTCTTCGCGGGTTGGCCAGAGAATCAGGCTGCCGGTGGCGGCGATGGCACCGAGGGTGCCGGTGAGACTGGCCGGCGTGTCGTTGAACAGTTCGGCTTTCCACTCTTCCATCGGTCGGTCGTAGGACTTCAGTGCCGGCAGATCAGGAATGTCCGCCCAATGCTGTGTGATTTTCTGCCCGTGCGCTGTTGTCGGTGCGATCAACAGGCTCGGCAACTGACGGTCGCGCAGTAATTGCGCGAGCAGGGCCGGCCAATCTTCGCCCGAGGTCATGTGTATCTCGGTGTGCACTGCTTCCATCAATTTTCGCAGTTGCGGAATACGCTGTTCGGCAGTGTAGGTGTAAGGCTGCGTCACCAGATCAACATCGAAGTTGTCGGCAATCGGCGTGGTGCCGGTCAGACTTTTCCGCAATTTGCCGAGGATATTTTCTTTGGCGCTCATCAGCGGTCTCCCTGTTTGGCCAAATGCTCGCGGGCCATGTCGTGCAGTGAGCGAGCGGCGGGTTTCGGCGCGCTGTGATTTTGTGTCCATGGGCCGACATTGCTCGGGGTCAGGGCACGCAGGCGCGTGGCGAAGAAGCCGAACAATCGATACAAGGTCGGAGAGCTGTTGAGCCTGGCCCAGGCGTTCCAGATAAAGCGTTCCTTGCGCGAATACTTGCTGCCCTGACCGCGCATCACTTGATTCGGGCTGTCCGGGGCTTTGACGTTTTCTTCGCGCAGACGCCGCAGGATCGCCGGGATAGGAATTTTTACCGGGCACACTTCACCGCAGGCGCCACACAGTGAAGAGGCGCTCGGATGATCCGGAACCTTCGCCAGACCAACCATGTGCGGGGTGATGATTTTGCCGATCGGCCCCGGATACACCTCGCCATAAGTGTGGCCACCGACGCGGGTGTAGACCGGGCAATGATTCATGCAAGCGCCGCAGCGGATGCAATTCAAGGTCTGGCGCAATTCACTATCGGCGAAAGCCTGGCTGCGACCGTTGTCGAGCAACACCAGGTGCACTTCCTGCGGGCCGTCGAGTTCGTGTTCCTTACGCGGGCAGGAGATCATGTTGACGTAAGTGGTGATCGGAATGCCCAGCGCCGAGCGGGTCAGCAGTGACAGCAGCGGCACCACGTCGCGCAGGTTTTCCACGACCTTTTCGATGCCGGTGACGGCGATGTGCACTGGTGGCACGGTGGTGGTCATGCGGCCGTTGCCTTCGTTTTCCACCAGCAGCAGGGTGCCGGTTTCGGCCACGGCGAAGTTGACGCCGGAGACGCCGATGTCCGCTTCGAAGAATTTCTGCCGCAGGACTCTGCGACCGATCTGAATGAGTTGGTCAACGTCCTTGGTGTATTCCACGCCAAGTTTGTCGTGGAACAAGGACGCGACCTGACCGGCATTCTTGTGGATCGCCGGCATAATGATGTGTGAAGGCTTCTCGTGGTCGAGCTGGACGATGTATTCCCCCATATCGGACTCCAGACATTCAATGTCCCGAGCCTCGAGGAAATGGTTCATCTCCATCTCTTCGCTGACCATCGATTTGCCCTTGATCACTTGCCGCGCCTCGTGAGCGCGGATGATCGATAAGACGATGCCATTGGCCTCGTCCACCGTTTCCGCCCAGTGCACTGTCACACCGTTGCGGGTCAGGTTCTGTTCCAGTTGCTCGAGCAGGTCGGGCAACTTGGACAGCGCGCGGGCTTTGATCGAATTGCCCAGTGCGCGCAAATGTTCTCTTTCGTGGGCATCACTGAAGGCGGCTGCCCGCTTGACCATCAGTGAGTCCATGGCAGTACGGAAGTTGTTCCGTAGCTGCTGATCGCCCAAGGCATTGTGTGCCCGGGTGCGGAAATCTTCTTCTACGGCGACCGTAGGAATAATCGCGGAAGTGCTCATTTCGCACCTCCGGTTCGTTGCCACAAGAAGCTGGCGAGATGTTGCCCGCGCAGCGCTTCTTTTTGTTTCTCCAATGCGCCGTTGATGTTCATCAAACAGCCACAGTCGGCGCTCAACACCTGATGCGCGCCGGAATCCTTCAGCGCTTTGGTCTTGTCAGCCACCATCGCGCCGGAAATGTCTGGCATACGGACGCTGAATGTCCCACCGAAGCCACAGCATTCGCTTTCGTGGTCATGGTTGACCCGTTCCACGTTGCTCAACTGCGCCAACAGCTCGCGGCCGTGCAGGTGGGTGTTCATTTCGCGGCGTGCCGAACACGAAGTGTGCAGCGCGACCTTGACCGGAGCGCCGCTGTCCTTGAGCTGCACTTTGCAGACGAACAGCAGAAACTCGGCCAGTTCATAGGTGCGGGCCGCGAGGGCCTGAACCTGTTTCAACGTCTCCGGCTCGTCCTTGAACAAGTCGGCGTAATGCTCGCGCAGCATGCCGGCGCAGGAACCCGACGGCACCACCACCGGATAATCCCCGGCAAACAGCGCCAGTTGCGAGCGCGCTACCGTCCGCGCCTGCTCGGTATAACCCGAGGTGTAGGCCGGTTGGCCGCAGCAGCTCTGCCCTTGCGGGTACTCGACCCGTATCCCTTCGCGTTCCAGCAAATGGATCGCGTCCATCCCGGCTTCGGGGTAGAACAGGTCGACCACGCACGTGCCGAACAGGTAGACCCGCGACGGTTTCTCGCTGGGGTATTGCCGAGGTTCGGGCAGTGGCGGTGCCACGCGGGTCGCGTTCGGCACGGCGTTGTAAAAAAGCTCGCTCATCAGGCGTGTCTCCGGGTGGTCCCGGTTATCCGTCCGCTGAGGCTGCTGAATATAGAGAGCGTTGCTTTCAGCAGCCTTACAGACCGGGTTGTGAATTGCTGACGCCGGCATCACGAACCGGCGTCGGTTTTTTCTGTGTTTCTTGTAGGCTTCTTGTAGGTATTAGTGCTGCACCAGCATGCCGGTGAACCAGTAGGCCTGGGCCAAGGTGATCAGACCGACAATCGTTGCAAAGAATAGGCTGTGCTTGAGGGTGAAGCGGAACAGATCCGATTCCTTGCCCACCAGCCCGGTCGCGGCGCAGGCCACGGCGATCGATTGTGGCGAGATCATTTTGCCGGTTACGCCGCCGCTGGTGTTCGCCGCCACCAGCAAGGTGTCACTGACGCCGATCTGGTGGGCGGTGGTTGCTTGCAGCGAACTGAACAGGGCGTTGGATGAAGTATCCGAACCGGTGAGGAACACGCCGAGCCAGCCGAGGAACGGCGAGAAGAACGGGAATGCCGCGCCGGTTCCGGCCAATACCAGGGCCATGGTCGAAGACATACCGGAGTAGTTGGTGACGAAGGCGAAAGCCAACACCATGCCGATCGAAAGGATTGGCCAGCGCAGTTCGTAGAAGGTCTCTTTCAAAGTGGTCAGACCAGTTTTGAAATTTATCTTCAGCACCAGCATCGAGATCAGCGCGGAGAAGAAAATCGCTGTACCGGTCGCGGAAATCGGGTCAAGTTTGAACACCGCTGGGATTGCTGTTGGAGCAGCCACGATCGGAGCAGTTTTGATCACCAGTTGATCAAGGTGCGGAATTGCGAAGTTGAACACCCAGCTGTACATCGAGCCGCCAGCGGCGAACATCGCTTTGAAAGGCTTCAGCGTCCAGATGGTCACCAGCACGGTGAGGATCAGGAACGGCGACCAGGCTTTGAAAATTTCCCCGAGGCTGTAAGGCGACGCCACGGTAGTGCGCTTCTGACCGAAACCGCCGACGCTGGCGGTCACCACCGAAGCGGACACGGCACCGGCGATGTGTTGGCCGGCGGCGCGTTTTGGTTGCCAGACTTTCAGGAACAGGGTCAGTGAGATCAGGCTGGCCAGGGCCGAGGTGATGTCCGGCAGTTCCGGGCCGATGAAGTTCGAGGTGAAGTATTGGGTGATGGCGAAGCTCAAGCCTGCAACCAGTGCAGCCGGCCAGGTTTCACGCACGCCGCGCAGGCCGTCCATCATGAACACCAGCCAGAACGGTACGAATAGCGAGAGCAGCGGCAGTTGGCGACCGGTCATGGCGCCGATCTTGAACGCGTCGATGCCGGTGACTTGCCCGGCAACAATGATCGGAATCCCCAATGCGCCAAATGCAACCGGTGCGGTGTTGGCGATCAGGCACAGGCCTGCGGCGTACAGCGGATTGAAGCCCAGTCCTACAAGAAGTGCGGCGGTAATCGCCACGGGCGCGCCGAAACCGGCGGCACCTTCCAGGAATGCACCGAAGCAGAAACCGATCAGCAGCACTTGCAGGCGCTGGTCGTCAGTAATCGATAACACCGAACTGCGAATGACCTCGAACTGACCACTTTTCACCGTCAGTTTGTAGAGGAATACCGCCGCGACAATGATCCAGGCAATCGGCCACAGACCGTAGGCGAAGCCATACCCGGCGGCGGCGAAGGCCATGTCGACCGGCATCTGGAACGCGAAGATCGCCACGACAATCGACAGCGCGAGGGTGATGCTCCCGGCCACATGGCCTTTAAGGCGGAACACCGCCAACGCGAGAAAGAAGAAAACGATGGGGATGACGGCCGCGAGTGCGGACACGCCGAGACTGCCGAGCGGGCTGTAGAGCTGTTGCCAGGTTTGCATATGGGGTGGCCCCTAATTGTTGTTGGTCAGGCACTGTTAGCGTTCTTGGATAATTGGTAAGACCAATTTACAATCGCTGTTGGCTAGGGTAAAAGCCTTGATGACGATGTGTCAATTTGCCGCGCTAAAACTTTTGTCGAACAAGCGGTGCAGATCGCATCTGATCCGGTTTCGGCAAGTGGCGTCTGGTAGGTGTCGGCAAGGCGCCGATAGGCCAGAATAGAGAGCCCGGCGAGCGGTCGGGATCGTGGAGAAATGAGTTATGGGGTTTGATCAGATTCGGCAGCGCCGTTTGTCTGACGATATTGTCGAGCGACTTGAGGGGATGATCCTTGAGGGCACGCTGAAGTCCGGCGAACGGCTGCCAGCGGAGCGCACGCTGGCCGAACAATTTGGCGTATCACGGCCATCTCTGCGTGAAGCGATTCAGAAACTGGCGGCGAAAGGGCTGCTGGTCAGTCGCCAGGGTGGCGGCAACTATGTGGTGGAAAGTCTGGGCTCGACGTTCAGTGATCCGCTGTTGCAGCTGCTTGAAAGCAACCCCGAGGCACAACGCGATCTACTGGAATTTCGGCACACTCTGGAGGCATCGTGCGCCTATTACGCCGCATTACGCGCCACTGATGTCGATCGCGAACGGTTGACCGCAGCGTTCGAAGAGCTGCAGGACTGCTATTCGCGCCACGATGAAGTCAGCCGGGCGGAAGAGGGCGCGGCGGACGCGAAATTCCATCTGGCGATTGCCGAAGCCAGCCATAACGCGGTGTTGCTGCACACCATTCGCGGGCTGTTCGATTTGCTCAAGCGCAACGTGGTGACCAACATCGGTGGCATGTACAAGCAGCGCACGGAAACCCGCGACATGCTGATTACCCAGCATCGGGAATTGTATCTGGCGATTATTGAAGGTCGTGCGGAGCAGGCGCGGGAAGTTTCCAGTCGACATATTTTGTATGTGCAGGAGGTGCTGGAAGAGGTGCGGCAGGAAGTTCAGCGCATGGCTCGGGCGGAGCGGCGCAAAGGGATGTGATCAGTTGTTTTTGTGTTGATGCTGCAATAGCTTTCGCGAGCAGGCTCGCTCCCACATTTGAAATGCATTCCAAGGTGGGAGCGACGGTGCGACGATTCGACCTGCTCGCGAATACGCTCTAAAGGCAGAAGAAATCAGTCTTCCTTGCCCTTGTTGCGCACGGCACGCTGCAACTCACGACCGGCATCGCGCTCACGCTCGGTGTCACGCTTGTCGTATTCCTTCTTGCCCTTGCCCAAAGCAATTTCGCACTTGACCATGTGCTTGCTCCAGTACCAGGACAGGCAGACGCAGGCGTAACCCTTTTGTTGCACAGCGGCGGCGAGTTTTTCCAGCTCGCGGCGGTTGAGCAGCAATTTGCGTGTGCGCACCGGGTCGGCGATGACGTGGGTGCTTGCGGTCATCAGAGGCGTGATGTGGCTGCCGAGCAACCACGCTTCGCCATCCTTGAGCAGGACATAGCTGTCGACCAGCTGTAGCTTGCTTGCCCGCAGACTTTTTACTTCCCAGCCGGCCAGGACCAGACCAGCCTCGAACTTGTGCTCGATGAAGTAATCGTGTCGCGCCTTTTTGTTCTGCGCGATGGTCCCTGTTGGGTGTTTCTTCTGTTTAGCCATAGGGGCGGCATTATATGGAGATAAACGGCTGTCGGCTACGGTGATGCTGCGTGCTTGAGCAGGTTGAGTGAATCCCGGACAATGCGGCCTCTTTTTCTAACGCTTGGGCGTGATAAACGATGTCGACAGACAAGGTTTCTGTCCACGGCAGTTGGGCTAGCCGCTGGGTATTCATACTCGCCGCGACCGGTTCGGCCGTGGGACTGGGTAGTATCTGGAAGTTCCCCTACATGGTCGGGGTCTACGGCGGCGGCGCCTTTGTGCTGATGTTTCTGGCGTGCATCGCACTGATCGGCATCCCGGTCATGCTCGCTGAAACCCTGATCGGCCGGCGCGCCCGGCAAAGTCCGGCGAACGCCCTGAAGGTGCTGGCGCTGGAAGCCGGGCACTCGGGCAAGTGGTCGTGGGGGGCATTTGCCGGGATGATCACGGCGTTGCTGATCCTGTCTTTCTATAGTGTGGTCGGCGGCTGGTCGCTGGACTACATCGTCGACATGGGTCGCGGCGACTTCCAGGGCGCGACGGCCGATCAGGTCGGCGCTTATTTCGGTAATGTCATCTCCAATCCATGGCGTCTGACACTTTGGCATACGATTTTCATGCTGCTGTCGGCCTTCGTCATCGCCAAAGGCGTTGTTGCCGGGCTTGAGCGCAGCTTGCGCATCATGATGCCGCTGCTGTTCGTGATGATTCTGGTGTTGCTGGGTTACAGCATGACCACCGGGCATTTCATGGAAGGCGTGCATTTCATGTTCGACTTCCACCCGGAAAAAGTCCTCGACGGTTTGTTGCCGGCGATGGGGCATGCGTTCTTCTCGCTGAGCGTCGGTGTCGGCTCGATCATGATTTACGGCGCTTACATGCCGAAGAGTTCGTCGTTGTCGGGCACGGTTGTCGGTGTAGCACTGCTGGATACCTTTGTGTCGCTGGTTGCCGGTCTGGCCTTATTCCCTATTGTTTTTGCCGGTGGCCTGAATCCTAGTGAAGGGCCTGGCCTGATGTTCGTCAGCCTGCCATTTGCCTTTGGTAATGTGGCTTTCGGTCAATTGATGGGCGTGGTGTTCTTTGTGCTGGTGGCGATTGCGGCATGGAGTTCGGCGATCTCCCTGCTGGAACCAATGGTTGCCTATCTGGTTGAACGCACGAAAGTCAGCCGCGCCTGGGTTACTTTCTGGCTGGCGTTCATCTGCTGGTTCGTCGGTCTGGGCACGGTGTTCTCCTTCAATATCTGGAAGGAAGCCAAATTTTTCGTGAACGAAGGCGGTATGTTCCATCTCTACCAATGGGGTGCGCAGAGCGGTCTGGACTTCTTTGGCGTGATCGATTTCTTCACCTCGCGGATCATGTTGCCGCTCGGTGGCCTGTGTTTCGTGCTGTTTGCCGGATGGGTGATGGGGCGTGAAGCGGTACGCGACGAGTTGTCGATCCGCAATCCGGCACTGTTCGCCCTGTCTTTGTTTTTGATGCGCTACGTGGCGCCCATCGGCATTCTTGTAGTGTTTGCCGCTCAGCTCTGGAAGTAACGCTCACATGACGACACATATTCAACGATCGGCATTGTTGCCGTACCCGGCGCAATTTCTTTACGACTTGGTCAACGATGTGGCGCGCTACCCGGAATTTCTGCCGTGGTGCTCCTCCGCTGAAGTGCTGGAAAGTTCGCCGGAACATATGCGCGCCAGTGTTGGCGTGGCAAAGGGCGGTCTCAGTCAGCATTTTGTGACGCGCAATACTCTGGTGCCGGGGCAGTCGATCGAGATGAACCTGGAAGAAGGTCCGTTCAATCAGTTGCACGGCGTCTGGGTGTTCAAGGTGTTGAACGAGAAGGCCTGCAAGATCAGTCTGGATCTGTCGTTCGATTACGCCGGGCCGCTGGTGCGCGCCACGTTGGGGCCGCTGTTCAATCAGGCCGCCAATACGCTGGTGGACGCGTTCTGCCAGCGCGCCAAGCAGATGCATGGTTAAGCCGGTGATCGAGATAGAGGTGGTGTACGCGGCCGTGGATCGTCAGGTTTTGCGTTCGGTTAGCGTGAATGACGGCGCAACGGTACGGGCTGCGGTGCTTGCGTCGGGTATCGGTAGCGAGTTCCCTGAGCTGAATCTGGCAGAGTGCCCGCTGGGCATCTTTGGAAAAGTAGTTGCTGACCCGGATTCGCGGCTGATTCAGGCAGGGGAGCGCATCGAGATTTATCGCCCGCTGCTGGCCGATCCGAAAGAGGTGCGGCGGTTGCGTGCGGCCAAGGCAGCCGAAGCCAAGGCTCGAAACGTGTAAAAGCCAAATCGCAGACAATAAAAAACCCGGAATTTCCGGGTTTTTTATTGCCTCGCCAACTATTGCGGCGAGGTGTCCAGCGGCTCTGGTGTCGGAACCGGAACGGTTTCTACACCATCGACGTCCTTCTGGATCTGATCCAGCAAGGAACCTGGCTTGACCGGTTTTTCCGGTGTTGGCTTCTCGGCGTTTTCAGCAGGAGCGGTGACCGTAGTGCCACTGTCCTTACCGAGAATGGCTTCGTCACGGCTTACGCCCGGCATAAAGTCACCGGACAGGCTGACAAGCTGGTCGTTTGAGTTGAAAATAACGCTGATGCGTTCCTGTTGGCGTTCACCGCCACCCGGTTGCAGGCTGTACAGATAATCCCAGCGATCGGCATGGAACGTGTCGACAAGCAGAGGGTTGCCCATGATAAACCGTACTTGCGGCCGGGTCATTCCCGGGCGTAACTGGTCTATCATGTCCTGCGTGACGACATTGCCCTGCTGGATGTCGATTTTGTAAACCCCGGGGAATGAACAACCGGCGAGTGCGAGCAGTCCCACAAAGGTGAAACTGGTTAGCAAGAGCTTGGTGTTTTGCATCGGTGGGCGACTTCCACTATCTTGGCTGGGACAACGTAAACGCCGATCATACCCGCATTAAGAGAAGCTGCGAAGCAGCATCGCGAGAAAGCTGACCATGGTTGAAAATAGCGAACTACGCAAAGCCGGCCTTAAAGTGACCCTGCCACGGGTCAAGATCCTGCAAATGCTCGACTCTACAGAGCAGCGTCACATGAGCGCCGAGGACGTCTACAAGGCGTTGATGGAAGCTGGCGAGGACGTCGGTCTGGCCACGGTTTACCGTGTTCTGACCCAGTTCGAAGCGGCTGGCCTCGTGGTCCGTCACAACTTCGACGGCGGCCACGCGGTATTCGAATTGGCTGACGGTGGCCACCACGACCATATGGTCAACGTGGAAACCGGTGAAGTCGTCGAATTCGTCAGCATTGAAATTGAAAAGCTCCAGAAGGCGATTGCCGAGGAGCACGGTGTCGAGTTGGTTGATCACAACCTGGTGCTGTACGTGCGCAAGAAAAAGTAAGCATGTCGCGCGAATTTCACGTTCGCGAAACGAACGAAGGCGACCCAAGGGTCGCCTTCGTGCTTTCTGTCGTTGTCAAACCTTGGCAGTTACAACCATTTTTTTCGCGTGAGCCAGGGATTCCTTGGTCAGATCGATGCCGCCGAGCATCCGCGCTACTTCTTCTATACGGTCGTTCTTGCTCAATTTGGAGACGGCAGTGTGAGTCGCCTCTTCACCACGCACCTTATGCACGAACAGATGCTGATGACCCTGCGCTGCCACTTGCGGCAAGTGCGTCACGGTCAGTACCTGGCCGCGATCCCCGAGACGGCGTAACAGTTGGCCAACAATTTCAGCCGTCGGGCCACCGATGCCGACGTCCACTTCGTCGAATACCAGTGTCGGAACACGTGATGTCTGCGCGGTGATCACCTGAATCGCCAAGCTGATTCGTGACAGCTCGCCACCGGAAGCGACTTTTGCCAGTGCCTTCAGCGGCTGGCCCGGGTTGGCGCTGACCAGCAATTCAACCTGTTCCAGTCCGTTGGGCAGCAACTCGTCACTGCTGTTGGCCTTCAATTCGATGGTGAATCGACCACCCGGCATGCCCAGTCGCTGAATTTCCTGTTCAACCGCACTGGCGAGACTGCCGGCAGCCTGATGCCGCAAATCGCTCAGCTCTCGCGCCTTCTCTTGATAGTGGCGGGCGTATGAGGCCAGTTCTTCACCCAGGCGCTCGATGGATTCGTCGTTGGCGTTGAGGGTTTCGATTTCATCGAGCAGCTTCTGCTGCATCTCACCGACCTCGGTCGGCTGGATCCGGTGCTTGCGCGCCAGGGTGTAGATCGCGTCGAGCCGTTCTTCCAGATATTGCAGGCGTGCTGGATCGGCATCGAAGTTATCGAGGAAGCGATTGAGTTCGCCAACGGCCTCTTCGACCTGGATCTGCGCGCTGGTCAGCAGGCTGCTGGCTTCGCCGAGAGCGCCAACGGAATTGTTCACGCTCGACAGGCGGTTGAGGCTGGCGGTCAGCGCATTCAACACATTGCCGGAATCGCTTTCGCTGCATTGCTCGACCACTTGCCGGCAAATGCCCAGCAGTGTCTCGGCATTGGTCAGGTTTTTGTGTTCCTGCTCCAGTTGCTCCAGCTCGTTATCACCGAGACCGAGGTTTTCCAGCTCTTCGAGTTGATAGCTCAGCAATTGATGGCGCGCGCGTTGTTCGTCGCCGGAATTGGAGAGGCGTTCCAGCTCCTGGCGCGTCTGCCGCCAGCGCTGGGCGGCGAGCTGAACCTGGCGGGCCAGATCGGTAGCGCCGGCGTACTCGTCCAGCAACCGACGATGGGTATCGGTTTTCAGCAGTGACTGGTGTTCGTGCTGGCTGTGGATATCGATCAACAACTCGCCCAGCGACTTGAGATCACCGAGTGGGCAAGGGGTGCCGTTGATGTAGCCGCGCGAACGACCCTCCGACGTGATTACCCGGCGCAGGATGCACGGGCCGTCAGTCTCCAGATCGCGCTCGGCCAGCCAGGCACTGGCTTCAGGGATATCAGCCAGATCGAAGGTCGCAAGGATATCGGCCTTGTCGGCGCCGGGACGAACCACACCGCTGTCGGCGCGATCACCCAGGGTCAGGCCCAGTGCGTCGAGCATGATCGATTTGCCAGCGCCGGTTTCACCCGTGATCACGCTCATCCCGCGATCAAGTTCGAGATCGAGATGTTCAACGATGGCGTAGTTATGTACGGACAGGTGCACCAGCATAAAGGCCGCTCCCAGGCTTTAGGTCTGGTTATTTATACAGTGTTTTGTTTCGGGCTGACAATGCCCTGCCTTAGCTCGATTTGCTTGAACTGCAAATCTGCTTAGCGCATCGAGGAATGACAATGCGGCACTTTTTTGTAGGGTTAATGCTTGAAGGCCCTTGAAGCCTGATTTTGCGGCCCCATATATCGGGGCAGAAGCGCGAGTCAGGCTCGCGGACGAAATTGAAAGGAGAATTCTATGGCTGACGAACAGACAGTAGATACGCAAAACCCAGAAGCCAATCAGGCGCCCGAAGGTTCGGGTGATGACCTGGCGACCCGTGTACAAGTGCTCGAAGAGCAATTGGCCGCCGCGCAGGATCAATCTCTGCGTGTTGCTGCCGATCTGCAGAACGTCCGTCGCCGTGCTGAACAGGACGTCGAGAAGGCGCACAAGTTTGCCCTCGAAAAATTTGCCGGCGACCTGCTGCCGATCGTCGACAGCCTGGAGCGCGGCCTCGAGCTGTCGAACCCGGACGACGAAAGCATCCGCCCGATGCGCGAAGGTATCGAGCTGACGCTGAAAATGTTCCACGACACCCTCAAGCGTTATCAGCTCGAAGCGATCGATCCGCATGGCGAACCGTTCAACGCCGTTCAGCATCAGGCGATGGCCATGCAAGAAAGCGCCGACGTAGAACCGAACAGCGTTCTGAAGGTGTTCCAGAAGGGCTACCAGCTCAACGGTCGCCTGCTGCGACCGGCCATGGTTGTGGTCAGCAAGGCGCCTGCGCCAGTTTCGCCTTCGATTGACGAGCAGGCTTGAAATTGGCCGTAAGGCCCCCATTTAGAAGTCAAGCGTTTAAGTATTACCGCAGTCAGCCACCACTGCTGCGGCAAAAAAATCCAAAGTTTCGGGAGAGTTAACATGGGCAAAATTATCGGTATCGACCTGGGGACTACCAACTCCTGCGTCTCCGTGCTGGAAAACGGCAAAGCAAAAGTTATCGAAAACGCTGAAGGCGCGCGTACCACGCCGTCGATCATCGCTTACGCCAACGATGGCGAAATCCTGGTAGGTCAGTCGGCCAAGCGTCAGGCTGTGACCAACCCGCACAACACTCTGTACGCGGTAAAGCGTCTGATCGGTCGTCGTTTCGACGAAGAAGTTGTGCAGAAAGACATCCAGATGGTCCCTTACAAGATCGTCAAGGCTGACAACAACGACGCCTGGGTTGAAGTGAACGGCCAGAAAATGGCACCGCCACAAATCTCGGCTGAAATCCTGAAAAAGATGAAGAAGACCGCCGAAGACTACCTCGGCGAGACCGTGACCGAAGCGGTGATCACCGTTCCGGCCTACTTCAACGACAGCCAGCGTCAGGCGACCAAAGACGCCGGCCGCATTGCTGGTCTGGACGTAAAACGTATCATCAACGAACCAACCGCAGCCGCTCTGGCTTACGGTATGGACAAGGCCAAGGGCGATCACACCGTGATCGTTTATGACCTGGGTGGCGGTACTTTCGACGTTTCCGTGATCGAGATCGCGGAAGTAGACGGCGAGCACCAGTTCGAAGTACTGGCTACCAACGGTGACACGTTCCTCGGCGGTGAAGACTTTGACATTCGTCTGATCGACTACCTCGTTGACGAATTCAAGAAAGAAAGCGGCATGAACCTCAAAGGTGACCCGCTGGCCATGCAGCGCCTGAAAGAAGCCGCTGAGAAAGCCAAGATCGAGCTGTCGTCCGCTCAGTCGACCGACGTCAACCTGCCGTACATCACTGCAGACGCGACCGGTCCTAAGCACCTGAACGTGAAGATCTCGCGTGCCAAGCTCGAAGCACTGGTTGAAGACCTGGTTCAGCGCACCATCGAACCTTGCCGCATCGCCATGAAAGACGCAGGTCTGGACGTTGGCGCGATCAACGACGTGATCCTGGTCGGCGGTCAGACCCGTATGCCGTTGGTGCAGAAGCTGGTTACTGATTTCTTCGGTAAAGAAGCTCGCAAAGACGTTAACCCGGACGAAGCTGTTGCCATGGGTGCTGCGATTCAGGGTGCTGTTCTGGCTGGTGACGTGAAAGACGTTCTGCTGCTCGACGTCAGCCCGCTGACCCTGGGTATCGAAACCATGGGTGGCGTGATGACCGCGCTGATCGAGAAAAACACCACGATTCCTACCAAGAAGTCGCAAGTGTTCTCGACTGCCGACGACAACCAGGGCGCTGTGACCATTCACGTGCTGCAGGGCGAGCGTAAGCAAGCCACTCAGAACAAGTCCCTGGGCAAGTTCGACCTGGCCGACATTCCACCAGCTCCACGTGGTGTGCCGCAGATCGAAGTGACCTTCGACATCGACGCTAACGGCATTCTGCACGTTGGCGCGAAAGACAAGGCGACCGGCAAGACCCAGTCGATCGTGATCAAGGCCAACTCCGGTCTGTCCGACGAAGAAATCGAGCGCATGGTGCGTGACGCCGAAGCCAACGCTGAGGAAGACCGCAAGTTCGAAGAGCTGGCCGCTGCCCGTAACCAGGGTGACGCACTGGTTCACTCGACTCGCAAGATGATTGCTGACGCGGGCGATAAAGTCACCGCCGAAGAGAAGACTGCGATCGAAGCCGCTGTGGTTGCTCTGGAAGCAGCTGTCAAAGGCGACGACAAGGCCGCTATCGAAGCCAAGGTTGAAGAGCTGTCGAAAGTCTCCGCTCCGGTTGCTCAGAAGATGTACGCCGAACAGGCTCAGCCAGCTGATGGCGCAGCCCCGCAAGGCGAATCGGCTGAGAAGGCTGACGACGTTGTCGATGCAGAGTTCGAAGAAGTCAAAGACCACAAGTAAGTTGTTGGTCGGCCGGTTGACTGCCTTTAGGCAGTGACTGGTAGGATGTCGCCGCGCGGGAGCTAGCTCCCGCGTTGGCGTATCTGGAATACGCGAATTTTTACAGCATGCGACAAGGTTCGGATGTTGGCGGTATGGCTGAAGATGCTCCTGCTTTTCACGCCGCAAGTACCGCAAGAAACAAAGACCAGGATCGTTGAATTGACGTGAGTTGGGTCCGGGCCTGTATTGGGGCTCAACGAGTTTGGCCATCCTCAGGAGGGGTTTGCCGAACGTCCTCAAGAGTGCAGAAGACTTATGGCAAAGCGTGACTATTACGAAGTGTTGGGTGTTGAGCGCGGCTCAAGCGATGCGGACCTGAAGAAGGCTTACCGTCGTCTGGCGATGAAGCACCACCCGGACCGTAATCCCGATGACAAAGCATCGGAAGATCTGTTCAAAGAGGCCAATGAGGCCTATGAAGTGCTGTCCGACTCGAGCAAGCGTGCGGCGTACGACCAGTATGGTCATGCCGGCGTCGACCCGAGCATGGGTGGCGGTGGCGCCGGTTTTGGCGGCCAGAATTTCTCTGACATCTTTGGCGATGTCTTCAGTGATTTCTTCGGTGGCGGTCGCGGCGGTTCCCGTGGCGGCGCTCAGCGTGGCAGCGACTTGCGCTACACCCTGGAGCTGAACCTGGAAGAGGCGGTGCGCGGCACGTCGGTGAATATCCGCGTTCCGACACTGGTCAACTGCAAGCCGTGCGATGGTTCCGGCGCGAAGAAAGGCTCGTCGCCATCGACGTGCCCGACTTGCGGCGGCATCGGTCAAGTGCGTATGCAGCAGGGCTTCTTCTCGGTGCAGCAAACCTGCCCGCGTTGCCATGGTCAGGGCAAGATCATTTCCGATCCGTGCGACTCCTGCCACGGTGACGGTCGCGTTGAAGAGTACAAAACCCTGTCGGTCAAAGTGCCGGCTGGTGTCGATACCGGCGACCGCATTCGTCTGTCCGGCGAAGGCGAGGCGGGTACTCAGGGTGGTCCAACGGGCGACCTGTATGTGGTCATCAATGTCCGCGAGCACGACATTTTCCAGCGCGATGGCAAGCATCTGTTCTGCGAAGTGCCGATCAGCTTCGTCGATGCGGCGCTGGGCGGCGAGCTGGAAATTCCGACCCTCGACGGTCGCGTCAAACTGAAAATCCCTGAAGGCACCCAGACTGGCAAGCAGTTCCGCGTGCGCGGTAAAGGCGTGGCGCCGGTGCGTGGCGGTGGTGCGGGCGACTTGATGTGCCGTGTGGCAGTCGAGACGCCGGTCAACCTGAACCGTCGTCAGCGCGAACTGTTGGAAGAGTTCCGCAGCTCGCTGGCTGACGACAACAGCCACTCGCCGAAAACCACCGGTTGGTTCGACGGTGTGAAGCGCTTCTTCGGCGATCTGTAAGGAGTCGGCATGCGACGTATAGCTGTGATGGGCGCTGCTGGGCGCATGGGTAAGATTCTGGTCGAGGCCGTGCAGCAGCGCGCGCCGCTGACCGGTTTGACCGCCGCTGTGGTTCGTCCTGGCAGCACGCTGATCGGCGTCGATGCCGGTGAACTGGCGTCGCTGGGTCGTATTGGTGTGCCGCTGTCCGGTCACATCGAAGCCGTGGCTGAAGAGTTCGACGTATTGATCGACTTCACGCTGCCGGAAGTGATGCTGAAGAATCTGGCGTTCTGCCGCAAGGCAGGCAAAGCCATGGTCATCGGCACCACCGGTCTGGACGCTGCGCAGAAGCAGTTGCTGGCCGAGGCGGGCAAGGATATTCCGATCGTGTTCGCGGCCAACTTCAGTGTCGGCGTCAATCTGTCGCTGAAACTGCTGGACATGGCGGCACGTGTGCTGGGTGATGATGCGGATATCGAAATCATCGAAGCCCATCACCGTCACAAGATCGATGCGCCGTCGGGTACGGCGTTGCGCATGGGGGAGGTGATCGCCAGTGCGCTGGATCGTGATCTGCAGAAAGTTGCGGTTTACGGTCGCGAGGGGCACATCGGTGCCCGTGAGCGTGAAACCATCGGCTTCGCTACCGTGCGCGGTGGTGACGTGGTGGGTGATCACACGGTGCTGTTTGCCTGCGAAGGTGAGCGTCTGGAGATCACGCACAAGGCGTCGAGCCGCATGACGTTCGCCAAGGGCGCGGTGCGTGCGGCGTTGTGGCTGGACGGTCGCGAGCCGGGTCTGTACGACATGCAAGACGTGCTCGACCTGCGTTGATTCATTGTTGAACCCGGCGCAAACGCCCTGTTTGCGCTGGTTTTTCTCCGCTCGGCGACGACCTGTCGCATTCTCCGGCCTTTTAGGCTCTTTAGCGGTGGACCAAAAAAGCCTTTTTCTGTAAGCTACAGCTTTAGTGTGTCCACTAAAAGCGCGCAGAATAATTCAGTGAAGAAGCGGGGTGACGTGTCCATACGTCACTCCGCTTTTTTACAACCTGCGATCGCCCTTTCATGCGTTATTTACGGGAGGTCTTCTTGACTAAGCCAGCCATACTTGCCCTTGCTGATGGCAGCATTTTTCGCGGCGAAGCCATTGGTGCCGACGGTCAAACCGTTGGTGAGGTGGTGTTCAACACCGCAATGACCGGCTATCAGGAAATCCTTACCGATCCTTCCTACGCCCAACAGATCGTTACCCTGACTTACCCGCACATCGGCAACACCGGCACCACGCCGGAAGATGCCGAGTCGGATCGCGTCTGGTCCGCTGGTCTGGTCATCCGTGACCTGCCGCTGGTAGCGAGCAACTGGCGTAACACGATGTCCCTGTCTGACTACCTGAAAGCCAACAATGTTGTGGCAATCGCCGGTATCGACACCCGTCGCCTGACCCGCATCCTGCGTGAAAAAGGCGCACAGAACGGCTGCATCATGGCCGGCGACAACATCTCCGAAGAAGCGGCCATCGCTGCTGCGCAAGGCTTCCCGGGCCTGAAGGGCATGGACCTGGCGAAAGTCGTCAGCACCAAGACTCAATACGAATGGCGCTCGACTGTCTGGGATCTGAAGACCGACAGCCACGCGACCATCGAAGCCTCCGAGCTGCCTTACCACGTGGTTGCCTACGACTACGGCGTCAAGGTCAACATCCTGCGCATGCTGGTCGAGCGCGGCTGCCGCGTCACCGTGGTGCCTGCCCAGACTCCAGCCGCTGATGTGCTGGCACTGAAGCCGGACGGCGTGTTCCTGTCCAACGGCCCTGGTGATCCGGAGCCATGCGACTACGCGATCAAGGCGATCAAGGAAGTCCTGGAAACCGAAATTCCGGTATTCGGCATCTGCCTCGGTCACCAACTGCTGGCACTGGCATCCGGCGCCAAGACCCTGAAAATGGGCCACGGACACCACGGCGCCAACCACCCGGTGCAGGATCTGGACACTGGCGTCGTGATGATCACCAGCCAGAACCACGGTTTTGCGGTAGACGAAGAAACCCTGCCAGCCAACGTGCGTGCGATCCACAAATCGCTGTTCGACGGCACCCTGCAAGGCATCGAGCGCACCGACAAGAGCGCGTTCAGCTTCCAGGGTCACCCTGAAGCGAGCCCGGGCCCGAACGATGTCGCGCCACTGTTCGACCGCTTCATCAACGAGATGGCCAAGCGACGCTAAGCGTTCGCCTTGAGACTGTAGAGAGAAGCCCCTCGAGGGCGGCCCCGACACCGGTGGCCCCCTCGGGACTTCAGAAATCGATCAAGACGGCTTGCCGACTGACCTGCGGATTTGAGTGACAAACCCATGCCAAAACGTACAGACATTAAAAGCATCCTGATTCTCGGCGCTGGCCCGATCGTTATCGGCCAGGCCTGCGAATTCGACTACTCCGGCGCCCAGGCCTGCAAAGCCCTGCGCGAAGAGGGTTACCGCGTCATCCTGGTGAACTCCAACCCGGCCACCATCATGACCGACCCGGACATGGCCGACGCGACCTACATCGAGCCGATCAAGTGGCAGACCGTTGCCAAGATCATCGAAAAAGAGCGTCCGGACGCGGTGCTGCCAACCATGGGCGGCCAGACAGCTCTGAACTGCGCTCTGGACCTGGAGCGCGAAGGCGTTCTGGAGAAGTTCGGCGTAGAAATGATCGGCGCCAACGCCGACACCATCGACAAGGCTGAAGACCGTTCGCGTTTCGACAAGGCGATGAAGTCCATCGGCCTGGCGTGCCCGCGTTCCGGCATCGCCCACAGCATGGAAGAAGCCAACGCGGTTCTCGAAACCCTGGGCTTCCCGTGCATCATCCGTCCGTCCTTCACCATGGGCGGCACCGGTGGCGGTATCGCTTACAACCGTGAAGAGTTCGAAGAAATCTGCGCCCGTGGTCTGGACCTGTCGCCGACCAAAGAGCTGCTGATCGACGAATCGCTGATCGGCTGGAAAGAATATGAAATGGAAGTTGTCCGCGACAAAAAGGACAACTGCATCATCGTCTGCTCGATCGAAAACTTCGACCCGATGGGCGTGCACACCGGTGACTCGATCACCGTGGCTCCAGCACAAACCCTGACCGACAAGGAATACCAGATCCTGCGTAACGCCTCGCTGGCGGTACTGCGCGAGATCGGCGTCGAGACGGGCGGTTCCAACGTGCAATTCGGTATCTGCCCGAACACTGGCCGCATGGTCGTGATCGAAATGAACCCGCGCGTATCGCGTTCCTCGGCACTGGCTTCGAAAGCCACCGGTTTCCCGATCGCCAAAGTCGCGGCCAAACTGGCTGTGGGTTACACCCTTGACGAACTGTCGAACGACATCACCGGCGGCAAGACCCCGGCGTCCTTCGAACCGTCGATCGACTACGTCGTCACCAAGCTGCCACGTTTCGCCTTCGAGAAATTCGCCAAGGCCGACGCGCGTCTGACCACGCAAATGAAGTCGGTTGGTGAAGTCATGGCCATCGGCCGGACCTTCCAGGAATCCCTGCAGAAAGCTCTGCGTGGTCTGGAAGTTGGCGTTTGCGGTCTGGACGAGAAGCTCGACCTGAGCAACCCGGAAAGCATGAGCGTGCTCAAGCGTGAACTGACCGTGCCGGGTGCCGAGCGTATCTGGTACGTCGCTGACGCTTTCCGCGCCGGCCTGTCGGTCGAAGACATCTTCGGCATGAACATGATCGACCCGTGGTTCCTGGTGCAGATCGAAGATCTGATCAAAGAAGAAGAGAAGGTCAAGACCCTCGGTCTGTCCGCTATCGATCGCGACCTGATGTTCAAGCTCAAGCGCAAAGGCTTCTCCGATCAGCGTCTGGCCAAGCTGCTGGGCGTGACCGAGAAGAACCTGCGTACTCACCGCCAGAAACTGGAAGTGTTCCCGGTCTACAAGCGCGTTGACACCTGCGCCGCCGAGTTCGCCACTGACACCGCTTACCTCTACTCGACGTACGAGGAAGAGTGTGAAGCCGCGCCGTCGGGTCGTGACAAGATCATGATTCTGGGTGGCGGTCCGAACCGTATCGGTCAGGGTATCGAGTTCGACTACTGCTGCGTTCACGCTGCCCTCGCACTGCGCGAAGACGGCTACGAAACCATCATGGTCAACTGCAACCCGGAAACCGTTTCCACTGACTACGACACTTCCGACCGTCTGTATTTCGAGCCGGTAACCCTGGAAGACGTGCTGGAAATCTGCCGCGTCGAGAAGCCGAAAGGCGTGATCGTCCAGTACGGCGGCCAGACCCCGCTGAAACTGGCCCGCGCTCTGGAAGCTGCTGGCGTGCCGATCATTGGCACCAGCCCTGATGCGATCGACCGCGCTGAAGACCGTGAGCGTTTCCAGCAAATGGTTGAGCGCCTGAACCTGCGTCAGCCGCCTAACGCCACCGTGCGCAGCGAAGACGAAGCTGTTCGTGCTGCCGCGAAAATCGGTTACCCGCTGGTGGTGCGTCCGTCCTATGTACTGGGCGGCCGTGCGATGGAAATCGTTTACAAGGAAGACGAACTCAAGCGTTACCTGCGTGACGCGGTGCAAGTGTCCAACGACAGCCCGGTGCTGCTCGACCACTTCCTTAACTGCGCCATCGAGATGGACGTGGATGCGGTCTGCGACGGCAAAGACGTGGTGATCGGCGCGATCATGCAGCATATCGAGCAGGCTGGTGTTCACTCCGGTGACTCCGCGTGCTCGCTGCCGCCGTACTCGCTGCCGGCGCACATCCAGGACGAGATGCGCGAACAGGTCAAGAAAATGGCCCTGGAACTGGGCGTTGTCGGCCTGATGAACGTGCAACTGGCTTTGCAGGGCGAGGACATCTACGTCATCGAAGTCAACCCGCGCGCTTCCCGCACCGTGCCGTTCGTATCGAAGTGCATCGGTGTGTCCCTGGCCATGATTGCTGCCCGCGTGATGGCCGGTAAGACCCTGAAAGAAATCGGCTTCACCAAAGAAATCATTCCGAACTTCTACAGTGTGAAAGAGGCGGTGTTCCCGTTCGCCAAATTCCCAGGCGTTGACCCGATCCTCGGCCCAGAGATGAAGTCGACCGGTGAAGTGATGGGCGTCGGCGACACCTTCGGTGAAGCATTCGCCAAAGCCCAGATGGGTGCCAGCGAAGTGCTGCCGACCGGCGGTACTGCGTTCATCAGCGTGCGCGACGACGACAAGCCACTGGTTGCAGGCGTTGCCCGTGATCTGATCAACTTGGGCTTCGAAGTGGTTGCCACTGCCGGTACTGCCAAGCTGATCGAAGCCGCAGGCCTGAAAGTGCGCCGTGTGAACAAGGTGACCGAGGGTCGTCCGCACGTGGTCGACATGATCAAGAATGACGAAGTCACCCTGATCATCAACACCACCGAAGGTCGTCAGTCGATCGCTGATTCGTACTCCATTCGTCGTAATGCCTTGCAGCACAAGATTTACTGCACCACCACCATTGCTGCTGGCGAAGCTATCTGTGAAGCGCTGAAGTTCGGTCCGGAAAAAACCGTGCGCCGCTTGCAGGATCTACACGCAGGATTGAAGGCATGATCAAATACCCAATGACCGTCCAGGGCGCTAAAGCCCTGGAAGAAGAACACGCTCACCTGACCAAGGTCGTCCGTCCGAAGCTCAGCCAGGACATCGGTACGGCCCGCGAGTTGGGTGACTTGAAGGAAAACGCTGAATACCATGCCGCCCGCGAACAGCAAGGCATGGTCGAGGCGCGGATTCGCGACATCGAAGGCCGGATTCAGAATCAGGTCATCATCGATGTCACGACCATCCCGCACACCGGCAAGGTGATTTTCGGCACGACCGTCGAAATCGCCAACGTCGAGACCGATGAAAGCGTCACTTACCACATCGTGGGTGAGGATGAGGCTGACTTCAAACTCGGCAAGATTTCCGTCGGCTCGCCTTTGGCCCGTGCCTTGATCGGCAAGGAAGAGGGCGATGTGGTCGCCGTGAAAACGCCGAGTGGCGTTATCGAGTACGAGATTGTCGAAGTCCGTCACATCTGAAAAAGGGCGCCCGCTGCACGCGGGCGCCATGCTTTGGCAACTGACCCAGATGCTTTGGGTCGGCGGTCTATGGCTGATTCATCTTGGTTTGCAGCCAGCGCTGGGCAAGATTGGCCTGGCACCCCTGCTGATCGATGAAGTCGCCAGTGCATTTGAAATGCTGGTGGTGGGGTTTGCCGCCGCATGCGTTATTTTTCAGGCTTTGGTGCTGGTACAGGCCGAGGGCCTTGCCAGTCTATGGCGGGATTTTCGCGGACAGGTGCTGCTGATGGCGTTGTATGCGTGTGCGATGTTTGTCGCAGTGCGTGTCGGCTGGCCGGAGGCGCAGCGCTGGCAGGTGTTCAGTTATCTGGTTCTGGGCTTTTCGGGGCTGGTGCTGGTGATGCAGCCGGTGCCGGGATGGAGTGGCAGGGTGCGCGAAGCACACCCTTGACCCTTGTCATCACTTGAAGCGATGAACGTTCGACAGCTGCTTGTTGACGCTGAAGTTCTTGCGGTAAACCAGTGCCATCTTGCCGATGACCTGCACCAGATCCGCTTTGCCAACCTTGCACAGCTCTGCGATGTGCGCCAGGCGCGACTCGCGATCGAGGATGTTGAGCTTGATTTTGATCAGCTCGTGATCCGCCAAAGCGCGTTCAAGTTCGGCTAAAACACCTTCAGTCAAACCGTTGTCAGCCACCGTCAAAACTGGTTTGAGGTGGTGGCCAATGGATTTGTACTGTTTCTTCTGCTCTGGAGTGAGCGGCATAATCTGACCCTTTCGTCTGGATTCTGTAAAATGGCGGCCATTTTACCCGAGGGCTCGTGGATCCGCCCAATTAATCACGACCCTTATCAACGAGGTGCCCAATGGCGCGTTCCAAGACAAGCCTTGGTTGGCTGAAAAGACATGTCAATGATCCTTATGTGAAACAAGCACAGAAGGATGGCTACCGCTCGCGTGCGAGTTACAAGCTTCTGGAGATCCAGGAGAAATACAAGCTGATCCGTCCCGGCATGAGCGTTGTCGACCTGGGTGCGGCGCCCGGTGGCTGGTCTCAGGTCACCAGTCGGCTGATCGGCGGCCAGGGACGTCTGATCGCCTCGGACATTCTCGAAATGGACAGTATCCCTGACGTGACCTTCATTCAGGGTGACTTCACCGAGGACGAAGTGCTCGGGCGGATTCTTGAGGCTGTCGGTAATTCGCAGGTAGACCTTGTGATTTCCGATATGGCCCCCAATATGAGTGGTACGCCTGAAGTGGATATGCCCAAAGCCATGTTCCTGTGCGAGTTGGCGCTTGATCTGGCGGAACGGATCCTCAAGCCGGGTGGTAATTTCGTGATCAAGATCTTTCAGGGCGAAGGGTTTGATGTTTACCTGAAGGATGCCCGCAAGAAGTTCGACAAGATCCAGATGATCAAGCCGGACTCCTCTCGTGGCAGCTCTCGCGAGCAGTACATGCTGGCCTGGGGCTATCGCGGTCGTAGCGAGTAATACGAGGTTTTTGTGCGGGGTGATAGGTTTTTAGTATTTCGCCCGGCTAGCATTAACGAATATTGTGTAGAAAGTGTTTCACAAAGGGTTACAGACGGCGCCTGCCAGAGCCGTAGGTAATGTAGTAAGTTAGGCCGGTGAATATCATGCGAAGCGCGCGCCAGTAGCGGAGCTTGCTTCAGAGGGTAGTTAATTGAACGATATGGCAAAGAATCTGATCCTGTGGTTGATCATCGCGGCTGTCCTGGTGACGGTGATGAACAACTTCTCCAGCCCTAACGAGCCGCAGACCCTCAACTATTCCGACTTCATCCAGCAGGTCAAGGATGGCAAGGTCGAGCGCGTAGCCGTTGATGGTTATGTGATTACCGGCAAACGCAACGATGGCGACAGCTTCAAGACCATTCGTCCGGCAATCCAGGACAATGGCCTGATCGGCGATCTGGTCGACAATCACGTTGTGGTTGAAGGCAAACAGCCTGAACAGCAAAGCATCTGGACCCAGCTTCTGGTGGCCAGCTTCCCGATCCTGGTAATCATCGCGGTGTTCATGTTCTTCATGCGCCAGATGCAGGGCGGCGCTGGCGGCAAGGGCGGACCGATGAGCTTTGGCAAGAGCAAGGCGCGCCTGCTCTCCGAAGATCAGGTGAAAACCACATTGGCTGACGTTGCCGGTTGCGACGAAGCCAAGGAAGAAGTCGGCGAACTCGTTGAATTCCTCCGTGATCCTGGCAAGTTCCAGCGTCTGGGCGGCCGTATCCCTCGTGGCGTGCTGATGGTCGGTCCTCCGGGTACCGGTAAAACCTTGCTGGCCAAGGCGATTGCCGGCGAAGCCAAGGTTCCGTTCTTCACCATTTCCGGTTCTGACTTTGTCGAAATGTTCGTCGGTGTCGGTGCCAGTCGTGTTCGTGACATGTTCGAGCAGGCCAAGAAACACGCGCCATGCATTATCTTTATCGACGAAATCGACGCCGTCGGTCGCCATCGTGGGGCCGGCATGGGTGGCGGTCACGACGAGCGCGAGCAGACTCTTAACCAGTTGCTGGTTGAGATGGACGGCTTTGAAATGAACGACGGCATCATTGTTATCGCTGCAACCAACCGTCCAGATGTACTCGACCCTGCGCTGTTGCGTCCGGGCCGTTTCGACCGTCAGGTCGTGGTTGGTTTGCCGGATATCCGTGGTCGCGAACAAATCCTCAAAGTACACATGCGCAAAGTGCCAATGGGTGACGATGTCGCTCCGGCCGTAATCGCGCGTGGTACTCCGGGCTTCTCCGGTGCTGATCTGGCGAACCTGGTCAACGAAGCGTCGCTGTTCGCTGCGCGCAGCGGCAAGCGCATCGTTGAAATGAAAGAGTTCGAACTGGCCAAAGACAAGATCATGATGGGCGCCGAGCGCAAATCGATGGTCATGTCCGAGAAAGAGAAGCAGAACACCGCTTATCACGAAGCTGGCCACGCCATCGTTGGTCGCGTCGTGCCTGAGCATGATCCGGTCTACAAGGTGTCGATCATTCCGCGCGGTCGTGCGCTGGGTGTAACCATGTTCCTGCCGGAAGAGGATCGCTACAGCCTGTCCAAGCGCGCGCTGATCAGTCAGATCTGCTCGCTGTACGGTGGCCGTATTGCTGAAGAAATGACCTTGGGTTTCGACGGTGTGACTACCGGCGCCTCTAACGACATCATGCGCGCCAGCCAGATTGCGCGGAACATGGTGACCAAGTGGGGCCTGTCGGAAAAACTCGGTCCGTTGATGTATGCCGAAGAAGAGGGTGAAGTGTTCCTCGGTCGCGGCGGTGGCGGTCAGGCTGCCAGCTTCTCCGGTGAGACGGCCAAGCTGATCGACTCCGAAGTGCGTAGCATCATTGACCAGTGCTACGGCACGGCCAAACAGATCCTTACCGACAACCGTGACAAACTCGATGCCATGGCTGATGCCCTGATGAAGTACGAAACGATCGATGCTGAACAGATCGACGACATCATGGCCGGTCGTACACCTCGCGAGCCTCGTGACTGGTCGGGTGGCACCGGTACGCCGCCGCCACCGGTGGTGCGCGACGAGCGTCCGGAAACACCGATCGGCGGTCCGGCTGCTGACGTTTAAGGTTTGAAATGACTTCTGTACAGTCCCTGACCCGGTTGCCTTGCGGCAACCGGGTTCTTGATTTGGCCCAGACGCATGTCATGGGTATTCTCAATGTAACTCCTGATTCTTTCTCCGATGGCGGCCAATACAGCCAGCTCGACGCGGCCTTGCGCCACGCGCAAGCGATGGTTGCTGCTGGTGCGACGCTGATCGATGTTGGTGGCGAATCTACTCGTCCTGGCGCGCGAACGGTGTCGCCGCTCGAAGAGCTTGAGCGCGTGGCGCCGATTGTCGAGCTGATCAATCGCGAGCTGGATGTGATCATTTCGGTGGATACATCTACGCCTGCGGTGATGCGCGAAACCGCGCGGTTGGGGGCCGGCTTGATCAACGATGTGCGTTCGCTGCAGCGTGATGGTGCGCTGGATGCGGCGGCGGCTACTGGTTTGCCGGTGTGCCTCATGCATATGCTCGGTGAGCCAGGCGATATGCAGGACAATCCGCATTATCAGGATGTCACGCGCGAGGTGGGCGAGTTTCTCGCTGAGCGCATGTCGGTGTGTGCATCAGCAGGTATTCCTGCCGAGCGGATCATTCTTGATCCGGGCTTCGGTTTCGCCAAAACCCTGCAGCACAATCTAAGCTTGTTCAAGCACATGGAAGCCCTGCATGCGTTGGGCAGGCCCTTGCTGGTTGGTGTTTCCCGAAAGAGCATGATCGGGCACGCCTTGAATCGTCCTGTTGGCGAGCGGCTGCATGGCGGATTGGCGCTGGCGGCGCTGGCGTCGGTGAAAGGTGCGCGTATATTGCGCGTCCATGATGTGGCGGAAACAGTAGACGTGGTGCGGATGATCGCGGCCGTGGAATCAGCCGAATAAGAATGATGGAGCGCTTATGAGCAAGAAATATTTTGGTACTGACGGCATTCGTGGTCGCGTTGGTGAATACCCGATTACTCCTGACTTCATGCTCAAGCTCGGCTGGGCTGCCGGCATGGCGTTCCGCAAGATGGGCGCCTGCAAGGTGCTGGTCGGCAAGGACACGCGAATTTCCGGTTATATGTTCGAGTCGGCGCTTGAGGCCGGTCTGACATCGGCGGGTGCCGATGTGATGCTGCTGGGTCCTATGCCGACGCCGGCAATCGCCTACTTGTCGCGTACGTTCCAGGCTGAGGCCGGTATCGTGATCAGTGCTTCGCACAATCCCCATGACGATAACGGCATCAAGTTCTTCTCCGGTAAAGGCACCAAGCTGCCGGATGAGCTGGAGCTGATGATCGAAGAGCTGCTCGACACCCCGATGACTGTGGTCGAATCAAGCAAAATCGGCAAAGTGTCGCGAATCAACGATGCGTCAGGTCGATACATCGAATTCTGCAAGAGCAGCGTGCCAACGGGTACCAGTTTTTCCGGGCTCAAGATTGTCATCGACTGTGCACATGGTGCGACCTACAAGGTGGCTCCGAGCGTTTTCCGTGAATTGGGTGCAGAAGTGGTGGTGCTCTCGGCGCAGCCAAATGGCCTGAACATCAACGAAAACTGTGGCTCGACCCATATGGGGCAGTTGCAGGCAGCGGTGCTGGCCGAGCATGCGGACCTGGGTATTGCTTTCGATGGTGATGGCGATCGGGTTTTGATGGTCGACCACACTGGCGCCATCGTTGATGGCGACGAATTGTTGTTTATCATCGCCCGTGATCTGCATGAGCGTGGCAAATTGCAGGGCGGTGTCGTTGGCACCCTGATGAGTAACCTGGGATTGGAGCTCGCGCTTGCAGAACTTTCGATTCCGTTCATTCGTGCCAATGTCGGCGACCGCTACGTGATCGCTGAGTTGCTTGAGCGCAATTGGCTGGTCGGCGGCGAGAATTCGGGGCATATCGTTTGCTTCAATCACACCACGACCGGTGATGCGATCATTGCTGCGTTGCAGGTGCTGATGGCGCTGAAGACCCGTAATGAAGGTTTGGCGCAGACGCGTCAGGCATTGCGCAAGTGCCCTCAGGTGCTGATCAATGTGCGTTTCGGTGGTGGCGAAAGTCCGCTGGAACACCCGGCTGTCAAGGAAGCCAGTGCGCGCGTCACCCAGGCAATGGCAGGACGCGGGCGCGTGCTTTTGCGCAAGTCCGGGACAGAGCCTCTGGTGCGCGTAATGGTCGAAGGCGAGGACGAAACCCAGGTTCGCAACTACGCCGAAGAGCTGGCAAAACTGGTAACTGAAGTTTCTGCCTGATACGGCTTGCAAGCCATGATTGTGTTGGGTAACATCTGCGCCCACTTTGACCGACGAGGTACAGCATGCGTCGCCCTATGGTAGCTGGTAACTGGAAGATGCACGGTACCCGCGCCAGCGTCGCTGAGCTGATCAACGGCCTTCGTCATCTGGCCTTGCCAAGCGGTGTTGATGTCGCGGTATTCCCGCCTTGCTTGTATATCAATCAAGTGATTGATGGCTTGAAAGGCAAATCGATTTCGGTCGGTGCGCAGAATTCTGCGGTGGAATCCATGCAAGGTGCATTGACCGGTGAAATTGCTCCGAGTCAGTTGGTGGATGCAGGTTGTTCCCTGGTGCTTGTCGGGCACTCCGAACGCCGCCAGATAATGGGCGAGCGAGACGGAATGCTGAATCGCAAGTTCGCAGCGGCACAGGCATGTGGCTTGATTCCGGTGTTGTGTATAGGGGAAACCCTTGAGCAGCGCGAAGCTGGAAAAACTCTTGAAGTTGTCGGGCGTCAGCTGGGCAGCATCATCGAGGAGCTGGGTGTAGGTGCCTTTGCCAAGGCAGTCATTGCTTACGAGCCTGTCTGGGCTATTGGTACCGGACTGACTGCAACGCCACAGCAAGCTCAGGATGTGCATAAAGCCATTCGCGAGCAGCTGGCGGCAGAGAATTCTGAAGTCGCACGAGGTGTGCGGCTTCTATACGGCGGCAGCGTGAAGGCGGCCAATGCGGTCGAACTGTTCGGCATGCCGGATATCGATGGGGGGCTCATTGGTGGAGCTTCCCTGAATGCAGATGAGTTCGGTGCGATCTGTCGCGCCGCGGGAAACTGAAAAAATGCTGGAAACAGTCGTAGTCGTTTTTCATCTGCTGGGTGCATTGGGCGTAGTTGCTCTGGTTTTGCTGCAGCAGGGTAAGGGTGCGGACGCTGGCGCGTCTTTCGGAGCAGGTGCTTCAAATACTGTGTTCGGAAGCCAAGGTTCCTCTACCTTTCTTAGTAAGTTTACTGCTATACTTGCCGCCGGTTTCTTCATAACCAGCTTGGGGTTAGGTTACTTTGCTAAAGAGAAGGCTCATCAGCTGACTCAAGCAGGATTGCCAGATCCAGCAGTGTTGGAAGTACCTAAGCAACAACAACCGGCTTCTGATGATGTCCCGGTGCTTCAAGAGCAAAAGTCGGCTACTCCAGCGACTGACGTACCTCCAGCTCAAGAGCAGAAGTAAGAAGGGTTTCAAACGTAGTTTTGCCGAGGTGGTGGAATTGGTAGACACGCAACCTTGAGGTGGTTGTGCCCATAGGGTGTAGGGGTTCGAGTCCCCTTCTCGGTACCAATTAGTCAGGAGAGCCCGCTGTTGCGGGCTTTCTTGCAGGTGGAAGGTTACATTGACCCTATAAGGGATCGGTCGTATACTTCCGCCCCAGCTTTGTCGCGGGGTGGAGCAGTCTGGTAGCTCGTCGGGCTCATAACCCGAAGGTCGTCGGTTCAAATCCGGCCCCCGCAACCAGTTTAAGGAGCCCCTTTTAAGGGGCTTTTTGTTAGCTGGACACTTTCAACGCCGCTGTTCGACGGCGTTTCAAGGATGGGCGTTAAGCCCATTTTTTTATTTTGCAAAGCATGCACATATCATGCACTAGGGGGTTCAGGTGTCGAGCAAGCTAGAAGAGTTGCAGGCCTTGCTGGCCCCGGTGGTCGTGGCCCTGGGCTATGAATGCTGGGGTATCGAGTTTTCGGCTCAGGGTCGTCACTCGATGTTGCGCGTTTATATCGATAAAGAGGGTGGCGTGCTGGTGGACGATTGCGCCATTGTCAGCCGTCAGATCAGCGGTGTACTGGATGTTGAAGATCCGATCTCCGTTGAATACACCCTCGAAGTTTCCTCGCCTGGCATGGAGCGCCCACTGTTCACTCTTGAGCAGTTTGCAAAGTTTGCCGGTGAACAAGTGAAGATCAAGCTGCGTTCGCCTTTCGAAGGGCGACGCAACTTTCAGGGCCTTCTGCGCGGTGTAGAAGAGCAGGACGTCGTGGTGCAGGTTGAAGACCATGAGTTCCTGTTGCCGATCGATATGATCGACAAGGCCAACATTATTCCCAGTTTTGACTGAGACGCGGATCCCGCGGATCCAATGGCTTGCGAAAGGCGAGGCGTACGATGAGCAAAGAAGTACTGCTGGTTGTTGAGTCGGTATCCAATGAAAAGGGCGTACCGGCAAGCGTAATTTTTGAAGCGCTGGAGCTGGCTCTGGCCACTGCTACCAAAAAGCGTTTTGAAGACGAAGTTGACCTGCGTGTGGAAATTAACCGCCACACCGGTTCTTACGAAACTTTCCGTCGCTGGACGGTAGTCGAAGAGAATGATCTCGACGATCCGGCCATCGAAACCTGGCCAACCAAGGTTGCCGAAACGCATCCAGGTGCCAAGGTTGGCGACGTCGTTGAAGAAAAGATCGAATCCATCGAGTTCGGCCGCATCGCTGCGCAGACTGCCAAGCAAGTCATTGTGCAGAAAGTTCGCGAAGCCGAGCGCGCTCAAGTGGTCGACGCCTATCGCGAACGCCTGGGAGAAATCATCTCCGGCACCGTGAAGAAAGTCACCCGCGACAACGTGATCGTCGATCTGGGTAACAACGCTGAAGCGTTGCTGGCCCGTGAAGACATCATTTCGCGTGAAACCTTCCGTGTTGGCGTGCGTCTGCGTGCGCTGCTCAAGGAAATCCGCACCGAGAACCGCGGCCCGCAGCTGATCCTGTCGCGTACTGCGCCGGAAATGCTGATCGAGCTGTTCCGTATCGAAGTGCCGGAAATTGCCGAAGGCCTGATCGAAGTAATGGCAGCGTCCCGTGATCCGGGTTCGCGCGCCAAGATCGCCGTCCGCTCGAAGGACAAACGCATCGACCCGCAGGGCGCTTGCATTGGTATGCGCGGTTCGCGCGTCCAGGCAGTGTCGGGTGAGTTGGGCGGTGAGCGTGTTGATATCGTTCTGTGGGACGACAACCCGGCTCAGTTCGTGATCAACGCCATGTCCCCGGCTGAGGTTGCGGCAATTATCGTTGACGAAGATGCCCACGCAATGGACATCGCCGTTGGCGCAGACAATCTGGCTCAGGCCATCGGTCGTGGTGGTCAGAACGTGCGTCTGGCGAGCCAGTTGACTGGCTGGACCCTGAACGTGATGACCGAATCGGACATCCAGGCTAAGCAGCAAGCAGAAACCGGCGACATCCTGCGCAACTTCATCGACGAGCTGGAAGTCGACGAAGAACTGGCTCAGGTGCTGGTAGATGAAGGCTTCACCAGCCTGGAAGAGATTGCCTACGTACCGTTGGAAGAAATGCTCAACATCGACGGCTTTGACGAAGACATCGTCAACGAGCTTCGCGCTCGTGCCAAGGATCGTTTGTTGACCAAAGCCATCGCTACTGAGGAAAAGCTGGCAGACGCCCATCCGGCCGAAGACCTGCTCTCGCTTGAGGGTATGGACAAGGATTTGGCGATGGAACTGGCGGTGCGCGGCGTAATTACCCGCGAAGACCTGGCCGAGCAGTCTATTGACGACCTGCTCGACATCGACGGCATTGACGATGATCGTGCCGGCAAGTTGATCATGGCCGCCCGAGCCCACTGGTTCGAGTAATTAGGCGCGGCCTGAGGAGAGAAGTGCATGACGCAAGTCACGGTGAAACAACTGGCCGATGAGGTCAAAACACCGGTAGAGCGCCTGTTGCAGCAGATGCGTGAGGCAGGTCTGCCGCACACCGCCGCCGAAGAAAATGTGACTGACAGTGAGAAGCAGTCCCTGCTGACTCACTTGAAAAGCAGCCACAAGGCGAAAGTGGAAGAACCACGCAAGATCACGCTGCAGCGTAAAACCACCAGCACCCTGCGTGTGGCTGGTAGCAAAAGCATCAGCGTAGAAGTTCGCAAAAAGAAAGTTTTCGTACAGCGTAGCCCGGAAGAAATCGAAGCCGAACGCAAGCGTGAACTGGATGAGCGCCGCGCAGTAGAAAATG
Source organism: Pseudomonas viridiflava (assembly GCF_900580865.1). Classification (GTDB taxonomy): domain Bacteria; phylum Pseudomonadota; class Gammaproteobacteria; order Pseudomonadales; family Pseudomonadaceae; genus Aquipseudomonas. The sequence goes on from NZ_UTBZ01000070.1 coordinate 98,367, forward strand.
CTGCTCGTCAGAAGGCTGAAGAAGAAGCCAAGCAGCGCGCCGAAGAAGAAGCGCGTCGCCAGCCAGCTGCTGCGCAGACCGCTACCAGCGACGCCGTTGCGGCGCCGGCTGCAGCTGCCGAACCTGTTCGCGAAAGCGCGCCGGTGGCTGCTGCTCCAGCACCGTCTGCTGAAGTTCGCAACAAGCAGAACGAACAGCGCCGTCCGGACAAACCACGTGCCGACGACAACAATCGTCGCAGCGGTGGTGGTGATGGCGAGCGCAAAAACGCTCCGCATCGCGCCTCGGTCAAAGAAAAAGCGCCAGCTCCACGTGTGGCGCCACGCACTACCGACGAAGAAAGCGATGGCTTCCGTCGCGGTGGTCGCGGCAAGGCCAAGCTGAAGAAGCGTAACGCTCACGGTTTCCAGAGCCCAACCGGCCCTGTCGTGCGTGATGTGCAGATCGGCGAGACCATCACTGTTGGCGATCTCGCCAATCAGATGTCGGTCAAGGCTGCTGAAATCATCAAGTTCATGTTCAAACTGGGTACTCCAGCGACCATCAACCAGGTGCTTGATCAGGAAACTGCTCAACTGGTAGCCGAAGAACTGGGCCACAAAGTGACCCTGGTCAGCGACACCGCCCTGGAAGATTCCCTGGCCGAGTCCCTGAAGTTTGAAGGTGAGTCGTTCTCCCGTGCACCAGTCGTGACCGTAATGGGCCACGTTGACCACGGTAAAACATCCCTGCTCGACTACATCCGTCGTGCCAAGGTAGCTGCTGGCGAAGCCGGTGGTATCACCCAGCACATCGGTGCATACCACGTTGAAACCGAACGCGGCATGGTCACCTTCCTCGACACCCCGGGTCACGCCGCGTTTACCGCAATGCGTGCTCGTGGTGCCAAGGCGACCGACATCGTGATTCTGGTGGTTGCAGCGGACGACGGCGTGATGCCGCAGACCATTGAAGCTGTTCAGCACGCTGTAGCGGCTGGCGTTCCACTGGTTGTGGCAGTGAACAAAATCGACAAGCCGGGCGCCGATCTCGATCGCATCCGCAGCGAACTGTCGGTTCACGGCGTGACTTCCGAAGAGTGGGGCGGTGATACGCCGTTCGTACCGGTCTCGGCGAAAGTCGGTACTGGCGTGGACGAGCTGCTTGAAGCCGTTCTGCTGCAAGCTGAAGTTCTCGAACTGAAAGCAACTCCATCGGCTCCTGGCCGCGGTGTTGTGGTTGAATCGCGTCTCGACAAAGGTCGTGGCCCGGTGGCAACCGTTCTGGTTCAAGACGGTACCCTGCGCCAAGGCGACATGGTTCTGGTCGGTTCGAACTATGGCCGCGTGCGTGCCATGCTCGACGAGAACGGCAAGCCAATCAAGGAAGCCGGTCCTTCCATCCCTGTCGAGATCCTCGGCCTGGACGGTACCCCGGACGCTGGCGACGAAATGAGCGTGGTTGCTGACGAGAAGAAAGCCCGTGAAGTGGCTCTGTTCCGTCAAGGCAAATTCCGCGAAGTCAAACTGGCTCGCGCTCACGCCGGCAAGCTGGAAAACATCTTCGAAAACATGGGTCAGGCTGAGAAGAAGACGCTCAACATCGTCCTCAAATCCGACGTCCGTGGTTCGCTGGAAGCGTTGAACGGTGCCTTGAATGGCCTGGGCAACGACGAAGTACAAGTGCGCGTAGTGGGTGGCGGTGTCGGTGGTATCACCGAGTCCGACGCTAACCTGGCACTGGCTTCCAACGCTGTACTGTTCGGCTTCAACGTGCGTGCCGATGCTGGCGCACGGAAGATCGTCGAGCAGGAAGGTCTGGACATGCGTTACTACAACGTGATCTACGACATCATCGAAGACGTCAAGAAAGCCCTGACCGGCATGCTCGGCAGCGATGTTCGCGAGAACATCCTGGGTGTGGCCGAAGTGCGCGACGTGTTCCGTTCGCCGAAGTTTGGCGCGATCGCAGGCTGCATGGTGATCGAAGGTGTTGTGCACCGTAACCGTCCGATCCGCGTACTGCGTGAAGACATCGTTATCTTCGAAGGCGAGCTGGAATCCCTGCGCCGCTTCAAGGATGACGCTTCCGAAGTACGTGCCGGCATGGAATGCGGTATCGGCGTGAAGAGCTACAACGACGTCAAAGTCGGCGACAAGATCGAAGTCTTCGAGAAGGTTCAGGTTGCTCGCAGCCTCTAACTCGCGCACTTCAGGAGCCGTGATGGGCTGCCGTACTCAACAGTGCGGCGCATCACCCGGACTCTAAACGCAACGCCCGGTCTGGCTTTTGTCAGGCCGGGCGTTTGCCGCTTTCAGACCTTGCGGGTTTCACCGCAGGGCAGTAACAGGTAACAAATCATGGCAAAAGAATACAGCCGTACCCAACGTATCGGCGATCAGATGCAGCGCGAGCTGGCCCAGCTGATCCGTCGTGAAGTCAAAGATCCACGTGTGGGTCTGGTCACCATTACCGCAGTGGAAGTCAGCCGTGACGTCGGTCACGCGAAGATTTTCATCACCGTGATGGGGCAGGACAACGCCGAAGACATCGCGCAAAGCATCAAGGTGCTCAACGCCGCCGCAGGTTTCCTGCGTATGCAACTGGCCCGTGAAATGAAGCTGCGCAGCGTGCCGCAATTGCATTTCCACTACGACGAATCCGTTGTACGTGGTGCGCACTTGTCGGCCCTGATCGAGCGTGCGGTGGCTGAAGACAATCAGCATCCGGTCGCTGCTGAACCTGAAGACACCAAGGAGTAACTCGGTGGCTCAGGTAAAACGTATCCGTCGTAACGTCAGCGGCATCATCCTGCTCGACAAACCGTTGGGGTTCACCTCCAACGCCGCGTTGCAGAAGGTTCGCTGGTTGCTGAATGCCGAGAAGGCCGGGCACACCGGTAGCCTAGACCCGCTGGCTACCGGCGTCTTGCCGCTGTGCTTCGGTGAGGCCACCAAGTTCTCGCAATACCTGCTCGATTCCGACAAGGGTTATGAAACCCTGGCGCAACTGGGCAAGACCACCACCACGGCAGACGCCGAAGGTGAGGTTTTGCAGGAACGCCCGGTGACCGTTGGTCGCGCCGATGTCGAAGCGGCATTGCCTGAATTTCGCGGGCAAATCAGTCAGATACCGCCGATGTACTCGGCGCTCAAGCGTGATGGCCAGCCGCTGTACAAGCTGGCTCGCGCAGGGGAAGTAGTGGAGCGCGAACCGCGTTCTGTTACTATTGCGCGCTTGGAATTGCTGGCCTTCGAGGGCGATACTGCGCGTCTTGCGGTGGACTGCAGCAAGGGCACCTATATCCGTACCCTGGTGGAGGATATCGGTGAGCAACTCGGTTGTGGTGCGTACGTCGCAGAACTGCGTCGTACCCAGGCCGGGCCTTTCACCCTGGCGCAGACGGTTACCCTCGAAGAGCTGGAAGCGGTACATGCCGAAGGCGGCAATGAAGCGGTTGATCGCTTCCTGATGCCATCGGACAGCGGCCTGCTGGACTGGCCGTTGTTGCACTTCTCGGAAGCGAGCGCGTTCTACTGGCTCAACGGCCAGCCGGTACGTGCCCCGGATGCTCCGAAGTTCGGCATGGTGCGGGTACAGGATCACAATGGTCGCTTCATCGGTATCGGTGAAGTGAGCGAAGACGGGCGCATCGCGCCACGTCGATTGATTCGGTCAGAATGACCGGAACCGGCCTGTGTAACAGCAGGTCGGCGAGTGTGGCTGTTAACAGGCACGGTCACGACTCATTTATAGATACAGGGATTTGTCCCTGGCCTGTTGAAGCTGTTTCCCTGAAACAGTTTCCTGATAAAAGGATTGCCTCATGGCTCTCGACGTTCAAGAAAAAGCTCAAATCGTTGCTGACTACCAGCAAGCTGTTGGTGACACTGGTTCGCCAGAAGTGCAAGTTGCACTGCTGACCCACAACATCAACAAACTGCAAGGTCACTTCAAGGCCAACGGTAAAGATCACCACTCCCGTCGTGGTCTGATCCGCATGGTAAACCAGCGTCGCAAGCTGCTGGACTACCTGAAAGGCAAGGACGTGAGCCGTTACAGCGCTCTGATCGCTCGCCTGGGTCTGCGTCGCTAATCAGCGATTGCGCTATGAGGTTGGTGGTCTGTCGGACGTCAGCGGTTTACCGCTGGCGCCTTGCAGGCTCCCAGCCTCAAGTTTTATCTGGATACACGTTTTACCCTGGACAGGCGTTGGGCCGATTCCCGACATTGCCCAAGAATTCGCAAGAAACCGTTTCCCCCAAGAGCCACAAAGAAGGTAGGACACCGTGAACCCGGTAATCAAAAAATTCCAGTTCGGTCAATCGACCGTTACCCTCGAGACTGGCCGTATCGCCCGTCAGGCCTCCGGCGCAGTATTGGTCACCGTTGACGATGACGTCAGCGTATTGGTGACTGTAGTCGGTGCAAAACAAGCCGATCCGGGCAAGGGCTTTTTCCCTCTGTCCGTTCACTACCAGGAAAAGACTTACGCTGCCGGTAAGATCCCTGGCGGTTTCTTCAAGCGTGAAGGCCGTCCTTCCGAGAAAGAAACCCTGACTTCCCGACTGATCGACCGTCCGATCCGTCCGCTGTTCCCGGAAGGTTTCATGAACGAAGTGCAGGTTGTCTGCACCGTCGTTTCCACCAGCAAGAAGACCGATCCGGACATCGCTGCGATGATCGGTACCTCGGCTGCCCTGGCCATCTCGGGCATTCCGTTCGACGGCCCGATCGGCGCCGCTCGCGTTGCCTTCCACGAAAGCACCGGCTACCTGCTGAACCCGACTTACGAGCAGCAAGCTGCTTCGAGCCTGGACATGGTCGTTGCCGGTACTTCCGACGCCGTACTGATGGTTGAATCGGAAGCCAAAGAGCTGACCGAAGACCAGATGCTGGGCGCGGTACTGTTTGCTCACGACGAGTTCCAGGTTGTGATCAACGCCGTTAAAGAACTGGCCGCTGAAGCTGCCAAGCCGACCTGGACCTGGGCTCCGGCGCCAGAAGCCACCGAACTGCTGGGCGCTATCCGTGCCGAGTTCGGCGAAGCGATCTCCCAGGCTTACACCATCACCGTCAAGGCCGACCGTTATGCGCGTCTGGGCGAGCTGAAGGATCAAGTCGTTGCCAAGCTGTCCGGTGAAGAAGGCCAGCCTTCGTCCAGCGAAGTCAAAGCCGCTTTCGGCGAAATCGAATACCGCACCGTTCGCGAAAACATCGTAAACGGCAAGCCACGTATCGACGGTCGCGACACCAAAACCGTACGTCCGCTGAACATCGAAGTCGGCGTTCTGCCGAAGACTCACGGTTCGGCCCTGTTCACCCGTGGTGAAACCCAGGCTCTGGTAGTCGCGACTCTGGGCACCGCCCGTGACGCACAGCTGCTGGACACCCTGGAAGGCGAGAAAAAAGACCCGTTCATGCTGCACTACAACTTCCCTCCGTTCTCGGTGGGCGAGTGTGGTCGCATGGGTGGTGCTGGTCGTCGTGAAATCGGTCACGGCCGTCTGGCCCGTCGTTCGGTTTCGGCCATGCTGCCAGCCGCTGACGTGTTCCCGTACACCATCCGTGTGGTTTCGGAAATCACCGAATCCAACGGTTCGAGCTCGATGGCTTCCGTTTGCGGCGCTTCCCTGGCCCTGATGGACGCTGGTGTGCCGATGAAGGCGCCAGTTGCCGGTATCGCCATGGGTCTGGTTAAGGAAGGCGAGAAGTTCGCCGTCCTGACCGACATCCTCGGTGACGAAGACCACTTGGGCGACATGGACTTCAAAGTAGCCGGTACCGCCAAAGGTGTTACCGCGCTGCAGATGGACATCAAGATCAAAGGCATCACCGAAGAGATCATGGAAATCGCTCTGGGCCAAGCCCTGGAAGCGCGCCTGAACATCCTCGGTCAGATGAACCAGATCATCGGCCAGTCGCGTACCGAACTGTCGGCCAACGCTCCGACCATGATCGCGATGAAGATCGACACCGACAAGATCCGTGACGTTATCGGTAAAGGTGGCGCGACCATCCGTGCGATCTGCGAAGAAACCAAGGCTTCGATCGACATCGAAGACGACGGTTCGATCAAGATCTTCGGCGAAACCAAGGAAGCCGCTGAAGCTGCACGTCAGCGCGTTCTGGGCATCACCGCTGAAGCCGAGATCGGCAAGATCTACGTCGGCAAGGTTGAGCGCATCGTCGACTTCGGCGCATTCGTCAACATCCTGCCAGGCAAGGACGGTCTGGTTCACATCTCGATGCTGAGCGACGCTCGCGTAGAGAAAGTGACCGACATCCTGAAAGAAGGCCAGGAAGTTGAAGTACTGGTACTGGACGTGGACAACCGCGGCCGTATCAAGCTGTCCATCAAAGACGTGGCAGCTGCCAAGGCTTCGGGCGTTTAATCACCCCCAGGCTTTAGCGCAATAAAAATGCCCCGCCGTGAAAACGGCGGGGCATTTTTTTTTCTGTGAAATACCCGGACAATCTGTGAAGTTGCCGGACTTCAAGACCGGTGCTAGGTTTAGCCCACCGCCCGTGTAGCTCAGCCGGTAGAGCAGCGCACTCGTAACGCGAAGGTCGCAGGTTCGATTCCTGTCTCGGGCACCACATCTACTTTCGCCGATGTTCGGCGGCTTTCACACCCTCCCAAAACAGGCCGCATAGCGCGGTCTTTATCTTTCGCGGTCTTTGGCTGCGCCGCGCATTTTTAGTACATCATTCTGCACTCTCCCGTTCGAGTGACTTGGTGGTGTACTAATGCCCCTCACTAGTACCGCTGTTTGACAGGCCAAGCCGGCCGACAAAGACTTCATCCTCACGGATGGCATCGGACTATCGCTGAACTCGGCGCGCAAGGGCCGGGCATGAAGAGGTGCGCAAGGTGCATCAGTTGACCGGCTGCTACAAGCTGCTGATCGGCGGCCGGAACGAGCCAACCAAGCCTATCAGCGGCAACACGGTCAACAATGCATTGAGGCGCATGGGGTATGAAGACCAACTGACCGGGCACGGGATCCGTGCCACGATTTCAACGGCCTTGAACGAGATGGGTTACAACGAGGATTAGATCGAGGCGCAGCTCTCGCATGCGAGTTCAAGCAAGGTCAGGAAGATCTACAACCACACGGAGTAAGTGGAGCAGCGGCGGCGAATGGTGCAGGACTGGGCTGATTACTTGGATGCGTTGGAGGCCAAAGCCTGATCCTTTGCGCCACGGGCTGCGGCGACGCACTGAATCCGCTGACTCGGCAGGAAAAGCCCAGATTACATGATCGAAGCCATTGCCAAGGTAAGCCAGGCCGCATCGCCGATCGGCATCATCTCCCACATCAGCCGGAGTATCACCGGCAGCGATTACTACCTTGACCTGCAGTTACACATGGATCTGCGCCTAATTGCTTCGTTGTCGAACGGCAACCTATTCTTTGGCAGACCGCTTGCCGCCCTTCCTGCCTGGCTTGCCACGTTCGGCACTGCAAGTCCGGCAGCAAGGTGCTGACCCTCACGCATGGCGCCACAGAGCAGAACCCATTGGTCTGTCATTCCGGCGATGGCGTAACTCTCCAGGGGCAGCCAGTGGCGTGCTATATAACTCAGCCTAGCAAGGCCACTATGCTGATGGGTTTTGGCACCGGCACCCAACCCCACAAATGCGGCAATGGTCGTGGGCATCGACAGGAAGCTAGTGTCACATGGTGCCCTGGGTCTGCTGCCTGGGTTCGCCTTTGAGTTCGGTGGGACCATTGCACCAGTCAACTGACGATTGGCGGTGCTGGCGTTTTACAGTCAGCACCGCCATGGCTACAATTGCCGACCTTTGCAATGTATGGAACGGCGAGAGATGGACAATCTAGTTAAACAGCATGCCTACAAGGCTATTCAAGATGCCAAGCTTGTATTGAAGCCGTTTCCGTACATTTACGTCAGCAAGGTTTTGCCGGATAACTTTTATTCTGAGCTGCTGGCAAAACTTCCGCCTGACGATGATTACGATATTTATCCCGCACCCTACGAGCAGCGGCATTACATCCAGCTTTCCCCAAGCAGAACTGCAAAGCTGAGCGAAGCTGTTTCGTTGTTTTGGAAAGAGTTCGAAGCGTGGATTCATTCCCAAGAATTTCTTGAGGTTCTCGTTAATAAGTTCGGAAAGCGCCTACAGGTAAACTATAAGTACCGGGAAAGAGACCTGATTAAGAACTCTGTGTCCGATGAGTGCGTGCGCGTTAGCCCTCGATCACTACTTGTTCGGGATTATCAAAACTTTGCTCTTGGCCCACACACAGACAGTGAAAGTAAGTTTATTGTCGGTGCCTTCTATTTTCCAAGAGATGAGTCATTGCGAAACTTTGGCACAAGCATTTACACGCCGAAGAATCCGGCGCTTACGTCCTGGCCTTCGCCTCATATGAAGCACGAAGACTTCGACCTAGTGAAGACGTTCGAGAACCGTCCGAACTCGATGCTTGTATTTATGAAGACTGATCACTCCTGGCACGGCGTTGAGCGCAAGCAGCACTCTAATGTTGGGCGTGACGTGCTGTTCTGGATTCCACAGATCGGCGCGGCCGCCGGCGCCGAGATACCTCTGTCACTGCCGAAAAAGCGGTTTACCAAGCCATCCTTCCTAGACCGTCTAACCATTAAAATCGGTATTTGATAATTCTGCACTCTGAGAGTGCGGCATCAGCATCATCTAAGGTCGATGATTTAATTGAATTTTATTGTTGTGAGCGACCAGCTTGAGTAACTCGAAAATGCAGTATCGGCGTGAGATTGATGGCTTAAGAGCTTTGGCCGTGCTCCCGGTTATATTTTTTCATGCAGGCTTTGAGATATTCCGTGGTGGTTTCGTAGGGGTTGATGTCTTTTTTGTAATAAGTGGGTATTTGATTACGTCACTTATCTATCAAGAGTTGCAGGGAGGAAAGTTTTCATTCGCGAATTTTTACGAGCGCAGGGCACGAAGGATTCTCCCTGCGTTGTATTTTGTACTCGCGGTCACTGTGCCGTTTGCTTGGCTGTGGCTCCAGCCAAACGATCTGAAAGATTACTTCGAGAGCTTGGCGACTGTATCCGTGTTCTCCTCGAATATCTTGTTCTGGATGGAAAGCGGATATTTCGACTCTGCCGCAGAGCTGAAACCTTTGCTCCACACTTGGAGCCTTGCAGTTGAAGAGCAGTACTACTTAATTATCCCTGTCCTGATGTACGTTTTGTGGCGAAACAAGAAGTCATTCGCCACGACGTTTGCTGTCATCTTTGTGATCAGTTTGTTGGCCGCTGAGTGGGCGTCTAGCAATCAACCGTCTGCTGGATTCTTCCTACTACCGTTCCGTGCCTGGGAGCTTTTGATCGGTGCGTTCTGTGCCTTGTATCTCAGCAGCAACAGATCCAAGGCATTCAGTACAAATCTGCTGCAAGGCGGTAGCGCTGCTGGATTGCTCCTGATACTGCTGTCCATATTCAGCTTTAGCAAAAGCACGCCGTTCCCCGGCTTGTACGCTCTGATCCCGACCCTCGGCTCAGCCCTGATAATCCTATTCGCCAAGCCACCCACAATTGTCGGGAAAGTGCTTTCCTCGAGATACCTCGTTGGTATCGGCTTGATCAGTTACAGCGCCTATCTATGGCATCAACCTATCTTCGCTCTGGCCAGGCACAGAAGCCTGGGAGAGCCGACCGCACAGCTGTTTGCTGTCCTGTCCCTGCTTTCAATCGTTCTCGCTTATTTCAGCTGGCGCGCTGTCGAAAGGCCTTTCAGACAGAAGGGCTTTATTTCAAAGTCGAATATCTATGCCTTCTCTCTCGTCGGATTGGTGGCCTTTTTATCCGTTGGTTTTTTCAGCCCGTCGCAAATCAACAACGAAGCTAGGACGGAATTGGCTTGGCTTGATGGCTCGGGAATCCCTTCAAAACCGAGGGGCGTAACCCTGGATGGGGTGGACTGTTCCGGGCGCGATCCTGCAAAAGCCTGTCAATTAACCAATGGCGATTACGACGACACGTTGGTTGTTATTGGTGACTCACATGCGCGAGGGTTGACGCAATCCGTTGAACTGGCGTTGAAAGATTATCGCGTGAAGTTGATTGATCTAAGTTCGAGCGGTTGCCCATTCTTGCCGGGGCTTAACGTTTATAACAATGAAGTCATATTCAACAACTGTGACGCCGAGTTTCAACGCAAGCGGCTTTCATATCTGAAGAGTCTGCAACCCTCTACAGTGATCTTGTTGTCTCGTCTTCCCATGTACATCAATGGAGAGGGCTTCAACAACCAGGTAGGCGGCAAGGAGAAACCTGTTTCCTTCTATGCGTCGACCTCTCCCAATCCCAGCGTCGAGCAGGGCGCCATAGCTGAGCGGTCTGTAAAAATCCGAACCGCTTTCTTCGAGTCTGTAGAGAGCATGCGGGCGATGGGCCACAAGGTTGTTATCGTTGGCCCGGTACCGCCAACCGGTTGGGATCCGATGGCACGACTTTATCGAATTGACAGGCTGGGTGTGGCGTCAAGCCACGAAGATCGTGCCGAGCTGATGAAGGTTCCCTATAGCACCATCCACGAATGGGATAAGTTGGCTGTCGGCATCGTTGACGATATCGTTGAAAAATACCCGGATGTCACTTACGTGAACCCAGATGAATTGTTTTGTGCCGACGGCTATTGCGCCAGCATCACGCAGGATTCGATTCTGTATGCAGACGCAAGCCATCTGTCGCTGGCCGGTAACAAAATCCTCTTCGCGGAAATCATGAAAAAATATCGCGAGAAAAGTAAGCTGCTCACCGAAGCTCGCAATTAATCTTTTGGTCTTGCCTCCCCGGGTATCGACGTTTGCCTGGGGAGTCAGGTCGCTCCGTGGCCATTGGCGCCCCAGCATCGAGAAATCAGTACATCCGTTAGTACACTGGCTAAGCGTTGATGGGCATCTGGTCTAGTAATTACTGGCACAAACCTAAGTAATTCGATTCCTGTCTCGGGCACCACCTCTCTTATTTCACCTTGCGGCTCAGATCCTCGACGGTACGTTTGAGCTGATCCATCGCCCGATCCTGATCGTTGATTTTCTGCTTCAGATTCGAAATCTCGCTGCTGTTCGAATTGGAACTGGAGCCACTGTTGCGCTTGAGGTCTTCGACCTGACGACCTAGCGTGTCCAGTTCACGGTCCTGGTCTTTGACCTTGTTTTTCAGATCATCGATTTCCTTGCCGCTGGAGCTTGAACTCGAACCGCTGTTGCGTTTGAGTTCTTCGATCTGGCGCGATTGCTCGCTGATGGTATCGCGCATTTTTCTCAGGTCATCGATGCTGACATCGCTTCTGATCACCACGTCTTTGCCGTAGTCGTTGTGAATCAGCGAAACCTTGTCGCCGTAGGAAGCGCTGCTGTTACTCAATTCAACAGCCATTGCACTGGCCGGCAGAACCAAAGCGGCGAACAGAGCGGTGGCAGACACAACAGAAGAGATTTTCGAGAAGCTGCGCATCACTGGGTATCCTTGTGAACAGCGAAGAGGTGTGCCGAAGTGGCACATCGCTATGACTCGAAATCAGCATTTATGTTCCGCAGGTCAGCTTTTTGTGGGAGAGATGTAAAGACCCGTGTAATTCGTCATGCAAACGTCCTATATTCGGTGCCTGCATGAGCATCGCCCAGCAGTTTTCAGATGATCCCGAATGGTTCCGAAGGCCGGACAATCCGCGTCAGAGAGATCCTTGATGATCCAGATCCATCCTCCATTCCTAAGATCAGCGAGAACGCCATGACCGAATTAACTCAAGAGCAACGTCACGAACAAGCGCTGGAAAAGTACATTCTGGACGTTCCGGACCTCAAAGAAGAGATCAAGGACCTGAGTCCCGATGATCAAAAAGATCAGATCCAGTGGGCCTTCGAAGACGAAGCCGAAGCCCAGGGCCTTCAGCCGTGGGAACTGACGCTCAAGTACACGAGCACGCCGGAAGAGTTCGAGGCGCAGCGCCTCGTGCTGCACAAAGAGGCGGCCGAAGTGCTGGGTGTCGAGTGGGACGAGTACTGCGAGATGAATAATCTGGTGGTCTGAAACAAAAACGCCAGCCTTAACCGGGCTGGCGTTTTTTATTGCGCGCAGTCTTCAGAGACTGAGGCGCATCGACAGATCCACGGCTTTGACATCCTTGGTCATCGCCCCGATCGAGATGTAGTCCACCCCGGTTTCGGCAATCGGCAGCAATGTATTTTCGTTGATGCCGCCGCTGGCTTCCAGCTTCGCCTTGCCGCCGTTCAGGCGCACGGCTTCGCGCATGTCGTCCAGGCTCAGTTCGTCGAGCATGATGATGTCGGCGCCGGCAGCCAGTGCTTCTTTCAGTTCATCCAGACTTTCCACTTCGACTTCCACCGGTTTGCCCGGCGCAATCTTGTGCGCGGCGGCAATCGCCTGTGGAATGCCACCGCTGGCGGCGATGTGGTTTTCCTTGATCAGGAACGCGTCGTACAGACCGATGCGATGGTTGTGGCAACCACCGCAGGTCACCGCGTATTTCTGCGCCAGCCGCAGGCCCGGCAGGGTTTTGCGGGTGTCGAGCAGTTTGACCTGAGTGGTGCCGACGAAATCGGCCAGGTACTGCGCGCGCGTCGCTACGCCGGAGAGCAATTGCAGGAAATTCAGCGCACTGCGCTCACCGGTCAGCAGCGAGCGGGCCGGGCCTTCCAGATGAAACAGCGGCTGATTGGGCTTGACCCGTTCACCATCGACCACTTGCCAGTGCACTGCTACGCGCGGATCGAGCTGACGAAACACGGCATCGACCCAAGCCGTACCGCAGATGACGGCGGCGTCGCGCGTGATGATGGTGGCTTTGGCCAGGCGTTCGGCCGGGATCAGTTGTGCGGTGATGTCGCCGCTGCCGATGTCTTCGAGCAACGCACGGCGCACGTTGGCTTCGATTTCGGCGGTCAAATCGGCGAGACGTAGATTCGGCATAACGGGCTCCACAAACAAAGTGGTTCGATTATAGGGGCATGGCGCGAGCCAACCCAAGGCGAGAACACGCGTGCTTGCCTGCATCCGGTCGATTTTCTTTGAGCAAACCCGGCCAGTCGTGGTCACTGAAAGGGGCGGTATAGGGGAAACCCTGACGGCTATGGCGCCGGGTGCAAGTTATGAAAGATAATTCGCCTTGCATTTGACGTCATAGCTTTGACGTGCGGTGCGGCCAGAGTTGTTGAGACCTGTGGGAGCGAGCTTGCTCGCGAAAGCGCAGTGTCAGTCACCAACGATGTCACTGAGAGATCGCCTTCGCGAGCAAGCTCGCTCCCACAGGAGGCGCATGTTGCAAGTGACCGAACGAATCACCGTTTCAGGAGGCTTGGATGCACAACGACGGGAAAGTGGTGCCTTTGCACAAAGGCACTGCCGATCAGGCGAATCACTCGCCGCTCGCCCGCCTGCCTGTGATTCTGCTTCAGGTTCGCGACAAGGCTGCCCAGCAACTGCGCCACGGCTTGCAGGAGCTGTTCGATAACGCCGACGACACGCTGTTTGAAATGGCCGACAGGGCGCGCAACGACGTCGAACAGAACATCTTTTTCGAAGCCATGCGCGACCTGCGTCTGAAGCGCAAAAACATCGAACGCGGCTTTCTCGAGCAGTTTTTCGACGCCTTCGTCGGCCTGACTCAATACGATCCCACGCACAACACGCTACCGCACGCGCTGATATACGACGAACTCGCCCCGCGTAGCGACGACATGGAACGCAGTGTGGCGGTCGAGACCATGGTCGGGCGTGTACTCAAGCGTGACGGCTTCGCGCTCGATCAACTGACCGCGCGGCTCAACGCTTTGCTTGGCAATACCCTCAATGATCAGCACAACCCGCTCGGCCCGGCGCTGCTCTGCGAGTTTTTCCTTCAGGCCGGACGTAACCTGGGCGTGGAGATCAAGGTCAAGCTGATCCTGCTCAAACTGTTCGAACGCTATGTCTTGGCTGACACCGAACAGCTCTACGCCGAAGCCAATCAATTGCTGCTTGCCACCGGTGTATTGCCGGAATTGAAAGCAGCCCCGGCACGTCGTGCGATTGATCGTGCGGTAGCCGACGTCGACCGCGAGGAAGGCGACGACCCGGCGCCAGTCGACGAAGGTGTACAGGAAGTTTTCGCCGCGTTGCAGCAGTTGCTTTTGCATGTGCGCGGCAGTGTCGCACCGACGCTAGAGTCCAGCGCTGCGGCGCAGCCGATTTCCACTCGCGACCTGTTGCGCCTGCTTTCGCACTTGCAACAGTACGTGCCGACGCTGGCGGCTCAGGATGACTTCGATCTGCGCAATCAGCTCGAACAACTGCTGACCCGGGTCAGCGTCAGAAGTGGCAAATCGCGGATTGTGGGCGATGCCGACGAAGACGTGATCAACCTGATCGCCATGGTCTTCGACTGCATTCTTGAAGACCGCAATGTGCCGGATTCGCTCAAGGCCTTGATCGCTCGATTGCAGATCCCGATGCTCAAGGTGGCGGTGCTCGACAAGAGTTTCTTCAGCCGCAGTACTCATCCGGCGCGGCGTCTGCTCAACGAAATTGCCGAGGCGGCCATGGGCTGGGGCGATTGCGACGGTGAGGCGCGCGACAGCTTGTACCTGCGCATCGAGCAAGTAGTGCAACGTCTGCTGAGCGATTTTGTCGATGACCCGGCGATTTTCTCCGAATTACTGGCCGATTTCCTCGCGTTCACCAGCGACGAACGCCGACGCACTGAGTTGCTTGAGCAACGTTTGCGTGACGCCGAAGAAGGGCGGGCAAAAACCGAGCTGGCGCGGCGCCGGGTCGAACGGGCGCTGAATCAAGCGCTGCTGGGCAAAACCTTGCCGCCCTCGGTGGTTACCTTTGTCCAGGATGCCTGGAGCAAAGTACTCCTGCTGACCTGCCTCAAGCATGGCGACCAGTCCGCTGAATGGCAGGCCGATGTGCAAACCATGGAGCAATTGATCTGGAGTGTGCAGCGTCATGAAGACACGGAGTCCAGCCTGCGCTTGCTGGCACTGGTGCCGGGTTTGCTCAAATCGCTGCGTGATGGCCTGAGCAGTTCGGCGTTCGATCCATTCGCCACCAGCGAGTTTTTCAGTGAGCTGGAAGCCCTGCATGTGCGGGTGCTGGAGCGTTCCGTCGAGGCAGATCCGCCCGCGCCGATGATCGAGGTGTCGCAGCAGATCATGCTGCAAGCAGCCGACGAGGGCGGCATGGCGCTGACCTCGGTACGCTTGCCCCACGACGCCGCCGGTCTGCGTCAGGTCGAGCAACTGCGCCTGGGCAGTTGGGTGGCGTTTCAGGAAGACGATGAAAACAGTCTGCGCTGCAAGCTGGCGGCAATCGTCGAAGCCACCGGCAAGTATGTGTTTGTCGATCGCACCGGGATGAAGGTGCTGGAGCGCAGCCGCATTACGCTGGCCTTGGAATTCGAGCGCGGTGCGGTGCGTGCGCTGGACGACACCTTACTGTTCGACCGGGCGCTGGAGTCGGTGCTGGGCAATCTGCGGCGACTCAATCGCGGCAAGTGATCGCGCGCCGGGGGCCGATCACGGCATACTGGGCGCCAACACAGTCGGCGTTGAAGGAATCGGTATGCAGTTGGATCCCGCTAGCGGGTGGTGTCACGGGGTGCAGGTTTGCCCATCGCCCAACTTCAATGAACGCCCTGCGGGCGAAATTTCCCTGTTGGTCATCCACAACATCAGCCTGCCGCCGGCGCAGTTCGCCACCGGCAAGGTGCAGGAATTTTTCCAGAATCGTCTGGATGTCACTGAACATCCCTATTTTGCAGGGATTGCTGACCTGCGCGTCTCGGCGCATTTTCTGATTGAACGTGACGGTAAGGTCACACAGTTTGTCTCCTGTCTTGAGCGGGCGTGGCATGCCGGCGTGTCGATTTTCGAGGGCCGCGAAACCTGTAACGATTTTTCCGTGGGCATCGAGCTCGAAGGCACCGATGATCTGCCGTACACCGAGGCGCAGTATCAGGCGTTGACGGCGTTGACCCGCCAGTTGCAAGCAACATTTCCGGCGATCACCGGCGCCCGTATTTGTGGGCACAGCGACATAGCACCCGGGCGTAAGACCGATCCTGGCCCGGCATTCGACTGGGCGCGTTATCGCGCAGCCCTGGCACAAGAGGAAGGACAATGAGTTTTCTGGTGTTACTGCTGGCGCTGTGGATCGAGAAGTTTTCGGCCCTGCGTCATCGGGTTCAACGCGATGGCGGATGGATCCGCGAACTGAACAAACTCGAAAGCAGCGAGCGGCTGGCCAAACAGCCGTGGCTGGTGTTGAGCATTCTGGTGCTGTTTCCAGTGGCGTTGCTGGCGCTGTTGCTGGTTGTGCTGGAGCCGGTGGCCTACGGCTTGCTGGCCTTGCCGGTGCATTTGCTGGTGGTGATTTACAGCCTGGGACGCGGCGACTTGCTCGGCGGTCTGGGGCCCTTTCGTGATGCCTGGCGCCGTGAGGACCTGCAAGCCGCAGCGCATGTGGCCAAGCGCGATCTGGACATCTGCGCCGACAGCGGCGAGCAGTTGCTCGAGCGTGTGCAGGGGCATCTGCTGTGGCAGGCTTATCAGAGCTTTTTTGCAGTGATCTTCTGGTATTTCGTGCTCGGCCCGGTGGCGGCGTTGGCGTATCGCTTGTTGGCACTGGCGCAGGAGCACGGTCAGAACCCGGCACTGGTCGAGCGCGCGGCGCAACTGCGGCATGCCTTTGACTGGTTGCCGGTACGCTTGCTGGCGGCGAGTCTGGCGCTGGTCGGCAACTTTGTCGCGGTCAGTCGGGTGATGCTGCATGAACTGCTCAACTGGAACATCAGTGCTGCACAGCTGATCAACCGGGTCGGTTTGGCGGCGGGGGAGATTCCGCCTCCCGTGGTCGGGCCGGACGGCATCAACACCCTCGATTGCCTGTGGGAACTGCTGCTGCGTGCGGCGGTGCTGTGGTATGCCGGGTTCGCCTTGTGGACGGTTCTGGTTCACTGATTTCACTGATTTAAAGAAAGATCAAAAGATCGCAGCCTGCGGCAGCTCCTACACAGGGATTGTGTGTTTCCTGTGGGAGCTGCCGCAAGCTGCGATCTTTTTGTCGTTAACCTTAAGTTACAAAACCTCCCTTCGATTTGAGCTATACAGAGATGGCGCCCGATAGTGGCTATCTGCTTTCGCCCTGCGCCTGCCAATAAAAACAAGAAAAACCAAGGGAGACTTCCAGTGAAGAGCTTGCTCTATCCCGCCGTCTCGCTGATGAACCGTCTGAGCTTCGGCATGAAGTTCAGCTTGATCAGCGTGTTGTTCCTGGTGCCGATGCTGGTGACCAATTTCTATCTGGTACGCGATTCCTATCGTGAATTCCAGGGCACTCGGGTCGAGCTGCAAAGCCTTGATCTGCTGGGCAGCAGCCTGGCCCTGCGTCGGGATCTGGAGACTCTCAACAATCTGGTGCAGATCAACGTCACTCTCGGCCAGTCCGGCAAGGCCGGCAATGTCGAGGCGCAGATCACCACCCTCGAGCAAGCGGTTTTGACGCGCTTGCAAGGCCTGACGGCGATGACCGACGATCCCGAGCAGATTCAGGTGTTCGACGGCAAACGCGATGAGATGATCGCCGCGTTCAAGGCCCAGCAAGCGGAAAACTCGCTGCAGAGCAAAAGCGCGTTGATCGGCAAACTGCTGGCCAGTGCGCAGATTTTCAGCCAGATCATCAGCAGTCAGGCCGGACTCAGCCGCGATAATCAGAGCGATATTCGTCAGCTCAGCGAACTGGTTACCCTGATCACGCCGACCGTCACGCAAACCCTCGGTGAAGGCCGGGCCATGGGTTCGTATTCATTGGGTCAGGGTTTTCTCAACAGCTCATCAAGCACACGTTTCGATGAGTTGATGGTGCAGATCGAAAAACTCCAGGCCGAATACGGCCTGAAGCTGCAGGACGCTCTCGGTTCCAGCAAAGCCGCGCGGGAGAACCTCAGCGCGGCGGCCGAGAGCAGCAAGGCCTCGCTGAAACAGGCCAGCGAACTGTTCGAGGAACAAGTGGTGATGGCTGACACGCTCGATGCGCCATGGCAGGCGTTTTACGATCAGGTTACTGGGCTGATCGACCGGACTTACCAGCTCAACGAAGCCACGCTGAAATTCCTCGACACTCAATTGCAGCAGCGTCTGGCGCAGAACCGCACGCACATGGTTTTGCAGGCGGTGGCGCTGTCGGTGGTGTTTGTGCTGATTTTCTATCTCTACGGCGGTTTCTACGCCTCGACCCGCACCACGCTGAAACGCTTGGGCGCGATGATGGACAAGGTCGCGGCCGGGGACATGACGGTCAACTTCAAGGCCAACAGTCGCGATGAGTTAGGTGAGCTTGGCGAAGTGTTCAACGGCACGGTGAGGAAGATTCACGACTTGATCGAGCGCGTGGGGCAGACCGTCGGCGAGGTCGAGCGTCAGGCCGGGCAGGTTGAAAGTGTCTCCGCGCAGAGCAATCAGGCGGTCGCCGGGCAACGCACGCAGATCGAGCAAGTGGCGACGGCGATGAACCAGATGTCGGCGACCTCACTTGAGGTAGCGCGTAGTGCCGCCGCAGCGGTGAGCAGTGCTCACAGCGTCAATGACGAAACCATCAGTGGTCGTGGCCTGGTCGAGTCACAGCAGGGCAGCATTGCCGCGCTGGCCAGCGAAATCGATCAGTCGGTGCTGGTGATCAACCAGTTGGCCAGTGACAGCCAGGCGATCAGTCGTGTACTGGAAGTGATCAAGAGCATTGCCGAACAGACCAACCTGTTGGCGCTCAATGCTGCGATTGAGGCCGCGCGCGCTGGAGAGCAGGGGCGCGGGTTTGCGGTGGTCGCCGACGAAGTGCGCACGCTGGCCAAACGCACCCAGCAATCGACCGAAGAAATCGAACAGATGATCGCCAAACTGCACGGCGGTGTCGGCGCGGCGGTGAAAGCCATGGGCGTCAGCCATCAGATGGCCAATGGCACGGTGGGGCAGTCGGAAAAGGTTCAGCAGGCGCTGGAAAACATCCTTGGGGCGGTCGGCATGATCGTCGATCAGAATCAGCAGATTGCCGCTGCGGTGGAGCAGCAAACGGCGGTAGCCCACGACATTGACCAGAACATCGTCGAGATCAACCGCGCTGGCGAACGCACAGCGCAGGGGGCGCACCAGACTGAAGATGCCAGCCGGGCGCTGTCGGCTCAAGTCGTGGAGCTTAAACAACTGATCAGCGCCTTCCGCGTCTGAGCTGTACACAAATCCCCTGTAGGAGCTGCGGCACGCTGCGATCTTTTGATCTTGATTTCAAAGATCAAAAGATCGCAGCCTCGTTTCACTCGACAGCTCCTACAGGGGGAGATGTGTTACCAGCCGAACACTTCGCAGCTGTTGGCGGTGCTGGCGGTGGCCAAATGTTCGGGGCTGATCTTCATCAACTCGGCCAGCGCCTCGCAGATCGCCGGCAAATGCGCTGGACTGTTGCGCTGACCGGGAAACATGACCGGCGCCATGTCCGGTGAATCGGTTTCCAGCACGATCGACGCCAGCGGCAGTTCCGCCAGCACCCGATGCATGCGTAACGCCTGCGGCCAGGTCGGCGCGCCGCCCAGACCCAGTTTGAAACCGAGTTTGATGTACTCCCGCGCTTCTTCACGGCTGCCGGCAAAGGCGTGGATGATTCCCGCACGTTTGAGCTTGAAGCGTTTGAGCGTTGCGATCACCGCCGCGTGGCTGCGTCGCACATGGATCAGCGCCGGCAACTGAAAGTCCGCAGCCAATTGCAGCTGCGCTTCGAACAGCGCCTGTTGCCGCTCGCGGTCGAGGGTTTCGATAAAGTAATCCAGACCGATCTCGCCCACCGCACACAACTGCCGATGACCCCGTAATCGAGTCAGCCAATCACCAAGCGCCGACAAATCTTCGGGTCGATGCTGATCGAGATACACCGGGTGCAGACCGAATGCCGCGTATAAATCCGCATCGCTCTGCACCAGATCCCAGACCCGTTGCCAATTACCCTCATGGACACCCAACACCACCATCCGCCGCACCCCGAGCGCACGGCTCTCGGCAAGCAACGCCGAGCGATCGGCGTCGAAGTCGGGGAAGTCGAGGTGGGTGTGGCTGTCGATCAGCTCCACGGCTCAGTCCCGGTGAATACGCTGCTTGAAGGTCCGCGCAATGGCCTGCACGCCGGGCTTGTACTCCGACTGTTCGACGGCGGCCAGCGCCAGTTCCAGCGCCTTGTCGGCGATCAACTGGTGTTGCTGGGCCATGGCGTTGACCGGCAGCGGCAGGAAATCCAGCAACTGCGTATCGCCGAAGGTGCCCAGGCGCAGCGGGCGCGATTTCAGCGGGAAGTCATGCAGCGCATCGAACACGCCTTGCAGCAGCACGTAGGACGTGGTCACCAACGCGTCGGGCAAATGCCCCAGACGTTGCAGGAGTTCTTCCATCAATTGCTTGCCGCACTCACGACTGAAGGACTCGGCGTGTTCGACCAGCACTTCGCCTTGGAAGTCGACCAGCGCCTCTTTGAAACCGGCGGCACGTTCCTGGCTGATACTCAGTTCCGGGCGTGCGCCAAGCAGTACGATCTGCTTCGGTTGCGGATCAAGCAGGCTCTGAGTCAGGTGCAGGCTGGCTTCGCGGTCGTCACTGATCACCGAGCAGAAATGCTCGGGTTCCATGACCCGGTCGATGGCGATGATCGGCAGACCTTTGGCCTGCAACTGCCGATAGCTGTCATCGCCGGCCGGCAGGCAACTGGCGACGATCAGCGCATCGCAACGGCGCGCACGGAACAATTGCAGCAACTGCCGCTCGCTGTCTGGCGCATCGTCGGAACTGGCGATCAGCAATTGATAGCCGCGCGCCCGCGCACCTTGTTCGAGCAGTTTGGCGATCCGCGCGTAACTGGGGTTTTCCAGATCCGGCAGAATAAAGCCCAGCGTGCGCGTGTGCCGACTGCGCAGCCCGGCCGCTTGTGGGTTTGGCGTGAAGCCGTGCAGATCGACCACTGCGCGCACCCGCTCGACGGTGGCGGTGCTGATGCGTTGCTGTTCGGCCTTGCCGTTGATGACGTAGCTGGCGGTGGTCACGGACACTCCGGCCAACCGCGCGATATCACTGAGTTTCAACCCGGGATTTCCTTGTTTTTTCGAGCTTGCCGCGACATTTTCGCCAATCCTACCCGATTAAGGCAGGCGACTATTGTCGCAGCGCATCCGACAAGTTGGACTTCAAGGATGGGACATTATCGAGTAACGTGCCGATCAATCTAGATTAAACGTTTCAGCAAGCGTATTTTCTACGTTTTAGACGTCTTTGGCCGGTTCTGCCGTGAAACCGCCAAAACTGCCGCTGAAAAGCAAAGCGGTAAAGCGCCTAAGCTGCAAACCATCCAAAACAATACCTGGCACTCATGAAGCGCCAAAAAGGAGATCGCATGCTCGAGCTCACTATAGAGCAGATATCCATGGGCCAATCGGCTGTGGATAAACCCGCTGCCTTGCAACTGCTCGCCAATCACCTGGTGGCCGATGGTCTGGTTGCCGACGGTTACCTCGCTGGATTGCAGGCACGGGAAGCCCAGGGCTCGACCTTTCTCGGTCAAGGTATTGCCATTCCCCACGGCACTCCGGAAACCCGCGATCAGGTGTTCGCCACTGGCGTGCGCCTGATGCAGTTCCCGGAAGGCGTGGATTGGGGCGATGGCCAGATCGTTTATCTGGCGATTGGTATCGCTGCCAAATCCGACGAACACCTGCGTCTGCTGCAACTGCTGACCCGTGCCCTCGGCGAGACCGATCTGGGCCAGGCCCTGCGTCGCGCCAGTTCACCTGAGGCGCTGCTGAAATTGCTGCAAGGCGCGCCGCAGGAACTGGCGCTGGACGCGCAGATGATTGGCCTCGGTGTCTCGGCCGACGATTTCGAAGAGCTGGTCTGGCGTGGCGCGCGTCTGTTGCGTCAGGCCGATTGTGTGAGCAACGGTTTTGCCGGTGTGTTGCAGCAGGTTGAAGCGCTGCCGCTGGGTGATGGTTTGTGGTGGTTGCACAGCGAGCAGACCGTGAAGCGTCCGGGACTGGCATTTGTCACGCCGGATAAACCGATGCGTTACCTTGGTCAACCGCTAAGCGGGTTGTTCTGTCTGGCCAGTTTGGGCGAGGCGCATCAGGCGTTGCTCGAACGCCTGTGTGCGTTGCTGATCGAAGGTCGCGGCCATGAATTGGGCTGCGCCACCAGCAGCCGTAAAGTCCTCGAAGTGCTCGGCGGTGAATTGCCCGCCGATTGGCCGAGCGCACGCATTGCGCTGGCCAACGCCCACGGCTTGCACGCGCGCCCGGCGAAGATCCTCGCGCAACTGGCGAAAAGTTTTGATGGCGAAATTCGTGTGCGCATCGTCGACGGTCAGGACAGCGCCGTGTCGGTGAAGAGTTTGAGCAAACTGCTCAGCCTCGGCGCCCGTCGTGGTCAGGTCCTGGAGTTGATCGCCGAGCCGAGCATCGCCGCCGATGCCCTGCCGGCATTGCTCGCCGCTATCGAAGAAGGCCTTGGCGAAGAAGTCGAACCGCTACCAGCGGTGAGCCAGCAACGCGAAGTGATCGCCGACATCGCTGAAGTCGTCGTTGCCCCGGCCTCTGGCAGCCAGCTACAAGCGATCCCGGCAGCACCCGGCATCGCCATCGGCCCGGCTCATATTCAGGTGCAACAAACCATCGATTATCCGCTGCGTGGCGAGTCCGCTGCCATCGAGCGCGAACGCCTCAAACAGGCGCTCAGTGACGTGCGCAGCGACATTCAGGGCCTGATCGAACGCAGCAAAGCCAAAGCCATCCGCGAGATCTTCATCACCCATCAGGAAATGCTCGACGACCCGGAACTCACCGACGAAGTCGACACCCGCCTCAAGCAAGGCGAAAGCGCTGAAGCGGCATGGATGGCGGTGATCGAAGCAGCAGCCAAACAACAGGAATCCCTGCATGACGCATTGCTTGCCGAGCGCGCGGCGGATCTGCGCGATATCGGCCGTCGCGTGCTGGCGCAACTGTGTGGCGTGCAGACCGCGAGCGAGCCCGAGCAACCGTACATTCTGGTGATGGACGAGGTCGGCCCGTCCGACGTCGCACGGCTGGACCCGGCGCGTGTGGCGGGGATTCTCACCGCACGCGGCGGCGCCACGGCGCACAGTGCGATCGTCGCGCGGGCCCTCGGGATTCCGGCGCTGGTCGGCGCTGGCGCAGCGGTGTTGTTGCTGGCGCCCGGCACACCGTTGCTGCTCGATGGACAACGCGGTCGCCTGCACGTCGACGCCGATGCCGCGACGTTGCAACGCGCCACCGAAGAACGCGACACCCGCGAACAACGCCTGAAGATTGCCGCCGAACAACGCCATCAACCGGCACACACCACCGACGGTCACGCCGTCGAAGTGTTCGCCAACATCGGCGAAAGCGCGGGCGTGATCAGTGCGGTGGAGCAGGGCGCCGAGGGCATCGGTCTGCTGCGCACCGAACTGATTTTCATGGCCCATCCGCAAGCGCCGGATGAGGCCACGCAAGAAGCCGAATACCGCCGCGTCCTTGACGGCCTCGCCGGTCGACCGCTGGTGGTACGCACGCTGGATGTCGGCGGCGACAAACCGCTGCCATATTGGCCGATCGCCAAGGAAGAAAACCCGTTCCTCGGCGTGCGCGGCATTCGCCTGACCTTGCAGCGTCCGCAGATCATGGAAGCGCAATTGCGCGCCTTGCTGCGTTCTGCGGATAACCGTCCGTTGCGGATCATGTTCCCGATGGTCGGCAGCGTCGAAGAGTGGCGTCAGGCCCGCGATATGACTGAACGTCTGCGCCTGGAAATCCCGGTCGCCGATCTGCAACTGGGGATCATGATCGAAGTGCCGTCCGCCGCGTTACTTGCGCCGGTATTGGCCAAGGAAGTCGACTTCTTCAGTGTCGGCACCAACGATCTCACGCAATACACCCTGGCCATCGACCGTGGCCACCCGACCCTGTCGGCGCAGGCGGATGGCTTGCACCCGGCGGTGCTGCAACTGATCGACATCACCGTGCGCGCGGCCCATGCCCACGGCAAATGGGTCGGCGTTTGCGGTGAGCTGGCGGCGGACCCGCTGGCAGTGCCGGTACTGGTCGGTCTCGGTGTCGATGAACTCAGCGTGTCCGGTCGCAGTATTGCCGAAGTCAAGGCACGCATTCGCGAACTCAGCCTGACCCAGGCGCAAACCCTTGCTCAACAGGCCCTGGCCGTGGGCAGCGCCAACGAAGTGCGCGCATTAGTGGAGGCCCTGTAATGGCCAAGATTCTTACCCTGACCCTCAACCCGGCGCTCGACCTCACCGTTGAGTTGCCACGGCTGGAGGCCGGTCAGGTCAATCGCAGCGACGAGATGCACACCCACGCCGCCGGCAAAGGCGTGAACGTCGCCCAGGTGCTGGCCGATCTCGGCCACCAACTGACGGTCAGTGGGTTTCTCGGCGAAGACAATCTGCAAGCGTTCGAAGCCCTGTTCGCCAAGCGCGGTTTTGTCGACGCGTTTATCCGCGTGCCGGGCGAGACGCGCAGCAACATCAAGGTCGCCGAACAGGATGGCCGCATCACCGACATCAACGGCCCGGGGCCGGTGGTCGACGCCGCCGCGCAGCAGGCATTGCTCGATCGTCTGCTGCAGATCGCACCGGGGCACGACGCGGTGGTGGTCGCCGGCAGTTTGCCGCGTGGCGTCACCGCGCAATGGTTGCGCGAGTTGATCGAACGGCTCAATCAGCTCGGCCTGAAAGTCGCCCTCGACTCCAGCGGCGAAGCTTTGCGCGAAGCTTTGAAAGCCAGTCCGTGGCTGATCAAACCGAACACTGAAGAACTCGCCGACGCCCTCGGTTGCGACGTGGTTTCCCACGCGGCGGAAGCTCAAGCAGCCGCGCGTTTGCATGCGCAAGGTATCGAGCACGTGGTGATTTCTCACGGTGCTGATGGCGTGAACTGGTTCAGCGTCGGCTCGGCGCTGCACGCAACGCCACCGAAGGTCAGCGTCGCCAGCACGGTCGGTGCCGGTGATTCGTTGCTGGCCGGCATGCTCCACGGTCTGCTCAGCGCCGACACGCCTGAACAAACCCTGCGCACCGCCACCGCGATTGCGGCGATGGCGGTGACCCAGATCGGTTTCGGCATCAACGACACCGCGCAACTGGCGCAGCTCGAACAGGGCGTGCGCGTGCGTCCCCTGACAGAACAATAAGAGGGTTTGTCATGAAATTAGCCATTGTTACGGCTTGCCCGAACGGCATGGTGACCAGTGTGCTTTGCGCGCGTCTGCTCGATGCGGCGGCGCAGCGTCAGGGCTGGAGCACCAGCGTTGAAGTGGTCGATGCGGCGCATCCGGAACGCGAGTTGTCGGCGGCGACGATTGCTGCGGCGGAGTGGGTTTTGCTGGTTGCCACCGGCGCGGTCGACATGACGCGTTTTATCGGTAAACGTGTTTTCCAGATTGCCCCGGCGCAGGCGTTGCAGGATGTTGAAGCAGTGCTGCGTCGTGGCGCGGAAGAGGCTGAAGTTTACGTTGCCAGCGCGGCTGAACCGCTTGCTGATGCGCCGCGTGCGCCCCGCATCGTCGCCATCACCGCGTGCCCGACTGGTGTTGCTCACACCTTCATGGCCGCCGAAGCCTTGCAGCAAACTGCCAAGCGTCTGGGCTATGAATTGCAAGTCGAAACCCAGGGCTCCGTCGGCGCGAAAACCCCGTTGAGCGCAGCGGCGATTGCCGAAGCCGACGTGGTGTTGCTGGCGGCAGATATCGAAGTCGCCACCGAGCGATTCGCCGGCAAGAAGATCTATCGCTGCGGCACCGGGATCGCCTTGAAGCAGTCCGAAGCCACGCTGAAAAAAGCCTTGGCCGAAGGTGCAGTGGAAAGCGCCGCGAGTGACGGCAAGGCACCAGCCAAGCAAGAAAAAACCGGCATTTACAAACACCTGCTGACTGGCGTGTCGTTCATGCTGCCGATGGTCGTGGCCGGCGGTTTGATGATCGCGCTGTCGTTCGTGTTCGGCATCACTGCGTTCAAGGAAGAAGGCACGCTGGCGGCGGCGCTGATGCAGATCGGCGGCGAGACCGCGTTCAAACTGATGGTGCCGCTGCTAGCCGGTTACATCGCTTATTCGATTGCCGACCGTCCTGGCCTGGCGCCGGGGATGATCGGTGGTTTGCTGGCGAGCACGCTGGGCGCCGGGTTTATCGGCGGCATCGTCGCCGGTTTTATCGCCGGTTACGCGGCCAAGGCGATCAGTCGTTATGTAGCGTTACCGCAGAGTCTTGAGGCGCTGAAACCGATTCTGATCATCCCGCTGTTTGCCAGTCTGTTTACCGGTCTGGTGATGATTTACGTGGTCGGCAAACCGGTTGCCGGCATGCTCGGGGCGCTCACGCATTTCCTCGACAGCATGGGCACCACCAACGCGATTCTGCTCGGTGTGCTGCTCGGCGGCATGATGTGCGTCGACCTCGGCGGGCCGATCAACAAAGCCGCGTATGCGTTCTCGGTAGGACTGTTGGCGTCGCAGAGTTATGCGCCGATGGCCGCGACCATGGCCGCGGGCATGGTGCCGCCGATTGGCTTGGGCATCGCCACGTTCATTGCGCGGCGCAAGTTTGCCCAGACTGAGCGCGAAGCGGGGAAAGCGGCGCTGGTGCTGGGGCTTTGCTTTATCTCCGAAGGGGCGATTCCGTTTGCCGCGAAAGACCCGTTGCGGGTGATCCCGGCGAGTATCGCCGGTGGCGCGCTGACCGGTGCGCTGTCGATGTATTTCGGCTGCAAGCTGATGGCGCCACACGGTGGCTTGTTTGTGCTGGCGATTCCGAATGCGATCAACCATGCGCTGCTGTATTTGCTGGCGATTGTCGCGGGGAGTTTGTTGACCGCCGTCGTCTATGCAACGGTCAAACGCCCGGAAGCCGTCGAGCTGGCGCTGGAACCCGCCAAGGCCTGACTGACAACACAAATCCCCTGTGGGAGCGAGCCTGCTCGCGAATGCAATCTGCCAGCGACATGTCTGTTGACTGGCACACCGCTTTCGCTAGCAGGCTCGCTCCCACAATGGTTAGTGGTGTCATGGCGAGTTCACATAGGCGTGCTTAAGTTTTCCTTTTTTCAGGGAGAACACCATGAGCGATTTCAACCCCGGTCGCCGGCGTGTCATGCAAGTCGTTGGCGCCGGGCTGCTGATGCCAAGCCTGGCACCGGCGGTGATTGCCTCGGTCAAGGATCGTCCGCAACTCACCGATGGCGTGCAGTCCGGCGACCTGCAAGGCGACCGCGCGATGATCTGGAGCCGCAGCGATCGCCCGGCGCATATGGTGGTCGAGTGGGACACCCGCAGCCAGTTTCGCCATCCACGCCGATTGGTCTCGGCCCTCGCCGATGCCCGCAGCGACTTCACCGCCCGCGTTGAACTGACCGGGCTGCCCGCCGATCAGGCGATTTTCTATCGCGTGTATTTCAAGGACGCCCGCACCGGCGTCGCCAGCGAACCGTGGCTGGGTCACCTGCGCAGCGCTCCGACGGCGCGGCGCAATATTCGTTTCGTCTGGAGCGGCGACACGGTCGGCCAGGGCTTCGGCATCAACCCGGACATCGGCGGCATGCGCATCTACGAAGCCATGCGTCTGCGCCTGCCGGACTTCTTTATCCACAGCGGCGACACCATCTACGCCGACGGCCCGGTGCCCGCTCAACTGACCACCGAAAACGGTCGCATCTGGCGCAACCTCACCACCGAAGCCAAGAGCAAAGTCGCGCAGACCCTCGACGACTATCGCGGCAACTACCGCTACAACCTGATGGATGAAAACATCCGCCGCTTCAACGCCGAGGTGCCGCAGATCTGGCAGTGGGACGACCATGAAGTGGTCAACAACTGGTCCCCGGGCAAGCAGCTCGACGAGCGTTATCAGGAGAAAGATATCCACACCCTGGTCGGGCGTGCACGCAAGGCGTGGCTGGAATATTCGCCAATGCGCTTACAGGCTGCCGACGGCGGCGGGCGGATTTATCGCAAGCTCAGTTATGGCCCGATGCTTGATGTGTTCGTGCTCGACATGCGCAGTTATCGCGGCGCCAATGACGACAATCTCGGCGCGGCGAAACCGTTTCTGGGGCGTGAGCAACTGGACTGGCTCAAGCGCGGCTTGAAGAAATCCAAAGCCCAATGGAAGGTCATCGCCGCCGACATGCCGATCGGTCTGGGCGTGCCGGATGGTGAGGTCAGCCCGGGCGTGGCGCGTTGGGAAGCGGTGGCTAACGGTGATCCGGGACCGGCCCAGGGGCGCGAGGTAGAAATCGCCGAATTGCTCGGTTATCTGCGCGCGCAGCAGGTGCGCAATTTCGTCTTTCTGACGGCGGATGTGCATTACTGCGCGGCGCATCACTATCACCCGGAGCGTGCAGCGTTTCAGGATTTCGAACCGTTCTGGGAGTTTGTTGCGGGGCCGCTGAATGCCGGGAGTTTCGGGCCTAATCCGCTGGATAAAACCTTTGGCCCGGAAGTGGTGTTCGAGAAGGCACCGCCGGTGCAGAACGCATCGCCGTTTGCCGGGTTTCAGTTTTTTGGCGAGGTGAATATTGAAGGGGGGAGTGGGGAGATGAGTGTGGTGTTGCGGGATTTGAATGGGGTGGCGGTGTTCGAGAAAAAATTGCAGCCCGTATAGGTCAAAGGCTTACCCTCACCCCAACCCTCTCCCGGAGGGAGAGGGAGCCGATCGAGGTGTCTTGCGTCATGCATCGACCTGAAAGACCGAGTTGATTATGAGATCAACACAAAGCCTTTCTCGATTATGGATTCGGTGAGGGACGTTCAGGTCGGCGTACATCTCAAGCATCCCCCAATCAGTCCCCTCTCCCTTTGGGAGAGGGTTAGGGTGAGGGACTTTTAATAGACGTCGCGACGATAACGGCCCTGCTCGATCAAGTGCTCGACCTCGTCGCTGCCGAGGATGTCGTTAAGCGCTTGATCCACGCCTGAAGCCATCCCCTGCAAGCTGCCACAAATGTAAATCACCGCCCCGTCCGCCAGCCATTTCTTCAACTCATCAGCCGATTCACGCAAACGATCCTGCACATAAACCTTCTCCGCCTGATCCCGCGAAAACGCCAGATCCAGCCGCTCAAGATCGCCATTGATCAACCACTCTTCCAGCTCCGCACGGCAGAGGAAATCGTGTTCACGATTGCGCTCGCCAAACAGCAACCACTGGCGCTGTTGACCATCGGCAATCCGCGCCTTGAGCAAACTGCGCAGCCCGGCCAGACCCGTACCGTTGCCCAGCAGAATCATCGGCAGCGGTTCGTTCGGCAGATGGAATCCACTGTTGCGCCGCACCCGCAAACTGATGCTGCCGCCCACTGGCGCATGCTCGGTCAGCCAGCCAGAACCGATGCCGAGGCTGCCATCTGAATGCTGTTCCTGACGCACGATCAGCTCCAGCACACCGTCGGCGGCAATCGAGGCGATCGAGTATTCGCGCATGGCCAGCGGCACCATCGCATCGACCAGCGATTGCGCATGCAAACCGACCAGATGTGCGCGGTGCTCGGGCAATTGCCGCGACGCCAGCGCGACTTCCAGCGGCTCGTCGAGACCGTTGATTTTCACTGTGGTCTCGCCACGAATGCCGAGGCCGTCGAGGAAGTGTTCGATGGCCCACGGGCAGTTGCGCGGCAGCACCTCGACCAGATCGCCGGCCAGCCAACTGCTGGTGTTCGGTGCGCTCAAGCCCAACAGATAAACCGGTGAGCCGCTGCTGTCCGGGTTCATCAGTTCGCGGCGGACCAGCGTCCAGTTGTCGTAGCTCGGCGCCTGCCAAGTATCGATGGGGGCTTGCCCGGTGAGCAGGCCGAGTTGGGTTTGCCAGTGACGCAGGGCATACGGATCACCGCTGTCGACTTCCACCGGGGCGAACAATGTCTTGCCGCCGTGCTCAGCCAACCATTGGTGCAGGCGTTTGGCGAAACCGCAGAAGTGCTGATACTGACGATCACCAAGACCGAGCACCGAGTAATTCAAACTGTCGAGCGTTGCAGTCTTGCTTAACACTTTGCGCTCAAAACCGCGTGCGCTGTCCGGCGCTTCGCCGTCGCCGAAAGTGCTCACGACAAACAAAGCATTGTTCGATTCACGCAAATCCTGTTCGCTGACATTGGCCAGTGGCTGCACCTTCACCGGCAATCCGGCGGCCTGCAATTGCCCGGCGGTCTGCCATGCCAGTTGCTCGGCAAAACCGCTCTGGCTGGCGAAACCGATCAGCCATGCCGAGGCATCGCCGGCCGGTTGCTCGAGACCTTGGCGCGCATCCTTGATCTGCTTTTTCTTGCGGCGACGATCGAGGTACAGCAGCCATCCGGTAATGAAAAACAACGGCATGCACACCGCTGCGAGGGTGATGATGATCCGCCCGACCAGGCCGAAATAGCTGCCGACGTGCAGCGCATAAATGCTGGTCAGCAGTTGCGCCTTGAAGCTCTTGTCGGCGTAGCGGTCGACGCGTTTGACGATGCCGGTGGCCGGGTCGAGGGTGATCTGGTTCAGCGCGCGATCATGCGGCGAGCTGTCGAGCAGGTAGAACACCGTCGCTGGTTGCGCGGCCACTGGCGGCATCCGAATGTTGTACGCGGACAGGCCCGGACCTGCGGCGCTGTAGATGCTGCTCCACATCGCTGCGTAATCGGCAGTCGGCGCCGGGCCTTCCGGCGCCGGGCCACGTCCCCCGCGCACGCGCTCGTTTTGCGGCGCGTCGGAGAGCAATTTGGTCAGGCCTTTGTTGTACCACTCGTACGACCACGACAATCCGGTCAACGCCAGCAGCAGATAGACCAGCAGGCACCAGGTGCCGGCCACCGAGTGCAGATCCCAGTTGAACGCGCGGCCCTTTTTCTTCCAGTCCAGCGTCAGCCACACACGCCAGCTGTTCCACTGACGCGGCCAGCGCAGGTACAGGCCGGAGAGGCAGAAAAACAGCAGGATCAGCGTGCAGGCGCCCGTGATGTTGCGGCCGGTATCGCCCATAGCGAGGAAACGGTGCAGCTGCAGCATCAGGCCGAAGAAGTCCTGGCCGACGGCATCGCCCATGAATTCGGCGGTGTACGGATCGAAATAGCGCATCTCACCGCGACGCTCGCCTTTGGGCGGCGTGAAGTAGACGCGAGCCGCGTTGCCGCTGTCGGTTTCGACCCAGAGCATCGAAACCTTTTTGCCCGACGTGGCTTCGATACGCTCGACCAGTTCGACGGGCGGCAGCACGCCGGCCACCTGCTTTTCCACCTGCAGGACGGAGGGATTCAGCGCCCGCAGGATTTCGTCCTGAAACGAATAGGCCGCGCCGGTGATGCCCATCAACGCCAGCACCAGGCCTGCGGTGATGCCAAAAAACCAGTGCAACTGGAACAGGGTTTTCTTCAACACGTCACTCGCCGTCCATTCGGAAATTGTCTTCACGGCGCGCATTATGCCGTGGGTTATCGAGAAGCGTTCTTTCTTACGCACAAAAGCCCCGTTCAATTGAATGAACGGGGCCAAGCCTTGCGGCGCATACCTTGTGGGAGCGAGCCTGCTCGCGAAGGCGTCGTGTCAGTCAGCCTCTACTTGACTGACCCAGCGCTTTCGCGAGCAGGCTCGCTCCCACAGGTTTCCACATCGGTCAGAAGTGGAAGTTGGTGCTCAACAATGCCGTACGGCCCGCCGCCTGGTTGGCGAAGTGGGTCGAGAAGGCTTTGTCGTAGTAGGTTTCGTTGGTCAGGTTCTGCACGTTGAGTTGCAGGTCGACGTTCTTGGTCAGCTTGTAAGCCGCCATCGCGTCGTAGCGAACATACGAGTCAACCATGGTGGTGTTGGCCACGCTGCCGTAGACGTCGTCGACGTAGAACGCACCGCCACCGATGGTCAGCTTCGGCGTGACCTGGTAAGTGGTCCACAGGCTGGCGCTGTTTTTCGGCGTGTTAGGCAGTTCGTTGCCATCGTTGGCCTTGCCCATCGGGCCGCCGTCGACTTGTTCGCTGTCCATGAACGCGTAACCGGCGAACACTTGCCACTTGTCGGTGATCTTGCCGCTGGCCGACAGTTCGATACCTTGTACGCGTGTCTTGCCGGCGTTTTCGTACGAGGTGGTGTCGACTTGCACACGAGCGTTTTCTTTCTCGGTGCGGAAGATATCTGCAGTCAGCGACAGGCGATCATTGAGCAGATCCCACTTGGTACCGATTTCGTAGTTCTTGGTCGTTTCCGGCTCCATGTCGCTGTTCAGCAGGTTGCCGCTGCGATCTGGGGTGCCGCCCAAAGGGTTGCCTTCCTGACCTTCGCCCAAGGTGTTGCCCGGCGGCGTGGCCGAGGTGGCGTAGGAGGCGTAGATGCTGCCGTTTTCTGCCGGCTTGTAGACGACGCCGAACTGACCGGTGACGAACTCGCTGGTGTCATCGCCCTTGGACGTGGTGGTGCCAGCGGCGTTGTAGCTCTTGTAGTCGGTATCGAAGTGGTCGTAACGCAGGCCCATGTTCACCAGCCACTGCTCGTTCAGCTCCAGGGTGTCGAACACGTACAGCGCGTAAGTGTTGGCCTGGGTGTCGGTGCCGGCGTAGTTGCGCGAGATTGCGCCGTTCCACGGATCGTTCGGGTTCGGGTTCGGGTTCGACAGCGACGTGCAGTTGTAGTTACTCGACGCGCCGATCATCGATGGCGTGCAGTTGGAGCTCGCCGGGACGTTAGTGGTGCGCGGTGTGGTGTCGGTGTTGACGTTGTACGAGGACTTCTGGCTTTCCTCACGGGTGTATTCAACGCCGGTGGAGAAGCTGTTCTTGAAGCCGGCAACGTAGAAATTGCCGAACAGGTCAGTCTGGTTGGTGGTGGTCTCGGTGTTGCTTACCCGAGTATTGGCACGACGCCAGAGGCTGCC
This sequence comes from Pseudomonas viridiflava, assembly GCF_900580865.1. GTDB lineage: Bacteria > Pseudomonadota > Gammaproteobacteria > Pseudomonadales > Pseudomonadaceae > Aquipseudomonas. The sequence goes on from NZ_UTBZ01000070.1 coordinate 131,288, forward strand.
ATTGTTGACGTTGCCCTTGCTGTCGTCCGGCTGGGTCAGGATGTAATCCTGCATGCTGGTGCCGTGGCGCAGGGTGTTCTTGATCGTCAGCGAGTCGCTCAGGTCATGCTCGATGGCGAAGGTCGCGGTGTCGGTGCGGCCCTTGCGGAAATCGCGATCCAGACCGTAGAAATTGCTGTGATCACCACCGGCGTACGGCTTGTCCGGATTGGACTTGGTGCGCGCAGCCGAACCGCCGGCCGGGATGGTGTAAGGGATGCCCGAATCCGGGGTGTCGTTGCTTTCGAGATGGTAGTAGTCGAGGTTGACGCGGGTGTCGGTGCCCAGGCCAAACGCCAGGGAAGGCGCGATGCCCCAGCGGTCGTAATCGACTTTGTCGCGACCGGCGACGTTGCTCTCGTGGCTCATCAGGTTCAGACGGCCAGCAGCGGTGTCGCTGAACTGGTAATTGCCGTCGAGGGTGTAACGCTGGGTCTGATCGGAACCCCAGGTGAAGCCGCCATCGAACGAGTTGCCCAGGTGCGCTTTCTTGCTCACCAGGTTGATGCTGCCGCCTGCCGCGCCGCGACCGCCAATGGCGGAGTTCGGGCCCTTGCTGACTTCAATGTTTTCCACGGCGAAGATCTCGCGGCTCTGCGAACCGGTGTCGCGCACGCCGTCGAGGTAGGTGTCGCCCTGGGCGTCGAAGCCACGGATGAACGGACGGTCGCCCTGTGGGTTGCCGCCTTCACCGGCGCCGAAGGTGATGCCCGGCACGGTGCGCAGCGCGTCCTGCATGTTCAGCGCGCCGGTGTCTTTCAGCACTTGTTGCGGAATAACGGTGACCGAGCGCGGTGTATCGACCAGCGGCGCGGTGTACTTGGGCGAGGAGGCTTTTTCGACCTGGTAGGACGTTGAGTCCTGCGCTTCGCCGGTGATGGCGGTGGCGTCCAGGGCAATGGCATTGCCGGCGGCTTTGCTGTCGGTTTTTTCCGCGGCGAAGACCATCTGGCCAGCGGAGCCGGCGGTGATTGCCACACCGATTGCAGAGGCGAGCAGACGTGGTGAACTGACCGGTAATTGTGCGTGTTGACGTGCCATTTTTATTCCCCTCCCCAAGGATTTGAGGCGGCGGAATATAGGTTAAACAAGTATTCGTATCAATTGCGAAACATTGTTATTCGCACTGAATTTACATTCTTTACAATTTAACCTTACGGTTTTTGCCAGTTCATTCGTCTCTCGGGTTTTACACAGTCAATAAGAATCAATACCATTGCCGCCTCTTTGCCATCAGGTGACATCGCCATGCTGCTGCACATCCCCGGATTGTTCGCGAAAGACGAAGTGCAGCGCATTCGTGAGGCGCTGGAGCAGGCCGATTGGGCCGATGGCAAGATCACCGCCGGCTTTCAATCGGCCAAGGCCAAGCACAATCTGCAACTGCCAGAAGGTCACCCGCTGGCCAAGGAAATCGGCGCGGCGATGCTGGAGCGGTTGTGGAAAAACCCACTGTTCATGTCCGCCGCGTTGCCGCACAAAGTCTTCCCGCCGTTAGTGAACTGTTACACGGCCGGTGGCAGTTTCGATTTTCACATCGATAACGCCGTACGCCAGCCCAAGGGCAGCATCGAACGGGTGCGTACCGATTTGTCGGCGACGCTGTTCTTCAGCGAGCCTGAGGATTACGACGGCGGTGAGCTGGAAATCCAGGACACCTTCGGCACGCAACGGGTGAAGTTACCGGCCGGCGACATGGTCTTGTACCCCGGCACCAGCCTGCACAAGGTCAACGCAGTCACTCGCGGCACACGCTATGCGTCGTTTTTCTGGACGCAGAGTCTGGTGCGTGAAGATAGCCAGCGCGCGTTGCTGTTCGAGATGGACGGGGCGATTCAGCAACTGACTCAAGACATGCCTGATCACCCTTCGCTGATCCGCCTCACCGGCACGTATCACAACCTGCTGCGGCGCTGGGTCGAGGTATGAGTTTCCAGCTGCGTCGCGAGGAAGTCCTCAACGGCGAACAACTCAGCGCGATGCTTGTAGAAAGCCCGGCACGCGCGGCGCAGGCGATTCTGCTGGCGGCGGGTGAGGGCGAAGTCGAAGCGCAGGCGTTGCTTGGGCAGATTCTTCTCGATGGCCAAGGCATCGCGCAGGATCAAGTGCTGGCGCTGCGCTGGTTCGGCATCGCCGCCGGGCGCGGGCATCTGATGGCGCGCAATATGCTCGGGCGTTGTCATGAGCATGGTTGGGGCATTGCTGCGGATGCGTCGGTTGCTGCGCAGCATTACCGGATCGCAGCGGAGGCGGGGCTGGATTGGGCGATGTACAACCTCGCCAATCTGCTCGCGACCGGGCGGGGTGTGGCGGTGGATCATCAACAGGCGTTGGCGCTGTATCGGCGCGCGGCTGAATTGGGCCATGCGAAGTCGATGAATCTGCTGGGGCGGTATCTGGAAGACGGGCAGGAGTGCCCGGCGGATCCTTTGGCGGCGCGCGATTGGTATCGACGTTCGGCCGAGGCTGGGGATTTTCGTGGGCAGTTCAGTTTTGCTGCAGTTTTAGCGGATGAGGGGCGGATTGACGAGGCGGTCGATTGGCTTGAGAAAGCTTTGGCCGGCGGCAATCTGAATTTTCTGCGGGTGGCGAGTCAGACGTTGGCGAGTGCTGTAGATCCGAAGATTCAGGCGTTGGCTGGGCGATATGCGCTTCGGTGCCAATAGCCCTCACCCTAACCCTCTCCCAGAGGGAGAGGGGACTGACCGAGTTGGATGTTCCAACTACACCGACCTGAGATATCCAGTCGACCTCAGGTTTTGAAAAGCCCCCGATCTGCTCCCTTTCCCCCTCGCCCCCTTGGGGGAGAGGGCTGGGGTGAGGGGGATAGACCGAAAGCACACCACAAATTTTGAAGCCAGACACAAAAAAGCCCATGACACGTCATGGGCTTTTCACTTGCAGCTAGCAGCTTGAAACTCGCAGCTGCTCTTACACGTAAAACGATTTCAACGGCGGGAAGCCATTGAACTCAACCGCGCTGTAACTGGTGGTGTAAGCACCGGTCGACAGCCAGTACAGACGATCACCGATCGCCAGGTTCAGCGGCAGGCCGTACTTGTAGTTCTCGTACATGATGTCGGCGCTGTCGCAGGTCGGGCCGGCGATGACGACTTCTTCCATCTCGCCTTTCTTCTCGGTCCAGATCGGGAACTTGATCGCTTCGTCCATGGTTTCGATCAGGCCGGAGAACTTGCCCACATCGGTATAAACCCAACGTTCAACAGCGGTGCGCGACTTGCGTGCAACCAGCACCACTTCGCTGACCAGAATACCGGCGTTGGCGATCAGCGAACGGCCCGGCTCAAGAATGATTTCCGGCAGATCATCACCGAAGTCTTCCTTGAGGAAGCGGATGATTTCCTCGGCGTAGGTTTCCAGGCTGTTGGTGCGGGTGATGTAGTTGGCCGGGAAGCCACCGCCCATGTTGATCAGCTTCAGGTGGATGCCGTCTTCTTCTTTCAAGCGCTCGAAGATCACTTTGACCTTGGCGATCGCTGCGTCCCAGACGCTGATGTCGCGCTGTTGCGAACCGACGTGGAAGGAGATGCCGTAAGGCACCAGGCCGAGGTCGCGAGCGAGGATCAGCAGGTCCATGGCCATGTCGGTCTGGCAGCCGAATTTGCGCGACAGTGGCCAGTCAGCCGTGGTCGAGCCCTCGGTGAGGATGCGCACATAGACTTTTGAACCCGGTGCAGCCTTGGCGATATTGCGCAGGTCAGCTTCGGAGTCGGTGGAGAACAAACGCACGCCCTTCTCGTAGAAGTAGCGGATGTCCTTGGATTTCTTGATGGTGTTGCCGTAGCTGATGCGGTCCGGGCTAACGCCGCGATCCATCACCTTGTCCAGCTCATAGATCGAGGCGATGTCGAAGCTCGAACCTTTCTCTTTGAGCAGGTCGATGATCTCGACGGCCGGGTTGGCCTTGACCGCGTAGTAGACCTTGGCGAATTCGAAACCGGCGCGCAGGTCATCGTAGGCCTGGCTGATCATCGCGGTGTCGATCACCACGAACGGGGTTTCCTGTTTGTCGGCGAACGCCTTCATTTTGTCGAATGTAGCGCGCGCGAAATAGTCTTCGACCTGGATCGACATGCTGGGAACTCCTACTGGCAAACTAAGTTAAACAATGGGTGCAAATGAACGTCCTCCGTATCCCCACTTTGGTTCGCCTACTTCCCAAGGCATGTCGCCGAAAGCAAAAAGGCCACGGGTGGTTTTACCCTTGGCCTTGCTGTCTCGTCGTCAGTACTTGAGCCGGATGGATCGTTTCCAGCATGGACGTTCGGCGCGAACTTTAGGGCGTGAGGAGCCTGAGATCAACTAAAAATGTCGCGTTTTTGCACGCTTCTGACGTACGTCGCATTCATCTCTCTTTGTAGCCGACCGAGATGACGGGCAGATGTTCCCGTCGATTTTTTCAGTGTTAAAAATGCCTGCACGTTCGCTGCCGATCTCCGCTAGATGCCAGTTAACTTCAATAGACTCGACATCCCCGACGTTCCCCGCAAAGACAGTCTCAATGGCGTAATTTGAGTTGTCTTAAAGGAGAAATCAGCCAGTCGGTGCCCAGCGCCGGTGTTCATTTTTCTTTCCAGACATGAAGCGATGAAAATTCACGGCGCAAGCTTGCGAGCGTTAAGTCCCGCATGGGGCATCGCAGACCATCGCTGCAAACTTGCCGCACCTATCACCGACAATCCGGTGACCAGCCCATTTGATTCAGGATTTCTCGATCGACTTGCACAGCACCACCCGATCCTTAAGGTGTAACTCCTCAGGTAATGAAACTTTGTTCATCGCCAGAATGAAATCCATCCACTGGTTTTGCTGTTTCAAGAGACGCTCGAGTTGTTTCTCACTGGAATCGTTTGGGGGGTTGTCAAAAACATAGGGATGGCAACCGGAAAAGCCGTTGGGCACCGTAGATAGAAGCGAGTAATCACGCTCGTAATCCATGTTGCTCTTGACCATCGAGTAGGTCTGCCAACTGGTGTACGACAGCGCGCCGAGGACAAGAATGCCTAGCACGGGGAGTGCGATCCGCCAGCGCAGTGGAGTGGGATACGCCTTGGCCAAGGCTCTGCGAGTCATGAAATCGGTGATTTTCCTTCCATTCACCAGAACCTGCACAACCTCGAAATCCTGTGGGTTGTAGATCGAGATATCGACTTCTTCATTGGGCGGAACCTGTTTGAGCACCAGTTCCTTGTCCGCCGCATTGTGTTCCCATTTCACGGCGGCTTCGTGTCGGGAGTACGTGATAAGCGGGACGAATTCGAAGTTTCCCCGGTACAGCAATTTGACGTCGGCCAGGGTTGAATCCGACTCGTTATAAAGTGCGATTTGCGTGCAGGTGTAACGAGTTTCCCCAGTCACCATCTCTGCTGGAGCGTGATACAGATAAGGCCCCATCGTTGTCCAGCCAATGGCATCTGGCAGATCTTTACGTAGCGAGTTCAGGGCTGCAATTTGATCGATCATGCAAGGGTCCTTGATCGGTTCGCGCGGACGTCATTATCCGCAAACCACGATGCTATCGGCTTGTATGTGTTCCGATCAATTCAACTCATTGCAGATGATCAGGGGCTGCTGTGGCAGCCCCAATTCAAGTGGTTACGCCACTGCCTCAGCCGGCGAGACGATGCTGGTCTTCATCCCGCGCGAACGACCCGAACTCAGATACGCCGCAATCGACTCCTGCGTGACCTCACCGAGGAACACCCGCTCGGCATCCATCACCGGCAGCCACGAACGGTTGAACTCGTACATGCGCGACAGCAGGATGCGCAAATGCTCGTCATACGCGGCGGTGGCGTTGAACTCACGCAGGAACTGCGCGCAAGTACCGGTCTGGCGATGCAGATCACGACGACGCACATAGCCCAGCGCCTTGTTCTCGGCGCAGGTGACCACCACATAACGACGGTCATGTTCGTCCATCAATTCCAGCGCATCGGCCACCGGGGTTTCCGGGCTTACCGACGGCGCGTTGTCCGCTGCATCTTCGGCTTTCACCAGCAACAGACGCTTGAGCGTGCTGTCCTGACCAACGAAGTTGCTCACGAAGTCGTCCGCCGGGTGCGCCAGCAGCGTGTCCGGATGGTCGATTTGCAGCAGCTTGCCGGCGCGGAAGATCGCGATCTTGTCGCCCAGTTTGATCGCTTCGTCGATGTCGTGGCTGACCATGATCACGGTCTTGTTCAGCGCACGCTGCATCTCGAAGAATTCGTTCTGGATCATCTCGCGGTTGATCGGGTCGACCGCACCGAACGGCTCGTCCATCAGCAGCAGCGGCGCATCCGCCGCCAGTGCGCGGATCACACCGATACGCTGTTGCTGACCGCCGGACAGTTCACGCGGGTAGCGATGCAGATATTGCTTGGGCTCCAGCTTGATCATGCTCATCAACTCGCGGGCGCGGTCGTGGCATTTCTGTTTGTCCCAGCCGAGCAGTTTCGGCACGACAACGATGTTCTCTTCGATGGTCATGTTCGGGAACAGGCCGATCTGCTGGATCACGTAACCGATGTTACGGCGCAGGGTCACTTCGTCGAGGTCGGTGGTGTCTTCGCCGTTGATGAGGATCTTGCCCGAGGTCGGTTTGATCAGGCGATTGATCATCTTCAGCGTGGTGCTTTTACCGCAACCCGATGGCCCGAGGAACACACAGATTTCGCCTTCATTGACGGTCAGGCTTACCGAGTCCACGGCTTTGACGTCTTTGCCGTTGCTTTGGAAAGTTTTGCTGAGGTTTTGAAGTTCGATCATTTGAGCAGTCCTTTTGGAGTCAACGAGCGTTGCAGCCATTGGAGAAACAGGTCAGCGAAAATGGCCAGAAGACTGACCAGCAGCGCGCCGACGATGAGCATCGACATGTCACTGCGGCTGATGGAAGCGAGGATCAACACACCGAGGCCGCCGGCGCCGATGGTCGCGGCGATGGTCATCACGCCGATGTTCATCACCACGGCAGTACGCACGCCGGCGAGGATCACCGGCACGGCGATCGGCAACTCGACCATGCGCAGACGCTGGCCGAAGGTCATGCCGATGCCGCGCGCGGCTTCACGGATGCCCGGTTCCACGCCAGTGAGGGCGAGGTAGGTGTTGCGCATGATCGGCAACAGTGAATAAAGGAACACGGCGGTGATCGCCGGCATCGGGCCGAGGCCCTGGCCGAATTTGGAGTAGAACGGCAGCAGCAAACCGAACAGGGCAATCGACGGCACCGTCAGCAGCACCGTGGCGCTGGCTTGCAATGGGCCGGCGAGAGTCGGAAACCGCGTCATCAGAATGCCCAACGGCACGCCAACGACAATCGCCAGGGTCACGGCAATGCCGACGAGGGTGATGTGCTGCCAGGTCAGGTGCATCACCTGCTGCCAGTCGAGGTGGGAAAAGGCGTTCAGAAATTCCATGACTTTTCCTCCTTAGTTAAGTGGGTGCTGGCGCAGGAAATCGGCGGCCACTTTCGAAGGGCTTTCGTGATCGACGTCGACCCGCGCGTTGAGCTGGCGCATGGTTTCGTCGTCGAACAGTTCGGCCAGCGGCTTGAGTTGCTCGGCCAGTTGCGGGTGCGCGTCGAGGTAGGCCTGACGCACTACCGGCGCGGCGGTGTAGTCGGGGAAGTAATGCTTGTCGTCTTCCAGCAGTTTCAGGCCGAAGGCGTTGAGGCGACCGTCGGTGGTGTAGACCAGACCGGCAAACACCTGGCCGTTGCGCAACGCGGTGTAGACCAGGCCCGCGTCCATCTGGCGGATATTTTTGCGGGTCAGGTTCATGCCGTAGAGATCGACCATGCCGATCAGGCCGTCGGAGCGGTTGGCAAACTCGGTGTCCAGCGCCACCAGGTGATTGGTCTTGGCTTCGGCGCGCAGCACTTCGTTCAACTGGCTGATGTTGCTGATCTGCGGATATTCCTCGGCGACCTTTTTAGGGAGGGCGAGGGCATAGGTGTTGCTGAATTTCGACGGCGTCAGCCAGACCAGGCCTTTTTTCGCGTCGAGTTCTTTTACCCGGGCGTAGGATTGGGCGCTGTCGAGTTTTTCAGTGACATGGTTGTAGGCCACCAGCGACACGCCGGTGTATTCCCAGAGCATGTCCAGCTGCCCGCTTTCGTGAGCGCTGCGGGCGAGGTTGCTGCCCAGACCACCGGTGATCTGCGCGTCGTAGCCTTTGCTGCGCAGGTATTGCGCGGTGATTTCCGCGAGCAGGGTCTGTTCGGTGAACACCCGGGCGCCGAGGCGGATCACCGGTTTTTCAGCGGCTTGGGCGATGCCCACGAACAGCAGGGCACTGCTCAACATCAGGCCTAACATCAAGCTAAGTCGTTTCATATTCATTCCTTCGCAAAAGCCTTAAGACGGGCGCAAACCGCGTTCCAGCCAAAGACGGCTGGCGAGGGTGACCACGCCATCGAGCAGCAAGGCCAGCAGCGCGGTGCACGCGGCGCCGAGCAGCAGTTGCGGCTGATTGTTCAGGGCGATGCCAGGGAAGATCAGGCTGCCGAGGCTGTTGGCACCGATCAGGAAGGCCAGTGGCGCGGTGCCGACGTTGATCGCCAAAGCCACGCGCACGCCACCGACAATGATCGGTACGGCGTTGGGCAATTCGACTTTCCACAGCACTTGGCGCGGGGTCATGCCGATGCCGACGGCCGCTTCTTTCAGCGAGCCCTGGACATTTTTCAGGCCTTCGTAGGTGTTGCGCACAATCGGCAGCAACGAAGCGAGGAATAAAGCGAAGATCGCCGGGCCACTGCCGATGCCGAGGACGCCCAGGGCAATCGCAAGCACGGCCAGCGGGGGCACGGTGTTACCGATATTGAAGATCTGCATGAAGCGTTCAGCACGGCCGACCATGGTCGGGCGACTGAGGAAGATGCCGGCGGGGATGCCCACGACAAGGGCGGCCAGCATTGAAGCGAGGACGAGAATCAGATGAGCTTGCAGGTAAAACAACAAATCGTCGCGGTAGTGTTCGATCGTGTTGATGCCGATCCAGTGGACCAGCAGGGCCAGGAGCGCGATCACCACCGCACCTCCCATCAGCCCTTTGCCATAGCGGATAGCCACAGGCGGACTCCTTTTTTTGTAGTCGGCGAACGCCCTCCCGTGTGGCATGCCATACATGGCTGCCGGGAATAAACGTTCGCGAGAAGCAGCTCCCTCAGCACCGGCAAAAATCGGTCTGAAAGCGAGCCATGAGCGCAGCCTCGTCAGGCTAACTTGCTGATTTTTCAGCCCCTGACGAAAATTCGTAACAGGGGATGGACGTCTCCGTGCTTTAAAAGGTTCCCATCTGCGGCAGCATTTGGCCACCCTTAATGTGCTCAACGGTTCGGTTATTGCATCGAGTTGGGCTATAATCGCGGCCCTTTTTTGAATCACCGCCAGGCGATTTCCCATGACCAACCAGGCCGCCGAAGTCGCGAAACGCCGCACTTTCGCTATTATTTCCCACCCCGATGCCGGTAAAACCACGATCACCGAAAAGCTCCTGTTGATGGGCAAGGCGATTGCAGTGGCCGGTACGGTGAAATCCCGTAAATCCGATCGCCATGCGACATCCGACTGGATGGAGATGGAGAAACAGCGGGGTATTTCCATTACCACGTCGGTCATGCAGTTCCCGTATCGCGAACACATGATCAACCTGCTCGACACCCCGGGCCACGAAGACTTCTCCGAAGATACCTACCGCACTCTGACGGCGGTCGACTCGGCATTGATGGTCCTCGACGGCGGTAAAGGTGTAGAGCCACGGACGATTGCGCTGATGGACGTCTGCCGTCTGCGTGACACGCCGATCGTCAGCTTCATCAACAAACTCGACCGTGACATCCGCGACCCGATCGAACTGCTCGACGAGATCGAAGCCGTGCTGAAGATCAAGGCGGCGCCGATCACCTGGCCGATCGGTTGCTACCGCGACTTCAAGGGCGTGTATCACCTGGCTGACGACTACATCATTGTCTACACCGCCGGTCACGGTCACGAACGCACCGAAACCAAGATCATCGAGAAGCTCGACTCCGACGAAGCCCGCGCGCATTTGGGCGACGAGTACGAGCGCTTCATCGAACAGCTGGAACTGGTTCAGGGCGCCTGCCACGAATTCAATCAGCAGGAATTCCTCGACGGTCAGCTGACCCCGGTGTTCTTCGGTACCGCGCTGGGCAACTTCGGTGTTGACCACGTTCTCGATGCTGTTGTTGATTGGGCGCCGCGTCCGCTGGCCCGTGTGGCCAACGAGCGTACCGTTGAGCCGGTCGAAGAGAAGTTCTCCGGCTTCATCTTCAAGATCCAGGCGAACATGGACCCGAAACACCGCGACCGCATCGCCTTCATGCGCATTTGCTCCGGCAAGTACGAGAAAGGCATGAAGATGCGCCACGTGCGCACCGGCAAGGACGTGCGCATCGGCGACGCCCTGACGTTCTTCTCCTCCGAGCGTGAACAGCTTGAAGAAGCCTTTGCCGGCGACATCATCGGTCTGCACAACCACGGCACCATCCAGATCGGCGACACCTTCAGTGAAGGTGAAACCCTCGGGTTTACCGGTATCCCGCACTTTGCGCCGGAGCTGTTCCGTCGTGTGCGTCTGCGTGATCCGCTGAAGTCCAAGCAGTTGCGTCAGGGTCTGCAGCAGTTGGCCGAAGAGGGTGCAACCCAGGTGTTTTTCCCGGAGCGCAGCAACGACATCATTCTGGGCGCCGTGGGTGTGCTGCAGTTCGATGTGGTCGCCAGCCGTTTGAAGGAGGAATACAAGGTTGAGTGCTCGTATGAGCCGATCACTGTGTATTCCGCGCGCTGGATTGAATGCAGTGACAAGAAGAAGCTTGAAGAGTTTTCCAACAAGGCTGTGGAGAACCTGGCGGTCGATGGCGGTGGTCACCTGACTTACCTGGCGCCGACGCGGGTTAACCTGGCGTTGATGGAGGAGCGTTGGCCGGATGTGAAGTTCCGCGCGACGCGTGAGCATCACTAAGCTTTTAGTTGGTTGGTTCGAAGCCCCCTAGGTGTATGCCTAGGGGGCTTTTTTTGTTTGGTTGGTTTTGGGGTATATCCGTTTCTGCGGGTGTTGCTGATTACGGTTTCGCCCTTACGGCGACTCACTTTTTTGACAAACGCCTCAAAAAAGTAAGCAAAAAAACGCTTGCTCCTACGTGCGGCCCGCTCGCTGGGGCTCGGGGTTCCTTCGCTCCGGGATCGATCCGGGCGCAGCGCCTACGGTTTGCTTCGCTGCACCTCCTCTCGCTGTGTTTGGCTTCGCC
>NZ_UTBZ01000123.1 GCF_900580865.1 Pseudomonas viridiflava
CGATGACGCGCATGCACAGGTTGTCGCAACGCCCGCCGATGTAGCCGGAAAGCGCGCCGATGAGGGTGCCGATCATGAACGGGAACACCACGCCGAGCACGCAGATCTGCAGGTCGACACGGGCCGCCCAGATCACGCGGGAAAGAATATCGCGCCCGAAATTGTCGGTGCCGAACGGGTGCGCCAGGTGCGGCCCCATCAGGCGCAATTCGGTGTTCTGGAAGATCGGATCATAGGGCGCCAGCCACGGCGCGAAGATCGCCAGCAGCAGCCACATG
>NZ_UTBZ01000053.1 GCF_900580865.1 Pseudomonas viridiflava
GATGTATTTCTCGATCGCTTGCGCTACCGGCTCTGACAAGCACTGAATAAACCTGTGGGAGCGAGCCTGCTCGCGAAGAGGGGGTGTCAGACAACAGATTCGTTGAATGACACACCGCTTTCGCGAACAGGCTCGCTCCCACATTGGTTTTTGGGTGGAGTCAGCGAGGGAGGATGTATTTCTCGATCGCTTGCGCCACCGGCTCTGACAAACACTGAATAAACCTGTGGGAGCGAGCCTGCTCGCGAAGAGGGGGTGTCAGACAACAGATTCGTTGAATGAC
>NZ_UTBZ01000138.1 GCF_900580865.1 Pseudomonas viridiflava
GCGGGTACGGAACCTGGTTCTCCTTGTGGTACAGGCAGCCGGTCACCAGTGGCTGATCCGGGTCGCCCTCAAGGAATGACACCAGGACTTCCATGCCGACGCGCGGGATGCTGATGCCGCCGTAGCGGTCGCCCGCCCAACTGCTGGAGACGCGCAGCCAGCAGCTGGTCTTGTCATCGGCAAGGCCTTCGCGGTCCCAGAAGAACTGGACCTTCACCCGGCCATACTGGTCACAGTGGATTTCTTCGCCCTTGGGGCCGGTGACCACGGCGGTCTGGCTACCGAGCACGCGCGGTTTGGGG
>NZ_UTBZ01000068.1 GCF_900580865.1 Pseudomonas viridiflava
ATCAGTTTCTTTTCGATGAAACGGCCACGAAAACGCGCCGGAATGCGACGGTAGATCTCCCGGCTGTCGGCAACCGGCGTTTCGCCGCCGGTCTGTGCGGCGATCATGCTGTAGAACCAGATCTTCATCGGCCATTCCAGGGTGTAGGCCTGCTCGTTGTGCAGCGGAATGCTCTGGTGCGCCGGGTATTCGGTGGAGGTGTACACACCTTTGGTCACGTTGCTGCGCGGCGTGGAACCGAATTCGTAATCGAGCAGCGGATCGCCGAAGCCAGCAGCAAACTCGCGAAACGCTTCAGGGCCGCCCACGTCGAAGCCGCGAAACAGAATGCCCCCGGCGCGATAAAGGTGTTCTGCGACCAGCGGCTTGAATTCGCCCAGTGCTTCCATCAAGTCCAGACC
>NZ_UTBZ01000055.1 GCF_900580865.1 Pseudomonas viridiflava
CTTCGTCGTTGGCAACGGCTTCGGCGCGTTCGATCTTGGCGACCAGCCAGGCAGTACCTCCGGATTCGTCACGCAGCTTGCGAGCGTATTCCATGTCGGCAGCGTCGCGCGGGAAAGAAACGGCCAGATAGTCCAGGTCCATTTCCGCAGCGAGTTTGATGTCCTGCTTGTCTTTTTCTGTCAGCGCAGGCGCTGTCAGGCCACCGCCGCGACGGTTGATGCCTTTGTGGTCCGAGAGCGGGCCACCGATCAGGACGGTGCAGTGCAGTTCATCAGCGGTTTGAGTGTCGACGCGCATGACCACGCGACCGTCGTCGAGTAACAGCTC
>NZ_UTBZ01000065.1 GCF_900580865.1 Pseudomonas viridiflava
GTTATACACAAGTCGACCTGAAGGAACGCGGTGCCCGAAAGTGGGAGCGGACTTGTCCGCGAATACTGCGTTTCAGACGCTGGATCTTCGTCGGATGTACCAGCTTTCGCGGACAAACGGAACGCCGCCCGGTCCGCTCCCACGAAAAGTGTCTATCCAGCAGATTACGTGTTGTATTGATAAGAGTGAGCTTGCTCTGGATCTTGCTTTCATCCAGCAGTACGCCACGTACATTAGCCCTTCGGCACATCCTCGATCGTCGGCTCGGACTCAGCCTCCGGCTCTTCAGCCGCTGGAGGTTCAGG
>NZ_UTBZ01000222.1 GCF_900580865.1 Pseudomonas viridiflava
CGCCCGAAAAACTGGCCGCGCGTGGTCGCCAGCCAGCAGGATGTGGACACCGGCAGCGGCCGCGAGCGCTTCCCCGCAGCGGCGCTGCCGGATTTGGCGATTCAGGCCAAAGCCACACAGCCGCTGGATACGCGCACGTTGCTGGACGCCGCGCTGGCGCAGGACGTCGCCTTCATACCCGGCGAACCGTTCTTTGCCGACCCAGACGCCAATCACGGTCATCTGCGACTCAACTTCAGCCACATTGATCCGGCCCGGCTGGATGAAGGTGTGAAACAACTGGCATCTGTCGTGCGCGCAGCACAGAATCTCAAGGCAGCCTGAAT
>NZ_UTBZ01000150.1 GCF_900580865.1 Pseudomonas viridiflava
GTCTTCGCAGTCCATGATGGTGGTCAGCGCGGCTTCCATCAGGATGTCTTTCACGCCTGCAGGATCGGTCTGTCCGACGGGGCTGGACACGTCGATCTGGATTTCGAAATGCAGGCCGTTGTGTTCGAGCAGCACGGCGATCGGTGCCGACGCATCGCCCTGGAAGCCGATCAGTTGTGAGTCGTTCCTGAGCCCGGTGTTGCTGCCGCCCTTGAGGCTGACCACCAGCTTGCCGTCCGAGCCGAGACGCGCCTTGGCGCTGGCTTTCATCTGCATCGCTTCCCACACACCGCCGGCCATGCCCCAGCCCACCAGTTGGCGGCCTTGGCGCATGCTGCGGGGTTCAGGGT
>NZ_UTBZ01000063.1 GCF_900580865.1 Pseudomonas viridiflava
GGAAGTTCAGGTAATGGTTGAGCGCGACCGGATCGAGCATCGGGCTGATATCGCCGCCCTTGAGCAGCGCAGGCAGCGACGGGGCGAAACGCAGACGCTTGTCGGTCTTCGACAGGTACAGCGGCTTGACGCCCAGCCGGTCGCGGGCGATGAACAGACGCTTGCTGTCACGCTCCCAGATGGCGAACGCGAACATGCCGTTGAGCTTGGGCAGCATGTCTGGGCCCCACGCGTGATAGCCCTTGAGCAGCACTTCGGTATCGCCACCGGAATGGAACTGATAGCCCAGCGCTTCCAGCTCGGCACGCAGTTCCGGGAAGTTGT
>NZ_UTBZ01000164.1 GCF_900580865.1 Pseudomonas viridiflava
GATCTTTCGTCTCAACCGAGGCGCGCATTCTACAGCAGCCTCATTTGCTGTCAAGTGATTATTTTCAGAAGTTTTCGAAGAATTCTTCAACAACTTCAACCACTTGCGCCTCCGATCTCTCGTCAGCGGGAGGCGAATTCTACAGCGTTACACGCTGCTGTCAACACCTCTTTTTCAACTTCCTTTCGGCTTCGATGAACTGAAGCAACCTACTGCCGAAACCTACATAACTCATTGAATCTCAAGGAGTTTTCCGTTTCGACTGCGCCGGAAGTGGGGCGAATTATAGACACTCTGAATCTGCCGTCAACCGTTAATTGCGCTTTTCTTGCAAAACCTGCTTTTTGGCCAGCAAACGCGGGATTCGGCGCATCACCGGCGGAATACGCAGCAGCAGAAGCAATGCGCCTATAAAGGCATAGATCGCCCACTCCTCAAGATCAGCGCGCACGATCCACAACATGTGCAGCAAACCCAGACCAAGAATCACGTAGACCAGACGATGCAGTTTCTTCCAGCGCACACCTAAACGACGCTGACTGTAGCGATTGGACGTCACCGCCAGCGCCAATAATCCGAGAAACCCCAACGCCCCCACTATTATGTAGGGCCGTTTACGCAACTCGACTGCCAGCTGCGACCAATCGAAACCCAGAATAAATGCCATATAGCTGAACAGGTGCAAAACCACATAGGCAAAACACCAGAGTCCCAATTGCCTGCGTACAGCAATCCACCCCGCCCAGCCGGTGAGCTTCTGCAGAGGCGTCATGCTCAGGGTGATCAGCAGCAGCACCAACGTCCCCAACCCCAGCCGATCCACCAACACCTTGCCGGGATCAGGCCCGAGCAAGTCCTCAAGCGCCTGATACAACCACAGCATCGGCCAAATCGCCGCCGCAATGAAAACGCCTATACGCCAGTACGGGAATCGCATCAGTAATTCTTCCGCAGATCGAGCCCTGTATATAAAGAAGCGACTTCATCCGAGTAGCCGTTGAACATTTGCGTATCACGGACATTCGGCTTGAACAGACTGTTCGGCAGACGCCGCTCGCGCGCCTGAGTCCAGCGCGGGTGATCAACCGTCGGGTTCACATTCGCATAGAAGCCGTATTCATCTGCCGCGATGCTTTGCCAAGTGGTTTTCGGCTGCTCGCTGACCAGACTGATACGCACGATGGATTTGACGCTCTTGAAACCATACTTCCACGGCACGACTAAACGCAGCGGCGCGCCATTCTGGTTCGGCAATTCGCGGCCATACATGCCCACCGCCAGAATCGCCAAGGGATTCATCGCCTCATCCAGTCGCAAGCCTTCTACATAAGGCCAGTCGATCAAGGCAAAACCGGAGCGCTGCCCGGGCATGCTCTTGGGATCTTGAAGAGTTTCAAAGCGGACGTACTTGGCATTTGACGTCGGCTCGACTTGCTTGAGCAGCGCGGAAATCGGAAAGCCGATCCACGGAATAACCATCGACCACGCCTCGACACAGCGCAAACGATAGATGCGCTCTTCCAATTGGTACGGTTTCATGAAGTCTTCCAGCGCATATCGCCCCGGCTTACCCACCTCCCCGTCTATCACCACGCTCCACGGTTCTGTTTTCAACGAGCCGGCATTCGCCGCCGGATCACCCTTGTCGGTACCGAACTCATAGAAGTTGTTGTAGTGGGTGGCGTCTTTATAAGGCGTGATCGCCTCATCCTTGACGTTGACGGCGCCCCATTTAGTAGAAGGCAGCTTCTCGGTGAACCATGCGGGAGCCTTGCCCGGCTCGACATCGGCATACCGCGCCGCATCGTCGGCATTGGCCCAGCGCGGCAGGCTGCTGACGGCGATACCGGCAGCAGTGGCCCCCAATAATTGGCGGCGAGAGAGATAAATGGCTTCAGGCGTGACATCCGACTCATGGCAGTCGGACGCTTTGGGGACTTTGATCAACATGGCAACTCCGCAGCTTTGGAGGACTGATGCACCCATAGACTGCGGAGTATGCGGGAAATTACATCACTCGGCTTTTTTGTGCCGACGAAGACGCAACAGGTACTGCACCGGGCCGGAAGCCGCGTAGGCGAGGAACACCAACAGCAGAATGCGCGGTGGATCGCTGAAGACCACGGCGAACACCAGAACGACAGCAAGGATGGCCACGAAAGGTACGCGCCCCTTCAGATCCAGCTCCTTAAAGCTGTTGTACTTGATGTTGCTGACCATCAGCATTCCGGCGGCCGCCACCATCAACGCGACCAGGAACGACATCTTCGAACCCTGAATGCCGTAATCGCTGAACGCCCAGACGATACCCGCTACCACACCGGCAGCCGCAGGGCTGGCCAGACCAATGAAGTAGCGCTTGTCCGCCGTACCGACCTGAGTGTTGAACCGCGCCAGACGCAATGCCGCGCCCGCTACATAGATGAAGGCAACCATCCAGCCAACTTTGCCCATGTCACCCAGCGCCCAACCGAACGCCAGCAGCGCCGGTGCGACACCGAACGCGACCATGTCCGACAGCGAGTCGTACTCGGCACCGAAGGCACTTTGCGTATTGGTCATACGCGCCACACGACCGTCGAGGCCGTCGAGCACCATGGCGACGAAAATCGCGATCGCGGCAAAGGCGAAATACTTGCTCGCGTTGACGGAATCCCCAGCACTCAATGCCGCCTGGGCGCTCATCGAGTTGATGATGGAGTAAAACCCTGCGAACAGGTTCGCAGTGGTGAACAGATTCGGCAGCAGATAGATACCACGATGCCGGACTTTACGACCTTCTGCGTCGTGCCCTTCCTCGATGTGTTCATCGATGGGCAGCAGGCTTTCGGCGTCAGAAGCCTTGTTCGGCTCTTCGGGACGTTCGCTCATGGACATTACCTTGCAACGGTTTGAAGAAAATTCGACAGATGCTTGAGGACGACAGTTCGGCCACAAACGCTGCAGCTTTATACCAGAACCACCGCCCCAAACGAAAAAACGCGGCCGAGGCCGCGTTTTTCGCACAAGGAACGACGACTTAGTTTTTGGCTTTGTCGACGATCTTGTTGGCACCGATCCACGGCATCATGGAGCGCAGTTGCTCGCCGATGACTTCGATGCCGTGAGCGGCGTTGTTGCGACGCTTGGCGGTCATCGAAGGGTAGCCGGTTGCGCCTTCGCTGATGAACATTTTGGCGTATTCGCCGTCCTGAATACGTTTCAGGGCGTTGCGCATGGCCTGACGGGATTCGGCGTTGATCACTTCCGGACCAGTCACGTACTCGCCGTACTCAGCGTTGTTGGAGATCGAGTAGTTCATGTTGGCGATACCGCCTTCGTACATGAGGTCAACGATCAGTTTCAGTTCGTGCAGGCACTCGAAGTAGGCCATTTCCGGCGCGTAGCCAGCTTCAACCAGAGTTTCGAAACCGGCTTTGACCAGCTCAACGGTACCGCCGCACAGAACGGCTTGTTCGCCGAACAGGTCGGTTTCAGTCTCGTCCTTGAAGGTGGTTTCGATGATGCCGGTACGACCACCACCAACGCCAGCAGCGTAGGACAGTGCAACGTTTTTGGCGTTGCCCGAGGCGTCCTGGTAGATCGCGATCAGGTCAGGGATACCGCCGCCTTTCACGAACTCGGAACGCACGGTGTGGCCTGGTGCTTTCGGCGCGATCATGATCACGTCGAGGTCGGCACGCGGAACAACCTGGTTGTAGTGGATCGCGAAGCCGTGGGAGAAGGCCAGGGTGGCGCCTTTCTTGATGTTCGGCTCGATTTCGTTCTTGTACAGGGAAGACTGGAATTCGTCCGGGGTCAGGATCATGACCAGATCGGCAGCCGCAACAGCGGAAGCAACGTCGGTCACTTTCAGGCCGTGAGCTTCAGCTTTGGCAACGGTGGCCGAACCTTTACGCAGACCAACGGTAACGTCGACACCGGAGTCTTTCAGGTTGCACGCTTGAGCGTGGCCCTGGGAACCGTAACCGATGATGGCAACTTTCTTGCCCTGGATGATCGACAGGTCGCAGTCTTTATCGTAGAAAACTTTCATGAATTTCCCCTTTATATCCAGGCCGTTCAGGCCATTCGCTAATTTGGTTTAGATGCTGAGTACTTTGTCGCCGCGGGCAATGCCGGTCACGCCGCTACGGACGGTTTCCAGAATCGATGCGGTGCCGATGGACTGAATGAAGCTGTCGAGCTTGTCGCTGGTACCGGTCAGCTGAACGGTATACACGCTGGCGCTGACGTCGACGATCTGTCCACGGTAAATATCGGTGGTGCGTTTGATCTCGGCGCGCTGGGCGCCAGTGGCCTTGACCTTGACCAGCATCAGCTCGCGCTCGATGTGAGCGCTTTCCGACAGGTCCACCAGCTTGACCACTTCGATCAGCTTGTTCAGGTTTTTGGTGATCTGCTCGATGACTTCATCGTGACCAACGGTGGTCAGCGTCAGACGCGACAAAGTCGGGTCTTCGGTCGGGGCCACGGTCAGGCTTTCGATGTTGTAGTTGCGCTGCGAGAACAGGCCAACTACACGAGACAAAGCGCCGGGTTCGTTTTCCAGAAGCAAGGAAATAATGTGCCGCATGATTAAGTACGCTCCGTCTTGCTCAGCCACATATCGCGCATCGAGCCGTCTTTGATCTGCATCGGATAGACGTGCTCGCTGGTGTCGACCGAAACATCGATGATCACCAGACGATCCTTCATGGCGAACGCTTCTGCCATCTTCGACTTCAAATCTTTCGATTCGGTGATGCGTACGCCGACGTGGCCGTAGGCTTCAGCCAGCTTGACGAAGTCAGGCAGCGATTCCATGTAGGAGTGGGAGTGACGGCTGCCGTAGCTCATGTCCTGCCACTGACGAACCATCCCCAGAACACCGTTGTTCAGGATGACGATTTTCACTGGCAAGCCATATTGCAGGCAGGTCGACAGTTCCTGGATGTTCATCTGGATGCTGCCTTCGCCGGTCACGCAGGCAACGTCATCATCCGGGAAGCTCAACTTGATGCCCATGGCCGCCGGGAAACCGAAGCCCATGGTGCCCAGACCGCCGGAGTTGATCCAGCGATTCGGCTTGTTGAACGTGTAGTACTGCGCAGCGAACATCTGGTGCTGACCCACGTCGGAAGTGATGAAGGCATCGCCCTTGGTCACTTCGCAGAGGGTTTCGATCACGGTCTGCGGCTTGATCTTGCTGCCGTCGCCTTTTTCGTAAGGGAACAGGCCGCGATCACCGCGCCACTCATCAACCTGCTTCCACCAACTGGCCACGGACTCCTTGTTCGGGGTCTCGCCGATTTCCTTGAGGATCGCGACCATTTCGGTCAGGACGCTCTCGACCGGACCAACGATTGGTACGTCGGCCTTGATGGTCTTGGAAATCGAAGCCGGGTCGATGTCGATGTGGATGATCTTGGCGTTCGGGCAGAACTTCGCCGCGCCGTTGATCACGCGATCGTCGAAACGCGCGCCGACCGCAAGGATCACGTCAGCGTGGTGCATCGCCAGGTTGGCGGTGTAGCTGCCGTGCATGCCGAGCATGCCGATGAACTGACGATCAGTCCCCGGGAAACCGCCCAGGCCCATCAACGTGTTGGTCACGGGCAGGTTGAGCATTTTCGCCAGTTCAGTCAGCGGTGCGGAACCGTTGCCGAGGATCACGCCGCCGCCGGAGTACAGCACTGGACGCTTGGCCGCCAGGAGCATTTCTGCTGCCTTGCGGATTTGCCCGGAGTGACCGCGAACGGCCGGGCTGTAGGAACGCAGCTTGGCTTTCTTCGGGAAGATGTATTCGAACTTCTCGGCCGGGTTGGTCATGTCTTTCGGGATATCGACCACGACCGGGCCCGGACGACCGGATTGCGCCAGGTAGAAGGCCTTCTTCATGACTTCCGGGATTTCCGAGGCGTGCTTGATCATGAAGCTGTGCTTCACGATCGGCCGGGAAATACCGATCATGTCGGTTTCCTGGAACGCGTCGGTACCGACCATGGTGCTTGGCACCTGACCGGAAATGATCACCATTGGAATCGAGTCCATATAGGCGGTGGCGATACCGGTGATGGCGTTTGTGGCGCCTGGACCGGAAGTCACCAATACCACGCCGGCTTTACCGGTGGCACGGGCGTAGCCGTCAGCCATATGGGTTGCCGCTTGTTCGTGACGAACCAGGATGTGAGTCACTTCCGGTTCTTTGAACAGGGCATCGTAAACATGCAGGAGAGCACCACCCGGGTACCCGTAGATATATTTGACGCCTTCGTCACGCAAAAAGCGGACGAGCATCTCACCGCCAGATAAAAGCTCCACGTTGTTCACCTCTAAAACGCCAGAATACCGTCCACAAAAAAGGGGCGGGTCTTAATAGGTTTACTTCTCGGCAGAGCATGAGCGACGGTGGTCGCCGACTACGTCAGCACTGACTGAGCAAGTATTGGGATCGTCCCAAGTGTTGCGGGCCTTTCCCACCCAGCGCGAGGTAACGCGTTGCGGGTGTAACAGGTCGGCGCGGATGTGCGCCTCATGATCTACCGAGTGGGTCTGCTTCTGGCAGTCCCTCTACAGCGGACTTTGGATTCTTCTGTTTCGCCCTCTCCAAGTCAAGTCGTCTATGTGGTTAATTGTGGGTAAGCACATGAGAACGCAAGAAAAAACCTGAAAACCGCTACTCTGTTAGTGTCAATTGCGCATATTTGCCAAGGAATCAGCATGCGAACGCTCCTCCTCACTCTGCTGATCGGCCTCAGCCCATGGTGCACGGCCGCTCAAATCTACAAATGGGTCGATGCCCAAGGCGTCACGCACTTTGATGCGCAGCCGCCACCGGGCCGGCCGTCGACGACCTTGCAAACGCCCTCCTCGCCCCCGCCAAAGCCTGCGGCAATGCCGGGCAGTGGCCCGCTCGGTGATCAGAAGGCTATTGATGACAAGGTGAAGAAGCAGATTGCGGATCAGCAGGCGCAGCTCAAACAGTTTTGTGAGCAGGCACGGACGAACCTTGCGCAGTTGCAGAACAATCCGCGATTGAGGGAAGAGGTCGAGGGACAGATGCGACGGCTGGATGATGCGCAGCGGCAGGAGCGCATTGTCGAGGCTCAAAAACAGATAGCCGAGAATTGCCAATAGGCATCTGCAGGACTGTAGGAGCTGTCGAGTGAAACGAGGCTGCGCTCTTTTGACTTTAAGGATCAAAAGATCGCAGCCTGCGGCAGCTCCTACACAGAATCGGTACTAGCGTGAGGCGGTGATCAGCAGATCAAACTCTTTGAGCAGCACCTGAAGCTGACGATCCTTGCCGCCCAGGTTGCGCTGGGCAAAGACCATTTCAGCCATTTCCTGAATCCCCGAGGCATTCGGCAATGGCAGATCCTGTTCGAGGATGTATTTCATCTTCGGCAGGAAGATCCATTGCAGCCATTGCTCAAAGTCCAGCGTATCGACCGAAAACGGCTCGACACTGCTCAGTGCCTCAACCGACGGCTGAACGTCGTCCCACCAACCCTGAGTGCGCAGTTCACGCTCGATCAGCAACAGCTGATCGGCGATCTTCGGGAAACGAGCATCCATCACAGCGAAACCTTGGCCTTCTGACGGGCCAGCGCGGCGCCGGCGGAATCGCCTTGTTTCTCACGGGACTGGGCAATGATTTCCCACAGATTGGCTTGCAGGTCCGGACGACCGTTGGCCATGGTCAGCGCACGACGGGCGAACTGCTCGGCTTGCGGCGCATCTCCTTGAGCCATGCGCACCTGCGCCAGGCGATAAAGCACTTGCGGCTCACGCGGAGCGACACGCTGGGCACGCTCCAGGCTCGACGATGCACCGTTGAGGTCGCCGCCGGCCTGTTGCTGTTGCGCTGTGGTCAGCAAGGCAAGCACCGGACCGTCCAGTTGCTCGTCGGCCGACAGACCACCGCCACTGCTGGCCGAAGGAATGCCGCTCGGCGTCGACGGCATGCTGTAGCTGCCGGAGTTGATCGGTGCCGACTCAACTGCCGAAGGGTTATACGGCCCCGGCGTGATACCACCGGACGCCGGCCCCGGCACGATTGGCGAGGAGCTGATCGGCGCAGAAGTCGTCGCGCCGCCACCCGGTACCATCACCACCACGCCAGTGTCACCTTGCGGAATCGCCTGGGTCTGGCCCTGTGCTGGACGCTTCACCGTCGTTTGACGGAAGCCGCCATTGGCCGAAATACGTTCGCTGTTGGACACCGCAGTACCGGAGTCAACCACCGGAATCGAACCACGCTGTACGGTAGAGCAGCCGCTGAGCAAAGCCACGGCGGTCACCGCTGGAATCAACCACTTGTTCACTTGAAACCCTCTTTGCTTAATTCATCCAGCCCTTGACCCAATCCATCACCGACTCGCCGGAAGCAGGCGTTTCGCTTGCACAGGCGGCGCCGGGTGGCGGTTCGCTGCCGCGAATATACGGCATCTGCACCGCCCCCGGGCAGTTGGCATCGGAGCCCTGCCCGGTACGCGAATCAACCCATGCCTGCACGACGTTATCCGGTTGCGGCATGTCCAGCGGCAGCGGATCGGCCTTGCGCATGAAACTGGTCCAGACCTGCAACGCACCGGTGGCCCCGGTGAACGGCGTCTTGCCATTGTCATCGCGGCCCAGCCAGACCACCGCCAGCAGGTCCTGACTGAAACCGGCGAACCAGCTGTCACGGGAATCGTTACTGGTACCGGTCTTGCCGGCCAGTGTCAGAGTCTTGGGCAGCACGTTATAAACCGAGCTGCCGGTACCTTCACGCATCACACGCTGCATGGCGTTCTGGATCAGATAAATGGACGCCGGATCGAAGCGTTGCTCGATCTGGAACGGATAACGCTTGAGCGGCTCGCCCTCGGCGGTCAGCACGCTGCGAATCCCGCGCATCGGCGTATTGAAACCACCGTTGGCCAGCGTCTGGTACATGGTCGCAACTTCGATCGGGGTCATGCCACCGGCGCCGAGCAGCATCGACGGGAAGGCTGGGAACTCACGGGTCACGCCCAGACGCCCCAAGGTCTTGAGCACGTTAGGCACGCCGACTTCCAGGCCCAGACGCGAGGTCGACAGATTGTAGGAATGCGCCAGACCCTGATAGAGGAACACGGTGCCGTGGGAGCGGCGGTCATAGTTCTGCGGTTTCCACACCTGACCGTTCGCGCCTTTGACCGACAATGGATCGTCCGACAGCCAACTGGTCAGGGTGTACTGGTTCGGTTTCTCCAGCGCGGTCAGATACACCGCCGGCTTGATCAACGAACCGATCGGCCGCACGGCATCCAGTGCGCGGTTGAAACCGGCATAACTGGCCTGACGACTACCGATCATCGCCTGGACTTCACCGGTCTCCGGATTGGTCACGACCATCGCCGCTTCCACATCATCGGAGCCTTTGCGCCCGGACAGACGTTTAAAGGTGTCATTGACCGACGCCTCGGCCTTCATCTGCAGGATCGGATCGAAGCTGGTGAAGATGCGCAGGCCTTCTTCGGTCAAGTCTTCGTCGCGGTAGTCTTCACGCAACTGACGTTTGACCAGATCGATGAAGCCCGGGAACGAGCTGTCGGCAAGCTTGCCGCGCGTGGTCACACCCAGTGGCATTTTCTTCGCCGCTTCGACCTGTTCGGCCGTCGCCACGCCTTGCTGCTCAAGCACGTCGAGCACCAGGTTACGCCGCTCCAGCGCACGCTCCGGGTTACGACGCGGGTTGTAGTAGGACGGGCCTTTGACCATACCGACCAGCAACGCCACCTGATGCAGCTTCAGCTCGGACAATGGCTGACCGAAGAAGAACTGGCTGGCCAGACCGAAACCGTGCACCGCACGCTGACCGTCCTGGCCGACAAAGACTTCATTGAGGTAGGCCTCAAGGATTTCCTTTTTGTCGTAATGCAGTTCCAGCAGCATCGCCATCATCGCTTCGGTGAGCTTGCGGGTCAGGCTGCGTTCGTTGGTCAGGTAGAAGTTTTTCACCAACTGCTGGGTCAGCGTACTGCCGCCCTGGGTCATCTTGCCGCCAGAGGTGTTGACCCAGACAGCGCGGGCAATCGACTTCGGCGATACGCCCCAGTGGCTGTAGAAATCGCGGTCCTCGACAGCGACCAGGGTTTCGAGCAGATACGGCGGCACCTGATCGAGTTTGATCAGAATGCGGTCTTCAAGATTTTTCGGATAAATGCCGCCGATCATCAGCGGTTCAAGACGCACCACGGACAATTTCGAGCCGTTGGTCGCCGACAGTTCAGCCACATAGTCGCCGGAGAAACGCACGCGCACCGGCTGCGGTTTTTCCAGACCTTCATAGAACTGGAAGCCACGGGTATTCAGATCGACCGTATTGCCACTGACGGCTGCGGCGCCGGGACCGTTGCTCACGGCTTCGCGGCGATAGCCGAGGGCATCGAGTTCGGTAAGGAAATCGTCTTTGCTGAGCTTTTGTCCGACGAACAGCTCGAGCGGCCGCGCGTAGACCTTGGCCGGGATGGTCCAGCGCTTGCCGGAGAACTTCTCCTGCACCACGGCATCGAGGTAAACGGCGAAGCCTGCCAGCACGACAAGGCCGACCAGACTGAGTTTAATGGCCCAGCTCAACCACGGGCTAAGGCCCTTGGAGGGTGGTTTTTTCTTGGTACGGGGGGATCGAGTTCGAGTCATGGCGGCGGATTATACGCACTTTATTCATACTCAACAGGAGCGCTCCGAGGTTTGCGTCAGGCTGGCGAGCGGCCATAATGGCGGCCTCGAATTTCCCCCAGTCTCTGAAGGATCGCCCGTGAGCCAGTCACTGATCGCTGCCCTGCAAAACCCGGCCCTCTACCCGCACCCTGTCGAAGGGTTTCAGGTCATCGAAACGCATATCTCGTGGGTGATTCTCACTGGCCCCTTCGCTTATAAAGTGAAGAAGCCGGTGAATTTCGGCTTCCTCGACTTCACCGGCCTCGAATCCCGCGCACATTTCTGCACTGAAGAACTGCGTCTTAACCAGCGTCTGACCGCTGATTTGTATCTGGAAGTGTTGCCAGTCACCGGCAGTGTCGAAGCGCCGCAACTGGGCGGCGACGGCCCGGCGATCGAATATGTGCTGAAAATGCGCCAGTTCCCGCAGAGCGGTATGCTCAGCACCTTGCAAGCCAACGGCGAGCTGACTACCCAGCACATCGATGAGATGGCCGAGCAGATTGCGCGCTTCCACCTCAGCGCGCCAAAAGTCCCGACCGAACACGATGCCGGCACCCCGGACAGCGTGATGGCGCCGGTCTCGCAAAACTTCGAACAGATCCTGCCGTTCCTCAGCGACAAAAACGATCTGCTGCAACTTGAGGCACTGAAAGCCTGGGCCGAAAGCAGCTTCGAGCGTCTCAAGCCCCTGTTCGCCCAGCGCAAGACCGAAGGTTTCACCCGTGAGTGCCACGGCGATATCCACCTGGGCAACGCCACGGTCATTGACGGCAAAGTGGTGATCTTCGACTGCATCGAGTTCAACGAACCGTTCCGCTTCACTGACGTCTGGGCCGACACCGGTTTCCTCGCGATGGACCTGGAAGACCGTGGCCTGAAATCCCTGGCGCGCCGCTTGATCAGCCAGTACCTGGAACTGACCGGCGACTATCAAGGCCTGGAAGTGCTGAACTTCTATAAAGCCTACCGTGCACTGGTTCGCGCCAAGGTTGCGCTGTTCAGCATGCCGGCAGACGCGACCCCGGTGCAGCGCGCCACCACCCTGCGCCAGTACCGCAACTACGCCAACCTGGCGGAAAGCTACAGCACCATTCCATCGCGCTTCATGGCCATCACCCACGGCGTCTCCGCTGTCGGCAAGAGCCACGTGGCCATGCGTCTGGTCGAAGCGCTGGGTGCCATTCGCCTGCGTTCGGACGTTGAACGCAAGCGTCTGTTCGGTGAGCAAACTGTTGCCAACGACGTGCAAGCCGGCATCTATAGCGCCGACGCCAGCGCAGCGACCTACGCGCGCCTGCATGAAATTGCGGAAGTGATCCTGCACGCCGGCTTCCCGGTGGTGATCGACGCGACTTACCTCAAGCGTGAGCAGCGCGACAACGCGGCGAAGATCGCCGAAGCAACCGGTACGCCGTTCCTGATCCTCGACTGCAACGCGCCACAAGCGGTGATCGAGAGCTGGTTGGCGATTCGTCAGGCCGACCAGAAGGATCCGTCCGACGCCACCCTGGCCGTAATCGAAGCGCAGCAAGCCAATCGTGAAGCGCTGACGCCGGAAGAAATCCTGCGCAGCAAACGCGTGCAGACCAATGAATCCGGCACGCTGGACACCGTGGTCGCGCAGATCCGTCAGCGCCTGCCAGGCCTGTAAGAAACTATTTCGGCCGTGAAGCCCTCGCTTGCTTCACGGCCGTCAAATAGTGGCACTATACTGGCGTCATAAAACCAACGGTGATATGACATGAGCCAGCCGAAACTTCTCGACACCCCGCTGTATGCCTTGCTGCACAAAGACGACATCACAGGTTTCAACAAGGAGCGCCCACAGGATGGCCCGATCGATATGGTCGGCGGCGATTTCCGTGGTCTCGATTTGCGTGAACTGAATGCCGATGGCGTGGATTTCCGGGACGCGTACTTCCGCTCCGCCGATTTGCGTGGCATCGATTTCCGTAACGCATCGCTGGAAGGTGCAAGCCTGGCTCATGCACAGATTTCCGGGGCGTATTTCCCGCCGGAGCTGAGTGCTGACGAGATTCTGATGTCGATGAATTTCGGTACGCGGTTGCGTTATCGTACCCGCTGATCGCTTCATTATTCCCTGACACAACGCCTTCCCTGTAGGAGTGAGCCTGCTCGCGATAGCGATTTAAAATTCAACACATGTGTGCCTGCCAGTCCGCTATCGCGAGCAGGCTCACTCCTACATTGATTTGTGTTCCCCCCTCCTCATCTGCGTTCGCAGGCCGTTCAAGCGCCCTTTCTTAGAAGCGTTTGCGTTGAATCCGACCAAACAACCACGCTTTTCCTACTGATGGCTACACTCCTGAGAAGCTCGCCCACGCACCATTCGGCCGTCGCAAGGAGGCTTGATGAATGATGAACTGCAACACCTGAAGAATCTTGGCAAGACGTCGGCGCAATGGCTGCATGCCGTGGGCATCCACAGCGCCTCGGACTTGCGTCGCCTGGGCGCGGTGGACGCCTACCGGGCCGTGCGTACCCGCGGGTTTCGCGCATCGAAGGTGTTGTTGTATGCGATCGAGGGCGCACTGATGGATGTGCACTGGAATGACATCCCCGCCGAACGCAAGGACGCCCTCAACAAACAACTCGAAGCCATTTCCTCGCGCCACAAGAACTGAACGGGCATAGACCGTTATGTATTTACTGGGGGAACAATCGGTCTGGGCCGATGCCTTGATCAACCGTTTACAGAGTTTGCCCGCGCTGTGGCTACGCGACCTGGCGCCTTGCGGGCCACCTCTGGAACTGGAAGCGACGGAAGACGTACTCGCGCGGTTACCCGCTGATCAGCTGTTTCTGCTCAACGAAGGCGTCGTCAACGGCTGCATCGGTGCCAGACCACTGTTTTATTGGCAGGAGGGTGATTTGATCGGCCTTCAGCAGGGTAAAGACTGGGCTGATTGCCGCTTGTGCAGTGACGGAGTGTTGCGCCTGACGCCTTATCAACGCCGCGAGGTTTTCCAGCATTTGTTTGCTGATTCTCATCGGGCAGAGCAGTTTGTGGAGTATCTGCTGGGGCAAATGGCAATCTTCGCCCATGCCGTCGCGGAGCTGAAACCGCGTGAGTTTCGCAGCACCAATGGCTTCAAGCGGGTCGAGGCGGGTGAAACGCTGATCAGGCAGGGGGACGCGGCTGACCACGTATTTGTGATTATCGAAGGGCATGCCGAAGCATTTGTCGACGGGCAGAAGGTTGGCGATGTGGCCAAGGACGAGATTTTCGGCGCCATGGCCGTGTTCACCGGCGAGCCGCGCAATGCCACGGTGATTGCGCGAGCGCCGAGCACGGTGATGCTGATTCCCGGTGATCAATTCTTGAGCATGACCCGCACCAACCCAAAGATCGCCCACAGCCTGATTGAGAGTATGGCGCGACGGATCGGTCAGCTGAATCGGCAGATCACGCAAATGAAGTCACCAGCAGGCCAGCGCTGATGCCCTTTGTTTACGGGGCATAAAGGCCATTTCCCAGACAAATCCACTGAAACGGAAAAACAGTTGTTGACTCGGTAATGAGAATCGCTATGATTATCACAACTGGTCGCGAGATCAGTCGATATTCTGAAAAGCCCTTGGTTCGGACTCTCAGATTATCTCCTCATCAGGCTAATCACGGTTATTTGACCCGGTTTTTACCGGGTCTTTTTTTGCCTGTGGAAAAGTCATTTGCCGAACTGTTTGCGCATCTGCTCGCAGTAATCCTGCTTCGGCGTGGCGGGTGTGAACCAAACGTAATCGGCCATCGTTGCGGTCACTTCGGCGCCCTGCTCTGCCAGCATCAACACTATGGGGGCCTGAGCAGCGCCCAAGTCCAGCAGGTGCAACGGCACGCCAACATCCTTGCGCGCATGCCACGCGCCGGCCAGCAAGATTGAGGGTGTGGGAGCCGTCAGCAGACGCTCGGCCATACGCCGATCACGTTGTTGCTGAACGGCCAGCATTGCCGGCATCTGTGATTCGGGCAACAGGCCACAGTGGGAATCGCTGATCTGTTGCAACAACAGGGTTTTCACCGATCCAGCATTGCTGCGCTCCCCCTTCAACACTGGCGGACTGCGATAGAAACCGCGGATTTCGCCGTTATTCAGATTCGCCGCCAGCAGCGGATACGGCTGAGTCAAAGCGAAGCGGACAATCGGCCCGTAGAGACTCCAGTCCCAACCATCCTCCCAGGCCAATGCGCCAGGCAGATCAGCAGGGGACGTTGTCGACTGGCGCACTTGATCAACGCGAGGCTGCTGATCCGGCGTGAGCATTTCCAGCAGCAGACTGCCTTGCGGCTGCCGCTCACCGAGCGAGCGCAACAGCCACAACTGCGCGGCATGATGATCGGCATTGTCATGCTGCTCGCCGATGATCAACCGCTCAGGCTCAGCCAAGCGCTTCAGTAGCTGCTGCGCCGTCAGCACTTCGCCGTTGCGTAGATCGCGAATCTCGCCACTGACCGGCGGCGGAGCCACAGCATGCTGACACCCCGCAAGCAACACCACCGCCAACAGCCACATTCCACGCATGCAATCACCTCGATGATCCAGTCAGCGGGCGATGATCAGCGGATGCCCACGCTCCGGGTGCGGCTGCACCAACACTTCGAGACCGAATACAGTTTTAAGCGTGTCCGGTCGCAAAACCTGCTGCGGTGTATCCAGCGCCACCGGGCGCCCGCCTTCCAGCAGCAGAATGCGATCACAATAACGCGCCGCCAGATTCAGATCATGCAGGATCACCAACACCGCCGCGCCACGATCGGCAAACTCGCGCACGGCCTGCAGCGTTGTGTGTTGATGCAGCGGATCGAGCATCGACGTCGGCTCATCCAACAGCAGCGTCTGCCCGACCTGCCCCGGCCAAAGTTGCGCCAGCACCCGCGCCAGATGCACACGCTGACGCTCGCCGCCGGACAGCGCCAGATAACTGCGACCGCTCAAGTGCCCGGCATCCGCTGCCGTCAACGCCGCCACGATGATTTCGTCATCGCGCACCCGACCGC
The DNA here is from genome assembly GCF_900580865.1 of Pseudomonas viridiflava. GTDB lineage: Bacteria > Pseudomonadota > Gammaproteobacteria > Pseudomonadales > Pseudomonadaceae > Aquipseudomonas. Next base: position 15,692 of record NZ_UTBZ01000164.1, read on the forward strand.
TTTGCCAAGGCAAGCGGCCCATCCCGACCACCTCTTCGACGCGGAAAGCAAAATCCAACGTCGACACCTGAGGCAACACCGCCAATCGCTGCGCGCGTTGCGGACCAGTCCAATGACTCAACGCTTGCCCGTCAAGCGAAACCCCGCCCGCGCTCGCCGCCAACTCACCGCACAACGCGCCGAGCAAAGTACTTTTGCCCGCACCGTTCGGCCCGAGCACACCAAGCACCTCACCCGGTTCGAGTTGCAGCGTGACATCGCTGAGCACTGCCTTGCGGCCACGCTGGATGTGCAGGTTCTGCGCACGCAACATCAGGCACGCCCTCGCAACAGCAGGTAAAGGAAGAACGGTGCACCGATAAACGCAGTAACAATACCGATCGGCAACTCTGCCGGCGCCAGCGCCAGCCGCGCGACCAGATCAGCCAACAGCAACAGGCTCGCCCCCGCCAGCACCGATGCTGGCAGCAGTATTTTGTGATCCGGCCCCGCCAGCAAACGCATCAGATGTGGCACCACCAGCCCGACAAAACCGATCATCCCGGCGGCCGCCACTGCTGCGCCAACACCCAACGCCGTACAAAACACTAACTCACGCTTGAGCCGCTCGACATCTATCCCCAAATGCCCGGCCTCGGATTCCCCGAGCAGCAAGGCGTTCAACGCTTTGGCCCGACGCGGCAACCACAACGCGACACCGGCGCTGATGATCAGCAATGGCCAGAGCCGCGCGTAACTGGCGCCATTGAGACTGCCGAGGTTCCAGAAGGTCAGCGTGCGCAGCGTCGCGTCATCCGCCAGATAAGTGAATAGCCCGACCGCCGAGCTGGCCAGCGCCGTCAGCGCAATACCAGCGAGCAACATGGTCGCGACATTGGTCTGGCCATTACGGCGGCCGAGTCGATAGACCAGCGCCGTCACTCCAAGCCCGCCGAGAAACGCACAGACCGACAACAGATACGGCCCGAACCACTCCGGCAGACCACCAAAAAAAGAACCACCGACAATCGCGATCGCTGCGCCCAATGCCGCGCCGCTGGAAACACCGACCAATCCCGGATCCGCCAGCGGATTGCGAAACAAGCCTTGCATCGCCACGCCGGACAACGCCAAGACACCGCCGACCGCCAACCCGAGCAGGGTTCGCGGCAAACGAATCTGTCCGAGGATCAGCTCGGCCTGCTCCAGTCCGTCCGCTGCCAGCGGCACGCCGAGCATGCGCAATGCCGCGCGCAATGTATCGAACAGCGGCAAGCTGACCGGCCCCAATGCCAGCGACAGCCAGATCGCCAATAAACACAGGAGCGTCAGACCGATGAACAAGGCACGGGGTTTTACCAGTGTGGTCATTGGCCGCTCTTGGCCGAGTAGAAACCGTCAGTCAGGGTTTTCAGCGCTGCCGGCAAACGCGGCCCGAGCCCACCGACCAACAAGGTCGGATCAAGCTCCAGCACTCTCCCGGCCTTGGCCGCGCGACTTGAATTGAGAATCGGATTTTCCTTGAACAATGCCGCTTTCGCCGCGTCACCGGTCAACGCACGGTCGGCGAATACCAGCACTTCAGGATCAAGGCTGGCGAGGGATTCCACGGAGAACGGTTTGTAACCGGTGTGAGTTGCCAGGTTGTGTCCGCCAGCCTGCTGCAACAGCCAGTCGGCGGCAGTGTCTTTGCCGGCGATCAACGGTTTACCACCGGCATGCCCGAGCAACAGCAGAACGCCCGGCGCTTTTTGTTTGGTTTGCACCTGAACAACCCGCGCCTTCTGCGCATCGAGCTGCTGTTGATAACTTTTCAGCAACTGCGCAGCCTGCGGCTCGGCACCAAGCAACTGGCCCAGATGGGTGACGTTTTTCTCCAGCGTCGGCAGATCCGGTTGAGCCGAGAACAACACCACCTGAACCTTGGCCGCTTTGACTTGCGCCAGAACCGGCGGCGGCCCCATTTCTTCGGTGCCAATCAGGATATCCGGACGCAGACTGAGAATGCCCTCTGGCGAAAGACTGCGCTGATAACCAATGCTCGGCAGCGCCTTCAACGAGTCCGGATGCTGACTGGTGGTATCGACGCCAACCAGTTTCGCCTCGCCGCCCAAGGCACTGACCCACTCCGACAGCGCACCGCCAGCGCTGACCCAACGTTGCGGCAAATCCGCCGCTGCAGCCTGGTGGCTGACCAAAAGTCCGACACACAGCACAGCAACGCGGGTACTCAGGCGCATACACAGCTTCCTTGAATAAGGTTTTCCCGGGCATCAGGATGGCAGGCCAAGTATCCTCGACCTCTGCCTGCCGCCGCCGGGCGAAGGCCGCCATTTGATAATTGTTTGCATTTAAACGTCAAGCTCGGACATATCCAGACACGAGCGGACACTAGAGGATAGTCATGAAGTTTCTCTGCGCAGCCGCCGATCTGGCCGAAGCCGCCAGTCGTGGTTTTGAAGTCGACGGGAAAAAACTCTTTGCCGTGCGCCGCAACGGTCAGGCCTTTATCTACCTCAATCGCTGCCCGCACCGGGGCGTCGGGCTGGAATGGCAACCCGACCAGTTTCTCGACCCGAGCAACAGCCTGATCCAGTGCGCCACCCACGGCGCACTGTTTCTGATCGAGGACGGTGAATGCGTGGCCGGCCCCTGCGCGGGACAATCACTCACCGCCATCCCTTGCCGCGAAGATGCCCAAGGTCTGTGGATCGATGTTTAACCATTGAGCAGCACGTCGAGACGCCGGTCGATGACCATCTCTTCATGGTCCAGACGCACACCGTACGCGAGAACCTCAACGCCACAGGCGACCGCTTCGAGAAGCGCATCGGCGTAGGCCGAATCGATTTCCTTCGCCGGCCGCACCGCTTCAATCCCGGTGAGATTGACGCAATACAACTGCACCGCCCGGATCCCGTCCCGCGCCAGATGCGCCAGCTCACGCAGATGTTTGGCGCCACGCTGGGTCACGGCATCGGGAAACGCCGCCACCGCTGTACTGTCGAAGCCCAGGGTGACGCTTTTCACTTCCACGTAAGCCGGGCCACTGGGGTATTCGAGGCGGAAATCGATACGGCTCTTTTCCTGCCCGTAGGCGACTTCACGCTTCAACGCGGTAAAGCCGTTCAACTCGGTGATCACGCCAGCCTGTAACGCCTCTTCAACCAAACCGTTGGCCCTTGCGGTATTCACGCAGAACAAGCGGCCCTGCGGCGTCTCGCCGATTTCCCAGGTGCCAGGCAATTTGCGTTTCGGATCATTGGAACGGCTGAACCAGACTTGCCCGCCCTCGACCTGACAGTTGAGCATCGAACCGGTATTCGGGCAGTGAATGGTCAACAACTCGCCGCTAACGGTTTCGATATCGGCGAGAAAACGCTTGTAACGACGGATCAGTCGCGCCTCTTCCAGAGCAGGATAAAAGCGCATCAGCCTTGCCAGCTCTTCAAGCCACGGGCGATTCGCTCCACCGCTTCCTGTAAGCGAGGGAGGTTTTGCGTGTAGGCAAATCGCACATGATGGCTGGCCTGATAGCGACCAAAATCCAGGCCGGGGGTGAAGGCAACGTGCTCTGTTTCAAGGAAATGTCGGCAGAACGCGAAGGCATCGCCGCCGAACTGGCTGATATCGGCGTACAAATAGAACGCGCCCTCAGGCTCCACGGCGATGTTGAAACCGAGTTCACGCAACGCCGGCAGGAGGAAATCGCGACGACGGCCGAATTCCGCGCGGCGCTCTTCAAGGATCGCGATAGTGTCCGGCTCGAAACAGGCCAACGCCGCGTATTGCGCCATGCTCGGCGCGCTGATGTAGAGGTTCTGCGCCAGTTTCTCCAGCTCGCTGACAGCCGCATCCGGTGCCACCAGCCAGCCAAGCCGCCACCCGGTCATACCGAAGTATTTGGAGAAACTGTTCAATACAAATGCACTGTTATCGACTTCCAGAACGCTGGCGGCGTCGGTGCCGTAAGTCAGGCCGTGATAGATCTCGTCCACCACCAGATGCCCGTGCCTGGCCTTGATGGCTGTGGATAAGTTAGCCAGCTCATCGCGGGTCAAAATCGTGCCTGTCGGGTTGGCAGGCGAAGCGACCAGTGCGCCAACGCTGTCGTGATCCCAATGACGCTCAACCAGATCCGGAGTCAGTTGATAGCGCACGTCCGGACCCACCGGCACCAACTGCGCCGCACCTTCGACCAAGCGCAGGAAGTGCCGGTTACACGGATAACCGGGATCCGCCAACAACCAGTGTTTACCCGGATCGACCAGTAAAGCGCTGGCCAGCAACAGGGCACCGGAACCGCCCGGCGTGATCAGGATCCGCCGTGGATCAATGTTCAAGCCATACCGCGATTGATAAAACCCGGAGATTGCCTCGCGCAGTTCCGGAATGCCGCGTGCGGCGGTGTAACGGGTCTTGCCCGCCGTCAGCGCTGCCTGCCCCGCGCGGATGATCGGTTCGGCCGTGGTGAAGTCCGGCTCGCCGATCTCCAGATGGATGACATCGTGGCCTTCAGCCTGCAATTCATTGGCCCGCGCCAGCAACGCCATGACATGGAACGGTTCGATCGCACGACTGCGCGCACTGTAGGGCTGAGCCATTGGTTTTCCTTCGGCAGGGAAAAAGAGACGATTCTACCCATCTGCCGGAACGAGCGAGAACCCGCAGCGGTCACAGCCTCAAGAACGCTGGACTGTAACGATACGCACGTACGCTCCAGGATTGACTAAAATCAGTGATTGAACAGGTCTTCAACACCACCAGACACGGCTTGCCAAACATTTGCAAGCGCCACCCGCCGGGGCCTCGACATCCGGGAGTAGCGCAGGCCGATTTGATCTGGTAAGTTCGCCCGCTTGCAGCCGCAGGGCCGGCAGGTGTCGGTGATGGAGCAATCCTGCGCAATGGATTACAAGAGTAGAGGCGGTCCATTTCATGCCCACCCAAGCAAAGCAACAGCAGAATCAGACGATCAGCGGTTTCGAACCTTATGTTCCGGCGAAAGGTGAAGAGTACATGGGCGCCCCGATGCGCGCGCACTTCACCAAGGTCCTGAACAAGTGGAAACAGGAGTTGATGCAGGAAGTCGACCGCACCGTTGACCACATGAAGGACGAAGCTGCCAATTTCCCGGACCCGGCCGACCGTGCCAGCCAGGAAGAAGAATTCGCCCTCGAGCTGCGCGCCCGCGACCGCGAACGCAAGCTGATCAAGAAAATCGACAAGACACTGCAACTGATCGAAGACGAAGAGTACGGCTGGTGTGATTCGTGCGGCGTCGAGATCGGTGTAAAACGCCTCGAAGCACGCCCTACAGCCGACATGTGCGTCGACTGCAAGACACTGGCGGAAATCAAGGAAAAACAGGTCGGCAAGTAATTTCGACCTGAACGAAAAACGGAGCGTGCGAACGCTCCGTTTTTGTTTCTGCCTTTTGCCTTTGCCTTTTGCTCTTGTGGGAGCGAGCCTGCTCGCGAAAGCGGTGTGTCATTCAGCATTTGATCGTCTGACATTACGCTTTCGCGAGCAGGCTCGCTCCCACAGGTTGACCTGCGTATAGCCTGAAAAGTAGCTTCGTCTCCATGACTGCCAAAACATCCCCCGCCTACATCGGCCGCTTCGCCCCAACCCCCAGTGGCCACTTGCACTTCGGTTCGCTGGTTGCCGCCCTCGCCTCCTACCTCGACGCCCGTTCGGTCGGCGGTCGCTGGCTGGTGCGCATGGAAGATCTCGATCCGCCCCGCGAAGAACCCGGTGCGCAAGCGGCGATTCTCAAGGCCCTGGAAAGTTACGGCTTTGAATGGGATGGCGACATGGTGCGCCAGAGCGATCGACATGACGCCTACGCCGACGTGCTCAACAGCCTGTTCAATCATGGCCTGGCCTACGCTTGCACCTGCTCGCGCAAACAGCTCGAAGCGTACAACGGCATTTATCCGGGCCTGTGCCGCAATGCCGGTCACGATCAGCAAGACACGGCGATCCGCCTGCGCGTGCCAGAGCTGGAATACCACTTCATCGACCGCGTACAGGGCGAATACCGCCAGCATCTGGGCCGCGACGTCGGCGATTTCGTGATCCGCCGCCGCGACGGTCTCTACGCTTATCAACTGGCCGTGGTGCTCGATGATGCGTGGCAGGGCATTACCGACATTGTGCGTGGTGCCGACTTACTCGACTCGACGCCACGTCAGTTGTACCTGCAAGAACTGCTCGGCCTGCGCCAGCCGCGTTACCTGCACTTGCCGCTGATCATCCAGCCAGATGGCAACAAGCTCGGCAAATCCTACCGCTCGCCGCCGCTGCAAGCCGATCAAGCCACGCCGTTGTTACTGCGAGCCCTGCGCGCACTCGGGCAAAACCCCGGCGCCGAACTGGCTCACGCCTCGCCGCAAGAGTTGCTGGCGTGGGGCAGCGCGCACTGGGATGCCACACAGATCCCGCGCACACTGACCCTGCCCGAAGCGCAACTGCTATGACGACACTTGCAGTCGCGCGCCCATCCGTTACCATCGCCGCACGTTTTCGGGCACGCGCATAAAAAAGAGAGGCCGGGATGTACATCTATCGCTTGGTCCTGCTTTTAGTCGTGGGGATCTACCTGTTTTCCCCCGCCATCATGGATTGGTGGATCGACGCTACGGGCGCCTGGTATCGCCCCTATCTGCTTTGGCTGATCCTGATTGTCGTGACCTTCATCCTGCAGAGCCAAAAAGATGCCGATGAGCTTTAGCCTGACCCAGATGATCCTGGTCAGCGCCGCGTACCTGGCGGTGCTGTTCGGCGTTGCCTGGATCAGCGAACGGGGCATGATCCCGCGCGCGATCATTCGCCACCCGTTGACCTACACCTTGTCGCTGGGGGTTTATGCCAGTGCGTGGGCGTTCTACGGCACGGTCGGTCTGGCCTACCAGTACGGCTACGGCTTCCTGTCCAGTTACCTCGGCGTGTCCGGCGCGTTTCTGCTGGCGCCGGTGTTGCTCTATCCGATCCTGAAGATCACCCGCACTTATCAATTGTCGTCGCTGGCGGATCTGTTTGCATTTCGCTTTCGCAGCACCTGGGCCGGTGCGCTGACCACGATTTTCATGCTGATCGGCGTACTGCCGCTGTTGGCGCTGCAAATTCAGGCAGTCGCCGACTCCATTGGCATCCTCACCGGCGAGCCGATCCAGAGCCGTGTCGCGTTGGCGTTTTGCGCGCTGATCATTCTGTTCACGATTTTCTTTGGTTCCCGGCATATCGCTACGCGCGAGAAGCACGAAGGCCTGGTATTCGCGATTGCCTTCGAATCGGTAATCAAACTGATCGCCCTTGGCGGCGTCGGCCTGTATGCGCTGTACGGCGTGTTCGACGGCCCGCAACAACTTGAACTGTGGTTATTGCAGAACCAGACCGCCCTCGCCGCCCTGCACACGCCATTGCAGGAAGGCCCGTGGCGCACGTTGTTGCTGGTGTTCTTCGCCTCGGCGATCGTGATGCCGCACATGTATCACATGACGTTCACCGAGAACCTCAATCCGCGCTCGCTGGTCAGTGCGAGCTGGGGCTTGCCACTGTTCCTGCTGCTGATGAGCCTGGCGGTGCCGCTGATCTTGTGGGCCGGCCTGAAACTCGGCGCCACGACCAATCCTGAATATTTCACCCTCGGCATCGGCATTGCTGCCAACAGCAAGCCGCTGGCGTTGCTCGCCTATGTCGGCGGTCTGTCGGCGGCCAGTGGCCTGATCATCGTCACTACGCTGGCACTCTCAGGCATGGCGTTGAACCACTTGGTGCTGCCGCTTTATCAGCCGCCGGCCGAAGGTAATATTTACCGCTGGCTGAAATGGACCCGCCGCGCATTGATCGTCGCGATTATCATGGCCGGCTTCGGTTTCTACCTGATGCTCGGCGCCGAGCAGGATCTGGCCAACCTCGGCATCGTCGCTTTCGTCGCCACGTTGCAATTCCTGCCCGGCGTGTTGTCAGTGCTGTACTGGCCGACTGCCAACCGTCGCGGCTTCATTGCCGGTTTGCTGGCGGGGATTCTGGTCTGGGTAGTGACCATGCTGCTGCCGCTGGTCGGCAATCTGCAGGGTTTCTACATCCCGTTGCTGAACATGATTTACGTGCTCGACGACACCAGTTGGCACATGGCGGCCATCGCCTCGCTCGCCGCCAACGTCTTGATGTTCACCCTGATCTCGCTGTTCACCAACGCCAGCCCCGAAGAAGCCAGCGCCGCCGAAGCTTGCGCTGTGGATAACGTCCGTCGCCCGCAACGCCGCGAACTGCACGCTGCCTCGCCGCAGGAATTCGCCACACAACTGGCGAAACCGCTGGGCGCCAAGGCTGCGCAGAAAGAAGTCGAACAAGCGTTGCGCGATCTTTATCTGCCGTTCGACGAGCGCCGCCCTTATGCCCTGCGCCGTTTGCGTGACCGCATCGAAGCCAACCTCTCCGGCCTGATGGGCCCGAGCGTGGCCCAGGACATGGTCGAAACCTTCCTGCCGTACAAGGCCGGCGGCGAAAACTATGTGACCGAAGACATCCACTTCATCGAAAGCCGCCTCGAGGATTACCACTCGCGCCTCACAGGCCTGGCCGCCGAACTCGATGCCCTGCGTCGCTACCACCGCCAGACCCTGCAGGAACTGCCGATGGGCGTCTGCTCGCTGGCCAAGGATCAAGAGATCCTGATGTGGAACAAGGCCATGGAAGAACTCACCGGGATCGCCGCGCAACGCGTGGTCGGTTCGCGTCTGAGCACCATTGGCGAGCCGTGGAAAGAGTTGCTGCAGGGCTTCATCAATCTGCCTGACGAGCATTTGCACAAACAGCATCTGGCCCTCGACGGTCAGACTCGCTGGCTTAACCTGCACAAAGCAGCGATTGATGAGCCATTGGCGCCGGGTAACAGTGGTCTGGTGTTACTGGTAGAAGATCTGACCGAAACGCAGATGCTCGAAGATAAACTGGTGCACTCCGAACGTCTGGCGAGCATTGGTCGCCTTGCGGCCGGTGTGGCCCACGAAATCGGCAACCCGATCACCGGCATCGCCTGCCTGGCGCAAAACCTGCGCGAAGAACGTGAAGACGACGGCGAGCTGACGGAAATCAGCGGACAGATTCTCGAACAGACCAAACGCGTCTCGCGCATTGTCCAGTCGCTGATGAGCTTCGCCCACGCCGGCAGCCATCAGCACAGTGACGAGCCCGTTTGTCTGGCCGAAGTCGCGCAGGATGCAATTGGCCTGCTGGCCCTGAACCGACGCAATTTCGAAGTGCAGTTCTACAACCTTTGCGATCCCGATCACTGGGTCGAAGGCGATCCGCAGCGGCTCGCTCAGGTGCTTATCAATCTGCTTTCCAACGCCCGCGACGCATCGCCGCCACACAGTGCGGTACGGGTCAAGAGCGAAGCCGGCGAACACACGGTCGATCTGATCGTCGAAGACGAAGGCAGCGGTATTCCGAAGAACATCATGGATAGATTGTTCGAACCCTTCTTCACCACCAAGGATCCTGGCGAAGGCACCGGTCTGGGCCTTGCACTGGTCTATTCCATCGTTGAAGAGCATTATGGACAAATCACCATCGACAGCCCGGCTGATGTACAAAGCCAACGCGGCACCCGTATCCGGGTGACCTTACCGCGTCATGTCGAAGCGACGTCCGCTGTGAACTGAGACCGTCGAGAGTATCGAATCAATGCCGCACATTTTGATCGTCGAAGACGAAACAATTATCCGCTCCGCCTTGCGCCGCCTGCTGGAACGCAACCAGTACCAGGTCAGCGAAGCCGGTTCAGTGCAGGAAGCACAAGAACGCTTCACCATTCCTACGTTCGATCTGATCGTCAGCGATCTGCGTTTGCCGGGCGCTCCGGGCACCGAGCTGATCAAGCTCGGCCAGGGCACACCGGTGCTGATCATGACCAGTTACGCCAGCCTGCGTTCGGCGGTCGACTCGATGAAGATGGGCGCGGTGGATTACATCGCCAAGCCTTTCGACCACGATGAAATGCTTCAGGCCGTCGCGCGGATCCTGCGTGATCGCCAATCGGCACCGGCTGCCGGCGAAGCGGTTGCCAGCAAACCGACCAATGGCAGCGGCAAGTCTGCCGTCGACAACAGCAACGGCGAGATCGGCATCATCGGCTCCTGCCCACCGATGCAGGATCTGTACAGCAAGATCCGCAAAGTCGCGCCGACCGATTCCAATGTATTGATCCAGGGCGAGTCCGGTACCGGCAAAGAGCTGGTGGCCCGCGCCCTGCACAACCTGTCGAAACGCGCCAAGGCGCCGATGATTTCGGTGAACTGCGCGGCCATTCCGGAAAGTCTGATCGAGTCCGAACTGTTCGGCCACGAGAAAGGCGCGTTCACTGGCGCCAGCGCCGGGCGTGCCGGGCTGGTCGAAGCGGCGGACGGCGGCACCTTGTTCCTCGACGAAATCGGTGAACTGCCACTGGAAGCTCAGGCTCGCCTGCTGCGTGTGTTGCAGGAAGGCGAGATTCGCCGGGTCGGTTCGGTGCAGTCGCAGAAAGTCGATGTGCGCCTTATTGCGGCGACTCACCGCGACCTGAAGAGCCTGGCGAAAATCGGCCAGTTCCGTGAAGACCTTTATTACCGTCTGCACGTGATTGCGTTGAAACTGCCGGCCTTGCGTGAGCGCGGCGCCGACGTCAACGAGATCGCCACTGCCTTCCTGGCTCGCCAGAGCGCGCGCATCAATCGTACAGACCTCAAGTTTGCTGCGGATGCCGAACAGGCCATTCGTCACTATTCCTGGCCGGGTAACGTGCGAGAGCTGGAGAACGCAGTCGAGCGCGCGGTGATTCTGAGCGAAAGCCCGGAAATCTCCGCCGACCTGCTGGGCATCGACATTGAGTTGAGCGATCTGGAAGACGATGAATTCATTGGTCTGCCGCCACAAACGGCGGGTAACGCCAGCAACAGCAGCCATGAGCCAACCGAAGACCTGTCGCTGGAAGATTACTTCCAGCACTTCGTCCTCGAGCATCAGGACCACATGACCGAGACCGAACTGGCGCGCAAACTGGGCGTTAGCCGTAAATGCCTTTGGGAACGCCGTCAGCGTCTGGGCATCCCACGGCGCAAGACCGGGGTCGCCAGCGAGAGCTGAACGTTACCTGTCGAGTGTGCAGGTAACGCTTGAAGATGTGAAAAAACTGTTACCTCAGTCGATTCACGTAACAAAAGCCGGGGTTATCGGTAACGAAACCCCGGCTTTTTTTCGCCCCGAGAAAACGGTTATATCGACCTAACCCCTTGTTTTATTGGGTTTCGCAAAAGTTGGCACGCCCCCTGCTATATGTTTGGTACAAGAACAATAACAAGCAATGCACAAGACAATAAAAATAAGACGAATCGACTCACGCACAATAAAAACAAGACGGCGAGAGGCGCAGCTAACTGATTCTTTTGGAGAGGCGTTGTATTTGGGGCTCGCCCCACGACCAGGCCGAGAACAACAAAAACTGTCCTAAGACAGAGCCTGTACTGGTTGGATCGAGAGATCACTGCAATTCAGCGACCAAAGCAATCCGTTTGCTCTTGGCTCCCGATTGGGAGGGTCACGAAGGAAAAGCTTCGTGGCGAGGGCACTCAACAAAAACAAGAAGCCCGAATCAATAATAAAAAGAGCACGCAACTACTTCTTGGGGAGCTTCGGCTCCCCTTGTAGTTTCTCCCTTCTGTAAAAACTCCCTGTTTTACCCCCGTTTCACCCTTGTAGCTTGCGGCTTTCAGCTCGAAACTGCTGTCTCCTACACCATCCCCCGACTAAATGCTAGAATCTGCGCCCATCATGCGGTCATTCTTTGGTATGGCCGAACATTCCTTCAAACAGTGCATCCCATGCTGAAGAAGTTGTTCCAGTCATTCCGAACTCCCGTGCGTCGTACGCAACACATCCGCAGCACCCCTGAAGTGCTCAACAGCGGCCAACATTCGCTGCAGAAAACGCAGTTCAGCCGCTATGCGGTGAATATCGTCGAACGCCTGCAAGGTGCCGGTTACCAGGCTTATCTGGTCGGCGGTTGCGTGCGTGACATGCTGCTGGGCATCACACCCAAGGATTTCGACGTCGCCACCAGCGCCACGCCTGAGCAAGTCCGTGCCGAATTCCGCAATGCGCGGATCATCGGCCGTCGCTTCAAACTGGTGCACATTCATTTCGGTCGCGAAATCATTGAAGTCGCGACCTTCCGCGCCAATCACCCGGTCAACGAAGACGACGAAGACAGCAACCAGTCTTCGCGTAACGAGAGCGGGCGGATTCTGCGCGACAACGTTTACGGCACCCTGGAAGAAGACGCGCAACGCCGCGACTTCACCATCAACGCCCTGTATTACGATCCGGTCAGCGAGCGCATCCTCGACTACGCCAACGGCGTACACGACATCCGCAATCACCTGATCCGCCTGATCGGCGACCCGAAGCAGCGCTACCAGGAAGACCCGGTGCGCATGCTGCGCGCCGTGCGTTTTGCCGCCAAGCTCAACTTCGGTATCGAGAAGCACACCGTGCAGCCGATCCGTGAACTGGCACCGATGCTGCGCGAGATCCCGTCGGCACGCCTGTTCGAAGAAGTGCTCAAGCTATTCCTCTCGGGCCACGGCGCGATCACTTTCGAAATGCTGGTCGATCTGCAACTGTTCGCCCCGCTGTTCCCGGCCAGTGCCGATGCGCTGGAACACAACCCGGAATACACCCACGCGCTGATCAGCGAAGCGCTGACCAACACTGACCTGCGCATCAAGCAGAACAAACCGGTGACCCCGGCGTTCCTGTTTGCCGCGCTGCTGTGGCCTGCTCTGCCGGCTCGCGTGCTGCGCCTGCAAGAGCGCGGCATGCCGCCGATTCCGGCGATGCAGGAAGGCGCCCACGAACTGATCGCCGAACAGTGCCAGCGCATTGCGATTCCAAAACGCTTCACCATGCCGATCCGCGAGATCTGGGACATGCAGGAACGCCTGCCACGGCGCAGCGGCAAACGTGCCGACCTGTTGCTGGACAACCCACGTTTCCGCGCCGGTTACGACTTCCTGCTGCTGCGTGAAAGCGCTGGTGAGGAGACTGATGGCCTCGGCGAATGGTGGACGGATTATCAGGACGCCAACGACAGCGAGCGCCGCGACATGATTCGCGACCTCAGCGGTAAAGGTGATGACGCCAGTGGCGCGCCGCGCAAACGTCGCCGCAGCAGCGGTTCCAAACGCAAACGCGCCGGCGCACCGAGCGCTTCGACCGGCGAGTAAAGGCATGGAACGCATCTACATCGGCATGGGCAGCAACCTCGCTGACCCGGCCGAACAATTGCGCAGCGCCGTCGAGGCGCTGGGGCAATTGCCGCAGACCACAATCGCCGGCGTTTCTGCCTTTTATCAAAGCGACTCGTTGCTGCCGGGCCAACCGCGTTACACCAACGCGGTCGCGGCGCTCGACAGCGATCTTGCGCCGATTGAGCTGCTCGATGCGCTGCAAGCCATCGAGAGTGATCAGGGCCGCGAGCGTCTGGAGCGCTGGGGCCCGCGTACGCTGGATCTGGACATTCTGTTGTTTGGCGATCGACTGATCGACGAGCCACGCCTGAAAGTCCCGCATTACCAGATTCAGGAACGCGCGTTCGTGCTCTATCCCCTTGCCGAACTGGCGCCGCAAGATTTGCGCCTGGCCGACGGCCGCACCCTGCCCGACCTGCTGGCAGCCTGCCCGTTCGTCGGCCTGGAACGCCTCCCCCACGCCTGACATAAATCCTTTGTAGGAGCTGCGGAACGCTGCGATCTTTTGATCTTCAAAATCAAGATCAAAAGATCGCAGCGTTCCGCAGCTCCTACAGGAATAGCTTTCCATATCCAGATTTATTGTCGGACAAAAACCCATCGAATCAGCCCCGCCGCGCCGCTGAATCGCATCAGTAACGCCGGTAACACTGCCCTCGTAACAATGCGGTAACACACGCAATTGACTTCCTGTTGGCTCATCACGACTATAGGCGTCCCGCTGCCGCCAACCCGGCACATACGGGCGCAATCCAGGCCTTATAAGCACGACAAAAGAGCGTGCGCCTGAGTAGATGAAGAATCACGCGCGTTACTCGCAGTAGTTTCCAGAGCGCCTGAACGAGGATTTTTTACATGCCAGCCATCACCCTGACCACGCTCCAGAGCCTCAAGCAGAAAGGTGAAAAGATCACCATGCTGACCTGCTATGACGCGACCTTCGCCCACGCCTGCAACGAGGCCGGTGTCGAAGTGCTGCTGGTGGGCGACTCCCTCGGCATGGTCCTGCAAGGTCACGACAGCACGTTGCCGGTGACCACTGCAGAAATGGCCTACCACACCGCGTGCGTCAAACGCGGCAACACTGATGCCCTGATCCTCGCCGACCTGCCGTTCATGGCCAACGCCACCCTTGAACAAACCATGACCAACAGCGCCATGCTGATGCAGGCCGGTGCGCACATGATCAAGGTCGAAGGTCAGCTGTGGCTCGCTGAGTCGATCCGTCTGCTCGCTGAACGCGGTGTACCGGTGTGCGCGCACATGGGCCTGACCCCGCAAGCGGTGAACATTCTTGGCGGCTATAAAGTGCAGGGGCGCAATGAGAACCAGGCGCGGCAGATGCGTGCCGATGCGATCTCGCTGGAACAGGCTGGCGCCGCCATGCTGCTGCTCGAATGCGTGCCGAGCGAACTGGCGGCCGAAATCAGCCAGGCCGTGAAGATTCCGGTGATCGGCATCGGCGCCGGTAACGCCACTGACGGTCAGGTATTGGTGCTGCACGACATGCTCGGTCTGTCGATCACTGGCCGCGTACCGAAGTTCGTGAAAAACTTCATGCACGGTCAGGACAGCATCCAGTCCGCGCTGAAGGCTTACGTCAGCGAAGTCAAAGCCACCACGTTCCCTGGCATCGAACACGGATTTTCTGCATGAACACCGTCAAAACCGTACGCGAACTGCGCGCCGCTGTAGCCCGCGCCCGCAGCGAAGGCAAGCGCATCGGCTTCGTGCCGACCATGGGCAACCTGCACAGCGGTCACGTCGCGCTGATCACCAAAGCCACCCAACGGGTGGATTTCGTGGTCGCGAGCATTTTCGTCAATCCGCTGCAATTCGGCGCCGGCGAAGACCTCGACAAATACCCGCGCACCTTGGCGGCGGACCAGGAAAAACTGCTCGAAGCCGGTTGCTCCCTACTCTTCGCGCCGACTGTCGAGGAAATGTACCCCGACGGCATGGCCGGGCAGACTCGGGTCAGCGTGCCGCAATTGTCCGAAGGCCTGTGCGGCGCCAGCCGTCCGGGGCACTTTGAAGGCGTGGCGACCGTGGTCAGCAAGCTGTTCAACATGGTCCAGCCGGATCTGGCGATTTTCGGCCAGAAGGATTACCAGCAACTGGCGGTGATCCGTGCGTTGGTGCATGACCTGAACATGCCGATCCAGATCATTGGCGAACCAACCGTACGCGCCGCCGATGGCCTGGCACTGTCGTCGCGCAATGGCTTCCTCAGCGAAGAACAACGTGCGGTGGCGCCGGTGGTGTATCGCTCGCTGAGTAATATTGCCGATTCGATCAAGCAAGGTGAACGGGATTTCCCGGCACTGATCGCTGACCAGTTGCAACAGCTGGAAGCGGCGGGCCTGCGGCCGGATTACCTGGAAATCCGCCATGCGCTGACCTTGCGTCCGGCGACGGCTGAAGACCGTGATCTGGTGATTCTGGTGGCGGCGTTCCTGGGCACCACGCGGTTGATCGACAACCTGCACCTGAATCTCGATACGCCCGCTTAAAAACATCGCAATACCCTCTGTGGGAGCGAGCCTGCTCGCTCCCACAGTGGTTTTCGGTGTTATGAAAATTGCATTTCACGCCATATTGCCGCTCCCAAAGCCTTCGGGCACACTGCCCGCCGTTCGATTCCAACCCGGGAAAACCCTCATGCACGCGATCATGCTCAAGGCCAAACTGCACCGCGCCGAAGTCACCCATGCGGTGCTCGATTACGAAGGTTCGTGCGCCATCGATGGCGAGTGGCTGGACTTGTCCGGCATTCGTGAATACGAGCAGATCCAGATTTATAACGTCGACAACGGCGAGCGTTTCACCACCTACGCGATTCGTGGCGAAGAAGGCTCGCGGATGATCTCCGTCAACGGCGCGGCTGCGCACAAGGCCAAGGTCGGCGACCGCGTGATAATTTGTGCCTACGCCCATTACAGCGAAGCGGAGCTGGTCAATTTCAAGCCGCGCATGCTCTACATGGCGCCGGGCAATGAACTGAGCCACACCAGCAACGCCATCCCGGTTCAGCTCGCCTGATCCCGATTTTGCCCCACCCCCTCCGTTTGTCGGCCAGTTCCCGGTCTGGATGTTAAAAAAGTACAGGGATCAGGTCAGACAAAGTCAAGACAGAACGCAGCGCGAGGTTTACTGTATTCGCCCTGTGTCCGGAAATCGTGTCGACACAGTTGATCCCATGCCCAAACATGGCGTGCCGGGTCTGTTCAGTGTTCAAAAGGCCGTTCAAGTAAAAAGGAAAACCGCAGCGATGGCGTATTACCTCACTCCTCAAGACGTTACCGCTCTGCCCGCCTGGCAAGCGTTGAAAGATCACCGCCAAGCCATGCAGGATTTCAGCATGCGCGAAGCCTTCAACGCCGATCCGCAGCGCTTCAATCAATTCACCCTCAGCAGCTGCGGCCTGTTTCTCGATTATTCGAAGAATTTGATCAACGCCCAGACCCGTAACCTGCTGGTCGGTCTGGCCAATGAAGTCGACCTCAAAGGCGCCATCAAAGCGCTGTTTGAAGGCGAAATCGTCAACACTTCCGAAGGCCGCCCGGCGCTGCACACCGCCCTGCGCCGCCCGGTCGGCGACAAGTTGTCGGTCAATGGTGTCAACGTGATGCCGGAAGTCCACAAGGTTTTGAACCAGATCACCGATCTGGTTGGCCGCATTCACGACGGTCTGTGGCGTGGTTACACCGAGAAGCCGATCACCGACGTGGTCAACATCGGCATCGGTGGCTCGTTCCTCGGCCCTGAGCTGGTCTCCGAAGCGCTGCTGTCGTATGCGCAGAAAGGCGTGCGTTGCCACTATCTGGCGAACATCGATGGCAGCGAGTTCCACGAGCTGACGCAGAAACTGCGCGCCGAGACCACACTGTTCATCGTTTCGTCGAAGTCGTTCAACACCCTCGAAACCTTGAAGAATGCGCAGGCCGCACGCGCTTGGTACCTGGCGCAGGGTGGTTCCGAGGCCGAGCTGTATCGTCACTTCATCGCCGTATCGAGCAACAACGCCGCTGCTGTCGCGTTCGGTATCCGTGAAGAAAACATCTTCCCGATGTGGGACTGGGTCGGCGGTCGTTATTCGCTGTGGTCGGCCATCGGTTTGCCGATTGCCTTGGCCATCGGCATGTCCAACTTCAAGGAGCTGCTGTCCGGTGCCTACACCATGGACCAGCATTTCCAGACCGCGCCGTTCGAACAGAACATGCCGGTGCTGCTGGCGCTGCTCGGCGTCTGGTACGGCAACTTCTGGGGCGCGCAAAGCCACGCGATCCTGCCGTACGACCACTACCTGCGCAACATCACCAAGCACTTGCAACAATTGGACATGGAATCCAACGGCAAGAGCGTGCGTCAGGACGGCACGCCGGTGTCGACCGATACCGGTCCGGTGATCTGGGGCGGAGTCGGCTGCAACGGTCAGCACGCTTACCACCAGTTGCTGCATCAAGGTTCGCAGTTGATCCCGGCCGATTTCATCGTGCCGATCGTCAGCTTCAACCCGGTCTCCGACCACCATCAGTGGCTGTACGCCAACTGCTTGTCGCAGAGCCAGGCGCTGATGCTCGGCAAGACCTTGCCGGAAGCCGAGCAGGAACTGCGCGACAAGGGCATGAGCGAAGAAGAAGTGCACAAGCTTGCACCGCACAAGGTGATCCCGGGCAACCGTCCGAGCAACACTATCGTCGTTGAGCGGATCAGCCCGCGTCGTCTCGGCGCACTGGTGGCAATGTATGAACATAAAGTGTTCGTACAAAGCGTGGTCTGGGGCATCAACGCCTTTGACCAATGGGGCGTGGAATTGGGCAAGGAATTGGGTAAAGGCGTTTACAACCGTCTGGTCGGTAGCGATGAAACCACTGCTGATGATCCGTCGACCCAAGGCCTGATCAACTACTTCCGCGGTCGTCACCGCGGTTGATCAGTCGATTGATAGAAAGCCCCTGAAGTTCAGGGGCTTTTTTTTCGTCTGGCGTTTGGCGTGGATTTCGCGGTGACAGCCAAATCGCTTCCCCCTCACCCCAGCCCTCTCCCCCAAGGGGTAGAGGGGGAAAGGGAGCCGATTTTCACGCTTTTCAATACTTGAGTTCGACTCCGGAATTTCAAGTCGATGTATCAAGCCCAAACACCTCGGTCAGTCCCCTCTCCCTTTGGGAGAGGGTTAGGGTGAGGGGCGGCCTTGATCCCTAGCCCCCATCAGCGCATCTTTATCCTTGTCGCACCACAAGAATAAGGAACCGTCATGTTCGATATCAGCACGTTCCCCAAAGCCGATGCCGTCCGCCGGGCTGCTCAGTTGAGTCAGGACGACTATCGGCGCCTGTACCGCGAATCCATTGAACACCCCACGGCCTTCTGGGCCGAGCAGGCCACGCGGTTCCTCGACTGGAGCACGCCGTGGCAGACCGTTCAGCGCTATGACCTGAAAACCGGTGAAGCCGCCTGGTTTGCCGGGGGCAAACTGAACGTCAGCTACAACTGCATCGACCGCCACCTGGAAAAGCGCGGCGAGCAGACCGCCCTGCTCTGGGAAGGCGACGACCCCGCCGAATCGGCGCAAATCACTTACAAAAAACTCCATCACCACGTCTGCCGCCTGGCCAACGTGCTGAAAAGCCGTGGCGTGAAGAAAGGCGACCGGGTGTGCATCTACATGCCGATGATCCCCGAAGCCGCTTACGCCATGCTCGCCTGTTCGCGGATCGGCGCGATTCACTCGGTGGTGTTCGGCGGTTTCTCCCCCGACTCCCTGCGTGATCGCATTCTCGATGCCGACTGCCGCACGGTGATCACCGCGGATGAAGGCGTACGCGGCGGCAAGTTCGTACCGCTGAAACAGAATGTCGACAAAGCCCTGCAGAGTTGCCCGGACGTCAGCACCGTCGTGGTGGTCGAGCGCACCCAAGGCAAAGTCGATTGGGTTGAGGGCCGTGACCTCTGGTATCACCAGGCTGTGCGCGAGGTCAGCGACGATTGCCCGCCAGAACCGATGGACGCCGAAGACCCGCTGTTCATCCTCTACACCTCCGGCAGCACCGGCAAACCCAAAGGCGTGCTGCACACCACCGGCGGCTACCTGCTGCAAGCGGCGATGACCTTCAAATACGTGCTCGATTACCGCGACGGCGAGGTGTTCTGGTGCACCGCCGACGTCGGTTGGGTCACCGGCCACAGTTACATTGTCTACGGCCCGCTGGCCAACGGCGCGACCACGTTGATGTTCGAGGGCGTGCCGAGTTATCCGAGCAGCTCACGATTCTGGCAGGTCATCGATAAACACAAGGTCAACATTTTCTATACCGCACCGACCGCCCTGCGCGCGTTGATGCGTGAAGGCGCCGAACCATTGAAAGAAACCTCGCGCGCCAGCCTCAGATTGCTCGGCAGCGTCGGTGAGCCGATCAACCCTGAGGCGTGGGAATGGTATTTCAACGTCGTAGGAGAACAGCGCTGCCCTATCGTCGACACCTGGTGGCAGACTGAAACCGGCGGCATCATGCTCAGCCCGCTGGTCAGCGCCCAGCGGATCAAACCGGGCTGCGCCACGCAACCGATGTTCGGCGTGCAACCGGTGCTGCTCGATGAGCACGGCAAGGAAATCCAAGGCGCCGGCAGCGGCGTGTTGGCGATCAAGTCCAGCTGGCCAGCGCAGATCCGCAGTGTCTATGGCGATCCGCAGCGAATGGTCGACACCTATTTCAAACCTTATCCCGGCTACTACTTCACCGGCGACGGCGCACGCCGCGACGAGGATGGCGACTATTGGATCACTGGGCGCATCGACGATGTGATCAACGTTTCCGGCCACCGCATCGGTACGGCTGAAGTGGAGAGCGCGCTAGTGCTGCACGACAGCATCGCCGAGGCCGCCGTGGTTGGTTATCCGCACGACGTCAAAGGTCAGGGCATCTACGCCTTCGTCACGCCCATGAACGGCACCGAAGCGAATGACGAGTTGAAGAAAGAACTGCTGGCCCACGTCAGCAAGGAAATCGGCAGCTTCGCCAAACCGGACCTGATCCAATGGGCGCCGGCCTTGCCGAAAACCCGCTCAGGCAAGATCATGCGGCGCATTCTGCGCAAGATCGCCTGCAACGAACTCGACAGCCTCGGTGACACTTCGACCCTGGCCGACCCGAGCGTGGTTCAAGGCCTGATCGACAAGCGCCTCAATCAGTAACACCCCGGGCGCGGTCAACCGGCCGCGCCCGCCCTTTCGCACTGAGTGGTCATGGAATTCATCCGCAGTCGTATCGAAAACCAGCTCATGAGCCTGACCGGGCTGTCGCTCGGTCAGCTCGACCTGGAAAACCCCAAGGGCGATCCCGGCCTGTTTGGTCCGGATTCGATCTGCTGGCAGGTGCACGGCGACTTCAGCAGCATGTTGATCGGTGGCATCAGCGCGCTCTTGCTGCAAGCTTTGCATCCGCTGGCACTGGCCGGGGTTTGGGATCATTCGAATTTTCGTCAGGACATGCTTGGCCGTCTGCGGCGCACCAGTCAGTTTGTCTCCGGCACCACATTCGGTTCGCGGCGGGATGCCGACTGGCTGATCGAGAAAGTGCGCACCATTCATCTGCAAGTGGTCGGCACTGCGCCGGATGGCCGGCCATACGCGGCGAGCGATGCGGATTTGCTGACGTGGGTGCATGTGGCGGAAGTGAGTAACTTTCTCGCGGCGCATTTGCGTTATCGCAATCCGCAGTTGTCGGGGGCGGATCAGGATCGTTATTACGCGGAAATCGCCGTGATTGCCGAACGCCTCGGCGCGCGGGATGTGCCAAAGTCCCGGCAAGCCGTGGCCGAGTATCTGCAACGCATGCGTCCGCAATTGCTGTGCGATGAGCGCAGCCGTGAGGTTTTGCGCTTGCTGCTCGACGCACCGGCGCCCAGTGTGCTGGCTCGACCGTTTGGCGATCTGATGATGAAGGCCGGTATCGACCTGCTGCCGGACTGGGCCAGCGATATGCTTGATGTCCGGCAGAGCTCGCTGCAACGGCAATTGATTCGCGCCAGCGTGAGGCGCAGCGCACCGATGCTGCGCTGGGCGATGCGCAATGGTTCGGTGCAACGGGCGAAACGCCGGATGGGTTTGCTGACCTAAAAGCTTCGCGAGCAGGCTCGCTCCCACATTTGGAATACATTCCCATGTGGGAGCGAGCCTGCTCGCGAAGGCAGCACCTCGGTTACCCGCCAAGCTGCTAAACTCCCGCGCCCCAATTCTCTTCAGCAAGGCGCCCGCATGTCTTCCTTGAATCAGGCGCTGCGCGCCGCCCTCGATCAACGTCAGGACTTGCTCGCCGAGCTGCACAGCCAGGGCACCGATTGCTATCGACTGTTCCATGGCAGCCAGGAAGGCGCCGGCGGTTTGACCATCGACCGCTACGGCCCGCAACTGTTGGTGCAAAGCTTTCACCAGACGCTGGAACGGGACAACCTGCTGCAACTGCACGCCATGGTCAATCAGACGCTGAGCTTCGAAACCTTGCTGGTCTACAACGACCGCTCTAGGGGCAACTCGCGCATCGACCGCGAAGACAGTGTTTACAAAGCCGATGACGCCGCACTGGGCGATCTGGTCGGTCATGAATGGGGCCTGAATTACCGCGTGCGCGGACGCCATGCCGGCCAGGATCCGTTACTGTTCCTTGACCTGCGCAACACCCGCGGCTGGGTCAAGGATCACGCCAAAGGCAAATCCGTACTCAACCTGTTTGCTTACACCTGCGGCGTTGGCCTCAGTGCAGCCGCTGGCGGGGCGAGTGAAGTGTGCAACCTGGATTTCGCCGAAGGTAATCTGGCGGTTGGTCGCGAAAACGGTCTGCTCAACCCGCAATTGCCCGAGATGCAGTTCATCCAGTCCGATTACTTTCCGGCAATCCGCCAACTCGCCGGTCTGCCGATCAGTCAGCGCCGTGGACAGAAACTGCCGAGCTATCAGCGTCTGGAACAGCGTCAATACGACCTGGTGCTGCTCGATCCGCCGGCGTGGGCCAAGAGCGCGTTTGGCACCGTCGATCTGCTGCGCGACTATCAGAGCCTGCTCAAACCGGCCCTGCTGACCACCGCCGACAACGGCGTGCTGATCTGCTGCAACAACCTGGCGAAAGTCAGCATGGACGACTGGCGCGAGCAGGTCCTGCGCTGCGCCGAAAAGGCTGGCCGGCCTGTGCGCGATTGGAGCGTGATGACTCCCGGCGCGGACTTCCCGTCCATGGACCAGCAACCACCGCTGAAAACCCTGATCCTGCAGCTCTGAACCGCTCGCGCGGCGGACACCTATCCAAGGTGGGAGCGAGCCTGCTCGCGAAAGCGGTGTATCAGCCAACAAATAGAGCGACTGATATGACGCCTTCGCGAGCAGGCTCGCTCCCACATGGGATCTGTTCCTACAGAAGAATCTGAACAATCCTGCCCCACGCGAGGTACTTCGGAACCAGAATCGCGTGCCATACTCCAAGGCACTCCGATTCAGACAGATGAAGCCGCACATGCCCAAAGGATTGATTCGCGCGATTGGCGCCCTGTTGACTGCTCTGGCCCTCTACAGCCTGCTGGGGTTTCTGATTTTGCCGGGCATTGCTCTGCGGGTAGCCAATCAACAACTGGCCAACTACGCGACGGTGCCCGCGCATATCCAGCGTATCGAGCTCAACCCGTTCAGCCTTGAAGTCACCCTATGGGGTCTGGTCATCGGCGAGCCGGGCAAGGAGCAGATCGGTTTCGATCGCCTTTATGCCGACCTGCAAATCGACAGCCTGTGGACCAAAGCCCTGCATCTGGCCAACATCGAACTGGACAAACCGAAGAGCGAAATCCTTTTCGCCAAAGACGGCAAACTCAACCTGCTGGGCCTGTTCAATGTGCCGGCCAGTGAGCCGACACCGGCCGACCCGGATGCCAAACCTTTCCCGCTGCGCATAGACAACATCAAACTGGCCGGCGGCGTCGTGCACTTTCAGGACGTGCGTCCGAGCGAGCCCATCGAATTTCTCTACGACGACCTCAGCTTCGAACTGAAAAACCTCAGCACCTTGCCCGAGGACAGCGCCGACATGACCCTGGTCGCCATCGGCCCGGCCGGTGGGCGGATCGACTGGAGCGGTAATTTCAGCCTGATCCCGTTCACCTCCGAAGGCACCCTGAAAGTCACCGACGGCAAGATGAAAGCCTTCTGGCCTTACGTGCGTGACTCGGTGCCTTTGGTGCTCGAAGACGGCGTGATCAGCCTCAGCACCGACTACAAACTCAATCTGTCGAAAGAAACCGAACTGCTGCTGAACAATGTCGCGGTGAGCATCGCGCCGTTCGCCATCAAGGCTCCGGACGGCCGGTCACTGGCGAAACTCGAGCGTCTCGACGTCAGCGAAACTTCGGTGGATCTGGCCAAGCAACAAGTCGTGGTTGGCAAGATCCGCAGCAACAAACTGGAAACCTGGGCCGCCCTCGAAGCCGACGGCCAGCTGGACTGGCAGAAACTGTTCGCCAGCCAACCGTCGAAACCGGCCGCCAAAGCCGCCGCGGAACCTGCCAGCACGCCGGCCGCCGCGGACTCGCCGAAGCCAGAATCCACTGCGCCGAGCAAGCCATGGCAAGTGCTGCTCAAAGACGTGCAATTGCGTAACTACACTGTGCATCTGGCCGACCGCTCGGCAACACCTGCGGTGGCACTGGATATCACCCCGCTGAACGTCGACCTGCAGGATTTCGACAGCCTCAACGGTTCGCCCTTCAAGCTCAAACTCGACAGCGGCGTGGGCAAGCAAGGCAAGATCACGGCTGACGGCACGGTCAATCTCGCCCCGGTCAACGCCCAGCTCAACGTGAAAACCCAGGACATCGACCTGCGGGTTGCGCAGTCCTACATCAACCCTTTCATTCGCCTGGAACTGCGCAGCGGCATGCTCGGCAGTGACCTGAAGGTCAACCTCAAGAGCACTGAACCGCTGGCGCTCAGCGTCACCGGCCGCGCGCAGATCGATCAACTGCACACCCTCGACACCCTGAAAACCCGCGACTTCCTCAAGTGGCAGCAAGTGGTGGTCGAAGGCCTGAATTATCAGCACGGCGACAGCCTGTCGATCGACAGGGTCAACCTGTTCCAGCCTTATGTGCGGTTCATGATCAACGACGATCGCACCACCAACATCGACGACCTGCTGATCCCGCAACCGGCCGACAGCGGCGCAAAAACCACGGCAGCCAAACCGGCCAGCAACGAGAAACCGTTGGGTATTCACATCGGTGGCATCGCTATCAATGACGGCTCGGCGAACTTCGCCGACTTCAGCCTGACGCCCAACTTCGCCACCGCCGTGCAGCAACTCAACGGCCAGATCGGCACCATCGACAGCCGTCAGGCGAAACCGGCCAGTGTCGACATCAAGGGCAAGGTCGATCGTTATGCGCCAGTGACCATCAAGGGCGCGGTCAATCCGTTCGATCCGATGGCCAGCCTCGACATCGCCACCAGTTTCAAACGCGTCGAACTGACGACGCTGACGCCCTACTCCGGCAAATTTGCCGGTTACCGCATCCGTAAGGGCCGCCTCAACCTCGATCTGCACTACCTGATCACCAAGGGCCAGCTCAAAGCCGAGAACAAAGTGGTGGTTGAGCAATTGCAGCTCGGTGAAAAGGTCGACAGCCCGGATGCCGTGAGCCTGCCATTGAAACTGGCAATTGCCCTGCTCAAGGACGTCGACGGCAAGATCTCCATCGAATTGCCGGTAACCGGCGACTTGAACAACCCGCAATTCAGCGTAATGCCGATTGTCTGGCAGACCCTGCGCAACCTGATCGTCAAAGCCGCCGCCGCGCCGTTCAAAATGATTGGCGGGTTGATCAGTGGCGGCGGTTCCGAAGACCTCGGCACAGTGTCGTTTGCGCCGGGTTCCAGCGAGTTGAGCAAGGATGCCGAAGCCGCGCTGGTCAAACTGTCTCAGGCGTTGAAGGAGCGTCCGGCCCTGCGCCTGGAAATCGAAGGCACCGCGGCCAAAAGCAGCGACGGTCCGTTACTCGCTGAGCAACGTCTGGAACGTGAATACCAGTACAACTACTACAAGATGCTCCAGCGGCGCGGCGACAAGGTGCCGGCTCAGGCTTCGTTGCTGCAAGTGCCAGACAGCGAAAAAGGTCCACTGCTCGAAGGCATTTACCGCACCCGTCTGAAGACCCAGCCACCGGCGGAATGGAAGGATCTGGGCAAGGAAGAACGCACGGCGAAGATGCGTGAAGGCGTGATCCAGTTCTGGAGTGGCAGCGATGTGCTGCTGCGTCAGTTGGGCCAGGACCGCGCCAGCAGCATCAAGGATTATCTGGTGGATAAAGGCCAACTAGCAGACGACCGCGTGTACTTCATCGACGCCAATCTCGGTGAAGCCGAGAGCGATGGTCGGGTGGTGACGCAAATGCATCTGGACGCCGAGTGATGAAACTGCAATGGCTGGCCTTGATCGCAATGACTTTCGCAGCCAGCCAAGCCTCGGCCTCCGATACCCTGCGCTGCGGCAGTCAACTGGTCAGCCTTGGCGACCTCTCCAGCGAAGTCCTGCAGAAGTGCGGTGAGCCGGTCAACCGTGATGTATTGGGCTACAAGCGCAGCGCCAATCGCCGGGAAGAGTTTCAGGTCGAGGAATGGACCTACGGCCCGAACAACGGCATGTATCAATACCTGCGCTTTGAAGGCAATCGCCTGCGGCAGATCAACAGCAAACGCGGTAACTGAAAAAGCAAAAGATCGCAGCCTTCGGCAGCTCCTACATGGAAGTGCATTCCAATTGTAGGAGCTGCCGAAGGCTGCGATCTTTTGCTTCTAAAAATAGAACAGGCCCCGACACAAGTGCCGGGGCCCGTAATGGTCACATCCGTGTGACCGTTCGCATGAACTCTAAAGTTGCGGCAGACGTATTGCTCGGCCCGTCTGTCGCGTCTTCTCCCGGTCCAGGCGAGAAGTCATGCCTTACTCGGCTTTCAGGCCGTCAGCGGAGACCGCTTTGACGCCTTTGATTTTCTTGGCGATCGCTACAGCAACATCTTTCTGCGATTCAGTTACAGCAGTAGTCGACGAAAGCGATACAACGCCTTTGTTGGTTTCTACTTTGATGTCGGTACCTGGAATGCCTTTCTCGGTGACCAGGTCAGCTTTGACTTTGGTGGTGATCCAGGTATCGGAAGTAGCTTCTTTAGCCTGGGTGACTTCACCAGCAGCCAGAGTCATTGGAGCCTGGGTAGCCTGAGTGGATTGTGCGAATGCACCGGAAGCCATGGTCAGGGTCAGCGCGGTAGCAGCAGCGGCAGTGATAGCGAACTTCTTCATACGAGTAACTCCTGTTTTTCTGGAAAGTCTGCTGGTTGTCTTGTCAGCAGGGTTACCAAGGTAGTTGCGAACGCTGTGCCAACTTTTCCATCAACACAAAATCCTTATAAATCAATATCTTATGCTTAGCGCAGATTTTCGGAATCATGCAATTTGCATGACATGCGCAATATTCACATGCAAGTTGCGGTTTTTTGGAAAGTTCCTAAGACGCTGAAATTATTGAAGCTTTTGTGAACGGCTGCGCAATGAAAAATGCCCCGCATTGCGGGGCATTCTGGTCAGCACACAACCCAGTTATGTTCCGCTAGCGGTGCAGCCTTTAGGTGAGTAATCCGGCGACACGTTTGTAGTACACGCCCACCCAGTGGTGGCGGTACGTGTCAGGGTGATTGTTTTACCCAGCACAGGAGCTGGCGCGTTGGCGATCGTACAAACGATTGTTCCCGCACCATCGGCGGCGGTACCGGAGGCCGTCAGCGCGCAATTGGATGTGGAGGTCGCCGCATCGCCCTTCACGATGGCCAGTGTCGGGTTGGTTCCTTGATTGATGGTGTCCTCGAACGGCACTTTCATCGCGCTGATTTCCGCCAGCCCCGCCGTCACCTTCGACCGCGCCTGATACTTGGAATATTGCGGCAAGGCGATGGTTGCCAGAATCCCGATGATCGCCACCACGATCAGCAGTTCGATCAGAGTAAAACCTTGTTGTTTTTTCATAGATACGCTCCATGCATGAGTCGAAATCTCATGATCTGCAAGGGAAGCAGCATAGGCCATGCCAATGCCTTCGAGGCCCCGCCCCTTGGGCGCGAACCACTTACAACGCCATTTCCTACAACCCGTAACCGCACTATCTGACACTTTTTGTCACCTGCACCCGCCGTGTTTGGCGCTGTCACTTGACTAGGCTATAAGTCATGAACTGCAAGTGCGCGGAATCCCCATGAATGACATCGCTCTGAGCGGTCTGGCCAAGCAATTGGTGCAGGCCGAACTGCTGACCGAAAAAAGCGCCCAGCAAGCCTGGCAACAGGCCCAGCGCAATCGCTTGTCGCTGGTCAGCTACCTGGTGCAGAACAAACTGGTCAAAAGCTGGCAGGTCGCCGAGATCGCCAGCGAACATTTCGGCATGGCATTCCTTGATCTCAATTGCCTCGACAAGGAAACCCAGCCCAAAGGCCTGGTCAGTGAAAAACTCGTACGCCAGCACCACGCCCTACCGTTGTGGCGGCGCGGCAATAAACTGTTCGTGGGCATTTCCGACCCGAGCAACCATCAAGCGATCAACGACATCCAGTTCAGCACCGGCCTCAGTACCGAAGCCATTCTGGTCGAGGACGACAAGCTCACCGACGCCATCGAGAAATTCTTCGACACCCATGCCAATGGTCTGGAAGACATGGCCGATGTCGATCTCGATGGTCTCGATGTCGAATCCGTCGACGACAACAAACAGGACGCGATCGGTGGCCTCGACGCCGACGATGCGCCAGTGGTGCGTTTCGTCCACAAGATGCTGCTCGATGCGATCAAGAGCGGCTCGTCCGACCTGCACTTCGAGCCTTACGAGAAGAACTACCGGGTGCGGGTACGCACCGACGGCATCCTGCGTGAAGTGGCCAAGCCACCGATTCAACTGGCCGGGCGCATCGCCGCACGCCTGAAAGTCATGGCCAGCCTCGATATCTCGGAGCGCCGCAAACCGCAGGATGGGCGGATCAAGATGCGCCTGTCGAAAAGCAAGTCGATCGATTTCCGCGTCAACACCCTGCCAACCCTGTGGGGCGAAAAAGTGGTGATCCGGATTCTCGACCCCTCCAGCGCGCAGATCGGCATCGACGCCCTCGGCTATGAGCCCGAGCAGAAGGATCTGTACATGGCCGCACTCAAGCAGCCACAGGGCATGATTCTGGTCACCGGGCCCACCGGTTCGGGTAAAACCGTTTCGCTGTACACCGGCCTGAATATTCTCAACACCGTCGACATCAATATTTCCACCGCCGAGGACCCGGTGGAGATCAATATGGAAGGCATCAACCAGGTCAACGTCAATCCCAAACAGGGTCTCGACTTTGCCCAGGCGCTGCGCTCGTTTCTGCGCCAAGACCCGGACGTGATCATGGTCGGCGAGATCCGCGATCTGGAAACCGCTGAGATCGCGATCAAAGCCGCGCAGACCGGTCACCTGGTGCTGTCCACCCTGCACACCAACAGCGCCGCGGAAACCCTCACGCGTCTGCACAACATGGGTATTCCCGGCTTCAACATCGCCACCTCGGTCAGCCTGATCATCGCCCAGCGCCTGGCACGCAAGCTCTGCAGCCACTGCAAGAAAGCCATCGAGATCCCGCGCGAAACCTTGATCAAGGAAGGCTTCCCCGAGGAACGCATCGGCCATTTCACGATCTACGAGCCGGTCGGTTGCGATCACTGCAACGGCGGTTACAAGGGACGCGTGGGGATTTATGAAGTGGTGAAGAACACACCGGCACTGCAACACTTGATCATGGCCGAAGGCAATTCGCTGGAAATCGACCTGCAAATGCGCCGCGACGGCTTCGACGACCTGCGCACCTCCGGGCTGCACAAGGCCATGCAAGGCATCACCAGCCTTGAAGAAATCAACCGGGTCACCAAGGACTGAACATGGCGGTCAAGGCAGCGAAAATCAGTATCTACGCCTGGGAAGGTACGGACAGGAAAGGCAGTAAAGTCACCGGTGAGTTGAGCGGACAGAACCCGGCGCTGATCAAGGCACAACTACGCAAACAGGGGATCAACCCGGGCAAGGTGCGCAAGAAGTCGTCGTCGTTGTTGAGCTTTGGCAAACGCATCAAGGCGCAGGATATTGCCCTGTTCACCCGGCAGATGGCGACCATGATGAAGGCTGGTGTGCCGCTGCTGCAGTCGTTCGACATCATCGGCGAAGGCTTTGAAAACCCGGCCATGCGCAAGCTGGTCGACGAGGTCAAACAGGAGGTCGCGGCCGGTAACAGCTTCGCCACAGCCCTGCGCAAGAAGCCGCAATACTTCGACGAGTTGTATTGCAACCTGGTCGATGCCGGCGAGCAGTCCGGCGCGCTCGATACCTTGCTGGAACGGGTCGCGACTTATAAGGAAAAAAGCGAACGGCTCAAGGCCAAAATCAAAAAAGCCATGACCTACCCCACCGCCGTCGTGCTGGTCGCGGCGGTCGTGACCGGAATCCTGCTGGTTAAAGTGGTGCCGCAATTCCAGTCGGTATTCTCGGGGTTCGGTGCAGAGTTACCGGCCTTCACTCTGATGGTGATCAGCCTTTCGGAGTTCATGCAGCAATGGTGGTGGGCGATTCTCGGTGCGCTGGTCGCGGCGATTTTCGGCACTCGACACGCACTGAAAACCTCCCAGGCGTTACGCGATCGCAGAGACACCTGGCTGTTGAAACTGCCATTGGTGGGCACGCTGATGTACAAGTCAGCGGTAGCCCGTTTTGCCCGAACCCTGTCGACCACGTTTGCTGCCGGTGTGCCATTGGTGGAAGCGCTCGACTCGGTGGCCGGCGCCACCGGCAATGTGGTGTTCAAACGTGCCGTGCTGCGCATTCGCCAGGATGTCTCAACCGGTATGCAGCTGAATTTTTCGATGCGCAGCACCGGGGTCTTTCCCAACATGGCCGTGCAGATGACCGCGATTGGCGAAGAGTCGGGGGCGCTAGATGAAATGCTCGACAAGGTCGCGGGGTTTTACGAAGAGGAAGTGGATAACATGGTCGACAACCTCACCAGTCTCATGGAGCCGTTCATCATGGTCGTACTGGGGGTGATCGTCGGTGGTCTGGTGGTAGCCATGTACCTGCCGATCTTCCAACTCGGCTCAGCGATCTGACATGCCTATCGACGAACTGTTTGCCCTGTATCCGCTGGCCTTTGTTTTCACCGCCCTGCTGCTGGGTCTGGTGGTCGGCAGCTTTCTCAACGTGCTGATCTGGCGCCTGCCGAAAATGCTCGAACGCGATTGGCGCCAGCAGGCCCAAGACGTGCTCGGTTTGCCCGGCGAGACGCCGCAGCCCACCTACAACTTGATGCTGCCGCACTCCGAGTGCCCACATTGCGCCCATCGGATTCGCCCGTGGGAGAACGTTCCCCTGCTCAGTTATCTGTGGCTGCGCGGGCGCTGTTCTGCGTGCGCAGCGCCCATCAGCAAACGTTATCCGCTGACCGAACTGGCCTGCGGACTGCTCTCTGCCTTCATCGCCTGGCATATCGGCTTCGGTTGGTCGGCATGCCTGCTGATTGTCCTGACGTGGGGTTTGCTGGCGATGAGTCTGATCGACACCGAGCATCAACTGCTGCCCGATGTGCTGGTGTTGCCGTTGTTGTGGCTGGGGTTGATCGTCAACAGTTTCGGCCTGTTCGTGCCGTTGCACGATGCGCTGTGGGGCGCGGTGGCCGGCTACCTGGCGCTGTGGTCGGTGTTCTGGCTGTTCAAACTGCTGACCGGCAAGGACGGCATCGGCCACGGTGATTTCAAACTGTTGGCGCTGCTCGGCGCGTGGGGCGGCTGGCAGATTCTGCCGCTGACCATTCTGCTGTCATCACTGGTCGGCGCCATTATCGGGGTGATTTTGCTGCGCCTGCGCGAGCAGAAAAGCTCGACGCCAATCCCCTTCGGCCCTTATCTGGCAATTGCCGGCTGGATTGCCTTGCTCTGGGGTGGTCAAATAACCGACTTCTATTGGCAGTTTGTCGGTTTGAAATGAATACCCCTGTGGAAAAACCCTGGATTCTCGGCCTCACCGGCGGCATTGGCAGCGGCAAAAGCGCGGCGGCCCAGCACTTCATTGATCTGGGTATCCACGTGGTGGATGCCGATCACGCGGCGCGCTGGGTGGTTGAACCGGGGCGCCCGGCGCTGGCGAAGATTGCCGAACACTTCGGCCCCGACGTGTTGCAGGCCGATGGCACGCTGGATCGCGCCGCCCTGCGCAAGCTGATCTTCGAAGTGCCGGAGCAACGTCGCTGGCTAGAAGCCCTGCTTCATCCGTTGATCGCCGAGGAAATCGCCCATCATCTGGCGCTGGCAAAATCGCCTTACGCGATTCTGGTTTCGCCACTGTTGATCGAATCCGGGCAATACGCGATGACCCAGCGCATCCTGGTGATCGACGCCCCGCAACAATTGCAGATCGAACGCACCTTGCAGCGTGACCAGACCAGCGAGCAGCAGGTTCAGGCGATCCTCAAGGCTCAGTCGAGCCGCGAAGACCGTGTGAGCCGCGCCGACGACGTGGTGGTCAATGACCGCGACCTCGCCTGGTTGCACAGCGAAGTCGAGCGCCTGCATCACTTTTACCTGACTTTATCCGGAGGCCAAGCATGAGCCAGATCCCCACCGTTGAATGCCCGACCTGCGGCGCCCCCGTGGAATTCACCCCCGAAAACAAGTTTCGGCCGTTCTGTTCCGATCGCTGCAAACTGATCGACCTCGGCGCCTGGGCGTCGGAAGAACACAAGATCCCGGTCGCACCGGATGCCGAGGACGAACTGTTTTCCGGCGATTTCGATCCGCGTCACTGACCCTGATCAGGGCCGCATAAAGCCGTAGTCCTGATCGTCGTCGAGGTTTTCCGCCAGAAAGCGCAACTCGTCGGCCAGGTCTTCGGCGTTGCGCACAGCCTTGCTCTGCTGCACCACCGCACTGAGCAAGGCACGCAAACTCAACCCCGGGTCAAAGCCCACCTCCTGCGCCATGTCCAGACTCTGCCGGGTCTCCTGCCTTGCCCACTCGTAAACACTCATGCCGCTGCTCCTGAAGGGATTTGCGCGAGCATGAAATTTCCCGCGTCTGGCGGGTTTGATGTGGATCAAGACTTCGGATCGTCGTCCTTCCACGGCGCCGAAAGGTAGCGCGTGCGATTGAAGGTCTCCAGCCACTCCGGGCTGAATACCACCAGCGCACTGATGATCATGCCGTTGATGAACGCTTCGGGGAAAATGATCAGCCACACGTAACCGATGAAGTCTTCCAGCCACTCCGGCATGGCGAAAAGGCCGTCGTACCACAGCAGCGTCAGGCTGAGGATCAGGCACAACAAGGCCGACAACGCGGCGGCAAAAAAACCGGAACAGAAGATGTACACGAACGGGTTGCGCGGTTGGGCACGCTCGACAAGGATTGCCACGCACTCGGTGACCAGCACCGGCAGCAAAATGAACATCGCGCCATTGACCCCCATCGCCGCGAGATCCTGACGCCCGAGCAGCACCAGGCCGATTTGCGCCACCAGCCCGCCGACGATCGCCAGCGGCCAGTCCAGCAACAGCGTTACCGCCGTCATGCCGAGGAAGTGATACGACACGCCCGTGTCGAAATCCCTGCGCATCAACCACAACAGAAACAACGCAAACACGGTGCCGAACAGCAGATGCTGACGCCGGCTGTCGCTGAACAACTCGACCCACGGCGCCCGCACGATCGCCCAAAGCAGCACCGGCAGATAAATCAGCCAGCCCAACAGCAGACTTTCAGTCGCCAGCACCTCGACGCCGATCATGGGCGCGCCTTCTCCAGCGCCTCGCGCAGTTCGCTCGCGTTGGCGTACTCACATTGCGAGAGCAATCGACCGTCCTTCAATTGCAACCACAACACCTGGCCTTCTGCGCCGGGATAGCGCGACGCTACCCGGCCTTCTCGATCAAGCATGACCCGGTAGTGGTAGTCGCGCATGGCCGGTACGGCAAACATCCTGGCAATCAGCGCCGGCATGCGCTGGATATCGGCAACGAATACCGCGTGGCGCGCCTCCAGATAGCCCTTGGGCTGATCCTTCAACACTTCTTTGATCAGCTTAGCGCCGTCCATATCCCGCGCCACCAGCAACGTTGTAGTGCTGTCGTCGAGGGTGAAGGGCTGCTCGTACTGATCAAGCAACGTCCAGGGTGCAAGACGCTCGCCGGTTTCGAGTGCATGGGCAAACAGCGGAAAAACAGCAAACAGCAGCAGCCAGCGAAATTTCACGATGAGTCCTCACGGTTTGGCGTAAATAGTCGATTGCCATGAGTCTACACCGCCCTTCTCGACTGCCCACTGATGCACTTTGCCGCGTAACGCTTTCAGCTTGTCGCATTTGAACGCTAAGCTTGGGCTTATGGATGACTCAGATTATTTACGCCTGCTGACCATCGCGGCCGAGCAGGCCAACGCCTTTCTGTCCAATGCCCGCAAATGGGAGCGTGAGCGTTGGGTCTGCCAACGCCTGCTGCAAGGCTTGAACATTCCCTACCGCGCCGACGAATTTGCGCCGGCTGGCGAGCCGCCGGATGTGCTGTTTCGCGATGCCAATTTCGAGGTGTTCTTCGTGCTCGACGAGGGGCGCCGGCTCAACGACGAATGGCGCGATGAACTGCAGCGACGACGCAGCGCCTTTTCTCTCAGCCAACTGGTGCGCCGTGAAGCCAAGCCCAAGCGGATTCCGGCCAATGAATTCCTGCTGAGACTGGCGCCGACCTTGCGTAAAAAAGCGCACAACTACAAGGAACGCGGCATGGATCTGGGCGAACTGGATATCATCGCCTTCGCCAGTCTTAAACGTGAGGTGCTGGATCTGAACAGCCATTTCCCCCCGCCTACCGAATATTTGCGCCAGGGCTGGCGCTCACTGTCGCTGGTCGGCCCGACCTTCGCCCGCGTGCTATTCGCCCACCCGGACGCACCGGACTTCCTGCGCAGCAACCTCGGTCGCAGCATCGTTTTCGATGTCGGGATCAGCCTGTGACGCCGCTTCAGCAATTGATCGCCGATGTGCCGCAGACTGGATGTGTGCGCTGGATCGGCGTGCGTCCAGAATCCCGTGGGCCGATGATTGAACTCGATGCCGTGGAGGCTCGACTTGAAGCTGGACTGACCGGCGATCACGCCCGCCCCGGTGTGCGCAACGCACGGCAGGTGACCCTGATCCAGTGGGAACATTTGGCGGTGATCAGCGCATTGATGGGCCGTGCGCACGATCAACCGGTCAGACCTGAAGATCTGCGGCGCAATCTCGTTATCAGCGGTATCAATTTGTTTAGCCTCAAGGGTCGGCGCTTTCGCATCGGTCAGGCAATATTCGAAACCACTGGCTGGTGTCAGCCCTGCGCACGGCTGCAGAACAACCTCGGCCCCGGCACCTTTCAAGCGGTGCGCGGACATGGCGGAATTACCGCGCGGGTGTTACAAAGCGGGATCATTCGCCTCGAAGACCGTATAAGCGTCGAGCCGGTTCCGGACAGCGGCTATGCTGCGTTCAACCCCGGATAAAAACCGCTGTAGCTTCTGTCCATTCAGCAACGTCTACCTGACGAGGCAAATATGACCAGCCGCCTGAACCCCGAAGACCAGAAACATGTCGAAGAGTACCTGCAACTGTCCCAACACCAAGTCGAGCGCCGGCCTTTCCGGCCGTGGATGCTCCTGGTGCTGGTGCTGGCAGTGACCATTGGTCTGGGCCTGTTGAGCCGATTTATCAGTTACCTGACGCTATGAGCTGCCTCGCGCTCGCTTGGGTAACGACACCGATTTCCTTTAAAAACCTTGCGAGTTATCCCTATGTCCCATCGTATTGTTATTGTCGGCGGCGGCGCCGGCGGTCTGGAGTTGGCTACCCGTCTGGGTAAGACTCTGGGCAAGCGCGGCACGGCCAGTGTGATGCTGGTCGACGCCAACCTGACGCACATCTGGAAACCGCTGTTGCACGAAGTGGCCGCCGGATCGCTGAACTCTTCCGAAGACGAACTCAACTATGTTGCCCAGGCAAAATGGAACCACTTCGAGTTCCAGCTGGGGCGCATGAGCGGGCTTGATCGCGCACAGAAGAAAATTCAGCTGGCAGCGACCTACGACGAAAACGGCGTCGAGCTAGTGCCAGCACGGGAAGTGCAGTACGACTCGCTGGTGATCAGTGTCGGCAGCACCACTAACGATTTCGGCACTCAGGGCGCGGCGCAGCACTGCCTGTTCCTCGATACCCGCAAACAGGCCGAGCGCTTTCACCAGCAACTGTTGAATCACTACCTGCGTGCACACGCCGGGCAAACCGATGTGGTCGAGCAGATCAGCGTAGCGATCGTCGGCGCTGGCGCCACGGGCGTCGAGCTGGCGGCAGAACTGCACAATGCCGCCCATGAACTGGCGGCGTACGGTCTGGACCGGATCAAACCGGAAAACATGCACATCACCCTGATCGAAGCCGGGCCACGGGTGCTGCCCGCCCTCCCGGAGCGCATCAGCGGACCGGTGCACAAGACCCTGGAAAAACTCGGGGTCAATGTGATGACCAATGCTTCGGTCAGCGAAGTGACCGCCGACAGTCTGATCACGGCCGATGGCAATGAGATCAAGGCCAGCCTGAAAGTCTGGGCTGCCGGTATTCGCGCACCGGGTTTCCTCAAGGACATCGACGGCCTGGAAACCAACCGCATCAATCAGCTGCAAGTGTTGCCGACGCTGCAAACCACTCGCGACGAAAACATCTTCGCCTTCGGCGATTGCGCCGCGTGCCCGCAACCCGGCACCGATCGCAACGTGCCGCCACGGGCGCAAGCCGCGCACCAACAGGCGTCACTGCTGGCCAAGTCGCTGAAGTTGCGCATCGAAGGCAAGACCCTGCCGGAGTACAAGTACACCGACTACGGCTCGCTGATCTCGCTGTCGCGTTTTTCGGCTGTGGGTAACTTGATGGGCAACCTGACCGGCAGTGTGATGCTCGAAGGCTGGCTGGCGCGGATGTTTTACGTGTCGCTGTACCGCATGCACCAGATGGCGCTGTACGGGCCGTTCCGCACGGCGATGCTGATGCTGGGCAGCAAGATTGGCCGTGGCACCGAGCCGCGTCTGAAATTGCATTGATGTAAACCTGTGGGAGCGAGCCTGCTCGCGAAAGCGTTCTGTCAGTCGTTATTGATGCGACTGATCTGACGCTTTCGCGAGCAGGCTCGCTCCCACATTATTTTGTGTTCATCGAAAGATCTGTTTCGTACTGTATCCCGCCTCGCTTTCCCCACCTTCGCTTACAAACTCCCCCGCTGCGCGACACAGTCGCGATACACCGCCACCGCCTAATGGCCACACCCGAGCAACACCTGCTCAGGCTTGCGTCTTTAACGTGTGGTTGCGTTGTGCAACCAGGAGAATGTAAATGTCCCGTACTTCGACCCTCGGTAAAAAATCCATTGGCCTGATCGGCGCAGCCCTGGCTGGCGGCCTGATGTTGTCCGGTTCGGTGTTTGCCGCCCAGCCACTGGCACAGGGCTACATGGTCGCCTCGGCGGAAACCTCGGTGAAAGCGCCGGAAGGCAAATGCGGTGAAGGCAAATGTGGCGATGCTTCGATGGCCAAGACTGACAGCGATGGTGACGGCAAGGTTTCCCGCGCCGAATTCCTCAAAGTCGCGCCGAAGTCAGACTTCGACAAGATCGACACCAACCATGACGGCTTCATCGACGAGCAAGAGGCCTACAACAACGTGAAGGCCAACTTTGAAGCCAATGGCAAGAAGATGCCGAAAGGCCTGTTCGAGCACCTGAAAGATCAAGACGGCGCCTGATCGGCAGAAAAAACCAAGCCGCGCTCTCCCGTGAGAAGCGCGGCTTTTTTACATGTGCTCGCTTACAACTGGAAGCGCCGCACCATGCCCTGCAAGGCATTGGCCAGTTGCGACAACTCATGGCTGGAAGCACTGGTCTGGTCGGCACCGGCGGCGGAACGTACCGACAAATCACGAATGTTCACCAGATTGCGATCGACTTCGCGAGCGACTTGCGCCTGCTCTTCCGCAGCGCTGGCAATGACCAGATTGCGCTCATGGATCTCATGCACCGATGCGGTAATGGTTTGCAACGCCTCACCGGCACGCTCAGCCAACGCCAGTGTGGTCGTCGCCCGTGCAGTGCTGGCCTGCATCGAATCCAGCGCCAGGCTCGAACCGCTGCGCATGCCCTGGACCATTTGCTCGATCTCTTGAGTCGATTGCTGCGTGCGATAAGCCAGCGCCCGCACTTCATCGGCGACTACGGCAAAGCCTCGCCCGCTCTCGCCGGCACGTGCTGCTTCAATCGCCGCGTTGAGCGCCAGCAGATTGGTCTGCTCGGCAATCGCACGAATCACGTCCAGCACTTTGCCGATGTCCTGCGATTGATTGGCCAGTGATTGCACCAACTCACCGGTCTGTCGCACATCGCTGGCCAGCGCATTGATGGCTGTGGCCGTCTCACTGACCCGCACCTGCCCCAGATGCGCCGACTCGCTGGATTGACGGGTCGCATCAGACGTCGACACCGCATTGCGTGCGACCTCTTCCACAGCGGCCGTCATCTGATTGACCGCAGTCGCAGCTTGTTCGATTTCGTTGTTCTGTTGTTGCAGCCCCTGAGTGCTGTCGAGCGTCACCGCATTGAGCTCATCGGCAGCGGTCGCCAGTTGCGTGGCCGAACCGCTGATGCCTTGCAGCGTCTCACGCAGGTTCTGCTGCATGGTCGCCAAGGCTTTGAGCAAGCGACTGACTTCATCGTTGCCATGGGTTTCGATCGGCCGGGTCAGATCGCCTTGCGCCACACTTTCTGCTGCGCTGACAGCGCTGCTCAGCGGACGAACGATACTGCGCGTGAGCATCATCGCCAGTGCCACCGTGGCCAGCGCGGCCAATGCGATGAACAAGCTGACAATCGTGCGCGAGTTTTCGTAGTGCGCAGCGGACTTCTGGCTTTCAGCCGCGACCTGTTTGGCGAACAGGTCCGCCAGATCATTGAGTTGCTTGCCGGAACCATCGACGACGGTTTTCATGTCGACCAGCAACAATTTGGTCAACTCATCACGTTTGCCTTGCTCGGCGAGGGCGAAAGATTGAGCGATACCGCTGCGATACGCGGCAAAGGTCTTTTTGAATTGGTCGTATAGCTGTTGGCCTTCCGCGGTGTTGACCAGTTTGTCGTAGGCGGCGATTTTCTCGCTCAGCTCCTTGTCGCGGGTGTCCATCTGGCTGCGGTAAGTCGCAATGTTGGCCGGATCCTGATCCAGCGCCATGCGCAGCGAGATGGTGCGGATACGCAGCATGATCTCGCGAATCTCGTCGCCGCCGCGAATGCTCGGCAGCCACTGATTTTCTACCGCGACTTCACTGTCGCGAATGCTCGACATCTGCCCGAGCGCAAAAACGCCGAGCAATGCCACCAACACCGCGATCAGGGCAAATCCCAGAGCAGCCCGGGGAGCAATATTCAACTGACGAAGCAACATGACGAACGCCCTTATTCTTGTATTGGCCAGATTCAAGGGGCGAAGCCATGGCAGTCCCCTCTTGTTAGCGGGCTATCGGCAGGTTGTATGACGACTTGAAGGGGAAATGAGTTTTTGTCGGACAAAAAAAATCCCCGTATCTTTCGATACGAGGATTTTTAATATGGTCGGGGTAAGGGGATTCGAACTCCTGACATCCTGCTCCCAAAGCAGGCGCGCTACCGGACTGCGCTATACCCCGGTAAAAAAAAGGCGACCTTTCAAAGATCGCCTTCTTCGATCAGCGCTTTTGGCCTCTGATCTTAAGATTCGATCCCAGCGCTAACTGGTTTCAAAAATGGTGGGTCGTGTGGGATTCGAACCTACGACCAATTGGTTAAAAGCCAACTGCTCTACCAACTGAGCTAACGACCCAAAAATGGTCGGGGTAAGGGGATTCGAACTCCTGACATCCTGCTCCCAAAGCAGGCGCGCTACCGGACTGCGCTATACCCCGGTTTGAAATTGGCTCCGTGACCAGGACTCGAACCTGGGACCCAATGATTAACAGTCATTTGCTCTACCGACTGAGCTATCACGGAACTACATATTTCAATTTACAACGGTGAAACTTGTTGCTTCCAGTCACTCGTTCGCATCGCTGCGTTCGTGTGTCTGAGGCGCGCTATTCTACAACCTAGAACACCTCTGTCAACCCCCTAAATTGCTTTCAAGTTAATGATTTGCAACTTATTTCAGATTTCAACTCAGTGAGCTGAGACCGTCTTGGCGACTGACTGCGGGGCGCACTTTACAAGCCTTTTCCTTTGAGTTCAACAGCCTAACGAAAAAAAAGGCCCTACGATGTAGGGCCTCCCAATTTTCATTGGCGCTTTGGCTTAGTTGAAAACGATTTCGTCGTTCTCGACCTTGCCCGTCGCCGTGTCGCCTGGCATGAAGTGACCCGAGAGGATCAACTGCGCCAGCGGGTTTTCGATCCAGCGCTGAATCGCCCGTTTCAAAGGACGTGCGCCATACACCGGGTCGTAGCCAACAGCGATCAGCTTGTCCATCGCTTCCGGGCTGAGTTCCAGCTTCAGCTCGCGCTCGGCCAGACGAGTGCGCAGACGGCCCAACTGGATCTCGGTAATGCCCGCGATCTGATCCCGCGCCAAAGGCTCGAAGATCACCACTTCGTCGACCCGGTTGATGAACTCCGGACGGAAGTGTGACGTCAGCGCATCCATGACTGCAGCACGCTGAGCCTCGCGATCACCGACCAGCTCCTGAATCTGCACAGAGCCGAGGTTCGAGGTCATGACGATCACGGTATTGCGGAAGTCCACCGTGCGGCCATGGCTATCGGTCAGGCGACCATCCTCGAGCACTTGCAGCAAAATGTTGAACACATCCGGGTGCGCCTTCTCGACTTCGTCCAGCAGGATCACCGAATAAGGCTTACGACGCACCGCCTCAGTCAGGTAACCGCCCTCTTCGTAACCGACGTATCCCGGTGGCGCACCGATCAAGCGAGCCACGGAATGTTTCTCCATGAACTCGGACATGTCGATCCGCACCATCGCCTCTTCCGTATCAAAGAGGAATTCGGCCAGCGCCTTGCACAGCTCAGTTTTACCGACACCGGTCGGGCCGAGGAACATGAACGAGCCGCTTGGACGATTCGGGTCGGACAACCCGGCGCGCGAACGCCGTACCGCGTTGGCCACCGCCACCACGGCCTCTTCCTGACCGATCACCCGTTTGTGCAACAGGCTTTCCATCTTCATCAGTTTGTCGCGCTCGCCTTCGAGCATTTTCGACACAGGGATGCCGGTCCACTTCGACACGACTTCAGCGATTTCTTCTTCAGTCACCTTGCTGCGCAGTAGCTGGTTTTCGCTCTTGCCGTGCTGGTCGACCATTTGCAGGCTGCGTTCCAGATCAGGGATCACCCCGTACTGCAATTCAGCCATGCGGTTCAGGTCGCCTTTACGGCGCGCGGCTTCCAGTTCCTGACGCGACTGTTCGATCTTCTGCTGAATCTGTGCAGAACCCTGTACCTCGGCTTTTTCCGAATTCCAGATTTCTTCCAGATCCGAATACTCACGCTCGAGACGGACGATTTCTTCCTGGAGTTTTTCCAGACGTTTCATCGCCGCTTCATCGCTTTCTTTCTTCAGCGCCTGGGATTCCACTTTCAACTGAATCAGGCGACGTTCCAGACGATCGAGCACTTCCGGCTTGGAATCGATTTCCATGCGGATACGGCTGGCGGCCTCGTCGATCAGGTCAATGGCCTTGTCCGGCAACTGCCGGTCAGTGATGTAACGATGGCTGAGCTTGGCCGCCGCGATAATCGCGCCGTCGGTGATCGCCACCTTGTGGTGAACCTCGTAACGCTCTTTAAGGCCACGCAGGATGGCGATGGTGTCTTCTTCGCTCGGCTCATCCACCAGGACTTTCTGGAAGCGTCGCTCGAGCGCCGCATCCTTCTCTATATATTGGCGGTACTCGTTGAGCGTGGTCGCGCCAACGCAGTGCAACTCGCCTCGTGCCAGAGCTGGTTTGAGCATGTTGCCGGCGTCCATCGAGCCTTCGCCTTTACCGGCGCCAACCATGGTGTGCAGTTCGTCGATAAACAGAATGATCTGCCCTTCCTGCTTCGACAGCTCGTTGAGCAGTGATTTCAGGCGTTCTTCGAACTCACCGCGATACTTGGCACCGGCAATCAGTGCGCCCATATCGAGGGAGAGCAGACGCTTGCCTTTAAGGCCGTCCGGCACTTCGCCGTTGATGATGCGCTGGGCCAGACCTTCGGCGATCGCAGTTTTACCCACGCCAGGCTCACCGATCAGCACCGGGTTGTTCTTGGTGCGGCGTTGCAGAACCTGAATGGTGCGACGAATTTCGTCGTCACGGCCGATCACCGGATCGAGCTTGCCGTCTTCGGCGCGCTTGGTCAGGTCGACGGTGTATTTATCCAGCGCCTGGCGCGACTCTTCGTGGTTGGCGTCGTTTACCGCTTCGCCGCCACGCAGGTTGTTGATCGCGTTTTCCAGGGCTTTCTTGCTCACGCCCTGGCCGAGCAACAACTTGCCGAGCTTGCTGTTCTCGTCCATCGCGGCGAGCAGCACCAGTTCGCTGGAAATGAACTGGTCGCCCTTCTGTTGGGCCAGACGGTCAGCCTGATTGAGGAGGCGCGCCAGATCCTGCGACATGTTGACGTCGCCTGTGGGGTTCTGGATTTTCGGTAATTGGTCGAGCTCTTTGGTCAGCTCTTTACGCAAGCTGTTGACGTCGAAGCCCACCTGCATCAGCAGAGGTTTGATCGAACCACCCTGCTGTTCGAGCATGGCTTGCATCAAGTGCGCCGGCTCAATCGCCGGATGATCGTGGCCGACAGCCAACGACTGGGCGTCGGACAAGGCCAACTGTAATTTGCTGGTTAAACGGTCTATTCGCATAAGTCACCTTCCTTTTGAGCAGGCCGGACCTAAAAACCATCCTGAATAAAGAAACCTGCCAGATACCACTGTAGATGCGGTCGATTCTGGGAGATTCAAGCGTCGGAGGGTTGATTCAGGTCAGGCAAGTCTAGCGGGTGAGCCAAACTAAGGAGGCAAAGCGACCGGTGCGTGACGCACGGCGATAAGAGAAGAAGCGTGGATCGGTCACGGTGCAGAAACCGCCGCCATAAACAGCGGTAACACCACGTTCAGCCAGACGCAGGCGCGCCAGCTTATAAATGTCAGCCATGAACTTGCCGGCGTTGTCGCTCGGCACGAAGGCTTCTGCCGCTGTGGGCAGTTGATTGATGAAGACTTCCCGGACTTCCGGACCGACTTCAAAGGCTTGCGGGCCAATGGCCGGACCGAGCCAGACCAAAACGTCTTCAGCCGGAACATCGAGGCTGTCGAGCGTCGCTTCCAGCACACCCGCCGCCAAACCGCGCCAACCGGCGTGAGCCGCCGCTACACGGGTGCCAGCACGATCGCAGAACAATGCCGGCAAGCAATCCGCCGTCATCGCCGCACAGGCGATACCCGGCGTTGCCGTCCAGCTGGCATCGGCGGTCGCAACAATGCCCGGATCAGCATGCGCCACGGCAATCCCGTGCACTTGCTGCAACCAGGCAGGCTGTATAGAGAAGTGATCGGTCAGACGCCGACGGTTCTCGGCAACCGCCTCAGGACGATCATCGACATGATCGCCCAGATTGAGGCTGTCGAACGGCGCCGCGCTGACACCACCCTCGCGGGTGGTGACGCAGGCTTTGACGCTGGCCGGCGCAGGCCAGTCCGGCGTCAGCCAGTTCATCCGACGAAGGCCTCGCGATCCTGCTTGAGCAGGGTCAGCAGCCAGACGAAATCTTCCGGCAGTGGCGATTCCCAGCTCATGCGCTCACCGGTCGTCGGATGATCCAGCTCAAGGAAGCGCGCGTGCAGGGCCTGACGCGGGAAATGCTTGAGCGATTCCACCATCGTCGGGTTGGCGGCTGGCGGGATGCGGAAACGACCGCCGTACGCCGGGTCGCCGACCAACGGGAAGTTGATGTGCGACATGTGTACGCGAATCTGGTGAGTACGACCGGTTTCCAGCTTCACCCGTACGTGGGTGTGCGAACGGAAACGCTCCAGCACGCGGTAGTGGCTGACGGCAGGCTTGCCGCCTTCCATCACCGCCATGCGCTGGCGCTGCTGGCCGTGGCGACCGATCGGGGCGTTGATCTTGCCACCGGCGGTGACGACACCAATCACGATGCACTCATAGATGCGGCTGACACTGCGACTCTGCAACTGAGTAACCAGTTTGGTCTGCGCCTGAATGGTCTTGGCCACCACCATCAGACCGGTGGTGTCCTTGTCCAGGCGATGCACGATACCGGCGCGCGGGACATTGATGATGTCCGGCACGTGGTGCAGCAAGGCGTTGAGCAGCGTGCCATCGGCGTGACCGGCAGCCGGGTGCACCACCAGGCCCGCAGGCTTGTTGATCACCAGAATGTCGTCGTCTTCATAGACGATGTCGAGCTCGATGTCCTGGGCGATCCACTCGCCCTGGGCTTCCTGCTCGGCAGTCAGCTCAAGGATGGCACCGCCGTGCACGATGTCGCGAGGGCGGATGACCGCCCCGTCCACAGTCAGGCGACCTTCTTTGATCCAGGCGGAAAGGCGCGAGCGTGAGTGCTCAGCGAAGAGTTGGGCAGCGACTTGATCGAGGCGTTGGCCGCCCAATTCGGACGGCACCTCTGCGCGAAGTTCAATTTTATCGGACATGCTCTGACTGTGCGTCGGCACAGCTTTTGGTTTCGGCTGCGCGCTTGTGGTTAAATACGGCGTCTTTTGCCCCGAGGCTTTTCAACGGGGCGCTCATCATAACAGGACGGCCCCGCCCAAGAC
The DNA here is from genome assembly GCF_900580865.1 of Pseudomonas viridiflava. Taxonomy (GTDB): domain Bacteria; phylum Pseudomonadota; class Gammaproteobacteria; order Pseudomonadales; family Pseudomonadaceae; genus Aquipseudomonas. The sequence goes on from NZ_UTBZ01000164.1 coordinate 59,929, forward strand.
AGCGGCCGTCATAGGGACGCAAGCCGCCATGCAAGTGAAACACCTGCTGCTGATCGCCATCCTCGCATTGACCGCTGCTTGCTCATCGAAGGAAGTCGTAGACGAAAACCTCAGCGAAGCCGAGCTGTATCAGCAGGCTCAGACTGACCTGGACAACAACAGCTACACCAGCGCCACAGCCAAGCTGAAGGCTCTGGAGTCGCGTTATCCGTTCGGTCGCTACGCCGATCAGGCACAGCTGGAGCTGATCTACGCCAACTATAAAAACGCCGAGCCGGAAGCTGCAAAATCCGCCGCCGAGCGTTTTATTCGTTTGCATCCGCAGCACCCGAACGTGGATTACGCGTACTACCTCAAAGGTCTGACCTCTTTCGACCAGGACGTCGGCCTGCTGGCGCGCTTCCTGCCGCTGGACATGACCAAGCGTGACCCGGGTGCCGCGCGCGACTCGTACAACGAGTTCGCCCAGCTGACCAGCCGCTACCCGAACAGCCGCTACGCGCCGGACGCCAAGCAGCGCATGATCTACCTGCGCAACCTGCTGGCAGCCTACGAAATCCACGTAGCCGACTACTACCTGACCCGTCAGGCTTATGTCGCCGCTGCCAACCGTGGCCGTTACGTGGTGGAAAACTTCCAGGAAACCCCATCGGTAGGCGACGGCCTGGCGGTGATGACTGAAGCCTATCAGCGTCTGCATCTGGACGATCTGGCGGCCACCAGTCTGGAAACCCTGAAGCTCAACTACCCGAATCACCCGAGCCTGCAGGATGGCCAGTTCGTGCCACGGGTTGCCGAAGCCGACAACCGTTCTTTCCTGAGCAAGGCGACTTTGGGCCTGATCGAATCGCGTCCACCGCTGCCGCCGGGTGAAACCCGCGCCAACCAGGACGTGCAGAAGCAGTTCCAGGACGCGAAAGACGCGATCCCGAACGAGCTCAAGCCTAAGGACGAAAACGGCGACGTGATCGAAGAACCGGAGCCTGAGTCGAGCAGCACCGACCGCTCGTGGTTCAGCTACATGACTTTCGGCGTGTTCGACTGATCGCACCGGCAGTAGAGAAAAGGGAGATCTGCGGATCTCCCTTTTTTATTGCCACGCATTAATAGGCTGTGCGCTGGTCGGGAGCTTGGCTAAACTGCCGGATCATCAGTCGGAAAGCCGCTCATCATGCTTCGTTTATTGTTCTGGATCGTCGTGATTTTCGCCGCGATATGGTTGTGGCGTAAATTCAAGGCGCCTGCCGCGTCCAATCAATCCAATCGCCCAAATCGCGAACAGGACGCGCCGCCTATGGTGCGTTGCGCTCACTGTGGCGTGCATTTGCCGCGCGATCGTGCGCTGAGCGTTCAACAACAGTGGTATTGCAGCCAGGCTCACCTCGAGCAAGGCCCGGGTGCCAGTGATCGCTGAGGCCGCCAGCGCCAACAGCAAACAGGCGCAGCGCCTGCTGCGCCTTTATCATCTTTACCGCCTAAGCGTCGGCATCACACTGGTGCTGCTGATCTCCAGCAACATGGACAACCGCCTGCTGACCTCGGCCAATGACGAATTGCTGCGCGGCGGCAGTTGGCTGTATCTGATCCTCAATATTCTGTTGGTGGTATTCCTTGAGAACACGCGACGGCCGGCGCAACTGTTCAGCCTGGCCCTCGTCGATGTCCTGCTTTTATGCGGCTTGTTCTTTGCGGCGGGCGGCGTTGGCAGTGCGCTGGGCAATTTGCTGATCGTATCGGTGGCGATCAGCAACACCCTGCTACGGCGGCGCATCGGCCTGTTGATCGCCGCGATCGGGGCGCTGGGCATCGTCGGTTCGAGTTTCCTGCTGAGTTTCAACCACCCGCTAAGCGCCAATGAATACCTGCAAGCCGGTACGCTGGGCGCCCTGTGCTTTGCCGCGTCGTTGCTGGTGCAAGGGCTGATCAGTCGCCTCGAAGTCAGCGAGACACTCGCGGAAAAACGCGCCAGCGAAGTCGTCGGCCTCGAAGCCCTCAACGCGCTGATCCTGCAACGCATGCGCACCGGCATTCTGGTGCTCGACGAGGAACGGCGGGTGCAACTGGCCAACCACAGCGCGCAAACCCTGCTCGCGCAATCGCATCTTCAGGGGCATCTGATCGATGACTATTCGCCGGCGCTGGTCGATCGCCTGCAACTGTGGATGAATAACCCGACCCTGCGCCCACAGAGCCTGAAAATCCCCGGCAATGGCCTGGAACTGCAACCAAGCTTCATCGCCCTTGAACAGAGCCCCAACCAGCAAACCCTGGTGTTTCTCGAAGACCTCGCGCAAATCGCCCAGCAAGCGCAGCAACTGAAACTTGCCGCACTCGGCCGCTTGACCGCCGGCATCTCCCACGAGATCCGCAATCCGCTGGGTGCCATCAGTCACGCCGCACAGCTATTGGCTGAATCCGAGGAACTCGATAGCGCGGATCGGCGTCTGACGCAGATCATTCAAGACCACTCCCAGCGCATGAACCGAGTCATCGAAAACGTCCTGCAACTGTCCCGCCGCCAACAGAGCGCCCCGCAACGGCTGGATCTCAAGCCATGGCTGGAAAACTTCGTCGCCGAAAGCCGCGAACAGGCCAGCGAGCGCCAGCAGATTCATCTGCGGATCAATTCAGGGGACTTCACCACGCTGATGGACCCCAATCAGCTCACGCAGATTCTCGACAATCTGTTACGCAACGGCTGGCGCCACAGCGCCCTGCTGCACGATCAGGCGCAAGTCTGGCTGGCCCTGTTCATCGACCCCGACAGCCAGTTGGCAGTCCTCGAAGTCCAGGACAACGGCCCCGGCGTGCCAGCCGATGAACAGACGCATCTGTTCGAACCGTTCTTCACCACCAGCAGCCAAGGCACCGGCCTTGGGCTTTATCTGTCCCGTGAGCTGTGCGAAAGCAACCAAGCGCGCCTAGACTTTCAATCACGCCAAGGCGGCGGCTGCTTTCGCATCACCTTTGCTCACGGACGGAAACAAAGTTGAATACGAGCCCACGGCAAAAAATCCTCATCGTCGACGACGAACCGGATATCCGCGAACTCCTGGAAATCACCCTGGGACGGATGAAACTCGACACCCACAGCGCACGCAATCTGGCTGAAGCCCAGGCGCTGCTGAACCGCGAGAGTTTCGACCTGTGCCTGACCGACATGCGCCTGCCCGACGGTACGGGGCTGGAACTGGTGCAGCACATCCAGCAACGTTATCCACAACTGCCGGTGGCGATGATCACCGCCTATGGCAGTCTGGAAACCGCGATCAACGCGCTGAAGGCCGGAGCATTCGATTTTCTGACCAAACCAGTCGACCTCACGCGCCTGCGCGAACTGGTCGGCACAGCCCTGCGCATGCCGGCGGCGGGAGGCAGTTTTACGACGATCGATCGACGCTTGCTCGGCGATTCGCCGCCGATGCGCAGCTTGCGCAAGCAAATCGACAAACTCGCTCGCAGTCAGGCGCCGGTTTATATCAGTGGTGAATCCGGCAGTGGCAAGGAGCTGGTCGCGCGGCTGATCCATGAACAAGGACCGCGCTCGGGCCAGCCGTTCGTGCCGGTGAACTGCGGGGCAATTCCTTCCGAGCTGATGGAAAGCGAGTTTTTCGGCCATCGCAAAGGCAGTTTCACTGGCGCAGTCGAAGACAAGCCGGGGCTGTTTCAGGCCGCTCATGGCGGCACGTTGTTTCTCGATGAAGTGGCGGACTTGCCGCTGTCGATGCAGGTGAAGTTACTGCGCGCGATTCAGGAAAAAGCCGTGCGCAGTGTCGGCGGCCAGCAGGAAAGCGTGGTTGATGTGCGGATTCTTTGCGCCACCCATAAGGATCTCGATGCAGAGGTTGCGGCCGAACGCTTCCGTCAGGACCTGTATTACCGCTTGAACGTGATCGAACTGCGCGTGCCGCCCCTGCGTGAGCGCCGTGATGACATCGAAGTGCTGGCGGCCAATATGCTCAAGCGTCTGGCCAAGGACACCGGCCAGCCGGCAGCACGCTTGCATCCGCAGGCTTTGGAAGCGCTGAAGAACTACCGCTTTCCGGGGAATGTGCGGGAATTGGAGAACGTGCTCGAACGGGCGCACACCTTGTGTGAAAACCGCACGATCGAAGCTGAAGATTTACGTTTGAGTGAAGGAAACTGCGCGGCGGACGGCGGGATTGCCGATCTGACCCAGATCGATAATCTGGAAGATTATCTGGAGAACGTTGAAAGGAAGCTGATCTTGCAGGCGCTGGAGGAAACACGCTGGAATCGGACGGCGGCGGCGCAGCGCTTGAGTCTTTCGTTCAGGTCGATGCGTTATCGGCTGAAAAAACTCGGTCTGGATTGAGGGCCCCATCGCGAGCAGGCTCACTCCTACAGGGATCTCGGGTGTTCACAAAATGTGAGTTAACCGCGAATCCATTGTAGGAGTGAGCCTGCTCGCGATGACGGCTATCCAAACGCTGAAGAAATATCAGACTAGATGCGGCCCTCGGGCGCATACGGCGTCGGATCAATTATCGGCGCCCTTCCCAGCATCACATCAGCAAACAACTGGCACGACGCCGGCGCCAGCACCAGCCCATTACGGTAATGCCCGCAGTTCAACCACAACCCGTCAACCCCCGGCACCCGGCCAATGTAGGGAACCCCCTCCGGCGAGCCCGGACGCAACCCCGCCCAGTGCCCGACTACTTCGGCATCCGCCAGCGCCGGTAACAACTCAACCGCCGAAGCCTTGAGACTTTCCAGTGCAACGTCGGTCGGGGTCTTGTTGTAGCCTTCGTGCTCCAGCGTGCTGCCGATCAGGATATGCCCGTCGCGACGCGGAATCGCATAACGGCCTTTGGCCAATACCATGCTCGGCAGGAAATCCGCCGCACACTTGTAGAGAATCATCTGGCCTTTGACCGGTTCGACCGGCAATGTCAGATCCAGCTTCTTCAGCAGATCACCGCTCCACGCCCCTGCGGTCAGTACGATCTGATCACCTTTGATCACACCCTTCGACGTCTCGACGCCAACAACCTGCTCACCCTCGCGGACAAACCCGCTGACTTCGCATTGTTCGTGAATGGTCACGTTCGGCAGCGCTTGCAAGGCCGCTTTCAGCGACTTCACCAGACGCGGATTGCGCACATTGGCGACATCGGCCATGTAGATCGCCCGCGAGAAACCGCCACCGAGGACCGGCACCGCATCATGCGCCGCCGAGATATCCACAGCCCGCAGCGGACGGTTTTCCCGTTCGGCCCAGGCCAGTGCTTCGGCTTCATCGTCCAGATCCAGCCAGTACAGGCCGGTGGTGTGCACTTCAGGATCCACACCGGTGTCAGCGAACAAACGCTCGCCGAGCTGTGGATAAAAATCCTGCGACCAGTGCGCCAGCGCGGTAACCGCCGGGCTATAGCGCCACGGATACAACGGCGAAACGATACCGCCGCCCGCCCAGGACGATTCCTGGCCGAGGTTCGAACGATCGAGCAGCACCACTCTGCGCACTTCGGAGGCGAGATTGTAGGCGGTCAGCAGGCCAATCACCCCGCCACCGACAATCACCACTTGCTGTTGCCTGGTCATGTTTGATCCAACCGTAAAAAAGACAGTGGGCGCAAAAGGCACCCGAAAGAAAGCGTCTCAGCGGCCCCAGCAATCCTTGGTGGTCAGCCCGGTAGTCGCGTTGTTCATGCTGCGGACACCGGTGTTGGTCAGGGTGAAATCCCCGCATTTGTCGGTGGCCATGGCCGTGCCCGTCTTGCGGGTGGCGGTCAACTGGAAGGTCTGGTCAGCGATGGTTGGTGTAATGGTATAGAAATCATTGCCCGTGCTGAGCCCGGTGATGCCGGTGTAGACATTGTTCTTGGTGTAGAAGCGTTCGAGGCTCTGTGCCTGCTCCGAGAGCAGCGACACCACTTCGGCACGGCGGCCCTTTTTCAGGTACTCGGTATAGCTCGGTGCGGCGATGGTGATGACGATCCCGATGATCGCAATCACGATCATGATTTCGATCAGGGTGAAGCCTCGGTTGGATCTGCGCATGCCTCAAACTCTCACTTACTGTATTTGTCGCCACATGATACGACGGCTGCCACCACCGCCCTTTTCCACAATGATCGTGATGGTGCCACTGGTGTCGGTCGTACCCTTGCGCTTGCCATCGCTGGAGACGAAGTTCAGGGTCGGAATGCCACCGGTGAATATCACTCCGCTGGAGATCGTGTCATTGCTGTCGACCAAACCGTCAGAGCTGGTGTCCAGCACGGCGTAATTGAGCATCTTACCGCTGAACGCATCCAGTTCGACCAGTTTGCCAGTACCAAAACTCGCACAGGGATCAGTGGTATCAACACTCGCCGTGGTAAAGACAATACGGCCCAGCACGATACTCGCTTGATTGATCACCCGCTCGCCAGTCAACACGTTGTTGTACACCAGCGGAAGATACCAACCCTTCTCCGCCGGATACGTCGTGTCATTCTGCGTTGTGGTCAGAAACTGTCCAGAGCTGCCGGAGAATGATCCGGTGATCGCCTGCGGCTGCAAACTGCTGACAGTCAGTTGACCAGAACCACCATCGGCATCCCACACGGAATAGAACGCCTGCAAATCCTTGTTGGTCTTGTCGGCCGTTTCGTTGAACTTGCCGGTACCGACGAAGACCTGTTTGCCGCCCAGCGCATTATCCGCCAGTAACGGCTGCGCGGTGATCGGTTGAGTCGCCCCGCCCGCCGTGGTGAACAGTGGCTTGCCGGAAAACGCCACGCCCCAACTGTCGGAGGACGTGGCACTCAGGTCGAACTTCCATAACCGCCCCTTCAAGTCGCCACCGTAAGCGGCCTGCACCACATTCGAAGAGTTGACCTTGAGTTTCACCGACGACAAACCGTTGGTGGTTTCCGTGCTGTCGATAACGATTTTCCTGATCAGCGAACCGTCCAGCGCATCCAGTACATACAGGGCCGCCACGCCTGAATTGCTGCCGTAGCCGTTGGCAATGAATGTCGCCCAGCGACCATTGGCCAAGCGTGCCACTTCCGGACGGGCGTAGGCATAACCCAGATCATTGAATGCGTTCGCAGTACTGGCGGTGGCCGGCGCACTGACCTCCCACAAGGCCTTGGTAACATTGCCCGCAGACGCATCAAACAGTTGCAACCCGTAGAAGGTTCTCCCCCCGGCACCGGTGCCGCCAATGGCCAGGGTTTTCCACGCAGTGCCGGACTGCGCGTCGAACACCCCAACCTGACCGTCCACCAAAAACTTGTGGCTCACACCGTTGACGTAGTTGGTGTCGGCGATCAGGCGCAATGATGGCAGCACACTGGACGGCATGTAGGCGTAACGGCGAGTACCGTTCGCCGAATTGATCACGTTGACGAAACCATCGTTGGCGTTGACCACCAGGCTGGTGTTCATATTCGCAGCCTTGGTGGCCAGATAAGTGCTGTAGCTGGTGTCCCCGGAAAGATCGGAGGCGGTTTTGTCTGATGGTGACGCCAGCACCAGCGGCGAGTTGATGATGTCGCCTAGCAGCACGCTGCGCACTTTCAGCCCGGCCTTGTTCGTGCCCTTGCTCCACTCCACTAGATCAATGCCGCTGATGCCGGTTGGCAATCCCTGACTCAGCGTGGTCTGCTGGGCCGGGGAAAAGTTGCCGTAAGCCAAGGTTACCGCTGCATTGCTCAGGGTATTCCACGACTGAAAAGTCGCAGCGTTGGCGGACGGCACGATGGTGGTGTCGGTCGTCCACTGCGCCGCCGAGGTATTGACCGTCCCGGTCGAGGTGAAGCCGAACGACTTGATCGTGCCGCGCCAGTCCTTGGGGTCATAAGTGGTCTGATAAAAACTGCTGCTGGACGTCAGTGTGGTGCCGCTGGTGACTCCCGCGCCGCCGGAGCCGGCTTTGGACGTGATGTCGCTCAGCGCCGAGGATAAGGCGGCGTTGAGCCCGGTACTGTCGGTCGCCTGGTAATACCTGCCCTGTCCATAACTGGCGGCGTCCGACAACATGTCGTTATCGGCAGTGAACCCGACCGTGTAAGTATTCATGTTCTGCTTGGGAAAATCCACCGCGTTCCAGCTCTTGCCCGCCGCGTCAGTACCGGTCGAACGCATGTCGATATCGAAGGCAAACTTGGCGATGTCATCCAGATACAGCGTATCCCCTTCGTTGTCGCCATTGAGGTTGTTGCCGTCATTGTTGACGCCGTCCCAGTTCGGCAAACGGCTGCCGCCCAACGGGTCGTTAGTCGGGAAGGTTCGGTCGAAGGTCGGCAAGCCGTCGGTGATGACCACGCCGTAGTTTTTCTGGCAGCGGTACTGGATCGGGCTGGTGTAAGTGCTAGGCGTGCTGTTGTAGTAAGGCGCCATGCCGCGCATGTAGCGGGTGATTTCGTAATAGGTTTCCGCCAACGGTGTATTGGCCACGGCGCTCAAGCCGTTGATCGAGGAGATCAGCGCGTTGTAGTTGGTGTCAGCCTGGGCCTGAGTCACGCTGCCGGATACCGGCGCCAGATCGCTGATCGAACGGGCAATGAAACCGCCATTTCCCGAGTTGTTGCTGGTGGCCGGATTGAACGTCGACAGGCCAATACGCAACGTGCGGTTGCTACTGACCAAAGCGGTGGAGACGTTGCGCGCAACGTTGATACGGTAGTCGTTGGGTATCGCCCCGGTGGTGAAGTCGCGGGTGCCGTTGTTGATGGCCAGGCCGACTATGTAGGAAATGTAATCCCCCGAGTAACGCGTGTTGCCGCTGCCGACCGGATCCGGCAGCTTCAGGCACAACGGCGCCAGACTGTTGTTGTAGAACGCATAGGCGCCGCCCGAGCACCCGGATGTCGGCAGGCTCGACAGAAATATCGTGTCGCCGGTGATCGTCGCCGAACTCAGGCACAAGCCAAGCAACGCATTACATTGCCGCGCCGGTGTGCGATCAACCGTCGGATCGAACCCAGCCGCATAAATGATGCTGTTCATACTTCCCGAATCGTCGATCAGCAGCATCACATTCGGTGGCACCGCTGCCGCACTCAACAGCGGTGAATCGGAAGGCGTGAACGCATACGCCGGCGCGGCCAGGTAAAAGCTCAGCAGCATGCCGATCAATAGTGATATGCAGCGCTCAATACTTCGCATAAACACTCTCCACCACACTGCGCGAAGTACCGGCGATGCCGACCGCTGTAACCCGATACAACGTCGCCGAGGTATTGCTCGGCACGTTAACCGCCGTGAGCGTGGTGCCGATATTCTGCACACCATAGAAACCATTGCCGGCGGCGACCCAGGTCACCCCGGAGGTCGAGTTGAACCCCGCCGCGCTGACCACTGATGACTCCGCTGGCGGCGCGCATTGAGTGGTGCCGCTGCAAACGGCCAGCGCATAGCTGTCCAGTTGCACAGCGCTTTCCCCCACACGCAAAGCCGCTTCAGCGGTCTGGAACGACTGATTGCGCAAACTCACGCTGCCGGCCATTTTTTCCTGCAGGTTGGCGCTCTGCATCGACGACAAACCAATCAGGGTCAACAACAGCAGGAAGACCAGACTGACCAGCAAGACCATGCCGCGCTGCGCCTGACGGGTATGAAGAGAAATCCTCATCAGCGCGCCCTCACTGCAAGCGGTTGCGCAAAGCGGCAACCACGTTGAAGGTTTGACTGCGCACCCGATTGTTCGGATCGTTGAGGGTCAGGCTCAGGCGCACACTGCGGATGCGCGCCGGATCACTGGGGTTGGCGCTATAAGTCGAAGCGGCCACATCTGTCGCGGAACTGGCCAGACCGAACATCACAGTGAACGCACTGACGTTGTTCACCAGCACCTGCTGTGCAGGATTGCCGCTGCCGGTGCCCATGAGAATCTGATTGTTGCTGAAGCTGTAGATCAGACGCCGGATCGGGAACGCGATCTGCCCGCTCGCCGGAGAGCGTAAGCCGGTATAGGCCGTCGCATTGTTGCGGCAATCGGAAATCACCGTCCAGGTCGGGGTGCCCCCACCGCTGCCGATATCGGCAGTGACCAGCGTCAGTTTCAGGTTGGTATTGTCCCAACTGATCGGCATGACCTGCGCAGCGTTGAAGTCGCCCGCGGAGCTCGAATCGAGGATAGTGCCCAGACAACCGAACATCCCGACCATGCGAATTTCCTGAATCATTTTGCTCAACACGAACCGCGCGTCTTCCTGCATCGCAGCGGCGCTGTTCTGGCTGACATAGGTATTTTTTGCTGCGATGAAAATCTGCACCACCCCCAGCACCACGATCAGCCCCAATGCCAGGGCGACGAGCATCTCGATCAGACCAAAACCACGCTGACGACGCCTCATGGTGTAGCCACCGGATCGACTGCGGCGCGGCTGGTCAGGACAAAACTGCGTTGAGCGCTGGCGGTGTTGGCGGCTCGCGCATCGCTCCAGTTGATCGTGATGGTGTAAACCCGCTGATTGACGCTGATACTGCCGGTCGCCGTCGGCCCGCCGAAATTGATGATATTGGTCGAGAAGTCGTAGAGGTCCTGATCGCGCGCAACGCTCAGATTGCCCGAAGTCGGCGGCGTGACGGTGTAGTCGGCGCCAGAGTTGGCGCGAATGCGGTCCATCATGTCGTAGGCAATGAAACTGGCCTGGCTGGTCATCCGCGAGCTGTCGGTGTACTTCAGCGCATTCAGTTGCACCGCTGCCGCGCCCAGCAGCCCGACCGTCAGAATCAGCAACGCGACCAGTACTTCGATCAGCGTCATGCCCTGCTGTGCTTGTGTACTCCCTGCCCTCATCCGCAAGTTCCACCCAATTGAATTCGTCCGTTCAAACACACGTTCAGCGTCCTGCTTTGCGTTCCCAGCGTGTAACTGATGACCACCGCCGTCGACGGTGCTGCCAGACCACCGAGGTTGTTGAAATCCAGTGCGGTCACTCCAGAGGGTAGCGTCAGAGTCGCGCCGCTGCTCATCGCGGGAACAACCCGCAACACATTGGCCGGATTGCCAGTACTGTCGTAAACCGCCAATTCACCGGTCCAGACGCTGCCTCCAGCGGTCGGGCGCAGGCGCAGGGTGCTGCCACGGTCGATCGCTTCGAGCCTGGCGAAATTGATCGCCCGTTGCAGGTCACCCATCTCGGTATCAGCCTTGCTGCCCTGTACCGAACGGGTGAACGCTGGCACCGCCAGGGTGATCAGGATCACGAAGATCGCGATCGCAACCAACAACTCGATCAGCGTGAAACCTTTTGTACGAAGATCCATCAATGCCCTCCGTTGCCGTCGGCTATACCTGCTTCTACACGCTAGAACATTCAACCGGCCCGCGTCGGTTGATTTGCCCTGCCCGGCGCACGGAGCGCGCCGTTCATCACATTCCACGGAGGGAGTTTTCATGCCGCAACAGGGTTTCAGCCTGATCGAACTGCTTATGGGACTGGCGATTGGCGCAATTGTTCTGCTGCTGGTCAGTCCGGCGTTTGCCACGCTCAGGGAATCGAACCATCGGGATCAGGCGGCGCAATCCCTACTTGATGGCCTTCGCAACGCCCGCACCATGGCCATCACGCGCAATCAGAGCGTGGTGATTCATGGCATCAACGGCGACTGGAGTCAGGGCTGGCGGATCATTCTGGATATCAGCGGCCAGGGGCCGAAGGACAGCAGCAATCCGCTGCTGCAAGAGCGTGCGAGCGACAAGCAGGTGCCGATCGTCGGCAATTGGTCGGTGAGTCGTTATGTACGCTTCAGCAGTCTGGGGCAACCGCTGATGCCCGGGCGGGCATTTCAGGCAGGGACATTACATGTCTGCTCGGCTCGCGAGCCGGTCAGCCAGCGCCAGATAGTGCTGGCGGCGACCGGTCGCGTGCGCCTGAACAGTCAAGAGACTGAGCAGGCGCTGTGTCAAAAAACCGAGAACGTCAGATCGAACGTACGCGCAGCTCTTTAGGCATCGAGAACGTGATGTTCTCTTCGCGCCCGGCCAGCTCATCGGCGCCGGTTGCGCCCCAGGCCTGCAATTGCTGAATCACGCCGCGCACCAGCACTTCCGGCGCAGAGGCACCGGCGGTGATGCCAATACGTTCAACGCCATCGAACCAGCTCTTTTGCAGGTCTTCGGCACCGTCGATCAGGTAGGCCGGTGTGGCCATGCGCTCGGCGAGCTCACGCAGACGGTTGGAGTTGGAGCTGTTCGGGCTACCGACTACCAGCACCACGTCGCACTCGTCGGCCAATTGCTTGACCGCGTCCTGGCGGTTTTGTGTGGCGTAGCAGATATCGTCCTTGCGCGGGCCGCCGATGGCCGGGAAGCGCGTACGCAGCGCATCGATGACGCGACTGGTGTCGTCCATCGACAGCGTGGTCTGGGTAACGAAAGCCAGTTTTTCCGGATTGTGCACCTGCAACTCGGCAACGTCTTTCTCGTCTTCGACGAGGTAAATCGCGCCGCCATTGCTGCCGTCGTACTGACCCATGGTGCCTTCGACTTCCGGGTGACCGGCGTGGCCGATCAGGATGCACTCACGACCGTCGCGGCTGTATTTCGCCACTTCGATGTGCACCTTGGTCACCAGCGGGCAAGTGGCGTCGAATACTTTCAGGCCACGTCCGGCAGCTTCGGTACGCACGGCTTGAGATACACCGTGAGCACTGAAAATCACGATGACGTCATCCGGCACCTGATCCAGCTCTTCGACGAAGATCGCCCCGCGACTGCGCAGGTCTTCAACGACGAACTTGTTGTGCACCACTTCATGGCGCACATAGATCGGTGGCCCGAAGACTTCCAGGGCGCGGTTGACGATTTCGATCGCCCGGTCCACACCGGCGCAGAAGCCACGGGGGTTGGCGAGTTTGATTTGCATGCTGTGCCTCGTGTCTTGCGCGCAAGAAATAGCGAAAACAGTGGAAAACATTGTGGGAGCGAGCCTGCTCGCGAAAGCGGTGTGTCAGACAACATCTATGTTGAATGTCAGTCAGCATTCGCGAGCAGGCTCGCTCCCACATTTGACTACATAGAGTCAGTTAGATCGCTTTAACGTTGATGATCTCGACGTCAAAGGTCAGCGTCTTGCCTGCCAGCGGATGGTTGAAGTCGATGGTCACTTGCGCGTCATCGAACTCTTTCACCACGCCCGGCAGCTCAGTATTGGCCGCATCGTTGAAGATCACCAGCAAACCCGGTGACAACTCCATGTCGACGAACTGCGAACGCGGGATGATCTGTACGTTCTGCGGGTTCGGCTGGCCGAAGGCGTTTTCCGGCTCGACGGTCAGCGTACGCTTGTCACCAGCCTTGAAGCCGAACAGCGCCGCTTCGAAACCCGGCAGCAGGTTGCCGTCGCCGACCTTGAAGGTCGCTGGGGCCTTGTCGAACGTACTGTCGACGGTGTCGCCGTTCTCCAGGCGCAATGCAAAGTGCAAAGTGACTTCCGTGTTCTGGCCGATGCGTTGCTCAGCCAATACCTGTTCAGTCATGAACGGCTTCTCCGGTCTTTTTACTTTTGAACATATCCAGTGCCAGCATCACCGCACCAACAGTAATGGCGCTGTCGGCGAAGTTGAACGCCGGGAAGTACCAGCGGTTCTGCCAGTGCACCAGAATGAAATCGATCACATGGCCCAAGGCAATGCGGTCATACAGATTGCCCAGCGCCCCACCCAGCACCAGCGCCAGCGCGACGGCCAGCCAGGTTTCGTTGCGGCCCAGACGCTTGAGCCAGACCACCAGCACAGCGCTGACCACAATTGCGATCAGGGCGAACAACCAGCGCTGCCAGCCGGAGCTGTCAGCGAGGAAGCTGAACGCAGCGCCGGTGTTGTAAGCCAGGGTCCAGCTGAAGTAATCGGGAATGATCACGATCTGCTGGAACATTTCGAGCTTGCCTTCGAAGTAGAACTTGCTGGCCTGGTCGATGACCAGAACCAGCAAACTCAACCACAGCCAGCTCAACCGTCCAAAACGGCCAACGGCATTAGGCATAGTGACGAACCTCGCCAGCGCCGCTGATGTTGTCGACGCAACGACCGCAGATTTCCGGATGTTCCGGGTTCACGCCAACGTCTTCGCGGCAGTGCCAGCAACGAGCGCACTTCGGGAAGGCCGATTTGACGATCTTCAACTTCAGGCCGCTGACTTCAGTCACTACCGCGTCGGCCGGAGCCTGTACAAACGGTGCAACGCTGGCCGTGGAGGTGATCAACACAAAGCGCAGTTCGTTGCTCAGCTTGGCCAGATCGGCGCTCAGCGCGTCTTCGGCGTACAGCGTCACTTCGGCTTGCAGGTTGCCACCGACAGCTTTCGCTGCGCGCTGGATTTCCATTTCTTTGTTGACCGCTACTTTGACCGCCATCACGCGTTCCCAGTAGTCGCGGCCCAGTTCAACGTCAGCCGGCAGTTCGGTCAGACCTTCGTACCAGGTGTTGAGCATCACCGATTCGTTACGCTCGCCCGGCAGGTATTCCCACAGTTCGTCGGCGGTGAAGGCGAGGATCGGCGCGATCCAGCGCACCAGCGCTTCGGAGATGTGGAACAGCGCGGTTTGCGCCGAACGGCGCGCCTTGCTGTTGGCGCCAGTGGTGTACTGACGGTCCTTGATGATGTCGAGGTAGAAACCGCCCAGCTCCTGCACGCAGAAGTTGTGGATTTTCGAGTAGACGTTCCAGAAACGGTATTCGCCGTAGTGCTCTTGCAGCTCGCGTTGCAGCAGCAAGGTGCGGTCAACCGCCCAACGATCCAGCGCGAGCATTTCTTCAGCCGGCAGGATGTCGGTGGCCGGGTTGAAACCGCTCAGGTTCGAAAGCAGGAAGCGCGCGGTGTTGCGGATACGACGATAGGCGTCCGCACTGCGTGTCAGGATCTGATCCGATACCGCGATCTCGCCCGAATAATCTGTCGAAGCGACCCATAGACGCATGATGTCAGCGCCCAATGTGTCGTTGATCTTTTTCGGCTCGATCACGTTTTTCAGCGACTTCGACATCTTGCGACCAGACTCGTCAACGGTAAAACCGTGAGTCAGCAGTTCGCGGTACGGCGCGTGATTGTCGATGGCGCAACCGGTCAGCAGCGACGAGTGGAACCAGCCACGGTGCTGGTCGGAACCTTCCAGGTACAGATCGGCACGCGGGCCGCTCTCGTGACCCATCGAATGCGAACCGCGCAGGACGTGCCAGTGCGTGGTGCCCGAGTCGAACCAGACGTCGAGGGTGTCGCTGATCTTGTCGTACAGCGGCGCTTCGTCGCCGAGCAACTCGGCAGCGTCCATCTTGAACCAGGCTTCGATGCCTTCGACTTCAACGCGCTTGGCGACTTCTTCCATCAATTCGACGGTGCGTGGGTGCAGCTCGCCGCTTTCCTTGTTGAGGAAGAACGGGATTGGCACGCCCCAGTTGCGCTGACGCGAGATGCACCAGTCCGGACGGTTGGCGATCATCGAGTGCAGACGCGCCTGGCCCCAGGCCGGGACGAACTTGGTGTCTTCAATGGCTTTGAGCGAACGCACACGCAGGGTGTCGCCGCTGGTTGGCTCTTTGTCCATGCCGATGAACCACTGCGCGGTGGCGCGGTAGATCAGCGGGGTCTTGTGACGCCAGCAGTGCATGTAGCTGTGTTTGATGATGGCGGTGTGCAACAGCGCACCGACTTCGGTGAGCTTGTCGACGATGGCCGGGTTGGCCTTCCAGATGAACTGGCCGCCGAAGAACTCCAGCGACGGCGCGTACACGCCGTTGCTCTGCACCGGGTTGAGGATGTCGTCGTTGACCATGCCATATTTCTTGCAAGTCACGAAGTCGTCCACGCCGTAGGCCGGAGCGGAGTGAACCACGCCGGTACCAGCGCCCAGTTCGACGTAGTCAGCCAGGTACACCGGCGACAGACGGTCGTAGAACGGGTGACGGAAGTTGATCAGCTCCAGCTCTTTACCGGTGGTGGTCGCGATGACTGAACCTTCCAGGCTGTAACGAGCAAGGCAGGCTTCGACCAGTTCTTCCGCCAGCACCAGCAACTTGTCGCCGACATCAACCAACGCGTAGTTGAATTCCGGGTGAACGTTCAGCGCCTGGTTGGCCGGGATGGTCCACGGGGTGGTGGTCCAGATCACGATCGAGGCAGGTTTTCCCAGCGACGGCAGACCGAACGCAGCAGCCAGTTGGGCTTCGTCAGCGATCGGGAAAGCAACGTCGATGGTCGAGGAATCCTTGTTCTCGTACTCGACTTCCGCTTCGGCCAAGGCCGAACCGCAGTCGAAGCACCAGTTCACAGGCTTGAGGCCCTTGAACACGAAACCGCCCTTGACGATTTCGGCGAGCGCGCGGATTTCACCGGCCTCGTTCCTGAAGTTCATGGTCTTGTACGGGTTGGCCCAATCGCCCAGCACGCCGAGACGGATGAATTCGGACTTCTGCCCTTCGATCTGCTCGGTGGCGTAGGCACGGCACAGTTCGCGGGTCTTGTCCGCGCCCAGGTTCTTGCCGTGGGTCACTTCAACCTTGTGCTCGATCGGCAGGCCGTGGCAGTCCCAACCCGGAACATAAGGCGCGTCGAAACCCGACAGGGTCTTCGAGCGGATGATCATGTCCTTGAGAATCTTGTTCAGTGCGTGACCGATGTGGATCGTGCCGTTGGCATACGGAGGGCCGTCATGCAGAACGAACTTCGGACGATCCTTGCCAATCTCGCGCAACTTTCCGTACAGGCCAATACTGTCCCAGCGCTGCAGGATCTGCGGTTCGCGCTGTGGCAGGCCGGCCTTCATTGGGAAGGCGGTGTCCGGAAGGTTTAGCGTGGCTTTATAGTCGGTCATTTAAGGCTCTTCATTAGCGATGGGCGCTAGGTGCGGCTAGTGCACGGGCGGTGGCGACATCCGCATTGATCGCCGTTTTCAGTGCCTCCAGGGAGGCGAAGCGCTGCTCTTCACGCAGCTTTTGGTGGAAAACCACCGTCAAACGCCGGTCATACAGATCGCCGGCAAAATCTAGAAGATGGACTTCAAGGTGGGCCTTGCCATCACCTTGTACCGTGGGCCGTACGCCGATATTGGCGACACCGGGCCAGGTCTTGCCGTCGATATCGACATCCACCAGGTACACCCCGGTGAACGGCACGCGACGACGCTTGAGTTGAATGTTGGCAGTGGGCGTACCCAGTTGCCGGGCCAGCTTCTGGCCGTGCAGCACGCGACCGGCAATGCGGTACGGGCGACCGAGCAAACGTTCGGCCAAGGCAAAATCGGCGGCGGCGAGCGCGTTGCGCACTTGCGTGCTGCTGACACGAATGCCGTCCAGCTCGACGGTTTGCGCGGCTTCAACAGTGAAACCGTGCATCTGCCCGGCCTGCAGCAGGAAGTCGAAATCGCCGAGGCGGTCGCAACCGAAGCGGAAGTCGTCACCGACTTCCAGGTGCTGCACGCCGAGGCCATCAACGAGGATGGTATCGACGAACTCACTGGCGCTGAGCTTGCTCAAACGCTGGTTGAAAGCCAGGCACAACACCCGGTCGACGCCTTCGGCCGCGAGCAATTGCAGCTTGTCGCGCAACCGGGCCAGACGCGCTGGCGCGGTCTCGGGGGCAAAGAATTCCCGTGGCTGCGGCTCGAAAATCACCACGCAGCTGGGTACGCCCAACTCGAGCGCACGCTCACGCAGTCGGGCCAGGATAGCCTGGTGACCACGGTGAACACCGTCAAAGTTGCCAATAGTGGCGACGCAGCCCCGATGCTGGGGGCGCAAGTTGTGGAGGCCTCGAACCAGCTGCATAACGCGCTTCTTGCTCATAAAGTGGTCGATTATAACCACACCCGACGGCCGACGACAGGCAACACCGTAACGCAAAGTGAACGAGCCGACAAAACTGCCGGCCCGCGCCTGTTTATAAAGGGTAAAACCTTAACTCAAGGCCTTGCGATTGAAGTCACGCAAGCGGAAACCCAACAGCAGCAACATACCGAAATAGGACACCACGCCCGCCGCGACCAATGCGCCCAGACGCAGGAAGCGCTCAAGCATGTGCCCCTGATCCCACGCAGGCATGAAATGCATGCCAATCAACAGCACTGCCGACATCACCGCAACCGCCACCACCAGCTTGAAGCCGAACTTTGCCCAGCCCGGCTGAGGTTGATACATCTGCTGCTTGCGCAGTTGATAGAACAGCAGTCCGGCGTTGAGGCAGGCACCGGCACTGATCGCCAACGCCAGACCGGCGTGAGCCAGCGGGCCAATCAATACCAGGTTAAACAGTTGCGTAACCACCAGAGTGAAAATTGCGATTTTCACTGGGGTACGGATGTTCTGTTGCGCATAAAAGCCCGGCGCCAACACTTTGATTACGATAATCCCGAGCAAACCGACGGAATAAGCAATCAGTGCACGCTGAGTCATTTCGGCGTCGAAGCCACTGAATTGACCGTACTGGAACAACGAAACGGTCAGCGGCTCGGCGAGAATCCCCAGCGCCAGCGCACAGGGCAGCACCAGCACGAAGCACAGGCGCAGGCCCCAATCGAGAATTCGCGAGTATTCATGGCGATCTTTGCTGGCGTAGGTCTTGGCCAGCGTCGGCAGCAGAATCGTACCCAACGCCACACCCAGTACGCCGGATGGCAACTCCATCAGGCGGTCGGCGTAATACATCCACGACACCGAGCCTGCGACCAGAAACGAGGCGAAGATGGTGTTGATGATCAGCGAGATCTGGCTGACCGACACGCCGAGAATCGCCGGCAGCATCTGTTTCATCACACGCCAGACGCCGCTATCACGCAGATTAAGGCGCGGCAGTACCAGCATGCCGATCTTTTTCAGGTGCGGCAGTTGATAGAGCAACTGCGCCAGACCACCGACCAGTACTGCCCAGCCCAGCGCCATCACCGGCGGATCAAAGTACGGCGTGAGAAACAGCGAAAACACGATCATGCTGACGTTGAGCAGAGTCGGCACGAAGGCCGGCACCGAGAAACGGTTCCAGGTATTGAGAATCGCGCCCGCCAGTGAGGACAGGGAGATCAGCAATATATAGGGGAACGTCACCCGCAACAGATCGGAGGTGAGCTGGAATTTTTCCGGCGTATCGGTAAAGCCCGGAGCCGTGGCCCAGATCACCCAAGGCGCGGCAATCATGCCCAGCGCCGTCACTACCGCCAATACCAGTGTCAGCAGACCCGACACATAGGCAATGAAGGTTCGGGTCGCCTCTTCACCCTGCTGACTTTTGTATTCGGCAAGAATCGGTACGAAAGCCTGAGAGAAAGCTCCTTCGGCGAAGATCCTGCGCAGCAGATTGGGCAATTTGAAGGCAATAAAGAAGGCGTCCGTCGCCATCCCGGCGCCGAATGTACGGGCAATGAGCGTGTCACGAACAAACCCGAGAATCCGGGAAAGCATCGTGATAGAGCTGACGGCGGCCAACGATTTGAGCAGATTCATTGAGGGAATTTGTGCCTGTCGATAAACAGCAGGCGAACAAAGCGCCTACTTGTGCGATACTCCGCGCCGCAGCAGCACAGAGCCAAAGCTCGCGAGTTTACAGGTCAAGCGCCGGAAATAAATATCCCGCCTCTTTATACCTACCACTTAGCGGAACGTTTCAAGTGCCCTTGACAAGACTTCTCTTCATCGGCATGATTCGCGGCCTATTTTGTTTGCTATTTCCTAAAAAGTCTTTCGAGGAGCTCGACGGTGGCCAACTCACCTTCCGCCAAAAAACGTGCAAAACAGGCTGAGAAGCGTCGCAGCCACAACGCCAGCCTGCGTTCCATGGTTCGCACCTACATCAAGAATGTAGTTAAAGCCATTGACGCAAAAGACGCTGAAAAAGCTCAAGCTGCATACGTTCTGGCTGTGCCAGTTATCGACCGTATGGCCGATAAAGGCATCATCCACAAGAACAAGGCTGCTCGCCATAAGAGCCGCCTGAATGGCCACGTTAAAGCGCTGAAAGAAGCTGCTTAATCCGACGTAGTCATTAAAAAACCGACCTTAGGGTCGGTTTTTTATTGCCTGTGATTTAACAAATGCACAGCAAAAAAATGTGGGAGCGAGCCTGCTCGCGAATGCGATCTGCCTGTTGATATTTCCATCGACTGACACGACCCTTCGCGAGCAGGCTCGCTCCCACAGTTAGTTTTGCGGTGCTATTGCTGGACCGGCACCCATGGCAGGATCGGGATGGCAGTCACAGCATTCTGCGGACTGCCTTCGATCAAGCGATCGCTGTAGACCAGGTAAACCAGCGTATTGCGCTTCTTGTCGAGGAAACGCACCACCTGCATGGTCTTGAACACCAGCGAAGTGCGCTCCTTGAACACCTCATCGCCATCTTTCAGATCACCCTTGAACTTGATCGGACCGACCTGACGACACGCGATCGAGGCTTCAGCGCGATCCTCAGCCAGACCGAGACCACCCTTCACACCGCCAGTCTTGGCACGCGACAGGTAGCAGGTCACCCCTTCAACTTTCGGATCATCGAAAGCTTCGACCACAATCCGGTCGTTCGGCCCGACAAACTTGAACACTGTCGACACCTGACCGATTTCCTCGGCCGAGGCCAGCAATGGCATCGCCATCAGCAAGCCCAACAATCCTTTTGCTAAACGCATCGAGTTTTCCTTAAACCAGAATCAGGTTGTCACGGTGAACCAGTTCCGGCTCCGCCATGTAACCGAGCAAACCGACAATCGCATCTGACGACTGACCGATGATTTTTTGTGCCTCCAGCGCGCTGTAGTTAGCCAGGCCACGAGCAATCTCGCGACCATCGGGCGCCACGCAGACGACCATTTCGCCGCGACGGAAACTGCCCTGCACCAACTTCACACCGACGGGCAGCAGGCTTTTGTTGCCCTTGGACAACGCCGATACCGCGCCCTCGTCCAGCACCAAAGTGCCGCGAGTTTGCAGATGCCCAGCCAGCCATTGCTTGCGCGCCGCGAGCATGCCGCGCTCAGGCGACAGCAACGTACCAATGCGTTCACCCGCTTTCAGGCGATCGAGCACGCGCTCAAGACGCCCACCGACAATAATGGTGTGCGCACCGGAACGCGCCGCCAGACGCGCCGCACGCAGTTTGGTCTGCATGCCGCCACGACCCAGCGCGCCGCCAGTACCACCCGCCACCGCATCGAGGCTCGGATCATCGGCGCGCGCTTCGTAAATCAGCTGCGCCTCGGGATTGTTGCGCGGATCGGCGTCGAACATGCCATCGCGATCAGTGAGGATTACCAGCAGATCCGCCTCGACCAGGTTAGCCACCAGCGCCGCCAGCGTATCGTTGTCGCCGAAACGGATTTCGTCGGTGACCACGGTGTCGTTTTCGTTGATCACTGGAATGACTTTTAGCTCGACCAATGCGCGCAGGGTACTGCGGGCGTTCAGGTAACGCTTGCGGTCGGACAGGTCGTCGTGGGTCAGGAGAATCTGTGCAGTGTGCCGGCCATGCTCGGCGAAGCTCGATTCCCACGCCTGCACCAGACCCATCTGACCAATTGCAGCGGCCGCCTGGAGCTCGTGCATCGCACTGGGTCGTGCGGTCCAGCCCAAACGACTCATGCCGGCCGCCACTGCCCCAGAGGACACCAGCACCAACTCGACGCCAGCCTCATGCAAGGCCACCATCTGCTCGACCCAGACACTCATTGCCGCGCGATCCAGCCCCTTGCCATCAGCTGTCAGCAAAGCGCTGCCGATCTTCACGACCCAACGCTGCGCACCTGTCACCTTGCTCCGCATCATCTTCAACCTTAGCTTGAGGGCAGCGCGACCCAGCGCCGCCCATGACGTTATTTGTGACTTGCGATTTCCAGATACTAAAACGCCGCTCGATTGAGCGGCGCTTAAGTTTACTGCAACGAATCAGTCACGCACGTAAATGATTTCCGGACCGTCTTCGTCATCCACATCTTCTTCGTCCCAATCGTCGTCGCCGATGTCATGGACCGACTTCACACCACTGCGACGCAGGGCACGCTTGTCATCCAGCGCCTGCAGTTGCGCGCGCGCTTCATCTTCGATGCGCTGATCGAGATCGGCCAGCTCTTCTTTGTAAGCCGGGTCGGCAGCAAGGCGGTCGGCGCGGTCTTCCATGTAACGCATGATGTCGTGGCACAGACGCTCGGTACCGATCTTGGCGATCGCCGAGATCACGTAGACCGGGCCAGTCCACTCGAGGCGATCAACGATTTCCTTGACGCGCTCATCGTGCTCTTCTTCAAGGATCTGGTCGCACTTGTTCAGCACCAGCCAGCGATCACGCTCAGCCAGGGACGGGCTGAACTTGATCAGCTCGTTGACGATCACTTCAGCCGCATCCGGTGCGCTGCTGTCATCCAGCGGCGCCATGTCGACGAGGTGCAGCAACAGACGCGTACGCGCCAAGTGCTTGAGGAAGCGAATGCCCAGACCAGCACCGTCGGAAGCACCTTCGATCAGACCCGGAATGTCGGCAATTACGAAGCTCTTCCAGCGATCGACGCTGACCACACCGAGGTTCGGCACCAGCGTGGTGAACGGGTAATCGGCAACTTTCGGCTTGGCAGCCGATACCGAACGGATAAAGGTACTTTTACCGGCGTTCGGCAAGCCCAGCAGACCGACGTCAGCCAGTACTTTCATTTCCAGCTTCAGATCACGCTGCTCACCCGGCTTACCCGGCGTGGTCTGACGCGGCGCACGGTTGGTACTGGATTTGAAACGGGTGTTGCCCAGACCGTGCCAGCCGCCCTGCACAACCATCAACTTCTGGCCAGCCTTGGTCAGGTCGCCGATCACTTCCTGAGTGGCGGAGTCGATCACCGTGGTGCCGACCGGCACACGCAGGATCAGGTCTTCGCCTTTTTTACCGGTGCAGTCGGTGCTGCCGCCGTTGGAGCCACGCTCGGCATCGAAGTGCCGGGTGTAACGGTAGTCGACCAGGGTGTTGAGGTTTTCGTCAGCCATCATGTAGATGGAGCCGCCATCACCGCCATCACCGCCGTTCGGACCACCGTTTTCGATGAATTTTTCCCGACGGAAACTCATGGCGCCATTGCCGCCGTCACCAGCCTTTACGCGAATCGATACTTCATCAACAAACTTCATAACCAACGCCTCTCGCCATACGGACGAGCCGAAAAACAATCAAGACATAAGACTCTTGCAAAAATGAGCGCAGCGACCCCAAAACACGACATGTATCGCACGCCGACAGCCCATACAAACAGTTTTGCAAGAGACTCACCCCACAAACGAAAAAGCCCCGTCGCGAGACAGGGCTTTTCCAGCGATCGCGCAATTAAGCTGCGACAACGCTCACGTAACGGCGGTTGAACGCGCCTTTTACTTCAAACTTGATCACGCCTTCGATTTTCGCGAAGAGGGTGTGATCCTTACCCATGCCAACGCCGTAGCCAGCGTGGAATTGGGTGCCGCGCTGACGCACGATGATGTTGCCCGGAATGATTTTCTGGCCGCCATACATCTTAACGCCAAGGCGTTTGGCTTCTGAGTCGCGACCGTTACGGGTACTACCACCAGCTTTTTTGTGTGCCATGAGTCAATTCTCCTAGTGAGGAATTAGGCTGAAATTAAGCCTGAATACCGGTGATTTTGATCTCGGTGTACCACTGGCGGTGGCCCATACGCTTCATGTGGTGCTTACGGCGACGGAACTTGATGATGCGGACTTTATCGTGACGACCTTGGGAGATCACTTCAGCCACAACGGTAGCGCCAGCAACAACTGGAGCGCCGATATTCACGTCGTCGCCATTGGCAACCAACAGAACGCGATCAAAGGTAACGGATTCGCCGGTAGCGATTTCCAGTTTTTCGATCTTCAGGTATTCACCTGGGGCGACTTTGTACTGCTTGCCGCCAGTAACGATTACTGCATAAGACATGGTATTTCTCCGATAATCCTGCTCACCCAGCTCTTTATAGGAAGAGGTATTGGCTGGCATGGCTGCATAAGGCTGGAAGGCCCGTTGCAATTGCGTAAGGCAGGTGCTGCCCAGGAAGTTCAGGGTGCGCGATTGTACGCAAGGCGCGGCAGGCTTGCAAGTAGCCGTCCATCGCGCCTTGACAGGTCTGGACGGGGGTCCTAGCATGCCGCGCAACCCTTCTGGAGCGACTCTCGCTGATGCAACCCCAAGCTTTCTACCGCGCGGTGGCGGACGATTTTAGCGCCGTCGACGGCATCATCAAGAAGCAGCTGACTTCCCGAGTACCGCTGGTATCGAAAATCGGCGATTACATCACCTCGGCCGGCGGCAAACGTCTGCGTCCTTTATTAGTGTTGCTGTGTGGCAAGGCCCTGGGTCGCGAAGGCGACGACATGCGTCTGCTGGCCGCCACCATCGAATTCCTGCACACCGCCACCCTGCTGCATGACGACGTGGTCGACATGTCCGGCATGCGCCGTGGCCGCTCGACCGCCAACGCCATGTGGGGCAACGCCCCGAGCGTGCTGGTCGGCGACTTCCTGTATTCGCGCTCGTTCGAAATGATGGTCGAACTGGGCTCGATGCCAGTGATGAAGATCCTCTCCCAGGCCACGCGCATCATCGCCGAAGGCGAAGTGCTGCAGCTGTCCAAAGTGCGCGACGCCAGCACCACCGAAGAAACCTACATGGAAGTCATCCGCGGCAAGACCGCGATGCTCTTTGAAGCCTCGACCCACAGTGCTGCCGCACTGGCCGGCGCTACCGTCGAACAGAGCGAAGCCCTGCGCACCTTCGGTGATCACCTGGGTGTCGCATTCCAACTGGTCGACGACCTGCTCGACTACAAGGGCGACGCGGAAACCCTGGGCAAGAACGTCGGCGACGATCTGGCTGAAGGCAAGCCGACCCTGCCGCTGATCTACACCATGCGCGAAGGCACGCCGGAACAGGCTGCACTGGTGCGTCAGGCAATCCAGAAAGGCGGGATCGAAGACCTGGAAAGCATCCGCATTGCAGTGGAAGCTTCCGGTTCGCTGGAGTACACCGCACAACTGGCCAGGGATTACGTGGCCCGCGCGATCAAGTGCCTTGAGGCCCTGCCAGCTAGCGAATACCGTGATGCACTGGTTGAATTGAGTGAGTTTGCGGTCGCCCGTACGCACTGATTCTGCCAGCCTCAGCAAAAGCCGCAGCCTTCCTTCGAAGCCTGCGGCTTTTTGTTGCCTGCCCTCTTGCGATTAAAACCCTATATAATGTGCGACTTTTAGCGATCCACATCCCAAGGAGCCTTAGTGAGCACGTTGCCACCCTGCCCGAAATGCAATTCCGAATACACCTACGAAGACGGTACCCAACTGGTGTGCCCGGAGTGCGCCCACGAGTGGTCCGCCAGTGGCGAAGCCGAAGTGGCGTCCGATGATGCTGTGAAGAAAGATTCGGTCGGCAACGTCCTGCAGGACGGCGACACCATCACCGTGATCAAGGATCTGAAGGTCAAGGGCACCTCGCTGGTGGTCAAGGTCGGCACCAAGGTCAAGAACATCCGCCTGTGCGATGGCGACCACGACATCGACTGCAAGATCGACGGTATCGGCCCGATGAAACTCAAATCCGAGTTCGTCAGAAAGGTCTGAATCGCTTGTCATCCATCCCGCGCCAGCCGT
This sequence comes from Pseudomonas viridiflava, assembly GCF_900580865.1. Lineage (GTDB taxonomy): Bacteria > Pseudomonadota > Gammaproteobacteria > Pseudomonadales > Pseudomonadaceae > Aquipseudomonas. The sequence continues at coordinate 85,481 of NZ_UTBZ01000164.1, forward strand.
GGGATGGAGCTTCGCCCTCCCCGCTCCGCCCCAGCAAAACCAAGCAATAGCCAAACGCCAGCCGTTTTGACCTTACGCAATCTTTACCCGGAAAATTTCAGAATCCGCCAATAGACGCTTGCTATTTGACGAATAAGAATTATTCTCATTGAAACCTTTCAAGGAGATGAGAACCATGACTTATCTGATCGACGCCTGGCTGGACCGCCCACATCCTTACCTCAGAATCCTCCATCGGGAAACCGGCGAAGTCTGTGCGGTGCTTGAAGAAGAAGCCCTGCATGAGCTGCAAGACCAAGGGGATCTGGACGTCAGCAGCCTGAATTCCAGCGAGCCGCTGGTGCTCAAGGAACTGGTGCGCAATCTGTTCCTGTTCTGCTATGCCCGGGCCTTGCGCCCGACCAGTGAGCTGCATCACAAGATAGAACTATGAGCAGTAATACAAAACCTGTGGGAGCGAGCTTGCTCGCGAAGGCTTCAACTCGAATCTCAAGTTAGATCCAGTCGCCTGCATTCGCGAGCAAGCTCGCTCCCACAAAGGTCTTACAGAACGTCCAGCAACTCGACGTCGAATACCAGAACGCTGTGCGGCGGGATGCTGCCAACGCCTTGAGCGCCGTAAGCCAGTTCGCTCGGCACGTACAGACGCCATTTGCTGCCGGCATTCATCAGTTGCAGGGCTTCGGTCCAGCCAGCGATCACGCCGCCAACCGGGAATTCTGCAGGCTGGCCACGCTCGTAGGAGCTGTCGAACACGGTGCCGTCGATCAGCGTGCCGTGGTAGTGCGTACGCACTTGATCTTCACGGGTCGGCTTGGCGCCTTCACCCTGAGTCAGCACTTCGAATTGCAGGCCGGAAGCCAGGGTAGTGATGCCATCACGCTTGGCGTTTTCAGCCAGGAAGGCCAGGCCTTCGCCTGCAGCAGCTTCAGCTTTGGCAGCGGCTTCGGCTTGCATGATTTCGCGGATCACCTTGAAGCTGGCGGACATTTCTTCCTGACCCACACGGCTTTCCTTACCGGCGAACGCGTCGGTCAGACCGGCCAGGATGGCGTCCAAGCTAACGCCCGGTGGCGGGTTGTCGCGCAGCTGGTCACCCAGCTGACGGCCGATGCCATAGCTGACGCGGGTTTCGTCGGTGGACAGATTTACTTCGGACATGACACTGCTCCGCTGTGCGGACGGCCACAAGACTTGCCGTGCGTGCACAGCGCGTCCCGGCGCGCCCGGAACCAAAAGGGCGAGCAGACTAGCACAGATGTTCCGGCGATGGCGCGCACGGCCTACAGGGCAGAACGCCAGGCCAGCGGCACTTTCAGACTTTCCTCGCCGCTGGGGCCCAGGCCACACATTTCGTCATGTACCGAGGTGTGTACGAGGTTGAATGGCAACACCGGAAAGTTATGCAGCAAATCCCGCGCATGTTCCACCGAGCGCAATGTCAGCATCCCACCCTTGATATCACTCAACGGATACGCCGCCCCATGCATCCGTGCTTCGAGCAGATAAATTCCGCCTTCCATGGAGATCAGATTCAACTCATCAACCTTCCTGGCGATGGCAAACGCATTCAACTCTTGCAGGTTCATGAACGCACCTCAGACAGTGGCGAATCAGGACCTCTACAGGGATATGCCCGCGCGCATCAAAGCACAAGCCACAAACGACACCGCCCGTCTGTTTCGCAACAGACGGGCGGTGTTTTTGCAGCGATCAAAGGTTGATCAGTGCTTGGTGACCTTGTCCAGGTAACCCATGGCGAACGCCGAAACGACGAAGGTCATGTGGATGATCACGTACCACATCAAGTGCTCGGGATCGACGTTCTTGGCGTCCATGAAGATGCGCAGCAAGTGGATCGAGGAAATCGCCACGATCGAAGCCGCGACTTTCATCTTCAGCGACGACGAGTCCATGGTGCCGAGCCAGCTGAGCTTTTCCTTGCCTTCATCAATGTTCAGTTCAGAGACGAAGTTCTCGTAGCCGGAAATCATCACCATCACCAGCAGGCCGCCAACCAGCGCCATATCGATCAGCGACAGCAGCACCAGAATCAGTTCCGACTCGGCCATCGAGAACACGTTGGGCAGGATATGGAAAACTTCCTGGAAAAATTTCAGTGCCAGCGCCAGCAGTCCGAGGGACAGCCCGATATAGATTGGCGCCAGCAGCCAGCGCGAGGCGTACATTGCATTTTCGATAAAGCGTTCCATTGAATCTCACACATGGGGGCTGGAAATGGCGGCGAGTATAACAGCCCCCTATGACAGCCAGAAACCGCCGAAAAATCCGCCACCTGCGTGTGTGAGTGATTTTTTTTCTGCTAGTGTCCAAACCATTGACAGCCCAGTGACTGTAGACAGGACGCGTGGAAATGGATGTGCGATTACCAATAACGACCGCTGGATTATGCCTTGCTGTGTTGCTCAGCGGCTGCTCGCCCGGCGACGAGAAGCACGCCGCCAACCTTGAAGAAAAGACCGCAAAGTTCGAACAGTCGCTGGATGCCATCACCGATTCGAAACTCAAGGACGCCGTCACCGAACTCGGCGGCTCACTGCTGTTGCTCGAACGCGCGCAGCTCAAACTCGCCGACAATCCACCGCGCACCGAATACGGCGAAGACGCCCTCGCCGTACTCAAGCACTACCCTGCCCCGCAGACCCTGGTCGACACTTTTATCAATGGCCTGTTCGTGCTGCACAAGGACGCCAGCTCCGATTACCTCACCGATCTGCAACCGGTGTTCCCGTTCAACCTGAACATTCCCGGCGGTTTCCTGTTCCCCCATGGCGTGGAGTGGCAGTCGGTGACGTTGAGCAACAAACGTGTGATCGCCTATCAGCCGGAATGGTCGGAAACCGATCCGGGCATTCAGCTCAGCCCCTCCAGCTCCAACGTCACCAATCCCGATGACCTGACCGTGACTTACCCGTTCATCGACGGACTGGATGTGGACAAGAAATCCCTGCCGCAACCGGTCAGCCTGCAAGGCCAGATCGAAGTCATCGCCCCGCGCCGCCTGTACAGCTTCGACCTGACGCAACAGGACGTCGGCCAGACCCGCAGCAATGACAACCTCAGCGTCAAACTGCTGAAGCTTGAACAGAACTATGCCGAAGTCGAATTCAGCAACACCTTGCCACTGGCTGCGGAAGTCGCCGATGCTCAACTCAATCCGCTGATCGTCCAGGCCCGCGATAAAACCGGGCAGTATCTGGTGCGCGCCGGGTCGATCAACGAGAGTCCGGAGCAAGTGGCCTTCTACGAGAAACAACTGACGTACCTGCAACAGCAGAAAACCTGGAGCGATACGCTGGAAAAACAGCTCACCCAGGAACAGCAGGATTTCGAGCAGAAACACCCGCGTCGCTACAACAAGGTCTATTTCAATGGCCCGATCGAGACGCTGGAAGTCAGCGTGCTCGACTTCTCCTCGGCGACCGTGACCCGCAAATCGCTGGATCTGCCGATTCGCACGTTTAATCAGCACACCACGGAGAAAACCATCCAGCCACTGGATCCGTCGGTGACCGTTTACGACGATCTGGCGGCCAACTGGCTCAAAGGCGCGAGCCTGACCGAAGAGCAATTGAAGGCTGGCATCCGCGTCCATCAATCCGTGGAAGAACCGAGTGCCGCACGCATCGAGTTTTCCCACCGCCGCACGTTCAACGATGAATTGCTGGGCGACGACTTCAGTCCCGGGGTCAGTCCTGTCACGTTCTTCACCGAAAAGCGCGGTGGCAAGCTCGATGAACCGATTGAATTGCCACCCGAGGCCTATCAAGTCGACCCGTTGCGCGCGACGATCACCTACGACCTGAACCTGTTCCCGGAAACTCCGGCGATTGCCGTTGGCTCAATGCCGCTGTTTCTCGCCACAGTGGCCAAACAGGCGTACGACGCCAAATCCTTGCCCAAAGGCCTGGAGATCAAGAACAACCAATTGGTGGTGGATCTGAAACTGTTCCCGCCCAACGAGTGGCGTTTTTTCGTCAAAGACGACAGTGGCAAATACCTCAAGCAGATACTTTCGGTCAGCCACGATGCGAGCGCAGAAGGCCCGGCGTTATTTGGCGTGCATTACTTTTACGGCCGCCCGAGCCACGTGGAAACCTATCAGCGAACCGACCTCGCCACCGTGCAGTACGGCTTTGAGGTCAAACTCGACAAGGCGCAGTTGCCTGAGGCTGCTCCCTGAAGAGCAAGATCAAAAGATCGCAGCCTACGGCAGCTCCTACAGGGCGCGGCCACGACCACCGTTGATCTGCCGCAACTGCGCTTGCAGGTGCAGGCTCCATATCTGCGGATCGTCGGCCAGTTCATAGCCATGCAAGGTCAGACTTTCGACGATGGTGTCGAGTATCGATTCGGCAGCGACCGGCCCATGAAACGGGCCCTGGGCTTTGATGGCGGAAGGTTGTTCACCGGCCATGCCGGCGGCGAAGAGTAGCGTCCACATGCCGTTATCGCCGGCCAACGGCTTGATGGCGCATTCGATACGGGTCACCAGACCCAGGCATTGACGGGTGAGACAGAGGTTGCGCGACATGGCGGCGACCCTCGGTGAAGCCGGTATTCAGCCCCCACGGGGGGACTGGCTCGATCCAGTGATACTGTCGATATCCTTGAGCTGAGAATAGAAGAAAAGTCCGCCGCGCAAGCTGAATGGAACCAGAAGGCGCCGAATGGTCATTGTGTGAATATTGGCGCCAGAGTTGTGGCGAATTTTCCGAAAATCACCACAAAGACCAATCTGGAAAAACAACTGTGGGAGCGAGCTTGCTCGCGAATACGGAGTGCCAGGCAACTGATTCGTCGACTGATACGCCGCTTTCGCGAGCAAGCTCGCTCCCACAGGGTTCGCTTTAAGACTGTTAAGCCGGTTTGGCTTCTGCCAAGGCCTCCTGCGCCAGTTCCTTCTCGGCTTCCTTGAGGTCTTCTTCGCTGATCATCTCGGCGATGTCGCGCAAACGCTCGACCACCCGTGCGTTGATGCTGCCTTCCGGGAATTCGCCATCGGCATTCGGTTCACCCGCCGGTTCGCCCACCAACAGACTCAACGCCTCGTCGGCCTGACGCACCGCATACACGTGGAATTGCCCGGCACGCACCGCCGCCAATACCTTCTCATCCAGCATCAGCGTAGCGACGTTGGCCTGCGGAATGATCGCGCCCTGCTCGCCGGTCAAGCCGCGTGCTTCACAGAGACGGAAGAAGCCTTCGATCTTCTCGTTGACCCCGCCAACGGCTTGCACTTCACCGAACTGGTTGATCGAACCGGTGATCGCGAAGCACTGCTTGAGCGGGGTTTTCGACAGCGCCGAAATCAGCGTGCACGCCTCGCCCAGCGACGCACTGTCGCCATCAACGTAACCGTAGGATTGCTCCAAAGCGATGCTCGCGGAAATCGCCAAGGGGAATTCCTGAGCGTAACGGCTGCCCAGATACCCGGTGAGGATCATCACGCCTTTGGAGTGAATCGGCTGTCCAAGGTTGACCTCACGCTCGATGTCGACGATGCCGCTGCCGCCCGGGTAGACCGTGGCGGAAATCCGCGCCGGCACGCCGAACGCCGAGTCGCCGACTTCGAGCACGGTCAGCCCGTTGCACTTGCCGACTGCCGCACCATCGGTGTCGATGAGGATGATCCCGGCGAGCATGTCGTCGAGAATCCGCGCCGACACACGCCCGGTGCGCGTGGCTTTGGCTTTCAGCGCTCGTTCGATATGCCCGGCATCGGTCATTTCATCGCCGGCCAGATGACGAATGAAATCCGCCTCGCTGACCAACTGGAACAGATCGCCGATACGCGCCGACAAACGCCCCTGATGCTCGGCCAACCGTGCGCTGTAAGTGGCCAGACGCGCCACCGCATCAGCGGTCAGAGGCGCCATGCCTTCTTCCGAAGTACGGGTTTTCAGCAACTGGGCGAATTGCTCCAGGCTCTCGTCGACCATCGGGATGTCTTCGTCGAAATCCACGAGAACGCGGAACATCTCCTGGAAGTCCGGATCGAGGTCTTGCAGCGTGTAGTACAGCGATCGCGCACCGATGATGATGACTTTGACCTGCAACGGAATGTGCTGCGGGTTGAGGGTCACGGTGGCGAAACGGCCCATCTCGCCCAGCGGTGATTCCATTTTCAGTTTGCGCGATTGCAGGGCGCGTTTCAGCGCGTCCCACACGAACGGCTCGCTGAGCATTTTTTCCGCTTCAAGAATCAGGAAACCGCCGTTGGCGCGGTGCAGAGCACCCGGACGCAGTTGCCGATACGTGGTGTACAGCGCGCCCTGATCGGTGGTGTATTCAATACGGCCGAAGAGGTTTTCGTAAGTCGGGTGCGGTTCGAACACCACCGGCGCACCGCCGCTCACCGGATGGCCGACCACCAGGCTTGGCGCGTATTGCTCTTCCAGCAGCTTGCGCGCCACGGCGTCGGTCTTGCTGTCATCGACCAATTGCTCGACCACGGTTTTCAGCAGGTAAACCTGCATCGCTTGCAGGTACCCGCACACCGCAGCGTTCTCGGCGTACTTCTCCGACAGCGGCGAAAGCAATGGCTGCAAAGCCAGGGTAATGGTTTCTTCGTTGAGCGCACGCAGCTGATTGTTCGACTCACGCTTCCACTGCGGCAGGCTGGCGAGTTCTTCGTTCAGGCGCTCTTCGAGACCAGAAATGTCTTCGTGAAAACGCTCGCGATCGGCTTCCGGCAACTGGGCAAATTCGGCTTCGTCCAGCGCTTTGCCGTCGAGCATCGGGGTAAAGGCAATATTGCTGCTGTCGCGGTACAGGGCGACGTCTTTTTCCAGGGCCAGACGCTCGATGATGTCGAGGGCCTTGTCGTAGCGCTGGTTGAAGGCGCGGTCGATGGCGCTTTTCTTTTGCTGGTAGGACGGGTGCTCGAACACCGCTGGAAACGTCGCCAGCAGGTTGTCGATCAAACCGTTGATGTCACCGATGAATGCGCCGGCCGTGCCCGATGGCAACTCCAGGGCTCGCGGCTCGCGCGGTTCATCGAAATTGTTGACATAGACCCAATCCGCCGGGGTCTGCAGGCGCTTGCCTTCGGCCTTCAGGTAGCGTTTGACGAACGAGAAACGGCCAGTGCCGGGCTCGCCCATGACGAAAACGTTGTAACCGGGGCGTGGCATGGCCACACCGAACTGCAAGGCTTCGACCGCGCGTTCCTGGCCGAGCACACCGCGAAAGGGCTCCAGATCATTGGTGGTAGTGAAGCTGAACTGTTCAGCGGAAAACGGACGGGTCAGCGCTTCGGGCGCGAGACGCAAGCTGGCAGCAACAGGATCAGGCATCGGGCTTCCTTAACAATCAGGCGGGGCAGATAGCGGCATTCTGGCGCTGCCCGTGCCCCACTGGCAAGGCGCGCCACACGACAAAGCATAGACAACCGGCCAAGCCGGCGGCCCGCCCCCTGAAACCGGGGTTTATTCCAAATATTTTGCAAAAAACCACGGAACCCCTGGAACGTGCCTAAACTCCAAACTGCGCGGCTGGAACTAATACCGGCCCACTGGCTTCGTTTGGGTCTGTCTCGTACAGAGCTTGGGGGGCCAGAACCCTGTCCATTGGTATGCACACAAAGAGAAAAAAGCTATGAAACGGATTCTTCTCGGTACTCTCTTCACCGCTGTATCCATCAACGCAATGGCGCAAGCTCCAGGCGGCCCGGATTGCGGTTGGGGCAACATGCTGTTCGAAGGTCAGCGTGGCACCCCTGCTCACTTCCTCGCTTCCACCACCAACGGCACTTCCGGTAACGCCACCTTCGGGATGACGTCCGGCACCAACGGTTGCTCGACCAACGCATCGCTGACCTACGGCGGCAAATCCTGGTTTGCCATGAATGGCATGATGAACGAGCTGTCCGAAGACATGGCCAAAGGCAACGGCGAAGCGCTGACGACTTATGCCGTGGTACTGGGCGTGGCGCCGGAAGACCGTGCGCACTTCGCTGCTGTGACTCACGAGCACTTCCAGCAGATCTTCAGCAAGGCTGACGTGACCGCTGAAGACGTGCATACCAACACCCTGGCCGTACTGAAATCGGATCCTCGTCTGGCCAAGTACGCAACTCAGGCTTAAGCTCGACCTCGCCCGCTTCCTTCGGGAAGCGGGTTTTATTTTTTCGGCCCGTCCCTCCTTGGGTCTTTATTTCTTTCCTGTTCAAGTTGCCGACTATGCTCAAACGCCTTGCCTGGCTGGCGCTCTGTGTCTGCGCCCCGCTGTCCGCCGCGCCAACCATCGACCCTCAACGTTTGCAGCAACTGGCCAACGACCGCTTCTGGATTTCCCTCGGTCACTACGAAACCGCCAAGCTTGGCGGCTGGCGCAGCTATGTCAGTGACAAGAAATTCTTTCTCGCGCCCGATGGCAATGAACATCCCGATCATGAACTGTCGGCCACCGTGCAAGCGCTGTACGCCCCGGCCAGTCTCGGCGAGCAACACGCGCAGTGTGTTTATCCGGCGCGCACCCGCTGGCTGAAAGCGCAGCTCAATCTCAACGATCTGCCGACACCCGAATGCGCCGAGTACAAAAAGTGGTTCAAGGATGTCTCGCCGCACAGTGCGGTGATGATCTTCCCGGCGGCTTATTTGAACAGCCCGTCATCGATGTTTGGTCACACCCTGCTGCGCATCGATCAGGCCGATGTGCAGGCCGACAAGACCTCGCTGCTCAGTTACGCGATCAACTTCGGCGCCTACATCGAAGGCTCGGACAACAGCATTCTGTATGCCTGGAAAGGCTTGATGGGCGGTTATCCGGGATTGTTCGCCCTGGTGCCGTATCAGGAAAAACTCTCGGAATACCGCAGCCTGGAAAACCGCGATCTGTGGGAATACCGACTCAATCTGACCCAAGAAGAAACCGCACGCATGGTTGAACATGTGTGGGAGTTGAAGCAGATCCAGTTCGACTATTTCTTCTTCGATGAAAACTGCTCTTATCGTCTGCTTGAGTTGCTGCAGGTGGCACGGCCGAGCCTGCGCCTGACCGAACAGTTCCCGCTGACCGCGATTCCCACCGACACCGTCAAAGCGGTGAAAGAAGCCGGGCTGGTGGAAAGCATCGAATATCGCCCTTCGCGCGAGCGTGAGTTACTGAGTCGCGCTGAGCCTTTGACGAGTGAAGAACAGGATTGGGTGCTGAAAGTCAGCGCCGATCAACAGGTGTTGCAAGACCCGACCTTCAAAGCCCTGCCACGCGCCCGTCAGGCGCTGATCATCGACGCGGCGTATCGCCTCGAGCGCTACCGTGCCAACGGTCAGGAGCGTGATCCACAACGGGCGCAGCGCAGTTTCGAATTGCTGCGGGCGATCAACAAGAACCCGGCACCTGAGTTGGACATTCCGCAGCCAGGCTTGCCGGAAGACGGCCATGAATCGCGTACCTGGCAGGCCGGTCTCGGCACCCGTGGCGATCGTGCGTTCGGCGAATACGGCTTGCGCATGGCTTATCACGATCTCAACGACAACGCCGAAAGCTTCCCGCTCGGCGCACAAATCGAGATCCTGCAGATGAAGTTGCGTCAGTACGAAGGCAATCACTGGCAGTTCCAGCAACTGGATCTGGCGACGATTCGTTCGCTGACGCCACGCAATGAGCTGTTGCAGCCACTGTCGTGGCAGGTCACCGGTGGGCTGGAGCGCGTACCGGGCAAGCATGATGACGAAACGCTGGTCAGCCACGTCAATGGCGGTGGTGGCGGAACGTGGGCGCTGGGTGACGATGTGCTGGGTTTTGCCCTCGGCACGGTACGCGTTGAACACAACAATGATTTCGCCGAGTTCGTGTCCCCGGCGAGTGGTTTCAATACCGGCGTGTTGTGGAAAAACCCGCTGGGCAATCTCAGTCTGGAGGCCAAGGGCGATTACTTCTTCAATGGCGAAGTGCGCCGCAGCCTGAGTTTGAATCAGCAGTGGGAGTTGTCGCGCAACCTCGGTTTGCGCCTGAGTGCGCAGCGTGAGTTCAGCCACCTTGCGACCCCGGAAACCGAGGTCATGCTTGAAGTGAAGTGGTATCACTACTGATCCTGAACACAGCACAGAACCAATGTGGGAGCGAGCTTGCTCGCGAAAGCGGTGGGTCAGTCGATATTAAAATCGCCTGACAAGACGCCTTCGCGAGCAAGCTCGCTCCCACATTGGTCTTGTGGTGTTAATGGATTTTTCACGGGGCTTCGACAGCCGCCTCATGAATCCCCTTCTAGACTTTCCCCATAAGCTGGACAACCGGCGCGGGAGAGTGCGATGTGGCGGTGTGCGGGTTTGCTGGGTGTTGTGCTGTTGCTGGGCGGTTGCCAGACCACCCATGAAGATCTGATCGCCAAGGGTTACCCACCGGCCTTCGCCGACGGCTTCGATGACGGTTGCATCAGCGGCCGCCAAGCGGCCGGTTCGATCAGCGGCGAATTTCGCAAGAACGTGCCGCGCTACCTCAAGGACAAGCAATACGCCGAAGGCTGGACCGACGGCTTCCGCCAGTGTCAGGCAATGCTCGAAAACAAGGATCGCGAGCAGTACCGCAACGAACACTGGGACGAACGCGAGCGCGCTTGGCAGCAACAGAAAGATCAGGACGCCGGGCGGGCTTATCGCTCGCAATAGGTCGCTCCCAGACATCCAGTGAAACCAAATGCCTGCGAGCATGGCCCAAACCTCATATGAGGAGGACACCATGAGTCGCGCATTCGTCAACGAAGACAACGCCGCCGCGCAAGCCGATCAGCCGGTCGAACGGCAGGTCAGCGAGCAGCCCAATTACGTCACCGCGCAAGGGCTGGCGCAGTTGCAGGAAAAAGTCGCCGAACTGCAAACCCTGCATGCCGAACAATCGGCCAAAGGCGAGCAGGCCGACAAGCAACGCCTGGCGGATCTGCAACGGGATTTGCGTTATTTCAATCAGCGCCTGAGCAGCGCGCAAGTCGCCGTAGCAGCAACGTCCAGAGACAAAGTGCAGATCGGTAGTTGGGTGACCTACGCCGATGAGCACGACACCGAACGGCGGGTGCAACTGGTCGGCGAAGATCAGGCCGATGCCAGCAAAGGCCTGATCAATTGGGGCTCACCGCTGGGCCGCGCCCTACTCGGTGCCCGACTCAACGACGAGGTGCTGTGGCAGCGCCCCGCCGGCGATCAAATGATTGAAGTGATCCGCATCGAACCGGCTTAAACTACGCCCTGCGCGAGCATTGCGTCGGCGACTTTGACGAAGCCGGCGATGTTCGCGCCTTTGACGTAGTTGATCCGCCCGTTCTCTTCGCCGTAATGCACGCAAGCGTGGTGGATCGACTGCATGATCGCGTGCAGCTTGCTGTCCACCTCACCCGCCGTCCACAGCAGGCGCATGGCGTTCTGCGACATCTCCAGACCGCTCACCGCGACGCCGCCGGCGTTGGATGCTTTGCCCGGGGCGAACAGAATGCCGGCCTCGATAAAGATATCCACAGCCTCCAGTGTGGTCGGCATGTTCGCGCCTTCAGCCACGCACACACAGCCATTGCGCAGCAACGTGTGCGCGGCTTCGGCGTCGAGTTCGTTCTGCGTGGCGCACGGCAGCGCGATGTCGCATGGCAGCGACCACGGCAGTTGACCGGCGCGGAATTCCAGACCGAACGCTGCCGCCAGTTCGCTGATGCGTCCGCGCTTGACGTTTTTCAGCTCCAGCAGCGCCAGCCACTGCTCTTCGCTCAGCCCCGCCTCGCAATACAGCGTGCCTTCTGAGTCGGACAGGGAAATCACCTTGCCGCCCAGATCCATCACTTTACGCGCCGCGTATTGCGCGACGTTGCCGGAACCGGAAATCGCCACGCGTTTGCCTTCGACGGTCTGCTCGCGACGCTTGAGCATTTCTTCAGCGAAATACACGCAACCGAAACCGGTGGCTTCCGGACGAATCAGGCTGCCGCCGTAGGTTATGCCTTTGCCGGTCAGCACGCTGGTGAATTGATTGCTCAGGCGCTTGTACTGGCCGAACAGAAAGCCGATCTCGCGCGCACCGACACCGATGTCACCGGCCGGCACGTCAACGTCGGCGCCGATGTGGCGATACAACTCGCTCATGAACGCCTGGCAGAAACGCATGACTTCGGCGTCACTCTTGCCCTTCGGATCGAAGTCCGAGCCGCCCTTGCCGCCGCCCATGGGCAGCGAGGTCAGCGAGTTTTTGAAGGTCTGTTCGAAGGCGAGGAATTTCAGCACGCCCAGGTTCACCGACGGATGGAAGCGCAAGCCGCCCTTGTACGGGCCGATGGCGCTGTTCATCTGGATGCGGAAACCGCGATTGACCTGAACCTTGCCCTGATCGTCGACCCACGACACACGGAATACCAGGGCACGCTCCGGTTCGCAGATGCGCTCCAGAATTCCTGAAGTCAGGTAATGCGGATTGGCTTCGAGAAACGGCCACAGACTGCGCAGGACTTCTTCGACGGCCTGGTGGAATTCGGGTTGATCCGGATCGCGTTTTTTCAGGCGGGCGAGGAAGGATTCGACGGATTCGATCATGGGAAAAGTCTCGGCAAATTTATTGTCGTTGGAGGAGATTGGGCCGGACTGTAACAAACGAAATGCGCACAGGAACAGAGCAAAATGTCGCAGTTATGAAATTAAATGGTGCACAGGATATAAATCCGGCGATTTTTTGAGCTTGTTTTGCACCTGAATGGGGAGTCTGGATTCAAGAAATGCACCATCAGTTATACAGCTATCGCGAGCAGGCTCACTCCTACAGGGGAACGCATTTCAAATGTAGGAGTGAGCCTGCTCGCGATCGCCACACCTCGGTTCCCCTGAAAAACCAGGCAAAAAAAAACGGAGCCCGAAGGCTCCGCTCTTTTTGCAACCAACCCGAATCAGGCCAGTTTCTTGTGACGTACCCGGTGTGGCTGGGCAGCCGCTTCGCCGAGACGCTTTTTGCGATCGGCTTCGTACTCGGTGTAGTTACCTTCGAAGAAGATCGCTTGCGAGTCGTCTTCGTACGCGAGGATGTGCGTCGCGACGCGGTCAAGGAACCACCGATCGTGAGAGATCACAATCGCAGCGCCCGGGAAGTCCAACAGGGCTTCTTCCAGCGAACGCAGGGTTTCAACGTCGAGGTCGTTGGACGGTTCGTCGAGCAGCAGGACGTTGCCGCCCTCCTTCAGGGTCAGCGCCAGGTGCAGACGACCGCGTTCACCACCGGACAGGTCCTTGACGAACTTCTGCTGGTCGCCGCCCTTGAAGTTGAAGCGACCGACGTATGTACGCGACGGGATCTCGTAGTTGCCGATGCGGATCTGGTCGGAACCGTCGGAGATTTGCTGGAACACAGTCTTGCTGCCATCCAGGTCGTCGCGGCTCTGGTCGACGCAGGCCAGTTGCACGGTTTCGCCGACTTCGATGCTGCCCGAATCCGGTGTTTCCTTGCCCATCAGCATGCGGAACAGGGTCGATTTACCGGCACCGTTACCGCCGATCACGCCAACAATGGCGCCTTTCGGCATCGAGAACGACAGGTTGTCGATCAGCACGCGATCGCCGTAACCCTTGGTGACGTTCTTGAACTCGATGACCTTGTCGCCCAGGCGTGGACCGGCCGGGATGTAGATCTCGTTGGTTTCGCTGCGCTTCTGGAATTCCTGCGATTGCATTTCTTCGAAGCGTTGCAGACGAGCCTTGGATTTCGACTGGCGGGCCTTGGCGCCTTTGCGCACCCACTCCAGTTCTTCCTTCATGGCTTTTTCGTGAGCCGACTGTTGCTTGGATTCAGCCGCCAGACGATCGGACTTGGCTTCGAGCCAACCCGAGTAGTTGCCCTCGTAAGGAATGCCCGCGCCGCGGTCGAGTTCGAGAATCCAGCCAGCAACGTTGTCGAGGAAGTAACGGTCGTGCGTGATCGCTACCACGGTGCCCGGGAAGTCGTGCAGGAAGTGCTCCAGCCACGCCACCGAATCGGCGTCCAAGTGGTTGGTTGGTTCGTCGAGCAGCAGCATGTCCGGGGCGGACAGCAGCAGACGGCACAGGGCCACGCGACGTTTTTCACCACCGGACAGGTGTTCTACTTTCGCATCCCAGGCCGGCAGACGCAGCGCATCGGCGGCGACTTCCAGTTGGCGCTCAAGGTTGTGACCATCGCTGGCCTGCAGGATCGCTTCGAGCTTGGCTTGTTCGGCGGCCAGCTTGTCGAAGTCGGCATCCGGATCGGCGTAAGCGGCGTAAACCTCGTCCAGACGCGCTTGCGCATCCTTGATCACGCTGACCGCTTCCTCAACCACTTCACGCACGGTCTTGGTCGGATCAAGTTGTGGCTCTTGTGGCAGATAACCGATGTTCAGTTCCGGCATCGGACGGGCTTCGCCCTCGAACTCGGTGTCGACGCCAGCCATGATTTTCAGCAGCGTGGACTTACCCGAACCGTTGAGGCCGAGCACGCCGATCTTGGCGCCGGGGAAGAAGGACAGCGAAATGTTTTTGAGAATTTCCCGCTTCGGCGGAACAACTTTGCCCAGCCGATGCATGGTGAAGACGTATTGAGCCATGGAGAACCTTGGGTCAGTGACAGATGAATGATTGCAGCGCAGGCGAAGCCCGGCCAGACCATGCGCGTCGTTCACTTGATGGTTATCAATGCGTGCGCGCTGAAAAAGTCTGAGTCTAGGAGCTGGAACGCTCCCGCGTAACCGGCAAAGCTACCTTAATGACCGGTGGCAGTCCAGCCGAGCGGGGCTGGCACTTCGCCACAACTCAAGGCATGCTAGCCGCCCTTTGGGCGTCCGGCTTATAGTGCACGTCGCGCCAGTCCAGCCAGACCGCAGGATTACAGCTTGTCCAATGTCACTCCGCCAGCTTCTGTGAGCAGCACCCCACCGGCGCCCGGCTCGTCCCTGCGCGGAACATTAAAGGGCGCACTGGCGACACTCGTGCTTTTGTTGCTCGCGCTGCTGTTCTGGCAACTGCTCGATCAACTGCGCGAAACCCAGAAAAACCAGCGCCAGTACACCATCGATTACACCGCCGACCTCGCCTCGCAGGTCAGCCTGAACATGGCGCTGAACGCGCAAATCGCCCTCAACCTGCTACCGATCGTCGAACAACCGCAATCAGCCGACGAACAACAGGCGCTGCTGCGCAAGCTCCAGCAGTCGCTGCCCGATCTGCGCAGCATGGCGTTGCTCAGTCCTTCCGGGCGGATCATCAACGACAGCGCCGTCGACAGTCACGATGCCGACTACCTCACCGAACTGGTGCGCCGCAGCCGTGCCCAGGCTCATTATTTCAGTAACGCCGACGACGGCTCGGTGGTGCATCTATTGCTGCATCAGGCCAGCGGCAGCACGCGCGGTTATTGGGCCTTGCGCCTGACTCCGACCTTCTTCGACTCGCTGACCAAACAGGGCGAAACCGGCATCCGCCCGCTGTGGCTGGTGGAAAACCGCATCAACCATCAGATCATCAGCCGCGATGAAGCGTTGCCCTCGGCCAAGCCCGGCGTGCTGAGCCCGGACGACCTCGCCAACACCGTGCTGACCGTGCCACTAAGCAGCAGCGACTGGCAGTTGCGTGGCCTGTTCGACCGCCAGCGCGTACTCGAAGAACTGCTGCCGGCATTTATCGGCAAATGCCTGTTGGGCCTGGCGTTCTCGATGCTGCCGGTGATTGCGCTGTTGAACATGCGCCGCCGCCAACGCCAGTTGCATGAGGGTCGCCGGCGCTATCAGGACATTTTCGAAGGCACTGGCGTGGCCCTGTGCGTGCTGGACCTGTCCGGCCTCAAGCAGGTCTTCGACAAGGCGCAGATCCAGACCAGTGACCAGCTCAAAGCCTGGCTCGACCAACCGCAGCAGCGCCAGCAACTGTTGCAGGAATTGCGCGTCACCGAGGTCAACCAGGTCGCGCTGCAACTGCTCAACGTCAACTCCTGCGAGCACGCCTGGCAACTGTTGATCGACGGCCATCCACACCGCCAGTGCGCCATCGGCAATCAAGTACTCGACGCCGTCCTGCAGCAACAAAAGCAGCTGGAACTGGAAATCAAACTGCCGGACATCAACGGCCGCGACCAGCACCTGTGGATGGTCTTGCGCCTGCCCAACGAGCAGCACGACTACAAAGCGGTGATCCTCAGCATCAACGACATCACTAGCCGCAAGCTGATCGAACTGTCGTTGCTCGAACGCGAAGGTTTCTGGTCGGACGTGGTGCGCACCGTGCCGGATCATCTGTATGTGCAGGACGTGATCAGCCAGCGGATGATTTTCAGTAACCACCACCTCGGCCAGACCCTCGGCTACAACCGCACCGAACTGCACCAGATGGGCGAGTACTTCTGGGAGATCCTGCTGCACCCGGAAGACGCCGACTATTACCATCGCTCGCGCCAGATGCAGCGCCACGCCGGTTACAGCCAGTTGCTGCAATGCCAGCTGCGCTTCCGCCATCGCGACGGCAAGTGGCGGCGCTTCGATATTCGCGAACAGGCCCTGGCCCGCGACAAACACGATCAGGTCACGCGGATCATCGGCGTGGCCAAGGACATCACCGAACAGATCGAAGCCAGCGAATCCCTGCGCGACAGTGAGCAGCGTTATCGCATGCTCGCCGAAAGCATCAGCGACGTGATCTTCTCCACCGACAGCAAACTCTCGCTGAACTACGTCAGCCCGTCAGTGCAGGCTGTACTGGGGTACGACGCCGAGTGGATTTTCCAGAACGGCTGGCAATCGACCATCGCCAACCCGCAGCAACTGAGCGGCATCTACACGCTGATGGATCGGGTCAGCAAGTCGTTGGACAAACCCGAGCAACTGGCCGTGTTGCGCAGCCAGGTGCAGACGCAAATGTTCCTGTTCGATTGCCTGCGCGCCGATGGCCGCAAGATCCCGATCGAGCTGCGTCTGGTGCTGGTATGGGACGAACATGGCGCGTTTGAAGGCGTACTCGGTGTCGGTCGAGATATCAGCCAGCAGCGCCGCGCCGAGAAAGACCTGCGCATGGCCGCCACGGTTTTCGAGCACTCGACCTCGGCGATTCTGATCACCGACCCGGCCGGCTACATCGTCCAGGCCAACGAAGCCTTCAGCCGCGTCAGCGGTTACGCCGTGAGCGAAGTACTCGACCAGTTGCCGAACATGCTCACCGTTGATGAACAGCAGGACGCGCACCTGCGTTACGTGATCAAGCAATTGCACGAGCACAACACGTGGGAAGGCGAAGTCTGGATGAAGCGCCGTAACGGTGAGCATTACCCGGCGTGGGTCGGCATCACCGCGGTGCTCGACGACGAAGGCGATCTGGCCAGTTACGTGTGCTTCTTCAGCGACATCAGCGAGCGCAAGGCCAGCGAGCAGCGGATTCACCGCCTCGCCTATTACGACGCCCTGACCCATTTGCCGAACCGCACGCTGTTCCAGGATCGCCTGCACACCGCGCTGCAATCGGCCGAGCGGCAGAAGTCGTGGGTGGTGCTGATGTTCCTCGACCTCGACCGCTTCAAACCGATCAACGACTCCCTCGGCCACGCCGCCGGCGACCGCATGTTGAAAGACATGGCCACGCGCCTGCTGGCCTGCGTCGACGATGACGACACCGTGGCGCGCATGGGCGGCGACGAATTCACGCTGTTGCTGCAACATCGCTCCAGCCGCGAAATGGCGCTGAACCGGGCGATTCATGTCGCCGAACAGATCCTCGGCAGTCTGGTGCGGCCGTTCGTGCTTGAAGGCCGCGAATTCTTCGTCACCGCCAGTATCGGCATCGCCCTGAGTCCGCAGGACGGCAATGAACTCAGCCAGTTGATGAAGAACGCCGACACCGCGATGTACCACGCCAAAGAGCGCGGCAAGAACAACTTCCAGTTCTATCAGGCCGACATGAACGCCAGTGCGCTGGAGCGTCTGGAGCTGGAAAGCGACTTGCGCCATGCCTTGGAGCAAAACGAATTCGTCCTGTATTACCAGCCGCAGTTCAGTGGCGACGGCAAGCGTCTGACCGGCGCTGAAGCGCTGCTGCGCTGGCGTCATCCACGTCGCGGGCTGGTGCCGCCGGGGGATTTCATTCCGGTGCTCGAAGAGCTGGGTCTGGTGGTGGACGTCGGCGACTGGGTGATCAGCGAGGCGTGCCGTCAGTTGAAGACCTGGCACCAGAATCGTGTACGCGTGCCGAAAGTGTCGGTAAACATCTCGGCGCGGCAGTTCTCCGATGGCCAGCTCGGCACGCGGATCGCCACTATCCTGCGCGAAACCGGCCTGCCGCCGGCGTGCCTGGAGCTGGAACTGACCGAAAGTATCCTGATGCGTGAAGTCAGCGAGGCCATGCAGATTCTTGCCGGGCTAAAAAACCTCGGTCTGAGCATCGCGGTAGACGACTTCGGCACCGGTTACTCATCGCTGAACTACCTCAAGCAATTCCCGATCGACGTGTTGAAGATCGACCGCACATTTGTCGACGGTTTGCCGTCCGGTGAGCAGGACGCGCAGATTGCCCGGGCGATCATCGCCATGGCGCACAGCCTGAATCTGGCGGTGATCGCCGAGGGTGTGGAGACCCATGAGCAGTTGGACTTCCTGCGTGAGCATGGCTGCGATGAGGTTCAGGGCTATTTGTTCGGGCGGCCGATGCCGGCGGGGCGGTTTGAGGCGCAGTTCAGCAATGACGCGCTGTTCATGTTCGACTGAACATCGGCGGCGCGGCATTCGCGAGCAAGCTCGCTCCCACAAGGGATTGATGTCGGTCAGAAAATCGAAGGAGCACCTCGGATACTGTAGGAGTGAGCCTGCTCGCGATTGGGCCGGCAGAAACACCACTGATCTGCGCATGAACGCCACTTGTCTGCGACATGATGTCGTTTCATATGCCATCCAAAACCCATTGGGTTAGAATGCCCCCCTTTTCTGCCCCCGATCCTTGAGGACCGCCATGTTCAGCCGTGATTTGACTATTGCCAAGTACGACGCCGACCTTTTTGCCGCCATGGAGCAAGAAGCTCAGCGCCAGGAAGAACACATTGAGCTGATCGCTTCGGAAAACTACACCAGCCCAGCGGTGATGGAAGCTCAAGGCTCGGTCCTGACCAACAAGTACGCTGAAGGTTACCCAGGCAAGCGTTACTACGGTGGTTGCGAGTACGTCGACATCGTCGAACAACTGGCCATCGACCGCGCCAAAGAGCTGTTCGGTGCCGATTACGCCAACGTTCAGCCGCACGCCGGTTCGCAAGCCAACGCTGCGGTCTACCTGGCCCTGTTGCAAGGTGGCGACACCATTCTGGGCATGAGCCTGGCCCACGGCGGTCACCTGACTCACGGCGCCAGCGTTTCCTCCTCCGGCAAGCTGTACAACGCTGTGCAGTACGGCATCGACGCCAACGGCCTGATCGACTACGACGAAGTCGAGCGTCTGGCAGTTGAGCACAAGCCGAAAATGATCGTGGCCGGTTTCTCTGCCTACTCGCAGATTCTCGACTTCCCGCGTTTCCGCGCCATCGCGGACAAAGTTGGCGCTTACCTGTTCGTCGACATGGCTCACGTAGCCGGTCTGGTTGCCGCTGGTGTTTACCCGAACCCGGTACCGTTCGCTGACGTCGTGACCACCACCACGCACAAGACCCTGCGCGGTCCACGTGGCGGTCTGATCCTGGCGCGCGCCAACGCTGACATCGAGAAGAAGCTCAACTCCGCGGTATTCCCGGGTGCCCAGGGTGGCCCGCTGGAGCACGTGATCGCCGCTAAAGCGATCTGCTTCAAGGAAGCGCTGCAGCCAGAGTTCAAGGCCTACCAGGAACAAGTGGTGCTGAACGCTCAGGCCATGGCCGAAGTGTTCATCGAGCGCGGTTTCGACGTGGTTTCCGGTGGTACCAAGAACCACCTGTTCCTGCTGTCGCTGATCAAGCAGGACATCTCCGGTAAAGACGCCGACGCCGCTCTGGGCAAAGCGTTCATCACCGTGAACAAGAACTCCGTGCCTAACGATCCACGCTCGCCGTTCGTCACCTCCGGCCTGCGCTTCGGTACTCCGGCTGTGACCACTCGCGGCTTCAAGCAAGCCGAGTGCAAAGAGCTGGCCGGCTGGATCTGCGACATCCTGGCTGACCTGAACAACGAAGCGGTGATCGACGCCGTTCGTGAGAAAGTCAAAGCCATCTGCAAGAAACTGCCGGTATATGGCGCTTAATCGCGACGTTAAACCCGCAGCATGAAAAACCGGCCAAGTGATTGGCCGGTTTTTTTTCGCCTGTGATTCCCCTGTAGGAGCTGCCGCAGGCTGCGATCTTTTGATCTGGATCTTAAAAACAAGATCAAAAGATCGCAGCCTTCGGCAGCTCCTACACGTGGCTATGGCCACTGGTCAGACCGGTCATGCCAATTTTGATCTTTTCACTTGTCATCCCGAAAAAACCGAGCGTAGA
Organism: Pseudomonas viridiflava; assembly: GCF_900580865.1. Lineage (GTDB taxonomy): Bacteria > Pseudomonadota > Gammaproteobacteria > Pseudomonadales > Pseudomonadaceae > Aquipseudomonas. The sequence goes on from NZ_UTBZ01000164.1 coordinate 105,890, forward strand.
CTGCACCCGCACTGGACATACCGGTAAGACCACAATAATTAAGTCCTGAATCTGATGCGCCCTAAGCGCACGGCAGCCAGGACACCGACCAGGATTCCTCCCATGCTCAGATGGTGCTCGCGTTCAATCTTCCTCCAAGTGGTTCTCGGACTGGTGCTCGGCATCGTCTGCGGGCTGACCCTTCCCGAATATTCGGCCCAGCTCAAACCGCTCGGCGACGGCTTCATCAAACTGATCAAGATGCTCATCGGCCTCATCGTGTTCTGCGTGGTGGTCAGCGGCATCAGCGGTGCCGGCGATCTGAAGAAGGTCGGGCGCATCGGCCTCAAGTCGGTGATCTACTTCGAAGTGCTGACCACCATCGCACTGGTGATCGGCCTGGTCTTCGCCTTCAGCACCGGCATCGGCAGCGGCGCGAATATCCATCTCGAGCAACTGTCTGCGGCCGACATGGGTGACCTGGCCGAACGCAGCCAGCACATGCACACCACCACGCAGTTCCTCATGGACCTGATCCCGACCTCGGTGATCGGTGCCTTCGCCGACAACAATATCCTGCAAGTGCTGCTGTTTTCGGTGCTGTTCGGCAGCGCGTTGAATCTGGTCGGCGAAGCGGCTTCCGGGATCTCGCGTCTGATCAACGAATTGAGCCATGTGATCTTCCGCATCATGGGCATGATCGTGCGTCTGGCACCGATCGGCGTGTTCGGCGCCATCGCGTTTACCACCAGCAAATATGGCCTGGATTCGCTGCAGCATCTGGGCAGTCTGGTCGGTTTGTTCTACCTGACCTGCATCGCGTTCGTCAGCGTGATTCTCGGTCTGGTGATGCGTGCCTCCGGCCTGCGCATGTGGCCGCTATTGAAATATTTGCGCGAAGAACTGCTGATCGTCATGGGCACCGCCTCTTCTGACGCTGTGCTGCCACAGATCATGCGCAAACTCGAACACCTCGGTATCGGCAGCTCGACGGTCGGCCTGGTGATTCCCACCGGCTACTCGTTCAACCTCGACGGTTTCTCGATCTACCTGACCCTGGCCATTGTCTTCATCGCCAACGCCACCGGCACGCCGCTGGCCATGACCGATCTGCTGACGATTCTGTTGGTGTCGCTGATTACCTCCAAAGGTGCCCACGGTATTCCCGGCTCGGCACTGGTGATTCTGGCGGCCACGCTGACGGCAATTCCGGCGATCCCGGTGGTCGGTCTGGTTCTGGTGCTCGCAGTGGATTGGTTCATGGGCATCGGCCGGGCACTCACCAATCTCATCGGCAACTGCGTCGCCACCGTCGCCATCGCCCGGTGGGAAAAAGACATCGACGTACAACGCGCCAACAAAGTACTCAGCGGTCAGCAGGGCTACACCTTTCAGCCGCGTAAACCAGCAACTCCGGCGCACCAGCAGGAGTTCTGATTTCAACCCTATCGGCGCTGCCGCAAGTGGCGATCTTTTGATCCCGGTTTGCGGCGCCCTTTAGGCACATGGAGCGAGACAAGTGATTACCACATCAACCGTCGTCAACTCAGTCGTAGAAAAACTGCGCGCCGCATTGGCCCGTGGGCAGTGGCGCTCCGGCGACATGCTGCCGGGCCAGCGTGAACTGGCCGAACAACTGGGCATCAGCCGTCCGAGCCTGCGCGAAGCGGTGATCGTCCTGGAAACCCTCGGCCTCGTCCGTTCGATGCCGGGCAAAGGCGTGGTCGTCCTCGACGCGCAAATCGGCGACAGTCAAAGCCACGACAGTGCGGTGGCTGGCGCCAGCCTCGAGGACGTGCTGCAACTGCGCTACACCCTTGAGCCGTTCATCGTTGGCTTGGTCGCGCAGTCGATCAGCAGCAAGGAAGTCGGTCAGTTGCGCCTGACCCTGATGGACATGCGCGAAGCCCTTGAAGCCGGCGACAGCGACGCCGGGGTCAGCGCCTACATCGCCTTTCACGAAGAGCTGTTCACCCTGACCTCGAATCCGATTTTTCAGAGCGTGGTGCAGCAAACCAGCAACGCCCTCAAGCAGAGCGCCGAGGTGCTGCGCAATTCGCCGGAGCATCTGGCCGAGCGGCTGGAAGAAAACGAAGCCGTGGTCCGCGCGATCCGCAGCAAGAACAGCCCCCAGGCCAGCGCTGAAATGCGTCGGCACATTTTGCGCGAAGGCCAGCGGATGGGGATTGAGTTGAATATTCCGGAAGACAACCTGAGTCGCTGACCCCTACTGGAGACAGGCAATGAACAGTTTCGCCTCGGCGTCGCACGCTCGCCAGACCACCCACCCCCTGCCCTTCTCCCGCCTGCGGACGCCGGTGGAGGATCTGTATCCGCGGTTGTTCGATGCGATTCTCGAGCAGCGCATCGATTCGACCAGCCGATTTACCGAGGACAGCTTGAAAGAGATGTTCTGCGCCAGCCGCGCCGATGTGCGCCGGGTGCTGACGCAGTTGTCGCTTGAGCAGGTCATTATGCTGCGGGCCAATCACCGGCCGCGTGTCGCCGCACCTGATCGGGAGCAGACGCGGCAGGCTCTGCATGCGCGGCGACTGGCTGAAAACACCTTGGTGCGCCTGGCCTGCCAGCGCCCGCAAACAGAAGGTTTGAAACGCTTGCGCGGGTTGATCGAGCGCGAACGTCAGGCTGTCGCGCAGGATCGGCGTGGGGCGGCCATTCGCTTGTCGGGGGAGTTTCATCTGCAATTGGCGCAAATGGCGGGGAATGCACCGTTGGCGCATTTTCTCGGCAGTCTGGTGCCGTTAACTTCACTGGCAATTGCGCGAAGTTCGTCACAGACGCACAGCTGTTGCGCGTGGCAGGAACATCTGGCGCTGGTTGAGGCGGTGGAGCGTGGCGATGCTTGCAAGGCCGGGATGCTGATGAATCGGCATCTGGATCATCTTGAGCAGACCCTGCTGGGTTCAGACCTTGAGCAATGTGCTGTCGGTTAGATCGCCTTCGCGAGCAAGCTCGCTCCCACAGTGAATTGCATTCGACTGACAGAGTGCGGTCGACTGTGGGAGCGAGCTTGCTCGCGAAGGGGCCATCACTGACAACCAAGATCCATCAGGCAGAAGCCACTTTGGCAAACCCCGCCCGAATCTTCTCTTCCGGCAACTCATCAGCAATAAACACAATCACACTCTCCCGCGCCTCACCTTCGGCCCACTCCGTGTCCCAGTCGAAACCGTAAAGCTTCAACACGCCCTGAAACACCAAGCGCCGATCCTCACCCGCAATGTTCAGCACACCTTTGTAACGCAGCAATTGCTTGCCGTGTTCTTCCAGTAGCTCATTCATGAACTCGCTGAGCTGATCGATATCCAGCGGCTGATCGGTGCGCAACACCAGACTGGAAATGCGATCAATCGACGGCGCCTTGCTCACCGGACGCAGGCTCAGACCGCCGCCGAGATCGGCATTGAGGTTGAAGCCGCGCACATCCAGCAGTTCTGCCAGATCAATGCTGCCGTGCTCGACCACACGGATCGGTGCGCGACGGTTGATCCGTGTCAGTCGTTCGCTCAACGCGTTGAACGTAGCTTCGTCGACCAGATCAGTCTTGCTCACCAGCAAGCGGTCGGCGAAACCGATCTGCGCCTGAGCGATGGTCTGGCTCAGGTGCACGTCCGCGTGCGCGGCGTCGACCAAGGTGATGATGCCGTCGAGCAGATAACGCTCGCGCAGTTCTTCGTCGATGAAAAAGGTCTGCGCTACGGGTGCAGGATCGGCCAGACCAGTGCACTCGATGACCAAGCGATCAAACGCGATCTCGCCACTGTCCAGGCGTTCGAGTAACAGATAAAGCGCTTTGGTCAGGTCGGTGTGAATGGTGCAGCAGACACAGCCGTTGGCCAGGGTCATGACTTGCACCGGCTCATCACCCAACAACTGAGTGTCGATACCGGCGTCGCTGAATTCGTTTTCGATCACGGCGATTTTCAGGCCGTGCTCGGCTTTCAGAATATGACGCAGCAAAGTGGTCTTGCCGGCGCCGAGGAAACCGCTGAGTACCGTTACAGGTATGGGAGAAGACAAAACTGATCCCCTTCACAAAATGAATGAACAACACAAAAACAAATGTGGGAGCGAGCCTGCTCGCGAATACGGTGTGTCAGTCAAATCATTCATCAACTGACACTCCGTATTCGCGAGCAGGCTCGCTCCCACAGGGGGGATTGCATCAACCGCAGGCTGTCAGCTCAACAGCACTTCGGCCCACCCTTGCCACCGTAACGGGCTTCCTGACGCTCGCGAAAGAACATCTCGTAGCTCATCACCGGTTTGTCCGGGTGCTTGGTTTGCATATGCTCGACGTAGGTGTCGTAGTCGGGCATGCCGACCATCAGGCGCGCAGCCTGACCGAGGTATTTACCGAGGCGACTCAGGTCATTGAACATGGTGCAATCCTCTGGTTACGCATCCGGCAGAGCCTGGAATGGCGATTCTTTATCCGTACGCTCTTTTTTGCCCCAGGCGGCGATGCCGACCTTGAGCGCATAGAACAGGATGCTGAAGACCACGAACAGGAACAGCGTAGTAAGCGTTGCGTTGGTGTAAGCGTTGAAGATCACGTGCTGCATCTGCTCGACGCTTTTTGCCGGTGCCAGCACCTGACCATTGGCCAACGCGTCGCTGTACTTCTTGGCCAGCGACAGGAAGCCGATCGCCGGGTTGGCGTCGAACAGTTTGATGAAGCCCGCCGTCGTGGTGCAGATCAACAGCCACGTGGCTGGCAGCAGGGTGACCCAGATGTAGCGCTGACGCTTCATCTTGATCAGGACCACGGTGCCGAGCATCAGGGCGATACCGGCCAGCATCTGGTTGGAGATACCGAACAATGGCCACAGGGTGTTGATGCCGCCTAGTGGATCGATCACGCCCTGGTACAACAACCAGCCCCACATCGCCACACAACCGGCGGTGGCGATCAGGTTGGCGGTCCACGATTCGGTGCGTTTCAGCGCCGGAACGAAGGAGCCGAGCAGGTCCTGCAGCATGAAACGCCCGGCACGGGTACCGGCATCGACTGCGGTCAGAATGAACAGCGCTTCGAACAGGATCGCGAAGTGGTACCAGAACGCCATGGTGTTTTCACCCGGCAGGACACTGTGCAGGATCTGCGCGATACCGACCGCCAGGGTCGGCGCACCACCGGCACGGGCCAGGATGGTGGTTTCACCGATGTCATGCGCCACGGCTTGCAGCGCTTCCGGCGTGATCGCAAAGCCCCAACTGCTGACCACTTGCGCTACCGATGCGACATCACTGCCGACTACGGCGGCCGGGCTGTTCATGGCGAAGTACACGCCAGGCTCGATCACCGAAGCGGCGACCATGGCCATGATGGCGACGAACGATTCCATCAGCATGCCGCCGTAACCGATGTAACGGGCGTTGGTTTCGTTATCCAGCAGCTTCGGCGTGGTGCCCGAAGAAATCAGCGCGTGGAAACCGGAAACCGCACCGCAGGCGATGGTGATGAACAGGAACGGGAACAGACCGCCCTTCCACACCGGCCCAGTGCCGTCGACGAACTGGGTCAGCGCCGGCATTTTCAGCTCGGGCATGGTGATCAGAATACCGATCGCCAGGGCGACGATGGTGCCGATCTTGAGGAACGTCGACAGGTAGTCGCGCGGTGCCAGAATCAGCCACACCGGCAGCGATGCCGCGACAAAACCGTAACCGACCAGCATCCAGGTAATCTGCACGCCGGTGAAGGTGAACGCCTTGGCCCACACCGGATCAGCGGCAATCTGCCCACCCAGCCAGATCGAACCGAGCAGCAGCAATACGCCGACCACGGAGATCTCGCCAATGCGGCCCGGGCGGATGTAGCGCATGTAAATGCCCATGAACATCGCGATCGGGATGGTCGCCATCACGGTGAAGATGCCCCACGGGCTCTCCGCCAGCGCTTTAACCACGATCAGCGCCAGCACCGCGAGGATGATGATCATGATCAGGAAGCAACCGAACAGAGCGATGGTGCCGGGCACGCGGCCCATTTCTTCACGCACCATGTCGCCCAGGGAACGGCCGTTGCGCCGGGTCGACATGAACAGAACCATGAAGTCCTGCACCGCGCCCGCCAGCACCACGCCGGCAATCAGCCAGAGCGTGCCGGGCAAGTAGCCCATCTGCGCCGCCAATACCGGGCCGACCAGAGGTCCGGCGCCCGCGATCGCGGCGAAGTGGTGACCGAAAAGAATGTGTTTGTTGGTCGGCACATAGTCCAGACCATCATTGTTGAGCACGGCGGGGGTGGCCCGACGCGGATCGAGTTGCATCACATTGTTAGCGATGAACAGGCTGTAGTAACGGTACGCAACCAGATAAATGGCCACTGCTGCGACCACGATCCACAAGGCGTTGATCGCCTCGCCGCGGCGCAATGCCACTACGCCCAGGGCGCACGCTCCTACGATTGCCAGCACTAGCCAGGGTAAGTGGCGTAGCAGGCTATTATTATTTTTCATTTTATTATTCCAGCCAGGGTGGACAAGAAAGACAGCCACCCCGAGTTTAGCGCTTACGGCGCCAAAGGCCATACCCCGACGTTGGTCTAGACGCTTTAGCGATTGGCTGGCGCCCGCATTCGCGGTCTATAGTCAGCGAACCTTCATGAGGATTGCGCCATGAGCGAGCACCCAGCCAACCGTCGTCGCTTCAAACGTATTGCGTTCGATGCCAGAACCGAGCTGAGTCAGGGCGAGTACATCTGGCCTGTCAAGCTGATCGACCTGTCGCTCAAAGGCCTGCTGATCGAACGGCCGGAGCCGTGGCTGGGCGATAAGGAACAGGATTTTTTCGTCGACATTCATTTGAGCGATGACGTCGATATCGAAATGGACGTGCACTTGGCCCATGAGGAAAACGGCCAGTTGGGATTTGTCTGCCGGCATATCAGCCTGGAATCGATCCAGCGCTTGCGGCGCTTGATCGAGCTCAATCTGGCTGACGAAGCCGAACTGGAGCGCGAACTCGGCGCCCTGATCGAAATCTAGCCATCAATACAAATCCCCTGTGGGAGCGAGCCTGCTCGCGATAGCGGTGTGTCATTCAACATCTGCGTGACTGGTTCACCGCTATCGCGAGCAGGCTCACTCCTACAGGGGTCGGTGGTTTATTCGAAGAGCGCGTCGAGGGCCTGTTCGAGGCGGGTCACCGCAATGATCTGCAAGCCCGGCGGGGATTCCTTTGGCGCATTGCCCTTCGGCACGATCGCACGCTTGAAGCCATGCTTGGCCGCTTCCTTCAAACGCTCCTGCCCACTCGGCACCGGGCGCACTTCGCCGGACAGGCCCACTTCACCAAACACCAACAGATCATGCGGCAACGGCCGATTGCGCAGGCTCGACATCACCGCCGCCATCAACGCCAGATCCGATGCCGTCTCCAACACCTTCACCCCACCCACGACGTTGAGGAACACATCCTGATCGTGGGTCGGAATACCGCCATGGCGATGCAAAACCGCGAGCAACATCGCCAAACGATTCTGATCCAGCCCCAGCGTCACCCGACGCGGGTTGGCCAGATGACTGTCATCCACCAGCGCCTGCACTTCCACCAGCATCGGCCGGGTGCCTTCCCACGTCGCCATTACCACACTGCCCGGGACTTCTTCCTGCGCGCGGGTGAGAAAAATCGCCGAAGGGTTGGAGACTTCTTTCAGGCCCTTGTCGGTCATGCCGAACACGCCTAGTTCGTTGACTGCGCCGAAACGGTTTTTCACCGCGCGCAGCAGGCGCAAACGTCCGTCGGATTCGCCCTCGAAATACAGCACGGTGTCGACCATGTGCTCCAAGACACGGGGGCCGGCGAGCGCGCCTTCCTTGGTAACGTGGCCGACGAGGAAAATCGCCGTGCCGCTCTGCTTGGCATAACGTACCAGCAGCGCCGCGCTCTCACGCACTTGGGACACGCCACCGGGTGCCGATTGCAGTTGTTCGGTGAAGATCGTCTGGATCGAGTCGATCACCATCACCTTGGGTTTTTCCTGCCGGGCCGTGGCGATGATGGTTTCGATGCAGGTTTCGGTCATCACCCGCAGTTGATCCTGCGGCAAGCCAAGGCGACGCGCACGCATGGCGACTTGCTGCTGGGATTCTTCGCCGGTGACATAGAGCGCTGGCATGCTTTTGGCGAGGTTGCACAACGTCTGTAACAGAATTGTCGATTTGCCGATGCCAGGATCACCGCCGATCAACACCACCGAACCGTCGACCAGACCGCCGCCGAGCACGCGATCCAGCTCACCGGAAGCGGTGGAAAAGCGCGGAATCTCTTCGATGCTGACTTCGGCCAGCGTCTTGATCTGCGCCTGTTGTCCGGCCCAACCGGTGCGGCCGGTCGGCGCCGTGGCGCCGCCGCTTTCGATCATGGTCTCGGTCAGGGTGTTCCAGGCACCGCACTCACCGCACTGCCCGGCCCACTTGGGAAAGGTTGCGCCGCACTCGGTGCAGCCGTACATGCGCTTGGCCTTGGCCATCAGAACCCCCGACAAAAACCGCGATGATAACGCACGTGCCGCCGATCAGCGCGGCGCGGCACTACGGATTTCGCCACTGGCCAGACGCGCGGCACTATTACCCAACGGATCCTCGGCATTCAGGTCAGCGCCCTTGGCTTTCAGTGCATCGAGCAGTTCCAGACGCTTGAACAACCCGGCGTACATGGCCGCCGTCTGCCCGGCGCCGTTACGCTGATCGGGGCTGCAATCGGTAGCCATCAGACGCCGGGCAATCTGTAATTCACCTTTGAAAATCGCGCCCATCAGCGCGGTGTTGCCGCGTTGGTCCTGAGCGCAGGCATCGGCGCCAGCGGCGAGCAACCGTTCCACGGCCGGAGCCTGACCGTGATAGGCCGCCAGAATCAGCGCGGTATAGCCCTTGCTGTCGCGGGTGTCGAGGGAATAACCGGACTCGATGAACGTATCGAGCATCGGCACATCTCCGCGTCGGGCCGCATCGAAGTAGTAGTCCTGCAGTTGGGCCTTGATCGCCTCGGGACTTTGTTCGACCGGTGCTGCCCACGCCGCGAACGACAGACAACCGGCCAGCAGTAAAAGACAGGTGCGCATAAGCAGTCTCCTTGCGCGGAACGGGGCCTGACTCAGGCCCCGTTCCGCGCTACGTGGGGATCAGTCGAGCAGTTTGGCCGCCAATGCCTTGACCCGGCTCAGGTCGCCCTTGGCCACTTCCGTGACGCCGGTGCCGTATTCCGGATCAGCCTTATAAAGGAAGGACAGAATGATGTGCTTGCTCTCGTCATCGGTGCTGGCCAGCGAGCCGCCGAAGCTGTCGATCAGGTCGCGGCGTTCTTTCTTGCTGAACGAGCGATACAGATCGCCTGCCTGCTTGAAGTTCTGCTCACGCTGGATCTTCGTCTGCTGAGTACTGCCCGATAGCGCCAACTGGCTGTAACGCGCGTCACGCGTCTCTTCGCGTGGTTGCACACGGCTCGGCTGATAGTTCACACCCGAGTTGCTCGCGCCGAAGTTCATCGCACCGTCCTGATTGCCATTGTTCACGACAACTTTTGCCGCGTTGATTGGCAATTGCAGCGCGTTGGCCCCCAGACGATACATTTGCGTATCGGCATAGGAGAACACTCGACCTTGCAACAAACGATCTTCGGACGGCTCGATACCCGGAACAATATTCGCTGGTGCCATGGCCACTTGCTCGGTTTCCTGGAATACGTTTGCCGGATTACGGTTCAACACCATTTGTCCAACTTTTCGTTCAGGAATACCTGGCCAGATCTTGGTAGCGTCTAATGGATCGAAATCAAACTTGGACAAATCTTGTGGCTTCAGCACTTGAATGTACAAGTCCCATTTCGGGAAGTTACCTTTATTGATATTGCTCACCAGATCATTGGTCATATGACTGTAGTCCTGACCCTGAACTTTGGCGACTTGTTTTGGCGTCAAATTATTAAGCCCCTGCAAGCTCTTCCAGTGAAACTTGACGTAATGAACTTCGCCCTTGGCATTTATCAACTTATAAGCATGTACGCCATTGCCATCCATCTCCCGATAGCTGGCGGGAGTTCCCGAGTTCGAATACAACTCGGTCAGCGTACGAGTGGCTTCGGGTACATGGGAAAAGAAGTCGAATCGACGTGAGTCGTCATCGAGATTAGTCCGGGGATCGGGTTTGAATGCGTGGACCATGTCGGGAAACTTGATCGCATCGCGGATGAAAAAGGTCGGAAAGTTGTTGCCCACCAGGTCCCAGTTGCCGTCGGCCGTGTAGAACTTGGTGGCGAAACCCCGTGGATCACGCAGGGTTTCCGGCGAATGATTACCGTGCACCACGGCAGAAAAGCGCACGAAAACCGGTGTACTTTGGCCGGCGGCGAACACCTTGGCCTTGCTCAGGTCGCTGAGGTCGTTGGTCACCGTGAAGGTGCCATGGGCGCCAGTGCCGCGGGCGTGAACCACGCGCTCGGGAATGCGTTCACGGTCGAAGCGCTGCAACTTCTGGATCAGTTGTACATCTTGCAGCAGCACCGGGCCGTTGGCGCCGGCGGTCTGCGAGTTCTGATTGTCGCCGACCGCTGCACCGTTATCGCGGGTCAGCGGAGCTGCGTTTACGGAGAAGGTCAACAGGCTGGCGGTGAGTACACCGAGGGTGCGGCGACGGGGAAAAGCCCCCAGTCCAAGTGCGGAGTTCATATCAGGATCCTCTGGTTGTTTTGGGGCGCATCCAGATGCGCCAACCCAAGGCTAGAGGCCTGCGACGTCGAACATAAATAGAAAGAACGTAACGCCATGATTGAGAAAATTGGCTTCCCGATCAGCGAGTTACGCGGTATTTCGCGCGCGATTGATGGCACTTTGCAAACTAATCGCCGATTGATGTGTCGATAAAAACGGGCATTGTAAGAAGGTGTTTCGCGCAGGACGCGTTTTGCTGATTTACACTGCGTACACCAAACTCATCTGTAACAAGGAAATAACTATGGGCGTGCTAAGTGAGTTCAAGGCCTTCGCGGTCAAGGGCAATGTGGTCGACATGGCCGTCGGTATCATCATCGGTGCTGCCTTCGGCAAAATTGTTTCGTCGTTTGTCGGAGACGTGATCATGCCGCCAATCGGCCTGCTGATCGGTGGGGTGGACTTCAGTGACTTGGCCATCACGCTCAAGGCCGCCGAGGGCAATGCCCCTGCAGTCATGCTGGCTTACGGCAAATTCATCCAGAGTGTTCTGGACTTCGTGATCGTCGCGTTCGCGATCTTCATGGGGGTCAAAGCCATCAACCGTCTCAAGCGCGAAGAAGCCGTGGCGCCTACCCTGCCACCGGTTCCGACCAAGGAAGAAGAGTTGCTGGGCGAGATCCGCGACTTGCTCAAGGCCCAGAACACCCGGCCCTGAATTCTGTGCACGATAGAAACAACGGCGCCTTCAAGGCGCCGTTTGTTTACCAGTAGTTTTCCACCGCCACCTGACCGGGCCGCCGGGTCAGGCTGAGACTCATGTGACGTTTTTTCAGCAACGCACGAGTGTCATCGATCATCTGCGGATTGCCGCACAGCATGACCCGCGAGTGCTCCGCTGACAGCTCCACACCCGCTGCGCGCTCCAACTCTCCGTTTTCGATCAGCGTAGTAATACGGCCGTGCAGTGCGCCGGGGTGCGCCTCACGTGTCACCGTCGCGATGAACTGCAATTTGTGCGCATATTCGTTGAGGTAGTCACGCTGCGTGAGTCCGGCAATCAGCTCCTGATAGGCCAGCTCCCGCGCCTCGCGCACGCTGTACACCAGAATGATGCGCTCGAATTTTTCCCAGACTTCGAAGTCCTGCAGAATCGACAGAAACGGCGCCACCCCGGTGCCTGTGGATAACAGCCATAAATCTCGCCCGTCGACAAAGCGATCAAGGGTCAGATAGCCGAATGCCTGGCGATCCACCAGCAGCTTGTCGCCGACCTGCAGCCGACTCAGCTCACTGGTGAACTCCCCGCCCGGCACCACGATGGAAAAGAACTCGAGAAACTCGTCAAAAGGCGACGACACCATCGAATAGGCCCGCCACACAATGCTGCCGTCAGCCTTGGTCACACCAAGCCTGGCGAACTGCCCGGCGCGAAAACGAAAACCGGCATCGCGACTGGTGCGCAAGGTAAACAGGCTCGGCGTCAGGGGGCGGACATCGAGCAACGTCTGCGTGGTGTATTTCTCTGCGCTGGCAGTCATGGGAAACTCCATTGAACGATTAACGACAGTGTCGCGCTAACCAACTGGTCCAAACACTGATAATGGGTAATGGTATTCGCTTGTTTAATCAGCCGGAAGTATTTATCAGATGACAACATAAATATAAACATTGTCCACCCTAAGAACGCTTTATGGATATTTGGCTATCTTCAATCTCGAAAAAATTTAAAGCCTATTGTAAGAAACATCCTACACTTCGTTGCGTGCCGGATCTTTTGGATCCATTCGGCGCCCCCGCAACGTCAATGGAGTGTTCAGAGATGGAAACGTGGAAGGAGTCACAGTTAAAAAGACTGACTTTTGCCAAAGGAGTAGAGACTGCTTATCCGATACTGTTGCAATTCGCAGAAAATCTAGGATTCAATTTTTGTGCTGTTTCGGTTGTCTCACTTCATCGGGACATGCCTCTTAAAACCTTGCAAATCAACAACTACCCTGACGAATGGAATTCACAATACGAGAAAAACAACTACAGCAAAGTTGACCCACTAATAGCACACTGCAATCACTCGATGACGCCGATTGTCTGGTGCGAGTCGGTATTCGCAGATTCCCGACAGTTATGGCAAGGGTTACAGCATCACGGTCTGCAACACGGCTGGTCACAGTCATTCCATCATGAGCAAAGTGGCTTGTGCAGCATAATCAGTCTGGCGCGCAGACACTGTGCGATCAGTCCTCTGGAGCTGTATGAACATTTTGGTTATATGTTCTACGCCACCAGTCACCTGAGTGAACTGTTTGCCCGAACCCTGCCGCGAGAGTCTCTCAAACCCCGTCAGCCGCACCTTTCGCCACGAGAACTGGAGGTTCTGCAACTGTCCGCGGGTGGCAAGACCGCTTATGAGATCTCGAAAATCCTCAGCCTGAGCGAGCGTACCGTGAACTATCACGTGCAGAACGTCATCGAGAAGCTCAACGTCTGCAACAAGATTTCCGCTGTCATCGCGGCCGCCAGAGCCGGGATCATCTAGTCGATCCAGCCTTGCCTTTCATAGAAAACTTGCGGGTAATAAAGAAGAAAAAACCGTACCATTCCAGACCCTCCTGAGTGATGACGCGAACGTTAAGCGTTGCATTTCACTCGGTCGGTTCCGCTGCACAATGTCAGGGCTGCGGAACACCCCGTTGATTACCCTGAGTCCCCGTCCCATGCCTTTGCTTGATACGCCTTTCGCCCAACTCGATCTGATCCGCCAGCCAGAACAGCAGAATGAACCGCTGCAAGCCTTTGATGCCGCCGACGAATACCTGCTCAACCATCTGGCGGCGCAGCAACCGACGGCCGACACGCGCGTATTGGTGCTCAACGACAGCTTCGGTGCGCTGGCTGCCAGCCTGCTCGGCAAGGTCGAGATCAGCAGCAGCGGCGACTCCTTTCTGGGTTTTCAGGGGCTGGAGAAAAACCTGCTGCGCAATGGCCAGGCCTTCGATGCCATTCGCGGGATCCCGGCCAACAAGCCATTGGTCGGACCGTTCGACCGGGTACTGATCCGCGTGCCGAAAACCCTCGCGTTACTGGAAGAACAATTGATCCGCTTGCAAGGGCAACTCGCGCCCGACGCAGAGGTGATCGCAGCAGCCATGGTCAAACATCTGCCACGCGCCGCGGGTGATTTGCTTGAGCGCTACATCGGCCCGGTACAAGCCTCGCTGGCGGTGAAAAAGGCACGGCTATTGATCGCCACGCCAGAAGCAAAAGCCCCGGTCGTCTCGCCCTACCCTTCGCGGTATCGTCTCGACGAGCCGTCGATCGAGTTGCTTAACCATGCCAATGTGTTTTGCCGCGAAGGCCTGGACATCGGCACCCGTGCCTTCCTCCCGCACCTGCCGAAAAACCTTGGCAGTGCGCGAGTCGCCGATCTGGGCTGTGGCAATGGCGTGCTGGCCATCGCGAGCGCCCTGCACAATCCCGATGCACATTACACGCTGGTCGACGAATCGTTCATGGCCGTGCAATCGGCTGCCGAGAACTGGCAGGCAGCGCTGGGCGATCGCGAGGTCATCGTGCGAGCTGGCGATGGCTTGGCCGGTCAGGACGCGCAATCGCTGGACGTGGTGCTGTGCAATCCGCCGTTCCATCAGCAGCAGGTAGTTGGCGACTTCCTGGCCTGGCGCATGTTCCAGCAGGCGCGCGAAGCCTTGGTGGTGGGTGGCGCGCTGTACATCGTCGGCAACCGCCATCTGGGTTACCACAGCAAACTGGCGCGGCTGTTCCGCGGCGTCGAGCAAGTAGCCGCCACACCGAAATTCGTCATTCTCAAAGCGCGCAAGTAACCTTCAGGCAAAAAAAAACCCTCCGTGAGGAGGGTTGCAAAGCCGTACCCGAAGGCGCCGGGACGGGGATGATTCAGTGCGTGGTCAGGCCTGCCGCGTTCATGAACATGCGCATCAGGCTGGCGACGATGAACAGCGCTCCGACACTGCCGACCCAGATCAGGGCCAACCAGCCGAGCCGCTGCCACAGCGGTTTTTTTTCGGCTTGTTCAATGTCGTGCAGGGAATGTTTTCCAGTCATTTTCTTCAAACCTCTTCAAGATTGATGGCGCCATCGCCGACGCCATCGCGAGCAGGCTCGCTCCCACAGGGTTTTGCTTAGTGATAACCGTCTTCGTGGGTGACCTTCCCGCGGAATACGTAGTAGCTCCAGAAGGTGTAACCCAGGATAAACGGGATGATAAACAGCGTACCCACCAGCATGAAGCCCTGGCTTTGCGGCGGTGCGGCGGCGTCCCAGATCGAGATCGACGGCGGCACGATGTTCGGCCACAAGCTGATGCCCAGGCCGCTGTAGCCGAGGAAGATCAGTACCAGAGTCAGCAGGAACGGCATGTAGTTGGCATTGCGTGCCACAGCGCGGATCAACCCGTACATCGTCACCAATACCAGAATCGGCACCGGCATGAACCAGAACAGATTCGGCATGCTGAACCAGCGGGTGGCAATATCCGGATGCGCCAGCGGCGTCCAGATACTGACAATACCGATCACGGCCAGCAGTACGAAAGCCAATGGCCGTGCCAGGTCATGCATCTGTTCCTGGAGCTTGCCTTCGGTTTTCATGATCAACCAGGTGCAGCCGAGCAAGGCATAGGCCACCACCAGCGCGGCGCCGCAGAACATTGTGAACGGCGTCAGCCAGTCCAGTGAACCGCCGGCGAACTGCCGATTGACCACCGGCAAACCGTCGATGAATGCACCCAGCGCCACCCCCTGAAAGAACGTCGCCGCCACCGAGCCACCGATAAACGCCTTGTCCCACAGGTGACGCTTGTCGTCCTTGGCCTTGAAGCGGAACTCGAACGCCACACCACGAAAGATCAGGCCGATCAGCATGAAAATCAGCGGCAGGTACAGCGCCGACAGCACCACCGAATAGGCCAGCGGGAATGCGCCGAACAACGCCGCGCCGCCCAGTACCAGCCAGGTTTCGTTGCCGTCCCAGACCGGGGCCACGGTGTTCATCATCACGTCACGGTCGACTTTGCCCGGGATGAACGGGAAGAGAATCCCGATGCCCAGATCGAAGCCGTCCATGACCACGTACATCATGATGCCGAAGATGATGATCACGGCCCAGATCAGCGGAAGATCAATACCCATGGCTCAAATCTCCTTGGTCAGGCGGGTGGTGTCGTCGTGATCGGCATCGGCCGAGTCGTCGGCAGCGGACAACGGACGGGCCGGTGTACGTTTCTTGCCTGGACCACCGTCCGGCGTTTCCGCGCCCTCGCTGATCTTCGGCCCTTTGCGCACCAGACGCATCATGTAACCGAGACCCGCACCGAACAGCGCGAAGTACACCACCACAAACATGATCAGGGTGATGCTCATCTGCATGAAGCTGTGGTTGGAGGACGCATCCGCCGTGCGCATCAGCCCGTAGACCACCCACGGCTGACGGCCGATTTCAGTGGTGAACCAGCCAGCGAGAATCGCGATCAGGCCGGAAGGCCCCATCCACAATGCCAGATACAGGAACGGGCGCGAGGTGTAGAGCGTGTCACGTTTGCGCAGCCACAGGCTCCACAGACCGGTGAAGATCATCAGGAAACCGAGGCCGACCATGATCCGGAACGACCAGAATACGATGGTCGAATTCGGCCGGTCTTCTGGCGGGAATTCCTTGAGTGCCGGCACTTGTTTGTCCAGCGAGTGAGTGAGGATCAGGCTGCCGAGGTACGGGATCTCCACGGCGAACTTGGTCTTCTCTTCTTTCATGTCCGGCCAGCCGAACAGGATCAGCGGCGTCGCTTCGTCACCGTGATTTTCCCAGTGACCTTCGATCGCGGCGATTTTTGCCGGTTGATGTTTGAGCGTGTTCAGACCATGGAAGTCGCCGATGACCGCCTGAATCGGCGCGACAATCAGCGCCATCCACATCGCCATCGACAGCATGGTGCGGATTGCCGGGTTGTCCTTGCCGCGCAGCAAGTGCCAGGCCGCCGAGGAGCCGACGAAGAATGCCGTGGCGACGAACGCGGCCGTTGCCATGTGCATCAGGCGATAGGGGAACGAAGGGTTGAAGATGATCGCCAGCCAGTCGGTAGGGATTACCTGACCGTTGACGATCTCGAAGCCCTGCGGGGTCTGCATCCAGCTATTGGAGGCGAGAATCCAGAAGGTCGAAATCAGCGTACCGATCGCCACCATGACCGTGGAAAAGAAGTGCAGCCCGCGCCCGACCTTGTTCCAGCCGAACAGCATCACCCCAAGAAAACCGGCCTCAAGGAAAAATGCCGTGAGCACTTCATAGGTCAGCAACGGCCCGGTGACGGCGCCGGCGAAGTCCGAGAAGCGGCTCCAGTTGGTGCCGAACTGGTAGGCCATGACCAACCCGGAGACCACGCCCATACCGAAGTTGACGGCGAAGATCTTCGACCAGAAATGGTAGAGGTCACGGTAGGTGTCGTTACGGGTTTTCAGCCACAGGCCTTCGAGTACCGCGAGGTAACTCGCCAGGCCAATGGTGATGGCCGGGAACAGGATGTGGAACGAGATGGTGAACGCGAACTGAATTCGGGCGAGATCTAGTGCCTCTAAACCGAACATATGGCTTCCTCTGTCAGGTAATACCGGCTGCGGACCCGGAGGCCTGCACCCACTGCCCCCACGGATATGGAGTGCGGCGAATTCTGATTCGTTCTTTTTAAACAACCATCGCAACGCAGGGAGTCTGGCCAACTGGCCACCGGATCAATTCCTTGTGGGTCTTGATCTGGATCAAGCAACGTTGAAAGAGTAGTCCCATTTTTGCCGATGAACTGCGTGGTCGTTTGCCGCGTGACAAGTTGCCTCATAACCGTGGCAACGCTCTGCAACAAATCCTCGGAGCGCTGGCAGCGGGGAAAACAGTACAGATCGCGAAGGCGACACAAATCCCCGAACAGCAGAATTCATCTGCACCGCAAAAAAATCGATGTCTGGCTAACTAAATTTTTTGTCATAGCAACTTCCTGTTACAGACTGGTGATAACCTCGCGATTCCCCTCGAGCCAGACCTGCCTTCAGATGCCCAGCCAAGAGCCCCTGCTGTTACGTCATCACCGCCCATTTCTCGCTTTCTGGTTCGCGCGGATCTTTACCGCCAGCGGATTTCAGATGCTCACTGTGGCAATCGGCTGGAACCTCTACCAACTGACCGGCAACGTGCTCGATCTGGGCCTGGTCGGGCTGGTCGAATTCGCCCCGCGCGTACTGTTCATGCTGCACACCGGACATGTGGCCGACCGCTACGACCGGCGCAAAGTGGCGGCGATCTGTCAGTCGTTGCAGGCGTTGATCGCCTTGGCGCTGGCCATTGGCAGCGCCACCGATCACGTGACCCGCGAGATGATCTTCATCCTCGCCTTCCTGCTTGGCGCGGCGCGTTCGTTCGAGATGCCGACCACTCAGGCTTTGCTGCCGAGCATCGTGCCCAGCGCGCTATTCCCACGGGCAGTGGCAGCGGCGCAGTCGGCGCAGCAGTCGGCAACGATCGTCGCCCCGGCGCTGGGCGGTTTGCTCTATGCGTTCGGCAGTGTCTGGGTTTATGGCCCGACGGTGCTGCTCTATGTGATCGCCTGCAGCCTGATGCTCAACCTGCCCGCGCGGCAAACGCCGTTGAACAAAGGCAAAGCCACACTGGATTCGTTGCTCGCGGGGATTCGCTTCATTCGCAGCCGACCGGACATTCTCGGAGCGATTTCGCTGGATCTGTTTGCGGTGTTGCTCGGCGGGGCCACGGCGCTGCTGCCGGTATTCGCCAAGGACATCCTGCTGACCGGACCGTGGGGCCTCGGGTTGCTACGTTCAGCACCGGCGGTCGGCGCACTGGGGATGTCGCTGTTCCTCGCGCGGTTTGCCGTGGAACGCAATGTCGGCCGGGTGATGTTCACCGCGGTTGGGGTGTTTGGCGTCGCGACCATTGCCTTCGGCCTGTCGACCTCATTCTGGTTCTCGCTGGCAGTGCTGGTGGTACTCGGCGCGGCGGACATGATCAGCATGGTCATCCGTGCTTCCTTCGTACAACTGGAAACTCCGGACGAAATGCGCGGCCGGGTCAGCGCAGTGAACGGGCTGTTCATCGGTGCTTCAAACCAGTTGGGCGAATTCGAATCCGGCGTCACCGCCCACTGGTTCGGCACGGTGCCGGCGGTGGTGATGGGCGGGATCGGCACGCTGGTGGTGACGGGGACATGGATCAAGTTGTTTCCGACGCTGGCTAACCGGGACCGGATGCATGTGCCGGTGGAAGAGGTGAAGGTCTGACAATCTCCAAAGCACAAGACAACTGAAAATGTGCGGTACATAGTTACCGCACTGAGTGTAATGTATCGCCTTACACTCGAGCCCATGATCAAATCCTTTCAGCACAAAGGCCTTCGCGGCTTCTATGAAACAGGTTCGACTCGCGGGATTCGTGCCGACCACGCAAAACGGCTGTCGCGCATGCTGCAGTTCATGGATCGCGCTACGATTCCCGCAGATCTGGACCTTCCGGGTTGGCGCCTGCATCGATTGAAAGGTGAACTGACGGAGTACTGGTCGCTGAGCGTTTCAGGCAACTGGCGAGTGATCTTTCGTTTTGTCGGTTCGGATATCGAACTGGTCGATTATCTGGACTACCAAGAGGTAGATTCATGCCCATGCACAACCCGCCACACCCCGGCGAAACACTGCTGATGGATGTTTTGCCCGAGCTTGGCATCAGCGTGACCGAATTGGCCCGACACTTGGGCTTCGCGCGCCCACATCTTTCCCGTGTATTACACGGACATGCGCCAATCAGTCCGGATCTGGCTGTTCGTCTTGAGCGTGCCGGCATTGGCAAGGCGCGTGTGTGGCTAGGCGTACAAACCGACTACGATCTGTGGCAAGCGGAGCATCGGGAGCAACCGGTTATCGAACTGATCGCTGTCCACGCCTGACACCTCCAGCCACTACAACTCCCCCGCCACTTTCGCCCGCAAGGCCTTGCCGCCGAGTTGCTCGACCAGCGTCAAGGCAAACTCCAGCGCAGCGCTTGAGCCTTGTGCGGTAACGCAGTTGCCGTCGACCACCACCGGTTGATCAACAAACGTACAGCCCGAGAGTTGATGACTGGCGCCGGGCAGGCAGGTCATGCGCCGCTGGCGCAGCACGCCGAAGCTTTGCAGGGCGACGGCCGGGGCTTCGGCGATGGCGGCGAACAGGCGTCCGGCGCTGGCCTGATCCTTGAGCAACTGTTGCAGCGGTTGGTGCGCGGCCAGGTGTTGTGAACCGACAACACCGCCGGGCAGGACGATGAGGTCGAAGGTTTGCGCCAGCACATCGACCAGCATGCCGTCGGCGGTCAGGCGTGTGCCACGGGCGCAGGTGAGCATGCGTCGGCCTTCAATACTGGCGGCCACCACTTCGATACCGGCGCGACGCTGCACGTCGATCAGGGTCACGCTTTGCAGATCATCGATGCCCTCGGCGAGGGTAATCAGGGCTCTAAAGGTCATGGGCGCTATCCGCTGAGTGATACTTCAAGCGTAGTCAGCTTCAACCGGATCGCGCTGCAGCAGCCGTTACTTGATGTAAAGCTGGGTCGACATCGTGTTGCGTGGCGCGTTGATCGAGGTGTTGCTGAAGGTGAAAGTACCTTCCTGCTTGCCCGCCAGATCGAAGGTATAAAGAGAACCGACGGTTTTATTACCGGGGGTGCACTCGGTCAGGTTGCCGTTATCAAAGGCACACACCGGGGCACGGGTGCCGTTCACTTCAAAGCCGTCCAGTGCGACCTGAGGCTGGCTCTTGCCGTAGCCGACTTCGAGCACGTAGACCTTGATGTTCGGTCCGCTGTGATTGCACTGGGTCTGCGCCTGGCCATCGGCGATGTCTTCAAGACCACAGGCTGGCGATTGCACCTTGATCACTTTCACTTGCGTCAACGGTGGCGCCGATGCCGCCCAGGCTGTCGACATCCCGGCCATCAGTACGGTAATCAAACCTAAAACCTTCATCCAGCACTTGCTCATGCGCTTCCCACCGCGAAAAATTCAGCGCGCAGTATGGCGCAGTTGGCATCAACGCAAAACTTCGCCGACGATCGACACCAACAACCGCCATATTCCTCACGCTGCTGGTATGATGCGCGGCTTTTTCCGGCCCACCACAATTTTTCAGGCGCTTGCGACGGTCTGTGCTTTGCTGTTGAGGTCGATACATTCACGGCGCCACGCGCGCCACGGGGAGCAGACATGCTGGAAAGGCTGTTTCAACTCAAGGCACACAACACCAACGTGCGCACCGAGATTCTTGCGGGCATCACGACGTTCCTGGCCATGGCCTACATTCTGTTCGTCAACCCGAGCATTCTCGGTGAGACCGGCATGGACAAGGGCGCAGTATTCGTCGCCACCTGTCTGGCAGCCGCCATCGGCTCGACGGTGATGGGCCTGATCGCCAACTACCCGATCGCCCTCGCACCGGGCATGGGCCTGAACGCCTTCTTCACCTACACCGTGGTCCTGCACATGGGCCACACCTGGCAAGTGGCGTTGGGTGCGGTGTTCATTTCCGCCGTGCTGTTCTTCCTGCTGTCGATCTTCCGTATTCGTGAATGGATCATCAACAGCATCCCGCTGCCACTGCGCTCGGCGATTGCCGCCGGTATCGGCCTGTTCCTGGCACTGATCGCCCTGCACAACGCCGGCATCGTAGTCAGCAACCCGGCGACCATGGTCGGCCTCGGTGACCTGAAACAGCCAGCACCGATTCTCGCCACCCTCGGCTTTGCCCTGATCGTCGCCCTCGAAGCGCTGAAAGTGCGCGGCGCGGTGCTGATCGGCATTCTGGCGGTGACCATTGTCTCGATCGCCATGGGCTTCACCCCGTTCAACGGCGTGACCTCGATGCCACCTTCGCTGGCCCCGACCTTCCTGCAACTGGACATCAAAGGCGCACTGGACATCGGTCTGGTCAGCGTGATCTTCGCGTTCCTGTTCGTCGACCTGTTCGACAACTCCGGCACCCTGATCGGCGTCGCCAAGCGCGCCGGCCTGATGGGCAAGGACGGTCACATGCCGAAAATGGGTCGTGCGCTGATCGCCGACAGCACCGCGGCCATGGCCGGTTCGTTGCTGGGCACTTCGACCACCACCAGTTACATCGAATCCGCTGCGGGCGTGAGTGCGGGCGGCCGTACCGGTTTGACGGCCATTGTCGTGGCGATTCTGTTCCTGCTGGCGCTGTTCTTCTCGCCACTGGCGGCCAGCGTTCCGGCCTTCGCCACCGCGCCGGCACTGCTGTTCGTCGCCGTGTTGATGACTTCGGGCTTGGCGGAAATAGACTGGGACGACATCACCGTCGCCGCGCCAGTTGTCGTGACCGCACTGGCCATGCCATTCACTTACTCGATCGCCAACGGCATCGCCTTCGGTTTCATCTCCTGGACCGTGATCAAGCTGCTGTCGGGCCGTGCCCGTGAGCTGAACCCGGCGCTGGTGATTCTGTCGATTCTGTTCGTGATCAAGTTGGGTTGGTTCAACGCATGACTTTCGATTCCCAGGCCTACGCCGAGCAACTTCAAGCCAAGGTCACGCGCTTGCGTGACCTGCTGGCGCCGTTCGATGCACCCGAGCCGACGGTGTTCGACTCGCCGCTGCAGAACTTCCGTCTGCGCGCCGAATTCCGCCTGTGGCGCGAGGGCGGCGATCGTCATTACGCGATGTTCGCGCAGGATGACAAACGCACGCCGATCCTCATCGAGGAGTTTCCGATTGCCAGTCTGCGCATCAACCAGTTGATGCCGCAATTGAAGGCCGCGTGGCAAGCCAGCTCGGCGCTGAGCCACAAGCTGTTTCAAGTGGAATTCCTGACCACGCTGTCCGGCGATGCAATGATCACTCTGTGCTATCACCGTCCGCTGGACGAACACTGGCACGCGGCAGCCACCAAGCTTTCTGCGGACCTCGGCGTCAGCATCATCGGTCGCTCGAAGGGCAAACGCGAAGTGCTTGGCCTCGATTACGTGGTCGAGAAACTCGACGTCGGCGGTCGCACCTTCAGCTATCGCCAGCCGGAAGGCGCGTTCACCCAGCCAAACGGCACCGTGAACCAGAAGATGCTGAACTGGGCGTACGAGGCATTGGGCGATCGCACAGATGATCTGCTGGAGCTGTACTGCGGCAACGGCAACTTCACCCTGCCGCTCGCCACTCGCGTGCGCAAAGTTCTGGCCACCGAAATCAGCAAGACCTCGGTCAACGCGGCACTGAGCAACCTCAGCGAAAACGCTGTGGATAACGTCACCCTGGTGCGTTTGTCCGCCGAAGAGCTCACCGAAGCGCTCAACGAAGTGCGCCCGTTCCGTCGCCTGCAAGGCATCGACCTGAAGAGCTACGAGTTCGGCAGCGTGTTCGTCGACCCGCCGCGCGCCGGCATGGACCCGGACACCTGCGAGCTGACCCGGCGTTTCGACAACATCCTGTACATCTCTTGCAACCCGGAAACCTTGGCGGCGAACATCGCCCAGTTGCACGACACGCACCGTATTACCCAGTGCGCGTTGTTCGACCAGTTCCCGTGGACGCATCACATGGAATCGGGTGTGTTGTTGACTCGCCGTTGATTGCCAATGCCGGATGCGAAAAAGCCGTCGTGATTGACGGCTTTTTTGTGGGCGCTCACTAAGCGGGATCGATCTTACGCGGACGCCCGCCCTTTTTGCCATTCGCCCGCGCGGCTGCAGACTTTGCCGCGCTGCTCTGACGGCCGTTGCGCGAAGCAACGGCAGAAGCGGCCATGGCTAATAGTGATGGGCTCGCCGAAATCATCCCGGCAATGGAAACGTCGAGGTCTTTACCCTCGTGACAAAGCGCAGTGCCCGCGAAGCCGACTGTCAGGCTTTCATAGTCCGCTGCGTTGAATCCGTCGAACTCTGGATAACGATCCACCGGTAGCAACACACCGCTGCCGTCTTCAAAACGGATGATCAGGGATGGTTTCTCAAAGGTTACGGAGACAGCCTGCAAGCTATTCGTCCGGCGTGCTTGCCCTTGCTCGATGGCGACGTCGATCATCTCCTCCGTGAGGGGACGACGTGCGGATGGCTTGGCTTTGATGACCTTCATAAATCGATTTCCACTCCTTCCAATGCGTCTATCAATGTCAGAAGAGTTTTGCCCTCGTCTGGCAGATAACGCGCCGATCCCACTCTGTATGTCGTGTCAGTGACGAGTTTCATCCCCAACACTTCGTTTGAATGGCTGTCCCACAATCGATTGTCGAGACAGACAGTTTGCAATTTCGACCACCAGATCCCCCGTGCTCGTCGCAGATGAGCAGGCTGCTCAAGGGATCGACACAAGCCTTCCAGCACGGCCAAGGGTGGTCGACGAGAAAGCGGCACGACGTCCCAAAGCTCAATATCGTTGTGCCAGAAACTGAACTGTAATCGGGCACTCCAACTGCCCGCATTCACGTGAACGTGTGGTGGGCAATGTTCATCTCGCAGCATGATGACGATCGACAATCCTTTGTAGCTGCACACCTTCATGCTAACCCATCCGTTAGGTTAAAAAGTTTCAGGATTCGAGATTCCTTTCAAATCCGACGACTGGTGATAAAGCACATGACGTTTCACCGCCATTGAGGCTAGCGTCGGAACGTGTCATGAGTCGGTCAATCTCCGGTAAAAAACGTAAGCAAAGCTGTCGTCATATCTCGATCAATATTGCTTCTGTGCGATCACCGAACATAAAAAGCCACGTCCATTTTTGTTCAATTGACCATGGTAACCATCTAGTACATTTTATCTCCACAGGCTGAAACCCTCGGCCAAAGCCGAAAACAATAAGTGGAGTTATCCCTCATGCCCCCTATCGTTCTGGTGCTCAACGGCCCGAACCTGAACCTGCTCGGCACCCGCGAGCCGGCGACTTATGGTCACGAAACCCTGGCGGACATCTCGGCGTTGTGCGGTCGCGCTGGCGAAGAATTCGGCCTGGCCGTGGAGTTTCGCCAGACCAACCACGAAGGCGAACTGCTCGACTGGATCCACGCTGCCCGCGGCCGCTGCGCCGGGATCGTGATCAATCCGGCGGCGTGGACGCACACCTCGGTAGCGATTCGCGATGCGCTGGTGGCCAGCGAGCTGCCGGTGATCGAAGTGCACCTGTCCAACGTCCACGCCCGCGAACCGTTTCGTCATCACTCGTTCGTCTCGGCGATTGCCACAGCGGTAATGGCCGGTTTTGGTAGTCACGGCTATCGACTGGCACTGGAACATTTCAGCCAGCGGCTGAAGGGGTAACGCGCATGTCTCGCTCTAACGTAATACTCGCCGGGCTGATCGGCGCCGGCATTCAAGCCTCTCGCACGCCGGCGCTGCATGAGCACGAAGGCGATGCCCAAGGTCTGCGTTATCTGTATCGACTGATCGATCTCGATCAATTGAACATGGACAGCACTGCCTTGCCCGACTTGCTGCTGGCGGCCGAGCGGATGAACTACACCGGTTTGAACATTACCTTCCCGTGCAAGCAGGCAATCATCCCGCTGCTCGATGAGTTGTCGCCGGAAGCCAAAGGCATCGGCGCGGTGAACACCGTGGTGCTGAAGGACGGCAAACGTGTCGGCCACAACACCGACTGCCTCGGTTTCGCCGAAGGTTTTCGCCGGGGGCTGAAGGACGCTGCCCGTGAGCGCGTAGTCCAGATGGGTGCCGGCGGCGCGGGTGCAGCAGTGGCCCACGCGTTGTTGAGCGAAGGCGTACAGCAACTGAGCATTTTCGATGTCGACCGGGAACGCGCCGAGAGCCTGGCGAACAATCTCAATCAGCATTTCGGCTCCGCTCGCGCGGTGGCCGGACATGATCTGCCGAGCACGCTGAATGAAGCTGACGGGCTGGTGAACACCACGCCAATGGGCATGGCCAAACTGCCGGGCATGCCGGTGCCGGTCGAGCTGCTGCGCAAGGAGTTGTGGGTGGCCGAGATTGTGTATTTCCCGCTGGAAACCGAACTGCTGCGCAATGCCCGCGCGCTGGGTTGCCGGACGCTGGACGGCGGCAATATGGCAGTTTTTCAGGCAGTGAAGGCGTTTGAATTGTTCAGCGGCGTGGTGCCGGATGCGCAGCGGATGCTCGCGCATTTTCAAAGCATGAACGGCTGAAGATCAAAAGATCGCAGCCTTCGGCAGCTCCTACAGGGATAGGTGTAAGAGCTGCCGAAGGCTGCGATCTTTCGATTGTCAGGCCTGCAGGTAACGCAGCACCGATTCGCAAATCATCTCGCGATGCCGCTGCTTGATGCTTTCATCCGGCAGATCGATCTGAAAAATCTCGCCAAATGTGTGCCGGTTCGATACGCGATAGAAGCAAAACGAACTGATCAGCAGATGCACATCCAGCGCATCCAGTCCCGCGCGGAATAAACCTTCATCAGCGCCCCGACGCAGAATTTCACCGAGCGAATCGAGGATGGTGTTGTTCATCGCCTTGATTGCATCGGAACGCTTCACGTATTCAGCGTTGTGGATATTTTCGATGCTGACGATACGCACGAAATCGACGTTGCGATCGTGGTGATCGAAGGTGAACTCCACCAGTCGCCGAATCGCCTCCACCGGCGCCAGCTCGGCCAGATGCAGACGGTTTTCGGTGCTGCGGATATCGCCGTAAAGCTTTTCCAGCACCTCGACGTACAACTGCTCCTTACTGCCGAAGTAGTAATAGATCATGCGTTTGGAGGTGTGGATACGCTCGGCAATTGCGTCGACGCGAGCCCCCGACAAACCTTGCTGGACGAACTCGACGATCGCCTCCTGCAGGATGTTCTCGCGGGTCTTTTCCGGGTTGTTCTTGCGACTCTTGCGCGGCTCTACAGCGGACACTTCAGGAGCTGCGGAAAGTTCTGTATTCATCGTCATTGCGGGCTCACGGCCATCACTGCACAGGCGGCGATTATGGGCCGCGCAGCACAGTGAAGGAAGCCGCGGGACCTGTGTTTAATCCCGCGTTTACGAATTTCCTACAACTTCGCCTGGCGCACCGCGCCACTGCGTGATTTGGCCATCGCCGCCAGACGCACCGCGACGTTAGCCGCGCCGTAACCGGCATATCCGTTCTTGCGCTGGATGATCTCGAAGAAAAAACGCCCTTCGAACGGTTCGGTGTAGACGTGGAACAGCTCGCCGCCCTGCGCGTCACGGTCGTACAAGACGTTGTAATACGCCAGTTCGCTGAGGAATTCGTCGTCGAAATCGAAGCGCGCAGCGAGGTCGTCGTAATAGTTGAGCGGGATATCCAGCAACGGCACGCCGGCTTCTTTAGCGCGACTGACTTCAGCGAAGATGTCGTCACAATCGAAGGCGATGTGATGCACACCCGAGCCGCGATAACTCGACAGCGCGTGGGAAATGGCGGTGTTACGGTTCTCGGAAATGTTCAGCGGCAAACGGATCGAACTGTCGCGGCTGCGCAGTGCGCGGCTTTTCACCAGACCGTACGGATCAGGCAATACCACTTCATCGTCCGCCTCGAAATCCAGCAGGCTCTTGTAGAACAGCACCCAACTGTCGAGGCTGTCGGCCGGCAGCGCCATGGCCATGTGGTCGATACGTTTAAGGCCGCCACGGGCCGGCGCATCTGCCAGCAGATTGAAATCGGTGCCGTAGACGTCGGCCTGTTCATCCACCAGATAAATCAGGCTGCCGTCCGGCGCGCGCACTGCCGCCAGTTCCAGTTCATTGGGGCCGACCAGTCCACGATAGGGCTGACCTTTGTAAGCGACGGCGCGGGCCAAGGCACTGGCGCTGTCCTTGACTCGCACAGCGGTGGCGCACAGCGACGGGCCGTGAGCCTCGAAAAAGCTGTGAGCAAACGAATACGGTTCGGAGTTGAGGATCAGGTTTATATCGCCCTGACGCAGCAGACTCACGCTCTTGGAACGGTGCTGCCCGGCCTTGACGAAACCGAGGCGTTCCAGCCAGTTCGACAGCTTGGCGCCGAGGCTTTCATCCACGGCGAACTCAAGAAACTCGATGCCGTTGTACTCACTGGCCTTCGGTGTTTCGAAAAGGATTTCGCGATTGGCCACAGGCGTCGCGTCCTGCTCCAGACGCTGGCGGGTCTTCTCTTCCAGATACAGCAGCGAACGCAAACCGTCGGCGGCATTGGCCCGTGGTGGCGCGGCGCGGAAGCCGTCGTTGAAGATTTCCAGCGACAGCGGCCCGGTGTAACCGCTCTGGATGATCGGCGCGAGGAAACCCGGCAGATCGAACTCGCCCTGCCCAGGGAAGCAGCGGAAATGCCGGCTCCACTCCAGCACATCCATCTGCAAAATCGGCGCGTCAGCCATTTGCACGAAAAAGATCTTGTCGCCGGGAATATCGGCGATGGCGCTAGGATCGCCCTTCAACGACAAGGTGTGAAAACTGTCGAGCAGCACGCCCAGGCTCGGGTGATCGGCCTGACGCACGATGTCCCAGACCTGTTGATAAGTGTTGACGTGACGGCCCCACGCCAGCGCTTCGTAACCAATACGCAAGCCGCGCGCACCGGCATGCTCGGCCAGCAGTCGCAGGTCATCGACTAGAATTTGTTGATCGCCGACGCTGTCGGCCGAGGCATTGCTGCAGACCAGCACCAGATCGGTGCCCAGTTCCTGCATCAGGTCGAACTTGCGCTCGGCCCGCTCGAGATTGCGCGCGAGGCGATCGCGGCGGCAGCCTTCGAAATCGCGGAACGGCTGAAACAGAGTGATGGCGATGCCGAGATCGGCGCACATCTGTTTGATTTCTCGCGGACTGCCGTCGTAGTACAGGAGGTCGTTTTCAAAAATCTCCACCCCGTCGAACCCGGCGGCGGCAATGGCTTCGAGTTTCTCCGGCAGGGTGCCGCTCAAGGAAACGGTGGCAATGGAACGCTGCATGTTTCAACTCCCGGACTGCGCCGCTTTATCTTTACTGTAGGAGCTGCCGAAGACTGCGATCGTTTGATCTTTATTGCTGAAAAGCAAAATCAAAGATCGCAGCCTGCCGCAGCGCCTGCACAGGATGGTTTTTATAGTGAGGGAAATTATTGGCTGCATCCCCGCGCGCAGCAATTTAAAGTGTACTACCCGGTTAGTTTTGCGTGCGATTATCGAACACAATGGCGGTTTGGCGAATTGACGATTTTTCGTCCACTGCCCAACATCGACTGCACATTGAGTCCGGATCTGAACCACCGGTCGCAGCGTGCAAAGTAAAAAGCACACCAAATAACAAATCCAAAAACGGGTGGAACACATGATTCCTTCACAGACTTCCCGCATGGCTCCGGCCATGAGCACTGCCACGGGTGGCATCGGCGACAAGATCCGCGGCGCCATGGCTGTCGGCAAGACCCGTTGGGGCATGCTGGCGCTGGTGTTTTTCGCCACTACCCTGAACTACATCGACCGCGCTGCCCTGGGCGTCATGCAGCCGATCCTCGCCAAGGAAATGAGCTGGACGGCGATGGATTACGCGAACATCAACTTCTGGTTTCAGGTCGGCTACGCGATCGGTTTCGTCCTGCAAGGACGCCTGATCGACCGGGTCGGCGTCAAACGCGTGTTCTTCTGCGCCGTGCTGCTGTGGAGCCTGGCCACTGGTGCCCACGGTCTGGCGACGTCGGCCGTTGGCTTTATGGTCTGCCGATTTATTCTCGGTCTGACTGAAGCTGCGAACTACCCGGCCTGCGTGAAAACCACGCGCCTGTGGTTCCCGGCCGGCGAACGTGCAGTCGCCACCGGCATCTTCAACGCCGGCACCAACGTCGGTGCGATGTTCACACCGATGCTGCTGCCACTGGTTCTCCACGTCTGGGGCTGGCAAGCGGCGTTCCTGTGCATGGCGGCACTCGGCGGTATCTGGTTGCTGTTCTGGGGCTTGAAATACTTCAACCCGGAAGATCATCCGAGCGTTAAGCAATCCGAACTGGACTACATCCAGCAAGAAGTCGAACCGGAACAGGCCCGCGTACCGTTCTCGAAGATCCTGCGGATGCGCGGCACCTGGGCCTTCGCACTCGCCTACTCGCTGACTGCGCCGGTGTTCTGGTTCTACCTGTACTGGCTGCCGCCGTTCCTCAATCAGCAATACAACCTGGGCATCAACGTCACCCAGATGGGCATTCCGCTGATCATCATTTACGTCACGGCTGACTTCGGTAGCGTCGGCGGCGGCATTCTGTCTTCGTTCCTGATCGGTCGCGGGATGAACTCGATCAAGGCGCGGCTGCTGTCGATGTTCCTGTTTGCCTGCTGCATCATCGGCGTGGTCATGGCGGCTGGCTCGGCCAATCTGTGGGTGGCGGTGGCTGCGATTTCTCTGGCCATCGGCGCGCATCAGGCCTGGACCGCGAACATCTGGAGCCTGGTGATGGACTACACGCCCAAGCACATGATGAGCACGGTGTTTGGCTTCGGTGGTATGTGCGCAGCGATCGGCGGGATGTTCATGACCCAGATCGTCGGCCATATCCTCACCGTGACCAACAACAATTACACCGTGTTGTTCACCCTGATCCCGGCGATGTATTTCATTGCGCTGACGTGGATGTACTTCATGGCACCGCGCAAAATCCCTACCGTTACTGAATAAAACAAATAATCCCCTGTGGGAGCGAGCCTGCTCGCGAATGCGGATTGTCATTCAACATCAACGTTGATTGACCCACCGTCTTCGCGAGCAGGCTCGCTCCCACAAGGGAAAATCGGTTTCTTCAGCGACGGCTTTGCTGCCACGCTGCCGCCAGCCCACTGCAACAGATCACTGCGATGCCGATGATCGTCAACAGACTCGGCGTGTGATTGAACAGCAACCAGCCCAACAAACCGGCAAACACGATCTGGCAATAACCGAACGGCGCCAGCAGTGCTGGTGCGGCATGGCGGAACGCCTGGGTCAGAAACAGATGCGCAGTCATCCCGCAACTGCCCAGCGCCAGCATCAGCCCGGCATGGGTCAAGGTCGGCACCTGCCAGAAGAACGGCACCAGCGCACTCATCACCAACGTGTTGCACAACCCGGCGAAAAAGTTGCTGGTGGTCGGACTGTCCACTTCTGCCAGCTTGCGGGTCAGCAATTGATAGAAGCAGAAAAACAACGCCGAGCAGAACGGCAGTAACACTGCCGGGGTGAACAACTCGCCGCCGGGATGGACGATGATCAGCACGCCGATAAAGCCGCAGATCACCGCGATCCATTGCCCGCGCGTCACCCGTTCCTTAAGCAGTGGCACTGACAATGCGGTCACCAAAACCGGCGCAAGGAAGTTGACCGCCGTAGCTTCCGCCAAGGGGATGTACAACAACGCGGTGGTGAAGAACAGGCTGGTGCCGAGCAGGCAAAGTGCTCGGACCAACTGCCATAAGGGCTTTTTGGTACGCAGGACGCGTAACCCGGACTGCGGCAGAAAAATCCCCGCCATGAGCAAGGTGTGCACCAGATAGCGTGCCCAGACCACCATCACGATCGGATAGAAACCGGACAGGTATTTCGACAGCGCGTCGTGGCTGGAGAACAGGAAGGTTGCCACAACAATCAGCAAGATCCCCTTGAAGGGTTGGTTGACACCGGAGAGCGGAGTGCTGACGGTCATCGGGTTTCCTTGTGTTACCAAAAAGATCAAAAACCTTCGCAGGAAAGTCTAGCCGCCACTGGAACAGCACTGTCCTATGTCAGCTGGCTTGCCCGCGACAGGTGCGCAGCACTGCTTAAAGCCGCGCCAACAACGCTCGAGTCTTATCAATCGCCATCTGCGCCCGCTGCAATCCACTCACGCCCTGCTCCAGCAGTTTCACCGTGGGAATTTCCAGACTCAGTGGAATATTAGTCGGCAGCGCTTTCAGCAACCCGAGCAGATCGCAATCACCCTCGCCAGGAAACCGCCGCTCGTTGCGCGCCTGACGCAAGATCTCGGCCATGTCTGACGGTCGCGGCCCCGCCACATCACATAATTGCGCATAACGCAGGCGCGACGCCGGCACGTTGGCCAGATCCTGCAAGCGTGACGACGAACGATCAAAGTGAAAGGCATCGACCAGCACCGCAGCGTTTTCCCGACCCGCATTCTCGACAATGCGCAATGCTTGCTGAAGATCGCGCGCATCAGTCCAGGGCATGAACTCCAGGTGCGGGTGCAACCCGTAAGGGGCGGCCAGATCGCAAAGGGCCGCGAAATTATCGGTGAGCCGCTGCTCGTCAGGATCATTGCCGGCGACGAGTAATTCCGTGGCGCCGAACTCCGCGCCCACTGCCAGAAGTTTCTCGAAATCGGCGACGACGGTATGGGGTTTTAAGCGCAGGATTTCCACGTCGAGCACACGGATGCCGGTATCGCGTAACCGCGCCAACGTCTGACGGCGCAAATCACCATCGGCGACCAACGGGAAGTGATATTCCTCAGGCGTCGCGGGTTCCAGGCGCAGTCCGACATGGCTGTAACCGGCACACACAGCCACTTCGACCATTTGCGGTGGCGACAACTCCAACACGGTCAGGCTGGCCAGGGACAGGATTAGCTCGTTCATGTTCAAGCCTCGATCACTGCAGGGGTGCAGGCTCGACCGGTGGCGGCGGCCTCACGGATCGCTTCGACCAGCGCAAGAGTGCGGGCGGCATCGGCCGCACTCACCAGCGGTTCGACTTCACGCTGCGCCACGCGTACGAAATGCTGTAACTGCAAGCGCAAAGCGTCGTCACCGCTGTAGGACTCTTCCACCACTTGCAAGGGTTCATGCCAACCAGCGTCGACCTGATCAGCGGTGTAATGCCAACGCTTGAGCTGCGGAATGCTCAAGGCGCCGGCGGTTCCGGCCAGCAGATAGCACGGCTGATCGGCCTGGCGCGGATAGACCGGATTCTCGCCGGAATCCAGCTCCCAACTCCACGGCGCGGCGACCGCGTCGGAACCGCTCAATGTGCCCAGCGTGCCGCCCTCGAATTGCAGCAACACCGCCGCACTGTCTTCGTTGGCAAAACCGCGCACTGAGTTGTCGGTAATCGCTTGTACCGAGCGCACTTCACCGCACAGATGCCGTAGCAGGTCGAGATCGTGAATCAGGTTGGTGAGCAACATCCCGGCGCCCGGTTCGCGGCGCCACGGGATCTCGAAATAGCTGTCGGGTTTGCGCAACTGGAACAACGCGGTGACCGTGGCCAGACGACCGAGTGCCCCGCTCTGCACCAATTCGTGGGCACGCACGATCAGCGGATTGTGGCGCCGATGATGGCCGACCAGCACCGGCACGCCGCTGCTTTTAACCATAGCAACCAGTTCGCGCACTTCATCCATGTGCACCCCGACCGGCTTCTCCAGAAGCACCGGCACATCCGCCGCCAGACAATCGAGCGCAGTGCTGACGTGTTGATTATTCGGATTGGCGACAATGACCGCGTCTGGCCGGATGAGCTCCAGCATCTGACGATGATCGACGAAATGCCTTACGCCCCATTCAGCCGCCAAGGCTGCGGCTTGCGGACCGGGATCAGCTACGGCGCACAGCGTCGCTTCGCTGAGGGTTTGCAGATGCCGATAATGCTGCTGGCCCATGTTGCCGGCGCCGATCAGGGCAATTCGAAGGGGCGAATTCAAGGTGCGGTCCTTTTGTGATTGTTGTTGGAATATCACTCCAGCAACAATTTAGAACCGGGTTCCAGAATCAAACACCCACCAACCGCAAAACCGTGCGAACACCGCACAATTTCCATGAACAACCCAAATCAAATGTGGGAGCGAGCCTGCTCGCGAAGGCGCCGTGTCAAGCAACATCAATGCTGACTGACAGAACGCTTTCCCGAGCAGGCTCGCTCCCACACGGGATCTCAGTGAATTCGAATTAGACAAACAGTTCGGAGGCCAGGCTGGCCGCCGACATCTCCTCAGCAAACCGCAGAAGCAACGGCGCCAGCTCATGCAACCGCGCCCCCGGCATCCGCGCACTGGGCCCGGCGATACTCAGAACACCGATCACCCGACCATCCGTTGGATGCCTCACCACCGCAGCAATCGCCGAAGTGCCGACCGCCGAACTCTCTTCTACCCAGGCATAGCCCTGTTCGCGGGCCAGACGCAGCCGTTCCAGCAACTCGATATTTGAACGCGGCGCATTCGGCCCGATCCCCACCGGCACCTCCGCCGCCTGCCGCTCGACCAGCGACAGCGCCTCCGCGTCGCTCATGCACGCCAGCCACGCATGCCCGGAGGCGGTGTAGAACAGTGGCGCATCGCGGCCCATGTCCGGGTCATAACGCAGACCGGTGCGCGCACCTTGCGCCTTGGCAATCCAGGTCTGGCGATCGCCATCGATCACGCCCAGACGCACCAGTTCGCCGGTTTCCTGCGCCAGTCGATCGAGCACCGGCTGGACGATATCGGCACCGCTGCTCGACAAGTACTGAAAGCCCATCGCCACTAGCTTGGTCGACAAGTGATAGCGCAAGGTTTCTGCATTTTGCCGCACGTAGCCCAGGCGGATCAGCTCGGCGAGCAAGCGGTGCGTAGCGCTTTTGGGGATATCCAGTTGCTCGGCCAACGTCTGCATCGGCAGCCCGCGCGGATCACTGGTGAGGCTTTCCAGCACGCTGAAAACCCGTTCGATTTGACTGCCGGCCATGGGGACATCCAAAGGAAATTTTGCCGATTCTAGAAGACATTGGCGGCAAAGCAAAATCTGGAACCGCTTGTTCGATAAACGCCCGTTTTGTTGAATTAACGCTTGTCGAGCCGCTCCAGCACTGGTTATTTTCTGGAATCAAATTCCAAAAACAATTCATCACTGGAGCGTTGTTTGATGTCTGCCGAACTCCCTGATATCGACTGCGACGTATTGGTCGTCGGTTCTGGCGCTGCCGGGTTGTCGGCCGCCGTGACTGCCGCGTGGCATGGCTTGAAAGTCATCGTTGTCGAGAAAGACCCGGTGTTCGGTGGCGCCACCGCTTGGTCCGGTGGTTGGGCGTGGGTGCCGTGCAATCCACTGGCGCGTCGGGCCGGGATCGTCGAAGACATCGAACAACCGCGCACCTATTTGCGCCATGAATTGGGCGAACACTTCGACCCGGCGATGATCGACGCTTTCCTTGAAGCGGGACCGCGCATGGTCGCGTTTTTCGAGCAGCACACCGCACTGCAATTTGCCGATGGCAACACCATTGCCGACATTCATGGCGACACGCCGGGTGCTGGCACTGGCGGCCGCTCGGTCATCGCAGCACCTTACGATGGACGCAAGGTCAGACGCTTGCTCAAGCGCCTTCGTACCACCATGCGCGAAACGTCCTTCATGGGCATGCCGATCATGGCCGGGGCGGATCTGGCAGCGTTCCTCAATCTGACGCGTTCAATGAAAGCCGCATGGCATGTGACCCAACGTTTCACTCGGCACCTTCTCGACCTCGCCGTGCATGGCCGGGCGATGCAACTGGTCAACGGCGTGGCGCTGGTGGCACGGCTGGCGAAATCCGCCGAAGATCTCGGCGTGTTGCTCTGGGAGTCGGCGCCCGTGGCAGAACTAATGCGTGATGGTTCACGCGTCTCTGGTGCCGTAGTCAAAACCGGCAAAGGCCCGGTTCGCATTCACGCACGCAAAGCCGTGGTGCTTGCCGCCGGTGGTTTTGCCAATGATATCGAGCGGCGCCAAGCCCTGTTCCCGCGCACACCCACCGGCCACGAGCACTGGGCGCTGCCGCCGCTGGCCGTCAACGGCGATGGCTTGCGCCTGGGCGAAAGCGTCGGTGCACGGGTCAATACCGACGTGGCTTCGCCCGTGGCGTGGGCGCCGGTGTCGCAGGTGCCGCATTCCGACGGCAGCATTGGCCATTTCCCCCACATCATCGAGCGTGGCAAACCGGGCATCATCGGCGTGCTGCGTAACGGCAGGCGTTTCGTCAACGAAGCCAACGGTTACTACGACTACGTCAGCGCGATGGTCGCCTCCGCGCCGGAAGGTGAAGAAGTCGCCTCCTGGCTGATCTGCACCCACGCTTTTCAACGGCGTTATGGATTGGGCATATCGCGGCCATTTCCGCTGCCCGTGTCAGAATTTATCCGCAGCGGCTATCTGAAAACCGGTAACACCGTTGAAGAATTAGCCACTGCATGCGGCATTGACCCGAGCGCTTTGCGCCAGACCCTCGACGACTACAACCGCCACGCACGCCATGGCGAAGACCCGTTGTTCGGGCGTGGCACAACCCCCTACAACCGCAAACAGGGTGATCCGGCGAACCGTCCCAACCCCTGCGTTGCCCCAATAGAAACCAGCCCGTTCTACGCCGTGAAAGTCCAGCCGGGCTGCTTCGGCACCTTCGCTGGCCTCAAGGTCAACCCCCACGCGCAAGTGCTGGATGCCAACGAACAGCCCATCGCCGGCCTCTACGCAGCGGGGGGCGACATGGCCAGCATCATGGGCGGCCACTACCCGGCGGGCGGTATCAACATCGGCCCCGCGCTGACTTTCGGTTACATCGCCGCTCGGCACATTGCCGGCATGACTGCTTTCGAACAGGAGATCGACCATGCAGCACATCGTTAATGCCCAAGGTTTGAACATGCCGAAACTCGGCCTCGGCACCTGGCCAATGCTCGGCGACGAATGCACCCGCGCCGTGGAGCAAGCGCTGGAACTGGGTTATCGACACATCGACACGGCAGCGGCCTACAACAACGAAGACGCGGTCGGAAAAGCACTGGCGAATACGCCGACACCGCGCGAGCAGATTCACGTCACCACCAAGGTCTGGTGGGATCAGCTGCAACCCGATGCGATGCGCCATTCCATGGACCGCAGCCTCAAAGCCTTGCGCAGTGACTATGTCGATCTGTTCATGATCCACTGGCCAAGCACCGACTGGGATTTGCCAAGCACCCTCGCCACGCTGGCCTCGTTCAAGGAGCAGGGCCTGGCGCGCAACATCGGCGTGGCGAATTTTCCGCTGCCATTGCTGCGAAAAGTCATCGAGGAATATGGGATTGGTCTGTCAGCGATTCAGGTCGAGTACCACGTCCTGCTCGGCCAGAACGCCCTGCTCGACTACGCCCGTCAACACGATATGGCGCTGACGGCCTACACCCCGCTGGCGCGCAACAAGGTCTCGGACATCCCGCAGATTCAACAGATCGCCAACAAACACGGTGTGCTGCCGACTCAAGTGGCGTTGAAATGGTTGCTCGATCAAGCCAACGTCGCGGCGATTCCCAAGGCCAGCAGCCGTGCCAATCAACTGGCCAACCTCGCATCGCTCAAGGTCGAACTCGACGATGAAGACCGCGCATTGATCGCTGCCCTGTCAAAACGTGAACGCCAGGTCAGTCCGGATTTCGCCCCGGTGTGGGATGCGTTTGATCGCTGATTGATAATCCAGCGACAGAAATCCTGCGTGCGATTGAATTTGCCGCGCGCCAGACCGTCAATAACAGGCCCGACCTCGTCAGCACGAGGCCGGGCCTGTTTGCGTGTGCACCAATAGACGGACGACCGGACTGGCGCCACACTCACACAACAGCAACACTCATCATCACCCGATACACACAGAGGATTCCCCCATGCTATGGAAAAAAGGCCGACGCAGTGACAACGTCGTCGACGCCCGTGGTGATGATGCCGGCGGTGGCGGCATGCGTTTCGGCGGCGGCAAAGGCCTGAGCCTGGGGGCCATCCTGCTGATCGTCGGGATCGGCTGGATTACCGGGCAGGATCCGCTGCAGATTCTCGGCCAGCTCGCCGGGCAATCCACACAACAATCGGCACCGACCTCGCAAACCCGTCAGGCACCGCCGGCCAACGATGAGCAAGCCGAATTCGTCCGCTCGATCCTTGGCGATACCGAAGACACTTGGGGTGCGGTTTTCCAGCAGGCTGGCCGCCAATATAAAGACCCGACCCTCGTGCTGTTCAGCAACCGGGTCAATTCCGCCTGCGGTCTCGCAACCTCGGCCACCGGCCCGTTCTACTGCCCGGCGGATCAGAAGGTCTATCTGGACATGGCATTCTTCCAGGAAATGTCGCAACGCTTCAAAGCGGCCGGCGACTTCGCCCAGGCCTACGTGATCGCTCACGAAGTCGGACACCATGTGCAGACGCTTCTCGGCGTCTCGGCGAAAATTCAGACGGCCCGCCAGCAAGGTCGACAGATGGAAGGCGATGGCGGTTTGCTTGTGCGCCAGGAATTGCAGGCCGACTGCCTCGCCGGCGTTTGGGCCTACAGCGCACAGAAGCGCTTGAACTGGCTGGAACCGGGCGATATCGAAGAAGCCTTGAACGCGGCCAACGCCATCGGTGATGATCGCTTGCAACAACAGGGTCAGGGCCGTGTGGTGCCGGACTCGTTTACCCACGGTACGTCGGCGCAAAGGGTGCGCTGGTTCAAAACCGGATTCGCACAAGGCCAGGTCGGCCAGTGCGACACCTTCGCGGCGAAAAACCTGTAAATGCATAAATGGCTTTTGGCGTTACTGATCGTTGGCAGCACTGCGCAAGCCGCCGGTGTCGATGCGATCAGCCCCGGTCGTTTGCAACTCAAGGCCGGGGAAATGGCGGTAGGCATTGGTCCTGCGCCGGAGAAGATCGAGCGTGTGCTGATCGTCATTCATGGCCGGTTGCGCAACGCCGAAACCTACCGCAAAAGCGCCGAAAGTGCGGCCGAGCTGGCGGGACAAACCGCGCACACCTTGGTGATCGCCCCGCAGTTTCTCAATGAAAGCGATGTCGCCCTGTATTCGTTGCCCGCCACCGTCCTGCGCTGGCAGGGCAACGAGTGGATGGGCGGCGGCTTATCCACAGGTCCGAATCCGTTGAGTTCCTATGCGGCGCTCGATGAAATCATCGGACGGATCAGCGACCGCAAACAGTTTCCCGACGTGAAGCAAATCGTGATCTTCGGCCACTCCGGCGGCGGTCAAGTGGTGCAGCGTTATGCCCTGCTCGCCAAGGATCAGCCAGCGCTGAAGGCCAACGGCATTCGCTTGCGTTATGTGGTGGCCAATCCATCTTCCTATGCGTATTTCAATGAGCAACGGCCCGTGGCGTTCGATCACGCCAAGTGCGCGGGTTTCAATCGCTGGAAATACGGTCTGGCAGACATGCCGGTGTACGCCGGTGGGCAAACGCCGTTGCAGGTTGAGAGCAGTTACGTCAAACGTGAAGTGATTTATCTGCTTGGGCAGCAGGACGTCGACCCCAACCATCCGGCGCTGGACAAGCGTTGTGAAGCCGAGGCGCAAGGTGCGTATCGCCTGGAGCGTGGGAAGTTGTACTTCGGCTATTTGCTGCGCCGCCATCCGGAAGGGGTGAATCAGCGGTTGGTTGAAGTGCCCGGGGTTGGGCATAACGGCGATGGGATGTTGACCTCGCCGGAGGGGCAGAAGGCGTTGTTTGAACAGTAAGTTGTGCGGTGGATGATCTGGCCTCTTCGCGAGCAGGCTCGCTCCCACATTGGATTGATGCATTGCACAAAATCTCTGTGCACCGAAGATCTAATGTGGGAGCGAGCCTGCTCGCGAAGGCGTCTTTCCTGACAGCAAAAATCTCAGGCCAGAAGCATCCGCCGCAACTCGACGCAATCCTTCGCATGCCAATCGGTCAGCTCCGGCCACGGGTTATCCGGCAAATTCACCAACACCGTCCGCGCCCCCGCCGCACGCCCGCAATCCAGATCAAAGCGGTAATCACCGACCATCACCATCTCGCTGGCCGGCACTTCCCAAGCGTCTGCCAGCTTCAGCAAGCCACCCGGATGCGGCTTCGGCGGCGCTTCATCACGGCCCAACACATCTTCCACCGCAAAGCAGTCGGCCAAACCAATCGCCTGCAGTGTCACATGCGCCAGCTCACGCGCGTTGCGGGTCAGAATGCCGAGGCGATAACCGCGCGCATGCAGATCACGCACCAGTTCCACCGCCCCGGTCGCCGGAGTCGAACCCAGCGCCAGATCCCTTTCATGTTCCAGCAACCAAGCGTGTTTCGCTGCCGCCTCATCCGCCGGCAACGCGGCGAGATGAGTCAGGATGTCGTCCTCCGGCGGAATCGCCAGCGCCACGCGAATCGCCGCAAAATCATGCACGGCGACGGTCAGCGTGCCGTCCATGTCAAACACCCAGTGCTTCACCTCTTTCAGGCTCATGCCCAATCCTTGCGATGGCGGATCAGGCCTTCCTGCGTCACCGAGGCGACCAGTTGCCCGGCGCGGTTGTACACGCTGCCACGGGAGAAACCACGGGAATTGCCGGCCCAAGGACTGTCCATCGCATAGAGCAACCAGTCATCGGCGCGCAGATCGTTGTGGAACCACAGCGCGTGATCGAGGCTGGCGACCTGCATGTCTTTCTGCCACACCGACTTGCCGTGGGGCAGCATCGAGGTGGTCAGCAGGCCGAAGTCCGAGGCGTAGGCCAGCAGGTATTTGTGCAGCGCCGGAATGTCGGCCAACGCACCGTCGGCACGGAACCACACGTATTTCACCGGATCGGCCGGTTGCGGGTTGTACGGGTCTTTTTCGGTGACCGGGCGCACTTCGATCGGCTTCGGGCACAGCAGTTTTTCACGCATGTGCTCCGGGATCAGGTGCGCGCGTTGCTGGGTCAATTCCAGCTCCGAAGGCAGGTTTTCCGGACCGACCACAACTGGCATCTGGCTCTGGTGCTCAAAGCCTGCCTCGTCGTATTGAAACGAAGCGCTGCAGGTGAAGATCGGATGACCCTTCTGGATCGCCGTGACCCGACGAGTGCTGAAACTGCCGCCATCGCGCACGCGATCAACCGAATAAACCACCGGCAACTTGGCATCGCCCGGACGCAGGAAATAACCGTGCATCGAATGCACATGACGCGCCTCTTCAACGGTCTGACTGGCCGCCGACAGCGACTGGCCGAGCACCTGGCCACCGAACAACTGACGGAAACCCAGATCCTGGCTACGGCCACGGAACAGGTTTTCTTCGATCGGTTCCAGGGTCAGCAGGTCGACCAGATCTTCCAACACTTGGCTCATTCAGACTCTCCTCACACAAAGCTATGCCGCGCAGTCTTGGCTGCGGCGGCCGATTCAGATTCTGGCACGGGCCAATGATATGGCGGCCATTGTAAACGTCCGTGTCGGCTTATCCATGCAAGGTTTGCAGCCATTGTTCCCGAGTGATGCGGTACAGCACATGCCGGCGCAACGGATGATCGACGGCCAGTTTCGGATGATCGAAATCATCTTCCGGGGCGTGATGCATGCCGATCGCCTGCATGACTTTCTCTGAGGGCAGATTGGATTGCGCGGTGAAGGAAACTATTTCCTTGAGCGCCAACCGATCAAAGCCGCAGCGCAGAGCGGTCCACGCCGCTTCGCTGGCGTAACCCAGGCCCCAATGCTCCTTGGCCAGACGCCAGCCGATTTCCACCGCAGGCGTGAACGGCGCATCAAAGCCGACCACGCCGAGTCCGGTGAAACCGATAAATTCGCCGCTGTCCTTGCGCTCCAGCGCCCACAAGCCGAAACCATGCTCGGCAAAATGCCCGCGCACGCGGCCGATCATCGAGGCGCTTTCCAGTCGGCTCAATGCTTGCGGAAAGTAGCGCATCACCTGCGGATCGGCGCACATCGCTGCAAATGCCGGCAAATCCTCGTCCTGCCACTGACGCATCAGCAAGCGCGCGCTTTCGAGTTCCAGTATCGGCTCCATCGTGCCCCTCCGTTTCCATGCCGCAAGTCTACATCGCTGGTAGGATCCTTCACTCTTTCCTACGTACCTACATGAATTCGCCATGCCATTGCCGCTGATCTACCACGAAGACTACAGCCCCGAGTTTCCGACGGATCACCGCTTCCCGATGGACAAGTTTCGCCTGCTGCGCGATCACCTGGTGGACAGCGGTCTGACCCGCGATGGCGACCTGCTGCGCCCGGAGATCTGCCCCAATGACATCCTCGCCCTGGCCCATGACCGTGCGTATATCGAACGCTACATGAGCGGCGAGTTGTCCCGCGAAGATCAACGGCGTCTCGGCCTGCCATGGAACGAAGCCTTGGCGCGGCGCACGGTGCGGGCGGTCGGCGGTTCGATTCTGGCCGCGGAAAAAGCCTTGGAGCATGGCTTGGCCTGCCACTTGGCTGGTGGCACCCATCATGCGCATTACGATTACCCGGCCGGTTTTTGCATCTTCAATGACCTGGCGATCATCAGCCATTACCTGCTGCAAAGCGGTCGGGTGAGTCGCGTGCTGATCTTCGATTGCGATGTGCATCAGGGTGACGGCACGGCGCGAATCCTGCATGACACGCCGGAGGCGATTACCGTTTCCCTGCACTGCGAGAAGAATTTTCCTGCACGCAAAGCGGAAAGTGACTGGGATATTCCGCTGCCCAAAGGCATGGGCGATGCTGATTATTTGAAAGTGGTGGATGACACGCTCAATTACCTGCTGCCGCTGTATCAACCGGACCTGGTGCTGTATGACGCCGGGGTCGATGTACACAAGGACGATGCCCTCGGCTATCTACAGTTGACCGACGAAGGCGTCGCCGCCCGCGATGAAAGCGTGATGCGCCATTGCCTTGGCCGCGACATTCCGGTGGTCGGTGTGATTGGCGGCGGTTACAGCAAGGATCGCCATGCCCTCGCCCGCCGCCATGGCATCCTCCATCACAGTGCGCAGCGGGTCTGGCAGTCACACGGTTGTCATTGAGCTGTGCTGCGTTACCCACAATGGCTGTGGAACTGCCTGTGGATAACCTGAGTGAAAGGGACTACAGGCCATACCGGTTATGGCCTGCAGCGCACTGATCATTTTTCAACCACATACTGAGCTCATTAAACTCCCCTGTGGGAGCAAGCCTGCTCGCGAAGGCGTCAGTACACTCAACATTTAACTGATTGACCCACCGCTTTCGCGAGCAGGCTCGCTCCCACAAGGATCTCTCACATTGGTTTGCGCTGTTAGAATGCGCGCCTTATCCCGCCATACCACAGCGCACGCCATGACCCAGAATTCCGCATCCTCCCCCGCTCACGTCGCCATCATCGGCGGTGGCCCTGCCGGCCTGATGGCCGCTGAAGTGTTGAGCCAGGCCGGAATTCGCGTCGATCTCTACGACGGCATGCCCTCGGTGGGCCGCAAGTTCCTGCTGGCCGGAGTCGGCGGCATGAACATCACCCACTCCGAAGCCTACCCGGCGTTCCTCTCGCGGTATGCCGAGCGCGCACCGCAGATCGCGCCATTGCTGCGCGGCTTCGACGCCGATGCGTTGTGCCAATGGATTCATGATCTGGGTATCGAAACCTTTATCGGCAGCTCCGGCCGGGTTTTTCCTACGGACATGAAAGCCGCGCCACTGTTGCGCGCCTGGCTCAAACGCCTGCGCGACAGCGGCGTAGTTATCCACACCCGCCATCGCTGGCTCGGTTGGGATGAACACGGTGCGCTGCGTATCGACAGCCCGGAAGGTGAAATCACCGTCACAGCCGACGCCACCCTGCTCG
Organism: Pseudomonas viridiflava; assembly: GCF_900580865.1. Classification (GTDB taxonomy): domain Bacteria; phylum Pseudomonadota; class Gammaproteobacteria; order Pseudomonadales; family Pseudomonadaceae; genus Aquipseudomonas. The sequence continues at coordinate 149,042 of NZ_UTBZ01000164.1, forward strand.
CCCTCGGCGGCGGCAGTTGGGCGCGGCTCGGTTCCGACGGTGCGTGGATGCTGCCACTGGAGCAGCACGGTGTAGGACTGGCGCCGTTGCAGCCGAGTAATTGCGGCTTCGAGGTGCAGGCCTGGAGCGAGTTGATGGTCAGCAAATTCGCCGGCGCGCCGCTGAAAAATATCGCCATCGGTTTGAACGACGACGTTCCGCGTTTGGGCGAATGCGTGATTACGGCGACCGGGATTGAAGGCAGTCTGATTTATGCGCTGTCGGCGCCGATTCGTGAGGCGATCAATCAGTACGGCGCAGCGACCGTTCATATCGATCTGCTGCCCGGCCGGCCTGTGGATAAATTGCAGGCGGCATTGAGCAAGCCCCGTGGCTCGCGCTCGATGGCCAAGCATTTGCACAGTCAGGTCGGGATTGATGGGGTGAAAGCGGCGTTGTTGCGTGAACTGAGCGATGCGGCGACCTTCGCCGATCCGGCGCTATTGGCGCGGGCGATCAAGGCACTGCCGCTGACATTGTTGAAAACGCGGCCATTGGACGAGGCTATCAGCAGTGCCGGCGGCGTGACGTTCGAGGCGATGGATGAGCGCTTGATGCTCAAGGCGTTACCGGGGGTGTTCTGCGCAGGCGAGATGCTCGATTGGGAGGCGCCGACGGGCGGCTATTTGCTGACGGGGTGTTTTGCCAGTGGGCGGGCAGCGGGGTTGGGGATTGTGCAGTGGCTCAAGTCCGAGGCGTCTGCCTGAACCCTCACCCCAGCCCTCTCCCAGAGGGAGAGGGGGCCGACCGAGGTGTCTGACGTCATCCATCGACCTGAAAGACCGAGTCGATTATGGATTCGGCAAATCACTTTTAGTAGAGCCGACCGAGGTATCTGTTGTCATACCTCGACCTGAATGACCGAGTCGATCGTGGGTTTTGTCAGCCGACCGAGGTGTCTGGCGAAAGCTCTGTCGATTATGGATTCACAACAGCAGTATCAGGTCGGCGTACTTCGCAAGCATCCCCCAATCAGTCCCCTCTCCCTCCGGGAGAGGGTTAGGGTGAGGGGCTTTTGACCTTAAGGCTTACGCTTGCGAGGCCCAGTGTTAAACACCGGCACCTTACGCACAGGCTTGATCGAAGGCTCCGGCGCCTGCGTCTCGCCGCTGTCGACCCACTTGCCCAAATTGCGCTTGCCGCCACCACCGGAAGCTTTCGGCTTCTTCGGTTTCTTCGGCTTCTTGATCACCTGACCACTGGCATCGGTATCCGGCACGCGGTGCTCAGGCTCAAAATCCGGCTCGTTCTGACGCTTCAATGTCTGCCGCGTCAGCATTTCAATCGCCGACAACATGTTCACTTCATCCGCGCACACCAGCGAGATCGCCTCGCCCGTCGCGCCCGCACGGCCGGTACGACCGATGCGGTGAATGTAATCCTCAGCCACGATCGGCAAATCGAAGTTGATCACCAACGGCAAATCTTCGATATCCAGCCCCCGCGCCGCAACGTCAGTCGCCACCAGAATCTGCACTTCACTGAGTTTGAAACGATCCAGCGCGCGCTGACGGGTGGCCTGCGGTTTGTCACCGTGGATACCATCGGCATTCACACCGAGGCCCTGAAGTTTTTCCACCAGCGCATCGACACCATTACGGGTCTTGGCGAACACCAGCACCTGCTTCCACTTGTTCTTGCGCATCAGGTGCACGAACAGTTCAGCCTTGCGCTTCTTGTCCACCGTGACGATCCACTGCTTGACCGTATTGGCGGCGACGTTGCGCGGGCTGACTTCAATGCTCAGCGGATCGTTGAGCATTTGCCCGGCCAGCAGGCGGATGTCATCGGAGAACGTCGCGGAGAACAGCAGGGTCTGGCGCTTTTTCGGCAGCATGCGATAAATGTTCGCCAGTTCTTCAGAGAAGCCCAGGTCGAGCATACGGTCGGCTTCATCCAGCACCAGGGTTTGCAACTGATCGAGTTTCAGCGCGTTCTGGCGGAACAGGTCGATCAGACGACCCGGCGTGGCGACCAGCACATCGACGCCGCCGCGCAGCTTCATCATCTGCGGATTGATGCTGACGCCGCCGTAAACCGCATAAGTGCGCAGCGGCAGGTTTTCGGCGTACTGGCGCACAGACTCATGAACCTGCTCGGCCAGCTCACGGGTCGGCACCAGAATCAGCGCACGCGCCGAGTTGGCAGCGACTTTCGGCCCTTCCATGCTCAGCAACTGCAACAGTGGCAAGGCGAAACCGGCGGTCTTGCCGGTGCCGGTCTGGGCGGCAGCCATCAGGTCACGACCCGCCAGCACGGCCGGAATGGCTTGCGCCTGAACCGGCGTCGGGGTCTGGTAGCCGAGCGTCTCGAGGGAGCGCAGCAAGGGTTCGATCAGGCCAAGGGTGGCGAAAGTCATGGGAGTACCGTAGAAAAAAATGACGCGGGCATGCAATGCCGCGCAGTTTACCCTAATTCGTACGCTGTTCTTCGCGAACGGCTGTCGGCGCTACGATCGGCGGCTGTGATGGACGGCGCCACTGCGGCAGCCCGATCAACACCACAGCGCTGATGATCACCAGCATCGCCAGCGCTTCCTCAATCCCGATGGTCTCGCCGACAAACACAATCCCCAGCAACACCGCGACCGCCGGGTTGACGTAGGCATAACTGGTCGCCGCCGCTGGACGCACGTGCTTGAGCAAATACATATAAGAGTTGAAGGCGATGATCGATCCAAAGAAGATCAGGTACGCCAGCGCCAGCCAGCCTTCAACTGGCGGCATTGCTTGCAGACGCTCGCCACTGACGGCGCTGCCGATCAGCAGCACCACACCGCCGACCAGCATTTCCACGGCACTGGCCATGGCGCCCTGCGGCAACGGCAAATGTCTGCTCCATACCGAACCGAACGCCCAGGTTGCCGCTGCGAAAATCAGCAGCGCCGCGCCCATCGGACTCGATTGCAGGTTGGAGCCCATGTTGAGCATGGCGATGCCGATAATCCCCAACGCCACCCCGGCCCACTCCAGACGCGTATTGCGCGCGCCCCAGAAATATCCACACAGCAGCGTGAACAAAGGCACTGTCGCCACCGCCAATGCCGCTACCCCCGAAGCCACGCCGGTATGCTCGGCCACACTCACCGCGCCATTACCAAAACTGAGCAGCAAAATCCCGATGATCCCCGCCGCTTTCCACTGCGCCCAGGTCGGCGCCGGAGCCCCGCGCCAGCGCAGGAAGGCGTACATCAACGTGCCGGCGATCACGAAGCGCACACCGCCAAGCATCAGCGGTGGCCAGTATTCGACGCCGATGCGGATCACCAGATAGGTCGATCCCCAAATCACGTACAACGCAAAAAACGCGGCGATCAGCGGCAAGGAAAAACGGCGCAAGGCAGGCATGGGCAGCTCAAATATCAGGCTCTCGGGATCAGTTATTCTAGAAAGGCTTGCGGGCAAAAATAAGTTACAAAACCTGTTTATAGCGCCGGTACACTTTAGAAATCACGGAGATCGGTGGAATAAACCACGATTTCGAAAGTCTGGCATTTTCAGGAGTCCGGCCTTGGACAAATATGACCGCATGCTGCTCAGCGCCCTGCTGGAAAACGGCCGCGCGTCCTACGCCGACCTGGCGCGCAAAGTGAACCTCTCCGCCCCGGCCGTCGCCGAGCGCGTGGCCAAGCTTGAAGCTGCCGGGGTAATCACTGGGTATGAAGCGAAAATCGACCTGTCGAAAATCGGCCTGCCGATCCAGTGCATGATCGAATTGCGCCTGCACCAGAACGGCAGCCAGAAGGTCTACGACGAACTGGTGAAAATCCCGCAGCTGACCGAGTGCTTTCGAGTCACGGGCGATCCGTGCGTGATGATGAAGGCTGCGGTGGGATCGATGACGGAGCTGGAGGAGTTGATCAATCGCGTGGCGAAGTTTGGCTTCAGCAAGACCTCGATTGTGTTGTCGAGCGCGATCGAAAAGCGTGTGCCGTTGGGACATATCGAAGGAGGTATCGATAAGCACATGTGGAGCTAATCATCGATTAAAAACTACGGTTTAGAGCTTGGGTAAATGGCACCGCACAGATAACATTCAGACATCAAATCAGTCTTCTCCCACCAATGCGACAATGAACAATCTACAAGGAAAGAGAATGCGCTTTTCGGAATACAGTAAAGGATTGCGCGCCAGCGAAATCACACCACTTCTTCAGTTCTTTATTGCAGGAATTCTCATCGGTGAAGCGCTGTCCATCGGACAAATAATCGGCGCCCTTTTAAATAGGCATATCGCCATCCTTAATATGGATCTCCTGGCGTTATCAATTTCGGGATTCAGTGCTATTACTTGCATTATTTACGCAGGAAGTCGCGGTGCATGCAAGAAATCCAGAAAGCTCATCGATAGCTCACGAATTGATTTGCTTATCGTTTTTTCGCTTGGTTTTTTTCTATCCTGCAACAGTGACGGGCTAGCCAATGAGCTTTATGCGAAGTATTTGGAGCGACTTACCTTTACACAACTTTTCTGCCTTTATATTAGCCCAGTGATCATTGCCTGGACTGCAATGATAAAAGCCTCACTAAACATTAGAAAAAAAGAAATAGGTCACCCCTACTTCATGAGTGATCGAGACATAGAAGACCAAGATGACGACCTTTTGGATTTCGGAGAAAGAGCAACCATTTTTGCAGAGAGAGTTCTCAATGGCGGTTCATCGGATAGCTTGGTATTTGGTATAGACGCTCCATGGGGTACGGGAAAATCCAGTTTTGTTAACTTTTGCTGTAACTACTGGAGAGACTTGCCTGACAGAAAAACGGTAATCCATCGCTTTGAGCCATTACGTTATGAGGAAGGCGTAGATCTAACAGAAAAATTCATTGAAGACCTTATCAGCACAATACAAGAGCAGATTTTCGCGCCTGCCTTACGTCCGTTATTCAAGCGCTATGAAAACTTAGTCGCCGACAAGAAAGCCGCCTCCTTTCTTGACATAAGAAAAAAATTATCTCTGGACACCGACACCATACACTCCACCCTAAAAGAGATGGATTATACATTAAGAAGAATAAACGCCAGAATCATTGTCATCGTGGACGACCTAGATAGGTTGCATTGGTCATCGGCAAAAAACATACTATTTTCCATAAAGCGCAGCTTTATGCTCAGCAATATTTCTTACGTGCTTTGTTACGACACCGACAACATTAAAGCAACGACAGAAAATCCTGACTCAGAAAAAACACTGGAATTCCTTGAAAAATTCATCAACATCAAAACCAGCCTATTTCTAAGTTCAAACGACCTCACAAACTATCTCTCCCAATACTTTGACAAGGCCATCAAGGAAAACTTAAATATATCAACACCCGCAATTGAGAAGCTAAATATCCTAACACAAGAAATAGCAAAAATATTTCAAAGCGATGACTTCCACAAGTACAAACTGCTGCTTGGCGACATTAGAAAAATCAAAAGACTGATCAACGCGCTCATACTTTTAGACATTGAAAACATCGATTTCAAAAATAGCGACATAAACACCAGCGACTTACTGCATCTCACACTCATCTACGTCAACCACCCTAAAATTTTCCGAAAAATTTATGACTGCGAATCAAGCGGGAAGTCGGGCTTCTTCAAATTACGAGAATCCAATAATAAATACGAAAATCATCCCGATTATGAGAAATACATAACCAGCCTCACCGAAGACCAGAGATTACTACTATCTAAAATATTCAGTCCTGCACAATTCGATGCCATCGGAACGAATCGAATGACAGAGGCCGAACTCAGTTCACGAGCATGCTCACCGAGTCATAAAAGGCCGTTGGAAAAGTACCTCTATATTATTGCAAAACTATCCAGACCCGTACCTCAGAGTTCTTATAAATACTACGAAAACCTAAAGGACGAGCTATTCAACTCTAAAACGCCCGATGAGTTCTTAAGAGAAATCCTTACCGAAAAACTTGACTCAAAAGAAGAAAACCTTCAAGAGTTTTGGCGGATAGCAATAAAACACTTAAATAGCTTTGGACTACCACTATCTGAAACAATCATCGACCACTTCATTGAAAAAATGCCACAGTACTCTCTCACAGAAAAAAAAGGCTGCGTTGGATTCAGAAGAAAAGTACATTCTGAAATCATGAAAGTCCTCAATGAACTTCTAAATCATTCAAATGAAAAAAATAATGAAATCTCAAATACAAATCACAACATCATCTCAGACACTATTTTTGGAAATTCTTCGAAAAACATAAAAGGTATACTGTACCGCTTGACCCGGGAGGATCGTGGCATACTTGGTTTCTACGACCTACTGCAATTCCGCTTGAACTGCAGCGTCGAGACAGTATCAGGATTGAAAAATCTCTGGCGGAGCATAAGTTTCCACGGTAATGAAAATCCTACCCTGTCATTGAATCGCTATGAAACCACCATCGATCAGATGCGTGAAATATCGCAAATCACATTCCAAATATTCAAAAAAAAATACATAAATACAAATACTAATATATTTGAAGAGATCAACCAGCTACCACCATCAAACCTTCTTGGATCTGCAACTTCAGAAAACCTATCAGAAGAGCTCAAAACCGAACTTGAAATTGAAAAAAACTATATAAAACTTTTCATATCATCACAACTAAGCAATACGAACACTGGTGAGTGCGGAAGCTATGATGAAGAAGGAAAAAATGAAAAAATCGGAATACATCTTGCTTTATCCGATTACTTTTTCTCAGTTTGCTTTAGTCCAGAACAAGAAACTAGCGGCTACATCCACTTTGCAGAGATGTTGCTCATCACACTGGACAGCGGAGACCACAACAACGATCCTTTGTTCTCAGCTAACATTGATACTGCCATAAAAATCCTAGGAAAAGAAAGATTGGCCGCATACTGGCTTCAACACCGAGAAAAAATAGTTCAGACTCTCGACAAACAACCTGCAAAAACACTATTTAAGAAGTTTTTCAACGTGAGTTACTCTCAGCTTCCCTCAATCTATAATGCACTGAATAAAAAATTCCTATTTTTAGAAGAGTGATATGACAAATCCTCACTCGCCACGATAGCGCTGCAAGTGTTCGCTGACTTTCGCGGCGGGGACCTTTTGCAATTTGCACAACAGGTCGTGCGATAGCTCGCTTACACCGTGCTTGTGCCGCAACTCATCAGCTAGATGCGCCATCAGATTGGCCGCCATCTCGGCATCGGCCATGGCCCGGTGAGCCTGACCGGTATGCGGCAAACGCGCAAACGTGGTGAGGGTGCCAAGCTTGTGATTCGGCGCCGCAGGCATCAAGCGCCGGGCAAGGAGCAGCGAACATGCAAAATTCTGCAACCGAGTACGCTTGATCCGCCCCAGTTCAAAGTCCCAGAACTTCTGGTCGAACGAGGCGTTGTGCGCCACCAGCGGCGTGCAGCCGACAAACTCATTGACCTCTTCCATTACCCGCTCCGCCGGCGGCGCGGTGCGCAGCATGGCGTTGCTGATGCCGGTCAGTTGTTCGATGAACGCGGGGACGCGGACGCCGGCGTTCATCAGGCTCTGGTAACGCTCGACGATGCGGCCGTTTTCCAGCATGACCACGGCGATTTCCGTGGCGCGGCAGTTGCTGTTCGGCGACAGGCCGGTGGTTTCAAAGTCGATGACTGCAATGCGTTCCAAACCGGGTTCAACTCCGTACAAATCAATTCTTCAGCTTAATTTTTTAACAGCAGCGCGCCTTCAATCGGCACATAACGGCTGGCGGCGCGGATCAGCGAGTTGGCGGTCAGGCCGGGCACGCCGTAGGCGACGGCTTGCACACCGTGCTTGCTGATGATGCGCTCAAGCAGCATGTCGAAATCGCCGTCACCGGAGGCCAGGACAATTTCGTCGAAGTGATCGGCGGCGTCCATGATGTCGAGGGTGATGCCCACGTCCCAGTCGCCCTTGGCCGAACCGTCGCTGCGCTGGATGTAGGGTTTGAGCTTCACAGTGAAACCGAGGTTGCGCAGGATCTGCTGGAACTGCTGCTGCTTGCTGTCACCGCGGTCGATCGCATAGGCGTAGGCCTCGACGATTTGCCCGTCCTTGCTGATGTCGGCCCACAAGGCGGCGTAGTTGAAGTGACAACCATAAGCCTGACGCACGGTGTAGTAGAGGTTCTGCACGTCGGCGAACACTGCGATTTTTTTCACCGGAGTTCCTGTGGGCGCGCAAGCGCACGAAGCGGGATCAGGCGCCAGGCCCGAAAAAGGCGCTCAGTATGCCAGTCCGAAGGAAGGTTCCGCGAATAATCGGCCCGGAGCCCTCAGGGGCTCCGGACGAATGGTGAATCAGACGAAGGAATCGTCGTCATCAAAGAACGAAGAGTTGTCGTTGCCGTAGTCGGTGTCGGTGAAGCCGCCCTGCTCGTTGCCAGAGAAACCATTGTCCGCCACACGCTGATCATCGCCCCAGCCGCTGCTGCTCTGGTCGGCAACCTGCGCCGGTTCTTCCTTGATCACTTCAACGATTTCTTCCGGCTGCTGGTTGTGATGGAACAGACTGCTGATGCCCTGCGCGAGCATCACGCCACCGGCCACACCAGCAGCGGTTTTCAAGGCGCCGCCAAGGAAGCTGCTGCCGGCTGCCGGAGCGGCTTGCTGAGCGTAATTAGGCGGCGGCGCGCCGAAGTTCGGTTGTGGCGCCGGGGCCGCATAATTCTGCTGCGGTGCCGGTTCGCGCCAGCCGCCCGTGGACGCCGGGGCGGCACTCTGGGTCGGCGCCGGACGCGGGCCGCCACCAAAAATGCTCGACAGGAAACCGCCACCACCGCTCGCCGCCGGTGCGGCACTCTGCCCCTTGGCCGACTGCAACTCCGCCTGCAAACGCTGGACTTGCTGAGTCAGTTGCTTGTTCTGCTCGTCGAGGCTCTTGAGCGCAGCCTCTTGCACCAGAATCGCCTGGGTCATGAAATAACCTGCCGCTGGCTGGCGGGTCAGGTGTTCCTTGATCCGCGCCTCTGCCTGGGCATCGCGCGGGGCTGCCTCCGTTTCGGCCTGTTGCAGCCGGGAAAACAGTCCATCGATCAGGGTTTGCTCTTCGCTGTTCATGGCGACCTCGTAGATTGCCGGGGATCACATTGCCCTCGTCCACATTGGCCGAGGTGCTCTCCTGTAATGGAGACGGTGACAAAACGTTTCAATGACCTTTACCGAATGTTTACGTTTGTGTCGCGCCAGCCATCATCGGTTAAAGTGAGCCACTGTTTTCCACCTGCGATACCGACTGATGAATGCCCTCGAAGTACTGCGCGACTCTCTGTATTTTTTCAAACGCCATTTGGGCAGCATCGTGCAGTTGTGCCTGCCGCTGGTGATATTCGAAGCGTTCCTGCAACAAGTGGTCGATCACGCCAGCGGGCCGGAAAACATCTCGGCGATCAGTATCGTCGTCGGTCTGCTGGTGTATCCGCTGTACACCGCGGCGCTGATCCTCTTTCTCGATGCGCGCAGCCGTGGCGAGGCGCCGCGCAATCGTGACCTGCTGGCGATGGCCGCCACCCTGTGGCCGCGCTTCGCGTTGCTCACGGCGCTCAATACCCTGCTGATTCTGTTGGGCCTGTCGCTGTATTTCCTGCCGGGCCTGATGTTGATGGTGATGCTCGCGTTCGGCGAATACCTGCTGGTGCTGCGCGGCATGGGGCCGTTGCAGGCGATGAAAGAAAGCTTGCGCCTGACCCGTGGGCATTTCTGGCGAATCCTGCTGTGCATTCTCTGCGTGATGACGCCGCTGTGGTTGCTCAAAGGTGCGACGCTGGCGGTGTACCCCGAGCCGCAAAACCCGGTGATCGCCATACTGATCGACAGCGCTCACAGCTTCCTGCAACTGTTCACCAGCGTAGTGTTGTTCCGCCTGTTCATGCTGATCAGCGAATTGCCTGACAAACGTGACAGAGCGGTCTGACAGCACTGCGCTTGGGCTTCGAGACGGCCGTCAGGTATGCTCGGGGCCACTTTCTGTAACGCTATAAGCCGAGCCATGACCCGTCTACTGCGCTACACCCTGTTTCTTTCTGTGCTCGCCCTCGTGCTGATTGGCGCGCTGATCTTCAGCCTGACCTGGCGCCCCGAGGCCCGGGAAACCCTGCCGGTCAGTTGCACGGGGACGCCACCGACACTGGTGCCGGGGCAGGCGCTGAAAGTCATGACCTGGAACGTGCAATTCCTCGCTGGCAAGCGTTACGTGTTCTGGAATGATCTGGCCCAAGGCAGCGATGAAGCGCCGACCCTGGAAGACATGGCCTTCAGCCTTGATGAAGTGGCACGGGTGATCCGCGATGAGCAGCCTGATGTGGTGCTGTTGCAGGAACTGGATGACGGCGCCAAGGCCAGCAACTACCAGGATCAACTGAAGTTACTGCAGGAACGCGTTGCCGACCTGCTTCCGTGCAGCGCCAGCGCGTTTGACTGGAAAGCCGAATTCGTCCCCGACGCACATGTTTTCGGCAGCGTCGGACGACAACTGGCGACCCTGAGCCGCTACCGCATCGAACACGCCGAGCGCCTGCAATTGCCGGTCGCCTCAGCCAACTTCATCAGCCGTCAGTTCCAGCCAAAAGATGCGCTGCTCGCGACCAAACTGCCGCTGAGCGATGGTGGGCAACTGACCGTTTTCAATACCCATCTTGAGCGTGCCAGGCAACCAGATGACACTTTGCAGGCACAAGTGAGCGCCGTGGCCAAGGTGCTCGACAAGTACGAAAGTCAGGGCTTGCCATGGTTGATCGGTGGCGACTTCAATCTGCTACCGCTCGGCCAGTATCGCCGTTTGTCTGCCGAACAACGCACACCCTACTCCGCCGACAGCGAACTGCATCTGCTGTGGGACAAATACCCGATGATCCCGACCAATAACGAGGCCAGCGGTATCGACCGTGCGCAGTGGCTGACCCACTACCCCAATGATCCCGGCTTGAACGGCCCGGATCGCACGGTCGACTACCTGTTCTACAGCCCGAGGATCAAACGGGTGGAAGCGATGGTGCGCCAGGACGATACGTTGCGCATCTCCGATCACCTGCCGGTGATTGCGCGGTTCCTGCTCCCCGCCGCGCCTTAGATCACAACTTCGGCACACCACCGATCACTGTGGGAGCGAGCCTGCTCGCGAAAGCGCTGTATCAGGCAACGGATGCGTCGACTGAAACGACGCCTTCGCGAGCAGGCTCGCTCCCACAGTAAATTGATGTCGTAGCGTTATTCTGTGGCCGACTTCAATTTTGTAGGCGCTGCCGATCTCTTGCTCTTCAGGTTCCGCGCGGTTTAGCCCGTGCAGTCGCCTCGGCCACCAACGGATCATCCGGCCAGTAATGCTTCGGATAGCGCCCCTTCAAATCCTTCTTCACCTCGGCATAAGTGCTGCGCCAGAAGTTCGCCAGATCCTGCGTCACCTGCACCGGGCGCCGCGCTGGCGATAGCAGATGCAGTTTCACCACCTGTCGCCCACCGGCAATTCGCGGTGTATCCGCCAGCCCGAACAACTCCTGCAAGCGCACCGCGAGAATCGGTGGAAATTCGCTGTAGTCCAGACGAATCGACGACCCCGACGGCACGCTCAGATGATGCGGCGCCAGCTCATCAAGCTTCTGCGGCAACGGCCACGGCAGCAGATTACGGACGATGCTCGACAGATCGAGATTGGCAAAATGGCTGAGCCGCGAAACCTTGCCCAGATACGGCATCAGCCAGTCTTCGAGGGTGTTCAGCAACGTTGCATCGCTGACATCCGGCCATTGACTGTCGTCCTGATTGTGCAATTCCAACTGACGCAACAGCGCCACCCGCGCCTGCCACTGACGCAGTTCCGGGGTCCACGGCAGCAGCTCCAGGCCTTTACGTCGCACCAGATTGACCAGCGCCTGACTGCGCGCGTTTTCGTCGAGACCGGTCAGCGGTTCACGGCTGAGAATCAGCTCGCCAACCTTGCGCTGACGCTCGGCACGCAGCACACCTTCGCGCTCGTCCCAGTCCAGTTGATCGACATTACGCACTTGCTCGGCGAGCACTGAATCGAACAGCGCCGGATCGAAATCCGCCGCCAGATAAATCCGTTCCTCACGCTGGCCCTGACGACTGCCGAGGTCGGCAATGACGATCCACTGTTCTTTCATCAGGCTGTCGGCCTCAGCGAACAAGGCTGCGCGACCGTTGGCCAAACGATATTCGGCACCGCCGGCACGCCGCTGTTGCGCGACACGATCCGGATACGCCAGCGCCAGCAAGGCACCGAGCCAGCGCGGATGATCAGGATCGCTGACCGGTTCACTGGCCTTGCCGCGCAGGTAACCGCGATATTGCCGCGCCAGTTGCTTGGCGCGCTGCACACCGCCCTGCGCACCCCGAGCCGCACGTTCTTCCCCCGAGAGCAGTACCAGACGACTGTGCAGATCCGCCCCGGCGCCACGCAAGATATCGCGCTCGCCGAGCAACGCGGCGACATCGCACGCCATGTTGGCCAAGCCCAACGCCTGACCCCGCAGCAGCAAATGACCGATGCGCGGATGCGCTGGCAACTCAGCCATGGCCTGACCGTGCGTGGTCAGAGACTCGCCTTCCAGCGCGCCAAGTCGCTGTAACAGATCCTGCGCCTGTGCATAAGCCGCTGCTGGCGGAACATCCAGCCAGACCAGTTCGCCCGGCGTGACACCCCAGCGCCCCAGTTGCAGGGCGAGGCTGGCGAGATCCGCCGAAAGAATTTCCGCACTGCCATAAGCAGCGAGTTGTTCGTGCTGGTCCTGCGACCACAAGCGATAACAAACGCCCGGCTCGAGTCGCCCTGCCCGGCCCGCGCGCTGGGTGGCGCTGGCCTTGGAAATCCGCTGGGTATCGAGACGCGTCATGCCGCTGCCCGGATCGAAACGCGGCACCCGCGCCAGCCCGGCATCGATCACCACGCGCACGCCATTAATGGTCAGACTGGTTTCGACAATGTTGGTCGCCAGCACCACTTTGCGCTGACCGGGCGGCGCTGGATCAATCGCCGCACGCTGCGCATTGAGGTCGAGTTCACCGTGCAACGGGCACAGCAAAACGTCGCTGCGCTCACCAAGGGCATCGACCAGTTGTTGATGCACACGACGGATCTCCGCCTGCCCCGGCAGGAACACCAGCAGGCTGCCGGTTTCATCGTGCAGTGCTTCGAGCACGGTTTGCGTGACGCGTTGATCAATATATTCGCCGGGTTGAAACGGCCGCCCCCAACGCATCGTCACCGGATACATGCGGCCTTCGCTGCGCAGAATCGGCGCGTCATCGAGCAACCCGGCCAGACGTTCACCTTCGAGCGTGGCCGACATCAGCAAAATCTTCAGCGGCTGTTCAGCTCGAAACAGCTCGCGACCGTTCAGACTGAGCGCCAATGCCAGATCGGCATCAAGACTGCGTTCGTGAAATTCGTCGAAGATCAGCAGGCCCACGCCTTCCAGTGCCGGGTCGTCCTGCAAGCGCCGGGTGAGAATGCCTTCGGTGACCACTTCGATGCGCGTATTGGGGCCGACCTTGCTGTCGAGGCGGATGCGATAACCGACGGTTTCACCGACCTTCTCGCCCAGCTCACTAGCCAGACGTTCCGCCGCTGCACGCGCGGCGAGACGGCGCGGTTCGAGCATCAGAATGGTCTGCCCGGCCAGCCACGCTTCATTAAGCAAGGCCAACGGCACGCGGGTGGTTTTACCGGCGCCGGGCGGTGCTTCGAGCACGGCTTCGTGGCGCGTCGCCAAGGCTTCACGCAGGGCGGGTAAAACTTCATCGATTGGCAAAGAATTCATGCTGGCTCCCCAGGGCGTGCCCACAGTAAATTGCGAGTCGCGTTAAAGCTGTGAGCGTGCCAGGCAAGGCGCGGGACGCAGGTAAGGGTCGTTTCCTTGCCAAGTCCCGCAACGCCGCATGGCGCGCTCACAGCTTTAGCCCGGAGGGCCGAACCCCGATAGGATTCATTAGCCTTCACGCGGTGTCGATCTGGAGAAAACAACTTCAATCCTCAACGTATTTCGGTAGGGGGTGAGACGAGGCCGCAATTTACTGTGGGCACGCCCTGCCAGGCGCGAGTATAACGGCGAACTGCCAGGCGTTCGTCAGGGTCTTAACTTCACACGACGACGCTTCGTTAACAGATGACTCAGGAGATTTTTCCATGCGCTTACCTTTTCGCCTGATCGGCGGTGTACTGGTCGCCACCCTGCTCACGCAAATCACCGCGTGCGGTTCGATTTTCTACCCGGACCGGCGCGGTCAGATCGACGGCAAGATCGACCCGGCGATTGCCGTGCTCGACGCCGTGGGCCTGCTGTTCTACGTCATTCCCGGGCTGATCGCGTTTGCCGTCGACTTCGCCACCGGTGCGATCTATTTCGAACCGGGACACACCGCGCAGATCGATCCGGCCAAGCTCAAGCAAGCCATCGGCCCGGATGGTCAGGTCGATAATCACAAGCTGCAGGCTATTCTCGAAAGTGAACTTGGGCGGGACTTTCCTCTGGACGATCCACGCCTGATTCAACACAAGGGCAGCACTCAACAACTGGCGATGTTCGGCCTGCAACCCGCCGCCTGAAAAGGACGTTAAATGACATCCAGCCCCGAACACGCTCGCCTGCTACGGCTGGCGACCCGCGCCTCGGTGGCGGTCGCTTGCACGTTGATCGTCGCCAAAGCCATCGCCTGGTGGCTCAGCGGTTCGGTGAGCATGCTCGCCGGCCTCACCGACTCGGCGCTGGATGGCGTCACTTCGATGCTCAATTTGCTGGCGGTGCATTACGCGTTGCGCCCGGCGGATGACGATCACCGTTATGGCCACGGCAAAGCGGAATCCTTGGCCGGTATGGCGCAAGCCTTGTTCATCGGTGGCAGTGCGGTGTTGATCGCTCTTCAGGCTTATGAGCGACTGCACGATCCACAACCGCTTGGTGCGCCATGGCTGAGCATCGGTGTGATTGTGTTTTCGCTGCTGCTGACGGCGGCGTTGCTGGTGTTGCAGCATCGGGTGATCAAACAGACCGGCTCCAACGCCGTGCGCGCGGACTCGCTGCACTATCGCTCGGACATGCTGCTCAACGGCAGCATTCTGATTGCGCTGATTTTTGCCGGGTTTGGTTTTGAGCAACTGGATGCGTGGTTCGGTCTGGGGATTGCTGCGTACATTTTGTGGAGCGCGATCCAGATCGCCCGGGAAAGTTTTTCGGTGTTGATGGATGAAGAGCTGCCGACGGACGTCAGCCAGCACATGCTCGAACTGGCCTGTAGTGTGCCGGGCGTGTTGGGTGCGCATGACTTGCGCACGCGAATTTCCGGCAACCACTGGTTCGTGCAGTTGCACCTGGAATTGCCAGGAGAATTGACCTTGTCAGTGGCCCACGGCATCAGCGATCAAGCCGCCGATGCCATTCACAAGGCCTACCCGCGAGCCGAAGTGCTGGTGCACGCCGACCCGCAGGAAGTGGTCAAGTCAGAGCGGGCGCAAACCCGGCTTCAGTAACTGACCTGATAACCGCGACTGCTCAGGCAATTGCCCTGCGCCTGACGGTACGCCTGCACCACTTCGGGCGCAGGTTGATACGTCGCGGTGCGCGGATCGAAACCGCTTTGCTGCACGGCGTACTGATAGCACTGGTAACCGTCCTGCTGCACCTGCTCCGGCGACTGGCCGTTGGCCGGATACGCTTCGACGTCATAGCCTTGGGATTGCGGCTGCGGCTGTTGCTGCGCCGGCGGCTCGACCACGATGTAATCCTGCGTCGCTTCCTGATAGGCATAGTAGGAACCGGCGGCGAGGAACAGCAGCGAACCACCGATCCACACCTCACGGGCGTAATCCGGCAAATACTGGATGCGAATCCCGCGCGGCGGCTGCACGACGATGTAGCGCGGGCCTTGCGGGCGATACCAGTAGCCGCCGGAAAAGAAGTAATCCTGACCACGATACGGCACGCGGTAATCGCGATCCGGGAAACGGTCGATCACATGCCCCGGCCGATACTGCGGGCCTGGACCCCAGCCATTGCCATGGCCGTCCGGGCGCCCCGGCCAGCGATTGTCGTTGGGCCGGTTGCCGGTCTGCCATTGCTGGTTGTGGTAACCGTTCTGCGGACGCTCGTCGCGGTAGTAGCCCTGACGTGGTTCCTGGGTCTGGCGCACGGTGTCGGGCCGTGGCTGGATGGGTAGGCTGTTGGCCGGCAGTTGTGGCGGTGGTGGCGGCTGACGTACCGGGTTGGGGTTATACGCTGGACGGTTCTGGTCGCGATTCTGCCACTGACCATTGTTGTTGCCGTTGTGCTCGAACTGGCGGCTGTTGTCGCCACGGATGATCTCGTTGTTCTGCGGACGCGGTTGATTCTGTTGCGGCTGATTCTGCGATGGATTGTTCTGCGGGCGCGGCTGATTGTTGCCGCCATGGCCCTGATTGTTGCCCTGATGATCCTGGCCGTGGCCTCCGCCATCCGGGCCGCGATTCTGTGGCTCATCGGCGAGCGTTTGCACACTGACACTTACACACAGCAAACCAACACTGGCCAGACGCCAAATGCGCGAATTCATGCTTTTTCTCACTGCGGGGCCTGTAAATGTAAGAGGACTTGTAGCTAAGACCGGGATTACACACACCGGGTTCTGCAACAGGTTATCAGTCGCGCAACTTATTTACTGAGCGTCCGGCATGAAATCGCAGGCAAGAAAAAAGGGAGACCCGTCGGCCTCCCTTTAGAGAACTTCGTCCTGGCTCGACGCTTTTGACGTCGGCTCACCTCACGCCGTCTTCTGGACAGTGTGCAGCTCGGGGGCCGGCACAACCCCGGTGGGGGTGGCGGCCGCGGCAGGCCGGATAGGGCGGGCCGCGTGGACTGTGTTACCGAGCAGTGATTCTGGTGTTAAGAATAGGCCTGCGGCCGCGACAGAGGATTGCGAAGATTGCTGAAATAAACACCACTTGCGCAATTTTTAACCCTGGATAGATAATCCGCCGCAATAGTTACAACCAAGGACAGATTGATGAGCAAACTCGACCGTTACGACCTGAGCATTTTGGCGGAATTGCAGCGCGACGCCCGCATCTCCAACCAGGAATTGGCCGAGCGCATCGGTCTGTCGCCCTCCCCTTGCTCGCGCCGGGTCAAGCAGCTGGAAGACGACGGATATATTTCGCGTCAGGTGGCGTTGCTCGATCGCAAGATGCTTGGGTTGAGCCTGACGGCTTATGTGCTGATCGGCATGGATCGGCATACGCCGGAGCGTTTCGAGAACTTCGAAGCGGCGATTCGTACGTTGCCGCAGGTGCTGGAGTGCAGTCTGGTGACGGGGGTGGATGCGGATTACCAGTTGAAAGTGGTGGTGCCGGATATGGATCACTATCAGAAGCTGTTGCTGGGGCATTTGACGCGGATTGAAGGGGTGACGAGTGTGCGGTCGAGTTTTGTGCTGAATCAGGTGCTCAATAGCACTGAACTGCCCTTGACCCACCTGCGCAACTGATCAAAGGCACCCTCACCCCAGCCCTCTCCCCCAGGAGAGGGAGCCGACCGAGGTGTCTGCTGTCATACATCGACCTGAAAGATTGAGTCGATTGTAGATTCACAACAGAACTTTCAGGTCGGCGTATTCCTTGAGCATCCCTCGGTCAGTCCCCTCGCCCTCTGGGAGAGGGTTAGGGTGAGGGCAACAGTTCCGGATCAGACCCAGATCAATGCCACCCCACATACCTTGGCGTATACTCGCCGCGCCCTTTTAGCCGCGTGCGCGCCGGAGATGCCCAATGGATCCAGCCTTATTAGAAGAGTGGATGATGACCGGACTGGTCAGCATCCTGATCATTTTCATGGGTTTCATCGTCTGGGATCTGGCGAAGAAGTCCAAGGCCGGGCGCTTTGGCTCGTTCATTCTGTTCTTCGTACTGGGCCTGGGCGTGGCCGCGTTCATCATCAAGAGTGTGGTGATCGGCCTGATCGAATCCGGCGCTCTATAAGCGCGCCGGCACCTCCTTCCACTGACCCTGATCGAGCCCTTCGATCGTCCAGTCGCCAATCCTGACCCGCACCAGTCGCAACGTCGGCAGCCCAACCGCCGCGGTCATGCGCCGTACCTGACGGTTGCGCCCTTCGCGAATCACCAGTTCCAGCCACGAAGTCGGTATGGTCGCGCGAAAGCGCACCGGCGGATTGCGCGGCCACAGCTCAGGCTCATCCAGTTGCCGCGCCTCGGCAGGCAAAGTCATGCCGTCATTCAACTCAACGCCATCACGCAGTCGCTGCAACTGCTCAGCTGTCGGCACGCCTTCGACCTGCACCCAATAGGTCTTCGCCAGTTTGTGTTTCGGATCGGCGATACGCGCCTGCAACTGTCCATCGTTGGTCAGCAGCAACAATCCTTCGCTGTCACGATCAAGACGTCCGGCCGGATAGATGCCGGGCACATCGATGAAGTCCTTGAGCGTCGCCCGCCCTTCGCCGTCGCTGAATTGCGTCAGCACATCGAACGGTTTGTTGAACAGGATCAGCTTCGGCTCGGCCGGTGGTGCCTTGGCAACACGGCGCGGGGAAGCAGACTGAGGCTTCACGCCAGGGCGGCGGGAAGGTGGACGTGGAGGACGGGACATGGCGAAAAGAACATCTAACGGTCAGGGCTGCCAATGCTAGTAGCCTGACCGTTAAATGACCATCAACAAATCAGCGGAACGGCGGCTCGTCGAAACTGCGCAGTTTGCGCGAGTGCAGCGAGTTGAGCTCGGTGCGCAGCAGATCCACCGCTTCGATGCCGATCTTCAAGTGCTGGCTGACCGCGCGTTCATAGAAAGCGTTGGCCGAACCAGGCAGCTTGATTTCGCTGTGCAGCGGTTTATCCGAAACGCAGAGCAACGTGCCGTACGGCACCCGCAAGCGGTAACCCTGGGCGGCAATCGTGCCACTTTCCATGTCCACCGCCACGGCGCGGGACAGGTTGATCAACGGCCGTTCCTGCGCCCAACGCAATTCCCAGTTACGGTCGTCGTAAGTCAGCACGGTGCCGGTGCGCAGGCGTTTTTTCAGATCATCGCCCTTCTCGCCGGTGACATTGGCGGCAGCCTGTTGCAGCGCCATTTGCACTTCGGCCAGTGCCGGGATCGGAATATTCGGCGGCACCACGCGGTCGAGAATGCCGTCGCGACGCATATAAGCGTGGGCCAGCACGTAGTCGCCAATGGTCTGCGACTGACGCAGGCCGCCGCAGTGACCGATCATCAGCCAGCAATGCGGACGCAGCACGGCCAAGTGATCGGTGATGTTCTTGGCGTTGGACGGGCCGACGCCGATGTTGACCAGCGTCACGCCGTGGCCATCGCTGGCGATCAGGTGATAGGCCGGCATCTGGTAACGGTGCCAGACCACACCGGCGGCGATCGCGGAGGCTTCGCCGTGATCCATGCCCTTCTCGATGATCACGTTGCCCGGCAAGACCATGCGCACGAAACGCGGGTCACTGCGCAATTGCTCCAGACCATGGACGATGAACTGGTCGACGTAGCGGTGATAGTTGGTCAGCAGAATCCACGGCTGCACATGGCGCCAGTCGCTGCCGGTGTAGTGCACCAGACGGCGCAGGGAGAAATCCACGCGCGCGGCGTCGAACAAGGCCAGCGGCAGCGGATCGGTGTTTTCCCAGTCGTAGAGACCGTCGGCGATGCCATCGGTGGCGGCGGACAGGTCGGTACTCGGGAACACCCGCGCCAGCACGGCAGCGGTGACGCCGGAACCGGCCAGTTCATCGCCCTGCTCGACTACATATGGATACGGAATGTTCTGCTGGCTGACGCCGACTTCCACGGTCACGGTGAAGTCGTGCATCAACGGCACAAGCTGCTCGAGCAGGTATTTGCGGAATGCCGCCGGGTGGGTGACGGTGACGCTGTAAGTGCCCGGCAGTTGCACCTTGGCGTAAGCGCGGGTGGTCTGCGGGACTTCGCCCTGGCAGTGATAGGTCAGACGCAGTTCGGGATAACGAAACAGAGCACGCTGCGCAGCGTCGGGTTCGACGCGATCCTTGAGGTAACGCTTGAGCGCCGAATTCAACGCAGTGGTGGCCCGCTCATGCAGCTCGGCCAGACGATCCACGGCTTGTTCGGCGGTTTGAACAACAATAAACGCTTCGGTCACGATCAGCTTCCTGTGTTCTGACTTGCAGAGCTTCATCTTGCCTGCATCGTGGCGTCACGGGAACAGTGGCATGTTGGCAACCGCACAATATATGGGCCACCCCAATCCCTGTAGGAGCTGCCGAAGGCTGCGATCTTTTGATCTTGCTGTTTATAAGATCAAAAGATCGCAGCCTTCGGCAGCTCCTACAGGAGATTTGTGTGGGGTCAGAGGATTTGTGGGGTTGAGCGGGCGACGAGGGACTCGATGTCAAGGCCGCGTGGCAAGGCGCCGTAGGCGCGGCCGCCACCGCTCAATCGGCTGGCAATGAACGCATCGCTGACCGCCGAGTTGCCGGCTTCCAACAACAGTTTGGCCTGCAAACCGAGCGCGATGTCTTCGGTCAATTGGCGCGCCCGGTACTGAATGTCGCTGGTGTCCTTGAACTGCGCCTGCAACTGCTGAATATGCGCAGCCAGTCGCTTGTCGCCATGGCCATCGCCCAACTCGCTGAACAACACATCCAGCACACCCGGCTCTTTCGACAACGCGCGCAGCACGTCCAGGCACTGCACGTTCCCCGAGCCTTCCCACGTAGAGTTCACCGGTGCCTCGCGGTACAGACGCGGCAGGATGCTGTCCTCGACATACCCGGCGCCGCCCATGCACTCCGCCGCTTCGTTGATCATCCCCGGCGCGCGTTTGCAGATCCAGTACTTGCCCACCGCCGTCACCAGCCGGGCAAACTGCGCTTCGTGGCGATCATCCAGGTGATCCAGCGCTTTGCCCATGCGCAAACTGAGGGCCAGCGCGGCTTCGCTTTCCAGCGCGAGATCGGCCAGCACGTTTTGCATCAACGGCTGTTCGCTGAGCAGTTTGCCGCCGACCTTGCGGTGCGCGCAGTGGTGGCTGGCCTGGGTCAGCGCCTGACGCATCAGCGAGCTGGAACCGACCATGCAATCAAAACGTGTCATCGCGACCATCTCGATGATGGTTGGCACGCCGCGCCCTTCTTCACCGACCATCCACGCCAGCGCGCCACGGAACTCCACTTCACTGGAAGCGTTGGACTGGTTGCCGAGTTTGTTTTTCAGACGCTGGATGTAGAACTGATTGCGCGTGTCGTCCGGACGATGGCGTGGCAGCAGGAAACAGCTCAAGCCCTTGTCGGTCTGCGCCAGCGTCAGGAAGGCATCGCACATCGGCGCCGAGCAAAACCACTTGTGCCCGACCAGTTCATAGGCCTGACCCGGGCCGCTGGCGCCGACCGGATAGGCCTTGGTGGTGTTGGCGCGCACGTCGGTGCCGCCCTGTTTCTCGGTCATGGCCATGCCGATGGTCACGCCGGCCTTGTGCGCCATGCCGACGTTGCGCGGATCGTATTCGGTGGCGAGGACTTTCGGCAGCCATTGCTCAGCGATGTTCGGCTGCAAGCGCAGGGCCGGCACGCTGGCAAAGGTCATGGTCAACGGGCAACCGCTGCCGGCCTCGGCTTGGCTGTGCAAATAAGTCATCGAGGCGCGGGCGACGTGGGCGCCATCCTGTGGGTGCGCCCATGGCAATGAGGTCAAACCATGCTCGATCGCCGTGCGCATCAGCTCGTGATAAGCCGGGTGAAATTCCACCAGATCAATGCGATGGCCATAGCGGTCATGGCTGGCGAACGTTGGTTTGTTCTGATTGGCGAGGAACCCGGCTTCCATCAACGGACCACCGGCGAGCGCGCCGTAGGCATCGATCCGCGACTCCGCCCACCCGGCACCAAAGCGCCGCGACCACTCCTGCAACGGCAGGTCGATGCGGTACAGATTGGTGCCGTCCAGCGACGGTGGCTGGTTGGTGACTTCGTGGGTTTCGGCGAACTGATGCAGGTTCATGACGGGCTCCTTGAATCAACCGGAGCGGTCAGTTAAGCACCGCCCCCAGACTGATCAAAGTGTCATACGCGCCGAATTGGCGGCGCTTTTACCCTATCAACAGGACAGCACCCGACGCTCCAGTGCCGATTGCAATTCCTCGAATTTCACCGGTTTGTTCAGGTAATCGACCGGTGCTCCCGTGGCGCAAAGCTCGCGGTCCGCGGTCAATGCGAGCATGAACACCGGCAGATTGGCGCAGCCCGGCAAGGCGTGAATCTGGCAGCACAAGGACGCGCCTTCAGGGGCGGGCATCTGACAATCGATCAGCACCGCATCGAAGGTTTCCCGCTGCAGGCAGTCCAGTGCCGCTGCGCCATTGTCAGCGGTGCGCACGCGAAAACCGAGCTTGAGCAACATGCCGCGCATCACCAATTGGTTGACGCTGTTATCGTCCACCAGCAACACCGTGCAATCCTGCGGTGCGCGAACACAATCGTGCGAAGGCGCGGCTATTGGCGCAGATTCAACCACCGGCAATTCGAACTCGACGTCCAACTGGAAGCGGCTGCCGCTCCCAGGTTCCGAGCGATGGGTAAGCTTGCCGCCGAGCAGCTCAACCAACTGTCGGCAGATCGCCAGGCCGACGCCCAGTCCGCCGTATTCACGGGTCATCGAACCGTCGAGCTGGAAGAAGCGCTGATACATCGTCGCCTCGCCCAGGTCGGTAAAACCGATGCCGGTGTCGATCACCGCAAACGACAACGCCAGGCGATTGCCCGTCGACGGTTTGCCAGTCACCCGCAATGCCAGCCCACCGACACGGGTGAACTTGATCGCGTTATCCAGCAGGCATTCCAGGCATTGCGCGAGTTTCGCGCTGTCACCGTGCAAGCGATCCGGCAGGGTCGGCAGGACATCGACCTTGAAGTCCAGCGACTTGCTCGACGCATTCCCGTCGAATTGCACACGCAACGCTTCGACCACCGCGCGCAGGCTGAAACTGCCCGGCGCAGCCTTGAGCTTGCCGGCCTGCAATTCGGTAAGGGTGAGGATGCCGTTGACCATGCGCATCATGTCCCGCGCGGACCCGGCAGCGGTTTGCTGATATTGCTCCAGCTCCGGATCCATTTCGACCGTCTGCATCAGTTCCAGCGAACCGATCACACCGTTCATCGGCGTGCGCAGTTCGTGGGTCAAGGTCGCCAAAAACTCGTCTTTGAGCTTGTTGCTGTGGGCCAGTTGCTGGTTGAGCACTTCGAGCTTCTGACCGGCGTCGTACAGCGTCTGCGCCTGTTGCTCGCGCATCGCGTTGATACGATCGGCCAGCGCCAGCGACAGCAGTGCCACTTCAATGGCCGAACCGATCTGGCTGGCGTACATGGTCAGGAACACGTTCGGCAGCAAGCCCAGCACCATCAGCGTGTTGACGATGCCGCCGAGCAGAAACGCCGACCAGGCAATGATGAAATAGCGCGCCACGCGCAAGCCGCGCCACCAGGCCAGAATCCCGGCGGCAAAAATCACCACGGTGAAGGTCAGCGCCAGCGTCGTTGCCAGGCGCAGGGCCAGGGCGTAACTGGTCATCAGCGACAGGCCGATGACTAACGCACTGAACGCGATCAATCCGATCAGTACACGATCAAGCCCACGACTGTGGTTTTTGGTTTGCAGGAAACTGCGGGCGAACTGGCTGCCAAACAGGCCGGCGCAACCGATGAAGAATGGCGTGGCGGCGTTGGCCCACCACGGATTGTCCGGCCAGAAATACTCCACCGCCGCGCCGTTCACCGACAGCTGATAAAGGCCGAACGAGGCGATATAGAAGATGTAATAGAGGTAACTGGTGTCGCGCACGCTGAGGTAGATGAACAGGTTGTAGACCACCATCCCCAGCAACACGCCATAAATGATGCCGAGCACATAAAGGCGCACTGGCTGGTCTTCGAGGTACGCGGTACTCGACCATAATGTCACCGGCGCCTGGATCGAGCCTTCGCTGGCCAGGCGCAAGTACACGGTTTGCTGTTGCCCAGGCTCGAATGCAAGGTCGAACAAATAGTTGTTCTGGCGGATCTCGCGGCTGGCGAACGGCCAGGCATCACCGGTTTGCCGGACGAGACGGTAGTCGCCAGCAGCATCGGGCATGTACAGATCGAGATGATCGAGCGGTGGATACGCCAGTTCCAGCAGCCAGGTGCGCTGGGCGGCGGGATTGCTCGGGCGGTAATGCAGATCGATCTTCAGCCAGAACGCCGAACGCGAATAGCCGGCATTGAGCGTGGCTTTATCGTGAGGTTTGAAATTGCCGGCGGCAGCCTGCGCGCGAACATCGGCAATGTTCGCCTGACCACTCGGGTCTTCGAAGACTTGCAGCGACCGGCCCAGAGGGAGGCTCTGGGTGAACTCGTCGAATTCGACGGCGCTCGCCATGAAGGGCAAGCAGAACAGCAACATCAGCAAATAGCGCATTGAAGCCCCAGCGTGGCTCGTCCGGTTGTGTCAGGAAGCCCCCCATTCCCTTTGAGTAGACGTAAAACCGGTATTACCTGTTATTGGTTTGGATCCAGACTAGCATAGCCGTTGATGGCCATTGAGCACCATCGAAATATTTCCTACAAAGGCTCTAGAACGGGCGTTTCAGAGCAAAGTACCGAGCTAGAGCTGTTGAGTTGGTCAAGTTGTGACAGTACGGTCGGATTCATCTGCAAGGTTATCGGCCACGCACAACGGCACTGAACCCGAAAATCAGCTTTGGTGGTAAGCTCGCGCACCATGAATATCTACAGCTCCCGCCCCGTTGTCCTCTGTCTCTCCGGCCACGACCCAAGTGGTGGCGCCGGCTTGCAGGCAGATATCGAAGCCCTGCTCGCGCAGGGTTGCCATGCGGCTCCGGCCGTCACCGCCCTGACCGTGCAAGACACCGTCAACGTCACTGACTTCCGCGTCCTCGACCGTGAGTGGGTGTTGGCTCAAGCCAATGCCGTGCTCAACGACTCCGAAGTCGCGGCGGTCAAACTGGGCATGCTCGGTTCGCTGGAAATGGTCGACACCGTTGTCGAACTGCTTTCGGCGCACCCGCACTTGCCAGTGGTCTGCGACCCGGTGCTGCGCGCCGGCGGCGGCGGACGTCTGGGCAAGGACGAAGTCGGCTATGCAATGCGCGAGCGTCTGCTGCCGTTGTCGATCATTGCCACCCCTAACCTTCCTGAAGCGCGCATCCTCGCCGAACTGCCCGAAGGCACCGCGGACGAGTGCGCGGAAAAACTCCTGCCGTTCGTCAAAAACCTGCTGATCACCGGCGGCCACGGCGACGAAACTGAAATCCACAACCGCGTATATAGCCGCGACGGTCTGCGTGAAACTTTTATCTGCCAGCGCCTGCCGGGCAGCTATCACGGTTCCGGCTGCACCTTGGCCAGCGCCCTCGCCGGCCGACTGGCACAAGGCGAACATTTGGCCAGCGCTGTGCGCAGTGCTCTGGATTACACTTGGCGCACCCTGCGCGACGCCGAACAACTGGGCAAAGGCCAGTTCGTCCCGCGTCGCCTGCCGCTGGATTTCTGCTCGTAACGTCGTGAGGTCTGCCCGATGAAACTACGTGGCCTGTATGCCATTACCGACAGCCAATTGCTGGCCGGCAAGTTTCTGTCTTACGTGGAGGCGGCGCTGGAAGGCGGCGTCACCCTGCTGCAATACCGCGACAAGAGCAGCGACGAAGCCCGCCGGCTGCGCGAGGCCGAAGCGCTGCGCGATCTGTGTGAGCGCTACAAGACGCGACTGATCATCAACGATGATGCCGAACTGGCCGCGCGCCTCAACGTCGGCGTGCACCTCGGTCAGACCGACGGCCCGCTGTCGCCGACCCGCGCGCTGCTCGGTTCCAAAGCGATCATCGGTTCGACCTGCCACGCGCAAATCGCGCTGGCCGAACAAGCGGCCAAAGAAGGCGCGAGTTATGTCGCCTTCGGTCGCTTCTTCAATTCCAACACCAAGCCCGGCGCGCCGACCTGCAGCCTCGATCTGCTGGACGAAGCCAAGCGCACGTTGCACCTGCCAATCTGCGCGATTGGCGGCATCACCCTCGACAACGCCGCCCCGCTGGTGGCCCATGGCGTCGACCTGCTGGCCGTGGTTCACGGTCTGTTTGGTGCCGAAAGCACCGCCGAAGTCACCCGCCGCGCCCGCGCGTTCAATGAATTACTGAAAGTCTGATTTGAGAGCCCGATCATGTCTCGTTCCGAAACACTGTTTGCCAATGCTCAGAAACACATTCCCGGTGGCGTGAACTCGCCAGTGCGCGCATTCAAGAGCGTTGGTGGCACGCCGCTGTTTTTCAAACACGCTGAAGGCGCTTACGTCACTGACGAAGACGACAAGCGTTATGTCGATTACGTCGGTTCGTGGGGCCCGATGATCCTCGGTCACAGCCACCCGGACGTTCTGGACGCGGTACGCAATCAACTGCAACACGGCTTGTCGTACGGCGCGCCGACCGCGATGGAAACCGAGATGGCCGATCTGGTCTGCTCGCTGGTGCCGTCGATGGACATGGTGCGCATGGTCAGCTCCGGCACCGAAGCAACCATGAGCGCGATCCGTCTGGCCCGTGGTTACACCGGCCGCGACAGCATCATCAAATTCGAAGGCTGCTACCACGGTCACTCCGACAGCCTGCTGGTCAAGGCCGGTTCCGGCGCACTGACCCAAGGCGTGCCAAGTTCGGCCGGCGTACCGGCGGCATTCGCCAAACACACTCTGACCCTGCCGTTCAACGACATCGACGCTGTGGAAAAGATGCTCGCTGAAGTGGGTGAGGACGTGGCGTGCATTATTGTTGAGCCGGTGGCCGGCAACATGAACTGCGTGCCGCCAGCACCAGGTTTCCTCGAAGGTCTGCGTTCGCTGTGCGACAAGCATGGCGTGGTGCTGATTTTCGACGAAGTGATGACCGGTTTCCGCGTTGCCCTCGGTGGCGCTCAGGCGTACTACGGGGTCAATCCTGATCTGACCACGTTCGGCAAGATCATCGGCGGCGGCATGCCGGTTGGCTGCTTCGGTGGCAAGCGTGAAATCATGGAGCGCATCGCGCCGTTGGGTCCGGTGTATCAGGCCGGTACGCTGTCGGGTAACCCGTTGGCCATGGCCGCTGGTTTGACCACACTGCGCCTGATCAGCCGTCCGGGTTTCCACGCCGAGTTGACCGACTACACCACGCGCCTGCTCGACGGTCTGCAACAACGTGCCGATGCTGCGGGTATTCCGTTCGTGACCACCCAGGCTGGCGGCATGTTCGGTCTGTACTTCAGCGGCGCCGATGACATCGTCACCTTTGAAGACGTGATGGCCAGCGATGCTGCCCTGTTCGGTCGCTTCTTCCACCTGATGCTGGAAGGTGGCGTGTACCTGGCACCGAGCGCCTTCGAAGCCGGTTTTACCTCGATCGCCCACGGCGAAGCCGAGTTGAAACTGACACTGGACGCTGCCGAGCGCGCCTTCGCCGCACTGAAATAATCGCACTGCCGCTGACGTTGGCTATCGCCAGCGTCAGCATTCACCTACATCCGCGCTGTTTTTCCGATGCTCCTGCTAAAAATCTCCCCTAAAGTGGGCGATATATTCCCCGCGCAGCAGAAAAACGAGTAAAGACTTTGTAAGGTTGGCCCTGCTTATTTCATAATGCGCGCTTATTGGATCCCTCGATGGGTCCGCGTGCCCTTCAGAGGTAAGTCGATTCCCATGAACCGCACCGGCCGCACCCTTGCCTTGGGCTGCCTGTTGCTCCTTCAGCCCCTGCTCGCGCATGCACAAGCAGGCGGCAACTCGTTGTTGATCCCGGCGATGGGTCGTTGCACCCTCAATACTCAGCCGCAAGACGTCACGCAGGCACTGGCCGCCTGCCAGAAAGCGGCGGACGAAGGGGATGCGCAAGCGCAATACGAGTTGGGTGAGTTCTACTACGACGGCAAAAACGCGCCGCGCGACCTCAATCAAGCCTTGAGCTATTTCGAAAAAGCCTCGCTGCAAGGCCACGCTCAGGCACAGTTCAAACTCGGCACGATGTTCTTCCACGGTGAAGGCGTGCAGGCCAACAACATTCAGGCGTATATCGTGCTGAAGATGGCCGCGGTCAACGGCGCAGAAGACGCGCTGGACACGGCTGACGAAGTCTCGGAAAAAATGTCCCGCGAAGATCTCGAAACCGCCACCCAGGTGCTCGGGCAAATTTTCCGTAAATACCTGATGGAACTGCAGAGCGCCGATGGGCGTACGCCGTTCTCGCCTCTTCCCTGATTTTTGCGCCGACCTTTCCGGCCCCTTCGCGAGCAAGCTCGCTCCCACAGTAGATCTCCAGTGTTCAGAAGATCCCTTGTGGGAGCGACGGTGCGACGATTCGACTTGCTCGCGAATGAGACGACTCGGTCTTGTACCTTACTTTTCAGGCATCGGCATCGGGAACGGCATCACATTGCCGACCGCGCCACGGGCTTCACTGATTTTCGGCGTGCCCAGACGTTCCACTTCGTCGATACGCACGATCGAATGCATCGGCACAAAGCTGCGCACCACGCCTTCGAACTGCGCCTTGAGCTTTTCTTCGCTCGGGTCGACGACCACTTGCGTGCGCTCGCCAAAGACGAACTCTTCCACTTCCAGAAAACCCCACAGATCACTTTGATAGATCTGCTTGGCGTACATTTCGAACACCTGGCCCTGGTTGAGGAAAATCACCTTATAGATTGGAGCTTCGCGTTTGGTCATGGCGGGGGGATAACATCGGGGATAAAAATGAGGGCGCAAACTATAGCATAGCCTCCGGACGCGCAGCGGTAGGAACCTGAAGGCTTGTTCCCTATAATGCCGGGTTCTTTGAATCACGTGATGACCCTAATCCATGGCCAAGAAGCTTTACATCGAAACCCACGGTTGCCAGATGAACGAGTACGACAGCTCGCGCATGGTCGATCTGCTGGGTGAACATCAGGCCCTGGAAGTCACCGCCCGTGCGGAAGACGCCGACGTGATTCTGCTCAACACCTGCTCGATCCGCGAGCGCGCCCAGGATCGCGTGTACTCGCAGCTGGGCCGCTGGCGCGAACTGAAACTGGCCAACCCGGACATGGTGATCGCCGTCGGCGGTTGCGTGGCCAGCCAGGAAGGCGCGGCGATCCGTGATCGCGCGCCGTACGTCGACGTGGTCTTCGGCCCGCAGACCCTGCACCGCCTGCCGGAAATGATCGACGCCGCACGCACCAGCAAACTGCCGCAAGTCGACGTGTCGTTCCCGGAAATCGAAAAATTCGACCACTTGCCCGAGCCGCGCATCGATGGCCCGAGCGCTTACGTGTCGGTGATGGAAGGCTGCAGCAAGTACTGCACGTTCTGCGTAGTGCCTTACACCCGTGGCGAAGAAGTCAGCCGACCGTTCGATGATGTGATCGCCGAAGTCATCCACCTCGCCGAAAACGGCGTGCGTGAAGTGACCCTGCTCGGGCAGAACGTCAACGGCTATCGCGGCACCACCCATGACGGTCGTCTGGCCGATCTCGCCGAGCTGATCCGCGTTGTCGCCGCCATCGACGGCATCGACCGCATCCGCTACACCACTTCGCATCCACTGGAGTTCTCCGACAGCCTGATCCAGGCCCACGCCGATGTGCCGGAACTGGTGAAACACCTGCACTTGCCGGTGCAATCGGGCTCCGACCGGATTCTCGCAGCGATGAAGCGCAACCACACGGCGCTTGAGTACAAATCCAAACTGCGCAAACTGCGCGCTGCCGTGCCGGGCATTTGCATCAGCTCGGACTTCATCGTCGGTTTCCCCGGCGAGACCGAGAAAGACTTCGAACAGACCATGAAGCTGATTGCCGACGTCGGTTTCGACTTCTCTTATTCCTTCGTTTATAGCCAGCGCCCGGGCACCCCGGCTGCCGATCTGGCCGACGACACCCCGGAAGAGCTGAAAAAGGAGCGCCTGAACGCGCTGCAACATCGTTTGAATCAGCAGGGCTTCGAGATCAGCCGACAAATGGTCGGTTCGACGCAACGCATTCTGGTCACCGATTATTCGAAAAAAGACCCTGGCGAGCTGCAAGGTCGCACCGAGAATAATCGTATCGTCAACTTTCGCTGCGACAATCCAACCCTGATCGGTCAGTTTGCTGATGTACACATCGACGCGGCGCAACCGCACTCGCTGCGCGGCTCGCTGATCCAATAAATGCAAAAGATCGCAGCCTTCGGCAGCTCCTACATGGATTACATTCCCCTGTAGGAGCTGCCGAAGGCTGCGATCTTGACGGTGTCGACGCCAAGAATATTTAAGAGCTTTCGCACCCAGGCCTCTGGCGTTATCCTTGATTTCATCTTAATTGCCCCAGGGCGGCTAAATACGACCTTGAACGCACCCATAGAACCACATCGTTTTATCCTCGAGCCCTTTGAGGCTCGCCGCTTCGCCAATCTGTGCGGGCAATTCGACGAGCATTTGCGCTTGATCGAACAGCGCCTGACGATCGAGATCCGCAACCGCGGAAACCAGTTCGAGCTGATCGGCGACCCCAAACACACCACGTCTGCGGAAAATCTGATTCGTCGCCTGTACCGGGAAACCAAAGGTTCAGAGCTGTCGCCAGATACGGTGCACCTGTTCCTGCAGGAATCGGCCGTCGTCGAGCTGGATAACCACGCCCCCGCCGAAGCCTCCGTCGCCCTGCGCACCAAGAAAGGCATGATTCGCCCGCGCGGCTTGAATCAGCTGCGCTACGTGAAGGAAATTCTCGGTAACGACATCAATTTCGGCATTGGCCCGGCCGGTACCGGCAAGACCTATCTGGCCGTTGCTTGCGCAGTCGACGCCCTGGAGCGCGAACAGATCCGGCGCATCCTGCTGGTGCGTCCGGCGGTTGAAGCGGGTGAAAAACTCGGCTTCCTGCCCGGCGACCTGTCGCAGAAGATCGACCCATATCTGCGCCCGCTCTACGACGCGCTCTACGAGATGCTCGGCTTCGAATACGTCGCCAAGCTGATCGAACGTCAGGTGATCGAGGTTGCGCCGCTGGCCTACATGCGCGGTCGGACGCTGAACAACAGCTTCATCATTCTCGACGAGAGCCAGAACACCACCGTCGAACAGATGAAGATGTTCCTGACCCGGATCGGCTTCGGGTCTACCGCGGTCATCACCGGTGACATCACCCAGGTCGACCTGCCGAAAGGCACCAAGTCGGGCCTGCACCATGTGATCGAAGTGCTCAAAGACGTGCCGGGCATCAGCTTCACCCACTTCCAGCCCAAAGACGTCGTGCGCCATCCTTTGGTCCAGCGGATTGTCGAAGCCTACGAGCGCTTCGAAAACCGTGACGAAGCCCCCAAGGAAAGTCCGCGAAATGCTTGAGCTAGACCTGCAAATCGCGACTGAAGCGAGCGCGCCGAGTGAAGCCGACTTCCGCCTGTGGTGCGAACTGGCCCTGCGCCAGCGCACCGCCGACTCGGAAATGACCATTCGTCTGGTCGACGAGGAAGAAGGCCGCGAGCTCAATCACACCTGGCGCCACAAGGATTACGCGACCAACGTCCTGTCGTTCCCGGCCGAAGTCCCCGATGAGTTTCTCGACATCCCATTGCTCGGCGATCTGGTGATCTGCGTGGCGGTGGTTGAGCGCGAAGCCGCCGAACAAGGCAAGGAACTAAAGGCCCACTGGGCGCATCTGGTCATTCACGGTTGCTTGCATCTGCTTGGTTACGACCATATAGATGACGAAGAAGCCGAGGAAATGGAAGCACTGGAACGCGAGTTGCTTGCGGAACTGGGCTATCCCGATCCGTACGCGGACGACGAAACCGAAACATCCCCTATCGTTACAACAAAGGATTCAGAGTAATCGCTATGAGCGAAGATCGATCGAGCAACGGGCAGAAGTCATGGCTGGGTAAACTGACCCAGGCTTTTGCCCACGAGCCGAAGAACCGTCAGGAGCTCCTCGAGCTGCTGCGTGATGCACATCAGAACAAACTGCTGGACAGCGAAGCGCTGGCCATCGTCGAAGGCGCCATTCAGGTGGCTGACCTGCAAGTACGCGACATCATGGTGCCGCGCTCGCAGATGATCAGCATCAAAGCGACCCAGACACCTCGCGAATTCCTCCCGGCCGTGGTCGACTCGGCCCACTCGCGCTATCCGGTCATCGGCGAAAGCCATGACGACGTGATGGGCGTGCTGCTGGCCAAGGATCTGCTGCCGCTGATCCTCAAGGAGAACGGCGACAGCTTCAACATCAAGGATCTGCTGCGCCCGGCCACCTTCGTGCCGGAGTCCAAGCGTCTGAACGTGTTGCTGCGTGAATTCCGCGCCAACCACAACCACATGGCCATTGTCATCGATGAATACGGCGGCGTGGCCGGTCTGGTAACGATTGAAGACGTGCTGGAACAGATCGTCGGCGACATCGAAGACGAGCATGACGTCGAAGAGGACAGCTACATCAAGCCGCTGCCAAGTGGCGACTTCCTGATCAAGGCCCTGACGCCGATCGAGAACTTCAACGAGTTTTTCGACAGCGAATTCTCCAATGACGAGTTCGACACGGTCGGCGGTCTGGTGATGAGCGCGTTCGGGCACTTGCCAAAACGCAATGAAATCACTGAAATCGGCGCCTATCGTTTCCGCATCCTGAACGCCGACAGCCGTCGGATTCATTTGCTGCGACTGACGCCAATCGCCCGGTAAAAAATCTAAGGACTGAAATGCGCTGGACAACCCGCCCCGGCTGGCCCGGTAACCTGCTGGCCGTGGCGGCCGGTGCAATCACCACCTTCGCTCTGGCACCTTTCAACATCTGGCCGCTGGCCTTGCTCGCAGTCGGCCTGTTTTACGCCGGTCTGCGCGAGCTAAGCCCGCGTCAGGCGCTGGGCCGTGGCTGGTGCTTCGGTTTCGGCCTGTTCGGCGCCGGCACCAGCTGGATCTATTACAGCATTCACCATTTCGGCGGCGCTTCGGTGCTGCTGGCCGGGTTCCTGATGCTGTTGTTTACCGCCGCGATTGCCTGGTTCTTCGCCTTACCGGCCTGGGTATGGGCCCGCTGGTTGCGCCGTAACGAAGCGCCCGTGGCGGATGCTTTGGCGTTTGCTGCGTTGTGGGTCGGCCAGGAAGCGTTTCGCGGCTGGTTCCTCACCGGTTTCCCTTGGCTCTACTCCGGTTACAGTCAGCTCGACGGGCCGTTGTCCGGACTCGCGCCAGTCGGTGGCATGTGGCTGGTGTCGTTCGTGCTGGCATTGACTGCGGCGCTGATCTACAACGCGCCGCGTCTGCTGCAAACCAGCCGCAAAGGTTTTATTGCCGCAGGTCTGGTGCTGCTGGCTGGCCCTTGGGTGGCCGGCATTGCGCTCAAGGGCCATGCCTGGACAAGTCCGTCCGGCGCGCCGCTGAGTGTTGCCGCGATTCAAGGCAACGTTGCGCAAAGCATGAAATGGGACCCGGCCGAACTCAACGCGCAACTGGCGCTGTATCGCGACTTGAGTTTCCGTTCGAAACCGGTGGACCTGTTGATCTGGCCGGAAACCGCCGTTCCCGTGCTCAAGGAGTCCGCCGAGGGCTACCTGAGCATGATGGGCACCTTCGCTGCCGAACGTAAATCGGCGCTGATCACTGGTGTGCCGATCCGCCAGACGGTGCACGGCGAAAGACGCTTCTTCAACGGCATCACAGTGGTGGGCGAAGGCGATGGCACGTACCTGAAGCAGAAACTGGTGCCATTTGGTGAGTACGTGCCGCTGCAAGATGTATTGCGCGGGCTGATCGCCTTCTTCGACCTGCCGATGTCCGACTTCGCCCGTGGCCCGTCCGATCAGGCGCTGTTGCAGGCCAAGGGTTATCAGATCGCACCGTTTATCTGCTACGAAGTGGTGTATCCGGAGTTTGCTGCCAGTCTGTCGGCGCGCAGTGATCTGTTGCTGACGATCAGCAACGACACATGGTTCGGCACCTCGATTGGCCCGCTGCAACATTTGCAGATGGCGCAGATGCGCGCGCTTGAGGCCGGGCGCTGGATGATCCGCGCAACCAACAACGGCGTGACCGGGTTGATCAACCCGTTCGGTCAGATCACCGAGCAGATTCCGCAGTTCGAACAAGGGATTTTGTACGGTGAAGTGGTGCCGATGCACAACCTGACGCCGTACCTGCAATGGCGCTCGTGGCCATTGATCATCCTGTGCGTGCTGTTGTTTGGCTGGGCACTGATGGCCAGCCGGATGTCGAAAACCCTTTAAAGCAAAAGATCGCAGCCTGCGGCAGCTCCTACAGGGAAAACGCAAATCCCAATGTAGGAGCTGCCGCAGGCTGCGATCTTTTGATCTTCAGCGATAAAACAACGAATACCCCACCTGCCCCACCGCTTCATTCAACAGTTGCCCGCTCTGCCAGATCGACTTGAACTCCGGCAACCAGCCACCAAACGGTCTCGCGTTATCAGTGCCCAAAAAGCCCACCGGCGCCGGCACCACTTCGAACCCTGCCTGCTCAAAACTCCATACCGAGCGCGGCATGTGCCACGCCTGCGTCACCACAACCACGCGCTTGATCCCTTGCGGCAACAAGATATCAGCCGTGAACTTGGCGTTTTCCCACGTGGTGCGGCTTTCACCTTCCTGCCAGCGCACCGTCACACCAAAGTCGTCGCGCAGCGAATCCGCCATCAGCTTCGCCTCAGTCGGCGGCGTACCGTAATGCAAGCCACCCGTGGTCAGAATCGGCAAGCCCGAGGCTTTGGCCAGTCGCGCCGCATAACGCTGACGCTCAAGACCCACGCCGGTCGGCTGATCCTCGCCCCAGGCCAGATCGCCGCGCTCGCGCCCGGAGCCCAGCACCACGATGGCATCGGCACGTTGTGCCAGCGTTGCCCACTCTTCGCGAGACAATGGCGGTTCGCGCTCCAACGTTTTGGCGCCCCACTGCACAACCACAGGCAGGCTCATCAGCCACAATCCGCCAAAACCAATGGCAAAACACACGCCAGCAAGGCGCGGCCGTGAGCGGCGCAGCCACCACGCAGCCAGCAACAACAGCAAAAGAATGCCGGGCGGCAGTAAAAGTTGTTTGATGAAATAACGAAAAGGCATCGAGCATCTCCAGAGATGCCCGAAGCCTAAGAGTGTTAATAAAGCGTTACAACCAATAGGTGGGATCCTGTTGAAAAAGATCCGGTTCTTGACCTGCCATGCGCTTAC
This sequence comes from Pseudomonas viridiflava, assembly GCF_900580865.1. Taxonomy (GTDB): domain Bacteria; phylum Pseudomonadota; class Gammaproteobacteria; order Pseudomonadales; family Pseudomonadaceae; genus Aquipseudomonas. The sequence continues at coordinate 184,251 of NZ_UTBZ01000164.1, forward strand.
TTGGCCTGCACAGAGCGAACCTTGACGGTGTCTCTGCCGGGCGCCTTGTCCTTGAGCCAGATGACCTTGGCCGAATGTGCTGCATCGAGCTGCTTCACTGCTTGTGACAGGCATCCATGCGATTCACGTTCACTGCGATCCAGATAGGCCTTGACCAGTTTGAACTCGGCGGGACTCAAGCCACGCAATTCCAGTTCCAGGGGGCGCTCGTCGCGCAGCCGGTCAGCGGTTTTTACAGCGTCCAGGGCCATACCCAGACGGTCGATCAACCTCTCGTACAACTCGGGTTTCGTCACGTTTTTTTGCCGTTGCTCCACCATCCCTCACCTCATTGAAGATAAGACTCACTCCCCAGTTAGAGCTTAGCTTCGCTGCACAAACCGGCTGCACGCCGCGACCAACGGCCCTCGCCACGGATTGGCCGGGACAAACAGCTGTAATCAGGGTTTCCCTAGGCCAAGCGCGGTCATGTATGCTACGGCGCTTCCTGTAATTCCACTTCCAGCTCGTCCGGGCCAACCCCGGAACCTGCGTTGAAGAGGATTAGGCCACCCCTATCCAGTACAAAAGTAGCCATGCACGAACAATATCAGCCCCGTGAAATCGAAGCCGCCGCCCAGTCGTTCTGGGACGAGCAAAAGTCCTTTGAAGTCAGTGAACAGCCAGGCAAGGAAACTTACTACTGCCTGTCGATGTTCCCTTACCCCAGCGGCAAGCTACACATGGGGCATGTGCGCAACTACACCATTGGCGACGTGATCTCCCGCTACCAGCGCATGCTCGGCAAAAACGTCCTGCAACCGATGGGTTGGGACGCTTTCGGCATGCCGGCGGAAAACGCCGCGATGAAGAACAACGTCGCGCCGGCCAAGTGGACCTACGAAAACATCGCCTACATGAAAACCCAGCTGCGCAGCCTGGGTCTGGCGGTCGACTGGTCGCGCGAAGTCACCACCTGCAAGCCGGATTACTACCGCTGGGAACAATGGCTGTTCACTCGCCTGTTCGAAAAAGGCGTGATCTACCGTAAAAACGGCACCGTGAACTGGGATCCGATCGACCAGACCGTTCTGGCCAACGAACAGGTGATCGACGGTCGCGGCTGGCGTTCCGGCGCGCTGATCGAAAAGCGCGAAATCCCGATGTACTACTTCAAGATCACCGCCTACGCGGATGAGCTTCTGGAGAGCCTCGACGAGCTGACGGGCTGGCCTGAACAGGTCAAGACCATGCAGCGTAACTGGATCGGCAAATCCCGCGGCATGGAAGTGCAGTTCCCGTACAACGTCGAATCGATCGGCGAAGCCGGCACCCTCAAAGTCTTCACCACCCGTCCGGACACCCTGATGGGCGCGACTTACGTCGCCGTGGCTGCCGAGCACCCGCTGGCGACCCTGGCTGCGAAAAACAATCCTGAGCTGCAAGCGTTCATCGCTGAATGCAAGGGCGGCAGCGTCGCCGAAGCCGACGTCGCGACCCAAGAGAAAAAAGGTCTGCCGACCGGCCTGTTCGTCGAGCACCCGCTGACCGGCGAGAAACTGCCGGTGTGGGTCGCCAACTATGTGCTGATGCACTACGGCGATGGCGCTGTGATGGCGGTACCGGCGCACGACGAGCGCGATTTCGAATTCGCTCACAAGTACGACCTGCCGGTTAAATCCGTGGTGCGTACCAGCTCCGGCGATACCAACCCGGCCCCGTGGCAAGACGCCTACGGCGAGCACGGCACGCTGATCAACTCCGGCGAGTTCGACGGCCTCGACTTCGCTGGCGCGTTCGACGCCATGGAAGTCGCCCTGATCAAGAAAGAACTGGGCGCCTCGCGTACCCAGTTCCGCCTGCGCGACTGGGGCATCAGCCGCCAGCGCTACTGGGGCTGCCCGATCCCGATCATCCACTGCGATACCTGCGGTGACGTGCCGGTGCCGGAAGATCAACTGCCTGTCGTCCTGCCTGAAGACGTGGTGCCGGATGGCGCCGGTTCGCCGCTGGCGCGCATGCCTGAGTTTTACGAATGCAGCTGCCCGAAATGCGGCCAGCCTGCCAAGCGTGAAACCGACACCATGGACACCTTCGTCGAGTCGTCGTGGTACTACGCCCGTTACGCCTCGCCGCACTTTGAAGGTGGCCTGGTGGAAAAATCCGCGGCCGACCACTGGCTGCCGGTCGATCAGTACATCGGCGGTATCGAACACGCCATTCTTCACCTGCTTTACGCGCGCTTCTTCCACAAACTGATGCGTGACGAAGGCCTGGTGAGCTCCAACGAGCCGTTCAAGAACCTGCTGACCCAAGGCATGGTGATCGCCGAAACTTACTACCGTCGCGAAGCCAATGGTGCTTACACCTGGTTCAACCCGGCGGACGTAGAACTGGAGCGCGACAGCAAAGCCAAGGTCATCAGCGCCAAACTGATTGCCGACGGCCTGCCGGTGGAAATCGGCGGCACCGAGAAGATGGCCAAGTCGAAGAACAACGGCGTCGACCCACAGTCGATGATCGATCAGTTCGGCGCCGACACCTGCCGCCTGTTCATGATGTTCGCCTCGCCACCTGACATGAGTGCCGAATGGTCTGACTCCGGCGTTGAAGGCTCGCACCGTTTCCTCAAGCGCGTCTGGCGTCTGGCGCAAGCCCATGTTTCTCAGGGTCTGCCGGGCAAACTGGACATCGCCAGCCTGAACGACGAGCAGAAAGCCGTGCGCCGTGCGATCCATCTGGCCATCAAACAGGCCAGCCACGACGTCGGCCAGAACCACAAATTCAACACCGCCATCGCCCAGGTGATGACGCTGATGAACGTGCTGGAAAAAGCCGCACAAGGCACCGAACAGGACCGCGCGCTGATTCACGAAGGTCTGGAAGCCGTGACATTGTTGCTGGCGCCGATCACCCCGCATATCAGCCACGAACTGTGGAATCAGCTCGGTCACGCCGACGCTGTTATCGACGCCGGCTGGCCGGCCGTGGACGACAGCGCGCTGGTTCAGGACAGCCTGACGCTGGTTATTCAAGTCAACGGCAAGCTGCGTGGCCAGATCGAAATGCCGGCCAGCGCGACCCGCGAAGAAGTCGAAGCAGCCGCACGTGCCAACGAAAACGTCCTGCGTTTCGTCGATGGTCTGACTATTCGTAAAGTGATCGTAGTGCCCGGGAAACTGGTCAATATCGTCGCCAGCTAATTGGATTGAGCGTCAGGTTCGCCTGACGCCAGATAAAACCTTTCGGGCCGCACGGTCGGCCCACCTGGTTTCAAGGGGAGCAACACAATGATCAAACGCAATCTGCTGGTGATGGGCCTCGCCGTTCTCTTGAGCGCCTGCGGTTTCCAGCTGCGCGGTACCGGCACCAACGAACTGTCGATCAAGGAACTCGACCTGAGCGCCCGTAACGCCTACGGCGAGACGGTCACCCAACTGCGCCAGGTATTGGAGTCGAGCGGCGTCAAGGTTTACAGCGGTGCCCCGTACAAGTTGTTTCTGGCTGACGAGCAGGAAAACCAGCGTATCCTCAGCTACGCCGGCGCCGGTCGTACCGGTGAGTATCAGGTCACTACCGTCCTGAGCTACGACATCCGAGGCGACAAAAACCTTTCTCTGCTGAGCGACAAGCTTGAAGTACAGAAAGTTTTTATCCACGACGGCAATAACCTCGTCGGCTCCGACCAGGAAGCCAGCGACGCCCGTCGCGATATCCGTCGCGAGCTGGTTCAACGCATGATGCTGCGCCTGCAACAGCTGACCCCAGGTCAGCTGGAGCAACTGCAGCAAGCTGCCAATAACCGCGCCAAGGCAGAAGCCGACGCGTTGGAAGCGGCGCAGAAAGCTGAAGCGGAAACCCCGCGTCAGTCGCCGCTCGAAATCCCGCAGCAGTAAGACGTTCGGGGCGCTCAGGCGCCCCGATCGACCTTTCTTATGAAGCTCGCTCCCGCCCAACTCGGCAAACATCTGCAAGGCGCTCTCGGCCCGGTTTACATCATCAGTGGCGATGACCCGCTGCTGTGCCAGGAAGCTGCCGACGCCATCCGCAGCGCTGCGCGCCAACAAGGTTTTGACGAACGCCAGGTCTTTGCTGCCGACGCCAATTTCGATTGGGGCACGTTGCTGCAGGCCGGCGCCAGCATGTCGCTGTTTGCTGAAAAACGCCTGCTGGAACTGCGCCTGCCTTCAGGCAAGCCCGGTGACAAGGGCGCCGCTGCATTCATCGAATATTGCTCACGTCCCGCTGAAGACACGGTGCTGCTGATCAGCCTGCCCAAGATGGATGGCAGTGCGCAGAAGACCAAGTGGGGCAAGGCGCTGGTTGAAGGCCAGCAGACCCAGTTCATTCAGATCTGGCCGGTGGATGCCAATCAGCTGCCGAGCTGGATCCGTCAGCGCTTGTCTCAGGCCGGATTGTCAGCCAGCCAAGACGCCGTCGAGCTGATTGCCGCCCGCGTGGAAGGCAACCTGCTCGCCGCGGCGCAGGAAATCGAAAAGCTCAAGTTGATGGCCGAGGGCGGTCAGATCACCGTCGAAACCGTGCAGGCCGCGGTGGCGGACAGTGCGCGATTCGACGTGTTCGGCCTGACCGATGCCGTGCTCAATGGCGAACCGGCCCACGCGCTGCGCATGCTTGAAGGCTTGCGTGGCGAAGGCGTCGAACCACCGGTGATTCTCTGGGCGCTGGCGCGGGAGCTGCGGCTGCTGGCCAACATCTCGTTGCAATACAGCCAGGGTACGCCGCTGGACAAGTGTTTCAGCCAGGCAAAACCGCCCGTCTGGGACAAGCGCAAACCACTGATGAGCAAAGCCCTGCAACGCTACTCGGCGCAACGCTGGGCGCAGTTGTTGCTGGAAGCGCAGCGGATCGATGCGCAAATCAAAGGCCAGGCCGCCGGTTCGCCGTGGATGAGTCTGAGTCGTCTGGCTCTATTGATGGCTGGCCAGCGACTTTCACTGCCTGCCGAATAAGATCAAAAGATCGCAGCCTTCGGCAGCTCCTACACCAATCCCTGTAGGAGCTGCGGCACGCTGCGATCTTTTGATCTTGTTTCCTACAATGCACGCCTGCATTTGCACTATAGACAGATGCCCGACATCGGCAGATTATTTGCCGCGCAAAACCCACTCACTCGAGAGAACCCTCATGAGCAAAAAGCCAGCGAAACATGGCCCCAACAAGGCCAAATCCATCGTCGCCCAGCCCCTGTTCCGCAGTCGCCAGGAACGACCAACCAAGGGTAAAGGCAGCTACCGCCGCGAAGCCTTCCAGTCTGACAGCTGGGAGGCTTCTTACTTTCTGGCTGCTTGAAGCGCAGTACCCCCCGGTCATGTTAAGGTCTGCACCTGATTCGTATCCTCTGGAACCGTGCATGCCCTTTAGTCTTTCCCGTCGTTGGCCTGTTCGCCAACTGATCGCTGCCTCCAGCTTCATTCTGCTTGTCGCTTGTGCGGAAAAACCGACCGCAGCCGATGCGCAACCTCTTCAAGCCGCTCCAGTCGCCACGGCCCCAGCGATCATCCCGCCGGTAGTGCCGTCCGCCGACCCTCTCGATCTGCAGCCAACCCAGACTTTTGCCGAATGGCAGGCTGGTTTCCGTAAAGATGCACTGGCCGCCGGAATTCGCGCCGAACTGTTTGATCGGGCATTTGCCGATGTCAGCTTCGACGCCAGTGTGATTCGTGCCGACCGCAGTCAGCCGGAATTCTCCCGCCCGGTGTGGGAATACCTCGACGGCGCCCTGTCGCCGCTGCGCGTGCGCAAGGGCCAGGCGCTGATCAGTCAGTACGCCGATATCCTGCAAAGCATCGAGCAGCGTTATGGCGTCGACCGCCAGGCGCTGGTCTCGGTGTGGGGCATGGAAAGCAACTTTGGCCAATTCCAGGGCAGCAAGTCGGTGATCAACTCGCTGGCCACCCTCGCCTACGAAGGCCGCCGCCCGGGCTTTGCTCATGCACAGCTGATCGCCGCCCTGCAGATCCTGCAACAGGGCGATATCACGCCGGAGAAGATGCTCGGCTCGTGGGCTGGCGCCATGGGACAGACCCAGTTCATTCCGACCACCTACAACACCCATGCTGTGGACTTTGACGGCGATGGCCGCCGCGATATCTGGGGCAGCCCTGCTGACGCACTGGCCTCGACCGCGCATTACCTGCAAAGCTCCGGCTGGCAGCGTGGTCAGCCGTGGGGCTTCGAAGTACAACTGCCGAGCAGCTTCAATTACACGCTGGCCGACGGTGCGATTCGCAAGAGCGTTGCCGAATGGCGTCAACTGGGCGTCATGCTGCCGAACGGCGCTCAGGTCCCGGCAGGTTCAGAACAACTGTCCGCAGCCCTGCTGCTGCCGGCCGGTTATCGCGGCCCGGCGTTCCTGATCCTCGACAACTTCCGGGCGATCCTCAAGTACAACAATTCTTCGTCGTATGCCTTGGCGGTGAGCCTGTTGTCCGAGCGCTTCAGCGGTGGCGGCTTGATCAACGGCAACTGGCCGAAAGATGACCTGCCGTTGAGCCGTACCGAACGGATGGAGTTGCAAACCCTGCTGAGTGCGCGCAATTACGATGCCGGCACGGCGGACGGGATTATCGGCGCCAATACGCGCAAGGCGATTCGCAGTGCCCAGCAGTCGCTTGGCTGGCCGGCGGACGGGTATCCGACGCACAAGTTGCTGGAAAGCCTGCGTACCCAATAGAACGAATGCCGTATGGCTGATATCGCTTTCGCGAGCAGGCTCGCTCCCACATTGAAATGCATTCCAAATGTGGGAGCGAGCCTGCTCGCGAAGACTGACTATCAGGCAATAAACCTTCAGGCCTTGATCACCACATCCTGCTCCAGCATCAATTCCTGCTTCCCCGCATCCAGCCGCACCAGTGCACCCATCGGCAGGGTCAGGTTCGGATCGCAATGCCCGCTGCGCCACCCCAACAACACCGGAATCCGCAACGGCTCGAAAGTCTGCTTGAGCAAGCGGTTCAATGCCGCGACATCCACGCCTGCAATATCCCCGACCAACACCCCGCGCAACTTCGCCAGCTTGCCGGCCAGACGCATCTGGGTCAGCAAGCGATCAATGCGATACAGCGGCTCGTTGATGTCTTCGATGAGCAGAATCACCCCTTCTACATCAATCTCGTAAGGCGTACCCAACGTTGCGGCGATCATCGCCAGATTGCCGCCGAGCAAGCGCCCGTGCGCAATGCCGGGTTCGACAGTAGTCAACGGATAAGCCACCGGATGGCTCAACACACTGCCCGCCTTCAATTGCCCGCGCAGCATGGCGAAGAACGAAGTAACGGTCGGCGGCTCCTTGTCCCCCAACAGGTCGGCATTGAGCAGCGGCCCGTGAAAAGTCACGAACCCGGCATAGCGACTGATCGCCAGGTGCAGCGCAGTGATGTCGCTGTAGCCGACGAAGGGCTTGGCATGGCGGCTCAGCAGGTCGTAGTCGATGCGGTCGAGCAAGCGCGGCGTACCATAGCCGCCGCGCAGGCAAATGATGGCATCGACTTCGGGATCAGCGAACGCTGCGTGCAGATCGCGCAGGCGCACATCGTCACTGCCGGCCAGATAGCCATCCTTCTCATAGACACCGGGAAACACCTTCAGCCCATAACCACGGGCGCGCATCCACCGCATTGCCTTCTCGGTGTCCAGCGCGCCGGGGCCGGCAGGCGCAATGACGCCGATCAGCCCTTCCGAAGGCAGCGCGGGCACGGCTTTGTGCGGGCAAAGTGTGTGGGTTGGTCGAACGGTCATCCTTGGATCTCCCTGTGAAGTCATGCACACACAGTAGTCAGGAACGGCGGCGAACAGAAGAGGGTCAGCCACGCCGTGGATTGAAGGAAAAATCAGCAGCGAATGTAATCCGGGCAAAAAAATGCCCGCCGGGCGTTAAAACCTCGGCGGGCATTTTTTTCATTCAACGCGGGCTCAGGAACCCAGCAACTCAGCCTTGACCAGCTTCGCTTGCTCGTCGGCGTGGTACGAAGAACGCACCAGTGGGCCCGAGGCAACGTTCTTGAAGCCCATCTTGTAACCTTCCTCGGCGAACCAGGCGAAGGTGTCCGGATGGACGAAACGCTGCACCGGCAAGTGGCTGCGCGACGGTTGCAGGTACTGACCGAGGGTCAGCATGTCGATATCGTGTTCGCGCATGCGCTTCATGACTTCGATGACTTCGTCGTCGGTTTCGCCCAGACCCAGCATCAGGCCGGATTTGGTCGGAATGTGCGGCATCATCTGCTTGAAGCGTTGCAGCAGGGTCAGCGACCACTGGTAATCGGAACCCGGACGCGCAGCCTTGTACAGGCGCGGCACGGTTTCCAGGTTGTGGTTGAACACATCCGGCGGCTCGGCCGCGGTGATCTCCAACGCCACGTCCATGCGGCCACGATAATCCGGGACCAGGGTTTCCAGCTGCACATTCGGCGACAGTTTGCGGATTTCGCGGATGCAGTCGGCAAAGTGCTGGGCACCGCCGTCGCGCAGGTCGTCGCGGTCAACCGAAGTGATCACCACGTACTTGAGCTTGAGGTCGGCGATGGCGATGGCCAGGCTTTCCGGCTCGTTGACGTCCAGTGGCTTCGGACGACCGTGGCCGACGTCGCAGAACGGGCAGCGACGGGTGCAGATGTCGCCCATGATCATGAAGGTCGCGGTGCCACCGGAGAAGCACTCGCCCAGGTTCGGGCAGGACGCTTCTTCGCAGACGCTGTGCAGTTTGTGTTTGCGCAGCAGGCTCTTGATGCGATCGACTTCCGGCGAAACCGGGATGCGTACACGAATCCAGTCAGGTTTCTTCGGCAGTTCGGTGGTCGGAATGATCTTTACCGGGATGCGTGCAACCTTCTCGGCGCCGCGCAGCTTGACGCCGGCTTCAACCTTGGGACGCGGGGCCGGGCGCTCGGTCACGTCGAGCGTCGGGATCATGGTTTGCACTGCATCAGTAGTCATATCAGTCGATTCCGCCCGTCAGGGTCGTCTGCTCAGCATAGTCGAGGTGTTTGACGAGCTGCGCGCGCAGCCGGGCACTTACCTCGGCAAATTCAATCGATCCTGCGTGGTCGCTCAGCTGGGTCATCGCCAGCCCGGCATAGCCGCAGGGATTAATCCGTCGAAACGGTTCCAGATTCATATCCACGTTCAGGGCCAGGCCATGAAAGGAACAACCGTGGCGAATCCGCAAACCCAGAGAAGCAATTTTCGCCCCGTCGACGTACACGCCGGGAGCGTCCGGCTTGGCCGCGGCGGTCACGCCGTAACTGGCCAGCAGTTCAATCAGGCAAAGCTCCATGCGGCTGACCAGATCACGCACGCCGAAACCCAGCTTGCGTACATCCAGCAACAGGTAGGCCACCAATTGGCCGGGGCCATGATAAGTCACCTGCCCGCCGCGATCGACCTGCACTACCGGGATATAACCCGGCAGCAACAGATGTTCGGCTTTGCCGGCCTGGCCCTGAGTGAACACCGGCGGGTGTTCGACGAGCCAGATTTCGTCGGCGGCATCGCTGCCGCGTTCGTTGGTAAAGCGTTGCATGGCATGCCAGACCGGCTCGTAAGCCATCTGGCCGAGCTCACGAAAGCCCAGCGTGCCAGACATCACAACACCATGTGCACGAAGCCGGTCGCCCGCAGTTCGCTGTTGATGTTGTACAGCTGATCCTGATCGGTGGCGACGATGTGCAACTGAATCGTGGTGTATTTGCCATTGGTGCTTTGACGCTCGTCGATGCGCTCATCATTGATGCTCGCGTGTTTCTTGACGATGTCGATGATCTTGTCTTTGTTGCCGACGCCCGTATCGCTGATCACCTTAATCGGATAATCAGTCTGGGGGAATTCGATCTTTGGCGCCTTTACTTCGGTATCGGTCATGGCGTAACGGCCTCTAGAGCGCAAGCCGTGGTAACGCACATGGCCCCGCACCGGATCGGGGCGGGGCCATGCAGGTCAACACAAATCAGTTGAACAAGCCGTAGAAGAATAGACGGATGCTATCCCACATGCGGCGGAAGATACCACCCTCCTCGACGCCATCCAGAGCGATCAGGTCAGCGCTGTGCACCACCTTGTCTTCCAGTTTGACTTCGACTTTACCGATCACGTCGCCCTTGGCGATTGGCGCGGTCAGTTGCGGGTTCATGGTCATGCTGGCGGCGAGCTTCTTCAGCTGGCCTTTTGGCAGGGTCATGGTCAGGTCTTCAGCCAGGCCGGCCTTGACTTGATTGGTGGTGCCTTTCCACACCGGGGCCTGAGCCAGTTCGGTGCCCTTCTGATAGAAGGTCTGGGTTTCGAAGAAGCGGAAACCGTAAGTCAGCAGCTTCTGGGTCTCAGCGGCGCGTGCCACTTCACTGTTGGTGCCGAACACCACGGCGATCAGACGCTGACCGTCACGTACAGCCGAGGACACCATGCAGTAGCCGGCTTCGTCGGTGTGGCCGGTTTTCAGACCGTCAACGGTCTTGTCGCGCCACAGCAGCAGGTTGCGGTTAGGCTGTTTGATGCCGTTCCAGAAGAACTCTTTCTGCGAGTAGATCGCGTAGTGAGCCGGGTCTTCGTGGATGATCGCACGAGCCAGAATCGCCATGTCGTGAGCCGACGAGTAGTGCTCAGGGTTTGGCAGACCTGTCGGGTTCATGAAGTGGGAATTGGTCATGCCCAGATCAGTCACGGTCTTGTTCATCAGGTCGGCGAATGCATCTTCGCTACCGGCGATGTGCTCGGACAGCGCGACGCTGGCGTCGTTGCCGGACTGGATGATGATGCCGTGCAGCAGGTCGCTGACTGTCACCTGCGAGCCGACCTTGATGAACATCCGCGAACCGCCGGTGCGCCAGGCGTTTTCGCTGACGGTCACCGGATCGTTTTCACCGATCTGGCCACGACGGATTTCCAGGGTCGCGATGTACGCTGTCATCAGCTTGGTCAGGCTGGCCGGTGGCAGACGCTGGTCGCCATTGTTCTCGACCAGCACGTTGCCGCTGCTGGCATCCATCAGAACGTAGGCTTTGGCGGCCAGTTGCGGTGGCGACGGCATCATCTCGGCCGCGAAGGCGGCTGGCGAGAGGAGCAGCGGGACTAGCAGACACAGGCGTTTGGCAAAGGTGGTGATGTTCATCCGTCTCTCGAAATCGCTAATGGAAACTGTCCTTGCGGACAAAATTTAATCAGATGACTTTCTAACGAGCCATCGCGTGTTCAGTTGCTCACTCCAGTCACCCTTGCCGGGCTTTTGTTCTTCGACGAGCCAACAACCTGATTCGCCCCCCAATCGCTGGCGAATCGTCAATCAAGTCCTACGTATTACTCGGTGACCACGCTTGGCGAACCAAGGTTGGCCAGGCGCACGCTGTTCTGCACCTGGGCGATCTCACCCGGCGAGCCGATCGGCCCCAGGCGAACCCGGTGCAGGGTCTGCTGATTGCGCACGATCGAGCTGATGAACACCGGAGCGCTCACCATCCCGCTGAGCTTCGACCTCAGCAGTTCTGCAGCGTCCGGGTTGGCGAACGCGCCCACCTGCAGATACTGGCCAGACGCTGTTGCAGAAGCGTTTTTTTTTGCATCGATCGGCACCGGCACAACGGCCGCGGCGTGTTGTTGCGGCGGTGGTGTCCATTGCTCAACGGTGCCGGCCGAGGCGGTGATCACCGGGGCGCTATTCTGCGCGACTTGCGGCTCGTTGAGCATCAACGGCGCCGGACGGCCCTTGGCGGCCCACCATTGCTGCGGATCAATGCCTTCAACCTTGACCCGCGCAGTACCGGTTTCGGCGTAACCGAGTTTTTTCGCCGCGGCGTAGGACAAATCGATGATGCGATCAGAGTAGAACGGCCCACGGTCGTTGACGCGCAGGATCACTGTGCGGTTGTTGTCCAGGTTGGTCACCCGAACATAACTTGGCAGTGGCAATGTCTTGTGGGCGGCACTCATGCCGTACAGGTCGTAGACCTCGCCATTGGCGGTGTTCTGGCCGTGAAACTTGGTGCCGTACCAGGACGCGGTGCCGGAGGCGACATAGGTCTTCGATTCCTGCAACGGGAAGTAAGTCTTGCCGAGCACGGTGTACGGGTTGGCCTTGTATGGGCCGGTGTGCAGGGTCGGCGTGGCATCGGGGATGCGCGACACGTCAACGTCCCACCACGGCGCGCCATCTTTGTGCGCGCGGTTGATGTCCAGGCCCGGTTGCGCCCGCACAGCGGTATTCGAGGTTTTCTGAGTCGGCGAACGGCTGGTCGAACAGCTGGCAACCAGCACCGCCAACGTAGCGAATGCCACCAGCTTCAGGGGTTTATTGTTAGGCAATGCCCGCATTACTTGACGCCCCGTGCTTGTACCAGCTGTTCAGACAGTTGATGTACGGCCATGGCGTACATCACGCTGCGGTTATAACGCGTGATCGCGTAAAAATTCTTCAGGCCCATCCAGTATTCAGGGCCGTTGTCACCTTCGAGGCGAAATGCAGTAACCGGCATATCATCGCGCAGCGCATCATGACTTGACCAGCCCAGCGCCCGCAACTCTGCGACAGTCTTCGTCGGCTCGATGCCGGTGGTCAGGCCTTCATCGACCTGCTCGCCACGGACATCGGCGCGGCTGACCACAGGCTCACCCGCGACCCAGCCGTGACGCTTGAAATAACTGGCGACGCTGCCGATCGCATCATCGGGGTTGTTCCAGATATTGATGTGGCCGTCACCGTCGAAATCCACCGCATAAGCACGGAAGCTGCTCGGCATGAACTGCGGCAGGCCCATGGCCCCGGCGTACGAGCCTTTGAGGGTCAATGGATCGACCTGTTCTTCACGCGCCAGCAGCAGGAACTCACGCAGCTCCTTGCGGAAAAATTCGGCACGGGGAGGATAGTCGAAACCGAGCGTGGACAAGGCATCGATCACCCGGTAATTACCGGTATTACGTCCGAAAAAGGTTTCAACGCCGATGATCGACACGATGACTTGTGCGGGTACACCGTATTCCTGCTCGGCACGGGCCAGCGTTGCCTCGTGCTGCCGCCAGAAGTCGACACCGCGCGCAATGCGCGCATCGGTGATGAACATCGGACGGTATTCTTTCCACTGCTTGACCCGCTCGGCAGGCCTGGAAATGGCGTCGAGAATCGCCTGCTTGCGCTGAGCCTCGCGGAACACCGCCATCAGTTGCTCACCAGCAAAACCGTAGTCGCGGGTCATTTCACCGACGAACTCGGCCACCTGAGGCGAGCCTTCGTATTCGCCGGCCAGCGCTTCCTGCACACTGCCCAGCAGGCCCATCAGGCCTACCAACGGCGCGCATCGAGTCGCCCAGCCACGCATTACTTGCATTGAACTCTTCACCTTATTCAAACCTGTGCGATCCACTTGCGATGGGTATGGATCGACATCAAAACCCCAAACGCTGACAGCAGCGTCACCAGCGAAGTTCCTCCGTAGCTAATGAACGGCAACGGCACCCCCACAACCGGCAACAGGCCACTGACCATACCGATGTTGACGAAAACGTAAACAAAAAACGTCATGGTCAACGCACCGGCGAGCAATTTGCCGAACAGCGTTTGTGCCTGAGCGGTAATCACCAGCCCTCGGCCAATCAGCAACAGATAGATCAACAACAGCGCGCAAATGCCCACCAGACCGAACTCTTCGCCGAGTACGGCAATGATGAAGTCGGTATGGCTTTCTGGCAGAAAGTCCAGGTGCGACTGGGTGCCGAGCAGCCAGCCCTTGCCGAACACGCCGCCGGAACCGATCGCGGCTTTCGACTGAATGATGTTCCAGCCGGTGCCCAGCGGATCGCTTTCCGGGTCGAGGAAGGTCAGGATTCGCTGCTTCTGGTAGTCGTGCATGATGAAAAACCACATGGCGACTGATACCGGAATCGCGGCGGCCAGCACGCTGAGAATCCAGCGCCAGCGCAGCCCGCCCATGAACAGCACGAACGCACCGCCCGCCAGAATCAGCAGCGAAGTGCCGAGGTCGGGCTGACGCACAATCAGCGCGAACGGCACGCCGATCAGCATCAGGCTGATGCCGACATGCTTGAGTTGTGGCGGTAACGTGCGCTTGGACAGGTACCAGGCGATGGTCGCCGGCATCAGGATCTTCATGAACTCCGAGGGCTGGAAGCGGATCACCCCGGGGATGTTGATCCAGCGGGTGGCGCCCATCGCGTTGTGGCCCATGATGTCCACCACCAACAGCAGCACCACGCCGATCACATAGCCGAGCGGCACCCAACGCGCCATGAAACGCGGCTCGAACTGGGCGATGATGATCATCGAGACCAGACCGATACCGAACGAAGTGGCCTGTTTGGCCAGCAGATCCCAGCTTTTGCCACTGGCCGAATACAGCACGAACAGGCTGCCGGCGGCGAGGATCAGCAGCAGGATCAACAGCGGGCCATCGATATGCAGTCTTTGCAGCAACGTCGCGCGGCGACGCATCACATCCTCACTGGAGAGCATGCGATCAAAGTTATTCATCACGGGCCGTAGCCTCCGCACTGATTGGGCTGGCGTACTCGGCCTTCAAACGTCCGTCCTGATCGAGCAGCCAGGCGTCCATGACCTGCCGCACCACTGGCGCCGCGACGCCGGAGCCGGACTCACCGTTCTCGACCATCACCGACACAACGATTTTCGGGTCATCGGCCGGGGCAAAACCGACGAACAAGGCGTGGTCGCGGTGGCGCTCCTGAACCTTGGAGCGGTCGTATTTCTCACCCTGCTTGATCGCCACGACCTGAGCGGTACCCGACTTGCCGGCGATGCGATATTGCGCGCCGATTGCGGCTTTGCGCGCGGTGCCGCGAGCACCGTGCATCACTTGCTGCATGCCGTGATTGACCTTGGCCCAGTCCGACGGATCACGCAGGACAATGTCCGGCATCGGGTTTTCGTCTACCGGCTTCACCCCTTCGAGGGATTTGGCCAGATGTGGCCGGTTCCAGATGCCTTTGTTGGCGACCAGGGCAGTCGCCTGGGCCAGTTGCAGCGGCGTTGATTGCATGTAGCCCTGGCCGATTCCGAGAATCAGGGTTTCGCCGGGGAACCACGCCTGTTTGCGCGTCGCGCGTTTCCACTCGCGCGATGGCATCAGGCCGGGGGATTCTTCGAACATGTCCAGCGAGACCTTCTGGCCGATGCCGAACTTGTTCATGTAGGTCGACAACCGATCGATGCCGAGCTTGTGCGCCAGGTCATAGAAGTAGGTGTCGTTGGACCGCATGATCGCCGTGTCGAGATCGACGAAGCCGTCGCCCGTGCGGTTCCAGTTACGGTATTTGTGATCGTAGTTGGGCAGCATGTAATAGCCCGGATCGAACACCCGGCTCGACGCAGTGACCACACCGGAATCAAGTCCGGCAATCGCTACCGCCGGTTTGATCGTCGACCCCGGTGGGTACAGACCGCGCAATACACGGTTGAACAATGGCCGGTCGATCGAATCACGCAACTCGGCGTACGCCTTGAAGCTGATCCCGGTGACAAACAGGTTCGGGTCGAAGCTCGGTTGGCTGACCATTGCCAGCACTTCACCGGTCTTCGGGTCCAACGCAACCACCGCACCACGACGTCCGCCCAATGCTGCCTCGGCGGCTTCCTGCAATTTGATGTCCAGGCTCAGCACAATGTCCTTGCCGGGAATCGGATCGGTGCGCTTGAGCACCCGCAACACGCGGCCACGGGCGTTGGTCTCGACTTCCTCGTAACCGACCTGACCGTGCAGTTCCGGCTCGTAGAAACGCTCGATGCCGGTTTTTCCGATGTGGTGGGTGCCGCTGTAGTTGACCGGATCGAGGGTTTTCAGCTCTTTCTCGTTGATCCGCCCCATGTAACCGACCGAGTGGGCAAAATGCGCGCCCTGCGGATAGTGACGAACCAGTTGCGCAACCACTTCCACGCCTGGCAGGCGGAACTGGTTCACCGCGATCCGGGCAATCTGCTCTTCGCTCAACTCGAACAGGATCGGCACCGGCTCGAACGGCCGGCGCCCCTGACGCATGCGCTTCTCGAAGATCACCCGGTCCTCGGGCGTCAGCTCGAGCACTTCGACGATGACGTCGAGCACTTGCTGCCAGTCGCCGGAGCGCTCGCGGGTCATGCTCAGGCTGAAGCTTGGGCGGTTGTCTGCCACTACCACGCCGTTGCGGTCGAAAATCAGCCCGCGCGTCGGTGGTATCGGCTGCACATGGACGCGGTTGTTTTCCGAGAGCGTCGAGTGGTACTCGTACTGAATCACCTGCAAGTAATACAGCCGCGCAATCAGCACGCCAATCAGCAGCATGATCGCAATGGCCCCGAACACGACGCGGCTACGCACCAGGCGTGCGTCCTTTTCGTGGTCCTTGATGCGGATCGGCTGAGACATGAGGGCTGGATTACTTGTGGTAAGGGTGACCGGACAACACGGTCCAGGCACGATACAACTGTTCGCCGATCAGGATCCGCACCAGCGGGTGCGGCAACGTCAGCGGCGACAACGACCAGCGCTGATCGGCACGGGCGCAGACTTCCGGCGCCAGCCCTTCCGGGCCACCGACCATGAAATTGACCGTGCGCGAATCCAGCCGCCAGCGATCGAGTTCGACCGCCAACTGCTCGGTGCTCCAGGGCTTGCCGTGGACCTCCAGCGTGACGATCCGCTCGTTCGGCCCGACCTTGGCCAGCATGGCTTCGCCTTCCTGGCGGATGAAACGGGCCACGTCGGCATTCTTGCCACGGGTATTGAGCGGTATTTCCACCAGTTCCAGCGCCAGCTCGGACGGAAGACGCTTGGCATATTCATGCCAGCCTTCTTCCACCCATTTGGGCATGCGTGAACCGACGGCGATCAGGCGCAGTCGCACAGCAATCCCTTACAGCTGGTCTTTGTTGAGCTTGGTGAAATGCTCGTGGGTGTTTTCCGGGCTGTGGTGCTTGGCGTCGGCCGCACGGCTCTGCTCGGCACCGGCCCAAAGGCGCTCCAGGTCGTAGAACTGACGGGCCGAGGCAGTCATCATGTGCACGATCACCA
Source organism: Pseudomonas viridiflava (assembly GCF_900580865.1). Lineage (GTDB taxonomy): Bacteria > Pseudomonadota > Gammaproteobacteria > Pseudomonadales > Pseudomonadaceae > Aquipseudomonas. The sequence continues at coordinate 201,257 of NZ_UTBZ01000164.1, forward strand.
GATCCAGGTCCAACAGTACCCAGTCGCTGTCGCCCTTGCCTTCTTCGCCCAGCGGCTTGGCGCCCTGTTTTTTGACTTCTTCGCGAACCTTGTCGAGCATCGCGTTGATCTGGCGATTGGAGGTACCGGTGGCGATGATCATGTAGTCAGTGATGCTCTGCTTGTCGCGAACATCGATGATCTGGATGTCTTGCGCCTTGACGTCTTCCAGGGCAGCCACGGCCAGTTTGACCAGTTCGTCGCCTTTCAGCGGCTCATTGGTGTTGACCGGTTCTGGCAGCGGGGCGCTCTTGAATGTGCCTTTGCGCTTTACTTTGGTTTGGTCTTTGTCAGTCATATAAAACTCGTTTTGCTCGTATATTCGGCGGCTAGGGATACGGTGATTCGTATCAGTGAAGCACGCCTTGTTCAGTTCGACGCACGGTACAGACCGTGCGCATCGATGTAGGCCAGGACCGCGTCGGGCACCAGGAAACGTACCGACTTACCGCTGGCCAGCAGTTGACGGATCTGGGTGGCGGAAACCGCGAGCGGTGTCTGCCAGACGAATGCAATCTGTCCGCTCGGCCCTTTCAGGGCCAGCGGGTCGCTCACCGAACGCGCTGCCAGCAGGTTGCGCAAGGCATCCGGCGGTTCGCTGTCGGCGTCCGGGCGCTGTAGCACCAGGATATGGCAATGCTGGAGCAACTCTTCCCAGCGGTGCCAAGTGGGCAGGCCGCAAAATGCGTCCCAGCCCAAAAGCAGAAAAACCTGGGTCTCGGCGGGCATTTCAGCGCGCATCGACTCCAGGGTATCAATGGTCCAGGACGGCTTGTCCCGCTGCAATTCGCGGGCGTCCACCACCAGCGGCGGCATTCCGGCCACCGCACACTCGACCATCGCCAGCCGATCCTGCGCCGACACTTGCGGCGTACCGCGATGGGGCGGCCGCGCATTCGGCATCAGCCGTAACTCGTCGAGCGCCAGCGCTTCAGCGACTTCCAGCCCACCGCGCAAATGGCCGATGTGCACCGGGTCGAACGTGCCGCCCAATACGCCAATGCGCCGCGGACGGGTTTCGCTGCCGGGTTGCGGCGCTGTCAGGTCGAGGTCGGTCAACTCAGACCATCGCCTGGCCGCGCAACTGGCCATCACCGACCACGATGTACTTCTCGCAGGTCAGTCCTTCGAGGCCCACCGGACCACGGGCGTGCAGCTTATCAGTAGAAATGCCGATCTCGGCACCCAATCCGTATTCAAATCCATCGGCGAAGCACGTCGGCGTGTTGATCATCACCGACGCCGAGTCGACTTCGGCCACGAAGCGACGGGTGTCGGCGAGGTTTTCGCTGACGATCGAATCGGTGTGATGGGAGCCGTATTGGTTGATGTGTTCGATCGCCTGGTCCAGACCGTCGACCACGCGGATCGACAGAATCGGCGCCAGATATTCGGTGTTCCAGTCGTCTTCGCTGGCGGCAACGGCGTCGATGATTGCCCGGGTACGTTCGCAGCCTCGCAGCTCGACGCCTTTTTCGCGGAACTGGGCTGCCATCGACGGCAGGAAATCCTTGGCAACAGTCTGGTCGACCAGCAAGGTCTCCATCGCACCGCAGATGCCGTAGCGATAAGTCTTGGCATTGAAGGCGATGCGCTGGGCTTTCGGCAGATCGGCATGGGCGCTGACGTAAACGTGGCAGATACCGTCCAGATGTTTGATCACCGGCACGCGGGCATCACGGCTGATGCGTTCGATCAGACCACGGCCACCGCGCGGCACGATCACATCGACGTACTCGGGCATGGTGATCATCGCGCCGACGGCGGCACGGTCGGTGGTTTCGACCACTTGCACCACGGCGGCGGGCAACTCGGCCTCGGCCAGACCGCGTTGAATGCAAGCGGCAATCGCCCGGTTGGAATGAATCGCCTCGGAACCGCCGCGCAGGATCGTCGCGTTGCCCGACTTCAGGCACAGGCTCGCGGCATCGATGGTCACGTTTGGCCGGGATTCGTAGATGATCCCGATCACGCCCAGCGGCACGCGCATCTTGCCGACCTGAATCCCCGACGGGCGGAAGCTCATGTCGCGGATAGCACCAACCGGGTCCGGCAGTGCAGCGACCTGACGCAGACCAACGATCATGCCGTCGATGCGCGCCGGGGTCAGTTCCAGACGTTCCAGCAGTGCCGGTTCCAGACCATTGGCGCGACCGGCAGCCAGATCCTGCTCATTGGCGGCGGCAAGCTCGGCACGGGCGGCGTCCAGGGCATTGGCTGCAGCCTGCAAGGCGCGGTTTTTCTGCGCGGTGCTGGCACGGCCGATGACCCGGGAGGCTTCGCGGGCGGCGCGACCCAATCGGGTCATGTAGTCAAGAACGGACTCAGTCATGGTCTGCTGGGGTCTTGGCAAAGAGGAAAGCGGCAGATTATAGCTGTCGCGTCCCGGGACTAACAGCGGTGACGGGCGGATGGTCGAAATGAACGCTGATTCGCCGGCATTCAGGCCCAATTAAGCCGGGCGTTGTTATCATCACGACCTCCTGAGCCTGGATAAACCTTGCCTGCCATGTCCAACCTGACCGTTCGCAACCGCACCGAACGCCTGCCGCTGGGGCTGCCGGACGCCTTTTTCGACCGAGATGCGCAAGTGCTGGCGCAGGATCTGCTCGGCAAAGTCATTCGTCACCGGGTTGGCAATCTGTGGCTGAGCGCGCGGATCATCGAGACCGAAGCCTATTACTGCGCAGAAAAAGGCAGCCATGCCTCGTTGGGCTACACAGAAAAGCGTAAGGCTTTGTTTCTGGACGGTGGGCACATCTATATGTATTACGCCCGCGGTGGTGATTCGCTGAATTTCAGTGCGCAAGGGCCGGGCAACGCGGTACTGATCAAATCCGCTTATCCGTGGGTCGATGAAATCAGCGGGCCGGCGAGTCTGGCGCAGATGCTGCTGAACAATCCCGACGCACAGGGACGCGCGCGGCCTTCGCAAAAGCTCTGCGCCGGGCAAACCCTGTTGTGCAAAGCACTGGGATTGAAAGTGCCAGTGTGGGACGCCAAGCGTTTCGATCATGAGGTTCTTCTCGTCGAAGACACCGGGCCTGCACCTTCGCACATCATTCAAACCACACGCTTGGGCATTCCCCATGGCCGCGATGAACATCTGATGTACCGCTTTGTCGACGCGACCTATGCGCAATGGTGCACGCGGAACCCGCTGCGCCGCGGTCAGGTCGAAGGCCGGGATTATTTTCTGCTGTAAACACAAACCTGTGCAGGAGCTGCCGAAGGCTGCGCCTACACAGGGATTATCAACGGTTTGGAGTTTTTCTGTATGGGCCCATGGCTCGATAGCGTGACCGGCTGGCTGGCAGCCAATCCACAGTGGCTGGCTGCTGCGGTATTCATTGTTGCCTTTGTGGAATGCCTGGCGATTGCCGGTTTGATCGTGCCGGGTACCGTGCTGCTGTTCGCCGTCGCCGTTCTCGCCGGCAGCGGCGCACTGTCGTTGAGCGAAACGTTGCTGTTGGGTTTTCTCGGCGGGATTCTCGGCGACGCCGTTTCGTATTTCCTCGGCCGCCATTTCCACCAGAACATTCGGCGCCTGCCGGGGCTGCGCCATCATCCGGAATGGATGGCCGGCGCCGAGTCCTACTTCCAGCGCTACGGCATCGCCAGCCTGCTGGTCGGTCGCTTTATCGGGCCGTTGCGGCCGATGCTGCCGATGGTCGCCGGCATGTGCGACATGCCCTTCCCGCGTTTCGCCGCTGTCAGTCTGTTGGCCGCCGCCGGCTGGAGTCTGGCTTATCTGCTGCCGGGCTGGGCCACCGGCGCGGCCTTCCGCCTGCCATTGCCAGAAGGGTTCTGGCTGGAAGCCGGGATTGTCGCCGGCAGCATCGCCGTGATGGTCGGCCTCAGCGTGAACAGCAGCCTGCGCCGGCATCGCCGCGCGACGATCTGGATCAGCAGCATGAGCCTGCTGATATTGATCGGCCTGTTCATCGGCTATCCGTACCTGACAGCACTCGATCAAGGCGTGATGACGCTGGTGCAGGAACATCGCCAACCGGTGCTGGATGAAATTGCGGTCACGCTGACCCTGATCGGCGAATTCCGCAACATGCTGCTGTTCAGTGTCTTGCTGACGGGTCTGTTGCTGCTGTGCCGGCAATGGCGTCAGGCGATCTTCGCCGGCGGTACGCTGCTGGTGACCGCACTGGCCAACACCGGAACGAAATACTTCTTCGCCCGGGTGCGCCCGGAAGTACTGACCGATCCGCTGACCACTTACAGCATGCCCAGCGGCCATGCGTCTGGTTCGTTCGCGCTGTTTCTGACCCTGGCCGTGCTGGCCGGCCGTGGCCAACCGCCACGCATGCGCCTGACCTGGTTGCTCATCGCCTGTATCCCGGCCCTTTCCATTGCACTGTCGCGCGTCTATCTGGGCGCTCACTGGCCGACCGATGTGTTGGCCGGCGCCATGCTCGCCGCTTGTGTCTGCGCCGCTGCCCTGTGGCTGAGTCAGCGCAAAACCCCGCTCAATCCCATGCCGTTCAAGATCTGGTGGTTGATCTTGCCGGCCATGTTGGCGCTGTTCGGCTTTTTTGTCCTGCGGCATCTGCCTCATACGCTGTTGCGTTACGCCTATTGAACGAGGCGATATACAAGCCTTATTCCCATCGCGCTGCTCTTTTAGGAAATTTCCGACATGAGCAGCGCTGTTCTCTTATTAAAACTTCCATACCCACGGTAAAACTTCTTATTTACCAAACCGTAACTTCCCACACTTCAAACTAAAAACAATAGAAGTTACACATCAAATTCAACCCCCCATAACAACGCCTTCCATAACTCGCAAAACCAGTTAGATTAACCCCACAACCTTTGAAACCCTTCGGCAAATTCTCGCCAATTAAAGTGAGACTGCCTGCACTCGCCTGCCAGACATTCAATTCAACTTGAGAAACGGGGGTTTCAATACATCAACTGATTTCGAGTACTCCATGAGTCCAAAGATACCGCGCAAACCACCTCAGCCCTCAACGCAACAACCAGAACCGAACACATTCCCGCCCCTGCGAACCGACCCTCCCTTCGCTACAGGCGGGCCTTCCATTTTCCGCCTGCCGGGCTTGCCAAGTGGCGAGGACGGCGTCCACTCCGCAGGCCTTCGTCCGATCCTGAATGACACTCCGCCTGCCGTGGTTATCCAACCCATGCCGTCGACAGGTTCTGCCCGCCTCTCAAGCGATAATTCGCCCGACACCTACTGGCTGCGCGACGATTTCCTGCGCGGCATGAAACCGGCGGAGGATGACGGTTTTCGCTGGATCGTCGGGCGCCAGTTTGTCGACGTCGAACACGAAGGAGGCTTGCGCACCACCCATGTCGGCCAGGATCGCGACGGGGTTTATCGCTGCAAGCTGGTCACCGAGCGAGTAGCGTCAGGGCCAGCGGTTTACCGGAATGAAGGCCGATTGACCTGGCGCCTGACGGAACATCCGGCGCCCACCATGGCCTCGACAAAACGCCCTGCGCCGCCCCCCGAATCCGTTCCTGTCGCGAAACGGCTCCGAGCCGCTCCCCTCGATTGGGATCTGTACCAACCCTCACACCGTTCGCCGGACTCCCAAGGCTATTACGAAGTGGCACCTTCATTCGGGCTGAACAGCGCGATCACGCAATTTGCCTTCCTGGCCCCCATCGGCCAGTGGATCCCGGTTGATCCACCGGCCGGCGGTTTCGGTGCCCAGCCCACGCACTTGAAGCACTGGACCGATCACGAGATCTGGCAGTTGTATGGCATTCATGGCCAGGATCTCTTGCGCTTTCGAGCCGAGGCCCAAACCAGTGGCAAGCCCCCGCAGTGGGTGGAGCCCATAGTCACTAATCCGCACAGCGACCTGCTGCGCGATACTTTGCGCTGGCTGCACCCGGCCATGAACCTTACCCAGCGCGAGGCATTCCTGCAGTCCTACAACCTGCTGCCCAGCCAGCTGACCCGTTTGCAACAGGACCTGAAGACCGAACTGCAAATCCCGCAATGGGCGCAAGCACACAAACGCTTGATCGACGACATCGACAATCCGCAGCGCCTCGAGCAAATGAGCCGGGACGCCATCAAGGAACTCAACCTCAAGCGCGATGCCCGGCATGACTGGTACAGCCTCGAAACCAGCATGACTGCGCCAGTACGCGAAGCGCTGCTGAGTAAACTTGGCTATCTGCGCAACAAGAACAATTGCCTGTACCGCACGGACATTCCGGCGTTATTTCGTGGCGACGACCGCACACCGTTCGAACTCGCCAGCGACGGCTTCATGCTGCCGCGATACAAGCACAAACCGGGTGCCACCACGCATAAGCCGATGAGCGCGACCTTCAGCCTCAAAGAGGGACAGATGTACGCAAGCGCGCCTGATCCCGAGTACCTGCGCTTCAACAGCCAGACCAACAGACACCCGGGGCAAGATGCTGACAATAGTGCCTCGGGCAGCGATGCCAGTGACACAGAAAGCACCACTTCATCCGGATGGTCCGATGCCGCAAGCCCGGTGCCGTGGGACCCCGATCGCCACTATGAATCAAGCCGCACACGCCAGCAGGAAATGTTCCTGTATGTCTTGGATACCCGCCACCTGGAGGTGGTGCCTCATGAAGAAAACATGAGTTTCAATTCAGCGGCCCGCGACACGCCCCCCACCTGGTTTCCCGACGATGACTTCGAAGGGCTGATATCGGTCAGCCGCAGCGGACTGGATGCCGAGCGTATCTGGCTGCTCAATTCTGACCTGACCAAAGCGGTAAAAATCGACGACATAAACGTGCAGGCAGGTGCAAGCGCCGAGCGCATCAAAGATGCCACCCATGCCGGACATCAGAACAAACTCGAGTACGACCAGTTGATCGATAAGGCCGAAGCCGCCGGCAAGCCCGTGCTCAGGCTATCGGGCAACGGCGAGGAATTTGCCTACGACATCAACTGGCCCGAGGCAGCGCCGCCAACGACTCAACCTCAGTGACACACCGGTAGGGACACCGGCCATGCGTTTTCATTAAAGGATTAATGACATGTCAAAACTTATCGCTCCGCCTTTGCAAATACCCGATATCAGCCCCATCCAGGTCATTCCCCTCAGCGCCTCGTCCAACCCTCATGCACCGCAGGCGGGCACGCTCAACAGCGCAATACCGGCAGGCGATGCTGACGCCTCCTATCGACGCACGCTGAAATCCCTCGACAAACATTTCGGCCCGCTGCGCATCGGCGAAATGCTCACCAGCCGCGTCGAACTCCAGGCTTTGGGTGCGACCGTGCATGGCCAGCCCATCAGCCCGGCGAATGCCGGCATGCAACGCGTGGATCAAAGCTTTCTCGACGGGCTCAATTTCGATGCAGACCGGGTGCAGGCACGCTTGATGTCCGTGGACACTCCCGACAGCAATGTGGCGGCGATGCTGTTCTATGAAATCGCCTGCAAGCGTTCGGTCGACGCCGGGGCGCTGTTCGTCGCCGATACAACCATCGCCTCCGGCAGTGCCGTGGATCGCCTGAATCAGTTGGGCAAGGCTGCGCAAAAACTGGATATCCATCGCGCCGACGCGCTGGAAAATGCGCCGGGCTGGGTCAGCAAAAACAAAAGCTACTTGATGAGCGGCGCCGGCGTCGGCATGCAGGCATTCGGCATCTACAGCGGCTACAAAGCGATGATTGATGCGATCAAGCAGGGCGACACGCTGGAGGCGGTTTTCCAGGGCGGCTCGATCGCCGCCGAATTCGGCTCGTTGATCATCGAACGGGGGCTGACCAAGACCGGTGAAGCCATGCTCAGGAATGGCGGGAGCGCGCTGAAGTATTTCCCGCTGACGTCGGTGGGCAAATACATGAGTCGCGGTGCCGGGATGTTTGCCAGCGCAATCACCCTGCCCTTCGACATCGCCGATGCCATCAAGTCGTTCAATGCCGCCGCGGCGGCGAAGGGCAAAGAGGCTCAGGATCACTACGTCAGTGGCGGTCTGAGCGTAGCGGGGGCGGGCATCAGCCTGGTGCTGGGCGTTGCCGCGCTGGCTGGTTTTGGCAGCGTCGCCGGCCCGGTCGGGCTCGTCGCTGCCGGATTGCTCATCGCCGCTTCGATGATCTATCAGGCTGCCAGAGTGGTGGACGACATCGATGACTACATCGAACTGACCTTTGAAGAACGCCTGCGCTCGGGCTGGTTCGCCTTCACCAACAAGGAACTGGACCAGGACGTACTGGATCGCTTCAAGCTTTCCAAGGGCTATCGAGACCACCAGCAGCAGCTCGAATTGTCGGCCAAGGACATGCTCGAGGGTGCCTACAAACACTCCATCGAACACGTGATCAACGGTGCCTTTGAGGTTGAATTGAAGCCTGTTGAAATCTGGCGTTACCAATGGGACGAGAGCGCCGGCCAACAGCCGTTCAAGCTCGACAACCAGGCAGTCGTTGTCGCGGGTGACGACGTGATCGATGCCGCCAACGGCCTGCCCGCCAACATGAAAGGCAAAGTATCGGGCAGTTCCGGTGACGACAAAGGCATTCTCTGGCGCCTGGGCGACGGCAACGATCGGGTCATCGGCGTCCGGGACAAGCCCAATCTGTTCACCTATCGCACGGACCACAAGGCACTGACGGGGGGCGACCGGAACGATGCTTTTTATCAGGACATCACCGAGCAGGAATTGAACCGCATCAGCAAACCGGCGCACCTCAATGTGCTGGATGGCGGCGCGGGTTCCGACACACTGGCCTTCGAAGGCAGCCGCCCACTCAGCGACACCCGCCACGTTGGCCACGACATCAATCTGCACAGCGGCCGAGTGGCGCTGCGAGGTCTTGATCCTGCCGTGAATGACGTTGAGGTCGCGCAACTCACTTCGATCGAAAACGTCTCGACACTGCGCAAGGGCACCAGCCGCGTCAGCGGAAACGATGAGGCCAATCAGATTTCCGCCTATGGTTACGACCGTATCAACGCCGGCGGCGGCGACGATACGATTGCCCTCTACGGACTGGACTGTCGGGTGGAAGGCGGCAGCGGCGCAGATCGTTTTTACATCGCCAGCAGCAACGCTCGCACGACCATTGACGAGGACGATGAAGCGTCGAGCCTGATCGAATTCGGCTGGCCGGCAGACGTCATTCAGCGCTGGCAGATCGTCGGTACTTCGCTGGTGGTCAATTCATTGCGCGGCGAGGATGGCAACGACCCCGAACACGTACTCACGCTGGAAAATGTCTACCAGTGGATCGATGGCAAACGTCAGCTGAAAAATGATCGATTCCGCTTCAAGACCCAAGATGGATACGAGCTGCTGGTTCAGCTACCCCAGCAGCCAGGTGAGGCAACGCAACTGGATGTCATGCCCGCGGTGGTCGTCATTGGCCAGCCGGCAGCCGCGGCGCAAATCGTCAACGACGGCACGGTCGAGATCGCCGAACAGGGCTTGAAGCGCCACTTCGTTTCTCGCACCGACCGTCCAGTGACATTCGTTGCCCGGCGCGATACTTCCGAAACGTCCCGCAGTGTTTATCTGGAGTTCGACAGCGCTGAAATCATCGACGTGCAAGTCAGCTATGAAGTGCAAGTGCGCAAAGGCATCTCGGGCACTACCCACTTGTATTACTCAGACTTCACCCTGTCGGTCAGCCTGCCGTCGAAAGTCGTGATGTTCAAAGGCGTCGTTCAGCCCATCGTGGCGGCGACCGGTTACAGCGGCAGAAACAGCCTGAAAGTCACCACGCCTCGCCTGCAGCAAAACGTTGTGCTGATCATGCAGGACCAGGTTTCATACCGGCTGCAGATTCCCACACTGGATTATGAAGACGATGTGAAAAACCCCGGTCTCCGCGAACGCAGCACCCGCAGTTGCCTCAAACAACTCAATGGCAATTATCGGTTCGTCAGACCGTTGGCCAGCGTGAAGCCGTTGATCACCGCAGAACCCAGCCGCATCACGATCAACACGGGCTCGCACACAGGCATTTATGTGCTCGAAGGCCAGAGTTCGACTTACGACGTCCACCTTGCCAGCAACACCATCGTTCGCCTTTCGACTCCAGGCGCTGCGGCCAAAATCGCCGATGCTTCGACCTGGACTCTGTATACCCACACGCTGAAGGAAACCGTCACCCGCGCGGACATACAACTGGACGGCAACCGCTTGCACATCGCCAGTGTCACGATTGAATTGCCCGATATCGAGGACGACGTCCCGGTGGAGTCCATCAACGTGGCCACTTCGGCCGGCAATATTTATGAGGTTTCCCTGCTGTTTGAGGTTCTGCAGCTTTACCTCATTGATGCGCGTGGCTACGCCAGCGCCGAAGCGCTGCTGGCCGAAATCGATGCGCATCAGCAACGAAACGAACTGGCGGCCAGGGTTCATTTAACCCACATCGGCGTCAAAGCAGGAACCATCGGCACGGTGGTTTACAACTCAGTGCGCAAATACTGGGGCCTGGATAGCGATCCACAGGCGCGAATCAAACCCGAAGAGCTGTTTTTTTCAAGCAACAACAGCTGACCGTGCTACCCGGTTTCATCGACGTGCCGGTGTGGATCTGACGTCCACACGGGTACCTGCTTACTTCAGCCTACGGACAGGCTGACTCGCAAAAACGGAGTTTATGCATGCGCCAAAAACCGGGCCCACGCCCCAAATCACCGACAGTCGACACATCGGCGAGCACAGTATCGTTGCCTGTGGATCGTTCGGCGCGAAACCCGCTACTCCCCACCCCGGAAAGCATTCCGGGTCATCTACCGATCGATGCGCCCTCTTCACCCAAGCGACCTCGCGTGGAAGAGCCCGGGACCTCCCAACCCAAAAACTCACCCATCGACGTGAGCGTCGTACCGAGATCGCCCTCAGACACACCCGCTTTTTCGCTGACGTCGCTGGAAGATTTCGCGCATCCGTACTTTGGCGATCTGCCTGCGCCGAATGAATCCGGCATCAGGCGTTATCTCGCCAAGGACTGGGTAGACGTGCACCTTCCTGGCACCGAAGGCCGGCACCACGTTTGCGTTCAATTCGATACCGACCTCAAGGCATATCGGGTGATGTCCTTCAGGCGCCTGGCACCTGGCCCACCGATCTACCGAACCACACAGGGCAATTTGTGGAGTCTGGATCGACACCTCACCATCCTGAACGGCGATGCCTACGCGTTTTCCGCGACACCGGATGCTGATGGCTACTACACGTTCCACGCCCTTGGATCGAGCAGTGATGCGGCCATCCTCGGCTATGCCATCAAGCACCCAGAGCATCACTGGCTGGCCATCGATCCCACGCAGGCGAAGAGGCTGGCCGATATGCAGCACTGGTCGGATCAGGACATCCTGCACATGTACATTCTGGATAACACCCGGATTGCCGCCTTCCGCACCGAAGCGCAAGCGACCGGCAAGGCGCCTGACTGGGCACCTCGAGCGCAGAACACCGAAGACCATCTATTCGTGGCCGAGTCATTGAAGTGGCTGCATCCACAGATGCCTTTGGCCCAGCGTCTGGAATTACAGCGCAGCTACAACCTGACCAGAGACCAACTCTGTCGGTTACGCACAGAGTTCAGTGACGGCCAGATACCGCAATGGGCTGAACGCCATAAGCGCCTGACCCTCGACCCGACTGATGACCAGCGCTTCACACTCATTTCGCAAGAGCTGGAAAACTACGTTCAAGACTTGAGAACCCAAGGGCTGGTCCTCGACCATCACTGGCCTGCCACCCGCTACAGCGATGCATTTTTAGCCGACTACGCCACCCACCTCGGTTACCTGCGCAGCAAACACGACATGCTGTACCGCACCGACATCCCGGCGATGTTCCGCGGCGAAACCCGGGTACCGTTCGAACTGGCCCGAGACGGGCGGATGATATACCGCAAAGGCAATCCCTCTGGCACCACGAACAAACGCGCGTTAAGTGCAACGTTCGGACTGCATGACGCCACCGCCTACGCGGCAACCAAGGGCGGCTTCTATCACGAGCTGCATTACAACTCGCAGGCCAATCGTTTTCCCGGTGTGAATCCGCAGAGTTCCAAAGGAACCGGCGAGTCCTCCGATTCGGGGAGCAGTTCGGTGTCGGAAGGCAAACGAACCGGCGACGAAACCGACTCTGACAGCTCCTTCGTTTTTGATGACTCGAAAGGTTATGAATCCACGCGCCGAAAGCAAACCACGTCATTTGTCTACGCCATAGATACCCGAGGCCTGGAAGTGGTCCCCGGTGCGGAGAACAAGGCGTTCAACCCCGCTAACGGCAAGTTTCTCTTCGACGATATGGAGGGGCATATCTCCATGCCCACACGCGGCATCAGCGCCGAGCGGATCTGGCTGGTGCGGTCCGATCTGACGCGCGCTGCCCGGGTCAAGGATGTGCTGGCGCAGGCGGGCGACCGTGTCGCTGCCATCGAAACGGCCACCTGGGCAGGCACCGACAGTCGAGCGACCGGTCACTTTGGCAGCAACGCCTACGACCGCCTGATCGACGAAATCGCCGGCTCAGGCGGCGTGATACTTGATCTACCAAAAGGCGACAGGACGTTCGCCGACGACATCGTCTGGCCGGTTCCCGAGCATGACCGGCCTTGAGTATTCCTGCTGCATCCACAACCCATTCAGCCAACGGACGGCTGACTCAACCACATGGAGTGATTTTTATGCGCCAAAAACCCGGGCCGCTGCGCCCATCGCCAACGACCGAGACACCCGGTACCTCGACAACCCGTCCTGCGCCCTACGATCATCCAGTCGATCTGGATCCCGGTCTGCGTGGTCGCATCAGACCGGACGGCACAAACGAATCACCGGGTGTTGACACCGACGGCCCTCGCAGCAGCATCGCAAGAGTCGAGCCTGGCATAACGATTACGCAGATGCCCGAAACGCAGATACCCCGGCCTCGTACAGCGACGTCGCCCCTGGAGCCTTATCTGCAGAGCCTCGACGCGACGTTGAGCCACGATGCAGACGGGCTGAAGAGTCACAAGGGTCGCAAGTTCGCGGACATCGCCCACGAGGATGGGTCAGCCGCGGGGCTGACGGTGATGGTGGCGTTCCACGATCTGATCAAAGCCTACCGGGCCAGACTGCCAAGTGAGCGGGTTCCCTCAGGGCCTCCGCTTTATCGAGTGGCTGAGAGTAACGTCTGGAGCCTGAAGAAACCCATTGAGTACTACCCTCCTGATCGCTACACCCAGTATGAGCGACAAGGTCCACGTTATCGTCAAGTACCAGACCCACAAGGCTATTACGCGGTACACGAATTTGCTCACATGAAATATCAGGGTGAGGTGATCACAAAAAGTAATGCCGGCTTTGCTCTCGAGGGCATTTTCGGCCGGATGGTCAAAGTCGATCCGAGCGAGGCGCGCGGAGATACTTCCATCCCTCTGAAACTTGCGAACTGGACCGATGCTGAAATATGGAAGGTGTACAACATCTACGGTGCAGAAGTGGTGGCCTTCCGGGCCGAAGCCCAAGCCAGCGGCAGAGCGCCGGACTGGGCAAGACGCGTTGATACTGACGATCATCACACATCTCTCATGGACTCCATGAAGTGGTCCCACCCGCAGAAATCCCGCAGCGAATGCGCCGAACTTCTACGCAGCTACAACTTGACCATCGCCCAGCAAAAACGCTTGCTTGCGGACATGGACAACGGCTTTCCGGAATGGACCGAACAACACAAAAAACTGACTCAAAACACCTTGGACGAACGACGGTTTGATCAAATTGCAGAGGAAATGGAGCCATTCATTCTACGAATGAGAAATGAAGGCGAGAATCATGACTTCGACTCACACCCCGTTGAACAACGCTATGAAGAAAGCTTTCTGAAAAGTTATCTGGAACATGTCGGCTACAAACGCAATCAGCATGACTACATTTACCGCACAGACATCCCGGCCATGTTCCGCGCCGATTTGCGCACGCCTTTCGAACTGGCGAGGGACAAACGGTTGGTGAAATTGCGGGGCAACCCCTCCGACTCCACTACAAAATCGGCTTTCAGCGCGACATTCGGTGCGGCCAATGGCTTGAGCTATATGGAGTTTGACTACTATTCCAACCCTCGGCACTACAACAGCCAAGCCAACCTGTATCCAGGGCACTTTTCCGACAGCGATTCGTCGAGCGGGCATCGACATAATTCGGCGGAAGAGTCTGATACATCGTTTGAAATGGACCACTCCCGTGACTATCCATTGCTCCGTCGCAAACAGACACTGGGCTTTCTGTATGTCATTGACACCCGTGGTATCGAAGTGGTCCCGCGGGTGGAAAACATTTACCTGAACGACAAGGATTTTGACGGGGACACACTGGAAGGCCGGATATCAATGCCTACGCGTGGTATCAGTGCAGAGAGGATCTGGTTGCTAAGCTCGGACCTGAGCCAAGCAGCCAGAGTCGAGGATATCTTGCGCAAGGCCGGTGACAGCGCAGAGGCTATCGAGAAAGCCACGTGGGCAGGTACCGACGGGGCCGATTTCATGCGGCATGGCGCCACTGCTTATGACCATTTGATCAATCGAATAGCCCGCGCCGGTGGCGTGGTGCTGAAGTTGCCCAAAGGCCAAAACAGCTACTCCAACGATGTGACCTGGCCAGTGCCCGAGCATTACCGAACCTGACAAAAGGCGCCATTCATTTGAAAATGAATGGCGCCTTTTTGTTAACCAGCGGCTGAACGTTATTTGATCACCTTGATCACGAACGTTGCCGGTTTGTTATTGAAAGCGTTATGCCCCGTCCTGTTGGGATCTGCATCGACAAAGGTGCTCATTGCGCTGCTGATATGACGATACAAGGGCCTGTCGCCTGGTTCGCAGATCAACTTGAGATAAGCAGGTCCGGATTCGATATTGCTGAAGGAGGCCTTCGACGCACCATATGTATTGATTGAAAAATACTGCAGCGGAGCACTGGTACTGGCCAACAGGTTATGAGTCTTGTCCTCTACAAATAACCGCGCGCCTTTAAACGTTCCCGCAAGCTCGAGGCTGATTGCATACTCATTACCTTCAGGGTCGAACTTCAACAGCAGCGGTTCATCATTCTCATGCTCAGCCAGCGTGATGAAACTGGATACACGCGAATCCGCCAGCCCCACTTCGGCATCCAGCTTTTCGCCGTTGGTTATCCGCAGGTCGCGCAGAACCTGTTGCAATCGTTGTTGATTAAGTACCACTGGCCGGCCATCGAGAAAAAGATGTGCCGTGAATGTCTGATTGTTTATTGTTGCTGAAGCCATGGGGTCACCCACCTGTAAACACCCCGCCGTCAATGAACTGCAACGGCAGGCAATGCTGAAAAAGGGAAAGAATCAAATGGCGGTCGCGGCCACCACCGTTGAGGCTGTTGCCGACATCCTCGGGACTTCGCCGACAGGGACTTTTTCAGATTTGCGTTTACGTCGGGCTATGACCATCCGGTCCGCATAAGTTGAGGCTGCCTCGATAACGTGGCTAACGTTATGATCCGTCTCGGCATGCTTCAAAATATACTTGCCGGCAATATCATCCCAAAATGTCCATTCATCTTCATACACAGTCATGAGTTCATCCTTATTTTTATTCAAGTCGCCCGCTTCCTGCGGACAACTTGAAATTAAGACAAAGACAAAAGCAAAACAATGCTGGCAGGTGCCGTGAGTTAATTCAAAGTGCAACTAGGCAAACAGCTCACCCTGCAGCTCATCGAGCAGTGCCTGGATCGCATCCAGTCGCTGCTGGGGATCGTCGAGTTGCAGCAGGTCGATCTTGTCCTCTTCGGCGAACGGCAGCAGATAGGCCAGTTGATTGGCCAGCGATTGCTGACCCAGCGCCTCGGTGCCCATGTTCAGCGCTTCCACCATCGGGTGTTCGGCCAGTGCCTTGAGCAGCGCCACCAGATCAGCGTCTTCGTCCTGCAGCGGTTGCTCGGGTTCGTCATCCAGCCACTCAACGTCGGCGAGGATCAACTGATCGCGCTGCACCTCGGTACGCAACACCGTGAACCGGCGCCCGCCTTGCACACGGATGCCCAGCAAGCCGTTGTCCTGTTGCTGGAAATCGGTGATGCGCGCTTCGCAACCAACCAGGGCAAACCCCTCTGGCGCGACGCCGACTTCGTGGCCGTCAAGAATGCACACCACACCGAAGCCACCGCCCTGTTT
Organism: Pseudomonas viridiflava; assembly: GCF_900580865.1. Taxonomy (GTDB): domain Bacteria; phylum Pseudomonadota; class Gammaproteobacteria; order Pseudomonadales; family Pseudomonadaceae; genus Aquipseudomonas. The sequence continues at coordinate 217,433 of NZ_UTBZ01000164.1, forward strand.
CATGCAGCGGCCGATCATGTCCAGGTAGCGCGCTTCGAAGATCTGCAAGTCGAGGTTGCAGCCGGGAAACAGCACTGTGTTCAGCGGGAAAAGCGGCAGACTCATAGACATTTCCTTACACCACCATCGACACCGCCAACGGCAGGAACACCGCCGTGGCCACGCCCATCAGACTCATTGCCAGCGCGGCGAAGGCGCCGCACTCATCGTTTTCCTGCATGGCCACCGCCGTGCCGACCGCATGCGCGGTCATGCCCAGCGCCATGCCTCGCGCTTCGGGACTGTGTACGCCGAGGCGGGTGAGCAGCGCCGGGCCAAAGATCGCGCCGATCACCCCGGTAATCAGCACGAACACCGCCGCCAGCGCCGCAACGCCACCAATTTGTTCGGCCACCAGCATGGCAATCGGCGAGGTCACCGACTTCGGCGCCATGGTCATCAGGATCATGTGCTCGGCACCGAACCACCAGCCCAACAACACGCCCATGCCCGTTGCCACCACCCCACCTATCACCAGCGTAGTAAAAATCGGCCAGAACAATTGCCGAATACGTCGCAGGTTGAGGTAGAGCGGCACTGCCAGCGCCACGGTGGCCGGGCCGAGCAGAATGCTGAGGATCTCGGTGCTCTTGCGGTACTCGGCGTAAGTCAGGCCGCAGCCGACCAGTACGCCAATCACCAATAGCATGGAGACCAGTACCGGCTGCAGAAAGATCCAGCGGGTTTTCTCGAACGCAGCCAGCACCAGTTGATAGGCACCAAGGGTAATGCCGATGCCGAACAGCGGATGATGAATGACCGAAGCCCAGGCGCCCTGCCAGTCAAAAAGCATCAGGACTCCTCCGACGCAGGCGCGTGACGTTTGACCAGACGCTGCATCAGCACGCCGGCGAAGGCCATCGACAGAATCAACGACAGCACCAACGCACCGACAATCGCCCAGAAATCCGCGGCAATCGCTGTGGCATAAACCATCACGCCCACGGCCGGCGGCACCAGCAACAACGGCAGATAACGCAGCAGACTGCCGGCCGCGAGGTTCAGCGGTTCGCCGACTTCACCGCGAATGATCAGAAAGACCAGCAACAGCAGCAGGCCGATGATCGGCCCCGGCAGTACCGGCAACAGCAAATGATTGAGCGCCGTACCGAGCAATTGGAACAGCACCAGCATGGTCAGACCACGTAGCAACATCAGACATCTCCCCCCACAAGTCGCCCGCATTATAAGCACGCCTGCGCTATGGATCGGCATTCGCCAAAAGCATGGTCGGTTGACCGGAGCAAATCGCCATGATGATCTACAGTGGTTCGCAGGGAGGTCAAATCCCCCCACCTGAAAAACTATAAAACCGATGAACCCAAGGAGAGTCTCAATGCCCTATGTTCCAGTTGCAGAGCTCAAAGATTATGTCGGCAAGGAACTCGGACGTTCCGAATGGCTCACCATCGATCAGGAACGCATCAACCTGTTCGCCGAAGCCACCGGTGATTATCAGTTCATTCACGTCGACCCGGTCAAAGCCGCGCAAACGCCATTTGGCAGCACCATTGCCCACGGTTTCCTGTCGTTGTCGCTGATCCCGAAATTGATGGAAGACATCCTCGTCCTGCCGCAAGGCGTGAAGATGGTGGTCAACTACGGTCTGGACAGCGTGCGTTTCATCCAGCCAGTGAAGGTCAATTCCAAGGTTCGCCTGAAGGTCGATCTGGGTGAAGTGACCGAGAAAAAACCCGGCCAGTGGCTGCTCAAAGCCACCGCGACCCTGGAGATAGAAGGCTCGGACAAACCGGCCTATATCGCCGAGCCACTGTCGCTCTGTTTCGTCTGATAGTTCCGGATGCGAAGCAGCGCACGCTGTTTCGCGTCACGTCTCTATATATGCGACGCATAGCTGCGGCATACTCGGTCGCCTAATTGCCCGGATCCCGCTATGCGCTCAATTGCACGTCTTGCACCCCTTGCCTTGACCCTGATGCTCACCGCTTGCGGCGACGGCGAATCGCTGTTGCCGCCGGATGCGCGCCTGCCCGACGGCGGTCGCTATCGCGGTGAACTGGTCGATGGCTTGCTGCAAGGTCAGGGCCGCGTCGACTACCCCAACGGCAGTTGGTATGCCGGGCAGTTCGACAAGGGCCAGTGGCATGGACAGGGCGAATGGCATGGCAGCAATGGCGAGGTCTACCGCGGCCAGTTCCAGCAAGGCCTGTTCGATGGCCAGGGTAGCCTGACCACCAACGCCAGCAGTTACACCGGCGGCTTCAAACAGGGACGTCGCGAAGGCGAAGGCACCCTGAAAGAAAACGCCATGACCTACCGTGGCGAATTCAAGGCCGACCAATATTCCGGGCTCGGCCGTCTGGAAATGGACGACGGCAGCTCCTATCAAGGCCAGTTCGCCCACGGCAAACCCAACGGTGAAGGCCAGCGCGGCGACTCCAGTGGCAACACGTTCAGCGGGCATTTCGTCAACGGTCAGCTGGAAGGCAACGGCACGTTCAACAGCGCTGACGGCGATATCTACGTCGGCGGCTTCAAGAACAATCAGTTGCATGGCAAGGGCCGCTACGAAAATGCCGACGGCGACGTCTGGCTCGGCCAGTTCAAAGAGGGCGCGCTGACTGGTAAGGGCGAACTGATCGGCGCCGACGGCAGCCATTACATCGGCACATTCAGCGACTGGCGCTTCAGCGGTCAGGGCCGCTTGAACCTATCCGATGGCAGCTTCTACATCGGCGGCTTCGACAACGACAGCTACGCCGGACGCGGCACCCTGGTGCTCACCGATGGCAGCGTGATGAGCGGCACCTGGATCAACGGCCAGCGCGTGCGCGACGCCGACGGCAAGTTACTGCCCGACACCCTCGAACTCGGTTTGCTCGCTCAGGGTCGCCTGCTCGAAGACGCGTTGGCCGCCATCCCCGCTTCGACTTCAGCGGTCGAGTTGTACACCCTGACCCTCGGTGGCGACGGCAAGCAAAGCGTATTTCTGCGCGAATCCGACTACGTCGCCAACATGCTCAACACGCGCTTCGGTGCCTATGGCCAGATTCGTCTGGTCAATCACCGCGATCACCTCGGCGACCGGCCGATGGCCACGCGCGAAAACCTGCGCCGCGCTGCGCAAACCCTCGCCGAACGCAGCGGCCCGGAAGACCTGCTGTTCATCTATCTGACCAGCCACGGCACCGCCGAGCACGAACTGGTGCTCGACCAGCCGCGCATGGAGCTGGCCGACCTGCCTGCCGACGAACTCGCTGCCGTGCTGGCACCGCTGAAAAACCGCGACAAGATCATCGTGATCTCGTCGTGCTACTCCGGCGGTTTCATCCCGGCCCTGAAAGACGAACGCACGCTGATCATGACCGCCTCGCGCGCCGATCGGGTGTCCTTCGGCTGTTCGGAAGAAGCCAACTTCACCTATTTCGGCGACGCCCTGTTCGCCCAGGCGCTGAACCAGACCGATGATCTGGAGCAAGCCTTCAAACTGGCCAAAGCCACCGTCGCCGAGCGCGAACTGGCGGACAATTTCGAAGCCTCGGAGCCGCAGATCTGGGCGCCGAAAACCGTGCTGGCGCACTGGCAACTGCTGCGCAAACAGCAAGCAAGAAAAGCTTTGCAAAGTGCTGCATTGAACGACGGAGCGATAAAGAGCAACTAAGCTGAACAGTATCAAGGGAGAGACACTATGTACTTGACGCCTCAGCACGTATTGCTTGCCGGAGCCACCGGTTTGACCGGTGAACATCTACTCGACCGTTTGCTCAACGAGCCAACGATTTCTCGCGTGCTCGCCCCTTCGCGTCGACCTTTGGCCGAACATCCGCACCTGGAAAACCCGGTGGGCGATCCACAGGCATTTCTGCCGCAGCTCAGCGGTCGCGTCGATATCGCCTATTGCTGCCTCGGTACCACGATCAAGCAGGCCGGCTCGGAAGCGGCATTTCGCGCGGTGGATCTGGACATGGTCGTAGCGTTCGCCAAACGCGCGCGGGAGATGGGCGCACGGCATCTGATCGTCATCAGTGCAATTGGCGCTGATCCGAAATCATCGGTTTTCTACAATCGGGTCAAAGGCGAAATGGAGCAGGCTTTGCGTGCGCAGGATTGGCCGCAACTGACCATTTGCCGGCCGTCGCTGTTATTGGGTGAACGGACTGAACCGCGTCTGGCCGAGCAACTGGCCGGACCGCTGTCGAAGCTGATTCCGGGTAAATACCGGGGCATCGAAGCCTGCCATCTGGCGCGGGCGATGTGGCGCCTGGCCCTGGAAGAGCAGGATGGCGTGCGGGTGATCGAGTCGGATGAGCTGCGCAAGCTCGGCAAATAATCTATAGCGTCAGGAAGAAAGCTTTCGCGAGCAGGCTCGCTCCCACATTTGCACCGCGTCCCCCTGTGGGAGCGAGCCTGCTCGCGAATGGAGTGCGCAGCACTCCCCTACAATCCGCCTGTCGCCTGAAACCCCACGCCAATCACCGTCAGCAATGACAAAGGCAACAGCAGCGTATCGAGCAACGCACTCGCCGGCAGATCCACCCCCGGATAGCTCGGCGCCTCTGCCCCGAACCGATCCATCGCACAACACCCGCCATTCAGCGCATACAAATCCAGCCGAGTCCCGGAGTAAACCACCGGCGCGCCCGGCTTCGCTGCATCCAGAGTGCGCGCCGTGGCGCACCCGGTCAGCAGCAACGCCAGCCCAATCACCAGCAGCTTATTCATCACTGCTCAGATGATGCTCGCCCCAACGCGGCAGCATGTCTTGCGGAATGCCGAGCAGGTTGAGAATCCGCGCCACGACGAAATCGATCAGGTCATCGATGGTCTGCGGCTGGTGATAAAAGCCAGGCGAGGCCGGCAGAATCGTCACGCCCATGTTCGACAGCTTGAGCATGTGCTCCAGATGAATGCTCGAATACGGCGCTTCACGCGGTACCAGAATCAACTGCCGACGCTCTTTCAAAGTGACATCGGCGGCGCGTTCGATCAGGTTGTTGCAGGCGCCAGTGGCAATCGCCGATAGCGTGCCCGTAGAACACGGCACCACCACCATTGCCGCTGGAGCGCCCGACCCCGAGGCCACCGGCGACATCCAGTCTTCCTTGCCGTACACGCGGATCTGCCCGGCGGCAGCTCCAGTGTATTCGGTCAGGAAGGCCTGCATCATTTGCGGCTTGGGCGGCAGCGTGACATCGGTCTCGGTGGCCATCACCAGTTGCGCAGCCTTGGAGATCAGGAAGTGCACCTCGCGATCTTCCCGCACCAGACAATCGAGCAGGCGCAAACCGTACTGCGCGCCGGAGGCACCAGTCATGGCCAGCGTGATGCGTTCGGGGCCATTGCTCTCAAAGCGAGTGCTCATTGCAGCGCCTCGGCGAGTTTGCCGTGCAGGCCGCCGAAGCCGCCGTTGCTCATGATCACCACATGCGTACCGGGCTGGGCCTGGCTCTTCACGCGTTCGATGATGCCTTCCAGCGAATCGCTGACAATCGAAGGCACCGTGCACAGTGCGGCGGTGCCAGCGAGGTCCCAGCCAAGGTTGGCCGGGGCGTACCAGATCACCTGATCGGCATCGACCACGCTGTCCGGCAAACCGTCACGGTGCGCGCCAAGCTTCATCGAGTTGGAGCGCGGTTCGATGATCGCGATCAGTGGTGCGTCGCCGATGCGCTTGCGCAAGCCGTCGAGCGTGGTGGCAATCGCCGTCGGGTGGTGAGCGAAGTCGTCATAAATGGTGATGCCGCGTACTTCGGCGACTTTCTCCATGCGGCGTTTGACGTTCTTGAACGCGCTCAGGCCGGCGATGCCCATCGACGGCACCACGCCAACATGACGCGCCGCCGCCAACGCGGCCAAGGCGTTGGCGACGTTGTGCTGACCGGTCAGCTCCCACTCGACGGTGCCTTGCGACACGCCTTCGAACATCACTTCGAACGCCGAGCCGTCTTCGCTCAACAGTTTGACCTGCCACTGTCCGCCAGCGCCGGTGGTTTGCACCGGGGTCCAGCAGCCCATTTCGATCACGCGCTGCAAGGCCGGCTCGGTGGTCGGGTGGATGACCAGGCCTTCACTCGGAATGGTCCGCACCAAGTGGTGGAATTGCCGCTCGATCGCCGGCAGATCCGGGAAGATGTCGGCATGATCGAACTCAAGGTTATTGAGGATCGCGGTGCGCGGACGGTAGTGAACGAATTTCGAACGCTTGTCGAAGAAGGCGCTGTCGTATTCGTCGGCTTCGATCACGAAGAACGGTGTACCGCCCAGACGCGCCGATACCGAGAAGTTCTGCGGCACGCCGCCGATCAGGAAACCCGGGCTCATGCCGGCATGTTCCAGTACCCAGGCGAGCATGCTGCTGGTGGTGGTTTTGCCGTGCGTACCGGCAACCGCCAGCACCCAGCGACCTTGCAGCACGTGGTCAGCCAGCCACTGCGGGCCGGAGACGTATGGCAGGCCTTTGTTCAGCACATATTCCACTGCCGGGTTGCCGCGCGACATGGCATTGCCGATCACCACCAGATCCGGTGCCGGCTCGAGTTGCGCCGGGTCATAGCCCTGCGTCAGCTGGATGCCTTGGGCTTCAAGCTGTGTGCTCATCGGTGGATAAACGTTGGCGTCGGAGCCGGTCACGTGATGGCCCAGCTCTTTGGCCAACACCGCCATCGAGCCCATGAAAGTCCCGCAGATACCCAGAATATGAATGTGCATAGTCGACCTCGTAAAACATGGCCGCAGGTTAGCGTAGGGAGGGGGAAATCGCACTCTTTAGGTGAGGGGCGGGGCTGGGTGGGCCTGGCATTTGGGCTCGCCTGTAGATTGCGGCCCCTCACCCCAGCCCTCTCCCGAGGGAGAGGGAGCCGATCTGCATCGCTTTCAAATCCTGAGTTCGGCTCGATATTTCAGGTAGGCGCAGATCGCCAAAACACCGCAGTCAGTTCCCTCTCCCTCTGGGAGAGGGCTAGGGTGAGGGCCTTCTAACTCACCCGCCGCTCAATCCCATGTTTACGCAGTTTTCTATAAAGAGTATTGCGGCTGACACCCAGTTGCTCAGCGGTGCGAGTCATGTGCCACCTCGTTTGTTCAAGAGCCCCGAGCAAGGCCAACCGCTCGGCATCTTCCAGTGGATGCTCACAAGGCTCCGCTGGTGAAATCGCTGGCCGCCCCTGCCGAATCATTACCGGTAAATCCTCTACCCCGACCCGCCCTTCATCACACAACGCCGCCAGCGTGCGCAGGACATTGCGCAACTGCCGCACATTCCCCGGCCAGTTGAACGCCAGCAACGCCTGACGCGCCGGCTCGTCGATCAGGACCGTTTCATCGCCCGCCTCCTCGGCCAACAGAAAATCCAGCAACTGCGATTTATCACTGCGGGCGCGTAATGCCGGCAACGCCACTTCCAGCCCGTTGAGCCGGTAATACAAGTCCTCGCGGAAGGTGCCGTCCGCGACCCGTTCCAGCAGATTGCGGTGGGTGGCGCTGATGATCCGCACGTTGACCGACTCCGGCTCGCCGCCGATCGGCACCACCTGACGATCCTCCAGAACCCGCAACAGACGAGTCTGCAAGGCCAGCGGCATATCGCCGATTTCATCGAGAAACAGCGTGCCGCCATCAGCCTGTTGCAGCTTGCCGCGCATGCCGTCCTTGCGCGCGCCGGTGAAGCTGCCGCCGCGATAGCCGAACAGTTCGCTCTCGATCAGGCTCTCGGGGATTGCCGCACAATTGAGCGCGACGAAGGCTTTGTTCGAACGCTGGCTGGCCTGGTGCACAGCCTTGGCGAAGGCCTCCTTGCCCGAGCCGGTTTCGCCATTGATCAACAAGGGCACATCTCGCTCGAATACGCGCAAGGCTTTGCGGAAGTCTGCCTGCAGCGCCTCATCACCGAGGCAGATGCCCGACAGGCGCGGCGCTTCAGCCACGACTGGCGTCGATACCATCGGTAAAGGCTTGCGCGATTCACCGCGCAGCACGGCAAACAAATGCCGACCGTCGCGGGTGCGCAGCGGCCAACTGGCACTGGCATTCGCACTGGCGCGGCCAAGCAACTCATCCAGTGAACAATCGAAAAACGCCTCCACCGGTTTACCCAGCAAGCCGCCGCGAATATGCCCGAGCAAATTCAATGCACTCTGGTTCACTGCGCTGATCCGCCCTTCGCCGTCAAACGCCAGCAAACCTTCACTGAACAGCCCGACCGATTCGGCTTGCAGGTGAAAGCGCAGCAACCATTGGTTATCGAAACAGCGCAGGAAGTAGCAACTCTCGATCATCTTCGCCGAGAGGTTGACCAGCGCCATGGTGTGAAACTGGCTCTGCCGCGAAACATCGTGGCGCGCTGAAGACACGTCGAGCACCGCGAGCAGTTCGCCATGCGGGTCGAACACCGGGCTCGCCGAACAGGTCAGGCCGGTGTGGCGCCCACGGAAGTGTTCATCCTGATGAATCGTCAGAGCCTGGCGCTCGACCAGGCAGGTGCCGATGCCGTTGGTGCCTTCGCAGGCTTCGCTCCAGTCGGCCCCCAGCCAGAGCCCGGCGCGTTCGAAGATCTTGCGTTCGGCCGGCGCGGTGACGCAGTTGAGGATCACCCCACGCGCGTCAGTCAGCAGCACTGCATGGCCGGCGCCGGAGAGTTGTTGATGCAGGCTGCTCATTTCATTGCCAGCGATCTGCAAGACTTGCTGCAGTCGTTCGCGGCTTTCGAGAACGCGCCCATGTTCGAGCACGGTCGGCGCCATGCTCAGCGCCGGGTCGAGGTGGTAGTCCTCCAGACAGCGCAGCCACGATCGGGCAATCGACGGATCGGCACCGGGCCCGTGCAGGTGCGGTTTGCCCTGGGTAGCGGTGAGAACCTGTTGCGCATGGCGACTCAAATGGTTGTCGTGCATTTCTTATTGTTCTCCCCGAGGCTCGACGGCCCAATGCTTGAGGTGACGCCCAGCATCCTCCAGCCACCGCCGCATTGCAATGCTGGCAAGACTGCCCGGTCACCAGCTGTGCCAAAAGCGGTACAAACTGTCATCCCACCTGTACCGAAACCGTCACAGACAAAATCCACTCGTCCGACAAAAACCTGCCAAGCCCTTGATTTACCTGCCCTGCACGGCGGTGGCCCGACCTTTGCTCTACGCTTATAGCAAGCGCACTTGCGCGTTTCTCTAATAAGTACAAAGCCAAGGAGAACATCATTATGCGTTACGCTCACCCCGGTACTGAAGGCGCCAAAGTCTCGTTCAAAGCCAAGTACGGTAACTACATCGGCGGCGAGTTCGTCGCGCCTGTCAAAGGTAAGTACTTCACCAATACCTCGCCAGTGAATGGCCAGCCGATTGCCGAATTCCCCCGCTCCACTGCCGAAGACATCGACAAGGCACTGGACGCCGCCCACGCTGCTGCCGACGCGTGGGGCGCGACCTCCGTGCAGGCGCGCTCGCTGATCCTGCTGAAAATCGCCGATCGCATCGAACAGAACCTCGAACTGCTGGCGATCACCGAAACCTGGGACAACGGCAAAGCCATCCGCGAAACCCTCAACGCCGACATCCCGCTGGCGGCCGACCATTTCCGCTACTTCGCTGGCTGCCTGCGCGCCCAGGAAGGCAGCGCAGCCGAAATCGACGGCAACACCGTGGCCTATCACATTCATGAACCGCTGGGGGTGGTCGGCCAGATCATCCCGTGGAACTTCCCGATCCTGATGGCCGCGTGGAAACTCGCCCCGGCCCTGGCTGCCGGGAACTGCGTGGTACTCAAACCCGCCGAGCAAACCCCGCTGGGCATCACCGTGTTGCTGGAACTGATCGGCGACCTGCTGCCACCGGGCGTGCTGAACATCGTTCAAGGCTACGGCAAGGAAGCCGGCGAAGCGCTGGCGACCAGCAAACGCATCGCCAAGATCGCCTTCACCGGCTCGACCCCGGTCGGCTCGCACATCATGAAATGCGCCGCCGAAAACATCATCCCGTCCACCGTGGAACTGGGCGGCAAATCGCCGAACATCTTCTTCGAAGACATCATGCAGGCCGAGCCGACCTTCATTGAGAAAGCCGCTGAAGGTCTGGTGCTGGCGTTCTTCAACCAGGGCGAAGTCTGCACCTGCCCATCCCGCGCACTGGTACAGGAATCGATCTACGACGAGTTCATGGCCGTCGTCATGAAGAAAGTCCTGCAAATCAAACGTGGCGATCCGCTGGACACCGACACCATGGTTGGCGCCCAGGCGTCCGAGCAGCAATTCGACAAGATTCTTTCGTACCTGGAAATCGCCAAGGGCGAAGGCGCCGAGCTGCTGACCGGCGGCAAGGTGGAAAAACTCGAGGGCAACCTGTCGACTGGCTATTACATCCAGCCGACCCTGCTCAAGGGCACCAACAAAATGCGCGTGTTCCAGGAAGAGATCTTTGGGCCGGTGGTGAGCATCACCACGTTCAAGGACGAAGCCGAAGCCCTGGCGATCGCCAACGATACCGAGTTCGGCCTCGGTGCCGGTCTGTGGACTCGCGACATCAACCGCGCCTATCGCATGGGCCGCGCGATCAAGGCCGGTCGCGTGTGGACCAACTGCTACCACCTGTACCCGGCGCACGCTGCATTTGGCGGGTACAAGAAGTCCGGCGTTGGTCGTGAAACCCACAAGATGATGCTCGATCACTATCAGCAGACGAAAAACCTGCTGGTGAGCTACGACATCAATCCGTTGGGCTTCTTCTAAGCGGATGAGGGGCGAGGCAGTCACGTCTGCATCGCCCCTCAGATAGCTTTCGCGAGCAGGCTCGCTCCCACAGGGAATTGCGTGCACCTGCAATGTTCGACTCGACACAACTCCAATGTGGGAGCGAGCCTGCTCGCGAAAGCGGTGTGCCTTTCAACCCCATGGTTCCTGACGGGACAATCGGGCCAATAAAACAATAAGAACGGTGAAACCTATGCCTAGCGATTCCCCGGCTGGCGCTCCGGCGACCGGCGCCTCCGTCGACTTTGAAAAAGTCGGATCGGATTACTTTCAACAACGCGAACTGAAAAAAGGTGCCGCCGGCTGGGTGCTGCTGGTGGGTCTGGGCGTTGCCTACGTGATTTCCGGTGACTATGCCGGCTGGAACTTCGGCCTCGCTCAGGGTGGCTGGGGCGGCATGTTCCTGGCGACGCTGCTGATGGCCACCATGTATCTGTGCATGTGCTTTTCTCTGGCCGAGTTGTCTTCGATGATCCCCACCGCTGGCGGTGGCTACGGTTTTGCCCGCAGTGCATTCGGGCCGTGGGGCGGGTTTCTCACCGGCACCGCGATTCTCATCGAATACGCCATTGCCCCTGCGGCTATCGCGGTGTTTATCGGTGCCTACTGCGAATCGCTGTTCGGCATCGGCGGCTGGATGATCTATCTGGCCTTCTACATCATTTTCATTGCCATCCACATTTTCGGGGTCGGCGAAGCGCTCAAGCTGATGTTTGTCATCACCGCCGTCGCCGCGTTGGCGCTGGGAGTGTTTCTGGTGGCGATGGTGCCGCACTTCGACGTCGCCAACCTGCTCGACATTCCGGTCACGACCGCCGCAGGCGCCAGTCCGTTTCTGCCATTCGGCTATGTCGGCGTCTGGGCGGCGATTCCCTATGCGATCTGGTTCTTCCTTGCCGTCGAAGGCGTGCCGCTGGCCGCCGAGGAAACCAAGAATCCCAAACGCGACCTGCCGCGTGGCTTGATCGGCGCCATGTTGGTGCTGCTCATGTTTGCCCTGTTGATTCTGATCGTCGGCCCCGGCGGTGCGGGCGCCAACTCGCTGCTGACCTCCGGTAACCCTTTGGTCGAAGCATTGAGCAAAGCCTATGGCGGCTCGACCTGGATGGGCAGTTTCGTCAACCTCGTGGGGCTGGCCGGACTGATCGCGAGTTTCTTCTCGATCATCTACGCGTACTCGCGGCAGATTTTCGCGCTGTCACGGGCCGGCTACCTGCCACGCAAACTGTCCGAAACCAATAAAAGCAAGGCACCGGTCCTGGCGCTGGTGATTCCCGGCATCATCGGTTTTGGCCTGTCGCTGACCGGCCAGGGCGATCTGCTGATTCTGGTGGCGGTGTTCGGCGCAACCATTTCCTACGTGCTGATGATGGCCGCGCACATCACCTTGCGGATTCGCCGCCCCAAAATGGACCGGCCGTACCGCACACCGGGCGGCATCTTCACCTCCGGCGTGGCCTTGGTGCTGGCGTGCATCGCCGTGGTCGCAGGCTTCCTGGTCGATCCACGGGTGGTAATCGGTGCCGCCGTCATCTATGGAGTGTTAATTGCTTACTTTGCGTTCTACAGTCGACATCACTTGGTAGCAGGCACGCCCGAAGAAGAATTCGCGGCGATCCAGAAGGCTGAGCAAGCCTTGCACTGAGTGCCGACAATCCCGGCGCAGGCTCGGTCTGCGCCGTCACGGAGAATTGTGTATGGCCAGTTTCGCTCACACGGTCGGCGCCCAGACCTATCGCTTCGACAGCCTCAAGGACGTCATGGCCAAGGCCAGCCCCGCCCGCTCGGGGGATTTCCTCGCCGGCGTCGCCGCGCTCAATGATGGTGAGCGGGTGGCCGCGCAAATGGCGCTGGCCGACATTCCGCTCACGCACTTCCTGCAGGAAGCGCTGATTCCTTACGAGGCCGATGAAGTCACCCGCCTGATCATCGACACTCACGACAAACAAGCCTTCGCCGTGGTCAGCCACCTCACCGTGGGCGGTTTTCGCGACTGGCTGCTCAGCGACGCCGCCGACGAAACCAGCCTGCGCCATCTCGCTCCCGGCCTGACCCCGGAAATGGTCGCGGCCGTGTCGAAGATCATGCGCGTGCAGGATCTGGTGCTGGTGGCGCAGAAGATTCGCGTGGTGACAAAGTTTCGCGGCACCCTCGGGCTGCGCGGGCGCTTGTCGACCCGCCTGCAACCCAATCACCCGACCGACGAACCGTCCGGCATCGCCGCGAGCATTCTCGACGGTCTGCTCTACGGCAATGGCGACGCGATGATCGGCATCAACCCGGCCACCGACAGCATCGCCTCGATCTGCGCGATGCTGGAAATGCTCGACGCAATCATCCAGCGCTACGACATCCCGACCCAAGCCTGTGTGCTGACCCACGTCACCACCTCTATCGAGGCGATCAATCGCGGCGTGCCGCTGGACCTGGTGTTCCAGTCGATTGCTGGCACCGAAGCGGCCAACGCCAGTTTCGGCATCAACCTGAACGTGTTGCAGGAAGGCTACGACGCCGGGCTGAGCCTGAATCGCGGCACCCTCGGGCAGAATCTGATGTATTTCGAAACCGGTCAGGGCAGCGCGCTGTCGGCCAATGCCCATCACGGTGTCGACCAACAGACGTGCGAGACGCGGGCCTACGCCGTGGCGCGACATTTCAAACCGTTCCTGGTGAACACGGTTGTAGGATTTATCGGCCCGGAATACCTCTACAACGGCAAACAGATCATCCGCGCCGGCCTCGAAGACCATTTCTGCGGCAAACTGCTCGGCGTGCCGATGGGTTGCGACATCTGCTACACCAACCACGCCGAAGCCGATCAGGACGACATGGACACTCTGCTGACGTTGCTCGGCGTCGCCGGGATCAACTTCATCATGGGCATCCCCGGCTCCGACGACATCATGCTCAATTACCAGACCACTTCGTTCCACGACGCGCTCTACGCCCGGCAGACCCTGGGCCTGAAGCCGGCACCGGAGTTCGAGCAATGGCTGGCGAACATGGGCATCTTCACGCAAGCGGACGGCAAGGTTCGCTTTGGCAACAACTTGCCGCCGGCCTTCCGTCAGGCGCTGGCGCAACTGGGATGAGTCACATGGAAAAACCGCCCATCGACCCGCAAAACCCTTGGCTGGAGCTGCGTCGCCTGACCCCGGCGCGCATCGCCCTCGGTCGTACCGGCACCAGCCTGCCGACCAGCGCGCAACTGGATTTCCAGTTTGCCCACGCGCAAGCGCGCGATGCTGTGCATCTGCCGTTTGATCATGCCGGACTCAGCGCGCAACTGACTGAGCGCGGGCGCGAAAGCCTGCTGCTGCACAGCGCCGCTGCGGATCGAAACAGTTATCTGCAACGCCCGGATCTGGGCCGCAAGCTCAGCGATGAATCGGCGCAGACGTTGCGTGATTACGCGGCGGCGCATCCCGGCGGTGTCGATCTGGCGGTTGTCGTGGCCGATGGCCTGTCGGCGTTGGCGGTGCATCGGCATACGCTGCCGTTTCTCAACCGTCTGGATGAGCAAATAAGCGCTGACGGCTGGTCAATGGCCCCCGTTGTCCTCGTGGAACAGGGCCGCGTTGCCGTCGGTGATGAAATCGGCCAACTGCTCGGCGCAAAAATGCTGGTGATGTTGATCGGCGAGCGCCCGGGCCTCAGTTCACCGGACAGCCTCGGTTTATATTTCACCTACAATCCAAAAGTCGGCCTGACCGATGCCTACCGCAACTGCATTTCCAACGTGCGGCTCGAAGGCTTGAGCTACGGCATGGCAGCGCATCGCTTGCTCTATCTGATGCGCGAAGCCTGTCGGCGGCAGTTGTCGGGGGTCAACCTGAAGGACGAAGCACAGGTTCAGACGCTGGAATCGGACGCCGGTGTAGATATGAAAGGCAATTTCCTACTCGATCCGCCCATAACCTGAACCGTTTCCGCATTGCCTTTCTGCGCCGGTTTCAGGCAGGATCGATGCACGGCCGCACGGGTTTCCCATCGCCGTCAGAGCAGTTGAAGACAGCCACTTGAAGACGAGACCTATCATGCGGATTATTCAAGCGACCCTCGAACATCTGGATTTGTTGACTCCATTGTTCGTCAAATATCGCGAGTTCTACGGTTCCCTGCCTTACCCGGATTCCTCCCGCGCGTTCCTTGAAAAACGCCTGCGCCGCAAGGAATCGGTGATTTACCTGGCCCTGGCTGATGATGACGACAAGAAGCTGATGGGCTTTTGTCAGCTCTATCCGAGCTTCTCCTCGTTGTCGCTCAAACGCGTGTGGATCCTCAACGACATCTATGTCGCTGAAGATGCGCGCCGCCAACTGGTTGCCGACAACCTGATCCGTACCGCGAAGAAAATGGCCAAGGAAACCCAGGCCGTGCGTATGCGCGTTTCCACCAGCAGCAACAATGAAGTCGCGCAGAAAACCTACGAGTCCATCGGCTTCAAGGAAGACACCGAGTTCAAGAACTACGTGCTGCCGATCAGCGAAGAACTCTGACTGCAAATGCAACGTGTGATGAGGGAGTCCGCTCCCTCAAAACACCCCGAATGCTTCCTGACAATTGTTCACACCTCGACATCCCCCGCTACAAAACCAACGCGCTTTTCATCCTTCAGACCGTATAATCCCGATCTTTCCGGCTTGTAAGAAAAACTACACCCCGCTGTAGGCTTACACGAAGTCATCCGCACAGGCCTGCCGAGTCGGGCCGTCAAACAGGTGCCCCCATGGATTTCAACCCGCTCGACCTTATCCTGCATCTCGACGTCTATCTCGATTTGCTGGTGAACAACTATGGGCCATGGATCTACGCCATTCTGTTTCTGGTGATCTTCTGTGAAACCGGTCTGGTGGTAATGCCCTTCCTGCCGGGTGACTCGTTGCTGTTCATTGCCGGTGCCGTTGCGGCTGGCGGTGGCATGGACCCGGTGCTGTTGGGCGGCTTGCTGATGCTCGCGGCGATCCTTGGCGACAGCACCAACTACGTGATCGGACGAACGGCTGGCGAGAAACTGTTCAGCAACCCGAACTCGAAAATCTTCCGTCGCGATTACCTGCAAAAAACCCACGACTTCTATGACAAGCATGGCGGCAAGACCGTAACGCTGGCGCGCTTCCTGCCGATCATCCGTACCTTTGCGCCGTTCGTCGCCGGCGTAGCGAAGATGCCATACCCGCGCTTCTTCGGTTTCAGCGTGCTCGGTACCATCCTCTGGGTCGGCGGTCTGGTCACGCTGGGCTACTTCTTCGGCAACGTACCGTTCATCAAGAAAAACCTGTCTTTGTTGGTGGTGGCGATCATTCTGTTGTCGCTGGTGCCGATGATCCTCGGTGTGGTTCGCAGCCGTTTCGGCGGCACCAAAGCTCAATCGCACTAAGCCGATGTGGTCGCTGAGCGCCTGGCGTCGCCGGCGCATTCTGGCGAAGCACCCGATTGCCGACGAGATGTGGCAGCGGGTGCGCCATCACTTGAGTTTTCTCGACGGCATCAGCGCAGCCGAAGACCAGTGGCTGCGCGAAGCCTGCGTAATGTTCCTCGAAGACAAACACCTGAGTGCCCTGCCCGGCGTCGAACTGCATCAGGAACAACGCCTGTTGCTCGCGGCCCAGGCGCAATTGCCGCTGCTCAACCTTGGTGATCTGAACTGGTATCAGGGTTTCCACGAAATCGTCCTCTACCCCGACGACTTTCTCAGCCCGCAACGCCATCGCGACGCCAGCGGTATCGAGCACGAGTGGGACGGCGAGCACAGTGGCGAGGCCTGGCAGCAAGGGCCGATCATCCTCGCTTGGCCCGGCGTGATGGCCAGTGGTGGCTGGGAAGGTTACAACCTGGTCATCCATGAACTGGCGCATAAACTCGATATGCTCAACGGCGATGCCAACGGCCTGCCGCCACTGCACGCCGACATGCGCGTCAGTGACTGGGCCGAGGTGATGCAACACGCCTACGACGACCTCAACCGCCAGCTCGACCATGACCCGGACGCCGAAACCGCCATCGATCCCTACGCCGCCGAGAACCCTGCGGAATTCTTTGCGGTCACCAGCGAATATTTCTTCAGCGCCCCGGATCTGCTGCACGAGGCTTATCCACAGGTGTATGCGCAGTTGCAGCTTTTCTACCGTCAGGACCCGTTGAGCCGGTTGCGGCAACTTCAGGCCACAGACCCGGTCTATCAGGCGCAAGACTAAGCTCTGCACGACTTTCGGTACATGGCGCCGACGGCAGAATATGCCTATAATCGCCGCCACTTTTTGGTCAATCCGGCCAAGTGTTTTTGGTCAACTACGGGGGCAACGCCCAATGAGCTACAGCAAGATTCCGGCTGGCAAAGACCTGCCGAACGACATCTACGTCGCGATCGAGATCCCGGCCAACCACGCGCCGATCAAATACGAAATCGACAAAGACAGCGATTGCCTGTTCGTTGACCGTTTCATGGCCACCCCAATGTTCTACCCGGCCAACTACGGTTACATCCCGAACACCCTGGCTGACGACGGTGATCCCCTCGACGTGCTGGTTGTGACCCCTTACCCGGTTGCGCCAGGTTCGGTGATCCGCGCGCGTCCAGTCGGCATCCTGAACATGACCGACGACGGCGGCGGCGATGCCAAAGTCATCGCAGTGCCACACGACAAGCTGTCCCAGCTGTACGTCGACGTGAAGGAATACACCGACCTGCCGCCACTGCTGATCCAGCAGATCGAGCACTTCTTCGCGAACTACAAAGATCTCGAAAAAGGCAAATGGGTCAAGATCGAAGGCTGGGCCGGTGCAGACGCCGCCCGCGAAGCGATCACCAAGTCGGTTGCCGCCTACAAAGGCTAAGCACCTGCGCTGCGCGTGAAGCTTGAAGAAAACCCCGGTTGATCCGGGGTTTTTTGTGCTCGGCAAAAGCCGTCTTAAACAGAGTGTTTATTACGGACTACAGAAAAGTTTTAGCCTGTGTAATTTCCCACAAGACCGTCTTACATCCCGTCGCAAAATTCAGCCCGTTTTTGAACGTCCGGTTTATTCAAACCGCTCTGGCACGGCCGTAGACTCCGTGTTTATGAGAAAGAACACTAGCGGTCCAAGATTCAAGGCACTCCTGGAAGCTGCGAACATCTCGACGACGGGTTTCGCAAAGTTCTGGGGCACGGAAGCCCAAAATGTCCACAACTGGTACACCCGGGGCGTCCCGGCGTATCGCATGGAAGAAGTCTCACGCCTGCTGTCCGTCAACAGCGAATGGCTGAAAACCGGCCAAGGCACAAAAGAGCTGCCAAGCCTGACTCCGCCTGCCAGCAATGGCGACAGCTTCGACGCTCAGGATCCCCAAGGGTCCTATCGATTCATCCATCCCAACGACATCGAACTGGCTTTCTTCAAAGAAACACCGCTGACCAATGGCTCCGACAAAAACCACGTCATTCAGGACCCGGACCTGTCCATCCGCCTGCTGCGCGCACAGCTTGATCAACTGGAAATCCGCCCCGCCGACGCCATCTGCGCACACATGATCGGCAACAGCATGGCCGAACGCATCGAAGACGGCTCCGTCGTCGCCATCGACCGCAGCCTGACCCAAGTCGTCGACGGCGAGATCTACGCCATCGAACACGACGGCATGCTGCGCATCAAATACCTGCACCGCATGCCCGGCAACGGCCTGCGCCTGCGCAGCCACAACAACGCCGAATACGCGGACGAAGTATTCCGCCCGGCACAGATCGAGGAGCAAAGGATTCATATATTGGGCTGGGTGTTCTGGTGGTCGACGGTGAGCAAGCGGCGGCCGGTGGTGCCGTTTCTCTAGAAAACGGTGCGTTCTCTCGGCAAACATCGATCCCTGTGGGAGCGAGCTTGCTCGCGAAGAGGCCCGGACAATCGGTACAAATCCCGGATTTCTGGCGAAGAAGTCGCTCTAAACCGCACTTCAGGCTGGGAATCCACAGCAAAACTCAGTATCCTGCGCCCCACATTTGCGCATCGACCCGCCCCGCGGCTCAGACAGCGCCCGACGCGGCAGATCAACGTCTGACCAAGTCCCACAGCCGGACGCAGATCCGGATGTACGTTTTGAAGGCTGGCGCGGTTTACCAAAAATAAACCAAGCCAGTCCCCGAGAAGCCGGCCACAAGCCGGCTTTTTAATGCCTGAAAGAAACCCGGCCTACCGTCTGAAACATAAATTCGCGCTTGTCGAACAGAAGAGCCTCTTGGTACCGTAACGACAAACGTCATTACAGGTATTTCATCATGGCCTCCATCAACATTCGCATCGACGATGATCTGAAGCAGCGCTCCTTCGCCGAACTGGAAAAGCTGGGAGTAACCCCCTCAGAGCTTTTGCGCCAGACACTCCAATACGTCGCCGAGCGAGGCAAGCTACCCTTCAAAGCAGCATTGCTCAGCGAGGAAGATGAAGTACTCATAGCCGTAGTCACCGAACGCCTCGCCGCACCTCAACGAGTCAAGGTAAGTCTGGATGACCTATAACCTTGAATTTGATCGTCGTGCTTTAAAGGAGTGGAACAAACTCGGCGATACGGTTCGCCACCAGTTCAAGAAGAAGCTCACAGAGGTATTGGAGAATCCTCGAATAGAAGCCAATCGACTTCGCGAGCTCCCGGATTGCTACAAAGTGAAGCTGAAAAGCGCTGGCTATCGCCTTATCTATCAGGTCCTTGATCAAGAGATTGTGGTGTTCGTAATCGCAATCGGGAAGCGAGAGAGAGAAGCTGCTTACGAGGTTGCGCAGGACCGTCTTTCGCTCCTGCCCTGAGTCGGTCCAATGTCTGCGACCTGAAATTGGGCAGCAACCCGCAGTCCAATTCCCTCACGGATAACTAAACGCCTTAACCAACGTCAACTCCCCCGCCGTCCGCATCGGAATCAAAAACGTCTCCATCTTCTCGCTCGGCGTCCCTTCTTCAGTAATCACCGTCACCTGCGCCGTGGTCAGCGCCTGCACCGCTTCATCTCCACCCTCTTCGTCCCCGCGATAGCCTCCGCCGTAGTAATTCACATACACCAGGTACTGGCCCTTGATCGGCGCCGGCATGGCGAAGATTTCCGGGCCATAGCCGGTGGTGACGTCGACGTCGAGCGCGGCGCCGTTGGCGGCGCTGCGGTTGCCGTACCAGATGTGCGCGC
The DNA here is from genome assembly GCF_900580865.1 of Pseudomonas viridiflava. Lineage (GTDB taxonomy): Bacteria > Pseudomonadota > Gammaproteobacteria > Pseudomonadales > Pseudomonadaceae > Aquipseudomonas. Next base: position 237,311 of record NZ_UTBZ01000164.1, read on the forward strand.
CGTCGGGGGTGACGAGATGCAGGTCGAGGTCGGTGCCGTCGCTGTCCCACGCCAGCAATACGCGCAGTTTCGCCGGGGTGGCGCCGCCGCTGGTGTTGAGAAATTGCGTGCGGTGTCGTTGTTGGCCGTCGGGGCTGCGCACTTCGACACTGTTGCTGCCGTTAGGGAAGGAGAACGGGCGGTCGAAGCGGCCGCTGTCGTCGATTTTCAGCGGCATGCTGACGCCGTTGACGATCAGGCGGCCGGGTTCGTTGTCCTTCCGCGCAGCTTTGATCTCGCCGCTGATGCGCGCGGTGTTGGCCTGGCCGATCGGGGTGTTGACCGATGAGGCCGGGTAGTTGACGGTCTGACGGAAGCTTTCGCCCTCGCCTTCGGGTGCGCCGCTGCGCCAGCCGCCGACCGGGGTGTCGAGTTTGACGCTGTCGGCAGCGATGGCCGGCGATAGCGCGGTCAAGGTGCAGAGCAGCAGCAAGACCTGTGGATAACGGAGTGTCATGGTCTATTCCAGCAAAAGATGACGGGCGAGCCCTTCGATGTAGATTTCATCCTGGCCGTTGGGGTGTGCTTCAAAGGCCAGGTGCAGATATTCGTGGGTCAGGTCGAGGCGATCCTGCAGGGTCAGCACGCCGCGTACGTAGATGCGTTGGCGTTCGCGGTCGACGAAGGGCCGGCCGAAGGCCAGTTTGCACACGGCGAATGTGCTGACTTCGTTGTAGCCGGTTTCGCTTTCCAGCTTCGGGCGCCAGCCGCGTCGTTGTTTTTGCAACCAGTCTTGCGCGGCAGGCAACGCTTCGCAGGAGGCGACCGGGTTGTCCCAACGGCTGAGGCTGGCGCGCGGATAGGCGTGCAGCAGAATCGCGTCGTAACGCTGACCGGCACTAGCTTGCTCGACGGCTTGTTGCCAGGCGAGTTTGTCCGGGCCGGGTTGATCGGAGTGATAGGTGACGGTGCTACCAGCCAGCACGAGGTCTGCCGTCCATGCGGCGATGTTGCGTGAATCCACCGAAGCTGGCCGTGGTGCGACGCGTTGGCGATTGCTGCTGTCATCGATGTTCAGGCAGTCGCCGTTGCGTGTGGCGTTTTGCAGCAGATAAGTACGAATCGCCACGGCCAACGCTTTGGCCGCTTCGGCAGGTTCCGGTTTGGCTTCGCGCTCCAGCACGCGGGCGACGTATTCTTCGCGATCAAGCCTTGCGACGAGTTTGTCGTTGAGCAGAAACAGTTCGCCATCGCTGTGGATATCCAGCGCGTTGCCATTGGCGAATTCGACGCGGTAGTCGCCCTGCAACGGGCCGGATGTCGCGAGGCGATCACCTGCTAACACCTTCGAAACTGGGTACTTCGAAAACAGGCTGACTTCGACACAACGCCCCGCCTCCTCGGGCCAGGCTGCCGGCAACACGGTCGCCAATGCTTGGCCGTAATGCCGCAAGACCATCTGACTGGTGCCTCGCCCACCCGCCCATACCGGCGCGCCATCTGCCGTCCAACCAGCAAACCCACCCTGCCGCGACTGCGGATCCTGATCGCCGAGCCAGCTCCAGGTTTTCACCCGCAAGCGCCCGCCCAGTTCACCAACGACATTGCCATCCGCCGCATTCAGCACCACGTCGAGCAGCACCCGCCGTGCTTGCTCCTGCGCCGGCAAAGAAGCCAAGACCCTCAGCAACTCAACCACAGAAACCCTTTGAGCCGGTTGCACCGACGTCAACTCCAGTAACCACGACGGCGCTTGCCGTGCCTGCCAATAATTCCGCCAATCCGCCGCCACAATGACCAACCGCGCAGGCTCAAAATACAACCCGCAGGATTTCACCAGCGCCTGATCACGCTCGATCCTGCCACCCGCCGCGCAGCAATAAACCTCTTCCTTCGACTGTCCGCGACATTCATACGCCGGTTCGCGCGCGCCGGTGTCCACCAGCCACGCGTAGACAAACAACTTCCACAGACTGCCCAGCGGCGCATCCAGCGATGACGGCAACGGTTCACGGGCGATCAGTTGCGTCTGACTCAACGACAACAACTCGCCCTTGTACGCCACGCGCAATGGCTCGTCCTGCGCCGTCGCCAGCGCAGGCATCACACACATCAGCAGCCACAGCAGCGGCCGGCTCATATCAGTTGACCGTGACCTGACCGAGGGCGGCTTTCGCTTCCTGGGCCTGATGCTGCGGCGCGTAGACTTGCTTGAAACGCACCGGTGGCAGGTTGAACTGGCCCTTCTGCGAGAAACGCACCAGATGGCGCAGGCGCAATTCGCCGCTCAGCGCATCGACCGGCACGGCGTAGGCCAACTGGCCCGGTTCGAAGCGCGCCTTCTCCAGCGCGGTCGGCTCGGTGCCGTCCTTGCCCTGCAACTTGATGCCCCACGTGGTGCGTTCGACATCGGCGCCCGGTGGCAGCGGCACTTCGAGCATGCCATAGCGCAGTGGTTTCGGCGCTTTGCTGGTGAGGATCACTTCGTCCAGATACAGGCTGTCGCTGGACAGCGGCTTGGTCCCGACTGGCTCAAGTTTGAAGGTGAACGCTTCGTCGCCCGGCACCAGTCGCGACAGGCGACGGGTGATGGTCACGGCCATTGGATCGACTGGCGGTTGCTGGGTCTGGAAGCTCAACGCCGCGCGCAGCGGACGCTCTTGCGTGCCCGACACGGTCAACACGCTTGGCACTGGCGTCGCGCCTTGCCAAGTCCAGAACATCTCACCGGTTGGACCGTAGTTTTTCTTCCAGCCTTCACCCGGCGTCAGTGCAATGGTCGGCGACGCCTGGGCGATGCTGCGTTGCAGCCAGGTCAGCGCCAGCGCACGTTCGAGGGTGGATTGCTGTGGCAACAGGCGTTGCAGCAACGCTTGCGCACGCGCCTGATCGAACGGTTGCAGCGACAGGTTCAACGCTTCGGCAAATGGCTGCGAGCTGACCGACAGACGCTGTTGCGCAGCAGCCACCTGACGATTGAATGCATCCGGCAAGGCGACTTTCGATTGTGTGGCCAGCGCTGCGGTCAACACCCGCGCCGCCGCCAGACCAAGCGCCGAATCCGGATCACTCATCACCAGACTGTCTTCGCCGTCGTCCATCAACGTCTCGGCGTTACCCTCACCGGCCTTCGCCAGATCCTCCATCAAACCGCTGAGCAACGTGTTCACCGGCAAATGCATCTGCTTGGCGAACGACAGAATCAGCGCGCGCTGTAGCAACGGCGTGTTCGGCGCTTGCTTGGCGTACACCTCCAGCACCCGCTGCCAATGCTCCGGCGGCAACGTCAACTCCAGCACCTGGCTGGCGTTCCAGTCGGCGTAGTAGGCGTAAGCAGTGAGAAACGCATCCGGCTCACCGTCGTAACCCCACCAGGTGAAACTCGCCGACGGCCCGGCCATTTGCACCAGACGCAGACGGCTGTTCTGCATGATCAGACGCAAGCGATCGCGAATCTGCGGATTCGACGCCAACGACGGATAAGCAATGCTCAGCGGCAGCAAACGACTGGCCGTCTGCTCGACGCCGCCGTACGGATAACTCAGCAGATCATCGAGGGCAGAACGGAACAGCGCTTGCGGACTGTCATCCAGACGCAGACGAATATCGGTGGCATCGGTCGGCAGACTCAGCGCAGTGTCACCGCTGGCGACATCAAGGCTTTGCGTCTGCGTCACTTGCCAGCCATCACCCGTCGCGCTCAGACGCACGGCCAAAGCATCAGCAGTTTTGCCGTCCTGAACCAGCTCCGCCGTCCACTCACCGGAAGCCAGGGCGAACGCTGGCAGCGGCAGATAATTGATGCCGTTGTTCAGGGTCACCGGCAGGCGTTGTTCGACGCCAGCATAGTGAGTGACCAACTCAGCCTTGACCGGTTTCTCGGCCTGACTGAACGCGAACACACCGAGTTGCGGCTGATCACCCTTACGGAATTTGCTCGGCCCGCTCCACTTCAGGTACAGCGGTTTTTCCGAGCGAACGAACTGTTTCTTCTGCCCGACCTGACCGTCATCGGCAATCGCCCGCGCGGTGATGCGCCAGCGGGTCAGCGAGTCCGGCATCTTGAAGGTAAAGCGGGTTTTACCGTCTGTTCCGGTCAACAACTCTGGCTGCCATGCGGCGGTATCGACGTCCTCACGACGCGGCCGCTCCAGCACTTTCACCCCGCGCTCGCTGCGGTTGGCTTTGCCCGGTGCGCCGGGGCTGCCCGGCAACGCGACGTCGTAACTGATGAACGACAGGCTGGCACTGGTGCGCACGTTGTTACGGCGCGGGTGATAGAAGAACTGGTCGATGGTCGGCGCGACTTCTGGTTGCAGCGCGTAGACCATTTCGTCGACGACGCTGACCGTCAGATGCGCCGGAACCGCTTTGCCGGCGAACTGCGTGGTCAAGTCAACCGTGACCGTGTCGCCCGGCAGATACACCGCTTTGTCAGTGCTGATCGCCACGTCGATTTGCGGCGCGACCACTTTGATCCCGGCGTTCTGGAAGCTGTACTGACCGCCCTTGGTGTAGAGCACGGAGAAGGTCAGATTCGGCGCGAAGTTGTCCTTCACCGGAATTCGCGCGCGGTATTGGGTGTCGCTGAGCTTTTCCAGTTTCAGCCAGTCGCCGCCCTTGGCCAGCAGCGCAGTGGCTTCGACCTTGTCGCGCTCCAGAGAAAGCAGAGCATCGCTGACCGGTTCCGGGAACGTGATCAGCGCCAGCGCTTCATCGCCAGCTTTGTACTCAGGCTTGTCGAGGACGATTTCCACGGTGCCCGGCACTGCCTTGACGCCATCGCCGGTGACCGAATGCCCGGTGGCACCGAGCACGCGACCGTGCTGATCCTTGAGTGTCAGGTTGTAAGTGCCCGGACGTTCGAAAGCCAGACTGAAGCCTTTATCCGTCGCCGCCAGTTTGCCTTCGCCCGTGCTCTGGTCCTCCAGACGCACCCAGCCATACGTGCTCGGCGTCACCGCTTTGCTCTGCTCGCTGCCGCCCTCCTTGGCGTAACTGAACGAAACCTTTTCGCCGACTGCGCTGAAACGTTGCGGCGCGTTCAGACGGAAGCTTGCCGCGCCACGGTCGATAAGGATTTCCTTGGTGGTTTTGACCCGATACGCCGCGCCATCGCTGGCGAACACGGTGAGCATGTAGCGGCTCGGTTTGTCGGCGGCCGGCAGGTCGAGGCTCGCGTTGCCTTTGCTGTCGGTGGTCAGTTCGGTGCTGGTCAGCTCCACCGGGAACTGCCCGAGGTATTGCAGCTCGTTGTCGACCATCGACAGTTGCTGGGCACGCAGGCTCAGGGTCAGTTTGGCGTTGACCACCGGTTTGCCGTCCGGGTAGAGCAGCACCAGACTGCCTTTGACCGGCTCGCCGGTGCGGTAATCCTGTTTGGCCAGGTTCAGAGAAATCTCGAAGTGCGGCTTGATGTACTCCGCCACACGGAAAGCACTGCTGTAGGCCTGATCCTTGTAGTTGAACCGAATCTCGTAACCGCCCGCCACCGCGTTGTCCGGCAACTGGAAGCGGCCCTGAGTGCCAGCCTTCGAATCGAGTTTCAGGTCGAGATGTTGCAGCTCGGTACCGGTGGCATCGAGCACGCTGACCGTAACATCCGCTGCCCCCGGCAATACCGAATCCCGCGCATTCTTGAACTCGCGACCAACGATTTTCAGCGACACCCAATCACCCGGGCGATACAGCGGCCGGTCGGTGAAGGCATACAGTTTGGTGTCGTAGATTTCGCTGTCGTAATAGAAGTTTTCCGAGACGAATACACCGCCCTCTTCGTCCTCGCCGATGACGAACGAACGCTCCGGACTGACGTGTTTCAGGCGCAGCAAACCATCGGTATCAGTCGCACCGCTGCTCATCACACCGAGGCCGTCAGTCCACAGCACATTGACCTTCGGTACCGAACTGCCTTCGTGTTTGCGCGCCGCCCAGACCAGCAATTCGTCGCCGGCAATCTTGCTCACTGCGACGGTGTTGGAAACGAACACCATGGTGGTCGCGCGGTACTTGCCGATCAGCGCTTCGACCAGATACAGACCCGGTTTCAGATTACCCAACGGGATATAGACGTTACCCGGCGCGACACTGACGAAATCGCTGGAAGACCCAGCCAGATTGACCCCGGCCGGCGGCTCAATCGGCTTGGCTTGCCACAGCGGATAACGGAACTGGCTGACCACCGGCAGACCCGGGATCAGCGCAAATTGCGGCTGCGCGTCGTACGGTGTCGGCGCGGCGATGGCATTGCCCATCTTCAGTTCCGGCACTTCTTCGGTGACCTGTTTGCGCGACTCATAGGAGAACGCGCGCTGCATCACCCGCCGGGATTTGCGGTACCAGTTGTCCCAGAGGTACGCGAGGGTGTTGGACAAGCCTTCGCCCTTGAACTGGCCGTCACTGACCACGCGGTGCAGGTTCTTCTGGCGCTTGAGGAAATCCAGCGGTTTGTCGATCCGGTACACACGAATGTCGGCGCCACCGTACGGTTCCATGCGGAAACGACGGTAATCACGGCCCGGCGCTTCGAGGCGCACCATTGCCTGTTCGTCGGCAGCGAAGCTGCTATCGGCCAGCAGGAAAAAGCTTTCGCCCGAGACCGGCGTGTAATTGCTCGGCTCGACCGAATCTTCAGCGTTGACGGTGGCCAATGGCAGCAACAGCGCCAGCAACAATGGAATTCGGGAGCAGAGTCGCAACATGCGGGCACCGGTCATTGGGAGAGAAAGTTCAGTCGATAGACGCCGATGAAGTTGGGGTTGGCTGCGTCGGGTATCCATCGGGTGTCCTTCCATGTCATGAGTTGCTGCAGGCTTGCCGAACGCATGCCGTTGTCAGTGGGGGTGGTGGTGCCGGTGTGATAGGCGATGTAGCGGCCCATCCAGATCATCAGGTGCTGGTCGTCGCCCTGATCGAAAAACATCAAGTCACCGGGCCGCGCCTGCGACACGTCGCGGCTGACCAAGTGGCTGTTGAACTGAATCAGTTTGATCGCGTTGACGTACGGCCCGACCTTGCCGCCGCCCTGCTGCCATTGCTGGGCGAACTTGCGTTGCTCATCGCTGAGCGACAGCTCCGGCGGCAAATAGCGATTGGACAGGCCATTGCTGCGCAGCCATTTGTCGTCGTGGACTTTCAGCGCTTCGTTGGCAGCGAAACGTACCAGCCCGGCACAGTCCTGCTGATACCAGCGCGGGCTCGGGCCCTGGCTCAGTTGCTCTTGAGCGATGCGCACGAACCAGGCACGAAACACCTGGGATTGCGCCGGATCCAGCGTCGGCGCTTCAACGGCTCGGGCGCTCGCACTGAGTAACAGCGCGAACAAGCCGAGGCTGCGGATCAGTGTCGTCACAGCGCTTTCCATTCCAGCGGCAGCCACTGCCAGTGGCCGTCAGGCTCACTGCCTTCGGGCAAGGTCAGCGCATACTTGCCGTAGCCGCCGAGGGTGCGCAGTTTCGGAATCAAATAGGTTTGCGCGGCGTTGTAGAACACCGGCTCCATGTCCTGCGGCAGGCTGTCGAGGGTTTCCTGCTGCATCAGTTGCGCCATCGAATCCGGGCCGAAGTAGATCGGCATCAGCACATCTTTTGGCAGCACGTCAGCCATCGGCGGGAAGCGTTTGTCGAGGGTGCCAAGGGCCTTGTCGACCAGTTTGTCGTCGAGGGAAAACAGCAGCGTCGAACCGTGACGGGCGAGGCTGACTTTCATGAAGGCCTTGCCGGAAATCGCGTCCGGGTTCTCGGCGGTCTTCGCCGCATACGGGCCGAAGTTGGAGCTGACCTGACGCTGCCAGACGTGGTTCTGGCCTTCTTGCTTCTCGACCACGGGGAAGACGTTTTCTTCAACGTTGGCTTCGAACGCGCCGACCATCGAGCCAAACAGTTTGCCGAGGTCGCCATCGAGTTTGCTGCTGTCCTCATCTTTCAGACTGGCCACCAGCAATGGCGTGTACAAACGCGAATCGGCGTACCAGCACAGGCCTGCTGCGCCAGCCACGTGCTCGGTGAGGGTTTGCGCCACGGCGTCTTCGGCGCCGAGCTTCACCAGCAATGGCTTTTGCGGTTCGGCCGCGACCGGCAGGGTTACGCAGGCACTGGCGCCGAGTGGCATGGCTTGCCAGACCGGTTTGAAATCGAAGTCGGGCTGGTTTTCCAGTTCGTCCATGGCCAGATAGCTGTGCCAGCCCTTGTCATCCATGTCGAAGCGCAGCCCGGCGAAGTTCGGGATGAAGCGCTGATAGCCCATGGCGAGAACACTGGAATTGACCGACAGACGCTGCTTGGTTTCCGGAGTTTTCGCCGGCAGGCCGAACGCTTCGGGGAAGAGTTTTTCGCCATTGAGCAGCGCCGCCAGCGCTTGTGGCGAGACGTGGCCCGACTCTTCGGAGACGCCGCTTTCCGGGTCGTAATACTTGGCCGGATTGGACAGCACCACCAGTTTGTCGCCGTGGGAGGCGAACAGCAGGGCTTTGCTGGCGTTGTAGGTCAACTGATACAGCGGAACGCTATCGCCGCCGACTTTGAGTTCGCCCATCTGGCTGAGCTGCGTGTCATCCAGCGCAACTTTCGCCAACGGCTCGAGCAGTTTCGCCAGCCCGCCGCGATCCATCACCAACAGGAAATCCTTCAAGCGACCATCCGCACCACGCCACAGCGCGACATCAGCCGGTTGATCGAAAAGCTGCTCGATCAGGCTGTCCTGCAACTTCAGATCATGCTCGTAGATGATCCGGCGCAGACTGCCGATCAAGCCGAGGCGATCCGCATGGGTCTCGTAATAGAAGACGAAATCTTCGGTCAGCGTGGCCTTGAGGAACGGCACCGTCAGCAAGTCCTTGGGCAACTGGCTCAGCGAGCGGGTCTCCAGCAACGCGTCCGGACGACTGAGGCCAAGCTTGTCACTGGCCAATTCCGCCGGCGGTGCCTTGGGCTTGAGCAGCAGCCAGCCAAAACCTCCCGCCACGCCGGCCACCAGGCATAACCCGGCCAGCAGCAAGGGCCAGCGCCGCGAAGGTTTGGCCGCTGGCGTGTCGGCAGCCGAAGTAACAGTGTTATCGCTCATCTTCACAAACCCAGGTTCATCCGTGACGGGATGCTTAATAGTTGAAAGTCTTGACCAGCAGCAGATCACCGATTGCCCGCAGGGGCACGATGAAGGTCTCGCGTTTTTCATCGACGGTGTTTTCGTTGAGCACCAGCGTGATCTGCGAGGTGATGACCTCGTTCTGGTTGCTGGTCTCCTCGAAGTTATAGCCGCCGTTGCCGAAGTTGCCCCAATAGTTGACGTAAACCAGATAGGTGCCGTGCAGCGGCGCGGTCATGGTGAACATTTCCGGGCCGGGGCCATCAACGCCATCCGGATCGAGACCACCGCCATTGCTCAGCGCCGGCCGCGCCCAGAAAGCATGCTGACCGTCCGGCGTGACAATGTGCAGATCGAGCTCGGCTTTCGGATCGTCCCATCCCAAGACAAGACGAATCCGCGCCGGCGTGCGCAAATTGTTTGCTTCATAAAATTGCACGCGCTTGAGCGACTGGCCCTCGGCGCTGATCACTTCGACACTGTTGGAGCCGGCGCCGAACGCGTACGGCCGGGCAAAACGGCCCTGGTCGTCGGTGTACAGATTCAGTGGATTGCCATTCACCGCGAGACTGTGCGGCGGGCGCATATGACCGATGGCCTTGAGCTGGCCCTGAATCATCGTGCGATTGCGCTGGATGCCGCGATCGATCGGCGGCGTCGGATAGGCGACTTGCGGGTTTTCCGTACGATCGAGCAGGCCGTGATAGCGCCAGCCGCCCACCGGTTCCGACAGCTCCGCACTCGGCGCGGCCCACAGCGCGGGCGCGCAGGCCAACCCGATCAGCAGCCAAAGAAATGAACGCATGTGATGCCTCCTGCCATGCCTGAACGAAACCTTGCACCCGATCCTCGGTACTTCACAGCGGTGAAAACTGCGTTTCGTCTGAAACACCCGTGACTGTGGGGTCGTAGAAGGCGCGAAGATTAGCGATTCGGCGGTTTTTTAACAATCGGATACATGTGCTATTGCTTTAGGAATCAAGCCAATCCGGTGGACGGTGAGCCGAATAGGCGTCATATTCGGCTCACAAAATGAGCCGAATAGCATTTCTATTCGGCTCACGGACTCAAGGCAGGCAACGAATGGCAACTTACTGGATCTGGCAGCAGCCCGATTGGCCCGACTTCAACTGGCAGGCAGAACGCCTGGCACCGTTGTTGCGCGAGTGTGTACAGGCCCAAGGTCAGTTGATGGGGATGGCCGGTTCAGTAGGTGACTCTTTGGGGGCTCAGACCGAACTGGACGCCCTTTTGCAGAATATCGTGACGTCTTCGGCCATCGAAGGAGAGCAACTGAATGTCGGCTCCGTGCGGTCATCGTTGGCGCGACGTTTGGGCCTGGAGTTGATCGACGGCGATAAAGTCAGCCAACGCAGTGAAGGTCTGGCGCAGATCATGCTTGATGCCACCCGTCGATTTGCCGAACCGTTGACGCTGGAACGCCTTCTGGAATGGCACCAATGGCTGTTTCCCGATCAAGAGGCTGACCTTACTGCACGCCGCATGCATGTGGGTGCACTACGCGGTGACGAGCCTATGCAGGTGGTATCGGGTCGCATTGATCGTCCAACGGTTCATTTCGAGGCGCCACCTCGCCAAGGTCTTGAGCAGCAGCTCAACCAATTTCTCCAATGGTTCGAGGCCAGCCAGCATCAGACAGCACTGGACCCGATGCTTCGTGCGGGCATCGCCCATTTCTGGTTCGTCACCTTGCATCCGTTCGACGATGGCAACGGCCGTCTGACCCGCACCATCACTGATCTGGCACTGGCACAGGGCGAAGCGCAAGCCATCCGTTTCTACGCCATGTCGGCGAGCATTCTGGATGATCGGTCCGGCTACTATCGGATTCTGGAATCGAGTCAAAAAGCCACACTGGACATCACTGAATGGCTCACATGGTTCCTGCAAACCCTGCTACGCAGTCTGCAACAAGCCATCACCCGCATTGAAAGCGTGCTGGGCAAGACGCGTTTCTGGCAGGCACACCGCGAGTCCGAACTTTCGGCGGAGCAGGTCAAAGTGCTCAATCGTCTGCTCGACGGCGGCGAGCGGGGCTTTGAGCACGGCATCAGTGCCGGGCAATATCAAGCGGTGGCGAAAGTGTCGAAGGCCACAGCAACCCGACACCTTGCGGATTTGCTGGAGAAAGGTTGCCTTCAACGCTTGCCGGGAGGAGGTCGTAGCACCCGCTATCAGATCAACTATCCCGACAGAGCTACACATTAATCTCACCCAGCACAGAGCCATTTCTGTCCTTGGGAGCCGGCCCGCTCATTTGCCCATAACCCCCCTATCTGCTAGTGTCGCGCCGGTTTAACGTCAACCGGAAATCGCCGCCATGGCCCGCAAAAAAGCTGCACTGGATTTCGAACAGTCCCTCGCCGACCTGCAAACACTGGTCGAGCGTCTGGAGAACGGTGAATTGTCGCTGGAAGACTCGCTGACCGCTTTCGAGCAGGGCATCGGCCTGACCCGTGACTGCCAGGCAGCGCTGGCGCAAGCCGAGCAGAAGGTGCAAGTGCTGCTGGAGCGCGATGGCGAACTCGCCGAGGAACCCTTCGACGCGGAACAGCCAGAATGATTGCGGCGTATACGGCGAGCAGTCAGACCCGGGTTAACGCAGCGCTGGAAACCCTGTTCAACGCGCCGTTGCCGGAGTTGGCGCGGCTTTACGAAGCCATGCGCTACAGCGTGATGAACGGCGGTAAACGCGTGCGTCCGCTGCTGGCCTACGCGGCGTGCGAAGCGCTCGGCGGCAAAGCTGAGCAAGCCAACGGCGCGGCCTGCGCGGTTGAGCTGATCCACGCCTACTCGCTGGTTCACGATGATTTGCCGGCGATGGACGACGACGATCTGCGTCGCGGCCAGCCGACCACTCACAAGAAATTCGATGAAGCCTGCGCGATTCTCGCCGGTGACGGTTTGCAAAGTCTGGCCTTCAGCGCCCTGCTCGACCCGCGCCTGAGCGATTGCAGCAGTGACATCCGCCTGCAAATGGTCACCGCGCTGGCTAATGCCGCAGGCCCGGCAGGCATGGTCGGCGGTCAAGCCATCGACCTCGGTTCGGTCGGCCTCAAACTTGATCAGAAAGCCCTCGAACAGATGCACCGGCACAAGACCGGCGCACTGATCGAAGTCAGCGTCAAACTCGGTGCTCTGGCCAGCGGCCGTGCCGAGCAGGATGAACTCCGTGCCCTGCAGACTTATGCACAGGCCATCGGCCTGGCCTTTCAGGTGCAGGACGACATCCTCGACGTCGAAAGCGATACCGAAACCCTCGGTAAACGCCAGGGCGCCGACATCGCCCGCGACAAGCCGACCTACCCGGCGCTGCTCGGTCTCGACGCGGCCAAGGCTTACGCGCTGGAACTGCGCGATCAGGCCCTGCACGCCCTGCGACCGTTTGACGCGGCAGCCGAGCCGTTGCGCGAGCTGGCCCGGTATATCGTCGAGCGGCGCAACTGACGGCGTATCCGCCAAAAAAGACCAACGCGTGGGCAGGGGGCGATGCATCAGGTAAACTGCCGCATCTTTTATACCTATAACGATTCGCCTGATGCCCACGACGTTTCATGAGATTCCCCGCAAGCGCCCGACCACGCCCCTGCTCGACCGCGCGAATACGCCGGACGGCCTGCGCCGGTTAGGCGAAGCCGAGCTGGAAACCCTGGCCGATGAGTTGCGCCTGGAATTGCTCTACACGGTCGGTCAGACCGGTGGGCATTTCGGTGCCGGCCTGGGCGTGATCGAGCTGACCATCGCGCTGCATTACGTCTTCGACACACCGGATGACCGGTTGGTGTGGGACGTTGGTCATCAGGCGTATCCACACAAGATCCTTACCGGTCGCCGTGAGCGCATGGAATCGCTGCGCCAGAAGGACGGCATCGCTGCCTTCCCGCGTCGCGCCGAGAGCGAGTACGACACTTTTGGCGTCGGCCACTCCAGCACCTCGATCAGCGCAGCGCTGGGCATGGCCATTGCCGCCCGCCTGCAGAACAGTGATCGCAAGGCAATCGCGGTGATCGGCGACGGTGCCTTGACCGCCGGCATGGCCTTCGAGGCGCTGAACCATGCGCCGGAAGTGAACGCCAACATGCTGGTGATCCTCAACGACAACGACATGTCGATCTCACGCAACGTCGGCGGTCTGTCGAATTATCTGGCGAAGATCCTCTCCAGCCGCACTTACGCGAGCATGCGTGAGGGCAGCAAAAAAGTCCTGTCGCGCCTGCCCGGTGCCTGGGAAATCGCCCGCCGCACCGAAGAATACGCCAAAGGCATGCTGGTTCCCGGCACCCTGTTCGAAGAGCTGGGCTGGAACTACATCGGCCCGATCGACGGCCACGACCTGCCAACCCTGATCGCCACATTGCGCAACATGCGCGATCTGAAAGGCCCGCAGTTCCTGCACATCGTCACCAAGAAAGGCAAAGGCTTCGCCCCGGCGGAAGTCGACCCGATCGGTTACCACGCCATCACCAAACTCGAACCACTGGACGCTCCGGCCGCCGCGCCGAAGCAAGCCGGCGGGCCGAAATACTCGGCAGTGTTTGGCGAATGGCTGTGCGACATGGCCGCATCCGATCCACGCCTGGTCGGGATTACCCCGGCGATGAAGGAAGGCTCGGACCTGGTGGCGTTCAGCGAACGCTTCCCGCTGCGCTACTTCGACGTGGCGATTGCCGAACAACATGCGGTGACATTCGCCGCCGGCATGGCCTGCGAAGGCGCGAAACCGGTTGTGGCTATCTACTCGACGTTCCTGCAGCGTGGTTACGACCAGTTGGTGCATGACGTTGCGGTGCAGAACCTCGACGTGCTGTTCGCCATCGACCGTGCCGGTCTGGTCGGCGAAGACGGCCCGACCCACGCTGGCAGCTTCGATCTGTCGTACCTGCGCTGCATCCCGGGCATGGTCATCATGACCCCGAGCGATGAGAACGAACTGCGCAAGATGCTCACCACCGGCCACCTCTACAACGGCCCGGCGGCGGTGCGTTATCCACGCGGCAATGGCCCGAACGCAACCATCGAGAAAGACCTCGCGCCGATCGAAATCGGCAAGGGCATCGTCCGTCGTCAGGGCAGCAAAGTCGCCTTGCTGGTGTTCGGTGTGCAACTGGCCGAGGCGCTGAAAGTCGCTGAGAAGCTTGATGCGACTGTGGTCGACATGCGTTTCGTCAAACCGCTGGATGAAGCGCTGGTGCGCGAGATTGCCGGCAGCCACGAATTGCTGGTGACCATCGAGGAGAACGCGATCATGGGCGGCGCCGGCGGCGCGGTCAGCGAGTTCCTCGCGCGGGAGAACATCCTCAAGTCGATGCTGCATCTGGGCTTGCCGGATGTCTACGTCGAGCACGCCAAGCCTGCGCAAATGCTGGCCGAGTGCGGGCTGGATGAGGCCGGGATCGAAGCGTCGATTCGTCAGCGTCTGGCTTTACTCGACAAATAAACGCATTACCTGTGCAAAACCCTGTGGGAGCGAGCTTGCTCGCGAAAGCGGACTGTCAGTCGACTCATTTTTGACTGACACACCGTATTCGCGAGCAAGCTCGCTCCCACAGTGGTTTGTGTCACTGCCAAATTGAATCCGCCCCAAGCGTCAACGGACCACCGATGAAACTCTCGCGCCTCGCCCTGCCCTTCTTCCTGCTGCCGACCGCCAACACCCTCGCCGACACCTTTGAGCGTGATCAGGCACTGAAACTGCCGGACATGCTGATCTCCGCCAACCGCCAGGTCGAAGCCCGCAACGACAGCAGCGCCGCCAACACGGTATTCACCCGTAAAGACATCGACCGCCTGCAACCGAGCGACGTGCCGGATCTGCTGCGCCGCGTCCCTGGCGTGCAAGTGGCGCAGGTCGGCGGGCGCGGCAGTCTGCCGGGGATCTACATTCGCGGCACGCAGTCGGCGCAGAGTCTGGTGCTGGTCGATGGCCAACGCATTGGCAACTCGACCTCGGGCGACAGCAACCTGCAGCATCTGAACATTGAGCAAATCGAGCGGGTGGAAGTGCTGCGGGGTTCGCGTTCGGTGATTTACGGCAGTGATGCGATTGGCGGGGTGATTCAGATTTTCACCCGGCGCGGCACTGAGCAAGGTTTGCAGCCACGCCTGCACGTTGGCTTCGGTAGCAATCAAACGTGGCAGCGCAGTCTCGGCTTATCCGGGGGCGATGACAAAACCCGCTTCAACCTCGGCGCCAGCCTTGATGAAACCGCCGGGATTGACCGTACTCACGAGTCGTACCCGAGCGATGGCGATCACGATGCCTACCGTAACAAATCCGTCAGCTTGAGCCTCAGCCATGCACTGACCGATGACATCGAAGTCGGTGCCAATCTGCTGGATAACCGTGGCAAGAGCGAGTTCGACAACCCGTTCGGTCGCTTCGACATGAACACATTCGAATCGGTCCAGCAGCAGCCCTATAGCGATTTCAACGTCAGCAGCGTCAGCAGTTATGTCGACGCGCGGGTCAACGAATCCTGGAAAACCCGTGTCGAGTTCGGCCACACCGAGAACCGCGAGAAGACCCTCGACAAGCTCAGTGACGAACGCACGGTGTTCAACACCTACCGCGACTCGGTGAACTGGCAGAACGACCTGACACTGGACGCGCGCAACAGCCTGATCCTCGGCGGAGACTGGTACGAAGATCGGGTCAACAGCAGCACCGCGTTCGATGAAGACAGTCGCTGGAACCGTGCGGCGTTCATTCAGCATCGTTATCAGGCTGACAGTTTCTCTACGGAGCTGGGCCTGCGTCACGACGACAACCAGCAATTCGGCAGCCAGAACACCTGGAGCGGCACGTTCACGTTGCCACTGAACCCGGACAACGATCTGTTGCTGAGCTATAGCGAAGGCTTTCGTGCGCCGACCTTCAACGACCTGTACTACCCGGACTTCAGTAACCCGGATCTGAAACCGGAAACCTCGAAAAGTTATGAGTTGCAGTGGCGCAGTCAGTTGAGCGACAGCAGCCGCCTCGAGGCGTCGATTTACCGTACGGATCTGGAGGACGCGATCATCTTCGGCAGCAACTCACGTCCGGAGAACGTCGCGTCGGCGCGGATCAACGGTTTTGAAGCGGCATTGAAGCAGGAACTGTTCGGCTGGCAGAGCAACCTTGGGGTGTCGATCATTGATCCGCGAGATCGCGATACCGGGCACACCTTGGCGCGGCGTGCGCGGCGCACGTTGAGCTGGGATCTGGATCGACAGTTTGATCAAATCAGCCTCGGCGCCAGTTGGCAGGCGGTCAGCAGCAGTTATGACGATAAGGACAATACGCAGGCGCTGGGCGGCTATGCGCTGTTCGGCTTGCGCAGCAGTTGGGCACTGAATCGCGAGATCAAGCTGGATCTGAAGGTCGATAACGTTTTCGACAAGGGCTACAGCCGGGCGAATTACAGCTATGACGGCGGTCAGTATGGGTATCGCGAGGAAGGTCGGGCGTGGATGTTTGGTGTCACCTGGACTCCCCAGCTTTGATTCGAATCTTCGGTGATTTGACTGGCCCCTTCGCGAGCAAGCTCGCTCCCACAGTGGATAGAGCCCAACCACATATTGTCGGCTCGCCATAGAACCGATGTGGGAGCGAGCCTGCTCGCGAAGAAGTCACCACGGTTTCAGCGGTCAGGCGCGATCAATTGGCAGAGTTTGGCGGTGGCGCTGATCATTTGGCCACTTGGGCGCTCAAGCCCCTTGTCTATGACCAACAGTAAATTTGCTTGCTTCACCGCTGCTACTTGCGGCCAAGCCTTCCACGCATTCAGCTGCGCTTGATCACTCGCAAGAATCACTTCAGGGTCGCGCTGCAACACCGCTTCAATACTCACCTGCGGCGCCGGCAGACTCAGGTCTTCAAATACATTGCGCGCGCCGCACACTTCCAGCGCATCGCTGATGATCTGCCCGCCCCCGACGGTGTAAAGCGGTTTGTCCCAGACCTGATAGAACACCCGCAACGGCACATCCCGGCGATAGCGTTGGCGCAGCTCTGCGAGTTGTTTGCGCAACTCCGCCGCCCGCTTCACCCCACGTTCAGGTCGCCCCAATTGCGCGGCAATGGCTTCTATCTGGGTGGTGAGTTGTTCTAAAGAATGCGGTTCGGCGACGAAGGTCGGGATACCCAGGCGCTTGAGCTGATCACGCTGCGCCGGGCCGACACTGCCGGGCCACAGCAACAACAAATCAGGCTTGAGGCTCAGTAGCGGTTCCATGTCGAGTTGGCCATAGCGGCCGACAGAGGGGACGGTGGCAATTTCAGCAGGACGCTCCCCGGCATCGAGCACACCGACCAATAGATCAGCCGAACCCAGCTCAACGACGATTTCAGAAAGCGACGGCGCGAGGCTGACCACCCGCAGGTTCGCCAGCACAGGGCCACTGACGGCCAGCAGCAGAAGCGCCAGCCACAGACGGCGCATCAGCCGAGTTGACGCGGGATACGATAGAGATAAAACAGCACCGCCGTGGACAACGCCAGCAGCATCAACGGTACGGCTTCAAGACCGACAAACACCGCCAGTGCGCCGATCCACGCCGGCAAGGCTGCCGCGAGAAAAGCCGCACGACGACAGGCTGCGAGGGCAATCCACGCGGCCGGTTCATCCGGGGTATCGAGGGCTTTTTGCGTAGCGATCAGCGCATGTTTGTAGCGGCCGAAAAACTTCAGGCTGACAAACATCGACGCCACGCCGGCAATGAACAACGGCATCGCCAGCACTGGCAGAATCCCTTTGCCCTGACCAAACAACGCGTTGAGCACGAACAGCGGCACCAACGCCAGCGCGAGGTATTTCCACCAATCGACCGACAATCGGCGCCGCACCTGACCGCGGGTCACGCCCGGTCGACCTCGCCCTGATGCTCGTTGCCCATCATGTGGTCGAGCTTGCTGGCCTTGGTCGCCAGGTAGAGTTTGTTGTGCGGGTTGTGGCCGGTGTGCAACGGCACGCGCTCGGCGACGGTGATGCCCATGTCGGTCAACGCTTTGACCTTGCGCGGGTTGTTGGTCATCAGGCGCAGGGATTTCACGCCCAGATGCTCAAGCATCGGCAGGCACATGGCGTAATCGCGCTGGTCAGCGGCAAAGCCCAGACGTTCGTTGGCTTCAACGGTGTCGGCGCCGCCGTCCTGCAGTTCGTAGGCACGGATCTTGTTCAGCAGACCGATGCCGCGACCTTCCTGACGCAGGTAGAGCAACACGCCACGGCCTTCACGGGCGATGGCTTTAAGGGCGCCTTCCAGTTGCGAGCCGCAATCGCAGCGCTGACTGAACAAGGCATCGCCGGTCAGGCATTCGGAGTGCAACCGGCCGAGTACCGGGGCACCGTCGGCAATTTCACCCAAGCTCAGCACGACGTGCTCGCGGCCGGTGGCTTCATCGAGAAAACCGTGCATGGTGAATTGCGCAAAAGGTGTTGGCAGCTTGGAAGCGGCGACAAAGACGACAGGCACCGGTGTGCTCCTGATCTAAAGAGTCTGAAAATTCGCAGGCCGGCATTGTAACAGCAGGTTCCTACAGACGCTTAGGCTGAATTATCGGGCATAACGATCAAAAAGTTTGATAACTACCCGGTCGACGTGGATCCCTGTAGGAGCTGACGAGTGAAACGAGGCTGCGATCTTTTGATCTGGCTTTTAGGATCAAGATCAAAAGATCGCAGCGTGCCGCAGCTCCTACAGGGGATTCGTCGCGCCCGTAGCGAACGGATACGGCTGTTTCCACTTCTCGAAGATCGGCTTCAACTCGCCGCTCTTCACCAATTGCTCCATACGCTGGTCATATAGCGCCATCAGCGCTCGCGCCTGTGGAGTGTCGGCAAACCCGAGAAACAGCGGTAACTCGGCCAAATGCGAATAGCGATACTGAGTCGAATCCGCCGCCGTTTTCACCACCGCTTCAATCTCGGTCAGCGCATCAATGTAGAAATCCGCCCGCCCCTGCTTGAGCATCGACAGAATCCCGGTACGCCGTTCGATCTGGTTGTAACGCTTGATGTTCGGCAGGTAGTTTTCGTAACGATAACCGCGCACCCAGGCCAGTCGATACTTGCCCAGCGTCGCTTGGGTCGGCGATGGATTGCTTACCAGCCCCAACGCATAGATGTGGTCGGAATCGAAGTTCCAGTGTGGATACAACACCTGCTCGGCTTCGTCGCGATAGGAACCGACCAGCGCGTCGACTTCCTTCAACTGCACCAGCCCGACCGAACGGGTGTAAGGCACGCTGCGGATATCGAGCTTGACCCCGGCCGGCTCGAACACCTTGCGTAGCACGTCCCAACCCAGACCATGGCCATCAGCGGCGGTGTAGTCTTCCCAGTCTTCACTGGCCAGATGGATGACCGCCGGCGTCGGCGCGGCGTCCTGCGCACCGGCCACGGTGCTCAGCAAAGCCAAAACCACTAACGCCAACCAGCGTCGAGCCATCCCTAGTCCCCTCACGTGCCCCTGATATCCCTTGGAATCAGGCGAAAACCCACACCAGCCCCTGCATCGCCAGCCAAGCGAACACACCGGCCAGCACGTCATCGAGCATGATCCCGACGCCGCCGTGGACATGCCGGTCAATCCAGCGGATCGGCCATGGCTTGAGAATGTCGAAGAAGCGGAACACCAGAAAACCCGCGACCAACCAGTACCAGCCTTCCGGTACCAGCCACAGGGTAATCCACATCCCGACCATTTCGTCCCAGACGATACCTTCGTGGTCGTGTACCCGCAGATCGTCGGCGACTTTGCCGCACAGCCAGAAGCCGAACAGCATGGTGATCCCGAGCATCAACCAGTAACCCCAGTCGGGCAACATCTGCCACAACGGGATAAAGGGTAGTGCAACTAACGAACCCCACGTGCCCGGGGCTTTCGGCAAGGTGCCGGAGCCAAAGCCGAACGCGAGGAAATGCCAGGGATTGCGCCAGACCGACGGCGGAACGAATTCGGCCGGAACCTGTTTCGGGTGATCTGTCACGGTGTCTCCTGAAAATGTTGATAGCCCCGGACTTGCGGGGTGATGTCGTGCCCTTCGCGGTCCAGCAAGACCACTCCCTGGCCTTCGGCTACGCGGCCGATCACATGGATTGGCCAGCCATTGGCCAGCAGCGCCGGCAACTCGACGGACGGTAGCGTAAAGGCCAGCACGTAATCATCGCCACCGCTCAGCGCGGCACGCTCGGCGCCGCGCTGACCGAGAAACGCCACTAATGCATCCGACAGCGGTACACGCTCGCGTTCAATCTCAAGTCGCACCTTCGACGCCAGTGCGATATGACCGCAGTCGGCGAGCAGGCCATCGGAGATATCCAGCGCCGCCGTGGCTTTGCCACGCAGGGCCTGGCCGAGAGCGAGTTGCGGTTGTGGCGACCAGTAATGATCGAGCAGCGGTTGAGCGATTTGCGGCTCAGCATCACGCTGCCCCAACACCAGCGGCAAAGCGCCGGCCGCATTGCCCAGCTCACCGCCGACACAGAGCACGTCGCCCGGCTGCGCACCGCTACGGGTCAATGCCTGACCCGCAGGTACGCGGCCAAACACGGTGACCGTCAGGCTCAACGGCCCGCGTGTGGTATCGCCGCCGACCAATGTAACGCCGCAGCTCTGCGCCATACGGTTCAAACCGCCGGCATAGGCTTGCAGCCAATCGGCGGTCACCGTCGGTACAGTCAGGGCAAGGGTAAAGGCAACGGGCGTGGCGCCCATGGCGGCCAGATCGCTGACCGCGACGGCCAGCGAGCGCTGACCGAGCAGAAACGGATCGCAGGGATCGGCGAAATGCACACCGGCCACCAGCGTATCGGTAGAGATCGCCAGCTGTTCCCCGGAAGGAACAGCAAGCAAAGCGCAGTCGTCGCCGATCCCCAGAGCAACGCCTTCGCCGCCCTGCGCACAGGGCGCGGCGGCGAAGAAATTGCGGATCAGCTCAAACTCGCCCATGGCTGAGACAAAGAATTCAAGCGCCGATCAGCGCTTGAACGCCTTCACTTCAGCTTCACGCAGGCGCGGAGCCAGCTTGTCGAGCACACCGTTGACGAACTTGTGACCGTCGGTGGAACCGTAGACTTTCGCCAGCTCGATCCCTTCGTTGATCACAACGCGGTACGGCACGTCGACGCGCTTGAGCAGTTCCCAGGTCGAGAGGCGCAGTACGCACAGTTCAACCGGGTCGAGTTCTTCGATGGTCAGGTCCAGGCACGGTGCCAACGCAGTGTCGATCTCGGTCAGACTGGCCGGAACACCGTGCAGGATGTCGTGGAAGTAGCTGGCATCGGCGAAGGTGAAATCGTTATCGACGCGGAACTGCGCTTCGATTTCGTTCAGCGAAGTACTCGCCATGTGGCGCTGGTACAACGCTTGCGTCGCCAGCTGACGGGCAGCGCGGCGCTTTTCACTTTTCGAAGGCTTGCCGGCGTCGGTTGGACGCGGCTCGCGCGGGTTGAAACGATCGCTTTCGTCGCTAATCACTTGGCCTCCAACTGCGCCAGCAGGCTGACCATTTCCAGTGCGGACAGGGCAGCTTCGGCACCTTTGTTACCGGCCTTGGTGCCGGAACGTTCGATGGCTTGCTCGATGGAATCAACGGTCAGGACGCCGAAAGCGACCGGCACGCCAAACTCCATGGACACCTGGGCCAGACCCTTGGTGCACTCGCCTGCCACGTATTCGAAGTGCGGAGTACCGCCACGAATGACCGCGCCGAGGGCGATGATGGCTGCGAATTCACCTTTCTGGGCGACTTTCTGCGCTACCAGCGGGATTTCGAAGGCGCCAGGTGCGCGGATGATGGTGATGTCGCTTTCGCTCACGCCGTGGCGAACCAGGGCATCAACTGCACCGCTGACCAGGCTTTCAACCACGAAGCTGTTGAAGCGGCCCACTACCAAAGCGTAGCGGCCTTTAGGGGCGATGAAGGTACCTTCGATGGTCTTCAGGGTCATTCGTCAGTTCTCTTAAAGAGCCGGGACGCGTCTGCTACGCGTCCCTCAGTGATTTATTTGCCGCGAATCGGAGACCGGAAACAACCGGTCATTATTCGGAGGGCACGTATTCTACAACTTCCAGATCGAAACCGGATATCGCATTAAATTTCATTGGCGCAGACATCAAACGCATTTTGCGCACACCGAGGTCACGCAGGATCTGCGAACCGGCACCGACGATGCTGTAGGTGGTCGGTTTTTTCGGCGCTGGCTGATCACCGGTTTCACGGATGTGCGCCAGCAGCACGTCGCCATCGAGCGGGTGACCGAGCAACAGCACCACTCCGCTGCCCGCCTCGGCAACCGCTGCCATGGCGGCGCGCAGGCTCCAGCGGCCCGGTTGCTTGACCATCAACAGGTCGCGCAGCGGATCCATGTTGTGCACGCGAACCAAGGTTGGCTCTTCAGCGCAAACAGTGCCCAAAGTGAGGGCCATGTGCACGTCGCCTTCCACCGAATCACGATAGGTCACCAGGTTGAATTGGCCCAGTTCGCTGTCCAGTGGCTGCTCGGCAATCCGCTGAACGGTACGTTCATGGATCATCCGGTAGTGAATCAGGTCGGCAATGGTGCCGATCTTGATGTTGTGTTCAGCGGCGAAAGCTTCCAGTTCGGCGCGACGGGACATGGTGCCGTCGTCGTTCATCACTTCGCAGATCACTCCGCTCGGCTCGAAACCGGCCATGCGCGCGAGGTCGCAAGCGGCTTCGGTGTGACCGGCGCGAGCGAGGGTGCCGCCGGCCTGCGCCATCAGCGGGAAGATGTGGCCCGGGCTGACGATGTCTTCAGCCTTGGCGTCTTTGGCGGCCGCCGCTTGTACGGTGCGCGCACGGTCAGCAGCGGAGATGCCGGTGGTGACGCCTTCGGCGGCTTCGATCGACACGGTGAACTTGGTGCCGAAACCGGAACCGTTGCGCGGCGCCATCAACGGCAGCTTCAACAGTTCGCAGCGCTCGCGGCTCATCGGCATGCAGATCAGGCCACGGGCGTGCTTGGCCATGAAGTTGATGTGTTCGGCCTGGCAGCATTCGGCGGCCATGATCAGGTCGCCTTCGTTCTCGCGGTCTTCGTCATCCATGAGGATGACCATCTTGCCTTGGCGGATGTCTTCAACCAGTTCTTCGATGCTATTGAGCGCCACAAGGCACCCCCTTCAGTCAGGATTTGAGGTAGCCGTTGGCGGCCAGAAAGCTTTCAGTGATCGTGCCACCAGCGCTCGACTCTGCAGCCTTGTCGCCCAAGAGCAGACGCTCCAGATAACGCGCCAGCAAGTCGACTTCCAGATTTACCCGGCGACCTGGCTTATACGACGCCATGATGGTTTCGCTCAGGGTGTGCGGAATGATCGTCAGCATGAACTCGGCGCCATCGACGGCGTTCACGGTCAGGCTGGTGCCGTCGACGGTGATCGAGCCTTTGTGGGCGATGTACTTGGCCAATTCTTTCGGCGCGCGGATGCGAAATTCCACGGCGCGGGCGTTGTCGCTGCGCGAGACGATTTCACCGACACCGTCGACATGGCCGCTGACCAGATGCCCGCCGAGACGAGTGGTCGGGGTCAGGGCTTTTTCCAGATTGACCGGGCTGCCGCTTTTCAGGTCATTCATAGCGGTGCAATCGAGGGTTTCGCGGCTGACGTCGGCAGCAAAGCCGTCGCCCGGCAGCTCAACGGCGGTCAGGCAAACGCCGTTGACCGCGATGCTGTCGCCGAGTTTGACGTCGCTCAGGTCGAGCTTGCCGGTGGCGACATGGACCCGCACATCACCGCCCTTTGGGGTCAGTGCGCGGATACTGCCGATGGATTCGATGATGCCGGTAAACATGGGGTTCTCCTTGAGAACTAAGCCAGCGTAATAACGATGGCCGGGAATTATACGCTCGCCGAAAGGACAGGGATGGCAGTGACTCGCCAGTCATCGCCCACCGCGCGAATTTCAGTGATTTTCAACTCGGGAGCGTCCTTCATATAGGCCAGCGGCCAGTCCAGCAGCGGACGCGCCGTAGAGCCGAGAAACTTGCCGGCGATGAAGATCACGAACTCGTCGACCAGACCGAGCTGAGCAAAGGCGCCGGCCAAACGTGGGCCAGCCTCGACCAGCACTTCGTTGGTGCCACGGTTAGCCAGTTCGATCAGCAACTGATGCAGATCGACCTGACCATCGTCACCCGGCACGATCAGGCACTCGGGGCCGTGAGCATATTGCTCTTCGATCGCGACACAGGTGGCGACCAACGCTGGGCCGGCCTTGAAGAACGGCGCATCCAGCGGCACCCGCAGGCGTCCATCGATCAGCACGCGCAGCGGTGGGCGACTCATGGCCAGCGCGGTTTGCTCGCTGTCCAGACCGAGTTCGTCAGCGCGAACAGTCAAGCGCGCACCATCGGCCAGCACGGTGTCGGCGCCGGTCAGCACCACGGCGGCCTGAGCGCGCAAACGCTGGACGGCCGAACGTGCTGCGGGACCGGTGATCCACTGACTCTCGCCGCTTTCCATCGCCGTGCGACCGTCGAGGCTCATGGCCAACTTGACCCGCACGAACGGCAAGCCGTGTTCCATGCGTTTCAGAAAACCTTGGTTGAGCTTGCGCGCCTCGGCTTCGAGCACACCACTTTCAGTGGCGATGCCGGCATCGGCCAGACGCTGCAAACCACGTCCGGCGACTTGCGGATTCGGATCACGCATCGCTGCCACCACTCGAGCGACACCGGCACTCACCAGCGCATCGGCACACGGCAGTGTGCGGCCATGGTGGCTGCACGGCTCGAGGGTCACGTAAGCAGTGGCGCCCCGGGCCAGTTCACCGGCGGCGCGCAGGGCGTGAACTTCGGCGTGCGGTTCGCCGGCACGTTCATGCCAGCCTTCGCCGACGATCTGCCCGTCACGCACCACCACGCAGCCAACCCGAGGATTGGGGTGCGTGGTGTAGTGACCTTTTCGCGCCAGTTCCAGTGCGCGGGCCATGAAGTGGGCGTCGAGGATGGCCTGCTCAGCGACGGTGGTCATTCTTTCACCGGTTCGCGGGCGAGGCGGTCGATTTCTTCGCGGAATTCGTTGAGGTCCTGGAAGCGCTTGTACACCGACGCGAAGCGGATGTAGGCGACTTCATCAAGCTTCTGCAATTCGGCCATGACCAGTTCGCCGACCACGAGGGATTTGACCTCGCGCTCGCCGGTGGCGCGCAGCTTGTGCTTGATGTGGACCAGAGAGGATTCGAGGCGCTCGACGCTCACCGGACGTTTCTCCAGGGCGCGTTGCATGCCGGCGCGGAGTTTTTCTTCGTCGAACGGTTGGCGGCTGCCGTCGGTTTTGATCAGGCGCGGCAACACCAGTTCGGCCGTCTCGAACGTCGTGAAACGTTCGCCGCAGGCCAGGCATTCACGCCGGCGGCGCACCTGTTCGCCCTCGGCGACCAGACGCGAGTCGATGACCTTGGTGTCGTTGGCACCGCAGAAGGGACAGTGCATGGTGGCTGGCAACAAAAAAAGGGAGGGCCATGGTAGCGCATCCCGGTGGCAAGACAAGCCATAGGCTTTGCGGTATACAGAACGGCATGATCGTTTGATCCATGGATTTCATTTTGCCGGAGCATCCAATGCCGTTACGTCCGCTCGTTTTGCTCAGTCTTTTCAGCCTGCTGGTGGCCTGTGGCAGCGATGCACCCAAGCCCCAGCCGCCGACGCCAGGCCCGGCGCCACAGCAAGCGCAGAAAAAAGCCAAAGAGGCCGCCGAGCTTGGGCCGCTGCCAGCCTTTCAACGGGAACTGAGCGGCACCCTGCAGGGCGTGCCGGCCGGTGCCGAAGTCGAACTGGCGCTGCTGGTGATTGATGAGAAGGATCGCCCGCAACAATTGCTCGCCAGTTCCAGCCTGATCGGCAACAACCAGATCCTGCCGTTCCGCCTGCGCTTCAACCCGGACGCGTTCCCGGCCGGCGCACGGGTTGAGCTGCGCGGTCGCGCCAGCCAGTCCGGCCAGTTGATCCTGCATCTGCCGTCGCAAACCATCACCCAGCCGACCACTCAGGCGTTGGGCCAACTGCAATTTGTCAAAGCACCATGAATGCACCGCTCGACCTGCAACAGGCGTTAGGTGAATTGCTCGGCGACGCCAGACTCAAGGTCTGTGCGTTGCCGGACACTGATTTACAGCTATGGCTGATCGATGGCGACAACATGGATCGCCAATTCAGTCAGGAAGAAATTCAGCGAATTCTGCACGAACCACCCTATTGGGGTTTCTGCTGGGCCAGTGGTTTGGCGGTGGCGCGTTATCTGGCGGAGTTTCCCGAATGGGTGCGCGGCAAGCGCGTGCTGGATTTCGGCGCCGGCTCCGGGATTGCCGGAATCGCGGCGGTCAAGGCCGGGGCTCTGGAAGTAGTGGCGTGCGATCTGGATCCGTTGGCGATTGCTGCGTGTCGGGCGAATGCCGAGCTCAATGATGTGCAGATGAGTTATTCGACGGATTTCTTTGCCGAGGCCGATCGGTTTGATCTGATTCTGGTGGCGGATGTGTTGTATGACCGGGCGAATCTGCCGTTGCTCGATGCGTTTTTGAGCCGTGGGCGCGAGGCGTTGGTGGCGGATTCGCGGGTTCGGGATTTTCGGCATCCGTTGTATCAGCGCATTGAAATGCTTGAGGCAATGACCTTGCCGGATCTGGCGGAGCCGGAAGAATTCAGACATGTCAGCCTTTACCATGCGCTGCGCTAGCTAAAAGCTTCGCCAGCAGGCTGGCTCCCACAGGGGAACGCATTCCAAATGTGGGAGCGAGCCTGCTCGCGAAGGCGTCCTGCCAGACAACACATCTCTGCCTTCCGGCCACCCCCCGCCAAGCCGTATAGTTGCCCCATCCACGCTTTGACGAGATCCCCCATGAGTGAGCAAACGCCGTACATCTTCGACGCCACGACGGCCGATTTCGACCAGTCGGTGATCGAGGCCTCTTTCAACAAACCGGTACTGGTGGATTTCTGGGCCGAATGGTGTGCGCCGTGCAAGGCGTTGATGCCGATGCTGCAAGGTATAGCCGAGAGTTATCAGGGTGAATTGCTGCTGGCCAAGGTCAATTGCGACATCGAGCAGGACATCGTCGCCCGCTTCGGTATTCGCAGCCTGCCGACCGTTGTGCTGTTCAAGGACGGGCAACCGGTCGACGGCTTTGCCGGTGCGCAACCGGAATCCGCCGTACGCGCTCTGCTTGAGCCGCATGTGCAGATGCCGCCGCCAGCCGCAGCCGATCCGTTCGAGCAGGCTCAGGCGTTGTTCGATGACGGTCGTTACGCCGACGCCGAAGCGGCGCTGGTGGTGATGCTCAATGAAGACAACACCAATGCCAAAGCGCTGATCCTCTACGCGCGCTGCCTGACCGAACGCGGCGAGCTGGGCGAAGCGCAAACCGTGCTGGATGCGGTCAAGAGTGATGAGCACAAGGCTGCACTGGCCGGCGCCAAGGCGCAGATCAAGTTCCTCGGCCTGGCGCGTGACCTGCCGGATGCTGCTGACCTGAAAGCGCGCCTGGCGAAAGATCCGCAGGACGATGAAGCGGTGTATCAACTGGCGATCCAGCAGCTCGCTCGCCAGCAATATGAAGCGGCGCTGGATGCACTATTGAAGCTGTTCATCCGCAACCGCAGCTACAGCGAAGGCTTGCCGCACAAAACCTTGCTGCAGGTGTTTGAGCTGCTGGGCAATGATCACCCGCTTGTCAGCGTCTACCGCCGCAAGATGTTTGCTGCACTTTATTAAGATCAAAAGATCGCAGCCTTCGGCAGCTCCTACAGGGGTGTACTCCATTCCAATGTAGGAGCTGCCGCAGGCTGCGATCTTTTGCGGTTCATTCGATCCAGCTGTAGAGCGGCGTATCCCCGCCGCTCACCACTTTCACGTCCGCGCTATGGCGCAAACGCACCAGCAAGCGCTTGCCCGCCACCGCGCTGCCGGTCAGCCCTTCCAGTTGATCAAGCAGGTCCGGCCCGCTGAGCTGCCCGGCCTTGCGCAACAGATCCTTGGCCAGTTGCCACAAGGCATCGTCCTGATTCAGCGGTTTCGCCGCCGGGGCTGATGCGACCGCATCAGATTGAGCGACCGGCGCCTGCCCACTCAGCGCCGAACCGAGCTTCGCCCAATCGCCGTCATCCAATTCCACCGTCAAGTCCACCGGCACATCGCCGACGGTTCCGCGTATCCGCAACATTGAGTTCGCTCCTGCACTTTTTCTGACCTGCATGCTCCCACGGGACTTGTGCAACGCCAAGCGCACGGGCAAACTCTGCGCACTTTCGTTATAAGATTACATAACAAACTCTTCACTTTACTTCCCGGAGACCGCCATGCGTCGTCTGCTGCTCGCTTTGCCGTTTGCCCTGTTGCCGCTGACCACCGCCCATGCGGCTGATGAGCATGATCACGATCACGACCATGAACACGGCAGCCTCGGTGCGCATGAACATGGCGTTGGTCGTTTGAATGCCGCGCTCGATGGTCAGACCCTGGAGCTAGAGCTGGAAAGCCCGGCGATGAACCTTGTGGGTTTCGAACACATCGCCACCAGCGATGCCGACAAGGCCAAAGTTGCCGCCGCGCGTGCGCAACTGGAAAAACCCTTAGCCCTGTTCAGCCTGCCCGCCGCTGCCGGTTGCAAAGTGCTCAGCCAGGAACTGGAAAGTCCGCTGTTCGGCGACAAGCCAGATGCCGACGACCATGATAAAGATGAAGCGGACAAGGACGGTCACGAGCATCACCATGACCACAGCGAAATCCACGCGCATTACCAATTCAGCTGCGCCACACCGGGCGCCCTGAAAACCCTTGATCTGGCGAACGTCTTCAAGACCTTCCCGGCGACGCAGAAAATTCAGGTACAACTGATCAGCGCCAGCGGCCAGCAAGGTACTGAAGTGACGGCCAAGGCTGCTGCCCTGAAATTCTGACACCACCGAAAATCCCCTGTAGGAGCTGCAGAGTGAAACGAGGCTGCGATCTTTTGATTGTAAAAAACCAAGATCAAAAGATCGCAGCCTTCGGCAGCTCCTACAGGGGGTTATGTGTTCACCTCATGAAACTGGTGCCATGACCCAAGCACTCATCGAACTGTCCGACCTGGGCTTCAACTGGCCCGGCCACCCGCCGTTGCTGGACATCCCGGCGTTTCGTCTGGAAGCCGGCGAAACCCTGTTCCTCAAAGGCCCTAGCGGCAGCGGCAAAACCACCCTGCTCGGCCTGCTCGGCGGCGTGCAGAAACCCGGTCGCGGCAGCATTCGCCTGCTTGGCCAGGAACTCACCGAACTCTCCGCCGGCGCCCGCGACACCTTTCGCGTCGATCACACCGGCTACATCTTCCAGCAGTTCAACCTGCTGCCATTCCTCTCGGTACGCGAGAACGTCGAGCTGCCGTGTCACTTCTCGAAAATGCGTGCTCAGCGGGCTAAACAGCGTCACGGCAGTGTCGATCAAGCCGCCGCCACCTTGCTCGCGCACTTGGGTTTGAAAGACGAAAGCATCCTCAGCCGCCGCGCTGACTCACTGTCGATCGGCCAACAGCAGCGCGTTGCTGCCGCCCGCGCATTGATTGGTCAGCCTGAGTTGGTGATCGCCGACGAACCGACCTCGGCACTGGATTACGACGCTCGGGAAAACTTCATTCGTCTGCTGTTCGCTGAATGCCGCGAGGCCGGATCGAGTCTGCTGTTCGTCAGTCACGACCAAAGCCTGGCGCCGCTGTTCGATCGTCATCTGTCCCTGGCCGAACTCAATCGCGCCGCCACGTCTGCCGAGGTCTGAGATGTATCTGTTTCGTCTGGCCATGGCCAGCCTGGCCAACCGCCGCTTTACCGCCCTGCTCACCGCGTTCGCGATTGCTCTGTCGGTGTGTCTGCTGCTCGCCGTCGAGCGTGTGCGCACCGAAGCCAAAGCCAGTTTCGCCAGCACGATCAGCGGCACCGACCTGATCGTCGGCGCCCGCTCGGGTTCGGTGAACCTGCTGCTGTACTCGGTGTTCCGCATCGGCAATGCCACCAACAACATCCGCTGGGACAGCTTCGAACACTTCGCCAACAACCCGAAAGTAAAGTGGGCCATTCCGATGTCCCTCGGTGACTCCCATCGCGGTTATCGCGTGATGGGTACCACTGAAGCCTATTTCGAGCACTACCAGTACGGTCGCCAGCAACATCTGGCACTGGCCGACGGCCGCGCGTTTGCAACGGATCCGTTCGAAGTGGTTCTGGGTGCCGAGGTCGCGGATGCGCTGCATTACAAGCTCGGTGACAAACTGGTGCTGGCCCATGGCGTGGCCGCGATCAGTCTGGTCAAGCACGACGACAAGCCGTTCACCGTGGTCGGCATTCTCAAGCGCACCGGCACCCCGGTCGATCGCACGCTGCACATCAGCCTCGGCGGCATGGAGGCGATTCATATCGACTGGCACAACGGCGTGCCCGCGCGAGGTAACGGCCGGATCACGGCGGATCAGGCGCGCAACATGGACCTGACGCCGCAAGCAATCACCGCGTTTATGCTCGGCCTCAACAGCAAGATTTCCACGTTTGCGCTGCAACGCGAGATCAACGAATTCCGTGGCGAACCGATGCTGGCGATTCTGCCGGGCGTGGCATTGCAGGAGTTGTGGAGCCTGATGAGCACCGCTGAAAAAGCGCTGTTCGTGGTCTCTTTGTTTGTGGTGTTAACCGGGTTGATCGGCATGCTCACGGCGATTCTCACCAGCCTCAACGAACGTCGCCGCGAGATGGCGATTCTGCGTTCGGTCGGGGCGCGACCGTGGCATATCGCGAGTCTGCTGGTGCTGGAGGCGTTTGCACTGGCGCTGACAGGCGTCATCGCAGGGTTAGCGTTGCTGTACATCGGCATCGCCGCCGCGCAGGGTTATGTGCAGGCCAATTACGGTTTGTATCTGCCGCTGGCGTGGCCGAGCGAGTATGAATTGACGTTGCTCGGTGGCATTCTGGCGGCCGCGCTGCTGATGGGCAGCGTGCCGGCCTGGCGCGCGTATCGCCAATCGTTGGCCGATGGCCTGTCGATCCGTTTATGAGGATGTTCACCATGCCCCGCGCTGCACTCGCGCTGCTGTTGCTGATCGCCCTGCCCGTGTGGGCAGCGGCGCCGAAAGACCTGACGTGGTCGGAAATGATTCCGCCGGACGCCGCGCCGGAAGTGCCGAACATGACGCCGTTGCATGACCTGTCGAAGATGGGCGATGCGTTGTCTGCCGAGTCCGCGCCAGCGGCGAAGCAAGACCTGCCGAACGCACCGGTGGTGCAGGCACTCGACGGTCAGAACATTCGTTTGCCGGGCTACATTGTGCCGCTGGAAGTCAACGAAGAAGGACGTACCACGGACTTTTTGCTGGTGCCGTACTTCGGCGCCTGCATCCACGTGCCGCCTCCACCGTCGAACCAGATTGTGCATGTGAAAAGCGAGTTGGGCGTGAAGCTCGATGAGCTGTATCAGCCGTACTGGGTCGAGGGGCCGTTGCAGGTCAAGGCATCGAGCAGTGAGTTGGCGGATGCCGGGTATCAGATGGATGCCGACAAGATTTATGTGTATGAGCTGCCGGAGTAACTTCCGGTAGTTTTGTATTGGCTGATCTATCGTCTTCGCGAGCAGGCTCGCTCCCACAGGAGATCACATTCCAGGGTGGGAGCGAGCCTGCTCGCGAAGAGGCCCTCAAGGTTCCACAGAAACTCGCCCCTTCACTGTTTCATTGAGCTGAGTCAAAAGACCGTATCAGTTGGCTTCGTACCATAGGACATCAGAAACTTTTAACGTCCTTTCGGAGCCCCCATGAACAAGTCCTTGCTCAGCGCCTCGCTGTTTGCCCTCGTGCTCGCAGCCCCGCTCGCCCACGCCCACGAAGCCGGTGACATCCTCATCCGCGCTGGCGCGATCACCGTCAACCCGAAGGCCGACAGCTCCAGCGTCAAGGTCGATCAGGGTCCGTTGAGCGGCACCAATCTGGGCGGCAAGGCGACCATGAGCAGCGACACCCAACTGGGTCTCAACTTCGCTTACATGCTCACCGATCACGTCGGCCTCGAACTGCTCGCGGCGACGCCGTTCGAGCATGACGTCAAGCTCAAAGGCACCGCTTTGCCAGCGGCCAACGGCAAGCTCGGCACCCTCAAACACCTGCCACCGACCCTCAGCGTCGTTTACTACCCACTGGATTCTAAATCGGCCTTCCAGCCGTATGTCGGCGGCGGTATCAACTACACCTGGATCTATGACGAACACGTTGGCAGCGAAGCCAGCGCCAACGGCTTCAGCAATTTCAAGGCGAAAAACTCTTGGGGGCTGGCGTGGCAGGTCGGTGCTGACTACATGCTGACCGACAACATCATGCTCAACGCCCAAGTGCGTTACATCGACATCGATACCCGCGCCACCGTCGAGAACAACGCCGTTGCGCCGGGCACACGTGCACGGGTGAACGTGGATGTGGATCCGTTCATCTACATGGTCGGTTTGGGCTATAAGTTCTAAGTTGATTGACCGAACGTTCACGTGGTGGTGAATGAGGCTTGGTGGCGAGCAGGCATAGAACTGACGACAACCGTACGCAGTTGATCGGGGATAACATCCCCTTGCCACAGGAATAGCGACATATTCCGGCCGTGAAAAAGGCGCCTGTCAAAGGGCGCCTTTTTCATGTCTGCCTGGAATGCGTGGTGAGTTTGAGTCCATCCCCCTCACCCCAGCCCTCTCCCCCAAGGGGGAGAGGGGGAAAGGGAGCCGATTTGTGTGTTCTTCAAAATCTCAGTTCGACTCGGTATTTCACGTCGGCGTAACTCGAAAGTTCACCTCGATCAGTCCCCTCTCCCTCAGGGAGAGGGCTAGGCGGGCGGCGTTCCGATGAGGGGGCTTTTCAGGAGCGACCGAGCAACCGCGCCAAACCCACACTCATCGGCGTCTGCTGCGGCAGCTTGAAGCGCTCCAGCAATCGAGCGTTGTTCGCCCGTGAATGGCGGATATCGCCGGAACGCGCCGGGCCATAGCTGATAGGCGGCAATTCACCGACCACCGCTTGCAGTGCTTCAAGCATCTGCTTGAGGCTCATCGCCTGATTCCAGCCGACGTTCACCGGGCCGACTTCCACCTCAGGCTTTTCGATCCCCTGTACCAGCAAATCGACCAGATCTCCGACATAGAGGAAATCACGCGTCTGCTCGCCATCGCCGAACACAGTGATCGGCAGGCCTTTCTGCGCGCGTTCGCTGAAGATGCTGATCACCCCGGAGTACGGCGAGGATGGATCCTGACGCGGGCCGAAGATGTTGAAGAAACGGAAAATCACCGGTTCCAGGCCATGCTGGCGGCGATAGAAATCGAAATACTGTTCGCCCGCCAGTTTGTCCGACGCGTAAGGCGTCAGCGGGGCTTTGGGCGTGTATTCATCAATCGACTCGCCCTCACCATTGTTGCCGTACACCGCTGCACTAGAGGCGTACACCACACGTTTGACCCCGGCCAGACGCATGGCTTCGCAGACATTGAGCGTGCCGATGAAATTGCTCTGGTGAGTCTTGACCGGATCATCCACCGACGCCTGCACCGAAGCGACGGCCGCCAGGTGAGCGACGGCGCTGCAGCCTTGCATGGCCTTGGCCACCAGCGCCGCATCGGCAACATCGCCGACAATCAGCTCAAGCTTTGGATTGTCCAGCGGCAAGTTGCTGCGCTTGCCGGTCGACAAGTCGTCGAGGATGCGCACGGAATGCCCTTTGGCGAGCAACGCATCGGCCAGGTGCGAGCCAATGAAGCCGGCTCCGCCGGTGATTAAAACAGTCCCTTCAGCCATGACGGTAGAACCTATCCAGTAAGCCCGGGAGTGCAGCACGCCAGGCGCGCGGCTTGATCCCGAAAGTGTGCAGAATTTTCTTGCAGGCCAGTACCGCGTGCTGTGGCTCCTCGGCAGCGTCCGGTCGAGCGGCGTGGGCCTGCGCGGTCGGTGCTTCGATAGCCAGCGCATGCAGGCTGCGTGCTTCGGTCAGAATCGCTTGACCCAGCGCCAGCGGTGTTGTCGCCTCGTGGCCGGCGTAGTGATACGTGCCCCACAGCGGCGCGGCGCAATCTAGTTGCTTGAGCACCGAGATAATTACCCGTGCCGCGTCATCGACCGGTGTCGGATTGCCGCGGCGATCATCGGCCAGCAGCAATTCTTCCGGTTGCTCGGCGCGAGCGAGAAACCGTCCGAGGGTGCCATCGGGGCTGTCATCGAGCAACCAGCCAAATCGTAGCAAAACGTGTTGCGGGCACGTGGCGCGCACACTTTGTTCAATTCGCCACAACGCCTGACCACGCAGGCCCAGCGGTACCGGCTCGTCTTTCTCGCTGTAAGCCGTGGCGCGCGAACCATCGAACACTCGATAACTGGAGGGCTGCACGAGGACGATGTTGTGGTGCTGGCACAATTCGGCAAGACGTTCGATTGCACGTTCCTGACCGGCCATACGGCTTTCGCTGACGGTTTCGGCCTGGAACCAGTCGAAATAGTAGGCGAGGTTGATCAATGCATCGGGACGAGTGTCGTCGAGCAATTGGGTCAGGCTCGCGGCATCCCAGCCGTCTTCTGGCGGGCGGGGGGCGAGGAAACCGATATCTTCCTCTGCACCGAGGCGAATCAGCGCCTGCCCAAGGGCATTCCCGCCGCCCAGTAACATAAGGCGCATTCGCATAGAGTCAGCAGGCCCAGTCTGATTGGAACGATGGCTTTAGCGACGGATCTCGTGGAACCGTCGTCGATAATTACCGGAATCGTTGCATTTTGCGGGTTTAGTGCGCAACCGTCATCCGTAAAGTGTAGATCGCCGGGATTTGTGTCGTGGCAACTGGCCCCTTCGCGAGCAAGCTCGCTCCCACAAGGGATTTACGGCGCACACAAATCCACTGTGGGAGCGAGCCTGCTCGCGAAAAGGCCCGACTAGACGCTGAAGATCCCAGCGGTACTTGCATCTTCCCACCCGTGCCCGCATAACTTAAGCCATGAATCTGCCCATCCTCACGGACGCGGCCCTGGCAGGCTTTCACCCCGCCGTCAGCGCCTGGTTCAGCAACACATTCGCGACGGTCACCGCCGCCCAGGCCCGCGCATGGCCGTTGATCCGCCAGCGCCGTTCGACGCTGATCGCCGCGCCCACCGGCTCTGGCAAAACCCTCACGGCGTTTCTCGCCGTGCTCGATGATCTGTTTCACCGTGGCCTGGAAAACCCCGAAGGTTTGCCCGATGAAACGCTTGTAGTTTACGTCTCGCCGCTCAAGGCACTGTCCAACGACATCCGCATCAATCTGCAAAATCCACTTGCCGGAATTATCGAACAGCTGCGGCAAATGAACCTTCCGGAAGTACACGTCACCACCGCCGTGCGCACCGGTGACACCCCGCAGAAAGAACGCGCGGCCATGCGCAAATCGGCGCCGCACATTCTGGTGACCACGCCGGAGTCCCTCTACGTGCTGCTCGGATCCGAATCCGGACGCAAAATGCTCGGCACCACGCGCACGGTGATCATCGATGAAATCCACGCGATGGCCGCCGGTAAACGCGGCAGTCACTTGGCCCTGAGCCTTGAGCGACTACAGGCGTTATGTAGCGAACCGCTGACCCGCATCGGCCTGTCCGCCACGCAGAAACCGGTGGAAGCCGTGGCGCAATTTCTCGTCGGCCATGAGCGCCCCTGCGAAATCATCGACATCGGCCACGCCCGGCCACGGGATCTGGGTATCGAAGTGCCGCCAGTGCCGTTATCGGCAGTCATGGCCAACGATGTTTGGGAATTGGTCTACGACCGCCTCGCGGAACTTGCCCGCGAGCACCGCACCACGCTGATTTTCGTCAACACCCGGCGCCTTGCCGAACGCCTGAGCCGACACCTCAGCGAACGCCTCGGCAAACAAGCCGTTGCCGCGCATCACGGCAGTCTGGCCAAGGAGTTTCGCCTCGACGCCGAACAACGGCTCAAGCGCGGCGAACTGCAAGTGCTGATTGCCACCGCCTCACTGGAACTGGGCATCGATATCGGTGAAGTCGATCTGGTCTGCCAGATTGCTTCGCCGCGCTCCATCGCCGGCTTTTTGCAACGCGTTGGCCGTTCCGGTCACCAGGTCGGCGGCACACCCAAGGGTCGATTGTTCGCCACCACCCGCGACGACCTGATCGAATGCACCGCCTTGCTCGACAGCGTGCGCCGTGGCGAACTCGACACCCTGCACATCCCCGAAGCACCGCTGGATGTACTCGCCCAGCAAATCATCGCCGAGGTCAGTTGTCAGGAATGGTCTGAGGACGCCTTGCTCGCGATGTTCCGTCAAGCCTCACCCTACCGCGATCTCGACGAAAAACACTATCAGGCCCTGCTGAGCATGCTCGCCGAGGGCTACAACGGCCGCCAGGGCATCCGCAGCGCCTACCTGCACCGCGACGCCGTCAGCCGCACCTTGCGTGGCCGCCGTGGCGCGAAACTCGCTGCTGTGACCAGCGGCGGCACCATCCCGGACAACGCCGATTACAGCGTCATGCTCGAGCCGCAAGGCCTGAACATCGGCAGCGTCAACGAAGACTTCGCGGTAGAGAGTATTGCCGGCGATGTGTTCCAGCTCGGCAATACGTCCTACCGCATTCTGCGTGTGGAAACCGGCAAGGTGCGCGTCGAGGATGCCCACGGCCAGCCGCCGACCATTCCGTTCTGGCTCGGCGAAGCGCCGGGACGCAGCGATGAACTGTCATTCGCCGTGGCACGTCTGCAAGCGCAGCTCGACGAACTGCTCGGCGCCAGCCCCGGCGATCTGCAACCGGCGCTCGACTGGCTGACGCACACCCTCGGCCTCAACCGCGCCAGTGCCGAGCAACTGGTCGAATACCTCGCCCGGGCCCGGCAAACCCTCGGCGCCCTGCCCTCGCAAGATACCTTGCTGATGGAGCGATTTTTCGACGAGTCCGGCGGCACGCAACTGATCATCCATTCGCCGTTCGGCAGCCGCATCAACCGCGCCTGGGGTTTGGCCCTGCGCAAGCGTTTCTGCCGTACGTTCAACTTCGAATTGCAGGCAGCGGCCAGCGAAGACGCCATCGTGCTATCGCTGTCCACCAGCCACAGCTTTGAACTCGATGACATCTGGCGTTACCTGCACAGCAACAGTGCCGAGCACATCCTCATTCAGGCTGTGCTCGATGCGCCGTTGTTCGGCGTGCGCTGGCGCTGGAATGCCGGGGTGGCGTTGGCGCTGCCGCGTTTTACCGGTGGGCGCAAAGTTGCACCGCAGTTGCAGCGGATGAAAAGCGAAGACCTGATTGCCAGCGTGTTTCCCGATCAGATCGCCTGTCTGGAAAATCTCGCTGGCGAACGGGAAATTCCCGAGCATCCGTTGATCGAGCAAACCCTCGACGACTGCCTGCACGAGGCGATGGACAGCGAAGGCTGGCTCAATCTGCTGCGGCGCATGGAGCGTGGCGAGGTGCGCCTGATCAGCCGCGACTTGCCGGCGCCTTCGCCGCTCGCCGCGGAAATTCTCAGTGCGCGGCCGTACACCTTTCTTGACGATGCACCGTTGGAAGAACGTCGCACTCAGGCAGTAATCAACCGGCGCTGGAGCGATCCGCAATCGACCGACGACCTCGGTGCGCTGGACGCGGACGCTATTAACGCCGTGCGCGAAGAAGCCTGGCCGACGCCGAACGCTGTGGATGAAATGCATGAAGCGCTGATGAGCCTTGCGTGTATCAGCGAGGCTGAGGTGCAAGCGAACGAAGGTTGGCGTGAATGGCTGTCGACCTTGGCCAGCAGCGGTCGCGCCTGCCGTTTGCAGATCGACTCCGAGCATGGCTTGTGGCTGGCCCGCGAACGCCTGACCTGTCTGCAAGCGCTTTATCCACAGGCCAAATTGCAAGACGAACTGGAGGCGTTACCGGGGTTCGATGAAGCCTGGACGTTCGATGAAGCGCTGATCGAAGTGATCCGCGCGCGCCTCGGTGCCTTCGGACCGCTGCCGTTATCCGCGATTGCCGAACCGCTCGCGTTACAGGCCACTGAAGTCCATCAAGCCCTCGCCCAACTGGAGCGCGAAGGTTACGTGCTGCGGGGTCAGTTCACGCCCAAGGTGAAGGTTGAGGAATGGTGCGAACGGCATCTGCTCGCGCGCATTCATCGCTACACGGTCAAGCGCTTACGCCGAGAAATCGAACCGGTGGCGTTGCAGGATTTCATGCGGTTCCTGTTCGACTGGCAACATCTGTCGCCATCTACTCGCGGCCAGGGTAGCACCGTGTTGCCGGCAATTATCGGCCAGTTCGAAGGCTACGCGGCGGCGGCTTCGGCGTGGGACAGCGACATCCTCCCAGCGCGATTAAAAGACTATTCGCCAAGTTGGCTGGATGAGCTGTGCCGCAACGGCAAACTGGTGTGGACGCGCCTCAGTGCCCGGCAAAAAACCAGCGGTACGGCGTTGCGCAGCACGCCTATCGTGCTGCTGCCGCGCAGTCAGGTCGGCCTGTGGAGTGCGCTGGCCGAACAGACGCCCGTGAGCGAACTCTCGCCGAAAACCCAGAAGGTATTTGAAGCCTTGAGTCAGCACGGCGCGCTGTTTTTCGATGAGCTGATTCATGAAGCGCACCTGCTGCGCACCGAGCTGGAAATCGCCTTGCAGGAACTGGTCGGCGCCGGTCTGGTAAATGCCGACAGCTTCGCAGGCCTGCGCGCATTGATCACCCCGGCAAGCAAGCGCCAGCAGCGCAGCAGTCGGCGCGGGCGCGGCGCTTTTATCGGTGGAATGGATGACGCCGGGCGCTGGGCCTTGCTGCGGCGCGGGGCGGCTGTGGATAACAGCGAAACCCTTGAACATGTCGCGATGACATTGTTGCGGCGCTATGGCGTGGTGTTCTGGAGATTGCTAGAACGCGAAGCGGACTGGTTGCCGAGTTGGCGTGAATTGCTGCGTACGTTTCATCGGCTGGAAGCGCGCGGCGAGATTCGTGGCGGGCGGTTTGTCAGTGGTTTGGCGGGGGAACAGTTTGCCTTGCCTGAAGCGATTCCATTGTTACGCGAAGTAAGGCGGCGGCCGCATGACGGCAGCCTGGTCGCGGTGTGCGGGGTGGATCCGTTGAACCTGGCCGGGACGCTGCTGCCGGGGGTGAAAGTGCCGGCACTGGTGAGTAATCGGTTGGTGTATCGGGATGGTTTGCCGGCGGCGGCGGAGATTGCCGGCAAGCAGCAGTTCTGGCTGGAGCTGGATCAGATTGCGATGGAGCAGGTGCGCGGCATATTGATCCGGCATTGAGGTTGTCCTCACTGGCCTCTTCGCGAGCAAGCTCACTCCCACATGGTTTCACGGCGTACACAAATCCAATGTGGGAGCGAGCTTGCTCGCGAAGGGGCCGATACTCACGCCACAAATCCCGCCGTTAAGTCCGCGATTCCTGCGACACCTCAGTCGCAATCACCTCCCCCTCCTGCGGCGACCGCTTCGGCAACAAAACCTGCTGTGGATAAGTCTGCGCGAAATGCACCACAGGGCTGTTATCCACAAGCTTCTTCAACCGCTGGTTGAACGCCCGGCTCACCGCATACTGTCCACCCGAGACGGTCCTGAATTGCGCCGTCAGCACCACGCCGTTCAAATCCATCTTGTCGACGCCAAACACATCCAGCGGTCCTTGCAGGTTGTACTTGAGGAACGGGTCTTCGCGAATCGAATCGCCGGTCTCGCGGATCAGCTCGATGGCTTTATCCACGTCCGTGTCGTAGGTGAACTGCACCGAGAAAAACGCGAAGGCAAACTGCCGCGATTGGTTGGTCACAGCCTTGATCTGGCCGAACGGCACCGAATGCACAAAACCCTTGCCGTCGCGCAGACGCAGGGTACGAATGGTCAGCCCTTCGACCGTGCCGGCATGGCCCGAGTCGAGCACCACCCAGTCACCAATCGACAGGGTGTCTTCGATGATGATGAACAGCCCGGTGATCACGTCCTGCACCAGTTGCTGCGAACCGAAACCGATGGCCAGACCGACCACCCCGGCACCGGCCAGCAGCGGCGCAACATTGATCCCCAGATTGGCCATGGTGGTGATCGCGCAGATCACCACGAGGATGATTTTTATCGCGTTGCGCAGTAGCGGCAGGATGGTTTTAACCCGCGTGCTCGGTTGGCGTGCCGCGCGTTTGCTGAGCGGCGGCTTCAGCGCTTCCTGAATTGCCGTGTCGAGCACCACCCACAACAGCCATGTGACCAGGAAGATCAGGCCTATGCTGCTCAGCGCGTTGCTGATCGCCCTACCGACCGTGCTGCTCTGGGCGAAATCGAGCAGCGATACACCCCAGATCCGCCCGAGGATGTCGATAAAGGCAATGGCGATGACGATCCGCAGCAAGGCGTGCAACAGACTGAGAAAGCGTTCCTTGTAAGCGCTGCTGCGCTGGATCGCTTCGGCTTTTCGCGACTTGAACAAGTGCTGCAGGATCGTGCTGAGAAACACCGTGCCGATCAGCAAAACCGTGGTGAACAGGGCGCAGCGCAGGGCTTTCTGATTGTCCTCGCCAATACCGATCAGATTGACTGCCGAGACCAGCACCATCAGCACGATTGGCCAGTACCAGAGCCCCGAGAAAATCCGCAGCGACTCCTGCAACGAAGGTTGTTTCAACCGCTGGCTCAGCGAACGATTGCGGATCAAGTGTGCCACCGGGCGGCGCAGGCGAATCACCAGCAGACCGAAAATCACCGAGGCAATCAGGCCAGTAAATACCGCGACGCTGCTGGTGATATTGCCGCCCAGTTGGCGGGCGATCTGCGGACTGGTCAGTGCATCGCTGAGGGCCGCGAGGAAGCCGATCAGGAACAGCGGGCGCGGGCAGTAATTGCAGATGATCCGCGCAGCCGGGCGTTTGTGGCCGACGTTGAACATCACCACCACACACAACAACATCGAGGTAGAAAAGATGCCGCTGCTGGTGGCATAGGCCAGGCACAGCGCCAGCGCGCGGCCTACCGAGGCTTGCAGGAAATGGCTGACGTAGAGGGTCAGCGGCAGGCAGATCAGCGCTGGCACGGTGTACGGCAGCAAGTAACCAATCAGATCCTGACTGCGCTGGCGGGTGCGCAACCAGCGGCCC
Organism: Pseudomonas viridiflava; assembly: GCF_900580865.1. Classification (GTDB taxonomy): domain Bacteria; phylum Pseudomonadota; class Gammaproteobacteria; order Pseudomonadales; family Pseudomonadaceae; genus Aquipseudomonas. The sequence continues at coordinate 278,485 of NZ_UTBZ01000164.1, forward strand.
TCGCGCAGGCGTTTGGCCAACAGGCTGCCGAGCACGGCGAGCAGCGCGAAACTGCCGAGCCAAGTGCCGGACAACGAGAGGAAATCCCCGGCGACGCTCCAGCCCGAGCGGTTTGACGGCTGGTTGACCAATTTGTCGACTTCATCAGCGGCGCGGTCGGCGCGCAGGCGCCAGGCGTCGACCAGGTGTTCGTTGAGGTCGAGCTTGTCTTGTACATCATCAATGCTCGAACTGATCGCACCGAGCAGACCGCCCTGCACAATCGGTTCAGGTTTGGCCGCTTCTTCGGTGGCGGCCGGGACGCCCGGTAAAGCGGCGGCGTCGATTTCACTGGCGCCGAGAAACAGCAGTGCTCCCAGCACAATAGCGATCCTGAACTTGACCAAAACTCCGATCTCCCTTGGCTGAACCTGTAAGGAACTGATCGAAATTTGTGCGGCAAGTTCAAGAGCCCCCTCACCCTAGCCCTCCCGAAACGTCGGACCGCCCATAGGGAGAGGGAGCCGACCGAGTTGCCTGATCTTGTTACACCGACCTGAAAGTCCGGAGTCGAACTCAAATCCTGAAAACCCCGAAGATCTGCTCCCTTCCCCCTCGCCCCCTCTGGGGGAGAGGGTTGGGGTGAGGGGGGAGCGCTTTTGATCTTCGCCTTAAGACGTGACCGTCCGTAATACCGTCGAAACTTTCCCCAACCGCCCGCAGTCATCAAAAGATACCGGCAACACGAGGACTTTCAACGGGAGGGCGGCATGGCAACGATTCACATCGGTATTTCCGGCTGGCGCTACGAACCGTGGCGTGGGGACTTCTACCCCAAGGGACTGGCGCAGAAACGCGAATTGCAATTCGCGTCGAGAGCGGTCAACAGCATCGAAATCAATGGATCGTTCTACGCCCTGCAACGGCCCGAACGTTACGCCCAGTGGTACACCGAAACCCCCGACGACTTCGTCTTCAGCGTCAAGGCGCCGCGTTTTATCACCCATATCCGCCGCTTGCGCGAGATCGAAAAACCGCTGGCAAATTTCTTCGCCTCGGGGATTCTGGAGCTCAAGGAAAAACTCGGCCCGATCCTTTGGCAATTTCCGCCCAACTTCAAATTCGAGCCTGAGCGTTTCGAGCACTTCCTCGCGCTACTGCCACACGACACTGAAGCCGCCGCCACCCTCGCCCATCAACACGATTCCCACCTGCACGGCCACGCGAGCCTGAAAGCCTGGCGTAAAAAACCGCTGCGCCACGCTGTGGAAATCCGCAATGACAGCTTCCTTGATCCCGATTTTGTGCGGCTATTGAAGCGCTACAACACCGCACTGGTGATCGCCGACACCGCCGACAAATGGCCGTACCGCGAAGACCTCACCAGCGACTTTGTCTACTTGCGCTTGCACGGCGCCGAAGAGCTCTACGCCAGCGGTTACACCGCGCCAGCCCTCAAACGCTGGGCTGAACGCATCGACGCCTGGCACCACGGCCAGCAACCAAAAGACGCGCACCTCATCGCCCCACGCCTGAAGCCGCGCGCGCGCAAATCCCGCGAAGTGTTCTGCTATTTCGACAACGACATCAAAGTACGCGCGCCGTACGACGCCCGTGATCTGCTGCATCGTTTCGAATTGGATAAAGACCTCGCCACCACCCCCGGCGAACCCGCTGGCGAAGGAGTGTTGGCATGAGTATTCCAGAACCGGTTGGCTTCACCGATGAAGGCTCGGTCGTCGCGCCGTCCGTGCGCACATTTACCGTGCTGACGGTCAACACCCACAAGGGTTTTACCGCCCTCAACCGGCGCTTCATTCTTCCGGAATTGCGCGAAGCGGTGCGCAGCGTTGCGGCCGACGTGGTGTTTCTGCAGGAAGTCCACGGCACCCACGAGCATCATCCCAAGCGCTACAGCAATTGGCCGACAATGCCGCAGTACGAGTTTCTCGCCGACAGCCTCTGGCCGCAGTTCGCCTATGGGCGCAACGCGGTGTACCCGGAGGGCGACCACGGCAATGCGTTACTGTCGAAATTCCAGATCATCCGTCACGACAACCTCGACGTGTCGATCAACGGCCACGAGAACCGCGGCCTGCTGCATTGCGTGCTGCGTCTGCCGGGTGACGGCACCGAAGTGCATGCGATCTGCGTGCATCTGGGCCTGCGCGAAAGTCATCGCAATGCCCAGCTGGATTTGCTCATGCAGCGCTTGACGGAGTTGCCCGACGACGCACCGGTGATCGTCGCTGGCGATTTCAACGACTGGCGCCAGCGCGCCGACGCGCAGCTCAAACCTTGCGGCCTGCGCGAAGTGTTCGCCGAGCACCAGGGCAAACCGGCGCGCAGTTTTCCCGCGCGCCTGCCAACACTGCGCCTTGATCGTATTTACGTGCGCAACCTCAAGGCCAGCCAGCCGAAAGTCCTGGCGAACCGGCCCTGGTCACACCTTTCCGACCACGTTCCTTTATCGGTAGAGATCGAACTATGAGCAGCGCGCCGCTGGAGAAATCCGCAGTGGAACCGATAGCCATCAACCCGCCGACACGCGAGCCAGGCCAGGTGGATGTCGAGTACCGCTGGCAGGGCAACAATCGCGTCGAATTGCTGGAAAACGGTGAGGAGTATTTCCCGCGTGTTTTCGACGCGATGCGCGCGGCGAAGAGTGAAATCCTTCTCGAGACCTTTATCGTTTTCGAAGACAAGGTCGGTGCCGAGTTACAAGAGATTCTGATCGACGCCGCCCGGCGCGGCGTGCGCACCACCGTCAGCCTCGACGGCTTTGGTTGCGGCGAGTTGACCACCGGTTATCTCACCGCGCTGAGCGAGGCCGGCGTGCATCTGCAAATCTTCGATCCGGCACCAAAACGCCTGGGCATTCGTACCAACTGGTTCCGGCGTTTGCACCGCAAGATCGTGGTGGTCGATGGCCTGATCGCGTTTATTGGCGGGATCAACTTTTCCGGCGATCACCTCGCTGATTTCGGCCCCGAAGCCAAGCAGGATTATTCGGTGGAAATTCAGGGCCCGGCGGTCGCCGACATCCATCATTTCGCCCTGCTGCAAAGTGGTCGGCCGGGCCGTGCGCGGTTCTGGTGGCAACGTCGGCGCCAGCGTCGCGCGGAGATGGCTTTCGATGATCACGACGGTCAGGTGCGCCTGGTGTTCCGCGATAACGACCAGCACCACTCCGATATCGAAGATGTGTATCTGCAGGTACTGCGCCGTGCCAAACGCCGGGTCGTGATCGCCAACGCCTACTTTTTTCCCGGTTACCGTTTGCTGCGTGAGATCCGTAACGCGGCACGCCGCGGGGTCGAGGTGCGCCTGATTCTGCAAGGCCAACCGGACATGCTGGTGGCCAAACTGGCGGCGCGCATGACCTACGATTATTTGCTCAAGGCCGGGGTGCAGATTCACGAATATTGCCAGCGCCCGCTGCACGGCAAAGTGGCGCTGGTCGACGAAGAATGGAGCACGGTCGGCTCAAGCAATCTCGACCCGCTGAGCCTGTCGCTGAACCTGGAAGCCAACGTGCTGATCCGCGACCGCGCGTTCAATCAGCATCTGTTCGAACGCCTCGAGGACCTCAGTCAAAACCATTGCAAAGCCATGGACGCCAGCAAGTCCCCGCGTGGGCGGATCTGGCACATGACCGTGGGGTTTCTGGTGTTTCACTTTCTGCGACATTTCCCGGCGATGGCCGGTTGGTTGCCAGCGCATAAACCGCGGCTCAAGCCATTTCGAGGGAACACGCCATGAGCCATTCCGAAGCGCAGCCGAGCGGCCATGCGGCGCCCGCCACCCATTCGAAATGGAGCCGCTGGAAGCGCCCGTTGACCTTGCTGTTTTTCCTCGCGCTGATCGTATTGCTGACGCTGTTCGCCACGCGCATCGAATGGGCCGAAGTGCTGCAAACCCTCGCCGACTTCAAGGTCCGCACGCTGATCATCGCCGCCAGCCTGACGCTGCTGAGTTTTTTGGTGTATGCCAGTTTTGATCTGATCGGCCGCACTTATATTCGTCAGGACCTGACCTGGAAACAGATTCTGCCGGTGGGCATCATCAGCTATGCGTTCAACTTGAATCTGAGCGCGTGGGTGGGTGGCATCGCGATGCGCTATCGGCTGTATTCGCGCCTTGGCGTGAGCAAAAGCAACATCGCCAAGATTCTCGGTTTGAGCCTGGCGACCAACTGGTTCGGCTACATGACCATTGCCGGTGCGGTGTTCAGCAGTGGGATGGTGAGCATGCCGCCGGGCTGGAAAGTCAGCAGCGCGGCGTTGCAAGGCATTGGTGTTCTGTTGCTGCTGATCAGCGCCGGCTATCTCGCCGCGTGTCAGTTCTCCAAGCGTCGCGAGTGGGCGATCCGCGGGGTAGAAATCAACCTGCCGTCGTTACGCATGGCGGTCCTGCAACTGCTGTTGGGGGCTTTGAACTGGTCGCTGATGGCGGCGGTGATTTTCACTTTGCTGCCGAGCAAACTGGATTATCCGCTGGTGCTGGGCGTGTTGTTGATCAGCGCGATTGCCGGGGTCATCACCCACATTCCGGCGGGCCTTGGCGTGTTGGAAGCGGTGTTTGTGGCACTGCTGCAACACGAGGCTTCGCGCGGCAGTCTGGTGGCGGGGTTGCTGGCATATCGGGCGATTTATTTTCTGTTGCCGTTGTTGATTACGGTGGTGATGTATTTGGTGGTCGAAGCGAAAGCCAAGGCGCTTCGAATCGAAAAGAAACCGTCCTGAGAGAGTTGCTGAGGCTGATGCCCTCTTCGCGAGCAGGCTCGCTCCCACAGGTTGAACGCATTCCAAATGTGGGAGCGAGCCTGCTCGCGAAGGCGTCCGAAAGAACACTAGAAGATCATGCTGATTGAATAATGCTCAACCGTTCACCCACGACCATCTCGGTAATCCAGTCCACCAGAATCGAGGTGTAAGCCTGCTGCGAAACCGGTTCGCTCAACGCATGATCGGCGCCGTCGATAATCCGGTGGGTCAGTGAATGCGTCTGCTGGCACGCCGCGCGGTAACTCATGATCGCCGCATGGGGCACGTAGTCATCGGTTTCTGATTCCACCAGCAACACATCGCCGGTGAATTGCGAACAGGCATGCAACGCCCGATTGGTGTCCGCGCGCACCAGCGTGCTGCGGTAATCACTCAAATCGGCCTTGTCCAGCTCACGCTTGGGCGTGTGCCATTGCTCGTCGCGATACAGCGCCGGCACGCGCAACGCCAGCCAGCGCACCGGGCGCAAAGAGGTGAGGATCGCCGCCAGGTAACCGCCATAACTGGTGCCGACCACGGCAATCGCCGAAGTGTCGAGCGTCGGATGCGCGAGCAAGCGGTCATACGCCGCGAGCAAATCACGCAGGTTATCTTCGCGCGTAACGCGGGTCAGCGGGATTCCGGTGCCGCCGGTGTGCCCGCGCAAGTCGAAGGTCAGGCACACGCAACCGAGACCGGCGATGCCTTTGGCGCGCTCGAGGTCGCGCTCCTGACTACCGCCCCAACCGTGCACAAACAACACCCCTGGGACTTTCGATTTGGGACTTAGAAAGGTCCCGCTCATCTGTTCATCATCAATGTCGATTTGAATGCTTTCGCTTCTAGCCGTCATAGGATTTGACCGTTACGTATTTGAGGAGAAATTCACTGTTCTCGGCCGGGCCGCGATACACCTCGATGGCGTCCGCCGGCAGCGGCTGATCGATGTAGGTTTCTACCGAAGACACACGAATCGCGCGCATTCCCGGATCATTGACGAAGCTTTGCAGCGCTGCCACTTCGGCACTGCTGGCGCCGCCCATGCGCCAGGATTGTTCGAGCACACCGCTGCGGGATTTGCCGTTGCTGTCCAGGCCTTGGGCAATGTCGTAATTACGCCGCGAGGCGTAGAAGCGCGGGTAAGCTTCATCGGCGGCGCGGTCGAAAATCTGCGCCTGTTCGATGGCCAGGCGCACATCATCCGCCAGATCCAGCGCCAGCAGATCGTCATAGCCGCCCTGCACCACCAACAGGTTCGAGCCGCCGTACACGTCTTCGCCGTGGGCATCCTTGGTCAAGTATTGATCACCGCAGTAGCTCAGCACTTTGTCGCCGATGAATGACTGGCCGACGCTGTGAGTGACGACATCGCTCAAGTCCTGTTCCAGCACCATGCCTTCGCTGAATTGTTTTTCAATGCCGGGGCGGGTGAGAACTTCGTCGAAGGCATCCAGGCTTTTGATCACTTCCTGCCCGCGACCGGCGCAGGCGTGAACGGGCTTCAGGCGGATCGGGCCGCTGTACAGCAAGTGCTCGGCAGCAGGCCGCGCGTCTTCCAGCGCAAAAACGCTGAGGCCATCGAGGACCACGTTACGCACCCGCTCGGAAAACAATGGCGACCAGCCTTGCGGCGCGTGAGCCAGATGACTGCGCAGGCCGTGGCTAATGGCTTTGGTGCAGATGAAGTCGTGCTCGACGAACCCGCCCCACAGATCCTCCGGTCCCTTGATGCCGAGTGCGTGAGCGCTGGCCGGGCCGACAATAGTTTGCGTCGGCAGTAAATACAGATCACGACCCTGGTGTTTTTCAGCGTCGTAGCTGCCGCCGAACTTGCACCCGAGAATCTGCGCCAGCCAGCGGGCCAGCGCTTTGTTGGTCTGTACTTCATGTTGTGGCGCGTCGGGACGCACCGAGTGGGCGACCACGATTTTCCTGCGAGGTGTCGGGGTCATGCGCTCCCCTTCCATCGGTTCGATGACTGTAGCTGTGAGAGGTGCAGAGATCAGGCCAACGGCCGCTCCACAAAAATTCCAGTCCAATCAGAAACTTGCCAGAATCGTGCTGGCATCACGCCTGTTTCAATCTGCACGACGGCGTGCAAAACCCCGGCAAATTGCACGATCTATCGTCCTATGGAGTTCAATGTGGGAGCGAGCTTGCTCGCGAAGACGTCGTGTCAGTCGACATCTAATTTACTGCCCCACCGCTTTCGCGAGCAAGCTCGCTCCCACATTAGGTAATGGGTGCTTTCGGGTTTGGGGACACACCAAACCGCGCCCGATAATCACTCGGCGCCAGCCCGGTGATTTTCCTGAAAATCGCGCGAAACGCGCCCGGATCCTGATAGCCCACCGTCCACGCAATGTGATCAATCGTGCCATTGCTGAATTCGAGCATCTCGCGCGCCTTGCCGACCCGCAGATGCTGACAATACTCGGTCGGTTTCAACCCGGTCGCCGCGCGGAACCGCCGCAGAAACGTGCGCTCCTCCAGGCTTGCCCGCTCAGCCATCGCCATCAACGAAACATCCGTCGCACCGGTGCTTTGCAGCCAATGCTGAACCTTGAGAATCGCTGCATCGCCATGACCGAGAATCGGCGCAAAATTACTGCCGCACTCACTGGCGCTGTCACTGTGCTCTATCACCAGAAATCGCGCGGTGCCGGTGGCAATGCTCGGCCCGAGCAACCTGTCGACCAGACGTAATCCCAGTTCTGACCAAGCCATCAATCCGGCCGTGGTGATCAGGTCGCCGTCGTCGACAATCGGCGTATCAGCCTTGAGCTTGATCTTCGGGTAACGCTCGGCGAAGGCCTTGGCCGAGGTCCAGTGAGTGGTGGCGCTCCGGCCGTCGAGCAGACCGCTTTCAGCCAACATCAGCGAGCCTACGCAAACCCCGCCCAGCGTCGCCCCGTTGGCATGTTGATCGCGTAACCATTGCATCAGGCTGGCCGGTGCTTGCGCCGCCGAGAACCCGCCGATCGATGGCGGAATCAGCACCGCCAGCAAGGCGCTGTCGTCACCCGCATGACTGGCGTAAGTGCGCGTTGGCGGCTGATCGCCCTCGACCTGCCAATGACTCACCCGCAACAATGGCAGTTGCGCCGTCTGATGCTCGGCGGCAATCCGGTTGGCCACCGCAAACAGATCGGTCAAACCGTGCACCGCTGCCATCTGCGCACCGGGATAGATCAGCACGCCCAATTCAGCGACGGCGGCCCTTTCTGCGCCCATTGTCAGTTTTCCCCTGTCTATTGTCGGTGCGGCCAATCCTCGAATCGCTGGCCAGCGCCAATACTGAAGCCACTTCCAGCCAACACATCGAGGACACACCCATGGCCAAGCAAGCGCTCATCGTAGTCGATATCCAGAACGACTACTTCCCCCAAGGCAAGTGGCCGCTGGCCGGTGCTGATGCCGCCGCCGACAACGCCGCCCGGCTGATCGCCGCGTTCCGCGAGGCCGGCAATTCGGTCGTGCACATTCGCCACGAATTCACCTCAGCGGACGCGCCGTTTTTCACCCCGGGCTCGGACGGCGCCAAACTGCATCCGAAAGTGCTCAACCGTGCGGATGAACCGGTTGTGCTCAAGCATTTCGTCAACTCGTTCCGCGAAACCGAACTGCAAGCGATCCTCGACGAACAAGGCATCAAGGAACTGGTGGTGGTCGGCAGCATGAGCCACATGTGCGTTGACGGCATTACCCGTGCGGCGGCGGATCTGGGTTATGCCGTCACGGTGATTCACGATGCCTGCGCCAGCCGTGACCTGGAGTTCAACGGGGTTACGGTACCGGCCGCCCACGTCCACGCCGCGTTCATGTCAGCGCTGGGTTTTGCCTACGCCAGCGTGGTATCCACTGACGAATTCCTCGCCGCCACTCGCTGAGTAATATCCTGCAAGAAATCCGGGCCCGCGCTGCAGCGGGCCTTTTTACGCCTGTCATAAAAATCTCACGCGTGAGCCATTGATGGCATTTTGAATTGGTTGTAGTGTGGCTCACGCGTGAGATACCCATAACCGAGCCATTGCCATGAAAAGCCGTTCCCCCACAGCGAAATCAGAGAGCCCCAAGGGAGCGCGCGCGAAACCGTCGGCAAAAAAACCATCGAGCTTCTATATGAAGCAGATGCGCGCGGGCCTGGCCGCTGCCGGTTATGTGAAACACGAAACTTGGGTGCTTCCCGAAAACCGAAGCTTGCTCAAGCAAATGGAGCAACAGCTACGCCAACCGATTCTGGCTGGCTCTTTCATGTCGGAGAATTACATGAGCGCAGGCAACAACTGGACCATCGATAGCCTCTTCAATGCCCTCAAGGCCCTGGACGAGGTGGCTTCGCAAGAGATCACGCTGTCGCTGATCCAGAGCTCCGAACCCAGCATCAAGCTGGAAATGAATGAATTCGGCGGTCTGCCGATTCACATCGCCCTGGCCGGCCAGCAGATCATCGTCGACACCGTGCTGGTGGACATCGAATCGATCTCGAACGTAGCGGCCTTCAACGACGCCGTGTTGCGCAGCCGGGAAATGTTCCCGCTGTCGTCGATCGGGATCGAGTCGATGCCGAACGGGCAGACCGTTTACAACATGTTTGGCGCCCTCAGCGCCGACTCGAGCCTGACCAACGTCGTCACCGAGGTGAAAACCCTGGTCGACAACGTGCAGCGCGCGAGCGAAGCCTTCGAACACTTCTTCAAGTAATCAACAGGGAATATCCAATGACTCAGTCCATCTGGAGCAAGTTGTTCACCGCACTGCGCGGCGGCGCCAATGAAGTCGGCGAGGCGATCGCTGACCAACAGGCTCTGCGCATCCTCGACCAGGAAATCCGCGATGCCGACACCGCCCTGTCGAACGCACGTCGCGAACTGGTCACCATCATGGCCAAACACAAACTGGCTGCCGACCGCGTAAGCGAGTACGACGCCAAGATCAAGGATCTGGAAGCCAAAGCCGTCTCGGCGCTGAACGCCGGCCGTGAAGACCTGGCGCTGGAAGTGGCCGAAGCGATCTCGACCCTGACCAACGAGCTGGATGTCGAGAAAAAGCAGAGCGACGAATTCGGCACTTACGCCGAAAACATGCGCAAAGACATCAGCAAGGCCGAATCGCGGATCAAGAGCCTGCGCCAGCAAGTGGACATGGCCAAGGCCCGTGAAAGCGTGCAGAAAGCCCAGGTCAGCGCTTCCATCGCCAGCGGCGGTGCCAATGGCAAACTGGAAACTGCCGTCGGTACGTTGAACCGTCTGCAAGCCAAGCAGCAGCAGCGCGCGGCTGAACTCAGCGCTGCGGACGAGCTGGCTGACGCCTCGACCGGCAACGACCTGGAACGCAAACTGCGCGACGCCGGCATCACGCCGAACGAAGGTAGCGCCAATGCGATCCTTGAGCGCCTGAAGCAAAAGTCCGCTCAGTAATCACTGCGGAAAAAAACCTGTGGGAGCGAGCTTGCTCGCGAAAGCGTCGTATCAGTCGACATCAATGTTGACTGACACGCCCTCTTCGCGAGCAAGCTCGCTCCCACATGGTTTATGGCGTGGAAATCGCTATCCTCGTTCGCCGCTCAGCCCGGTACACTAGCCACGCTTTTTTCGCCGACGAACACCTCCACCCGCTTCAAGGAACGTACCCATGGGATGGTTTAAAGACTTGCTGGGCACCAGCAACTGGCAGACCGCTGCGCCAACGCCGACCGTGGCCAGTGGCCCACTCGGCATGGCCCAAGGCAAGGCTGTCAGGTTCGATACGACCCTGGCGCTGTTGCTCGATGGCTCGACCACGGTGCGCGTGCCCTTCGATCAGGCGATCTGGAGCCACGGCTGGGTCGACCTCGGCCAATCCAACAAACTGCACCGCTATTACATGAACGACGAGGATTTCTGGCTACAGATCCACGTCACCGGTGAAGATCAGATCGAATCGGTCACGCTGTTCAATTATCTCAGTTACGTGACGGTCAACAGTGACGCCGAACTGCAGCGCCTGGCCGGCCCCAACAGCTCGATCGGTCTGCCGACCTACACCCACGACGGTGTCGAATACACCCGTGAGTGGGGCACCGAACAAGGCCAGACCGAACTCGTACCGATGACCGAACAAGTGGTCAATCCGGACGAGAGTTACACCATCGAACACCACTCCATGCTTTATGCGCGCGAGACCGGCCTGACCGATCGCCGCGAATTGCTGCTGTTCTCCGTCGAACAGGACGAAGAAGGCACCGTCAGCCTGAGCACCTCGCTGGGCATTTCGCTGTACACGACAGATCTGAGCACCATTTAAAAAAGGAAGTTTTTCATGCTGGAAGTGCTGGCCGTTTCCCTGAACAAAACCGCGCTGGTCGGTTTCGTCGTCTACCTCATCGGCGCCGTGCTGCTGTTCATGCTGTTTCAATTTGTCTACACGCGCATCACGCCGCACAAGGAGTTCGAGCTGATCCGCTCCGGCAACGTTGCCGCCGCGATCGCCCTGTCCGGCGCGATCATCGGCTTCGCGATTCCGGCCAGTAACGTGATTGCGTTTTCGGTCAACGTCCTCGACTTCGTGCTCTGGGCGGTGATTGCCGCGGTGGTGCAACTGCTGTCATTCCTCGCCACGGGTCTGGTACTCAAAGGCACATCCCAACGCATCGCCAACGGCGAAGTGGCTTCGGGTATCTATGTTGCTGCGGTCGCGATCAGCGTCGGCATGCTCAACGCCGCGTGCATGACACCGTCCAACTGATCGGCAGGAAGCCTTAGATGAAACGCAGCAAATACGTTCAGTTGTCCCTTGCCGCTTCGGTGGCCATGGCCATTTCCGGCCAGGCGACAGCCGCGGATCAACCACGCAATTTCCAGAATGTGGAACAGTGTGTCGATGCCGAAGTGGCCGCCGATGTCTGCTCCAACGCCTACGTCGCCGCCCTGACCGAACACCGGCGCATTGCCCCCGCGTACGACAACAAGGCCAAGTGCGACGCGGACTTTGCCCCTGACTGGTGCCAGAAGAACTCCGACGGCCGCTTCGTGCCGAAACTCGGCGGCTTCAAAGTGCCGAAAGACGGTGAGCCGGCGCAGAACCTCGACGCCATCGCCAATGCCCAGATGCCCGCCGGTAATGCCACTGCGCAGAATGTGCAGAGCACTTCGCACGTCTCCAGCGGTGGTGGCGGCGGTGGCGGCAACGGTTGGCTGACCGGTTGGCTGATCGGCAACGCCATGAGCAACAACGCCGAGCGCACGGTTTACCGCGATCGCGAAACGCGCCAGCCGTACAACACCTCGACGCAGTACCGCAGAGCCGAAACCACGACGCGCAGCCAGACGGATTACGAAAGCAGCAAAAGCAAACCGGTCAACGTCGCCTCGTCAACGTCACGCGGCGGCTTCGGCAGCCAATCCAGTGCCCGTAGCGGTTGGGGTGGCTGGGGCAGCAGTTCCGGTCGTTCGAGCAGCTGACGATGAAGAAGATCCTCTGCGCCGAGCGGCCTGACTGGAAACAGACTGCCGAAAGCCTCGGCTTCATGTTCCACACCATCGATGACGAGCCATACTGGGACGAAAGCGCGTACTACCAGTTCACGCTCGCGCAAATCGAAAACGATCTCGAGGACCCGACCACCGAACTGCATGAGATGTGCATGGACCTGGTCGACCGCGTGGTGCACAGCGAAGAACTGCTGGATCGCCTGAGCATTCCGGCGCCGTACTACGACATGATCCGCACGTCCTGGCTGGAAGGTCATCCGCATCTGTACGGGCGCATGGACTTTTCCTACAGCGGCAACGGCCCGGCGAAACTGCTTGAGCTCAACTACGACACGCCGACCAGCCTTTACGAGGCGGCGGCGTTCCAGTGGGGCTGGCTGGAACAATGCATCGAGCGCGGCACGCTGCCGCGTCATGCCGACCAGTTCAACAGCATCGACACCCAGCTGCATCGGGCCTTCGCCGAATTACAGTTGAAGCGACCGTTCTACTTCGCTTCGATGAAGGATTCGGTCGAAGACAAGGGCACCACGGACTATCTGCGGCTGATCGCCGAGAAGGTCGGCATCGAATCGCGGCACATCGATATCGAAGACATCGGTTTGACGGCTGAAGGTCGTTTTGTCGATCTGGAAGATCGCTGGATTCCGCACCTGTTCAAGCTGCATGCATGGGAGTTCATCTTCCACGAGCCGTTCGGCGCCGCGATTGCCGAGTGCGATACACAGTTTTTCGAACCGGCGTGGAAGGCGATCCTGTCGAACAAGGGTGCACTGCCGTTGTTGTGGGAGATGCACAAGGGCCATCCGAATCTGCTGGCGGCGCATCTTGATCCGAATCCGGCCAGCGCTGTGCCCAAGGGCTGGGTACGCAAGCCGTTTTTCTCCCGGGAAGGCGCCAACATTGAACTGCAAACCGCTGACGGTCTGATCGTCAAAGAGGACGGGCCCTACACGGATGCGCCGTTCATCCTGCAGGAGTTTGCACCGCTGCCGAAGTTTGGCGACAGCTACACGCTGATTGGCTCCTGGGTCATTGGCGATCAGGCTGCAGGGATTGGGGTGCGGGAAGACAACAGCCTTATCACTAAAGACTCCAGCCGTTTTCTGCCACATCTGATCATTTAATAAAATCAGATCTGAAAAAGGTCCGTCGTGGTGAGCGATGGGCCTTTTTTGTGCTAAACCTTGTGCTTAAGATAAGCTTGCGAGCAATCGTAAGTGAAATAAAACCATGGAAGGAGCGCTACATGGGCATTACCAGCTTTACCACTTCAAACGCCACAGAAATGTATCAAGACGTATATATCCCACAACGTCTTGCTGCCTTGGAGATGTGTGTCATCGCTTGCTATTCTGTATTGAGCGACAAAGCGGACTCAACAACATTAAGCTTGAACTTTGGTTCATCCTCACTTACCCAGCTAAACTCGAATACATTAACTCAGATTCTGATGGATGCGGGCTTGGTAGCAAACAGGACTCTACTTAACTTCATGGGCGTCAAGCTTGAAAATGGACAACTGAAAAATATAGATTATGCATTGAATATCGAGAGCTTTGGATTGACAAAAATACCTGTCGCTACAGCCACGCAAATCTCACTACCGGAGATACCCGCTGTAAACATGGAAAAAATCTGGCTGAAAGCGCTTCGAACGGCAAGCCAGGCAAGCGCGCACTTTACTAAAGATGGCGCACAAACCTTGATATGCGAGGTGGGGTTTGCATGCTTCGCCACATCAAAACTTGTCAGACAGCACTTTTATTCAGCAAAATCGCTGACGCCCCCTTCGTCGTTAATCCCTGCCAGTATGGAACCCAAGTTCGGAGGAGTTTGGGACGCGGTAGAACCACCACTAATGTGCTGACTTAAACAACAAACTCGGATCAACTCTGCTCATGAAACACTTGGCACATAAGTGGGCCGAACAAAACATGCATGCAGCAAACGATTCAGCTGTTGCTATTAGAAACAAACCAGTCAGTTTCGGTATAACAAACAATGTTTCCTGCAAAAACTGAATACGGCTTTTATCCAATTTAAGACGCCTTTCTTCGCGCTTCAATTGAACACAACCATAATGTCACCAATTAAACAGACATTAAAAAAGCGAAGCCAAATCAATGGCTTCGCTTCTAACGTTCACTCTGAAAAAACAGCAGATCAGAACGGAATATCGTCATCAAAGCTGTCGAAATCCGGAGCCGGTTGCGGTGCGGCCTGCTGTGGAGCCGGGGCCGAACGCTGCTGTGGAGCCGACTGCTGCGGGCGCGGAGCCTGCTGGCGTGGAGCCGGAGCCGACTGCTGGTAGTTGTTGCCACCGCCTTGTTGGTCGCCCTGTTGTGGACGGCCGCCGAGCAGTTGCATGGTGCCTTGCATGTCGACCACGATTTCGGTGGTGTAACGCTTGATACCGTCTTTTTCCCACTCGCGGGTCTGCAGCTTGCCTTCGATGTACACCTGCGAACCCTTGCGCAGGTATTCGCCGGCGATTTCGGCAACCTTGCCGAACATCGAAACACGGTGCCATTCGGTCTTCTCGACCTTCTGACCGGTTTGCTTGTCAGTCCACTGTTCGCTGGTGGCCAGACTCAGGTTGGTCACGGCGTTACCGTTAGGCAGGTAGCGAACTTCGGGATCCTGGCCGCAAGTGCCGACCAATATGACTTTGTTAACCCCACGGGCCATAACGTTCTCCTAGGCTTCGCAAGCAGCCCCGGCCGGGTTGTTCACCAGGCGTTCGAGGGTGTCGCGATCCACTAATTCTTTGTCCAGTTTGATGTAAACAGCCGCTTCGTCAGCGACTATCACTGCATCGGTTACCCCTACGAGGGCCTTGAGGCGCTCGACCAGACCCGCTTCGCGGATCGCTTCGGGCGACAACGGCAAGCGCAGGCTCGTCACGTAGGGAGGTTCACGCATGGTAACAGCAAAGGCCAACCAAAGTGCAGCCAGCCCGGCACATCCAAGGAACACAACCGACAGACCGCCATGCTGAAACAGCCAGCCGCCGAGTATCCCGCCGAGTGCCGAACCGAGGAACTGGCTGGTGGAATACACGCCCATGGCCGTGCCCTTCCCGCCCGCCGGTGAAACTTTGCTGATCAGCGACGGCAATGAAGCCTCCAGCAGATTGAACGCGGTGAAGAACACCACCGTACCAATCACCAGAGCGCGCAGGCTGTCGCCGAACTGCCAGAAGAATAGCTCAGTCAGCATCAGCGTCAGGACGGCGCCAAGTAAAACTCGTTTCATTTTGCGTTTCTTCTCGCCGTAGATGATGAACGGGATCATGGCAAAGAACGAAATCAGCAACGCGGTAAGGTAGACCCACCAGTGCTGCTCCTTGGGCAAACCGGCTTTTTCCACCAGCGCCAGGGGCAAGGCGACGAAGCTCGACATCAGCATCGCGTGCAACACAAAGATACCTAAATCGAGGCGCAGCAAGTCTGGATGCTTGAGCGTCGGCATCAACGCCTGACGCGCCACGCCGGATTCACGATGCTGCAACGGCCCGGTGGAACGCGGCACCATGAACATGATGATGGCGATACCGACCAGTGCCATGGCACCGGTGGCGAGGAACAGTCCGGACAGACCGAAAGCCCGGGTCAGCAAAGGCCCGACAACCATGGCCACGGCAAACGACAAACCGATGGTCATGCCGATCATGGCCATCGCCTTGGTGCGATGTTGTTCGCGGGTCAGGTCGGAAAGCAGCGCCATGACCGCAGCGGAAATAGCCCCGGCACCTTGCAGGATCCGCCCGGCGATGACGCCCCAGATCGAGTCGGCCTGAGACGCCAGCACACTGCCGAGGGCAAAGACGATCAGCCCGAGGTAAATCACCGGACGACGGCCAATGCGGTCGGAAATGATCCCGAACGGAATCTGGAAAATCGCCTGGGTCAGGCCGTAAGCGCCGATAGCCAAGCCGATCAGGGCCGGGGTCGCGCCTGCCAGGTCCATGCCGTAGGTCGCCAGTACCGGCAACACCATGAACATGCCAAGCATACGGAAGGCGAACACCAGGGCCAGACCGCTCGCCGCGCGGGTCTCGCTGCCACTCATGCGTTCGCTGTGGGGATCGTGCATGGAAAAACCTCGTGTGAACCGGCGGCGATTCTACCAGTCCCATCGAAAGACGGGGTATATCGCGACGCTATGACGCGTATAGATGAAACTCTCTTCATGTAAGGCAAAAAGCCCTTTGCTTGATAGTGTGCATCCATCCAGTATTTGCCCGTATACTCCTACGTTTTCGACGCCCGCCGAGCGAGGCCACTTTGGACAAGATCCTGATACGTGGGGCCCGTACCCACAACCTGAAGAACATCGACCTGACCCTGCCACGGGACAAACTGATCGTCATCACCGGCCTGTCCGGATCCGGCAAGTCGTCCCTGGCCTTCGATACGCTGTACGCCGAAGGTCAGCGCCGCTATGTCGAATCGCTGTCGGCCTACGCCCGTCAGTTCCTGTCGATGATGGAAAAACCCGACGTCGACACCATCGAAGGCCTGTCGCCGGCAATCTCCATCGAACAGAAGTCGACCTCGCACAACCCGCGTTCCACGGTCGGCACCATCACTGAAATCTACGACTACCTGCGTTTGCTCTATGCACGCGTCGGTACACCACGCTGCCCGGATCACGATATTCCGCTGGAAGCGCAGACCGTCAGCCAAATGGTCGACCTGGTGCTGGCGCAGCCTGAAGGCAGCAAACTGATGTTGCTGGCCCCGGTGATCCGCGAGCGTAAAGGTGAACACCTTTCGGTTTTCGAAGAACTGCGCGCCCAAGGTTTCGTTCGCGCTCGGGTCAATGGCCGGATCTGCGAGCTCGACGAGCTGCCGAAACTGGATAAACAGAAGAAGCATTCGATTGACGTGATCGTCGACCGCTTCAAGGTCCGCGCCGATTTGCAGCAACGCCTGGCCGAGTCCTTCGAGACGGCGCTGAAACTGGCGGACGGCATTGCACTGGTCGCGCCGATGGACGATGAGCCGGGTGAAGAGATGATCTTCTCCGCGCGCTTTGCCTGCCCGATCTGCGGCCATGCCATCAGTGAGCTGGAGCCGAAACTGTTTTCCTTCAACAACCCGGCCGGCGCCTGCCCGACTTGCGATGGTCTGGGGGTCAAGCAGTTCTTCGACATCAAGCGACTGGTTAACGGCGAGTTGACGCTGGCTGAAGGTGCGATTCGCGGCTGGGACCGGCGCAACGTCTATTACTTCCAGATGCTCGGTTCACTGGCCTCGCACTACGGTTTCAGTCTGGAAGTGCCGTTCAACGAACTGCCGGCCGATCAGCAGAAATCCATCCTGCACGGCAGCGGCTCGCAAAACGTCGACTTTAAATACCTGAACGACCGTGGCGATATCGTCAAACGTTCGCACCCGTTCGAAGGCATCGTGCCGAACCTCGAGCGTCGCTACCGCGAGACCGAGTCGGCAAGCGTTCGCGAAGAGCTGGCCAAGTTTCTCAGCACCCAATCGTGCCCGGATTGTCGTGGTACGCGTTTGCGTCGTGAAGCGCGACATGTGTGGGTCGGCGAGAAGACTTTGCCAGCGGTGACCAACCTGCCGATCGGCGATGCTTGCGAGTACTTCGGCGAGCTGAAGATGACCGGCCGCCGCGGCGAGATCGCTGACAAGATCCTCAAGGAGATTCGCGAGCGTCTGCAGTTCCTCGTCAACGTCGGTCTCGACTATCTGTCGCTGGATCGCAGCGCTGACACGCTGTCTGGTGGCGAGGCGCAACGAATTCGTCTGGCCAGCCAGATCGGCGCGGGCCTGGTGGGTGTTCTGTACATCCTCGACGAACCGTCCATTGGCTTGCACCAGCGTGACAACGATCGATTGCTTGGCACGCTCAAGCATTTGCGCGATATCGGCAACACGGTGATTGTGGTCGAGCACGACGAAGACGCGATTCGCCTGGCCGACTATGTGGTGGACATCGGCCCGGGTGCCGGTGTGCATGGCGGGCAGATCGTCGCCGAAGGTACCCCAGCCGAAGTCATGGCGCACCCGGATTCCCTGACCGGCAAATACCTGTCGGGCCGCGTGAAGATTGAAGTGCCGGCCAAACGTACGCCGCGCAACAAGAAGCTTAATCTGTCGCTCAAAGGCGCCCGTGGCAACAATCTGCGCAATGTCGACCTGGACATCCCGATTGGCTTGCTGACGTGCGTCACCGGCGTGTCCGGCTCGGGCAAATCGACACTGATCAACAACACGCTGTTCCCGCTGAGCGCCACGGCCCTCAACGGTGCGACCACCCTGGAAGCGGCAGCACATGACAGCATCAAAGGTCTGGAGCATCTCGACAAAGTCGTCGATATCGACCAGAGCCCGATTGGCCGCACCCCGCGCTCCAACCCGGCGACGTATACCGGGTTGTTCACACCGATTCGCGAGCTGTTCGCCGGCGTGCCCGAGTCTCGCTCCCGCGGCTACGGCCCGGGGCGTTTCTCGTTCAACGTCAAGGGCGGTCGTTGCGAAGCCTGTCAGGGCGATGGCCTGATCAAGGTAGAAATGCATTTTCTCCCGGACATCTACGTGCCGTGCGATGCGTGCAAGAGCAAGCGCTACAACCGCGAAACCCTTGAAATCAAATACAAGGGCAAGAGCATCCACGAAACCCTCGAAATGACCATCGAGGAAGCCCGGGTGTTCTTCGACGCGGTACCGGCGCTGGCGCGCAAGCTGCAAACATTGATGGATGTCGGTCTGTCGTACATCAAGCTCGGGCAGTCAGCGACGACGTTGTCCGGTGGTGAAGCGCAGCGGGTCAAGCTGTCGCGGGAACTGTCCAAGCGTGATACCGGCAAGACCCTGTACATCCTCGATGAGCCGACCACCGGTTTGCACTTCGCAGATATTCAGCAGCTGCTCGATGTATTGCATCGTCTGCGCGACCACGGCAACACGGTGGTGGTGATCGAACACAACCTCGACGTGATCAAGACGGCCGACTGGCTGGTCGATCTCGGGCCGGAGGGCGGATCCAAAGGTGGCCAGATCATTGCCACCGGCACGCCTGAGGATGTGGCCGAGATGAAGCAATCTCACACCGGTCATTACCTCAAGCCATTGCTGATCCGTGATCGGGCTTAAACGCCAGGCATGAAAAAGCCCCTGTCACTTCAACAGTGACAGGGGCTTTTTATATCTTCTGCAATCAGGACGCGTGGGATTGCAGGTAGTTCTCGAGACCGATCAGCTTGATCAGGCCCAACTGCTTTTCCAGCCAGTAGGTGTGATCTTCTTCGGTGTCGTTGAGCTGAACCCGCAGGATCTCGCGGCTGACATAATCTTTGTGCTGCTCGCAGAGTTCGATGCCTTTGCACAGAGCGGCGCGGACTTTGTACTCCAGGCGCAGATCCGCTTCGAGCATCGAAGGCACCGTGGTGCCGACATCCAGATCATCCGGACGCATGCGCGGCGTGCCTTCGAGCATCAGAATCCGGCGCATCAACGCATCAGCGTGGCCAGCTTCTTCTTCCATCTCGTGGTTGATTCGCTCGTAGAGCTTGGTGAACCCCCAGTCCTCATACATCCGCGAATGAACGAAATATTGATCACGCGCGGCCAGTTCGCCGGTCAGCAACGTGTTGAGGTAATCGATTACGTCTGGGTGGCCTTGCATCGCCCTACATCTCCCTACTTGAAAGTCTGTAGTTTGAACCAACATGACTGGAAGGTCACCCGTTTCACGCAATAAAAGCGAAGATATTCTGAGAAAAGCAGCCTAAATAACGCAAAAACCGCCCAAATGCGGGCGGTTCTGCTTCTCGTTTAGACTTCGTTAAGCTGTACGTTGAGCAGCTTTGCGATTGCTTCTCCATACGCCGGGTCGGCTTTGTAGAAATGCTGCAGCTGGCGATCGACAACATCACTGGAAACGCCTGCCATGGCACCGGCGATGTTGCTGACCAGGAGCGCTTTTTGCTCGTCACTCATCAAGCGGTACAACGCACCGGCGTGGCTGTAGTAATCGGTGTCTTCGCGATGATCGTAACGATCAGCCGCACCACTCAGGGCCAGTGCAGGCTCTGCGTAACGCGGAGCTTGTTTCGGCGCGTCGGTGTAGCTGTTCGGCTCGTAATTAGGCGCTGCACCACCGTTGCTACCGAACGCCATCGAGCCATCACGCTGGTAAGTGTTCACCGGGCTGCGTGGCGCGTTCACCGGCAGTTGCTGGTGATTGGTGCCGACACGGTAACGGTGGGCATCGGCATAAGCGAATACGCGACCTTGCAGCATGCGATCCGGCGACAAACCTACACCCGGCACCATGTTGCTTGGGCCGAACGCGGCTTGCTCGACTTCGGCAAAGTAGTTCTGCGGATTGCGGTTCAGCTCCAGTTCGCCGACTTCGATCAACGGGAATTCTTTCTGCGACCAGGTTTTGGTCACGTCAAACGGGTTCTCGTAATGCGCTGCGGCCTGGGCTTCAGTCATGATCTGGATGCATACGCGCCATTTCGGGAAGTCACCGCGCTCGATGGCTTCGAACAGGTCGCGCTGGGCGTAATCTGGATCAGTGCCCGCCAACCGTGCGGCATCGGCCGGAGCCAGATTCTTGATGCCTTGTTTGGTCTTGTAGTGCCATTTCACCCAGTGACGCTCACCATTTGCGCTGATCAGGCTGTAGGTGTGGCTGCCAAAGCCGTGCATGTGACGGTAGCCATCAGGAATGCCACGATCGGAGAACAGAATGGTGACCTGGTGCAGCGCCTCCGGCGAGTGCGACCAGAAGTCCCACATCATCTGCGCGCTTTTCAGGTTGCTTTGCGGAAGGCGTTTTTGGGTGTGAATGAAATCGGGGAATTTCAGCGGATCACGAATGAAGAACACCGGCGTGTTGTTGCCAACGATGTCCCAGTTGCCTTCTTCGGTGTAGAACTTCAGCGCAAAACCGCGAGGATCGCGTTCGGTGTCGGCTGAACCGCGCTCACCACCAACAGTGGAGAAGCGCAGAAAGGTCGGAGTTTGTTTGCCGACAGATTCGAATAGCTTGGCGCTGGTGTATTCGGTGATGTCACGGGTCACGGTGAATGTACCGTAAGCACCCGAGCCTTTCGCATGGACGCGGCGCTCAGGGATGTTTTCACGGTTGAAGTGCGCAAGCTTCTCGAGCAGATGGAAATCGTCGAGCAGCAACGGGCCACGAGGGCCGGCGGAGCGAGAATTCTGGTTATCAGCGACAGGTGCGCCACTGGCGGTCGTAAGCGTTTTGATCTGGCTCATACGGTCTTCTTCCTCTGTCAGTCTTGAAACTGCCGGCTAATCGGCTTGCTGGGAAGTATCGATCATCCATGTGACACCTACAAATTCATTAACTTGCAGACATCGATAGATAATTACTAATTATGTTTCCCAGCACATAGTGCCAACAGAAAGGTGTCAGAAGCTTGTACGAACAGCGCATTTTCTTGCAGACACAAAAAACCGGGCACTAGGCCCGGTTCTTTGTTTCAGACTGACGTCTTACTCGGCGGATACAGCTTCGCCAGCAGTAGCACGATCAACCAACTCGACGTACGCCATAGGCGCGTTGTCGCCAGCGCGGAAACCGCACTTGAGGATGCGCAGGTAGCCACCCTCACGGGTAGCGTAACGCTTGCCCAGGTCGTTGAAGAGCTTACCAACGATAGCTTTCGAACGAGTACGGTCGAAAGCCAGACGGCGGTTAGCCAGGCTATCTGTCTTGGCCAGAGTGATCAGCGGCTCAGCAACGCGACGCAGTTCTTTGGCTTTTGGCAGAGTAGTTTTGATCAGCTCGTGCTCGAACAGCGACACCGCCATGTTTTGGAACATGGCCTTGCGGTGCGAGCTGGTGCGGCTCAGGTGACGACCACTTTTACGATGACGCATGGTTCATTCCTTACCAAACACTACGTTCGGTGATTACGACGATCAGGCAGTCGCCTTGTCGTCCTTCTTAAGACTTGCAGGCGGCCAGTTGTCGAGGCGCATGCCGAGGGACAGACCGCGGGAGGCCAGAACGTCCTTGATTTCAGTCAAGGATTTCTTGCCCAGGTTCGGAGTCTTCAACAGCTCTACTTCGGTACGCTGAATCAGGTCGCCGATGTAGTAGATGTTTTCCGCCTTAAGGCAGTTAGCCGAACGTACAGTCAGTTCCAGATCGTCAACCGGGCGAAGCAGGATCGGATCGATCTCGTCTTCCTGCTCGACAACCACTGGCTCACTGTCACCTTTGAGATCGACGAACGCAGCCAACTGCTGTTGCAGGATGGTTGCAGCGCGGCGGATAGCCTCTTCAGGATCCAGAGTACCGTTGGTTTCCAGATCAATAACCAGCTTGTCCAGGTTGGTACGCTGCTCGACACGGGCGTTTTCCACCACGTATGCGATACGGCGAACCGGGCTGAACGAAGAGTCAAGCTGCAAGCGACCGATGCTGCGGCTTTCGTCTTCATCGCTCTGACGCGAGTCGGCTGGTTCATAACCACGACCACGAGCTACGGTGAGCTTCATGTTCAGGGCGCCGTTAGACGCCAGGTTAGCGATTACGTGATCGGGATTAACGATCTCGACATCATGATCCAGCTGAATATCGGCAGCGGTAACCACCCCCGAACCCTTCTTCGACAAGGTCAGCGTAACTTCGTCACGACCGTGCAGCTTGATGGCCAGACCTTTAAGGTTCAACAGGATTTCAATTACGTCTTCCTGTACACCTTCGATGGCGCTGTACTCGTGGAGCACACCGTCAATCTCGGCCTCGACTACTGCGCAGCCGGGCATTGAGGACAACAGGATGCGTCGCAGCGCGTTGCCCAGGGTGTGGCCAAAACCACGCTCGAGAGGCTCGAGAGTGATCTTGGCGCGGGTTGGACTGACAACCTGCACATCAATGTGGCGGGGTGTCAGGAACTCATTTACCGAAATCTGCATGGATGCACCTATTTTCTAGCCCTTACTTGGAGTAGAGCTCGACAATCAGGCTTTCGTTGATGTCGGCGGACAGATCACTGCGAGCAGGAACGTTCTTGAAAACGCCCGACTTCTTCTCAGTGTCTACTTCTACCCATTCTACGCGGCCACGTTGGGCACACAGATCGAGAGCTTGGACAATGCGAAGTTGGTTTTTTGCTTTCTCGCGAACTGCAACCACGTCACCAGCACGAACCTGATACGACGGAACGTTTACGGTCTGACCGTTAACGCTGATCGACTTGTGCGATACCAGCTGACGGGATTCGGCACGAGTCGAACCAAAGCCCATACGGTATACAACGTTGTCCAGACGGCATTCGAGCAGTTGCAGCAGGTTTTCACCGGTTGCACCTTTCTTGCCAGCAGCTTCTTTGTAGTAGCCGCTGAATTGACGCTCGAGAACGCCGTAGATACGACGGACCTTCTGCTTTTCACGCAGTTGGGTGCCGTAATCGGACTGGCGACCGCGGCGTTGGCCGTGGATACCAGGTGCTGCTTCAATGTTGCACTTCGATTCGATCGCGCGCACGCCGCTCTTCAGGAAGAGATCGGTGCCTTCGCGACGAGCGAGTTTGCATTTTGGACCAATGTAACGAGCCATTCTTTACAATCTCCTGGATTACACGCGGCGCTTCTTCGGCGGACGGCACCCGTTGTGCGGGATTGGCGTCACGTCGGTGATGCTGGCGATCTTATAGCCACAGCCGTTCAATGCACGGACAGCAGACTCACGACCTGGACCTGGACCTTTGACGTTAACGTCGAGGTTTTTCAGGCCATATTCCAGCGCAGCTTGACCAGCACGTTCAGCAGCTACTTGAGCAGCAAACGGGGTGGACTTGCGGGAACCGCGGAAACCCGAACCACCGGAGGTAGCCCAAGAAAGCGCGTTACCTTGACGGTCGGTGATGGTCACGATGGTGTTGTTAAAAGAAGCATGGATGTGGGCGATGCCATCAACCACTGTCTTTTTAACTTTTTTACGAGGACGAGCAGCAGGTTTTGCCATGATTAATTTCCTGTCGATTCGCGTGGGCGATTACTTGCGGATCGGCTTACGCGGACCTTTACGGGTACGCGCGTTGGTCTTGGTACGCTGACCGCGTACTGGAAGACCACGACGATGACGCAGACCACGGTAGCAACCGAGGTCCATCAAACGCTTGATTTTCATGTTGATTTCGCGACGCAGGTCACCTTCAGTGGTGAACTTCGCCACTTCGCCACGCAACTGCTCAATCTGCTCGTCGCTCAGATCTTTGATCTTTGCGGCTGGGTTTACCCCAGTCTCTGCACAGATCTTCTGTGCAGTAGTGCGACCAACACCATAGATGTAGGTCAGCGAGATAACAGTATGCTTGTTATCTGGAATGTTAACGCCTGCAATACGGGCCATTCAGTGGGACTCCAATTGACAGCTACCTACGCCCCGGAAGCCAAGAAATAGGGCGCGAGATAATATCGCTGTAATAACAAATAATCAACCCGGTAGCGCACTAGCTACCGGGCTTGAAGCACAATCACACTCAGCCTTGGCGCTGTTTGTGACGCGGTTCCGCGCTGCAAATTACTCGAACAACACCTTCGCGGCGAATAATCTTGCAGTTACGGCACAGCTTTTTCACCGATGCACGAACTTTCATCACCAACTCCTCGAACCTTATGGGTACTCAGCGCAACATGCCGCTGCCGTAACCCTTCAGGTTGGCTTTCTTCATCAGGGATTCGTACTGGTGCGAAACGAGGTGCGATTGTACTTGGGACATGAAGTCCATCACAACCACGACCACGATCAGCAACGAGGTCCCGCCAAGGTAGAACGGAACGTTTGCTGCAACCACCAGGAACTGGGGCAACAGACACACGGCCGTCATGTAAAGAGCACCGAACATGGTCAAGCGAGTCAGAACGCCATCAATGTAGCGCGCAGACTGCTCACCTGGACGGATGCCCGGAATAAAGGCACCGGACTTCTTCAGGTTTTCCGCTACGTCTTTCGGATTGAACATCAACGCCGTATAGAAGAAGCAGAAGAAAATAATCCCTGCACTAAACAGCAGAATATTCAACGGCTGACCAGGAGCGATCGACTGCGAGATGTCCTGCAACCAGCCCATACCTTCAGACTGACCGAACCAGGCACCCAACGAAGCCGGGAACAGCAAAATGCTGCTCGCGAAAATAGCCGGAATAACACCGGCCATGTTCACCTTAAGCGGCAAGTGGCTCGTCTGCGCAGCAAAAACCTTGCGGCCCTGCTGACGCTTGGCGTAGTGAACAGCAATACGACGCTGACCACGCTCAATGAACACCACGAAACCGATAATCGCTACTGCCAGCAAACCGATGGCAACCAAGGCGAAAATGTTGATATCACCCTGACGCGCAGACTCGAAAGACTGCCCGATTGCTCTCGGAAGACCGGCGACGATACCCGAAAAAATCAACATCGAGATACCGTTACCTACACCACGCTCAGTAATCTGCTCACCCAGCCACATCATGAACATCGCACCAGCCACAAAAGTGGATACCGCGACGAAATGGAAGCCAAAGTCACCAGTGAACGCAACACCCTGCCCTGCCAGACCAATGGACATGCCAATAGCCTGAACGAGAGCGAGGATGACGGTGCCGTAGCGGGTGTACTGGCTGATCTTGCGACGGCCAGCTTCACCTTCCTTCTTCAACTGCTCCAGCTGCGGACTGACGGCTGTCATCAGTTGCATGATGATCGATGCCGAAATGTACGGCATGATCCCCAGTGCAAAGATGCTCATCCGTTCCAGCGCGCCGCCGGAGAACATGTTGAACAAGCTAAGAATGGTCCCCTCATTCTGTCGAAACAGGTCTGCGAGTCGGTCCGGGTTAATACCTGGAACCGGGATGTGTGCGCCTATTCGGTAGACGATAATCGCCAGGAACAGAAAACGCAGACGAGCCCAGAGTTCAGACATACCGCCTTTGCCGAGCGCAGAGAGAGCACCTTGCTTAGCCATTTATTCCTCGAACTTGCCGCCAGCTGCTTCGATAGCCGCACGCGCACCTTTGGTGGCGCCGATTCCCTTGCCGATAGTGACAGCGCGAGTCACTTCACCGGACAGCATGATTTTCACACGCTGTACGTTGACGTTGATCACGTTGGCATCTTTCAGGGACTGCACGGTGACGATGTCGCCTTCCACTTTAGCCAGCTCGGACAGACGCACTTCTGCGCGGTCCATGGCTTTCAGGGAAACGAAACCGAACTTCGGCAGGCGACGATGCAGCGGCTGTTGACCGCCTTCAAAGCCTGGAGCAATGGTGCCACCGGAGCGGGAGGTCTGACCTTTGTGACCACGGCCACCAGTCTTACCCAAACCGCTACCGATACCACGGCCCGGACGATGCTTTTCGCGACGGGAACCCGGCGCTGGACTCAGATCATTGAGTTTCATCGATTAACCCTCGACACGCAGCATGTAGTAAGCCTTGTTGATCATCCCGCGATTCTCGGGAGTATCCTGGACTTCTACAGTGTGACCGATGCGACGCAGACCCAGACCCTTAACGCACAATTTGTGGTTAGGGATGCGGCCGGTCATGCTTTTGATCAGCGTTACTTTAACGGTAGCCATGATCAGAAGATCTCCTTGACGCTTTTGCCACGCTTGGCGGCAATGGATTCAGGAGACTGCATAGCTTTCAAACCTTTGAAAGTGGCGTGAACCACGTTTACCGGGTTAGTCGAGCCGTAGCACTTGGCCAGAACGTTCTGAACGCCAGCAACTTCGAGGACAGCACGCATAGCGCCGCCAGCGATGATACCGGTACCTTCAGAAGCAGGCTGCATGTACACCTTCGAAGCGCCGTGAGCGGACTTCATTGCGTACTGCAGAGTGGTGCCGTTCAGATCAACTTGGATCATGTTGCGGCGAGCAGCTTCCATTGCCTTCTGGATCGCAGCAGGCACTTCACGCGACTTGCCACGGCCGAAGCCAACACGCCCTTTACCATCACCAACCACGGTCAACGCGGTGAAAGTGAAGATACGGCCGCCTTTAACGGTTTTGGCTACGCGGTTAACTTGAACCAGCTTCTCAATGTAGCCTTCGTCGCGCTTTTGGTCGTTATTTGACATAACTTAGAACTCCAGCCCAGCTTCACGAGCAGCATCAGCCAGCGCTTTAACGCGGCCGTGATACTTGAAGCCAGAGCGGTCGAAAGCCACTTGCGAGACGCCAGCGGCCTTAGCACGCGTAGCGACCAGCTGGCCAACCTTTGTGGCCGCGTCGATGTTGCCAGTGGCACCATCGCGCAGTTCTTTATCCAAAGTCGAGGCGCTTGCCAGGACCTTGTTGCCGTCGGCCGAGATGACCTGGGCGTAGATGTGCTGCGACGAGCGGAACACGCAGAGACGCACGACTTCTAGTTCGTGCATTTTCAGGCGTGCTTTGCGAGCGCGACGCAGTCGAGTAACTTTTTTGTCGGTCATTTGCTATGCCCTACTTCTTCTTGGCTTCTTTACGACGGACGACTTCGTCCGCGTAGCGCACACCTTTGCCTTTGTACGGCTCTGGTGGACGGAAGTCGCGGATCTCAGCGGCCACTTGACCTACCAGCTGCTTGTCGATGCCCTTGATCAGGATATCGGTCTGGCTAGGAGTCTCAGCGGTGATGCCTTCCGGCAGTTCGTAATCCACTGGGTGCGAGAAGCCAAGGGCAAGGTTCAGAACCGTGCCTTTTGCTTGCGCCTTGTAACCAACACCGACCAGCTGGAGCTTGCGCTCGAAGCCTTGGCTTACGCCTTGGACCATGTTGTTTACCAACGCACGCGTGGTACCGGCCATTGCGCGAGTTTGTTGATCGCCATTGCGAGCAGCGAAACGCAGCTCACCAGCTTCTTCAACGATCTCAACGGACGAATGGATGTTCAGTTCAAGAGTACCCTTGGCACCCTTCACCGAAAGCTGTTGGCCTGCGAATTTTACTTCGACACCGGCTGGCAGCTTAACGGGGTTCTTAGCGACGCGAGACATGCTTATCCCCCCTTAGAACACAGTGCAAAGAACTTCGCCGCCGACACCGGCAGCGCGCGCAGCACGATCCGTCATCACACCTTTGTTGGTGGAGACGATAGACACGCCAAGACCGCCACGAACTTTCGGCAGATCTTCAACGGACTTGTACTGACGCAGGCCTGGACGACTAACGCGCTTCACTTCTTCGATAACCGGACGGCCTTCGAAGTACTTCAGCTCGATGGACAACGACGGCTTAGCGTCGGTGGTGATCTGAAAATCCGCGATGTAACCTTCGTCCTTCAGGACTTTTGCTACAGCCACCTTCAGCGTGGAAGACGGCATGCTTACGACAGACTTTTCAGCCATCTGGGCATTACGGATTCGAGTTAGCATGTCCGCTAACGGGTCCTGCATACTCATGGGCTAGACGCTCCTAATACAGAAAAATTAGCCTTGCGGCTACTACTTGTCGCCGAGAACTTCCGGGCATGAAAAACACGGGCTCAGGCGAGCCGGTCATTCTAGACACACCCCAGAAATGAATCAAGCCCCAAAAGGGGCTTGATTCAGATTCAAGGCCACCGATGGTCAGGTTCTCGCGAACCCGAACATCGAGACTTTGACAGCAATTACCAGCTGGCTTTAACCAGACCTGGTACGTCACCACGCATTGCAGCTTCACGCAGCTTGTTACGGCCAAGGCCGAACTTGCGGTAAACGCCGTGCGGACGACCAGTCAGGCGGCAACGGTTACGCATGCGCGAAGCGCTTGCGTCACGTGGTTGCTTCTGCAGAGCTACGGTAGCTTCCCAACGCGCTTCTGGACTTGCGTTCAGATCAACGATGATAGCTTTCAGCGCTGCACGCTTGGTGGCGTACTTGGCAACAGTGAGCTGACGCTTCAGCTCACGGTTTTTCATGCTCTTCTTGGCCATTTTCCTACTCCAATCAGTTGCGGAACGGGAATTTGAAAGCACGCAGCAGAGCGCGGCCTTCATCATCGTTCTTGGCAGTGGTGGTCAGGGTAATGTCCAGACCGCGGAGAGCATCGATCTTGTCGTAGTCGATTTCCGGGAAAATGATCTGCTCTTTCACGCCCATGCTGTAGTTGCCACGACCATCGAAGGACTTGGCATTCAGGCCGCGGAAGTCGCGAACCCGAGGCAGGGAGATCGACAGCAGACGATCCAGGAACTCGTACATACGCTCACGGCGCAGGGTCACTTTGACGCCGATCGGCCATCCTTCGCGGACTTTAAAGCCAGCGATGGATTTACGAGCGTAGGTCACAACGACTTTCTGGCCGGTGATCTTTTCCAGGTCAGCAACAGCATGCTCGATGACTTTCTTGTCACCAACAGCTTCGCCCAAACCCATGTTCAGGGTGATTTTTGTAACGCGTGGAACTTCCATCACGTTCGAAAGCTTAAGTTCTTCCTTAAGCTTCGGTGCGATTTCCTTCCAGTAAATCTCTTTTAGTCGTGCCATGGTCTTCTACCTAGCAGTGTTCAAGCATCAACCGCTTTTTGGGTCGACTTGAAGACACGAATTTTCTTGCCGTCTTCTACTTTGAAACCAACGCGGTCAGCCTTGTTGGTTTCGCCGTTGAAAATGGCGACGTTAGAAGCGTCCAGTGGAGCTTCTTTTTCGACGATACCGCCTTGCACGCCCGACATCGGGTTAGGCTTGGTATGACGCTTGACCAGGTTCAGACCGCTAATAACCAGACGGTTATTAGCAAGAACCTTAAGCACCTTACCGCGCTTACCTTTGTCTTTGCCGGCGATCACGATGATCTCGTCGTCACGACGAATCTTTTGCATGTCGGATCTCCTTACAGCACTTCTGGGGCGAGCGAGACGATCTTCATGAACTTCTCAGTACGAAGCTCACGGGTCACTGGCCCAAAGATACGGGTGCCGATCGGCTCTTGCTTGTTGTTCAGAAGAACAGCAGCGTTGCCATCAAAGCGGATAATGGAGCCATCAGCACGACGTACGCCGTGACGAGTGCGGACTACAACAGCAGTCATCACTTGGCCTTTTTTCACTTTACCGCGAGGAATTGCTTCCTTCACGGTAACTTTGATGATGTCACCGATACCAGCGTAACGACGATGGGAGCCACCCAGCACCTTGATGCACATAACACGGCGAGCGCCGCTGTTATCGGCCACATCGAGCATGGATTGAGTCTGAATCATATAATTTCTCCGACCCCTAGTCCTTAGACTTCCACAGCGCGTTCGAGAACATCAACCAGCGCCCAAGACTTGGTCTTGGCCATAGGACGAGTTTCACGAATAGTGACTTTGTCGCCGATGTGGCACTGGTTGGTTTCGTCGTGCGCGTGCAGCTTAGTCGAACGCTTAACGTATTTACCGTAGATCGGGTGCTTTACGCGACGCTCGATCAGTACGGTGATGGTTTTGTCCATCTTGTCGCTGACAACACGGCCAGTCAGCGTACGGACAGTTTTTTCGGCTTCAGCCATGATCACTTACCTGCCTGCTGGTTGAGCACAGTCTTCACGCGAGCGATGTCACGTTTAACTTGCGAGAGCAGATGAGACTGCCCCAACTGGCCAGTTGCTTTCTGCATACGCAGATTGAACTGGTCGCGCAGCAAGCCGAGCAGTTGCTCGTTCAGCTGCTGTGCGGATTTTTCACGAAGTTCATTCGCTTTCATCACATCACCGTCCGTTTAACAAAGGCGGTGGCGAGCGGCAGCTTTGCAGCAGCCAGGGCAAAAGCCTCACGCGCCAGCTCTTCAGAAACACCCTCGATTTCATACAGGACTTTGCCTGGCTGAATCTGGGCAACCCAGTACTCCACACTACCCTTACCTTTACCCATACGAACTTCGAGGGGCTTTTTGGAAATAGGCTTGTCCGGGAATACACGGATCCAGATCTTGCCGCCACGTTTAACGTGACGGGTCAGAGCACGACGCGCTGACTCAATCTGACGAGCGGTGAGACGACCACGAGCTACAGACTTCAGCGCGAACTCGCCGAAGCTGACTTTGCTACCGCGCTGAGCCAGACCACGGTTGTGGCCTGTCATCTGCTTGCGGAACTTCGTACGCTTAGGTTGCAACATTTGGCGTACCCCTTACTTAGCAGCTTTTTTACGAGGCGCTGGTGCTTGTGGTTTCAGCTCTTCTTGGCGACCACCAATTACTTCGCCTTTGAAGATCCAAACCTTTACACCGATCACACCGTAAGTGGTGTGAGCTTCGTAGTTGGCATAGTCGATGTCGGCACGCAGGGTGTGCAATGGCACACGACCTTCGCGATACCATTCAGTACGTGCGATTTCAGCACCGCCGAGACGACCGCTCACTTGGATTTTGATGCCCTTGGCACCAATGCGCATGGCGTTCTGTACTGCGCGCTTCATAGCGCGACGGAACATTACACGACGCTCCAGCTGCTGAGCTACGCTCTGCGCAACCAGCATACCGTCGAGCTCCGGCTTGCGGATCTCTTCGATATTGATGTGCACAGGCACACCCATTTGCTTGGTCAGGTCCTGACGCAGTTTCTCAACATCTTCACCTTTCTTCCCGATAACGATACCTGGACGAGCGGTGTGGATGGTGATACGTGCAGTTTGGGCCGGACGATGGATATCGATACGGCTTACGGACGCGCTTTTTAGTTTGTCTTGGAGATACTCACGCACTTTCAGATCTGCGAACAAGTAGTCCGCATAAGTCCGACCGTCTGCGTACCAGACGGAGGTGTGCTCCTTGACGATTCCCAGGCGAATGCCAATGGGATGTACTTTCTGACCCATCTCTTCGACTCCGTTACTTGTCAGCAACCTTGACAGTGATATGGCAAGACCGCTTGACGATGCGATCAGCACGGCCTTTGGCACGTGGCATGATGCGCTTCAGCGAACGCCCTTCGTTGACGAAAACGGTGCTGACCTTCAGGTCATCAACGTCTGCGCCTTCGTTATGCTCGGCGTTGGCTACGGCCGACTCCAGCACTTTCTTCATGATCTCGGCGGCTTTCTTACTGCTGAAAGCCAACAAGTTGAGCGCTTCGCCCACCTTCTTCCCGCGGATCTGGTCGGCGACCAAGCGGGCTTTCTGGGCGGAGATTCGAGCGCCCGACAACTTAGCGGCTACTTCCATTTCCTAACCCCTTAACGCTTGGCTTTCTTGTCAGCCACGTGCCCGCGATAGTTGCGGGTACCGGCGAACTCGCCCAGTTTGTGGCCGACCATGTCTTCGTTAACGAGAACTGGGACGTGCTGACGACCGTTGTGTACTGCGATGGTCAGACCGACCATTTGTGGCAGGATCATCGAACGACGCGACCAAGTCTTAATTGGTTTGCGATCGTTCTTTTCCGCCGCCACTTCGATCTTCTTCAGTAGGTGAAGATCAATAAAAGGACCTTTTTTCAGAGAACGTGGCACTGTCGTATCCCTCTATTTACTTGCGACGACGGACGATCATTTTGTCGGTACGCTTATTACCACGAGTCTTCGCGCCCTTAGTCGGGAAGCCCCATGGCGATACCGGATGACGACCACCAGAGGTACGACCTTCACCACCACCATGTGGGTGGTCAACCGGGTTCATGGCAACACCACGAACGGTTGGGCGAACGCCACGCCAGCGCTTGGCACCAGCTTTACCCAGCGAACGCAGGCTGTGCTCGGAGTTCGAGACTTCGCCCAGGGTCGCACGGCATTCAGCCAGGACTTTACGCATTTCACCGGAACGCAGACGCAGGGTAACGTAAACGCCTTCACGAGCGATCAGCTGAGCCGAAGCACCAGCGGAACGAGCGATCTGTGCGCCTTTACCTGGCTTCAGTTCGATGCCGTGTACGGTAGAACCGACTGGAATGTTGCGCAGTTGCAGAGCGTTGCCTGGCTTGATTGGAGCCAGAGCGCCTGCGATCAGCTGGTCGCCAGCACTCACGCCTTTAGGGGCGATGATGTAGCGGCGCTCGCCGTCTGCGTAGCAAAGCAGTGCGATGTGAGCAGTACGGTTTGGATCGTATTCGATACGCTCGACAGTGGCGACGATGCCATCTTTGTCGTTGCGACGGAAATCGACCATACGATAATGCTGCTTATGACCACCACCGATGTGACGCGTGGTAATACGGCCATTGTTGTTACGACCACCAGTCTTCGATTTTTTCTCGAGCAGCGGTGCGTGAGGAGCGCCTTTATGCAGCTCCTGGTTGACCACCTTGACCACAAAACGGCGGCCAGGGGAAGTCGGTTTGCATTTAACGATTGCCATGATGCACCCCTTCCTTACTCAGCACTGCTGCTGAAATCGAGATCTTGGCCTGGCTGAAGGGAGATAACTGCCTTCTTCCAGTCATTACGCTTGCCCAGACCGCGAGCAGTGCGCTTGCTCTTACCCAGAACATTCAGGGTAGTGACGCGCTCTACTTTCACGCTGAACAGGCTTTCGACGGCCTTCTTGATTTCCAGCTTGGTTGCGTCAGTAGCAACCTTGAAAACGAACTGGCCTTTCTTGTCTGCCAGAACCGTAGCCTTCTCGGAAACGTGCGGGCCAAGCAGAACTTTAAATACGCGTTCCTGGTTCATCCCAGCAGCTCCTCGAATTTCTTCACGGCCGACACGGTGATCAACACCTTGTCGTATGCGATCAGACTAACTGGATCGGAACCTTGAACGTCACGTACATCTACGTGCGGCAGGTTACGAGCAGCCAGGTACAGGTTCTGATCAACAGCGTCCGACACGATCAAAACGTCGGTCAGGCTCATGTTGTTCAGCTTGCCCAGCAGATCTTTGGTTTTCGGAGTTTCAACAGCGAAATCCTGAACCACGACCAGACGATCAGTACGCACCAGCTCAGCAAGGATGGAACGCATTGCTGCGCGATACATCTTCTTGTTCAGCTTCTGGGAGTGATCCTGTGGACGTGCTGCAAAAGTGGTACCGCCGCCACGCCAGATTGGGCTACGGATAGTACCGGCACGAGCACGGCCAGTACCTTTCTGACGCCATGGGCGCTTACCGCCACCACGAACGTCGGAACGGGTCTTCTGCTGCTTGGTACCTTGACGGCCGCCAGCCATGTAGGCCACGACTGCTTGGTGAACCAGCGTCTCGTTGAATTCGCCGCCAAATGTCAGTTCGGAAACTTCGATCGCTTGAGCGTCATTTACATTTAATTGCATGTCAGCTTCCCCTTAACCGCGAGCCTTGGCTGCTGGACGTACAACCAGGTTGCCGCCAGTAGCGCCAGGAACAGCACCCTTGACCAACAACAGATTGCGTTCAGCGTCCACGCGCACTACTTCCAGGGACTGCACGGTCACGCGCTCAGCGCCCATATGACCGGACATTTTTTTGCCCTTGAATACACGACCAGGAGTCTGGCACTGGCCGATAGAGCCTGGGACGCGGTGGGATACGGAGTTACCGTGGGTGTTATCTTGCCCGCGGAAATTCCAACGCTTGATCGTACCCTGGAAGCCTTTACCCTTGGACTGACCGGTTACATCAACCAGTTGACCAGCGGCGAAGATTTCAGCGTTGATCAGATCGCCAGCCTGGTACTCGCCTTCTTCAAGACGGAATTCCATGGTAGTGCGACCAGCGGCAACGTTCGCTTTAGCGAAGTGGCCAGCCTGAGCTGCTGTTACACGCGAAGCACGACGCTCGCCGACAGTGACTTGCACTGCACGATAGCCATCGGTCTCTTCAGTTTTGAACTGGGTGACGCGATTCGGCTCGATCTCAATGACCGTGACCGGAATGGAGACACCTTCTTCGGTGAAAATACGGGTCATACCGCATTTACGACCGACTACACCAATAGTCATGTTGTAAACCTCATGAGTGTACGGGGCTTTCACCCGCTATGGCCGCCCATTTCAGAGCGTTACACGACTAAGACCGAGTCTTAGCCGAGGCTGATCTGCACTTCCACACCGGCCGCAAGATCAAGCTTCATAAGAGCATCAACGGTTTTATCCGTTGGCTGGACGATGTCCAGAACGCGCTTATGAGTGCGGATTTCGTACTGGTCGCGCGCGTCTTTGTTGACGTGCGGAGAAACCAGAACGGTGAACCGCTCTTTACGGGTAGGCAGTGGAATTGGACCACGCACTTGAGCACCAGTACGTTTCGCGGTTTCCACGATTTCCTGGGTTGATTGGTCGATCAGGCGATGGTCGAAAGCCTTCAACCTGATACGGATTTGCTGATTTTGCATTGGATTTCAGACTCCGGCTGCTATTCCCACCGAGCGCAATACGCCCGTTAAAAGGAGGCGCAATTCTATAGACGCCCCAGATAGGTGTCAACCCAATAAAAAAGCCCCCGCTGAGCGGGGGCTTTTTCAAAGCATCAAGCAAATTCTAAAAAGAGAATTACTCGATGATTTTAGCTACGACGCCAGCGCCGACGGTACGACCGCCTTCACGGATAGCGAAACGCAGACCGTCTTCCATCGCGATGGTTTTGATCAGGGTAACAGTCATCTGAATGTTGTCACCTGGCATTACCATTTCAACGCCTTCTGGCAGCTCGCAGTTACCAGTCACGTCAGTAGTACGGAAGTAGAACTGTGGACGGTAGCCTTTGAAGAACGGAGTGTGACGGCCGCCTTCTTCCTTGCTCAGAACGTAAACTTCTGCGGTGAACTTGGTGTGCGGCTTAACCGAACCCGGCTTAACCAGAACCTGACCACGCTCAACGTCGTCACGCTTGGTGCCACGCAGCAGAACGCCGCAGTTCTCGCCAGCACGACCTTCGTCGAGCAGCTTGCGGAACATTTCAACACCGGTGCAGGTGGAAACGGTAGTGTCACGCAGACCAACGATTTCCAGCGGATCCTGAACGCGAACGATACCGCGCTCGATACGACCAGTCACAACAGTACCGCGACCCGAGATCGAGAATACGTCTTCGATTGGCATCAGGAACGGCTTGTCGATCATACGAACTGGTTCTGGGATGTAGCTGTCCAGAGTTTCAACCAGTTTCTTGACGGCAGTGGTGCCCATCTCGTTGTCGTCTTTGCCTTCCAGCGCCATACGAGCCGAACCGATGATGATTGGAGTGTCATCGCCCGGGAAGTCGTAGGTGGACAGCAGGTCGCGAACTTCCATCTCAACCAGTTCCAGCAGCTCAGCGTCGTCTACCAGGTCAGCCTTGTTCAGGAAAACCACGATGTACGGAACGCCTACCTGGCGGGACAGCAGGATGTGCTCACGGGTTTGTGGCATCGGACCATCAGCGGCCGAGCAAACCAGGATAGCGCCGTCCATTTGAGCAGCACCGGTGATCATGTTCTTCACATAGTCAGCGTGACCTGGGCAGTCAACGTGAGCGTAGTGACGGATCAGCGAGTTGTACTCAACGTGCGCGGTGTTGATGGTGATACCGCGAGCTTTTTCTTCTGGAGCGCTGTCGATCTTGTCGAATTCAACTACGGCCGAACCGAAAACTTCGGAGCAGACGCGAGTCAGAGCAGCGGTCAGAGTGGTTTTACCGTGGTCAACGTGACCGATAGTGCCAACGTTGACGTGCGGTAGGGAACGATCAAATTTTTCTTTAGCCACGACAATTAACTCCTAGCCTAAAGGGGCTGAATCAGCCTTGTTTTTTGGTTACGGATTCGACGATGTGCGACGGAGCCGTATCGTATTTTTTGAATTCCATAGAGTAGCTTGCGCGACCCTGGGACATGGAACGAACGTCGGTCGCATAACCGAACATCTCACCCAGTGGAACCTCGGCACGGATAACCTTGCCGGACACTGTGTCTTCCATACCCTGGATCATGCCGCGACGACGGTTAAGGTCGCCCATCACATCACCCATATAGTCTTCAGGCGTAACAACCTCTACAGCCATGATCGGCTCAAGCAACTCACCACCGCCCTTCTGGGCCAGTTGCTTGGTCGCCATGGAGGCAGCCACTTTAAACGCCATCTCGTTGGAGTCGACGTCGTGGTAAGAACCATCGAACACGGTAGCCTTCAGGCCGATCAGCGGATAGCCGGCAACAACGCCGTTCTTCATCTGCTCTTCGATACCCTTCTGGATAGCCGGGATGTATTCCTTAGGAACCACACCACCTACAACTTCGTTCACGAATTGCAGACCTTCCTGACCTTCGTCAGCAGGAGCAAAACGAATCCAGCAGTGACCGAACTGGCCGCGACCACCGGACTGACGAACGAACTTGCCTTCGATTTCACAGTTCTTCGTGATGCGCTCACGATACGAAACCTGAGGCTTGCCGATGTTGGCTTCGACGTTGAACTCACGGCGCATCCGGTCAACCAGGATGTCCAGGTGCAGCTCGCCCATGCCGGAGATGATCGTTTGACCAGTCTCTTCATCAGTTTTAACGCGGAAAGACGGGTCTTCCTGAGCAAGTTTGCCCAGAGCGATGCCCATTTTTTCCTGGTCATCCTTGGTCTTAGGCTCTACGGCAACCGAAATAACCGGCTCCGGGAAGTCCATGCGAACCAGGATGATTGGCTTGTCAGCGTTGCAGAGGGTTTCACCAGTGGTGACATCCTTCATGCCGATCAGGGCCGCGATGTCACCAGCGCGTACTTCCTTGATCTCTTCACGGGCGTTTGCGTGCATTTGCACCATACGACCCACGCGCTCTTTTTTACCTTTAACCGAGTTGATCACGCCGTCGCCGGAGTTCAACACGCCCGAGTAAACACGGACGAAGGTCAAGGTACCCACGAATGGGTCGGTAGCGATCTTGAACGCCAGAGCCGAGAACGGCTCCGCATCGTCTGCGTGACGCTCCAGCTCGATTTCCTCGTTATCAGGGTCAGTACCCTTGATCGCAGGAATGTCGGTCGGCGCAGGCAGGAAGTCGATAACGGCGTCGAGAACCAGGGGAACACCCTTGTTCTTGAACGAAGAACCGCAAACAGCCAGAACGATTTCGCCGGCGATAGTACGCTGACGCAAAGCAGCTTTGATCTCTTCGATCGACAGCTCTTCGCCTTCCAGGTACTTGTTCATCAGCTCTTCGTTGGCTTCAGCAGCAGCTTCAACCATGTTGTTGCGCCACTCTTCAGCCAGCTCTTGGAGCTCAGCAGGAATGTCCTTGCGAACAGGGACCATACCTTTGTCAGAGTCGTTCCAGTAGACAGCTTGCATGTTGATCAGATCGATCTGACCCTGGAAGTTGTCTTCGGAACCGATGGCCAACTGGATCGGCACCGGAGTGTGACCCAGACGCTGCTTGATCTGACCGATCACGCGCAGGAAGTTGGCACCAGCACGGTCCATCTTGTTTACGTAAACAAGACGTGGAACACCGTATTTGTTGGCTTGACGCCATACGGTTTCCGACTGAGGCTCAACACCCGAAGTACCGCAGAACACAACGACAGCGCCGTCGAGTACGCGCAGGGAACGCTCAACTTCAATAGTGAAGTCAACGTGGCCCGGGGTATCGATTACGTTGAAGCGGTGCTCGTCCTTGTACTGCTTCTCGGAACCTTTCCAGAAAGCGGTGATGGCAGCAGAAGTAATGGTAATACCACGCTCCTGCTCCTGCACCATCCAGTCTGTGGTCGCGGCGCCATCATGCACCTCGCCCATTTTGTGACTTTTGCCGGTGTAAAAAAGGACGCGCTCGGTGGTGGTGGTTTTACCAGCATCCACGTGAGCGACGATACCGATGTTACGGTAGCGGCTAATCGGAGTAGTACGAGCCATAAAGCCCTCGCAAAATTAGTGAAGCTAAAATTAGAAGCGGTAGTGCGAGAAAGCTTTGTTGGCTTCAGCCATACGGTGCACGTCTTCACGCTTCTTAACAGCAGCACCTTTACCTTCAGCAGCATCCAGCAGTTCGCCAGCCAAACGCAGAGCCATAGACTTCTCGCCACGCTTACGGGCGAAGTCTACCAACCAGCGCATTGCCAGAGCGTTACGACGGGAAGGACGAACCTCGACCGGAACCTGGTAAGTAGCACCACCAACGCGGCGCGACTTCACTTCGACCAGCGGAGCGATGGCGTCGAGTGCTTTTTCGAAGAGTTCCAGGGGATCGGTGCCAGCCTTACGGGTCGCAACGGTTTCCAGGGCACCATAAACGATACGCTCGGCAACGGCTTTCTTGCCGCTTTCCATAACGTGGTTCATGAATTTGGCGAGGATCTGGCTTCCGTATTTCGGATCGTCCAGAATCTCACGCTTTGCTGCTACGCGACGTCTTGGCATGATAAGCCCTCAAGCGGTCTTCAGGTTAGCTCGGGACAGATCCAATGGATGCGTGCCCGACCTTACTCTTATCGACTCAATAAAATGAAAATCTGCAAAACGGCCGATTACTTCGGACGCTTGGTACCGTACTTCGAACGACCCTGGTTACGGCCTTTAACGCCGGAAGTATCCAAGGAGCCGCGAACGGTGTGGTAACGAACACCTGGCAAGTCTTTTACACGACCGCCGCGGATCAGTACCACGCTGTGCTCTTGCAGGTTGTGACCTTCACCACCGATGTACGAGGAAACCTCGAAACCGTTGGTCAGGCGCACACGGCATACTTTACGCAGTGCCGAGTTAGGTTTTTTCGGCGTAGTGGTGTACACACGGGTGCACACGCCACGACGTTGCGGGCAGTTCTGCAGCGCAGGTACGTCGGATTTCTCGACGATACGCTTACGCGGCTGACGTACCAGCTGGTTGATAGTTGCCATCTACTAGCTCCACTGTTGTCTTGCGACGCTATTGTCTTGCAAGAAAAGCAAAATGGCAGGAACGAATTCCCGCCAAATTTAGGGGATCAAGAGTCTAAAGAGGATCTTGTCCCCAGTCAAGGCAAGGCCCCGACCTCCCCGCCCTTCGAACCTCGACAAAATGTCTCGATTCGATGAACGGAGCGATCAGGGCCTTACGCTCATTTATCGCAGAACTCAGTTACCGCTCGAGTTCAGCGCTTCGGTCAGTGCAGCTTCCACTTCACTGGCGCTTACGCGCAACGGTTTGTCAGCATCACGACGACGCTTGCGCTCGCTGTGATAAGCCAGACCGGTACCAGCCGGGATCAGACGACCCACGACCACGTTTTCTTTCAGGCCGCGCAGGTAATCGCGCTTGCCGGTGACTGCCGCTTCGGTCAGTACACGGGTGGTTTCCTGGAAGGAAGCCGCCGAGATGAACGATTCGGTGGACAACGACGCCTTGGTGATACCCAACAGAACGCGAGTGTACTTGGAGACGAACTTGTCTTCGCCGCCCAGACGCTCGTTCTCTACCAGTACGTGAGTCAGTTCCATCTGGTCGCCCTTGATGAAACTCGAATCGCCGGATTCAGCGATTTCAACTTTACGCAGCATCTGACGCAGGATGGTCTCGATGTGCTTATCGTTGATCTTCACGCCTTGCAGACGGTAAACGTCCTGGATCTCGTTAACGATGTACTTGGCCAGCGCGCTCACACCCAGCAGACGCAGGATGTCGTGCGGATCGCTTGGGCCGTCGGAGATAACTTCGCCGCGGTTTACCTGTTCGCCTTCGAACACGTTCAGGTGACGCCACTTCGGAATCAGCTCTTCGTACGGATCGCTACCGTCGTTCGGGGTAATGACCAGACGGCGCTTGCCTTTGG
The DNA here is from genome assembly GCF_900580865.1 of Pseudomonas viridiflava. GTDB lineage: Bacteria > Pseudomonadota > Gammaproteobacteria > Pseudomonadales > Pseudomonadaceae > Aquipseudomonas. The sequence goes on from NZ_UTBZ01000164.1 coordinate 319,286, forward strand.
TCTCTTTACCGAACGCGATGGTGCCGCTGACTTCAGCCAGAATCGACGCTTCTTTCGGACGACGAGCTTCGAACAAGTCGGCAACACGCGGCAGACCACCGGTGATGTCACGGGTCTTCGAAGTTTCTTGCGGGATACGCGCGATAACGTCACCGATCGCGATCTTCGCACCGTCCGCCACACCGACCAGGGCGTTGGCTGGCAGGAAGTACTGAGCGATAACGTCAGTGCCTGGCAGCAACAGATCCTTGCCGTTGTCGTCGACCATCTTCACTGCCGGACGAATTTCTTTGCCCGCAGCTGGACGATCTTTCGCGTCAAGCACTTCAATGTTGGTCATACCGGTCAATTCGTCAGTCTGACGCTTGATCGTGATGCCTTCTTCCATGCCCACGTAGGTCACGGTACCTTTCATTTCGGTAACGATCGGGTGAGTGTGCGGATCCCACTTGGCCACGATTGCGCCAGCGTCGACCTTGTCACCTTCTTTAACCGAAATCACAGCACCGTACGGCAGCTTGTAACGCTCACGCTCACGACCGAAGTCATCAGCGATGGCCAGCTCACCGGAACGGGACACAGCAACCAGGTGACCATCCACTCGCTCAACATGCTTCAGGTTGTGCAGACGGACGGTACCGCCATTCTTCACCTGAACGCTGTCGGCTGCGGAAGTACGGCTTGCCGCACCACCGATGTGGAACGTACGCATCGTCAGCTGGGTACCCGGCTCACCGATGGACTGGGCAGCGATAACGCCGACCGCTTCACCGATGTTCACCTGGTGACCACGAGCCAAGTCACGGCCGTAGCACTTGGCGCAAATGCCATAGCGGGTTTCGCAGCTGATCGGCGAACGCACGATCACTTCGTCGATGCTGTTCAGCTCGATGAACTCAACCCACTTCTCGTCTACCAGAGTGCCGGCAGGAACGATGACGTCCTCGGTACCTGGCTTGAACACGTCACGGGCAATAACACGACCCAATACGCGCTCACCCAACGGCTCTACAACGTCACCGCCTTCAATGTGCGGAGTCATCAGCAGACCGTGTTCGGTGCCGCAATCGATCTCGGTTACAACCAGATCCTGCGCCACGTCTACCAGACGACGAGTCAGGTAACCGGAGTTCGCAGTTTTCAACGCGGTATCCGCCAGACCTTTACGAGCACCGTGAGTGGAGATGAAGTACTGAAGTACGCTCAAACCTTCACGGAAGTTCGCAGTAATCGGCGTTTCAATGATGGAACCGTCCGGCTTGGCCATCAGACCACGCATACCGGCCAGCTGACGAATCTGTGCTGCGGAACCCCGCGCACCCGAGTCAGCCATCATGTACATCGAGTTGAAAGACTCTTGGTCGACTTCAACGCCATGACGGTCGATAACCTTCTCTTTCGAGAGGTTGGCCATCATCGCCTTGGAAACTTCGTCGTTCGCTTTCGACCAAAGGTCGATCACTTTGTTGTACTTCTCGCCCTGGGTTACCAGGCCGGAGGCGTACTGGCTCTCGATCTCTTTCACTTCGTCGGTGGCAGCACCGATGATGCGGGCTTTCTCGTCAGGGATAACGAAGTCGTTAACACCGATGGAAACGCCGGAGATGGTCGAGTAAGCGAAACCGGTGTACATCAACTGGTCAGCGAAGATCACGGTCTCTTTCAAACCAACCACGCGGTAGCACTGGTTGATCAGCTTGGAGATCGCCTTTTTCTTCATCGGCAGGTTGACGACGTCGTACGACAGACCTTTTGGCACAACCTGGAACAGCAGCGCACGGCCGACAGTGGTGTCGACGATACGGGTACCGCTCACGCTGTTGCCGTCACGGTCGTTGACGGTTTCGTTGATACGAACTTTAACCTTGGCGTGCAGTGCGGCTTCGCCAGCACGGAACACACGGTCAACTTCCTGCAGATCCGCAAACACACGACCTTCGCCTTTGGCGTTGATCGCTTCACGAGTCATGTAGTACAGACCCAATACAACGTCCTGCGACGGAACGATGATTGGCTCACCGTTGGCTGGCGACAGAATGTTGTTGGTCGACATCATCAACGCACGCGCTTCCAACTGGGCTTCCAGTGTCAGCGGTACGTGCACGGCCATTTGGTCGCCGTCGAAGTCGGCGTTGTACGCGGCGCAGACCAGCGGGTGCAGCTGAATAGCCTTACCTTCGATCAGTACCGGTTCAAACGCCTGGATACCCAGACGGTGAAGGGTCGGTGCACGGTTGAGAAGAACCGGGTGTTCGCGAATCACTTCAGCGAGAACGTCCCAAACCTCTGGCAGTTCGCGCTCGACCATTTTCTTGGCCGCTTTGATGGTGGTCGCGAGACCACGCATTTCGAGCTTGCCGAAAATGAACGGTTTGAACAGCTCGAGAGCCATCTTCTTCGGCAGACCGCACTGGTGCAGACGCAGGGTCGGGCCTACGGTAATTACCGAACGACCGGAGTAGTCAACACGCTTACCAAGCAAGTTCTGACGGAAACGACCTTGCTTACCCTTGATCATGTCAGCCAAGGATTTCAGAGGACGCTTGTTGGAACCGGTAATAGCGCGGCCACGACGACCGTTGTCGAGCAGAGCATCGACAGCTTCCTGCAACATACGCTTTTCGTTGCGCACGATGATGTCCGGAGCGGACAGATCCAGCAGGCGCTTCAAACGGTTGTTACGGTTGATCACTCGACGATACAGATCGTTGAGGTCGGAAGTCGCGAAGCGACCGCCGTCCAGCGGGACCAGTGGACGCAGATCTGGCGGCAGGACCGGCAGAACGGTCAGCACCATCCACTCTGGCAGGTTGCCGGAACCCTGGAAGGCTTCCATCAACTTCAGACGCTTGGACAGCTTCTTGATCTTGGTTTCGGAGTTGGTTTGCGGAATTTCTTCACGCAGACGGCCAATCTCGTGTTCCAGGTCGATAGCGTGCAGCAGTTCACGGACAGCTTCAGCACCCATGCGGGCGTCGAAGTCGTCACCGAACTCTTCCAGCGCTTCGAAGTACTGCTCGTCGTTCAGCAGCTGACCTTTTTCAAGGGTGGTCATGCCTGGGTCGATAACGACATAGCTCTCGAAGTAGAGAACGCGTTCGATATCACGCAGGGTCATGTCCATCAGCAAGCCGATACGGGACGGCAGCGATTTCAGGAACCAGATGTGGGCAACCGGCGAAGCCAGTTCGATGTGCGCCATGCGCTCACGACGAACCTTGGCCAGTGCAACTTCAACGCCGCACTTCTCGCAGATCACACCACGGTGCTTCAAGCGCTTGTACTTACCGCACAGGCACTCGTAATCCTTTACCGGGCCAAAGATCTTGGCGCAGAACAGACCGTCACGCTCAGGTTTGAACGTACGGTAGTTGATGGTTTCCGGCTTTTTAACTTCACCGAACGACCATGAGCGGATCATCTCAGGCGAGGCCAATCCGATACGGATGGCGTCGAACTCTTCGACTTGACCCTGGTTTTTCAGCAAATTCAGTAGGTCTTTCAAGGCCTTTCCTCCTGGCGGAGCAGAGAGCGGGCAATCCTGCCCCGCTCTCGATTCGCGTCACGTGTTATTCGGTTTCCAGATCGATATCGATGCCGAGGGAACGAATTTCCTTGATCAACACGTTGAAGGACTCGGGCATGCCCGGCTCCATACGGTGATCGCCATCCACGATGTTTTTGTACATCTTGGTACGGCCGTTCACATCGTCCGACTTCACTGTGAGCATTTCTTGCAGAGTGTAAGCAGCACCGTAAGCTTCCAGTGCCCAGACCTCCATCTCCCCGAAACGCTGACCACCGAACTGCGCCTTACCACCCAGCGGCTGCTGGGTAACCAGGCTGTACGAACCGGTAGAACGCGCGTGCATCTTGTCGTCTACCAAGTGGTTCAGCTTCAGCATGTACATGTAGCCAACGGTAACTGGACGCTCGAACTTGTTGCCGGTACGGCCGTCAGTCAGCTGCATCTGGCCGCTTTCCGGCAGGTCTGCCAGTTTCAGCATGGCCTTGATTTCGCTTTCCTTGGCGCCGTCGAACACTGGAGTGGCCATTGGAACGCCGCCACGCAGGTTCTTCGCCAGATCCAGGATTTCCTGATCGGAGAAGCTGTCCAGATCTTCGTTACGACCGCCGATCTGGTTGTAGATCTCGTCCAGGAAGGTACGCAGTTCAGCGACTTTACGCTGCTCTTCGACCATCCGGTTGATCTTCTCGCCCAGACCTTTGGCCGCGAGGCCCAGGTGGGTTTCAAGGATCTGACCAACGTTCATACGCGAAGGTACGCCCAGTGGGTTGAGGACGACGTCGACCGGGGTGCCATTGGCATCGTGCGGCATGTCTTCAACCGGCATGATCACAGAGACCACACCTTTGTTACCGTGACGACCGGCCATCTTGTCGCCCGGCTGGATGCGACGACGGATTGCCAGGTAAACCTTGACGATTTTCAGCACGCCTGGAGCCAGGTCATCGCCCTGCTGCAGTTTGCGCTTCTTGTCTTCGAACTTGTCGTCCAGCAGACGGCGGCGATCAACGATGTAGGCCTGAGCCTTCTCGAGCTGCTCGTTCAGAGCATCTTCAGCCATGCGCAGTTTGAACCACTGACCATGCTCAAGACCGTCGAGAACTTCGTCGGTGATGTCCTGACCTTTCTTCAGACCTGCGCCGCCTTCAGCCTTGTGGCCTACCAGAGCGGAACGCAGACGTTCGAAAGTCGCGCCTTCAACGATACGGAACTCTTCGTTCAGATCCTTACGGATCTCGTCGAGCTGAGTCTTCTCGATCGACAGTGCACGAGCATCACGCTCAACGCCGTCGCGGGTGAAGACCTGCACGTCGATGACAGTACCTTTGGTACCGGTAGGTACGCGCAGGGAGGTGTCTTTAACGTCGCTGGCTTTTTCACCAAAGATTGCACGCAGCAGTTTTTCTTCCGGAGTCAGTTGGGTCTCGCCTTTCGGAGTGACCTTGCCCACCAGGATGTCGCCTGCGCCAACTTCAGCACCTACGTAAACGATACCGGCTTCGTCCAGCTTGTTCAGTGCAGCTTCACCCACGTTAGGGATGTCCGCAGTGATTTCCTCTGGGCCAAGCTTGGTGTCACGGGCCACACAGGTCAGTTCCTGAATGTGGATCGTGGTGAAACGGTCTTCCTGAACTACACGCTCGGACAGGCAGATGGAGTCTTCGAAGTTGAAGCCGTTCCATGCCATGAACGCGATGCGCATGTTCTGACCCAGCGCCAGCTCACCCATGTCGGTGGACGGGCCGTCGGCCATGATGTCACTACGCTGAACGCGATCACCCTTGCTTACCAGCGGACGCTGGTTGATGCAGGTGTTCTGGTTCGAGCGGGTGTATTTGGTCAGGTTGTAGATGTCGACACCAGCTTCGCCGGTTTCAACTTCGTCATCAGCAACACGAACCACGATACGGCTGGCGTCGACGGAGTCGATCACGCCGCCACGACGAGCCACGACGCAAACGCCGGAGTCACGGGCCACGTTACGCTCCATGCCGGTACCTACCAGCGGCTTGTCAGCGCGCAGGGTTGGTACAGCTTGACGCTGCATGTTCGAACCCATCAACGCACGGTTGGCGTCGTCGTGCTCGAGGAACGGAATCAGCGACGCTGCAACCGAAACTACCTGCTTCGGCGAAACGTCCATCAAGGTGACTTCTTCAGGCGCCTTGACGGTGAATTCGTTCAGGTGACGTACGGCTACCAGTTCGTCGATCAGGACTTTCTGGTCGTTCATGGTCGCCGAAGCCTGCGCGATCACGTGATCGGCTTCTTCAATAGCGGACAGGAACACGATCTCGTCGGTAACCACACCCTCTTTCACCACGCGGTACGGGCTTTCCAGGAAGCCGTACTGGTTGGTGCGAGCGTATGCAGCCAGGGAGTTGATCAGACCAATGTTCGGACCTTCCGGCGTTTCGATCGGGCAAACACGACCGTAGTGAGTCGGGTGTACGTCACGAACTTCAAAGCCGGCGCGCTCACGAGTCAGACCGCCAGGGCCGAGTGCAGAGACACGACGCTTGTGGGTGATCTCGGACAGCGGGTTGTTCTGGTCCATGAACTGCGAGAGCTGGCTGGAACCGAAGAACTCTTTCACCGCCGCAGCCACTGGCTTGGCGTTGATCAGGTCTTGCGGCATCAGGCCTTCGCTTTCAGCCATCGACAGACGCTCTTTGACCGCACGCTCAACACGCACCAGGCCAACGCGGAACTGGTTCTCGGCCATTTCGCCTACGCAGCGAACACGACGGTTACCCAGGTGGTCGATGTCATCGACGATGCCTTTACCGTTACGGATGTCGACCAGAGTCTTCAGTACCGCGACGATGTCTTCCTTGCACAGCACGCCCGAACCTTCGATTTCGGTACGACCGATACGACGGTTGAACTTCATCCGGCCGACCGCAGACAGGTCATAGCGCTCAGGACTGAAGAACAGGTTGTTGAACAGGGTTTCGGCAGCGTCTTTGGTTGGCGGCTCGCCTGGACGCATCATGCGATAGATCTCGACCAGCGCTTCCAATTGGTTGCTGGTGGAGTCGATCTTCAGCGTGTCGGAGACGAACGGACCGCAGTCGATATCGTTGGTGTACAGAGTTTCGATGCGAACAACGCCGGCCTTGGCAATTTTTGCCAGGACTTCAGTGTTCAGCTCGGTATTGCACTCTGCCAGAATTTCGCCGGTAGCCGGGTGCACGATGACCTTGGCGGTAGTACGGCCCAGGACGTAGTCCAGAGGTACTTCCAGAGTCTTGATGCCGGCTTTTTCGATCTGGTTGATGTGGCGCGCGGTAATACGGCGGCCCGCTTCAACAATGACCTTGCCCTTCTCGTCCTGAATGTCCAGAACCGCAATTTCACCACGCAGACGCGAAGCAATCAGTTCCAGGCTGAGGGTTTCGCCGCTCAGGTGGAAAACGTTGGTGGTGTAGAAAGCGTCCAGCACTTCTTCAGTGGTATAGCCGAGCGCGCGCAGCAGTACCGATGCCGGCAGCTTGCGACGACGGTCGATACGCACGAACACGCAGTCTTTCGGGTCGAACTCGAAGTCCAGCCACGAACCGCGGTAAGGAATGATGCGCGCGGAGTACAGCAGTTTGCCGGAGCTATGCGTCTTGCCGCGGTCGTGGTCAAAGAACACGCCCGGGGAACGGTGCAGCTGGGAAACGATTACACGCTCGGTACCGTTGATTACGAAGGTACCGTTCTCAGTCATCAGGGGAATTTCACCCATGTAGACTTCTTGCTCTTTGATGTCCTTGATCGCTTTGTTCGACGATTCTTTGTCGAAAATGATCAGGCGCACTTTTACCCGCAAAGGTACGGCGAAAGTTACACCGCGCAATACGCATTCTTTGACATCAAATGCCGGTTCGCCCAGGCGATAACCGACGTACTCCAGCGCAGCATTGCCGGAGTAGCTGATGATCGGGAAAACGGATTTGAAGGCCGCATGCAGGCCCACGTCGCGGAACTGATCTTTAGTCGCTCCCGCTTGCAAGAATTCACGATACGAATCCAGCTGGATGGCCAGGAGGTAAGGCACATCCATGACGTCCGGCAACTTGCTAAAGTCCTTGCGGATACGTTTTTTCTCAGTATATGAGTAAGCCATCAGCGTTCCCCAGCTTGGTCACCTGCTTGTTTGGCCCCTCCCGACGGGAGCAGCCAGAAAATCGTGCAAACCCCATGGTTTGCTCCACCGCATCGGGTGGTTACAGCGCCTTTATCAGCACCGACCCAGTCGGCTGCCAATAACGGAAAAAGGCCGGTGGCAAGAGCCACCAGCCATCAGCCTGTCGCTTGACGCTCGGGCTGGAGGAGCAAAGTCGATGCTTATTTCAGCTCGACTTTAGCGCCTGCTTCTTCCAGCTTCTTCTTGGCGTCTTCAGCAGCTTCTTTCGAAACGCCTTCAGCTACAACCTGAGGAGCGCCGTCTACTTTCTCTTTGGCTTCTTTCAGGCCCAGACCGGTCAGTTCACGAACTGCCTTGATCACGTTAACCTTCTTCTCGCCAGCTTCCAGCAGAACAACGTTGAACTCGGTTTGCTCTTCAACAACAGCGGCAGCAGCAGCTGGACCAGCCGAAGCAGCAGCAGCGGTAACACCGAAAGTTTCTTCCATCGCTTTGATCAGCTCAACGATTTCCACTACGGATTTCTGGCCGATTGCTTCGATGATTTGTTCGTTAGTCAGAGACATGACTCAATTCCTGAATTGGGGGACGGCCTACGCGACCATCGAAATAAACAAAAAACGCGAGAAGTTGACGAGCCTTAGGCTGCAGCAGCTTCTTTCTGGTCGCGAATTGCCGCCAGAGTACGAGCCAATTTGCTGGTAGCGCCTTGAATCACGCTCATCAGCTGAGAAATTGCTTCGTCACGGGTCGGCAGAGTTGCCAGTACGTCGATCTGATTAGCTGCGAGGAACTTGCCCTCGAACGCAGCTGCCTTGATCTCGAACTTGTCCTGACCCTTGGCAAACTCTTTGAAGATACGGGCAGCAGCGCCCGGATGTTCGTTCGAGAATGCAATCAGGGTCGGGCCGGTGAACACGTCGTTGAGGACACTGTATTGAGTGTCAGCAACAGCGCGCTTGAGCAAAGTGTTACGTACAACACGTACGTAAACGCCAGCTTCACGAGCCTCTTTACGGAGTCCGGTCATTGCGCCTACTGTTACGCCACGTGCATCAACCACGACAGCGGACAGAGCGACTTTGGCAGCCTCGTTGACTTCAGCGACGATGGCCTTCTTGTCTTCGAGATTAATTGCCACGGGTTTAACTCCTGCTTGTTACCGTTTCATTCGATCGGAACCGAATGTCGTTTTGGTGTCTGATTCGGTAAGGAACCGGGAGCACCATCTGCGTAGGCTTATGGTTTAAGACTTGCGTCGCCTACGGTCTTGGATAGCCCCCGCCAGGCAGGGACCCCAATCTTTCAATTGGCGCGAACCATCGCGCCAACCTATGTCTTACGCGTCCAGCGAGCTCTGGTCGATGACCAGACCTGGGCCCATAGTGGTGCTCAGGGTAACGCGCTTGACGTAGATACCTTTCGAAGAAGCTGGCTTGATACGCTTCAGATCAGCGATCAGGGCTTCAACGTTTTCCTTCAGCTTGACGGCGTCGAAGCCCATCTTGCCAACGGAAGTGTGAATGATGCCGTTCTTGTCGGTGCGATAACGAACCTGACCAGCTTTAGCGTTTTTAACCGCGGTAGCTACGTCTGGAGTTACGGTACCAACCTTAGGGTTAGGCATCAGACCACGTGGACCGAGGATCTGACCCAACTGACCTACAACGCGCATGGCATCCGGGGATGCGATCACTACGTCATAGTTCAGGTCGCCGCCTTTCATTTCGGCAGCCAGGTCGTCCATACCTACACGGTCAGCGCCGGCAGCCAATGCGGCCTCAGCAGCTGGACCCTGGGTGAACACAGCAACGCGAACGGTCTTGCCAGTGCCGTGCGGCAGCACAGTAGCGCTACGAACAACCTGGTCAGATTTACGCGGGTCTACACCCAGGTTCACAGCAACGTCGAACGACTCGCTGAACTTGACAGTCGACAGCTCAGCCAGCAGAGCAGCAGCGTCTACAATGTTGTAGGCCTTGCCTGCTTCGATTTTGCCGGCGATAGCCTTTTGACGCTTGGTCAGCTTAGCCATTACACACCCTCCACGTTAAGGCCCATGCTACGAGCAGAACCGGCGATAGTACGCACGGCTGCATCCATATCAGCTGCAGTCAGATCCGCGTTTTTGGTTTTCGCGATTTCTTCCAGCTGAGCACGAGTAACAGTGCCAACCTTAACGGTGTTCGGACGAGCGGAACCGCTGGTCAGACCGGCCGCCTTCTTCAGCAGAACCGAAGCAGGGGTGGATTTGGTTTCGAAAGTGAAGCTACGGTCGCTGTAGACAGTGATGATCACTGGAGTCGGCAGACCAGCTTCAAGACCCTGAGTACGGGCGTTGAAAGCCTTGCAGAATTCCATGATGTTCACGCCGTGCTGACCCAGGGCAGGACCAACCGGTGGACTTGGGTTAGCCTGAGCGGCCTTCACTTGCAGCTTGATGTAAGCGGTAATCTTCTTGGCCATGAGGCACTCCAATTACGGGTTCGAACGCCTCGAAAGGCTCCCCGGTTACTTGCGCGTATATCCCAGTGACGACAAAACCCCACAGCCTATGGCTGCGGGGTTGGGATGCTTGTTCAATTAGACCTTTTCGACCTGACTGAACTCCAACTCTACCGGGGTAGAGCGACCGAAAATGAGCACTGCCACTTGGATCCGGCTCTTTTCGTAGTTAACTTCTTCAACAACACCATTGAAATCTGCGAATGGGCCGTCGTTGACTCGCACCGTTTCACCTGGCTCGAAGAGAGTCTTCGGCTTAGGCTTGTCGCTACCATCAGCAACACGACGCAGAATTGCTTCTGCCTCTTTATCGGTGATTGGGGCAGGCTTATCGGCGGTACCACCAATGAAACCCATCACCCGAGGAGTATCCTTGACCAAGTGCCAAGTACCCTCATTCATATCCATCTGAACCAGCACATAGCCTGGAAAGAACTTGCGTTCGCTTTTGCGCTTCTGGCCATTACGCATTTCAACCACTTCTTCAGTGGGAACCAGAATCTCGCCGAAGCCATCTTCCATGCCAGCCAGCTTTACGCGCTCGACCAGCGAGCGCATCACATGCTTCTCGTAACCCGAGTAAGCATGCACAACATACCAACGCTTAGCCACGGGACACCCTTAGCCGACAATCAAGGAAACAAGCCAGCCGAGCAGGGAATCAAGCCCCCACAACAGCAACGCCATAACCAGAACAACAGCCACCACAATGAGGGTGGTCTGCGTGGTTTCTTGGCGAGTTGGCCAAACGACTTTACGAATCTCGGTGCGAGCTTCCTTAACCAGTACAAAGAAAGACTTGCCCTTCGCAGTCTGCAGGCCTACAAAGGCAGCTACAGCAGCAATGGCAAGCAAAGCAAGTACACGGTACAGGATCGGCGAAGCAGAGTAATACTGATTGCCAACAACGCCAACAACCACCAAAGCGACAACTACAAGCCACTTGAGCAGATCGAAGCGAGAGCCTTGAGCTTCAGCTTTAGGAGTCATCTATGAAGATCCTGTGAAAAGAAAGCCAGACACACCGAGTGAATCTGGCAGGTCAGGAGGGAATCGAACCCCCAACCTACGGTTTTGGAGACCGTCGCTCTGCCAATTGAGCTACTGACCTAAAACAAAATCAGGCCGACCATTATGCCGGCCCGAAAAATACATTACAACCACTTACTCGATGATTTTAGCTACGACACCAGCGCCGACGGTACGACCGCCTTCACGGATAGCGAAACGCAGACCATCTTCCATCGCGATGGTTTTGATCAGGGTAACAGTCATCTGAATGTTGTCACCTGGCATTACCATTTCAACGCCTTCTGGCAGCTCGCAGTTACCGGTCACGTCAGTAGTACGGAAGTAGAACTGTGGACGGTAGCCTTTGAAGAACGGAGTGTGACGGCCGCCCTCTTCCTTGCTCAGAACGTAAACTTCCGCGGTGAACTTGGTGTGCGGCTTAACCGAACCCGGCTTAACCAGAACCTGACCACGCTCAACGTCGTCACGCTTGGTACCACGCAGCAGAACGCCGCAGTTCTCGCCAGCACGACCTTCGTCGAGCAGCTTGCGGAACATTTCAACACCGGTGCAGGTGGAAACGGTAGTGTCACGCAGACCAACGATTTCCAGCGGATCCTGAACGCGAACGATACCGCGCTCGATACGACCAGTCACAACAGTACCGCGACCCGAGATCGAGAATACGTCTTCGATTGGCATCAGGAACGGCTTGTCGATCATACGAACTGGTTCTGGGATGTAGCTGTCCAGAGTTTCAACCAGTTTCTTGACGGCAGTGGTGCCCATCTCGTTGTCGTCTTTGCCTTCCAGCGCCATACGAGCCGAACCGATGATGATTGGAGTGTCATCGCCCGGGAAGTCGTAGGTGGACAGCAGGTCGCGAACTTCCATCTCAACCAGTTCCAGCAGCTCAGCGTCGTCTACCAGGTCAGCCTTGTTCAGGAAAACCACGATGTACGGAACGCCTACCTGGCGGGACAGCAGGATGTGCTCACGGGTTTGTGGCATCGGACCATCAGCGGCCGAGCAAACCAGGATAGCGCCGTCCATTTGAGCAGCACCGGTGATCATGTTCTTCACATAGTCAGCGTGACCTGGGCAGTCAACGTGAGCGTAGTGACGGATCAGCGAGTTGTACTCAACGTGCGCGGTGTTGATGGTGATACCGCGAGCTTTTTCTTCTGGAGCGCTGTCGATCTTGTCGAATTCAACTACGGCCGAACCGAAAACTTCGGAGCAGACGCGAGTCAGAGCAGCGGTCAGAGTGGTTTTACCGTGGTCAACGTGACCAATGGTCCCAACGTTGACGTGGGGCAGGGAACGATCAAATTTTTCCTTAGCCATCGATATCACCCTCAACAGAAGAAATTAGACAAACAATATCAACCATTAAAACAAAGGCAGATATTTTCATATCTGCCTTGTTATATGGAGCTCTTGAGCGGATTTGAACCGCTGACCTCACCCTTACCAAGGGTGTGCTCTACCAACTGAGCTACAAGAGCGAAACACTTTGCACAACCTGCAAACTTGGAGCGGGTAGCGGGAATCGAACCCGCATCATCAGCTTGGAAGGCTGAGGTTCTACCACTAAACTATACCCGCGGAGCCTGCAGCTCACGCTTAAATCTGGTGGAGGGAGAAGGATTCGAACCTTCGAAGTCGTAGACGTCAGATTTACAGTCTGATCCCTTTGGCCGCTCGGGAACCCCTCCTAATCAGGCCGGCATTCTATACTATGCCAAACCCCTGTCAAGCATTTTCTCATTTAAAAACCTGAGGTTAGCTGCATTGACATCGCCCAACTTTGATTCCCTTTTCAGGTCTTCGCTGTGGAGCGGGCGCCATTCTATGCAAACTATTCAGCAGGTGCAACCCCCTCGCACAGCATTATTTTATGTTTTAACTCATTGAATTCGTTGGAAAGGTTTTGAAGCTGTGGATCACCCAACAAACGCTGACTCTGAGGAGCGACAGACAACCAATAACCCCCCCCAGAAGCATCCCTCGAAGAAGATTGCACACTGACCCCCATTTCGACCAAGCGCTGCTGAAGTGCTGAAAGCGACTCCTGCCTGGAAAAGCCACCGAGAAACAGACACTCCTGCCGTCGCCCCCCTCGCCCCTCCCGTACATCACCCGTCGTTTCGCTGAGCAAGCGAATGTCTTGCTGGGAACCCCGATACAAACTGAGGGGTGTTACATCTTTCGCCCGCAAGGGCGCCTCCTGCTGATGCCAGACATAATAGAAAACGTTAAGAACAAGAAGCAGGAGGAACAACCAACGCATACAAACCTCAGAAAAAAGGACACGCCATAGCCAACCCTACAAAGACCAGGTCGGGAACGACTCGGGCCTCAGGCGCGACATCCGCAACCAGCTCAGCATCACCACCAGTTATAAAAACGGTGAAGTCTTCTCCCCAGTAGGAGCGCGCCAACTCCAACTGCGCCAAGACGAAACCTCGCAGCATCAATGCACACCCGCGCTCCACCGCCTCAACGGTGGTCCTCCCTGGCGCAACGCTGGACAGCGCACGCTCAGCCGCCTGATCCCCATAGCGAATCTTGCGGGTATGGGTACGTAACTGATTTCGCATCAATGGCATTCCAGGGCAAATAAAGCCGCCCAGATGGTCACCATCAGAAGCAATAAAATCAGCAGTTACCGCCGTACCGAAATCGAGCACCAGGCAAGCGCCGCCCAATGCAAGATGAAACCCGCCAAGCATGGCCAACCATCGATCAAGCCCTAGACGCTCGTAATCTTCATAACCATTTTTAACACCTGACATTTCACGAGCGGACTTCGCACACACCACAGAAATACCGAACTCCCGCTCGAGAGCATCGATCAATACATCAGTCTCCTCCGCAGTCCTGACACTGACCATACGACACTTGCGTAGCACAAGCCCTTCAAGGGACATCAAACTGCCAAGCAACGCTGTATCAGAGTCGACAACTCCTTCAGAAAAAATAGCGCCGGGCGCAGCCTTCAGCACACGCCACTTAATAAAGCTGTTCCCACAGTCGAGCTCAAGAATCATCACGCAACCTCAGGCTGAGCTCACCACCACTAAAGACTTTTTCCACACCACTCACCTTCAGACGCAGCGCACCCTGATTATCTATTCCGAGCACCTCACCATCTATCTGGCTGGAACCAGCAATCAATGACACCGAGCGGTCTTGCCATAAATGGTTCGCTTCCCATTCCGCTTGGACAGCCGAAAAGCCATCGGCCTGATGGCGCTGGATGTAAGCACTTAATTGCTTACTCAGCTCAACCACCAAGGCGTTACGATCACTGCTTCTGCCTGACTCAAGCCGAATTGAAGTCCATTGCTGATCCACTTCATCAGCCACCTGCATGTTCACGTTGACGCCAATACCCAGCACCACGTGGCAAACGTCTGCCGGATCGCCGACGAGCTCAAGAAGAATGCCTGCGATTTTCTTGTTACCCACCAAGACATCGTTAGGCCACTTCAATCCCGCACCTGGCACTCCAAAATTTCTCAGAGCCTGCAAGACGGCCAGCCCTACAACAAGACTCAAGCCCTCGAGCTGGCGCATTCCACCATCGATGCGCAGGACAAGACTGTAATAGAGATTTTCTGCGAAGGGGCTCACCCATTTGCGACCCCTTCGCCCACGCCCAGAGACTTGCCGTTCAGCGAGCACCAAAAAGGGCGCCAAACGACCTTGGCCGATTGCTCGCAAGGCCTCAGCGTTTGTCGAGTCGACCGAATCCAGAACGGTCACCGGCCAATCTGGTGCCATTGCCGATATTGTTCGAGCGTCGAGCAGTGTCAATGGCGCAGCCAACTGATAGCCCCGCCCTCGAACTTTATGGATAGACAAGCCAAGTTCAGCCTCAAGGTGCTGAAGCTGCTTCCATACCGCACTTCGACTGATTCCCAAGGCAGCGCCCAGATCCTGACCAGAATGGAATCGGCCATCCTTCAGAAGATTCAACAACGTCAACATGCAGGTCTCGCCTCAAATGAGGCCCGAATAATAGCCACGCCCCGGGCCGTTGCATAGAAATCAAGCAAATGCTTTTCCTGCAGGCAAAACAAAACCCCAATTGCTTTCGCAATTGGGGTTTCGGAATTTAATCTTGACGATGACCTACTCTCACATGGGGAAACCCCACACTACCATCGGCGATGCATCGTTTCACTGCTGAGTTCGGGATGGGATCAGGTGGTTCCA
>NZ_UTBZ01000062.1 GCF_900580865.1 Pseudomonas viridiflava
CTGATCAAGCGGCCCTTTCACGGACGCAGGCCAGGTCCGTGAAAGGGTCGCAGATACCTCAAACGCCTCATCGCTTTACACAGCCTGTCGCAACCCTTTGATTTTGCTTGGGGTCTGTCGCATTGTGCAACCAGCGTCACGGGTATAAACTTTGCGCACTTTACACAGAGGCCCTTGGCGGTTCGCATGAACCGTTCGTCAGCATGAAACCGATTCAGCTGCCCCTGAGTGTGCGTCTGCGTGATGACGCCACTTTCGTCAATTACTATCCAGGCGCCAATGCCGCTGCACTC
>NZ_UTBZ01000104.1 GCF_900580865.1 Pseudomonas viridiflava
TGCCCACAGTCCGTGGGCTCAGCAAGACTCTTGTATAACGCTGAGCACAAGCATGGGCATGATCGGCGTGCTTGAGATCACGCTGATCGTTCCTACGCTCCGCGTGGGAATGCCGCTCAGGACGCTCCGCGTCCGCTTTCAGCCGCGCACTGATGGATTGGCCAGCCCCGCATCGACCAGCCATTGCTCCAGCCCTTCCAGATCGGGAATACGGGCGACGGTGTCGCCGACCTGCACCGCCGCCAGTTCCAGCTCGGTCAGGGGCACGTCGACGTAGCTCAACTGGCTGTCGACCTTGCAGGAGCGCGGGATGCCTTGGGTCAGCAGGGCGATGAACCGGACGTCATGGCGTCCTCCCAGCGCATTGAGCACCACGATGCGGGCACGACCGCCGACCCGAGTGCGCCCACCGCAGGCGGCTTCGAAACTGAGCAGCGGCAAGGTCAGTTCACGCCAGCTGATAGGCCCCAGGTACCACTCGGGCGCGCCTGGCTCAGCGCTGCAGTCCTGAT
>NZ_UTBZ01000176.1 GCF_900580865.1 Pseudomonas viridiflava
TTTCCGGGATTTCGGACGCATGCTTGATCATGAAGCTGTGCTTCACGATCGGACGGGAGATACCGATCATGTCGTTCTCCTGGAACGCATCGGTACCCACCAGCGTACTGGCGACCTGACCAGACAGAACCACCATTGGAATGGAGTCCATGTAAGCGGTCGCGATACCGGTGATTGCGTTGGTTGCACCCGGACCAGAAGAGACCAGTACCACACCCGCCTTGCCAGTCGCACGTGCATAGCCATCGGCCATGTGCGTGGCAGCCTGCTCGTGGCGAACGAGGATATGGCTCACAGCCGGTTCTTTGAACAGGGCATCGTAGACATGCAGGAGAGCACACCCGGGTACCCATAGATGTGCTCAACGCCTTCAAAAAAAAAAAAGCGGACGATCATTTCAGCGCCAGATAAA
>NZ_UTBZ01000060.1 GCF_900580865.1 Pseudomonas viridiflava
TCAGGTGTGTTTATTCTCCCTCCGGGAGAGGGCCAGGGTGAGGGGCTTTTGATCTGTTTCCGTGTTTGAGTACGGCTCGGTATTTCAAGTCGGCGTACTTCTACCAGTCACCTCGGTCAGTTCCCTCTCCCTCCGGGAGAGGGCCAGGGTGAGGGGCTTTTGATGTGCTTTTGTATTTGACTCCAGCTCGGTATTTCAAGTCGGCGACCTCTACCAATCACCTCGGTCAATTCCCTCTCCCTCCGGGAGAGGGCCAGGGTGAGGGGCTTTTGATCTGTTTCTGTGTTTGAGTACGGCTCGGTATTTCAAGTCGGCGTATCTCTACCAATCACCTCGGTCAGTTCCTTCTCCCTCCGGGAGAGGGCCAGGGTGAGGGGCTTTGGTTTGCAGGTTTTCGAGATATTTGGGGGGTAAATTTTTTTCTTTGGTTTCGTTTCTTCGACAGGCTCATTGCGCGTGGACGCGTGGGTGTTTCCAGAGCGGATCCGCTTTAGCGCCAGATCCGCTCTTTGGTATGTCGATCAGGAGCGAGCGTGATTATTTCCAGACAGTTAACCGGACTGACCCTTGCCAGCGTGTTTTTCGGACTGAGTTGTTCAGCCCATGCGTTCAGCCCGGCCACTGATGTCAGCGCCGATATCCGCCGTACCGCTTTTGGGGTGCCGCATATTCGCGCGCAAGACGAGCGCGGGCTCGGGTTTGGGATTGGCTACGCCTACGCGCAGGACAACCTGTGCCTGTTGGCCAACGAGATCGTGACGGTCAACGGCCAGCGTTCACGTTACTTCGGCCCGGATCAGTTCACCGTCGAGCAACGTGAAAACCGCGTCAGCGACGTGTTCTTTACCTGGCTCAACACGCCCGAGGCGGTCAAGGCATTCTGGCTGGCGCAACCGGCGCAGGTGCGGGATCTGGTCGAAGGCTATGCCGCGGGCTACAACCGTTATCTGGCTGAGCGCCGCCCGCAAGGCTTGCCGCAACAGTGTCAGGGCGAGTGGGTGCGAGACATCGCTCCGGAAGATCTGGTGAAGCTGACCCGCCGTCTGCTGGTCGAGGGTGGGGTCGGTCAGTTCGCCGAAGCGTTGGCCGGCGCCACACCGCCGCAGGCGACAGCGCGGATTGAGCAAGACAGGCAGGCCTATCAGTTGGCCGATACCCGTCAACAACGCTTTGCCCTCGATCGTGGCAGTAACGCTGTAGCGGTGGGCAGCGAGCGCTCGTTCAACGGGCGCGGAATGCTGTTGGCCAACCCGCATTTCCCTTGGGTCGGCGGCATGCGTTTCTATCAGATGCACCTGACCATCCCCGGCAAACTCGACGTGATGGGCGCCGCTCTGCCTGGCCTGCCGATGATCAATATCGGCTTTAACCAGCATCTGGCCTGGACGCACACGGTCGATTCGTCGAAGCACTTCACCTTGTATCGCCTGCAACTCGATCCGAAGGACTCCACACGCTATCTGCTCGATGGCAAATCATTGCCGCTGAACAAGCAGACCGTCACCGTGCAGCTGAAACAGGCAGACGGGCAGGTAGTGCCAGTCTCGCGTGATGTCTACAGCTCGCAGTTCGGGCCGATTGTGCAATGGCCGGGCAAGCTCGACTGGGACAATCAGTTCGCCTACAGCCTGCGCGACGCCAATATCGACAATGATCGGGTGCTGAATCAGTGGTATGCGATGAATCAGGCGTCCACCCTTGCGCAACTGCAGGATTCGGTCCACAAGATTCAGGGCATTCCGTGGGTCAACACCTTGGCCGTCGATGACAAGGGCCAGACGCTGTACATGAACCTGTCGGTGGTGCCGAACGTCAACGCGGAGAAACTGGCCAGGTGCAGTGATCCGCGTATCGGCACACAAATGATTGTGCTGGATGGCTCCAACAGCGCCTGCGCGTGGGACATCGACCCTACAGCGGCGCAGAAGGGCATTTATGCCTCCAGCCAGTTGCCGCAGCTGCTGCGCAAGGACTTCGTCCAGCACTCCAACGACTCGGCCTGGCTGGCCAACCCGGCGCAACCGCTGACCGGTTTCTCGCCGCTGATCAGTCAGGAAGGTCAACCGCTGGGCTTGCGCTCGCGTTTCGCTCTGGAGCGCTTGAGCACGCTGAGTAAAAAGGGTTCGTTGGCCGTGAAGGATCTGCAGCAGATGGTGATGGACGATCAGGTGTACCTGGCGACTCAGGTTGTCGCGGATCTGCTGAAGTTCTGTGCGTCTGACCTTGGCGCTGACGCACAATCCCTGAAGCCGGTTTGCACCAGCCTCAAGGCATGGGATGGTCGGGCCAATCTGGATTCGGGTCTGGGCCTGGTGCATTTCCAGAACATCATGCAGGCACTGGAGGCCTCGCCGGATGTCTGGCGCGTTGCGTTCGATCCCAAAGATGCTCAACACACACCGCGTGGCCTGGCCTTTGAGCAACCGGCGGTGGCCAAGGCACTGCGTGAGGCCATGTTGGCCTCGCTCGAGTCGAGCACCAAAATGGGCCTGACGCCGCAAACCCGCTGGGGTGATATCCAGGTGGTCAGCAGTGGCGGACAACAGACGCCTATTCATGGTGGACCGGGCACTTTGGGGATCTATAACGCCATCCAGAGCGTGCCACGTGAAGACGGCAAACTCGAAGTGGTCAGCGGTACGAGCTACCTGCAAGTCGTGACGTTCGACGATAAGGGCCCGCACGCCCAAGGGCTGCTGGCGTTCTCGCTGTCGAGCGATCCGGCATCGAAGTATTCGCGGGATCAGACCGAAGCGTTCTCGAAGAAACAGTGGAGTGTGCTGCCGTTCACCGAACAGCAGATTCAGGCTGACCCGCAGTATCAGGTGCAGACTGTTCGCGAGACCTTGGACAAGACGGGGAAAGTCGCCGCGCAGTAAGCCCGAGCGTTACTTGTGTCGAGGCAGAAAACCGCATCCTGCAAGGGCTGCGGTTTTTAGCTTTTTGGCGGCTGTTGCGGAATCGAGTTGATGACCGGGTTACCTTCCTTGTTACGGGACAAGTAGACCGGTAGCACCTTGGGCAGGCTGTTGGCGAGGTTGCTCAGCTCTTTGATGTTGTAGATGCCGCCCACGCGAATCGCGCCGGTGCTGGTGTCGGCCAGCTCCAATGGATTGCTCAGATAACGGTTGATCAGTGGCAGGGCTTCGCTCAGCGCCAGGTTATCCAGCACCAGTTTGCCGTTGCGCCAGGCCAGTGACGTGTCACCGGCGTAGGTCTGGCTGATCTGCGGCATGTAGTCGCCATGTCTGTAACGTGCCTGCATCGATGGGCCGAGGCGCAAGCCGTCGCCTGGCAATGAACGATTGCTGGTGACCAGCACCGAACCTTCGATCAGGTTCACGCGTACCTGATCCTGATACATCCAGACATTGAAACGCGTCCCCGTGACGCGAATCTTGCCTTCGCCTGCGCGGACAACAAACGGGTGGGCCATGTCGTGGCTGACCGTAAAGAACGCTTCACCTTTTTTCAGGGTGACGCGGCGTTCGTCCTTGTAGTTGCTGAAGGTCAGATCGGTATTGAGGTTCAGTTCGAGCTGGCTGCCATCACTCAAGGTGACCTGCCGGACATTATCGGTGGCGGCGAAATGCTGGTAGCTGTCGGGCAGCCAGCCCAGATTCCAGCCGGTATAAGCCGCCAGCGGCAGTGCCAGTGCACAGACACCTGCGGCTACAGCGAACTGGCGCCACGAGCGCGAAGACGTTGGGCGCTGTGGCACGACAGAGGGCGATTCGGGGCGCGGCAGGTGTTCGGCCACGTCCCAGATTTCCAGCATGGCTTCATACTCGAACGCATGCAGTGGATGAGCGTCGTACCATTGCTTGAACGCGCGACGCTCTTCGTCCGTGCAGTCGGCGGCGTGCACACGCATGCACCAATGCGCGGCGGCATCGGTGATCGCATCGTATTCGGCTTCCGAAAGGGTGTCTTGGGTCATTGACTCGTCCTGATTTCGCACATTCTAACCTTGTCGGGAAGTTACCGAGAACATCCGTCATGGCATTTACCCATCAAAGTGGAACTTATTTTTCGCTCAGGCACCCAAAAAGCAGGACGCCAATGAACACTATCCACAAATGGAGTGAAAAAATGATCAAAAAGACATTCGCAGCCTTAATCGCCACTGCTGGTTTGCTCAGTGCCGGCGCAGCGTTGGCAGATAAACCGGGCGCAGGTTGGGTGACCATCGAAAAAGCCATCGAGATCGTCAAAACCAAGGCCGGTTACGTCGAGGTCTATGAAATCGAGGCCGACAACGACGGCTACTGGAAAGGCGAGGGGCGCAAGGCTGACGGCTCTGTCTACGAGTTCCGTATCGACGGGGCGTCGGGCAATGTGTTGCGGGATCAGAAGGATTAACCAACCCGATTGCTTGTTGTAAAAATGCGCCGGCTTCCCGCCGGCGTATTTTTTTTGTTTCAGTGGTCAAGGCAAAACAGGTAAGGCTCCTGTCTTGCCAGAGGTTGGCGCCGGTAAAGGTATGGGGGCCGGAAGAGGATCCAGTTCTCTACCCATTTCGCTGATGAGCAACGCGATCGAGTCGGCGTTGGCCATCATCACTTCAATGCGTGCTTCGTCAGAAACTGCGCTGCGAAAGGCCTTGCGTGCATCGGCAAGGTTTTTGGTTTTCGTCAGATCGAGAATTTTTTTGTAATCATTGGCGCGCGTCGGCAACTGATCCAGACCCACCCAAACCCCATTCGAACTCTTGTCCGCAAACAACTGCGAAAGTGGAGTAGAGCGGGACAAGGACTTGCGCAGCCGATCAATATCAGCTTTGAGCGTTTGCCCCTTTGCGGTTGATGTATCGATGAGATGGGGATACGGCCCCATCGCCTCTACGGAGGCAAAATCTTCGCTATCGCAGACTAAATGGGAAAGTTCGTGAATCAGCGTGATCGCGCGAGCGTGTGAGTCAATATTGAACCTGGGCGGCAGAAAAGCGGTGTAGGCATCCAGCCCCGGATTAAAAAACAGTTGGGTGAAGTGGACGACTTTTTGCCTGTCTTCCTTGAAGACAAATGCAACCGTATCGTCGCCATACCGCGCATTCAGGCCTGCGAAAAAGCGCTCCGTATAGAGCAAGTCATCTTTGGGATCCGTCAACTCCCGGCACAGGGGGATGATCACCTTTTCGAATTTTCTGAGCAGCATGGGCGTGACTTGCGACACTTCGAAAAAATGTCTGAGTACCGTTTCAACTCGAGTGCCACCCAGGTTGTCGCGATGTATGACGAAGTTATGCAGACAATTCAGCGCATAGTCTCTTGCCCTGCTGACAGCTTGCTGTATCACGAAGGCTCTGGCGGGATAGCGGTGGTTGATTTGTGCCATCCCTTTGGCCTGGATATACATCAGTATTGAACGGCTGCGCTCGATGCCGGTTTGCACCCGGTCGTGTTGCTTTGATCGGCAGCGTTGAGCGGACTTGTCGGCGCTGGCAATCACCAGTCTTGAGTTCTTTTGTTCAAGCTCCGGCCCTTGGCCCCCGTCTTTTATGCGCAAAAACCAGGTTTTTTCAGACTGAAGCACTGGATAGACCTTGCCGGCAATCGCCGCGTATTTTTGTGTTGTCGACGAATCCCCGTAAACAAGTTTATTGCTCTCAAGCTTGAGCTTCTCGAGAGCAGTGGTGGTTTCAAAGCGTTGCAGATTAATGCGAGAGGCAGTGACGGGTGCGACTTTTGCCCAGCGGGGGGCGGCTTTTACCGTTGTGGTGCCGCCGCTTTCGGCAGCCGTCGATACTGGCGCCTGCGCTTCAGAGGCCAATTCGGCGGTTTCCTCTTCCACTTCTGTTTCCCAGGAAAAGCGACCCAGACTGAACAGCGAGATTGCTCCTGTGATGAAGCTTTTCAGCGCGTTCGCCCAATGATGCTCCTGAAAATCTTCGGCAGACTCTTTGAAGTCCTTGTAACTCTTCCAGAGAAAAAACAACGATGCGAGTTTCCCCGGCAACAGGTGCGGAACCAGACGGACACCGTGGCTGAATAGAAACTTCGCCGCTTCCCAGTCAGCCTGCGCATTGATCTGCGGCTGGCAGCTGAGCAATTGCGGTAACAGGCTGAGCGTGTCCTTGTGCAAGCGATCGAGCAGATTGCCGTTAATGGCAGTGCTTCGCAGCTTGATTTCAGTCGGTTTGCCGATCGTTGTATTGAAGAGATTCTTGAAGCCTGCCTGTTGCCCCGAGGGCAGGCGTCGAATGATCAAATCCTGGAAATGCCCGGGTGTATTCAACGCATCAATCAACTGCGCTTCATTATCGAATTCGCGAAAAACGTATCTGGAGTAGGGCGCGTAGAGCACCCGTGGGCCGGTTTGTCCCGTGCCCGGCCCGATCACATAAAGTCCGATGGCGTCGACAAAAGCGGCCCCCGTGGTCTTGTTCAATGACAGCGGGCAAACAATGGCGTGAGCGTCCTTTACCGTGGCACGCGCCACCCCGTCCGGCATGTCCAACACCTGGCAAATGTAGTCGTAGCCGTTTTCCGACAGCTGTTGCTGCAACTTCAACGAGTGCGCGTACTGCATCAACTGCCAGGGCACCTGACGTAAAAAACGTGCTTTGCTGATGCGTGCCGAGTCACTGTCAGCGGACAGCGCTTCGGTCACTTTCTGCGTGTAGGTGGTGGTGATATCAAGCGATTGCAGCAGTTGCTGCACGGCAGACTGATTGAGGTTGTTCGGTAACGCAGTGGCTGTGTTCGAGGCAACCTTAAAACTGGTGCCCTGCACGATGTTGTAGTGGTGCAAGGCAAAATCGAGCAGATTGCAGGCAGGGCCGGCCAGCGTCAGATTCGGGATGATCTGGATCTCCTGCGGCTTGAGTCCATTGCTCGGGAATCTGGCGTCGAGCAGGGTCTGCAGCGTTTCCTCGACATGAGTGGTTAACGCAGGGATACCCTCGAGAAAATCCTTGCCATCGATAAAGCTGCGCCGCAGTTCATCCAGCAGAGCGAGTTGCGTGCGTTGTTCTGTGACCGGGGCCATGCGTAACCAGTCTGGATAATCGAGCCGACGGACCATGGTCCGGGCGAGTTCAATGGCCCGACGCAGGTTGGTATCGATGACGGTGTTTTTCATCTGGCTCAGGAAGTTTGCGAGTGTGTCCTTGTCCTTGATGCATACGCGTAACAGCTGACAATGGGCGAGGAAGTGTTCAATGGCCGATTGCATGCGATCGTTCAACACATTGCCTTCAATCAGTTGGAAGGTGCCCAGGGTGTATTGCTGATCGAGTTGGCGTTGCTGCGCTGGCAGGTTTTCCAGCAGCGTCTGATTCTGGTTGTTGTCGTCGAGCCGTCGTTGCACTTGCTTTTGCGCAATGGCGATGTCGTCGAACGATTCCAGGCCCATGGCTGGGGTCCACAGGATGGCGCGCCCGGAATGCTCGTCGTCCATGCCTCCGCGTTCAGTCAGCAGCACGCAGTGGGCAAGCGACATCACTTCACTTTGGCCGGTGCGGGTGAGGGTGAGCGACCATGCATCCGGCCGGAAGCCATTGAGGGACTGGCGATCCATGCGTGTTGCGTGTTTTGCGTCGAACACGGTTTCGACTATTTTTCGCTCGGCCGTCAGCCACGAACCGCTGAGGTTTCTCATCTGTGCCTCACCACGTACGCCGTCCTCAAAAGCCTGCGCCAGTTTCCATCGAATACCTTCGAGAAAGGCGCGTTGTTCAGTGCTGCTCGTGGTCGGCTGGTCTTTAAAGTGGCTGGTGAGATTCTCCAGGGTGCGTTCCAGCTTTGTCGCCAATTGCCCAGCCTTGTCGGCCTGCACGAGTGACGATGGCGGCGCGCTGGAAAACAACGGGCGGGTGCTCCAGCGTTCGTTGACATCAAGTTTGAGCAGGCGCTCGTGAATCATTGCGCGGATATCCAGCGCCTTGTCGAAAAGCGCATGGATGTCAGTCGTGCGTTCACTTTGGCGAAACAGCTGCAGGGCGTATTCAACGTTCTGGCGTTGTTTGGTGAGGATTGCCTCAAACAGCGTCGTAATAATCTCGCCACCGATGTTTTCACCGGACACCTGGGCGTTGGCGAAACCAAGATAGCGATTGCGCTCCTGCAGACTCATGAGGCCGTATAGCTCGTCTTCATGTCCGGCGGCATTGAGTTTGGCGGTCAAAGTCTGTTTCAGATCGGCGTAGTTGGTGAGGACCTGCAAGCCTTGAGTGGGGGTGTAGAGATAGGCCTTGTCATGGTTGATCATCAGCGAGCCGGCCAACTCGACATAGGCGGTCTCCTCGCGCAAACACACGGTTTCGAAGTTGGGTCGCTGGAAAGCGACACTCGGTTGCCGAATCAAGCAGTGCAATGCGTCGAACTCAGCGGCGGTGAGGATTTTCGTTTCGCGCTTGATCATCAAATCCGCACGCACCTGATCCTGCAGTGTCTGGCTGAAGAATGCGCGTCTGGGCGATCCTTCGAATGAGGCGGCATTCCAGAAGGCCTCAAGCTGTCGAAACAACAGCATGGTCAGTTTTCCCGATGCGGACTTGATCGCTCCGGCCCATGCGATCTGGTCGGCATCCCGGCTTGAGCGGGCGGGATGGAAATATTCCACGGTCTGACCACGCGGCCAGCCTTGACGGCGGAAGTACAGCAGTAGCGCTTCACTCAGCGACAGCGAATCGAGCCATTGCCTGACATCCCCGGAGAGGGGCGCCGTGTCGGCGAAAAAACTGACCCGGGTGCGCGACTGCGGCAAACCGGCGAAGTGGGGTTCGAGCAGTTCTTCGAGAATCTTTTCCAGCAGGTTGGTCAGTGACGGCAGGCGTTTGAGTTCATCCAGCAGGTCGCGTGCGCAGGCGTCCTGAGATTGGTTGATCGCGGCTTTTTGATCGTCAAACACGTCACCAGTGATCGTTTCACGGGTCAGGGTAATGCCGCGTTTCTCCACCAACTCCTTGCGCAGCGACATGGTGAGAAAGGCGAACAGATCATCCTTTTCGTCAGCGTCGTCGAGGCGTTTTTGCAAGGCCTCGATCAGTGTCTTGTGATCAGTGTATTTTTTCAGGCCATCGTAGGGGGTGTAGAGAAACACACCCTTGTCATCCGGCCCGGCACTGAGAATAAAACTGCCGGCCAGCGGCACAGCCAATTGCTTGTCGGCGTTTAACAGAATGCGTTCGGCCAGCATGGGCGGGTTTTGTTTGCTGCGCAGCGCATGGGTTGCCAGTTGCACATGGGCGAGCCAAGGGAAATCTTTGCTGTTCAGGCCGTGGGCTAGACGCAAGTCGTCATGCAGGCCTGGGGATTCAAGAATGTCGGGGAATAGTAAAGGAACAGTGGGGCTGGACATCATCGAGCTCTGAATGCAGGCGCCTTGGGCGGGGAGCTCAAGAATAGGTTCGCAGTTCAGCGCACTGGCGGTACATAGTTACCGCACACGCCGAGTTGAAATGTGCAGGGCAGGGCTTCAATCACTGCCGAATGATCCAAGGGTTGACAGCCGACAGCTCCGCCATGGTTAATCGGCGAGCAAGTCGTCCGTACGCTGTTGTTCCCTCCAATAATCATTCTGGAGCTTCAGATGTCTGCGCCACACGATCATGTGTCTTCTGCTGTCTCGTCCTCGTTGTCTCTCGAAGCGCTGACGCAACTGCTTGAAACGATTTTTCTGCGCCACGGTACCTCTGCCGAAGTCGCGCAAGTGCTGGCCGCCAACTGTGCCGGGGCCGAGCGCGATGGTGCCCACAGCCACGGCGTGTTCCGTATTCCCGGGTATGTCTCGACCCTTAAAAGCGGCTGGGTCAACGGCCACGCCGTGCCGCAAGTCGAAGATGTCGCGTCGGGGTTTGTCCGTGTCGATGCCGGCAACGGTTTCGCGCAACCGGCGCTGGCCGCCGCCCGGCCGTTGCTGGTGGAGAAGGCGCGCAGTGCCGGGATTGCCGTGTTGGCAATTCGTAACTCGCATCACTTCGCCGCGTTGTGGCCGGACGTCGAGCCGTTCGCCGATGAAGGTCTGGTGGCGCTGAGCGTGGTCAACAGCATGACCTGCGTGGTGCCCCACGGCGCCGACCGGCCGCTGTTCGGTACCAACCCGATTGCGTTTGCCGCACCACGGGCCGGCGCCGCGCCGATTGTCTTCGACCTGGCCACCAGCGCGATTGCTCATGGCGACGTGCAGATCGCCGCGCGCAAAGGCGAACGGCTGCCGGCCGGGATGGGCGTGGACAGCCTCGGTCAGCCGACTCAGGATCCCAAAGCGATTCTTGAGGGTGGAGCACTGTTGCCGTTCGGTGGCCATAAAGGTTCGGCGCTGTCGATGATGGTCGAGCTATTGGCTGCAGCACTCACGGGGGGCAATTTCTCCTTTGAATTCGATTGGTCCAATCATCCCGGAGCGAAAACGCCGTGGACCGGGCAGTTGCTGATCGTCATCGATCCGAGCAAAGCCGCCGGGCAGGGTTTTGCCGAGCGCAGTGGCGAGCTGGTGCGGCAGATGCACGGTGTCGGGCTCAAGCGTTTGCCGGGGGATCGTCGGCATTGGCAGCGCAGTAAGTCGCTGGCTGAGGGTGTTGTGCTGGAGGCGCAGACGCTGGCGCAGTTGCGTGAGTTGGCGGGGGTGTGAGCAAAGAGCAAAAAGCAAAGGCCCCTCACCCTAGCCCTCTCCCGGAGGGAGAGGGGACTGACTGAGGTGAATGGGAGATGTGCGCCGATGTGAGAGATCGAGCTGAACTCGGGTTTTGAAAGCCTGAAGCTGGTCCCAAAGCCGCTGGAATCAAGCAGGCATAAAAAAGGCGAACCCACCGGGTTCGCCTTTTTTGTGGACGTTCGACTCAGCGACGGCCGAGCAGCAAACCAACCACCAGACCGAAACCGGCGGAGATCGCCACGGTCTGCCACGGATGACCGCCGATGTAGCTTTCGGTGGCTTCGACTGCCGGTTGGGTGCGATCGCGCACGCTCGATACCGAATCCAGCGCCTGTTGCAATTTCAGGGCGATTTGTCCGCGCAGCGTTTCCGCTTCTTCGCCGACCAGTGAGGCGCTGCTCTTGAGCAGTTTGTCGGACTCTTCGATCAGAGCCTGAAGTTCGCTGAAGGCTTGATCCTTGATTTGGTCTTCGGCGGCTTGCACGGCGGATTTGCGGGCCATTGGGTGACTCCTTGCAGTTGAATGGACAGTGATCAATGGAGTGTGGCGCTTGCTGAAAAGTTGCACTGAATTTAGGTCAGAAAGAAAAACCTGCGCGGGAGATTTCCGTCGAGCGTGTAAGATGTCGCCATTTTACGCAGCAGGATAATTCCCCATGAGTTTCAATCTGGCCGACAAACCACTCGCAGAGCGCGCCGCGCTGGAAGACGAGAAATCCCGTCTGTTCGAACTCTGGCAGAACAATCTGGGCAAAGCCAAAGGCGAAGCCGCGCGCTTGTTTGGTGAGCGTGGCAAGCGCAAAGGCAAATGGGCCGAGTGGGTCCGCGCCGAACTGGACGGCATGTCGCCGCCGGAGTTCGCCAACATGGTGCGCAGTGAAGTCAATCGCCTGATGGCCGCGAACAAGTAAAGTCTCAGGTGAACGTGGCGGCAATCGCCTCGCGCACTTTGACCACCACCGGATCGATCTGCGTGCTGGTGCGCCAGCCCAGTTCGATCGGATAACGCGGCAATTTCAGCGGGCAGGGCAGCAGCGCCAGACTGCTGAGTGCCGCGATACTCTCGGCAGCATGCGCCGGAATCGTCGCCACCGCCCGACTGCCCTTGAGCAGCCAGGGCAACGCAGCGAAATGCGTGGTCGAGGCGCACACCCGTCGACTCAAGCCCAGCGCCGCCAAACCCTCATCGGTTATCCCGATAAAACCGCCGGACGACACCAGAATGTGCTCACGGGCGACGAATTCGTCGAGGTCGATCTGCTGCTGGCCGGGCGCAAGACTCGCCGGGTCGACCAGACAGGCATAACCACCTTCGCCCAACACCTGACGGCTGAGCAGGCGTTCGGCAAAGCCACCCGCTGTGATTGCCAGGTCGATGCTGCGCTCCATCAGGGCGCGGGCAACGATCTGGCTGTGGGTCTGACGGAAAATCAAGCGCAGCTTCGGTGCACTGCGGGCAATTTCCTCGATCAGGCGGCGACCGTAGGCAATCTCGAAGTCATCTGACAGCCCGACAATCACCGAGCGGCCGTCGTATTGATTGGCGGCGGGGTCGACCATTGCCAGACTTTGCCGACATTTGTTCAGCGCCTCGCTGACCACCGGTTTCAATTGATTGGCTTTGAGTGTCGGCGCCAGTCCGCGCCCGGTGCGCACGAACAATTGATCGCCGTAGACCTCGCGTAACCGGCGCAGCGCCGCACTGACAGCCGATTGCGTCACGCCCAGACGCAACGCCGCGCGGCTGGCGCTGGATTCTTCGTGCAGGGCTTCGAAGACTTTCAGCAAGTTGAGGTCGACGGTGGCGATATTCATTTGGCTCATATCATTCAGCAGTGATCGGGGCTTTATTCATGATCGCGTGGCGCCGCAGAATCAGCAACATCTGAACCTGATGGAGTCACCTCGATGCCCAAATCAATTGTTGCTGCGCTGCAAATCGGCGCTTTGCCCGAAGGCAAAGACGCCACCCTGGAGCAGATTCTCAGTTGGGAGGGCGCAATCACCGAATCCGGTGCGGCGCTGGTGGTGATGCCGGAAGCGCTGCTGGGCGGCTATCCAAAAGGTGAGGGCTTTGGCACGCAATTGGGTTATCGCTTGCCGGAAGGGCGCGAGGCCTACGCCCGTTATTTTGCCAACGCGATCGATGTTCCTGGCGCCGAGACCCATGCACTGGCCGCGCTGTCGGTGCGCACTGGGGCCAATCTGGTGATCGGCGTGATCGAGCGCGCCGGCAGCACCTTATATTGCACGGCGCTGTATTTCGATCCGCAGGGCGGGCTTGTCGGCAAACACCGCAAACTGATGCCGACCGGCACCGAACGGCTGATCTGGGGCAAGGGCGACGGCTCGACTTTGCCGGTGCTCGAGACGCAGGTCGGCAAGCTCGGCGCGGTGGTGTGCTGGGAAAACATGATGCCGCTGCTGCGCACGGCAATGTACGCCAAGGGCATTGAAGTCTGGTGCGCGCCGACCGTCGATGAGCGCGAAATGTGGCAGGTCAGCATGCGGCATATCGCCCACGAAGGCCGCTGCTTTGTGGTCAGTGCGTGCCAGGTGCAGGCTTCGCCCAACGAACTGGGCGTAGAGATCGCCAATTGGCCGGCGGACCGGCCGTTGATTGCCGGTGGCAGCGTAATTGTCGGGCCGATGGGGGATGTGCTGGCGGGGCCGTTGCGGGGTGAGGCGGGGTTGCTGACCGCAGAAATCGATACGGATGAGCTAGTGCGTGCGCGGTATGACTACGACGTGGTTGGCCACTATGCGCGGCCGGATGTGTTTGAGTTGAGTGTGGATGAGCGGGCCAAACCGGGCGTGCGTTTCAACACATAACCCCAGTCCGATAGAGAACTTGTGGGAGCGAGCCTGCTCGCGAAAGCGGAGTGTCAGTCAACGAAAATATTGAGTGTGACGACGCATTCGCGAGCAGGCTCGCTCCCACAGGGGGGGCTCACAAGGCCAGGTTTTTTTGGCGTTGCTGCCATTCTTCGCGAGTGATTTCCCAAAGCTCCCGAGGAAAACGCCCACCGACGAAATCGCCTTCATCTGTCCGGATCAAGCGCATCCCCGCGTGCTCCGAGAGCTTGCGCGAGCCGATGTTCGGCGCGGCTTTCGGCACGCGCATCAGCGGGCGTTGCAGAACGTTGAACCAGTAATCGGTCACCACCGCGCAGGCCTCAGTCATCAACCCCTGACCCTGCCACGCCGGCGCCAGCCAGAATCCACGGTGGTTGTCCGGTTGATCCATCAGGCTGATCTTGCCGATCAATTGCTCCGGCGCCGATTTCAGGCGAATCGTCCAAGCCCATTCCTTGCCCGCCGCGACCGCCGGCAAGGCAATGTCGCGCAGATAGGCGAGGGCAGCGTCCTCCGGATACGGCCATGGCACGGCCGCGTTCAGATAACGCACCACGTCCCAATGCGGAAATTCGCGCTGCACGGCTTCGGCATCGGCCAGTTGCAATGGGCGCAGGATCAGTCGTTCGGTGTACAGCGTCGGTGTGTCTTCCATAAACCTGCAGCCTCCATGAATGTCTTTAAGGAACGAAGCAGGCTAACGCATTTTTACCAGGTCGCGGCACTGGCCTTGGGCAGGCTGAGCTTGCCGCTGTCGACAAAGCGCATGGTGCCGAACAAGCCACCGGCGAGTTTGCCGCGCAGCACGTAAGGCAGGTTGTCGAGGGTTTGCGTCTGGCTCAGGCCGAGGGTCTGGCGCAGGACCGAAAATGCCGAGATGCTCACGGGTACTGTGACGATGCTTTCGGAAAACCGTGGGATCGAGCCGCTCTGATCGCTGACACCGGAGGCCAGAGAATGGCCGTTGACCTCCAGATCCAGGGCGATGCCGTTGTAGTCGATGGCGGTTTCATTGGGGTTCTGTACGCGTAGCTTGATGGCGAAACGTACTTCCAGATCCTGGCTCGGCAATGGTTCGAGACCGACCACGTTGATGTTTACCGGATCACGGTTGGGGAACAGCGCGCAGGCGCTGAGGGACAGCAGCAGTAACGACAGAATGACGGCGTGCAAACGGCGCATAAACAGTCTCTCAACAAAAAAGGGCTGAACCGTTATCGGCTCAGCCCTTTCTGTGAAAGGCCAGGCGTTAGCGGTTCAACTGTGCGACAGCCGTCGCTGGAGCGGGTTCACCTTTGGCCGGCATATCCGGGTTTTCCATGACCTGAAGAATAGAAGCTTCCGGGTCGAAGTCGTCTTCTTCCAGCTCGATGAATTCTTCCGGCAGGAAGATGTTCAACACGATAGCGCACAACGCACCGACGGTGATCGGCGATTCGAAGATGTTGCGCAGCGCTTGCGGCAGTTCACGCAGTACTTCCGGCACCGCCGCGATGCCCAGGCCCATGCCCAGCGAAATCGCCACGATCAGCATGTTGCGTCGGTGCAGGCCGGCTTCAGCGAGGATCTTGATCCCGGCCACCGCCACAGTGCCGAACATCACCAGTTCGGCACCGCCGAGTACCGGTTTCGGCATCAGTTGCAGCACTGCGCCGATCATCGGAAACAGCCCCAGCAGCACCAGCAAACCGGCAATGAAGAAGGCCACGTAACGGCTGGCTACGCCAGTGAGCTGAATCACGCCGTTGTTCTGCGCGAAGGTCACCATTGGCATGCTGTTGAACACCGCAGCCATGGCCGAATTGAGGCCGTCGGCGAGCAGGCCGGATTTGATCCGGCGGATGTACAGCGGGCCTTTGACCGGTTGCCGGGAGATCATCGAGTTGGCGGTCAGATCACCGGCAGCCTCCAGCGGCGAGACGAGGAAAATCACCGCCACCGGCACGAACGCCACCCAGTCGAAGTTGAAACCGTATTTGAACGGCACCGGCACGCTGACCAGCGGCACTTCGGGCATCGAGGCGAAATCCACCGTGCCCATCAACCAGGCGACCACGTAGCCGAGGGTCAGGCCGATGACGATCGCGCCCAGACGCAGAAACGGCACATCGACGCGGTTCAGCACAACGATGGTGCCGATCACCAGCGCGGCGAGGAAGATGTGGCTGGCCGCACCCAGATCAGGCGCGCCGAAGCCGCCGGCGATGTCGTTCATTGCCACTTTGATCAGCGACAGGCCCATCAGGGTGATGATGGTGCCGGTGACCACCGGGGTGATCAGCATGCGCAGTTTGCCGATGAACTGGCTCAGCACCACTTCGATGAAGGCTGCGAAAAAACACACGCCGAAGATCGTCGAGAGGATTTCATCGGTGCCGCCACCGCGCGCCTTGACCATGAAACCGGCGCTGAGAATTACGCTGATAAAGGAAAAACTGGTGCCTTGCAGGCACAACAATCCGGAACCCACCGGGCCAAAACGCTTGGCCTGGACGAAAGTGCCGAGCCCGGACACGAACAGCGCCATGCTGATCAGGTAGGGGATTTCGCTTTGCAGACCGAGGGCGCCGCCCATGATCAGGGTGGGAGTAATGATGCCGACGAAGCTGGCCAGCACATGTTGCAGCGCGGCAAATACGGTGGCAGTCAGGTGCGGGCGGTCGTTGAGGCCGTAAATCAGGTCGTTGTTGCGCGGGGCTTTTTCAGAGGCGGTCATGGTGTTTTGCGCGCCGCGAGGCGGGGCCGGGTCAGAAAATGGAGGCGCAGGATGCCGGAAGAGGGCGGCGAGGGCAACGAGCAATAACTGCCTGAAAGGTCAGGATTTATTGGTTGCTATCGGCAAAAGCCTTGTAGGAGCTGTCGAGTGAAACGAGGCTGCGATCTTTTGATCTTGAAAAGCAGAATCAAAAGATCGCAGCCTGCGGCAGCTCCTACAGGCAGTTGAAGGCACCTGGTAAATCCCCTTCAAAGGCTTTTGCGCATCCCCGGCACCTGCGCCTGATGCCGCGCCAGATGAAATGCCACATCAACACTCAGTTCGCCTTCTCGCACCGGCCGCAGCAGACCTTTGGCCTGCATAACCCCTATGGGAGCGCGCCTGCTCAGGCCACCGGGATGATCGGCAGGTCCAACGTCTGCGGGCCGGTAAAGCGCGGCGCGGCATTGGCAATCGTCTCGTGCGGAACACCGGCCGGCACGCTGCTGCTGTCTTCCAGCCGAGCCATTTGCTGTTCGCTCAGTTGCACCTCGAGCGCGCCGAGGGTGGCATCCAGTTGTTCGCGGGTACGCGAGCCGAGGATCGGAATCAGCGCGGTAGTCGAGCGCCGGGCCTTTTCGCGAAGCCAGGCGATGGCGACGTGGGTTGGGCTGGCGTCGATTTCTGTGGCTACGGCCAGCAACGTATCGAGCAGGGCGGTTTCGCGGGCGCTTTTTTCTGCATGCACCAACATGCCAAGTTTGCTGGCGCGGTTGTTGTCATCGCCACCGCGATACTTGCCGGTCAGGAAGCCACCGGCCAGTGGCGACCACAGAGTCGCCGCAAGTCCAAGCGCTTCGACCATCGGCAGCAATTCGCGCTCGGCGCTGCGTTCGGCGAGGCTGTACTCGACCTGAATCGCTGCAATTGGCGCGAAGCCGCGCACTTCCGCCAGTACGTCGGCGCGGGAAATGCGCCACGCCGGGAAGTTCGACAAACCGGCATAGTGAATCTTGCCGGCGCGCACCAGGTCATCGAAACCGCGCAGGATTTCTTCCATGGGCGTCACGCCATCGGTCACGTGGGCCCAGAACAGATCGATGTGATCGGTGTTCAAGCGTTTGAGACTTTCCTCAACCGCGCGCACCATGTTTTTACGGCTGTTGCCAGTGTGGGAAATGCCGTCGGCCGGGGTTGTGCCCATGCTGTACTTGGTGGCGATCACCAGCCGGTCACGCTCCGGCGCAATGAATTCGCTGAGCATCGACTCCGATTGCCCGCCCTGATAGCCATTGGCGGTATCAATGAAATTGCCGCCGGCATCGAGAAACCCGTCAAAGATGCGTTTGGCTTCATCACGTTCGGCGCCGTGGCCCCAGCCGGTGCCAAAATTTCCGGCGCCCAACGCCAATTCCGATACGCGCAGGCCGGTTTTACGGCCGAAAACCTTGTAATGCATGGCGACGCTCCAGATAGAAAGAGTGGCAAGAATAAAATTACGAACAACATATTTTGCTCAATATGATGTCGGTAATATTCGGCGTCAAGTGCCTTGTTGCTCAACGGTCATTCGATCCGCCCGGCGTGATAGTGAATGGGCGGTTGCCGATCGGGATCTTTGCCGTAGTGGTAGTCGTGGCATACTGCCGCGCATGACTTTCGACTCCCCCCTCAGCGCCTGGCAACACGCCGTGCAACACAAGGGCTTCATCCAGGATGAAGCTCAGGAACATGCGGTCTGGGCGCTGCAAAAATGTCACGAAGCCCTGCACGCCGATGCCCGTTCGGTCAGCGGCGTTTATCTGTGGGGCCCGGTCGGGCGTGGCAAGACCTGGCTGATGGATCAGTTCTATCAGAGCCTGCGGGTGCCGGCGCGACGCCAACACTTTCATCACTTCATGGGCTGGGTGCATCAGCGATCGTTCCAGTTGACCGGGATTGCCGATCCGTTGCGCGCGCTGGCCAAAGAGCTGGCAGCCGAGGTGCGGGTGCTGTGCTTCGATGAGCTGTTCGTCAACGACATCGGTGACGCGATCATTCTCGGGCGGTTGTTTCAGGTGATGTTCGACGAAGGCGTGGTGATCGTTTGCACCTCCAATCTGCCGCCGGATGATCTGTACGCCGATGGCTTCAACCGCGACCGCTTTGTACCGGCAATTGCCGCGATCAAAGCGCATATGCAAGTGGTTGCGGTGAATGGCGCCGAGGATCATCGACTGCATCCGGGGGCAGGCCTGCAACGTTACTTTGTGGCGACGTCTGCGGTCAGTGCACTGGATGAAATCTTTCAGGCACTCACCGCCGGGCAACCGGCCAGCGCCGAGCCGGTGGCGGTCGGGCATCGCCAGTTGAACGTGGTGCAGGCCAGTGAAACGGTGGTGTGGTGCCGCTACGCCGATCTCTGCGAGCAGCCCTTCGCCGCCATGGATTTCATCGCGCTGTGCGACCGCTACACGGCTATTCTGTTGAGCGAGGTGCCCAACCTGAGCGCACAGAAACGCGAAGGGCGCATCGCGCGCGGCACTGAGGACGGCGCGCAACGTGTGGTGGCCGGTGACCGCGAGTTGCCGCAATTGTCGGTTCACGACGATGGCGTGCGGCGTTTCATCGCGCTGGTCGACGAGTGCTATGACCGCAAAGTGCCGCTGTACATCGAGGCGCAAGTACCGATGGATGCGCTGTACACCGAGGGTTATCTGGAATTCCCGTTCCGCCGTACCCTCAGTCGCTTGCAGGAGATGCAGCTGCAGCGTTTTGCCGAAGCTTGAATGAACAGGGGCCGACATGAGCCAAGCGTTATCCCATCATTTGCTGACCATGGCTTATCAGAATGCCTGGGCCAATCATCGGCTGGCCAAGGCCTGGACGCAGCTCGGTGCGGCGGATCTGGCGGCGCCTCGGGTGAGTTTTTTTCCGAGCATTCGTCTGACCCTCAATCACATCCTCACCTGCGACTGGTTCTACGTCGATGCGCTGGAGCGCGAGCTGCGCGGAGTTGAACCTCACCCCGATTGCTACGTGTTTTTCAATGTGGACGAGCCGTTTACCGGCGGCCCGCAACTGCGCGAAGAGCAGGCTCACGTTGATCGGCGGCTGATTGCTTATTGCGAGCAGATGCGCGATGCCGATCTGCCCCGGATCGTCACCATCGCCCGTGATACGCCGCAGCACGACAGTCGTTTGCGCATGCTGTCGCATTTGTTCGAGCATCAGATCCATCACCGTGGTCAGGTGCACGCGATGCTCAGCGATACCGCGGTGACGCCGCCGCAACTGGATGAGTTCTTCTGTGTCGGCGAGAGCGGACTGCGCGCCGAGGACTTTGCCGAACTGGGCTGGACTGAAGAGTTGATCTGGGGGCACTGATAAAGCAAAAGATCTTTTGCATTTGCGGGTTGCCCGTCCGATCACCCCCGCGCTAAGGTCAGGCAGCCTTTCAGTGCGCACTTTGCGCGCCGGGGTTTTTGTGTGTTCGGGGATGGAAATGGATTCCGCAGAGATTCTTGTACTTCAAGCCAGCTACAGCAATCCAACGCACGCCGAGGCCATCGGTATCGTGCTCAATCATTACGCAGAAGACCCGATGGGTGGCGGTCATTCGCTCGACCCTGAGCTGTTGCGTCGGCTGCCCGAAGAGCTGGCCCGGCGCCCGCATGCGTTCAGCGTACTGGCCTTTGTCGGGGGTGAGCCGGCGGGGCTGGTGAACTGCTTTGAAGGGTTTTCCACGTTTGCCTGCAAACCGTTGGTCAACGTCCACGACGTGGCGGTAGTGGGCAAATTCCGCGGCCTCGGCCTGAGCCAGAAAATGCTGCAGAAAGTCGAGGAGATCTCGCGTCAGCGCGGTTGCTGCAAGATCACCCTTGAAGTGCTCGAAGGCAACGCTGTGGCGCAAGGTTCGTATCGCAAGTTCGGCTTTGCGCCGGGCATGTTCGACCCGGATCACGGGCGCATGCAGTTCTGGATCAAGAATCTGCAGGCCTGAAAAGCCCCTCACCCTAGCCCTCTCCCGGAGGGAGAGGGAACTGACCGAGGTGTTTGGGCAAGGTACGCCGACCTGAAATATCGAGCCGAACTCAGGTTTGAAAAGCCCACAAATCAGCTCCCTCTCCCTGGGGAGATGGGACTGGCCGAGGTGTTTGGGCAAGGTACGCCGACCTGAAATATCGAGCCGAACTCAGGTTTGAAAAGCCTGCGAATCAGCTCCCTCTCCCTGGGAGAGGGGACTGGCCGAGGCTTTTGGGCAAGGTACGCCGACCTGAAATATCGAGCCGAACTCAGGTTTGAAAAGCCTGCGAATCAGCTCCCTCTCCCTGGGAGAGGGGACTGACCGAGGTGTTTGGGCAAGGTACGCCGACCTGAAATATCGAGCCGAACTCAGGTTTTGAAAAGCATGAAAATCGGCTCCCTTTCCCCCTCGCCCCTTTGGGGAGAGGGCTGGGGTGAGGGGGTTGGATCTTGCTGACCCAACCCAATCTGCGAACTCGCGACAGCATAAGGTCACACCCAACTCAGCGCCCATAAAAAAGGCGCCCCATTCAGGGCGCCAAACTGTCTTCTCCCGGGCCAGAGCGGAGCCACGGAAGATCCATCGGTTGCTCGCTAATTCTCAGTCGCGGTAGGACTCGGTCATTTGCGCCGTCTGATCGGCGGGAACGCGAATTTCTTTCGCGTTGGCGTCGCTCTTCTGCTCGCTCTGGGCGTGGTGGACCGGGAAATTGTCGTAGTAATAACGCATGCGCTCAGCGCCGCCCTCGGCGAAGACGCTGGCAGAACCCAGGGCAAACAGCCCGGCAAGCATTGCGGTAGTGATTTTCATGGTGCCTCCTACTGAACAAGTGGGAGCCGTTCGTCCATGAAGCAGATCTCGGAAGAGAGTCTGGGTGGCATGAATTAACGCGGGGTTAACGCCCGTTCAGTGTAGGTTTTGCAGCATGTTGCGGGGCGATATCAGACAGACGCGGCGCACATCAAGCACAGGTGCGCCACGCCCGAGAGGCGGGGTCAGAGCTTCCAGTCGAGACTCAGGGTGACGGTGCGTGGGTCACCCCAGTACACGCCGTTATAGAAGCCGACGTTGTCGTAATACTTTTTGTCGAACAGATTGTTGACGTTCAGTGACGCCGACAGATGCCGGTCGAACGCGTAGCGCGACATCAGGTTGACCACGGTGTAGGCGTCCTGACTGATGCGTGTGCGTTCGGTGATGATGCGTCCATTGGCGCCGCGCCCGACCGGGCGGTTGGAGTTGCCGTAGACGTCGCTCTGCCAGTTGACGGCGCCACCCACGGTCAACGCGTTCCAGTTGCCGGGCAGGCGATAAGCCGTGGCCAGCCGGAACATGTTCAACGGCTGGTTGGTGTTGCTGCGTTCCTTGTCGCCATTGGCCGAGTGGGTGTAAGTGTAGCCGGCGGTCATGTTCCAGCCATCGAGAACTTCTCCAGACACTTCGGCTTCGAATCCGTTGACCTTGTTGCCCTTGCCACCACTCTTGTAAAACTCCTCTCCGGTCACCGGGTCTGGCGCCACGGAATCGTCGACCTCGGCGACGTTGTCCTGTTTGCTCCAGAACAGCGCTGTCGCCACATTCAGGCGCTCGTCCAGCAGGCTGCCCTTGAGGCCCAGCTCGTAATTGCTGCCCACCACCGGTTCAAGGTATTTGCGACTGCTGTCGCGATTGCTTTGCGGTTTGAAAATGTCGGTGTAGCTGACGTACGCGGTGTATTCCGGCGTCAGGTCGTAGAGCAAACCTGCGTAGGGTGTCCAGATGTCATTCTGGCGCTGGCTGGTCGCATCAACGCTGCTCAACTGCAATTGGCTGTCGTAGTAACTGTCGCGGCTGGATTCTTCCCAACTGCCATAACGGCTACCGAGCACGGCGTGAACTTCGTCGGTAAAACTCAGGCGAGTAGCCAGGTAACCGGCCTTTTGCCGGGTCTTGCTTCGTGAGCCATTGCGGTCAGTGACGGTATCGGAAAACCTGGCGATGTCGCTCATGTATTTCCAGTCACGGATGCTGCCGTAATCCGCCGCCTGTGGGCCATCGATCATATAAGGCGACTCGGCGCCGCGTTCGGCTTCGCCATAGCCAAACATCATTTCGTGCTCGCGCCCGAACAGCGAGTAGGGGCCGGCGACATTGAAGTCATACACTTTCATGGTTTGCTCGCCGAGCATATGGCCCATGTAAGCGCTCATGCCGCTGCGATCGGCCTCGGGAAAACCGCCACCGCCGTAGTAGATCTTGCCGTCGGTCTCACTTTTGCGGTGGGTGTAGGCGGCCTTCAGATGCCAGCCTCCAGCCAGTTGCTGGTCGACGGTGGCAAACGCGGTTTTGTCCTTCAGCGGCCACGAACTCCAGGAGGTCGCCATGTTGGTCGACCGGCCAAGACCGGCCTTGCCGCCATCGGCATTCCAATACGGCACCGTGCCCCACGATGAGCCTTGCACGTGCTTGTTTTGATAGTCGTAGCCGACCGCCAGCACCGTGCTATCCGTCAGATCCGCTTCGAGGATGCCGTAACCGACCTCCCGTTGCAGCGCATAGTGATCACGAATCGACTGATTGTCGCGGTAGGCCAGCACCGTGCGCCCGCGCAAGCGCCCGTCGAACGCCAGCGGGCCACCGACGTCGACGTAGCTGTAGTAATTGTCGTAGCTGCCACCACTGACGCCCGCCAGCGCCTGCAATTGTGCGGTCGGACGCTTGCGCACCATGTTGATGGTGGCCGAGGGATCGCCCGCGCCGGTGGTCAGTCCGGTGGCGCCGCGAACCACTTCAATGCGGTCATAAATGATGGTGTCAGCGTCGGACTGCATGCGATCGAAGGTGTTGAGCATCCCGTCGATCTGGAAGTTTTTGATCGTATAACCGCGTGACGAATAGCTCACCCGATCCGAGTCGAGGTGCTGAACCACCACGCCCGTGGTCTGGCGCATGGCTTCGGTCAATGTACCGAGTTTGAAATCGTCCATCTGCTGACGGGTCACCACAGACACCGATTGCGGGGTTTCCTTGATCGACAGATTCAGCCGCGTCGCCGTGCTCATCGCCCCCGTGGTGTAGGCGTCGGTGTTCTCGGTGGTGGTGCCGAGGCCTTGCGCGCTGACGTTGGTGGTGGCCAGCTCCAGTGCCGGAGCGGCAGGCTCTGGTTGCTTTTCAGCGTCGTTTTCAGCCAGCAGATCAACGCTGAAAGCAGCGCTGCAGAGACCCAGGGTGAGGGTCATGGAACGGGTAATGGGCGCGAACAT
The DNA here is from genome assembly GCF_900580865.1 of Pseudomonas viridiflava. Lineage (GTDB taxonomy): Bacteria > Pseudomonadota > Gammaproteobacteria > Pseudomonadales > Pseudomonadaceae > Aquipseudomonas. The sequence goes on from NZ_UTBZ01000060.1 coordinate 23,399, forward strand.
CGCAGCCGACTCCTTGTCTTCGAGGGAAAAATTCCGTTTGTTCAGAGACGAAGGGTGGGGCCGGGATTTAGTATCAAACGAGAAATATTGTTATTTGAAAGTGTTTCGGAGGTATGACTCGACCTCGTTTGAAAAGCAAAAGATCGCAGCCTTCGGCAGCGCCTGCACCGATCTCAGCAGGCGCTGCCGAAGGCTGCGATCTTTTGATCTTGCCGCTATCAGACCCGCAAACGAATCTGCCGGCCCAACACATCCATCACGTCACAGCCGTCACGCAACAACATCGCCGCCGCATGGGCCAGTTGCTGCACATCGGCACCTTTGGCGGACGAGATATCCAGGCTGGCCAGACTCTCCATCATTTGCGTCACCGCCAGAAAGCGACTGGCTGCGCTGCTGTGCAAGACATCCAGCGGTGCGTCGGTGGAGACCAGTAACACCGGAATGTTGTCTTCGTTGTGGGTCATCGAAATGTGCGAACTCATGCTTCACCTCCGGCCTGCGCGGCGTGCAAACCGGCGACGGAGGCCAGTACCAACGCGCGGGCGGTGGCGAGCATTTGCTGGCTGGCCCAGTGCAGCGAACCGCAGTGTTCCGGGCGGGTGGCGGTGGGGGCTTGATGGGCGAGGGCTTCGGCGCAGTTGAGGTAAACGGTGGCGTGTTCGAGGGCGTCGAGGAGAGGTATGTCGGGTTGAACGGTGAAAAGGTGGTGGGCGACGTGGTCGCAGGGGGCGAAGGGGGTGGGTTTTGTGGTTGGGTCGGTCATCGGTGTAGCTCCTTAGTCATCAAGAGCTGCCACCAGATCGCCGTCAAACGAATGGGTGGCAACTGTGCGCAGGTTGACGGACCGGTCTAAGGTACCCGGCGCACTCGAAAGTGCCCCGCACACAGTCGCCATTTAGCTTTGTTTCGAGCACGCGAGCACGCGAGCGCGCTAGCAAAGTTGGAGAACAATGCACACCTTAAAAACCGCCGAGCCGTCAAACCCGATCACGAATGAGTCGTGACAGGGCGCGAGGATAGGGAGTGAGGGCAGGGCAGTCAACCGCTGCAGTCTGCCGGAGTTTGGCGGGATTTTTTGCAGGGGGCCATGCTATGCGCGTTGACAGTCTGCCAAGTTTCTCCAACACACAAGATCGCAGCCTGCGGTAGCTCCTACAATAAATTGTTTAGGAGTTACCGAAGGTCGCTATCTTTTAAGAAAAATTCAGGAGAAGTAGTCTGGCCCCGTTTAATTTGCTTGCGTCGCGTGGGAAGGGAGAGCTGATCGAGGCCGGTAAGCTATCCATGTGGCAACCCAACTTTCAGTGCCGGGATCCATCATGAGTCCTTGTTGTAATGGCGGAGTAGTCCATTGTGCGGGCTGATGAGTAGACCTTATCAGCCTCCGACCCACAGCAGTATTAATTTGCCAATAATAATAAGGAGGCTTATTTGGTAAATACTGAAAGCCGAAAAATAAGGACTGATTAAGTTCTTTGTTCAGTGCGCTCTCATCAGTTGTATTGAATATACTACCTCCGATGCTTTCCAGCCATTTGTTAAGACCGCTCGAGTCATGCGAGTTATAGTGTGCAAGCTCATATACATGTTCACATGTAACTTGGTAGCTGACGCTCTGTTGATTCGAATCGCTCGCACTTATCAAGGCTTCTCCATTTCCCGTTGAAACAACGCGACCGGTCGAAGGATCAACAGCAGCAATTTCTGGATTAGATGAAGAATATTGATAAGGAGGAGAGCCACCTTGTGCTTGGCGCGTTTGATGGGCGTTCTCCGGTAAGTATCCCGTTGGTTCAAGTAGGGGAGTTAGTGGGGCGGGTGAGAGGTATAAGTGAGCACCATCCAGTATCATTGGCGTAGTATCAATTTCCAATGCAGGAGCTGTCTTCACGGTATAGGTTCTCGCTGGAAAACAAACTGCCGTATCAGCATTCTTCACTTTGTCGAAGTTTACTTTGAAGGTGATCGTCAGCGGACTTCCATCCTTAAGCTCCCGCAACCAAGCCACCTGCGCCGCCGTCACCAACCCCTCCGCCTGTTGATGCGCTTCACCTGCCCAAAACACTTTCTCTACAGCGTCACCGTTCTTGTCAGTCCCGTCGTAACGCAGCCAGATATTTTGATTCAAAGCCTGCAACATCCATTTTTCAATCCGCAGTTGCGCACCTTCCTCCAGCCGTGTCACATCCAGCTCATCGCCCACCGCTCCATCAATGCTTGGCGTCGGCAGATTCTTGTCGCCATCGGCAATCGGCAACACAGTCAGAGATAACTCGTCCGAGTCCTGCGGCGCTCCGTTGCGAATGACGGTGTAAATCACCTCCACGCTTTTACCAAGGTTGAACGCAACCACCGAATTGGGCAGGGCAACTTCTTTATCCGCTTGTGCAGTTACATCGATGGGGCCGACCGTTGCACTGCCCTCACCGGGCGCGCCGCTCCAGGCCACTCTGAGCTGGGTCCCGATCATGTTGTCATAGGCCGGCACCACAGCCGTGAGTGTGTCTTTAGCGGCAACCGGCTGAAGGTTGTCATTGGGTGCTTCCTTGATTTTCGGTGGCTTGAGCACAACTCGCGTGCCAACCACCCTCGCCGTGGCAACTTCGGATTTACCCACCGGAACGTTATTAGACGTGAACAACGCGTAAGTCACCGTCACACTACTGCCGGCAATGACCTTGGCATTGGGCACCTTCAGAATGCAGCGCTTTTTCTCGCCAAACTCATCCGCTTCCACGGTGCCTTCCATCTTTTCGACAACGTCGGGGTGTCCTTCGAGCTTGGCGATGTATTCAGCCTTGATCTTGTCGTCCTTTTTAAATTCACCGGGGCTGGTCAACACCACAACCAGCAATTCATTGCTTGCCAGTTTCCCCAGATCGATTTCTGTCGCCACATCCTCTGAATCGTTGAGTATCTCCCGCAAAATCGGCTTGCCCAGGGTCACCCCATCAACATCAACGTTCGCCCGGATAATCTTCGACCAGCGCCGTTTATGCGCAGCGTTGAGCAGTTGATCAACCACGGTGTAGCGGAACGGGCAGTTGTCCTGGCTGCCCACCAGTTCGAACTGCTCACGATCAATCAGTGCCACAAACGATGCACCCACCTCGCCAGGTTTTACCGTGTAGTCGAAGCGCTCGTTACCGATTTCCACAGTGACCTTGTCGTGGGCCTTCATGTGCGAATAAGCGAGGGTGAGGGGGACTTTGTTGTCTATCTTGTCCTTGTCGATGTTCGCCGGATCACCCCATTCGGCCGGCAGACTGATGCCCAAACCCGGATGCTCGCCATTACCCGGTACATCATTGCCACCGGGCAATGTCGCGCTATAGAGCGCCCATAACTCGGTGGATTCGCTCTCATTGCCCGAGTGTCTTTTCAGTTTGTACTGGATGACGTTGGTGATGCCGTCACGCAAGCCGGACTGGAACATGTCGAAGTCGATGGATTTATCGCCGACCGGGGCATTGCCGATCCGTACGCCATTGAGCCAGAGGGTCATTTCGACGTACTCCTCGGGATCCAGCGGCGGATCGACCCGTACTTTCACCGCCGGGGCGAGCGTGCCATTGCGAAGTACATTCTCGAAAATTTCCAGCGGCACCCCTTGCACCGGTACACCGGCGGGTGGTGGTTGATCGCTGATGACGTCGTCGGTGCCGCGTAAGATCCGGGCGGGGTAGAGCTGTTGCGTTTCGTTGCGTGGCCGAGTGGTTGCCATGGGACACCTTCCTGGTGGCTGGCCAGAAGGAATGCTGGCCGGATCGGTCGATCAAACACCGGGGCGGGGGAAGCTGGCTACTGTCAACTCTGACAGGTGGCGACGAATGGTAGGGTGTGGCGGAGGTTAAAAAAACCGGGCTTATACGTATCTGTGCCCATGAAAAAGGGGCCTTTCCAGGCCCCTTCGGTTTTACTGCTCCGCCGCGTCGGCGACGGTGGTATCGGGTTTCTTCGGCTTCATCAGGCTGAAGTCGATCAACGCGCGCTGGTTGGTCTGGTACGGGTCGCCGATCAGCAGTGGGCGCGCCTTGAAGCTGTCGCTGACCAGGCTCTTGCTGCGGTCGAGTTCATCGAAACTCAAACCGGCGAGGTCGGCCCAGGTGTGGATCAGGTGCGAGCTGCTGTAGGGGCGATCGAGGTCGCCGGCGAAGTTCCAGTCGTGGTTGGCCTTCCACTTCGGCGACGCCCACGCCATGAACGGGATGGTGTACATCGGCGCGGTCGGTTTGTTTTCGTTGCGGCCCAGGGTCTTGTGGCCCACCGAGTCGAACACGTCTTCACCGTGGTCCGAGAGGTACAGCAGGAAGCCGTTCGGATCGGATTTGGCGTAATCCTTGATCAGGCTCGACACCACGAAGTCGTTGTACAGCACAGCGTTGTCATAGCTGTTGTAGGTCGGTACCTGATCGTCACGCACGCCGGGTGGCACACCGTTGCGGTCCTGGAACTTGTCGAACGTCGGCGGATAGCGGTACTGGTAGCTCATGTGCGTGCCGAGCAAATGCACGACGATCAGCTTGCGCGGTGCGGCGTCAGCCAACGCCTTGTTGAACGGCTCGATCACGTCGCCGTCGTACTGCGCGGCGTTCTGGTTGCGGTTGTTGTTCAGGTACACCTGCTCGTCGGCCTGTTCGGAGAAGGTCGTGAGCATGGTGTTGCGCTTGGTCATGGTCTGCTGGTTGGTGATCCAGAAGGTTTTGTAGCCAGCCTGTTTCATCACGCTGACCAGTGATGGCGTGGACAGGTACAGGTCCGGGTTTTCTTCGTCGGCAAAGGTCAGGACCTGCTGCAACGCCTCAATGGTGTAGGGGCGAGGGGTGACGACGTTGTCGAACACCGCCAGTTGATCCTTGAGCTTGTCCAGTTCCGGCGTGGTGTTGCGCTGATAGCCGTAGAGGCTCATGCGCTGGCGGTTGGTCGATTCTCCGATCACCAGCACCAGGGTCTTCGGCTGATCAGCCGTAGCATCCTTGAGGTTTTTCAGCGGCGGGATCTTGCTCACGTTGTGCAGCATGCCCTGCATGTCGGCGAGGGTTTCCTGGTAACGGTGATAGGCCACGACCATCTGCCATGGCACCGCTGGCTCGATGCGGGTTTCGAATTTCTCGAAGCCTTGGGCGAAGGTGCCCATGCGCATCGTTTGTTTGACCAGCGGATAACCGATTACGGCAATCAGGATGGCCATCGCCGCGACGAATGCACGGCCACGAGGCATGTACACCGGGCGCAGGCGAGTCCACAGGAAGTAAGCGAACGCGGTATGCGCGAGGAACGCCGGCACCATCCACCAGGCAAAGTACTGGGTCATGTACTCGCCGGCTTCGGACACGTTCGACTCGAACATGATGAAGATGACGCTCTGGGAGAATTCCTGCTCATAGATGAAGAAGTAGCCCAGGCTGGCCATCGAGCAGGCCCACAGCACCACGCCGATCAAGGCGGCGAGCAGTTTTGTGCGCTTGGGAAACAGCAACATCGGCGCCAGCCAGATCGCGCTCATGACGAACGCCTGACGGAACCCGGTGAAGCCGGAGGTGCCGGTCAGCTGAATCAGCAGTTGGGTGATACCCGAGAAGTACCAGAAGAAAACAAACAGCCAGAGAAAACCGGCCCAGTCGAAACCTGTCGCAGTCGTTGTGCTGCGTTTGAACAATGCCATTCGGCGCTCCAGCTCACTCGTTACAACCACCGCCGGAACATCCATGAAGCCGACGAACGGAGGCCGTACACGCAGGTACGGCCAGAATGGGGCGGAGTATTACGAAGAGAATGTGAAAAGTTTGTTAGTTGACTAAAGCAGCCAAGGCTAAACGTGTCGGGAACAGCCGGTGCCGTTCCCGGGTCTGGCGGGGGATCAGGCGTGGGGATGACGCTGAACGACCGGCAAAGGTTGCGGTTGCGCACCCTGGGTCAAGAGGCGCAGCTGCGCCAGTTCCTGTTTCAATTGGTCGCGTTCGTCTTTCAACTGACGCAATTCATCGCGACGAATCGTCACGTACAGGGTTTGTGGCGGCATTGCTGTGTGTACTGTGCCCATTGCTCACCTCGCAAATGGCGTGCATCAACTGTAGGTCGTCCCGGCTTGCGGTACTGATCTACTATCGGCGCCGATTTTGATTTCTTTTGCCTGTGAATGGAACTTTTTTATTTTTCATGGTCGGTGTGTCTTCTGCATGATTCGGGGCGTTATCAGTCTGGATCGGGCACAATGCCCGGAAACTTCATCGCAACGCTCTGGACTAACCTCCATCAGTCGCGTTGGGCTATAACCAATGACACACATTTATTTGTAGTAAGGAGCATCAGCACATGCAACTCGGGATTATTGGACTGGGCCGCATGGGCGGCAATATTGCGCGACGTCTGATGCTCAACGGTCACACCACCGTTGTTTACGACCGCAATACCGCTTTCATCGATAACCTGGTCGCCGAGGGCTCCACGGGCGTCGCCGACTTGCCGGCACTGGTTGCCGGCCTGGCCAAACCGCGCGCGGTCTGGGTCATGCTGCCGGCCGGCGCGCCGACCGAAGACACCATCAACACCCTGAGCACGCTGCTCGAAGCCGGCGACACCATCATCGACGGCGGCAACACCAACTATAAGGATGACATTCGCCGGGCCAAGACCCTGGCCGAGAAAGGCCTGCACTACATCGACGTCGGTACTTCCGGCGGCGTCTGGGGCCTGGAACGCGGCTATTGCATGATGATCGGCGGCGACGCTGAAACCGTGCAGCGCCTCGACCCGCTGTTCGCCGCACTGGCACCGGGCATGGGTGACATCCCGCGTACCAAGGATCGCAAATCCGATGACCACCGCGCCGAACACGGCTACATCCACGCCGGTCCCGCCGGTGCCGGGCACTTTGTGAAGATGATTCACAACGGCATCGAGTACGGCATGATGGCTGCGTTCGCCGAGGGCTTCGACATTCTCAAGACCAAATCCAGCGAGCGTCTGCCGGAAGATCAGCGTTTTGATCTGAACGTCGCCGACATCGCTGAAGTGTGGCGCCGTGGCAGCGTCGTGTCGTCGTGGTTGCTCGACCTGACCGCTGACGCGCTGGCCAGTGATCCGAAGCTCGACGGCTTCTCTGGCTCGGTTGCCGACAGCGGCGAAGGTCAATGGACCATCGAAGCGGCCATGGAGCAAGCGGTGCCGGTGCCGGTGCTGTCGAACTCGCTGTTCTCGCGCTACCGCTCGCGTGGTCAGGGCACCTTTGGCGACAAGATTCTTTCGGCCCAGCGTTTCGGCTTCGGCGGCCACGTGGAGACAGCGAAGAAATGACCCATACGATCCGCAGAAAATCCAAGGCAGAACCCGCACCACCGACCACGCTGTTTCTGTTCGGTGCCCACGGCGACCTGGTCAAGCGCTTGCTGATGCCGGCGCTGTACAACCTCAGTCGCGACGGCTTGCTTGACGAAAATCTGCGGATCGTCGGCGTTGATCACAACGCCATTACCGATGAAGCTTTCGCGCAAAAGCTCGAAGACTTCATCCGTACTGAAGTGGCGGCGAAGGTCGGCAAGGGCGATCAGATGCTTGATCCGGCCTTGTGGGCCAAGCTCGCCAAAGGTATCAGCTACGTCCAGGGTGATTTCCTGGACGACAGCACCTATTCCGCGCTGGCGGCGAAAATCGCCGACAGCGGCACTGGCAATGCGGTGTTCTACCTGGCCACCGCGCCGCGTTTCTTCAGTGAAGTGGTGCGCCGACTCGGCAGCGCCGGTTTGCTTGAAGAAACCCCCGAAGCGTTCAGAAGGGTGGTGATCGAGAAGCCGTTCGGCTCCGATCTGCAAACCGCCGAAGCGTTGAACGCCTGTTTGCTCAAGGTGATGTCCGAGAAGCAGATCTATCGGATCGACCATTATCTGGGCAAGGAAACCGTGCAGAACATTCTGGTCAGCCGGTTCTCCAACAGCCTGTTCGAAGCCTTCTGGAACAACCATTACATCGACCACGTGCAGATCACTGCGGCGGAAACCGTCGGCGTCGAAACCCGTGGCAGTTTTTACGAACACACCGGCGCACTGCGCGACATGGTGCCCAATCACCTGTTCCAGTTGCTGGCCATGGTTGCCATGGAGCCGCCGGCCGCGTTCGGTGCTGACGCAGTGCGAGGCGAGAAGGCCAAGGTGGTCGGGGCGATCCGTCCATGGACGACTGAAGAGGCGCGGGCCAACTCGGTTCGCGGCCAGTACAGCGCCGGCGAAGTCGATGGCAAGTCACTGAACGGTTATCGCCAAGAGCCCAACGTCGCGCCGGACAGCAGCACCGAAACCTACGTCGCGCTGAAAGTGATGATCGACAATTGGCGTTGGGTCGGCGTGCCGTTTTATCTGCGCACCGGCAAGCGTATGAGTGTGCGCGACACGGAAATTGTTATCTGCTTCAAACCGGCACCGTACGCGCAATTCCGTGACACTGAAGTCGATGAGTTGCAGCCGACGTACCTGCGTATCCAGATCCAGCCGAACGAAGGCATGTGGTTCGACCTGCTGGCCAAGCGACCGGGGCCGGCGCTGAACATGGCCAACATCGAATTGGGTTTTGCCTACAAAGACTTTTTTGAGATGCAGCCGTCGACCGGTTACGAAACGCTGATCTACGACTGCCTGACCGGCGATCAGACGCTGTTCCAGCGTGCCGATAACATCGAGAACGGTTGGCGCGCCGTGCAACCGTTCCTTGATGCCTGGCAGCAGGACGCGAGCGTGCAGACCTATGCCGCCGGTGAAGACGGCCCGCAGGCCGCCGAAGATCTGCTGACTCGCGATGGCCGCGTCTGGCATGGCCTCGGATGAGTGACTTGCCGAAACAACCCATCCGTTTTCTGCTCAGCGACATGGACGGCACGTTGCTGCTGCCGGATCACACGCTGACCCAGCGCACCATTGATGCGGTGCGTTCGCTGCGTGAGGCCGGCGTGTTGTTCAGCCTTGCCACCGGTCGACCACCGAAAGCCATGTTGCAGCAGATCGAAGCCTTGGGCGTAGATCTGCCGACAGCGGCGTTTAACGGTGGGACCATCGTCAATCCGGATGGCAGTTTGTTGGTCGCGCATTACCTGCCGGCGACCACCGCGCTGATTGCGCTGGCCACGTTCGCCGATCAGCCTGATGTGGAAATCTGGGTGTTCAGCGGTGGTGACTGGTTGCTCAAGGATCCGCACGGGCCGATGGTGCCGCGCGAGCAGCATGGTCTCGGTTATCCGCCAGTCGTGGTGGAGAGTTTCGAGCCGTATCTTGAGCGCATCGACAAGATCGTCGCGACCAGTAACAACACTGAACTGTTGATCGAACTGGAGGCGCGCCTGTTGACCAAGGTCAACGGCATGGCACAAGTGTCACGCTCGCAACCGGTTTATCTCGACGTCACGGCGCTGGAGGCCAACAAAGGCACCGCGCTGGCGACGCTGGCCGCGCATCTCGGGGTCCCACTGGACCAGACCGCGGCCATCGGCGATGGCGGCAACGACCCGGCGATGTTTCATTGCGCAGGCCTGTCGATTGCCATGGGGCAGGCGGAGGATGCCGTAAAGCGACAGGCCGACGTGATCACCGCAGCCAACACCGAAGATGGCGTGGCCTTGGCCATCGAGAAATACATCCTGCCTCACTGAAAGCACGCAAACCAAATGTGGGAGCGAGCCTGCTCGCGAAAGCGGTATGCCATTCAACGAATCTGTTGTCTGACACCCCCTCTTCGCGAGCAGGCTCGCTCCCACAGGTTTATTCAGTGCTTGTCAGAGCCGGTAGCGCAAGCGATCGAGAAATACATCCTCCCTCGCTGACACCACCCAAAAACCAATGTGGGAGCGAGCTTGCTCGCGAAAGCGGTGTGTCATTCAACGAATCTGTTGTCTGACACCCCCTCTTCGCGAGCAGGCTCGCTCCCACAGGTTTATTCAGTGTTTGTTAGAGCCAGTAGCTGACGGCATACCAACCCAGCAACCCCATGACGAAGGTGTATGGCAACGCCATCCACACCATCCGCCCGTACGACAAACGCACCAGCGGTGCAATCGCCGAGGTCAGCAGGAACAGAAACGCAGCCTGACCATTCGGCGTCGCCACGCTCGGCAGGTTAGTCCCTGTGTTGATCGCAATCGCCAGCGTCTCGAAATGCTCGCGGCTCATGTGTCCGGCGAGGAACGCCTGTTTCACTTCGGTGATGTAGATCGTGGCGACAAACACATTGTCACTGATCGCCGACAGCAGGCCGTTGGCGATAAACAGCATGCCCGGTTGTTGCTCGACCGGCAGGGCCAGCACCCACTGGATCAGCGGCGCAAACAGCTGTTGATCGTGAATCACCGCTACCACTGCGAAGAACACCACCAGAAGCGCCGTGAACGGCATGGCATCCTTGAACGCACTGCCCAGACGATGCTCGTCAGTGATGCCGGTAAACGCGGTAATCAACACAATCACCATCAAACCAATCAGGCCGACTTCAGCGATGTGAAAGGCCAGGCAGCCGATCAGGATCAATGCCGCCGCGCCTTGCACCAGCAGCGCAGCGCGTTGACGCGCCGTGCGCTCGGCGTTGTCTTCAGCGGCGTAATTGGCGAGCACGGCGCGAACGTTGTCCGGCAGCAGCGTGCCGTAGCCGAACCAGCGCAGCTTCTCCAGCAATACGCAGGTGACCAGACCCGCTGCCAGTACCGGCAGCGAAACCGGGGCTACCTTGGTGAAAAACTCACCGAAGTGCCAGCCCATTTCATGGCCGATCAACAGGTTCTGCGGTTCGCCCACCAATGTGCAGACACCGCCCAACGCCGTACCGACAGCGCCGTGCATCAACAGACTGCGCAAGAACGCGCGGAATTGTTCGAGATCGTCGTGATGCAATTTCGGCAGGTTCTCGTCGTCAGCAAACTCGCTGTCCTGACGCGGATCGTTACCGGATGCGACGCGGTGATAAACGGAATAGAAACCAACTGCCGCACTGATGATCACCGCGGTCACCGTCAAAGCATCAAGAAACGCCGAGAGAAACGCCGAGAGAAAACAGAACATCAACGCCAGCGCCGCTTTTGAACGCACGCCCAACAGCAGGCGCGAGAACAGAAACAGCAACAAGTCCTTCATGAAGTAGATGCCGGCCACCATAAACATCAGCAGCAGGATCACCGGGAAGTTGTGTACCAACTCATCGTAAAGCGCCTGCGGGGTGGTCATTTTCAGCAGCAGCGCTTCGATCAGCAACAAACCGCCGGGCATCAACGGATAGCACTTGAGCGCCATCGCCAGGGTGAAGATGAATTCAATCACCAGTAGCCAGCCGGCCGCGACGGGGCCAACGGTGAACAGCACCAGCGCATTGAGGATGAGGAAACCGACGATGGTCGCCTTGTACCAGCGTGGCGATTGCCCGAGAAAATTGTGCGCGAACGCCTGGACCATTGAACCGGACATCGGCTGCTCCTTGTCTTTAGAAGCGCGCAAATTGCCGGATGCGTTGTGGAAGATCAAGTACAGAGCGTGCTTTTCAATGGTTGATGTAACGCGCCACCATGGCTCGATAGTTGCCATCCAATGAATAACCGCCCACAAGAATGGCGTCATCCGCCTGCACTGCAAGCGAATTGGCCGTGTCAAGGCTGCGTCCCAGACGCGTGCGCAACCAGCCTTTGCCGTCGCCAAAACTGTGATCCAAGCCGCCATCACTGCAGTAGCGGGCAACGATAAAATCCGCCTCGACTCCGCCGATAGTCGCGCCAACCGCGATGATTCGGCCGTCTACCATGCGTTGGGCGGCGCTCCATTGGCAGCCGCTGGGGCCGATTTCCAGCAGTTGTGGCTGGCCGCCATGGTTGTGCAGATCCGGGCGACCGTTGCTGTGCACGCTGTAGGCCATGCAACGGATCGGGTCGCGACTGCTGCCGAAACAGTGCAGCGCGTCGGTGGATTCAATGACCTGACTGACCTGAGCGCTCTGGCCGTGCGCCTTGAATGCCATGAAGCCATCCACGGCAAAGCGCTCGTCGAGGCGACCATTGGGCAGGTAGCGCGCCAATAAACCTTCCTGCGGAAAGTCGATGGAGCCTGCCACGACAATCCGCCCATCCTTTTGCAGCAGCAGGCTGCTGAGCCAGGTGTTGAGCAGCAAGTGGCGAATCATCACGAAGCCGCGGCCGTTGAAGGTTTCATCGAGGCTGCCGTCGGGTTTGAGACGGATCAACATCCCGGCATGGTCAGCGAGTTCGAAGTGGTGATTGGCGATCAGCAGAATATGGCCGTCGTCCTGCACGACGAAGTCGCAGGCTTCGGCACCGGGTACGCCCGGTGGCAGCCAGGAATCACGGCTGCCCATGGACAGATCGCCGGGCAGGCGCACCACTTGACGACCGTTGTCACCGAAGCGCAGATCCGGGTTGCCCTGTGCATCGAACAAGGCCAGCGCGGGCAGGGTGCGATGAGCGTTTTCATAATGCAGGCCGGCGAGCAGGATGCGCCCGTCGGGGAGTGTCTGGACTTTGCCGGCGGTGGCTTCGAAGCCAGGAGCGAAGGTATCGATCACGCTGCCCTGATCGCCGAAGGCCAGATCGGCTGAGCCATCGGCGAGCATCCGCGCCAGTCCGAAACGGCTGCCGGCGCTGATGCCGACTTTTGCCGCAACAAGGATCCGCCCCTGAGCATCAAGCGCGATATCTTCCGTCAGGCTGGACACACTGCCAGCGAAATACACTTGGGCGACGCCAGTGGCGGCAAATGTCCTGTCGAGTTCACCGGACCGACTCGACAACGTCATCGGTATTGCCGGCAGCGCAAAAGTGTTCAGGGTGGACATGCACGCATCTCCTTGCGAGTTGACCTGTACCGGAAACCGGATGGGTAACTGCATGAGCGGAACATTCAATCCCTGAACCGGGAGAAGTACAACTGTAAGAACTAACAGGTGGAGCGTCGCACTGTGCCAGAACAGTGTCTTTTTGAACCAATAGCAAGCCGGCCAAGCAGTTAAGCCCGAACAACTTTCAAATAGTTGTACAAAAAGAATGGAGCGTTAAAAAGATTACAACTAAGAAAGAAGAGCGGATGACCTGATCGTCATCCGCATCGCCCGGCTGTTAGTGTGGCATCGACCAGGATTGCAGGCTGTAACCTTCTTCGCTGAGTTCAGCGCGAGCCTGCTGCAGCAGTTGCTCGAGTTGCGCTGGATCGGAGTAGGCGCTGCTTGGGATCTGTTTGCGACCAATGTGCGAATTGGTCCGGTCGATCACGGTCAGGCTCAGTTCGCCATTGCCGTCTTGTGGCGCCCAGGCCACGCACTGGAACGGTTTGAACGCGTGGTTGGCAATCAAAAGAGCTTCGTTGATACGGAGCGGGGCGGTCATGGGGTTTTCTCTCTGTCGTGCCCAATCAAGTGATGTGCCGTCGGTTGGGCTTACCGTTCGGCTGGTACTTGTACTGATGCACCGAACCCGCAGGCAGGTCACACAGGAAACAAAGAAATTTCAACTTTCTTTCATATCGTTGCTTTACCGACAGGTTTTTGAAAGCTCCCTGAAAGGTTAAAGCTGGGATTAGTCGATAGCTTACTAACAACTTCTGTTCTTATAACGTGTTTGCTTGTACACCTATAAGCAATCGATACAAGGCCCTGTCAAAATCTTGCTAATGTTACAGTCGGGTCTGCCAAATGACTGTTTTTACAATCATTTCTAATAATTTGGCGCCAAGGAACAGTCATGAGCGAAGCGCCTGCGTTACGACGTTTATTGGTGGTCGATCCTTGCGACGATTGCCACCGCTTATTGCCCGGATTACGCGCCGTAGGTTGGGATGTTGATAGCTGTACCCTGGAAAACGCCGCTGATCGAAGTTGTGACGTCGGCTTGCTGCGATTGCAACCGTTTCACCTGGAACGTCCCGAAGCCGTCAAGGAACTGATCAGCCGCAGCGGCACCGAATGGATCGCCGTACTCAACCAGGAAGTCCTGCGCCTGCAAAACGTCGGTGACTTCGTCTGCGAATGGTTTTTTGATTTCCATACCTTGCCGTTCGATGTTTCGCGGGTGCAGGTCACCCTCGGCCGCGCATTCGGCATGGCGCGCTTGCGCGGGCAGGGCACGATACACGTCGACCAGCCTGAGCATGAACTGCTGGGTGACAGTAAACCGATCCGTGAACTGCGCAAGTTACTCAGCAAACTGGCACCCACCGAATCGCCTGTGTTGATCCGCGGCGAAAGCGGTACCGGCAAAGAACTGGTCGCACGCACGCTGCATCGACAATCCCAGCGTCACAGCAAACCGTTTGTGGCGATCAATTGTGGGGCGATTCCCGAACATTTGATTCAATCCGAGCTGTTCGGCCACGAGAAGGGAGCGTTTACCGGTGCGCATCAGCGCAAGGTCGGGCGTATCGAAGCGGCCAATGGCGGCACGCTGTTTCTCGATGAGATTGGTGATCTGCCGCTGGAACTACAAGCCAATCTGTTGCGCTTCCTGCAGGAAAAGCACATCGAGCGCGTCGGCGGCAGTCAGCCGATCCCGGTGGATGTTCGCGTCCTGGCGGCGACCCACGTCGACCTTGAGGCGGCCATCGAGAAGAAGCGTTTTCGCGAAGATCTGTATTACCGGCTCAATGTGTTGCAAGTGGTCACCGCGCCTTTGCGTGAACGCCATGGCGACCTGTCGATGCTGGCGAACCACTTTTCCCACTTCTACAGTCATGAAACCGGCCGCCGTCCACGCAGCTTTAGCGAAGATGCGCTGATTGCCATGGGTAAACATGACTGGCCCGGCAACGTCCGTGAATTGGCCAACCGTGTACGGCGCGGACTGGTGCTGGCCGAGGGTCGGCAGATCGAGGCCCGTGACCTCGGGCTGATCAGCCAGCATTCGATCGCCACACCGATGGGCACGCTGGAAGATTACAAGACCCGTGCCGAGCGCCAGGCACTGTGCGATGTGTTGAACCGGCACAGCGACAATCTCAGTGTGGCGGCCAAAGTCCTTGGCGTGTCCCGGCCGACGTTTTACCGTTTGCTGCACAAGCACCAGATCCGCTAGCTGGCTGAAGATCAAAAGATCGCAGCCTCCGGCAGCTTCTACAGGGATTACATGAATCCGATGTAGGAGCTGCCGAAGGCTGCGATCTTTTGCTTTTGCTTTTGCTTAGAAGTAGTACGGGAATTTCAGGCTGAAGGAAAAGTCCGGGGCATCGTCGGTCATGCCGATGGACAGGTTGGGCACGATGGTCAGGTTGTCGGTGGCCGCAATGGTCATGCCGACGTTGAAGTAACCGGCGTTGGCGTCGCTGGACACCACCGATTCCCAATCCCCGCCATCCTGTTTCAGCTTGCTCTTGCGTTGCACCAGATCAGACACCGAGAACGACATACTCATCTTCTCGTTCAGCGCAAACGCAATACCGGCGCCGATCTGGAAGCTGTCGCCGATCTTTACCTTGCCCGGGTTTTTCTGATTGACCGTCGAGCTGATGTCGTCAAACGACTCCTCCAGGTTGTGGGTGTAGGACAAGCTGCCGAACAGGACCGCCGGGTCAAACGTCTTGACCAGCGAGATGCCCGGCGTGATCGACCAGACGCCGTTGCCGGTGGGCAGGGTGTCAGGTACAAACAGATTGGAGTTGGCATCTGTCTGACGCAGTTTGATCCCGAACGGATCCTTGCCGGTTGGCGCCTTGACCCGCAGTGTGACCACCGCGTCCGGCGTATTGACCGACTCGTCCAGGAACTTGTAAGCGATGCCGAAGTTGACGTCGCCAATGGTTGGATCCTTGGTGACGGTTTCTTCTGTGGTGACACCTGCCGCGCCCTCATTGCCGCCGCCCGACTGATAAGTCGATTCGCGATACACCACGGGCACGTTCAGGTCGAACTGCCAGCGGTTATCGAAGTTGTAGCGGCCCGTCAGGTCGAGTGTCCAGGTGTCGGCCTTGATCCGGTCGAGGTTGATGTTGCCGAGAAAGATCGAATCGAGTGCCAGGAAGCCATTGAGAATCAGCTGACGGGTGTCATAGCGCGAATAGGTGATGCCGGTTTCGACGCTGAACTTGCCGCCGCCGAAGAAGCCACTGGCCTCGTCGTACAGGTTGGAAACGCTCTGCGCCGGTTGCGAATCGTCCGCCAGCGATTGCCCGTAAGAAGCGCCACTGCCCCCGGCGGCGCCTCCTGATGCTGCTGCCGCACCGGTGCCGGTTGCGACGCGATTGCCTTTCATGTCCGATGGCGATTTGGCCAGACGTTTTGGTGGTGGGGCGGCGGGTTGTTCTTCAACCTGGCGGACTCGTTGTTCAAGAACCGCCAGGGCTTTTTGTTGTACTTCGTATCGTTGCTTCAGCTCCAGAAGTTCCTGTTTCAGGGCCTCTACATCTGCGTCCGGTGCTGCTTGCAGCATCGCCGCAGGGAGAAGAGTGCTCAAACACACTGCGACACGCAGTGATACTGATCGATACATGAATAAGCCGTCCCTTTAAGCCCAATGATCGAGACTCAGCGTAGTTCAATATCCAATGCTGCGTAGTGCCCTGAGTTGATTCAGGTTGCAATCCAGTGCGCCGGCGCTCATGCCGTTATTGTTCAATACGACGTTGAGTTGAGTCATGTTATTGACCACGTTGGCACTGCCCAGCAGACGGGTGTTCTGCAGCAAGCCACCTTGGGCCACTTGTTGCAGGGCGGTGCCCTGATTGCCGGCGGCCTGAATGGCCATTTGTACGCCGCCACCGGTAGCCGAAACGGCCACACTGCCAGCAGCATTGCTGCCGCCGATGGTCTGTCCGGCCATCAGTGCCTGCCCTTGAGTGGGCACCAGCGCGGGTGCCTGATTGGCTTCCGAAACGTTGATGGCTACATTGTTGTAGGCGGTATTGCTGTCGCCAGCGGCGCGCACGCTCTGCGTCACGCCCTGGCTGCTGTTGAGGCCGGCGCCACCAGTGATCGTGCCGGTACCCGCAGGAAGGGTGCTGCCGTTGCCGTGCTCCTTGATCGTTTGCACATAAAATTCGGGTCTAACCGTTGCTGCCTGAAGTTGCATCGAGGTGGCTGCCCCGATCAAATCTCCGCTGGCGTTGCGCCAGGTACTGCTCATGACAATGCCGAAGCTGATAATCCGCCCCGGCATGACATAACGACCACGCAGCTCGGCGAGCTCCTGGTCCTTGATTTCTATGGGTTTGAATCCTGCATTGGCATAGCCTGACGCACTCGCTGCCAGGCAGGCGGCGGCCAGCCAGTATGAGGTTTTCATCTGCTGCTCCCGGGACATCCAGTCCCATTCTCTATAATCGGCGATTAAAAGAAGTCGCTCTGAATGAACCCGAAATCCATCAATTCAGCATCTTTGACCGGGTTGAAACCGTCGAGCTTGTTCTTGGCCGTCAAGGGCACCGGAGGACTGCGCAAGGCGTTGGCCTTGTCATATCCGGGACCGACGATGGCGAAGACAATGCCGTTCCAACCTTTGACAAAGTCATCATGTTTGTAGCGTTTGTGGCCGAGAACCGGGTCTCCGATGTAAACCCAATCCTTGTCCGAACGCTGCAACACGACGAAATGCTTGTAGCCGCGAATTTCCATCAGCACCACCACCGGGATCGTTACCGCTTCGAGCTTTTCCGGTGGAATCTTGTAACCCCTGGCGCGCATGCCGATGCTTTCTATGTAGCGCTTCATGTCGAGCATGGAAAACCCTTGAGTACGAACAAGGTCCTGGTCAGCGTTGACCAGCATGCCTTTGATGATGTGCTCCTCATCGACGTCGAGCCAATAGGCTTGGCGTAACACCGTTGCCAGTGCAGCAGCGCCGCAGCTGAAGTCGGTTTTCTGTTCGACGATGTCGGCAAACTTGCGCTCACGAATGCTCTGCACGTTTTTGTAGACGAGCGTGCCACCCGGCAGGGCAGCCACGGGCATCTGGCCGGCCTGAGTCAGGCCACAGACGAAAAGCAGAGTGAGGAGGGCAGTCTTACGCATGATCGATACGCCTTTGCGGACTGAGGAAAAGCCCCGTTTCCGGGGCTTTCGTTTCGATCGCGATTACAGGCAGGCTCTGCAGCCAGCAGCGATGGACAGCGAGTTGCTTTGTTGGTTGCCCACACCAGACGATACGTTGGCTCCGCCGTTGCCGGAGAAGTTGTTCATCGAGTTGGTCATGTTGGCGTTGTTGACCACTGGCGCTTTCCAGCCGTCTTTGGTCATCACTTGCTGAGTGGTTACGCCAGCGAGGCCAAAGGTACCCACGGCTTCGAACTTGGCTTTCTGGTCATCGTTGCCGCCGTGGCCGCCGCCACGATTGCCATAACCACCGCGATCGTCGTCTTCGATGGTTGCAGTGCCTTTGGCTTTGAACACGCCAGCAGCGGCATAGGTGCCGGTGAGGGTGTCGGTTTTGTAGGTTTGCACGCCTTTGTTGTCTACAACCAGGCCGGTAGAGGACTGGTTGGCAGAAGCAGCAGCCTGAGCTACGCGACCACCGGAAACGGCGATCGCCAGGTTGTTTTTCTGCTGGTTGAAGTTGCCGGCAGTGACGTTGATGCCGATGTTGCCGGAACCATTGTTGCCTGCGTTGTTGAGCGTAGCGTTATTGAAGGTGGACGAGTTTTTCACATAGTTGTTGTTGTTGACTTGAGTGGCGCTCGAAGCAGCAACAGCGTTACCGAAGATGAAGCTTTCGTCAGCTGTGGCCAGCGCAGCCGCGTTGTCCTGCTGGTTGCCGTCGCCGGCTGCAACGTTGGCGCCCATGTTGCCGTTGGAACCGTTGAGCGAATCACTGGCATTAGCGTTGTTCAGAGTGCCCTGGTTTTTCACCACGTTGCCGTCGCTGTCTTGCACGTCAAGCACAGCGGCGCCGGCGCCGGCGGTGATTTGCAGCAGTTGTTCCAGGGTTGGGCCTTTAGGCTGGTTATTACCATGCCCGTTGCCGTGCCCATTACCATGATCGTCATCACGACCGCCTGCCTGTGCTGCGATTGCCATCACTGCTGCAAGTGCGAAAACCAGTGGTTTGAGAGCCATTGTAGGTTTCATGGTGTTTCTCCATCGTGCTTATTAGTTGGTTAAGTGTTGGTACTTTCTAATTGCACTGCTTTTGTTGTTTGGGTCAGTCAGCGACCCGGATGCTCAGGGTGTTAGCCATTCGGTTCCCCACCCCGGCACTCTGGTTCACCTGGATTACCCCACGGCTGCCGGTGAAGGCCTGATCACTTGTCGTGACCTGGCGACTGCCGGGTGAGGTACCAGTTGCTCCTGAGCTCGGTAAAAGCGCCACGTTCTGTTGTGAAAGGGCACTGTCGTCAACGCTCTGCGGGGCAGCACTGATGCTGACGCGCGTGACGTTGGCCATCTGGTTGTTGGCACCGGCGCCCTGGTTCACACCGAGGATCCCGTTGCCGTTGCTGAAAGAGGTGCCGCCGATAGTTGCGCTGGCGTCGATGGCGCGCGAGGCCGGTGTGTCGATTTTCTGCATGACGCTGGTACTGGCACGGGATTCGGTGCCGATTGCCACGGCCTTGACGTTGGTCTGCTGCATTTGATCGCCAGCCGCCTGGTTGACGTTGAAGTTGCCGCGATACTGAACCCCGGAATCCTGAATGTTGGCGTTGTTCACTGAAACGGGGTCAGCAGCCATCACAGAGGTGCAACCGAGCAAGGCAAGCAGCAGGAGTGAACGCTTCATCTCATTGGCCTCCGGCCATGCGGGTCAGGGGGGCAAGGCCGGAACTCATGGCGCGGTTGATCGTGCCGGAAATCGCACCACCGGAACCGCCGCCGTGTCCTGCGGTCATGCCGGGCATGCCGTTGGGATTGGTGACGGTATTGAGGCCTGGCAGATTGCTGCCGGCCTGGACATTGTTGACGGTGCGGAACGCGCTGCCGCTGGCGACACCGGCGAAGTCGCCGTCGCTCAATTCGGTGCTGTTCATGGTGGAGTTGATGCGTGCGGACGGGTTGGCATTGACCGTGGTCGGGTAGGGATCTTTGCCGCCATTGCGACCGATAGGAATAGGTTGAACGTCGCGGTTGAGGACGATCACACCGTTGCCTTCCGCCTGCACGTTGAAGCTGATCAGCGTACTGGCTGCTGATCCGATCAGCAGAAGGCAGGTCAAACCTTTTTGGATATTCCCCACGGCTGCAATTCCTTCTTCAGTGGGCTGGCCTGAGTCAGCGTTGTGAAGGAGAGAGCGAAAGCTGTGCCGCTTTTTGAATGTTTTTGAATTTCAATGAGTTGGCAAATAAACATGCGCAGCTGAAACACAAGCTGTTTCAGTGTTGATACACGCACGGGCGCGCCGGGCTGTCTATTGGCTGAACAAAGCTCTGGCACAAGGGTTTGCGACGATGTGTTTCAACTGCGTAACAACTCGGATGACAAAGCCATGAACAGCGCTGAAACGGGCACTCTGCACATCAACGAGTGTTTCAGAATCGGACACTTTGCCCCCAAAACAGGGGAAAGTGCCGGGGAAGATGACCCATTGACCGGGTCACTCCGCCAGTAATTGCTCGACAGCGGCAAAGGCCTGCAGTTGGCGTTCGGCCCAATTGCCTTGAATGATCAGAAAGCGCTGATGGTGGTTTTCCAGCCAGTTTTGTGTGGCTTGATAAAACGCCAGACGCTCGTCCAGATCCGGTTGGCAGCGCTGACCGTCATCGGTCCAGTCGACCTGCTCCGGGGACAACAAAAGGTGCAAGTCGTAATGCCGTGTCAGCAGCTCGGATTCCAGCCAGGCCGGGCAATCGCCGAACAGCGTCTGGCTCCAGAGAATATTGCTCAACAAATGGGTGTCGAGAATCAGCAACGACGGCTGCTGCGCCCGTGCTTCATCTTCCCATTGCAACTGGCCCCGAGCGATTTCAGGGATGTCGGCCAGACAAGTGTCACGGGGATTGAGTTCGATAAAGCGGCGCACGTACTCATCCACGCGCAAGCCGCCAAAGCGTTGTTGCAGGCCTGCGGCCAGCCAGCTCTTGCCGGTGGATTCAGGCCCGGTCAGCACCACGACCTTCATGTGCGCAACGCCGGGTCGGCGCGCCATTCGCGAAAGCCTTGAATCGCCAGCAGCGTGAACAGAGCGTACAGCGCGGCGGTGAGGTACAGCCCCTTATAGATGAACAAGCCGACAAAGATCACATCGAGCACGAACCACAGTGCCCAGCATTGCAGGCGTTTCTGCGCCATCCACAGTTGTGCCACCAGGCTGAAACCGGTGAGTGCTGCATCCAGCCACGGTTGCGCGGCGTCGGTCCAGTGAGCCATGGCGGCGCCGAGCAATAAGCTGCCGATGGCGCCAGCGCTGAGGCCGAGCAACAGCGAGCGGCGATCGAGGCGCGTGACCTCACGGCCGTCATGCATCGTCCCGGCGCGGGTCCATTGCCACCAGCCATAAACTTGCAGCGCGGCGTAGATCACTTGCAGCAACATGTCCGAGTACAGCTTCACCTCAAAGAAGATCCAGCTATAGAGCAGCACCATGACCAGACCGATCGGCCAGCACCACGGATTCTGTTTGACCGTCAGCCATACGGCGATCACACCGAGTGCGGCGGCAAACAGTTCAAGCCCGGACATGTAGGTTCCTTGGGGGAAATTGAGGAGGGGGCGGATTGTACTGCATTGGGCCAAACCCCTCACCCTAACCCTCCCGAAACGTCGGACCGCCCGTAGGGAGAGGGGACTGATTGGGGGATGCTTTGGAGCTGCGCCGGCCTGAACGATCTTGGTTGAATCCATAATCGACTCGATTGTTCAGGTCCGTGTTGGACGCCAGACACCTCGGTCAGCCCCCTCTCCTGGGGGAGAGGGCTGGGGTGAGGGGTGGGCTCACCAGAGTTACACGGGTCAGACGCGGAACTGGCGCAGCAGGCCGTTGAGTTGTTCACTCAATTGGCCGAGGCGCAGGCTGGCTGCACTCGACTGTTCGGCCGCGATCGCCGTACTGTGCGAGAGACCTGCGGCCTGAGTGACGTTCTGATTGATGTCCTCGACCACATGCGCCTGCTGCAATGTAGCGCTGGCAATCGACGCATTCAGACCATTGAGGTTGCGCAATGCCTGGCCAATGGCATTCAGACTCGCTCCGGCCAGTCCCGCTTGCTCGATGGTCAATTGCGACGCCTTGCTGCTGTCCCCGATGACCTTCACCGCAGCCTCGGAGTGATTCTGCAGACGCTCGATCATCGACTGGATTTCCGCCGTCGACTTCTGCGTCCGTTGCGCCAGCAAACGCACTTCATCCGCCACCACGGCGAAACCGCGTCCTTGTTCACCGGCGCGGGCCGCTTCGATCGCGGCGTTGAGGGCGAGCAGGTTGGTCTGCTCGGCAATCGAGCGGATCACTTCCAGCACGCTGCCGATCTGGGTGCTTTCGGCCGCGAGGGTGCGAATCACTTCAACCGCTTGATCAATGGTCCCGGACAGCTTGTTGATCTGCTGCAAGCTGCCATCGATATTGATCTGGCCCTGCTGTGCCTGCGCTTCTGCGTCGCGCATTTCGGCGGCGGCGTGCTCGGCGTTCTTCGCCACGTCCTGCACGCCATAGGTCACTTCGTTGATCGCCGTGGCCACCAGCTCCATCTGCTGCGACTGCTGCTGGCTGCGCTGTTGCGCCTGCGAAGCGTCGTTGCCCAGTTCGCTGGACGACTGGCCAAGGGCACTGGCCGATACCTGCAAGTCACCGATCACCCGGCGCAGTTTGGCAGTAAACGCGTTGAAGTGATGCGCCAGTTCAGTGACTTCATCCTTGCCATGAGTATCGAGGCTACGGGTCAGATCGCTCTCGCCGCTGGCAATGTTGGCCATGGCGTTCACGGTTTCCTGCAGCGGACGCACAATGCTGCGCGCGATCAGGATCACCAGCAATGCCATGATCACGGCAATCGCCAGGCCAATGATCGTGGCTTTGATCACCTGGCCCTGGAACTCCGCCTGTACGTCATCGACGTAAACCCCGGAGCCAAGCACCCAGCCCCAAGGTTCGAACAGTTTGACGTAGGAAGTCTTGGCTACCGGCTCACTGGCGCCCGGTTTCGGCCAACGGTAGTCGACCATGCCGGCGCCTTTGGCCTTGGCGATGGCGACCATTTCGTTGAACACCGCAAACCCGTCCGGGTCGCGAATCGCCGAGAGGTTCTGGCCTTCGAGTTTCGGGTTGGTCGGGTGCATGACCATCACGGGCGTGAGGTCGTTGATCCAGAAATAATCGCTCTGGTCATAGCGCAGACCACGAATGGCGGTGAGCGCCTGTTTCTGCGCGGCCTCTTTGCTGAGGGTGCCAGCGGTTTCGAGGTCGTGGTAATAGGTCAGCAGGCCGCTGGCGGTCTGTACCACGTGCTGGGTTTTCTGGGCTTTGGCATGGTAGAGATCGTCGTGGATCTGCTTGAGCATCAACACGCCCAAGGTCAGCAACATGACCACCGCCACAATCAAGATGAGCCACAAGCGTCGGCTGATCGACACACTGCGCAAGCTGTTCATAACGCTGTCACTCCGGATTCTTTTTCTTGTAATAAACGACCGCCAGCATCCAACCACGATTTTGTGAGCGGGCATACGCGACCCAAGTCGTATAACGCGGCAGCGCTATTAAGGCTTGTCTGTTAGGATTTCGGCCCCGCGCGTGAAAACCTGAATCCAAATTGATATTTCACGGAATTTTGACCGTTTCGTGTGGATCCTGTGCGCGCGGAATCGGTACAGCCATAACCAGCTACGCTGATCGCAGTGAACGAAAAAAAATACTATCGGGGCATGCCGACGCGCATCGCTCTTTGGGGGATTGATGGATCTTTGGACGGCCTTGCAGGCACTGATACTAGGAGTTGTAGAGGGGCTGACGGAGTTTTTGCCCATTTCCAGTACCGGACACCAGATCATTGTTGCCGACTTGCTCGATTTCGGCGGCGAACGGGCCATGGCGTTCAATATCATCATCCAGCTCGGCGCGATCCTCGCGGTGGTCTGGGAGTTTCGACGCAAGATTTTCGATGTGGTCATCGGTTTGCCGACCCAGCCGAGCGCACGGCGGTTCACCGCCAATCTGCTGATCGCGTTTCTGCCCGCCGTGGTGCTGGGCGTGATCTTTGCCGACCTGATCCACGAATACCTGTTCAACCCGATTACCGTCGCGGCCGCGTTGGTGGTGGGCGGCATCATCATGTTGTGGGCGGAAAAGCGTCAGCATGAAGTGCACGCCGAAACGGTCGACGAGATCACCTGGAAGGACGCCTTGAAAGTCGGCTTCGCTCAGTGTCTGGCGATGATTCCCGGCACTTCGCGTTCCGGCTCGACGATCATTGGCGGCTTGCTGTTCGGCCTGTCGCGCAAGACTGCCACCGAGTTTTCGTTCTTTCTGGCGATGCCGACCATGGTCGGAGCGGCGGTTTACTCGGGCTACAAGTACCGTGACCTGTTTGTGCCAGCGGACTTCCCGGTGTTCGCCATCGGTTTCGTTACCGCATTCATCTTCGCCATGATCGCGGTGCGCGGCTTGCTCAAGTTCATTGCCAGCCACAGCTATGCGGCGTTCGCCTGGTATCGGATCGTGTTCGGCCTGCTGATTCTGGCGACCTGGCAGTTCGGCTGGGTTGACTGGGCGGCGGCCAGGCCATGAGTGATTCCCGCGCACGCCGCCCCGAAGGACGACCTTCGGGCGGCAACAACATCCAGAATCTCAAGCTGAAACTGCTGGTTCTGCTGATCGTCTGCGCGCTGCCGGTGTTCGGCTCGCTGTCGATGTGGCTGCACGGGATCTCGTCGGTACCGCTGGCGGCTTACGGGATCGTCAGCGTCCTGGCGTTCTTCATGTACTGGGCAGACAAGCGCAAGGCGCGCACGGATGCCTGGCGCACGCCGGAGAACATCCTGCATGCGGTGGAACTGGCCGGCGGCTGGCCGGGCGCGTTGATCGCCCAGCAGGTGTTCCGGCACAAGACACGCAAGGTCTCGTTTCAGATTCTGTTCTGGGTGATTGTGCTGCTGCATCAGGTGTTCTGGATCGACCAGCTGTTTCTCGGTTCGAACTTGCTGGCGCTGTTTTAAAGAACTGCAAAAAACCAATGTGGGAGCGAGCCTGCTCGCGAAGAGGCCGTGTCAGACAACATCATCGTTGAATGAAAGTCCGCTTTCGCGAGCAGGCTCGCTCCCACAGGGGGATCGGGGTTAGAGCAATAATCCCACTTGGGTCTTTTTCGGCAACTTGCTCACCACCAGTTGATGCGAACGCTGCAACAACCCGTGCAATTCCTAATTCCTCGGCACCCACCGGTTGGGCGGGTGCTTGATGACCTTCGAATCGTCACAATCACCCCCCTTTTTTCAAAGGCTCTTGGTGACCGCAGTTTGCGCAATAGACGTACTTGGCATTGCCATTACTCCATTGTTCGATTCCAAGCTTTACCAGACCGGTTATTACCGCACCCGCTGCGATCATTCCAAGCTTGGTCAGTGGACCGCCGGGCGCTTTGCTTGCGGCTTTCGACACTTTGGCTATTAAACCTGCAGCGCCGCTAGCCGAGGTGGTAGCGGATTTCGCTACAGTCGCAGCTACTGCGACCACCGCTCCGGCGTAGAGCTTTTTTGAAAGCTTGGTGAGTTCGCTGCCCGTTATTATTCGAGCATTAGTGGTCTTGCATTGGCTGCATCGAATCAATTTTCAAGCCCTTTTTTACTTAAAGAGGAGGTCGCATCACTAAGGTTGCAACTGCCCAACGACCCGATGAGTAAGCTACAGAAACTGAAGACAATCTATTTAGGAAACAAATTCAACAGCACTCATTGGCTAGTTGTTTTATGGGCAATACGCTTCCGCCCAGGGGTAACTGATTAAGCTTATCACTTTGGGTGTATATTCAGTCGATGCTGACCTACGAAGGAAGTCGGGTTGCATCTAGACGTTTTTAAATATCACGACCATTTTCAAAAAAATGACATCACTTCCTGTTGGTCATGGGCCTGGCAAAGCGATGAGCGCCGTCTCAACTATGGAGAAATGTAGTATGGCAAAGTGGTTCAAGACTATGACCGTAACGGACGTAGTTGCGGTGGCAGCGTTAGGCATTTCCTGTATTTCTGCATGGTTCAGTTTTCAGCAATACCAAGACAGTGTAATGGGTCGCAAAACCCCTATCATCATAAGGGCGAGCCCGGAACACAATAAAATTGTGTTCTTTAAGCCTTACGAGAATTCCCCGAGTGTGCTGTTCAGGCAGCGCTATAAAATCATTCTGACTAACAACAGCTTTAACCCTGAAAGCGTCGTTGAGTGGCGTTTCTGGGAGTTGCGGGGAGAGAAGGGCGGTGGATCGTATGCTGGCATGAACTTCCCTCTGGTTGATCAAGCAGGCGCTCCCCTGACGCTGCCGCTGTCCATTGCAGCTAAGGAGAGTAAAACCTTTTACTTGGACATAGGGCAAAAAATTCCTGCTGCTGCATGGGACGCTGCAGGCAAAAACGTGAAGATCGATACAGAGATGGACTGGTACGCTGCGGATGAAATTTTTTCCGACGCAGCTTATCCGCTCTTTGGGCAGTTGAGTCCTGGATCAAGCTCCCTTTACCAGGACTTACAGGTCCAGCATTGGGGGGCAGGGCCTTCTTATCAGGAATTTCAGGTTGTTTTCAGCAAGGCCGATGGTCAGGGTGTTTCCGCAAAGCTGTCACTTGCTGCAAGCGATAGTCCACAAGGCGAGGCAGAGTGATAGATTGGTGTGGCAGCAGCTCGTTTGCTATCGAAAGCATTTATGGCCCGTGGTCGATACAGCAACCACTCATCTTCTCTCTCACGTTGGGCACACCGTTGAGCCGAATATGGATATAGCTGTGAACTTCCTCTTAGGGGAAGCTCACTCTTCTGATCTGGCTCCCAGAGGGGGGTTAAGCACAGGCTGGCCAGCTTCTAAAGGGAGGTCGGGTTTACAGCAATAATCCGATTTGGGTCTTTTTCGGCAACTTGCTCACCACCAGTTGATGCGAGCGCTGCAACAACCCCTTCAGTTCCTCAGCACCCAACGGGTAGGGCGGGTGCATGATGATCCACTGCGCCCGCGCCAGATACGGCGCCGGGTGAATGCCGGGGCGGTCGCAATGGCCGAGAAACAGATCCTTGTCGACCTTGAACGCCAGTGAATCCCCGCGCAGCCCCTGCAAGGCAAACATCTTGTTGCCGGCAATCGAAAACACCCGCACGCCGCCCCACTTGTAATCTTCCCGGGCGCCTGGCAATGCCAGGCAGAACGCCGCGACGTCGGCCTCGTTCATCTTTCCCTTGCTCATAACAACCGCTCCCCACAGGCATTGAACGATTCGACCAGATGATCGATCCACGCGCGCACTGCTGGCATCACCCCGCGTCGATGCGGATACACCGCTTGCAGCCAGCCGCCGGGCAGTGACCACTCTGGCAGCATCTGCACCAGCGTGCCGTTTTCCAGCTCCGCTTCGCAATACATCATCGGCAACAGCGTAAAGCCCTGACCGGCCAGGACACAGGCCTTGCGCACGACAAAGTCATCGATGCCCAGGCGGGCTTCCATGTTCAGTTCGAAACTGTGGCCCTGCTGATCGAGCAAACGCACATGGACCATGCGATCCGCCTCCAGCGCACCCAGCACCGGCAGATTCTTCAGGTCTTGCGGGTGGTTGACCGTGTGGCCCTGCAAAAACGCCGGACTGGCCACCACGACCATTTGCGCTTGACGCAAACGCCGGGTGACCAGCAACGGATCCTCATCACCGTGTTCACGCACGCGCAGCGCGACGTCAAAACCTTCGCCGACCAGATCGACCCGACGATTGAGCAGGACGACTTCCAGTTGCACCTGAGGAAACTTGCCGAGGAAGTCGCTAATGACCCACGGCAGCATCTCATGCGCCAAACCGGTCGGGCATGACACACGCAAAC
Organism: Pseudomonas viridiflava; assembly: GCF_900580865.1. Lineage (GTDB taxonomy): Bacteria > Pseudomonadota > Gammaproteobacteria > Pseudomonadales > Pseudomonadaceae > Aquipseudomonas. Next base: position 51,289 of record NZ_UTBZ01000060.1, read on the forward strand.
GTCCACGCGGCTCACTGGACATGCTGGCGACCGCTTCATCGGCCATTTCCGCTTCCAGCAACATGGCCTGACAGTGCCGCAGATAACGTTCGCCAACAGCAGTGAGATTGAGTTGCCGGGTGGTGCGCTGCAGCAAGCGCGCGCCAAGGCGATCTTCCAGTTCGGCAATGCGCCGTGACAGCCGTGACTTGGGAATCCCCAGCAATCGCCCGGCAGCGGCAAAACCGCCGGCTTCGACGACTTTGGCGAAATAGTAGAGATCGTTGAGGTCTTGCATAGGGAAATCCAACTGTTCTATCAGTGGGACAAACTATCGCATTTCAGGCGGCTAATCATCCATTGGTTTCTTGCGTAGGATTGTCTCCATTCCGTCGCCACCGGCGATTCCTTCCAGGAGATTCCACATGAAACTGCTGCATATCGATTCGAGCATTCTGGGCGACAACTCGGCTTCCCGTCAGTTGAGCAGCGAAGTCGTCAAAGCCTGGCAGGCCGCCGAGCCAAGCGCCGTGGTGACCTACCGCGATCTGGCCGCCGACGCCATCAGCCACTTCTCGTCGACCACGCTGGTCGCCGCCGGCACCACCGCTGAACTGCGCAACGCCGCACAACAGCACGAAGCCGAACTGAGCGCTTCGACCCTGGCCGAGTTCATCGCTGCCGATGCCGTGGTGATCGCCGCACCGATGTACAACTTCACCGTGCCGACCCAACTCAAAGCGTGGATCGACCGAGTTGCCGTCGCTGGTCAGACCTTCCGTTACACCGAAGCCGGCCCTGAAGGCCTGTGCGGTGGCAAGAAAGTGGTGATCGTTTCCACCTCCGGCGGTATCCATGCCGGTCAGGCCAGCGGCATCGCTCACGAAGAATACCTGAAGCTGCTTCTGGGCTTCCTCGGCATCACCGACATCGAAATCGTCCGTGCCGAAGGCCTGGCGTATGGCGAAGAAGTGCGCAACAACGCCATGACCGCTGCGCAAGCGAAGATCAGCGAGCAATTGTTCGCCGCAGCGTAAGGCTTGCGTAAAGAACAGCTGCTGTTCAGGTAACCCCCAAAAAACTCTGTATTCTGGTTCCGCAAGGGGCGAATACGGAGTTTTTTGTTTCTGACTGTTACATAATCTGGCCCGGGTTATGCAGTCAGACAATCAGCATCTGAGTGCAATGTCGTACCGAAACACCCAATCCCCGGCGTTTCTGGTCCGCAACGCAACGGATCTTTCGATTGAGTAACAACAGGGTGGAGCATCCGATGATGCGTCTTTGTGCAGCGTTACTGATTTGCCTGCTTGGCAGCCTGAATTCAGTGCAGGCTGCGCCTGGGCGACACCCTGTGTGGAGCGTCGGCTACCACGAGATGACCTTCCTCGATCCGCTGGATCTACAGCCGATGCGCGCCATTGCGTTCTATCCGTCCAGCGACCGCGAACACCTGAGCCTGCTCGAAGGCTATTCCGTCGAGGCCGGCGAAGACACCAAGGTCGCCATTGGCCGTTTTCCGATGCTGATGCTCTCCCATGGCAACACCGGCACGCCACTGGCGCTACATGACCTCGCGACATCCCTGGCGCGCAAAGGCTTTGTGGTGGTGGCGGTGATTCACCCCGGCGACAACTCCAAGGACCACAGCCGACTGGGCACCCTGAGCAATCTCTACGGGCGGCCGATCCAGATTTCCGAAGCGATTACCGCGACGCTTGGCGATCGTATGCTCGCGCCGTACGTCAACGCCGATCAGGTCGGGGTGATCGGTTATTCGGCGGGCGGCGAGACCGCATTGATCCTGTCCGGGGCGCAACCGGATCTGGATCGCCTGCGTCGTTATTGCCAGGAGCGTCCGGATGATCGTGACGCTTGCAATACGCAGGGTGAATTGATTGTTGATCGGGATGATTTGCAACCGGTGGCCGATCCGCGCGTGCATGCCTTGCTGTTGATGGCGCCGCTGAGCCTGAAGTTTGGTCGTCATACTTTGGCCGATGTGCACGTACCGGTGCTGCTTTACAGCGGCGATGGCGACAAACTGGTGGCGTTCGACAAGAACGCGGCGGCGCTGGCGCGCAAGCTGCCGACGGCGCCGGACTTTAAATTACTGGCAGGGGCAGGGCACTTTGTCTTTATGGCGCCGTGCAATGAAGAGCAGATTCGCGCGATGCCGGCGCTGTGCACTGATGCCGATGGGGTGGATCGCGAGGATATCCATCGCAACCTGATCTCCGAGGCCGGGCGATTCTTCTCTCATGCGTTGGGCAGACCAACCCGGGCGGGTATGCAGACCGCGGATCAATAATCAGCCACAGAACCCTTGTGGGAGCGAGCCTGCTCGCGAAAGCGGTGAATCAGTCAGCACATATATCGACTGACACTACGCCTTCGCGAGCAGGCTCGCTCCCACAGGGTTTGGTTCAAGTCTCAGGAAATCGCCCGGCGCTGCAGCAGCAGGGTCAGCCCCAACCCAATCACCGACAACAGCGCCGCACAGAAGAAAATCCACGAATACCCCAGATTCAACGCCACCGCGCCCATCAACGGCCCGGCAATCGCCAGCGCCAGATCGAAGAACACCGCATAGGCCCCCAATCCCGAGCCGCGACTGGAACTCGGCACTTGTTTGATTGCCTCAACACCCAACGCCGGATACACCAGCGACAGACCAAACCCCGCCAGCCCCGCGCCGATCAATGCGAAAGCGGTAGACGGTGCCAGCCACAGCAGAACCAGCCCCACGGTTTCGATGGTCATGCAGGCAATGGCTGACCTGAAGCCACCGAAGCGACTGATCGCCGAGATAAACATCAGCCGTGACAGGATGAAGCACACGCCAAACACCGTCAGGCAATACGCCGCGCCGGTCCAGCCGCGATTAAGGTAATAAAGGGTGATAAACGTGGTCAGTGTGCCGTAGCCGATCGAGGCCAGGGTCAGACTGGCGCCATACGGTGCAATCCGCCCGAACACCGCCCAGAATGGCAGCCGTTCGCCACGGATCACCGGCACCGACGGTTTATTGCGGATCAACAGCAGTGCACCGGCCGCCAGCACTGTCAGGGCGATGCCGAGGCTGGTGAAACCGTAATGGGCGACCATTACCACACCCAGCGGCGCACCAATGGCAATCGCGCCGTAGGAGGCGATACCGTTCCAACCGATGGATTTTGCTGTGTGCTCGACACCGACCTGGCCCATGCACCAACTGATCGTGCCGACACCAATCAGTCCTTGCGCGATGCCAAGCAGTAAGCGCCCGATAATCAGAATGATCAGGCTGGCCAGCGGGAAGTCTTGTAGCAGCGTAGAGACCAGCGTCAGCAAACCGCTGAGGACAATCCCCCACAAGCCGTAAATGATCGCCCGTTTGGTCCCGACCGTATCCGACATGCGTCCCGCTATTGGCCGGCTGAGCAGGGTGGCCAGGTACTGCGAGCCAATCACCAGCCCGGCAATCACTGCGCTGAAGCCCAGTTGTTCATGCACATAGCCGGGCAACACCGCGATCGGCAGACCGATGCAGAGAAACGCAATAAAGGTGTAGAACACGATGGAGACGATCTGCAGGGTGATCGCCAAGGAGCTTTGCGGTGGCAGTTGCTGCGCAGACATGAGGACTCGTTCGCGGGCGGCGGTGGGAGAGTTCGCATCATGGCGTGGGTGTGGGATAAAAGAAAGCAGGCTAACTATTTTCCCGAGAATTGATGTTGCTACTCATGGCCCCTTCGCGAGCAGGCTCGCTCCCACCTTCGAAATGCATTCCCCTGTGGGAGCGAGCCTGCTCGCGAAGGTAGCCGCACCAGCAAATCCCTGTCCTTGGAATGCATTCCCCCTGTGGGAGCGAGCTTGCTCGCGAAGGAGTCGCACCCGTAAATCACTGCCCTTGGAATGCAAAAAGCCCCGTCACATGGACAGGGCTTTAGCTTGAAGCTAGCAGCTCAACACTTGAAGCTGCTTTTAGAACACCACACCCTGACTACGCAGGTAGTCATCGTAAGTGCCGCTGAAGTCGGTCACGCCATCCGGGCTCAGCTCGATGATGCGCGTGGCCAGGGACGATACGAACTCACGGTCGTGGCTGACGAAAATCAGTGTGCCCGGGTAGTTTTCCAGCGCCAGGTTCAGCGCCTCGATCGATTCCATGTCCAGGTGGTTGGTCGGTTCGTCCATGATCAGCACGTTCGGCTTTTGCAGGATCAGCTTGCCGAACAGCATGCGACCTTGCTCACCACCGGAAATCACTTTGACCGACTTGAGGATCTCGTCGTTGGAGAACAGCATCCGACCCAAAGTGCCGCGAATCATCTGCTCGCCCTGAGTCCACTGACCCATCCAGTCGAACAGCGTGACGTCGTCTTCGAAGTCATGCGCGTGGTCCTGAGCGTAGTAGCCCAGTTCGGCTGCGTCGGTCCACTTGATGCTGCCGGCGTCCGGGGTCAGTTCGTTGACCAGGGTGCGCAGCAGGGTGGTTTTGCCGATGCCGTTCGGGCCGATGATCGCCACGCGCTCGCCGGCTTCAACCTGGAAGCTGAAGTCTTTGAACAACGGCTTGCCGTCGAAGCCTTTGGCCATTTTTTCGACGATGACCGCCTGGCGGTGCAGCTTCTTGTTCTGATCGAAGCGGATGAACGGGCTCACGCGGCTCGAAGGCTTGACCTCGGCCAGCTGGATCTTGTCGATCGCCTTGGCGCGGGAGGTGGCCTGCTTGGCTTTCGAGGCGTTGGCCGAGAAGCGGCTGACGAACGATTGCAGCTCGGAAATCTGTGCTTTCTTCTTGGCGTTGTCCGACAGCAGTTGCTCGCGGGACTGGGTCGCCACGGTCATGTACTCGTCGTAGTTGCCCGGGAACAGACGCAGCTCGCCGTAATCCAGGTCAGCCATGTGCGTGCACACGCTGTTCAGGAAGTGACGGTCGTGGGAGATGATGATCATCAGGCTGTTACGCTGGGTCAGAACGTTTTCCAGCCAGCGAATGGTGTTGATGTCCAAGTGGTTGGTCGGTTCGTCGAGCAACAGCACTTCTGGATCGGAGAACAGCGCCTGCGCCAGCAACACGCGCAGTTTCCAGCCCGGCGAAACTTCGCTCATCGGGCCGAAGTGCTGCTCGATGCCGATACCCAGGCCCAGCAACAGTTCACCGGCGCGGGATTCGGCGGTGTAGCCGTCCATCTCGGCGAATTCGGTTTCCAGCTCGGCCACGGCCATGCCGTCTTCTTCGCTCATTTCCGGCAGCGAGTAGATGCGGTCGCGCTCGGCCTTGACCTTCCACAGCTCTTCGTGACCCATGATCACGGTGTCGATCACGGTGAATTCTTCGTAGGCGAACTGGTCCTGGCGCAATTTACCCAGACGCACGTTCGGCTCGAGCATGACCTGACCGCCGGACGGATCGAGGTCGCCGCCGAGGATTTTCATGAAGGTCGACTTGCCGCAACCGTTGGCGCCGATCAGGCCATAGCGGTTGCCCGCGCCGAATTTGACCGAAACGTTTTCGAAGAGCGGCTTGGCGCCGAACTGCATCGTGATGTTAGCTGTAGAGATCAAGAGTTATTCCTGCGAAGCATTCTGAGTAGCGAGGGTGCGGCTGGAGCGCTTGGCCCGAGTCAAAGTGCGCTGAAGCGGGGAAGTCCCGTCATCAACCAAGGGGGGCGCGTAAAGTTTGGCGGCGATTGTACTGGTCTGGCTCTTTAAACGATAGGGCGATGACGCCCGGATCGCCGATTGGCGCATACGCGGGACAGTTTTTCACAGATGAAGATTCACTATCGGTTACAAACTGTGGCTAAAATGCCACCTTTCACCGAGCGTCCGGTAACGGCGCGGGCCAAGGACGAGCCATGTGTATTCAGACCACTGCATAAGACGCGGGGCTTCAGGCCGCCGGCGCGCAGTTTGTTCACTTCTGACGTGTGACGATTTCCGTGAAACTCATCATTGCTGCTATTTATGTCATTTCGATTGCATACGTTCACTTGCGTGGCCGTGTGCGGCACAAACTCGGTCGTCAATTGAGCGATCATTCGACGTTCCTCGCGCCGATCAACTGCTTTCTGTATCTGTTCTCGAAGAAGCCCAACAAGCCGTACCTTGACCCTAGCGAGTTTCCGGATCTGAGCCCGCTACAGGCGCACTGGGAAGAAATCCGCGAAGAAGGGCAGAACCTGCTGCGTGCCGGCGAGATCAAGCGCTCCAATCAATACGACGACGTCGGTTTCAACTCGTTCTTCAAAAGCGGCTGGAAGCGTTTCTATCTGAAGTGGTACGGCGAGAGCCATCCGTCGGCGATGAAGCTGTGCCCGCGCACGACGGAACTGGTGCAGAGCATCGGTTCGATCAAGGCGGCGATGTTTGCCGAGCTGCCGCCGGGTTCGAAACTGGTGCGTCACCGTGACCCGTATGCCGGCTCCTATCGCTATCACCTGGGCCTGGACACACCGAACGATGCCGGTTGCTACATCAACGTCGACGGTGAGAACTATCACTGGCGTGATGGCGAAGCGGTGATGTTCGACGAGACGTTTATTCATTACGCCGAAAACACCACCGACAAGAACCGCATCATTCTGTTCTGCGACATTGAACGGCCGATGAAGTACCGTTGGGCGGCGGCGTTCAACGCCTGGTTCAGCCGTACGGTGATGTCGGCGGCGGGCGCGCCGAACGATGCTGGCGACCGTACTGGCGGGATCAACCGATTGTTTACCCGGATCTACAAGATTCGCCTGCGTGGCAAAGAGCTGAAAAAGCGTAATCGTAAGCGCTATTACATGGAAAAGTGGGCGATCTTCGGCGGTTTGCTGGCGATCTTCATTCTGATCTGATCAATGTAGTGAATTAACTTACGCCTTCGCGAGCAAGCTCGCTCCCACAATGGAATTGGGTGAATGCGAATTTCGCACTCGACTCAGAACCCTGTGGGGGCGAGCTTGCTCGCGAAGACTCTCTCAAATACAACCTGTCAGTTGCCTGACGATCTCTGGATTGTCATTCGCCGGAAGCCTTCTTTGTCCTCTTGGCTGGCGCTGCTTTGGTGGCGGCTTTCGCCTTTGGCTTGGCAGCTGCTTTCCCACCCAGACTGCGTTTAAGCAGCTCGGTCAGGTCGATAACATCAGCCGTCTTGCGCTCTTCCTCACCACCCACCGTTTCAACATCCTCGATCTTGCCTTCATGGGCCTTTTTCTCGACCAGGGCCATGATCTTGTCTTCAAACTCATCCTTGTAGTCTTCGGGTTTCCAGTCCGCACTCATGTCCTGCACCAGCCGTTTGGCCATGTCCAGTTCACCTTTGGCCAATTGTGGCTTGGTCACTTCAGGACCCAGTTCCAACTCATCGAGGCCGCGCACTTCCTGCGGCCAACGCAATTTCACCAGCACCAGTGCATCTTCCAGTGGCATCAACGCCGCCAGGTACTGGCGTGTATGCAACACCACGCGGGCGAGGGCGACCTTGTTGGTTTTACTCAGGGTTTCACGCAATAACGCGTAGACCTTGCCACCGCGCTTATCTGGCGCCAGGTAGTAGGGCGTGTCGATGTTTTGCAGGGGAATCTGCTCGGCGTCGACAAAGGAAAATATGTCGATGGTCTGCGTGGAGACAGGGTGTGCCGAGCGGATTTCCTCTTCGCTGAGCACCACATAGCGGCCCTTTTCATAGGCCACGCCTTTGACGATATTCTCCTTGGTGACTTCCTTGCCAGTGACCTTGTTGACCCGTTTATACCCCACCGGATCCATGCTGCGGCTGTCGAGCCAATCGAAATCCACGCCCTGCGACGAGGTCGCCGAGACCAATGCGACAGGGATGTGCACCAGTCCGAAACTGATTGCGCCTTTCCAGATTGCCCGAGCCATGGTGAGTTCTCCGAGTGATGATCGGATGACCTGCAGCCCCGGCGGAAAGTTTCCCCGGAATGCGCGGGTTGGCGATGACTCGGTCAAGCCGTGTTACATGTTGTTTAAGACATGCGGGTTAACAAATCCGAACCCAGAGCGTAGCGTGGACTCGAAGGCTCTATCCCCGGCCCATCGAGAGGCAGCGTCATGAACCGAATTCTGCTTGGCATCGTCGTCCTGACCCTCAGTGGCGGTCTGGTTCATGCCGACGTCTTGCTGGCGCAAAGCCCTACCGGCAACAGCAACAACCCCTACAACAGCCCGATCCGCCGGGCCAACCCCAACAGCATGCAGGGCACCCAGCCCAGCGCTCCACCCATTCGAGGGCCGAACACGGTACCGACGCCGCGTCAGCCTACCGTCGAGAACCGGGGCATTGGCAATGGCCAGCCGATTCGCTCGGTGCCGAGCACACCACCGACGTTCATTCCCAATCCACCTTCGCGCAGCGGAGGCAGCAACCGTTGAGCGGCAGGACTGAGGTTCTGTCGACCCTTCAAGCGAACAAAAGGAATCGTGCATGTTGCGTAAAACCCTTCTAGCCACACTGTGTGCCGGCGCGCTGATCAGCGCTCCAGCATTTGCCGCCGCCCCCAAAGAGCTGCAAAGCGAACAGGGCACCCTCGAAGTCACGACCATCACCGCGGGCCTTGAACATCCGTGGGCGCTGGCGTTTCTGCCGGACCGCCAAGGCATGCTGGTGACCGAACGGCCCGGCAATCTGCGTGTGGTCGCTACCGACGGCACACTGTCGACGCCGATCTCCGGCGTGCCGCAGGTCTGGGCCAAGGGGCAGGGCGGGTTGCTGGATGTCGTGCTGTCGCCGGACTTCAAACAGGATCGTCTGGTTTACCTGTCCTATGCCGAAGGTGGCGGTGCCGGCGACAAGGCCGGGACCGCTGTGGGACGAGGGCGGCTCTCGGATGACTTGAAGACGCTTAAGGATTTCAAAGTGATCTTCCGTCAGGAACCGAAGCTTTCGGTCGGCAATCACTTCGGCTCACGGCTGGTGTTTGATCGCGACGGTTATTTGTTCATTACTTTGGGCGAGAACAACGACCGGCCGACGGCGCAGGATCTCGACAAGCTGCAAGGCAAAGTTGTGCGCATCTATCCGGACGGCAAGGTGCCGGATGACAATCCCTTTGTCCGCCAGTCCGGCGTTCGGCCGGAGATCTGGGCCTACGGCTTGCGCAACCCGCAGGGCGCGGCACTCAATCCATGGACCGGCACACTGTGGGAGAACGAACACGGCCCGCGCGGTGGCGATGAGGTGAACATCATCGAACGCGGCAAGAATTACGGTTGGCCGCTGGCGACCCACGGCATCAATTATTCGATGCAGCGGATCCCGGAAGCCCAGGGTAAAACCGCCGAAGGCACCGTCGCCCCGCATCATGTCTGGGAGAAGTCGCCGGGCGTCACCGGCATGGCGTTTTACGATGCCGATCGCTTTAAACCGTGGCAACACAATGCGTTCGTCGGTGCCTTGGTGACTCAGGAACTGATTCGCTTGCAGTTCGATGGCGACAAGGTTGTGCACGAGGAGCGTTTGCTCGGTGAACTGAATCAGCGGATTCGCGATGTGCGGCAAGGGCCGGATGGTTATTTGTATGTGCTGACGGATGAAGAGAAAGGTTCACTGTACAAAATCGGCCTGAAACCCACACCTTGACGGGTAGGGCCCTGTAGGAGCTGCCGCAGGCTGCGATCTTTTGATCTTGATCTTCAACGTCAAAAGATCGCAGCCTCGTTGCACTCGACAGCTCCTACAGGTAGTGGCTCACGTTTCGCGGGAATACAGCACCACCGCCGCGCGCAATTTACCCCGGCCAAACCGGCACATTTTCTCGAACTCGCCGTGGCTCACCGGCACATGCTGGCAGTCCATGGGCTGCCGATGCTGGCTGTGGTCGACATCCGGATCATGCAGGTAAACGAAATCCTCGTCGCAATCGGTCACGACTACCCAGTGCGGCGACTTGGAGCGAGTCAGTCGATAGCTGCTGATCAACACCAGTGGTTGTCCACCGGCATCCAGCAGTCGCGGCAGATCCAGCAACGCACCGATCACACACTCGACGTCGGTCTCCTGCAATTGCGCCGTGAATTCCTCGTGGACCAGGCGCATGACGTCTTTTTTATGCGCATCACGCACACCGTCAAGGAATAACGGCCCGCTCATGCTCAGCGCCATACGCACGCGAAACCCCCGACGCCAAGCCGCCAATGCCAATCCCTGCGGGCTGCAACCGCCATGGCCGGAGGTCATGAACACTGTAGTCGCCTCCCGCCAGACCTGCAGTTCCTCTCGACGCTCCAACGAGCGTTCCGCTTGCAGCGCGCCCATGGCCATCAGCAGACACGCCGGGCCACAAGTGAAGTCGGTGGTTTGCGGGTAGTAAGGCACCTTGATGCTGCGTGAATCACGGTGCTGAAGGATGCGCTTCTCCAGCCGCAGCGCATCGGCGTGGTCTTCGTAGTAATCGTGAATCAGCGCAAAACGCCGGTAGCCATTGCGCTCGTACAACGCGATGGCCGCAGGGTTGTCGATGCGCACTTCCAGGCGCAGGTATGCGCAATCGTGCTCCAGCGCCATTGCTTCGATGCGATGCAGCAACTGTTTGCTCAGGCCTGTGCCGCGCGCCTCGACGGCTAGCGCAATGGAATACAACCGCGCAAGCGATGTGCCGCGATGGAACAGCACCAGCGCGTAGCCCAGCAGTCGACCGTCGCATTCGGCCACCAGCAACTGTCCGTGAGCGCGGGTGATCATCCACTGAAAGCTGCGACTGGTGAGCCGGTCCGTGGTGAAACATTGCATTTCCAGTGCCAGCAGCGCCGGCAAGTCTTCAACTACCGCCAAACGAAAAACAGCCTTCATATGACCACCGTAAAAGTTGCGTAACGAAACGAGACTTTCAAAAAACTTCGTGCTTAATAGAAAAGGTCTTGTTCTCCAACGGATCAATCTCTATGTCAGCGGTACAGGGTCATTGGCGCGAAGTATCCGAGCAAAGTTTGCCGGCGGCAACTTATTTAAGTTCGGCGATTAAGGCATCAAGCCAAGTGTTGATTATTGTCGAACGCAAGGAAGACTGGGCTTCGTACTTTCCCAGCGAAGACATCCTGACGGCGCAGGAATACCTCGAGCACAGCTGTGACAGCGAGCCGGGCAAACGCGTACAGGTGATCAATCTGTGCCGCAGCTACAAGTACCTGGGCCACGGCTACTACTGCTCGCTGCTCGCCGAAGCACGGGGGCACAAGGTGATTCCGTCGGTGCGCACCATCAGCGAGCTGACGAAGAAATCACTCTACGGCCTGGCGCTGGATGACCTCGATAAAACCCTGGAAAAAGCCCTCAGTCACCATCTCTACAGTGATACCGAAGGCTTTACCTTGACCCTGTATTTTGGCCGGACTCATATCGAGCCGTTACAGGATCTGGCCCGGCAGTTATTTGAAGTATTTCCTTGTCCGATTCTGTTAGTTGAGTTCCGCCGAACTAACGGCTGGCACATCGAAGGTATAAAGTCCGGCGCCTTGCACAAGTTGCGCGACGATCAAGAAGATCAGTTTGCCAATGCGCTGGATGGTTTCAGTCGTAAAGTCTGGCGCGTGCCGCGCTCGCCGCAAGTGGCGCGCTACGACCTGGCGATTCTGCACGATCCGCAGGAGGCTTTGCCGCCGTCCAACGCCAAGGCACTGGCGAATTTCGTCCGGGTCGGCAAAGGCATGGGCATCGACGTCGAACTGATCGAACGCAAGGATTACGCGCGTCTCGCCGAGTACGACGGCTTGCTGATCCGCGAAACCACCAGCGTCGACAATCACACTTACCGATTCGCCAAGAAGGCCGAGAGCGAAGGGCTGGTGGTGATGGATGACCCGACGTCGATTCTGCGCTGCACCAACAAGGTCTATCTGACCGACCTGCTCAACAGCCATCAACTGGGCATGCCCGCCACCGAGATCCTTTACAAGGAGCGACCCGAAGACTTCGAACGCGTGGGCGAGCGCCTCGGCTTTCCGCTGGTACTGAAGATTCCCGACGGTTGTTTTTCTCGAGGTGTGATCAAGGTAGAAAGCCAGCAGGCCCTGCTCGAAGCCACCGCCGAACTGTTCGAACACTCGGTGTTGCTGCTGGCTCAGGAATTTTTCTACACCGAGTACGACTGGCGTATCGGCGTGCTCAATCGCAAACCGATTTTCGCCTGCCAGTACTTCATGTCCAAGGGCCACTGGCAGATCTATAACCACAAGGCCAAAGGTCAGGACGTCAACGGCGAATGCCGAACGATGGCAATCCACGAGGCACCGCGAGCGGTGGTGGAACTGGCGGTGAAGACCGCCAACCTGATCGGCGACGGCCTCTACGGGGTCGATCTGAAGCAGGCCGGCGACAAAGTGGTGGTGATCGAAGTCAACGATAACCCCAACCTCGACGCCGGCATCGAAGACGCTTATTTGCACGACGATCTTTACTCATTGGTGCTGGAAGAATTCGTGCGCCGCCTGGAACTCAAGCGTCGCGGCCAAGCGTGGTGAGGCGCCGATGATCAACAGCTTCGCACTGAGCCACGGCGCCCTGCAGCGGGTCGAGCGACTGGACGCCGAGGTGATGCTGTTCAGCAACCCCGATGCCGCCGAGCGCGACTTGCTGCACAGTCATTTCAAGGTCGATGAGCATGCACTGGCGTCAGCGCTGGACCCGGACGAGGTTTCGCGCATCGAGTTTCATCCCGACCATCTGTTCCTGATCTGGAAACGCCCGGAAAACTACTCCGGTGGTGGCAGCCTGGCGTTTGAAGTGTCGTCCTGCGGACTGCTGTTTGCGCCCGGGCAACTGCTGGTGATCGCCACCGATGACACGCCGCTCCACGGCCTCGGCACCCGCCAACCGTTGAGCACGCCGCTGGATGTATTGCTCGACCTGCTGTTCAACAACATCCATCACTACCTCGGGCACCTGAAGGTGATCAAACTGGTCGCCCGTGAGTTGCAGCAGAAATTCAACGCCTCGATGCAGAACCAGCATCTGGTGCAGATGTTCAATCTCAGCGAAAGCCTGATCTATTACATCAACGCGCTGCACAGCAACGGCGCGGTGCTGACGCGGCTGCGCAATCATGCGGAAAAACAGCACTTCGGCAGTGAAGCGATCGGCCTGATCGACGACCTGATCATCGAAAACAACCAGTGCTACAAGCAGGCGGAAATCTACTCCACGGTGTTTTCCGGACTGATCGATGCGCGCGGCAATCTGATGAACAACAGCATGAACAACCTGCTGCGCAAACTGACCTTGATCAACGTGGTGTTTTTGCCGTTGAACCTGATTGCCAGTATTGGCGGCATGTCGGAGTTCAGCATGATGACGGCTGGGACGCCGTGGTGGGTTTCCTATCCGGTGTTTCTGGCGGTGATGTTGTTGGGGGCCGGGGGGATGTTGTTTGGGCTGCGACGTTTGGCCAGATGATTAGTAGTGACTGATCGGACGCTTTCGCGAGCAGGCTCGCTCCCACAGGAGAAAATGCATTTCAACAGGGTGGGAGCGACGGTGCGACGATTCGACCTGCTCGCGAAGGGGCCGGCGCAGGCAAAGTAAAACTCAGGACAGTCCCGCATTTGGCCGAACCGCCACCGTGATGCCTTGTTATAGTTCGGGCCTCATTTTCAGCCCGGTAAAGGATCACTGCCATGACTCAATACTCCGCCTTCAGCGTCGAACTGGCCGACAATATCGCTCATGTGCAGATCAATCGCCCGGAGAAGATCAACTCGATGAACGCGGCGTTCTGGAGCGAGATCGTCGAGATCTTCCAGTGGATCGACGACACCGACGAAGTGCGCGTGGTGGTGCTCAGCGGCAACGGTAAACACTTTTCCTCCGGCATCGACCTGATGATGCTCGCCGGCGTCGCCAATGAACTGGGCAAGGACGTCGGTCGCAATGCGCGCCTGCTGCGCCGCAAGATCCTCTCCCTGCAAGCCTCGTTCAACGCCGTCGACAACTGCCGCAAACCGGTGCTTGCGGCCATTCAAGGTTATTGCCTCGGTGGCGCCATCGATCTGATCGCGGCGTGCGATATGCGTTACGCCGCCGAAGACGCACAATTCTCGATCAAGGAAATCGACATCGGCATGGCCGCCGATGTTGGCACTTTGCAACGGTTGCCACGGATCATCGGTGACGGCATGCTGCGTGAACTGGCTTACACCGGTCGCACCTTCGGCGCCGAAGAAGCGCGGAGCATCGGCCTGGTCAATCGTGTCTACAACGACAAGGACGCGCTGCTTGAAGGCGTGTTGGACATCGCTCGCGAGATCGCATCGAAGTCGCCGATCGCGGTTACCGGCACCAAGGAAATGATCAGCTACATGCGCGACCATCGCATCGACGACGGTCTCGAATACGTTGCCACCTGGAACGCCGCCATGTTGCAATCCACCGACTTGCGCGTGGCCATGGCCGCCCATATGAGCAAACAGAAACCCGAATTTCTGGACTGAGAAACCATGACATCTCGCTGGACCACTGCAGTACTGGACACCGATCAACCCGGCGGCTGGGCCGTGGCGCGCAGCCCGGAAGGCTTTTTGTTCGACGACAACGGCGCGCTGTTTCCGCGCGAATGGCTCAAGCGTCAGGACTTGTCGGTCCTCGCCGAGCATGGCATCGGCCATCTCGATGGCGAGCCGGTGTATCTGCTGGAACTGCGCAGTGCCAGCGAGGTGCCGGGTTGTAACTGGAAAGGCCTGCGGGCATTCATGCTCGATGGCGATCACACGATCTACAAAGTGCTTGGGTATGCCGCGCAGATCGGCACTTGGGCGCGGGAGCATCGCTTCTGCGGCAATTGCGGCCAGGCGATGACCCAGGTGCCGCGCGAGCGGGCGATGTATTGCCAGCCGTGCGATCTGCGCAGTTATCCGCGGATTTCGCCGAGCATGATTGTGCTGATTACCCGTGGCGACGAGATTCTGCTGGCGCGCTCACCACGGTTTGTCACCGGGGTTTACAGCACGCTGGCCGGGTTCGCCGAGCCGGGCGAGTCCGCCGAGGATTGCCTGATTCGGGAAGTGCGCGAAGAAGTGCAGATCGAGGTGCAGAACATTCAGTACATGGGCAGCCAGTGCTGGCCGTTCCCGCATTCGATGATGCTCGGCTTCCATGCCGAATACGCCGGTGGCGAGATTGTCTGTCAGGAAGACGAGATCGAAGACGCCCAGTGGTTCAACGTGCACGACCTGCCGCCGCTGCCGGCGTCCAAGTCGATTGCCCGTTACCTGATCGACGTCTACGTGGCGCGGCGTTTAGGCCACGCTGAACCAGTGCTGCCAGGCTAGGCGCACGGTCAAACCGAGCACCACGGTGATGAACACCGGGCGAATGAATTTGGCGCCACCGCTGATCGCGGTGCGCGCGCCAAAGAACGCGCCAACCATCACCGACAGGCCCATGCTCAGGCCGATGATCCAGTCCACCTGCCCGGAAAACACGAACACCGACAGCGCCGCAATGTTGCTGACGAAGTTCATGCTGCGCGCCACGCCGCTGGCCTTGACCAGGTCGATCGGATACAGCAGCAGGCTGCTTACTGTCCAGAACGCGCCTGTGCCCGGACCCGCCACGCCGTCGTAGAAACCGAGGCTGAAGCCCTGGGTCGATTGCCATTTCTTTTTGATCGGTGCATTGCTGTCCAGCGGCGCTTTTGGCGTGCCGCCGAATAGCAGGTACAAGCCACAGGCGAACACGATCACCGGCAGCATCTTGTTCAGCCATTCCGCCGGCAGGTAATGAGCGACGACAGCGCCGGTCAATGCGCCGACCAGCGTGCCGACAATCGCGTGCACCCATTGCCGAGGGTGGAACAGTTTGCGGCGGTAAAAGGTGAAACTGGCGGTGGCCGAACCGAAAGTCGAACTCAACTTGTTGGTGCCCAGCACCAGGTGCGGCGGCAGGCCGGCGGTCAACAGCGCAGGCGTGGTCAACAGACCGCCGCCGCCAGCGATGGCGTCGATGAAACCGGCAATGAAAGCGACAAGGGCCAGAATGGCGAGGGTGGTGAGGTCAACGCTGAGTTCGAAGGGCATGGAATCGGCTTATTCGGCAAGGCGCAGAACGGGAGCTGCGGGGAGGGCGGTCATGTTACCTGTATCCAACTGTTGCGGCGACCCGGTTGAAGCCTTCGCGAGCAGGCTCGCTCCCACATTTTGAAATGCATTCCACCCTGTGGGAGCGAGCCTGCTCGCGAAGACATACGTCATGCCGCCCCAAAACCCACTGTTGCCCACACAACAACACGCCAACAAATCCCCCCTCTACAAAACATCTGCACCACACAAAAACCCAACAAAACCAGGCATTTCAGGGCTGGCACGCTTGCTGCTCTACCACTCCCATCTCCGCAAATGTCCCGAGGACACGCCAATGAGTCAGCAAGCCGTAAAATTTGCCTACTGGGTGCCGAACGTCAGCGGTGGCCTGGTGGTCAGCAAGATCGAACAGCGCACCGATTGGGGCATCGACTACAACCGCAAACTGGCGCGGATTGCCGAAGCGGCCGGGTTCGAGTACGCGCTGACGCAGATCCGCTTCACCGCCGGTTACGGTGCCGAGTTCCAGCATGAGTCGGTTGCGTTCAGCCACGCGTTGCTCGCAGCCACCAGCAAACTCAAAGTGATCGCGGCGATCCTGCCCGGCCCGTGGCAACCAGCGTTGGCCGCCAAGCAACTGGCGACCATCGACCAACTCACCAACGGCCGCATCGCCGTGAATATCGTCAGCGGCTGGTTCAAGGGCGAGTTCCATGCCATCGGCGAGCATTGGCTGGAGCACGACGAGCGTTATCGTCGTTCCGAAGAGTTCATCCGCTCACTGCGTGGGGTCTGGAGCCAGGACAACTTCACCTTTCGCGGCGACTTCTACCGCTTCGACAATTACAGCCTGAAACCGAAACCACTGGGCCGTCCGGAGATTTTCCAGGGCGGCAGTTCCCGTGCAGCAAGGGACATGGCCGCGCGGGTTTCGGACTGGTATTTCACCAATGGCAACAGCGTCGAGGGGATCAAGGCGCAGGTCGACGATATTCGTGCCAAAGCAGCGGCGAACAATCATTCAGTGAAGGTTGGTGTGAATGCCTTTGTCATCGCCCGCGATACCGAAGAAGAGGCTCGGGCCGTGCTCGCGCAGATCATCGAGCAGGCCGATCCCGAAGCGGTGAACGCCTTCGGCGATGCGGCTAAGCAGGCCGGCCGGGCTTCGCCGGAGGGTGAGGGCAACTGGGCGAAATCGACCTTTGAGGATCTGGTGCAGTACAACGATGGTTTCAAGACCAATCTGATTGGCACGCCGTTGCAGATTGCCGAGCGGATCGTGGCGTTGAAAACGGTAGGTGTGGATCTGGTGCTGGCGGGGTTTCTGCACTTTCAGGAAGAGGTCGAATATTTCGGGCGGCGGGTGTTGCCGCTGGTGCGCGAACTGGAGGCCGAGAAGACTTCCGCGGTCGCCTGAACCCAGAGGAGCCAATGTGGGAGCGAGCCTGCTCGCGAAAGCGGTGTGTCAGCAACAACTGCATTGACTGATACGACACCTTCGCGAGCAGGCTCGCTCCCACCATTGAATTCACTGTGAAATCAGAGACCCAGGTCAGACAGCCCCGGATGATCATCCGGGCGCCGGCCCAGTGGCCAGTGGAACTTGCGTTCGCTTTCCTTGATCGGCATGTCGTTGATGCACGCGTAGCGCTGGAACATCAGGCCTTGCTCGTCGAATTCCCAGTTTTCATTGCCATAAGAGCGGAACCAGTTGCCCGAATCATCGTGCCATTCATAGGCGTAACGCACGGCGATGCGGGTATCCGAGTAAGCCCAGAGTTCCTTGATCAAACGATAATCCAGCTCTTTCGCCCATTTACGGGTGAGGAAGGCCTTGGCCTCCTCACGGCTGTTGGCGAATTCGGCGCGGTTGCGCCACTTGGTGTCGAGGGTGTAGGCCAGCGATACCCGTTCCGGGTCGCGGGAGTTCCAGCCATCCTCGGCCAGTCGAACTTTCTCGATGGCTGATTTACGGTTGAAGGGCGGTAATGGCGGACGTACCTGGGCTGCAGTAGACATGTTCAGTCTCCCGATCTAATTAATAATTGAACAACAAGTCCGGCTTATTAAGGCGTTACAGGTCCAATAACTTTCGCGCCATGCATTGCGCATTATCGGCGGCACTGTGATCACCCATCACAAGCGCTACGGTAATGGCACCGTCAATCAGGATCAGCAGCTGTCTGGCCAGCAGTTGCGGATCCTCGGCGCCATGTTCGGTACACAGCTCGCACACGTAGTCGAGCAGCTTCTGTTTGTGTTCTTTGGCGACCAGCCGCACCGGGTCCTGCGGGTCACCGGTTTCGCCGCTGGTGTTGATGAAGGCGCAGCCGCGAAAGCCTTCCGAGGCGAACCAGCTCTTGAGCACGGTGAACAGGTTGAGCAGGCGATCGGCCGGGGTTTCGGCCTGATCGACAGCGCTTCTGTACCAGTGCATCCAGCGTATGTCGCGGCGTTGCAGGGCGGCGACGGTCAGGGCGTCCTTGTCGGCAAAGTAACGGTAGATGCTTTTTCTGGAGACGCCGGCGGTTTTCACCAGAAGATCCATGCTGGTGGCAGCGATGCCACTTTTGTAGATCAACTTTTCGGTGACATCCAGAATGATGTCGCGTGTGTCGTTGCTAGTGATTTCGTTCATGGGGCGAACAGTAGAACGATTGTTCTCCTTTGGCAATGGTTTTTTAAAATCAAAAGATCGCAGCCTTCGGCAGCTCCTACATTGCCCCGTGTAGGAGCTGCCGAAGGCTGCGATCTTTTGATCTCTTTACGGGCACTAACAAGACCCGAAGGATGCGATGGTGTAAGCTCTCGGGTTCTTCGGATTCGACCCATTGCGAGCCCTATGCCGTTGCTTTTCAAACGCTCCTTGCTGCCCAAATTGCGCAGCTTCCCGCTGACCGCCGAGGCCGTGACCATTCTGTCCGGCGCCGCTGAATTTCGTCGTTGCCTGCTCGAGAAAATCGCTGCAGCGACCCAGCGCATCTACATCGTTGCGCTGTATCTGCAGCAAGACGAAGCCGGTCAGGAAATTCTCGATGCACTCCACGCCGCCAAGCTCAAGCGTCCCGAGCTGGAAATCGCCGTGGTGGTCGACTGGTTGCGCGCCCAGCGTGGGCTGATCGGCGCCGGCAAGCAGCCGGGCAACTCGGCGTGGTACCAGGAAATGACCCGCACCCACCAGAGCGAAGTGGCGGTGTACGGCGTGCCGGTGCAGACCCGCGAGCTGTTCGGTGTGCTGCATTTGAAAGGCTTCGTGATCGACGACTGCGTGGTCTACAGCGGCGCGAGCCTGAACAACGTTTACCTGCACAAGTTCGACAAGTACCGCTTCGATCGTTATCACGTCCTGCAAAGCGCTGAGCTGGCCGACTCGATGCATCACCTGGTCAAGCACGGTCTGATCGAATCGAAAGCAGTGCATCGCCTTGATCTGCCGAACCTGCCGACCACGCGCAGCCTGCGCAACGACATCGGTGATCTGCGCAGTCGTCTCAAATACGCGACTTACGACACCGCCACCGGCAGCACGGCCAGAGATGGCTTGTCTGTGACCCCGTTGCTCGGCGTCGGCAAGAACAACCCGTTGAACCGGGCGATCCTCGAACTGATCGCCAGCGCGCAAAAGCAGCTGACCATTTGCACGCCGTACTTCAACCTGCCGCTGGGCGTGATCCGTGAGATCAATCGCGCGCTGGCCCGCGGTGTGAAGATCGACATCGTCGTCGGCGACAAGACCGCCAACGACTTCTATATCCCTCCGAGCGAGCCGTTCAAGGTGATCGCAGCGCTGCCATACCTGTACGAGATCAGCCTGCGGCGCTTCGCCAAACGGCATCAGCGCAACATCGACAGCGGCCAGTTGAACCTGCACTTGTGGCGTGATGGCGACAACACCTATCACCTCAAAGGCATGTGGATCGATCAGCGTTATACGCTGCTCACCGGTAACAACCTCAATCCACGGGCATTCCGCCTCGATCTGGAAAATGCGTTGTTGATCGATGATCCGAAAGGGGAATGGCTGGAGCCGCGGGCGAAGGAGCTGGAAGAGATTTTCCGCCATACCACGCGGATCGACAGCTTTCAGAGTCTGGAGACGCTACCGGAGTACCCGGCCGGGGTGGCCAGGTTTCTCAAGCGCGTGAGTCGGGTGCGGATTGAGCGGTTGCTCTATCGGATTCTCTAAAAAATCAAAGTTATTCAGTGCGGCTGAAAATGCCTTCGCGAGCAGGCTCGCTCCCACAGGGGGAATGCATTCCAGATGTGGGAGCAAGCTCCCTCCCACAGGAAAATGCAGTTCAAAATGTGGGAGCGAGCCTGCTCGCGAAGGGGTCCGCTCAGACGCTACAAGAACTCAGTTGAGACCTAGCTTGCCACGCAACGTGGACAGGTCTTCCGCCAAAGTATTCACCGGCCCGACCAGCGCTTTACGGTCGTTGTCCTTCACCTTGTCATAAGTCTCGAAACCCCCGTCCTTGGTTTTGTACTTGGCCAGAATCTTGTCGACCGTGGCAAAGTTCTTGTCGACCTTCGCCACAAAAGCCTTGTCCTGCTGCTCGATCTGCGGGCGGAACAGGTCAACGATTTTCTTCGCGCCGTCGATGTTGCCCTGGAAGTCGTACAGGTCGGTGTGGCTGTAGCGATCTTCTTCACCGGAGATCTTGGTCGCGGCCACTTCTTCCAGCAGCGCCGCAGCACCACCGACGACTTTCTCTGGCGGGAAGGTCAGGCCAGCGACGCGGGTCTGCAGGTCTTTGACGTCGCTGTTGAGTTTGTCCGCCAACTCGTTCAGGCCTTGGGTGCTTTTCTCCGAGAACAGCGTGTACTCGATGCGGTGGAAACCGGTAAAGTCATCGGCCTTCACGCCTTTCTCGTGGTCGTCGACGCGGGAGTCGATGGACGCATCGAGGTCACTGAACAGCTCGGCAATCGGCTCGATCGACTCGTAGTAAACGCGGGTCGGCGCGTAGAGCTTTTGCGCAGTGGCGAGGTCGCCTTTCTTCACCGCATCGGTGAATTGTTGAGTGTGGCTGCCCAGCTCATCCAATTGTTCGGTGACGTAAATCTTGTAGTCCGACACCGGCCCGACCAGATCCAGCGGTGCTGTCGCGGCGAACGCCGACAGCGGGGTGTTGAGCAAACCAAGGGTCAGCGATAACGCGAGTGGCGTCTTTTTCATGGGGGCGGCTCCAGTGTTGAGATGTTGTTTCAGGCAGCGGTTTTCGGTTGTGTGGCGTTGAGCAGCGAGCGACCGATGAAATCCTT
Organism: Pseudomonas viridiflava; assembly: GCF_900580865.1. Classification (GTDB taxonomy): domain Bacteria; phylum Pseudomonadota; class Gammaproteobacteria; order Pseudomonadales; family Pseudomonadaceae; genus Aquipseudomonas. Next base: position 72,538 of record NZ_UTBZ01000060.1, read on the forward strand.
GTCGCCGGTGACACCCGGCAGGGTGAAGAAGTAGCCGCCGCCGACCGGTTTGAGGTATTCCTCCAGTGGCTCGCCGTTGAGGCGCGTCTGCACGGTGATAAAGCCTTTTTCCAGATCGGCCTGGTAACAGATGAACAACAGCCCCATGTCGAGCTGGCCGTTCTTGTTCACGCCGTTGGAATAGTTGAATGGCCGACGCAGGATCAGGTTGGCTTGAGTCGCAGCCGTGCGCGGATTAGCCAGGCGAATGTGCGCGTCAAGCTTGGTCAGCTTGCCCGCCGGATCCTTGCTGTAATCCGGGACCTCGCTTTCATGCTGGCCACCTATCGGTGCACCGGTGGTTTTGACCCGGCCAAGGATGCTTTCCTGCTCCTGCAACGGCGTGCGATCCCAGCGCTCGACGAAATTGCGGATGATCCGCACAGCCTGATAGCTGCCGTGCGCGGCCCAGGCCGGTTCATCGCTGCCCGGTTGCACCCAGACCAGACGATCCATGGCTTTGCTGTCGTTGGAATCGGGGTTGGCCGAGCCGTCGCGGAAACCAAGGAAGTTGCGCGCCGATTGCGCCGGCACACCCGGTTTCGCCGGGGCTTGCGGCGGCACGCTGCCTTCCTGTTTCCAGCGCACCAGCAGCAGATCAGGGAGGTTTTTGACGATGTCGCGCAGGGCGTGAATATTGGTGTCAGCAGTGTTCGAACAGAACTGCAAACTCAGGTCGCCGTGGCAGCAGTCCGCGTCCAGCGCATCGTTGGGGAAACCGACCATACGGATCAAACGTTTGGGCTTGGCCTCGGCCAGACCAAAGCGCTCGTCGAACAGCGATTCACCGACGGACACGGTGATGGTCAGGTTATCCGGCGTGACGTTCGGGCCGAGGATGCCGGAGTCCGGCGGCGGCAGCTTCGGATCGATCTGCGCCACCGGGCCGCCCTTCATCAGAAACGCAATGCGCTCGTTGAGCGTGCGGAACAGACGCTCCAGATCTTCACGATCACTGGCCAATACGTCGAACGAAACCAGCATGCCCGAGGCCGGACGCGGGGTGACGATGCCGGTCTGGTGTACGCCGTGGAAATCGTGGCGATCTTCAGTCTTGTCACTGCTCGGTGCTTCGGTGACTTGTGCCGGTGCGGCGGCCATGGCCGGGCAGCTCAGGGCGGAACCAGCGAGGGCGACACCAGCGGCGCCCATGCCCATCAGGACACGGCGACGTTGCAGGTTGATGTTTTCTGAATCTTTCATCGGGAATGGGTCTTCTGCTTACAGGCCGGAGAGGCCGAGGGCGGGATCGATGCCATCCAGTGCGTCGGCCAGAGCCTGAGCCTTGTCGGCGATCTGCTTGCGTTGAGCGCCGCTGATGGAGTCGTAGCTGGCGTAGCCGTCCTGGATCTTGTAGCTGTCGAGTTCGCTGTCGAAGTCCGCCAGTGCCTGGTCGATTTTCGGCAGCAGTTCGGCAGCCGATTTGCTCAGCATCGGCCGCAGCAGATCGACGACTTTGTGCGCGGTTTGCGCATTGGCGGCGAAACCGTTGAGGTCGCTGTGGCTGTAGCGTTCTTCTTCACCGCTGGCAGCGCGAACGTCAGCCAGAGTGTTGAGGTTGCGCACGACGATGTTCACCAGTTGTTCCGGTGGCAGGCTCTGCGCGAGCAATTGCTGTTTGAGAGTGGTGACATCGCTGAGCAGGCGCTCGGCGATAGGCGTCAGTCCGTCGAGGTTGCGTTGCTGAAACAGCGCGTATTCGACGCGGTGGAAACCGACGAACGCCGGATCCTGCTCGCGTTTTTCGAAATAGTCGGCGCGGGCGTTGATGCTGTTGTCCAGTTCGGCCAGACGCTGGGCGGCCGGAGCCAGGCGTTGATACGCGGCACGGGCCGGCAGGTACAGCGCTTGCACCTGGCTGAGGTCGCCGCTTTCGATCGCTTGATTGAGCGCGGTCACGGCTTTGATCAGCGCGTTGCTCTGGCTGGCCAGGTACACGCGGAATTCCGACAGCGGCCCGACGAAGGCGACCATCGACGGTTTGGCTTTGGCCGCTGCGTCAGAGGCTGCCGTCGGCGTCACGTGCAAGGTGCCGCGCGGATTGCTCAGCAGGCCGCAAGTGATCGCGTAATCGCCCGGTTGCAGGTTGGCGTTGATCACCTGGCTCAGGCCCGGCGCGATGTTTTCGCGTTCTTCGACAACGAGCACGCCATCGAGAATTTCCCATTCCACCGCACGGTCGGAGCGATTGACGATGCGGAAACTGGCGCGGCCAGCCGGCACCGTCAGCGCGTTCGGCTCGCAATTGCCCGGATGGATATTCACCACCACTTCATCGTGGTTGTGCTGACGCTTGGCCGCAGCCATTTTCGAGGCGTAATAAAACAGACCACCGGCGGCGATCATCACCACCACCGAACCGGCCACCGCCCAGCGCAAGGCGCGGGGAGGGGAGGCCTGAGGAGTATTAGGCTTTGACATGAATGCCCTTATTGGCTGGAAACGGAAGACGAATGTGCGGAAGGCTTGGGCGCGGGAGCCGGGTAAAAGAACATCACCAGTGCCACCAGCAGATAGATCAGATACGCCCCGAGGGTGCTGACGGTCGGCGCATCCTGATAACCGAACATGCCGGCCAGCACCGAGCCCAGCGGGCCGTCCATCGGCAGCGTCGCGCTGAAGTCGAACAGCACGGTTTGCAGGTGATTCCACAGCCCGGCTTCATGCAGCGCCTGCACCGAGTTGGCAAGAATCCCGGCGGCGACCACCAGAATGAACAGGCCGGTCCACTTGAAGAACGCCGAAAGGTTCAGGCGCATGCTGCCGCTGTAGATCAGGAAACCGACGATGATCGCCAGAATCAGCCCGAGCAGGGCTCCGATCGGCGCGCCCGGGCCTTCGCTTTGCTGAAACACCGCGAGCAGGAAGAACACCGTTTCCAGGCCTTCACGGGCAACTGCGAAAAACACCATGGCGATCAGCGCAATCACCTGATGTCTGGAAGACGTCAGGGCGTGATCAAGCGAGGCCTGCAGCGAATGCTTGATCGAGCGCGCCACTTTGCGCATCCAGAACACCATCGAACTGAGAATGCCCACGGCCACCAGGCCGACGATGCCTTCGAACAGTTCCTGCTGTTTTTGCGGGAATTCGGCACTGACCAGTTCCAGACCACCACCGACCAGCAGAGCGAGAGCTGCGGCGAGAAACACGCCGATCCACACGGCGGGCATCCACTGGCCACGACCGGTCTGTTGCAGGTAACTGGCGATAATGCCAACGATCAGCGCGGCTTCAATGCCTTCGCGCAGCATGATCAGAAAGGGAACGAGCATTCGGCATCCAAGAGGTCATTTCTAGAGGTTACAAGTTGTAACATAATGAAAGTCATTCTCACATGACATTCATTGACATAAACCTGAACACAAGCTGAACAAGTTAAAGAACAACCATTCTCATGCGGGTGACACCGGAACTCTGTAGGAGCTGCGTTGGTTGCGGTAAGATGCCTGCCACTCAAAACAACAAGGTTCACCGCGCTCCATGTCGGAAAAAGACACCATCGCCGTGCAACTGGTGCGTGAAGCGCTGCTGCAAAGTTGTGCCCCGGGCGCAGCCACCGAAGAGGTCTTGAACAAGGTCGGGATTGATCCGGCGTTGCTGCCAACCGAACACAGCCGGGTGCCGGCCTCGCAGTACGCGAAGCTCTGGCGGTTATTGGCGCGGCGCGGTGACGACGAGTTCTTCGGCATGGACCCGCGCCAGCTCAAGTCCGGCAGCCTGGAATTCCTCTGCCGCAGCGCGATGGCGCAACCGACGCTGGCAGCGGGTTTGAGCACGGGCCTGAGCTTTCTGTCACTGATGCTTGAGCGCCTGCCGGCGCAACTGGTGCGCCAGCAAAGTCTGGCGGAAATCGTCCTGCTGGAGGATGACCCCGAACCGCGCCGCGCCTTCACTTATTTCACCTATTGGATGATCGTCCACGGCGTCGCCTGCTGGCTGGCCGGGCGGCGAATTCCGATTCTTGCCATCGAACTGCGCTGCGCGGCGCCGGACTTCACCGATGACTATCGGGTGATGTTTTCGGAAAACCTGCGTTTCGAGCGGCCGCGTACTCGAATGATTTTCTCGGCGGATTGCCTCGATCTGCCGATCAAGCGCAGCGCGGAAGAACTGAAACGCTTTCTAGCTCATGCACCGGCGAACATTCTGGTGAAGTACCGCGATCCGGAAAGTCTCGCCAGTCGGATCAAACAGGATTTGCGGCAACTGCCTGCCGATCAATGGCCCGAAACCGAGGCTTTGGCCCAACAGCTGTGCATGTCCGCCTCGACACTGCGCCGCCGTTTGGCCGAGGAAGGGCAGACCTATCAAGGCCTCAAGGACAGCGTGCGCAAGGAATTGGCCATTGTCTGGCTGGCGGAACCTTCTATCAGTTTTGTCGAGATCGCCAGTCGATTGGGGTTTGCCGATGCGAGTTCGTTCTACAAGGCGTTTCGCAAGTGGTCGGGGTCGAATCCGGGTCACTATCGCACGCTGATCCTGAATGAGGTTGTCTGATCCGGCCTCTTCGCGAGCAGGCTCGCTCCCACAAGGGGAATGCATTTCAAACTGTGGGAGCGAGCCTGCTCGCGAAAGCTTCCGCCCAGGCAACACACCTCTAAAGGCATGGCCAAACCAGTCAGCCACATTGAAAGCTTTGACCATTGCCCCAGCCTCCGCACAGCGCGACTATCCCTCTGTTGTTTACGCTTCCCAGCCTAATAAAAAACAGAGGGATTCTGGCAATGCGCGATTACTTGTCTGCCACCGCACAGTTCAACTATCAGCACACCGTGGATGCCGCGCTCAGCGGTACGCTTGAGGCACTCAACGCCTGCGTTGAATGCTGCGACCGCCACGCCTTGCCCGGGCGCATTGCGCTGTTCTGGGAAGGCCGCGACGGCGCCAGTGCGACGTACACCTTCAACGATCTGCAGGACAAAGCCGCGCGTTTCGCCAATTTCCTTCTCGCCCAAGGCGTGCAGAAAGGTGACAAGGTCGCTGGGCTGCTGCCGCGTAACATTGAATTGCTCATCACCGTGTTGGCCACCTGGCGCATCGGCGCGGTGTATCAGCCGCTGTTCACCGCGTTCGGCCCTAAAGCCCTCGAACATCGCCTGAACAGTTCCGGCGCCAAAGTCGTGGTCGCCGACGCGGTCAACCGGCCGAAACTCACTGAAGTCGCCGATTGCCCGACGCTCGTTACCGTCGGCGGCGCCAAAGGCCAGGGCATTGTCCGAGGCGATTTCAGTTTCTGGGCCGAACTGGCCAATTATTCCAACGTCTGCGAACCGGTCATGCTGACCGGCGAAGACCCGTTCCTGTTGATGTTCACCTCAGGCACCACCGGCCCGTCGAAAGCGCTGTCGGTACCACTCAAAGCCATCGTCGCGTTCCAGAGTTACACCCGCGATGCCGTCGATCTGCGCCCGGAAGATGCGTTCTGGAACGTTGCCGATCCGGGCTGGGCCTACGGCATCTATTTCGGCGTCACCGGGCCGTTGTCGATGGGCCACCCGATCACTTTTTACGATGGCCCGTTCACCCTCGAAAGCACCTGCCGGGTGATCAACAAATACGGCATCACTAACCTCACCGGTTCGCCAACGGCTTATCGTTTGTTGATCGCGGGCGGCGACGAGTTCGCCAAGTCAATCAAAGGCAAACTGCGAATCGTCAGCAGTGCCGGCGAGCCGTTGAACCCGGAAGTGATCCGCTGGTTCGCCGACAACCTCGGCGTGGTCATTCATGACCATTACGGCCAGACCGAACTGGGCATGGTCCTGTGCAATCACCACGGCCTCGACCATCCGGTACACGTCGGCGCCGCCGGTTTCGCCTCCCCGGGCCACCGCATCGTCGTGCTCGACGACCAATACAACGAACTTGGCGTCGGCCAGCCGGGCATCCTCGCCATCGACCGTCCGCAATCGCCGATGTGCTGGTTCGGCGGCTATGCAGGCGCGCCGACCAAGGCGTTCGTCGGCGACTACTACTTGAGCGGCGACACCGTGGAATGGAACCCGGACGGCAGCATCAGCTTCGTCGGTCGTAGCGATGACGTGATCACCACGTCCGGCTACCGCGTCGGCCCGTTCGATGTGGAAAGCGCGCTGATCGAACACCCGGCCGTGGTCGAAGCGGCGGTGGTCGGCAAACCCGATCCGGAGCGCACCGAACTGGTCAAAGCCTTTGTCGTGCTGAGTGCGCAATACCGCGCGGCGCCAGAGCTTGCCGAAGAGCTGCGCCAACATGTGCGCAAGCGTCTGGCCGCGCATTCGTACCCGCGTGAAATCGAATTTGTCAGCGAATTGCCCAAGACCCCAAGTGGCAAATTGCAGCGCTTTATCTTGCGCAACCAGGAAATCGCCAAGGCTCAAGAGGCTACGGCGCATAACGTTTCAGCTTGAATCAGGAAATACAGTCATGCAGATCGAGAACAAGGTTTTTATCGTCACCGGCGGCGCATCCGGCCTGGGTGCTGCCACCGCTGAATTGCTGGTGAGTGCCGGCGCGAAAGTGATGCTGGTGGACATGAACGCCGAAGCCGTCGCTGCTCAGGCTCAGCGTTTGGGCGCGCAAAGCGTGGTCGCCGACATCAGCAATGAAGCCGCCGCGGAAGCTGCTGTGCAGGCGACAGTCAAAGCCTTCGGCAGCCTCAACGGCCTGGTCAACTGCGCCGGTATCGTCCGTGGCGAGAAGATCCTCGGCAAGAACGGCCCACATGCGCTGAGCAGTTTTGCTCAGGTGATCAACGTCAACCTGATCGGCAGCTTCAACATGCTGCGTCTGGCCGCTGCGGCCATCGCCGAGAGCGAGGCCAATGCCGACGGCGAGCGCGGTGTGATCATCAACACCGCCTCGGTCGCAGCGTTCGACGGCCAGATCGGCCAAGCGGCGTACTCGGCCTCCAAAGGCGCGATTGCCAGCCTGACCCTGCCGGCCGCCCGTGAACTGGCGCGTTTCGGCATTCGCGTAATGACCATCGCACCGGGCATTTTCGAAACGCCGATGATGGCCGGCATGACCCCGGAAGTCCGCGACTCGCTGGCTGCCGGCGTGCCGTTCCCGCCGCGTCTGGGCAAGCCTGCCGAGTACGCCGCGCTGGTTCGGCATATCATCGAAAACAGCATGCTCAACGGCGAGGTGATCCGTCTCGACGGTGCCTTGCGCATGGCCGCCAAGTAAGGAGGATTTGTCATGACTATTTCCAGTGATCCGATTGTTATCGTCAGCGCCGTACGCACGCCCATGGGCGGCTTTCAGGGCGAACTGAAAAGCCTCACCGCGCCGCAACTCGGTGCCGCGGCGATCAAGGCTGCGGTTGAACGCGCCGGTGTCGCCAGTGATTCGGTGGATGAAGTGCTGTTCGGTTGCGTGCTGCCTGCCGGTCTCGGTCAGGCGCCTGCGCGCCAGGCTGCGCTCGGTGCCGGGCTGGATAAATCGACCCGTTGCACCACGATCAACAAGATGTGCGGCTCGGGCATGGAAACCACCATTCTCGCTCACGACATGCTGATCGCTGGCAGTGCCGATGTGGTGATTGCCGGTGGCATGGAAAGCATGTCCAACTCGCCGTATCTGCTGGATCGCGCGCGCGCCGGTTATCGCATGGGCCATGGCCGTGTGCTCGACTCGATGTTCCTCGATGGCCTCGAAGACGCCTACGACAAGGGCCGTCTGATGGGCACCTTCGCTGAGGATTGCGCCGAGACCAACCACTTCAGCCGTGAAGCGCAGGACGCCTTTGCCATCGCCTCGACCACCCGCGCGCAGCAGGCGATCAAGGACGGCAGCTTCAAGGACGAAATCGTCCCGCTGACCGTGACCGTCGGCAAAGAACAGGTGCTGATCAGCAACGACGAACAGCCACCGAAAGCCAAACTGGACAAGATTGCCTCGCTGAAACCGGCGTTCCGCGAAGGCGGCACGGTGACGGCGGCGAACTCCAGTTCGATTTCTGACGGTGCGGCGGCACTGGTGCTGATGCGTCAGTCGCAGGCGCAGAAACTCGGGCTGAAACCGTTGGCCGTGATCCATGGTCATGCAGCGTTCGCCGATACCCCGGGCCTGTTCCCGGTGGCGCCGATTGGAGCGATCAAGAAGCTGATCAAGAAAACCGGTTGGTCGCTGGGTGATGTCGATCTGTTTGAGGTCAACGAGGCGTTTGCCGTGGTGGGCATGGCGGCGATGACGCACCTGGAAATCCCCCATGACAAGTTGAATGTGCATGGCGGTGCCTGTGCGCTGGGTCATCCGATCGGTGCGTCGGGTGCGCGGATTCTGGTGACGTTGCTCTCGGCCTTGCGCCAGAAGAAGCTCAAACGCGGTATCGCGGCGATCTGCATCGGCGGCGGCGAAGCGACGGCCATGGCCGTGGAATGCCTTTACTAAACACACTAATCCTGTAGGAGCTGACGAGTGCAACGAGGCTGCGATCTTTTGATCTTGTTTTTAAATCAAGATCAAAAGATCGCAGCCTGCGGCAGCTCCTACAGGGGCCCGTGTGTAACCCGGATTTAAGGATTCACCATGATTCCCAACGAAGACCAAACCCAGATCCGTGACATGGCCCGGCAGTTCGCCGAGGAACGCCTGAAACCGTTCGCCGCCGAGTGGGATCGCGAACATCGATTCCCCAAGGAAGCCATCGGCCAGATGGCTGAGCTGGGCTTCTTCGGCATGCTCGTGCCGGAGCAGTGGGGCGGTTGCGACACCGGTTACCTGGCGTACGCCATGGCTCTGGAAGAAATTGCCGCCGGTGACGGCGCCTGCTCGACGATCATGAGCGTGCACAACTCGGTCGGCTGCGTGCCGATCCTCAAGTTCGGCAACGACGATCAGCGTGAACGCTTTCTCAAACCGCTGGCCAGCGGCGCCATGCTCGGCGCTTTTGCATTGACCGAACCACAGGCCGGTTCAGATGCCAGCAGCCTGAAAACCCGGGCACGGCTGGAAGGCGATCACTATGTGCTGAATGGCTGCAAACAGTTCATCACATCAGGGCAAAACGCCGGGATCGTGATTGTGTTTGCGGTAACCGATCCGAGTGCCGGCAAGCGCGGCATCAGTGCGTTTATCGTGCCGACCGATTCTCCGGGCTATAAAGTCGCTCGCGTCGAAGACAAGCTCGGCCAGCACGCTTCCGACACCTGCCAGATTCTCTTCGAAGACGTCAAAGTGCCGGTGGCCAATCGTTTGGGTGAAGAGGGCGAAGGCTACAAAATCGCCCTGGCCAACCTTGAAGGCGGGCGCGTCGGCATCGCTTCGCAATCGGTGGGCATGGCCCGCGCCGCATTCGAAGCGGCGCGCGATTACGCCCGTGAGCGCGACACCTTCGGCAAGCCGATCATCGAGCATCAAGCCGTGGCCTTCCGCCTGGCCGACATGGCCACGCAAATTGCCGTCGCCCGGCAGATGGTGCATTACGCGGCGGCCCTGCGCGACAGCGGTCAACCGGCGTTGGTCGAGGCGTCGATGGCGAAACTGTTTGCCTCGGAGATGGCCGAAAAGGTCTGCTCAATGGCGTTGCAAACCCTCGGTGGTTACGGTTACCTCAACGACTTCCCGCTGGAGCGCATCTACCGCGACGTGCGCGTCTGCCAGATCTACGAAGGCACCAGCGATATTCAGCGCATGGTCATTTCGCGCAATCTTTAAGAAGGAATTTTTATTCATGACGTACGAAACCATTCTGCTCGAAACCCACGGCCGCGTTGGCCTGATCACCCTCAACCGCCCGCAGGCACTGAATGCCCTGAACGCGCAACTGGTCAGCGAAGTGAACCAGGCCCTCGATGCGTTGGAGGCGGATGCGAACATTGGTTGCATCGTGCTCACCGGTTCGAAAAAGGCTTTTGCCGCCGGTGCCGACATCAAGGAAATGGCCGAACTGACTTACCCGCAGATCTACATGGACGATCTGTTCAGCGACAGCGATCGCGTGGCCAATCGGCGTAAGCCGATCATCGCTGCCGTTAACGGTTTTGCCCTGGGTGGTGGCTGCGAACTGGCATTGATGTGCGACTTCATTCTGGCTGGCGACAACGCCAAATTCGGCCAACCTGAGATCAATCTTGGTGTGTTGCCGGGCATGGGCGGCACCCAGCGCCTGACCCGCGCCGTCGGCAAGGCGAAAGCCATGGAGATGTGCCTGAGCGGGCGCTTGATCGATGCGGTGGAAGCTGAGCGTTGCGGCATCGTTGCGCGGATTGTGCCGAGCGATGAGTTGCTGGACGAAGCGCTGAAAGTGGCGGCGGTGATTGCCAGCAAATCGCTGCCGATTGCGATGATGATCAAGGAAAGCGTGAATCGTGCCTTTGAAGTGAACCTGACTGAGGGCGTGCGCTTCGAGCGTCGGGTGTTCCATGCGGCATTTGCCACGCAGGATCAGAAGGAAGGGATGGCGGCGTTTATTGCCAAGCGTGAGGCGGCATTCCAGGGCAAGTAAGGCGCGGGTCTGGCTGACGCCTTCGCGAGCAAGCTCGCTCCCACAGGAGGTTCTCGGTGTTCACAAAACCTGTGTTCGCTGGAGATCCCTGTGGGAGCGAGCCTGCTCGCGAAGCTTTTAAGGTTTGATATACGTCAAAATCAAAAGCCCCTCACCCTAGCCCTCTCCCGGAGGGAGAGGGGACTGATTGGGGGATGCTTGGGAGGTACGCCGACCTGAAAGTGCTTTATTGAATCCGTAATCGACTCGGTCTTTCAGGTCGATGTATAACGCCATACACCTCGGTCGGCCCCCTCTCCCTCGGGGAGAGGGCTGGGGTGAGGGAAAGGGGCCAACACCATTACAACTGATAGTTTTTCAACTCCCGCGCAATCACCATCCGCTGAATCTCGCTCGAGCCTTCATAGATCTGGGTAATCCGTGCATCGCGGTAATATTTCTCGACCGGATAATCCTCCAGATACCCATACCCGCCATGAATCTGAATCGCCGACGAGCAAACCTTCTCGGCCATTTCCGAAGCAAACAGCTTGGCCTGTGACGCCTCTGACAAACACGGTTTACCCGCCGTCCGCAGACGCGCCGCATGCAGGATCATCAGCCGCGCCGCGTTGATCTGCATATGCATGTCGGCCAGCAGATTGGCGATGCTCTGGTGTTCATTGATCGGTTTGCCGAACTGGATACGGTCACGCGAATACACCAACGCCGCCTCAAACGCCGCCCGAGCGATGCCCAGTGCTTGCGCGGCGATGCCGATACGTCCGCCTTCAAGGTTGGACAGTGCAATCGCCAGGCCTTTGCCGCGCTCGCCGAGCAGATTGGCCTCGGGAATGCTGCAGTTGTTCAGCGTCACCGCGCAGGTGTCGGAAGCGCGGATACCCATCTTGTGCTCAGTACGATCAACGATAAAACCGGCGGTATCGGTCGGCACCAGAAACGCCGAAATGCCTTTCTTGCCCAGATCCGGATCGGTCACCGCAAACACGATCGCCAACTTCGCCCTTTTGCCGTTACTGACAAATTGCTTGGCGCCGTTGATCACCCACTGGCCGTCACGCAGTTCGGCGCGGGTGCGCAGGTTGTGCGCTTCGGAACCGGCCTGCGGTTCGGTCAGGCAGAAGCAGCCGATGGTTTTCCCGCTGGCCAGATCCGCCAGCCAGGTCTGTTTCTGTGCTTCGCTGCCGTAGTTGAGCACCGGCCCGCAGCCGACCGAGTTGTGGATGCTCATGAATGCGCCCGTCGCGCCGTCACCGGCGGAAATCTCTTCCACGGCCAAGGCGTAGGCAACGTAATCGACGTAAGTGCCGCCCCATTCTTCAGGCACCACCATGCCCAGCAGACCTAATTCACCCATCTTCGCCACGAGGGCGTCGTCGATCCAGCCAGCCTTTTCCCAGGCTTGCGCGTGTGGCGCGATTTCGCCACGGGCAAAGTCCCGGGCCATGTCGCGGATCATCACTTGTTCTTCAGTCAGTTCGAGATCGTGCATGGCTCAGCTCCCGCTCTCAGGAAAACCGTGGAAGAAACTCGCGACATGCGCAGCGTCCAGCGCAGCGAGGGTCGGCGGGTTCCAGCGAGGTGTCTTGTCTTTATCGATCAGCAGGGCGCGTACGCCTTCGATCAGGTCGCCGCGGGCGAACCACTGGCGATCCAGATGCAGCTCCAGGGCGAAGCAGTGCTCCAGACTCAGATGCCGGCCACGACGGAGCATTTCCAGCGTCACCGCCATGGCCAGCGGCGAGCGGGTTTCCAGCAGATTGGCCGTGGCAGTAGCCCATTCGTGGCTGTCGGCGACGGTCACCGTGCGCAGTTGCTCGACCATGCTCGGCACATCCGGCAGGGCAAAAAAGTGATCGATGGCCGGGCGCAAGGCTTCGAGCGGCGCATCGGGCAGGGTTTGCACGGCGTGTTTGGCCAGCAGGTTTTGCAGCGCCTTGAGCGGCGTGTCCTGCCATTCCATCTGATCGAGTTTTTCGTCGAGTAGCGCCAGTTTGCTGCTGTCCAGGTACCAGTCGGCGAGGCCGCAATACAGCGCATCCGCCGCACGAATCTGCACGCCGCTGACGCCCAGATAAATCCCCAGTTCACCGGGGATGCGCGGCAGGAAATAGCTGCCGCCGACATCCGGGAAATACCCGATGGCCACTTCCGGCATCGCCAAACGGCTCTTCTCGGTGACCACGCGCAAATCCGCGCCTTGCACCAGACCCATGCCGCCGCCGAGGACAAAACCGTCCATCAGCGCCAGCACCGGTTTGCGGTAGTGATGAATCGTCAGGTCGAGGGCGTATTCCTCGACAAAGAAATCTTCGTGCAGCGTGTCGCCGCTTTTGAAGCTGTCGTACAACGAGCGAATGTCGCCACCGGCGCAGAAGGCTTTTTCACCGGCACCGCGCAGGATCACGGCGTGGACATTGGCGTCAGTCGCCCAGGCATCGAGCTGCTGCTGCAGCAAGCGCACCATGTCGAGGGTAATGGCATTGAGGCCGGCGGGGCGGTTGAGGGTCAGGTGACCGATGTGATTGCGAACCTCGGCCAGCACCTCGTTTTGCGTGGCATCCATGGACTGGGTCCGCGGGGATGAAGCCTGAGCTGTCATCAGTAACTCCCTGCTTTTATTTTCTTTATTCGAGAAGCTCGCGCGCGAGCGTTACCGGATCGTAACAGTGCAAATTTGTCGTGTACAACGGGGATATGTGCAGGGCCTGTCTGCGTTTTTACCGTAGGAGCTGCCGAAGGCTGCGATCTTTTGATCTTTAAAATCAAAATCAAAAGATCGCAGCCTGCGGCAGCTCCTACACAGGGGTTCAGCGGAAGGTTTGGGTAATGCTGCGACGTTTGGCGTGCAGTTCGCTGGCGTGAATCAACTGTTCCAGATCTTCGGGAGTGATGTCGATGAAGGCTTCCATGTCGGCCAACGCCAGCTTGAGGTCTTCGGCGGTGATCGTCTGACTGTCGACCGGGGCTAACACCGGCGCCGGTTCAGCCGGACGTTTCGGATAACGGATGCGCGTCAGGTTGTTGTAGGCGAGGGCACTGAGCAGCATGCACGCTGCGCCAAGCATCACCGGTTCCATGGCTTTCCAGTCCATGGCGATGGTCGCCGGATCGGCCAGCACCAACGTCAGTGCCAACGCCCCGGCCGGCGGATGCAGACAACGCAGCCAGCACATCAGAATCAGCGCCATGCCCGCCGCCAGGCAGGCGCTGCCGAGCGTCCGCCCGAGTACGTGGGCCACCAGCAGTGCGACGACACCGGCACACAAATAACCACCGAGAATCGACCATGGCTGGGCGAGGGCACCGGACGATACGGCAAACAGCAACACCGCCGATGCGCCCAGCGGCCCGATCAAGTGATAGGCGACTTCATGGCCGAACACCTGGGCGCACAACCACACGCTGAACAACGTCCCCAGCGCCATGCCAATGGCGGCACGACTCCATTCAGTGGGACGGGTGTTGATAGCGGCGGGCAACCAGCGAGCGAGCATGTGAATCCGATCCTTGCAGCAAATTCGAGGCAAAAAAAAGGACTTGTCCGGCATATCCGGAAAGCCCTCGAAGCGTTCCAACATTGGGGGAGGAACGCGCACAGTTTGCCGATCAATCTCGATGCTGACAAATTCATATTAATGCAGCTTTAGTGCATTATTTTTGAATTGAAGAAACTCGGCGGCCGCTGACGAAGCACAAATAACCGCCCACAGCCGCCAGTGCGCTCAAGGCATAGAACATGCTCGGCGCCGGCGTGTGCATCAGCAGAAACCCGCACATGACCGGACTGGCCGCGCCGCCCAGGGCCGCTAGGTTCTGCGCGCCGTAATAGCTGCCGCGCAGTTCTTCCGGGGCGAGGGTGTCGACAAACAGAAAGTCTGCCGGATAGATGATCATCTCGCCCAAGGTGAAGATGAACATCGCCACGCACCAGCCGATCAGGCTGTCGGCCAGACTGAAGCCGATCAGACCAATGATGAACAACGCGGTGCCGCCGGCAATCCAGTGGCGCAGATGCTCGCGGGTGAGTAATCGGCCGATCTGGTACTGCAACACAATCACTGTGATCGCGTTGCAGGCAAGGAGGGCGGCCATGGTATCCAGCGTCTGCTGCTGGGTGTGGGTGACCAGCAGGTACTGCGACAGGTACAGGGTGAAACGCCCGTGCACCAGCGTGCTGAGCAGACAGCCCAAGGTAAACAGGATCATCGTGCGGTCGTTTTTCAGGATGATCAGGGTCTTCAGAAAGCTTTGTGGCGCTGCGATCGCCGAGACCGGATTCACTTCGCGCGCAGCACCGAGCAGCAGAAAGATGCTACCGAGCGCAATCGCCCCCGCGACGATAAACGGCGCTGACGGCTGAACGCCAGCGATCACCACGCCAATCATCGGGCCGACGGCGTAACCGATATTGGTCAGCGTGTAGTTGAGGGAAAACGCCTTGACCCGTTGGCCCACCGGCAGGTTTTCACTGAGGATGGCTTTGGAGCAGATCAGGAACAGTGCCGACGCGGTTTCGCTGATGATCAGCACCAGCGTGACCCAGTACAGATTCTGCGCGAAGGTCAGCAAAATCAGACCGACGCCGCTTGAGAGCATGGTCAGAATCAGCAACTGGCGCTTGTCCAGCCGATCGATGATGTAGCCACCGTACAGCGACAACAACGTGGCGCTGAACACCGCGATGCCCAGCAGCAGGCCGACGTCTTGCGGGTTGAGGCCGAGCTTGTTGCTGAGGAACAGGGTCAGCAGCGGGCTGATCAGGGCGCGGCTGATAACGACGGTCAGCGAACTGATCATCAACCGGCGGATGAGGCGCGAGTAGGTGGCCACGAAGGGTCAATGTCCTTATTTCAAATGCTTGGCGAGCGTGCGTCATCCTCCCTGCGCATGCCTCATGGGTCAAGCGGCCACACCCACAACCTATGTGGGAGCGAGCTTGCTCGCGAAAGCAGTTTGTCAGTCGCCATCAATGTCACAGACCCACCGCATTCGCGAGCAAGCTCGCTCCCACAGGGGAACTGTGGTGCCTCAGGAGAGGGGCAAGGCCATGGCACAGCGACGCTCCGGAGGAAAGCCGTGGGTGATTTCGGCTTGCAGTGCTTCGCGCAGATGGTGATCGGCGGCTGAAGGAATCAACTCGATAAACCCCATGCGCTGATAAAACGGCGCATTCCACGGCAGGTCGCGAAACGTGGTCAATGTCACTGCTTTCAACCGCAACGCGCGCGCATGTTCAATCGCCGCCGCAATCAGCCGTCGACCGATGCCCTGGCCCTGAAAGGCCTGACTGACGGACAACTCCTCGATGTGCAGGTGCTGGTCGATTTCCACTGCGCGGAGAAACCCTGCAAGTTCGGTAGTTTCGGCAACCCACACATTCGCCTCCTCCATAGCCCGCAAATGTTGCGCAACCTCCGCCACCTCGGCATGCGCCAGCCAGGCCAATTGCGGGTCGAGACGGAACAGATCGGCAGCCGAGCGCTCGATAGCAGGGAGGGCCAACGCGTCAGCGGGCTTTGCAGGGCGAATGATCATGTTCATGTAGGAGCTGCCGAAGGCTGCGATCTTTTGATCTGGATTGTAAAAAACAAGATCAAAAGATCGCAGCCTTCGGCAGCTCCTACAAGGGCGGCGGCGTACAGTGCGACTGCGTCATCAAGCGACGTCGGACGCGTTCGGCCACTGCTGCAGCGGGATCGGCAACTTGCGCGATTCGCCACGGCCCATCGGGAAGTAATGGAAACCGTTGCGCGCCAGACGCTCGGCGTCGTACAGGTTGCGGCCGTCGAAGATCACCGGGGTGTTGAGGCGCTGCTTGATCAGATCAAAGTCCGGCGCCTTGAACTGCTGCCATTCGGTGCAGATGATCAGCGCATCGGCGCCGGGCAACACCGATTCCGGCGTGCCCATCAGCATCAGTTTCGATTCGTCCGGGTAGAGGTTCTGGGTTTCCTGCATGGCTTCCGGGTCGAAGGCGCGCACGCTGGCACCGGCGGCCCACAATTCCTCCAGCAACACGCGGCTCGGCGCGTCGCGCATGTCATCGGTGTTCGGTTTGAACGCCAGGCCCCAGAGGGCAAAGGTCTTGCCACGCAGATCACCGCGGTAGAACGCGTTGATGCGCTCGAACAGCTTGTGCTTCTGCCGTTGGTTGATCGCCTCGACCGCTTGCAGCAAATCGCTGGAGCAGTGCGCTTCTTCAGCACTGTGGATCAAGGCGCGCATGTCTTTCGGGAAGCATGAACCGCCATAACCGCAGCCCGGATAGATAAAGTGATAACCGATGCGCGTGTCGGCGCCGATGCCCTGGCGCACCGATTCAATGTCGGCGCCCAGGTGTTCGGCCAGTTCGGCGATCTGGTTGATGAAGCTGATCTTCGTCGCCAGCATGCAGTTGGCGGCGTACTTGGTCAGCTCGGCGCTGCGCAGGTCCATGAACATGATGCGGTCATGGTTGCGGTTGAACGGCGAGTACAGATCGCGCATCACGTCGCGTACCTCATCACCTTCGCAACCAATGACAATGCGGTCCGGACGGCGGCAATCGGCAACCGCTGAGCCTTCCTTGAGAAATTCCGGGTTGGAGACGATATCGAACTGCAGCAGGCGGCCGACCTTGATCAAGGCTTTTTCAATGTGCGTGCGCAGGGTGTCGCCGGTGCCCACCGGCACCGTGGATTTCTCGACGATGATCAACGGTTGCTCACGATGCCGGGCAATCGCATCGCCGACCGACAGCACGTAACGCAGATCCGCCGAGCCGTCCTCTCGCGACGGCGTACCCACGGCAATAAACGCTACCCGAGCGTGCTGCACAGCGAGTTTTTCATCGGTGGTGAATTGCAGGCGTTTCGAATCCAGACCTTCACGTACCAGGCTGGCCAGCCCCGGTTCGAAAATGCTCACGTGACCCTGGCGCAACAGGTCGACCTTCTTCTGGTCGACGTCCATGCACACGACATCATGGCCGACCTCGGCCAACACAGCCGCTTGCACCAGACCGACGTAACCGCTGCCAAATACTGTGATTTTCATGGAGCACTCCTGAATTCGGGCGCAGGTGCCGGACGAGTGTTGATGGTGATGACCCCGAGCATGACCAGCGCCACGCCCAGCGATTTGGTGAAACTGAAGGATTCGTTGAACAGCGGCAGGCTGGCCGCCAGCAGGTACACCAGCGCATAGCTGATGCTCAGCAGAGAATAGGCGCGGCCCAGCGGCAGATCGCGCAATGCGAGCAGCCAGCACAGCATCGATAAGGCATAGGCAAAAATCGCAGCGATAACCACAGCAAGGGCAGGCAGGTCGAGGCTGTCGAATGTCAGCCATTGTTCGGGTACCGGCAGGCGCGTCATGCTCCAGCGCATCGCCAGTTGAGCGACGCTGACCAGCAAAACGCTGCCGAGCGCGAAGGTGATGCCACGACGTTGATTCATGTCTGTTGCCCCAGCAACACCACGCCACCAATCACCAACGCCACGCCGAACCAGTGCTGACGGTCGATGGGTTCACGGAAGACGAAGCGCGCAATCAGCGTGATCAGGACAAAGTTGAGGCTGAGCATCGGATAAGCGATGCCGACTTCAATGCGCTGCAATACCAGCAGCCAGACCAACAGGCCCGAGCCGAGGGCGAGCAGGGCCAGCCACAACCACGGCGAGTGCAGTTTGGCGGTCAGCGAAGAATCGCCCCCGCGCCAACTCTCCACGGCGTACTTCTGCGCAATCTGCCCGAGACAAGTCAGCAGACACGCAGCCAACAGCAGCAACAGGCTCATGACGCCTCCTTGGGCAGGATCATGATCACCAGGTTGCCCTGCTCATAACGGACGCCGTCCTTTGGCAATCTGTCGATTTCGTCCAGTTCGTCCTGCCCCTTGACGCGCATCACCACGCCGACTGAACCGCTGCGGCGCGCCTCGCGCATCCACTGTTGTACGTGTTCGGGATCGACCCGCTGTTGAATGCCGTCAGGATAAGCAAGGCCATATTTCAATTCGCCTATCGTGTTGTACAACGCGACTTGCGGGGTTTTCAGGCGCCAGGCCAGTGCTGAGGCCGCGCCGAGATCGTTGCTCAGCAGGTGGGTGGTCTGCGCCAGTTCGGTGACGTGATGCCTGATGAATTGATCGGGCATCTTGTTGGCGACCACCGATTTGGGCAGTGCCGCCGGGAGCACCGCGATCAGCAACAGGCTGCCGAATGCCGGTGCTGCCCAGCATTGCAGCGGCAGCATGGCTTGCAGCAGGTTGGCGATGATCCAGCCGATCAACGCGATGAACACCAGCACCATGCTGTGCAGTTCATGGTCGTAGACCGGTTTGTTCAGTTGCAGATAAACCAGCGCAATCAACGTGACGACGCCCAGTAACAGATTGAGCAGGCCATTGATGCTCAGCGCGCGACCTTGCTCAAGACGCAAGCGGTCGGCCAGCGCATTGCCCAGCAACAACGCCATCGGCAGCAGGCATGGCAGGATGTAGGTCGGCAATTTGCCGTTGCTCAGGCTGAAGAACAGCAACGGCAGCAGCAGCCACAGCAACAGAAAAACCACTTTCGGCTGCGCGCGGGTTTGCCAGGCTTGCTTGAAGGCCGTCGGCAGCAATCCCACCCACGGCAGACTGAACGCGACCAGCAGCGGCAAGTAAAACCACCACGGCGCATCATGCTGCGCATCGTCACCGGCAAAACGGCGAATGTGCTCGTGCCAGAAAAAGAATCGCCAGTAGTCCGGCTCTTGCGCATGCACCGAGAGCACCCACGGCAGGCTGATGATGATCGCGATAGCAATCGCCACCGGCCCGAACATCAGCAGTTCACGCCAGCGCTTTTGCCAGAGCATCCACGGCAGGGCGATCAACACCGGCAGCAGCCAGGCGAGAAAGCCTTTGGTCATGAAGCCCATGCCGCACGCCAGCCCCAGCACCGCCCAGGCGATCATGCGTTTGCCGCTGGTTGGGCTGTCGACGGCAAACCACAGCGCGACCAGACTCAGATTGACCCAGAAAGTGAATTGCGGATCGAGGTTGGCGTACCCGGCCTGACCGGCGACCACGGTGAAACTCATGTAGAGCAGGGCACAGACGAAGCTTTTACGCGGATCGTTCCACAAGCGCCGGGCGATCAGGTAACACAGCAACACACTCAAGCCACTGCTGAGTGCCGAGGCAAAGCGCACACCGAACAGGTTCTGCCCGAACACCTCCTGGCCCAGCGCGATCATCCAGTAACCGGCAATCGGCTTCTCGAAGTAGCGCAGACTCATGAAGTGCGGCGCCACCCAGTTGCCGCTCAGCAGCATGTCCTGGCTGATCTGCGCGTAACGGGTTTCGTCGGGAATCCACAAACCGTGCGTGCCCAGCGGCAGCAGATAGGCCAGCAGACAAATGCCCAGCAACAGCAGTGGCAGCGTCCAGCGTTTGATCATGCGCCTTGCACTCCCAGCCAGCCTTCACGGCCGTCGAGGGCACCGCGTTGCACACGACCCACGGGCAAGGTTTTGAAGAAAGCGGGCAACAAGTCACCCAACGCTTTGAAATGAATGTTGCGCTGGCGCGCATCGGCGAGCAGTTGGCGAAAGTCCCCGGCCATGAGAATCCCTTCCACTTCGGCATGAATGGTGTAGACGTTGAGTTGCTGCGGGCGGAAGTGATCGAGGAGGAACGCGTTGTAGTCCCGCGCCGCGACGATGGGGCCGACGACTTCGTCGAAGGTCGGCAGGTCCACCGGAATCTGCGGGGTGCCCGGCGTACCGTCGGCCAGCAGCGGACGAAACAGCCGCGTACCTCGGCAATCGCTGTTGTAGCGAAAGCCGAAGGCTTGCTTGGCCTCGATCACGCGCTCGTCGGCACGCCAACCGGCGGCGGCCGAGCAGTCGACTTTCTCGCCGAGAATGTCGCTCAAGGTGTCGACGCCCTGACGAATCTGCTCGATCAGTTGTGCGCTGCTCCAGCGTCCGGCATTGGTCTGCCAGCCGTGGTGATCCCACGCATGCAGGCCTACTTCATGACCGGCATCGCGGGCCTGACGCATCAGGTGCCCGAGTTCGCGGCCAATCGGTTTGCCCGGCCACGCGGTGCCGGCCAGCAGAATGTCCCAGCCGTACAGGCCGACGGCGTTGGAGCGGAGCATTTTCCAGAGAAACTGCGGGCGGATCAGGCGCCACAGATGCCGGCCCATGTTGTCGGGGCCGACACTGAAGAAAAACGTCGCCTTGATCTGCGCCTCGTCGAGCATTTCCAGCAAGCGCGGCACACCTTCACGGGTGCCGCGAAATGTGTCGACGTCGATGCGTAGACCGGCCTGCATCAATGCTTGTCCGCTTGTTCGAGCATGGCTTCACGCAAGAAGAAGTCGAGCGTGTTGCCAATGGTCTCGCGCATTTCCACGGTCGGCGTCCAGTCGAGCAGACGCTTGGCGTTGGCGATGCTTGGCTTGCGATGCTCCACATCCTGATAACCGGCACCGTAGAACGCCTTGCTCTCGACGTCGCGGAAACCGGCGAACGGCGGGAAGTTGTTGCGCAACGGATGCGCTTCGAACTGACGCAGCAACTCTTCGCCCAACTGACGGATGCTGGCTTCGTTGTCCGGGTTACCGATATTGATGATCTGGCCGTTGCAGACGTCGTTGTCGTTATCGATGATCCGCGCCAGTGCCTCGACGCCATCGGCGATGTCAGTGAAGCAGCGTTTCTGCTCGCCACCGTCGAACAGGCGAATCGGCGTGCCTTCGACCAGGTTGAGGATCAGTTGCGTGATGGCGCGCGAACTGCCGATGCGTGCCGAGTCCAGGCGATCAAGGCGCGGCCCCATCCAGTTGAAAGGGCGGAACAGGGTGAAATTCAGACCCTTGGCGCCGTACGCCCAGATCACCCGGTCCAGCAGTTGCTTGGACACCGAGTAGATCCAGCGCTGCTTGTTGATCGGGCCGACCACCAGGTTGGAAGTGTCTTCGTCGAAGTGCTTGTCCTGGCACATGCCATAGACTTCCGAGGTCGACGGGAAGATCACGCGCTTGTTGTACTTGACGCAGTAGCGCACCAGTTTCAGGTTTTCTTCGAAGTCGAGTTCGAACACACGCAGCGGGTTGCGGGTGTATTCGATCGGCGTGGCGATGGCCACCAGCGGCAGGACCACGTCGCATTTCTTGATGTGGTACTCGATCCACTCTGAGTGAATGCTGATATCACCTTCGACGTAGTGGAAGTGCGGATGGCTGCGCAGACGCTCGATGGCGTCGGAACCGATGTCCAGACCATAGACTTCGTAGCGGTCATTACGCAGCAGGCGTTCGGACAAGTGATTACCGATGAAACCGTTGACGCCAAGGATCAGCACGCGGGTGCGACGCGGCGCACGGCCGGATTCAGCGCCGCGCAGCAGCGAGCCGTCGACCAGCCCCAGTTCACTGGCCAGCTGCGGGCCGCTGAGGAACAGACCGTTGTCGTTGCGTTGACCGGAGAGGATCACCAGCGAGTCTTCACCGCAGGCAATGCGCAGCGGGTCGACGCTGATCACCCGACCCGGTGCCTGACCGTCGTTGCCTTTGACGACTTCGGCGCTCCAGACGATGAGTTTGTGCTCGCCGACGGCGCAGAAAGCGCCCGGGTACGGCTGGGTTACGGCGCGCACCAGATTGAACAACTGCTCGGCGGGTTTTGACCAAAGCAATTTGCCGTCCGCTGGAGTACGACGACCGAATACGCTGGCTTTCGATTCGTCCTGCGCGGTTTCGCTGGTCTTGCCTTGCAGCATGGCCGGCAAGGTGTCGCGCAGCAGGTCAACGGCTGCCACGCGCAATTTGCCGTGCAGACTCAACGCGGTGTCGCTGCGCTCTATGGCCACGCGCTGCTGGGCAACGATGGCGCCGGCATCGGCACGCTTGACCATGCGGTGCAGGGTGACGCCGGTTTCAGTCTCACCGTTGACCAGCACCCAATTCGCCGGCGCGCGGCCACGGTAGCTTGGCAACAGCGAACCGTGCAGATTGAACGCGCCTTTTTTCGCGGTGGCCAGCAACGATTCGCTCAGCAGGTGGCGGTAGTAGAACGAGAACAGGTAGTCCGGATTCAGTTTGGCAATCCGCTCGATCCACAGTGGGTGGTTAACGTCTTCCGGGGCGTGCACCGGGATGCCTTTGTTGGCGCACAGTTGTGCGACCGAGGCGTAGAAGGCGTTCTCTTTCGGATCATCGGCGTGAGTGAATACCGCCGCAATCTCATAGCCGCTGTCGAGCAGAGTTTGAATGCCGGCGCAGCCGATATCGTGATAAGCGAAGACAACCGTTTTTGCGCTCATGAGAGAACCTGATCATTGGAGGAGGAGAGACCGTCGACGGTGATGGCGCGCGGCGGCATGGAGGGTTGGCCGCGCAAGACTTTTTCCACGAAGAAACGCGGGCGGGCGCGCACGTCGCTGTACATGCGCCCGAGGTATTCGCCGAGCAGGCCCATGCCGATGAACTGGCCACCGGTGAACACGAACAGCACCGCGAACAGCACGAACATGCCGTCACCGGCCCAGCCGGCACCGAACACCAGACGCAACACGATCAGTGCGGCGGCAAACAGCACGCCGAGGCCGGCCATGGCGAAGCCGACAATGCTTAGCAGGCGCAACGGCGTGGTGGTCATGCAGGTGATCAGGTCGAACATCAGGTTGATCAAACGCATCGGGCTGTACTTCGAATCGCCGTGCTCACGCTCGGCGTGGGCGACGACAATCTCGGTGGTGTGACGGGCGAAGCTGTTGGCCAGAATTGGAATGAACGTGCTGCGTTCACGGCAGGCGAGCATCGCGTCGATGATCGTCCGCCGGTAGGCGCGGAGCATGCAGCCGTAGTCGCTCATGGCGACGCCGGTGGAGCGTTGCACGGCGAGGTTGATCAGCTTCGACGGATAGCGGCGCAGCGCCGAATCCTGACGGTTGCCGCGTACGGTGCCGACGACGTCGTAACCCTCTTCGGCTTCAGCCACCAGTCGGGGGATTTCTTCCGGCGGGTTCTGCAGATCGGCGTCGAGGGTGATCACCACATCACCTTTGCACTGTTCGAAACCGGCCATGATCGCCGCGTGCTGGCCGTAGTTGCGGTTGAGGATGACCGCCACAAACGGGCTGTCTTCACGTGTCGCGGCTTCTTCCAGAAGGTAGGCCGACTCATCACGGCTGCCGTCGTCGACGAGGACGATTTCATAGTCGTGACGCAGCATCCGGCAGGCCGCTTCAGTGCGGCGCAGCAGTTCTGGCAGGCTGTCCTGTTCGTTGTAGACCGGGATGACGATCGACACACAGCGGATCGGATAGGGTTTCACGGGCGTTTATCCATTAGGGAGGCGATGGCGCCGACCACGCGATCAAGGTCTTGATCGCTCATGTCGGGAAACAACGGAATCGAGCACAGCCGCGCCGAGTTCCACTCGGTGTCGGGCAGGTAGAGGTCGGGATCACGCTGGCGGTACCAGGTGTGCAAGTGGGTGGCAATGAAATGAATGCCGGTGCCGATGCCCTGATCCTGCAAACCTTTCATAAAGGCTTCGCGATCGATGCCGCAGCGTTCGCGGTCGATGCGCAGGATGAACAGGTGCCAGGCGTGGGTTTGTGCGTAAGTCGGCACGGCCAGCGGTTGCACCGGCAGGCCTTCGAGTTTTTGCCGGTAGGCGGCGGCCAGTTCCGTGCGGCGGGCGTTGATCGCGTCCAGACGCTCCAGTTGCACCAGCGCGATTGCGGCGTTGATGTCGGCGAGGTTGTATTTGAACCCCGGCTCCATCACCTGGGCCTGCGGCTTGCGGCCACCGGTCAGGCGATCGTAGGCGTCGACGCCCAGACCGTGGAACTTGAGCATGCGCACGCGGCTAGCCAGCGCTTCGTCGTCGGTGACGAACATCGCGCCTTCGGCACAGGTCATGTTCTTGATCGCGTGGAAGGAGAAAATCGCCGAGCCCTGCGCGCCAACGGGACGACCCTTGTAGCGGGTGCCGGCAGCGTGGGCGGCGTCTTCGATGACCGCAATGCCGTGCTTGTCGGCCAGCGCGTACAGCGGATCAAGATCAAACGCGGCGCCAGCGTAATGCACCGGGATAATCGCTTTGGTGCGCGGGGTGATCGCGGCTTCGATGCGCGCGGCGTCAGTCATCAAGGTGTCGCGGTCAACATCGACGAACACCGGTTTGGCACCGAGCAGCGCGATCATGTTGGCGGTCGAGACCCAGGTCTGCGAGGGCGTAATCACTTCATCGCCCGGACCGATGCCCAAGGCCAGCAACGTGATGTGCATACCACCGGTTGCCGAGGAAAGTGCCACTGCATGCTTGCAGCCGACATAATCGGCAAACTGTTCTTCCAGTGCCTGGCTTTTAGGGCCGGTAGTAATCCAGCCCGAACGCAATACTTGTTCAATCGCGGCTATTTCTTCATCGCCGATACTCGGCCGGGAAAACGGCAGAAACGCTTGACTCATAAGAACCTCGGGGCGACAGCCATCCTTCAGCCGATTGTCTGAAAAACACGGAATTTCAAAGGGTTGAGTTACCGGTCGGGGAATACCTGATTGACTTTCCAGTCCGCGGCCGGCAGGGTTGCAGGCCTTTCGGGGCAACCTGTTGTAACTAAGGTTATGCGCGTTTTTGTCAAAGGAACATGAAAAAACGGTCGGCGATTCGTCTATCTGTAAGCCATACAGCCACCGTTCAGACTTCTTCCGTTCATCGGCTGTTTTAGTGGAAAAGTCCTACGGAAGAGTCGCTCTTTATATAAGTTTATTTGCACTTTTAAGTTGTTTTGTTGAACTGTTTTCTATTCAAGGCCGTTTCGTTTGATTGACTTGTCGAGTACTGAATCCACCCCGTCCAACACTAATCCGCTGACGATTTATCTGGCGCGACTGGCGCCCTCCAGCCAACTGACCATGCGCTATGTCTTGCAGGATGCTGCGGACCGCCTCGGTTTCGAAGACGTGGATATCGAAGAAATCCCCTGGCACGGGCTGCAACCGGAAGACGTCGTGGCGCTGGTCGCAGCATTGCGCGCCGACGGTTATGCGCCGAATACCTCGTCGCTGTATGTGAATGCCGTGCGCGGGGTGATGAATGAAGCCTGGCGCATGAGCCTGATCAGTCAGGACCATCTGCTGAAAATGCGTTCGGTAAAGGGCATTGCCGGCACGCGGTTATCTCAGGGGCGCAACTTGAAGCGCACCTTGATCCACGAATTGATGGAAGTCTGCGCCGCCGATCCACGTCCTCAGGGGTTGCGCGACGCGGCAGTGATTGCGTTGTTGTACGGCACCGGCATGCGTAAATCGGAGTCGGTGGATCTGGATTTGAATCAGGTCGACTTTACCGAGCGCAGCCTGACTGTCACCGGCAAGGGCAACAAGCAACTGATCAAGTACGCGCCGGCGTGGGCGTTCGCCAAACTTGATGCGTGGCTGGAACTGCGCCGTTCAGAACTCAAGGAAGGCGAGAGTGACGATGCCTTTCTGTTCAACCGAATCCGTCGCGGCAGCCATATCACCCGCGAGCGCATCACCAAACACGCGATTTACTACATCGCCCGTCAGCGGGGTACTCAGGTCGGGGTGAAGATCATGCCGCACGATTTCCGCCGTTCGTTTATCACGCGGGTGATCGAGGAGCATGATTTGTCGATTGCGCAGAAACTGGCGCACCACAGCAATATCCAGACCACCGCCAACTACGATGTGCGTGATGACAACGAGCGGCGGCGTGCGGTGGATCGTTTCGATCTGTAGGCCCCGTCAGGACGGCGAAGGGCAGGTGCGCGCGTTGCCGGTTGCCGCCCGACTGATCTGCTCGGCCAGACGTTTGACGTTGTGCTGCTGAGCGCCCACCAGATCATCGATGGTCGGGCCGGACGGTGTTTGCAGGGTCGAACGGCAGATCAGCAAGCCATTGTCAGTGGCGCCGACGGGACGCAAGCGCCATTTTGCGTCGATCAGGCCGTACTGACCGGGGATCGAGTCGAAGCGTTGCACTTCGATGCGCACCGAAACGTTGCCTTGGCCACTGGTATTGCTCAATTGATCGGCCAACGCCCCGCGCAACTCATCCGCCAGTGTCGCCCCCCACCAATCGGTTTCCAGAATCGCCAGGCCGCTGTTGCCCTGGCGGATAACGATTTGCGCCCGGTCGACTTGCGGCGGCACGCTCAGCGCTTCAATCGGAATCTGCGCGCCGGTTCGGGTGTTGACGATCTGCACCGGCGTCAGGGTGTGAAAGCTGATCGGGTCGCTGCGGCACGCGCCCAGCAGCATGAAGGCAGCGAGCACGGTGATCTTCAGCGGTAAAGCCATTGGGTTAGCTCCTGTGCTCAATTGCGTGGCGGTCCTTTCAGATCCAGCGGCGCGGCGTTATCGGGGCGGCCGCGGATCAACGACTCAGGATGCCGGCCAAGGTAATCCGACAGCTCCCGCAGCGAACGCGACATGCGCCCGAGTTCGTCGAGGGTTTCCGTGAGTTTTTCGCGCTGCGGCGAGTCTTCGGCCAGGGTTGAGCTGGCGGACTGCAAGGTCTTGCTGACGTCGGCGAGGGTGCTCTGCACACCCGGCAGCGTCTTGGCGTTGAACTGGGTCAGGCCTTTGCGCAGCTCGATCAGATTGCTGTCGAGGTTGCTGGCGATGCGATCGACCGGCAGCTTGTTGAGCTTGTCGACCACGGCTTCGAGTTTTTCCTGCAACTGTTCGAGACTGCCGGGCACGGTTGGAATCACCACCGGACGCGCCGTGGGGTCAAAGGCAACTTTTTCGGCTTTCGGGAAGAAGTCCAGGGCCACGTACAGTTGACCCGTCAGCAGGTTGCCACTGCGGGCCTGGGCGCGCAGGCCATTGTCGATGAAGGTGCCCATCAGGCGAATGCCGGCAGCTTCGTCGTTGGGGTCGTGTTTGAACGCTGTGAGCATTTTTCCGTAAGCCATGCCCAAACGTTGCGGGTAAATGACGATGCCGACGTTAAGCGGGAAGCTGCGTTTTTTTGCGTCGAAATCCAGATTGATCGCCACTACCCGACCGATTTCCATGCCGAGGAATTCCACCGGTGCGCCGACCTTGAGGCCGCGCAGGGATTGGTCGAAACGCAGACTCAGGTACTGCGCCTTGCCATTGGGCGGGGCGAGGGCGGTGGTCTGGTCGGCGAACAGTTCGAAGTCTTTGTCATCGGCGGCGGCGACGTCGTTGGGGCTGTAATCCGGGGCACGGAAGGCGATACCGCCCACCAGCATGGAGGACAGGGATTCGGTTTTTACCTGAAAACCGTTGGCGCCAACGCTGACGTCAATGCCACTGGCGTTCCAGAATCGGGTGTTTTCGGTGACGAACGCATCATTGGGCGCGTGAATGAACACTTCGATATTCACGCCTTTACCGTCAGGCGCCAGTTCGTAGGTGACGACCTGGCCGACAGGGATCTTGCGGTAATACACCGGCGAACCGATGTCCAGCGAACCGAGATCCTGGGTGTGTAGCATGAAACGCTTGCCCGGTTCGCCGTAGGTGATCGGTGGCGGATTTTCCAGACCTTTGAAGTTTTTCGCGCGGGAATTGGACTGGCCGATGTCGGCACCGATGTAGTCGCCGGAGAGCAGAGTGTCGATACCCGACACGCCTCCGGCACCGATTCGCGGGCGTACCACCCAGAACTGCGAGTCTTCACGGGTGAAGGTTTCGGCCTGTTTGGCCAGTTTGATCGTGGCGTTGACGCTTTTCTGGTCGTCGCTCAATTCGACATCGGTGACCTGGCCAATGACCACGTTGCGGTATTTGACTTCGGTTTTATTGGCCGTCAGACCGCTGCCGGTCTTGAAGGTGACCACGATGGCCGGCCCTTCCTGCAGGATGTTGTGCACCACCAGCGAAATACCCACCAGCACCGCTACGATCGGCACGATCCAGACGAGGGAGATGCCGAACCGGCGGGTTTTGACGGGGGCTTGGCCTGGCGCTCGCGGCTCGTCGGTGGTTGACGACTTCATCCATGTCTCCTCGATTGAATGGGCACTGAGCGTCAGGAACGCAAAAGCACCTCATCAATATAGAAGTGCTTGGCGATAGAGCAAATGTGAATAGCGCATGCACCGCGATACCCCTGTAGGAGCTGCCGCAGGCTGCGATCTTTTGATTTTGTTTTTAAGATCAAAAGATCGCAGCCTGCGGCAGCTCCTACAGGGGCATGGTGTCGGAGCGGGTTGGGGGTTATCCGAGCATTTCCCGCAGGCGATACCAGAACATCCCCAGTGCCAACAGTGGCGAACGCAGGGCCGGGCCGCCGGGGAAGGTCATGTGCGGCACGCCGCTGAACACGTCCATGCCCTGGCTGTGACCGGCGTGAATCGCCTCGCCGAGTAGCTTCGCGCACCAGTGCGTGACGTTCAGACCATGGCCGGAGTAACCCTGCGCATAGAACACGTTCGGGTGTTGCTTGAGCCGGCCGACCTGCGGGAAGCGGTTGGCGGTGATGCCGATCTTGCCGCCCCACTGGTAATCGATGCGCACGTCCGCCAGTTGCGGAAAGACCTTGAGCATCTTCGGGCGCATATAAGCGGCGATGTCCGCCGGATCGCGCCCGGAATAGTGGCAGGCACCGCCGAACAGCAAGCGCCGGTCCGCCGAGAGCCGGTAGTAATCGAGGCCGACTTTCTGGTCGCAAACCGCCAGATTCTGCGGAATCAGTTGCGCGGCGCGCGCCTCGGACAACGGTTCGGTGGCGATGATGTAACTGCCGGCCGGCAGCACCTTGCCACTGAGTTGTTGTTCGAGTTCGTCCAGATGCGCATTGCAGCCGAGCACCAGACTGCCAGCCCGCACCGTGCCGTTTGCGCAACGCACCTGCACGGTCGGGCCGTGGATGATCTCCAGCACTTCACTCTGCTCGAAAATCCGCACGCCCAACGACGCTGCCAATCGCGCTTCGCCTTGCACCAGATCCAGCGGATGCAGATGACCGGAACCCATATCCACCAGGCCACCGGCATAAATGTCGGAGTTGACCACCTGCTGGCGCACCTGCTCCGGGCCGATCAGTCGGGTTTCGTGGGCGTAACCGAGTTCGGCGAGGTCGACCAATTCATCCTTGAAGGCAGCGAACTGCGCGGGAGTATTGGCCAGGTCGCAGAAGCCCCAGCGCAGATCACATTCGATGCCGTTGTCGTCGATGCGCTGGCGCACCAGTTCCACCGAATCGATGCCGGCGCGCTGCAAATAACGCACGCCTTCCTGACCGACATATTTGGCGAAGCCTTCAACCTCATGACCGATCCCGCGAATCAACTGACCGCCATTGCGCCCGCTGGCGCCCCAGCCGATACGCCGGGCTTCGATCAACACCACCGACAATCCGCGCTGAGCCAGTTCGATGGCGGTGTTGACCCCGGTGAACCCGCCGCCGATCACGCAGACATCGGCGGTCAAGTCACCGTCCAAAAGCGGATAAGGTGTGCTCGCCCGGGCCGAAGCGGCGTAGTAAGAGCGGGCGTGTTCCTGGGTGTACTGATTCATTTGTTCGACTTCACTTTGCTCCAGGAGCGGGTCATCAGACGCATGATCGCCTGGGGCGGGGTAGAGGAGATGTAGAGCTTGTCCAGCACTGCCTGGGATGGATATACCTCAGGGTTGTTGACCAGCTCCTGATCCATGTATTGCTTGGCGGCCGGGTTCGGATTGGCGTAACCGACCGAGGCGCTGACCTTGGCGATCACTTGCGGATCGAGCAGGTAATTGATGAAGGCGTGGGCTTCTTTGGTGTTGCTCGCGTCTGCGGGGATGGCCAGCAGGTCGAACCAGAGGTTGGCGCCTTCTTTCGGAATGGCGTAAGCGATGTTCACGCCGTTCTTGGCTTCCTTGGCACGGTTGGCGGCCTGGAACACGTCGCCGGAATAACCGAAGGCTACGCAGATATCGCCGTTGGCCAGGTCCGACACGTACTTCGAGGAATGGAAATAGGTGATGTACGGGCGGATGCTCAACAGCTTCGCTTCAGCTTTTTTGTAGTCTTCCGGATTTTCGCTGCGTGGGTCCAGGCCCATGTAATTGAGCACGGCGGGGAAGACTTCGTCGGCGGAGTCCATCATCGACACGCCACACTGGCTGAGTTTTTTCAGGTTCTCGGGTTCGAACAGCACGGCCCAGGAGTCGATGTGGTCGACGCCCAGCACCTGTTTGACTTTGTCGACGTTGTAACCGATGCCGTTAGTGCCCCACAGGTACGGCACCGAGTGCTCGTTGCCCGGGTCGTTTTTCTCCAGCAGTTCGAGCAGTTTCGGGTCGAGGTTCTTGAAGTTCGGCAATTGCGAGCGATCAAGTTTGAGGAATGCGCCGGCCTTCACCTGACGGGCGAGGAAGTGGTTGGACGGCACCACGACGTCATAGCCGGTACGACCGGCGAGCAGTTTGCCTTCGAGGGTTTCGTTGGAATCGAAAACGTCGTAGATCACCTTGATCCCGCTTTGGCTCTGGAAGTCGGCGAGGGTGGTTTCACCGATGTAGTCGGTCCAGTTGTAGACGCTGACTTGGGGCTGGGCTTGGGCTGCGACGCTGCACATCAGGGCCAGAGCGGCGGGAACCAGGGTTTTCAATAGACGCATTTCGACACCTCTTAAATTGTTGGATTTTTCAGGTGGTTCGCTATTCCCTTGTGGGAGCGAGCTTGCTCGCGAAGGCGGAGTGTCAGGCGACATCAGTTGTGACTGAGTGACCGCTTTCGCGAGCAAGCTCGCTCCCACAGGGGTAAGTGTTGTGTTTCAGACGCTGAGCATCAGGAACTCACGCTCCCACGAGCTGATCACGCGCTTGAAGTTTTCATGCTCGGCACGTTTCACCGCGACATAGCCACGGACGAACTTGTCGCCGAGGTAGTGCGCGACGGTTTCGCACTCTTCCATTTGCGTTAGCGCCTCTTCGATGGTGATCGGCAGGCGCAGGTTACGGCGCTCGTAAGCGCGACCCTGGACCGCAGCGCTCGGCGCGATTCCTTCGACCATGCCGATGTAACCGCAGAGCAAACTGGCTGCAATCGCCAGATACGGGTTGGCGTCGGCGCCCGGCAGACGGTTCTCGACGCGCATGGCTTCCGGGCTTGAGGTCGGTACACGCAGGCCGACGGTGCGGTTTTCTTCGCCCCATTCAACGTTGACCGGCGCCGAGGTGTCCGGCAGGAAGCGGCGGAACGAGTTGACGTTCGGCGCGAACATCGGCAGCACTTTCGGGATGTACTTCTGCAAACCGCCGATGTAATGCAGGAACAGCTCGCTCATCTGCCCGTCTTCATTGGCGAAGATCGGCTTGCCGGTGGCGATTTCTACCACGCTCTGGTGGATGTGCATGGCGCTGCCCGGCTCGTCGCCGATCGGCTTGGCCATGAACGTCGCCGCGACGTTGTGCTTGAGTGCGGCTTCACGCATGGTGCGTTTGAACACGGTGATCTGGTCGGCCAGATCGAGGGCGTCGCCGTGACGGAAGTTGATTTCCATCTGCGCCGGGCCGTCTTCGTGGATCAGCGTGTCTAGGTCCAGGCCTTGCAATTCGCACCAGTCGTAGACGTCTTCGAACAGCGGATCGAATTCGTTGGCAGCATCGATGGAGAACGACTGTCGACCGCTTTCTGCACGGCCCGAGCGGCCCAGCGGTGCTTTCAGCGGCAAGTCCGGGTCTTCGCAGCGTTGGGTCAGGTAGAACTCCATTTCCGGCGCAACGATCGGCTTCCAGCCTTTGTCGGTGTAGAGCTGCAAGACTTTCTTCAGGACGTTGCGCGGCGACAGTTCGATCGGGTTGCCGAACTTGTCGAAGGTGTCGTGGATGACGATGGCGGTCGGCTCGATCGCCCATGGAATCACGTAGACCGCGTCCGCCACGGGCTTGCAGACCATGTCGATATCGGCAGGATCGAGCAGGTCGTAGTAGATGTCGTCGTCGACAAAATCCCCGGTTACCGTTTGCAGCAGCACACTTTCCGGCAGGCGCATGCCTCGCTCATGCAGGAACTTGTTGGTCGGTGCGATCTTGCCGCGGGCAATGCCGGTCAGGTCGCTGACCACACATTCGACTTCGGTAATCTTGTGATCTTTCAGCCACGTGAACAGCTGATCGAAAGGGGCATTCATAAAGACCTCGTTATTGGTTTTATAGACGCCGGGGAGGGCGGGTTTCATCTTCCGCCCCTTCCCCTGTGGCGCGTTGACGACTATCTTGGGCGAGCCTTGCAGTTCCATCTATCCACTTTAAGCAGCACCAAAGCGCACCAAAAGAGTGCGCAAGGTCACCCCATGACGACGTGCAATCCGCTCCAGGTTCAAGCTTTCAACACCGCCGATGTGGCCGAGCAAGTCCGCGCCACACCGGGCTGGGTCCAGCATTACCAACAGATGTCGCCGGGCCATTTCGCCGGGCAGATCCGCTATCTGGATCTGCAGGGTGTCGAGGTCTATGAAGAGCAGATGAACACCCGCGTCGAGCAGAATTTCAGCGCGCCATCGGGTGCCTTGGCGTTCTGTTTTGATCGCAGCGACAACGCGCTGTACCTGCTCAATGAAGACAGTCGCAATATCTGGATCACTCCGGAGAACTACCAGGAAATCGCCGTGGTGTTCGGCCCGGAGTTTGTCCGTCAGCACGGTCTGAACGTGGCGAAACTCGAAGGGTTGTTCATGACGCAACTCAACTGCGGGCAGAACGCTCTGTTCAGTCGCTGGTTAAGTTCGACTCTCACGAAGTTGTCGCAAGCTGTTGATCCGCTTGATAAAGATGCGCTGACAAAACAGCTACTCGAAGACTGTTTGTTCATCCTCGACAACGCTCACACAAGTCTCGATCGCGGCGGCTTACAGCGTCGTACCGAAGAACGGATGATCATGAAGCGTGTAGGGGAATGGGCGGCGGATTCGCCGGAAGACACCGTCAATCTGCTCGAACTTTCCCACGTGGCCGGGGTGCCGTTGCGGCAATTGCAGCAGGCCTTCAAAGCCTACACCGGGATGACCCCTAGCCATTGGTTGCGCCTGCGCCGATTGAACAGCGCACACCGCGAATTGCTCAAGCGCCGGCCCACGGAAACTACGGTTGCCGAGGTGGCGATGCACTGGTCGTTCTGGCATTTGGGACGGTTTTCAAGCAGTTACCGGGCGTTGTTCAAGGAGTTGCCGAGCGAGACGCTGAAGCGCTCATGAAAGCCTTGGCGGTTAAAAAGGCTTTGTCTTGGCGCTGAAGTTAAATAGAATCACTCTCATTTGAAACTGACTTCGCGCAGGACTCTTGAGATGACTGAAGCAGCGACGCCGTCGGAGCAGAGCCTGCACGAGCTATACCGCGATCATCGAGGCTGGCTCGAAACATGGCTTCGCCGGCGGATGGGCAACGCGTGGGATGCGGCTGATCTCAGCCAGGACACCTTCTTGCGTGTGCTGTGCAGTGCGCAACCGATCGCCGACATGCGCGAGCCGCGCGCGTATTTGCTGACCGTGGGCAAACGCCTGCTGAGCAATTTCTACACCCGCCGCAGCCTGGAAAAGGCCTATCTCGAAGCCCTCGCGCAATTGCCCGAAGAATGCGTGCCGTCGCCCGAGCAACGTTGGCTGCTGTTGGAAACCCTGCAAGCGCTGGATGAGCTGCTCGATGGTTTGCCGCGAGCGGTGCGTCGGGCCTTTCTCCTGAGTCAGCTCGAAGGCCTCGGTTACCGTGAAATCGCCGAACGTTTGCAGGTTTCAGAGCGCAGTATAAAACGTTACATGGCAATGGCTTACGAGCATTGTTTGATGTTGGATCTATGATGCGCGTCGCACCCAACACCGAAGCGCGTGAAGTGGCGCGTGCCGCGGCACAGTGGTTGGCATTACTCGAGTCCGGCGAGGCCAGTGAAGCCGATCACGTGCGACTGAAGCACTGGCGCGACAGCGATAGCCGCCATGAAAACGCCTGGCAGAAGATTCAATTGCTGCGCCAGCGCTTTGCCAGTCTGCCGACCGAATTGGCCATGGCCACACTCGATCGCCCGGATCTGGCGCGGCGTGCAGCTCTGAAAAGGGCGCTGGGTCTGGCGGCGCTGGTGCCGACGGCGTGGTTGATCAGTCGCCAGTTGCCGCTCGACGTCTGGCGCGCGGATTTGCACACTTCCACCGGCGAGCACACGCGAACACGACTGGCGGACGGCAGCACCTTGCAACTGAACACTGCCAGTGCGGTGAACGTCAATCTGGCCAGCCGTCAGTTGACGTTGGTGCGTGGCGAAATGGCGCTCAACGTTCCTGGTAGAACGGCATTGACGGTCAACGCGCCGTACGGTCGGATCATTGTCAGCCGCAGCGAAGTCTGCGTGCGCCTCAACGAACGTGATTGCACCGTGTCGGTGGTCAGCGGCTCGGTGCAGTTGCAGCCGTTGCACGGCCCGGCGCTGCAGTTGAATGCCGGGCAACAGGTCAGTTTGCAGGCCTCCGGCGCCGGCCCGGTCGCGCTGTTCGACACCAAAATGCCGGGTTGGCGTGACGGTGTGTTGATGGCGCAAAACCAGCCGTTGGGGGATTTCCTGCGCGAGTTGAGCCGTTATCGCTCGGGGCTTCTACGCTGGGAGCCAGCACTTGAAAGTCTGCGTGTCACCGGCAGTTTCCGTCTCGACGACACCGATAAAGTGCTGGCGCTGCTGGCGGCGAGCCTGCCGTTGGAGGTGCATTCGCGCACGCGTTTCTGGGTAACGCTGGCGCCGCGAAAAAATATCGTCTGAAGCCTGTCCCTTTTTTTCGCCTCACCGGTCATTGCAGGTAAGTGAACAAAATCGAGAGCTTCTTCCAATGCCCGCAGTATTCCCAAGTCGTTTGCGTCCGTTGTTGCAGTTGAGCCTCCTGCTGAGCCTGACTGCCAGCCCTGTGTTGATCCAGTCCAGTTGGGCCGAAGATGCCCGGCGCAGTTATCAGGTGCCGGCTGGCAGCCTGAGTGCAGCGTTGACAAGATTTGCCGGTTTGGCCGGGGTCAATCTGTCGGTCGATCCGGCGCTGGTCAGCGGGCGCAACAGCAACGGTTTGTCCGGCGAGTTTGGCGTGGAGGAGGGGTTCACCCGCTTGTTGCTCGGTTCTGGCTTGCAACTGCAACCGCTAGGCGAACACGCTTACACCCTGGTGCCAGCGGCGGAGGCCGGCAGCCTGCAACTGGCGCCGACGTCGATTCTTGGTGCCACCGGTTCCAGTGATGCCGATGTGTTTGCCGGCGGCCAGGTCGCGCGGCGTGGCTCGCAGGGTTTGCTGGGGTCGAAAGACTTCATGGAGACCCCGTTCAGCATGACCACCTACACCAGCGAGGCGGTGAAGAATCAGCAGGCGCGCACCTTGGGTGATCTGATTTCCAGCGACCCATCGGTGCGCGCGACCAATCCGGCCGGTGGCCGTTACGAGCAGTTCACCATCCGTGGTTTCAGCCTGTTCAACAGCGACGTGGCGTACAACGGGCTCTATGGCGTGCTGCCGACGTACACCATTGACATGGAAATGGCCGATCGTGTGGATATCATCAAAGGCCCGAGCCAGCTCATCAACGGCATTTCGCCGCGGGGCAGCGTAGGCGGGGGGATCAACGTGGTGCCAAAGCGAGCCACCGACAAACCGATCACCTCGCTGACGGCCAATTATGCGTCGAACAATCAGGTCGGCGGCGCGGTGGATGTCGGCCGGCGGTTCGGTGAGGACAATCAGTTCGGCCTGCGTTTCAACGGCGTCAAGCAGTCCGGTGATACCGAGTGGGATCATCAAAGTGTCGACCGTGACATGGCCGTGCTCGGCCTGGATTTTCGCGGTGAGCGCTTACGACTTTCGACCGATATCGGCCACACCGAACGCGACACCGACGCGCCGCAGGAGCGCGTGCAGGTCGCGGCCAATGCCAAGGTTCCGAGCGCGAACAAGGTGCATCGCAACTACGCGCAACCGTGGAGTCAGGCGAAAACCGAGGACACCTTCGGCACGTTCAACGCAGAGTTCGATGTCAATGATTCGGTGATGCTGTACGGCGGCGTCGGCGCGCGCAAAAGTAATCATGACTTCCTGCGCCATGCCGTTTCCGTCACCAACGATGCCGGTGATTTCAGCGTGCAACCGCGCGACTTCACCCGCGACGAAAACGTGCGCACGGCTACCGCCGGCGTGCGCAACTGGTTCCATACCGGGCCGGTGAGCCATGAGGTCAACCTCGCGGCCAGCTACTTCTACATGGATTTCGAGAACGGCGGCGCGCGTTACGCGGCAGGGCGCAGCAACCTGTATGACCCGGTGGAAACGGCGAAACCCGGCACGCCGACACGCAATGACGCCAAGGTCTACACCGAAAACCGCTTCAGCGGCGTAGCGCTGTCCGACACCCTGGGCTTTTTCGACGATCGATTGCTGCTGACCCTCGGCGCTCGCTGGCAGCGGGTGAAAGTTGATGACTGGAGCGATGACATCAAAGGCGACACCGCTTACGACGAGGAAAAGGTTTCGCCCTCGGGCGGCATTCTGTTCAAGGCGACCGACAAACTGTCGTTGTACGCCAACTACATGGAAGGCCTGAGTCAGGGCAAGATCGCGCCGTCGACTTCCATAAACGAAGACGAAATCTTCCCGCCGTTTATCAGCCGCCAGGTTGAAGTCGGTGCCAAGTACGACGCCGGCGCCTACGCGTTGACCGCTGCGGTGTTTCGCATCAAGCAACCGGCGTACGAGACCAACGCCACCACGCGAGTCTTCGGGCCTAATGGCAAGCGCGAGAACAATGGCGTGGAGCTGAGCGTGTTCGGCGAACCGCTCAAAGGCTTCCGTTTGCTTGGCGGCGTGATGTACATCGACAGCGAATTGACCAAGACCACCAACGGTACCTTCGATGGCAACCGTGCGCCGGCGACGCCGAAATACAACGTCAATCTGGGCGCCGAGTGGGACGTGCCGACGGTGCAGGGGCTGACGCTGACAACGCGGGGCATCTATTCGAGTTCGCAGTATCTGGATCAGTCCAACGAGAAGGAAATCGATTCCTGGGAGCGCTTCGATGTGGGCACGCGCTACGCGTTCAAGGTTGACGACAAAACCATCACCTTGCGCGGGAATATCGAGAACGTGCTGGACAAGCGCTATTGGAGTTCGGCAGGGGCGTCCGATGACAGCGAGCCGGG
The DNA here is from genome assembly GCF_900580865.1 of Pseudomonas viridiflava. Taxonomy (GTDB): domain Bacteria; phylum Pseudomonadota; class Gammaproteobacteria; order Pseudomonadales; family Pseudomonadaceae; genus Aquipseudomonas. The sequence goes on from NZ_UTBZ01000060.1 coordinate 110,138, forward strand.
GTTGACGTTGTCGACGCCGAGAACCTATCTGCTTTCAGCGACAGTGGATTTCTGACTGAATGGACTCATCATCTTTGAACTAATCATCCGGCGTGCGCCCCTAATGTCGTGCTGATAGCCACTCGGGTAGGGCTGTCGGCATTCCCCACTCATGCACGCAGGGTTGATCAATCATGAAGAGCGAACAGGTAGAAGGTGTAGCAGAAAAGCTGGCCGGCAAGGCGCAGAGCGCAATCGGCAGACTGATGGGTGACTCGGCAATGGAGGCTGAAGGTGCTGGTCGTCAAGCGGCTGGCCAACTGACCAAAACCTACGGCGACACACTCGACAGCGTCTCGACGTTCGTCAAAGAGAAACCTGTCGCCGCACTCGCCATTGGCGCGGCCGTCCTGCTCTTGGTCAATCGACTGATGCGCCGCTGAGCCTAGGTGTAGGGAGTTGCCAACCTGAGTCATTCCTCGCTGGTGCCTGGTATCGTTATTGACGATACCTGCCAGCGATACATGCGATTGGTACATCGGTAAGCCGCTGGTTAAGGTCATGATTGGGTGTGGACCCTGCCCGCCATTCCGGGCGCACACCTGACCCCTCTTCAGCGGACCGACATGCGATATCGACGCCTCGACCTCAATCTATTGGTTGCGCTGGATGCTTTGCTGAGCGAATGCAGCGTCAGCCGGGCGGCCGAGCGTCTGTGCCTGGGGCAGTCAGCTGCCAGTTCGGCATTGGGCCGCTTGCGTGAGCATTTCAACGACCCGTTACTGGTACAAGTCGGGCGCCGCCTGGAACCCACGGCGCTGGGCCTGGAGTTGCTGCCAAAAGTGCGTGCAGCGTTGGCACTGACCCGGGAGATCGTCGACGCGCCGCTGAATTTTGACCCGGCGAACTGCGACCGACACATCACTCTGGTAGCCTCCGATTACGTCGCCGATGTGCTGCTCTCAAAGGTCAGCCGTGTATTGGCGCGTATTGCTCCGGGTATTCGCTTGAGCCTGCGCGACATGCCTGTTCCGCGCGACGGCGATGTCGTCAGCGAAGCGCTCGATTATCGGCGCAGTGATTGCGTAATCGTGCCGCAGCGACGGTTGAACCCGGCCTATCCCCATGTGCCGCTGGTGACGGACCGGCTCTGTTGTATGGTCTGCGCACAGGAGCCACAGTTCGCCGAGCACCTGAGCATGGCCGACTATTGCGCTGCGGCGCATGTGGTACGCGAGTTTGCCGACGGGCACAACCTGGCGATGGATGCCGAGCACCTGCATGAACTCGGCATTGAGCGGCAAGTGGCGGTGACCGTTGAAAGCTTTGTGCTGATGCCGCAATTCATTGTCGGTACCGGGCGCATTGCCACGGTGTTTCAACGACAGGCGCAACGCTTCGCCCAGCGTTATCCGTTGCGCATTCACCCGGCACCGCTGGCGTTCCCCGAGGCTGTTCAAGTCTTGCAATGGCATCCCTATCAAGAACATGACCCGGTCATGCAGTGGTTTCGCGGCCTGCTTCTGGAACAGGCCGCGTTGCTCGATCAACCCTCTGGCTGATCGCCGCTGTCGGCAACCAATCCGGCCTTGGCGATGGCCAGCAATGCGCAGCGCTCGTCGTTGTCCGAGGTATCGCCGCTGATGCCGATGGCCCCGAGCACCATGCCCTCGGCATTCCGGATCAACACACCACCCGCCACCGGAATCACCTCGCCGCCAGTCAAACTGTTGATAGCGTCGAAAAACGCCGGCATGGCTTGCGCGCGTCTCGCCAGTTCACGTCCACCAAAACCCATGCCCAGGCAGCCACGTGCCTTGCCGGTGGCGATTTGCGTGCGCAGGAAAGTGGCGTGTTCGTCGCGCAATATCGCCAAGGGATGGCCGGCGGCATCCAGTACGGCGACGCCCAGCGGTTTGATCCCGGCTTCCCGAGCGATGCGGATGGCATCGCTGGCCATGTTCGTCGCAGTCAGTAGATCAAGTCGTTGCATGGCCTCTGTCCTCATACGGCCCACTTGCCCAGTTGGGCCACGCGGTCGCGGGTGTAAAGATCGGTCCATTTCAGCGAGTTGAAATCGGACACTTGCTTGGGGTTGTAGGAGCTGCGATCCATGCGCACCGGTTGGCCAGCCTTGTAAACGGCCTTCAGGCGCGAACGATCCTGAAGGATGCGAATGTCGTTCAGCGGTGAACCATCGAGCACGAGGAAGTCGGCCTGCTTGCCCACTTGCAGCGAGCCGAGGCTTTCACCGCGCGGCATGCAGCGCGCACCAACAGCGGTCGCGGCGTACAACGCTTCGGCCGGGGTGAATCCAAGCCGGGTCACCAGCAGCTCCAATTCGCGTGCATGCCATTCGCCATAGGGCGTCACCGCAAAACCGCTGTCACTGCCGCAGGCGAACGGAACACCCGCCGCTTTGGCGCGTTTGAGTACCGCCGAGCCGACCTCCAGCGTGCGTGCGCAATAACCGGCATAGCCGGTGCTGATCGCCGGATCATGGGGCTGACAGAAATCCACGGTGTTCTGCGGGAACGTCATGGTCGGGGCAAGGATGCTGCCGGCCTCAAGCAACGCTTCGATGCACGCGTCGTCCATGTAAAAGGCGTGGAAAACCAGATCAACGCCGGCGCGCGCCGCGTACATCACGGCTTCGCGCCCATAGGCATGGGTGGCGACCTTGCAGCCCAGACGATGCGCTTCCTCAACCATTTCGAAGGTTTCGTCAGCGGTGAAGGCCGCAATGATTTCGCCGTTGGGACGGCGGTGCGTGCCGTCCATGGCGATCTTGATCAGGTCGACGCCGTCCTTGGCCTGTTTGCGAATTTCGGCGAGCGCATCGCTGCGGCTGGTGACCAACTGCGCCGTGAAGTATTCCGGGGTGCCCACCCGGCTCGGGAACCAGTCATTGAGACTCTGGCGATTGGTGATGACGCGGCTGCTGGCCGCGATCCTCGGCCCCTCAAATAAACCGGCGGTCACCGCATTGCGCACGGCGATGCTGAGCTGGCCGCTGTCGCCGGGGCAGACCATGCTGGTGACGCCGGCAGCCAGCACGTGTTGCGCGAAGAACATCCCGCGCAACGCGCGAAATTCGTCACTGGTCCATAGATCTATGTCTTCTTCGCTCTGCGCGTTACCGAAGGCCAGATGCGTGTGCACATCCACCAGCCCCGGCATGACGAAATCATCCCCTGCATCCACTTGGGTATCGCCGGGTTTGGGAGCAGGTGCCAGCGCGGTGGGTCCGACGTAACTGAGCAAGCCGTTTTCGACGATCAATGTCTGTTGTTGGCGGGTTTGCAGTCCGGTGCCGTCAAACAGGGTCTGGCATTTCAGGTGCAGGGCAGTCATGGCGTCTTCGCTATGTGATTGTTCTGCAAAGAGAGGCTAGAGAGCAGGCGAGGGGACGACCAGCAGATTGCATCGATGGCTGCGTATTGACGGCCTCAATAGCTGCGCCAGCGCTTGAATCCGTTAATGCAAAACGCCGGACAATCGAAAGATTATCCGGCGTTTTTCATAGCGTGTTTTTTCAGTGGATCAAGCGGTGCGACCACCGAGGGTTTCAGCAACCCAGTCGGCAATGTAATGCCCGGCATTGATGCTGTTGTCGAAGCTCGAATGCTGCACGCCGCCTTCACGTTCGGTGAAGATTTTCAGTTCACACTTTGGACTGTTGACCAGTTGTTCGTAGGTGCGATGCGCCCACTTCAATGGAATCTGCGAATCCTGCTCACCGTGGGTGACGAGGAAGGGCACCTTGATCCGATCGAGCACGCCATCGAGGTGGACGTTTTCGGCGATGGTCATGAACTCTTCGACGTCCTTGGCGCCCCATACCCAGCACACGTGCGCCCAGTAGTGCGGCACCGGGAAGCTGCCTTCCTTTTCCAGTCGACGCTTTTGCACATCACGCCAGTCATGGTTGGCGCCCCACACGACGCCGCAGGCGAAGCGTGGTTCGAATGCAACCGCGCGCGGGCAGTAATAACCGCCCAACGAGACGCCTTCCAGACCGATACGTTTGGCATCGATGTCGCTTCGGGTTTCCAGCCAATCCACCACACGACTGGCCCAGTGTTCACTGTCGAATCGTGCGGTCAGGCCATGCAGGCGCAGCGCTTCGCCGGTCCCGGGCTGGTCGATGATCAGCGAAGAGATGCCGCGTTTCGCCAGCCAGGCTGGCAGGCCAACGCGGTATTTCATTTCCTTGGTCGAGTCCAGACCGTTGACCTGCACCAGTATCGGCGCCGGCCCCTCGACGCCTTCGGCACGCACCAGCAAGCCGGAAATATGTTTGCCCTCGTAAGGGATTTCCACCCGCTCACAGTTCTCACGCGACAGTTCTATGCCGCGCTTGAAGGTTTGCAGGAAGCGTTGATAGAGCTCGGTACGGCCCGGAGCGCCGTGGGCTTGCAGGCGCTCGCAGGTCAGATAATAGGTGGCGGCGCGATTGTATTTTTCGCCAGCCGAGAGCATCCGGCCATTGCCTTCGTCTTCCTCAGCCAGACCGCAAAGCTTGTCAGCCATTTTCGCCCAGGTTTCGCGAAAGGCGCGGGTGCCGGCGGCGTCCGGCTGCTTGGCCGCCTCTTGCAGTGGGGCGCACATCTCTTCGATTTCACCCATGCGGGCGCCCATTTCAATGGCCAGGTCGACAGAGAGATTCCAAACGTAGTTGGTCGGGAAATAGCGAAACATGATTATTGTTGTCCTTATGGTTGCCTTGGCATTCCCAAGGCACGTTAAGGATCACCCGACTAATTGGCCAATCGTGACGGCGGATACGAGGTATCGCGAGATACGATGGGCACGTGTTGCAAATGCTGGATGGATTCGCTGATGCGTTCGCGCAGCCAGCGGTGCATCGGGTCGCCGTCAACGCTGCGGTGCCACAACATGTACTCGCGCATGACCGGAATTTTCACCGGTGGCGGCAGGATGCGCAGCGGCAGATAGTGCGCGTAGAGGTTCGCCAGGCGCTGGTGCATCGTGGCGATGCGCTGCGTGCCGACAATCAGTTGCGGCAGGGTATTGAAGTCGCTGGTGATCACTTCAATGCGCCGATTGAAGCCGTATTGATTCATGAACCATTCTTCGATGCTCATGTGCCGGGTACGGCCGAAACCCACCGAAACATGGCCCATCTCCATGTACTGCTCAAGGGTCAGGCTGTCGCCGACTTGCGTATTGCCTTGCCAGACCACGCACACGTGTTCTTCCTCGAACAGCAGGCGCGAAGGGTGGCCTTCAATGATGTAGCGCTCGGGAACAATCATCAGATCGACCTCGCCACGTACCAGCAACTCGCCGGAATTGTCGCTGGGGCCAAGCATTTCGAAGGTGATGTTGGGCGCTTGCTGATGAATGTTCTGGATCACCTGGGCGAACAGCACGCTGATCAGATAGTCCGAGGTCACCAAGCGAAAATGACGCTTGCTGGTGGCCGGGTCGAAAACCGGTTTGGCGGTGATTGAAGACTGGATCGTCAGCAGCACTTCACGCACCGGTCTGGCCAGTTCCGTGGCGTAGGGCGTGGGCTGCATCTTGCGTCCCACCTGCACCAGCAGCTCATCCTCAAAGTAGGTGCGCAAACGCGCGAGCACGCCGCTGGTAGCGGATTGGGTCATGTGCAGGCGTTCGGCAGCGCGGGTGATGTTCTGCTCTTCGAGCAATACATCGAGCGCGACCAGCAGGTTCAGATCCAGATGGTTGAAACGCATGGGCAGGTCCGTTCTTGTATTTATTTTCGCAATACATTCGAACGAATCCATCGACACGTCAACCTTCGTCGCAGGTATCGCGTTTGCCGATAGGTCGCATCCCGACTCGCGATTAGTCAGCGCTCAGCCTGTACGCCAATCTTCGCCGCAGTCGGCCCTGCAGCCGACACCACCACCGGTTTCCAGTCAGGCCTGGCGCGCTGCAAGGCGTCCATGGCGACCGTCACCGGATCATAATTTCAATGGAGTGGTAAGCCATGAACATCATTGGCCTTGATGCCCTGATTTTTGGCGTCGATGACATTCAAGCCTGCACCGATTGCCTGCGCGACTACGGCCTTGCGCCGGTCGGCGTTGACAGCAACGGCGGGCGTTTCGAAGCGCTGGACGGCACCGCCGTGATTATTCGTCGAGCCGACGATCCTGATTTGCCGGCGGCAATCGGCCCGGCGCCGTCGATTCGCGAGACGGTCTACGGGGTCGCTGCGCTCAGCGATCTGGATGCCATCGAAGATGAGCTGGCCCGTGATCGTGTTGTCCGGCGTGATCAACACGGCGTGCTGCACAGCGTTGACGACATGGGTTTCGCCATCGCTTTTCAGGTCACTGTACGCAAGCCTTACAGCGCACCGGATGACCTGACCAACGCCGCCGGCCATGCGCCACAACGGCCGCTTAACCAGCCGGGTATTACCCTCGACATGGGCGCTGTCCCGCGCACTTTGTCGCACGTGGTGTATTTCGTGCCCGACGCAGCGAAAGCAGAAGCTTTTTACGCCGAGCGCCTGGGTTTTCGCACCACCGACACCTTCATTGGCGCCGGGCCGTTCATGCGCCCGGCCGGCTCTGACGATCACCATTGCCTGTTCATGATCCAGACCCCGCCGCACATGAAAGGCTGCGAACACTTCACCTTCCACATGGGCAGTGGCACCGAAGTGCTGCTGGCCGGGACGCGATTCGAGCAAAAGGGCTGGACCAGTTTCTGGGGGCCGGGCCGTCACCTGTTTGGCTCCAACTGGTTCTGGTACTTCAACAGCCCGCTGGGCTGCCACATCGAATATGACGCCGACATGGACAAGCACGATGACGCCTGGGAGGCACGTCGCGCGCCGTTGTCGGCGGATAACTCGCAGCTGTTCCTGTTCAGCGCGAAAGAAAAATGGGCCCCGGGCGGTCCGCCGCCAAAACTCGGTTGAGGCCGCGCTGATCATGAGCGGTATTGCGCAGCCATTGTGTCGGCTGGACGAGTTGGAGGAGGGCCGGGCGCGCGGATTCGATCCGTTGGCGCAGGGACGCGACAGCGTGTTTGCCCTGCGTCATGACCATCAGGTGCGGGTCTATCGCAACCGTTGTCCGCATCTGGACGTGCGCCTGGAGTATCGCAAGGACAAGTTCCTGTCCGCCGACGGCCAGTTGATCGTCTGCTACGCCCACGGTGCGCAATTTCTGCCGGCGACCGGCGAGTGCATCTACGGCCCGTGTCTGGGCCAGACGCTGGAGGCGCTGCCGACCTACGAGAAGGACGGCTGGCTGCTGGTGCGAATGCCTGAAGGGTTGCCGTTGCCGGGATAAATCGAGGTATCGCGTACGGCGATACATCGCATCCTTACTCGCGATTAGTCAAATCCCTGCTTTGCCGGGAAGCTTCATCCAACGATGCCGTGCCCGACGCAGCATCGATCACAAGAATAAAAAGAGAGAACACCATGAGTGCAGTGAACAACGTTCTGATCGTGGGCGGTGGTATCGGCGGCTTGTGTGCGGCCATCGCCTTGCGGCGTAAAGGTATCGAGGTCGACCTGATCGAGCTCAAGTCCGAATGGACAGTCTATGGCGTCGGGATTATTCAGCAGAGCAACGTCGTCCGTGAAATGGCCAAGCTGGGCGTTCTCGACGGTTATCTCGATGCCGCTTATGCCTTCGAAGACGTCGCTATCTACGGCCCGGGCGGGCAGCAACTGGCGCGCATTCCGGGTCAACGCCTCGCTGGTCCGCAGTACCCCGCCAACGTCGGGATTTCCCGCTTGGCGCTGCACAAAGTCCTCAGCGAAACCGCCTTGCAACTCGGTGCCAACGTGCGTTTGGGCCTGAGTGTGGAAGCGCTGGACGACAACGGCACAGAGGTCGATGTGTTGTTTACCGACGGCAATCGCGGCCACTACGACCTGGTGGTCGGCGCCGATGGTCTGTTCTCGAAAGTGCGCAGCCTGATCTTCGGCGATGCCTACACCCCGCGTTTCACTGGTCAGTCGGTGTGGCGCTACAACTTTCCCCGCGCGCCACAGATTGATCATCTGGCCAACTATCAAAGTGCTGACGGCAACGCCGGGCTGGTGCCGCTGGCCGGCAACTTGATGTACCTGTTTCTGACGTCCCACGAACCGTCCAATCCGTGGATGGATCCTGCCGATCTGGCTGCGCAGATGCGCCAGCGCCTGCAAGGTTTTACCGGGCTGATCGGCGAGCTGCGCGAGCAAATCACCGACAATAGCCAGGTCGTCTACAAGCCGATGGAAGTGGTGTTCGTCGATGAGCCGTGGCATCGCGGACGCGTCCTGCTGATCGGCGATGCGGCTCACGCGACCACGCCGCACCTCGGTCAAGGCGCCGGCATGGCCATCGAAGACGCGATTGTGCTCAGCGAAGAACTCACTCGCGAGCAGCCCGCCGCCACCAGCGTCGAACAGCAGCTGCAGCGCTTCATGGCGCGGCGTTTCGAACGTTGCAAATACATCAGCGAAAGCTCGGTGCTGGCCGGCGACAAGGAGATGCAGCACGACCGCGCCTTCGATCGCATTGGCCTGGTCAAGCAAATGCTCGCGCGCACCGCCGAGCCAATCTAAGCCCCACCTGCGACTCATCCACAGCAGTTACCACTATAAAAACAAGAGGTTAACGCGATGGTTAGTTCTACGACTGCGGCGCTCGCGCGTCGCCCGGTCTGCTCGTCTGCACCCTTTGGTTTGAGCGTTGCTGCGCTGCTGGTGCTGTGCAGCCAGGCCGCTCACGCTTTCGACATCGATACCGGCAACCCGGACTTCAAATTGCGCTGGGACAACACGATCAAGTACAGCGCTGCCTGGCGCACGCAGAATCCGAGCAGCAAGTTGACCGAGGGTCAGGTGGCGCTCAATCAGGACGATGGCGATCGTGCCTTTAAAAAGGGCCTGATCTCCAATCGCACGGATATCCTCTCGGAGCTGGATCTGTCGTTTCAGGATTTCGGCGCACGTTTGAGCGGTGCAGCGTGGTACGACAGCGAGTACCAGGGCAACAACGACAATAACGATCCGTCCCGTGCCAACGCACGGTCGGTCGGCTACGACGAGTTCACCGATGACACCCGTCATTTGCACGGTGGTGACGGCGAAATCCTCGACGCGTTCGTCTACTGGAACGGTGAACTGGCCGACCGCGCAACGTCGGTGCGCGCCGGCCGTCATGGTCTGATCTGGGGCGAGAGCCTGTTCTTCGGCGCCAACGGCATTGCCGGTGGCATGGCCCCGGTTGACGTGGTCAAGGCGCAGTCGGTGCCTAACACGCAGTTCAAGGAAATCACCCGTCCGGTCAACCAACTGTCTGGCACGTTCCAACTGACTGACGACGTATCGCTCGGTGCCTACTACCAACTCGAATGGGAAGAAACACGTCTGCCCGCCGCTGGCAGCTATTTTTCCACCAGCGACACCATTGGCGAAGGCAATGAGCGTCTGATCGTCGGTGCGCCGTTCCCGGCATTCCTTGGCGGTAACCCGGCCAGTCCCGCTGCGTTTTTCCACGGTAACGATAAGGAAGCGCGCAGTTCGGGGCAGGGCGGTCTGCAACTGAAATACAGCGCTGAGACCGTCGAGTACGGCCTCTACGCCATCCAGTACCACGACAAGACGCCGAAGCTGTATCTGAAACCGTCGACGGCGGCGCCGAACTTCAGCACCGGCCAGATCGGCGAGTACTACTGGGTTTACCCCGAAGATATTCGCGCGCTGGGCGCGAGTTTTTCCACCACGGTGGACGAGTACAGCTTCGCCGGTGAAGCGTCGATGCGCTGGAACATGCCGCTGGTTTCGAACGGTCAGACCGTGCTGCCCGGCGTCATTGCCGACAACGATGATGACGCGCTCTACGCCGTGGGTCGCACCGCTCACGTCAACTTGAACGTTTTGGCATCGTTTGGCCCCAACTTCATCGCCCGCGAGTCCGGACTGGTCGGCGAAGTGGCGTGGAACCGCCTGCTCAGCGTCACCAAAAATCGCGCCGCGCTGGACCCGAACGCCACCGATGATGGCCTCGGTTTCAAAGTCGTCTATACGCCGACCTATCGCCAGTTCTTCTCCGGCATCGATATCAGCATTCCAGTTGGCGTCAGCTATTTCCCGCTGGGCAAATCAGCGGTCGTCAGTTCGTTCGGCCCGGACAACGGTGGCGACATCAACATCGGCATCACCGCCACTTACCTCGATCGCGTCACGGCCGGCCTGACCTACACGCATTACTACGGCGCCGAGGACACCAATCTCAACGGCCTCAGCCAGTTCAATTACAAGCAATCGCTGAAGGATCGGGATTACCTCGCCTTCTCCGTCAAGACCACGTTTTAAGAGGACTTGCGCATGACCTATAACAACAAAAATGCCGCGTTCACACTCAAAGCCTTGTGCTTCGCGTTGCTCGGAAGCCTGGCGGTATTGAGTCATGGTGCCGCAGCAGCCACAGCCGACGAAGCGGCGAAATTGAACAAGTCGCTGACGCCTTTCGGTGCCGAGCGCGCCGGCAATGCCGACGGCTCGATTCCAGCATGGGATGGCGGTTACACCAAGGTCGACCCGGCGTACAAACCGGGCGGCAAGCGCGGTGATCCGTTCGCGGCTGACAAGCCGCTGTTCAGCATCACCTCGAAAAACCTTGCGCAATACGCCGCCAAGCTCAGCGATGGCACCAAGGAAATGTTCAAGCGTTTTCCCGACACCTATCGCATCGATGTCTATCCGACCCGTCGCACGGCCGCCGCACCGCAATGGGTGTATGACAACACCCTGAAAAATGCCACCCGCGCCAAACTGGTCGACAGCAGCGCCGGACCGGTGCCCGAAGGTGCGTTTGGTGGTATTCCATTCCCGATTCCGCATAACGGCGCCGAAGCCATGTGGAACCACATCCTCAACTGGCGCGGCACGTCACTGGCCATGCACTTTCGCCATTACCTGATGACCGCAGACGGCAAACAGGTGATGACCACCGACGGCCAGGCGATCCAGGACATGCCGTATTACTACCAGGACGGCACGCCGGAAAGCTTCGCCGGTGATTACTGGCTGTTCCGTCTGCTTAACGTCGGCCCGCCATTGCGTGCCGGTGAGCAAATCATGGGGCGCACCAATATCAACGGCGACAAGTCCCAGGCTCATGTCTATCTGACCGGCCAGCGCCGCGTGCGCAAGTTGCCGAATGCCTGCTGCGACACACCGACGCCGGCCACCGCCGGGGTGATGTCGTTCGATGAGTTGAGCGTGTTCCAGGGGCGCATCGATCGCTTCGACTGGAAGCTGGTCGGCAAGCAGGAAATGTATATCCCCTACAACACCAACAAAGTCCTGACCGCCGGCAAACCGGAAGATTTGTTCCTGGCCCATCACATGAATCCCGATTACGTGCGCTGGGAGTTGCACCGCGTGTGGGTGGTAGACGCCGAACTCGCGCCGGGCAAGCGTCACCAACTGCCGAAGGGCCGCTACTACCTCGACGAAGACACTTGGCAAGCCATGCTCGGCGATCGCTGGGACGCCAACGGCCAACTCGCCAAAACCTTGTGGTCGCTGCCCGCCGTGCTGCCGGATCTGCCAGCGCAAGCGCAGCTGTCTTCGGGTTTCTACGACCTGACCTCCGGCGCCTGGTTTATCCAGAACGTCTACACCGGCCTGCCTGAGCAATATGGCGTGGTCGATCGCTACAAGGCGTCTGAATTCTCGCCGGCGGCGATGGCGGGTGCCGGGGTTCGTTGAATCGGGCCGGATCGCGACAGGTGTGGCGATCCGGTTTCACAGGTGGTTTCGAGGTCGGTATGAACAGAATCTGTCAGGTGCTCGGGCGGTTGTTAGCGCTGCTGGCGCTGCCTTGCGTATTACCCGTAAGCCAGGCTCAGGCCGCTGCCATCGGCGATGTATTGCACACCCCGGCGATGCGCGCGCCACAGGCCCGGCAAGCGGTCTTGCTTGATCTGGCGCGGGCAGGTGCGCGGTTGGTGGCGGTCGGCGAACGCGGCATCGTCTTGCTCTCAGATGACAACGGTATCAATTGGCGGCAGGCGCAGGTGCCGGTCTCCGTCAGCCTTACGGCGGTGCAGTTTGTCGATGCGAACACGGGCTGGGCGGTCGGCCATGCCGGTGCGGTGCTGGTCTCCCACGACGGCGGTGAAAACTGGGCGTTGCAACTGGACGGCGATCGCGCTGCGCAACTGGAATTGCAGGGCGCACGCGAGCAATTGCCGACAGCGACTGACCCCGACGCAGCGGCGGCGCGCGTGCAAACTGCCGAACGGATGGTCAGCGAAGGCGCGGACAAACCGTTTCTGAGCCTCAAGTTCACCGATGCGCGTCACGGCCTGATCGTCGGCGCCTACGGCCTCGCCTTTACCACCGAAGACGGCGGCGTGAGCTGGCAGTCGCTGATGGGCCATATCGACAATCCGATGGGCGTGCACCTGTATGCCATCGCGCAACAAGGCGAGCGTTGGTTCGTCGCTGGCGAGCAAGGCTATGTGGCGCGCTCCGAGGACGCTGGAAAATCCTTCGTCGCGCTCGACAGCCCTTACAGCGGCAGTTTCTTCGCCCTGCAACTGCGCGATGACGGCGCGCTGCTGGCGGCAGGCCTGAAAGGCAACGCGTTCATTTCCACCGACGACGGCAACAGCTTCGTGCCCGCGCCCGTACCGATGCCCGTGTCCTTCAGTGATTCGATCCGCAGCGCTGACGGCCAGCTGTTGTTGGTCAATCAGGCGGGCGCAATGTTTCGCACCACGGGCGACGCACCAACCCTGCAGCCTTTCGGCAAACCGCTGGGCAAACCGATTTCCAGTGTCGTGCAGGCCGCCGATGGCAGCCTGGTGCTGGCCGGTTTCACCGGGGTGACGCGCCTGGCGTCGCCCACTGCTACAGCTTCGGAGTGAGGTTATGAAACCATTCGACAACGCCACGGCCAGCCTGGCGAGTTTCGACCCGCGCTCCGGCTCGGTCGTGGAACGCACTTTGTTCAATCACCGGTTGTGGGTGTTGCTGGTGTGCCTGGTGACCACGCTTTTCCTGGGCTATCAGGCCACGCGCGTCGAGCTGAACGCCAGTTTCGAAAAGATGATCCCCACGCAACAACCTTACATCGCCAATTATCTGCAACATCAAAAGCAGCTCAGCGGTCTGGGCAACTCCTTGCGCATTGTCGTCGCCAATCGCCAGGGCGATATCTACGACGCTGACTATCTGAAAACCTTGCAGGCCTTGAGCGACAAGCTTTACCTGCTGCCCGGCGTCGACCGTGCCTACATGAAGTCGCTGTGGACGCCGGCAACGCGTTGGGTCGCAGTGACGGAAGACGGCCTGGATGGCGGCCCGGTGATCCCGGACGATTACGCCGGCACTCCGGCCAGTCTCGAGGCCTTGCGCCGCAACGTGCAGCGCTCCAACGAGCTCGGCCAGTTGGTAGCGTTCGATCAAGCCTCCAGCATCATTTACGTGCCGTTACTGGCGACGACTGCCGACGGCCAGGCGCTGAATTACTCGGTGCTGTCGGAGCAACTGGAGGCGTTGCGCAGCGAGTACCAGAACGACAGGATCGACATTCACATCACTGGTTTCGCGAAAAAGGTCGGCGACCTGATTGCCGGGCTCAAGCAGATCCTGCTGTTCTTCGCCGTAGCGATTCTGATCACCACCGCCGTACTGTTCTGGTACACGCGCTGCCTGCGCAGCACGTTGCTCGTGGTGTTCTGTTCGCTGGTGGCGGTGGTCTGGCAACTGGGCCTGTTGCCGCTGCTCGACTATCAACTGGATCCGTATTCGGTGCTGGTGCCGTTTCTGGTGTTCGCCATCGGCATGAGCCACGGTGCGCAGAAAATGAACGGCATCATGCAGGACATCGGTCGCGGCATGCACCGGGTGGTGGCCGCGCGCTTCACCTTTCGACGGCTGTTTCTCGCCGGGCTGACGGCATTGCTCTGCGACGCAGTGGGTTTTGCCGTGCTGATGCTGATCAAGATCCAGGTGATTCAGGATCTGGCGGTGATCGCCAGTATCGGTGTGGCGGTGCTGATTTTCACCAACCTGATTCTGCTGCCGGTGTTGCTGTCCTATGTCGGCGTAACGCCGCGCGCGGCGCAATTGAGCCTGAAGAGCGAGCAGAACGATCAGGCCGGCGCGCGGCGTCATGGCTTCTGGCGTTTTCTCGATCTGTTTACCCGCCGTCGCTGGGCCAGCCTGTGCATTGCCATCAGCCTGGCGTTGGCGGCATTGGGCTTTGTGGTCAGCCTGCAATTGAAGATCGGTGATCTCGACGCCGGTGCACCGGAGCTGCGCGCCGACTCACGCTACAACCAGGACGATGCGTTTTTGACCCGGCATTACGGCGCCAGCAGTGATTTGTTTGCGGTGATGGTCAAGACCCCGGCCGGGCAATGTGCGCGTTACGACATCCTCGCCAAGGTCGATGCGCTGGACTGGCAACTGCGTGCATTGCCGGGGGTGGATTCGACCAACTCGCTGGCCTTGCTCAACCGGCGCATGCTGGTTGGCCTCAGCGAAGGCAGCGCCAAGTGGTACGAGCTGCAGAACAATCAGGCGATGCTCAACATGATCACCGCCAGTGCGCCACGCGGTTTGTACAACGAGGATTGCAGCCTGCTCACGCTGTACGCCTACCTCACCGACCACAAGGCTGAAACGCTGACGCGGCTGGTCGACCATGTCGAGCAATTCGCCGCTGCCAATAACAACGATGATGTGCAGTTCCTCCTGGCAGCGGGCAATGCCGGCATCGAAGCGGCGACCAATATCGTGGTCAAGCAGGCCAATCGCGAGATGCTGTTCTGGGTCTACGGGGCGGTGATCGTTCTGTGCCTGATCACCTTCCGTTCGTGGCGCGCCACGCTGTGCGCGGTGATTCCGCTGATGGTCACCTCGATCCTCTGCGAAGCGTTGATGGTCTGGCTGAACATCGGCGTGAAGGTCGCGACGTTGCCGGTGATCGCGTTGGGTGTCGGCATTGGCGTCGACTATGCGTTGTATGTGATGAGCATCCTGCTCGGCCATCTGCGCCAGGGCGCAAGCCTGTCAGAAGCCTATTACCGCGCGCTGGTGTCCACCGGCAAAGTGGTGATGCTTACCGGCATCACGCTCGCCATTGGCGTGGCCACGTGGATCTTCTCGCCGATCAAATTCCAGGCTGACATGGGCGTGCTGCTGGCGTTCATGTTCGTCTGGAACATGGTCGGCGCGCTGCTGCTGTTGCCAGCGCTGGCGTACTTTCTGCTGCCTGCACGGCGCACGAACACCGACGCAGAAACGCCGGCGGAGGCAGTCGATGTGGCCGTGCCGTCGCGAGCCGTGGCGGTAGATGTTGTTCAATCGCGTCATCGGGAGACCTGTCATGGCCGTTGAGTCTTCATTTGAAAACAGCGGCCGCCGCGCCGGTTTGACGCAATCGTTGCTATTGCTGCTCGGCAGCTGCCTGCCAGTGCTCGGCGCGGTATTGCTCGCACCGGTATTACCGCGCATGCAGGCCCATTTTGCCGATGTTGCGGGCAGCACGGTGCTGGTGCCGATCGTGCTGACCTTGCCGGCATTGATGATTGCAGTACTGGCGCCGTTTGCCGGGGTCATCGCCGATCGGCTCGGACGCAAACCGCTGTTGTTGGCGAGCATGGCCCTATACACGCTCTGCGGTGTGTTGCCGCTGTGGCTGGATTCGCTGGCGGCGATTGTCGCCAGCCGCGCCGGGATCGGTCTGGCGGAGGCAGGGATCATGACCTGCTGCACCACGCTGATGGGCGACTACTACAGCGGCGCACGCCGTGAACGCCTGTTTGCACTGCAAATGGTCGCGACGTCGCTGTCCGCTGTGGTGTTTATCGCGCTGGGTGGTTTTCTCGGACAGGACGACTGGCGCACACCGTTTGCGCTGTACGCGGTCGGGTTGATTTTCCTGCCGCTGATGGCGTGGAAACTCTGGGAACCGCAATCCCGCGTGCAACCGACAGCAACGCTACAGGTGCCAGCCCCGCGCGCATTTCCATGGCGCGCACTGACGCCCCTGTATGCGTTGTCGCTGCTCGCGGGCCTGAGCCTGTTCATCGTGCCGGTGCAGGCCGGCTACTTGCTCAACTTGTTGCACGTGGATGCGCCGCAGCAGATCGGCATGACCATGGGTGCCAATCAACTCGGTGTGCTCGTCGGGGCCTTGAGTTTCCGTTTGTTGAGCGGCCTGCGCAGCCAGCATCTGTTGCTGATTGCCTATGGCCTGGCCGGCATCGGCGGGCTGTTGATGGCCGCCGCCGGCAGCCACGCGCAAGTAGTGGTCGCGGTGCTGGTCAACGGTCTGGGCATCGGCCTGATGTTGCCGACGTTGATCACCTGGATCATGGCGCAAGTCGGTTTTGCTCAGCGTGGCCGAGCGGCGGGGTGCTTCACCGCGGCGATTTTTGCCGGCGAGTTCATCAGCCCGCTGGTGGTACTCGCCATCACTTCCGGGGCTTCCACGGCGTTGCCTCAAGCACTGGCCATGATCGGTTGGCTGCAACTGGTTGTGGCGCTGTTTTGTCTGTCCGTGCCGAGGCTCGGTGGTCTATTGATCCGCACGAATGTTGGCGGGCACGACTCCATCAGCAATGGCCATTGAACGAGGATTTTCCATGCAAGCGCTTCCCCATTTCAAACGCGTGGTCACCGGGCATGATGCCCAGGGCCGTGCGGTCGTCGCCAGTCTCGGAGCAACCGCTAACGTCTTCGCACTGCAAGCGGTGCCTGGCACGGTGTTTCATGAGATATGGAACAGCAGCGGCAGTCCGGCCCTGCTCGACAATGCCGATGATCCAACCAGCAAACCCTTACAGCTGAGCCCCGGCCCGCAGGGCAGTGTGATTCGCGTCGTCGATATTCCGCCGGACAGCGTGCAGAACCAGGTCAGCGCTGCCGATGCTGCGGCCGCATTTGCCGAGATTGGCCAGGCGCATGCCGGCACCGGCCAGGCGAACTCGCGACACAAACTGATGCACCGCACCGAAACCCTTGATTACGGCATCGTCACCGAAGGCGAAGTCTGGCTGGTGCTCGACGATGAAGAGGTCCACCTCAAACGCGGCGATGTGGTGGTTCAGCGCGGCACCAATCACGCGTGGAGCAACCGTACCGAGGCCATGGCGCGCATGGTGTTTATCCTGCTGGACGGGCGCTTCGCCGCTGTACTGCAAGACTGCACGGGAGAAAAAGCATGAAGCTCGCAACCCTGAAAAACGGTACCCGTGACGGCCAATTGGTGGTGGTTTCGCGCGACATGGCCCGGGCGCTGGACGCCGGTTCGGTAGCGCCGACCTTGCAGCAAGCCATCGAAAACTGGGCTGTAGCCGAGCCGCGTTTGCAAGCCCTGGCGCGTGAGCTTGAAAACCACGATTGCCGCGAGGCCTTTGCCTTCGACCCCGCGCAGGCGATGGCGCCGTTGCCGCGTGCTTATCAATGGTGCGACGGTTCGGCGTTTCTCAGTCACGGCGCACTGATGCAGAAAGCGTTCAATCTCGAGCCGATCGAGGGCGCTGACCGTACGCCGTTGATGTATCAGGGCGCCGGTGATGACTTCATCGGCGCATACGATGACATCGAACTGCCGAGCGAAAGCCAGGGCATCGATTTCGAAGGCGAATTTGTCGTGCTGGTCGATGATGTGCCGATGGGCTGTTCGGCGGAAAGCGCGTTGCAGCACATCAAGCTGATCCTGCAGATCAATGATGTCAGCCTGCGTGCACTGGCGCCGCGAGAAATGCGCACCGGGTTCGGTTTCCTGCAAGCCAAGCCGTCCTCCAGTTTTGCCCCACTGGCGATTACCCCGGATGAACTCGGCGAAGCCTGGCGAGACGGCCGCGTCAATTTGCCCCTGCAAGTGCAGTGGAACGGCGAGTGGTTTGGCCAGCCGCACGGCGCGCAGATGAACTTTCACTTTGGCCAACTGATCGCCCACGCGGCGTTAACCCGGCGCTTGCGCGCCGGCACCCTGATCGGTTCCGGCACGGTGTCGAACGCCGAGCGCAACGTCGGCTCGGCGTGCATCGCCGAACGTCGGGCCATTGAGATGATCGAGCACGGCGCGCCGGTGACAGGCTTCATGCGTTTCGGTGATCGCGTGCGCATGGACGTCACCGGCAGCGATGGTCAATCCCTGTTCGGTGCGATCGATCAACGCGTCGTCAAAGCCAACGGCTAAGGAACGCCCATGCGTGTACTGATTACCGGAGCCAATGGTTTTGTCGGCCGCGAACTGCTGCGTTGTCTACTCGCGCGCGGCAGTTTGCGCGGGCAAGTCATTCGTTCGCTGCTGGTGCTGGACACTGACGTCCAAGGCCTGCCAGACGATCCCCGCCTGCGTCGGCACAGCGGCAGCGTGACGGATGCAGCGTTGATGCGCCGTGTCCTGGCCGATGGCATTGATGTGGTGTTTCACCTGGTCAGCATTCCCGGCGGATCGGCGGAGGCGCATTACGAATCGGGTTATCAGGTCAATCTGCTGGCCAGCCTCGAACTGCTCGATCAACTGCGCAACAAGGCGCGACCTCCGGTGCTGGTGTATACCAGCAGCGTTGCGGTGTATGGCGCTGATCTGCCGGCGAAGATGAACGAGCAGGCTGAACTGCACCCGCAACTGTCGTACGGCACACACAAGATGATGGTCGAGCGTGCGCTGATCGATCTGGGTCGGCGCGCTGAAGTCGATGGCCGCGCGGTGCGCCTGCCGGGGATTGTCGCGCGCCCGCGTGAACCCAACGGTTTGCGCTCGGCCTTCATGAGCGACTTGATGCGTGCTTTTGCCGAAGGCGCAGACTATTGCTGCCCGGTGTCGCCGCAAGCGACGGCGTGGTGGATGTCGGCGCGCTGTTGCGTGAACAACCTGATCCACGCCGCTGAACTGGATGACGCCGCCGCGCAACAGCGGGTCTGGCAACTGCCGGTGCTGCAGTTGTCCATCGCCCAAGTCATCGATGCTCTGGCGGCAACTTACGGCGAGCAACGCCGTGCGCTGATCAGTTTCGCCGCTGATCTTGAGCTCGAAACCCTGTTCGGGCGCATGCCGCCCCTGAAAACCCCGCAGGCCCGCGCTGCCGGTTTCTGCCATGACGGCAACGTCGCCGCGCTTATTCGC
Source organism: Pseudomonas viridiflava (assembly GCF_900580865.1). GTDB lineage: Bacteria > Pseudomonadota > Gammaproteobacteria > Pseudomonadales > Pseudomonadaceae > Aquipseudomonas. The sequence goes on from NZ_UTBZ01000060.1 coordinate 129,229, forward strand.
AACGCCCTCAATCCAGCCCCTTATCGGCCTCTGCCGTTGAACGGAGACACGCTTCATGTCACAGCCCATCCCGCGTAAACGTCGTCTGGTCGACCTTTCGGTGACCCTCGATAACAACCCCTACACAGATCCGCCACCGCTGTTGCCGAAAATCGATTACATGGATCACCAGCAAGGCTGGCCGGAAATGGCCGCGATGTTTCCGGGTTTGCAGCTTGAGCAGATGCCCGGTAATGAATCGTGGGCCGCCGAGCGCTTGCAGATCACCACCCACAGCGGCACCCACATGGATGCGCCGTGGCATTACGCCTCGACCACCGATGGCGGCGAGCCGGCGTTTGGCATTGATGAGTTGCCGCTGGACTGGTGTTTGCAGCCGGGGGTCAAACTGGACTTTCGCCATTTGCCCGACGGTCACGTGGTCACGGCAGAAGAGGTCGAAGCGGAACTGGCGCGCATTGAGCACACGCTGCAACCACTGGATATCGTGCTGATCAACACACGCGCCGGGGCACTGTTTGGCCAACCGGGTTACCTCGACGCCGGTATCGGCATGGGACGCGAAGCGACGATGTATCTGCTGGAACGCGGCGTGCGCGTGGTCGGCACTGACGCCTGGAGCTGGGACGCGCCGTTCAAATACACCCGTGAGCGTTTTGCTGCCAGCGGCGATGCCTCGATCATCTGGGAAGGGCATAAGGCCGGGCGCGATATCGGCTACGGGCAAATGGAGAAACTGGCCAACCTCGAATCCCTGCCAGCGAGCGGCTTCACGGTGTCGTGTTTTCCTTACAAGATCCGTCATGCGTCAGCAGGTTTTGTGCGTGCGGTGGCTATTTTCGAAGAGTGATCGGGCTGTTTGAGGCATTCCTTTAACGACAATAAGAGAAAACCGATGGCTCTATCGCGATTACCGCTGACGGCACTTTTTTGCGCCCTGGCAATGGTCGGCGGCGTGGCTATGGCGGCCAGCCAACCGAATATTCTGCTGATCGTGGCGGACGATCTGGGGTATTCGGATCTGGGCAGCTATGGCGGCGAGATTCACACCCCCAGGCTGGATGAACTGGCGCAACAGGGCGTGCAATTCACCAGTATGTACGCGGCGCCTACCTGTTCCATCACCCGCTCGATGTTGCTGTCCGGCACTGACAATCACCTTGTCGGGCTGGGCACCATGGCCGAAGCATTGCAACCGTTTCAACGAGGCAAAGCTGGCTATGAGGGATACCTGAATGGGCGGGCCTACTCGGTTGCCGAGCTACTTAAGGCGGGCGGCTACAACACGCTGATGGTCGGCAAATGGCACTTGGGTCTGGAAACCGATCAAGGCCCGGATCGGCGCGGTTTCGAGCAGTCGTTCACCTTGCTGGAAGGCGGGGCGACCCACTTCAAACCCGCCAGCGTTGCACCCTCGCCGTTGGAGCAAGTGCGTTACCGTGAAAACGGTCAGCCGGTAGAGGTGCCCGACACGTTCTACTCCACCGACTTTTACACCGACAAGCTGATTGGCTACCTGCAAAACAGCCAGCGCCAAGGCAAACCGTTTTTTGCCTATGCCGCCTACACGTCACCGCACTGGCCGTTGCAAGCGCCCAAGGAATACCTCGACAAATACCGCGGCCGCTTCGATCAAGGCTACGACACCGTGCGTTCGTCGCGCATTGAGCGGCTGAAAAAACTCGGCTTGCTGGACAAGGACTTTCAGCCGGCGCAACCGTTGCCCGTGAACCCTCGGCTGCCCGGTTGGCAGCAACTCACGGCTGAGCAGCAGAAAGTCGAAGCGCGGAAAATGGAAATCTACGCGGCAATGGTCGACAACCTCGATCACAACATTGGCCGGGTTATCGACTACCTGCGCCAAAGCGGCCAGTACGACAACACGGTGATCGTGTTCATGTCCGACAACGGCGCGGCGGCGGAAAATCATGCGCAGTTCTATCCACCCGGCGTGAACACCGATAACAGCCTGGCCAATCTGGGCCAGCGCGGCTCGCAGATCGACTATGGCTTGCGCTGGGCGGAAGTCAGTGCCGCGCCTTTTCACTTGTTCAAGGGCACCACGGCCGAAGGCGGAATCAGTGTGCCGGCGATCATTCAACTGCCCAAGTCACTGCGTCGTCAGGGCGTAGAAAGGGGCGTGGCGCGGGTGGATGATCTGGCGCCGACATTCCTTGATTTGGCAGGCATCGCTTTGCCGAGCGAAGCGGACAAACAACCGATCACCGGCCGATCCATCCTGCTAATGCTCGAAGGCAAGGGCAGCCCTCACGACGCTGAGAGTCTGGCCGGAGAGTTGTTCGGCAATGCTTATTATCGTGAGGGCAACCTCAAATTGTTGGGCATGCGCCCGCAAGCGGGGTTCGGCGATCATGCGCTGCCACCGCAATGGCAGTTGTTTGATGTTGCGCAGGATCGTGGTGAAACCCATGACCTGGCGGCTGCTCAACCGCAGACGGTCGATCGGCTCAAAGCCGCGTGGCTCAAGTATGCCGAGCGGGTCGGCGTAGCCTTTCCGCCGCGTTAGCACGGCAGAGGCTTTGAACACAGTGGGCGGCGTTTGCCGCCGCCACTGTGTTGCGGCCATCAACTTGTCGGATTGCGCAGTCGCTCGATGATCCTGCGGGCGCGATTGGCTCCGACGTCGACATGAATATCAATCATCGGGCGCGTACCGAACCGGCACATGTTCTGGTACTGCGCTTCGATCACCACTTTGTCTTCGTCGAACGTCAATCGCGTCTGATGCAGAACTTTGGCTGTGACGGCCTCGGGATCATGTTCAGGGTTGGTGGCCATGGTCCAGAAATAGTGGCTTGTGGTGTCTGTTTCCGGCGTTACGCCGTGAAAGCCGCGCATATGAAAACCGCCCCGATCCGGGTTGTTCAGGTCGTCTGTGCCCGCGTCTATCGCGCCGGTCCAGATGCGCAGGTGATTGAAGTGAAATTCGATCTCCTGCCAGCGGTCGATGTTGCCTTTGAACGGGTACGCCGCGGTGTAGGTCGGCGGCGGAACGGAATCGGGCATATGGCGAACCACGCGAACCATTGAGTCATCACCGTCCACACTCATCTGCGCGTTCATATGAATGCTGGCGTTGCCGCCAATGGTTTGCAAATGGACGTAGCCCAGATGACTGAGATCCATAAGGTTGTCATGGATGAGTTGATAGGGCGCGTCGTAGTGATAGACATCGCCGTCGAACAGGTATTTGCCGCTGCTGTGCACGTCGTAGACCGGTGGCGCGAATGTCGGCTCAGGATGCTCGGCGCTGCCGAACCAGATCCAGATGATCTGATCCTGCTCCCGGACAGTGTAAGCAGGGACTTTGGCTTTGCTCGGGATCTTGTCCTGGCCCGGAATTTCGATGCATTTCCCGCCTTCATTGAATAGCAGACCGTGATAGCCGCAGCGCAAACCGCGTTCCTCCACCGTGCCGCCGGACAGGGGCAGCGCTCGATGGCAGCAGCGGTCTTCCAGCGCGGCGACCTGGTTATCTGCCGTGCGAAAAAGCACCACGGGTTTATTCAGTAACGTACGACCAAGGGGCTGGTCTTTCAGCTCGCGGCTCAAGGCTGCGACGTACCATTGATCGAGGGGGAAGCTCGGCGCAGTGGCCGGGTCGATTTCGTGTGCAAGGGGTTGGGCAGCGGTAGTCATAATGTTCTCCGGCGAGCGGTCGATGCTCGGTTCAGGTCAAAGATCCAATACCAGGCGGGGCGATTTGGCACGTGAGCAGCACGGGGTGAAACGGTCGTTGGCAGCGTGTTCTGCAGCCGTCATGAACTGGTCACGGTGATCGCCAATGCCTTCAAGCAAGCCCGTGACACAGGTGCCGCAGACGCCTTGCTCGCACGATGACTCGATGGCAATCCCAGCCTCATCGAGCACTTCGAAAACAGTGCGATCGGCGGGGATGTAAAAAATCTGTCCTGTGCTCGCCAACTGAACTTCGAAGGGCGAATCAGCGCTTGCATCGACCGGTGCGGCGGCGAAGAACTCTCTGTGCACGCGATCTTCGGGCCAGCCAGAGATCTGCGCGGTGTCGAGGATGAAATTCATGAAACCGGCGGGGCCGCACACGTAAAGGTGAGTCGTGGTATCTGGCGCGGCGAGGAGGGCGGTTGCATCGAGTTTCTGTGCGGGCGATCCGCTGTCGTCATGCAAGTGCACGTGGCTGGCGAACGGCGCTTGTCGCAGGTATTGGATAAACGCGGCGCGTTCGCTGGATCGAAAGCAGTAATGCAGCTCGAAATCCGCGCCTTGATGATGAAGTTCATGGGCCATTGCCAGCATCGGCGTAATGCCAATACCACCGCCAAACAGCAGGTGACGCTTGGCTGAGTCAGCGAGTGGGAAGAGGTTGCGGGGTTCGCTGATGCTGAGTGTCTGGCCTTGGCTGATGGTGTCATGCATTGCAGCAGAACCGCCGCGGGAGGCGGGATCCTTCAGCACACTGATGACGTAGCGATGACGTTCTTTGGAGTCATTGCACAGTGAGTATTGCCGGGTGAGGCCGCCGGCAATGTGGATGTCGATGTGAGCACCGGCATTGAACGGTGGTAACGGCCGGCCGTCTGCTGCGCACAGCTCAAAACTGCAAATACCCTCGGCCTCGACGACCTTGCGGGTGACGTTGACTTGAAGCATGACTTCTCCCTCCACATTGAAGTGGCTGCTGAAAAACGTATGGCAAAAAGGGGGGCGAGCGGGTGACGAATCAGCCGGGCGCGAAGAAGCAGAAGGAGTGGTTAATCATGGGCGCCAGGAAAGGGCACGGTTGGCGAGGGTTCATAAGCAAGACCTGTTAATTATTTTTTTGAGGTTGTGCTAGGGCGTATCATGCGGCGCATTGACCGCAATGCATGGCTGAGTGAATCCTCAGATAATTTAGTTGCGGTGTCAACCAAATTGCAAGATCTTCGATCTACGGTGTTTTCTCGATGCCTACCGATACACAACTGAACCTGTCGCGTTATGTACCTGGCCTTGTGACGTTCCTGGCGAACAAACTCGCCACCGGGGCTTCCCAGTGTTATCGCAAACACTTCGGCATCGGCGTGGTTGAATGGCGGATGCTTTCAATGCTCGCCGTTGAATCCGACATCACCGCCAATCGAATCTGCCAGGCCATCGGTCTCGACAAGAGCGCTGTCAGTCGTTCCTTGCAAACGCTGGAAGCAGCGGGGCGGATCACCAGTCAACAGGATCCCAAGGATGCGCGGCGTTACACCGTGCGATTGACGGCCAGCGGCAAAGAACTGCATGACCGCGTGCTCAAAGTTGCACTTGAGCGAGAAGCGCGTCTGCTCAGCGGATTGACCCCGGCTGAGGTTGATACGTTGGTTGACTTGCTTGGGCGCCTGCATTTGCAAGTGCCCAATGTGAACAGTTATGACCCGAGTGAGGAGTAGGTCGCGGCAGGCTGCAGCGTGAAAGCAGCTGGTGCTGCTCAGCGCTTCAAGTGGACTTTGTTATCAATAGGTTTGGCGTCCGATGATGAGAGGGTAACCATGAACAACAGCCGAACGGTACTGGTCACTGGTGCCACCAAAGGGATCGGTTTCGCACTCAGTACTCAGTTGAATCAGTCAGGGTGGAATGTGGTCGGCATTGCCAGACATCCGGTTGATGATTTTCCCGGGACGCTGTTGCTCTGTGATTTATCCGATGCTCAGCAAACGGGTGAAATGCTCGAGAAACTCCTGGAGCGGACCTCTATTGATGCCGTCGTCAATAACGCAGGCGTTGCGTCCCCACAAAGCCTGGAAACGCTCGAACTTGAAACACTCCAGAAAGTTTTTGACCTGAATGTCAGAGCCTCGGTACAAATCGCCCAGGCTTGCCTGCCGTCTCTCAAGCGATCTTCTGCAGGACGCATAGTGAATGTATGCAGCCGTGCCATCTTTGGAGCCCGTGACAGAACAGCTTACGCTGCCGCAAAAAGCGCATTGGTGGGTGTCACTCGTACGTGGGCACTTGAGTTGGCGCCCATTGGCATTACGGTCAATGCAGTCGCACCTGGCCCTATAGACACCGAGCTTTTCCGAAAAAGCCGACCCGTGGGAAGTGAGGGTGAGCGTCAGATACTGGCCACGATTCCTATGCAAAGATTGGGCACGCCATCAGAAGTGGCCTCGCTGATTACCTTCCTGCTCAGTGAGGGGGCATCCTTCGTTACCGGCCAAGTGATCAGCGTCGATGGGGGAGGGAGCCTGGGTGGCAAGTAGCGATACGAAGCAGATTTCCAGCCTGCGTTGTTAATCTGTCAGCCCGCGCGCTCAAACCGTCCGGGCCAATTTCAGCCGATGTTCACTGACTCCGAGAGTTGGGTTTCTGTCTTTCGCGACAGGCAAAAGCGGCCAGGAGCGGCCAGTGGACAAAGACCTTCAATACGGCACGATCGGAAGGGTGACTACGTGGTGGCCTATGCGCTGCCGAAGTGAAGGAGGGGGAAACCTGATGGGTAAACGTTTGTTAGGAGTGCTCGCATTGGCTGGATTACTGGCAGGACAAGCGCTGGCCGCCGAAGAAAATGGCTTAGTGGTGCGCATCGCGCAACTCGAAATCGATCCTGCACAGGTTGCGGCCTATCAAGCCGCAGTCAAGGAAGAAATCTCAGAGTCGACTCGAACAGAGCCGGGCGTCATATCAATCTATGCCGTCGCCGAAGTCGACCGCCCAAACTGGTTTCATTTCTTCGAAATCTACGCCAGCGACTCGGCATACCGAAGCCATATCGAATCGCCGCACTTCAAAAAGTACGCTGCCACAACCAAGTCGATGATTGTTTCAAAGCGCTTGATTGAAACCACGCCAATCGAGCTAAGCCCCCGACCTGGCCCGTAATTCAAAAGCAGTGGCGCGAGCGTGGCCCTATATTTACCAGAAAGCTTACGGTTCATGTTTAACTACACTAAATGGTCGTTTAGTCGAGTTAACGTAAAATGGCAGCATATTCGACGGAGAAGAGCTCATGATCAAGCGTAAGGCAAAAGCTGCAGACGTTATTGGAACGTTAAGTCTGCAGCCTCACCTCGAAGGTGGCTATTTCCGTAGAACCTACCAAGCCGATCATCGCGACCCACTCGAAACCTCCAGCGGTCCACGGTATCTGATGACCTCGATTTACTATCTGCTGGATCAGCAATCACCGGTGGGTCAGTTTCATTTCAATCGATCCGACATCCTGCATTATTTCCACCTGGGCGACGCCATTGAGTACAGCCTGATTCATGCTGATGGCTCGTTGCAGACATTGGTAATGGGCACCGACATTCTGGCAGGACAGCTTTTGCAATTACACGTACCGGGTGGAATATGGAAAGCTTCACGGTTGCTCGACGGCGAAAATGGATTTGGACTGATCAGCGAAGCCGTTTCGCCAGGATTTGATTTTGCCGATATGGAAATGGGTGATCGGCAGAAACTCACGCAGCAATTCCCACAGCATCGAACGCTGATTGAAAAGCTGACGCGTGATGAGGGTTGAGCGCCGTCGAATTGAAGGAGAAGCTGTGGATCGGATTCAGGGCGATTCTGCAGGTTGAAATCCACTGTGCAACCGGGCTGGTCTCGTAATATCTTTTTACGTGTAATGTATATTATGTTAAATCATGTGCCATCTCAGATATGTTCGTGAGCGCGTTAAACCACTGATGTGACTGCTGACTAAAAATGATAACTCACTGCTAAAAGATGATACCGATATATCAGTGGTTTACACGGATTCATGTTATGAGAGTTCTAATCTGTTATTTAAATAGGATAATTTTTCTAGTATTTAATTAGGATAATCACTCTAGGTGAGAAAATACCGCTAATCGGATATCGCCGAACTTGCGTTGCGACTTGCCATTGGCTATCTATCATCTGTCTATCGCCTCCCCGCAGGCAGAGATTAGCGCTAGTGGATGATTTGAGATAAACGCATAGAGTGAACTGTCAAATGAGCTATCACATTCAGCCTAGGCCTCTTTTCGGTGATGCAGCATCAATATCTGCTCCTGTCGGTTTTTACTTCAAAAAACATTGCACTCTAGAAAAATATCTTTCTCAGTTTTCAGCGACCATTAACATAAAATGTGACTTTGAGTGGGCTCGTGCGTTTTTGGCTTTGCATAATGGGGCTGCCGGAACTTATGGGAATTACCGGGCGTTCGTTGAACGCTTACTTTTGTGGAGCTGGATATATAAAGCGAAATCGATTAGCTCAGTAACCCGTGGAGAGTTCATAGAGTTCATTTCATTTAATAAGAGCCCACCTGAACATTGGATAGGTGACGTCGCGCGCCCCCGATTCTTTGAGTCAGTGTTAGGGCTGATTCATAACCATTCTTGGAGGCCGATGTATTTGGGACGTCGAAAAAACGCTCAGGACAATACGGCCCAGTTGTCGAGTTATCAATTTCTCTCTGAGGCAAATATGGGGCAGTTAATTAGAATTTGCAGCTCTTTCTATCGATACCTTATCACTATTGATGCAACAACAGAAAATCCAGCGATGGCAGCCAAAGATAAAATATTGCCAGCTAACAAGTCGTCTTATCAAGCAGCTAGAGACTTGACCCGCGAGCAGTGGGTCTACATTATTAATACTGCGGAAAATATGGCTAATTCAGATTTTAGGTATGAGCGTTCGCTATTTATAGTTGTAGCTATGTTTTCGTTTTATTTAAGGGGTGCGGAGCTCTCTGGAAATGGAAACTGGACACCCACTATGGGGTCGTTTGTTAAGCAAGGTGGTGTTTGGTGGTTTGAAATTGCAGACCGCAATCATCAAATGGCAAAAGTATCCGTGCGTCCAGACTTTATTCCGTACTTAATACGTTATCGGAAGAGTCGAAATTTACCTTCCTTGCCTGCTCCGGGTGAGCAAACTCCCCTGCTGACAAAATTAAATGGGTGTCCTGGATTAACAGATCGACAAATAAGAACAATCGTACAAGAGGTATTTGATAGGGCCCGCCTCAAAATGATAATGGATGGTGTTGCCGAAGAGGAATGTTTGTCATTGAATGCGTCAGCAGGATGGTTGCGGAATACTAGCGCTGCATTTGATGCGCCCGTTAGGAATGTTGTACATCTTAAGCGGGATTTACGATATGCCAGCATATTAGATACTGTAGGTCGCTATTATCTTTTTTGCAAAGAGTCAGAAAATGAGCTGGGCCATGGTGTAGAAATCAAAGAGAAAACAAGAAAAAAACCTTCGTTTTAACTTGAAGGTAACGATTGATGACTGGCGGGCAAGATATAATATCTATAGAGGGGGTTGAGTTGTTTGGCCTTAAAGATTGTAAAAGTAGGGTAATTGTCATGCAATATCCGATAACTGTCAGACCCGGATGTTGCATAACGGTAACGATACACGCAAGCTAGAGCCACTCCAGTAACGTATTGGCCATTGCATGTCACGTCTCCCGCAGCCGCTGTTCGACACCTTCGAGTGCTTCCACGAGCTCAATTTTCTCCAGCTCAGCAACGAACGTTCTACTGTCCAGGAATATCTCAAAAGTTTCGATGACAGCTGCCGGGCCATTGACAGCTATCTGGTTGTACGGAGTTTTTTGAAGTCCTACGCCGGCAACCAGTCAACCTTCAACTCCTTCAGAACTCACGTCGAACGTTTACTGCTTTGGACGTTGATTGTGGCTCGTAAACCACTCTTAGATTTGTGCCGCTCCGATGCAGAGCAATTCATGGAGTTCTGTCTTAAGCCGCCGGTGAGCTGGGTCGGCCCCATGATCAAATCTCGATTCAAACGCATCGGCGGTCGTAAGCGTCTTGAATCAGACGAATACGTGGTAAATCCCGATTGGCGACCATTCAGTACCACCGTATCTAAACGTGAGCGCAAGCTGGCGACTGAGACGATGAACGATCTTGTCACTGGCGCATACCACATGGCCCAAGGATCTGTAGCTCAGGTCTTTGCTGTCTGCGGCAGCTTCTTTCAGCATGCGATGGATGAGGGCCTCACGGAATCAAATCCGTTCCGTGCCATCAAGCAGAAATCAGTCTACAAGCAGCGGAACACGTCGGGGGTTGCGTCTCGATCCTTAACGGAATTGCAATGGAGTTTCGTGCTTGATACCGCAGAACAGATGGCTGACGAAGATCCAGCCTACGAACGTACGCTATTTGTGCTGGCGACCCTCTTTGCTATGTACCTTCGAGTTTCCGACCTCGTCGGCCGTGAAAACTGGCGGCCAACAATGGGTGATTTGCGACGGGATACAACAGGCAACTGGTGGTTCCACGTCGTCGGTAAGGGCAACAAAGCTGCCAAGATCAGCGTAAGAGACGAATACATAAATTGCTATCTCGTGCGGTATCGCCAGTTCCTGAGGCTCTCTCCCCTGCCCTCACCACAGGAACAAACTCCACTGATAAGTACGCTTAAGGGTCGTGGTGGATTATCAGATCGGCATGTAAGGACACTGCTTCAAGCGGTGTTTGACAGGGCCTTGCAACGCATGAAGAGCGAAAATTGGACTGAGGATGAAATTGACCATCTCCGTTCTGCGTCGCTGCATTGGCTACGACATACGGCCGCGACGTTCGATGCGCCGCTTCGCGATATGAAGGATCTCCAAGCGGACTTGCGTCATAACAGTCTCAGCACCACGCAAAACACCTATTACAACAGTCTGGATGAACAGCGGGCCAGATCAGTTAAAGGGTTAAAAATGCGAAAGTAATTGTCTGAAAAATATAGCCTTAGCAGAGTCGCGATCAATTATAATCTTGGCGAATAAGTAAGGCCGTCCAGCATTTGCGATCGTTCATTGTCGCTAGACTCGGATTTTATAGTTGGCGATAGCTTCATACCTGCGTAGTGTACTCACGGATGGATATTTTCAGGGGCGGCTGTAGCAGATAGGCTTACTAGTACAGGGGTATTTAAGAGTTATTCTAATTCAATCTGGAAAGGAAGACGCTTAACGAATTTCTCACAGTAGACTTTTAACAAGCTTGGCAATAAGTGCTCCTTGCAAACCCTCAAAAAGTGCAGTGATCTTCAATACCTCCGCACCAACACCATTTGATGCACTTTTCCATCGCTCAATAAGAGAGCCCAAGGCAACCTCATAACTCTCAAGGCCTTTATCAGATAACTGCAGCGTAACTAGGCGCCGATCTGGCTTCTCCCGTCGGCGCTGCACAAAGCCTGACTTTTCGAGTTTATCGATACTTCGTGCGATTTTGGATGAAATGACATTCAAATGCTGACTACATTGCTCCGTTGTCAGCGCAGTACCCTGCGCCAAGCTATCAAGAATTCGAAAGTCCAAGAGTGTCAGGTTTTGGCTGGCCGCGGCCTCCTCTATCCATTGCCCCATCGCTTTGTTTACGCTCTCAAGAATATTAAACGCGTCAATTAAATGCGTATGCACTCCTGCCTCCTAAGCACTGCAACTACAATAAAACTAAACGGCCACACATAGCTTGCTATTAACTAGCAGTAACCGCCGATTTATAAAAATGACACAAAATGGCATATCGACAGCAATAATTCAGCCACTCTAACAGCCACAGGCTCAATGAGTTATTACAAAAAGCCATAGTCACTATTCATGTTCTGAATGCCTGATTCAAGCCTCTTTTGTTGACCAAGAATGTCTTTGGAATTATAAATACCCACAGTTTCTATTGGCGTTTTCACGCTCAGAATCAATCAGAGCACTGTATGAAATCCAAGCCCAACCACCTGAAATCCGCCAAGCTGCGTAGCAGATCCTCCATAGGGGCTGTTCGCAGTCCTCAGAGCACAGAGGCCATTCTTGAGGCTGCTGCAGCGATTCTCGAGGAGCGTGGGTATCGAGCATTCACAATGGATGCGTTGGTAGAACGGGCCGGTTCGAGCAAGCCTACGATCTACCGGTGGTGGAAAAACAAGGGCGCGTTGCTCAGGGATGTTTATGAACGTACCGCCCTGACCTTCGTGACGCAGCCGGACACTGGAGATTTGAATAAAGACTTGATCATTCACCTGCGCTCACTTTGGAGTTGGTGGCGGACCTCAAGTGCGGGCGAAACATTACGCAGCCTGATTGCCGAGATACAGCACGAACCGCAGGCTCTAGAGGAGTTCAGAAAAGAGTTTTTGCCACGTCGCGAGCGTACGTTAAGAAAGATTTTTGAACGCGCTGTAGAGTCGGGCGACATCGATGAAGGTCCAGCCGTCGAAAGCGCAGTCTCGCTACTTACCGGTATGTCGTGGCTTCATTTGGTAACGGCAAACCTCGATAACCTGGATGACATCGACCATTCGGTCTCCGTAATCGTTAAAGGGCTAAGAGCCCGTTAAGTCGCTTTTTTTTGTCCATAACGACACTGACAGTGTTTATTGAATCCTGCCCTATCTTTGGCCTGATTTCTATTTGCCGTAAGAGAACAAACGTAATGAACAGTTGTAAAAACGAGGCGTCAGCGCACCCACGTTATGGGCTTCCCCTTGCCGCTCGATTCTCGGTAGCAGCATTGGTCGTGCTGCTAAGCGGATGCTCCTTCAATGATTTAAAGCCAGTCTCAAGCCTGCAAGAACCCGGAAACGCTAGTGAAACCTTAGCCGACAGCGGGGCCACGCTATCGCCATCTGCTTGGCCAAATCAAACCTGGTGGAGCAGCTTCAACGACAAACAACTGGATAATCTAGTTGAGGAGGCGTTGGCACAAAGCCCGACGTTGCGCTCTGCTGCCGCTCGCGTGCGCCAAGCAAACGCGATGGAAGTAATTGAAGGCGCGTCGCTGTTGCCGCGTATCGAAGCATCAGCGAGCACCACCCGTGAGAGATTTAGTTCAAATGGCACCACCCCTGCCCCGGTTAAAGGCACCTGGCAAAATGTCGATCAGGCAACGCTGAATGTCGGTTACGAATTGGATTTCTGGGGAAAGAACCGCGAAGCGGTTGAAGCCGCTGTTGGACGCAGAAAGGCGCTTGAAGTCGATAGTCGCGCGGCATCATTGATTTTGTCATCGGCCGTTGTACAGACCTATATCGCCCTGCAGGATACGTACGAGCAGTTGGACGTAGCCCAGGCTTTGTTGAACCAGCAAATCGATATCGAAAAACTCACTCAACAACGATTCACTGCTGAGTTGGGTAGTCAGATCGATATCAAGCAATCACAGGCATCGCTTCCCGCCAGTCGCGCCAATATCGCGGCCTTGAAGGAAATGATCGAGTTGAACCAGAACAAGCTTGCCTCTTTGTTGGGCCAAGGGCCTGATCGAGGTCGCTCGATCACCCGCCCTCGCATGCTAGCCAGCAATCACGTGGTGATGCCCAGCAACATTCCAGCCGAACTGGTGGGACACCGCCCCGACGTTGTCGCTCAGCGCTGGCGTGTAGAGGCGTCGGGGCATGAGATTGAAGTCGCCAAAGCTCGGTTTTATCCCAATGTGAATCTGACAGCCTTCGTTGGTTTGCAAAGCCTTGCGTTCAGCACTTTCAACGATCACAGCAGCCGAATTCTGGGCGTGTCGCCCGCTATCAGTCTGCCCATCTTTGAGGGTGGGCGTTTGCGCGGCAATTTGAGTGCACAGAACGCGGCTTACGACCTCGCCGTTGAAAATTACAACCAGACCGTTGTCGATGCGCTTCGCGATATTGCCGATCAGTTGTCTTCGCTTCGTTGGCTGAAAGAGCGAATGGCGCAGCAAGTGGACGCGGTCAATACCGCGCAAGCCGCTTCCGATCTGGTCAACCTTCGTTACGGCGCAGGATTGGCAACCTATCTGCAAGTGCTGGCCACGGAGAATGCGACCCTGGCCCAGAAGCGCCAACTGGTGACGCTGGAGTCTCGCGCACTGTCGCTGCAAGCGAACCTGAGCCGAGCACTGGGCGGTGGCTATCGCCCGGAACTCCCTGTCACCTCCCCTGCAAATTCCACCGTAGTTGATAAATCATGACCTCCCCAACACCCTCTTCTTCTGACGCCTCCCGTCCATCCAAGTCATTTCGTCCGCAACTGCTGCTGATTGTCGCGATCGCGCTGCTCTTGGCCGTCCTGGCGAGCTGGTATTTTCTGGGGCTTGGCAGTGAGTCCACCGATGATGCCTACGTGGACGGTAATATCGTGCAGGTGACCTCTCAGGTCGGCGGAACGGTGACCGTCATCAGCGCCGATAACACCGACCATATCGATGCCCACGCTCCGTTGGTCACGCTCAATGCAGTCGATGCCGAAATCCAGTATCAACGCACTCAATCGAACCTGGCCCGAACCGTGCGACAGGCGCGTACCCAGTATTACCAGGTGCAACAACTGGAAGCTGAGGTCAGTCAGCGGCAGAACGACGTGCGCAAGGCTCGGGATGACGTTCGCCGTCGCAGTCAACTCGCCGCAAGTGGCGCTGTGTCTCGGGAAGAGATCAGCCACGCCGAGGAAGTGCTCAAAAACGCCCTCGCCGGACTCGACGGCACGCGGCATGCCCTGGCAGTGCGTCTGGCCATGGTCGACAACACCACGCTAAGAACGCACCCCGACGTGCTGGTGGCCGCGGCCAATCTGCGTGATGCGTTTATTTCCCTGCATCGCACGCAGATCAACTCGCCGGTCAGTGGCTTGATCACCAAGCGCAGTGTGCAGGTCGGTCAGCGCATCAGTCCGGGCGTTGCTCTGATGTCTGTCGTTCCAATCGATCAGGTGTGGGTGAACGCCAACTTCAAAGAGTCGCAGATCGAGGACTTGCGGATCGGCCAACCTGTGGAACTGCACGCCGATGCCTATGCACGCAAGGTGATGTTTCACGGAACCATCGTAGGGCTGGATGCCGGGACCGGCAGCGCTTTTTCGTTGATGCCGGCACAGAACGCTACGGGCAACTGGATCAAAGTCACTCAGCGCGTGCCGGTCCGTATCGCTCTACGTCCTGACGAAATCGCCGCGAATCCATTGCGCTTGGGGCTCTCAATGCGTGTGTCGGTTGATACCACCGATACCAGCGGCGAGCGACTCAATAAAAAGACACCTGCGCAACCTGCTTACAGCACCGATATTTTTGAGAATGAACTCAAGGATGCAAATGACATCGTCGAACAAATAATCAGCGCCAACGAAGACCGCGGCCCCTCCTCCCAACTGTTGAAACCTTGACGAGTCAGCTCATGTATCGGAAAAACGCCGCTTTGCTGGTCGCCGTCGGCCTTTTATGCGCGCTCGAATATCTTCAGGCCGGCATGATTGCTTTCGCCTCAGCGCCTATTCGCGGCGAAATAGACGCCAGCCCTGAAGAGTTTACGTTGGTCGCCGCGCTTTATGCGTGTATCGCCGTGGTGGTTATTTCAAAACAGCGCTGGTTGGTTGAGCGACTCGGCTGGCGCAATTTCATGTTGGGCTCGATCAGCATTTATGTGGTGGGCGCCTTTGTGTGCGGCGTCAGCGATGATCTGACTTCGTTCACCGTTGGCCGCGTGATCATGGCGTTGGGAGGGGCGTCCTTCATGACGTCCGCTCGCTTGATGGTCAATCTTCTACCTCCCGGACCAGGGAGATTCGTAGGCGTCAAAGTGTTTGCCACGGGGCTTGCCAGCGGTACGGCTGCGGCGCCTTTTCTGTCATCGCTGGTGGTGGTCGAAGATACCTGGCACGCCATCTTCTGGCTGCTGATGGCGGGGGCCGTGGTAGCGGGTTTTCTATGTACAAGGTTCTTGCCTGACACGGCAATCGAAGAGGATGAACGCTCGCCGTCCAGTCCAGCAAACATCTTGCTGCTGTCTGTCAGCACCTTCTTCCTGCTGTATGTGCTGCAGCGTTCCTACTACGACTTTTATAACGAGACAGTGATTCTGCTGGCATTCGCTTTGCTGGCGGCTTTGGGTGTTTACATCTTCTTCCATGCCGAGCATGCCAAGCACACACCGTTTCTCAAAGTCAGAGACCTGATGCAGTCGCGCTACATCCTCGGCGTTTCTTTGTTCTGCTTCACGTACATCGTTCTGGGCAGTAATAACTACATTTTGCCGTACTTCCTGCAAACCGCCCTCGGCTACTCGTGGGACACGATTGGGACATTCCAAGCGTTTGGTCTTGCCGGTGCTTTGTTGACGTGGATCGTAATGGCCTTTGTCATACCGAAGCATCCGGGGCCGAAAAAGTTCTTTGTGGCCGGGTTTGCGGCGCTTATCAGCTTTGGTCTGCTTTTGTCATCGCTCACTCCTGATGCAAACATGTGGGCGAACATATTGCCCGCGCTGATACTCAATGGCTGCTTTGTCATGTTGGTGCTTGCTACCGCCGCCATGCAGACATTTCGCGACGTGACGCATCACGACACTTTGTTTGCCCATGCCTATCAGATCAAAAGCATGCTCGGACAGATCGCCATGGCGCTCGGCACAACCGTTGCCACCTTGTTTCTGCAATGGCGCACGACGCTGCAGTACAGCAACCTCAACGGGCACTTCAGTTCATCCGATCCGATTTACCAGGCGAACACGCAGTTACTGGCACAGTCGCTCACGCCAGCTATGGGCGCTGGTCCTGCCAATCAATTATCGGTGATGACGCTGGGTCAAAACCTGCATCAGCAGGCAACTCTGGTCGCGTGCATGGAGTATTTCTGGGTGATTATCGTGATCGCCAGCATCGCGCTGGGTGTTTCCGTGATTCAGAAAACCTTCAAGTGATACAGGCTCTTCGGTGCTCAATGCGTTGGCATCGCGGGCAGCTCTTAATGCTGTTAAATCGAATATATCGATAATCTTCATCCATAAATGCCATACATTCCGCACGTCGATTTGTCGTCAAATACCTTTCCATTTCAAATACATAACCCTTTGGAGCTGTTTTGCACCCTATTCTGCATGAGTTGAAACTGGCCTCTTTCTCATTGTTGCTGAGATTCGGATTTGTCTTCTTTTCACTGGCGATGCTCTGGCTGGACATCGCCATTTTTCACACTCAGATTCTCGAGATATCGTTCACCGAAATCAGCCAGGAGTTGATGCTGTTCATTATCGCCGTACTGTTCTGGACGCTACCGACGAGCAAAGGTCATGCGGGATTCAAATCATTGGCCGGCGGTTTCTTTGCCTGCCTGTTGATGCGAGAGCTGGATGGCTTGTTCGACCCCATCAGTCATAGCGCCTGGTGCGTGCCGTTCCTGGCCATCGCGACCGTCTGCGTGACGGTGGCCTTGGGCAAAGCCAACCGCCAACAGACATTGGCCGACCTCGCTGCGTTCACACAATCCCGCGCATTTGGCGCATTCGCTACAGGCTTTGGCGTGCTGCTGTTTTCACGCGTTTTCGGCATGGGCAGCTTTTGGCATCTTGTGTTGGGCGAAGGTTACGAGCGCTTGGCCAAGACGACGGTCGAGGAAGGAGTAGAGTTGTTGGCCTATTCAATGTGGCTGGCGACGACCATCGAGTATCGCCTGTCAGCCACCTTGGCGCCGGCGTTTGTAGCGCCGAAAAAATTTGCGGAGGCCGCAGGGCATTAATCCATACTCTGGGTAGACCGGCTCCCCAGAGCCGGTTCCCGTATCTGGATATCAGAATGGATAAGGCTGGTCGGAAGGTTCGACCGTGACCCATTTCACTTCAGTGAATTCCTCTATCACCGCGCTGCCGTCGAATCGACCGTAGCCACTGTTCTTCATACCACCGTAAGGGGCTTGAGGCTCGTTTTGCACCGTTGCCCCGTTGATGTGTACGCAACCGGCATCCAGTCGGCCAGCCAGATCAAGGGCCAGGCTGACATTGCGACTGAAGATGGCTGACGACAGACCGAACGCCGTATCGTTAGCAACTGCCAATGCCTGCTCCGCGCCTTTGACCCGAACCACGGTGGTGACGGGCCCAAAGGTTTCTTCATCGTAGATATCCATTTTCGATGACACTCGATCCACCAGCGTCGGCGCCATCTGCGCCTCCTCTGCCAGACCTCCCACCACAATCGTGGCCCCCTTCCCTACGGCGTCATCCAGCAACTGATTGATGCGCTGTACCGAGCCTTGGGAAATCATCGGGCCGATTACGCTGCCAGGATTAAGCACCGGGTTCCCCTGTTCGAGGTCTCGAATACGTTGAGCAAACTTTGCCACGAAAGCATCAGCGACAGACTCATCGACCACGAAGCGCTCGGTCGACATACAGATTTGCCCTTGGTACAGAAATGCGCCAAACACGGCAGCGTTGACCGCGCCTTCGAGGTCGGCGTCCTCTAACACAATAAACGGTGCCTTCCCGCCCAGCTCGAGCAAACAGCGCTTGAGGTACTTCGCGCTGGTCTGGGCAATCATCCGGCCGACGTTGGTCGACCCGGTGAAATTGACCCGGCGTACCGTATCGTGAGCGATCAGTACTTCAGTTACAGCGCCGGCATCTTCTGGCGCCGAAATAATAAAGTTCACCACGCCAGCCGGGAACCCTGCGTCATAGAACGCCTGGGCCAGCAGCTCATGAGTGCGCGGGCTGTTTTCTGAACCTTTGAAAATAACCGTGTTACCGCAGGCCAATGGGTAAGCAATGGATCGCGTACCGAGAATGACCGGACCGTTCCAAGGTGCAATGCTCAACACCGTGCCGGCGGGTTGACGCAAGGTGACTGACAACGTTCCGGGCTTATCGGTAGCAAGGGTTTCACCCTTGATTTGGGTGGTCAGCGATGCCGCTTCACGAAGCAGGTTGGCCGAAGCCCCGACGTTGAACTGCGACCAGAGTCGAGAAGCGCCGATTTCTTCAGCCATGACACTGCAGAAAAGCTCCATCTTGCTTTCCAGCGCATCAGCCGCTGCCAGCAGTAGCCGACGACGCTCGGTCGGGCCCACTTTCGACCACGTTTTAAATGCTTGCTGGGACGATGCAGCGACGCGTCGCGCATCTTCCACACTGCACGCCGCGCCGGTGCTGACAACGTTGCCACTGACCGGATCGATGCGCTGGTAGGTTTTACCGTCCGAGGCGGCTTGCGCGATATTGTCGATTACGAGTTGAACAGTCATCTTGAAATCCTTTGATGAGTTTGAAAAAAAATCAGGCTCGGTCGGCAGCTGCCGGCATACGAAGTATCGGTTTGATGGTGATACCGCTCTCGCTATCGGCCATCGCTTCGTTGACCTGCTCAAAGGTGTAGAACCGGCACAACTTGTCAAAGGGGAAACGCCCTTGCAGGTGCAGATCGACAAGCGTGGGAATAAAGGCGTTGGCGACCACGTCACCCTGGACGATGCCCATGATGCGTTTGCCCGGGATCATCACGTCGTTGATGTTGAAAGCGACTTCGGTGCCCATCTTGGTCGCGCCGACGATGCCACAGGTGCCCAGCGTCGTGAGTGCATCGATGGCCTGACGTAGAACTTCCGCGCGTCCGGAGCATTCCAGGCTGTAATTCGCCCCGCCTCCAGTAATCTCGCGAATGCGCTCAACCGGGTCTTCTTCCCGGCTGTTGATGACGTGTGTGGCGCCGACCTCAAGCGCCAGTTCCAAGCGACTCGGCGTCACGTCCACGGCGATAATGGTCGTCGCGCCGGCAACCCGGGCGGCCATCACCGCTGCCAGACCGACTGCGCCGGCACCGAATGCAACGAAGCTGCTACCCGCTTCAACTCGTAGGGCCTTGAGCACAGAACCAGCGCCTGTTTGTATGCCGCACCCCAAAGGGCCAAGCAGTTCCAGCGGTGCTTTTTTCGATACTTTGACCACGTTGCGTTCGCTGGCAATCACGTAAGTAGAAAAGGACGACTGGCCGAAGAAGTGATCGTGTATCGGGGCCGCGTTGTCGCAACTGCAGGTGGAGGTGCTGCCGTCGAGGCGACCGCCACCGAAATTCAGGGGGTGCATATGGGAGCAATGCGCCGGATGTCCGGTCTCGCATGGCAGACAAAGGCCGCAGGACATGTACGTCATGACAACGTGATCGCCAGGAACGATGGTTGTCACAGCATTGCCTACGGCCTCAACAATCCCAGCACCTTCGTGGCCCAGAACGATGGGCAGCGGTGTCGGAAAAAGTTGGTCGCGTACGACCATATCGGTGTGGCAAACCCCCGTGGCAACGATGCGTACACGAACTTCATCGGGACGCGGAACGGCCAACTCGGCACGTTCAAACTGAAGTTTGCCGCCTGCCTCACGCAAGACGGCGACTTTGACTTCGATAGGCATGAGCGCGGTGTGGGACATGAACTTATCCTCTTGAATAATGAATGGGTTATCCGGCAGCGACCTACGCGTCTTGCAGAGCACGCTGGCGATTGCTGCGTTGTTGCGCCTGAGCGCTGGCAGCGTGACGCAACTGGAAATCAAAGGTCATTTGTGCAAAACGCCCCGACACTTCGTGAGCGATGGATTGGTTTTCGTCATCAACGAAATGCACCTCGCCAATCAAGCCATCCCGGGTGGCATAGGCGAAGTCGTCCCAGAGATACTTATCGTTGGAAAGGTTGATCTGGGTGGTCAAATGCTCATAACCCGGAGCCGAGACGAAGAAATGAATATGCGCCGGGCGCTGGCCATGCCGGCCCAGATGGTTGAGGCACTCTTGAGTCGGTCCTTGAGGGTTACAGCCATAACCTGACGGCACGATGCTTTTGACGCGATAACGCCCTTGCGCGTCGGTCACGATGCGCCGACGCAGATTGAACGGCGATTGGCTTTTGTCGAAGTGGGAGTAGTTGCCCTTACTGTCGGCTTGCCAAAGATCTACCAGCGCACCGGCAATCGGTTGTCCGAGAGTGTCCAGGACCTGGCCGTCTAGAAACATCGGTGTGGCGATAGCGTCTTCGCTGCCATCGTCCATCCGCGCATATCCCTGAGAAAGCGGCGCGCCGGCCACATACAGCGGCCCCTCGATCGTGCGCGGTGTTCCGCCGCTGCGCCCTGCTTCCGCCTCTTTGGCATCGTTGAGAAGATCAAGGAAATGCTCGATCCCCAACCCAGCCATCAAGAGCCCAGCCTCGTTGTTTTTACCCAGTCGATTGATGTAC
Source organism: Pseudomonas viridiflava (assembly GCF_900580865.1). Taxonomy (GTDB): domain Bacteria; phylum Pseudomonadota; class Gammaproteobacteria; order Pseudomonadales; family Pseudomonadaceae; genus Aquipseudomonas. Next base: position 150,166 of record NZ_UTBZ01000060.1, read on the forward strand.
TCGACCCCTGCCCAGAACTCATCTTCGCTGATCTCAAGCTCCTCAATGAGTCGCGCAGTTTCCTGCAGAATTCGCAGCACAATCTGTTTGCTGCGCGGGTCTCCAGCCTGGTTTTTCATCCCGGCTGCGTCTTGAAAAAATTCGCGGATTTCAGCGGTTTGGGAAATGCTGACGGTCATGATGATTCACCTTTTGTTCTTGGACGCGGACGACGCCAGTCGCTACGGACTGGCGAGCGGCCGGCAGGGAGTCAGACGGCTTGTGCCCATCCGAGCCGGGTGTGCGCCTCAGCCAGGTCGGCTTGCATGTCGTGGTTCCACAACCAGTCAAAGCGACTGGCCAGCGTTGTCGAGAGCAGTGGCTCCTGGTCCGCTACCTTGGCGTCGCGGAACTCGTAAAGTTCGCCCGCTTCCCAGGATGTGCGTTGAACACGGCAAGCACGCGGACGGCGTATGGCGTCATACACCTCAAGCACCTGCTTCGCGTCACGTTGCAAAACCCGCGGATCGGCCAGCAGGCGTGCCAGTAACCAGGCATCTTCCAGCCCCTGTCCGGCTCCGGCGCCTTGATGCGGCAGCATCGCGTGCGCCGCGTCGCCGATCAGCCCGACACGGCCGTGGACGTAACCCGACAATTCGTCCAGTTCGTGCAGTGCCCAAAGGGTGGGATTGGGAATGCATTCAAGCAATACGCGAACGGCATCTCCCCATTCGCTGAAGGCTTCGAGCATCTCGGCCTGGGTGGTGTTTTTCACCCAGGGTTTGTCGGCGGGCCATACCGGGTTGGCGTCAGTCCGATCCGAAACAAATGCCACGACGTTGATCAGTCGGCCCTGTTTGACCGGGAAAGTCAGGATGTGGGCATCGAGGCCCAAATACATTTGCGGAACGTTGATCAAATGCTCATCGACGCCCGCCGCACGATAGGCATCGCGCAGTTGCGAGCTGTCGATCATTCCGCGGTAGGCGCAGGTGCCACTGAAGCGCGGGGCGACCAAAGGCTGGCCCAAGCCCTGAAGTACGTAATCACGAATGGAGGATTTGATTCCATCTGCTGCAATCAAGAGATCGCACTGATGGTGCGTACCGTCGGTGAATTGGACACTGACGCGATCACCCGTCTCATCTACGCTGACTGCGCGTTTACCGAAAACGGCGATGCCCTCTGGCAATTGACTGGCCAGCGCATCGAGAAAGTCTGCGCGGTGTACTGAAGACTGACCGACACCTTCAGCAATGCTTGCACCGAGGTAGCCGGCATCGACACCCCGACGCCATTCAAACCAGATGTCCTGCCAGGGCTGAGCAGTCCGGTCGGCGATTTGCTCGTAGGGCTTGCCGATGCCGAGACCTTCGATGGCCCTTACCGCGTTCGCGCCAAATGAAACACCTGCACCGACTTCGCCGAATGCCGGTGCAGCTTCAAACAGTTGAACGTCCAGATGTTGATGACGGCACAGATCCAGTGCGAGGGCGACACCTGCGATACCACCGCCAACGATAGCGACTTGCAAGACAGATTTAGGGCTATTCATGGGGAAACCTTTATGTTGTTTTTGGAATAGCTCGATCATGACTATTCACAAAACATTGATAAATGGCCTCACTCCCATACTACCTATCACTAACCTGAATACTGGTATGCTTGCAGCCTCGTCACTCCTCCCGAGCTGCCTGCAATGCACCTACGCGAACTCGACCTGAACCTGCTGGTGATCTTTCATCAACTATTGATCGACCACAGTGTTTCCGGTGCGGCTGAAACGCTTGGCCTCACTCAGCCGGCCGTGAGCAACGCACTCAAGCGTCTGCGTACCTCACTCAATGACGAATTGTTTGTACGCACCCATCAAGGCATGCAACCAACGCCCTACGCGTTGCAAATGGCCGAGCCGGTGTCTCAGGCAATCAACCTACTGCACGGCGCGATCAATCGCCAAGACGAGTTCGATCCGGCCACCAGCCAGAAACGCTTTGTCGTAGCGATGACCGACATCGGTGAGATTTACTTCATGCCGCGATTGATTGAGGCCCTGCTCAAGCAGGCCCCCGGAATTTCGGTCAGCACGCTGCGCAGCAATGCGGGACTGTCTGAAAGTCTTGCCAGCGGCGAAGTGGATCTGGCGGTCGGATTACTGCCCGATTTGCAGGCAGGCTTCTATCAACGGCGTTTGTTCCATCATCGATACGTGTGCCTGTGCCGCCAGGATCATCCGCTGACACAACAACCCATGACGCGAGAACGTTTTTGTGAATATGGGCACGTGAGAATCGTTGCGGCCAGTACCGGACATGGTGAGATCGACACGCACATGCAGCGGGCTGGCCTGCAACGCCAGATACGCCTGGAGGTGCCGCACTTTGTGGCGGTAGGGCATATCTTGCAGAACACCGATCTTGTCGCGACCGTGCCTGAGCGCTTCGCCAGCAGTTGTAGCGGACCGTTCGGTTTGACCATCCTGCCGTTGCCATTACCGCTGCCGGAGATTGCGATCAATATGTTCTGGCACACCAAATACAACCGCGATCCGGCCAACAAATGGTTCCGGCAACTGATGTTTGATCTCTTCAGCGATTGAGTTTCAGACGCTAAGGGCGCCATGGCAGCAGGTCACTGCCAATGCTCACAAAGTTTTACCAACTCATCGACCACGTACCTGACTTTCGGCCGCAGATGCGAGACCTTTGGCCAGACGGCATGTACATCAACCGGATCAGGCTCGTAATCTTTCAGGACTTCGACCAGCCTCCCCGCCTCCAGGTCTTCTCTGAACAGGCAGCGCGGCATCTGGCACAAGCCTGTCCCGGCGACGGCGGCAAGAATCATCGCTTCGCCGTCGCCTATTTGATGCGTGGACGGTGGCGCATAACGGACAGTTTCCGCGCCTTGCCTGACGCGCCACGACAACGGCTGGCCGCGACGATGCCCGACGATGCAATGGTGATGGCTTAAGTCCTCCAGTGTTTGTGGAACTCCAAAGCGCTGCAGATACCCGGGCGCCGCACAAATCGCCCAGCGTTGGCGAGTAAGCCGGCGTGCTACCAAGCCGCTGGTGTCCTTCAGCTCACCGAAGCGCACCAAGAGATCAATGCCTTCCTCAAACGGATCAACAATGTGGTCGGAAAACGTCATGTTCAGTTGCAGTGCGGGGTATTTGTTGGCGATCTCGAACAGCAATGGCGCGACGACCCGGCGTCCAAACGCCACAGGAATGTCCACTCGCAAGCGACCGGATGGCTCCCCTGCCCCCGGCCCGAGGCCACTTTCCGCTGCGCCGATTTCCTCGAGCGCTGTGGAGCACGCGGTGAAATACGCTTCGCCGTCGGCCGTCAGAGAGATTCGTCGTGTGGTGCGGTGGAACAGCTGTGTGCCCAGTCGATCCTCAAGCCGCGCAATTGATTTGCCCACGGCCGATTTGGATAGTCCGAGGCGATCTGCGGCCTGAGTGAAACTGGTTGATCGGGCGGCGACCACGAAGGTGATAACGCCCTGAAACGAATCGACAGGAATCATGCGAATCAACTGATTGTAGAGTTTGGATCTACCCAGATTATAGTTTCAGGCTATTTATCGCCAGATGATTCGACATTAGCATTGAGCCTCGAAAAACATCGGTGCAACGCGCTTCAAGCGTGCAAGCACACCGATTATCCAGATCAATGTCTAAAGAGGAATTTGCCATGCCTGTCGTACGAGTCAGCTGGTTTGAAGGTAAAGAACACGAGCAGAAAGCCGCTGTTGCCGCAGACATCACCGCGAGCATCGTCAAGCACACCGGTACTGATGCGAACTACATCTACGTCATTTTTGAAGACGTCGCCGCCTCCGACTGGGCCGGTGCCGGCAAATTGTTTGGAGAGGCACCGGAGAAATCCTGACCCGATCGTTAACGCCTGCATCGGCTAGGTCAGCGATGCATTCTCACTAGCGTCTAAGGAAAAACCCGCCATGCATCCACATATCTCCTGCCTGTTCTCCCTCGCGGTCAAACCCGCTGACTTCCCCGAATTCAAAGCGCTGATCGCCAACATTGTCGAAGCCACCAGCGCTGAGCCGGGCACACTGGTTTACGAATACAGTGTCAACGAAGACAACAGCGTCGTTCACATTCTCGAGCGCTACAACGTCGGTGCTGTGGTCAGCCACGTCGACACCACGTTTGCACCATTCGGTCAGCGTTTTCTAGAACTGTGCACCGTCACCAGCCTGGTTGTGTATGGCACGCCTGACGCCGAAATCCGTAAACGTCTGGATCCGTTCGGGGCTGTGTACATGACCCCATTCGACGGTTTCAGCCGCTAATTTTCAGACGGCGCAGGCTCCACTTCAATGACTGGGTCTGCGCACTGTCTTCCCGCACAGAGACCCTCATGTCCGATATCGCAAACATTATCAAATCGCGAATTTCCGCCAACAGCTATGACAATGAGCGCAGCCTGAGCGATCAACAGGTTGCCGAGCTGATCGAGTTGGCTACCCACGCGCCTTCCGCGTTCAATCTGCAAAACTGGAAATTCCTCGCCGTACGCAGCGCCGAAGCAAAAGCTCGTCTCCTGCCACTGGCGTGGGGGCAGCAGAAGATCGTCGACGCTGCGGTGACATTTATCGTCTGCGGCACACTCAATCCGCACGAGACATTGCCATCGGCGCTTAAACCTACCTTGGACGCCGGCATCATTGATCAGGCCATCTACGACATGTGGGTAGGTGCAGCTGAAGGCATGTACAAGGAAAACCCACAACTGCAGCGTGATGAGGCGATTCGTTCCGGCTCACTGGCAGCCATGACACTGATGCTGGCCGCGAAGGGCCAAGGCTTGGTTTCTACGCCAATGATCGGCTTCGATCAGTCGGCGGTGGCCAAGGAGTTTGGTCTGTCTGACCTGGAAATTCCGGTCATGCTGGTCACCGTTGGCTACCCGGGTGCGACCAACTGGCCGCAGAAGCCACGCAAGGCTGTCAACGACGTTCTGCAATTCGTGTAAGCACACGGGCCCCGGCGAAGTCAGATTGATCTCTGACTTCGCCGGGGTATTGATCTATTCAAAGGCATTACAAGCCTTTGAAGTTCAACCCTTGTCGTCTCTGGAAATCCGCAGATTTCTGAAGTGCGCGACTGTCCCGGACTCGATCCAGATACCCACTCCTCCGCGCTGCGCCGCCCCGTACTTCAGATCCCGTACGATAAACGCTGGTTTCTCCTTGTGATCCAGGAACAGATCAACGTTTGAACCTTTGATCACCAACTTCATATGAATCCATCGACCCAACTCGAGGTCGGCGTAGGTCTCGTACTTTTCCGGCGATTCTTTGCGAAGCTGATCAAATCTGAAGTCTGGATAACCGGCGTATTGCACAGAATGATTGCGTCGTATCTGGTCATCCGCCGAACTGTTGGTCGGTCGCAGGTAAATGCTTTCGAAGCGCCCTGCCCCGTCTATTCGAAAGGCAACACCGACAAAACCACGCGCGTATTCAGGGGCGTCTTTCGCCAAGTCACTGGCGACGTCGACTTCGATGGAGCCATCGCCGAAATCCATGGGCAGCCACGCCATGAAATTTCTATCGAGCAATCGTTCCCGGGTCGGGTCCTGATAGGAGGAACCGGGCATTTGCAGCGCTAAGGCGTGCTGCCCTTGATAAAGCGTCTCGACCAGCGAAACGCCCGAAAGCTGATATTCAGCGGGCGCTGTATACGCGCGGGCCTTTTGATCACTTGCCATCACCACTCCAACTAAAAGAGTCGCCGCGACAGCGATTGAATACAGCATCATCGCAAAGGCTCCAGGCTAAGAACAAAAAAGACCCATGACGCAGGCCGGCATGGGTCTCCGATTGTTTCGAATCAGACGATGTCGTCGACTACGCCACCATCGACTCTGAGCGAAGCCCCCGTAGTGGCCGATGCTTGCGGCGAGCACACATAAACGATCATGTTGGCCACCTCCTCCACAGTGGCTGCACGCTGGATGATCGAGCTCGGGCGATGCTGCATCACAAAATCAGCGACGACCGTCTCCAGCGATTTGCCGGTGCGCTCGACTTCACCCTTCATCATGTCTGCCACGCCATCGGATAGCGTCGGCCCAGGCAGGACGCTGTTGACGGTGACACCGCTGCCGGCGACGCGTTTTGCGAGGCCACGAGCCAACGCCAACTGCGCCGTTTTTGACACACCGTAATGGATCATGTCCGCGGGAATATTTCGGGCCGACTCGGAGGCGACAAACACCACCCGGCCCCAACCGTTCTCAACCATGGCTGGCAGCAATGCGCGACTGAGACGAACGCCGGACATCACGTTGGTTTGCCAGTAGTTGTTCCAGACCCTGTCGTCTGTTTCAAAGAAATCCTGTGGCTCATAAATGCCTGCATTGTTCACCAGGATGTCGATGCCACTGACACCAGCGAGCAAGACCTCCACGCCTTCGGCAGAACTCAGATCCGCAGCCACACCACTGACGGTCGCGCCGGGCACTGCCGCGTGCAACCGAGCGATCGCGTCGTTGACCGAGCGCTCACTGCGACCGTTTATGACAACCGCGGCGCCGGCCTGTGCAAGCCCCTTGGCAATGGCGAAACCAATACCTCCTGTAGAAGCGGTGACCAGTGCGTGTTTGCTATCGAGTTGGATATTCATCATTTCTCCGTCAAGAATGAGCGGGTATTTCTACCCGTCATCTGTTTCTACTGTCAGCGTAGAAAACAAAGCTGCCACTGTATGGGCTGCCCTCGCGTGGATAAATATCGATTCGGAATGGGGATCTACAACAGTTTGTTTCAAAAGCGCTCGGGCGCGATCGCGTCGGCTCCAAACGCCGCTATAGCGAAGTCGAGAAAACTGCGCAATTTTGGCGTCAGCCTGCGATCCGGCGCGTACAAGACATGCAGGGGGCGACTCGGCGGTGGATAGTCGGGCAATAAAGAAACCAGCTCACCGTTCTCAAGTGATTGGCGAACCAGTTCCTCCGGCTGCAGCAATATGCCCTGGCCGGCCAATGCGGCACACAACAGCGGTTCGCCGTGATCCGCCATGAAGCGGCTGCCAACCGGAACAACCACCGTCCCTTCCGGGCCATTGAATGTCCAGTGTGTGCGCAACTCCGTATGCGAGAAACCCAAGCATTCATGTTCCTGAAGGTTCCAGGGTGTTTCGATCGCAGGCTTGCCTTGCAGATAGGAAGGTGCAGCGCAGAGCACGAGTTTATAGGGCGCCAATTCTCGGGCAACCAGGCCGCTGTCAGCCAATTGCCCGACCCTGAATACCACGTCGAAGCCTTCATCGATGAGGTCGATTGCACGGTTGGCGAGGCTAAGCTCGATGCTCACCAACGGATTGGCTTCCATGAACTCAGGCAGTCGCGGCGCAAGAGACTGCATGCCGAAGCTGACGGGAGCATTGATCCTCAAGCGCCCACTGGGCAAAGCCTGAGTGTGCGCCGCCAGGTTCTCAGCTGACTCCACTTCCGCAAGGATGAATTTGGAACGCTCATAGAATTCACGCCCGAAGTCAGTCAGGCTCTGTCGTCGAGTCGTGCGATTGAGCAACCGAACGCCCAAGTGTTGCTCTAAATGATGGACATGTTTGCCAATCAGTTGCGCCGACATTTGCAACGCGTCACCGGCAGCGCTGAAAGACCCCATCTCCACGGCTTTAACAAATGCCGCCATGCTGCTCAGACGATCCATTCCCAACAATCCGTTTCTAATGTTCGGGCATTTTGAGTATTTATTCCCTTACTGTCCAAGGCCTATCGTGGTGTTGCAGCGAATCGCTGCACCTGGCGAGGCATTCGCCTGTTCAGACACGACTTTTAAAGGCATGGGAAGGACTGTGAAATACCCGCTGAAAAATCAATCGCTCTCCGAATTGCTCGGCGAAGACTTTTACTTTCCGCACGAAATCATTGGCCAGGCGTTCCGCGCTGCGGACTTTGAAGAGCTGAAAATCAGCAGCTTCACCACAAGCGACGGCGTGAGCCTGGCGTACTGGGAAGCCGGAAGCGGTCAGCCGTTGATCTTCATTCCCGGCTGGTCGGCGAACGGCGCGATGTATTTCCACCTTATGCAAATCCTCAGCAAGCATTATCACGTCTACGTGCTTGATGTTCGCAACCAGGGGCTTTCGGAGAAAACCGTAAAGGGTAATCGCATCTCGCGTTATGCCATGGACGTGAAGGAATTTGCGCAACATTTGGATCTGTCCCAAGCGCACTATTGTGGTTGGTCGATGGGGGCCTCGATCATGTGGGCTTATATTGATCTTTTCGGCACACAAGGTATTCGCACCCTTAGCATCATTGACCAGGCCCCCTCGATCTACTGCCACGCTGACTGGACGGAACAGCAGAGACTGGAGGCCGGCGCATTCACCACATCGCCTGAGCGCATGATCGCGTCCTACGTCAACATGACGCCCACCAACCAGTTGATTTCTGGCAGTCGGGTTGTCGAGCGGGCGATGGCGCTCGACTCCCCTTATTTTCACAATGTGATTAGCCTGGTACAGGTTGTGGTGAAGGACGACATGGCGTTCACTGGCCTGGTACTTTTCGATCACGCTACCAACGATTGGCGCGATGTCATTGAAACCAAAATTGACGTGCCTACGGCGATCTTTACCGGCGAATACAGTGACTGGCTGGAAAGCCAGCGATGGATGCACGCCGTGATCCCGGACTCGGTTCTGCATGTCTACAGCAAGGCGGACCAGGGCGATCACTTCCTGGCATTCAAGCACCCGGAAAAGTTTGCGGCAGATTTGCACAGCTTCTTGCAACGGTCGTAATTGATACAAGCTCCTTTTGCCCGGCTGAATGCTCCCCCTTGTTGTCAGCCGGGATTTTTTGCTGAACCTGTTCTAGCGCTCCCATTGCGGGTGAGCGAAACGCTCAGCCAGAAAGTTGATCAACACGCGGACTTTGGTCGCCAGATGCTTGCGCGTGGGATAGACAACATAGATGCCCAATTCCACCGATTGATACGCTGGTAGAATCTCAACCAGATCCCCATTGCGCAGGTCTTCGGCCACCATGAAACTGGGCTGCAAGGCAATGCCACCACCTGCCAGCGCGATGCTGCGACAGGTATCACCATTGTTGCAGCGCACACTCGAGCGCGTACGCACAGTCTCGCTTCCATGAGGCCCTTCGAACTGCCACTCATTGCCGCTGGCAAAGTTGGTGTAGGCGATCACGCCATGCTCAGTCAGGTCAGACAGCGAGCGAATCTCAGGGTGATTGGCCAGGTACTGGGGCGAAGCGCACAAGCACATTCGCGTACCCGCCAGACGTCGCCCCACCAGAGAAGAACTTTCCATCCGCGCAATGCGAACGGCGGCATCAAAGCCCTCCTCCACCAGATCCACCAACCGGTCATTCAGGCTGATATCCAGTTCAACGTTGGGGTAAACCTTCATGAAGTCTGCCCACACCGGAGCCAAGTGCAGCACCCCGAAACTGACCGGCGCATTGATCCGCAGTACACCGCTCGGCTCGGGCGCCGACGACGAAACCGCCTCTTCCGCTTGATCCATGAGCGTCAGTACATCGCGTGCCTGGTGATAGAACTGACGCCCTTCCTCCGTCAATGAAAGCTTGCGTGTGGTGCGATGCAGCAGTCGCACGCCCAGGCGTTCTTCAAGCCCACTGACGTAACGCGAAATAGCCGCCTTCGACATCTCCAATGGCTCGGCTGCGCCGACGAAGCTGCCTTTATCCACCACCGTGCAGAACACCTGCATCTCTAACGCCCTGTCCATCATTGTCTCACTAAGTGGAACTATTAATCACATTTCGCCTTATTTATCTCATTTTTACAACCTATAAACTGAGCCCATCGAAACGAACATCAACGGAGATGAAGTCACTATGAAAATTACAGTCGTGGGTACCGGCAACATGGGTTCGGCGTTCACCAAGCAATTGTCCGCCGCCGGACACATCGTTCGAGTCACTGGCCGTGACATGGAAAAGGCCAAGGCACTGGCTGCTCAGTTTGAAAATGCACAGGCTTACCCGGCAGCAGAGGCTCTTGGCGACAGCGATGTCGTGGTAATTGCCACCGCCTACCCCGATGCCGTAGCAGCGCTGCAAAGCCTGGGCGATCTGATTGGCAAAGTGATCATCGACATCACCAACCCGCTGAGCGCCGACTACATGTCGCTGACCATCGGTCACGAGACCAGCGCCGGCGAAGAAATCGCCAAAGCAGTGCCTCAAGCGCACGTCGTCAAAGCCTTTAACACCTTGTTCGCTCAAGTACTCGCCGATGGTCCGACGTTCGCGGATAACCAGAAAGGCAGCGTGTTCGTCGCCAGCGATAGTGAGCGTGCCAAACAAACCGCTATCACCCTCGCCTACAGCCTGGGCTGGAACGCGGTGAACACCGGTGGACTGATCAACGCACGTTACCTGGAGCCACTCGCCGGCCTGAATATCTACCTCGGCTACGGCGCCGGTCTGGGCACCTCGATTGCCCCGGTCTGGCTGAACAAGTAATCACATTGGAGCTTTCACCATGAACACCTCGTTCCCCCTGCTGTTTGTGTCTCATGGTGCTCCGCTGTTTGCCATCGAGCCCGGTCTGGCTGGTCCGCGTCTGGCCGAGCTCGGTCGCGAACTGCCGCGACCTGATGCCATTGTCATCCTGTCTCCGCACTGGATGACCCGTGGTGAAGTCAATGTCACGGCGAGCACCGCCCCGCAAACCATTCACGACTTCGGCGGTTTTCCCGACGAGTTGTATCAATTGCGCTACCCGGCACCGGGTGCTCCGATCCTGGCTGCCCACATCGTCAAACTGCTGCAGGCAGCAGGCTGGACCTCCCGACTCGATCACCAGCGCGGGCTGGACCATGGGGCGTGGGTGCCGCTGATGTACTTGGCGCCCGATGCCGACATTCCCGTGGTTCAGGTGTCAATGCCCGCGCGGCTCGATACCCATCAGGCCTGGAAACTCGGTGAGGCGCTCAAACCACTGCGTGACATGAACGTGCTGATCGTAGCGTCCGGCAGCCTGACTCATAACTTGTATGAGTTTCGCGGAGCGACCCGCGAGGGTGCGGATTACGTGAAGGCCTTCGCGGCCTGGACCGCGCAAACACTGCGTGCCGGGCAAACCGATCAACTCCTGGATTACCGGCAACAGGCGCCCTCTGCCGAGCGCGCTCACCCGACAGATGAGCACTTTTTGCCGTTGCTGATCGCTCTGGGTGCCGCCGGCGAACGTTATGACACCCGCGTGCTGGAAGGCGGCGTGTCCTACGGCGTGCTGGCGATGGACAGTTACCTGTTTTCCTCGAAAAACGAAGATGGATCTGAATCCACTCCTCTCAATCAAGGCGTTACCAACCATGCGTGATACGACTTTTTCCGAAGCGGCCCGCGAGCCGCAATCGGGCCTCTTTTTCCGCAAGGGCTGCAGCGTTGCAGCGCCCAAGGGCCGACTGATTCTGCTGCACGGCGTGGGGTCGAATGAAGCCAACCTTGCGTCTATGGCTCAATCGCTACCCGAAGGTCTGGAAGTGATTTTGCTGCGCGCTCCCCTGCAGGTCGGGCCTCAGGGCTTCGCCTGGTATCAGGTGAACTTCACCAGTAATGGCCCTTCGTTCAATCAAGAACAAGCAGAAGCCAGCCGGCATCTGCTGCACACCTTTATAGACGCACTGCCCCAGTTGCCGACGGTCATCGCAGGCTTCAGTCAGGGCGGCATCATGAGCGCGAGTCTGGGCGTGACCGAGCCTGAACTGGTGCAAGGTTTTGCGATTCTCAGCGGCAGAATGCTGCGCGAGATAGCCCCAAAGGTCGCCTCGCCTGAGCGTCTCAAGTCAGTGTCGGCATTCATCGCCCACGGTCACCACGACGGCGTGTTGCCGGTGGACTGGGCCAAGGAAGCTGACGCTTGGCTGGATCGAATCGGCGTCGTCCACGAAACCCATTTCTACGAAATGGCCCACGAGATCGTCGCTGAAGAACTGGCTGACTTCTCGACATGGCTGACCCAAACGCTGTCACTGATTCATTAAACAAAAAGGAGCTACACCATGATTGACTCTCGCACCGCCCCCTACGCTGCATTTGTGATGCGCCTCGCCCTGGGCATCATGTTTATCGCTCACGGCCTGACCAAAGTGTTTGTTTTCACGCCCGCAGGTACCGCAGGTTTTTTTGAATCCATCGGTTTTCCGGGCTTTCTCGCTTACCCGGTCATGGCATTTGAAGTGATCGGCGGCTTGATGTTGGTATTGGGTGTTTACGCACGCTGGGTGGCCGCCTTGGCGGTGGTTCAGCTGTTCGTCGCCGCAACCGTCCACTTCGGCAACGGCTGGAGTTTCACCAATGCCAACGGCGGCTGGGAATACCCGATCTATTTGTCCGTGACGGCATTGGTTGTTGCACTGCTGGGTGACGGCGCCTTTGCCGCGAAGGCATCCCGCACAGCGTAACTCTCTGCGTAGTACTTGAATGCCGATGCACTGGAGCAATCCAGTGCATCGGCATTTTGCGTTGTGGTCAACGGTGGTACATCACGCCAGTCGCTCAGTCATGAAGCTGACGAACGCTTTTATTTTCGGCAAAGGGTGGCGACTGGATGGCCAAAGAATGCTGAACGTACGGTGATCGCTCATGTAGCGATCCAGAAGCGCAACCAATCTTCCATCGGTGATGGCATCTTCGACAAAAAAATCCGGCAGGCACGCGATTCCCAATCCAGCCTCAGCCATCGCCATGAGCGGCTCTATCGCATTGGCGGTTGCCGACTGCCCGGGTTCATAGCTGTCCTGACCCTTTTTTGTCAGCAGTGGCCAAGGGTCGAGTTTGCCACTGGTTGGATACCGGTAACGGAGGCAGGAATGGCCGGCGAGATCTGACGGCCGTGCAGGCGTACCACGGGTTGCAAGGTAGTCAGGCGATGCAACGAGCCGATGGCTGTAGCCATTGAGCTTGCGCATTGTCAGGCGCGAGTCTTCGACCTCACCGATACGCATCACCGCATCAAAACCCTCCTCGATGACGTTGACCAGCCGATCACTGAATTCAAGCTCCAGCTCCACGTCGGGATAGGCCTGCTGAAACGCAATCAAGTGAGGCATCAAACGCATGCCCAACTGGGGCAAGCCCAGACGCAATTTTCCCTGGGGTTTACCAGCAGCCTCGGTGATCTCCCGTTTGGCGACCTCATACTCCGCAAAAATACGGTGACAGCGCTCAAGGAACACACTGCCCTCGGAGGTCAGCGTTATCGCGCGTGTGGAGCGGTGAAACAACCTGACGCCGAGTTCTTCCTCCAAACGTGCCACGGCCTTGCTGACAGCCGATGAAGATACGCCAGTTCTTCGTCCAGCCTCGGTAAAGCTGCGCGTTTGCGCGGCCTGAACGAACGCGCCGAGCGCTCCAAAATGGTCCATGACGACTCCGATCTATTTGAGCGTTTTATTCATAAATGTTCGGAACTGCATCCTGTTTTTCTTTCACATCATACAACCTATAGTCACCGAAATCGTGGCTTCACCCCAAGGCGTATCGCCTCGCGAAGCCTCTGCCATCCTGGATTACAGAAGAGCCCTCGAAAATCATGTCCTCTCGCTATACGAGTGCGCCGGAACTGCAACAGCACCGCGGTTATGCGCGGGTTTTTCAGCCCGGTCATCTGACGTTTGGCTTCATCGCCCCCTTGGAAAGTTACCCCGACAGTCCGGGTCCGACTCTGCAGGATCATGCGCAGTTGGCTCGCCGGGTTGATGAGGCTGGTTTTTCCGCCATCTGGCTTCGCGATGTACCGTTCTATGACCCGAACTTCGGTGATGTGGGGCAGATTCTTGACCCTCTGGTGTACGCCGGATTTCTGGCTGGCGTGACCCGTAATATCGCCATCGGTACCGCGGGCATCGTTCTCCCTTTACGCGATCCATTGATCGTTGCCAAACAGGCCGCGAGCATCGATCAGTTGCTAGGGGGACGATTTATCCTCGGGCTGGCCACCGGCGACCGTCCGGTGGAATACCCTGCTTTCGGGTTTGATTTCAATAATCGCGCCGAGCGTTTCCGTGATGCGCTGGCGATCATCCGCGCTGCAACCGAAACCCACTGGCCAGTGCATGCCTCTAAGTTTTATGGCCAGTTGAATGGTGATATCGACCTCATCCCCAAGCCTGTGGGTTCACGCCTGCCGACCATTATTGTGGGTCAGGCCGGCCAGTCGCTGGAGTGGATTGGCGAAAACACCGACGGCATTCTCTCGTATATCTCCAATCCGATCCTGATTCCGCAAATCATCGAACGCTGGCGCACGGTCTGTGGCCAGGGGATTTACAAGCCCTACGGCTACGGCACCCTGTTTGATCTGGACCGCGACCCGAACTTTCCACTGCAGGCGGGTCGGGTGCTGCGTGCCGGTCGCAACGCATTGATCGAGCATTGGAAGCGTCAACAGGATCAGGGCGTCGGTCACGTTGCCCTGCACTTCAAACCTCAGCGACGTCACGCCTCGGAAGTCATCGATGAGCTGGGCGAATACCTCCTCCCACACTTCCCCAGTGCATCACTTCCGGTCGAACCCTCACCCATGCAGGCCCGCTCATGAATCGCCCTCTTCATCACATGGATTTCATCTTTCAGACCGCATTGGGCACTTACCCGTTGGCAGCACAGTGCGAAATGCTCGCCGAACTCGGCTACCAAGGGATGACGATATCTGCCTGGAGTAAAGACTTGCAGTCGATTGCCCAGGTCAAACCCACTTGGGGCCTGGACGTAGGTGCCGTCTACCTGATCTATCGCCAAGGTCTGGAATCGTTTGTAACCAACATCTTCGAAACCATTGAGGGCTGCACCACGATTGAGCTGGCCCTGCATTCAGGCGACGAAGTCACCGACGCTGACCGCAGAATGCTTGAGCACCTGCTGCCGATCTGCGAGCGTCGAGGCCTTGAGATCAATCTTTATCCCCACGCGCGCTACGGCATGCAGACAACCGCCGAAGCCGTGGCACTGTGCGAAGAGTTCAACCACCCGCTACTCAATATCGTTTTCAACGGTTATCACTGGTATGCGATGCAGGAGCAGGCTCTTGAACAGCGTCTTGATGCGGTTTGGCCCTGGCTGAAACAGGTCAATATCGCCGGCACCCGGCGCTCGCCACTGGGATGGGGCGGCCTGGCGACAATCGAACCGCTCGATGAAGGGGAAATGGACAACTTCGTGTTGTTGGGCGCCCTCGAACGTCGTGGTTTCGACGGACGCTTTGGCGTTCTTGGCTGGGAGAGTATGGGCGGTGACGTCTATGGCAACCTGCGCCGGTCGGTCACTGCGTTTCGCTCCATGGAACACCGGTTGGCGGTCCATCCCGAATGGTCCGTTCTGACCGACTCACCGCGCTGAGCCCAGGAGATAAATCATGGCTCATCGTATCCATGCACTCGATTCATTTTTCTACTCATCGATGGGTGTTTACGCCTTTCAAACGCAGTGCGAAATGTTGGCCGAACTGGGTTATGACGGCATCACTGTCGCGGCCTGGGGCGGTACACCGCTGACCGATCTCACCTTATTGCCCCGTGTCAGGGAAACCCACGGCTTGCACGTTGAGGGGCTTTATCTGGTGCTACACGAGGGGCGTAACGACAGTCTGATACGACGCATCGTTGAAACCGTCGAAGGTGTCGAGCTTATCGAGCTGGCGATACAAACCAGCGTCAATGGTGCTCAAGCCATTCTTGGCTTCATCGAGTCGCTGCTGCCCATTGCCGAGCAGCGTGGACTGCGAATCGCGCTGTATCCCCATCTGCATCATGTGACCCAGACTACCGAACAAGTCGTGCAGATCTGCGAACTGTTTGCTCACCCGCGCCTGGGTGCCTCGTTCAATGGTTATCACTGGTACGCCAGCCAGGAAGGAGCGCTTGAAGCACGCCTCTTGGCAATGAAGCCATGGCTGATGCAAGTGGTGACGTCCGGTAGCGCGCTTTCGCAACTGGGCTGGGGCGGCGTGGCCACGATGGAGCCGGTTGATCGTGGCGAGATGGACAACTTCGCGTTGATTGCCGCGCTGAATCGCGTTGGCTACACCGGGAGCATCGGCGTGCTCGGCTGGGATTATGGTGGCGACATCTACCTGAAACTCCAGCGATGCCTCGCAACGCTGCGTGATATTGATCGACGCCTTGAAGCGCACCCGCAATGGGCGAACTTCCCATTGAAGTAAGACCGCATCACCTTGTGAACCCGAATTGAAATGGAGCCTGCAATGACAGCCCTCTCTGTACTGGATTTGATGATGATTGGCGAAGGAAAAACCTTCGCTGACACCCTTGATGATGCGGTTGCGCTGGCGCAACACGTGGAAGCTCACGGTTATAAACGCTACTGGATCGCCGAGCATCACGACCTGCCGGGTATCGCATCCTCGGCAACCACCCTGCTGATTCAGCATCTGGCTGCGGCAACGCGTGAGCTGCGTGTGGGCTCTGGCGGGATCATGCTGCCTAATCACTCTCCTCTCGTAGTTGCGGAGCAGTTCGGAACGTTGGAAACGTTATTTGCGGGGCGTATCGATCTGGGCATTGGCAGAGCGCCTGGATCAGCCGGGCCGGCAATTCGGGCGCTGCGCGGTGATGCCTCCGAACGCGACTTCGCGCAAGACCTGCGACAAGTGCAGGACTATCTGGCGGACAACGGCAAACAGCCAGTTCGGGCAATCCCGGGGCAACACGACATCCCGCTCTGGTTGCTGGGCTCGAGTATCAACAGTGCTGACCTCGCGGCAAAACTGGGGCTTCCATACGCATTCGCTTCGCATTTTGCCCCGCGTTTTTTGATGGAAGCGATTACCCATTACCGCAGTACGTTCCGCCCCTCGGCCGTTTTAAGCAGCCCGTATGTTATCGCTGGTGCAAATGTCTTCGCGGCCCCTTCCCGGGCCGAGGCTGACTACATCGCCAGCTCACATCGACAGTGGGTCTGCAATTTATACGCAGGCAAGGCAGGCCCTTTACCGCGTCCGGAAGAAGGCTACATGGAACGGATCTCCGCCTATGATCGACAGAGCCTGGACCAAGCCATGTCTTGCACTGCAGTGGGTGACGTGGACGATGTTGGCAGTTGGTTGCGTCAGTTCATCGCTACCACTCAGGCGGATGAAGTGATCATAGATGCGAGGATTTATGACCCCTCGGCACGTTGTCGCTCGTATCAGATTGCCGCCGAATCTATTGCCGACCTGCTCGACTGATGCCAGTCGGATGTTGTGTCCACTGTCTGTGCAGGCCTCGACATGAGGCTTGCCAGCGCTATGAAATCGAGGATCAGACATGTCCAATGCTGATCAGCAAGCGATGCTCGCTGCGCCTTCCCCTTCCCCTCAAATGATCCTGCACGCGATCGCACACCCGCTGAGACGAAAGATACTTGGCTGGCTGAAAGACGCGATTCGGTATTTCCCTCAGCAAGCCTACGGTCGCGAATTCGGCGTGTGCGCTGGCCAGATTGCCCTGCGTTGCGGGCTGGCACAATCCACGGTCTCCCAGCACTTGTCATTGCTCAAGAAGGCCGAATTGATCGAGGAACACAGAATAGGTCCTGTGCGTTTTTTTACGCGAAACGAGGTCACGCTTCAGCACTTTACTCATCAGCTGACATTCCTGCTGGCCAACCCGCTGAGTGCGGTAAATCACCAGACAGATTGAGCATTTCCCCGTGAGCCGTCAGCGCTCGGTTGATTAGAAACAAATCGACCGTAGTCACCAAACAGAAAGGACGTGTTTGTTTTTCTGATGAACGCCTAAGCTTTCCGGTAACCCGATTCCCGTAATTGACGCCCTTGGCCGGTTACTCCGTTGCAGTACAAATGGTGCTAATGGAGACGCTCCGCCTGCTTTCGCCACGCTTGGCGAAAACTCATCGATCAAGACACGCACTGCTGGGTACTGAGCTCAAGTAATCACTTGCACGCCTCTTCGATCCAGACCAACGCCTCGGCCTGAAAGTATTACCACTTGGAGATAAAGCTTTATGAAATCCCGTGCTGCAGTTGCATTTGAACCCGGCAAGCCGCTGCAAATTGTCGAGATCGACGTTGCGCCGCCACGCGCTGGCGAAGTGCTGATCAAGATTACCGACACTGGTGTGTGCCATACCGATGCCTTCACGCTGTCGGGCGATGATCCTGAGGGACTGTTCCCTGTTGTGTTGGGGCACGAAGGTGCGGGCGTGGTGGTTGAGGTCGGTGAAGGCGTTACCAGCCTCAAGCCCGGCGATCATGTTATTCCACTGTATACCGCCGAATGTGGCGAGTGCCTGTTCTGCAAGTCTGGCAAAACCAACCTGTGCGTCGCCGTCCGTGAAACACAAGGCAAAGGCGTGATGCCGGATGGCACCACTCGGTTTTCCTACAATGGTCAACCGCTATACCACTACATGGGTTGCTCGACGTTCAGCGAGTACACCGTGGTGGCTGAAGTATCCGTCGCAAAGATCAATCCGCAGGCCAACCATGAGCATGTATGCCTGCTTGGCTGCGGTGTCACCACCGGCATTGGTGCCGTGCACAACACGGCCAAGGTGCAACCGGGAGACACCGTCGCGGTATTCGGACTCGGTGGTATCGGGCTCGCCGTGATTCAAGGCGCCCGTCAGGCCAAAGCCGGACGCATCATTGCCGTAGATACCAACCCTGGCAAATTTGAACTCGCCCGGTCTTTCGGCGCCACTGACTGCATCAACCCGAAGGATCACGATAAGCCTATCCAGCAAGTCATCATCGAAACGACCGGATGGGGTGTCGACCACTCGTTCGAATGCATCGGTAACGTGCATGTCATGCGCGCCGCGCTGGAAAGTGCGCACCGTGGCTGGGGCCAATCGATCGTCATCGGTGTAGCAGGTGCCGGGCAGGAAATTTCGACCCGTCCGTTCCAGCTCGTCACCGGGCGTACCTGGAAAGGCTCCGCTTTCGGCGGCGTCAAAGGTCGCACTCAGCTGCCAAAAATGGTTGAGGACGCGATGAAAGGTGAAATCGAGCTCGCGCCTTTCGTGACGCACACCATGCCATTGGAGCGCATCAATGAAGCGTTCGACCTGATGCATGAAGGCAAGTCGATCCGCACTGTCATCAAGTACTGAAGTAAGGCTCAGGGCCGCAAGGCCCTGTCGCCTTCCCACGCTCGTTATCGATCTGGAGATACCTTGTGACCGAGATAAAACTTCATCCTTCCCTGGATAGCGGTCTATCCCCTGCCGCCACGAACTTTGCCGGAGGCACGCTGCAATGCCTGTGCCCCACCGATAAAGTCGAAATTGCCATCGATGCTCAGACACTTCATAACCACGCTTGTGGTTGCAGTAAATGCTGGAAACCGGAGGGTGCCAAATTCGCCGTGATCGCGGTCGTGCCACGGGCGAATGTCAGCGTCACCGCAAACGCGCAGAAGCTCGCTATCGTTGACGATACGGCGGTTATTCAGCGCCATGCCTGCAAGGCGTGTCATGCACACCTGTACGGACGTATCGAGAACAAGGATCACGCGTTTTATGGTCTGGACTTCGTTCATACCGAATTGTCCCCGCAAACGGGCTGGTCTGCACCGGGGTTCGCGGCGTTCGTTTCTTCGATCATTGAAACCGGCACCCCTCCTGAGCAGATGAAGGGCATCCGTACACGTCTGCGCTCAATCGGACTGGAGACCTACGACTGCCTGTCCCCGGACTTGATGGATGTATTGGCAACCCAAGTCGCCAAGCTCAAAGGCATCGCGCAGACTCACTGATACGGGTAACCGTCAGTTCTGCACTAAAAAAGGCGCCTCCAATCGATTTGAACAATTGACGGCGCCAAACCGTTTTCGAGCGCTGTAAACGCCTCAACACGGGCACCCAATCAAGTGGCTAGTGCACAGCCTTTTGTCGCTTGAAACCATGCAGCAATGCGTCAGTCGCCACGATCGCGTCATACACAAGGTTCGGCGTCACCGTGAAAGGCATGTTGTGCATCGTGTCGTTTTTATCGCAGGCCAACTCGGCGACTTTTCTCCACTCCGCTTCTTTGAAGTGTTTGAGCCCCAAGTCTTCGAGCGTCAGAGGCAAACCCACGGCCATGGCAATGTCCACCACCTCCTCAATCTCCGCCATAGGTGCAGCTTCCATCACGAGCTGGGTGAATAGGCCGAACACAACCTTTTCTCCGTGCTGCGCGCCGTGCAGATCATGCACGTTGGTCATCCCGTTATGGATCGCATGCGCAGCGGCGCAACCACCCGACTCAGCCCCGACCGCCGACATGTAGATGGTGGCCTCAATCGTATTCTCCAGGGCGGCGGTAATGGCTTTCTTCTGCACTGCGAATGCCGCTTGGGCCGAATACTTTTTGATGGTCTCGTAGCACGTTTGCGCAATCGCAAACCCGATCAATGTGGGTTTGAGCATCTTGCCGTCATTGCCCAGGATCAGATTGTCGCGATGCGCGGAAAAACACGCCCGCGCCTCGAAATATGTGGCCAGACCGTCACCCACGCCCGCAGCAAAAAAACGCGGGGGTTGCTCGGCCAGAATGCGTGTATCGGCTAAAACAACGTCCGGGTTTTTGGATAAAAACAAATAGCGATTAAACGTATCGTCTTCGTTGTAAATCACCGAAATCGCAGTACAGGGCGCGTCCGTAGAGGCTAGGGTAGGCAGGATCAGCACGGGTTTTTCCAGGAAATGTGCCGCCGCCTTAGCGGTATCCAGTGTTTTCCCGCCCCCTATCCCGACGACATAATCAGCACCACGCGCCGCTTCCACGTGCCGGTTGATTTCACTGTCGCAACACTGCCCTCCAAACACCGCCAACTCTGCGCGTTGTTCGTTGTTGAACCCTGGCATCGCTTTCTCATGAACCCGGCCAACGATAAATTGATCGCAGATCAGATACGCATTGGCCCCGAAGGCCTTACCATGGACCGCTAAATTTAACAACGCATCGGCCTGGACCAGAAATTTGCCCGGCGATGCAATACATTTGGTGATAGTCATCTCTTTCCCTCACGTCGCATGCGTGAAACGCTCAACGGGTGCACGCTTGAGCGCTCCTCTGCAAGAATGACGAATCAGTTAAATACCATTCCGCCATCAATGATCACGGCCTGCCCTGTCATGTAGTCAGAGTCAGGGCCAGACAGAAACGAAACACAGGCTGCCACGTCCTCGGGCTGGGAAAGCCGTTTCAAGGTGATGTGCTGGGCAAATTGTTCCATCCCCCATTCAATGCTTTGATTGGCGTTATCAGCCACGTCCTGGGCAACCTTGCGCATCATCGGTGTATTTACGATGCCAGGGCAGTAGGCGTTTACCGTAATACCCAGATGAGCCAATTCCCGAGCTGCGGTCTGGGTGATACCACGCACGGCAAACTTGGTCCCGCCGTACACAGCCAGGTCAGGGTTGCCGATATGACCCGCCTGCGAAGAAGCGCTGATGATTTTGCCGCCGTGACCTAACGCCTTGAACGCCTTTACTGCTGCCTGTATGCCCCAGAGCACACCGCCCACGTTGATGTCGAACGTGCGGCGATAGATCTCTGGCGTAATCGATTCGATGGGCGCAATGGGCGCAATGCCTGCGTTATTGATGACCACATGCAGGTCACCCAAACCATCCACCGCTGCCTGCACGGCCTTGAAAACATCCTCGCGGTCGGCCACATCGACCTTAATCGCCAGTGCTTTGCCGCCGGTTCTCCTGATGTTTTCGGCCACCTGACAGGCTGTTTCAAGGTTCATATCGGCACAGGCTACGGCGAAACCATCGGCCGCCATGCGCAAGGCAATGGCCTCTCCGATCCCTTGACCGGCACCGGTTACAAAAGCGACTTTTCCCAAGGACTTAGTCATGCTGGTGTTCCTTCTTATTCGTGATGGGGGTTACAGACTGCTCACACATCTGCCCAAGCTCAGAAGCTTGCCTGCAGCTTCATACCGGCGACCCAGGCATTGTCCACCTCGTAGACGCCACCTGGATTGCGCACGTACTGCACGTTCGGGCGCACGGTCAGCCAGTTGGTCACGTGTACGCCGTAATTAAGTTCGATGTTGTATTCGCTGTGCTGCACAGGAACGTACTGTGGGTCGTCGTAATCACTGATGCCCGTGGTGTCGTTGATAAGGCGCTGGCGCTTGGTCACGTCGTCATTCACCTTGAGACGTGCGATACCGACGCCGAGGTCATCTTGGGGCCGCGCATCAAACGCGCCTTTGTAGACCGCGCCGATATTCTGGAAGCTTTCGATACCGCTGGTGGCTTTGTCATGCACGGTCAGGCTTGCAAATACGCTCAGACCGCGCGAAGCATCGCCGTTACGGGTTGTGAGCTGCTGTTGGCCGATTATCCATGCGCCGTGTTTGCTACTGCGTGACTTTGGCGCCTGGCCGGTCAACACCTGCGGGTTACCGTTGACGTCGTCGTACAGATCGTTGGCGCTGGCACTGCTGTGGTAGTAACCCAAGCGGTATTCACCGGGTAAGGCATCTTTACCGACGGTTGGCTTCCAGATGACCTCCACCGGCACCAACGCGCCTTTGGTGCCACTGCCGCTGAGCTTGAAACCGTTGCCTGTCTCCAGGTACGACGGATTTTGCTCATACACCCCGACCTGCACCGCCCAGCGATCATCGAGGTTATAGCGCACGCGCACGCCCCACTGGCTCACTGGTCCGCTGTACCAGACATCACCGGCGACGTTGCCGATGGGGGCACTGCAAAACGACAGACTCTGGAAGTCGCAGGGAAAACTGGCGAAGTCTTCGTTGACGCCCACGCGGCCGAACTTGAGATCCAGGGCGCTGTTGAAAAATTTCTGGCGGTACCACATCTGGGTCAGGCGCCAGGTCTGTCCCCTGCCCCACACCTCCTGCACCGAACTGAGTTGTGGCGCGCGGGGATCAGAAACGCGCTCGTCGGAGAGGTTGTTACCGTTGCGTTCCGTCACCAGCAACTGGAACTCTGCGTCATTCCAGCCGAGTAATTTTTGCAAGTCCAGGTGAGTGCCCAGTGCCCATTGCGCGGTGTAGCGCGCCGTTCGGTCATGGTTATAGCCTCCGTGGACATTGGTGGCAGCTTCGCCGACGTAACCGACGATCACGTCAACGCCCTGCTCCAGTAGCTCTCTGCGTACCCCGCCCCAATCTCCGGTTCCCCATCTCGAGGCAGTGTCGTCCGCCGAGGCCGGCACAGCGATGCATGACAGGAGCCCGAGCCCCAGCGGCAATTTCCAAGCGATGTTCATGTCGATTTATCCTATTGTTTTTATGTTTTACGACACAGCGTTGACCGGACCGCAGGGCAGCGCCCTGGCGGTCACTCAAGAAAGCAATCAGTTGAAAAATGGGGCGCTACAGATCAAATGCCGGCCAGGCACAGGTATTTGATCTCAAGGTAATCCTCCAGCCCGTATTTGGAGCCTTCGCGGCCAACACCCGACGCCTTGACCCCACCAAACGGCGCGGCTTCGGAGCTGATAATGCCGGTGTTGACTCCGACGATGCCGTACTCCAGCGCCTCGCCCAAACGAAACACCCGGCTCAGGTTTGCGGTGTAGAAATACGCCGCCAGGCCGAACTCGGTGTCGTTGGCTTTAGCGATGACCTCGGCGTCATCGAAGAAGCGAAAGACCGGTGCAAGCGGGCCGAAAGTCTCCTCTTTGGCGACGCGCGCGGTGTCCGGCACATCCACCAGGATCGTGGGCTCAAAGAAATTGGCGCCCTGGGTATGTGCACCACCGCCCTGGACTACCTTGGCGCCTTTGGCCAAGGCATCCTCAATATGCTCGCGTACCTTGGCGACGGCCTTACCATCAATCAGCGGCCCAAGCGTGACGCCCTCGCTAAAACCATCGCCAATCTTCAGAGCGCCCACCGCGCAAGCCAGTTTGTCGACGAAAGCGTCATACACCTTGTCATGCACGTACAAGCGATTGGCGCAGACGCAGGTCTGCCCTGCATTGCGAAACTTCGAAGCGAGCGCACCCTCAACGGCAGCGTCCAGGTCGGCATCGTCGAATACAACAAAGGGTGCGTTGCCGCCCAGTTCCAGAGAGACTTTTTTGATGTCGTGAGCGCATTTTCCCATGATCTGGCGCCCGATCTCAGTGGACCCCGTGAAGGAAATCTTGCGTACGACCGGGTTGCTGGTCAGCTCCTCGGCAATCTCTGCCGCAGCACCCGTGACCACCGACAGCACACCTTTGGGAATGCCTGCCTGTTCGGCGAGGTACACCAGCGCCAGTGCCGAGAACGGCGTCTGGGAGGCCGGCTTGATGACCATTGTGCAACCCGCGGCCAGCGCCGGACCGGCTTTGCGGGTGATCATTGCGCTGGGAAAGTTCCACGGCGTAATGGCGGCGCAAACACCCACGGGCTGCTTGATGACCAGCAGACGCTTGTCCGTTGCGCCTGGGATGATATCGCCATAGACCCGCTTCGCTTCCTCCGCATACCACTCGATATAGGACGCGGCGAAGACTATTTCACCCAGCGCTTCAGGCAGCGGCTTACCCTGCTCCAGCGTCATGATGTGCGCTAGGTCATGCTGGTTTTCGATAATCAAGTCGTACCAACGGCGCAGCGCATTGGCACGCGCCTTGGCCGACAGCTCACGCCAGGCCGGCAACGCGTGCTCAGCCGCTTCGATGGCCCGGCGTGTTTCAGCCTTGCCCATGCGCGGCACCTGGCCGATAGTGGCGCCCGTCGATGGGTTGCTCACCGTGATCGTGGCTTCGCTGTCTGCCGCCAGCCATTCACCGTCGATAAAGGCTTGATGACGCATGAGTTCGGGGTTGTTCAAGTTCATTGCAGGTTCTCCGTTACGCGACGCTTGGTCGCGCCTTCGAGACTGACGGCCTTGAACTTGAAGCCCCGGTAGTCATCGTTCTTGACCGCTGCCAAATGTTCGTTGAAGGCTCCCAATCCCCCCATGTAGAAATACACCTTGTTGCTTTTGCCGGGGATATTGGCACCGAAGATCCACGAATCAGTCTTGGCAAAAAGCGTTTGATCAGCAATGTCCTGGCAAGTCTTGCCCCATTCCTGCTCGCTTCGCGCAGACGGCTCCACACAGGCGAGCTCGTTCTGCTCCATGAAACCAACTAGGTCGCAGACCCACTCCACTTCGGTCTCAATCGTCGGCGGAAGATTGGTAAACGGACCGTTAGGCCCCAGGATCATGAACATATTCGGGAATTTGGCGGTGGCCACCGACAGGTAGCTGGACGGGCCGTCCGCCCAGTGATCTTTCATCGAGGTGTTGTCGCGCCCACGGATATCGATGCGCTTGTAGTTACCGTCCACGGCATCAAAACCGGTGGCAAACACCAACACATCCAGTTCGTGCTCAACCCCATCTGCCGTACGAACGCCCTTGGCAGTGATTTCTTCGATCGGGTTGGCCTTGACGTCCACCAGCGACACGTTGGCGCGGTTGAAGGTAGCGTAGTACCCGCTGTCACACAGCGGGCGCTTGGCGTAGAGATCGCGGGGCATCAACTTGCGGGCTGTTTCCGGATCCTTGACGATCTCGGCGATTTTCTCGCGAACGAAGTTTTGCGCCTCGATGTTGGCCTCTTCACTGGTGGCGATATCGTTAAAGGTCTGGAACATGTAGCGGAAACCGCCGCCGCCGTCCCAGGCGCGCTGGAAGATGGCTTTGCGTTCAGCAGCATCCACACTCATGGTGGGAATGTCGCTTTCGGGGAAGCCGAACGCCAGGCGCGAGGACCGCACCTCCTGCCAGATCGCGTCGTAGTTGCGTTTAATGTCGTCGACGTAATCGCGACTGACCGGGCCGTTGCCCACCGGCACGGTGTACTGCGCAGAGCGCTGGAACACGGTGAGGTGGCCGACCGTCGGTGCGATCGCGGTGATGACCTGGCACCCTGTCGAACCCGTGCCGATCACACCTACGCGCTTGCCTTCCAGCACAGCGTCGGCCGGCCAGTTGGCAGTGTGATACATGCTCCCCTTGAACTGATCGAGGCCTTTGATCTTGGGCACATTCGTCGCGGACAACAGGCCCAGCGCCGTCACCAGGTATTTGGCGCTGTATTGATGACCATCATCGGCCGTGACCAGCCAGCGGCTGCTCTGCTCATCGAACACGGCGGCGGTGATGCCTGTTTCAAGCTGGATATCGCGGCGCAGGTCGTGGCGATCCACGGCGTGGTTCAGGTAGGACAGGATCTGTGGCTGGGTCAGGTAGCGCGTGGTGATGTCCCATTCCTGGCACAGTTCGCGGTCCCAGGAGAAGCAATAGACGAACGATTCACTGTCGGATAACGCGCCGGGGTAGCGGTTCCAGAACCAGGTACCGCCGATGCCACCGGCCTTGTCGAAGGCGCGCACCTTTAAGCCCAGTTCATCGCGCAATTTCTTGAGCATGTAAATGCCACCGAAACCTGCACCAATCACAATAGCGTCGTAGTTGATAACGTCGGTGCCAACGGAACGTTTGGCCAGAACTGTAGTTGTCATTATGTTCTCCTGTTTCGATCAGAGCGCCTGCAGGCTTCAACGCAATAACAAAGTTGCAGGCAAGCCGTATCCGCTCCCCTGAATAAGGATTCAGCGGACGTAAACTTGAAAAGTGAACGGGGTCAGTTAGAGCGAGAAGCCGCCATCAACAGCAATCGCCTGCCCGGTAACGTGTGGCGCGCACGCCAGGTAAACGGCCAATTGGCCCATGTCTTCCACGGTTTGCGCTTGCCCTTGAGGCAGCAGGCTGGACTGATGTCGCTCCCAGGATTGCACTTCGGTTTCGCCGGGTTGCGCCCAGCGCGCGGAAAGCCCCTCATCACCGCGCCACATCCCGGTGCCCACCACGCCTGGGCAGAGGGCGTTAACCGTGATGCCTTCGCGGGCAACTTCCTTGGCAAAGGCATTGGTAAAACCGATCACAGCGAACTTGGAGGCGCTGTAATGGGAGAGGTCCGGGAAACCGACTTTGCCGGCAATCGAGGCCAGATTGATAATGCGGCCGAAGTTATGCTCGCGCATCAGCTTGAGTTCGGCCTGGCAGCAGAGGAATACGCCACGGGCGTTGATGTTCATGATGCGGTCCCACTCGCTGACGGCCAACTCATCGACCCGACCGAGGCTGACAACGCCCGCGTTGTTGATCGCCACATCCAGGCGGCCAAAGTGCGCCCTGACCTGCTCAATCAAACTGGCGATACTCTCGGGTTTGCTGACGTCAACTTGCAGGGCCACAGCCCGACGCCCCAGGGCCTGGACCAAGGCGGCAGCCTCTTGCGCGATCCCCAAGTCGTAATCGGCCAGCACCAGGTCAGCGCCCGCCTGGGCAAGGCTCAGCGCAATACCCTGGCCAATGCCACGGCCAGCGCCGGTCACCAGGGCAACCTTGCCGTTCAGGGAGAAATTCACAGCGTTGAATTCACTCATGTACTGCCTCTGTCATTATTGTTGTTGAGATGCGACCGTTCGACGCGGCCTGCTGAGACAGACAGAGCAAGTGGGATGCCAACACCTTTATATCCAGCCACAAAGCCCGGAATAGAAGGCTCAATGCTTGATTAATCGCAATCGCCCCACTGGCTGTCGTAAGACATAACCGCTCCAGTCTCACGTGGGACGTTGCGAATACTGAGCGGTTATGTCTCACCGACACCGGCTGACGGATTCAGCTTGAAGGGATTGGCCAAGCCGCCTTTAATGGCCATCAACAGAAAAATAAGATCCAACCTTCGGAGGTACCATGTCCTCTGTTTTTTCGAAGACTCATGTGGAACACGTGAGTCGCGTATTGCGCACTGCCCAGAATGCCCCGACCCTGCCGGTGCCGAATGCCATCCTCGATTCCTGGCGTCGCTCGGTGCAGCACTACAAGCTCGACCCGGGGTCCTTACAGGGACCGAGGGTGCTGGAGGCTCACCAGATCAATGAGCATCGCCAGCGTGTCGACGATTTCCTGCACCTGGCAGGTGATGAAATGTCACGTCTGCACAGCCGCGTACGCGACGCCGACTACTGTGTGATGCTCACCGATACCCTGGGATGTACCGTCGATTACCGGATCGACTCAGCCCTGCGCGGCGAGTACCGGCGCTCCGGCATGGACGTCGGCACATGCTGGTCGGAGAAGGAGGAAGGCACGACCGCCGTCAGCGCGGTGCTGATCGACAAGCTGCCGGTCACCGTGCACAAACTCGATCATTTCCGTGCTGCGTTTATCGGCAATACCTGCTCTGCGGCGCCGATTTTTTCCCCCAGCGGCGAGATCCTGGCAGTACTGGACGTGTCTTCAGTGCGTGCTCCGGATGACCGCCGCAGCCAGCATCTGATTCGGCAAATGGTCATTCAAAGCGCCACGGAACTCGAAAATGCCTACTTCATGTACAGCACCCAAGACCTGTGGGTATTACGGGCACACCCCCTGCCCGGCTATGTCGACAGCCAGCCGCAATGCCTGTTCGCCTGGGACCGGGATGGCCGCATTGAGGCGCTCAACCCCGCCGCGCGGCGCCTGCTGTTACAGAGCTTTGGTGGAATCCCCGCGCATATTGACGAAGCCTTCACCTCAGCAAAGTTGCCCGCCGCTGGGGATGACAGCCTCCACTTTCTGCCTTCGATGGGGTTGCATGTGCGCCTCAAGTCACCCCGTCGCCCCATCAGCGCCGCAGTAGCCGGCCACCCGGCATCAGCGCCGGACCCCAAGGTTGCACAGGCAATGGAGCTGGCGGTACGGGTCAAGGATCGTGGTCTCCCCGTGCTGATCCATGGTGAAACCGGTGCGGGCAAGGAGTTTTTTGCGCTGCAATTGCATGCCGGCAGCAAACGTCGGGACAAGCCCTTTGTCGCAGTGAATTGTGCGGCGATCCCCGAGAGCCTGATAGAGAGTGAATTGTTCGGTTATGCCGCAGGCGCCTTTACGGGCGCTTCAACCAAAGGCATGCGAGGCCTGTTGCAGCAGGCCGACGGCGGCACGTTGTTTCTCGACGAAATCGGCGACATGCCCCTGGCCCTGCAAACGCGCTTGTTGCGCGTACTCAGCGAAGGTGAAGTGGCCCCCCTGGGCGGCGCGCGCACCCAGGCCATCGATATTCAGGTGATTTGTGCCAGCCACCGGGACATTGCCACACTGGTGGAAGCCGGCAGCTTTCGTGAAGATCTGTTTTTTCGCCTGAGCGGCGCACGCTTCGATATACCGCCACTACGCGAACGCAAAGACAAGCTGGCGTTGATCAACTCACTGCTGGACGACGAGTGCGAGCGCTCGGGCGAGCGTGTAGAACTGAGCGAATCTGCGCTGGAAATGCTGCTGAATTACAGCTGGCCGGGCAACATGCGGCAACTGCATCACGTGCTGCGATACGCCTGCGCTGTGTGTAAAAGCCAAGTGATCGGCGTAGATGATCTGCCAGTGACACTCGGCGCAAGTGCACCAGTGAAAGGCCAGGAGAACGTCAGCGGCAGCCCGGAACGCCAGGCGTTGATCGACACGCTTGTGCGCAACCGCTGGAAACCCCTGTTGGCCGCGCGAGAACTGGGGATCTCCCGTGCGACGCTGTACCGCAAAGTGAACTTGCATGGCATCAAAATGCCAGGCAAAGGATCGTACGACTGAACCTGCGGCAGACGAGCTCCGTGCTCGCCTGCCGATGACGCCTTACAAAGCCTGCTGCAGCGCAGGGACTGCTTCGAACAGATCCGCCACGAGACCGTAATCGGCCACCTGGAAGATCGGCGCTTCTTCGTCCTTGTTGATCGCAACGATCACTTTGGAATCTTTCATGCCGGCCAAGTGCTGGATCGCGCCGGAGATACCGACAGCGATGTACAGCTGTGGCGCAACGATTTTGCCGGTCTGACCAACCTGCATGTCGTTCGGTACGAAACCTGCGTCGACCGCAGCGCGCGAGGCGCCAACGGCAGCGCCCAGCTTGTCGGCCAGTGCGTACAGGTGCTTGAAGTTGTCGCCGTTCTGCATGCCGCGACCGCCGGAGACGACGATTTTCGCAGCAGTCAGCTCTGGACGATCAGACTTGGCCAGTTCTTCGCCAACGAAGCTCGAAGTGCCCGCGTCGTGTGCAGCGCCAACGGCTTCAACAGCCGCCGAACCACCTTCAGCAGCAACCGGGTCGAAACCGGTGGCACGCACGGTGATCACTTTGATTGGCGCGGTCGACTGTACGGTAGCGATGGCGTTACCGGCGTAGATTGGACGCTTGAAAGTGTCAGCGCTTTCGACCGAGATGATCTCGGAGATCTGGTCAACGTCCAGCTGCGCAGCGACGCGCGGCAGGATGTTTTTGCCGTTGGAGGTAGCGGCAGCGAGGATGTGGCTGTAGCCAGCGCCCAGCTCAGCAACCAGAGGAGCAACGTTTTCCGGCAGCTGATGCGCGTAAGCGGCATTGTCAGCGTTGAGGACTTTGCTCACGCCAGCGATTTTCGCAGCGGCTTCAGCCACGGCGCCAGCGCCCTGACCTGCAACCAGAACGTGGATGTCGCCGCCGATTTTGGCAGCAGCAGCCACGGTGTTCAGTGTGGCCGGGGCCAGCACTTTGTTGTCGTGTTCAGCAATAACCAAGATAGTCATTTAGATTACCTTCGCTTCGTTTTTCAGTTTCTCGACCAGTTCAGCCACCGACTTGACCTTGATACCCGCGCTGCGTGCAGCCGGCGCTTCGACTTTCACGGTCTTGTTGGTGGAGGCGGTGGAAACGCCCAAAGCGTCCGGAGTCAGCACTTCGAGAGGCTTCTTCTTGGCTTTCATGATGTTTGGCAGGGACGCATAACGCGGCTCGTTCAAACGCAGGTCGGTGGTAACGATGGCCGGCAGTTTCAGGGAAACCGTCTGTGCGCCGCCGTCGACTTCGCGGGTGACGGCAACGCTGTCGCCGCTGACTTCGACTTTCGAGGCGAAGGTGCCCTGACCGTAACCGGTCAGCGCAGCAAGCATCTGGCCAGTCTGGTTGTTGTCGCTGTCGATGGCTTGTTTGCCGAGGATCACCATCTGAGGCTGTTCCTTGTCGACAACCGCTTTCAACAGTTTGGCAACGGCCAGGGACGTCAGGTCTTCAGCGGATTCGACGAGGATGGCGCGGTCGGCACCCAGAGCCAGCGCGGTGCGCAGTTGCTCTTGAGCGGTGGACGGGCCGATGGAGACGACGACGATTTCAGTCGCAACATCTTTCTCTTTCAGGCGTACGGCTTCTTCCACGGCGATTTCACAGAATGGGTTCATCGACATTTTTACATTCGCAAGATCGACGCCTGAGTTGTCCGCTTTAACCCGGACCTTGACGTTGTAGTCGACCACCCGCTTGATGGCTACGAGGACTTTCATGGAAAACTCCATTGCAAAAAAAAGAGCCCGGCTCGCGTTCGGCGCGCCGGGAAAGCGAATCAGCGCTCGCCCAACTGCTCAATCACGCCGCTGGCCTTCAGTTGCGCCAGGCGCTCGTCGTCCAACCCCAACTGACGCTTAAGCACTTCATCCGTATGCTCACCGAGCATCGGCGCCGGGCGCAGGTATTCCACCGGCGTACCCGACATCTTGATCGGGCTGCCGACGGTCACGAAATCGGCCTTCAGCGGATGGGGTATCGTCACCAGCATATTGCGCGCCTTGACCTGAGGCTCATCCAGCGCCTGGTCGATGCTGTTGATCGCGCCTATTGGCACACCCCGAGGGTGAATACGGTCGATCCATGCCTGCGCGCGCCCCTCAAGGAAATGCCGAGACAAGATTTCGATAATCGCTTCGCGATTGGCCACCCGGTCGGCGTTACGCGTGAAACGTGGATCTTCAGGCAGGTGTGCGAGGTCAATGGCCTCGCACAACGCGACGAATTGCGAGTCGTTGCCGCAGGCGATGATGAAGTCCTGGTCACTGGCGCGGAATACCTGATACGGCACAATATTGGCGTGAGCGTTGCCATATCGCCCAGGCGGCTTGCCGGAGGCCAGGTAGTTCTGACTCTGGTTGCACAGGGTGGCAACCTGCACATCCAGCAACGCCATATCGATATGCTGACCGAGCCCGGTCTTTTCCCGGCTAAGCAGCGCCGCCTGGATCGCCACCGTGGAATACAACCCGGTCATCAGGTCGGAAAAAGCCACGCCGACCTTTTGCGGTCCACCACCGGGCAAGTCATCGCGTTCCCCGGTGATGCTCATCAGCCCGCCGATGCCCTGCACGATAAAGTCGTAACCGGGCTCGGCAGCACGCGGGCCGGTCTGCCCGAAACCGGTGACGGAGCAGTACACCAAGCGTGGGTTCAACTCCGCCAGCGACGCGTAATCCAACCCATACTTGGCCAGGGAACCAGCCTTGTAGTTTTCGATCAGCACGTCGCAATCGGTCGCCAGGGCACGTACCAACGCCTGCCCTTCCGGGCTGGCCAAGTTGAGCGCCACCGATAACTTACCGCGATTGGTCGACTGATAATAGGAGGCCTCAGAGGTCAGCTCGTCGCTCTGGCCTTTCATCCAGGGCGGCCCCCAGCCGCGGGTGTCGTCACCGACGCCTGGCCGTTCCACCTTGATCACTTCCGCGCCGAGGTCGGCGAGGGTTTGCCCGCACCAGGGCCCGGCAAGTACACGGCTCAAGTCGAGCACGCGGTATCCAGTCAAAGCACCCATGTCATTTCACCTTTACTTGAGCGTTCACGCGCGCTCGATAACCATCGCCAGCCCTTGGCCGACACCGATACACAGACTGACCACGGCGAAGCGTTTTCCGCTTTCCTGCAACGCCCGCGCGGTACTCAGCGCCAAGCGCGCGCCTGAGGCACCCAGTGGGTGGCCCACCGCGATCGCGCCACCGTTGGGGTTGACCCGAGGATCGTCAAGCGCAAGGCCCAGCCCCTTTAGACAACCCAGCACCTGGCTGGCAAACGCTTCGTTGATTTCGATGATATCCATGTCCGCCAGCGTCAGGCCGGCGCGGGCCAAGGCTTTGTTGATCGCCTCCACCGGGCCGACGCCCATGATGCGCGGCGCAACACCTGCGGCGGCGCTCGAGAGAATTCGCGCCATAGGCACTAACCCGTGGCGCTCACCGGCGGCGGCAGTACCGATCAGCAGTGCCGCCGCCCCATCGTTTACACCTGAAGCGTTGCCGGCGGTGACCACACCACCTTCGTGCAAAGGGCTTAGGCGCGTGAGGGCCGCAAGGTCGGATTGTGGGCGTGGGTGTTCGTCTTGCTCGACCAGGTTGGGCGGCGTCTTCCGACTAGTAGGGACACTGACACCGAGGAGTTCGTCGTTGAAGAAACCGCGCTGGCGTGCGGCATGGTAATTCGCCTGGGAACGCGCAGCGAAAACATCGGCCTGGGCCCGGTCAATGCCGTACTCCTGGGCCACGTTGTCGCCGGTCTGCGGCATGCTGTCGTTACCGAACTCGGACACAATCCTCGGGTTGGGAAAGCGTGCGCCGATGGTGCTGTCGAACACTGTGAAATCGCGGCTGTAGGCCGCCTCTGCTTTGGCCATCACGAAGGGAGCACGGGACATGCTCTCCACCCCGCCGGCAACGAACAGTTCGCCTTCCTGACAGGTAACAGCCCGGGCGGCATCGATTACCGCGGCCAGCCCACTGGCGCACAGCCGATTGATCGTCTGCCCCGGCACCGTCACAGGCAAACCGGCGAGCAGCGCAGCGTGACGCGCAATATTGCGACTGTCTTCACCGGCCTGGTTGGTATTACCAAGGATCACGTCTTCGATGGCATCGCCAGGGATGGCATAGCGAGCCAGCAATTCCCGGATCACATGGGCCGCAAGATCATCGGGCCGCACGGGCGCCAGCGCGCCAGCGTGGCGACCGAAAGGCGTGCGCAACCCTGCAAAAATATAAGCGTTGAGCATGGCAGTTTCCTAAGCGTTAAGGGATCAAGTCAGGGTCGGTTCGGGATGGCACAGCGACAGGCTGAGTGCCGCACGACGGCGCAGCCACGGGCCAGGTCGGTAACGAGGGTCACCGGTCAGTTCAGTCATGCGCTCCAGGATAATCAGCAACCGCTGGGGCCCGACGCTGTCCCCCCAGGCCAATGGCCCTTGCGGGTAACCCAGCCCCCGGCGCACGCCTTCGTCCAGGTCTTCGACGCTGGCAATGCGTTGTTGCACGATATCGCCCGCCAGGTTGACGATCATCGCCAGCACCCGTTGGGCCACAAAGCCGACACTGTCATTGATCACGCTGACACCCACACCATCGCGTGCAAGCAATGCGTGTGCGGCATTGCGCAGGTCGACGCGGGTGGTGGGGGTAAGCATCAGCGTGCGGTAACGAGTGCAGTCGAGCAGCGGGTCGATGCAAACGGTACGGGTCGGGTCGGTGGCAAAGCGTTGCGCCGCGCGAGTGGCGTCATCCCCATACGGTGCCAGCAGGCACAACGCATCATCCGACGGTGTGGCCCCCTGCTCTACCTGCGCGCCGAGTTGCTCCAGCAATGCGCTCAAGCTGGCGCGGTCATTGTCGTTTTCGGTACCCAACCAGACGGGCGGAAACGCCTCCACAGTAGGTACGGCCTGCGGCTCCGGCGCATCCACCCTCTGGCCATCGACATACCGGTAGAAACCACGCCCGACCTTACGCCCGACATACCCCGCCTCGAGCATCTGGCGGGTCAGCGCGGCCGGACGATAACGCGGTTCCTGGTAGAACTGGTTGTAGATTGACTCGATCACCGGGTGGGACACATCCAGCGCCGTAAGGTCGAACAACTCCAGCGGCCCCATGCGGAACCCCAAGCCTTCACGCAGGATGCGGTCAATCTCTGCGGGTTCCGTTACGCATTCCTTGAGTATCTGCAGGGCTTCGGTGCTGTAGGCACGCCCGGCGTGGTTGATGATAAAACCGGGGGTGTCCTTGGCCCGGATGCCGCGATGTCCCATCCGCGTAGCCAGCGCTTGCAAGCTGTCGCCGACGCGCGGATCGCTTGCCAAGCCATCGATGACCTCCACCACCTTCATCAGCGGTACCGGGTTGAAGAAGTGAAAGCCCGCCACACGTTCCGGGTGCTTGCACTCACGCGCGATGCTGGTCACGGACAGCGATGAGGTGTTGGTGGCCAATATGCAGTCATCGCGCACCACCGCTTCAAGTTGGGCCAGCAAGGCCTGTTTGGCATCCAGGCGCTCAATAATGGCCTCCACCACCAGGTCAACATCGCTGAGCTCGGTTAAAACCGTCGCCACCCGCAAACGCTCAAGTGTTGCCTGGGCATCGCTGCCGGGAACCTTGCCCTTGGCAACCAGCTTATCCAGGGTCTGCCCCAGGTTTGCGCGAGCGGCCTCGGCGGCGCCCTCGCGGTTGTCAAACAGCAAGACTTCAACACCTGCCTGGGCTGCAATCTGGGCAATGCCGGTGCCCATGACGCCGGCACCCACCACCGCCATGCGCTTGATTTCACGTGTCATGGGTCATTCCCCCAAAAAGCTGGCTTTGCGTTTTTCCAGGAAGGCGTTGGCACCCTCCTTTTGATCCCGCGAGTCAAACAGCAACTGGAACGCCTTACGTTCCAAGGCCAGCGCACTGTCCAGGGGTAAGTCGGCACCGAGCAACATCACTTCCTTGATCTGCGCAACCGCCAACGGTGGCAATGCGGCAATCTCTGATGCGAGCTCAAGCGCGCGCGGCAACGTGCGCTCATCACTCACCACCTCGCTGACCATGCCTATTGCAAGCGCCTCGGGCGCGGGCACCAGGCAGCCCGTCAGCGCGATACGCATGGCCTGGAACTTACCGACCGCACGGATCAGCCGTTGCGTGCCCCCCGCCCCCGGCATCAGGCCTAGCTTGACCTCAGGCTGACCGAAGCGCGCCGAGTGTCCGGCAACAATAATGTCGCAGTGCATCGCCAGCTCGCAGCCGCCACCCAAGGCAAAACCGTTGACCGCGGCGATCACCGGTTTAGGGCAACGAGCGATGGCATCCCACAGGTATTCCGTGTGACGACTGTACATCTCGATCGGGCTGGCCTGAGCGAACTCGCGGATGTCGGCGCCGGCGACGAAACACTGTTCGCCGCCGGTGAGGACGATCGAACGCACCCGCGCATCAACGGATAGCGCACGAAAGCTCTCGGCCAGTTGTTCGCGCACTGCGCTGTTAAGGGCGTTCTTTACTTCGGGCCGTTCAATACGTACGACAGCGACGCCATCCTCGCGAATCTGTTCATGCACGACCGGTTCTGGTTGGGAGTTCATAGCGACCTCTTATTATTGTTTCGACAGGCGAAACTGAGTACCGTAATTTCAACCCATCATAGGGAGGCTTCCAATTCTCTGTAAACATAAAACACAGAAAATCTAACGAAGCCCAATGATTACTGGTTTTTATCCACCAACAAAAAAGCCATTGGTATTTTTATCGCAAGCGAATACAATTTCGTCAGACGAAACTCTATTTTATTTTCTTGCATTTTTTTAAAGTGAGGTTCTACCATGGCTCGCATCAAGGCAGATCAGCAGGCAGCTGACACGACCAAGGGAGCGGATGAAATCGGGTTACTGAAGATGGGCATGCTCGACCCCGCCAGCGCACTGAGCGACGACGAAAACAGCGGCCAATTCGTGACGGCATTGGCACGCGGCCTGGAACTGATGAGGTGTTTCACCCCGCGCGACAACGTGCTGGGCAATCAGGATCTGGCGCGCATGACCGGCCTGCCCAAACCGACCGTGACGCGACTGACCAATACGCTGATGCGTCTGGGCTGCCTCAAACGAGAAGTGCATTCGGGCAAGTATCAGCTGGATGTCGGGGTGTTGGGTTTTGGCTACGCCATGTTGTCGAACCTGGCGATTCGCACGGTGGCCCATCCGTTGATGGAGGAGCTGGCGAACCACGCCCAGGCCGCCGTCGCCATGGCCTCTCGTGACCGCCTCCAAATGGTGTACCTGGATGTGGTCCAGGGCCAGGGCAACATGACCATGCGTCGTCAGATCGGCAGCTACTTGCCCCTTGCACAGAGTTCAGTAGGCCGTGCATGCCTGGCGGCCATGCCGGAAACCGAGCGGGAGTTTTTGCTCGATCACATTCGCCAGCGCGAATCGGAGCAGTGGCCAGCCATCCGCAAAGGGCTGGACCGGGCATTCAGAGATTACGCCGACTACGGCTTCTGTCTGTCGATCGGTGAGTGGCATCGCGACGTCAATTCCGTGGCCGTGCCGTTGGTGCACCCGCAATACGGGTTGCTGACGTTCAACTGCGGTGGGCCGAGTTTTCAACTGCCCCGCGAACAGCTCATGGACGACATCGGGCCTCGCCTGATCAACATGGTTAATAACATCGGTGCCGCTGCTCGCTGACGCAACGGAGTGACGGCGCCCCAATAAAGAACCGCTCGCCTGCGAGCGTTAGGAGCGCACATGATCCGTGATACCGAAACCCTGCAGATTCTTCTGGACTCACTTCGTCAGTTTGTCGGCGAAGTGCTGATCCCTCGGGAAAACGAGGTGGCCGACACCGATGCAATCCCCCAGGACATCGTTGAACAGATGCAAGCCATGGGTCTGTTTGGTCTGACACTGCCGGAAGAGTTTGGCGGGCTGGGTGTCACGATGGAGGAAGAGGTGAATATCGCCTTCGAGCTGGGACGTACATCCCCGGCGTTCCGCTCCTACATTGGCACCAACAATGGGATTGGCTCTATCGGCATTTTGCTGGATGGCACTGACGAGCAGAAACAGCGCTACCTGCCCAAACTTGCCAGTGGTGAATTGCTCAGTTCTTTCTGCCTGACCGAGCCGGATGCAGGTTCTGATGCAGCCTCACTCAAAACCAGCGCGGTGCGTGATTGCGATAGCTATATCCTCAATGGCACCAAACGCTTCATCACTAACGCGCCGCATGCTGGCATATATACGGTTATGGCGCGTACCAGCACCGAGATCAAAGGTGCCGGCGGTATCAGCGCGTTTATTGTGGAGCACGGTACCCCGGGTGTTTCTCTGGGTAAACCCGACCACAAAATGGGCCACAAAGGGGCTCACACCTGTGACGTGATTTTCGAGAATGCGAGAGTCCCCGCGAGCCAGCTCATCGGTGGTATCGAAGGTGTCGGTTTCAAGACCGCCATGAAGGTGCTCGACAAAGGGCGCCTGCATATCGCGGCACTGAGCGTCGGCGCTGCAGAACGTATGCTGGATGATGCCTTGCGCTATGCATTGGAACGCAAACAGTTCGGCAAACCCATCGCCGAGTTCCAACTGATTCAGGCGATGCTTGCCGACAGCAAGGCAGAAATCTACGCCAGTCGGTGCATGGTGCTGGACGCCGCGCGCAAGCGAGACGATGGCCATAACGTCAGCACCGAAGCCTCGTGCGCGAAAATGTTCTCCACCGAAATGTGCGGGCGTGTCGCCGACCGTTGCGTGCAAATCCACGGGGGCGCCGGTTACGTGAGCGAATACGCTATCGAACGCTTTTACCGTGATGTGCGCTTATTCCGGATCTACGAAGGCACCACCCAGATCCAGCAGATAGTCATTGCCCGAAACATGATCCGCGACGCTCAGAGCTAAGGCGAGAAACGCGCACCATTCGGGTCAAGTTCCCCTACAAATATAAAAAAGGTAACTCCATGGACGCTGCTCAGGCGAGTGCGACCGCGCACGCCAAATCCGGTAACTGGGTGCTGGTATTCATTTTTTGCTTTCTCGGGTTGCTGATCGACGGCGCTGATCTGATGCTGCTTTCCTACAGCCTCAGCAGCCTCAAGTCTGAATTCGGCCTGACCAATGTCGAAGCCGGAAGCCTGGGTAGCTTTACCCTGGCCGGCATGGCTATCGGAGGTATTTATGGGGGCTGGGCCTGCGATCGCTTCGGGCGGGTGAAAACTGTTGTCTGGAGTATCGTATTGTTCTCCGTCGGCACCTCTATGCTGGGACTGACGCACAGCTATTGGCAATTTGCGGTCATTCGTTTTCTGGCTTCGCTTGGAATCGGCGCGTTGTACGTGGCTTGTAACACGCTGATGTCCGAATACGTCCCTACTCGCTACCGCACAACGGTGCTCGGCACGTTGCAAGCGGGTTGGTCGGTCGGCTACATCGTTGCCACCCTGCTGGCCGGTTGGATGCTGCCAAGTCATGGCTGGCGTGCGCTTTTCTATGTCGCAATCATCCCGGTGGTGCTTGCAGTAGTAATGCAGCGCTTCGTGCCGGAGCCTCAAGCCTGGATCGACGCGCAAGCCGAGCGTGCTCGACAAAAACTCGCCGGCACACAGCGAGGGTCGATTGAAAAGCGTGAAGGCATGTTCAAACAGATTTTCGGTGAGCCTAAAGCTCGCCGGATGTTTATCTGCTGGGCACTGACTGCCGGATTTCTCCAGTTTGGCTACTACGGCGTGAACAACTGGATGCCGACTTATCTGGAGAGCGAATTAGGCATAGATCTCAAATCCATGACCGGTTATATGGTGGGAACCTACTCCGCAATGATTTTGGGCAAGATTCTTGCGGGCATGGCGGCAGACCGCATCGGGCGTCGAACCGTGTTTGCATTTGGCGCGCTAGGGACGGCAGGGTTTATACCGGTAATCGTACTGTTCCAAAGTCCGGAAAACATACTTTGGATGCTGGTCGTGTTCGGCTTTCTGTACGGTATTCCCTATGGTGTAAACGCCACGTACATGACCGAAAGTTTCGAGGCGAAATTACGCGGTTCTGCAGTGGGCGGCGCGTATAACATGGGCCGTTTAGGTGCGGCGGTCGCGCCTGCAGCTATTGGCTTCCTGGCTTCCCATGGTTCAATCGGCGTGGGTTTTATCGTGATGGGGGCTGCGTACTTTATTTGCGGGGTGATCCCGGCGTTATTCATCAGGGATAAGCAGTTCGATCCGCAAAAGCAATAGCCTCTACTCAACCTCAGCAGCCTGGGGTATCCCTCGGTTCAACAGGCTGCTGTCAACTGCTGGCAAAGAGTTCTTCTACCCCCAGCAGTTACACGCGCATTGATCGCCAAACCTATTGTTAATACCATCGCACGGATGTTATCGGTGACGATTACGGCGCTCAAACATCACCAGACATTTGCAGTCGAATCCTTACCATTCGCGCGCGGATGCGTTCGCTAATCGCACGACATCGCCTGCTCGAACACCCTCCTTTACTCATTGTTTGGCACGCTACGCATATCGCTGCAGGCGCCGCCAGCCCTGCGGTTCGCATGCTGATTGATCTGTTCAATCAAGATGAATAACAGGAGAACGACTTGATCAACAAAACCTTTGAATCCATCGCGGCAGCGCTTGATGGAATAGCCGATGGTTCGACCATCATGGTCGGTGGTTTTGGTACCGCCGGCATGCCATCCGAGCTTGTGGATGGTGTTATCGCCTCGGGCGCCCGCGACCTGACCATCATCAGCAACAATGCCGGTAACGGTGAAATCGGTCTTGCCGCCTTACTCAAGGCTGGGCGGGTTGCCAAGGTCATCTGTTCGTTTCCACGCCAATCCGATTCCTATGTATTCGACGAACTCTACCTGGCAGGAAAAGTACAACTTGAAGTCGTCCCGCAAGGCAATCTGGCCGAGCGTATCCGCGCGGCCGGTTCTGGAATCGGGGCGTTCTATTCGCCAACCGGCTATGGCACGTTGCT
This sequence comes from Pseudomonas viridiflava, assembly GCF_900580865.1. Classification (GTDB taxonomy): domain Bacteria; phylum Pseudomonadota; class Gammaproteobacteria; order Pseudomonadales; family Pseudomonadaceae; genus Aquipseudomonas. Next base: position 190,754 of record NZ_UTBZ01000060.1, read on the forward strand.
GGCCGAAGGCAAGGAGACTCGGGTGATCGACGGTCGCAATTACGTACTGGAGATGCCTCTGCGCGCCGATGTGGCACTGATCAAGGCAGAGAAAGGAGACCGCTGGGGCAACCTCACCTATCGCAAGGCTGCACGCAATTTTGGGCCGATCATGGCCATGGCAGCGACGACCGCCATCGCTCAGGTCAACCAGATCGTCGAGTTGGGCGAGCTGGACCCCGAGCACATTGTCACACCGGGGATCTTCGTTCAGCGCGTGGTCGCCGTGCCGCTCGCCCGTCTTGCTAAAACCAACGTCAATTGAGGTTCGCCATGACAGCTATGAATAAACTTTCGCGTAGCGAAATGGCCCAGCGTGTGGCCGACGATATTCTTGAAGGCTCTTACGTGAACCTCGGCATCGGCGTGCCGACGCTGGTGGCCAATTATCTGGGTGACAAGGAAGTGTTCCTGCACAGTGAAAACGGTGTGTTGGGCATGGGCCCGAGTCCTGCGCCGGGTGAGGAAGACGATGATCTGATCAATGCCGGCAAGCAACACGTGACACTGTTGGCCGGTGGTGCCTACTTTCATCACGCCGATTCGTTCTCGATGATGCGCGGTGGGCACATCGATATTGCCGTTCTGGGCGCCTTTCAGGTCTCGGTCAATGGTGACCTGGCCAACTGGCACACCGGTGCTGAAGGTTCCATCCCGGCAGTGGGCGGCGCCATGGACCTCGCGACTGGCGCACGCCAAGTGTTCGTCATGATGGATCACCTGACCAAGACAGGCGAAAGCAAGTTGGTGCCGCAATGCACCTACCCGCTGACCGGCATTGGCTGTGTGACGCGGATTTATACTGACTTGGCCATCCTCGACGTGACGCCAGAGGGCTTGAAGGTCAGGGAGATTCTGGCCGATATCAGCTTTGAAGATCTGCAATCGCTCAGTGGCGTGCCGCTGATCAAGTGACAGGGCTTCAACCCTGCGCCGGACAGCGTTATGCACTGTTCGGCGACTGATACTCACGCTTCACCTCCACACCGCATTAACCAGCCACTGAAAATATAGTTGAATAATTCAACTATATCTCTATACTTCAGCCATACGACTGGAGCCCGCCATGTATTCCGACTTTCTGAATTTCAAGCTTGATATGGCCAGTGCCCTGCTGATGGAACGGGCGAATACCGTCTACCTTCAGCACTGGGATCTGGATGTCCGTGGATTGCGGGTTCTGCGCTTGATTCAGGCCTGCCCTGATATCACCCCGAAAGAAGTTTCAGCACGGGCCTTGCTGGAAAAGACACTGCTCTCCAAGACTCTGGCACTGCTCGAATCGCGGAATCTGATATCGCGCTCCCCTCACCCGGTCGACCGTCGTAGCGTTGGATTGCGTACCACTGCCGCGGGCTCGCAGATCGCTGACGACTCCACTGTCGTCGGCTCCGAACTTGAAGATCAACTGGTCTCTGCGCTCTCGCCCAAAGAGCGCGCGGCACTGGATAGTCTGCTTTCAAAACTGATGGAAAGCTTGCTTCCGCCTTCCTGACACCACCTCTCTCCCCTCTTTTTTCTACCCTCTTTTACATAAGGAGTACCCCATGTCGTCCCTGAAAAAGTTGATTCCGGATCTTGATGCCTTGTTGCCTGAACTGGAGGACGTCTACAAGGACTTGCACCGTCATCCTGAACTGTCGATGTACGAGTATCGCACCGCGAAAATCGCCGCCGACTACCTGGAGCGTTATGGGTACGAGGTGACGCGCGAAATCGGCGTGACCGGTGTTGTCGGTGTGTTGCGTAACGGTGACGGTCCGGTGGTCATGTTGCGCGCTGACATGGACGCACTGCCTATGGCCGAGGCTACAGGCCTGCCCTATGCGAGCGATGTGGTCACCCGCGACGAAGATGGTGTTGAGGTTTCTGTTTGCCACTCCTGTGGACATGACATGCACGTCACCTGGCTGATGGGCGTGGCTCGGGTTCTGTCCGAGAATCGCAGCACTTGGAGCGGGACGCTTTTGGCTGTTTTCCAGCCGGGCGAAGAAGTGGGTGTCGGCGCGCAGAGCATGATCGACGACGGCATGCTCGATCGCTTCCCCAAGCCGGACATCATTCTGGGTCAGCATGTCATGGTGGGGGCAGCCGGCACTGTGGGTCACCGCAGCGGCACGATCCTTTCGGCAGGTGACAGCCTGAAAATCAAGATGTTCGGGCGCGGAGCTCATGGCTCTCAGCCACAGACGTCGGTTGACCCGGTGATCATGGCGGCATCCACCGTGCTGCGCCTGCAGACCATTGTCTCGAGAGAAGTCTCCCCGCTCGATCAGGCCGTGCTGACGGTCGGCTCGCTGCAAGCGGGCACCAAGGAAAACATCATCCCGGACAATGCCACGTTGAAACTCAACATGCGCACCTACGACGAAGACGTACGCGAGCACATGCTGGGTGCGATCAAACGCATCTGCTGCGCTGAATGCTCAGCCTCCAACGCACCGCGCGATCCCGAGATCACCACCATCAACCGCTATCCGTTGACGGTCAATGATGCGCGCGCATCCAGCCGTTTGGCTGATGCCTTTGGCGCCTGGTTTGGCGACAGAGCTTATGAAACGGCACCGGCCGCTGCGAGTGAAGATTTCAGTGTATTCGGCCGCGCGTGGAAGGTGCCCTACGTGTTCTGGTTCGTGGGTTGCACAGATCCGCAGATCTACGAACAGGCCAAAGCCACGGGAAAAATCAACAGCATCCCGAGCAATCACTCGCCGCAGTTCGCGCCTTTGCTGCACCCGACATTGCGTACCGGGCTCGAATCGATGCTTTGCGCAGCATTCGCATGGTTCGGCAACGCTGAGTAACCAGGCATGGACACCCACCTGATCTACACCGTCATTGACCTGCTCGGCACGTTTGCATTTGGCGTGAGCGGTGCTATTGCCGCACGGCAGCAGCGCCTTGATCTGTTTGGCATTGCGACCATCACGTTCATCGTTGCCTGTGGTGGCGGGATTCTGCGGGATCTGTGTCTCGGCACACTGCCGCCGGCCGGGCTGTCGAGTTGGCGCTACCTGATCGTGTCGCTGCTCGCTTCAGCGTGGGTGGTGTGTGCTTACCCGATGGTGTGTCGAATGAAATCCCCCGTGCAATTGTTCGATTCCATTGGCCTCGGGTTATTCGCGGTGGCAGGCGCAAAGAAGGCACTGACCGTCCACGCCGGTGCCGAGGTTGCGATATTGCTGGGGATGGTCAGCGCTGTCGGGGGCGGTGTGCTCAGGGATGTTTTGCTGTCGCGTGTGCCCAGCATTTTGCAGCGGGAAATCTACGCGTCTGCCGCGTTGGCTGGGGCAGGTGTTGAAGTTTTGCTGAGTTACAACGGCGCCGATTCCGTGATGGTCTCGTGGCTGACCGCAGCAGGATGCACCCTGCTGCGGCTGGCGTCATTGCACTACGGTTGGCGGCTGCCATCCACCGACGATGAATCTGAAAATCGCCCGGACAGTACTCATTAGGCCCGGTGCGAACCGGACTCGATGCTTATTCACTGGGTTGTAACCTGACTTCTTCGTGCGACTGCACCGTTCGACGCTTGAGAAATATCAGGATAGCCGCTGCACCAATGACGCCCGGAACGGCAAATACCAGGAAACTGGCCTGCAGTGGCAAGCTTGATCCGTGCAACACACCGCCAAGCACGGGCCCGATGATTGCGCCTATCCGGCCTATCCCCATCGCCCACCCCAAACCGGTGGAACGGACATGTGGCGGGTAATATTGAACGGCGCAGGCGTTCGCCAGAATCTGAGTGCCGATTGTGCAAGCTCCGGCAATCGCGATGAGCAAGTAGAGCATCATCAAGGGAGCCTTCACGGCCAACAGGCTCAAGGACAATGCTCCGCAGGCAAAGAAAAACAACAGCACTTTGGCGATGCCGACTCGATCACCCAGCCATCCGCCACCGATGGCGCCTACGATAGCCCCCGTGTTGAGCACAAACAGAAACGCCAGACTTGAATTGAGCCCGTATCCAGCGCTGCTCATGATCTTGGGCAACCAGGAACTCAATGCGTAAACCATTAACAGGCAGCAGAAAAACGCTACCCACAAAGCGAGCGTACTGATCGTTCGCCCGTCACGAAACAGTTCTCCCATTGAGGCTTTCGTTCCCTGCGAAACGTTATGGATCAGTAGGTCATCGGGTTCAGGCGCATAGGCAGGCGTCGCCTTGGCGAGCAAAAATTTGGCCCGTTCGATTTGCCCGCTGCGCAGAAGAAAATCCATTGACTCTGGCAGTTGCTTGATCAGCAACGGCGTCAGCAACAATGGAATCAATGCGACATAGAACACCGCTTGCCAACCCCACAAGGGGATGAAGATCATCCCGAGCCCTGCCGAAAGCATCCCGCCCAGCGAGTACCCACTGAACATGATGGCGACCAGCGTACTGCGTGATTTACGAGGCGCGTATTCATTCATCAGGGCAACGACATTCGGCATGACCCCACCTATTCCCAAACCGGCGATGAAGCGACATACCGCAAAGGTTTCGGGCGTGGAGGCAAAGCCGTTCAGCGCTGTTACGCCGCTGAACAGCAACACACACATCATGATGGTTTTGCGTCGGCCAATCCTGTCCGATAGCGATCCGAAAAACAGTGCGCCCAGCATCATCCCGACGAGTGCACAACTACCGAGTGCGCCAGCCTGCAACGCAGTCAGATCCCACTCGGCCATCAAGGACGGCAGCACGACACCGTAGATCACCAGGTCGTAGCCATCAAAGATGATGATCAACGCGCACCAGAACAACACTCGCGCATGAAAGGCATTGAAACGGGCCCCGTCGACCAGGGCTGAAGCATCGATTTTACGCATGGCATCGCTCGTTTTTTGTTGTTGTTCAGTCATCGCCTGACACACCTGAAGCCAATGTGAGAACTGGTAGTGTCGACGGATTGTGGCGATCGAGCTGGCGCACGGTAGCGCTGGCAATAGTTGGGCGCACACAGGTGTGATCCACCTTTGAGCACCTTCATCCCCGCCGATATTTTCGCGTTTGTGCAACATGACTTTTGGGGCGCGTCATGGGTGGTCTGGAAGACCGAAGTCGTCCACTCCCAGACATTGCCGATCATGTCGAACAGGTCGAATCCATTGCCGGGAAAGGTTCTTACCGGAGACGTACCGGCGAAGCCGTCGGCTTCCAGATTCTCGTGGGGAAAGGCGCCCTGCCAGGTGTTTGCCTGGTGCTGGCCATTAGGCGCCAACTCATGCCCCCAAACGAACTCGCTTGCCTGATGCCCACCCCAGGCGGCGTATTCCCACTCCTGCTCGGTAGGTAGGTCGCAACCTGCCCATTGGGCATAAGCCATGGCATCTTCGAGCCCGACGTGCACCACCGGATGATTGTCCATATTGCGTAGATTCGAACCGGGTCCCTGCGGGTGAGACCAATCAGCTCCCGGAACCAACGACCACCAGCGGCTCACATCATCCAGAAGCACAGGGCTGGTTGGCGGTATGAATACCAGCGATGCAGGTTGAAGATGCGCGGGCGGCACACCGGGGTAGTCTTCAGGTCTCAGGGGCCGTTCGGCCTGCGTGACATAACCGGTGCATGCGATGAATTCGGCAAACATGACATTGGTGACCGGCGTGTCTTGAATCTCAAAACCCTCGACCTGCTCCCAATGGGCTGGTGCTTCTTCCGGGTAATGACGATCCGACCCCATCAGAAACGACCCGCCCTTCAGCCGGCGCCAGTTGGCAAGTCTGACAACGGCGTGATCCTCTTCGCTGCGCGCATCAATCGACTGTTTCATAGTGCTTAATCTCGTTGCCGAAACGGATTTTCGTCGCGAGTTGTTCATCCCATGTAATACCGTTACGCGCTTGGCACTCTTGCCATTGATTCAGCAAGGTTCGGGTAATCTGAGGATTCTGATCCGCGAGATCTGCGCGCTCGGTCGGGTCCTTGCGAATGTCGAAGAGTTCCCATTTGCCCGGCCCCCAAGGCGTATTGCTGAAGGTCATTTTCCATTTGCCTTGCAGCAGTGAGACTCGACCGAACAATTCGGTGCACTGCATCTGATCTTCCGGGTGAATGGCAGGGCTGGCCGCTTTCAGAAAGCTCAGTGCAGACGTCCCCTGCATTTTTTCAACGCTGGTATCGCGCGTTGATGGGTGTTCGACCCGAGCCAGTTCCAGGAACGTGGGAGCAAGGTCTTTCACACTCATATAAGCGTCTGAAACTTCCCCGTGTCGCATACCCGGCCCGGCGATGAACGCTGCAGTACGAATGCCGCCTTCATAGGTAAAAGCCTTGTACATCCTGAAGGGTGTCGAGCTGACACGTGCCCAGTTTGGACCATACCCACTGAATGATCCCGGCTTGCCGATATTGTCCAGTGAGTTGTCAAAGTTTTCGGCAATCCACTTCGCGTTGTTCGGCGTGACGTCGTCCGGATTACTGCCTTCTGCGCCGTTGTCGGAAAAGAACACGAACACCGTGTTGTCATACTGCCCGGTATCTTTGAGGTGCTTGACCACCTTGCCGACGTTGTCGTCCAGATTAGTGATCATTGCCGCATAAACTTCCATTCGTCGCGACTCTAACGCCCTCTCGCGGGGTGACAGCTTTTCCCAGGTGGGCCATACGCCGGGGCCGGGATTGATCTGTACATCCTGTGCGACGAGTCCTTTGTCCTTCATCCGTTTCAGGCGTGCTTCGGCAATGTTTGCATAGCCTTTGTCGTAGAGGCCGCGATAGCGTTCGAGATACGCTGTGGGTACCTGCAGTGGCCAGTGCGGTGCGGTGTACGCCAGATAGGCGAAGAACGGCTTGTCGGTAGCCGCTCCAATCTGCTCAATGGCCGTGCGCGTGAAGTAATCCGACGAGTAATCGAAGTTTTTCGGGAGGTCGATATCTTCCCCATTCAATCGATAACTCGCCTTGGGATTCCTGTCGGTGGTGCCCCCTTGCGTGAAATGGTCGGCAGAGCCCTCGAGAAGCGCAAAGGACTGGTCAAAACCTCGCGCCTTCGGTCCCAGTTCAGGTGTTTTGCCAAGGTGCCATTTACCCACCATCATCGTGCGATAACCGTTGGCCTGAAGCAGCTTCGGAAAGGCCACAACGCGATCGGTCAGATAGCCCTCGTAACCGCGTTTGCCTGCCTGCTCGGGAAGTACCAGTTCGGCCATGGTGCCAACACCGGCGATGTGATTGTCGGTGCCGCTCATGAGCATGGAGCGCGTCGGTGAGCATGTCGGGGCCGTGTGGTAATTGCTGAACGTCACCCCTGCCCTCGCGATGGCGTCCAGGTTGGGCGTCTGAATTTCACTGCCGAACGCACTCAGATCCGAATAGCCCATGTCATCGGCCACGATCAGCACGATGTTCGGGCGACTGTCTTTTTCTATCGAGGCTGCATGGCTGTAGGGTTGCGAAAGCAGGCTGATGCCTCCTGCCAGGGCAACAGCACAGATCATCGATGGTTTACGTTTAACGAACATTGCGGACTCCGTTGTTATTGTTCAGCAGGCAAAGAATCGCCAAAGGATCAGAAAACGAACTGGGTGTAGATACCGAAGTAGTCAGTGTCTTTACCGCCGATATCCTCCAGGGCCGCCCCGGCCTGGACATGGGTATACATGGCGTGAACGGTCGTGAACCGGTTCACGCGCCAGTCGACGATGAAGTTGGTATTGGTTGCGACGTGCCGCGCATTTCCCTGGTTCGGCGCGTAGGGAGCAGCGGTCGGGAGGTAATAGATGCCGTCCTTGGTGCTTTCACGCATCAGGACATCGACGTTCGCTTCGAGCTTCACGTCCTGGGTCAATTTGAGCGATGCCACGGGGGCGACATTGATCATGTTGGTCGCGGTAAACCAATTGGCATCGGTGTACACCAGACCTGATGCAAGCGCTGGCGCAACGAAGTCACCGAGGGTGTTGTCGTTCGGATCGTCGTCGCCGCTGAACGCGTTGGCTCGAATCCCCAAGCGAGGCGTTAGCGGTACATCTTTGAAGGTGTAACCCGCCTGCGTCATCAGTCCCCAGGCGCGGATGTCCTGGCCGCCGCTGTTGCCACCCTGCACCACGGCTTCAATGTCGTAATCCCACGGCGTGGATTGGCGATAAAACCGTACGCCATAACTGTTGCGCCGCTCATTGCCGGCGACACTGGTGTAGACCGCATTGTCTCGACCGAAGGTATAGGCGAATACATCAATATTGCTGTCCAGAGGGCTCCAGACTGCCGTGCCGTATACCCCGGAAAAATCCTGATGTTTATCGCGCTGGTCATCGAACTTGAGCGGATCGATCTGCGTCGGACTGACCGAGAACAGCTCCCAGCGGGTCTTGCCCGGGGTTTGCCAGCCCAGCTTCACACCATCATAGGTGTAGCGGACGTTGGCACCTTCGCGAAGTCCGGCAAGGCGCACACTGCCCATAGGCATCACGAAACGTCCGCCCCGAACGTTAAAGACTCCATAGGAATCATCTCCCATGGAATATTCGGCGAACATTTGCTGCAGATCGGTCTTGTCGCGATTGAATCGACTCACCCGCTCGGAGAAAAACTCGCGGTTATCACCCAGCTCGGTAAATACCCGCAGACCATTACTCAAATTGAGATCTACGCTGAGTCTCAGACGCTGTTGCAGCATGCTGTTTGGATTGGCTTTCCCGCCCACACCCAGCAAGGCATGTTGATAGTCCTGATACTGGTATCTGACTTCGCCACCGATAGCGAGATAGTCCCGTGCATCACCGGACAAGGGAATGTAGCGGATAGAACCTAACGGATCGTTGCGACGGATGTTTTCATCGGCGAGGTACAGTGGGTTGTCGGCCCACGCAATGGTGCTGACGGGCGGCAACTTCAATTGTGTTGCTTCTTGCGCCATGGCAAGTGATACGCCACACAAAAGAGACGAGCACAACAAGGGCTTGGAATAACTGTTCATTGTTAGCCTTTCTTATTTTTATTATTACTTTTGCAGGCTGCGAGTTCCCTTCAATGCCTTTCACATCACTGTGTGCACCTGGAAGAAAGTCAGGTGGCAACTTGCGTGTAGTTGCCACCCTTCCCTTGCGTCAGTCCTGAAGCACGCGCGGGCGCAAGCTCCGCTGCTCTTGTGTTGCAGCCTCAGCCGGTTGCAGTTGGAAGTCGAAAGACAGCTCGGCGAAACGCCCTTCTACACCACGTTTGGCACTCGATTGAGCGTCATCAATGAAGCGCACTTCACCGATCAAGCCTTCTCGCGTGGCGTAGGCGAAGTCGTCCCACAGGTACTTTTCGCCTGACAGATTGATTTGAGTGGTCAGGTGGCGGTAACCGGGTGCTGAAATGAAATAGTGAATATGCGCAGGACGCTGACCGTGGCGACCCAACAGATTCAGGCATTCCTGAGTCGGGCCCTGAGGATCGCAGCCATACCCGGACGGGACGATACTGCGCGCACGATAGCGGCCCTCGGCATCCGTAACGATGCGCCGACGCAAGTTGTACGCCGATTGGGATTTATCGAAGTAGGAGTAGTTGCCCTTGGTATTGGCCTGCCACAAGTCGACGATAGCGCCCGCGACAGGCTGGCCTTGCAGGTCGACGACCTGGCCTTCGATGAACAGCGTTGTGGCGACGCCCTCTTCACTGCCATCGTCCATACGCGCTTCGCCTTCACACAGCGGAGCACCGGCGACATACAGCGGGCCTTCGATGGTGCGAGGCGTGCCGCCGGTGTGGCCAGCCTGTTCATCGCGGGCATCATTGAGCAAATCGAGGAAATGCTCGAGGCCAAGTCCGGCCATGAGCAGAGCGGCTTCACCGCGACCGCCCAGGCGATTCAGGTAGTCGATTGCGCTCCAGAATTCGTCATCGGTAATCTGCAGGTCTTCGATCAAACGCGCACTGTCTTGCAATACACGCAGCAGGATCTGTTTGACTCGCACGTTGCCTTGATCATTGTCCAAACCAGCAGCTTGTTTGAAAAATGCCTGGATCTCATCAGAGCTGGAAATTCTGACAGTCATGATTATGTTCCCATCTTTTTATTATGTTCAAAGTCGCAAAGAGCAACGCTTAACGATCGTCTTCGTGGATCGATGAAGGATGGCGGCAGAGCCCAGTCACTTCGATATCCATGTACGGGAACAGCGGCAATTGCATCAGCGTGTCATGCAAAGCCTCAACGCTTTCGACGTCAAACACGCTGAAGTTGGCGTAGTGACCAGCGATACGCCAGAGGTGCCGCCATTTGCCTTCAGTCTGTAAACGCTGCGCCAGTTCCTTTTCATCGGCTTTCAAACGCGCGGCTTTCTGCGGGTCCATGTCCACGGGAAGCTTCACCGTCATTTTTACGTGGAAGAGCATCTTTCTTATCTCCTGATAGCAAGGTTTAGCGGCGACGGAAGCGGGCCAGGCGATCTTCATCGAGCGTCAGCCCCAGGCCTGGTGTGGTCGGAACATGCAAGTGAAAGTCGCGGTAGACCGGTGCTTCGGTGACAATTTCTTCGGTCAGCAGCAGCGGCCCGAACAGTTCGGTTTGCCACTGCAATTGGTCAAGTGTGATGAATGCATGGGCCGATGCCAGCGTGCCGACGGCGCCTTCGAGCATCGTGCCGCCATACAGTGCAATGCCAGCCGCCTGGGCGATATGGGCGGTGCGCAGTACAGCGCGAGGGCCACCGTTCTTGGCGATCTTGAGGGCGAAAATACTCGCCGCGCCATCGGCGGCGAGGCTGAAAGCATCCTCGACACATTCAATGGATTCGTCGGCCATGATTGGCGCCGGGCTGCGCTGGTTGAGACGAATCTGCCCGCCGCGATTGATCCGGGAGATAGGCTGCTCGATCAGATCGATGCCGTTCTCTCCCAGGACCTGGCATCCCTTGATCGCTTGAGATTCGCTCCAGTATTGGTTCACGTCGACCCTGACACTGGCGCGGTCGCCAAGGGCTTTCTTGATCGCGACCACGTGAGCAAGATCTCGCTCCAGGGCATTGGCGCCAATCTTCAGCTTGAAAATGCGGTGGCGACGCAGCTCGAGCATCTGCTCGGCTTCCTGGATGTCTTTAGCGGTGTCACCACTGGCCAGCGTCCACGCCACTTCGAGTGCATCGCGAACGCGCCCGCCCAGGAGTTCGCTTACAGGCAGATCTAAACGCTTGCCTTGGGCGTCCAGCAATGCCGTCTCGACTGCGGACCGGGCAAAAGTATTGCCCTTAATGGCCTTGTCCAGACGCTGCATCGCGGCATTGATGTTCTCGGCATCCTGGCCAATCAGCAACGGTGCGAAATAGCTGTCGAGGTTGGTCTTGATGCTCTCCGGACTCTCATTGCCGTAAGCCAGCCCACCGATAGTCGTCGCTTCGCCGATGCCCTCGATACCATCACTGCAAAGCAGGCGAAGAATGACCAGGGTTTGCCCCTGCATGGTGTGCATGGCCAACTTGTGCGGGCGAATGGTGGGCAAGTCGACGATGATCGTCTCAAGGCGCTCGATCCGGGTTACGTTCATTTCTGGTTCCATTGTGCGGAGGTTCAGATGTGGATCGTGATGCCTATGCATCGATACCCACGGAATCTTGTTTGATGTAACTTAGAATCCGCGCAACGCATCCACTGCGTCCAATATTCATTTTGTCTCTCTCCATACCTCGGAGGTATCGTGGAACTAAGACATATCCGCTACTTTCAAGCGGTGGCTGAAACACTCAATTTCACCCGTGCCGCCGAGCGCCTGAATATCGCCCAGCCACCGCTCAGCCGGCAGATTCAGCAACTCGAAGAGCATTTAGGTACAGCGCTGCTGGAGCGCACGCGTCCGGTGCAATTGACCGAAGCGGGCCGATACTTCCATGAGCACAGCGGCATGCTGCTCAAGCAGCTTGAACAGCTGTGCGAGAACACTCGACGCATAGGTGAAGGGCAGCGGCAATGGCTTGGTATAGGCTTCGCGCCATCTACCCTCTATGCGCTGCTGCCTGAACTCATTCGAGAATTACGCCGCGATTCAGACCTCGAGCTAGGTCTGCAGGAAATGACCACGCTTCAGCAAATCGAGGCACTGAAAAGCGGCCGTATCGACATAGGTTTTGGTCGTATTCATTTCGACGATGGCGCCATCCACCAGCAAGTGCTCTATGAAGATCCGCTGGTCGCGGTACTGCCGACCGGGCACCGTTTGCAGGGTGAAACCATCACGCTGGAGCGCCTGTCGCACGAATCCTTCGTGCTGTACCCGGCCAACCCGAGACCCAGCTACGCCGATCATGTTTTAGCGTTGTTTGCGAATCACGGTATGGGCGTGCGGGTTTCTCAATGGGCCAATGAGCTGCAGACAGCCCTGGGCCTGGTAGCGGCCGGATTGGGCATCACGTTGGTACCCGCGTCTGTTCAGCAACAACATCGTGCGGACCTCACCTATGCGCCTATTCAGGATTCCGAAGCTGTTTCGCCGATCATTTTGAGTCGTCGGGCTGGTGACATCAGCCCAATGATTCAACGCTGTCTTAGCATCATCACTTCGATAAACCCCTGATCCGTGCACGCTATGGCGTGCGCGGATCAATCCGTATCAAGCACACCTTCCTGTGTCTCGTGCTGAAAGTTGTAGGAAGGGAAGCGCGCAGAGCTGCGCGGCCTGCCGAGCGACCTGCGCTTCGACGTCAGCATTACCCAAGTGATCAAGCACGTCACAGATCCAAACGGCGAGTGCACGGCACTCCTCCGCCATAAAGCCTCGCGTGGCCACCCCCGTGCTTATCCGCAACCCGGAAGTGAGGATCATTCGGCGCAGCGTTTTTGTTGGCAGTCATACCGCCGCGTTCCAAGGCAGCGTCGGCGTCCTTACTGGTAATGCCTTACGAATCAGGCTGAGCAGAGTCAGCGCAATAGTCCCATCGACAAGGCAAACCAGAAACCTCTAAAAACCATCCGCGTCGCTCATTCACTGGACGGTGAGAGAGCCGAACAAACTGAATGCATGTTTGTCGCGGTATTCTTTCGGCGTCATTGACAGCCTTTCTTTGAACAGCCTCGTCATATGACTTTGGTCGGCAAAACCACAATCCATCGCAACGGCCTTAAGCGGAACATTTCGCAGGGTCGACAGCAACCGCTCGGCACGCTTGAGCCGTTGCGCCTGCACATACTGATGCGGCGAAACACCAAACACCGTGGCAAACACCCGAACGAAGTGTGATGGGCTTAAATCGACAATGGCGGCCATATCCTTTACAGATATGGCGCCTGACAGGTGTGTGACGATATAGCGCTGCAAAGCATCGAGACGGGCACTGGAAATGCGTGAAGCGGTTTCTTCTTGACCATCACATTTGATGTATTTGCGCATCAGGTGAATACAGAGCTGCACTTCCAGCGACTGCGAAAAAAGATCGCTGCCGGGTTCCTCACTCAGCACTTCAGCCTCATAGCGCCCCATTAGTGCCGCCAGCGCGGGATCGTTAACAATCGGATAGTGATCAACGAAAACACGATCAATATTTTTGTGAAAAATTTCGCTGGCGACTTTGGCCATTAGCGCTTGTGAAATGTAGATATGACTGACTTCGATATCATTCATCCAATACCAGCGAGATGATTCGCCACGGGTCAGTATCGTCACATCATTTGCCTGCACAGCGTTTTTTCGCCATCGCGAGCCGTCGTGAAACCCGAGATTTGCGGTACCTTTTTTCCAGCGAACCAACTCATAGTCACGCATGCTGGGGATGTCCACCTCGGTTTTATAGAAACGATAACCGCGGATTGACATCCCCTTGTTCAGCAACGTATCCACTGTGCCTTGTATGGTGACTTCGCCCGGGATGACCTCGAGCATTTTCTCAGGCGCTAACAGAGTCAGACTCATCACAACTCCTTTATTGTCTTTAAGTAGTGGAGTTTTTTCACATTGCGGCTCCCGCCAGTCCTTTGACCGGAAGCGTACGCCGGCTTCTAAAATTAGCACAAGGTAACGACGAAGGAAGCTGGCTCATGGTCGTCAGGAGCCAGGCCCGTTCAGGTCATTTCACCTTAAGAGTCTCACTCAGACTGTTTCTTGAGATCGTCTTCGGCGGATTTGCCAGGCCTCCAGCGGCGAAAATCTGTCTGGCGTTCGTATGCCTGAGCCATTGGATAGGTGACCAGTTCAATGGTACTGCCCCAAGGCGTTCTGGTGTACACATAGCGATTGCCGGTACCTGCATCCAGTCCGGGAAGATCTCCTGGCTGGCTAAGCAGGGTGCCGCCGGCTTCGGCCAGCCGATCAGCGGCAGCATCGATATCGTCTACGTAGATGCAAATGTGCTGTATGCCCAGATCGCTAGGCACCACGGGCTGCGCCTGGGGCACACCGGAGTACGAAAACAGCTCCAGATTGGGTCCGTTGCCCAGCCGGAGCATGCGGATGACCTGAATCACCGCACCTTGCGCGATGCCTAGCCCTGCCTCCACAACTGGCCCTCCCAGCGGTTTGTCCAGCATGTCGTAAAGCACCTGCGCGCCAAACGCCTCCTCAAAGAAACGGGTTGCCAGCTCCATGTCTGGAACGGTAATGCCGACGTGCTCGATAGCGCGTACGTTCATAGCGCCTCTCCTATACGTGCGGCGGACCAAAAACCTGATTGCGTGGCTTCGTACATCCTGCCTCCTCGGGCACGCGTGCCAATACTCTGCACGTGATAATCATCGACAAGGGCGGCATGTAGTGTCGAGGGGGGGCGCGCGCCGGCCATGATGACCTGGCCGTTTATCGGCAGCGTGGCATGGGTGACGATCTTGCCACCCAGGTTCTGCAAGATTTCCGTAAGGTGCCCACGTTGCATATCGTTGGTGTCCACGCCTACGCTCGCCGCCGGCGAGAGCAAGCTGACGCTTCTGCCGTTCTCGGCCAGCCAGAGTGCTGCGAATAAAGCCACTTCGGTCTCACCATAGACCGTGACCTCACGCTGCGAGGGGAACATGCCAGTGGACATCATCTGCACCACGTCTACCTCCGGCTGAGCTGACTCGGTGCCAGTGGCAAGCAGCACGGAATCCCAAAGGTTCGGATCCATGTCCTTGCCATCGGAGTTCAGGTGTACGGTGACCCCAACACGATCGAGTTCACTGGTGTAGAACTCGATCATGTTGATGACCTCCATACGAAACGGGCTCGCCGCTGCCCAGGCCCAAAGTTGCCCACCCACTCGTGCGTCGCGTTCGAGCAAGGTGACGCTGTGGCCCCGTTGGGCTGCCAGAATCGCCGCCTCACAGCCAGAAGGTCCTGCGCCGATTACCAGCACCCGCTGCTTGTGCGCGGCCGGTCGACGGGCCTGCTCGGCTCGCCGCTCCTGGCCCAGAGTCGGGTTGATAACGCATTGAGTGCCTTTACCGTTGAACATCCAGCGCGATATGCACTCATTGACAGCCAGGCAGCGGCGCACACTTTTAGGTTGCCCGCGCTGAGTCTTTATCACCGTGTCCGGATCAGCGAGTCCTGATCGTCCAAGCGCTACAAAATCCAACTCGCCCGCAGATACCGATTCAGACATTTCCTCAAGTAGCCAAGTCAGGCGGCCAACGCCAACGACGGGTATCGACACCCTCTGCTTCACAGCCTTGGCGTAATTAACCAATGAGCCGGGGGCGATCATGGGTAGCAGCGTCATCGCCGTATCGTAATTGCCGGCGCTGACATCCAGCGCATCCACGTGGGGTTCGAGCATTTCGCAAAACGCCAGCCCGTCTTCCAGTGACAGGCCGCCTTCATAGGGTTCGACCACGCTCAGCCGATACAGGACGGGATAGTCAGGCCCCACCTCCTCGCGTATGCCACGAACCACATCAAGGGCAAAGCGTGCGCGGTTCTCCAGCGATCCTCCCCAGTTATCGGTGCGCTTGTTGGTGAACGGCGACAGAAACTGACCCAGCAGGTAACCGTGGGCTCCGTGCAATTCCACGGCATCGAAGCCTGCTGCAACCGCGCGACGAGCGCCTTGGACGTACTTGTCGATCAAACCCGGAATCTCGTGCTCCTCGATCGCACGCGGAGGCGTACCAAAGGCGCTGGTGATACCGGCAGTGGGCGCCAATGGCGGCTCATTACGCTCAGTGTTGCCTTGCGAGTTCTGCCGCCCGGTGTGATGCAGTTGCACGGCTATCTTCGCGCCTTCGCCATGTACTGCATCCACCAAATTGCTTAACCCACCAATGAACCGGTCGTGATCGATCCGAATCGGATGCCCGGCAGTGCGGCCCACTTCCCAGTCGATGGAGGTATTTTCAGTGATGATCAGACCGACTCCGCCTCGGGCCCGGGCGCGGTGATAGTCAATCAGCTTGTCGTCAACTTCGCCGAACGTACTCGCAAACTGGGTGAAGATAGGCGCCTGAACGAAGCGGTTACGCAGCTGCATCTTGCCGATCCGCCCCGGCTGGTAGAGTGCCGCAGCAGGCCCATCAGACATCACCAGAGTTGTATCGCTTGAAAGGACCATAAGCTCTCTCCTCACACTATCGTTTTTATTTTTGAGGCTTGATCATGGGAGGCAGAAGCTCAGGGGTATTGAATATTCATCGCGGTCCGTTGAAGGAAATGACTTTTCCAGCGCACCCGAATGCAAAGCCGCTCGCAGCAACATGCATGGAAGAAGCGTTCTATCGGCCAGCAGAATTATTCAATACCGCATGAATGCCAGCACATGAAACTCGTGGCTCACAACAAAAACTACAGCGACGAGGAATGTTATGAAGATGCTTGAGATCTACACCGGTCTGTTTGCCCTGACCACCTTACTGACTGGCTCCGCCTACGCCGCACCGACGCCTGAAATCAAGGCAAAGGTGGCTATTAAAGAAGTCGCTTCTTGGGAGGGGACTCCCTATAAGTCCTATCCCGCAGGTCAGCCACAGCTAACCATTCTCGAAATCACCATACCGCCCCACACTGCGTTACCTTGGCATCAGCATCCGGTTCCTAATGCCGCGTACGTAGTCTCTGGAGATTTGACGATAGAGGATAGAACGTCGGGAAAGTCTCACCAGGTAACTGCCGGGCAGGGCTTCGCCGAGTCGGTGAACTCGAGTCATCGTGGCGTGACCGGAGATAGACAGGCGGTGGTCATAGTGACCTACTCGGGGGCAGAGGGGACACCTTTGTCAATTCCTGACAAAGGAGAGAAGGCCGAGTTCGAGCATTTGGAATAACTCTATAATCCGACAATCAATGCGACTAAGAAGTGAAGCCATCAGCGATGGGTAAGAAAGCGAAAGCGCTTGTTGGCAGGATCTGACCGCTCTTCAACGCAGAGGAAAACCGATAGCGACGTGTTACGGTTGTCACTATCGGCTATCTGCTGCTGGCAGTGCACCACAGGAATGTCAGGAGTTTTGGCTCAAACCGAACGGTCAGCCTTTGATCCAGCTTCCATCTTCCTGAGCGTCAATTGGAATATTGAAAGTCTTGATATAGGCAGCAAGCATGCGGTAGTAGCCAATGACAATAAGGGCGTCACTCAATTCTTCTAACGAGAAGTGTTGCTGGGCATGTTTGAAAAGCACGCCGGAGGCCATTCCTTTATCAATGACGGATTTGCCGAACCGCAACAGGAGGCGCTCTGCTTCAGTGAAGGCTTGAGTGTCATCGATGCAGCCTTCGCCGATGGCCACGAACTGATCAGGTCTAACGCCGGCTACTTGAGCGATGGACACGTGCTGCTCCCACTCATAAGCCACGCCTTCATGCGCGGCGAGCAGCAGTACTAACATTTCCTTGTGGTAATCAGAGATCGTCAGGTCGCGAAAGATGGCGTTGGTCAGGTCAATGGTGGGAATAAATGCACCCGCACTGTAACCCAACATTCTAAAAAAATTAACCTTGGTGGGCAGACCCTCGAATTTCTCGCGTACCGCTGCGGGCAGCTTTCTGAAATCAGGATAATCGATAGCCACTTCAGAACTGATTTTATTATTGGCGCGGGACAAACTTGACATAAGAACCTCCTAAGGTTTTTCGGCGATTTCGAACTTATTACCTCAACTAATATGATGTATCCCAGCAATGAAGATTCATTTCAGGAAGACGCGTTTCATAACCAAATTACCATTTGACCTGAACAAATATTCAGAACTTAACGTATTAAATGATGCAAGGCTGTCGACGAAAACATCCGACGTGTATGGTCGGCATTTCATGCTTGAATGGGCGCAGCTCGCGGACGAATAAGTGCCATGTTAACAATGATGCACGCCAACAGGACGCCCACACATACCTGCATGGAAACCGACATCCCGCTGGCGAACGCACTCGGCTCATCCTGCGAAATCAAAATTCCAAAAACCGCTACTCCGATAACACCGCCAAGTTGTCGGGCCGACGACATCAATCCAGATGCCATGCCCGCATCGCTTTGGCTGACCGCCGCCAGCATTGAATTATTCATGGAAGGGACTGTGGAGGCGCTACCGATGCCGACGATGACCAATGCTCCATTGAGCAACCAAGCAGAGCTATCGGGTCCGACCTGGGAAAGCAGTAGAAAGCCAACGACTTGTAAGGCCAGCCCTGAAGTCATGATCTTCAGCGCGCTCACGTGACGACCAACGCGCGCGGATGCAAGAGAGGAAACTGTCATCACTGCGGTCAGGGGAATGAAGGCAAGCCCAGTGCGAACAGCATCGTAATGCAGGATGGTCTGAAAATAGATGCTCAGGATAAAGACCACACCGTAAAAAGTGAGGTTGATGACCCCACCCGTGAACATCATGGCTAGCAGAACATTATTGCGAGATAGCCGGGCCGGCAGCATCGGCGCGCTTACCTTGGCTTCAAGCAGCATAAACACGCACAGTGCCAGCGCCGCCAAACCCATACTGGACAGAGGGATCGCGGTCCATCCCAGACCGCTCGCCTCTGTCAATCCATAGGTCAGCAAAGCCAGGCAAGTAGCGATGCTGACCTGACCGTAGACGTCGACTTTGTTATCCGTGCGCGGTGACGCAGAGGTGAAGCGCAAGGTCAGAAAGATAGCCAGCACGCCCAATGGAATATTGACGAGGAACACGCTGCGCCAGCCCAGATACTGAATCATAAAGCCGCCCAACACCGGACCTGCAGCCAACGCAATACCGCCGCAGGCCCCCCACAGAGCGACTGCCGAACGGCGTTTGTCCGGATCGCTGAAATTCTGACGGATAAGCGTCAGTGAGGTCGGAATCAGGAACGCTGCACCCAGTCCCTGTACGCAACGCATGATGATGAGCATCGGCATGCTAGTCGCCAGACCACAGCCGAGGGAAGCAAGGGTAAAAACAGCAAAGCCGAACACGAAAACACCCTTCGCCCCCCATTTATCGCCAAGACCTCCGCCGAGAATAAGCAATGCCGAAAACACCAGCGCATAGCTGTTGATCACCCATTGCAGGCCGGTAAGGTTCGTACCGAACGCGGACTTCAAAGCGCCAAGGCCAACGTTGACCACGCTGACGTCCAACTGGACCACGAAAAACCCCAAACACGCCGCGATCTGAATAGCGACCAAATTCACATTTTTTTGCATTTCAAATGCCGACACTTGACTGTAGGGAACCCATGCTAGACGTTGACTTGACATGCGTAAATCCGTAAAAGTGCAGGCATGCCATGCAGATACGCATAGATTATGAACTGGGAAGATTTACGTTACTTTGTGGCAATTGCCAGCGCCGGAACGTTGTCCGGGGCCTCGCGGCAATTGGGTGTCGATCAAGCAACGGTT
Source organism: Pseudomonas viridiflava (assembly GCF_900580865.1). Lineage (GTDB taxonomy): Bacteria > Pseudomonadota > Gammaproteobacteria > Pseudomonadales > Pseudomonadaceae > Aquipseudomonas. The sequence continues at coordinate 210,479 of NZ_UTBZ01000060.1, forward strand.
AGCCGCCGGCTGGCAGCGCTTGAGACAGACCTGGGTGCCCGTTTGGTCGATCGCCAACCGCGAAAGGCATTTCTTACCCCGCTGGGTCAGGAAGTCCTGACACACGCTCTGAAAATCGAAGACAGCGTATTTGCGGTCAAGCGGCTTTCGCTGAGTGCGAGCAGCCAATCGCGTGCCAAAATCACAATCTCCGCTCCCCCGATCCTCGCCCGACATTTTTTCGCACCGCAACTGCTGGTTCTATCCCAGCGCCTGCCTCAGGTTCAGGTGTCGGTATTGAGCGAATCGCACGTTGCGTCCTTGTCCAAGCTGGAGGCAGACCTAGCCATTCGCCTGACGCCAGGTACTGCGGATTCAGACATTGTAAAAAGAATCGGTGAGATGCAATTCGGACTCTACTCGACCCCCTCCTACGCGAATGTCGCAAACCCGCAGCAATGGGAATTCATCGGCTATACGGAGTATCCGGTCGCTTTTGATCATAAAAACTGGTTGTACCAGACCATTGGCAACCGCCGTGTAGTCTGTGAGGTTGCCGACCTCAGCAATCAATATGAGGCCGCTTGTACTGGGATTGGAGTTGCCGGATTACCCTGCTTCCTAGCCGATCAAGATGAACGACTGCTAAGACTGTCGAGTTCCGAGAAGATGTTGAGCCTAGGAATCTTCTTGGCCCTCCACCCTGATCGTCGCAATGATCAATTAGTACGCGACACCAGTGCCGTCATCATGGAACTGATAACTGATCTTGGGCTGACTTGATAACGCTGTCTCAGCATCATCGCTTCTATCAATCGCTGATTCGGGCACGCTATGGCGTGCCCGGATCAATCCTGCCTTCCTCAGTTGAGCTGGGCGGTCAGGCGAGAAAATCTTCCACCAGTTTTACCCAGCAATCGGCGCCCAGTCGGATCAGCTCATCATTGAAGTCGTAGTGCGGGTTGTGCACAGAGCAGCCGTGAAACTCGCCCTCACCATTACCCAGTAAGAAATAGCACCCCGGCACTTCTGTGAGCATCCAGGCGAAGTCCTCGGTGGCCATGACCTTCGGTCCGCGGCTTTGCAGGTGGCCAGGTTCAAAGAGTGGTGCAAGGCTTTCGCGCACTCGTTGTGTTTCGGTCTCGTCATTGATTAGGGCCGGGGCAAGCGGGGTAATTTCCAGATCAATGCTCACGCCGAATGATTGCTCGTGACCGCGGACGATCTGTTCGAGTCGCTGATTGATCTTTTGCTGAGTCTGCGGGGTGTCGGTACGCACACTGATCAGCATGCTGGCCTCATCAGGAATGATGTTGTAGACGCTCCCGGCCTGCAGCATGCCGATGCTGATGACCGCGTACTCTTCTGGGCCGAGATTGCGCGACTTGATGGTCTGGATCGCATTGATCAGGCTGGCTACAACAGGCAATGGATCAACCGATTTCTCTGGCATGGCGCCGTGTCCACCTTGCCCGCTGATATGCAGCGACAGACGTTCCGAGGACGCCATGGTCGGGCCCGCCTGAACCACGGCCGTGCCCAAGGGGTAACCGGGCATGTTATGCAGCGCAAAAATCGCATCGCAGGGAAAACGCTGAAACAGGCCGTCGTCGATCATCGCCTTGGCCCCACACAAGCCCTCCTCATCCGGTTGAAAAATCAGATTAAGGGTGCCGTTGAATTCGCCATGGGTTGCGAGCCGATAAGCGGCCGCGAGCAGGATCGCGGTGTGCCCGTCATGCCCGCAGGCATGCATGCGATCGGCAATCTGGCTGGCATGCGAAAAGGTGTTTTTCTCTTGCATGGGCAGCGCGTCCATGTCGGCGCGCAGACCGATACGGCGTGTGCCCTCGCCTCTTTTCAGGACACCGACCAGACCATGTCCGCCGATACCGCGATGCACCTGATAGCCCCATTGCGTGAGTTTGGCGGCGACCAGTTCAGCAGTGTTCGGGGTTTCGCCGCCCAACTCAGGCGCAGCATGAATTTGTCGGCGCAAGGCGATGAAGCTTTGCAGTTCGGTTTCGCTCAACGCTGATTGGTTTTGTTGGTTGCGCATGGGTCAGTCTCGTCCAATGTTTTCCGGGAACAGTTTCAGGCAGCACAGGCTGATTACTCCGCCGACAAGCAGGTAGAACGCCGGGGCCGTGGGTGTGTCGAGTGCCGAAGTCAGCCATGTGGCGATCAACGGTGAGAAGCCGCCGAACAAAGTGACGCCGAAGCTGTAACTCACCGAGGTGCCGAGCGCTCGGTGCTGTTTGGCAAAGCCTTCCATGATCATCGCGAAAAATGCCCCCGAGCCCACACACCCGGGCAGTACCAGAAGCGCGACGATCAGCATCGCGATGTACAAGTCAGTGGTATGCGACAACAGCCATAGCGCGGGCCATGCTGCGATAACCGGTAAGGTGATCGTCCAGACCAGCAGTTTCTTGCGCAGGCCTTGGCGGTCGGCGTAGCGCCCTGCTATCGGCGTGATGATCGCCAGGCACGCGGCAGAAGCACAGGCAATCGCCAATGCGCTGCGTTGCGGATAATGCAGTGCACTGACCAGATACGCCGGCATGTAGAAAATGAACAGGTACATGCTGATGGTTGCGCTCGCCATCAGTCCGGTGGCGAGTACGGTATTGCGCAAATCAATGACCTCGCGCCAGCGGAGTTTGTGCACTGTGGATGGTGAAGAGCTGATGGCGGGCGCCTCGAGGGTTTCCGGCAGGCAGCGGCGGATGTACCAGCCGACAGGGCCAATCAGCAAACCAATGACAAAAGGGATACGCCAACCCCACGCTTCCAGGTCAGGCGTGGTCATGACACTGCTAAGGAGAAGACCGATTCCAGCCCCTACAAGCGCCGCGTAACCCTGGCTCGCAGCCTGCCAGCTAACGTTGCGGCAACGATTTTTCGTCGCCGACGATTCCATCATCAATACCGAGGCGGTGCCGACTTCTCCACCGGCAGAAAAACCTTGAGTCAGCCGGCCGATGACCAACAGCACGGTGCCCAATACCCCGGCTTGCTGGTAAGTGGGGGCGAATGCGATCAGCGCCGTACCCAGCGTCATTAGCGCAATGGTCAGCGTAAGCGCGGCCTTGCGCCCTTTCCTGTCGGCGAAACGGCCAATCACCATCGCCCCGACCGGACGCATCAGAAAGCCCACCCCGAACGCCGTCAACGACATCAGCAATGACGCGATCGGCGACTGGGCCGGGAAAAAGTTCTTGGCGATGATCACGGCAAAAAAGCTGTAGATCGTGAAGTCGTACATCTCCAGGGCATTGCCCAGGGCGCACGCTACCGTGGCTTTTCTTGAGTTGGATGTGGCCGGATTGGAACGCATCGTTCCTCCGTTGGCCAGGGAAGTGTCCGAATGCAGGGTCGTCATGGCACGCTCCGATTTCTTATTGGCGTTATGCGAGACCAACTATCGGGGAACTCCGAAGACGAATCACTTGCGCTTTTTGCAGGCAATTAACCAATGGTTAACTTGATTGCGTCACGTCCTTTGAATGCGCCCTACAACAGTGCCGCGCGAGGGCTTGATGACGTGTATCGCACCAATGGCTTCCATTCTTCAGGCGCATGCAGTCGCCGAATCGAGGTAATCGGGCTTCTTTTTGTGATCTTTGCTCACGCTTGTCGCCCTCAATGCACCGGTCATTCCCCAGCAAATTAACCATTAGGCATACCCATGCAAAATTGACCATTTCCGCCGGTTTTTATTTTCGTGGAGGCTGCGATCCATCAGCCATCACATCTACGGAGCGTCTGAAATGGTTATGTCCGCCGCGCGCAATTCATTGACCGCTTTGCTGTTGGGGCTCGGGGCGCCGACGTGCATCCAGGCTGAGGGATTTCCTGCGATCGCCCGAGTAGCGCCAGGATTTGGCTATTACAACGTCGATAAGGGCTACACCGACAAGCTCAATGTCTACGGCACGCTCGATGCTTTTGTGAATTACCAGGACTCGGGCCATCACTCCGGAAGCAAACTTGCGGGCGGTGCCGCCTGGACCAATAAGCTCGGGCTTTACATGCGCAAGGCACTCAACCCAGACACGGTGCTGGAGTTCGACGTCGAGGAAGGTTTCAACCTCAATGGCCAAGCGCTGGAAGAGCATTGGAAGCAGGTCGGCACGCTACGTCTGGCGGTAGCGGCGCTGCGTTCGCGGGAGTACGGCAAGTTGGAGTTCGGCAAAACCTATGGCATGGGCACGCCGACGTTTGCTGATCCTTTCCTGGCCACCTACGGTTCGCCCTATACCTACCTGACCAGCCCGCCGGCCGGGCGCGGTGCCTATTATCTGGATATGCGCCCCAAGCACACCCTCGCCTACACCACGCCCAAATTCGCCGGTTTCAGCATGGCCACCGCCGTCAGCCTGGGCCTGAACGATACCGCCAGCTCCGGCAAAACCGTGCGCGGCAAAGGCATGAGTGTTCAGTACAGCAATGCGCGGTGGATTTTGCTGGGCTCATTCAATGATTACTTGAGCGATCCATGGGACGACGGCGACCGTCAGCGGCAGACCCACAACTACTTCAAAAGCGCTTCGGCGTTTTATGACTTCGGGCCGCTGTCTGCCAATGTCACCTGGCAGCGCCAAGACGTCGACTACCACGCGACACCGAGCATGAGCGCATGGACGTTGGGCCTCTCTGCGCCCGTCGGCAAAGCCGATGTGGCGCGCATGGCACTGGTCAAGCGCGACATCGAATTCGGCGATAAGGACGCCAGCGGGATCATGCTCGGCTACGACCATTTCCTGAAGAAGAACTGGGCCATCTACGGGCGGGTCGCCCTGATCGATAACCGCCCCGAATCCGCCATCAGCTATGCGGGAATCCCCCTAGAGCAAACCGGTGACGACCCCAGTAACCTCGCAGTCGGCATGTACTACCACTTCTAATAAGTCGGCTCTGCCGATGACTCAGCGGCTAGCTTGGATTTGAGCCCGTAAAACAAATCTCTCGCCGGCGACGTCAGTGAATGGCGGTCAACGCACACCAGATAAATCGGGTATTCGGGGATGACCTCCTCGACTTCGACGAGGACCAGTTCCGGTACCCGTCCCGGTGGCAGTGCGCTGCCCAGCGCAAGATTGCTCAGGGTCATGAACGCGTCGGCATTTTCCACCAGGCGCAAGGCCAGGAACAGCGAGGCGCACTCGATCACCTTCTGCGGCGGGTGAATATCGTTGACCTCGAACATTTGGTAGAACTGCGAAGATCGGTCGTCTACCTCGTCCAGGCTGATCCAGTTGGCGTACTGTAATTGCCGCAACGAGGGCGAATGGCGCAACGGATTGTTCGGACTGCATACCACGGTCCCTTTGATCCGGTGCAGGGCTTCCCAATCAAGATTCAAGCGTTGAGTGTTTTGTTGAGACGTCAGGGCAAAGTCCAGGCTCCCATCGCGCAAACGCTGGACGATATGGCTGGGACGCAGCTCGATGAGTTTGATCCGCACCCGTGGGTTTTTCGCCTGATAGTCACTGATGCACTTCTCAAAACCCGGCAGCATGGCGGTCAATGAAGTGACGCCGACAGCCACCTCCCCAACGGCCATGTCGTGAATATTATCGGCCTCGATCTGCAGGCGCCGCATGCTCTCGACCGCCATGTGCGCATGCCGGATGATGCGCCGGCCTTCGTCAGTCAACGACATGCCTTTGTAGGAACGCTGCAGCAGGGTCAGGCCTAACTCGCGCTCCAGATCCTTGATTGAACGGCTCAACGCGGGTTGGGTGACATGCAGCATCTGCGAAGCTTCATTGATGCTGCCGCACTGGTTGATCGCGACCAAGGCTCTGATTTGATGAAATTTCACAGTGTCCGACTCGCTTTTTATTTGGCGCCAACCATAAAGCAAGATGCCGGCCAGTTACCACTCTGTCACTGAGCTCAGCTCGCCAGGCTAATGCGGATTCGGTTCAGGTTGAACCTCTGTTGCTGACGTGGACTCCCAGATCTAAATCCAGGAGAAACGTATGACCCAGACAGCTTTGGTCGTGGGCGCCAGCGGCATCGTCGGCAGCGCCATCACCCAGTTACTCATCGACAACCAGTGGCAGGTCGCCGCGCTCTCGAGGCACCCGTCGCAAGCGCAAGGCGTGATTCCTGTCGCGGCAGACCTTCAGGATCCTGCTTCGCTGGCACGGGCGCTGGCGGATTTGAAAGCCACTCATGTGTTCATTACCACATGGTCACGGCAAGCCACGGAGGCCGAGAACATTCGTGTCAATGCCGCCATGGTTCGCAATGTCCTCGACGCCAATCGCCTCTTCCGACCATGCTTCAAATACAGCAAAGCGGAAGTTCTGCTGATGGATTTGCGCCAGCCCGGCGAATTCACGGACGACCTGTTTGCACACTCCCAGCCTGTTACGGCGGACAAAGTGATGACCGTCCTCGATGAAATCAATGGCCTTTGGGGAAAGGGAGTTCTTCGCCTGGCCAGCGTGCCGGCGGCGCCTGATTGGGCGATGCGCCGGGAGTTGACGAGTCAGAGCTACACGACGAAGGTTGATCAGCTGTGGACGGTAATGGCCAGGTAAGAGGTCGTTGAAAGCGCACGGCAGCCTACATGAGCGGGGCCATCGTATCGATTGCAAGTCGATAGCACTTTTCACGCTCACCCTACCTCCAATGAAATGTGCGTTTCTCCTGACAACCTGGAGCTCTCTATGTCGATACGCAAGATCGTTCTGCTTTCCTGTCTGGGTGTGGCACTCGCCGGGTGCGCAGGCTCGCGCGAGGAGCCCCCTCCCACCACCATGCGAGTCGACCTGCAGAAATACCAGGGCACGTGGTACGAGCAGGCCAGGTTGCCTATGTTCTTCCAGCGCAATTGCCAGCAGTCAGAAGCGCATTACGGTCTGCGTGATGATGGCCGCATTGACGTCACCAATCGTTGCAGGGAACAGGATGGCGAATGGAAAGAGATACGCGGAATTGCTGAATCTCAGCAGCCCGGCAAGACAGACAAGCTCTGGGTGCAGTTTGATAACTGGTTCAGCCGCATCGCGCCAGGAATAACCAAAGGCGAGTATTGGGTGCTTTACCACGACCCGGCCTACCAGTTCGCACTGGTAGGCCACCCGAACCGGGAATATCTGTGGGTGCTTTCACGCGCCTCTGAAATTAACGACGTCAACCGTGAACAGCTGGTAAAGATTGCTCAGCAACAAGGGTATGACACCAGCAAACTGATCTGGCGTTCGGCAGATCCGACCAAGCTCTAGTCCACTGGGCTGCTTAAGCCCCGAGACCGTCGAGGAAAGGCACATGCTCAAGAAATGGATACTGCTGCTATGCATTGGCCTAGCGAGTTGCAGTCAGGTGGATGTGCAGACCTACAGCCAAGAAACGCCCACACTTGAGTTGCGCGAATTCTTCGAGGGCCGGGTCGAAGCGTGGGGTATGTTTCAAAAGCGCTCAGGCGAGGTCACGAAGCGCTTTCATGTGGTCATCAATGGTCACTCCGAAGGCCGCAGACTGATCCTCAACGAGTCGTTTACCTACAGCGACGGTACTACGCAAGAACGAGTGTGGACGCTAACCCCTGCTGGCCCTGGCCAATGGCGCGGAACCGCTGGCGACGTGGTGGGCGAGGCGCTTGGTGAGGTGGCAGGCAATGCACTGCGCTGGAAATATGTGCTGAACCTTCCGGTGGATGGCAAGGAGTATCAGGTTCATTTAGATGACTGGATGTACCTGATGGACAAGAACACCCTGATAAATCGCTCGTTCATGAGCAAATTCGGTGTAGAGGTCGGCCAGATCACTTTGTTCTTTCGGAAGCAACCTTGAGGTTGCGTGTGGACAGGCCACTATCGGCCAGAAGCGGACATTCGACTTGATCCGCTCCCGGCCAAATACCATTCAGCTCAGAAGCGGTCTTTCCAACAGATGCCAACATAACGCATTAACGGGGCCAAGCTCGCGGATCAGTGGGCGGTACTATATGGCTGCTCGGAGAAATGTTGCTCATGCCTGCAGTGAGAGTTAGCCGTCGTCAGCGCTACTTCTTCAGTTGCTGATAGAAATGGCCTTGTCTTTTGCCCAGACATTGAGCAACGCTTTGAAGTCATTCGCTTACAAGACTTGAGCGGAGTCGTCGAGATCCGCGCGCACTACTTCAGCGACCAGTTTTTTGTCGCGCCCATCAAGAAAAGCGGATTCAGTCGCCAGATTGTTGGTCACAAATATGCTTTTCTATCTTTTCCCAACTTGTCGATGCTGGCATCCCAACCTAATCTCTGGCAAGCCCTGATGCCGTAAGCGAATGGGGTGGAGCAGTCTAACGCACTGGAAGGTGGGAAATGGCTATTCAAAGCGGCAGTGAACGCGGGTCAGAGTGGCGGCAATGGGATTTGCATATTCACACTCCAGCGTCATTCGAGTGGAGAGGAGCGAAGTTCGACCGGAAGAACCCGGATTCAGCCGCGAATAAAGCGCTTGTTGATGAAATGATCGGTGCACTTAACGCAGCGAAACCTGACGTTTTTGCGCTTATGGATTACTGGACATTCGACGGATGGTTTGCACTCAAACGCAGATTAGCTGAGCCAGACGCCCCGATCCTGAAAAAGACTGTTTTCCCTGGTATTGAGCTGAGACTGGCAGCCCCAATGAGGGGGCGCTTGAATGCCCACGTTCTCTTCTCTAACGAGATTGAAGACCAGATTCTGAAGGACTTCCTTGCTCACCTCCGTATTGCGTTGAGTGACAGACCCTTGTCTGACGCCGCTCTCATAAACTACGCACGCGAAGCACCTGAAGGCTTGCTGAAACCACACGGGATCAAGCCTGAACAGATTGCAGCCGATGATGAACAGGCTTACATAGCAGGCGCAAAAATCATTGAGCTGACTTGCGAGAGCTACAAAGAAGCGATTGCCAAAGTTCCAGACGACCAGGCAATTGGCTTCATGCCATACGATACAAGCGATGGTTTAAGTGATGTGAAATGGACAGAGCACTATGCATATTTTTTGGGCTTGGTTAGGTGCTCACCGATTTTCGAGAGCCGGAACTTGGATGTGCGCTCTGCTTTTGTTGGAGAAGAAACGCCAGGGAATGCCAAGTTTTACTCTGGCATAAGGAAAGGATTGAACGACATATCCCGATTGGTTGTGGCAGGTAGCGACGCTCACTGCTTTGTCGGCATACCAGGAAGTAATGATCGGCGTGGATACGGAGACTTTCCATCAGACAAGAAAACCTGGATAAAAGCTGATCCCACATTCCGTGGGTTGCAGCAGGCTATCCGAGAGCCTGCGAAACGTTCATACATAGGCGTTATACCACCAAAGCTTGACCAGATTGCCGCCAACAAAACATTTTTCATTGACCATATGGTGATTAGCAAGGTGGTAGGATCCCCACTAACCTCCCATTGGCTGGACGATGTCTGCCTTCCGCTTAGTTCTGACCTCGTCGCCATCATTGGCAACAAGGGGAGCGGCAAAAGTGCTTTGGCCGATGTCCTTGCTTTGTTAGGCCATTCAAGGCAAACCACTCATTTTTCATTCCTTCGAAAAGATCGATTCCGGGGCAAAGCTGGTGAGCCTGCTCGACAGTTCGAGGGCTTTCTCTTCTGGCACGACGGGACAATAAACACTTGCAACCTAAATACTGACCCGCCTGCTGAGAAAGTTGAGATGGTGAGGTACATACCGCAAGGACATTTTGAAGAGCTCTGCAACGCTCATGTTACGGGCCAATCTGACGCCTTCGAAGATGAGCTTAGGTCGGTCATTTTTTCGCATACCGATGACGCAATCCGACTAGGGGCACTGGATTTCAGTCAACTGATCGAGCAGCAGGAAAGCACTTTCCGTCTCCAGCTGAACGAGTTTCGAAAAGATCTCAAAAGACTCAATCTTGAGATTGCAAGCTCTGAAAACCAGCTACATCCATTGATCAAGAAAAGCCTAGTGGAACAGCTTGGGCTCAAGCAACGGCAGCTCGCCGAACACGTAGCCTTAAAGCCAGCAGAAATAGCAAAGCCATCTGCTGATCTATCGCCTGAGCAACAGGTGACGGCTACCACTCTTGAGAGAGTCGCGGCGGAACTCAAGCGTCTGGATGAGGAGCGGGTCGCAGCCAACGAGACAGCGTCACAGCTCGCCGCTAAGAGCAAGGCCTTAAAGGATGTTAGGGAGCAGGTTCGACTACTCCAACGCATCTACGACCAGTTCATTGCTGATACGAGAAAGGACCTCATCCTGCTAGGGTTGGATGTCGCCGACGTTGTGAAAGTCGAGAGTGATCTCGCCCCGTTGAACCAATTGGAAGAAGCAGTATTGGCTGACCAAGCAGCCATAGGCACCAGCACCAAGGCTAGAGAAGACGCGCGTCAGAATTTTTTGGAGCAGCAAACAGAGGCCAAAGCACAGCTGGATCAACCTCAGCTCATTTATCAGAATTATCTTCTCGCGGTTGACGAATGGCGGCGCAAATATCAGGACTTAGTTGGTGCAGCAGACGCCCCAGAAACAGTGAAAGGACTAGAAGCTAGGATCGCGCAGATCGATGCTCTGCCAAAAAGTCTGGAGACGCAAAAAATCCACCGGCAGCAGTTAGCAGGTGATATCTACGACATCCTTGACGCCCAGCGCCGCGCGCGAGAGGCACTGTTCAAGCCAGTGCAGGAACTCATTCAGGGCAATAGCCTGATTCGCGAGGAGTACAAGCTCGGGTTCAAAGCGAAGCTCGGAGGCTCAATCGACGCTTTTGCCACCAGCTTGTTTACCTTGCTTAAGCAGAACGTTGGCGAGTTCCGCGGGGACGACGAAAGCTTTAACACGGTACGACGTCTGGGTGACGCTGCGGACTTTGAACGTCGTGAAGAGGCAGTGGGTTTTGCGCAGGCTCTGCACGACAAAATTTCATTAGCGGCAGCTACGATAGGGGACAAGGTCGAGTACGGCATCGACTCAATGTTGCGCAAAGACAAAACCGCGAACGAGGTTTATGACCTGCTATTTGATCTTTCCTACCTGGAGCCTCGGTATTCATTACTGTTCCAAGACGCGGAAATCGAACAGCTGTCACCTGGTCAGCGTGGAGCACTGCTCTTGATCTTCTATTTGTTGGTGGACAAGGGTCGCAACCCCATCATTCTGGACCAGCCAGAAGAAAACCTCGACAACGAGACTGTAGTAAGTCTTTTGGTACCTGTTCTTACAGAGGCGAAGAAGCGTCGTCAGATCGTTATGGTCACACACAACCCTAACCTTGCGGTCGTCTGTGACGCTGAGCAGATCATTTGGTCTCACTTCGATCGGGCTAACGGGCAGAAAATTTCCTACACCGCAGGCGCCATTGAGAGTCCAGCTATAAATGAACACGCGGTCAAGGTGCTTGAAGGAACAAAGCCTGCATTTGATAACCGCAGGTACAAATATCACTGAGATTCGCTCCGGTGGTTCGCGCGCATTGATCTCCGCCCGAGCCTTTCACTCGCGAAGCTATGTTGGAGACTACCGCAGGGAGGCTAGTCAGCCCGTATGCCGTTCACAAAGGACTGCTTTCGGCCAAAAGCGGACGTCGGCAAGCTACCGCTGTCGGCCAGCAGTAGACGTTCAAGCCTACAAGTGCGCTCGCCTCGCTCGACCTATCTCATCTTTGAACGGAAATGTGCTACAACGTTTTTGTACCCATTGAGGACTCACCAAGAGATGACTTGCAAATACATAGCTCTAATTTGGATTTGTGGAGCAAGCAGGCCAATTCATTGATGGAGCAAAACAAATATCAGCTTTCTGACCGGATTAATTATACGCGCAGAGACCAGCTTTTATGTGAGCTACTGCGAGAAACAATTTAAGCGTTAGCAAATTGCCGGCGTCAAGAGCGTCGCTCTACAAGGTCATCAAAAGTAAGAACAATAAAGAGCTGGTTATAATGAAAGGAAATTCGACTAAAGCTGTAAAATCTAAAAAATCAACAAAAAAAGAGGAAAAAAAAGTAAGGGATGATTTCCTACAGTCGATTAAAAACCAGATTCGTGAAATGTGCGGCGGTATATGCTCCAACCCTGACTGCAGGGTTTACACCTTTGGGCCTACAATGGAGAAAAGGAGCGGCTATTCAAGCATAGGGGTTGCTGCACACATTACAGCTGCCGCTCCCGGCGCCGGCGCACGCCGCTATAATGCCGATATGACGGCGGATGAACGTAGTGCAGCGGCTAACGGTATCTGGCTGTGTCAATCATGCTCGAAGCTCATTGATACCGATGAAGCGCGATTTCCAATTGAGCTGCTTAAGCAGTGGAAATTTGTAGCTGAGAAGCGTGCTATGGAGTTAATAGGCAAGACCTCCATAGGACCTGACGAGTTACAGCAAAAGCTGGTCGAGGCTGTCGCCAGCGCTTCCCAGCTTGCTTACACTAGCATGGGGAACTTTGGCAAGGCGCCTCTTTCTGGGTTTGTGCGTGGATATGAGAACTACCTCAGCCAGCTCGATCCGCGCTTCGTTGTAAAAACTACGGCTAAAAATGATCACCTATCTCATGAAATCAGTGTAAAGCCAGGTGAAAGTGCGAAAATAAAAATCAGATTTAAAAATGATGACATAGCCCGTGAAGCCAACCAAAAATGGAAATACTTTCTAGAAACGGGAGAGGGTATTGAGCTTAATACCAACGAGTTTGAGTTTGTTGGCTCTGCTCTGTTTGAAATTATCAACCAAACGAAGAATGATGGGGTATTTGTTTTAGAGCCGCATAAGACTGCTGTACCGTCTACCCTATATCTTAGATCTCTAATACATGATACTGAGTTTGAGTTGGCATCATTTGACTCCTACCACCATTCCGCCGGCGAAAAGCTTTTCATTGTCGGAGATTGTCTTGGTGGATTACTTAGCCAAAAGTGCACCTATAATACAGAAACCCTTAATCTAAAAATTGATTATAACTTTAACCCTGAGAAGTGGATTGGTTCAAAATTTTCAAATATCGATCACTTGCCTAAACTCCTAAAAGCAGTAAATTTTCTTAAGCGTGACGTACAATCAAGGATGGTCGTTGAGTTTAATGTCAATGGCAATGTTTTGTCGTTTGGCGAGAGCACTGATCATGACTTCTTTCCATTGTATGAATTCCTTGCTCATGTTGTGCAATTAATAGATAGAGCAAGGACTATTGCCGCTGCAGTTGATAGTGAGCTGAGAGTTTTAAGCCTCGACGTATCTCCGCACGATGAAAGGCTTGTCAACATTTACAGTGAGATATTAAGAAATAACCATGTAGAAAGACAACCGCTTGGAAAAGAAATTCTTACAGCATCTGTTTTAAAAATTGGAGAAGAAACCGTTAAAGCAATGAATGACAGTGGACTCGCCTCCTATCTTAAAATCAAAGAGCGCTGCGGTGAGGATTTTAATCTATTGGGCAATTTGGTGACGCCACCTATATTCCAAAGCGTTCTAAACGGATTTGAGGCAGCGTTCTTCACTGATCTAGATTCTTCATCAGGTAAAGAGCTTGGTATCAAGGTTTATGCTATTGAAGGCACAACTATAACGCACAGCATTGAAGGCAAAGAATTCAGGTTGTTAAACGGCTAGTACTGCAAAATCATGAGATAATCAGATTAGATATGGTATTTTTTATATCATTAGAAATGCTGATTATGCTGCCTTGGCACTGGCGTTTTGCCAGTAAAACATTGTGATATCTCAGCGTTGCGTTCTTCAATCTCCATTGCCCGCGAATGACCATTTTGACCGGAAACAGCCGTCAGTGGGCGGAAGCTTCCGGCCAAAAGCGGTCACTCCGCCTCCCTTACGAGAACAGGGGTTTCAGTAGTCGATGTAGGGGACACAAAGTGCGCCCCCCTGTAATTCCTCATTCCTAGGGCTCGTAGCTGTATTGCCACAGCGGCCACCGCCTGTCCCATGCTGGCCTTGTTGGGTAAAGATCGCTTTCCAGCGCGGCCCAGAGGAACTGGTCTGATCTTATAGCGTCCAAAATGTCCATACATTAAGAATTCATTCAACTATTCCAGATCATTAAGCGATTAATTATTGCCGTCATTTCCGTGGACAATTCCGGTCTAAATGACAGATTCTCCTTGGAGAAAGCCTCACTAAATTTTACCGCCTTATGATGTTTGTCTGTGAATTCAGCGGCGCGGGAAAGATCATTACTCCTTAGATAGTCCTGAACGTACTCATACTCGCCAATTTGAGGCAAGCCAGACTTCCCATAAACCGACTCAAAACATTCCTTGGGAATATAATTTTCAATTTCTCGACATCGCGTGACCCAAACATACCCACGATCATTAGCAACATTTGAAAGAAGCTCTGTTACCCTGGTCTTCAATTTACCATTTTTGTTTTTTCTATCACTGTCACACGCAAAAATAAAATTTCTATTTATTTTTATTGCGCTAACTGCCTCCTGCAAATCCACCTCTGGAGTACTAGCATCTATATGAGCCAGCACACTACCGCCATAGTAAATAAACTGATAATGATGCCCCTCCTTGTAAGCCCCCTCACCCCACAAATCAATAAATTTATTCAAATAAATTCTATCTGACGGCCCTTCTACCCAAATGATGCCATTCGCCTGGAGTATGTCACTGGCTTTGGCACCTAAATCGTCTAAAATGGAATATCCGCGATTTAAGTCATCCAGAATTATACCAAGAACGTCTCCACTCTGCTTTTTCACATGGAGAATCTGCGCATCATTTTCACCATGAAAAAGGTCAATTGCTACCTGTGAGTGCGTAGTCAAAAAAATATGGCAATTCTTCGATTGCGCATAATCCAATAGAAATGAAAACAAGTTTCTTTGTAACGAAGGATGCAAATTATTCTCCAACTCTTCAAATGAAAAGATATAATTTGCAATCTCTTTTTTCTCAAAGTCGGGGCGCACCAAGAGGTTAAGCAACGTTAGTATAACAGTCTTCAGCCCGCTGCCCGAGGCTGAAAGTGGAACAAGACCCTTCCCTTCCTCGCCAAGATAAATTTCCCATGTATTATTATCGGAATGATGCTGCACGACCATTTCTGAAAATACAGCATCAGGCGTAAAAATCACATTTAACGCGGTAAGTAGTCTGACCTGAATCAGGTCCCTATCAAGATTAGAGCTATTTATATAACTCTGAACAATATTTGTGGCTCCCTCGCCGTTACTTTTCAGTGCAAGCTCATGTATATATGGCTCCTTGACAAGATCCCTATCTGCATCAAGCCGAACATGTCGCAAATTCCTACGTTTACTCGCTGCTACAACGTTGCCAATCCGCGATCTTTCACCTGATAATAAACTTCCCTCGTACCCCTCAATCCTGAGCACTTCTACATCTCTGCCCGGCTCCCTCCATACAACACGCTTACCGATAAAATTCTGTCCATGCCCTCGCCAGTGATTGTTAGGTAAATCTCCACCTGCTGTATTATTACTAAAATATGGCTGCAACTCGGCCTCGGTTAATACCTCGCCAAATTCAATGTTTCTACCAATTTCATTTTCAACTCCACGCTCCCTGAACATATGGTCCACAGCAGCAATAAGGCTCGACTTGCCTATATTGTTCTTGCCAACTATCACATTAACTGGCTTGATCACCAAAAAGCCAGCCCCGTCTTCTTTAAAACCTCTATAATTCCGAACCCAAAAACTAGTATTAATAGTCACAATTTACCTAGCCTATCCTTGAAATTAACGTGACAAACCAGAAAAGGGGGCTGATCTATTTTCTAAAAATAGATCAGCCCCCATCCTTTAACTACTGTGGTTGCTCTGTTGCCGCGGCACCACTCTTAGTGGCTGCCTCCGCCCTGAAATTTTCGAGAGTCTGCTTGATGGCCTCTTCTGGATCGGGCGGAATAATATTTACTGGAATTACAACTTCACAATCTATTGGCTCAAGCTTGCCACTAGTTAGTTCGGCAATACCATTTCCAAGTACCTTGTAAAAAAAAGTAGCGTAAGCCAATACATCTTGCTCATCAGGCTCCTCTGTTCCCCAGAGTAGGCCGCCATCCTCAAGATTGGTGTGTGCTTTCCCACTCCTAAAATCCAAAAAGAATACAAGAAGAATGGTCTTGCGCTCGTTTAATAGGACGATCTTTACAACGCCATCCTTAATAGTATCAACGTGTAGAGTCATGCTCTCGAGGCCGCGAATTGGGCCATCCGGCCACAAGCCGACGGATACTTCCTGCCCCTGCAACTGGCCGCAGTCAGTTGTCGTTCCGCCCTTTTCGAGCAGACGAAAGGTATCTTCTGCCAGAAGCGTACTCCATGGTAAGAGCCTATTACGTGAACGATAGAGAGACCTTGAGTCAGGAATTTTTAGCTCGTCCCGGATAAACATACGGGCGAGCTCCTCTACTATCACCAAGTCATCCTGGAGTCGCTTTCGATCGCTGGGTATATCCGGGTCTACGATTTCCCCATCAAGTGAGGCATGCGCAATAGCGCAACGACCGCTTTGAAAAAGATGTACCCCAACGTCTTTCCCAGCATTTTTCAGTTCTGCAACACGCTTGGATGCATCACCCGACAAGCGCTCGATAGCGTCATTTATCCAGGCAACTTTTCTCTTGGGATTGGAGAATTGGGACTCAACGACCTTATAGAAACTAAGGAAAGCGTAACTAGCGTGTACCCCCCTAAGTCGCTGTCCTTCTCTCCAAAAGGCTAATGCCCTACGAGTGCTGTCACATTCTATGACAGGCATGTGATTACAGCTGAATGATTTTTTGCCAAAAATGCCCAAAGATGAATATACGGTTTGAGGATCTCCATACAGGCATGGATGCGTTCCCCACACATACCCAGAAACATCCACATACCCGCAGAGATACCAACTTAGTATGGAGGTGAATCGGTATATCTTTGAGATAGCATCATCTGGATTATCTCCTACGCAGGCAATAGTTATCCCGGGAGGAGACGGTTTTCCATCCCTTTCTGAGCCTCTTAGAAAGTATTCGTCTCCGGCGTACTCAATGCAGACGTCGTGTGATGGCCAAGTAATCGAAGATGCAACGCCTGCGGTTAGCCAACCGAGCCGGCTTCTGAGCTTTCGATCTACCTCTTCACCAAATGTATGCTTAGCGTAAGGCGTCATCATTGACGTTGCTCCCTGCTAATTTTACGGCCGAACTACAAGTAGGTGACACATGTGTTGTGACGTTGTCCGCAACTTGTTTCGCGTTCCATTCGTTTTCCATGCGCCCCCCAGGACAAATTGATTTGACTGCTAGAAACACGGCATAGGTAAAGGAGAATCGACAAGCTCAGGCTTGAGATTACGAAGCCTTCGGCAATATGTCTATGGTCGGTATCGGGGACAAGTGTCGTCGTCCGCGTCTGCTTCTGGCCGAACGCGGGCTTGGTGCAAACGTCCGCTATTGGCCGTTAGCCGCCATTTGTGAGGAGAGATGCCTTTAGGTTTTGGCAGGCACCGAGTTTTTGGGTGCTCTTGGCTTACGCTTGGTCTCGGGCAGCTTACGAGTCTGAATCAACTGTTGCTCCAAGGTTTCTGCTCTTGCCAACTGAGCCGCGGCGCGCTGCTGCACTTGACTGAGCTCGCTCTGGGCCGACTCCAGTTTTCGTTGCAACTCATCGTTCTTGCGGCTCGCTACCTTTAACTGCATTACTGCGGCTTTACCCTCCTCCCGGGCGCGATCGATCTCGCGATGAGCTCGATCCTCAATGCCACGTACATAGGTCTCCTGCATGATCCGCTCTTGCTCAGCTTTGAATCGCAACGCCTGGAGTTCGTGTTGGAGTGCCTGATTTTGCTGCTGAGTCTCATGCCGGTCGCGCAGCAGGACATCACGCTGTTGCTGCAGCTCCTCAATCTGAGCCTGGCGCTGTACCAACAGCAGATCTAGGTCAGACAAACGCAATTCGGCCGCCTGACGCCCGGCCACAGCTTCTAACATCTGCTGTCGTCCCTTTGCCACATCCTGACGAGCTTGATCCTCGACTACTGCGAGTCGTTCACGCTCAAGATCCAACACTTGCCGCTGCTCAGTTAGGGCCAGCTCCGCCGAGCCTTGTGCAAGATGTATAGCTTGTTGCCACACCGAAACGAAGGCCTGTGACACCTCGCTAGGTAATGTTGGCAAACGGGTCTCGCCGTTCAAGCGTTCGGCCAAACGTGCCCACCAAATATCCAGCAGTCCACCGACTCGCGCCGGGCTACCTCGCCCCAGTTCCAGGCGCACCCGTTCCACAGTCGGTCGTTCGCCGCGAGCAAGCACCGCATCAGCAGCCGCAAACACTTCGTTTTCCGGCACCCCTACTGCCATGACCCGCCTCCGTATATATTAGGTCTGATAATAGAATGTTATCCGAGTCTGTTTTTTGGTTACTGCAAATTCGATACGTTCAACGTATTAAATCGTACGGTTCAGACCTCACTGCGGCAAACGCCATAACTTGGGTGTTCATTAGAAATGTGAGCTGAATTATGTGAATTGGGAGAAATCTCCACCAAGAGAGTTGAAGCTGGCGCTTACTCTCAAAGGAAACTGATTATGCAAACATGGATTCTCTCGTTGCCAAGCGTGTTGACAAGTCAAGCCTCGAGCAATAACGTACGATTACTTGCTCTGGGATTCGCGGGCGTGAAGCCTCCACCCGGAGACACAAGAAAAGCTCACTTTGATAGTGAGCTTTTTTACATTCTTAACACGGCGATTGGACTCTCAAATGCCCAAGCTCAGATGCTGGGTTGGGCGGTAGTCGACGTTGGATAGTGACCCAACGCCCTATACTTCCTGTTGAGTACCCATTGATCGCATTATAAAACCGTCAAAAAAAGGTATTGCGAAAACCGTATCCCCGTGACTAGGCTCCCAAATAAGCCCTTTTGCGATCAAGCTGCGGCGAATTGATGCGACCGCTTTGACTCTATTATTTCCCATTCGATCGGAAATCTTTCCCGTACGATTTTTTTCCGGGCAAATATCAGCCATGGCCTGAAGGAACTGTTTTTCCCTCGCATTAAGGAGGTCAAAGCAGATCCGAAAAAATCCTTGATCCAGGGATGCTAAAGTCGACCCCAACACGTTTTGTAAGACAGTAACCGTGATCGTGTCATCGCATGCCACACCCCATGCTTGCTTGCACCACTCCTGGATAATGTACGGATGCCCTCTGGTCTTTTCCACGATGAGGTCGACAGCCGCTGTCTCGAAAGTTATGCCCTCTTTACCAGCGGGCTGAGTAATGGCTTGAGCAGCATCCTTCCCAGAGAGGAGTTCAATGCCCGGAAAATCAAACAATCGCTCGGCGTACGCCTTAGCATTGCCCGCAAGCTCCCGAAGGGGTGCTAGGCCCGCGCCGAGGAGCATCACTGGCAGGCGCGATAATGAACATCGTTGCAATGCCGAAATAAGCATGCCCAATTGAGTCTTCTCGAGATTATGAGCGTCGTCGATAAAGATCACTAATGCAGTTCCTCTCGACTTTGCTGCCAGCCCGGCGCGCTCGAGGGCCGTGCTTAGATCCTCCAATCGCCCGCCATTGCTGGCAGGTCCCCCCTCTGCTTCAGGGCTGGGATCAACTTGTATGTTAGTAAGCGCTCCCCTGAAAGTCGCTGCGGAATACGCAGTTTGGTGACAGAGGCCTTGCTCGATGGCTGTCGGAGCGGCGATGCAACTGACGCACCGCAAGAACTCACGTAGCTGAATAGCCAGCACGACGGGCAATGATAATGTTTCATGGCTCGTAAGATGAAGGGTGTAAACGCCTTCCCCTTCCGCGTCGAACCGCATTTGCTGCAGCAATACAGTTTTACCCACGCCGCGCAGGCCGACCATGAGCACGCTCTTCGCAGATCGCCCAACACGAAGTCGAGCGATCGCAATCCGCACCGTATTACGCAGCGCGTCTCGTCCCGCCAGTATCGGGGGTGTCAAGCCGGCACCGGCAATGTAGGGATTGTGAGCGAGGTTCATCGGTGTATCAGCCATTTGGTCCCATACCTCGCGCGGGTTACTACACTAGCTGCAGTGTGGGATCGCCCTTGGCCAGTCCACAGAATCGTTAGAAAAAAAGGGGGTTATGAAGCCATTGAGCAAAGGAGCGCTCTCCCCAAATTCCGGAATCTCATGTCCTTCTTAATTAGTGAGTTTATCCTTGTGCGATAAGCTCTTTAATTTCAAGGGGGAAGAGAGGGAGCCATATGATCCGTACACTCACTTGACTGAGCGTGTCGACGGATTAAGCATGTTTCTATTTCAACCAGTGCTCTTGAGGGGGCTCGTTTTCGTCGCCGTAATAGCCCTCACCTTTTGCACGCTCATTTTTCCAGTAGCTTATGATTTCATTGATACTTTCTACGTTGTGCGACTCTATCTCCCAAAAGTCAGACTGCCGCCAATCATCGAAGAGCTGCTCTTGCAGAATGGTCGCAGCTACCAGGGGGTCCATGTGAGGATCAATCAACTCCTTGTGGCCTTTGCCTCCATTCAGCCACTCACTAGCGCTATATCCGTCGGGCACGTTGCAAAATCGCCACCATCCGCGGTATGTCCTTGAGGATCGAAGAGCGCAGTCAGTGCAAAAATCTATCTCATCCTTTTCTGTCCAAACGCCTTTTTTGATCATGAGGTCACGGTCTGCATCTCGATCCAAAAAAAACATCTCATGCATCAAAGGATCATTTTTCACCCAATCATAAAATTCAAAACCGATGTCTGATTTTCCCCAGCGCAGAACCGTTGATATGACCGCAGCTTTCGTCGGGCCAAACACCCAATCATACTCATTCAAAAAATTCGGTCTCTCTGAGCTTTTTCCCTCGCAAGCAAAAGCAAATTCGTCCTGATACGTGCTCCAAAACTCCTCCAGGTCATCTAGCGTTCGCAAGCGGACAAAAAACGCCCCATGTTCAAGGAGCGTACGCTCTGGCAAGTCGATGCAAATGGGCAACTGTGGCGATTTCATTTTCATGGAGGTGTCAATCTCAAAATGCGTCGTGCCTCCTGATTCTAAGTCTTCCATTTATCAACCTATGGATGGCGTCGCGTCTCTGATGGATTTACCGCGTTAATCCTCCCGCTGGGCGACGTTATCTGCGTCCACAAGCGCCATCGTTGGAGGTGTGTTCGCCATTCGCCATTAGCGAATGAACGCCGTCATTTTCAAGTGTAGCCACCAATTCGCCCGAAAATGAACACTATAGATTGTAGCCCTATAGAGTTCAAAAAGGCTTCATCGTTCCTTTTGTGGATAAGCAAAATGGAACTCAGGGAAGCATTTGCCATTGCGTTACGAAACTCGCGGATTCGCCACGGTTTGACCCAAGAAGATTTCGGAATCGTCAGCAGCAGGACGTATCTCAGTACGCTTGAGCGTGGCCTTAAGAACGTCACATTGGAAAAGGCATCGGAGCTTGCCCACAGAATGGGGGTTCATCCGCTTACCCTCCTCTTTGAAAGTTTTTTGCTCCTTGATCCAGATACAGATTTAAACTCACTGCTTGAACGTATTCGGTGCGAGATCAATCCGGAGCCAAACTCTTAGCTCGGAGCCGGTGATGTCGAACTATCGCGGAGCGTAATCTGGCCTCTCGTACTTAATCAGGTGTCTAGACCTTGCGCGCCTGACGACTCGGGGGAGTCCCCTACTTCTCCCTAGGCATACGAGAATCTCCAGATTACCCCGATGGCGAGCCTGCCAGCAGGACAAATTGTTCCGACGACCTGGCACCTACCGGTGTCCAGTCTCTCTCCGCGGCATGCTGAAGCGCCACAGCATCAGAATGCCAGCATTTCTGCTAACTGAATCAGTATCTCCTCTATCCAGCGGAGGAAGAGTAAAATCGCTGCCCGCGCGCCTGCCTCGTTATGAAGCTTCAAGCGGAATTATCTGCTCGCGCTCCAGAGGGAAATATTGCCAAGATCCTAAAGGCTCTGACATTGTCAGCCGAGTAACAGCCTCGATCAGTTAGTGGATGCCGATCAGATGCATTCGTGGAGATATCAAGTCTTCCAGCCTGACACGGTGGCATCATAGGAATTCTTGCGCCAAGCCTCAGCAACGTAGGGCCCGCTCTTGATTCGCCATTCGCTTTGCACCTTTCGCGACAGCCATCAACCGCCCGTGACCGCCATTGATAGCCGTCGGAATAGGACTCAGCACGAGCATAATGAAACTTTCTCAACGACTGAATGTGGGTCATACGATCATGAGTGAAAGCGAACGCTGGACAGTTAAATGCCAGGAAACGTCGGATGGGTCTGGCGACGTCATCGTCGATTTGCCCCCAGAATTGCTTGCCAGATTAGGTTTGGGCCTTGGGGACGAGTTGACCATCGAAGTGGTAAACGGCGCGATAGTCTTGAAGCCGAAGCAAAATACATCGCCCTCCCCCTGTACTCAGCCTTAACCCGCAGAAAAACCTGAACTCCAGCAGGTTTACTCAGACGCCAGCGTCTTGAAAGCAGCAAGCGCGTCAAGATTTGTGGCCGCGTTTGAACGTGCAAGTTCTGCGCAGCTGAATTTAGACGGACAGCTTGATCCTCGCCAAACCTGCCTATCGGTCAGAGCGCTATTGGTTAGCAGGCTGTATGTGGGCATCCTTGAGGGTGACGGAAGGCACTTCGAGAGTTTTCTGTTCGACACACCAATTGTAGTGCCACCTCGACCGAGCAATATGAAAGCGTATCGGATTTGAGGTGATTTTTGGTACATTCCATCGGTGTTAGGAGTCATTAGAACTCGGCCGCTCACCTAGCTTCATACCTGAGCAAACACCTGCCTGGCGGTATCGCGCTTCTTGCCGACCGATGAAAACATCTAACTTTGGCCATTTTCCCCTAGAGAATGTACCTAAAAATTCATGTAGGTAGCCAAAATCGTTCCTACTCAGCCCTCCTAGATAAATAGTATTTTCAATTCCCGATGTTGGAGGGAAATAAACCTTAGCCATTTCACAATAGCGATCGAAAATCGAGAAATATTGCTGCGAGATAATCTCCAGCAGGATACCCAGCAGCATCATACTTCCGAATCTACTGCGCGGATCACTAACTTGTGAGCAGAGAAAAAGATTTTCTTTGAAGGTAAGTAGATCAGAGTGTGTCTTCACCCTTCCTTGGTGAAAAAAAGTTCTGGCGACACCTGCATCAGTACGCCCATTTGGTAGCTGCAAAAAAACGCAATAAAGGCGTCTAAACAGCCTGCCGTCGATCTCTTGCATTTCGCCGCATTTGACTGTCAGATTCATCCATCTTTTAATGTTGCTGAAAAAAACATAACGCAGCCTTACAAAATTTTCTTTTTCCCAACTTGACTCGACTACTTCTTGATTGCAAATCTGAACGTAAGCATCCCAAGCTTTGGAATAGGTTGGACGCCCTCTTAACCTCACCAATTCAATTCTATGTATTCCGCAGAAAACTGAATAGGAACTGCACCATTCCTTCCGCCATGCTGGGATTTTTCCGTCTTGTACATCATCACGAAGACACTCCGGGCAAAACCAGTATCGATGCTCCCAACTTACAAGCCCTTCATTTCGAAATCGGAAATAGACCGATATCAAATGCCGATCGACCTTCAGGATTTTACATGCCTGAACAAAAAAGCTCGCATTAAAGTCAAAGTCAGGATCAGCGACATTGATAAGACCTCCACTCCAAGTCCAACCAGGACAAGCAAGGAGTCTTGTGCGATCTGGTATAATCTTCGAATGACTGTAAGAGCATCGAAATAACCATGAACTGAACGTTTCGCCATCGCATGGAGTTGGAACATTAGAAAACAACGTCATTAATACCCCCATGGATTTTGTGCCGCCCACTTCAGGCACTGAATATCTATGCGTTCAATATTGCGCTGAATAGCATATGAAGCTGCGCACCTTAATAGCTCAATTGTTTTATCCATCCGACCTGAGGATATCGCGATTATGGCTTGAGTCATTTCCTCAGAGTATAAATTTGAAGGGAGCTTGAGCGGCAGCAATTCTTCAATCTCAAAAAGAAACGATCTAAACTCTTCACTCTCTTTCCAATCTTCTAAGGAGAATTCAAAAAATCGTCTTTTAAACTCATCATTTGACGACAAAGCTAGTCGGGCAGATGAAGTTCCAAATCCGAACATCTTCAATCCGTATACGGGCCCAACCAACTTCTTTAAGATCGACATATTTGTACGCTGCTCCTGCTTAGGTCGAAGCAGCGCTTCTTGAAGCTCATCAATCACGACCCCCCATATCTTCCGTAGCTTTATGGCTTCTCCCAACTCGTTGGGGACATCTATCTTTGAACCTGTTCTTGCCGAAGACTCAAATGGCAGTTGGAGTGACTTTGCCAATTCGACACGCAGACTTTTCTTAACTGTAATGTTTGGATCCTCGGCCATATCAATAAACAACAAGCCCTTGCTATTAACTACTCGATGGCGGACTTGAGAAATAATGGCGCTTTTTCCCGAGCCACCAGGCCCGATCACTAACAACGATGGCGCCGTCTGCCTTTGGGGAACCTCCACCATATTGTTCATCATTCGAAATATTGTTTCACCAGGCTGGTAGTCGATCCAGACGTCTTCTTGAATAACTGAAATTCGACTTTTTGCGTCCCTATCCAGTAAGTGTCGACGATCCGCCCGAATGTGCTGTATGTCCATGGGGTTAATTCTCGGCTTTAAATTTGTGAGGAGTTTTCGAATAATTGGGCTTTGTCGCCGGCATTTTGTTTTTGTTGCTGTCTTCACTTAGAGTAAATGCAGCGCCATAAGCAGCTGCGGCCGCCTGCTGTCGCCTCGAGCGTTTTGTCAGCAATTCACTACTGTCCTCAATACTTTGCTTTTCCCGGTAATGTGAAATTGCCTCAGGGAATTCTAGAGACCCAGCACGCACCGTCGTAGCATGGAACCGACTGGCTCGGTATTCTTCCAAAGTTAGATCCGGCAGCGTCAGGTCTGATGTATTGATAGGATAGAAAACTCCTTCTATTTTCACCCAGATTTGCCGCATGGAGAATGGATCATATTTTATGAGAACTTTTTTCGTACCTACAAATGGACCAAGAATAGGATCCCAGTAAGAACGACCTTTAAACTCGATGCCATTCGGCTTAATGGCACGCGTCGTTTCGGGCATAAAATGCAATCTGAATTGGTGTGAATCTGTCACCTGCGGGGGATAAGGAATACCTCCACCAGGAGAAAAATAACTTAACCATACCTTCCTTGGTGAGCTTTTCAAGGCTGAGTGAACTGTAGAATGGTAGAGGGCAACCTCCCTAGCAAACCATGCACAGAAATCAGAAAATGTCATTGTTGCTTTTTTTTCGCTATTCAAATTCCGTCTAGCTACTGCATTAGACATCGTAGTGCCTTTCAAGAAATGCACTTTACTCGTCATCATTGTACCGATGAATCGCTCGACATGACCTCCATAATGCTTTCTCCCGATCGGACGATACTTTGGATCTATGCCGAACAAATGGCAGCCTGCCTGAAACTTCACGCTTTTGAACTCGGCAGCGTTATCCATATAGATAACAGCAGGCACGCCATAGAACGGGTAGTCGTCGACTTGCATTCCCAAACTTTTTACAAAATCGTCCTTTCGCAGAACTGCATGACTCAAGGCGCACGCAACTGAAACCGCTGATGGGGCATGCAAGCTTAAATAATAACCGAGCAAGACTCTGCTATGCACATCGATGACTACAGTGAGCCAAGGTCTTCCGATTAAGTGAATTCGATCGTCGGCCAGAATCAGAATATCTACCAAGGTATGATCAATCTCAACCCAAGCTAGAGGTCGTACTGTTGTTAGTTTGCCGGGACGAGGTTGGTGCTTTTGATTCGCAGCATCAATTCCTAACTTAATTTTACTTCGTTCATACTCTGTTAATATCGACTTGATCCTGTTTGTCACCACCTGCCGCGAAGGCGCCGCCAATCCCATTTCAATGCATTGTACTTCCACCTCTTTCCACACTTTGCTGAATGTAACTCCGCGGGTATTATAGATTCGTTTTATTGAATCTATAATTATTTTCTCAATATCGGGTTTTAATAGTCTCGAGCCCGACTTTCTTCCTCGCTTATTGCTCAGCATCGAGAGCGATCCAATTTCGCCATCGTACATTCGCACCAACTTATACACGTGATTTTTTGTTATATTTAAGCGAGCAGCAGCATCAATTATAGTTAGCGAACCGAGCTTCAATTGCTCGACTATATTGAATCTCGCTGCAGCTTTTTCTAACTCTTCTAGCGTTGCACTGGCCGCTAACCTATTAGACAGGGATGCTACCGTTACGGAGTCTGACTGTGTTAAAAACTCTATTTCACCAAGTACTACTATAGCTAACTCACCACTACTGACAAACATGACTTCAATAGTCGTCAGATCTACGGCTCTCCGTATGACTGAAAGCTTCCCCTTGGCGATCACGCGCATTCCAGGCTCAATATTCACCGGCACTGACTAATCCTCTTATAGAGCGTTAGGAACTCTATAGTCGAAATCACAGCACATTCAACAGTTACCGGGATTTATTCATATATGTATGTAAATTAGCGAGTTTATCACTTTGGGATAAACTCGCTAATTTCGATACACAACTCGAGCAACGGATGAAAGCTTACGAGCCGGCACCGGCTTTCGCTGCTCGGTTGCATGGTTGGTTGCTCGGATGGTTGGTTGAAAAAAATGGCGTTGCGAGAGGCAATAAGAGGCGACTGAAAATGATAAAAACAGCAATCGGCCCGGCTTTTTTATCTTTTTCAAACGTCAAACTGAATAAACTGCTGTTTGGATTGTATTTTATTATTTATCTTTTTTTATCATCAGTCACAACTGATTCGACAAACCCGCTCCTGACGTCCACTCTCTCAACGGGCCATGTGCTTCGTGTTCATGGCGAGTCCTTGGAAGCTGATTCAGTGCCGGTTCTCTTCAGGTCAGCGTGTATCGTTGCTCGTGCAAGCTGGTAAAGCAGCGCCTTTGCACATAGTCATTCACGTTCAACTTAAACTCAGGTACCGAGCTTACAACACGGCTGCGGCACATCTGCGCGCGATTAAGGCTTTCTACACCTACACCTACACCTACACCTACACCGAAAGCCGAGACCTAGATCATGCCTATGTCAGCATCAATCCGTGCATTTGCTCCTCCTAAAAGGCTGACAGTTTAAGTACTGGCCTTCCTTGCTCCTAGACGCATCGTTCAGGAAGATATTTCAAGAGTTGGCCAACGCCGAATATTCCACCTTCAGCTCAGCAAGCGTATTTTGAAAGCCTCAATCCAGGCTTGCACCATGGTTGAATAAGGTTCTTGAGGGCTTGCCATGCGCTTCATCTCACGTAGAACCTGCTCCTGAAGCAAATTCAAACGGCGAACAATGCCTTCGTCACGCACATCAGTAATCTTTGGATCTGCGGGATCAGGCTTGAGCTCCTGAGCCATAACGCCGATATCCAGAGCTAGTGCTTCGAGGAACTCCAACTGCCGCAACAAACGCGTCCGCTCTTGCACCAGACCGAGACGGTTGAGTCCATACACATGGATGGACACGACTCCTCTGAGACTCAGCCCAAGCTCAAGTGCCTCATCAATCACGGCTTGAATGGTTTCGTCTGCCCCATTAATCGCCATCACAGGCAGATCCGTTCCAGCGTGAGGCTGGGGTACGACAAGACTAATAAGGTTGGATCGATCAATGTGAAATCTGAGATGTTCGTTAGGGTTATCTCTACACGGATCTAACAACAGGGGGTATTCGTCGAGTATTGAAGAAGCCTCCGTCATCGCGCGCGTACCTAGCACCGGAAAGCTATCCTTCTTGCCGCTAGTAATGAGTACGCCGTGGCTAAAACCGCGTTGCTCTTCCTGCAGCGTCAGCAGCTTGGCAGATAACCTGGGCATGCTCTGCTTGCGCTTACGGTTGCAATCGATACAGCTTGGTAGAAGGTTCTCCCAATCCATTCCAAGCCACCAATACCCGGGGTGCGCCTCGTCCTCATGAACAGCCCCTTTGGGCCTGTAATGTTCAACGTCCACCGGTGCTGTCGAAGCATAGAAGCTTTCACAGTAAGCGCACTTACCATGAAATAGCTCATCAAGATGCTTTTTCACGCTGTCAGACTTGTAAACGCTAAACGTTGGGGCCTTATCACCTGGCGCGTTGAAATGCTGCCTGAATTTGACCAACTCGCGCGAAGCTGCGGAGTCGACTCCCGTCATAGCGTCAGGTTTGTGGACTTTATTGCGGATGACAGCACGCATGATTCAGATACCCTCGAGAATTGCGACAATGTCTCGACGGGCCTCATCTCTCAACTTACCCAAATTATCCGAGGAGATTTGCCGGCGACTTCTCAGATACTCCTTTACCGCCTCTTGTACCAACCTCTGTACCTCAGTGGTGCCCACAGGCAAAGCTTCACTAATGTCCTGCTCGAAGCGTGTCCATGCCAATTGTTGATCCTCAGTCAGCGCGTGGCCGGATCCTCGAGCTGTCAACAGGTCGGCGAACATCGCTAACTCACGCTCAGTGCCAGGCTGGTCGGTCGATGCTAGTCCGAAAAAATCGGAAGTTAGCAATTGCTCGATCGTCAATTGACTGACTTTAGGCAGCCGTACCACCTGCTCAACCATCACCGGCCATTCGCTGTCTGCACCCATTTGGCTAGCAACCCGATGCATGACGATTACCTCTCCATCCTCCATTCCACGAAGACACAATGGATCGTGGGTTGTGGCGATAAAAGTGACTTTTGGTAAGGCACTGCGCAAGGCGCTCATGATTTGAATCTTCCAGCGAGGATGCAAATGAGCTTCCACTTCGTCGATGAGTACAACTGCCCTCGCCGTCTCCAGACTCTCGAAAAACGTATGACTCTGCACGCTCATCAATCCTTGAATGATGTCGCACACCATCGCCAGTATCGATCGATAGCCCGAAGACGCGAGACTCAAGGGCGTACGACTATGTGTATGACCTTCTGGAGCAGCAGTGACGATCAGGCAACGTCGATGTTCATAATCGCGCTCAATGACGTCAAACTCTCCTTCAATTGAAAGGACGACGCGCAATGCACCGACTACGTTGTCAAAATTATCCTCACTTAAACTCAGCAACCATTTTTCAGGATTGGAAAGCAGCGTTTCCGAATGGAAAAGATTCCGGATTGATTTAACATGGCTATAGCGTTTTGGTCGTTTCTGGTACTGCCGGAATGCACCGTAAGCAAAAATAGGAGGCACTTCTGATCCTCCCTCCATCGAATATCGCCCCTCTGCTAGATGCAGACACCGCGTAGAGCCGTCGTCGAATTTGAGGTCAACTGTGGCTGTTTCTCGCCTAGGCGCGAAGCGCTCACCCATTAGCTGTGGGTCAAGTGGCAGGGTAGATACGTCTAATTTCAACTCGGTGCGCGCCTCGTCAGTCGATAAGGCTAGCGCTATAGCTTCAAGGATAGAGCTTTTTCCCGTGGCGTTTTCCCCCAAGATTAGTAAGGCCGGTTGCGGCGGGTCAGGCGACTCGGCCACGCCCGATTTCAACGTGGGCATATCCAGATCCAGCCTTTCGATCCCTTTAAAGTTATTCAGGGAGATGCTGGTCAAGGTGGGAGGTCTTTCGGTGAAAGAGCGTGCCAAATGGGAGTCGTCCGTGAAAAAATCACGTAACGGATTGTTAATCCACTCCTCCAGTGCATCCCGGTCGAATTCCTTTTTCAGAGTTCTCACCAGTTTCTGAAACGTCTGCTCCATGCTGCCTGACGACAGCGGCCACCTTTGCGGTTTGCCTTGAGTGAGAAACAATACGATCTGGCGACACATCAGGTACCAAACCCCACCGAACTCCAGCTCTGCGAAGTCGAACAACCGGGCATTCCAATGTTGAGCCTGTTTCCCCCGCAAGATCCTCTCTGCGAGCTCATCGAAATACTCCCTCACACGCTGCCCACGCAACTCACTCAGCTCGGAGCGATTGAGGTTGAAATGGTCAATTGTCAGGTCTGCACGTGCCGTCTCTGGAAACAGATACCCGTAGAGGTCGACTGTGAAATGACGAGTGAGGTC
This sequence comes from Pseudomonas viridiflava, assembly GCF_900580865.1. Lineage (GTDB taxonomy): Bacteria > Pseudomonadota > Gammaproteobacteria > Pseudomonadales > Pseudomonadaceae > Aquipseudomonas. The sequence continues at coordinate 240,514 of NZ_UTBZ01000060.1, forward strand.
ATCCTTACAAGGATCAAGCAAGACATTGCTTTCTTTGGGAGGATGATCCCGCCACAACCCAATTCCTTCCTCCAGGTATCTTTGAAGCTGAGTTGCGGAAGGTATCGCAGCTCGCCTGCCTTTGACTGGGAAAAACTCGGGGCGCTCGGGAGTGCACTCCTGACAAATTGAATAGCAGTTTTCCCAAGCATTACTCAGCCATAGGTAGTAAAGACGGGATTCCGAGCTGGGCTTCATTGGCAAGACATTGCCCGTCGGGCGGAACAGGTAAGGTTCGATGCTCGTGTAGCTTTCGCAGAAAGCGCATTTGCCGCGAAATAGCCTTTTCAAGGATCCATACATGGACTCGTGGTTCAACCTCAGCTGCATGTTTGGAGGTCGCGTCTGAGCCCTGCGCTTTTCATCCATCAGGAAGTAATCGACCATTACCTGCCGCTGCTTATTGAACTCATTACTCTGCAACAGTCTAGGTGGCGGCTCACTACTGCGATCAAATCGTTGCATAACTTTCCTCCCTGATAATCGATTCAATTCAAGCTAAGCAGCAATCTATGCCTGCCCTATTTGTATACTGCCTACCATGCTCCTTGACGAACGGCGACGCTTCAGCCGCCGTACGCGATGCTGATTCAAGCGCGTGGCCGTAGATGAAAGGACGCCAAGCTTCTTCACTGCCTGCAAACTCTCTGCCCTCCCTCCCTAAATCCTTATGATCTACATCAGCACAGCCGCGCCCGATATCCTCACGATATGACTGGCCTACGCAACACTTCGAGAGGTCGCGCGCCGACGTTCTTTCAACAACAAGACGACGCCGGGGTAATACCGTCCTCGCATGACATAGTTTTTGTCGCCCAGATTAGGGAAAACGAACGCGAAATCCTGATACTTCGCGTCTTTGCCCAAGCACCCCATTGTCTTTTCGAGCCATGGTTTCAGGAAACCTTCGACTTTCTTGGCGCAGATATCACCCTGCTTGCCTCTCTCAGGGATTATCTCGCCGAGTGGAATCATCGGCACCACAAAAGTCGCAGCAAAGCGGTAATCTGCCTCTCCGACCTGCACATCACCAATATCGTCCCAGGCGGCACCCATCGCGTTGTAGGCGTATGAGCAACCATCGGATCGACCTCCGATCGGCTGGTTCGCCTGTTTAGCTTCGAAGACGAAGCTTGCTTCAGGTGAGCTGACGAACAAGTCGCAACGCCCCTTTCTGAGCTTGTCGCCGTGATCGACACCTGCCTCCAGTTTCCTTAGACGTTTTGATGTGGCGAACTCTTCCAATGCGACCCATCCATCCATCGTCCAGGCAGCACCGGCCAATGTGCTGAGAATGGCGCGTTCGTTGTAGCTCCAAGGGTTATCAGGAAAGTGCCCCGTGTAGCGCTCGACCGCAGCAACCCATGCATCGAGTAAATAGCCCAGCTGTGGGCATTGTTGGTAAGTATTGACGCGCTTCCATGTTTTACTTTTTTGCACTACAGCCTCATTGCCAGTCATTGAAATTAAACAATCTGAACGTTAAATCTGCATCGTTATGTGTGGCCAATTTACGACCAATCACATCGTTGTCGATGTAATGCCATGCAATGATATCAAAGCGCCACAGCGCACTCGATAGTTAAGATACGCAACGGTTGGTTCAGTGATCGCTCGAGTCGGATACTGGCATTTCATTACCTCATTCCTGCCCTATCTGAACTTCGTACCCGAATCGGCCATGGTCGCCCGCTATTTCCGATCTTGTTGATACTCCCGAGGCGTACAACCAAACTCCCGGCGAAACACCGTGTGCAAATACTGCGCAGATTTAAAGCCACAACTGCGCGCAACGTCGGCAATCACCGAGTCGGTACTTGTCAGGCTCTTGGTCGCCGCTGCCAATTTGAAACGCAGAATCTCGTCATGCACGCTACAGCCTCGCTCAGCACGAAAATGCGCTTCAAGTGACGAACGCGAAACACCGACATAAGCTGCCACCTGCGCCGTTTTAATGCCCTGGCAAGCATATTGTCGGATAAACAGCAGCGCCTGCATCACGTACGGATTGCCCAACGGCTGGTGCAAGCTCGACACCTGCACGTTGACCGCATCGGGAGGAACCAGGATTTGCGTGCCGGTGGACGGCATGCCGTGAAGCATCTGATGGAGTAACTGCGCGGCGGTTCGGCCCATGGTTTCCGTGCCCTGGATGACTGAACTCAGAGGCACTCGGGTCAGGCTGCGTGTCAGCGGATCATTGTCGATGCCGATCAGTGCCACCTGCTCCGGCACGGCGATGCCGGCGGTCAGGCAGGCTTGCAGCAGTTGCCGGGCACGGGCGTCGCTGACGGCGATGATGCCGATGGGTTTGGGCAGGCTTTGCAGCCAGGCGATCAGTTGTTCGACGGCGCTGTCCCACAGCGGTGCGCTGGTGCCCATACCACGGTAGATTTCGCCGTGCAGGCCGTCGCGCTTCATCAGTTTGCGAAAGGCTTTTTCCCGCTCCTGCGCCCAACGATTAGCCTGCGCTTCCGGCAGGCTGAAGCAGGCAAAGCGCTGCAGTCCCGCCTCGATCAAGTGCGTATAGGCCAGCGTCATCAGCGCGTTGTTATCGGTGGCGACGTAGGGAATCGCTTTCGGATAGGCGCGTTTATCCTCGTACGAGCCCCCTACTGCTACCACCGGCATCTGGATATCAGCCAACGCCTCGCCAATCAGCGGATCGTCGAAATCGGCAATGATCCCGTCGCCCTGCCAGCGCTCGATGCCTTTCAAACGACAGAGAAAATCCTCTTCCAGGAACAAGTCCCAGGAGGCACGGGTGCTGCTCAGGTAGTTGCCGATGCCGCTGATGATGCCACGGTCGTAGATCTTGCTGCCGTTGAACAACAGGGCGATGCGGTGAACAGGCGGTACGGTTTTCATTGTTTTTATGCTTGTCCCGAGCCCCTTGTCACAGAGGCGATTGACACAGGTTAGGCGCCTGGCCGGAGAAGCTCAATACGCAAAATCGCACCCCGTGTTGATGTTTTTCATAATCAGCGGGCACAGGGCCGTTGCTAGTATCGAGACACCGCCAAGAACAACAAGGACAAGGTCCATGCAGTATTTCCCCGATGTCGATGCGATTCGCTTCGAAGGTCCAGACAGCGATTCTCCCCTCTCCTTTCGTCACTACGACGCCGACAAACTCATCCTCGGCAAACCCATGCGCGAACACCTGCGCATGGCCGCCTGTTACTGGCATACGTTCGTCTGGCCAGGTTCCGACGTGTTCGGTGCGGGGACGTTCAAGCGCCCATGGCAACACGCCGGTGAGCCTATGGAACTGGCCATCGGCAAGGCAGCCGCCGCCTTCGAATTCTTCTCCAAACTGGGCATCGACTATTACTGCTTCCATGACACCGATGTCGCCCCCGAAGGCAGCTCTCTGAAGGAGTATCGCAATCACTTCGCGCAGATGGTTGATCACCTGGAGCAACACCAGGAAGCCAGCGGCATCAAGCTGCTGTGGGGCACCGCCAACTGCTTCAGCAATCCGCGTTTCGCTGCCGGCGCCGCGAGCAACCCGGACCCCGAAGTGTTCGCCTGCGCCGCGGCGCAAGTGTTCAGCGCCATGAACGCGACCCATCGCCTGAAAGGCGCCAACTACGTGTTGTGGGGCGGTCGCGAAGGCTACGAAACCCTGCTCAACACGGACTTGAAGCGTGAACGCGAACAACTGGGCCGCTTTATGCGCATGGTGGTCGAGCACAAGCACAAGATCGGTTTCACCGGTGACCTGCTGATCGAACCGAAACCGCAGGAGCCGACCAAGCACCAATACGATTACGACAGCGCCACCGTATTCGGCTTTCTCCAGCAGTTCGGGCTGGAGCACGAAATCAAGGTCAACATCGAGGCCAACCACGCGACACTGGCCGGTCATAGCTTTCATCACGAGATTGCGACGGCGGTCTCGCTGGGGATTTTCGGCAGCATCGACGCCAACCGTGGTGACCCGCAAAACGGCTGGGACACCGATCAATTCCCTAACAGCGTCGAAGAAATGACCCTGGCCACCTATGAAATCCTCAAGGCTGGCGGCTTCAAGAATGGCGGTTTCAACTTCGATTCCAAGGTTCGCCGGCAAAGCCTTGATCAGATTGATCTGTTCCATGGCCACGTCGGTGCCATGGACGTTCTCGCCCTGTCCCTGGAGCGCGCAGCGGCCATGGTGCAGAACGACGAACTGCAACGGCTCAAGGATCAACGCTACGCCGGTTGGCAGCAGCCGTTCGGGCAGGCGGTGATGGCCGGCGACTTCAACCTTGAGTCGTTGGCCGAGCACGCGTTCACCAACGAGTTGAATCCGCAAGCCGTCAGCGGTCGCCAGGAAATGCTCGAAAACATCGTCAACCGGTTCATCTATCGCTGATCACACAGAGAGTCTGCAGGCGCATCCACGCGGTGACATTTCTACGACAAATCTGTGCCTGCGGCGTCTGCGGATTCTCTACAGTTTTACCAGCCCGATACTCATCGTCAGGCCGTGTCTTTCCAACAACAATAAAAGGACGCCCCACTATGAAGAACGTAAAACGCACGCTATTGGCCACAGCCCTGGCCTTGCTGTCTCTGCCGGTGCTGGCTGATGCTGCCCACCCGAAAATCGGCTTCTCCATTGATGATCTGCGCCTGGAGCGCTGGTCGCGTGACCGTGATTACTTCGTCGCGGCGGCAGAAAAAATGGACGCCAAGGTCTTCGTACAGTCAGCCGATGCCAACGAGCAAAAGCAGATTTCCCAGATCGAAAACCTGATTTCCCGGGGTGTCGATGTCATCGTCATCGTGCCGTTCAACGCCACGGTGCTGACCAACGCGGTGGCCGAAGCGAAGAAGGCCGGAATCAAGGTTGTGTCCTATGATCGTCTGATCCTCAACGCCGATGTCGACGCCTACATTTCCTTCGATAACGAAAAGGTCGGCGAGATGCAGGCCAGTGGCGTGCTGAATGCCGCGCCCAAGGGCAATTACTTTTTGCTCGGTGGTGCGCCTACCGACAACAACGCCAAGATCCTGCGTGAAGGCCAGATGAAAGTGCTGCAACCGGCCATCGACAAGGGCGATATCAAGATTGTCGGCCAACAGTGGGTGAAGGAATGGAACCCGACCGAGGCGCTGAGCATTGTTGAAAACGCCTTGACCCGCAACGACAACAAAATCGACGGCATCGTCGCCTCCAACGACGCCACGGCCGGTGGCGCGATTCAGGCACTGGCGGCGCAGCAACTGGCCGGCAAGGTGCCGATTTCCGGGCAGGACGCTGACCTTGCTGCAGTCAAACGTGTGATCGCCGGCACGCAAACCATGACCGTGTACAAACCGCTGAAACTCATCGCCAGCGAAGCAGCCAAGCTCTCGGTGCAACTGGCGCGCAACGAAAAACCCGCCTTCAGCTCGCAGTACGACAACGGCAGCAAAAAGGTCGACACCATCCTGCTCACGCCAACCCCGTTGACCAAGGACAACATCGACCTGCTCGAACAGGACGGCTTCTACACCAAGGCGCAAATCGCCGGGAAGTGACCCGATCACAAATCTCCGGTAATGCGAAAACCCTTGTGGGAGCGAGCCTGCTCGCGAATGCGCTGTGTCAGTCAACGAAGCAGTGTCTGAACTGACGCTTTCGCGAGCAGGCTCGCTCCCACACGGGCTCAGTGGTGTGTGAGTCTTTGATATACGAGCCCTGCCCATGTCCGACTATCTGCTGCAAATGAACGGCATCGTCAAAACCTTCGGCGGTGTCAAAGCCCTCAACGGCATCGACATCAAGGTCAGGCCCGGCGAGTGCGTTGGCCTGTGCGGCGAGAATGGCGCCGGCAAATCCACGCTGATGAAAATCCTCTCGGCGGTCTACCCCCACGGCACCTGGTACGGTGAAATCCTCTGGGACGGGCAACCGCTCAGGGCGCAATCGATCAGTGAAACGGAAGCCGCCGGCATCGTCATCATTCACCAGGAACTGACGCTGGTGCCTGACCTGTCGGTGGCCGAAAACATCTTCATGGGCCACGAATTGACGCTGCCCGGCGGACGGATGAATTACCCGGCGATGATCCACCGCGCCGAAGTGCTGATGCGCGAACTGAAAGTCCCCGACATGAACGTATCGCTGCCTGTTTCGCAGTACGGCGGCGGTTATCAGCAACTGGTGGAAATCGCCAAGGCCCTCAATAAAAAGGCACGCCTGCTGATCCTCGACGAGCCTTCATCAGCCTTGAGCCGTTCGGAAATCGAGGTGTTGCTGGACATCATCCGTGACATCAAAGCCAAGGGCGTTGCCTGCGTCTACATCTCGCACAAGCTCGATGAAGTGGCCGCGGTGTGCGACACCATTTCGGTGATTCGCGACGGCAAACACATCGCCACCACCGCCATGGCCGACATGGACATTGCACAGATCATCACGCAGATGGTCGGCCGGGAAATGAGCAATCTCTACCCCAGCGAACCACACGACATTGGCGAAGTGATTTTCGAGGCCCGCCACATCACCTGCTACGACGTCGACAACCCCAAGCGTAAACGGGTCGACGATATTTCCTTCGTCCTCAAGCGCGGCGAAATCCTCGGCATCGCCGGTCTGGTCGGTGCCGGCCGTACCGAACTGGTAACCGCGCTGTTCGGCGCTTATCCCGGTCGCCACGAGGGCGAAGTCTGGCTCGATGGCCAACCCATAGACACGCGCACGCCGCTCAAGTCCATCCGTGCCGGCCTGTGCCTGGTGCCCGAGGACCGCAAGCGCCAGGGCATCATTCCGGACCTGGGCGTCGGTCAGAACATCACCCTCGCCGTGCTGGACAGTTACTCAAAACTGACCCGCATCGATGCCGAAGCCGAACTGGGCAGCATCGATCGGGAAATCTCGCGCCTGCACCTCAAGACCGCCAGCCCTTTTCTGCCGATCACCAGCCTGTCGGGTGGCAATCAACAAAAAGCCGTGCTGGCGAAGATGCTGCTGGCCAAACCCCGGGTGCTGATTCTCGACGAGCCGACCCGAGGCGTGGATGTCGGCGCCAAATACGAAATCTACAAGTTGATGGGCGCGCTGGCCGCCGCCGGCGTGTCCATCATCATGGTCTCGTCGGAGCTGGCCGAAGTGCTCGGCGTTTCCGACCGCGTGCTGGTGATCGGCGAAGGCCAGTTGCGGGGTGACTTCATCAACCATGAACTGACGCAGGAACAGGTGCTCGCCGCCGCCCTCAGCCAGCCTGGCAGCCATAACAATAATGATCGGAAAACCGCGTAAATGAATCAGGTCAAACAACTGTTCACCCGCTACAAAATGCTCGCGCTGGTGTTTGCCGTGGTGCTGATCTGGCTGTTCTTCAGCTGGCAGACCGAGGGCGGATTCCTGACCCCGCGCAACCTGTCCAATCTGCTGCGGCAAATGTCGATTACCGGGATTCTCGCCTGCGGCATGGTGCTGGTGATCATCAGCGGCGAGATCGATTTATCGGTCGGTTCATTGCTCGGCCTGCTCGGTGGCCTCGCGGCGATTCTCGATGTGGTCTACCACATTCCGCTGCTGGCGAACCTGAGTCTGGTCGCCTTATGCGGCCTGATGATCGGCCTCGCCAACGGCTACATGACAGCTTACTTGCGCATCCCCTCGTTCATCGTCGGCCTGGGCGGCATGCTGGCTTTTCGCGGGATTCTGCTGGGGATTACCGGCGGCACGACCATCGCGCCGGTATCGCCGGAGCTGGTCTACATCGGCCAAGGTTACCTGCCCCACGCGATCGGCACTGGCCTCGGCGTTCTGCTGTTTGCGCTGACCGTGTTCCTGACCTGGAAACAACGGCGTAATCGCGCTCTTCACGGCCTCGCGGCGCATTCATTAGTGCGTGACGTCGTCCGCGTGTTGGTGATCGGCGCCGTGCTCGCCGGTTTCGTGCAGACGCTCAACAGCTATGACGGCATTCCCGTGCCGGTCTTGTTGCTGCTGATTCTGCTGGGCGTGTTCAGCTACGTGACCAGTCAGACCGTGTTCGGCCGCCGCGTGTATGCGGTGGGCAGCAATATGGAAGCGACACGCCTGTCCGGGATCAATGTGCAGGCGGTGAAACTGTGGATTTTCGGGATCATGGGCGTGATGTGCGCCCTCGCCGGCGTGGTCAATACCGCGCGCCTCGCCGCCGGTTCGCCTTCGGCCGGCAGCATGGGCGAACTCGACGCGATCGCCGCGTGCTTTATCGGCGGCACCTCCATGCGCGGTGGCTCCGGCACGGTGTACGGCGCCCTCCTCGGCGCGCTGGTCATTACCAGTCTGGATAACGGCATGTCCATGCTCGACGTCGACAGTTACTGGCAGATGATCGTCAAGGGCAGCATTCTGGTGTTGGCGGTTTGGGTGGATGTCAGTACGCGGACCGGGCGCCGTTGAGCCGCAGGCATCAAGCAGCGGGCGTGGTCGCGGGCGCGGGCGCCGGGCTGAGAATTTCCATCAGGAAATCGATAAACACATTGATCCGGCTCGACCCACGGTGATTGGGTAAATACAACGCGTTGATGCAGGTGCTGGCACTGCCGGGATTGACCTCGTAATGCTCAAGTAACCGGGTCAGCCGGCCGGCTGCCACGTCGTCGCGCACCAGCCAGTCAGCCAGCAGCGTCACCCCGCCTCCACCGATGGCGGCTTCGCGCAGGATGTCGGCGTTGTTGCTTTGCAGACGCCCGTGGACATTGAGTTGAATGGGCGCGTCTTCATTCTGAAAGGTCCAGTGCTGGTGGGTGCCGCCGTAATCGAAACGCAGGCATTGATGCTCCAGCAAATCCCGTGGATGACAGAGCGCCGCGCTACGCGCCAGATACGCCGGACTGGCTACCACCCAACGTTCAAACTGCCCCACGCGTTTGCTGACAATGTCTTCACTGACCACCGACGATCCGAGCCGCACGGAAACATCGATCTGCTCGCTGAGCAGGTCGCTGACCTGATCGCTCAGCGACAGACTGATTTCCAGCCCCGGATGCCGTTCAAGCAAACGGCTCAGGTGCGGCGCGATCAGGCGCCGGCCGAACTCCACCGGTACGCTGATGCGCAGACGGCCCTGGGCTTCGGCGCCACGATCGGCGACAACGGCATCGGCTTCGTCGATCGCGTCGAGAATCGCCACGGCTTTTTCGAAATAGGTCTGGCCGGCAACGGTCACGCTGGTATTGCGCGTGGTGCGATTGAGCAGGCTCGCGCCCAGCTCGTGTTCCAGCCCGGCCACTTGCCGTGTCACTGACGACGTGGATATCCCGAGTTTGCGCGCTGCCGAGGAATAGCCCCCGCAGCGCACGGTTTCCACAAACATCTTCAGTGCCAGCAACTTGTCCATAAGCGGGGTCCGGTCGAAAGGGAACGCGGATGATTGTGCATCACTGTTCCCCCGTCGTCTTGTACCGCCGTGCTCGCCCGCACTTGCCGGATGTTCAGACATCGGCCTTGCGGCTCAGGAACAGCCCGAGCGCCAGCGCCGGCAGCAGCGCCACCGTGACGGCGGACAGGTTCCAGCCGAAATGCTCGTACAGCGGACTGGCGACCAGCGAGCCTACCGCGCCGCCGACGAAAATGCTGGTCATGTACACCGCGTTCAGGCGCGCACGGCTGTGGGGATCGAGGGCGTACACCTCACGCTGGCCGAGCACCATGTTCAATTGCACGGCGAAATCCAGCAGCACCGCGCACACCACCAGCCAGACATAGCCGCTGCCCGGGAGTGCGGCGATCAGCAGCGAAACCGGCGCTAGCAACAGTGCGACCAGCGTGCCGCGCCGACCATGCCCGGCATCGGCCAGACGTCCGGCAATCGGCGCTGCAATGGCACCCACCGCACCGACCAGTGCAAAGATCGCGACTTGCGTCTGAGTAAAGCCGTGGTGACGCATCAGTTCAATGGGTGCGAGGGTCCAGAACAGGCTGAAACTGGCAAACAGCAAACCTTGATACAGCGAGCGCTGACGCAACAGCGGATAGCGCCGAGCCAAGGCAAACACCGAACCGATCAGCGCGGCATACGTGGCTTTATGCGTCGGCAACCGACGCGGCAGTGCTACAGCGGTAATCAGCGCGATGACCGCCATCAGGGCCGCCGCGCTGTAAAACACCCCACGCCAGCCGAACACTTCAACCAACAGGCTCGACAGTGGCCGTGACAACAGAATGCCCAGCAGCAGGCCGCTCATGATATTGCCGACGACGCGGCCACGGCTGGCCTCGGGCGCCAGGTGCGCCGCCAGCGGCACGAGGATCTGCACGGCCACCGACGTCAGGCCGATCAGCAAAGACAACACCAGGAACATCGACGGTGAATGGGTCAACCCGGCACACAACAGCGTGACGCTCGCCGCCAGGGTGAAACCGACCACCAGCCGGCGGTTTTCCATCAGGTCGGCCAGCGGCACCAGCAGCAACAGGCCCAGCGCGTAGCCAAACTGCGTCAGCGAAACGATCAGGCTGGCATTGGCGCTGGACAGACCGATCTGCGGTGCAATCAGTTCGACGATTGGCTGTGCGTAATAAAGATTGGCCACGACCGCGCCACAGCAAAATGCCAGGAACGCGACCATCAGGCCGGAAAGTCCAGCCGGCTGTTCGGCGTTGGTCGCAATGACCGGATTGCCCGTGAGCATGATGACACCTCATTGAGTTCAGGAAAGTGCTGCCAAGGCTACGGCCCTGTGGCGATGCGCAGAATCCACGCGGCGGGCAATGCACTGATGCGTCCTGCGCAACGGCGCAGGCGTTGCTTCTCGCGCAACGCGCTGTTGCGTGAGCCGCTGATTCTCCGGCGCTGGTGGTTTCTCTACGCTTTGGCCTCTGGCGCTGTCGTCCCCTGCGGCGCCCTTCCCCGGCCATCACAAGGAGCGTTTCCATGACCCGCAGCCCATCCGTCCTGTCATCGCCTGCCGCGTTTTTTCCTGTGCCATGAACAGCTCATTTCTGAAGTCCAGAACGCTTTGGATCAGCGTGGCAGTCGTCGCCGTGCTTGGCATGATCGGCGCCGTTTGGCTGATGTGGCGCCCGGCGATTGCGCCGATCGCGCGCCCGACGATGTTCGAGACTGCGCAGTTGCAACGCGGGGCGCGGGTGGTGGAGGCCGGCGATTGTGCGGTGTGCCATACCCGCCCCGGCGGTGAATATCTGGCCGGCGGGCTGCCGCTGGTAACGCCGTTCGGCACGCTGTACAGCACCAACATCACCCCGGACGTAGAGACCGGTATCGGCCAATGGTCACTGCCGGCCTTCGAGCGGGCGATGAGTCAGGGCATTGCTCGCGACGGTCACTTGCTCTATCCGGCGTTCCCCTACGTGCACTACCGGCGCATGAGCGCAGCAGACATCGCCGACGCCTACGCCTACTTGATGAACGGCCCCGCCGTGCACGCGCCGGCCGCGCAGAACCAGATGAATTTTCCGATGAACATTCGTCCGTTGGTGGCGTTCTGGAACCTGCTGTTCCTGCACGGTGAGCCACTGACGCCGCTGGCACAGCGCAGCGAGGCGTGGAATCGCGGGCGTTATCTGGTCGACGGCCCGGGGCACTGCGCCGGCTGCCATTCGCCGCTGAACCTGATCGGCGCGGAAAAATCCTCGGAGTATCTACAGGGCGGCAGCGTCGATGGCTGGCAAGCGCCCGCGCTGGTCGGCATGGGCCAGCGCGGCAACCCGTGGAGTCGCGAGCAACTGGTGGGCTATCTGCGCGCCGAGATCGTCGATGGCCACGGCACACCCGCCGGGCCGATGCGGCCGGTCAGCTTGAGTCTGGCCCGCTTGCCGGCCAGTGAAGCCGAGGCGATTGCCGAATACCTGCTCAGTCTGGAAAAGCCGCCTTCGGTGACGGAGACGACGTCGAACACGCCTGCCAGTGAACCGGCAGACCACGCGACCGGCGCCCTGCTCTTCAGCAGCGCCTGCGCCGGCTGCCATGGCCCGGCGGCACCGATGCGCACCATCGATGGTCGCCCGGCGCTGCAAAACACCTCGGCGCTGCAAGCGGCCAGTTCGCGCAATTTCCTCAAAACTGTGCTTGAAGGGCTGCCCGCCACACCCGGATCGCCCGGCCCGGTAATGCCGGCATTCGCCGCCAGCCTGGACAACGCGCAACTCGGCGCACTGGCCGCGTATCTGCGTCAGCAAGCCAGCCCCGATCAACCGTGGGCCGACCTCTCTTCCACTATTGAAGCGTTACGTCAGGAGACGAAATGAGCCAGATCACCCTCAACGTCAACGGAGCCGCGCAACCGCTTGAGCTGGAGCCGGACATGCCGCTGCTGTATGCGCTGCGCAATCACTTGAACCTCTACGGCGCCAAATACGGCTGCGGTCTCGGTCAATGCGGCGCCTGCACGGTGATCGTCGATGATCAACCGGTGTTCGCCTGCCTGACGCCCTGCGCCGGCCTCGAAGGCAAAAAAATCCGCACCGTCGAAAGCCTCGGCAGCGCGGAAAAACCTGGCCCCTTGCAAGCCGCGTTCATCGAAAAACAGGCGGCGCAATGCGGCTACTGCATTGCCGGCATGCTGATGCGCGCGCAGGCGTTGCTTGAGCGTAATCGCCACCCGGATGAGGCGACCATTCGCGAGCACATGGCCGGCAACCTGTGCCGCTGCGGAACGCACTTGCGAATCATCGAGGCGATCAAACAGGTGGCCGGGGACAATGGGAGCCTGACATGAGTGAGTCGAACGGTTTGCAGCCGAGCCGACGCGCCTTCCTGCGCGGTGGTGCGTTGCTGATGGCATTCACCCTGATGCCGGTGGCGCGGCGTGTGTTGGCGGATACGGAAGTCGATACGCTCGGCACCGTGGTCCTCGCGCCCGACCTGCCCGGAAGCCTGCGCACCAACCCGTGGCTCGACGCCTGGATCCGCATCGGTGCCGACGGCATCACCGTCTACACCGGCAAGGTCGAATTGGGTACCGGGGTGAAAACCGCGTTGCTGCAAATCGCCGCCGAGCGTTTGCAGGTACCGGCATCCGCGATCAACCTACTCACCGCCGACACCGCGCTGACACCCAACGAAGGCTACACCGCCGGCAGCCACAGCATTTTCGACAGCGGTACCGCGTTGTATAACGCCGCCGCGCAGGTGCGCGAAATGCTCGTCGATGCCGCCGCGCGCAGTTGGCAGGTTGATGCAGGGCTGCTGAGCACCCGCGAAGGGGTTATCGAAGGCCCGGGCGGTCAGCGGATGAGTTACGCCGACGCGGTCAAACATGTCGATGTGCACCAATACGCCAAGGCTCAGTCACCGGCGATGGCCGCCGCTGACTTCAAACTGATCGGCCATTCGTTGCCGCGCCTCGACATCCCGGCGAAGGTCAGCGGTGGCGCAGCATTCGTCCAGGACATGCGCCTGCCGGGCATGCTGCATGCGCGGGTGATCCGCCCGCCCCGTCCGGGCTGCACGTTGCAAGCATTCGACGCGGCGTCCATCGAAGCGCTGGCTGGCGTGGTCAAGGTGATCCGCGACGGCAACTATCTGGCGGTGCTCGCCCGTGACGAGTGGCAAGCGATCAAAGCCATGCGCCGTGCCAGCGAAGTCGCGCAGTGGAGCAGCGGCGAGGCGATTCCTGATTCGGCGCAGATTCATGACCTGCTCAAACGCCTGCCCTCACGGCGCTATCCGATCAGCAACAGTGGCACGCCGAGCGGCGCGGCTGACACGCGTTTGCGGGCGCGGGTCACCAAGCAGTATTTGATGCATGGCTCGATCGGCCCGTCTTGCGCGGTGGCCTGGTTCAAGGACGGCGTTCTCACCGTGTGGACCCACACCCAAGGCGTTTACCCGCTGCGCGCCGGCATTGCCGAAATGCTCGGCCTGCCACCTGAGCGGGTGCGCTGTATTCATACCGAGGGCTCAGGGTGCTACGGGCATAACGGCGCGGATGATGCCGCCGCCGATGCGGCATTGATTGCCCTGCGCGTGCCCGGTACGCCGGTGCGCGTGCAATGGATGCGCGAACAGGAAAATCTTTGGGAGCCGTATAGCTCGGCGATGATCACCGAAGTCGACGCCGGCCTCAGCCACGGCCGCCTGCAGGACTGGGCCTACGAACTCTGGACCACGCCGCACAACGAACGCATCGTCAATGCCGGGCGTCTGTTGCCGGCACGCTTGCTCGCGCGGCCCTTCACCTCGGCGCCCTCCGTGCCGATCGCCCAGCCCGAAGGCGATGGTGATCGCAACGCGGTGCCGCTGTACGACCTCAACTCGACGCGCATAAATATGACCTTCGTCACCGAAATGCCCTTTCGCACCTCGGCCATGCGTTCGTTGGGGGCGCACATCAACATCTTCGCCATCGAGGCGAGTATCGACGAGCTGGCGATCAGGGCCGGCATCGATGCGGTCGCGTTGCGTCTGGCTCATCTCAGCGACCCGCGTGCTCGCGCGGTTGTAGAACGTGTGCGTGATGAGATCGGCTGGCCGCAAAAAAGCAGCGAGCCTGGCGCCGGTATCGGTTTCGCCTTTGCCCGCTACAAAAACATCATGGGTTACTGCGCCATCGCGGTGAAACTTCGCGTGCATCCGCAGACCGGCGAGATCCGCATCGATCACGTGGTGACGGCGGTGGACGTTGGCCAGATCGTCAGCCCCGACGGCCTGCGCAATCAAGTCGAGGGCGGCATCGTGCAGTCCGCGAGCTGGACCCTGTATGAAAAAGTCGCCTACGACGCGGCGGGCATTCGCAGTTACGACTGGAGCGGTTATCCGATTCTGCGTTTCACGCAACTGCCGAAAAAAGTCGATGTGCATTTGCTCGACCAGCCGGGAGAACCCTTTCTCGGTGCCGCTGAAATCGTCCAGGGGCCGATGGCCGCAGCGCTTGGCAACGCCGTCGCCAACGCCACCGGCCGGCGCTGGCTGAACCTGCCGCTGACCCGTTCCAACCCACCCGCCTGAGCCACGCCCGTGTTCATCGCTGATGAGCACGGGCGCCGTTGCGTTGCGCGCAAAACAGCGTAGCGCCGGTCACCGATTATCAGCCCCGCTACACCCGGTTAAGTTACCGGCAGTGGTTCGCGGCCCCGCTGCCGCACTTGAATTCCTTCTATTGAAATCTGGAGCTACCCATGACCCGTCGTCTGTTCCAACCCCTCGCACTCGGCCCTTACACCCTCGCCCACCGCGTGGCGATGGCGCCATTGACGCGCTCGCGCGCCGGCCAACCGGGCGATGTGCCGACGCCGATGAACGCCGAGTACTACCGCCAACGGGCCAGTGCCGCGCTGATCATCACTGAGGCCACGCAAATCTCCCGGCAGGCTCAGGGTTATGCCTGGACGCCTGGCATCTACAGCCCTGAGCAGGTGCGGGCGTGGCGTGACGTCAGCGCGGCGGTGCATGAGGCTGGCGGTCTGATCTTCATGCAGCTGTGGCACGTTGGCCGGGTGTCCCACCCCAGTTTCCAACCTGATGCCGGCCTGCCGGTTGCGCCCAGCGCGCTGCCGGTGCCGGGCAAGACGTTTATCGTCGACGAAAACGGTAACGGTGTCTGGGGTGATGTACCGGTGCCGCGCGCGCTGGAAACCGCGGAAATCGCCGGCATCGTCGAGGACTACCGCGTGGCCGCGCGCAACGCATTGCAGGCGGGCATGGACGGTGTAGAGATTCATGCTGGCAACGGTTACCTGCTCGATCAGTTTCTTAACAGCAACAGCAACCAGCGTGACGATGCCTATGGCGGCAGTGTGGCGAACCGCGCGCGGTTTCTGCTGGAAGTGGTCGCAGCCGTCACTGAAGAGGTCGGTGCCGAACGGGTCGGCGTACGCCTGACGCCGATGGGGCGCTTCATGGGCATGGGCGATGACACACCGGAGGCCACCTTCGGCCACCTCGTCGAAGCGCTCAATCACTGGAATCTGGCCTACCTGCACCTGGTTGAGCCGGCGATGGTCGGCACAGTCAAAGATGAGAACTTCGACCCGCGCTGGGACGCGATCATTGCCCAGTTGCGCAAAACCTGGAACGGCGTGCTGATTCTGGCGGGCGGCTACGATGCGCAATCTGCCGAACAGGCGCTGATTGCCGATCGTGCCGACATCATCGCGTTTGGCCGCCCTTTCCTGGCCAACCCCGACTTGCCGCGCCGGCTGCACGATGGCCTGACACTCAACGCACCAGACCCCGGCAGCTTCTTCGGCGGGGATCAGCGTGGCTACATCGATTATCCGTTTCATGCCTGAGCAGAAGCAGACCGCCCGCCTCTCATTACTGTGTAAATCCAAGCAGGGGCCGATGCGCCCCTGCCCTATCAAGTCATACGATCTCTGCGCTTAATCAAATAGGTAAAAATCCACCCTAACGCCGAACATATGCGTAGCTGTGCGCTTTCAGGTCTATTGCCCGACGTCGCTGAATGCGATAAAACGGTATAGTTGTACGACAACCTAATAAAAACCAAGTCGTTCGAACGGCTAACAATCCTGAGATCTGCCATGCCTCGCCCTACCGCTGCGCAAACCGTACCGCCGCCCTACCCCCGTTATCTGGCTGTGATCATTCTGTTGTGCATGGGCTGCGCGTTTGCCGGCAACCATGTGGCGGCGCGAGTTGCCTTTGATGATGGTGCGGGTGTGCTGCTGGCGATTTTGATGCGTTCCGGCGGGACCTTGCTGGTGCTCGCCATCCTGGTGCTGTGGCAAAGACAAAGCCTGCGTTTGCCGGCGGGTGCGTGGCGCTGGCAACTGTTGCTCGGGTTGCTGATCACTGCGCAGAGTCTGTGTCTTTACTCTGCTGTCGCACGGGTGCCGGTGGCGCTGGCCCTGCTGGTGGCGAACGTGTTCCCTATTCTGCTGGCATTGCTCACCTGGGCGTTGGGCGGCCCGCGACCGAGCGCACGTACCGCGACGTTGATGGGTTTGATTCTATTGGGGCTCGTATTTGTGCTGGATGTCCCCGGGCGTCTTTCGACCACGACAGACGTCAGTGCGCAATGGCTGACGGGCGTCGCGCTCGCATTCTGCGCCGCCAGCGTGTTCGCCTGCGCGCTGTGGATCACCGACCACAAGTTGTCTCAGGTACGTGGCTCGGTGCGCAGTCTGCTGACCATTTTCATCGTGTTCAGCAGCGTCAATCTGGCAGGGTTGACGGGTGCACTTCCTGGCGGATTGAACCTGCCCGCCACCTCGACCGGATGGCTGGCCCTCGCCACTCTGGTGGTGCTGTACGGCACAGGTTTTATCGTCCTGTTCATGTCGGTACCTCGCCTCGACATGCCGCGCAATGCGCCGGTCATGAACATCGAGCCATTGGCAACGCTGTTGATGGGCTGGATTGTGCTGGATCAGATGCTCAGTACAGGACAGATCTTCGGCGGAGTGATTGTGGTCATGGGCATCGTTTTGCTGACTTATCGCAAATCAGCGGTCAAGGCTGAGGTTAAAGCCAGTGCGTGAGGGTTTCTCTCCAGTGGTCAGGTTCGTGATTAACCCAAAGCAGTGTCGAGAAACATCATCACCCCAAAGCCGAGCATCAGTCCCAAGGTGGCCGGGGTCTCATGCCCGTTGCGATGAGTCTCGGGAATGACCTCATGGGACACCACAAAAATCATCGCCCCGGCGGCCAAACCGAGCGCGATGGGATATCCCAACGCAAAGCTGCTGGAAATACCCAATCCGACAATAGCGCCAATCGGTTCCATCAACCCCGAACCCACTGCAATAAGCGCGGCGCGAAGTGCTGAGATGCCGGTTACGCGTAACGCCAGGGCGACAGCCAGACCTTCGGGAATATCCTGAATGGCGATGGCAGTCGTCAGCGGCAGTCCCACCTTCATATCGCCGTTGGCGAAGCTCACACCAATGGCCATGCCTTCTGGCAGGTTATGCAGTGTGATTGCCAGCACGAACAACCAGACACGATTGATGCGCTGCGCGTCCGGCCCGCGGCGTCCGCTTTTCTCGTGTTCGTGAGGCACGAAACGATCAAGGCCGACCATCAGCGCAACGCCCAATCCCAACCCTGCGACGACGACGCAGGCTGCGAGCAGTTGGTTATCGCAAAGCGCCTGAGCCGCTTCTATGCCCGGCAGAATCAGCGAAAACGAACTGGCGGCCAGCATCATCCCGGCGGCGAAGCCGAGCATGATGTCTTGGGTTCGGGCGGCGATGTCTCGTAACGCGATCGCTACGACAGCACCGATTGCCGTCGCAGCGAATCCGGTCATGCCACCGAGAAAGGCGAAGTGCAGGTTTTGTTTGTTGGCCCCGACGAAGGCGCCATACCCGCTGATCAGCAGGAAGACTGTCACGCCGATCAGAATTGACCAGAAGACGCGCCCGCCCCACCCGGAGCCTGAGAATCGGGCGAACCAGGAGCGAGCGGGTGCGGCTGATGAGGTCAACGGCTCGGGCATGGAAATCTCCTGTTTTGTTGATTCGATATTTTCAGCGGATGCGGATAACCAACGTACATGACCTCAGTGGTAATCGTCTCCAGCGACTGCGCGCAGGTACGCAACGTCTGCTTCTCTTCGCAGGTCGCGCCACTCGTCCCAACTGAGCATGCCCAAGCGGTCCATTTCATCCGACTGGCGCAGCAGTTCGTCGTGATAGGCGTCTGGACAGTCCCTTCGCAGTTCAAGGTTTTCCAGTGCACGTTGCCAGGCCGCCAACGCGAGTAATCTGGTTTCTTGTGCGAATGTCAGTTGATTCTTGAACGCGTTCATTTCGCCCACCCCGAATATTTCCCGGTTGAGCGACCGATTTCGAGTTAGGTTCAAAATGTCTGACGAAAAGCGGATGACTGAAAGCTTTCTGCTGACGTGGCCACCAACCAATCCAGCTCATGGATGGAGTAACGGTATGGGGCAATCGCCCCGCCACTCAATCCAGTGGTCGGGGCGATGCGATTTGTTGCGTCAAAGCACTATCAGGAAGCATCAATCCAGATGGTTTTGATTTCAGTGTACTGGTCGTGCGCCCAGATCGACTTGTCGCGTCCGCCAAACCCCGACTCTTTGTAGCCGCCGAATGGCGTAGAGGCGTCGCCCTCACCGAAGCAGTTCACCGTGACAACCCCGGCACGGATGCCGCGTGAGAGTTTCAGGGCATGGCGCAGGTTGCCGGTGTAAGCCGACGCCGCCAGGCCGTAGGCCGTGTCGTTGGCCAGCACAAT
Organism: Pseudomonas viridiflava; assembly: GCF_900580865.1. Taxonomy (GTDB): domain Bacteria; phylum Pseudomonadota; class Gammaproteobacteria; order Pseudomonadales; family Pseudomonadaceae; genus Aquipseudomonas. The sequence goes on from NZ_UTBZ01000060.1 coordinate 259,650, forward strand.
GGCTTCGTCAACGCTCTGGAAGGTGGTGACGCTTAGCACCGGGCCGAAGATTTCTTCCTGGAACAGGCGGCTATCGCGGCTCACGCCATCAACGATGGTGGGTTCGACGAAGATGTCGTCGCGGGTGTTTCCGCCCACCAACACGCTGAGATTTTCGTCGCGGGCCACATCAAGGTAGGAGCGCACCTTGTCGAAATGCGCCTTGCTGATCATCGAGCCCAAGCGATTTTCAGGGTCCAATGGATCGCCCATTTTCCAGTCACCCAGATGCACCTGCACACGCTGCAACAGTTCATCCTTGACGTCGGCGTGTACGATCAGCCTTGATGAGGCCGAACAGTTTTCACCCATGTTCCAGAACGCGCCGTTCACCACATGCTGGGCGACGAGGTCGATGTCCTCGACATCATTCATCACCACGGCAGGGTTCTTGCCGCCACATTCCAGCACGATGCGTTTGAGGTTCGATTCGCTGGAGTATTTGAGGAATAGCCGGCCGGTATCGGTTGAACCGGTGAAGCTGACCATGGCCACATCCGGATGACGACCCAGCGGCTCACCGGCCTCCTTCCCTCCCCCAGGCACGACGTTGAAGACACCGGCGGGAATCCCTGCCTGATACGCCAGTTCGGCGACGCGCAACGTGCTCAGCGTAGTTTCCTTGGCCGGTTTGACCACGATCGAACAGCCAGCGGCCAGCGACGGGCCGATTTTCCAGGCGAGCATCAGCAGCGGGAAGTTCCACGGCAACACCAGGCCGACGACGCCAATCGGTTCGCGCACGACCATGGTCACCGCACCAGAGCCCACGGGGGCCGTAGCGTCGTAGATCTTGTCGATCAGCTCGGCATGCCAACGCAACGTATGAATCGTCTCTGGCACATCGATGTTCTGGCATTCACGAATCGGCTTGCCACTGTCCAGGCTTTCGAGCACCGCCAGTTCATGGGCGTTGTCTTCCAGTAACTGGGCAAAGCGCAGCAATACCGATTTGCGTGCGGACGGCGCCAGTGAATGCCAGCGTGCGTCGTCAAAGGCTTCCTTGGCCGCCGCTACGGCCGCGTCGACATCATCGGCGTTGCACGCGGCAATCTCGGTCAGTACCTGTTCGGTGGCCGGGTTGGTCGTGGTGAATGTCTTGCCTGAACGCGAGGCGCAAAACTGACCGTTGATGAAAGCTTGGTTGCGAAATTCGAGTTTCGCAGCCAGCTCGAGGTATTGCTCTTTACTCAGCAGGTCTGCCATTTCAAGCCTCCTCGACGATACGCGCGACGTTTTTCTGCAGGGTTTTGATCACGCTTTCCAGCGCTAGCTTCTCGGAAGGCTCCAGCGCTTGCAGTGGCGCACGGACCCCGCCGGCACGCAGGCCGCTAAGTTCGCTACCGTGTTTGATCGACTGCACGAACTTGCCGCTCTCGAGGAAATCCATCAGCGGCAGCATCGCCGACATGATCCGCCGGCCCTTATCGAAATTTTTCTCGAGGACACAGGCTTCGTAGAGCGCGATGTGTTCGCGCGGGATGAAGTTCGAACCGGCGCAAACCCAGCTGCGCGCGCCCCAAGCGAAGAACTCCAGCGCCTGATCATCCCAGCCACAGGACAGCTGAATTGACGGATGGGCATGTGCCAGACGGTGCAGGCGGCTCATTTCGCCCGAACTTTCCTTGATCGCGGCGATATTCTTGCAGCCGGCAATCGCTTCGAAAAACTCATCGCCCATCGCCACACCCATCCGCGACGGATAGTTGTACAGCATGATCGGCAGCCCGGCGGCCTTGTCCACGGCGAGCACATGGGCGGCAATTTCCTTTTGCGTCGGCAAGGCATACGGCGGCGAACCGACCAGGATGGCGTCCGCTTTCAGGGACTTGGCCTTTTCGGCGAAGTACACCGAGTCTTCGGTTCGAATGCCGCCAGTGCCGATGACCAGCGGCAAACGTCCGCGAATAACCTCTTTGGCTCGCTCGGCGACGGCCACGCGCTCCTCGGCGGTGTGCGCGTAATACTCGCCGGTGGAGCCGCCAATAACGATGCCGTGAACCCTGGACTCGATCAGGTATTCGAGCACGTCGGAGAACGCCGAATAGTCGATCTGGCCATCAGCGGACAACGGGGTAATGGCAGGGGTAAAAATTCCGTCAAAGTTCATAGCGTTTTCTCCAGTGGTTCAATGTTCGATCAGTGGCCCGACGGCATGCCGGGCACATCGTGGCTATTTGCGGCGCAAGCCTTCAGGACGGCAGCAGAGCAGCGAGGCTTCAGCGACCGGTCAACGCAGACTCAGCTTTCTCTCCCGGCGCGGTACTGCCCCCACTTGAGGTTCATGTTCACTCCAAGTGAAAGGAACGGTTCTGGCGGGTTGCTGTTGGGGCCTGGCGCCTGCAACAGGAAGTCAATCAGTGGGTCCCGCTGCCCCGCCAGCCAGTCCGCGAGCAACTTGCCGGTGACGGTTCCGCGCGTGACACCCAGACCGTTGCATCCCAGCGCGCCATAAACGTTGGGCGCCAGTTCGCCGAAGAAGCCGTTGTGGTTGCGCGACATGGCCAGGGCGCCGCCCCAGGTGTAGTCGAACGTCACGTCCGGCAGCATCGGAAAACGCTGATCGAATGAAGTCTTGTGCCGGCGCACGAAACGTTCGTTGTATTTGCTGTTGCTGCGACCATCCGGGTTGAAGGTGAAACTGTTGCGGATCAGCAGGCGGTTATCCGGGGTGCGGCGCACCGTGGTACCAAACGGATCCGCCGGAATGGCGCCCCAGAACGGTTTGCCGCCCAGGCGCGCCTGCTCCTCTTCGGTCAGCGGCCGGGTGATGCTCGCGTAGGTGTAGATCGGCAACATGCGCCCTTGCAGAAAACCGAAACGCATACCGAACGAGTTGTTCGCCAGAATCAGCTTGTCGGCAGTGATGCTGCCGTGGGCGTGTTTGAGCAGCGTCTTGGCGCCGTACTCCACTTCCAGAATCGGTGTGCGCTCGTACAGCGTGACGTTCGATGGCAGATGGTCGGCGAGGCCTTTCACCAGTCCGGACGGCTGCAGTAGCACCGCACCCGGGGTGAACAACGCCTTGCGGTAAAACCGTGTGCCCAAGTGTTCGGGCAACTCATCGGCATCAATCATCTGAAAAGGCTGATCGAGTTTTTCCAGGCCCCGGCGATAGGCATCGAGGACGGCGATACCACGGTTCTCTACCGCCGCCTGATATTTGCCGCAGGCTTTCATCTGACAGTCGATGCGGTATTGGTCAACCAGCTCGCGAAGTATCGATTGGCCGGCCAGATTGAGTTTCAAACTGGTCCGAGCCAAGGCGATGTCACCGATGTAATCCTCAGCGCCAATGTCATGGGGAAGATCAATGGCAAAACCGGCATTACGCCCCGATGGCCCCAGTCCGACTTCCTGCGCTTCGATCAGCACCACTTCGTCGTTGGGAAAATTCAACGCCAGTTGCCGCGCGCACGCCAGTCCCGTGAAGCCGGCACCGATGATCACCCAGCGGGCGGAACGGTGCCCACGGTGCGCCGGCTCGGGACTGCGTGGCTTGCTCAAGTGAAACCAGCCACAACTATCATCATCGGCGGGTAATGAACTGACTTTCATAGTGTTGAACCGTTAATCGTTGAAGTTGCAAAACGCACGCGGCACAAAGCAAACGCACGCAGTGGCGTTGATCCGAAAACTTGCAAAACTTGCACTTGCGCAAACAGTGACGATTGACTGTTTGTTTTAAAAACTGGCCGCCACGGCATAACGTCCGCTACTGGCATAGTCGTTGGCGTAGTAGTAATCCCTGAAGGTCATGGGCGGTAAGCCAAACAGGTCCTTGAAGCGTTTATAGAAGTGCGGATAACTGACAAACCCGGTGGCCAGTGCCACATCGGTCAATGAACGATCACTTTGCACAATCAATTGCCGAGCCCGAGTCAAACGCAGTTCCAGGTAATAGCGATTGGGTGCGGCATTGAGATAGCGGGCAAACCTTCTTTCCAGTTGCCGGCGTGACACGCCGACCTGGCTGGCGATTGCATCGATTTCCAGCGGCTCCTCAATGTTGTTTTCCATCAAGTCGAGCGCGATATTCAAAGGCTTTGGAATCGATGAACAGCGGAGACTGTCGGCAGTCTTCGGTTGAAGGTGTCCAGACTGGTGAACCCGTTTTATTTCATCGACCAGTCCAGCATCGTTGCGCGCGCCCAGTTCCTGCATGATTGCCAGGGTCATATCCAGCGCCGAATGAGCGTTGGCGCAAGTGGCTCGGCGCTGTGTGCAAATAAACTCGCGAGTCGATACCTTCAACTGCGGGAAATATTCATTGATCAACCCGCAACTGTCGCTGTGGCAGGCGAACTCCTGAGCATCGAGCAAACCGGCATCGGCGAGATAAAACGCGGCATTCCAGCAACCGGCAACGATCCCTTTACCCGAGGACTTCTTCAGCACTCGGCGCAGCACTGGCTGTGTGGCAAGCCTCACACGCTGGCCTCCGACGACAATCACTGCATCATGACTGAAGCCTTCCGCCACCAGTCTTTGCGAGGCCAGCGACACGCCGATATCACTTTCAACCAGCCCGCCCTGAAGTGAGTAGGTCGATACCGTGTAAATCGTCTCAGCGTTGATCAGGTTTCCAGTGGCCAAGGCATCCATCGCCGTTGAAAGGGTCGTCAACGAAAAATGATCGAGCAGGATAAACGCCACCCGCACCACCCGTTCGTGGCCCGACATCACGGTGGATGGGCGAAAGCCGATGTTCTGTTGTTTCAACGGACTCTGGAAAGTTTCCATCTTGCGTCACCCGCTCACCTTCACTTGAAACGACAACTCGTTGGTTTGGCGACTGGCACCGCCGACCGCCAAACCGTGGTCAAACCGATTACTTCGCTGCGGCCCGTGCGTCACTCAACCAGCCGTCATAGGCTTGCTGGTTGGCCTTGATCCATTCCGCAGCATGGCGCTTGATGTCGGCCAGCGACTTTTCACCGTTTTGCATGCGCAGGTTTTGCGCACTTTCAGCGGCCGTAGGGATGCTGACTTCAGAGAGGAATTTGCGCGCCACCGGGTTCTTCTCGGCGAACTCTTTGTTCATGACGGCATTGATCGTGTCCACCGGGAAACCGAGGTTCTTGCCGTCATGGAAGGTGTCCTTGCTTTCCTTGCCATCCGGCAGCGAAGTGAACGGCACCGGCAACCAGACCACGTCACGCCCTTCCACCAAAACACTGGCGATCCATTGCGGAACCCAAGTGAAAAACAGCACGGGTTTGCCTTGCTGGAAGCGCGCAATGGTGTCAGCCATCAGCGCGAAGTACGAACCGCGGTTGTCGACCACGGTTGGGCCCAAGCCATAGGCTTTCATGTGGTGTTCGACCATGATCTCGCAGCCCCAACCCGGGTTGCAGCCCGTCAGGTCGGCCTTGCCGTCACCGTTGCTGTCGAAGAGTTTGGCGATTTCGGGTTTCTTCAGGTCCGACAGATCCTTGATCTGATAAGCCTCGGCGGTCTTCTTGTCGATCATGTAGCCCTGCAGCACGCCTTTCATGACTTGCCCGACTTTGACCATCACGTCATCGCCGCCGGCCTTTTCATAAAACGCCTGGTGCAGATGTTCCCATTCATGCACGGTAAAGTCCGCATCGCCGTAAGACAGCGCGAGGAACATCGCCGGGTAATCAACTTCTTTTGGCTGTTTGACGTCGTAGCCCAGTTCCTTGAGGCCTGCGATCACTACCTCACCGCGGAAGCGCTCTTCGGCGATCGTCGGGAAGATCGGCGTAATCGACACACCGGCACCGGGTTTGTTGGCATCGGCTGCGTAAACCGCCGAGCACAATAAGGTGCCAAACACCGAAGCCACCAGGCTCGCCACCACGCTCTTTTTGAGATTTGTCAGTTTCATGTTTCACCACGCTTGGAGTTTTTTAATGGGTGAGCAGGGCCAACTCAATTTGTCACTGGACGTGCAACGTTCTTCTTTTTCTTCAGTTTCATGACCAGCCCCACAGGGCCGCTTTCATACCAGCGCTGACCGCTGGCCAGATCGCTGCTGCGCTCACCCATTGCCTGGGTCAGTCGATCAAGGAATACCGCGAGCAGCACCAGCCCGGCACCGCCGACGCTGGCCAGGCCCATGTCGAGGCGGCCGATGCCGCTCAACACCATCAAGCCGAGACCGCCCACCGAAATCATCGAGGCGACCACCACCATCGATAGCGACAGCATCAAGGTCTGATTGAGACCGGCCATCATCGTCGGCGCTGCCAAGGGCAACTGCACCTTCATCAGCATTTGCGTGGCCGTGCAGCCGAACGCTCGGGCGGCTTCGACCTTGTCGGCCGGAACCTGACGAATACCGAGGTTGGTCAGCCGCACCAGCGGCGCGACGGAAAAGATGATGGTGACGATCACACCGGGTACGTTGCCGATGCCAAAGAGCATCACCACCGGCACCAGATAGACGAATGCCGGCAGTGTCTGCATGGCATCCAGCACCGGGCGGATGATCATTTCCGTGCGATCACTGCGCGCACACAAGATGCCCAGCGGTATGCCAATGACCGCGCAGAACAACAGCGAGGTCAGCACCAGGGCCAGCGTGACCATCGCATCGTTCCACACACCGATCAGTCCCAGTCCGGTGAGCGTCGCGACGCTGAAGATGGCAATGCGTTTGCCGCCAATCTGCCAACTGATCAGTCCGGCGATGATGATGAACACCGTTGGCGGAACCGACAGCAGTCCCCACTGCACACCGTCCAGCACTTGATCGACCGGCCAGCGGATCGAACGAAATACTTCCCTGAAGTTATGCACCAGGTATTTAAGGGCGGTTTCCACCCAGGATCCCAAAGGAATATTGAGACTTTGAAAGGGATCTAAAAAGTTGAAGTCTGACATGATGCTACCTCGCACTCAGAAACGGCATATCAATGCTGATTTTTTGCAGTTCAGCTGTTACACAGGCAGCTCAGAAGATGGCCTTGCGAAATCGAACCTTTATAAAGGCCAACTTCATCCACCACCGGCATGGGTGTTGCCGAGGCAGCAACCAGGTGAAAGATGTCGCGAAGAGACGCTTCCGCTTTAATCGGTATTTGCCCGTCCGGTATATAAGCGATAGTTGAATCCTGTTGCGCGATATCGCCCGCTTTCAGAATGCGACTGGTGTCGAAGCCATTAAAGAAATCGCGAACATATTTATTCACCGGGTTGCACAGAAGTTCACGCGGCGTGCCGATTTGCACCACGCGCCCGCCTTCCATGATCGCAATGCGGTGCCCGATGCGAACCGCTTCTTCTATATCGTGGGAGATGAAAATGATCGTGCGATCCTGCTCGGCCTGAAGCTTGATCAGCTCGCCCTGCATCTCGCTGCGAATCATCGGATCGAGTGCCGAGAAGGCTTCGTCCATCAGTAGAATGGCGGGATCGTTGGCCAGTGCGCGGGCCAGGCCGACACGTTGTTGCATGCCGCCGGAGAGTTGGTGAGGAAAGCTCAGCTCCTGCCCCGAAAGCCCGACCTGCTCCAGTGCGCCCATCGCGCGGCAATAGCGTTCTTTCTCGCTGACACCGCTGATTTCCAGACCGAAGCTGACGTTGTCGATGACACTCATATGCGGCATCAAAGCAAACGACTGGAAGACCATACCCATGTCTTTGCGGCGAACTTGCAACAAGTCCTTGTCGCCCAGGCCGGTGATTTCCTTGCCATTGAGAAAGATCTGCCCGGACGTCGGTTCGATCAGCCGGTTGAACAATCGGACCATGGTCGATTTGCCCGAGCCGGACAAACCCATGATCACGAAAATCTCACCACGGCGAACCGAGAAGTTGGCATCAAAAACACCAATCGCCTGACCGGTCTTTTTGAACACTTCAGCTTTTGATGCGCCTTCTTCAACCATTTTCATGGCAAGTGCTGGCTGCGTACCGAAGACTTTGAAAACATTCTTTACGCAGATGATCTCGTCGGAACTTGTCATACCTTGCCTCCTTCGCATCGTGCATCTTTCGCATTAAGCGACAGGCAAACGAGCAAAAATAATTGTAAGCGGCAGCGGTAATGAATAGATGTCTTCACGACGGGCTTCCTTTTATTATTTTTGAGGTCCCAGGAAAAAGGGATGTTTCAAATCTATTAGCATCACCCCGCTTAATCCAACTACATTTACAGGGACAATTCGATAACGTCGGGTTATCGGTTGCGACGATTGCCATTGCCGAGTGCTGCGTCAGCACCATGAGCGACCGGGTCTATCCCCACAGCGACGCTCGCGTAGCCCTCCCCGCACGGTTCCGTTACCCTCCTCGCGCTTCGTTGGGGAGCTGTATCGTTAGGAGAGTGTACGAATGAGCAAGCATGTCGACCCTGACACCATCCTGCTGAAAATGCCGTCCTTGAGGGCTGTGAAGGCATTTGTGGCCGCGGCCAAATACGAAAGCTTTACCCGTGCGGCCGAGGCGTTGTGCGTTTCTCAAGCCGCCATCAGCCGGCAGATCCGTGAGCTGGAAAGCTACCTGGGCGCACAACTGTTTACCCGGGTCGGTCGTGCGGTGGAACTGACGGCCGCCGGCGCGGTGTTCTTCGATGCCGCGCAGCTGTCGTTCGTCAACATCGCCCAGGCCGCCGAACGCATCCGCAGCAGCCAGTCGACCAAGAAGGTGCTCACCGTCTGTTGCTCGCCGGCCTTTTCTGCGCTGTGGCTGTCGAATCATCTGCAGGAGTTCTTCGCGCAGTGCCCGGACATCGAACTCAATCTGATCACCACGCAGAACTTTCTGACCATGGAGCCCGGTGTGCAGCCGGACATCTTCATCACCAAGATTTCGCGCATCCGTGACGGTTATAGAAGCTACCCGTTGTGCCACGACGTGATTTACCCGGTGTGCACCCCGCAGTATCTGGAGAAACACCCGGAAATTTCGACGATCGAAGGCGTGCGCGATTCGGCCCTGCTCAACCTGAGTCCCTATGGCCGCTCGCAAGTCGCCGAGCATGTCGACTGGGGCGTGTGGCTGGCGTTTCAGGCCATCGATATCGATGATCGTCCGCCGAACAGTCCGCAGATCTTCAACGCCAACGACTACAACCTGCTCATCAGCATGGTCCTGACCCATCAGGGCATCGCGTTGGGCTGGAATCACTTGGTCACGGGATTGGTGCAGCAAGGCCTGTTGGTGCGACCGATCGAGCAGCAGGTGCAATTGCGCAACAGCTGGCACTACCTGAGCTGTCGCGAAAGCTCCGAAAACGAAGATGAACTGCGGCGTTTTCGCGAATGGATTCTGGCGAAGTTTCCTCGCCGTTAATTCAGTCCGCACAGGCGTCGGCTGATTTGGTTATCAATAGCCCGCCGAAAATGTTGCTAGAGCGGCACCCTCCCCGTGGCTCATTGTTGAGCCGCGCCGGCCATGATCGGTTCGGCTCAACTCACAGGAAGGGATTGTTGAATGTCACTCTTCGAATTCTGTCGCAACTTTGATTTCCTCGATGCCCCGCTCAAGACTCGTGCAATCGTACAGGACAGTCTGCTGGATATCGTCGGCGTCATGGCCGGCGCGGCCAGCAATGACACCAGCAGCGCGATGCGGCGTTTTGCCGAACGGCATTACCCGGCGGGCGCCTGTAGCAGTCGCCTGATCTTTGCCGGGCAGCGTGTCAACGTGCTCGGCGCAGCCTGGGCCGGAGGGTTCAGCGCTGACAGCCTCGATGCCCACGAAGGCCACTTCAAATCCAAGGGGCACGCCGGAGCGACCGTTGTTCCCGCCGTGCTTGCCCTCGCCGATGCGCTGCATCATCGAGGCCAGTCGATCAGCGGCCATGAACTGCTCACCGCCCTGTGCATCGGTTATGAAACGGCACTGCGGGCAGGTTCGGCCTTGATGGCGACCTCGCCGACTTATCACGCATCGGGTGGTTTTTCCGCGCTGGGCGTTGTCTGCGCCGGCGCGCGCTTGCTGGGCTTCGATGAACCAACGTTTCACCACGCCTTGGGCATCGCCGAATACTTCAGCGCACGCTGCCCGATGATGCGCGTGGTGCAAGCGCCGACGATGCTGCGCGATGCCCACGGTGCAGGCGCATTTGCGGGTTTGAACGCCCTGCTCATGGCCCGGGAAGGCATCACCGGTGCACCGGCAGAAACGGTTGAAGACGTCACCGTCGCCGAATACTGGAACGACATCGGTCAACGCTGGGAGATCGACAGTCAGTATTTCAAACCCTGGCCAGTTTGCCGCTGGGCACAACCGGCGCTGACCGCCATGCTCGAACTGCAGCGGGAAAACCCTCAGCTCGATGCCGACTCAATTGAAACTGTACGCGTGGAAACGTTCTACGAGTCGATGTGTTTACAGGGCCATACGCCGAGTGATGCCGACCAGGCGCAGTACGCCTTGGCCTTCCCGCTGGCAGCACTGATTGTCCGGGGCAAGGTCGGTCCGGAGGAAGTCACCGGGGCGGCGATTTTTGCTGAAGATATTCTGGCGTTGAGCCGCCGTATCGAAATCGTCGAAGCCGCCGATATCTCCGCCCGATTCCCCGACGAAATCCTCTCGCGACTGACCATCAACCTGAAAAACGGTGCCGTGTTGGTGAGTCCGGTCACCGCCGCGCGGGGCGATCCCGAAACGGCCCTCAGCGAAGAAGAGCTGGATCATAAATTTGATCTGTTCGCCAGCGGTCTCGGTGTAGAGCGCAGTGCCGAGGTGAAAACAGCGATCAAACACATTGCTCAATCCAGTTGCGCCATTACTGCTTTGGAACTGATTTTTCACGCAGTCCCACCACTCCAGTCAGGCCTGCATCGATAACGCCAACGCATGAATTGCCCACAGCAAATGTCGTTTGTGACGTCAGTCCTGGGCCATATAGGCTGAGAACCATGTCGCCTATGGGAGGATAAAAATGAACAATAAAGAAAGCGTTTTTGACCTGATTGCACAGCGTAAAGCTTGGCACTCGTTGCCCGGCGCTCTTTACAGCAGTGAAAGCGTTTACCGCCAGGATCTTGAGCAGATCTGGCACAAGGATTGGATTTTCGCCGGCCACACCTTTGAAATCACCAAGCCGGGGCAGTATTTCACCCTGCAGATCGGGGACTATCCCGTTACAGTGGTACGCGGCAAAGACGGAGAAGTTCGGGCGTTCCATAACGCCTGCCGTCACCGTGGCGCAAAAATCTGCGAGGCCGATCACGGCAAAGTGGCGAAGATGGTTTGCCCGTATCACAAGTGGACGTACGAGCTGGATGGCAACCTGTTGTTCGCCGGCAACATGGGCCAGGATTTCGACAAATCCCAATACAGTCTGAAAAGCGTTCACTGCGAGATCGTTGATACCTACATTTATGTTTGCGTGGCCGCCAAAGCCCCGGACTTCGAGGGTTTTCGCAAAGCCGTCAGCCCTTTCATCGCGCCGCATTACCTTGAAAACTGCAAAGTAGCGTTCGAGTCGAACATCATCGAGAAAGGCAACTGGAAACTGGTCTTCGAAAACAATCGCGAGTGCTATCACTGCGACGGCTCACACCCGGAACTGTTGCATTCGTTCGTCGATAACCTGTCGGTGGGCGGCATCAGTGGTGAAGATGATCCCGAACTCTCGGCCTACTGGTCCAAGTGCGAAAGCGCCGGGTTACCAAGCCGTTTGGTGATGGATATCAACGGCCAATTCCGCATGACCCGTATTCCGCTGTCATCCGGTGCCGTCAGCTACACCATGGATGGCAAACCGGCCGTTGCCGGTCGCCTGGACAAGACAGCTGAAGCGGACATCGGCGCGCTGTTGTACTTCCACTACCCGTCCACCTGGAATCACTTCCTCGGTGACCACGCGTTGAGCTTCCGGGTGCTGCCGATCAGCGCCACTGAAACCCTGGTCACCACCAAATGGCTGGTACCTGACAGCGCAGTGGAAGGTGTGGATTACGATATCGAGCGCCTGACCAAAGTCTGGATTGCCACCAACGATCAGGACCGCACGCTGGTCGAGGGTACCCAGCGTGGCGTGACCTCGCCGTCGTACGAGCCGGGGCCTTATTCGGAAACGGCCGAGACCGGCGTTTGTCAGTTCGATGACTGGTACTGCGCGACCATGATGGACCGCCTCAAAGGCCCGATTCCGTTGAAGTCTGTTGGCTGATCTGCGCTCTGTTCACTCATGTTAACCCTGCTCCCTGCCAGCATCCCGACGGATGCTGGCAGGGGCTCTTTCGTCTCGGAAAGCTGTTATTCCGGTTCGTCGCCAAAAAAAGCCGGGAGACACCGATAAGGATGTCCACCTCAATGAACACCTCGACATCATCCGTGGCGACTTATGCAAACCACGGCGAACGCGTGTCGACACGCATCGTGTTTTTGATCACCGGCATTGTGATGTCGGCCTGGGCACCGCTCGTGCCGTTGGTGAAAGCGCGTACCGGACTGGACGACGGCGGACTGGGCCTGTTGTTGCTGGGATTCGGTATCGGCTCGATCGTCGCCATGCCGTTTGCCGGTTACCTGACTGCACGTTTTGGCTGCCGGCCAGTGATCATCTGCTCAACTCTCGCGTTGTGTTCGGTGCTGCCGATGCTCAGCCATCTGACATGGCTGCCAGGGCTGGCGCTTGCCGTACTGGGGTTCGGCGCGAGCATGGGTATGCTCGATTGCGCGATCAATATCCAGTCGATCATTGTTGAAAAGAACAGCGGCGAAACCCTGCAATCCGGTTTCCACGGGCTCTACAGTGTCGGCGGTATCGCCGGTGCCGGGGCCATGACGGCGATGCTCAGCCTTGGCCTGGATCCGCTGTTATCTGTGCTATGTCTGGTGGCGATCATCCTCGCCGCGCTGTACAAGGCTGCGCCAGGTTTACTGACCTATGGCACGGAAAGAGATGGCCCGCTGTTGGCGCTGCCACGGGGGATCGTGCTGCTGCTGGGCTGCCTGTGCTTCATTGTTTTCCTGACGGAAGGCGCCATGCTTGACTGGAGCGCGGTTTTTCTCGCCTCGCAACGCGCAATGGAACCCAGCTACGCCGGTTTGGGTTATGCGAGCTTCGCGGCGGCGATGACCATTGGGCGCCTGACCGGAGACGCCATCGTCAGCCGACTGGGGGGTATTCGCGTGGTGGCGCTGGGCGGGATCTGTGCGGCGGCAGGCATGCTGGTTTCGCTGGTGTTCGAGAGTTGGCAGGCGTCCTTGCTGGGTTATGCCTTGGTCGGCATCGGCTGCTCGAACATTGTCCCGGTGCTGTTTACCGCGGCGGGCCGGCAACAGCGCATGCCCCAGCGCACCGCCATCCCGGCGATCATCTCCATGGGCTATGCCGGCATTCTCATGGGGCCGGCATTTATCGGCATGGTTGCGCATCTCAGTACGCTGGTGGTCGCTTTGGGTGGCTTGGTTATTCTGTTGTTGTTTGTCAGTTACGCCGCGAGATTTCTCAAGGCCTGATGTGCTGGTCACAAGCCTTTGGAACATTGATCTGCTTGAAGGAAATCTTTTAGCGAAGCCTGATAAATGGCCAGTGGTCGTTTCTCGGGCTCAAACAGCGCAAACGGAATCATCACGAGGTGTGAAACGGTTGTGGCGCTTACTGAGTAAGTTCTTTGCCTGCACACGCCGTTATCTTTATTCAGAATGAAATCAAACTTGAACAGGTCTGGCCTTGTGCACCAACTCGGAATCAAACCGAAACTCAACCCCGTCAAATACTCCTGTGTGCAAGCGCCGCCCAATGAAAATTCCGAGATTTTTATTTCCAGTGCAGGGAGGCTCGAGGCTGTAGTTCTGGAGCTGAGATCCTGTGCATTTGGAATCGTGTTCTTTGTCAGCGCGTAGGCGTCTTTGCCAAGGCGACTGTTTTTCCAGGGAGAGTCTATTTCGTAACTGAAGCTGGAGATGATTTCCTGGGTTGCGGTTCCAGCGTGTTCGTTGATTGTCGGCACGGTCGCATAGGAGGTACAGCCGGAACACAGCATCGCGACACTGACAACAACACATCCATGGGCTATTAAGCGGCGCATTCTAAATTTCAGTCCCCATTATTGATCAGCCATTGCACTGGCGTTTTTCTGGCCTGCTTCGGCCAGCTTCTTTTGCACATAAAAAAGCATCAGCACCGAGTTTCTCTGAGCCTGCCGAGACTGTTGTTCGAACAACGCCACAAGCTGTTCTTCACGCTTGCACCCAGCATTGACATTGCCCTTTGCAAATTCGCAGGTACCGTATTGGCCCCAGCCTTTGCGGGCTTCATCGGTGTCTCGCGCGGGGTAAACCCAATACGCGTTCCATGCACCGTCGACGACAGGTTTACCAGCCGCGTCTATCTGCTCTATCGCTTGCAAGGTTGCTGTGGCAGCGGCGTCCAGAAAACGTCGAGGGTTGGCATCGGCTTTACTCGCCTCATCACGAAGCGCCTGACACTGCGCGTCAGACAAGTCGAACACTGGCAACGCTTCAATGCTCTCGAACTCATCAAATGGATCGGAATGATTGCCCGGCAACTTGGCGTGGTAGGCCGGCACTACATGGCCGGGGACGCTCATGTCCTGTATGTAATGCAAGACTCTTCCTGCCTGCTCGTATACTTCAACCGGGTCGGCGTCAGGCTTCGCCAGCAGTTCGTCCAGCCTCTTGATGCGTTTGTTGAAAATCGCGTCCAGATTGCGCTCGACGAACCAGAATGGCTCAAGCTTTTCGTTGCGGTTGTAGAAATGCCAGTGGGTGATGCGCTGAAGGATCGTCAACGGGCTTGAGTCTTCTGCATCCGTGCCTTTAGCCAACGCCTCGGCCAACTGCACAGGGAGCTTTACTCCCGGGCAGCGCTGAAACGCCTGCGCCGCTTTCAGCGCGTAAGCCGAATGCAGCTCGGGGTTAAAGGCCATGGCCGGGGTTGAGGGGTTGAGCAGCAGTGATAAGCCCAGCACTGCCAAGTAACGGCTCGGGGCTGAACGGTCTACCGGGGTGGCTTCCATGCTGTTGCTCTCCATAAACCCGCGTGATTGCGGGAGACTTGCGTTGCGACGCTAATTTAGCATCCGGTAAGGGAGGCCGCTAAGGCCTGTTTCAGTGAGAGTTCTCGCGCACGCTGACCTTGATCGGTGTTGTCTGGGTTACGTCGCGCTGCCGGGTCGCATGCCAACACAGCAGCGAGCCCACCGTCACCAGCACGGCGCCCTGCCAGAACTGCATCTGCAAACTGACGCCAAGCCACACCGCAGCGAATGCTGACGACAGCACCGGCGCGGAGTAGGACGCGGTCGCCAGCAAGGTCAGGTTTCCCCGCAGGATGCCGATGTTCCAGAGAGCGTAGCCACCGGCCATGGCGATTCCCGCCGCCAGCAGTTCCAAAGAGTTTACCCAAGTGAATGGCGGAATCCGTTCGAGGCTGAGGTACCACTTCAACCACAACACGACGGACGTCAGCACGAAAAACAGCGCCACCAGATTCTGCCCACCGGCATAGCGACGCGTGACATTGCAATACAGGGCAAAGGTAATCGCACAGGTCAATGCAAGGCTGTAGCTCAGCGGGTTGGACTGAACATTGCGCACAATCCCCGGCAACGATAATCCCTCGCTACTGACGACCCACAAGATGCCGAAGATCGCCAGCGCGGAGCCTGGAATGATGAACCAGCGGGTCTTCTGTCCATTCATGACAATCGCCAGCACCACGGTCAGGCACGGCCACAGATAATTGACCACGCCCAGTTCGATGGCTTGATGCCGATCACTGGCGAAACCCAATGCCAACGACAGGCACACTTCATAAGCGACGAACAATGCGCTACCCAGCACCAGATAGAGCCTGGAGGTCGAGCGAATCCGCGGCCGGCCGAGGAACACCAGCAAGAGCATGGCGCCCAGCGAATAGATCAGCGCAGCGCCCCCCAGCGGGCCGAAGTGTTCGCTGACGCCTCTGATCAATCCGGCAGCGGTACTCCACAAAACTATCGCCACCAAACCACACGCCGTGGCGGCCCGCTCACCTTTGATCAGCATCATGACTCCTGGCACAAAATGGCAAACCGACCGCACAGGCTAACCAGCGCAAGAGGATCAATAAAGGAACATTTTTGCTGTGCAAACGATGAGCTGTCGTTATGTCACGACCTTGATTGACCTGCGTCCAACTGTCGCAGCAAACAGCCATTGGAATATTCCGCACAAGCCTTAGAATCCGCGCGCTCTTGCAGTCGCCGGATCTGGCGACCGAAACGTATCCAACCGCCCTGCCCGTCTGGCAGGCGCCCGCACCACACACCCCGGCTTGGCAATCGCATGCGCAGAGGCGCACGTTGCGCTGTTCGATCTCTAGAGGTTTTTATGTCTCCGCGTTTGCTGGCCATGGCGCTGGCGCCCCTGCTCGGGCTGTTCATTGTTGCGCTGGGCAACGGTTTCATGTCGTCGCTGACCACCCTTCGACTGGACGCTGCCGGTGCATCGACCACGATGATCGGTATCGTGTCATCGGCCTACTTCATCGGCCTGACCCTGGGCGCCGTTTTCAATGACCGCTTGATTCTGCGCATCGGCCATATCCGCGCCTACGGCAGCTTTGCTTCGCTGATCGCCGTGACCATCCTGCTGCAGGGATTGTTTTATGACACCTGGGGCTGGTTCGCCCTGCGCCTGATCAACGGCTGGGCCACGGTCGGTGTGTTTCTGGTGATCGAAAGCTGGCTGCTGCTGGCGGGCGACGCGAAGATTCGCGGGCGCTTGCTCGCGTTGTACATGATCGTCTTGTACGGCGCCGGTGTGCTTGGGCAGGCAACGTTGGGCAAGATCACCGGTTTGAGCGACAGCGCACCGTTCATGGTCGCCGGCATGCTCGCCTCGTTGTCGGTTTTGCCGATCGTGATCCTGCCGCGGGTGTCGCCGCTGCTCGATCAGGTTGAACCGCTCAAGCCTCGGCAACTATTGGGCGTGACGCCGACCGGGCTGGTCGGCTGTTTCGGTTCGGGTGTGACCATCGCGGCGATCTACACCTTGCTGCCGTTGTATCTGCAACGCAGCGGTCTGAATGTCGGTGAGGTCGGCAGCATGATGGCCTGGACGATCCTCGGCGCAATGCTCCTGCAATACCCGGTCGGGCGTTGGTCTGATCGCAAGGATCGCTTGCAGGTGCTGACAATCCTGACAGTGGCGTGCACCGTGCTATCGCTGGTGATCGTGCTGGTGCCGTTGTCCTCGACAATGCTCGCGGTGATGTTGTTTCTGCTCGGTGGCGGCGTGTTCGCGCTGTACCCGGTTGCCGTCAGCCACGCCGCCGACCGCGCCCCGGCCGAAGCCTTGGTGCCGATGATTCAGGGCTTGCTGCTGATCAACTCATTGGGCTCGGCGATCAGTCCGATGATGATCTCGCCGGTGATGAACTCGTTCGGTGCCAATGGTCTGTTCTGGGTATTTGCGCTGGTCAATCTGTGCATGGTCACCTTCTTCCTGTGGCGCCGTGGCAAGCGCCCGGTTCCGGCCAATCCCGCGCCGTTTGCAGCGGCAGCCACGTTCTCGCCGACCGGTGCGGAGCTGCGGGTGACCGAGGACTTGCGTCAAGCGGTGCAGGAGCATCCGCCGATGGTCGATGCATTGAGCGGCGAGCCTTCGCCGCAGTGTGAGACGCGCTAAGGGTTGCGCCAGTCTGTGCCAAGCGCAGGCTGGCTCGCACCGCTATTCAGATTCGTGAGTGACATCCACGAGAGGAATCGGCTCGATCGCCCAAGCACGAATCTGACGACGTCCGGGACTGGGTATCGCGCAAGCCTTGCGTCCGGTGAAAGTACGCGCAAGACGCTCTTCATCAATGCGCCAGCCGCGCAACTCCAGTGACTGCACTTTTTTGCGAAAGGAAATCTGCAGCGCATCGGATTTCAACGAAACCTCCTGCTGAAAAGACTCCGGAACGCGCTCGGGCCGGACGTTTTTCAGCACGGCATGATCTTGTTCGAAGATCCGGATATTGCTCGCAATGAACCTGCGATCGAGCAATCGGGAGCGCAGAAACGTTCTGCCCATCATCCACCAGGTGCGCGTGCGATTGGCGTCAATCGGGACATGCGCCGAGACGATGTAGATCCGCCAGCCATTCGGCAACTCCAGCTCAAGCGTGGTGCACGGACCCGACAGGTGAAACCCCGGAACAGTGGCCACACTGACAAACTCAGTGGAAGATTTACGCCGCAGCAGCCCTTTGCGCGCCGGCCTGCGCATAAGCATTTGAGCGCTACCGCTCCACGCATCGCTGTCGACCTCGAATGATTCAATCTCCGGGTGATCCGGATCGCCAAAGGTTGAACCGTGGACAAACGGTGCATGCGCGAAGTCCAGACCGTTTTCAATAATCCGGTCCCAACTGGCTTCCCAATCGAAATGTCCGGCGACCACCCGGATGGCCGGGTCATCGACCCAGTCGAGTGTGGGTAAAGGCGGACGTTCAGACTCAGGCAGATCACCTAAAAACGCCCAGATCCAGCCGTATCGCTCCAGCGTCGGGTACGCATCGACGCGGGCCTTGGCGGGAATCCGCAGGTCGGGCTGCGCCGGTATCAGGGTGCACACGCCATCACCGCCAAACCGCCAGCCGTGATAGGGACACTGCACGCTGTTGCCGACCTTGCGGCCAGCGGACAGCGAGCCGCCGCGATGCACGCAGATGTCCGAAAGCAGGTGAGCGACCCCCGCGTCATCGCGGAACGCTACGAAGGGTTGTCCGAGCAATCGAACCGGCATCAATCCATCAGTCAACTGGGACGATGGGAGAACGACATACCAGAGGTTTGTGAGCATGGGTGGGGGTTGATCCGTCAGTACGGTTAGCTCAGATCAGAGAACCTGAAATTCAAATTAAACCAGCGCCTGCACATCGCCAATCAGCCAAGCACTTTATAGATCTCTGCAACCACCTGAGTCGTTGCGGCTTCGATGGTTCCTTCGTTACGGCACAACATCCAGCCGTGATCGACAACCGCCTGCTCGAACATCTCGCTACAGGTGACGTGCTCCGCGTGTTTCTGGATCACCGTGCCGCCCAGTCCTCGTGTTCGTGCCGTTGCCCGCGCCCATGAAATATCCGGTGCGGTGACGACACCGACATGCAGATCCGGCACGCGCACGCCTCGCTCGATGTTCAACTGCAGAATCTCGGCAAACGGCACGCTATGGCGAAATGCTGCATCCGACGGATACCAGCGATCGATCAGGATGATGCTGTTCAATGGCTGTTTGGGCAGCACTTCTTGGGAAATCCAGCGACGGCTATCCGCAAGGCGCTGACACACCGCCCACTCAAGATCCCGCGAGGGATGTCTGGCGAGTTGATTGACGAGGGCCATGGTTTCGCCGCGGTATGGATCGCTTTTTCTCTCGCACAGCCGAATGACTTTCTGGTTGTTTGCCCGCAGTGCGGCGGTTACAGCCTCCAGCAGTGTGGTCTTTCCGGTGCCCTTGGGCCCGTCCAGAGAAATAAACAGCGGCAGCTTCATGGTTCACGCAACGATCGAGACATTGCTGAGCACTCTAACCTCATTTGCGCAAATCAATGAGCTGTTCCCTGCCCTTTGCCTACACTTGCTTGCCAATGATGTTTACCCCTCTGCCAAAGGAGTCACCATGTCCAAGCTCTATCCGAGCATCGATCCCGAGGGATTGGTCGAGTATTCCGTGGTCTACACCGACCGCTCGCTGAACCACATGTCGCAGTCCTTTCAAGGCGTGATGAAGAACATTTCCACGACCCTGAAACAGGTCTACAACGCCGAAGCGGTGGCGGTGGTTCCGGGCAGCGGTACATTCGGCATGGAAGCGGTGGCGCGGCAGTTCGCTACCGGACAACAGTGTCTGGTGATACGCAACGGCTGGTTCAGTTATCGCTGGAGCCAGATCCTTGATATGGGCAATATTCCGGCGGCCACCACGGTGCTCAAAGCCCGGCCGATCGAGACTGGCCGCCAGGCAGCCTACGCCCCGCCGCCACTGGACGAAGTGCTGGCCGCCATCGCCGCACAGAAACCGCAGGTGGTCTTCGCGCCCCACGTTGAAACTTCATCCGGGATCCTCCTGCCCGACGACTACCTGCGAGCGGTCGGCGACGCCGTGCATGCGGTGGGTGGTCTATTCGTGCTGGACTGCATCGCCTCCGGCGCGATTTGGGTGGACATGCACCAATGCGCCGTCGACCTGCTGATCAGTGCCCCCCAAAAAGGCTGGAGCGCCTCCCCTTGCTGCGCCCTGGTGATGTTCAGTGCTCTGGCACTTGAGCGCATCGAACAGACGCAAAGCAGCAGCTTCGCCTGCGACCTGAAGAAGTGGCTGCAGATCATGCAGGCCTACGAACAGGGCGGACATGCCTATCACGCGACCATGCCCAGCGATTCCCTCGCGCGGTTCAACGACGTGATGAAAGAGACCCAGGCTTACGGGTTCGACAAGGTTCGCGATGAACAACAGGTGCTGGGCGATCGGGTGCGCGCCCTGTTGACCGGCAAAGGCATCAAAAGTGTGGCGGCTGCGGGCTTTCAGGCCCCTGGTGTTGTGGTGAGCTACACCGATGATGCCGATATCAAGAACGGCAAGAAATTTGCCCAGCACGGCCTGCAGATCGCTGCCGGCGTGCCACTGCAATGCGATGAGCCGGCCGACTTCCAGACCTTTCGCCTCGGGCTGTTCGGGCTGGAGAAGCTGCAGAATATCGAGCGCACGGTCAGCCTGCTTGAGCAGGCACTGGATGAAGTGATGGCTGGCTAAGATCTGTTCGTTCCCGCATGCCAATTTTACGGTGGAGGTCATGCTCACTGGCTTCCGCCGCTACCTGCGCCCTATGGCCGCCTACAACGAACAACTTGTACGATGTCCTATCACAAGGTATTACTACGTCTCCCAAAAGAAAAATAACACCACGGAGATCGCTACATGGACTCACGCCTGTCCGCCAAACCTGAAAGCCTCGACCCAGCGCAAGGCAATACCCGCCGCAGCTTCCTGAAAAAATCCCTCGCTGTTTCCGCCACGCTCGCCACCGTCGGCAGCACCGCACTGACGCGGATCGCCGAGGCCGCCGAACCCTTGAGTCAGCGCTACCCTGATCCGCTGATTCACATCCTCGACGACAGCTTCCTTGAGCTGCGCATTTTCAACGCCAGTGTTGAAAAACTTGCCACCGGCATGCGCTGGTCCGAAGGGCCGGTGTGGGTCGGTGATGGCCGCTATTTGCTGGTCAGCGACATCCCCAATAATCGCATCATGCGCTGGGACGAAATCACCGACACCTTCAGCGTGTACCGCGAACATTCGAACTTTTCCAACGGCATGTGCCGGGATCGCCAAGGGCGTTTGATTGTCTGTGAAGGCTCTACCACCACCAGCGAAGGCCGGCGCATCACGCGCACCGAAGCCAATGGCACGATCACCGTGCTGGCCGACAGCTTCGACGGCAAGCCCTTCAACTCGCCCAACGACATCGTCTGCAAAAGCGACGGATCGATCTGGTTCACCGACCCGCCCTTCCAGACCGGCAACAATTATGAAGGCCACAAGATCACCCCGAGCCAACCCCACGCCGTGTACCGCCTCGACGGCGAGAGCAAAAAAGTCACGCGGGTCATCGACGACCTCAACGGCCCCAACGGCCTGTGCTTTTCTCCGGATGAAAAAACCCTGTACGTCGTCGAAGGTCGCGCCAAGCCCAATCGCCTGATCTGGGCGATTGCGGTAAAGGACGACGGCACACTCGGCGAACGCCGCAAGCACATCGAGGGGCTGGACTATGCCGCGATCGACGGCATCAAATGCGACGAAGCCGGCAACCTGTGGTGCGGCTGGGGCGGCAATGGTGATCCCAAGGCCGACCTGGAAAAACTCGACGGCGTGCGCGTGTTCAATCCGCAGGGCAAGGCCATCGGGCACATTTCCCTGCCAGAGCGCTGCCCGAATTTGTGCTTTGGGGGGCGCGAAGGGAATCGGTTGTTCATGGCCAGCAGTCACTCGATCTATTCGCTCTTCGTGAATACCCGAGGGACTACGTTTGAGTTGTAAAAACGAAGCTCGTCTCGCGATAGATTCGTGAGTGTCGAAACTGGGCTGCCGCGCATCCGAGGATGTGCGGCATTCAAGCCCTTTTACTGCTTCCACTTCGCTGAACGTATTGAAGCGGACAGCAGTTTACGACCAGAAGCCTTTATGCGGCTCAGCCGCCTCCCCCTCCAGCATTGGCCCGAACACACTGACCTTGCGCTGCCCCTTGGCGAACACCTCGCGGCACGGCAGAGAGAACGTCGGGTTCTCCGGATGATCCCCCGTCAATCCCAGCAAGGCATGCTCCGACAAGGCATAAACAACCCGCCCGATCCCGGTCCAATACACCGCGCCAGCGCACATGCAGCAAGGTTCGGCGCTGGTGTACAGCGTGCACAGTTCCAGCTCTTGCGGTGACAGAAGCTTGGCCGCTGCCGCTGCTGCAACCAGTTCGGCATGTTGGGTAGGATCGCCTTCTGGCGGCATCGAGTTGTTCCCCGCTTCGACAATCACCTTGCCGTTGCGGTCGGCCACCAATGCCGCGAACGGATGGCGACCGCGTTGCTTCGATGCCTCGGACAAGGCGATGGTTTGGCGCAGTAATGTCAGATCAAGCTCGCTGACGCCAGCCGGGATGAGCTGAGTGAATTGATTCATGGGTAACTCCTGGGCAGTGGAAAACAAAAGTCAGTCGGCCAGTTCAGCGCCGATGGTTTCGGTCGATTTTTTTTCGTTATTGAGCAGCACGTTGAGGACGATGGCGGTGATCGCGCCGAGGAAAATCCCGCTGTCGAGCACCAGTTTCAGGGTCGGGCCGACGTGTTCGAACAGCGCCGGAAAGGACATCGGCAGCACGCCGACACTCACTGAAACGGCGACGATGATGCCGTTGCGCGTCCCCTCGAATTGCACCCGCGACAGTTCCTGAATCCCCGCCACCGTGGTCATGCCGAACATCACGATCGCGCAGCCACCGAGCACTGGCGTCGGCACTGCGGCTATCAACGCGCCGAGTTTCGGGAACAAACCTATCAGCACCATGATTGCCCCGGCCGCAGCCACGACGTAGCGGCTTTTAACGTTGGAAAGCGCGATCAAACCGGTGTTCTGGGTGAAGGCGTTGTAAGGGAAGCTGTTGAACAAGCCACCGAGCATGGTCGACAAGCCGTCGGCGCGAAACGCGTTGCCGAGGGTCTGTTGCGTGGTCGGTTTGCCGGTCAATTTGCCGATCGCCAGGCAGTTGCCGGTGGTCTCGGCCATGATCACCAGCATCGCCAGGGTCATGATCAGAATCGGCACCGGCGCGAATTCCGGCGCGCCGAATGCCATCGGCGCGCTCAGCTCAAACCACGCCGCTTCGCTGACCCGATTGAAGTGAGTCATGCCGCAAGCCGCTGCGATCAGACTGCCGACAAATAAGCCGATGAGTACGCTGAGGTTGCCGAGGAAGCCCTTGCATTTGGCGTAGATCACCAACGTCACGCTGACCGTGGCCAAACCCAGCAACAAGTTCGCCGGATTGCCGAAATCCGCCGAGTCGGGATTGCCACCGCCCAGCCAGACCGCCGCCGCCGGCATCAGCGAGATGCCGATAATGGTGATCAGACTGCCAATCACCACCGGTGGAAAAAACCGCAGCAAACGACTAAACACCGGTGCCAGGGCAATGGTGATAAAGCCTGCAGCAATCACCGCCCCGAAGATCTGGCTGAGTCCGAATTCCTTGCCGATCATGATCATTGGCGCCAAGGCAATGAACGAGCAGCCCTGAATCAGCGGCAGGCGCGCGCCGAATTTCCAGAAACCGAGAGTTTGAATCAGCGTCGCCACACCCGAGGTCAACAGGTTGGCGTTGATCAGCAGCACAACCTGCGCCGAGGTCAGTCCCATCGCGCTGCCAAGAATCAGCGGCACCGCCACCGCTCCCGCGTACATCACCAAAACATGCTGCAAGCCAAACGTGAACAACTGTCGCAGTGGCAAAACCTCGTCCACCGGATGAATGCGTTGAGTAGTCATTTCACACGCTCCTGAAGGTGCGGCATCTGTTGAGATCGCGGGCATGCTCAGGGGCGCTTGAAAGTCAGATCCGCCCCGGAGATCGTTTGACGCGAGGGCATATTTAAACGTTTATTGCGATGAAACAAATTAGCAACCATCGCTTTTTTCGATGGCACAATCAGGCATTCGTTAGCCGCTCCAAACCTTTATTTTCGACCCGGGAGTCCACCGCTTGCGCTTCTCACTCGATCAACTGTTGATGTTCGTCCAAGTGGTCAAAAGCGGATCGTTTTCCGCCGCTGGGCGCAAACTGGGCAAGACTCAATCGACCATCAGCGCGGCGATTGCCAACCTCGAAACCGACCTTGGCGTCGACCTGTTCGATCGCAGCAACCGTAGCCCTGCTCTCACCGCCAGCGGCCACAAATTGTTGGTGCAGGCCGAAGCCGTGCTCGAACGCTGCATGACCTTCGAAGCCCACGCCGATTGCCTTTCGGACAACGTCGAAACCAGCCTGACGCTTGCCATTGAAACGCCGTACGGGCCAATCATGCCGGTGCTCAAAGCCTTCGAAGCCGCGTTCCCCTTTGTCGACCTGATCATCCGCCATCCGGTTTACGGCGACGTTAGCGAACTGGTCAGCAGCGGCGAAGCGGTACTCGGTGTGGCGTTCTCACAACCCGGCTACCCCAAGGAGCTGGCGTTCCAGCAACTGGGCAAACTGATCATGCTGCACGTCTGCCATCCCGAGCACCCATTGGCGCAACTCGATAACGTCACCTTCGACGACCTGCACGTCCATCGCCGCCTGGCCTTCAGCGCCCACGCAAGCAAACTGCCGAGCAGCGAATACCTGCGCTCGACCCAGTTGTGGCAAGCGGAAAGCTATCTGGCGTTACTGGAAATGGTCCGCGCCGGGCTCGGCTGGGCCACCCTGCCCCGCCAGCTCATTCAGCGTGAATTGGCCAAGGGTGAACTGGTGGAACTGCAGCTCTCGGCGTATCCGCATACCGACTGGCAGATTGGTGTGGATTTGCTCTGGGCGCGGCAACGGCCGCTGGGCAAGGCGGAGCGGTGGCTGAAGGAGAGATTGCAGGGGAATAAGGTGTATGAACTGGATCGCAATGGGCAGATCACCACGCTTTGATTAGGCTGTTCTCGGCGGTGAAAAAGAGGCCCGCCAAAGCGGGCCTCGATCAAGGGCTTTTGTAACTACGCCAGCTCAGCTGTTTCAGGCTGACCGGAGCTTGTCACACCGTTGCCGCTTCAACCGTTCTGGAACGCCACGCAAACCCCAAAACCATCAGCAGTCCCAGGCCCGCCATTGCCGCGCCGGCCAGGGAGATCGCCGGATAACCCAGCCCGCTGCTGATCACCGCACCGCCCAGCGCTGCGCCAATCGCATTGCCGAAGTTGAAGGCGCCGATGTTCACCGCCGAGGCCAGATTGGGTGCGTCCTTCGCAGCTTCCATGACGCGCATCTGTAGTGGCGGCACCAGGGCGAAGCTGGCGATACCCCAGATCAGAATGGCCACGGCCGCCGGCAGCGGCCAGCGCATCAGTACGGTGAACGCCAACAACACGACAATCAGTACGCTCAGCGAGACAATCAGGGTGCGATCGATCGAGCGGTCAGCGGCCTTGCCGCCCCACATGTTGCCCAGCGTCAAACCGACACCGTAAAGCATCAGCATGGCGGTGATGAAGGCGGTGGACGCATGGGTTTCGCTGCTGAGGATCGGCGCGATGTAGGTGAAGACGGTGAACATCGCGCTCGAGCCGACGACCGTCAGGGCCAGCGCGGCCAGCACGGGGCCGCGCCCCAATACTCGAATTTCCGCCATGACACCGACGCTTTGCGGCGCCCGCACGTTGGGCAAGGCGAACCACAACGCGGCCATGGTCACCACGCCGAGGCCAGTAATGCCCCAGAACGCGGTGCGCCAACCGAACAGTTCGCCAAACCAGGCGGCCAGCGGCACGCCGCCGATGGTCGCCAGGGTCAAGCCCATGAACATCGCCGCAACCGCCCCGGCACGTTTTTCCGGGGCGACCAGGGTGGCGGCAACGACTGAGCCAACGCCAAAAAACGCACCGTGATTCAGTGAAGTCACGACCCTGGCGACCATGAGACTGTAGTAATCGGTGGCCAACGCTGACATCAGATTACCCACGGTGAAAATCGCCATGAGTCCGATCAGCAGATAACGCCGGGGAATCTTGCCGGTGGTCAGGGTCATCAGCGGTGCGCCGAGCAATACGCCGAGCGCATAAGCACTGACCAGCAAACCGGCAGCGGGAATGGAAACGCCCAGATCCGCAGCAATACCCGGCAACATGCCCATGGGGGCGAATTCTGTTACGCCGATGCCGAAGGCACCGATGGCGAGTGCAACAAGTGGTGGATTGATACGCATGGAAAACTCCTTATCTATGCCGCCAATGCTACGATCCCGTGTTTTCAGGCGGTAGATAGTATTTTTGGCAATCACCTTTGCGTAGGAGGCACAAGTGGATTTCAACGGCAGGTCAGGTGAAATGAGCGTGTTCACCACCGTGGCGCAGGAAGGCAGCCTGTCGGCCGCCGCACGTGCGCTGGGCCTGACACCCTCGGCCGTCAGTCGGATCATCGCGCGCACCGAGCAACGTCTTGGCACCCGCCTGCTATTGCGCACCACCCGAGCGATCACCTTCACGGCCGAGGGCGAAGCGTTCCTGCGCGGCGCCCGACGTATCCTCGCCGACATGGACGAGGTCGAAGAAGCCATCGCCGATCAGGGCGTACCCAGAGGACGATTGCGGGTCAGTGCAGCTCTTGGCCATGGACGCTTGGCCATCGTTCCCTTGGTCGCAGCCTTCAGCGTCCGCTACCCGAACATCGTCGTCGACCTCACCCTCGGCGACGAAGTGGTCGACATTCTCGGCGGGCAAGCCGACGTCGCGGTGCGCTTCGGCCATCTGCCCGATAGTCCGCTGACCGCACGCAGGATCGGCACTACCGGCCAGGTCGTGGTGGCATCGCCCGAGTATCTGCAGCGCCACGGCGTCCCGCAGGAACCGGAAGACCTGCTCCAGCACAACTGCCTGCGCTTCAATTTCAAGCGTGCCGAACCCAACTGGCCATTTATCCGCGATGGCAAAGCGTTTGCCCTGAAGGTCAGCGGCAACATCGAATGCAGCAGTGGTGAAGCGCTGGCACAATTCGCGCGAGTAGGTGCCGGCATTGCCCGTATCGGTGCGTTCAGCGTGAATGAGGATCTGCAACGCGGCGACCTGATTGCGCTGCTGGAAGACTGGAACCCCGGGGACCAGGAACCGATTCATGCGGTGTTCGTCGGCGGCGCGGCGATGCCGGCGCGGGTACGATTGTTCGTCGACTTCTTGCTGGAGCATCACCGGATGTCATCGCAGGTATAAGCTGATATTTCCGCAGTTGTATTGCGGATAATTCCGAGCGTGCGAATGACATCCCAAACACAAGGTGCGGAGCAAGGAAGCCACCCATTGAGTACATTTCGAAAGTATCTTTGCCTGGACTTGTTACTTTGGATCTACCTCGGTTGCTGGAATACCACGCTACCGCTGATCATCGTGCAGCGAGGAAGCCTGCTGGAGCTGGCTGCATACGAAACAGCGCTCGCGCTCGCAGCGATCATTTCAATGTTGTGTCTGGCGCCGCGTGTTGAGTCGATGCGCCGCAGTTCGGCGCTTAAGGTCGGCTGTTTTGCGATCTTGATGGCCAGCGTGTTGCGCTACTTCTTTGCCGCAAACTGGTATTCGCTTGATGCGCTGATATTGATCGATGTCATCGCTGCATCAGCATTTGGAGTGATCCAGCCTCTCTTGGGTATCTATCCTGCGGAAACCGTTGATAAACATCGTACGGACGCTGCATTTCGCGTCCGACGCATCGTTGTTACTGTCGGCCGGGTTGCTGGGCCTTTGTTGGCGGGTATTGTGATTACGGTTTCTTCACTGGAAATCTCGCTGCTATTTGTGTCGATAGTGGGATTCGTCATAGTGGTTTTGGCCATGGCGTTACCGGTTAGCGCAGCCCCTGCCCTACCACGCAGAAAATCATCAGCCGATCTTGTCAATGACATGCTTTTGGGGCTCAAACTCAAATGCGTCCTACCGCCAGAACAATTTTTGACCTTTTCCGGATTACTACTGGGTCTGGCCGTAACAGCGACCGTACCGATGCTGGTTCCAACGCTCATACACACTCGCGGTCTAGCTGAAGGTAGCGTGGGTTTGTTCAATGCGGTGTTCGCTGCTGGAGCCGTTGCAGGTTTGTTCTTTTTAAGCCCGCTGATTAGCAAAAAGGAAAATCAGCGCAACAAGTATCTTGGATGTTGGGCCCTATTAACGTTTGCACTCTGTGCAGCGACACAAGCCGACGAAATCTGGCAGTTGAGTACTTGCCTGTTTTTCGCCGGGGCGACTAGCGCTTGCATCACTATGATCGGAATGGACAAGAGGGTCATGTCGATCCCCTCCGGCGTACGCGTGCGACTGATGGCATCGACATTAGTGATCAGTCAGCTAGGCGGCTCGGTGTCATTCCTGATGACGGGCGCCATCATGTCCAAATCCGGCGCAAGCAGTTTGATGTGGCTTTATCTCGGGGTATTTCTGGTTATCGTCATATATTCCATGCGATCAAAAAAGATCTGGCACTTCCTGGAAGATGACGCTGAGTCCGAGCGGTATTACGCAAAAAACCATCCGAAACTGGCGGCAGTCATGAGTCGATGAAATGTCTCCTGAGAATGTGCCCGAGATGCCGGGACGACGCGATCACCCATATTGGAGAGGTACATTCATGGATCAGAAAAATGGCCAACGTGCCAACGCCGACTGGGTCATCCGCAGTGTTCAACCTGGAGGCATCGAGCGTATCGAAGCGTGGTTCGGCAGCCACGGCTACGATCCTCATCGACACGACACCTACTCGATCGGACGTACGTTGGCGGGCGTCCAGAGCTTTCACTACGTGGGCTCGTTGCGCCACGGTATCCCCGGCAACACGCTGGTTCTTCACCCCGACGAACTCCACGATGGCATGGCCGGCACCGACGCAGGCTTTCGTTATCGAATGGCCTACGTTGATCCGGCATTAATCCAGAACGTTTTGGGCGGAGAACCCCTGCCTTTTATCGCAGGGGGATTGTCGAGCGATCCGCGCCTGTTCCATGCCAGTGAAGCATTCGTGCAAGCGGTGGATTATCCACTGGAAACACTGGAGGAACAGGACGCGCTGTATGACTTGGCGATGGCGTTGCGTGCCGTCGGGGGCAAGCCGCGCGGGCGCAAGCGTCTGGATTACCGCGCAGCCGAGCGCGCCAGAGCATTCATCCTGGAACATCTGCACACCTGCATTTCGCTGGAGATGCTGGAACATGCCAGTGGGCGCGAACGCTGGAGCCTGTCACGCGACTTCAGAACACTTTACGGTACGAGCCCTTACCGATTTGTCACCCTGCGTCGTCTGGATCGGTTCCGCGCATTGGTGCTTGAAGGTTTCACCTTGGTGGATGCGGCCCTTGTCGCGGGTTTCCATGATCAAAGTCATATGTCGCGACACTTCAGCCGCTGTTACGGAGTTCCGCCAATGCGCTGGCTGGAACGATTGCGGGCCGCACGCTGACTTGCAGGATCGTACAAGAGCGCCCTGCTCCATGCTTTATAGGATGGCGACTTCGATCACAGAGGATCCGTCATGTCAAAGCTCCGTCATCAACAATCATCAGTTCCTGTAAACCTGGCACGTAAAGCGTCGCTCATCGACCAGCAATGGAGTCCCAGGGTTGTTGCAGAGATGAATGACTACCAGTTCAAGGTTGTGCGAATCGAAGGCGAATTCATCTGGCACTCACATCCTGAGACCGACGAAGCATTTCTTGTCCTGGAGGGCACCTTGCGCATCGACCTGCCGGATGGCTGCGTCTATGTGAGCCCGGGTGAACTGTATGTAGTACCCCGCGGCGTTGAACATCGGACGGCTGCTGAAGGTGAAGCAAAACTGATGATGATCGAGCCACGAGGTATTTTGAACACCGGGCATGAAGATGGCGAAAGAACGGCTTTGAACGACGTCTGGATATAATCCAACACCATCCCGTGCGATGTCTGCGCTGAGTTGGAAGATGAATTCACGGTTTTGCGGGAGAAGTGACAGTGCTATCCGATCCAGAGGCGCGCGTAGCGCTTAAAGAACTGATTGAAAAATACCTCAAGGGAAGAGATCCCGATTACGACCGTCTGATCGAAATTGTTCAGGATCCTTCGCGGCAAGTTCCGATCAGGGGTGTGCTTGAGGGCATGAGACGCTACAACAAGGTCCAGTACACGCAGCAGGACATAGGGCTGATCGACGACCTTTTGTACATGTATGGCTGAGACAGTACGTTCTGGTTGCGGGCATGGGCCGGCGTGACTGGTTATGCCACTCACGCTCTCTATAATGAGTCACCGGCCATGCCTGGAGCGCTTGTTATGTCACCTTCCCCTGATCAAAAATCTGCTGTCGTTTTACGCCGTGCTTCAACCTGCGATCTAGAAGATCTGATAGCCATTCGGATTGAGGCCATGCGCGAAAGCCTGGAGCGGCTTGGGCGATTTGATCCTGATCGCGCGCGCGAACGGTTTCATAGTGGTTTCGACGCTAGCAGCACGCGCCGCATAGAAGTATCAGGCGATATGGTCGGTTTTGTCGTTCTCAAAGACCATCAGAGCGAGCTTCTGCTCGACCACTTGTATGTGATACCTAGCGCTCAAGGAGCAGGGATAGGCACCGAAGTCCTCACTCGGATTTTCAGAGAGGCGGATGAGATCGGACGCCCTATTAAAGTTGGCGCTCTCAAAGAAAGCGCTTCAAATCGCTTTTATATCCGCCATGGTTTCGTATTTGTCGAAAGCGGTGAATTTGATAATTATTATGTCCGCGCCAACAGCAATACCGTTCGTTTGGGCGACAGGCGGGATGCCCGTACAGATACTTTCGGGAGTGATTAATGAGCAATGACCCCTGTGCTTTAGCTGCGCGCATGATTCGCAATTTCAATGATGTGCCGCTGCAATACGAGCGCCGCGACCCTCTTTACGAGAGCCATGGCGCGCGCCTCGGCACTGACACCGTCGCGCAGAAACTCGGTGCGTCGGTGGACATCGTCGCGCCAGGCAAGCGTTCTTGTCCCTACCACTTTCATTATGCTCAGGAAGAGATGTTCGTCATCCTGGAAGGGTTTGGCACCCTGCGCGTGGCGGGTGAAATGTTGCCGATTCGAAGCGGCGACGTCATCTTCATTCCGGCCGGCCCCGAATATCCGCATCAGATCATCAACACCTCGGATGCACCGCTGAAGTATCTGTCCGTTGGCACCCGAGAAACCCCCGAAGTCTGCCAATACCCGGACTCCGGCAAGTATCAGGCGATGGTCACAATCAATGGAGCGCGCGCGTTCACCGCTGTGCAGCGGCCCGGGACTACGCTTGATTATTGGGACGACGAACCATGAGGGCGCCGTGTTGATGAAGCCTGCCAGAGAAATGAATCAGGGACGTCTAGTGACACTACATCTGGTTGGAGCGGTCATTTGCTTTTGCCTATCCAACGTTTTGTATAACCTCGGGAAATTCGTTTCGAACCCCGCGTTGCGATATCCAGGATCCCGTTATGCAGACTGACCAAAACAGACTACTCGCCCTCGCATTGCTAGAGATCAAGACTTTACTTGTTGATTATCTGGGTAGCGGTGTAGACGCCCCGACGAATGTTCGCGTGGCGGCGCATATTGCCTATGCACTTCATAACGAGGCGGAGGCTGTTTACACCAATGCTGACTTTGCGCTCGATGGCGCATCCCAAAAAATCGCTGCGATCGATCAAATTTTAGGTGTCACTGACGGCGCCGCGCTATTGGGCAGATTTGATATCGAAACCTAAGTCATTCCAGATAATGCCAAGCCAGGATGACTGCTATTGGCCGATAGCAACCGATCACGAATGGCAGATTTCGCCCCTGCTTTTAAAACAAACGGAAGCAAGTATTCAGCTTACTGTCTGTGAGGTGCAACCCGCAGCAGTCGGCCGCTGAGGCGTAGGCCGTCACGCATATTCATCCCCATTAATGCGAGATTGGTGGCCCCTGCGATCAGTTCAATTACCTGCACGAAGTAAAAACGCGTATCCAGGTTTCCCGCCGACGCCCATTGGTTAAGCAAAATGGCGCACGGCAGCAGAACCAACAGGCCATTGGCGGCAATGAATGGCATGCGTTTCTTCTTCAAAGCGACCAGTCGTCCTTGTCGTTTCCGACTCATTAACACTCCACTTGCACCGGTCGCGATGATTGCCGGTACCAGTATCCAAAGCCCGGGACTCACGATCAGGTGCTTGAGTGAGGCTATTGAGTGTCGGGATCCGATGAGCTCGACAAAAATGGTCGACAGAAAGAAGGTGGCGATGCATACCAGTGCCAGCGTACTGGCGATCAAATGTAATCGTCTAAGCATTTATCTAATACCGTCAGACAGTTGGTTAATACTTAGGCCGTGCAGATATTCGACACCGCTACCTTGGTGAACAGATGCGGCATGGCCAAGGCACTTGAGGGATAACGCGCCAAGGCATTGGCGAACTCTGGGTGATTGAAAGCATCACGAAACCGCTCTACCGATTCCCATACGGCGTAATTCAAGAACATGTTGCTGCCCCCGATGGCTTGATGGAGCTGTGTGGAGATGAAACCGGAACGTTGTTTCATCCAGTTGGCATCCAGCTCCCATGCGCAAAGGAGGTCGGGTATATCGTCTGCGTCGACAGTGAAGAGGTTGATCAATACCACTGGAGCTTCGCTGCACTGCAGCTGTTGAGTGATGGGGACGATCGGATCAAGGGGGCGAATAGAAAGCATGTCGACCTCTACATTGTAATCATGATGACAATTTGGGTTTCACGATCCAAACCTACTGCGATTGACATCATGGTGTCAACGTGGAAGGATTCGCACCATGAAAAAGACAAACTACACTCCCGCAGGACGCGCCACGAGCGATCTGGTTCTTGAGATCTTTCGAGCAAGTGCACGTCTGCTTACTGCAGGCGATCGACTCGTCGCAGAGCTAGGTCTGACAAGCGCCCGCTGGCAATTACTGGGTACGATTGTGTACGCCGAACGAGCACAACCGGTTTCATGGATTGCTCGCGACATGGGGGCGAATCGACAAAACGTGCAACGGATCGTCAACGATCTGGTCAAGGATGGCTTGCTGGAATTTCAGCCCAACCCTCACCATCGCAGGGCGCAGCTGGTTGTGCTGACTGAAGCTGGAAAGCAAGCATTCGATTCTGCAATGAAGCTTCAAGCGCCCTGGATCAACGAGCTTTCACAGGGTCTGGACGTCGATGCAATCCAGACCACTCACCAGGTTCTAAACCAACTGCGCAATAAGCTTGAAGAAGATCAAAGCGACTCACCCACCGAGCTTCCACTGGATACAAAAAAGCCCTGACTATTCAGGGCTTTGTCGTTTCTGGGGGACGCGCGACCTACTCCACATGGGTGGATCGCTTGCGCGTTTTTTCAGCTCTTTACGCGTACTTGCGAGAAGCACTCTCCTGATTGACTAACGGCCTTGCCACTCCAGATCGCTGATGGAATGCAGACGAGGCCATCAAACAGCAATCGAGCCGTGCGCATCAGTCCACACCCGACCAATCGCTCGTCCTGCAAGCGCAACGCCACAGTGAACTCGCCCGTCGGATGTTCGATCGACAGGCGTTTCACCTCGCCCTCCTTCACAATCGCCATGACCGCCGCCACACTGCCTTTGATCAGGCAGGCGGCAGCCACGCTGACCGCGCCGAACACGCCAATGCTGGTGTGGCAGCGATGGGGAATGAAACTGCGTGTGGTGATTGCACCACCTACCTGCGGCGGTGCAATCAGGCACATTTTCGGCACGTTGCGCTGGCTCACATCGCCCAGATTCATGCGCTGCCCCGCTTGCAGGCGGATGGACTCCAGACGCTGTTTCAGTGAAGCATTGACGTCGAGTTGCGCGGGACTCTCATAGCCACTGCAACCAAGCTCTTGCGCGTTGATCAGCACCACGGGCATGCCGTTATCGATGCAGGTCACTTCAACGCCGTCGATCACGTCCCGGGCGTTGCCGGTCGGCAACATCGCGCCGCAACTGGCGCCAGCGACATCCTCGAATTCGACAATCAGCGGTGCGGCCTGCCCCGGCACGCCGTCGATACGCGCGTCGCCGTCGTAGCGCACCTCACCATCAGACGTTGGCACATGGGCGATGGCGATCTGTCCGGTGTTTTCCATGTAGATCCGCACTGAGGTGACGTCGACTGTCGCCGCCACCAACCCGCGCTCGATGGCGAACGGACCGACACCGGCGAGGATGTTTCCGCAGTTCTGACCGTAATCGACGCGCGGCTCATCCACCAGCACTTGGGCGAAAAGGTAATCGACATCGGCACCCGCGCGGCTCGACGGTCTGATGATCGCCACTTTGCTGGTCAGCGAATCAGCGCCACCAATGCCGTCAATCTGCCGCGCATCCGGCGAGCCCATCACCGCCAGCAGCACGCGGTCTCGCAGCGCAGGTTGTTGCGGTAAATCGTCGGCCAGAAAGTAAGCGCCTTTCGACGTACCGCCGCGCATCAGCAGACAGGGAATGCGGGTCTGCGCCATGCTCAGTCTCCCAGTTCTTCAAGGCTGTCGACGTAACGCAAACCCTTTTCCGCCAGGCGCGCGCGCATGTTGTAGATGTCCAGACCCAGTTCGCCCTTGGCCAGGCGCAGGGCCTTCTGTTCCTCCAGGTCGGCGCGGGCGCGACTGGCTTCGACGACTTGCAGCAGCTCGGTGCGTCGCACGACCACCACACCATCGTCATCAGCAACCACCACATCACCCGGGTGCACCAGTTGCCCGCCGCACACCAGCGGCAGGTTGACCGAGCCCAGGGTTTCTTTAATTGTGCCTTGCGCGCTGATGGCGCGGGACCAGACCGGGAAGCCCATTTCGCGCAGGGTGTGGGTGTCGCGCACGCCCGCATCGATCACCAGTGCCCTTACGCCGTGGGCTTTGAGCGAGGTGGCCAGCAGGTCGCCGAAGTAGCCGTCGGTGCACGGCGAACTTGGCGCAACCACGAGAATATCGCCGGGCCGGCATTGTTCGACGGCCACGTGGAACATCCAGTTGTCGCCCGGAGCGACCAGTACCGTGATCGCTGAACCACTGATCACCGAGCCTTGTTGAATCGGTCTGATCGAAGCCGCGAACAGTCCTTTGCGGCCCTGTGCTTCATGAATGGTCGCCACGCCGAAGCGTTTCAACTCATCGATTAGCGCTGCTTCGGCGCGCTGAATATTTCGCACGACAACGCCAGTCTTGCCGATATGTTCGCTCATCCCAGATTCTCCGTGACGCGCGGAAAAATACTCTGGTAACCCTCGGCATAGACGATGTTGCGGGTTGAGGTGATCCCGACATTACGTTTGGCTTGCACACCACGTTGCTGGGCAACGCGCGTGTAGTACTCCCACAAATGCTCCTGCCCGGCCATGCACTGGATGGCCGCGTACTTCTTGTCCCAGACATCAGTGATGTCGAGCAGCACATCGGGGCGCCATTCGCATTGCTCGGGCTGGTGCGGCTCGAAACTGTAGACCGGCGGTGCGCCGACGATTTTCTCACCCGGTTTATAGCCTTCGGCCTGGGCGATGATGCGTGCCTCCTGCGTGAGGTTCATGGCCAGCGGGTGATCGTAGTTGTACGGGTCCTTGAGCGAGTGACTGAGGACGAACTCCGGTTGCACCCGGCGAAAAACATCGGCTAGACGGAACAAGGTTTCCTTGTCGGCGCGCATTGGGTAATCGCCGATATCGAAGAACTCGACACTGGCCCCGAGAATATCGGCGGCGGCCTGAGCCTCTTCGCGACGTGCGGCTTTGACCTTGTCTTCGCTCATCTCGCCCTTGCGCCACAACTTGGCGGATTCGCCGCGCTCACCGAACGACAGGCAGACGATGTGAACCTGGTAACCCTGCTGTGCATGCAGAGCGATGGCGCCACCGGCACGCCAGACAAAATCGGCTGAGTGGGCGCTGACAACCAGCGCGTTTTTGGTTGAATCGATCATTGCGGATTCTCCTCTTGCGTTGCGAAAGAGCATCGCATCGCCCCCCGCCGACGGAGTAATGCGTTCGAGTGTTCGAGGTATGCGTTTTTTTTATTGCCACTCAAACATGCCGGCGGCATAGTCGCCTGAACCGCCGATCCGCAGAGTCCTCGCCCGATGGAAAACCCCGAACTGCCAAATCTGATGCACGTGCGTGCCTTCGTCCGCGTAGCTGATCACGGCAGCGTCTCCAAGGCGTCAATCGCGCTGTACCGGGCGCAATCGGTGGTCACCCGCTCCATTTCCGAGTTCGAAGAACGGCTGGGCGTGATGCTGTTCGAGCGCCACGCCAACGGTATGCGCCTGACCGATTTCGGTGAACGCTTGCTACCCCGTGCGCGAAGGGTATTGGCGGAGCTTGGGAGCGTGCCGACATTGCTCGGCCAAGGTGAGAAAGCAGCGATTGAACCGCTTTATCTGTTCCAGGCGCGACGCCTGCAAGTGTTCGTCAAACTCTGTGAAACCCAGCACATGCAGACAGTGGCCAACCTGCTGGGGCTGAGTCAGCCTGCGGTCAGTTCGACGCTGAAAGTGCTGGAAAATGGCTGCGGCCAATCGCTGTTCGAGCGCACGCCGCGTGGTTTGCAACCGACCCGCGCGAGTCATGACATCCTGTTTGCAATCCGCCGTGCGCTGAACGAACTGCGCCATATCGACAGCGACATCACCGCCCTTCGCGGTGCCTTGCACGGTGTTGTGCACGTCGGCGCCCTGCCCCTCGGCCGCACCCGTATCCTGCCCGAGGCCATCGTGCGCCTGATGGCAGAGCATCCCGGCATTCAAGTGATCACCAATGAGAGTCCCTTCGACCTGCTGGCGACCGAGTTGCGTGCCGGCGATGTGGATTTCATTTTGGGTGCACTGCGTTCATCGACTTATGCCAGCGACTTGGTCGGTGAGTCACTGCTGACAGAGGAAATGGTCGTGCTTGCGCGGCGTGATCATCCGCTCTACGGCAAAACCGGCCTGCAAGATCATCTCGCTAACGCGCAGTGGGTATTGCCGCGCGCCGGTTCTCCGGCGCGCAAAATGCTCGACGACTGCTTCGCCGGTTTTGGCATTCCGGCGCCTTCCCCGGTGGTGGAAAGCGCCGACATGGCGATCATTCGCGGACTGTTGTTACGCTCGGACATGCTCGCGGCCGTTTCAGCGCATCAACTGGAACAGGAGATCGCGTCCGGCGAGTTGTGCATTTTGCCGCTGGAGCTGAAACAGACCGCCAGAGCCATTGGCCTGACCTACCGCAGCGGCTGCCTGCACTCACCCGTCGCGCAGGCGTTGATGGAAATGATCCGCCGGGTGATCCGAACTCAGGCCAATGAAGCGGTTAAAGCAGGCTCAACGGATAGCTGATGATCAAGCGATTCTCGTCGAACTCATTGCTGCTGTAATCGCGGCGAATGCTCGAGTTGCGCCAGCGCAGGTTGAGGTTCTTCAACGCACCGCTTTGCAGTGTGTAGCCCAACTCGGATTCGCGCCCCCATTCCTTGCCGTCGGTGACGGCCCCGCTGTGCACGTCGCCGCCGCTGATGTAACGGTTCATCAGGGTCAGACCGGGCACGCCGAGTACGGCGAAATTGTAGTCATGGCGCAGTTGCCAGGATTTCTCCCGCGCATTGTCGTAGCTGTTGTTGTAGCTGTCGTTGGCCAGCGTTCCGCCGCTGGTGCCGTTGACTCTCATCCAGGCATCATCGCCGCTGAGCTTTTGCAAACCGAGGTAAAACGTGTTGCCGCCGTAGCGTGCCGACAGCAATGCCGAGAACGTGCGGTTGTCCAGATCGCCTGCGCGGGCACCGCCATCCTCGCGACCCCAGAAGTAGCCAAGATTGGCGCCCAGCGTCCAGTCACCCAGCGGTTGGCTATGAACCAATTGCAGATATTGTTGCTGGTAGATGTCCTTTAGCTGAGCATTCCACACGCCGATCATCGTGCGTTTTTCGTTGAACGCATATTCGCCGCCGACGAAGTTGAAACGGTCAGAGGTAAACACGGTTTTGCCCTGCATGAACATGTCTTCCATGCTTGAATCGTTGCGCGGACTGTTCTGCCGGAACTGACCGCCATACAAGGTCAACCCGGCGATATCCTGAGAAGTGACCTGGCCGCCACGAAAGGTTTGTGGCAACGAGCGACCGTCGTCGGAACGCAATATCGGCAACACTGGCATCCACTCGCCGAGCTTGATTTCGGTCTTGCCGACTTTCATTTTCCCGGTGACAGCCAGGCGACCAAATTGATCGGCAGGTCGGCCATCACTGTCCAGCGGCAGTAATTGCGTGCCTCCCGTGCCTTGACCGCCGTCAAGCTTCAGCGAATACAGGCCCAGCACATCCACACCAAATCCGACTGCACCTTGGGTGAATCCAGAGCGGAAATCGAGAATGAAATTCTGCGTCCATTCCTCGGCTTTGCCTTGCGCATTGGCCGGGTTGGTGAAATTACGATTGATGTAGAAGTTGCGCAGGTTGAGATTGGCGCTGGCGTCTTCCAGAAAGCCTGCGGCGCTCGCCTCGACAGGCAGAACACAAACAGCGGACAGCGTGAAGACTACGCGTGTATTGGCGGTGATTTTCATTGTTATTGTTATCCATTTTTTTGGGATGAAGCAGTCCGCTACGCCCGCATGAGCCGGGCGCAGTGAAGTCATTCAAGGGTGTTGCGAAGCGGCCCGGAACGAGCCGCCGATGACGCCGTGACGTTAGCGTGGGGCCTTGCCCGCTACCGAATAGAGCACCTGCTGATTACGGGTTTTCATGAATTCCTCAAGGCTTTGTCCGCGCATTGCCGCGTAGATCTGCAGATTCGGCACCCCGACCACGGCAGCGAGCTTTTCCAGTACGAAAAAAATCACCCCGTAGTGAATCAATCCGCGCCAGTCGCGGCGGCGCAGCAGATCCCCCTCTTCATCGCTCAGCCCTGCTTCATCGAACAGTGCTTCGGGTTGGTCGAGGAAACGCTGACGCCAATGCGGCTCGATCATGCGATGCAAAAACTTGTTCAACCGATAGCCCTTGGCGCTGCGTTCCAGGGTGAACGGATAGGTGCCTTCAAGCTTCTCGATACCCGCCAACTGATGCTGCATGTGCTGCAAGTGCCGCGCAATGACGTCGACGGGAACGGGCCGATCCTGATTTTCCAGCAACAGTGTGGCAATGCCGGTCATCGACGGCAGGTAGTAATCCTGGTGCAGGTTTTTCACCGTGGCCGACAGCGCGCCGCGCATGATCAGCCAAGTGATCACTTCCGAACCTTCCATGCCCCCCAGCGCGGCGTACTCGGCGTGGGTCATTTCGGTCAGGCGCTCGGGATCATTGACCAACAGATCAATGAACTGCTGGTCCCACTCCGGGTTGTTGAAACCACAGCGTTCGCCGTGCACCTGGTGGGAAACGCCGCCGGTCGCGACGATGGCCACTTTCAAGTCCTCGGGGTAGCTTTCGATCGCCCGGCGCAGCGCCTGACCCAACTTGTAGCAACGCCGCGCACTCGGCACCGGGAACTGCAACACGCCAACCTGCAGCGGCACGATCTCCACCGGCCAGTCCGGCTCGCACGGCAACAGCGCCGACATCGGCGAGAAGAAGCCATGATCGAGCGGCTTGTCACGGAAGAAACTCATGTCGAATTCATCCGCTACCAGGCTCTCTCCGATGTGCCGCGACAGCGCCGCATGGCCAGCGATCCCCGGTAACTCGCGTGGATTACCGCCCTCATCGGCGACTTCGTAACGCTCATCGACACCGAGGGAAAAGGCACCATAGTGATCAAAGAAAAACGAGGTCACGTGGTCGTTGAAGATATAGAACAGCACATCCGGTTGCTGCTCCTTCAGCCACACCTTGATCGGCTCAAAACCACGGAAGATCGGCGCCCAGGCGGCCTCATGCTGCTTGTCGTGATCGACCGCAAAGCCGATGGTCGGGGTGTGAGATACAGCGAGGCCACCAATGATGCGTGCCATAACGAGTTCCTTTGTCGAAAAAGATTAATGCGCCAGCAAGGCCCGACTGACTCGGCGCCGTGCATGACCGTTAGCCAGAATCGCCAGTGCAGCGATAAAGGCAGGCACGCTCAACAGGGCAAACAGCAGCGGCAACCCCAGCCCGAGGCTGAGCACCGCGCCACCGATGAGTGAACCAAAGATAGCCCCGAAGCGGCCGATACCCAGCATCCAGCTGACGCCCGTGGCGCGGCAATCTGTCGGGTAGTACCCCGGCGCGAAAGCATTGAGGCCGGTCTGCGCCCCACTCATGCAGAAACCTGCCGCCACCACGCCGAACGCCAGCAGACTGGATTCAAGGCTGAACGCGCCCAGCAGCAGAATGAAAGCACCACCCAGAGCGTAAGACGTGGCAATCACCGCGTTCGGATTGCGCCGGTCCATCGCCCAGCCGACTACGATGGCGCCGACGGTACCGCCAATCTGGAACAGGCCGGTGATGGTTGCGGCGCGTTCGATGGACAGCCCACCTTCACGCAGCAGGGTCGGCATCCAGCCCATGGTCAGGTAGATCACCAACAACCCCATGAAGTAAGTCGCCCACAAAGCGAGCGTGCCGAAGCGATAGCTTTCGGTGAACAACAAGCGCAGCGGTGCTTTTTGCTGAGCCTGCGGTTCGGCGATGACAAATTTCGTCGCTGCGCTGAACGTGCCCCCCAGCTTGTTCAGCACCTTGGCAATCTGGCTGGCGGGCGCGTTGCGTGCGGCGAGAAAACGCGCCGACTCAGGCAGCAACAGCCACATCAAGGGCAGCAGCAACATCGGCAGAATCCCGCCGGCGAGCAACACCGACTGCCAGCCGTGATGGGGAATCAACCACGCGGCGAGAAATCCGCCCAACCCGGACCCCATGTTGAACCCGGTGAACATGATCGTGATGAACAGTGACCGATTGCGTTCCGGCAAATACTCGGAAAGCAGTGTGGTGGTGTTTGGCAACGCTGCGCCCAGCGCCACACCGGTCAGCAAACGCAAGGCAGCCAGCTCGTAGGGATTACGTGCAAAGGCGCATGCAAGGCTTAGCACGCTGAAGCCAGTCACTGCCGTCAGTAGTACCTTTTTGCGGCCGATTCGGTCGGCGTAAGGGCCGGCGGTCAGCGCGCCGATCGCCAGCCCAATCATGCCCGCGCTCATCACCGGGCCAAACGCCGCTTTCGAAAGCCCCCACTCTTGAATCAGCGAGGGGGCAATAAACCCCATCACCGCGACGTCGAAGCCATCGAAAAGCACTATGAAAAAACATAAACCCATAATCAGCCACTGGTACGGCACCACTTTTCGGTTGTCGATCCACGCTTTGATATCGACCGTTTCACTCGTCATGCTCTCACCTTCTTATTTTTGTAGAAGTCCCGACGGACAAGGCCTGTAAGTAGACCGTCCACGCTGAACGATGAAGGTGACTGTAAAGCCGCAGGTATACCGCCCGCCTCTGGGAAATCCTTAAGCAGGTATCGGTTTTTCTTATCGGGGGAGCAACAGAGATAAACTGAGCGTGGCAGAGCGAGGGTTGATGACCGTGGCGCGAGCGGCCGTTAGAGGATGACAAAATGCCAACAGCCCTTATGTAACCCGAAAACACGCCGATACCGTGCTGCAGCACGGAAGCACCGCAGCAGCACTTACTTCATGGACGGCAGGAACCCGAACAATGTTGGAATACCTCTGGCGCAGCATCCTTTCCCCGGACTACTTGCCCAACGTACTGGAGTGGATACTCCATATTCTCCTCAGCCCGTTCATGGTGTTCATGTGCCTGATGGTCGGCGCGCTGTCCGGCAAATGGTGGAGAGCACTGCCCTACGGCAGTCTGACTTGTTATGTGGTCTTTCTGAGCCGGTCTTCTTTCTATCGGTGGGAAAGCATTTTCCCCGTAGCCGGTCTGCCTGCACTGGCAATCGATGGCGCGCTATTGGCGCTCCTCGGCTTTTATTTGAAAGGCGTACTAAGAACCCGCGCAGAAGCAAAACCCGAAGGCCATTGGCTGCGCAGGCTTTATCAAGGCCTTAGGGTCGTCATGCTGACAGTCATGGTGATGTTCTGGGCAGTCGTCGTGCTGTTTGTCGTGGTCTTCACTGTCTCGGTCGCTACCCAACCGTCATTGGCGCACTGAGCAGCCTTCTGCTGGCCAGGGTCTGTACGAAAAAGTGCCCGGTGGTTAGCGTTCAAATCGTCCAGACGCTGGATGCGTTCTTTTACTCGCAGCCCCTACAGGGTGACGCCATTCGCACCAATGCGAACGCTGAACGCTTCGTATTTGCCTAAGGCCTGTCGCCTGAGTAGAATGCGATTAATTATCAATCATGTACTTTCCGGGGATTCGATGCGCAGCGATGAAACGCTAGGTACTGCAGATCTGGGGCTGCTCTATCGCACCCACCATTCGTGGTTGCACGGCTGGCTGATCCGACGCATTGGATGTCGCGACAACGCAGCAGATTTGGCGCAGGACACCTTCGTACGTCTGCTCAAATCCCGTCAGACCAGCCCCTTGCGCGAACCACGTGCCTATTTGAGCAGTATCGCCCGCGGACTGATGATTGATCAGTATCGTCGTCGCGAACTCGAGCGTGCCTACCTGGAAAGCGTCACGTTGCTGCCTCAACACGAGGTTCCCTCGGAAGAAAGCCGGCTGCTGATTCTTGATGCGCTGGAGCGCATAGACCGCATGCTCAGTTTGCTTAAACCAAGGGTTCGCCAGGCGTTTTTATTCGCCCGACTCGACGGTCTGACGTGCGCGCAAATAGCCGAAAAGCTCGGTGTTTCCCGCGCGACGATTGAGCGCGACCTGGCCACGGCCCTGCAACACTGCTATCGCTTGCGTTATGTCGAGGCCTGAGCCGCAGGCGCTGGATCCGGCCATTGTTGAGCAGGCGATCCAATGGCTGGTGCGCCTGCGCTTCAATCAAGCCGATGAACAAACACAGGACTCTTTTGAGCGCTGGCTGCAGCAGCGCCCAGAGCATGTGTTGGCGTGGCAGCGGGTGGAAACGCTTGGGGATGAATTTGCCGGCGTACCCGCTCAACTGGCGCGCCAAACCCTTGATGGCAGCCATCAGGGAATGCGGCGTCGGGACAGCCTGAAGCTACTGGGCATATTGGCCACCGTTGGCACGGCAGCCTGGCTCGGCCGGGACTACACACCCGTACCCGCCATGCTTGCGCAGCAGCGCAGCAGCACCGGCGAGCGACGACGCTTCCAACTCGATGATGGCAGCCTTATCCAGCTCAATAGCGATAGCGCCGTCGACAGCGATTTCGACGCCCAGCGACGCCTGATCATCCTGCGACGGGGTGAAATCATCGTGAATGTCGGCCCGGATCAACACTCGCCGCAAGCGCGACCGTTCTGGGTGCAATCACGTGACGGGATCATGCGCGCTCACAGCTCCCGCTTTCTGGCACGCGAGCTTGACGAAGGCACGCTGGTCGCGGCTAAGGAAGGATCAGTCACGGTGTTCCCCGGCTCCAGTCAAAGTCCTGCGAGCCGCAGCGTTAAGGCAGGCGATCAACTGCTGTTTACCTCAAGTAGCGCCCGAACGTTCAGCGACAACGGCCTCGATTTGTGGAGCTGGGGTGACGGAGTGATCAGTGCGCGCAATATGCGCCTCAAGGATTTCATCGTGGAGTTGTCGCGTTATCGCCCCGGGGTATTGCGTTGCGCCGAAGAGGTCGCAGATCGCCGCGTTTCCGGCACCTTCCAGCTCGCCGACAACGATCAGGTCCTGGCATTGATCGCGCAGTCACTGCGCTTGCACATCGATTACCGAACCCGTTACTGGGTGACCGTGACCGCTGCGACCTGAGCCCATCAAAACCACCTGAAAAATAATGAGGTGGTTTCTCATTATCGTTCGACCTCTAAGGAAGGCCGGAATACAGGCCAGTCTGTCGATGTCCTTTCTTGGAGCGAGAAAATGAGTTCGTCCCCGGTTTCACAGCGCCATCCATTGAATCGTGCCTTGCAGGGCGCGATGTTGGGTTTGATCGTCAGCAGCTACACATTGCCGTCGCTGGCGCAAACGTCGAGCGCTGACCACAGCAATCAAATCAAGCAGTGGAACATCGCTGCCGGCCCACTGGCGCCGGCGCTTGACCAGTTCGCGCGCGAGGCTGGCATCAGTCTTTCCTTCGACGCGTCGAGTGTTGCGAACCGCACCACCGCTGGCGTGAATGGCTCGCTCGATACCTCGGCAGCGCTGTCATCGTTGCTGCAGGGGAGCCAATTGCAGATCGAACAGCAAGGCCCGAACGCTTACCTGCTGGTCCCTCAAGCAAAGACCGCCGGCCCGCTGGAACTCGACGCAACGGACGTTGAGGACTACCGCCTTGCCCCCCTCATCATCAATGCCAAGGTCAGGGTCAGTGCCGACGACGACGCCAACTCGGTGGTCGCCAAGGAACTCTGGGTTGGCGGCAAGGTGGCCACCAGCATTCTCAACACACCGGCATCGGTTTCAGTTGTTACCAACAAGGAAATGGAGCAACGCAGTGTCAGCACCACGGAAGAGGCGCTGCAATACACGCCCGGCGTGATCACTGACTTCTACGGTACGGATGACCGCAACGACTATTTCCAGA
Organism: Pseudomonas viridiflava; assembly: GCF_900580865.1. Taxonomy (GTDB): domain Bacteria; phylum Pseudomonadota; class Gammaproteobacteria; order Pseudomonadales; family Pseudomonadaceae; genus Aquipseudomonas. Next base: position 304,423 of record NZ_UTBZ01000060.1, read on the forward strand.
TCCGCGGCTTCCAGGCCACCACCTACCGTGACGGCTTGACCCTGAGTTCGATGCGCGGCGTACGCGAAGATCCATTCGCTTATGAGCGCATCGAGATTCTGCGTGGCGCCAACTCCACGCTGTTTGGCCCCGCGGACCCGGGTGGCTCGGTAAACTTCGTGACCAAACAGCCGCGCTTCGAGCAGTTTGGCCAAGGCTATGTGACCTACGGTTCGTTTGACCATGTCGAGACAGGCATCGATGTCGGGGATGCGCTGAACGACGAGAAAACCCTGGCCGGCCGTTTTACTGCCAAAGGCCAAAACAGCGACCGCGAGTACGATCACTCGCAGGACGATAACCAGTTGTTTATGGGTGGCCTCACCTGGGCACCGACGGATTACACGTCAGCGACGATGATTCTGGACTACCTGAAAACCGAAAGTTCGCCCAACAGTGGCGGTTATCCGCTGGACAAGGAATACGACCGCAGCAAGTTTTATGGCGAGCCCAGCTACAATTTTCACGATGTCGAGCGCACCAGTCTCAGCGGTAACGTCACCCATGACTTCGACAACGGCTTCGTACTGCGCAGCAATCTGCGTTACAGCAAGTTGACCGATGATTTTGGCTACGTTTACCTGAGCGACAGCGCCACACGTGTCGGTACTACCGTTGACCGCTATCAGTTTGGAACGGACACCGAAGCCGACCAGTTCAACGGCAATCTGATGCTGCAATACGATGCCCGCTTCGAGAACATCGACAGCAGCAGCCTGGTGGGCGTGGAGTACCTCGATTCGACCACCAAGGAAAGCTCGGTCTACGCCCCGACGACCTCGATTGACATTGCAAACCCCGTGTTTACTGGCGTCTCACGCTCAATCGCTCCGTATGCCGTCAACAAGCGAGACGCGACCACCAAGGCCGTATTCCTTCAGCAGAACCTGTCGTTCTACGAGCGTTTCATCGTCACCGGCGGTGTGCGCAACGACTCGATGGACTTGACCAGCAAAGGCCTGGAATCCACTGAGAAAGACACCTTCTCCGAAACCTCGTACCGAGGTGCGCTGACCTATATCGTCAACGATGAGGTGTCCACTTATATCAGCATGGTGGAATCGGTCTCGCCGCCGCAGGTTGGCGTCACACCGCAGACGGGCAGGCAGTACGAAGTGGGCGTGAAGTATGCGCCGATGGGGATGGACGCACTGTTCTCCGCAGCCGTTTATGACCTGACCCAGGAAAACGTCACCATCGCCGTGGTGCTGCCGAGCGGCATCATTGAGCAACAGACCGTGGGCGAGTCGCGGGCGCGTGGCCTCGACCTGGAGGCGAAAGCGCAGGTGACGCAGAACCTCAGCCTGATCGGTGGTTATTCCTACATGGAGTCCGAAGTACTGCGCGGTTCGTTATACGACGGCAGTTCCCTGAAGGGTAATGAATTCGCCACGGCACCCAAGCATTCCGCTTCGCTCTGGAGCTATTACGACGTGCCCGCGACTGATGTCAGCGTTGGCTTGGGGGCGCGCTACGTCGGTTCTTATTACTTCGATGCCGCCAACTCCGACAAAAGCGATGGCACCACGCTGTTCGACGCCGCCTTCAACTACAAGATCGCCAAGGGCACCGACCTTGCGGTGAACGTCAGCAACCTGCTGGATGAGCAGCACGTGGTCGGTTCCGGCACAGCGAACTTCTACAACCCGGGCCGCGAGGTTACCGCCAAAGTGAGTTACAAGTGGTAAGCAGGCGTGTAAGCCTTTTTCCCGTATAGAAAGCAGTGCCCGCTTAACCGCGGGCACTGTCAATTTTCGCGATCGAAGACTCGGTCAAGTCTGGCTTTATTGGGTCAACGAACTGCGCCAGTACAGATGCTGAAAACTGACGTTCCACACTCGCCCAATTTCAGATGGGCATCAAGCTCCCGCCGGCGCATTCGCCTCGACAAGATGAACCTCCGTGGCGTTACGCCCCGCCATCCACGCCAACACCGACGCGACAACCAAGACAGCGGCACTAAGCTCGAATGTAGCTTTGTAACCGCTCAGATCGAAGGCCAGCCCACCAATGATCGCTCCACCGGCGATCGCCAGCTGGACAATCGCCACCAGCAACCCACCTCCGGCTTCCGCATCATCCGGCAGTGTTTGCGCCAGCCATGTCCACCAGCCGACCGGCGCGGCCGTGGCGACCAGTCCCCAGAGTCCGAGCAACATGGCGGTCAGCACCGGTGATTTGCCGAAGCTGACCAACGCCAGCGCGATGGCGGCCATGATCAGCGGGATGACGGTCAACGTGCGGTAGAGGCCGCGACCCATAAATCTTTCGATCATGAAGGTGCCGATAAAACCGGCCAGTCCCAACCCCAGCAGCATCAGGGACAAGGTTGAAACACTGACGCCCGTCACGCCTTCAAGAAAGGGCCGCAGGTAGGTGAACAGCATGAACTGGCCCATGAAAAAGACACTGACGGCGACCATGCCCAAGGCAACTGGCAATTGCTTCATCAACCGCAGAACGTTGCCGCTTCCGGCCTGGCGCTCGACCTTGAAGGACGGCAGGCTGATCAGCAGCCACACGGCGGCCAGCACCGCGACCGGAACCACGCAGAAGAATGCGCCGCGCCAGCCGATCAGCGAGCCGAGAAAGCTGCCCGCCGGAGCGGCGATGACCGTGGCCAGCGCGTTACCGCCATTGACGATGGCCAGCGCTCGCGAAACCTGTTCAGGCTTCACCAGACGCATTGCAGTCGCCGCCGACAGTGACCAGAAACCACCAATCGCGATCCCGATCAACGCACGTCCCAACATGAATGACGGGTAACCCGGCGCGACTGCGACGACCGTGCCAGAGACAATCATCAGCAAGGTCAGGCCCAGCAACAATTTCTTGCGTTCGACGCGAGCAGCCACCGAGGCAATCAACAGGCTGGTGATCAAGGCAAAGGCCCCGGACACGGAAATCCCCTGCCCGGCCTGGCCTTCGGTGATGTGCAGGTCGGTCGCAATCGGCGTCAGCAGACTGACGGGCATGAATTCTGAAGCGACCAAAGCGAATGCGGCCAGCGACATGGCCAGCACGGCGCTCCAGCCGCCTGTTCTTTTAGAAGGATCTGTAGAAGGAAACGTCATGGGAACTACCTGTGGTGCGAGAAACCTGTGGATGTGATGCGCAGGGGCAAGCAGTTTGACGCCCATCCGGGCACTGCCCCTGTAACAGATAGACACATTCTCCCGGTCAATCCGGCCCTTCCCTAGCGCATTCCTCTTGAATGCTTGCCTGATCCTCTGGCGATGCAGGGTGATGGATAGGAAACGTCTCGCGCGCGGATTAGAGTTCGGTCAACAGGAGTGACCCGACATGATCCCTACCCCTCTGCCCCAGGAATCGCCTTTGGCATTGCACATCGACCCGCGCGTGAGTGCGCCGGGTGACTTCGCCACGGCCATATCCGGCCTGACGTTGTTTCGTCGTGATCAGCCAGCGCCGCCCATGGTGTGCATGATTGAGCCGAGCCTGATTCTCGTCGGTCGCGGTGAAAAGCGCTTGTGGGTCGGTGGTGAGGGCTACAGCTATGACCCGTCACGGTTTCTGGTCACTTCACTGGACCTGCCCGCCAACTCCGAAGTGATGCTTGCCAGTCCCCAGCAGCCCTGTGTCGGCCTCGTGCTGAAACTGGATGTCAGCATGCTCGCCGAGGTCATCACCAAGAGCGGCCTGCCGGCCAAGCGGCAGCCAGCAACGGGCACGGGCGCCGCGATTGGCAGCCTGTCGTCTGCGCTGGAGGGCGCACTCGAGCGCCTGCTGGCATTGCTCGACGAACCCGAGGCGATCCCGGTGCTGGCGCCGCTGATTCTGCGCGAGATCCACTATCGGCTGCTGCACACCGATCAAGGCGCACGGCTGCGGCAGATCACGGCCGTCGATGGCCAGGGTTATCGCATCGCCAAAGCGATTGACTGGCTCAAGGTCAACTACACCGATGCCCTGCGCATCGATGATCTGGCTGCGAGAGTGCAGATGAGCGCGCCAACCTTTCACCATCATTTCCGCCAGCTCACCGGCATGAGTCCGCTGCAGTACCAAAAATGGCTGCGGCTCAACGAAGCGCGGCGGCTGATGCTGGTCGAGCGCCTCGACGTTTCGCGGGCGGCGTTTGCGGTCGGCTATGAAAGTCCTTCGCAGTTCAGCCGCGAATATGGCCGGCTGTTCGGCACCGCACCGAGTCGTGACATCGCCCTTCTGCGCGGTCAGCCATTTGAAGCAGAAGCCCTCGGCACAGTAGCGAATTGAACGAAAACCGGTGCTGCGCCTCGCCGCGTGTCACTGCTCATAACAATGCACGTCAACCGATGATCAGCGGGTGAATCATGGAACTACGAATCAACCAGAAGACCTATCAGGTCGATGCCGACGCCGATACGCCCTTGCTGTGGGTGATCCGCGATGATCTGGGCATGACCGGGACCAAGTACGGCTGCGGACTGGCGCAATGCGGCGCCTGTTCGGTGCTGGTAGACGGCAACGTGGTGCGCTCGTGCGTCACGCCGGTGGCCGGTGTGGTTGGCCGCGAGGTCACCACCATTGAGGCCATCGAAAGCGATGACGTGGGCAAACGGGTGGTCTCGACCTGGGTCGATCTGCAGGTCGCCCAGTGCGGTTACTGCCAGTCCGGGCAGGTGATGGCCGCCACCGCGCTGCTCAAGCAAAACCCCAAGCCGAGTGATGCGCAGATCGAGGCGGCGATGGTCAATCTGTGCCGCTGCGGCACTTACAACGCCATTCATGCCGCCATGCATGAGCTGGCCGGCAAGGGAGACGCGTGATGACCGTACGTATCGACCCATCACAGCAAGCCTCGGTGCTGGATCTGCACGAACCGATCAATGTTTCGCGCAGGCGTTTTCTCACCGGCACCGCCGTCGGCGCACTGGTCCTCGGCTTCGGTCTGCCCCTGGGGGCGACACGCGTGCAAGCTGCCGTTGCAGCGGCGACGGCCGAACGCGGCACGCATGTGCCGGCGTTTCTCGAAATCCGTCCGGACAATCGCGTGCGTCTGCTCTGCCCGTTCATGGAGGGCGGACAAGGTACGTTTACCGCGATGGCGCAGATCGTCGGTGAAGAACTGGATGCCGACCCGGCAACCTTCCTCGTCGAAGCCGCGCCGCCCGGCGAAGCCTATGTGGTGTTGGAAAACGGCATGCGCATCACCGGCGGCAGCATGTCGGTGCGCATGAGCTACCCGGTGATGCGCCGCCTCGGCGCCCTCGCCCGCGCCATGCTACTGCAAGCGGGCGCGCAACAACTTGGCGTGCCAGTCAGCGAGTTGAGCACCGAGCCTGGCAAAGTCGTGCATGCCAAGTCGGGCCGCTCGCTGGCCTACGGTGAACTGGCTGAGCGGGCGATGGATCTGCCGGTTCCCGATCCGGCCTCTGTGAAGCTGCGTGATCCGAGCCAGTTCCGCTGGATCGGCAAACCGGTGAAGCGCCTCGATGCCTACGACAAGTCCACGGGCAAGGCGCTGTACAGCATCGATCTCAAAGTCGACGACATGCTCCACGCTGCCGTGCAACATGCCCCGCGTTTGGGGATGACGGTCGGCAACCTGCGCAACGAAGATCAGGTCAAGGCAATGAAAGGCGTGCATTCCGTGCACCGTCTGCCTGGTGCCGTGGCGGTCGTTGCCGAGCGCTGGTGGCACGCCAAACGTGCGGTCGAGGCGATCCAGGTCGACTGGCAAGAGCCAACGGCCGACAGCAAAGTGCGGCCGATGCCCGCGGACTTTTCCAGCGACGCCTGGTTCAAGCGCCTCGCCGAAGATAAAGGCCCGGCCAAAGATGATGAAAACGAAGGCGACGTGGCGGCGATTCTCAAAGAGACCAAGACCTGCATCGATGCCACTTACCACAACCAATACCTGAACCACGGTCAACTGGAACCGCCTTCGGCACTGGCCCGATTCAACCCGGACGGTTCGCTGGAAGTCTGGCTGCCGAATCAGGCGCCGGACATGTTCCGCGCCGACATCGCCAAACGCACGGGCCTCGATACGTCGCGCATCACCTTGCATTCGCCGTTGCTGGGTGGCTTCTTTGGCCGGCATTTTCTCTACGACTCGGCCAGCCCCTACCCTCAGGCAATCGCGCTGGCGAAAGCGGTTGGCCGCCCGGTCAAACTGATCTGGAGTCGCGAAGAAGAGTTCCTGCGTGATGTGCTCCGTCCGGTTGCCGCAGTGAATTTCCGTGGCGCTCTGGACGCCGACGGCTGGCCGCTGGCAATCGAAGCGATCAGTGCCACCGAAGGCCCGACCGAAGCCCTTGCCGGCAAACAGGGCGAGAAGCTCGATCCGACGGCGCTTGAAGGCTTGGCCGGCAAGTCCTACGCGATCCCCAACAAGCGCATCGCGCAGATTTACGCCAAAGGCCCGGCGATGCTCGGTTACTGGCGTTCGGTGGGCAATTCGCTCAATGACTTCTTCTATGAATCGTTCCTTGATGAACTGGCCGACAAGGGTGGCAAAGACCCGTTCGACCTGCGCCTGCATTTGCTGCGCGACAACAAACGACTGACCACTCTGCTGCAAGCGGTGGCTGAACTGTCGGGCGGCTGGAAGCGCGGGCCGTTTACCGCCGAGGATGGCAGCAAACGTGCGCGCGGCGTGGCCATGGCTTCGCCGTTCGGTACAGAGACGGCGGTGATCGCCGAGGTGTCGATCGAGAACGGTCAGGTCAAGGTGCACGACATCTGGCAGGCGATTGACCCGGGCAGCATCGTCAACCCGGCGATTGTCGAAGCGCAGGTCAACGGCGCCGTGGCGCTGGGGCTGTCGCAAACCCTGGTGGAAGAAGCCGTGTGGATTGATGGCAAACCCCGGGCGCGCAACTACGACTTGTATCCGATCCTGCCGCCTGCGCGGATGGCTCGGGTCCATGTGCGTGTGGTCGAGAGTGGCGAAAAAATGGGTGGCATCGGTGAACCGCCGTTGCCAGCGGTCGCGCCCGCCGTCGCTAACGCGGTGGCAAGGCTAACCGGTCAGCGGGTGCGCAGCCTGCCCATGAGCCGACACACCTTCACTTGATCAGCGCCGGAGCGTCCATGAATAACAGCCGATTCGCAAGAACCGCTGGCTGGCTGGCAGTGCCGTGCCTGGTCGCGGCAGGCCTGCTGGCCTGGTATGTCACCCGCGAGCCCGTCTCGCGCCTTGAAACCCATCAGATCGCCGTGGCCGACATCGACCCGGCACTGGTCGCCCGTGGCGAATACGTCGCCCGGCTCAGCGATTGCGTGGCCTGTCACAGCGTGCCGGGCGGTGCGCCGTTCGCCGGCGGCCTGGAAATGGCCACACCGCTGGGCTCAATCCATGCGACCAATATCACCCCGGACGCGGAAACCGGTATCGGCCACTACAGCCTGGCGGACTTCGACCGAGCGGTGCGTCATGGCGTGGCCCCCGACAGTCGCCGTTTGTACCCGGCGATGCCCTACCCGTCCTACGCCAAGCTCAGTGACGATGATGTGCGTGCGCTGTATGCGTTTTTCATGAAAGGCGTGGCACCGGTGAAACAGGCGAACATCCCCAGTGCGATTCCGTTTCCGCTGAACCTGCGCTGGCCGATCGCGCTGTGGAACGGTGTGTTTGTCGACGCCGAACCGTATGCGGCCAAACCGTCGCAGGATGAACGCTGGAACCGTGGCGCTTACCTCGTTCAGGGCGCCGGACACTGCGGCAGTTGCCACACCCCGCGCGGTCTGGCGTTCAACGAGAAGGCACTGGATGAATCCGGTAAGCCGTATCTCGCTGGCGCCTTGCTCGATGGCTGGTACGCACCGAGTCTGCGCGATGATCACAACACCGGGCTGGGCCGCTGGAGCGAGCCGGAGATCGTGCAGTTCCTCAAGACCGGTCGCAACCAACACGCGGTGGTCTATGGCTCGATGACCGAAGCGTTCAACAACTCCACGCAGTTCATGAGCGATGACGATCTGAGCGCGATTGCCCACTACCTGAAGTCGCTTCCCGGGGATCGCGAACGGGATGGCGCGCCGTGGCAGTATCAAGCGGTTTCAGCAGCGCAACGTCTGGACTCGCCCGGTGCTCATACCTATGTGACGCGCTGTGCTTCCTGCCATGGTCTGGACGGCAAGGGCCAGTCCGAATGGATGCCGCCGCTTGCAGGCGCCACCTCGGCACTGGCCAAGGAAAGCGCCTCGGCGATCAACATCACCCTCAATGGATCGCAACGTGTGGTCGCGGCTGGCGTGCCGGACGCCTATCGCATGCCGGCCTTCCGTGAGCAGTTGTCGGATCAGCAGATCGCCGAAGTGCTGACTTTCATGCGCAGCACCTGGGGCAATCAGGGCACTGCGGTTGATGCGCAGACGGTGGGCAAACTGCGTGAACATACTGATCCGGCCAGCAGTAGTCCGATCATTCTGCAAATGCGCTAGAGGAGAGAGACTGATGGAGAGCATCGACTTGCTGGTCCTGCGCACGGCGCGGGACTGGCTTGCCGCTGGCGAACGTGTGTTGCTCGCTACGGTGGCGCGCACCTGGGGTTCTTCACCGCGTCCGACGGGGTCGATGATGGCTTTGCGTGACGACGGTCGTGTGGTGGGCAGCGTGTCCGGCGGCTGCATCGAGGATGATCTGATCCATCGCTTCACCACGGCCCATGGCGGCAGCGCTTTTAGCGACAGCGCACCGCAAGTGGTGCGCTATGGCGTCAGTGCCGATGAAGCGCATCGCTTCGGCCTGCCCTGCGGTGGCACGCTGGAACTGATCCTTGAGTTCAACCCCGCGTGGCAATCGCTTGATGAGCTGCTGGCGCAACTGGACGCCGGGCAACTGGTTCGCCGTCGTCTGGCGTTGGAGTCCGGCCAGGTCATACTCGAGCCGACTGCGACACCAGAACAATTCAGCTTCGATGGCTCGCAGATGCTCAACACCTTGGGACCGGGCTATCGAATGCTGATGATCGGTGCCGGCGCGCTGGCCGAATATCTGGCCACCATGGCGCTGTTCAACGGTTTCAAAGTGGCGGTGTGCGATCCGCGTCCCGAGTACATCGAGACGTGGGCGGTCGATGGTGTGGAGCGGATTATCGGCATGCCGGACGACGTGGTTCGCGACTTCGCAGTCGATCTGCGCACCTGCATCGTCGCCTTGAGCCATGACCCCAAACTCGACGATCTGGCCCTGCTCGAAGCGCTCCACGGCCCGGCGTTCTACATCGGTGCGATCGGCTCGCGGCGCAACAGCCAACTGCGCCGCGAACGCCTGATCGAGCATTTTGGTGAAACCGAAGCGTCGCTTGAGCGCCTGCACGGACCGATCGGCCTCTACATCGGCAGCAAGACCCCTGCGGAAATCGCCGTTAGCGTGATGGCGGAGATTCTTGCGGCGAAGAATGGCGCGAGCCTGCCGAAAGCGTTTTCAATTGCCAGGGCCAAAGCGCTCGCAGAATGAGCCGCGCGGCTACTCTGCGTCGTCGTTATCGGCCGGCAACGAAACGACGTGGTGTGAACAGCCTCGAGGCCGATGTCCTGGAGAAGACACTGCGTTCCTCGACAGGTCATAGAACCCCTTCCGACAAGAAGGGTCTGCTCTCCTATGACCTCTCAGGAATACGTCCCATGTCCGCGCAAAGCAACCTTGTCATCCTCGCTCGGGGAGGCTACGCCGCCCGAGGAATGCTTTATCTGATCATCGGCATCTTTGCGTTGCTGGCAGCCCAGGATTCGACCAGACCGAAGGACAGTCACAAGAGTCTGGAAGCCTTGCTGGGCCAGCCGTTCGGCTATTTTCTGGTTGGACTTGTCGTGGCGGGGCTGCTCGCATTTGCCGCTTGGCGTGTCCTGCAGGCGACGCGTGATGTCGATCATCACGGCACAAAACTCAAAGGTCTGGTGATTCGCACAGGGCTGTTTGTGGGTGGCTTGGTCAACGGTGCTCTGGCGTTCTTTGCATTGGGCTTGCTCATCAGCGGGATTAAAAGCTCGGGCGATTCCGCGGGACAGACCAAAGACTGGCTGGCGCATCTGCTGTCCTGGGAACACTCGAACTGGCTGGTGTACCTGATCGCCCTCATTCCGCTTGGGGTCGGCATCGCTCACATCTTCAAGGGCTGGAAAGCGACGTTCGAGAAGTATTTCGAGGCCGACGAGGATGTCATGCGCTATGTCCGCCCGGTCTCGCGGTTTGGTCTGATAGCGCGCGGCGTGGTGTTTATCGAGATTGCATTGCTGCTGGCCGTCAGCGGTTCCACCTATCAAACCATGGATCCACCGGGTATGAAGGAAGCGCTCGATGCGCTGCAGAATCTACCCGCTGGCTGGCTGATTTTGATGGTGATGGCCTTGGGGCTGATTGCCTTCTCGGTTTACAGTCTGGCGGAAGCTTTCTGGCGCAAGATCAATATGGATGTGCCGGGAGTTGCGAGACTGTAGGGTGTAATCCAGTCAGCGGGGACGCCACCGTTAATTCACACCCGATAATACTCGCGATACCACCGTACAAACTGCTCCACACCGGCTTCAACCTCGACCTGCGGCGAAAACCCGATCCAGTCTGCCAGCGCCGAAACATCAGCCCAGGTCTTGATGACATCGCCTGCCTGCATCGGCAGCAAATTGCGCTGGGCTTTTATGCCCAATGCCGTCTCCAGGCAGTCGACAAAATCCAGCAGCGCTATCGGCCTGCCCCGCCCCAGGTTGAAAATCCGATGACTGCCTTGCGCGTCCTTCTCCGGCACCGGCGGCTTTGGACACAGCCGGACGATGCTTTCGACAACGTCATCGACGTAGGTAAAGTCCCGCGCCATCTGGCCCTGGTTATAAACATCAATCGGCCGCCCCTGAAGGATCGCTTCGGTGAACTTGAACAGCGCCATATCCGGTCGGCCCCATGGTCCATAGACGGTAAAAAACCGCAGCCCGCTGGCCTTCAGGTCATAGAGATGGCAGTAGCTGTCGGCAAGCAATTCATTCGCGCGTTTGGTGGCGGCATACAGCGACACCGGGTGCTCGACGGCGTCGTCGACGCTGTACGGCAGCTTGCTGTTGGCCCCATACACCGAACTGCTCGACGCGTAGATCAGATGCGCAGGCGGGTAGTGGCGGCAGGCTTCCAGCACATTGAGAAAACCCAGCAGATTCGATTGCGCATAGGCATCCGGGTTGTCGAGCGAATAGCGGACACCCGCTTGCGCGGCCAAATGCACAACCTCGGTGAATCCCTGATCTTCGAACAGCGCCATCAAGGCTGGCTTGTCGACAATGTCCATGGTCTGGAAATGGAAGCCCTGTAGCTCGCTCAATTGCTTGAGGCGCGCCTGTTTGAGTTCCACGCTGTAATAATCGTTGAGGTTGTCGATGCCGATTACTTGATGGCCTTGCAATATCAATCGTCTGACCGTGTGATATCCAATAAAGCCTGCAGCACCTGTAACAAGAACGGACATATTCGTCACTCCAGCCAAGTCGCCAGGCGATTAGTTATAGCGTTGGTCGAGTTGCGGAGTCCAGACTTTATAACTTCCCCAACTATGGGGATTAGCGTCCGATCTAAATAGCAAGCGACGACTCTGAAGTGACAGTAAAGTTTCTTGCGTTCCGACAAAAGGATGACGCCTTAGAAAACAATAACCTGCGTACGGGTGCCATCATTAGCAGATAAATGGCGTGTTTTTTGACTGGGAACGTTTGACAGACCGCAAAGACTGGCCGATAACTACCAAGGTTCATTTTTACAGGGCGCGAGCAATCTTCTACTCGCGCCCTGTCGTTTCAGAGACAACTACTTAGTTACCTATCGTTAAAGCTGCATGAGCAGACCGTGCGGTAGCTTTGCCTTCTGAAAAGTTAAGCCGCGGCTTATTCCCCATGCGCCGCACAATATAGCGTCACGCCTCAGTTCGACGCACCTTAATGAAACGCTGTGTGATTCAAGTTTGAAACACCTCAGCGTTAATAGAATAAGAACAGACTTTCGCCACTTGCCCTTACTTAGCCCTCGATAGAGCTTCTGCCTGCATAAACTTTCGATCATTACAGAGTTTACCAGCATGCCAGTTATCAGCTCCGACCGTCCCTTTTGGTACCTTTTGCAATGCAAACCACGTCAGGATGAGCGCGCTCACCTCAATCTGCTTCAGCAGGATTACGTGGTATTTCACCCCCAACTCCTCAGTGAACGCATCATTCGCGGGAAACGACAGCGAGTGCGCGAGTCGCTATTCCCCGGGTATTTGTTTATCCAACTCAGTCGTAACGACAATTGGGGGCCCTTGCGTTCCACACGCGGGGTCAGTCGCATCGTCGAATTCAATCACGGGCCGGCGACGGTGGCAGAGCACGTCATCGAGCACCTGCGTGTGCGCTGTATCGAATCATCGCTGGCGGGGCCGGATGAGGCCCTGAAACCGGGGCAGAACCTGCAGATCGTCAGCGGCCCGCTGGCACCCTTGGAGGGTGTGTTTCTCGGTTTGCACGGCACTGACCGCGTGATGATCCTCCTGCAATTTCTGAATCGCGAACAATCGGTTTGCTTGCCTCTCAGCGTGATAGAACGTCAACAACCCAACTTTCAAACCTATAACTAACCCCTTTCCTTATATGCCTTTGCTCAGGAGCTATAACATGACCTTGAAGTCACGATGCCCTGTCGCACTGATGATGGCCTCTCTTTATCCCGGAATGGCGTGGAGTATCAATCCGCAAGCCATTGATGTTTACGGATTCGATTTCACGCCATCCTTTTTGTTTTCAGAAAGTTATGACGATAACTTTCGCGAAGTGGAAAACAGCAAACAGTCCTCGATGGTCACCAAACTGGCGCCGACCTTCGAGCTCAAGGCGGAAGATCGCAACAGCGCGACTCGCCTGATCTGGCAGCCCACGCGTTATATCTATCACGACGATTCCGATGCCTCGAACACCGCCCAGCGCGTGCGTGCCGACAGCGTCATGGAGTTCACCGACCGCCATCGTCTCAAGCTTGACGCCGAATACCGTAAATGGGAGCGCACCGAGTCGACGGCGGTCGAGGGCATCAACGACAAGCTCAACAATAAACGCGTGGGGGGTCTTTACACCTTCGGCGCTAAAAGTGCCGACAACCAAATCGATGTCGGCGCCAGTTACGCGCAACTGCGTTATGACAATGCCGATGGCATCAACGACGACAAGGAACGCAATACCACTGCCCTCACCAGCACCTGGTACCACCGCATCGGCAGTAACACCCGTGGCCTGCTCGAATATGACCACACCGACTTTGATTACCAGCAAGCCAATAGCCCGCGCAGCAGCAAATCCGATGCGGTACTGGCCGGTGCCGTGTGGGATTTCACCGCACGTACGACGGGCAAAGTGCGCCTCGGTTATGAGCGCAAGAACTTCGACAACAGCGAATCCAAAGACCTCAACAACCCGACCTGGCAAGTGGACTTGCAATGGAAACCGCGAACCTATTCGACGTTTACCTTTGTCGCTCGTCAGGCCCTTGCCGAAGGTGACGATGGCGCTGATGCCGTGAAGTCGACGTTCACTCAGGTCGGATGGCGTCACGGCTGGACCGAACGGATCACCACGGTGGCACAGGCCGGGTACGGCCGTTATGTCTACGAAGGCCAAAGCCGTACCGACGATCTCCAGGACTACAACCTCGCCGTGGTGTACGCGATGCGCCGCTGGCTGGATATCGAACTGGGCTATCGCTATCGCGACAACGATTCCGATGCCGAAGATGAAAGCTTCACCCGCAACGTGTTCCAGATCAGCTTCAACGTCAGCCTTTAAGAGGGTTTAGACATGAACACACGCACGCTCGTCTTGGTGTTTGCCCTGTTTTTTCTACCTCATACCTTCGCTGCAGACCCCAGCACCCAATACAAACTGGCCGCTGGCGATGTCTTGCGGATCATCGTCTTCGGTGAGCCGGAGTTGAGCCTGAAAAAGATCCGCCTCAGCGACGCTGGCACCTTTTCCTATCCGTTTCTGGGCGAGATATCCGCCAAGGGACTGACCCCCGGGCAAGTCGAAAAAATCATCGTCGACGGACTCAAACAGGGTTACCTGATCGACCCGAAAGTCAGCCTCAGCCAGATTGAATACCGCTCGTTCTACATCAATGGCGAAGTGAAGAAACCCGGCAGCTACCCGTTCGTGCCCGGCCTGACCCTGGAAAAAGCCATTGCCTTGGGTGGTGGCCTGACCGAGCGAGCCTCGATCAAGCGCGTGACCATTTTGCGTGGCGATGGTGGCGCGACCCTCACCGATGACGTGACGCGCAACACCACGATTGCCCCCGGCGACACCATTTCCATTGCACAAGGCTTTTTCTAATCATGGACAACAGCCCTAGCACCTACGTCGAACGTCCTCTGCAAGCGCATCTGCATCAGCAGTACAGCGAAGACAAGGACACCCTTGACCTGTTAAAGCTCTGGAGAGTGATCTGGCGCGCCAAATGGAGCATCGCCTGGCTGGTGCTGGCCTGCGTTGCGCTGGCCGCGATTGTGGTCTCGAACATCACGCCGCAATACATCGGCAGCACCACCTTGCTGTTCAACGATAAAACCCCGCCGCTGATGTCGTTCCAGCAAGTCAAGGATTCCGGCGGCAACGCCACGGATTACTTGCAGACCCAGCAGGCGCTCCTGCAATCACGCGACCTTGCCGAACGCGCAGTAAAAAAACTCGGCCTGACTACCCACCCGGTCACCGACCCGCGCCAGCAATCAAAGCCCTGGTTTACACCGCGCCAGTGGCTGGCTGATCTCGACCTTGATCAATGGATCCCGGGCGTGAGCCGCTTGATGCCGCTGAGTAAAAAAGACCAGCCCACTGAAGAAGACGTCTTCAATCAGGTCACGCAGAACCTCATGCTGCACACCAGCGTAAAGTTCGTCGGCAAGAGCCAGTTGCTCGAAATCGAGGTCGAGTTGCCCGATCCGGTTCTGGCAGCCGCGGCGGCCAATGCGTTGGCGCAAGGCTTCACCGACAGCCAGCTCGATACCAGCGAAAAGTCCTCGCAAACCACCACCGCCTGGATGAACACACGGCTGGTCAAGCTGCGCGACAACTTGCGTGTCGCCGAGAAAAAGCTTCAGGGCTACCGCGAAGAGCAAGGTCTGGTCGACGTTGGCGGCGTTGCCACGATCAGTGCCAACGAACTGGAAATGACCGGCAATCGCATGGTCGACGCCCGGCGCAACCGCGCTGAAGCCGAGAGTGAGTACCGCCAGGCGAAGGCCTTGGGCAACGGTGATCTGAGCCGGCTCTCCAGCGTGCCTGCGGTGCTGAGCAATCCCTTGGTGCAGAAATTCCAGGCCGACCGCGCTGTGGCGCAAGCCAAGGTGGATGAACTGGCGGGGCGCTATGGGCCAAAACACCCGAGCCTGCTTTCTGCGCAGACCGAATTGCGCACCGCCACCACCAGCTTGCAATTGCAGGTACAGCAAGTGGTCGCCGGTATCGAGCGGCAATACCAGCTCGCCACTGCCAGTGAAGCCTCGCTGCGTCAGTCCTTCAACAGCAACAAGGCGCAAATCCAGGACATTGCGCGCAAAGAGTTTCAGTTGCGCGAGTTCCAGCGTGAGGTCGACAGCTCCCGCGCGCTGTATGAAACCTTCGTCACCCGGCTGAAAGAAACTACCGCCACCGCCGACATGGACTCGACCAAAGTGCGCATCGTCGACCCGGCCATTGTCCCGGTCGATGCGAGCAAACCGCGTAAAACCTTGATTGTCGCGATCGTCGGATTAATCGCAGCGGTGATCG
Organism: Pseudomonas viridiflava; assembly: GCF_900580865.1. Taxonomy (GTDB): domain Bacteria; phylum Pseudomonadota; class Gammaproteobacteria; order Pseudomonadales; family Pseudomonadaceae; genus Aquipseudomonas. The sequence goes on from NZ_UTBZ01000060.1 coordinate 320,185, forward strand.
GCGTTGCCTTGGCGCTGCTCTTCGAGAGCCTGAGCAATACCTTCAAAACCGATGAGTCGATCGAAAACGCGCTGAACATTCCGTTGCTCAGCGTCGTGCCACTGGTGACGAAGAAAACCCGTCGGCAACTGGCGCGCTTGTTCGAGGATAACGACAACCCGCGTTTTTCCGAGACCATTCGCAACCTGCGTACCTGGTTGATGCTGCAAAGCAGCGAAATGCCCTCGCAGGTGGTGCTGGTGACGTCGACGGTTGCCGGTGAGGGAAAAAGCACCATTGCCAACAATCTGGCCAGCTCGCTGACGTCACTCGAACGTGTGCTGCTGATCGATGCCGACATGCGTCAGCCAACCCTGTCGCTGAACTTCGATTTCCCACCGGACAGCCCGGGGCTGGCGAATGTCATTGCCGGCACCGCCAGGCTTGAAGACTGCATTGTCTCGGTGGGCAATCTGGACATGTTGCCGGCGGGCAAGGTCCTGCCGCCTCCGCTGGACATGTTCGCCGCTCCGCGCCTGCCGTCGCCGGCCGATTCCCTCAACCCGTTACAGCCACCGCCGCAGGATCTGCTCAGCTCGCCGCGCATGGCGCGCATGCTTGAGGCGCTGAGGTCGCGTTACCGGCACATCATTATCGACTCACCTCCTGCCGAGATGATCAGCGACGCACTTTTGCTGGCGCGGCATTCGGATGCAGTGATCTACGTAGTCAAGGCCGACAGCACACCGATCAGCCAGGTGCAGCGCGGCCTGGCCATGTTGCAGCAGAGCCATGTGCCGGTGTTTGGCACCGTGCTCAACCAGGTCGACCTGCGCAAGGCGCGCAAGTACGGCCATCACCACTCCCGGGCGTTCTATAACTACGATTTCGCGCCCAGGTAACACCAGGCGAATACGCCAGCCGCTACGCCCCCTTCTGCCAACGCACAACCCGCTTCACCTCTGCCGAGCTACGGAATAGCCATCGGGCGACACGTCCTGTCCGTTCGATTAGCGCTGATGCATGACTGCTGCCTTGAGGTTAAGCCCATGACGCCGCTCTATACCGCTCACATGACGCACCGCCGAGGCCTGACCTTCTGGGGCCAGTGGCTGTGTGCGCTGTCGCTGACTACCGTATTGCTGATGTTGCTGGTGCATTGGCGCGTCGGCAGCCTGAACAGCGAATACCGCATCCTGATCATTCTCGCCGTGCTCGGTTCGGTGCCGATTTACAGCGTGATGCAGGTCTACCACAAGCGCCATGGTCTGTTGGTCGGCCTCGGCCGATTGCTGGCCGGCTGGCTGATACTGCTGGCCGTGCTCGCGGCCATTGCCTTCATCACCCAGACCAGCGCGATCTATTCACGCCAGGTGATTATTGTCTGGGCCGTGTTGGGTTTCGTGGTGCAGGCGGCGAGTTTTCTGCCCCTGCATTACTTCGCCCGATTGCACTCGCGCAAGGTCTGCAAAGAGCGCCGTTCGGTAATCATCGGCACCTGCCCGACGGCCCATGAGCTGGCGAAAAAACTCTCGCGACCGAACCGCGCGCTGGTGCTCGGGTTCATCGCCGCTGCCGACAATAGCGGCCCGGCCCCGAGCATTCTGCCGCTGCTCGGCAACGTTGCCGCGATCCGCGAAATCATCACGCGTCTGGAAGTGCGCCGCGTCTACATCGTGCTGACCATGGCGCATGCCGCGACCATCGAAGCGCTGTACATCGACCTCTTGGACATGAATGTCGACGTGGTGTGGATTCCGGATTTCGGCAGCATGGTGTTGCTCAACCATTCGATCTCGGAAATCGAGCGAATGCCGGCGATCTACCTCAATGAAAGCCTGATCAGCTCGCACCCGGCCAGCCTGTTTTGCAAAGACCTGTTCGAACGCAGCCTGGCCGGCGCGGCCATTATTCTGCTAAGTCCCTTGCTGCTTGCGGTGGCTGTCGCCGTCAAGCTCACCTCCGCTGGCCCGGTGCTGTTCAAGCAGGCTCGCCACGGTTGCAACGGTGAAGTGATCAAGGTCTGGAAGTTTCGTTCGATGCACGTTCACGACGATCGCGAGGTGCGCCAGGCCACCCGTGACGATGCCCGCCTCACCCCGATCGGCGGCTTCCTGCGCCGCAGTTCCATCGACGAATTGCCGCAGTTGTTCAATGTCGTGTCCGGGCAGATGGCCTTGGTCGGCCCGCGCCCGCATGCCGTCACCCACAACATTTATTACACCGGCAAGGTGCGCGCCTACATGGCCCGCCATCGCCTCAAGCCGGGCATCACCGGCCTCGCCCAGATCACTGGCCATCGCGGCGAAACCGAGACGGTGGAAAAGATGCAGCTGCGCGTCGCCCAGGACCTCAACTACATCAACCAATGGTCGCTGTGGCTCGACATCAAAATCCTCATCAAGACGCCCTTCACGCTGTTCTCGAAAAACATCTACTGACCCCTGCCCGACCGCTTGATCCCCGCCCTGCCCCTGCGTTGACAACCTTCATCAGGATCTGAGGTTTGACCATGAATGTGAGCGTATTCGGTATTGGTTACGTGGGCCTGGTCCAGGGCGCCGCACTGGCCGAGGTCGGGCATAACGTGCTCTGCGTCGATGTCGACGCGGCCCGGGTCGAGGCGCTGAAACAAGGCTCGCTGCCGATCTACGAGCCGGGCCTGAAAAGCCTTGTGCGCGACAATTATCAAAGTGGTCGTCTGCGCTTCGGCACCGATCTGGCCGAGGCTGTTCAGCATGGTGATGTGCTGTTGATCGCCGTCGGCACTCCGCCCGACGAAGACGGTTCGGCTGATCTGCAATACGTGTTGAGCGTGGCGCAGACCATCGCGCTGAACATGGATCGACATCGAATCATCGTCGACAAATCCACAGTACCGGTCGGCACGGGCGATCAGGTGCGTGCGTGTATCGAGCAGGTACTGGCTGACAGCGATCGCCGTCACCTGACGTTCGATGTGGTGTCAAACCCCGAATTTCTCAAGGAAGGCTGCGCGGTCGAAGACTGCATGCGCCCGGACCGGATCATCATCGGCACCGACAGCCCGCATGCCGAAGCGGTGATGCGCGAACTGTATGAGCCGTTCAATCGCAGCCGCGACAAAATTATTGTCATGGACCTTCGCAGCGCTGAGCTGAGCAAGTACGCCGCCAACTGCATGCTGGCGACCAAGATCAGCTTCATGAACGAGATGGCCTGCCTCGCGGAAAAACTCGGTGCCGACATCGAAAAAGTCCGCCACGGCATCGGCGCCGACCCGCGCATCGGTTACCAGTTTATCTACCCGGGCGTGGGTTACGGCGGCTCGTGCTTTCCCAAAGACGTCAAGGCGCTGATCCACGCCGCGACCGCTGTCGATATCGACGCCCGACTGCTCAAGGCCGTGGAGGCGCGCAACCAGGACCAGAAGGCCAGTCTGTACAGCAAGATTTTCAATCACTTCGACGGCCACCTGCGCGGCAAGACGTTTGCCCTCTGGGGTTTGAGTTTCAAACCCAATACCGACGACATGCGCGAAGCCCCCAGCCGCGTATTGATGGAGGCCTTGTGGCACGCCGGCGCCAGCGTTCAGGCGTTTGATCCGAAAGCCATGGAAGAGGCCCAGCGCCTGTATGGCGCACGCGATGACCTGACGCTGGCGGGGACCAAGGAAGCGGCGCTGAAAAATGCCGACGCTTTGATCATCGTCACCGAGTGGCAAGCCTTTCGCGCGCCGGACTTTGACTTGCTCAGCCAGCAGCTCAAACAACCGTTGATTTTCGACGGACGCAATCTGTTCGATCCGCAGCGTTTGAGCAAACGCGGCTTCACCTACATCTCCGTGGGGCGGCCAACCCCTTCAGTCATTTGAAGGAGCCGCGCCATGTTGAAGCTGGAACTGGTCGGGCATTACTCGGCGAAATTACTGGAGGCCAACCAGGCCTATTCCTTTATCAACTTTGCCTCCATCGGCAGCGTTTTCCAGCAGACCCCGGGCAGCGTCGCCTATTTCTGCGACGGCATGTTGATGTCGACCTTCATGTCGCGCGTCACCGGCAGGCCGATTGGCCGGGTCAGCTTTGACTTCACCTCGATCGCTGACCTTGTCCTCGGCAGTGCCGAGCAACTGGGCAAGCGCGTGTACTTCGTCGGCGCCCGGCAGGCCGAACTGGAGCTGTTCATCGTCAAGATCAGGGCGCTGTATCCGCGGTTGGCCATCGCCGGTTATCACAACGGCTATTTCGACGCCGCCGAAGCCGAAGACATTCGCGCTGACATCTGTCGCAGCGCCGCCGACATCCTCATTGTTGGCCTCGGCGCCGGGCTGCAAGAACAGTTCGAACAGGATGCCCTGAGTGCGGGCTTTCGTGGTGTCGCCTTCACCTGTGGCGGGTTCATCCGCCAGGAAGCGCTGGCCACGCGGCAATACTACCCGGCGCTGATCAATCGCCTGCACCTGCGCGCGTTTTATCGAATGTACCGCGAGCCGCACACGATCAAACGCTACCTCGTCGACTACCCCAGCAACTTCTTGCACCTGCTGACGATGCTCGCCCGGCACAAAGTCGCCATCAGTGTGGGGGAATGACCATGCACATCCTGTTTATCCTCAAGGATTTCAAGGTGGGCGGTGGCGTCGAGCGCGTGCAGCAACGGTTGTCCGAGCAGTTTCTCAAGGACGGCCGACGGGTGAGTTTTTTCGTTATCAACGCAGACGTGCCAGATACGCCCGGTGTGCAGCGCTTCAACGGTGGCGGCAGCGGTGTCGTCGGTTTGCTCAGGTCCATCGTCCTGTTGCGCCGGCTCATACAGCGTGAAGGCGTTACCCACCTGATTGCGGCCAAAGAGCAGGCCAACCTCTGCACCTGGTTCGCCACCTTGGGCCATTTGTGCAAAGTCATCTATTGCCGCCACGCGACACTCGATTGCAGTGAACAGAACACCGGTCCTGCCAGCCTGCGTTTGCTCTACAGCTTGTACCTGTGTGGCAGCGGGAAGGTCGTCACCGTTTCCAATGCCTTGCGCCAGACACTCATCGAGTTACTGCCCTGGGGTCAGCAACGGATCCGTTATTGCCCCAATGCTGTGGTCACCGAGCAACTGTTTCAAGCCTCGCAGGCGCCGCTACCCGGCGGATTGCCCAGTGCGTACTGGCTAGGCCTGGGCCGATTGGTCGAGCCGAAAGGTTTTCACCTGCTGCTCGATGCCTACGCGCTGGCGTTGCGCAGCGCAGTGCTACCGGATCTGGTGATCGTCGGCGATGGCCCGTTGCGCGAGGCACTGACCGCTCAGGCCCGTCGTCTGGGCATCGCCCCGCGAGTGCATTTCACCGGATTCCTGAGCAACCCCTATCCGCTGCTCCGGCACGCGCAACTGTTCATTTTGAGTTCCGTGCAAGAAGGCATGCCGACGGTATTGATCGAGGCGCTGGCACTGGGCACGCCGGTGCTGGCCAGCGATTGCGAGACCGGCCCCCGAGAACTGCTCGACAACGGCCGACTTGGCCAACTGGTGAAGGTCAACGACGTACCGGCGCTGGCCGACGGCATGCTGCGCAGCCTGGCCCCACGCGATGACGTTGCCTTCAGCGAAACCAGCCTCACCGACACCCTGCGTCAGTACACCAGCCAGTACGCGGCGCAGGCGTATTACCAGGTATGGAATCAATGAAAAAGTTGCTGATTATCCTGCATGACCTCAGCGCCGGCGGGGCTGAGAAAATGATGGCGCGTCTGGCCGGAGCATTGGTGGATGCGGGCAATGACGTGACCTTGCTGATGCTCACCGGTGGCGGTATTCACGCCGCGCACCTCGACCCGCGCGTGAAGAAGGTTGAGTTGAATAGTCCGCGCAGCGTCCGTGCAGTGCCGGCACTCACGCGTTTTTTGCGGGCCAATCGCTTTGACGCGCAACTGGCGGCGCTCACCCACGTCAACGTGGTGGCGATTGCGGCGGCGGCGTTGTCCGGCACGCTGGCACGGCTGCACGTCAGCGAGCGCAATGCCTTTTCCCATGACAAACACGTCAACCCGGATTTCATGGTGCGGGTCGCGTACCTGCTGGCGCCGTTGTTGTATCGGCTGATTCCCAACCCGGTGATTTGTGTCTCGCGGGGTGTAGCCCAGGACCTGGTCGACACCACCGTGGCCCGCCGCCAGGACGTGACCATTGCCGACAACCCGGTGCTCGACAATGACTTTCGCGAGAAGACGCCCGGTCTGCCCAGCCACCGCTGGCTGCAGGAAAAATCCGGCCCGGTGATTGTCGCCGTGGGTCGACTGGCGCCGCAAAAAGGCTTCGACACCTTGATCACTGCGTTCGCCGCATTACCGGACAGCAATGCCCGCCTGATCATTTTTGGCGAGGGTGCACTCAGGCCCAACCTGCTGGAACAGGCGCGCGCACTGGGCGTGGCGGAGCGCTTCGATCTGCCGGGCTATGCCAATTCTCCGTTGGCAGAGGTCGCCGCCGCCGATTGCTTCGTGCTGTCGTCGCGCTTCGAAGGCAGCCCCAACGCCTTGGTAGAGGCGTTATCCACGGGCACGCCAGTGGTGGCAACCCGTTGTCCCCACGGCCCGCAAGACATCCTCGTTGGCGGCGTGGTCGCGCCACTGGTAGACGTCGACGATCCGATCGCCCTGGCACAGGCGATTGCCCTGCAACTGGCTACACCGCGCAATCTGCAACGTGAATTGCGCCTGGAGGCCGCGGCCCGATTCATCAATGCCAGCGCGGTGCAGACCTACCTCAAAGCGTTGATCGGGAGTCCGTCATCATGAGCACACTGGCGATCAGGTATTCGACGTTACGCGACGGCTTCACCTTGTTCGGCATCCTGTTCTACATCCAGGTGATTACCTTTGTCCTCGGTCTGGGCGGGGCCGCCAGCTTCGGCGATATCAATAAAGACCTCGAAGGCAACGTGGCCAATCAGATCTGCGGGCTGATCACACTGTTGGTGCCGTTATTTTTCTTCATCCGCAACAAGGTATTCCTCAGCAAAACCTTTTATCGCAGCAACTTTTTCATGCTGCTGTTCTTGCTCTGTGTCATCGCGTCGATCGGCTGGTCCCACGACCCGATGCTCAGTTTCAAGCGCTTTATCGCGATGCTCAGCATGGTGTTTTTCGCCGGTTTCCTTGCCTACAACTATTCGCTGGAAAAAATCCCCTTCATGCTCGGCTGCGCCATTGGCGTGGCGGCGTTGATCGGTTTGATCCTCGCGGTGGTCATGCCTGACGTTGCGTTCCTGTCCGGTGGGATTCGCGACGGCGCCTTCAAAGGGATTTTTGCCGAAAAGAATGCCGGTGCCCGGCTCAACGCGATCGCCATCCTGTTATTGCTACCGATGATTCGCCGACGCAATCACTGGGCGCTGTTCTGTGCGTTTTTCTCGCTGGTGGCGATCCTGCTCGCGCAGTCGGCGACCGGGGTGGCGCTGATTGTTTCTGGCGCGATCAGTTACTGGTACTTCCTGACCTTGATCCGTTTGCGCATCAACCATTCGCCGCTGATGTTCCTCGGCTGCACCCTCCTCTATCTACTGGTGTGCCTGTTCCTCTACAGCAACTTCGCGGTGCTGCTGGAAATGGCCGGTCGTGACCCGTCACTGACCGACCGCACCTTGATCTGGGAACTGCTCGCGCCGTTTATCGACGGGCAGTTCCTCAAGGGTTACGGCTTCGGCGCCTTCTGGTCCAGCCCCGATGCCGATGGCTTCATTACCCGCTGGGGTTATATCGGTAACGCCCACAGCGGCTACGTCGAAACCCTGCTCAACGGCGGAATCATCCAACTGAGCGCGCTGGCCCTGATGTTCGGCGAAGCCCTGCTCAAGCAATACCGCGCCGTGACCGCCAACCAGACGGCGCAGTTTCGCGCCAGTGCGCTGGTGATCATCGGCTTGTTCGCCGTCACCAATTATGTGGCGTACGTAATCCCCAACTATCGCTCCGCCGAGTTTCTGGTGTTCTGCACCCTGGCCCTGTCTTTCCGCCATCACCTCGCGGCCTACCCCGCAACCTCAGCGGCAGCGCAGCGTCAGCGTGTGTCTGGCAGAGCAGTGCCGCGCGATTCAGCCAACGCGTAACCCAAGGAGAACCACCCGTGCCCAATCAAGCCTTCCCTTCCGTGGATTCAGTGTGCGTCGTCATCCCGATGTACAACGGCGCCGACAGCATCGAGCAGACATTGGTGTCGCTGGTCGGGCAAACCCGCCTGCCGGATCACGTCATCGTCATTGACGATGGCTCCACCGATGACGGCCCACAACGGGTCAGAGATTTCGTCGCGCCGTTTCGCCTGACGCTGCTGCAGCAAGCCAACGAAGGCCAGGCCAGCGCGCGTAATCACGGCATGCGGCACTCGCAAGAGACGTTTGTGGCGATGCTCGATGCCGATGACCAGTGGCACCCGCAAAAGCTCGAACTGCAACTGGCCCTGTATGACGAACTCAGTCGTCAGGGCCGGCCGGTGGGGTTGATCGACTGCTATGCGCAGGTCAATTACAGCGACGGCCGGCGGCAACTGGACAACCGGCGCAAAAGCGGCCGGCACTTCTACGACTTCATCTACGCCAACGTCGTCAATGGCGTTTCCACTGCGCTGGTCAGGCGTGAAGTGATCATGCAGCTCGGTGGCTTCGATGCGAGCCTGCGTTACTCCGAAGACCGCTACATGTGGACGCGGATCGCCGAACACTGGGAGGTCCACACAGTGCCGCAAGTACTGCTGGAGCGCACGGTCAACGGCGGCAACATGACCGCGCAACCGAAGAAGTACTACCAGAACAAGATCCATTTTATTGAGGTGTACCTCGCCCGCTACGGCGAGATGCTCAGCCAGCAACAACGGATCAATTTCGTCCTGAGCAACCACACCGATTTTCTCGAAGCGTTTTCCCGGCGCGGCGAGCATGACCAAGTGCTCGGCGTGTACCGGCGAATGCTCGAGTGTTCCTGGCAAGCGCTGATCTTCGCCAATGGTAAACCGACCTTGCGCTATCTCTATGCCCGCGCCAGAACGTGGCGCAAGGCAACGGCGTCAACTCCAGCTCATTGAATCGGTAACCGCCATGGCCAATCACCGTCTGGTGACATTGAGCTGGATCTTCACCGAGAAATTCGGCCTGATCCTGCTGTCGATGATCACCTTTGTCGTCTACGCGAAGCTGCTGTCGCCGGCCGAGCTGGGTGTGGGCACGATCATCATCGCCATCGTCGAATTGATTGGCCTGGTGTACTCATCGGTGCTGGAAGATCCGCTGGTACGCCTTGAACGGCTGGAAGACAAACACATCTGCACGGCTTTCTGGGCCGGGGTGCTCGTCAGCCTGGTGTCGATTGTCATCATCTCGCTCGCGGCATTCCTGTACACGTCCGACCCGCTGCTGCAATGGCTGACGGCGGTGGCCTCGGTGAAAATCCTGTTGACCATGATGGCGCGGGTCTATGTGGCGCAAATGCGCCGTAGCGGCAACTTCAAGATGCTCGCGTCGCGCACGTTACTGGGCAAAGTCGCGGGCGGCGTCGGCGGCATAGCGGTGGCGCTGTGCGGAGGGGGTGCGTGGGCGGTGATTGCCCAGGCGCTGATCATGGAATGGGTGTCGATCATTGTCCTGATGGGTACAGACCGGCGACGCATCGCCTTTGCCATCGACCGGGCGGTCTTGCGCGAACTGTTAAAGGCCGGTGCGCCGGTTGCCATCAATTCCCTGAGTTCACAAACCTTGCAGCGCGGCGTCAACGTGGTGCTGGGCATGACGGCCGGGGCGAACGCAGTCGGCATGTTCAACATGGCGATGCGCATCATCGAACTGCCGCGCACGGCGATTTATAACGGCCTGCTGAGTTATGCGCTGCCGGCGTTCGCCCGACGCAGTGCGGAACCCAAGCGCCTGCTCGGGATCATTGGCGACTCGACCGCCGTCAGCGGCTTTGTGTTGACGCCGCTGTTCATTGGCCTCGCGCTCACGGCCAACGACCTCATCCTGTTGATCTTCGGCGCCAAGTGGGCTGACGCCATTCCTCTGTTGCAAGTGCTGGCCTGCACGGCGGCCATCGGCAACACCGCGATGTACGCCACCACCGCACTGGTGGCGGTCAACCGCAGCCACCTGACGATCAAGGCGGAAGTGCTCACCACGGTTCTGGCACTGGCGCTGGTTTACAGCCTCGGCAACGTTTATGGCGGCATGGCCGCAGCTGCCGCTCTGCTCACGCGCATGCTGCTGATCACGCCGCTGCAGATCCGCGGCCTCAACCTGGCCATCGGTTACAGCTGGCGACGGTTTGTCGAGGCCAATTACCGCAGCGTGATTGCCGCGCTGGTCATGGCCGCGACCGTGCTGCTGGTGTCACCGCAACTGGGCTTTCAAGGCTACCTGCACCTGATCGGCAACATCGCGCTGGGCGCGTTGAGCTACGCCGTGGCGTATAGCCTCATCCACCCGCACTGGCCGCAGGAATTCAAATCGGTTTTCACCGCCCGCTGATTCAGTCCCTGAGACAGGAAGACCTCACCATGCGCAAAACCACGTTGATTACTGGCGGGGCTGGTTACATCGGCTCGCACACCGCTTTGGCGCTCATCAATGCCGGGCACCGGGTGCTGGTGCTCGATAACCTGTGCAACAGCTGTCAGGAGTGCATCGCGCGCCTTGAGCAACTGACCCTGACCCGGGTCGATTTCATCAAGGGCGACATCCGTGATTCCGATCTGCTGGACGACATCTTCCAGCGTTACGACATCGATGCCGTGGTGCATTTTGCCAGCCTCAAATCCGTCGCCGAAAGCGTGCGCAAACCGCTCGACTACTACGCCAACAACGTCGCCGGTACGCTGGACCTGTGCCGGGCCATGGCGCGCAACAACGTCTTCCGCCTGGTGTTCAGCTCATCGGCCACGGTGTACGGCGAGCCGACACGCACGCCGATTGCCGAAGACTTCGGCACCGGTAAACCGGTCAATCCCTATGGCCGCACCAAGCTGATGATCGAAGAGTTGCTGACGGATTTGTGCGAGTCCGATCCGCGCTGGAGCATTGGCCTGTTGCGCTACTTCAATCCGATTGGCGCCCACGAAAGCGGGATGATCGGCGAAGACCCGCGCGGCCGCCCCAACAACCTGCTGCCGTGCCTGACCCAGGTCGCCATTGGCCGGATACCGGAACTCACGGTGTACGGCAGCGACTATCCCACCGTCGACGGCACCTGCGTGCGCGACTACATCCACGTGGTCGACCTTGCCATTGGCCACCTCAAGGCCCTGCTGGTGTTGCAGCACAACCACGGCATCCATTTCTGGAACCTCGGCACGGGGGTCGGCTACAGCGTGTTGCAGATCATCCACAGTTTCGAGGACATCACCGGCATCAGCATTCCCTACCGCTTTGCACCGCGCCGCGAAGGTGACATTGCCAAGTGCTGGGCAGACCCGGCCAAGGCCGGACGGGAGCTGGGCTGGACCGCGCAACGCGACCTGCAACAGATGATTGTCGATGCCTGGCGCTGGCAGTCGTGTAATCCGCAGGGGTATCAGTCTTCCTTCGAAATCCCCGCGCTGCTTGCCTTCAAATGATGTTCTTACGATCGCTGCCGGCGCTGCTGCTGTGGGTTGCGCTGACTGGCAGCGCCGCACAAGCGCCTCCCAATGCCGGACTGGTGCTGTGGATGGACGCGGCCGACGCGTCCAGCCTGACCCTGAATGCGCAAAACCGTGTGCAGCGCTGGGGCGATAAATCCGGCCAGTCCCATGACGCGATGGTCGACGAAGGCGCCGAGCAGCCGCAACGCCTGGAAAACGCCGTGAATGGCCATGCGGTCGTGCGTTTCAGTGGTACTTCGGCGTTTCTGGGCAAAAGCATTCGCAGCGCAAAAGGTCCTGTCACGGTGTTGATCGTGTCCCGCCGATTGCCAGAACAGGCCGGGGGCGATCCGTGGCAGCGGTTGTTCAGTTCACGAACCCAACCCGCCCACAACGATAATGTCCTGCCGAACTTCGCAATCAGCCTGGCGCAAACCAGCGCGTATGAACCGACGGTTTCCGTCCTGGAACTGCAGGATGTGCCGATCGGCCCGTATGCGGTCGGGCGCAATGCCGTCGGCACGTCGGAAAACTTTCGCGGCGACATCGCCGAGGTGCTGGTCTACGATCGCCCGTTCGCGTCCTTGGCAGAGCGCCAGCAGGCATTTCAGTACCTGGCACAAAAGTGGTCAGTGGCTGTCCCCAGCCATGCCGATACCTGGACCCGCGTCGGTCCACTCGGTAAAGCTCCGACGCGTCAGCACGCCTATCTGCCGCTGTCCGATCAGGCCAATGCCGGGCGCTGGGCATTCAACACGACGCTGTCCGACGACTTCAACGGCAGCAGCCTCGACCCCGCGCGCTGGCACGTCAACAATGCGATCGGCAACGAATCGCTCGGGCGCAAACCGGCGCTGTTCACCCCGCGCAATGCCAGCGTCAGCAACGGCCATCTGAACATTGTCTTTCGCAAGGAACCCTTGCCGCAGAAGTACGTCGAGCTCGGTTTCAAGGATTACACCTCAGCCATGGTCCGTACCCGTGAACGCGGTTTCTATGGCTACTACGAAGCTCGCGCCAAACCGATGAACTCCGCAGCGTCGAGCGCATTCTGGCTGGCGTGGACGGGCATGGCCGACAACGCCACGGAGATCGACATCTTCGAAATTGGCGGCAAGACCAAAAACGCCGCCTCGGATCGCTCCTACAACATGAACGCCCACTTATGGGCCACGCCGCAAAGCAAAGAACATATCGCCAACGGCAGCACCTGGATCAGCCCCTGGCGCCTGGCCAGTGACTTTCATGTCTACGGTTTCGACTGGCAGCCCGACACTCTGCGCTGGTACGTCGATGGCGTGCTGGTCAGGGAATCGAAGAACCGCCACTTCTTCTTCCCGATGCAGATCGTCTTTGACAGTGAGGCCATGTGGAAATGGTTCGGCGTGGTCGACGACGCTGACCTGCCGTCCACCTTCGAGGTCGACTACATCCGCATGTGGCAACGCGGTCCTTAACCGTCACACAACGCCGGGACAGTCGATGCCCCTCCTGCTGCCATAGCTTTCGCCTTGGGTCGAATTTCACTCGGCAGAGTCGTCAGTTCTCGATCAGCGCTAACACGTCCGGAGCGCCCAAACATGAACAACCGACGACTAAAGGAGCTGGATTTGCTGCGTTTCCTGGCAGCGCTCGCCGTGGTGATTTTTCACTACGCCTTTCGCGGGTATGCGCGGGGCGACATGTCGGTCATGCCCTATCCGCTGCTGGCCGAGGTGGCCAAGTACGGATATCTGGGCGTGGAGCTGTTTTTCATGATCAGCGGATTTGTCATCCTGATGACCGCGTCGAGCAACAATCTGCAGGTGTTTTTCATCTCCCGCGTAGTGCGCCTGTGCCCGGCATTCTGGGTCTGCTGCACACTCACCTTCCTGATCACACTGGCTTTCGGGCAGCCCAGATTCAGCGCTGATCTTTATCAGTACCTGATCAACATGACGTTCCTTGGCGATCTGATCGGCGTCCCGCCCATCGACGGTGTGTACTGGTCGCTGTTTGTAGAGATCAAGTTCTACCTGATGATCTCGATTCTCCTGGCCTTGAAGAAAATAGACAAAATCGAACCCTGCCTCGTGCTCTGGCTACTGGTGTCGGCCACAGCGGAAGTCCTCGCTTTTGAAAAGCTACGCTCCGTTCTTATCACCGATTACGCGGCCTATTTCATCGCCGGTGCGACGTTCTACCTGATATGGGCGAAGGGTATGACAAAACCGCGCATTGCCTTGGTGGCGGGAGCACTGGCATTGGCCACCTTCACCGCCATTACCTGGGCCGAGTCGATCGAAAGCAAATATGCGACGGAGTACGATCCCTCGATCATCGGCAGCGTCATTATCGTGTTCTTCATGACCTTCCTTCTGATCGCAACCAACAAAACAGCCGCCATCGGACAAATGAACTGGACGTCCCTGGGAGCCCTCACGTACCCGCTGTACCTGCTCCATCAAATGATCGGTTTCATCATCTTCAACATCGCCTATCCGGCGGTGAATGCGCACCTGCTGCTGTGGGGCACCGTAGCTTTGATGATCGCTGCGTCCTATGTCATTCACGAAAAGATCGAAACCCCGATGGCCAGACTGATGAAAAGATCCCTGTCATTTTCCTTCAATCGTCTCCGGGCCGATTAGCCGACGGCGACGAAAGCTGAAGCGTTTTAGCGAACCTTTCCCGCGAAAACAGCGTCCGAGCTAAAGCGTTAACGCTTACCGCTCGCCACGAGGTTTCCGTTTGAAAGCTGCCATCGTCAGAAAATACCGTTTGATCATCAAGACTCTGGGCTATGTCGGCTGGGCGTTGTTCTGGCTGCTGCTCTGGGACATCGCCGTCACCGTCGACTTCATGCTGTTCCTCAACGCCAAGCTGAATCTGCCATTGATGCCCCTGACGTTATTGGGTTCGGCATTGATCGTGCTGATCAGTTTTCGCAACAGCAGCGCTTACAACCGCTGGTGGGAAGCACGCACGTTGTGGGGGTCGATGATCAATAATTCGCGCAGCTTCGCCCGGCAGGTGCTGACTTTGCTGGATGATCCAGATGGCGAGGTCAATCCGGTCAAGTCGACCCTGTTGCGCCGCCACGTCGCCTATGTGAATTGCCTCGCGGCGCATCTGCAAGGCCAGCCTTGTCCCGAGGAAGTCCGCGCCTTCATTCCCGCCGATGAATTTGCGCGCAGTGGCACGACCAACAACTTCGCCAATGACATCCTCACCGGATCGGCGACTTTGCTCGCTCGGGAATACAAGGCCGGGCGCCTGGACAGCATTCGTCTGGCACGGCTGGAGTCGACGCTGGTTGATTTGTCCAACAGTCAGGGCGGCATGGAGCGGATTGCGAATACGCCGCTGCCCTACCCTTATGTGTATTTCCCACGGCTGTTTATTTCGCTGTTCTGCCTGATCGTCCCGGTAGGGCTGGTGGAATCGTTGGGCTGGTTCACGCCGTTGGCCTCGACCGTGGTCGGTTTCATGCTGCTGGCCATCGAACGCATCGGCACCGATCTGCAAAGCCCGTTTCGCCACAGCGAACACCAGATTCAGATGGAAGCCCTGTGCGAGACCATCGAGAAAAACCTCCAGTCGATGCAGCGTGATTCTCTGGGTGACGTGCGTCGGATTGAAGAAAACGCTTGAGACGTCGGGAACCATCAGGGTGTCTGATGGTTCCCGAATCAATCAGAACGCCGGCACCACATCACCGTGATAACGCTCAAGAATGAACTGCTTCACTTGCGGTGAATTGAGCAGCGCGCCGAGCTTCTGCACCGCTGGAGCATTCGCCTTGTCACGACGCACGTACAGGTAATTGGCGTACGGCGACTCCGAACTTTCGATAAACAGCGCGTCTTTGTGCGGAACCAGTTTGGCTTCCAGCGCGTAGTTGGCATTGATCAATGCCATGTCTACCTGATTCAACACCCGCGGCAGCATGGCCGCTTCGAGTTCCTGAAACTTCAGGTGCTTGGGATTGCTGACGATATCCAGACGCGTGGCCATGATGTTGTCGGGATCCTTCAGGGTGATCAGGCCTTGTTTGGCGATCAGCAGCAGCGCACGGCCGGAGTTGGTCGGGTCGTTGGGAATGGCAATGGTCGCGCCATCCTTGAGTTCGCTGATGGATTTGATCTTCTTCGAATAGGCGCCGAACGGTTCGATGTGCACTGCGACGATCGGCACTTGATCGCTGCTCGGGCGGTCTTTCTTGTAAGCCTCGTAATACGGTTTGCTCTGGAAGTAATTGGCGTCGAGCAAGCCTTCATCGGTCTGCCGGTCGGGCTGGATGTAGTCAGAGAACACTTTGACATCCAGCGTCACCCCTTCCTTGGCCAGTTCCGGTTTCAAAAACTCGAGGATCTCGGCGTGGGGCACAGGCACCACGGCGATTTTCAGGGTTTCGGCATAGGCATTGCCCATGGCGGCGACCAGCAGTGCTACGGAGAGCGCGACGCGTTTCACGAAAGTTTTCCTTCGAAGCGTTTCAGGGAGAAAGAGGACAGATCCAGGTCGCTCGAGCCGCGCATGCACCACTGCGCAAATGCTTCGCCGAGCGCGGCGGAATGCTTGAAGCCGTGCCCGGAGCAGGCCGAGACGAACAGGGTGTGTTGCAGCGACGGATGCTCGTCGATGATGAAGTGGCGATCCGGGGTCACGGTGTAGGCGCAGACCGCCGACTTGAGCACTGTCGAGGTCACGCCGGCGATGCGGTCTTGCACCTGGTGCTCGTACATATCCTGCGCTTCGGTCGCTGAAACCGTACGGTCGATGGCCTGAGGTAACGTTGAGGTGTGGTACTGCGCGGTGGCGATTTTCATGCTGCTTTCGCCGGGTAGCGCGGGAAAGCCGTAGTTGATTTTGTCGTCGCCGCGGCCGTGGGTGAAGATGAAGGTCGGTGAGTGGCCGACCAGTCCGGCGTTCTCTTCCAGTTCGAACCAGAACAGTTTCTGCCGGTAAACACTCAGCAGATTCTCATACGGCTCACCGAGCAACTCGCCGTTCCAGTTGCCCGCGCTGATCACCAGCTTATTGGCAAACAGCGTGCGCCGGTCCGTGGTTACCGTGACACCCTCCTCGTTCGAGCTGATCCCGGTGACGGTCTCGCCTTTGTGGAGCGTCGCACCGTGTTGCTCGGCCAGTTTGAGCTGTACATCGATGCAGCGCTCCGGGCGCACGAAGCCGCCACCTGGTTCGAAATAGCCGATGGCCGAGTCGTGCACGTTGGCGAATTGCGGGAAGCGCTGGCGAATCTGTTCGGCGGACAGGACTTCGTGCTCGATGCCGTAAGTCTGCGCGAGGCCGATGGTGCGCAAGGTGAAGTCGGTCTCATCTTGAGGATCGAACTCGGCGCTCGACGTCAGCACCAACAGGCCCGATTGCTCGAACAAAGACTCTCCCGTCAGTGCCTCAAGCTCACGCCAGATACGATGTGAATTGCGCACGATGGGCACATATTGCGCGCCCTCGCCGACTGAAAGCCGAGTGATTCGAGTATCGCCATGACTGGAACCGAGGTTATGCGGCGGGTGATAACGATCAATACCGACAACGTTCACCCCCGCTTTCGCCAATTGATAAACCGTGGCGGCGCCCATTGCGCCCAAGCCCAGAACCACCACCTCACATCGCTCGGACATAAATAACCACCTATCAAAAAGGCGCCAGTTGAGCGGTAAACCGTGGCGAATTCCAAGATTAAAAAAGCATATCCATATAGCTCAGCGCATCCGTTGACCGCTCTGGGACGGGCTGCCGGGTGGTTATTCGTCGCATTTACAACCCGGCGCAAATGATTTACGCCTGAGTGCACGGCAGACGATATCTGTCACAACTCACAATCAATCTGACAGAACAGCCATTTTTGTGCGCATTTCGACAGACATTTCCACATCTGAGCCCCCAGCAGGCGCGAGTCAAAACCGCGAACTACGCTTCACGTTGAAATTTGTGATTTAACTAGGTAGTTACCTAACTATATAATGCGCGCCTCATTTCAACGGGACACTCAACGTGAAGCAGAGTCAACGCCTCTCGGGCATATCAAAATTCATTCTGGTCGGGCTGGGCGTCGTCATCGCCCTGCTCGGCTTGGCGCTGGCTGCGGGCGGCGTGAAGTTGGTCAGCCTGGGAGGCTCGTGGTACTTCCTGGTGGGTGGCTTGGTCATGGCCGTTTCCGGTCTGCTGATCGCGCGCTTCAAGCTGGCCGGTGCGTGGCTGTTTGCCGCGTTCCTGGTGGGCACCGCGATCTGGGCGGTGAGCGATGCCGGGCTGGTGTTCTGGCCGGTGTTCTCGCGCCTGTTCATGTTCAGTGTGATCGGCCTGGTCGTGGCGCTGGTTTATCCGCTGCTCAAGCGTGCCAACGGTGGCGTTGCCGGTCGCGGCGCTTACGCTGTGGCGGCGGTGCTGGCAGTCGGCGTGGTTGTAGCGGCCGGCAATATGTTTGTCGCCCACCCGACCGTTGCTGCCACCGGCACTGGCCCGGGCCTGACCCCGGTCGAGCCGGACAAGGCGCAGAAAGACTGGGCGCACTACGGTAATACCGAAGGTGGCAGCCGCTTCGCTGCGCTGGACCAGATCAACCGCAACAACGTCGACAAGCTGAAAGTCGCGTGGACCTACCACACCGGTGACGTCGCCGAGAGCGATGGCAACGGCGCTGAAGATCAGCTCACTCCGCTGCAGGTTGGCAACAAGGTGTTCATCTGCACCCCGCACAACAACCTGATCGCCCTTGACGCCGACACCGGTAAAGAGCTGTGGAAGAACGCGATCAACGCCCAGTCGAAAGTCTGGCAGCGTTGCCGTGGCATGGCCTATTTCGACGCCACCAAAGCGATTGCTCAGCCGAGCAACTCGTCGATCATCGAAGCCAAGCCTGCGCCGGCCGCCAATTGCCAGCGTCGTCTGCTGACCAACACCATTGATGCCCGTCTGATCGCGGTCGATGCGGACACCGGCGAGTTCTGCCAGGGTTTCGGCAACAACGGTCAGGTAGATCTGAAGGCTGGTCTGGGTAATGTCCCGGACAGCTACTACCAGTTGTCATCCGCTCCGCTGATGGCCGGCACCACCGTGGTGGTTGGCGGTCGCGTAGCCGACAACGTGCAAACCGACATGCCCGGCGGCGTAATCCGTGGTTTCGATGTGATGACTGGCGCCATGCGCTGGGCGTTCGACCCGGGCAACCCGCAGGATAAAAACGCACCAGCCGACGGCAGCACCTACGTGCGCAGCACGCCGAACAGCTGGGCACCGATGTCCTACGACCCGGCCACCAACACCGTGTTCCTGCCGATGGGCAGTTCGTCGACCGACATCTATGGTGTCGAGCGCAGCAAACTCGATCACACCTACGGCGCTTCGATTCTCGCGCTGGACGCCACCAGCGGTGACGAGCGCTGGGTATTCCAGACCGTGCACAACGATCTCTGGGACTTCGACCTGCCGATGCAGCCGAGCCTGATCGACTTCACCAAGGACGGCAAAAGCATTCCGGCGCTGGTCATCGGCACCAAGGCCGGGCAGATCTATGTGCTCGACCGCGCCACCGGCAAACCGCTGACTGACGTTAAAGAAGTGCCGGTCAAAGCGGCGAACATCCCGAACGAACCGTACTCCCCGACTCAGCCGAAATCGGTGGGCATGCCAGAAATCGGTGCTCAGCACCTGACTGAATCGGACATGTGGGGCGCCACTCCGTACGATCAGCTGCTCTGCCGCATCGACTTCAAAGGCATGCGCTACGACGGCCTGTACACCGCGCCGGGCATGGACAAATCGCTGAGCTTCCCGGGTTCGCTGGGTGGCATGAACTGGGGCAGCATCTCCACTGACCCGGTGCACGGCTTCATCTTCGTTAACGACATGCGTCTGGGTCTGTGGATTCAGATGATTCCGTCGCAGAACAAAGGCCAGGCCGCTGGCGGTGGCGAAGCGCTGAACACCGGCATGGGCGCCGTGCCGCTGAAAGGCACGCCGTACGCCGTGAACAAGAACCGCTTCCTGTCGGTGGCCGGTATTCCGTGCCAGGCACCGCCGTTCGGCACGCTGACGGCGATCGACATGAAGACCCAGAAAATCGCCTGGCAGGTTCCGGTCGGCACCGTTGAAGACACCGGTCCGCTGGGCATCCGCATGCACCTGCCGATCAAGATCGGCCTGCCAACCCTCGGCGGCACCCTGTCGACCCAAGGTGGTTTGATCTTCATCGCTGGCACCCAGGACTTCTACCTGCGCGCCTTCAACAGCGGCAACGGTGAAGAAGTCTGGAAAGCACGTCTGCCAGTCGGCAGCCAGGGCGGCCCGATGACCTATGTTTCGCCGAAAACCGGCAAGCAGTACATCGTCATCACCGCGGGCGGCGCGCGTCAGTCGACCGATCGCGGCGACTACGTGATGGCTTACGCCTTGCCGTAAACCACTGCGTCCACGTTAAACGCGGACGCTTGCTTTGAGCGCGGCACCTTCGGGTGCCGCGCTGCTTTCCCCCTATTGCTCAAGTTTTCTGCAGGAAGATTTACATGCTATCGGCTGTTGGTTTTTCCCGTTCCGACCTGTTCAAAGGCCTGTTGCTGGGCGTCGCGTGCACCACCACCCTCCCCGCGCTGGCCGACAACGATTCCGATCTGTTGAGCCGCAGCACCCTCACCGGTGACTGGGGTGGCTTACGTCACCAGATGGATGAACAAGGCATCAAGTTCACCGGCGATTACAGCGGTGAAATGGCATACAACGCCGACGGCGGCCTGCATCGCTCGGCGCGCTACTCGCAGAACATCAAGCTCGGCGTGCAGTTCGACCTGAGCAAACTGTACGGCGTCGACAATGCCGGCAAGGTCCAGCTGACCATCAACGACCGTCGCGGCAACAGCGCTTCGGAAGATCTGGTCGGCAACCGTCTGCCGATCCAGGAAAACTACGGTGGCCTGTACACGCGCCTGACCGAACTGAGTTACGAGCGCAGCCTGTTTACTCCGGCACTCAATGTGAAACTCGGTTACATGGCCATGGGCAACGACCTCGGCGGCCTCGACAGCGGCATTCTGTGCAACTTCATGAACGCCGGTTTCTGCGGCCATCCGCTGAACATGTCCGGCGGCAGCGGCTGGACCAACTACCCCAATGCGCATTTGGGTGTGCGGGTGAAATACGACCTGTCGTCCTCGTGGCAACTGCGCGTGGCCGCGTTCAACGTCGACCCGGAAAGCAACGGCAACTCCAGCCGTGCCTGGCACCTTGGGCCAAAACACACCACCGGCACCGTGGTGCCGATCGAGCTGGTGTATAAGCACGCAGGCACCCTGCCCGGCGAATACAAGCTCGGCTACTACTACGACAGCTCCGACGTAAAACGCATTGGCAGCGATAAAGAAGTGTCCGGTCGCGGCGGTCATTACCTGCTGATCGATCAGGCGGTCTGGAACTCGCCAACGTCCGAAGGCCGCAGCCTGCATGCCTTCGGCCAATACTCGGCGGCCAGCGAAGCGGCTTCGCCGTTCAGCAAGTGGTACGGCACCGGCGTGGTTTTGTACAAACCGTTCGAAGGTCGCCCGCGTGACACCGTCGCCCTCGGTTACGGACGCGCCGTGCCGAACCCGCGCAGCCGTGACGTGCTGCAGGACGCCGCATTGAACAACGGCACGGCGTTCCCGAACCTGGACAGCGCCGAGCAATTGATCGAACTCGGTTACGGTTATCAGGCCACGCCTTGGCTGACCCTGCGCCCGAATATGCAGTACATCATCGAGCCGGGCGCGTTCTCCGGGCAGGACATCGATAATGCGCTGGTGTTTGGTTTGCAGGTCAAAGCGGCGCTCTGAGGCCCCGAATAGCAGGCAATAAAAAACCCGGTTCGAATGCCGGGTTTTTTATTGGCTTTCCATTATCTCGGCTCTGGATGTTCGCTCGAAACCGAGTTGTTGGCATCGACATCGCTCATGTCTTCATCGACCGGCGAATCGTCGTCCGCCGGCAGCGGCACTTCGGGTTCATCGCGCCGCGGATCATGGGCGGTCTCATTGTCGGTGGTGCGGGTAACTGGCTGCTGAGAGGTGTTGCCCGGCGCTTTCTCATCAATATCCATGCTGGCTCTCCTGCTGATGCACGGAAATTCCGCGCGTAAATGTCAGAGACGATCCGTCACCGCGAGTGCCAGCCAATGGACGAATGGCAACACTCAATGGCATTAGCCATCAAAAAGTATTCGGTCGTTGCGTCATCGAAAAGGAAGCCAGGGCATGAAGCCCTGGCAGACGGAAAAAGATCACTTTTTCTTTTTAGCCGGCTTATCCGCCTTCTTTGAATCCTTGGCCTTCTCAGGCTTGCTGTCCGCTTTTTTGGCAGACTTCTTCGGCTCGGCGTCTTTTTTCTTGTCTTTCTTGTCCTTGTCGGAGGACTTCGAAAGCGCCGAGGCCGCCACTGATTTCTTTTCAGGTGATGACTTTTTGTCTTTCAAATCCTTGCTGGCTTTCGAAGCGTCACCTTTTTTGTCTTTGCTTTTCTTTTCGTCTTTAGCCACGTTGACCACCTCTCGGAGTGTGCCGTTATTGACACAGCGCCTGTGCGATTGACCACAAGCTAATCATTAGGCGAGCAGGTTCCGAGGCCGTTCAGATTATTTTCAGGTGTCGAGACAGGCCAAATGAAGGCAGCGCCGATTGCCGCCAGCGCCACCTTCAGCAACGGCCGGTTAATCAGGCCTTGTTGCCCGCCGCTTGCAGCGCCTTTTCAGCATTGAAACCGTCGTAGTTTTCGAACACGCCCATAAAGCCCGGCACGCTCACGTCTCGCGCCCAGTCGCGCTGCAGTTCGCAGTACAACTGCACGCGGCTAATCAGCTTCGCCCCTGCCTGTTCCATTCGGCGCAACGCTGCCTCGTGCGCGGCCAGCGACGTGCCGCCTACCGCATCGATCGGCACATAAACCTCATAGCCTTCCTGAATCGCGTCGAGCACCGGGAAGGTCAGACAGGCTTCGGTCCACAGCGCGGTCATGATCAGTTTCTTGCGCCCGAGCGCTTTGACTGCCTGCTTGAACTCGGTGTCCTCCCAACTGTTGATCGACGTGCGGTCATAGGTGGGCAGATGGCCGAGCACCGCTTGCAACTCTTGAATAGGCGGTTTGTTGCGACCTGTCGCGACATTGACGGTCGAATGGATAATCGGCAGGTCGTAGTTGACTGCCGCTTTCGCAACGCTGGTGATGTTGAAGACCAGTTCATCCCGTGGCATCGAGCGGATCGAAGACACCTGAACCGGTTGATAGTCAATGATGATCAACGCTGAATTCTCGGGCGTCAGCAGTTGATCGGTGTGGGGATTGCGGATTGCTTCGCTAGCCATTTGCAGGTCCTTTTGTAGGGGTGACGCACGTGGGTGAAACGACCGGAGCCCGTGCGGCTAATGGTTCCAGAACGCACGCGACTGACGCCGTGCCTGGAAAACCCATTGTGCTGTTCCCCTATTCGCGGCAGTAGTAGCATCCCGAGGCGAACTGTGTCGCGCCAAGGGGAACGCGAAAATGGATATCGAAGAACTGCAAACCTTCGTCGAAGTGGCGGACGCCGGGGGCATTTCACAAGCGGCATTGCGGCTCGGGGTCTCGAAATCAATCGTCAGCCGTCGGCTGGCCCGGCTTGAAGCAGAACTGGGCGTGCAACTGCTGGCACGCTCGACGCGCGGAGCATCGCTCACCGAGGCCGGCGCGACGTTCCGCGATTATGCCGCCCGAGTCTGCAGCGAAATCGATATCGCCAGGGAAACCATCCTGCCCGCCGGCGCCCTTCGCGGTCGCTTGCGCGTAGCGGTACCATTGTCGTTCGGGCCGACGCACTTCGCCCCGGTGCTGGCGGAAATGGCGCGCCGTCACCCGCAGTTGCACATGCAAACCTGCTACAGCGATCGCTTCGTTGACCTCATTACCGAGGGCTACGATTGCGCCATTCGCGTGGGTTATCTGCAGGACTCCAACTTGATCGCAAGGCGTATCGGCCCGGTCTACACCAAGCTCGTCGCAAGCCCGGACTACATCAAAGCGCACGGCGCCCCCCAAACCCCGGACGAACTGCACGCCCATCAGGCACTCATGCAAGGCACCGAAGCCTGGCAATTCATGGCGGCTGACAAGGTCATCACGGTTCGCCCGCAAGGACGCTTCAAGGCTGACAACGGCACCGCGCTCGCTGCGGCCGCAGTTGCCGGTCTCGGCGTCGCCTACTTGCCCGATTGCCTCACCCATGAACATATCGCCTCGGGTGCACTCGTGCCGATCATGACCAACCATCCACCGCCTCCGGCCGGCGCCTACCTCCTCCGCGCGCCAGGCCCGCATCCCGCGCGCAAGATCCGCGTGCTCACCGAACTGCTGATCGAGTACTTCGGCGAATCTCCGCACCTCGCGGTGCAGCCGCTGTCACAGCACGATGAAACGCCGGCGTTTAGCTGAAGAAAGCTGAAGCCATGAAAGGAGAATTGAGGTGCCGCAACGCCTGCAAAGCCCAACGCGTCGGACTGCCTTCTTGGCAGACACCACAGCGCTGATCCTGTTTTTCACCACCACCGGCATCATCAATGAACGTTTCATTGCCGGCATGACGTGGGATCAGGTTCTGCAGGCGCGCCTGCTGGGCGCGGCGCTGATGATTCCGGTCGCGCGACCTTACGGTGTCTGGCGCGATTGGCTGATGACGCGCGCCGGTCAGGGTCGGCTGTCGAGGTTGCTCTGGGACAGCATCGCCCTGGTCAGTTTTCAGGTGCCGATCTATGCGGCGATCATTGCCTTCAGTGGTGCATCGGGAGAAGGTCTGCTGCGTGGCACGCTGGGTGCAGCGGTGATGATGCTGGTGCTGGGTCGACCTTATGGGGCGTTTCTCAATGGGGTGCGGAGGCTGTTTGGCTTGCCTCCGGGTGGGGAAAAACCGATGTCGTTGAAGGGTTGAGTGGCGGGTATCGGCCAGAGCGATCACTCAACTATGGGGCACTGAAGAATGTCGTCGTGCCCAATAAGGAACCGGAGAAAGTTTTCCGCATCCGAACGACTCGCAAACATTAATGTAAAGGAGCCCAGCGTCAATAAGCAGCAAGGGGGAGATTCAATGTCTTCGAACACGATTTTCACAGACGTCCTCCAGTCAAGCCTTCATCATGTAGTCGCAGGGAATGGCGGGTTGACCCGTTTGCCATCCTGAAATACTCGATCTTTACCGTCATGCTTGGCTTTATACATATTGGTGTCTGCGCATTTAAGCACTGCTGACATATCCGATGTTGCCGAGAACTGCGCAATCCCGGCACTACAGGTGTATTGATGAGGGGGCAATACACTGTTACGGATGCCTGCCAATAAGCGCAAAGCGTATTCATGGGCAACGGCGTCATCGCCGCCCAACAACAAGACACCGAACTCCTCTCCGCCAATCCTCCCGACACTGTGGCTGCCTGGAGTAGATTTCAGGCAAGCGGCCATGGCGCATAAAATCTTATCGCCAACATCGTGACCATACTGATCGTTTTTCTGTTTAAAGCTGTCAACATCCAACATTATGAAATAACCGCTATGACCTCCTGCCAATGCACTCTTGAAGGTCTCCATAAAGGCACGCCGGTTAAGTATCGAAGTCAGGAAATCCGTCTCTGCCAACATTCTGAACTCACTCTCCACCAATAGTACCGAGCGCATGTTTCTTAAATATGTAAAGCTCAGTGTAAAGCCGATAGACATCGAAGCAATGCAAAAAATGGCCAGATAAACCTCGAGTTCGCGATACAGACCGACGTCAAGAGTGGGCCACATCAATATCCAGACAAGCACTGCGGATAGCAAATAGTCTTGCGCCGAAACAAATAAAATGGCGCTGCTTAACACGATAATTACAGCCAGCGGAAGCGTGAAGACGCGCAACTCAACATTATGCGCAATGACATGCGCAAAGCCCAATGACAACAACAAAATATAGACGCCACCGAGTATTCTCCACACCCAAAAATCAGCGATAACCCGATGAATATGCCAAACCAATAACAAAGATAACGTAACGAGAGTGTTTGGCAGGTTCAGCATAGTCATGGGATCAATCAGCAAAACGCCTATCCAGGCAACAAACCCCGCCATTTCAATTTTGGTAACCGCGGGTGATAACAACGTTCGCATTCTTGGTCTGATCTTGAAAATCGCCGGCACCCTAAAACTCCTTTTTCGAAACGACCTGGATGTAATTGCACTATCAAAGCGAGAGTTCATCCATGACGTAGATACTCTCAAACACAGAAGATCATTTTTTAATCAGAAAAAGAACACATGCAACAATGGCGTCGCCTACGATTTATCAACTTGGAAGCACTACTGCGCGGCATAAAAGGTTTAATCCAGGTCGCTGGTGACCCTGCCAATTGCTTGCACGACCTGCTTGGCGCCCAGCTGGATAGCAGACATCGCCATGCCTGCCTGCTCGGACAATTCCAGCAAAACGTCGGCCTGGTCTCTGCTGCACTGGACGCGTGATGCGGCTTGACTCGCCAATTCACGATTCTGCCGTACCACGCCAGTGATCTCTTGCGTGGCCACACTGGTGCGGCCGGCAAGTTTGCGCACTTCATCGGCCACTACTGCGAAACCTCGCCCGTGTACGCCAGCGCGTGCCGCTTCGATAGCGGCGTTAAGCGCTAAAAGATTGGTCTGGGTGGCGATGGCACCAATGGTGTCAACGATTGAACCGATTAATTGCGACTGCGATTCAAGCGCAGTCATGCTGTCAGTTACTGAGGCCATCTGTTGTGCAATAGTTTGCGTACCGAGCACTGAATCGGCGACCAGATCCATACCCCTGTTAGCTTTCACATCGGTATCCAGCGACACGTCGTAAGCCATGGTAGCGGCTTGCCTGACTACTTCGGCCTTCTCGACTTGCTCGGTTACTACGCTGGCAAATTTGGCAATTTTATAAACTCGCCCGAAAGCATCCTTGATGGGATTGTAAGTGGCCTCCAACCACACCACTTTTCCACTTTTATCAACCCGGCGAAAGCGCCCAGCGTTAAACACACCCTTGTTCAGACTCTGCCAGAATTCGGAGTAATGCGCCGAAGCCACATCCTCCGCCAAGCAGAAAATTCGGTGATGGCGGCCCTCTATCTCCTCAAGGCTATAACCCATGGCCTGGACGAAAGACTCGTTGGCATAAATGACTTCGCCCGCAAGGTTGAACTGAATCATCGCCATCGAACGGTTCAGCGCGCTGAACATTTCGATGGCCTCCTGTTCATCCCGTGTCAGGGACGGGGCAACCAGGCCATAGCCTTGGAAAGTACGGTTTGCTGCGGTGATCCAACCGATGGTGAGTGTCACAGCTCGGCCGTCGCAGGTGCGATACCGTTGCCGTTCGATGGTGCACAGCTTCGGCGCGAAAGCATTGTTCGGCTGATCAGTAATGTCGTTCACGGCCATGTTCGATAGCCTTTCCAACGAATACCCAAGCGCCTCTGCAAACCGCTGGTTGGTCGAGACGATTCGCCCTGCTGTATCGACACGTATCGATAGAAAAACTGACTCGATACCGGCGAGCGTACTGAGCAACGCCGTCAGTTCCTCTTGACAGTCAAAAAGAGCTTTCTTGATTCGATGATTAAACACACTGACCTCCGGGATGAGCAAGCGCAAAACAGGACAATGTTTTAAGAATCAAAACGTTTTCGCGAAGGTTGCTTATTAATAATTAACTATCAAGAAAATGATCTTAAAAACTGCAAATGTCGACAGGCCTATTCTTAACCTCGTGCTCCGCAATACCTAGCTCCATACCGACCCGAGTAATTGCAAAATAGATTGACATTGCCCGCCTGATCAGATCGATAAACGCCGGACTCAATTCAACAAAACGCTTGTCGCACTTAAAGTAACCCTGTAACTGTCCTTCTTTGATCATGCGTTGCATATGCGTCTTGGATACTCCCAGACGCGACGAAATCTCAAGATATGATGAGACCTTGTAACCGGTTTCCAGAGAACCGTTTCGCAAGGCATCGGTATAAAGTGCAAGCATCGGCAAGTGACCGCCATCCCGATTGAGAATCCATTTTGCTTCAGGTAAAAGTTTATCGAGCAAGAAACCTGATTCAAGTATTCTGGCGAATCCACGAGCATAAACCCGTAGTAAATCCGCTGACCTTCCTAACTCTGGCAACCAGCTATCGGACAGAGAGATCATCTGCGACGGCAGTAAATACGACTTGAGCAGCAGCGTGGCAGCGCACAACGTTTTTTCCGTGGGTTGGAAACTACGCTGACGTCCATCCTGAACGTGTAGCTGAGTATTCATATAGCCGCTGACGACCAAAAAAGAGAAATAAGAGTCCAGACTATTACGAGACATATAACCGCGCGTCTGGCAAAACGCTTTCACTGTGGACAACGGAACTTGTTCATCTCTGTAGTTAAAACTCAACAAAGAGAGAGCTACCATAAACCTGTCATACTTAAGAAGATTTTTATAGAAAAAAGGTTTTTCCCGATAGCTTTCCATTATCAAATCGAAATGTAGAAGAATAGCTTCATCTATATTCCCTCGCGTCATTTCAGAACTGGTCTCTTTTAAACACTCAAGCAGATCAGCTGTGTTCATCGACAATCTCTATACAAAATCAAATAGTTACTACCCACAATGCACGTAGTATATGCGTATTCCAACAGCTGGCTGAATCACCCCAAAAATGTTTTATGGCCTTACTTGGATCCAAACGCGGAAAACACGGCGCGCGCGTGATCGACTCCTTTGGGCCCATAGTGTTTAAAAACGCCTGCGCGTGCCCTTGCTATGATTTCTGAGGATCATTGCAGGGATCGCCCATCAACCTGCTCACCCGGTTCATTTATCCTGAAGAAGCTGCAAGGCGCGATCGAAGTCGAACAGCTCCACCTGCGCCGCGACGAGTGTCAGACGTTCTGCCAACGCTTGATCGAGTGGCCTGTTGCGCAGTGCCGCCAGCACGTCCAAAGCTGCCGTATCACCTTCGTTCAAAAGAACAATGAGCCTGTTCAATTGCTCGCTGATTGCCGATTCGTCCAGCAGCTCATCATCCGTGGAGGCCGTTGTGTCCGCTTTAAGGTCGGCCAGAGCCGCCAGTGTCGGGCGCAAGCACTGCTCGACCTGCATCGCTAGCGCTTGCACTACCGTAGCCGGCTCGCCGTTCTGGCAGGCCTGTTCCAACAAAGCGCAACTCTGCGCCACGGCTTTAGCACCGAGGTTGCCTGCGGTGCCGCGCAAACTGTGCGCCAGCCGTACGGCGGTAGCAGCATCCGGATCGATCCGTGCGGACTGGAATTGCTCGGTAAAGTTTGTCTGAGTATCGCGAAACTTGCAGAGCAGACGTAAGTAGAGATCGCGCCGGCCCATGCAGGTGGCGAGACCCGCAGCCAGGTCAATACCCTCAAGATGATCTGGCAAGCCATCGGCGAAACCTGCGTTCAGCGGTATTTGAGCGGTTCTTGGTTTGATCCACTTTGCCATTGTCGCGAACATGGTTTCGACATTCAGTGGCTTGGAGATATGGTCGTTCATGCCGCATTCGAGCGCGCGCTCGCGGTCACCGTCCATGGCATTGGCGGTCATGGCGATCACCGGAAGCGTGCTGAAGCGCGGTTGCTGGCGAATGTGCCGGGTGGCCGTGTAGCCATCCATCACCGGCATCTGGCAATCCATCAGCACGCCATCGAAGTCGCCATCCTCGCCGAGGATATCCAAGGCCTCCTGGCCGTGCGTGGCGAGTCGCAAGCGTATTCCGACGCTCTCCAGCAGCTCGCTGGCCAGCTCCTGATTCAGCTCGTTATCTTCGACCAGAAGCAGCCGTGCGCCATTGAGACTGGCGACGGTACTGGCATTGTGTTGGGAGCGTTCGCCAGCCCGAGTATCGCTGTGCGTGTCTCTGCCCAGCACGACACCGATGGCTTCGAGCAACGAGGACGGCGTGACGGGTTTGGTCAGTACCACCGGCAGCTGGATGCCTTGGCGTTCGGCTTCTTCGCGGGCTTCTTCGCGACCAAAAGCCGTCACCATGATGACCGATGGCGTGCGCATCAGACTGGCGGAATGCATTCTGCTCACGGTTTCCATGCCATCCATGCCGGGCATTCGCCAGTCCATCAAGACCAGATCGTAAGGCAGGACCCTGTGCTCGGCGTCGGCCAACATGCGCAGCGCCAGACTACCGCTCTGCGCGACGTCCACTTCCAGGCCAAAGCTGCGTGCCATACCCGAGAGAATTTCACGAGCACTGGTGTTGTCATCCACGACAAGCACGCGCATGCCCAACAGCTCGCCAGCCTTGAACATGCGACGCGGCAGAACATTTTGCTGTACGCCGAGTTGTACCTGGAAATGGAACGTGGAGCCGACTCCCGGCTCGCTCTCGACCCAGATTCGGCCGGCCATCAGCTCCACCAGTTTCTTGGAAATAGATAATCCCAAACCGGTGCCGCCATATTTGCGGGTGATCGAAGTGTCCGCCTGACTGAATGACTGAAACAGGCGTGAACACTGCTCGACGGTCATGCCGATGCCGGTGTCGCGCACCCAGAAATGCAGCTCCACGCTGTCCGTGTGCGCACCCACTTCTTCCAGACCGACCACGATCTCGCCGTGCTCGGTGAACTTGGCCGCGTTGTTGCCGAGGTTGATCAGCACCTGCCCCAGCCGCAATGGATCGCCCAGCAGTGCCGTGGGCAAGTCGGGCGGGATCTGGAACAACAACTCGAGGCCCTTGTCCTCGGTCTTCAGGCCAATCATCGCAGCGAAGCTGTCGAGTACGTCTTCGAGGCGGAACGGCACCTGTTCGAGGTTCATCCTGCCGGCCTCGATCTTGGAGAAGTCGAGGATGTCGTTGATGATCCCCAGCAGGTTCTCCGCCGAGCGGTGGACCTTTTCAATGTAGTTGCGCTGGCGTTTGTCCAGTTCGGTGCGCAGCGCCAAGTGGCTCATGCCGATGATGGCGTTCATCGGCGTACGGATTTCATGGCTCATGTTGGCGAGAAACTCGCTCTTGGCGTGCGTGGCTTCTTCGGCCGCAGCCCTTGCCTCTGCCAGTGCGGTGACGTCGATGTTGATGCCGGTTGCGCGCAATGGCCTACCGTCAGGCGTGCGTGAGAAGCGGTTCAGCGACCGGAGCGTGCGTACCAGTCCATCGTTTTTACGTACGATCCGGAAGTCGAACTCGACGCGGTCGTTGCCACTCTCGATCGCGCTCTCGAATGTGCTGCTGACACGAGCCACGTCCTCGGGATGCATCAACGCTTTCCAGTGCGCCAACGTGCCGCCGAATCCGCCAGCCTCAAGTCCGAACAGGGTTTCGAGCTGGGGAGTCCAGTAATTTGTGCCGCTGACCAGATCGACGTCGAACAGCCCGATGTCACCGGCCTCCTGTGCCAGGTTCAGGCGATCGCTGGCGGTTCGCAGCCGGGCTTCCATCGCGCGGCGATCACTCACGTCACGCACCGAGGCACATACACAGACGCCACGACCCTCGAGGCGGGGCAAATGGGAAAGGCCGATTTCCACGGAGAACAGACTGCCGTCTTTGCGTACGCCGCTCAGATCGTCGAGATCGCCGCCCATCTGCCGGGTTCCGCCGCTGGCAATGAAGCCGTCGCGTAACTTGACATGGCGCTCGCGGGCGGCCTGCGGGACCAGACGCTCGATGCTGGCGCCAATCAGCTCGCCGGGGGCGTAGCCAAACAAGGT
This sequence comes from Pseudomonas viridiflava, assembly GCF_900580865.1. Lineage (GTDB taxonomy): Bacteria > Pseudomonadota > Gammaproteobacteria > Pseudomonadales > Pseudomonadaceae > Aquipseudomonas. Next base: position 351,446 of record NZ_UTBZ01000060.1, read on the forward strand.
GTCCATTTGCGGGTTGGTCATCAGGATGCGGCCGTCGGCCCCCAGCACCAGCATGCCGTCCGGTGCTGCCTCGATGATGCCGCGATACCAGGCCTCGGTGGCGCGCAGTGCTGCCTGCTGGGCCTCCAGCTCTCTGGCCTGGTGTTCCAGTTGCAAGGTTTGCGCGCCCATCTCGTCAGCCTGGCGTCGAGTTTCCTGCAACAGCGCCTGGGCTGCCTCGCTGCGTTCCATAATGGCCATCGCACCGGCCAGCCTGGGCAAGACCTCTTGCAAGAGCAACACCTCGTTCTCCTCAAGCGAGCGAAAGCCTGCCATTTCCACAACCCCGAGCAGGCGCTCGCCACGCAGCACCGGCTGCACCAGCAGATGGCTGGCGGCAACTGCGCCCAACTGCGCGCGCACATGCCAGAACGATTCGGGCAAATCCTCAAGCTGACGGGGTTGGCGATCCAGTGCGCACTGACCAAGCAAACCCTCACCGAGTTCAAGCTCGGCGGGCAACGGGTGCTCACTGTCCACCGCGTAACCGCCGACCAGTCTCAGGCGTGATGCGCCTTCATAGAGCACGTAAAGCGCCCCTTGGCACATGCCCAAACGGGGCGCGATGCGGCTGAAAAAAGCCTGGGCCAAATGTTGCGGCGTCTCGGCCTGTTGCAGATCGACTTGCAGGAGCGAGGCGTGAGCTTTCACCCAACGCTGGCGTTCAAGTTGACAAGCCTCCACCTGCAACGTCGCAATGGCCCGCGCCAGGTCGCCGGTTTCATTGCGCAGGTCGGTGTGCGGGATCTGGCCGTCCAGCTTGCCCGACGCCAATTCGTCCACGGCCACGCGTACGCGGTTCAGCGGCACGCGAATGGAATAACTGACCAGCCAGGTCAACAGCAAGGTTAGCGTCGAACCACCCAACAGCAAGATGTACGTGATCGCAGTACTACGCTCTGCGTATTCAGCCAGGTTCTTCGCTGTATCGTGGATGTCGGTTTCCTTGTTTTTCTCGATCTGGTTGAGCAGCCCGTCGCCGCCCTGTTCCAGCGCAAGAAAATCCTTGCTGTTGAGCAACATCAAAGCTTGACCCAAGGAACCCTTGCCGGCGAACTCCAACGCTTCATCGCCATCTTTTTGCAGACGCCGTAATACCCGTTCGAACTCCAGCAGGCTGCTGATGCTGCTCTGTCGGCGCAGTGTTGGACGAACCTGCTCCAGCGCTTCATGGAGTCGCGTTTGGGCGACATTCATCTGGGCTCTGGCGCTGATGCGGATGTCCGCGTTGTTGGTAGCAATTGCACGTTGCATGGCGAGCAACAGATGCGGCAACTGCACCCGAACCTCCTGCACATGCTGGATGCCCACCAGATCCTGTTGGTACAACTGCTGCATTTCATTTCTGAGCGAATACTGGGTGCGCAGGCTTTGCGCGCCCAGTATCAGGATCAATATCAGCAACGCAGCGAAGCCGATGATCAATTTATTGCGCAGAGACAGGCGCTCGAGCATCTCGAACAGTCTGTTCATAAACGGCCTCTTTCAACTGGATGTGCAAACGGATGCGCGGGGCTCAGGGACGGTCGGCAATCTGCTCAAGCAGAGCTAACTGCCTGGCTATGTCCTGGTCGCTGTCGGCGAAGCGCTCGGCAATTTCGCGGAACTGCTCGGCATTGGCGAGAAACGCGTCACAGATGTCCGGATCAAAATGCGAGCCCCGGCCTTCGCGGATGATTTTCACCGCCTGCTCGTGGGGCATGCCGGGCTTGTACACGCGACGACTGATCAGCGCATCGTAGACATCCGCCACGGCCATCAATCGGGCGCTGATCGGGATGTCATCGGTGGCCACGCCTTGCGGATAGCCACTGCCATCCCATTTTTCTTGATGGCCGTAGGCAATTTCCTTGGCCAAATGAAGGAAGTCGACGTTTATGCCTAATTGATCCTCGGCGTGCTGGATGGCGTCGCGCCCCAATGTGGTGTGGGTCTTCATGATTTCGAACTCTTCGGCGGTGAGTCGTCCCGGTTTCAGGAGGATGCGATCAGGAATGCCAATCTTGCCGATATCGTGCAGCGGTGCCGATTTGAAGAGCAGCTTGATGGTGTCCTCGTCGAGGAAGTCCCGGAAGCGCGGATGATTGCGCAACAGTTCAGCCAGGCGTTTGATGTAGTGCTGGGTGCGGCGAATGTGGTTGCCGGTTTCGTTGTCACGGGTTTCGGCCAGCGAAGCCATGGCGTGGATCGTGACATCCTGGATGGCGATCACCTCGCGGGTACGCCGTTGCACTTCCTGCTCCAGAAAATCGTTCTGATTGCGCAGAAAATCGGCAACGGCCTTGAGCTTGATCTGAGTCTCGACCCTGGCCATAAGCACCGGAGGGATGATCGGCTTGGTGATGTAATCCGCAGCACCGAGGCTCAAGCCGCGAATCTCGTCCTCCGTGGCCGTCATGGCGGTGAGGAAAATGATCGGTATATGGCGAATGCGAGCGTCAAGCTTGAGCTGCTCGGCAACGTCATAACCGGACAGGCCCGGCATCATGATGTCCAGCAGAATCAGATCGGGAAGCGGGTCAGCCTGTAGAAGGCGCAGAGCCTTTTCGCCGCTGTTGGCGGCTTTGACCCGATATTTGTCCTTGAGCAACTCGGCGATCAGCATCAGGTTATCGGGGGTATCGTCGACTACCAGAACGGTAGCTGATGGGTAAACGCCGTGAGTGCTATCCATGGTTGTTGGCTCCCTTGCCAGACAATTAAGGAGTCGGCGTGCTTGCACCAATCTCTTGCTGGCAAGCGTAGCTAGAAAAGCTGCAATCGCTAGGTGGAGGTCTGCAGGTTGGTTCGAAGAGGCACTCAATCGAATGCCTGCTACTGGCCGAAGAGCGACGGTCTAGCATCGACCGTCACTATTGGTGGTCAGACTGCCGTCTGCTCCGCCATTACTTGTCACTTGAGCAATTGCATCTGCTGGCGATAGTCGTCCGTTACCTGCCGCGCCTGACTCGCACTGGTCACGACCCGTGGGGTGATCAGGACAATCAGTTCGGTTCTATCGCGCGACTTTGACGTATTGCCGAACAGCCATTTCAGACCAGGAATTTTCGACAGACCCGGCACGCTGGAGGTGGACTCCGCATTGTCCTGCTTGATCAACCCGCCGAGCAGCACCGTCTGCCCGCTCTGCACAGCGATTTGCGTGGAGACCGAACGGGTCGAGATGCGCGGATTGGGTTGAGCGGTGGTGACTCCGCTGGTATCGGCATCGCTTACCTGTTGCTGGATGTCCATGTACACCAGGCCACCCGGATTGATTCGCGGAACCACATCAAGGATCACCCCCGTCTGCACATACTCCACGCTGCTCAAGGTCGTATCGGAATTGCTCGTATTGACGGTCGTCTGGCTGATGGGAATATTGTCACCGACCTGAATCTGCGCTTGCTGGTTGTTCATCACCACCAGCGACGGCGCCGACAACACCTGCGTCCGACCGTTGGTTTCGAGTGCATGCAGTGCCACTTGCAGGTTATTGCTGACGAAGGAATAGAACAGCGAATCCGCTGCCCCGAGCCCTGCCCCGCCCGCGCCAAGCGCGCCTTGGTTGCCGCTGGTGTTGGCGACGGTTGTGCTCGATGAATTGCCGGCCAGGTTGCCCAGGTACCACTGCACACCGAGATCCAGTTCGCCAGTCAGTTTGACTTCAAGGATTCGCGTCTCGATCTGCACTTGCATGGGCAGGTTGTCCAGCCGCTTGATAGCCGACTCGATCTCTTTCCACTGCGCCGGGCGCGTGCGCACGAGCAACTGATTGGTGCTTTTCTGCGCGGTGATGCGCACGCTTTGTTGCAGGCTCTGCTCCGCGGCTTGCCCGCCGGACTCTGCAGTGTCGGCGCTTTCGCTTTCGCCCAGTTCGCCGCCAGACGTATCATCCTCGGCCTCCTCCTCCTCTTCACCGCTCGATTGCGTGCGATTGTTTTCTGCGCCCAGACCGGCAGACGCTTGTGACGTCGTGCCGGAAAGCCCATTACCGCTGCCATTGAGCGACGACAGCGAGGTGGTGCGCAAACCCGGCGCGACCTTGGCGGCAGCGTCTTCCTTGATCGCGCCGTTGCCGTAGATCTGGCGCAAGTATTTGGCCAGATCCGCGGCTTTCATATTGCGCACGTCGTAGACGTACATTTGCGGTTCGTTGCCGCCACCCTCATCGATGGTCGCGATCCAGTCACCGACTTCCTGCAGATATGCCGGTTGCGACGAGATGGCGACGATGGAGTTGGTGCGCTCGTTGGGCATGAACTTGACCATGCTCGCCAACGGAATGCCGCTGTCAGGCCCGAACAGCTTTTGCAGTTGTGGCATCAATTCGGCCACCGACGCCCGTTGCAGACCGTAGACGCCGATGGACATGCCCTTGAGCCAGTCGACGTCAAAGGTATCGATGGTGTCTTGATAGTTGGCCAACTCATCCGGGGTGCCGGCCAGACTCAGCACGTTGCGCGCCGGATCCACCAGCAGGAATGCGTTCTCCCGGGCAAACGGTTTGAGCAGCTTCTGCATTTCCGTGGCGGAGATATAACGCAGTGGGAACAGTCGCGCGGTGAGGCCGGTGGAAGGCCGGGCGACCGGCATTTCCGGTACCAGCTTGCCCGCGACCGCCTGATTCGACGGCAGGATGACGTAGCGGTCGCCCTGGCGGATCATCGCGTTCTCTGTCCAGGACAGCAGGGTTTCCAGAATCGACAAGGCTTGCTGCTTGTTCACCGGTTTGGACGTGGAAAAGCTCACATTGCCTTTGACGCCTTGGGCGATGCTGTAATTTTCGTGCAGCAAGTCGCCCATGACGCTGTTGATCACCGCTTCGATTGGCTGGTCGGTGAAGTTGAAGACGATGTCCCCGCCTGGCTCGGCGCCGGCCTTTGCGCCGGCAGCAGGTGCCGTCGGACGCACGAAGTTCTGGCTGCCGCGAATGATCTGCCGACGCGCCGGTGTGGCGTTATCGGACGCTGACGCGCTTGGCGAATCGGCGGGGGCATCCACCACTGGCGCGCGTTGCGAGCCGGTACCGTTGAGTGCTTCCTGCATCAGGGCCGGGTCATTTTGCGTTGACGACGGCGTGGACGCGCAGCCAGCCAAGGCCACGGCGGTGGCCAGACAAATCAACGGGCTGCGCAAACGAAGGATTTCAGGGAAGCAATTGTTCATGGTCTCGGTACATTGGGAAGAGTGATAAGAGGCGCCGTTGATGGCGGCGGAAGACGTAGCACGGGCAGGCTCAGCTGGCGGCTCTGGCCTTGGTACATGAAAGTGGCTTGCAGTGGGCTGAGCGCAGTCAGGGTCCAGCCGTTATCCAGCGCGTTGCCGACTGCGAGTTTCAGGCTGCGTTTATCGGTCAGGCGCAACAGCGCCCATTGCGCCTGGCCATCGATGACCACGCCCGTGAGCACGACGCCTTGCATCGCGGCCGTCTCGCCTTTCCCGCTGACGAGGTCGGGTTTGCGCTCGGGACTGAAAATCGATTGTTGCCAGCTCAGGCTCAAGTCTTGCGCGGTCAATGTCGGCAGCGGCTTTGGCGCGGCACTGGCCGGCAGATCACGTGGTTGACCGGCAGGCAGCCACTGTTCAGCTCGTCCCGCGCCAAGTAACAGCACCACAAAAACTGCGCCCAGCGCCGCGGCGATGGTGAGCAGGAGCAGATTCATACGGCTGAACCTCATGCTCCGGGCTCCTTACCGTTGGCCGCTTGCAGATAACCGCGCAACAGCAGATTCACCTGCAAGCGCCCTGCACCTCCGCTGGCTGGCGCGGAGGTTTGACGACGGATGCTCACATGGTCGACAAACAGAAACGGCTGACCATATTCGAGATCGTGCAGCAGCCCGGTCAGCGGCTCCATGGCACATTCGAGAGTGAGGCTGACTTTGACCTGTCGATACGGCTCGGCGCTGTTTTGCTCCGGTGTGATCGGCATGCGCTGCGTGACCTGACACCCGGGTCCCTGCGCGGCATGTGCCTTGACCAGATCGAGGCTGCGTTGCATCAGGTCGGCCGCCACGGCGCTGGGGTCGGTGCCGGGCAGCAAGCTGCTGCGGCTGGCCGGGTCGCGCCGGGCCTGTTGCAACTGCTGTTGCAGAGCTTCGCGTTGCTGTAGCGCGCCGGCGTAGCGCTGCTGTAGCGCGCCGGCGTAGCGCTGCTGTTGTTCGCGCAAGCCGTCGGCCTGGTTTTCGATTTCCATCAGCGGATCGAGAAACCAGCTCTGTACCAGCAGCCACCACGTCGCCCACACCACCAGTGCCAGCACGATCAGCGCTGCGCCGCGCCGTTCGCGGGCGGTCAATTCACGTCGCATCGGCTGGCTCCCTGCGCAACTGCGCGTGCAATGAAAAACGTTCCCTACCCGTCTGTTCGTCGGGCTGAATGATCCCCTGGAACTGCGCATCGCTGAGGGTTCGGCAGTCTTTGGCGCGGGCAATCAAGGCACTGGCCCGGGCGCTCTGACCACTGATCGAGACGCCGCCGTCTTCGCTGATGTCCAGTTGCTCGACCCAGGTATCGGCACCGAGGCAACCGGTGAGGTCCAGCAACACACTGGACACACTGGGCCGGGCGGTCTTGCGTTGCGCCAAGTAGCGAGCGGCACCTTGGGTGTTGGCCAGTTCATGACGCAGGTTTTGCAGCGCCTGCACTTGTTCGCGTTGTTGATCGACGGCGTTCTGCATCGTTTCCATTCGCGCCGAGCGCGCGTCCAGCCACAGCACCATGCACGCCAGTAACAGACCAACACAGCTCATTGCCAGATAACGCGGCAGGTGGTTACGACGGGCGCCCTGGTGTTCGTATTCGTCGGGCAGCAGATCGACCCCCAAGGGTTCGTCGTTGCTGCCCCGGCAATCGATGGCGTGCACGTGCAAGCCGCGAGCGTGGCAGTGATCAAGCACGGTTTGCAAACGCTCACGCACAATCGCCACCAGCAGCACCCGCGCGATGCTTTTTCCACGGCCTTGCACGCGGGTGACAAAGTGCATGTCCTCGCGGGGAAACGGCGTGTACTTGTCCAGTTCAAACCCGACCACACTGCGCAAATCGCGCGTGGCCGCGACAGGCAGATCCAGCGGCTGGGCCAGAACCATCGCATAAGGCAACAGCAACACTACCCGGTCACCGCCAGCATCAGGCAGTGCCTCCGGCAGAGGCCAAGTCAACAGACGCTCGCGGTTGTGCGGCAGCAAACCGCGCTGCATTCGCGCCGGCAGTGCGTTGCGCAGCTCATGCAACCACGCCTGCCACAAACGCTGGGCAAGGCTGCCCCGCCAGTGGCTTTGCCAATGGCCGTTGACCTGGGCAAATCGCCGAGCCAGAGACTGTGAGATCAATTGCTTCATTCTTGCCAGCGCAAGACCCGGTAAGGTCGTGCCCCCTCCTTCGATGGATTCAATAACAACGTGACGCGAAGCGTCGTGGTGTAACCACCGGGCAAGGTCGCCCGGCTTTTAACCGTGAAGATCGACCCGGCGGGTGTGACGCTCGAACGTGCTCGCGGCAGGTTCAATGCCTGTTGCAGCCACGGCGCTGCGAAGCGCGGATCCGGCGCCGGCAACCCGCTCCACAACGTCACGTAGGGTGCGGCTCGCTGGTAAATCGCCTGGGTCATGCCAGGCAGCTCGCGCAGTTCCTCGACCATTCGCAGTGGCGCCTGATCATCAGCGCGACGGCGCTCGACGCTTTGCGCCAATTGCCGCGCATCCCCGGGGGCCGCGCCGCATGCCTGTAACATCCGCGTGATCAACTCCGCAGGCGCAGCGTTGAGATCCACCTGGCCCTGCTCGCTGCGCAGGCTGACGGCCAGTTCGGCATCATCGAAACGCAAGGCGTGCACTTGGTTGTCCGCCAGCCAGCGGCGTTGCGGGTCGTGATCGAGTTGGGCCAGAACCGCCATGGCGATGCCCGCCTCGGCAGCCAGTTGCCCCTGTAAATGCTGGCGCTGCCAAAGGGCCTGACGGTTCTGCAAATGCACCCAACCCACCAGCCCGGCGAGCAACGTGCCGAGCAGTGCCAACACCCACAGCACCAGAAGCAGCGCGACGCCGCGCTGACGCTTCATGGCGCGGTGTTCTCGCCGGACAAATCCAGACGCAGACGCACGACCTGCCTCGGCCATTCAACGGCGCCGGCCAATTGCGCGTCGATGCGCACCGCGCGCGGCAGCCGTCCGGGCCATGGCCAGCGATCCAGCCACTCAGTGGTTTTCCCCTCGGGCGACACACCCCGATAGCTCACCTGTAGCGCTTCAACCTGCTGCAACAGCACTTGCGGTTCTCTCGCTGGCTGTAAGGTTTCGCCCTGCAAACGCTGAAGGCTGACCTGCAAACGCCCCTCTACGAGACTCACTTGGTGCCGATAGACTCCACCGCCCACCGTTGCCGGAAGCGGCGCGTAAAACCTCAGGCTGTCAGCGTCGCCCTGAAACATCGGCGATTGGCTTTCACCTGGTTTTCCCGCTGCCAATGGCAAGGCCTGGCCGATGGCACTGCGCAAGAAATTCTGCGTCGAGCGCACTTCATCGAGGCGGTTGCTGTAGCGTTCGGCCTTGGTCATGGCCCGGTTGGCACCCGATATCGCTTCGCCGATCAACGTCAGCAAGACGCCGAGCAAACTGATCACCACCAGCACTTCCAGCAGGGTGAAACCGCGCTGATTACGCTTCATTGGCCAGCACCGCTGCCTGCGCTGCGCACTTGCACGCTGCTGTAGCGGGCATGCCGGCCGCCATCGTCCACTTGCAGATCCAGCCGAAAAGCGTTGGCCGATCCATTAGCGCCGGGAATAACGCTGACATCCATCTGCCAGCGCACCCCGCTCCACTCGCCATTGCTGCGCCCGGTTACCAAGGCACGATCAGTGGCGTCGTCAATCAGCGAGCGCGCCACCAGACTCAAACGATCGCTGCGTTGCACTTGCTGCAAGGCGCGCGCGCCGTTGCCGAACGCCACGACCAGGACGCTGCTGCACACCGCCAGCACAGCAAGGGCGGCGAGCATTTCCAATAATGTGAAACCGCGCTGACGGTTCAATTGAGCGTGTGCAACTGAACGCTGCCCGTCAGCCAGTTGATATCGATCCGCCAACGCTTGTCGTTGCGCGACAACAACAGGTGTCCGCCGCTGGAGCCGCCATCCGGATAAAACTCGAACGCCGCGCCGAGCCCTTCGGCGGTGACCAGTTGCACCTGCATGTCCTGCGGCAAGCTGTGCGGCTTATGGTCGGGGCCGTTGAAGCGCGCCTTGCGCAGATCGAAACGTGTCTGCGCCGGTTGGCCGCTGACGATGGCTTGCACCCGCGCAGCGCGCAGTGACTGCACCAATTGCGTCAGCGCCTGACGTTCCTTCGCCGATTGCAGGCCCTTGCCCACGCCGAAGCTGATCAAGCCGATGCTGACGCCGATCAAGACGATCACCACCAGCAGTTCGATCAAGGTGAAGCCGCGCGAGCGCTGCAAGGCGTGCACGGTTATTGCCAGTTGCCGAGGTCGGCCTTGTAGCCATCCCCACCGGGCTGACCGTCCTGGCCATAAAAAATCAGATCGAAACTGCCGTGCTCACCGGGGTAGCGATAGCCGAACGCATGGCCGAACGGATCCTTGAGGTCCGAAGGCTTGGCATACGGCCCGGCCCAGCCAACCGCGTTGGCCGGTTTGCTCAGCAACTGCTGCAAGTTGGCCGGCGGGCTGCCGACATCCAGGCCGTAGCTTTCGACCTTCATGCTCAGGCTGGACAATTGCGCCTTGCCGGCGCCGTACTTGCCTTTGTCGACGTTACCGCCAACCTGGCGCACGACGATGGTGGCGACGATGCCGAGCAAGACGATCACGGCGAGCATTTCCAACAGGGTGAAACCGCCTTGCCGACGGCGGCCGGCAGCGATTGAACGGGACATGTGTTTTCCTCAAATGTTACTGGTTAGGCTCATCAGCGGCAGCATGATGGCGAGCATGATCACCGCGACCAGCACAGCCATGACCACGGTCAGACTGGGCACCAGGGCCGCGAGCAAGCGGTCGATGCCACGTTTGGCCTCGACATCGAAAACCTCGGCGACCTTGAGCAGCATGGCGTCGAGATTCCCGGCTTGTTCGCCGACCTCGATCATCTGCAGGGCGAGTTCCGGCAGCAGCGGTTGTTCGCCGAAAGCCTGGGCCAGCGTGCCGCCGCCCTTGACCCGCTGGGTGGCCTGCTCGACCTGGGCACGCAAGGCGTGATTGCCGCAGACCTCGCGGACGATGATCATTGCTTGCAACAGCGCCACGCCGTTGCTGAGTAACGTTCCCAGCGTGCGCGCCAGCCGAGCGGCCTCGATGCGCTGCAACAACGGGCCGATGACCTTGATGAACAACAGGCGATGGTCATGACGTTGGCGGCGTTGCGGATTACGGCGTGCGACAGCGATGCCCCACGCTGCCATCACCAGAGTTGCCAGCGCCAGCAGGCCATAGGCGCTGAGAAATTCGCCGAGAACGAGGATGGTCTGGGTGATCAGCGGAATGGGCACACCGAGATCACGAAAGATCGGCACGAATTGCGGCACCACATACGCCAGCAATAGCGCCAGCGAACCGAGTACGCCGACGATGAGGAAGGCTGGATAAATCAGCGCATTGATGACTTCGCCACGCAGGGTCTGACTGCGTTCCAGATAATCGGCAAGCTGATGCAGCGTGTGCTCCAGCGAACCGCCCGCTTCACCGGCGCGCACCATGCTGATGTACAAACCGGAGAACTGGCCGTGCTCTTCTTCCAGTGCCTGGCTCAACGGTTTGCCGGCCTTGACCTGTTCGCGCACCCGCTCCAGCAACGCTCGGCGCCGCAGATCGGTGGCCTGCTTGAGCAGAATGCCCAACGAGCGCTCCAGCGGTTGGCCCGCGCCCAACAATGTCGCCAGTTGCTGGGTGAAGCTGACCAGCGCGGCGCCATTCATCGCGCCACGTCGTAAAGAACCCGTCAGTTGACCACCGGCGCAAGCTTGGAGGCTGAGTAACAACAAGCCGCGTTTTTGCAGCGCAGTGATGGCGCCCGCTTCATCGGCGGCTTCCAGACTGCCCTGGCGAGAAACGCCATCGGCGTCCAGTGCGCGGTACTTGAAATGGCTCATGTCAGTCGCCGCGCGTCACGCGCAGCACCTCGTCAAGGGAGGTGATGCCGGCCACCGCCTGACGCAAACCTTCTTCGTACAAGGTGCGCAAACCACCGCGCCGGGCGGCCTGTTCAAGGGTGGCGGCATCGGCCTGGCGCATCAGCAATGAGCGCAGTTCTTCGTTCATCACCAGCAGTTCGGTGATCGCGCTGCGCCCGTGATAACCGCCACCGACCGCCGTGGTATCGGCGCGATAAAGCAAAATCGGTCGTTGTTCGGTGAACTGTTCCAGCCCGTGTTCGGCGATCATTTGCGGCGGTGCTTCGAAGGCAATCCGTGTCTGCGGATCGAGGCGGCGTACCAGACGCTGGGCCAGAATGCCTTTGACTGTGGACGCAATCAGGTAGCTCTCGACGCCCATGTCCAGCAGCCGGGTGATACTCGCCGCCGCACTGTTGGTGTGCAGGGTCGAGAGCACGAGGTGGCCGGTCAACGAACTCTGGATGGCGATGCGGCACGTTTCGAGATCGCGCATTTCACCGATCATGATCACGTCCGGATCCTGGCGCACGATGGATCGCAGCGCATTGGCAAAGTCCAGGCCAATGGCCGGTTTGACCTGAATCTGGTTGATGCCTTCGAGCTGGTACTCGACCGGATCTTCGACGGTGATGATCTTGCGCTCAGCGGTGTTGAGCCGGGACAGCGCGGTGTACAGCGTAGTGGTTTTGCCGGAGCCGGTGGGACCGGTGACCAGCAAGATACCGTGTGGACTTTCGAGAACGTCGAGAAAGCTGTTCAGGCGTTCACCGTCCATGCCGAGGCTGGGAAAATCGAAGCTCACCGTGCGCCGATCGAGCAGGCGCATCACCACCGACTCGCCGAAACTGGTGGGCACCGTCGACACGCGCAAATCCAGCTCCTTGCCCTGAATGCGCAACATGATGCGACCGTCCTGAGGCAAGCGCCGCTCGGCGATGTCGAGCCGCGCCATGATTTTCAAACGCGAGATGATCGCGGCGGATGAACTCGACGGCGGCGCTTCGGCTTCATGCAGGACTCCATCGATGCGATAGCGCACCTTGAGCTGGCTCTCAAAGGGTTCGATGTGAATGTCCGATGCGCGCTGTTCCACCGCGCACTGCAGAATCAGGTTGACCAGGCGAATCACCGGCGCCTCGGAGGCCAGATCCTTGAGGTGTTCGATGTCGTCTTCGGCACCCTCGTTTTCGTCCAGCGACTCGATCAACGCGTCCATGGCGCTGCGGCCCTGACCGTAGAGACGTTCGATCAGCGTGCTGACATCAGCGGCTGTCGCCAGCCGCAATGACACACTTTTGCTCGCGCAGTAGCTCATGGCATCCAGGGCGTATTGGCTGAGCGGCGGACTGGCGACCACCGTCACCGTTGCGGCATCTGTAGCCACCGCAACAACGCCGTGATGACGCAGGAAACGCTCGCTGCCGATCATCAACGGCTCGATGTCCCAAGCGGCTTCATCGAGTTGCAGACGAGGGACGCCAAGCAACGTCGCGTAAGCCTCGACCGCCTGATCATCACGGACACTGCCCAGGCGCAGCAGATTGCGCAGCAGCTCTTCTTCGCGATCACTTTCAGCCAGGCACAGTTTGCGCGCGCGATTGACGTCGGAAGCCTTGACCTCGGCATTGTCGACCAACCATTGGCATATTGAGGACTGCGAAGGAAGTTGCATCACACTGTTGGTTTCTCTTGGGCGCAAGCAACTAACGAACGAAATAACCAGGTTCCTGAAAACACTTGGTCAAATCGATCGATCATTAACTTATTTGTAATTGGCGCATTGCCAAAAAGGCTGCTGACAGATTGCACGGGATCAGTCGGCTGATATTTTCAACGTATAAAAGACGTGTGCAACAGGCTGAAAATTGACTGCCGGGAAAGCTTATCAGAGCGCTAAACCTAATTGCAACTAGGTTTATGGTGTAGTTTTTTGTTGCTTGTTAATCGATTAAAAAGCTGTTTCAACGCGATATAACTGAGCATATCGGCATAAAAACAGAGTAACAAGGTCATATTGCGCAATCGATAGTGCGAATCTATCAATCTGCCAGTATCAAAAACAACGCCCGAACGTCGCTTTTTCCTCGCCTCACTTCCAAACTGAAAAAATAGTTTTGCGAGTATTGAACTTTCATGTGCATGCTTCGGACTTATGTGCGATTTCAAGACTACAAGTCTGCAGTCGTGCATTAACGCTTCCTTCACCAATCGAGAACTGATCGATGCTTCGAATCATGTCGCCCGTTATGGGCGCAGTACTTTTGTGCGCGCAAAGTTTGCCCGTCATGGCAGCGGATTATTCCTCTTCGCCGAACGGCGGTAACGCGGATCAACAGCTTCGTGAACAGATCGAGGCCAAACGCGACCAACTGACCGGCGCCGCCAACCTCGCCCCTGCCACGCAAAACGGTGTTGGCACCCTGCTCGATACCCCCGTGGAAACCGATGACGCTCCCGCGCAGGTCCAGCAACCATGAACCCGACCAACGCCAACAGGACTTTTGCCTTGTCAGCCTTCAAACACACCCTTGGCTTGAGCGTGCTGACCTTCAGTATCGTCCAGGCCAATCTCGCGCTCGCCGCCGTCACACCCGCTACCGGCAATGAAGTCGAAGCCCGCGTCAGTTCGATCCTCGACAACATGAACCTGTCCGAGAAGATCAACTTCACCCGCGTCAACGACGGTCACATGATCCCTTCCCTGCTCAAGTGGGGCATCAAGGGCACCACGGCGTACGACTCGTCGATGGGTGTGCACGTCAATAACGCCACCTTCGGCGCGCAATACCCGTCGCAGTCGGCCCTCGCCGCGACCTGGAGCATCAACCGCGCCAAGGAATTCGGCCTGGCGATTGCCTATGAAACGAAGATCTCTGGCGGCCAGCAGATGTTGTCCCCGGGCGTGAACCTCTATCGCACGCCTTACAACGGTCGCTCGGCGGAATACGTCAGTGGCGAAGACCCATTCCTCGGCGCGGTACTCGCGCCGGCCATCGTCAACGCGATCCAGGCCCAAGGCATCCAGGCCAGTGGCAAGCACTACCTGGCCAACGAGCAGGAAGCCAACCGTCAGGCGGTGAACATCGTCGCCGACGAACGTACCCTGCGCGAGATGTACCTGCCGGGCTTCGAATCGATGGTCAAGAACGCCAACGTCGCCTCGATCATGTGTGGTTTCAACAAGGTCAACGGCGACTACGCCTGTGAAAACCATCATCTGATCACTGAGGTACTCAAGGGTGAATGGGGCTATCAGGGCACCGTGATCAGCGATTTCAACGCCATTCACAATGCGTTCAAAGGCGCGTGGGCAGGCACCGACATCGACATGCCGTCGGGCCTGCAATTCACCGAAGCCAACCTGATGCCGTACGTCTGGAGCGGGCAACTGACCCAGAACGTCATCGACGACAAGGTCAAACGCAACCTGCGTGCCGTGGTCAGCTACGACTTCCAGGAAAACCTCAACACCGCCAAGACCCTCGACCATCCCGAGTACGGTGCACGCGCTGCGTTGAACACCGCGCGTGAGGCGATCGTCCTGTTGCGCAACGAGAAAACCAGCGCCGGTACGCCGCTGCTGCCGCTGGCGAAAACCGCCAAAGTCGCCGTTATCGGTGATTGGGCCAACCAGGCGCCGGCCTCGCCGTTCGGTACCGCCAACTCGCCGCCGAACAGCTACGTGACTGAACTGAGCGGTCTGCAGCAGCTGGCATCGAGCAGCTCGAACGTCACGTATCTGTCCGAGATGAGTCTGAATCCGAAGAGCTCTGTGTGGTATCAGCCGTCTACCGGCAACAGCGACATCAGCAACTCCGGGGTCAAGGCCGAATACTTCGCCAACACCAGTTTTTCCGGCACACCGGCGCAGACCCGTGTTGAGCCAGGCGTGAATTTCAACTGGACCACCAGCACCAACGAAACCAGTACCGGCACCACCACGGTTTCGGGTTTCAGCCCGACCGCCGGCAACTTCTCGGCGCGCTTCACCGCGAAGATCAAGCCGGTGATTTCCGGTCCTCAGGTCTTCAAGATTCGAGCGGACGGTCCGTACAAGCTGTGGGTCAACGATGAACTCGTGGTGCAGAGCGATGGCGTTCCGTACTCCGCCGACGTGGTCAATGCACTGACGACCTCGGGCAAGACCGCCAACCTGGTCGCTGGCAAGCAATACACCGTCAAGCTCGAATACCAGCGTGTACAGGGCAACTTCACCCCGGCACTGGGCGGACTTGCCGGCGTGCAAATGAGCTGGGCGGCGCTGCGTCCACCACAGGATTTGTCGAAGTACGATGCCGTTGTGGTGGCTGCGGGCACCAACTATGAGAACGAAGGCGAAGGCTCCGACCACGGTTATGAACTGCCGGATCAACAGGCGGAACTGATCAAGCAAGTGGCCAAGGCCAACCCCAACACCATCGTCGTGATGCACGGTGGCGGTGTAGCGGACATGCAGCCATGGGCGAAGAAAGTCGGCGCGACCCTGCAAGCGTGGTTCCCGGGTCAGCAAGGTGGCCAGGCCCTGGCCGAGATCCTCTACGGCAAGGTCAACCCTTCGGGCAAACTGCCGGTGACCATCGACAAGAAGATCGAGGATAACCCGAGCTACGCGTCCTACCCGGATCCGGCGGCTTATCGCGGCGACAATGCCCTGACCGAGCTGACCTACAGCGAAGGTCTGTACCTGGGCTATCGCGGCTACAACAAGAAACACAGCAAGCCGCTCTACCCGTTCGGTTACGGTCTGTCCTACACCACGTTCGGCTACAGCGATCTGAAGTTGTCCAGCAACGTGATGACGCCGGGCGCCACGGTTGACGTGAAGTTCACCGTGACCAACAAGGGCGACAAGGCCGGTTTCGAAGTGGCGCAGCTGTATGTGCAACCGGTGAACCCGGCAGTCGACCGCCCGGAGAAAGAACTGAAGGGCTTTACCAAGGTGTACCTGCAGCCTGGCGAGAGCAAGACGGTGAGCATCCCGCTCGACTCGCGCTCATTGGCTTACTACGTGGATAACACCGCCAGCTGGAACGTCGATGCCGGTAAGTTCAAGATCCGCGTCGGCACCGACTCAGAGGATCTGGCCCTGAGCCAGACGCTGATCACGCTGTACCCGGAGCAATTGACCACCCGCGACAGCAACCCGCTGCCAGTGCCCCTGCGCAAAGCCGTGCAAGTGACGGCTTCGCAAACGTACTGACCGTTGCATGAGGCTCAGGGATGAGCCTTTTGCTGGGTTTTGAGATCGGCGGCCAGACGACGCAGATAGACGTCAAAAACGCTCAGCACGTCGACTTCGGCCCGCCCTCTCAGCCATTGGATTTGCAGCCCGTCCATCATCGAGAAAATCTCCTGGGCGAGCGCTTTCACGTCCACATCCTGGCGAATCTCCCCCGCTTCCTGCAATGACCCAAGGTGCGCCTGGGCATGCCCATGGACCATGTCGAACTTTTCCTTGTACCAGGGAAAGGCCGGATGCTTTTCCGACAGACTTTCGGTGTTGATCATCACTGATGCCTGGCACTCGCCCGCATCCTCGACGCTGAAACTCATGCTCAAGCGCAGAAACTGCAAAAAACCTTCCAGCGTCGGCGCGGTGGCCAGATCACCGAACCGGGCGACCACCCTTTCATCGCGCCGGTCAAGCAATGCCCGCAGCAACGCGACCTTGTTGGGAAAGTGATGGAGCAAGCCGACAGTCGTGATGCCGGCAATATCGGCGACGTCGCGCATCGAAGCGCCCAGATAACCATCCCGGGCAAAGACCTCGGTAGCAGCATCAAGCAGCGCCATGCGGCGCATCTCGCCTTTCGGCGCGCGTCGACGTTTTGGGCTCTGTGTGTCCGCTGATTGGTTTTGAGTATCCATGACTGCCATAAAATTCCGTTGAAAGTGTGCCCGCCGTCAGGGCCTGCCCGACGGCGGCGAATGTGCTCGTTCAGTCCTGATGCAACGCCTGCTCGCGTCGGGCAAAGAAGCGTCGCGAGACAACCGACGCCGTGACGATCGCGGCGAGCGCCACCAGTGCATTGCCTGTCCACATGCCGATCACGGCGCCGCTGCCGCCAAAAACGCGGACGCCGACGTACACGAACGGCAGTGTTCCCAGAGTGCCGCGAACCCAGCCGAACACCGGCACCCACCAGGCGCGATTCATTGTCAGGAACATCGACTGTGCGACGAAATCCAGACCAAACACAATCCACAACCCGGCGCCGACCTGACAGAACGCCATGAACAGCGCACGCCCCGCGTCCACCAGATGAAAATGGTCGGCGATCCACGGCCCCGCCAATGCCAGGCAAAGCCACAGCGCCCCACCATAAAGGACGACGCAGCGGCGGGTAAAGACCACAATCGCCTTGACCCGGTCATCGCGCCCCGCCCCCAGGTTCTGCGCAATCACCGGCACCAGGGCGCCCGGCAAAGCGAAAAACACACAGTAGCCAAACTGCAGAATGCGATCGACCACTGCCATCCCGGCCAGAGCCGACGTACCCACGCCGGCCATTACTACCATCAGGTAGGTGATGCCCACGGGCATTGCCAGATTGCCGAGCATCGCCGGAAGTGCGACACGCAAGGTACGCCCGGTGTGCAGCGCCAATAACCGTACATGGATCTGCATCGACATACCGATGTGACGCTTGACCCACACCAGTCCGAGAATGAGCGCCGCTGTCGCAGAGACAAGGCAAGACACAGCGGCACCTTCAAGCCCCATGTCGAAGCCGAAAATGAACAACGGATCGGCCACCGCCAAAGTCCCCGCCCCCGTCAGCAACACGACGAGCGCCCGCTTGACCTGCCCCTGGGCGCGAAGCATTTGCACGCACATCTGCGTCGCAGCGATCAGAATGCTGGAGGGCACCACCGTCCACAGGTAAAGCCGTGCATTCTGGTAAACCGCCAGATCACCGCCGAGCCAGCGTGCCAGCGACTGCGCGAACAAAGCCTCCAGCAGCACGATCATGCCCGCCAGCACCAATGCCATGATCAGCATATGGCTGGTGAGTCGGCTCAGCGCCCTGGACGCATGCCGACCGATACGCTCGGAAAGCAATGCGCCGGCACCGATCACCAGTCCGGAGGAAAAAGCGCTGTTGATGAACATCAAGGTCTTGCCCAGCCCGACGGCCGCCAGCAAGCTTTGCTCGTCGAGCATCGACACGTACATCAGCGTCAGGATGTCGACAAGGAAAACCGCAAGCAAACCCAGTGCGCTGGTGCCTGCCATACTCAACACATGTCTGCCGACGGGCCCCTCCGTGAACCTGGCATGGTAAGTGGTCATGTTGGTGTTCGAATGTTCCTGGCGGGGCGCGGTGGCCCGGATGATACGGAGGGTAGTCGGTGTATGCCAGAAGATGTCCCGCCGACAGATGAAGTGCAGGTTGCCCCGGGTCACTCACTGACACCTCTATAACATCCGCTCCAGCCCGATCGTACTGCTCAGCCACGCATTGAAGTGCCGCCACCAACTCCCCGGTTCCTTGGTCAACGTATGCTGTTTGCCGTCATCCTCGGTGACCCAGACCATTTGATTCTCTTCCAGCACGGTGTGGTAACTGAGCGCCGGAGCCATACCTTCCAGGGCCAGTTCACGCACCCGTCCGGCGAGTTGCGGATTATCGACCAGCACCCCGACTTCGGTGTTCCACAAGAGTGAGCGCGAGTCGAAATTGAACGAGCCGAGGAATGCTTTCTGCTGGTCGAAAATCATCGCCTTGCTATGCAGGCTGGAGTCGGAACTGTTGGAAGATCCGCTGTGAAACAGGCGCGGCCCGCCGCCTCTGTCGTCGCTGTCACCATTGTCGCCGGATTGGCGCCGTAGCTCGAACAACTGCACGCCATGCTCCAGCAAGGTTTGCCGATACGGGGCGTACGCACCATGCGCGGCGGGCACATCAGTGGCTTCGAGTGAGTTGGTCAGCAAGCTGATCGACACACCGGCGTCGGCACGGTCGGTCAAGTACACCACCCCCGGTTGGCCTGGCACCATGTAGGCCGACACCATGATCAGTTCCTTGCTGACCCCGTTGAGTTCAGGCGCCAACTGGGTGGCCAACAGCAAGTGCGGGGCGGGTTCGCCCTTCGCCAAGACCTTGCTCGGTGCATCCCACATCGCTGTGTTCCAGGCCCAGATCAGCTCCTGACGCCAGATATGCAAGCGTGGATGCGTGGTGTAGGTCATCAGTTGCTGGTAAAGCGCATGATTCTGCTTGCGCGTTTCCTCCAGGGACTCGTCCAGCCGGGTGCGGCTGTTTTTCAGATCCGTGATCGACGGTCTGATCGAGAGAAACTGCTCGATGGGCTTGCTCAGCGCACTGTTCCAATACTGGTCAAAACTGTGCCCCAGATGCTCCGCAACCGGACCAACACTGAGGATGTCGATGTCTCTGAAGTTCTTGTCGGGCTGCGCATCAAAATACTCATCGCCCAAATTACGTCCGCCGACGATGGCTACGCAGTTGTCCACCACCCACAGTTTGTTGTGCATGCGTCGGTGTTGCTGCGACAGATCGAACAGCCGGCCCATCGTTCGCGTCACGACGGTGCTGCGGCCCAGGTGCAGCGGGTTGAACACGCGAACTTGAATCCGCGAGTGCGCAGCGAGCGTCGCGATAATCCGGTCGAGGTCATCGCTGGTGGTGTCATCGAGCAAAATCCTCACGCGCACGCCACGGTCTGCGGCGTTCAGCAGTTCGCTTACCAATATTCGCGTGCTGATGCCGTCGTGGACGATGTAGTACTGCAAGTCGAGGCTGCTTTGCGCGTTGCGAATCAGCTCGGCGCGGGCCGAAAACGCCTCGGCACTCTCGGATAACAAACGAAAGCCCGATCGGCCCTGATGAGGAGCGGCCTGGGCCTGGATAGAACGACCGAACGCTGAACCGCTCGCTGGCATGGCCTGACTGGGTTCGTGAGGAACATTGACGTTCGTACAACCGGCAACGAGCAAAACGAGCAAAAACAGCGGCTGTCGGATATTCACGGAGCGTACTCCGATGGTGACAATCAGGGATGCCGGATCCCGAAGAGCGGCCCGTTGGTTCCCTCCATCACTCTGGTCGTCGCGACCTTGCGCACTGTTTCTTCGATCTGCGGGGTTGTTTCTGGAGCGTAGTTCATCCGCTGGTCATTGCGGGGTCTGCCGAATGCGCAAAAGATATTGCCGACAGAAATCGGCAAGAAAAAAACACCGATTGCCAAAGCTTATGAAAATGACAGCGCGACTCATTTTCGTATCGCACCTTCACACAGAAGGATCGTTTCTGCATGAAGGGCGGCGACCGATAAGAAAAGGGGCAAAACTGGCCCTAATGAAAAGGCGCGTGCGACCCATCGAGGAGATTCACGACGCCCTCACCTCACAAATACCAGCGATACTCCCGCGCACTGATCTCCTGCATAAATGCCAAATGATCCTGGCGTTTATTCTCGCAATACACATCGACAAACTCCGCACCCAGCCCCTCACGCAATTGCGGCTGATGCTGCATCGCGCGCACGGCCTCGAACATCTCCTTGGGGAAATCAATCCCGCTGCTTCGGTCTTCGTTCAGCGGTGCGATCGGTTCTTTGCCGGACTCCAACCCATGCTCCAACCCCACCAAAATCGCCGCCAGTACCAGATACGGATTGGCATCCGCCCCCGCCAAGCGATATTCGACCCGTAGGTTTTTCACGTCCGACTCGGGAATGCGCAAGCACGCGTCACGGTCTTCAAAGCCCCAACTGGCTTTGCTCGCGGTGTTTACCGTGCCGCCCAATCGGCGCATGGCATTCTGGTTCGGGGCGAAGATCGGCATGCTGTGCGGCAGCAGTTCCAGGCACCCGGCGATTGCATGGCGCAGCGGCTGCTGTTCATTCGGCGCCAACAGATTATTGCCGTCAACGTCGTACAAACTGACATGCACATGCATGCCGCTGCCCGGATGTTGCAAGTAAGGCTTGGCCATGAAACTGGCGCGGTAGCCGTGTTTAAGCGCAACACCACGCGTGCTGCGGCAGAACAACGCCGCCCAATCCGCCGCACGCAAACCATCGTCGAGATGGCCGAAGTTGATTTCAAACTGGCCGGGGCCGAGTTCTGCGGTGATCACCGTGGCGTCGATACCTTGCGCCCGGGTGGCTTCGACCATGTCGTCCAGTACCGGCGCGAAGCGTGAGAGCCGCTCGATGTGCAGGTTCGGTTGATCATCGGCGTCGTCAGTCAGGTCGTCGCGAGGGAATTGCGGCAGACCGTCGCGCAGCTTTTTATCGAACAGGTAGAACTCCAATTCAAAAGCCACCACCGGATGAATGCCTTTGCGCGCCAGGCGATTGAGCACCTGCGCAAGGACTTCACGGGGTTCGAACTCGATCGGCTTTTCGGTGCCGTCCGAAGTGATCAGCATCTGCCCCAGCGGCTGTGCTTCCCAGGTCACTGGTTTCAGTGTGCCCGGCACCAGACGGCGCACGGCATCCGGGTCGCCGTCGTTGAAGCAGTAATCGCCAATCGGGAACAAACCACCCTGCACGCCCAACAGTACGCAGTTCTGCGGCAGCTTCAGTACGCTGCCAGCGGCGACTTTTTCGAGCATGTCGATTGGATAACGCTTGCCGTAAAAGTGCCCGGGAATGTCCAGGCAAATCAGGTCGACATAACGCACCTCGGGGTAGCGTTGGCGAAAGGCACGCACTTCGGCGAGCAGGTCAGCGCAGACAGCGTCCATCGTGTTCATCCTTTGTTGTGATCAGGTGTAGACCCAGAGCACGCGGGTCAGCTGCTCGGTGAGGTTGCCGTAGCGGCAGCGGGTGTGACTGTCGAACTGGAAGCTATCACCAGCCTTCAGCGTGGTCGGTTCTTCGTCGTCGCCCAGCCATAACGTCAACTCGCCTTCGAGGACGTAACCGCCCTGCTCCGAGCTGTCGGTCAGATGGCGATCACCGCTGCTAGCACCGGCTTCGAGATGACTTTCGAGCATGGAGAACGAGGCACGGATCTGCGGCGACACCAGAATGTCGGTGATGCCATTGGCGTAATACAGCGTGCGGCGCTCGTCTGGACGGGTCACCCACGGCAAGTCCTTGGGCTTGGGCAGGCTGTAGAAATAGGTGGTCGGCACGCCGAAGGTTTCGCTGATTGCGGTCAGATCCGCCACGGTGGGCCGCGACAGTCCGCGCTCGACCTGCGACAGGAAGCCCACCGAGCGGCCGATCTTGTCGGCCAGTTCTTTCAGTGTCCATTTCTTGTGCTTGCGCAGGTCGTGGATAAGGATCGCCAGCGCGGCGATTTCTTCTTGCTTGTTCATGGTCGCGATTCCGAAAAAAGTCTCATCAAATGCTGTCGCGCAGTCGATACCAAGCCTTGCCAATGGCTTCCAGCGGTGCAGCGAAATGCTTGCCGCCGGGGAAACGGCCATTGCTCAAGCCCTGATACAGCGCCAGTTCATCCGCGTCGCCAAGAATCGCATCGGACACCGCACGCGCGGCGGCCAATGTCGGCAGAACGCCGTGGCCCGAGTAGCCTTGCAGCCAGTAACGATTGCCCTCGACGCCAACGTCCGGCGTGCGCTTGATCGTCAGGTCGATATGCCCGCCCCAGGCAAACTCGACGCCGACGCCCTTGAGTTGCGGGAATACCCGCTCAAGAAACGGTCGCGTCGCTGCCGCAATGTCCTTGGGCATGCCACCGAGATACGTGCAGCCGCCACCGAACAGCAAGCGGTTGTCCGGCGTGCGCCGGAAGTAATCGAGGACGAACTGGTTGTCGGTCACGCAGACATTGCGCGGCAACAGCGCGGTGGCCTGTTCAGGCGTCAGCGGTGCAGTGGCCACCTGGTAAGTGCCCACCGGCAGAATGCAGCTGGACAGTTGCGGGTCGAGTTCATCGAGGTAAGCGTTGCACGCCAGCACCAGCACATCGGCGCGCACTGAACCGCGCTCGGTGTTGACCCGGAAGCCGTCGCCCTCCTCCTGATAACTCAGCGCTTTGCTTTGCTCGTGGATACGCCCGCCGGCTCGCTCGATGGCATCCGCCAGGCCCAGTGCCAGTTTCAACGGATTGAGGTGTGCACCTTGCGGGTCATACAGTCCGGCCTGATAGCGCTCGGTGTCCACCCACGCAGGCAACTCTTCGCGAGGAATGAACTGCAAGACATCGTGGCCCCATTTGTGGCTGGCCTCGTGTTGCCACTCACTGAGCAGATTGACACGGCGCGGCATCACCGAGGTCCACAAATGCCCGGGCCGATAGTCGCAGTCGAAGCCATGGCGACCCGGCAATTCACGCAATTCCCGAGCGGCCCAACGCATGCCGTCCCACAAGCGTTTCGCCCGCTCCTGGCCCAGCGCAGCTTCCAGCGGTGGCATGTCGCACGACCAGCCGAGAATCGCTTGCCCGCCGTTACGCCCCGACGCCGCCCACGCCACGCGACTGGCTTCCAGCACCGTGACGCGTTTGCCAGCCAAAGCCAGACGCAGCGCCGTGTGCAAGCCACTGAAACCGGCGCCGATGATCACCACGTCGCTGTCATGTTCGCCTTGCAGCACCGGACGGTTGCACAAAATATCGGCGCAACTGTGGGCGTAATAGCTGTCGACGTGCTGGCTGGATTGCTGAAACATTCGCGACCTCGTGAAATTATCTTTTTATAATTTCATGAAAATCTATAGAGATATTTTCACCAAAGCAACTCCGAAATCATGGATGAACGATGATCCAGCCAAGCTCAGGGAATGCAGCCAGTCATTCGTAAGCAAAAAGAAATTGCCATCACTTTGACAGCAATCAAAGTCGAGGCTAAGCCTAATGCAGGTTCAAGGATGGAGACATGAATGCGCCTGACAGGGATATTTCTTGCGGCCTGCCTGGCCAGTGGTTGTTCCGTTGTCACTGTAAAGGGCGCTCAAACGCAGCAACGGTTCATCAACATCGGCCCGGTCAATCTACAGACCGACATGCCTGCGCGCGCCATTGTCACCAGCGCATTCGGTGTCGGTGCCACCAGCGTTCAGGGCACCAACAATATTGGTTACCTGAATCAGGAAGTTGTTGTTATCCCCTCCCCATCCTCCTGCAACCTGATCCTGATCGTTCGCGACCACAAAGAAATTGAAAACATCAAAAGAGCATTGGGTGAAACCATCAACCACGTGTGCTCGAACTCTGCAGAGGTCTCCCCTTGAAACGCTATCTTGTTCTTTCGCTTGCACTGGTCGCCACCGGCTGTACCAGCAAAACACCTTTGGTGTTCGTATCGAAAACATCCGTGGGTGTAGAGGTCTCGGCCCCCGGCACGGGCACCGGAGAGTTCGGAGCGTCGATTGGCGTGAATACGCTTGATGCGGCGTATGTCCCGGTTGTCGAGCGCATCAAAACCAATGATGAAAAAGTCGAACAAATCAAGTCGGGCGAGTCATTGACTGCTCAAGAGCGCCAGGATCTGGCAAAAGTTCTAACCAATCTAATCGGCGCGGAAACACAGACCATCAACCAGATGGAGGGCGACCGCGTCAAAGTAGGTGCCACGCAGTTAGAGCAAGAAGACGCTCAGGCCAAGATCGAAAAAGCCCAGAAGAGAATTCAGAACCTGAGTACTGAGCTGGGCAACGTACTGAGCCGTAATGACGCCCTTTCCGTGTTCTCCGCATTCGACTCCAACACGCTCTTGCGTGCCGACAGTGCAGGACAGGGCATCGGCAAAGTATTCGCGACAGGATTGGCCGCACAACATGTTGCCCGCAACTTCAGTCAGCAGGTTCAGGCACAAGCAAACTGCAAGGAAAAAATAGCGCCGACGGCTGCGAAGCTGGCCGCAACGGATGACCAGCCCAATAAAGACCTCGCGGTCAAATTGCTGCAAGCCTGCGAATAGCACGATTGGAAAACCAGCAACCGGCGCATCGGCGTCAACACGGAGGTAATGAAATGCCAGTTAACGACGAAAATGTTTTTAACTCATACCTGTTAAGAGCCGTTGACGAGATCAACCAGAAATGGGCGTTGAGAGGCTATGACAGCGCCGCCTACACGCACAACATCTCAATGGGGCATTTGACGTTCAAGGCGACAAAGGCGCCCTACACGATGTGTGTGGCTGCTCAGATGGAGATCATTGTCACTGCATTGAATATCTATCTTGAGGATGGCGGTGATAGCCAGTTTCTGAAGTTTCTTCCAGACAAACAATGGTTAACGCTTGCATCAGGAACATTCAAAGACCTGGTCTGGGTTAATTCTGGCTCCCTCGGTACCGCTAGCGCGCTTATGAAGTTTGGTATGGGCGAAGAGGTTCCATTCAGTGAGCTCAAACCGGGCTGTTTCATAAATCTGAATCGAGTCACCGGCTCTGGCCACGCTGTTTTGTTTTTGAACTATCTGGATGCTTCTGGCAACGAGTTGCCCACTTACAGCGACGCGATTGTCGGCTTCAAGTACTACTCATCACAGGGCAAGAAGATCGGCGGAGGGTTTGACTACCGATATGCCTTCTTCGATGGGGTATCCCCAGTACTGGGCGAAGGTAGAAAACGCGATCTTGGCGTCATGCGATCTGCAAAGCAGAAATATTTGAACTGCGGTTTTATGTATATGCCTGGGCAATGGGACAGTGCCCGTAGAGATCAGGCACTGAATGCGCCGCTGGACAAAAGCTTTCTCGAGAACGACGTGAACCCGAATTATCTGATTCAAGATACCGTCGATGATTGACATTAACGTCCGACGATGCGGTGAGCTAAACGGGTGCTTCACCGCAATTGACGCAATGCGTTCAGAGATCACTCAATAATTTCTTTAAAAAATCATCGATTTCGCCATCGGAAATCCGGGTATTGAGGTTCTCGCACAGTTTATCGTTCTTGTCCCAATCAAAAGTGGGTGATCCGTTTTTAATCGTGATGACTACCGTTTTGTCCGGGTCGTCCCCCTCAGCGGCCTGATTAGCTATCTCGCTTGTAAAAGCGTTCAACGCCTTTTGGTCCGGCGCTGAATCAGGTTGACCGCTGGAAAGCGCCTCAAACAAAGAGTTCACATACGCGTTGTATTTTTCGTAGTGTCGATTGATAAAAATCGCGTCGGGATCATCGCCAAAGATCGAGTCCCATAAGTGCCCGACGGCTGGGCCATAAGCTTTTGGCGGCGTTCCTTTCACATGCGCATAACTGTCGCCAAAAGCATGAATCAGGAAGCCTAACTGCCAGTCAGGCACACCGGAGTCGGGCTTGGCTGCGTCCTCGATCATTTTCTTCAGACGTGCTCTGCGTTGCTCGACTGCGCGGTTATCTCCCCCATGCAGAGAATGAAGCCCGTTTACGACCTGCCGCCGATAGGACCACAACCCGGGTGTAACGCCATAAAAGGACACGGGCACAGCGTTCAGCTTCCAAAACGCCTGATCGGGAGTTTGAGTAAAGCAGGAGATGCGCTGTAGCTTATCGAGATCCTGATACCCCGCTAGAAAGGCCACATAACCTGCCGTATAGAAATGTCCATCCTTTGCGAAGAAGACGCTGGGGGAATCGGCCGGAGGCTTTTCACTGATCAAACGTTCTGAAGGTGGATTTGCCGGAACGGCTTTTAATCGGTGAATTTGCTGCGGATGGGAATAGCAACCCGTTTGCAGTAGTAACACCGCGAGTAAGGGGACTGCCCTTGCGACAACCTGAAATGGAGTCAACTTGCGCTTCCTTGCAGTGAAGGTCCTGTATTTAAAGTAGTACACGTTAACAACTCGCGTAGCCTTGTCTGTACAGATCTACATCGGCAACTCCACACGAGCCACCAAACCCTGACTACGGTGATTACTCAACGTCAGATCGCCCCCCTGCTCACGAATGATCGCTCTCGCTGCCGAAAGCCCCAGCCCGACGCCGCCCGTGTCACGATTGCGTGAGGTTTCCAGACGCAGGAACGGATCGAACACGCGCTCCAGCGATTCCTCGGGAATGCCTGGCCCCTGATCAATGACCTCAATGCGTATCGCATAGGCATCACTGCGTAGGGAAATGCGCGGGGCACACGCGTACTTCACGGCATTTTCCAGCAGATTGACGATCACCCGTTTGATCCCTAGTGGTCGACCTTCGTAGACCAGATGCGCCGGGCCTTCGAAGTCGACGTGCAGGTGTTGATCGCGGTAGTCATCGACGATGGTCTGCAACAGCTCCGACAGATCGAACGCAGTGGTCTGCTCGCGGTGCGTGTCCTCGCGGAAGAACGCCAACGCAGCGTTGATCATCGACTGCATCTCTTCAACGTCGCGAATCAGCTTGCCCTGATGATCGAGGTCTTCCATGAATTCGCTGCGCAAGCGCATGCGCGTCAGCGGCGCACGTAAATCGTGGGAGATCGACGCCAGCATGTGCGTGCGCTCGGCGATAAAGTGCTGGATCTGCGCCTGCATGGTGTTGAAGGCGATGATCGCCTGGCGGATTTCGTCGGGGCCTTCGATCTTGATCGGTGGTGCCCGCAGATCGGTGCCGAACCGTTTTGCTGCGCTGGCGAAACGTTGCAACGGGTTGGCCAGTTGACGCGTGGCGACCCAGGCAACCAGCAACGTGGCAATCAGTCCCAACGCGATGACGATGATGATACGCGCGCCAAATTCAAGGCCCCAACTGCGCTCAGGCGGAATAAATGACAACCAGCTGCCATCGACCAACTGCACGAGTGCGGCGTAATGCGCCTGAGGATTGTTGGTCGGCCAGTCGCTGGGGCTGAACACCTCGATTTTTCGATCAGCCCCCAGCAGTTGCTGCAGCACCGGCACCCTGCTCGCTGGCAGGCGAAGCCCGTCACTGGGCAGGTCGAAGTCCGCGCGCTGTGCTTGCCACGACACCTGCAGCATGGCGCTACTTGCGGCGGCGGCCAGTTGCGGGCGCAGGTTGGCCGGGGCTGCCTCGATCACCCGCGAGGTCGCGGCAATCTGCTCGAGCAGGCCGGTGCGTTCAATCGGTGGTCGCGCCCAGATGCCGGCGACTTGCACGAACAGCGCATTCAACGCCAGCGAAGCAACCATCGCCGCCACAATGGTCAGGGCGATGTGCCGGCGCAGAGTGTCGGCGCGCAACAGTCGGCGGATCATTAGCGTGTGACCTTAGCGGTGAACAGATAGCCGCCGTTGCGCACCGTACGAATCAGATCCGGGCGCTTGCTATCCGGTTCGATCTTGCGGCGCAGGCGGCTGACTTGCACATCGATGCTGCGATCGAAGGCGTCATGGCCGTGGCCATGGGTCAGATCGATCAGTTGTTCACGCGTCAGAATCCGTTGCGGATGATCGAGAAACACCACGAGCAAATCGAACTCGCCGCCGGACAGCGGAATCATCACGTTTTCCGGTGAGCGCAGTTCGCGACAGGTGATGTCCAGATGCCAACCGGCGAAGCCAATCACCGGGCGTGAAGGTTCAACTGCCTGGCGCTGTTCGCCGGCGCGACGCTGCAAGGCACGCACCCGAGCGAGTAGTTCCTGCGGGGCGAACGGTTTGGTCAGGTAATCGTCTGCGCCCAACTCCAGGCCGACAATGCGATCACTCAACTCGGCCATGGCCGTGAGCATGATGATCGGAATGCCCAACTGCGCGCGCACCTTCTGGCACAGGCTCAGGCCGCTTTCGCCGGGCATCATCACATCAAGAATGATCGTGTCCGGACGGTTCTGCGTGATCGCCGCCCACATAGCCTCGCCGTGCGGCGCCACGTCGACTTCATAGGCGTGCTGCACAAAGAATTTCTTCAGCAGCGCGAGAATTTCCACGTCGTCGTCGACGAACAGCAGTCTGCTCACAGTTACAGAATCCATGCACCAAAAAAAGCCAATCTAAAGCCATTTCGCCGCCCGGGTCATTTATTTCAATCGAGCAACATTTCTACCCGCCAGACATCAAGCGGACATTCTCTGGCAAAACCGCGCGGGCATTCTGCGGCCATTCCAATCCAGGGGGTTCGCATGAAGCTATTGAACGACAACCATTGCGCCGAGGGGCACAGCAGCAATCGTCCCTTGATCCTCAGCCAGCGCACTGCCGCGCTCGGCCCTGATACGCCGATTGTGTTTCAGGAGTCGTGCCTGAGCGTTACCGCCGATCAGAGCCGCATCGTCCTGCGCCGCTACTTCGAGCAGTTCAGCCCGACCAATGCGCACTGGGTTGAATACGTCCACAGCATTGCCGCGGCCGACCTGATCCAATGGATCATGAGCCACGGCCAGTTGCACATCGAATGTTCCGACAGCATCGCCACGCAACAGCACAAGGAAACCCGTTGATGACCCGCATTCATTCGCTGTCGCTGACCCTTGCGGCCACCCTGAGCCTGTCCGCCTGCAGCAGTAACAAGGTCGAACACAGCGGGTTTCTGCATGACTACAGCGTGTTGACTGAACGTCAGTCGCCGTCCGGTCAGCCGGTGCTGGCGTGGGTCAGCCCGGCACTTGCCCGGGGGCGATACACCCAGGTGTATCTGGCACCAAGCCAGTTTTACCCGAGTGCCGAGCCGACGCCGCGAATTCCCCTGAGCACGCTGTCCGGCGTTACCGACTACTACGACGCGGCGCTGCGGCTGGAATTGGGCAAGGTGCTGCATCTGGTCAATCAACCGGGGCCGAACACGTTGGTGGTGCGCCCCGCCATCACCCAAGTGGCCACCAGCACTCAGGGTTTGCGCTTTTATGAATGGCTGCCGGTCACCCTCGTCGCTGCCGGTGTGAGCACAGCCACCGGCATCCGTGATCAGGACAGTCAAGTCGCCACCGAGGTGTCATTCGAGGACGGTTCGACCGGTGAAGTGATCGCCGAAGTGGTGCGCAAAGGCACCGGGGTGCCACTGGAGAACGACAAACAGGTGCTGACTGCCGACGACATCAAAGTGGTGCTGGATGGCTGGGCCAGCGACCTCGGTAAGTCCTACGCAACCCTACGCCGGTAAGCACATTCCCCTGTAGGAGCTGCCGAAGGCTGCGATCTTGTTGGGACGCGGAGCGTCCCCGGCTGCATTCCCACGCAGAGCGTGGGAAGGATCAACATCGCAGCCTTCGGCAGCTCCTACACAGGTGCGCAAGGAAAAAAAGCGCCGAGCAGTGAATTATTTCGTGTCCTCATGTATCTGAGCCAAAGAGTACGCGCCATCAAATAGATGGCATCTACGCGGCACGATGGATCAGCAAAGAGAAGACCCGGATGAAATCACGCAAAAAAACCGTCAAGCCGATCGGCCTGAACGACATCACCATTGTCGACGACGCCAAGATGCGCAAGGCGATCACCGCCGCCGCACTGGGCAATGCCATGGAATGGTTCGACTTTGGTGTCTACGGCTTTGTCGCCTATGTGCTCGGCAAAGTGTTCTTCCCCGGCGCTGACCCGGGCACGCAGATGATCGCCGCGCTGGCGACCTTCTCGGTGCCGTTCCTGATCCGGCCGCTGGGCGGCTTGTTCTTTGGCGCATTGGGCGACAAGTACGGACGGCAGAAAGTCCTCGCCGCGACCATCGTGATCATGTCGCTGAGCACCTTTGCCATCGGCCTGATCCCGTCCTATGCCTCGATCGGTATCTGGGCGCCGATCCTGCTGTTGCTGGCAAAAATGGCTCAAGGCTTCTCGGTCGGTGGCGAATACACCGGCGCCTCAATCTTCGTCGCTGAATATGCACCAGACCGCAAACGCGGCTTCCTCGGCAGCTGGCTGGATTTCGGCTCGATCGCCGGTTTCGTCCTCGGTGCCGGCGTGGTGGTGTTGATCTCGACGACACTGGGCGAGGCCAAGTTCGAAGAATGGGGCTGGCGCCTGCCGTTCTTCCTTGCCTTGCCATTGGGCATGATCGGCCTCTACTTGCGTCACGCGCTGGAAGAAACCCCGGCGTTCCAGCAGCACGTCGAAAAGCTTGAGCAAGGCGATCGCGAAGGCCTCGCCGGCGGCCCGAAAGTCTCGTTCAAAGAGGTCGCGACCAAACACTGGCGCAGCCTGATGACCTGCATCGGCGTGGTGGCGGTAACCAACGTTACCTACTACATGCTGCTCACCTACATGCCGAGCTACCTCTCGCACAACCTGCACTACAGCGAAAACCGTGGCGTGCTGATCATCATCGCGATCATGGTCGGCATGTTGTTTGTGCAGCCCGCGATTGGCTTCATCAGCGACAAGATTGGCCGCAAGCCTTTTATCGTTATCGGCAGCATCGGTTTGTTCATTCTGGCGATTCCGGCGTTTATGCTGATCAACAGCGGCAAGATCGGTTTGATCTTCGCCGGCCTGCTGATGCTGGCGGTGCTGCTGAACTTCTTTATCGGCGTCATGGCCTCCACCCTGCCGGCGATGTTCCCCACGCACATTCGCTACAGCGCATTGGCGGCTGCGTTCAACGTCTCGGTGCTGATCGCCGGCCTGACCCCGACCGTGGTCGCCTGGCTGGTCGAGAGCACCAACAACCTGTACATGCCGGCGTATTACCTGATGGTCATCGCCGTGGTCGGTCTGGTAACCGGGGTGACGATGAAGGAAACCGCCAACAAGCCGTTGCGTGGCGCAGCGCCGGCGGCCTCTGACCTCGAAGAAGCCAAGGAACTGCTGCAAGAGCATCACGACAACATCGAGCAGAAGATCGAAGACATCGACGCCGAAATCGCCGCGCTGGAAGCCAAGCGCAAGGAACTGGTGCAGCAGCACCCGCGCATTAACTGATCGCACATCGACTCTGACCGAGTGGCGAGCCCCCCTAAACGCAGCTCAGCCACTCGTGCTCTGGGTGCAATCGCGTCAAATGTCGAAGCAACCACACGCGCTCCTGCGCAGACAAGTCTGGTAAAGCCCTAGCGAAATCGCTGCGGTCTTTAGAACGCGTGTGTTTGGCCTTGAACAAAAGAACAGCAGCAGGTCGCAGATGCGGGATGCCAGCCGTGCTGCGCAGAACCATTTCGGCGCGTGGGCTGGTAATCGAAAGATCGCGTTTATAAACCCAGGTGTCCGGCGTGCCTGGTTCGATCATCACATCCACGCGCCACGCCTGTGCGGCGCGGTCGTATCCCCAGACCTGAAAAATGTCTGCGGCGGGCAGGCAAATCGCTGACAAAAACTGGAACGTACCGTCCTTCACCGCGTAGAAATCGAGATCACCGAGTGCCTGGCGAAAACAGGCGAAATCGGCCCGAAGCACCGTGAACTCCAGATCACTGTGGGCACGGGTTTGCCGCCCGAGCCAAAGGTCCAGCGCCCAGCCACCAACCACACACCACGGGCGGTCTACCGAACGCAGTCGCCGCGCCAGCTCATCGGGTGTCCAGGCTTGCCATTGCTCCTGGTCCGGCATTATCGGCTGGGCTGTTGTCATGTCTTGAGCTCGTAGTTTGATCGAAGGGCAGCGTAACGGCGCCATTCGAACTCCTTTCATAAACCGGCTCAAGATTTTTATCAGCTAGCCTTGAATCCGCATCGCCCGTCATTCAAGGAGCCGTCATGTACAAGTTCATCAAGACCACTGTAATCGGCGGCCGTGGTCTGTTGGCGCAGATGCAAGCGTGGGTGCCGAAAGCCTGATCAAGGCGCATTGACCACCACATACGTCACATCACTGCCCTGATACTGCGGCTGGTACCAGGTTGAGCCGCACTGCATGTAGGCAACGTTGTAGCGAATCACCTGCACGCAACTGCTGGGCATTTGCGCCGGAGTGAAGATCGCCCCCACCACCGCCGCCGTGACCGCGACAGTTGCCGTCACTGCCGCCGCGGTTGCCACTGGATGATAGTGATCGTCGTAGCCGTAACGGCCATGGCCGTCGACATCGATATCGACATCACGGTGGTTGTCGATATTGACGTTACGGTTGACGTTGCGATTGCTGTTGTTGACGTACGTACGGTTGCCGACGTTGTTGCCGGCATTGACCCGATTACCCGAATTGACCCGATTACCGGCACTGACATTGTTGGTGCGCTGCGGCGCATTGATGCGCTGCGCCCGTTGCGCATTCGGCGCCGGCGCGCGGTTGACGTTGGCGCGGGCATGTCCCTGAGCGCGTTGCCCCCGGGCATCGGCTTCGGCGACATAACCGGCGGTCAGCAGCGTGGCGGCGGCCAGCGACAACAACAGACTCCACGTTATCGACTTGTTCATGTCACTGCCCTCCCTGATCGCTGGCTTGTATAAACGCAATCGCCACATCGCCTTTGCCCGGTTTGAAGGTGAATTGCGTGTCCGGGATGGTCGGCTTGAGGTTCCACTGATACACCGCGCTGTACTCGGGGAAGCTCTTATCATCGGTGGTGGTGATCACCAGTTTGCACGGCAAGGGCTTGTCGGAGCGGGTTAGCCACAATTGCCAGTCGATACCTTCCTGGCGAAATGCCAAATGGTCGCAGAGCTGTCCCTTGATGACCGACGGGCCCACGTACAGCGCGGCTTTCAAGGCATCGATCTGCGCCTGGTCACTGCCGAACAGAAACAGGTCCTCCATCGGTACCTGCACACCGTAGAAGTTCTCGACCTTGTGCAGGGTTTCCGCCACGGTGGCCGGTGCATCGACGGTGGTGTAGTACTTCAGGTACGGCGAATACTGGGTGAGCTTCTTGCCGTTATAGAAGAACTCGCGGGTGCGCACATCGCCTTCGCTTTTCGCATACAGGCGATCATGGCCGACCACTTTCAGGGTGTTGGCGGATTCGGTCTTGATCTTCTGCCCGGACTCCAGAACCGTGTCGCGCGAGACTTGGGCATCGACCTGGAATTTCGGCAGGCTGCGCAGGTAGTTGCCCATGTCGATCAGCTTGTCGACCACTTGCGGGTTGATCAACGGCGCATCGTCCGTGGCCTCGGCAGCGGGCGCAGCCGGCGGGTCTTCAGCGCGGGCTCCCGGCGCGAGCACCAGCGTGAACATCAGGCAGACAATACTGGCTGGGGCTTTCATCGATTCCGCTCCTGTCCCTGCGTGGGCGTTGCGCCGCATGGGCGACTGACTGTCCAGCCTAGACCCCACCCTTGCTGTGCGCCAATGCGCACAGACACACCGCGCATTGATGGCCATAGGCTGTTATCGCGCCTCGTTGCAAGTCCCTGAAGTTCGCTGGAAAAGCGTAAGAAACGTCCTACGCTGAATTTGTCCGTCGCCCGGCGTCGGCACTCATTGGAAGGATTCAGCAGGCAGTAAGAGGCCGATCATGCAAGATTCACGCAATGGATTGTCCGGCGCACATTGGCGCCCGCAACGTCAGTCGCTGGCGCTGGAACCGAGAATTCTGTTCGACGGCGCCGCCGCTTCGGCGGCTGCCGATCAACATCACAGCGATCCTGCCGCACCGCCGGCCGCCGTGGACGCCGAAGTCCCTCACACCACGCCCACCGAAGGCCGGGCCACCGAGCCTGCACCGTCTGCTGCGCGCAGCCTGCTGGTCATCGACAGCCGCATCGAAAACCGCGATCAACTGGTCGCGCAGTTGCCGGGCAATGTCACCGCGATTGTGGTGGATGTCGGCGAAGACGGTCTGGCGGCGATCTCTGCGGCGTTGGCGCAACTGGGCAAGGTCGACTCGATCCAGATCATGTCCCATGGCGCCTCGGGGCAATTCACCCTGGGCAACCGCACGGTCAGTTCGGACAACATCGACTCGCTGGGCAAGACACTCGAACAATGGCGCAACAACCTGACCCAAGGCGCGGACATTCAGCTCTACGGTTGCGATGTCGGCGCCGGTGCGTCCGGGCAAACCCTGGTCAGCGAACTGGCACGCTGGACCGGCGCCGATGTCGGCGCTTCCAGCAACGACACCGGCAGCAGCCAGGCCGGCGGCGACTGGACCCTGGAAACCCGGGTCGGTGACCTCGACAAGAGCATCGCCATCAGCAGCCTCGCCATGGCGCATTTCGACGGATTGCTGGCCGATGCAGCGCCGACCGCGACGGTGTCTACCGGCGGCAGCGATGTGCTGCTTGGCGACCGTTTCACGTTTACCGTGAACTTCAGCAACACCTCAACCCAGGTGGGTTACGCGCCATTCATCAACCTGGCGATGCCGGTCACCGGCAAGGATGGCGACGACGGCGTCAATTTCATTTCGGCCACGTACCTTGGGCAAAACCTGATCAGCCACGTGGTGACCTTCGATGCCAACGGCAACGCCACACATCCCTTGGCCAAAGACGCCAACGGCAACTTCCTGATCATCAACGCCGCCACCTACGGCATGCGCGCCGGCGACAAACTGGTGGTGATCGAGTTGCCCTTCGCCAGCGTCACCAATCAGCAGCCGGTGATCGGCGTGCAGATCACCGCCAGCCTGAGCAATCTGGCCGACACGGCGTTTTCCATCGGCAGTCCCGATCTGACCATCCGCGCCAGTGGCGGCTTCGAATTCGGCAATGACGCGCTGGACAACCCGACCAATGATCCGAGCCTGATCCAGGCCGGCACTGCGGCTTTCGTCGTGCACCCGACGGTGATCACCGTCAGCGAAACGATCAATACCCCGGAGGGAGAGACTGCCACCGGCCCCAACTATGTGCGCACGCTGACCCTGTCGGCGACACCCGCGCCGGGCCAGACGCTGACCAACGTCGTCGTCACCCAGCCCCTGCCCGACAATATCCAGGTCAACTCGATTACCCCCGGCGCTGGCGGCCGGCTGACCTCGATCACCCTGCACGACGGCACGGTGGTCACCAATGCTGCAGAAATCGCTGTGCTGATCGCGGCCAATGACGTCTATATCAATTCATTCACCGTCGCCTACGACAGCCTTACCGGCAAGACTGATACCGTGGTCGCGTTCTACGTGCCGGAAGTCGACGCCAACGGCCAGCCGGTGATCAACCCGGTCACCGGCGACGCGGTGACCGTAACCCTGGGCCCGCCGACCGCTTCCGGGCAATGGGTGCCGCTCGATCCTCGCGACGTCACCGCACCGAACACCACTATCGATTTCAGCGGCACCGGCCAGAGCACGCAGTTCATCGCCAAATCGATCACGCTGCTGAAAACCGCGACGATGCAGAACGACATCGGCCACAGCGGCATCAGCCCCGGCGACACCCTGCAATACACCCTCAACCTGGCTATTTCCGACTACTTTGCCTTCGGCAAGGACTTCTTCAACGAAGGCCAACTGGTCATCCGCGACCAACTCAGCGATGGCCAGACCCTCAGCGGCACGCCGACCCTGACGGTGACGATCAACGGCGTCGCGCAGACCATCACCCTGGTCACCAGCGTGGTGAACAATGCCGACGGCAGCACCTCGATGGTGTTCGATATCGCCCAGTCGCTGCGCAATGCGTTCAACAACATTCGCGGCTGGCTCAATGGCGACCTGGCCTTCGACGACACGTTGCAGGGCGCTGTGGTCGCGGTGTTGAGCTATTCGGCCATCGTCGGCCAGACCTACAAACCACCTTCAGGCAACCCGCACCCGGACATCAACGAAGGTGACGAACTGGGCAACACCGCCACGGTAGACGGCACGCTGTTGGTCGATCGCTTCAACCTGACGGGCGAGAGCGAAACCGACGGTTCCACCACCACCAGCGTGATCCCCACCAGCAACGTCGATATCAATCTGGTCGAGGTCAATAACGGCGCACCGCCGGGCAACGGTGAACTGCGCCCCGGCGATGAAGTGACCTTCGAGCTGAGCTACGACTTGATCACCGGCGATTACGAGCAGTTCAAACTCACCGCGTATCTGCCGCTGCCGCTGTTCAATGTCAGCGGGATCACCTGGGGTTCGGGCAATGATGTCGGCCAGTGGGCGCTGGGGGCGGGCAATACCAATGCCGGCGGTGTGATCAGCGTCACCAGCGCCGACGGCAACTCGGTGGTGTTCGACTTCGGCAGCTTTGCCACCAACACCACCACCGGCAGCCGCATCGTCATTCGCTTCACGGTCCGGGTCGGCGATCAGCCATTTGCCGACCAGCGCTCGCTCGACGTCCTCGCACAATCGAGCCAGCAGACCACCCTCACCGACCGTACGCTGATTTCCTCCGACGTAGTCGCGATCGTGTCGGTCGCCGAGCCGGTGCTCAATATCAAGCACGGCGTGGTGTCCGGCTCCAACGGCACGGTGACCGGCACCAGCGGCAGCTGGAATCCACCGGGCAGTACCGGTGTGCCCTTCAATGGCAGCGTCACCGACCTGTCGGCGGTCGACGGCAACATCAGCAACATCGACGGCGCCGACCGTTTGCGCCTGGTCACGGCGATCGAAAACAGCGGTGGCGGCGGCGCGTTTGACGTCAGCACCAGCATCACCCTGCCCTCTGGCTTGAGCTTCGTCGGCGGCAGCCTGGCGGCGGCCAATCTGCAGATTTATCGCGGCGACGGCACGCTGCTGGTGTTGGGCACCGACTACAGCGTCAGCGGCAACCAGATCACCTTCCTCGATGCGGGTGGCCAGGCCAGTCTGTTGGCCGGGCGCAGCGGCACGGCGGCCGATACCAGCGGCGCCAACGTCGTGGTGATCAGCTATGACGTCGAGGTCAGCGCCACCATTGAGGCCAGTCGCAGCCTGCAATCCACCGCGACCCTGAGCAACTACGCCAGCGTCAACGACGGCGCCGACTTCACCCCGACCGACCTCACCGATCTGGCCAGCCAGCAGATTGCCGCGCCGGTCATCAGCAAAGTCTTTGCCGACGGCACACTGGACAATGGCGACTCCAGCGCCAGCCACACCAATGGCAGCGATCTGGTGGTCGGCGAAAGCATGCGCTACGACATCGTCATCACCCTGCCCGAAGGCACCACGCAAAACCTGCGCATCGAAGACCTGATTCCACCGGGCATGCGCCTGGACACCAGTTTCAACGGTGGCCTCGGCTACCAGATCATCACCACCCGCGCCGGCAGTGGCGCGCTCGGCGCCGATTTCGCCGGCAGCGTGCTGGTCGGTGGTTTCGCCGGAATTGGCGGCGCACTGGGGGGCGACGGTGTCGATGGACGCTGGACTTTCAGCGTCTCCAGCGTGTCGGCGGACAACCAGACCGGCAACAACACCTTCGTGATTCGTCTGCAACTGGTGGCCAACAACGTGATTGCCAACCAGGCCAACGTCTCACTGCAAAACAATGCGCAGTTGGTTTACAACGACCCGGATGGCGACACGCCGAACGGCGCGGTGGCGCTGGATCGCAACGTTGCCCTGAGCGGAGGCCAGCCGACGGTGACCGTGCGCGAGCCGACCCTGCAAATCAATCAGGTGATCACCTCCACCTCCGGCCTGGGCGGCTATGACCAGGGCGACACGGTGACTTTCAATATCACCATCACTAACGGCAATGGCAGCACCGATTTCAGTGCGTTCGACATCAGTTTCCTCGACACCCTGCCGACCCAACTCAGCAACGTCACGCTGGTCGGCGTGCTGTATCAGAACGGCGCGACCAACAATGGCGGGGTTGCCTTTGAAATCGTCGGCGGCCAGTTGCGCACCGCCAGCGGCGCCAATATCGACATTGCCAAGGGCGGCAGCATCGTCTTGCAGCTCAGCGGTATCGTCAACGCCAGCGCCGCAGCGTTATCTAACATCGCCAACGTTGCCAGTGTGCAATGGACCAGCCTCGACGGCGGCAATGCCGGCGAACGAACCGGCGTTGACGGCGTGCTCAATGGCGGCACCCTCAACGATTACCGCAACCTGTCGACTTTGTTGATTCCTGTGGCTCAGGCCATCGAAATCTCCCGTGTCGGTGGCCTGCCAGACACGGCGGCGCCGAACCCGACCTCCGCAACCGTCGAACAAGTGACCGTCGGCGAAGTGATTCGCTACCGTGTGGTGGTGCTGGTGCCCGAAGGCAACAACCCCAACTATCAGGTGCAAATTACCCTGGCCAACGGCTTGCAGTTCATCTCCCCGGATGCGCTGGTCAATGCCCTGCGCATCGCGTTCATTTCCAACGGCGGGCTGACCAGCGACGCCAACCTGATCGTCGGTGGCACGCTGAATATCGACGGCAACGAAAACAGCCCCGAGGCCCTGCCGATCACCGCCGACCTGTCCGGCCTGGCGCCGCAAGGCATCTTCGACCCGAGCCGGCTGACCGTCGTCACCAACCCCGATGGCAGCCAGGTGGTGACGTTCAACCTCGGCAACGTGGTCAACGGCAATGGCAACGATGACGATCTGGAAGGCATCTCGATCGAGTTCAACGTGCGCGTGACCAACATCGCCGCCAACATTGCCGGCGCACAATTGGCGGTGACCGCGCAGGAAATCGTCAACGGTGCCGGGCGTGCGGTCAGTGACACGGTGTTTGAACGCGTGGTCGAGCCGAGCTTCAGCGGCCTCGACAAGCAGATCGTCACCTTCAACCCGAACCCGAGCGGCAGCACCGGCAACGCCACGGTGCAACTGAGCTTCACCCAGAACGGTGGCCTGCCGGCGTTCGATGCGCGCGTCAGCGACAGCTTTGCCGGCGGCAGCAATTACACCCTGCTTAGCGTCAGTATCAATGGCGTGAGTTACGGCCCGGGCAACCTGCCGGCGGGCATCAGCTTCAGCACCAGCGGCGGTTTGAGCGTCAACTTCGATCAACTGGATGTCGGCGCGCAGATTCAGGTGCGCTACTCGGTCGACTTGCCGAACTCGACGATTGTCGCCAGCAGCAACGCAACGCTGACCTGGAGCAGCCTGCCCGAAGACTTCACCAGTTGGGGCGGCAACAGCGTCGGGGTCGATGGCACCGCCACCGGCGAGCGCGACGGCAGCGCGGTCGGCCCGAACCAGTACATTTTGCGCGACACCGCCGGGCTTGGCGTGATCACCGGCACCCTGTGGAACGACACCGCCAGCCCGACCGCCAGCGCCACACCGGACGGCGCCGGCCTGGCCGGGCAAACCGTGACCCTGACCTGGGCCGGCGCCGACGGGCGCCTCGATACCACCGCCGACAACCTGCAGTTCACCACCGTCACCGACGCCAACGGCCAGTACCGCTTCGGCGTGTTGCCACTGGGCGTGTTCCGTATCGATGTGCCGGCGGGTCTGGTCAGTTATCCGCAACCGCTGGGCGATCTGCGCGTGCGCGTCGACAGCGACGCCGGCACCCTCGGCCAGATCACCATCACCCTGGGCGATGCCGACACGCAAAGCGCCAACGCCGGCTATGTCGAACAGAACGACGCACCGGTCAACACCCTCCCCGGCACGCAAAACGGCCTGGAAGAC
Source organism: Pseudomonas viridiflava (assembly GCF_900580865.1). Lineage (GTDB taxonomy): Bacteria > Pseudomonadota > Gammaproteobacteria > Pseudomonadales > Pseudomonadaceae > Aquipseudomonas. Next base: position 391,737 of record NZ_UTBZ01000060.1, read on the forward strand.
GTGGTGCTGAATATCGGCGGCATCCGCGTCGCCGATGTCGATGCCGACCGCGATCCGAACGTCAACGACCGGGCGATCAGCGTGATTCTCACGGTTACCCACGGCACGCTGTTCCTTGGTGCGACCGTGCCCGGCGTCACCGTCAGCGGTGCCAACACCGCGAGCCTGACCCTGACCGGCAACCTCGCCGACATCAACACCGCGCTGGCCAGCCTGCAATATCTGGGCAATGCCAACTTCAATGGCACCGACACCCTGACTGTTTTGAGCAACGACCGGGGCAACTACGGCGATGCCGACGGCGACGGCATTCCCGGCACTGCAGCTGATGCACTGACCGACACCGACACCCTGCAAATCATTCTCGACGCGGTGAATGACAACCCGGTCGGCGTCAACGACAGCGCCACGGCTTTGGAGGCCGGCGGCACCAACAACACCTCCGCCGGTATCGATCCGCGCGGCAATGTGCTGAGCAATGACACCGACGTCGACATCGCCACCAACGCCGACCAACTGCACGTGGTTTCGGTCGGTCCCGGCGCCGGCATTCAGACGCCGGTGCTCGGTGTCACCGTGATCAATGGCCTGTACGGTCAGTTGGTGATTGGCAGCAACGGTTCGTACCAATATGTCGTCGATAACAACAATGCGGCCGTGCAGGCCTTGCGCGTGTCGGGCCAGACTTTGCAGGACAACTTCAATTACGTGCTCGCTGACCTTGCCGGAGAGACCTCGACCGCCACATTGAGCGTGACCATTCAAGGCGCCAACGACACGCCGCAGGGCATCGACGATGACGGCGTGGCCATCGAGGCCGGCGGTGTCAACAACGGCACACCGGGCAGCGATGCCACCGGTAATGTGTTGACCAATGATCAGGACGTCGACAGCGCCGCCAACGGCGAAACCCGCACCGTGACCGGTGTCCGTCCGGTGGCTGAGGCCGGCACCGGCAATTTCACCGCGGTCAGCGGCGCTACGGCGATTGCCGGGCTCTACGGTACGTTGACCATCAATCCCGACGGCACTTACAGCTATGTGGTCAACAATAGCAACGCCACGGTTCAGCGGCTCAGCGCCGGTCAACAACTGGTCGAATTCTTCAGCTATCGGCTGACCGATACCGGCGGACTGGACGATGTCGCGCAACTGCGCATCGTCATTCAGGGCGCCAACGACAATCCGGTGGCCAGCGATGATGCGGCGTCGGCACAAGCCGCGTCGAGCAATGGCACAGCCTCGGAAAGCAATCCGAGCGGCAACGTGATTCAGTTCCCCAGCCGACCCGGGCCAATCAACCAGCCCGGCGGCAACGGCGTCGATCAGGATGTCGATGCCAATGACCAGCCGAGCAGCCAGTTGCTGGTCAATGGCGTGATCAACAAAAGCGAAGCCAGTTACAACCCGGCCGTCGACGTGCTGAGCGGTGTGGCCACCGGCACCACCTCAGCCAACGGCACCTTGGTCGCAGGCCTTTACGGCACCTTGCGCATCGGCGCCGATGGCTCGTTTTTCTATGACGTCGACAGCACCAATGCAGCGGTCCAGGCCTTGGCGCCTGGGCAGACATTGACCGAGTTCTTCACCTACCGCGTCACCGACACCACCGGCCTGACCGACACCGCGCAACTGGTGATTACCGTCCACGGCGTCAACGATCCACCCGTGGCGCAAAACGTCATCGCCGTCGCCACCGAAGCCGGCGGGTCCAACAACCTGACGCCGGGCGTCAACCCTTCGGGCGACGTCACGGCCAACGACACCGACCCCGATGGCGACCCGTTGACGGTCACGCTGATCAAGTCCGGCGCGAGCGGCGATCCGGGCACGCCTATCGCGGTCAATCTCGGCGGCACGGTGATTGCCGGACTGTACGGCACGCTGACGATTTTCCCCGACGGCAGCTACGTCTATGAAGTCGACAACAGCAACCCTGACGTTCAGGCGCTGCGGCGCAGCGTCGATCTGCTCTCGGAACGTTTCACCTACACCGTCAGCGATGGCGTCGGCGCGACTCCGGAAATCGACACCGCCGAAATCATCGTGCTGATCCGCGGGCAGAACGACAACCCGCTGGCCAATGACGACTCAGGCGTGGCCATTGAGGCCGGTGGCTTGAACAACAGCCAGCCCGGCCAAGACCCCACCGGCAACGTGCTGGATAACGACAGCGACGTCGACGGCGGCGAAGTCCCCGGCGACCTGCCCAATTACGACTATGGCGAGACCCGCGCGGTGTCCTCGGTACGCACCGGCTCAGAGGCTGGCACCGGGAAGGCGGGCACATTGGGCACGGAACTGCGCGGCACTTACGGCTGGCTGACACTGAATGCCGACGGCAACTACAGCTATCGCCTCGACAACAGCATGGCCGCCGTGCAGGCCTTGCGCGCCGGGAATACGTTGCTCGACGCGTTCAGCTACGAGGTGATCGACGCCGCCGGCGCCAGCGATCGCGCTACGTTGAACATCACAATTCAAGGACGCAATGACACGCCGATCGCGCAGAACGACAGCAACACCGCCGTTGAGGCCGGCGGCTTGAACAACGCCACGCCAGGCACTAATCCGAGCGGCAACGTGCTGAGCAATGACAGCGATGTCGACGGCAACGGCGAAGTGCTCAGTGTCATCGGCGTCAATCAAGGCTCGTCGGTGGGCCTGATCGGCAGCGGGTTCAATGGCACCTACGGTGTTCTCACCCTGAATGCCGATGGCAGTTACAGCTACGTGGTCGACAACCTCAATCCGCAGGTCCAGGCGCTGCGCAACAATGCCGACACCCTCACGGAAACCTTTACCTATCAGATCCGCGACCTGGCCGGCGCCACCAGCAGCGCGACGCTGACCATCACCGTGCGCGGGGCCAACGACAACCCGGTCGCCAGCGACGACAGTGCCGTGGCGGTCGAGGCTGGCGGAACCTTCAACGGCACGCCCGGGGTCAACCCAAGCGGCAATGTGCTGAACAACGACAACGATGTCGATGCCAACGACGCCAAACTGGTCACCGGTATCCGCACGGGTAGCGAAGCGGCCGGCGGCACCTTCACCAGCGTTGTCGGCGCACAGACCTTCAACGGTTTGTACGGCACCCTGACCCTCAACACCGACGGCACTTACAGCTACGTGGTCAACAACAACCTCGCCGCCGTGCAGGCGCTGAAACTCGGTGATTCGCTGGTGGAAACCTTCACCTACCGCCTGCGCGACATCGCCGGGGCCACCGACACTGCGCAACTGAGCATTCGCATCGACGGCGCCTGGGATGCGCCGGTGGCGGCCAACGACACCGTACTGGCCGTGGCCGATAACGGCAACGGCAACGGCGTCAACCCAAGCGGCAACGTGCTGCCCAATGACACCGACGTCGACCAGGGTGACAACAAGACCGTCACCGGCATTCGTTTCGGCACGGAAGACGCCGGCGGCAGTCTGGCCGGAGTCACGGCTGGCACCGACAACAGCAACGGCACGCTGATCAACGGACTCTACGGGCAGTTGATCATCGGCGCCGATGGCAGCTTCACCTACAACCTCGATTCGAACAATGCGGCGGTACTGGCTTTGGGGCCGCTGCAATTTCTCAATGAGCGCTTTACCTATCAGGTCAGCGACCGTGGCGGGCAGAACGATCTGGCGGAAATCCACATCATCATTCGCGGGCGCAACATTGCGCCGGTGGCCAACACCGACACAGCGACGGCGATCGAGGCCGGTGGCAGCAACAACGATCAACCCGGTCTCAACCCCGGCGGCAATGTGCTGGACAACGACACCGACGCCGAAAGCGATCCGCTGTCGGTGATCGGCATTCACACCGGCACCGTCAACGCAATCGGCACGGTCGGCAGCATCGGCACCTCGTTGCGCGGGTTGTATGGCGACTTGCTGATCAATGCCGACGGCAGCTACACCTACACCGTCGACAACAACCTTGCTGCCGTACAGGCCTTGCGTCAGAGCGGCCAGACCCTGAATGAAGTGTTCACCTACACCATCGTCGACCGCTGGGGCGACACCAGCGCCGCCGAATTGCGCATCACCGTCGATGGCCGCAACGATACGCCGATCGCCGCCGATGACAGCGCCACGGCGATCGAAGCCGGAGGCGTCAACAACGGCACGGCGGGCAGCAACGCCACGGGCAACGTGCTGGACAACGATACGGACGTCGACAGCGTGGCCAATGGCGAAGGCAAACAGGTGCAAAGCGTCAGCAATCAGGCCGGCCAGTCCACCGGCGCCGGGCAAGTGTTGATCGGCCTCTACGGGCAACTGACGTTGAACGCCGATGGCAGCTACACGTACGTCATCGACAACAACAATCCCGTGGTCCAGGCCTTGCGCACGGCGGGCGAAACCCTCAGTGAAACCTTCACCTACCGCATGGTCGACACGGCCGGCGCGACCTCGGATGCGCGTTTGACCGTGGTGATTCAGGGTGCGAACGATGCTCCGATCGCACAAAACGACAGCGGTTTTGCCAGCGATCAGTCCCCTGCCCCGCAAACCACCGGCAACGTGCTGCCCAACGATGGCGACGTCGACGGCAATGACAGTCTGGTGGTGGTCGGCGTACGCACCGGCGCCGAGTCGGGTTCCGGTGCGGCTGGCGTGATTGGCCAGCCGATCATTGGCTTGTACGGAACACTGGTACTGAATGCAGACGGCAGTTACACCTACACCATCGATCAGAACAACCCTTCCGTACTCGCCGCCGCCGGCCTCGGGCAGATTCTGCGCGACGTGTTCACCTACACGATCAACGACCGTGCCGGCGCCAGCGATCAGGCCGAACTGGTGATTACCCTCGACATCGCCACGCCGTTCATACCAGCACCGGGCGGCAACAACTTCGAACGTGACCCGAACACCCTGAACCGCAATTTCCTGATCCCTGATCCGCAGCCGGCGGTGTTTGTCACACCAGTGGTCGAGCGCGCCGCTGAAATCTCCGAGCTTTCGGCCTGGGGCGTCGATGGCAGCAACCTGCGGCTGGCGGCGGTCGGCGAGTTCACCAGCGAATCAGTGGGCAACGGTCTGGGCCTGGTGCCGGGGCAATTCGTCGCGCAAGCGGTGCGCACCAGTCGCCTCGAAAGCGAACTGGACCTGCTATGGATTCAGGGGCGTCAGGGCCGCACCGGTTTGAGCGCCGACGGTTTGTTGAGCGACCCGTCGCTGTTCACCTTGAACCCGGCCGACCTGACGCACAGCCCGGCTCACGTAGAAAAGCCTCATGAAAAACTACGGGCCAAGGGCTTCAGCGCGCAATTGCGCGATGCAGCGCAACGGCGCACGCCACGGTAAAGCGGTCGACCTGCAGAAAAATTCGAAGAATGCAAAGGAATGAACATGCGCCTACACGCGAACCGGCTTCTCAGTACCGCCATCGCTTCTGCACTGTTGCTCAGTGCTTGCTCATCAACGGAGCCGAAACCCTCCACCGATGAAGAAAACCGTCAACGGATCATTGCCGATCAGTCACGCATGTATTCCGGTCAGGAGCCGGTCACCGCGCCGATCACCTTTTACGAAGCCGCCGCGCGGGCGCTGAAATACAACCTCGACTACCGCCTCAAACTGATGGAAAGCGCGCTGGCCTCGGACCTGCGCGATGTTTCCAGCCATGAAATGCTCCCGCGTCTGGTCGCCTCCGCCGGGTATGCCGGGCGTGACAACGATTCCGGCGGCACCTCGATCGGCATCGAAGACCGTCAGGTCAGCTTGCGTCCATCGACCTCCGAAGAACGCTATCGCGAAGTCTACGGTTTGGGTTTGAGCTGGAGTCTGCTGGATTTTGGCGTCGCGTATTACCGCACGCAGCAGAAATCCGACCAGATTCTCATGGCCGAAGAGCGCCGGCGCAAAGTCGCGCAGAACGTGCTGCAGGACGTGCGCAATGCCTATTGGCGGGCGCTCGGCGCTCAGCGTTTGATGCCGGAAGTCGACAAGCTGCTGATGCGCACCCACACCGCGCTGACCTCGGCCCGTCAGGCGGAAACCCGTGGCCTGCTGCCGCGTCAGGAAATCCTCGCCTATCAGCGCGCGCTGCTCGATTCGATCTACCTGCTGACAGTGCGCCGCCAGGATCTGGAGTTCGCTCAGGCCGAACTGTCAGCGCTGATGTCGCTGCCGCCGGGTTCGAAAATGATCCTCGCCGACATGCCCGACCCGCCGCTGCCGGAAGTGCGCCAGAGCATGGCGCGACTGGAACAGCTGTCGTTGGAGAACCGCCCGGAAATCATGGAAGAGTGGTATCGCAAGCGCGTTAACCAAAAGGATCTCGAGATCGCCAAGGCGCAGCTGTGGCCGAATGTCAGCGTCGATTTTGGCTACAAGTACGATTCCAACAAATACCTCTACAACAACGACTGGATGAGCACCGGTCTGCAAGTGTCGATGAACCTGATTCGTCTGCTGCAACTGCCGTCGTTGAACGCGGCGGAAAAATCCCAGAGTGAAACCGACGACACCCGGCGCGTGGCGCTGTCGATGGCGATTCTCACGCAAGTGCGGGTCGGCACCCTGCGCTATCAACTGGCGCGGCAGGAAGTGGAGTTTGCCGAAGACAGTCTGCGCGTTGATCGCAGCCTGCTCGACTACGCCCAAGCGGCGAAAACCGGCGCGCTGGGTTCCGAGCTAGAAGTGATCCGTTCCGAAGGACGTTATCTGCTCTCGCGTTATCAGCGTGAAGCGGCGTTCTCCAGTGCGCAGGCCGCATGGGGGCGGATGTACAACTCGGTCGGGCTGGACGTGCTGCCCAAGGAAATCTCGCAACACGACATCAAGACCCTGGCCCGGGAGATCCAGCGCACCTTGAACGAACAAGAACAACAACGCCTGCTCGCTGCCACTTCGCAAGGAACGCCGAATGCGCAAAATCGCCCTTGAGTCCCGTTTCGGGGCCCTGTTGTTGGCCAGTCTGATCCTGCCCGTCCACGCCGAAGACAGCCCGTCGGCCACAGCTCTGGAAAGTGCCAGTGCGATTCGCGTGCTGCTCGCCGCCGAACTGGAAACCACCCTGTCCAGCCAAATGGCCGGCACCTTGGGCGAACTGAAAGCCGGGTTCGGCGAACAGGTCGCCAAGGCCGAATTGCTCGCCCGCTTCAACTGCAATGAAGCCGAAGCGCGCGCGAAAGTCGCGGCGGCGGAGCTGGCCATGGCCAAACAGAACCTGCAGGCCAAACAACAACTGCGCCAGCTCAACGCGGTGGGCGATATCGAAGTGTCGATGGCCAACACCGAAGTGCAAAAGGCCGACGGCGCGCGAGCCATGGGCGCGGCGCAAAGCAGTTACTGCCAGGTGCTCGCACCGTTTTCCGGGCGAGTGGCCAAGGTTTACGTCAAGCCTTACCAAACCGTTTCGGCCGGCACGCCGCTGTTCGATCTGGTCAGTGACGGTGCACTGAAGGTGCGCCTGAACGTACCGTCCAACCTGCTGAAAACCCTCAAGCCCGGCCTGCCGCTGCAGGTCAGCATCCATGAAACCGGCAAGACCTATCCGGCGCATGTCAGCGGCATCAACTCACGCGTCGATGCAGTAGCGCAAACCGTTGAACTGGAAGCGAAGCTCGACAACAAGTACCCCGACTTGATGGCCGGCATGAGCGGCACCGCGCAGTTCGAGCAAGACGCGCGCCCATGACCATGAACGAGCCGTTGCCTCACCCTCACCTGCTGCTCGAACTCGATGCACTGCGTGATAAAGCCATGGCCGCTGACTCGCTGAACAGCCTGGCGTTCAGCATGGCCAACGACCTGTACCCGCTGCTGCCCTTTCATCAGGCGCTGGTGTTCGCCCAGCGTGAGTCATCGCTGGAGCTGTTGAACGTCTCGGGGCTGTCACGGCCCAGCGAAGATTCGCCTTATCTGGTGTGGCTGCGGCGCGCCAGTCGCTGGGTCGCGGCGCAAGTACCCGGTGCTGAACCGGTGTGGCTGTCCCAGGACAGCGCCAGTCCACCGCCGGACATCGCCGAAGGCTGGAACGAATGGTGGCCGTCGGGGCTGTGGTGCGTGCCGGTGCAGGATCGCGACAATCAACGGTTGGGCTTATTGCTGCTGTTGCTGGAGCAGGAACCGCCAGCGCTGTTGTGGCACCACCTCAAGGGGCTGGTCAGCACCTGGGCCTATTGCTGGTCAGCGCTGACCCGGCGCAAGGGCTTGCGGCGCTGGCGGCCCAATCGCAAACAACTGCTGCTGGTGTTGATCGTGCTGGCGGCCCTGCTGCTGTTGCCGGTGCGGCAAACGGCCTTGGCGCCGACTGAAATCGTTTCGCGGCAGGCGCAGATCATCAGCTCACCGATCGATGGCGTGATCGAAAAGATTCAGGTTCGGCCCAATCAACCGGTAGACGCTGGCACACCCCTGTTTGCGCTGGACGAAACCACCCTGCGCAGCCGCGCTGAAGTGCTCGGTAAAGAGGTCGCGGTGGCAGATGCCGAGTTGCAGGCAGCCAGCCAACGGGCGTTCGATAACCCGCAGAGCAAAAGCGAATTGACCTTGCTCGCAGGTCGCGCGCAGCAACGCCGCGCCGAACTGGCAGCGGTGCAGGCGCAACTGAAACGCACGCAAGTGCTGTCGCCAAGAGCCGGTGTTGCCGTGTTCAGCGACCCCAATGACTGGCTGGGCAAACCGGTGGTGACCGGCGAGCGCATCCTGCAAGTGGCTGACCCGACGCAACCGGCCATGCTGATTCAACTGGCCGTGGCCGATGCCATCGCGCTGGAGCCGGGCGCCGAGGTCACGCTGTTTCTCACCGCTTATCCGCTGACGCCCCTCAAGGGGCAGATTCTGGAAACCAGTTATCAGGCGCGGCCCAGCGATGAAGGCGTGGTCGCCTACCGCTTGCTCGCGAGCATTGAGGGCGCCCCGGAACATGCGCGCCTCGGCCTGCACGGCACGGCGAAGCTCTACGGCGGGCGGGTCATGCTCGGTTATTACCTGCTGCGCCGGCCGCTGGCGACGCTGCGTGCCTGGAGTGGCTGGTAATGCTCGATCCGGCCGATCTGCCGGTGCCGCCGCTGCGCGAAGACTTGCGCCTGAGCGAAGCGGCCAACGGTAGCAACGGCGAACCGGCGTGGGTGATTCAGGACACGGTGATCAACCGTTTCTACCGCATCGGCTGGCTGGAATTCGAGTGCCTGCTGCGCTGGGGCCAGTCGCCGCGCCAGATCAGCGAGCAGATCGCCGAAGGCACCGCCCTGAAACCGGATGTCGAGCAAGTCCTCGATTTCCGCCAGTTCCTTGAACAGCATCAATTATTGCGAGCCGGCCCCGCTGCGCTGGAGCGCCTGAAGAGCAAAAGCGAGGAAGGTAGCTGGCTGACGTGGCGCTGGTGGCTGCACCACTACCTGTTTTTCCGCATTCCGCTGCTGCGCCCGCAACAGCCGTTGCAATACCTGGCGCGAGCACTGGGTTGGCTGTTTCATCCGCTCACCGGGATTATCGTGCTGAGTCTGAGCCTGCTTGGGATCATTCTGGTGTTGCAGCAGTGGGATGTGTTCACCAGCGCGGTGGTCGAGTCGTTTTCCACCGAGGGTCTGTTCAGTTTTGCCCTGGCGCTGATCGTCGCGAAAACCCTGCATGAACTCGGCCATGCCTTGGTCGCGACCCGGCTCGGCTTGCGCGTCGGGCACATGGGCATTGCGTTTGTGGTGATGTGGCCGATGCTCTACACCGACACCGGTGAGAGCTGGAAACTCAGCCGTTCACGGCAGCGGCTGGCCATCGCTTCAGCGGGGATCGTGACCGAGTTGTCGCTGGCCGGACTGTCGACGCTGGGCTGGGCGTTGTGCGATCCGGGCGCGTTGCGCAATGCCCTGCTCTATCTGGCAACCACCAGTTGGCTGTTATCACTGGCGCTGAACGCCAGTCCGTTCATGCGCTTTGACGGCTACTTCATCCTTTCCGATTTGCTCGACTTTCCCAACCTGCATGAACGCGCCTCGGCGCTGGCGCGCGTCACCCTGCGGCGCAATCTGTTGGGTTTGCAGGAAGACTGGCCGGAAACGTTTCCAAGCGCTCAGCGGCGTTTGCTGGTGACCTTCGCGATCATCACTTGGATCTATCGGCTGGTGCTGTTTCTGGGGATCGCGCTGGCGGTCTATCTGTTTTTCTTCAAGATTCTGGGGATCTTTTTGTTCATGGTCGAACTGTCGTGGTTTATCGCCCTGCCCGTGATGCGCGAACTGGGCCACTGGTGGAAAAACCGCGCGGCGATTCCGAGTCGCCGAAAACTGGCGTTTTATGCGCTGTTGCTGGCGATTCTGGTGGGTCTGGCAATGCCTTGGCGCACGCAGATCGATGCGGTCGGCGTGGCCCGCGCCGAGCATCAATTACGCGTGTACGCGCCCTACCCGGCACGCCTGCAATCGATTCAACCGGACGGTCCGGTCAAGGCTGGGGAAACCCTGATTACCCTGGACGAGCCGGACATCGCCTCACGCCTGCAATCCAGCGAAGCCAATGCGCGCAGCTATGAGGCGCGGCTGTCCGGGCTGATCGCCGATCCCGGCGGCCTGGCCGAAGACGCCGTGACTCGCCAGCGCCTGAACGTGCAGTTCGAAGAAGCCCGCGCCGCGCGCTCGGAAATCGCCCGGCTGAACCTGCAAACGCCGTTTGCCGGGGTGTGGCTGGACGTCAATCCCGATTGGAAACCGGGGCAATGGGTCGGTCGTCAGGAATCGCTGGGCATGTTGATTGATCCGCGCAGTTGGCAGGTCGACGCCTACGTCGCGCAGGACCAGGTGCATCGCATGGCCACCGGGGATCGCGTGCGTTTCTATGCGGATGGCCAGACTAAGCCGCTGTCTGGCCGGGTCGTGCAGATCGGCAGCACTCGCGCCAGTCAACTGTCGCACCGCATGTTGTCGTCACGCTTTGGCGGGCCCGTGCCGACGACCAATGCCGAACATGCGCTGATCCCGAGCAATGCGTTGTTTCAGGTGTTGATTCAGCTCGATGAACCGTTGCCGAGCCTGCGCGAGACACGGGGGCATCTGAAGATTGAGGGTGAGCGGCGCAGCTTGCTTGCCGACGGTGCAACACATGTACTGGCGGTACTGATGCGCGAAAGTGGTTTCTGACAATCCGCTCTAGCCAGCAACGACGAAGATGATAATCGGCCCGCACACCGCCAGCAGCACATTGGAAATCGCATAGCACACGGTGAAACCGATTACCGGAGTATTACTCCCCGACTGCTCGATGATCTTGTTCATCGATGCCGCTTCCGTCTGCGCACCGGCCAACGCGCCAAACAGGATCATCGGGTGCAGGCGCAGCACATAGCGGCCGAAATACAACGCCACCAGTGGCGGCAGAATCGTCACCACCGCGCCGGACAGCAGCAATGCCAGCCCCTGCTCCTTCATTGCGGCAAACGCCGCCGGCCCGGCGAGCAAGCCGACCACGGCGCCGAACGCGGTCAGGCCAAACTCGGAAAACGCCCATTGCGCCGCGGGCGGCAGCGCGCCGATTTCCGGGTGGCGCGAGTTGTACCAGCCAATCACCAGCGCGGCGACCAACACCCCGCCGCCGATGCCCAGTTCCACCGGGATCATGCCGACATGGGTCGAGAGCAATCCCAGCAGCGAGCCGAGCACCATGCCCAGGGTGTGCATGGCGATATCGCTTTTGTAGTTGTTCTTGCGGATCCGCCCCAGGCGTTTGGCGATGGCTTCGACACTGGCCGTGCGACCGGTCAATGTCAGCACGTCGCCACGGCGTAACACCGTGTTCGGCAGCAAGGGCAGTTCGTAGCCCTGCCGGGAGATGGTGTTGACGAAGCATCCCAGGCGCCCATCGCTGGCCAATCGGGTTTTCGCTTGATGAATGGTTTTGCCGGCAAATTCCGCCGAGGTCAGCACAATATCCACTTCGCGCGTCGGGAATGACAAAGACTCGGGATGATCGATCTCCGGCCCGACCCAGTGACTCAACGTGCCCACCGCGTCGCGCAAGGCATACACGCCCACCACATCGCCGGCCATCAGCACGAAGTGTTCATCGCGCTCGATGATTTGCCCGGCCCGCACCACACGCTCGACCGTCAATGAGTCATGCAGCTTTTCAAAGTCGATGATGCGCTGGCCATCCGCCTGGCCGTTGCTCGCCACTTGATGAGCCCGCACGACGATGCGCGTGTAAGGCACGGTGATCGCCTCTTCTTCCTTGGCGATGCCCAGTTCCAGCTCCAGTTCACGCGCCGATTCGCGCAGATTCACCCCCAGCAGTTTCGGCGCAATGCTGCCGACAAACACGATCAAGCCGATGGTGCCGAACAGATAGGTGATGGCATAGGCAATCGCCATGTGGCTGTTGAGTTGCGCCTTGGCCGCCGCGTCAATCGTCAGTTGATTGATCGCGCTGGTCGCGGTGCCCATGATTGCCGTGTCGGTCAGCGCCCCGGCACCTAGGCCTGCGGTGAACCCGGCGTCGAAATCGAACACCGAGTACATCAGTAGAATCGCCCCCAGCGCAGTGGCGCACAGCACCACCGAGAGCAGCACCAGTTTCAGTGTGCCGCGATTGAGGCTGCCGAAAAACTCCGGGCCACTCTTGAACCCGACGGCGTAGATGAACATCACGAAAAACACTGACTTCAGGCCCGCCGGCACTTCCAGACCGATCTGCCCGATCAGCAAACCCATCAGCAGCGCACCGGCCACCGAGCCGAGATGGAAGCTGCCGATGTGAATCCGGCCGACGAACACGCCCAGGGCAATCGCCAGGAACACCGCGATTTCCGGGTCGGTGCGCAAGGCGTGCAGGATGAATTCGAGCATGGGGCGAACTCCTTTGAGCGGCGGTCACTGATCCTTCGGTTCTTGCGCGGGTGCGGTGTACCACTTTTCTCGCGGCACCCATTTCTCGCTCTGCGGATCGCCCAGATAGTGCGGCGACATGATCTGCACGCCGTATTCGTTGAACACGTCCTGGATATTGGCGTGGAGCATGCTCAGCAGCACCGCACGCGGGCGCGGCTGGCTCGGGATCGCTTGTGCGACCAGCCGGTATTCCGGGTAGAAATCCGACAACGCGGTCTGGAACACCTGCGCCGGCGGGTCTTCGAGAATTCCAGACGTACGCTTCGCCGCTTCCAGCAACATCGCTTCGACCTGACGCCACGGCGTGTCGTAGCCGATGGTCACCACCGTATCCACCACATAGCCGGGGCCTTGCACGGTGCGCGAGTAGTTTTTGGTGACGGTGCCAGTGATCATCGAATTGGGCAGCGTCAGCACTTCCCCCAGACCGGTGCGAATGCGCGTGGTGAACATGCCCAGCTCGGTGACGGTGCCTTCGTACTCGCCGATTTTCACGAACTCGCCGGGGCGTAAGGTGCGCGTGTAGGTGAGGATCAAACCGGCGGCAGCCTGCCCTACTACACTGGTCGCGCCGAGGGAAATCATCAGGCCGATCAGCACCGACAAGCCTTTGAACGCATCGGTACCGGCACCCGGCAGATACGGATAAGCCATCGCCAGAGCAAACAGCCAGACCGCCAGCGCCGTCAGGCGTTGGGTCGGTTGCAGGGTTTCGTGGTTGAGCCAGCTGAATGTCCCCGGTGTAGCCATGCGGCGCAGGATGCGTCGGGTGAACGCAGTGACGCCACGGGCGATAAAGAAAATCGCCAGGGCCACGCCCAGTCCGGGAATCGCATCGACGATGCCTTGCAACAAATACCCGGCCAGCTCGAACAGATAGTTGTTGAGGCTTTCGCCCCATGGACGCGTGTAGGGAAAGCGCGACAGGACAAAGCCCAGCCATTCATAGGTCAGCAGCAAAATCAGCAGCCAGCGCAGCAGCAACAGCAGACGGCTGACCAGCGGATAGAGGAAATTCGAGTCGATCAGTTGCACCCGTCCGACCTTCAGCGCTTGGGTGTGGCGATCCATCAGTTCGGGAAGTTTTGCCAGCAATTTGCGGCGCAAATACGCCAGGCCCCAAAGCAGCGCGAGGTAAATCAGCGTGGCGACCGCAGCCAGTGCCAACGAACGCAGAATCAAGTCGAGACTGCGCGCTTCGCGGGTTTCATTGACCACTTGGCGGAGTTTTTCCGCCGCGCCCTCGGCAGCCTGTTGCACCGATGAATAGGCCAGCGTGTCGATGTCCTTGGGCGCGACGATGAAGGCGCGTTTAGAACCGATCAGCACCAGATAGCTGTTCTGGATCGGATCAATGCTGACGTTGAGGTCCTCGCCTTCATCCAGCGCCTCACTGATGACCATTTTCGCCCGTTTGACCCGCGAGGCCGGCGCTTCGCCGAGGATGGTGGCGCGAAACAGCATGATGCTGCGGTTGGCGACCTTCAGCTCAACCGCCTCGTCGGCCGGTTTTGTTGCCTCATCAGCCGCCCAGCCGAGCCCGCTCCAGAGCGCCGCGAACACCACTATCCAAACCGCCAGCAGCCTGCTTCGCATGCGCCTGTTTCCTTACGCCCAAGTGTCAGAGAGGGATACGTAAGGCAGCGTAGTTGAGCGATGAACGGTTGTCAGATTCCCGCGCACCGATAAGTGTCACGGCAGATTTTCTTTGCGCTGGCTCTCCAGAAGCTCGGTGACATCGGCCGGTTGATACACCCAGCCGATGAACAACTCATAACCGACCGCCAGAATCACCGGGCCGATGAACAGACCAATAATGCCGCTGGTAACCATGCCTCCGAGCGCACCGATCAGTACCACCGGCATCGGCACCGCGACGCCGCGTCCCAGCAACATCGGCTTGAGCACATTGTCGGAAAGCCCGGCAATCGCCATCCACACCGCAAAAATAATCGTGCTGGCGCTGACCCCGTCCTGCGCGAAGACGTAAATCACCACGGGCAGCGTGATCAGCAATACCGGCAATTGCGTGATGCCCAGCAGCAACACCATCAACGCGATAATCCCGGCGGCAGGGACACCCATGACCACCAACGCAACCCCGACCAGCAACATCTGAATAAAGGCGATACCGACCACGCCCTGCGCCACGGCGCGGATGGTTGCCGTGCACAGTTCGGCGATTTGCGGGCCACGCACCGGACCGGAAATGCGTGTGGTGATGGCCACTGCCGTGCGATGCCCGCGCTCGCCGTGGGTCATGACCAAACCGGCGATGATCAGCGCAATCACAAACACTACGATCCCGGCACCGACGCCAGCGGCTTGATGCAACAACACTTTGCCCCAGTTGGACAGGTGCGGTGCCAGCTCCTTGAACGCCCAGCTCAAGTCTTGCGAGGCGTGTTGCCAGATGCCGTAAACCGGCGCGCCAATCAGCGGCCAGTTCTCGACGCTGGCCGGTGGTGGCGGGATCTCGAACTGGCCTGCCTCCATCGTGTGCATGCCGACTTTCACCGAATCGGCAACGGAAGCCCCGAGCAGGCTCAGCGGCACCATCAGAATCAACAACCCCAGCAGCACCAGCAAGATCGCCGCCCAACCGTAGCGGTTGCCAAGCTTTGCGCCAAGCTTCTGATTGAGTGGATACAGGGTGATCGCGAGGATCAGCGCCCACAGCATGACATTGAGAAACGGATGGAAAATGTCGTAGCAGAACAACACCAGAATGGTGATCAGACCCGCGCGTATAAGCACATCCAGCAGTGCTCTGGAACTGTGAAAGGTGATCAGCGGTTTTTCTTCCATGTCGGCGCTCCTGATTGGGCCATCGATGAACCGCTGTGAGCCTAGTTCACATCCGGTACATCGTCTCGACTGGTGCGCACGCCAATTCGCGACTAAACCTGAAGGCTGATCTGCATTGATAAGGAATTCGCGATGAAGTCGACGCACTCACTGATCATTCTTGCGCTGGCAGGCACTGGCGGTCAGGTACTGGCGGGCGGTATTGATCTATATGAAGCGGGTCAGGAAGGCGCGGGGCTGGCCAATGCCGGCTCGGCGGCGCTGGCCACCGACCCGAGCGTGTTGATGAGTAACCCGGCCGGCATTGCTGCACTCAAGGGCACGCAAATCAGCTTGACCGGTCAGGCCATATTCGGCGGTCTGGGTTTTGATCGCGACAGCGACAATGACTTCTCCGGCAACGAGGGCGGCAATCCCCTGCCGATCCTCCCGGGTACCAGTTTCTTTATCAGCCATGAGCTCAATGATCGCGCCAGTATCGGCTTCGGCATGTATGGCAACTTCGGTCTGAGCGTGAAATACGACGATGACTGGGCCGGCCGCTATTTCAGCCAGGAATCGACATTGATCGGCATTTCGATGCAGCCGACTTTCGCTTACAAGATCACCGACGATCTTTCGATGGGCATCGGCCCGCGTCTGGTCTACGGCTACTACTACACAAAAATGGCCATCGACAATAACGCCTTCCTGCCCGGCACGCCGTTTCAGGAGGATGGCAAGTTGCAGTACAAGGACACGGACATCGGCACCGGGATCAACCTCGGCCTGCGCTACCAGTTGAACGAGCGCACCACCGTCGGTCTGGCCTACACCAGCAAAGTCAAACTGGAGTTCAAGGACTCACCTTCCGTGCATGGCGTGCGCAATCCGCTGCTCAATTTCGCGCTGTCGAGGCTGGATGTCGACGAGCTGGAAATCGACATGAACATTCCGCAGACCGCGACCCTGAGCATTGCCCATCAGTTGAACGAACAATGGACGCTGCTGAGTTCGGTGAACTGGCAGGACTGGAGCGATTTTGCCGACATCGGCGTGTCGGTGGACAGCGCCGCCGGCGACGTGTCGCGTTCGGTCGATCGCAAGTATCAGGACACCTGGCACCTGTCGATCGGTGCGCAAAACCAGATCAGCCCGAAACTGCGCTGGAACATGGGCGTGGGTTACGACAGCTCCGCCGTCAAGGACAAAGATCGCACCGTCGACAACCCGATGAACGAGACCTGGCGGCTGGCGACCGGGCTGAGCTACAAACTGGCCGAAGACACCGACCTCAACCTCAATTACACGCTGGTCTGGCTGGGTGACATGGACGTTCAGCAGACCAAGCGCAATGGGCAGACGCTGTCGGGGAGTTATCCCAATAGCGCGCTGCACATTGTTGGCGGCGGTGTGACGTGGCGATTTTGATCGGGACGATCAGCGCTCCAGCATGCCGTGACACAACAGATTCAGAACCCCGCGCATGTGCAAGGCGTGCGCGGTGCGGTCCGGATTTTCCTGGGTTGCCAGTCGAATGAACGCCATGTTCGCGTATTGGTTGAACAGCGTGGCAACCACGTCGATATCGATCGATTCACGCACCTTTCCCGCTTGCTGGAAATGCAGGAGCAGCGCTTTGGTTTCTTCGATCACAGCCGCGTTCCACGGACTCATCGCCTCGGCCAATTCTCCAGTTAACAGAAATGGCGCCAGTTCCCGCCACAACGAAGCCGGCATCGCCTGTAGCTGGTAATCGGTCATCAGCCCTTCGAACTCGCACAGCGCCTCCAGCGGATCGCTGTCCTCGTCCAGATTCGCCCGCGCCTCGCGCATGGCTTGCTCGTCGGGTTGTTTGAGCAAGGCCAGCAGAATCTCCTGCTTGCCGCCGAAATAATTCACCACCGTTGGCGCGGAAACGCCCGCCTGCACTGCGATCTGGTCCAGGGTGGTGGCCGCAAAGCCATTGCGCTTGAACAACTCGAGCGCCGCCTCGGCAATCACCTGCCGGCGCTGTTCCTTCTGCCGCTCTCTGAGTCCGCTCATGTTGCCTCTGATGATCCTTGCCAATGGCCCTCAGCCTACGGAAATCTTTTTTCACCGACAAATATTTTCTTTACAAAAATATTTTTAAATGACAAAACTTTGCCCATGCAGCGCTGCGACGAACACACCCACTTGCCCTTTGCTCTGGAGATCCGCCATGTCCGCCGAATTCGATTCGACCCGCAGTACCCGCGATTACCAAGCCTCTGACGCTGCTCACCACATCCACGCGTTCGTCGATCAAAAAGCCCTCAACGAGGAAGGCCCGCGGGTGATGGTCAGCGGCGATCGCTTGGCACTGTGGGACAACGACGGCAATCGTTACCTAGACGGCATGTCCGGCCTGTGGTGCACCAACCTTGGTTACGGGCGCAAGGATCTCGCCGCTGCCGCGACCGCGCAGCTGGAACAACTGCCCTACTACAACATGTTCTTCCACACCACTCACCCGGCGGTGATCGAGCTGTCGGAGTTGCTGTTCAGCCTGTTGCCCAAGCACTACAGCCACGCGATCTACACCAACTCCGGTTCCGAAGCCAACGAAGTGCTGATCCGCACCGTGCGCAAGTTCTGGCAGGTGATGGGCAAGCCCGAGAAGAAAATCATGATCGGCCGCTGGAACGGCTACCACGGCTCGACCCTGGCAGCGACGGCGTTGGGCGGGATGAAGTTCATGCATGAAATGGGCGGCACCATTCCCGATGTCGCGCACATTGATGAACCGTACTGGTTTGCCCACGAAGGCAACCTCAGCCCGGAGGAGTTCGGCCTGCAAGCGGCGCGGCAACTGGAAGAGAAGATTCTCGAGCTGGGCGCCGACAAGGTCGCGGCGTTCGTCGCCGAACCGTTCCAGGGCGCGGGCGGCATGATCATTCCGCCGGCGACTTACTGGCCGGAAATCCAGCGCATCTGCCGTCAATACGACGTGCTGCTGTGTGCGGACGAAGTGATTGGCGGTTTCGGCCGTACCGGCGAATGGTTCGCCCATCAGGCGTTCGGTTTTGAACCCGACACCCTGTCGATCGCCAAGGGCCTGACCTCGGGTTACATCCCTATGGGCGGTTTGGTTCTGTCGCGGCGCATGGCCGAGGCGCTGGTGGAAAAAGGCGGCGTGTTTGCTCATGGTCTGACTTATTCCGGGCACCCGGTGGCGGCGGCCGTGGCGATTGCCAACCTCAAGGCCTTGCGCGATGAGGGTGTGGTGACTCAGGTGAAAACCGACACCGGCCCGTACCTGCAAAACTGCCTGCGCGAAGTGTTTGGCAATCACCCGTTGGTGGGTGAGATTCAGGGTGTTGGCCTGGTGGCGGCGTTGCAGTTTGCTGAGGACAAAGCGACGCGCAAGCGTTTTGCCAATGAAAACGATATCGCCTGGCGTTGCCGCACGATTGGTTTTGAGGAAGGGCTGATCATTCGGTCGACATTGGGGCGGATGATCATGGCGCCGGCGTTGATTGCCACGCGTACGGAGCTGGATGAGTTGATCGACAAGACGCGGATTGCGGTGGATCGGACGGCGCGGGAGTACGGGGTTTTGTGATCGGCTGAAGTGATGGGTTGGCCGGGCTGACGCCTTCGCGAGCAAGCTCGCTCCCACATTTGGAATGCATTCCACTTGGCTCCCTGGCTCCAAATTTGAAATGCAGTCCACTTGGGCTGCCTGGCTACAAATTTGAAATGCAATCCCTGTGGGAGCGAGCTTGCTCGCGAAGGGGCCGGCCGGAGAGAAACTTGGTGGGAGATCAATCCCGCCGATTACTCCGCGCGCCGCTTGGTGTTAAATAGGCGCCAGTCTTAACCTTGTCGCTTATAGCTGTGCAACGAGAACCGATATGAACACCCATTCCAGGAAAAACACCCAAATTCAAACAGCGGTGAGCGCATGATCGAAGTCACCGAAGTTTCCATTGCCCAACTGCGCGCCGCGCTCGAGTCCGGCCGGACCACCGCAGTCGAACTGGTGCAGGCCTATCTCGCCCGTATCGATGCCTACGACGGCGCCGACACCCCCACCGCGCTGAATGCCGTGGTCGTGCGCAACTCTGAAGCATTGAACGAAGCACAGGCCTCCGATGCCCGTCGTGCCGCAGGCAAAACCCTCGGCCCGCTCGACGGCATTCCCTACACAGCCAAAGACAGCTATCTGGTCAAGGGCCTGACCGCTGCGTCCGGCAGCCCGGCTTTCGCCGATCTGGTCGCTTATCGCGACGCCTTTACCATCGAACGCCTGCGCGCGGCCGGGGCGATTTGCCTGGGCAAAACCAACATGCCGCCGATGGCCAATGGCGGTATGCAGCGCGGCGTCTACGGTCGCGCGGAAAGCCCTTATAACGCCGATTACTTGACCGCGCCGTTTGCCTCCGGCTCGTCGAACGGTGCCGGCACCGCCACTGCCGCCAGTTTCGCCGCGTTCGGTCTGGCGGAAGAAACCTGGTCGAGCGGGCGCGGCCCGGCGTCGAACAATGGTTTGTGCGCCTACACCCCGTCGCGCGGCGTGATCTCGGTGCGCGGCAACTGGCCGTTGACCCCGACCATGGACGTCGTCGTGCCTTACGCACGGACCATGGCCGACCTGCTCGAAGTCCTCGACATCGTCGTCGCCGAAGACCCAGACACCCGTGGCGACCTCTGGCGCCTGCAACCGTGGGTGCCGATCCCCAGCGTCAGCGAAGTGCGCCCCGCCGCCTACGCCGATCTGGCCGCCGACGCCAAAGCGCTGGCCGGCAAGCGTTTCGCCGTACCGCGCATGTTCATCAATGCCGACCCTGAAGCCGGCACCAGCGAAGCCCCAGGCATCGGTGGCCCGACCGGCCAGCGCATCAACACCCGCGCCTCCGTGATCGAATTGTGGAAGCAGGCGCGTCAGGCCCTCGAAGCGGCCGGTGCCGAAGTCATCGAAACCGATTTCCCGCTGGTCTCCAACTGCGAAGGTGATCGCCCCGGCGCGCCGACCGTGTTCACCCGGGGCCTGGTCTCCAAAGAGTTCCTTCACCATGAGCTGTGGGACCTGACCGCGTGGGCGTTCGACGACTTCCTGCAAGCCAACGGCGACCCGAAGCTGAATCGTCTGGTCGACGTCGACGGGCCAAAAATCTTCCCGCACGAGCCGGGTACTCTGCCTAACCGTGAGGGCGATCTGGTCGCCGGCATGGACGAATACGTGCGCATGGCCGAGCGCGGCATCACGCCGTGGAATGAAATCAGCACCGTGCCCGACGGCTTGCGTGGCCTCGAACAGACCCGACGCATCGATCTCGAAGACTGGATGGACAAACTGGGCCTCGACGCCGTGCTGTTCCCGACCGTCGCCGATGTCGGCCCGGCGGATGCAGACGTCAATCCGGAGTCGGCCGACATCGCCTGGAGCAACGGCATCTGGGTGGCCAACGGCAACCTCGCGATCCGCCACCTCGGCGTACCGACCGTTACCGTGCCGATGGGCGTGATGACCGACATCGGCATGCCGGTGGGCCTGACCTTCGCCGGCCGCGCTTACGACGACTCGAACCTGCTGCGCCTGGCTGCCGCGTTTGAATCGACCGGCAGCAAACGCCAGATCCCGCCGCGCACACCGCCGCTGGCGTAACACGCTTAAAACTGTAGGAGTGAGCCTGCTCGCGAAAGCGGTGTGTCTGCCGACAGAAATATCGCCTGATGCCCCGCCTTCGCGAGCAGGCTCGCTCCCACAGGTTTTGTGTAACCCCGTAAATTCAGCACATCCACTCAATCCCCTGCCCTGCAATCCCGCGATCATCCCGGGCATCTTAATTGCCGCTGGCCACCGACCATGATCGACCGCACCCCCTCGCGCCTCACCCTGCTCGCGCTGCTCTGCGGTCTGACCACCACCGCCCACGCCAGCGGTTTCTTCGACGATGCCAAAAGCGAAGTGCTCAGCCGCAACTTTTACCTGAGCAACGATTACCGCTCGCCCTCACCGTCCGGCAAAAACTACAAACAGGAATGGGCTCAAGGCTTTATCGGCACCTTCTCATCCGGTTTCACACCTGGCACAGTCGGCTTCGGCATCGATGCCCACGCCTTCGCCGGACTGAAACTGGACGGCGGCAAAGGCCACTCCGGCACCGGTCTGCTGCCAGTCGACAGCGATGGCCGCAGCGAAAACGACTACTCCAGTGCCGGCGGCGCGCTCAAATTGAAAGCCTCGCGCACCACCCTCGCCTTCGGCGAAATGACCGTCGAAACCCCGGTGTTCGACACCTCCGACAAACGCCTGCAACCGGAGTACGCCACCGGTTTTCTGCTCAACAGCGCCGAGTTCGACCACATCAATCTGGTGGCCGGGCATTTCACCGCGTTCAAGAATCAGGACAGCTCATCCGGCAAAGGTGATTTCTACGGCTATGGCGCCAATACCGAAGCCGGCGGGATCAGTTTCCTCGGTGCCGACCTGTTCAGCGATAGCCCCGTCGGCGGCGCGTTGTACGCCTCAGACCTCAGCGACACCTGGCATCAGTACTACGGCAATCTGCACTTCAAACAGTCCGGCGTGCTGCTCGACGCCAACCTCTACCACACCCGCGACACCGGCCGAGCGCTGGCCGGCGCCATCGACAACAGCGCGTTCAGCCTCTCCGGGAAATACACCTTCGGCCCCCACGCGGTAATGCTCGGCTGGCAAAAGATCAATGGCGACACACCGTTCGATTTCGTCGGCGGCGACTCGATCTACCTCGCCAACTCGATCAAATACGCCGATTTCAACGGCGCCAACGAACGCTCCTGGCAGGCGCGCTACGACCTCGACCTCGGCGCCTTCGGCATCCCCGGCCTGAAGTTCATGACCCGCTACGTCAGCGGCAGCCACATCGACGGCACCCACGCGCCCAAGGGCGGCGCCTACAACCCGTTCGATCCTGACAGCGGCAGTTACCAGCCGCAGCAAGGCGACGGCGGCAAGCACTGGGAGCGCGATATTGACTTGAAATACGTCGTGCAATCGGGCGCGGCGAAGGACCTGTCGGTGCAGGTCTCGCATGTATCGCACCGCGCCAATGAGGCTCAGGCTGGCGATGACATTGACCGCATCTATGTGGTGATCCAGTACCCGTTGGGTTTCTAACCCACCGCCCATCCCGATTTGAAACGCTATCCCCTGTAGGAGTGAGCCTGCTCGCGATAGCGTCTTTTCAACAACATTCATGCTGACTGATACACCGTTATCGCGAGCAGGCTCACTCCTACAAGTCTGAGTTTCAACCAAACATCCGTGTACGCAACACACCGTTCACAGCTAGCCAAATGCCATCACCTCCCTTATCCTGCGCACCCGCAAAAAACTTCAAGCCAGGAAGGCATCGATTGACCTTCCTGTTTGCCGTCAATCAACACACGCAGATTCAGGGATGTACATGTTCCAGTTATTCAAACTCGGCGCCGCGCTTGTGCTCGCCGCGACGCTCAGCGGTTGCATTACCGAAAGCGCCTCGTGGGTCAGCGAACCCCTGCAACCGAAAGCCAACGAGCCGGTCAGCTACCTCGTCGGCTCGATCGGGCCGCAGTCCGTCAAATTCCCTGCCGCCGATAATCAGCGCATCTTCTTCCGCAAGCGCGGCTCTGAATACGGCGCCGCCGGTATCTGGAAACTGGCCGGTGCCAATTCGACGCCTCAGGACATTCAGGACGGTGTCGGCGCGGCGAGCGTATTCGTGCTGCCGCTGAAGCCGGGCGATTACGAGTTCTATGACTTCCAGTTCTTTTCCGCACGCTATCAGCCGGGACTCGGCACTGTTTTTACCTCGGCCGAGGCGCGAGAAAAATTCAACCTGCCGATGCGCCTTGAGCCCGGCAAGGCTTATTACATCGGTGAATTCCGCTCGTTCTGCCTGACCGCCGGGTTCTGCGCGTTCCGCTGGAGCGACCAGAACGCTCGCGACGCAGTGGTCGCTCAGCGCATGACGCCGGGGCTGCCAACGCTGCAACCGCTGAAACTCGATCTGAAACGCGCCGAACCCTACATCTTTACCGGCCCTACTCCGGGTGTGGCCGTGGACGTCAAACCATGAAAAAAATCATCGCCCTCAGCACCGCCGCGCTGTTAACCGGCTGCACGGCCACCAACACCTTGCCTGAGCGCACCCTCGCCGACGGTCAGGATTATCTGGCGCCGATTCACGTCATGGTCGATGACCCGATGAACTCGTCGACCCTGCGCAACCATCTGCGCCAGACCGGGGTATTCCGCGAAATCCAGACCGGCACCGCTAAAGCTGACGAGTACAGCGTCCAGGTCAAACTGAACATGCAACCTGAGTTCCCGCCGTTTCCAGTGGTGCTGCTCAGCTGCCTTACCCTGTTCACACTGCCGTTGTCCAAGGAATACAACACTGAGGCGCAGTTCTCCGTGTATCAGGGCGACAAACGTCTGAAGCAATACAGCTATCGCAACACCACGCAGAAATACACCTGGCTGCTGGATCAGGGCGGCGAACTGGAAGGCCAGAACCTGAGCCGCATCGCCCGCGCGTTTGCCCAGGACGTCCAGCATGATCATCTGATCCCGGCCTTCGGAGCTGCGCAATGAACCTCAACTTCATCAAGCCCGCCGCCCTGCTCTTAGCCCTGCTGACGCTGGGCGGTTGCGCCAACACCCTGCAACCGCTCGACTACAAGGCCAGCCAGACCTACGTCCCGGTCACACTCGGGCTCGGACCGGCCTACAGCCGAATCGATGAACAGCATCAGCGCGAAACCATCAGTGCCCTGAAAAACACCGGCGCCTTTTCCATGCTCGACGGTGGCTACAGCCGCAACGGCTACAGCCTGTTGATCACCGAACCACACGACGGCAAGGTCAACTGGCTCGCGCTGGTGAACGTCTTCACCCTGTTCACCTTTCCCATGCCATACCACTACCAGGACAACCTGCGCGGCTCGATCTTCAAGGACGGCGAACTGCTCAAGACCTACAACTACTCGCGCGAAGGCTGGAGCGTCATGACCTGGTACGTGCCAATTCCAGCGTTTGAAAACAAGCGGCAGATGCTTGATCAGTTGCTGGTGGAAATGGACAAGGACAAGCTGATTCCGTATCAGCCGTGAAGGGATGAATGCGGATTCAACTGGAACCACGCTACTCCCTGTGAGAGCGCGTTGCCAAGGACAGCCCCCGTTTGCCCTCTCGAAATAGATCACATCGATATCATCGAGAAGAACCGCAACGGGCAGTTCCTGTTTTATATCTCACAGCGCTATTTGAAAGTTGATGCCATCAACAAGCTTGATTATGAATTGCGCCGCAACAGCGGAGGGAAAGAGAAGTCCTCAACACTTTGGTTGAGATACGACGCCGTCTAGTGAGTTGTGAACCGTGTGGGAGCGGGGCTGCACGCGAATGCGGTTTAACAGTTACTAAGATGTGACTGATAAACCGCAGTTTGCTGCGACATGTGTATTTGCATTCACCGGCCCCTACCGTTCATCGCAAAACCACTCTCGACTGTCAGATCTGACAGTAGCCAACTCTGCCTCGGAGGTATCTGATATTTCCATTCGGCCCCCTCCCCAGGCCGACCTACAAGGAAGGTGTCCCATGGCAGACGTCCGGACCAACAATGGAACGCTGGCGTTCTATCCCCCACGAATCGTCGCGGCCACCGATGACGTTATCAGCGAGAAAGTCCCGAAACCACCGGAAGTGCCCGTACAGGGCGTACCGCTGAGCCTTTTCCAACCGGTGACCAATGCATTGGGCGTGCTGGCCGGTGCGGTGACATTGCGCATCGATCCAATACCCGTCGACGTGGGTTACCCCAAAGACATAGACCAGATCTCCTGGTGGCTCAATGACAAATGGATGGCAAACGCGCCAATTGATCCTACGAACCGTGACGACGAGTTCTTTTTCAATGTATTCCTCGACGACCTGCTGGACACCGAAACCAACGAAATTTTCTACAAAGTTCATCGCACAAGCGGCAACGAAACGCCATCCACACCACTATGGATCCTGTGCAGTAAAACGCTGCCCGGCGGCAATGACGTACCGGGCACCGGCGCACACCCCGGGCTGCAGATCAGCCTGCCCCCGGAATTAGGTAGCCCTGCGATGATTGGCAAAGACGAGGTGGAGGCAGGCGTCCTCGCTATTTACTCGTACTCGCACATGAAGGCCTATGACACGATCACGCTGGACATCAATAGCGAGCAATTCTCCGTCAAGACAGACCCGGAAGATGTTGGCGAACGCTTTTGCGCGCTGATTGATCAGACCATGTTCGAGTCAGTCGGCAGCCTGGACCACTGCCCGTTCAAATACAGGGTTCGCGATCAACTCGGCAACTTCACCGATGACCGTCGTTGGTCGGAAATTATCCACGCGAATATTGATCTCGAGCGGAAGTTCCTGCCCAAGCCGATCCTGCGCGAGGATCCAGACGATGACATGGACGACCCGGCGATTGTGCACCTCGACAAACTCGACGGTCGACCGCTATTGGTCGTCATAGCTCCCACCACCCCTGATTTTCAAAAGGGCGATACGGTGAAGGCG
This sequence comes from Pseudomonas viridiflava, assembly GCF_900580865.1. GTDB lineage: Bacteria > Pseudomonadota > Gammaproteobacteria > Pseudomonadales > Pseudomonadaceae > Aquipseudomonas. The sequence continues at coordinate 417,915 of NZ_UTBZ01000060.1, forward strand.
TTTTATCGGCTGGACGAATCGGCTGAAAAGCCTACCCAACCGGGCGTGATTACCGACAAGTTCGGGTTGCTGCAACCGTGCATTCTGGAAATACCCAACGATCAGCTCGTTTCCGGCGCGCGCTTGCAGGTGCGATTTGAACAGGAACGGCCGGCGGGTACCGTGATTGGCCATTCCAGAACTGCCGAAGCTGAAGTCATTGGCGAAGCGGCGCCGCAGCTCAAGGCCCCCAACGTTCTGCAAGCCAACGGCACTACATTGGCACCGATGAATGCGTTGACCAAACTCACCATCGTCGTGCCGCAAGGCGACACCCTACCCACTGACCTGCTCAGCGTAAGCTGGATTCCCGAGCCTGGCACCCACGCCGAAGGTTCATTCACCAGCGATCCACGGCCAATCAGTGAGATAGGGCTGAGCATCGATATTGCGCCGCCGCTCGTGGCTTTTTGTCTAGGCGGTATAGCGACCGTCGGCTACACCATTACCCGTGACAACGGCCAGCCGCAGCCGTCTGATCCGTTCATCCTCAATGTGCAGGAACTGCCTCAGGCAGAACTCATTGCGCCTCGCTTGAAAGAAGCGAGCAATGCGGGTGAAGGCACGGAGCTGAACCTGGCCGAGCTGACGCCTGAGGGCAAAATGTGGTTTTCAGGCTTCCCCTTCAATGCGGTGGGGCAATATGTCTGGTTGCTGTTCAAGGGCACTAATGCGGATGGTTCGGCCTATGAAAAGTACGTTTGGGCGGCGCCGTTTGCCTTCGTCAATGATGACTGGGTGAGGAATGGCTACTTCGAGGCGACCGCGCCTTATGAGGATTTGAAAGGGTTGAAGGATGAGACGCCGCTGATCATGGAGATGTGGGTGGCGTTTGGGAAAAGTGAGGATTTGGCGTTGGCGAAGCGGTTTCTTGTGCGTACGTATATTGTTGCCAATGGTAAGCCATTGATAATTGATCCCGCAGAAATGCAGCTCAATGGTCTCAATTACTACATATCCCCACTGTCACCCTACCAGCCAGATTGGGTGAGGACCGACTACAAATCGCCGGGATCCTCCGAGATCAGGCTTCCCACTGACGGAACCCCTCCATACATCTTTTTCTCCCAGAACACCCATATTGCAACAGTGGACGCTAAGACTGGACAGGTTTATTCGGTTTCTAATGGAGCAACTATAATTGAAGTCCGTGATGCGACTGGAAGATCTGGCCAATACCCAGTGAAATGTTCAAATGTTTTCGAACTATTCGCACACTATCAACTGTTAAGTTGGGGGGAGGCGCACGCTACCCTCCGTAGTCTCAACCTGGAACCTATTCCATTTACACAAACCCAAACTCAGATCAGCAATCCCCCCGTAGACTTTCAATTCCAGTCCAGAGTCATTGGTCAAAAGACCCCTTTCTTCTACGGCACGATGGCCATCAACAACACGGCCTTAATCTCATACCTAATCCCATCAGGTAAATCTGTCCCCCCAAACCCCATTTCAGTTAAAGACAGCGGGGTGACCATAGGATTATTACCGGACGCAAATTTGAGATACTCGATCATCGGACGAAGAGCAAAGACGCCTCCAGCGACGTAGTTTAACCGTTCGGGAAAACAGGGTTTATCCGGGACACCCCCAAGTGGCCCGGATCCGAAGACACAAGTACTATAAAACTGGCGGAAGGCAGCCGGAGTCGAACCTGCCCGGGAAGGGATGCCGTCCCTAACCGGGTGAGTAACACGCCTGCCATTCTGCGCAATTGCACTTCACTAAAAAACAGATCGGGAATCTCTCAGGGTCGAACCACCCTTCACCCAGATAACCGCCCGATCCTTTCAACGCAGAAGTTTAAAAGACACCTCCAGACACGCCTTCAAGGCTACAAATTCTTGCGCCATTGCCTACAGCTACGCCAGAATCCGCCGGCTTGTGCGCCTTGGGGGCGGGTTCTATTGTGGTGCGGTCGCTGACGAATCAGCGATCGGGTTTAGCAGCCCGGGTTATCTCTAGACGCACAAAGTCGGTTGCCGTTATGGCGGCTTTGCGTGGGGCACTTCGGTGCGCCGGGTTCTAGAGTCCTGGTCTGCTAACCCGCGTACAGCCGCCACCTCCTTCGTTAGCAG
>NZ_UTBZ01000106.1 GCF_900580865.1 Pseudomonas viridiflava
GGATAAGCTCATCAGATTGATCCTCGGGGCGGCCTACTTGACGTGCCGTCCACCGTTTACGGTCAGTGTGGTGCCGGTGACATAAGTGGAGTCCAGAAGGTAACGCAGGCTCTGGTAGATCACTTCTGCACCCGGCTCTATGCCCAGCGCCGATTTGGCGAGGACGTTGGCGCGGTACGCTGCGTCGTCCGTGGGTTGAAACATCAGCGATGCCGGAGCAATGCTGTTGACCTTGATGCGCGGTGCGAGCCGCGCGGCAAACGACAGGGTCAGGCTTTCCAGGCCTGCCTTGCTGGCGCAATACGCGATGTGCTTGCTGCTGCCTTTGCGAGTGACGTCATCGCTGATGTGAAGGATGTCGGCCACCTCGCTGGTGTGCAGCAGTGGCGCTCAGTGCAGGTTGATGAGGTAGGGCACAAGCATTTG
>NZ_UTBZ01000169.1 GCF_900580865.1 Pseudomonas viridiflava
CCGACATGTACGCTGGTGTTGCCATGGGGTGCTCTCCTTGCGGAATAATTTAAGGTGCCCGGGAGGCGAAATCGCCCGGTGGGTGCCTGACTGTTATCAAGTAGCGTGCCAACAATTGTGCGGGCCATGCGGGCCGGGGTGTTTGTCAGATTTTTCAGGCGCTTGTGCGAAATAAAGCGGCCAACCAAAGCGAAAGTGCGCAAGAAGTTGCGCAGTACTGCGCAACTTCTTGCGCACTTGGCTGCAGGCCTTGTACGACGTGGCTCCCAGCGGTTTTATCAGGCTTTTTTGCAAAACAAGTGCGCAACTTCTTGCGCACAATGGCCACGCGCCATCATTTGGTCGAGGCGGCTGCTTCAAGATTTTCAGATCAAAAGATCGCAGCCTTCGGCAGCTCCTACATTTGGAATGTATTTTTCCTGTAGGAGCTGCCGAAGGCTGCGATCTTTTCGGCCGTTACCGGGAAAGTGTGGACAGACAATCATCAATCGAACGCTGCTGCGTCGCCGCATACAAGCCCAATTCATCAATGGTTGCGCGCCCGAGCGCCTGCTCGAAGGCCTGTCGATTGGAATGCTCGCCATAATGCGCCTGCGCCGCATCGCCAAGGTTCGACTGAAAAATCCCCGCTGCACTCACCGGCAGGAAATCTTCGTACACCAACGGCTGCGCTTTCACATAACCATCGCGCAACAAGTCCTCCAGAGACGACTGCCCAAGCCCTAAAGCAGCGAGACCTTTTTCCGTGGCGAAATAGCGAAAGTACGCCAACCCTTGTTCACGCATGCCTTCGACACTGTCAGGAAATTCGCCAAAGTGCTGAGCCATCAGCGCGTTGTAGCGTGCGGCGTTGGCTTCGTTGGGGAAGTCGCCGAGTTCATCGCGTGCGGCATTCAACAAGCGGTCATACAGGGCTCGGCCTTTGGGTGTAAGTGCCGCGCCGCGCTGTTCGATTTCGCCGAAACGCGCGCTGTGACTGCCACGCTGGTTCTGATCGGTGAAGGCGATCGGCTCGTCCAGTGCCTTGAAACTGGTTTGGCGCAAGAGGATCGGGCATTGCCTGCGCGGCGGGCCTTCGATGACCGCTTTCGGGGTGATGCCATGGGCTGGCATTTGCTCCTGCACGCGGTCGATGTCCAGCGTGCGCGGCGTCAGGTGATTGATGTGCGGGCCTTTGAACGCGACCACATCGGCGATCAAGCGATGTTGGGCGCTCAAGGTCTGGTATTGCGCGGCAGTAACCGTGGCGCTGTGATGCCAGCGAAAGGTTTCCAATGCCTGTAGGACGAATGCCTCCGCCTCGCTTTCATTCAGTCCGCCCGCGGTTTCAGCCTGCGCGATCAGGCGTAATGCTTCAGCGGTAAAGATCGAACGCTGGGCCAGCACGGATTCGGCAAAGGCGCGCAGTTGCGCATCCTCAATCAACTCCAGGCGCAACAACGACGTGAACACCCGAAACGGGCTGACTTGCAGCGCCTCCTCATGCACCGCGCGAAAAGCCGTGGAATGCACCGGTACGCCCGCCGGGGTCAGGTCGTAATAACCCACCGGCTGCATGCCCATCACCGCAAACAGGCGGGCGAGGGTGGCTAGTTCGGTGGCGGTGCCGACGCGAATGGCGCCATGGCGCTCCATGTCCAACCGTTGGATTTCACCGGTGCTGTCGAGCTGCCGGGCGATGTCCGGTTGACGCGCAAGCACTTCGCGGTTGGTCTGTTCCACCAACTCCATCAGCGCGCCATACAACGGCACTTCTTCGCGGTACATGTCGGACATCGCTTTGGAGAAGCGTTGGCGGATCAGGTCGGGGCTGACGAACGGCTGCACGGTCATGAAAAAAATTCCTGCCACGGTCACGGAATGGATGAGGGAAAAGATCGCAGCCTTCTCGCACGCGGGCAAACGAAGAATCCTACGAACTTCATTCTGCCAACGACTGATCCACCAGTTCGATCCAGTGCATCACCCGCGTGCGCCCGGCGCTGGCCAGATGGCTCTGACAGCCGACGTTGGAAGTGACAATCAGCTCAGGTCGGCCGCTCTCCAGTGCATTGAGGCGGCTGTCGCGCAGTTGCCGGGCCAGCACCGGTTGTGTCAACGAATACGTACCCGCCGAGCCGCAGCACAAATGGCCGTCGGGCACGGCGGTGAGATTGAAACCCAGGCGCGTCAGCACGGCTTCCACCGCGCCGCCCAGTTTTAACGCGTGCTGCAAAGTGCACGGGCAATGCACGGCAATCCGCCGTTCAGTGGCGGCGCAGATCTGTTCGAGCGGTTCCTGCGCGAGTATCTGCACCAGATCCAGCGTCCGCTCGCTGATTTCCCGGGCCTTGGCCGCATACAGCGGATCGTCTGCCAGCAAATGCCCGTAATCCTTGATGAACGCGCCGCAACCGCTGGCGGTCTGCACAATCGCTTCGGCACCGTTTTGCAGGTGCGGCCACCAGGCATCGATGTTCTGCCGGGCGCGGTCGAGGCCTTTGGCTTGCGCGTCGAGGTGATAGTCCAGCGCACCGCAACAACCGGCCTCGGCCACCGGGGTGACACTGATACCCAGGCGATCCAGCACCCGCGCTGTGGCGTCATTGGTATTTGGCGATAACCCCGGTTGTACGCAGCCCTCCAGCAACAACACGCGACGAACATGCCGAGGGGCAGGGCGCGAGCCGTTAACCGGCAAGTGCTGCGGAAGTTTGCTTTCAAGTAAACGCGGCAACAGCGGCCGAAAAGTCGTGCCCACGCGTAGCAAGCCTTTGAACAACCCTGGATTCGGCGCCAATGCGCGCAAACCCTCGCGCAACAGGCGTTGCGCCGCCGGACGTGGCACCGCGTGATCGACCACCGCGCGGCCAATGTCGAGCAGGTTGTGATAGTCGACACCGGACGGGCAGGTGGTTTCGCAGTTACGGCAAGACAGGCAGCGATCCAGATGCAGTTGCGTCTGCGCCGTCGCGGGTGCGCCCTCGAGCACTTGCTTGATCAGGTAGATGCGCCCGCGCGGGCCATCGAGTTCATCGCCGAGCAACTGATAGGTCGGGCAGGTCGCGTTGCAAAAGCCGCAATGCACGCAGGTGCGCAGAATCTTTTCCGCCTCGGCGGCGCGGGGCAGTTGTCGCGATTGTTCGCTGAGGGTGGTTTGCATGGCTAGAACTCCGCGTACATGCGCCCGGGGTTGAACAGCCCTTGCGGGTCGAGTTGCGCCTTGAGTTGCCGGTGATAACGCAGCAGTGTCCAGGCCAGCGGCTGGAATGGCGAAGAGCTGGCGCCGTGGGTGAAGCAGGTGGCATGGCCGCCGAGTTCCTGAGCGAGAATATGAATGTGCGCCGCGTCGGATTTCAGCCAGCGTTGTGCCCCGGCCCAGTCGATCAATTGCTCGCCAGGCAGATCCAGTGGCCCGAGATTGTTCGGCAACGCCAAGCGCCACAGCGGCAGACCTTCGTTGAAAAAACTTAGACGCTGCTCATTCAGATCCCGCCAAAACCCTGAATCCAGCGGCTCACCACCGAGTCGTTGATGCGCCGCCGTCACCGAGCCTTCGCCGCCCTCGAGACGCAAATACAGGCTCTGGCCATCGTGACACGCGGCGCTGATTGGTAACGGTTGCTGGCCCCATTCGGCAAGCTTGGCCAGTGCCCGCGCGCAGTCCATGTCGAGGCGAATGCTCAGGCACTGGCGCGGTTTTGGCAGGACTTTCAGCGAGACCTCGGTGAGCACGCCGAGGCAGCCATAACTGCCGGCCATCAGCCGCGACAGGTCATAGCCGGCGACGTTTTTCATCACTTCGCCGCCGAAACGCAGGTGCTGCCCAAGGCCAGTGATCACCCGCGTGCCGAGGACGAAGTCGCGCACCGAGCCAGACCACGGCCGCCGAGGCCCGGACAGACCCGTGGCGATCATGCCGCCGACAGTGGCGCCTTCACCGAATGCTGGCGGTTCGCACGGCAACATCTGTCCGGCAGCATCCAGCGCCGCCAGCAGTTCGGACAGCGGCGTGCCGGCGCGCGCCGTGACCACCAGTTCGGTCGGCTCGTAACGGACGATGCCGCAGTGGGCGCGGGTGTCGAGCACTTCGCCGGCGACCTCGCGGCCGAGGAACGCTTTGCTGTTGCCACCCTGAATTTTCAGTGGCGTGGCATTGGCCCGGGCCTCGTTGACCTGATCGAGCAGAGCGCTGGCGGCGTCGACGTCAGCCATCAGAAGCGCTCCAGTTCCGGGAATGGCAGTTGCCCGGCGTGAATGTGCATCGCGCCGAATTCGGCGCAGCGGTGCAGGGTCGGAATGTTCTTGCCGGGGTTGAGCAGGCCTTGTGGGTCGAACGCGGCTTTTACTGCATGGAACAGGCTTAGCTCGTCGTTGTTGAACTGCGCGCACATCTGGTTGATTTTCTCGCGGCCGACGCCGTGTTCGCCGGTGATGCTGCCGCCGACCTGCACGCACAGTTCGAGGATCTTGCCGCCCAAGGCTTCGGCGCGGTGCAGTTCGCCGGGTTGATTAGCGTCGAACAGAATCAGCGGGTGCATATTGCCGTCGCCAGCATGGAACACGTTGGCCACGCGCAAACCGTATTCTTCACTGAGGCGGGCGATGCCTTGCAGGACTCCGGGTAATTCGCGGCGCGGGATGGTGCCGTCCATGCAGTAGTAATCGGGCGACAAACGTCCGATGGCCGGGAAAGCATTTTTGCGCCCGGCCCAGAACCGCACGCGTTCGGCTTCGTCGCGGGCCTGACGCACTTCGGTGGCGCCGGCCTCGGTCATGACCTCGCGCACCCGCTGGCAATCGTCGTGAACATCGGCTTCGACGCCATCGAGTTCGCACAGCAGGATCGCCTCGGCGTCGACCGGGTAACCGGCGTGGATGAAATCTTCAGCGGCGCGAATGGCGAGGTTGTCCATCATCTCCAGGCCGCCGGGAATGATCCCCGCCGCGATGATTTCGGCGACCGCGCGGCCAGCCTTTTCCACGGAATCGAAACTGGCCAGCAGGACTTTCGCGACTTGCGGTTTGGGCAGCAGTTTGACCGTGACTTCGGTGATGATCCCCAGCAGTCCTTCGGAGCCGGTGAACAACGCGAGCAAATCGAAACCCGCTGAATCGAGGGCATCCGAACCGAGGGTCAGGCGTTCGCCTTCGATGGTCAGCACTTCTATTTTCAGCAGGTTGTGCACGGTCAGGCCGTACTTGAGGCAATGCACGCCGCCGGCGTTTTCCGCGACGTTGCCGCCGATCGAGCAAGCGATTTGCGAGGATGGATCCGGCGCGTAATACAGGCCGAACGGCGCCGCTGCCTGGGAGATCGCCAGATTGCGCACTCCCGGTTGAACCCGCGCAGTACGGGCTGCGGGGTCGATGTGCAGGATATTGTTGAAGCGCGCCATCACCAGCAGCAGGCCCTGTTCCAGCGGCAAGGCGCCGCCGGACAACCCGGTGCCGGCACCACGGGCCACCACCGGGACGTTCTTCTGATGGCAGAGTTTGAGCAGGGTTTGCACTTGCTCGAGTCGACGGGGCAGGGCGACCAGCATCGGCGTGGTGCGGTAGGCAGAGAGGCCATCGCATTCGTAGGGTTTGAGTTCTTCGTCTCGCCACAAGATGTCGAGGTCAGGCAGCGCGTGCTGCAGGGCCTTGAGAAATTCGGCTTTGTTCACCTGCGGCAGCGGGCCGTCGAGGCGTTCGTCATAAAGAATATTCATCTACACCTCAGACCTCGTCACCTTGTAGGAGCTGTCGAGTGAAACGAGGCTGCGATCTTTTGATCTTGTTTTTTACAAGCAGAATCAAAAGATCGCAGCCTTCGGCAGCTCCTACACAGGATGTGTTGAGTGTCATTTCTGGCTTCCGAGGAATTCCCGATACAGGCGCGCAGTATTCCCCGGCTGTTCAACCATCGGCATGTGCCCGACGTGATCCCAGACATCCACGCGCAAATTAGCGATGCCCTTGCTCCACACCGGCACGCTGCTGACGTCGATCAGCCGATCCTTGCGCCCCCAGAGCAACAGCGCCGGGCATTTGATGTCGGGCAGTTTCGGCTCCATCGGCGGGCTGGCGCGAAAATCGCGGAAGATCTCTTCCAGTTCATCGCGTTGTTGTTCGTAGCGCTGGGCGATGGCGTCCAGCACCAGGTTCGGCACCCACGGTGGCGACTCCATGGTCATCGCGTAAAACTGGCGAAACTCTTCCCGGGAGTTGATCAGAAACGGGTTATGCCCGCGCGCCAGATGCCGCTCCATGTCGCTGACCTCGGGCGCGGTGACGCCTGCCGGATCGATCAGCGCCACCGAAGCTATGCGATCCGGGTAAGTCGCCGCCAGCCACGCCGCGATGTAGCCGCCCATCGAGTTGCCGATCACATGGACTTTCTCCACGCCGCAAACGTCGAGCAACTGGATCATGCGTTTGGCTTGCAGCGGAATGTCGTAGCCGCCGCCAGCCTTGAAGCCGGTTTCACCGTGGCCGGCGAGGTCCGGGATGATCACCCGATACTGGCGCACGAAGTGCCGGGAAAAGCGCAGCCACAGGTTCTTCTCGGCGCTGTAGCCATGCAGCATCAGAATCGCGCTGGCCGCCTCGTACGGCCCTCCTTGCCAGGTCGAGACGCTCATCTCGGCGATCGGCACTTCGATCTTGTGCAATTTGTACAACTTGGCCTCGATGGCCATGTTCAAGTCGTACAGCCAATGGCCGACCGCCGGATAACTCAACCAGCTCCAGGCTACGAAAACCGCGAGGGCGACAAACAGCAAAAGCATCGACGTCTTCCTTTTACGTGTTCAGGACAGAATGTGGTCGGCCGGTTTCAGCGCTCGGGTCAAGCGGTGATAGCTGAAACTGAAGCCGGGAAACATCGCGATCACATGACCGCTCTTGCTTTGATACCAACTGTGGCAGCCGCCGGACTTCCAGACCGTGCGCTGCATTTCCCGATGAATCATCTCAGTGTAGGTACGTTCCGCTTCGGGGCGCACTTCGATGCTGCGCAGGCCTTTGGCCTGCACGGTGCGGATGCAGTCGAGGATGTAGTTCATCTGCGACTCGATGATGAACAGCGCCGAGGTGTGGCCGATGCCGGTGTTGGGGCCGGTGACGATAAACAGGTTTGGAAAGTCTGGCAGGCTGGTGCCCAGATAGGCGCGCGGGTATTGCGCCCAGACATCTCTGAGTTGCACGGCGTTTTTTCCGCTGACCGGGTAGGAAATCACCCCGTCGGTGGCGTCGTAACCGGTCGACCAGACGATCAGGTCAACATCGATGTGTTGGCCGTCCTGAGTGTTGATGCCAGTTTCATCGATGGAAGCGATGCCTTGCTCGCGGGTATGCAAGGTGACGTTGGCGCGACTCAGCGCCGGATAATAGGTGCTGGAAACCAGCACCCGTTTGCAGCCGATGGTGAAGTCCGGGGTGAGTTTTTCTTGCAGCAGCGGGTCCGGCACCTGGCGTTTGAGAAAACGCAGGGCGTGCTGCTGGACCATGTGAATCGCTGCTTTCGAATATTTGAACGCGATGACCCGGGTTTCGAATTGCCAGTAAATCAGCCAGCGCAACAGTTTGTAAGCGGGTTTGACGCCGAGCAGCCAGCGTTGCAGCGGCCCGAACTGCCGATCGGCGCGGGGCAGCACCCAGTGTGGCGTGCGCTGAAACACGTGCAGGTGATCGACTTGCGGTGCAATCGCCGGAATCACCTGCACCGCACTGGCACCGCTGCCGACAATCGCCACGCGTTTAGCGCGGTAGTCGTAGCTGTGATCCCAGTTGTTCGTATGAAAAGTCTTGCCTTGAAAGCGATCCTGGCCGGGAAAGTGTGGGGTGACCGGTTGGCTCAATGGTCCGGTGGCATTGATCAGGAACTGCGCATAAAAGGTGCCTTTGCTGGCGGTGTGCACGGCCCAGCGTTTTTCCGTGTCTTCCCACTCGACGCGCTCGACATTGGCCTCCAGCTCCACGCGTTCGCGCAAACCGAACTGCTCGATCACATGCTCGGTGTAGCGGTGCAATTCGGCCTGTCCGGCGAACATCTGCGACCAGCGGTACGGCGCGAACGATAGCGAATACAGTGGCGACGGCACGTCCACCGCCGCGCCGGGGTAGGTGTTCTGGCACCAGGTGCCGCCAAAGAAGTCCCGTCGCTCCAGCAGGCGAAAATCGTCGATCCCGACCTTGAGCAGGTTGACCGCAGCACATTGACCGCCAAAACCGCTGCCGATGATCAACACTTTATAGGTGTGCATGGGCCTCCTTCTTATAGTTGTTTTTCCATTTTGCTCCTTTCATGTATAGCCAAATATTTGCACTGTGCGCGACCCTGATGTCGCGCTATTCAGCCCGCTGGCCGGTGATGGCTATTTAACGTCGCCCTGTTAGACTTCCAGCACATCCGTCCTGCGGTGTGCGTGATCGAGGTCCTTATGGGAAATACCGGAGGAAAGGGACTTTCATTGGCCAGGAGGCTTTATACATCGCGCATCCTCGGGTTGATTCTGGGGCTCGTGTGCGTGAGCGTGGCGATGTACTCGCTCGATCCGCCGCTGTGGGTCTGGGCACTGATGTTCTTCAACGGCCTGGTCTGGCCGCATCTGGCGTTTCAATGGGCGCGCCGCGCCCGGGTTCCTTACCACGCTGAACACCGCAATCTGTTGATCGACGCCTTTTTCGGCGGCTTTTGGCTTGCCGCCATGCATTTCAATCCGCTGCCCACGGCAACGACCATTTCGATGATGGCGATGAACAACGTCGCTATCGGTGGTTCACGTTTTCTATTGGCAGGCTCTGCGGCGCAGTTGCTCGGGGTCGGTGTCGGGCTGGTGGTGTTTGCTCCGGCATTCGTTCCGCAGACCACGCCTGCGCAAATGTACGCCTGTTTTCCGTTACTGTTGCTGTACCCGTTGGCACTGGGCTGGATCTGCTTTCGCCAGGCCTACACGCTCGGTCGGCATAAGCGCGAATTGCTGGCCCTGAGCCGCACCGACAGCCTGACCGGGCTGCTCAACCACGGCGCCTGGAAGGATCAACTGGAGATTGCTTTTCAGCGCTGCAAGCGGCAGAAGCAGGGCGCGGCGATTGCGTTGATCGACATTGATCACTTCAAGGCAATCAACGATACCTACGGCCATGTCGCGGGCGACATCGTGTTGCGCCAGCTGAGCAAGTTGCTTAAACAAAACCTGCGGGCGACAGACGTTGCCGGGCGTTATGGCGGTGATGAGTTCTGCGTGATTTTGCCGGATCTGCCGTTGTTCAATGCCGCGCAGGCCATGGAAGCGTTGCGTGAGCGTTTTGCGATTCTGGGTTATGAGCAGAATCCGGCGTTGAAGGTCAGTTTGAGCATCGGCCTGGCGGCTTATGATCCGGCGCATGCCGACGCGACGCGCTGGCTCAATGATGCCGATCAGGCGTTATACGAGGCCAAGGCGAGCGGGCGCAATCGGGTGATCTGCAATTGTGATGACAAGCCGCGGCGGACGTTGTTGGATTCGGTTTGACCGCTACACCACACATCCCCTGTAGGAGCTGCCGAAGGCTGCGATCTTTTGACTTTGTTTTTTCTAAATCAAAATCAAAAGATCGCAGCCTTCGGCAGCTCCTACATGTGTTCGGTGGTGGTCAGGGAGAGGTCGCATTCGGTATAGAGCCTCGCGCCGATGTCGGGTACGGTTAAATCCCCCCGACGCGAAACAAGGATCGCTTCATGACGTTCTCATTTTCTCGCTCCCTGCTGGCCGCCAGCCTTGGCCTGTCTCTCGCTTTCTCCGCTGCCCACGCCTTCGCCGAACCGCACAAACAAGTGCTCGCCGATGCCGAACAATACCAGCCAGAAGCCCTGAAGCTGCTGGAACGGCTGGTCAATATCGACTCCGGTTCCGGTTATGAACCGGGCCTCAAGCAAGTCAGCGACATCGCCATCGATGAACTGAAAAAACTCGGCGCCACCATCGAACTGGTGCCGAACACGCCGGAAAAATCCAACCATGTACTCGCGACGTTCAAAGGCACCGGCAAGGCGAAAATCCTGCTGATGGCGCACATGGACACGGTGTTCAAGGAAGGTTCCGCGGCCGAGCGGCCGTTCCACATCAAGGACGGCCGCGCTTACGGGCCGGGGGTGATGGATGACAAGGGCGGCATCGTCGCCGGGATCTATGCGCTGAAAGTCCTGAAAAACCTCGACTTCAAGGACTACGCGCAAATCACCTTCCTGCTCGACGCCAGTGAAGAAACCGGCTCGGACGTCGCCACCGACCTGATCAAGAAAACCGCCAAACAGCACGACGTGACGCTCAATCTGGAGCCGGGGCGCCCGGCCGATGGTTTGGTGGTGTGGCGCAAGGGCAGCGCGACGGCGCTGGTCGAGGTCAAGGGTAAAGCCGCACACGCGGGCGTTGCGCCGGAGTTGGGGCGCAACGCCGCGATGGAGGCGGCGCATCAGATTCTGCAACTGGGCAAACTCGGCGACGAGGCGAAAAAAACCACGATCAATTTCACCGTGCTCAAGGCCGGCGACCGCACCAATGTGATTCCCGATCAAGCCACGGCCAAGGCTGACGTGCGCGCGGCAGTGCCGGAGGAGTTTGACCGGATCGAGAAGGATCTGGCGCGGGTGTCGCAGGACAAGCTGATTGCTGAGACGGAAGTGAAGACTTCGTTGCAACGCGGGCTGCCACCGATGCCGCAGACGCCTGAGTCGGATCGTCTGATGGCCATGGCCCAAGGGATTTATGGCGAGATTGGTCGCAAGTTGACGGAGGAGGGCAGTGGCGGTGCGGCGGATGCCAGTTTGTCGGCCGGGGTTGGCACGCCGACGCTTGATGGTTTCGGGATTGTTGGCGGCAATATTCACACGCCGGAGGAGTACGCCGAAGTGGCGAGCGTGGCGCCGCGGATTTATCTGTTGTCGCGGATGATCATGGAGTTGGGCAAGCCGCGGTGAAGGGGGGATCGTTCCCACGCTCTGCGTGGGAATGCCTCAACGGACGCTCCGCGTTCGGCTTTGTGTGGGATGCAGAGCGTCCTGGGCTGCATTCCCACGCGGAGCGTCACTAGTGTCCGGTAAAACCTGTGTCATAGCAGAAGGCAGCCTTGAGCTGCCTTCTGCTCCGTTCGCTTTTGCCTTCGGTGCTCAAGATGTTCGATGCTTGATGGACGTTCGAACAGCGTGTGGGCTAGCCGAATAACAAAGCTGGAAATAGACTCGGAGCCACCTGACCGGCGCTGATAAAGGTGCAGCAAGAGGTACGTGATCAGGGCGCTGTAGATCTGAAGACGAACGGCATTTTCGGAGAAACCGAAATAGCGTTTGAGCTTGAGGTTTTGCTTGATCCACTTGAAAAACAACTCAATCTGCCAGCGCTGTTTGTACAGCCCGGCAATTTCTTCAGCAGAGCGAGAAAAGTCATTAGTGACCAGCACCAGCGGTGTTTCGTGATCATCTCGGCGAACCTGTATTCGGCGTACCGCCTGATCCCGATAGAGATTCGGGCGTCGGGTGCTCAGGTATTTCTTGGCGAACAATACTGATTCATCCGCATCGATAAATTCTGCTGCATCCTCTTTTTTCAAATTTTCGACCCGCTTCAGATTGGCGTTTTTTTTCAGGCGTGTGACGAAAAAAGAACCTGTCTGATCAATCTGGTGCCACCAGTTGTAATCGCAGTAACCCTTGTCGAAAACGTAAGTCATGCCCGCTTCGAGTGGCATGGTCAGCGCATCGCTTAGGTCGTTGACGTTTGCCGCAGTGATGTTTACGTAAGTTGGGGCTGTTTGCCTTGGGTCGATGGCTACATGCACCTTCAGTCCCTGGGTGATACGGGTTTTCGTCGCGGTGGTCCATTCGTCAAAACCTGGGCCGCGCAAGCTGATCGAAGTCGAATCAATCAAGGTGATCATCGCTTCGAGAGACTTGCGCTGTTTACGACCGATGCCTTTGAGGAGGTGCTCGCAGGCCAACCGAAAGGGCTCTGAACTGCGCTTGTTCAGCGCGTCACAAAGGGTGGAGCGGACCATGTTCTTAGCGTTGAGATGGTGGCGATGAGGTTCCAGAGACTGCGAAGCTGTCGCCAGCGTACGTAAGCTCTTGGCCTGAGTAATCTGGCCATAAATCAGCGTGACAAGCAGATCCCAGGAGGAGAATTGCTTGGCGTACCGATCAGCGCCACAGCGCTTGACCGCTGCTTTGAAAAGCTGATGAGGAAGAGCTTGAAGCATTTGCGCAAATCGGGTGCTGCTGAACATAGTCGAAAATCGAGTCTGAAAAACCTGATTATTGCTCAGGAAGCAGGCACAGCAAGGGGGAGCAAGCTCCCCCTTCAGTTTTTACCGGACACTAGTGACGCGGAGCGTGGGAACGATCATTAAGCCGCGGTGAGGTGATTTGCGGTGTGATGAGGTCGGCGGGGTGCCAGATAAATCGGCCCCTCACCCTAACCCTCTCCCGGAGGGAGAGGGGACTGACCGTGTTGTTTGTGATGAATACGGCGACCTGAAAGATCCATTTGAATTCAAGATCGGATTCAGCGCAGTGTTACAAGTCGGCGTAGCTCCATGGCATCCCCCAATCAGTTCCCTCTCCCTCAGGGAGAGGGCTAGGGTGAGGGGCTTTTGTGGGAAAAGTGGAAGGCGCGGACGGCGTACAACTTTCCAAGACGTTTCCTACAACGTACCCTGTTGCCGCGTTTCGGTATCGACCCCTATAGTTCGGGTTCGCGGAAAAACACCGCGAACGACCTTGGCCGGTCGATACAGAGACGTACAGTCTGCCCAACATATTCAGTCGATGTTTGTCTGTGATGTTGTGTTATGGCGGCTGTGCGTGGGACACCTTCGGGTGTGCCGGTTCCTGTATCCGGTCGGCCAACCCGCGTACGGCTGCCACCTTCCTCGTTTGGCCGCGACTGGTGGTAGCTCTCTCAATACAGGAGTTATACCAATGTGTGATCAAGTAATGCCCCGCTTCCTCCCCATCGACACCTACGACGCCGAATCTCCGGTGCTCTTCCTCAATACCCACTCAGAACTCAGCGACATGGCCGCCTGTGCGATGCACCGGTTTGTGGTCGTGCGCGATCTGGCCGACACCTTTGCCAGTCTCAACCTCAAAGGCATTTCCGATTGTGATCTGACGCGGGTGACCAGCGCGGTGCATCTGTTGATGCGCGAGGGCTGTGCGATTCTGAATGTGATTGAGGCGCGGGCGGTGCAGCGGGAAGAGGCTTACAAGACGCCGGTTTAGCGGTGTAGCGGCGGACGCCTTCGCGAGCAGGCTCGCTCCCACATTTGATCGGTGTCGAACACGAATGTTGTGTTCAACCAAGATCCACTGTGGGAGCGAGCCTGCTCGCGAAAGGGCCGGTAAAGCGTGTGCATCACTCCTTGACGCTCATGTATTCCTTGGCCCAGAGAATGTATTCCTCCGGCTGGGTATAGGTGTGCGTCAACTCGGTCGCGCTCAGATCGGACGCCTGGGTAAAGATCTGCCGCTGTTCGCGCAGGCTGTCATACGTCGCTTTGATCGCCGCAAAGTACGCACCATGCCCATCGATGGTCACGCGCACACCGAGTTCGGCCAGACGCTTGTCGTCGCGCAACGCCGGATTGCCGTAGGTCACCAGCATCAGCGGCACGGTCAGGTGCTCGGCGATTTGCTCGAGCTGATCGAAATCCTGAATCCCGACCATGCAGATGCCGTCAGCCCCGGCCGCCTGGTACTGGCGAGTGCGGCTGATGATTTCCTGATTTGGCAGGATGCCGGCGTTGGTACGGGCGATGATCGCCATTTCCGTATCAACCCGGGCTTCCAGCGCCGCGCGGATCTTGCCGACGCCTTCGGCAACGGTGATCAGGTCGGTGGATTTGCGGCCGAATTGTGCCGGCAGCAAGGTGTCTTCGATGGTCAGGGCGGCGACGCCGGCGCGCTCCAGTTCGACGATGGTGCGCATCACGTTCAGGGCGTTGCCGTAGCCGTGGTCGGCGTCGGCGATCACTGGCAATTGGGCGACGCGGCCGATGCGGGTGGCCTGTTCGGCGAACTCGCTGAGGGTGATCAGGGCAAAGTCCGGGGCACCCAGCACCTGCAACGAGGCTACGGAACCGCCGAGGATCCCCACTTCAAAACCGAGGTCAGCGGCAATCCGCGCGGACATCGGGTCAAACACCGAAGCCGTGTGATAGCAGGTGTCGGAAGCCAGCAGTTGACGGAAGTTACGGCGCAAATCTTGATGGGAAAGCCTGGTCATACGAGTTCCACCAATACAAAGGAATGGAAAGGCTTGAACAAAGGTGTCAACGCCGAAGAATGAAAAGGCTATCACGCGAATGGGTCAATGATCATGACGAATTTGCAAGGGACAGGATGTCGCGGACGCTTTTGCTGAAAGGATTTACCTTTTTGCGGTGGTGACCGTCAGGCCGCCACCGCCTGTTGCTGTTGATTGGGCAGCATCGCCGCGCGCACCGAATTGCCCGGTTGCAGTTGCAGGCGCTTGGCGGTGAGACGGTCGATCACCAGGCTGCTGCCGACTCGGCGGGCGCGGGCGACGGTGATGCGGCAGTTTTCCAGACGACGGTTGTGAATCAGCCACAGCGGCGCCTGTTCATCGGGACTGCCGAGGCTCAGGGTCAGTTCGACGCTTTCGCGTACGGTGCGGATATTGCGCACTGGCGCCTCGATGACTGGGCCGCCGTCGAAGATGTCGATGTAGCCTTTGTGGGTAAAACCTTCGGCCTGGAGGATTTTCAGCGCCGGCTCGGTATTCGGGTGTGCCTGGCCGATTGCCGCTTGGGCTTGTTCGGTGAGCATGCAGGTGTACAGCGGCTGGCGCGGCATCAGTTCGGCGATGAACGATTTGTTGCCAAGGCCCGACAAGTGATCGGCATGGCTGAAGTCCATTTGAAAGAAATGCCGGCCCAGACTGTCCCAGAACGGCGAACAACCGTGTTCATCGGCACTGCCCCGTAGTTCGGCAATCATCTTCTCGCCGAACAGGTGCGGGAACTCGGCAACGAACAGCAAACGCCCCAGTGACAACAAGCGGCCATTGCTGCCGTGACGCTGATCATGGCCAAGAAACAATGAGCACAGCTCCGATTGGCCAGTCAGTTCGTTGTTGAGGAACAGCGTCGGGATCTGCCGTTGAATACCCAGATCCGGCGCCGAACTCACGGTCAACCCGACCCGATAGTTGTACCAGGGCTCGCGCAGGCCGACCGCCCCGGCCAGGGCGCTGACGCCGACCACGCGCATGTCGTCGTCTTCGAGCACAAACAGATAATCCGCATCGGCCCGTTCCACCTGTTCGGCGAACGCCCGTTGCGCCCAGCGGACCCGGTGGGACAGGCGATCTTCGTTGGCCGGCAGGGTGGTGAACCCCGGGCCGGCCTGTTGCACCAACGCCATCAAGGCTGGCAGGTCGCTGACTTTGACCGGGCGGACAATCATGCTGGAACTCCTTCGCGCCTGTTCGGGCACTGTCGTTGACTGCGCAACCGCGCGGGTTTCACAGGGCAATCAGCCGGATCGGGCTGCCATCGGTCACGTTCAGCGCCGCACACATTGCCGGGGTGAGGGGCAGCGGTTGATCGGGTTGGAAATCGAGTTCGGCCATGATCGCGCGAAAGCCGTGCAGCGCATCGTTGCTCAGCAGGTAACGGCCACGGGCATCGATCTGTGGCCGTTGCTGCACCGTTGCGGTCTGGCTGCGGGCAATCGAACGGATATTCGAGGTACGCGCATACAGGGTCGGGCCAGCGTCGAACAGGTCGATGTAGCTGTTGGTTTCGAAGCCTTCACGCTCAAGGATGTCGAACGCTTCCTGGCCGTCCGGGTGAATGCGACCGATGCAGTCCTGCGCGGCTTGCGGCAGCATCGGCACGTAGATCGGGTATTGCGGCATCAGTTCGGCGAGAAAGGTGCGGCTTTGCAACCCGCACAGGCGTTCGGCCTCCGCGTAGGGCAGGTCGAAGAAATGTTTGCCCAGCGCATCCCAGAACGGTGAATTGCCGGCCTCGTCGCTGTAGCCGACGATTTCGGTAATCACCGCCTCGGCAAAGCGCGGCGCGTGGGCGGCGATGAACAACAGGCGCGCCCGTGACAGCAACTCGGAAAATGGCGTGCGCACCAGATTGGCGTCGATGTGAAAGCCGCGAAGCAGCGTGTGGTCGTTGAGGTCGTGGCACAGCGATAGCGCTGGCACGCCATGCTCAATGTTCAGTTCGCGTGAGGCGCTGGTGAAATGGCGGTTGCGCAGGCTGTAGAACGGCTCGTCGAAACCCGCTGTGGCGAGAATTTCCGAGCAGCCAACCAGACGTTGATCGTCCAGATCTTCCAGCACAAAAAAGTAATTCTCCGGGCCGTTAGCCTCTGCCGCGCTGGCGAACGAGGCGCAGGAACCGGCGATTTTCTCGCGCAGGCGTTCGCTGTCATCCGGCAGGGAGGTCACGCCCACCAGACTGTCGCGGGCCAATTGTTGGAGCTGGGGCAGATCAGTCTGTTCGACTGGGCGTAAGACCAGCATGGATGTACTCCTGTATCAAAAGGTTCGGCAAAGTCGCCGAACCTGACTATCACTGTCGGTTTCCACGCGATAAATCGGCGGTCGCCTGATTTGTTGTCAGACGCCGCTCTTTTTCTTGTCAGCCTTTGCTCGGGTCAGGCAGCGCGGTGCTGGCGCCGAGCTTGTTGAGGAAGAACAGGTACACCAGACCCAGGGCAATCCAGATCAGGCCGAGTTTCTGCGCATCGACGCCCATGTTGTACATGATGGCCGCGACGATGATGAAGCCGATCACCGGGCAGATCAGGTGACGCACGACCTGGCCGGACTTCTGCCGACGCCAGTAGTAGTTGATCACTGTCAGGTGCAGCAGCATGAAACCGCTGAGCGCGCCGAAGTTGACCAGCGAGGTCAGGGTGTCGACCGAGTTGATGAACAGGTAGCAGATCACCAGCGACAGCACGGCGACCAGATAAATGCTCAGGTACGGCGTGTTGTGTTTCGGATGCACCTTGGCCAGCACCTTCGGCATTTTGCCGTCGCGGGCCATGCCGAACAGCAGGCGCGAGACCGCGGCTTGTGAGGTGATTGCCACGGCCACGCCCCAGGCCAATGCCGTCGCGACAGCGGTCAGGGTCGCCAGCCAGCTGCCGGCGGCGATTTCGGCGATTTCATAGAACGCGGTGTCGGCGGATTTGAAGCCCATGCCTGCCGCCAGATCGGTGGCGATCCAGGTTTGTGCAACGAAAATCACGCCCATGACCACCAGAGTTATCAACGCAGCTTTGCCGACGCTTTTGCCCGGATCGCCTTTGATTTCTTCAGCGAGGGTGGAGATCGCATCGAAGCCGAGGAACGACAGCACCGCAATCGACACCGCTTGCATCAGCAGGGCGAAGTTGAAGGTTTCCGGGTGATACAGCGGCGCCAGAGTCAACTCGCCGTTACCGCCACCGTTGTGCAGGGCATTCCAGGCATAGAACAGGAAGATGCCGAGTACCACCAGTTGCGCCAGCAGGAAGATGATGTTCATCCGAGCGGTGAAGGTGATGCCGCGCAGGTTGACGAAGGTCGCGCTGACCAGAAACGCCAGAATGAAGCCGACTTTCGGAATGTCCGGGTACAAATGGTTGAGCGCCATCGCCGCGTAGACATAGAGCAGCGGCGGGATCAGCAGGTAATCGAGCAGCATCAGCCAACCGGCGATAAAGCCGACGTGCTGATTGAGGCCGCGTTGCGCGTAGGAATATACCGAACCTGCGATCGGAAAGGCCTTGGCCATGCTGCCGTAGCTCAGCGCGGTGAACAGCATCGCCACCATGCCGATGATGTACGCCAGCGGCACCATCCCCGGGGCTTCGGCGTTGACGTAGCCATACACCCCGAACGGGGCGATGGGGATCATGAAGATCATCCCGTACACCACCAGGTCGGTCAGCGTCAGGCTACGTTTCAACTCTTGCTTGTAGCCGAATTCTTCAATTTCCATGAAGCGCAACTCCTTGTCAGCCAGTCGGTCGTTTTAGTTGTTATCGGTCCATCGTTTACAGCGTCAGCAATCTTTCATTCATTACAGCAATGGCGCGAGGTATCCGGCCCAGCGCGATACGGCTTCGGGGCTGCGCAGCAAGTCATTGCGCACCTCGATCAGCACGGAATCGAGGCCACGGGCATCGCCGTGCACCGGCACGGTCATGTCGCCCAGCGGATCAATCTTGTAGGGCTGGTTGCCGGCCACTTTCAGCGGATGCTCGCCGAGGCCGTCGAGCAGGCGTTGCGCGTAGGTCTTGGCCTGACCGAACAGCACGCCGATTTCCAGCGGTCGCGGCTGGCCGTAATACACCGGGGTGAAACTGTGAATCCCCACCACACGCACCGCTTGGCCCTGAGCAACACGCTCGTCGATCAAGGTTTGCAAGCGCGCGTGAAACGGCTTGAACAGGGTCTGGCGGCGGTAGTCGCGGGTGGCTTCGTCCAGTTCACGATTGCCCGGCACCTGATAGATTTCGCTTTGCGCCGGAATGCTGTCCGGGGCGTGGCGTGGCCGGTTCAGGTCGATCAGCAGCCGCGAATAATTGGCGCTCAACAGGGTGGCGCCGAGCCTTTCCGATAGCTGTTCAGCCAGTTGCAACGCACCTATGTCCCAGGCGATGTGTTCAGCGGCGGCGGCAGCGTCCAGGCCCAGATTGTTCAGGGCTTCGGGGATGTAGCGGCTGGCGTGTTCGCACACCAGAATCACCGGGTGCGTCGAGTCAGCGCGGCTCAGGTTGTAGGCCGGTCGGGTGTACAGCCCAAGCTCAGCGGATTCAGTACAGGCGTGCATAGTGCTCACACAAGTCAGCGGGCGAGAGCTGTTCCGTCAGCGCCAGTTCCTCGATTTTCAGGGCGTAATAGGTGTCGAGCAGCGGCTTGGGCAGCCATGCAGTGAAGGCGCCACTGTTGCGCAGGCAATCCAGCGCCTGGGCCAGCGAGGCGGGCAAGGCAACGATGCCCCGCGCCTGGCGTTGCTCGTCGTTGAGTGAATCGGGAATTTCGTCGGTGATCGCGTTCAGTGCCAGGCGCTGTTCAATGCCCAGACGCCCGGCGATCAACAGCGCGGCCATGGCCAGATGCGGCGAGGCGGTGGCGTCCATGGCGCGGAATTCGAGGTTGAACTGCTGGGCCACGGATTTGCCGCCGAGGGTCACCGTCGGGCAGATGCGCAGCGCCGCCTCGCGGTTCTGTTGACCCAGACAGGCGTAGGACGCGCTCCAGTGATGCGGCTGTAAACGCTCATACGACACCGGCGTCGGTGCGGTGAAAGCACAGAGTGCCGGCAAGTAATGCAGGATCCCCGCCGCCCAGTGCTGGCCGAGGCTCGACAGACCGTTGCTGGTGCCAGCGTCGTAAAGCATCGGCTGACCGCCCAGATCGAGCAGGCTGACATGCAAGTGCACGCCGTTGCACACCGCATCGGCGGCGGTCTTCGGTGCGAAGCTCAGGTCGAGGCCCATTTGCCGGGCAATCTCGCGGGTGATCTCGCGCACGTTGACGGCGCGATCTGCCGCTGCCACGCCGAGCGTCGGGCGGCAGGTAATTTCGTACTGGTGCTTGCCGTACTCCGGCAGAAACATTTCCGGCTCGACACCGCCGGCGCGCAAGGCGCTGAGCAGCCAGCCACCGAACTCGGCACCTTGGCGCTGGGCTTCGAGGGAGAACGCCAGATGTTCGGCAAAACCGGCGTGCAGGTTGAATTCGTGTTCGAACGCGGCGTTGACCTGTAAACCCAGCTCATCGCGATAACGCTCGATTTCATCGCGCAACAGTGTGCGCGGGCAGGCGCCCCACGGCCGGCCATCGGTTTCGCGGATATCACCGTGGATGAAATCCAGCGCCGGCGCGTCGACGTCCGGGCCGTTGCCGACGGTGACGCGGCTGCCCAGATCGGGAATCAACCGCAGATCGCCATAGGCGCCCCACGGATTGGTTGAAGCAATGATGTCCTGCGGCGTCAACGCGCTGTTGGCCGGCACCCAGCCGCACCCGGCGGCCTGATAATGCTCAAGCTCATCAGTGGGAAACGAGCGGCCACGGGTAATACCGATCAGGTCGGTGGTGACCAGCGTGGTCATCGGTAGCGGCGTCAGGCGGGTGCTCATGGCTGCATCTCCTGCAGGCGGGCGAGCACGGTGTCGGTGTCGGTGATCCAGCAGTAACCCTTGATCGCATTCAGGCAGGCGTGATGGCGTTCGGCGCTGTAAGTGGCGCAGGCATCTTCCACCAGCGTGACCAGATAGCCGCGATCGGCGGCGTCGCGCACGGCCATGTCCACGCATTGGTCAGTGACGATGCCGGCGATGATCAGGTGACGGGTTTGCAGGTTGCGTAGCACGTAGTCGATGTTGGTCGAGTTGAAGACGCCCGATGACGTCTTCGGCAGGACGATCTCGTTTTCCACCGGGCTCAGGTCTTCAATGATCCTGGCCTGCACGCTGCCTTTGGGCAGATGCATGTCGGAGAGTTTGTGATCGAGCGAGCGGTCGCGACCATCAGCTGTAAGGCTTTCGATAATGGTGTGCAGCACATTCTGCCGGGCCTCGCGAAAGGCACTGAGCAAACGACGTTGGTTGGGCACCACCTGCATGTGCGCGCGGGTCAGGAAATACTCGGCGTCAGGCCCATTGAGGTGCGCGTCGAACTGCGGTTCGAGCCAGGCACGCTGCATGTCCACCAGCAACAGCGCGGTGTGATCGGTGACAAACGGCAAGTCCCGCGGCGAGCGGTGGGGAAGGCTGAACATCCTTATTTATCCTCCAGCAGGTGGGTGTTGAAGTCATTGCGCAGCGCATCGATGCCTTCCAGGCGATCGGCGAGGTTTTCGGTGCGCAAGGTCAGGCAGGCAATCAGTGCTTCGACCTGAGCCAGCGCCGGCACCATGGTGTCGAACGGCGAGGCCGATTCCACCGGGGCGCTGATGATCAGGTCGGCCAGTTCGCGCAGTGGCGAGGCATAGATATCGGTGAACAGCACCACGCGGGCGTTGTTGTTTTTCGCCGCACTGGCGACCCGCAGGGCCTGAGTCTGGTAGCGGCGGTAGTCGAACAGCAGCACCACGTCCTGGCGTTGCAGATCGAACAGTCGATCAGGCAGTTGCGCGTTGTCTTCCAGCGCGAAGCAACCGGGGCGCAGCAGCCGCAGGTGATTGAGCAGGTAAGTGGCCATCAGGCTGCTGAAACGGCCGCCGAAGCAGTACACCTGATGCCGGGCATCGAGCAGCCAGTCGGTGAGAATGCGCACGTCTTCGGGTTGGGTCAGCGATTGGGTTTCGACCAGCAGGCGATGGCTGTCGCCCAGATAGTGGCTCCAGGCGTCGTCCTTGTGCTGATGGGCGCGCGGTTGCAACAGCGTGCGCGGCGAGCGCAGGCGGTGGTCCATGTCGCTGAGCAGGGCATCCTGGAATTCGGCATAACCGCCGAAGCCGAGTTTTTTCACCAGCCGCACAATGGTCGGATCGCTGACGCCGGCATGTTCGGCCAGACGCGCCATCGGTCCCAGACCGTTACGTGGGTACTGATCCAGCAAGGCGCGAACGACTTTGCGCTCCGACGGCGTAAGATCCAGGCCGGGATCGGTGATCAGGTCTCTGAGAGGGGGCATCCGGGCTCCTGCTGGATGAGGGTGTTGAATTCGCTTCATAATCCGTTAAAACAGTATTTATGTAACTGACGTTACATGTCTAGTGAATTTTTCAGCGTGTTGAAACAACGCCAAAATGGCGCGCGGTGCCCGTGTAACAAGGGCTACACGGATTTCGACCGGCCTTGTAGTCCATTGCCCACAACGGTGTGAGATATTGCCGCATTCCTGCCGTCGTCGGTTTTTCCGGTGACTATCCGGCAGCCCCGCAACCCTCGGTTTACGGCACAATTGCCAACAGAGCGGCTTTACGTCGTTGATTTTGATGAAGGCCTACCGGAGCGATGCCTGTGCAGACCATTCGTTTGACATTGATTTGCCATGCACGAACCGTCGCACAGAAATTGGCGTGTTTTCCTACGAATGAACCCGTTGAAAATATCGAACTGGCGTCAGGCGCACTGGCCGAGCGTTTCGACGCCGCGCGGCACTTGATTTGCGCGCCGGAATTACGCACGCGGCAGACGGCGGCGTGGTTTGGCGCGGATGCGCAGATCGATGAGGCGCTGCGCGATTGTGACTGGGGACGCTGGCACGGGGTGTCGATCAAGGATCTGCAACGCTCGGAAGCCGCCGCGCTGCAGGCCTGGCTGGAAGATCCCCACGCCACTCCGCATGACGGTGAGTCGGTGGCGCAGTTGTGCGAACGCGTGGCGCAGTGGCTGGCCAGCCTGCAAGCAACGCCGGGGCATGTAGTGGCGGTGACGCATCCGTTTGTCATCCGCGCCGCGCTGATCCATGTGGTGCGCGGTTCGTCATTTCATGACATTGATGTCGAACCGTTGTCGATGCTCGAACTGCGCTTCACCGGGCGCTGGCGGCTACGCTTGCCGGGCCTGGACGTTAAAGGAGCACTTTGATGAAACAACTGCTGGTGATCGGCATCGGTGCCGGGAATCCCGACTACATCACGATGCAGGCCGTGAAGGCGCTGAATCGCGTCGATGTGTTCTTTTTGATGGATAAAGGCCAGAGCAAGGACAAACTGATCGACCTGCGTCGCGAGATTTGTGAGCGCTATATCGACGACTCTGACTATCGCTTCGTCGAAGCCCACAGCCCGGAGCGCGTGCGGGGTGATGTCGACTACACCGCCAGTGTCGACGAGCTGAACCGCGCCAAGCAGCACACCTTCGAGCGGTTGATCAATGACGAGTTGTCTGACGGCCAGTGCGGCGGTTTCCTGGTGTGGGGCGATCCGGCGTTGTACGACAGCACCGTGCGCATCCTCCAGGTGATTCTCGCGTCGGGCGTGTGTGCCTTCGAGTTTGAAGTGATCCCCGGGATTACCAGTGTTCAGGCGTTGGCGGCGCAGCACAAAGTGCCGTTGAACACCATTGGTCGTTCCATCGAAATCACCACCGGGCGGCGTTTGGCGGCAGGGCAGGTGAGTGATACGGATAGTCTGGTGGTGATGCTTGATGCTGAGGATTCGTATCACCAAGTCGCGGATCGGCAGACCGAGATTTACTGGGGCGCTTACCTGGGCACACCGGACGAGATTCTGATCAGTGGCAAACTTGCGGACGTTGCGGATGAAATCGAGCGTGTGCGCAAGGCGGCGCGAGCGGAGCATGGGTGGATCATGGATACGTATTTGTTGCGCAAGCCTTAGATTTTCGCTGGTCGGGCGGGCACCTTCGCGAGCAAGCTCGCTCCCACATTTTGAAATGCATTCCCTGTGGGAGCGAGCCTGCTCGCGAAGGCGCCGGAACATTCAACGCACATTTCCAACAGGCAAAAAAACACCCGGTGCAACGCAAGTCGCACCGGGTTTTTGTTGCCAGCAAGCGGCGGATGTCGTGGATCCGCCATTCACTGTTGAACTCTGGTTATGCGCGTTCCAGGGCCAGCGCCACACCCTGACCGCCGCCAATGCACAGGGTAGCGAGACCCTTTTTCGCATCACGCTTGATCATTTCATGCAGCAAGGTCACCAGCACACGGCAACCCGATGCACCGATCGGGTGACCCAAGGCGATGGCACCGCCGTTGACGTTGACCTTGGCCAGATCCCATTGCAGATCCTTGGCCACGGCCAGCGATTGTGCGGCGAAGGCTTCGTTGGCTTCGATCAGGTCTAGCTGGTCGATGTTCCAGCCGGCCTTGTCGAGGCAGCGGCGGGTCGCCGAAACCGGGCCGATGCCCATGATTGCCGGATCAACGCCGGCGTTGGCGTAGGCAGCGATTTTCGCCAGAACCGGCAGGCCGAGGGCTTTGGCTTTCTCGGCGCTCATCAGGATGACCGCTGCGGCGCCGTCATTCAGCGACGAAGCATTGCCGGCGGTGACGCTGCCGTCCTTTTTGAACGCCGGGCGCAGTTTCGCCAGGGATTCGGCGGTGGTGTCGCCACGCGGTTGCTCGTCGACCTTGAAAGCAACAGGATCGCCCTTGCGCTGTGGAATCAGGATCGGGGTGATTTCATCGACAAAGCGACCGGCCTCAATCGCGGCGGCGGCTTTCTGCTGAGAAGCGGCGGCGAAAGCATCTTGCTGCTCGCGACTGATCTCGTATTTGTCGACGAGGTTCTCGGCAGTGATGCCCATGTGGTAATCGTTGAACGCATCCCACAGACCATCGCTGATCATGGTGTCGACGATTTGCGCGTGACCCATGCGCAGACCGGTGCGGGCGCCCGGCATCACGTAGTTGGACAGGCTCATGTTTTCCTGACCGCCGGCGATGATCACGTCAGCGTCGCCGCAACGGATCGCCTGTGCGCCGAGGTGCAGGGCTTTCAGACCCGAACCGCAAACCTTGTTCAAAGTCAGCGCCGGCACGGCGTGGGGCAGGCCAGCCTTGATCGCCGACTGCCGCGCCGGGTTCTGGCCGGCGCCGGCAGTCAGCACCTGGCCCATGATCACTTCATCGACCTGCGCACCGTCCAGACCGGTTTGTTCGAGCAACTGGCGGATCACCGCCGCGCCCAGATCCACCGCGGACACGCTGGCCAGAGAACCCTGGAAACTGCCGATCGCGGTACGCGTGGCGGCAACAATTACGACGTCTTGCATTTTCGAATTCCTCACTGGGCAGCGAACTGCATTTCCGGTACGTGATCCGGGACGATCAGTTTACCAGCGGTTTTGGCGACGATTTCCTCGACGCTGACGCCAGGTGCGCGTTCCTTGAGGACAAAAGCGCCATTTTCGATTTCCAGGTAGGCGAGGTCGGTCAACACGCGTTTGATGCAACCGGCGCCGGTCAGCGGCAGGCTGCATTTGGCCAACAGTTTCGACTCACCATCCTTGGAGGCGTGGGTCATGATCACGATGATGTTGTCGGCACCGGCCACCAGATCCATCGCGCCGCCCATGCCCTTGACCAGTTTGCCGGGGATCATCCATGAAGCGATGTTGCCCTCGACGTCGACTTCGAACGCGCCGAGCACGGTCAGGTCGACGTGGCCACCGCGGATCATCGCGAAGGATTCAGCAGAGTTGAAAATCGACGCGCCGATGCGCGCGGTCACGGTCTGTTTGCCGGCGTTGATCATGTCGGCGTCAATGGTGTCTTCAGTCGGAAACGGACCCATGCCGAGCAGGCCGTTTTCCGATTGCAGCATGACTTCCATGCCTTCGGGAATGTAGTTGGCGACCAGGGTCGGAATGCCGATGCCGAGGTTCACATAAAAGCCGTCCTGCATTTCGCGGGCGACGCGCTGAGCCATTTGTTCGCGGGTAAGTGCCATTTTTTATTCTCCGTCAGCCTGAATTATTTGCGGATGGTGCGCTGTTCGATGCGTTTTTCGAACGTGCCGCAAATGACCCGATCGACGTAGATGCCCGGGGTGTGGATCTGCGATGGATCGAGTTCGCCGGGTTCGACGATTTCTTCGACTTCAACCACGGTGATCTTGCCGGCGGTGGCGGCCAGCGGGTTGAAGTTCTGCGCGGTGTGACGGTAGACGACGTTGCCGAAGTGGTCGGCTTTCCAGCCTTTGACGATGGCGAAGTCGCCGGTAATGGATTCTTCCATCAGGTACTTGCGACCCTTGAACTCACGCACTTCCTTGCCTTCGGCGACCGGAGTGCCGACGCCGGTGGCGGTGAAGAAAGCCGGAATGCCGGCGCCGCCCGCGCGCATTTTCTCGGCGAGGGTGCCTTGCGGGGTCAGGATGACTTCGATGTCGCCTTTGAGAAGTTGCTCTTCGAACAGCTTGTTTTCGCCGACGTAGGAAGCGATGACTTTGCTGATCTGGCGATCGGTGAGCAGCACGCCAAGGCCAAAGCCGTCGACGCCGCAGTTGTTGGACACGACGGTAAGGTCGCGGGTGCCTTTGCGCTTGATCTCGGCGATCAGGTTTTCCGGAATGCCGCACAGACCGAAGCCGCCGGCGATGACGGTCATGCCGTCCTCAAGCCCGGCCAGGGCTTCCTCGTAGGAACTCACGCGCTTGTCGAAACCTGCCATATGCACCTCTTTTATTATTTGCGGGCGGCTGGCTAGCCGAATGGTTGGAGTGTCTCGCTGGAAGATATATTTGTTAAGTTGATTTTTAAGGTCGATTGATTGATAAAGCTCAACAAATGCATCTGCCCCCTGTAGGAGCTGCCGAAGGCTGCGATCTTTTCATCTGATAAAACCAAGATCAAAAGATCGCAGCCTCCGGCAGCTCCTACCTGACCGAGTTTCATGTTCAGAGGTTTGAGTATGACCATCAAACAGATCCGCGCCTTCCTCGCCGTGGCCCAGAGTCTCAGTTTTGCCGTGGCCTGCGAGCGCCTGCACCTGTCGCAATCAGCCTTGAGCCTGACCATCAAAGCGCTGGAGGAGGGCCTGGGCGGACGCCTGTTCAGCCGCAACACACGCAACGTTGCGCTGACGGCCGAAGGTGAATCCTTGCTGCCACTGGCTCGACGGCTGATCGCCGACTGGGACAACGCCGAAGACGAGATGCGCCAACGCTTCAGCTTGCAGCGCGGGCGAGTGACGCTGGCGGCGATGCCGTCGTTTGCCGGCAACCTGCTGCCGCCGATCCTCAAGACCTTTCGCGCGCGCTATCCGAACGTCAACGTCACGGTCAACGACGTGATCAACGAGCAAGTGCTGGAAATGGTCCGTGATCGCCAAGTCGAACTGGGGGTTGCGTTCGAGCCGATGCAAAACACCTCAATGGTATTCACGCCGTTGTACATGGATCGCTTCGTCGCGGTGGTGCCGAAGGATTCGCCGTTGGCGCAGCGCAGCGAGATCGATTGGCAGACGTTGTTGCAGCAGCCGTTCATCACCTTGCAGCGGCCATCGACGGTGCGGGTGATGCTTGAAGAGCACTTGCAGGCGCGGGGCATGAAGTTGCCGGTGGAGTTTGAAAGCCACCAGTTGGCAACTGTCGGGCGAATGGTTGCCAGCGGATTGGGCGTCAGTGCCGTGCCGGCGTTGTGCGCCGAGCAGATGCAGGAGCTCGGCGCCCACTGTCTGACCCTGGATGATTCGGTGGAGCGGGCCATCGGCGTGCTGACTGAGCCGGGCAATGAACTGTCGGCGGCGGCGCAGGCGTTGTTCGATATTCTCAAGGCTGAAAATCTCGGGCGATTGTGAGATCTACCCCCTCACCCCAACCCTCTCCCCTAGGGGGGCGAGGGGGCAGGGAGCTGATCGGGGACATTTCGGAAAATGGGTTCGACCCGAAACTTTCAGGTCGATGTATCGCTAGCAACAACTCGGTCAACTCCCTTTCCCTTCCCCTTTCCCTTGGGCGAGGGCGAGGGCTGGCCTAGTGTTAGGGGGAAGGGAGCTGATCGGGGGCATTTCCAAAAATGGGTTCGGCTCGAAATTTTCAGGTCGCAGTATTCAGCCCAGACAACTCGGTCAGTTCCCTCTCCCTTGGGAGAGGGCTAGGGTGAGGGGCCTGGGTCCTGAGTCGAGCGCGGATTGCAGCAACTCACCGATCCAGCTCCCTGACCAACAGGGGTAGAAGCTGTTCACACGACGCTTCAATCTTCAAATCCAGCAAATCGTCCGCGCGGGTCTTGCCCAGATTGATCGCAATCAACGGTTTCCCGCGATCGGCAATCACCCGGCACAAACGAAACGCCGAATACGCCATCAACGACGACCCCACCACCAACATCCCCGCCGCATTTTCTGCCGCCGCCATCGCCCGAGCCGCCGTGGGCTGCGCGACGTTCTCGCCGAAAAACACCACGTCCGGTTTCATCCGTTCACCGGCGCAATGCGGACAGTGCGGTACCTGAAAACGCGCCTCGAACGCCGGATCGAGCAGAGTGTCACCATCCGGTGCCTGCACCGCATCGACCCCGGCCAGATACGGATTTTGTTGTTCCATCAATTGCTGAATCGAATCACGCTCACTGCGCTGGCCACAGTCCAGGCACAGGACGCGATGCAAGCTGCCGTGCAGTTCGATCACATCATGACTGCCGGCCTGATCGTGCAGGGTGTCGACGTTCTGGGTGATCAAACCGTGGATCAGCCCACGGTGCTGCAAATCGGCCAATGCTTCGTGAGCCGCGTTCGGCTGCGCCTGACGTACTTTCGGCCAACCCAGCATCGCACGTGCCCAATAGCGGCGGCGCGACTCGGGGGCGGCGAGGAATTCCTGATACATCATCGGCTGCCGGCCACGGCGTACACCGTCGCTGTCGCGGTAATCCGGAATGCCCGACGGCGTGCTGATACCGGCCCCGGTCAGGACGAGGAAGTCGCCATCGGCCATCACCTCTTGCAAGGTGTCGAGGTGTTCGCGGGTCGGGCTGTCGAGCATGGTCAGCGCTCCGAAATGGGCAGTGCCAGCAGGTTAGCACGCGACCCGCGCGGGTTACTTGCGTGCCTCCAGAATCAGGTTGAACGGTGTTTGTGTGGCACGGCGGAAGTGCTTGAACCCGGCCTCGGTAAACACTTTGCGCAAACGCATTTCTCCCGCCTGCGCGCCCAGCCCCAGGCCGACTTCCTGCGACAGTGAGTTCGGTGTGCAGATAAACGTCGAGGCGGCGTAGAACAGCCGCCCGACCGGGTTGATGTTGTCGTCCAGGGTGTCGTTGGCGAACGGCTCGACCAGCAGCACCGTGCCGTCGTCCTTCAACGAGTCATAAGCGTGACGCGCGGCGCCGACCGGGTCGCCCATGTCATGCAGGCAGTCGAAATAGCAGATCAGGTCGTAGTCATCGCCGGGGTAGCTCTTCGCCGAACCCTGGAAAAACTTCGTCCGGCTGCTGACTCCACCTTCCTCGGCGCGTTGGGTGGCGACAGTGATTGACGGTGCGTGATAGTCGTAGCCGACGAAACGCGAGTTGGGAAACGCCTGGGCCATGATCACTGTTGAGGCGCCATGGCCGCAGCCGATGTCGGCGACTTTCGCGCCTTCCTCCAGTTTCGCCACCACACCGTCCAGCGCCGGCAGCCATTCGGCGATCAGGTGACCTTTGTAGCCCGGCCGGAAGAACCGCTCGGTGCCGGTGAACATGCATGGATGGTGATCGCCCCAAGGCAGGGCGCCGCTGCCACGCATGGCTTTGACCAGTTTGTCCTTGTCATGAAAAAACGATGCCACCACCCCGAGGCCGCCAGCGACGTAGACCGGCGAGTCTTCGACGGCCAACGCCAGCGCCTGTTCTTCAGGCAAGCGGAACTGGCCGTCGTGGTGCTCCATGTAGCCGGAAGCGGCGTGAGCGCTGAGCCATTCGCGCACCAGACGCGGGTTGCAGGTGGTTTTTGCGGCGAGGGCATCGGCGCTGATCGGCTGACTGTCGGCCATGGCCCGGTACAGGCCGAGTTCTTCGCCGACGATGACATTGGCCAGCATCGCCGCGCCGCCCATGTCGTTGACCAGTTTGCCCATGAATTGGTTGAGCTTCGCCTCGTCCATCATGTGTGCTCCTGAAACAGGATCACGGTCCGGCGGCGTCGAAGGTCGAGGCGTGCGCCACCGGGCGGTGGTCACGGAGTTGGGCAGGGCACGGCTGACGTCCTGCGTCCCCCTCGACTGGGTAATGAATGAGTCTAGCCCCGGTCCGGGGCTGGCGCTGGCTTTGTGAACACTGAAAACCTCGGTGGGAGCGAGCCTGCTCGCGAAGAGGCCGACACAGTCAACATCGTTGTCGACTGTTCGGCAGCCTTCGCGAGCAGGCTCGCTCCCACAGGTTTTTCGGTGTGTATCACTGTGTATCGCGGTGGTTGGAGGATACACAGCGCTGCAAATGCCCGGTCATGTGCACACAGCCGTGATACAGCCAGCGGTTCAACTCGGCAAAACCCACTGCTGAGGTACATCCCATGCACATTCCTCCCTTAATAGCGCAACCCAGCGTCGGCCTCGGCTTGCGCCGTGGCCTGTTGAAAGACCTGCAAGCTGCCCGCACCGGCGATTTCGACTTTCTCGAAGTCGCTCCGGAAAACTGGATCGGCGTCGGTGGCGCCCATGGCGCGGCGTTGCGTGAACTGGCCGAACGCTATCCGTTGTCCTGTCACGGCTTGTCGCTGTCACTTGGCGGACCGGCGCCGCTGGATGTCGGCTTCTTGCAGGAGGTCCGGGTGTTTCTCGATCATTACAACGTGCCGCTGTACAGCGAGCACCTGAGTTATTGCAGCGATGACGGGCATCTCTATGACTTGCTGCCATTACCGTTCACCGAAGAGGCGGTGCACCACGTTGCCGCGCGGATCCGTCAAGCTCAGGACATTCTTGGCCGGCGTCTGGCCGTGGAAAACGTTTCTTACTATGCCGCCCCGCGCCAGGACATGGATGAAGTGACCTTCACCAATGCCGTGTTGCGCGAAGCCGATTGCGATCTGCTGCTGGACGTCAACAATGTCTACGTCAATGCGATCAACCACGGATTTGATCCACAAGCGTTTCTAGCCGGTATCGAGCCGGGCCGGGTGGTCGGCATGCATGTGGCCGGGCATTTTGATGAGTCTGACACGCTGAAAATCGACACCCATGGCGCCTCGGTAAAACCGCAGGTCTGGTCGCTGCTGGCCGAGGCCTATGCACGATTTGGCGCGCAGCCAACGCTGCTTGAGCGAGATTTCAATTTCCCGGCATTTTCTGAACTGGTCGCTGAGTTGCAAACCATTCGCCACTTGCAGGTGGGAGGCGGCCATCGTGGATAAGCTGATACTGCAACAACAGGCCCTGACCCGATATCTGCGCGATCCTGACCATCAACCGCCGCCGGCCGACATGAACGCGGCGCGGGTCAACGTCTATCGCGATCTGGTGTTCAACAACGTATCGCAACTGTTGAGCGGCACGTTTCCGGTGTTGATCCAGATCATCGGTGAACAACGCTGGGGTCTGCTGGTGCGCGGCTTTTTGCGCGACTGGCGGGCGCAGACGCCGAAGTTCGGTGAGATTGCAGAAACCTTTCTCGACTATCTGGCCACGCAACCGCAGGTATTGCGCGAAGGTGAGTGGCCGGCGTTTCTGCTGGAGCTGGCGCATTACGAATGGGTTGAGATGGCCCTGCAACAGTGTGATGCTCAGGCGCTGCCGTCGACCGATCCGGCGCTGTTGCTGGAACGCCCGCTGCTGATCTCGGCGCTGGCCTGGCCGTTGGCGTATGTGTGGCCGGTGCATGAACTTGATCCGAACAATCGGCCCGTCACGCCACCGGCTCAACCGACGTTGTTGCTGGTGCGGCGCGCGGCGGACTGGAGTGTGAAGTTTTCCGAGCTGAGTCCGTTGGCCTGGCGGTTGTTGCAGCGCATCACTGAGTTAACGCCGTTGACCGGGCGCGAGCAGTTGCAAGGTCTGGCGCAAGAGGCCGGGCAGTCGGCCAGCAATTCGTTCGTGGACAACGGCCTGGTGTTGTTGCGGCAGATGCATGAGGACCAGGTGATCGGTCTGGCACCTTGAGTACTGCGCCGCACACTGTGGGAGCGAGCTTGCTCGCGAAAGCGATCTGTCAGTCAACTTGAGCATCGACTGACAGGACGCCTTCGCGAGCAAGCTCGCTCCCACAAGGACTTTCGCTGTTCTCAGGGGTGCAGGGGGAGTTTCAGTTCCGCGCACAACCCGCCACCCTCGCGGTTGCTCAAGGTCAGCGAACCACCCAGCGCCATGGCCAGTTGCTGGGCGATGGCCAAGCCCAGTCCGGTGCCGCCGGTATCGCGATTGCGCGAGTTTTCCACGCGGTAGAACGGTTGCAGCACTTGCGCCAGTTCGGCATCGGCGATGCCCGGGCCGCGATCCATAACGGTGATCGCCAGGCTGCCCTTGTTGGCTTCGACCCAGACTTCGGCGGCGCCGGCGAACTTCAGTGCGTTGTCGGTGAGGTTCACCAGTACTCGGCGCAATGCATGAGGACGGGTGTCGATGACGGCCGTACTCTTGCCGACCAGTTGCACCTGTTTACCCATGTCCTGATAGTCGAACACCAGGCTTTCGAGGAAGGAGTCCATGTTGGTGCGGCGGCTTTCCTCGGTCGAGCCATGGATGCTGCGCGCATACGCCACGCCTTCGCGCACCAGATGTTCCATCTCGCTGAGGTCATTCCACAGTTTGTCTTTCTCGGTGCAATCGTCCATGAGCTCGGCACGCAGTTTCATCCGCGTGATCGGCGTTTGCAGGTCGTGGGAAATCGCCGCCAGCAGTTGCATGCGTTCTTTGAGGTAGGCGGCGATGCGCGCCTGCATCGCGTTGAACGCCCGCGCGGCGTAGACCACTTCGTTCGGGCCGCTTTCGTCGAGGTTGATCGGGTGGGCGTTGGGGTCGAGGGTTTCCACGGCGTCGGCCAGCCGGGTCAACGGGCGGACCGCGATGCGCACCGCCAGCCAGGTGCAGGCGATCATCAACGCCAGTTGCCCGAGCAAGACCACCGGCAACCAGGGCGACAACGGGACCATGGCGGGGCGCACGTCGATGGTCACCGGGCTGCCGTCGCTCAGGCGCAGATGGCCCTGAAAGTGTTTCTTCGGCCCGGGAATGTCGGTGAAGGTCAGCGGATAGCGTTCACCAATGGCTTCGGTGATCGAGGTGACCGCCACCGGCACATCACCGGCCTCGATCGGCGTGCCCGGTTCGCCTTCGCTCAACAGGTAGCCATAGTTTTTTCGCGCCAGCCGCTCAAGCCAGGCAGGGCGCTCTTCGGCAGGCAAGCGATCAAGGATCGCAATCGAGGTCGAGACGTCGGTCTCGAGATTGCCGAGCATGGTGTTCTTGGCGCTTTGGTAACGCTCGTAATACTGCGCGCCGAACGAGAGCGCCTGGGCAAGCAGCAGGCCGATCAGGAAAATCAGCGACAGGCGTGAGGCGAGGGTGCGCGGCCAGTGCAGGTTGAGCGTCATGCCGGCGCCCCGAGAATCTCGACCGGCAGCGAGAACACATAACCTTCGCTACGCACGGTCTTGATGTAGGCCGGCTCGCGCGCATCATCGAGCAGACGCTGGCGCAAACGGCTGACCAGCAAATCGATCGAGCGGTCGAACAAATCAGCGTCGCGCCCTTGGGTCAGATTGAGCAGTTGATCGCGGCTGAGCACCCGTTGCGGATGATCGAGAAAGACCCGCAGCAAGCGGTATTCGGCGCCGCTGAGGGCGACCATGGTGCCGTCCTTGTCCAACAGGTGACGGGCTGAAGTGTCCAGTTGCCAACGACCGAAGGCCAGCAGACGCCCGGCCTCGGTGACCACCAGATTCGGCGGCAGCATCCGCGTGCGGCGCAGCACGGCGTTGATCCGCGCGAGCAGTTCGCGGGCGGCGAACGGTTTGGTCAGGTAATCGTCGGCGCCCATTTCCAGGCCGATGATGCGGTCGGTTTCATCGTTGCGCGCCGTCAGCATCAACACCGGTGTGGCCTTGTGTTTGCCCACACGCAGTTCACGGCACAACTGTAGGCCATCGTCGCCGGGCATCATGATATCGAGCACGATCAGGTCGACGGTGTTGGCCTCGAGAAAGCTGCGCATCTGCCGGCCATCGGCGACCACGGTGGTGCGCAGACCGTTTTTCTTCAGGTAGTTGCCCACCAGTTCACGGATCTCGCGGTCGTCGTCGACGATGAGAATGTGATCGACATGATCCATCGGTTCAAGCCTCAGTCAGAAGGGGAATGCCGTGCAGTCTATAGAGCCTTCAATGGCTCGCCTGCCTGCCTTTGTATTGCAGTGTATCTGCCGTGGCGGCGGATACACGGGGACGCAAAAACGCGAATTTTCCAGGGTTTTGTATCGCTGTGTATCCCCCGATGGCAGGGATACACAGCGATTGAAACGCGCCTGTTCCTGACACAGACGCGATACCTCGCGAGCCTCAAATAGGCTCCATCGAGGCCCACACAGATCGCCTCGGCTCAAACCCCACTGAAGTCTTGAGGAAAACGCCATGAACAACAAATCCGTAATCGCCGCCTGCCTGTTTGCCGCGCTGAACATCTGCACGCTGTCGGCCCGTGCCGAAGCCGCTGTCACCCCGCAAACCTACACCTACGGTACCCACCTGGATATCCAGAAAGTGATCTCGCTGAAACAGGACAACTCGGTGACTTGCGGGATTGTCGACGCGCGCATGACCTACCTCGATTCGGCCGGTCAGACCCGCGTGCTCGATTACAGCAAATTCGCCGACGGCTGCAACAACGACAACTGAGCCAGCACTCTTTATAGAAGGAAACAGCCATGAACAACGTATCGCGCTTTTTGACCGCCATCGCCTTCTCCCTGGCTGGCGTCGCCGCCCATGTCAACGCCGCGGTTGAACAGCATAGCTGCCACAGCAGCACCTGCTTCCAGCTGACGCCAGTCGTCAAGCAGGGCAGCGATGGCTTGATTGCTGCGGACGGTTCCAGCCGTACGCCTCAGGGCCAGATGTTTGCCGAGAACGGCGCCAGCCGTACGCCGCAGAGCCATTGGCTGGAAAGCCAGAACGTTTGACTGGCTCGTCACATTCATTGATCAAGGGTGACTCACTATGTACCTCATCGCATTCCTCGGCGGTCTGCTGACCGTGCTCAGCCCCTGCATCCTGCCGGTGGTGCCGTTTCTGTTCGCTGGCGCCCAACGCAGCCGCGCTTCGATACTGTTGACCCTCGGCGGCATGGCGCTGACCTTCGCGCTGATCTCAAGCCTCGCCGTGGTCAGCAGCGAGTGGGTGATCCAGGCCAGCAACAGCGGACGTTACGTCGCACTGATCGTGATGAGCGTGTTCGCCCTGTCGCTGATCTCGGCGCGCATCGGCGACTGGCTGACACGACCGTTCGTGATGCTCGGCAATCGCCTCGACCCGGACACCCGGAAAAAGGCCGGGCCGTTGAGCTCGATCATGCTCGGCGTGGCCACGGGGCTGCTGTGGGCACCCTGCGCCGGACCGATTCTCGGCGTGATCCTGACTGGCGCCATGCTGCAAGGTGCCAATGCGCAGACCAGCCTGTTGCTGTTGGCCTACGGCGCCGGCAGTGCCTTGTCGCTGGGTACGTTGATCTTCACCGGACGCGGCTTGGTTAATCGCTTGAAACCGTCGATTCCGTTCACCGGTTGGTTGCGTCGTGGTGCCGGGGTTGCGGTACTGGCGACGGCATCGGTGATTGCTACCGGCTTCGACAAAACCTTGCTGGCGAAGACCTCCTCTGAAGGCGTCGCCAGCGTCGAAAAAAGCGTGCTGGAAAACGTGCCAAAAGTGGTCGACTACTTCATCAGCAAAGTCCGCGCGGACTCGCCGATGGAGGAGGGCAAAGGCGCGATGCCGTCACTGGCCGGCGCGGTGCAATGGCTGAACTCGCCCGAGCTGAGCGCTGAGTCCCTGCGTGGCAAAGTGGTGCTGGTGGACTTCTGGACCTACGACTGCATCAACTGCCAGCACACCCTGCCGTACGTCAAAGACTGGGCGAAGAAATATGAAAAGGACGGCCTCGTGGTGATCGGTGTTCACACCCCGGAATACGGCTATGAGCGGATCATCGACAACGTCAGGGATCAGGTGAAAAAGCTCGGCATTACCTACCCGGTGGCCATCGATAACAACTATGCGATCTGGCGTAACTTCGACAATCAGTACTGGCCGGCGCATTACCTGATCGACGCCAAGGGGCAGGTGCGTTACAGCCACTTCGGCGAAGGTCGCTACGAAGCGCAGGAGCAGATGATCCAGCAGTTGCTGCAGGAGGCAAAGGCGCCTGCCGCTTGATCAGCAAAACCAATGGCTCAGAGGTCGCGGACCATGAGCCATTGTTCGTTGTCCCAGGCGCGAAAACGTTCCAGCACCTGCCAGCCGCGTTTGGCGTAGTAGTCCTGTTTGGTCTGCGTGTGCAGATACAGGCGCGCAAAGCCGCAGTCTTTCGCTTCCTGACAAACCCCCTCAATCAAGCGTTCCGCCAGACCTTGCCCGCGAGCGTCGGGGCTGACGAACACGCAGGCCAGCCAAGGGCCGAGATCAGGGCGCAGAGCGAGGTCATCACGTGCCAGCGCCGCGCCGCCGAGCAGACGCTCACCGTCCATGGCGATCAGGCAGGACCAGTCGCCATTGCCTTGACCCTCGGCAAATTCACGCTGCCATTCGGCCAGCGGGTGATCGACGTATTCGTAGGGGAATTGTTCGTGAATCCATTGGGCATAACGGTCGCTGTGGTGCAGGTGATGCGCGAGCCAATCGATTTGCAGTGACATCCGTCGAGTCCGTTTCAGAAGCGAGCGAGCATCAGAAACCAATCCCCCAACCTTGGCAATCCTCAAGGTGTTCCAGACGCTTTACAGATTTCCACCGCTCATCGGCAAACCCCCGGTTTTACGGGGTTGCCAGACGATTGGCAGGGACGCCACGCGGTCTCGGCGCGATAGTGCGTGAGCAGGGTCACTGCCGGCCTTGCCCCATAACAAGAGCGCGAGGTTGCCATGCCTAAATTCGTGATTGAACGCGAGATTCCAGGGGCCGGGAAGCTGTCGGAAGCAGAACTCAAAGCCGTGTCGCACAAGTCCTGTGACGTGTTGCGCGAACTCGGGCCGCAGGTGCAATGGCTGCAGAGCTATGTCACCGCTGACAAAATTTATTGCGTGTACATCGCGCCGGATGAAGAGCAGGTGCGTGAACATGCAAGGCGTGGTGGCTTTCCTGCCAACAGTGTGGCGCGTGTGATGACGGTCATCGACCCGACTACGGCCGAATAATCACTGATCCAATTTGTAGCGGAGCTCACTGTCATGAGTACCCCGATTGATCTGACTGCCTTGAAGGAACGCCAGAAAGTCGCCTGGGCCAGTGGCGACTACGCCGTGATCGGCACGACGTTGCAAATCGTCGGCGAAAACCTCGCCGAAGCCTGCGACCTGCGTTGCGACGAGGAGGTGCTGGATGTCGCTGCCGGCAACGGTAATGCAACGCTGGCGGCGGCGCGGCGCGGTTGTCTGGTCACCTCGACCGATTACGTCGCGGCACTGCTGGAGCGCGGACAGGACCGTGCCCGCGCGGAGCATCTGGACGTGACCTTTCAGGTGGCCGATGCCGAAGCGCTGCCGTTTGCCGACGAGAGCTATGACGCCGTGCTGTCGACCTTTGGGGTGATGTTCGCACCGGATCAGGACAAGGCTGCTGCCGAACTGGGCCGGGTATGTCGCCGTGGCGGGCGGATCGGTCTGGCCAACTGGACGCCGGAAGGTTTCGTTGGGCAGATGTTCAAGACCCTCGGCCGGCATCTGCCGCCACCTGCCGGTGCCCAGCCGCCGTCGAATTGGGGCTCCGATGCCTGGCTGCACAAGCATTTCGATGACCGCGACTTTCTGCTGCGCGTGACACGGCGCGAGTTCAACTTTCGCTATCGCTCGGCGGCGCATTTCATCGATATTTTCCGCCATTGGTACGGGCCGGTGCACAAGGCTTTCGCGGCACTGCCGCCGGAGAGCGGGCAGGCACTGGAAAGTGATCTGGCGGATTTGCTCAATCGTTTGAATCGGGCGGGGGAAGAGTCGCTGGTGGTGCCGAGTGAGTATCTGGAGGTGGTGATTACTAAACGCTGATTCACCCCCGACTTTGATGACGATGGAGACACCTGTGGGAGCGAGCCTGCTCGCGAAAGCGCTGTGTCATTCAACAAAGATGTTGTCTGAAGCTCCGTCTTCGCGAGCAGGCTCGCTCCCACAAGGGAAATGTAGTTGGTGCGGAAGACCTATTTCACCTGCGGCCGATCAAACCACTCCAGCGCCGTACGCCAGATGCAGATCCCCAGAAAGTACGCCGACATCAGTAACCACAACCCCATCACCAACGGGTTGATCACCGGGTGATTAAGTACCAGCGACAGACTGCACAGCAGCCAGATCGCCGTCACCGCAATGTTGATCGGCATGAATCGGCGTACCCGGAACGGGTGCAAAAACTTCATCCGCGTCACGGTCAGCAGCGCTAGACCAATCACCGTCAGAAAAGTGATCCACGGCCCTGGCCCGATGATGTACAGGCACAGCGCGACCACATTCCATGCAGCCGGAAACCCGACAAAGTAGTTGTCCTTGCTCTTCATGTTGACGTTGCAGAAGCAGAACAGCGACGACACCAGAATCAGCGACACGGTCAGTAGCAAGGTGTAGTCGGGCAACGGAATGTAGCGATAGATGAACAGTGCCGGAATGAAGACATACGTCAGGTAATCGATCACCAGATCAAGGATCGAACCGTCGAAGCTCGGCAGCACAGACTGCACGTTGACCTTGCGCGCCAGCGCGCCGTCGAGGCCGTCGACAATCAGCGCCACGCCCAGCCACATCAGGCAATGGGTCGGCTGGTTTTCCAACAGGGCGAGGGTGGCCAGAAAAGCGGTGACCACGCCAGTTGCGGTAAAACCATGGGCGCCCCATGCTTTGAGCCTGGCGATGTGTACGGTCGATATCACGGGGGCGTTCTCCAGAAAGTGAAGCAAGCCGGGTATCACCCTTGGGTGCAAGGGCGCCGGCAAACCGGGTCGGGGTTGCTGCTATCGACCGGTCTGGCCGGGATAAGGTTCAGCATCCTTGAATCTTAGCTGGCCGGCGCAAAAATACGCAGGCGAAATCCGCCAGGGTCTTGAGTGTCAGCCAAACGGTGCTGGCGCTATGGCTTAAGGGGGCTATTGTTGCCAGACGCAGTCACTGCCAATGCTTGAGGATGACGTCATGATCACCAGCGATTTGCTTGAAAAACTGCTGCGAGGCCAGGCCTCGGCGGGACAACAATCTTCAGCGTCTGCCGGCGATGGTTTGGGTGGTTTGGGCGGGTTGCTGGGTGGACTGCTCGGTGGTGGCTCGGGCGCGGCCAGCGGCGGCGGATCTGCCGGTGGACTTGGCGGCTTGGGCGGCTTGCTCGGTGGTTTGCTCGGCGGCGGTGCCGGTGGGGGGCTGGGCGGCGCCTTGGGTGGCGCACTGGGCGGCGGGGGCGGTACGCAAAGTCGTTCCGGCGGGACCAATTATGCGGCGCTGGCGTCGCTAGGGATGATGGCGTTCCAGGCGTATCAGGCCTGGCAACGCAGCCAGGCCAGCGCGGCCCCGCAACAGATCCCGCAGACGGCGAATCTCCTTGCCGGTCCGGAAGTCGAGGAGCACAGCCATGCTGTGTTGCGCGCGTTGATTGCGGCGGCCAAGGCTGACGGTGAGATCGACACCCGGGAACAACAGATGATCAGTGGGGAAATCAGCAAACACACCGACGACCCACAATTGCAGCAATGGTTTGACGAAGAAGTCTCGAAACCGCTGGACGCCAACGAAGTCGCGCAGGCGGCCAAAGGCGATCCGGCCATGGCCGCTGAGATGTATCTGGTCAGCGTGATCCTCGTGGATGACCAGCGGGACGCGGAGCGCAGTTATCTGGACGAGCTGGCAGCAGCCTTGCAGATCGACCCGGATTTGCAGGTGCATCTGGAACAGCAGGCCAAAGGCCAGGCGTGAAAGCAAAATCAAAAGATCGCAGCCTTCGGCAGCTCCTACAGGGTGTACATCATTCCATGTAGGAGCTGCCGAAGGCTCGGGCCGCGATCGGACGATCTTTTGATCTTCAAAACCAGATGGCATCCCACAACGGGTAGTCTCCCACACGCCGAACCAATCCGGCGCGTATCGGGTTCATAACGATATATCGGGCCGCCGCTTTAAGATCTTCATCGCGACGCAACGCCCGGTCGTAGTAACCGCGTTGCCATAACCGTCCCTGACTGCCGCGCTTGAGATTGATCGAACGACAACTGCGCGATTTCACGCGGCACATGAGCGCTGCCAATGAACCTTGTTTCAATTCAATCAGCCAATGCAGATGATCCGGCATCACCACCCACGCCAGCGACTGAACCATTCCCTCGTCATTGGCTGCACGCATTTGCTCTACCAGCAGTCTTCCCAAACGCCAATCCGAAAACACTGACTGACGTTCGTAAACGACGGCGGTGAGCAGATAAATACGTCCAGCCTCGCTATAGCGTCCCTTGCGTAATCCACACGCCTTTGCAGCAACAGGCATTCCGTTGCCCTCCCAAAAACATCGTTCCTGAACGTTAG
The DNA here is from genome assembly GCF_900580865.1 of Pseudomonas viridiflava. Classification (GTDB taxonomy): domain Bacteria; phylum Pseudomonadota; class Gammaproteobacteria; order Pseudomonadales; family Pseudomonadaceae; genus Aquipseudomonas. The sequence continues at coordinate 40,067 of NZ_UTBZ01000169.1, forward strand.
CCATCCCTCACCGTTACGCGAACTCAACCCATTGCACGATGTAACCCCGTAGGAGCTGCCGAAGGCTGCGATCTTTTGATCTTGTTTTTAAAATCACAATCAAAAGATCGCAGCCTTCGGCAGCTCCTACACGGTGTTTCAGTGCATTTGACGGCCGTCCGTCCGGGCAATTTTCACGTCGATTGAATTTTTCGCAGGCGCTGCCTCTCTGCTGCTGTAGAGGCGTGTGGAACAGCGTCCTGCCAACCGACCGAGATTTTTGCCATGACTGTCCTGACCCCCCTGCAAGCTGCGCCTGCCCAACCGCATCTTATGAATGCCGCCGGCAACATCCGCCAGGTCTATGAAGCGTTGTTGCGCGATGACAATTGCCAGGACCTTGCGCAGGCGTTCTTGCAGGAACAACTGCAACACGCTGCGCAACTCACCGATGCTTTGCCTGAAGATCCGACCACGTGGCACGCCTGGGTCGCCGAACATTGCGCCGATGTCGCCCGGCAATACGCCGACTACCTGCAACAACGCAAGGCCGGCGAGCCGCGGCAATTTTTCCGTGGCAAAGCGCAGGCGCTGTATTTCCTGCAAGCGGTGGCACCGACCAAACTGGTCGACGGTGCGTGGCTCTCTGGCCTGTTGCCGCGCTGGCAGGATCCGCGTTTCCAAGGCTTGTTGCGCACCTTTCTGGAAGAACTGGGCGAAGGCAATCCGGCGCAAAACCACGTGGTGATCTACCGCAAGCTGCTCGCCGAGCACGACTTGCAGGACAGCAGTGCCATCGACGATGAACGCTACCTGCAAGGCGCGATACAACTGGCGCTTGGCGTCTGTGGCGCTGATTACTTGCCCGAGGTGATCGGCTACAACCTCGGTTATGAACAACTGCCCTTGCACCTGTTGATCAGCAGTTACGAACTCAGCGAGCTGGGCATCGATCCGTACTATTTCACCCTGCATGTGACCATCGACAATGCCAGCACCGGCCATGCGCAAAAAGCCGTGCAGGCCGCGCTCGATCTGCTGCCGCTTGAAGCCGATCGCACCGAGTTTCTGCGCCGGGTCGCGCTGGGTTATCGGCTCAACGATCTGGGCCAGGGCAGTCGCGCGATCATCGAAGGTTTCGACCTTGAGCACGAGTTGCTGGCGATGCTTGAGCGCAAGTGCCCATTCGCGCAACACATGCACTCCGATTACTGCCGCTTCGAAGGGCAGACCGTCAATCAGTGGCTGGCTGCACCGGAGCAATTGCCCGGTTTTCTTCAAGCGTTGCAGAACAAAGGCTGGATCAAACGCCACGAAGACCCGCAGGCCAGCCGTTTTTGGCAACTGATCGCGGGCGACGGTGCGGCGATGTTCGGCGTGTTCAATGCCTACGAAAAACAACTGGTGCACGACTGGATCGCTGGCGACTGGACGCCGTCGGGCAAAGCGAAACCTGTTCGACGGCACAGTCAGACCGCAGCGGCCATTGAGGGGCTTGAACAGGATCCCGATGTTCAGGCGCTCAACGCCGCGCTGCAAGGTCAGGATGCCTTGGCGCAAATGGCGATTCTGATCCCCTGGCTCGCCCCGGCCCGCCATGCACATCCGGCCGGGCTGCTCGCCACCCGGCGTTTTATCGAACTCAAATCCCGTTTGCCTTAAGGACCTTGCCGATGAATCAGGAAGAACAACTCTGCCCCAACGACCTCGTGCTGCTGCAACTGGGTCGGCGCTTGTTGGCAGACGGATATCGGTTCGTCACCCCGACGCCGTTGACCCATCAACGGGTCAACCAGCGTGATGAAGGTCAGATGGCCGACTCTTTGCGCGATGTGTTCGGCTGGTCGCGTCCGTTCGCGCCGGGATTGTTGTCCGCCGATGAACAGCGGCAACTGCAAGACGCGCAGATCATTGATGCTTACGAAGGTCAGTTGAAAAGTCGCGTGCGCTGGTCAAGCCTGGATGATTTGCTGTTCGTGCATTCGGCATTCCCCACCGACGCGGCGGATGCGGTGTTTTTCGGACCCGACACCTACCGCTTCGCGCAACTGATCCACGCTCACCTGCAACAGAACTTCGCGCCAATCCAGCGTGCGGTGGACATCGGCTGTGGTGCTGGCGTCGGTGCGATTGTGATCGGTCGTGCCCGTCGCGAGGCAGAGGTGCTGGCGCTGGACATCAACCCTGCGGCGCTGCGTCTGACCGCGATCAATGCGGCACTGGCCGAGGTCGCCAACGTCGAAGTCCGCGCCAGTGATCTGTTGCAGGGGGTCGACGGCGAGTTTGACCTGATCGTCGCCAACCCGCCGTACATGGCCGATCCAGCCGAGCGCGCCTATCGCCATGGTGGCGGCACGTTGGGGGCAGGGCTGTCGCTGCGCATCGTTGAGCAGGCACTGAATCGGCTGGCACCCGGCGGTTCGTTGTTGCTCTACACCGGCGTGGCGATGGTCGATGGTCGCGATCCGTTTCTCGACACCGTGTTACCGCGACTCGATGAAAAACGCTTCGGCTGGACGTACCGCGAACTCGATCCGGATGTCTTCGGCGAAGAGCTGCTCAACCCCGGCTATCAACGGGTCGACCGGATCGCCGTGGTGGCGTTGACCGTGACCCGAATTGGCTGAAGCAAGGCAGGTGCACGATGAACAGGAACCTCGACGACTACAACCGTATACGCGACTTCTCGGCGACGTCCGAGCCGGCCGCCGTCAAGCGCTCCGGGCGTAAAGCCGCCGCCGAGCATGCTTTGCAGTTCTGCATCCAGAAGCACGATGCTTCGCACCTGCACTACGACTTTCGCTTGGAGCTCGATGGCGCCTTGAAGAGCTGGGCGGTGCCGAAAGGGCCATCGCTCGACCCCAAGGTCAAACGTCTGGCGGTGCATGTCGAGGATCATCCGCTGGATTACGCGACGTTCGAGGGCAGCATTCCCGAAGGACATTACGGTGCCGGTGACGTGATCGTCTGGGATCGCGGCGTGTGGATCCCGCTGGAAGATCCGCACAAGGCCTACGAAAAAGGCAAGCTCAAGTTCGAGCTGCAAGGCGAAAAGCTCGGCGGCATCTGGAACCTGGTGCGCACGCATATGCCGGGCAAGAAGGAGAACTGGTTTCTGATCAAGCATCAGGACAGCGCCGCACGGCCGCAGGATGATTACGATGTGTTGGCGGCCGAGCCGGACAGCGTGTTGAGCGAACGAACGCTGGTTACCAAGCCCAAGTTGGCCGCCGAGCAAAGTAAACCGCCGAAAAAGGCCTCGGCCAAGGCGCGTAAACCAGCGACCGGCAAGCTTACCGGCGCGCACAAGGCCAAATTGCCGGTACAACTGAAACCGGAACTGGCCACGCTGGTCGACAGCGCACCGGAGGGGCAGTGGAGTTACGAGATCAAATTCGACGGCTACCGGATCATGGCGCGCATCGATCATGATCAGGTGCAACTGTTCACCCGCAACGGTCATGACTGGACGCACAAGTTGCCGCAACAGGCCGCAGCCCTGGCGGCGCTGGGATTGGAATCGGCGTGGCTGGACGGGGAAATGATCGTCGCCAACGAGCACGGCGTGCCGGACTTTCAGGCCCTGCAAAATGCCTTTGAAGCGGGGCGCAGCGGCAACATTCTCTACTACTTGTTTGATCTGCCTTATCTCAACGGCGTCGACCTGCGCGAAGTGCCGGTCGAGGAACGTCGCGCGGCGCTGGCCACGGTGCTCGGCAGCCATGAACAACCGTTGCTGCGCTTCTCCGAAGCTTTCGATGAAACTCCGGACGCACTGCTCAACAGCGCCTGCCAGATGCAGATGGAAGGCCTGATCGGCAAACGCCTCGGCTCTCCCTATGTGTCGCGGCGCAGTGGCGACTGGATCAAGCTCAAGTGCAAACACCGCCAGGAGTTTGTGATCGTCGGATATACCGATCCGAAGGGCTCGCGCAGTGCCTTCGGCGCATTGCTGTTGGGGCTGCATGATCGCGACAGCGGCGAATTGCGCTATGCCGGCAAGGTCGGCACCGGTTTCAACGAGTCGACGTTGAAAAGCATTCTGGCCCAACTCAAACCCTTGCAGGTGAAGAAGCCGGCGGTGGTCAATCCACCCAGCGGGTTCGAGGTCAAAGGTGTGCATTGGCTCAAGCCGAAACTGTTGGCAGAAGTCGCATTTGCCGAAATGACCAAGGACGGTTCGGTGCGCCACGCCGTGTTCCATGGCTTGCGCGACGACAAGCCAGCCAAGGACATCACTGAAGAGCGAGCGAAACCGGTGAAGACAGCAGAGAAGAAAACGCCTGCGAAGAAACCGCCGAAAAAGGCCCCGCCAAGCAACGCCGAAACTGCGCCGTCTCAACTCGGACTGGCCAACGGCAAGGTGCGCATCACGCACCCGGATCGGGTCATCGACGCGGTCAGCGGCACCACCAAGATGCAATTGGCCGAGTATTACGCCAGCGTCGCCGAGTGGATCCTGCCGCAGCTCAAGGATCGTCCGGTCGCCTTGGTGCGCGCCCCGGACGGCATCGCCGGCGAGTTGTTCTTCCAGAAAAACGCCGAACGTCTAGCGATCCCCGGCATCACCACGCTGGACAAGGACGTCACCGGGCAACCGGTGATGCTGATCAACAATGCCGAAGCGCTGATTGGCGCGGTGCAGATGAGCACTGTCGAACTGCACACCTGGAACGCCACCACGGTCGATCTGGACAAGCCCGATCGCTTTGTCCTCGACCTTGACCCGGATCCGGCATTGCCGTGGAAAAGCATGGTCGAAGCGACGGCGCTGACGTTGACTGTGCTCGATGAGTTGGGCCTTAAGGCGTTCCTTAAAACCAGCGGCGGCAAGGGCATTCACCTGGTCGTGCCGCTGACCCGCAAACTCGGCTGGGACGAGGTCAAGGACTTCAGCCACGCCATCGTCAGTCATATAGCCAAGTTGTTACCTGACCGGTTTTCGGCGGTGTCCGGGCCGAAGAATCGCGTCGGACGGATCTTCATCGACTATTTGCGCAACGGTCTGGGCGCCACCACCATTTGCGCCTATGCGGCGCGCACCCGCGAAGGGTTGCCGGTGTCGGTGCCGCTGTTTCGCGAAGAGGTCGCCGAGATCAAGGGCGGCAATCAGTGGAACGTGCACAACGTTCACCAGCGCTTGGCGGAAGTTGGCGACGAACCGTGGGCCGATATGAAGAAAACCCGCCAGAGCATCACGGCCGAGATGCGCAAACGGGTCGGTCTGAAAAAGTGATCAGGTGTCGCGCAGCAAGTCGTGGGCGTTGAGCAATTCGAAGGCGATTTCCGGGTGGTTTTCCAGTCCTCGGCGAATGGCGGCCGGGATGGCTGCGCGGGTCTTGCGGCACAGGCCCGGTAACTCGTCGATCTGAATGGCGATGCCGCGCATGGTACGCACTTCGTTGAACCCGGGGGCGACTTCTACACGAATACCCAACTGTTCGTACATGCGCTTCTGCAAGTGTTCGAGGTCGGCGAGGTCTTTGAGTTTTTCCAGTCGTGCGAGCAAGATTTTTTCTTCTTCGCGAGTCAGACGAAGGATGCGCAAATCCGCGCCGGGCATCTCCAGCAACGGGTCGCGCCCGCAAATGCAGGCGCCGGGCGGGCAGGGGGAGCGCAAAGGCGCAGAAGTCGTCATGGCCTCCATCATAGAGGCCGTCGGACAGTTTTGCCTATGCGCCTTCAGCGGCCATCCATCGGCTGCCTTTTCCGTGATGGCTACTGATTCAGGCCTTCGTAATGCACCAGAATCGCATTGGCGAGGTCTTCATCACTGGCGTTGAGGCCAGGGTTGTTCTGGCGCACCTGTTGCAGTACCGATTCAAGATAAACCCCACGAATGGCCCCGCCACTGGCGACAAATGCAGACAAGTCGTCACGGGCCGGAATCACCATTTTGTGATCCTTGAAGGTCGAGTACAGCGACGCGGAGACACCGGCCGAGGTGGCGACATCTCCGGCATCGACTTTGGCCAAAGCGGAACCCACGGGCAGGCATAAGAGTAAAGAAGAAACGAGCACTAACTTGCGCATGACGGTGTTCCTCCACAAGCGCGAAGCAAAAAGGGAAGGATTACATAATGTGAGAGGGGCGCGGCAGGCGGGAGTTCCGTGGGGCTGGAAAGTCTGCGTTATTGCGAGACAGACGCGGGCAACGCCATGGCGGGCTGCCCGGTTGTATGTCATGGGGGGTCAGATCACCCCGCACGCCATGCGGTCACCGCCACCACCCAGCGGTTTGGGCATGTCGGCGTGGTTATCACCACCGGCGTGGATCATCAGCGCGTGCCCTTTGATCTCGGAGATTTTTTTCAGACGCGGCGCCAGTACCGGGTAATTGGCGACGCCGTCAGCCGTCACGTAGACCGCCGGCAGGTCACCCAAATGGCCGTCAGCGTAAGGACCGAGGTGCTTGCCGGTTTTCTGCGGATCGAAATGCCCGCCTGCGGCCAGTGCGGCGCCTTTCACTCCATCCTTCATTCCGGCTTCGCAACTGCCGTTTTCATGGACGTGAAAACCATGGATGCCGGCCGGCAGGGATTTCAGATCGGGTGTGAACAACAGGCCATACGCGGTTTCACTGATGGTGACCGAGCCGATCGCCTGCGGTGCGCCGTCAGCGCTGACCAGATTGATGGCGACTTTTTCCGTCGCCGCGTGTGCGGTACCGATGGCGAAGGTGCCGAGCAAACCCAACCACAATGCGCGTTTCATAGCGTTTCCTTTTGCTGCATGAGAATTCAGAACGACGGACTCAATAGCCTGCCGGCATTAATCGGCGATGAAGGCGTTGGCCTTACGCGTTGAAAAGTGAGACTTGCCGCGCAATCCGAAAGTTTTGCTGCCTTTGGCCATTACGCCGACACCTGCTGACACGCTCTGGCGCGGCAGACCTGCGCAAATAGGCTTAACTGAAGGCTGACAAGCGCTTACGGACGTGGCCAAGGAGGAAAACCCGGTGTCGATCAAACTGCGTTTAGTGTTGCTGATTGTGACAAGTCTGCTGACGGCGTTGATCGTGAGTCTGGTCAGTTACGTCGGCAACCAGCGGATGGCCTCGGCGGTCAGCGATAACGCGGTTAGCATGAGCGCGCTGCGCAACCACATGGAAGCCGACATGATGCACGACGCCCTGCGCGCCGATGTTTACTCGGCGATGTTGGTCGGGCTGGGCAAAAGCACCAGCACGGCGAGCGAGGTGCGCGATTCGATCAACGAGCATGCCGGGCATTTTCGTGAGGTGCTTGAAGACAACCTCAAGTTACCGATCAACCCGACATTGCGCACCGCGCTGGAGCAGATCAAGCCGAGCCTCGATACCTACATCAACGCGGGCGAACGGATCGTCGGGTTGGCGCTGGACAATCCCGATGCCGCTCAACAGGAACTGGGCACCTTCAACACGGCATTCAGTCAGCTCGAAGAACAGATGGCCGCTTTGAGCGAACTGATCGAGTCCAATACCCGGCAGACCAGTGCAGGCACCGAAGCGGCCATCCGCAATGCCAACGTTGCGCTCGGTATGGTGTTGCTCGCCAGTCTTGTGCTGCTCCTGATTCAGGGGCGCTGGGTCATTCTCAGCATCATGGGGCCGTTGAAGACCGCCAGTCGCATCGCCGAAAGCATCGCCCACGGCAACCTCAGCGAGCCGATCACCGAGCCGTCCGGCAAGGATGAAGCCAGTGTCCTGATTCGCACGCTGGCGACCATGCAGCGCGACTTGCGCAACATGATCGACGTGGTGCGGCGCAACGCGCACGGCGTCAGTGGCATGAGCGAGCAACTCAGCCACGGCTGCCATCAGGTCGCCGACAGCAGTCAGCAACAAAGTGTCGCCGCCGGCACCATGGCCGCCGCCGCCAGCCAGATGACCGCGAGCATCGAGGAAATCACCCGCCACGCCGAACGCGCCCTGAGCATGGCCAGTCAGGCCGAAACCCTGGCCAAGGAGGGCGGTGGAGTCATTCATCAAGTGGTCAGCGATATGGACGATATCGCCCGATCAGCACAACAGTCGGCCCAGGTGATCCGCACGCTGGATCAGGAATCCGAAGCCATTTTCAACATCATTCAGGTGATCAAGAGCATCGCCGACCAGACCAACCTGCTGGCGCTCAATGCTGCCATTGAAGCGGCCCGGGCCGGGGAACAGGGCAGGGGGTTTGCAGTGGTGGCTGACGAAGTGCGCAGTCTGGCGGCACGCACCAGCGCATCGACCCAGGAAATCGCCGCGATGGTCGCACGCATTCAGCACAGCACCCGCGAGGCGGTCAGCAGCATGGAGGCGGGCGTCGCGCAGGTCGACAAGGGCATGGCGGTGACAGCGGATGTCGAGCGCGCTATTCGCGAAATCCTTGAGGCGACGTTGAGCACGACGCAACTGGTCAACGACATCACCCGCACGATTGGCGAGCAGAGCCAGGCCAGTAACGAAATTGCCCATCAGGTGGAAATGATTGCCGGGATGTCCGAGGGCAACAGCCGGGTGATCGGGCAAACGGCGAATACCACCGATGAGTTGTCGAGTCTGGCGGGGCAACTGGCGCAGTCGGTGGATCGGTTTCGGTTGTGAAAGCGGGGAATGACCCGAACCTGAGTTGAATGTCAGGCAAATAGGTGACAGGAATGCTTTCAGACGATAAGTACCGTCGTTTGTATGTCCAGTTTGAATTTATACGCTCTGAAGAAATGTTGTTTTTTATCTGTTTCAATGGTGACAAAGGGCTTTTTTTTGCGATTGCAAACGAACGCTTTTTTAGGGCTGAAGTTATCCAGATACTCCTCACCATGCGTTGTCTGCAGAAATTGAATTGTCGACTCAAGCTGCTCAATCGCATGATTTTTCCATGCGCTACCGCCTCTTTCTTTTAACTCGACCAAGTAAAGCTGCTTATTTGTGGTCAGCATGCAGTCACAGCGACCTCGACCCGGTTCTTCAGTGTCACCAATCACGCATTTGTCGATGGCTGTGAAAAGGACCGCTTTACTATCCGGGTTTTTGACTGTCGCGATCCAGGTCTCTTCTGACTCTGGATCGGCGTAGGCGACAGGACGCGATGTGTTGTCGCACAGGCCAAACCGTTCTTGGTAGTAAGGGCCACTTTGACATTGAGCATTGAGGAAATTCACGCCTCCAATGCCTCCTCGATATCGAGAAGTTGATCGAACAAATCATTACCTTCACGAAGCGATTCGTTGAGGTAGTTATGGTCCGACGGAATGCCTCCCGACATGGGCAATTTTTCGATGCTTCCAGTTGTTTCGTCGGCTTGATAAATCGCCAGTTCATTAGCGTCTACCAACGCATGCAGGGGAATTACTTTGGAGAGGCTGGTTAGCAGCGTCTCTGCGCGCTTCTCCAATATGCTGTCGTGCAGATGTTTGCCCTGCACGGCGATCGTCAGATAACTCACTACATAAGGGCTATGAGTTGTCAGTACCAGACGGTTGTTTTGCCCTTGGTTATTGAACTGAAGAAGGCTTTGCAGAACGCTCCATTGTGATCGTGGGTAAAGATTCTGTTCGGGTTCTTCAACAATGTTTATAAAAGCAGTTTTGTTAAACCTGGATGACAATGCAGAGAGGGCAATACGGCGTTGTTCCTCTGTCAGTGAGTCGATGGAAAAAATCTCCACAACCTCCTTTCTGAAACGCTCCAGTTCCTCGGTGCTCATGGTTTCCTGCCGCTCTTCACTTCGCTCTTGAACGGTGTTGGCTAAGTAGTGGCTCACGAGATGTAGCGGTACAGCTGATTGAAAACCACTGGACGCATCAGCCAATCTCAGTTTGTAGTCTGATTCGCGGATGTTAAGTATGTCATTCAGTTTGTCGTATTCGAGTTCCGCCTGATTGATCGGTAGACGCAGTGCCCCCTTCATATTGGCTTTCGCCGCGTCGAACTCAGTCAAAAACTCTTTCAGCGAATCGGAAGAAAGCTTCAATTCCCGGGGGTGCCGGACGTAGGCGATGAAATTGCGTTCTGCAGGCACATACATGATTTGAGGCAGGTGATATTTTCTGCCTTTCAATTCACTGACATGCAGCTGTCCGCGCAGATAATGGATTACGTAGGCTTCACCTTCGTATTCGATCTCAGTATCCGCAGAAAGATAATTTTCGAGCCTGTGATACATCAGGTAGGGCTTGATGAATTTATTTTTTCGTTCAAACCATTTTGCGTCGTAGTCGCCTCGCACCAGTGCCTTTTCAATCCAGGAGAAGGTTGAATACAGTTTGGCCAATGTGCTCTTTCCCGAGCCCTGATTGCCCACAAATACGGTCACACGTTTGAACTCTATCCAGCCATTGTTCTTCACACCATTACGGATAGGGCCAAAATGCTTGACGCGTAGTCGGGTCATTGATCACTCCATAGAGACGAGCTGATGCGGTATAGCGGTGCAGCATATCAGGGCGGGATGGAAACAGGAGTGGGAAATGCGACGACTCAGGTATAGCGCCAGTTTTGGGGGAAAGGACTCTGCCTCTACTCATTGCAGGCGGAGTCCTTTTTATCAATCAGAACTTGAACGCCTGCCGCCCCACCAGCAACCACTTGCCGTCCTGCTTCTGCCAGATCTGAAAATTCTCGATCTCGGTCGGTACCACCTCAGTGCCTTTCAACGCCTGCGCAGAAAAGTGGTGGCGTACCAGCGCGGTGTCGCCGGACAGGGTGATGGTCTGGTTTTGCATTTCCAGGGTCTTGAACGCGCTCTTGCCGGTTTCGATATCGGCAATGAATTCTTTCTTGTCCTGAATCTTGCCGCTGGAGTGGCCGTAAGTCAGGTTGGGCGCGGTGAGCGCGTTCAGTTCGGCGATGTCCTTGTGCAGCATCGCCTGGGTCAGATGATCCACCGCTTGGGCGACATCTTTTTCCGCCGGGGCAGAGGCGGCCATGGCGTAACCGTTGAAGGCACAGAGAAAACCGATCAGCAGTCGGGTCTTGGTCATTGCGGTTGTTTCCTTGTTGTTATGGGGAGGTGACTGATTTGTCAGTCGTCGTACAACCTAGCAGATAATGCTTGAGTAAAGCACTGCCGAAAAGCACTCAACCGCTGGGCAACTACACTTGAATGCTGGATGGTTTGAGTCGGCGCACTGATCAGAGGGTCATGTTCAGCGTTTGGCGGCCGATAAGCCCCTGAGCGGAAAAGGACTCTCAAGTCGGGAACAGACGCGCGGGTTTGCCCTGACGTGATATTCTTCGCGCCAACTTGGTTTGACCTTATTCAGTTTGCTTGCCTTTGGGCGAGCCGACGGAATCCCTGTCGCTCAAGTAGCTGAGCCAATAATGATAAGAAGTCAGTTCAGAAGGGACATTAACTGAGGTCGATGCAGCATGTCGGCCTTGTGTGCCCACCCGTCAAAATTGAAGTGTGCCGGAATCTGCGACGCTAGCCTGAGCGTCATCAAAGCGGATCGCATACAGATAACAGCGGCGGGCGGAAGGCGTTTTATCATAGGTGCAACAGATGTTTAAAAAAGTGAACACAGCCCTGCTGGGTCTGGCTTTGGCGATGGGGATGACATCCGCCAATGCTGACGAAGCAAAGAAAGTCGACGTTCTGCTGATCGGCGGCGGCATCATGAGCACCACCTTGGGTGTGTGGATCAATGAGCTGGAGCCGAGCTGGTCGATGGAAATGGTCGAGCGCCTCGACGGCGTCGCCCTGGAAAGCTCCAACGGCTGGAACAACGCCGGTACCGGTCACTCGGCGCTCGCTGAGCTGAACTACACCCCGGAAGATGACAAAGGCAACGTAACGATCCCGAAAGCCGTCGAGATCAACGAAGCGTTCCAGGTGTCCCGTCAGTTCTGGGCCTGGCAGGTTCAGCAAGGCGTTCTGAAGAACCCTCGCTCGTTCATCAACACCACTCCGCACATGAGCTTCGTGTGGGGCGATGACAACATCAAGTTCCTGAAAAAGCGTTACGAAGCCCTGCAAGCGAGCCCGCTGTTCGCCGGCATGCAGTACTCCGAAGACCCGGCTGTGATCAAGAAGTGGGTCCCGCTGATGATGGAAGGGCGTGACCCGAACCAGAAAATCGCGGCCACCTGGAGCCCGCTGGGTACCGACATGAACTTCGGCGAAATCACCCGCCAGTTCGCGACGTACCTGCAGACCAAGCCTAACTTCGACCTGAAACTGTCGAGCGAAGTCCAGGACATCACCAAGAATGCCGATGGCACTTGGCGCGTCAGCTACAAAAACCTGAAAGACGGCACTAAAACCGAAACCGACGCCAAGTTCGTCTTCATCGGCGCTGGCGGCGGTGCACTGCACTTGCTGCAGAAGTCGGGCATTCCTGAAGCCAAGGAATACGCTGGCTTCCCGGTAGGCGGCTCGTTCCTGGTGACCGATAATCCGGCCATCGCTGAACAGCACCTGGCCAAGGCCTACGGTAAAGCGTCGGTTGGCGCACCACCGATGTCCGTTCCGCACCTGGACACCCGTGTTCTGGACGGCAAGCGCGTCATTCTGTTTGGCCCATTCGCGACCTTCAGCACCAAGTTCCTGAAAGAAGGTTCGTACCTGGACCTGCTGACCAGCACCACTACCCACAACATCTGGCCTATGACCAAGGTCGGTATCAAGGAATACCCGCTGGTCGAGTACCTTGCTGGCCAACTGATGCTGTCGGATGAAGACCGTCTGAACGCGCTGAAGGAATACTTCCCGAACGCCAAAGCCGAAGACTGGCGCCTGTGGCAAGCCGGCCAACGCGTGCAAATCATCAAGCGTGATGAAGCCGCTGGTGGCGTGCTGAAACTGGGCACCGAGATCGTTGCTGCACAAGACGGCTCCATCGCCGGCCTGCTGGGCGCATCGCCAGGCGCGTCGACCGCTGCACCGATCATGCTGAGCGTGCTGCAGAAAGTCTTCAAAGACAAAGTCGCAACGCCTGAGTGGCAATCCAAGCTGCACCAGATCGTGCCAAGCTACGGCACTCAGCTGAACAGCGATCCAGCCAAAGTGGCTGCAGAGTGGGCGTACACCGCCAAGATCCTCGAACTGCCGACACCTCCAGTGATCGGTCAGGTGGCTGCTCCGGCCGCACCTGCAGCTGAAAAAGCTGAAGCTCCGAAGGAAAACGCTGCACGTGACATGGCGCTGTAACCAGACGCCTGACACACAAAGCCCACTGAACCGGCGACGGTCAGTGGGCTTTTTTATGGCAAACAGTTTTGTAGGAGCTGTCGGGTGAAACGAGACTGCGATCTTTTGATCTTGATCTTGCTTTTGAAAGATCAAGATCAACAGATCGCTGCCTGCGGCAGCTCCCTACAGGGCTTTGGCGGACGTCAGATAAGCACCGAGCCGCCGGCCCATCTCTTCGCCCAAGGCTTGCAGACCGCTGAGTGGCCGCACCATCACCTCGAACTCGACAATCTTGCCGAGCTCATCAAAGCGAATCATGTCGATACCTTTCAACTCCTTCGACCCCACCTTGGCGCTGAATTCCAGAATCACATTCAGTCCGTCCGCCGTTGCCAGTTCACGGTGATACTCAAAGTCCTCAAATACCTCGAACACGGTGTTGAGAATCATCGCCACCACCGGCGCGCCGGGGTAGGGCGTGTGGGCCATTGGCGAACGGAACACGGCTTTGGGGTCAAGCAACTTGGGCAAGGCGCTCAAGTCGCCGGTGCGGATCATCGCGTGCCATTGGGTCAGGGATTCGGCGATGTTGGGCTGCAGGTTCAGGTCAGTCATGTTCACTCCGGGATTTTTGTTGTTCTTCGCGACCGCAATGACTCTAGATCAACGGCGGCGAAAGGGAACCCTGGTGTGTCGAGCTGAATATCCGCCTATGGCCCGGTGCAGATCAGATGCGCATCTGATCCGTATTTTTTCGCTATATCTGACTCTGTAACCGGCGCAGTCAAACCCTCAAAATGCCCCGGCAGTGCGGTCACTCGCGACAGTCCTTCATTTCGAAGTGTCGCGTGCACCGCAAACCCGGCATTGAGGAGAGCAACATGAACAAGATGGCGATTTTCCTGGGTGGCTTTCTGACACTGACCATTCTGATTGGCTTGCTCGCAACGATCTCACCGGTCTGAAGTTACGGCCAAAGGATGATGTCCGGGGTGGTCCGCGCGATTCGTGTTTAAATGCCGCGCCCTAAAAACCCGTAAATGGATTTCACCTGATGGCCGAGCAACGGATCCGCGCACTCGCACTTTGCGTTTTTCATCATGACGGCAAGATTCTGGTCAACGCGTTTCGTGACCCGGTCAGCCAGCAAACCTGCTTCCGGCCCATCGGTGGCGGTATCGAGTTTGGCGAGACCAGCGCCGAAGCTATCGTGCGCGAAGTGCAGGAGGAGTTGGCGCTTGCCATGACCGACGTGCGCCTGCTCGGTACGCTCGAAAGCCTTTTCGTCTACAACGGTAAGCCGGGTCATGAAATCGTCCAGGTGTACGACGCCAGGTTTGTCGACCCGGGCGTATACGCCCATGCGCAGATTGACGGCCATGAAAGCGACGGCGCGCCGTTCACCGTGCGTTGGCATGACAGCTCAAGCTTCAGCGAGCAGGCGCCGTTGGTGCCGAAAGGCTTGCTCGATCTACTGAAGAATGCCGGATTGCTGGTCTGAGAACCGGAACCGGCGAAGGGCCAGTTCATCGGGGCGCCGGAGCGAAGTTGGCAATTGCGGCCCAAGTAATGACGGTGTCTGTACTGGCCTCTTCGCGAGCAGGCTCGCTCCCACAGTGATTGTGGGTGAACACACTTTGTGATCGGTCGCAAACCCTGTGGGGCGAGCCTGCTCGCGATAGCGCATTGTCAGTCGCTGCTATTTCGGCGACGTTCAATGCCGTCTGAATTGCCCATGTCCAGCAGTCTTCTTTCCTGCAGAATATTCTCAAGCGCCTGACGCTCGATCGGGGCCATTTGGTGTTCGCGCTTTTTCAGCTCCAGCAGAATCGGGCTGGACCAGGTGCGGTAGGTCTGTTCAATGTTGCGACGCGACATCATCAGTCTCTCCTTGATCAAGAGCCCGATATTGCGGGCAGGGGCTCAATCCGATGAGGTATTAACGTTAGACGACAAAGCTTGAAATCGCGAATGCACCGCGATCCCTGTAGGAGTGAGCCTGCTCGCGATAGCGGTGTGTCATTCAACGGATCTGCTGACTGACACACCGCTATCGCGAGCAGGCTCACTCCTACAAAGGGATTTGTGCAGTTGCGAACATTTATGCTCGGCACGATCAGAAGTGGCCGCGGTCGTACTCTTCACATGGGCGTATCACTTGTGGAGATCCAATGAGCCAGGAAGTCCTGACCACCGAAACCAACCGCCGCCAGTTGCAGCAGATCATCGCCGGGCTGTCCGACGGGGTGATTCTGCTGGAGCTGGATCAGAGCATTCTCTGGGCCAATGAAGCCGCGCTGGCCATGCACGGTGTCAAACGGATCACCGATCTGGGCCACAATGCCGACGAATACGCCAAGAAATTCAATCTGCGTTATCGCAACAATCACTCGATCAGCGCCGAAAACTACCCGATCAGCCGCGTGGCGCGTTGTGAGAGTTTCAATGACGTGTTGATTGAGGTGTCGCCCACCGACGATCCGGACCGCATCTGGGTGCACAGCGTGCGCAGCATGATCCTCACGGATCGCGAAGGGCAGCCCGAGTCGCTGGTGCTGATCATGAGCGACGTCACCGATTGGGCCAACGCCGAGCAGCGCTTCGAAAGGACGTTTAACGCCAACCCGGCACCGGCAGTGATCTGCCGGCTCAGTGATCTGCGTTACATCAAGGTCAATCCGGGGTTTCTGGAGATGACTGGCTACACCCGTGAGCAGGTGATTGGCACTTCCTCCTATGAAATCGACATTTTCGAGCAGGCCGAACATCGGGATCTGGCTATTCAGCGCCTGCGCGATGTCGCGACCATTCCGCAGATGCAGGCCGAGCTGCGCCTGCCCGATGGCAGCAGCAAGCAGGTGATCGTCGCCGGTCAGCCGCTAACGCTCAACGATGAGGATTGCATGCTGTTTTCGTTTGTCGACATGGAGTTGCGGCACAAGGCCGAAGTGGCGTTGCGCCAGAGCGAGGAGCGTTTTGCCAAGGCGTTTCGCCTGACGCCGGTGCCGATCCTGATTTGCAGTGCCGACGAGCAGCAGGTGATCGACGTCAATCAGGCGTTCCTCGAAACTCTGGCCTATGACAACGAGGACGTGCTCGGCAAAACCGTGACGCAGCTGGATTTCATCGATGACAGCGGCGCGCGTACGCGGTTGCTGGCGGCGCTGGCGAAAAACGGTCGGGTGGATCGGGTGGATGTGCGGGTGCGCAAGAAGGATGCGGACCTGCTCGAATGTGCGCTGTCCGCCGACACTGTGAATATTCAGGACATGCCGTGTTATTTGCTGGTGTTGATGGACATCACCGAGCGCAAGCGCACCGAACTTGAGTTGGTGGCGGCGATTGAGGAGGTGATGAAGGATGCTTCCTGGTTCAGTCGCACGTTGATTGAAAAGCTGGCCAATGTGAAGAAGGTCAACTCGCCGCAATTGCCTAGCGTTTCCTTTACTGATCTGACGTCGCGTGAGCGTGATGTGCTGGGGTTGATCTGTGAGGGGCTGGCGGACAAGGAGATCGCGGCGCGGCTGAAACTGGCGCCCAACACGGTGCGAAATCATGTGGCGACGGTGTATTCCAAGCTTGATGTGCACAGTCGCAGTGAGGCGATTGTCTGGGCGCGGGAGCGTGGATTGTTCTCCGGGGAGTCGGGTGGCAAAGGCCAGCGATAAGGTGCAAATGCACTAGTTCGAATGGTGCAAATTGAGGTGTTGGCGGGTGAGGTCTGTTCTTAGTCTGGTGGGGTGCGATACGAGCTTTTTTGGCTCGGGATCGCGGCCCTTCGCAGTCGTTATAGGAACAGTCTGATGATGAATCTTGCGCAGTTGCGCACGCAGCTTGAACGCAGTTTTTCGCCGCTGGCGTGTGAGTGTCTGGTGGATGGTGATCATTCGCTGACTGTGAAGCTTTATCACCCGGTGTCGGGGCAGGTGGATCTGGTGATCAGTGGGTTGAAGCTTGATGCGCTGCGTACGCCTGAGTCGGTTGATGCTTTGATTGAAGAGTTGCGGTATGAGCTGGAGAGCAACTCTTTGCGTTCTTCTCTTGATCCTGATTTGGCTTAGGTTTTTGGGTTTGGGTTTGGGTTTGGGTTTGGGCTTGGCGGCCTTTGGGCCGACCAGGCTCGTGGGGTTTGGGGTGAATATCCGTTTTTGTGGGGGCTGCCGCTGGCGGTTTCGCTCTTACAGCGAGTCACCTTTTCCAAACGCCGAAAAGGTAACCCAAAAGGCTTTGCCCTGACGTTCGGCCCCTCGCTGGAGCTCGGGGTTCCTTCGCTCCGGGATTGATCCGGGGGGCATCGCCTACGGTTTGCTTCGCTGCACCTCCTCTCGATGTGTTCGACTTCGTCGAACGGTCGCTGCGCTCCCACCCCCGGATCAATCCCTCCACTCAGCCTGCCGACGGGCTCCCAGATCAAGATCAAAAGCCGCAGCCGAGCTAACGCTCATCCTGTTGAGTGGTGAGAAGCAGGGGCGGTTGCGATTTGCTCTTGCTCTTCTGTGGGAGCGAGCCTGCTCGCGAAGGCGGCCTGACAGCCGGCCTGTTTTTGCAGATGTACTCGGTTCCAGTGTGGGAGCGAGCCTGCTCGCGAAGGCGGCCTGACAGCCGACCTGTTTCTTGCAGATGTACTCGGTCCACTGTGGGAGCGAGCCTGCTCGCGAAGGCTGCCTGACAGCCGGCCTGTTTTTGCAGATGTACTCGGTTCCAGTGTGGGAGCGAGCTTGCTCGCGAAGGCGGCCTGACAGCCGGCCTGTTTTTGCAGATGTACTCGGTTCCACTGTGGGAGCGAGCTTGCTCGCGAAGGCGGCCTGTCTGGCGAAGCGAATCCCAGCCTGCCTACCTCGCTGATTCCAACGCAAAATCGACAGCCATACCCCTCCGATGCAGCCGATTCACTGGCGCTTGCGGGTGTCTCGGCTATAAAGAATGAGTGGTCAGGTCTTCCGTGGTCGGTTCGGTCGCGGGAGTGGCTCTTCCATTCATCGCGGGTCGTCCTATGAACCCTCTTGGGAAACGCGTGTTGCCGTTGGCTTTTTTTGCTGTGTTGTTGGCTGGCTGCGCCAGTCCTCCACCCCCTCCGCCCGTGACGCCACCGCCACCGCCGGAACGCACTTGTCAGGTTCTCGAAAACACTGAGGTCGCTGGCGATATGTACGCTGACGGGCAGGTCACTCGACACATAACCACCACCCGTTGCGTCACGCAATAGCGCCGGCGGGGCGTAAGTCCCGGGTTGAGCGGATTGTATTGGTGGCCGACCTGGCCGGTACTGCGGTGTTTGCCGTGGAAGGCGCCATTGCGGCGATGCGCAGTCAGCTCGACTTGCTCGGGGTGTTGGTGATTGCGTTTATCGTCGCCCTCGGTGGCGGGGTGACTCGTGACCTGCTCATCGGTGCGACGCCACCCAATGCAGTAGCCGACTGGCGCTACCCGGCGCTGGCGTTTTTCATGGGTGGGCTGGCGTTTGTCTTTCATGAGCAAGTGCTGGGTTGGTCCGGTTCGACGCTGATCGTGCTGGATGCAGCGGGGTTGGCGCTGTTTGCCGTGGCCGGCGCGCAGAAGGCGTTGAACTTCGGGATCACGCCGTTTGTGGCGATGCTGATGGGCACGATCACGTGCGTCGGTGGCGGGGTGATTCGCGACATTGTGCTGGCGCGGATACCGGTGGTTTTGCAGGCGGATTTGTATGCGAGTTCGGCGTTTGTCGGTGCGGCGGTGTTGGTCATTGGGCGCAGGCTGGGTGTTTCGCCGGTAGCGGCGGCGTTGCTGGCGGGGGCGGCGTGTTTGCTGTTGCGTTTGTTGTCGGTGCATTTCGGCTGGCAGTTACCGAAAGTCATTGCCTGATACACAAATCCCTGTAGGAGCTGCCGAAGGCTGCGATCTTTTGATTTTGATTTTTTACAAACAACATCAAAAGATCGCAGCCTTCGGCAGCTCCTACAGGGACAAGATCAGTTCAAGTCCCGAGTGGGATCAGGACAGAAACCCACCATCCACATTCAGCGCAACACCCGTGGTGTAGCTCGACGCATCACTCGCCAGATACAACACCGCACCGGCCATTTCACTCGGATCCGCCACGCGCTTGAGCGGGATCTGCGTCAGCGCCTGCTTGAGGATCGCATCGTTCTTCACTAGCGCCGAGGCGAATTTGGTGTCGGTCAGGCCCGGCAGCAGGGCGTTGCAACGGATGCCGAACTGCGCGCATTCCTTGGCGAAGACTTTGGTCATGTTGATCACCGCCGCTTTGGTCACCGAGTAGATGCCCTGGAAGATCCCCGGCGAAATGCCGTTGATCGACGCAACGTTGATGATGCTGCCGCCACCGTTCTCGCGCATCAGCTTGCCGGCTTCGACCGACATGAAGAAGTAGCCGCGAATGTTCACGTCGACAGTCTTCTGGAACGCGCTCAGGTCAGTGTCGAGCACGTTGCAGAATTGCGGGTTGGTCGCGGCGTTGTTGACCAGAATGTCGAGGCGGCCGAACTGTTCCTTGATCCCGGCGAACACTTGGCTGATCTGCTCCATCTCACCGATGTGGCAGGCCACCGCAGTGGCTTTGCCGCCAGCAGCGATGATCGCGTCGGCGACGTGCTGGCAGCCGTCGAGTTTACGGCTAGAGACGATCACGTGGGCGCCTTGCTGGGCCAACAGTTTGGCGATGGCTTCGCCGATGCCACGGCTGGCGCCGGAAACGAAAGCGATCTTGCCGTCGAGGTCGAACAACTGAGTCTTGGACATAGGGGTTCCTTGGTGTGGGCCGTCAGAGGCTCGATTTCGCAATGACCTGCAAGCTCATCTGCTCCAGCAGTTTGTTCATGTGAATGAACTGCGCGAAGCGTTTGTCCTGGGTCTGGCCATGGTAGAAGCGGTAGTAAATCTGCTGCACGATGCCGGCCAGACGGAACAGGCCGTAGGTGTAGTAGAAGTCGAAATTGTCGATCTGAATGCCCGAACGCTCGGCGTAGTAATCGACGAACTCGCGGCGGGTGAGCATGCCCTGTGCGTGGCTCGGCTGGCGACGCATCAGTTGCACCGGCGCCGGGTCATCGGCCTGAATCCAATAGGCGAGGGTGTTGCCCAGATCCATCAGTGGATCGCCGAGGGTGGTCAGTTCCCAGTCGAGCACGCCGATGATCTGCATCGGATTCTGTGGGTCGAGGATGACGTTGTCGAAGCGATAGTCGTTGTGGACGATGCTTGAAGTCGGGTGGTCGGCCGGCATCTTGTCGTTGAGCCAGGCTTTGACCTGTTCCCAATGTGGCGCGTCGGGCGTCAGTGCTTTTTCGTAGCGTTCGCTCCAGCCTTTGATCTGGCGGGCAACGTAGCCTTCCGGTTTGCCCAGATCACCGAGGCCGCAGGCGTTGTAATCGACCCGGTGCAGTTCGACGAAGCGGTCGATGAAGCTCTTGCACAGCGCTTCGGTTTTCGCTGAATCGAGGCCCAGATCCGGCGGCAGTTCCGAGCGCAGGATGATCCCTTTGACCCGTTCCATCACGTAGAACTCGGCGCCGATCACCGATTCGTCGGTGCAGTGCACGTAGGCTTTCGGGCAATACGGGAAACCGTCACGCAATTGATTGAGGATGCGGAATTCGCGGCCCATGTCGTGGGCGGATTTGGCCTTGTGGCCGAACGGCGGGCGGCGCAGGACAAACTCCTGTTCCGGGTATTCCAGCAGGTAGGTCAGGTTCGACGCGCCGCCGGGAAACTGGCTGATCGCAGGTGTGCCACTCAGGCCCGGAATGTGCGCCTTGAGGTACGGATCGATCAGGCTGGCATCGAGTTCTTCGCCGGAGCGGATACGGGTGGACTGGTCAGTAAGCGCCATGCTTATCCCTTCTGCTTATTTTGGAGGCCAGACATCATTGGCTAATCTAATGGCGCGCTCAGGTCGCCACAAGCGCGGGCCGGTCTTATAGGTTAGCGTGTTGCCGGATAATCACCTTTGGGAATGTGCGCGACGGGCCTCGGCAGACTAAGGTTTAGCGGGTATGCCATGGGCAAAAAGGAGCTTTGAAATGGGCTGTCCGCAAGTCTGTGCCACGGCCACGCTGCAATGCAGCTTCGGCGCCGCGCCGTCGATGCTCAACGTGCTGCCAGTGAACCGCACGCTGACCGGCGGGATGCCGGCGGCGAACATCATGGATCACATCCCGTTGGTGAATATTCTGCCGTTTGGCGTGTGCATGAGCATGGCCAACCCGATGGTGGCCGCTGCAACTGCCGCCGCGCTGGGGGTGTTGACGCCGATGCCGTGTATACCCGCGACGGCCACACCGTGGATTCCCGGCGGGGCGCCGACGTTGTTGCTGGGCGGGATGCCGGCGATCGATGCCAACAGTACGCTGATGTGCAATTGGGCGGGGGTGATCAAGATTGTGGTGCCGGGGCAGATGCAGATGCTCATTCCCTGAGTTTTTTACTTGGCGTGAAATCCAAACCCCTCACCCCAGCCCTCTCCCAGGGGGAGAGGGAGCCGACCGAGTTGTCTGCCGAGATACATCGACCTGAACGACCGAGTCGATTATTAGCCCTGTGCATTGAATCGAGTCGATTATGGATTCACTGAATATCTTTCACGTCGGCGTAACTCGCCAATCTCCCCCGATCAGTTCCCTCTCCCTTTGGGAGAGGGCTAGGGTGAGGGGCTCTTCAGGGGGCTCAAGCCTGCTGCGGATCCGCCCACTGCCGATACCACCAGCGCAACCGCGAAATAGGCTTGCCATCCGCACCCAGCGGCCGCCCGTCCTCGGCAAATCCTTGTTCTGGCTCCAGCAGTTGGCCATTCACATAGCGCGCCTCCAGCGCCGGTTTGCCATTCGGATGAAAGCGCTGATAACGCCCCTCACGCACGCCATCGCGATAAAACTCCGCCTCCGCCACTTGCCCATCCGGGAAGTAATTGAATGCCTCCCCATGCAACAACCCGCGCCGATAGTTCGCCTTACGCTGTAAAAAACCCTCCGGCGCGTAAAAACTCGCCACCCCTTGCAACTTGTCGCGCACAAACGGCATCTGCGCCGAGACCTTGCCGTTGGGGTGATAGAGCAGCGACGTGCCTTGCAGCTCACCCTGGCTGTAATGCAGATCGGCTTGTTTGCGCCCATCATCCTTGATGTTCAACGGGCCATCGAGTTGACCGTCCTGCAAACGCCCCTTGAGTTGCTTGTCATCCTGCTGCAGATCCAGCGGTGTGATCGCCATGGCTTGTCCTTGTCAGTTGACTTGCACCAGACCGCCCTTGATGGTCAGCATGCCGCCGCCATCCACGGTCTGCGACGCCGCGCCTTTGTTGGTCAGGCTGATTCCGGCGTCGTTGGTCAGCGTTGTTCCGGCCTTGTTGTCCAGTGAGGTGCCGGCCTGATTGGTCAAGGCCGTGCCGGCCTTGTGGGTGATCGAGGTGCTGGCGGTCGTCGCCAGATCGGCGCCGCTCTTGATCGTGAAGCTGCCGCCGCTTTGCAGGGTCAGGGTGCCGCTGACCTTGATCGTCAGGTTGCCATCGACTGTCAGGCTGTAATCGCCGCTGACCTTGTCGGTGTAGTTACCGCCGGTGCTGTGATTCTGGTCGGCGCCGACTTTCACCGTACGGCTGTCCTTCACATCGAGGCTGTCGCTGCCGGTCTGGATCGTTACGCTGCGTTTGCCTTTTTCTAGCGTCACCGTCTCGTCGCCGTCCTTCACTGTGCGGGTGCGCGCGTTCTGCACGGTGAGGGTTTCATCGTGACCGACGGTGGCCGTGGTGTCGTTGAGCACGTTGATATTCAGATCTTTTTGCGCCTGCAAAAACACTTCTTCGGCGTCTTTCTTGTCTTCGAAGCGCAACTCGTTGAAGCCACCGCCACCCTTGGAAGACTGGGTCTTGATTCCGGACTGGGTCTGATTGGCCGGCAGCGCATAGGGCAGGGCGTTGTCGCCGTTGTAGACGCAACCGGTCACCAGCGGCCGATCCGGATCGCCATCGATAAACGTGACGATGACTTCCTGGCCGATGCGCGGGATGAACTGCATGCCAAACCCCTTGCCGCTCCACGGCAACACCACGCGCACCCAGCAGGAACTGGTTTCATCGTTCTTGCCGTCGCGATCCCACGGGAACTGCAACTTGATCCGCCCGTACTCGTCGGTCCAGATTTCCTCTCCGGACTTGCCCACGACAATGGCCGTTTGCGGGTGCATGCGCGGTTTTGGCGTAACACGTTGCGCACGGAACGGCGTGGCTTTCGGGATGGCTTCGAAGCGGTTGCGATAGCTTTCGTGGCTGACGTCGTGGGTCACCCGCGTCACTACCCAATCGATGTTCAGGCTCGCATCGTCGTGCCCGTCGAGGGTGAACCAGTGCCCTGGAATCAACCAACGGCAATCGCTTTCGCCGACAAAACGTTTCTCCTCGCTGCGCAAGCCGTCAATCCGTTGCTTGGTCAGCGCATCACCGCGCGCCTTGGCGTTGTAGCCGCCCGGATGCTCGTAGATCGAAAGCGGCCCGGCCACGGCTTCGGCCTGGCCGTAGAGTGAAGTGGTCGGCGTGGTGAACTCATAATCCGTCGCTCGATAAACCCCGGCTACCGCTTGCAAGCAGACTTGCCCGGAACGAATGCCGTGTAACTCCCGCTCGCCCAAGCCCTGACCCAGGTACTTGACCGTCGGCCCGTTGGGGATTTGTACGAAGGCATCGTTGCTGTCGCCGAGCACCAGCGTGTGCTTGCCTTCATCGTGGGTGAAGAACCAGAAGATGCCTTCTTCTTCCAGCAGCCGCGAGACGAAGGCGAAATCGCTCTCGCCGTACTGCACGCAATATTCGCGCGGGGTGTAGCTGCCGGTCAGCGACAGTTTGAAATCGGTGAAGCCGTGGGCCTTGAAAATCGTAGTGACGATGTCTGAAGTGGCGAGGTTCTGGAACACGCGGTTGTTGCTCGCAAGCGTCAGCCACCAGAGCCATGGCCTGAGCAAGAGCTGATAGCGCTCGGCGGTGGCATCGGCAGGCAGTTGGCGGATCTCGGCGACCAAAGCGTCGAAGGGGCGCAGTTGCGCATCGTTGTGCAGGGTAGTGGTTACGTGGGTGGCGACGGCAGTGGTCAAGGTGAGCGTGGCACCATCGTTGAGGCCACTGAGCATTTGCGAACCGAGCGCGTTGAGCGCTTCTTCACCGGACAGAAACTCAGGATAAAGCGCCGCCAGCGAAGTGGCGGTGAGGGACAGAGTAGTGTTGCTGTCGGTGGACCGGGGCATCGAGCCTCCTCGCAAGCGTCTGAGTCTGGAAGGGCTGTCAATAACCGGCCCGGGCTATGTGCCTTTGACGCCGAAGGTCACTCGGCCAGCAGGGAAGTGTCGTGCCAGTGACTGTGCAAAAGCCTGGTCGGATCCATTCAGGGTTTGCGAATAAGTGATTTCCCAACTGATCGACTCATCTGTGGTGGTTATCAGTTTTGCAATTTTGCTCATGCAACCCTCGTTATAGAGATGTGCGCCCAGCCAGAATCCTGAAGAGGCGTCGGGGCACGGCATGCGCGTTATATAAAGTTCGATATGGGAGATTTTTTCCGGAATGTGCGTGCACAGAGAGCTCCAGGCCCTGATGAAATTCTCTTCCGCATGTCCGCCCAACGTGTTGTCTACTCTCGGCGAGGTATATTCCGAGGGGTAGGTCAGTGAGCGCTTTTGCAATGCAATGTATTGTTCTTCAGCGATGGCCGAGATCATTTTCGAGTGCGCACCCGCGTCATACCTTTTCTCCATGTCGCGGGCGGCAATCAAGCGTTTGCTTTCCACGGAGGCCAACTGCTGCGCCTTGACTTTCCTGACTGCGCCGTCGTAGTCATCCAGCCCATAAACCAGTCTTTGTCGATGGAGCATCAACGCTTCATGTTCGTAACCCATCTGCCCGGACGTTACGGCCTGATGCATGCCTTCCCAGTAGCGGTGCTCGATTTTTGCCGGGTGTTCATGAGCGATTTCCACTTCTTTCCTCACGGTGGCTCTGACCGGTGGAATTCGCGGTGCCGGGTCGAGTTGCAGAACCGTTGCGCCCAACATCGGCGGGGTGGCTGGGGTTTCATAGCTGTTGTTATGAAACGTCACGAGATAAGCGTCATTGCGATTGACTCTGCAGACGCCGCCGACATGGTTCTTGTCCTGTTCTGCCTTGGACATTTCTGCAGTGCACAACGTCAAAAAAGTAGTCATGTCGGGGCCTTGATGAAGTGATTTCTAATAGGGTGAATGGAAACTCGGCTGCGGCTAAGCTTTGATAGGTTTCCGCTTTGTGGCTGGCCAGTGCGCCTGCACCACCTGTTCTCAGTGCCCTCAGCGTTGCCGGGGAGGGCGACTGCGCCGTGTCGCCACTGATGTCCACGTAGTCACTTTGAAAGTCTGAAGCCTGCCGCGCTGTGTGCTGCTCATGCAGCAAGCCGGTTTCCAGCGTCGGATTTACGATTTCCTTGAGATAGTCGTTGCCTTTTTTCTTGGCGATCAGCCAGGCGGTGCTGACGCCGCGACAGATACCGTCTCGATTGTCACCAACGAGTAGCAGAAAACTGGACTGGCCAAAGTTGTAGACCCCCGCTCCATGTCCCGTGATCTTGGTACAAATGGCTTCGTAGCTCATGTTGCCTCCTTGGTTGCAGCCACCCGCTTGTACTACTCCAGAACCCACTCCGCCAACTTCCCCGTGACCTGCGTCATCAACACATTCTCGACATCCCGCGCACCCGCCGCGCTGCACTTGGCGAGCACCGCTTTGACAATTCCCGAATCGAACTCGAACTGTTTGCCGGTCGCTGCCTTGTAGCGGCCACGCAACTTCTCAAGTTTGGCGAGCACAATCCCTTCCAGCGTCGCCTCACCCAGCGGCCGATACGCGACCACGGTCATCCGCGCCAGAAACGCCGGGCGAAAGGCTTGCAGGAGGACTGTGTGCAGGGCTTCGTTGAAGGCTTCCGAGCCGATTTGCGCAACCGGCGTATCAAGTAAAAGCTCGGCGCCGACGTTGCTGGTGGCGAGCATCACGGTGTTTTTGAAGTCCACCACCAAGCCGGTACCGTCCTCCATCAAGCCTTTATCGAAGACGTTGTAGAACGCCTCGAGCACATCCGGATGGGCCTTCTCGATCTCATCCAGCAACACCACCGAATAGGGTTTGCGCCGCACCGCTTCCGTCAGTACGCCGCCGCTGCCATAACCGACATACCCCGGTGGCGCGCCTTTGAGTTGGCTGACGGTGTGAGCTTCCTGATATTCCGAAAGATTGATGCTGATCAGGTTGCGTTCGCCGCCGTACAACGCATCGGCCAGGGCATAAGCCGTTTCGGTTTTGCCGACGCCGGTAGGGCCGACCAGCAGGAACACACCCACTGGTTTTTGCGGATCGGTCAGTCCGGCGCGGTAGGCCTGCAAGCGCTGGGCGATGGTGTTGAGCGCGGTGCTCTGGCCCATCACCCGCTGGCCCATGCGCGTGCCGAGGGTGCGCACCGCGTGGGCTTCGTCGGCGAGCATTTTGCCGACGGGGATGCCGGTCCAGCCGGCAATCACGGCGGCAACGGTTTTGGTGTCGACCTGCTCGGGCACCAGTGGATCGTCCTGGCGGATCGCATCGAGCCCAGCCTCAAGGCGCAGCAGTTCGGCGGCAAGATGATCGATGCGGCTGTCGGTGGCTTCATCGGGTTTTTCGCTGTCGGCGCGTTCGCTCAAGGCCAGCAGTTCGCGCCGGGTATCGAGCAGTTCGCGCACGGCCACGCGCTCTTCGCTCCAGCGGGTTTGCAGTTCGCGAATCGCCTGCACGTTGCTCTTCGACTCACTTTCCAGCAGGGTGATGCGCTCGCGGTGGTCCAGGCCAGTGGCCTGTTCGCGGCGCAGGCGTTCGACCTCATCCTTGAGGCTGTTTTGCCGGTGACGCAGGCTTTCCAGCGGCGGCGGGACGTCGTGCTGGGCGAGGGCGACCCGGGCGCATGCGGTGTCGAGCACGCTGATGGCTTTGTCCGGTAACTGGCGGCCGGAAATGTAGCGGTGCGAGAGCTTTACCGCTTCATGAATAGCCGCATCAAGCACCTGCACGCCGTGATGCTGTTCGAGTTTGGCGGCGACGCCACGGAGCATTTCCACGGCGGTGATTTCGTCCGGTTCTTCAACCTGCACCAGTTGAAAGCGGCGGGCGAGGGCCGGGTCTTTCTCGAAGTATTTTTTGTACTCCAGCCATGTCGTGGCGGCGAGGGTGCGCAACTCGCCACGGGCCAGTGCCGGTTTCAGCAGGTTGGCCGCATCGCTGCCACCCTCGGCACCACCCGCGCCGATCAACGTGTGGGCTTCGTCGATAAACAGGATGATCGGTTTGTCGGCACTGCGCACCGCATCGATCACGCCTTTCAAACGCTGTTCGAATTCACCTTTGACCCCCGCGCCGGCCTGCAACAGGCCCAGATCCAGCACGCGCAAACTGACTTCCTGCAACGATGGCGGCACGTCCCCGGCGGCGATGCGCAGGGCCAGGCCTTCGACCACGGCGGTTTTGCCCACCCCCGGCGCGCCAACCAGAATCGGATTGTTTTGCCGGCGGCGCAGCAGAATGTCGATGCATTGGCGAATTTCGCCGTCGCGGCCAACGATCGGATCAATGCGCCCGGCATGGGCGTCGGCGGTCAAGTCCTGGGTATATTGATCGAGCACTGAGTCCTGACGTGGTGCCGGGTTGGCAGAAGACACCGCGCGCGGCCCGACATGCTCGCGAGAGTTTTCCGTCCACTCCAG
Source organism: Pseudomonas viridiflava (assembly GCF_900580865.1). GTDB lineage: Bacteria > Pseudomonadota > Gammaproteobacteria > Pseudomonadales > Pseudomonadaceae > Aquipseudomonas. Next base: position 67,882 of record NZ_UTBZ01000169.1, read on the forward strand.
CAGGTTCGCGCGCAGTGCTTCTTTGGGAATGCGCAGCAACGACGAAGCACTGTTAAGCAACAAACTGCGGCGCTCATCGCGATCAACCAGCGCCAGCAACAGCAACCCGGAACGAATGCTGTCGAGCCCCAACACACTGGCCTGCACCACCGCGTCTTCGAGCAAACCCAAGGTGTGCGACGACAGTGCTGGCGTGCGCGTGCTGCCGGCCTTGAACAGATCCAGCGCCTTGTTGATCTCCGCCGTCAGCGCGTCACGTTCGAGGCCGAAGCGCGGCAACAGAAAAGCCAGATCGCCGCCTTCGATGTCGAGCAGTTCGAGCAACAGATGTTCGATCTCGACAAAGTGATGTCCGCGCTGCAAACAGCGCTGGGCGGCGCGTTCGAGGGCGCGACGATTGTCCGGGTTGAGGCGTCCGATCAGGCTGGCCAGTTCCATCTTCAGGTGATCTCCAACTGACGAAGTCGGGTTTCGATCGTTTGCACGGTGAGGCTGGCCTGACGCTGCAAACCGCCGTTCCAGCTGACCAGGGCCGGCGCCTGTCGACTGAGTTTCATCGGCACTGCACCGCGCACCCGCAGCACCAGTTTGATGTCCAGATCCGGGCCGAAATACAGTGCTGCGAGACTGGCCAGTGCCGGGTGCGCTTCGCCATCCGGCAAGAAGCGTGCGGCCTGCGCCGACGGCAACGGCCCGAGGACCAGGCGAATGCCGGCATGTTCATCCCAGACCCGGGTGCCGGCCACGGCGCTGCGACCCAGTTGCAGATTGCGCCCGCCGGGTTTCATCACACTGCGGCTGGCGGCTGGAATAAGGCGCCAGGCACCTTCATAAGCGCTCAACTCGACGGGCACGGCGAACTGCTCGCGGACAATCGCGGCGAACCCGGCCAGCGAGCGGCGGCCGTCGGCAAACAGCGCGGTGCACGCCAATACCGCGCAATCGGGCACCGCCTGACGCTCCTGCAAAGCCTTGGGCAGCAAACCGGTCAGCGCGCGCAACTGGGCCTGCACCGGTGAAGCCCCCGGTGTGACGAAACCCAGCGCCACCCGGTGCTTGCGCATCACTTTGTAAAGCAGGCTGAGCAAGCGATGCTGGAACAGATCGAGAAACGCCGCCGGCGCATGATCCTTGGCCCGCGCCCGTTGTTGCAGCCAGTCCTGATAAGCGTAGGGGAGTGGGCCGTCAGGGCCGCCGAGGCCGAATATCGGCGTGTCGATCGTCAGCGGCTCGCCCGGTTCTTCGCGCAGGGCTTCGAGCTGGCTGATGGCAAACATCGGCGTCAGTGGTCCACGCAGTTTCACCGCTTCGGCCTGAGGCGAAGTGCCGCTGCCGAGGGGTTCGGCCTGAGGTTGCTCGCGTTCCAGCACCAGCAACGCCTGCAACAACTCGAACGCCTGCGGATCGCGGCGCAGGCGTTGGCTCAGCGTCAGAGCGACAGCGGCATGCCGGCTTGGGGTTGCCATGCCTTGACCTCCTTGTCGGACTGCATCAGCACCGTGCGCACAAAGCGATTGGCCGTGGCGTACAGGGAAAAGAACTGCGCCAGCACTGCCGAAAACAGCACCGCGCTGCTGCCGACAAAGTGCTGTGGATCAAGCTGCAATTGCACTTCAAGACCATTGCGCCAACCGCGCCAGGCATCGGCGCCGACATGGCCGATCACGCGTTCGCAATTGAGCCCCAGCAAGCCTTCGATCTGGCGTAAAGCACTGGCCTCCTCACGCAGGTTATGCAGATGCAGAATCTCTTTCAGCGCGTCCAGCGCCTGCGGGCCTTCCACCAGCGACAGGTGATTGAGGGTCAGTTGCGACACCAGGCGCCAGCGCGAATCACCGTCCAGGCGCGGTAGACTTTGCGCGCTCGGCGGATTGCGCAGGCGTGCCCAGGCAACCGGGCCAGGGCGCTCGAAACCCAGCGGCGTACCGGCCGGCAGACTTTGCGCCAGATGACGGTTGGTGCAGAGCAATTCTGCGGTGAGGCTGTAATCGGGCAGATCGGTCTGCGGCTCGAAACGGGTGTCGACCACGGTCACCAGCAAATCGCTGCCGAGCCGGTTCGGCGTCATGCCGTTGACCCGCCGCGCATGCCAGTAACGCTGTTGCTCGCCGCCGCTGTGCTGGCTGCCGTAATACGCCGGTAGCCGTTGCACGCCGGCACTGGAACTGGCGCGCATGCCGCGAATGCTGTGGATCTCGACACTGTTTTCGCGGTGGCTGTCGGCGATCAACCGATACTCGCTGCGCGTGCCGTCGGGGCGCAGCGGCTCGGAAGTACGCGGGAACAGGTTGATCACCGGCGCGCAGCCCAGCGCGATGTCGCTGGCCTGCAAGTGCACGCGGCTGCCGGGGGCACGGTCGAAAACGATGTACAGATAGAGTGTCTGACTGTCGCTGCAGACACCGCCCAATGGCAGATCGAAAAAGTGGAATTTGTCCGGGAACGCAAAGTATTCGGCGAGCAAACGCATGCCCGGATGGACGCCGTCTTCATCCGGCAACAGCGCTTCGTCATCAGCGAAACCGACGATGTTCGGCAGACCTTTGACCACCGTCGGGACGCTGCCCGGCGACCCCGCCAGTACTTGCACCGCATGGGCGCCGAGCAGGTCATACAGGCAGGCATTGACCACCGGTGAAGCCGCCAGATGAATGCGCAATTGCTCGATGCCCAGCGCCGACCATTGGCTTTCACTGTGGCAGCGCAGACTCAGGCGCAACGCCGAACGCGACTGCGCCACACCGGTCAATGCCTGGGCTTCGTCGCTGCCGAGCAACAACGCTTCGGTGACTTCGATCGGCCACAAATGCACGGCGGCCGACGTACGAAAGTGAATGCTTTCGCCCTTGCTGGTGGTCACGAACAGCGGCGTGTCACGGGGCAGGGGATAGCCTTCGTCGAGATTGCCTTTGCTCGGATCAGGCTCGAACTGCACGATGGCGCAGGACGGCAGCGGCCGCATCGCCAACGGATAAAGTTGCTCGAGCAGCGCATCGCTGAACTCGGCGTAGTCGTCATCGAGGCGTCGTTGCAGGCGTGCGGCGAGCAGGGCGAAACCTTCCAGCAAACGCTCGACGTGCGGATCGGGGCATTCGCCCGGCGACAGCTCCAGACGCCGCGCTACTTTCGGATAGCGCTCGGCAAACTGACTGCCGGCGTGGCGCAGCCAAGTCAGTTCGCGTTGGTAGTAGTCGAGCAGTTGCGGGTCAATCGAGTCGCTCATGGCGTACCTCCAGCCCTTGGCCACCGGGTTCGATGACAAACGCCACCGGCCACTGCTGGCGACCGCTGCGCAACTCACCGAGCAGGCGAATGCTCATTTGCTGCGGATGCTCGGGCAACGGATTGACCTGAACGTCGCCCAGCAGCAGGCGCGGCTCAAAATGCGTGATGGCTTCGCGGATATCCCGTGCCAGCCGCCGACGGTCGTCGCTGCGCTGCTGTTGCAGCGCGCTCCAGTCGGCGATGCCATAGTCGATCACACTGGGTGGTGTGGTCAGCGTGCGCGGGCCACGTCGCGTATTGAACAGGCGCCCGAGCTCGGCGTGCACCGAGTCGAGCAAGTCCTGCCGATCGAACTCGCGCACACCCTCGGCCTCGCTGGACGCGAGGCGTTCGAACAGCGGTGCGCGCATGCCGGTGCCTGCCATGGCCAGAGCGCCGGGTTAGCTGACAAGCTTGTTGGCGGCCATGTCCCAGGTCGACGCGGCGGTGCCTTCCTTGGTGCCATCGTCTTTCTGTGCGGTGAGTTCCCATTTGATCTTGGTGAAGTTCAGCGACACGGTTTCCACCGGTTTGCCGCCGGTGCCGCCGCTGACACTGACGTTGGACAGCACCACGTTGGTGAGGGTGTAGACGATAAAGGGCATCAACTGCCCGCTGCCTTCAGCGGCGTTGCGGCCGATGGTGATGATGGCTTCGGGGATCGGTTTGCCGGCGCAGCAGTATTCGTTGAGTGACGGGGTCGAGCTGTCGATAAACTTGGTCACGGTGAACTCGCCGACATGGGGTTTGCCGGAGGTGCGTTCCGAGTTGCTGACGTCGTTGGTGACTTGCATCGCTACGTTGTGGCTGTAGGACATGACTTCGATCTTGTCCGCAAAACCTTCGAGCAGGCTGTCGCCTTTGATGTCGCCGCCGAGGTCGAGAATGATTGCATCCATCGCTTGAAACTCCTGAAGGGTGTCGCGCTAGATAGAGAAAGCCCCCACCGCAGCGGCGGCGGGGGCAAAGCAGGTCAGGCAGCAACCGGTGGCGGCAAAGTCGCCACCAGGCGGATCGACGCGGTCAACTCTTCGAGCTGGAAGTGCGGGCGCAGAAACACCGTCGCGCGATAGGCACCGGGTTTGCCGGCCACTTCGGTGACGTCCACCCGCGCTTCACGCAACGGGTACTGCGCCTTGATTTCCTGCGGCGCGTTGTCGTTGATCAGCACGTAATCGGCGATCCAGTTGTTGAGGTAGGTCTGCACGTTGTCGCGGGTCATGAAGCTGCCGACCTTGTCGCGCATGATCACCTTCAGGTAATGGGCGAAACGCGAGGCGGCAAGCACGTACGGCAGCATCGCCGAGATCCGCGCGTTGGCGTTGGCCTCGTTGGTGTTGTAGACCTTGGACTTGTTGGTGGTCTGGCCGCCGAAGAACACCGCGACGTCGCTGTTCTTCTTGTGGCACAGGGCAATGAAGCCGAGGTCGTTGAGCTCTTTTTCACGGCGGTCGGTGATCGCCACTTCGGTCGGGCATTTCAGCGACAGATCGCCGGAACTGGTGCGGAAGGTATGCGCCGGCAGGCCTTCCACCGCGCCGCCACCTTCAGCGCCACGAATCGCCGCGCACCAGCCGTACTTGGCGAAGGCTTCGGTGATGCGTTGCGACAGCGCCCACGCGGCATTGCCCCACAGGTATTTGCTGTGGTCGGTGCCGTTGACGTCTTCGACGTAGTTGATGCCTTCCACCGGCGAGGTGTCGGGGCCGTAGGGTAGACGCAGGAGGAAATGCGGCAGCACTAGAGAGACATAGCGCGAATCTTCGCTCTCGCGGAACGAGCGCCATTTGATCAGCTCCTGGCTCTCGAACACCTTCGACAGGTCACGCGGCACCGCCAGTTCGGTGAAGCTGTTCATGTCGAACAGTCGCGGGCTGGCGGCGGCAATGAACGGTGCGTGAGCGGCGGCGGCGACGTTCGACAGCTTCTCCAGCAGGCCAATGTCCTGCGGGTGACGGCCGAAGGTGTAGTCACCGACCAACAAGCTGAACGGATGGCCACCGAAGGTGCCGTATTCCTCTTCATAGATTTTCTTGAACAGTGCGCTCTGGTCGAATTCGACGGCTTTTTCCAGGTCGTTCTGCAACTCTTTCTGCGTCACGTTGAGCAGGCGCAGTTTCAGCCGCGTGCTGGTTTCGGTGTTCTGCACCAGCAGGTGCAGACCGCGCCACGAAGCTTCGAGTTTTTGCAGGTCGGGGTGGTGCAGGACCTCGTTGAGCTGAGCGCTGATCAGTTCGTCGATCTGGCTGATGCGGTCGTTGATCATCGCCACGGTGTCCTTGTCGATGGCCATGCCTTCGTCGAGGACCTGGGTGGCGAATTCCGCGAGCATGTCACGGGCGTAATCCTGCTGACTGTCATCGTGGGCCATGCGGCCGTCGAGGATGATCTGGTCGAGCAGGGAAAGTGTCTCGGTCGTACTGTCGCTGGCTTGTTTCTGAGCTGAAGCGGGCATGGCGAATTCTCCCCTCGATTAAGTGGACGATCAGGCTTGCGGATCGGCCGGAGCCTCGGCGTCAGCGGCCGGGGTAGCGTTGTCCGGGCGGGCCGATTTGATTTCCTGCAGGCCTTCGGTGTTGGCGATGACGTCGCGCAACAGCTTGTCCAGGTCATCGTTGCCGTCGAGTTTGGTCAACAGGTCGCGCAGGCGCTGGCGGGCTTCGAACAGGCGCCGCAGCGGGGTGACTTGCTCTACCACTTTGACCGGGTCGAAGTCGTCGATGTGCTTGAAATTGAGTTCGATGTTGAGCTTGCTGTCGTCGCCGCTGAGGGTGTTGTTGACCTGCAGCGTGGCACGCGGGCTGATCGAGGCGAGCACTTCGTTGAAGTTGTCGCGGTCGATTTCGGTAAAACGCCGTTCAGTCAGTTTTGCCAATGGTTCGAGCGGCTTGCCCGAGAGGTCAGCGAGTATGCCGACCACCAGTGGCAATTCTTTTTTCTCGATGGCGTTGCCGATTTCGACGTCGTAAGTGATTTGCACTCGGGGCGGGCGCACCCGGTCGAGCTTGTGCTGAGTACTTTCTGCCATGACGGCGGACTCCGATGCGATGAGCGGGCGCAATGCATCGGGGAGGCCCGTTCATCGCTTTCCCTTGCTGGACCGTAGGTTAGAAAGGGAGGCAGATGACCTGTCGTTCCTTTGACAAACCTTCTTGATTCGGCTGTAGGAACCGAACTACCCAAGACGCTAGAACAGGTCTATAAAAAAGCAAGCAAAAACATTTTTGGACAGGCTCGTGAAAAGGAAAATTCATTTTGCGTACACGACTTTTTCTAACGCTGGTATTGGTGTCTCTGGCCGGTTGCTCGTTCTTCGGGCCGAAAGTGGACCTCGACAGCCTGACCCTCGACGTCGCCCCGAAAGCCAACGACGACACCCCGATTGCCGTGGATTTCATCGCGGTCGCCGACCCTGATCTGCTCAAGCAACTGTCGGGCATCAGTGCCAGCCAGTGGTTCGCCGGACGCGAGCAGTACCAGCGCGACTATCGTCAGTTGATGAGCGTGTGGGGACTGGAGCTGGTGCCGGGGCAATTCATCGACCGCCAACCCTTCCCGTTGGGGGGCAAGAAGGCTGCTGGACTTTTGGTCTTCGCCAGCTATAACACACCCGGAGCACACCGCTTGCGGCTCGATGATCAGAGCGAGGCGTGGCTGAAATTCGACAGTCGCGAGATGAGCCTGGTCAACGCTACCGAACACTGAAACACCACCGCTGCCGCCGGATCGCGGCCTTGTCGAAGGGAGTCGTATGAGTCTGCTACCTGACGCGGTTTGCTGGCACGAAGGCATGCAATTGCTGCCACAGCATTTTCAGTTGCAAGGGCTGCGGGCCGAAGCGCTCGGTGCGCATTTGGCGCAAGCCTGCAACCCGTGGTTCTGGGGTGTCAGCCACATGGAATTCGACCCTTCGGCGCTGAGTGCCGGGGTGGTGCGGGTGGTGTCGCTGCAAGGGACGATGCCCGACGGCCTGCCCGTGGATTTGCAGGCGGGGATCGGGCCGACGCTGGAACTGGATGTCGGCGCGGCGATCGATGCCACCGACGACGCCACCGTTACCGTTTACCTGGCGATCAGCCCGATGTGGCGGGCCGGGCAGTTGCTGCCACTCAAGGGGCGCTTGCAGTCGGTGGTGGGCGACGCGCTACCGGATCTCACCAGCGGCGAATTCCCTGAGTCGATCACCGTGTGGCGCCCCAATCCACGGCTGTGCACGCAACTGAACAAGGCCGATTCGATCTGCCTGCCGCTGCTGAAAATCCGCAAGGAGGGCGGCGGTTTCCTGCCGCTGTCTTACACCCCACCGACGCCGACCCTGTTGCCGGAATCGGCGCTCGGTCGACGCATCGCCGGCCTCTGTGCGCGGGCTCGGGAGAAGTGCCTGTTTCTCGGTGGCCGTTTGCGTCAGGCGCAGCAGGCCGGCAATCAGGACGACGCGCTGGAAATCCGTCGGCAGTTGACCGCGTTGTGGGTTCGCCTGCCGGAAGTCGAAGGCGCGCTGAACAGCCGCATCGCCCATCCGCAAACCCTTTATGTGCACCTGCTTGGACTGGCGGGCGCGTGGTCGGCGCTGGATCCGCTGGCCGGCGTGCCGGCGTTTGCCCCGCTGGATTTTGTCGAGTTGCAGCGCGGTTATGACGCGGTGCTGCAATGGCTGGAAACCACCCTCGAACTGATCCGCGCCGGCTACCGCAGCTTGCCGTTCGAGCGCGGTGAACAGAGCTTTTCGATTCAATTGCCGGACGAGCAGCCGAGTCAGCGTCTGGTCATCGGTCTGCGCATGCCCAATGGCGCCAGCGAGCAAGCCGCGATCGACTGGTTGCGCGGCGCGATCATCGCTTCGGCGCCGCACATCGCGTTGCTCAGTCGTCAGCGCATGAGCGGTTTGTCCCATCAGGCCATGAGCCGCAGCGAACAGGTGGCCTACAGCGTCGGCGAGGACACGCGGCTGTTTGTGCTGACGGCCGAAGGCGCGTGGTTCGACGCCCAACTGCCGCTGATGATCGCCGCACCGGCGGCGAAGTTGACCAGCAGTCCGTGGCAAGTGGTGCTGTTTGTCGCCCAGAACAGTGAAAGCGCCTGATCACACAAGGAACGCCGTATGTCGCAAGGAAGTGCCGCAAGCCTGGGGTTGCAGGACGCACCGTTGAGCAGCGCGTTCCGCCAGACGTGGCAGCAATGGCAACAGGATTGGGTGCATTTGCCCAAGGACAGCGAGGACGAAGCGGCGCTGGTCGAGACCGTTGTCGAACTCTCCACGCAGGCTTCGCAGCGATTGTGGCGCACCGCTTATGCGCGGGTCGGTGATTCGGCGACCGAGCAAGTCAAGGCACTGGTGTATGCATTCGTCGCGCTGGTCGACGAAACCCTGCTGTTCACGCCATGGCCCGGGCAAGCGGCGTGGCAGGACAAACCCCTGGAGTCGCGGTTGTACGCCAGCCGGCAGGCCGGCGAGCAAGTGCCGGCGGCGATTCAGGCACTGCTCGACGAGCAGCAACCGACCACCCGCGATCTGGCCAATGTCTATCTGCAGTGTCTGATCCTCGGCTTCCATGGGCGTCTGCGTGGCGAACACAGCCAGGCGCAATTGGAAAAGTGGCGGTTGGCGCTGTACACCTTTGCCTGGCAGGACGATGCCAGTTATACCGATGTCAGTCAGCGCCTGGTGCAGCCTTCGTTGACCACTCCGTTGCAACTGCCAGTGCGCACGGCGCTGCCGGATGGCTTTCGCCTGGCGCTGGGGATTCTGGCGATGCTGCTGTTGCTGACCGGGCTTGGCCAGTTTCTCTGGCGTGACATTCAGTCGGAGCTGGAACCGGTGCTGCAGATCATCGACTCGGTGGTGCCGGCGGAGCAAGACTCATGAGTACCCTGACGATGCTCGCGTGGATTATCGCGCTGCTGCTGGTCGTGATGATCATCGCCGTGGCGGTGTGGTGGTTGCGCACCCAGAGCGGCGCTGCGATCCGCAGTTTTTATGCCGCCGTGCGGCAAATGGAGCAGGAACAGGGCAGTCACGACCGCTATCAGATGCCATGGCTGTTGATGCTCGGCGACGAAACCCAGGGCACGCAACTGGTCAATGAATGGCGGCTGCAACCGACCGACAAACCAGCGTGGTTCGGCCGCTGGTGGTCGGATCCCGAAGGCGCCGTGCTGGTGGTGCCGCAGGCGTTGTTCCTGCCCGACGACGGCATGCATTTGCAGCGTGGCGGCTGGTGGCGTTTGCTCGGTTTGATCTTGCGAATGCGCAGCAAGCGCCCGCTGGACGGGGTGGTCTGGCTGGTGCCGGTGAGTCGCCTGAGTAATCTCGAACAGGCCGCCAGCCTAGGGCTGGCTGCGCGCCGACGGTTCATCGATCTGCTGCAACGTTTTGGCCTGAGTGTGCCGGTGTACGTGATCATCACCGGACTTGAAGAGTTGCCGGGGTTCCAGGAGCTGATCAGTGCGCTGCCCGACGAGGCCCGCGAACGTACCCTGGGCTGGTCGTCGCCGTATTCACGCGATGCGGTTTGGCAAGGGCAGTGGAGCGATCAGGCGCTCGATCGCATCCATCGCGCGGTAGCGGAAGCCATCATCGAAATCGGCACCTTGTCCGGCCAGCTGAGCGCCGATCTGTACGCCTTGCCGGAGCGTCTGGAAACCTTGCGACGCGGTTTGCAGAGTGTTCTGGAACCGGTGTTTCAAGGCAACGCTCAGGGTGAAGCGCCGTGTTTTCGCGGTGTCTATTTCAGCGCGAGTCAGGCCTCTGAGGATGCCAGAGACGGATTTTCCGCCGACGACAGCGGCATGCAGCAAAGCGTGTTCGTGCGCCAGTTGTGGCGCCAGCGACTGGTCGGCGAGCGAGGCCTGGCGCAAGGCGTGCCGCGTCTGTTGCGCTTGCGGCAGCGTTGGCAGCGGCTGACGGCCGGCGTGGCACTGGTGGTCGGGGTGATCTGGGCGGTGGCGATGCTTTGGGTCTGGCACGTGTCGGTCAAGGATGCCCACGAACTGGCGCGGCAGATGCAAGGCGCGCAAAAGGGCTACGTGGCGATCAGCGACGAGGCGCAGCGGGTCGACTCGACCCGACGCAATGTGCAGACCTTCTGGCGTGTACTGGAGCGTGCGCCGCACTGGAACTACGTTTCTCTGGTGTTTCCGACATCGTGGTTTTCCTCGCTCGACAATCAACTCGAACAGCAAGTCTTGCAGTCCACCCAGCGCCACATCATGGTGCCGCTGCGTGATCTGTTGAGCGCGCAACTGACACAGATCAAGGCGATCCGCAGCACCGACCGGCGCAGCAGTGTCGAAAGCGACGACCCGGCGCAGTGGCAGAACTATCTCAAGGCGAACGATCTGGTGGATCGGGCCTTGCGTCTGGAGCAGCAGAACCAGTTGTTCAATCAAGTGCAGAACAACCCGCGCGCGCCGCTGGATGACTTGGTGCAACTGAGCAACAACGCGCTGTCGCTGAACCTCAACACGGGCACCTTGCCGTATGCGGCGTTCTACAATCGGCTGCTGGTGGCCGGCGAAGACGGCAGCTTGCAGGCGCTCGACCTGAGCGTCGACCGGCCGCAGATCGTCAGCAACTTTTCCGGATTGATGCAGCGCTGGCTGGATCAATATTTCCTCGCCGACAACTTTGTCAGCAAGGCGGGTTACCTCAAGTTGCACCTCGATCAACTGGAGGCCGGCAGTGGCAACAGCCTGCGCGAGCTCGAAGACCTGACCGCGCTGGTCGACGATCTGCAAGCGGCGATCGCCCTGACCAATTCGACGTGGAGCCGTGGCAAAGGCCAGGAGCTGGTGCCGGGTTATGGTGACTTCCTCGCCAAAGTGGGCAAGAGCACATTGTTGGGCGCGCAAGTCCAACAAGACCTCGACACGCAAGCGTCACGCTTGCAGCAGAGTTTCCGCGATCAATGGATCGCCCAGATCGGCTCGCGGGACAATTTGCTGGTTCAGCAAGTCAGCGGGCAATTGGCGTTGCAAGAGCAAGTGGTGAAACTCGATAACGCGATACAGGCGCTGTTCAAGCGCGACTTCGTTTCCGTCGCCCTGCGTGCCAGCGAAGACAACGTCAATATGCAAGGCCAGACCGTGGACGGCGATGATCTCAATGAGTCGCTGAAGTATTTCGCCGACTACAACAGCTACATCGCCGAAGAACTGCCACGCATTCCACCGGACTATCGCGTTGCGGTGCTCAAAGCCGCCGAGCGTGCCGCCGCCCAGGCGATGTGGTTGAGCCTCAAGGATCACAACGACCAAGCGCACCCTTACGCTGTGTTCAATGTGCAGGCCGAGCAAGCCATGGCCCTGCAGAAAGCCTTTGTCGAGGTGCACCGCGCGGATCTCTCCACGCGCTTGCAAGCGGCGCTCAATCGCCGCGCGATGGCGCAGATTACCGGGGGGATCGAGGAAATCACCGCGCAACCGCTGTTCGGTGGCCGTGCCGAAATCAGCCAGTGGGACGGTTCGAAAAACCTCGGCTTGCAATTGTTCGGCGCCAGCGATGTGCAGGATCTGAAACTGAGCCTCAAGCAGCAGTTCAACACCATGCTCGGCATCACTGAGCGGCGGACGTCATCGTTGCAGTGGCTGACAACGCAGCAAGCCAATCTGTCGGCACTGGATTACGAACGCGTGACGCAGTTCAGTGCACTGAACGACGAACTGCGCAAATACAAAGAGGCCAACCCGGCCAGTTCGCCGGCACAGATCGAACAACTGGTCAGTCGCGACTTCGTCGAGATGGACGTCAATTCCTGCCTGCAAATGTTGCAGACCGCCAACGTCGCTGGCGGACGCGGCACGTTGGCGATGCGCGCGGTGGAGTTGCAGCAGGAGGCCATGCAGCGTTGCCAGCAGTTGCAAGTGCAACAGGCGGCGGCAGCGTGGAATGAGCTGGCCAACTATTTCAATCAATACCTGGCTGACCGGTTTCCATTCGCCAACGGCGTGCAGATGCCGGATGCCGATCCGGCGCGGGTTGAGTATTTGCTGCAACTGATCGACAAGCGCCTGCCGGTCGCCCAGGCCGGCCTTGTCACCAACCAGACCCCGGAGCGCCTGGCCGCGGCGGATTTTCTCAACCGCTTGAAGCAGGCCAGCACTTGGCTGACGCCGCTGTTCGTGCGTGACAAGAGCGGCATCCTTGGCGTCGAGCTGGACGTGCGCTGGCGCACCGATCGCGATGATGAGCTTGGCGCCGATCAGGTGATTGCGTGGGGCTTGCTCGCCGGCAATCAGCAAATCAACTATCCGGCAGCCGAGCAACCGAACCTGCGCTGGATGGTCGGCCAGCCTGTCCGCCTGACCCTGCGCTGGGCGCGCAACGGCAAGGAACGGCCAGTCAATGATCCACTGCAACCGAATCTGGTGGTGCGTGATCTGGAGGCCGGGTGGGAGTACGGCGGGCCATGGTCATTGCTGCGCCTGATGCGCGCGCATTTCTCGGTGCAGCGTCAGCCAAACGTGGATTACACCGATTTCCCGCTGACGTTGCGTTTACCCGTGACCGGGGCGCCGGACAGCGTCACCAGCGACTTCACGCGAATGTTCGTGCGCCTGTCGCTGATGAGCCAAGGCTCGAAACTGCCGCTGTCGATCGCGCCGCTGCCAACCCGCGCGCCGCGTTCGCCGTTTCAGGTGACCGGCAGCACCGCCTCCCTTGAATCACAGAAGGAAGACTTGTGAGCCTGCCATCGACGACGTTGCCGGACTTGATTGACCAACTGCTCACACCGCTCAGCGCGGATATGCCGTGCGGCGTCGATCTGCGCTATGAACGTGAGTTCGATCAGTTGCGCGACCTGCGTCGAGAAGACGACGCGAGCCTGCCGACCGGGGTCTGGCAATCGACGCTCAAGCGCGCGAACTGGCCGGACGTCGAAAAACTTACGACGACGTTATTGCTGGAGCGCAGCAAGGACCTGATGCTCAGCGCCTGGCTCGGCGAGGCGTGGCTGCACTTGCAAGCGCTGGACGGCTTGCCCGGCAGTCTGGCGCTGGTCGCCGGGTTGTGTGAGCGCTTTCCCGAGCAGCTGCACCCGCAGGCCGAGGACGGCGACCAGTCGTGGCGGGTGATTCCGCTGGAATGGCTGGTGCGCCGGTACAGTGAAATATTGCTCACGCGGGTGCCGCTGTTCGGTAGCCGCGACAGCGACTTCGAGGCTTACACCCTGGAAGTCTGGCGGCGCTTGCAGGTGCAGCAAGTGCAGACCAACGACAGCAAGAATGCCAAGACCTCGGCGGAAACCGCGCGCAATGAACAGAAGAAACTCAACGAACAAATCCGCGCCACGCCGCTGGCGTTCTGGCTGCGCACTCAGGGCAATCTGCTGCTGAGCCTGCAACACTTGCAACGGCTCAACACTTGGAGTGATGCCTATCTGGGGGATCAGGCGCCGGGATTGCGCCCCTTGCAGGACACTATCCAGGCGCTGCTGAAACTGGTTCAGGAGTTTATCGCCATGCACCCACAACAACCGGCACCGCCACCGCCGCTGGTCGAAGCCCCCGTCGCCGTTGCGCAGGCAGAAGAACCCGCATCGGTAGCCTTGGCCTTTCGTGAGCCGGCCAATCGCGAAGAGGCGTATCGCCAACTGCTGCTGATCGCCGAATACCTCGCTCGTACCGAACCCCACAGCCCGGTGCCGTATCTGATCCGGCGCGGGGTCGAGTGGGGCAACAAGCCGCTGAGCGAATTGCTCGGTGAGTTGATCAGTGCCGACGCCGAGTCGCGACGTTTGTGGACGTTGCTTGGCGTGCTTTAGTGCACGCGCTGGTTGTTGAGTTTCGGTGGCAGCGCGATGGGCGTCAGCACTGGCTCGCCCGAGAAGAACGCCACGAGGTTTTTGCCCACCAGCTCCACCGTGCCTTGCGTCGCTTCCGGTGACAGGCCGGCGACGTGTGGTGTCAGCAGCACATTGCTCAGGGTTTTCAGCGCATCCGGAACTTGTGGCTCGTGGTCGAACACATCCAGTGCGGCACCGGCAATTCTGCGTTGTTCAAGGGCGGTGATCAGATCCGCTGTGGCGATCACACTGGCGCGGGCAATATTGACGATAAACCCTTTCGGACCGAGCGCATCAAGTACCGCGCGGTTGACCAGATGCTGTGTGCCGATGCCGCCGGGGGTAGCGATGATCAGGAAGTCCGACGCTCGCGCCAGCTCGGTCGGCGTCGAGCAGAACGCGTAAGGCACATCGCTGCGCAACTGACGGCTGTGATAGCTGATCTGCATGTCGAAGCCGAGATTCGCGCGTTTGGCGATTGCCAGACCCACTGCGCCCAGCCCGAGAATCCCCAGACGTTTGCCGGCCAGCGACGGGCGCATGATTTTCGGCCACTCCCCACGGCGTACGGCAGCGTCGCAACGCGGGATGTCACGGACCAGCGCCAGCAGCATCGCCATGGCATGGTCGGCCACCGACGAGGCATTGACCCCGGCGCCGTTGGTGACGGTGATGCCGCGGTTGCTTGCGGCTTGCAGGTCGACGTGCTCGTACCCGGCGCCGATCACCGTGATGATCTTCAGCGCGGGCAGGGCGGTGATTTCATCGGCGCTGAGGCCCAACGGGCCACGGGTCAGCACTGCGTCGATGCGGCTACCGTGGGTGGCGATGGCTTGCGCACGTTCGGCAGGTGTGGGGGCGAGAATCAGGTGGAAGCCCTGATGTTCGAGGATCGGCAAATAGTCATTGATGGTTTCAACCAGTACCAGAACGGTTGCGGGCATTGCGCGGCTCCTGTGAACGTCTGCGGGTTGGTCGCGAAAGTCGTTTCAGAGTGCTGAATCCGCAGCGACTTGGCAATCGTTGTCATTCGCGCAGTGGTGCTTTGATTCTGGACGGCTTCGGACAAGAAGCAAGGCTGGCAGCACACCGGTGATCCGGTGTGCTGTCGGCATCATCGGGCTGCCTGGGCTTTGACCTGTTCGGCCATCGCTATGGGCTTGATATCGTAGGTCGGATAGAACTCGGTGCGGTAACTGCCCCACGCGGTACTTTCCAGTGCGAGATTCACCTCCGCCAGACGCGAGACAGGAAAGCGAACCGTAACGACCTGGCCGATACCCATCATGATGTTCCAGCTCACCACCTCGACTCCGGCCGGGGGAAACGTTTTATGGAAACCCTGTTGCGCAAGCTGAGCCTTGAGTTCACTTAACGGTCGGGTCTGATCATGTTTCAGAAACACGGTCAGCATCATCGCGTTGTCGGCAGTGGCGACGGCATTTTTTGCGGGTTGGGTGGCGGCTTGCGCGCTGACCCCGGCGCAATAGACCGAAGAAATCAGTAATGTCGACATAAGCAGGGTTTTAACTGTCTTTTGCATATTGAATTCCTGGATTTATTGTTTAAGGGCGGACTGGGTTACTACGGTTCCGGTATAGGGTGCGTGAACAACATGAATGCGTACGAGAGGGTTGTTGTCGACCATGTCGCGTGGCACTTCCCGAGAGTAGGTGAACTCGCGGTTGTTCAATGTTTCCAAACGCCTGACAAAAGTTTTGGTCGGGCCGATATCCGGTACAAGGATGTGCTGTTTCTGATCGCCGGTGACAAAGAAATAACCACCACCGCCGTTGTTGTACTTTGATTCGCCTGTATCGGTGTAAAAGAACTCGTATCGATTGCGCTCGGCATCCCAGGTCGATATGCCAACGACGCCGGGGTACTTCGCTTTGACATCGGTTTCAGGGGCGCCATCGATGTAGACCTTGGTGGTCAGCCATCGCGGCGAAGAAGCCAGCTCGCGGACGTCGGCGTTGGCACTGGCGAGCGGAGAGAATAATGCGGCCAATAATAAGCCAGGCATCATGTTCTTTTGCATGTTTGATCCTCTTGAGCGCACTTCGATTATTGAGTTGTTCGAAATCAGGGCGATAAAAATATAGACCTGCCGTGGAATGTTATTCAATGGCTGGGTAGTTGCTTGTAACAAATGCCTTGTATTCGATTTTAAGTAATATTTTGTTGTGATTATCGTTGTCGGTTTTTGCTGTAGGAATGTTCTGAAACGCTCTTTAGGGGGGGGGCTTGTTTATCGGTGTTTTGTAGAGTCGGCCTCGCTGGCGCCATTAACTAACTACACCATGCTGTAGGACAAGGGATGCGGTAACAAATGCCTGATTGACGCAACCGCAGCAAGTCAGGTTGCGTCGATTTCAGGGAGTATTTCCTCAAAATCTCACGTCAGTGCTGTCGATTAACCGTGCGAAGGCGGCGCCCAGGGTCGCGTTGTGATGGTTGATGATCGCTTCCGCCGGCAGCGCGGCAGTGTCCATGCAGGTGTGGGCGTCGGCGACCAGCGATGGTCTGAAACCCAGATCGGCAGCGCTGCGACAGGTGCTGTCGATGCAAAACTGGCTTTTCATGCCGACCACATAGAGGTCTTCGACCTGTGCGGCCAGGAGTTGCCGCGCAAGGTCAGTGCCATGGAAAGCATTGGGTCGGGATTTGTCGAAGAGGGTATCGATTTCAGCGTCCAGTTCTAGCGCTGGCAGTAATTGCCAGAATGGACTGCCAGCGGCAATCGGTGAGCCGTCCGGGCCGGTGTGGCGCACGGCGAAGATCGGCACTTGATTCGCGCGGGCCTGAGCGATCAGGCGCTGGATGTTGGCCAGAACCCGTTCGCCCTGGTAGGGCTTTTCCGGTCCGTGGAACAGACCGACCTGCATATCGATGATCAACAGTGCTGCGGGCATGGTGTTTCTCCTTGGGGGCTGCAGATGCCGCACGGACGGGAGAAACAACAAGGCCCCGTCCACTGCTGGCGGGGCCTTGGGTTTGCTGCGCTGGGTTTACCTCAGGCACAAACACCACGACCCGCCGGTGGCGGTCGTGGTGGTACGGGTGAGCTGCAGCGCGCGAATGTTCATGGGCCGATCATGCTGGCGCCGATATCGGGCTGTCAATAAGCGGATCAAGTGACGTACTGCGCGATGCCATTGCCGAATGACCAGTTCTCTTTCTTCACCTCGACCAGATTGATGAACACGTCTTCCAGGCGCACCGCCAACTGTGTGTGCAGGCTTTCGGCGATGGTTTTGAACAGCAATTGCTTTTTCTCGACCGTGCGCCCTTCGCTGATGGTGATCTGAATGAACACCACGCCATCGCTGCGCTGGATCCCAAGATACTGCGGGTCATAGACGAAGTGCTGGCTGTCGTGCTCGGTGAGGATCTGGAAGTTGTCGTGCTCGGGCACATCGATACAACTGCGCAGGGCTGAATAGACCTGCTCGCCGATGCGTTTGGCGAAGGTGGGGTCGGGGTTTTGTCTGATGTCGACGCGAACCAATGGCATGGGAAGGCTCCGCAGGGCAGGGGACTCATCTCACGCTAGATCATGTGGGGCAAATTGAAAGGCACGGGTACTTGATCGCGAGGTGTTTTCTAAAAGGTCTCTGTATGAGGCTGCCTACCTGACTCGCGGATTTTGCCTACGAAAACGCCAGACTCGTCCGCTACCCGGCAGGTGATCAATGCGAAATCATGAGGGTACAAAGCAGCCAAGGTAACGGCTGGCAATAGCCAAGGAAGGCGCATGCTTCAGAATGATCGGGAAAATCTGGAACTCGAAAGACTACAAAACGAATCACGCAAGCTCATTGTCGAGAGGCGCAAGCTAATGGCTGAGGAAAACAAATTAAAGCGAGAAAGGTTCTGGTACCCGGTAGCGGTAGGCACGGGGTTGCTGACTGCGATTACAGCTGTATTCGGGATATTGACCAAGCTCTAAATGAAGCGCTTCACACATCATTGCTTGCGTTCAAGAGTTCCGGGTGCTTAACAACGGTTTACATAACAGATTGGTCTCGAGACCTCGCAAAGGACAATAAACATGTACATAGAGGACCCTAAAGTCAGAGCTGAACGACTTCGACGAGAGGACGCCGAGTTCGCTGAAGAGGCCAGAGGTTTGTCACCGGCGGAAGTTCGCTCAGAATTACTCAGGTTCGGTTTGGGGGCAGTATTTGCGCTTGTCGTCATCACAATCGGGACGATAGTTCTTCGTTCGATCTGAAATAACTCTATGAACTCGTAGAGGCATACCGAAAAACGACATTTAACGTGCCGTTGTACGACAGCTATTTTCCCAAAAACGACAACCCGCTGATCTGCTCCGCACAACCATTCCTCAGCTAAGTCTTTGCTTCTGCTCATTTATCGCGGAGAATCGCGCCCCTGTTTCGGCCGGAGCATGTCTGTCGGTTTTTTCCGACGCGTCCTGACCGAGTGGCAAGTGACCGGAATGCGGAGATCCGACCGGATGAATGATCAGGCCAATAGCGTCGAAGAGCGCTTTGATGCAGCAGCACCCGCTGAACTTTCGAGCTGGAATCGCCAGGACACCACCTGGATGTTGGGGTTGTTTGGGACGGCGATTGGCGCCGGTACCCTGTATTTGCCGATCAACGCAGGCTTGGGTGGCTTCTGGCCGCTGGTCGTTCTTGCGCTGTTGGCGTTCCCGATGACCTTCTACGCACATCGTGGTCTGACCCGTTTTGTGCTTTCCGGTCGCGAAGGCGCCGACATCACTGAAGTGGTCGAACAGCATTTTGGCATCAAGGCCGGTGCGCTGATCACGCTGCTTTATTTCTTTGCGATCTTCCCGATCCTGCTGATCTACAGCGTCGGCTTGACCAACACGGTCGCCAGTTTCCTTGAGCATCAATTGCACATCGCACCGCCGCCACGTGCGCTGCTGTCGTTCGTGCTGATTCTTGGTTTGCTGGCTGTGGTGCGTTGCGGCCAGGAGGCGATCGTCAAGGCAATGAGCCTGATGGTCTATCCGTTTATCGTCGCGCTGCTGTTTCTGGCGGTATATCTGATTCCGCACTGGAACGGCGGCATCCTGACTACCGTTTCGCAGGTGCCGCCACCGTCGGCGCTGCTGCACACGCTGTGGCTGGCGATTCCGGTGATGGTGTTCTCGTTCAACCACTCGCCGATCATTTCGGCGTTTGCAGTGGATCAGAAGCGTCAGTATGGCGTGCATGCTGATGAGCGCAGCTCGCAGATCCTGTTCCGCGCCCATGCGTTGATGGTGCTGATGGTGCTGTTCTTCGTCTTCAGTTGCGTACTGACGTTGTCGCCGGAGCAATTGGCGGAAGCCAAAGAGCAGAATCTGTCGATCCTGTCGTACCTGGCCAACCACTTCAACAATCCGACCATCGAGTTCGCAGCGCCGTTGATTGCGTTCGTGGCGATCTCCAAATCGTTCCTCGGTCACTACATCGGCGCCAGTGAGGGCCTGAAAGGCTTGATCGTGAAGAGCGGCAAGCGTCCGAGTGCCAAGGCACTGGATCGCATCGTCGCGGCGTTCATGCTGGTGATCTGCTGGATTATCGCGACGCTGAATCCGAGCATTCTGGGCATGATCGAAACCGTCGGCGGTCCGGTCATCGCGGCGATTCTGTTCCTGATGCCGATGTATGCGATTCGCAAGATTCCGGCGATGGCGCGTTATCGTGGTCAGGCGTCTAACGTGTTTGTGACGGCAGTGGGTCTGGTGGCGATTTCGGCACTGGTTTACAAGCTGACGATGTAACGCGGATTCAATCGACAAGAACCGCTGTGCCTGCCCAGGCACAGCGGTTTTTTTTGCCCGGGCGTCGAGCTTGCCAGCGATGAGGCCCAAACAGACAACCACCCCCTGTCAGGCACAAAAAAACGCCGCACATCTCACGATGGGCGGCGTTTTTCATTGCGTTGCAGCGTTAGGCTTGAACGACCGGGATGTTGGCGTTCGCAGCAGCTTCACGGAACTCGGCGATCTGGTCGAAGGACAGGTAGCGGTAGATATCGGCCGCCATGCTGTCGATCTTGCCAGCGTATTCCATGTATTCCTCGACGGTCGGCAGGCGACCCAGGATCGAAGCCACGGACGCCAGCTCGGCCGAAGCCAGATAGACGTTCGCGCCGTCGCCCAGACGGTTCGGGAAGTTACGGGTCGACGTCGACACAACAGTCGCGTTCGGCTCTACACGTGCCTGGTTACCCATGCACAGCGAGCAGCCTGGCATTTCCATGCGCGCGCCAGCCTTGCCGTAGATGCCGTAGTAGCCTTCTTCGGTCAGTTGGTGAGCGTCCATCTTGGTCGGCGGCGACAGCCACAGACGGGTTGGCAGCTGACCCTTGACCTGATCCAGCAGTTTACCGGCAGCGCGGAAGTGACCGATGTTGGTCATGCACGAACCGATGAACACTTCGTCGATCTTCTCGCCAGCAACGCTGGACAGCAGACGGGCGTCGTCCGGATCGTTCGGCGCGCACAGTACCGGCTCGCTGATGTCGGCCAGATCGATTTCGATGACTTCGGCGTATTCGGCGTCGGCATCGGCTTCCATCAGTTCCGGGTTGGCAACCCAGGCTTCCATCGCTTGAGCGCGACGTTCCAGGGTACGCGCATCGCCGTAGCCTTCGCCGATCATCCAGCGCAGCAGGGTGATGTTGGAGTTCAGGTACTCGGTGATCGACTCTTTCGACAGCTTGATGGTGCAACCGGCAGCCGAACGTTCGGCCGAGGCGTCGGACAGTTCGAACGCCTGCTCCAGGGTCAGACCTTCCAGACCTTCGATTTCCAGGATGCGGCCGGAGAAGGCGTTTTTCTTGCCTTTCTTCTCGACGGTCAGCAGACCGTTCTGGATGGCGAAGTAAGGAATCGCATGAACCAGGTCACGCAGGGTGATGCCAGGTTTCATTTTGCCTTTGAAACGCACCAGGATCGATTCCGGCATGTCCAGCGGCATAACGCCGGTGGCCGCAGCAAACGCAACCAGACCGGAACCGGCCGGGAACGAAATGCCCATCGGGAAACGGGTGTGCGAGTCACCACCGGTACCGACGGTGTCCGGCAGCAGCATGCGGTTCAGCCACGAGTGGATGATGCCGTCGCCCGGACGCAGGGAAACGCCGCCGCGGGTCATGATGAAGTCAGGCAGGGTGTGGTGGGTGGTCACGTCGATCGGCTTCGGATACGCCGCGGTGTGGCAGAAAGACTGCATCACCAGATCAGCGGAGAAGCCCAGGCACGCCAGGTCTTTCAGTTCGTCACGGGTCATTGGACCGGTGGTGTCCTGCGAACCCACGGTGGTCATCTTCGGTTCGCAGTAGGTGCCAGGACGAACGCCTTGGCCTTCTGCCAGACCGCAGGCTTTACCAACCATTTTCTGCGCCAGGGTGAAACCCTTGGTGCTTTCAGCCGGGGCTTCCGGCTTCTTGAACAGGTCGAACGGTGGCAGACCCAGTTCGGCGCGAGCCTTCTCGGTCAGGCCACGGCCGATGATCAGCGGAATACGGCCGCCGGCACGGACTTCGTCCAACAGGACCGGGGTCTTCATTTCGAAGGTGGTCAGGACTTCGTCGGTGCCGTGTTTGCAGACTTTACCAGCATGCGGGTACAGGTCGATCACGTCGCCCATGTTCATGTTGGAAACGTCGAACTCGATTGGCAGTGCGCCGGCATCTTCCATGGTGTTGTAGAAGATCGGAGCGATTTTGCTGCCGAAGCAGAAACCGCCAGCGCGCTTG
Source organism: Pseudomonas viridiflava (assembly GCF_900580865.1). Lineage (GTDB taxonomy): Bacteria > Pseudomonadota > Gammaproteobacteria > Pseudomonadales > Pseudomonadaceae > Aquipseudomonas. Next base: position 89,676 of record NZ_UTBZ01000169.1, read on the forward strand.
TTCGGCACGTAAGGAACGTCGTCGCCGAAGAACCACAGCACCGAGTTGGTCGCCGATTTACGCGACGAACCGGTACCGACCACGTCACCGACGTAGGCGATCGGGAAGCCTTGACCGCGCATTTCTTCGATCTGCTTCATCGGGCCGATGGCGCCCTGCTGATCAGGAACGATGCCGTCACGGGCCATTTTCAGCATGGCCAGGGCGTGCAGCGGGATGTCTGGACGCGACCAGGCATCGGGAGCAGGGGACAGGTCGTCGGTGTTGGTTTCGCCGGTAACCTTGAAGACGCGCAGGCTGATCTTGTCGGCCAGGGTCGGACGGTTCTTGAACCACTCGCCGTCAGCCCAGGATTGCAATACGCCTTTGGCGTGAACGTTGCCGTTCTTGGCTTTTTCCGCGACGTCGTGGAACGCATCGAACATCAGCAGGGTGTGCTTGAGTTGCGCGGCAGCGACTGGCGCCAGCTCGGCGTCGTCCAGCAGGTCAACCAGAGTGACGATGTTGTAGCCGCCCTGCATGGTGCCGAGCAGTTCTACAGCGCGTTTTTTGTCCAGCAGCGGGGAGGAAACTTCGCCCTTGGCCAGTGCAGACAGGAAGCCGGCTTTGACATAAGCCGCTTCGTCCACACCTGGTGGAATGCGATTGGTGATCAGGTCAACGAGAAATTCTTCTTCGCCAGCCGGAGGGTTTTTCAGCAGCTCGACCAGGCCTGCTGTTTGTTCGGCGTTAAGCGGCTGGGGAACGATACCCAGGGCTGCACGCTCTTCGATATGTTTGCGGTAGGCTTCAAGCACAGTTATTACCCTCATCAGTGGTCCCAAATGGGTGTCCGGGACGCTCATCCCGAAATTGCCGTACTCATGCTCCTCACGACGTTGTGGGTCGTTCGGCCAGAATTACCGGCAATTCCTTACAGAAGCTGCTTTCAAAGTTTTACGCCTGCAGAACGGGGAGCTGATGAGGGTTGGCGCTGGATTTTTCCCCGCTGGAAAAACCCCTCGCCAACACCGCTCTGAAGGAACGACTGTGCTCGTGACGCTTTGAAAACAGCTTCTAACGGACATTGGCGCCTTAAAAGGCTGGCTGATTCTACGGCAAAAAAAATTTAAAGGTAAGTCGCGCTCTATTGGACTTTCGTGGCAATGCGCGTGGCCGGGTCAAACGCGCGGTGCGGCTGAGACCCTGATGTTTGAGGGGTGATCAATGCCCGACAAAGGGCTAACATGCCGACCTGTTCCGCGTTTCAGTGTTTTGCCTATCTTATGCCCAATCAGACCATCAAGACCCCCTGCGTCGGCCTCTGCTCCACTGTTTACGGTGATCTGGTGTGCCGTGGCTGCAAGCGTTTCCACCACGAAGTGATCCACTGGAATGGGTACAACGAGGAGGAAAAGCGTGCGGTGTGGCTGCGTCTGGAGCAATTGCTGTCACAAGTGATGGCGGGCAAGGTCGAGATTTTCGATTCGGCGCGCCTGCGCGAGCAGCTGGAACAGCGCAAGATCCGCTTCGTGCCGCATCAGTCGGAATATTGCTGGGCGTATCAGCTGATTGCCCGTGGCGCGCGGGTGATCATTAATCTGGAAGCGTACGGGATGGTTTTGCTGCCGGAGTTTCGCGACTGGAACCTGCCGGAATTGCGCGATGCCATTGATCGGGAATTCTTCCTGCTGTCGGAAGCGCACTATCAGCGCTACATCGCCCCGGGCTTTTTGAAAGACGCCTTCGGCGCCTGAAGGTCAAAAGATCGCAGCGTGCCGCAGCTCCTACATGGGAATGCGTTCTACCTGTAGGAGCTGCCGAAGGCTGCGATCTTTTGATCTTTAATGTTTCACCGCCAGCTCCACCAGATGATCCTCAACCTCCTGCGGTTTGAGCACCAGCACATCGCTCTCCAGCGCATCCAGAATCACTTCCGCCGTATTGCCGATCAACGCCCCTGACAACCCGGTGCGCGCCACGGTGCCAATCACGGTCACCGCCGCTTGCAGCTTGTGAGCCATAAACGGAATCAACACGTCCGCCGGACCTTCCTCGATGTGCAGATGCTCATCGTCGACATCGAATTCCGCCTGAAATGCCCGGCATTGCTCGCGATAGCGCGCCTCGATGGTTTCACTCAGTTGCAGCGTCGGGTCAGCCGCCGACAGCATTGGCGACGGATGTGCAGCGATCACATGCAAATGCGCCTTGGCCAGACTGGCAATGTCGTAGCCATGATCAATGATCGTCGTGTGCAGATGCCGGTGCTCACCATCGGCATTGCCCACGTCCACCGCCGCCAGAATCACCTTGTCCTTCCACGACCCCGCGGTTTTCACCAGCAACACCGGGGTAGGGCAGTGGCGCAAGAGCTTCCAGTCCGCCGGGGTCAGCAGGGCTTTTTTCAGTGAGCTGTCGGGGAAATGCTGCTTGATCACCAGCCCGCAACCCTCGGCCTGCTGCACCTCGATGATGGTTTCGTGCAGGCTCTCGTTCCACGCCTGCTCGGTGGTCACGCTGTAGCCGTCGGCCATTAGCGCGGCTTTTAGCACACCGAGCATGCCAGCGTGATCGTGCTTCTTGTCGCACACCAGCAGGTGCAGATGGGCCTGGGTCACGCCGGCGATCAACTTGGCGCGCTTGAGCGCCAGGCTTTCCGAATGTTCGGGTTCGATGACCACCAGAATGCTGCGAATGGCTTGCATGAGCGGAGTCTCCAGCAAAGAAAAGGCACGGCGTTGCACAACTATAGTTGCTGCTCGATCGTGCGCGACTTGATGCATATCAACGTCCGCCGCTGGTGGTCTGCGGGCAGGCCGGTATAATCGGCGCCCTTCGCTCGAACACCTTTTACCGTGAGCCCCATGATCCTTCCCGAAATCCACGAATTCCTTGGCTGCCGCACCCCCGACGCCTGGGTTCAGGCCGCCCTGGCCGATCAGGAAACCCTGCTGATCGACCACAAGAACTGTGAGTTCAAGGCTGCCAGCACCGCCCTGAGCCTGATTGCCAAGTACCATTCCCACGTCGACCTGATCAACATGATGTCGCGTCTGGCCCGGGAAGAACTGGTGCACCACGAGCAGGTCATGCGCATCATGAAGCGGCGCAAGATCGAACTGCGCCAGCTCCACGCCGGTCGTTACGCCTCGGGCTTGCGCAAGGTGGTGCGCAGCCATGAGCCGGTGAAACTGGTGGATACGCTGGTGGTCGGCGCGTTTATCGAAGCGCGCAGTTGCGAGCGTTTCGAAGCACTGGTGCCGCATCTGGACGAAGAACTCGGCAAGTTCTATTTTGGCTTGCTGAAAAGCGAGGCGCGGCATTTTCAGGGTTATCTGAAGCTGGCCTATCAGTACGGTGATGCGAAGGATATTGCCCAGGTCATCGACAAGGTCCGCGCCGCCGAGCAGGAACTGATCGAGTCGCCGGATGAAGAGTTTCGCTTCCACAGCGGCGTGCCTGCCACCGCATGACTCCGTGTAGGAGCTGCCGAAGGCTGCGATCTTTTGCTTTTGAAGAAGCCGGATCAAAAGATCGCAGCCTTCGGCAGCTCCTACAGATGTAGCGATCAGTGCATGAATGTTAAAAACTCTTAAGAGTATGAAACATCACTGAAAACCGGCCCCAGCGGCCGGTTTTTGCTGCCTGAAACAAACGCCACCGCCACGAAAGCCGCCATAATGCCGGCCACTTCACACATGGGCGGCAGACGGTCGTTATGGATAACCTGGGTTTTGGCAAACTCCTGCTGGTGGAAGACGATGAGCGTCTCGCTGCACTGATTGCACACTTTCTCGAACAACACGGCTACGAGGTACGCACGGTGCATCGCGGCGACCTGGCAGTGGCTGCCTTTCTCGAGTTCAAGCCGAAAGTGGTGGTGCTCGACTTGATGCTGCCGGGGCAGAGCGGTCTGCAGGTATGCCGGGAAATTCGCAGCGTGTCGGACACGCCGATCGTGATTCTGACGGCCAAGGAAGATGACCTCGACCATATCCTCGGTCTGGAATCCGGCGCCGATGACTACGTGATCAAACCGATCAAGCCGCCGGTGTTGCTGGCCCGGCTGCGGGCGTTGCAACGGCGACAGGTGCCGGACAGCAATGTGGTCAGTTTTATGGAGTTCGGCCAGTTGAGCGTCGACCGCAGTTGCCGTGAAGTGCGGCTGGCCGGGGAAAGCATCGAAATGACCACTATGGAATTCGAGCTGCTGTGGTTGCTGGCCAGTGCGGCCGGCAAGGTGCTGTCGCGCGACGATATCCTCAATCGTATGCGCGGGATTGCATTCGACGGGCTCAATCGCAGTGTCGACGTGTACATCAGTAAATTACGCAACAAGCTCAAGGACAACCCCCGTGAGCCGGTGTGTATCAAGACCGTGTGGGGCAAGGGATATCTGTTCAATCCGTTCGCGTGGGAGCTGTAGATGCTGCGGTTATTTCTCGGGCTGTTTCTGGTCATGACAATGGGTCTGGTGCTGGCCTTGCAAACGGTCGAACGCACCTTCGACGCTTTGCTCGATTATCAGATGCAGGACTACAACCGCGAGGCCGTGCGCGGTCAGGCTTGGACGTTGGGCCAGCAGTTGCGCGACCTCGACGGCCCGGCCCGGGAAAAACAGCTTGAAATGGTTCGCCCGCACTACGGTTTGGGGCTGACGCTGGTCGACGCCGATCAACTGGCCCTGAGCGACACAGAAAAAGCCGAGCTGGCCAAAGGGCTGCTGGTGATCCGTGACAAATACACCCAGTACATTTCGGCGATTGACGATGGCCCGCAACTGCTCAGCATCCGCTTGCCGGCCGAGCCGAGTCTGATGCCGTTCTACATCGCCGGCGCCTACCTGATGATTGCCGTGATGATCGGCATCGTCCTGTTTTTCTGGGTGCGCCCGCACTGGCGTGATCTGGAGAAACTGCGTCTGGCCGCCGAGCGTTTCGGCGATAACGATCTGTCGGTGCGCATTCAATTGTCGAAACGGTCGAACATCCGCGATCTGGCCGAGCACTTCAACCTGATGGCGGCGCGCATCGAGGGTCTGATCGCCAATCAGCGCGAACTGACCAACGCCGTGTCCCACGAGTTGCGCACGCCGATTGCGCGGCTGTCGTTTGAACTCGATCAACTCAAGCAGCAACCGGATGCCAGCCAGAACCGTGAGTTGATTGCCGACATGTACGCCGACCTCGGCGAGCTGGAGGAGATGGTTTCCGAACTGCTTACCTACGCCAGCCTTGAGCGCGGCGCGACGGTGATCAAACGCGAAAACATCCAGGCTGCCAATTGGCTCGACAGCGTGGTCGGCAGCGTCGCGCTGGAGGCAGAGGCGGCGGGGGTGCAGTTGCTGATTGGTGATTGCCGGCTCGACACCGTGCGCATCGAGCCGCGATTCATGGCGCGGGCGGTGATCAATCTGCTGCGCAATGCGATTCGCTATGCCGACCAGCGAGTTGAAGTGACGCTGGTGCGCACGGGCGATTATTACGAAGTGCGGGTCAACGACGATGGGCCGGGGGTGCCGGTGCATGGGCGGGAGAAGATCTTCGAACCGTTTTCGCGACTGGATGCCAGTCGGGATCGGCGTACGGGTGGGTTTGGTTTGGGTTTGGCGTTGGTGCGCCGGGTCTCGCAGTCCCATGGCGGGCAGGTTGAGGTGGGCGATTCGGCTTGGGGTGGGGCGTCGTTTCGGATGACTTGGGCGCATCTGGATTGAATGCTGGGGCCTGCACCGGCTTCTTCGCGAGCAGGCTCGCTCCCACAGTGATCTGCGGCGTTCACAAATCCAATGTGGGAGCGAGCTTGCTCGCGAAGGGGTCAGTTCAATCAGCATTTTTGCTGCTGACCCACCGCTATCGCGAGCAGGCTCACTCCTACAGGGTTTTGTGTCTTACTCAAAATTTGTAGGCACCGCAGACCCCCTGTAGGAGTGAGCCTGCTCGCGATGGGGCCATCCATGGCGCCGCAAATTCAAGGTTTGTTAACGATCAGAAATCCCACTTGGTCGTCAGCATCAAATTGCGCGGCTCACCGTAGAACGTGGTGTCGAAGTTGCCCAGACCCGTCAGGTAACGCTTGTCGAACACGTTGTTGGCGTTGACCGTGAAGCTCAGGTGCTCGTTGTACTGATAGCGGCTCATCAGGTCGACAAGGGTGTAGCCGCCCTGTTTGATCCGCGTGTAGTCGCCGGCCGGGGCGCTGTAGATCTTGCCGTAGAACGCGCTCTGCCAGCTCACGCCGCCACCCACAGTGACCTTGTCCAGCACGCCGGGCAAACGGTAGGTGGTGAAGGTGCGCACCGTATGCTCGGGCTTGGTGGTCGACAACGGATAACCGTACATACGCTGCTCATCGGCATCACGAGTGCGTGCGTAGGTGTAGCCGGCGGAGAGGTTCCAGCCTTCGGCCAGCTCACCGGCCAGTTCCAGTTCGACGCCTTTGGTGGTGGCGCCGTCGATGGCTTTATAGATGCCTTCGTTGGTCACTGCGTTAGTGCCGATCGACTCGGCAACGCCGTCCTGCTCGATGCGGAAAAACGCCAGGCTGGCGTTGAGACGACCGTCGAAATACGCCGCTTTCAAACCGGTTTCGTAGCTGTCGCCCTCGACCGGTGCGAGGGTCGAGCCGTTGGCGTCTTTGTAGGTTTGCGGCTGATAGATGCTGGTGTAGCTGGCATACAGCGAGTAGGTGTCGTCGAGGTCATAGATCACCCCGGCGTAAGGCGTGACCACGCCGTGTTCCTTGTAACTGGTGTGGGTGTCATCGAGGCCGGCGCCGGGGTTGTAGCGGTAGTCTTCGTTGTATTTGAAGGTGCTCAAGCGGCTGCCGAGAATCACTGAGAGATCGTCGGTAGGGCGCAGGCGCGTGGCCAGGTAAATGCCGTTCTGACTTTGGGTGCGCTCGTATTTGCCGTTCTTCGGGAAGTCCTGTTTCGGCAGATTGCCGTCCCAGTCGTAAATGCTCCCCGGTACTTCGGAATAGGCGCTGGTGTCGTAGGTCGAACCGGTCTGGCGCGAGTGCGAGGTCATGACGCCGGCGATCAACTCATGCTCGCGACCACCGAGGGTGAAGGGCCCGGAGACGTTGACGTCAGCCGTATTCTGTACACGATGACCTTCCCAGCGGCCCCAATACATGAACATGCCTTCGCCCGTGGCGCGGTTCGGATTGCCACCGCTGGCCGAGGCCAGACGCGTGTCGTGATCGGTGGTTTTCTGGTCGAGGCTGACCTTGAATTTCCAGTCGTTGGCCAACGCCTGTTCCAAGGATGCGAAGTAGGTAATGTTGTCGAAATCGCGGCGGCTCCAGTCAGCGGCAGAGTTGAAGTGCCGCCCGAAATCAGTGCGCCCGCCATCGGCGAAATACACCGGGTTGCCGGTCCACGACGAACCGCGTGGTGTGGTGCTGGATTTGTCGACGCCGAAGGTCAGCAGGGTGTCGTCGCTCAGGTCGGCTTCGAGGATGCCGTAGAACAGGTCTTTGCGCTGGCTGTAGTGATCCAGATAAGAGTTCTGATCGGAATAGGCGCCGACGAAACGCCCGCGCACGTTGCCCGATTCAGTCAGCGAACCGGAAATATCACCGACGGTGCGGTAGGCATCCCACGAACCAACGGTGCCGCTGATTGAAGCTTTGAACTCTTTGGTCGGCTTCTTGCGGATCAGGTTGACCGTGGCCGACGGGTCGCCGGAGCCGGTCATCAGGCCGGTCGCGCCTTTGATGATTTCAATGCGATCGATGCTGGCGGCGTCGTCGCCATTGTTCGGGTTCTCGCCGTAGACGCCATCGTAGGGGATGTTGACGCCGTCGTACTGGAAGTTGGTGATCGCCAGGCCGCGCGCGGAAAATTCGGTACGGTCGCTGTCGTACTTCTGCATGGAAATGCCGGGGGTATTGCGCAACGCATCGCCAATGCTTTGCACGCCACGGTCGTCCATTTGTTGGCGGGTGACTACGGTCACCGATTGCGGCGTTTCGCGGATCGATAGCGGCAGGCCGGTGGCCGAGGACATGGCGCCGGTGGTGTAGGAACGGGTGTCTTCGGTGGTGGCGCCGAGGCCTTGGGCGGAAATATTGGTGGCGCCCAGTTGCAAGGTCTGGTCGGTTTTTTCAGCGGCGTTGGCAGAAATGCTCAGCAGGGCCAGTGCCAGCGGGCACAGGGCAAAACGGACGTGCGACATGGAGATCCCTTTGCATCGAATCGATCGGTAGTTGAAGTGCTTCTGAGGGGTTAACCGAACGAGTGCGGGAAAAGGGAACTGCGCGGAATCAAGAAAGATGCAAAATCTGTGGGAGCGAGCCTGCTCGCGAAAGCGCTGGGTCAGAAATATCTATGTTGGCTGACAGGACGCCTTCGCGAGCAGGCTCGCTCCCACAGGGATTTGTGTTTGCCGTGGATCTATCGGTTCAAACCGAGGCGTTCATGCCATTGGGCGATGGACTCTTCAGGGTAGACGTCGAACTGTTGGTCTCTCGATTTGGCCTCGACTTCGACCCAGGGTGCTTTCGAGCCGAGCATCAGATGCGTGTGCTCCGGCGGCACCGGCAACGGCGTATCGATCGCCGAAGCGAACGGGTGGATCAGCTCCGGCCATTCCGGGCTGAACAACCACAAGCCGCTGCCGCACAGTGAACAGAAATGCCGTTCGGCGCTGCTGCGATGGGCGCGTTTGGCGCCGTCGTCCTTCATCTTCGCGTGATAAACGCTGATGTGCTTGCGCCCGCGCACCTTGAGACTGGTCGCGTCGCCGCCGAGGTTGATCGCATATCCGCCGCCGCCCTGAGTCTTGCGGCAGATCGAGCAGTAGCAGCGTTGATAAGGGAAGGGGTGGGCGCTGGTGAGGCTGAACGTGACCTCGCCGCAATGGCAGGAGCCTTCGAGATGCATGGGTGCTCTCCCGTTTTGAATGTGCGGTTGAGCCTAGAACATTCAGTGCGATGCAGGCCGGTGTGATTCGACGGGCGGGCGCAGCGTCTAGCCCCAGTGTCCCCGCAATCCCACGGGGCGAGACTTCGGAACCCGGCATGCAAGCGCTGTTGAACGAGATCCTTGACGCTGTCCGCCCGTTGATCGGGCAAGGCAAGGTGGCTGACTACATTCCTGCCCTCGGCACCGTGCCGGCCAATCAACTGGGCATCGCCGTGTACGGCAACGATGGCGAGATGTATTGCGCCGGTGACGCCGAGACGCCGTTCTCGGTGCAGAGTATTTCCAAGGTGTTCAGCCTGGTGCAGGCGATCGATCATTCCGGCGAAGCGATCTGGGAACGCCTCGGCCATGAGCCGTCCGGGCAACCGTTCAACTCGCTGGTGCAGCTGGAATTCGAGCGCGGTCGGCCGCGCAATCCGTTCATCAACGCCGGCGCGCTGGTGATCTGCGACATCAACCAGTCGCGCTTTGCCGCGCCGACCCTGTCGATGCGCGATTTCGTCCGCCGCCTGTCCGGCAACCCGCAGATCATGATCGATGGCAAAGTCGCCGACTCGGAATACCAGCACCGCGCGCGCAATGCGGCGATGGCGTATCTGATGCAGTCGTTCGGCAACTTTCACAACGATGTCGAAGCGGTGCTGCGCAGCTACTTCAGCCATTGCGCGTTGCGCATGAACTGCATTGATCTGGCGCGGGCGTTCTGCTTTCTGGCCAACGACGGGTTCTGCAAACACAGCGGCGAACAGATCCTCACACGTCGGCAAACCCAGCAGGTCAACTCGATCATGGCCACCAGCGGACTGTATGACGAAGCGGGCAACTTCGCGTACCGCGTCGGCTTGCCGGGCAAGAGCGGTGTCGGCGGCGGGATTGTCGCGGTGGTGCCGGGGCAGTTCACGGTGTGCGTGTGGTCGCCGGAGTTGAATGCGGCGGGGAATTCGCTGGCGGGGATGGCGGCGCTGGAGATGCTCAGTTCGCGGATTGGTTGGTCAGTGTTCTGACCGATCCGCCAAACACCGCAAAACCCTGTGGGAGCGAGCCTGCTCGCGAAGGCGTCAGGTCAGCCAACATTGATGTATCAGATCCACCGCTTTCGCGAGCAGGCTCGCTCCCACAGGGTTAGCGGTTGCTTTGGAGGATTGTGTTCCTATACATTTTCCGGCCGCTCCCTGCATGGTGAATCCGCTTCATGTCTCTTGCGCTCGAACGTCTAGTCGCTGGCACGCCGATCCCTTTCGCTGGTAACCGCGTCACCGTGGTCAGCTCCGAACTGGCCGCGCGGTTTCAGCCCGGTGACCACCTGCTGGTGGAGCAGGTCAGTGGCGAGTTGCTGCTGATCCCCGTGGCGGATCAGCAAGCGGCGTCCGTGGCGATCGAGCATGCGGCAGCGGCGTTTACTGCGTTGTCGGCGGTTAGCGATGAGGCGATCAGCCAGTTTTTCGATCTGTTTGCACAACGTCTGGAAACCCCGGCGTGCTGGGCGCACATCGAAACCGCCAACCTTGCCGATATCGAACGGGCCAAGGCGCGCGGTCGCTCCACCACCCGCTTGCTCGCCGACGAGCGCATGCGCCGCGACATGATCGCCGGCCTGCGTACCTGGCGGGATGCCGCCGCCACGCGCGGCAAAGTCATCAGCAGCGTCGAGCATGACGGCTGGAAAGTCGAGCAAGTGGTTTCGCCGCTGGGCATCGTCGCGTTTGTCTTCGAAGGACGCCCTAACGTGTTTGCAGACGCCGCCGGTGTCTTGCGCACTGGCAACACCGCCGTGCTGCGCATCGGCAGCGATGCATTGGGTACCGCGCAAGCCATCGTCACTCACGCGTTGAACCCGGCGCTGGCCGATGCCGGTCTGCCCGCCGGTGCGGTGTCGTTGGTGGAAAGTGTCAATCATGCGGCCGGTTGGGCGATGTTCGCTGACCGACGTTTATCGCTGGCGGTGGCGCGTGGTTCGGGTCGTGCGGTCAGTCAGTTGGGCAGCATTGCCCAGCAGGCCGGTACCGCCGTCAGCCTGCACGGCACGGGTGGTGCGTGGTTGATCGCGGATCGTGCTGCCGATGCCACACGTTTTGCCGCCGTGGTGCGCAACTCGCTGGACCGTAAAGTGTGCAACACCCTCAATGTATGCCTGATCCAGCGTGATCGCGCGACGGAACTGGTGCCGTTGTTTCTTGATGCGCTGCAACAGGCCGGTACTGCGCGTGGCCAGGGCTGCAAATTGCACATCGTCGAAGGCAGCGAAGGCTGCTTGCCGAGTGAGTGGCAGAACGCGACGGTCGAGGTCTACCGCGCCGAGGGCTATCAGACCGAGGCACTGGCAGAACCCTTGGCAGAGTCCGAGTTGGGCCGCGAGTGGGAATGGGAAGAAACCCCGGAAGTCAGCCTGATGATCGTCGACGATCTGGATCAGGCGATTGCGCTGTTCAACCGCTACAGTCCGCAATTCACCGTGTCGTTGATCAGTGAAGATGCCGCCGTGCAAGAGCGTTTTTACAACGCGGTGAATGCGCCGTTCGTGGGCAACGGCATTACCCGTTGGGTCGATGGGCAGTACGCGCTGAACAAGCCGGAGTTGGGGCTTTCGAACTGGGAGAGCGGTCGCCTGTTTGCGCGCAGTGCGATTCTTTCGGGGGATGGCGTGTTCACTGTGCGTAGCCGCATGACCCAGATCGATCTCACAGTAAAACGCTGATCCCGTGTAGGAGCTGCCGCAGGCTGCGATCTTTTGATCTTGTTTTTAAAAGCAAAAATCAAAAGATCGCAGCCTGCGGCAGCTCCTGCAAAAGGTGGTTCAGGCGGCGTGCGTGGTTTGTGCATGGATCGCGCAAGTCGCCGGTTGCTCGGCCAGCGGCACAAACGTGCGGCGGTCCGAGGCCAGCGCATCGATCGAGCCGGTCTCGATGTCATACACCCAGCCATGCAGGTTCAGCAGGCCTTTTTCCTGGGCCAGACGCACACTCGGGTGGGTCTGGATATTCGCCAGTTGCGCGATCACGTTTTCGCGCACCATCGAACTCAATTTCGCTGCATCATTGGCATGTGGCCGCGCCTCGTTAACCACTTTCGCCGACTCGGCGTGCTGCAGCCAGCCGCTGACAGCGGGCAGGTGATCCATGCATTTGCACTGGGCAATCGCCGTCATCGCACCGCAGTCCGAATGCCCGCAGATCACAATGTCGGTCACGCCGAGCACCGCCACCGCATATTCCACCGTTGCCGAAACCCCGCCCGGGTGCGGGCTGTAGGACGGCACGATATTGCCGGCGTTACGGACCACGAACAGCTCGCCGGGTTCTTGTTGGGTCAGCAGTTCCGGCACGACACGGCTGTCGGAACAGGTGATGAACAAGGTGCCGGGCTGTTGCGTGGTTGCCAGGTGTTTGAACAGTTCGGTGCGTTGCGGAAACGCTTCGTTCTGGAATTTCAGGAAGCCATCAATCAGGTTTTTCATGGTGTTGTCCTCTCAGCTCGAGCAACCGCTGCCGAATTCGCTGTATTGAAGAATGTGTTTGCCGCCGTGGCTGTCCAGATACGTCATCTCCACCGGCACCACGCCACACACATCGGCAGCCGGGGTAATGCTCAGCACTTGGGCGATATCCAACTGCATGCCGTAGTGGTAGGCGACGGCCTCGTCAGCGGCAGATGCCTGGGCGCAAACGCCGCCGAGCAGGGCCAGAATCAACAGAATTTTTTGCATGGGGCAGCCTCCAGATATGTTTGGTGACGGGTAGCCATTTGAGGTGGGTTGGCCCGTACGCAGGGTGCGGGCCGGTGCAGATCAGAACGGACGCAGGGGCAGGAACTTGCCATCGAGGGTGACCACGGCGCGGGAGCCGCCTTCCGGGTCTTCGACTTTCTTGATGTCGAGTTTGAAGTTGATCGCGCTGATGATGCCGTCGCCGAACTGCTCGTGAACCAGCGCTTTGAGGGTGGTGCCGTAGATCTGGATCATCTCGTGGAAGCGGTAGATGGTCGGGTCGGTCGGCACACCGCTGAGGCTGCCACGCAGCGGGATGATCTGCATCGCCGCGACGTCTTCAGCGCTCAGTTCGAGTTTGTCGCCGACCACTTGAGCGGCGTTTTCCGGCAGCGGATGCTGGCCGAGCAGGGCGGCGGTGACGTACGCCAGGCTCAGGCCGGTGCCGTCGGCCAGATCCTGCCACGACAGATCTTTGCGTGCCTTGGCGTCGAGAACGCGGGTGGTCAGGGCCAGGCTGGTGTCGTTGTAGGCGTGGGACTGTTGCATGGTGTCACTCCTTTCAGGGGTTGGCTTGCTGTGTGGGATTGATCTTCTGCCGATTCATCCATAGCGTCCAAGACCGATATACAATGCTTGCCATAAGTCCTGCCTATAGATGGTGTTTCCCATGCTGCTGCGACATTTGCGTTATCTGTTGGCCGTCGCCGATCACGGCGGCTTCACCCGTGCCGCCGAGGCATTGCATGTTTCACAGCCGACCCTGTCGCAACAGATTCGCCAACTGGAGGAAACCCTGGGGGTGAACCTGTTTGATCGCACCTCGCGTACGGTCAAGCCGACGGATGCTGGCGAGGCTTACATCGAGTGCGCGCGGCGGGTGCTGGTGGAACTGGAGGCGGGCAAGCGCGCGTTGCATGACGTGAAGGATTTGTCCCGCGGGACGTTGCGTCTGGCGATGACGCCGACGTTCATGGCGTATCTGGTCGGGCCGTTGGTGCGCGATTTTGCCGCGCGGTATCCGGGGATCCATTTGCAGATTTTCGAGCTGTCGATGGACGACATCGAGGCGGGGTTGGCGGATGATTCGCTGGATATTGCGATTGCGTTTACGCCGGTGCGCAGTCCTGATATCGAGTGTATTCCGGCGTTTACCGAGACGTTGGGGATCATGGTCGGGCGTGAGCATCCGCTGTATGACAGTGCGGCGGCGCTGACACCGGAGGATATCGCTTCGCTGGATTTCGCTTTGTTGGCGCCGGACTTCATTACACGGTTATCGGTGGATGAATATTTCCGGCAGCACGGAATTACCCCGCAGGTGCGGATCGAGGTGAATTCGGTGAGTACATTGCTGGAGGTGGTGCGGTGTTCGCCGATTGCAACGATGTTGCCGCAGGCGATTGCGACGGAGGATCGGGCGTTGCGCCGGTTGCGCGTGGAGAGTGAAGCGCCGCAGCGTGGGGCGGCGGTGTTGCGGCGGCGCAATAATTATCACAGTGCGGCGGCGGTGGCGTTTGTGGAATTGGTGTTGGACATGGGAAGCCCCTCACCCTAACCCTCTCCCGGAGGGAGAGGGGACTGACCGAGTTGCCTGGGCGATTTACGCCGACCTGAGAAACCTGAGCCGAACTCTGGTTCTGAAAGCACTATAAATCGGCTCACTCTCCCTCGGGAGGGGACTGGCCGAGGTGTTCGTGCGATTTACGTCGACCTGAAAGTTTTGAGCCGAACTAAAATTTTGAGCGCAGCACAAATCGGTTCCCTCTTCCTCGGGAGGGAACTGGCCGAGGTGTTTGTGCGATTTACGCCGACCTGAAAGTTTTGAGCCGAACTAAAATTTTGAGCGCAGCACAAATCGGCTCCCTCTCCCTCGGGAGAGGGCTGGGGTGAGGGGCTACAATTCCAGTCACGCCAAATCAATACAAGCGAACAAAAAAAGGCCTGCTTCCGTTAAGGAATCAGGCCTTTCAATTATTTAATGACTAACTCAGCAGAACCGATCAATCACCCGAACTTCATTCTTGTTCTGCATCGAATCCCACGCCTGTTTCAACGTTTGCAGAACATTACCGATGAAGTCCTTGTCGGCCGCGGCCTTCTTGCCAACATAACCGTGACCACGACGGTACATCTTCAGGCGGGCCAGCAGGTTCTGATGGTTGCGGTCGAATTCGTCTTCGTCAGCATGGGTCGCCAGGCAGTCGATATGCACCTGCCCCGACTTGCTGATCCACAGAATATGGCTGTCGTGGCTGTCTTTCTGCGCAGCGAACATACGAGCCAGTTCTTCGATAGTCGGTTGATTGTTCAGATTCATGATATTGCCCCTTGACCAGTCTGGTGATCTTTCAAAGTTGATTCGCTAATACAGGTAGCCCATCGGTTAGTTGATCCCTGGCACCGAAACCAGGACGTCAGCGCTCGCCCGTGGAAAGTACGGGGTCGTGCATCTGTTGCATGTAGTCGTGTTGAATAACTGCTACGCAATAGCGTCACAACGAGGAGAAGCAGCGAAAACCGGGAGGCTCCTTGACGACATTTACCGTGTCGACCACAAGCGTCTTGAGAATTTTCGCCAGCGCTTCTCGTCCTTGTACTGGACGTTCAGGCCAGGTCAGCTTCTTCAATCTGCCTTGTGGGCAGCGTGTATCCGGAAAAAACAACTCGGCGGTCAGACGAGTTTGCTCAAGCGTGTTACGCGTGTTCCCGATCGGGGAACGTCTTCATCATGCAAAAGCAAAACGACGCCGTCAACGGTTTTGTAGTGATTATTTTTGTTCACTACATATTGTCGGACAAAGCTGTTTTGGAATGAGAAAGAATCCGTTCAGGCAACGGAAAAGGGTGCGCGCAAGACGTAGAAGGTGCACGGATAACCGTCCACTTCACGCTGCTGCACGGTGAACTTGCCGCCGCTCAATGCTGGGATCAGCCTGGCCCAGAAGCGCTGTGCCGGCAGGTTGGCGTCGATATGGAAAATCTGCCATTGACCGGGGATCTGGCTCAAGAGGGCAGAGATGACAAACTGCGCGACGCCTTGGCCACGAAAGCGTCGCGCAATGAAGAAGTAGCCGATGTTGTGTTCGGCGCCGGGGATATGGATTTCGTTATCGACGGTCACGAAACCGGCGAGTTCGCCGTCGACCTGAATCAGGAACGGTCGAGTGGCCGGGTGGCGCCAGTAGTCGATTTTCGGCTGGATGGAGAAGAAGCCGTGTTCGGCGAGCTTCAGCGGCAGCCACTCGCTGAAGTCGTACATGTAGAACTGCATGAGGTTTTCGACGATATCCAGCTCATCGCGCTGAGCGGGGTGCAGTTCGATATTGGCCATGCGCCGGGTTCCTGAAAGTGCTGAGCCTTGCAGAAACACTAGCGGGTTTTATTTGCCTGACGGTTTCGCTGTGCGTTTTGTCGTACCCGTGGTTTTGCTGCGGGTCAATTTGCGTTTCTTCTTCCACGGTGCCGCCGCTTTACCGGCCGGCGGCGGGCCGCTGATGGTCAGGCTGAGGCTCGAGCAGCGTGTCACCTGTTTGCTCATCCACGCCGCTTGTTTGGTGACAAATTCTTCCAGACTCATTTCGCCGCTTTGCACCATGTCCAGCGCCTGTTCCCAGATCGCCGTGGTGCCGGGGTCGGCAATCGCGCGAGGCACCGCATCGATCAGGCTGAACGCCGCCGGGGTGGCGGCGAGAGCCTTGCCGTTTTTCACCAGATAGCCACGATCCAGCAACCCTTGAATGATCGACGCGCGGGTGGCTTCGGTGCCGATACCGGTGGTGTCCTTGAGTTTCTGTTTGAGCAGCGGATCCTCGACCAGTTTGGCGACGTTTTTCATCGCCTTGATCAGATCGCCCTCAGTGTAGGGTTTGGGCGGTTGCGTCCACAAATCCTTGAGCTTCACAGCGGCGATGGCGCATTCGACGCCCTGGCTCAGGGCCGGCAAGGTTTGCGGCGCGGGTGCTTCGCGGCCCTTGGCCGGCGCCAGTGCCTCGGGCAGCGCGCGTTTCCACCCCGGTTCGATGATCTGCTTGCCCACTGCGCGCAACGCCTCTCCGGCGCAATCGAAATCGGCCTGGGTGCGATCGTATTCGTGATTGGGCAGAAACTGCGCCAGATAGCGTGCGCGGATCAGCGTGTACACCGCGCGATGCTTGCCGCTCAGGCGTTCAAGATTCTTCGCAGCAGCGGTAGGGATAATGCCGTGGTGAGCGCTGACCTTGGCGTCGTTCCATGCCCGGGATTTGCGTTGCGGCTCCAGAAACCCGTTGAGCGCCTCAAGGCCCGGATCGGCCTGCCGCAACGCGGCGAGAATCCCCGGTGCCTCGCTGTGTTGGCTCAAGGGCAGGAAACCGCAATCACTGCGCGGGTAAGTGATGACCTTGTAGGTTTCGTAGAGCGCCTGGGCAATGTCGAGGGTTTCCTGCGCGCCGAGGCCGAGTTTCTTCGAACAGACTTCCTGCAGGGTGCCGAGATCGAAGGGCAGGGGCGCCACCTCACGCATGCGCTCGGTTTTCAGCTTGACCACCCGGGCACTGGCAGCGCTATTGATCGCAGCCGCCGCTTGTTGGGCCAACGCCTGATTCAGGCAGCGCTCCTGATCATCACAGACATCCGACGGCGCCCGCCACTGCGCGGTAAACGGGATGCCGTTGTGCAGCAGATCGACATCGATCGCCCAAAACGGCACCGGCACGAAATCGGCGATGCTGCGGTCGCGATCCACCACAAGGCGCAAGGTCGGCGTCTGCACCCGGCCTACCGGCAACACGCCTTGATAACCCGATTGTCGCCCGAGCAGCGTAAACAGCCGACTCATGTTCATGCCGATCAGCCAGTCCGCCCGCGAGCGGCCCAGCGCCGAGTGATACAGGCTGAAGGTTTCGGCCCCGGGTTTCAGTGCGGCCAAGGCCTTGCGGATCGAGGCTTCGTCCAGCGCCGACAGCCACAAGCGGCGGATCGGCCCGCGATAACGACAGTGCTCGACCAGTTCCCGGGCGATCATCTCGCCCTCACGGTCGGCGTCAGTGGCAATGATCAGTTCGCTGGCCTCGCCGAGCAGGCGCTTGACCGCTTTGTACTGGCTGGCGGTACGCGGCTTGACGGTCATTTTCCACTTGTCCGGGATGATCGGCAGATCAGCCAGCACCCAGCGCTTGTATCGGGCGTCATAGGCATCCGGCGGCGCCGTCTCGAGCAAGTGGCCGATGCACCAGGTCACCGTGACGTCCGTTCCCAGCCAGCAACCGTCGCCCCGACGCTTGGCGCCGAGTACGGCCGCAATGTCTTTGGCCTGGGAGGGTTTTTCACAGAGGTACAGCCGCATAACCACCATCGTCGATCAAGGTCGGAACAGGTGCACAGAATGGCCGGACTTGGCCTCAGGGGCAACTTTTATCTGTATGGATATACAGATAAAAAGCATTGCAGCAGGTGACAGGTAATACAGGGACGCCGGCAGGGCTATCGAGAAATTGATTAGCGCCCGGTTTGCGCCTGTGTCAGGTTTTTCGCCGATTCAAACACGCGAGTGACAGGACGATCTCGCCAGAAGATCGCCGTGGTCTGTCGACACTGACTACTCAGAAACAAGGAAGTCCATCATGGCTCAAGCCAAATCGAAAACCAGCAGCGCCTTCGACGAAATCGATACCTTCAGCCACCTGTATGACCGTGGCGTCGGGCTGGTCAACGGCAAACCCTCATTCACCGCCGACCAGGCCGCTGATGAAATCCTGCGCAAAGGCCTGTCGTGGGGCGACAAGAACGCTGACGGCAAGATCGACCTCAGTTACACCTTCCTGACCGAGAAACCGGCGAACTACAACGTCAAACTGGGCAACTTCAGCGAGTTCAGCGCCCAGCAAAAGGCCCAGGCCGTGCTGGCCATGCAATCCTGGGCTGATGTCGCCAACGTCACCTTCACTGAAGGCAAGGGCGGCGATGGCCACATGACCTTCGGCAATTACGACGTCAGCACCGGTGGTGCGGCCTTCGCTTACCTGCCGAGCGGCGGCAGCTATGACGGTCAGTCGTGGTACCTGATCAACGATCAATATCAAGTCAACAAAACCCCGGACACCAACAACTACGGGCGTCAGACCCTGACCCACGAGATCGGTCATACCCTCGGTCTGTCGCACCCGGGCGCCTACAACGCCGGCAACGGCAACCCGACCTACAACGACGCCAAGTACGCCGAAGACACTCGCGGCTACAGCCTGATGAGCTACTGGAGCGAAGCCAACACCGACCAGAACTTCAGCAAGGACGGCAGCGGCGCATACGCCTCGGCGCCGTTGCTGGACGATATCGTCGCGGTGCAAAAACTGTATGGCGCAAACTACGCGACCCGCGCCGATGACACCACCTACGGTTTCAATTCCACCGCCGAGCGCGATTTCTACAGCGCCACTTCGGCGTCCTCCAAAGTGGTTTTCTCGGTGTGGGATGGCGGCGGTAATGACACGTTGGACTTCTCCGGCTTCAGCCAGAACCAGAAGATCAACCTTAATGAGGGTTCGTTCTCCGATGTCGGCGGCTTGGTCGGTAACGTGTCCATCGCGCACGGCGTGACCGTGGAAAATGCCCTCGGTGGTTCAGGCAATGACCTGCTGATTGGCAACGCGGCCGCCAACGATCTGTTCGGCGGTGCTGGTAATGACATCCTTTACGGTGGTGGCGGTGGCGATACGTTGTGGGGTGGTGCAGGTGCAGACACCTTCGTGTTTGGTGCTGCCAGCGATTCGACCATGACTGCGCCGGACTGGATCATGGATTTCACCAGCGGCCTGGACAAGATCGACTTATCGGGGATCGCCGGTTTTACCACGGGTGCGGCGACGTTGAACTTCGTCAGCGGCTTCACTGGGCATGCGGGCGACGCGGTCCTGACCTATTTCGCGCAAACCAATCAGACCAGCCTGATGGTTGACCTGACGGGGCAGGGTGCGGTGGACTTTGCCGTGGGTGTGGTGGGGCAAGCGGTGGCGACTGATATTGTTGCGTGATGCCTGAGCAGCGGCCCTCACCCTAACCCTCTCCCAGAGGTAGAGGGGACTGATTGGGGGATGCTGGAGAATTACATCGACCTGTCAGCGCTTTGCCGAATCCATAATCGAAGCAGGACTTTCAGGTCGATGTAGAACGAAAGACACCACCGTAGGCTCCCTTTCCCTCGGGGAGAGGGCTGGGGTGAGGGGCTTTTGGGGTTAAAGAGCCGGGCCGTTCAGCTGTAAACCCAACCCAACCCGCACCAATGCGCTATACCTGAACCGGTCTCTTCGCCGTATTCAGGAGAACCCCATGAAAAGCTCCGGCCCCAGTCCCGTCATCACCCTCGAGCAACTTCCCGGCTGCCTGATAGTGAAATTCCACGGCATCCAGGTTGCCGCTTCTTCCCACGTACTGATCCTCAACGAAGCCAACTATCCGCCGGTCTATTACATCCCCCGCGAAGACATCGACGAAAAGTACTTCGCCCGCACCGATCACACCAGTTACTGCCCGTACAAGGGCGATGCCAATTACTTCAGCCTGCAAGTGCCGGGACATGAGGGCGCGAACGCGGTGTGGACTTATGAGAAACCGAAAATCTCGGTCGGGCCGATCAAGGACTACGTGGCGTTTTATCCCGATCAGGTGAAGTTCGAGGTGATCAAGGCTGATGCCTGAGCAAAAAAATCGGCGAGGGTAAAAGCCCTCGCCGATCGATGTGTCTGGTTAAGTTTCAGTTCTTGTCGAGATCGATATTCTTCGTCTCACGCAAACAGATCATCCCCACCACCAGGCTGACCCCGGTGATCAACACCGGATACCACAACCCGTAAAAGATATCCCCGGTGTACACCACCAGCGCAAACGACACCGTCGGCAGGAACCCGCCAAACCAGCCGTTGCCGATGTGGTACGGCAGCGACATCGAGGTGTAGCGAATGCGCGTCGGGAACAGTTCGACCATCAGCGCCGCCAGCGGGCCGTAGCACATCGCCGAGATGATGATCAGCGCCACGATCAGGGCGACGATCATCGGTTTGTTGATTTGCTGCAGATCAGCCTGTTGCGGGTAGCCGGCCAGGGTGATCGCGCCGCGCAGGGCGGCCTCGTCGAAGCCATCGAGTTTGACGTCGCCGACGCTCACTTGCACGGCACTGCCCGCCGGGGCGGCGGCGCTGGAGTAGGGCAGGCCTTGCTTGACCAAGAAGGTTTTGACCTTGTCGCACGGGCTGTCGAATTTGGCTTTGCCCACCGGGTCGAACTGGAAGGTGCAGGTCGCCGGATCCGCCAGCACGGTGATCGGCGCCTGACGGCTGGCCTGATCGATCGCCGGGTTGGCGTAATGCGCGAGGGATTTGAAGATCGGGAAGTACAGCGCCGTGGCCAGCAGCAAGCCAAGCATCAGCACCGGTTTGCGTCCGACCTTGTCCGACAGCCAGCCGAAAAAGATGAAGAACGGTGCACCGATGACCACGCTGATGATCAGCAAGGTGTTGGCCACCGCCGGGTCCATTTTCAGGAATTGGGTGAGGAAGAACAGCACGTAGAACTGCGCCGCGTAGAAGGTCACCGCTTGGCCGGCGTTGATGCTGAACAGGGCGATCAGCACGACTTTGAGGTTCTCCCATTTACCGAAGGATTCGCGGATCGGCGCTTTCGAGGTTTTGCCTTCCTCTTTCATTTTCAGATAGGCCGGCGACTCGTGCAGGCTCAGGCGAATCCAGGTGGAAATGCCCAGCAGCACGATCGACAACAGGAACGGAATGCGCCAGCCCCACACCTCAAACTGATCGCCGGTGAAGTAGCGGCAACCGAGCACTACCAGCAGCGACAGCAACAGGCCGAGGGTGGCGGTGGATTGAATCCAGCTGGTATGGAAACCGCGCTTTCCGATCGGCGCGTGTTCGGCAACGTAAGTTGCCGCACCGCCGTATTCGCCGCCGAGCGCCAGGCCTTGCAGCATGCGCAACACCACCAGAATGATCGGCGCGGCGATGCCGATGCTGGCGTAGGTCGGCAGCAGACCGACGCAGAAGGTCGCCACGCCCATCAAAATGATCGTCGCGAGAAAGGTGTATTTGCGCCCGATCATGTCCCCCAACCGACCGAACACCAGCGCCCCGAATGGCCGCACGATAAACCCTGCAGCGAAAGCCATCAGCGCAAAGATAAACGCCGTGGTGTCGTTGACCCCGGCGAAAAACTGCTTGCTGATCACTGCCGCGAGGGCGCCGTAGAGGAAGAAGTCATACCACTCGAACACCGTCCCCAGTGATGAAGCGAAGATGACTTTGCGTGTATCCGGGCTGGTTTCCGCGCTGCGCACGGCGTCCAGCGGCTGAACGTGTTCTGACATATCGGTATCCCTCACAGTGATTGTTTTTGTTGTTCCACTGGTGTTGCGTGTCCGGGTGATGCGCGATGCCTTGAATGGGATGCAAATCCTTGTGGGAGCGAGCTTGCTCGCGAAGGCGTCCTGTCAGTCAACCTCTATGTTGAATGATCTAGCGCTTTCGCGAGCAAGCTCGCTCCCACAGGTACGGTGTTTACAGCTTTGGAATTGAGAATGAGTTGAGCGGCCTTCTCGGCAATCATCAGCGTAGGCGAACACGTGTTGCCCGAGGTGATGCGCGGCATGATCGACGCGTCAGCAATGCGCAAGCCGGGCACGCCGTGAACGCGCAGTTGTGCGTCGACCACCGCATCGCCGTCATTGCCCATGCGACAGGTGCCAACCGGATGGAAAATCGTCGTGCCGATTTTCGCCGCTGCTTGCTGCAACTCTTCTTCACTTTGCAGGCTGGCGCCGGGCAGGTATTCCACCGGTTTGAACGCTTGCAGGGCAGGGGCGCTGACGATGCGCCGGGTCAGGCGAATCGCATCCGCTGCCACGCGCAGATCTTCAGGATGACTGAGATAGTTGGGCTGAATCAGCGGCGCTTCCTGTGGATCCGCCGAACGAATGTCGATGCGTCCCCGACTCTGCGGACGCAAGTCGCAAACTGAGGCGGTGAAGGCGGGAAAGCTGTGCAGCGGCTCGCCAAAACGCTCCAGCGACAATGGCTGCACGTGGTACTCAAGATTCGCCGAGGTCTGCTCCGGCCCTGACCGCGCAAACGCGCCCAACTGACTCGGCGCCATCGACAGCGGCCCGCTGCGGTCATACAGATAGCGCAGACCCATGCCCATCTTGCCCCACACGCTGCCGGCGATCTGGTTGAGCGTGCGGGCGTTTTCCAGTTTGTAGATCAGGCGTAATTGCAGGTGATCCTGCAGGTTGCCGCCGACGCCCGGCAGCTCATGAATCACGCCGATGCCCAAGCGTTCGAGCAATGGCCGAGGACCAATCCCGGAACGCTGCAAAATGCTTGGTGATCCGACCGCGCCGGCGCACAGGACGATCTCCTTGCGCGCCTTGAACTGTTTGGTCTGACCTTCATGACGCGCGCTGACTTTCGAGGCGCGACCGTCCTCCAGCAACACGCGATCCACCTCAACCCCGGTCAGCACAGTCAGGTTCGTCCGATCACGTACAGGCTTGAGAAAAGCCTTCGCTGCGTTCCAGCGCACCCCGGATTTCTGGTTGACCTGGAAGTAGCCGCAACCCTCGTTGTCGCCCTGATTGAAGTCATCGATGCTGGCGATGCCGCTTTGCTCGGCAGCACTGCGAAAGGCATCCAGAATCGGCCACGACAAGCGCTGCTGTTCAACCCGCCATTCACCCTTGGCTCCGTGAAATTCAGCCGCGCCGGCAAAGTGGTTTTCGCTTTGTTTGAACAGCGGCAGCACATCGTTCCAGGCCCAGCCCGGGTTGCCCTCGGCCGCCCAGCGATCGTAGTCGTTGGCTTGGCCGCGCATGTAGATCATGCCGTTGATGGACGAACAACCGCCCAGCACTTTGCCGCGCGGATAACTCAGCGCGCGGCCGTTGAGGCCCGGTTGTTCTTCAGTCTTGAAGCACCAGTCGGTGCGCGGGTTACCGATGCAGAACAGGTAACCGACAGGAATGTGAATCCACGCATAGTTGTCGCGCCCGCCGGCTTCGAGCAACAGCACGCGTTGCTGCGGATCCGCCGACAGCCGATTGGCCAGCAAGCACCCGGCAGGGCCGGCGCCGACCACGATGTAGTCGTATTCATCGAGGGAAGTCTGCATTCCCTGACCTCGCTTTTTGTTTTTATTGTCGAACACTTTAGTTGTTAGCTTTCGTTAAAAGAATGTTAGTTTTTGCGCAGCCGCTGTGCGTTTTCAAACAGCCTGCATAGACCATAGCCGACAAGGACACGCCATGTTCGACTGGAACGACCTGCGGTTTTTTCTTGAGCTGCAACGCAGCGGCCGCCTGCTCACCGCCGCCCGCCGTCTCAACACCACCCACGCCACCGTCGCCCGCCATATCGAAGCCATCGAAAAAAGCCTCGGCACTGCGCTGTTCGTCCAGCACGCCCAAGGCTACGAAATGACCCCGGCGGGGGAGGCGTTGCTCAAGCACGCTGAAGCGATGGAAAACGTTGCGTTGCTGGCGCAGGAAGAAATCACCCAATCCACCGCGCCGCTGGGCAAGATTCGTGTGGGGGTGACAGAAGGGCTGGGCATCAAGTTTCTCGCCAGCCGCATGATCGGCTTGTTCGAGCGCTATCCGGGATTGGAAGTGGAACTGGTCGCGGTGCCGCGCTTTGTCAGCATCCTCAACCGTGAAGCGGAAATCAGCATCCATCTGGAGCGCCCGGCGGCGGACATGCTGGTCACGCGCAAACTCACGGACTACCGACTCGCGTTGTACGCCAGCCAACGCTATCTCGATAAAGCCCCGCCATTGCACAGCCGCGAAGACCTTGGACGGCACGCGTGGATCGGTTATGTCGATGATTTGCTGTTCAGCCAGGAATTGATGTTTCTCAACAGCTTCTGCCGCAGTCCGCGCGTGGTGTTCCATAGCACCAGCGTTATTGCTCAGCAGGAAGCGGCGCGGTCGGGATTGGGTATTGCGGTGTTGCCTTGCTACATGGCCGAGTCGGATCCCGATCTGGTGCCGTTGCTGCCGGATGAAAGCATCGAGCGCAGCTACTGGATCAGCACGCGGCGCGAGTTGCACAAGTCGGTGCGGCTGCGGGTGGTCTGGGATTATGTGGTGGGGTTATGTGAAGCGGAGCAGGGGTTGTTGCTGGGCAGATCGCAGGCTGGCATCCGTTAATCCTTCTGGCTGTGCTGCTGTTGGCGCCGCTTTTGCTTGAATAGCTTCAAAGCCTTTGGCAATGGAGAGCAGCAATGAGGGAATGGCTTAGCGTTCGCGACATCAATGCGGACACCTTGAAGGCCATCAGTGACGGCGTATTACAGCATGGCCGAGCCTTGTCTGAGGCTCGCGGCGGACAAGCTGAAGCCATCGCCTGTGCCGTGATTGAGGCTGGAATACTGATCGGCGGCGCTACCGGCAGAACCGAATTCCGGCGCCTGTTTGTCAATTACCTGTGGATCGACGCGCAATGGCGCGGAACCGGGCTGGGTACTCAGGCGTTGCACAAGCTTGAGGCGTTAGCGGTTGAAAGGGCGTGCGTAGATGCGTTGATCGAAACGCTGGATGACGACGTCGCCCGGTGGTACATCCGCTGCGGATATAGATTGATCGCGCATATGCCTGAGTACTGCGGCCCGTGGAGTCGTCATACGCTGTTGAAAACGCTGGTGACGACAAGTGCTCCCACAGGGCTCTTTGGCCAAGGCCATTTGCCGGGTTGATTTATATATGGATATCCGTATATTCGAATTTCCGTATGTATTGGGTCCGTTTCATGATCACCCCCACCGAAGTCTTCAAGAGCCTCGCCGACGAAACCCGCGTCCGCGCCATGCTGCTCATCGCCGATCAAGGTGAACTCTGCGTCTGCGAGCTGATGTGCGCACTCGGCGACAGCCAGCCGAAAATCAGCCGCCATCTCGCGCAACTGCGCAGCAATGGTTTGCTGCTCGACCGGCGTCAGGGGCAATGGGTCTATTACCGCCTCAACCCTGATCTTCCTGCGTGGGTGCGCGAAATCCTGCAAGTGACGTCCAAGGCCAACGCCGATTGGCTCAAGGACAACGCTGCCCGTCTGCAGAACATGGACGGTCGTCCGGTTCGCGAAACCGCCTGCTGCTGAGGGAGCAAAAAAAACATGCGAATTCTGTTTATGTGCACGGCCAATAGCTGCCGCAGCATTCTGTCCGAAGCCATGTTCAATCATCTGGCGCGCCCCGGATTCGAGGCCGTGAGCTCCGGAAGTTTCCCCAAGGGCCAAGTGTTGCCGCGCAGCCTGTCGACGTTGCAACAGGCCGGCATTGCCATCGATGGCCTGTACAGCAAGGGCAATGACGCGTTCGAAGACAATCCGCCAGATATTGTCATCACCGTCTGCGACAAGGCCGCCGGTGAGAGCTGCCCGGTGTACTTCGGCCCCGCGCTCAAAGCCCATTGGGGCCTGGCAGATCCCTCGGATGTGACCGGCGACGATGCCGCCGTGGACGCGGCATTTGCTGCAACCCTGGCGATCATCGAGCGGCGCTGCGCGACCTTCCTCGGCCTGCCATTCAAAGCACTCAGCCGCGCTGAACTTCAGCGTGAGCTGGATCGTATCGGCTCTCTTTGAGTCGGAGGATATATGTCAGAACACCTGCCCCATCTTGATCATTCGCTGTTCGAAGGAGCGTCCCCTTTGGGCGAACACAAACCACGCATCCTGCTGCTCTACGGCTCGACCCGCGAACGCTCCTTCAGCCGTTTGCTGGTAGAGGAGGCCGCGCGCCTGCTCGAACACTTCGGCGCCGAGACGCGCATCTTCAACCCGTCCGGTCTGCCACTGCCCGACGACGTTCCGGTCGACCATCCCAAAGTGCAGGAACTGCGTGATCTGGTGCTGTGGTCGGAAGGCCAGGTCTGGTGTTCGCCGGAACGTCATGGCGCGATGTCCGCCGTGTTCAAGGCACAGATCGACTGGATCCCGCTGGAACTCGGTGCCGTGCGCCCGACCCAGGGTAAAACTCTGGCCGTGATGCAGGTCTGCGGCGGTTCGCAGTCGTTCAACGTGGTCAACCAGTTGCGCGTGTTGGGCCGCTGGATGCGCATGTTCACCATCCCCAACCAATCCTCGGTGCCGAAGGCCTACATGGAGTTCGACGACGCCGGGCGGATGAAAGCGTCGCCGTTCTACGATCGTGTGGTCGATGTGATGGAAGAACTGGTGAAGTTCACCGTGCTGCTGCGCGATCAACAGGCGCATTTGGTCGATCGTTACTCCGAGCGCAAGGAAAGTGCCGAGCAATTGATGGCGCGGGTGAATCAGCGTTCGATCTGAGGCCGTCCCTCGGCGAGGGACAGCTGCGTTCACGTGCGGCAACGGCGGGCGCAATCCAGCATTGATTGATGGTGATCAACCTTGTGTCGGTCAGTTCGGCGCAGCCTTGGAAAGGTGCTGAACTCACTGCAAACACCTGCACAGGAATCTCGATCATGGCCATGATGAAAGCGGCGATATTCGTCGAAAAGAATCGTATTGTGCTGGATGACAAACCGATCCCCGAGGTTGGCCCGCTGGACGCGCTGGTGCGTATCACCACCACGACGATCTGCGGCACCGACGTGCATATCCTGCGTGGCGAATATCCGGTGGCCAAAGGCTTGACCGTCGGTCACGAACCGGTGGGCGTGATCGAGAAACTTGGCTCACAGGTACGCGGATTTTTCGAAGGCCAACGGGTGATTGCCGGCGCGATTACTCCCAGCGGCCAAAGCTATGCCTGCCTGTGCGGCTGCGGCTCCCAGGACGGGCCGGACACCCGCCACGGTTTTCGCGCCACCGGCGGCTGGAAATTCGGCAACATCATTGATGGCTGCCAGGCGGAGTACGTCTTGGTGCCCGATGCCTTGGCCAACCTGTGCCCGATCCCCGACGAGCTGAGTGACGAACAAGTGCTGATGTGCCCGGACATCATGTCCACCGGGTTCTCCGGCGCCGAACGTGGCGAAGTCAGTATCGGCGACAGCGTTGCGGTATTCGCGCTGGGGCCGATCGGCCTGTGCGCGGTGGCCGGGGCGCGGCTCAAGGGCGCGAGCGTGATCATTGGCGTCGACGCGGTGGCCGAGCGCATGAGCGTCGCGCGGCAGTTGGGCGCGACCCATGTGGTCAACTTCAAGGACGGCGACGTGGTCGAGCAAATCATGGCGTTGACCGACGGGCGCGGTGTGGATGTGTCCATCGAAGCCTTGGGCACCCAAGGCACGTTCGAATCTGCCTTGCGGGTGTTACGCCCGGGCGGACGCTTGTCGAGTCTGGGTGTCTACGCGTCGGACCTGCGCATTCCCTACGATGCCTTCGCGGCAGGGCTGGGCGATTACAGCATCGTCAGCACCCTGTGCCCCGGCGGCAAGGAACGCATGCGCCGGTTGATGGCGGTGGTGCAAAGCGGTGGCGTCGATCTGTCGCCGCTGGTGACCCACCACTTCAAACTCGACGATATCGAAGCTGCGTATGAACTGTTCGCGCATCAGCGCGATGGGGTGATGAAGGTGGCAATCACGCCGTAATCGTCAACGCGCCCCGCAACGTTTAAAGGTGCGGGGCGCAGGAATGTCGCTACAGACTCAGGCGATGAATGACCTGGTGCGGATCATCAGGATCGCTGTGGGTTTCAAAACCCAGTGATCGGGCAAGGTCGCGCATGCCCGTGTTGCTGGCCGAATCCACCGAATACAGATGTTTGAAACCGTTGTGCCGGGCAGCCTTGATCAAATGTTCCATCAGCAACGTGGCCAGGCCGAGGTGCATCCACTCATCGGCGACCGTGACGGCGCATTCACAGTCCTGCTCGCCCGTGGCGGCGTAGCGGCTGATGCCGATCTCGATCAATTCGCCATTTTCGTGAACCAGTGCGATGAAGGCCGCGCGTTGTTTGTAGTCGACGTCCATCAACTGATCCAGCAACGCGGTGCCCGGCTCACTGATCTGTGCGAGAAAACGCAGGTGTCGGGACTCGGGCGACAAGCGCTTGATGAAAGCATATTCGCGTTGGCGATCCTCGGCGGCCAGAGCACGGATCAAGACGTGGCGGCCATCCCTGAGCGACTCGATCCAGTATTCACCTAGGTGCGCGGCATAGGCCGGCGCCGCGCGGTCATTGTGGTCTTTGACAGTGAGCATGAGATGAGCCTCCATCGGGGCTGAACGAGCAACGCGCAGGAGAGTGCGCTGAGTCTGTTCTACACCGATGTCAGCCCCGGAAGCTGATCTGGATCAGATTCCGACGCGCGGCCACTGTTTTAACGGGCAATGGCGCTCCTGGCTCCGCAACAGACTCAACTCTGCGGCGGCTCGCGTGTGCTGCGTTGCGATGCGGGGCGCGGTTGCCCGTCGGGAATCGACAAGGTCGCACGCAGGCCGCCCTCAGCGCGGTTGACCAGAGTGATCCGTCCGCCCAACTGCGTGGCGATGGTGTTGACGATGGTCAGTCCCAGCCCCGCGCCGTGGGCATTGCCGCGACTGTAGAAACGTTCGAACAAGCGCGCCCGGTCCGTTTCATCAATGCCCGGCCCCTGATCTTCGACGCTCAAGTGATAAAACCCCTCGGCCTGACTGAGCAGCACGGTGATCACGCCGTGTTCGGGGGAGAAGTTCGCAGCATTGGTGATCAGGTTGTTCAAAGCAATGTCGATGGTGCCGGGGCTGGCCATGATGTTGAACGGCTGCGCGCTGTCTTCAAAGGCCAGTTCCAGGTGTTTGCTCAGCAACCATGGCGTCAGCTGCACCAGGCTGTTGCGCACGGTTTCGCTGAGGTCGATGGGTTGCAACGGCGGGGGATTGGGTTTCGGCTCTAGGCGCGCCATGGTCAGCAACTGGTTGACCAGGCGACTGGTGCGGTCGACCCCGGCGATCAGAAACGCCAGCGATTCGCGGCGCTCCTGTTCGGTGCCGGCCTCCTGCAGGTTCTGCGCATGCACGCGCAGCACCGCCAGCGGTGTGCGCATTTCGTGGGCGGCGTCGGCGATAAAGCGCCGTTCACGGCCGAGCACTTCCTGAATCTGCGCGAGCATGCGGTTGAGCGCCGCTTGCATCGGTTCCAGTTCACTGGGCAGCGGCGCCAGTTGCAACGGTTCCAGCGAACCACTGTGACGGGCGCGCAGGGTCTCGGCCATGTTCGCCAACGGCTTGAGGCCCCAGCCGATGGCCAGCCAGACCATCGCCGCGAGCAGCAAGCTGCCGACCACATTCGGCCACAGCGTGTGGCGGACGATGCGGTCGACCAGATCGGCGCGCACATCGTCGCGCTCACCGACCCAGATGCGCAGGCCGTTCTGTTTGTCTTCAAGGAGAAAGGCGCGCCAGTGCCGATTGTTCAGATCCACCACGTCGCTGAAGCCGGGCTGCGTTGGCGGTGCGCTGAAGGACGGGGCGCTGGCGGTGTGCACCAACACATCACCGGCAGGATTCCACACCTGAAAAGCGATTTTGCGTTCGTAAGGATGACCCTCGCCGCGCGGCACCGCTTCGCCCAGCGCCGAGTTGAACGCCTGGTAGAGTTCGGCGTGCTGTTTGCTGGCCAAGGGCATGCGCATCACGCCTTGCAGCAGGCGTGCGTTCTGCGCCAATTGCGCGTCGTAGACCTCGGCGATTTCGTGGTTGCTGTCGTGCAGGTTGAACGTGCTGAGCACCGCGAGACCGGCCAGCAACAGGCCGATGATCAGGGTCAGCGTGCGGCGGCGGATCGAGGTCATCGACGCTCCTCCACCAGATAACCGACACCGCGAATGGTGCGGATCAGGTCGGTGGAAAACTTCTTGCGCAGGTGATGAATGTGCACTTCGAGGGTGTTGCTTTCGGCTTCTTCGTTCCAGCCGTAAAGCAGCTGCATCAGTTGATCGCGGGTCATCACTCGGCCCGGCGGCGATAGCAGTTCGTGCAGCAACTGATATTCCTTGGGCGTCAGGGCCACGGGCTGGCCCTGATAGCTGACTTGCTGGGTGCCGGGGTTAAGGCTGATGCCGGCATGCTCGATCAACGCCTGTGCGCGCCCGGCACTGCGCCGCAACAAGGCGCGCAAGCGTGCCTTGAGTTCGTCCAGGTCGAACGGTTTGATCAGGTAGTCGTCGGCCCCGGCGTCGAGCCCGGCGATGCGATCTTCGGTAGCATCGCGGGCGGTAAGAATCAGCACCGGCAGATTCGAACCGCTGTCGCGCAGGCGGCGCAGCACCTGCAGGCCGTCCATGCGCGGCAGACCGAGATCGAGCACGGCGACATCGAAGGTTTCACTGAGCAGCGCATGCAACGCACTGCTGCCGTCCTTGAGCCAGTCGACGGTGTAACCCTCGCGGCCCAGCGCCTGATGAATGCCTTCACCCAGCGCCACGTCATCCTCAACCAGTAATAAACGCACGCGGACTCCTGTCAGTCGAGTTTCTTGTTCACGTCCACCAGCAGGGCGGCGATCTCTTTGCGGCGCCCGGCATCGGCACTTTCGCGGCCCGGGCGTGGCGTGGCTTGCTGGGCTTTGACCAGCGCTGCTTTGGCTTCAGCGTAGCGCTTCTGACGGTAGAGGTGATCGCCCCAGAAGTACAGGCTGTCGATGCCGTTGGGGTTGAGTTGCAAGGCTTGCTTGAGCAGTTGCTCGGCCTTGTCGCTGTCGCCGAAACCGATGGGCCAGCCGGGCACGCGGTCATACAGCGCGGCGAGGCTGGTGTAAGCCGAGCCTTGCAAAGCTTTGGGGTCGAGGGTCAGGGATTTCTCCAGATCGGCCTTGGCATCCTTGGCCTTGCCCAAGGCACCGAGGCCGCCCTCGGCACCGGCCCAGCTGCTGGTGACGATGCCTTTCCAGATCCACGCTTCGGCCAACTCCGGGCGCTGCGTGGTGAACGCGTTGGCGTCGCTGGCCAATTGTTCGAACGCGGCGGCGCGCTGTTTTTCCGCCACTTCATATTGAATGTGCGCCCAGCTCTGCTGGATGCCCTCGAGACGTTGCTGGTCGGCCGGTTCCAGCGCCCAGACGCTTTGACTCAGGGTGGCGAGCAACAGGCATGCGGATAGTTTTTTCATGGCTTTGGCGACTCGTGGTCAGGTTTTTCACTGAGGCGGCGGATCAGCGGCAACTGCTTGCGCAGGCCTCGATCCACCAGATGCGGGAGCAGATTGTTCAGGCGGACGAAGAAGCGTTCCGGCCAGCCCAGATAAAGGTCGCGGCGATCACCGGCAATCGCGTGGATCACCGCCGAGGCCACGGTTTGCGGATTGTCGACGTTGGTCTTGAGTGCGTCGTTCAACGCTTGCGCGGCGGCGCTGTTCATCGAGGTGCGCGTGGCGCGTGGCGCGACGTACAGCACGCTGACGCGGGTGTCAGCGAGCTCCCGGCGCAGCGCCTCGGAAAATCCACGCAAAGCGAATTTGCTCGCGCAGTAACTGGCGTAACCCGGGTAGCCGATCGAGCCGTAGGTCGAACCGACGTTGACCACCATCGCGCTGTCAGCCTGCTTGAGCAGCGGCAACAGCAGTTTGGTCAGGCACATCGGCGCACTGATATTCACCGCCAGCATCGCGTTGATATCACTGTCATCCAGCTGTTCGAGCATGGCGAAGTGATTCACCCCGGCGGCGTTGATCAGCAGGTTGACGCCGCCGATGGCTTCGCTGGCGGCCAGCACTTTGCGCCGGTCGCTGAGGAAGGTCAGGTCGGCGGCGACCCAGCACAACGACTCGGGGTAGCGTTTGAGCAGCGGCAGCAGTGCCTCTTGATGCCGCGCCACCGCGAGCACGTGGGCACCGGCGGCGCACAAGGTTTCGGCGATGGCCAGGCCGATGCCACCACTGGCACCGGTCAGCACCACCCGCGCATCACGCAGCTGCATGTTGAACCTCCGCGTCACGCGGCAAGCCACGGAACATGTCGGTGTACAGGCGATAGACGACCTTCGAGGCATGGATCACGGCGGCTTGGTCTGCAGGATCTTCGAGCTGATTCATCAGGCGCCGATAGGTTTGCATGTGCTCGATGTCGAGCGAGCCGTGAGAACTCAGGTAACTGAACGCCGTTTCCGGCAAGGCCAGACGCTCGCGAATGCTGCCCGCTGCGTGGGTAGCCAAAGCGATGCTGGTGCCTTCGAGCACGTTGACCATGCCGAACAGACCCACCGGATTGCCCCGGGCGATCAGGTCGTAAAGGAAGCTGACCATCAGCTCGATCGACAACGACGGCTGACCGTCGCGCACCGCATCACGATCGCCGCCACACGCGGCGATGTCGTTGAGCACCCAGTGTTCATGGCCGTATTCGTCTTCGATGTACTCGGCCACCGCTTTGCGCAGCCATTCCAGACGCGTCGGCAGGCGCGCGCCGCAAGCCATCATCAGCGGCACGGTGTGGCGCACGTGGTAATACGCCTGGGCCAGAAACGCCCGATAACTGTCGAGGCTGACCTTGCCTTGCAGGGCATCGACGATGATCGGCAGGTTGAACAGTTCGTGGCGTTCCTGTTGCGTGGCTTCTTGCAGGGTGTCAAAAAAACTCATGATGCGGACTCCTCGGAAACAGCGGATTCGGTCAATTGGTTGTGGTACTGCGCGACGATGGCGTCGCGGCGCGGGCGGCCATTGGCGGTGAGCAAGCCATTGGCGGCGCTGAAGGGTTGCGGCAGGCGCGTCCACTGATGCACTTGGGCGTAATCCGGCAAAGCCTCGTTGGCTTCGGCGACGGCAGCGGCCAGTTCGGCGTCGGTGCAGTCCGGGCGATGCGGCCAGAGCAGGGCGTGATTGCGCGGCAAGGCCTCGCCATAAACGAACGCCTGGGCGATGTGGCGGCGCTGGGTCAGCTCGGACTCGACCCATTCCGGGTTGACGTTGCGCCCGAAACTGGTGACGAACTGGTGCTTCTTGCGGCCCTTGAGATAGAGAAAACCTTCCGGGTCGAACTCGCCCAGATCGCCGCTCGGCCACCATTCCTCGGCGTACGGCGCGTCGCCTAGATAACCGAGCAAGGTCGAGCCCTTGATCAGCACTTCGCCGTCCTCGGCCAGCCGCACTTCGACATGCGGCAACGGCCGGCCGACACTGCCGGGTCGGCGCGCACCGGGTCGATTGAGGCACACCACCGAGGCGCATTCGGATAAGCCGTAACCTTCATAAACCGGCAGCCCGACCCGTTGCGCGCGGTGCAGCAGATCCTCCGAGACCCGCGCACCACCGACAGCGGCAAAGCGCAGGGTTTGCGGGTCGAAGGCTTTCTGTTCAGCGGCGCTGACCAGTAACAGCAGCAACTGCGGCACCAGGATCAGACTCTCCGGTGCACGGCTGGCCAGATAACCGAGCAGACGCGGAATCTCGACGCCGCTAGCGCCCTGAATGCCGAGGGTTTTCTGGCTCGGCAAACTCAACATGGCGCCGGCATACAGCGCGGCGTAACAGCCGAGGTTCTCCAGCAGAATCGCCAACGGCAACAGCGCCAAGTGATGCTGCGGGCCGGTGGCTTCGCTGGCCTGATCCAGCTCCCGTGCAACGCGCAGCAGGCTCTCGGCGCTCAGGCACACACCTTTCGGCGTGCCGGTGGTGCCGGACGTGAATGTGAGTTTCGCGGTGCCGACCGGCATACGACTGGGGCCACTGAACGCGCGGCACCAGAACTCGCCACGTTGTTCATAGCCGGCCGCGAGCAATTCGGCGCCCAGCTCCGGCTCGGCGATCACCCGTTCGGCCTGGCTCTGTTCCAGACAATGAGCACGTTGTGCCGCACTGAAAAATGGCGGCAGCGTCACGCAGGTCAGGCCTTCAAACAGCACGGCCAGATCCCAGAGCATCGCGTCGACGCCGTTGTCCAACGCCAGCGCAATCACCTGCGCCTGCTCATCGCGCAAACGCTCCTGGCGATAGAGCACCTCGGCATACAGCGTGGCGTAATCGAGTTTCAGCGTGTCGCCCCACAGGGCGGTCGCGTTGTCATTGCGCCGGGCATGGTCGCGCAGGGTTTCCTGGAAGCGTTGCAGTTCAAGCGACATGACAGGCTCCTTCAATCGAACCCGGTAAACCCAGGCGGGCAAACAGGCCGATATTGCGCAAATGGACGAACCCTGCGCGGATGTTGCCGACGTGCACCCAAGGTTTGCTTTCGTAATAACTGCCCCAGTGTTGACGCTCGTCACCCAATCGTTCCGGGTCAGCGGCGCACAATGTCACTGGCTTCAAACCCAGGCGATGGAAGCTGTTGACCAGGCCGATGTTGCCGGTGAACGTCACCCATTCCAGGCCGCCCATGGCCAGCAGATAGGTGATGGCGATGATGCTCAGGCGCGCGCTGCCGGTGTCGCTGGCGGCGAGATTGCCGACTTCGACGATGGCGCTGCGCTCGACCGGACGATCCGCCGCCGCGCTGATCAACGGCTCGATCGGCTCATCCAGATAGCGCTCAAGGAAAAGTGATTCCAGATGCGCGCGACGCACCCCGGCCACGGCGCACAACTCGCCTTCGCCGTTGTGCATGCCGAACAACTCAGGCATGAAGTGGCGGATGTCGGCGCCATGGGCCTTGCGAAAGCGCTGCTGGATAAAGCTTTCAAACGTCGCTCGCAGAGTGTCATCGGGCAGCGCGCCGGTCAGTGTCATCTGCGGTGTTTCGGCTTGACCGAAGCGCAGGGGCAGGGCGATGTTCCAGTCAAATTCGGGCATGGGCAGAACGCCTCCCTCAATAGGTTTGAGGCGAGTATCGGAGGCATTTCTTAACGAAGTCTGAAGGTGAAAAAAGGTTAACGTGAGGGTCTGTCTTCAGACTCTCTTAAGACTGGGCGGGCAGGGTAACGCCGTCGGTTCGCCCAACAACCGGAGCGAGGCGGTCGAACGAATCGGCCGTCACTCACGACAATCACGAGGCGCAGCTTATGACCCGCGACACCGCCGTAACCCGTTATGGAAAACTCTCAATAACCCTGCACTGGCTGATGCTGGCGCTGTTTGTCGGCGTCTACGCCTGCGTCGAAATCAAGGGCTACCTGCCCAAGGGCAGCGAAGCACGCGGCTTGCTGATGGGCTTCCACGGCCTGTTCGGCGCGAGCATCTTCGCCCTCGTGTGGATCCGCCTGCTCGGCCGCCTCAGCCCACGCCCACCGATCACCCCCAAACCCCCTGCGTGGCAGACCGGCATCGCGCACCTGACACACCTGGCGCTGTACGGCCTGATGATCGCCACGCCGATCCTCGCCTGGCTGATGCTCGCCGCGGCCGACAAACCGTTCCCGTACTTCGGCTTCCACGTCCCGGCCCCCGTGGCCATCGACCCGGACTTCGCCAAGCAACTGAAGTACTGGCATGAACTGATTGGCAGCACCGGCTACTGGCTGATCGGACTGCACGCAGCGGCGGGGTTGTTTCACCATTATTGGGTGCGGGATAACACGCTGGTGCGGATGCTGCCGGGCCGCACCGAATAACCCTGATCCACTACAACCCCTGTGGGAGCGAGCTTGCTCGCTCCCACAGTTTTTTGTGATGTTCTAGAGTCACCGACACTTCAGGTTTTGCGTCTGCCTGCCGATGAAATCTGCACGATTTCAACGGATGCCATTCATGAACAAGGTTGTTGCTGTACTGGCGCTTACTGCCCTCGTTGCAGGCTGCAAATCCCACCATCGCCCCAATCTTGCGGACGATGAATTCCCCAGCTTTCGTTGTGCGGCGTACTTCAAGCAAGCGTCGATCAGTGAGCAGCAGTTCGACGAAATCCGCTATCTCAGCACCCAGAACGCCAACTGCAAGGTGATCCTCGGTGAGATGTACGAGCAGGGACATGGCGTGCCGAAAAACATCGAGAAGGCCAAAGACATCTATGAGTCGGTGGCCCGACGTGCGCCGAATGTCTACAGCCGACTGGGCGATATGGCGGCAGCCGGTGTCGGCGGGCCGGTCGATCTGGTGGCTGCCCGGGACTTTTTTGAGCGCTCTATCGCGGAGCCCGGCAATACCGCAATGGAGCTCAAAGTCGCCGAGTTTCTGGAGAACGGCAAAGGCGGCCCGCAAGACCTTCAGGGGGCGCTGAAGCTGTATTTCAAAGCCGACTCATGGGACAACCTCCAACGCCTGCGCACCAAAGGCGTGGTGATGACGATCGAACAACAACAGCAGTACAACAAGGTTTATCTCAATAGGATGCAGTACGGTGTCAGGGCGAAGATTGAAGGTATCGAGAAAGTGCTGGCGCAAGAAAAGCTGTCGCCCCCCGAGCGCAAGTCGGTGCAGCTGGAACTGACTTACACCCCCGGCTCGTTGGTGCCAGTGATTGCCTTGCGGCAAAGTTGCGGTAACAGTGCCATCGACCAAAAAGTCATGCAGGGTTTTAGCGATTACCGATACCCCGGCGAACCGATCCTTTCGCCGCAGCAGAAAAACCACACGACTGTCGCCAGCGTCAGAACCGATGGGCTGACCGATAGAGAGCGACTCAGAGCGCTATCGAAAAAATAAGGGGTGCCGTGTGGCCCGAACTGATCGGCGGGCCACTTGCCGGAACAGCGTCTCGCGTCCACTCTATGACCTGCCGACAAGGAGCGTCCGCCGACCCTCCGTCGTGACCACAGGGAGCTTGCAGCATGAGCGAAGACAACAAGGTAAAAGGCCCGGCTTCATACTTTCCCTCCATCGAGAAAAAATACGGCCAGCCCATTGATCACTGGCTGAACCTGCTCGCCGGCATCAGCGACAAGAAGCACATGGAACTGGTGGCGTGGCTCAAGGACGAACACGGCATCGGCCACGGTCATGCCAACGCCTTGGTGGCGCACCATCTGGCGGGTAAACAGTGAGGGCAGGGCAGCGATGAATTTCTCCCACCGGCCAGTGACGACCGACGACGTCAACACCCTCTGCAGCTTTCCCCAAGGCGAACAAGAGCTGTTCTTCATGTTCCCGAAAGCCAACTTCCCGCTGACGGAAGAGCAGATGCACAGCGCAATCAGCCAACGCTTCGACTCCACGGCTTTTCTGGCCAACGGCGAGTTCGTCGGCTTCGCCAACTTCTACCGCGCTGAGCACGATGGCATCTGCTGCATCGGCAACGTCATCGTCGCGCCATATGCCCGTGGCCAGGGGGTTGCGCGATACATCGTCGAAACCATGACCGCAGTGGGGTTCGAAAAATACCAGGCGAAAGAAGTGCAGCTCTCTTGCTTCAACGAAAACACCGCAGGCCTGCTGCTCTACCCGAAACTTGGCTTCGTACCGTTCTCCATCGAAGAGCGCCCGGCGCCAAATGGTGGACGATCCGCCCTCATCTACATGACACGCCACCGACCATAGCCATCCCCCAATCTCTGTGGGAGCCGAGCTTGCCCGCGATGACGCCAGCCCGCCCGCCGCGAACCCCGAGCCCAACACAAAACCTGTGGGAGCGAGCCTGCTCGCGAAGACGCCAGCCCAATCACCCCAAATCCCAAGCCAGACTCAATCCCCTGTAGGAGTGAGCCTGCTCGCGATAACGCCAGCCCAGCCACCACAAGTCTCGCGCCAACCACAAACCCCCTGTGGGAGCGAGCCTGCTCGCGAAGACGTCCACCCCATCAACCACTGAGCGAAATAAACAGTAAAAACCACCACTGTTTAAACGAAGCCTCAAGTAACCACCGAAACCCTACAACGCCTTGCGCCGTTACCTACGACTAAGCCAGAATCCGCCGGCTTGTGCGTCTAGGGCGCGGGTTCTATCGTCTGTCGGTCGCTGAAAAACAGTGATCGGGTTTGGTAGCCCTGAGTTTTCGTAGATTGCATAAGCATCATGATTCGCAGTGTCTGTTCGATACGGCTTTTATGGTGGTCATGCACAGGGCGTCTTCGGGCGCGCCGGTTTTCTACGTCCCGGTCTACCAACCTGCGCATGGCCGCCACCCTCGTTTGGTAGCGAGAGTGATGGCTCCTTTTTTTGACGTAGGAGCTTCATCAATGATCAAACCAACACCCAACCCACCCGAAACCGACCCCACATCCCCCTACGAATCCCCCGACTCCAAGCGATTCCACGAAGCCGCCGAACGCGCCCTCGACCACTACCTCAAACCCGCCAGCCAAATCATGGCCAGCACCCAACAACCCGAACGCATGTACCTCGCCAACCCGAAGTACAACAGCGAATCCCTGCTCGCCAACGCCAGCGAAACCCTAGGCTCCGCCAGCGAAATGCTCCTCAACTTCGCCGCCATGCTCGACACCCCCCACCGCAAAACCGCACTGGGCATCGCCCAAGTCGTGATGCTCGGCGAAATCGCCGTCAACCAAGCGCTGGATAACGTCGAAATCGCCAGCTAACCCCCACCCCGACGAGGGGAAACCCTCGTCGAACCCCGCTGTCACACCCTGGCTGGCACACGGCCACGGCTTGCGCCCCCCAGCCACGGCTGTCACCCTTCGGGCCGTTCTCAAGGATCAGAACCAGGAATCATGGATGAGTGGCTACGTACCCAACCCCCCGAAAAACTACCGCTACGAAGAAGCCAAACCCGTCGATATTCACGCCCAGCGTTGGGCGGAATATGAGAAACACGGGAAAGAACCTGCGCGCGAACCTGAAAAAATCGGGATTGCGTTGAGGATTGGGGTGTTCTTTGATGGCACTGGGAATAATGCGAACAACACGGCGGCTGGATTGCTGTGTGGGGCGCAGCATCCCATTGCGCCCGAGGATATCCCTGCCAGTTGTCAGCCCTATATGGGGAACCCGGACAGCAGTTATGGCGCTGGCGCGACCAATGTAAAGAAGCTTGCCGACCTGTATTACGAAGCTCCGATTGCTGAAGGAGAGGGACCGATAAAGCAGGTATCCCGCCCTTTGTACATTGAAGGCATTGGTACTCAATCCAATGAAGAAGACAGTTTGGTCGGTCAAGGCATGGGGCGTGGAGAGACTGGAGTCGCAGGGCGTGTTCAGACTTCGTTTACCTTCATCAAACAAGTCCTTGAGGATGCCCTTCAAGAGAATCCCGGCAGTGAAATTACATCTATCACCTTTGATACTTTCGGATTCAGTCGAGGCGCAGCGGCAGCTCGCCATTTCTCAAATGAAATAGTACGAGGCAAGCAGGGACCGCTAAGAGATCTGTTGGCAACTTACGCCAATAATTTCTCCCGGACCTTTGTCGACCAGTACGGTGGCAGTTTCCG
The DNA here is from genome assembly GCF_900580865.1 of Pseudomonas viridiflava. Taxonomy (GTDB): domain Bacteria; phylum Pseudomonadota; class Gammaproteobacteria; order Pseudomonadales; family Pseudomonadaceae; genus Aquipseudomonas. The sequence continues at coordinate 129,427 of NZ_UTBZ01000169.1, forward strand.
AATGGGCTTCATTGGGCTGTTCGATACGGTGCCGTCAATTGCTGGCTTTACGAATCTTGGCAGGGTGAAAAGCCCCATAGCACCGGGCGTAAAACTGTACCTAGATCCGCGTTTTTTCAAGGACGTCGTCCACTTGGTTGCGCGCGACGAATGTCGGGCCAACTTCGCCCTCAGTAACGTCAAACCCGACTATCCAGAATACGCATTTCCAGGTGTTCACTCGGATATCGGAGGCAGCTACCTTGATGAAGTCGAAGAGTGTGTTTTGGTCAGTCCTATGCAAACGCTTGACGTTTGGAGCAACACTGACGTGAAAACAACCTCGATCTATAAGGATGCCGCTCGGGTAAAAAATCATTGGGTAGCCAAAGGCTGGCCTGCTCATCTGTTGGAAATCGTAACGCCCACTGCGCTTGCGTTGCCGGCTGAGCCGCAAGATCGTTTCGGGCCTAAGCAAAAACGCGTATACGCTGGGCTACAACTCAAACGCCCGGTTAGTGGCAAACTCTCAACGGTTTACTTGAGAGTGATGTATCAGTTGGCCAAAGAAAAAGGTGTTCCGTTCACCGACATTCCTGGACGAACCGAGTATGCCGTTCCCCAGGAATTGCAATCGCTCTGTGACAGGTTTGTCGCCGGCGACTACAGCACCACCGCAGAAGAAGAGCAATTGCTGAAACTGAAATACATTCATACCTCTGCCAACTGGAATCACCCGCAAGGGAGACGTGACGGCAGCGGCTTGAAAGCCGTTTACATCAATGCACCAACGGACGATGGCATTCGCGTGCAGCATCCTCACGTAGCTGATTGGAAGCTTTGGTAATGAGAATACTCGTAGCTCTATTGAGCGTTTTGGTCTTCACCGGCTGTCACGCAACAAGCTCCAACTCAGGTGAAAACGATCCCAAATACCCGTGGTGGGAGCTGGCATTTATCAAACCCAACTTCATGAACGTGTGGGTTGAAGACAGCTCTGTGGAAGACATTGACGGTAAGACCTTCCTGCGAGCTGGGGGAGGGAATGCCAGCGGTGCAGAGCCGAATGACGACAAAGAATCTGCGCGCGGTTGGATTGGTGTTGGAGGTACAGGCAAGCCGGTTATTGGTGCAGGACTACCTAAGCGGATTTTTGTCCGCTGGCAGTCGATACCAGAGAAAAAAACTTACCGGGCATGGGTAGATATCCCTGAAGAAGCCAGACAAGTGATGGTGACGTCTACCCATCAGCGCTGCCCGGAAACTCCCGAGAAAACCGCACGCTTCATGGCCTCCGTCTATTTGGGACTCGCCCCGGGTGGTGTGGTGCAAGTGTGGGTAAGAGATTTATGCCGGCGCCCAGTGAAAGTCGCTCGTGCCCAAGCTGAGTTGGAGCCGCTGGGACCCGAGTTGGGTAAGAATGGTGGTCAGTATGCTTATCCCATAAGTGAAAAGGCCAAGCGGTATATCGACAAGTACGGCATTCCCTATGGGAGTTGGTAATCGTCACCCGGTGAAACAGCTGATAACGGTGTTTGTTGCTCTGTTAATTACTGGTTGCCAGTCAAGTATTCCACTATCAGTCAAAAACGACCCAAAATCTCCGTGGTAGGCGTTTGGTTTTACTGAACCGCATTACATGAAAGCCTAGGTTGAGGAGGCTTTCGTCGGAGACATTAAAGGAAATATATTCCTGCGCATCTCAGTCGGATAATCGCTATGTCCTAGCCAAAATAAGAGCGACTGGCGTTATGCGTACCGCGTCAGCAAGAAATTCAAATGTTATATCTAGAAATTTGTAATTGCATATGGCTGTTGGCAAGGTGTGATCCAATAAAGGTAGAGGGGCTAGACCAAATTAAAAGGTGGTCTAGCCGATCTTTCTGGTTCTTTTACAAAATATTTGCCTAGTCTTTATGAGGGTTTATAAGTTTTTAATAAAGGATTTCGCTCCATCAAGACTAAAATTTATTTCTCTGTTGCCGAAGAATTTTTTCCAATGAGCCTTGAGTTTTTCAATGTCCTCCTTGGCAGGCTTATCTACTACGTGTATTTTTGCGGTTTTTCTAGTCATTCTTGATAGAAGTTGACGCATTTCGAAATCCGCATAAGGTAACGAGTATCCTATGAATACAATCTCGTCGGCCTCTGAAAGTTCGATTCCTGCATTCTGCCAGATTATTCTATATTGTGGGTTTGAAAGGTCTTTTAAATAAGTTGGCATTATCAGGTTTGGGGTAAGCTCGTGCTTGCCATCTTCTTCTGGGAAGTTGCTGTCGCAGTGACGGCAGGAACTTGGGTTTGCGAAATTGTTCATTGACTGTTTTTCGAAGAATTTCGCATATAGTCGTGCGCATCTGGGGCACTGTAGCCAGTTAAGTGAGCCGTGAAGTTTTAATAGCTTTACGTTAAATCCACCTTGTCCAAGTTTTTCTAACCCCGGCACTACTGTTTTATCTGATACATCTTTTGAGCTTATATAGCAACAGTAATCTACGACTCCATTGTATTCAGTGTTCGAATGTAAGGCTTCGTAAATTGAGTTGTCCAGCAGGATGTCCCAGTTAGTGCTAATAACGCTTACAGGATCGTTTGATCTGTATGATGCATTGGCCCGAATGGAGGATTTTTTGGTCAAGTAATTTGCAAATTTATCAATGTAATCTTTTTTGTCATTTGTATTGTTAAGTAGGAGTTGAATGGTCGTTCCAACTACGTAAAAAACTGCCTCTCTGACTTTCATAATGCTGCCGAGATTAATTCCCCTGAATTGTGAGCTTTCAGCCAAGCATCGATCTAATGGTGTGAAAATGTCTTCAAGGTCAACGGTTGCAAAGTTTTCTTCAGATACATTTAATTGCTGGCTAATGAAGTTTGTGAATATATTAAATTTGGCTTTGTCGAAATCGTCGGGATTTGCGTTATGTAACTCAAATGCGTGTTGTATTATCTTTGCTTGCGTAGGGGCCCCGGCCTCGACAGAAAATCCCGCTCCGATGATGTATACTGTTTTTTTGTTATTCATTGAATTATCCATGTTTATTCGGGAAGGGGGCATTTAGTTTGCAAGTGGAACTTGCGTCGGGAGATCTAATGTATATGCTTCTCCGTCTCTAATTTTTTCGAGCAGGATCTTTAATAGATTTGAGTAACGATGGGCTTGTACGTGCGTCCCATTCATTACCGCGCAATGATATTTGTTGTCGAATGATTTTATATCTATGCCTGTTGCTTTTTTTAATATCTCAATTAATTTGTTGGCGTCATGCCAGCCTTTGTATCCAAGGCTGATCCCTAGTGTGGATGGTGTATGTGGAAAATTTGAGTTAAACGCTAAACCATCTGAGGTGTCTGCTATCCCATATAATTTAGCTAGTGCTCCATCTGATTCGGAGACGTCTGCGAGCACTGAATAATCAACTTGTATAGGGTTTTTTGGTATGTCAGAGCGGACTAGTTCATATGTTCGTGCAAGCAAAGCTCGAAGTAGTTTTGGATTAACATTGTCCAGAGCTTGGTTTGCACCGAATGCTGTGTAGACCCAAGAATAATCATTGGCAACGATGCTTTTTATCCTGATGCTTTTGTTTTCTGAAACTGGAATTAATCTTTCTCTTCTAGGGTAATCCGTGATTTCTTTGCTTGACCATTCCAAAATGTAAATGTTTGGAATGAGCTCTCCATTTTCGGAAAGGATCTCGTCGATGTCTGATAAAATTGATCTGATGTTTGGGTCTTCTGCACTGTACCCTATGAATATAAGTGGATGTTCAGCGAAAAATGCCAACATTTTTGCACTAAGATATTTTTTCTTTTTTAAAAAACTCTCATAGTCGTCTCTCGTGATAACTATGCTTTTAGGGTCAGAAGCACAACCGTGAATCTTAAATATTTCACCTATGCTCGAATGGTTTGCATACAGAATACATTGGCCAATTATGGGTGTGTAGTTTGGGAAGATTTGTTCGAGAAAACGGTCGTAGTTGGTTGTTATTATTGAGTGGGGGTGGATTTTTTTTAGTAATTCTATTTCGCTTTCGTTTTCTATGGTAGAAGTGTTGAGTAATGTTTGAAATATTTCGCAAATTGCATGCTTGAAGTAAATGTCTGAGCCATTTCCTTCTCCGAAGAGTTCGGCGGGAAAATTATGCTCGCCATTACTCCACGCCCAGTCATTGAATTTTTCGGAGAATACTGTGCCGATATCCACTAGATTTGGATATCGTTGTAAATAATATGCAAATTTTTTGTCTATCTCTGGACAGATTTCGCTTAATTTAAATAACAGTTCTGTCCAGTTAGGGCCTTGAAGATATCTTTTTGTGAGGCCAGAGCCAACGAAGAGGATCGGTTGACAACCCATTGCATCAATGCAAGTTTTAATGTCGTCGGTTACGTCTTCAATATACTTATCATAGTCACTCATGTGCGCTCCTTGTACTTGTACTTGTACTTGTATTTGCTTTTGGATGTGGCGCGTTGATTAATTACTGTTTTATCAAATTAAACGCTTCTGAGGCTCGTTGTCCCCCGTTAACCATTACGAGCACGGAATGCAGCCCGACAAAATGCTTCCGCGTCGTAAAATCCTTAATCACCTGCTTCCGCCCCACAACCATCTCCCCAAACCCCGCCAAAACCACCGTCTTCAACTTAAAAACCTTCCGCGAAACCCCGCCATTCGCCTTCACATAGTCAATTGCATAATCAATCACCAACCGCTGTTCATGCGCCACGGTCGACTTCACCACAAACGACAACGTAATCGCTTCCCCCAACCTAACCACCGCCGGCTCAACCCGAACATCCAACAACTCAACCTCAGCCTTCGCCCCGGCACCAATCACCGTCAGCGCCCTTAAATCCCCCTGCTTGATCAAACTCCGCAACGCATGCTTGGCAATCCACGCCGTGTGCTTGTTCTCCAGCGACCAACCTTCAATCGTGTCCAGCACCCACCCCGGATGCACCTTCGTCACATCATTCAAATGATTCGCCACGGACTTGCGCACGTACAAACTCTCATCCGCCTTCAACCGATCGAGTATCCCTGCGGCCAACTGCGGATCCGCCTGCACCGCTTCCAACCGAAACGACCAAGGCAGGCGAGGGCGGCTGCCTTCGCTGGCGAGGCGTCGAACGTGGTGGTTTTCGTCTCGGGTCCAGTCGTGCATCAGCTCTAACGATCGTTCTAGGTCGCTGCGCAGAAAGTGGCGGATGGCGAATTCGGAGGAGCCGAAGGTGGTGAAGTACTTCAGGGCGTCCATGGAGGTGTCGAACGCATGCCCGCCGTAGCAGGCGACGTAATGCGGCAAACACATGCTGACGAATCCGCTGTTCAACCTAGGCGCGAGTTCACGCAATACATCGAGGGAATCTTCGTAGTCCAGCGGCAACACGGCGTGCAGGCTTTCGCTGACACGGGCCATGCGTTGCATCACTGATAATTCGGCGAGTCCGTCCTGGGCATGTTTGAGAAACGCCTTGGCCTTGAACGCCGGGTACACGGCGCTCATTTCGCGGGCGATGTGCTGCAAGCGCTCGGCGTTGAAGATTTCCTTTAACGCCGGGGCGGCGGTGTCGGTGGTGCTCATGGTCAGGTCATCGGGGTGCTGACGAACGCTTCGAGGGTTTCGGCGTAGGCGGTGTATTGGGCGATGTGGGGGTAGCGGCGGGTGTCGATCTGGTCGGGGACGACGAGGTCGGTGAAGCTCCAGGCGACGGCGAGGCTGATGCCGGCCTGGGTGAGGGTGCCGTCGGTGGGCAGGCCGGTTTTTTCCAGTTCTTGCTCGAGGGCGGTGAAGGCGGCGGCGAGTTGGCCTTCGACGCGTTCGACCCACGGTTGGTATTGAATGTCGGCCGGGCGCAGGTTGCGTTCGTAGTAAAGCTGCACGGCTTTTTCGCAGGCGGCGAGGCTGAGGCCGATCAGGCGCAGGGCGTGGGCGCGTTGTTTCAGGTCGGTCGGCAGCAGGCTTTTTCCGGAGCTGGCTTCGAGGTAATCGAGGATGAGGGTCGAGTCCATCAGGACCACGCCGTCGTCGAGGATCAGCGTGGGCGCTTTGACCACCGGGTTGATCTGCTGGAATTGCTCGAAGTGGCGGAACACCGAGACTGAATCGTGTTCGAGGTCGATGCCAAGGCGTTTGGCGGAGATCGCCACGCGGCGCACGTAAGGGGAGTCCAGCATGCCGATCAGTTTCATGACGCGTTCCTTCAAGTCAAACCGGTGGGAAGGCATAACCTAGCCGACGCTGAGGCAATTGTCAGTCGTCGAAGCCCGGTTGTTCGTGAATCTCATCGACATTCAGTTCCAGCCGATACGCCACCGCCACAAACAAAGCCTGGCACAAACACAGCGTCGCACTCAGCGAACGAAAGGCGAGAGCGCTGCCTTCGTTGACCAGTAATACGCTGTTGGCGAGTTTCGCCAGTGGCGAGAGGTGGCTGTCGGTGAGGATCAGGGTGTTGGCCTGCTGCTGTCGGGCGAAGCGCAGGCAGTGTTGGGTTTCTTTGGCATAGGGCACGAAGCTGATGGCGATGACCAGATCGTTCGCGCGCACGCTGCGCATTTGCTCTCGATAGCTGCCGCCGAGCCCGGACACCAGATGAATTCGTTTCTGAGTGTGTTGCAAGTTGTAAACGAGATAGTCGGCGACGGCGAAGGAGCGGCGCACGCCGACGACGTAGATATTGTCGGCGTTGACGATCAGGTCGACGGCTTTTTCGAACACGGCGTCGTCCAGTTCGCGGCCCAGGCGTTCGATGCCGGAGCGGGTGGCGTCGATGCATTCGCGGGCGAGGTCGCCGGCGCTGGCTTGCTGCGACTGGTTGGCGATCATGCTGCGGATGCGTTGCTGGTAGTTCTGCACCGGCGAGGCTTTGTGCGTGTAGGCGCTGCGGAACAAGGCCTGCATTTCGCTGAAGCCGCTGAAACCGAAGCGTTGCGAGAAGCGCACGATGGCGGACGGGTGGACTTCGCACTCGCGGGCGATGTCGCTGATGCGGTCAACCATGATCCGGTCGCTCTGCTGGCTGATGTAGCTGGCAATGCGTTTGAGCTGGCGCGGCAGGGCGTCGTATTCGTCGGTGATCAGTTGCAGCAGGCGCTCGGCATTGATCGGGGGGCTGGCGAGTGAAACCTCGTCGGTGGCCGGCAGATCGGGGCGGGGCATAGGTCTTCCTTCAGGCTGTTTGATCACACGGTGGGCCTGATATTAGGGGGGCTTTTACGGTTCTGCTTTGCTGAAACGATGCAGTGCGTGGTAAAAAATTGCGTCTGAGCACTGTGTGGTTAGCCGTTTGTCTTCTATATACAGCCGCTCGACTGAATTTCTTGCTATAAACGCACTCCGATGGCCGTGTAAACGCTGTGTCAGAGCAGTTTCCGGGCTTTGTCGGACAAATTCCCTGTATTTACAGTTGCTGAGGCCTCATTCGGGCCTTAGACTGCCGCCCCTCGTAAATTGAGTGCCGGGTGGCATTTGCAATAAACGATGCCTTTTCGCCGACCGTACGCGGTTCGCCGAAACGCTCCCTAATTCGCCTTAATGCACGTTTTTTTATAGAGATATCAATGACAAAGGACAAGTTGCTGGCCATGCCGGCAGATGACTACATGAATGCCGAGCAGCACGCTTTCTTCACTGAGCTGTTGCAGAACATGAAAGTCGAAACCCACGAGCGCATTGAGCAAAACCGTATCGCCATCGAAAGCCTGGACACCCCGGCTGACCCGGCGGACGCGGCTTCGGTTGAAGAAGAGCGCACTTGGCTGGTGAACGCGATCGATCGCGACCAGCGCATGCTGCCACAGCTGGAACAAGCCCTTGAGCGCATCAAGGAAGACAGCTTTGGCTGGTGCGATGACAGCGGCGAGGCCATTGGCCTTAAGCGCCTGCTGATCAGCCCGACCACCAAGTACTGCATCGAAGCTCAAGAGCGTCACGAGCAGATCGACAAGCACCAGCGTCAGGCCTGATTCTGTGGGGTGACCCTTTCAACAGGGGCACCTTGAAAAGATCGCAGCCTTCAGCAGCTCCCATACGGGCGTTGCTGGAGGCTGCGATCTTTGTTTTTGCTCGTCTGCAATAATCCCGAGCCGTTCTATTGACCTGCCACAGACCCCACGACTAACGGACCATGGATAATGGCGTTGTAGTGGCGTTTAATGCAGTCACAACAATGAGAACAAGCGTGGGGTGTTGATATGACGAGAGATGGATCTCTGGTTGGGGCTTTGCCTGCACCAGTGCTTTTGCCGAAAAACCGCTGGATCGCGCCGACCCTGCAAAGCATCGCCCTGATGCTGTTGCTGGCCGGCATGAGCCTGGCCGGATGGTCGCTGTACATAGGCATGCCGCTGGCGGTGCTGATTGTCTGGCTGCCGCGCTTGCGCTCCCGCGCTATCCCCGATTCCCAGCCTGCCGACAGCGGCAGCGCAATGTCCGAACTGACCCGTGACCTTTCCTACACCACCAGCCATAACGCCTTGTCGGCGGCGGGCGTGGCGTTTTCGGTCAAGGAACTGGCGAGCAAACTCGAATCGCAACTCGGTGCGGCGGCGCAGATCGTCAGCAACGCCGAGGTGATGATCGCCACCGAACACGCCACTTCACAACTCAGCCGTGCAGCGCTAGAAGCAGCGAGTCAGGCGCATCACAGCAGCGCAGCGGGGCGTACGGAACTGGTGGATTCGATCTCGCGCATGCATCAGCTCAGTCAACGCGCCAATGCCAGCCGTGAATTGATCGAAGCCTTGAGCTTGCGCAGCGATGATATTCAGCGCGTGACATTGGTGATTCAGTCGATTGCCAGCCAGACCAATCTGCTCGCACTGAACACGGCGATCGAGGCGGCGCGGGCCGGGGAACATGGTCGCGGTTTTGCGGTAGTGGCGGATGAGGTGCGTGGGTTGGCGGCGCGCACGGCCTCGGCGACCGGTGAAGTCGGTGAGATGGTCGCCGACATTCAACAGCGCACGGCGCAGGTGGTGGAGCAGATTCGTGAGCTGTCGAGTGATTTGCAGACCGGTGTCGCGCAGGTTGAACACACCGGTGAGCATCTGGAGAACATCGCGCGACTGGCAGCGGGGGTGGAAACTCAGGTCGGTGAAATCGCTCAGGGCGCGGAAACCAATCGCGAGCAACTCGACAGCCTGTTCAAGGCTATCGAACAGATGCGCAGCGATCTGGCGATCAGCGATCAACAGACTCGCCGCCTCGCCGAAGCCGCAGTGCAAATGGAAGGGCAGGCGGAAACCATCAGCGAGCGTCTGGCCGAAGTCGGGCTGGATGACTATCACCAGCGTATTTACGATCTGGCCCGCGAAGGGGCGAGTCAGATTGCCGCGCGGTTCGAGGCGGATGTCGAGCAGGGGCGGGTCAGCCTTGAGGATTTGTTTGACCGCCAGTATCAGCCGATCCCGAATACGCAACCGGCGAAATTTCAAACCCGTTTCGACCGCTACACCGATCAGGTGCTGCCGGCGATTCAGGAGCCATTGTTGCCGCGTCACGAAGGGGTGGTGTTCGCCATCGCCTGCACGCAGCAGGGTTATGTGCCGACGCACAATCAATTGTTCAGTCAGCCGTTGACCGGCGATGCGCAGGTCGACGCGGTGAACAATCGCACCAAACGCAAGTTCGCGGATCGCACCGGTATTCGCTGTGGCAGCCATCAGCAACCGGTGTTGTTGCAGACCTACACCCGCGACACCGGTGAGCTGATGCATGACCTGTCGGTGCCGATCATGATCAAGGGCCGGCATTGGGGTGGATTGCGTCTGGGCTATAAACCGGAAAGTCCGCGCTGAGGGATTGTTACTTCCGGTGCAATGAATCTGTGCACGGAGCTTGCTGTTTCCGCCCGCAAGAAACCATTAACCTGACCACTTAGTTAGGTTGCTAATGATTTCGGGAGGGCTGCATGCAGTGCAGAGTTGATGTTGCCGTGATGATCGGCAGTGGCGTGCCGGCCGGTTTGCGCGCAATGGGGCGTAGCGTCTGCTGGGTGGTGTTGCTCAATGGCGAACGTCGCGGCACTGCGTTTGCCAGCCGCGACGAGGCCGAGGAGTGCAAGGCTGCGTGGCTCGCGCAGTTGCATGCCGAGCCGAGTGACAGCCTTCACTGACCACTGATTACTTGCCGTCGTGCAGGCGTACATTCAGTTCGTCGACCACGATTGCTTCTTCACCGTCGGCTCTTAACCATTCCTTGAGCAATTGCGCCTGTTGCGGTGTCCAGAACTTGGCGTCGATCAGTTTGGTGTTGGCGTCCAGTGGGTGCGCTCCGATGAAATCGTCGATTGCTGTGCCTTCTGAAGGCAACCCCAGTTGATCGAACAGTGTTTTCAGATCGTATGCTGGCAGTTCCATCGTTTACTCCTTCGGTGGGCGCCGGTATGGCGTGGTCGATCTCTCTCTTTATCTGAGGCAACCGCTCGCCAGGAGTTCGATCTTTGACTCAAGTGAGCGGGCGAGGGCGCAGGCTTCGTTGTGATCTTCACGGAAACCTCTTACGCGCCCGGTCGATGTTTCCTTTATATGGAAAAAAGAGTTGCCGGCGGGCACGACCTGGAAACGTGGACAATGGTCGTTGAAAGCGCTGGTATGCAGTAAGTGCGGCGATTTGATTTGTGCTTCAGCTGGCATGGCAAAATGAGTCAGGGTGCACATATGAAGTCCTTTTCATCAGTTGGCCGGTATTTACAGGCCGTTTCGGGTAGTCGGAATGAGCATCGCTGCTCTAGAATCGCCAGTACCTGTTGACGACAGGGCTTATCTAAAGCAATTTTTCGCCAGCGATATGTCGGAAAAGTGCTTTTTTTCGTGAGAATTTTCCCTAAAGTTCGTAGTCAGACTGCTCTTGCCGACGGTGAGGAATTTTCCTTCGAGCTTTGGCGACATCAGGATGAGATTCGCGGGTGGCAATCCAGTAGTCTTACCAACCTCGCGTTGAATGAGCACTCTGCTCGATCAGGGCTTTATTGATTTATTTGGCAGTGACATCGGCCTGGCCGTTTTTTTGCCGTGCGCGTTTTCCGTGTGCGGTTTTTTCAGATGTGGGGATGTTTCTTTGGCAGTCAGTAATCTCGATATGCATGCTTTGTTCGTGTTGGGTGATTTGCGTGCAAAGCTGGTCAAGCTGTTTCAGTCGCGTTTTGTTTACATCACCGAGCAGAACGCCGAAGGCATTTACGTGGCCGAGATCGACACCGAAAGCGCCTTGGTGGTCGATGACAAACCGGGGCTCAAGCTCAAGGTCGGCGACCATTTCAGTGCATCGGTCTTGCCCAGCCGTGAAGGCGGCAAAATGGATATCCGTTTTCGCGAAATCAAACTTACGGTCTATGGGCTGGGCGATTACGCTTTCGTCGAAACCGCTGACGGGCAGGCGATCCTGTTCAAGGAAGGCCACAGCGTGGTGACCGTGTTTGCGGCCAATCAGCAGTTGCAGGAAGGCCTGACCAAGACCCTCAAAGCTGTCACCGCCAAAGCCGCCAAGTGGCGCAAGGGTGAGCTGGTGACGTTTAAGGCGAGCGAGTGAGCCGCGCGGATTTCCATGCGCAGAACCTCGACACTGCACGCGAGGAGGCTCGGCGTTTATTCGCCGCCAAAGCCGAACTGCAAGGCGCCTGGCTGAATTGGCTGGCTGCGCAGATCTACGCACTGCGTCCTGCGGAATACGCCAGCATGGTCAGACGTGAGCTGCAAAGCTTGCAGGAAAAGTCTGATTCATAACCTCGTCCAGGCTTGAGCCCGGAAAAAGCAGGAACCTCGGCTACAGTCAGTTGACTGAGTATTCAGAGGCTTGCGGTCTTCTGTCAGGCCAACCTGCCATTGCTGTGAACAGCACGAGGTGCAATGCATGAACGGATTTCGACGGTTATTGGCCGCCAGCGTGGCCACGTTCGGTTTGCTGACATCAGCGCCATCGGTGACGGCCGCCCAGGCGCCGATCCACTTTGCTGACCTGAACTGGGAAAGCGGCAGCCTGATTACCGATGTGCTGCGGATCATCGTCGAGAAGGGTTACGGCCTACCGACCGACACCTTGCCCGGTACCACCATCACGCTGGAAACCGCATTGGCCAACAATGACATTCAGGTCATTGGCGAGGAGTGGGCCGGGCGCAGTCCGGTGTGGGTCAAGGCTGAGGCCGAAGGCAAGGTCGTCAGTCTCGGTGACACGGTCAAAGGCGCTACCGAGGGCTGGTGGGTGCCGGAGTACGTGATCAAGGGTGACCCGGCCAAGGGTATCAAGCCGCTGGCACCGGATCTGCGCAGTGTCAGTGATCTGAAAAAGTACAAGGACGTGTTCAAGGATCCGGAAGCCCCGAGCAAGGGGCGCTTCCTCAACAGCCCGATCGGCTGGACCTCGGAAGTGGTCAACAAGCAGAAGTTGACGGCTTATGGGTTGCAGGACGACTACACCAATTTCCGCAGTGGTTCGGGGGCGGCGCTGGATGCTGAGATCAGCTCTTCGATTCGTCGTGGCAAACCGGTGTTGTTTTACTACTGGTCGCCGACGCCGCTGCTGGGCAAATTCAAACTGGTGCAACTGGAAGAGCCGCCGTTTGATGCCGAGGCGTGGAAGACGCTGACTGATGCCGATAATCCCAATCCGAAACCGACCCGGTCGCTGGCATCGAAGCTGTCGATCGGCGTGTCGACACCGTTTCAAAAACAGTATCCGCAGATTGCCGAATTCTTCAGCAAGGTGGATTTCCCGATCGAACCGTTGAACAAGGCGTTGGCCGAGATGAGCGAGAAGCACACGGCGCCGCGTGATGCGGCGGTGGCGTTCATGAAGGCCCACCCGGATGTGTGGCAGGCCTGGTTGCCGAAGGATGTGGCGGAGAAGGTTTCCGCTGATCTGAAATAGAGGTTGATGCGGCTGGCCTCTTCGCGAGCAGGCTCGCTCCCACATTGGTATTGTGAACGACACATATCCACTGTGGGAGCGAGCTTGCTCGCGAAGCTTTTAGAACTTGGTAGCCACCGCCAATTCAAAGGTGCGCGGTGTCCCGAGGTAATACGCCGGCGAAACATGCGCGAACTCGGCATACACCTCATTGGTCAGATTACGCACGCGCCCAGTGACGGTGGTGTGCGAGTCAACCTTGTAGCTGAGGAAGCTGCCGAACAATGTGTACGACGGCACGGTCATGGTGTTCGCCGTGTCCGCATACACCGACGCCACATATCGTGCATCAACCCCACCTTGCCATTGCGGTGAAAAGTCATACGTCAGCCACAGATTGCCGACCCGATCCGGCACGTTGGTCGGCGTATTGCCCTTGCGTGACACCACCACGCCGGCAGCATTCTTTTCGGTGAAATCATCGTACTGCGCATCGACCCAGGCGAAGTTACCTTCGGCCAATAACTTGTCGGTGATCCGCAGCGAACTGGCGATTTCGATGCCTTTTGACGTTTGCTGGCCGACCGGAATGCTGCTGGTCGGGTCCAGCGGATCGGTCACCGCGAAGTCCTTTCGCTCAATGGTGTAGGCGGCAATCGTTGCCGAGCCACGCCCGTTCAGATAATCAAATTTGCTGCCAATCTCCCACTGCTTGCCGGTCGAGACATCAAAGTCCTGCGTGCCGTTCGGCTGCTCGGCGGCGGTGCTGTATTGCACGTAGACGTTGGCCGATGGAATGAACTGGTAGGTCAGGCCGGCACGGCCGGTGACTGGCTCCCAACTGCGCTTGAGGTGCTTGGGGTTCGCGGCGGTTACAGTGCGATGATTGGTCACGTCGAGATCAATGTCGTCATAACGCAGACCGGTGAGCAGCGACAGCTTGTCGGTCAACGCCAGCCGGTTTTCCACGAACAGTGCTTTGGTGGTGACCTCGTTGGTTTTGTCGCTGATCAATTTCGGGTTGGTGCCGGGAATGTCGTAGAAGTGCCCCGGACGGTAGTTGTTCGGGTCAACCGTGCTCGCACCTTTGACGTTCAGCGGCGAGTTGGTGGTCTGATTGACCTTGTATTCGAAGCCCCCCGACCACGTCGTGTCGAGACCGAATAGCGTGTTGTCGTGGCGCAGCTCGAACTGGTTGCCGTTCTGTTCGCCCTGATGGCGTACTTGATAAGCCGTGGAGCGGTTCACCGCGCTGTTGTCGGCGTTGTACTGGTAGGTTTCGAGGTTGCGATAATCGCGCTGGCTGTCGAGGTGATACAGCGTGTTGCGCAGGGTGGTGTTGTCGTTGATGCGGTAGTCGATGATCGAGCGCACCCAGATCGTTCGCTGCTCGTAACGGCCGTCCTCGACGTTGTAGTTGTTGAAGCGGTTGTGTTTGTCGATCTTCAACTCGCCGGCCTTGGGATTGAGCACGGGCGTGCCCCAGTACGGACTGTCTTCGTGTTCATCCTGATATTCCAGCGCCAGTGTGTGCGACAGATTTGGCGTGAGGTCGCTGAGCAACGAGAACGCCACGCTCCAGGCATCACGCTCCTGGCGGTCGATGTAGCCATTGCTGGTGTTGTGGCTGACGTCGAGTCGCGCGTAGTGCTGCATATCGGCGCCCGGCTCGGTCAGGGCATGGTTGAGGCCGAACGCGGTTTCGGTGGTGTCGTAGGTTCCATAGCTGACCCGGCCTTCAACAGCTTGTTCGTCGCGGGTGGCGAGTTTGGTCACGTAGTTCAGCGAGCCGCCCACGGAGCCCGCACCATTGATCAGCGATGACGGGCCGCCGACCAGTTCCACCCGATCATAGATCCACGAGTCGACCGGCCGCGCGAGGCCGCCGGACACGTTGATGCCGTTGAACATCTGGGTGATCTGGCTGCTGGTGAAGCCGCGATAGGAAACGAAACCGCCGAAACCCGGCGGCGCGCTGGCGTTGACCCCGGGCAAGGTGTTGGCGGCGTCCTGGAAGTTCTGCGCGCCGTGGCGCTCGATGTCGTTGCGATTGGCAATGGCGACGGAGGCGGGCGTATCGCGCACGCTCAAGCCGAGGCGTGAGGCCATGCCGCTGGACTGGTCGAGGCTCAGGCCCGGCTCTGTGCCTGACTCGCCATCGATGGTGATCGGCGCCAGATCCACGGTGGATTGCGCCCAGACGTTGACGGACAGGCAGCCGCACAGGCTCGCCAGCAGAGTGAGTTGTTTCATCATTGAATCCTGAATGCTTGTCTAGGAGTCAGCGCACAGGCGAACGCCGCGCGTTGGCGCAGTGGGCTGACAAATCAAAAAGGCAAAGACACTCAGGCGAGCGGTGGGGCGCGAGGGTTGGCCGAAGGCCAGGTGAAGCGGGCGGGGAGGTCAGCGCTGACAATGGGCGCCAGCGGCGGGCTGTGTTGTTCGGGCAGGATCGCCAGCGTCAGGCTGGAATTGAACGCCGGGCCCATGCCGCCGCCAACCGAGCACAGCGGGCAGCCAAACGACTTGGACAGGGTCGGCAGTTGTTCTTCGGTGGGGTTGCTGGCGAGCGGCGCTTGAGTGGCCGGGTCGACCGTACAGAACTGGCCGCCGATACCGTTGAGCTGCATGCCGACCATTTGTCCGTGACCGATGCTGCAGGCGAACACGTTGAACAGGACGCAGCAATAGAGCATCCAGGCCAGCAGTGAACGATCGGAACGGGAGAATTTCATGGGGCGGCACTTTACCGTACCGCTGATCGGTCGTGCACTTGAAAAAAATCCGACTAGGATGATTTGTTCAAATCCCTTTCCAAGGATTTCAACCATGACCTTTGTGTTGGCTCAATGGCTGGTGACAACGTTTGCGGTGATCGCCTTGATGCACGTGTATTGGGCGCTGGGTGGGCAGTGGGCGGCAGCGGTGGTGGTTCCGCAGGTGCCGGTGCGCGGATTTGTCGCAACGGTGCGGCCGGCGTTCAAGCCTTCGGGCTGGCTCACGTTGATTGTGGCAGCGGCATTGCTGGTGATTGCTGCGTTGGTGTGCATGCGGGTTGGCTGGGGAATGCCGGCGGTGACGCACAAGGCGTTGCAATGGGTGATCAGCGCGATTGCGCTGTTGATGTTTGCCCGGGCGATTGGTGATTCGAATCTGGTCGGGTTTTTCAAGGAAGTGACGGATTCACGGTTTGCGCGGCTGGATACCTGGGTGTATTCGCCGTTGTGTGCGGTGTTGGGGGCGGGGTTGTTGGCGGTGGCCTGGGTTTGAAACAGATCTGAAATTTGCGATGACTTGGCTGGCCGCTTCGCGAGCAGGCTCGCTCCCACAGTGATTTTGGGTGTTCACAGATGTGTTATTTCACCCAAAACCCTGTGGGAGCGAGCCTGCTCGCGAAAGGGCCAGTCCAGACACACTGAAAACTCTGGACTAACTGCCGCTTTCAGTCCGCCGGCTACTGACCTCTGCCGGCACATCGTCGCCAGCCATGCGCTTGCGGAACAACGCCGCCCGCGCCAGTAGCAAGGTCGTCACCGGCACAGTGATCGCCAGCAGAATCGGAATCAGCCAGGCATGCACCACCGGACCGGACTTCAACGCCGAAAAGCAGATGATCGACGCCAATGCCACGCACCACGCACCCAGTGTTGAAGCCAGTGCCGGTGGGTGCATGCGCTGGAAATAATCCTTCATGCGCAATAACCCGATAGCACCGATCAACGCGAACAGACCGCTGAGCACCAGCAGGATCGCCACCGGAATCTCGACCCACAGCGACAATTCAGCATTCATTCGATCACCTCGCCACGCAGCAGGAATTTCGCCAAAGCAAACGAGCCGACGAAGCCGAACAGCGCAATCAGCAGCGCCGCTTCGAAGTAAGTGTCACTGGAATAGCGAATGCCCAAGGTCAGCATCATCAGCATGGCGACGATGTACAGGTAGTCCAGCGCCAGAACCCGATCCTGCGCTGACGGGCCTTTGAACAAGCGCACCAGCGTCAGCACCATGGCCAGTGAGAACAGGAACAGCGTCAGCAGGATTGCGTTCGACAGTAATGGGCTCATTCGAAAATCTCCATCAACGGCCGCTCGTAGGTGGTCTTGAAGTGTTCGATGAATTGCGCTTCGTCATCCAGATCCCAGACGTGCAACAACAGAATGCTGCGATCCAGCGACAGTTCCGACCAAACCGTGCCGGGCACCACCGTGCAGATCATCGCCAGAGTCGCCAGTCCGTGGGCGTCGCGCAGGTCCAGCGGGACTTTGACAAAGCCAGAGCGGAGAGGGCGCCGACCGGCGTTGAGCACGCCCCACGCGACGATGAGGTTGGACACCACCACGTCACGACCGACGAGAAAGAACAGGCGCAGAATCGTCCCTGGACGGCGAATGCGCACTTGTTTCGGGCGCAGTTTGCGCATCATCAACGGTGCAGCAAAACCCAATATTGCGCCGAGCAGCAGATTGCCCGGGCTGACCGACAGGTTAAGGGTCAGCCACAGGGCGCACAGTGCCAGCGACAACAGCGGTGCAGGAAATACACGCTTCATGGCTGCACCTCCAGCATCGCCGATTTGGCTTCCGGGCTCGGTACGACGCGGGTGCCGAGCACCGCCATCACGTACTGCTGCGGATTGTTCAGCGCCTCGGCGGTGGCCTGGGTATAACGCAACAGGGGTTCAGCCTTGAAAGTCAGGACGATGCTCAGCCCCAGCAACAGGAAGATCGGCGCACATTCGAGTTTGCGCAGCAGCGGCGAAGGGCGCTCTTCCGGCGTCCAGAAGCGCTGGATCCCGAGACGCGAGAACGCCATCAGCGAGGCCAGCCCGGTGAGGATCAGCAATGCCAGCAACGCCCATGCTGCGTTGGATATCGGCGCACCGATGCCTATGCCCAGCGGATTGAGCAGCGCGCCGATCAGACTGAGTTTGCCGATAAAACCGGACAGCGGCGGCATGCCGATGATCAGCAGCGCGCAAGCAATGAAGCTCAGGCCGAGAAACGCCATCGTCCACGGGATAACCTGACCGACCACGGCTTTCTGCTCGTCATCGAGGTTGATGCCTTTGGGCGGTTGCAGGGATTCCTGTGGGCGCGGCAGCAGTTCGCTTTCGTCTTCCAGCGGGATCTCATTGGCCGAGCGCGAGCGTTCGATCAATTCGGCCAGCAGGAACAGCGCGCTCAAGGCCAGGGTCGAGCTGACCAGATAAAACAGCGCCGCGCCGATCAGGTTCGGCTGAGCGAAACCGACGGCGGACAGCAGAATCCCCGCCGAGACCAGAATGCTCAGGCTGGCCATACGCTCCAAGCGTTGCGCGGCGAGAATCGCCAACCCGGCGCAGACCATGGTCGCCATGCCGCCGTAGATCAGCCAGTCGCCACCGAAGAACGCCGAGGCCCCGGCCTGCCCGGAAAAGAGTAGCGTCCACAGGCGCAGCAACGTGTACACGCCGACCTTGGTCATGATCGCGAACATCGCCGCCACCGGTGCACTGGCCGATGAGTAGGCCGGCACCAGCCAGAAGTTCAGCGGCCACATGCCGGCCTTGGCCAGGAACGCTACCGCGAGAATCCCGGCGCCGGCGTGCAGCAAGCCCCGGTCGGCTTCCGGCACCAGCGGAATCTTCAGCGCCAGATCGGCCATGTTCAGCGTGCCGGTGACGCCGTAGATCAGTGCCGCGCCAATCAGAAACAGCGACGAGGCCAGCAGGTTGATCGAAATGTAATGCAGCCCAGACGAGACCCGCGCCCGACCCGAGCCGTGCAGCAACAGGCCGTAAGACGCGGCCAGCAGGACTTCGAAGAACACGAACAGGTTGAACAGATCCGCTGTCAGGAACGCGCCGTACAAGCCCATCAACTGAATCTGGAACAGCGCGTGGAAGCTTGAACCCGCACCGTCCCAACGGGCCATGGCAAACAGCAGGGCGCTGACGCCGATGATCCCGGTCAGCACCAGCATCAGCGCCGACAGACGATCGACCACCAGCACAATGCCGAACGGCGCCTGCCAGTTGCCCGGCAGGTACACGCCGATGGAACCGGGCACGCCCGTGGTTTGCGTCCATTGCAGCAACAGCACCGAAATGAACAGGCCGACGAGGCTGGAGAACAGGTTGATTTTCGCCTTCAGCGGTCGGTGCCGTTCGCCGAGCATCAGCATGATGGCGGCGGTCAGCAGCGGCAGCAGAATCGGTGCGGCGATCAGGTGAGTCATCGCCATCATTCCTTAGGCTCCCGGCCGTCGACGTGGTCGGTGCCGGTCAGGCCGCGCGAGGCGAGCAGAACGACGAGGAACAGCGCGGTCATGGCGAAGCTGATCACGATCGCAGTCAGCACCAGTGCCTGTGGCAGCGGGTCGGTGTAGTGCAGCAAGTCTTGGGTCACGCCATCCTTGATCACCGGCTCCTTGCCGATGAACAGGCTACCCATGCTGAAGATGAACAGAT
Organism: Pseudomonas viridiflava; assembly: GCF_900580865.1. Classification (GTDB taxonomy): domain Bacteria; phylum Pseudomonadota; class Gammaproteobacteria; order Pseudomonadales; family Pseudomonadaceae; genus Aquipseudomonas. Next base: position 148,717 of record NZ_UTBZ01000169.1, read on the forward strand.
TGACGCCATACGACAGCAGGCACAGGCCCATGACCACCTGGAACGTCCGTGGCCGCAGGATCAGCCAGACGCCGGACGCGGCGAGCACGCCGATGGCGATTGCGATGACTTCTTCCATCAGACGGCTCCTTTGCTGGCGACGGACTTGGGCAGCGATGCGGTCTTGTGACCCCGCACCGATTGGTGGGCGAGCGCGGTGAGGATCAACAGCGTCGAACCAACCACCACGCCGTACACGCCGATATCGAAGAACAATGCGCTGGCGATATGGATGTCACCCAGCAGCGGCAAGCTGAAATGCCAGGTGTGTGTGGTCAGGAACGGATAACCGACGACCATCGCCCCCAGGCCGGTGGCGGTGGCGAACATTAATCCGGTGCCCATCCAGCGCAGCGGCCGCAGGCTCATTTGCGCCTCGACCCACTGCGTACCGGCGACCATGTATTGCAGGATGAACGCCACCGACATCACCAGACCGGCGACGAATCCGCCACCCGGTTGGTTGTGCCCGCGCATGAACAGGTAGAACGACACCACCAGCGCAATCGGCAGCAACAGGCGCACCAGCACCGCCGGAACCATCATGAAACCAAGGGCGGTGTCGCTGGCCGAACGCGGGTTGACCAGGTCGGTGACCACGTCTGGCGCCAGCAAGCGTTGCTGAGCGGGCAGTTGCAGGCTTTCTTTTGGGGGACGGAAGCGACGCAGCAGAGCGAACACGGTCAGCGCCACGGCGACCAGCACGGTGATTTCGCCGAGGGTGTCGAAGCCACGGAAATCCACCAGCATCACGTTGACCACGTTGCTGCCACCGCCCTCGGGCATGGCGCGGCTGAGGTAGAACGAAGAGATGTCGTTCGGCGTCTGCCGCGTGAGCATCGCGTAGGACAGCAGCGCCATGCCACCACCGACGGCAATCGACAGCAGCAAGTCGCGCAGACGACGAATGCGTGCCTTGCGCAGGCTGCTTGGCAGTGGCGAGACTTCTTCGATACGGCGTGGCAACCAGCGCAGGCCGAGCAGGATCAGCACGGTGGTGACCACTTCTACCGCCAGTTGCGTCAGCGCCAGATCGGGCGCGGAGAACCAGACGAAGGTCACGCAGGTCATCAGCCCGCAAACGCTGACCATGGTCAGAGCGGCGAGACGGTGATACTTGGCCTGCCACGCGGCGCCGAGGGCGCAGGCAATCGCCAGCAGCCACAAGGTCACAAAAACGATCGAGCCGGGAATCTTCGGCCGGTCGCCCCAACTCAGGCTGCTGTGCAACATCGGGATCAGGCCGGCGAGCACCGCCGCCAAAACCATCAGGAACAATTGCATCTGCAGACGCTTGGTGCCGAGTCGCCGCTCGAGGCGTCGGGCCAGGCGCATCATTACCACCAGACTGCGCTCGAACAGGCGCTTGCCGTTGAAGCGGCCCACTAGTGGCGGATATTTGAAACGTCCGCGCTTGAGCAGATTGCGCAGCAACAGATAGACGACGATGCCGCCAGACATGGCGATCAGGCTCATGATCATTGGCGCGTTGAGGCCGTGCCAGATCGCCAGACTGTATTCCGGCAGCGTGCCGCCAACCACTGGCAATGCAGCAGCGGCAAGCAATGGACCGACGATCTGCGCCGGGAAAATCCCCACCAGCAAGCAAGTGAACACCAGCAACTCGACCGGCGCCCGCATCCAGCGCGGCGGCTCGTGCGGGGTGTGCGGCAGGTCGGTGGCCGGCGGGCCGAAGAACACATCGACGGTGAAGCGCAGCGAGTAGGCAACGCTGAATGTGCCGGCGATGGTCGCGACAATCGGCAGCGCCGCTTCGACCCACGCCGTGGCGTTGATAAACACGGTTTCAGCGAAGAACATTTCCTTCGACAGGAAGCCGTTAAGCAATGGCACACCCGCCATCGAGGCGCTGGCAACCATGGCCAGCGTCGCGGTGAAGGGAATCAGTTTGATCAGGCCGCTGAGTTTGCGGATATCGCGAGTGCCGCTTTCGTGGTCGATGATGCCCGCGGCCATGAACAGCGAAGCCTTGAACGTCGCGTGGTTGAGGATGTGGAATACCGCCGCCACTGCCGCCAGCGGACTGTTCAGCCCGAGTAACAGGGTAATCAGGCCTAGATGGCTGATGGTCGAGTAAGCGAGCAGACCTTTGAGATCGTTCTGGAACATCGCGCAATAGGCGCCGAGCAACAGCGTACACGCGCCGGCCCCGCTGACGATGTAGAACCATTCTTCACTGCCGGACAGTGACGGCCAAAGTCGGGCGAGCAGGAAAACCCCGGCCTTGACCATGGTCGCCGAGTGCAGGTATGCCGAAACCGGTGTTGGCGCCGCCATTGCGTGCGGCAGCCAGAAATGGAAAGGGAACTGCGCGCTTTTGCTGAGTGCGCCGATAAGAATGAGGGGTAAAAGGATAGGGTAGAGGGCGTGTGCACGAATCATGTCGCCGGCGGCCAGGACCTTGTCGAGGTCATAGCTGCCGACGACATGGCCGAGAATCATGACCCCCGCCAGCAGGCATAACCCGCCGGCACCGGTGACCATCAACGCCATATAGGCACCGCGACGGGCGTCGGCGCGGTGGTGCCAATAGCCGATCAACAGGAACGAGAAGAGGCTGGTCAGTTCCCAGAAAAACACGATCTGGATCAGGTTGCCGGAGATCACCAGGCCCAGCATGGCGCCCATGAACGCCAGGAAAAACGCGAAGAAACGCGGCACCGGATCGTCCGGCGACATGTAATACCGCGCATAGAGAGAAACCAGTGTGCCGATGCCGAGGACCAGCATCGAGAACAGCCAGGCGAAGCCATCCATGCGTAGAACGAAGTTCAGACCAAGGCTGGGCAGCCACATGAATTCTTCGCGGATCACGCCGCCGTGGGCAATTTGCGGATACAACAGCGCGACCTGGACGGTGCCGATCAAAGCGACCAGGCCTGCCAACAGGGATTCGGTATTACGCGCGTTATGAGGCAGCACCGCTGCCAGACAGCTGCCAATGAATGGCAGAAGCAGTAGAACTATCAGGGACATAGGCTTCTAATCTGCGGAAGTTTGTGAAGCATCATACGTGCCAGCTCCCCGATCACCAAACGCGAGGATGTCTCAGAATCCTACAAAGTAGTCTGGAATTTTCTGTTTGGCATTGTTTCAGGAAGGTCGATGTTGCTTGGAATGGCCTCATCGCGAGCAGGCGAAGGCCTACATTTGGAATGCGTTCACCTGTAGGAGTGAGCCTGCTCGCGATAGCAATAATTCAGACTGTGAAGATTTCGGAGCTTTATCCCTGTGCTTCCCGCTCCAGCTCCGCTTCGGCTTCAGCAACCTTCCCCTTGGTCTTCAACTCACTGACAATCACCGCCGCCACAATCAACCCTGCGCCCACCAGCGCAATTGCCGGCAACCGTTCCCCGGCAATCCGCCCGACAATTCCGGCCCACACCGGCTCACCGGCATATATCAGCGTTGCCCGGGTTGGCGAGACACTCTTCTGCGCCCAGTTCATCGCCACCTGAATCGCCGCACTCGCCGCGCCCAAACCCAGGGCGGTCACCAGCAGCGTCCAGGAGAAATCCGGAATCATTTCCCCGGTCGGCACCACCAGCAGGAACGACAGCACCGATGTGGTTGCCAGTTGCACGACAGTCACTCGGCGCACATCCACCTGGCCGGCATAGGTGCTGATAAGAATGATCTCGGCGGCAATGGCGATGGCGCTGATCAGCGTGGCGATTTCACCCGGGCTGAAATTCAGCGCGGCCCCCGAAGGCCCGGACAGCAACATCAGTCCGGTAAACGCCAGCATGATCCCGATGCTCGGCATCAACCCCGGCCGCCGTCCCAGTACCAGCCATTGCAGTAACGGCACGAACGGCACGTACAACGCGGTGATGAACGCTGACTGACTGCTCGGGATCGTTTGCAAACCGACCGTCTGCAAGCCGTAACCGAGCATGATCGCCACACCGATGAAGGCGCCGGCCTTGAGTTCGAACAGCGTCAGTTCGCGCAGATGGCGCCATGAGAACAGCGCGACGATAGCCGCCGCAGCGGCGAAGCGCAGGCCTACAAAAAACATCGGACCGCTGACGGTCATCGCGTGCTGCACCAGCAGGAAGGTGCCGCCCCAGATCATGGTGATCAGCACCAGCACGCACTCGGCTTTGCTGAAACGAGAGAAACGGAGGGGAGTGGGGGAGCTGTTCAGCGACGTCATGACCTTGCGCACTATAAAAAGGAGGCCGCACAATGCGCCCAACGTTGCGCAGTATACTGCCCAACCTCACCGAGTGAGCAATATAGTGCACAAAGATTCAACGCAACGCGCCTCCGTCCTGCAACACGTCAGCCTGAATGTGCGGCGTCTGCGCCATGCCGCCGATATGAGCCAGACCGCGCTGGCAGAAAAGTCCGGAGTCAGCCGGCGCATGCTGGTGGCGATTGAGGCGGGTGAAAAAAATGTCAGCCTGACCACCCTCGATCGCGTTGCCGAAGCGCTCGATGTGGCGTTCAGCGATCTGATCCAGGCGCCGGATGCCCGCGACCCGAGTCGCATCAACGAGGTGGCTTGGGCGGGCACCCACCCGGGCAGCAAAGCGGTGCTGCTCTCCAAAGCCATGGCGACTCGCGAAGTCGAGCAGTGGGAATGGTGCCTGCAACCGGGCGAGGTTTACCTCTCGCAAGCGGACGCTGACGGCTGGAGCGAGCAGATTTTCGTGTTCGAGGGTTGCCTGACGCTGATGCTTGGCGATCAGCCGCAAAAGATCGGCACTGGGGAGTTTTTCATGTTTGCCAGCAACCAGCCGCACTCCTATCGCAACGATGGCGATGTCGCGGCACGGTTTGTTCGCAATGTGGTGATATAAGACCCGCGACCATTTGTCGGAAATAGGCCTTTACCTGTAATTTCTGACAGTAGACGGAATGAGGGCGTCAATATCTGATGAACTCACGGACGTGATCGATTATGTCCGATACCGCTCACATCGCTTGAGATGGAGCATTCCCGTTGGATACGTAAAGGAATTGCGTGATGAGTGAGTCAACTGAGACATTACTTGAACCTTTGGAAATCAAACAAGCGAACGGTACAAACGTTATCTCGCTGAAAGACATCCCAGATGGCGCGACAGCAGTGATCCCCAAGCCGCCGATCGAAGATGACGACGACGTTGTTGTAATAGAGGTCGGTACTGAAAGGACTGAACATTTTTTTTTAGGTCCCATTGCCGACAGGACCTATGAATTTACAATTCCCAAAAACATGTTTTTAGACTTCGCGGGGACGAATAAGGACGTGCCGTTCAGATACATTTGTTGGCTCAGCGGGATAAATGACGTTGCATCGGAGTCGATCAACTATAGGGTTGAACATTGAAACCTCCATGTCATGAATAACCCAGGCGGGCATGGTGTCAGGTGCCTTCATATGCCCCTATGATTTCGGTCATAGGGGCTTTTTCTTGACATCTCGCTTTTGGCCAAATCGCCGATTATTGATTGGAATTCGATTTTGCGAGATGGCGTGAATAACATACCGAGCGTACTGAAAATGGCTGCTGAACGGGGAGAATGCATTCTGATCATCGGCGGCGGCCTCAGCGGTACGATGCTGGCGGTGCAATTGTTGCGGCTGCCTGGCCAGCGCAAGATTCTGGTTGTCGAACCGCGTGCAGAACTGGGGCGGGGTGAAGCGTACAGCGCGGTCGAGTTGGGTCACACGCTCAACGGCAACGCCGCGCGCATGAGTGTTGATCCGGATAATCCCGATGATTTGACGCAATGGCTGACCGAGCGCATTGCCGGCGGTGGCTGGCCTGAATCGGCCGAGCAGAATGTGCCGGTCAGCGAGCTGTTTCCCCCGCGTGGATTGTTCGGCGTTTATGTGCAGCAGCGTCTGGCCGAAGCGCGCATTGCCGGAATGCAAAATGGCTCGAGCGCTGAGCACATCCGCGCGGAGGCCGTCGATCTGCAAGTCGATACCGATTCGGTGCAGCTCACACTGAGCGATGGGCAGTCAGTGCACGGAGCCTGCGCGGTGCTGGCGACCGGTATGTTCCCCGCTGCGCGAACCCCGCAGAAAGCTTCCAGTGGCCTTAACGCGGCTGCGCTGGATCCTTGGGATGTCGCGGCGATGCGTCAACTCGATCGGCAATCGACGGTGCTGATCATCGGCTCCGGCCTGACCATGGTCGATGCCGTGGTGTCGCTGGAGCAGGCCGGGCATCGCGGGCCGATCGAAGTGTTTTCGCGGCATGGCTTGTTGCCCCATGTGCGCCGACAACCGCCGGCCTGGGTGGATTTTCTTGGCGCCGATCACAGTATTCGCACGCCACGGCAGTTGTTGCATGAATTACGCCGGCAATGCCGGGCAGCCATTGCGCATGGCATCGATTGGCAGGCACCGCTGGATACGGTTCGGGTACACATCGCTCGGTTGTGGAGTCAGGCGACTGACAGGCAGCGTCGACAATTCGTACGGCATGTGCGGCCGTGGTGGGAAAGTCATCATCACCGTTCGCCGCCGCTGAGTGCGGCGCTGGTTGAGCGTCTTTATAAAGAAGGGCGATTGCGTATTCAGGCAGCTTCGTTCAAAGGGCTTGAGCCGAGCCCTGCAGATGGCGTCAGCATTCGTATTCGACGTCGCGGTGAGTCGCAAACCTGCGTGGTGCAGGGCGCCGCGTTGATCAACTCCAGTGGCATCGAATACGACTGGCGCCGAGTTGCCCGACCGTTGCCGCAGCAGGTGCTTGCACGCGGTCTGGTGCAACCGGGGCCATTGGCGTTGGGGATTGCGGCGGCGGTGGATGGTGCGGTGCTGGATGCCGAGGGGCGAGCGGCTGAGCGGTTGTTTGCTATGGGGCCGCCATTGCGCGGGATGTGGTGGGAGAGTACGGCGGTGACGGATGTGGCGTTGCAGGCGAAGGCGCTGGCGGCGCGGTTGGTGGGATAAGGTTGATGGTGGTCTTTCGGGCCTCTTCGCGAGCAAGCTCGCTCCCACAGGGGACCCAGGTTGTAAATACCATTTGCGCCACACAACAGAACCTGTGGGAGCGAGCTTGCTCGCGAAATCGGTGGGTCAGTCGACATCACAGCGACTGATCTACCGCTATCGCGAGCAGGCTCGCTCCTACATTTGTAGCGTGGTAACCGAAAGAGTTAAGCCACCACTCGATAACACGGCACATACGCCGCGCCACCCGGCAGTTTCATCCGGTGCTGGGCGACGAAAGCTTTGAGCAGCGCATCCAGCGGTTGCATGATCGCTGCATCACCACGGATCTGGTACGGACCGTGTTCTTCGATCAGGCGAATGCCCTTGTCCTTGACGTTGCCGGCGACGATGCCGGAGAACGCCCGGCGCAGATTGGCCGCCAGTTCGTGCGGTGGCTGGTCGCGGTGCAGTTTGAGGTTGGCCATGTTTTCGTGGGTCGGATCGAACGGGCGCTGGAAGCCTTCGTCGATTTTCAGCAGCCAGTTGAAATGGAACGCATCGTTGCGCTCGCGACGGAACTGCTTCACCGCTTTCAGGCCCTGAGTCATCTGCCGCGCCACTTCGGCCGGGTCGTCGATGATGATTTCGTAGTGTTGCTTGGCCGCTTCGCCGAGGGTGGCGATGACGAAGGCGTCGAGTTGTTCCAGATACGGCGCGGCGTGTTTCGGCCCGGTGAGGATTACCGGGAACGGCAGGCCTTTATTGTCCGGGTGCATCAGGATGCCGAGCAGGTAGAGGAATTCCTCAGCGGTTCCGGCACCGCCCGGGAAGATGATGATGCCGTGGCCAACCCGCACGAACGCTTCCAGACGTTTCTCGATGTCCGGCAGGATCACCAGCTCGTTGACGATCGGGTTCGGCGCTTCAGCGGCGATGATGCCCGGCTCGGTCAAACCGAGGTAGCGACCGCCGTGGATGCGCTGTTTGGCGTGGGCAATGGTTGCGCCTTTCATCGGGCCTTTCATCACGCCGGGGCCGCAACCGGTGCAGATGTCGAGGCTGCGCAGGCCCAGTTCGTGGCCGACTTTCTTGGTGTATTTGTATTCTTCGGTGTTGATCGAGTGGCCGCCCCAGCACACGACGATCTTCGGCTCGACGCCCGGGCGCAGGGTGCGCGCGTTGCGTAGCAGGTGGAAAACGTAGTCGCTGATGCCTTGCGAAGTGCTCAGGTCGATGCGTTGGCTGTCGAGTTCGTTTTCGGTATAGACGATGTCGCGCAGGGCGCTGAAGAGCATTTCGCGGGTGCTGGCGATCATTTCGCCGTCAACGAAGGCGTCGGCCGGAGCGTTCAGCAGCTCCAAGCGTACGCCGCGATCCTGTTGGTGAATGCGGATTTCGAAGTCCTTGTAGGCTTCGAGGATGGTCTTGGCGTTATCGACATGGGCGCCGGTGTTGAGGATGGCCAGGGCGCACTGGCGGAAGAGGGTGTAGGTGCTGCCGGATCCGGCTTCGCTCAGTTGCTGAACTTCACGTTGAGAAAGGGTTTCCAGGCTGCCTTTCGGGCTGACCGAGGCATTGATTACGTGTCGTTGGGTCATGCAATGATCCTTAAAACGATGTCATCCCAAAACCAGGCGGATGGCATCCGAATAGTGTGTATCCATAAATGAAGATGGCACGATCTGCGCTGTACCGCCATGTCCCCGTTGGACGCTGAAAAGATGAAAAGGAGCCCCAGCATAGCTAAATCCGCGGTAGAGGCGATAATGCGCCGGCCGGTTTTTTCAGTTACCCCTTTTGTCGCTCAAGGAAGTCATTTGTGATGTTCGAGATTCAGCCGATGGACGCCGCCACTTTTCGCCAGCAGACGCGACGCAGCACGATCATCATCGCCGTGCTGTTCCTGGTGCTGGCGATGCTGTTTTCCAGCGTGGCAGTGGCGCTGTTCGGCGAGCCCGGCGGCGATAACCTGCGCTTCAATGTCGGCGGGGTGTTTGTGGCGTTTCTGCTGACGGCTGCGCTGTTGCGCGGGCGCTTCTGGAATCAGAGCTGGATGGCGCCAGCCGTGTACAGCTGGCGACTCAAGCGCAACCTGATGAGCATCACCAATGTGATGCATCAGGTGACGGCGGCGGTGGAGAAGAACGATGCGACGGCCATGAAAGTGCTGCGTTTCTATCATCTCGGGTTGACGCAAATGCACGAACTGGACGGTAACTCCAGCGATCATGGGCAACTGTGGCGCGAAGCCGAAGCGCACAAAGAACGGATGCAGGCGCTGGGACTCGATACCGAGCAGACGCGCCTGGATCCGGCCTGGCTCGAAGCCTTGAAGCCGACGTCGCGCTGATCACACTGCTCGACGCAGTTTCCACGAGCGGATCAAACGGCCGTACACCAGCAGATTGACCACCAGCACCACGCTGCCGAGCGCCAGTTGAATCTGCGGGGTCAGCCCGGCGGGGTAGATGATCGGCCAGATGTAGTGCTCGATGAAGCCGCCGGCGTATTCGGTCTGCCCGGCGGCGTGGCGCATAAGGTTTTCCCAGTAGGTCAGCGGGCAGGTCAAATGCAACACCTCTACCGCCACGCCCCAGGCGGCGGCCGGCAAATGCAGCCACATCACCCGTGGCCATCGGAGCACCAGCAGCCCGCCAAACAGCACGAACAGAATGAAGCACAAATGAAACAGCACCAGCCCGTCGGCTGCGATTCGGTACAGCATGTCGTCTCCCTGACGCGGTTGTGAATAGCGCTATGTTACGCCGCTCAGGGCATTGAAGGTCAGCGCGAAAATCAGCGAATTGCGCGCGCATCCGGCCGATTTCCCACAAGTGCGCAAGATTGTTCAAGCCAGAAAGGCGAAATGGCTGGCACAGTCTTCGACCGTTTTCCTGATTGAAGAACGTTTATGTCTGATTCACTTATGCCGCGCAGTGCGTTCCTTCGCGGCGCTGCGGCGATCATGCCGTTGTCTCTGGCCACCGCGCCTTGGGGGCTGCTGGCTGGCTCCATGGCGATCGAGGCTAACCTCACGCCGCTGCAAGGGCAGGGCCTGTCGAGCATCGTGTTTGCCGGTGCGGCGCAATTGGTGGTGATCGGCATGCTCAAGGGCGGTGCGGGAATTTTTTCGATTCTGCTGACCACGCTGCTGCTGACCTCGCAGCACTTGCTCTATGGCATGAGCATGCGTTCGGTGATTTCGCCGCTGCCGGGGCGCTGGCGAGCAGGTCTGGGCTTTTTGCTCACCGACGAGTTGTTTGCACTGACCAGTCAACATGATCGCCAGCAGTTCAACCGCTGGTATGCGCTGGGCGTCGGCCTGACGTTCTATATCGCCTGGAACCTGTTTACCCTCGCCGGCATTGTCCTTGGCAGCAGCATTCCGGGGCTTGAGCACTTGGGGCTGGATTTCTCGATTGCCGCCACGTTTATCGCATTGATCACGCCGGTGGTGCGTAACGTACCGACGCTGGTGTGTGTGGCGGTGTCGCTGTTTTGTTCAGTGCTGTTCAGTTACTGGCAATGGGGTTCGGCGCTGGTCTTGTCCGGACTGGCCGGAATGACCGCCGGGTTTATCTGCAACAAGCTGTATCGGGAGCGCACATGATGGTTTGGGCGGTGATTTTTAGCATGGGGCTTCTGGTGTTTCTCAATCGCTACGTGTTTCTCGAACCGCGTTTACCCGTGCGGCTGAGCAGCAATGCACGGCAGTTTCTCGGTTTTGCAGTCCCGGGGATGCTCACTGCGATCTGCGGGCCGATTGTCTTCATGCCCGACAAACAGCTGAATCTGCAGTGGGATAATCCCTACCTGCTTAGTTCGCTGGTGGCGATCGCTCTGGTGATCTACACGCGCAGTACTTTGCTCAGCATGTTGTTGAGCATGGCGTTCTTCTTTTTGCTGCGCTGGTGGTTGTAAGTTGTCTGTTCTACGCTTCAGGGATGAAGGGTTACTGATAACGGGAGGTGCACATGGCGACTGAGCAAAAGCATCCAGACACGGATGACGAAGAACCGGACGAACCGACGCAAGAAGAAATAGAGCGGGAAAAGCACAGGGAACAGACCTGGAAGCACGATGATGGCCGAGAGCTTTCGGATCCTGACCGCAAGTTTTGACTGACTTCTACGAAAAAGCCCCGCAAGTGCGGGGCTTTTTTACGGTTTCAAAGATCATCCAGCTGCGTGAAATCGGGGTGTGTGGCCCGATATCCCAAGGTTCGATCGATCCACGCATTCAGCTCGTTGACCATCACCGGCGCGTGGCCGGGATACCCTTCAAGGGTGGTGCGCAGGATGCGTTCGATATCGGGTACGGCACGCAGGTTTCGGGTCTTGATGTAGTGGCCGATAAAACAGTCGAGTTCAAAGCGTTCTGTCATGGACAGATAAATACACTCCAGGCCGCTGACCTGTTTGATTGCAAAATCGTCGCGCAACTTATTTCTCTGCAAGGCTTGTAAACGTTAGGGGGTTCCTGGTTTGTTGACTCTTTGGTCAACTGGTATACCAAATGGAAATGCGGCGCGCATGCTAGCCGTAGTGCATCTAAATGTATGTATGACGGTTGAAATGTCAGACAGGCGGTTAATTCATTCGAACGTGTGTTTTATGTGCGCCGTCTCAAAAATGAAACAGGGTTTGTAACGGCAGTGATTCGCCTTTATGAGTTGCTGAAGGTTGCAATACTTTTATTCTTATAACGCTGCGTCAAAAGATCGCAGCCCTCGGCAACTCCTACATTTGCTAAACGCATGAGAAGCGCAAATGTTTAAGTCTGCTCGATAATCAAACTGGCCCCCTGATTGCGTGTATTACCGACAGCTTTGCTGACTTTGTACCATTCGAACACTTCGCTGCCTTCACCCTCGAATAGCAGCATTTGCTCGGCGCGTTCAACCGGCGTCGCCGGGTCGAGCCACTCGCGCGCCAACTCTGCGCGGAACACCACCGGTCGGCGATCATGGATATCGAGCATGCCACCGACAGCATCGGCGGTGATGATCACGAAACCATCGTCATCCCGAGCCGATGTTACGGCTGTCGGAAATTGTCCGATGGCAGCGCAGAAAACCGCTTCGTGATCCGCGCGACGAATCAGCCACGGTTGTCGTGTTTTATCTTCGCCGTCGACCCATTCAAACCAGTTGTCCACGGGCACAATCAAGCGATGTCGCCAGATCGCCCGGAAGAACGGACCATGGGCGACTTTCTCCACCCGGGCATTGATCGGTGGCGGGCGATCCTTGGCCCAGTGCGGACGCCAGCCCCAGCGCAGATTGTCGGCATGCAGGTGCTGCCCTTGTTGATGTAGCACGGCCAGCGCGGTGGTCGGCGCCGCGTTATAGCGATCAAGCGGCGCATCGCCAACGTGGTTGATCAGCGCGTCGGGAATGCTCAGCACCGCGACAAAGTCGTGAATGCCACGGTACTGCGAGAGTCTTCCGCACATGGGCCGATCTCCGGTTGGAGATTTCAGCTTAGTCGCTGGCGCCCTGACCGGTGAATGTGTCACGCCAGTTCAGCCAGCGACGTTCGAGCATGGCGAGCAGGCTGTCGCTGAATTTACCGAGCAAGGCGAGCACGATAATCGCAGCCAGCACGATGTCCGGCCGCGAGGTCTCCCGGCCGTCACTGAGCAGATAGCCAAGCCCCTTGGTGGCCGCGATCAGTTCCGCCGCCACCAGAAACATCCACGCCAGGCTCATGCCACTACGCAACCCGGTGAACAAGCCGGGCAGGGCGGCCGGCAGCAAGATACGCCGCACCAATTGCAAACGGCTGAAGCCATAGATGCGGCCGACCTCCACCAGTTTGCGATCAATGTTGCGAATGGCTGCGACGACATTGACGTACACCGGAAAGAACGCGCCGATGGCAATCAGAACGATTTTCGAGGTCTCGTCGATGCCCAGCCACAACAGCAGCAGCGGCACCCAGGCCAGGCTCGGAATGGAACGCAAGGCGGCGAAGGTCGGTTCCAGATAAGCCTCGGCTTCGCGACTCAAGCCGACCCAGGCGGCAAATACCAGCGCTAGGCTGGCACCGATGGCAAATCCGAGCAGTACGCGAATCAGGCTGGCGCCGATGTGTTTCCATAGCGCGCCTTCGGCGAGGTCAGTGAGGGTCAGGGCGATCTCGCTCGGCGCCGGCATCTGGTAGGACGGCAGCCAGCCGATGCGTACGATAATTTCCATGGCGACGATGATCAGCAGCGGCAAGGCCAGGCCCTTGCAACGGCGCTGCCATGTCGGACTGAGAACCGTATTGCGCCGGCGTGGCGCGGTGAGCGGCGCGGGCAGGTCTTTGCTCTGAGTGGTCATGATTGGGCTCCGCTCACGACAAATCCGCGCCGGGCGCGGATTTATTGTGAGACTGATCGATTACTGGTGGGCGACGGCTTGCTGCACACCGCTGTCGAGCAATTGGTCAATGACTTGATCGACATTCACGCCACGACGCACCAGTTCTTCGGAGAGCAGAATCGGCGCCGCTGCCTTGGAGGCGCTGATGTCCTGCTGAGTGAGTTGTGGGCTGCTCAGGTCGGTACGCGACAGTTGCAACCTGGCCACGTCCAGCGGCAAGCCGGATTCCTTGGCGAGGAGGGCGGCGAATTCATCGGGATTTTTCAGCGCCCAGTCGCGGGCCTGTTCGTAGGCCTTGATCACGGTGTCGATGGTCTGCGGGTGTTCTTTGGCGTATTGCTCGGTGACACTGACCACGCCGTAGCTGTTAAACGCCGGGTTGCGGTACAGCAAACGCGAACCGGCCTGGACCTGGCTGGCGGCCATGTGCGGATCGAGTCCGGCCCAAGCGTCGACATCGCCTTTTTCCAGTGCGGTGCGGCCATCCGGATGTTGTAGATGGACCAATTCCACGTCGTTTTTTTTCAACCCGGCCTGTTGCAGGCTGCGCAGAGTGAACAGATACGGGTCGGTGCCTTTGGTAGCGGCAATTTTTTTGCCCTTGAGGTCGGCGACGGTCTGATACGGCGAATCTTTGCGCACCACCAGTGCAGTCCATTCGGCGCGGCTGTAGACGTAGACCGATTTGATCGGGCTGCCGTTGGCGCGGCTTAGCACGGCGGCGAGGCTGGCGCTGGAAGCGAAATCCACGCCGCCGCTGTTGAGGTATTCCAGCGAGCGGTTGCTGCCCTGACTCAATACCCAACTGACCTTGGTCTGCGGCAAGGCTTTTTCGAGGAAGCCGAAGTGCTTGAGCACCAGACTGACCGGCGAGTAATAGGCGTAGTCGAGATGCACTTCCGCCGGCGCGTTTTCAGCCGCGTCGGCCAGTGGTTGCAGGCTCAGTGCCACTGCGCTGGCAGCCAGCAGGGTTTTGAGTCGAGGAAAGAACGATGTCATGGGGCGCTCCGGCAAAGGCACAGGTTTCTTATGTCCAAAAAGATATTTTTATCGAATGCTTCCTGCATGAATGGAATATTGCAGGCTCTGTGCCATGTGCCTGAAAACGCCGGTTTATAAGGCTTGCAAGGCCCCGGGCAGGATTTCAGCTGTTGCGTGGGCAACAGTGTGATTCGCTACTGTTGCCAGGCAGACAGCAACTATCAATCGTGATCAGCTTATGCGTTTATCGAATTTCAAAACCTTGAATCAACAGCGTTATGGTCTATGCAATTACCTTTTCAGGATTCGCCATGAAGCTTTCTCGTTTCCTCCGCAGTGCGTTAATCACCGCATTATTCACCTCACCGCTTTCCTACGCCGCCGAGCCATTGGTCCTGCACGTCGGCGATCAGAACTACTACAACGTCCGTGCTTCGGTGGAGGCATCCGGCGTGTTGAAAGACGCGCCCTATACCGTTGACTGGAAACACTTTCAGGCCGCAGCTCCATTGGCTGAAGCCCTGCAGACTGGCTCTCTGGATCTCGGCTTCCTGGGCGATTCTGGCTTTCTGTTTCTTGCCGCCAAACAGGCGCCAGTAAAATTGATCGGCGTATCACGGCAAAATCCCGACACCATCGCGCTGCTGGTGCCGAAGGATTCGCCGGTGAAAACCATCGCCGATCTGAAGGGCAAGAAAGTCGCCTACTGGCCCGGCGCCTGGAGTCAGCAGTTGACCTTGCGTGCACTGGAGCAGGGCGGTCTGCCGGAGAACTACGTCGAGTTCGTCAAGCTGATGCCGATCGATGCTGCCGCGGCTCTGCCCCAAGGCAGCATCGATGCTTTCCCGGTGTGGGAACCGTACATTTCCCAGCAGATCGTGTTCTCCGGTGCGCGGCCGATCCTGACCGCAAAAAACCTGATGCCAGGGCTCAGTGCAATCGCTGCGTCGACGCCGTCGATCGACAGCAAACGTGCGGCCATTGCGGATTTTCTCGGTCGTTTGAAACAGGCTCGGGCTTGGGTCGACAGCCACACGGACGAATACGCCGACCTGTGGGCTAAGAAAGCCAATCTCGATCAGCAGGTGTCGCGTCACTGGTTGCGACAGGCGCACATGACCGTCGGGCCGGTGGACCAGCAGGCCGCTTCGGATCTGCAAAGCACCGCCGATTTTCTGTTCAAGGTGAAAGCGCTGCCGGCACCGTTGGCCACCGCCGGGATTATCGACACGTCTTTTCAGCAGGCATTGGCTCACTGAGCGAGCGCCGGAACCAAACCCTGTGTACCTTATCCAACCTCCGCTCGCGGATCGGAGCGCAAGGATGGATAAGGGCGAGGGAGTTTTGCCAATCGACAACATGACGGCAGCTGCCGTGCTCAAGGCAAAACATGAAATCCGGATTCAAGCTTCTTTGTGCTGCGCTCATTGCTCTCGGACTGGCCGGTTGTATCGCCGCACCGATAGAAATGACCGCGCAAACCGAAACGCGCCTGAAAACCCAGGCACCGGTGCGGTTTCTATTGACGTTCGACGATGGCCCCAGCGCTTCGAGTTTGTGGAATCCGTCAGCCACGGTGCTCGACAGTCTCAAGGACAACCCGCTGCAGCCGGGTATCAAAGCGGTGTTCTTTGTGCAGACGCGCGCGCCGCGAGCGGGCAACAGTGACATCGGTCGCGCCATCATGCGGCGTGAGCATGACGAGGGGCACATAATTGCGTTTCACACGGCAACCCATTGGCACACCAATCATCGCTTGCTCGACCCGCAAGAACTCGAAGAGTCACTGACCAACGGCACGGCTGATATTGCTGCTATTTCGGGTGCTCCGCCGACGCTGCTGCGCCCGCCATTCTGGAATTATGACAAGCGCACCTTCGCCGCCTATCAGCAGCATGGCTTGCATGTGTTGCTCACCGATTTAAGCGCCAATGACGGCAAGATCTGGGGCTTCAATGCCAGTCCACGGCGTCGGGCCAATATGTTGCGGCAGTTATCGGAAGTCCGTGAGCGTATTGCCCTTGGTGAATTACCGACCGTGGACGGCGTTATCCCGGTCGTGGTGACGTTTCATGATCTCAATCGCTACACCGCACGGCACACGCGCGAATACCTGCAGATTCTCCTCGATAGCGCGGCTGCCACGGGTGTGAGGCTAGCGGACAAACCTTTTTACGATGATCACGCTGCGCTGGAGAAAGCCGCACTGGCGCGCACCGTGGAGAACAGCTCGGAGGCGGTGAGTTTGCCGGGGATGTGGAACTGGATCTGGGATCATGACGCGCACTGAGGGCGCTGCTGCAAGTTGTGATCCGGTTGGCATTTTTGTATCGAGCAGGACACACAGTGCTCATCTATGCTCATCGGGTCGACCGACTCATCGCCTGCGAGGCGTTCCGCCATGCTTGCCATTGATGATATCTGCCGGATTGTCGAATCCGGCTTTCCTGCGTTCAAGTGTGAATGCACTCCAGACACGCAGGGGCTGCTGAAAATCAAGGTTTATGAGCCGGACAGTGGGCGTGTCGAGTTGCTGCTCAATGGCGTTTCCCCGAAAGATCTCGTCACGATCCGTGACATTTCCAATTTCATCGGTGAATTACGCACCGAAATGAGCGCTGGTCGTCGTGCCTTCGCCGGCTAATGCCTCATAAACGCCGTTGGAATGCTTGAACGATGCGCAACGTCGCTTCGCTGGTGTTTAGATTGCGCACAGCGTCGAGCGGATGCCAGATGCAATCGATGATCTCGTTCTGCGGTCGCACCTGTTCGAAGTCCAGCACCGACGCCTCGTAGACATGATGCCGCGTGCTGCCGCTGTGCAATTCCATTAGATACAACACATCGTCGGCGTCCAGGCCGGTTTCTTCTTGCAGTTCGCGCACGGCAGCCTGCGCTCGGGTTTCCCCGGGCTCGACCTTGCCGCCGGGCAATGTCCAGCGGCAGTGGGGTTTGCGCACCAGGAGAATGTGGCGATCCTGTTCGCATATAACGGTTGCGCGTACTTTCATCTGTTACCTGTTTACTGCCTGTCACAAAATAGAAGTAAAACTGCAATATTTGAGCCGAGGCTTACAGTAAAGGTTTCATTGGAGTTTGGAGCGCTCGCTGCGGCGAAAAGTGCCAGATCCTTGACTGGCACGGCTGGCGACATCCGGTCGGCATTTCGGACGGCTCAGGGTGTAAGGTAAAAGCGTGAAGCTGGATCTGACCGTTAGCAAAAATGGAGGTGTCCATGAGCATGCCGATGTTGAACAAGATGCACATGAACGGCTATGACGTGCTTAGCGTGAACAATGGCCCATGGCGGGTTTGCACCCAGGGCGATCGGCTGGCGTCGTTTGGCAGTCGGGAGGAGGCGTTGGCCTATGCCGCTGCGTTGCCTGGCTACAAAAAACGCTCGGCGCGCGCGCAAAGTCACAAAACCCACTGACAGGCTGGCTGTAACGAAAGAGCCCCGGCGTGTGTCGGGGCTTTTTGTTTTGGGGGAGGGTGGTCTTAGTGGACCTTGGTTCGGCTGATCGCGCGGGCTTTGACTTCCTTGGCATACAGTTGCAGCCGCTCTTCGTCGCTTTGCAGCACCTCGCAGGATCTCAGCACGGTTTGCGCGTCCGCCTCATTGCCGGATTTGCGCAGCTGTTCGGCGATACGTTTCAGGTCGACCGCTGACCATCTCAAGTCCGATGCAACGCTTTGCAGGTCGCGTTGAAGTTCGTGTTCGTATTCATTGAGCCGCATGATCACCTCCAGAACATTCTCGGTAGAAAAGAGTAGTCGCATTTTTCGTCGAAGGGCAAAGCCTGTTTGCCAGTCAGCTGAGCGGTTGTGAAAAGTTGTGCAGATTGCGCCAAGGGCGCGGTGCCACGATGGATGTAGTGCCGCTTACACGCTACATTCACTTTTTTTCAAATCAGGAATACACCATGCGGATATGGATCGGGAGTCTGGCGTTGACCCTGTTGGCGGGTTGCTCGTTGCCGGCATCGCTGGTGCCGGGTGAGCCGAATATCAGCAAGACCAGTGAAAAGACGCCCAAGGACTATGCCGCGTGTGTATTACCGTTGTGGCAGCGGGATGTCGCGAAAACCTCGCAGACGTCGATTTCCAACGGCTATCGCATTACTGCACCGAGCATCATCACGGCGGACGAGATCCTCGACATCGTCAAGTACAAGGACGGCAGCCGGGTTTCGTTGTATCAGGGGCCGCCATGGGCGAAGTCCGGATCGTTGCGCCAATCGGTGCGTGATTGCCTGTAACGACGCCTG
Organism: Pseudomonas viridiflava; assembly: GCF_900580865.1. Lineage (GTDB taxonomy): Bacteria > Pseudomonadota > Gammaproteobacteria > Pseudomonadales > Pseudomonadaceae > Aquipseudomonas. The sequence continues at coordinate 167,270 of NZ_UTBZ01000169.1, forward strand.
CAGAGACAAAAAAAGCAGAAGCCGTATCGTCGGTTTCTGCTTTTTTTTGCCTGCCAGGAGACTGATAAGGTGGGATCTGATTCGCGAAATGAGCGGTGACAGTTGCGCACGAAAGGTTTCCTCCGTGTGCACTAGGCTTTTGCTGGGCGGTCGATAGTCAGGTCGGCCGGTCTTTCAAGGAGCCTCGGATCATGGATGATCTGGTCAAAGAAGTTATTCCGTTGTTGCAGTATCTGATTCCCGGTTTTTTGTCAGCATGGATTTTTTACTCGCTGACGGCATTCAAGCGACCCGATACGTTCGGGCAGATTGTGCAGGCGCTGATTTTTACGTTTGTGATTCAGGGCGCGGTATTGGGGATCGGGGCAATTTGTCTATGGGTGGGTTCGAAAGGCTTTTCTGTAGGGAAATGGGATGCTCGGGCGGAGGCATTGTGGGCATTTATTGTTTCAGTATGTCTCGCAGGGCTTTTCTGTTATTTGGCTTCAAACGGGTTGTTGCATGTGTGGCTACGCAAGCGAAACCTGACACGTAAAAGCTCCCATCCCAGTGAGTGGTACAGCGCTTTTGAGCGACAGGATCGCCTTGTCACTTTGCAACTGAATGACGAGAGGCGACTGTTTGGCTGGCCCTTGGAGTGGCCTTCTGGCCCCTCGTAAGGGCAATTTATCTTGCTGAATCCACAATGGCTTGGCGATGGTGGCGAGGTGCTCACTTTTGGCGCCGAATTAATGGTGATAGATTCCTCAAAAGTTCAGTGGGTCGAATTCAATTCTGTCGAGGAGGTTGTTTCATGAGCGCAAAAGCACCCAATCCCATGCCGCCTCACGTGGCGCGTCTTTTCGTGGGTCCAGACGGCAAGCCGTTGGCAAAACCGCTGGTTAAAGGGCCGAGTGCGCCTCCACCGCCAAAGCGCTGATCAGCGTCGCGTGCCACTTAGCCCCAACCCTCAGCCACCGCCCGGCGAATCGCGTCCAGCAACATCGCAAACGCCGGGTTGTCGTTGTTCTCGCGCCAGATCAGGTGCAATTCACTCTGCACCCCTTCGCCCAGATCGATATCGCGAAACACCACATTCTTGAACACCACACTGGTGGCGCAGCGCGGCACCAGCGCCAGGCCCATGCCGGCGTTGACCAGTGCCAGTATCGTAAGTGACGACCCGAGCCACTGCACGTAATCCGGCGCAACCCGGGCCGAGCGCAGCATGCCGGTGAGCAATTCGTTGAACGGCGGATACGCGGCGTGGGAGTACATCAGGAACGGTTGTTTATCCAGGTCACTGACCGCCACTTCAGCCGCCGTTGCCAATGGATGTTCACTCGGCACTGCCAGCACAAACGGCTCGCGCACCAGGCACTCGGTGGCGTACCCCGGTTCCAGTAACGGCGCGCGAGCGATGCCCAGATCGATGCGGCGTGCACGCAGGGCTTCGTGCTGCTGGTAAGTGTTCATCTCCGACAGATCGATTTTCACCTGCGGTTGTTTAAGTCGCGCCTCGGCGATGACCTTGGGCAGGAATTCATACACCGCGCTGCCGACAAAACCGATGTTCACCGAACCGATATCGCCCTCGGCAAACCGCCGGGCGGTGACGGCCGCTTGTTGCGCACGCTCCAGCAGGTTCTGTGCTTCAACGAAGAACGCCCGACCGGCCGCCGTCAGCGCGACGCTACGGGTGCTGCGGGTAAACAACTCGACACCAAGGTGATGCTCGAGCAACTGAATTTGCCGGCTCAGCGGCGGTTGCGTCATGTTCAGCCGTTCGGCGGCGCGGCGAAAGTTGAGTTCGGTGGCGACGGTGGTGAAGCAGCGTAGCTGGGTCAGTTCGAACATTGATCTAATCCGGGTATCAATCGAATGCCAAGTTAGATTAGACGGGATCAATGATCGCCGTCCATGATCGGCCCATCGCTTTACGCCATCCCTAAAAAAACAAGATCGGGAGTCGCCCCTTGAAAACCCTCCAGAGTCCGCTGGACGTCACGGTTCTCGCCCGTGCCGCCGCCAAGGTCAAGCGCCACGTGCTGCCGCTGTTCGTGGTGATGTTCATCGTCAACTACATCGATCGGGTCAACATCGGTTTCGTGCGCAGTCACCTGGAAACCGATCTTGGCATCGGCGCTGCGGCTTATGGCCTCGGCGCCGGTTTGTTCTTTATTGGTTATGCGCTTTTCGAAGTGCCTTCCAACATGCTCCTGCAGCGTTACGGCGCGCGGGTCTGGCTGACGCGGATCATGTTCACCTGGGGAGCGGCCGCCATGGCCATGGCCTTCGTCCGAGGTGAAACCAGTTTCTATGTGTTGCGCTTTATTCTCGGTGCGGCGGAGGCAGGGTTCTTTCCGGGGATCATTTATTACTTCACCCAATGGCTGCCGGCCTCCGAGCGCGGCAAGACCATGGCGGTATTTCTCAGCGGCTCGGCGATAGCCTCGGTGATCTCCGGCCCGGTGTCCGGTGCGCTACTGCACATCAGTGGTTTGGGGTTGCACGGCTGGCAGTGGATGTTCTTGATCGAGGGCGCCGCGTCGGTAGTGCTCTGCGCGTTTGTCTGGTTCTGGCTGCAATCCCACCCCCGTCAGGCCAAGTGGCTGAGCGAAGAGGAGCGGGAAGCGCTGGTCGCCGCAATCGCCGAAGAACAGCGTGCCCGGGAAGCGGTGCAGGTCGCCAAACCGTCGATGTTCAAGCTGTTGGCAGATCGGCAGATTGCGCTGTTCTGCTTCATCTACTTCTCCATTGCCCTGACCATTTACGGCGCCACATTCTGGCTGCCGAGCATGATCAAGAAGATGGGCAACCTCGGCGACTTCCAGGTTGGCCTGCTCAATTCGATTCCGTGGATCATTTCGATTGTCGCCATGTACGGTTTCGCGGCGATGGCCGGCAAGTGGAAGTTCCAGCAGGCGTGGGTTGCGCTGACGCTGGTGATTGCGGCGATCGGCATGTTCATGTCGACCACTGGTGGGCCGATTTTCGCCTTCGTCGCCATCTGTTTCGCCGCCATCGGTTTCAAGGCTGCATCGGCACTGTTCTGGCCGATCCCGCAAAGCTATCTGGATGCGCGCATTGCCGCGGCGGTGATCGCGCTGATCAACTCCATCGGCAACCTCGGCGGTTTCGTAGCGCCGACCGCGTTCGGCTTTCTTGAACAAACCACCGGTTCCATCGAGGGCGGTCTGTATGGCCTGGCCGCGACATCGCTGATCGCCGCCGTGGTGATCTTCTTCGCCCGGACAGCGCCTGGCGCGAAAGGCAAAAAACCCGCAAAGCCGCATGAGGTCAGCGCCGTTGTCGCGACGGCCAGCCCGGCCGCGAGCCACTGAATTGATTGTTGATCTGTCAGGAGCGTTATCTTGAAAATCACCCGCGTAACCGTGACTCCGATTGCCTTTCGTGATCCGCCGCTGCTCAACGCCAGCGGCATCCACGAACCCTTCGCCCTGCGCTCGATCATCGAGATCGAAAGCGACAACGGCTATATCGGCCTCGGCGAAAGCTATGGCGATGCGCCGGCGCTGGCGATCCAGCAGCAGTTGCAGGCGCAGTTGATCGGCCTCGACCCGTTCAACCTCAATCAGTTGCGCGCCATCGTGCAGGCCACCGTTGCTGCAAACAAACCTGCGAGCCTTGCCGGTGCCGAACTGGCGCCCGGTTCCCACGCCAGCAAAGCGGTGAGCAACGCCTACTCGGCGTTCGAAGTGGCTTTCCTCGACTTGCAGGCGCATTACCTGAATGTGCCGCTGGTGGATCTGCTCGGCGGCGCGATTCGTGAAGAAGTGCCGTTCAGCGCTTACCTGTTCTTCAAGTACGCGCAGCATGTCGATTCGCCCTATAAACCTGACAACTGGGGCGAAGCACTCAGCGAGCAGCAGATCGTTGCGCAGGCCGCGCGGATGATCGAGGCGTACGGTTTCAAGAGCATCAAACTCAAGGCCGGCACGTTGCCGCCGGAGCATGAAGTGGCGTGCATCAAGGCACTGAAAAAGGCCTTTCCCGGCTACCCGTTGCGCATCGATCCGAATGGTAACTGGTCACTGGAAACCTCGATTCGCATGGCCGAATTGCTCGGCGATGATCTGCAGTATTACGAAGATCCGACCCCGGGCCTTGACGGCATGGCCGAGTTGCACAAGCGCACTGGTCTGCCGCTGGCGACCAATATGGTGGTCACCGATTTCGATGAATTCCGCCGCAGCATCGCGCAGAACAGCGTGCAGATTGTTCTCGCCGACCATCATTATTGGGGCGGCCTGCGCGATACGCAGACGCTAGCGAAAATGTGCGATGTGTTCGGCGTTGGTGTGTCGATGCATTCCAATTCGCACCTGGGTATCAGCCTGATGGCGATGGCGCATGTCGCGGCGGCGGTGCCGAATCTGGATTACGCCTGCGACACCCATTACCCGTGGCAGGAACCGGATGAAGAAGTGATCAAGGGTGGCAAGCTGCCGATTGTTGATGGCTGCGTGAAGATCACACGGGCGCCGGGGCTTGGGCTGGAACTGGACCATGATCAGTTGGGCAAGCTGCATGATCAGTACCTGACGTGCGGGATTCGTCAGCGTGATGATGTGCGGCAGATGCAGCGGTACAAGCCGGACTGGAAAGCGGTTAAACCGAGATTTTGAGGTTGCCATTGCCGGCCTCTTCGCGAGCAGGCTCGCTCCCACAGGGGAAATGCATTCCAAGGTGTGGGAGCGAGCCTGCTCGCGAATGGCGGCAACTCATTCTTTCAGAGTGTATGCACCAGCCAATCCCGAAACGCTTTGAGTGACGGCAAATTCTCATTGCGCGGCGGATACACCAGGTAATAGCTGCGGCGACTGGTAATCGGCTCACCCAGTTGCAGCAGTTCACCATTCAACAACTCATCTTCGACCAGAATTCGCGGCACCAGCCCCACGCCAATATTGGCCCGCACCGCCTGAATCAGGTGCGAGGTCATTTCAAAGCTCGGCCCGATACGCATGCTTCGGTGCGGCAGACCCTGATGGCTGAACCATTCCGCCCACGCCTGGGCATTACTGCTGACATTGAGCAGCAGTTGCCCGGCGATGTGCTGCTCGGCGTCATTGCGCTCGGCGTCGGAGAGCTGCGCACTGGCAATCACCACCAGCTCTTCAGTATGCAAGGGCAGGGCGGTCAATCCCGGCCAGTCACCACCGCCAACGCAGATCGCCGCATCGATTTCGCTGGTGTCGAAGTCGATCGCTTCGATCCGCGAATGCAAATGCACGGTCATGCCCGGATGCGCGGTGTAGAAATCCTTTAGCCGTGGCAGCAACCATTTCGAACCGAAGGTCGGCAGCGTCGCCAGGCGCAAGCTGTGAATGCCCGAGCCGAACGCCATGGCCTGCAAGGTCGCACTGCGAATCTGCCCAAGTGCTTCGGCGAGTTCGCGCTGATACATGCGCCCGACATCGGTCAGCACCACTTGCCGACCTTCGCGGCTGAACAAGCGCATACCGAGCATCTTCTCGAGAATCTGCACCTGACGGCTGACCGCACTCTGCGTCAGCGACAATTCATGAGCGGCGCGGGTGTAGCTTTCATGGCGCGCGGCGGCCTCGAAGGCCAGCAATAACGACATGGAAGGGGTGAGCGTGCGCGGATTCATTCGTAAAAGTCATCAATAGCGGGTCGAATTTACGGTTGTCCCGGCGTTCGCCAGCAATGAACATGGGCACCATGAGATGGCGGAGCCTGACGCAATCATTCGTTGCGTACAACTGTTCACCGCCACGCGGCCCGATTTGACCTGAGATAACCTGACCGATGATTGCCCAGCTGTCCCCCGCCAAAGCCCTGACCAGCGATTACCAACAGTTCCTCCAGGCCCTGAAAACCAGCGGTTTTCGCGGTGAGATCAGCGCCGATTACGCCAGTCGTGTGGTACTGGCGACTGACAATTCGATCTATCAGCGCCTGCCGCAAGCGGCGGTGTTTCCGATGGATGCCGAGGACGTGGCGCGGGTGGCGCGGTTGATCGCCGAGCCAGCGTACCGGCAAGTGGTGATCACCCCGCGCGGCGGCGGCACCGGCACCAACGGCCAGTCGCTGACGGACGGCATCGTCGTCGACCTCTCGCGGCACATGAATCGCATTCTGGAAATCAACGTCGAGGAACGCTGGGTGCGCGTGCAGGCCGGGGTGGTCAAGGATCAGCTCAACGCCGCGCTGAAGTCCGCCGGGCTGTTTTTCGCCCCGGAACTGTCTACCTCCAACCGCGCCACCGTCGGCGGCATGATCAATACCGACGCCAGTGGTCAGGGCAGTTGCACCTACGGCAAGACCCGCGACCATGTGCTCGAACTCGACATGGTGTTGCGCGGCGGTGAGCGTCTGCACGGCCAGCCACTGGAAGAGAGTGAACTTGAAGCCCTGTGCGCCCGTGAAGATCGCGTCGGTGAAGTCTATCGCTGCGCGCGGCAGATCATTGATGAACAGGGCGAACTGATCAAACAACGCTTCCCCGATCTCAACCGTTGCCTGACCGGTTATGACCTGGCGCATCTGCGTGAGGCGGATAACCGTTTCAACCTCAACAGCGTGCTGTGCGGTGCCGAAGGCTCGCTGGGGTTTGTGGTTGAGGCGCGGCTGAATGTGTTGCCGATTCCCAAACACACGATGCTGGTGAATATCCGCTACGCCGGGTTCATGGACGCCTTGCGTGATGCGCGGGCCTTGATGGCGCTCAAGCCGCTGTCGATCGAAACCGTCGACTCGAAAGTCTTGCTGCTGGCGATGCAGGACATCGTCTGGCACGGCGTCGCCGAGTATTTCCCGGAAAGCGCCGAGCGCCCGACCTTGGGCATCAATCTGGTGGAGTTCTGCGGCGACGATCCGGAGGATTTGCAGCGCCGGGTCGAAGCATTCGTCGACCATTTGAGCAGCGACCGCACGGTTGAGCGTTTGGGTCACACGCTGGCGGTCGGTCATGCGGCGGTGAACAAGGTCTACGGCATGCGTAAACGTGCGGTGGGCCTGCTCGGCAACGTCGCCGGTGAAGCGCGGCCGCAGCCGTTTGTCGAAGACACCGCGGTGCCACCGCAGCACCTGGCCGAGTACATCGCCGAGTTGCGCGACCTGCTCGACAGCCAAGGTTTGCAGTACGGCATGTTCGGCCACGTCGACGCGGGCGTGCTGCACGTGCGGCCGATTCTCGACATGAAAGACCCGCAACAAGCGGCGCTGGTGCGCCCGGTGTCCGATGGCGTTGCGGCGCTGACCCAGCGTTACGGTGGTCTGTTGTGGGGCGAGCACGGCAAAGGCTTGCGTTCGGAATATGCCCCGGCGTTTTTCGGTGAGTTGTATCCGGCCCTGCAAGCGCTGAAAGCTGCGTTCGACCCGTTCAACCAGTTCAACCCGGGCAAGATCGCCACCCCGGCCAACACCGGCGCGGATCTGCTGAAAATCGACGAAGTCACTCTACGCGGCGAACTTGATCGGCAGATCGATGAAAAAGTCTGGCAGAGCTACGGCGCGGCCATGCATTGCAACGGCAACGGCGCCTGCTACAACTTCGACCCCGATGACGCGATGTGCCCGTCGTGGAAAGCCACCCGCGAACGGTCGCAATCGCCCAAGGGCCGTGCCTCGTTGATCCGCGAGTGGCTGCGTTTGCAGGGCGAGGCGGGCGTTGATGTGTTGTCCGACGCCATTCGCAAGCCGGCGTTTTTCAGCACGTTGTGGCAGCGCTGGCGCAACAGCCGTGCGCAGGCCGAAGACTTCTCCCATGAAGTCTATGACGCCATGGCCGGTTGCCTGGCGTGTAAATCCTGCGCGGGGCAGTGCCCGGTAAAGGTCAATGTGCCGGAGTTTCGTTCGCGCTTTCTCGAGCTGTATCACAGCCGTTATCTGCGCCCGGCACGGGATTATCTGATTGCCTCGCTGGAGTACAGCATCCCGTACATGGCGCGGATTCCGGCGCTGTACAACGGTTTGATGGGCGCTTCGTGGGTTCGCCGCCTGCTGGAACGCGTCGGCGGCATGATCGACGTGCCGTTGCTCAGTCGTTTTGATTTCCATGCGGCGATGCGCCGTTGGCAGGTGCAACCGGCGAAGGTTTCGACCTTGTCGGCGCTGACCGAGGCGCAACGCGAGCGCAGCGTGGTCATCGTGCAGGACGCCTTCACCCGCTACTTCGAAGCGCCGCTGTTGGCCGATCTGGTCGAGCTGATTTCGCGTCTTGGCTATCAGGTGTATCTCGCACCGTTCAGTGCCAACGGCAAGCCATTGCATGTGCAGGGCTTCCTCTCGGCGTTCAACCGCGCGGCGTTGCGCAACGCTCGGCAACTGCGTGAATTGGCGGATGTGGGCGTGCCGTTGCTGGGCCTCGATCCGGCGATGACGCTGGTGTATCGCCAGGAATACCTGAAAGTGCCCGGCATGGAGCAGTGCCCGGAAGTGGCGCTGGTGCAGGAGTGGTTGCTCAAAGTGATGCCGGAGCAGGCGGCGCAGGATAAAACCGCAGCGTTCCGACTGCTCGCCCATTGCACCGAGAAAACCAACGCCCCGGCCGCCACCCGCCAGTGGGAACAGCTGTTCGAACGCGCAGGATTGAAGCTGGCCACGCAAGCCACCGGTTGCTGCGGCATGTCCGGTACGTACGGCCACGAGGCGCGCAATCGCGAAACTTCGGCGGTGATCTACGAGCAGTCGTGGGCACGTCAGGTAGCGGCGCCGGCAGAGCAGGGCGAAGCCTTGGCGACCGGTTATTCCTGCCGCAGTCAGGTCAAGCGCCAGTCGGATCAGGCACTGCGCCATCCGTTGCAGGTGCTGCTTGAGGTTCAGCGTCGCTGAGGGTGTCGCCCGCATCCTTGTCCCAGATCAGGCGCGGATCGAAACTCATCGCCGCGAGCATGGTAAACACCACGACCAGGCCGAAAAACAGAATGCCCGGTCGTGGCTCGATATCGCCCAGCGCCTGGAATTTCACCAGCGCCGCGACCAGCGCCACCACGAGGACGTCGAGCATCGACCAATAGCCGATCAGTTCGACGAAACGGTACAGCTTCGAGCGCTCCTTGCGCGCCCAGGCGCTGTCGCGTTGCACGGTCATCAGCAGCAACGTCAGGGCGACGAACTTGACTCCCGGCACGGCGATACTGGCGATGAAAATGATCAGGGCGATGTCCCAGGCGCCGTGCTCCCAGAACTCCAGTACGCCGCTCATGATCGTGCTGTCGGCGCCGCTGCCGAGCATGGTGGTGTTCATTACCGGCAGCAGATTGGCCGGCACGTAAAACGCCAGCGCCGCAAGCATGTACGCCCAAGTGCGGGCCAGTGAATTGGTTTTGCGCCGGTGCAGCGGCGCATCGCAGCGCGGGCATTCGTGTGGTTCGTCGGTCATGTCGCAGGCCAGTCCGCAGCTGTGGCACAGGCACAGATTGAGTTCGCTGGCAGTCGGTGGCCGTTTCATAGAATGTCCCAGAGGTCGCGGATATCGCGGCCGGCAATCCTGATCATCATCAGGCTCAGCACCGCCAGCGCGAACAGGCCGATGCCAGGCAACACGTCGAGCAATCCGGCCAGTTTGAACACCGCCACCATCGCTCCCAGCAGACACACCTCAAGCATGCTCCACGGCCGCAGGGTTTCCAGCCAGCGCATGCACAGCTTGAAGCCCGGAGCACGTCGCGATGACAGCGCGAAACTCAGCACCCAGACCAGCAGCACCAGTTGAAACGCCGGGGCGATGATGATTGAAATCGCCGCAACCATCGCAATGAAGGTGATCGGCCCCTGACTCAGCGCCAGCACCGAATCCCACAGCGTCGCGCTGTTTTTCAGGCCTTTGAGGCTGATGCTCATCACCGGATAGAAATTGGCAAACAGCCACAGCATCGCCGCCGTGAACGTCAGGGCCAGGCGCTGTTCGACGCTCAAACCGTTGAAGCGCTGCAGTACGCCGCCGCAGCGCACGCACGAGGTTTTCTGGTGTTTGGCCAGTACGGCTTTTTCGTACACACAGTCGCAGTGCTCGCAAATGATCAGGTGTTCGGTGTTGACCATGGACAACGCTCGACAGCACGCCGCAAGGGCAGGGGACTTGATCACTATAGAAGCCTGAGGCTATTGGGCAACTCGTGCGACTGGATCAACGGATGTTTTTCTGAGAATCACTATCGATTGAGCTTGGGTTTTTGCTGTTTGTTGTTATAAGGTAACGCAAATTTTTAGGGGTGTTCCTTTTGGGCGCCCACCGTTATTCCTTCGATTGCGAAACGCTCATGACGATTGTGCTCTCTCGATCTGCCCCGTTGACCACTGGCCGGCTGCTGTCCATTGATGCCCTCAGAGGCTTGGTCATTCTGTTCATGCTGCTCGATCACGTGCGTGAAACCTTTTTGCTGCATCGCCAGGTCAGCGACCCGATGGACATTGCCAGCACTGAACCGGCGCTGTTTTTCAGTCGCACCCTGGCGCATCTGTGCGCGCCGGTATTTGTGCTGCTGACGGGATTGTCGGCGTGGTTGTTCGGCGAAAAGTACGCAGGCAAGGCCGATGTCAGTGCGTTTCTGTTCAAGCGCGGCCTGTTTCTGGTGGTGCTGGAGTTCACGCTGGTGAACTTCGCGTGGACCTTCCAGCTGCCGCCGAGTGTGATTTATCTGCAAGTGATCTGGGCGATCGGTTTGAGCATGATTGCTTTGTCGCTGCTGGTCTGGCTGCCGCGCTGGCTGTTGCTGACGTTGAGCCTGACGATCATCGCCGGACACAACCTGCTCGACGCGGTGCATTTTCCGGTGGAGTCGGCGCTGCATGTGCCGTGGGCGATTTTGCATGATCGCGGCTGGATCGAGGTCAGCGACAGTTTGCGCCTGCGTACCTCTTATCCGTTGTTGCCGTGGATCGGTGTGATCGGTCTGGGTTATGCGCTGGGGCCGTGGTTCGCTCGCGGCGTTGAAGCGGGTTTGCGTCAGTCGCAACTGCTGATCGCGGGGAGCGCCGGGCTGCTGGGCTTTATCGGGTTGCGGCTGATCAACGGCTATGGCGAAAAACCATGGGCCGTCGGCGACACGTCGGTGCAAACCCTGATGAGCTTTTTCAACATCACCAAGTACCCGCCGTCGTTGCTGTTTATCGCGCTGACCGTGAGCGTCGGGCTGTTGCTGCTACTGGCATTCGAACGTTTGCAGGAGCGTCGCTGGATTCGCTGGCTGACGGTGTTCGGTTCGGCGCCGATGTTTTTCTACCTGCTGCACCTGTACACATTGAAGGTTTTGTACCTGATTGGCGTGGCGCTGTTCGGGCTGAATCAGGGCAGCTATTTCGGCTTCTCGTCAGTGGCGGCGATCTGGCTGGCGGCAGCGCTTCTGTCGATTGCGCTGTTCCCGGCGGTGCGCTGGTTCTCGGCGTTGAAGGCCCGTCGCCGCGACATCGCCTGGCTGAAGTATTTGTAAACGCCTAACGCCGGTTGCGCACAAAGTCGATAAACGCTTTGAGCGGAGCCGGCACATGACGCCGGCTAGGGTAGTACAGGTGCAGACCCGGATAGTACGGGCACCAGTCTCCCAGCACTTGCACCAGCCGCCCGCTGGCGAGGTGTTCGCTGACCATGTCTTCGAACACATAGGCCAGGCCCAGCCCTTGCAGCGCGGGCCCGACCATCAGGCTGACATCGCCGAGGGTCAGCGGACCGCTGACTTCGATTTCCTGGGCGATGCCGCCGCGTTCGAGTTCCCAGCGGTACATCGAGCCGCTGGGAAAGCGGTGGCGGATGCACGGCAATCCGTGCAGGTCCTCAGGCTTTTGCGGTGCCGCGTGGCGTGCAAAAAAGGCCGGCGATCCGACCACTACCGAACGCATTGTCGGGCCAATCGGCAGCGACACCATGTCGGCCTCCAGGCGATCGCCGAAGCGCACCCCGGCATCGAATCCATTGGCGACGATATCCAGCAGCGCATCGCTCTCGACCACTTCCAGACGGATGTCCGGATAGGCCAGCAAAAACTCGCTGGCAATCGGCAGCAGCACCAGTTCACAGGCTTGCCGTCCGCAGGTGATGCGCAGGTTGCCCGAGGGTTTATCGCGGAAATGGTTGAGGTCTTCCAAAGCATCGTCGATGTCGCGGAATGCCGGTTTCAGTCGGGCATACAGGCGCTCGCCAGCCTCGGTCAATGCCACGCTGCGAGTGGTGCGATTGAACAGCCGCACGCCAAGACGATTCTCTAGTGCCTTTACCGAATGGCTTAACGCGGACGGCGTCAGGCCTAGCTCGATTGCCGCTTTGCTGAAATTCAACTGCTGAGCGGTGCAGAGGAATACTGAAAGATCTGCCGCTGAAGGGGTTTTCATCTGTGAATGCCTTTCACAAAGTCATGCAAAATTGCTGGGATTATCACACCAGTAACACGACCTTAAAGTCGTATCAACTCATCAAGAAGACCCCGGCACCACCGCCAGGGTCGCAGACAGGAGGAGTTGATATGCGTACCTGGTTCATTACTGGCGCTTCCCGTGGTTTTGGTAGCCTCATTGCAGAACGCGCCCTGCGTGCCGGCGACGCGGTGATCGCCACCGCACGTAACCCGCAAGACATCACCGAGCGCCTCGGCGAGCAAACGAACCTGCTGGCGGTGCGTCTCGACGTCACCCGCGAAGACGAAGCGCATCAGGCTGTTGCCGCAGGGATCAAACGCTTCGGCCGGATCGATGTGCTGATCAACAACGCCGGTTTTGGTGTGCTCGGCGCCGTCGAAGAAACCAGCGCCAGCGAGACCGAGCGCTTGTTCGCGACCAATGTGTTCGGCCTGCTCAATGTCACCCGCGCGGTGTTGCCGCACATGCGGGCGCAACGCAGTGGCCGGGTGATCAACATCTCGTCGATCGGCGGCTACCAGGCTTATATGGGCTGGGGTGTTTATGGCTCGACCAAGTTCGCCGTCGAGGGCATTACCGAGGCTTTGCATCAGGAACTGGCGCCGTTGGGCATTCAAGCCACGGTGGTCGAGCCGGGCTTCTTCCGCACGGATTTCCTTGATGAACAGTCGCTGATCAAAACCCGGCTTGAGCTGGCGGACTATGACGAAACCGTTGGCAAGATGCGTGCGTTCGCCGAGGCGGCCAACCATGCGCAACCGGGTGATCCGCAGAAGTTTGCCGAGGCGATGCTGGCGCTGGTCAATGCACCGAATCCGCCGCAACGCCTGGCGCTGGGCAGTGACACGGTGGCGCGGATCGAGGCGAAGAATCGGTTGGTGGCGCAAGAACTGGCCGAGTGGAATGAGCTGGCGCTGTCTACCGATTTCGCTAACTGAACGCCGGAGCTGTGAGAGCGAGGCTGCTCGCTCTCATCTTTTTCGTGCGCAAACTTCGGTGGATTTTTCTGTGTATTTCGCGCCTTATTCGCTGCGCAACGCAGCTTTGTGATTTTTCAAAGGATGGAACGAATGATTTCTATGACTCAGCCGCACGGAGCGCGCGACAAGTTGCTCATACTCGCGGCCGTGTGCCTCTCGGCACTGGTCCTGCCGTTAAGTTTTACTGGCGGTGCGGTGGCGACACCGGCCATCGGCCGTGACTTGGGCGGCAGCCCGGTGGCGCTGACCTGGATCACCAATGCGTTCATGTTGTCGTTCGGCAGCCTGCTCATGGCCGCCGGCGCGTTGGCGGATGTTTACGGACGAAAACGCCTGTTCACCTTCGGCATGTTGCTGTTTACCGCCGCGTCGTTTGCGCAGAGTCTGGCGCCTTCGGTGTTCTGGCTGGATGTATTGCGCGCCGTACAGGGTGTGGCGGGGGCGGCGGCGCTGGCCAGTGGTTCGGCGGCGCTGGCGCAAGAGTTTGAAGGGCATGCCCGGACCCGGGCGTATAGCGTGCTCGGCACGACGTTCGGCATTGGTCTGGCCTTCGGGCCGTTGGTGGCGGGTGCGCTGATCGAGGCCTTCAACTGGCGGGCAATTTTTGTCTTTACCGCGTTGATTGGAATCATCGCGTTGGTTTTCGGGGTGCCGCGCATGCGCGAAACCCGCGACCCGGATGCCAAAGGGCTGGACTGGCCGGGCACGCTGCTGTTCAGCGCAATGCTGGCGCTGTTCACGTTTGGCCTGATCCAGGCGCCGGACAGTGGTTGGGACAGTCCGCTGGTGATCGGTTTGCTGGGCGCTTCGGCGGTGTTGCTGGCGGCGTTCGTACTCGTCGAAATGCGCGTCGAACGGCCGATGCTCGATCTGACCCTGTTCCGTTATCCGCGATTCATTGGCGTGCAGATGCTGCCGATCGGCACTTGTTTCTGCTACATCGTGCTGGTGGTGATGTTGCCGCTGCGCTTCATCGGCGTTGAGGGCTTGAGCGAGATCGATGCCGGTCTGCTGTTGCTGGCGTTGTCGTCGCCGATGCTGGTGGTGCCGATGCTGGCCGCATCGCTGGCGCGCTTCGTTTCCGCCGGCATCTTGTCCGGTGCCGGGTTCCTGATTGCCGCTGTGGGCCTGCATTGGCTGAGTTTGTTCGACGTCGGTGACGCGAAATTTGCGCTGGTGGTGCCGATGCTGCTGATCGGTATTGGCGCCGGTTTGCCGTGGGGGCTGATGGATGGTTTGTCGGTCAGTGTCGTGCCGAAAGAGCGCGCAGGCATGGCGGCGGGCATCTTCAGCACTGTGCGAGTGGCGGGTGAGGGCATTACCCTGGCGATTGTCGCGGCGGTGCTGGCGTCATTGCTGCACGCCGATCTGTCGAGTGCCCTGCACGCGGTGACGGGTAGCACCGAGGCCTTGTTGATTGCCGAGACCGCGCACCGGGTGACCACCGGCGATATGGCGCATGCGATCAACACCGTTCCCGGGCTGGCCAACGAACGTTTGGTGCAAGGTTATGCGTCGGCGTTTCAGTATCTGCTGCACATCCTGACGGTGATCACCCTTGCATCGGGGGCGGTGGTGCTGGGGTTGTTGAGCAAGGATCGCAGTGTCGCAGAGCCACAACATGCAGCCGCCTAAAGCCAACGTGGGAACGAGCCTGCTCGCGAAAGCGGTGTGTCAGCAACCGATGTGTTGGCAGACAATCCCTCTTCGCGAGCAGGCTCGCTCCCACTTTGGATTGTGCCAAGCCACCTGTTTTCAATCTGTCCGCGAATCCCTGTGGGAGCGAGCCTGCTCGCGAAAGCGATGTGTCAGCAACCGATGTGTTGGCTGACATTGCCTCTTCGCGAGCAAGCTCGCTCCCACTTTGGATTGTGCCAAGCCACCTGTTTTCAATCTGTCTGTGAATCCCTGTGGGAGCGAGCCTGCTCGCGAAAGCGATGTGTCAGCAACCGATGTGTTGGCTGACATTGCCTCATCGCGAGCAGGCTCACTCCTACAGGGTTTTTCAGGTGCGTGGATTATTTGCGATCCAGCCACACGGTCTGGGCGTTGCAAAATTCGCGCACGCCGAAGTGCGATAGCTCACGGCCGAAACCACTTTTCTTCACGCCACCAAAGGTCACGCGCGGATCGCTGGCGGAGTAGCCGTTGATGAACACGCCGCCAGTGTCCAGTTCGCTGGTCAGTTGCTGGGCCAGTGCCACGTTGGCGGTGTAAATGGTCGCGGTCAGGCCGAACTCGCTGTCGTTGGCCAGGGCCACGGCATGCGCGCAATCGCGGGCGGTGATAATCGAAGCGACCGGGCCGAACAGTTCCTGTTTGAACGAAGTCATGCGGTCGGTGACATCGGCTAGCACGGTTGGCTCGTAGTAGTTGCCCGGTCCTTCGGACTTGCCACCACCAAGCAGCAGGGTGGCGCCTTCTTCAAGGGTGTCGCGCACTTGCTGGTCGAGTTCATCGCGCAGGTCGTAACGCGCCATCGGACCGATGTAGGTTTCGGAAGACAACGGATCGCCGACCTTCAACTTACGCGTGGCCTCGACGAATTTACGGGTGAATTCTTCAACCACGCCTTCTTCGATGATCAGGCGCTTTGCTGCGGCGCAGACCTGACCGGAGTTCTGGTAGCGACCGATGACTGCGGCTTGTACCGCTTCATCCAGATCGGCGTCGTTGAGTACGATGAATGGATCGGAACCACCCAGTTCCAGCACGCATTTCTTCAACGCAGCACCGGCCTGAGCACCAATGGCCATGCCGGCACGCACGCTGCCAGTCAGCGTTACAGCGGCGATGCGTGGATCGGCAATCGCGGTGGAAACGCCTTCCGGGGTGACGTTGATCACTTCAAACACGCCATCAGCAAAACCAGCGCGAGTGAAAGCGTCGCGCAGCAGATAGGCGCTGCCCATCACGTTCGGCGCATGTTTGAGCACGTACGTGTTGCCGGCGATCAGCGCCGGCACGGCACCGCGCAGCACTTGCCAGATCGGGAAGTTCCACGGCATCACCGCGAGAATCGGGCCGAGCGGACGGTACTCGATGCGTGCCTTGCCGCCTTCAACTTGCGTCGGTTCGGCGTCGAGCATGTCCGGGCCGTGTTCGGCGTACCACTCGCAAAGCTTGGCGCATTTCTCGATTTCGCCACGGGCCTGAGCAATTGGTTTGCCCATTTCCTGAGTGATCATGGTGGCCATGGCTTCGCTGGTTTCACGCAGCGCAGCGGCCAGCACGGTCAACAAGCGCGAACGATCCTGCAGCGGCTTGCGCTTCCACTTGCCATAACCATAAGCGGCGCGGGTCAGCGCGGCATCGAGGGTTTGCGCGGATTCAAACGCGTAGTGACCGATCTGCTCGCCGGTGGCGGGGTTGATCGAGATGGCGTGGGTCTGGCTGGAAATCTGGCTCATGGCGTCGTCCTGCATGTTCGTCGGATGGGCCTAGAGTAGGGTGGTGTTTGTTTTCTGGAAACTGAATAATAAAGATCGTTTCTTTCACGATTGGAGAATGACTGTGGATCTGGTGCAGCTGGAAATCTTCAAAGCCGTTGCCGAACACGGCAGCATCAGCGCCGCCGCCGCGCAGATTCATCGCGTGCCGTCGAACCTGACCACGCGGATCAAGCAGCTTGAGCAGGATCTGGGCGTTGATCTGTTTATCCGCGAGAAAAGCCGTTTGCGCCTGTCGCCGGCCGGGTGGAGTTTTCTTGAATACGCGCGACGGATTCTCGACCTGGTACAGGAGGCTCGGGCCACGGTGGCGGGGGAGGAACCGCAGGGCGCGTTTCCCTTGGGTTCACTGGAAAGCACAGCGGCCGTGCGCATTCCCGAATTGCTCGCGGCGTACAACCAGTTGCACCCGAAAGTCGATCTCGACCTTTCGACGGGGCCCTCGGGGACGATGATCGACGGCGTGCTCTCCGGGCGCCTCGCCGCAGCGTTTGTCGACGGCCCGGTGCTGCATCCGACGCTTGAAGGCGTGCCGGCGTTCGAGGAAGAAATGGTCATCATCGCCCCGATCAACCACGCGCCCGTCAAGCGCGCAGCGGACGTAAACGGCGAGAACATTTATGCCTTCCGTTCCAACTGCTCCTACCGTCACCACTTTGAAAAATGGTTCAGCACTGACGCTGCCGTACCGGGCAAGATCTTCGAAATGGAGTCGTACCACGGCATGCTCGCCTGCGTCAGCGCCGGTGCCGGCCTGGCGCTGATGCCGCGCAAAATGCTGCAGAGCATGCCCGGCAGCGCCACCGTGAGTGTCTGGCCGTTGACGGCGGATTTTCGCTATCTGACCACTTGGCTGGTGTGGCGACGGGGCACGGTGTCGCGCAGTTTGAGCATGTTTGTGCGCTTGCTGGAAGAGCGCGGCGTGGTGCGCGCAGATGCATGATCGCGTCTGCTGCGTACTGGATCGCCGTTATTGCCCGTCGACGCTGCGCGGCAGCTGCAGCGGATTGCCCTCGCGCAACGTCGGTGGCAACAACTCATCCGGAAAACCCTGATAGGCCACGGGACGCAGAAAGCGTTCGATCGAGGTCATGCCGACCGAAGTGAAACGGCTGTCCGAAGTCGCCGGAAACGGTCCGCCATGCACCGTGGCGTACGTCACTTCCTGTGGATGCGCGAAAGCGTTGACCACGATGCGTCCGGTGCGGCGTTCGAGGATCGGCAGCAGGCGCCGCGCGAGTTCCAGGTCCGCATCTTCAAGGTGGATGGCAGCGCTGAGCTGTCCCCTGAACGAGCGGGCGACCGCCAGCAGTTCCTCGGCATCACTGACAGCAACCAATAGCGCCGACGGGCCGAACACTTCATGGGCCAGTGCCTGTTCGCTGAGCAAATGCTGGCCCTCGATTTCCAGCAAAGTCGCACGCCCGGCGTATGTGGCATCGGCCGGCGTACCCACGGCGATCACCTGCGCGCCGGCACCTTGCATCGCCGTTAGACCCTCGACGTAGGCGCCATGAATGCCCGGCGTCAGCATTGTTCGCGCCGGTGCCTCGCTGACCCGTTTACGCATGGCGCTGCGCAGCGCATCAAACCCCGCACCGCGGATGGCGATCAGGATCGACGGACACAAACAGGCCTGGCCGACATTGACCAGCATCCGTTCGATAAAGCCGTCACCGATCTCGGCACCGCGCACTCCCATGGCCTCGGGCAGGATGAAGGTCGGGTTGACGCTGGTCATCTCGGTGAACACCGGGATCGGGTCAGGGCGCAATTGTGCGCGACGATAGAGCGCCATGCCGCCCTGTTCAGATCCGGTAAACGTCACAGCCTTGATCAGCGGATGATCGACCAGCGCTTCGCCAATGGCATTGCCGCCACCACGTACCATCGAGAAAACACCTTCGGGCAAGCCATGGGCCTGCACGGCTTTACGAATGGCGCGGGCCTGGATTTCCGAGGCGCCGGGATGCGCGTTGTGTGCCTTGAGAATCACCGGCGCCCCGGCCGCCAGTGCAGACGCGGTATCGCCGCCCGCCACCGAGTAGGTAATCGGGAAGTTGCTCGCGCCGAAAATCGCCACCGGGCCGATGGCGATTTTTTGCAGACGATGATCCATTCGTGGGCGCGGCTGACGCTGGGGTTGCGCCGGGTCGATGGCCAGTTGCAGGAAGCGCCCCCGGCGCACCACATCGGCGAATTGGCGGAACTGGGTTGCGGCTCTCAACGCTTCGCCCTCAAGCTGAGCTTCGGGCAGTCCGGTTTCCAGTGCAGCGCGTGCGGCCAGTTCGCTGCGTACGGCGTCGAGGTTGGCAGCGATGCTCTCGAGGAACGCCGCGCGCTCGGCCAGCGAGGTGTGGCTGTAGCGGTCAAATGCCGCATCGGCCAGTGTTGCTGCCTGATCAACCTGCTCGGCACCGCCGAAGGCGAAGTCCGGTTCAATCAACTGATTGCTGGCCGGGTTCAGCGCTTTCATCGTTCCTGCGGTGGCGGCGACATCCGCTGCGCCGATCAGCAAATGGCCGGTCAGACTCATTGCACTTCACCCTGGGATTGGAGGTTGGCAATCAGTTCGTCGGTACTGGCAATCACGTGAGCGAATGTCGGTCCGTTGAGTTCGTGGGCGGCGTGCATCATTTCCGCTTTGAAGGCCGCCGTTGCATCGCGGACCAGGGTGACGTGGTAGCCCAGTTCCGCGGCATAGCGGGCGGTGGCTTCGATGCAGGTGTTGGCCAGCAGGCCGACGATGATCACGTGTGTGACGCCTTGCTGTTTCAGACGAAAATCCAGGTCGGTGTTGGCGAAACCACTGGAACCCCAGTGCTCCTGAACCACGATATCGCCTTCCTTCGGCGCAAAATCCGGGTGCCATTCGCCGCCCCATTCGCCACGGGCAAAATGATGCATGTGCATGATTTTGCATTGGGTCGGGGTCGGGTGGTCCCAGGTTTCGTAGTCGCCTTTTTCCCAGCGGTGATGGGGTACGATGACCACCGGGATTTTCAGCTCGCGCACCGTGCGGTCGAGTTTGCGCAGGTTGTCGAGCAGGCCGTTCTGCTCGGCCATGGGTTTGATCAAAGGGAAAATCTTGCCGCCGTCCGAAAGAAAATCGTTATACGGATCAACCAACAGGTAGGCGGTTCTGTCCAGCGGGTAGGGGGTATTCGACATGGCTGCTTGCTCCGGCAAGGGGATTATCGGTGCGCAGGGCTTGTCCCGGCACCGTGTAGATATGATAATCATAGTAACTGTAAAAGAGGCAAGCCCTGATGGCAGTAAACGATAGCCTTCCCGACACGCTGTGCCCGATTTCACGGGCCGAAACGATCGTCGGCGACCGCTGGACGGTGCTGGTTTTGCGCGAGTTGTTCATGGCCAATCATCGCTATGACGAGATCCAGGCGCAGACCGGCGGTACGCCGCAAATGGTCGCCGCGCGTCTGAAATGTCTGGAAGCGGATGGGCTGGTCGAGCGCCGCTTGTACAACGAGCGACCGAAACGCTACGAGTACCACCTCACCGCGAAAGGCGAGGCGTTCTATCCGGTGATCATTGCGTTGCGGGCGTGGGGAGAGACCTGGTGCAAGGCACCGGAGGAGGGGCTGGCGGTGAACATGACCCACAAAAGCTGCAACCACAGCGCCGGCCTTGGGCCGCTTTGCGAGCACTGCGGCGAACCCTTGCGGCGGGAAGATTTGATCAGCCAGCCACAAGCAGCTTACGCCGCCGAACGGCAGGCGCGGCGTGAGGCGTTCAAAGGCAAATAACCTCGATCACGGCGTGCCGTTTCGCCCGTGCAGCACGTAGCCGGGGCGCAGGCTCAAGCGCTCGTAATAGGCGTTCACCGCGGCAAAATCCGGGTGAGCCAGTGGTGTTTCGAACCAGCGGTTCACCGACAGCCCGATGGGAATGTCCGCCAGGGAAAACTGTTCGCCGCTGACGTAGGCGCCGGTCTTTTCCAGTTGCCGGTCGAGGATTGCCATGTTCTTCGACCATTGCTCAATCCCGACCGCCAGTGCGGCGCTGTCCTGATGCTCAGGCGACTGTCGCACCAGCGACAGAAAGGCGTACGACCACGAGCGATTCAGCTCCGACGCTTGCCAGTCGATCCACTGATCAATCCGCGCCCGTGTTTGCGCGTCAGTCGGGTAGAGGTGCGAACCGTCGTAGCGCGACACCAGATAACGAATGATCGTGTTCGATTCCCACAACGTGAAGTCGCCGTCCTGAATCACCGGCACCATGGCACAGGGATTGAGCGCGAGAAACTGCGCATCGTTCGTCGATCTGAATCCCGAACCCCAGTCTTCACGCTCGAAAGGAATCTGCAGTTCAGCGCAAGTCCACAGGACTTTGCGCACGTTGATCGATGAGGCTTTACCCAGTATTCGCAGCATTGGATGTCCCTTTTCCAACAGTCGTCAGATCTACAGAAATACCACAGCGCAATAGAGAAGGCCCGCACAGCGCGGGCCTTCTTTTTCAGCGAATCAATCTCACAGACTGCTCGCCAGTTTCCCGCCCATCATCCGCCGACGATAAGACGTGTCGCGGTTAGCCAGCCAGAAATACAGCGGCGAGGTCACCAGCAGTCCCACCAGCCAGGACAGATCCGCACCGTTGATGTGCGCCGATACCGGGCCGACGTACAGCGGCGTGTTCATGAACGGGATCTGCACGGCGATGCCGATCGCATAAGCCAGCAACGCCTGCGGGTTGTAGCGCCCGTAGATGCCGCCGTCGACCTGGAAGATCGACTGGATGTCGTACTGACCTTTGTGGATCGCATAGAAGTCGATCAGGTTGATCGCCGTCCACGGCACCAGCACCACCAGCAACACCAGCACCATGTCGACGAAGTGGCCGATGAAGTCTTTCGAGGCGCCCACGGCGGCAAAGCAGCAGGCCAGCAACACGATGATCGAGATCACCGCGCGGCTTTTGGCGGTGGGAATCCAGCGGTAGGCGAAGGTTTGCACCAGAGTAATCAACGACAGCACCGCGCCGTACAGGTTGAGGGCGTTGTGGCTGATCACGCTGAGCAGAAACAGCACCAGCATCAGCGGGCCGATGGAGCCGGTGGCGAGTTTGACCGCGTCCATGGTGTCCATACCCACCGGGGTCGCCAGCACGGCGACGGCACCGAAGATGAACGCCAGACTCGACCCCAGCGCTGAACCCAGATACGTCGTCCAGAACGTCGACGAGACTTTCACGTCCGCCGGCAAGTAACGCGAATAATCGGACACGTACGGTGCAAACGCGATCTGCCACAGCGCGGCCAGCGACACAGTGGCGAGCCAACCGGAGAGGTTGAAGCTGCCCCGGGTGAGGAAGTCGTCAGTCTGAATGTGGGTGAAGATGTAGCCGAAGCCGACAACGATGCCGATCCCCAGCACCCAGGTGCCGATGCGGTTGAGCACGTGGATAAAGCGGTAGCCGATGATGCCGATGATCCCCGAACCGACGGCGCCAATGACGATGCCCACCGGCACCGGAACGCTGTCGACCACGCCGTGTAACGACTTGCCGGCCAGCACGATGTTGGAGGCGAAAAAGCCGATGTACATGACGCCGGCAATCAACACCACCAGCAACGCGCCGAGAGAGCCGAACTGCGCGCGACTCTGGATCATCTGCGGAATGCCCATCTGCGGACCTTGCGCCGAGTGCAGCGCCATCAGCACGCCACCGACCAGATGGCCGACGAGAATGGCGACGATGCCCCAGAGCAGATTCAAGTGAAACAACTGCACACCCAGCGCACCGGTGACGATGGGCAACGGCGCGATATTGCCGCCGAACCAGAGCGTGAACAGATCCCTGACCTTTCCGTGGCGATCTTCGGGGGGCACGTATCCTATCGTGTGTTTTTCAATCAGCGGAGCGGAGGATGCTTCAGGGGTAGCCATGACGAACTCCAAGGCAAGGATGAGTACGTGGACGTACTTCGGCAAGCGCCGGCACGGGCGGCGCATTTCTTGTTGAAGCGATCATGTGCAAAGCGTCGGGATAGATAAATTAGTAAGTTTGTTGCTTCAGACCTTAAAAAAAATATGCTTCGGCCGGGGCCCGCGTCCGGTATGTTCAACTTTGATCGTGCGCCAGGGAACCAGGGCGAATATCAGCGCTCTTCGGGAGGTTCACATGGCTGCCTACAACCTGCGTCAGCTCAAATACTTCGTCACCACCGCCGATTGCGGCAGCGTCGCCGAAGCTTCGCGCAAGCTCTACATCGCGCAACCGTCGGTCTCCACGGCCATCAAGCATCTGGAAGAAAGTTTCGGTGTGCAGTTGTTCATCCGCCATCACGCCCAGGGTGTTTCGCTGACCCCCAGCGGCTCGCGGTTCTATCGCAAGGCGCTGGAGCTGCTGCGCGTGGCCCACGAGTTCGAGCAGAACGCGCTGGCCGACAATGATGTGGTCGCGGGGCAGATCGATATCGGCTGTTTCGAAACCGTCGCGCCGCTGTATATGCCGCGTCTGATTGCCGGTTTCAAGGCGCGCTGGCCGGGAGTGGAAATCCGCATTCGTGATGGCGAACAACAAGAGTTGGTGCAGGCACTGACCGCCGGCAGCATCGACGTAGCGATGCTGTTCGAGCACGATCTGGACAGCACCATCGAAACTGCGCCGCTGATGCCGCCCCAGCAGCCTTATGCGTTGCTGCCGGCCAGTCATCGCTTTGCGCAACAGGCGAAAGTCTCGCTGCATGATCTGGTGCTGGAACCGATGATCCTGCTCGACGTGGTGCCGAGCCGCACCTATTTCGTGAGCATCTTCGAAGAGCGCGGCCTGACGCCGAACATCGTCTTCAGCTCCCCGTCGATCGAGATGGTGCGCGGCATGGTCGGCAACAGTTTCGGTTTCTCGATTCTGGTGACCAAACCCTTCAGCGACTACACCTACGACGGTCAGCAAGTCGTCTGTGTGCCGCTGGCGGAAAACGTCACCGGTTCGGGCTTGTCGGCGGCCTGGTTGCGACGGGTGCAACTGACCAAACCGGTGCAGTTGTTCGTTGACCATTGCCGCGAAGAGTTGGCCCGACTGCACCCGTGAGTGCCGTCGAGCCGCTGTCAGAGGCTGATAAACGCCAGCATCCGCTGGAGCATGGCATCGCACGCCCGCAACTGTTCGAGGCTGACAAACTCATCGGGTTTGTGACCCTGTTCCATGCTGCCGGGACCGCAGACCACGGTGGGAATGCCCACCGCATCAAACAGTCCACCTTCGGTACCGAACGCCACGGTGCCGAAATCCTTTGATCCGCTGAACACTGAAATCAGCTCGGCGGCCTGGCTTTGCGCATCAGTGGCCAGCCCCGGATACGCCGACAAGGCGCTGAAGCGGATCTCGCTTTGCGCACTGACCGCACGCATGCGCGGCAGCACTTCGCGTTCGGCGTAGGCTTTCAGTGCTTGGGCGACGAGGCCCGGATCCTGCGAGGGCAGGGCGCGGATTTCGAAATCGAAACGACAGTCGGCAGGCACGATGTTCAACGCCTTGCCGCCGCTGATCACTCCGGTTTGCACGGTGCTGTAGGGCGGGTCGAAGCGCTTGTCATGATGCTCTGGCGCTTTCAGTTGCTGCCCGAGTCGGCCCAGCTCACCAATCAGTTCTGCGGCGTATTCGATGGCATTGACGCCCAGTGGCGCGTAAGCCGAATGGCACGGATGGCCGTGCACGTCGCAGCGCATTGCCAGTTTGCCTTTGTGGCCGAGCACCGGTTTCAGTTCGGTCGGCTCGCCAATGATGCACAGCAACGGTTTGATCGGGCGTTGCTGCAAGACCTCGAGCAGCGAGCGCACGCCGAGGCAGCCGATCTCTTCGTCGTAGGACAGGGCAATGTGCACCGGCAGACGCAGCGACGCCTGCACCAGCGCCGGCACCAACGCCAGCACGCAGGCGATATAGCCCTTCATGTCTGCCGTACCGCGCCCGAAGACTTTGCCGTCGCGCTCCGTCAGTTCGAACGGCGGCAGCGTCCACGGCTGGCCATCGACCGGCACCACATCGGTGTGCCCGGACAGCACGATGCCCGGTTGATCCACCGGGCCGATCGTGGCGAACAGGTTGGCTTTGCTGCGCTCATCGTTATAGATCAGCGCGCAGGGCACGTCGAAACCCGCGAGGTAATCGCGAACGAATTCGATCAGTTGCAGGTTGGATTCACGGCTGGTGGTATCGAACGCCACCAGCGTTTTAAGCAGCTCGACGCTGTTCATCGGTCATCCCCGGCCACGCCGTAGCCCGGCGCTTTGGCCGGATCGAGGGCGCGGTCGATGTAGTCCTGAAGCTGCGGCTTGTAGGTGTCCCAGAGCTTCTGCAACTGGCCGATCGGGTCTGCATCGGCCCAGTCGACGCGCAGGTTGACGATCGGCCAGGTCTGCTCGCCGACTATCACAACAGCGGCGGAGTGCACCGGGCCGGCTTCGCCACCGAGGGCTTGCGCGGCGTGCAGGGCTTTGAGCAGGCGATCAGCGAGTTGACCTTCGCCGTCCTCGAAGGCGCTGACCATGGCTTCGATCACCGAACGCCCGGCGAGCATGTTGCCGGCCGCTACGCATTGTTCGCCGCTGACGGCGTTATGCACGCCGAGGGTTTGCGTACCGCTGAAATGTGCGGTCTGGCCGAGGTGGTTGATCGCCGTGATCTGGCGGTACTGGCTGTAGCCGTTGCGCGTGAGCACCTTGTCCAGCGCATCGTCGGGTGCCAGGCCTTGCTCCATCAGCGCGAGGACTTCCGGGCCGAGGGACGGCAGGGTGATGTTCTGGCTCGACACCGCACCAACGCCGGGCAACAGCCACGGACAGCGTGCGCCGACGGCGATGCTGGAGGAACTGATGGCGACACCGAACTGGCCGGTTTCGGCGCAGCGGGCTGCGATTGAAAAGGTCATCTAATGAACTCCTTGTGTGTCTGGGCTGGCCTCTTCGCGAGCAGGCTCGCTCCCACAATGAAATGCATTCCAAATGTGGGAGCGAGCCTGCTCGCGAAGGCCGTAACGCGGTGAACCTGCTTACTCAGGAATCACCGCAATCACATCAATCTCCATCAGCCACTGCGGCTGCCCCAGCGCCGATACCACCAGTCCGGTCGAGATCGGGAACACGCCTTTGAGCCACTTGCCGACTTCGCCATACACCGCTTCGCGATAACGCGGGTCGATCAGGTAAGTCGTGGTTTTGACGATATGACTCATGTCACTGCCGGCTTCTTCCAGCAGTTGCTTGACGTTGCGCATGGCCTGTTCTGCCTGCGCGCGCGGATCACCGAGACCCACCAGATTGCCGTCGAAATCGGTGCCGACCTGACCGCGCACATACACGGTGTTGCCGGCCCGCACGGCCTGGCACAAATCGTTGTCCAGGGTCTGGTTCGGGTAGGTGTCTTTGGTGTTGAACATGCGAATGCGAATGTGGGTTGGCTGACTCATGTGAAACTCCTGAAGATGGTGCGCGTCGGCGCAATCGGCGCCGGCGCGAAAAGGGCTATCAAGCGTCGACGGTGTCGGCGGCTTTGCTGTGGAGGGGCTGGTGCAGCCCGGCTTCACGCTGCTCGGCATCGCGATAGTCGAGGTACTTGCGCTGGGTGGCGATGTGATCGGCGACGTGTTTGGCGTCGTGCCATACGCCCCAGATAAACGATGAACCCCGGCGCGACTGCCACGGCAGACCGAGGAAATACACCCCCGGCTCGCTCGACACGCCGCGCTGATGCACCGGCTTGCCCTTGTCATCGAACGCCGCGACTTGCAGCCAGGAATAATCCACGGCAAACCCGGTGGCCCAGATGATCGCGGTGATGCCAGCCTTGGCCAGATCCAGATCGGCCAGCGGATTTTTCACGCAATCGGGGTCCGGATAGGTTTCGCGCGCTTCAGGTTCTTCCGGCAGATCGAGGCCGTTGCGCTCGATGTAGGCATCGGCGGCATCGAGCAACGCCAGATAATTCTCGTCGCCGCGAGTGAGGTTGCCGACCAGGTCCTGCTTGAAAGTCACCACGCCGTTATTGAACGATTCGGTGACGCCGACCAGGGTCATGCCGCGATGGGCCAGACCGCGGAAATCAATAGTGCGCCCGCCATGGGCACCGCTGACCGCGATGGTCACGTGTTCACGACCGGGTTTCATCGCCGCCTG
Organism: Pseudomonas viridiflava; assembly: GCF_900580865.1. GTDB lineage: Bacteria > Pseudomonadota > Gammaproteobacteria > Pseudomonadales > Pseudomonadaceae > Aquipseudomonas. Next base: position 194,162 of record NZ_UTBZ01000169.1, read on the forward strand.
ATCCCACTCGCCGAGCACGCCCAGCCACCAGCAGAAATCCCGATTGCGATAGGCGCGAGGCGGGCGGTCATGGGCGCCGACCGACAGGTAAACCTGCTTGCCCGAGCGTTGCAGCTCATCGGCAATCTGCACGCCAGAAGAACCGGCGCCGACCACCAGCACTGCGCCTGCCGGCAATTGCTGCGGGTTGCGATAGTCAGCGGAGTGGATCTGCAGCAGACGTTCGTCTTGCGGGGCAATCGCCGGAATCACCGGTTTCTGAAACGGGCCAGTGGCGGCGACCACACGGTTGGCTTCGATCACGCCTTCGGAGGTTTCGACGGTGAACCCCGGGCGACCGACATTGCGCACCACGCTCTTCACTTCAACGCCGGTGCGGATCGGCGCGTTGAATTTCTTCGCGTAGGCTTCGAAGTAATCCGCCACGCGTTCTTTCGGAGCGAAAGCGTCGGGATCGACGTCATCGAATTCCAGGCCAGGGAAGCGGTCGTGCCACGCCGGGCCGTTGGCAACCAGCGAGTCCCAGCGCCCGGTGCGCCAGCGTTCAGCAATGCGATTGCGCTCCAGCACGAGGTGCGGCACACCGAGTTTGCTCAGGTGTTCGCTCATGGCGACGCCTGCCTGGCCAGCACCCACGATCAGCGTGTCGGTTTTTATTATTGCAGTGGTCATCTCTACATCCTTCCTAGCAAGGCAGTGGGATTCGGGCCGCTGTTGGCTTGTCCGTTTTGCTTGAGGTCAGACTAGGGAGGAGGGGGATATCGGTAAAATATTATTAAGCTGGGATGTGAAGATAAAATTCTGATGCAGGGCTGGGAAACCCTTGAAACACGGGGTTTGCAGAGAATCGGTTCGGGGTTGGCAGGTAAAAAAAACGGCTTGGCTAACGTGCAGTGGTGAGCAGAATCTTCCCCTCACCACTGCGCGGGTTTCAACGATTCAGAAACGCCAGCAAATCTTCATTCAATGCCTGCGCATGGGTCACTGCAAAACCATGCGGCGCCCCGGCGTAAACCTTCAGTTCAGCGCCCTTGATCTGCGCCGCTGCCTGTTTGCCGGTGGTTTCGAAAGGCACGATCTGATCGCCGTCGCCATGGATCACCAAGGTTGGCACATCGATCTTGGCCATGTCCGGGCGGAAGTCGGTTTCCGAGAACGCCGTGACGCAATCCACCGTGCCTTTGAGCGAAGCCAGCAGGGCGATGTTGAGGGTTTGCGTGAGCACGCCATCCGAGACTTTCTGGCCTTGATTGGTGCCATAGAACGGTGCGGCGAAATCGGCGATGAACTGCGCACGATCCTGCAGCAAGCCGGCCTTGATGCCGTCGAATACAGATGTGTCGACGCCCTGCGGGAAATCGGCTTTTTTACCGAACAGCGGCGTCACCGCGCCCAACAGGACCAGACCGGCAACCCGCTCGCTGCCATGGCGGGCGATATAGCGGCTGACGTCGCCGCCACCCATGGAAAAGCCCACCAGCGTCACGTCGCGCAGGTCTAGATGGTTGATCAGTTGCGCGATGTCATCGGCAAAAGTGTCGTAGTCATAACCGGTCCACGGTTGATCGGAACGGCCGAAACCACGGCGGTCGAAGGCAATCGTGCGATAGCCACGGCTGCTCAGGTATTCCATCTGGTATTCCCACATGTCGGCATCCAGCGGCCAGCCGTGGCTGAACAGTACGGGCTTACCGCTGCCCCAATCCTTGAAGTAAATCTCGGTACCGTCTTGTGTGGTGAAGGTGCTCATGGAAACTCCTGCTTCGGGGTTCAGTGCCGAAATGGCGGCATTCACTATCAGCGCAAAGCGATCCGGCTACTTGTATGCAGGTGCTGGTTTTGCGCCGGTTCAGCCATCGATCCGCTCTAGAGTTGTATGATGCAACCCAAAGCCGCGTGGCCGACTGATGAATCGAGGAGTACGTTCAAGTGAAGCGCAAAAGCCTGCAGGGCAACGCCTGTCCGGTCGCCCGGACGTTGGATCTGATCGGCGACTGGTGGTCGTTACTGATCATTCGTGACGCGCTGGATGGCATTCGGCGTTTCAATGACTTCCAGAAGAATCTCGATATAGCCAAGAACATGCTCAGCGCCCGGCTCAAGGCACTGGTGGAGCAGGGGATCCTGGAAACCTTCCCGGCCGCCGATGGCGGTGCCTATAAGGAATACGTGCTGACCGAGCGTGGCAAAGCCTTGCAGACCGTGATCGTCGCGCTGTCGCAGTGGGGCGGCGAGTTCATGTACGCGCCGGGTGAGCCAGGTTCGGTGATGGTCGATGCACAAAACCGACAACCGATTCGCAAGCTGGTGTTGACGTCGGTCGATGGTCGCGCACTGGCGCCGGAGGACGTCGCGACGCGACTGGGTGTTGAACACTGAAGGGCGATGCTGTTCAACCGAGTCATGTACATCTCTCGTTACAAAATCGACAAAAGGTCGAAACGATTGTTTGACGTCAAAATGGTGGCCATCTAATATCGCGCCACTATTTTGATGTCACTTTCGTCTCGAGGGATCGAACATGTCCTCACCCGCCCTCGTGGCGAGGTTGTGCCTGGCTTTGCTATGCCTGTCTCCACTTCAGATTGCCGTTGCTGCCCCTACACCCGGTGACACCGACCTTATCCGTGACCGCCAGAATCGTCTGCTCGAAGAGCAGCAGCGGCGCCTCGAAGAACTCAAGGATCTGCCCGGCAAGGACGTCAAGCCTGCGCAACCGGCTGCCCCGACCGATACCCGCTGTTTCCCGATCAAAGACATCCAGCTCAAGGGTGCCGATAGCCTGTCGGACGGCGAAAAAAACCGTCTGCTCAAACCCTACATCGGCGAGTGCCTCGGCGTGCCCCAGCTCAACGAGCTGCTCAAAGTCATCACCGATCACTACATCGAGAAAGGCCTGGTCACCAGCCGCGCCTACCTGCCACAGCAGGATCTGTCCAGCGGGCACCTGCAAGTGCTGGTGGTCGAAGGCAAGCTCGAAGGCATGAAAGGCGCGGAAAACAGTCAGCTCTCGGAGCGTGAACTGGCCATGGCATTTCCCGGTAAAACCGGTGAACTGGTCAACCTGCGCGAGATCGAGCAAATGGTCGATCAGCTCAACCGCCTGCCATCCAATCAGGCAAAAATGGAGCTCGCGCCCGGCCAAAATGTCGGCGGCAGCGAAGTGCTGGTCACCAACACCCCGCAAAAACCATGGCGAGTCGGGCTGTCACGCAACAACGACGGCCAGCGCAGCACCGGCGAACAGCAATGGGGCACCACGTTTGACTGGGACAGCCCGCTTGGCCTGGCCGATCAGTTGAGCCTGCGTGGCGGTCACGATGCGATGACCGATCATCAGCACACCTCGCGTAACGCCATGCTCAATTACAGCTTGCCGTGGGGCTGGTGGACGTTCAGCTACACCTACAGCCAGAGCGAATACCGCTCGCAAATCGCCGCCAACCTCTACAACTTCAAGCAGACCGGCGACAGCGAAAACCATCAGTTGCGCGCCGAGCGGGTGATCCACCGCGACGCCGTCAGCAAGACCTCGCTCAGCGCTGGCCTGTCGTACCTGCGTACCAACAACTTCATCGAAGACAGCAAACTCAAGCTGAGCAGCAACCGCATCAGCGAAGCGCAGTTCGGCTTCAACCACGGCCGTCGCGTGGGCAGTGCCTTCGTCAACTTTGACGCCGGCATGCAAGAAGGCATTGGCGCCTTCGATGCGCAGGGCAGTCACGATCCTGGCCCCGGCGAGCCGAATGCCCGCTACCGCAAATACACCGCCACCCTGAGCTACTTGCAGCCGTTCAAGCTGTGGGGCGAGTCGTTCAGCTTCAGCAGCCTGATGACCGGTCAGCGCAGTGAAGACGTGCTGTTCAGCCCGCAACGCACCAGCCTTGGCGGCTCGTCGTCGATTCGTGGTTACAAGGATCAATCACTGTCCGGTGACAGCGGTGGTTACTGGCGCAATGACCTGCGCTGGACGCGTCCGGTGACCATCGAATGGCTGCAACCAGTGTTCGCTGAATACGGCACAAGCCTCGGTTACGACCAGGGTGTGATCCGGAACGGTCGCTACAACGGCGATCAGCACGGGCGCATGTCGAGCAATTCGCTGGATCTGTTTGCCCGTGGCAAATACCTGTCAGCCGGGGTGACGTTTGCCCATTCCCTGGAACGCCCGGATGCGCTGACCGAGCGTGAAGCACCGATCTACTTCCGCCTGGATTTCTTCCTCTAATACCGCCCGCCCCGAGATTCTGAAATGAACATCCGTCAACCGGCCTTTCTGGCCGGTCAGCCTGCTGCTGCCGAAAAAAACCACGAACACTTCCTCGGCATGCCCAAGCGCGGGCTGGCATTTCTCCTGGCCAACGTCATGTTCTGGCAACCGATGTGGGCGCAGGCCGACGGCATCGTGGTGGCCAACCCGAACACCTCGCTGGATCGCGCCGGCAATGGCGTGCCGATCATCAATATCGCCACGCCCAATGCCAGCGGGCTGTCGCATAACCAGTTTCACGATTACAACGTCAGTGCGCAGGGCGTAATCCTCAACAACGTCACGGCACGTACAGAGCAGTCGCAACTGGGCGGGATCATTCTCGGTAACCCGAACCTGCGCGGTGCGGCGGCACAAACCATCCTCAACGAAGTCAACGGCGGCAGCCCGAGTCAGCTGCGCGGTTATACCGAAGTGGCGGGGCAATCGGCGCGAGTGATCGTCGCCAACCCTTACGGCATCACCTGCAACGGTTGCGGGTTCATCAATGCGCCACGCGTGACGTTGACCACCGGTAAACCGGTGCTCGACGACGGTCGGCTCGATCACTTTCAGGTTGATCAGGGCAGTGTTGCCATCGATGGCGTCGGTCTCGATGCGAGCAATGTCGACAGCTTTGAAATCATCACCCGCAGTGCGCAGATCAACGCGCAGATTCACGCCAAACGCCTGAACATCACCACCGGGCGCAACGACGTCAACGCCGATACCCTCAACGCCACCGCGCGCGCCGACGATGGCAGCGCCAAACCGCAGCTGGCCATCGACTCTTCGGCACTCGGGGGCATGTATGCCGGGGCAATCAAACTGGTCGGTACCGAGGCGGGTGTCGGCGTGAAACTGGCAGGTGAACTGGCGGCCAGCGCCGGTGATATCCAGATCGACGCCAACGGTCAATTGAGCATGGCCAACGTCACCGCCAGCAATGCCGTCGACATCAAGGCGAAAAGTCTTGATGCCCAAGGACCCGTTTATGCCGGCACGCAACTGTCGGTGCAGACCGCCGAACAACTGGTCAACCGCCAAAGTCTGGCTGCACGCGATAACGTGCGCCTGAGCAGTGGCGGCCAGTTGACCAACAATGGCGTGATCGAAGCCGGGGTGAATGCCGACAACACACGCAACAGCACCGGTGACCTGTCGATCAACGGCGCCGCTGTGAGTAACACCGGAAGCCTGTTGGCCAGTCGTTCACTGAACACTGCAGCTGCCGGGTTGATCGATAATCAGGGCGGCGTCATTCAGGCTAAAAATGTCAGTCTCAGCGCTGCGCGGCTGGTCAACCAAGGTGCCGCCGCACGTATTTATGGTGAGACCCTCCTGGCCTTCAGCGCCCCGGCCATCGTCAATCTCGACGGCCTGATCCGCTTTGCCGATGGGCAGGCGGCGACGCTGTCGGTCGACAGTCTCGACAACCGTCAGGGCCGTATCGAACTGGCCGGTGGCAGTCTTGAACTGAATGCCCGCGAGCTGCAGAACGCCGATGGCAAAATCATTGCCGGGCACCTGGATATCGATGCTCAACAGCTCGACAACAGCCGAGGCCTGATTGGCTCGAGCCAGAGCGACGCTAATGTTGTCGCTCGTGAACGCCTGGATAACAGCAAAGGCAAGATTCAGGCGAAAACCACGTTGGCAGTGTCCGGAGGCGAATTGCTCAATCGGGGCGGTACGCTGGCGGCTGACCAAATCAAAGTCACGGCGGCGCGCCTCGATAACAGCACCAAGGGTGTGATCAGTGCTGAAAACGGCGCTGCCGAGCTGGCGTTGGCGCAGGATCTGGATAACCACGATGGCAAGGTACAGACCTCGACTCACCTGAAGGTCGCCGCCCAAAGCATCAACAACGGCAAGGGCAGTCTCACGGGTAAAACCCTTGAGGTGACCAGCCGTGGCGCGCTCGACAATACTCAGGGAGCGATTTCGTCCGCTGACACTGTGATCACCAGCGCAGACATGGACAACAGCCAGGGTCTGATTCAAGGCAACGATCGCCTCAAACTGACCGCACAGGATTTGGAAAACTCGGGTGGCAAGCTGCTGGGCGGTGAACTCGATGCAAGTTTGACCAATCTCACAGGCAACAACGACGGCACCATCAGCGCAGAAAACGGCAAGCTTTCGCTGACGGTTCAGCGGCACCTGAACAACGCCTTGGGCCAACTGCAAGCCAGCCAAGGTGACGTGGATATTTACACCGGTTCGTTCGATAACCGGGGCGGTGTTGTCGGCGCACAGCAGTTGTTGGTGATGGCCAAGGAAGGACATGTCGACAACCGTGGCGGGCGCATGATCAGTGATGGTCTGAACCTGCACGCCGCCAGCCTTGATAACAGTGGCAACGGGCTGTTGGCTGCGGGTGATGACGGGGCTCGGCTGATCCTCAAACAGACCGCTCCCGGCCAGTCACGACTGCTCAACAACAATGGCCGTATCCAGAGTGATGCCGGTCTGCACATCGAAAGTGATGTCGTCGACAACAGCGCCGGCGTCCTGCTCGGCAAAACCATCGACGTGACCGCCACCCAACTGAGCAACAACGATAAGGGTGGCATCGTCGGCAATGGCGGCGATGTTGCAGTGACCATCTACGGTGTCTTCAGCAACGTGACCGGTGTGGTTGATGCCGGTGAACAACGCTTGCTGCTCGAGCAATTCACTGCGCTGGACAATCGAGGCGGAACCCTGCGCGGCAAGGGTCTGGACATCACCGGCACCTCGATAAACAACAACGATGCCGGCCAGATCGTCGCTGGTAATGGCGGCCTGAAGATCACTGGCAAGACCCTCATGAACCAGCAGGGTGTGATTCTTGCCAACGGCAGTCACGCGGAACTGGCACTCGGTAGCGGCACCTTGCAGAACCAGGGGGGAACGCTGCAAGCCGACTCTTTGGAAATCACCAGCGCCGACCTCGACAACAGTGCAGTCAACGCTAAGGCCGGTTTGATCTCCAGTCTGATCGATGACCTGACGCTGACCGTGACACACCTGACCAACCGTGCCGGCAAGCTGTTCGGCAAAGATCAACTGATCTTCAGCGGCACTAGCCTGGATAACACTGGCGGCGAGATCAGTGGCAATCAACTGGGCCTCGAAGCGGTCGGGCAGATTCTCAATCAGGGCGGCCTGATCGAGTCGGCGACCAGCCTGAAACTCACCGCCGGCGGATTGGATAACAGCGCCAGTGGCCAGATCCGTGCACTCGGTGGTACCTCCAGTCAGATCAAACTGAGCGGCAACCTCAACAACCAGAGCGGCGTGATCGAAATCGGCAGCCAGGACCTGGTGCTGTCTGGTGCTCAGCTCAACAACCTCAGCGGCAGTGTGCGCCACGCGGCGCAGGGCTTGTTCGATCTGGACCTGACTAATCTGACCGGCACGCAAGGCAGCCTCACGGGTCTGGGCAAAGGCTTGTGGGATGTCGGCTCGGTCAACGGCGTCGGCACCTGGCAACTCAACGGCGGCCTGACCTACACCAGCGCGCAGGATCTGAGCCTCAACGCCGGCGACCGCATCGCCAGTGCTTCGACGCTGAACCTCAATGTCGTCAACCTGAGCAACGCCGGGCAACTGGCCAGTGATGGTGATCTGACGCTGAACCTTGGCGGCAATCTGCTCAACAGCGGCAAAGTTTCGGCGCAGCAGAAACTCACGATCAACGCCAACGACGTGATTCAACAGGACGGCCGGCTGGTCAGCGGTGGCGATACCGCGATGACCTTGCGCGGCACGCTGGACAACCTCGGTAGACTGATCGCCAACCAGAACCTGACGGTGACCGCTGCCCAGATCAACAACAAAGGCACCCTGGGTGCTCAGGGCAATCTCGAATTCAACGTTACCAACGGCATCTCCAACAGTGCCGATACGCTGCTGTTCAGCGGCGGCACAATGAAGCTGCACAGCAACAGCCTGAACAACTATTACGGCGATATTTACAGCCGTGGCAATCTGTCGTTCGACGCTGTGGGCGGTGGTCGTGCAGCAGTATTCAGCAACTTGTCGGGGACGATTGAGGGTGAGGGGGATATCGACATCAATGCGGTGTCGGTGGAGAACGCCAAGTCGGTTTTCGAAATGACGCAGGGCGGCAGTTCCGGCTCCATCAGATGGATTTGCGGGCAGCACTGCGGTGGCCACGATGGCTGGAAAAAAGGCACGATCATCATTGATCGGACCTATAACGATGTGGTCCTCAAAGACTCGACTGCATCGCGCTTCGTCGCCGGCAAAAACCTGACGATTCATGCCAGCGGCGTCGAAAACCGCTACAGCATGATGGCAGCCAACGGCAATCTCACGGTAACGGCCGACCGCTTGCTAAACCTAGGCGCGGAATCGCGCTCTGGCGCTTCGACAGAAACGATCGGCACGCCAGGCAGGATCGACAATAGCTTGTGGGATCGGATGGAGTTCGTCGAAGTCCCGGCGTTCAACGCGCAGACACAGCAGGGGAATTTCGATGAGGCACGCTTCAACGAGTTGGTCGAGGTTACCAATGACAGTCGCTTCTCTCACCCTGAGAACGTAAAAATAAACTGGTCTCCCAATGGCAACACCTTGTATCCAGCCACGCTTCAGGCGGGAGGAACGGTAAGCCTTAACGTCACCGACTCCATCCAGAACGGCAAGCTCTACAACAATACCTACGATCAACTCAGCGGAAATCTGGACAGCGAAAAAGCCACCGGTGTGGGTGTCGTCGACATCAATCTGGGCAAACGCAGCAGCGCCGCCAGCGTTCAGGTCGCCAAGGACGTCACTCGTATCGAAAAGGTGGATGCGGATGGCGTGAAGCAGATCAGCTTCGTCCCGGTTGATTTCCGCGGGGTGCCGTTTGCTGCCGTGGATCCCACCGCGTCTTCGACTTTCAGGCTTCCGAAAGGCCCGTACGGCATGTTCGTGCAGAGCCAGAATCCACAAAGTCGGTATCTGATCGAAACAAACCCGGAGCTCACCCAGACCGCGCTATTCATGAGTTCCGACTACCTGCTCGGCAAACTCGATTTCAGCGCCGATGAAGCCGCACGCCGCCTCGGCGACGGGCGCTACGAATCGCGTTTGATCAGCGATGCCGTGTTGGCTCAGACCGGCCAGCGTTTTCTGGCCGGCGGCTTGAACAACGATTACGAGCAATTCCGTTACCTGATGGATAACGCGCTCGCCAGTAAAAATGAGCTGAATCTGGCGGTGGGAGTCACCCTGACATCCGAGCAGGTGGCGGCGCTGACGCATGACATCGTCTGGATGGAAGAACGTGTCGTCGACGGTCAGAAAGTACTCGTGCCAGTGCTTTATCTGGCTCAGGCCGAATCCCGTAACGTGCGAGGCGGTAGCCTGATTCAGGGGCGTGATCTGGAAATGATCACCGGCAACGACCTGGTCAACGTCGGCACTTTGCGTGCCACCAACAACCTTTCGGCTGACGTTAAAGGCAGCCTTTATAACGGTGGCCTGGCCGAGGCCAACGAACGCCTGAGCGTGATGGCCACCGACAGCATCCGCAATGCGCTGGCCGGTGATATTCGCGGTAATCAGGTCAGCCTGAGCACCCTCAAGGGTGACATCGTCAACGACCGAACCGCTGTGACTTACAGCCCAGGGCAGGGGTTGCTCACTTCAACTGACGACGGCGGCAGCGTTAGCGCCCGCGATACGCTGAGCATCAAGTCCGGCCGTGACTTGACCAACTCCGGCACGATCACCAGCGGCGCCGATGCAAACTTGAGCGCGACTCGCGACATCAATTTGCTGGCGGTCCAGGACGTCAACGAGATCCACAAAATCGAGAACGGCGGGCATCGCTCAACCGTCACCACAACGGTGGAAAATCTAGCGTCCAGCGTGAGGAGCGGCGGCAACCTGAAGCTTGATGCCGGTCGTGACATCAACGTCGTCGCCAGTACTGCTGAGGCCAAAGGCGATCTGCTTGCCGACGCGAAACAAGACTTGAACATGGCTTCGGCGAGTGACGAACACAACGTCGAGACCAACAACAAAAAAGGTAAGAAACGCGTCCACGAAGAAGATAACCACACCGTCCAGAAAGCCGCTGAATTCATCGCCGGCGGCGACGTGAAAACCTCTTCCGGCCGCGACACCACGCTGGTCGCGAGCAAGATCAGCGCGGGTAACGAAGCTTACGTATATGCGGGTAACAACCTGAACCTGCTGGCCGCGCAGAACAAGGACTACACCCTGTATGACATGAAGGAGAAGGGTGGTTTCGGCAGCCTGAAACTCAAGCGCGACGAAGTCACCCAGATCACCCACGTCGGTAGCGAAATCAACACCGGTGGCAACCTCTCGCTCGTCAGCAAGGGTGATCAGCTTTATCAGGTGGCAAAGCTCGACAGCGGCAAGGACATTGTTCTCGACAGCGGCGGCTCCATCACCTTTGAAGGGGTGAAGGATCTGCGTGATGAGAGCCATACCAAGACCAACAACAACGCCGGGTGGGTATCAGCCAAAGGCCGCGGCAACACTGATGAGACCTTGCGCCAGACCCAGATGATTGCCAAAGGCAACATCGTGATCAAGGCCGTTGATGGGCTGAAGATTGATATCAAGGATGTCAATCAGGAGTCCGTGAGCCAGACGATCGACGCGATGGTCAAGGCCGATCCGCAACTGGCGTGGTTGAAGGATGCCGAGGCGCGGGGGGATGTTGACTGGCGGCGCGTGAAGGAGATTCACGAGTCGTTCAAGTATGAGAACTCGGGGGTTGGTCCGGCGGCACAAATCGCTATTGCGATCATGATGTCATTCGTGATGGGGCCGGGTGGATTGGCTCTGGTCAGCGGCGGTGCTGGCGGTGTAATTGCCACCTCTCTGGCTACCACCGCCGTGACCAGCACCATCAACAACAAGGGCAACCTCGGAGCTGCGTTCAAAGAAACGTTCAGCGCTGACAGCCTCAAGAGCGCGGCCATCGCCGGCTTCACGGCCGGCGTACTGAACTATGCAGACGCGAATTGGTTTGCGGGCGGAACCAGCAAAACAGCAAATATCCTGACCAGCAGTAACTTTACCGACGTCGCCATCCGCACGACCGGCCGGGCGATCATTTCCAGCGGTATCTCTACCACTATTGGTGGAGGTAGCTTTGGTGACAATTTCGGAGCGGCGTTGCTGGGTGAGGCGAGCAGTGTCGCCATGGCGACCGGGTTCAACTTTGTTGGCGATAAAACAATCAAATTCCCGGAAGGCGGCGTAGTAAAAGTTGTCGCACATGCGCTGATGGGGGGCTTGCTTTCCGAAGCGATGGGTGGGGATTTTGCTACCGGTGCGGCAGCTGCCGGATTGAACGAAGCGGCGATGAATGTCCTTGTGAAGTTCGCTGGTGGCAACGATCAGTTGCACTTGATGATGTCGCAGCTAACCGGACTCGTTGCTGCCGCAGCGGTGGATGGTGATCTCCAGCAAGGTGCAAATATTGCGAGGAATGCCACTCAGTACAACTGGTTGCTACATAGAGAAGTTGTAGCTGCGGACAAAGCGCGTGCAGCTTGTGGATCGGGAGAGGGGGCTCAAGCGTGCCGGGACAATATCACCCGGGCGGTAGCCGCATTGGATGGCGAAAGACAGCGTGAAATGGAGGAGTTTGGGCGTAAGATCCAGCTACAAGCACTACAAGAAGGGTGGACGCGCGAGCAATACAATGCAGCCATGGCGAGTTATTTTTCCGGCATTGACCCAAGGGAGCTTACAACTGTTTACCCTCCGTCGATGGATCCGGGGTTTCTGGCCAGAGAAGCGGGGATTGGCGTTGGTAACAATGCTGTTGCTCTGCCAGGTGAGGCAGTTAAGGCAGCGGAATCGATCTGGAAGGCAGTGTCATCACCTTTAGACACGATTGGTGCAATCGCTGGGGGCATAGGTGGGTTAGCGGTGGGGTTCAAAGACTGGATTACCAGTCCGATCCCGTCGCATACGCTGGAAAAACAGTTTGATAAAGTAGCGACCGCGTCCGCCCAAGAGTTGGGCGGTATGGCTTTCGATGCGGCCACCGGGCTTGTCACCGCCTATATTGGGGGCAGAGCCGTTGAGTGGGTTGGTGGGAAGTGGGTTAGTGCAAAAGGTACAGCGGGAACCCCAGTAACGAAGGGGCCTTGCTGCTTTGCTGCGGGTACGAAAGTTTCTACACCGCAAGGCGACCGCGTTATTGAGTCGCTCAAGGTGGGAGATGTTGTCTGGAGCAAGCCTGAGAAAGGGGGCAAGCCGTTCGCTGCCGCCATTCTGGCAACGCATCAGCGTTCGGATCAGCCGATCTACCGCCTCAAGCTCAAAAGTGTTCGTGGCGCTGGCGCAGTGGAAGGCGAAACCCTGCTGGTTACGCCGAGCCACCCCTTCTATGTACCCGCCAAACGTGATTTCATTCCTGTCAAAGATCTGGAACCGGGTGATCTGCTGCAGTCACTGGCTGATGGCGACACCGAAAACACCTCGTCCGAAGTCGAATCGCTTGAGCTGTACCTGCCCGAGGGCAAAACATACAATCTGACGGTCGATGTGGGGCATACGTTCTACGTTGGCGAGCTCAAGACCTGGGTACACAACACTGGGCCTTGTGATTTGCCTCCGGATTATTTTGCGGGTGGTGCAAAAGTAAGTGCTGATTTCCCTGAGGGGCTGAGTTTTAATCCCAATATCAAGAGCCACCTCAGCAGTTTTGATGGCTTTACGCAGAAGAACGGGATTAGCGGTACCCATAACTTGGATGCTTTCAATCAGGCGGCGGCTACAAATGGGTTGAAGATACTCAGCGAAACACCAACTTCCGTCGCTGGAGTTACTACTGTCAGATATCAAATACCTGCATATGATCGGGCCGGGAATATTGTTGGTTTCAAAGACAAGGTCTTCCCGAAAACTGTTTATGACCCGAAAATATTTGCCGATCAGAAAATACTTGATCTAGGGCAGCAGGCCGCAGCCAGTGGCTATAAGGAAGCGTTATCTAAAGGGTTGAGTCAATATGACTCTGTTGCAGGGCATGTCACCTTTAGGGTGTATTTAGATAAAACCACAGGAACGGTGACAAACTTCCACCCAAAGTAAAGGTGAGGTGCTTATGAAAGAATTGTTCGGTCAGCCATATGGCGAGTCAGATCCCTACTGGGCGGTTAAAGGGTATTTTGACAGAATGTATAATGATGGCTACTTCATGGAGGCGGTTGGCTATATCGTTAAGAGGTGGGGGTTCAGTACGGATGGGGCATACTGTAACTTCCCTGATGAAAATAGTCTGTTTGATGAGGAGCACTTTGAGGGAGTTGAATTTGCTTATGGCTATCCGCCTATCGATGAATGCACAGTTGTCGTGAGTGAAGCTATTTGTTCAGAATACATTCGATTAGCTTGTGAGAAATATCTTCAACGCCATCCTGAAGATACCGCGAAAATAAAAGAACTTTTGGATAAAATCTCTTTCTAGTTTTGCATAACAAATAGCCTAGGCCCTGCCGGGGCTATTTGATCCAAAAGCGACAGGAATAAATGGGGGAATAAATGGGGGCAGACCCTGATAGATAAATGGGGACAAACCACGTTTAGAAAGCGCTCTGAAAATGTGGTCTGTCCCCGTTTTACTCCAGCGCTCAGGGGTTCGCTTCGGCCGGCATTAAAACGGTCATAGGCGGTGGTAGCTATAGCCAGAATCTGAAAGAGGGCCTGATCTTTCAGGCAGGAAATGTCGTTGCCGCTACCGCGTTCAACTTTGTAGGCGGTTACGCTCAGAAAAACTGGCAAATAGCGAAAAATGCCGGTGACTCGGTCGGCATGGCCATATGGGCCGAAGGTGGTGCCGCTCGCACCGCTCTGCACGCGTTGATGGGGGGCGCCGTCTCCAGCATTACTGGTGGTGACTTCAAAAGCGGAGCAATTGCCGCCGGCGCAAGCCAAGCCATGGCAGGCGCGCTTAACTCGACATTTAACGATCAGCCGAATTTACGTCAGGCGTTCTCCCAGATAGTTGGTTTGACCGCCGCTTGGGATAAATGGGGACAGACCACGTTTAGAAAACATTCCGAAGACGTGGTCTGTCCCCTTTTTATGCTGGCGGAGCACATGAAGTTAATTTTATGGATAAAACCCCTCGTACGAATCCTGAGCTTTATAATGTTAATATTGATAGTTTGAGGTTGTTGAAATGATTGACCTTGTTGCGTGTATAAGGAATGAGGTGGTGCATGCTGATGGAACGATCTTTGAGGATAAAATGGGGACAGACCACGTTTAGAAAACATTCCGAAAACGTGGTCTGTCCCCTTTTTATTCTTTTTATTTTTATGTCCCTTTTCACCTTGTTAATAAGTTGAAGGAGTTAAGATGAACATTCCAGTGGCCAAAAATGAAGGTAGGCCTTTAATAGAGATAATAGAAGCGCTAGGCGAAACCGAGTGGCGTAAAGGCGCTTTCAGTGAGTTTGTTGCAAAGGAGCGGGGCGAGTGGGTGCTGAAAGTGCAAAGTCAATTTCCCCCGACAGTATCTTTTCGATTTAAAAATAATTGCTCTGAAAATGTTGGTCGTTTAAGAGAAGCAGTGAGTAGCTACAGCGGAAAGATAAAGTGGATTCTAAGCGAATATAAAAGTGAGTTATCTATGAGGACGAACTTCGTAATAGAGCCTTTTTTATTGCTGGAAATGAGTTCGGAGGCGGAAGCCTTGGGGTTATCTTCTAAACAGTATGTTGCAAAATTTTATTCAGAGTTTGGTGCTGTGGCTTTTGAGGATATTGCAGGTCTAGCGATGCATGTTCGTCAAGAATTTCAAGAGATTGAGTGGATAAATGGGGACAGGATGGTAAAGGGGGGCAGACCACGTTTAACGTAATTGACTGCAACAATAGGTAAAAATTTGCTGTTATTTATACCTTGCGGCCCGCTAAGCTTTCAGTTCGACCAATTGAAAGGATTCATCGATGCCGCGTAGACCCCGAGTTTTGATACCAGGCGTACCATTGCACTTGATTCAGCGAGGAAACAATAGATCTGTCTGTTTTTTTACCGAGGAAGATTACCTTTTTTATTTGTCGCTTTTGGTCGAGCAGGCTTCTAAAAATGATTGTGATATTCATGCGTGGTGCTTAATGACCAATCACGTTCATTTGTTAGTCAGTCCTCATAATGCCAACAGCGCGAGCCTGCTGATGAAAGGTGTCGGGCAGCGATACGTCCAATATATAAATCGTACGTATAGTCGCAGCGGAAGTTTGTGGGAAGGCCGGTTTCGTTCATGCCTTGTTGAGAGTGAACGATATTTGTTGTGCTGTTATCGATACATCGAAATGAATCCCGTTAGAGCGAAAATGGTAAATCATCCGGCAGAATATCGCTGGTCAAGTTACCGTGTTAACGCACAATCAGAGCGATCACACATTGTTACCCCTCATGCTCAGTATTTGGCGCTTGGAGGGCAGGGCGGGCAGCCGGCAGATGCTTACCGCGAACTGTTCAAAAATGACTTAGAATCAGAATTGGTTGACCAGATTCGTGACGCGACCAATGGAAATAATGTTTTTGGCGGTTCAAAGTTTGCTGTTGATGTCGAGGCAATGATCGGTCGTCGCGTGCAGCGAGGGTGCCCGGGACGGCCAAAAAATCGACCATCTAGTGAAAACGTGGTCTGTCCCCGGTTTTTCCCGGTTTTTCTGTCCCCGGTTTTTCTCCAATGGTAAAGAGACGAGGATCAACAGTGATTAGTCTTCCAGAGTTGAATGAATTGCTTATTGCTCACAATTGCTTACATGCAATTAGTATTGAGTTGGATGTGGATGGGATGGCTTATGATTTGTCGCTATCGATTTCGGCCTCCGAGAAGATCGGGGCTGATGTCGTGCGTATCAAATTCATTGATGTTAGCCAGGTTACGTCCCGTGATTTTGGCGGCGGATTAACTCAGCTGATGCATATGAAGGTTAGTAAGCTAGATTCTGGCTTTGACAGGATGCGTTATCAATTGAATGATCTTGAAGATAGAAAATTATCGTTTTATTTTTCATCGTTCTCGGTTGCTTAGGCGGTGCAAAAGAACTTGGGAAGGAGGATAAATGGGGACAGACCACGTTTAGAAAGCGCTCTGAAAGGGGTCTGTCCCCTTTTTACGCTTACTTAACATGTTTTGGGTGCCCGTTTTTTCTGACATCTGCCCTTGCTGACCGACGTGGTTTGGTCAGCAAGGGGTAGGTTTGAGGTCTTCGTTTTATGGCTCGCGGCTCGATACGACCAGGCCGATTTCCGACGCGCCTCTGAGCAAGCAGCATCAATAAATTCGACAGGCCATCCTCGTCTTCGGAACTGCCATATTGTCGCAGCGCCAGCCATAGCTGAAGGCTGTGTTTGAAGCTCAGTTCGCGAGGTAAACAGTCAGCTAACAGAGCCGATTGTGCCATCAGCATTCGGATCAGATTGTGAGCTAACAGATAGACCCATAACTCTTTTACGAAATAAATGGGGACAGACCACACGTTTAGATAGCACTCTGAAAAAGGATAAATGGGGACAGACCACGTTTAAAAAGTACTCCGAAAACGTGGTCTGTCCCCTTTTTACCGCCCGTTTTTTACCGTTTTTTATGAAGCCGTTCAATGGTGGGGGAGTCCAGCTCAAGTATGGCGATCCTGATGGCGTAGCAGGATCGGTCGTGATTGTGGATAAAGCGGGAGTGCTGGGATTCGAAGTTCGTGCTGCACAGAATCATCCCTACTACGATGCATCAGGCACTGATATGTTCGCCAGCGCAATGCAACGCCTCGGCAATGAAGGCATCAAGGTCAATCAAATCCGTGGGGCTTGGGAGGCGGGCACTGACAGCGTTAACACTGCTCGATATCTCGAGAATATTGCCAATGGAATGTCAAAAGAAAATGCTGCTTTGAATACATGGACAGGCCAAATAGCCCAAAAGTACGGATACGGAAAGGTTGATAAAATTGAAACCATTGGAGGCATCAGTTATGTCACCTTTAAATAACAATTTTTTAGCCCAGTTGCTGGAAGGAAAAATGCCGAGCACTGTGCTGAACTTGATGTTGGAGGCTGATCCTGAGTTGGATAAGTATGTTTTAGCAAATGTTTTTTTGGAAGAGCTTGATCGTTTGGATAGCAAAATTCTTCCTGTAATATGGAAGTGGAAAAGTGCCAAATCGATTAGAGGTATTTCTGACCAACAACTTGATGAGGCAATACTTGCGCAAATGAGGATGGCCGGCTATATGGTATAGTTAAAAGTAGAGAGGGTTGTAGTTTTCTACCTTGGAGAATAAATGGGGACAGACCACATTTAGAAAGCACTCTTAAAACGTGGTCTGTCCCCTTTTTGCCCTCTGGAATGAAATCAGTAAAAGAGGTGAAATAATATGAAGCGTTCTCTCTCTTGGACAGTCGGTTTTGGCAGAACCTGTGAAGGTGGCACGCAAAGAGATCCATCTTGGAATGATGTCGTTGCGCACCTTGAAGAGTCTTGCCGAAATTTTGGGAGTGTAACCCTGGATATTGAAGAATTAGCAGGCTTCGAACTCTTGACATTGCAGGTTGTTGCAGAGACAGGCAAGTACGCACTGACTCTCGGCGTTGATGATGGCGATGACTACGATGTCAAAGTATTTTGCGGCGATAAAAATCGTGGTGGGATCATGCATATCCAAGGCGACGCCGTTGCTGGTTCAGCCATCTGCTCAAATTTTGAGATTGTCGTGGAGATATTCAAGCAGCTCTTCGACAGTGGCCGAGTGTCGCCAGCGCTCATGAACTGACGTTTAATTCGAGCGACTCCAACTAAAACAAAAAACGCCCCAATCAACCGGGGCGTTTTTCATTTATCGAACACTAAATTCCGGGTGCTCACCCAAACGCCGGCACCACATGCTTGATAAACAGCTCCAGCGACTTCTTCTTCTCGTCATGCGGCAAGCTGTTGTCACACCAGAAACTGAACTCATCTACCCCCAATTCCTGGTAGTACTTGATCCGCGGAATAATCTCTTCCGGCGTACCAATCATCGCGGTCTTGTGCAGACTTTCCAGCTCAAACTCCGGACGCCCGGCGAACTTCTCTTCCGGGCTCGGCGCCAGAAAGCCGTTGACCGGCGTTTCCTTGTTGCCAAACCACGCATCGAACGTGCGATAGAACCGTGAGATCGCTTTCGCGCCAACTTTCCAGCCGTCCGGATTATCAGCGGTGTGCACATGAGTGTGGCGCAGCACCATCAATTGCGGACGCGGCACATCCGGGTTGTTGTCCAGCGCAGTCTGGAACTTGTTCTTCAGGTCGAGGACTTCTTCGTCGCCCTTCATCAGCGGCGTGACCATCACGTTGCAGCCGTTAGCCACTGCGAAGTTGTGCGAATCCGGGTCGCGGGCGGCGATCCACATTGGCGGGTTTGGCTGCTGGATCGGTTTTGGCACACTGGTCGAGGTCGGGAATTTCCAGATGTCGCCGTTGTGGGCGTAGTCGCCTTGCCACAGGGCGCGGACCACCGGGACCATTTCCCGCAAGGCCTGGCCACCGCTGGAGGCAGGCATGCCGCCGGCCATGCGATCGAATTCAACCTGATAGGCGCCACGGGCCAGGCCGACTTCCATGCGACCGTTGCTGATGACGTCGAGCAACGCGCATTCACCGGCGACGCGCAACGGGTGCCAGAACGGCGCGATGATGGTGCCGGCGCCGAGGTGAATGGTGGTGGTTTTGGCGGCGAGGTAGGCGAGCAAAGGCATCGGGCTTGGCGAGATGGTGTATTCCATCGCGTGGTGTTCGCCGATCCACACGGTGCTGAAACCGCCGGCCTCGGCCATCAGGGTCAGTTCGGTGAGGTCTTCGAACAGTTGGCGGTGGCTGACGCTTTCGTCCCAGCGTTCCATGTGGATGAACAGGGAAAATTTCATGACGCTTCCTCGGATCTTTTGTTGTTGAGGCTACAAAACTTGTAGGAGTGAGCCTGCTCGCGATGGCGGTGTGTCAGAAAACATATCGACATCGGATAAATCGCTATCGCGAGCAGGCTCACTCCTACAGTTGAATTGTGCGAGGTTGACGATCAGGCCAGGACGGGCAGGGCGCCCATCTTGCCGTGGCAGTACACCAGCGGGCCGGCGATTTGCTCGGGGACGATCAGGTTCTTCACCGCGCCGACCATGATGGCGTGGTCGCCGCCTTCGTATTCGCGCCACAGCTCACATTCGATGATAGCTGTCGCGTTGGCCAGTATCGGGTTGCCCAGTTCGCTCAAGGTCCACTCGATGCCTTGCGCCTTGTCCTTGCCTTTGCGGGCGAAGGCGTAGGCTTCGCTTTGCTGGCCGCCGGACAGAACGTGGATCGCAAAGCGTTTGTTTTTGATCAGTACCGGGTAGGAATCAGAGCTGTAGTTGGGGCAGAACAGCACCAGCGCAGGGTCCATCGATAGCGAGCTGAACGCACTGGCGGTCAGGCCGACGATCTGACCGTCATCGTCCAGGGTGGTGATGACGGTTACGCCGGACGGGAACGAGCCCATGACTTGTTTGTAGATGGCGGCATCGATCATTGGTCGGTCCTCGGGTGTTGTGACGCTGTTTTTATGTGTTTGTTGGTCTGATGGTATACCAGTATTCAATCTTTGCAAGGGCTTTTAAGCTGAACCGATAAACGTGCCGCGTTCGTCGGAAACTCAGCATTTACGGGGCTTTCGACTGGTCTGAAAGCCGCAGTTTCAGCGAGGATGGCGTATCAGCTGGCGTCGCAAACTACGGACCAGTCTTGTGAATTGTTTGGAATACCATAATATGGTCTGCATCTGAGGGGCGGCCAGAGAGTCCCCCCGGTTTGGCTTCATACAACGATAAGAACAGACAAACTCGAGTTCATGCATATGTCCCAGATGTCCCGGCAAGATCCGTTGATCGAGAATCATACGGTCGACTACGTCCCACTCGCGGAACGCCACGGGAAGGCCCGCGACCTGTTCACCCTTTGGTTCAGCACCAACATTGCGCCACTGCCCATCGTCACCGGCGCCATGGTGGTTCAGGTGTTCCATCTCGATTTGCTCTGGGGGCTGCTGGCGATTGCGCTGGGGCACATGATTGGCGGCGTGGTGATTGCGCTGGCGTCGGCGCAAGGCCCGCGCATGGGCATTCCGCAAATGGTCCAGAGTCGCGGCCAGTTCGGTCGTTACGGCGCGCTGCTGATCGTGTTCTTCGCCGCGCTCATCTACATCGGTTTCTTTATTTCCAACATCGTCCTGGCGGGTAAATCCATCGTCGGCATCGCGCCGTCGGTGCCGGCGCCGTTGAGCATTCTGGTCGGTGCACTGGCGGCCACGGCGATTGGCGTGATCGGCTACAACTTCATCCACACGCTGAACCGCATTGGCACCTGGGTGATGGGCAGTGCGTTGCTGGCCGGGTTCATCTATATATTTGCCCATGACTTGCCGGCGGACTTTCTCACTCGCGGCAGTTTCAACTTGTCTGGCTGGCTGGCGACGGTGTCGCTGGGGATCATCTGGCAGATCAGTTTCTCGCCGTACGTGTCCGATTACTCGCGTTACCTGCCTGCGGATATCGGCATTGCCAAGCCGTTCTGGGCGACTTATCTGGGCGCGACGCTGGGCACGATTCTGTCGTTCAGCTTTGGAGCCGTGGCGGTGCTGGCGACCCCGGAAGGCACCGAAGCAATGGTCGCGGTGAAGCAGTCGACCGGTTGGCTCGGGCCGATTCTGATGGTGCTGTTTCTGCTCAATATCATCAGCCACAACGCGCTGAATCTGTATGGCGCGGTGCTCTCGATCATCACCTCGATCCAGACATTTGCCAGCCAATGGACACCGAGCATCAAGGTGCGCGTAGTGTTGTCGAGCGTGGTGCTCGCCGGTTGCTGCGTGGTCGCGCTGGGCGCGTCGGCGGACTTCATTTCCGAGTTCATCGGTTTGATTCTGGCGTTGTTGCTGGTGCTGGTGCCGTGGGCGTCGATCAACCTGATCGACTTCTACCTGATCAAGCGCGGCTGCTACGACATCACCTCGATCTTCCGCGCCGATGGCGGGGTTTACGGGCGCTTCAACCTGCACGCGATCATTGCCTATTTCATCGGCATCCTCGTGCAGTTGCCATTCGCCAATACCTCGCTGTACGTCGGGCCTTACGCCAATCTGGTTGAGGGTGCGGACTTGTCCTGGCTGGTCGGCCTGGTGGTCACCGTTCCGTTGTATTACTGCCTGGCGACACGCGGCCAGACTGAGCAGAGCAGGGCGGCCAGGTTGGGTTACACCGACTGAGCTGATCCGCTTCACGACAATGCCCGGCCATTCGCCGGGCATTGTTGTTTCCGCATCCCGGCGGTCAATCAAATTGGCCACATCGATCCCCTTTTGGCCCATCCCCCACTGTGCTCCAGCTACGCTGTCAGCAAGAATCAAAACCATAACCAGACGCTGAACCTTTTTTACCCTTGGCTACCTTTACAGCCGCTGCCGTGTACAGAACATAAAAACCATCGAACTCACGCTGCCTTTTGGGGAACAACCATGGTCACGATGAAACGCATTCTGGGTGCCACTGTGTGTGGGCTGACGCTGTTGGCCGGCGCCGTCCAGGCTGAGCAACGCGAACTGCGCGTGTACAACTGGGCGGACTACATCCTGCCGTCCGTGCCCAAGGATTTCGCTGCAAAAAGCGGCATCAAAGTGATCTGGGACACCTTCGACACCAACGAATCCCTGGAAGCCAAACTGCTGACCGGCAACTCCGGTTACGACCTGGTGGTGCCGTCGAACCAGTTCCTCGAAACGCAGATCAAGGCTGGCGTGTTTCAGAAACTGGATAAATCGAAACTGCCGAACTGGAGCCACCAGGACCCGGAGCTGTTGAAACTGCTGGGCAAGAACGATCCGGGCAACCAGTACGGCGTGCCTTACATGGTCGGCACTGTGCTGATCGGCTTCAACCCGGCCAAAGTCAAAGCGGCACTGGGCGACAACGCGCCGGTGGACAGCTGGGATCTGGTGTTCAAACCGGAGAACATGGAAAAGCTCAAATCCTGCGGCGTGGCGATGCTTGATTCGCCGACGGAAATCCTGCCGTTGGCCCTGCATTACCTGGGTCTCGACCCGAACAGCCAGAACCCCGCCGATTATGAAAAGGCCAAGGAGTTGATGCTCAAGGTTCGCCCGTATGTGACCTATTTCAACTCGGCCAAATACATGACCGACATCGCCAACGGTGACATCTGCGTGGCCATCGGTTACTCCGGCAGCTTCTACCAGTTCGGCAACCGCGCCAAAGAGGCGAAAAACGGCGTGGTGGTCGACTGGCGTCTGCCGAAGGAAGGCGCGCCGATCTGGTTCGACACCTTCGCGATTCCGAAGAGCGCGAAGAACGTCGAGGAAGCGCATGAATTCCTCAACAACCTGCTCGATCCGAAAGTGATTGCGCCGATCAGTGACTTCCTCGGTTACCCGAATGCGAACAAGGATTCGATGCCGCTGATCAACAAGGAAATCACCGACAACCCGAACCTGACGCCGACCCCGGAAGCACTGAAAAACCTCTACGTCGTGCAACCATTGCCGCAAAAACTAGAGCGCGTGCGCACCCGCGTGTGGACCAACATCAAGTCGGACAAATAGATATGGGCTGAACGAAACCCCTGTGGGAGCGAGCTTGCTCGCGAAGGCGTCGGATCATCCAGCATCATCGTTGAATGACACACCGCCTTCGCGAGCAAGCTCGCTCCCACAGGGTTTTGTGGTGTGTCATTCAGTACTGCGCTCGCGTTCTCTCGTGGTTACCAAGCTCAGCAAAACCGAGCTCAGGATCACCCCGCCCACCACCGCCAACGACCATTCCACCGGCATGTGCAACCACGGCATCAACACCATCTTGCCGCCGATAAACACCAGCACAATCGCCAGCCCATACTTGAGCAAGTGAAAGCGGTCCGCCATGTCCGCCAGCAGGAAATACAACGCGCGCAATCCCATGATCGCGAAGATGTTCGAAGTGAACACAATGAACGGGTCAGTCGTCACCGCAAAGATCGCCGGGATGCTGTCGACCGCGAACATCAGGTCACTGGCCTCGATCAGCACCAGCACCAGAAACATCGGCGTGGCCCAGCGCACGCCGTTCTGCAGCACGAAAAAGCGTTCGCCATGAAAGCCGCTGGTGATGCGCATATGCCCGCGCACCCAGCGCAGCAACGGATTCTTGTCCAGATCCGGTTGGTGGTCGGCAAACACCAGCATCTTGATCCCGGTAAAGATCAGGAACACCCCGAACGCGTACAGCAGCCACTCGAACTGCGACACCAGCCACACCCCGGCAAAAATCATCACCGCGCGCATCACGATGGCCCCGAGCACGCCGTACAGCAGCACTCGGCGCTGAAGCTCCGGCGGCACGGCGAAGTAGCTGAAGATCATCACGAAAACGAACATGTTGTCGATCGACAGCGATTGCTCGATCAGGTAACCGGTGAGGAATTCGAGGGTTTTTTCCCGGGCAATCTCGGCGCCGAACGCGCCGTGCAAATACCACCAGAGCAGTGCCGCGAAACTCAGCGCCAACAAGCACCAGGCAATGACCCAGAACAAAGCTTCGCGCACTGACACCCGATGCGCCTTGCGCCCACCGAAGACAAACAGGTCCAATGCCAGCATGGCAAGTACGAAGACGATGAAGGCGCCCCACATCCATGGTTCGCCGATATTGATGTTTGTGGCTGGCATGTCACGCTCCCTGTCTATTCTTGGATTGGGGTCAGACGAGGCCATGCTAGCGACGCTTTTGCGGCAAAGAAAAATCGTTTATTTCTGCGCAACAGTTCGATAAAAACGAACTATCCGCCCTCGTTAACAGCTCGGGCACTTTTTACGGAGCAATGTTTTCAGCGATGAATACCGACATTCTCGAACCTCAAGCGGTGTGCAGTCCGATCACCAGCAGCGCGATTTTCATCGTCGCGACGCTGAATGCCGGGGCTGATGCCGCGCAAACCGTCAAAGACTGGTGCGGTGACGTCGCCGGGCTGGTGCGTTCGGTTGGCAAGCGCGTACCGACCGGCAATCTGACCTGTATCTGCGGTTTTTCCTCGAACGCTTGGGATCGCCTGTTCGGCCATCCGCGCCCGGCGTCGCTGCACGGTTTTCGCGAGTTTGGCGGGGAAGGGCGGCACGCGCCGGCAACCCCGGGCGATCTACTGCTGCACATTCGCGCCGATCAAATGGACCTGTGTTTTGAACTGGCCACGCAGATCATGGCGGTTCTCGGCGATGCCGTAACGGTGGTCGACGAGGTTCAGGGTTTCCGCTATTTCGACATGCGCAGCATCATCGGTTTTGTCGACGGCACGGAAAACCCGGTCGGGCGCAAAGCGGTTAACTTCACCATCGTCGGTGACGAAGATCCGGGCTTCAGCGGCGGCAGTTACGTGCTGGTGCAGAAGTATCTGCATAACATGACCGCTTGGAACGGCTTGAGCGTTGAAGCGCAGGAGCGCGTCATCGGGCGCACGAAACTCTCCGATATCGAACTGGATGACGCGGTCAAACCGAGCAACTCGCACAGTGCGCTGACCACCATCACCAACGCAGCCGGCGAGGAAGTAAAAATTCTCCGCGACAACATGCCGTTCGGCCGGCCCGGGGCAGGGGAGTTCGGCACGTTCTTTATCGGTTACGCGCGCTCGCCAGAACCGATGGAGCAGATGCTGGAGAACATGTTTGTCGGCAAACCACCGGGCAACTACGACAAGTTGCTGGACTTCAGCACAGCGGTCACCGGCAGCCTCTATTTCGTGCCGTCAGCGGATTTGCTGGAAGAACTGGCGGATCGCTGATCAGCGAAAAAACTCCCCCGGCGTCTCCCCGAACTGCTGACGAAACGCCGCGATAAACGCCGATGTCGAGTCGTAGCCGCAGGCCAGCGCGACGTCGGTGACGCGTTCACCTTTTTCCAGTGGCGTCAGTGCGCCAAGCAGGCGCAGGCGCTGACGCCACGCGCGGAAGGTCAGGCCGGTGTCGCGCAGAAACAGGCGCGTAAGGGTCTTTTCGGTGACGCCGAACTTCTCGCTCCAGTGGCTCAGCGTGGTTTGCTGTTCCGGATGGTGTTCCAGGCTCTGGTAGATCTGCTTCAAGCGGGCGTCTTGCGGCAACGGCAACATCAGGTCGATCTGCGGCGCTTCGGCCAGTTGATCGAGGATGACCTGAGCGAGACGTCCGTGCGGGCCACTCTGGTCGTATTCCACCGGGACCTGACTGAACGCGCGGATCAGCTCCCTGAGCAGATCGCTGACGCCGAGCACATGACAACGCTCGATCGCCCATCCGGCGACGCTGCAATCGATGTAGAGGCTGCGCATTTCCGTGTGCGGCGAGCTGAACACCCGATGCGGCACGCCCGCCGGGATCCACACGGCGCGTTCGGGCGGGGCGACGAAGCGGCCGACGCTGGTCTGGATTTCCAGCACACCTTGAATCGCGTAGGACAACTGCACCCACGGGTGACTATGCCGCCGGGTCAGGGCGCGATTGGGCAGCGATTCGGTGCGGCCGTAGAGTGGACGCGGCAGGCTGGGCAGCCCGGGAATGCTGCGGCGCACGCTTTTGTCATGTCCTTTAGGCGGCATCTTGTGGCCCTTCGGCGTTAGTCGGTAATTGGCAGTCACGTTAGAGTCGTCGGCACGCACTGGCAACCCCCGGATGAACCGACCATGACTCGCCCTCGCTTTTTGCCCGACAACTTCACCCTGACGCTGATTGGCGTCGTGCTGGTGGCCAGTTTTCTACCGGCCAGCGGCCAGGTCGCCGTCGGCTTCGGCTGGCTGACCAACCTCGCCATCGCGCTGCTGTTTTTCCTGCACGGCGCCAAACTGTCCCGCGAATCGATCATTGCCGGTGCCGGTCACTGGCGCCTGCATTTGCTGGTGTTCGGTTTGACGTTTGTCCTGTTCCCGTTATTGGGGCTGGCGCTGAAACCGCTGCTGTCTCCGTTGATCGGCGACAAGCTGTATATGGGCATGCTCTACCTGTGCGCCTTGCCGGCCACGGTGCAGTCGGCGATCGCCTTCACCTCGCTGGCACGGGGAAATATTCCGGCGGCGATCTGCAGCGCGGCGGCGTCGAGCCTGTTCGGGATTTTCCTCACGCCGTTGCTGGTGACACTGCTGCTCGACGTCCACGGTGACGGCGGCTCGACGCTGGATGCGATCCTGAAAATCAGCGTGCAATTGCTGCTGCCATTCATTGCCGGGCAGATCGCCCGGCGCTGGATCGGTGCGTGGGTGGGGCGCAACAAGAATTGGCTGAAGTTCGTTGATCAAGGTTCGATTCTGCTAGTGGTTTACGGTGCGTTCAGTGAAGCGGTCAACGAAGGCATCTGGCATCAGATCCCCGTGGTCGATCTGCTCGGGCTGGTGGTGGTTTGCTGCATCCTGCTGGCGCTGGTGTTGCTGGCATCGACGCTGCTGGGCAAGGCTTTTGGCTTCAGCCAGGAAGACCGCATCACCATTCTGTTCTGCGGCTCGAAAAAGAGCCTCGCCACCGGTGTGCCGATGGCGCAGGTGTTGTTCGCCGGCAGCACGATCGGCGTGTTGATTCTGCCGTTGATGCTGTTCCATCAGATTCAACTGATGGTCTGCGCGGTGCTCGCTCAGCGTTATGCTAAACGGCCGGAATCGGTGCCAGAGTTGATGGCGCAAGTCGACCCATAACACACCGCCTCGTGTAGGAGCTGCCGAAGGCTGCGCCTACAGAGTTCCTGCGTATTTCACCGCGGCTGCCCGCGAGGGCACGTTCAACGTGCGCAACAACGAGGACACATGAATTCGCACTGTGAACGGGGAAATATCCAGTTCACGGGCGATTTCCTTGTTGGTCTTGCCTTGGGCGATCAAGCGCAGCACGTCTTGCTGACGAGGCGTAAGGGTGGCGCCGGTTTCCAGCGGCAGCAAGCCGGACGGCGCAAACTTCACCAGCACCTCACCTTCACGAATCGCCAGAATCGCCTGACCGATTTCATCGGGGGCAATGTTTTTGCCGATAAAACCGTCAATGCCAGCGGTCATGACTTCGCTGATCAACGACTCATCATCGACCATCGACACCACAATCAGCGTGGTACGCGGCAGGCGCCGACGCAGCTCGGCGAGCTGGCTCACACATGTGAGCCCGGGGAAGCGCAAGTCGAGAATCAATGTGTCCGGCTCGCCCAAAGGCAGCAGCGCCAGTACGGCGTCGAGATCGCCCGCTTCTTCGATAACGGCTTCGGGCAGCAACCGCTGAACCGTGCGCAGCATCGCTTCGCGAAACAGCGGGTGATCGTCGGCTATGATAATTCGGCAGGTCATGGCATGACCCTCCCTGGGTCAGGCGTTACTCAAGGCTTGCACCTTAGCACCGGGCGCGAAGGTTGCCTGTAGGCTGATTCGGAAACTGACGATTGCCGCACAAGGACGTTTAACCATGAAGTTCGAGAAAAACACCGAACTGGACCAGGCCAACCTGCGCATCATCATTGCCAGTATCGCCGTGGTTTATATGCTGATACTGGGCTTTTTGCCTGGCCAGCGCTTCGATACGTACCTGCCGATCATTACTTACATCATTGTGTTTTTGTTGGCCTCGATCGCCCTGCGTCAGGCGATTGTGCGTTGGCCGGGGCATTACCCGGCGCGGCGGATTTTCGCCATGGTTCACGATTACACCGGCACCTGCTTTGGTCTGGTGGTGGGCGGCGAGATGGCGTTGCCACTGTACGCGGTGATCATCTGGGTCAACCTGGGCAATGGCATGCGCTATGGCTCGCGCTATCTGGCGATTGCCACGGCGCTGGCGTTGCTGGCATTGCTGTGTGTTTATCGCCTGACGCCGGTGTGGCAGGCGCAACCGTTCATGGTGTTGATGCTGATGCTCACCAGCACGGTGATTCCGTTTTATGCGCATTTGTTGCTGGAGCGTACGCGCAAGGCCTCCGAAGAAGCGGTGGCGGCGAATCTGGAAAAGTCGCGGTTTCTCGCCCAGGCCAGTCATGATCTGCGCCAGCCGATTCATTCCATCGGTTTGTTTACTGCCTGTCTGCGTGAGTCGAGACTGGGCGAGGAGGAGCGGCGATTGGTCGACAATATCGACCGTTCGTTGCTCAACGTTTCGCAACTGTTCCGCTCGATTCTCGATCTGTACACCCTCGATAACGGCCGGGTTCTGCCCAAACTGCAAACCTTCAATTTATGTGAATGGCTCGCAGATCTGATTCGCCAGAACGCCGAAGCGGCACGTTGGGCTGGAGTGGAGTTGCGTTTGCGCCCCTGTGAATATTGGGTGCAAACCGATCCGGCGTTACTCGCGACCATGGTGCAGAACGTGCTATCCAACTGCTTCAAATATGGCGCGCATCGGCCGATGCTGACCGGCGTGCGCCGGCGCGGAGCGGGTCTGGCCATCGTGATATATGACCAAGGCAACGGTATCGCCGAGGAGCATCTGGCCAAGGTGTTCGAGGAGTTCTATCGGGTGCGGCAAGTGCGCGATAAAGACGTCGAAGGCGTGGGGCTGGGGCTGTCGATCGTCAAGCGTCTGGGTGAGTTGATCGGTGTCGGCGTTGCCTTGCGCTCACGGCTCGGGCGGGGAACGGCGGTGACTTTGTACGGATTGCCGATCGCCGCGCCACCGCCGTTAACGGTCAATCGGAATGAGGCGCGCCAAGTCGGTTTGCTGACCGGGCTGAAGGTGTGCCTGGTGGAAGATGACCGCAATGTGCTGCTGGCGACTTCAGCGTTGCTGGAGCGTTGGGGCTGTGTGGTTCAGGCCGAGTTGACGGCTCAGGACCTGGTCACCGACTGCGACATCATCGTCGCCGATTATGACCTCGGCAGCCATGCCACCGGCGTCGAATGTATCGATGATGTGCGCAGGCAGCGTGGTTGGGCGGTACCGGCGATGATCATCACCGGGCATGACGTCGAGAAAATCCAGGCAGCCCTGCACGACCGCGACATCGCCATCCTGTCCAAACCGGTACGCCCGGCCGAACTGCGCGCAACTTTGCGAGACTTGCGCGATCACCAACCGCAAACCCAACCCCTGTAGGAGCTGCGGCACGCTGCGATCTTTTGATGTCGATGAGAAGAGCAAGATCAAAAGATCGCAGCCTCGTTGCACTCGACAGCTCTTACAGGGTTAGTGCGTGTTCAGCGTTTGCACAGGTAGTCCTGGGTGATGGTGGTTTGCAGGCAGTTGTATTGGCCCATGGTGCGGCAGATGTTTTTCTCCGAGCCGGTCACTTCGGCGTTTTTGTAGCCCCAGGTCTTGCAGCGTTGTGCGGCGACGGTCAGGCCTTGTTCGGCGCTGGTCTGGCCGCTTTCGAATTGGCCCAGTTCGTAGGAGACCTGGACGACGCCATCGTTTTTGCTGCCGCCGGTGGCTTCCCATTGTTTTGGCGTGGCGCAGCCAGTGAGGAAAAGGGCGCTGAGGGTGAGTGTCGCGATCAAGATTTTCATGAGCAAACGGAGTCCTTTACCGGGCGGAGAAGTTATTGCAGCGGGATTGGCGAAGCGCCTTTCGGCAGGCACGACAGCGGCGGCGACATCATGCCCATGCTCGCCACGGCGATAATTACGCCACTGGGCAATTCACAGTTGTATTCCCCGGCCGGGGTGTACGCGGTGTAGTAGGTGAGGGTGCTGTCGTTGCGGATGTTGTCGATTTTCGACACTGGTTTACCGATCACTGTTTGCGCGCGTTCTTTCATGCTCGCTTCAGTGGGTTTGACGGTCTGACAGCCGGCCACGCCGAGCAGCACAGCGCCGACCAGGGCGATCTTGCAGAGGTTTGCATGGAGTTTCATGGTGTGTCTTCCTTGGTGTTGTTCTGATTTCCAGGCACAACGATCCCGCACGCTGCGAACAGGCAACGTTGAGGAACATCGGGGGTTGCGGGGGAATATAACGCCAGCAGACAGGTCGGTCGATTAGCACAAATGTGCTAGTGCGGCGCTCAACAGGCAGCTCGCTAAAACCGCCTGTTGCGCCGAAGGAGGATTACTGTGGACTGTTGAACTGGTCGGAATAGCTGCCGGTCATCAATGCTGAGGCAACGCGATCAGAACCAACGCCGACACGCGAATAGGCAACCCGATTGACGCCGGTACGATCGGCGCCATCAGAGGCGACTGTGCCAGCGCCAACATGATCGGCGCCATCAGAGGCGACCGCGCCTGTACCGACATGGTCGGCACCATCAGAAGCGACTGCGCCAGCGCCAACATGATCGGCGCCATCAGAGGCGACTGCGCCAGCGCCAACATGATCGGCACCATCAGAAGCGACTGCGCCAGCGCCAACATGGTCGGCACCATCAGAAGCGACTGCGCCTGCACCGACATGATCGGCACCATCAGAAGCGACTGCGCCTGCACCGACATGATCAGCACCGTCGGAGGCTACAGCGCCAGCGCCAACATGATCGGCGCCATCAGAAGCGACCGCGTCAGCGCCGACATGGTCAGCACCGTCAGAAGCCACGGCGCCCGCGCCAACATGATCGGCCCCGTCAGAAGCGACCGCACCTGCGCCAACATGATCTGAGCCATCCGAAGCCACCGACCCGGCACGCACATGATCCGATCCGGACGCCAACGCCTGCGGCTGCGCCGCCCAGACATTAGGCACCACCACGGTCGCCACGACCGCCAGAAGCACGCCTGACAACAGCTTGTGTTTCATAGTTTTCTCCATGACCCGGCAGCCACAAAGCGATAAGGCATCGTCCGCCGCTTGTTCGCTGGCGTTATGACTCATTGGCCTGGGTCAGTCTGGTGGGCGAAAGGCACGGGCACACCGTCCGGTGTGCGGGTGTCGACAGAATCATGATCGAACTGATTGAGTATAGATCGCGATAGCGAGGCGGTACGGCGGGGGGATCGACGGCCTTTAGGCGCTTATCTTCCTGCCCGTTTTGAGCAAAGCTCAAATCAGTCTAAAAACTCTGATTCAAGTCCATGAGCCTTTGCTAGGCTCAAAGGTGTAGGCGAAGACGCAGACTGATGCGCAATCGGATAGCAAGGGGGCGTGGGGCGCGCTCCGAAAGGTACACGGTTAGAAAGATCTCCGCGCTGAGATCCAGCCCTTATGCCGTGTGAAGCAGCCGAGGCCGTACCTTTTCAATTTGGCCCGGTACTGTGGGAAGCCCGATAAACCTTGTAAGCCAGAGACCAGCACTGGCCGCCTACTCGAACACCAAAGCCCGCTTCGTGCGGGCTTTGTCGTTCCTGCAAGGTCAGATCGATTGCAGCGCTTGCGCCAGATCGGCGCGCAGGTCTTCGACGTCTTCAACGCCCACCGACAGACGCACCAGACCATCGCCGATCCCCAGATTCGCCCGGGTGTCAGCCGGAATGGTCGCATGGGTCATGATCGCCGGGTGTTCGATCAGGCTTTCCACGCCACCGAGACTTTCCGCCAGGGCGAAGATCTTCACGTTCTCGAGAAAACGTCGCGCACCGTCGAGATCACTGTTCAGATCCACGGAAATCATCCCGCCGAAACCGCGCATCTGGCGCTTGGCCAACTCATGCTGCGGATGCGAGGCCAGCCCCGGGTAGTAGACGCGTTTGACCTGCGGCTGCTGTTCCAGCCACTGCGCCAGATCCAGTGCGTTGCTGCAATGACGCTCCATGCGCAATGCCAGGGTTTTCACCCCGCGCAGGGTCAGAAACGCATCGAACGGCCCGGCAATCGCACCGACCGCGTTCTGCAAGAAGCCCAGCTTCTCGGCCAGTTCTTGGTTCTGGCCGACCACGGCGATCCCACCGATCACATCGGAGTGGCCGTTCAAATACTTGGTGGTAGAGTGCAGCACGATGTCGAAACCCAACTCCAGCGGCCGCTGGATATACGGGCTGGCAAAGGTGTTGTCGGCCACGCTGATGATCCCGCGTGCACGGCAGATACGGGCGATAGCGGCGAGGTCCGACAGGCTCAGCAGCGGGTTGGTCGGTGACTCGACAATCACCAGGCGTGTGTCGTCCTGCAGCGCCGCTTCGAACGCCGCCAGGTCAGTCAGATCGACGTAGCTGAAACGGTGTCCGGCACTGCGCTGACGGACCTTGTCGAACAGGCGGAACGTGCCGCCGTACAAGTCATTGCCGGAGATGACGTGCGAACCGGCATCGATCAGTTCGAGCACCGTGGAAATCGTTGCCAGCCCGGAAGCAAAGGCAAACGCCTGGGTGCCACCTTCCAGATCCGCCACGCAACGCTCCAAGGCAAAACGCGTCGGGTTGTGCGAGCGGCCGTAATCGAAACCCTTGTGCACGCCGGGGCTGTCTTGCAGGTACGTGGAGTTGGCGTAGATCGGCGGCATCAGCGCACCGGTGGTCGGGTCCGGCGTCTGCCCGGCGTGGATCACCCGGGTCGCGAAGCCTTGGGATTTATCGTCGTGCTGACTCATGCAAGGGATCTCCGTAATTGGTTGAGCATGTCGGTGCGGGTGATCAGGCCATGGAAGCCCGATGCATCGGCAATGATGGCGACGAGGCCACGGCTGAGCACCGCTTCCAGCTCGGAAAGGCTGGCGCCGGGGGCAAGGGTTTGCAGCTTGTCGGTCATCACGCTGGAGACCGATTGGCTGAAGCGGGCGGCGTCTTCGTGCACCGGCAGGAGGATGTCCGATTCGTCG
Organism: Pseudomonas viridiflava; assembly: GCF_900580865.1. Taxonomy (GTDB): domain Bacteria; phylum Pseudomonadota; class Gammaproteobacteria; order Pseudomonadales; family Pseudomonadaceae; genus Aquipseudomonas. The sequence continues at coordinate 227,083 of NZ_UTBZ01000169.1, forward strand.
ATCACGCCGACCAGCTGTTTGCCTTCCACCAGCACCGGCAACTGCGAAACATCGGCCAAGCGCATGCGCTGGAACGCAGTCAGCAGGGTGTCGCCGGGGCCGACACTGATTACGCGGCCGTCTTCGAACCGACGGGCGATCAGGTCGCGCAGATCGCCATAACCTTTGCGCTGCAACAGACCTTGATCGGTCATCCACTGGTCGTTGTAGACCTTCGACAGATAACGCGTGCCGGTGTCGCAGACAAAACTCACCACACGTTTCGGTTCGGTCTGTTCACGGCAATAACGCAGCGCGGCAGCGAGCAGGGTGCCGGTCGATGAGCCGCCAAGAATGCCTTCGGCCTTGAGCAACTGCCGGGCGTGATCGAAGCTTTCTTCATCGCTGATCGAGTAGGCGTGGCGCACGCTGGAGAGGTCGGTAATCGACGGAATGAAATCTTCGCCGATGCCTTCCACCGCCCATGAACCGGGCGTCGGCATCGTGCCGTCGCGGCTGTATTGCGCCATCACCGAACCGACCGGATCGGCCAAGACCATTTCCAGATCCGGCTGTACGCGTTTGAAGAAGCGACTCAGGCCCGTCAGCGTACCGGCCGAACCGACACCGACGACGATCGCGTCCAGATCATGCTCGGTCTGCGCCCAGATTTCCGGCGCGGTGCTGCATTCGTGGGCGAGCGGGTTGGCCGGGTTGTTGAACTGGTCGGCGAAAAACGCGCCGGGAATGTCCTTGGCCAAACGTGCGGCGACATCCTGGTAATACTCGGGATGACCCTTGCCGACGTCGGAGCGGGTGATGTGTACCTCGGCGCCCATGGCCTTCAAGTGCAGGACTTTCTCGGTGGACATTTTGTCTGGCACCACCAGCACCACGCGATAGCCTTTGGCGCGGCCAACCAGTGCCAGGCCCAGGCCAGTGTTGCCGGCGGTGGCTTCGACGATGGTGCCGCCGGGTTGCAGACGACCATCACGCTCGGCGGCGTCGATCATGGCCAGACCGATGCGGTCCTTGATCGAACCACCGGGGTTCTGTGATTCGAGTTTGAGAAACAGCGTGCAAGGCCCGGTGTCGAAGCGGGTGACTTGAACCAGTGGAGTGTTGCCTATCAGCCCAAGTACGGCAGGGCGTGATTCCTTTGACATTTCTTCACCTCTTGGTGGTGTTGATCGCGTTCCAATCGCGGGGAAAAGACTCGCGTGCAACATAGGCTCAGACATCAGCTGTCGCAACCTTTAGTCGGTCGCCAATACAGCCATTTCGATCTAACGATAGATCGAAATCAAAGACCTGCCGGGGCGGGTTCGAGAGCGTTTACACAGAGGCGTCATCGAGTTTTCAAAGGGCGTCTTAACCGTTACGAACAGCTTGAATTACCGAGAAATTTCCTGCCGTAAAAACCGTTCAGTGGCTGTCCTCTCTCACAGGGCTGGAGGGTTTTCGATCATGAGGAAAACTCGTGTTGATCAAGATTAAAATGAGTTTGTCTCACTAGCGACTGATGCCGACAATGGCCGCCATCAACAGAACACTGGAGTTGTTTGTTATGGCACTGGCCCATTCCCTTGGATTTCCGCGCATCGGTCGCGACCGCGAACTGAAGAAAGCGCAAGAGGCGTTCTGGAAAGGAGAACTGAACGAGGCAGGCCTGCGTGATGTTGGCCGTGAGCTGCGCAAGGCCCATTGGGACTTGCAGAAAAACGCCGGCATTGAATTGCTCCCGGTCGGCGATTTCGCTTGGTATGACCAGGTGCTGACGCACTCGCTGATGTTTGGCGTAATCCCTGAGCGCTTCCGCCCGCACGATGGCAAAGCCAATCTGCAAACCCTGTTCGCCATGGCCCGTGGCGTCAGCGACAGCTGCTGCGGCGGTGCGCATGCCCAGGAAATGACCAAGTGGTTCGACACCAACTACCACTACCTCGTCCCGGAATTCAGTGCGGATCAACAGTTTCAACTGGGCTGGGATCAGTTGTTCGAAGAAGTCGAAGAAGCCCGTGCGCTGGGCCACAACGTCAAACCGGTGATTATCGGCCCACTGACGTATCTATGGCTGGGCAAGGCCAAAGGTGCGGAGTTCGACAAGCTGGAGCTGCTCGATCGCCTGCTGCCGCTGTACGGCCAAATCTTCGCGCGTCTCGCCGCCCTAGGCGTGGAGTGGGTGCAGATCGACGAGCCGATTCTGGTGCTCGACCTGCCGCAGGAATGGAAGAACGCTTTCGAGCGTGCCTACAACCAGATTCAGCGCGATCCGCTGAAGAAACTCCTCGCCACCTACTTTGGTGGTCTGGAAGAAAATCTTGGTCTGGCGGCGAACCTGCCGGTCGACGGTTTGCACATTGATCTGGTGCGCGCGCCGGAACAGTACCCGACCATTCTCGATCGTCTGCCAGCCTATAAAGTGTTGTCCCTGGGCGTGGTCAACGGCCGTAACGTCTGGCGCTGCGATCTGGAAAGTGCCTTGGCGACGTTGCAGCATGCCCATGAGCGATTGGGTGATCGTTTGTGGGTCGCGCCGTCCTGTTCGCTGCTGCACAGCCCGGTGGATCTGGGCCGTGAAGACAAGCTCGATGCCGAGTTGAAAAGCTGGCTGGCCTTCGCCGTGCAGAAGTGCGAAGAAGTGGCAATTCTGGCGCATGCCGTCAATGAGCCGGAAGCGCCGAAAGTGCTGCGTGCCCTGACCGACAGCCGTTCGGTGCAGGCCGCTCGCGCTGCTTCGCCACGCATTCACAAACCTGCGGTTCAAGCCCGGGTTGCGGCGATCACGGCCAAGGACAGCCAGCGTCAGTCGCTGTTTCCCCAGCGCATCGCCAAGCAGCGTGCCGGTCTGGATCTGCCGCTGTTCCCGACCACGACGATCGGTTCGTTTCCGCAAACCGCGTCGATCCGCCTCGCTCGCCAGTCGTTCAAACAAGGCAAGCTGACCGAAGCCGAATACACCGAAGCCATGCACAGCGAAATTCGCCACGCGGTGGAAATCCAGGAACGTCTGGGCCTCGATGTGCTGGTGCACGGTGAAGCCGAGCGCAACGACATGGTCGAGTACTTTGCCGAGCAGCTCGACGGCTACGTATTCACTCGCTTCGGCTGGGTGCAGAGCTACGGTTCGCGCTGTGTGAAACCGGCAGTGATCTTCGGCGACCTCAGCCGTCCGAAAGCCATGACCGTCGAGTGGATCCGCTACGCGCAAGGCCTGACCGACAAGGTCATGAAGGGCATGCTGACCGGCCCGGTGACCATGCTGATGTGGTCGTTCCCGCGTGAGGACGTGAGCCGTGAAGTGCAGGCCCGGCAACTGGCGCTGGCGATTCGCGACGAAGTGGTGGATCTGGAAGCGGCCGGGATCAAGATAGTGCAGATCGACGAAGCCGCGTTCCGTGAAGGTCTGCCGTTGCGTCAGGCGCAGTGGCAGCATTATCTGGACTGGGCGACTGAGGTGTTCCGCCTGTGCGCCTCCGGTGTGCGCGACGAAACGCAGATCCACACGCACATGTGCTACAGCGAGTTCAATGATGTGATCGAGTCCATCGCGGCGATGGATGCAGACGTGATCACCATCGAAACCTCGCGTTCGGACATGGAATTGCTGGATGCGTTCGAAGCCTTCGCTTACCCGAACGACATCGGCCCGGGCGTTTACGACATCCACTCGCCACGCATCCCGGATGCTTCGGAAATGGCTAATCTGCTGCGCAAGGCGGCCAAGCGGATTCCGGCCGAGCGGTTGTGGGTCAACCCGGACTGCGGTTTGAAAACCCGGGGTTGGCCGGAGACGGAAGCGGCGCTGGTGCACATGGTTACCGCCGCCCGGCAGCTGCGTAAAGAGCTGGCGTAACGCTCAACCTGCATGAAGTACAAAACCTGTGGGAGCGAGCCTGCTCGCGAAAGCGTCCTGTCAGCCAACATCATTGTTGGAAGATCTGCCGCCTTCGCGAGCAGGCTCGCTCCCACAGGGTATTGCGTAAGTCAGACGATTTTGGATGGCCTCGAGTGACCCGCAATTGTTAATGTGTCCAGCCGCAGTCCAGGTGTTTGCCGCTACATGATTGATCAACCCGTTATCCAGGCTGTTTCCGACGCCGACATTCCTGAAGTTCTTGATTTTGTACTAAAGGCCCGTGCCGAGCTTTTCCCCAAGCTCAGCGCGACCGGTATGCCTGATGATCTGGCGCGTTTTGCCGAGGTTTATCTACGTGGGGCAGGGTGCTTTCTGATCGCTCGTCACGAAGGGCAGATTGTCGCCTCAATCGGCTATCTCCCTTACGACCGACGTTTCCCGCACTTGCTCTATCCGGACCTTAAAGTGGTGGAAATCGTCCGTCTGTTCGTCGTGCCTTCACAACGGCGTTCCGGGTTGGCCGGCACGTTGTACCGATCACTCAAAGAGCTGGCGCTTGCCGACGGGGTCGAGGTGATCTACCTGCACACCCATCCGTTTCTGCCGGGCGCCATCGAGTTCTGGCAACGCCAAGGCTTCGACATTATCGATGTCGACGCTGACCCGGTCTGGCAGACGACGCACATGCATGCCGTTATGAGTGAAATCGAAGAATCTGCGCCCCATCAAACGGGTCCGTCAGGTAATGCGCCCTGACCCCGAAAGTGTCTTGTAACCGCTGCGGTGTCAGCACTTCCAACGGCCCGCCCAACGCCACCAGCCGCCCGCGCTCCAGCACCGCCAGACGATCACACTTCAACGCCTGATTAAGATCATGCAACGCGATCAGCGTGGTCACCGGCAACGCCTGTACCACGTTGAGAATGGTCAGTTGATGCTGAATGTCGAGGTGATTGGCCGGCTCGTCCAGCAACAGAATCTGCGGTCGCTGCGCCAAGGCGCGAGCGATATGAACCCGCTGTCGTTCGCCACCGGACAGACTGCGCCAGAGTCGGGTGCGCAGGTGCATCGCGTCAACGTCGGTGAGCGCCTGCTCAACGATGGCATTGTCCGCCGCCGACCATGGTTGCAGCGCCGACAACCACGGCGTGCGCCCCAACGCCACGGCATCGAACACGCGAATGCCGTCGTCGGTGTCGGCCTGTTGTTCAACGACCGCGAGTTTTTGCGCAATGCTGCGCCGGGCCATTTTGCCCAAGCGCTGACCTTCGAGCAGTACCTCGCCAGCGCTCGGTTCACGCAACCCGGCCAACAGTTTGAGCAGGGTGGACTTGCCTGAACCGTTCGGCCCGACGATGCCCAGGGTTTCGCCACGCCGAACTTCAAGGCTGACACCGTTGAGCAACTCGGCGCCGCGCACCTTGAACGTCAACCCGGAACAACTCAGAACACTGTTCATCGTGCGGACCTGCGGCCAACCAGAATCAACGCGAACACCGGCGCACCGACCAGCGCGGTAATCACCCCGACCGGAATCACCTGACCCTTGATCAGCGTGCGTGACAGCACATCAGCAGCAATCAAAAACACCGCACCGCCCAAGGCGCTGGCCGGCAGCAGTCGTGCATGACCAGTGCCGAGCAACAGCCGCGCCGCATGGGGAATCACCAGTCCGACAAAACCGATCGAACCGACAATCGACACCATCACCGCCGTCACCAGCGCCGCACAGCCAATCAGCAGAATCTGTACGCGTCGCACCGGAATACCGAGCGATGCCGCCGAGTCTGCACCAAAGGTAAACGCATCCAGCGCCCGTCGATGCCACAGACACACGACCAACCCGAACACGGCCACCGGCACCGCCAGCCACACCGATGGCCAGCGCACACCGCCAAGATTGCCCAGCAGCCAGAACATGATCCCGCGTGCCTGCTCGGAGCTGGCCGAACGGGTAATCAGAAACGCCGTCAACGCGTTGAACAGCTGCGAACCGGCGATCCCCGCGAGAATGATTTGCCCGGTGCCGCTGGCCGAACCGCTGACTCTCGCCAGCAGAATGACCAGCACGAACGCTGTGACCGCGCCGGCGAAGGCACCGACTGACAAGGAGATGATACCGGCGCCGACACCGAGTAACGCCACCATCACTGCACCGGTCGAAGCGCCGGCAGAAATCCCCAGCAGATACGGATCGGCTAACGGATTGCGCAACAGCGACTGCAAAATCACCCCGCACGTCGCCAGACCGGCACCGCACGCGGCTGCGACCAGCGCGCGGGTCAGGCGGTAGTTCCAGACGATGCCTTCGTCGATCGGGTCGAGCGCGTAACCGGCGTTCCACAACTTGTTCGCCAGCACTTGCACCACCACACCCGGTTCAATCGATGTCTCACCAATGGCCACGCCAGCAACCACTGCAATCAACAGCGTCGCCAGGGCCAGCAACGTACGGATCAGGCTGGCACTCATTGCGACAGGTCATAGCCGTTGATGGCCGTGGCCAGTTGCTCGATGCCGTCGAACATGCGCAGGCTGGCCTGCATGGCCATGGCGTCGAGAATGATGATGCGGTTGTGTTTCACCGCGTCCATGTTGCGCGTCACCGGATCACTGCGCAGGAAGGCGAGTTTCTTTTCATAGTCGTCGGCAGGGAAGCGACGACGGTCCATGCGCGCGATCACAAGGAAAGTCGGGTTGGCCTTGGCGATGGTTTCCCAGCCGACCGTTGGCCACTCTTCATCCGACTCCACCACGTTGCGCACGCCGAGGGTGCTGAGCATGAAATCGGGAATGCCTTTGTGCCCGGCCACAAATGGCTCGATGTCCATTTGTGCGCTGGAGAACCACACCAGTGCGCTGGCGTCCTTCAGTTGTTTACCTCGGGCGGTGGCAATCGATTTGGCGAGGCTGGCCTTGAGTTGATCATTGAGTTGCTGGCCACGATCCTGGACATCGAAGATTTGCGCCAGTTGGCTCACGCTCTTGTAAATCGTGTCGATACGAAACGGTGCGAGCCGCGTGCCGTCGGCGCCGACGAGGTTGTCCTTGGCTTCGCAATCGGAAGGCAGCAGATAGGTCGGAATCTTCAATTCATGAAATTGCTCACGGGTGCCGACCGCGCCTTGCGGGCCGACCATCCATTCCAGCTCCACGGCGACCAGTTCCGGGCGCTTGCCGATTACCGATTCGAAACTCGGTTCGTTATCGGCCAGACGCTCGATCTTGTCGTCCTGCGCTTTGTATTTGGCCAGCACATTGTTGAACCACAGTGAGGTGCCGACGACTTTCTCGCCCAGGCCCATGGCGTAGAGCATTTCCGTGCCGGCCTGGCCGATGGTCACCGTGCGCGTCGGGGCGTGCTGGAAGGTCAGGGTGCTGCCGCAGTTTTCCACTGTCAGCGGATAGACAGTCGGTGCCGCCTGCGCCATGGCGCCAAGGGTCAGGCCGGTGAAGAGGGTGGCGATGCGAGGCAGCAGCATGGGGCAGTCTCCAAGGGAACCGTACGGGGAGCGGGAGAGTACGGTCTGGAAACACACCATCGAACGCGGTCAGGAAAACAGCGCAAGGCCGGGCATCAAACGAAGACGCGCGCGGCACGATGTCCTTCCCGGACACCCCGCCGGTTAGTAGTCACTGTGCCGGCAGGTCTCCTGACTGATGCGTCATCGCCTGGCTCCGGCCTTCCCGGGGTTCACCCAGTGGCAGTCGTGGAGCAGGCTCGGCACCTACAGTTGCGGGGGCAGTTCCGATCAATGCTGTGCAAGCACCTCGGATTCCCTGTTAGTCCCGTTCGGGAACCAGCGGCGGCATGGTAGTCGATCGCGCCGCTGAAGGGGAGACGAATCTGTCGTGGCGAGGATCAGTGCTGGCTCATCAAACCGTGCAACACGCCCAAACGCAGGCCCGGTACGGAGGGCAGCATTTGCGCAATGCCGAACACTTTGAATGCCGCGAGCATCAACACCAGACCGGCGGGCAGAATGCTCTGGCGGTGTGGTTGCAGGCCGGCAAGGTTGAGCTGTTGCACATTGTTCACTTTCAGCAAAAGCAGCGACAGGCGCAGCAGGCCGCCGTAGGTGATGCCGTCCTGGCCGAAGTCGTTGAGGCGATTGGCCTTGAGCACTTTGGCGAGCATGCGTGCGGTGCCGGAAGAGCCGATGGTTTGCTGCCAACCCTGAGCACGATAGCGCCGGGCGACGTTTTCAAACTGCAGGATAGCGAAGCGTTCGGCCTCCTGTAGCGCGCCGGCGGACACATCGCCACCGCGAAAAAAACGCGTGCTCAAGGTGCCGCTGCCGATGGCGATGCTTTCAGTGAGCAACGGTTGTGAACCCTGGCCGAGGATCAGTTCGGTCGAACCTCCGCCGATGTCGACCACCAGGCGCAGTTCTTGAGCGCTTGGCAAGGCGTGAGTCACGCCGGCGTAGACCAGACGCGCCTCTTCATGGCCGCAGATGACATCAATTGGAAATCCCAGATGCCGCTCGGCACTGGCAAGAAACAGCTTCGCGTTGTCCGCCTCACGCACCGCGCTGGTCGCCACCGCACGGACTCGGCCGGCCTCGAAGCCGCGCAGCTTTTTACCAAACCGGGCCAACGCCTGCCAGCCGCGATCCAGTGCCAACGCATCCAGCGCACCACCGTCAAAACCTTCAGCGAGGCGCACCGGTTCACGCAGGGTTTTCACTTCCTGAATCTGCAAACCCTTTCGGCTGCGCAGCGACTGGCCGATCATCAGGCGAAAGGCATTCGAACCCAGGTCGATGGCGGCAAACAGCGAGGCGTCGTCTTTCATGGGAGTCCTTGCAGAGCGTCCGTCGCGAGGCTCAAGACGGTTTGCGAGGATTCTGCCGTAATCTTGATGACATCCTGATGACGGGGCAGGGGCGGTTCAATGAATGTGTGGCTGTCATGACACTGTCATTATCCGGCGTCTATGCTGAGGCCAATACATCGCGTGTTCTTAAAGTTTTTGCTGCCAGTTTTGGCAGCTTTTTTTTGCCCAAAATTCAGCGAAATCCCTGTAGGAGCTGCCGAAGGCTCGGGCCGCGATCGGACGATCTTTTGACTTTGTTTTTGAGAGCAAGATCAAAAGATCGCAGCCTTCGGCAGCTCCTACAGGGGAATGCGTTAGCAGGCTTGTGGGGTTTCGCCCCGGGCCAGACGCGCATTGATGTCTTCGATCACTTCAGGCAACTCGGCAATGGTGTCGATCAGGTAATGCGGACGTGAAGGCGCGAACATCTTGCCGATCCGCGCACGTTCTTCCGCCAGTCGATCCAACGGTAATGCCTTGTATTGCTCATAGCTCAGGCCCAGTGCGTTGCCGGAACAGGTCAGCGCCACCGTCCACATGCCTGCACTGCGCCCTTCGAGAATCCCCGGCCAGGTGTCGTCAACCTTGACGCACGCGGCCACGTCATCGATGCCCAGAGCAATCACGTTAGCCAAGGCCTGCGCCGGATATGGCCGGCCATTCGGCACCTCATCGGTGGCGACGACATGGTCAGCGACGTAGCCATTTTCCCGCGCCAGTTCGACGACCTTGGCCATCACCACCGCCGGGTAGCCCGAGCACGAACCGATTTTCAAACCCTTGTCGCGCAATGCTGCAATGGCTTCGAGCGCGCCCGGAATCAACGCCGAATGCAGGGCGATTTTTTCGATCTGCAGCGGCATGAAACGTTCGTAGATCGCCGTTACATCGTCGTCACTCGGCAAACGGTCGAATGCTGCACGATAACGCTCGGCAATTTGCGGCAGGTTGCACAGGGTGCGGATGTGATCCCACTTGCCCATGCCCATCGGCCCGCGCGCTTCTTCCAGCGACACGGCGACGCCGAACTCGGCAAAGGCTTCGACGAAAATCTGCGTCGGTGCAAACGAGCCGAAATCGACAACGGTGCCGGCCCAGTCGAGGATCGCGGCTTGCAGGTGAGTCGGTTGTTGGTACTGCATGGTCAATCTCCGTTTTCAGGTACGCGTGGGCCGTCCCTCGGCAATGAGGTAGGCGATTCAAGGGTCAGTGCTGATCAGGGCAGCGGTGGATTCGCATCAAATAGTTCGGCAATCACTGGCCGGTTGCGGCGGATGCCGAGGCAGCACAGGTGGTATTCGATAAAGAACGGGTGGTCGATAAAGGTGATCGGCGTGGTGCCGGGTGTTTCGGCGTACTCGACGGCCGAGACAAAACCGATGCCGATGCCTTTGACGATCGCGTGGACGATGGCTTCGCGGCTGTTGAGTTGCATGACGCAATCGAGCTCGATATCGAGGCGCTTGCAGCTTTCTTCCACCAGTTGCCGGGTGCGCGCACTTTTCTCGCGCATCACCCATTTTTCGCCGCTGATTTCACTGATGTGTACCTGCGCCTGACTGGCCCAGGGATGGTCATCGCGGACCACGGCGATGATCGGATAACGGTGGTACAGCCGCGTGTGGAAGCGCTCATCGAATTCCGACAAAGCCAGAATCGCCACGTCGATATCAAAGTTGAACAACCGCGCCAGGGTGTCCTTTTCCGAAGAAAACGAGGTTTCCAGTTCGATATCCGGGTGGCGCTGCATCAGCTCATAGGTCAGGTTCATCGCGATCGGCGGTGACACCGCGCCGAGGCGCAACATGCCGGTCTTGCGCTGCTTGAAGCTCTGCAGCAGTTGCACCGCTTCATCTTCCTGGCCGAACAGACCTTGAGTGATCGCGTAGAGCTTGTGCCCGGCGGCGCTCATCTCGATGTAGCGGCCACGGCGATGGAACAGCTCTACCGAGAAGGTGTTTTCCAGCGCGTTGACCTGCTCGCTGACGGTCGGCTGACCGACGCTGAGAAACTCGGCAGCAAGGGTAAAGCTGCCGGTCTTGGCCACCGCATGAAACGAACGCAACCACTTGTGATACTGGTACATGCAAGCCCCGTCAGCGTCGAATGAACAATGCCACTGCCGCGCTGCACAGGCAGGCGCTGGTGACCACTATGAAGATCAGAGACGTATTTGCCGTGGTGTCAAGCAGACGCCCGATCAGCGGCTCGGCCAATCCGGCGAAAAGGTACGAGGAAAAGTTCATGATCCCGGTCGCCGTACCGGCGCGTTTGGCGCCGACCAGATCCGGGCACAGCGCCCAGAAGCTCGAGGCCGGACCGTAGACGAAGAAGCCGCAAAGGAACAACGCGACCAGACCGATCATGCTGTGCGGTGGCAGGCTCCACATCCACAGGCTGGTCGCGGCGCCGAGGAACATATAGAGCATGATGGCCAGATAGCGCTTGGAGCCGAACAACTTGTCCGATACCCAGCCGTTGCTCAATGCGCCAACCGCCATGCCGACGGGTAGGGCGACGGTGATCCATTTCGGATCGATCATGCCGTCACCGCTTTTCCAGTCAGCGCCGAGAAAGTGCACTGGCACCCAGACGATCAAGCCGTAGCGTGCAGCGTTCTGAAAGCCCAGTGACAGCGCGGCGATCAGCAGGCGAGGGTTCTTCAGCACGGCTTTGTAGCGTTGGGCCGAGGACTCGACTTCGCCCTGTGCGGCTTCCTGATGCTTGTCGTCAGCGTTGGCCACACCGGTATCGCCCACCGGTTCGAAACCCAGATCCTGCGGGCGTTCACGGGCAACCAGATAGAAAATGATCCCGCCGGCGAGCATCAGCAGCACCGGCAAACGGAAGATCCAGCGCCATTCCAGTTGCAGCACTTCGAGCACAACAATAGAGGTGACGTACGACAGAATCGACGCGCAACCGGCGGCGAAGGTGTAGAAGCCATAGACCTTGCCGCGTTCGCCCGCCGCCCACCAATTGGCAATCAGCCGCCCGCCCGGCGCCCAGCCCAGTGCCTGAAAGTAACCGTTGACGCCCCACGGCAGAATAAGGCTGGTGAAACCGCTGGCAAAACTGGTAACCCAGTTGGCACCGCAGGACAACACCGCACCCAGCGTCATGATGCGCCGGCCACCGAATTTGTCGGCGAGGTTGCCGTTGATGGCCTGGCCAATCGCGTAGGCCCAGAGCATCGCCGCAGAGGCCCAACCGAGGGTTTCCTTGCTTAGGCCGAACTCGGCCTGAATCCCCGGAATGGCAAAACCGAAGGTCTGCCGCCCGGTGTAGAAAAACAGGTAACAGAACATCGCCGCCAGCAGCATGCGCCACTGGGCGACCCGGAACGAGGCAGAACGGACGGCGAGACCAGGCATTGTTTCGGCACGATTCATGATCTTTTCCTTATTGTTGTCGGTTCCCGCCGGGTGTCGTCGGCGGGTGCACTCTTTTTCGGTGCGGCAGGAAATCACCGCGGCTTTAGGCCGCTGGCGGTGCTTGGATTACTGGGGTGTCATCAGGCGTCAGGCGGCTTGCGAACCTATGAAGTTCTTGCCGCGTGCACCCTGCATCGCGAGGTGGATGATGGCTTCGGCATCCTTGGCCGAGACTCCGTAATCGGCAAACTCGGTCTTCACCCCGAGGCTGTGCAGGAACTCGCGCAACTGCTGCTGGGCTTTGCCCAGGTCCGCGCCGAACACCCGTTGCAAGGTACGGTCGCGAGTGGCGTCCTGGCCCCAGGCCAAACCCAAAACCAGCGGCAAGGTGAAGGAGCAGGCGATGCCATGGGGCAAGCCGTGGCGCAAGGTCATCTCATAGGAAATCGAATGCGCCAGCGCGGTTTTGGTGTTGGAAAACGCCAGCCCGGCCTTGAGCGCAGCGAGTGCCATGCGGCTGCGCAATTCGTGACTGGAGAGGTCTTTGTGCAGGCGCGGCAGGCATTCGAGGATGTCCTCGATCGCGGAGATCGCGAAGGTGTCCGAGACCGGGTTGGCGTTCACGTTCCAGATCGCCTCCAGCGCATGGGACAGCGCATCGAGACCCGTGGACACGGTGACACTGGCCGGCACGGTGAGCATCAGTTGCGGGTCGATGATCGCCACGCGAGGCCAGGTGCAGTCCAGGTGCAGCGAATATTTCTTCTGGCTGGCGCTGTCCCAGATCGTCGCCCACGGCGTGACCTCGCTGCCGGTGCCGGCGGTGGTTGGTGCGGCGATCAGTTGTTTGCAACGGGCTGGCGTGAAGGGTTTGCCGCTGGACAGCAGGCTCAACAGTTCATCGAAACGGCCGGATTCGGTGCCGACGATCAACGCCTTGGCGGTATCGATGGCGCTGCCGCCACCCACGGCGAGGACCACGTCACAGTCGCCGGCGTGCTGCCAGAAATGCTCGTAAGTGCTGCGCAGATGGGCGACGTCGGGGTTGGGCTGGACGTCTTCGACAATGTAGATCAGACGTTCGCCGAGCAAGCGTTGCAAACGGTCCACCAATCCCAGCCCTCGGGCCTCAGGGAAGGTCACGAGGGCGACAGTCTGCTGCTCGGTGATGGCGGCGAGGTCTTGCAGGCTGCCCCAGCCGAAGCGGGTATCGACGGGGTTCTGAAAACGGGCAGTCATGGTGGATCCTTCTTGTTGTTGTCGTGTGGCCACATACTCGATGGCGGCCGACAACGGCACAAATCGATAAATCACAGGTTTGAATCGGCTGAACCGATAACAGCGGCGGTTAATGTGTTGAACCGCTCTGGATGGCGGCACGCAGTCGACTCGATACGGCGTCGGCGACGATCACCATGAAGGTGATAACGATGATGCAGGTCGCGGTTTCCTGATATTTGAACAACTTCAGACTGCTCACCAGTTCGAAACCCAAGCCACCAGCGCCGACCATGCCGAGCACCGTGGCCGAGCGCAGATTGACCTCGAAGCGATAGAGAATCACGGCAATCCACGCGGTGATGACCTGCGGCAGCACGCCAAACACGATCACCTGCAGCGGCCGCGCACCGGTCGCTTGCAGCGCTTCGATCGGGCCTTGGTCAATCTCTTCTATGCTCTCGGCGAAGAATTTGCCGAGCATGCCCAGGCCATGCAGCGCCAGCGCCAATACGCCGGGGAACGGGCCGAGCCCAACCGCCGAGACGAAGATCAGCGCGAGGATCAGTTCGTTGATGCTGCGGGTGAAATTCAATGCCTGACGAGTGGCGTGAAACAGCCAGCGGTTGCGGCTCAGATTGCGTGCCGCGAGAAACGACAGCGGAATCGCCAACAACACGCCAAGCAAGGTGCCCCAGATGGCGATTTGCAGGGTTTCCACTGCCGGCGCCAGCAGGCGCGGAAGAATGCTCAGATCCGGTGGGAAGGTGCGCGAAAGGAAATCACCGATCTGCGGCAACCCCGCCGCCAATTCACCGAGGCTGAGCTGCGCACCTTGCGCGCTCCAGTTCAGCGTCCACAGCACGATCAGGACGACGGCGCCGGTGGTCAGCCAACTGCGCGGGCCACGGGGACGATCGCCGACCCACTGGTAGTTTTGCGATTGCATGTTCAGGCCCTCGAGGCAGCGCGGTAGGACAGGGTGGGCGTCGGGACGTCAGCGGCGGATTGCGCCGATTGCCCCGGATAGATTCGCGCCAGATCGCCTTCAGTCATGCTCGATGCTTTGCCATCGAACACCAGGCTGCCGTTAGCGAGGCCGACCACGCGGTCGCCAAACTCACGGGCGTATTCGACCTGATGCAGGTTGCACAGCACGGTGATGCCCAGTTCGCGGGTGGCGTCGCGCAGGTATTGCAACACCAGCCGCGCGGTTTTCGGGTCGAGGCTGGCAATCGGTTCATCGGCCAGAATCACCTGCGGTCGTTGCGCCAATGCGCGGGCGATGCCGACGCGCTGCTTCTGCCCGCCGGACAATGAATCGGTGCGCTCGCCGGCCTTGTGCGCCAGCTCGACGCGCTCCAGGCATTGCATCGCCAGCGCCACATCGTCACGGCGGAACAGTTGCAGAATCGAGGCGAGGGTGCCGACGGAACCGAGGCGGCCGGTCAGCACATTCTTCAACACGCTCAAGCGTGGCACGACGTTGTGGTGCTGAAAGATCATCGCCACTTCGCGGCGCAAAACGCTGGTGTCAGGGCAGGCGAGAGCGTCGATGCCGGCCACGCTCAGCGTGCCGCTGTCGGCCTGCGCCAGACGATTGATGCAACGCAGCAAGGTCGATTTGCCAGCGCCGGACTGACCGAGCACCACGACGAATTCGCCCGCAGCGACTTCAAGGTCGATGCCGCGCAACACCGGGTTGCTGCCGTAGTGTTTGCTCAGTTGGCGGATGCTGATCATTTCATGCTCCGCAGATCGAGATCGAGCACCTTGGCGGTTTCGCGCACCACGTCATACGACGCGTCGGTGGTGGGCTGGAAGCCATTGAGCACGCCCTGATCACCCCACGGCACGTCCTTGATCGAAGCCAGTGCGGCGGCGATTTTCTTCTTCAACTCCGGGTCGAGTGCCTTGCGCCAGACCATCGGCGATTCGGGGATAGGCTTGGAACTCCAGACGATTTCAAAGTCATCCTGCTTCACCACACCTTTGGCCACAGCGCTGGCGAAGATACGGTCAGCCACGGCCGCCGCGTCAACTTTTTTGTTCTCCACCGCGAGGATGCTGGCGTCGTGGGAGCCCGAGAAAATCACCCGTTTGAACAGGTTGTCCGGAGCAAAACCGGCCTGCTCAAGGCCTGCTTTCGGGAACAGATGACCGGACGCCGAACTCGGGTCAACGAACGCGAACGTATGGCCCTTGAGGTCGGCCAGCGAATGAATGCCGCTGTCCTTGCGCGCCAGAATCACGCTTTTGTACGCGCTCTGGCCGGTCTTCTTGGTCACCGCCACCGAGAACGCTTCGACATCCGCCACCGAGGTCGCCAGCACGTAGGAGAACGGCCCGAGATAGGCGACGTCGAGTTTGCCCGAGCGCAGCGCTTCGATGATGCCGTTGTAGTCGGTGGCCACGAACGGCACCACTGGCATGCCGATTTTGGCTTGCAGGTCGTCGAGCACTTGTTTGCTCGATTCGATCATTGCCTGGGAGTCTTCGGAGGGGATCAGGCCGATGGTCAGTTTGTCCTTGGCCCAGACCTGGCTGGCGCCGAAGGCAAGTGCGGTGAAGCTGACGACACGCAGAAACTGTTTGATTGTTTTCATGGCATTCCACGGTGTGGTTGGGAGTTGCCACAGGCTAGGTCTGTCACGTGACAGTCATTCAATCAATTCAATATGCGAAACCGCAGCTAACTATTGATGGAGTCTATGGATGTCGAGCGCCAAATTGCGGGCCTTTCTCGCCGTCGCCCGTCACGGCAGTTTCAGTGCCGGGGCGCGGGCGTCGGGATTGAGCCAACCGACCCTGACCACGCAAGTGCAGGCCCTTGAGCGTCAGCACAATGTCGAGCTGTTCCATCGCCGTGGGCGGCGCATCGAGTTGTCGGATGTCGGGCGGCAATTGCTGCCTATCGCTCAGCGCATCGCCTTGCTGGAACTGGAGGCGCACAACCTGCTGCGCGATTCCGGGCGGCTCGACAGCGGCCAGCTCAAGGTCGGTGCGGTGGGGCCGTTTCATGTGATCGAAATGGTCGACAGTTATTTGCAACAGCATCCGAATATCGACGTGTCGATCCGCGTGGGTAACTCGGCGCAGGTGCTGTCGGATCTGGAAAACTACGTGACCGACATCGCCGTGCTGGCGGGGCGGCAAGATGATCCTGCGTTGTGCGCGGTGCGTTATGCGCGGCACGCGATCATCTTGTTCGCGCACCTTGAGCATCCGCTGGCCAATCGTGGCAGCGTGCGGCTGGAGGAACTGGAAGGGCAGCGGCTGCTGCAACGCGAGCCAGGCTCGACCACACGACTGGTGCTGGAACAGGCGCTGATTGCCGCGCAGGTGAAACCGCGCATCGCCATGGAAATCGGCAGTCGCGAGGCACTGCGTGAAGCGGTGGTGCGCGGGTTGGGATTGGGTGTGGTGTCGGAAGCGGAGTTCATTGCCGATCCAAAAATCCGCACGATCAGAATCGAAGGCGAAGAGCTGTTTACGGAAACGTATTTGTATTGTCTGGCTGAGCGCCGTTCGAGTCGGCTCATTTCGTCGTTTTTTGATGCGGCGCTTGGCTGAAGATTTGCAATCTTCAGCGAGGCTTGGCTAATATACGATCCATATACACATCGTATCGGATTCATATATGGGCATCGTAAAAATTTCAGAGGACATGCACGAGAACCTGCGTATCTCCAGCAACGCCCTCAGCCGCTCGATCAACGCGCAAGCCGAGCACTGGATGCGCATCGGCATGCTCGCCGAATTGCACCCCAACCTCGACCACAGCGCCATTTGCCGCTTGCTGATCCGCGCCGAACAGAACGGCGGGCTGGATCTGCAACAACTGACTCAGGAAGCCGTCAGCGCATGAGAAACCAGATCAAGATCAACACCCCGGCCGATATCGCCCAATCGCGCGCTGCCGGCAAACTCGCCGCCGAGGTACTGGCGATGCTGGTGCCCCACGTCAAGGCGGGCGTCACCACCGATCAACTCGATCAACTGTGCAACGACTACATCGTCAACGTGCAGAAAGCGGTGCCGGCCAACGTCGGTTATCACGGTTTTCCGAAAACCGTCTGCGCGTCGGTCAACGATGTGGTGTGCCACGGCATACCGTCGGGCACTCCGTTGAAGGATGGCGATATCGTCAATCTCGATATCGCGGTGATCAAGGACGGCTGGTTCGGTGATACCAGCCGCATGTACGTGGTCGGCGAGGCGACACCTGAGGCGCAGCATCTGATCAAGACCACTTATGACGCCATGTGCGCGGGTATTCGTGTGGTGAAGCCGGGCGCCACGCTGGGCGATATCGGCCACGCGATCCAGACGTTGGCGGAGAAGGAAGGCTTCAGCGTGGTGCGCGAGTATTGCGGACACGGGATCGGCAAGGTTTATCACGATGAGCCGCAGATTCTGCATTACGGCTTTCCCAATCAGGGCATGAAGCTCAAGGCCGGGATGATTTTTACCGTGGAGCCGATGCTCAATGCCGGCAAGCGTCATGTGAAAAACATGCCCGATGGCTGGACGGTACTGACCAAGGATGGCTCGTTGTCGGCGCAGTGGGAGCATATGGTGGCGGTGACGGAGACCGGCTTCGAAATTCTCACCGCCTGGCCGGATGAAATCGAAGGCTATTCCCCGATCACCTAAACACCATAAACCCTCTGTGGGAGCAAGTTTGCTCGCGAAGAGGCCGTGTCAGTCAACATCAACATTGAATGACACACCGCATTCGCGAGCAGGCTCGCTCCCACAGTTGGAATGCATTCCTGTAGGAGCTGTCGAGTGAAGCGAGGCTGCGATCTTTTGATCTTGTTTTGAAGCAAGATCAAAAGATCGCAGCCTGCAGCAGCTCAGGTTATGTGGTGTGTGCAGGGGCGCTTTGCAGCCAATCAAGCACCTCATCCCACAACGGCTGTGCGCTTTCGCGGAAGTAACCCATGTGCCCGTACGGTTTGCTGCCCAGTGGCGGCTGCAGATCCAGCAATGTCAGCGGTGCATTCACCATGGCTTTGACAAACGCATCGCGCGAACGCGGCGGCGCCCACGGATCATCGACCGACGTGGCGAAAACGCATGGCGTTGTGACCTCGGCGTAGAGTGCATGCAGATGGCTCATCTCGGGGTCGTCGAAGTAGTAGTGGGGGAATTTGCACCAGCGTTTCCAGTCGTTATAAACGCCCAGCGGCAAATCATCGCCCATGCCCAGCATGCTCCAGGCCATGTAGCCTTTGCGGGCGACAATCACCGGCAGCACAAACGTCCACATCAGACGGATTTTCCAGGCCTCGGCTCTGGACATCCAGCCGCTCCATCCCGCACCACTGCCCAAGGTGTAGCAAGCCGTCAGGGCGTGGTTATTGGGCAACAGACCAATCGCGTGACCACCAAACGAATGGCCGACCCAATACAACGGCAACGCTTCCTGGCTTAGCAGATCCACTGCCGCCGCCAGATCCTGATAAGCCCAATCCAGATAAGACATCTCAAAGCCTTTGAGGGAAGCCGGTTTCGACTCACCGATGCCCCGGTAATCGAGGGTCAGCACGTGAAAGCCCTGGCGCGCCGCGTGCTCGGCAAAACGCCGATAAAAGCGCTGTTGCACCCCGGTGGCGCCGGCCATGATCAGGTTGCCTTTGACCGCGCCCGCCGCGCTGTAGCGCTTGGCTGACAATGGATAACCATCGCGGGCAATGAGGGCGATGTCCTGTCTCTGGATCGATTCGGCAAAGGCTGCGGCCATGGTGTTCATGAAATTGTTCCGAGTGAGTTGAGCAAAGCCTTCAGCGACCTTTGAACTGCGGTTCGCGCTTCTGCATCATCGCCATGACGCCCTCGCGGACATCCTCGGTTTTGATCAGGGCCAGCAGTTGTTCATCAAGCTTCGACAATGCCGCATCGTCTCCCTGATCCTGCGCCAGAAACGCCGATTGCAGCGTCGCCTGAATCGCCAGAGGCGCAGCCTTGGCAATGCGTTCGGCGTATTCGATGGCGCGTGCCAGAGTCTGACCGGGCTCGACTACTTCGGTCAGCAGGCGCATGTGCAGGGCGGCAGTGGCATCGAACTCTTCCCCCGTGAGCATGTAGCGCATGGCGGCGGTCCAGCCCGCTGCACGGGTGAAGCGCACGGTGGAACCGCCGGCGGGTGAGATCCCGCGCAACACTTCCAGATGAGCGAAACGGGCATTGGTGGCGGCAATGCTGATGTCGGCGTTGAGCATCAATTCGATGCCCGCCGTCCAGCAAATGCCTTCAATGGCAACCACCACCGGTTTACGCCTGCGCGGTTTGGAAACGCCCCATGGGTCGATGCCTTCTTCAGGATACTTGAAGGCGCCAGACGCCAGTTTTGGCGTCAGTTCCATCAAGTCCAGACCCGCAGTGAAGTGCTCGCCATGCGCGAACAGCACGGCGCAGCGCAGTTCGTCATTGCGCTCATACTCGCCGATGGCCAATGCCAGGTCCGTCAGCATTGCACTGTCGAATGCATTGCGTTTGCCGGCGCGATCCAGACCGATCAAAAACAGCTGGCCGTGTTGTTCGCGGGTGACTCTGCCGGGGCCACTGTTGGCTTCGTTCATCTCTGCTCTCCTTGAATTCTATTGGTCGCCAGTTACTGACCATTTGTTTGGTAAACAGAAACTAAACGAACAGTTGGTAACCGTCAAATTGAGAAGGGCAGGCTTATGTCATAGAATCACCGCCAGTTATCCGGATCAGGAAATACCCGTGCGACCGTTGAAAATCCCCCGTGAAGAATTGCTTCTGCGGTGCGCCAATACCTTCAAGCGCCTTGGCTATCATGGCACCACCATGGACGTGCTTGCTGCCGCCTGTGGCTTCACCAAGGCGTCTTTCTATCACCACTACCCGAATAAGGAAGCCTTGCTGCGTGACGTGCTGGACTGGACGCATCAGGTAATTAACCAGACCCTGTTTGCCGTAGCTTTTGATGAAAAACTCAGCCCCGAAGAACGCCTGACAAAAATGGGGCGTAAGGCGGCGAGGCTGTTTCAGGATGACTCGATCGGTTGCCTGATGGGTGTGGTGGCGGTCGATGCGGCGTACGGCAAAAGTGAACTGCTGGAGCCGATTCGCAGCTTTTTCGATGCATGGGCCAAGGCGTTTGCGCATTTGCTGGAAGGCCAGGTCGATGAGGGACAAGCCTTGCTGACCGCTCGACAATGGGTGGCGGATTACGAGGGGGCGATTCTGCTGGCTCGGGTCTATGGTGACGCGGCTTACATCGATGCGGTGACGCGTCGGGCGCTGGAACACTTGAGTGCCTGTCAGGCAACGACATAAGGCTTACGCGCTGTGTGTTGTGTCCTCGACAGTGTCAGCCACGACGCACACTGACTTTTTATCCAATCAGGGAGCAACACCATGAGTGCAATCACCCCGGCCGTGATGGCCGATCTCGCGCCCGACGGCGTGCTGCATGCCGCCATCAATTTTGGCAACCCGGTGCTGGCACAGCGCGGGGCGGACGGTGCGCCGCAGGGTGTTTCGGTGGCATTGGCGATAGCGCTGGCTGCCGAGTTGGGTGTCGCGCTGGAGATGCGTACGTTTGATGCGGCGGGCAAGGTTTTCGCGGCGCTGGAGGAGGGCGTGTGGAACCTGGCATTCCTCGCCATCGAGCCGGTGCGTGAGGCGCAGATTGCGTTCAGCGAGCCGTACGTGATCATCGAGGGGACTTATCTGGTCGAGGTGCAGTCGGCGTATCGCCAGGTCGAGGATCTGGATCAGCCAGGATTGCGACTGGCCGTTGGCAAAGGCGCAGCCTACGACCTGTTCCTCAGTCGCACGCTGCAGCACGCACAATTGGAGCGTGCCGAAACCTCGGCGGGTGCCGTTGACCTGTTTATCGAGCAACACCTGGATGCCGCCGCCGGTGTCCGTCAGCCATTGCAGAAAGTCGCGGATGCCGACGCGCGTTACCGCGTGCTGGACGGCGCATTCACGGCGATTCGCCAGGCCATGGCGGTGCCCCGTGGGCGGGAGGCAGGCGCAGCGTATGTGCGGGCGTTCGTCGAGCGCAAGAAGGCTGAAGGGTTTGTCGCTGCAGCGCTGGCCGAGAGTGGACAGGGCGATGTGACGGTGGCGCCTTGAGACAAAAAAAAGAGCCACCGCAGCCCGACGCTGGGGTGGCCCTGAGGGGGACATTCTTGAAATGACGGCAGACCCTGTGGGAGCGAGCTTGCTCGCGAATGCGGTGTGTCATTCAACATTGTTTGTGACTGACACGGCCCCTTCGCGAGCAAGCTCGCTCCCACATTTGGAATGTATTCCTGTAGGAGCTGCCGCAGGCTGCGATCTTTTGATCTTGCTGTTAAAAACAAGATCAAAAGATCGCAGCCTGCGGCAGCTCCTACAGGGGATTTCAGTGAGAACCGGCGGCTTTGTTGAGGTCGCTGTCGGTCCATTCGGTGTAGACGCAGGCATCAGCGGTGGCCCAGCGTACTTGCACTGGGTCGCCAGCCTTGAGCGGCATGCCGGCGGCTGACAATGCTTTCACCGTCATCGACGTGCCGCCCGAGGTGACTACGCTGCAGGTCTGGCTTTCACCGAGGAACAAAACCTCCACAACCTTCGCTGAGACCTCGTTCCAACCCGACGGCAACGGTTCGCTGATCGCCTGCGCGACGCTCAACGCCAGTGCCTTTTCCGGCCGCACCATCAGCAAAACGTCCTGATCGGTGTGCAACCCGGCGGTCAGGCGAATCGACAATGACTGACCTTCAAACGAAGCCGCCGCATTACCCTGCGCCTTGAGTTTGAGGAAGTTCGAGTTGCCGAGGAACGACGCGACAAACGCATTCGGCGGATTCTGATACAGGTCATAACCGCTACCCAGACCAACAATCTTGCCGTGACTGAAAATCGCGATGCGCTGAGACAAACGCATGGCTTCTTCCTGGTCGTGGGTCACGTAAACAATAGTGATGCCCAAGCGCCGATGCAGTTGGCGCAATTCATCCTGCAAATCTTCCCGCAGCTTTTTATCCAAAGCACCGAGCGGTTCGTCCATCAACAGAATGCGCGGCTCGTAAACCAGCGCCCGGGCAATGGCGACACGTTGTTGCTGGCCACCCGACAACTGCGAAGGGCGGCGATGAGCGAACTGCTCAAGCTGCACCAGTTTCAACATCGCATCGACGCGCTTGTCACGTTCAGCCGCCGCCAGTTTGCGAATCGCCAAAGGAAAGGCGATGTTGTCGCGCACCGACAAATGCGGGAACAACGAATAGCGCTGGAACACCATGCCGATATCACGCTTGTGCGGCGGCACATTCACCAGCGATTGACCGTTGACGAGGATCTCGCCGCTGCTCGGCGTTTCAAACCCGGCGAGCATCGACAGCGTGGTGCTTTTGCCCGAGCCGCTGGAGCCGAGGAAGGTCAGGAATTCACCGTCCTTGATGTCCAGCGAGATGTTGTCGACGGCGGCAAAATCGCCGTAGTGCTTGTTCAGGTTGCGCAGGCTGACCAGGGGTTTGTCATTCTGCTGGGAAGCGTCTTTGATCACGGCACTCATGTCGTACTCCTGGGCGCTCAGGCGCTGATTTCGTTGCGCCGGCGCAGCGCGGCGGCGATGACCATGACCAAAACAGACAAGCCGATCAGCAGCGTCGAAGCGACGGCGATCACTGGCGTCAGGTCCTGGCGCAGGGTGGTCCACATTTTCACGGGAAGGGTTTGCAGGGTCGGGCTGGCCATCATCACGCTGAGCACCACTTCGTCCCACGAAACGAGGAAGGCGAAGAGGGCGCCGGCAACCATGCCCGGACGAATCGCCGGGAACGTCACTTTGAACACCGCTTGCAGGCGTGAAGCGCCGCAAATCACCGCGGCGTCTTCAATCGACTGATCGAACAGCTTCAGCGAGTTGATGATCGAGATGATGGTGAACGGCAACGCGACGATCACATGGCTGACGACGAAGGCGAACATGGTCCCGGTGTAACCGAGCTTGAGGAACAGCGCGTACACCGCCACGGCGATGATCACCAACGGCACGATCATCGGCAGGGTGAACAGACCGTAGAGCATTTCCCGGCCGGGAAAGCGTCCGCGCACCAGCGCAAACGCAGTCGGCAGACCGAGGGCCACGGCGCAGATCGTGGTCAGTACAGCAACCTTGAGGCTGGCGGCTGCGGCGTTCATCCAGTCAGGGTTGGAGAAGAACTGGCCGTACCATTTCAGCGTCCAGCCCGGCGGTGGAAACACCAGCCACTGAGAGGAACCGAACGACAGCAGCACGATGAAGACGATCGGCAACAGCAGGAACAGACCGATCAGCCCGGTGGTTGCATACAAGCCGAAACGCATGCGCCGGCTCATCGCGTTGGGGGTCAGGAGCATGTCGGCTTACCTCGCGTTACTGGCGCCAACCGGGGATTCCGGCTGAAGCTTCAGGTAGAAGTAGAACAGCACCAAAGTGATCGCGATCAGCAACGCGGCGCCGGCACTGGCCAGGCCCCAGTTGAGAAACGATTGCACCTGCTGAATGATGAACTCCGGCAGCATCATGTTCTGCGCCCCGCCGAGCAGCGCCGGGGTGACGTAGTAACCGAGCGACATGACGAACACCATCAAGCCACCGGAGGCCAGGCCCGGCCGGCACAGCGGCAGGAACACTCGCCAGAAGTTGGTCCACGGACTCGCGCCACAAATCGAACCGGCCTGCAGAATCATCGGGTCGATGGCCTGCATGGTCGCCTGCAACGGCAACACGATGAACGGGATCATGATGTAGCTCATGCCGATCACCACGCCAGTGAGGTTGTGCACCATCTCCAGCGGCTGATCGATGATGCCCATCGCCATCAGAGCCTTATTGATCACACCGGACGCTTGCAGCAGCACCAGCCACGAATAGGTGCGGGCGAGCAGGCTGGTCCACATCGACAGCAGCACGATGTTGAGGATCCAGCGACCCCAGCCACGCGGCACCAGGGTGATCGCCCAGGCCAGCGGAAAGCCCAGCAGCAAGCTGAACAGTGTCACCAGCCCGGCCACCGAAAAGGTGTTGAGCAGCACTCGCGCATAAGCGGAGTTGGCGAACAGTTGTTCATAGTTACCGAGGCCAGGCGTCGGTTCGAGCACGCCGCGCAACAGCAGGCCAATCAACGGCGCGAGAAAGAACAGGCCGATGAACAGCAGCGCCGGCGCGAGGTTGCCGGCGCCGCGCCAGCGTTGTCTGAGGGACGGGGCTTGCTGCATCGCAACCGCCTGTGTTCCGTGGGCCGGGCCGGCAGCGCTTGCGGCGCTCCCGGTGGCAGTGGAGGGACGGGACGCGGTGGCCGCCATTTTCATTTGACCAGCCATTCGTTCCACCGTGTCGCGATGGCCTGGCCGTTTTTGGCCCAGTACGCGAAATCAAGAGTGATCTGATCCTTAGCGTAGGCAGTCGGCAGGTTGGGGGCCAGCGTCGAATCCAGACGCTCCACACTGTCGAGGTTGACCGGGGCGTAGGCGGTCAGGTTGGAAAAGTCGGCCTGGCCCTTGGCGCTGCTGGCGGCGGCCAGAAACTTCATCGCCGCGTCCTTGTTTTTCGAGCCTTTTGGAATCACCAGAATGTCGGCCATGACCAGGTTCTGTTTCCAGCTCACGCCGACCGGTGCGCCGTCCTCTTGCAGGGCGTGGATACGACCGTTCCAGAACTGGCCCATGCTCGCTTCACCGGAGGCCAGCAGTTGCTGCGACTGCGCGCCGCCGCCCCACCAGACGATGTCTTTCTTGATGGTGTCGAGTTTCTTGAAGGCGCGATCCAGATCCAGCGGGTAGAGCTTGTCGGCCGCTACGCCGTCGGCCAGCAGCGCCAGTTCGAGTACGCCGGGGCTAGGCCATTTGTACAGTGCGCGTTTGCCGGGGTAAGTCTTGGTGTCGAACAGGGCGCTCCAGTCCTGCGGCTTGTTGGCGCCGAGTTTGCCCTCGTTGTAGCCGAGGACGAAGGAGAAGAAGAACGAGCCGACGCCGTGATCGCTGACGAAACGCGGGTCGATCTTGTCGCGCTGAATGACTTTGAAATCAAGGGGTTCGAGCAGGCCTTCAGCCGCGGCGCGCAGGGCGAAATCGGCTTCGACATCGACCACGTCCCACTGCACGTTGCCGCTCTCGACCATGGCTTTGAGTTTGCCGTAGTCGGTCGGCCCGTCCTGGACGACGGTGATGCCGCTGGCCTTGCTGAACGGATCGGCCCAGGCCTGTTTCTGCGCATCCTGGGTGCTTCCGCCCCAGCTGACGAAGTTCACGCTTTCGGCAGCCATTGCAGCCTGGCCGGTGACGCTGAGCAGTCCCGCAAAAAAGATCGCGGTTGCAGCTTTGTTCAACACCATTTTTACGCCCTCATTGTTGTGTTTTTGAGCGGGCTTGCGTTGTTGCCCGCCTGTCGGGAGCAGTAGCTGGACGTTCGTTGGAGTGTCCGGTCTATGGAATATCATATTATGGTATTCCAAACATTGTGCAAGCACTTTGCCTTACCGGTTATCTGGAGGCTGATGGTTTTTCACTTGAGAGATGTGTAGAAATTTTAGATCCAGCCCCTCACCCCAGCCCTCTCCCAATGGGAGAGGGGGAAAGGGAGCAGATCTTCATGCTATTCAAACCTGAGTTCGACTCGGTATTGCAAAGGGAGCAGATCTTCATGCCGTTCAAAACCGAGTCCGACCCGGTATTGGAAAGGGAGCCGATCTTTATGCTGTTCAAAACCAAGTTCGGCTCGGTATCTCAGGTCGGTGTATAGCGTTCAAACAACCCGGTAGGCTCCCTCTCCCTCCGGGAGAGGGCTGGGGTGAGGGCAGCTTTATTCAGTGAACGGAATACTCTCAACCACCTCCAGGTCATACCCGGTCAGGCCAGCGTATTTCAGAGGAGGGCCCAGGTGACGCAGCTTGCCCACCCCCAGATTCTGCAGAATCTGCGCCCCAGTCCCCACTTCCGAATAAATCCGCGATTGCGAACGACTGAACTGCCGCGGCGGCTGGGTCAATTGCGGCACGCGCTCCAGCAACGCCTGCGAAGATTCATGATTGGCCAGCACCACAACAACCCCATGTCCCTCAGCCGCCACCCGTTGCAACGCCGCCCACAGCGTCCAGTTCGTCGGCCCGCTGTACTCGGCGCCGACCAGATCACGCAGCGGATCGATCACATGCACACGCACGAGCGTCGGCTGTTCACGGCGCAGATCGCCCATGACCATCGCCATGTGCACGCCACCCTCGATGCGATCCTCAAAGGTGATCAGGCGGAACGTGCCATGCACCGTCGGCAGTTCGCGTTCGCCAATGCGTTCGATGGTGTGCTCGGTACTCAGGCGATAGTGGATCAGGTCGGCGATGGTGCCGATCTTGATCCCGTGCTTGCGCGCGAACACCTCCAGATCCGGACGGCGGGCCATGGTGCCGTCGTCGTTCATCACCTCGACGATCACTGAGGCGGGGGTGAAGCCGGCGAGGCGCGCCAGATCGCAGCCTGCTTCGGTGTGGCCGGCGCGGGTCAGCACGCCACCTTCCTTGGCGCGCAGCGGAAAAATGTGGCCCGGCTGCACCAGGTCTTCAGCACGAGCATTCGGCGCGACGGCCGCTGCAACCGTGCAAGCGCGATCAGCCGCCGAGATGCCCGTGGTCACGCCAACCGCCGCTTCAATCGACACGGTAAACGCGGTGCTGAACACGCTGCCATTGGCCGGGACCATTTGCTCCAGGCCCAAACGCTGGCAATGTTCATCGGTCAGCGTCAGACAGATCAGCCCGCGCGCTTCACGGGCCATGAAGCTGATCGCCTCAGGTGTGCAACGGTCGGCGGCCAGCAGCAGGTCGCCCTCGTTCTCGCGATCTTCGTCATCGACCAGCAAGACCATTTTGCCGAGACGATAATCTTCGATGATTTCTTCGATGCTGTTGAAGGCCATGCTGGACTCTCAGGGTTCGTTGGAAATATATTGGTATACCATAATACAAAATCAACAAAGAGGTCACTATGAAGGCGTACTGGATTGCTCATGTGGATATAGCCGATGCCGATCACTACAGCCAATACACCCAGCGCGCGCCGGCGGCGTTTGCCGAGTTTGGCGCGAAGTTTCTGGCCAGAGGCGGGCGCAGCGAGGCGATGGAAGGACGCGAGACGCCGCAGCGCAGCGTGGTGATCGAGTTTGAAAGCTATGAGAAGGCCGTGGCGTGCTACCAGTCGGCGGCGTATCAGGAAGCGAAAAGTTATCGCGAAGAATGGGCGAGGGCAGAAATCATCATCGTTGAAGGCATGCCGCCAGTTTAAGCCGCATCACAAAACTCCTGTAGGAGCTGCCGAAGGCTGCGATCTTTTGATTTTGATTCTAAAAACAAGATCAAAAGATCGCAGCCTTCGGCAGCTCCTACAGGGATTTTGGGGTGTCAGAGGGATGTGATCAGCGGATAAAGTGAATCTTGCCGCTGTCATCATTACCCATATAGATCCCATACACCCCAGCCTGGCGCTCTTCAATATAGCGCTCGAGAATCTGCCGGATCGCCGGGTAATAGATCTGCTCCCACGGAATGTCTTCCGGCGCGAAGAATTTGTAATCCATGGTCTCCGGCCCGTACTGCCCGGTAATCTCCAACGCGATGGCGCGAAAGATGATGTACACCTCGCTGATCTTCGGCACGCTGAAAATCGAATATGGCGAGACGATTTCCGCGCGCACGCCGCTTTCTTCCCAGACTTCGCGGATGGCGGCTTGCTCGGTGGTTTCGCCGCTTTCCATGAACCCGGCCGGCAGCGTCCAGGTGCCCGGGCGCGGTGGGATCGCCCGTTGGCACAACAGGTATTTGCCGTCCTGCTCGATGATGCAGCCGGCGATGATCTTCGGATTGACGTAGTGGATGTAGCCGCAGCCACGGCACATCAGGCGCTCGTGCGTATCGCCCGCCGGTATCTGCTGACCGAGGTCAGGGCCACCGCATTTCGGGCAATAGCTCGGGCTGAACATATCAGTGACCTATACGGGGTTCTTTCAGCGCGATGGGCAGGGTCATGGCCGGGGTTGCGCCGGTCTCTTCCTGCTTGCGCTTGAGATAGTCGAGCGCTACCGCAGCGGCAGCGCGAACGTGATCAACACAGGCCTGGTGTGCCACCAGAGGATCACCGCTCTTGATCGCTTCGACCATTTTTTCCATTTCCTGATTACTCGCACCGCGACGGTTTTCCTGCGACACCGAGGTCGCGCGCAGGTAGCTGATGCGCGCCTGCAACTGGCGCAATTGAGTCGCCGCGACATGGTTGCCCGAGCCTTCGAGCAGCACGTCGTAAAAGCCCTGCACCGAGTCGATCACCTGTTGCAGTTCGCCGTCCTTGAGCGCCTTGCGGTTCTCGTCGAGGGCTTTTTCCAGGGCTTTGATGTCCTTGGCCTTGGCGCGCAGGGTGAACAACTGCACGATCAAACCTTCCAGCACACAACGCAACTCGTAGATATCGACGGCATCGGCGAGGGTGATGATCGCCACGCGCGGGCCTTTGGCATCGGCGAACTCGACCAGACCTTCGGATTCCAGGTGACGCAAGGCTTCACGCACCGACGTACGGCTCACGCCGAGGCGATCGCACAGGTCGCGCTCGACCAGACGATCGCCGGGCATGAGCTGGAAATTCATGATCGCGCTACGCAGTTTATCCAGCACGATTTCGCGCAGGGTAACGGGGTTGCGATTGACCTTGAAGCTGTCGTCGAGTGGCTGGCGTTTCATGGGGTCCGCTCTTTAAGTTGGCTGTCCATGCCAGACGGGCATCTAAACAGCCGAGGGGTTGACTGAGGCTTCGGCGTCGGCTTCGGCAAAGGCTTCACGGGCCAGCCGGAAACTGTCCACGGCTGCCGGAACGCCGCAATAAATGCCGACCTGAAGCAGAATTTCGCGTATTTGCTCACGACTCAGGCCGTTACGCAAGGCGCCACGCACATGCAGCTTGAGTTCGCGCGGACGGTTGAGCGCCGAGATCATCGCCAGGTTGATCATGCTGCGCTCCTTGAGCGACAGACCTTCGCGACCCCAGACATGGCCCCAGCAGTATTCGGTGACCATTTCCTGCAGGGGACGGGTGAAGTCGTCGGCGTTCTCGATTGAACGCTGGACGTAGGCTTCGCCTAATACCTGAGTGCGGATCTGCAGGCCTTTTTCGTACTTTTCGTTACTCATCATTCCTCCCATCACCCAATTTCCCTGTAGGAGCTGCCGAAGGCTGCGATCTTTTGATCTTGCTCTTGAAAATCAAAGTCAAAAGATCGCAGCCTTCGGCAGCTCCTACAGGGAATCGTGTCTGGCAATCAGGCCAGTGTCGGCAACGGGCCGAGCTTGCCTTTGTGGTAGATCATCGGCGTCACCGGTTGCGCCGGCAGGATCAGGTTTTTCACCGCGCCAACGATAATCGCGTGATCACCACCATCGTACTCACGCCACAACTCGCACTCGATGATCGCCGTGGCCTTGGCCAGAATCGGGTTACCCAACTCGCTCAAATGCCACTCGATGTCTTTGGCCTTGTCCTTGCCCTTTCCGGCGAAGGCATAGGCCTCGGCGGTCTGGTCAGCCGACAGCAAATGGATCGCGAATTTCTTGCTGTCACGCAGCACCGGATAAGTGTCGGAAGCATAGTTGGGGCAGAACAGCACCAGCGCCGGGTCAATCGACAGCGCGCTGAAGGCGCTGGCGGTGATGCCGACAATTCCGCCTTCCGGGTCAACGGTGGTGACCACCGTGACGCCGGACGGGAAAGAACTCATGACGTCTTTGTAAATGCCGGGTTCGATCATTTCGCAGGACTCCTAGCGCATCACAAACGGATCAGGCATTGGCGCCTGAGACAGGTTGATCCACACCGTTTTCAGTTCGGTGTAGGCCAGCACCGAATCGATGCCGCTTTCGCGTCCATAGCCACTGTTCTTGAAGCCGCCGATCGGTGCCATCGCCGACACCGCACGGTAAGTGTTGACCCAGATGATCCCGGAGCGCACATCGCGAGCGAGGCGATGAGCCCGGCCGAGATCGCGGGTCCAGATGCCGGCGGCGAGGCCGAACTGCGAGTCGTTGGCGATGGCCAGCGCTTCGGCTTCATCTTTGAAGCGAATCACCGAAGCCACCGGGCCGAAGACTTCTTCCTGCATGATCTTCATCGAATTGCGATCGCATTCGAACAGCGTCGGCTCGTAGAACCAGCCTTCGCCGAGATCGGTTGGGCGCTTGCCGCCGGTACGCAAACGCGCGCCCTCGGCGACGGCATCGGCGACCAGACCTTCGACCACCGCCAATTGCTGCGCAGTGGCCATCGGGCCCATTTCGCTGTGGTCTTCCTGCGGGTTGCCGATGCGGATGCGCTGGGCGCGTTCGACCAGTCGATTGACGAACTCGTCGTAGATCTCGTCCTGCACCAACAGGCGCGAGCCGGACACACAACTCTGACCTGATGCGGCGTAGATCCCGGCAATCGCACCGTTGATCGCGCTGTCCAGATCGGCGTCGGCGAAGATGATATTCGGCGACTTGCCGCCCAGTTCCAGCGACAGCTTGGCGAAGTTCTCGGCGCTGCTGCGCACCACATGCCGCGCTGTCGCCGCGCCGCCGGTGAAGGCAATTTTGCGGATCAGCGGGTGGCGGGTGAGGGCGGCGCCGGTGCTCGGGCCGTAACCGGTGACAACGTTGACCACGCCCGGCGGGATCCCGGCTTCGAGGGCCAGACGCGCCAGTTCAATAATCGTCGCCGAAGCGTGCTCGGACGGTTTGATCACAATCGTATTGCCAGCGGCGAGGGCTGGCGCGAGTTTGATTGCGGTCAGGTACAGCGGGCTGTTCCACGGAATGATCGCGGCAACCACACCCATGGCTTCGTGCACGGTGTAGGCGAACAGGTCGGGCTTATCCAGCGGCAGCGTGCCGCCTTCGAGCTTGTCGGCAAGGCCGGCGGTGTAGTGGAAAAACTCTGGCAGATAGCTGACCTGGCCACGGGTCTCGCGGATCAGTTTGCCGTTGTCGCGGCTTTCCAGCTGCGCCAGTTGTTCTTTATTTTCGGCGATCAGGTCACCAAGACGGCGCAGCAGTTTGCCGCGCGCGGTGGCGGTCAGGCCGCGCCACGCCGGACTGTCGAAAGCGGCTTGTGCCGATTGCACGGCACGTTCGACGTCCGCTTCATCGGCGTCAGGCAGTTCCGCCCAAGCCTGTGCCGTGGCCGGGTTGAGGCTTTCGAAGGTCTTGCCGGAGAGGGCGTCGACCCATTCCCCGCCGATGCACATCTGGAAGCGTGCGAGTGTCATGCAACGATCCCCTTTATATGGTTTTGTCGGGAGTGTGCGAATTGGAGAAATTCCAGCAGCGTCTGATTGACCAGACGCGGCGACTCTACGGGCATCATATGCCGTTGCTCGGGCAGCACGGCAACCTTCGCACCGGGGATGTGTCGGGCCAGTTGCTCGGCCATTTCCGGGGTTGAACCCGGGTCGAGTTCACCGGTGGCGATCAGCGTCGGCGCCTGAATACTGCTCAGGTCGTCGGCGCGGTACATGTCTTGGGTGGCGAACAATTCATAAGTGGTCAGGTAACCCTGCGGATCATTATTGGCGAGGGTCTGGCGCAATGCGGCGATCTGCGCCGGATTGGCCGCCTGATATTCACGGCTGAACCAGCGTGACAGCGCCGCTTCGGCATTGGCGTCCGGGCCATGTTCGGCCGCTTGCGCGGTGCGCGCGATGACGCCGGCACGCTGTTCTTCGCTGCGGTTGAACACGCTGTTCAACACCACCAGGCTTTGCAGGCGCTCCGGGTAATGCAGGGCAAAGGCCCGCGCGACCAGACCGCCCATGGAGAAGCCGATCACCGCTGCCTGTGGCAGATTGAGGTGGTCGAGCAGCTCGAGCAACTGATCGGCGTAACCGAGCAGGGCGGTACCGCTGGCCGGTCGCGGGCTGGCGCCATGACCGAGCATGTCGTAGGCGATCACCCGGTATTGGCTGGACAGGCCGACGATCTGCCCGCCCCACATTTCTTTGTTCAGGCCCACGCCGTGGATCAAAACCACGGGCTGGCCTTGGCCGGTCGCCAGGTAACTGGTGCCAGCCGGGGTGAGTTCAGCGGTGAGCCGAATCATGGAGCGCTCCTGCAGTGCCTTTTTATTGTGATTACTGGGCTTTTTCGGCGGCCAGTTCTTCCAGATCGATGTAGCGGTTGCCGATGCGCGGGTGCAGGCGGCCACCGTCGGCGCAACCCAGCACGACAACGATTTCGTCGGCACGCGGCGCGTCTTCGATCTGCATTTCCAGAGTGATGTAGTGCGAACGCTGACCTTCGTCGTCCTTGTGCATCATCGGGATCTGAATCGAGGTGCCCGGGCCGCCGCGCTTGTTGGTGAAGCTCAGGTAGCTCTTGGCGTTGACGGCTTCGCGGTAGTGGTTGCCGAAGCGCAGGGTGTGGATCACGGCGGAGGCGTGTTCGATCTCGCCATCGGCACCGACCACAGCCGCTTTGCCGTAGGCCTCGATTTTTTCCGCACCGCCGATGATGCCGACCAGACGCTCGACCATCAGCGCACCGAGGTCGGAGCAGTTGGCGCGGATCTGCGGCTTGAGGTCTTCGACGAAACCGTTGCCCACCCAAGGGTTTTTCATCACCACCGCCAGGCCAACCATGGTCACTGGTTTGTCAGTGGCTTTGCCGCCTTCGATAAAGGTTTCTTCGACATAGCTGACGATCTTGCGAATTTCGAAACTCATGAGCTGCTCCGTTGGGGGATTGAGAGTGTCTGTGCGTCTGATGGTATACCATAATACCGATCGTGCAAGTCCCCCTCGCAAGAATTGCGTCATACATCCGGCGAATGGCGCTGCATTCACTGACAACCACAAATTCCAAGACCACCTCTAACCCCTGTGGGAGCGAGCCTGCTCGCGAAAGCGGTGGGTCAGCCAATAGAAAGGGTGACTGTTACACCGCCTTCGCGAGCAGGCTCGCTCCCACAGGGGAATTTCTTCGTTACAGAAGGCCGCTTTCGGTTAACAAAAGATAACGTGGCGCCGATTGTCAGACGTTTCTAAAGCCCGATAGGATGAGCCAGCTTCCGAAGTGGCTCTGGATTGCGGGTTTCAGGACTATGCTCCTGAGCAGCCATCAGCGGAGCACACTTGCGGCGCCCTTGAAGGCCAGATGGCCTAACAATAATAAAGAGGGGAAGGTCTATGAGTCGTTGCCGCCCGCCGGCGTTACGCAACACCGCGTTGCTGGCCACAGCACTGTCCATGCTGGGCCTGGCCACGTTATCGGCACCGGTGATCGCCGCCGAGGCCTCAGCCGACGTGGTCTATGCCACCGAATCCGGCAAAGCCGCGAAAAGCCTGATTCTCGATGTTGTCCACGCCGGAGCACGGTTGGTCGCGGTCGGCGATCGCGGGCACATTCTTTATTCCGATGACCAGGGCAAAACCTGGACGCAAGCCAAAGTGCCGACCCGGCAACTGCTGACGGCGGTGTACTTTGTCGACGACAAGCACGGCTGGGCGGTCGGGCATGACGCGCAAATCCTCGCCAGCGCAGACGGCGGTCTGACCTGGACCAAGCAATTCGAAGACCTCAAACGTGAATCGCCGCTGCTCGATGTCTGGTTCAAGGACGTCAACAGCGGCCTTGCCGTGGGCGCGTACGGCGCGCTGCTGGAAACTACCGACGGCGGCAAGAACTGGGAAGACGTCAGCGACCGCCTCGACAACGAAGATCAATTCCACCTTAACGCCATCGCGGCGGTGAAAGACGCCGGGCTGTTCATCGTTGGCGAGTCGGGCAGCATGTTCCGCTCCGCCGACGACGGCCAGACCTGGGAAAAACTCGAAGGCCCGTACGAAGGCTCGCTGTTCGGCGTGATCGGCACGGCGCAACCGCAAACCCTGCTGGCTTACGGCTTGCGCGGCAACCTCTACCGTTCCACCGATTTCGGCAGCAACTGGGAGCAGGTCGAACTGAAAGCTGCGCGCGGTGCACTGGAGTTCGGCCTGTCCGGCGCGACGCTGCTCGAAGACGGCTCGATCGTCATCGTCGGTAACGGCGGTTCGGTGATCAGCAGCAGCGACAACGGCGAGACCTTCAGCGTGTTCAACCGTCCGGACCGCATCTCGCTGTCATCGGTCACCGCTGCCGGCGATGGCAACCTGATTCTGAGCGGGCAGGGTGGTCTTCACACCACGCAGCCGAACGGTGCCGAGATCAATAACAAGAAGGCGGGGCTATGACTTCCTTGATCACTCCTCAGCAGGACAAGGCGACGTTTCTTGAACGCCTGATTTTCAACAACCGCCCGGCCGTGATCCTGATCTGTCTGGTGGTGAGCATTTTCCTGTTCTGGCAGGCCACGCTGATCCGGCCGTCGACCAGTTTCGAAAAAATGATCCCGCTCAAGCATCCGTTCATCGAGAAGATGATGGAGCACCGCAACGATCTGGCGAACCTGGGCAACACCGTGCGTATTTCGGTGGAAGCCAAGGACGGCGACATCTTCTCCAAGGAGTACATGGAGACCCTGCGCCAGATCAACGACGAGGTGTTCTACATCTCCGGCGTCGACCGCTCCGGCCTGAAGTCGCTGTGGAGTCCGAGCGTGCGCTGGACCGAAGTGACCGAAGAGGGTTTTGCCGGCGGTGAAGTGATCCCGCAGAGCTACAACGGCTCGCAGGACAGCCTCGATCTGCTGCGTAACAACGTGCTCAAGTCCGGTCAGGTCGGGCGGCTGGTGGCCAACGACTTCAAGTCGAGCATCGTCGACATCCCGCTGCTGGAGTCCTATCCGGACCCGGAAGACCAGGGCAAGTTGCTCGCGCTGGACTATCGCAAGTTCTCCCATGAACTCGAAGACAAGATCCGCAACAAGTTCGAAGCGCAGAACCCCAACGTCAAGATCCACATCGTCGGTTTCGCCAAGAAGGTCGGCGACCTGATCGACGGTCTGGTGATGGTGGTGTTGTTCTTCGGCATTGCTTTCGTCATCACCCTGATCCTGCTGCTGTGGTTCACTAACTGCGTACGCAGCACCATCGCAGTGTTGAGCACGACGTTGGTGGCGGTGGTCTGGCAACTCGGTTTGATGCACTTTTTCGGATTCGGACTTGATCCGTATTCGATGCTGGTGCCGTTCCTGATTTTCGCCATCGGTATTTCCCACGGCGTGCAGAAGATCAACGGTATCGCCCTGCAATCCAGCGAGGCCGACAACGCCCTGACCGCAGCGCGGCGTACCTTCCGGCAACTGTTTCTGCCGGGGATGATCGCGATTCTGGCGGATGCGGTGGGGTTCATCACCTTGCTGATCATCGATATCGGCGTGATCCGTGAACTGGCCATTGGCGCGTCGATCGGCGTGGCGGTGATCGTGTTCACCAACCTGATTTTGTTGCCGGTGGCGATTTCCTATGTCGGTATCAGCAAGCGCGCGATTGCCAAGAGCAAGAAAGACGCGAACCGCGAGCATCCGTTCTGGCGCCTGTTGTCGAACTTCGCCAACCCGAAAGTCGCACGCATCTCGGTGCTGCTGGCGCTGATCGCCTTCGGCGGCGGCCTCTGGTACAGCCAGAACCTGAAAATCGGCGACCTCGACCAGGGCGCGCCGGAACTGCGTCCGGACTCGCGCTACAACAAGGACAACAACTTTATCATCAGCAATTACTCCACCAGCTCTGACGTACTGGTGGTGATGGTCAAGACCAAGGCTGAAGGCTGCTCGCGTTATGAAGCCATGGCGCCGATCGATCAGTTGATGTGGAAGATGCAGAACACCGAAGGCGTGCAGTCGGCGATCTCGCTGGTCACTGTGTCCAAGCAGATGATCAAGGGCATGAACGAGGGCAACCTGAAATGGGAAACCCTGTCGCGCAACCCGGACGTGCTGAACAACTCGATTGCCCGCGCCGACGGTCTGTACAACAACAGTTGCTCGCTGGCGCCGGTGCTGGTGTTCCTCAACGATCACAAGGCCGAAACCCTCGATCGGGCGGTGCATGCGGTGCAGGAATTTGCCCAGGAGAATAACAAGGACGGTCTGGAATTCATCCTCGCCGCCGGTAACGCCGGCATCGAAGCGGCCACCAACGAAGTCATCAAGCAGGCTGAACTGACCATCCTGATTCTGGTGTACATCTGCGTGGCGGTGATGTGCATGATCACCTTCCGTTCGTGGGCGGCGACCCTGTGCATCGTTCTGCCGCTGGTGCTGACCTCGGTACTCGGCAACGCACTGATGGCGTTCATGGGCATCGGCGTGAAAGTCGCGACGCTGCCGGTGGTGGCGCTGGGTGTGGGGATCGGTGTCGACTACGGCATCTACATCTACAGCCGTCTGGAGAGTTTCCTGCGTGCCGGGTTGCCGTTGCAGGAAGCCTATTACCAGACGCTGAAATCCACCGGTAAAGCCGTGCTGTTCACCGGCCTGTGCCTGGCGATTGGCGTGTGCACCTGGATCTTCTCGGCGATCAAGTTTCAGGCCGACATGGGCCTGATGCTGACCTTTATGCTGCTGTGGAACATGTTTGGTGCGCTGTGGCTGCTGCCGGCACTGGCGAAGTTCCTGATCAAGCCGGAGAAACTGGCGGGGCAGAAGGGCAATTCGCTGTTTGCGCATTGATCTGCGAGCCTGAAACGACAAAGCCGCAACCTTAGGGTTGCGGCTTTTTTTTGTGGCTGAAGATCAAGAGCCCCTCACCCTAGCCCTCTCCCGGAGGGAGAGGGGACTGACCGAGTGGTGCGCCTTGATACATCGACCTGAAACACCGAGTCGATTATGGATTCACAGCAAATCTTTCAAGTCGGCGTAAATCTCGAATATCCCCCGGTCGGTCCCCTCTACCTCTGGGAGAGGGCTAGGGTGAGGGCAAGCAGTCTCAAGCCTTAAGTGAGTTCAGCGCCAAGCACGACACTCAAAGCACTACGCGCATCATCCAGCTGCACCAACGTCGCATGCCGAGCCCCCAGCGCATCGCGATTTTCAATGGCAGTCAAAATCGCCTTATGCCGAGGCAAGGCCAATTCATGCAGATTCGGCCGCTGATTCGAATGCTTCAACGCCTCGGCAATCGCCACCGACAACATGTTGCACAGGTTCGCCAGCAAATCATTGTGCGTCGCATCGGCAATCCGGCTATGAAAATCCAGATCCGGCTGCAACAACGCTTCCGGCGTCGGCGCGGCTTCCATGCGCTGGTAAGCCTCACCGATACCGGCGATTTCGGCATCGGTGGCATGCTGGGCTGCGAGGGCAGCAGCGGCCGGCTCGATAATGCTGCGCACACTGGTCAGCACATTGAAAAACTCATTCTGCGGGCTGCTTTGCATCAGCCAGTGCAGTACATCGGGATCGAGCATGTGCCACTCGCGGCGCGCCTTGACCACAGTTCCCACACGCGGCTTGGAATACACCAGACCTTTGGCCACCAACACCCGCGTCGCTTCACGCAGCACCGGCCGACTGACCGCGTACTCCTCGCAGAGCAAGGCTTCGGCGGGCAGTTTGTCGTCGGGCTTGAAGCGTCCGGAGACGATCTGCATGCCCAGTTCCTGGACGATGCGCGAGTGCATGCTTTTACGGTCGGAGGGTTTGCGGTAATCCATGGGGAGTGGCGCGATCCTGAGCGATGGAGATGCCGCGCATCATAGCAGGCACCAGACATTCTTGAGGCAGACACACAAACCAAATGTGGGAGCGAGCCTGCTCGCGAAGGCGGCATATCAGTCAAATAGATGTCGACTGACACTCCCTCTTCGCGAGCAGGCTCGCTCCCACAGGAGAATTGCGGTGTTAGTGGGAGTGGCGCGGGACTTCAGCCCCTCGGCAACCGACCAGGAAGTCAAAGTCACAGCCCTGATCCGCCTGCAGCACATGGTCGATGTACAACTGACGGTAGCCACCGACCAACAACTGCTGAGGTGGCTGCAGATCCGCCATGCGCGCCGCCAGTTCGGCGTCCGGAATGTCCAGATGCAAACGCCCGGTCGCGCAATCCAGCTCAATCCAGTCGCCTTCCTGCACCGTCGCCAAAGGCCCGCCGGCTGCCGCTTCCGGTGCCACGTGCAACACCACCGTGCCGTACGCCGTGCCGCTCATCCGTGCATCGGAAATGCGCACCATGTCGGTCACGCCCTGCGCCAACAGCTTGGCCGGTAAACCCATGTTGCCGACTTCAGCCATCCCCGGATAACCCTTCGGCCCGCAGTTTTTCATCACCAGAATCGAATCTTTATCGACATCCAGTTCCGGATCGTTGATCCGCGCCTTGTACATGTCGAAGTTCTCGAACACCACCGCGCGGCCGCGATGTTGCATCAGTTCAGGCGTCGCCGCAGAGGGCTTGAGCACCGCGCCGAGTGGCGCCAGATTGCCGCGTAACACACAGATCCCGCCGTCGGCGCGAATCGGATTGTCGAGGGTGCGGATCACTTCGTCTTCGCCATAGATCGGCGCG
The DNA here is from genome assembly GCF_900580865.1 of Pseudomonas viridiflava. Taxonomy (GTDB): domain Bacteria; phylum Pseudomonadota; class Gammaproteobacteria; order Pseudomonadales; family Pseudomonadaceae; genus Aquipseudomonas. The sequence continues at coordinate 265,797 of NZ_UTBZ01000169.1, forward strand.
TCCTTGGTGTTCTCGCCGATGGACTTGCCGTTGACGGTCAACGCATTCGGGTTGGGAATCAGATTGGCTTCACCGAGACGACGCAACACCGCTGGCAAACCGCCGGCGTAATAGAACTCTTCCATCAGGAAACGCCCCGACGGTTGCAGGTCGACGATGGTCGGCATGCCACGACCGATGCGGGTCCAGTCATCCAGATCCAGCTCGACACCGATGCGTCCGGCGATGGCTTTCAAGTGAATCACCGCGTTGGTCGAGCCGCCGATGGCGGCGTTGACCCGGATAGCATTCTCGAAGGCTTCTTTAGTGAGGATCTTCGACAGTTTCAAATCTTCGCGAACCATCTCCACCGCACGCATGCCGGACATGTGCGCCAACACATAACGCCGCGCATCCACCGCCGGAATCGCCGCGTTGTGCGGCAGGGAAGTGCCCAGTGCTTCAGCCATGCAGGCCATGGTCGACGCGGTGCCCATGGTGTTGCAGGTACCTGCCGAACGCGACATGCCGCCCTCGGCCGCGAGGAAATCGTCGATGGTGATGGTGCCAGCCTTGACCTGCTCGCTGAGCTGCCAGACCACAGTGCCCGAGCCGATGTCCTTGCCCTTGTGCTTGCCGTTGAGCATCGGTCCGCCAGTGACAACAATCGCCGGCACATCGCAACTGGCCGCGCCCATCAGCAGCGCCGGGGTGGTTTTGTCGCAACCGGTCAACAGCACCACGCCGTCGATCGGGTTGCCGCGAATCGCTTCTTCGACGTCCATGCTCGCCAGGTTGCGGGTGAGCATGGCGGTCGGGCGCAGGTTCGATTCGCCGTTGGAGAACACCGGGAATTCCACTGGAAAACCACCAGCCTCGATCACCCCGCGTTTGACGTGCTCCGCGATCTGGCGGAAGTGCGCGTTGCACGGGGTCAGTTCCGACCAGGTGTTGCAGATGCCGATGATCGGCTTGCCGTGGAACTGGTGGTCGGCGATGCCCTGATTCTTCATCCAGCTGCGGTACATGAAGCCGTTCTTGTCGGCCGTGCCAAACCATTGGGCGGAGCGCAGGGTGGGTTTCTTATCAGACATGATCGATTCTCTTATTGTATGACTATAGTGTTCCAGCTACGGCTTAATCTAAGCTCAAAAACCTAGGTTTGGAAGTGTTGTTGGTGAATTAGTATTACTATATAGTCGTTTTCGACGGAGGGATGGCCCTGGCGGTTAACCGTGAGAGGCGTCCCCCGAGGTTCTATAAAAACAACAATCGGAGACCGATCTCATGAGCCAGGAACTGCGGCTGATACGGCGCATCACGCTGAAACTGATTCCCTTCCTGATCCTGCTGTACCTGATCGCCTATGTGGATCGTTCCGCCGTCGGCTTCGCCAAGCTGCACATGGGCGCCGACATCGGCATTGGCGATGCGGCCTACGGCCTCGGCGCCGGGCTGTTCTTCATTGGCTACTTCCTCCTTGAAATCCCCAGCAACCTGATGCTCGAACGCTTTGGCGCGCGGCGCTGGTTCGCGCGGATCATGATCACCTGGGGCGCCATCACCATCGGCATGGCCTTCGTCCAGGGCCCGCACAGTTTCTACGTGATGCGCTTTCTGCTCGGCGCGGCCGAGGCGGGGTTCTTCCCCGGCGTTCTCTACTACATCACCCAATGGTTCCCGGTGCGCCATCGCGGCAAGATCCTTGGCCTGTTCATCCTTTCCCAGCCGATCGCGATGATGATCACCGGCCCGGTGTCCGGTGGTTTGCTCGGCATGGACGGCGTTTTGGGTCTGCATGGCTGGCAGTGGCTGTTTATCGTCATCGGTACTCCGGCGATCCTGCTGACCTGGCCAGTGCTGCGCTGGTTGCCTGACGGTCCGCAACAAGTGAAATGGATGGATCAAGCCGAGAAAGACTGGCTGACCGGCGAGCTGAAAAAGGATTTGCAGGAATACGGCCAGACCCGTCACGGCAACCCGTTGCATGCGCTGAAAGACAAACGTGTGTTGCTGCTGGCGCTGTTCTATCTGCCGGTGACGTTGAGCATTTATGGTCTCGGTCTATGGTTACCGACGCTGATCAAACAGTTTGGCGGCAGTGATCTGGTCACCGGTTTTGTTTCGTCGGTGCCGTACATCTTCGGGATCATCGGTTTGCTCATCATCCCGCGCAGTTCCGATCGTTTGAATGATCGTTACGGGCATCTGGCTGTTCTGTATGTGCTGGGCGCGATTGGCCTGTTCCTGAGCGCGTGGTTGTCGTTGCCGGTGGCCCAGTTGGCGGCGCTGTGTCTGGTGGCGTTTGCGCTGTTTTCCTGCACGGCGGTGTTCTGGACCTTGCCGGGACGGTTCTTTGCCGGCGCGAGTGCGGCGGCGGGGATTGCGTTGATCAACTCGGTAGGGAATCTGGGCGGGTATATCGGGCCGTTCGTGATTGGCGCGTTGAAGGAATACACCGGCAATCTTGCGTCCGGCCTGTATTTCCTCTCGGGTGTGATGGTGTTTGGTTTGATCCTGACCGGCGTTGTCTATCGCGTACTTGAGCGCAAACACGTCCTGCCAGTCGACCAATTTGCCGCCAGCGCCCGTGGCGCCACCCGAACCTGACAGTGCAACGCTGACCCCATGTGGGAGCGAGCCTGCTCGCGAAGAGGCCGGCACATTCAACATTTGAGGTGACTGATACACCGCTTTCGCGAGCAGGCTCGCTCCCACAGGGGATAGCGGCGTTTTTGATGGAATAGGAGAAAAATCATGCATCTGGTTCAATTCGAATTAAGCAACGGCGAGCGCCGCGTCGGCGTGGTCGACAACGGTCTGGTGCGCGAAGTGCAAGACGCGCGCAGCGTGCGCGATCTGGCGCTGGCCGCCATCGAGGCCGGCAACTCCCTCGAGCAGCAAGTGCAAACCCTCGGCCTCGGCATCAGCCACGACTACGCCGAACTGCTCGCGCAACTGCGCATCCTGCCGCCACTCGACCACCCGGATCCGGCACACATGCTGGTCAGCGGCACCGGTCTGACCCACCTGGGCAGCGCTTCGGCGCGAGACAAAATGCACCAGCAGGCCGGCGATGAAGCGGCGATGACCGACACCATGCGCATTTTCAAATGGGGCGTGGAGGGCGGCAAACCGGCGGCGGGGCAGGCCGGTGTGCAACCGGAATGGTTCTACAAGGGCGACGGCAGCATCGTCGTGCGTCCGGGCCAACCTTTCCCGGTGCCTCCCTTTGCTGAAGACGCCGGGGAGGAGCCAGAAATGGCCGGTCTCTACATCATCGGCCACGACGGTAAGCCTTATCGCCTCGGTTTCGCGGTCGGCAACGAGTTCTCCGACCACGTCATGGAGCGCAAGAATTACCTGTACCTCGCGCATTCGAAATTGCGCAGCTGCAGCTATGGCCCGGAACTTCGTACCGGTGAACTGCCTCAACACCTTGCCGGCACCAGTCGAATTCTGCGTGACGGCGAAGTGCTCTGGCAGAACGAGTTTCTCAGCGGCGAGGCGAACATGTGCCACAGCCTCGCCAACCTCGAATACCACCACTTCAAATACCGCCAGTTCCTGCGTCCGGGCGACGTGCACATTCACTTCTTCGGCACCGCGACGCTGTCGTTCGCCGATGGCATTCGCACGCAACCGGGCGACCTGTTCGAAATCAGCCAGGCCGAATTCGGCGCGCCGCTGGTCAACGGCATCGTGCCGATCGCGGCCGCTTTTGAGCCGGACAGCATCGGCACCCTTTAAGGAGATCCCATGACTCAGATTCTCGGTCACAACTACATTGGCGGTCAGCGTAGCGCTGCTGGCGACGTCAAACTGCAATCCATTGATGCCACGACGGGCGAGCAACTGCCGCACGATTTCATTCAGGCCACGGTTGAAGAAGTAGACGCCGCCGCCAAAGCCGCCGCTGCCGCATACCCGGCCTATCGCAGCCTCAGCGCCGAACGCCGCGCGCAGTTTCTCGATGCGATTGCCGATGAGCTGGATGCCCTCGGTGATGATTTTGTCGCCGTGGTCTGCCGCGAAACGGCGTTGCCGGCCGGACGCATACAAGGCGAGCGCGGACGCACCAGCGGGCAGATGCGCCTGTTCGCCAAGGTTCTGCGTCGAGGTGATTTTTATGGTGCGCGAATCGATTTAGCGCTGCCGGATCGCCAACCGCTGCCACGTCCGGATCTGCGCCAGTACCGCGTCGGCCTCGGCCCCGTAGCCGTGTTCGGCGCAAGCAACTTTCCGCTGGCATTTTCCACCGCTGGCGGCGACACCGCGTCGGCGCTGGCCGCCGGTTGCCCGGTGGTGTTCAAGGCCCACAGCGGCCATATGGCGACAGCAGAACTGGTCGCCGATGCGCTGATTCGCGCCGCCGAAAAAACCGCGATGCCGGCAGGCGTGTTCAACATGATCTACGGCGGTGGCGTTGGCGAATGGCTGGTCAAGCATCCGGCGATCCAGGCCGTGGGTTTCACCGGTTCGCTCAAGGGCGGACGCGCACTGTGCGACATGGCCGCGGCCCGCTCGCAACCGATCCCGGTGTTTGCCGAGATGTCGAGCATCAACCCGGTGATCGTCCTGCCGCAGGCCCTTGCCGAGCGTTCGGAAACCGTTGCCCGCGACCTGACCGCTTCGGTGGTGCAGGGTTGTGGCCAGTTCTGTACCAATCCCGGTCTGGTGATTGGTATTCGTTCGCCGCAGTTCAGCGCGTTCGTGCAGCAAGTCGCCGGATTAATCGGTGATCAACCGGCGCAAACCATGCTCAACGCTGGCACCCTCGGCAGCTACGGCAATGGCTTGCAGAAGCTGTTGGCGCATCCCGGTGTTGAACATCTGGCCGGCAATCCACAGCAGGGCAATCAAGCGCAGCCGCAGTTGTTCAAGGCTGATGCGAGCCTGTTGATCGATGGCGATGAAGTGCTGCAGGAAGAAGTGTTTGGCCCGACCACGGTGATCGTCGAAGTGGCGGATCAGGCGCAACTCAGTGCGGCGTTGCATGGCCTGCACGGGCAACTCACCGCGACGATCATCGGCGAGCTCACGGACTTCGAACAGTTTGCTGAACTGACGCCGCTGCTGGAACAGAAGGTCGGGCGAATTCTGCTTAACGGTTATCCGACCGGTGTGGAAGTGTGCGATTCGATGGTGCACGGCGGGCCGTATCCGGCGACGTCCGATGCCCGTGGCACGTCGGTGGGCACGCTGGCCATCGACCGATTCCTGCGCCCGGTGTGCTTCCAGAACTACCCGGACAGCTTGCTGCCGGAGCCGCTGAAAAACGCCAACCCGTTGCGTATCCAACGCCTCGTCGATGGCAAGCCCTCACGCGACGCGCTGTAACTGCCAGCCAATTTCCCTGTGGGAGCGAGCCTGCTCGCGAATGCATTCTTTCAGTCAGCCTTTCATGGCCTGACACACCGCATTCGCGAGCAGGCTCGCTCCCACAAGGGTTCCCATAAGGCCTCTGGATCACATTGAGCTATCATTGGCCCTTTCCCCCCTAGAAAGACTGTTTGCCATGACTGCCCAAACCCTTCTCAACGCCCTCGAACACTGCGGAATGGTCGAAATCGACGGCCTGCACGCCTTCGAATTCGCCCTCGATGAAGACGACAACCTGCACATCGAATGCATCGATGGCCGCGCGGCCAAGCATTGGGAATTCACTCCGGCTCAGGTTGCAGCGGCAACGTTTGATGACTCCCTGCAAAGCTGGCTGATCGTCGGTTATTTCAATGAAACCAAAGCGATCGGCGAACACCGCCTGGTCTGCCATGGTGACGTAGTCAGCAGCAGCGACGATGAGGATGACACTGATGAAAATGCGTAAATTCTGGCCGCTGCTGATGGCCGGCAGCGTCGGTGCCATGGGGCTTTCCAGCGCATCCGCCGAGAACTTCCAGCTGCTGGTCGGTTCCTACACCGCCAACACCAGCCAGGGCCTCTATCGAATGAACTTCGACAGTGCCACCGGCCAGATCGCCGCCAAACCACTGCAAGTGGTCAAGAGCGAAAACCCGTCATGGCTGACCCTGTCCAAAGATCAGCGTCGACTGTTCGTGGTCAATGAAAACGGCCCGGGCCAGAAAGACCCGGTCGGCCGTGTCAGCAGCTATTCGATCGATCCGAAAACCCACGCGCTGACCCTGATCAATCAAGTACAGAGCCTGGGCAACGAGCCGACCCACTCGAGCCTCAGCGCTGACGCCAGCCACTTGTTCGTCAGCAACTATTCGGTGATGGAAGATCCGGGTGGAACGCTGGCGGTATTGCCGGTCGGTACCGACGGCAAGCTCAAACCCGTCGTGCAGATGAGCGCGCACCCGGCCAGCCGGATCAACCTTGAGCGGCAGGCCTCCAACCACGTGCACTCGACGGTTTCTTCGCCGGACGGCCGCTACGTGTTCTCCAACGATCTGGGCGCGGACAAGGTCTTCGTCTACCTGTTCGATCCGAAGGCCAACCCGGACTTGCCGCTGACGCCAGCGATGACCGCCGCAGTGCCCTTGCCGGCCGGCAGCGGTCCGCGCCATCTGCTGTTCAGCGCTGATGGCAAACACGCCTGGCTGACCATGGAAATGAGCGCGCAGGTCGCGGTGTTCGATTACCACGATGGCGTGCTGACCCAGACGCAACTGGTCGATCTGGCCGCTGGTCAACCGACCTCGGACAAGGCCGGCGCGGCGCTGCATGCCTCGGCCGATGGCAAGTTCCTCTACGTCAGCAACCGTGGCACCGCCAATCAACTGGTGGTGTTCGCGATTGATCCGGCGACTGGCCAGCTCAAAGAGCTGCAAAAGCGTTCAGTGGAAGGTGATCACCCGCGCGAATTCAGCCTCGATCCAAGTGGCAAATTCCTGCTGATCGCTAACCAGAAGAGCAATGAAATTGTTGTCGTCGAGCGCGATGGCAAGACCGGTCTGCTCGGCAAAACCGTACAGAAACTACCGATGGATGCGCCCAGCGACCTCAAGTTTATAGTGCGACAATAAGCCACAGACCCCGGTTTGCGGGGCCTGTCTCGTTGTATTAATCGCACTGATATCCGGTAATGCTACAAAGCATTTCAAGCGATCAACCCTCGAGCGTTAAGTTTGCTTCACGGCCCAACCGGGCAAGCAAGCCAACCGAACACGAGGGTTACCGCCATGAACTTCAATCTCTTCTCCGTTATCGCCGCTTCCGCGATCTCCGCCACCGTTGTCCTGCCAGCCAGTGCCAACGTTGAAATCAACAGCAAAAAATCCCACACCCAGAGCTACACCCAGAAATACTTGCAACAGAGCGCCAACTTCTACGCCGCCCTGGATCACAAAGCCCAACACTGAACGCCTGCACACAACTCCCCTGTAGGAGCTGCCGAAGGCTGCGATCTTTTGATCTTGTTTGATCGTTCCCACGCTCTGCGTGGGAATGCCTCTAGGGACGCTCTGCGTCCAGTGACGCGGAGCGTCACGGGCTGCATGCCCACGCAGAGCGTGGGAACGATCCGCAAAAGCAAAATCAAAAGATCGCAGCCTTCGGCAGCTCCTACACGTGCACGTGTGTTTTTCGCGGCACGATAGGTTTCTTCAAACCCGCAAATAGACTGGCTAAATAATCAACGAAGCTGATGTTTACTATGGCAAACCCTGAGTGGTTGCCACGGCTTTTTTGATCGATTCTGTGGACATCGAAACATGCCCACGGGAGAACACCATGGCCAGCGCAATCCTTCATTCAGCCAAACGCGGCGCCTATCTGGCCATCGGTCTGTACCTGGCCGTGGTGTTGGTCGTCAGCATCGCCTCGCAGATGGAACACCGCTTCGAGGCCCCGATTGAAGTCGCCCACCCCGGCATCCAGTTCGAAGTCCGCTCGCAAAGCGTGATGGTCGATCGGGCCGAACTCGCGGGAGTCGGCGGAGCATGAAAGGCTACAGACTTTGGGTGATCGCTGGTTTGGCGTTCTTCACCAACGGCGCTTCATTATTGGGCATCGGTCAAGGCTCGGTCGGCGCACTGGCCCGGGCCATAGAGGCCAATCACAACATCGCGCACAACATCGAACGGGCGAATGCGTTGGGGCTGCTGGCCGGCAATCCACCGGTGAAGGCCGCCGCCAATTTCCTCGGCCCCTTCGAAGTGGATTGCATGGCGCTCGGCATGTGCCAAGTGTTGGCTTGACCCTGTAGGAGCTGCCGAAGGCTGCGATCTTTTGATCTTTTTTTTTAAAGATCAGAACCAAAAAATCGCAGCCTTCGGCAGCTCCTACATTGAGTTACTTCTTCATGATTGAAGTGAAAAGGTCTGATTCGAGGAAGCGCTGCAACCAGGCCTGTAAGCGAACATAAGGCGTCTGTGCAAACCACTCGCGGTCGACATGGGCAAACTGCCGAACGAACGGCAGCAGGGCGATATCCGCCAGGCTCGGATGATCGGCCAGCAGGTAATCGTGATCGTTGAGCAACGCTTCCAGCCTCTGCAAATGCACGGCTCCCTCAGCCCGATAAACCTCCATCGGCTGCTCGGGATAACGCTCGGCGTATTTGTAGCGATTCAAATGCACCTTGAACACCTGATCATTCGCTTCGATCAGCTCGGCAATCCGTGCATCGCCATCCAGCAGCCAACCTTGCGGATCATTCTGCGCCAACGCCCAGCGCATGATCTCCAGACTCTCATCAATCACCCGCCCACCGGCATCCAGCACCGGCACCGTGCCCTTGGGCGAGATCGCCAGCATCTCGGCCGGTTTCGCCTTGAGGCTGACTTCAATGATCTCCACCGGTACACCCGAGTAACGCAACGCCATCCGCGCGCGCATCGCGTACGGGCAGCGGCGGAAGGAATACAGCGTGTTCATTTCACCTCCAGGGTGCTCAAACCATTGCCCTGACGCTGTACCTGAATCTGCACCGGGATCCGCTCGTGCATTTCCTGTACGTGGGAAATCACCGCAACCTTGCGACCCTGCGCCTGCAAGCCATCGAGCGCATCCATCGCCAGTTGCAGCGATTCCGGATCGAGGCTGCCAAAACCTTCATCGATAAACAGCGATTCGATCTTCAGCGTGCTCGAGGCCATCGATGCCAGGCCCAACGCCAGCGCCAACGACACGAGGAAAGTTTCGCCGCCGGACAACGAATGCACCGAACGCAGTTCGTCGCCCATTTCCGTGTCCATCACCAGCAAACCGAGCATGCTACCGCCGCGTTTCAGGCGATAGCGTTTGACCAGTTGGCGCAGTTGCACGTTGGCGTGATGCACCAGCAGGTCGAGGTTGTAGGCCTGGGCGATCTTGCGGAAGGTGTCGCCGGTGGCCGAGCCGATCAAGGCACTCAGTCGCGCCCAGCGTTGATACTCGGCATACGCCGCGGCGATCTGCTGCGCCAGCGCCTGATTGGCGTTTTGCCGGCGCTGGTCTTCGACCTGTTTCGCTCGCAGTTCGGCGCACTGTTGCTCGCTGAGAGTGAACTGGTTTTGCAGGTCGGTGAGGGCGCTGGCGAGCTGTTCGGCATCAAGGTTGCCGTTGTGTTGCGCCTGATGATCGAGCAGGCGCTGATCGCGTTCCAGCAACAACACTTGGGCCTGTTCAATGGCTTTTTCGTTGTGCTGCAAGCGCTGGCGCAGCTCGGTGACTTGCGCGTCATCGACCCGCAACAGGTCTTCGAGGCCACCGTCATCCAGCTCCGGATGACGGGCGCGCCAGTCGGCAATCTTGCCGGCCAAATCCTGCTCCTCGCTTTGCAGCGCTTGCAGGCGCTCCTGTTGCGCTTTGAGTTCGGCCGCGATCTGCACGAGTTGCGTGCGCACGCTTTGCAGCTCCTGCGCGGTGCCGGTTTCGGCATTGCGCGCCTGCTCAACCGCTTGCTCAAGCTGCTGCTGCCAGTGCTCGGCGCTGCTGTGCTCGCCAAGCAGTTGCGCGAGTTTCTGCTGGCAGGTGAGCTGCTGCTCGGTCAGCGCCGTGAATTGCTGTTCGGCGCTGAGCAACTGCTGTGCACGGGTCTGTTGGCGGTCCTGTTCTTTCTCCAGCGTTTGTTGCCGCTGTTGCTGCTCGGCCTGTTCTTCCTTCTGCTGATCGACCTGCGTCAGACGCTCGGCGATCTGCCGGTCAAGCTGCATGAACGTTGCCGCCGGCTCCTGGCGCAGAGCTTCAAGGGTGTCGGCCGGCAGCAGATTGCCGAACGCGGTCAGTTCTTCGTCGAGGCGCTGACGGTCGCTGCTCAGCTCACGTTGCTGGTTGCTCAGGTGCTGCGCCGCTTGCTGATGCGCAGTCTCTGCCTGACGCAATTGCTGGGTCAGGCGCGCGGCATCCTGTTGCAGGGTGAGCAGGGCGCTCTGGCGTTGTTCGTCCTGAGTGATGCTCTGGTTCAGCTGATCGTTTTGCCGAGACAGCCAGGCATCACGCTTGTCAGACTCCTGATTGAACAACTGCGCGGCCAGCGGATGTGCGTCGAGGCTTGGCGCCAACGCTTGTTGCTGAGTGGCCAGTTGTTCTTGCTGTTGCAGCAGTTCTTTCTGCTGAGCAATCACACCGCCGACTTCGGCGCGCAACTCGATGAGTTTTTCCTTGAGCTGTTCGACCACCTGCTGAGCATTGGCCTGTTCGCTTTCATCATGGCGACCAAGGCTTTGCAGCAGCGCTTCCGGTTGATGATACGGGTGCTCGTTGCTGCCGCAGACCGGGCACGGTTGATCGTCCTGCAACTGCGCGCGCAACTCCTCGACACTGGCACTGCGCGCGACGCGCTGACGTTCAAGCAGCTCGCGGGTGACGTTGAGGGTTTGCTCGGCGACGGTCAGATCGGCTTTGCTTTTCACGCCGTCCTGAGTCAGGCGTTCGCGTTGCTGCTGGGCGCTGAGCTGGCGTTGTTGCAGCTCGCTGCTGCGCTTGTCGAGATCCTGTTGTGTGGCCCACAGGCGCGACAGGTCTTCGAAGGCGCGCAGTTGTTTGCGGTTGTCCTGCAGCAGCGTGCCGAGGATACCGATCTGCTCGGCGACGGCATCCGGTTCGGCGCCGGCTTCTTTGAACAGCACTTCCAATTGCTGCTTTTGCGTGGTCAGTTCTTCAGCGCTGCGGGTGGCGTTTCCTTCAAGGCTCGCCAGTTCGGCCTGGCCTTTGATCAAGCGGTTGCCGATCAGCATCAGCTGTTGCAGGCGATCGCGGTAGGCATTCCACGCGTCACTCAGCGGCGCCAGATGAGCGCTTTGCTCAAGTTCGGCGGCGATGCGTTGCAGGCGTTCGCCGACCTGAGTCTGTTTTTCCTGCAAGGCTTGAATGGCATTCTGGCCCTCGGTGCAAGCCTGCTGCGCAGTGAGCTTGGCTTCGGCACTCTGGGCGACATCCTTGGCCAGGCGGGCGAGGGTGCTTTGTTCTTCAAAGGCCTGACGCAAGAGCGGCGCGCTCTCGCTTTGCCGTTGCTGCGCTTCGCTCAGTGCGACTTTCGCCGCTTCGAGGTTGTGCTCCAGTTGCGTTTGGCGCTCGGTCAGCTCGGTGTGTTGCTGCGTGTGCGCAGCAATCTGTGCGGCCAACGGCGTCAGCAGGGCATCGAGTTCGGTTTTGCGCGCGAACTGGTGCCGTTGTGGGCCGAGCTGCTCCAGGCGCGTCAGTTTCACCCGCTCGCCGGCCAGACTTTCCGATTGCTGCTGAGCGCTGTGCAGTTGCTCGGCGGCGGCTTGCTGCGCGTCTTGCAACACACGTAAATCCTTGAGCCAGCCGTGCTGTTGCTCAAGTTGTTTGAGCTGCGCCTGCTGCAACTTCATTTGCTGTTGCGCAGCATTGAAACGCTCATCCAGTTCGGCCCGGGCTTCGGGCGCCAACGGGGTCACGCCAGTGGCCTGATCCTGCAACAGCTTGTGCGCTTCGCGGGCCTCTTTAGTCTTGTCAAAGGCGCGGCGGCCGAGGCGGGTGTACAGCGCGGTGTCGGTGAGCTTTTCCAGCAGTTCGCTGCGGTCGTTGTCGTCAGCCTTGAGGAACGCGCTGAACTCACTCTGGGCCAGCAGCACGGCGCGGGTGAACTGTTCGAAGTTCAGGCCGAGCGCGGCTTCCAGTTGGGTTTTGTATTCACCTTTTTGACTGGCGAGCAGTTGATCCTGATCGATATCGCGCAGGCTCTGACGGCTGGCCTGCAACTTGCCGCCGGCCTTCTCGCGGGCGCGGTTGGCTTCCCAGCGCGCTCGATAGCGACGGCCATCGACACCGACAAAATCCACTTCGGCATAACCTTCGCCGGTACCGCGCCGCAGCAGTGTGCGTGGGTCACCGGTGGCAATTTCGCCGTCGGCATCCGGGACTTTCGCGTCACGTCCCGTGTTGTTCAGACGCGGCACCGCGCCGAACAGCGCCAGACACAACGCGTCGAGCAGGGTGCTTTTACCGGCACCGGTCGGGCCGGTGATCGCGAACAAACCGGCGCTGGCCAATGGCTCGGCGGTGAAATCGATCTCGAACGGGCCGGCCAGCGAGGCCAGGTTCTTCAAGCGAATGGCGAGAATCTTCATGGCTGCTCGCCCTCCAGTTGTACGTCCTGCAGCAGTTCGGCGAAGTCCTTCAGCGTTTGCTCGTCGACTTCACTGCCGTAGTTGTCGAGCCAGGCGCGGCTGAACAGTTCTTGCGGGGTGAGTTGGTCGAGTTCGATCAGCGCGGTGCCGTCATCGCTGCCGTCAGCGCCACGGTTGCCGGCGTATTCGGCGGCGATCCGCACCAGGCGCACGGCTTTGCCTTGCAGGGCGCTTTCGACTTGATGGCGCAGATCCGGCTGCGGTTCGTCGAGGGTTACGCGCACTTCCAGCCACGGTTGCCGTTGCGTTTCGGCAAGCAGGTCGATGTTCGGCAGATCGGCCAGTTGCAGCAGAATCTCCGCCAGCGGTGCCGGGCCGACTCGTTGCAGATTGACCGAGCGCGGGATCAGTTTCGGCTCAACGCTGACCAGGGTTTCGCCATCGAGGGTGACGTCGAGGATCTGATGCTGATAGCCAATCTCCGAGAATGACAGCGGAATCGGCGAACCGCTGTAACGAATGCGCTCCTCACCGTTGACCTTCTGTGGTTTGTGCAAATGGCCGAGGGCGACGTAACTGATGCTCGGCCCGAAAAGGCTGGCGGGCAGGGCTTCGGCGTTGCCGATGATCAGGCTGCGCTCGGAGTCTTCCGACACGGAGCCGCCGGCCATGTGCGCGTGGCTGATGGCAATCAGCGCCTGACCGGGTTGGCGCTTGGCGTTGGCGGCTTCGATCAGCCATTCGTGCACCTGTCCGATGCCACGCAAATAGTTGTCGCCCAGATGCGCGCCGGTTACCTCCGCCGGACGCAGGAAGGGTAGCGCTAGGCACCACGCGGCGATTTCTCCGGTTTTATCCGGCAACGGCAGCAGCAGACGCTCGGCATCCAGTTGCCCGTCATCCAGCCACAACACCCGACCCAGCGCATGGGTGCGCAAACGGCGCATCAACGGCGCGGGCAGTTCGATCCGCGAGCCGGAATCGTGGTTGCCGGCGATCATCACTATGGTCAGCAACGGCTGCTGCTCATGGGCGCTGACGATGAAGTCGTAGAGACGTTCCTGAGCTTTGACCGGCGGATTGACCGTGTCGAAGATGTCCCCGGCAATCAGCAGCACATCCGGCTGCGCCAATTGCAGTTGGCGCAGCAGCCATTCGAGGAAGCACGCATGCTCGAAATCGCGCTCCTGGCCGTGCAGGTTTTGCCCAAGGTGCCAGTCGGAGGTGTGGAACAGACGCAAGGTGGACTCCGCAACAATTAAAGAGGTGATGGCCGCGAGGAAATGATGGGCGGCGAAAGAGGGGAGAGTTTACAGATTATTGCGGCGGGAGGGCTTGTTGTGCGGGTGAGCGATTCTTACCAGGAGCGCAGTTTTATTCATACCGCTCATCGGGATCGACGGCTCAAGTGATTCAAAAATTGACGCCAAAATAGTGGCCATCTAATATCGCGCCACGATGTTGATATCAATGCGCTACTACCAGGGTGCAATGGGGCGTTTCGCGATCTGCTCCGTGATTGACTGAGTTCTTACGTCATCTCCCTTTACCCGTTATTGGCTCTGATCGGCACCCACGTGAGTGCCAGGTCAGCAGGTAGTGCGCCTGCCGTCAATCCAACTATTACTGCCCGTTGTAAAGAGACTTTAAACATGGACGTTCGCCAGTACGCCTTTCTCGCTCGTCAGCCTGCTGCTGCCGTGAAAACCCGCGAGTCTTTCCTCGGCATGCCCAAGCGCGGCCTGGCGTTCCTGTTGGCGAACGTGATGTTCTGGCAACCGATGTGGGCGCAAGCCGACGGCATTGTGGTGGCCAACCCGAATACCTCGCTGGATCGCGCCGGCAATGGCGTGCCGATCATCAACATCGCCACGCCCAATGCCAGCGGCCTGTCGCACAACCAGTTTCACGATTACAACGTTGGCGCGCAGGGGCTGATCCTCAACAACGGCTCGACGCAGAACAATCTCACCCAGTTGGGCGGGCACATCATCGACAACCCGAATCTGAAAAACAGCGGTTCGGCGCAAGCGATTCTCAACGAAGTCATCAGCGGCAACCCGAGCCAGTTGCGCGGTTACACCGAGGTGGCGGGGCAGTCGGCGCGGGTGATCGTCGCCAACCCTTACGGCATTACTTGCAACGGTTGCGGTTTCATCAACTCGCCACGGGTGACGTTGACCACCGGCAAACCGGTGCTCGACAACGGTCGGCTGGATCGCTTTCAAGTGGATCAGGGCAGCGTCGCTATTGAAGGAACGGGCCTCAACGCGACCAACGTCGACCGTTTTGAAATCATCACCCGCAGCGCAAAGATCAACGCGCAACTTCAGGCACAGAACCTGACCATCGTTGCCGGTCGCAACGACGTCAACGCACAAACCCTCAATGCCACGGCCCGCGCCGATGACGGCAGCGCTAAACCGCAACTGGCCATCGACTCCTCGGCGCTGGGCGGCATGTACGCTGGGGCGATCAAACTGGTCGGCACCGAGGCCGGCGTCGGGGTGAAACTCGACGGCAAGCTGATTGCCAGCGGCGGCGATATTCAACTCGACGCCAACGGGCAACTGAGTCTGGTCGACACCTCGGCCACTGGCGCGGTCAACGTCAAGGCCGCCAGCCTTGATGCACGCGGCCCGGTTTACGCCGGCACCGCGCTCAACGTGCAAACCCAGGGCAACCTGACCAACCGTCAGACCCTTGCGGCCCGCGACAGCATCAACCTCAGCGCCGGCGGCCAACTGACCAATGCCGGGACCATCGAAGCCGGCGTCAATGCCGACGGTAGCCGCAATGCCAACGGCGATCTGAGTATCACCGCGCAGCACCTCGACAACACCGGAAAAACGCTCACCGCCAGCCGCAATCTGACGGTCAACACCGCGCAAACCCTGAACAACCAGGGCGGCACGCTCAGCGGGCAAACCGCCGCGATCACTGCCGGCACGCTGGACAACCGCAACGCCGGCAAAGTGCAGAGCAACACCACCCTGAACCTCAATGCCGCGCAGGTACTCAACAGCCAAGGCGTAATCAACAGCAACGCCGGCCTCACCGCCAACATCGGCCAGTTGATCAACAGCAGCGGCGAACTTAGCAGTCAGACTGACGTGATCCTCAACGTCACCTCGCTGGATAACGTTGCCGGCCTGATGAGTGCCGGCCGTCTGCTCGACATCAGCGCCCTCGGCGCGATCAACAACCGCACCGGCAAGATCGGCGCTAAACAGACCTTGCTGGTAAAAGCCCAACAACTCGATAACAGCCAGCAAGGCCAGTTGACCAGCGAAGGCACACTGACCACGCGGATCAGCGAGCAACTGAACAACCAGAACAAGGGCCTGATCCAGGCCAACGGCGCCATGGACGTGCAGGCTACGCGCCTGGATAACCGCGCCGGCAAGATTTCCAGCCTCAATACCCTGACCGTCAGCAGCGCCAACACCGACAACCGTGGCGGGACGATTCGCGCCGATCAGGCCGCCAAACTGCTGATCGACAACCTGGACAACCGCGACAAGGGCCGCCTCGAAAGCAAGACGGCGCTGAGCTTCGACGGCAACACGCTGAACAACAGCAATGGCGGTCTGCTGACCTCGAACGGCGTGTTGAGCCTCAAAGTCAAAGCCGTGACCAACGATGGCGGACGGGTTTCCGCCAAGGGTGATATCGACGCCAACATCGACAGCCTCAATCAAGAGCACGGTGAACTGGTCGCCGAAGGCAACCTGCTGCTCACCGGCAAAACCCTCAACAGCCATCAGGACAGCCTCGTTGGCTCGCTCAGAACCCTGACCGTCAACGTCGAGCAGATCGACAACCGTGCCAGCACACTCTCCAGCCAACTGGATTTGCACATCAATGGTTCGCGTCTGGACAACAGTGACGGCGGCAAGGTGCTGTCCGACACCACACTGG
Organism: Pseudomonas viridiflava; assembly: GCF_900580865.1. GTDB lineage: Bacteria > Pseudomonadota > Gammaproteobacteria > Pseudomonadales > Pseudomonadaceae > Aquipseudomonas. Next base: position 282,179 of record NZ_UTBZ01000169.1, read on the forward strand.
CGCTGAAGGTCGCGCAGATCATCAACGCCACTAACGGCCTGATTTTCAGCAAGGGTGCGAGCACCCTCAGCGGCATCGGTCTGAGCAACGTCGGCGGGCGCATCGTCAGCCAGACCACTCTCGGGCTGACCTTTGACGAGACCATGGACAACCAGCAAGGCCTGATCAGCAGCGAAGGGCAGATGACCCTCAGCGCCGGCAGCCTCGACAATCGTCTGGGCAAACTGTCGAGCCTTGAAGCGATGGCGCTGACTGCCAGCGGTTCCGTGCTGAGTCAGGGCGGCCTGATCGTTTCGCAAAAAGGCCTGACCTTTAAAAGTGGCAGTCTGGATAACAGCGACAACGGCATCATCAGCGTAAAGGCTGATTCGACCCTGACTACCGGTGAGTTGAAGAACCGTCAGGGCGGCAGTATCGCCACCGATGGCTCACTATTATTGACCGCCGCGCACCTGGACAACTCCGGCGGCAGCCTCGGCAGTCAGCAGAAACTCGAAGTCTCGGTGACCTCGCTGGAACAGGACGGCGGCGAGCTGTTCAGCAACGGCGACCTGACCCTGGACATGAACAACGGTCTGCTCGACAACCAGCGCGGCAACATCCATACGCCGGGCCAGTTGCTGCTGAAAAACCTCAAGGACGTCAACAACAGCGCCGGGGAAATCTCGGCCGCCAAGGCCTGGAGTGTTAACGCGCAAAGCCTGAATAACGACGGCGGCAAACTGATGAGCAATGAAAAGCTCACCCTGGTCATCGAGCGCGCGCTGAGCAACGTTAAAGGTGTGATTGCCTCTGCCAGCCTCGACAGTCGCAGCGACAGTCTGAACAACAACAGCGGCGACATTCGTGTGCGGGGCGATGTTGATTTCAGCGTGACTGGCATGTTCGATAACCACAACGGCGTGGTCATCGCCGACAACGGCCTGACGATCACCGCCGCCAGTCTGGATAACCGTCAGGAAGGCCTGATCGGCTCAACAAAAGCACTGAACCTCAACGTCGTTCGCGTCGACAATCGCAGCGGCGAATTGTCGAGCAAAAGCGATGTCAGCCTGATCGGCGCGTGGCTCGATAACAGTGACAGCGGCTACATGCTCGCCGGCGGCAATCTGGCGCTGACCGTCAACGACGTCATCAACCGCAACAAAGGCCTGCTGTCCGGTGACAGCGGACTGACGCTGACTGGCAAGACACTGGAAAACAGCGGGCGCCTGACCAGCCAGAAAGACCTCGCGATCAATCTCTCCGGGGATCTGAACAACGCACAGGGCAGCCTCGTCAACGAAGGCGCCTTGGCGATCACCGCGCAAAGTCTCAACAACAACACCGGTACTGTCTCCAGCGCCAACGCGCTCACCGTCGACACGCGCGGCGCCGTCAGCAATCAGGGTGGCAAACTGCTGACCGACGGCGATCTCATCCTCAACAGCCGCGCGCTGGATAACCAGCAAAACGGTGCGATCAGCAGCAAGACCAAACTGAACATCAGCACCGGTGCACTCAACAATAGCCAGGCGAGTATTTACGCTGACGACCACGTCGAGATCAGTGCCGCTCAGGTGACCAATACCGGTGGCAGCCTCGGCGCCGGCAACTCGCTTAACGCCAATGTTCAAGGCCTCGATCAGCAGGGCGGCAAACTGTTCAGCGGCGGCACCGTCAGTGTCGATCTGAACGGCGGCGCGCTGAACAACCAGGGCGGCGTGATCAACGCGCCGGAGCAGTTACTACTGGAAAACCTCTCCGACGTGAACAACCGTGGCGGCGAGATTTCCAGCGACAAGGCTTTTGAACTGATCGCCACGTCGCTGGACAACAGCGGCGGGCAACTGCTGAGCAATCACAAACTCACCCTGACCCTCGACAAGGCACTGACCTCGATCAAAGGCACGATTGCCGCTGCGGCGTTGCAGGTTCGCGCCGCGAGTCTGGATAACAGCGATGGCGGCGTGTTGCTCAGTGACAGCGACATTGAGGTCAACGTCGATGGCCTGCTGAACAACAGCAATAAAGGCAGCATCCGCGCCGCGCAACAACTGACCCTCAACAGCACCGGCCTGAACAATCAGGGCGGCACGCTGGTGGGCGTCTCCGGCCTGAATATGGACCTGGGCGCCACCGCGCAGGATCTGAATAATCAGGACGGTGTGATCAGCAGCAAAGGCGGGTTGAGCATTGCCCATCTGCGCGACCTGAATAACCGGAACGGCGTGATCAACAGCAAAGGCGTGCTGAGCATCGCTACCCTGCGTGACCTGAATAACCAGCAGGGCGAAATCTCCAGCGTCAACAGCTTCAGCCTCACCGGCAACCGTTTCGATAACCGTGGCGGCAACCTGATCAGCAACGATCAGTTGAGCCTCACGGCTGCCGAACTGAAAAACCAGGGTGGACTGATTTCGGGCTGGAAGAGTGTCACCCTTACAGGCGGCACGCTCGACAACAGCCTGGAAGGCGCGATCTCCAGCCTGCTCGGCAACACCAGCATCGACCTCAGTGGCGCGTTGATCAACCACAGTAATGGGGGCGTGGGCGGCAAAGGCGAGGTGAGCATCAAGGCTACAAGTCTGGACAACAGCAACGGCATCGTCACGAGCGGCGGCAAGCAGACGTTGACCATCAGCGGCGGTAACATCAGCAACACCGCGGGTGGTTTGATCGAAAGTGGCGACGCACTGGATATCCGCGCCGCCACGCTGGACAACACCTCCGGCAGAATCAGCGCCACAAAAGCCCTGAATTTCGCTGGCACGCAACTGAACAACACCAGCGGCAGTCTGGTTGGCGATGACAGCGTCACCCTCGACCTGCTCGGTTCTCTCAGCAATATCAATGGGACTTTGGGCAGTACCGGCGCATTCTTGATCAAGCGCTCCACCAGCATTGATAACCGCGGCGGGCAATTGATCAGCCAGACCCTGCTGAGCCTGTTTACCAGCGGCGATTTGAACAACAGCCAACGCGGCACCCTGTCGGCCAAAGATCAACTGTATATCGCCGCTGGCGGCACGCTGCATAATGAAAACGATGGCTTGATCTCCAGCCGCGATGCCGGTGTGACCCTCAACGCCGCCGCACTGAACAACGGCAAAGGCGCGGTGCAAAGCATGACCGCGCTGACCGTGATCACGGGCACTGGCGCCATCGACAATCAGGGCGGCAAGATCATCGCCCAGAACGGCGACCTGAACCTCACCGCCGCCAGCCTCGACAGCCGTGGCGGGGTGCTTTCAAGCCTCAAAGGTCTGCTGCAAACCCGATTGAGCGGCGTGTTGCGCAACGGTCAGGGCGGCAAGATCGAAGGCAGTCGCCTCGACCTGCAAGCACTCGGCGGTATCTACAGCGACAGCGGGCGCATCGCGGCCAACACCGGCAACATCCTGCTCAACGCCGGCGGCAACACTCTCGACAATAACGGCGGCGGGATCTATGCCAAAGGCGTGGTAAAAACCATCGCCGGCCTGATGAGCAACAACAGCGGTCAGATCAGCGGCAGCAGCATCGAGCTGGGTGTCGACGGCAACCTGAGCAACCGCAGTGGCTTGATCGAAAGCGCCAGCACACTGGCGATTCGCGCGGCCAACCTCGACAACCAGGGCGGCAAACTGCGCGCGCTCGGCACCAGCGGTAAAACCGATTTCCAGATCGGCAGCCAGTTCGATAACCGTAATGGTCTGGTGGAAACCGCCAACACTGATTTCACCCTTGCAGCCCCGAGCTTCCTCAATGCCGGCGGTTCGGTGACGCATGTCGGCCTTGGTGAATTCGGTATCTCCACCGCCAACGTGATGAACGCCGGCGGCTCGCTGGTGACCCGTGGCGGACTGACACTGAACGCCGACAGCTGGATCAACAGCAGCGTGATTCAGGCCGGGCGGTTGACGGTCAATGTCGGCAATTTTGTGCAGACCGCGAGCGGGCAGTTGCTTGCTTCGAATCAACTGGTGGGGCGTGGTGGTAACTGGAGCAACGAAGGCTTGATTGCCAGCGATGGCAGCGTCGATATTCAGCTGAGCGGCAATTACGGCGGCAACGGGCGCACGAGCAGTCTCGGCGATCTGCAACTCGACGCCTCCACCCTCAATCTGACCAGCGCTACGAGTATCGCGGCCGGAGGAAATACGACCGTAGGCGCACGCGGTGGCCTGGCGATCGTCAACAACTATGGCCGCCTCACCGCCGCCAATAATCTGATCCTCAATGCCGGCACCATTAACAACTACGGCACGCTGGCAGGCGCGTCGGGTATGAAGCTGACGGCCTCATCACTGCTCAACGATCAGGGCGGGTTCCTGTTCAGCGGTGGGGACATGAAGCTTCGCGCGGGCAGCCTCAGCAACAAGAAATCCGACGTTTACAGCCTCGGCGCAATCGATATTGCGCGGGACGATGCCGGTAATCGCGCGGCGACGGTGGAGAACCTTTCCGGGACGATGGAGAGCACCGGCGACTTCTCGATCAAGGCGGACTCGATTGTTAACCGTAGAGACCAGTTCAAAACGGTTTCCGAGATGTACTCGTCCGATATTGGGGTGCGTTGCTATTCGTGTGATCAGATCCCGCTTAACTGGACAGATCTGCAAGGAGGCAAACTACCGTCTCACCTGGTCTGGGAGCAAAAGTTCAAGGTAAGCATTTCGGAGGGGGAGAGTTCCAAAGCCGCGTCTATCACTGCCGGAAAAAACTTTGATGCTGTGGGTGGATCGTTCCTGAATTCGAACTCGTCCATCGCCGTTTCTGGAAACATCAACGTCAACGTGGCCAACTTCGAGAACTCGGGTACTGCCACTGGCGATTACGTTTCCCGCAAATACGTCAATGGCGGGCTCTCCGTTGCCCAGTGGAACGAAGTCGTTGCGTACAACATGTACAACGACGCGGACTACAACAAGGATCTGCACTTCTGGAATGCCAACGAAGACGACTCACGGGTAGTTTCCAAGGTCGTCAGATATGGTGCCAAGGGTGAGGCTGACAACTGGTTCCAGACGTTCGGCTCGACCATCATTTCTTTGAATAAACAGAGTCAGGCCGTCAAGTTCGGAGATTCTCTCTATTCCTCGGGAGTCAGAACGGAAGCTCCAGACTTCATAAAGAATGCCGTGTTCAATGAAAAGATTGTCACCTCCGACCCTTCAGGATTCGCCTCGGCGATCATCCAGGCCGCCGGCAATGTCACCATCAACGCCAGCAATAAAATCAGCAACGGTGTTGAAAAGGCCTACAGCTCAGGCGCCGCCGGCACCTCCCGCAACGCCAATACCGGCGCTGGCGGCACCGGTAAAACCACCGTCATCAGCCTCAACAGCCAACTGCCCCCGGACTTGGCCCAACAGCAAGTCAACCCGCTGACATTGCCCGGCTTCAGTCTGCCGGTCGGTGATAACGGCCTGTTCCGCCTGAGCGGCAAGGGTGGCAGCGAACAATCCTCGGTGCCCGCGCCGTCCTGGACCATCGGTACGCTGTCCGGCGAGTCGACCCATCATACGGTCGGCATGCCCGCTCGGCCGTCCACCCAGTTCCAGTTCGACAACAACGACCCGGTGTCGATAAAAAAACGCGATCTGGCGCTGAGCGATGCCGCGTCGTTGAATCTTAACGACAGAACGGCTCAGTTCAACGTGGGTGCAACCGCCGCTGACGGGCCAGTCGGCGTGCTGGTGCCTGCTCGGGGCAACCCCGCCTTTGATGTACCGCGCGTACAAGGCTTGCCCGACACCAGCGTGCGCTCCAATCCGCACAAATACCTGATCGAAACCAACCCGGTACTCACCGACCTGAAGAAATTCGAGAGCTCGGATTATCTGTTGCAAAAGCTCGGCTATGACCCGGACATCAGCGCCAAGCGTTTGGGTGACGGTTTCTTCGAACAGCGGATGATCCAGCAAGCGGTCGTCGAGCGTACGGGACAGCGTTTCATCGACGGTCAGACCTCTGACGAAGGCATGTTCAAGTACCTGATGAACAACGCCATCGCCAGCAAGGATCAGCTCAACCTGTCAGTGGGCGTCACCCTGACTGCGCAACAAGTGGCGGCGCTGACCCACGACATCGTCTGGCTCGAAGAGCACGAAGTGAACGGTGAAAAGGTGCTCGTGCCTGTCTTGTATCTAGCCCATGCCGATAACCGCCTGGCGCCGAACGGTGCGCTGATCCAGGGCAATGATGTTGACCTGATCGCGGGCCAGAACCTGACCAACGCAGGAACGTTGCGCGCTACCAACAATCTGGCGGCCAGTGCCGGGCAAGACCTGACCAACAGTGGCTTGATTGAGGCGGGGAATCGGCTGGGGCTGTTAGCCACCCATGACATCATCAATAAATCAGGCGGTGTCATTTCCGGACGCGATGTCACCATGGTGACGCTGACCGGAGACGTCATCAACGAGCGCACGGTCAACAGTATGGTCTTCAACAACAAGGGCCAAATCCAGCAGCGTGACTACGTTGATAGCGCTGCACGTATCGAAGCAGCCAATGATCTGACCATCTTCTCGGGCCGGGACGTGCTTGGCATCGGTGGGGCCATGTCCAGCGGGGGAGACACGCGGATCGAGGCCAGTCGAGATATCGCCATCGCTTCGGCGCAACAGCTGAGCGTTGACAGTGGCGGCAAGGAACAACGCAGCTCCATCACGCAGTACGGATCCAGCATCAATGCCGGACGCGATATCCTGATGAGCGCGGGCCGTGACTTTGCCGCCGTGGGCAGTGACATGACCGCCAAGCGAAATTTCACCCTCGTCGCAGAGGGTGATGTGACGATTGCTTCAGCCGCTGATGAACGTCACTCCTACTCAAAAACCAAAAAACTCACGACTCAGGAAGACCACGTTAAACAGATTGCCAGCACGATCACTGCCGGTGGTGATGTCGCGATCCGGGCAGGTAATGATTTGGCGCTGATCTCCAGTCGTATCACCGCTGGCGATGAAGCCTATCTGGTAGCGAAGAACGATATTCAAGTGCTTGCCGCACAAGACACGGACTACTCTTTGTACGACAAAAAAGAAAAAGGCAGTTTTGGCAAAAAGAAATTGAAGCATGACGAAGTCACGCAGGTCACGAACGTTGGCAGTGAGATTACGACCGGTGGAAACCTGGCTGTAGTGAGTGGCGGCGATCAACGATTCCAGGTCGCGAAACTCAACAGCGGTGGCGACATCCTGTTGGACAGTGGTGGGCAGATTGTCTTTGAAGGCGTGAAGGATCTGCACGATGAGAGCCATACGAAAACCAACAATAATGCGTTCTGGAACTCTTCCAAAGGTAAGGGCAATACCGACGAAACGTTCCGTCAGACGCAGATGTTTGCCAAGGGCGACATCGTCATCAAAGCGGTCGATGGCCTGAAAATCGATGTTAAGCAGGTCAATCAGCAAACGGTCAGCGAGTCCATTGATGCCATGGTCAAGGCCGATCCGCAGATGGCCTGGCTTAAACAGGCAGAAGAACGTGGCGATGTGGACTGGCGGCAGGTCAAGGAGATTCATGAGTCTTTCAAATACCAGAACTCCGGTTTGGGGCCAGCTTCACAACTGATCATTGCCATCGCCATGGCGGCCATCCTCGGGCCGATGATGGCCGGCATGAACGCAATGTTGCAGGGAGTCGCCATTACCGCCGCAACCAAAGCGACGGTCAGCACTATCGACAACCGCGGTAACCTTGGAAAAGTGCTCAATGACGTTACGTCCGAAGATGCCTTGAAAAGCTACGTCGTGGCGGCGGCAACTGCAGGCGTTACTCAGGGAATGAAGTTTGATGTGGGCAATATCACTCTGACGCCGGAGGGGCTCAAGGCCGTGGCGACCAAAGTGACTGCCGATGCGTTGATCAAAACCGTCGTCTACGGAGGCAGTTTCAAGGACAACCTGGTCAGCTCTGCGGCCGGAACGCTGGCCAGCATCGGCGCAGCCATGGGCGCTGGGGAAATTGGCGACCTGAAACTGCCCGAGGGCAGTCTGGAGAAAATTCTCCTGCACGCCGGACTCGGCGGTCTGGTGTCCAAAGCCATGGGCGGAGATTTCGGCACCGGAGCGCTTGCCGGTGGTGCCAACGAGTTTCTGGTCGGTTTGCTGGGCGATAAGCTCTTGCCGGAAAACTATGTTCCGGGAACCCCTGAATACATTCAGGCGCAGGCCAATCTGCTGGCCGTCTCACAAATAGTGGGGGTGTTGGGCGCTGCCGCTTCTGGTAGCGATGTGGGTATCGCCGCTTCGGTGGCCGCCAATGGAACGCTTTACAACTATCTGTCTCACCAAGCCTTCGAGGAAGTCGAAAACTGCCTCAATGGCAAAACCTGCACGACGAAGGAACAGAAAGACGCTGCCATCGCCAAGGCCGAAAAGCTGAGCGAATTTCTCGATTCGGAAATGCGCAGCATGTGTGACAAGGCCCCTCAAAGTGATGGCTGCCGCACGGCGGTCAACTCGGCACTCAAATACATTGCCATGCAGGATGCGTGGAATGTCATGCACAAAGACGTGGCACGTACATCGCAAACGACCTTTGACTATCTCTACAACACCCAAGGTGCTTCTGATCGTCTGGTGACCTATCTGAACACGATCGATAACCGAGCCAACTTTTTCGGTGCGAGCAATGTGTATGAGCAACAACTCGGAATAGGCGCGTCATGGTTTGGAGGAGCTGAGACCGTTTCCCGAGCGCTGTTGACCGGTCTGGGCGCAGATGGCAATGCATCGTTCCTCAGCTTTGGTCTGGGCTGGTTCCTGGCGCCCGTTTATGACTGGCGTAAAGCGGCTGGCGATGCGTTGATTACAGGCGGGTTTGATAACTTCAAAGACCTTTACAATAAAAACGCTACGGATCCGGCAGGCTGGGATATCAAACAATTGAAGAACGAGCAGTCGTTGTTGCAGACCATTCATGAGAAGTTTCTGGGTGATCACACGTTCTTTCAAACGGTTGGCAAGTACGCAACAGATACATCACTCAACCCGTTTATTGGCGACAAACAGGGCGTCGATGGTGGCGTGATTATTTTGAATTACGACTCAAGGGTCGAATATGGCTGTAAATTGCTGGGTCTTTCGAAAAGCCAGGGTTGCGCACCATGAGTAAGACGGGGTATCCACGCCGCAGGGTTTTTCTGGCGTTTCTTTTATGCCCGTTCGTTTTGGGATTCATTGGGGGGATCATCAAGACCATCACTCTGCTTGCTCACTTGGTCAATACCCCGAAACTCTTGGGCGAGGTCAGGGGAGGCGAACTGGTTCTGATGCCGCTATTAGCGCCATTTCTTGCGCAACTGATTTTCCTCCTGCCCTTTTTAATATTGGCAGCGGCAATTTCATTGCTGAAGGTCAGGAGGACGACGGCGAACTGTTCGCTGGTGGCACTGGCGGGTGCCAGTGTCGCCACCGGGTGGGTGTTTTGTTTTGTCTTGCTCGTTGTGTTCGACGAAGACATTAAGGGCGGCGGGATTTCGGATTATCTGATGGAGTTGTCGGGCGTGTTTTTCGCATCACTGGCGACGTGTTGGTTCGCCGCCAGATTGTTCCTTCCTCAGGGAAACATTGATACTTACCGCTCGGGCGACAAAACAATTCAGAGTCCCTGAACAGGCGCCCGGAAGGATTCGAAAGAGGGCACTTGTGAGCGCGCCCACTCTCACTATTTCCATCTACTCGCTACTTATTTTTCGTGGCAGCAACTGGACGCTTTTTCCCCGTCATACCGATCATGATGCCGCACCCACTCCATGATCTCGTCCTCATTCCTGCCCTTGGGCGTGAGGTCGAGATAGTTGTAGGCACCGACCAGCATGTCCAGACCGCTAGCGTAAGTTGAGTAGGTGTGGAAGATGTCACCATTTGCGTTGCGATAGAACACGCTCAGACCTGGCATTTCTTCCTCGGCGCTGTCCGGTTTTTCGTAGTTGTACGTAGCCTTTCCAGCCGCGACCTCTTCAGCCCGAGCGCAAACACCGAAGTCATAGTTGAAGTCGCAACCCTCTGACGACACCCAGTCAAACTTCCAGCCCATTCGCCGTTTAAAGTCCTGGAACTCGTTGAACGGCGCATGGGAAACCGCAACCACGGCGATATCGTGATGCGCCAGATGCAGGTTGGCGCCATCGATGTGGTCACTGAGGAACGAGCAACCCTGGCAACCTTCCCCCCAATCCTTGGCAAACATGAAGTGGTAAACCACCAATTGGCTGTGTTTGCCAAACAGATCAGCCAGCTTTAATTCGCCGTTCGGGCCCTGGAAGTGGTAATCCTTGTCGACCTTCACCCATGGCAAAGCGCGACGCTCGGCGCTGAGGCGATCGCGTTCCTTGGTGAACGCTTTCTCGTGGGCCAGATGTTGCTTACGGGCGGCAAGCCATTTTTCGCGCGATACCACCGGATGATTCTCAACGTTCATGATGATTTCTCCTGCGGGGTTGAAACCGTCTGTTTCAGACTAGTCGTTTAACCTTCGGGGAAATCGACAGACCGCCGGTCGGTCGCCTCGGGAAATGCGGCTGAACGGCTGCGAGCCACTCCGGTCACAACCTATGAACGCGCCATAAATCACGCGCACCGGAGGTTGTATCAGGATGACGACTTATAACTGGGATTTGATTGAACGCTTGCTGCACGAAGTGCAGAACAGTGCCGGCCACAGTTTTGCCCCTCGGGCCTACGCCGAAGACTATGCGGCGGCGAAAGCCAGCGCCGGCGAGCCGATCGAGAATCTGGATCATCTGAAAACGCTGGCTTGCGACTATGAAAGGTTGCTGCTGTTGCGCGGTTACATCGCACCGCGTCCGGATGAGGAGGGCAGCACGGGAAACAATTTTGTGCTGACGCCTCGCGGTTCCAGCTTGTTGAGCCTGATCGACAGCAGCATTCCCGGCAACGATCATCCGCGTCAGGTGCTGGATGAACAGGACGATGCGCTGGCTGAGGCGACGTTTGATGAAGTGGCTTCAAAAGCCCAGATCGCCTGAGGTTCTGAAAGCAAAAGATCGCAGCCTTCGGCAGCTCCTACAGGGATTGGTGTAGGAGCTGCCGAAGGCTGCGATCTTTTGATCTTCTAGTTCTGTTTCGCGGCTTTGAGGCACTTGAGGTCGTTGAAGTCTTGGCGCACCCCTTCGATCTTCTTCAACAACCGCTGACGCTGTTGCGGCGTACTTTCGGCCATCAAGTCCACCGCCAGTGAGCGCCCCTGCGCTTCAGTTTCGGCGAAGGCCTTGCGGTAATCGGCTGTCCATAAACTCTCGCGATTGACCAGAAGCGTCTCGATTCTCTGTGGGAATTCGGGGCTTTTGCGTTGTGCGACGGCGGCACTGAATTGCTTCTGCCAATGGGCCCGGTTGGCAATCCATTGGGTGTACTGATCGCCCAACGCGGTCGACCACGCCATGACCCGCTGTTCTTGAGTGGCGCTCAATGGCCCCAGCCAGTCGTTCAGGCGTTTAACCATCCGTGCGCTACGCTCGGCAATTTGCTGATCAAGCGGCGGCTTGAGGTATTCCTGCTGACGCTTGCGCAAATCCTTGGCAAACGCGTCATTCATCTCGGCCACTTGCTTGTCATCCAGACCTTGCAACAACTCGATGGCCGACGGGGTGATCTCTCGAGCGGTTTCGGCAATGGCTTGCTTGGCTTCCACTGTGCGCGCCTGTAACGCGGCATCGGTGATCTGATTGGTCTCGACCATTGTCTGTAAACGATCGAGCCAATCCAGATAACCCGGCAGTTGCGTGGTGCAATGCCAGTTCAAGTGATCCTTGAGCCGTTCGTTGAACCAGTCTTTTTGCTCGCCGTTCATGTCCAGATAGTCGCTGAGCGTCCATGGAATGATCACGTCGAGATTGCGGTAGGCCAGGCCGACACGGCTGCAGGCGCCGAGGGCGAGGGTAAAGATCAGTAGCGCGGCGATGTGTTTGAACCAGCGAGACATGGGCGAATCCTTGCGTGAGCCTGGCTTCGAGGGTCTGATTCCTATGTGAACGCAGAATGAACCCGGCAGTTCAGCCGATCAATAGAACGCACGCGCAGCCTTGAGGGTGACGAGGCCGTCGCACTCGCTGTTGTGCCCGGAGTAGGCCGAACAATCGCTGCCGCTGAGGCTGGAATTGCTGTAGATCAGGTCGAGATCGACACCCATGAACGGCCGGGACAATTTCACCGACCAGTCGGTAAAACTGCTGACATAACCACCGTCCACGGCGACGGGCGTGTTCAGTTGGTGGGTGGTGTATTTCATGCTGACGCCGATGCCGAATGGCTGGTTGCCGCCGAGATCGGCAAACAACGTGTTGTTCTGTTTGTCCGGGTCATTGCTGAAGGCCACGCCGAAACGACTGCCGAGCAGGGTCAGACCACCGAACAGCTCCTGGCTGTCGAGGGTGTCTACCTTGGGATAGCTGTAGTGGATCATTCCGACTTCATAGCCGAGGGTCTGATCGAAAGGCTGTTTAAAGCCGACGTAGGAATCGATTTCGAGGTTCTTGCCCGGTGAGATCCCCATACTCGGTGCGTACTGGCCGACATAGAGGCCGCTGTCGTGGCTCAGGTCGAGGCCGCCGTGAAAGGAACCGACTGCCGCTGGTTTGACCAGGCCCTGGGCCATGCTGCGTGTGGGCGTGGTGCCGAGTTTGAGGTCGAAGTCGCCGAGTTCACGCTGGAAAATCTGCGCGTGCGCGGTCGCACTGGCCAAAAGGCCTACGAGTAATAAACAGGATGTTCTGCGCATGCGTCACTCCATGAACAGCGAGGGCAGGGCGGCGGGCCTGCTGAAACGCTTGATCTAGACGCGTGCAAGGATACCGGCGAATGCTCGGCATTGAAGGCCGTTCGTCGATTTAAAAGGATTTTTGTTTAATGCGGAGGGTATGTTGCGCGGTGCCAGTCCAGACGCTTCGAAGCTCAAAGCGCCTCTGGACGGGGGTAAACCGGGTATTACTTCTTGCCCAGGCTGATCTGCTTGGACGGGCCGAATGTCTGGCCACTGACGCCTTTGGCAATTTGCTGAATCTCGCCGCCGGACTTGAGGAACGCTGCGATCTGATCGTTGATCGATTCGCTGGTTTCAACGGCTGGAGCTGGCTTTGCTTTGCTGGTGGATGCTTTTACACGCATGGCGGCCATTAACCTGTAGAAAAGTAACTCGGCCAGGCATCGTACAGGAATAACTTGACAATTGCTTGGTAAATATCCCCGGGAATAACCGACCTCATTGCTGCATTATTCTCGATTAAATGTTCGAAATATTTGGCTAACCTGCTGTTTTAAATAAGAACATTCAGGTGTTGCGTCATTCAGGTTTTCACCCGTGAGCGCTTGTGCCTGCCTGACGAGCGGCACTCAAGCACTGGCGCGAGCAAGGAAAATCAAGGCGTTGAGCGGGTTTCAACAGCGTGCGGATCTGCCGCCCGACGGCCACGCCAAAAACGGGTAGAATGCCGCCCACGCAATGAGGGTTTCGGAAAATGGCTTTAGTCGGGCGTTACAACAGTTTGCAAGTGGTTAAACACACTAACTTCGGTTTATATCTGGATGGCGGTGCCGACGGCGAGATTCTTTTGCCCAATCGTTATATCCCGAAAGATATTCCTACCGAAGATGAAGATTGGCTCAACGTATTTGTTTATCTGGACAGCGAAGACAAACTTCTCGCCACCACGGAAAAACCGAAAGTTCAGGTCGGCGAATTTGCCAGTTTGAAAGTCGTTGAGGTCAACAGCATCGGTGTGTTCCTCGATTGGGGGCTGCCAAAGGATCTGTTGCTGCCGTATTCCGAAGAAAAGCGCCAGATGACCGCTGGTGAATACTGCGTAGTGCACGTCTACCTCGACAAGCACACCCGCCGCATCACCGCGACCGCGCGTCTGGACCGCTACCTCGACAAGACCCCGGCCAACTACAGCCAGGGCCAGGAAGTTGATCTGCTGGTTGCCGAAGCCACCGACATGGGTTTCAAGGCGATCATCAACAACAAGCACTGGGGTTTGATTCACAAGAACGAAATCTTCAAGTTCATGCGCGCCGGCATGGTCGAGAAAGGCTACATCAAGGAAGTCCGTGCCGACGGCAAAATCGCCTTGAGCCTGCAACCGGTTGGCCAGGAAGCGGCCAGCAGCCTGAACTCGAAGATCCTCGCCAAGTTGCGCGACAACAGCGGCACGCTGCCGGTCAGCGACAAGAGCGATCCTGCGTTGATCAGCAGCCTGTTCGGCGTCAGCAAGGGCAACTTCAAGAAGGCCATCGGTTCGCTGTACAAGGAAGGCAAGATCGTTATTCATGCCGATCGCATTGAACTAACCTGAGACACCGCTGGCCCCATGTAGGAGCTGCCGAAGGCTGCGATCTTTTGACTTTGAAGATCAACAGATCGCAGCCTTCGGCAGCTCCTACATGAGGGCGGGTGTGATGAAGAAGTCTCTGGTTGCCTATGTTGCGACGCTGATTGCGTTTCTGCTGCTCGACGGCATCTGGCTCGGCCTGTTGATGGCGCCGACCTATCGCGAATTGCTCGGTCCGCTGATGCTCGAAAAACCGCTGCTGGTTCCGGCAGCGGTTTTTTATTGCCTGTATGTTTTTGGCTGCGTGGTGTTTGTGGTGCTGCCAGCAGCGACCTGGCAGTGGGCGGCAAAGCGGGGGGCGTTGTTGGGGCTGGTGGCGTATGGCACTTACGACCTGACGAATTGGGCAACGTTGCGCGGCTGGTCGGTGCAGGTGACGTTGATGGATTGGGCATGGGGGACGTTTGCTACTGCTGTGGCTTGCAGCGTTGGGTTTTTGCTGGCGAGGCGGTTTGGCAAAGTCTGATCCGAAATATAGGTAAGCAATGCCGGCCTCTTCGCGAGCAGGCTCGCTCCCACAGGGGAACGCACTCCAAAGTGAGAGCGAGCTTGCTCGCGAATGGCGGCGCAGCCGGCAACCATCCACTGCTGACGCCACTGAAGCACAAAATGTCTTTTCCAGACGGCTTTTTCTGTCTGACTGATTGATAATCCCCGGCACTGTTTTCTGACCATTGGATGGCCTGCCATGTTGTGTGTATTCGAGGTGTTGCGGTGATTGTCGAGCGGCGTAACGCCGACAGTTTTGCCCTGCAAGTGATGATCGGCCTCTGCCTGATCTGGGGCGTGCAGCAAGTGATGATCAAGTGGGCGGCGCCGGACATTGCCCCGGTGATGCAAGCGGCGGCGCGCTCGGGGATTTCTGCGTTGCTGGTCGGCCTGCTGATCTGCTGGAGGGGGGGCAGGGATCAGGTCGGCAACACCTGGCGCGGCGGTTTGCTGGCGGGTGCGCTGTTCGGTCTGGAGTTCTTCTTCATCGCCGAAGGCCTGCAACTGACCACCGCCGCACACATGTCGGTGTTCCTCTACACCGCACCGATTTTCACTGCGTTGGGTGTGCATTTTCTGCTGGCCAGTGAGCGCCTGCGGCCGCTGCAATGGCTGGGCATTCTGCTTGCGTTTATCGGCATCGCGATTGCCTTCGCCGGCGGCGTGTCGTGGGACAACCTCGACCGGCGCATGCTGCTCGGTGATGCCTTTGGCGTGCTGGCTGGCGCCTGTTGGGGCGCAACCACAGTGGTAGTGCGCGCCTCGCGGCTGTCGGAGGCACCGGTGACACTGACTCTGTTCTATCAGTTGATCGTCGGTTTCGTCGGGCTGCTTTTGATCGCGCTGTTCAGCGGCCAGATCACCCACGTCAGCCTGACACCTGTGGCGGTGGCCAGCGTATTGTTCCAGGGCCTGGTGGTGTCGTTCTTCAGTTACCTGATCTGGTTCTGGCTGCTGCGTCGGTATCTGGCAGCCAACCTTGCGGTGTTTTCATTCATGACGCCGTTGTTCGGCGTGACCTTCGGCGTGCTGCTGCTCGGCGAACAATTGAGTGTGAACTTCGTCATCGGCGCCGTGCTGGTGCTGCTCGGCATCACTTTTGTCAGCGCCGAGCAGTGGTTGCGTCGGCGTTTGCGCAAAGCGCTGGGCCAGCGTTAGTCGATTGCATCGCCAGACCGCCGGCAATCAATAAACCGCTGCCAGCGATCACCAGGGCCGGGTGCAGACCGCCGCTGAAATGGCTGCTCAGCGCTGCCAGCAACGGCCCACTGAGTTGGCCGACGGCGAAGCAAGCGGTGAGCATCCCGGCATTGCGTTGCGTGGCATGCGGCGCCAACTCCCGCGAGCGTTGCATGACCAATTGCATGCAGGCGAGGAACGGTGTGCCGCAGAGGATCACGCCCAGTGCGAGGCCGAGACCGCTGCCGAGCAGGCAGGCAAAGACACCGGCCGCTTGCAGCCACAACGTTGCCAGCAACCAGTGGCGGGTAGTTGCGGGATCGTGGCGCCGCAGGCTCACCAGCAACACACCAAGCGCTGCGGCCAGACCGAAACACGGCCAGAACAAATCGGCCTGCCACTGCCCGTGAAACTGCGCAGTGGCCATCTGCGAAAGGAATGTCGCCGGAATGATGTAGCCGACGCCATACAGCGCATAAATCACCGCCAACCGCCCGATGCCCCGATTCGATGGACTGACCGCCGACGCTGCAACCGTTGCCGTTGCGACCGGCGTTGGCAGAATTCGCCAGACGCCCAGCATCATCACCAACGCAGCCGCTGCATAAATCAGCCACAACGTCGCGGACGTCTGATTCAGCAGATGTGAGACCAGTGCCAGCAAACCCGTGAGAAAAATCCCCAAACCCGGTCCGGCGAGTACCAGAGCGCCCAAACGTGGACGACCCGCTGCGGCTGCCAAGGGTTGGCTTAAAGACGTGATCATCACCAGAACCCAGGCACTTGCCACTCCGGTGCCAAAACGCAGCACCAGGTGCGACCAGAAACCATCGGCCCAAAACGAAGCCAGCGTCAGCAGCACGCACAGCCACAGGCCGCCATGCAGGCGCCGCTGAACCTGTTGCGGGCGATGCGCGAACATCGCATCCACCGCGCCGAGCAGGTAACCGAGGTAATTGGCCGCTGCAATCAGACCGGCGGCTGTCAGGTCGATCTGCCCTTCGCTGAGCAGGTGCGGCATTTGCGGGGTGAGGGCGAAACGCCCGATGCCCATGGCCATCATCAGGGCCACGAAGCAGGCGGATAAGCGAATCAGGGGCGACATGGTCGGGATTCCTTTGAAGGATCAATGACCGTCAGGCTAGGACTGATTGACTTTCTTTAAAATTGAATAATAGTGAGTAACTTGTTCTGTTATGGAGAAAGGTTGTGGAGTTCAGCCAACTGCGGATTTTTCAGGCTGTGGCCGAAGAAGGGTCGATCACCCGCGCCGCCGAACGTCTGCACCGGGTGCCGTCGAATCTGTCGACCCGGCTGAAACAGCTTGAAGAGCAACTGGGAGTCGAGCTTTTCGTCCGTGAGCGTCAGCGTTTGCAACTGTCGCCTGCGGGAAAAGTCCTGTTGGACTACACCGGCAAACTGTTTGCCTTGCGTGATCAGGCCAGTGCCGCGGTGATGGGCGGGCAGCCGGCGGGGGACTTTGTGTTGGGCACCATGTACAGCACGGCGGCGATTCATTTGCCCGCGTTGCTGGCGCGCTATCACAAGCAGTATCCGGCGGTAAATTTGCAAGTGCAGTCGGCGCCGAGCGGCGAGTTACTCGAGGGTTTGCTCACCGGGCGACTCGATGCGGCGCTGGTCGACGGCCCATTGCAACTGGCCGGGCTGGACGGTATGCCGTTGTGCGAAGAGCGGCTGGTGCTGATTACCGAGACCGACCATCCGCCCGTGCGCAGCGCCAAGGATGTCGAAGGACGATCGGTGTTTACCTTTCGCCGTGGTTGTTCTTATCGGATGCGCCTGGAGGCCTGGTTTTCCCATTACCACGCGACGATGGGGCGAGCGATGGAGATCGAGTCTTACCAGGGCATGCTCGCCTGCGTGATTGCCGGAAGCGGTGTGGCATTGATGTCAGAGTCGATGCTCGCCAGTCTGCCGGGCCGCGAAAGTGTCGCCGCGCACTTTTTGGCCGAGCCGTTCGTGGGTGCGACAACATGGCTCATGTGGCGCAAGGGCATGCTCGGCGCCAACCTCAATGCGTGGATCGAGGTGCAGCAGGCCGTCTATCCTGCGGCTCAGATCGAAACACTAGAAACAGCCTGAACCAATGACGGCGAACTCTGTTCAATTCAGTAACAGATCATTGCGGATTTGGTCGAGCATTGCGTAGGACTTCGGACTATTATCAGTGCGAAGCGGCCTCAGAATTCCGGCCGCTCAGCACCACCCTGAAGGGGGCATGACGATGAAAGAGAAAATTCAAAACTGGCTGCACGATTTGGGTGTCGCCCTCGGTTTGATCGAACCGCCTCTGCAACCTGTTCCGATCCGCACCGATGACGAGCAGCGCCGCCGTCAACAACGGCGCCGGTAATGCCCCCGATCTGAGATCAACGGATTCAAGATCAAGAGATCGCAGCCTTCGGCAGCTCCTGCATAAAACAGTGTAGGAGCTGCCGCAGGCTGCGATCTTTTGCTTTTCAGTGCCGCCCGATCTCAAGCAAAAACCGGCTCAAGTCATTCGCCGTCTTCGCGGTCTTGAGCATGCGGTCTTCCTCGGCGGTAAACGCCGTCAGTCCGAACTCATCTTCCAGATGAAAGATCAGATCTTCGATATCGGCTTTCTCCAGGCCCAGTTGCACCAGGCTGGTGTTGTCGTTGAATTCACGGGTTTCCAGCAGACGCCGGATGTATCGGTGCACGGCGGCACGCACGGCAGCTCTTCTCATGGCAGCTCTTTCTGATTGTGGTTCTGCTTGAGTACAGCAGGCCTCAGTCGTGGCGGCGCAACCACTCGTCAATCATCGAACGCAAATGCTCGCCGGCAAAGCTGCCGAAGTGCCCGCCATGCACCGTGCGGATCGGCAACGCCTGCAAGCGTCGCAGACTGGTGGCGTAATCCTCAAGATTGGAGTGGTAGGCGTCTTCGATCAGCGGCCCGTCGTAGATGATATCGCCGCTGAACAGCGTCTCAGTCGCCGCCTCATACAGGCTGATCCCGCCCGGCGAATGCCCCGGCGTGTGCAGCACTTGCAGTGTGCGGTTGCCCAGATCCAGCACATCGCCGTCCTCGACAAACCCGGTGGCCGGCGCGGCTTTGACCCGGTATTCGGCGTAGCACAACGGGCAATCCGGGTGCGCCTCGAACATGTCATCGCCGACAAACGCGCGGCTCAAGTCGTTTTCGCCATCCGGCGCTGCAAGGATGTCCGCTTCGGCGCGATGCACCAGTCGTTCGGCGAATTCATGATGGCCGGCGATATGGTCGAAATGGCAATGACTGGCCACGGCCACCAGCGGCCGCTCGGTGATCCATGGCAACTGCTCGCGTAGACTCACCAGACCCGAACCGCTATCGAGCAACAGGTCTTTGTCGCGGCCCTGAACGTGCCACAGATTGCAGCGGTAGAACGGTCGAATATACGGCTCATGAATCAGCCGAACGCCATCGCTCAGGTGCTGCACCTCAAACCACTGATCGCGAGAAACAGTCTTCATCAGTACTTTTCTCCCGGCGTAAAAAAACGAGTGTGGCAACCGACGCCACACTCGTCGAAGAAAGCATCAAGTCGTTATGTTTCAGCTTAGATCGCGCGAGCCACCGAGACAGGACGGCGCGAGGCGAGGCTCACCACCACAAAACTCACCAGACCCACAGCCAGGCTGTAGTAGATCGGCGTGTTCGCATCCAGACCGTCCTTGAACATGAACAGCAGCGCGGTGGCAAAACCCAGGCCCATGCTGGCGATGGCGCCGGCGGTGGTCGCGCGTTTCCAGAAAATCGCACCGATCAGCGGGACCAGCATGCCGCCCACCAAAAGGTTGTAAGCGAGGGTCAGTGCACTGATCACGTCGTTCACCACCAGTGCGATACCCAGCACAACGATGCCGGTGAGCAGAGTGAACAGGCGGTTGATGCCCAGGCTCGACTGTTTGCCGCCACGCAGTTTCGGCAGCAGGTCTTCAGTCAACGTAGTGGCAGCGGCGAGCAGGCCGGCGCTGGCGGTGGACATCATCGCAGCGAGTGCCGCAGCGATTACCAGACCACGGATGCCGTCAGGCAGCGACAGTTTGACGATGGCGGCGAAGGCGTTGTTGACGTTGTCCAGATCCGGGATCAGCACGTGTGCAGCCATGCCGATCAGGGCGCAGGCCAGGCCGTAGAGGATGCAGTAGATGCCGGCGATGCTGCCGGCGTATTGCGCGACTTTGGCGGTCTTGACGGTGAACACCCGTTGCCAGATGTCCTGACCGATCAGGATGCCGAAGAAGTAGATCATGAAGTAGGTGATGATCGTGTCCCAGCCGATGGTGGTGAAGCTGAAGGCAGTCGCCGGCAGTTTCAGCACCAGTTCGTCCCAGCCGCCAACGCGGTACAGGCAGATCGGCAACAGGATGAACATCAGGCCCACGGTCTTGATGATGAACTGGACGATGTCGGTCAGGGTCAGCGACCACATGCCGCCGATCGCCGAGTAGATCACCACGACGCCACCACCGACGAGTACCGAAACCCAGAATGGCAGGTCAAACAGCACTTGCAGGACGGTGCCGATCGCCAGGATCGAGGTCACGCCGATCATCAGTGCGTATGCCAGCATGATCGCCGCGCTCGCCGAGCGGGCCATCGGGTTGTAGCGTTTTTCCAGGACTTGGGTAACGGTGTAGATCTTCAGTTTCAGCAGCGGTTTGGCGAGGAACAGGTTCAGCGCAACGATGCCGCAACCCAGTGCCGCGCACAGCCAGAAACCGGAGATGCCGTGCACGTAGCCCAGACGCACGGTGCCGACGGTGGACGCGCCACCCAGTACGGTTGCGGCCATGGTGCCCATGTACAGGCTTGGGCCGAGGTTACGACCGGCCACGAGAAAGTCCTCGTTGGTCTTGGCCTTGCGCATGCCGAAGTAGCCGAGCAAGAGCATGCCGGCGGCGTAGATGAGGACGACGAATAAATCCAAAGCCATGATGGCGTGTCTCCGATTGTCTTTTTTATGTGAGGCTGAATTCGAATCTCACTGTGGGAGCGAGCCTGCTCGCGAAGGCGGTCTGTCAGTCACATCAATGTTGAATGTGCTGAAGTCTTCGCGAGCAGGCTCGCTCCCACAGGGGATCTGCGTCAGGCGGCCTGACGCAGTTCAGTTTTTTCTACGACTTGGTTGCGGGCATCCTTTGGGCCGAACACTTCGCGCGGTTCCGGGAACAGGCTCAGCAGCGTCAGATACACCACCGAAGCCAGGCCCAGGGTCACCGGCAAACTGATGTCGATGCCGCCGGCCATTTCACCCAGCGGGCCAACGAACTGCCCCGGCAAATTCACGAAGCACAGGCCAACCGCCGCGCTCGGAATCCACGCACCCAGACCGCGCCAGTTCCAGCCGTGGCTGAACCAGTAGCGACCGCCTTGTTCGCCGCGTGTGAACACTTGCAGGTCGTCCGGGCAGTAGAAGCCGCGACGCACCAGCAGGCCGATGATCATGATCACCATCCACGGCGTGGTGCAGGTGATGATCAGCACGGCGAAGGTCGACACGCTCTGCACCAGGTTCGCCGCAAAGCGACCGATGAAAATGAAGGCAATCGACAGCACGCCGATCAGCAATGTCGCCTTCACTCGCGACAGCACGCGGGGGAACACGCTGGACATGTCCAGCCCGGTGCCATACAGCGAAGTGGTGCCGGTGGACATGCCGCCGATCACCGCAATCAGGCACACCGGCAAGAAGAACCAGCTCGGCGACACCGCCAGCAACCCGCCCACATAGTTGTTCGCCGCGATGTAGTCCGGCGCCTTGATGGCGACGATGGTCGCGGTGGTCAGGCCGAACAGGAACGGGATGAACGTGGCGATCTGCGACAGCACCACCGCCGCCATGATGCGCTGCTTGGAGGTGTCACGCGGGATATAGCGCGACCAGTCGCCGAGGAACGCGCCGAAGGAAATCGGGTTGCTCATGGCGACCAGCGCAGCGCCGATGAACGCGGCCCAGAAGCCCGGCTGACCGAGGCTGACGGTGCCAGCGTAATGCGCGTCGAAAGGACCGGCGAAGGCGAAAATGCCCAGCAGGAACAACAGGCTGGCGCTCCACACCGCGATCTTGTTCACCCACAGCAAAAAGCGGAAGCCGTAGATGCACACCGTCAGCACCAGGATCGCGAACAGACCGTAGGCCAGGCCCAGAGTCAGATCGGTTTCCGCCAGACCGATCAGGCGTTTCGCACCACCGATCAGCGCATCCCCCGAACTCCACACCGAGAGCGAGAAAAACGCGATAGCGGTCAACAGCGACAGGAACGAACCGACGATGCGCCCGTGCACGCCGAAGTGCGCACCGGACGACACGGCATTGTTGGTGCCGTTGAGCGGGCCGAACAGGCCCATCGGTGCGAGGATCAGCGAGCCGAGCAGCACGCCCAGCACAATCGCCCAGGCGCCGGCCTGAAAAGACAGACCGAACAGCACCGGGAAACTGCCGAGCACGGCGGTAGCAAAGGTATTCGAACCACCGAAGATCATCCGGAACAAGTCCGTCGTGCCTGCGCTGCGTTCGTGGTCCGGGATCTGTTCGACCCCGTGGGTTTCAATCTGCGTAAGGCTTTGGTCGTTGTTGTTGTTATTCATGATCTGCTCCGATCATAAAGGCGCGCCTCATCGTGCGTGAGGCGTCACCTGTTTGGCTAAGGGGATGGCAGCCCTTCCGGCATTGCGGACAAATGTTCGTGACAGGCCAGCCAATGGCCTTGTTGTTCTAGGCTCGACGCGTGTTTCTTGAACACAATCGTCTCGCGCTCCTGGCTGATGTGTTGCTCCCCTTGCATGCGCAGCTCGGTGGCCACGTCATGGATGAAAATCGCCACGTCACCTTGCAGGCTGACGAAGGCGTTGCTCGAAGTGCACGAGAGCACCTCGAAGCCGTCCTCGGCGCGCCAGCTATCCCACAAGGCCTGATAGGCCTCGCGCGACAGCAGCGGCTGTTCGAGGGTGTAGAAGACGAAACTTGCATCGGCGCTGAACGCGCCGAAATAAGCTTCGCGATCGTTACGGGCGAAGGCGGCCACCAGATCGGCGGCCGCTTGCAAAACCTGATCACGTTCGTTCATGACCCGATCCTCAGCGATGGACCACGCCTGGCAGTACGCAGAGCATTTCGTACAGCAGGTTGGCGGCCAGCAGCGAGGTGTTGCCGGTGGTGTCATAAGCGGGCGAGACTTCTACCAGATCGCAACCGATCAGGTCGAGGCCTTGGCAGCCACGGACGATCTCAATCGCCTGAATGGTCGTCAGACCACCGATTTCCGGGGTGCCGGTGCCCGGTGCCCAAGCCGGATCGATGCCGTCGATGTCGAAACTCAGGTACACCGGACCACCGCCGACTTTCTCGCGCACTTCGGCCATGAGCGGCGCCAGCGACTTGTGCCAGCATTCTTCGGCCTGCACCACGCGGAAGCCCTGATCGCGGCTCCAGTTGAAGTCATCAGCGGTGTAGCCCTGCGCGCGCAGACCGATTTGCACGACGCGATCGCAGTCCAGCAGACCTTCTTCGACGGCGCGACGGAAGGTCGTGCCGTGGGCGATCTTCTCGCCGAACATGTGATCGTTGACGTCAGCGTGGGCATCGATGTGCACCAGACCGACCTTGCCGTGCTTTTTATGAATCGCCCGCAGGATCGGCAGGGTGATGGTGTGGTCGCCACCCAGGGTCATCGGGATCACGTTGTGCTCGAGGATGTTGTCGTAGGCTTCTTCGATGATGCGCACGGCGTCGAGCAAGTTGAAGGTATTGATCGCCACGTCACCGATGTCGGCGACCGACAGTGAGTCGAACGGCGCAGCGCCGGTGGCCATGTTGTACGGGCGGATCATCACTGATTCGGTGCGTATGTCGCGCGGCCCGAAGCGGGTGCCGGGGCGCAGCGAAGTACCGATGTCCAGTGGCACGCCAACAAAGGCAGCGTCCAGGCCGGCAGCGGTCGGTACATGGGGGAGTCGGAGCATGGTGGCGATGCCGCCGAAGCGCGGCATTTCGTTGCCGCCCAGTGGTTGGTGAAGAATCTTGTCCACGGGTAGGGCCTCATCGTCTTTGTTTTATTTATGTCGGCGCACCGTTGAGCACGGGTTCGGACGCCGCTGTGGGGCCGATGATGCGAAATGTAGTGAGGGGAAAGAATCGCTACGGGCAAAAACTTAGTTCAGATTTTTCTAAACTAATGGGCGAAGGGCGATTAGACTTTGTCGGGTTCGGGTCGTGTGATCGGCAGGAGATCGTTGCCCTCACCCCAGCCCTCTCCCAGAGGTAGAGGGGGCCGACCGAGTTGTTGGCGGAATCTGCATCGACCTGAAAAATCGAGTCGAACTCAGGATTTGAAAGCCATGGAGATCAGCTCCCTCTCTCTCACTCCCAGAGCGAGAGGGGGCCGACCGAGTTGTTGGCGGAATCTGCATCGACCTGAAAAATCGAGTCGAACTCAGGATTTGAAAGCCATGGAGATCAGCTCCCTCTCCCTCACTCCCAGAGGGAGAGGGGGCCGACCGAGTTGTTGGCGGAATCTGTATCGACCTGAAAAATCGAGTCGAACTCAGGATTTGAAAGCCATGGAGATCAGCTCCCTCTCCCTCCGGGAGAGGGCTGGGGTGAGGGGCTTTTCCCACAGACACACAGTTACAAACCCCGGAGCAGACATGGCCAACGCTTTACCCGACCTGAAACTGTTGCGCATCTTCGTCAGCGTCGTGCGCCATCAGGGTTTCGCCAACGCCCAGCAGGAACTCAACCTGTCGACCTCGGCCATCAGCACTTACATGAGCCAGCTCGAAGCCGCGCTTGGCCTGGTGTTGTGTCATCGCGGGCGCGGCGGGTTCAGCCTGACCAGCAAAGGTGAACTGTTCCACCAGGAAACCCTGCGCCTGCTCGCCGAGCTCGAAGGTTTCGAGCAATACGCTGCAGCGCTCAAGGGCGAACTGCGCGGCACGCTCAACCTCGGCGTGATCGACTCCACCGTCAGCGACAAGGCCTTGCCGTTCGCCGAAGCCATCGGCGCCTACAGCCAGGAACACCCGGCGGTGCATTTGCACCTGTCAGTGATGAGCCCCTACGAATTGCAACTCGGTGTACAAGACAACCGTCTCGATCTGGCCATCGGTGCGTTCTCCACACGGATGAGCGGTCTGGTGTACATGCCGCTGTACCGCGAACAACACTGGTTGTACTGCAGCAGCCGCCATCCGTTATTCAACGAGCGGCGCATCCCCGAGCAAGTCATCACCCAGCAACGCATGGTCGGTCGTGGTTACTGGAGTCAGGCGGAATTGGCCCGGCACGGTTTCAAACACAGCGCCGCGACCGTGGAAAGTATGGAAGCGCAACTGATTCTGGTGCTGTCCGGCGCCTACATCGGTTACTTGCCGGAGCACTACGCGCAGGCCTGGGCCGACAAGGGTGACTTGCGTGTGTTGCTGCCGGCGACGTTTGGTTATCAGGCGCCGTTCTCGATGATCATGCGCAGAGGCCGCAGTCGCGAGCCGCTGATCCAGACCTTCCGCGATTTGCTCAAAGCACAGCTCAATCAGGCTTAGCTTGTAGGGAAAAGAAGCATGTCCAGAATTCAATGCCCGCGCTGCCTGCGCCCCCAAACCCATTGTCTGTGCCCGCTGATCCCGCGCCTCGACAGCCGTACGCGGGTGTTGCTGTTGCAGCATCCGAGTGAGGTCAATCATGCGTTGAATACTGCTCGATTGGCGGCGTTGGGGCTGACCAATGCCGAGCTGATTGTCGGTGAAGTATTCGAGGATTTGCCGGCGCTGTTGAACCGGCCGGGGTATCGGGCGCGGTTGTTGTTTCCTGCCGACGATGCGCAACCGATAGAGGCTTACGGCGAGTCTGATGAACCACTATTGCTGGTCGTTCCGGATGGCACCTGGCGCAAGGCGCGCAAGATGTTGCACCTCAATCCGCTGCTGGCGGCGTTGCCACGGGTGACACTTGCCGAGGGCGGCGTGTCGCGCTATCGCTTGCGCAAGGCACCGGGGCCGGGGGCGTTGTCGACCATCGAGGCGATTGTCCAGGCGTTGCAGACGCTGGAGGCAGCGGCGTCATTCGAACCGTTGCTCAAGCCGTTCGAGGCGTTGATCGAGGGGCAGATTGCGGCGATGGGGGAGGAGACGTTTCAGCGTAATCATGGCGATAGATGAGTGCTGAGGCGGCTGGCCTCTTCGCGAGCAGGCTCGCTCCCACATTTGATCGGAGTTGCACACAAACTCTGTGTTCACCACAAATCCCCTTGTGGGAGCGAGCCTGCTCGCGAATGTGTCAGATCTATCTACGCAATTTCGCAGTGTCTAACGTTCGCGCATCGCCTCGGTCCGGGCTTTCAGCACCGGTTTCAACAGGTAATCCAGGACACTTTTCTCCCCGGTAATAATGTCCACCGTCGCCACCATCCCCGGAATGATCAGCAGCGGTTTCACATCCCCGCCCAAGTGGTTTTTATCGGTGCGCACCTGAATCAGATAGAAGCTGTTGCCCTTGTCATCGGTAATCGTATCGGCGCCAATCAGCTCAAGCTTGGCGCTCAACCCACCGTAAATCGTGTAGTCATAGGCACTGAACTTGACCATGGCTTTCTGGCCCGGGTGCAGGAACGCGACGTCCTGCGGCCGCACCTTGGCCTCGATCAGCAAGTTGTCTTCCAACGGTACGATTTCAACCATGTCACTGCCCGGTTGGACCACGCCGCCGATGGTGTTGACCTTCATTTGCTTGATCACGCCACGCACGGGCGATATGACCGTGGTGCGGGTCACGCGGTCATCGATGGCGATGCTGGTCGCGGTGATTTTCGACAGGTCGGTGCGTTTCTCATTCAGCTCTTTGGCCGCTTCCGAACGGAAGGTTTGCTCCGACTCGTCGATCTTGCTGCGGATCTCGGCAATCGCTGATTCGGCGCGGGGAATGGCCAGCGTCGTCGCGTTCAATGAACCTCGGATCTCTACCGCGCTGCGCTTGAGGCGGAGGATTTCCACCGGTGACACCGCACCGGTTTTAACCAGCGGTTCGGACATGTTCATTTCTTGCTGCAGCAACGCCAGACTCGAGCTGAACTGACCTTGTTTGGAGCGAAACTCGGCGAGTTCCTGGGTTTTCTGCCGCAGTTGTTCGCTGAGGGTGCGTTGCTCGCTGGCCAGTCGGCGCTGACGTTGTTCGTACAGTGAGCGCTCGTCTTCGGCGACTTGCGGCGCCTTGGCGATGACCTCATCGGAGAGTTTGAACGGCCGGCCCTCGGCCTCCGCCGACAGCCGTTCGACCTGCGCGGTCAACGCGTAACGATCAGCCTCGCTCTCACCCTTGTTCGAGCGAAAACGTGTGTCATCCAGGCGCAGCAGGGTGTCGCCCTTGTTCACCATTTGCCCTTCGCGCACAAAGATCTCGGTGACGATCCCGCCCTCAAGGTTCTGGATCACCTGAACCTTGCTCGACGGAATCGCCTTGCCTTCACCCATGGTCACTTCTTCGAGCACGGCGAATTTGGCCCAGACCACCGCGCTGATCAGCAGCGCCGCCGCCAGCCACACGGTGATCCGCGACCAGCGCGGCGAGTCCTGCAATGAAGCGCCGGCGGTTTCCGGCATGAATTCGGCTTCGGCGCTTTTGCCGAAACTGTCGAAGTAGCCGCGATCTTTGCTATCGGAGGAAGCAGACATGGGCAACTCCTAGACCGCTGCCGAGCCGACACGGCCCTTGCGCAGTGCATCGATGACCGCTTCTTTCGGACCGTCGGCGACGACCCGGCCGTTGTCCAGCACCAGCAACCGGTCCACCAGACTCAGCATCGAGGTGCGGTGGGTCACCAGCAGTAAGGTTTTGCCTTGCACCCAGCCATGCAGTTTCTGCCGCAGCAAGTCCTCGCTGCTGTTGTCCATCGCACTGGTGGGTTCGTCGAGCAGCATGATCGGCGGGTCGAGCAACAACGATCGCGCCAGCAACACGGCTTGGCGTTGACCGCCGGAAAGCAATTGTCCGCGCTCGCCTACCGGTCGATCAAAACCTTGCGGATGCTGGCGAGCGAGTTCGGTAACGCCGGTCAGTTCGGCCACTTCGAGCATCCGTGAGTCGCTGATGTAACGCGCGCCGAGCGTGAGGTTGTCGCGCAAGCTGCCGGCCAATAGCGGCAGGTCATGGGCGACGTAACCGATTTGCTGGCGCAGGTCGGCGACATCGAGCTGGCGCAGGTCGAGGCCGTCGAGCAACAGCTGGCCTTCTTCGGGTTCATAGAAACCCATGACCAATCGTGCCAACGTACTTTTGCCCGAACCGCTGCGGCCGATGATGCCGACCCGCTCACCGGGTTTCAGGCTGAAGCTGACATTGCTCAGCGCCGGCGCGTTCTGGCCGTTGTAGTGAAAGGTCACGCCGCTGACGTCCAGCGCGCCTTGCAGTTGCGTGCGTTCCAGCGGCCGCTGTTTGCCGTCGCGTTCCTGCGGCAAGGCCATCAGCGCGTCGGTGCTTTTCATGGTCAGTTGCGCTTGCTGATAGCGGGTGATCAGCCCGGCGATCTGCCCCAGCGGGGCGAGCACGCGGCTGCCGAGCATGTAACTGGCGACCAGCGCACCGACGCTGAGGTTGCCGGCGATGATGCTGTAAACCCCGGCGACAATCGTCGCCATCCCCGAGAATTGTTGAATGAACAATGTGCCGTTGGTGGCCAGCGCCGACAGATTGCGCGCGTGGCTGTCGAGACGGGTGAGGGCGCCGTGGGTGCTTTCCCATTTGTGCTGGCGCTCGCTTTCGGCGCTGCAGGCCTTGAGGGTTTCCAGGCCACCGAGGGTTTCGATCAGCACCGCTTGGCGTTCAGCGCCGAGGCTCAGGCTCTTTTGCACGGTGTCACGCAGACGTACCTGAATGATCATCGCGAAGATAATGGTGATCGGAAACGCCAGCAGCGGAATCACCACCAGCCAGCCGCCGAGCAGGCCGATGACCACCAGCATCAACACCACGAAAGGCAGATCGATCAGGCTGGTCAACGTCACCGCCGTGAGGAATTCGCGCAGGCCCTGGAAGTCATGAATGCTCTGGGCGAAACCGCCGATGGTCGCTGGCCGCGCCTTCATCGACATGCCGGTAATGCGCTCGAATAAAGTCGCGGAAAGGATCACATCGGTTTTCTTGCCGGCAGTGTCGAGCAGGTGCGCACGCACCACGCGCAACACCAGTTCGAAACCGGTGCCGATCAGCAGCCCGATCGACAGCACCCACAAGGTCGACGTGGCCTGATTCGGCACCACGCGGTCGTAGGTCTGCATGACGAACAGCGGCACCATCAGGCCTAAAAGGTTGATCAGGAAACTGGCGAGAATCGCATCGCTGTAGAGCCATTTCGACAGCTTCAGGGTGTCGCGAAACCAAGCATGCACCCGTGGCACCAGCGGCGAGCGCAGGTCTTCGAGTTCGTGGCGCGGGCGGGCGAACAAGGCTTGGCCGCTGTAGTGTTCAGTGAGTTCGTCGCGGCTGATCCATTGTTCGCCGCCATCGGCTTCGCTGGGCAGGATCAGCGCTTTGCCGTCGTCGCCAAAGCGCCGTAAAACAGCAGTGCGGCCGTCGTTGAGCAGCAACAGAATCGGCAAATTGAGTGGCGAGATGTCTTTCAGTTCGCGGCGCAAAATGCGCGCCTGCAACCCGGCCCGGGCAGCGGCGCGGGGCAGCAGATCGAGGCTCAGGCGTTGTTTGTTGAGGGGCAGCCCGGCACTCAGGCTGGCGCGACTGACCGTTGCGCCATGCAGTTTGCAGAGGATCAACAGACCGTCGAGTAACGGATCATCGAAGCTCAGCCGCGGATCGATCCCGGTGTGGCCGGGTTCCATGCTGGTCATATTGATCGCTCCCGTGAAACGGTGGCACTGGCTACAAAAAACTGAACGGAACGCTTGATCGTCTATCACCCCACTCACGTGTAGGAGCTGCCGCAGGCTGCGATCTTTTGATCTTGATCGTAAAAAACAACGTCAAAAGATCGCAGCCTGCGGCAGCTCCTACAGGGAGTTGGTTATTTCAGTTCCGGCAGGCGCGCTTCGTTTTTGACCTCAGTCGCGGCGATCGCATCGGCCGGCAGCACCACCCGTTGTTTGCTCAGCAACTGGCCCATGTTCGCCAGCACGCGGTACATCGAATATTCCTCGGTGTAGCGGATTTCGGTGTAGCGACGGTTGGCGTTGTAGAGCTCGTTTTCACTGTCGAGCAAATCGAGCAAAGTCCGTTGGCCGAGGCCGAACTGATCCTGATACGCGGCGCGTACGCGCTTGGTGGTTTCGGCGTATTCGCGGGCGGTCGGAGTCTGTTTCTTCGCGTTCTCCATGGCGTTCCACGCCAGGCGAATGTTCTCGTTAAGCTGACGCAGGGCGTTGTTGCGGATGTCCATTGCCTGATTGATGTCGTGCGCGTTGGCCGCCAGTCGCGCCTTGTCGCTGCCGCCACGGAACAGGTTGTAGTTCATCACCACACCCACACGCCATTCGTTGTCGTGGCCTTCATCACCTTGCACGTTGTTGTTCGCGCCGACGGCCGCTTCGGCATCGAAGCGTGGATAGAACGGTGATTTGGCGACTTCGTACTGGCTCTCGGCCGATTGCACGTCAGCCTGGGCGGATTTCAGGTACGGGTTGTTGTCGACCATGCTCTGCTGTGCATCGCGCAGGCCTGGCGGCATTTCCCCGCGCGTCGAGGCTGGCGTTTCCAGCTCATCGGGCATGCGCCCGACCACGCTGTAGAAATTCGATTCAGCGTCGGCCAGATCGACTTCGGCAGTGTCGAGGTTGTTCTGCGCCAGTGCCTTACGAGCGACCGATTGATCCGAATCGGCGGTACTGCCGACGCCACGCTCGGTGCGCAGGCCGATCTGATCGTTGACGCGCAAATGCGCCTGCAGGTTGTTCTTGGCCAGGGTCACCAGTTCGCGACGCTTGAGCACTTCGAGGTAGACCTCGATGGTGCGCAGGGCCAGATCCTGGGCGGTGCCTTGCGCGTAATACGCACGCGAATTGGACACGCCTTTGGTGCGCTCGACTTCGTTGGCAGTGTTGAAACCGTCGAACAGCATCTGCCGCAGACGCAGCTCGGACTGGGTGTAATTGAGGATTTCGGTGTGGTGATTACCGAAAGCCCGAGTGTTGGTGTTGTCGCTGTAGCCCCGGCCATACGCGGCGTTCAAATCGACGGACGGATAGAAGCCGCCCTTGGCCACTTTGACTTGTTCATCAGCCGACAGGCGGGCGTCCACGCGCGAGGCCAGTTCCGGGTGCGTGGCGATGGTGCTTTGAATAGCCTCGGTAAGGTTCATGGCCTGGGCTTGGGAAGTGCAAGCCATGGCCAGCAAAACCGCGCTGCAGAGGGGGGTTAGAACGCGCATGGGTGCATCTCCCTGAGTCCTGATGGTGTGTTACTGTCGCCAAATATTTGACGATATTTATAGGTCTAAGCGTTTCACTCTTGTAACAACAGAGCTAAGAACATCCTGAAGCGTAGCTAAGAAAAAATTTTCATAAGGCTTATGCCGAAAAAAACTTATGCGCTTTGTAAAAACCGGCACATTGTTCAGCATGAAAGCCTTTGTTTTATGCGCTTTAGGGAGCGCAAAAAGGCTTGAGGAAAGTTCCACTCACTTTGCGACATACGGCGAAGTACTGCTGAAGGGGAGGGACGCGTAACGGTTGATGAGCGACAGATTTTTGTCACTCGGGTGATTCACCACCGTTACGTAGCGTTAGTAGGCGTATTGCTTTGATCAGGATGCGGAAGTGCTTGATAGCACTGATGTTTCTAAAATAAGCCGCCTGCGAAACGAACTGTCGAGGGTGCGAGCGTCCCCTCCGACAACCCGATTGAGCCATGGGCTGCTTCGCTTACCAGTGCCGACGGTGGTCGGCAGCGGAGGATTTCACATGGCAACGCTCATCGGGATAGTCACTAAAGTCATTGGCCAGGTTTTCGCCCAGTCAGCCGACGGTAATAAACGCGTACTGGTTGAGGGGGATCGCCTGGTAGCAGGTGATCAACTGATTACTGGCGCGGAAGGCGCGGTGGCGGTGAAGCTGCAAAACGGCCAGGAACTGACCCTCGGACGCGGCAGCAGCATGACCATGACCGGTGAACTGCTGGCGGGTCAGGCGGCGCATGTAAATGCCGCAGAGGCCGTGACCCCGAGCGACGCGCAATTGACCGACGTCGAGCAGATCCAGAAAGCCATCGCTGCCGGTGACGATCCGAGCAAAACCGCTGAAGCCACCGCGGCCGGTCCGAATGCCCCGGGTGGCGCACCGGGAGAGGCGGGCGGCGGCCACAGTTTTGTTCTGCTGACGGAGGTCGGTGGACGCGTCGACCCGATCATCGGCTTCCCCACCGCCGGTTTCGGCGGTATTCCCGAATTCCCAGAAGAACGCCACAACGCGGTGATCGACAACGGCGATGACACCCCGGCTGTGGTGGTGCCGCCACCGGTGAACAATCCGGTGACCCTCACCGGTCTGAATGTGGCGGGCGGCGAACTGAATCTCAGTGAAGCCAATCTGCCTGACGGTTCGTCGGCCAACCCGGGTGCACTGACGCAAAACGGCAGCTTCACGGTGTCGGCGCCGGACGGATTGACCAGCCTGAGCATCGGCGGCATCAACCTGATCAACGGCGGCGTCGCGGTCGGGTTTCCGCAATCGATCACCACGCAACTGGGCAACACCCTGACCATCACCGGTTACAACCCGGCGACTGGCGTGGTCACTTACAGCTACACCCTCAACGGCAACGAAAGCCACGCGGCCGGCGACGGCGCGAACAATCTCAGCGAACAGTTCACGGTGATTGCCGGCGACAGCAATGGCGACACCGCGACCGGCACGCTCGACGTCAATATCACCGACGACGTGCCCAAAGCCTTTGATGACAGCAATGGCACGGCGTCTGAAACACAGCTGACATTGACCGGCAACGTGTTGACCAACGATGTGCAAGGCGCCGACCGTGTAGCGACTGGCCCGGTCACTGCCGGTACTTTTACCGGGACTTACGGCACCTTGGTGCTTAACGCCGACGGCACGTACACCTACACGCTGAACACAGGCGACGCGGACTTCAAAAACCTGCACGGTGGCGGCAACGGCACGGAAACCTTCGCCTACACCATCACCGATTCCGACGGTGATACCAGCACGGCGAATCTGGTGCTGCAGATCCACAACAACGACGATCCGGTGGTCATCAATGGCTTGAACGTCGAGGGCGGCGAGCTGACGGTTTACGAGAAAAACCTCAGCGACGGCAGCACGCCGGACGCCACCGCGCTGACCCAGAACGGCACCTTCACCATCACTGCACTGGATGGTGTAACGACGCTGACCGTCGGTGGTATTGCTGTGGTCACCAACGGCGTGGCGGCAGGTTTCCCCCAATCGGTCACCACGCCGTTGGGCAGCACGCTGACCATCACCGGTTTCAACGCTGCCACTGGCGTGGTCAGCTACAGCTACACCCTTGCCGACAACGAAGCCCATCCAACTGCCAACGGTGCGAACAATCTGCCCGAGCAGTTCGCCGTCACCGTGGTCGATGACAACGGCAGCACTGCCAACGGCACCCTCGATGTGAACATCGTCGATGACCTGCCAAAAGCGGTGGATGACAGCAATGGCACGGCGTCTGAAACGCAACTGACACTGAGCGGCAACGTGCTGACCAATGACGTGCAGGGCGCCGATCGCGTGGTGACCAACGAAAGTGCCGGGCCGATCACCGCCGGCACATTCACCGGCACGTACGGCACCTTGGTGCTGAATGCCAATGGCACGTACACCTACACGCTGAACACCAGCGACGCGGATTTCAAAAACCTCCACGGCGGCGGCAATGGCACGGAAACCTTCGCCTACACCATCACCGATTCGGATGGCGATACCAGCACCGCTAACCTCGTTCTGCAGATCCACAACAACGATGATCCGGTGATCATCAACGGTCTTGACGTCAATGGCGGCGAACTCACCGTTTACGAGAAAAACCTCACTGACGGCAGTGCACCGGACGCCACCGCGCTGAGCCAAAGCGGCACGTTCACCATCACTGCACTCGACGGCGTGACGACCCTGACTGTCGGCGGCATCGCCGTGGTCACCAACGGTGTAGCCGCAGGCTTTCCGCAATCAATCACCACACCTTTGGGCAGCACGCTGACCATCACCGGTTTCAACGCCACCACCGGCGTGGTCAGCTACAGCTACACCCTGGTCGACAACGAAGCGCATCCCACCGCCAACGGCGCGAACAATCTGCCAGAGCAATTCGCTGTCACCGTGGTCGACGATAACGGCACCACTGCCAACGGCACGCTCGACGTGAACATCACCGACGATGTGCCCAAAGCCTTTGATGACAGCAATGGCACGGCGTCTGAAACGCAACTGACACTGACCGGCAACGTGCTGACCAACGATGTGCAAGGCGCCGACCGCGTACCAACCGGGCCTGTCACGCCGGGCACTTTCACCGGGACTTACGGCACGCTGGTGCTGAACGCCAACGGCACCTACACCTACACGCTGAACACCAGCGATGCCGACTTCAAAAACCTCCACGGCGGTGGCAACGGCACTGAAACCTTCGCCTACACCATCACCGATTCGGACGGCGATACCAGCACCGCCAACCTCGTCCTGCAGATCCACAACAACGACGATCCGGTGATCATCAACGGCCTCGACGTGAATGGCGGTGAACTCACCGTTTACGAAAAAAACCTCACTGACGGCAGCGCACCGGACGCCACCGCGCTGAGCCAAAGCGGCACCTTCACCATCACTGCACTCGACGGCGTGACGACCCTGACTGTCGGCGGCATTGCCGTCGTCACCAACGGCGTGGCTGCCGGATTTCCACAGTCGGTCACCACTCCGCTCGGCAGCACACTGACCATCACCGGTTTCAACGCCACCACCGGCGTGGTCAGCTACAGCTATACCCTGGCCGACAACGAGGCGCATCCCAACGCCAATGGCGCAAACAATCTGCCGGAGCAGTTCGCCGTCACTGTCGTCGATGACAACGGCACCACCGCCAATGCCACTCTTGATGTGAACATCGTCGACGACCTGCCAAAAGCCGTGGATGACAGCAACGCTACGACGGCCTCGGAAAGCCAACTCACGCTGACCGGCAACGTCCTGACCAACGATGTACAAGGCGCCGATCGTGTATCGACCGGGCCAGTGACGCCGGGCACGTTCACCGGCACGTACGGCACCTTGGTCCTCAACGCCAATGGCACGTATACCTACACGCTGAACACCAATGACGCGGACTTCAAAAACCTCCATGGCGGTGGCAACGGCACGGAAACCTTCGCCTACACCATTACCGATTCCGACGGCGATACCAGCACCGCGAACCTGGTGCTGAACATCCACAACAATGACGATCAGGTCTATCTCAACGGCCTCGACGTCAATGGCGGCGAACTCACCGTCTACGAGAAAAACCTCAGCGATGGCACCAGCCCCAACACCCCGGCGCTGACCCAGAGCGGCACCTTCACCGTCACCGCCCTCGACGGCCTGCAAACCCTGACCGTGGGCGGTATTAGCGTGGTGACTGGTGGCGTGGCCGCAGGCTTCCCGCAATCGATCGTCACGCCGCTCGGCAGCACGTTGACCATCACCGGTTACAATCCGGCCACCGGTGTGGTGAATTACAGCTACACCCTGGTCGACAACGAAACCCATCCAAACGCCAGCGGCGCCAACAGCATCACCGAGAACTTCAACGTGGTGGCGACGGACACCGATGGCAGCACGGCCAACGGCCAGATCAACGTCAACATCGTCGATGATTTGCCGAGCGCCCATCCTGACGCCGCGTCGGTAGCGGAGGGCGGCACGGTCAGCGGCAATGTCCTGAACAATGACATCGGCGGCGCCGACGGCCCGGCCGTGACAGGTGCGGTGGTCGGCGTGCGCGCCGGCGCCGACACCTCAACCTCGGCCATCGGCGGCCTCAATAGCAACATCAACGGCACCTACGGCTACCTGACCCTGGACGCCAACGGCAACGCCGTCTACCACAGCAATCCCAACGTCGTGAACGGCCCGGGCGCGGTGGATGTGTTCACCTACACCGTGCGCGATGCCGATGGCGATGAAAGCACCACCACCATCACCATCGATGTCGCCAACAGCAAACTGTGCGCGACCAGCGACACCGACGTCACGGTCTTCGAGAAAGCCCTCGACCTGACCAAGGACGGCGCGGATCTGGCTCCCGGTACAGTCACCGGCAGCGATCCGGCCAGCACTGGCGAAACCGCGTCCGGCACCCTGGTCGGCTCGGTCACTGGTGCGGTCGGCGCGATCAGCTATGCGCTGGTCGGCAGCGCCACCGGCAACTACGGGCAAATCGTCCTCAACCCCAACGGCACGTACACCTACACCCTGACATCGCCGGCGAGCACCACGCCGCATGCCGACGACGGCGCCAACACCTTGACTGAAACCTTCACCTATCAGGCCACTGATTCACTGGGCAACATCGTCACCAGCACCATCGTCGTGAACATCGTCGATGACGTGCCGAAAGCCGTGAACGACAGCAACGCCAACAGCGCTTCGGAAACGCAACTGACCCTGACTGGCAACGTGCTGAGCAACGATGTGCAAGGCGCTGATGTGGTCGCGACCGGAGCGAATGCCGGGCCGATCAGCGCCGGCACCTTCACCGGCACTTACGGCACGCTGGTGCTCAACGCCAACGGCACGTACACCTACACGCTGAACGCCAACGATGCCGACTTCAAAAATCTGCACGGCGGCGGCAACGGTACCGAGACGTTCACCTACACCCTGACCGACGCCGACGGCGATACCAGCACTGCCAACCTGGTGCTGAACATCCACAACAATGACGATCCGGTGCTGCTCAACGGCCTCGACGTCAATGGCGGCGAACTCAGCGTCTACGAGAAAAACCTCAGCGACGGCACCAGCCCCGACACCCCGGCGCTGACCCAGAGCGGCACCTTCACCGTGACCGCGCTCGATGGCCTGCAAACCCTCACCGTCGGTGGCATTGCCGTGGTCACCAACGGCGTTGCCGCAGGCTTCCCGCAATCGGTGGTTTCGCCGCTGGGCAGCACTTTCACCGTCACCGGTTACAACCCGGCCACCGGTGTCGTCAGTTACAGCTACACCCTGGTCGACAACGAAACCCACCCGAACGCCAACGGTGCCAACAGCCTCACCGAGAACTTCAATGTGGTGGCTACCGACACCGATGGCAGCACCGCCAACGGTCAGATCAACGTCAACATCATCGACGATCTGCCGACCGCCAAACCCGACACCGGCTCGGTGGCCGAGGGCGGTACGGTCAACGTCAGTGTGCTCGGCAATGACGTCAGCGGTGCCGATGGCGCCGCGACGGTGGTCGGTGTGCGTGCCGGCAGCAACACCGGCACTTCGGCCATCGGCGGCCTCAACAGCAACATCAACGGCAACTTCGGTTACCTGACCCTCGATGCGGCGGGCAACGCCGTCTATCACAGCAACCCGAACTCGGTGAGCCCACCGGGTGCCACTGACACCTTCACCTACACCGTCCGCGACAGCGATGGCGACGAAAGCACCACGACCATCACCATCAACGTCGCCGACAGCAAACTGCTGGCCTCGGTCGATCAGGACGTGACGGTGTATGAAAAAGCCCTCGACCTGAGCAAGGACGGCGCGGATCTGGCCCCCGGTACGGTCACCGGCAGCGACCCGAGCAACACTGGCGAAACCGCCACCGGCACCCTGGTCGGTGCGGTCACCGGCGGCACGGGCACGATCACTTACACCCTGGTCGGCAGCGCCACCGGCAGCTATGGGCAGATTCAGTTCAACGCCGACGGTACCTACACCTACACGCTGACCTCGGCACCGAAAACCTCGCCGGGCGCCAACGACGGGGCGAACACCCTCAGCGAAAGTTTCACCTACAAAGCCACCGATGCACTGGGCAACAGCACCACCAGTACCCTCGTGGTCAACATCGTCGATGACGTGCCAAAAGCCGTGGCCTCGGATCGTTCGGTGGCAGCGGTGGAGATCGATTCCAACCTGCTTATCGTCCTCGACATCTCCGGCAGTATGGCCGATGCCTCCGGTGTGCCAGGCCTGTCGCGGTTGGCCTTGGCCAAGCAAGCGATCAGCGCCTTGCTCGACAAGTACGACGACCTCGGTGATGTCAAAGTCCAGCTCGTCACCTTCAGCAGCAACGCCACTGACCGCACCTCGGTGTGGGTCGATGTCGCGACCGCGAAAACCATTCTCGCCGGACTCACCGCCGGCGGTGGCACCAACTACGACGCCGCAGTGGCGGTCATGCAAACTGCGTTCAACACCTCGGGCAAACTCACCGGGGCGCAAAACGTCGGTTACTTCTTCTCGGACGGCAAACCCAACGAAGGCGACATCAACGCCGCTGATGAAGCCGCGCTGAAAAACTTCCTCGATGCCAACAACATCAAGAACTACGCGATCGGCCTCGGCAGCGGCGTGAGCAACGCCAACCTCGACCCGCTGGCGTATGACGGCATCAGCCACACCAACACCAACGCGGTGGTGGTCACCGATCTCAATCAACTCAACTCGGTACTGTCGGGCACCGTACAGGGCGCACCGGTCACCGGTTCGTTGCTGGGCGAGGGCGGCACTTTTGGCGCCGATGGCGGCTTTATCAAGTCCATCGTGGTCGACGGCACCACTTACACCTACGATCCGAAAGCCCTCAGCGGCCAAGGCTCGTTGACGCCAAGCGGTGGCACCAATCACGGCACCTTCAACACGGCCAATAACACGTTGAGCATTGCCACCAATAATGGCGGCACACTGGTGGTCAACCTCGACAGCGGCGACTACACCTACACCTCGCAGAAAACCACCGCTGTGGTCATCACCGAGAACATCGGCTTCACCGTCAGCGACAACGATGGCGACCTCGCCAGTTCGACGCTGACCGTTAAGGTCATCCCCAACGCACCGCCGGTGGCCGTCGACGACCACGTCATCACCAACGTGCTGTCGGGCAATATAGTCGTGCCGGGCGAACTGTTGCTGGCCAACGACACCGACCCCAACGGCGATACGCTCAATGCCACGCCGACCAGTTTCAACACCGGCTGGATCTCGAAAGCGGCTGACTTTACCGGCACCGGGGCGATCAACTTCACCGGGACTAACGTCAACACCGCCGCCAACCAGAACCTGGCTAACGTGCGCAGTTCGTTCAGCGCCAACGCTGCGACCATGACGGCCTTGCTGGTGGTCAGCGGCTATCTCGGCGCAGTGACCAACAGCAACGCCAACGACGAAGACCGTATCACCGTGAACCTGCGCCAAGGCGAAACCCTTAACCTCGATCACAACCTGGCAGCCGGTCACGTCACCATGGAGTACTCGATCAACGGTGGCGCCTACACAACCCTGGCGGACGGGCAAACCCTCACCGCGTCGGCCGATGGCGTCTATCAGATCCACATGACCAACATCGCCAATCCCAGCGGCGGCGGTAACCCCAACGCGGCGGAAAACTATCAGCTGACCATGACCCTCAACTACGCCGGGGCGCATGACATTACCCCTGACTTCAACGGCAGTTACACCGCCAACGACAACCACGGTGGCAGCGACACCGCCAATGTGAGCATCAGCTATCAGGACGGCCACACCCTCACCGGCACCGCGGGGGATGACGTGCTGGTGGCTGGCAGCGGCGACAACATCATCAACGCTGGCGACGGCAACGATGTGCTCACCGCAGGCTCGGGCAACAACGAGCTGCACGGCGGCGCCGGTAACGACTTGCTCTACAGCGGTCCGGGCAACGATTTGCTCGACGGCGGCACCGGCAGCGACACCGCCAGCTACGCCCACGCCACGGCTGCCGTCACCGTCAACCTCGGCCTGCTCGGTGCGCAAAACACCCTCGGCGCCGGCACCGATACCCTGACCGGTATCGAAAACCTCGTCGGTTCGAACTTCAACGACACGCTGACCGGCGATAACAATAACAACGTGATCAACGGTGGTTTGGGCAACGACATCCTCAACGGTGGCGGCGGTGACGATCTGCTGATTGGCGGCATGGGCAACAACACGCTGACCGGCGGCGCAGGGGCCGATACCTTCCAATGGCTCAAGGGCAACAGCGGCCACGACCTGATCACCGACTTCACCCCCGGCACCGACAAGCTCGACCTGTCGCAACTGCTGCAGGGCGAAAACGGCACCACCGCCTCACTGGATGACTACCTGCATTTCACCGTCACCGGCAGCGGCGCCTCGGTGCTCACCAGCATCGACGTCAGCGCCATGGCTGGCGCCACGCCGAACCAGACCATCGACCTGGCCGGCGTCAACCTCGCCAGCCATTACGGCGTGACGCCGGGGGCAGGCGGGGTGGTCGCTGGTGGGCACGACACGGCGACGATCATCAGCGGGATGCTGAATGATCATTCGTTGAAGGTGGATACGGTGTAAGCGGAGTCTGAAACGACAAAACCCGCCGTCCTGATCATCGGGACGGCGGGTTTTTTCTGTCTGATGGTATGGCGTTGCTCATTCTGGCCCCTTCGCGAGCAGGCTCGCTCCCACATTGGAACGCGCTCACTGGCTCACTGTGGGAGCGAGCCTGCTCGCGAAAGCGCCAGATCTGACGCCGAATAACTCAGCGGTTGATCACGCCTGCATCAACCCGGCAACTCCAGATTATCCAGCACCCGATTCACCGCCAGCTCCCCGAGCATGATCAGTTGCGCAATCCCCAACAGCGTCCTGCGCTGCGACGCGGGTATGAGGTGGGCGAAGTCATGAGCGATGGTTCTGGCTGAGGCGAGTGTTTCGCTGGCATCGGCCAGCAGTTCCTCGTTTTTGAAATCTGCGTTAGCGGCGTACATCCGACGGGTTTTTCGCGGTGGTGGGGTGGAGCCGGGTGGGCAGAGATAGTGGTCGAGGGCGCGCTCGGCGGCGTCGTTGAGTTTTTTTGAATCGAGGGATTCGTAGGGTGAGGCGAGATCGGTTTCGGGCGGGTTGGGTGTTGGTTTGATCATGGTGAAGCTCCTATAAGAGTGGAGCCGCCCAGAA
This sequence comes from Pseudomonas viridiflava, assembly GCF_900580865.1. Lineage (GTDB taxonomy): Bacteria > Pseudomonadota > Gammaproteobacteria > Pseudomonadales > Pseudomonadaceae > Aquipseudomonas. The sequence goes on from NZ_UTBZ01000169.1 coordinate 323,314, forward strand.
CTGTCGCTAAACAGGAAGGTGGCGGCTGTACGCAGGTTAGCGAACCGGTTATAGGCACCCGGCAGACCCGAGGGTCTCCCGCATACAGCCACCATAGCGAAGTTGCAGACATTGAATCTGCCACAAAGCATGGAGCGCTGATGCACCTATTACAGATTTGGGTCGCTAAACCCGATCGCTGACTCTTCAGCGACCGCACCACAATAGAACCCGACCCCAAGGCGCACAAGCCGGCGGATTCTGGCGTAGCTGTAGGCAAAGGCGCAAGAATTTGTAGCCTGGAAGGCGTGTCTGAAGGTGTCTTTTAAACGCCGGAGTTTAAAAGGCGATTTGCGCTGACTTCAGTGGCCCCTTCGCGAGCAAGCTCGCACACATTTTCAATGCGTTTCCCTGTGGGAGCGAGCTTGCTCGCGAAAGGGTCATCCCGGTCAACAGAAAAACCTCGATCAACCCCGCTGTTTAAATCACTGGTTAAATAAATCCGTCCCCCTTTTTTCCTTTCTTGTTTAGTTGTTTAAACCTCTCTCATGCGCAAGTTAGTCAAGAAATAGTCATTACCAGACCCGGTAGCCAAAAGGCTCTGGAACTCGAAAGTCATCTGTTCGGACTGCGCAATAAAAGTGGATGAATAAGGTATCCATTGGGAGGCAGGTGGCGACATGAAGCTTATTATCACTCCATAGTTTGATCTGAACGAAAGCTGTGCAAGTGGTGGCTGATTTCCGTTGGATGCAAGACAGCTGAATTCATACGTGCTGCCACGGATCAAATTGGTATAGGTCTTTTTTAGTACAACGCCCGCAGAGTTGTTCGTATAGGTGCTGTTGGTCAGCGATGTGAGACCGAGAAAGTTGGCATAGCTCCAGTCTCTCTGGTCAACAATTACCGGACCATTTTCCCAGCCGTTTCTCTGGTGATTGGCAAAATTCGTCAGGTCATCAAGGCGCGGTGTCGCCCGAATGGAGTAAGTTCGAATCGGAAACTTGGTAGCGTCTTCCTGGTTGGGCTCACCCTTGAAGTTGACGCTGAATGTCATCGTTAATGTTGTGCCATTACCCAGAGCTTTCAGCCAGGCCAAGGGGATTTTTTTGCTGAAATCTGATGCCGGATCACTTGTTTCTTTCTCTGGGTCATAAAGTTTTACGGTCGCGCCACTTCTGCTTGTCCCTTCATAAAGCAACCACCGTACTTCTCGTGGAGTATGAGGCGAATTCGCAACTGTCGATTGATCAGTGCTTTGGAGTTGAGTGACGTCGAGTAAATTGCTTGTATTTCCGGCTATTACGGGAGTGGGCAATCGCGTGTCACCTGCGTCGATTTTTTCGACTTGTACCTCCATCGTTTGTGACTTGCCAGCCGGGCTGCCATCGCGATTCAGATCCCACAGAAACCTGACGACCGAGTTTTGATGATTTATCCAGAATGCTTGTGCAAGCGGCTCATTTACCTGGTTGTCGTCATTGAATTTTTTTAATTCGAACGGCGGTGCCCCGTCCACTGCATTCACATGAACCAACTGCGCCCTATCGTCAACCTGCGCTGGGAATTCAATCCGCATTGTCACGCCTTGGGGATATGCCAGCGGATGAATCGGACTGGCTGCTTCCACCAGAAATGGCGCGCGCAGCTCTTCCGTCACCGTCAACGTCCTCGCTGCCGACACGAGGCTCGGTTGCTCCAGATCTCTGGCCGTAAAGCTGTGTTTGGTTTTGCTGAGGTTTGCAACGGGCAGACTCCAGATGCCGGTTACTCCATCGGCGATCTCATGACCTTTGATAACCGTACCGTCGAGCACTTCAACGTCTCGCCCGGCTGCGGCAACGCCGCTCAAGATCACGGCCGTTTCCACGGTGAAGCCATCCTCGGGGATTTCGTTACCACTCGGCGAGCCTTTGACCGATGTCAATGTCGGCGCCCTGAGGGCTTCCACCGTCAGGAGTCGCACATTGGAATAGGTCGATGTGGGGTGATAAAGGGATTTGGCATACAACCGGCGCGCGCCGACTACAACCGTGATCGTGCATTCCCACAGGCCTGTGGTTTTATCCGCTGTCGCGGTTCCCTTGAGTACTGCGCTCGCACCGCTGCCATCATAGATCCCGACGTCCTGATCTTTGCTGGCGGTGCCTTTGAGTGTCAGCGACGTGCTGAAGGTGGTTTTACCCTCCGGCACTTCGTTGTTGCGGTCGTCCAGCACGTTGCTCAGCGTCGGCACAATGACGGCCGTGACAGTGAGGGTGTAGGCTGCGGAGGCGGGTTCGGCGCCGTACTTTCCTGTCGCGGTAAAACTGTGTTTCGTCACAGTCAGCCCCGACGCGGTGTAGGTCCAGATTCCAGAGACCGGATCGGCCGTGACCTCATCCTTGACGGTGGCACCATCGCGTATCTCGACGTTCTTGCCCTTGGCGCCCGTGCCGCTCAGCACCACGCTGGTTTCAACGGTGGTGCCACCCTCGACAATGTCCTTGCCGCTTGGCGAGCCCTTGACCGAATCGATGGTCGGCGGATCGAGTGCCACCGGCTCGCCGATGACAAACTCCAGCACATTCGAATAACTGGTCGTGTTGCTGGCCGCCCGGAAAATTTCGTAGTGCACCTGCACTTTTTTCCCGCGATTAGGCTCGATGTGCTGGGCCACAAACGCCGCGTTCAGCGGGAAAACCACGTCCTTGTCCTTGGACAATGCGTTGAGTGTTTTCGAGTCGGTGACGGGCTCATTGCCTTCAATGTCCAGGGAATAAGTCTTGATGTCTCCGGCTTGACTCGGAACAGCCTCCGGCCGGGGCAGGGTGATTTTGCTGGCGCCGCCGGGCAGGTCTTTGGGTTCGAGCACGCCATCCTTTTCACCCAGCACGATGGGTTTGACCAGTTCCCGTTGCGCTTCGCCGACGTTCAACAGCGAGGCGTGCAGGGATGCGCGTTTGACGATGGTGCCGTTTTCATCGGTCAGCAGGTTGTACGACAGGTCCAGCGTGCCGCCCTTGAGGGTTTTGCCGTGTTTGCCCTCGACGGTGATGATGAAACCGTTGGAGTCGTTGGCTTCGTCTTCGGTCGGGAGGTGCCACTGCAGTTCCGGGTCGTAAGTCGTGAAGTCGGATCGGGTGCCGAACCATTTGAGTTCGATCGCGTTCTCCGGGGTGATCAGCGGGTCATAGGGAATGCGGATGCGGTATTCGGGCGCGTCGGGGTCGAGCGCGCCACTGATCTGATCGATCGCGATGGGCGCGGCCAAGCGTGTCGGCTCACCGATAACGCTGTAGGCGCGCGACTTGGATTGGGAGTTGTCGACCACGACGCCGTCGCGACGTACATGATAGGCGTACACCACCGTGCGTTTGGCCAAGGCGCGCAGGGTGCTGTTGTTGTGCGTGATCGAGACTCGCACCGGTGGCGTGGTTTCAATACGCTGGATCACCAATTCGCTGATCTCTTTACCTTCGTCGTCGGTACCGAAGACGCTGAGGTAGATCTCGTCGTTCTTTTTGAAGATGTTGCCGTCCTCCGCCCAGACTTCTACCTGCGGCCGCTCTTCCCCCAGCTCCTCCAGATTCACGACGAGACCGTCGGCCTGTTTGAGGATGGGCGCCCCCAGCCGCAAGCCCTGGGTGTCGACGGCAATATAAACGGCCTCGCACCAGTCTTCGGACTCGTTGTAGACGCGGTCGCGGATCTTGTAGCTGACCGACACGCCGTCGGAGTCTCCGGCTGAGAGGATGGTGTCCTTGTCGGCCAGCACCTTGATGGGTTTATTTACCGGATCATCGATCTGTTCCTGGGTGACGGGCTCGGACTCCACGGTTTTCCCGGCCCAGGCCAGGATGAGCACGTCACCGACGGCGCAGTTCAGGTAGAGCAAACCATCGCCGGGTTTGGGTTTGGCGTAGACCGTCACGCCTTTCTCGGCGGTGGCCTTGTCGACACCGTCGCGCACCACATCCGGCGGATCGAAGGCCATGGTCAGTTCGGAGTGGCCATAGTCGGGATTAAGATCCTGACCACCGGGCAGTTCGAGTTTGACGACGAACTTGATCGTCGGTCCTTGCTCGAAGTTCTGCCCGAACCGCTTGATCTGATAGGACAGCTCCCAGTCGCCGCTGAGCAAACGCTCGGGCGCGACGAAGAGGGTGACGTGCTTGTTCACCTCGATGTCTTCGTTAATGGTCTTCTGCGCGACCATGGTGGTGCCCAGGTACAACTTGCAGTTGTCGTTCTTGCTCATGTTGTTCCAGGCGGGCACCTGGATCTTCAGCCCCTTGTCGGGGTGGGTAAGTCGTGCAGCGGCGAGGTTGACGCCCCACGTGCCGTTCTTGAGGTCTCGGCCACCGGGGATTTCCGGATCGAGCAGGGACAGTACCGAGATTTCTTTGCGCGGTTGGACGAGCATGACGGGCACTCCTGCCTAGGGTGGGGCGATGGAGTGATTAGGGGATAAATTCGGGAAAAGCGCACCTGTCAGATCTGACAGGTGTTTTTACGTTTTAGACCAACGGTAGTAACGTGATGGCTCAAGTTTTGCGCAAAGTCTTCTGCCGCAAAATATAAACCGTCACCAACACCGCACTGGTCAACATAAACCCCCGCGCCCACGGCAGTGGCACCAGGTAGCACGAGAACAGAATGCTCGCCCACATCAGCCCGATCGCGTAGACCTTGCCCTTGAGCGGAATGCCATTGCCATCGAGGTAATCGCGGATCCATGGCCCGAGCCGTGGATGCTCGACCAGCCATTGATAGAAACGCGGAGAACTGCGCGCGAAGCAGGCTGCGGCGAGCAGAAGGAAAGGGGTGGTGGGCAGGACGGGCAGGAAAATCCCGATCACCCCCAATGCCACGCTGAGCCAGCCGATGGCCAGCAGGATGTAGCGCAACATCAGGGGGCGGTTGCCTATGGGGTTGTCCATAGGCCGGATCTTAGTGGTGACGTGGCTTGAGGATCGCCGGTTTTTCGTCGGGCGCCTGGCACAGCAGGTACAGCGCGGTCAGGGCTTCCGGGATCTGTACGATCATGTCGTCCATCAGGTTGGCGTCTTTGGCGATGTCTTCGAACTCTGGCTGTTCGTCGAACAGGCCCGAACCGACCATGATCGGCAGGAGCATTTCGCTGACTTCTTCTTCGGCGGTTTCGAACCAGGCCGCTTCACGCAGGAACACGCCTTCCATGAAGCCGATGCACCAGCCGCGCAGTTCGGAATCGTCCGGCTCGTCGCCCAGATCCAGTTCGCATGGCAGTTCGAATTCTTCATCCGAAGCCAGTTGACGGGCGATGTGTGCCTTGAGGCCGATCAGGGTGGCTTCGATCTCTTCGCGCTGGGCGTCGCTGCTGTAATGCGGCTCTTCGGCGAACAGGGCGTCGATCCACTCACGCTCCGGTACGTCTTCAGCGCAGATCGACAGCGCGGTCAGGTAGCCGTGAGCGGCCACGTAATCCAGCGCCTCGTCGTGCAGCTCGTCGGCGTCGAGGAAAACTTGCAGGCGGGTCAGTTGCTCAGCGAAGGACATTACGGGGCTACCTTGGGGAATAAACAATGCGGGAATTCTAGGCCTTCTTGCGCGCTCAAGCCAGCCGCAAGGCAGATTTGACCTGTCATACCCTGCATACACCCTGTAGGAGCTGCCGAAGGCTGCGATCTTTTGATTTGCTTTTAATAAAGACAAGATCAAAAGATCGCAGCCTTCGGCAGCTCCTACACAGGTATCAGCGATTGTATCGACGGGTGTCGCCCTGCGCAGGGGAGGCCTCGGGTATACTGCCGCGTTTTGCGATCCCTGCCCGCCTTGCGCGTGTCACGTAATGCGTTCTTACGTTTTGTTTAAGCAGCCGTGGCTGTTCTGAACCAGCCTGCGCAGGGATGTATCGGTAGATTTTTGGAGTTTTTATGCTCGAACAGGCTCAACGCGTCCTCAAGGACATCTTCGGCTACGACAGTTTCCGTGGCCGTCAGGGTGCGATCATTGAGCGCGTGGCCAGTGGCGGTGATGCGTTGGTACTGATGCCTACCGGTGGCGGCAAGTCCCTGTGCTTCCAGGTGCCGGCGCTGCTGCGCGATGGTCTGGCGGTGGTCGTGTCGCCGCTGATCGCGCTGATGGACGATCAGGTCGCCACCCTCGAAGAGCTTGGTGTGGCCGCCGCCGCGCTGAACTCCACCTTGAGCGCCGAGCAGCAGCGCGATCTGGCGACGCGGATCAAGCGTGGCGAAGTGAAGATGTTGTATCTGGCGCCCGAGCGCCTGGTGCAGCCGCGCATGCTGTCGTTCCTGCAAGGCTTGAACATTGCGTTGTTCGCCATTGACGAAGCGCACTGCGTGTCGCAATGGGGCCATGACTTCCGTCCGGAATACCTGCAACTGGGCCAGTTGGCCGAGCTATTCCCTGACGTACCGCGCATCGCCCTGACCGCCACCGCCGACAAGCGTACCCGCGAAGAAATCGTCACGCGACTGCATCTGCAGAATGCCGAGCGTTTTCTGTCGAGCTTCGACCGACCGAACATTTTCTATCGCATCGTGCCCAAGGAGCAGCCGCGCAAGCAATTGCTGGCATTCCTCGCCGAACGCCGCAGCGATGCCGGCATCGTCTATTGCCTGTCACGCAAGAAAGTCGAGGAAGTCGCGACATTTCTCAGTGAACAGGGCTTTCCGGCGCTGCCGTACCACGCCGGCCTGCCTAACGAGCTGCGTGCCTTCAACCAGAAGCGCTTCCTCAATGAGGAAGGCCTGATCATGGTCGCCACGGTGGCGTTCGGCATGGGCATCGACAAGCCCAACGTGCGCTTCGTTGCGCACCTCGACCTGCCGAAATCCCTCGAGGCGTATTACCAGGAAACCGGGCGCGGCGGCCGTGACGGGCTGCCGGCGGATGCGTGGATGGCCTACGGTCTGCAAGACGTGGTGATGCTTAAACAGATGCTGCAGAACTCGGAGGGCGACGAGCGGCACAAGCGTCTGGAGCAGCACAAGCTCGACGCCATGCTGTCGCTGTGTGAAGAAACCCGCTGCCGTCGACAGACCCTGCTGGCGTACTTCGATGAAGACATGCCCGAGCCGTGTGGCCATTGCGACAATTGTGTCGATGGCGTGCAGACCTGGGACGCCACCGAACCCGCACGTCAGGCGTTGTCGGCAATTTTCCGCACCGGCCAGCGTTACGGCGTCGGTCATCTGGTCGACGTGCTGCTGGGCAAGGACAACGAAAAAGTCCGCAGCTTCGGTCATCAGCATCTGTCGGTGTATGGCGTCGGCAAGGCGTTGAGCGAAAGCGAGTGGCGCTCGCTGTTCCGCCAATTGGTCGCGCGCGGTCTGGCGGATGTCGATCACGAAGGCTATGGCGGCCTGCGTCTGAATGACAGCTGCCGGCCGTTGCTCAAGGGTGAAGTCACGCTGGAGTTGCGCCGCGATCTCAAACCGCAGGTTACCGCCAAAACCGCCAGCAAGAGCCCGGCCAGCCAACTGGTGCGCGGCGAAGAGCGCGAACAGTGGGAAGCCCTGCGCGCGCTGCGCCGCAAATTGGCCGAAGAACATGGTGTGCCGCCGTACGTCATCTTCCCCGATTCGACGTTGCTGGAAATGCTCCGCAGCCAACCGACCTCGCTGGCGGAAATGGCCCGGGTCAGCGGCGTTGGCGCGCGCAAGCTGGAACGCTATGGCGATGCCTTCCTCGAAGTGCTTGGCGGCGAGGTCGAGGCGCCGAAAGCGGTGGCCGACGTGCGCCACGAACTGATTACCCTGGCTCGCGCCGGCATGACGCCGCTGCAGATCGCCGGTCAGTTGCAGTGCTCGGAGAAGAACGTTTACACCATGCTCGCTGAGGCGATCGGCAAGCAGCAGTTGTCGCTCGAGCAGGCGCTGGATTTGCCTGAAGAGTTGATGGGTGAAGTGCAGGACGCGTTCCTTGATGGCGAAGGCGAGTTACCGTCGGTCGCCGAAGTGGCGGAGTTGTTTGCCGGGCGTGTGCCGGAAGGCGTGCTTTACTGCGTGCGGGCTGCGTTGCAGTCGGAATTCGAGATGTAATTTTGCCCCGCCCTCATCGGAACGCCGCCCGCCCATCCCTCTCCCAGAGGGAGAGGGGGCCGACCGAGGTGTCTGAGGTTTGACATCGACCTGAAAGAACCAGTCGATTATGGATTCGGTAAAGCAGGATCAGGTCGGCGTAATCCTGAAGCATCCCCCATTCAGTCCCCTCTCCCTCTGGGAGAGGGCTAGGGTGAGGGGCTTCAAGATGTAACGATTCAGTACAGACCGCCACTTGCCTATAACTGCAGCTCATGCTTAGCTGGCTAATAATTAGATTTTCTTTATTTTCAGTCTAACCGTGAGTGTTTTATGCCGTTAACCGATCAACACCGCTTTGGCATGCAACTGGCCCAGATGTCCCGTGGCTGGCGTGCCGAACTGGACCGCCGGCTGGCCGGGCTGGGTCTGTCCCAGGCGCGCTGGCTGGTGCTGCTGCATCTGGCGCGCTTTGAAGAGGCGCCGACCCAACGTGAACTGGCGCAGAGCGTCGGCGTCGAAGGCCCGACCCTCGCACGCTTGCTCGATAGTCTGGAAAGCCAGGGCCTGGTGCAACGCCAGTCCGTGATGGAAGACCGTCGGGCAAAAAAAATCGTCCTCTGTGCACCGGCGCTGCCGCTGATCGAACAAATCGAAACCATCGCCACACAACTGCGTCACGAGTTGTTCGAAGGCGTCGACGAGGCGGATTTGAAGGTGTGCATGCGTGTTCACGGGCACATTCTGGGCAACCTGGAAAAATCTTGAGGCATATCCACGTGCCGTATCTTTGAGAGATCGCGCTGAGCCGACTATAAGAACTACTGGGCAATATCGTGTTCGTACCGGATGTGCGAACGCATAGAAGTCGGTTTTGCTTATTTAAGGGATGCTCATGCTCGCAAGTTGGCACGTGGTACGGCGCAGTGGCGGCAAATGGTTGCTGCTGGCTGGGCTATTCAGTTACTCGACGTGGTCGATGGCCTTGGGGCTGGGTGACATCACTGTTCATTCCGGCCTCAATCAGCCGCTCAAGGCCGACATCGCGTTGGTTGATGTCGGCGTGCTGACGCAAAGCGATCTGATGGTGCGCCTCGCCACCGCGGATGAGTTCGCCGAGGCCGGGGTCGAGCGGGTGTTCTTCCTCAACGACCTCAAGTTCATCCCGATCTTGCATGGCAACCGCCAGATGATCCGGGTGACGTCCAGCAAACCGGTCAACGAACCCTTTTTGAATTTCCTCGTGCAGCTCAATCAGCCCAACGGCCGTTTGCTGCGTGAGTACACGGTGTTGATCGATCCACCGGGTTCGCCGGGCATCGTGCCGGCCACTGATGAGCCGGATCCGCGCGCGCAATCCTCCGCGTTTCCCAGCGTCGAACCTGCCGCGGCTACGCCGCAGGCACCTCAGGCCAAGCGCGATACGCTGCCAACGCCTGCACCCCCGCCTGCCAATGAAGCGTTGGCCGAGCAATTGGCCGCCAGTGTGTTGTTGAGCCAGCAACTGCAGAAGACCGTCGACGAACTCAACGCAAAATTGCAGACACAGGATGTGCAGATTGCCGATGGCAAGAAGCAGATCACTGACCTGCAAACGCGCCTGGTCGAACTTCAGCACGCGCCACCGACTGTGGTGACACCAGCACCGGCACCTGTTCCGGCGCCGATTGTGCCGCCGGTTGAAACCAGCGATGACGCTTTGAACTGGCCATTGCTCGCTGGTTTGTTGCTGTTGCTGGGGGCACTGGCCGGGTTGTTCGTCCACCGTCGCCGGCAACAACAGGTACCCACCGACGAGCCGTTGCCGCTGTTGCCGCTGGATAATGAGCCGGACGTAGCTGAAGCCGCAAACGCAGAACCCGTCAGATCTCATGCTTCAGACCAACACCGCGAAGAACCGGCGGCAGGCGATGTGCTGGAGGCGGTGGGGATCTATCTGGCCTATGGCCGACTGGGCGAAGCGGCGGGTTTGCTGCGCGATGCCTTGCACAAGGAGCCGGAGCGCAGCGATATCGGTTTGCAGTTGCTTGAAGTGCTGGGACGCCAGGGTGACAGCGCTGCGTATGAACAACAGGAAGGCCATTTGCGTGAGCAGGGCGTGGATGCTCAGGCGTTGCAGGATGTACGCGCCCGACATCCTAAGCTGGTGGGTGCCGCGCCATTGGCCACGCTACCGGCGGTTATTGCGGCGGCCCCGAGCGTTGTTGCGCCACCGGCGGCGGAAGATGATTTCGAATTGAACCTGGGCGAGTTGTCGATGGATTCCAGTTGGGATCTGGAGGACAGTCGCCCGGCCACGGCTGAACCGCCGGCGGACACCTCAGCGCTGGGGGCCGGCCTGAAAATACTGCCTCAGGATTTTGAATTGCCAGAGGCGGCCAGTGAGGACGCCGAACTCGAGTGGATCCCTGAACCGGACGCCGAGCCGCTGGATGAAGATTTTCTCAATGAGTTTGCCGATTCCGAAACTTCGCTGGGGCTGCAGCCGCTGGATTTGCAGGAACCGGAGCCGCTACACGACGAAAATTCCGGCAAGCTCGAACAGGCGCAGACGTGCATTGACGACGGTGACATCGACAGTGCGATTGCATTGCTCAATGAATTGCTCAAAGAGGGCGATGAACCTTTGAAGCAAACGGCGCGGACGTTGCTGGCGGGAATTCGCTGAACCCTGAGTTTTTGTGGCGTATCGGATATTGCCATCGCGAGCAGGCTCGCTCCCACAATAGGAATGCATTCCCCTGTGGAAGCGAGCCTGCTCGCGAAGGCGGATTGTCAGACGACCTGATCAGAAGGTCTGGCCAAGATTCAGGTACACCGCCTGCTCATTCGCATCATTCAAGCCATAACTGAAATTCAACGGCCCCAGCGGCGTGTCGAAACCGATAAACACGCTTGCGGCGTTGATGTAGCCACTGTCGAACTCATTGTCGTTGTTCCACGCCCGTCCACGCTCCAGCGATGCGCCGGCATACAGCGGGAAATCCAGCGGCAGATACGAACGCGGCGTCAACCGGCGGTAGTACACCGCGCGCATCAGGCTGATGTTCTGTCCGGAAATCGCGTCCTCACGGAAACCCGAGAGCTGCCGCGCGCCGCCGAGGAGGAAACTCGATGTGACCACGTTGGCGTCGTCCAGCGTACGCCCGTAGCGCCCACCGAGAATCAGCGTATCCGGGCCATGGCTCATGGCCTTGTCGATTTTCAGGTCCCACTGTCGATAACGCGTGTCCGACCCCAGGCCCGGTTCGAACTGCGTCAGCGTCAGGCTGACGTCCTTGCCTTCGTGAGGGAAGTACACGTTATCCAGCGAGTCGTAAGAATACTTCAGCGCGTAGAAGCCTTCGTTGAAGTTCTCACTCGGCAGATCCTGATCGCCAATGCGCACATCGGCCTTGCCCCACGCCTCGCCGACGCCGAAACGCACTTCGCCGTTGTTGCCGATCTGCCGGCCGAAGTTGAGGCCGAAACCGTAGCGCTCGACGCGGTACTGCGCGATCGGATCGTTGTCGAGCACCGCTTCAACGTTCTGCGCTTCGAACGAGGCGTACGGTGCGACGAAGTAACGCGAGCCGACGTCCAGCGGTTGATAGAACTCGGTGTACAGCTCTTGTTTGTCGCCGATCTGCGCACGGGTCAGCCATTCCGCGCCGAGGCGGTTGATGCCGTTGATGCGGTAGCTGGCGCCGAGGTTGAAGGCGCTGTCGCCGCGCATGTCGTCCGACAGATTGAGGCCGACCCGCAAGTAGTCGGTGCCGCTGCGCTTGCCCCGAGCGCTGATCACCAGTGTGTGATCATCGCCCTTGTGCACCACGCGGTATTGCACCTGTTCGAAGTAGTCGAGGCCATACAAGGTGCCCATGTCCGAATGCAAACGCCCCATATCCAGCGGCTCGCCAATGTGCTGGCGGATGTAATAGCGAATGACATCGTCGTCGACCTTCGAATCGTTCTCGACACGGATCGCGGTGATGATCGGCGTACGCTGCCCCGGTGAGCGTGCGGCGTTCAGCTCAGCATCCTGAGACTCGTCGGGTTTAAGCTGAGCAAGCCGCGCGTCGAGGATTCGCGTCGCCCGATAACCGGCGTCGATCATGTCCTGGGCTTTACCGAAATCAGTGACACCATATGCCGCCAGCGCGGGCTGGATCAGCACATCGGAGGGTTTCAGCGCGGCCAGTTGTTCTTCGGAGTTACTGCGGGTCATCAGGGTGATCGACTGGTTCAGCACATCGACCACCGTGGTCAGTTGTTTGCGATTGCGCAGGGGCGTGCCGATATCGACGACGATGGCCACGTCGACGCCCATTTCCCGCGCCACATCGAGGGGGATGTTGTCGGTCATGCCGCCGTCCACCAACAGCCGGCCATCGAGTTCGACCGGGGCGAACACCGCCGGGATCGACATGCTGGCGCGGATCACCTGCGGCAAATGACCTTTGCGGAACACCACTTTTTCGCCATTGGAAATGTCGGTGGCGACGGCGCGGAACGGGATCGGCAGTTTGTCGAAGTTCCGGGTGTCGCTGGTGTGCGCCAACAGGCTTTCCAGCAGTAGCGCGAGGTTCTGGCCCTGAATCACGCCCAGTGGCAGGCCGAGGCTGCCGTCGTCACGAAAGCTGAGTTTCTGTTTGACCAGAAAGTCGCGGTCATCCTGTTTGCGCCGAAAGGGCACGTCTTCACGCGGCGGGGCGTCGGACAGCGCGGCTTGCCAGTCGATGCTCAGCGCGAGTTTTTCCAGCTCATCGATCTTGTAACCCGAGGCGTACAGGCCACCGACCACCGCACCCATGCTGGTGCCGGCGATCGCATCGATCTTGATGCCTTGTTCTTCCAGCGCCTTGAGCACGCCGATATGCGCCAGCCCGCGCGCGGCACCCCCGGACAGCACCAGGCCGACTTTCAGTCGTGACGCCTCACTGGCATGGACAAGCAGAGGAAGGAAACCAAGCAGCAGGCAGAACAGCAGACGGCGCATTGTGAGTCTCGGGGCAAGCGTTAAAGCCGGCTATTATAGCGGCGCCCTCTGTCTCAGGAGTTTCAGCGAACATGACTGTCGCAAAAGCAGAAGTTGTCATCACCTATTGCACCCAATGCCAATGGCTGCTGCGCGCCGCGTGGCTGGCACAGGAGCTGCTCAGTACCTTCGGCGATGACCTCGGCAAAGTCTCGTTGGTGCCGGGCACCGGCGGGGTATTTCACATCACCTGCGCCGGCGTGCAGATCTGGGAGCGAAAGGCCGACGGTGGGTTTCCCGAGGCCAAGGTGTTGAAGCAGCGGGTTCGCGATCAGATCGATCCAGAGCGCGACCTCGGCCACAATGACCGCACTCAGTGAGACGCGGCCTCGGCGGCGACGGTTTTCTTGTCGGCATTACCGGACATCCGCGCTGACACGACGATGGCAACAATGATCAACGCGCCGCCGAGCAGCATCTTCGGCGTCGGGTTTTCATTGAACAACAGCCAGGCGACGGTGATGCCGTAAACCGGCTCCATCGCAAACACCACCGCCGCCGTGCGCGCCTTGATCACCGCCAGACTGGCGACGAACAGGCTGTGTGCGACGCCGGTGCAGAACACCCCGAGCAGGGCAATCCACAGCCAGTCCAGAGCCCGCACCTCAATCAGTTGCGGTGCCGCGACCGGTAGCAGACACAACGCCACCACGACGTTTTGACACAACGCAGCCTGTACCGCCGGGATGCGTCCGGAACTGGCGCGGTTGGTCAGCGACAGCAGCGAAAACAGCAGGCCCGAAAGAACTGACCAGAGCAAGCCGATGGTCGCGCCGCTGCCCAGATCGAAGGCCGGGGTCACCAGAATCAGACCGATGCTGACCAACACCACCAGCAGCATTTCATTGGCGCGAATGCGTTCGCGGAAGATCAGCCCTTCGAGAATCACCGTGAAGGCCGGGAAACTGGCAAAACCCAACGTCGCGATGGCGACCCCGGCGACTTTCACCGAAATGAAGAAGCTCACCCAGTGCCCGGCCAGCAACACGCCACTGAGGGCGAGGCGACGCCAGTCCACGGCCTGGAGTTTCTGCCAGCCGTGCTGACTGGCGAAACGGGCGAAAAATGCCAGGGCGAGCACGGCGAAAGCAGCGCGACCGAAGACGATCACGGCGGGGGATGCAGCAGCGAGTTTGCCGAACACACCGGTCAGGCCAAACATCAAAGCGCCGATATGCAGAGCGCCGAGGGCGGTACGCGGAGTCATTGCAATCCTTCTATCTCAAACACAATCTCAACTGTAGGAGCTGCCGCAGGCTGCGATCTTTTGATCTTGATCGTTCGTCTGCGGCAGCTCCTGTATTGAAGCGCGTCGAGGTAAATAAGTCTGTCGGCAGACTATCGTCTTTTGTCGTAGGAATCGCGCCGAAGCTGGCCGGGTGATGCACCGAACTCACGTAGGACTGCGGCCGAGAAGGCACTTTGCGAGCTGTAGCCGACGCGACTGGCAATCTCGCCAATCGGCAGTGCAGTGTCGCGCAGCAGTTGCACCGCGAGATGCAGGCGTCGACTGCGGATGTAATCCATCGGCGTCTGCCCGCATTCGGCCATGAACCGTGCATGCAGGCGCGCGCTGGACAACCCGGCCACGCGCGCCAGATCGGCGACTTGCAGCGGATAAGCGGCGTTTTGCTCGATGTGCGCATCCAGCGCGGCGTAGGGCAGGCGACGCGCGACGAGTTCGCCAGGTTGCGCGTGATTGAGACTGGCCAGCAGCAACACCGCGCCTTGTTGCGCGATCAACGGATCGCTGACCGGACTGTTCGCCAGCCAGCTGACCAACTGGCTTTGCCCCGCATCGAGTGACAGTCGCGCCGGCAGGTCGAGCAAGCGTTGGCTGGCCTCGGCGTGCTCGCCCAGCGAGTCCTTCACCCATTGCCCCACAGGGATATCGAGGACCAGACAACGGCTACCATCGGGGCTGCCGCAGGCATGATGGGCACCGGACGGAATCACCACGAAGCTCTGCTGACGCACCTGACTGCCACAACCCTCGACCTCGAAATCCAGCGCACCGGACAACCCGAACACCAATTGCGCGTGCTCGTGGCTGTGCACGATCAAATCGTGGGTGTACTGACGCAGGGTGAGGATCGGTCGCATGGCAGGTCGTCTCCGAAGTGATCGCCAGTCTACACCGGCGCACACAGGATGCGTTGTCACAGGACTGACTCATGCTTGTCATGGTCGATTAACCGGGCGCGCGCAGAGTGGCGAAAACATCGCAGAGGGTTGCCCATGACCAGCGCCGAGCTCGCCAGACCCAGTCGCAAACAACGGGTGCGAACCCTGTGGATCTCCGACGTGCATCTGGGCACGCGGGATTGCCAGGCCGAGCACCTGTCGCAATTTCTCAAGGGTTACCATGCCGACAAGATTTATTTGGTCGGCGACATCATTGACGGCTGGAAACTGCGCGGCGGCATGTACTGGCCGCAGGCGCATACCAACGTGATCCGGCGTTTGCTGACCATGAGCAAGCGCGGCACCGAGGTGATTTACGTCACCGGTAACCACGACGAATTCCTGCGGCGTTATTCGAAGCTGATCCTGGGCAATATCCAGTTGGTCGACGAGGCGGTGCATGTCACGGCCGATGGTCGGCACCTGCTGGTGATTCACGGCGATCAATTCGATGTGATCACCCGTTATCACCGCTGGCTGGCCTTCCTCGGCGACTCGGCCTACGAATTCACCTTGACCCTCAATCGCTGGCTCAACCATTGGCGAGCGCGGTATGGCTACGGTTACTGGTCGCTGTCGGCGTACCTGAAACACAAGGTGAAAACCGCGGTGAGTTTCATCAGCGACTTTGAAGAAGCCATTGCCCATGAATGCGTGAAACGCGAGTTGCATGGCGTGGTGTGCGGGCACATTCACCACGCCGAGATCCGCAAGGTGGGGGAGGTGGATTACCTCAATTGCGGCGACTGGGTGGAGTCGTGCACGGCGCTGATCGAGCATTGGGATGGCACGATCGAGTTGTATCGACTGGCGGATGCGCAGGCGCGTGAGGCGGAGCTCAAGGCTGCCAAGGTCGCCGAACTCGCATAAAAGCAAAAGATCGCAGCCTTCGGCAGCTCCTACATGTGACCTGTGTAGGAGCTGCCGAAGGCTGCGATCTTTTGATCTTAGGCCGGGCTGTGTTCTTCCATTGCGGCTTTGTAAATCGAGTTCTTCGGCTGTGCAAACAGCCTTTCGATCATGGGCTCAAAGAAGCTCAACGGAAGCGTGTCATACGCTGGATCAAACGCCGCTGCATCGTATTTGGCGCAAAACTCGGCCGTCGCTTGATACTGCGGATGACCGGCGAACTGCTCACGCAGATGCCGATCCATGCCCAGATGATGAAAGAAGTAATAACCCTGAAAAACCCCGTGCTTCTCGACCATCCACAAATTTTCGGCACTGACGAACGGCTTGAGAATCGCCGCAGCAATGTCCGGATGGTTGTACGAACCCAGTGTGTCGCCAATGTCATGCAGCAGCGCACAAACCACATATTCTTCGTCGCGCCCGTCACGAAACGCACGGGTGGCGGTTTGCAGCGAGTGTGTCAGGCGATCCACCGGGAAACCACCAAAGTCACCTTCGAGCAATTTCAGGTGAGTCATGATCCGCGAGGGCAACTGTTTGGCGTAGGCACTGAAATCGGCGGCGATGATCGCCCAGTCTTCCTGCGTACCGTCTTTCATATGGGTGAAGCGGGCATTGGCATTCATTGGCTGACCCTCATTCAGAACGCCACGCGACCGAGGATCATGTCGCGGTACATGACGAAGTCGCCGAGCAGGCTGTACAGCGGATGCTGGAAAGTCGCCGGTCGGTTCTTTTCAAAGAAGAAGTGCCCGACCCAGGCGAAGCTGTAACCGGCCAGCGGCAAGGCCAACAACAGCAGCCAGGCGCCTTTGGCGATGGTCATCGCCAGAATGAAAATCACCAGCGTGGTGCCGATGAAATGCAGGCGCCGGCAGGTGCTGTTGCTGTGTTCGCTGAGGTAATACGGATAGAACTCAGCGAAGCTGTTGAAATGCTTGATGTTTTCCACGACCGCGTTCTCTGTGGTTATTGTTCTGGCGACGAGTTGTTCTGCGGGTAGCTTATTTGAGTCTAGAGTGATCATTGGCGTGGGCCAGTGACAATCGGCGCCACTTTAGTATCCTTCGCAAATCAGGCCGTAATATGCGGCCCCTCATGTAAAAGAAAAACGCCATGAGCGAACGAACGACTTCTGCAAGCTGGGCGATGGGGATTGTCAAAGCATTGGAGATGGACGGCCTGGATTGCCGGGTTCTGTTCAAACAACTGGGGCTTGATTACACGGCTCTGGATGATCCGGATGCGCGCTTCCCGCAAGATTCCATGACCCGACTCTGGCAACGGGCGGTCGAGCTGTCCGGCAATCCGGCGATTGGCCTGAACATGGGCAAGGTGGTGCGACCGGCGTCGTTTCATGTCGCTGGCTACGCGTTAATGTCGAGTAATACCCTCGCCGAAGGCTTTCAACGGCTGGTGCGTTATCAGCGCATCATCGCCGAGAGCGCCGATCTGAGTTTCCGCTTACTCGATGAAGGTTATGCGCTGATTCTGACGGTGCACGGCGATCATCTGCCGCCGACCCGGCAAAGTGCCGAAGCCTCGCTGGCCTGTGCGCTGGGCCTGTGCGGCTGGTTGACCGGACGCACGCTGCACCCGGTCAAAGTGCTGGTGCAGGGCGCCGAACCGGATGACCTGGCACCCTATAAACAGGCCTTCCACGCGCCGTTGATGTTCAACGCGCCCTACGATGCGTTGATCTTCGAACGCGCCGACATGGAAGCGCCGCTGCCCACCGCCAACGAAGCCATGGCGCTGTTGCACGACCGCTTCGCCGGGGAATATCTGGCGCGGTTTTCCGAAAGTCGCGTGACCCACAAGGCGCGACAGGTGCTGTGCCGGTTGCTGCCGCAAGGCGAGCCGAAGCGCGATACCGTTGCGCAGACCCTGCATTTGTCGCAGCGCACCTTGCAGCGGCGGTTGCAGGAGGAGGGCACGAGTTTTCAGCAACTACTCGATGACACCCGCCGTGAACTGGCCGAGCAGTATCTGGCGCAACCGAGCATGACCTTGCTGGAAATCGCTTATCTGTTGGGTTTTGCCGACCCGAGCAACTTCTTTCGCGCGTTCCGCCGCTGGTTCGATACCACGCCCGGCGATTACCGGACGCGGTTGTTGCAGGCGCCGAACGCGGTCAGTGACGCCAAAAGGCCGGAATACACAGCACAAACACCGTAATGATCTCGAGTCGGCCGAGCAGCATGCCGAACGACAGAATCCATTTGGCCGCATCGGGCAGGGTGGCGAAGTTGCCCGCCGGGCCGATGGTTTCGCCCAGGCCCGGGCCAACCCCGGACACGGTGCTGGCGGCGCCGGTCAGGGCGGTCATCCAGTCGACGCCCAGCAGCGACAGGAGCAGGGCGATCACGCAGATGGTGATGGCGAAGAAGAACGAAAAGGTCAGAATCGAACGGACGATCTCTTCGTCGAGACGGTGGCCGTTGTACTTCTGCTTGATCACCGCGCGCGGGTGAATCAGCTGATTAAGGTTGGCCTTGAGCAGGATATAGGCGACCTGGAAACGGAAGATCTTGATCCCGCCCGCCGTTGACCCGGAACAGCCCCCGACAAAGCCCAGATAGAAGAACAGCATCAGCGAGAAGTTGCCCCACAGGCTGTAGTCGCCAAGGGCAAAACCGGTGGTGGTGACCACCGAGGTCACGTTCAGTGCCACGTGGCGCAGGGCGTCCAGCCAATGCAGATTGGTCGTCCACCAGTACCAGGTGCCGAGCACCAGCCAGGTCACCAGCAACATGCCGAGCAAACCCTGCACCTGCTGATCCTTGATCAGCGCCTTGCGATTGCCGCGCAGCGTCGCCACGTACAGGGTGAACGGCAGGCTGCCGAGAATCATGATAACCACCGCGACCCAGTGCACCGCCGGTTGCGTCCACTTGGCCAGCGACTGGTCGGAGGTCGAAAAACCACCGGTGGAAATCGCCGACATCGCATGGTTGATCGCATCGAACGGGCTCATTCCTGCCCACCAGAACGCCAGGCTACCGAGGATGGTGATGCCGACATAAGCCGCTACGATCAGTCGCGCCACCATGTGCGAACGCGGCATGACCTTTTCCGAGCGGTCCGAGGATTCGGTCTGGAACAGGCGCATGCCACCGATGCGCAGCAGCGGCAGAATCGCCACCGCCATACCGATAAAGCCGATGCCGCCGATCCAGTGCAGCAACGAGCGCCACATCAGGATGCCCGGGGACATGTCGTCGAGATGATTGAGCACGGTCGAGCCGGTCGCGGTGATGCCGGACATGCTTTCGAAAAACGAGTCGGTGTAGCTGATGTGCTGAGTCAGCAGAAATGGCAGCGCGGCGAAAATGCACACCACCAGCCAACTGCTTACCGTCAGCAGGTACATGTCGCGCGGGCGTAGGTGAATGTGTTCCGGGCGGCCGGGAATCACCAGCGCGAGGCCGGCGACAAAGGTGATCATGCTCGCCCAGAGGAACGACGGCAGGTCGCCGGTGCGTTCGAAAATCACCAGAGTCGCCATGGGCACGACCATGGCCACGGCCAGGGTGATCAGGAAGATGCCGATGATGAAACCAATGATCCGTAAGGTCGGCAACGCCATGAAGTCCGCTCGGGCTGATGTAAGGAGGGCGCCATTCTACCCGTGGGGCAGGGCATGTAAACCGGCATCCTGTTGGCAGATGAAGCTAGAATAGCCGCACATTTTTCTCAGGAGGTGGCCGATGCAGGCTCTCGACGCGTTGCTCAACCGTGTTTCCGTTCCACGACTGGTCGAACCGGCCCCCACTGCCGAGCAGCGCGAAGCCCTGTTTGGCGCAGCGTTGCGCGCGCCGGATCACGGGCACTTGCAGCCGTATCGCTTCCTGACCGTCGAAGGCGCGGCGCGCGAGCAAATGGGCGAGTTGCTGGCCGAGGCTGCGCAGCAGCAGGAAGGCGAAGTCACTGAAGCGATGATCGACAAGGCGCGCAACGGCCCACTGCGTGCACCGCTGGTGGTTGTGGTGATCGCTAAATTGCAGGAGCACGTCAAATATCCGAAGGCTGAGCAACTGCTGGCGGCAGGGTGTGCGGCGCACGGTATTTTGCTGGCGGCGTATGCGCAGGGGATTGGTGCGGTGTGGCGTACGGGGGATTTGGCTTATTCGCAGCATGTGGCCAAAGGTTTGGGGCTGGCGGAGGGTGAAGAGGTGATTGCGTTCCTGTATCTGGGCACGCCGCAGAAAGAACCGCGTGTGGCGGAGAAGGTTGATCTGGCTGAGTTCGTCAGCGCTTGGCCGGGTAAGGTCTGAAGATCAAAAGCCCCTCACCCTAGCCCTCTCCCAAAGGGAGAGGGGACTGATTGGGGGATGCTGTAGAGGTACGCCGACCTGAAAGTGCTCGGCTGAATCCAGAGTCGATAACGGCTCCAATGCATTTCGAGCTCGGAGTCGATAACGGTTCCGATGCATTTCGAACCCAGAGTCGGCGACGATTCACGTGCCTTCCGGGCCCATAATCAACTCGGTTCTTCAGGTCGATGTATGACTCCAGACCCCTCGGTCGGCCCCCTCTCCCTCCGGGCGGTCCGACGTTTCGGGAGGGCTGGGGTGAGGGGCTTTTCCGGGGTGAGGGTGGCTTTTAGGGTTGGACGACGGCGCCGGGTACAAGCGGCAATTCCAGACTGGCAATAAACCCACCCTGCGGATGATTGGCCAACGTCAAACTCCCACCATGCCGCTCCGCCGCTCGCCGCGCAATCGCCAGGCCCAGACCATGCCCTGCCGCCGTCTGCCCCGGCGCCCGGTAAAACGGCTCGCCCAACTGACTCAAATGTTCAGCCTGCACCCCCGGCCCGTGGTCACGCACACTCACGACAATTTTTTCGCCCTGACGCGAAGCCTGCATCTCAATCACCTGACCCTCCGGGTTGAAGCGCTGGGCATTGCGCAGCAGATTATCGACGGCGCGCTCGATCATGGTCGGCCAGCCCTTCAGATTCAGTTGCGGTTCGGCATCGAGACGTACGATCTGCTCGGGCGATCCGAGTTTTGCGTCCTTCTGCAAAGTGCCGAGCAGTGCATTCAAATCCACGTCTTCCGCACTGGCGTTGTCGGCATCAACCCGTGCCAGCACCAGAATTTCACTGATCAACGCTTCCAGCCGATCGCATTCGCGGGTCAGGCGTGGCCAGAGTTTCTCGCGTTCCTCAGGGTTGGCCCGTTCCGCCAGCGCCAAGGCAATGCGCAACCGCGCCAGCGGCGAGCGCAATTCGTGAGACACGTCGCGCAACAGCTGCCGCTGGCTGCCAATCAGGCTTTGCAGGCGTGCGCCCATGCGGTTGAAATCGTTGGCCAGTACGCCGAACTCATCGCGACGGTTAGCCAGTTTCGCCAGGCTGTTTTGCTGATAGGTGGTCTGCCCCAGATCATGCACCGCGCCGCGTAAACGGCTGAGCGGGCGGGTGATGGAGAAGGTCACCAGCAAACTGAACAGGGTCAGCACCACCAGCGCGATGCCCAGCGCGCTCAGTGGCCAAAGCAGACTTTCGCGGTGCCAGGAGTCGAGTTCCGGGTGCGGGATGCGGTAGATGAACAGGTAGGTGTCACCGGTTTTTTCGCTGGTGAACTCATCGGTCAGGCGCCGCCATGGCAAGCGCCGGTCGTCGTTGTTCTGGCGTGCCTCAAAAGCGGCGGCGCGGCGCGGGAAGGTGCCGCGCACGACCGGGTCGCCAGATTCATTGAGGACCTGAACGTCGATGTGATATTGGCGTTTGCGCTGTTCGAGAATGTCCTGGGCGGCCTCTTCACCCTGAGCTTCATAGGTTTGCGTCCATTCGCCGGCGAGGGTGTTGAGGCCCGGATGGCGGCTGAGGATCCACGCGTCCTGGTTAAGCATGTGCCCGAGCAGAATGGACAACCCGGCCACCAGAGCGATGGCCAGCCAGAAGCTCGCGAGAATACGCCAGAACAATGAACGCACAGAAAATCCTCAATCAAACACAAATCCCTGTAGGAGCTGCCGAAGGCTGCGATCTTTTGACTTTGTTTTTTAAGATCAAGATCAAAAGATCGCAGCCTTCGGCAGCTCCTACAGGTTCCGGGTTGCAAAAGACCCGACGGGGTTAACCGTCGGGTCCGGGTCAGAACATTATTGCGCCTTTTGCGGCTGTTGCGCTTTCCACGCCTTGAACTCGGCCCATTCGGCGCGACGCTCAGCCTGCTTCTTCTGGATCTCGTCGAATTTCTTCTGTTGATCCGGTTTCAGCAGCGCACGCACATCGGTCTCGGCTTTCTTGTGGTTGGCCGCCATCTCGTCCTTCATGGCTTTCTGGTCAGCCGGCGAGAGTTTTTCCAGGTACTTGTCGACCACTTGCTTACGCTCGTGCATCTGCTCGCCCATGATCTTGCGGATCTGCTCGCGTTGTTCGCGGGACAGGTCGAGTTGGCTGTACGGGCCTTTGCCGTGCATGCCGTGCATCTGACCGCCGTGGCGTGGGCCGTCGAGCGGACCACCCATCGGGCCGCCATCTTGCGGCATAGCCATGGCGACGGTTGGCAGAGCGGCAGCGAACATCAGAGCGATAAGAGTCTTGCGCATGGTGTATCTCCTTGTCTCGTTCCCGGTACGTTCCGGATGAGTACAGATTACGGAGATCAAGGTCAGCGGCGGTCAGCACTGCGTAAAGCTTGGGTAAAGACGCTTCGCGCCCAACCTTACACATGCCCTGTGTAGGAGCTGCCGAAGGCTGCGATCTTTTGATCTTGTTTTTAAGAGCAACATCAAAAGATCGCAGCCTGCGGCAGCTCCTACAGGGGGGGCGTCGGTCACCGTTGGCGGGGATGCGTGCAATTCAGAGGCTATAGAAGTAACCACGACTGCGCAGGGCGACGATGCGCGGACGTCCGTCAGGATGCGGGCCGATCTTTTTGCGCAGGTTGCTGACGTGCATGTCGAGGCTGCGGTCGTACAGGGTCAGCTTGCGACCGAGGGCGAGCTGCGCCAGTTCCTGTTTGTCCAGCGGCTCGCCCGGCTGTTTGAGCAGCGCTTCGAGCAGACGGCTTTCGGAAACGGTGAGGGTCAGTTCTTTCTCATCAATGCTGACCACGCCGCGCACCGGGCTGAAACTGAGGTCGCCCAGTTCGAGTTGCGTCGAGACTGCCGCCGGATGGCTGCGGCGCAATACGGCGCGCAGGCGGGCGGTCAATTCGCGTGGGTCGCACGGTTTGGCCAGATAATCGTCGGCACCCAGTTCCAGGCCGAGGATGCGATCCAGCGGCTCGCCACGGGCCGAGAGCATCAGCACCGGCAGGTCGGCGTGGTCGTTGCGCAGTTGCTTGAGCAGTTCCAGACCACTGCCATCGGGCAGCATCACGTCCAGCACCACTGCCGCCGGAGCCGTTTCGGCCAAGGCTTTGCGGGCGCTCTGGCCATCGTGGCAGGCACGCACCTGGAAGCCTTCCTGGCTCAGCCAGCTACTCAGGAGTTCGCACAACTCCTGGTCATCATCAATCAATAACAGCTCGCTCATGACTCACTCAATTTAGCCATTGCCGACGTTTTCGGCTTGCTCCACTGGCAAAGATACCGCAGAGCAGCGCCAATAGCGCTACTCCGGCGCCCGTGACGAACCACTGCTGCTGATCGGTCAGCAAACGCGGCAGCGGACTGGCCTGGGCTTCCTTGAGTTGCAGCTTCAAGCGCTGGTTCTCTTGGCGCAACCGGGCAAGCTGGGCGCTTTCGCGGGTATTGTCGGCATTTTGCAGTTGTTTGCTCAGTTCTTCCCGCTGCTGCTCGCTGGCCTTGAGGCGCTGCTGCAACTCGGTGATCTGGCTGCCGGCGCTTAACGACAATGGCGTGGAGCTGCCGCTTTCGGTGGTTTCCTCACCATGGGCGGGCGCCATGATCGACAACGTGACCAACATCAGACACAACGGACCCTTGCGCATCGCGACACCTGTTTCCAAATGGATATTGGGCAGGTTGTCGGCAGGCAAACGAGAATAATGAGCGATTGAGAACGCGATGAACCGAGAAGGTTCATCGCGTGGGGAAAGCGTTACGGCAGGACTTGCTTGAACGGCTTGACGAGCACATTGGCGTAGACGCCGGCGGCGATGTACGGATCGGCATCGGCCCACGCTTGTGCAGCGCTCAGCGAATCGAATTCGGCGACGATCAGGCTGCCGGTGAAACCCGCTGCGCCCGGATCATTGCTGTCGACGGCCGGGTGTGGGCCGGCCAGTACGATACGGCCTTCGCCCTTGAGCGCTTGCAGGCGTTCCAGATGCGCAGGACGCGCGGCCAGGCGTGCTTCCAGCGAGTTGGCGACGTCGGTGGCAATGATGGCGTAGAGCATGTCAGTCCTCGGTTTTTGGTGTTGTTGTGGTATCGGCATCGTGCAGATGACGCGACAGGTAAATGCCCTGTGCGACCAGGAATACCAGGGTCATGCCCAGGCTGCCGAACACCTTGAAGTCCACCCAGTAGCTCTGGAAGGTAAAGGCGACGAACAGGTTGGCAGCGCCGCAGAACAGGAAAAAGGCGATCCAGGCGATGTTCAGGCGGGTCCAGACCGGATCCGGCAAGGTCAGCGCGTGGCCCATGATGCGCTTGATCAGCAGACGGTCACCGATGAAATGGCTGCCGATGAAGGCCACGGCGAACAGCCAGTTGACCACCGGCGCTTTCCATTTAAGGAAGGTTTCGCTGTGGAAGGCCAGCGTCAGGCTACCGAACACCAGGCAGGCGATCAGGGTCAGCCATTGGCTCTTTTCCAGCTTGCGCTGTTTGATGAACAACGCGCCGTACACCACCAGGGAACTGATGATCAGCATCGCCGTGGCGCTGTAAATACCGCCTACAGTCACTTCATGGCCAGCGATGTCGACGACCCGTGGATCAAGTTTGTAAACGATGAAGAACAGCAGAAGCGGGATGAAATCGATGAATTGTTTCACAGTGAGAGCCAGAAGCTGGATGTGGCGGCATAATAACAAACATATGGGCGCGCGATAGCGCCAGCTGATTTGAGGTTACAACTCCCCGTGAATGTTGATTTGCACTGCCATAGCACGGCCTCCGATGGCGCCCTGGCGCCTGCGGTTCTGGTTGCGCGTGCGTTCGAGAACGGCGTGCGAGTCCTGGCGTTGACCGACCACGACACCCTCGAAGGCCTCGCCGAAGCGCGTACGGCCGCCACCGAGTTGGGCATGCAACTGGTCAACGGCGTCGAGTTGTCCTGCACCTGGGGCGGCGCGACGATTCATGTGTTGGGTTACGGTTTCGACGTCAATGCGGCACCGTTGGTCGAGGCGATCGCCAAATTGCACGATGGCCGCTGGCTGCGGTCGGAAGAAATAAGCCGCAAGCTCGCCCTCAAGGGCATGCCCGGCGCCCTCGAAGGCGCCCGGCAGGTCCAGCAGGAACTGGGCGACAGCGGCAACGCCCCGGCCCGTCCGCATTTCGCCGACTGGATGGTGCGTGAAGGTTTTGTAAAGGATCGCGCCGAGGCATTCCGCAAATGGCTCGGCGCCGGCAAGCTGGGCGACGTCAAGTTGCATTGGCCGACGCTGGAAGACACCGTTGGCACACTGCGCGCCGCTAATGCCTGGGTCAGCCTGGCGCATCCGTGGCACTACGATTTCACCCGCAGCAAGCGCCGAAAGCTGATTGCCGACTATATTCAAGCAGGCGGGCATGCAATCGAGGTGGTCAATGGCCACCAGCCCGCGGAACAGGTGGGCAGCCTGGCAATCCTTGCCCGTGAGTTCGGTCTGCTGGTCAGCGCCGGCAGTGACTTCCATGGCCCTGGCGGCTGGTCCGAGATCGGCCAGTACCGGCCGGTTCCCGAGGACCTTCCACCCCTGTGGTGTCGGTTCAAACATGACACAGATATTGCCGCCGTCTGAACAGGTAGAGAATGTGAGTCAATTTTTCCAGATTCATCCGGAAAACCCGCAAGCGCGCCTGATAAAACAGGCAGTCGAGATCATCCGCAAGGGCGGGGTGGTGGTTTATCCCACGGACTCTTCCTACGCGATCGGTTGCCAGATCGGCGATAAAACCGCGATCGAGCGTGTTCGTCGCCTGCGTCAGCTCGATGAGAAGCACAACTTCGCGCTGATCTGCAGCGACCTGTCGCAACTGGGCAATTACGCCAAGATCGACACCGGCACCTTCCGTATTCTCAAAGCGCACCTGCCGGGGCCATACACCTTTATTCTCAACGCCACTCGCGAAGTGCCACGCCTGCTGCTGCACCCGAAAAAACGCACCATCGGTCTGCGTGTGCCAAGCCATCCGATTGCGCTGGCGCTGCTGGCCGAACTCGGCGAGCCGCTGATGAGCGTGACCCTGATCATGCCCGGCGATGAAGACCCGCTGAGCGATCCGTACGAAATGCGCCAGTTGCTTGAGCACCAAGTGGACTTGATCGTCGATGGCGGCTTCGGCGGCATCAAGGCCTCCACGGTGATCGACTTGACTGGTGACGACCCGGAAGTGGTCCGCGTCGGTTGCGGCGATCCGACGCCGTTCATGGTCGAGGCCTGAATGTCCGCAGTGGAAACCGTTGTCGATCCCCAGGCCGGCGCTCAGCAAGAGCTGCCGTTTGCCATGGTCTATGGCCAGGCGGTCATGGAAATGCCGCTCGACCTGTACATCCCGCCGGATGCGCTGGAAGTCTTTCTCGAAGCCTTCGAAGGCCCGCTCGACCTGCTGCTGTACCTGATCCGCAAACAGAACATCAACATCCTCGACATCCCGGTGGCGGAAATCACCCGTCAGTACATGGGCTATGTCGAGTTGATGCAGTCGGTGCGTCTGGAGCTGGCCGCCGAGTATCTGGTGATGGCCGCGATGCTCGCCGAGATCAAGTCGCGCATGCTCCTGCCGCGCGCCGAAACCGTCGAAGACGAAGAAGACGATCCGCGCGCCGAACTGATCCGTCGCTTGCAGGAATACGAGCGCTTCAAGGCGGCCGCCGAAGGTATCGACGGCTTGAGCCGCGTTGGCCGCGATGTCATCGTGCCCAAGCTCGACGCCCCGGAAGCCCGGGCGCGCAAGCTGTTGCCAGATGTCGCGCTGGAAGAGATTTTGATGTGCATGGCCGAAGTGCTGCGCCGTGGCGATATGTTTGAAAGCCACCAGGTCAGCCGCGAGGCACTGTCGACCCGTGAGCGCATGAGTGATGTGCTGGAACGGCTCAAGGGCGGCGGATTTGTGCCGTTCGTCGAGCTGTTCACCGCCGAAGAGGGCAGGCTGGGTGTGGTAGTGACCTTTATGGCGATCCTTGAACTGGTCAAGGAATCCTTGGTCGAGCTGGTGCAGAATGAGCCGTTCGCCGCGATCCACGTGCGAGCCCGAGCCGAATAACGAGTCGAAACATGAACCTGACTGAACCCCGCGAGCTGGCATCCCTGCTTGAAGCCTTTCTGTTGGCCTCGGGAAAGCCGCAATCCCTTGAGCGCCTGTTCGAACTGTTCGAAGAAGGCGAGCGGCCCGAGCCTGCGGTCTTCAAGAAAGCCCTGACCCTGCTGGGCAAGTCCTGCGAGGGGCGCGCGTTCGAACTCAAGGAAGTCTCCTCCGGCTATCGCTTGCAGATCCGCGAGAAGTTTTCGCCGTGGGTCGGTCGGCTCTGGGAGGAGCGCCCGCAGCGTTACTCCCGCGCCTTGCTCGAAACCATTGCGCTGATCGCCTATCGCCAGCCGATTACTCGGGGCGAGATTGAAGACGTGCGCGGTGTGGCGGTGAACAGCAACATCGTCAAAACCTTGCTGGAGCGTGAGTGGATTCGCGTCGTTGGCTACCGCGATGTGCCGGGCAAACCAGCAATGTTTGCCACCACCAAGATGTTTCTCGATCACTTCAACCTGAAGAACCTCGAAGACCTGCCGCCACTGGCTGAATTGCGCGAAATGGAAACCGACCCGGTCCTCGATTTCGACGACGCGCCGGTGCCGCAAGGCTTGCAGGAACTGGCCGATGCCAGCGCCGAGCCGGAAGAGGAGAAGGAAGAGACCAGTTTCCATACCTTGCTGTTGGAACTGGACAGCATGGAGGAAGG
This sequence comes from Pseudomonas viridiflava, assembly GCF_900580865.1. Classification (GTDB taxonomy): domain Bacteria; phylum Pseudomonadota; class Gammaproteobacteria; order Pseudomonadales; family Pseudomonadaceae; genus Aquipseudomonas. The sequence continues at coordinate 351,443 of NZ_UTBZ01000169.1, forward strand.
GATCAAGACCGACTTTGATGATTTGCTGCGGGATGCGGTGGATGGTGAGGCGGCCGACAGTGACGCGCCGACGACCGAGCCTGAAACCGAAGTCGCCGAACCCACGATCGAAGTTGAACTCGAAGCCGAGCCTGAAGCCGAACCGGAAGAGGACATTCTCGGCGTCGCCGAAGCCCGCGAAAAGCTGTTGGCTGCCGTCGCCGCCCTCGAACAATCCGCGCCCGAACCCGAGCTAAGCGAAGAAGAAGCCGAAGCCCGCGCTCTGGCCGAAGCCATCGAAGCCGAACGCCGCGAATTCGAAGACTGATAACGAACAACTGTGGGAGCGAGCCTGCTCGCGAATGCGGCGTGTCAGACAACGTTGATGTCGACTGACAGGGCCCTTTCGCGAGCAGGCTCGCTCCCACAGGAAACGGTGCATATTCGGAGTGAGTGATGAGTTCAACAAAAGACCCGTGCATCAGCCTCTGCAAATTCACCGACGACATCTGCCTCGGCTGTGGCCGCAGCAAGCGCGAAATCAAAGCCTGGAAGAAACTCGACAAGGACGACAAGCGCAGCGTACTGGCCGAAGCCGCGCTGCGCCTGATCAAACTGGGTGGCGCCGGTCGGCGGAAAAAGAAATAACTGTCGATCGATCAGCTAGTCTCTGATGCGCGACGGCGCACATCCGCGTATGATTCGCGACCCTTCGCCGATCCCTTCGGCTGAGTACCCAGATTTCAATGCTTCAGGCGCCGCCTGAACAGACCACACCGGGAGGTGCCCAGATGAGCGACATCATTCAGAAAGACGACCAGGAAATCGGCCCAGCAGGCGAAAAACTGCAGAAAGTCCTCGCCCGTATCGGCGTCGGCTCGCGCCGTGACGTGGAATCCTGGATCAGCCAGGGCCGGATCAAGGTCAATGGCAAAGACGCCACCCTCGGTCTGCGCGTCGACATGCACGACGCCATCACCATTGATGGCAAGGTGATCAAGCGCGAAGAGGCGGCCGAATCGGTGCGCCGCGTGATCATGTACAACAAGCCCGATGGCGAGATCTGCACCCGTGACGACCCGGAAGGCCGTCCGACCGTGTTCGACAAGCTGCCGCGTCCGAAAGAAGGTCGCTGGATCAACATCGGTCGTCTCGACATCAACACCACCGGTCTGCTGATGTTCACCACTGATGGTGAGCTGGCCAACCGCCTGATGCACCCGTCCTACGAGATGGACCGTGAGTACGCCGTGCGTGTACGCGGTGAAGTCGACGACGAAATGATCGAACGTCTGAAGGCTGGCGTGGTGCTGGAAGACGGCCCGGCCAAGTTCACCGACATCAAACAGGCACCGGGCGGCGAAGGCTTCAACCACTGGTATCACTGCGTGGTGATGGAAGGCCGTAACCGTGAGGTTCGTCGTCTGTGGGAATCCCAAGGTCTGGTGGTCAGCCGTCTGAAACGCGTGCGTTTCGGTCCGGTGTTCCTCAACTCCGACCTGCCGATGGGTCGCTGGCGCGAAATGAGCCAGTACGAAGTCGACATCCTCAGTGCTGAAGTCGGCCTGACGCCAGTGGCGATGCCGCAACTGAACGCCAAGAGCAAAGACAAGCTTGAGCGCATGCAGCGCAAATCGTCGCGGCCGATGGCCAAGACCGAGCGCGTGCGTACGCTGCGTCCAGCCGCTGGCGCGCCGACCGGCCCACGTCCAAGCCGTGAGCCGCAGATCGAAGGCGAGCGTCCAGGTCGCAAGCCGGTGGCCCGTGACGGCGAGCGCGCTCCGCGTCCGGCCAACGGTCGCACTGAGCGTGGTGCACCTGCCGGTCGTGGCACGCCAGTGGCGGACCGTCCTGCGGACACCAGCAACAAGCGTCCGGCCAAACCTGCGCCGAAGCGTCCGGGGATCAAGCTGGTTGACGGCGACAAGCCGTCGGGCAAGCGTCGCGGTGCACCGGCCGGTTCCGGTCAGCGTCCGGGTTTTGGTCGTAAAAAGCCGGAATAAGGCAGCTGTGAGCTTCTAGCGGCAAGCTTCAAGCCAAAGCAGAAACGCCAACCTCAGGGTTGGCGTTTTTTTTGTCTGGCGAAAGTTATATAGCGACTGATTCGGCCTCTTCGCGAGCAGGCTCGCTCCCACATTGGAATTGCGTCAAACATAAATCCCCTGTGGGAGCGAGCCTGCTCGCGAAGGCGTCAGTCGCCTAAAACACAAACCGCCCATCAAACACCGGCTTGTCATCCAGCGCCAAAACGCCGCCCGAGAAGATCAGATCCAGATGATGACTGCCCTTGGCGCCACCGCCCAAGCCAAGGTGCAAGCCACAATGCCGCTCCTCAAATCCGGCATTGCGCGCATACAAATCCTTCACACCTTCATTGGTGCCAATCCCCAACTCTTCAATCCGCCGGTTCGACGGATTGGCATCCAGGTACTTGTTGAAATCATGCTCCAGCCCCGGCACCTCCGTGGCGATGCGGCTGATGGTCGAGTTCTCGATCCATAACTCCAGCGGCGACTCCAGCACGCCGTACTTGCGCGCAAACGGGATGGTGCTGAGGAACGTACCCTTGAATTTCACATGGCCGTTGATGGCTTCACTGTGCGTGGCGATTTCGCCGGGCGCCAGGTCGAAGTTGCCGACGCCGTTGATGTCGGTCCACTTCTTGATGCTGCTCAGCGGCGTTTCGAACCATGAGCCGTCATCGTCCTTGAAGCTCAGCGTGGTCGCCTGGGACATGCGCTGGATCAGGTGACTGTTGAGCCCGGCGATGCGCTGCGGGGTGACGCTGAAGGTGTCGTAGAAATAATCGCCGTAATCCTTGAACAGCAGCGACTTCTTCCAGTTTTCTGCCATGACGGCTTGCAGCGCGCGGACGAATTCCGGGCCATCAGGGCGTGGGTTGGGCAGGGTGGAAGAGTCGTAGAAGAAAATGTACAGATCGCTGTCGGTAATCGCCGAAGTCAGCGTTGCGGTGCTTTCCAGGTCCAGACGTCGGGCGCTGAACTGGAAACGAGGATGATCGCCTGCCTGTTCGGCGATGGCGCCGGTCAGCGCTTCGTAATCAGCCGTGTGGCCGAGTAATACCTTCGCCGAGTCGAGGCCGGCAAGGGCAGGGTGGTGTTCGAGGTAGTAAAGGAAATGCGAGATCGCGCGGGGCTTATCCATGAGTCCTCCCTGACTGACCGTGAAAAAAGCGGCAGGCACGACCGGCCGGATCGTGCCTGCCCGGGATGTCTTACAAAGGCCACATCGCCGTGCCGAACGGAACTACCGCGTCGGCTTGCATCATTTCTACAGCCGCCTCGTGGGTCGGTGCTTCAAACCATTCGTCCAGTTGCAGCTCGGTATCCAAGTCTTTTTCCAGTGCTTGCATGGTCTATCTCCTAGATGACTTTCACGGTTGTGACTGGCCGGTCGAGGTGGCCGGCAAGACGTGAAGAACCTAGTTCAGGGATTTTTGTAATGCAAAAAATTATTCATTTAATTTTTAAATAGACTTTTTATTCTGTTTTTCCGCCGGGTTTTTCTTATTTGAAAACAAAAAACTAAGTCGGCATTTTCATTAGCAAGCTAGCTACCGTCAATTTGCAGACGTCCGACAGAATTTTCTCAAATGGAAACTTTGCGTTACACGTCGTAAAGAAATGTTTACGAAAAAACCGGTAAAACCGAGTGAAACCAACCATCCATGAGCACTGTAAGGAATACCTGCCGAAGCCTGCTCCGCTGCGGGCCGGGCATGGCTCTGGCGCGCTTGTTTCAGCGCCGTTTGCAGGGTGAGATGCGCCCCATGCCTGTCGTGCAGGTGCATAACAAGAAGGAGGCGCAATGAACGCCGTGACTGATCTCCACCTCTCTCCGTGGGACGGTTTTTTCCTCGTCCACGTCGATGGCCTGCAAAGGCCTGACTCAATTTTTGCAGCCGCTCGAGCATCTCGAGGCGGACACACGCAATCCCGGCAACCGACACGCTGATCCAGCGGGGTCTGGCAGCAGGGGGTTAGCGGTGTACAATGCGCCGCGTTTTAACTGTGACCCTCTGCGTAATCGCGCAAATCTCAAGGCTACCCGCCTTGTTCACTCCGTGGCGCCACAAGCGTTTCGGGTTCGATTTCGTCACAGATAAAAACAAACAGGTGACGCATGACCGTTGTAAATAAGCTGAACTCCTGGTGCCTGCGCTGGGGTTTGATCAGGGCTGCTTGAAATCGCAACCTTGCAGCAACGTCTACTGAACATCATCAAACCTTGCGTGAGACCTTTTTCATGAGTGGACAACCCTCGCAATCAGGCGAGCTGAAACGCGGCCTGAAAAATCGCCATATTCAACTGATCGCCCTCGGTGGCGCGATCGGTACCGGATTGTTCCTCGGCTCGGCCGGGGTACTGAAATCCGCCGGCCCGTCGATGATCCTCGGCTACGCCATCTGCGGCTTCATCGCCTTCATGATCATGCGCCAGCTCGGCGAGATGATTGTCGAAGAGCCGGTGGCCGGTTCCTTCAGCCATTTCGCGCACAAGTACTGGGGCGGCTTTGCCGGTTTCCTGTCGGGCTGGAACTGCTGGATTCTGTACATTCTGGTGGGCATGTCGGAGCTGACTGCGGTCGGCAAATACATTCACTACTGGGCCCCGGACATCCCGACCTGGGTCTCTGCGGCAGCCTTCTTCGTGCTGATCAACGCGATCAACCTGGCCAACGTCAAAGTCTTCGGTGAAGCCGAGTTCTGGTTCGCGATCATCAAGGTCGTGGCGATCGTCGGCATGATTGCGCTCGGCAGCTACCTGCTGGTCAGCGGTAATGGCGGCCCGCAAGCGTCGGTCACTAACCTGTGGTCCCACGGTGGTTTCTTCCCGAACGGGGTGAGCGGTCTGGTGATGGCCATGGCGATCATCATGTTCTCCTTCGGCGGTCTGGAAATGCTCGGTTTCACCGCTGCTGAAGCGGACAAGCCGAAAACCGTGATCCCGAAAGCGATCAACCAGGTGATCTACCGGATCCTGATTTTCTACATCGGCGCACTGGTGATCCTGCTGTCGCTGACCCCATGGGACAGCCTGCTGGAAACCCTCAACGCGTCCGGCGATTCGTACAGCGGCAGCCCGTTCGTGCAAGTGTTCTCGATGCTCGGCAGTAACACCGCCGCGCACATCCTCAACTTTGTGGTCCTGACCGCCGCGTTGTCGGTGTACAACAGCGGCACCTACTGCAACAGCCGCATGCTGCTGGGCATGGCCGAGCAGGGCGATGCGCCGAAAGGTCTGGCGAAGATCGACAAGCGCGGCGTGCCGGTGCGTTCGATTCTGGCTTCCGCAGCGGTGACGCTGGTCGCTGTGCTGCTCAACTATCTGATCCCGCAACACGCGCTGGAACTGCTGATGTCACTGGTGGTTGCGACGCTGGTGATCAACTGGGCGATGATCAGCTTCTCGCACTTCAAGTTCCGCCAGCACATGAACAAGACCAAACAGACGCCGTTGTTCAAGGCGCTGTGGTATCCGTACGGCAACTACATCTGCCTGGCGTTCGTCGCGTTCATCCTCGGCGTGATGCTGCTGATCCCGGGCATTCAGATCTCGGTGTACGCGATTCCGGTGTGGGTCGTGTTCATGTGGGTCTGCTACGTGATCAAGAACAAGCGCGGTGCGCAACAGGCGGTGCACGCGGCAGGTGCTGCCAAGTAAGCGTTGACGCAGAAACACAAAACCCGGCCTGAGCGCCGGGTTTTTTTATGGATGCAAATGTTGAAGCGCTATTGATAGTCGGCGAGAGGATAGTCCCGGCACAACGTTTCGACCTCTGAGCGAAACTGCGCAAGGAGCAGGGGTTCCAGTGTGTAATCCTGTTCCCCGAGTGGCGCCACCGTATTCAGAATCCGCACGATCAAATCGACGATCTGGCGGCTGCCGTGGACATCGACCCGGCGTTGCGCCAGCGCAGCGGTGCCGATACGCAGCCCGCTGGTGACAAGTGCCGAACGGGGATCGTCGGGTACGCGATGTTTGTTGACGATGATCCCGCAGTGTCCCAGCGCCGCCTCGGCGATAGCGCCCGTGATGCCACCCCGCAAGCGAACCAGCACCGTGTGGTTTTCACTGCAGCCGCCGACCACCTCATAATCCTTGGCCTGAAACGCTTTGGCCATTTCATCCGCCGTACTGCGGATCTGCGCCATGCAGGCATCGAATGCTGCGGACATTGCGTAACCCAGCGCGGCAGCCTTCGCAGCGATCATGTTGGCGGCCGGCGCGCCCTGCATTCGCGGGTAAACGGCTTGCTCAAGCAGGCGACTGAAGGTGGTCCGCAAACCGGGAATCTTGGTGTTCGCATCAGCACCGCTGAGAATCACGCCACCGCGAGGCCCGGCGAGTTGCTTGTGCGTGCAGGTGACGGTGACGTGGGCGGTATCGATCGGACTTGGGTGTCGACCGGTGGCGACCAGCCCGGCGATATGCGAAATGTCGGCGAGCAGGATGGCCCCGGCTTCATCGGCAATTTCACGAAACCGCTTGAAGTCCACGACGCGCGAATAGGCGGTGGCGCCGCAGAGGATGACGCGTGGGCGATGGGCGAGTGCCAGCAGGCGAACCTTGTCGTAATCGATAAGGCCGTCCGATGTCGTGCCGTACTGGATCGCCTTGTAGTAGGCGCCGGAAAACGCGGCGAGACTGCCATGCGTCAGATGACCGCCGTGTTCCACCGCCATGCCCAACAAGGTATCGCCGGGCTCAAGCAGGGACGTGAGCACCTGGTAAATGGCGTTCGACGCTGAGTGTGGCTGCACGTTGGCGTATTGCGCGCCGAACAGTTGCCGCGCCCGGCGGATGGCCAGCGATTCGACCAGCTCGACATTCTCGCACCCAGCGCTGTGACGCTTGCCGGACATGCCTTCTGCGGTCACGTTGACCAGCACGGAAGCGGAGGCCGCCATGGTTCGCGGCTGGACTGCGCAGGAGGACGAGACCAGTGAAAGCGTGTGCTGTTGACGCGTGACTTCAGCGTCGAGAATTGCCGCCAGTTCGGCGTCTTCTGCGCGGAGATCTGCCAGGCCGCGTCGCAGCAAGTCAGCCTGGTTCTTGAGCGGTTCAGTAATGACTGCCATTGCTTGATTCCTTCCCTGGTGTTGCGTGATTTGCGCATGTCCTTGCTTGCCAGATCTGTACAGGCGAATCCGTGTTTTGACCGCTGTGCGCGCAAAACTAAACCCTGTACAGGCCTCCCGTTTTTTCGTCCTTTTACTCTCGAGAATGGGACACCGAGTTGACGCATCATAGATTTTTCAGTGAGGAACGCCACAGAATTAATCAAAAAAATGAACATTCTTCAAAGAAAATGATTCTTTTTGTAGTCGCGTCGGGTGTAAAACAGGCATTGCCCGGGGACGATTTTCAGGCTTCGGGTGGAAGTCGACAGGAACTGACGAGTCAGTGAGGGGGCTGAAATGACCCCGCACGTTGGCGGAAGCAGCCTGTGAAAGCTGACTTTTTATACCGAACCCAGGGAGGGAGAATGCTATGATCCTGCGCGGCACTGACAGGGATATAACTGCAATTTCCTACCTCACTTGTGTATGTCCGGAATGATCATTCGGGACGTGACATTGATTGCAGTTAAAAATGGATGATAAGCATGTGATGCACAGAAGAGAAAGATCGGAGAATCTGAAGAACAACATCAAATACCTGATAAAGAGTCGCGGGGAGACGCAGCTGTCCTTGTGTCACTCCAGTGGTTTGACCCGCACGACCATCTATAACATTCTTGAAGGTAAAGTGGTCAATGTACAACAGTCCACTGTGCGCAAGATTTCTGATTTCTTCGGGGTGTCTTATGAGGAAATAGAGACGATTGATTTTGAAGAAAAGGAAATCATCGAAAGCAGTATTTCGCCACAGGGGAATATGAATCCGGCGGCGGTTCCGGTGATTAAAGAAAGTCTGCTGCTGCAAAGTCTGGATAAGAGAATTGGTGAGTTGGCTACGATTTATCCACTGACTTACTATTTTGGCGCGTCCTTTAACCTGATTGGCGTTTTGCTGGAAAATGAAATCAGCGGCATGAATGAACCCGGCGATCTGTTGATCGTGCAGAAAGGAGCGTCAACCAGCGACAGGGAAAAGCTGGTGTATGACAAAATCACAGCGAAGTTATCTATAAGCCATGAAGGCAACTTTGATACGGATCGTGTATGCGTAATCGGAGATGTAATCGAGGAACGATTTAATGGATTGCAGTGTTGACGTTGAAAACAGCAAGTACAAGTTGCTGGGGTTCGAAAATGGAAAAAGCCTGGCCGTCATCATGGTCATTGCGACAGGCAAAATAATTAAAATAAAGCTAAGTGAAGTGTTGAATAGTGAGATTATGGATAATCTGAATAAAATCGAAGTGAAAAACCTCTACAAGAAGTTTTACTCCCAGGGCGGAGCACTCACCGCTTACGAAATAAATGACCGCCATGAGAGTTCCTGGATGATCTACATCATCCTGAACCTGATGCTGTTCACGCTTTACATTTTCACCAGTATTGCTGCGACAAAACCGATCTACCTCGAGTATTTCGACATTGTCGTAACGCCGGGCACCTTCCTCTATCCGCTGACGTTTCTGATCGTTGACTTGCTCAACGAAACGTTTGGCCTGAGGCTCGCGCGAAAAGCGATCCTGTTCGCGTTCATCAGCAACGCCGCGATTATCATTCTGCTGGCCATCACGACCCATCTTCCGGGTCTGCCGGGCTGGAAGCTCGATGGCGCTTACAATGATGTTATCAGTCAGTTGTCAGCAGTTCTGGTAGCGTCTTCTATATCGTTTCTGGTTTCCGAGAACATAAACTCGTACCTGTTGTGCAAGATTAAAGAGCTGACAAATTCCAGGTTTCTGTTTTTACGAGTGTTTTTAAGCACATTGTTTGCTGTGATCATCGACAGTTTTCTGTTCTGCTATATCGCGTTTTACGGAACGATGGAAAATAGCGCGATACTGGGCATGATCTACGTTCAGATCGCAATCAAGGTAGGTTTTGCCTTCTTTAATATCTTGCCGGCCTACGGCGCAAGATCATTGTTCAAGAAATACCTGACGGGTGCGCAGACGCAATAAAGAGAGGAGGGCGCTCGCTCGGCATGCTTGAGTGAGCGCTTCTTGTTGCAGTATTACTTTAAGCCAAGTTTCTCTTTCAAGCGTTGAGTCACCTGTACTTTATTGTTCAGGAACTCATTCAAGCCTTTAGCGCGAAGATTACAGGCATCGCAATCGGAACAACCAGTGCCTTTGATGCCGTTGTAGCAAGTCAGTGTTTCTTCGCGAACCAGATCCAGTTGATGGTGGTAATCCGCCAAGGCCCAGGTTTCTGCCTTGTTCAGCCACATCAATGGCGTATCCAGTTGCAGCTTGTAATCCATGCCTGATTCAAGTGCTTTGTTCAGCGCCTTGACGAATTCATCCCGGCAATCCGGATAGCCCGAGAAGTCGGTTTCACAGACACCGGTAATGACCGTTTTGGCCTGGACTTGATAGGCATAGATAGAAGCCAGCGTCAGAAACAGAATGTTCCGCCCTGGAACAAAGGTGCTTGGCAGGCTCTCGCCGGAACTGTTTACGGTCGGCACCGGAATGTTATCGCGGGTCAGGCTGCTGATGGCTAGCTCGTTGAGCAAGGACACATCCAGCGTTTTATGCACGGTCACACCGAGCTTTTTCGACAGCTGCTGCGCCACTTCAATTTCAGCGTGATGACGCTGACCATAGTCGAACGTAATGCAGTGGACTTCATCGTAGTGGGTCAGTGCATGGATCAGGCAAGTCGTAGAGTCCTGGCCACCACTAAAAACGATAACTGCCTTGTTGCTCATAAGTCTGCTTCCTGCATTAAACGGGTAGTTTTAAAGGTCGCAAGGGTAACTCGAAATGACGCTCGATATAAGTGCACCGGAAGTTGCGCCTGCAGGCCGCAGGTCGCTTTGCGGCTAATCGCGGTATCCTGTGCGCTCTGATTACGGACGCTTTTCCATGCTGGTGATTTCCAACAACGTGCATCTGCCGGATGCCGAGATCGAACTGACCGCCATCCGCGCGCAAGGCGCCGGTGGGCAGAACGTCAACAAGGTCTCCAGCGCCATGCACTTGCGCTTCGACATTCCGGCCTCGTCCTTGCCCGAGTTCTACAAGGAGCGGTTGCTGGCGCTGCGTGACAGTCGCATCACCAGCGACGGCGTGTTGATCATCAAGGCGCAGCAATATCGCACGCAGGAAGCCAACCGCGCCGATGCGCTGGAGCGTCTGGTCGAGCTGATCCTCAGCGCGACCAAAGTCGAAAAGAAACGCCGCCCGACCAAGCCGACCCTCGGTTCAAAGAAGCGCCGGCTCGAATCGAAAACCAAGCGTGGCAGTATCAAGGCCGGGCGCGGCAAGGTGGATTTCTAGTCTTCGCGGTATTTCGCGGTGTGCTTGTACAGATACACGCTCAGTGCCAAGCCGCTTAGCGAGGCGAGGGCGGCAAACAGGAAAATCGAGGCAAAACCGAATCCCGCCGCAATCGCCCCGGCCAATGGCCCGGTGATCCCCAGCGACAAATCGATGAACAGCGAATAAGCCCCAACGGCTGCGCCGCGACTGGAGGCCGGCACCAGATTCACCGCTTCCACACCCAACGCCGGGAACACCAGCGAGAAACCAAACCCGCTCAACGCCGCACCGGCCAGCGCCCAATGTGCGTCCGGCGCCAGCCACAACAGCAGCAGACCAAGGGTTTCCACCGACAGGCAGGCAATCGCCACACGAAAGCCGCCGAGGCGGTTGATCAGGTTGCCGAACAGCAGCCGCGCACCGATGAAGCTGGCGCCGAACAAACTCAGGCACAGCACCGCGTTGTCCCAATGCTGGGTGGCGTAATACAGGGTGATGAAAGTGGCGATGGTACCGAAACCGATCGAGCCCAGCGCCAGACCGCAACCGTGGGGAAACACTTTGCCGAGCACATGCATGAACGGTAGACGCTCGCCGGCGACAATCGGTGCCGGCGTTTTTGGCCAGGCGAGCAGAAGGCCCAACGCCGCCAGCAAGATGATGCTGACGCCCATGCTCCACAATCCCAACTGGCCGACCAGCCACACGCCGAACGGTGCGCCGATCGCCAGTGCGCCGTAACTGGCGATGCCATTCCAGGAAATCACTTTGGCCGTGTTTGCCGCGCCAACGCGGCCGATGCCCCAGCCAATCGAGCCGGAACCGACGAGGCTTTCCGCGCTGCCCAGCACCAGTCGACCGATCAACAGACTGATCAAACTGAGCATCGGCATGCTCGGTGTCCACGCCGAAATCAGCATGAACACACCGCTCAAGCCACACCCGGCGAGGCCAATCATCACCGCGCGTTTGCTGCCCTGGTTGTCGATGATCTTGCCGGCGTACGGGCGGCTGAGCAGGGTGGCGAGGTATTGCACGCTGATCACCAGACCGGCAATCACCGCGCCAAAGCCCAGGTCACTGTGGACATAACCCGGCAACACCGCGAGCGGTATGCCAATGTTCAGGTAACCGATAAAGGTGAAGAGGACGATGGAAACAACTTGCAGCGTAACCGCCAGGGGGCGCTGGGGTTCTGGCATAGAGGACGACATGGGTAACGATCCACGGGAGCGGCAGATTAGATAGGCTGCTTATGATACCGGCGTGGACGGATCTGAGGCGGGAAAAGTAAAACTATTTGCCGGGTGGACGCTTCAGGATTTGGCCGGGGCCACGAGTTGCGTGGTGACCAGCGCCGCCAGGGCATTTTCTTCGCTGCCGAAACGGGCGAGCAGGGCGGCTTGTTTCTCAGGCGAGAGACGATTCCAGATCTCGATCATTTTCTCGGTGGCGCCGATCAGTACGGCAGCTTGGCTTTCGGAGAATTCGTCGGTCATGGCGGGCTCGGGGTTCAGGCAGTGTGGAAAGCGCATGTTAGCGCTTTCCACACGGTCTGTACGACGGGTCTTACTCTTCGTTGTCGGCCGGGCGGCTCTCAACGGCTTCTTTCGGCTCGGGTTGCCCCGCGCCGGCTTGTTGCGTGGTCGTCTGCTCAGGTACGTGCAGGCTTGGGAAGGGGAGATTAGGAATCTCGTGCATGGTTGCGCTCCTCGCTAAGTCTGTTGATAGATCTGGTAGATCCGCGCTTCTTGAAAGCCTGCGCAGGATACAGCAGGAAAAATGACAATCAGACTTTTAATTCAAATTAATGCGACAGATGGCCGCAGGGGAGGCAAAACGAAAGGTCACCGCAAAACAAATGTAGGAGCTGCCGAAGGCTGCGATCTTTTGATCCTGCTTTAGAAACAAGATCAAAAGATCGCAGCCTTCGGCAGCTCCTACAGGGGTACTGCGGTGCTTTGACTATTTGCAGACGCTGGCGATGGCTTCGGCCAGCAGCGCGAGGCGCGTTGCGTCGATACCGGCGACATTCGCCCGGCCCGAGCTGACCATGTACACGCTGTGATGCTCACGCAGTTGTTTCACTTGCTCCGGCGACAACCCGGTATAAGAGAACATCCCACGCTGCACGCCAATGTGCGCAAAACGCTCGCGCAGACCGTGCGGCTCCAGCGCTTCAACCAGGCCGCTGCGCAGTTGCGCAATCCGCAGGCGCATGGCTTCCACTTCATCGGCCCAGCGCGCTTTCAGCTCCGGGTCGGCGAGGATGGTCGCGACCACTGCCGCGCCGTGATCCGGCGGCGTCGACCACAGGTTGCGGGCGATGTTGGCCAGTTGACTGCGGATGTCGATGAGCTTGTCGGCGGTTTTCGCGCAGACGATCAGCGCACCGGTACGGTCGCGGTACAGACCGAAGTTCTTCGAGCAGGAACTGGTGATCAGCAGCTCTGGCACTTCAGCCGCGAACAGCCGGGTCGACCATGCATCCTGCTCCAACCCATCGCCAAAGCCCTGGTAGGCAAAGTCGATCAGCGGCAGCAGATTACGGTTGCGAACCACATCGAGCACGCGCTGCCAGTCGTCATGATTCAAATCGAAACCGGTCGGGTTGTGGCAGCACGCGTGCAGCAGCACCACATCACCTTTCGGCACTTCGTTGAGCACAGCGAGCATGGCGTCGACGTCGAGGCGGTTGTCGCTGCCCACGTACGGGTAGTGACTGACCTTGACCCCGGCCGTCGCGAAAATGGTTTCGTGAATTGGCCAGGTCGGGTTGCTCAGCCACACGCCCTTGCCCGGCAGGCATTGGGCGATGAAGTCGGCCGCCAGACGCAGGGCACCGGTGCCGCCCGGGGTCTGGGTGGCGCCGGCGCGCTGGTCGGCGATCAACTTGGAGTCGGCGCCGAGCACCAGCTCGTTGATGACTTTGCCGAACAGCGGATTGCCGTGACCACCGATGTAGGTCTTGGTGTCCTGGCTTTCGACCAGCCGTGCTTCGGCGATTTTCACCGCTTCCGGGATCGGCGTCAGGCCCTGAGCGTCCTTGTAGACGCCAACGCCCAAGTCGAATTTGCGCGGGTTGCTGTCCTGCGCATACGCCTCCATCAAGCCGAGGATCGGGTCGCCGGGTACCCGGCCGATGGCGTCGAAATGCATTACTTGCGTCCTTCTGCAGTCTTGGCCACTTCGTCAGTACGCGCGGCCATGATGAAGTCGTTGCGGTGCAGACCTTTGATCGAGTGGCTCCACCAGGTCACGGTGACTTTGCCCCACTCGGTCAGCAGGCCTGGGTGGTGACCTTCGGCCTCGGAGATCTCGCCGACCGCGTTGGTGAAGGCCAGCGCGTGTTTGAAGTTCTTGAACAGGAAGACCTTCTCCAGTTGCATGATGCTGTCGCGCACTTCGATGTTCCAGTCAGGGATCTGCTTGATCAGGATCGGCAGTTCTTCGTCGCTGACTTGTGGCGCATCGGCGCGGCAGGCTTCGCAGTGGGCTTGGTTCAAAGTCGACATGGTGTATTCCTGAAATCGAGTGTGTTTTTTTTATTAAAGCGTTTGAGCTGTCAATGCCGTCACGCTAAACCAAAGTGGCGGCGACTGACAGGTTCAATTGTCAGCAAAAGTCGCGGTTCACGCGGCTTTTGGTTTCGGCGGAAACTTCGGTGCGTGCAGGCCCAGCTGCATGCCTTGGCGAACCATGGCCATGATGTCTTCATGGGCCACGTCGAACAGACGCTTGAGGTTCGGCAGGACAAAGTACAGCGGTTGCAGGATGTCGATGCGATACGGCGTGCGCATGGCTTCGAGCGGATCGAAGGCTTGATGCTCAGGTTCGTCCGACAGCGAGTAAACGGTTTCTTTGGGTGAAGACAGGATGCCGCCACCGTAGATGCGTTTGCCTTGCGGGGTATCGACCAGGCCGAACTCGATGGTCATCCAGTAAAGGCGCGCCAGGTACACGCGTTCTTCTTTGGTGGCTTGCAGGCCAAGCTTGCCGTAGGTGTGGGTGAATTCGGCGAAATACGGGTTGGTCAGCAGCGGGCAGTGACCAAAGATCTCGTGGAAAATATCCGGCTCTTGCAGATAATCCAGCTCTTCGCGGGTACGGATAAATGTCGCGACGGGAAACTGCTTGCTGGCGAGCAATTCAAAGAAGGTCTGGAAGGGAATCAACGCCGGAACACGGGCGACCTGCCAACCGGTGGTCTCGCCGAGCACCTTGTTGATCTCGCCCAGTTGCGGGATGCGGTCGTGGGGCAGACCGAGTTTTTCGATACCGTCCAGGTATTCCTGGCAGGCACGCCCTTCAATCACTTTCAACTGGCGAGTGATCAGCGTGTTCCACACCGCGTGTTCTTCGGCGGGGTAGTCGATAAAACCTTGCGCATCGGGCTCACGGGCCACGTATTGCGTCTGCTTCATACTGCTCTCCTGCTAGGGGAATTCGTTCTTGTTATGTCCAGCGATGGATTCAGAATTACCTGAGAGCGGGTTGATGTGCAGCAGGTTGAGTGGCCTGTGCGTAGGAAATTTCTCCTTGATTCGTAAAGTTATCGTTACGGTTTGGCGGATATCTCGCGTTTGTGGTGATTGGCGGGTTTGAAAAGGCGCGTGCCTGTCACATAATCTTGACAACTATCTGCGTGCCTCGGCAGAAAAATGAGCTTCGGGCGCACCGCAATACCCTGTGGGAGCGAGCTTGCTCGCGAAAGCGCTGGGTCTGACACATCAATGCTGGATGTGCTGACGCCTTCGCGAGCAAGCTCGCTCCCACAGGGTCGGTATTCAACTCCCAATCTTGTCGGGCCTTATATATGCGCATCAAAGTCCACTGCCAGAACCGCATCGGCATCCTGCGCGACATCCTCAACCTGCTGGTCGCCTACGGCATCAACGTCGCGCGCGGTGAGGTCGGTGGCGAGCATGGCAATGCGATCTACCTGCACTGTCCGAACCTGATCAATATTCAGTTTCAAGCGCTGCGCCCGAAGTTCGAGGCGATCGCCGGGGTGTTTGGCGTCAAGCGGGTAGGGCTGATGCCCAGCGAGCGTCGGCACATGGAGTTGAACGCCTTGCTCGGCGCACTGGAGTTTCCGGTGCTGTCGATCGACATGGGCGGCTCGATCGTCGCGGCCAACCGTGCGGCGGCGCAGTTGCTCGGTGTGCGCGTCGATGAAGTGCCAGGGATTCCGCTGTCGCGCTACGCCGAAGATTTCGATTTACCGGAGTTGGTGCGTGCGAATAAATCGCGGATCAATGGCATGCGGGTCAAGGTTAAAGGCGACATCTTTCTCGCTGACATCGCGCCGCTGCAATCGGAACACGACGACAGCGAAGCCATGGCCGGCGCGGTGCTGACCTTGCATCGCGCCGACCGCGTTGGCGAGCGCATCTACAACGTGCGCAAGCAGGAACTGCGGGGCTTCGACAGCATCTTCCAGAGTTCGAAAGTGATGGCAGCCGTGGTGCGTGAAGCGCGGCGTATGGCGCCGCTGGATGCGCCGCTATTGATTGAAGGCGAAACCGGCACCGGTAAGGAGTTGTTGGCGCGTGCCTGCCACCTCGCCAGTCCGCGCGGGCAGTCGCCTCTGATGGCGCTTAACTGCGCCGGCCTGCCCGAGTCGATGGCCGAGACCGAACTGTTCGGCTACGGTCCTGGCGCTTTTGAAGGGGCACGGGCTGAAGGCAAACTCGGCCTGCTGGAGTTGACCGCGGGCGGCACATTGTTTCTCGACGGCGTCGGTGAAATGAGCCCGCGCTTGCAGGTGAAGTTGCTGCGCTTTCTACAGGACGGTTGCTTCCGCCGCGTTGGCAGCGATGAAGAGGTTTATCTGGATGTGCGGGTGATCTGCGCCACCCAGGTCGACTTGTCCGAGCTGTGCGCGCGGGGTGAGTTTCGCCAGGATTTGTACCACCGCTTGAACGTGCTCTCGCTGCACATCCCGCCGCTGCGCGAATGCCTCGACGGACTGACGCCGCTGGTCGAACACTTTCTCGACCAAGCCAGTCGGCAGATCGGCTGTTCGCTGCCGAAACTGGCGCCAGCGGCGATGGATCGGCTCAGTCATTACCACTGGCCGGGCAACGTGCGGCAACTGGAGAACGTGCTGTTCCAGGCGGTTTCGTTGTGCGATGGCGGCACGGTGAAGGCCGAGCATATTCGCCTGCCGGATTACGGCGTGCGTCAGCCGCTTGGCGATTTCTCGCTGGAAGGGGGGCTGGACGAGATTGTCGGGCGCTTCGAGAAAGCGGTGCTGGAGCGGTTGTATTCCGAGCATCCGAGCAGTCGGCAGTTGGGTAAGCGGCTGGGGGTTTCGCACACCACCATTGCCAACAAACTGCGTGAATATGAAGTCGGCAAAACTGAGTCATAGCCCAAACATGTGTGGGTAATGATGGCCTCTTCGCGAGCAGGCTCGCTCCCACAGGGGTATGCATTTCAAATGTGGGAGCGAGCCTGCTCGCGAAAGCGATAGTCCAGGCAACGCCAGCGCCAGCCTTTGCCACTTACCGGCATAACACCGCCGGTTTTTCGACTTCGATACATTTCAGATTTCCCCTCGCCATCCCCCAAGTCCTTTGTTTACCGGGTCTTCGTGCGCCAGAAAAAAGTTGGTCTGCAAATTGCTTATGGCTCAGCAGTACAGCGGTGGGCGGCAAACGTCCGGCATGCAGAGGAAAGAGTGTGGACAAGTACCTTTATGTGGCAATGACCGGCGCCAGCCAGAATGCGCTGGCGCAAAAGGCGCATGCCAACAACCTGGCGAACATCTCCACCAACGGTTTTCAGCGCGACCTGGAGCAGGCGCGTTCGATGCCGGTGTTCGGTGACAGCTTTCCGGCGCGAGCGTTTGCCATGAGCGAACGACCTGCCACCGACTTCACCCCGGGTTCGCTGGTGCAGACCGGCCGTGACCTCGACGTCGCGGTGACCGGCAACGGTTTCATTGCTGTGCAGAACCCTAACGGCGGCGAAAGCTACGTGCGCACCGGCAGCCTCAACGTCGACGCCCTCGGCGTTCTGCGCGCCGGCAACGGCATGCCGGTGATCGGCAACGGCGGTCCGATCGCCGTGCCGCCCGAGCAGCAGATCGAAGTCGGTGAAGACGGCACCATCAGTATTCGTGCGATGGGCGAAGGCCCGCGCGTCATGGCGGAAGTCGACCGGATCAAACTGGTCAACCCGGACATCAAGAACATGAACAAGGGCCTCGACGGCTCGATCTACACCAAGGACGGCCAGCCGGCGCAGGCCGATGCCAACGTCAAACTGGTGTCAGGTTTCCTTGAGTCGAGCAACGTCAACGCCGTTGAAGAGATGACCTCGGTGCTGGCCCTGGCCAAGCAGTTCGAGTTGCACGTCAAGATGATGAACACCGCCAAAGACGACGACCAGGCCATGGCTCGGGTCTTGCAGATCAGCTAATTATCAGAACGTCGCGCCGAAAAACAGGCGCACGAGGAGAATCGAATGCTTCCGGCTCTATGGGTTGCCAAAACCGGTCTGTCCGCCCAGGACACCAACCTGACCACCATTTCCAACAACCTGGCAAACGTGTCGACCACGGGTTTCAAACGTGATCGCGCCGAGTTCCAGGACCTGCTCTATCAGATCAAGCGTCAGCCAGGCGCCCAGTCGACTCAGGACAGCGAACTGCCGTCGGGTCTGCAACTGGGTACCGGTGTGCGCATCGTCGGCACCCAGAAAAACTTCACCGCCGGTAGCCTGCAAACCACCGAACAGCCGCTGGACATGGCCATCGACGGTCGCGGTTTCTTCCAGATTCTGCAACCGGACGGCACCACGTCGTACACCCGTGACGGTACGTTCCACCTCGATTCCAATGGCCAGATCGTTAACGCCAGCGGTTTCGCTCTGGAACCGGCCATCGTCATTCCGAACGATGCCCAGACTTTCACCGTCGGCCGTGACGGCACCGTGTCCATCACCGTCGCCGGCAACGCTGCGTCGCAGGTGATCGGCAACCTGCAAACCGCCGACTTCATCAACCCGGCCGGTCTGCAAGCCGTGGGCAACAACCTGTTCCTGGAAACCGCTGCTTCCGGCGCGCCGCAAGTCGGCACCCCGGGTCTGGCCGGTTTCGGTACCACCCTGCAGAACACCCTGGAAACCTCCAACGTCAGCACGGTTGAAGAGATGGTCAACATGATCACCACTCAGCGCGCTTACGAGATGAACTCCAAGGTGATCTCCACCGCTGACCAGATGCTCTCGTTCGTAACGCAGAATCTGTAATCAAGTCTATGAGGCGGCCATGAGGTCGCCTGCAACACCGTGAGGTAGGGTCATGAATCGCTTTGTATCTGTTCTGGCATTGAGTGGGGTCGTCTCGCTCGCGGGCTGCGTCGCTCCGACGCCCAAGCCCAATGACCCTTACTACGCCCCGGTGTTGCCGCGCACACCGTTGCCGGCTGCGGCCAACAACGGCTCGATTTATCAGGCTGGCTTCGAGCAGAACCTGTACAGCGATCGCAAGGCTTTCCGGGTCGGTGACATCATCACCATCACCCTGAACGAGCGCACGCAGGCGAGCAAGAACGCCAACTCGCAGATGGACAAGAACAGCGATAACAGTGTCGGTCTGACTTCGTTGTTCGGCTCCAGCCTGACCACCAACAACCCGATCGGCGGCAACGACCTGAGTCTGAACGCCGGCTATAGCGCCGACCGTTCGACCAAGGGCGACGCCAAGTCCGGGCAGAGCAACAGCCTGACCGGTTCGATCACCGTGACCGTCGCTGACGTGCTGCCCAACGGCATCATCGCCGTGCGTGGCGAGAAGTGGCTGACGCTGAACACCGGTGACGAAC
Organism: Pseudomonas viridiflava; assembly: GCF_900580865.1. Classification (GTDB taxonomy): domain Bacteria; phylum Pseudomonadota; class Gammaproteobacteria; order Pseudomonadales; family Pseudomonadaceae; genus Aquipseudomonas. The sequence continues at coordinate 370,664 of NZ_UTBZ01000169.1, forward strand.
TGGTGCGCATCGCCGGCCTGGTGCGCGCCGATGACATCGCCACGGACAACACCGTGTCGTCGACCCGGGTCGCCGATGCACGCATCACCTACTCGGGTACCGGCGCATTTGCCGATACGAGTCAGCCAGGCTGGTTCGACCGTTTCTTCCTCAGCCCGCTGTTCCCTTTCTAGGTGGCTACGTTGAATCTGAAAAGCTTCATGCTGGCGGCGACCCTGATGTCCGCCGCTTTTGGTGCCCACGCCGAGCGGCTGAAAGATATCGCCAGCATTTCCGGCGTGCGTTCCAACCAGTTGATCGGTTACGGCCTGGTGGTCGGGCTTAACGGCACCGGCGACCAGACGACGCAAACCCCGTTCACCCTGCAGACCTTCAACAACATGCTCTCGCAGTTCGGCATCAAGGTGCCGCCGGGATCGGGCAACGTGCAGTTGAAGAACGTCGCGGCGGTGTCGATCAGTGCCGACTTGCCGGCGTTCGCCAAGCCCGGTCAGCAGGTCGACATCACGGTGTCCTCGATCGGTAACTCCAAGAGCCTGCGTGGTGGCACCTTGTTGCTGACGCCGCTCAAGGGTATCGACGGCAACGTCTACGCGGTCGCTCAGGGCAACCTGGTGGTTGGCGGTTTCGACGCCGAAGGTCGTGACGGATCGAAGATCACCGTCAACGTTCCGTCGGCCGGTCGCATCCCTGGCGGTGCCTCGGTGGAACGTTCGGTACCGAGTGGTTTCAACCAGGGCAACAGCCTGACGCTGAACCTCAACCGTTCCGACTTCACCACCGCCAAACGTATCGTCGACAAGATCAACGACATGCTCGGCCCTGGCGTTGCGCAAGCCATCGATGGCGGTTCGATCCGCGTCACCGCGCCGCTCGATCCAAGCCAGCGCGTCGACTACTTGTCGATCCTGGAGAACCTCGAAGTCGATCCGGGTCAGGCGGTGGCGAAAGTCATCATCAACTCGCGTACCGGTACCATCGTCATCGGCCAGAACGTGAAAGTGTCGCCAGCCGCCGTGACCCACGGCAGCCTGACGGTAACGATCACCGAAGACCCGATCGTCAGCCAGCCCGGCCCTCTGTCCAATGGTCAGACGGCTGTCGTGCCGCGCTCGCGGGTCAACGCCGAGCAAGAAGCCAAGCCGATGTTCAAGTTCGGCCCGGGTACCACCCTCGACGAGATCGTGCGGGCGGTGAACCAGGTCGGCGCGGCACCGGGTGACTTGATGGCGATCCTCGAAGCCTTGAAGCAGGCCGGCGCGTTGCAAGCCGACCTGATCGTGATCTGAGGCCGACCGTTATGGATATGCGCAAAAGCGGTCTGGTCAGCAGCAGCGATTCGGGTTCCTACTCGGACCTCAATCGCCTGAACCAACTCAAGGTCGGCGACAAGAACAGCGATGCGAACCTGCGCAAAGTCGCGCAGGAATTCGAATCGCTGTTCCTTGGCGAAATGCTCAAGTCGATGCGCTCGGCGACCAACGCCTTGGGTGAAGACAACCCGCTGAACACGCCGGCGGCCAAGCAGTATCAGGAAATGTACGACCAGCAACTGGCCGTTTCCATGTCCCGCGAGGGCGGTGGTATCGGTCTGGCCGACGTGCTGATGCGGCAGATGTCGAAGAACAAACCGCTGGCACCGGGCGAAGCTGCTGCCGCGTCCGCCGCCAAGCAGGAAGAAGCCAAGGCAAAAGCCGCGGCCGTGGTCACACCGGTTGCCGCTGGCACCGTTGCCACCAACGGTCCGTTGTCGCGCCTCAATGGCGAGCGTCCGTTGTGGGCGTCGCGTTCGGTGAATGCGCCGAATACGCAACTCGCTCATCGCAATGACATGGAAATGATCAACCAGCGTCGTCTGGCCTTGCCGCCGAAACTGGCCGATCGTTTGCTCGCCGGGCTGGTGCCGTCGGCCACACCGACGGCAGCAACCCAGCTGCCGCAACGCGCCGCAACTGCCGCTACAACCGGTGCCGGGCCGCTGTATAACGGCGACTGGCTGGCGCGCGCCGAGAGCGAAAAAGCCTCTGGCGGGCAGATGCAGGTCTACGGTCGCGCCATGGCGCAGATTCCGCTGGCCCCGGCGAAGAAAGCCTTCAGTTCCGCCGACGAATTCGTCAACACCATGCTGCCGATGGCCAAGGAAGCGGCCGACCGCATCGGCGTCGATCCGCGTTATCTGGTGGCACAAGCGGCCCTGGAAACCGGTTGGGGCAAGTCGGTCATGCGCGCTCAGGATGGCAGCAGCAGCCACAACCTGTTCGGCATCAAGGCGAGCAGCAACTGGAAGGGCGATTCGGCCCGGGCGATCACCAGCGAGTTCCGCAATGGCGAGATGGTCAAGGAGACGGCCGAGTTCCGTTCCTATGCCTCGTACAAGGACAGCTTCCACGATCTGGTGACTTTGCTGCAGTCCAATAATCGCTATCAAGATGTCGTGAAGTCTGCCGATAACCCAGAACAGTTTGTACGCGAGTTGCAAAAGGCCGGTTACGCCACCGACCCGAACTACGCAAGCAAGATTTCGCAGATTGCCAAGCAGATGAACAGTTTCCAAAACTACGCTGCGGCGGGTGTATCCACCACGCCTTTATAAGGCACAAGGTATAAGGTCTGAACCATGAGTTTGCTCAATATCGGGATGTCGGGACTGTCGGCCAGCCAGTCCTCTTTGGCTACGACAGGCAACAACATTGCCAACGTCGACACCGCCGGTTATTCACGCCAGCAAACCGTGCAGGGCACCAAATCCTCGCAGCAGTACGGCAGCGTTTTCATCGGCACGGGCACGACCCTGGCTGACGTACGCCGGGTCTACAACTCCTACCTGGAATCCCAACTGCACACGGCGACCTCGCTCAACAGCGAAGCGGCGTCGTACCTGGCGCAGGCCACGCCGCTGGATTCCACGTTGTCCGACACCAACACCGGCCTGACCGGTGTGCTGCAAAAGTTCTTCACGACGATGCAGGGCGTATCGACGTCTGCGACCGATGACACCTCGCGCCAATCGGTGCTGACTGGTGCGCAGGCGCTGACCAGCCGCTTCAACTCCATCGCCAAACAGCTCAACGACCAGAACACCACCATCAACGGCAGCCTCGGCGACATGGCGGCTCAGGTGAACAAACTGGCCACCTCGATTGCCAACCTGAACCAGAAAATCGGCGAGATCTCCACCAGCGGTGGTGCGCCGAACGATCTGCTCGACAGCCGTAATGAAGCCGTACGCCAGTTGTCCGAGCTGACCGGCGCGCAGGTCGTCGAGCGCGGCACCAGCTTCGACATCTACGTCGGTAGCGGCCAGCCCCTGGTCATTGGCAACTCCGCCAACTCCCTGAGCACCGTGCCGCTCAAGGATGACCCATCGCGCATGGGCATCCAGATGGATCGCGGTTCGAGCACCATCGACATCACCTCGGTGATCAGCGGTGGCGAAATCGGTGGTCTGCTGACTTATCGCAAAGAAGTTCTCGATCCGTCGCTCAATGAGCTGGGCAGAGTGGCGCTGGTGATCGCTGATCAGGTCAACAGCCAGCAAGCCCAGGGCATCGACAAAAACGGTGACTTCGGCGCAGCGCTGTTCAACAACATCAACAGTGCCGCGCTGATCAGCCAGCGCAGCATCGCGAAGGACGGCAACAGCGCAGGTTCGGGCAACCTCGATGTGACCATCAAGGACAGCGGCAAGCTGACCACCAGCGATTATCAGGTCACGTTCACCAGCGCTACCGACTACTCGGTCAAGCGTTCCGACGGCACCGATCTGGGCACCTTCAGCACCACGACCAACCCGCCGCCAGTGATCGATGGTTTCACCCTCGCGCTGAAGGGTGGTGCGTTGAGCGCCGGTGACAGCTTCAAAGTGACGCCGACCCGCAATGCGGCCGCGAGCATCCAGACGGTGCTCACCGATCCGAAGAAAATTGCTGCGGCCGGTCCGTTGACCGGTGTCGCCAGCGCCAACGGTCTGGGCAATTACACCCAGCCGACGCTCAGCTCCAAAATCGATATCTACAACCCGACTGCCCAGGCTGACATGCAGGCGGCGCTGAAGAATTCGACGCCGGTCAAACTGGTGTTCGGTGACGTCACCGGTGGCAGCCAGTCTTACACCTTTGTCGATGCCAAGGGCGGCCTCATCAGCAGCGGCACCATCGTGCCCGGTCAATCGAACACGCTGGACCTGAAAGTCGGCATCGTCGATGCCAGCGGCAACCCGGTACTGGACACCAGCGTCACGCCGAACGTGCAGAAAACCTTCTCGGTGCAGACTACCGTTGGCGGCACGCCGAAGCCTGGCGAAACCTTCACCATGAACCTGACCGGTGCGGCGTCGTCGGACAACCGCAACGCGCAAGCGCTGGTTGGCCTGCAGACCAAGCAGACGGTCGATACCGGCTCGGCGAGCAAAGGCATCAGCCTGACCGACGCCTACAACAAGCTGGTGACCAACGTCGGTACCAAGACCGCTCAGGGCAAGTCCGATATCACCGCGACCACGGCGATTCTGGATAACGCCAAAGACGCGCGCGACTCTCTGTCCGGGGTCAACCTGGATGAAGAAACCGGCAACCTGGTCAAATACCAGCAGTACTACACAGCGTCTTCGCAGATCATCAAAGCTGCGCAGGAAACTTTCGCCACGCTGATCAACAGCCTTTAAGGAGTCGTAATTCATGCGCATTTCCACCGCCCAGTATTACGGAACGCAAGCTTCGGACTATCAGCGTAACTTCAACAAGGCTGTGGCCACCGCCAGCGAGGCGAGCAGCCTGCAGCGCATCACCAACGCCTCCGATGATCCGATCGGCGCCGGTCGGTTGCTGCAACTGGGCCAGCAGGCCGCGATGCTGGATCAGTACAAGACCAACGTCGACACCACCACAAATTCGTTGAATGTGCAGGAGTCCACGCTGGATTCCATCACCACCGCACTGGCGCGTGCCAAGGAACTCGCCCTGGCCGCCAACACCGGCACGCGCACCGACAAGGATCGCCAGGCTTACGCTTCGGAACTGAGTCAGATCCAGCAACAAGTGCTGGGCCTGATGAACTCCAAGGATGCCAACGGCAACTACATGTTCTCCGGTTCGAAGACCGATACCGCGCCGTACTCACAGAATGCCGACGGCACTTACACCTACAACGGTGACCAGACCACGATCAACCTGGGCATCGGCGACGGTATGACGGTCGGCACCAACACCACCGGTTGGGATGCCTTTCAGCAGACCATCAACACCGGTCGCACCAGCACCAACATGACGGCTCCGGCAGTGGATGACGGCCGTGTCGTGCTGTCCAGCGGTACCGTCGGCAATGTTGCCACCTACAACTCCAAGTTCTCCGGTGGTCAGCCGTACACCGTCAGCTTCGTCAGCAGCACCCAACTGCAAATCACCGATGCGCTGGGTAACGACGTGACGGCCGAAGCCAGCCAGAACGGCGCGATCGTCAACACCACCGGTACCAACCAGACGGTCAGTTTCCGTGGCGTCGACCTGAAGCTGAACATCAACCTGAAAACGGGTGACACCAACCCGGACGCGGTCATTGCCGGGCACAGCTTCCAGTTGTCGACCCAACCTGACTCGTTCACCACCGCGCGCAGCCCGGGCAACCCGTCTACTGCGGTGATTACCGGTTCGACCATCACCGACCAGTCGGCCTATACAAACGCCTTCCCGCAAGGCGGCGCGGTGCTCAAGTTCACCAGCGCTACGGCGTTCGATCTGTATGCGGCGCCAGTCACTGCAGACAGCAAACCCGTGTCGTCCGGCACCGTGGCTGGCGGCAACGCGACCGCTGCGGGCGTGACTTTCGCGCTGGGCAACACGCCGGCCGCTGGCGATCAGTTCTCGATCCAGCCGAACAATCACCAGACCCAGAACGTGCTCGACACGCTGGGCCAGATGATTACGGCATTGAATATGCCGATCGACGGTGATGATGTTGCCAAGCAGAAGTTTCAGGGTGTCATGGAGTCGGGTCTCGGCAATATCGACGCCGCCACCAACCAGATTGGCGCTTCTGTCACCACCATTGGTGCCCGTGGCCAGGCGCTGGAGATGCAAACCGCGACTAACCTGAGCCTGAGCACGGCGAACACTACGACCCAAGGCTCGATCCGTGATTCGGATCCCGCCGAAGTCATGACCCGCCTGACCCTGCAGCAGACCATGTTGCAAGCCGCGCAGTTGGCGTTCAGCAAGATCAGCCAGTTGGGTCTGTTCAACAAGATCTGACGGTTAACGGGCGCGTGAGCGCCCGTTTGCTCCATCCTTCAAGTAATGTTTTTTAGCGGTTTCCAGGGCTCGCTTTACCGAGCGGGCTCATACCGCCTGTGAGCCCGCCGTGAATTCACTCCCTCTCGTCAGCCTTGTCATTCCCGCCTTCAATCCACGCTTTTTCGAGCGTGCTTTGCGCAGCGCCGTCAGCCAAGGCTATGGCCATCTGGAAATCATCGTTTGCGATGACAGTCGTGGCGTCGAGATCGAAACCATCGTCTCGAATGTCAGCGAGGAGAGCGGCGTCGCCGTGCGTTATGTACGCAACCCGCGCACGTTGGGCCTGGTCGGCAACCTGAAAGCCTGCCTGGATCAGGCGCAGGGCGAATTCATCAAGTTTCTGTGTGACGATGATCTGCTCTATTCCGCCTGTATCGAGCAGCAGGCGCACGAGATGCGCCGTGCCGAGGTCAGTCTGGTGCTGGCCCAGCGACTGCTCTGGGACGCGAACGACATCATCCTGCCTGCGCGTCTGGAAAACACTTCGCTGTCGCCGGTCAGTGGCCTGTTCAAGGGTGACGATCTACTGGCGATATTTGAAAAATTCCCGGTCAACGTTCTCGGCGGATTCAGCAACGCGCTGTTTCGCCGCGCGGACGTTGCCGAGCTGTTGCCGGCATTGACCGAGGAGGGCGGCGGCTTCGTCGCCAGCCTGGATTTCGCCTTGTATATCTGCCTGCTGCGACGCGGCAACCTGGCGGTATCGAACAATGTGCTGAGCGCTGAGCGTCTTTATCCGGAGCGGCTGAGCGCGCAGCAACCGATGAAGGACGCGATGGACGTCGAGCGCGAGTGGCTCTCGCAAATGCTCAAGGTCCGCAACGGTGAGTCGGCGCCGGCGCCAGGCTGGGTGCGTTACATCCCGCTGGCAAAGGCTGATGAGTCGCCAAGGGTTTGGGATGAGCTGCCGTTGAGTCGCACCCTGGGTTCCCGGCAGAGCCGCCAGGAGTGTGGCGTCGGGGTGGACAGCCTGAGTTTCGGCGAGCTCTATGCGCAATGGCTGGAGTGCCGGGTGCTGACCGAAGGACAGCGCAAGATGCTGCCGGAAACCATCGCCGGTTGGTCGCACCAGCCGCGGATTGTGCCGGTCATCATCGACGACAAAGGCAGTCGCGCCGGTGTGGAGCGTACGCTGGAGGCCCTCGCCAATCAGGATTACCCGGCAGAACTGGTGCTGGTACTGTCCGCGTCCTGCTCCGAAGCGGAGCTGGATGGACGCGTGTTTCGACTGCCGCTGCAAGACGACGGGCTGGAGCAGCTCAACACCTTGCTGCCGCAACTGGAAGGCGCCGACTGGTTCTACCTGCTGCAACCCGGTGATCGTCCGGTGGCCACGGCGTTGCTGATCATGGCCGACCGGATCGCGCATTCGCGGTCTTTCACCTGCCTGTACAGCGACGAGGGCAGTCTGCGCAATGGCGAGTCGGCAGAGCCTGCGTTCAAGCCGGATTTCAACCTCGACCTCATGCGCAGCTATCCCTACGTCGGGCGGGCTCTGGCGTTCAAGCGCGAGCGGGTTCTGGAGTTGGGAGGCCTGGCGTCTGACTTCGCGCAACTGGCACCTCACGACCTGCTCTGGCGCATGGTCGAGAGCGACGGCACGCAGGTGATCGGGCATATCGCCGAAGTGTTGCTCGAATCGAAATTCGATCTGTCCCAATGGCTCACTGATCCGGGTGTCCTGGAACAGAATCCACGGGTGCTCGATGCGCATCTGCAGCGCCTGGGGATTGCCTACGAAACCCGACGTGAGGGCTCTGAGCTGCTCAATCGGGTCGACTATCGCCATGCCCGACGCCCGTTGGTCTCGGTGATCATCGTCGCTCAGGATCAGACGGCAGCCTTGCAGCGTTGTGTCGAAACGCTGCTGGAAAAGACCGCTTACACCGAGTACGAAATTATCCTGGTCGATAGCGGCAGCGAAACCTCCGAGGCACGGGCCTGGCTGGACGGCATGGAGCAATTGGGCGGTGAGCGGATTCGTGTGTTGCGCTGCCTGCAAAAGCACAACCCCGCCGCCATTCACAACTTTGCCGTGGGCCAGGCGCGTGGCGAGTATGTGTTGCTGCTCAACGCTTTTGCGGTGATCACGCAAGCCGATTGGCTCGACGAATTGCTCAATCATGCGCAGCGCCCCGAAGTCGGAGTGGTCGGCGCCAAGTTGTACGACCCGGATGGCGGGATCTTGCATGCCGGGCTGATTCTCGGCTTGCAGGGGCCGGCCGGGCTGCCGTTCCTCGGTCAGCCGATGCAGTCGGAGGGCTATATGTTCCGACTGCAGGCGGTGCAGGATCTGAGCGCCGTCGGCGGTGACTGCCTGATGGTTCGCAAGTCGGTCTTCGAGGAGGTCGCAGGGCTCGACGAGCAGGACTTGAAGGTTGCCTACAACGTCGTGGATCTGTGCCTGCGTGTCGGCCGCGAAGGTTACCTGGTGGTGTGGAATCCGCATGCCAGGCTGGCTTTGGGCACACGTCCGAGCGCGGTGGCAACGAGCGAAGAGCAGCAACAGCACGAGCGCGAGCAGGATACTTTTTACCAGCGCTGGTTGCCGCTGATTGCGCGCGATCCGGCCTACAACGTCAACCTTGCGCTACAGGGGATCGGGGCCAGCAACTTCAGCCTCGAACCGGGTCTGCTGAGCGGCTGGCGTGCGTTTTCCAAGTCGAGTCTGCCCAACGTCCTCGTGGTGCCGATCAACGCGTCTGCCATCGGCCATTACCGCATGAGCCAGCCGATGATCGAGCTGGAGGCGGCCAACCGGGTCGAAGGGCGCATCTGCTACGGCTTGCCGTCGATCGTCGACATCGAGCGTCAGGCGCCCGACGTGATCGTGCTGCAGGGGCGCTACTCGGAGCACGCCATCGATGAAATCCCGCCGCTGAAAAAGTATTTCAGTGCCCGGCGTATTTTCGAGCTGGATGACTATGTCATCGACGTTCCTCATCGCAATGCCCACATCCGCAACATGCCGAACAAGCAGGACATGGAGCGCATGGTGCGTCGAGCGATCGGCCTCTGCGATCGGGTGGTGGTGTCGACGCAACCACTGGCCAATGCGCTGTCGGACATGCACCACGACATTCGTGTGGTACCGAACATGCTCGCCAAAGACCTCTGGAGCAACCTGCGCAGCCAGCGGCGTACGTCGAAGAAGCCACGGGTCGGTTGGGGCGGTGGCACCAGTCACCACGGCGACCTGGCAGTGATCGCCGAGGTGGTTCGCGAGTTGGCCAATGAAGTCGACTGGGTGTTCTTCGGCATGTGCCCGGATGATCTGCGTCCGTACATGCATGAGTTCCACGGGGTGATCCCGCTCGACGTGTATCCGGCGAAACTGGCCAGCCTCAACCTCGATCTGGCCCTGGCACCGCTGGAGTTCCACATCTTCAACGACTGCAAGAGCAATCTGCGGCTGCTGGAGTACGGCGCTTGCGGCTATCCGGTGATCTGCACTGACACCGAAGCCTATCGCGGCTACCTGCCGTGCACGCGGGTCAAGACCAATAACACCGATGAGTGGCTGCAGGCGATTCGCATGCACCTGGCCGATCCGGATGCCAGCTACCGCATGGGCGACGAGTTGCGTGAGGTGGTGCTGCGCGATTACGTGCTGCGTGGCGATAACCTGCGCTACTGGGAAAATGGCTGGCTGGCGGACTGACCGGTTCCAATCGTTGAAACAGCTCGATGAAAGGGATGAGTCCGGTGACGGATTCATCCCTTTTTTCATGGCTGCACGTCCTGCGACACCTAGCGCACCGAGCTGGCGCGTTTCCTGCAAGTCCCCCTCAAATCGCCATAAAACGAGCGCTCGCGGTCATTGCCCCTGCGCCCGAAACGGCAGAAAGGTTTAGCCAGAAGGCCGCAACGCTCAAGAAAGCGACGCGCAGCCCTGTGACGAACGAGAGGGGAGAGGATGAAGGCAGTTATTTTGGCGGGTGGCCTGGGCACGCGCATCAGTGAAGAGTCGCACCTCAAGCCCAAGCCGATGATCGAGATTGGCGGCAAGCCAATTCTCTGGCACATCATGAAGCAGTACTCCGCCCACGGGATTCACGACTTCGTGATTTGCCTGGGCTACAAGGGGTACGCGATCAAGGACTTCTTCGCCAACTACTTCCTGCACACCTCCGACGTGACCTTCGACATGCGTGAAAACCGCATGGACGTTCACCAGAATTACAGCGAGCCATGGCGCGTGACGCTGATCGATACCGGTGAAGAAACCATGACCGGCGGCCGCCTGGGGCGAGCCGCGCGCTATCTGGAAGATGAAGAAGCCTTCTGCTTCACCTATGGCGACGGCGTTTCCGATTTGAACATCAGCGCGTTGGTCGATTTCCACCTGACTCACGGCAAACTGGCCACCGTCACCGCGGTACAACCGCCGGGACGCTACGGTGCGCTGGATCGCGAAGGCGACCGGGTGCTGGGTTTCACCGAGAAGCCACGCGGCGACGGAGGCTGGATCAACGGCGGCTTTTTCGTGCTGTCGCCCAAGGTCCTGCCGCTGATCGAAGGCGATTCGACGTCGTGGGAATCCGGTCCGCTGGACGGCCTGGCTGCGCGTGGTGAGCTGATGGCGTTTCAGCACGATGGCTTCTGGCAGCCCATGGACACCCTGCGCGACAAGAACCACCTCGAAGCCCTGTGGCAGAGCGGGGAGGCCCCATGGAAGCAATGGGCCTGAGTGCGGATTTCTGGCGCGGCAAACGCGTTCTCGTCACCGGGCATACCGGTTTCAAAGGCAGCTGGCTGACCCTGTGGCTGCAAAGCCTCGGGGCGCAAGTCAGCGGCTTTTCTCTGGATCCGTCGACCGAGCCGAGCCTGTTCGAACTGGCGCGCGTGCACGAAGGCATCAACGATCAGCGCGGTGATCTGCGAGATCTCGGCGCCTTGCTGGAAATCATTGCTGACACCGAGCCGGAAATCGTTCTGCACCTGGCCGCTCAGCCGTTGGTGCGCGAAGGCTATCGCGATCCGCTCGGCACTTACTCCAGCAACGTCATGGGCACCCTGAACCTGCTCGAAGCGATTCGTCAGGTCGGTTGCGTGCGTGCCTGCGTGCTGGTGACCACCGACAAGGTCTACGCCAACAAGGAATGGCTGTGGCCGTACCGCGAAGACGAAGCCCTCGGTGGTCACGATCCTTACAGCAGCAGCAAGGCCTGCTGTGAACTGCTCGCACAGTCGTATGCCGCCTCGTTCTTCCCGGCGGACAAGTATGCCGAGCACGGTCTGGCCCTGGCCACCGCGCGGGCCGGTAACGTCCTCGGCGGCGGTGATTTTGCCCCTGAGCGACTGATTCCCGACGTGCTCAAAGCCTGGACCGCAGACGAGCCGGTAACCTTGCGTTACCCGCAAGCCGTGCGCCCGTGGCAGCACGCGCTGGAACCGCTGGCCGGTTACCTGCAACTGGCCGCCGGCCTCTACGAACAAGGTCCGGAATACGCCGGGGCGTGGAACTTCGGCCCGGGTGAAGCGGACATGTGCAGCGTCGGCGAAGTGGTCGAATTGCTCGCCAGCCGCTGGCCGCAAGCGCGCGGTCTGCGCATCGAGCCGAGTGAACTGCACGAGGCCGGCCTGCTGCGTCTGGACAGCAGCCGCGCGCGCCAAGTCCTGGGCTGGCAACCACGCTGGACCTTGCAGGCATGCCTGACCCAGACCCTCGACTGGCACCTGGCGTGGCAGAACGGCGATGACATGCGCAACGTCACCCTCGGCCAATTGAACCTGTACCGAGGCGCGCTGTGAGCGAGTTTTCCCTGAAGGCGTTGCCGCTGGTCGGGTTGTTCAGCGTCCAGCACAAACGTTTCGAAGATCAGCGTGGGCACTTCGCCCGGCTGTTCTGCGAAGGCAGCCTGAGTGCGTTCGGCAGCGAATTCCATATCCGCCAGATCAACCATTCCTGTACCCGCGAGAAGGGCAGTGTGCGCGGTCTGCATTATCAGAATGGCAACGCCCCGGAAGCCAAACTGATCACCTGCCTGCGCGGTGAAGTGTGGGACGTGGCGGTGGACCTGCGTCCGGATTCCGAAACGTTTCTGCACTGGCACGCCGAGCACCTGAAGGCCGGTGACGGGCGCAGCCTGCTGATCCCGGCCGGGTTCGCCCACGGTTTCCAGACCCTCACTGAAGATGCCGAGTTGCTCTATCTGCACAGCGCCGACTATGCGCCGGAACACGAGGGCGGTCTGTCGGTGAACGATCCACGGCTGGCGATTGCCTGGCCGTTGCCTGTCAATAATTTGTCAGCGCGTGATTCCAGCCATCCCGCGCTCGATCAACACTTTGCTGGAGTGCGTCTATGAACTGCCGTGGGTGCGCAGCACCGCTGAGCCTGCCGCTGATCGACCTTGGCACCTCGCCGCCGTCCAACGCCTACGTCCACGCTGATCGCCTGGAGCAGGCCGAGCAGTGGGTGCCGCTGAAAGTCGCGGTGTGCCAGCAATGCTGGCTGGTACAGACCGAGGATTACACCCGCGCCGACAGCCTGTTCGACGCCGAGTACGCCTACTTCAGTTCGTTCTCCAGCACCTGGCTGGCCCATGCCGAACGCTATGTCGCCGAGATGGTCGAGCGCTTTGATCTGACCGCCGACAGCCGCGTGGTGGAAGTCGCCGCCAATGACGGTTACCTGCTGCAATACGTCGCCGCGCGTGGCATCCCGTGCCTGGGTGTCGAGCCGACCCGCAGCACCGCACAGGCAGCGCGGGAAAAAGGCTTGCAGATTCGTGAGCTGTTTTTCGGTCGCGACACCGCCGCGCAGTTGCAAGACGAGGGCTGGGGCGCTGATCTGATGGCGGCCAACAACGTGCTTGCGCATGTGCCGGACATCAACGATTTCCTCGGCGGCTTCGCGACGCTGCTCAAGCCGACCGGCGTGGCCACGTTCGAATTCCCGCAACTGCTGACGCTGATGGCGGGCGCGCAGTTCGACACGCTCTACCACGAGCACTATTCCTATCTGTCGCTGACCGCCGTGCAGACGCTGTGCGAGCGCAATGGCCTGGAAGTCTTCGACGTCAGCCAACTGCCGACGCACGGCGGCTCGCTGCGGGTGTTCGTGCAACGCAAGGACGGGGATCGTCGCCCGGTGCAAGCGGCGGTGCAGCAGCAACTGCAAGCCGAACTCGCTGCCGGGGTGAAAACCGCCGAATACTACGCCTCGCTCGCTCCTGCGGCAGAAAGCATCAAGCATCAATTGCTGCGCTTCCTGTTGCAGGCCAAGGCTGAAGGCAAACGTGTGGTCGGTTATGGCGCCGCCGCCAAGGGCAACACCTTGCTCAACTACGCCGGGGTCAAACCGGACCTGCTGGCCTGGGTGGCCGATGCCAACCCGCACAAGCAGGGCAAGTTCCTGCCGGGCAGCCGCATCCCGATTGTTGCGCCTGAGCGTATTGCCCAAGAGCAGCCTGACTACATTCTGGTGTTGCCGTGGAACCTGTTGAGCGAAGTGACGCAGCAACTGTCTGCGGCCAAGGCATGGGGCGCACGCTTTGTCGTCGCCGTTCCGGAGTTGAGCATCCAATGAGCAGAATTCATTACACCAAACCCAGCGTTGGCGAACTCGAAGCGCAGTACGCCCTGGACGCCGTGCAGAACGGTTGGGGCGCACGCTGCTACGAATACCTGACTCGTTTCGAGCACGGCTTTGCCGAGCATCTGGGCACCACCTACGCCATCGCCACCTCCAGCTGCACCGGCGCGCTGCACATGGGCATGGCCGCGCTGGGCGTCGGCGCTGGCGACGAAGTGATCCTCGCCAACACCAACTGGATTGCCTCGGCGGCACCGATCACCTACCTCGGCGCCACGCCGGTGTTCGTCGATGTACTGGTGGACAGCTGGTGCCTGGATCCGCAACAGGTCAGAAAAGCGATCACCCCGCGCACCAAGGCGATTCTCGCCGTGCATCTGTACGGCAACCTGTGTGACATGGACGCGCTGCTCGCCATCGGTCGCGAGTTTGGCATCCCGGTGATCGAAGACGCGGCGGAAGCCATCGGCTCGCAATGGCGCGGCAAGGCTGCCGGCTCGCTGGGGGCTTTCGGCGCTTTTTCGTTTCATGGCACCAAGACCATGACCACCGGTGAGGGTGGCATGTTCGTCACCTCGGACAAGGCCTTGTATGAGCGGGTCCTGACCCTGTCCAACCATGGTCGCGTGGCGGGTTGCACCAAACAGTTCTGGCCAGAGTTCGTCGGCTTCAAATACAAGATGAGCAATCTGCAGGCCGCGGTCGGCTGTGCCCAGGTCGAGCGAATCGATGAGTTGATCGAACGCAAACGAGCGATTTTTGCCAACTACGCGCGAGCGCTCGAAGGCGTAGCGGGTGTGACGCTCAATCCCGAACCGGCCCATGGCCGCAATGGCTACTGGATGCCGACCGTGGTGTTCGATGCCGATACCGGCATCCACCGTGAGCAAATGATCGCCGCCTTCCAGGCCGCCGATATCGACGCCCGGGTGTTTTTCTGGCCGCTGTCGTCGCTGCCGATGTTCAGCGAATACGCGGTCGACACGCCGCTGGCGTTTGCCTTGCCCGAGCGTGCCTTCAACCTGCCGAGCTATCACGACATGACCGACGCCGATCAACAGCGTGTGGTGCAAGTGGTGCTGGATCTGCTGGCGCGCAGGCACACATTGTGAAGCTGTATCTGCTGGGGGCCGCCAACCCGGAAGCGGTGCGCATGCTACACGCCGTCAAGCGCAGCACGCCGAACATCGAGTTCGCCTTCCTCGACAACGATCCGCGCAAGCACGGCACGCTGTTTTACGGGGTGCCGGTGCTTGGTGGTTGCGAGCTGGTCGGCGAACTCAATGGCGAGGATGTGCGCTTCGTCAATCTGATCACCGGCACTACTCGCTTACGCTACGAAACCACCTGTCAGCTGGTGGATGCCGGTGCACGCCTCGGCCAGTTCGTTCATCCGGGTATCGACCTGAGCATGATCCGCATGGGGCAGGGCAGTTATCTGCAGGAAGGCGTGCTGATGCAGGCTGAAGTGACACTGGGCGACAACACCAGCATCAGCGCTGGCAGTGTTGTGGGGCATGAAGGGCAGATCGGCCACTCGGTGTTCATGGCGCCGGGCGTGTGTATCGCCGGTTGCGTGGAAATCGGTGACGGGACCTTCATCGGTACCAACGCCACGATCCTGCCGCGCTTGCGCATCGGTCGCTGGGTGACCATCGGCGCCGGTGCGGTAGTCACCAAAGATGTGCCGGATTTTTCGGTCGTGGTGGGCAATCCCGCCAGGATCATCAAGACCAACGCAGTGCCTTACCCGGATGCCAAGGTGTTCAGGTAAGCCGTTTCCCGAATTTTTGGAGAGTTGCAATGAATCCGCATGAACAGTTTCGCGAAGAAGTAAAAGCCAACATCGAAGGCCTGCAGAACGACAAGGCCCTGCAGACCGAGTCTCTCGACTGGGTCGGCACCACGGCCAGGCACAAGTACACCTACAACTTCAGCTGGATGGGCCGACCGATTATTCAGTTCCCGCAGGACATGGTCGCGATGCAGGAAATCATCTGGAACCTGCGTCCGGACGTGATCGTCGAGACGGGTATCGCGCACGGCGGTTCGCTGGTGTTCTACGCCTCGATCCTGGAACTGATCGGGCACGGCGAAGTACTGGGCATCGACATCGATATTCGCGAGCACAACCGCGAAGCCATCGAAGCGCACCCGATGTTCAAGCGCATCAGCATGATCCAGGGTTCGAGCATCGACAGTGCCATCGTCGATCAAGTGCGCGAGCGCGTGCAGGGCAAAAAAGTGCTGGTGGTGCTGGACTCCAACCACACTCACGAACACGTCCTCGAAGAGCTGCGCCTGTATGCACCCTTGGTTTCGGTGGGCAGCTATTGCGTGGTCATGGACACCGTGGTCGAAGACATGCCGGCCGATGCGTTCCCGGATCGTCCGTGGGGCAAGGGTGACAACCCGAAAACCGCGGTGTGGGCTTACCTGGAAGAGAATCGCGATTTCGAGATCGATCAGGCGATTCACAGCAAATTGCTGATCACAGTCGCGCCGGATGGTTATCTGCGTCGCGTGCGTTAATCGACACAACAACGATGAGTTTCCGGCGACGTGCCGTTTGTGGGGAATATATGCAAGGCAAGAACACTTCTGTAACCGATCTGGCACTCAACGAACAGTTGACCGTTGTGCTGATCTCCCACGAACGCCCGGCGTTTTTGCGTAGAGCCATTCGCTTCTACAGCAGCCTGCCGTGCAGGATTCTGGTGCTGGATTCGTCGGCGGTGGCGCTGACGGGTATCCCTGCCGAATTCACTCACGTGGATTATCAGCACTTGCCGCAGTTCGGCTACTGGGGCATTCGCGCCAAGCTGGCTTACGGTGTCGAGCAGTTGCAAACGCCTTACATGGTGTTTGCTGCCGACGATGACTTCCTTGTGCATGATGCCCTGCACGAAGCCGTGGCATTCATGGAGGCCAACCCCGATTACAGCCTGTGCCATGGCTACAGCCTGATGTATCTGGCAATGGCCAACAGCGTCAATTACTACCGTCGTGACAAGAAAGTCTGCGAAGACTACTCGGCCGATCAGGCCGAGGAGCGTTTGCTCGATTACATGCATCAGTACCTGCCGCCGTTCTATGCCGTGCAGCGTACGGCGATCTTGCGCGACTGGTACGCAGCCATGCCGCAAGACACGATCTTCCAGTGGCAGGAAGTCGGTCACACCTTTTACATGCTGGCCCGGGGCAAGGTGCGGATTCTGCCGATTCCTTATGTCGTGCGCGAAATCAACTATGGCCAGTCCGATCACAATACCGAGATCTATCACACGCTGGCCTATATGGACGCCAAGAGCGTGGCCGGACGTGAGGCGTTTGCCGAATTCCTGGCGGGGTTGCCGACCCAGCTCCAGCATCAGGATCCACAGCAGGGCAAACAGTTTGCTCTGAAGAGTTTTGCCACGCTCGCCGACAGCCTGAAGAACTATCGGGCACTCACCGCCGAGTTGATTTTCGAGTCGACCTGGGTTGATATCGCGACGGACCCGCAGCGTCGGTTCGGTCCGAAGCAATACGTGGAAATGCCGTTCTACAATCAGGTGTTTTTCGATCAACTGACGCAATTCGAGTTTCTGTTGCACGCGATGCCTGCCGGACGCGTTCAGCTCCAGGAACTGGAAGGTATCTGGGCTCGCCAGCAGAGCCTGATGCTGGAACGCAACAATGACACCCCGCAAAGCGTGCTCGACCGCTTGTGGCAGGCACACGACGCCAACGTGTTCAATCGCGCGGTGATCAAGCAACTGATCGCGCAATTGCAACCGCTGGACGAGGAAGACGACGTGCCCGTGCTGCGCGACTGGGTCGCGCGTCTGGACACGGTGTTGCTCGAAGGTCATCAGCCGACATTCGCCAAGATGCTCACCGGCCGATTGCTCGAGTGGCTCGCTGCACGTGAGCCGGATACCGAGCAGGCTGCGGCGATCGCCGGTCACCTGGCAGACAATGCCGGTGGTCCGCAGTTCGGCATTTTCCTGCTCGATCTGGACAACGACATCGACAAGTTGCAGATCACTCTGGACAGCTTGCTCGAAGGTCACAGCAAAGCCTTCAAGGTTGTGGTCTTCACCACGGGCGAACCGCCGGCTGCAACCACTGCACAAAATACCCTGCACTTTGTGCGTGTGACCCAAAGCAACTTCGTCGACAAGCTCAACCAGAGCGTTAATCAATCGACCAGCGACTGGCTGTTGCTGGCTGAGGCGGGTGAAGAGTTCACGGCGGCCGGCCTGCTGCGTGCCAGTCTCGAACTAATGGCTGCGCCGGGCGTGCGTGCGGTTGCCACCGATGAGATTCAGCGCCAGGAAAATGGTGCGCTGGTGGATATGTTCCGCCCGGGCTTCAACCTCGATCTGTTGCAGAGCGTACCGTCACTGATGGCGCGGCACTGGTTGATTCGTCGCGAAGTGCTGACGGGGCTCGGCGGTTATCAGGCCGATTTCAGCAAGGCGCTGGAGCTGGATGTGCTGCTGCGCATCATCGAGCAGGGCGGCCTCGACGGCCTCGCCCATCTCGATGAGCCATTGCTGATCACCCGGGCGCCGGAGCTGGCAGAAAATCCTCACGAGCGTCAGGCGCTGCTGCGGCACTTGGGCAATCGTGGTTACAAGGCTCAGGTCACCTCCACGCAGCCTGGCACCTGGCAGATCGACTATCGCCATGTCGAGCGACCGCTGGTCTCGGTGATCGTGCCCGCTGGCGACGATCTTGGCGCATTGCAACGCTGCCTGGACGCCGTGCTGCTCAGAACCCGTTACACCCGCTATGAGTTGTTGGTGGCGGTCAACCCGAATCAGTCGGCCGAGATCAATGACTGGCTGGGAACTCAGCGCAACGCCAAAGTGCGGGTGCTGCATGCCGATCGTCCGCTTGACCCGGTGGCGCTGTACAACGCGGCCAGCCAAGAGGCGCAGGGCGAATATCTGGTGCTGTTGGCCAGCGACAGTGAAGTGGTCAACCCGAACTGGATCGAGTCGTTGCTCAATCACGCCCAGCGTCCTGAGGTAGGCATCGTCGGTGCCAAACTGGTGGACCGCGACGGCAAGATCGCCCAGGCAGGTTTGATTCTCGGGTTGAACGACGGGGTGGCTTCGGCCTTCATCGGCGAGAAACACACTAACGAGGGTTACATGCAGCGCTTGGCGGTCGAGCAGAACTATTCGGCGGTATCGCGGGTGTGCCTGATGGTGCGCAAAGAATTGTTCAACGCGCTGGGTGGCCTGGACGAAGTGACCTTCGCCGACGGCTTCAGCGACGTTGATCTGTGTCTCAAGGCCGGGCAGGCCCGTTACCTCACCGTGTGGACGCCGCTGGTGCAGGTGTTGCACACCGGCGAGTTGCCGCAAACCCCTGAAGCATTGGCTGCATTGCGTGAGAAGTGGAGCGCGGCCTTTGCTCAGGATCCGGCGTACAACGCCAACCTGGCGCTGACCGGCAAAGGTTTTACCCTGGGCGAAAGTGCCCCGATCAATTGGGCGCAATTGCTCGGCTAAGCCTGGCGAACAGGACACAGGAATTCAGACATGTTCAACGGTAAATCGATTTTCATCTCCGGCGGCACTGGCTCGTTCGGGCGCAAATTCATCGCCCGTCTGCTGGAGCAATACCAGCCCAAGCGCGTGGTGGTGTTCTCCCGTGACGAGTTGAAACAGTATGAAATGCAGCAGACGTTCAACGCGCCGTGCATGCGTTACTTCATCGGTGACGTGCGCGATGCTGACCGTCTGCGGCAGGCCATGCGCGGCATTGACTACGTGGTGCATGCCGCCGCGTTGAAGCAGGTGCCGGCAGCGGAGTACAACCCGACCGAATGCATTCGCACTAACGTCAATGGCGCGGAAAACATCATCGCCGCCGCCATCGATAACGGCGTGAAAAAAGTCGTGGCGTTGTCCACCGATAAAGCGGCGAGCCCGATCAACCTGTACGGCGCGACCAAGTTGCTCTCGGACAAGTTGTTCGTCGCCGCCAACAACATTGCCGGCGAGCAGCCAACCCGTTTTGCCGTGGTGCGCTACGGCAATGTGGCGGGTTCGCGTGGCTCGGTGGTGCCGTTCTTCAGCAAGCTGATCGCCGACGGTGCTCAGGAGTTGCCGATCACCGACGAGCGTATGACGCGGTTCTGGATCACCCTCGACCATGGCGTGCAATTCGTCCTCGACAGCTTTGCGCGCATGCACGGCGGTGAAGTGTTCGTGCCGAAGATTCCGTCGATCCGCATCGTCGATCTGGCGCGGGGCATGGCCGGACATCTGCCGCACAAGAACGTCGGCATTCGTCCCGGCGAGAAGCTGCATGAGTTGATGGTGCCGCTGGACGATGCGCGGATGACCCTGGAGTTTGAGGATCACTACACCATCCAGCCATCGATCCGCTTCACCAGCGTCGATGTCGATTTTGCCGTCGACAATCTTGGCGAGCAGGGGCGTGCCGTGAGCGAAGATTTCGAGTACCGCTCCGACACCAACCCGCACTTCCTCTCGGTCGGGCAGATCACTGACCTGCACGCGAAGCTCTCGGTATGATTCCCTACGGTCGGCAAAGCCTCGATCAGGCAGACATCGACTCAGTTGTCGAGGTGCTGCAATCGGACTGGCTGACCCAAGGGCCGACCATCGAGCGCTTCGAGCAGGCGATGGCCGAACGTTGCCAGGCGGACTTCGCCGTCGCGGTGTGCAACGCCACGGCGGCGCTGCACATCGCCTGCCTGGCCGCTGGCCTGGGGCCGGGCGATCGTTTGTGGACAACCCCGAACACCTTTCTCGCCTCGGCCAATTGCGGGCGTTATTGCGGCGCCGAGGTCGATTTCGTCGACATCGATCCGCTGACCTGGAACCTCGATGCCTTCGCCCTCGAAGCGAAACTCGATCAGGCCGAACAGGACGGCAACCTGCCGAAAGTGCTGGTGGCGGTGGCGTTCTCCGGGCAGAGCTGCGACATGCGCAGGATTGCCGAGCTGGCCGAGCGCTACAACTTCACGGTGATCGAAGATGCGTCTCACGCGGTCGGTGCGTCCTATGCAGGACGTCCGGTCGGCTGTGGCCAATTCGCGGCGATGACGGTGTTCAGTTTTCATCCGGTGAAGATCATCACCAGTGCCGAAGGCGGTATGGTGCTGACCAACCGCCCGCATCTGGCCGAGCGCCTGCAACGCCTGCGCAGCCACGGCATGACCCGTGATGCGCAACAGATGACAGAGCCGAGCCACGGGCCGTGGTATTACCAGCAGATCGAGCTGGGCTTCAATTATCGGATCACCGATCTGCAAGCCGCGCTGGGTTTGTCGCAACTGAGCAAACTCGACGACTTCATCGCCCGGCGTCGTGAACTGGCGGCGCGTTACGACCGCCTGCTGGCGTATTTGCCGGTGACGTTGCCCAGTCCTCAGCCTGAGGCAGAGTCGGCTTGGCATCTGTATGTGATTCGCTTGCAGACCGATCGCATCGGCCTCAGTCACCGTCAGGTGTTCGAGGGCTTGCGCAGTGCCGGGGTTGGCGTGAATCTGCATTACATTCCGGTGCACTTGCAGCCCTACTATCGCGACCTGGGCTTCGCCGAGGGCGATTTCCCCGAAGCCGAGCGTTATTACGCCGAGGCGATCAGCCTGCCGCTGTTTCCGCTGTTGAGCGATGAACAACAGGATTACGTGGTCGAGCAATTGCGTCGGCTGACCGAATAACTGCCGCTGTGGCACCGGATGAGTATCTGCAATGCGTCCTTTGAGTGAGCAGGAACAGTTCTGGCAGGGCGACTTCGGTAACCAGTACTTCGCGCGCAATGTCGGGCAACCGCTGGTGGCGGCGAACCTGGCGTTGTTTGCCAAAGCGCTGAGCCGCACCGCAGGTATCGCCAGTCTGGTCGAGCTGGGCACCAGCGCCGGCAACAATTTGCAGGCGTTGCATCAACTGTTGCCACGCTGCGAGCTGTTCGGTGTCGAGATCAACGACAACGCCTGTGCTCAGGCACGGACGTTGGGCATTGCCCGGATCTGGCAGGGCTCGCTGTTCGATTTTCCGCGTGAACGCCGCTACGATCTGACATTGAGCAAAGGCGTGCTGATCCACCTGGCCCCGGAGCTGTTGCCGACGGCTTATGCGCAGTTGTATGAGTTGAGCCAGCGCTACATCCTGATCGCCGAGTATTACAATCCGGCACCAGTGGAAGTGTCTTATCGTGGCAACAGCGGCAAGCTGTTCAAGCGTGATTTCGCCGGCGAAATGCTCGATCGTTATGCCGATCTGCAACTGCTGGATTATGGTTTTGTCTATCACCGCGATCCGCAGTTTCCTGTGGACGATATCACTTGGTTTCTGTTGGAAAAACGCCCTTGAGCAACGTCGCAATTATCCCGGCCCGTGGCGGCAGCAAACGCATTGCGCGCAAGAACCTGGCGCCGTTTGATGGCGTGCCGATGATGGTCCGTTCGATCCGCACGGCGCTGGATTCAGGTTTGTTTGAGCAGGTGGTGGTCAGCACCGACGATGCCGAGATTGCTGATCTGGCGCGAGCGCACGGTGCGCAGGTGCCCTTCATGCGTCCGGCGGCGCTGGCCGATGACTACACCGGCACCGCGGCGGTGATCGTGCATGCCTTGCAGCAGATGCCGGCCTTCGATTACGCCTGTTGTGTGTACGCCACGGCGCCGCTGTTGCAGGCACGTTATCTGCGCCAGGGCATCGAATTGCTGGAGCAACGCCCAGACAAGTCCTTCGCCTTCTCCGTGTGCGGTTTTGGTTTTCCGGTGCAGCGTGCACTGACGCTGGATACGCAGGGCGCCTTGACTGCTTTGTATCCCGAATTTCGCGAGACTCGGTCCCAGGACCTGCCCGAAGCCTTTCAGGACGCCGGCCAGTTTTACTGGGGGCGCAGTGAAGCGTGGTTGCGTGGCGAAGTGCTCTATTCGCCAGCCAGTCTGCCGGTGATTCTGCCCCGTCATCTGGTGCAGGACATCGACACCCCTGAAGACTGGAAACGCGCCGAATACCTTTACGCCGCGCTCAAGGCCGGCGGAGAGCTGCAATGAGAGTTTTGATTCGTGCCGACGCCTCGCCAACCATTGGCAGCGGCCACATTGCCCGCTGCCTGACGCTCGCGCGAGTGTTGCGCGGGCAGGGCAGCTACGTCGCGTTTGCCTGCCGGCGTCTGCCGGGGCATCGCCTTGATGCCTTGCGCGCCGAGGGCTTCGAGACGTTTGCGCTGCCTGAGCGCTATGCCGCTGAAGATCCACAGCAAGCCATCGAATCGATGCTGCCGTGGCAGGCCGACATCGACGCGTTGGCTGCGGTGCTCGAGGGGCACGCCGAATTCGACTGGGTCATCGTCGATCACTACGGCCTCGATCACCAATGGCAAACGGCTGCTCGACAGTGGGCGCCACGGATTGCAGCAGTGGATGATCTTGCGTCGCGGCGCTACAGCGTCGATCTGTTGCTCAATCAGAATCTCTCGGGCCTGCACGAAAATTATCAGCCGCTGTTGCCTGAAGGGTGCCGCACCTTGCTCGGCCCACGCTATGCCATGTTGCGTGAAGAATTCAGCTGCCCGGCCATCGAGATCAAAGACCGGGCCCGACGCGTATTGGTCAACTTCGGCGGTTTCGATGCCGCGCGGCAAACCCATCACGCGATGCTCGCGCTGGCCGATTTTGCCGAGTTGCAGGTGGACTTCGTTGCTGGCGCCGACAATCCGGCATGGGCGCAGATGCAGGCGATGGCCGAGACGCGGCCGAACTGGCGTCTGCACAGTTTTGTCAGCGACTTCTACCAGCGCATGACCGAGGCTGATCTGTTTATCGGCGCCGGCGGCGGCACCAGTTGGGAGCGGGCGGCGATGGGGCTGCCGACGATCTGTATTGCCGTGTCGAACAATCAGCAGGCCAACGGCGAAGTCATGGCGGCAGCCGGCGCGCATGTGTTCATGGGCGCTCGGGAGCAGGTCAGTGTCGAGCAGTTGCGCGACGCCATCGGCTTTGTCACCGGCAATCATTATTTGCGCCAGAGCCTGGCCGAGCGCTCGCGACAACTGGTTGACGGGCGCGGCGCCGAGCGTGTCGCGGCGGCACTGGCCGGTGCCGTGCTGAAGGTGCGCGCGGCGACGCTGGACGATGCGCAGTTGCTGTTCGATGGGCGTAATGCCGAAACGGTGCGGCGCTGGTCGCTGGACAGCGGCGTGATCGATTGGCCGCAGCACCTGAACTGGCTGACGGCGAGCTTGCGCAATCCGCAGCGCCTGCTGCTCATCGCCGAGGCGGATGACGGCGTGGTCGGCGTTGTGCGTTATGACCTGCGCGGGTTTGAAGCAGAAGTCTCGATCTACTTGCTCGAGCGGCGGATGGGCCTGGGGTGGGGCAGGGCGCTGTTGGCCTGTGGCGAGGCATTTGTTGCCGCGCACTGGCCGCAGCTGCAGGTCATCACTGCTCAGGTGTTGCCGGACAACCGCCCCTCATTGAATGTGTTTCGTGACGCCGGGTTCACTCAAAGTGCCTGTGCGTTCACCCGTGTTTTGAAGGATCACCCGCATGACTAGTTTCAAGATCGGCAACCGCCTGATCGGCGCCGACGCGCCGCCGTTCATCATTGCCGAGATGAGCGGCAACCATAACCAGTCGCTGGACGTCGCCCTGCAAATTGTCGAGGCAGCGGCCAAGGCCGGTGCGCATGCCTTGAAACTGCAAACCTACACCGCCGAAACCATGACGCTGGACCTGGCTGAAGGCGAGTTCTTCATCAAGGATCCGGGCAGTCTGTGGGCCGGCACTTCGCTTTATGATCTGTACGAAACGGCCCACACACCCTGGGAGTGGCACGCACCGATTTTCGCCCGAGCGAAAGAGCTGGGCATGCTCGCGTTTTCCACGCCGTTCGATGACAGCGCCGTGGACTTTCTCGAGAGCCTCGATGTGCCGGCCTACAAGATCGCCAGTTTCGAAAACACTGATTTGCCGTTGATCCGCCGTGTGGCGGCTACTGGCAAGCCTTTGATCATTTCAACCGGCATGGCCAGTATCGCCGAGCTGGATGAAGCCGTGCGCGCCGCCCGCGAGGCAGGCTGCAAGGACCTGGTGCTGCTCAAATGCACCAGCACTTATCCGGCGACACCGCTTAACAGCAACGTGCGCACGATTGCGCATCTGCGTGAGTTGTTCGGTTGCGAGGTCGGGCTGTCTGATCACTCGATGGGTGTCGGTGTGTCTGTGGCGGCCGTGGCGCTCGGTGCGACCGTGGTGGAAAAACACTTCACCCTCGACCGTTCAGCGGGCGGGGTGGATGCCAGTTTCTCGCTGGAGCCGGCGGAAATGGCCAGTCTGGTGGTGGAAACCGAGCGTGCCTGGCAAGCCATGGGGCAGGTGCATTACGGCGTAACAGAAGCGGAACGCAAGTCGCTGGTCTATCGCCGCTCGCTGTACGTCACCGCCGACATGGCCGCCGGTGACACCTTTACCGGGGACAATCTGCGCGCCATTCGCCCCGGCCTCGGTCTGCCGCCCAAGCACACCGACGCCGTCCTCGGCCGTCGCGCGCGCGCGCCGATCAAGCGCGGCACGCCGCTGGATTGGTCGTTGGTCGAATAACCCGATCTGCACCGATTCGGCAAAATAGCGTGACCTGCGAGTCATAACGCGCATCTTCACTGTATTGTATTGATCGGGGAGATGGCGCCTGGCTCGTTTTCGATTCCAGTGATAGCCCTTTGCGCTCCCCGTGGCTGCCCGTTGTGGCGGCCGTTTTCTGTTTGTCGGCGCCCCTCGAAATCCTTGCGAGCGGTGGTCTTGGGCTGTTTTTTATTGGGAAGCCGTAATGATTGGCATAAAAAGCATTGCGAGCTACGTTCCTGTAGCCGGCGTGGACAATTACGCACAAGGTGCAAAATTCGAGAAGGATGAAGAGTTCATCCTTGGCAAGATCGGCTCGGCGTTCCTGCCGCGCAAAGACGCTGAACAAGAAACCTCCGATCTGTGCGTGGAAGCGGCCAATGCGCTGTTTGCCAGCAACCCTGAGCTGAAGCGTGAATCGATCGATGCACTGATCGTCGTCACCCAGAACGGTGATGAAGAAGGCCTGCCGCACACCGCCGCGATCGTGCAGGACAAACTCGGTCTGCCGACCAACGTGGCGGCGTTCGATATTTCCCTGGGCTGTTCCGGTTATGTCTACGGTATCTACGCGATCAAGGGCTTCATGGAAGCCGCCGGCCTGAAGAACGGCCTGCTGATCACCGCTGACCCGTATTCGAAAATCGTTGATCCGGAAGACCGCAATACCACCATGCTGTTTGGCGATGCCGCGACTGCGACGTGGATGGGCGAAGATCCGACCTGGGCGCTGGGCAAGGCCAAATTCGGCACTGACGGCTCCGGTGCACCACACTTGAAAGTCACCGATGGCGTGTTCTTCATGAACGGTCGTCAGGTGTTCAACTTTGCGTTGCTGAAAGTCCCGGCACACTTGCACGAGTTGCTGGATGACTCCGGTCTGAAGGCGGATGACATCGATGCCTTCTGCATTCACCAGGGCAGTGCGGCGATTGTCGACGCCGTGGCGCGGCGCTTCGAAGGCGAGCCGGAGAAGTTCATCAAAGACATGGTCGAGACCGGCAATACCGTGTCGTCGAGCATTCCGTTGCTGCTGGAAAAACACGTCATCGATTCCGATTGGCAGCGTATTGCGCTGAGCGGTTTTGGTGTCGGGCTGTCGTGGGGCTCGGCGATCATCTATCGCCCTTGAGCCGGATCAAAAACGGCGGATACAAAAATAGCGTTCAAGGTTAACCTTGAGCGCTATTTTTTTGCCTGTAAGGGAGCGCGAGGCGCCATGAGCGAGTTTTTCCAAGCCAACGCCGAGGTGTTGCAGCGGCGCTGGCCGGCGCTGTTTGCACGATTGGTGACTGAAGACACTTCGGCCATTCAAGCCGAACTGGTGCAAGGTCTGGGCTCGACGCTGAGTGTCGACGGAATTCAACTGACCAGTCGCCACGACCGCATCCACGAAGCCCGGGTCCAGGCGGCCAGCCTGCCAGAAAAACCTCGGATGCACGTCTATGGCACCGGCCTTGGCGACCTGCCGTCGGTGTTGCTGGAGCGCGCCGCACTTGAGCGGTTGTACGTGCACATCCTCAATGGTGCCTTGTTTGCCCTCGTGCTGCAGTTGCTCGACCAGCGGCAATGGCTTGAAGACCCCAGAGTGGAACTGATGTATGCCGGCGATCATGCGGATATCTACACGCCGTTTTTTGCGCTGCCCGCCGAAATGCTCCTGGCCGATGACTTCAACGCGAAGATTCGTGATCGGCTGGTCAATGAAGTTCACCTGAGTTTCAACAATCGCGAGTTTGATCCGCAGTTGCCGGCGATTCAGCAGCGCTTGCGCGATAGCCTGGAGGTGCTGCTTGCCGATGATGATGCAGCGCAACTGTTTGGCACCTGCATCGGCCGCGAAATCTATGTGATAGGCACCGGACCCAGCCTGGAAGGGCATTTTGAACGACTGGCGGCGGTGCGCGCTCAGGCCGAGCGGCCGCTGTTCATTTGTGTCGACACGGCTTATCGGCCTTTGCGTCAGCACGGGATCATCCCCGATCTGGTGGTGACGATCGATCGGTTGATCAGCTTTCGGCATCTGCCGTTCGAGGAGTCCGATGGCATCCCGCTGGTGTACCTGCCCATGAGTTCGCCGACGGTGTTGAAGGCCTGGAAGGGCAAGCGCTATGGCGCTTATACCGCCAGCCCGGTCTACGCCACGTTGCGTGAGCAGCACCCGCGAGCCGAATTGAATGCCGGCGGCAGCGTGATTCACCCCGCCGTGGATCTGGCCGTGAAAATGGGCGGCACGCGCATCACGCTGTTCGGCGCCGACTTTGCCTTCCCGATGAACAAGACACATGCCGGATGGGACGATGGCGATCTGGGGCCAGCCGTCGAGCAGGCTCGGCACTGGGTGCGTGACGGCAATGGCGAGCGGGTCCGGACGCAGCTGAATTTTCGTGGCTACCTGTGCGTGCTGGAGCGTTATATCGCTCTGCATCCTGAGGTCAGCTTCTTTAACAGCAGTCGGGCAGGGGCGATGATCGTGGGCACGCAATTCAATCCGGAGTATGTGCAATGAGTGCGCAGGTGAGTTGCATCAGCGCTTGCCGGCAATGCGCCGGATTGTTTCGTTTGGGCCGTGATGTCGAAGCGGCGCTGATCATGGTCGACGTATTCGACGAGGCGCAGCAGTTTTTTTCGCTCGCCGGTCAGGATGTCCAGCAGGCGTGGGCACAGGTCCTGACAGACATACTGGCGTGTCAGGAACGCCAGGATTGGCTGGGGCTCGCCGATTTCATCGAGTATGAACTGATTGAATTGCTGGACAGTGCGCAGCGCTGAGGGGAGAGGCGAGCGCTCTGGCACAGGGGTTGGTGGTGAAGGCGTTTTTATGGCGTCATTTTTTCGTGGGTGGGGCGCGCTAAGCCCTTGTTTTTTTGGGAGTGGCAGGGTGATGGCAAATTTTTTTCAAAAAGCCCTCAAGCAACCTGCAAACCCGACGATAACTATTACGAAGGTTCTCTAGGCCATACCCGGCGGTTGCCAGGGCCGGAAGCCGCAGTACCCAACCAACGAGGAATTCGTCATGGCTTTAACAGTAAACACCAACACCACGTCGTTGAACGTTCAGAAAAACCTGAACCGCGCTTCCGACGCTCTGTCGACTTCGATGCAGCGCCTGTCTTCCGGCCTGAAAATCAACAGCGCTAAAGACGACGCCGCTGGCCTGCAGATCGCTACCCGTATGACTTCCCAGATCCGTGGTGGCAACCAGGCGATCCAGAACGCCAACGACGGTATCTCCGTTGCTCAGACCGCTGAAGGCGCTCTGCAAGCTTCGACCGACATTCTGCAGCGTATGCGTGAACTGGCTGTTAAAGCCCGTACCGGTACCAACGGCAGCATCGACCAGAAAGCAACGAACGACGAATTCGCCCAGATGTCGGACGAACTGACCCGTATCTCTGCTTCGACCAACCTGAACGGCAAAAACCTGCTGGACGGTTCGGCTGGTACTGTGACCCTGCAAGTGGGCGCAAACACCGGTTCGGCTAACCACATCGACCTGGTACTGAGCTCCAAGTTCGACGCCGTCAGCCTGTCCGTAGGTAGCGGTACTGTAGTTCTGACCGGTGCAAGCGTATCGGGCGCTGCTGCCAACATCGACAACGCAATCACCGCGATCGACGCTGCAATTGCAACGATCAACAGCACTCGTTCGAGCCTGGGTGCTTCGCAAAACCGTCTGACCAGCACCATCTCCAACCTGCAGAACATCGTTGAGAACACCACCGCTGCACAGGGTCGTGTACAAGACACCGACTTCGCCGCAGAAACTGCTAACCTGACCAAGCAGCAAACTCTGCAGCAGGCTTCGACCTCCGTTCTGGCTCAAGCCAACCAACTGCCTTCCGCTGTACTGAAGCTGCTTCAGTAATTTCGGAACAAGTTTGGGCGGGAGGGTGCGCTGGTCGTGCTCTCTCGCCTTTTTACGTTAGGAGGTGATGAGCATGGACATGAGCGTCAAGCTTAACCAGTCTTATCCGGCTCCCAAGCCAGTTCCGCCGGTTGCTGACAAACCGTCAGAGATGCCCAAGGTTGCCAAGACCGAAGCGCCGGTCGCTGCCAAGAGTCAGGATTCGGATGACGCCAAGTTGAAGCTGGCGGTGCAGGAGATCGAGAAGTTTGTCCAATCGATCAAGCGCAATCTGGAATTCTCTATCGATGAGCATTCCGGGAAGGTCATCGTCAAGGTGATCGCAAGCGAGACGGGTGAGGTCGTTCGACAGATTCCCTCCGCAGAAGCCCTCAAGCTGGCAGACAGCCTGGCCAATGCAAGTCACGTGTTGTTCGACGCAAAAGTCTGATAGCTGGCATGAATAGTGTTTGTCCGTTCTCAGGGCGCGTGTAACGGTCAAAAGAATGGCAACAATCTGAAGGGAGATGCACATGGCAAGTCCAATTCTACCGGGTTCCGGACTGGGTTCCGGCCTGGACATCGGTGCGATCGTCACTGCACTGGTCGATGCCGATAAGGCACCGAAGCAGACGCAGATCGACACCGCGACCAAAGCCAACACGCTGAAAATTTCCGGCATTGGTTCGCTGAAGAGCGCGTTGACCGCGTTCCAGACGGCGATGACCAATCTGGGCAGCAAGACCAATCCTGCATTTGCCGGCTTCACCGCGACTGCGAGCAATACGAATCTGAGCGCGACGTCTGACAGCACCGCAGTGGCGGGCAGCTACAACGTCGTTGTCACTCAATTGGCCACTGGTTCGAAAATCGCCAGCGCCTCGTTCGCCGGCGGAACCGCCAGTGCCATTCCGAGTGGTACCCTGAAAATCAGTCAGAATGGCACTGATTACAATGTCGACATTCCTGCCAATTCCACTTTGCAGACCACCCGCGACGCCATCAACAAGGCGCAGGGCGCTAACGGCATCTCCGCCAACATTGTGACCGACAGCACCGGTGCTTCGCGCCTGGTGATCAGTTCGAGCAAGACTGGCGAAGGTTCTGACCTCAAGGTCAGCGGTATTGCCGGTCTGGAAATTGATGGCACTCAGAAGATGGGTCTTAACCCGGCTGCAGGCGCTTCAGGCGCCGTCAACGACGTTGCGGGCAACGCCAAGCTGACCATCGATGGCCTTGCAGTCACCAGCAAAAGCAACACGGTGACCGGCGCAATCAGTGGCATGACCCTGAATCTGACGACAGTCAGCCCGCTCGTGGGTAGCGTTGCGACGCCTACTGTTGTCAGCGTGGAGGCAAACACCAAAGGCCTGCAGACATCGATTCAGTCGTTCGTCGACGCTTACAACACGTTGAAGACCACCATCGACACGCTGTCCAAGGCGACGCCGGATGCCGATGGCAAGCTGACCGTGCAGGCCGCTTTTACTGGCGACGCGATGCCGCGCGCGCTGATTGCCGATATTCGTGGTCAGTTGACGGCGGAAGGGGCTGGCGGCCCGTTGGCGGTGCTGTCCCAGTTGGGTGTGATGACCGACCGTGACACCGGTAACCTGAAGTTCGATACAGCTGCTTTCACCAAAACCATGGCGCAACCAGGCATGACCGGTCAGGTTCAGCAGTTGTTCACTGGCACCAACGATACCAATGGTCTGCTGGCGCGCATGAGCAAGGCTGTTGATCCGTATCTCAAGCCACCAGCGGATAATCTGAGCAGCCCTGGTTTGCTTGATCAGCGCATGGCGATTCTCACCAAAAACACCCGCAACCTGACCGATCAGCAAGCGGCGCTGGACTTGCGTGTCGCCAACCTGACCCAGACGTTGACGGCCAAGTACAACGCCATGGACTTGCTGGTAGGGCAAATGAAGGCGACGGCGAGCAACATTACGTCGTTCTTCAGCTCGCTGACCGCTCAGCAGTCCGCGAAGTAACAGACAGACACGACAAAAACCCGGCTACGCTTTATCGGCGTGTGCCGGGTTTTTGTCTTTTGATCTAAAGTTCTCTGACTCGTTGGCGATACACTGGGTATACGAGTCATTGTGGCAATGAGGTAGAACATGAATCCGATGTTAGCCCTTCGGCAATACCAGAAAGTCGGCGCGCATGCACAGACGTCCGAAGCGAGCCCGCACCGTCTGGTGCAAATGTTGATGGAAGGTGGTCTGGATCGCATCGCTCAGGCCAAGGGCGCCATTGAGCGCAAGGATATTCCGGGCAAGTGCACATCGATCAGCAAGGCTATCGGCATCATCAGTGGCTTGCGCGAAGGTCTGGATCTGGATAACTGCGCCGATACGGTGGGTGAACTCGACCAGCTGTACATCTACATGATGAAGCGTCTGGCTGAGGCCAACATCAGCAGCGACCCGAAGATTCTCGACGAAGTTGCCGGCCTGTTGCGCACCGTGAAGGAAGGCTGGGACGGCATCGCTCCGCCAGGCCCCCAGTTTTAAGGAGATCACCATGAGTCTTGTATTGCAGCGAATCGCCGATACCCGTGAAGCGTTGGTCACTGCGCTGGCCGAACGCAATTGGGAAGCCATTGGCGAGCTGGATCTGGCTTGCCGTTCCTGCATGGAAGACGTCATGGCTGAAGCTGCGCTGGATGAAGACGCGTTGCGCAATAATCTTGAAGAGTTGCTACACGTCTACAAAGAGCTTCTTGAGGTGGCGATGGGTGAGCGGCAAGCGATAGCCAACGAGATGTCGCAGATCACCCAAGCGCAAAAGGCGGCAAAGGTTTACCATCTGTTTGGTTAATTAACCTCCAGTTAATCCAGACATGTGCGCCATAAATTTGACTGTGCACGGTTTTTTGACTTAACTAGTGGCTGTTTTCAGATTTCAGGCGTCTACAGGCACATGGTGTCCTGCAAGCGTCTCGCTTGCCCCTTATTTTGGGCATTGAGTTGACTAGGGAAGTTGCTATTGCATGTGGCGTGAAACCAAAATTCTGCTGATCGATGACGATAGCGTCCGCCGCCGCGACCTGGCGGTGATTCTAAATTTTCTTGGCGAAGAAAATTTACCCTGCGGCAGCCATGACTGGCAGCAGGCAGTCGGCTCTTTGTCGTCTAGTCGTGAGGTCATTTGCGTACTGATCGGGACCGTCAATGCTCCTGGTGCGCTTTTGGGCTTGCTAAAGACACTCTCAACCTGGGATGAGTTCCTTCCGGTTTTGTTGATGGGCGATAATTCTTCCGTCGACTTGCCTGAAGATCAGCGTCGCCGAGTGCTTTCGACCCTCGAAATGCCACCCAGCTACAGCAAATTGCTCGACTCCCTGCACCGTGCCCAGGTCTATCGCGAGATGTATGACCAGGCCCGTGAGCGCGGTCGTCATCGCGAACCTAACCTGTTCCGTAGCCTCGTCGGCACCAGTCGTGCGATTCAGCACGTGCGCCAGATGATGCAGCAAGTCGCCGACACCGATGCCAGCGTGCTGATCCTCGGTGAGTCCGGGACCGGCAAGGAAGTGGTTGCACGTAACCTGCACTACCATTCCAAGCGTCGCGACGCGCCGTTCGTTCCGGTCAACTGCGGGGCGATCCCGGCAGAGCTGCTCGAAAGCGAATTGTTCGGACACGAGAAGGGTGCCTTCACTGGCGCTATCACCAGCCGTGCCGGTCGTTTCGAGCTGGCCAATGGCGGTACGCTGTTTCTCGACGAAATCGGCGACATGCCGCTGCCGATGCAGGTCAAGCTGCTGCGCGTCCTGCAGGAACGCACCTTCGAACGCGTGGGCAGCAACAAGACCCAGAGCGTCGATGTGCGCATCATCGCTGCAACCCACAAAAATCTCGAAAGCATGATCGAGATCGGCACCTTCCGCGAAGATCTCTACTACCGCCTGAATGTGTTCCCGATCGAGATGGCGCCGCTGCGTGAGCGCGTCGAAGACATTCCGTTGCTGATGAACGAACTGATCTCGCGCATGGAGCACGAGAAGCGCGGTTCGATCCGCTTCAACTCGGCGGCGATCATGTCGCTGTGCCGTCACGGCTGGCCGGGCAACGTCCGCGAATTGGCCAACCTGGTCGAGCGCATGGCGATCATGCATCCGTACGGGGTGATCGGCGTGGTCGAACTGCCGAAGAAATTCCGCTACGTCGACGATGAAGACGAGCAACTGGTCGACAGCCTGCGCAGCGATCTTGAAGAGCGCGTGGCGATCAATGGTCATACGCCTGACTTCACCGCCAATGCCATGCTGCCGCCGGAAGGCCTGGATCTGAAAGACTACCTCGGTGGTCTGGAGCAGGGCCTGATTCAACAGGCGCTGGACGATGCCAACGGCATTGTGGCGCGTGCCGCTGAGCGCCTGCGCATCCGTCGTACCACCCTGGTCGAGAAGATGCGCAAGTACGGCATGAGCCGGCGCGATGGAGAAGAACAGGCGGATGATTGACGCCTGTTTTTCAACCGCTTCATTTATAAGCGGTTTTTTTTAGGCACGGGTATTGCTACAGCCCTCGCAACGTTCCGTTTAACTGACGGTCAGCCAAGCGAGAAAGCACAATGCCCCAAGCCCAGATGTCTTCTGCCTCCAATCCCGAGGGGCAGCCGTCCTCCGTAGAGCAGGCGAGCCGACAGGGTCTTGAGCAGGCATTCGAACTGTTCAACCAGATGTCCAGCCAACTCACTGATTCCTATAGCATGCTTGAAGCGCGGGTGACCGAGCTCAAGGGTGAGCTGGCAGTGGTCAGCGCCCAGCGTATGCAGGAGCTGGCGGAAAAAGAACGCTTGGCCAACCGTCTGCAAAACCTCCTTGATCTGTTGCCCGGTGGTGTCATCGTCATTGACGGTCACGGCATGGTGCGCGAAGCCAATCCGGCCGCCATCGAGCTGCTCGGCTTGCCGCTCGAGGGTGAGTTGTGGCGCCAGGTGATTGCGCGTTGCTTTGCCCCGCGTGAAGACGACGGTCATGAAATTTCCCTGAAAAACGGTCGACGCCTGTCGATTGCCACCCGCTCGCTGGATGCCGAGCCGGGGCAATTGGTGCTGCTCAACGACCTGACAGAAACCCGTCATCTGCAAGATCAACTGGCGCGCCACGAGCGTTTGTCCTCGCTGGGGCGCATGGTCGCCTCGCTCGCGCATCAGATCCGCACGCCGCTGTCGGCCGCTTTGCTCTACGCCAGTCATTTGACTGAGCAGGAGCTGCCAGTCGCCACTCAGCAGCGTTTCGCCGGGCGCCTGAAAGAGCGTCTGCATGAACTCGAGCATCAAGTGCGCGACATGCTGGTGTTCGCCCGCGGTGAATTGCCGCTGACCGATCGCCTCACACCCAGCGCTTTGATGCAGGCACTGCAAGCCGCAGCGCTGACTCATGTGCAGGATCTGCCAATCCGCTGGCAGTGCGACAGTCATGCCGGCGAGCTGTTGTGCAATCGCGACACGCTGGTCGGGGCGCTGCTGAATCTAATCGAAAACGCGATTCAGGCGAGTGCCGGCAACGTCCGCCTGAAAGTGCATTGCTACAGTCGCGACAACACGCTGCGCCTGTGCGTCAGCGACAGTGGCAGCGGGATCGAGCCAGTCGTTCTGGCGCGGCTCGGCGAGCCATTTTTTACCACCAAAGTCACCGGCACCGGCCTGGGCCTGACCGTGGTCAAGGCTGTGGCCCGTGCGCATCAGGGACAATTGCTGCTGCGTTCGCGCGTCGGGCGCGGCACGTGCGCGCAGGTGATCCTGCCGCTGTTTTCCGCTGTACACGGAGCTGAGTAAGCGACATGGGCATCAAGGTTTTGCTGGTCGAGGATGACCGCTCGTTGCGCGAGGCGCTGGCCGATACGTTGCTGCTGGCCGGCCACGATTACCGCGCGGTCGGGTGCGCTGAAGATGCGCTGACGGCGGTGGCGCGCGAAGCGTTCAATCTGGTGGTCAGTGACGTCAATATGCCTGGCATGGATGGTCATCAGCTGCTCGCATTGTTGCGTGCCCGCCAGCCGCAATTGCCGGTGCTGCTGATGACCGCGCATGGCGCTGTCGAGCGCGCGGTCGATGCGATGCGTCAGGGCGCGTCGGACTATCTGGTCAAACCCTTCGAACCTAAAGCCTTGCTGGATCTGGTCGCGCGGCATGCGCTCGGCAATATTGGCACAAGCGAAAGTGAAGGCCCGATTGCGGTCGAGCCGGCAAGCGCCCAACTGCTTGAATTGGCCGCACGAGTCGCACGCAGCGATTCCACCGTTTTGATCTCTGGCGAGTCCGGCACCGGTAAAGAAGTGCTGGCGCGCTACATTCATCAGCAATCCCATCGCGCCAGTCAGCCGTTCATTGCGATCAACTGCGCCGCAATCCCGGACAACATGCTCGAAGCCACGTTGTTCGGCCATGAAAAGGGGTCGTTCACCGGCGCCATTGCCGCACAAGCCGGCAAGTTCGAACAGGCGGACGGCGGCACGCTGCTGCTCGATGAAATCTCGGAAATGCCGCTCGGTCTGCAAGCCAAACTGCTGCGCGTATTGCAGGAGCGCGAAGTCGAACGGGTCGGCGCGCGCAAGCCGATTGCCCTGGATATTCGCGTGGTCGCCACCACCAACCGCGATCTGGCGGGCGAA
This sequence comes from Pseudomonas viridiflava, assembly GCF_900580865.1. Taxonomy (GTDB): domain Bacteria; phylum Pseudomonadota; class Gammaproteobacteria; order Pseudomonadales; family Pseudomonadaceae; genus Aquipseudomonas. The sequence continues at coordinate 406,572 of NZ_UTBZ01000169.1, forward strand.
GTGGCAGCGGGGCGCTTCCGTGAGGATCTTTTTTACCGTTTGTCGGTTTTCCCCCTGGCTTGGCGTCCACTTCGCGAGCGCACTGCCGATATCCTGCCGCTGGCTGAAAGGCTGTTGGCCAAACACGTCAATAAAATGAAGCATGCGGCGGCGAAACTCTCGCCTGACGCGCAAGCGTGCCTGACCGCTTACCCATGGCCGGGCAATGTGCGTGAACTGGATAACGCGATTCAGCGCGCGTTGATTCTGCAGCAGGGTGGTTTGATTCAGCCGCAGGATTTCTGTCTGGCCGGTCCCGTGACGTACACCGCGATGCCTGTCACTGCGCCAGTGTCAGCGGTGCTTCGCGAGGTGGAAATCGAAGCGGATTCGGCTGGCGCCTTGGGCGATGACCTGCGCCGCCGGGAGTTTCAGATGATCATCGATACCCTGCGTGCCGAACGTGGCCGCCGCAAGGAAGCTGCGGAAAAACTCGGCATCAGCCCGCGCACCCTGCGCTACAAACTGGCGCAAATGCGCGATGCCGGGATGGATGTCGAAGGTTATCTGTTCGCCACCTGACGTCTGGCGCAATGATTTGAAAACGCTTTTCTGAAAGGGGTGCCCATGAGCTGGCACCCTTGTTGCTAATACCTGTGTACCCGCCGAGTGAGTGTCAAAAAATTGCGGGCCGCCCAAGAGAGTAGACCATGAGCCAAGGTATTGAATTTAATCGGTTGATGATGGACATGAAGGCCATGAAAATGGACGCCATGTCTGCACCGAAATCGACGACCGCTGTCCCTGAACTGGCGGGCAGCAGCTTTTCCGACATGCTCGGTCAGGCGATCAACAAGGTCAGCGATACCCAGCAGGCGTCGACTCAGTTGGCCAACGCATTCGAAGTGGGCAAGAGCGGCGTCGATCTGACGGACGTGATGGTCGCTTCGCAAAAAGCCAGCGTGTCGTTCCAGGCTCTGACCCAGGTGCGTAACAAGCTGGTTCAGGCTTATCAAGACATCATGCAGATGCCGGTTTAAGGACGAGATTGAGTCATGGCAGAAGCAGTCGCCGATAACGTTCCGGCCAAGGCCACCCCGATAGACGGCAAACCGCCGTTGTTCGGCCTGTCCTTCCTGGAAAACCTCTCCGAGATGACCGTGCTGCGTCAGGTGGGCCTGTTGGTCGGCCTGGCTGCGAGCGTGGCGATTGGCTTTGCCGTGGTGCTGTGGTCACAGCAGCCGGATTACCGTCCGTTGTACGGCAGCCTTGCCGGCCTGGACGCCAAACAGGTCATGGACACCCTGGCCTCTGCCGACATCCCTTACACCGTCGAACCGAACTCCGGCGCCTTGCTGGTCAAGGCCGATGACCTGTCCCGTGCGCGGATGAAACTCGCCGCTGCTGGTGTCACTCCCAGCGACGGCAACATCGGTTTTGAAATCCTCGACAAGGAACAGGGTCTGGGCACCAGCCAGTTCATGGAAGCCACGCGTTACCGTCGTGGCCTCGAAGGTGAACTGGCGCGGACCATTTCCAGCCTGAACAACGTCAAGGGTGCCCGTGTGCACCTGGCGATTCCGAAGAGTTCGGTGTTCGTGCGTGATGAACGCAAGCCAAGCGCTTCGGTATTGGTCGAGTTGTACTCCGGTCGTTCGCTGGAGCCAGGTCAGGTCATCGCGATCATCAACCTGGTGGCGACCTCCGTTCCCGAGCTGAGCAAATCGCAGATCACCGTCGTCGATCAGAAGGGCAACCTGCTCTCCGATCAGGCGGAGAACTCCGAAATGACCATGGCCGGCAAGCAGTTCGATTACAGCCGCCGCATGGAAAGCATGCTCACCCAGCGCGTGCACAACATTCTGCAGCCAGTACTAGGCAACGATCGCTACAAGGCGGAAGTTTCGGCCGATATCGATTTCAATGCGGTCGAGTCGACTGCCGAGCAGTTCAACCCGGATCAACCGGCGTTGCGCAGCGAGCAGTCGGTCAACGAACAACGCACCGCCAGCAATGGCCCGCAAGGTGTGCCGGGTGCCCTGAGCAACCAGCCACCGTCGCCAGCCTCGGCACCGCAAACCACCGGTGGCGCCGCCGCGCCGGCCGCCATGGTCCAGCCAGGTCAGCCATTGGTTGATGCCAACGGTCAGCAGATCATGGATCCGGCCACCGGCCAGCCGATGCTCGCGCCGTACCCGGCCGACAAACGTCAGCAATCGACCAAGAACTTCGAGCTCGACCGTTCCATCAGCCACACCAAACAGCAGCAGGGTCGCCTGAATCGCCTGTCGGTGTCGGTTGTTGTCGACGATCAGGTCAAGGTCAACGCGGCCAACGGCGAAACCAGCCGTGCGCCGTGGAGCGCCGACGAATTGGCGCGCTTCACCCGTCTGGTCCAGGACGCCGTCGGTTTCGACGCCAGCCGTGGCGACAGCGTCAGCGTGATCAATATGCCGTTCTCCGCCGAGCGCGGCGAAGTGATTGCCGATATTCCGTTCTACTCCCAGCCATGGTTCTGGGACATCGTCAAACAAGTGCTGGGTGTGTTGTTCATCCTGGTGCTGGTGTTTGGTGTGCTGCGTCCGGTGCTCAACAACATCACCGGCGGCGGCAAAGGCAAGGAGCTGGCCGGTCTTGGCAGCGACGTGGAACTCGGTGGCATGGGCGGCCTGGACGGCGAACTTTCCAACGACCGCGTGAGCCTCGGTGGTCCGCAGAGCATTCTGTTGCCGAGCCCGAGTGAGGGTTATGACGCGCAACTGAATGCAATCAAGAGTCTGGTGGCAGAAGACCCGGGTCGCGTGGCCCAGGTCGTGAAAGAGTGGATTAACGCAGATGAGTGATAACCGAGCCGCTGTCGCTAAACTGTCCCGGGTCGACAAAGCCGCAATTCTGCTGCTGTCCCTGGGTTCGACCGATGCTGCGCAAGTGCTGCGCCACATGGGCCCGAAAGAGGTTCAGCGTGTGGGCGTGGCCATGGCGCAGATGGGCAACGTCCATCGCGAACAGGTCGAGCAGGTCATGAGCGAGTTCGTCGACATCGTCGGCGACCAGACCAGCCTGGGCGTCGGTTCCGACGACTACGTGCGCAAAATGCTCACCCAGGCCCTGGGTGAAGACAAGGCCAACGGCCTGATCGACCGCATCCTGCTCGGTGGCAACACCAGTGGCCTCGACAGCCTGAAATGGATGGAGCCGCGCGCGGTTGCCGACGTGATCCGTTACGAACACCCGCAGATCCAGGCAATCGTGGTCGCGTACCTCGACCCGGATCAGGCCGGTGAAGTACTCGGCAACTTCGACCACAAGGTGCGTCTGGACATCATCCTGCGCGTCTCGTCGTTGAACACCGTACAGCCTGCGGCACTGAAAGAGCTCAACCAGATTCTCGAGAAGCAGTTCTCCGGCAACTCGAATGCCTCGCGCACCACCCTGGGTGGCATCAAGCGCGCGGCGGACATCATGAACTTCCTCGACAGTTCGATCGAAGGCCAGCTCATGGACTCGATCCGCGAAGTCGACGAAGACCTGTCCGGTCAGATCGAAGACCTCATGTTCGTGTTCAACAACCTTGCCGATGTCGACGACCGCGGTATTCAGGCGTTGCTGCGCGAAGTGTCCTCCGACGTGCTGGTGCTGGCCCTCAAGGGTTCGGACGAAGGCGTCAAAGAAAAGATCTTCAAGAACATGTCCAAACGTGCCGCCGAACTGTTGCGCGACGACCTCGAGGCCAAAGGCCCGGTGCGCGTCAGCGATGTCGAAACCGCGCAGAAGGAAATCCTCACCATCGCCCGCCGTATGGCCGAAGCCGGAGAAATCGTCCTCGGTGGCAAGGGCGGCGAGGAAATGATCTAAGCCCATGGACAAGCACGACGACGATGTGACGGATCTGATCCGTGCCCGCGATGTCCGTGGTTTCGAATCCTGGGCACTGCCCAGCTTCGATCCGCCGAAGCCGGAACCCGAGCCAGAGCCGGAACCCGAACCGCCGGAAATGGAAGAAGTGCCGCTGGAAGAAGTCCAGCCACTGACCCTGGAAGAACTCGAAAGCATTCGTCAGGAGGCTTACAACGAGGGCTTTGGCATCGGCGAAAAGGAAGGTTTTCACAGCGCCACGCTCAAGGTCCGTCAGGAAGCTGAAGTGGCGCTGGCGGCAAAACTTGCCAGCCTTGAGCAGTTGATGGCGAACCTGTTCGAGCCCATCGCCGAGCAAGATACGCAGATCGAAAAATCGTTGGTCGACCTCGTGCAACACATCACCAAACAGGTGATCAAGCGCGAACTGGCCATCGATTCCAGTCAGATCGAACACGTCATGCGCGACGCCCTCAAGCTGTTGCCGCTGGGCGTCGAAAACGTGCGCCTGTACGTCAATCCGCAGGACTTCGAACAGGCCAAGGCCCTGCGCGAGCGTCACGAAGAAACCTGGCGCATCGTCGAAGACGAATCGCTGTTGCCGGGCGGCTGCCGGGTTGAAACCGAGCACAGCCGTATCGACGCCAGCATTGAAACCCGCGTCGCTCAGGTCATGGACAAGCTGTTCGATCAATTGCACGAACAGGCTTTGCACCCGGCTGAAGCGGATCTGAGCCTGGATATCCCAGAAGACGTAAAACCGGCGGCGATCCCTGAAGAGCCGCTCGCGGACAATCCCGATGCGCCTTGAACGCACCAGTTTCGCCAAGCGCCTGAGCAGTTATGCCGAGGCCGTTGAAATTGCCGGCGCGCCGATTCTCGAAGGCCGCCTGCTGCGCATGGTTGGCCTCACTCTCGAAGCCGAGGGCCTGCGCGCCGCCATGGGCACGCGTTGCCTGGTGATCAATGACGACAGCTACCACCCGTCCCAGGTGGAAGCGGAAGTCATGGGCTTTTCCGGCAGCAAAGTCTTTCTGATGCCGGTCGGCAGCGTCGCCGGCATCGCCCCCGGCGCCCGTGTGGTGCCACTGGCTGATACCGGGCGCTTGCCGATGGGCATGAGCATGCTCGGTCGCGTCCTCGACGGCGCCGGTCGTGCGCTGGACGGCAAGGGCGGCATGAAAGCCGAAGACTGGGTGCCGATGGACGGCCCGACGATCAACCCGCTCAACCGTGACCCGATCAGCGTGCCGCTGGACGTTGGCATCCGTTGCATCAATGGTTTGCTGACGGTCGGCCGTGGTCAGCGTCTGGGTCTGTTCGCCGGTACCGGTGTCGGTAAATCGGTATTGCTGGGCATGATGACGCGCTTTACCGAGGCCGACATTATCGTCGTCGGCCTGATCGGTGAGCGGGGTCGAGAAGTTAAGGAATTCATCGAGCACAGCCTCGGTGAAGAAGGCCTCAAGCGCTCCGTGGTCGTCGCCTCGCCGGCGGACGATGCGCCGCTGATGCGTCTGCGCGCCGCGATGTACTGCACGCGCATCGCCGAATATTTCCGCGACAAGGGCAAGAACGTCCTGTTGCTGATGGATTCGCTGACCCGTTTCGCCCAGGCGCAGCGGGAAATCGCTCTGGCCATCGGCGAGCCGCCCGCGACCAAGGGTTATCCGCCGTCGGTGTTCGCCAAATTGCCGAAACTGGTTGAGCGTGCCGGTAACGCAGAGAAGGGCGGCGGTTCGATTACCGCGTTCTACACCGTGCTGTCCGAGGGCGATGACCAGCAGGACCCGATTGCCGACTCGGCGCGAGGCGTGCTTGACGGCCACATTGTGCTGTCCCGGCGTCTGGCCGAGGAAGGGCACTATCCGGCCATCGACATCGAAGCCTCGATCAGCCGAGTAATGCCGGCCGTGGTTTCGCCGGATCATATGCAGCGCGCGCAGTACTTCAAACAGCTGTGGTCGCGTTATCAGCAGAGTCGCGATCTGATCAGCGTCGGCGCCTACGTGGCCGGCGGCGATCGCGAGACTGATCTGGCGATCTCCCTGCAACCGCAGCTGGTCCGGTACCAGCGTCAGGGCCTCAACGACAAAATCAACATGGGCGAAAGCCAGGCTTACCTCGAAACCCTGTTTGCCCCTGCGGCGGGCGGCTAACCGCTCATGGCCACTGTCAGTCGAGCCGCGCGTCTGGCGCCGGTGGTGGACATGGCCGAGCAGGCCGAGAAAACTGCCGCACAACGGCTGGGCTATTTTCAGGGCCAGGTCAAAGTCGCTGAAAGCAAACTGGCCGACCTCAATGCCTTTCGTCTGGATTACTCGCAGCAATGGATCGTACGCGGCAGCACCGGCGTGAGCGGGCAATGGTTGCTTGGTTTTCAGGGCTTTCTGGCGCAACTCGACACCGCCGTCGACCAGCAGCGCCAAAGCCTGGTCTGGCACCAGAACAAGCTCGACAAGGCCCGTGAGGAATGGCAACAGGCGTTCGCCAAGGTCGAAGGCCTGCGCAAACTGGTGCAGCGTTATCGCGAAGAGGCGCAACGCCTTGAAGACAAGCGCGAGCAGAAGCTGCTCGATGAGTTGTCGCAGCGTTTACCGCGACAAAACCCGTTTTAAAGCAAGATCAAAAGATCGCAGCCTTCGGCAGCTCCTACAGGGGATCAGTGTAGGAGCTGCCGAAGGCTGCGATCTTTTGATCTGTCTTCTAACCTTGCCGCAACCCTGTGCAAGTGCTAAACCTTGTACAGGTTCGTCAATGACAAGGAAGCCAGTCAATGTCAGTCGTTACAGAAGTCTCTCCAGATGGTCAAAAACTGACGATTTCGGTCAGGGGGCGGTTTGATTTCGGGCGCCATCAGGAATTTCGTGAGTCCTATGAGCGACTCAAAGAGAAACCCGAATCCATTGTGGTCGACCTGAAAGAAGCTACCTATCTCGACAGTTCGGCGCTGGGCATGCTGCTCTTGCTGCGTGATCACGCGGGCGGTGACGACGCGGATGTGCAGGTGATTAACAGCAACTCCGATGTGCGCAAGATCCTCGCCATCTCCAATTTCGACAAGCTCTTCGACATCACTTGACGGCCATGCAGGTGCAAGAGCCGTTGACCATTCTGATCGCCGAAGACAGCGCCGCCGATCGCTTATTGCTGTCGACCATCGTCCGTCGCCAGGGTCACGAAGTCCTGACGGCGGCCAACGGTGCCGAGGCGGTCGATCTGTTTCGGCGGCAACAACCCGATCTGGTGCTGATGGACGCGATGATGCCGGTGATGGACGGCTTCGAAGCCGCGCGGCAGATCAAGGCACTGGCGGGCGAAACGTTGGTGCCGATCATCTTCCTCACCTCGCTCACCGAAAGCGAAGCGCTGGCCCGTTGTCTGGAGGCCGGTGGTGACGACTTTCTGGCGAAGCCCTATAACCAGGTGATCCTCGCCGCCAAAATCAAGGCGATGGATCGCTTGCGTCGTTTGCAGGCAACGGTTCTGCAACAGCGCGACCTGATCGCCAAACACCATGATTACCTGCTCAACGAACAACGCGTGGCCAAAGCAGTGTTCGACAAAGTCGCGCACTCCGGTTGCCTGAGTGCGGCGAACATTCGTTACCTGCAATCGCCGTACGCGCTGTTCAATGGCGACCTGCTGCTGGCGGCCTATACGCCGGCGGGCGACATGCATGTGTTGCTCGGCGATTTCACCGGTCATGGTTTGCCGGCAGCGGTCGGGGCGATGCCCTTGGCCGAGGTGTTCTATGGCATGACCGCCAAGGGCTACGGCCTGGCGGAAACCCTGCGCGAGATGAATGCCAAGCTCAAACGGATCCTGCCGGTGGACATGTTCTGCTGCGCCACGTTGCTGTGCCTGAGTTTTCAGCGGCGTTCGGTCGAGGTGTGGAACGGCGGCATGCCTGACGGTTATCTGCATCGGATTGCCACTGGCGAGCGTGTGCCGCTGGCGGCGCGGCATTTGCCGTTGGGCGTGCTGAGTGCGCAGGCATTCGATGACCGTACGGAAGTGCATCCGATGGCGGTTGGGGATCGGGTGTTCCTGTTGTCCGACGGGGTGATCGACACCAGTGACGCCAGTGATCAACTGTTCGGTGTCGAGCGTTTACAGCAGGTGTTCGCCGCCAATCGCGAGCCGGATCGCTTGTTCGAGGATATCGAGCAGGCACTGCGGGATTTTCGCGGCGAGGCACGCGACGACGTCAGCATGGTCGAGGTCAGCCTGCTGGAACCGGCGCAGGTCAAGCCGTCGGCGCCGGTGTATTCCGACAGCGGCCAGTCGTGTCCGCTCGACTGGTCGGTGAGTTTCGAATTCCGTGGCGCCACGCTCAAGCGCTTCAATCCGTTGCCGTACCTGCTGCAGTTGCTGCTTGAGGTGCATGGTCTGCGGGCGCAGAGTGGTGCTTTGTACAGCGTGCTGGCGGAGTTGTATTCCAATGCGCTGGAGCATGGCGTGCTCGGTCTGGATTCCAGTCTCAAGCGCGATGCGGCGGGTTTCGCTCGCTACTATCAGCAGCGCAATGACCGGCTGGAGGCGCTGCAGGACGGTTTCGTGCGCGTGCATTTGCAGGTGCAGCCACACGGCGAGGGCGGCCGACTGATCATTCGTGTTGAAGACAGCGGCAAGGGCTTTGATGTGGCGCGGGTCATGGAGCGGCCGCTGGACGGTGTCCGTTTGTCGGGACGCGGCGTCAGTCTGGTCCGGCAATTGGGGCATAACGCCAGTTGGTCGGACGAAGGTCGTAGTGCCCGCGTGGAGTTTTCCTGGGAGGTTGAGGCATAATCCGCGCAATTCTTGATCAAGGAGTGAACAAGTGGCTGACACACATATTGATCGCGAGGCGCTGAGCGTACTGCGCGAAGTCATGGAGGATGCTTATCCGGAGCTTCTGGATACCTTTCTGACGGATTCCGAAAGTCGCTTGGGCGAGTTGCAAAAGACCTCTGATGCCAAGGTGTTGTCGGAAGTTGCCCATAGTTTCAAGGGCAGCGCCAGCAACATGGGAGCTGTCCGCTTGGCGGCGCTCTGCCAGGAACTCGAATCGGACGCCAAAGACAAGAGCCCGGCGGAAATAGTCAAACTGGTCGCTGAGATCAGCGGCGAATTTGCTGAAGTTCGCCCGGTTTACGAAAGCGAAAAACATCCCGCTCACACGCACTGATCCCGCCGTCCGGCGCTTTTCTCAAGCGCCGGACAAAACTGGCCCGGCACTTGCAGTTATCTCCGCAACTGTACCTACGATCCCAGTGCAGCGGAGACCGTTTCATGCCTGCGACCCCCAACATCCTTCTTCAGAATGCCGCTCAGGCCAAGGCCCAAGCTGCCTCGGCCAAAACGTCGGCTATGGCCGTAGACACTGGGGATAAAGCCTCAAGCTTCGCTAAAGTGTTCGCCGATCAGGGGTCGAGCAAGCCTGTCGCCACCGCTGACAATTCGCCCAAGCCGTCGCGCGACAAGGTCGCTGACAACAGCGGCAAAAAGGATATCGGCAAGGATCAGTCTGCCGCTGCGCAACCGGCGGTTGCCGATAGCGGCAACGACTTGCCTGCCGACAAAACTGCAGCGACCGATGACACCACCGCCAGCAGCGACGACAGTACGGACAACACTCAGGCCCCAGTGGTAGATGCTGCGCCGGTTGATCCGACGCTTGATCCGGCGTTAGTCGCCGCTGTGCAGCCTGTGGTCACGGCACCCGTGGTTCAGGCCCCGGCTGTTGTTGCCACTGCCCAGCCAGAAACCGAAACCCCTGCGCTCGCCGCATTACCGGGTATGGTCAAAGATCCGGCACCGACTACTGACAGCGATTTCGACCCTTCGGCTGATCCGCTCGACTCGCTGCCGGCCGTGCGCATGGCCATGGAGCAGGGCGGGCATATTTCCGCTGCCAGCCAGGCGCAACCGAAAGCGTCGCCCGCTCAGGCTCAGGCCGACGGCGAATTGACTGCGGCGCAGAACTTCGCTGCCGGTATGGCGAGTATGCTCGACGTGCAAGCCGACAAGGACAGTACCAGTCAGGGCGGCGAAAAAGCCTTCAGCGGCTTGATCGACGATGGCCTCAAAGACCTTAAATCCGCGACCAGCGATACCCGCGTGGATGACTTCGCCAACCGTCTGGCGGCACTGACGCAAGCTGCTACGCCGAAGACCGCAAATGCCGTGCCGGTGAACCAGCCGATCGCCATGCATCAGAGCGGCTGGACCGAAGAAATCGTCAACCGCGTCATGTATTTGTCGAGCGCCAATCTGAAGGCGGCGGACATTCAGTTGCAGCCGGCCGAGCTGGGGCGTCTGGATATTCGTGTGAACATGGTGCCGGATCAGCAGACGCAAGTGACCTTCATGAGCGCGCACCCAAGCGTGCGTGAAGCGCTGGACGGGCAGATGCATCGTCTGCGCGACATGTTCAACCAGCAGGGCATGGGCCAGGTCGACGTCAATGTCTCCGACCAGAACCGTGGCTGGCAGGGCCAGCAAGGTCAGGAACAGGCACAGCAAGGCCAGAGTGGTCGCACCAGCGCCGCCGGCGGTCGCCTCGATTCGGCGGATGAAGAATTGGCGCCTGCCGCCATTGCTGAAGCCGCTGCGCAAACCACCAGCGTGATCGGCAGCAGCGCGGTCGACTATTACGCCTGATCAAATCAACAGCCCCTCACCCTAGCCCTCCCGAAACGTCGGACCGCCCGGAGGGAGAGGGTTCTGATTGGGGGATGCTTGTGAAGTACGCCGACCTGATACTTCTGCCGTGAATCCATAATCGACTCGGTGTGTCAGGTCGATGTTTCACGGCAGAGCCCCTCACCCTAGCCCTCTCCCAGGGGGAGAGGGGACTGATCGGGGGATGCTTGCGAAGTACGCCGACCGGATACTTCTGCCGTGAATCCATAATCGACTCGGTATCTCAGGTCGACGTATCACGACAAAACAACTCGGTCGGCTCCCTCTCCCTCCGGGAGAGGGCTGGGGTGAGGGTGCTTTTGACTTTAGCGTTGTCTCCACTACCACCGACACTTCTGGCATAACACTTGCTCTTGCCTTGCCGTGCGACTGTGAAAACCCGAATAGTGACGGATTATTGGCATGGCGAAGAGCGAAACAGCAGCAGTGAAAGACCCCGCAACCAAAGGCAAACTCAAGCTGATCATTGTGATCGTGCTGGCATTGCTGCTGGCCATTGGTGCATCCGTGGGGGCGACCTGGTTCTTCATGCACAGTGCCCAGAGCAAGCCTGCCGAGGCCGCCGATGCGGCGCCTGTCGGCAAGCAGCCAGCGATCTTCGAGCCGATGGCGCCGGCGTTTGTCGCCAACTACAACCAGAATGGCCGTCAGCGCTACATGCAGGTGAGCATCACCATGCTGGCGCGCAATCAGGCCGATCTGGAAGCGCTCAAAGTGCACATGCCGGTGATCCGCAACAACCTGGTGATGCTCTTCTCCGGTCAGGATTTCGCCACCTTGGCGACCCCGGTCGGCCAAGAGATGTTGCGCCAGAAGGCCACAGCCAGCGTCCAGGAAGTGGCGCAGAAAGAGCTGGGCAAAGTGGTGATCGAACAGTTGCTTTTCACTAATTTCGTACTGCAGTAGGAACACGACATGGCCGTGCAGGATCTGCTGTCCCAGGATGAAATCGACGCGCTGTTGCATGGCGTCGACGATGGTCTGGTACAGACCGATAACGCTGCCGAACCCGGCAGTGTCAAAAGCTACGACCTGACCAGTCAGGATCGCATCGTCCGTGGACGCATGCCGACTCTGGAAATGATCAACGAGCGTTTTGCCCGCTACACCCGCATCAGCATGTTCAACATGCTGCGCCGCTCGGCGGACGTTGCCGTCGGTGGCGTGCAGGTGATGAAGTTCGGCGAATACGTGCACTCGCTGTACGTACCGACCAGCCTCAACCTGGTCAAGATCAAACCGTTGCGCGGCACCGCGCTGTTCATCCTCGACGCCAAACTGGTGTTCAAACTGGTGGACAACTTCTTCGGCGGCGACGGCCGTCACGCCAAGATCGAAGGGCGTGAATTCACCCCGACCGAACTGCGCGTGGTGCGCATGGTGCTGGAGCAGGCCTTCGTCGATCTGAAGGAAGCCTGGCAGGCGATCATGGAGGTCAATTTCGAGTACATCAACTCGGAAGTGAACCCGGCCATGGCCAACATCGTCGGCCCGAGCGAAGCGATCGTGGTCTCCACCTTCCACATCGAACTCGATGGCGGTGGCGGTGATCTGCACGTGACCATGCCGTACTCGATGATCGAGCCGGTGCGCGAAATGCTCGACGCCGGTTTCCAGTCCGACCTCGACGATCAGGACGAGCGCTGGGTCAACGCCCTGCGTCAGGACGTGCTCGATGTCGACGTACCGATCGGCGCCACCGTGGCCCGCCGCCAATTGAAGCTGCGCGACATCCTGCACATGCAGCCGGGGGATGTGATCCCGGTCGAGATGCCGGAAGAAATGATCATGCGCGCCAACGGCGTGCCGGCCTTCAAGGTCAAGATGGGCTCGCACAAAGGCAACCTCGCGTTGCAGGTGATCGAGCCGATCGAGCGTCGCTGAAGCGGCGCTCCCACCCCCAAGCATTTAACTGAATTTTTGCCCGCCGAGGACAAATGATGAACGACGATATTAACGCCCAGGACGACCAGGCACTGGCTGACGAATGGGCAGCGGCCCTGGAAGAAACCGGTGATGGTCAAGCTGACATCGACGCCCTGCTGGCCGCCGACGCAGCCAGCGGCTCGCGTCTGCCGATGGAAGAGTTCGGCAGCGTGCCGAAGAACAACGACCCGGTCACCCTCGACGGCCCGAACCTGGACGTGATCCTCGACATCCCGGTGTCGATCTCGATGGAAGTGGGCAGCACCGACATCAACATCCGCAACCTGCTGCAACTCAACCAGGGTTCGGTGATCGAGCTCGATCGTCTGGCCGGCGAGCCGCTGGACGTGCTGGTCAACGGCACCCTGATCGCGCACGGCGAAGTGGTAGTGGTCAACGAAAAGTTCGGCATCCGCCTGACCGACGTGATCAGCCCAAGCGAACGCATCAAGAAGCTGCGCTGAGTGAAACGGTTTCTCTGGGCTTTGCTGGCATTGCCATTGAGCGTGCTGGCCGCCGAGCCGTCGACGACCACCACAGTGCCTGCCGCCACCGCGCCGATGGTCAACAGCGGCGTGGCCGGGCAACTGACACAACTGGTGTTTGGCCTGTTGCTGGTGCTGGGTTTGATCTTCTTCCTCGCCTGGCTGTTGCGCCGGGTGCAGCAGGCAGGCCCGGCGGGCAAGGGGCAGGTGATCGAACTGATCGGTTCGCGCGCGCTCGGGCCGCGTGACCGGTTGATGCTGGTGCAGGTCGGCAACGAGCAGATTCTGCTCGGCCTGAGCCCCGGCACCATCACCGCGCTGCATGTGCTCAAGGAGCCGGTGCCGGTGCCGAGCGCCAGTGAAAAAGCCACTCCGGATTTTGCCCAGCAGTTGCTGAAGATACTCGGCAAGGATCAGAAGGATACGAAGTAATGGGTGCGTTACGCATCGTCTTGACGCTGGCCCTGATGCTGGCCGCGCCGCTGGCGTTCGCCGCCGATCCGTTGTCGATCCCGGCGATCACGCTGGGCACCAACGCCGATGGCGCGCAGGAATATTCGGTCAGTCTGCAGATCCTGCTGATCATGACCGCCCTGAGCTTCATTCCGGCGGCCGTGATACTGATGACCAGTTTCACCCGGATCATCATCGTCTTCTCGATCCTGCGTCAGGCCCTCGGCCTGCAACAGACGCCGTCGAACCAGATCCTCACCGGCATGGCACTGTTCCTCACCATGTTCATCATGGCCCCGGTGTTCGACCGGGTGAACAAGGACGCGCTGCAACCGTATCTGGCGGAAACCCTCACCGCCCAGCAAGCGGTGGAAAAGGCTCAGGTGCCGATCAAGGACTTCATGCTCGCCCAGACCCGCACCAGCGATCTGGAGCTGTTCATGCGTCTGTCCAAGCGCACCGACATCGCCACGCCGGATCAGGCTCCGCTGACCATTCTGGTGCCGGCGTTCGTCACCTCCGAGCTTAAAACCGCGTTCCAGATCGGCTTCATGATCTTCATTCCGTTCCTGATCATCGACCTGGTCGTGGCCAGTGTGCTGATGGCGATGGGTATGATGATGCTGTCGCCGCTGATCATCTCGCTGCCGTTCAAGATCATGCTGTTCGTGCTGGTCGATGGCTGGGCGCTGATCATCGGCACCCTGGCCAGCAGTTTCGGAGGTGTCTCGCCATGACGCCAGAAGTTGCGGTCGATATCTTTCGTGAAGCCCTTTGGCTGACCACATTGATGGTCGCGATTCTGGTAGTGCCGAGCCTGTTGGTCGGCTTGCTGGTGGCGATGTTCCAGGCCGCGACGCAGATCAACGAACAGACCCTGAGCTTCCTGCCGCGTCTGCTGGTGATGCTGGTCACGTTGATCATCGGTGGTCCGTGGATCGTGCAGACGTTCATGGAATACATCATTCAGTTGTACAAAAACATCCCGATGGTCATCGGCTAAGCCATGCAATCGCTGCTTCAGCTGACCGACACCCAGATCAGTACCTGGGTGGCCTCGTTCATGTTGCCGCTGTTTCGCGTCGCCTCGATGCTGATGGTCATGCCGGTGTTCGGCACCACCCTGGTGTCGCGGCGGATACGCCTGTATTTCGCTGTGGCCATCACCGTGTGCATTGCCCCAAGCCTGCCGCCGATGCCGGCTGTCAGTCCACTGGATCTGAGTGGCTTGATGTTGATTGCCGAACAGATCCTCGTCGGTGCGGTGCTCGGGTTTTCCCTGCAACTGTTTTTCCAGGCGTTTGCCGTGGCCGGGCAGATTGTCGCGATCCAGATGGGCATGGGTTTCGCCTCGATGGTCGATCCGGCTAACGGTGTATCGGTGGCGGTGATCGGGCAGTTCTTCACCATGCTGGTGACCTTGCTGTTCCTGTCGATGAACGGCCACCTGGTGGTGTTCGAAGTCCTCACTGAAAGCTTTACCACGCTGCCAGTCGGCAGTGGGTTGATGACTGCGCATTACTGGGAGCTGGCCGGCAAGCTCGGCTGGGTCCTGGGTGCAGCGTTGCTGCTGGTATTGCCGGCGGTCACCGCGCTGCTGGTGGTCAACATCGCGTTTGGCGTGATGACCCGCGCGGCGCCACAACTGAACATCTTCTCCATCGGTTTTCCGCTGACCCTGGTGCTCGGTCTGTTCATCGTCTGGGTCGGGCTGGCGGACATTCTCAATCAGTACCAGCCGCTGGCCACTGAAGCCTTGCAGCTGTTACGCGAACTGGCACGGGCGCGCTGAGTCATGGCAGAGAGCGAAAGCGGTCAGGACAAAACAGAAGACCCCACGGAGAAACGCAAAAAAGACTCCCGTGAGAAGGGCGAGATTGCCCGTTCCAAAGAACTCAATACCCTGGCCGTGACCATGGCCGGTGCCGGTGCGCTGCTGGTGTTCGGCGGCATGCTGGCCGAAGACCTGATGGAGCTGATGCGCCTGAACTTCACGCTGTCGCGCGAAGTGATCATGGATCAGGGTTCCATGGGGGCGTTCCTGTTGCAGTCGGGCCAGATGGCGCTGTTGGCGATCCAGCCAATCATGATCACCCTCTTGCTGGCGGCGCTGATCGGGCCGATTTCCCTCGGTGGCTGGCTGTTCGCGGCGGGCTCCCTGGCCCCCAAGTTCAGCCGGATGAACCCCGCTGCAGGCCTGAAACGGATGTTTTCGTTCAAGTCAGTGATCGAGTTGCTCAAGGCGCTGGCCAAGTTTCTGATCACTTTAGGTGTGGCGCTGGTGGTGTTGTCGGCGGACGTCGATGACTTTCTGCGGATCGCCCACGAACCGCTTGAAATGGCGATCATCCATAGCGTCACGCTGGTCGGCTGGAGCACCTTGTGGCTGGCCTGCGGCCTGATCATCATCGCGGCGGTCGACGTGCCGGTGCAGCTTTGGGAAGCCCACAAGAAACTGCTGATGACCAAGCAGGAGGTGCGCGACGAGCACAAGGATCAGGAGGGTCGCCCGGAGGTCAAACAGCGCATCCGCCAGACCCAGCGCGAGATGTCCCAGCGCCGCATGATGGCAGCGATTCCCGACGCCGACGTGGTCATTACCAACCCGACCCACTATGCAGTGGCACTCAAGTACGACTCGGAGAAGGGCGGGGCGCCGATGCTGATTGCCAAGGGCAGCGACTTCCTCGCCCTGAAAATCCGCGAAATCGCCGTGGCCAACAACGTCATGCTCCTCGAATCGCCGGGGCTGGCGCGCTCGATCTACTACTCCACCGAACTGGATCAGGAAATCCCCGGCGGCCTGTACTTGGCCGTTGCCCAGGTTTTGGCCTACGTCTACCAGATCCGCCAGTACCGCGCGGGCAAGGGCAAGCGTCCGGATCCGCTCAAGGATGACCTGCCGATTCCGCCGGATCTGCGTCGCGATTCTTGACGTTGTCGTTAAGCCATTGGTCTGAGATCTCCCTTTACTGTCAACTCTGACAGGTGCGCTTGCCATGATTTTGCAGTTTGATGCAAGGTGCAGCCGCGCACTGACGCGGTCAGGCCGGTGAGTGCAAGGGAGCAAGGCAATGAAAGGTATTTTCAGCAGCTACGACGAAAAAACCGGTAAAGGCACCATCACGCCGAAGCCCTCGGGGCGATTTATTTCCTTTGCCGAAGCCACGGGTTTTTTTCTGACCGCCAAAGAATACCGATTCAGCATTCCATTGGCTGATGCCTTGCAGGCGAATATCAAAGTGGGCGGCGAGGTCGAGTTCGAATTATCCAAGAGCAAGAATGGAAAAGTGAAAATCCTTCGGTATTGAGCAATCGATCGCAAAGCCGCTGAAAGCGGGGCGGCGGTTTTTTATGATCGTTCCCACGCTCTGCGTGGGAATGCAGCCCGGGACGCTCCGCGTCCCTTCGAAAGCCGAACGCGGAGCGTCCGTTGAGGCATTCCCACGCAGGAGCGTGGGAACGATCTTCGCGTGTCGCTACTGCGGCAAATCCAGATTATCCATCACCCGATTCACCGCCAGCTCGCCGAGCATGATCAGTTGCGCGATCCCTAACAGCGTCCTGCGCTGCGACGCGGGTATGAGGTGGGCGAAGTCATGAGCGATGGTTCTGGCTGAGGCGAGTGTTTCGCAGGCATCGGCCAGCAGTTCCTCGTTTTTGAAGTCGGCGGTGACGGCATACATCCGGCGGGTTCTACGTGGCGGTGGCGTGGAGCCGGGTGGGCAGAGGTAGTGATCGAGGGCGCGTTCGGCGGCATCGTTGAGTTTTTTCGAATCGAGGGATTCGTAGGGCGAGGCGAGATCGGTTTCGGGTGGGTTGGGTGTTGGTTTGATCATGGTGAAGCTCCTTTGAAGTGGAGCCGCTACAACCTGTCGCTAAACAGGAAGGGTGGCGGCTGTACGCAGGTTAGCGAACCGGTCAAAGGCACCCGGCAGACCCGAAGGTCTCCCGCATACAGCCACCATGACGAAATCGCGAAAATACAGATCCGCAACGAAGCCTGGAACGCCGATGCACCTTTGACTTGAGTTCGAGTCGCTAAACCCGATCGCTGATTCGTCAGCGACCGCACCACAATAGAACCCGACCCCAAGGCGCACAAGCCGGCGGATTCTGGCGTAGCTGTAGGCAATTGCGCAAGGATGTGTAGCCTTGGAGGCGTGTCTGGAGGTGTCTTTTAAACGCCAGTGTTTAATAGGTGATTTGTGCTGACTTCACTGACCCCCTCGCGAGCAAACTCGCTCCCACATCTTGAATGCGCCTCTCTGTGGGAGCGAGCTTGCTCGCGAAAGGGCCATCCCGGTCAGCAGTAAAATCTCGATCAAACCCCGATGTTAAATCACTGTTTAAATAAATCCGTCGCCTTGTCCAGAGAGACCGTTGGTCTGGAAGTGCCATCAACCTGTCAACTCTTACAGTAGACGGACGGCTGTCCATGACGTCGAGATAGGGGCGCAAGTTTACCGCACCAGGAGAGTGATCATGGCAGAGCGCATTTACCGAAAACTCGAGGGCATTGGCCTGGAATATGTGTCAGGGCGACTGGAACAGAACCCGAAAGAGCGGGCCATCCGTTACACCGTCACTTTCGACATGGACCTGGATTTCACCCATTTCAAACAGATGGCCAATGCTTATATTCCGAACTATCTCGACAACCCGATCAACGCGATCAGGCCTGAACTCGATGGCTTGGCTGATCACTATTCCTACAACTACCTGTTCGGTGCAGCGGGAAACATCCGCGACAATCAGGCGTTGTTCGAACTCTTCACCTCACCCGGGTATTACAACGATCAATGGGCGACCGGCCCTCGTCGTCAAGTGCGTTATGGCAAACCGGAGTTTGCCCTGGTCGGGCACAAGTTACGCGTGACTGCGCGCAGAGATTTCAGATCGCTGGATGACACGGGTCAGATCGAAATCGGAGATTTGCCAGTTATCCAGTTTCATTGGATGCTCAACTTGCTGCAAAGTGACCTGTCGACGCCAGGGGTCATTGCACCAGTGACCAAAGTCGTGTTGATGTATATGGATGAGGATTACGTTGAAGTCGAAGGTGAGCAAGTTTTACGGGGTACGCGCTATGTTGG
This sequence comes from Pseudomonas viridiflava, assembly GCF_900580865.1. Lineage (GTDB taxonomy): Bacteria > Pseudomonadota > Gammaproteobacteria > Pseudomonadales > Pseudomonadaceae > Aquipseudomonas. Next base: position 425,053 of record NZ_UTBZ01000169.1, read on the forward strand.
CCGCGACCAGCTCGGCTTCGGCAATATTGCGCCCAAGCAGATACTGACCGCGAAGTAACCGGCGTTAAAAAACCGCCGTCCCGATTGCGCGGTGCGGCGGTTTTTTTATGCCTGAAACATGCGTTGGTTGTAAGGTCGCCTTCGCGAGCAACCACAACGCCTCATTGATCGTTCCCACGCTCTGCGTGGGAATGCAGCCCGGGACGCTCCGCGTCCCTTCCAGAGCCGAACGCGGAGCGTCCGTTGAGGCATTCCCACGCAGGAGCGTGGGAGCGATCATCGCGTGTCGCTACTGCGGCAACTCCAGATTATCCATCACCCGATTCACCGCCAGCTCGCCGAGCATGATCAGTTGCGCGATCCCCAACAGCGTCCTGCGTTGCGACGCGGGTATGAGATGGGCGAAGTCATGGGCGATGGTTCTGGCTGAGGCGAGGGTTTCGCTGGCATCGGCCAGCAGCTCCTCGTTTTTGAAGTCGGCGGTGACGGCATACATCCGGCGGGTTTTACGCGGTGGTGGCGTGGAGCCGGGTGGGCAGAGGTAATGGTCGAGCGCGCGCTCGGCGGCGTCGTTGAGTTTTTTTGAATCGAGGGATTCGTAGGGCGAGGCGAGATCGGTTTCGGGTGGGTTGGGTGTTGGTTTGATCATGGTGAGACTCCGTGGTTGATTTGGCCGCCACGGCTCATCGCTAAACAAGTAAAGGTGGCGGCTGTACGCAGGTTAGCGATCCGGGTCACAGAAACCCCGGGTAGACCCGAAGGTCTCCCACGCACAGCCACCATGACGCCAAGTGCAGATAGACAAAGCTGCAATTGAGACTGGGGATTGAGCGTCTGTAGGGTATCGGATCGCTAAACCCGATCGCTGATTCGTCAGCGACCGGACCACAATAGAACCCGACCCCAAGGCGCACAAGCCGGCGGATTCTGGCTTGGCTGTAGGCAATGGCGCAAGGATTTGTAGCCTTGAGACCGTGTCTGCAGGTGTCTTTTAAACAGCTTCGTTTAAATGAAGAAATTTGCGCCGAACATGAGGGCCCCTTCGCGAGCAGGCTCGCTCCCACATTTTGGAATGCATTTCAATCTGACATTTGGAATGCAATCCCCTGTAGGCCTTCGCCTGCTCGCGATGAGGATTTTTCAGTCGATCAATTCGAACCAGACAAACCGCTATCGCGAGCAGGCGAAGGCCTACATTGGTCATGTTTTCTCTCCCTGGTCAAAGTTGGAAAGCTTCTTGCAGTACCCGCCGTGAGCCCGCTCTGGGCGTCAAAAGTTTGCTTTAAAGGAACGGGGAAAACCGGTGGATCGCTCTCAGTTATTCAACACAGCACGCACAAACGTTGCCGATTTAAGTCGAGGCAATCTGGGCGTGCCGTTGTTGCTGCTGGTCATGCTGGCGATGATGATGTTGCCGGTGCCGCCGTTCCTGCTCGACGTGTTTTTTACCTTCAACATCGCGCTGTCGATCGTCGTCCTGCTGGTCTGCGTGTATGCGCTGCGGCCGCTGGATTTCGCCGTGTTCCCGACGATTCTGCTGGTCGCGACGTTGCTGCGGCTGGCGTTGAACGTGGCTTCGACGCGGGTGGTGATGCTCCACGGTCAGGATGGCCACGCCGCTGCCGGTAAGGTGATTCAGGCCTTCGGTGAGGTGGTGATCGGCGGTAACTACGTGGTTGGTATCGTGGTCTTCGCGATTCTGATGATCATCAACTTCGTCGTGGTAACCAAAGGTGCCGGGCGGATTTCCGAGGTGAGCGCGCGTTTCACCCTCGATGCGATGCCCGGCAAACAAATGGCGATCGACGCCGACCTCAACGCCGGTCTGATCGACCAGAACCAGGCCAAGGCGCGCCGTCAGGAAGTCGCCCAAGAGGCCGAGTTCTACGGTTCGATGGACGGTGCCAGCAAGTTCGTCCGTGGTGACGCCATCGCCGGCCTGCTGATTCTGTTCATCAACCTGATCGGCGGCATGGCCGTTGGTATCTTCCAGCACAACATGAGCTTCGGCGATGCCGGTCGGGTTTACGCCTTGCTGACCATCGGTGACGGTTTAGTGGCGCAATTGCCATCACTGTTGTTATCGACAGCGGCAGCGATCATGGTGACCCGTGCTTCCGGTTCGGAAGACATGGGCAAGCAGATCAATCGTCAGATGTTCGCCTCGCCGAAAGCGTTGGCGGTGGCGGCCGGTCTGATGGCAGTCATGGGCCTGGTGCCGGGCATGCCGCACTTCTCGTTCCTGAGCATGGCAGCACTGGCCGCTGGCGGCGCCTACCTGTTCTGGAAGAAGCAGAACGTGGCTAAGGTCGTAGCGCTGGAAGAGGTCAAGCGTCAGCAGGAACTGCTGCCGTCGCCGGCCCGCGCCATGGAAACCAAGGAGCTGGGCTGGGACGACGTGACGCCGATCGACATGATCGGTCTGGAGGTCGGCTATCGCCTGATCCCGCTGGTGGACCGCAATCAGGGCGGGCAATTGCTGGCGCGGATCAAGGGCGTGCGCAAGAAGCTCTCGCAGGATCTCGGCTTTCTGATGCCGACTGTGCACATTCGCGACAACCTCGATCTGGCGCCAAGCGCCTATCGTCTGACCCTGATGGGCGTGATCCTCGCCGAAGCCGAGATCTACCCGGATCGCGAGCTGGCGATCAACCCGGGCCAGGTCTACGGCACGCTCAACGGTATCAACGCCAAAGATCCGGCTTTCGGCCTAGAAGCGGTGTGGATCGAAATCAGCCAGCGTGCGCAGGCACAATCGCTCGGTTACACAGTGGTCGACGCCAGCACCGTGGTGGCGACCCACTTGAACCAGATTCTGTACAAGCACTCCAGTGAGCTGATCGGCCACGAGGAAGTGCAGCAACTCATGCAACTGCTGGCCAAAAGCTCACCGAAACTGGCAGAAGAGCTGGTGCCGGGCGTGGTCTCGTTGTCGCAGTTGCTCAAAGTGCTGCAAGCGCTGCTGGCCGAACATGTGCCGGTGCGCGACATTCGCAGCATCGCCGAAGCCATCGCCAACAACGCCGCGAAGAGTCAAGATACCGCCGCGTTGGTGGCCGCTGTGCGGGTCGGCGTATCCCGCGCCATCGTCCAAAGCATTGTAGGCACTGAGTCCGAGCTGCCTGTGATCACCTTGGAACCAAGGTTGGAACAAATATTGCTCAATAGTCTGCAGAAGGCAGGACAAGGCTCGGAAGAGGGCGTTCTGCTGGAGCCAAGCATGGCCGAGAAGCTGCAGCGTTCGCTCATCGAAGCGGCGCAGCGTCAGGAAATGCAAGGTCAGCCGGTGATCCTTTTGGTCGCTGGCCCGATCCGCGCGATGCTCTCGCGCTTTGGCCGCCTCGCAGTCCCTGGGCTGCATGTGCTGGCCTACCAGGAAATACCGGACAACAAGCAAGTGACCATCGTTGCGACAGTAGGGCCCAACGGCTGAGGTAGTGGTTTATGCAAGTTAAGCGTTTCTTTGCCGCCGATATGCGTCAGGCCATGAAGCTGGTTCGTGATGAGCTGGGCGCTGATGCCGCCATCATTGGCAACCGCCGCATTGCCGGCGGTGTCGAGCTGACGGCGGCACTGGATTACAAACTGTCGGCGCTGGCGCCACGGGTTCCGAACATGGAACTCGAAGACGAGCTGCGCAAGACTCAGTCGCGCATCGTCACCGCTCAGGCCGAGTTGAGCCTGCGGGGCGAAGCCGACGGCAATAGCAATCGCCAGATTTTCGCCGGTCTGCCATTGACGGCCGGCCTGCCGCTGACCGCTGCTGAACCGCTGACCGAGCCGACGTACGCCGCTCCGGCGCGTCCAGCCCCGGCACCTGCGCAGTCCTCCGGGGGCGTGGATCCGCGTGCACTGGATTCGATGCGTTTTGAATTGAACAGCCTGCGCGAGCTGATGGAAGTTCAGCTCGGCACTCTGGCCTGGAATCAGCTGCAAGGCAGCCGCCCGGCGCAAGCCAACCTGTATCGCCGTCTGCAACGTATCGGCCTGTCCGGCCCGTTGTCGCGCGATCTGCTGGCGATGATCACTGATATCGAAGAACCCCGTCAGGCTTGGCGCATGTTGCTCGCGCACCTGGCGCGGATGATTGCCGTACCGGAAGTCGAGCCGCTGGAAGAGGGCGGTGTGATTGCCATGGTCGGCCCTGCCGGCATGGGCAAGACCACCACGCTGGCCAAGCTCGCCGCACGCTACGTGCTCAAGTACGGCGCGCAGAATGTCGCGCTGGTGAGCATGGACAGCTTCCGTATCGGTGCGCAGGAACAACTGAAGACCCTGGGCCGCATCCTCAACGTGCCGGTGACCCACGTCGATCCGGGCCAATCGCTGGTGCAGGCACTGGATCCACTGCTACGCAAACGCGTGGTGTTGATCGATACTGCCGGCCTACAAGCCAGCGATCCAGCCCTGCGCATGCAGCTCGAAAGTCTGGCCGGGCGTGGCATTCGCTCAAAAAATTATCTGGTCTTGGCAACCACCAGCCAGAAACAGGTTCTAACCGCCGCTTATCACAGTTACAAGCGTTGCGGGCTAGCCGGCTGCATCCTGACTAAACTGGATGAAACGGCCAGCCTTGGCGAAGTGTTGAGCCTGGCGATCAGTCATGAATTGCCGGTCGCGTACCTGACCGATGGCCCACGGATTCCGGATGATTTGCATCTGCCGCGCCGTCATCAACTGGTCAGCCGCGCCGTCAGCGTGCAAATGCAGGAAGAACCCAGCGAAGAAGCCATGGCTGACATGTTCGCTGATATCTATCACAGCCCGACCAAGCAGGTAGGCTGAGGTATTCATGAACAGTTTTTGTACCTACATCGATGGTCTGCCATGCATTGTTCCGGTTGTGAACGCGCAGCCAGTAATGTGGCCTCCGTCTATGCAAGACAAGGTAAAGAAATAACATGGGCAGCATGCATCCCGTACAGGTGATCGCGGTGACCGGCGGCAAAGGTGGCGTCGGCAAGACTAACGTGTCAGTGAACTTGTCGCTGGCGCTGGCAGAGCTTGGCCGTCGGGTCATGCTGCTGGACGCCGACCTCGGTCTGGCGAACGTTGACGTATTGTTGGGTCTGACCCCTAAACGCACATTGGCCGACGTCATCGAAGGCCGTTGCGAATTGCGCGACGTGCTGTTGCAAGGCCCCGGTGGCATTCGCATCGTCCCGGCGGCGTCCGGCACGCAGAGCATGGTCCACTTGAGCCCGGCGCAACACGCCGGCCTGATTCAGGCGTTCAGCGACATCGGCGACAATCTCGACGTACTGGTGATCGACACCGCTGCGGGTATTGGTGACTCGGTAGTCAGTTTTGTACGCGCCGCGCAAGAAGTGTTGCTGGTGGTCTGCGATGAGCCGACTTCCATTACCGACGCCTACGCGCTGATCAAATTGCTCAACCGCGATTACGGCATGAACCGCTTCCGCGTCCTCGCCAACATGGCGCAGAGCCCGCAGGAAGGGCGCAACCTGTTCGCCAAGTTGACCAAGGTCACGGATCGTTTCCTTGACGTGGCCCTACAATACGTCGGTGCCGTGCCTTACGACGAAAGCGTGCGTAAAGCGGTGCAGAAGCAGCGTGCGGTGTACGAAGCCTTTCCGCGCTCCAAGTGCGCACTGGCGTTCAAGGCGATCGCGCAGAAGGTCGATACCTGGCCGCTGCCCGCCAACCCGCGTGGCCACCTTGAATTTTTCGTCGAGCGCCTCGTGCAGCAAACGGCAGGGCCCGTGCTATGACCGCAAGCGGTATGAACTACTACAAGAAGTCGGCACGTGACGCGCAGTACGAGTTGATCGAGCGTTACGCGCCACTGGTCAAACGCATTGCCTATCACTTGCTGGCACGCTTGCCGGCGAGTGTGCAGGTCGAAGACCTGATCCAGGCCGGGATGATCGGCCTGCTCGAAGTCTCGACCAAATATGACGCCAGCAAAGGCGCCAGTTTCGAAACGTACGCGGGCATACGAATCCGCGGCGCGATGCTTGACGAAGTGCGCAAAGGGGACTGGGCGCCACGCTCGGTTCACCGCAATACCCGTATGGTCAGCGACGCAATTCGCTCAATTGAAGCTAAAACCGGCCGTGACGCTAAAGATCACGAGGTTGCAGCCGAACTCCAATTGAGTCTCGACGATTACTACGGGATTTTGAATGACACCTTGGGCAGCCGCCTGTTCAGTTTCGACGACCTGCTGCAGGACGGCGAGCACGAAGGGCTGCACGAGGATGGCGCGAGTGCTCATCTCGAGCCGTCACGCGATCTGGAAGATGAACGTTTCCAGGCAGCGTTGGCGGACGCGATTGCCAATTTGCCGGAGCGTGAGCGACTGGTGTTGGCGCTGTACTACGACGAAGAGCTGAACCTCAAGGAAATCGGTGAAGTCCTTGGCGTCAGTGAATCGCGGGTCAGCCAGTTACACAGCCAGTGCGCGGCCCGTTTGCGGGGGCGTTTGGGGGAGTGGCGAGCGCGCTGAAGGCAGTGTGGGGACACTGCGAACGAGGCTGGTGCGGTGATGAACGGCACCGGTCTTGCTCTGTTGTGCTCCAGACAGTCTTCGAGTGCTGCGCCGATTGATTGAAGTGGCGCGTCCAGGTGCTGGGCGCGTTTAAGACTGCTTGGAGGTCGAATTGAACAAAGACATGAAAATCCTCATCGTTGATGACTTCTCAACGATGCGGCGGATCATCAAGAACCTGCTGCGTGATCTTGGGTTCACCAACACCGTCGAGGCTGACGATGGCGTGACTGCCATTCCGGTGCTCAACAGCGGCAGCATCGACTTTCTGGTAACGGACTGGAACATGCCGGGCATGACCGGTATCGACCTGCTGCGTCACGTGCGTGCCGATGAAAAACTCAAGCACCTGCCAGTGCTGATGGTGACTGCAGAAGCCAAGCGCGAGCAGATCATCGAGGCCGCTCAGGCCGGTGTGAACGGCTACGTAGTCAAACCTTTCACGGCTCAGGCGTTGAAAGACAAAATCGAGAAGATTTTCGAACGCATCGGCTGATGAACGCGCGGGGGAGCTATGGAGCATAACGAATCTTCACAGGGCGATTTCGAATCGACCCTGAAAAAACACGCGGTCGAACTGGTCGAAAGCCTTGAAAAAGGCAGGTTCGGCGACGCGGTGCAACTGATCCATGAGCTCAATCAGACCCGTGACCGTGGCCTGTACCAGGAAGTGGGCAAGCTCACACGTGAACTGCACAGTGCGATCGTCAACTTCCAGATCGACCCGAACATGCCGCAGGCCGAGGAAGTGTCGCAAATCACCGACGCCACCGAACGCCTGGGCTATGTGGTCAAGCTGACAGAGGCCGCGGCCAACCGCACCATGGATCTGGTGGAAAGCGCCACGCCGGTGGTCAACAGTCTGGCTGATGAAGCCCAGACCTTGAGCGCCGATTGGGGTCGCTTCATGCGTCGCGAGGTCGGGGCTGAAGAGTTCCGTGAACTGGCGCGCCGGGTCGACGGTTTTCTGTCACGCAGCAGCACGGACAACCGTGCGGTGTCGAGCAATCTCAACGACATCCTGCTGGCCCAGGATTACCAGGACCTGACCGGTCAGGTGATCAAGCGTGTGACCCAACTGGTCACCGAAGTCGAAAGCAATTTGCTCAAACTCGTGCTCATGGCCAGTCAGGTCGACCGCTTTGCGGGCATCGAACATGACCGCGCCGCGATGCTTGCAGAAAAAGATCCACAAAAACATCTCTCGCAGGGTGAAGGTCCGCAGATTCATGCCGATAAACGAGAAGACGTTGTGTCCGGTCAGGACGATGTGGACGATTTGTTATCCAGCCTTGGATTCTAGAGTTTTGGAATTTTAGGTTTTTTGGGTTTTTAGACCTGTAGGAGCACCCCATTAATGAGCTTCGGCGCCGATGAAGAGATCCTTCAGGATTTCCTGGTTGAGGCCGGCGAGATTCTTGAGCAACTGTCCGAACAACTGGTCGAGCTGGAAAGCCGTCCGGATGACGCAGATCTGCTCAACGCAATTTTTCGCGGTTTCCACACTGTAAAAGGGGGCGCCGGCTTCCTTCAGCTCAACGAGCTGGTGGAGTGCTGTCACATCGCCGAAAACGTGTTCGACATCCTGCGTAAGGGTGAGCGCCGCGTTGATGCAGAACTGATGGACGTTGTCCTCGAAGCACTGGACGCGGTGAACAGCATGTTCACTGAGGTTCGTGAACGTGCGCCGATCACCGCTGCTACCCCGGAACTGCTGGCCGCTTTGGCGCGCCTGGCCGAACCGCAATCGGCGGACGAAGCCCCGGCTTCGCCAGTGGCCGAGATGATCGAAGAACTGGTCGTCGAAGGCGACGCGTCGGGCGACATCACCGATAACGAATTCGAACAGCTGCTGGATTCGCTGAACGCCGTCAAGGCCGAAGCCGAGGCCCCGGCCGCTGCTGCACCTGCGCAAACGGCCGCTGAAGCCGCGAGCGATGAAATCACCGATGCCGAGTTCGAGTCGTTGCTCGATCAGTTGCACGGCAAGGGCCAGTTCGCGGTGGACGCGGTTGCACCAGCGGCGGCAGCCCCAGCGGCACCGGCCAAGGGTGACAGCTCTGACATCACCGACGACGAATTCGAAGCATTGCTCGATCAGTTGCATGGCAAGGGCAACTTTGCCGTGGATGCGCTGGAGTCGGCGATTGCCTCGGCACCGGCGCCTGCTGCTCCCGTGGCCGCCGCCGCTGGCAGCGATCTGATCAGCGATCACGAGTTCGAATCGCTGCTCGACGAATTGCACGGCAAAGGCAAGTTCACTGACGTTGGCGCCGCGACTGCCGGCGCTGCTTCCACGGTGGCTGCGCCTGCTGCCAAGGCTGCTGCCGCTCCGGCTGCTGCGCCGAAAGCGGCTCCCAAGCCTGAGCCAAAAGCCGAAGCGCCAAAACCGGCTGCCGCTGCTGCACCGGCTCCGGCTCGTGCCGCCGCTGCACCGCCACCGGAAAAACCGGCGAGCGAAGCCGAAACCACCGTGCGCGTTGACACGGCACGTCTCGACGAAATCATGAACATGGTCGGCGAGTTGGTGCTGGTGCGTAACCGTCTGGTGCGCCTGGGCCTGAACAGCGGCGACGAAGCCATGCAAAAAGCCGTGTCGAACCTCGACGTGGTCACGGCTGACTTGCAGACCGCGGTCATGAAGACGCGGATGCAGCCGATCAAGAAGGTCTTCGGGCGCTTCCCGCGTCTGGTTCGCGACCTCGCGCGTCAGCTGAAGAAAGAGATCAACCTGGAACTGGTGGGTGAAGAAACCGACCTCGACAAAAACCTTGTCGAGGCCCTGGCCGACCCGCTGGTCCACTTGGTGCGCAACGCCGTCGACCACGGCATCGAGTCGCCGGAAGAACGCGAGGCGTCGGGCAAGGCCCGTGGCGGTCGTGTGGTACTGGCCGCCGAGCAAGAGGGCGACCATATCCTGCTGTCGATCTCCGATGACGGCAAAGGCATGGACCCGAATGTCCTGCGTGCCATCGCGGTAAAGCGCGGTGTGATGGACAAGGACGCGGCCGATCGCCTCAGCGATACCGAGTGCTACAACCTGATTTTCGCCCCGGGTTTCTCGACCAAGACCGAGATCTCCGACGTCTCCGGCCGTGGTGTCGGCATGGACGTGGTGAAGACCAAGATTTCCCAGCTCAACGGTTCGATCAACATCTACTCGACCAAGGGCCAGGGCTCGAAGATCGTCATCAAGGTGCCGCTGACCCTCGCGATCATGCCAACCCTGATGGTCATGCTCGGCAATCAGGCGTTTGCGTTCCCGTTGGTCAACGTCAACGAAATCTTCCACCTCGACCTGTCGACCACCAACGTTGTCGACGGCCAGGAAGTGGTGATCGTGCGGGACAAGGCGCTGCCATTGTTCTACCTCAAGCGCTGGCTGGTCAGCTCCGCCGCTCACGAAGAGCAGCGTGAAGGCCACGTGGTGATCCTTTCGGTGGGCACGCAGCGGATCGGCTTCGTCGTCGATCAACTGGTCGGCCAGGAAGAAGTGGTCATCAAGCCATTGGGCAAAATGCTGCAGGGCACTCCGGGCATGTCCGGCGCCACCATCACCGGTGACGGCCGCATCGCGCTGATTCTCGATGTTCCAAGCATGCTCAAGCGTTACGCCGCACGGCGTATTTGAATCCGGGGCGGCGGGGCGACAACGTCCCGCTGCACCTAATGGAGTGTTTATGGCAGTCAAAGTCCTGGTGGTGGACGATTCGGGTTTTTTCCGCCGCCGCGTCTCGGAAATTCTTTCAGCGGATCCGAGCATTCAGGTGGTCGGCACCGCAACCAACGGTAAAGAGGCGATTGATCAGGCCCTGGCGCTCAAGCCGGACGTGATCACCATGGACTACGAGATGCCGATGATGGACGGCATCACGGCGGTGCGGCACATCATGCAGCGCTGCCCGACCCCGGTGTTGATGTTCTCCTCGCTGACCCACGAAGGCGCCCGGGTCACCCTCGATGCGCTGGACGCCGGCGCGGTGGATTTCCTGCCGAAGAATTTCGAAGACATCTCGCGCAATCCGGAGAAGGTCAAGCAACTGCTGTGCGAGAAGGTGCACAGCATCTCGCGCAGTAATCGTCGTTTCAGTGCCTACAGTGCGCCGGCTCCAGCCGCAGCATCAACGCCTGCGCCGGCGCCATCCAGCTTCAGCAGCCACAGCACCAGCGCACCGGCACGTCCGGCACCCGCGCCTGTGCATGCACCTGCTCCAAGCCGTGCTCCGGCCGCCAGCGCTTCGTCGCCAGCACCGAAACGCAAAGCCTACAAACTGGTTGCCATCGGCACCTCGACTGGCGGCCCGGTTGCGCTGCAACGCGTGCTGACTCAGTTGCCAGCGAACTTCCCGGCGCCGATCGTGCTGATCCAGCACATGCCGGCAGCGTTCACCAAGGCGTTTGCCGAGCGTCTCGACAAGCTGTGCCGCATCAGCGTCAAGGAAGCCGAGGATGGCGACATCCTGCGTCCGGGCCTGGCGTTGCTCGCTCCGGGTGGCAAGCAAATGATGATCGACGGCCGTGGCGCGGTGAAGATTCTGCCGGGCGACGAGCGTCTGAACTACAAGCCGTGCGTGGACATCACTTTCGGTTCGGCGGCCAAGTCCTACGGTGACAAAGTTCTGGCGGTGGTGTTGACCGGCATGGGCGCTGACGGCCGTGAAGGCGCGCGTCTGCTCAAGCAGGGCGGCAGCGCGGTGTGGGCGCAGGACGAAGCCAGCTGCGTGATCTACGGCATGCCGATGGCCATCGTCAAAGCCGACCTCGCCGACGCGGTGTATAGCCTCGACGACATCGGCAAGCACATTGTCGAGGCGTGTATCTGATGGATGTTCTAAGCCTTATCGGGATCATCATGGCGTTCGTCGCCATCATCGGTGGTAACTACCTTGAAGGTGGTCACCTCGGTGCGCTGGCCAACGGCCCGGCGGCATTGATCGTACTGGGCGGCACCATCGGTGCCGCACTGCTGCAATCGCCGATGAGCGCGTTCAAACGCGCCATGCAGATTCTGGCGTGGATCTTCTTCCCGCCGCGTGTGGACTTGGCCGGCGGCATTGATCGCGTGGTCAACTGGAGCCTCACCGCGCGCAAGGAAGGTTTGTTGGGTCTGGAGGGCGTAGCCGATGCCGAACCGGACAACTACTCGCGCAAAGGCCTGCAACTGTTGGTCGACGGTGCCGAGCCGGAAGCGATTCGCAGCATCCTTGAAGTGGATTTCTACACCCAGGAAGCCCGCGACATTGAAGCGGCGAAAGTCTTCGAAAGCATGGGCGGTTACGCGCCGACCATCGGCATCATCGGTGCGGTGATGGGCCTGATCCACGTGATGGGCAATCTTGCTGATCCGACCCAGTTGGGCAGCGGTATTGCTGTGGCTTTCGTCGCGACCATCTATGGCGTGGCCAGTGCCAACCTGATCCTGCTGCCGGTGGCAGCCAAATTGAAGTCAATCGCGTTGCGGCAGTCGCGTTATCGCGAAATGTTGTTGGAAGGCATTTTGTCGATCGCCGAAGGTGAAAACCCTCGCTCCATTGAGTTGAAGCTGCAAGGCTTCATGGATTAAGGGAATAACCTCATGGCTCGTCGCAGGCATCAGGAAGAACACGTCAATCACGAGCGCTGGCTGGTTTCCTACGCTGACTTCATCACGTTGCTGTTCGCGTTCTTCGTGGTCATGTACTCGATTTCGTCGATAAACGAAGGCAAGTACAAAGAGATTTCAGAAGCGCTGGTCGGCGTATTCAAGGACTCCGATCGCTCGCTCAAACCGATCCCGATTGGCGAAGAGCGACCGAAAACCGTGACCCCGGCCAAACCGCTGGTCAAGGACGCCGAGCAGATCGACGCCGGTATCGCCGGCGCCAGCGATCCGCTGAAGAGTATCGCCGATGACATCAGCGCCGCGTTCGGTGACCTGATCAGCTCCAACCAGATGACCGTGCGCGGCAACGAGTTGTGGGTCGAGATCGAACTCAACTCCAGCCTGTTGTTCGGCAGTGGCGACGCCATGCCGAGTGACATCGCGTTCAACATCATCGACAAGGTTGCGGCGATTCTGAAACCGTTCGACAACCCGATCCACGTTGAAGGCTTCACCGACGACCAGCCAATCCGCACCGCGCAGTACCCGACCAATTGGGAACTATCCTCGGCGCGCTCGGCGAGCATCGTACGGATGCTGGCGATGCAGGGTGTGAACCCGGGTCGTCTGGCGTCGGTGGGCTACGGTGAGTTTCAACCGGTAGCCAATAACGCCACCGTTGAAGGCCGCGCGAAGAACCGTCGCGTGGTGCTGGTGGTGTCGCGCAATCTCGATGTGCGCCGCAGCCTCACGGGCACCGGAACCGCCAATGCGCAACCGGACGCTGCGTTGAAGCGTGCTGGCACACAAACTGCACCGACCCCGGTCAAGACGCCGGGACGCGAGAGTGCCGTCAATTCTCCGTCACCCGCATTAACACGCTGAGCTATGTCTCGGTCGAGCATATCGGCCGGGAGGAACGAACCGAATGAGAGTCTGGGCAGTAGCCAATCAAAAGGGTGGTGTCGGTAAAACCACATCTTCCATCGCTTTAGCCGGATTGCTGGCCGAGGCGGGCAAGCGCGTGGTTGTGGTCGATCTCGACCCGCACGGCTCGATGACCAGCTATTTCGGCTACGACCCCGACAGCCTGGAGCACAGCAACTACGACCTGTTTCTGCACAAGGGCACGGTGCCGCAAGGCCTGCCGGGGCAGTTGCTGTTGTCGACCAGCGACGAACGCATTTCCCTGTTGCCGTCGAGCACCGCACTCGCGACCCTTGAACGTCAGTCGCCGGGGCAGAGTGGTTTGGGCCTGGTGATCGCCAAGAGTCTGGCGCAGCTGTGGCAGGATTTCGATTACGCGGTGATCGACAGCCCGCCGTTGCTCGGCGTGCTGATGGTCAACGCCCTCGCGGCGAGCCAGCAACTGGTGATCCCGGTGCAGACCGAGCACCTGGCCGTCAAAGGTCTGGAGCGCATGGTCAACACCCTGGCGATGATCAACCGCTCGCGCAAACAGGCGCTGCCGTTCAGCATCGTGCCGACTTTGTTCGACCGTCGTACCCAGGCATCGATGCATACCTTGCGCGTGCTGCGTGACAAATTTCCCGACGAGATCTGGCAGGGTTATATCCCGGTCGATACCCGTCTGCGCGACGCCAGCCGGGCCGGTGTCACGCCTTCGCAATTCGACGGCAAGAGCCGTGGCGTGCTGGCTTACCGCGCGCTGCTCAAGCATCTGTTGGCGCAACAACTTGTTCCGCAGGTGGCTTGAGATGAACCTGTCCCGATCACGCATGCCTGACTTGCACAAATCCTGTGGGAGCGAGCCTGCTCGCGAAGCAGGCGACGCGGTTTCCCTGTCTGGCGCTGTTGGCCAATGAACCGCCCAGTCAAGCTCACCTCGCGTCCGCAATTGGCGCTGCAGTCTTATCTGGATAATTTGCTGCAGGAAATTCCTGAGGAGCTGCCGCCGGTCATTGAGGCGCAGCCTGAAGTTGTGGAAAGCACCGAGGCGCTGGACGAGTTCCAGGCAGCGGTACTGGAAGAGCAAGCGCGTGATGCGCAGAAGGCTGCCAAACCTGTCGCACCGGTTATCGCGCCTGCCGCCGCACCGGTCGCCAAGGCACCAGTGGTATTGATCGAAGAAGCCGAGCCGGTTCGCGCGTCCGTTTCGACGCTCGCGCCGTTGCTGCAAACCCAATTGTTGAAAACCGCGCCGGAGCCCGCACTGGTCGAACCGGCTCCGGCTCCGGCTCCGGTTGCACCTGCGCCCGTCGAGCAGACGCTAGTCCCGCCGCTGGTGGAAGTGCACCTGCCGCCAAACAACACGCCGCCACCGGTGGAAACCGATGGTCGTCCGGCCTGGGCTTCGGAAGCGTTCGAATGTCTGTTGTTCGACGTCGCCGGCCTGACGTTGGCGGTGCCGCTGGTGTGCCTCGGCTCGATCTATTCGCTGGCCGGCCATGAGCTGACGCCGTTGTTCGGTCAGCCGGAATGGTTCCTCGGGATCCTGCCGAGCCAGGCCGGCAACCTGAAAGTGTTGGACACCGCGCGCTGGGTCATGCCGGATCGCTATCGCGATGACTTCCGTCAGGGCTTGCAGTACGTGATTTCGGTACAAGGTTACGAGTGGGGCCTGGCGGTGCATCAGGTCAGCCGCTCGTTGCGTCTGGACCCGAATGAAATCAAATGGAGAAGTCACCGGGGTCAGCGGCCATGGCTCGCCGGCACGGTGATTGAGCACATGTGTGCATTGCTTGACGTTTCCGCACTGGCCGAGTTGATCGCCAGCGGTGGGGCAAAGCACCTCGGCGGCCACAAGCCGCTACATAAACCGACATAGCAGCCGACATAACAATCAGGCGACGGCATTGTTGAATGCCGCCACACAGAACACACACCGCCCAGAGCGGTTTTTTCGAGGGGTCAGGGTATGAGTAGTCAGGCGACGAATGCAAAAGGTTCTGAAGATCCGATCCTGCAATGGGTGACCTTCAAACTGGACAACGAAACGTACGGCATCAACGTGATGCGCGTGCAGGAAGTGCTGCGCTACACCGAGATTGCTCCGGTGCCGGGCGCGCCGAGCTACGTGCTGGGTATCATCAACCTGCGCGGTAACGTGGTCACCGTGATCGACACCCGTCAGCGCTTCGGCCTGAGCACCGGTGAGATCAGCGACAACACCCGTATCGTCATCATCGAAGCCGACAAGCAAGTCGTCGGCATCATGGTCGACAGCGTGGCCGAAGTGGTTTATCTGCGTCAGTCTGAAATCGAGACGGCGCCGAACGTCGGCAACGAAGAGTCGGCCAAGTTCATCCAGGGCGTGTGCAACAAGAACAACGAGTTGCTGATCCTGGTCGAGCTGGACAAGATGATGAGCGAAGAAGAATGGTCGGACCTGGAGAATATCTGATTGATTCTCGAGGTCGCGGTCATTGTCCTGTTCCTCTTCTGGGCAGGCACGCTGGCAATGTTTGTGTCGTACATCAAGGCTCAGAAAGTCATTGCTGAGCAACAGGCTCAGGGCGATGCGCTGCGTGATCAGCGCATCAAGGACCTGGCCAAGCGTGTCGACGATTACCAGAACGGCAATGTGCGCATGGGCGAAGCCCTGCACGAACTGCGTGCGGTAGTCGGTCCGTTGCCGGACAAAATCGTTCAGCTTGAACAACGCGACCCGTCGAGCCTGTCATTCGCCCAAGCGGCGAAACTGGTGGGCATGGGCGCAAGCGTCGATGAACTGACTCAGTCGTGTGGGTTGACCCAGGCTGAGGCGGAGTTGATGCGCAAGTTGCACAAGAACTAGAAGCAAGATCAAAAGATCGCAGCCTTCGGCAGCTCCTACAGGGAAACGCATTCCAATGTAGGAGCTGCCGAAGGCTGCGATCTTTTGCTTTTAAGGCTTAATAATCATCCCCGCGATCGGTGACGTCCTTCTCGACCATCGGCGCATCCGGATCCTGCCCCTCGGGAAATTTCCCCTTCAGATTCCACGCAAACGCGATGATCTCGGCGATGGTGCGATACAACTCTTCGGGAATGCTGTCGCCCAATTCCATACGCGCCAGCAAGCGCACCAGTTCAGCGTTCTCATAGATCGGCACTTCACAGTCGCGAGCAATGCGCAGGATCTCTTCGGCCAGTTCGTCATCACCCTTGGCTGTGAGGGTCGGGGCGTGGTTGCCGTCGTATTTGAGGGCGATGGCCTGGCGTGGGGCAGTGGAATCGTTCATGCGGTTTCGTCGACCCAGCGGTGTTCAAGACGGGTTTGATTGCCTTGCGGCGGGGTGCCGAGGTGGCAGTCGATATCGCCGACGTTGAGCCCGCGATCAAGCAGGCGCTGGCGCAGGGCGAACAGATTGTTTTCGATCAGGTCGGCGGTGTACGGCCGTTCGGCCCACAGTTGGCTGGACAGGCTGCCAGCGATCAACTGCGCCTGAATCTGCATCGGCCCGAGCGGTTCCATGTCGAACGCCAGATCGACGCGCCACAGCTGTTGCTTGGGCTCGCGCTCGTCGCGGCGTTCGTTTGGTTGCGGTTCGCGCTCCGGCGCTTCTTCACGCTGGAACTTGACCTGCAACGGCACGATGTCCTGCAGATTGCGCATGGGAATTTCCAGTTGCCAGGTGCTGAGCAGGCGCCCATCGTCGGTGACGCCGGTCTGCTCCAGGCTCGACAGTTGATGGCTTTGCAGGCGCGATACCGCAGCGGCGGCGAGGCGCAACAACTGTTCCAGATCGCCTTCGCCGTCCAGACTTTGCAGCAGGCGGTCGGGCAGCGGGAAGCTGCTCGGCACCGGTTTCGCGCTGACCTGGCCGAGCATGCCGAGCGCGTTGCGGACGAAACTCGGCAGTGCTTGCGCCAGGGTGTTGGCGGCGATGATCGCGTTGAAACTGGTACTGCTCGGCAAGCCCGGGGTCAGTTGTGCGATCAGCTTGAGCAGATCGGCCTTCATGTCCGGGGCCAGCGTCGGGTTCTGGCCGGTCAGCAGTTTGGCTTCGAGGAATGCGCCGCTGTTGGCCAATGCCAATGCCACGCCTTTGGCGGTACTCAGTTGTTGCACGTCCGGCAGGCTGGCGAGCAGTTTGTCGACGACCGCACGCAAGTCCGCAGAGGTTTGGTCGGTGGCGGGTGGCAGGTTTTGCAGCGCATTCAGCAAACCGGTCAGCGAAGCCTGACGACTTTGTTGGCCCACCAGTTGCTGGCTAACCGCCAACTGTTCCTGACGACTGCTCATCGGCAGGAACTTGAGGGTTTGTGCATCTTCCACCAGCGCCGACAGCAAAGTACCGATGCGCAGCGGTTGCGGGCTGTCGATGGTCAGTGTGCTGCCGCTCTGTGCGGTGTTAAGCAGAGTGACCAGCGAACGGAATACCGCCGCTTGCCCCGGCGTCTGCGGCAGGGCCTGCGAGGTCAGCACTTTGCCTTGCAGCAGCGTGCCAACCGGCAATTGCGCGGTGTCGATGCGGGTGAGGGCGGCAACGCTGCTGGCAATCGCCTGCTGCACGGTAATCGCCAGATTGCCCGCCGATGGCTGAGTGATCGCCAGGCTGGTGCCTTGGGGCAACGGCAGACTGCTGGTCGCCTGCACAGTAGTCTGGCGTCCGCCGTCGACGGTCACCTTGAGCAACAACTGAAAAGTCTGATCCGCTTGCTTGAGCGACAACACCTCGGCTTTGGCGCTTTGCCCGGCGCCGATCAGGCCTTCGACCGGGGTCAGCAGCTTGAGCAGCTCACCGACCTGCGGGCGAACGGTCGCCGGGGTGGTGGGCGGGAGCGGGAGGATGTTCATTTCGCCTGTCATACGCGGACACAACCTGAGGAAAATGCACTCTTGAGAGTAAGGCACGACATGTATAATGCCGCCCGTCTTGCGCTTCGAATAAAAAACATTGCAATTGTTTGACCCAGCTCTCTAGATCGAGCCGTCAATGCATCTATGCTGCATCTCTTTAACGGCCGCGCCAGAGCCGACTTGAACCGTATAAGGCCCGTGATCCCTTGACCAGTCCTGTCCTGCAAACCGTTGCCCTCGCGTGTGAACGTGATCTGCGGCTGCTCTTCGAAAATCTCGAATTGAGACTCGCCAGTGGCGATATGGTGCAGATCAGTGGTCCCAACGGCAGCGGTAAAACCAGCCTGTTACGTTTACTGTCCGGGCTGATGCAGCCGACCGCTGGGCACGTCCTGCTCAATGGCCAGCCGCTGACCGAACAACGCAGCGAACTCGCACGCAACCTGCTGTGGATCGGCCACGCCGCCGGGATCAAGGATTTGCTGACCCCGGAGGAGAATCTGTCGTGGCTCTGCGCCCTGCATCATCCCGCCGAACGCGAGGCCATCTGGCAAGCGCTGGCAGCAGTAGGATTGCGCGGTTTCGAAGATGTTCCCTGTCACAGCCTGTCCGCCGGTCAGCAACGCCGCGTGGCGCTGGCGCGTTTGTATCTGGACAGCCCACCGCTGTGGATTCTCGATGAGCCGTTCACCGCGCTGGACAAGCAGGGCGTGGCGCAGCTCGAAGAACATCTGGCCGGGCACTGCGAACGCGGTGGTCTGGTGGTGTTGACCACGCACCACACGCTGAGCCGGATGCCGGCCGGTTATCGCGACATCGATCTGGGGAACTGGGCAGTATGAGTGTGTTTGGCCTGCTGGTTGCCCGTGAATCCCGACTGCTGTTTCGCCGCCCGGCGGAGCTGGCCAATCCGCTGATTTTCTTCGCCATCGTCATCGCTTTGTTCCCGCTGGCCGTCGGCCCGGAAACTCAAGTGTTGCAAAACCTGTCCCCCGGGTTAGTCTGGGTGGCGGCGCTGTTGTCGGTCCTGCTCTCGCTGGACGGGCTGTTCCGCAGTGATTTCGAAGACGGATCCCTGGAACAGTGGGTCCTTTCGTCGCACCCGCTGCCACTTCTGGTCTTGGCCAAGGTGCTGGCACACTGGCTCTTCTCCGGTCTGGCACTGGTTCTGCTCTCACCGCTGCTGGCGTTGATGCTCGGTTTGCCTGCCGCCTGCCTGCCGGTTTTGCTGCTTTCGTTGCTGCTGGGAACACCGGTGTTGAGCTTGCTCGGCGCGGTGGGCGCAGCACTGACGGTCGGTTTGAAACGCGGCGGCCTGTTGCTGGCGCTGCTGATTCTGCCGTTGTACATCCCGGTGTTGATCCTTGGCAGTGGCGCCTTGCAGGCAGCCCTCCAAGGCATGCCGGCGACCGGGTATCTGCTGTGGCTGGGTAGCCTGACCGCCCTGGCGATCACCCTGACACCCTTTGCAATAGCTGCTGGCCTGAAGATCAGCGTCGGCGAATAATGAGGTCTGGTTAAAATTTAACCAGCAAAGACCCTGAGACTGCTCACACCGATGAGCGGCACCCGTGATGGAAACAGTATGAACTGGACCTGGTTTCACAAGCTCGGCTCGCCCAAGTGGTTCTACGGCATCAGCAGCAAATTCTTGCCGTGGCTGAGCATCGCAGCGTTGCTGTTGATCGGCGTCGGCGTCGTTTGGGGCCTGGCCTTCGCGCCGCCGGATTATCAGCAAGGCAACAGCTTTCGCATCATCTATATCCACGTACCTGCCGCGATGCTCGCACAGTCGATCTACGTGATGCTGGCGGTGTGCGGAGTGGTCGGGCTGGTGTGGAAGATGAAACTGGCCGACGTCGCCCTGCAATGCGCTGCACCGATCGGCGCGTGGATGACCGCCGTGGCGCTGGTCACCGGGGCGATCTGGGGCAAACCGACGTGGGGCTCGTGGTGGGTCTGGGACGCGCGCCTGACCTCGATGCTGATTCTGCTGTTCCTGTATTTCGGCCTGATCGCGCTGGGCAATGCGATCAGCAACCGCGACAGCGCCGCGAAGGCCTGCGCGGTGCTGGCCATCGTCGGTGTGATCAACATCCCGATCATCAAATACTCGGTGGAGTGGTGGAACACCCTGCACCAGGGCGCGACCTTCACCCTCACCGAAAAACCGGCGATGCCGGCAGAGATGTGGCTGCCGCTGTTGCTGACCGTGCTGGGTTTCTATTGCTTCTTCGGCGCCGTGCTGTTGCTGCGCATGCGCCTCGAAGTGCTCAAGCGTGAGGCCCGCGCCAGTTGGGTGAAAGAAGAAGTGCAGCACAGTCTGGAGGCCGCTCGATGAGTTTTGCTTCATTCGGCGACTTCCTCGCCATGGGCCATCATGGCCTGTATGTCTGGTCGGCTTACGGCATCTGTCTGGCGGTGCTGATCCTCAACGTGGTGGCGCCGATTGCGGCCCGCAAGCGCTATCTGCAACAAGAGGCGCGTCGTCTGCGCCGGGAGAACGGCAAGTGAATCCGCTGCGCAAGAAACGTCTGATCATCATTCTGGCCATTCTGGTCGGGGTCGGCGCTGCCGTCGGCCTGGCCCTCAGCGCCCTGCAGCAGAACATCAATCTGTTCTACACGCCGACGCAGATCGCCAACGGCGAAGCACCGCAAGACACGCGCATCCGCGCCGGCGGCATGGTTGAGGCCGGTTCGCTGCAGCGCTCGAAGGATTCGCTGGACGTCAAATTCGTCGTCACTGACTTCAATAAATCCGTGACCATCGCCTATCGCGGCATTCTCCCTGATCTGTTCCGCGAAGGGCAGGGCATCGTCGCCCTCGGCAAGCTCAACGCCGACGGCGTAGTGGTGGCCGATGAAGTGCTGGCCAAGCACGACGAGAAATACATGCCGCCGGAAGTGACTAAAGCCTTGAAAGACAGTGGTCAATCCGCACCAGCGCCTGCGAAGGAGGGTTGATCGATGACCTCGGCGATTTTTATTCCTGAGTTGGGCCATCTGGCGATGATTCTGGCGCTGTGTTTTGCGCTGGTGCAGGCCGTGGTGCCATTGATTGGCGCCTGGCGCGGTGACCGTTTCTGGATGAGTCTGGCCCAGCCGGCCGCGTGGGGGCAGTTTGCCTTTTTGCTGTTTGCGTTCGGCATTCTGACCTACGCGTTCATGACCGATGACTTCTCCGTCGCCTATGTCGCCAATAATTCCAATACCGCTTTGCCGTGGTACTACAAATTCAGCGCGGTGTGGGGCGCCCACGAAGGATCGTTGCTGCTGTGGGCCCTGATCCTCGGCGGCTGGACCTTCGCCGTGTCGGTGTTTTCCCGGCAGTTGCCGCAAGTGATGCTCGCCCGCGTTCTGGCGGTGATGGGCATGATCAGCACCGGTTTCCTGCTGTTCCTGATTCTCACGTCCAACCCGTTCAAACGCATCCTGCCGCAGATGCCGAGCAATGGCGCTGACTTGAACCCGTTGCTGCAAGACATCGGCCTGATCGTTCACCCGCCGATGCTGTACATGGGTTACGTCGGTTTTTCGGTGGCGTTCGCCTTCGCCATTGCCGCGTTGATGGGCGGTCGCCTTGATGCGGCGTGGGCACGCTGGTCGCGTCCTTGGACCATCGTCGCCTGGGCCTTCCTCGGCATCGGCATCACCCTCGGCTCATGGTGGGCGTACTACGAACTCGGCTGGGGCGGCTGGTGGTTCTGGGACCCGGTGGAAAACGCCTCATTCATGCCTTGGCTGGTCGGCACCGCGCTGATTCACTCGCTGGCAGTTACGGAAAAACGCGGCGTGTTCAAGAGCTGGACGGTGTTGCTGGCGATTGCCGCGTTTTCGCTGAGCCTGCTTGGAACCTTCCTCGTACGTTCCGGCGTGCTGACTTCGGTACACGCGTTTGCCTCCGATCCGGAGCGCGGCGTGTTCATCCTGATCTTCCTGTTGTTCGTGGTCGGCGGCTCGCTGACGCTGTTCGCCCTGCGCGCGCCAGTGGTCAAGAGTCAGGTCGGTTTCAACCTGTGGTCGCGGGAAACCCTGCTGCTGGGCAACAACCTGGTGCTGGTGGTGGCGGCGTCGATGATCCTGCTCGGCACGCTGTACCCGCTGATTCTCGATGCCCTGAGCGGCGCGAAGATGTCGGTCGGCCCGCCGTACTTCAACGCGCTGTTCATTCCGTTGATGGCCTTGCTGATGATGGTGATGGCGGTCGGTGTGATCGTGCGTTGGAAGGACACTCCAGTGAAATGGCTGGCCGGCATGCTCACGCCAGTGCTGCTCGGCAGCGTCGCGCTGGCGGTGGTGGCCGGTGTCGCTTACGGCGATTTCAACTGGGCGGTGATCGCGACTTTCCTGCTCGCTGCATGGGTGTTGCTCGCCGGTGCACGCGACATCGTCGACAAGACTCGCCACAAAGGTTTGATCAAAGGCTTGCCAACCCTGACTCGCAGTTATTGGGGCATGCAGATTGCCCACCTCGGCATCGCCGTGTGTGCGCTGGGCGTGGTGTTGTCGAGTCAGAACAGTGCCGAACGCGACCTGCGTCTGGCGCCGGGCGAGTCGATGGACCTGGCCGGTTATCACTTCATTTTCGAAGGCGCCAAGCACTTCGAAGGGCCGAACTTCACGTCGGACAAAGGCACGATTCGGGTCATTCGTGACGGTAAGGAAATCAGCGTGCTGCACCCGGAAAAACGTCTGTACACCGTGCAGAATTCCGTGATGACCGAAGCCGGCATCGACGCCGGCTTCACCCGTGACCTTTACGTCGCCCTCGGTGAACCATTGGACAACGGCGCCTGGGCTGTACGCGTACACGTCAAACCGTTCGTGCGCTGGATCTGGTTCGGCGGGCTGCTCACCGGGTTCGGTGGTTTGCTGGCAGCGCTGGATCGACGGTATCGAGTCAAGGTAAAAGCCAAGGTGCGTGAAGCGCTGGGCATGACGGGAGCGGCGGCATGAGACGTTGGTTGATGCTGGTCCCACTGGCGATTTTCCTGCTGGTGGCAGTATTTCTTTATCGCGGTCTGTACCTCGATCCGGCGGAACTGCCGTCGGCGATGATCAACAAGCCGTTCCCGGAGTTTTCCCTGCCAAACGTGCAGGGCGACAAGAACCTGACCAAGGCTGACATTCTCGGCAAACCGGCACTGGTCAATGTCTGGGGCACCTGGTGCATTTCCTGCCGGGTCGAGCATCCGGTGCTGAACAAACTCGCCGAGCGTGGCGTGGTGATCTACGGCATCAACTACAAGGACACCAACGCCGATGCCTTGAAGTGGCTGGCCGAATTCCACAATCCGTACGTGCTGGATATTCGTGACGACGACGGCTCGCTGGGGCTGAACCTCGGCGTGTACGGCGCGCCGGAAACCTTCTTCATTGATGCCAAGGGCATCATCCGCGACAAATACGTCGGCGTGATCGACGAGCAGGTCTGGCGCGAAAAACTCGCAGCCAAGTATCAGGCGCTGGTCGACGAGGCCAAGCCATGAAGCGTTTTTTGGCTGCTGTGATTCTGGGCTTGAGTCTGGTCGGCGTGGCCCATGCCGCCATCGACACTTACGAGTTCGCCAAAGAAGGCGATCGCGAGCGCTTCCGCGAGTTGACCAAGGAACTGCGCTGCCCCAAGTGCCAGAACCAGGACATCGCCGACTCCAACGCGCCGATTGCCGCTGACCTGCGCAAAGAGATTTTCCGCATGCTCGGCGAGGGCAAGGACAACCAGCAGATCATCGACTTCATGGTTGATCGCTACGGTGATTTCGTCCGCTACAAACCGGCGCTCAATGCCAAGACCGCACTGCTGTGGTTCGGCCCGGCCGGTCTGCTGCTCGGTGGAGTTGTGGTAATCGCGGTGATTGTCCGCCGTCGTCGCGGCCAGCGCGCCGAGACCCCGCAAGCGCTGTCCATCGAAGAGCGTCAGCGCCTCGACCAACTGTTGGATAAAAACCAAGAATGATTGATTTCTGGCTTGCCGCAGGGCTGTTGCTTCTGGTCGCCCTGAGTTTTCTGCTGATCCCGGTGCTGCGTGAACGTCGCGCCCAGCGTGAAGAGGATCGAACTGCCCTGAACGTCGCGCTGTATCAGGAACGTGTCGCCGAGTTGCAATCGCAACAGGCCGAAGGCGTGCTCGACGCCGCGCAAATGGACAGCGGTCGTGCCGAGGCTGCACGTGAGTTGCTGGCCGATACCGAAGGTGTTGCCGCACCGCGTATCTCGAAACTGGGTAAACCGTTGCCGCTGTTGGCCGCTGTGCTTGTGCCGGTATTGGGCCTGGGTCTGTATATGCACTTCGGCGCTGCCGACAAAGTCGAACTGACCCGCGAATTCGCCCAGGCACCGAAGTCGATGGAAGAAATGACCCAGCGTCTGGAGCGCGCCGTCGCGGCGCAACCGGATTCTGCCGAAGGCCTGTATTTCCTCGGGCGTACCTACATGGCGCAAGAGCGTCCGGCGGACGCGGCGAAGATGTTCGAACGCGCCGCCAATCTGGCGGGTCGTCAACCGGAACTGCTCGGTCAGTGGGCGCAGGCGCAGTATTTTGCTGACGGCAAGAAGTGGTCGGACAAGATTCAGGCGCTGACCGACGAAGCGCTGAAGGCTGATCCGAAAGAAGTCACCAGCCTTGGTCTGCTCGGCATCGCTGCGTTTGAAGGCGAGCGTTATCAGGAAGCCATCGATTACTGGAACCGCTTGCTCGCGCAACTGCCGCCGGAGGATAACTCCCGCGCCGCGCTGCAAGGCGGGATCAAACGCGCCGCCGAACGTCTGGAAGCCAGCGGTGGGAAGGTTGCTCAGGCACCGGTAGCCGCGAAAGCCGCGCTGTTGAAAGTCAGCGTCGATCTGGCCAGCGAACTCAGAAGCAAAGTGCAACCGGGCGACAGCGTGTTCATTTTCGCCCGCGCCACCTCCGGTCCACCGGCACCGCTGGCGGCCAAACGCCTGACCGTGGCCGATCTGCCGGTGACCGTCGAACTGGGCGATGCCGACGCAATGATGCCGCAGTTGAAACTGTCGAACTTCCCTGAAGTCCAACTGGTTGCGCGCATCTCCCGCGCCGGCCAACCGACGGCCGGCGAGTGGGTCGGTCGCAGCGGCCCTCTGGCCAGCAGCACCACTGCGCTACAAAAACTGACCATCGACAACCCGGACAAATAGCCGGACACAACAGGAAAGCACCGCCATGCACACCATCGCCCGAATCACAGTCCTCACACTGGCCCTGGGCTTGAGTGCATGTGCGGTGCAACGACCGGAACCGACCACCAACCTGCCACCGATCCCGCCGTCACAGCCAAGCCCGACCCCATCGACTTCACCGACCCCAGGCAAGAGCATCCCGGCGAAACCGGCCAAACCGGTTCCGCGCACCTCGGCCAGCTTCGCCCCACCACCGGGCGGCAATAGCCACTGGGACCAGAAACTCGGCGTCTACGTCCTCGACGACCAGACCAACACCTTCTACCGCCAGCGCACCTACTACCGCTGGAACAACGGTTGGAGCCGCTCGGTCAGCCCCAATGGTCCGTGGGAAGACACCAACATCCACGGTGTGCCACCTGGGTTGGGCAAACAGTTCGGACAGTGAATGCAAACGGCGATCTTCGGATCGCCGTTTTGTTGTGTGCCTGTTGGGTTCACATAGAAATTGCTCAAGGAGGTGCTGCGCAACGCTCAGGGTCTAGCGTTTCAATCACACTCTGTAAAACAACCGGGCGTCGCTTCCAGGATTTCTGTGCTTGAGTAAAGATAACTCTAGGGTTATTTTTAAAAGGCCAAGGCAAGGAGGCGGTTGGTGCAGAGCAGGCTATTGATCAAGGAGTTGGAGGAGGCAGGCTGGACGCTGGATCGGGTCACCGGCAGTCATCACATCTTCAAGCACCGATACAACCCATACACGATTCCCGTTCCTCACCCGAAAAAGGATTTGCCACTGGGGACGGTCAAAAGCATCAGGAGGCGTGCCGGGTTGTACAACCCGCCAGCCAGTTACGAAGGAGATCCGTAATGCAATATCCAATCTGTATCGAGTGGGGAGACGAGAACACTGCCATCGGTATTCAGATCCCCGATATTCCCGGCGCCGTTACTGCAGGGGATAGCTTTGAAGATGCCTACAAGGCGGCGGTTGAAGTCGCCCACATCATGCTGCAGGAGATTGCGGCGGACGGGGAGTCGATTCCTATGCCGACTTCGGCATCCGCTCATCGCAGTAATCCGGACTTTGCCGAGATGGGCTGGGGCATGCTTGAGCTGGACATTTCGCCGTATCTGGGCAAGACCGAGAAGGTCAACGTAACGCTACCCGGTTACGTGATTCAGCGAATCGACCGTTATGTGCGCGAACACAACGTCAAAAGCCGCTCCTCCTTTCTGGCGGATGCGGCGATGGAGAAACTGGTTCGTTATTAAGCTTCATCGCTCCCCCAGGCTCAGTGAATAGCCTGTGGGAGCGAGCCTGCTCGCGAAGCTTTTGACGCCTTACGCCGCTGCCAATGAACCACGCTGCGAAACACTCAAAAATCGCAACAACGCCAATAGCGGGAACGCACTGCCGACAATCACGATCCACAACCAGCCGCCATGCTCGTACACCGCACTGGCCACCGACGAGCCGAAGGCGCCGCCGATAAAGATGCTGGTCATGTACAGCGCGTTCAGACGGCCACGGCTTTTGGCGTCCAGCGAGTACACCGCGCGCTGGCCGAGGACCATGTTCATCTGCACGCAGAAGTCGAGCACCACGCCGGTCACGGCCAGGCCAATGACGCTGTAGGCCGGGTGAATGAAGGCGGGCAGGAAGCTCAGGCTGGCGAAGGTCATGGCCAGCAGCGAGGCGATGCGGGTGTGGCCGGCGTCGGCCAGGCGCCCGGCGATGGGTGCGGCGATGGCACCGATGGCGCCGACCAGAGCGAAGATCGCGATGCCGCTTTGCGACAGGCCGTGGTTGCGCGCCAACTCCAGCGGCACGGCGGTCCAGAACAGGCTGAACGTGGCGAACATGCAACCCTGGTAAAACGCGCGCTGACGCAGCACCGGTTGCTGGCGCAGGAGCGTCCACAGCGAACCGAGCAGTTGCCCGTAAGTGGCGCTGTGGTCCGGCTGGCGCTTGGGTACGGTCAGCGCCAACACTACGCTGATCGCCGCCATCAATGCGGCGGCAATCATGAACATCGCCCGCCAGCCCAAGTGGTCGGCAACCACGCTCGACACCGGCCGTGCCAGCAAAATACCCAGCAGCAGACCGCCCATGATTCCGCCGACCACTCGGCCACGAGACTCTTCGGGTGCCAGATGTGCCGCCAGTGGAATCAGGATTTGTACCGACACCGAGCTAAAACCGACCAGCAACGAGATCAGCAGAAACACATTCGGTTGATCGGTAAACGCCGCTGCCAGCAAGCTGGCAATCGCCACCACGGTGGTGATGATCATCAACCGGCGGTTTTCCAGCAGATCGCCCAGTGGCACGAGGAAAAACAGGCCCAGCGCATAACCGATCTGCGTCAGCGAGACGATGAAACTGGCCATGGTGTCGCTCAGGCCGATTTCAGGGGCGATCAGGCCGATGATCGGCTGCGCGTAGTAGATGTTGGCAACGATCGCGCCGCAGCAGAAGGCGAACAGCAGCACCATGCCTCGGGTCATTGTGTGGGTTGTGGCGGTCATAAGGTTTCTCGATCCAGCGAAATGGAATGCGATGAGGCTAAGGGTTAATCCGCAAGGGCAGAAGGCGCCGGCGATTGATATCAGTTATTCCGTTGCGGAATGGCCGGGTGCTAGCGGCGTGTCATCCATCGGCGGACCTTGCGTCCGACCGTCGGGGGTTGATGATACATTCACTTACATCCTGTTCGATAGCGTGCTTATGTTTCATCGGCTTGTTCAACATTCATGACCGGAGGATTGCAATGAAGCTTCGTCTTATCGCAACGATTGTCCTGATCAGCCTGCTGGCTGCAATGAACGTGCAGGCCGCCGACGCTCCTGGCATGCGCCTCGGCGTGCGCGGCGAGATCACCGGGGTCAGCGCAGACAGCTTGAAAGTCCATGACAACAGCGGCGAGAACGTGGTGATTCAGCTGACCGGCGACACCAAAGTTCGCGCGGTCACCCTGGCCAATATCGAAGACATCAAACCCGGCAGTTACATTGGTTCGGCGGCGATGCCACAGGAGGACGGCACGCTCAAGGCGCTGGAGGTGCATGTGTTCCCGCCGGAACTGGCGGGCAGTGGTGACGGGCATCGACCGTTCGATCTGGCCAGGGGCAGCAGCATGACCAATGGCAGCGTCGGCGATCTGGTGGTGAGCAACGGGCGGGTGCTGACGGTGAACTACAAGGGCGGGCAGCAGAAGATTCTGGTGCCGGAGGATGTGCCGATTGTGAATTTGGTGCCGGGGGATCGGAGCTTGCTGACGGTTGGGGTGAAGATAGTCACGTTCGTGACGCAGAGCGCGGATGGCACGCTGACGGCGCAGGCGATTTCTGCGGGTAAGGATGGAGTGACGCCGCCGATGTAGAAGCCCCTCACCCTAACCCTCTCCCGGAGGTAGAGGGGACTGATTGGGGGATGCTTGAGAGGTACACCGACCTGAACTTGCTTCAGTGAATCCATAATCGACTCGATATTTCAGGTCGATGTCTGACGCCAGACACTTCGGTCGGCCCCCTCTCCCTCCGGGAGAGGGCTGGGGTGAGGGTATTGCGGCCACAAAAAAAGGCGACCACTGAGGGTCGCCTTTTTCACGCCTGCTTAAACCTTACTGCCCGCTATAAATCTGATCAAAAACCCCACCATCATTGAAGTGCGTCTTCTGCACCGTACGCCAGTCACCAAAGGTCTTCTCAACCGACAAGAAATCAACTTTCGGGAAACGGTCGGTGTACTTCGCCAGCACCGCCGGATCACGTGGACGCAGGTAGTTTGCCGCCGCAATTTCCTGACCTTGCGGCGACCACAGGTACTTCAGGTACTCATCCGCCGCTGCACGCGACCCCTTTTTGTCGACCACTTTATCAACCACAGAAACCGGCGGCTCGGCCTCAGCCGAAACACTCGGGTAGATCACTTCAAACTGATCACGACCAAACTCCCGGGCAATCATTTCCGCTTCGTTTTCGAAGGTCACCAGCACGTCGCCGATCTGGTTGGTCATGAACGTAGTGGTGGCGGCGCGGCCACCGGTATCCAGCACCGGCGCTTGCTTGAACAGTTTGCCGACGAAGTCTTTGGCCTTGTTCTCGTCGCCACCGTTCTTCAGCACATAACCCCAGGCCGACAGGTAGGTGTAGCGGCCGTTACCCGAAGTTTTCGGGTTAGGCACGATCACTTGCACGCCGTCCTTGAGCAGATCCGGCCAGTCTTTCAGGGCTTTCGGGTTGCCTTTGCGCACGATAAACACCGTGGCCGAGGTGAACGGCGCGCTGTTGTTCGGCAGACGCGTGACCCAGTTCTCCGGCACCAGTTTGCCGTTGTCGGCGAGGGCGTTGATATCGGTGGCCATGTTCATGGTGATGACGTCAGCCGGCAGGCCGTCGATCACCGAGCGCGCTTGCTTGCTCGAGCCGCCGAATGACATCTGCACGGTGATGTTTTCGTTGTGCTCGGCTTGCCAGTGTTTCTGGAACGCGGTGTTGTAGTCCTTGTAGAAATCGCGCATCACGTCGTAGGAAACGTTGAGCAGCGTCGGGGCTGCCTGAGCGATGTTGGCCAAGGCCAGGCCGGCGGCGAGAAGTGAGGCGCCAAAGAGTTTTTTCACTGCGCATTCCTTGTTTTATCTGTGTAGGAGCAGGGGGTGATGTTCAATTGCCACTGACTATAACGGGGAGCGCATAGTCGTTTAAAGATTAAAAAGCTCTGTGCTTATTCCAGTTTCTTGAACAGTGCATTGCCGCATCGGGAGCAGAAAGCGGCGCCGTGTTCATGGCTGTTTTTCTTGCACACCGGGCAGTCGTGTTGCAACTGTTCGCCGCGCATGGCGTTGGCCAGTTCGGCGGTGAAAATCCCCGTGGGCACGGCGATGATCGAGTAACCGGTGATCATCACCAGCGATGAAATCACCTGACCCAGCGGGGTCTTTGGCACGATGTCGCCGAAGCCCACGGTGGTCAGCGTGACGATCGCCCAATAGATGCCTTTGGGAATGCTGGTGAAGCCGTGCTCCGGACCTTCGATCACGTACATCAACGTACCGAACACCGTCACCAGCGTGCAGACGCTGACCAGAAACACGACGATCTTCTGCTTGCTGCCGCGCAGCGCCGACATCAAGTAATTGGCTTGCTTGAGGTACGGGCTGAGCTTGAGTACGCGGAAAATCCGCAGCATGCGGATGATCCGGATAATCAGAAGATACTGCGCATCGCTGTAATACAGCGCGAGGATGCCCGGCACGATCGCCAGCAAATCCACCAGCCCGTAAAAGCTGAAGGCATAACGCAACGGCTTCGGTGAGCAGTACAGGCGCAGGATGTACTCGCCGAGAAAGATGATCGTGAAGCCCCACTCGATGTAGGCCAGCACGTTCGCGTAGTTCTGGTGAATGCTGTCGATGCTGTCGAGCATCACGATCACCAGACTGGCGAGGATGATCAACAGCAGAATGCCGTCGAAGCGACGCCCGGCGCGGGTGTCGCTCTGGAAAATCATCACGTAAAGCCGTTCGCGCCAACTGTTGCTGCTGTCCATGGATAACGCCTGAATCGAAGATCAGCGCAGCCTAGGTTGATTCTCCCCATGAGCGCAAGGCGCACGCTCGACGCTGGCTTTGCCGAGCATCTGAATCCCGGCGCGGATCAGCCAGCCGGCGAGGATGAACGGCGCGGTCAACGTGGCGAGGCCGACGGCGGCAAACAGCGGCGTGACCAGCAGCGCGAGGACGATACCGAGCAGCGGCAGCCACGGTTGTTGGCGTTGCGCGGAGAAGGCGAGGGCGGCGAGCACGGCGTTGTAACTGCCGAGCCCGAGCAGGGCCACGCTGGTTTCATGGTGCAGCAAGCTGGAGCCAAGGCCGATCGCCGACGCCAGCAGCGCCCAGCAAAACGCGCGGCGATCAGCGATCAGCAAACCGGCGGCGATCAAAGCGCCGGCCAGTGGATGACCGAGGAACATCACCTGGCCCAGACCGCGCAGTTCGGCGGCGAGCAGGTTCAGCGTGTTCATTTCGATGTGCGCCATCGGCGCCGACGGTTCGGCAAACAGCAGCAGAACCCAGCTCATGGCCACAAACGGCGAGGTGTAGGCCGGAATCGATCGGCTGCTGTACACGTGTTTCAGCCATTGCTGCGTGACCATCGCGCTCAAGCCGCCAGCGGCAAGAATCAGCGGCGGCAGCATCGGCGACCACGGGAAATACAGGCTCAGCAGCAGGCCGAGCAAGATGCCGTTGTAGCTGAACAGCCCGGCCTGGCGATCGGCTTTGGCGTAGTTGCGCCGTTGCGCGGTGAGCAAACCGGCGACGGCACCGAGCAGCGCACCGGCGAACAGCACTGGCGCCGTCAGCAGAATCGCCAACAGGCACAGCAGGCCGCACAGCGGATGGCGCTGGAGGAATATTTGACTGAAACCGTTGAGCAAAGCCTCGGCCCAGTCGGGGCAGTGGGTGTTGAAATGATTGGCAGGCATGGGCAGTTCTGAAAGTCAGTGAAACCGAGTCGCTGGCATCGCCAGCAGGCTGGCTCCCACACTGAATCTCTGTTCAGTCTTGATCTTGTGAACGACACAAAACCCATGTGGGAGCGAGCCTGCTCGCGAAGAGGCCGGTTGTAGCGCTCAAGCATTTTGATTGAAGGAATAACCGCTATTCCCACAGGTGCTTTTTGAGCATGTTCAGATCAACGTTTCGATGCGCAGCGAGTTAGTCGATCCCGGCTGCCCGAACGGCACCCCCGCAGTGATCAGCAGCGTGTCGCCGCGCTCGGCCATACCCTGCGCCTGGGCGATTTCCAGCGCGGTCGAGCAAACCTCATCGACCTGACGCAGACGATCATTGACCACCGAATGAATCCCCCACGCCACGCTCAAACGCCGCGCGGTTTGCAGGTTCGGCGTCAGGTTGAGGATCGGCGCTTTCGGCCGTTCCCGCGCTGCACGCAGACTCGAGGTGCCCGATTCGCTGTAGTTGACCAGCACTGCCACCGGCAGCACGTTGCTGATGCGCCGGATCGCGCAGCTGATTGCATCGGAAACCGTCGCTTCAGCTTTCGGCCGGCTGACGTCGAGCTGAGTCTGATAATCCGGGCCGTTTTCCACTTGGCGGATGATCTTGCTCATCATCTGTACGGCTTCCAGCGGGTATTCGCCGGAGGCAGTTTCCGCCGACAGCATCACCGCATCGGCGCCCTCGGCCACGGCGTTGGCAACGTCGGTCACCTCGGCGCGGGTCGGGGCAGGGGAGAAGCGCATCGACTCAAGCATCTGCGTCGCCACCACCACCGGTTTGCCGAGTTCGCGGCAGGTGGTGATGATGTTTTTCTGAATCTGCGGCACGCTCTCGGCTGGCACTTCGACACCGAGGTCGCCACGCGCCACCATGATCGCGTCGCTCAGTTCAGCGATTTCGCGCAGTTGTTCAACGGCGGAGGGCTTCTCGATTTTTGCCATCAAAAAGGCTTTATCGCCGATCAATGCGCGCGCTTCGACGATGTCTTGCGGACGCTGCACAAACGACAGCGCGACCCAGTCCACGCCGAGTTCCAGACCGAAGCTCAAATCGCGACGATCCTTGGCGGTCAGCGGGCTGAGGTCGAGCACCGCTTGTGGCACGTTGACGCCTTTGCGGTCCGACAACTCGCCGCCGTTGAGCACGGTGGTATCGATCGCATCGTCGTACTTGGTGACCACGCGCAGACGCAGCTTGCCGTCGTCGAGCAGCAGATCCATGCCCGCTTCCAGCGCGGCAATGATCTCCGGATGCGGCAGATTCACTCTGCGTTCATCACCGGGTGTGGCATCGAGATCAAGACGGAAGGCCTGACCACGATGCAGCTGCACCTTGCCGTCAGCGAACTTGCCGACGCGCAGTTTCGGCCCCTGCAAGTCCATCAGAATGCCCAGCGGATAGTTGAGCTGGCGCTCGACTTCGCGGATCCACTGATAGCGTTTGGCGTGGTCGGCGTGATCGCCGTGGCTGAAGTTCAGGCGGAAGATATTTACCCCGGCCTCGACCAGCTCACGGATGTCTTCAATGCCGTCGACGGCAGGCCCAAGGGTGGCGAGGATTTTGACCTTTTTATCAGGCGTCATGATTTGCAGCTCTCAAGGATCAGAATGGCGCGGAAGTCGTTGACATTGGTGCGGGTCGGTTCGGTGACGATCAGCGCATCGAGCGCCGCGAAATAGCCGTAGCCGTTGTTGTTATCCAGTTCATCGCTGGCGCTCAAACCGAGGGAGGCGGCGCGGGCGTAGCTGTCCGGGGTCATGATCGCGCCGGCGTTGTCTTCCGAGCCGTCGATGCCGTCGGTGTCACCGGCCAGGGCGTAAACGCCGGCTTGGCCTTTGAGATTCTCGGTCAGGCTGAGGAGGAATTCGGCATTGCGTCCGCCACGACCATTGCCGCGCACGGTCACGGTGGTTTCGCCGCCGGAGAGAATCACGCACGGCGCTGCCAATGGCTGGCCGTGATGGATGATCTGGCGGGCGATGCCAGCGTGGACTTTTGCCACTTCGCGGGACTCACCTTCGAGGTCACCGAGGATCAGCGTGCTGAACCCGGCCTGACGGCATTTCACCGCCGCAGCGTCCAGGGATTGCTGAGGACGGGCGATCAACTGGAAGTGGCTGCGCGCCAGGGACGGATCACCGGGTTTGACGGTTTCCGACTCAGGGCTTTGCAGCCAGTTGCGCACGGAAGCGGGGATCTCGATGCCGTAGCGCTTGATGATCGCCAAGGCTTCGGCGGACGTGCTTGGGTCGGCCACGGTCGGGCCGGAAGCGATGACCGTGGCGAGGTCGCCCGGGACATCGGAAATCGCGTAGGTGTAGACAGTGGCAGGCCAGCACGCTTTGCCGAGACGGCCGCCCTTGATCGCCGAGAGGTGCTTGCGCACGCAGTTCATCTCGCCGATGGTCGCGCCGGATTTCAGCAGGGCTTTGTTGATCGACTGCTTGTCAGCGAGGGTGATGCCTTCGGCCGGCAACGCCAGCAGGGCAGAGCCGCCACCGGAGAGCAGGAAGATTACGCGGTCGTCCTCGGTCAGGTTGCTGAC
Source organism: Pseudomonas viridiflava (assembly GCF_900580865.1). Classification (GTDB taxonomy): domain Bacteria; phylum Pseudomonadota; class Gammaproteobacteria; order Pseudomonadales; family Pseudomonadaceae; genus Aquipseudomonas. The sequence continues at coordinate 459,099 of NZ_UTBZ01000169.1, forward strand.
CAGTTCCAGCACGCGTTTGGCCACGGCCAGACCGGCAGCGTCCGGTACCGGGTGCGCGGCTTCGACCACTTCGATTTTTTCGCACGGGGCGCCGTGACCGTAACGGGTCACAACCAGGCCAGACACTTCACCTTCCCAGCAGCGCTCGACAACTTGCGCCATGGCGGCAGCGGCTTTGCCGGCGCCGATGACGATCACCCGGCCGCTGCGATCGGCAGGCAGATGGGCTTCGAGGACCTGGTTCGGATGGGCCGCGTCGATGGCTGTGGCAAACAGCTCGCGCAGCAGTTGTTGCGGATCGACCGACATGGCGGGCTCCCGGAATTCTTGTTATTCGAAAGGGCAACTCAGATCCCTTGTGGGAGCGAGCCTGCTCGCGAAGGCGGTGTGTCAGCCAACATGGATGTTGAATGTGCAACCGCTTTCGCGAGCAGGCTCGCTCCCATAGGGTTTTGTGCAGGCTTTATTTGTTGTCGCGAATCGAGAAGTTGGCCATGTGCTCAAGACCTTTGATCAGCGCCGAGTGATCCCAGTTGCTGCCACCGATGGCCGCGCAGGTGCTGAACACTTGCTGGGCGTTAGCGGTGTTCGGCAGGTTGATGTTCAGCTCTTTGGCACCTTGCAGGGCCAGGTTCAGGTCCTTTTGGTGCAGGCTGATGCGGAAGCCTGGATCGAAGGTGCCTTTGATCATGCGCTCGCCGTGCACTTCGAGGATCTTCGAGGAAGCGAAACCGCCCATCAGTGCTTCACGCACTTTGGCCGGATCGGCACCGTTTTTCGAAGCGAACAGCAGGGCTTCAGCCACGGCCTGAATGTTCAGCGCAACGATGATCTGGTTGGCGACTTTGGCGGTTTGACCGTCGCCATTGCCACCGACCAGGGTGATGTTTTTGCCCATGGCCTGGAACAGCGGCAGTGCGCGTTCAAAGGCATCGGCGTCGCCACCGATCATGATGCTCAGGGTCGCGGCTTTGGCGCCGACTTCACCGCCGGACACCGGTGCGTCGAGGTACTGCGCGCCTTTCTCGTTGATCTTCGCAGCGAAAGCTTTGGTGGCGGTCGGCGAGATCGAGCTCATGTCGATGACGACTTTGCCTTTGCTCAGGCCAGCGGCAACGCCGTCGGCGCGGAACAGTACGTCGTCAACCTGCGGGGTGTCCGGGACCATGACGATGATGAATTCAGCTTCCTGCGCCACTTCGCGCGGGTTGGCCAGGGCGACGGCGCCAGCGGCAACCAGGTCGGCCGGGGCGGCGTCGTGGTGCGCCGACAGGAACAGGCTGTGACCGGCTTTCTGCAGGTTCGAAGCCATTGGGTGGCCCATGATGCCGGTGCCGATAAATCCGATTTTAGCCATGAGAAAATCCTCTTGTTTTTATAAACAGCCGTAGGAGCTGCCGCAGGCTCGGGCCGCGTTCGGACGATCTTTTGACTTTGCTTTTGAAGGTCAAGATCAAAAGATCGCAGCCTTCGGCAGCTCCTACAGGGTCATGTGTTCTAGATTGCGTTATGGGTTTTCAGCCAGCCGAGGCCTGCTTCGGTGGTGGTCAGTGGCTTGTATTCACAGCCAACCCAACCCTGATAACCGATGCGGTCGAGGTGTTCGAACAGGAACCGATAGTTGATCTCACCGGTGCCTGGTTCGTTACGGCCCGGGTTGTCCGCGAGCTGTACATGGTTGATCTCGCCCAGGTGCGATTGCAGGGTGCGGGCCAGATCGCCTTCCATGATTTGCATGTGATAGATGTCGTATTGCAGGAACAGGTTGGCGCTGCCGACCTGCTCGCGAATCGACAGGGCTTGCGCCGTGTTGTTCAGGTAGAAGCCCGGGATGTCGCGGGTGTTAATCGCTTCCATCACCAGTTTGATGCCCGCGGCCTGCAGCTTGTCGGCGGCGTATTTCAGGTTGGCGACGAAGGTCTTTTCCACGGTGGCATCGTCAACGCCTTGCGGACGAATACCGGCCAGGCAGTTGATCTGGGTGTTGCCCAGCACTTGTGCGTAAGCGATGGCCAGATCGACACCGGCGCGGAATTCTTCGACCCGATCCGGCAGACACGCGATACCGCGCTCGCCCTTGGCCCAGTCACCGGCCGGCAGGTTGAACAGCACTTGGGTCAGACCGTTGGCGTCGAGCCTGGCCTTGATTTCGGCGGAGCTGAAGTCGTACGGGAACAGGTACTCGACACCGCTGAAACCGGCCTTGGCGGCGGCGTCGAAACGGGCAAGGAAATCCTGTTCGGTGAACAGCATGGACAGGTTGGCTGCGAAACGCGGCATGGTGGTCTCCTAAAAACGGATGTGACACGGTTGGTCAGACTGAACGCGATCAGTCCCCTCTCCTGGGGGAGAGGGGGCTAAAAGCAATCAGTCAAGCAGCGAAATCGCCGTTGGCGCATCGTTGCCGACCAGCGCCAGGTCTTCGAATTCGTTGACGGCGTTGATCTCGGTACCCATGGAGATGTTGGTCACACGCTCCAGAATGATCTCGACGATCACCGGCACCTTGAACTCTTCGATCATCTGTTCGGCCTTGCGCAGGGCAGGGGCGATTTCCGATGGCTCGAACACACGCAGCGCTTTACAGCCGAGGCCTTCAGCCACTGCGACGTGGTCAACACCGTAACCGTTGAGTTCCGGCGCGTTCAGGTTATCGAAGGACAGCTGCACGCAGTAGTCCATTTCGAACCCGCGCTGTGCCTGACGGATCAGACCCAGGTACGAGTTGTTCACCACGACGTGGATGTACGGCAGTTTGAACTGAGCGCCGACCGCCAGTTCTTCGATCATGAACTGGAAGTCATAGTCCCCCGACAGGGCCACGACTTTGCGGCTCGGATCGGCCTTCACCACGCCCAGCGCTGCCGGAATGGTCCAGCCCAACGGGCCCGCTTGGCCACAGTTGATCCAGTGACGCGGCTTGTAGACGTGCAGGAACTGCGCGCCGGCAATCTGCGACAGACCAATGGTGCTGACGTAGCAGGTGTCCTTGCCGAACACCTGGTTCATTTCTTCGTAAACGCGTTGCGGTTTCACCGGCACGTTGTCGAAGTGGGTCTTGCGGTGCAGGCTGGCTTTGCGTTGCTGGCAGTCTTGCAGCCAGGCACTGCGGTTTTTCAGCTTGCCGGCGGCTTGCCATTCACGAGCGACTTCGATGAACACGGTCAGCGCGGCAGCAGCGTCGGAAACGATGCCCAGATCCGGCGTGAACACACGACCGATCTGCGTGCCTTCGATGTCGACGTGAATGAACTTGCGGCCTTCGGTGTAAACATCAACCGAACCGGTGTGACGGTTGGCCCAACGGTTACCGATCCCCAACACCACGTCGGATTTCAGCATGGTCGCGTTGCCGTAACGGTGCGAAGTCTGCAGACCAACCATGCCGACCATCAACGGGTGATCGTCAGGGATGGTGCCCCAGCCCATCAGGGTCGGGATAACAGGGATGCCGGTCAGTTCAGCGAACTCAACCAGCAGATCGCTGGCGTCGGCGTTGATGATGCCGCCGCCGGCAACCAGCAAGGGACGTTCAGCCTGATCAAGCAGCGCCAAAGCTTTTTCGACCTGAACGCGGGTCGCGGTTGGCTTGGCCAATGGCAGCGGCTGGTAAGCGTCGATGTCGAATTCGATTTCGGCCATCTGCACGTCGAATGGCAGGTCGATCAGCACCGGGCCAGGACGGCCGGAGCGCATTTCAAAGAACGCTTTCTGGAACGCGTAAGGCACTTGGCCCGGTTCCAGAACAGTGGTCGCCCACTTGGTGACTGGCTTGACGATGCTGGTGATGTCGACAGCCTGGAAGTCTTCCTTGTGCATACGGGCGCGGGGTGCCTGGCCGGTAATGCAGAGGATTGGAATCGAGTCGGCCGAGGCGCTGTAGAGCCCGGTGACCATGTCGGTCCCGGCAGGGCCGGAAGTGCCGATGCACACGCCGATGTTGCCGGCCTTGGTGCGGGTGTAGCCCTCGGCCATGTGCGAGGCGCCTTCAACGTGGCGAGCAAGGACGTGATCGATGCCACCGACTTTCTGCAAGGCGGAGTACAGCGGGTTGATGGCAGCGCCCGGGATGCCAAAAGCGGTATCAACCCCTTCACGGCGCATCACCAGAACGGCGGCTTCGATTGCTCTCATTTTGCTCATGGTTTTGTGCCTCTTTACGTTTTGTAATTGTATACAAGTGGCTTTGCGCAGAGTGTATTCACGGCGGACGGCGCAGGTCAATCCATTTTCTCAAGCACCTGTTTCATTCGTCGGAAGCCTGTCTGAGTGTGGCTTTTCGTCGCATGTGGCGCTTTTCGAGAATTATTGTATACAAAAAAATAACTCATTGTGTTCTATTTGTTGCATCGACCTGCGGCACAAAAGCGCAGGTCCACGACTTTCCCTATAACAAAATGAGGACGGCACCATGAGCGCTTTAACCTTGGAAGTCGCAGTCAACCTGGTCAACCAGGCCATCAATGCAGGGCGGGAAATCTCCGCCGCCCCCCTGACCATCGCGGTACTCGACACCGGCGGCCACTTGATCACCCTGCAACGCGAAGACGGCGCCAGCCTGCTGCGGCCGAACATCGCCATCGGCAAAGCCTGGGGCGCCATTGCCCTGGGCAAAGGCTCACGCCTGCTGGCACTGGATGCACAACAACGCCCGGCGTTTATTGCCGCACTCAACAGCATGGGCCAGGGCAGCGTCGTGCCGGCACCGGGTGGTGTGTTGATACGGGATCAGGCGGGGAATGTGCTGGGTGCGATCGGGATCAGCGGGGATTTGTCGGATATTGATGAGCAGGTGGCGATTAAAGCGGTGGAGGCGCTTGAGTTGCGGGCGGATGCGGGGGTGGCTGCTTGATTTGTAGCGTCTGATTAACCGCCTTCGCGAGCAGGCTCGCTCCCACATTGGATTTGTGCTCAGACACAAAATGTCTGAATACCCCAAGCCCCCTGTGGGAGCGAGCCTGCTCGCGAATACGATCTCAAAAACACATCTTGCTAAAAACCTGACACTTACTCCCACATTCACAGAACTAACCTTTTCATGATCAGGATATGAAAAGGCAAAGGAATGCGGGAGCTATCTGCTTCAAATCGTTTGCGCATTGGTCGTTACTCCGAACACAACCGCATCTACCTGCTGACAACCAATACGGCGGGAAGGCAGCCTGTTTTCAGCGACTTTGCACTGGGTCTATTGGTCGCCAGCCAATTTCACGTCGCAGAGGAAATGGGCATTGCCAGTACGTTGGCCTGGGTTGTCATGCCAGATCATTTTCATTGGCTGATTGAGTTGAAGCGCGGTTCGCTCGGAGAGTTGATGCAGCGTACAAAATCCCTCAGCACCAAAGCCGTGAATCTCTCGACGGGTCGACAGACCAGTCTTTGGCAATCAGGCTTTCATGATCGTGCATTGCGCAGAGAAGAAGATCTGGTGAAGTTGGCTCGGTATATCGTGGCTAACCCGTTGCGGGCTGGTTTGGTTAAGAAGCTTGGCGACTATCCGCTGTGGGATGCGATTTGGGTTTGAGCGTTATTCTGTGTTGCCGCCATTCGCGAGCAGGCTCGCTCCCACAGGGATTTGTGAACGCCACAGATCCAATGTGGGAGCGAGCCTGCTCGCGAAGCGGTCACCGCGGTCTGTCAGTCCGGCTCACACCCTTTCAACACCAACCGGATAATCGTCTGCGCCGCCGCTTCGTAATCCGCCTCGTCCAGCTTGTCCTTCCCCGTGACCGCAGAAATCTGCCAGTCAAAGTCGGCGTAGGTCTGGGTAGCGGCCCAGATGCTGAACATCAGGTGGTTGGGGTCGATCGGGGCGATTTGCCCGCGGTCGATCCAGCTCTGGATACAGTCGATGTTGTGCTTGGCCTGGCCGTTGAGCTGCTCGACCAGGTCGGCGCTCAGGTGTGGCGCGCCGTGCATGATTTCGCTGGCGAATACTTTCGAGGCGAAGGGCAGGTCGCGGGAGATGCGGATTTTCGAGCGGATGTAGCCGCTCAGCACCTCGCTCGGCACACCGTCCGGATTGAACGGGGTCGAGGCCTGCAAAATCGGCACGATGATGCTTTCCAATACCTCGCGGTAGAGGTTTTCCTTGGACTTGAAGTAGTAGTAAACGTTGGGCTTGGGCAATCCCGCCTTGGCGGCGATGTCGCTGGTTTTGGTCGCAGCGAAGCCCTTGTCGGCAAACTCCTCACTGGCGGCACGCAGGATCAGTTCTTTGTTGCGCTCGCGGATTGTGCTCATAAACCCGGTGGTTCCTTGCCTGTTCTGGCGGTTGCGCATGGTAGCACCGGCCTCGCGCAGCGCTCAAGAATGCCCCGCGTGGTCTATGGTCGCGTTATGCTTCGCAACATTCATACATAAAAGGAAACAGGATTCATGGCAGGAAGCAGTTTGCTGGTGCTGGTCGACGATATTGCCACCGTGCTGGATGACGTGGCGTTGATGAGCAAAATGGCCGCCAAGAAGACCGCCGGCGTGCTCGGCGACGACCTGGCGCTCAATGCCCAGCAGGTCTCCGGCGTGCGAGCCGAGCGGGAAATTCCCGTGGTCTGGGCTGTGGCCAAGGGCTCTTTCGTCAATAAACTGATTCTGGTGCCGTCGGCGCTGGCGATCAGTGCATTCGTGCCGTGGCTGGTCACGCCCTTGTTGATGGTCGGGGGTGCGTACTTGTGTTTCGAGGGCTTCGAGAAGCTCGCGCACAAGTTTCTGCACAGTGCGGCTGAAGATGAAGCCGAACATGCGCAACTGACTGAGGCGGTAGCCGATCCGGCGACCGATCTGGTGGCGTACGAGAAGGACAAGATCAAAGGCGCGATCCGCACTGACTTTATCCTCTCCGCAGAAATCATCGCCATCACCCTGGGCACCGTGGCTACTGCTTCGCTGACTCAGCAAGTAATCGTGATGTCGGGCATTGCCATCGTTATGACTGTCGGCGTTTATGGATTGGTAGCGGGCATCGTCAAGCTCGACGACCTCGGCCTGTGGCTGACGCAGAAACCGGGACAGTTGGCGAAGAAAGTCGGCAGCGCCATCCTGAGTGCAGCGCCTTACATGATGAAAACCTTGTCGGTGGTCGGTACGGCGGCGATGTTCCTGGTCGGCGGCGGCATCCTTACCCACGGCGTGCCGGTGCTGCATGACTGGATTGAAGGCGTTGGTGCCGCAGCCGGCAGTGTCGGGTTTGCGGTGCCGATGTTGCTCAATGGTGTGGCGGGGATTATCGCTGGTGCGGTGGTGTTGGCGGTGGTTTCGGTTGTCGGCAAGATCTGGAAAGCGATCAAAGGCTGAACGCAGTAACCCTGTGGGAGCGAGCCTGCTCGCGAAAGCGTCGAGTCAGTCACCTGTTTCGAGTCTGATGCACCGCATTCGCGAGCAGGCTCGCTCCCACATTGGATTCGTGTTGCGGCGTGAAAAAGGGCCATTCGACTCGCATCGAATGGCCCTTTTTTGTGCCTGCCGGAATTACTCGGCAACCTGCAACTTGCGCGCTTCGGTATACACGTAGCGCACTTTTTCGTACTCGAACGGCGAGTTCATCTGGCCATAACGGAAGCTGGTCTGATAACGCTTGTCGACCGCACGCAGGGCCCAGACTTCCGGATGGTTGGAGCTGACTTCCGAAACGTTGAGGAAGTTGATCGCCGATTCAGCGGTGTAATCGACAGCCAGGCCTGCAGTATCACGGATGTTCGACGGGCCGAAGATCGGCAGTACGAAGTAGGCACCCCCCGGTACACCGTAGAAGCCCAAGGTCTGGCCGAAGTCTTCGCTCTGGCGCGGCAAGCCCATGGCGGTGGCCGGATCCCACAGGCCGGCGATGCCGATGGTGGTGTTGAGCAGCAGGCGCGCGGTGGTTTCCATCGAGCGCTGGCCTTTGAACTGCAACAGGCTGTTGACCAGGTTCGGCACGTCACCGAGGTTGTTGAAGAAGTTGCTTACGCCGGTGCGCACGAAGCTGGGGGTGATGTAGCGATAGCCGTCGACCACCGGCAGGAACACCCATTGGTCGAAGCGATAGTTGAAGTGGTAAACCCGGCGGTTCCACGACTCCAACGGGTCGTAGACGTTCAGCGCGTTGAGCGTCGAACGCTCGAATTCACGCTGATCCAGCCCCGGGTTGAATTTGAGTTTGGACAGCGGCTCTTTGAAGCCGTCGCTGTCGACCACCACGGGCGCGTTGGCTTTACTGTTGTCGGCCTGGGCCACGCCTGCGCAGAGTAGCGCTGCAATCAGCAGGAGATGTTTAGCCACGGAAGAACTCCAGCATGGCGTCGCTGTTGACGCGGTAGTTAAGGTTGCCGCAATGGCCGCCCAGTGGATAAACGGTGAGTCGATCACCGAAGGTCTTGCGCAGGAAACCGAGGTCGCCCGGGCCGAGGATCACGTCATCGGCGTTGTGCATCACGGCGATTTTCGGGCTGTCGTGCAGGTAATCCTTGAGCGCATACAGGCTCACCTGATCGATCAGTTGCAGCAGGCTGCCGCCGTCGGTGCGTGCACGCCACATCGGAATGACCTGTTCGGTCAGGTAGCAGTCGAAGTCGCACTGCAACGCACGCTTGAGAAACGGCGTGAGGCTGGTGCCTTCGGTGATCGGGAATTTCGGCGGGGTGATCAGGCCGCGACGGTTGATCAGGTCCGAGGTGAATGCAATGTCGGCTGCCGAGAAACGGAACGAGGTGCCGATCAGCATTGCCATCTGTTCGTTGGTAAGGTGCTGCTTGGACTGCTGGAAGTCATAAAGCAGTGCATCGTTGAGGTCGATGTAGCCTTTCTGCTGGAAGTAGCGGGTCAACTTGCTGAGCACCAACTCGTAGAAAGTGGTGCTGCTGTTGATGCCTTTGACTTCGGTTTGTACCAACTTGTCGAGGTTGGTCACCGAGGTGTAGAGGTTGACCGGCGGATTGAGCAGCAACACTTTTTTGAAGTTGAAGCTGCGACGCGTCTCGTCCAGGTGCGCAACGAAGGCGGCATCGAGGGCGCCGAGGCTGTAGCCGGTCAGGTAATACTCAGTCACCGGCAGTTTCGGGTTTTGTGCCCGCACAGCCTGCATGACGCGGTACATGTCCTCAGCATCTTCCTTGGTCACGCCCGGTGTGGCGAAGCGTGAGGCGGCGCTGATGAAGTCGAAACTGGTCGGCGACGACAGCTGGACGACGTGGTAGCCGGCCTTGTAATAGAGCTTTTTCAGGTATTCGTTGAGCGTGCTGTCATAACGCGCACCGGTGCCGGCAATCAGGAAAATCAGCGGTGCCGCTTTGTCCTGGGTGGCGATTCGGTAGGTAAGCTTTTTCACCGCCCAGAAGTTGTCCGGCAGGATGAACTCGCGTTCCGGGCGCAGGGTCACGCTGCGGTCCGACTGATTGATGTCGTCGTCCAGCGGCAATTCCGGGCGCAAGTCCGGCGGAGTCGTGGCGATGGTCGCCTCGAACGGATTGGTCAGGGGGTAGCCATAACTGGCGGCGTCGATATCCACCGCCAGTGCGGACGCACTCAAAATAAGGCCGCTGAACAGCGCGGCGAAGCGCAAGGAACGGAGCATGACTAGATCCCTTAGAGGAAGGTGCCGAATGAAGTTCGCAGGCTATGACCACCGGGTTTGCGCCAAAGTGCCATGCTGCGGCACCAAACAGGCAGAATTCGGAGTAATAGTAGCTGGACGATACACTTTGCACGCCCTGAATGAACAGTTAACAGTTGTTAGTTCTTGCACACGGCTGGCGGCAGATTAAGCTGGCCGCCGATTTCCGAAGATTGGAGTGTTTCATGTCCCGCCGTTTGCCCGTGATGTTGCTGCTCGTTCTGTTGCCATTGTGGCTGGCCGCCAGTTATGGCGCGCGTTATGGCTTTATGGAAGACGGCAAGTGGGTAGGCATCTGTGTCGATGAGGCCAGCCGTTGGGAATGTCAGCTGCGTTCCAGCCTTGGCTTGATGATTCACTTCAAGGTGCTGGGCTGGACGGCACTGGGCGCGGCGCTGATCGGTTTTGTCGTGCCCGGGCGGGCAGGGTGGTGGCTGGCGGTGCTGGCACTGGTGGCCGGAGTGCCGGCGCTGGCGTTGTACAACACCACGCTGGCGGTGTTTGCGTTGGTGATTGCCGGATTGCGGTTGGTCCGCGAATCCCGCAGCGCCTGATAGTCAGTCTTCGCGAGCAGGCTCGCTCCCACAGGGGATTTGTGAACGTCACAGATCCAATGTGGGAGCGAGCCTGCTCGCGAAGAGGTCTGATGCCACTCTGAAGATCAGAAGCTGCGAACACGCAGGCAGCGCCACAAAGCAGCGACCATCAACACACTCACCAACGCCCAGCCCCACGCCTGCTGATTCTGCAACCCTTCCTGATACAGCTGCGGCGCAATCCCCGCGCCGACAATGAAGGTCAGCAAGGCAATCTCTCGGCGCGGCACACCCACCGGCCGGCACAGATACACCAGCGCCGGCAGCACGAACGCCATGCTCGCAAAGCTGCGATAACGCGGATCGAACACCATCTCCAGCATCATCACCGCCGCAGCAAAACCTGCCGCCGCAACCAGCCAGCCAGCGCGACGTTCCAGCAGATTGAACGCACGTTGGCGCCAGCCAGTGCGAGCACTCAGCGTCAACGCCGCATGTGCCAACACCAACAGGTTCAACGCTGTCAGCAAGCCGACCCACAACCATTCGCCGGTAAACCTTGTGGTCACCCGCGCCAGATCACCCCAGGCGCCAATCGAGCAAGCGGCGAGGGCGCCCAGCAGCGGTAACACCAGCGCCGAACGCGTGGTACGAACGCGACCGCCAAGGATCAGCGTGCCAAGGAAAATCAGCCCGCCGACCGCCAGCCATTCTTTCCAGAACGGCACATTGGTCACCGGCCCGGCCAGCACGCCCTTGTCCTGACGATCAGCATCGAACAACCCCCAGTAACCGCCCACCGCACCCTCACTGCCGCGCTTCCACGGCTGGTCAAACGCTTCGATCAGGTTGTAATGCCAGCCTTCTTTCTCGGCCATCGCGACAAAACCACGAATGAATTTGGCCTCGTTGACCCGACTCGGCAGGGCGGTCTCGCGCTGGCGGCCTTCGCTCGGCCAGCCGGTTTCGCCGATCATCACGTCTTTGGGCGCGAATTTATTGCCGAACACCTGCCGCACTTGCGCGACATGTTGCAGGGCGACGTCGATGTTCGACGGATCATCTTCCCAGTACGGCAGCAGGTGAATAGTCAGGAAGTCCACTGCCGGCGCGACTTCCGGATGCTTGAGCCAGAACTCCCAGACATCGGCGTACGTGACCGGTTGTTTGACCTGGCTCTTGACCTTGTTGATCAGGCGGACCAGTTGCGTGCCAGTGACTTCTTTGCGTAGCAAGGCTTCGTTGCCGACGATCACTGCGCTGACCACGTCCGGGTTGGCATTTGCCGATTTGATCAGCAGGTCGACTTCTTTCTCGGTGTCCACCGGGTTGCTGTTGACCCACGCGCCGATCATCAATTTCAAGCCGTGTTTGCGCGCCAGATCCGGCAGTGCCTCGAGCCCCGTCATCGAATAGGTGCGAATGCACTCAAAGCGAGTCGCCAGCAACGCGAGGTCGGCATCCATGCGCTCCGGGCGCAGCTTGAACGGCACGTCGAACGGCGACTGGTCTTTATCGAACGGGGTGTAGGAGGCGCATTGCAACTTGTGGGTTGGCGTCGCTGCATCCGGCAGGATCACCGCTTGGCCGAGGCCGTACCAGAAGCCCCCGAGGGCAAACAGCCCAAGCAAGCAGGCGAAAAGATACGGCAGAAAGGGAAAACGGGAGGTCGCGGACATGGTCAGGCCGAGTGGCTGCAAAGCGACGCATGTTACCTGCATTTATAGAGGGTTGGTGGCCCGCATGATTTTGACATGCAAAGTTCGGGCGGATTATTTGGCGTCATTTATATAGTCGCGATTAATGGCCTTGTGATGTCGTTTCTCGTTGTCTTGAGGTCGCTGGCAGAGCAGGTCGCGAGCGTCGTCAGGTTGATGATCGAAGCGTCAGCACTCCACTGATGTTCCAGCGAGTTTGCGGTCAGGCGTGATGGGGGCGCTGTGCACCATAACAATACGTTGACGTCGCCCGCCATCCGTCGGGCGCAGCATTTCGGGGAAGTAACGATGAAGATGCGACGACTTTTAGGCGCAGGTGCCGCACTGGCGCTGGCGATGAGTACGACACTGGCCAGTGCGGAAACCAAGACCCTGAACATCGGTTACGTTGATGGCTGGTCCGACAGCGTGGCGACCACTCACGTGGCGGCCGAAGTGATCAAGCAGAAACTCGGCTACGACGTGAAACTGCAAGCCGTCGCCACCGGGATCATGTGGCAGGGCGTGGCCACCGGCAAACTCGACGCCATGCTCTCGGCCTGGCTGCCAGTGACTCACGGTGAATACTGGACGAAGAACAAGGATCAGGTCGTCGATTACGGCCCGAACTTCAAGGATGCGAAAATCGGCCTGATCGTGCCGGAGTATGTGAAAGCCAAGTCGATCGAAGACCTGAAAACCGATGACACCTTCAAAAACCGCATCGTCGGCATCGACGCCGGTTCAGGCGTCATGCTCAAGACCGATCAGGCGATCAAGGATTACGGCCTCGACAAATACAATCTCAAGGCCAGTTCCGGCGCCGGCATGATTGCCGAACTGACCCGTGCCGAGAAGAAAAACGAGTCCATCGCGGTCACCGGTTGGGTGCCGCACTGGATGTTCGCCAAGTGGAAACTGCGCTTCCTCGATGACCCGAAAGGCGTGTACGGCGCAGCTGAAACCGTGAACAGCATCGGCAGTAAAGAACTCGCGACCAAAGCACCGGAAGTGGCCAAGTTCCTTAAGAACTTCCAGTGGGCGTCGAAAGACGAAATCGGCGAAGTCATGCTGGCGATTCAGGACGGCGCCAAGCCTGATGCCGCGGCGAAAGACTGGGTCGCCAAACACCCGGATCGCGTGGCTGACTGGACCAAATAACCGCCACACCGCTGTACCCCTGTAGGAGTGAGCCTGCTCGCGATAGCGTCCTGTCAGTTGATGAAAATGTCGACTGATACGACGCCATCGCGAGCAGGCTCACTCCTACAGTTGTTTTGCGTGTACCGGAAATTGGCAAAAGTGTCATGGCGTTCTACTACTAAGGTCGTCTGTTACCGCGCTCGCAGCCGCATACATTAGCTATGTTCCAACAATAATCTGTGCTGCGAGGATAAAAACAATGAACGACAGCATTTACCTCTCGATTCAAAACAGTCCCCGATTCAAGGAGCTGGTGCGAAAAAGGGAAAAGTTCGCCTGGATACTCTCGGCGATCATGCTCGGGCTTTACTCTGGCTTCATTCTTCTGATCGCTTACGGGCCACATATTCTGGGCGCGAAACTCAGTCCTGAGTCCTCGATTACCTGGGGCATCCCGATCGGTGTCGGACTGATTCTCTCAGCCTTCGTTCTCACCGCTATCTACGTGCGCCGCGCCAATGGCGAGTTCGACGACCTGAACAATGCGATTCTCAAGGAGGCTCAGCAATGATCCGGCGTCTACTGGCTTTATTGAGTGTCGCGGCTTTCGCGCCGAGTGTCTGGGCGGCTGACGCGTTGACGGGTGAGGTGGCCAAACAGCCGCTGAACATTCCGGCGATCCTGATGTTCGTGGCGTTCGTCGGTGCGACGCTCTACATCACCTACTGGGCCTCGAAGAAAAACAACTCGGCGGCCGACTACTATGCGGCGGGCGGCAAGATCACCGGTTTCCAGAACGGTCTGGCGATTGCCGGTGACTACATGTCGGCGGCGTCCTTCCTGGGGATTTCCGCGCTGGTATTCACCTCCGGCTACGATGGCCTGATCTACTCGATCGGCTTTTTGGTGGGCTGGCCGATCATCCTGTTCCTGATTGCCGAGCGTCTGCGTAACCTGGGTAAATACACCTTTGCCGACGTGGCGTCCTACCGCCTCGGGCAAACCCAGATTCGCACCCTGTCTGCCTGCGGTTCGCTGGTGGTGGTGGCGTTCTACCTGATCGCGCAAATGGTCGGTGCCGGCAAGCTGATCCAGTTGTTGTTCGGTCTGGACTACCATGTTGCGGTGATTCTGGTTGGCGTGCTGATGTGCATGTACGTGCTGTTCGGCGGCATGCTGGCGACCACCTGGGTGCAGATCATCAAGGCTGTGCTGTTGCTGTCCGGTGCCTCGTTCATGGCGCTGATGGTCATGAAGCACGTAGGCTTCGACTTCAACACGCTGTTCTCCGAGGCGATCAAGGTTCACGCCAAAGGCGAAGCGATCATGAGCCCGGGCGGTCTGGTCAAGGATCCGATTTCGGCCTTCTCGCTGGGTCTGGCGCTGATGTTCGGTACCGCTGGCCTGCCGCACATTCTGATGCGCTTCTTCACCGTGAGTGACGCAAAAGAAGCCCGCAAGAGCGTGCTCTACGCAACTGGCTTCATTGGTTACTTCTACATCCTGACGTTCATCATCGGCTTCGGCGCGATCCTGCTGGTCAGCACCAATCCGGCCTTCAAAGATGCGGCTGGCGCGCTGTTGGGCGGCAACAACATGGCGGCGGTGCACCTGGCCAACGCGGTCGGCGGCAGTATCTTCCTCGGCTTTATCTCGGCGGTCGCGTTCGCGACCATTCTGGCGGTTGTGGCAGGCCTGACACTGGCCGGTGCTTCGGCGGTTTCTCACGACCTGTACGCCAGTGTGATCAAGAAGGGCAAGGCGAACGAGAAGGACGAGATTCGTGTCTCGAAGATCACCACCATTGCCTTGGCGGTGCTGGCGATTGGCTTGGGCATTCTGTTCGAAAGCCAGAACATTGCGTTCATGGTGGGCCTGGCGTTCTCGATCGCGGCGAGCTGTAACTTCCCGGTGCTGCTGCTTTCGATGTACTGGAAGAAGCTGACCACCCGCGGTGCGATGATTGGCGGCTGGTTGGGTCTGGTCAGTGCCGTTGGTTTGATGGTGCTTGGGCCGACCATCTGGGTGCAGATTCTGCATCATGAGAAGGCGATCTTCCCTTACGAGTATCCGGCGCTGTTTTCGATGATCATTGCCTTTGTCGGGATCTGGTTCTTCTCGATCACTGACAAGTCGGCGGCTGCGGATAAAGAACGGGCGCTGTTCTTCCCGCAGTTTGTGCGTTCGCAGACGGGGTTGGGGGCGAGTGGGGCGGTTTCGCATTGATGGTTTGATGGTTTTGTAATGTTGTGCTGAATGCCCCGGTTGAGAGATCGGGGCATTTTTTGTGGGCGGTTATCGGACTTTGGTGTGTTTTTTTTATTGGGTGTATATCCGTTGCTGCGGTAACGGCTGATTAGGGTTTCGCCCTTACGGCGACTCACTTTTTTTCAAACGCCAAAAAAAGTAAGCAAAAAACGCTTGCTCCTACGTGCGGCCCGCTCGCTGGGGCTCGGGGTTCCTTCGCTCCGGGATCGATCCGGGCGCAGCGCCTACGGTTTGCTTCGCTGCACCTCCTCTCGCTGTGTTTGGCTTCGCCAAACGGTCGCTGCGCTCCCACGCCCGGATCAATCCCTCCACTCAGCCTTCCGATGTCGCCTTACAGATCAAGAGCTGCAGCCGAGCTAACGCTCATCCTGTTGAGTGGTGAAGAGCGGGTGTTCGGCTTTGGTTCGGTGTTGGATTCGCCCCTCACCCCAGCCCTCTCCCGAGGGAGAGGGAGCCGATTTTTGGGCTTTTCAAAGCTTGAGTTCGACTCGGTATCGCACGTCGGCGTATCTCCCCCAAACACCACGTTCAGTCCCCTCTCCCTCCGGGAGAGGGATAGGGTGAGGGGCTCTTGATCTGGCTTTTGATCTTGCTCTGGCTTTGGCTTTTGATTTTTTGCCCCATCGGCAGGCCGAGCGGAGGTGTTCATCCGGGGGTTAGGCGCGCAGCGCCGTGCGGCGCAGCCGCATACATCGAGAGGAGGTGCAGCGAAGCAAACCGTAGGCGATGCCCCCGGATGGACACCGTAGCGAGGGAACACTGAGCCTAAGCGAAGTGCCGTACGCCAGGGGCAAGCCTTTTTGGTTACTTTTTCGGCGTTTGGAAAAAGTGACCCGCCGTAAGGGCGGAACCCTAAGCAGCCATAACCGCAGCAACGGATATGCCCCCAAATCCCAAACAAACAAAAACGGCCCCTATATAAATAGAGGCCGTTCCCGGTACAACGCTAAGAAATTATCGCAAGACAAATCTTATTTGCGGTCTTCCAGCTTGGTGATATCACGCGACTCGTAGCCGGTGTACAACTGGCGCGGACGGCCAATCTTGTACGGGCTGGAGAGCATCTCTTTCCAGTGCGAAATCCAGCCAACAGTACGTGCCAGCGCGAAAATCACCGTGAACATGCTGGTCGGGATACCGATCGCCTTGAGGATGATCCCCGAGTAGAAGTCGACGTTCGGGTACAGCGAGCGTTCAATGAAGTACGGGTCGGTTAGCGCGATCTCTTCCAGGCGCATGGCCAGTTCGAGTTGCGGATCGTTGTTGATGCCCAGTTCCTTCAGTACTTCGTCGCAGGTCTGCTTCATTACAGTCGCGCGAGGGTCGCGGTTCTTGTAAACGCGGTGACCGAAGCCCATCAGTTTGAACGGATCGTTCTTGTCCTTGGCCTTGGCGATGAACTTGTCGATGTTCGACACATCGCCAATCTCGTCAAGCATGGTCAGCACGGCTTCGTTCGCACCGCCGTGGGCAGGACCCCACAGTGCGGCGATACCGGCGGCGATACAGGCGAACGGGTTGGCGCCCGAAGAACCTGCCAGGCGCACGGTGGAAGTCGATGCGTTCTGCTCGTGGTCGGCGTGGAGGATGAAGATCCGGTCCATGGCCTTGGCGAGTACCGGGCTGATCGGTTTGATCTCGCACGGGGTGTTGAACATCATGTGCAGGAAGTTTTCCGCGTACGTCAGATCGTTGCGCGGGTACATCATGGGTTGGCCCATGGAGTACTTGTAAACCATCGCTGCCAGGGTCGGCATCTTGGCAACCAGACGGATCGCGGAAATTTCGCGATGCTGCGGGTTATTGATGTCCAGGGAGTCGTGGTAGAAGGCCGAGAGGGCGCCGACTACACCGCACATGACGGCCATTGGGTGGGCGTCGCGACGGAAGCCGTTGAAGAAGGTTTTCAGCTGCTCGTGAACCATGGTGTGGTTTTTCACGGTGCTGACGAACTGGGCCTTCTGCTCTGCGGTCGGCAGTTCGCCGTTGAGCAGCAGGTAGCAGGTTTCCAGGTAGTCCGATTTTTCAGCCAGCTGTTCGATCGGGTAGCCGCGGTGCAACAGAATGCCGTTGTCGCCGTCGATATAGGTGATCTTCGATTCGCACGAGGCGGTCGACATGAAACCTGGGTCGAAAGTGAAGCGGCCCGTGGCCGTCAGGCCCCGAACATCAATTACATCGGGACCAACGGTGCCGGTTAAAATGGGCAGCTCGACGGGGGCTGCGCCCTCGATGATCAACTGCGCTTTTTTGTCAGCCATGTGGCCTCCTATTTATGCTTGAACCATCAGACAGACCCCCCACGCAGGGCCCGCACCACTATAGTGAGATAAATTCGAATGTCAATTTGCCTAAAGTCTTGCTCCAGAAGGCTTTAAGCGCACTTTTTCCTCGAAATTGACTGCCATTTACGCCTTTTATACGACTTGTGCAATCAGCTATTTGGGGTAGGTGATTGCGTTGTCATTAGTAACCTAACTGTCTATACTCGGCCACCGACCGCCAAGGGCTTTTGGGCCAGCTTTGTTGGGGGTCGCATCCCTGGGTGGTGGTTACCTGACCAGTGCACTCCCCAACAACTTTGCCCTGATTGTTAGGGGCTCTTCAGTGTGAAAAAAAAGCCGTGAAAAGCCAACGACCTGTAAACCTAGACCTAAGGACCATCAAACTCCCCATCACCGGCGTTACGTCGTTTCTTCACCGTGTTTCCGGCATCATCCTCTTCCTGGGTATCGGCTTCATGCTTTATGCATTGGGCAAGTCTCTGGGTTCCGAGGAAGGTTTTGCCGAAGTGAAGGCATGCTTGACCAGCCCGCTGGCCAAGTTCGTAGCATGGGGCCTCCTGTCCGCTCTGCTGTATCACCTGGTAGCCGGTGTGCGCCACTTGATCATGGACATGGGCATCGGTGAGACGCTGGAAGGCGGCCGCCTGGGCTCGAAAATCATCATCGCCATTTCCGTGGTGCTGATCGTTCTGGCAGGAGTTTGGATATGGTAACCAGCGTTACGAACCTTTCGCGTTCGGGCCTCTATGACTGGATGGCGCAACGTGTGTCTGCGGTTGTTCTCGCGGCTTATTTCATCTTCCTGATCGGATACCTTGCAGCGAATCCGGGCATTGGCTACGACCAGTGGCACGGCCTGTTCGCTCACAACGGGATGCGTATCTTCAGTCTGCTGGCCCTCGTTGCCCTTGGCGCTCACGCCTGGGTCGGCATGTGGACCATCGCGACCGACTACCTGACGCCGATGGCGCTGGGCAAGTCCGCGACTGCAGTACGTTTCCTTTTCCAGGCAGTTTGCGGCATCGCGATGTTCGCTTACTTCGTCTGGGGTGTGCAGATTCTCTGGGGTATCTGAGTCATGGCTAACATTCCAACGATTTCTTTCGACGCCATCATTATTGGTGGTGGCGGTGCCGGCATGCGCGCTGCGCTGCAACTGGCACAGGGCGGTCACAAGACTGCCGTGATCACCAAGGTTTTCCCGACCCGTTCGCACACTGTATCCGCCCAGGGCGGCATCACTTGCGCGATCGCGTCCGCTGACCCGAACGATGACTGGCGCTGGCACATGTACGATACCGTCAAGGGCTCCGACTACATCGGTGACCAGGACGCTATCGAATACATGTGTCAGGAAGGCCCGGCTGCCGTGTTCGAGCTGGACCACATGGGTCTGCCGTTCTCGCGTACCGAGCAAGGCCGTATCTACCAGCGTCCGTTCGGTGGTCAGTCCAAGGATTACGGCAAGGGCGGTCAGGCTGCACGTACTTGCGCCGCTTCCGACCGTACCGGTCACGCACTGCTGCACACCCTTTATCAGGGCAACCTGAAAGCCGGTACCACGTTCCTGAACGAGTACTACGCTGTTGACCTGGTGAAAAACCAGGAAGGTGAATTCGTCGGTGTGATCGCTATCTGCATCGAAACCGGCGAAACCACCTACATCCGCGCCAAGGCCACCGTACTGGCTACCGGCGGTGCAGGTCGTATCTACGCTTCCACCACCAACGCCCTGATCAACACCGGTGACGGCGTCGGCATGGCTCTGCGTGCTGGCGTGCCGGTACAAGACATCGAAATGTGGCAGTTCCACCCGACCGGTATCGCCGGCGCCGGTGTACTGGTTACAGAAGGTTGCCGTGGTGAAGGTGGTTACCTGATCAACAAGCACGGCGAGCGTTTCATGGAGCGTTATGCTCCGAACGCCAAAGACCTTGCCGGTCGTGACGTGGTTGCTCGCTCGATGGTTAAAGAAATCATCGCCGGCAACGGTTGCGGTCCGAATGGCGACCACGTAATGCTCAAACTCGACCACTTGGGCGAGGAAGTGCTGCACAGCCGTCTGCCAGGCATCTGCGAACTGTCGAAGACGTTCGCTCACGTTGACCCGGTTGTTGCGCCGGTTCCGGTTGTTCCGACTTGCCACTATATGATGGGCGGCGTTGCCACCAACATTCATGGTCAGGCGATCACCCAGAACGCCGAAGGCGTGGACCAGATCATCCCTGGTCTGTTCGCAGTAGGTGAAGTGGCTTGCGTATCGGTACACGGTGCCAACCGTCTGGGCGGCAACTCGCTGCTCGACCTGGTGGTATTTGGCCGCGCTGCCGGCCTGCACCTGGAAAAAGCGCTCACCGACGGCATCGAATACGACGACGCTACCGAAGCCGACATCGAAGCTGCCCTGTCGCGTCTGAACGCGCTGAACAACCGTACCGACGGCGAAGACGTCGCTACCCTGCGTCGCGAGCTGCAAAGCTGCATGCAGAACTACTTCGGTGTATTCCGTACCGGCGAATACATGCAGAAAGGTATCGCTCAGCTCGCTGACCTGCGTACCCGCATTGCCAACGTGAAGATCAACGATAAGTCGCAGGCGTTCAACACTGCCCGTATCGAAGCGCTGGAACTGCAAAACCTGCTGGAAGTGGCTGAAGCTACCGCCATCGCTGCCGAAGTACGTAAAGAGTCGCGCGGTGCTCACGCCCGTGAAGACTTCGAAGATCGTGACGACGAAAACTGGCTGTGCCACACCCTGTACTTCCCGGGTGACAAGCGCGTCACCAAGCGTGCCGTGAACTTCTCGCCGAAGACTGTTCCGACTTTCGAACCTAAAGTCCGGACTTATTAAGGGTGACCGCCATGTTGCAAGTCAGTGTTTATCGCTACAACCCTGATCAGGACGCTGCGCCGTTCATGCAGGAATTCCAGGTCGATACCGGTGGTAAAGACCTGATGGTGCTGGACGTGCTGGCCCTGATCAAAGAGCAGGACGAGGGTTTCTCCTATCGTCGCTCTTGCCGTGAAGGTGTCTGCGGCTCCGACGGCATGAACATCAACGGCAAGAACGGTCTGGCCTGCATCACGCCACTGTCCGCCGTTGTAAAAGGTAACAAGTTGATCGTTCGTCCGCTGCCAGGTTTGCCGGTTATCCGTGACCTGGTTGTCGATATGAGCATCTTCTACAAGCAATACGAGAAGGTGAAGCCTTACCTGCAGAACGACACGCCGGCTCCGGCCATCGAGCGTCTGCAGTCGCCAGAAGAGCGCGAAAAGCTCGACGGTCTGTACGAGTGCATCCTGTGCGCTTGCTGCTCGACTTCGTGCCCGTCCTTCTGGTGGAACCCGGACAAGTTCCTGGGTCCTGCTGCGCTGCTGCAAGCCTACCGCTTCCTGGCAGACAGCCGTGACACCAAGACCAACGAGCGTCTGGCTTCGCTCGATGACCCGTTCAGCGTTTTCCGCTGCCGGGGCATCATGAACTGCGTCAACGTATGTCCGAAAGGCCTGAACCCGACTAAGGCCATCGGTCACATCCGTAACATGCTGCTTTCGAGCGGCGTGTGATTCAGCTGCTGTAACCGCTGCACCGTAGAGGCTGTGGCGCGGGCTTCAACCCGCGTCATGGCTATAACCAGAGCAGTAGCCATAAGCTGCGGCTCTTATTTTGAAGAAATGAGACAAGCAGGGGCATCCGGGCTGGTACCCGGACTATCAGTGTGATCCTAAGTGGCTTGTTTTAGTCGCTGCATTCGGACTTCTGCAAGTTTGCTCGGTGTCGACATCGATGGTGTTCCCCTAACCGAGGGTGACCAAGCATGCAAGAAAGCGTGATGCAGCGCATGTGGAACAGCGCCTACCTTTCAGGTGGAAACGCTGCCTATGTGGAAGAGCTTTATGAGCTCTACCTGCACGACCCTAACGCTGTGCCAGAAGAGTGGCGCACCTACTTTCAGAAGTTGCCTGCCGACGGCAACTCTGCCACTGATGTTTCGCACTCGACAATTCGCGATCATTTCGTGCTGCTGGCAAAGAACCAGCGCCGCGCCCAACCGGTTTCCGCCGGCAGCGTGAGCAGTGAGCACGAGAAGAAGCAAGTTGAAGTGCTGCGATTGATCCAGGCCTACCGTATGCGTGGCCACCAGGCAGCCCAGCTTGACCCGCTGGGGCTGTGGCAGCGTCCTGCACCTGCAGACCTGTCGATCAATCATTACGGCTTGACCAATGCCGATCTTGATACGACCTTCCGTGCCGGCGACCTGTTCATCGGCAAAGAGGAAGCGAGCCTACGCGAAATTCACGAAGCGTTGCAGCAGACATATTGCCGCACCATCGGCGCTGAATTTACGCACATCACCGATTCCGAGCAGCGCCAGTGGTTCCAGCAGCGTCTGGAAAGCGTGCGTGGTCGTCCGACGTACTCCGCCGACATCAAGAGCCACCTGCTTGAGCGCGTGACCGCCGGTGAAGGCCTGGAAAAATACCTGGGCACCAAATACCCGGGCACCAAGCGTTTCGGTCTGGAAGGCGGCGAAAGCCTGATTCCGATGCTCGACGAACTGATCCAGCGTTCCGGTTCCTACGGCACCAAGGAAGTCGTCATCGGCATGGCCCACCGTGGCCGTCTGAACGTGCTGGTCAATACCTTCGGCAAGAACCCGCGCGAGCTGTTCGACGAGTTCGAAGGCAAGAAGAAGGTCGAGCTGGGTTCCGGTGACGTTAAGTATCACCAGGGCTTCTCGTCCAACGTGATGACCGCCGGCGGTGAAGTTCACCTGGCCATGGCGTTCAACCCGTCCCACCTGGAAATCGTTTCCCCGGTGGTAGAAGGTTCGGTTCGCGCCCGTCAGGATCGTCGTAACGACCCGACCGGTGAGAAGGTTCTGCCGATCTCCATCCACGGTGACGCTGCATTCGCAGGTCAAGGCGTGGTCATGGAAACCTTCCAGATGTCGCAGACCCGCGGTTTCAAAACCGGCGGTACCGTGCACATCGTGATCAACAACCAGGTCGGTTTCACCATCAGCAACCCGCTGGACTCGCGTTCCACCGAGTACGCCACCGACGTTGCGAAGATGATCCAGGCGCCGATCCTCCATGTGAATGGTGATGATCCGGAAGCCGTGTTGTTCGTGACCCAGCTGGCCATCGACTACCGCATGCAGTTCAAGCGTGACGTGGTGATCGACCTGGTCTGCTACCGTCGTCGCGGCCACAACGAGGCCGACGAGCCAAGCGGCACCCAGCCTCTGATGTATCAGCAGATCACCAAACAGCGCACTACCCGTGAGCTGTACGCTGATCGTCTGACCCAGGGTGGTGTGCTGGACGCAGAGCGTGTTCAGGCGAAAGTCGACGAATACCGCAACGCGCTGGACAACGGTCTGCACGTCGTGAAATCGCTGGTCAAAGAGCCGAACAAAGAGCTGTTCGTGGACTGGCGTCCGTATCTGGGCCACGCCTGGACTGCGCGTCACGACACCCGCTTTGATCTGAAAACCCTGCAAGAACTGTCCGCCAAGCTGCTGGAAATTCCGGAAGGCTTCGTGGTTCAGCGTCAGGTTTCGAAGATCTACGAAGACCGTCAGAAGATGCAAGCCGGCGGCCTGCCGATCAACTGGGGGTACGCCGAAACCATGGCGTACGCGACCCTGGCGTTCGAAGGTCACCCGATCCGCATGACCGGTCAGGACATCGGCCGCGGTACGTTCTCGCACCGTCACGCTGTGTTGCACAACCAGAAAGACGCGGGCACTTACATTCCGCTGCAGCACCTGTACGACGGTCAGCCACGCTTTGACCTGTACGACTCGTTCCTGTCGGAAGAAGCGGTACTGGCATTCGAATACGGTTACTCGACCACCACGCCGGATGCGCTGGTGATTTGGGAAGCCCAGTTCGGCGACTTCGCCAACGGTGCACAGGTTGTAATCGACCAGTTCATCACCAGCGGCGAGCACAAGTGGGGCCGTCTCTGCGGTCTGACCATGTTGCTGCCACACGGTTACGAAGGTCAGGGCCCTGAGCACAGCTCGGCACGTCTTGAGCGTTACCTGCAATTGTGCGCCGAGCACAACATTCAGGTCGCCGTACCGACCACGCCAGCACAGATCTACCACTTGCTGCGTCGTCAGGTAATTCGTCCGCTGCGCAAGCCTTTGATCGTGCTGACGCCGAAGTCGCTGCTGCGCCACAAACTGGCCATCTCGACCCTGGAAGATCTGGCCGAAGGTTCGTTCCAGACCGTGATCCCGGAAATCGATGCTCTGGACCCGAAAAAGGTCGAGCGCGTTGTTCTGTGTAGCGGCAAGGTCTACTACGACCTGCTGGAAAAACGCCGTGCCGAAGGCCGTGAAGATATCGCCATCGTGCGTATCGAGCAGCTGTACCCATTCCCTGAGGACGACTTGAAAGAAGTCCTGGCTCCATACACCAACGTCAAAAATGCCGTTTGGTGTCAGGAAGAGCCGATGAACCAGGGCGCCTGGTACTGCAGCCAGCATCACTTGCGCCGTAGCATCGGTAACCTCGACAAGTCTCTCGTACTTGAGTACGCGGGCCGTGAGGCTTCTGCTGCCCCAGCTTGTGGTTACGCATCGATGCACGCCGAGCAGCAGGAAAAACTCCTGCAAGACGCGTTTACCATTTAACGCCTTCGCGCACCTGAAACCGAATTTAAGGAACCACAGATAATGGCTATCGAGATCAAAGCCCCCACTTTCCCGGAATCGGTTGCCGATGGCACCGTTGCCACCTGGCACAAGCAACCGGGCGACGCCGTCAAGCGTGACGACCTGATCGTCGACATCGAAACTGACAAAGTCGTACTGGAAGTTCTGGCTACCGCCGACGGCGTGCTGGGCGCAATCGTCAAGAACGAAGGCGACACCGTTCTGTCCGACGAAGTGCTGGGCTCCATCGAAGCGGGCGGCGCTGCTGCCGCTGCTCCAGCCGCCGCTGCTGCTCCGGCCGCTGCTGCCGCTGCACCGGCTGCTGGCGAAGGCGAAGACGATCCTGTTGCTGCTCCTGCTGCGCGCAAGCTGGCTGAAGAAAACGGCATCAACATCGCTTCCGTTGCCGGCACCGGCAAGGGCGGTCGTGTGACCAAGGAAGACGTGGTTGCTGCTGTTGCTGCCAAGAAAGCCGCTCCGGCTGCCGCGCCTGCCAAGGCTGCTGCTCCTTCGGCTGCCGCTCCTGTGTTCGCCGCTGGCGACCGCATCGAGAAGCGCGTACCGATGACCCGCGTTCGTGCCACCGTGGCCAAGCGTCTGGTTGAAGCTCAGTCGAACATGGCGATGCTGACCACTTTCAACGAAGTCGACATGACTGAAGTCATGGCCCTGCGTTCGAAGTACAAGGACCTGTTCGAGAAGTCCCACAACGGCGTACGTCTGGGCTTCATGTCGTTCTTCGTTAAAGCAGCTACCGAGGCGCTGAAACGCTTCCCGGCTGTCAACGCGTCGATCGACGGCGGCGACATCGTTTACCACGGCTACGCGGACATCGGCGTTGCCGTTTCCAGCGACCGTGGCCTGGTTGTTCCGGTTCTGCGTAACGCCGAGCTGATGAGCCTGGCTGAAATCGAAGGCGGCATCGCCACTTTCGGCAAGAAAGCCCGTGACGGCAAATTGTCGATGGACGAGATGACCGGTGGTACCTTCACCATCACCAACGGTGGTACCTTCGGTTCGATGATGTCGACCCCGATCGTCAACCCGCCGCAGGCAGCGATTCTGGGCATGCACAACATCATCCAGCGTCCTATGGCCATCAACGGTCAGGTCGTTATCCGTCCGATGATGTACCTGGCACTGTCCTACGATCACCGTCTGATCGATGGCAAAGAAGCTGTGACCTTCCTGGTGACCATCAAGAACCTGCTGGAAGATCCGGCTCGTCTGTTGCTGGATATCTGATAGAAGCAGTCGCGGGCTTCAAGTTGCAAGCTGCAGGAAAGGGCAGCTTGGCTTGGAGCGCGCGGCTTGAAGCTTTTCGCTAAAGAGGATTTTTTGAATGTCGCAGAAATTTGACGTAGTAGTGATCGGTGCTGGCCCTGGTGGCTACGTGGCTGCCATCAAGGCCGCGCAGCTGGGTCTGACCACTGCCTGCATCGAGAAGTACACCGACGCAGAAGGCAAGCAAGCCCTGGGCGGCACCTGCCTGAACGTGGGCTGCATTCCTTCCAAGGCGCTGCTCGACAGTTCCTGGAAATACAAGGAAGCGAAAGAAAGCTTCAACGTTCACGGTATCTCCACTGGCGAAGTCAAAATGGACGTCGCTGCGATGGTTGGCCGCAAGGCTGGCATCGTCAAGAACCTGACTGGCGGCGTTGCCACCCTGTTCAAGGCCAACGGCGTTACTTCGATCCAGGGCCACGGCAAACTGCTGGCTGGCAAGAAAGTCGAAGTCACCAAGCCAGACGGCTCGGTGGAAGTCATCGAAGCTGAAAACGTCATCCTGGCTCCAGGTTCGCGTCCGATCGACATTCCACCGGCTCCGGTCGATCAGAAAGTCATCGTCGATTCGACTGGCGCACTGGAATTCCAAACCGTACCTAAGCGTCTCGGCGTGATCGGCGCTGGCGTGATCGGTCTGGAACTGGGTTCGGTATGGTCGCGTCTGGGTTCGGAAGTGGTTGTCCTCGAAGCTCTGGACACTTTCCTGATGGCAGCGGACACCGCTGTTTCCAAGGAAGCGCTGAAAACCCTGACCAAACAAGGTCTGGACATCAAACTGGGCGCTCGCGTAACCGGCTCTAAAGTGAATGGCGACGAAGTCGTTGTGAACTACACCGATGCCAACGGCGAACAGACCATCACTTTCGACAAGCTGATCGTAGCCGTTGGTCGCCGTCCGGTGACCACTGATCTGCTGGCTTCCGACAGCGGCGTGACCCTCGACGAGCGCGGTTTCGTGCACGTTGACGATCACTGCGCGACCACCGTACCGGGCGTCTTCGCCATCGGTGACGTGGTTCGCGGCATGATGCTGGCGCACAAGGCATCGGAAGAAGGCATCATGGTTGTCGAGCGCATCAAGGGCCACAAAGCCCAGATGAACTATGACCTGATCCCTTCGGTTATTTATACTCACCCGGAAATCGCGTGGGTTGGCAAAACCGAGCAGGCCTTGAAAGCTGAAGGCGTTGAAGTTAACGTCGGCACCTTCCCGTTCGCCGCTTCCGGCCGTGCCATGGCCGCCAACGATACCGGTGGTTTCGTCAAGGTCATCGCTGATGCCAAGACTGACCGCGTATTGGGCGTGCACGTGATTGGTCCGAGCGCTGCAGAGCTGGTTCAGCAGGGCGCGATCGGTATGGAATTCGGCACCAGCGCTGAAGACCTGGGCATGATGGTTTTCTCCCATCCGACCCTGTCTGAAGCCTTGCACGAAGCTGCTTTGGCTGTGAATGGCGGCGCCATCCACATTGCCAACCGCAAAAAGCGTTAACAGACAATAAGAAACCACGGCGGTAACGGCCCGTCGTGAGCCTTGCGAGCAAGTCTCACCGCGGAATGTCCGCTGGACGCAGTCTTGCGTAGCTCAGCTACGCAAGCAGCAGTCACAGGTGGCGCGGCACTCAAACGAGCGCAGCGCCGAATGCGCAGTACCTAACGAAGACGGTAAAAAGCATGAATCTTCACGAGTATCAGGGTAAGCAGCTGTTCGCTGAATACGGCCTGCCAGNTTCCACTGGTTACGCAGTAGACACCCCGGAAGCAGCAGCAGAAGCTTGCGACAAAATCGGCGGCAGCGAGTGGGTTGTCAAAGCCCAGGTCCACGCTGGTGGTCGCGGTAAAGCGGGCGGCGTAAAGCTGGTTCGCAGCAAAGAAGACGCCAAAGCCTTCGCACAGCAGTGGCTGGGCAAGCGTCTGGTGACTTACCAGACTGACGCCAATGGCCAGCCAGTCACCAAGATCCTGGTTGAATCGTGCACTGATATCGCTAAAGAGCTGTACCTGGGCGCTGTCGTTGACCGTTCGAGCCGTCGCATCGTGTTCATGGCTTCCACCGAAGGTGGCGTGGACATTGAGAAAATCGCTCACGACACTCCAGAAAAAATTCTCAAGGCCACTATCGATCCACTGGTTGGCGCTCAGCCATTCCAGGGTCGCGAGCTGGCATTCCAGCTGGGTCTGGAAGGCAAGCAGGTTGCTCAGTTCGCCAAGATCTTCGTAGGTCTGGCCAAACTGTTCAAGGATCACGACCTGGCTCTGCTGGAAGTGAACCCGCTGGTGATCAAGGCTGACGGCGATCTGCACTGCCTGGACGCCAAGATCAACATCGACGCCAACGCCATGTACCGTCAGCCTAAGCTGAAGACTTTCCACGATCCGTCGCAAGACGATCCGCGCGAAGCGCACGCTGCCAAGTTCGAACTGAACTACGTAGCACTGGAAGGCAACATCGGCTGCATGGTCAACGGTGCTGGCCTGGCCATGGGTACCATGGACATCGTCAACCTGCATGGCGGCAAGCCAGCCAACTTCCTCGACGTAGGTGGTGGCGCTACCAAAGAACGCGTAACTGAAGCGTTCAAGATCATCCTGTCCGACACCAACGTCGCTGCAGTACTGGTCAACATCTTCGGCGGCATCGTTCGCTGCGACATGATTGCCGAAGGCATCATCGGCGCTGTGAAAGAAGTCGGCGTGAAAATCCCGGTTGTTGTTCGCCTTGAAGGCAACAACGCTGAGCTGGGCGCTAAAGTACTGGCAGAAAGCGGTTTGAACATCATCGCTGCTACCAGCCTGACCGACGCTGCTCAACAAGTTGTCAAAGCTGCGGAGGGCAAATAATGAGCGTCCTGATCAATAAAGACACCAAAGTTATCTGCCAGGGTATTACCGGTTCGCAAGGTAGTTTCCACACCCAGCAAGCCATCGAATACGGCACCAAGATGGTTGGTGGCGTTACTCCTGGCAAAGGCGGCACCGAGCACCTGGGTCTGCCAGTGTTCAACACCGTTAAAGATGCAGTAGAAGCCACTGGCGCTACCGCTTCCGTGATCTACGTTCCGGCTCCTTTCTGCAAAGATTCGATCCTGGAAGCGGCATTCGGCGGCATCAAGCTGATCGTCTGCATCACCGAAGGCATTCCTACCCTGGACATGCTGGACGCTAAAGTTAAGTGCGACGAGCTGGGCGTAGTCCTGATCGGCCCTAACTGCCCAGGCGTTATCACTCCGGGCGAGTGCAAGATCGGCATCATGCCAGGTCACATTCACTTGCCAGGCAAAGTCGGTATCGTTTCCCGTTCCGGCACCCTGACCTACGAAGCTGTCAAGCAAACTACTGACGCCGGTTTCGGTCAGTCGACTTGCGTCGGCATCGGTGGTGACCCGATCCCGGGTTCGAACTTCATCGACATCCTGAAGCTGTTCCAGGAAGACCCGAAGACCGAAGCGATCGTGATGATCGGTGAGATCGGCGGTTCGGCTGAAGAAGAAGCGGCTGCCTACATCAAGGCACACGTGACCAAGCCGGTTGTTTCCTACATTGCTGGTGTAACTGCTCCTCCGGGCAAGCGCATGGGCCATGCTGGCGCAATCATCTCTGGCGGCAAAGGCACTGCAGACGAGAAGTTCGCTGCACTGCAAGACGCAGGCGTGAAAACCGTGCGTTCGCTGGCAGACATCGGCAAGGCCCTGGCCGAGCTGACTGGTTGGGCTGTCAAGTAAGCCTCGCGCTTAGCTGACGCTTTACCAAACAAAGGCCACCTTCGGGTGGCCTTTGTCGTTTCTGGCGTTCGATGATTTATAGGCTTCCGCCCAATTACATGCAAAAACGCGACACGGAAACGTCGCGTATCGGATAGTTCGCCCTCTAACAGTGCGTTTGCAAGCCAAATTCGTTAGGCTAGCAGCCATTTTTGCGTCTGCCGCCCACAAGGCATGCAACGCGCTTTAAGGGTCAGTCCCATACGGATCGACAGCATTTCCCTAATTACACAGGGCAATCCCCCTCTAAATTCCGATTCAGTAGTGTGGTATTACCTTAATGAAAGTTTTGAAAGGTCAGGACATCCTGGCACTTGGTTTTATGACGTTTGCCCTGTTCGTCGGGGCTGGCAACATCATTTTCCCGCCTATCGTTGGCTTGCAGGCCGGACCTCACGTCTGGATGGCCGCGCTGGGCTTCCTGATCACCGCGGTGGGTTTGCCGGTGATCACTGTCGTTGCACTGGCCAAGGTCGGTGGGGCGATGGATGCGCTGAGCAGTCCGATCGGCAAGATTGCCGGCGGCATTCTCGCGGCTGCGTGCTATCTGGCAGTCGGCCCGTTGTTCGCCACCCCGCGTACCGCGACCGTATCGTTTGAAGTGGGCCTCGCGCCGCTGACCGGCGAGAGCCCGTTGGCATTGTTCCTCTACAGCTCGGTGTACTTCCTGTTGGTGTTCTTCATCTCGCTCTACCCTGGGCGTTTGCTGGACACTGTCGGCCGTTTCCTCGCGCCGCTGAAAATCATCGCACTGGCAGTGCTCGGCATCGCTGCATTCGCCTTGCCGGCGGGTGACATCGGCCACGGCACGCCGGAATACGTGGCGGCACCGTTTTCCCAAGGTTTCATCAATGGTTACCTGACCATGGATACCCTGGGTGCACTGGTGTTCGGCATAGTCATCGTTAATGCGATCCGCTCCCGTGGCGTCGAGTCGCCGGCGCTGATCACCCGTTACGCGATCATCGCTGGCCTGATTGCCGGTGTCGGTCTGGCGCTGGTCTATGTCAGCCTGTTCCGCCTTGGTTCCGGCAGCCACGAAGTGGCAGCGGGCGCGACCAACGGCGCGGCGGTATTGCACGCCTACGTGCAACACACCTTCGGCTCGTTGGGCAGCGGTTTCCTCGCGGTGCTGATCTCGCTGGCGTGTCTGGTGACGGCGGTCGGTCTGACCTGTGCTTGCGCTGAATATTTCAGCCGTGTGCTGCCACTGTCCTACAAGACCCTGGTGATCATTCTGGCGGCGTTCTCGTTGCTGGTGTCCAATCTGGGCCTGACCAAGCTGATTGCCTTCTCGATCCCGGTGCTGACGGCGATCTATCCGCCATGCATCGTGTTGGTGGCGCTGAGCTTCTGCAAAGACTTCTGGCATGAGCATGGCCGTATCCTCGGTCCGGTGATGCTGGTGTCGTTCATCTTCGGCACCATCGACGCGCTGAAAGGCGCCGGTCTGGCCGGCTGGATGCCATCGCAGTTGTCCCACCTCCCACTGAGCGAGCAGGGCCTGGCCTGGTTGGTGCCGTGTGTGATGACGCTGGTGGTTGCAGTCGTTTGCGATCGCCTGCTGGGCAAGCGCAGCGAAGCGGTTGCCTGACGTTGTCTGACCCGCCAAAAGCGGGTTTTCAACGCTTAAACAGAAATGCCCCGTATCAATCGATACGGGGCATTTTTTATGCGCGTCAGGCAGTGTCTTTTTCCCTGAGCTAACGTCGAAGGGGTGCATCGCTTTTATGTAGGCCTTCGCCTGCTCGCGATAGCAGTGTGTCAGGCAACTTCAATGGTGACTGACACACCGCTATCGCGAGCAGGCGAAGGCCTACAGGTACAGCATCTATATCCACAAGGAATTGCATGTCGTTCATCCAAGCCAACCTGATCCACCTGCTCGCCGCCGTCTGGTTTGTCATTTGCTGGGGCGGTTACACCCGTTATGCCGGCTGGAAGGCCCGCGATACAGCGTGTCTGGCCAGCGTGCTGCACCTGTACCGCGAAGACTGGATGCGCCGCATGTTGCTGCGTGACAACCGCATTGCCGACGCCAGTGTGATCGGCAATCTGGAGCGCAATGCCTCGTTCTTCGCCTCCAGCACGTTGATCATCCTCGCCGGCATTCTCACCGTGCTTGGCGCGTCCGAGCGGGCAGTGTCGTTGCTGGCAGACATCCCGATGGTGCAGCAGGCGTCGCAGGGCATGTCGGAAATCAAGTTGCTTTGTCTGGCGATGGTGTTCGTCTATGCCTTCTTCACTTTCAGCTGGTGCATGCGTCAGTACAACTTTGCGGCCGTGTTGGTCGGCTCGGCGCCGATGGTCGGTGAACGACATGTTTCCGAACAGGAGCGCAAGGCCTTCGCTGCGCGGGCGGCGCGGGTGATTTCAATGGCGGCTAACCAGTTCAACTTCGGGCTGCGCTCTTACTACTTCGGCATGACCATGCTGGCGTGGTTCGTCAGTCCGTGGCTGTTCATGCTAATGAGCGCTGGTGTGGTATTTGTTTTGTACCGCCGCGAGTTTCATTCCGACGTTCTCGATGTCATGGTCTATACCCCTACAGAAGCTCCTATTCCCGAGACAAACAAAGAGGTCGCTTGATGAGTATTCCGTTCTGGTGTGTGTTTATCACTGCGCTGTTGATTTATATCGCGCGCATGCCGGTGGGCAAGGCGATGAAAGAGCAGGGCGGCTACAACAACCACTTGCCGCGCCAACAACAAGCGCAACTGACCGGCTACGGCGCGCGGGCGCTGGCGGCGCATCAGAATACGATTGAAGCGTTCATGTTGTTTGCGGTCGGCGTGTTGATGGCGCACACCACTCAGACGGCAGGATGGCTGATCGATACATTGGCGATCGTTTTTGTTATCGCGCGGATCCTCTATTTGTGTCTCTATCTGGCCGACCAACCCAAACTGCGCAGCCTGGTTTGGGTAGTTGGCGTACTGTGCTCGCTGTTACTGATGATTAGTCCGACTTTTAGAACTGTCTTGCTCTAAGGCGAGCCCAGCACTAAATGACAGGCAAAAGAAAACCCGCACTTGGCGGGTTTTCCTTTTTCTGCAGCAAAAAGCGAATTATTGCTTCTTGGCAGCTTCTTCTTGTGCAGCAGCGTTCGATTCAGCCTGAGCTTTGGCAGCTTCGGCGTTTTCTTTCGCAGCGTCGTTCACTTTATCCTGAGCTTTGTTCATGTCTTGCTGAGCTTGTTCAGCATGTTGGTTGGCATCTTGAGCTTTGTCCTCGGATTTTTTATCGCAGGCAGCGAGACCGAGGGAAGCGGTCAACATCAAGGCAATAGCAAAAGTCTTACGCATGGGGTGTTTCTCCTTATGGAAAATAACTACTGGCCTTAAGAACTCGGCGCTACAGGTTAAGTTCCTCATTTCTTTCAGATATATAAGTTTGTTTTTACACGGAACTTTTGCTGTATTGCTTAATACTGGCAAAAGGCTCTAACGAGAGTAATTATCATATGGCCGAAAACCCCGTTTTTGAGCGTGCGACACGATTTCTCTCCGCACTGCGACACTGTCAGGTACTCGGATTGCGCGTGCACAGCGCCTCCAGCGAAGGGCTTACGGTGATCCTTCCGTACAGCGCGAAAATCGTAGGTAACCCACAGACCGGCGTGATCCACGGCGGCGCAATTACTTCGTTGATGGACACCGCCTGCGGAATGTCCACCCTGTGCGTTTTGCCGGAATTCGAGGTCTGCCCGACGCTCGACCTGCGCATCGACTACATGCATGCCGCCGAACCCGATAAAGATGTGTATGGCTTCGCTCAGTGCTACCGGGTGACCACCGACGTGATCTTCGCTCGCGGTTTCGCCTATCAGGACGATCCCGAGCAGCCGATCGCCCATGTGGTCGGGACGTTCATGCGCATGGGCAAGGGCCTCAAAGGCACCAAAGGCTTTGGTGGCGTAATCAAAGGAGAAGGGCAATGAGCGATGACCTCAAACAGCAATTGCTCAAGGCTCACACGCAGGGCGATTACGCGCCGCTGTTGCAGTTGATTCCCTACGCCGGGCTGATCGGCATCGAATGTTCACGCGTCGGCGATGAATTGCTGTTCAAGCTCCCTGCGAACAAGGACAACATTGGTAACCCTTTATTGCCGGCCATCCATGGCGGGGTGATCGCCGGGTTCATGGAGCTGGCCGCCGCGTTGCATCTGTTGATTTTCACCGGTGCGCCCGGGGTGCCGAAGATCATCGACTTCTCTCTCGATTACCTGCGCGCCGGGCAGTTTCGCGACACTTGGGCCAAATGTCAGGTGTGTCGTCAGGGCCGGCGCGTCGCCAACGTCGCCATCACAGCCTGGCAAAGTACCGAAGGCGAACCGATTGCCACCGCGCGTGCGCACTTCAAAATCGATGAGCCCTTGAAATCCTGAACAGCGCCCCAAACTCACAAGACAACCCGCCGCAGACCATTTCGGGTCGCGGCCACTGCCATCTGATTGGAGTTTGATGACCATGAGTGTGGAAACTCAAAAGGAAACCCTGGGCTTCCAGACCGAGGTAAAGCAGCTGCTGCACCTCATGATCCATTCGCTGTATTCCAACAAGGAAATTTTCCTTCGCGAATTGATCTCGAACGCCTCTGACGCTGTCGACAAACTGCGCTTCGAAGCCCTGGCCAAGCCAGAGTTGCTCGAAGGTGGTGCAGATCTGAAAATCCGCGTGAGCTTCGACAAAGACGCCAAGACCGTCACCCTTGAAGACAACGGTATCGGCATGAACCGTGACGATGTGATCACCCACCTGGGGACCATCGCCAAATCCGGCACCGCCGATTTCATGAAGAATCTCTCGGGCGATCAGAAGAAAGATTCGCACCTGATCGGCCAGTTCGGTGTGGGCTTCTACTCCGCCTTCATCGTCGCTGACCAGGTTGATGTGTACAGCCGTCGCGCCGGCACCCCGGCCAGCGAAGGCGTGCACTGGTCGTCGAAAGGCGAGGGCGAGTTCGAAGTCGCCACCATCGACAAACCAGAACGTGGTACCCGCATCGTCCTGCATCTAAAAGCTGCAGAAGACGAGTTTGCTGATGGCTGGCGTCTGCGCAACATCATCAAGAAGTACTCCGACCACATCGCTTTGCCGATCGAGCTGCCGAAAGAAGCTGCAGCTGCCGAAGGCGAAGAGGCGCCGGCCGTTGAATGGGAAACCGTCAACCGCGCCAGCGCCCTGTGGACCCGTCCGCGCACTGAAGTGAAGGACGAGGAATACCAGGAGTTCTACAAGCACATCGCTCACGACTTTGAAAACCCGCTGGCCTGGAGCCACAACAAAGTCGAAGGCAAGCTCGAATACAGCTCGCTGCTGTACGTGCCGGCTCGCGCACCGTTCGACCTGTACCAGCGTGAAGCGCCGAAAGGCCTGAAGCTGTACGTGCAGCGTGTGTTCGTGATGGATCAGGCCGAGTCGTTCCTGCCGCTGTACTTGCGCTTCATCAAAGGCGTGGTCGATTCCAACGACCTGTCGCTGAACGTGTCGCGTGAGATTCTGCAGAAAGACCCGATCATCGATTCGATGAAGACCGCGCTGACCAAACGCGTGCTCGACATGCTGGAAAAACTGGCGAAGAACGAGCCTGAGCAATACAAGGGCTTCTGGAAGAACTTCGGTCAGGTCATGAAAGAAGGCCCGGCAGAAGACTTCGCCAACAAAGAGAAAATTGCCGGTCTGCTGCGTTTCGCATCGACCCAAGGCGACGACGGCGAGCAGATCGTTGGTCTGGCCGACTACTTGGCACGCGCCAAGGAAGGTCAGGACAAGATTTACTACCTCACCGGCGAAACCTACGCGCAGGTCAAGAACAGCCCGCACCTGGAAGTCTTCCGCAAGAAAGGCATCGAAGTGCTGCTGCTGACTGACCGTATCGACGAGTGGCTGATGAGCTACCTCAGCGAGTTCGATGGCAAGACCTTTGTCGACGTGGCACGTGGTGATCTCGATCTGGGCAATCTGGACTCGGAAGAGGACAAGAAAGCCGCAGAAGAAGTCGCCAAGTCCAAAGAAGGTCTGGTTGAGCGTCTGAAAACCGCGCTTGGCGATTCCGTGGCTGAAGTGCGGGTTTCCCATCGTCTGACCGATTCGCCGGCCATCCTGGCCATCGGCGAGCAGGATCTGGGTCTGCAAATGCGTCAGATCCTCGAAGCCAGCGGCCAGAAGGTGCCGGATTCGAAACCGATCTTCGAATTCAACCCAAGTCACCCGCTGATCGAGAAACTCGATGGCGAGCAGAGCGAAGAGCGTTTTGGCGACCTGTCGCACATCCTCTTCGATCAGGCAGCATTGGCTGCTGGCGACAGCTTGAAGGATCCGGCCGCGTATGTGCGCCGTCTGAACAAGCTGCTGGTTGAACTGTCGGTTTAACCAAGTCGTAGAAAAACCCGCTTCGGCGGGTTTTTTCATTCTGGTGTTTAACCAATCTGGAGTCAGAAATGAGCCAAGTCACTGTACGTTCCGTGGTCTATCAGATTGACGGCCAGCCTTATGAAGGTCGTCTGGCGTTCGACGCCGAGCACAAGGGTGCGCTGCCGGGTTTGTTGATGGCGCCGAACTGGATGGGCGTCAGCGCTGGTGCTGAAGAGATCGCCAAATCGGTGGCGGCCGAGGGCTATGTGGTGTTGATCGCCGACGTTTACGGTCAGGCTGTGCGTCCGCAGAACGCTGATCAGGCTGGCGCGGCGATGATGCCGTTGAAGGATGATCGCGCATTACTACGCAAGCGTATGCAAGCGGCATTCGAGCAACTGCAGAAGCAGGGTGAAGCGGCGGTTGATACTTCGAAGCTGGCGGTGTTTGGTTTCTGCTTCGGCGGTTGCTGTGCGCTGGATCTGGCTCGCACTGGTGCGGCGGTGAAGGCTGCGGTGTCGTTCCACGGCACGCTGGATTCGCCGAACCCAGCCGATGCGCAGAACATCAAAGGCTCGGTATTGGTGCTGCACGGTGCTTCCGATCCGCTTGTGCCGAAAGAGCA
This sequence comes from Pseudomonas viridiflava, assembly GCF_900580865.1. Lineage (GTDB taxonomy): Bacteria > Pseudomonadota > Gammaproteobacteria > Pseudomonadales > Pseudomonadaceae > Aquipseudomonas. The sequence goes on from NZ_UTBZ01000169.1 coordinate 495,316, forward strand.
ATTGCCGGCGTTTGAAGACGAAATGAACGCGGCGAATGTGGATTGGCAACTGCTGAGCTACGGCGGTGCGGTGCACTCGTTTACTGACCCGCATGCGAATGTTCCGGGCAAGATGATGTACGACGCGAAGACCGCCAAGCGCGCGTTCAAGTCGATGCATGATTTGCTGGATGAAGTGTTCAAGGGCTAAAAGCCTGAAAAGCAAAAGCCCCTCACCCTAACCCTCTCCCAAAGGGAGAGGGGACTGATTGGGGGATGCTCAGGGATTACGCCGACCTGAAAGTGCCCGGGGTGAATCCATAATCACCAAGACTTTTCAGGTCGATGTATGACGCCAGACACCTCGGTCGGCTCCCTCTCCCTCCGGGAGAGGGCTGGGGTGAGGGTGCTGATGGTGGACGCTCAACCAATGCGTCGACCTGAAAGTGCCTTTGGTGAATCCATCATCGCCAAGATTTTTCAGGTCGTTGTATGGCGCCAGACACCTCGGTCGGCTCCCTCTCCCTACGGGCGGTCCGACGTTTCGGGAGGGCTGGGGTGAGGGTCAAGGCCTAACGCGGCAACTCGATCCGCTCAACTTCCCCCGGTACCGTCGGCCAATCACCTGCAGCCCATTTGCGCCGCGCTTTATCAATCGCCACCGGATCGCTCGCAACAAAATTCCAGTTGATCCGCCGAGGCCCGTCCAGCGGCGCGCCGCCGAACACCACCGCGTGCACATCGCTTTCGGCAAACAAGCTCATCTCTTCCCCGGCCGGCAACACCACCAGCGCATGCGGCTCAATCGTCTCGCCATTCAACTGCGCATCCCCACTCAGCACATAAACCGCCCGCTCTTCATGCTCGGTCGGAATCAGCAGGGTGGTCGCCGTTTGCATCTTCACTTCGGCATACAACGTAGGAGAGAGCACCGGCACCGGCGATTCCAGGCAAAAGCCTGACCCGGCAATCATCCGAATCTCCACGCCAAGGTTATCGCTGACCGGCAAGGTTGACGCCGGGTGATGGCTGTAATGCCCCGGGCCTTGCTCATGATCCTTGGGCGATGCCAGCCAGATCTGCAAGCCGTGCATGGTGAAGCTTTTGTCCCACAACGGCTCAGGCGTGCGTTCAACGTGAGCAATCGCGCTACCCGCAGTCATCCAGCTGACATCGCCGGCGCCAACAACCTGATCCGAGCCGAGGCTGTCCTTGTGCTGGATCTGCCCTTCAAACAAATAGGTGAGCGTCGACAGACCGATGTGCGGGTGTTGTCGGATGTTCATGCCTTTGCCCGCCGGATAAACCGTCTCGAGCATGTGATCAAAAAACACGAAAGGCCCGACGCTGCGGCATTTGGCTGACGGCAACGGGCGCAGAATCGGCTGGCCTTCGACGTCTTCGGCGCGCGGGCGGATGATCAGAGGTTGCGTGTCCATGGTGCATTCCAGGCTGAGCGGGTGATGCCAGAAGCATAACCCGCCGCTGGCATGAGGAGGATTACTGGCTATCGAAGCCTTGCGGAGCGTGTGTTTCGATGCTGACGTCGGTGGTGGTCATCAGCTTGTGAATCGGGCAGCGGTCGGCGACGCGCAGCAATTCCTCGCGCTGGGCGTCGGTGAGTACGCCTTTGAGGGTGAGGGTGACGTGCAGGACGTATTTGCCTTTCTGCTCTTCACTGTTGTCGCGTTTGACGTCGACACCGACGCCGGTCAGCGGGATGTCTTTCTTCTTTGCGTACATCTTCAGGGTCAGCGCTTTACAGGCGCCGAGGGCCGCATCGAAGTAGTCGTGCGGCTCAGGTGCCGTGCCTTCGCCGCCGGCGGATTTCGGTACGTCGGCAAACAGTTCGTGGTCATCAATCTGTACGGTGTGACGAAAACCTTCAGCGGAGACGGTATTGACGGTAACGGTCATGGGAACCTCACTGGCAGTAGGAAAAGTCGCTTCGATCAAAAAAGACCTTGCAGTTATAGAGCATTCCCACCGGTACGCGTTCCACTTTCCTGCGGGATGAACCCTTGTTGTCGGGGCGCGGTCTAGGCTATGCCCACTTCCTGGAGATTACTTGTGTCCCTGTATCGTTTGAGTCTTGCCTGTTTGTTGGTATTTGCCGGCAACGTCAGCGCCCGCGAATACACCTACAGCGATGCGCACCTGCATTACGTGGATTTTTTCCAGGAAAGCGCAGGCATGGCGAAACTGCTGACAGCCATGCAGGACAATTCCATCGAGCATGTAATGATTTCCGGCATTCCGGTCGCCAAGAAGTGGCATGAGGACGAACCTAAGCGCCCGCGCTATTACGCTGGTGATGACGCCGATGCTTACTGGTATAGCGCCACCGATGTGATCGTTGCTGATGCAGTGCAAAAGTTGCCTCCCGAGCAGCGCCCGTACTTTCATCCGTTCCTGTCGGGCTTCAACCCCAACGACAAGAACTCCGCCGCGCATATCCAGCGCATGCTCGATCTGTATCCGGGGTTTTGGCAGGGCATCGGCGAAGTGTTTACCCGCCATGACGATCTAACGGCGCTGACGTCCGGCGACACACCGCGCGCCAACAACGAAGCGATGACCAAGATTTATCACTTGGCCGCCGAGAACGATCTGCCGGTGATGCTGCATTCCAACATCACCTCCAAGCGTGAGAAAAATCCGCTGTACCTGAAGGAAATCGAAGAACCGCTGCGTAATCACCCGCATACGCGATTTATCTGGGCGCACGCGGGCACCAGCGCAGAAATCCATCGGCATCAGACCCAGCTGACATTCCTGTTGCCTACGCTGACGCGCATGCTCGAGGCGTATCCCAACCTGTTTATCGACCTGTCCTGGAGCATGCTCACGCCGTATCTGCTGGACGAGCAGGGCAAGCCGCGCCCGGAATGGCTGGAGCTGGTCGAGAAGTATCCGGATCGCTTTATGCTCGGCTCGGACGTGGTTGGGCGATTCAACAAGCTCGGTGAGGAGATGCACAGTTTCAAACCCTTCCTTGATGCGTTGCCCGAAGGCATTGCCAAAAAAGTCGCTCGAGACAACTTCCTGGCGATATTGCCGCGAACGGAGCTCAAGTCCGGCAAAACCACGCTGAATCGTTAATGCCGACAGTTCGAAGGATCAAGGCCTTTTGATATCGCCTTTTCGTCTTACGCATTTTTCCGCCGGGCCGATACCTTCTAAAGCAACCAGCTGCAGGGTTGATGCAGCGCTTTTGGAAGGAACCAGAGCAATGAGTATCCGTAGTCTCAATATTGCCCCGCGCGCCGGCCTCGGTTTTGGCTTGTTGGCGTTGATGGTGTTTGCCCTTGGCGCGTTCGCCCTGCTGCAAATGTCGAACATGCGCGCCCAGTCTGACGAGGTCGATAACAATTGGCTGCCGAGTGTCATGGCGGTCGGTGAGATGAGTCAGGACATGTTGCGCCTGCGGGCGTTGACCATGCGCCTGTTGCTCAATCGCGATCCGCAGGCGCTTGAACAGAACGTTGCCAAACTCAATGAATTACGCGGTGTGCTCAGTGAGGCTCAGCAGCGTTATGACGTGCTGATCGTACTGCCTGAGGAGCGCAAGCTGTTCGACCGCTTCAAGGTCGCCGAGCACCAGTACCTGGAGTTTCAGGCGCAGGTCATGCAGCTCTCTGCACAGAATCGGGTCGAGGAAGCCGCGACCATTCTCAATGCTCAGATGGGTCCCTTGGCCGATGAAATCGCAGTGCTTTTGCGCGAGCTGGTCGAGCTGAATAAACACAATGCCAATCTCGCCACCGAAGCAGCGCGGCTGGTGTTTACCAGTTCGCGGGTGTGGGTCGGGGTGATGATCGGCATTACCGCGCTGATCACCATCGGCCTGGCCCTGCTATTGACGCGCAGCATCGTGCTGCCGCTGGCGCAATCGCTGGGTGTCGCCGAGGTGGTGGCCGGTGGTGATTTGACCGGCGATATCCGCATCAGCGGCAAGGACGAGCCGGCGCGACTGCTGCACGCGCTCAAGAGCATGCAGCACAACCTGCGCGACACGATTCGGCAAATCTCCGAGTCCTCCAGCCAATTGGCTTCGGCGTCGGAGGAGCTGAGTTGCGTCACGGAGGATGCAACGCGCGGTTTGCACCAGCAGAGTCTGGAAATTGAACAGGCGGCCACGGCGGTCAATCAGATGACGGCTGCGGTGGAGGAGGTGGCGAGCAATGCGGTGGCCACCTCGGAGGCGTCGCGCGAGTCGGACCGCATCGCTCAGCATGGACGTGAGCAAGTGCAGCAGACCGTTTCGTCGATTGAGTTTCTCGCTGAAGACGTGACCAACAATGCGTCGCAGGTAGAAGATCTGGCGCAGAAGGTTCATGGCATCAGTAAAGTGCTGGACGTAATCCGTTCGATTGCCGAGCAGACCAATCTGCTCGCTTTGAATGCTGCGATCGAGGCGGCGCGGGCCGGTGATGCCGGGCGCGGGTTTGCGGTGGTGGCCGATGAGGTGCGGGCGCTGGCGCATCGCACGCAGCAATCGACGAAAGAGATCGAGCAGATGATTGGCGGGATCCAGCAGGGCACCGATTCGGCGGTCAGTTCGATGCAGCAGAGTAATGTGCGAGCGCGCTCGACGCTGGAGTTGGCCAAGGCTGCGGGGACTGCACTTGAAGAGATCGCCTCGGCGTTCACGCTGATCAACGAGCGTAACCTGGTGATCGCCAGTGCCTCGGAAGAGCAGGCGGCGGTGGCGCGCGAGGTGGATCGCAATCTGATGAACATTCGTGATCTGGCGATGCAGACCTCGGCCGGGGCCAATCAGACCAGTGCGGCGAGTCAGGAGTTGTCGCGGTTGGCGGTGGATTTGAACAGTATGGTGGCGAAGTTTTCAGTTTGAGTGTGTGGTGAACCTGAGGCTGCCCTCACCCTAACCCTCTCCCAGAGGGAGAGGGGACTGACCGTGGGAGATTGGCGAGTTACACCGACCTGATCTTGCTTTGGAGAATCCATAATCGACTCGATCTTTCAGGTCGATGCGTAGCGCCAGACATCTCGGTCGGCTCCTTCTCCTTGGGGGAGAGGGGACTGACCGTGGGAGATTGGCGAGTTCCACCGACCTGATCTTGCTTTGGGGAATCCATAATCGACTCGATCTTTCAGGTCGATGCATAGCGCTTATAATCTTCCGACGCTCCCG
>NZ_UTBZ01000227.1 GCF_900580865.1 Pseudomonas viridiflava
CCAGGGTTCTGGTGGGCCAACAGCACGACAACCCCGATCACCATGCCGTGCAATTATGGCTTTTGCAGGTGCTGGCCGACCAGCGAGCCCAAGGGAGTGTGCTGCTCGAAACGCTGAGCCCGAACCAGCAGGCCTCTGTCGACTCGGTCCGAGAGCAGATTACCCAGTCAGATGGGCCTGTGGACCTGCCCGCAGCCTTGCAATGGCAATCAGGCTGGAACTGGACCCTGCATGGTCCGGTCGTGCGGTTTGTGCTGGCTCAACCTTATCCCTTGCTGTCAGCCAATCTCGATC
>NZ_UTBZ01000087.1 GCF_900580865.1 Pseudomonas viridiflava
GTCCGGTATGGGTCAGTTCGGCGAGGAATTCGGTGTGTCCGGAGAAGGCAAAGCCGCCTTCGTTGATCACGCCCTTGTGCACCGGGGCGGTAATCATGCCGCTGAACAGGCCGTCGAGGCAGCCTTGTCCAGCGCGTGTCAGGGTTTGCAGCACGAACCCGGCGTTGGCCGTGTTCAGTTGACCCGTGACCACTGGCGCTGCCAGCGGTGTATCCCAGACATACAGACTGCCCGCAGGGGCGGGCGAGTCGGGGAGGGCATCTGGCATCACGTCGAGC
>NZ_UTBZ01000056.1 GCF_900580865.1 Pseudomonas viridiflava
ATTGAGCACCGCACTGGTGGACAGCGATGAAACCCTGATGCTGGCTCCACTGGAAAGGGATGCCGCTGTCATAACCCTCAATCACCTGTTGATGGCCTGGCTGCGCGGTATGCAGCAGCCGTTGCCGGTAGCCGTGAAAACTGCATTCGCCTGGCTGGGACAACCCTTGGACAAGGCCGAGGCCGCCGCTCGTAAAGCCTATGAAGGCGACGGCCAGACCACCGATGGCGAGCGCCGGGAAAGCACGGCGCTGGCCCGCCAGTACCCGGACTTCGATGC
>NZ_UTBZ01000088.1 GCF_900580865.1 Pseudomonas viridiflava
TTCAGGGCTACTGTCTGGGCGGCGCAATCGATCTGGTGTCGGCGTGCGACATGCGCTACGCCGCCGCCGATGTGCAATTTGCGATCCGCGAAATCGACATGGGCATGGCGGCCGATGTCGGCACCCTGCAACGCCTGCCGCGAATCATCCCGGACGGCATCATGCGCGAGCTGGCCTACACGGGCCGTACGGTAGAAGCCGATGAGGCGCTGCGTATCGGCCTCATCAACCAGTGCTTTACCGATAAATCTGCGTTTTTTGTTGTGGTTGTTGTCATCTCTCTAAAGATTTCCTAAAAATCGCCGATTGCCCTCTAGGCCA
>NZ_UTBZ01000058.1 GCF_900580865.1 Pseudomonas viridiflava
GCCACAGGTTGATCGAGTACGCCAGCAGCATGCCCAGCACGATACCCACGGTGGCCAGCAGGAAGTTCTCGGTCTGGAAGTACCGGAGGATCTGGCCACGGGTGGCGCCCAGCGCACGGCGGATGCCGATCTGCTTGGTACGCTGCTGCACCCAGAAGCTGGCCAGGCCGACGATGCCCAGCGCGGTGACCACCAGCAGCGCCACGCACACGGTGATCAGCAGGCCCACCATGGCGCGGTCGTTCTGGAAGTACTTCTCGCGCTGTTCGGTGTAGGTG
>NZ_UTBZ01000051.1 GCF_900580865.1 Pseudomonas viridiflava
AGGAAGACCTGGCCCGCGACCTGCCGTTGGCCCAACGCATCTGGCAACTGAGCTGGGTGCGCAAGACCGTGATCATGATTGCGCTGGCCGTGATCTGGGAACTCGCTGCGCGTCTTCAGAACAACGACCTGCTGCTGCCCAGCTTTTTGCAGACCGCCGCCGCGTTCTACGACGGCATCGTCAGTGGAGAGCTGCCGGGCAAGGTCTGGATTTCCCTGACTGTGTTGATCCAGGGTTACCTGATCGGCATTGTCCTGGCGTTCGGCCTGACCACGCTTGCGGTGTCCACCCAACTGGGCCGTGACCTGCTCGGCA
>NZ_UTBZ01000153.1 GCF_900580865.1 Pseudomonas viridiflava
TCAACGCGTCGCGGCGTTCGAGAAGCTGGCGACCCAGTCCACAGCCTTCGTCAAGGACCGCCCGACCACAGCCGAGGCCTGGATCTGGTCCGGGATCGTCAACAGCTGTTGGGCCAGCGCGCAGGGTCCGGGGCTGGGTGCACTGGAAAAAGCCAAGCTGGCCAAGGCCGATCTGGAAAAGGCGCTGAGCATTGATCCTACCGCCCTGCAGGGCTCGGCCTACACCAGCCTTGCTGTGCTTTACGATCGCGTGCCGGGCTGGCCTCTGGCTTTCGGTGATTCGGACAAGGCCGGCGAATTGTTGCAGAAGGCGCTGAAAATCAACCCGGACGGCATCGACC
>NZ_UTBZ01000161.1 GCF_900580865.1 Pseudomonas viridiflava
CCCCGGATGGACACCGTAGCGAGGGAACACTGAGCCTCAGCGAAGTGCCGTACGCCGGGGCAAAGCCTTTTGGGTTACCTTTTCGGCGTTTGGAAAAGGTGACTCGCTGTAAGAGCGAAACCGCCAGAAGCAGCACCCGCAGCAACGGATATGCCCCCAATCCAAAACCCCCAAAGCATTGACCCAAAACCACACCATGCGTAGCCTTGCGCTTTCGAGGTTCTTCGGCCCACGCCGAAGCTAAGAAGGGAACGCGGTCAATGCCGCGGCTGCCCCCGCAACTGTGAACGGTGATGTTCGCTGCCACGCCACTGCCAGCTCAATCGATGAGCCAGCGGGAAGGCGCAGCAAACGCCAGGCCCCACGCCTGAACACCGTCAGCCAGGAGACCTGCCTCGTCACAGATTCTCACTACAACCGGGCGGGGTGATCCGGTGGCGAACGCTTCCGGCGCGCACGCGCGTGGCCGGTTCTCGTCCCGTATGCCCGCCGCTTGCCAAAGGGCATACCGATGAAAACACTGGCCAAACTCCCCGTCACCATCGTCACCGGCTTCCTCGGCTCGGGCAAGACCACGCTGCTGCGGCACATGCTCGACAACGCACAAGGCCGGCGCATTGCGGTGATCGTCAACGAGTTTGGCGAGCTGGGCATCGACGGTGAAATCCTCAAGCAATGCACCATCGGTTGCACCGAAGAAGAAGCCACCGGCCGCGTTTACGAACTGGCCAACGGCTGCCTGTGCTGCACCGTTCAGGAAGAGTTCTTCCCGGTGATGCGCGAACTGGTTGCGCGTCGCGGCGACCTCGACCACATCCTCATCGAAACCTCGGGCCTGGCCCTGCCAAAACCGCTGGTGCAAGCCTTCCAGTGGCCGGAAATCCGCAGCGCCTGCACCGTTGACGCAGTGATCACCGTGGTCGACAGCCCGGCCGTGGCCGCTGGCACTTTCGCTGCGTTCCCGGATCAGGTTGACGCCCAGCGCAAACTCGACCCGAACCTCGACCACGAGTCGCCGCTGCACGAATTGTTCGCTGACCAACTGGCCAGCGCCGACCTCGTCATCCTCAACAAAGCCGACCAAACCAGCCCGGAAGATCTGGCGCGCGTGCGCGCTGAAGTCGCCGAAGAACTGCCGCCAGCGGTGAAAATCATCGAAGCCAGCAACGGTCGTCTGCCACTGGACGTGTTGATCGGCCTCGGCGCCGGTTCCGAAGAACACATCGACAGCCGCCACAGCCATCACGATCACCACCATGGTGAAGGCGATGACGATCACGATGATCACGATCACGACGCCTTCGATTCGATCTCCATCGAACTGCCGCAAGCTGACGAAAGCCTGCTGCTCGACGCGCTGACGCAACTGGTGGTCAAGCACGGCATCCTCCGCGTCAAAGGTTTCGCGGCGATCCCGAACAAGCCGATGCGCCTGTTGATCCAGGGCGTGGGCACGCGTTTCGACAAACATTTCGACCGTCAGTGGGGCGCCGATGAAGCGCGCGTGACACGTCTGGTGCTGATCGGCCAGGAACTCGACGCCGCCCAACTCGAAGCGCAACTGCGCGCCGCGCTCAGCGTTTAAGCCATGCACCTGCTCAGGACCCAGCCCGGCGGTTTCGTCTCGGATGACAACATTGCCGACCTTGGCCAAACCCCCGCCGAGCTGGTGATCCTCTGCAGCGGTGACTCCAGCCTCGCACTGCTCGCCGAAGCCGCGCAGCAGTTGCCGGAGGATTATCCGAGCCTGCGTCTGGCCAATCCGATGCAGGTGCAGAATCACGCCTCGGTCGATTTGTACGTCGACGAAGTGCTGCGTCATGCCAAGGTGATCCTGATTTCGCTGCACGGCGGCATCGCTTATTGGCGGTATGGGGTCGAGCGTCTGGTCGAGCTGCCCGAGCGTGGTGTGCAGCTGATTCTGGTGCCGGGCGATGACCGGCCCGATCCGGAACTCAGCGACCTGAGCACCGTCAACGCCGAGGAACGCGACCGGCTCTGGCAGTTTCTGCGTCAGGGCGGCATGGGCAATGCGCTGGATTTTTTCCGTTGTCTGGCCAACCGTTGGCTCGCCCGCGATTACGCCTGGGAAGAACCGCAGACCCTGCCGCGCACGGCGATCTACCACCCGAACAAAACCAGCGCCGCATTGAGTGACTGGCAAGCCGAATGGTTGCCCGAGAACCCGGTGGCGGCGGTGCTGTTTTACCGCTCGCATTTGCAAGCGGCGAACACCGCGTTCATCGATGTTTTCTGCCAGCGTTTGAAGGCGGCCGGACTTAATCCGCTGCCGATCGCCGTGGCCAGTCTGAAAGAACCCGGCTGCCTGGCGGTGGTCGAGGATTGGCTGGATGAAGTCGAGGCGGGGGTGATTCTCAACACCACCGGTTTCGCCCAATCCAGCCCGGAAGCGCCGCATCTGCGGCCGTTTCGCCGCAATATTCCGGTGATCCAGGCGATCTGCGCGCAGGACAACGAGCCCGGCTGGCGCGACAGTGAGCAGGGCCTCGGCCCGCGCGATCTGGCCATGCACATTGCTTTGCCGGAACTCGACGGACGCATCATCAGCCGACCGATCAGCTTCAAGGATCTGGCCTGGCGCAGTGAGCGCAGTCAGTCCGATGTGGTCTGCTACCGCGCGCAACCCGAGCGCATGGATTTCGTTGCCGAACTGGCGCGGCGCTGGATTGATCTGGCGCGCCTGCCGAATGGCGAAAAACGCATCGCGCTGATTCTCGCCAACTATCCGACTCGTGATGGACGCATCGGTAATGGCGTCGGTCTCGACACGCCGGCGGCGGCGCTGAATATCCTGCTTGCGTTGCAGGCTGAGGGCTATCCGGTCACGGCGGGGTTGCCCAATTCCGGCACCGAGTTGATCCAGCAATTGCTCGGCGGCGTCAGCAACGATCTCGACACGATTGATCTGCGCCCGTGCCAGCAAAGCCTGGCGATGGACGCTTACCTGACGATGTTCAACGCGCTGCCCGAAGCCAATCGCGCCGCCGTGATTGAACGCTGGGGAGCGCCGCAGAACGATCCGATGTGCCGTGACGGGCGGATGATGATTGCTGGTCTGCGCTTCGGCCTGACCTTCGTCGGCATTCAACCGGCGCGCGGTTATCAGGTCGATCCGAGCGCGGTGTATCACGACCCGGATCTGGTGCCGCCGCACGGTTATCTGGCGTTCTATTTCTGGTTGCGCAACACCTACGGCGCCCACGGCGTGATTCACGTCGGCAAGCACGGCAACCTCGAATGGCTGCCGGGCAAAGGCGTCGGCCTTTCGGAAAACTGCTGGCCGGATGCGCTACTCGGGCCGCTGCCGAACATCTATCCGTTTATCGTCAATGATCCGGGCGAGGGCGCCCAGGCCAAGCGGCGCACGCAAGCGGTGATCATCGATCACCTGATGCCGCCGCTGACCCGCGCCGAAACCTACGGCCCATTGCGCAATCTGGAATTGCTCGCCGACGAGTATTACGAAGCGCAGTTGCTCGATCCACGTCGCGCCCGGGAATTGCAGCGCGACATTCTGCAACTGGTGCGCGAGACGCAGATCGATCGTGAATTGCAGCTTGATGCCGGGCTGGACAGTGACGCCGATGCGGCGATCTGGCTGCCGCGTCTCGATACGTATTTGTGTGATTTGAAGGAATCGCAGATTCGCGACGGGCTGCACATTTTTGGCGAGTCGCCGACCGGGCGTTTGCGGATCGATACGTTGTTGGCGCTTCTGCGTATTCCACGAGGCGACGGCAAAGGCGCGCAATCAAGCCTGTTGCGAGCACTCGCCAAAGCGTTCGAACTCGGATTCGATCCACTCGATTGTGCGCTGGCCGATCCATGGACAGGCCCGCGTCCCGAGGCGCTGCAATCGCAAAGCGACGAAGTCTGGCGCACTGCCGGCGACACCCGCGAACGCCTCGAACTGTTTGCCACTGCGTTGATCTGCGAATCTCTGCAAATCCCCTGTGGGAGCGAGCCTGCTCGCGAAGGCGTCGTGTCAGTCGCTAAAGATTTACCTGATCCACCGCTTTCGCGAGCAGGCTCGCTCCCACAGGGGCTGGGGTGGGCTGAAGTCAGTGCGATTATCGACAACTTGCGCGAAGTCGTCGCCCCACGCCTCGATGCTTGCGGCCCCGCAGAAATGCGCGGTCTGCTCGATGCCCTCAGCGGTCGCTTCGTCCCCGCCGGCCCCAGTGGCGCACCCAGCCGTGGTCGCCTCGACGTCCTGCCCACCGGGCGCAATTTCTACTCGGTCGACGTGCGCAACCTGCCGACCACCACCGCGTGGCGTATCGGATTCCAGTCGGCGACGTTGATTCTCGAACGCCATCTTCAGGACCACGGCGATCACCTGCGCCAGCTCGGATTATCCGTCTGGGGCACCGCGACCATGCGCACCGGCGGCGACGATATCGCCCAGGCCATGGCGTTGATGGGCGTGCGCCCGGTGTGGGCCACTGGCAGTCAGCGTGTCGATGATTTCGAAATTCTGCCGCTGAGCCTGCTCGACCGCCCGCGGGTCGATGTCACGCTGCGAGTTTCCGGGTTTTTCCGCGATGCCTTCGCTAATCTGATCCGCCTGTTCGATGCGGCGGTGCAGGCAGTTGCCGCGCTGGACGAGCCGGACGATCTCAACCCGTTGGCCGCCAAAGTTCGCGCCGAGCGCGATGAACTGCTGCAATCGGGCCTCGATGAAGACACCGCGCGGCGCCAGGCCGGCTGGCGGATCTTCGGTGCCAAACCCGGTGCCTACGGTGCAGGCGTGCAGGGCGCCATCGACGGCCGTTTGTGGCAGACCCGCGACGATCTCGCCGAGGTTTATCTGAACTGGGGCGCTTACGCCTATGGCGGCTCCGATGAAGGCACCGCTGCGCGCGAGCAGTTCGTGCAGCGCCTGAGCCAGGTGCAAGCGGTGCTGCAGAATCAGGACAACCGCGAGCACGACCTGCTCGATTCCAACGACTATTACCAGTTTCAGGGCGGTATGCTCGCAGCGGTGGAAAGCTTGCGCGGCGAAGCTGCGGCCAGTTATCACGGTGATCATAGCCAACCGGATCTGCCGAAGATTCGCACGCTGAAAGAAGAGCTGAACCGGGTGATCCGCTCGCGGGCGGCCAATCCGAAATGGATCGACGGGGTCAAGCGCCACGGCTATAAAGGCGCGTTCGAAATGGCGGCGACGGTTGATAACCTGTTTGCGTTTGATGCCACCACGCAGTTGATCGATGACCACCAGTACGCTTTGCTGGCCGATGCTTATTTGCTCGATCCGGCGACGCGGGAGTTTGTTCGCGAGCATAATCCGCATGCGCTGCGGGATATGACCGAGCGCATGCTGGAAGCGCAACAGCGCGGGATGTGGCAGGAGCCGGGGGCTTATAAAGAGGCGTTGGAGAATCTGCTCCTGGATATAGAGGAAGATATGTAGCGTCCTCAGGAAAGTCACCCCCTCACCCCAGCCCTCTCCCCCAAGGGGGCGAGGGGGAAAGGGAGCCGATTTGTGTGCTGTTCAGAATCGAAGTCAACTCGATAATTCAGGTCGGCGTATCTCGAAACAACACCTCGCCCCAGCCCTCTCCCAAGGGGGCGAGGGGGAAAGGGAGCCGATTTGTGTGCTGTTCA
>NZ_UTBZ01000072.1 GCF_900580865.1 Pseudomonas viridiflava
CTGTGACCACTGAAGGAACGCGATTTTGTGGGAGCGGACCGGGCGGCGTTCCGCTTGTCCGCGGATACTGTATTACAGACGATGAATATTCGTCGGATGTACTGGCCTTTTCGCGGACAAGTCCGCTCCCACGAGTTTGCTGCGCGACAGCGCTACGTCGAAGACGTGGTGGCGCCTCCCACAGAAGAAATCGCTTTCCTTCAGTGGGTATGGCTTGCTTGATAGCAACTGGCGTCAACGCCACTGCGCTCAACCAATCGCCTGGGTGATCAACGTAAACTGGCGCACGCCCTGGCTGGGCTGCGGCACCGCGCCCATGCTCATGCAGGTCACGGCATCGACGCGTTTGAGGCCTGCTTCTTCAAGCCAGTCCGCCAGCCCGCCATCAGAGGGAATGTCGATGCGCACGAAGGCGTACGGCACCTTGGCCAGCAACTGTTCGATCATGTGTTTGGCCTGATCCACGTCCTCGGCAACCACCGGGCCGATGCACAGGCCACGACCGAACGGACGCATCAGGGCGAAGGCCTTCAACTGGCTGTCGCGCTCGATGCCCACTGCGTGTTCGAGGTTATCGAGTACGTCGTTCATAACCGTCGAGCGGTCCATGCCCGTGCCCGCATTGGCCAGCTCAATGACGCGCGCATGGTCGGTCTCGGTCAGGGCGCGGCCATGTTCGCCAGCCTTCAGGGCGGGCGGCGCTGGCAA
>NZ_UTBZ01000121.1 GCF_900580865.1 Pseudomonas viridiflava
CCATATAAGCCACCAGACGCTTGTCGTCCGGGACATCTTCGCGCAACAGCACGGCCGCTTCCTGCACACCGGGTTGCTGGTGCAGCAGGCTGTCGATCTCGCCCAATTCGATGCGGAACCCGCGCAGCTTCACCTGCTGATCGATGCGCCCCAGATACAGCACGTTGCCGTCAGCCTGGAAGCGCGCCAGATCACCACTGCGGTACATGCGCGCGCCGGGTTGCGGGCTGAAAGGATCGGGCAGAAAACGTTCGGCGGTCAGGTCCGGGCGGTTCAGGTAACCACGCGCCAGACAGGCACCGGCGATGTACAACTCTCCCGCCACGCCGACCGGCTGCGGATTCAGGTCGCGGTCCAGCTCGTAGAGCCGAGTGTTGGCGATGGGACG
>NZ_UTBZ01000048.1 GCF_900580865.1 Pseudomonas viridiflava
ACCACGCAGGCGTTGGTGATGCTGGCTCGTAAACTTGCTCGGGTGGTATTCGCCTTGCTGAAAGGGCAAAGCGAATATCAGACAAAAGTCAGTTGAGGGCTTCTCCTCAACCATAGAATCTCCCACAGTGTTCTGTGGTGTGAAGTAAATGGCATTAACAACATCACTCCATGTGGGAGCGAGCCTGCTCGCGAAGGGGCCAGTCAGAGCAATGAATAATCAAAATTTTCCCAGAACTCCAACTTCCCCCCCGCACCATCTTCAAGCAGACATGAAAAAGCCCTCGTCACCGAGGGCTTTTCATTGACACGGTTACATCGATCAATCAGATCTTGCCAGCGCCAGCCTTGGCCTTAACGTCGGCCGCGACTTTGTCCGCGTTCAGCGGGGTGTAGCTGTAAGGCGGGGTCCAGCCGATGTTGGTGCCCCACTTGCAGGTCAGCAAGGTGCCATTGAGCGTAGAACCCTGATCAAGATAGGCGCTGCCACCGTAGTCGCCGGCGATTTTGTCGCAGCCGCTGATGCCGGAGATTTCGAAAGCATTTTTCTCGGAGAAAATCTTCGAGCTTTTGCCCACGCCGTGCGCGTAGCTGAACGGGTAGACCTTATGGCTGGTGCTGCCCACGTGATAGTTGTTGTACAGATGCACCTGGCCGAAGCGCACGCGTGGTGCGCGTGCGGAGATGTTTTCGAACAGGGTGTTGTGGATCGTGACCTTGAGCTTGCCATCATCGGTGGTGCGGCTGTCGCTGGAACCGATCAGGTTGTTCTTCTCGTGCGATTTGAACGCCGAGTAGGAAATGGTCACGTAGTTGGCACCGTTTTTCACGTCCAGTGCGCCGTCGTGATGTTGCTTTGGACGACCGTTGGCAGTGCCGTTCTGGTCATCGGTGCGGCGGCCATCGGTGAAGGTGACATGGTCGACCCACACATTGTTGGCGCCTTCGATGGTCAACCCGTCGTACTCGGAGTTCCAGTTGCCGGCGCTGCCGTCATTGGCGTCCCAGATCGGCTCGGGATCCCACGGGTTTTCGATGGTGATGTTGCGGATGATCACATCGTTTTCCTTGGCATAGAAGAAACCCTCGCGGATCTCCGCCGTGCTGCTCGTACCGACGATGGTAGTCTTGCCCGGGATATCCAGACGGCCGCGCTTTTTCATATCGGCGGTCGTCGTATAAGCTTTGCCTTCGCTGATGTCGATAGGCCCGGTAATCTTGATGATACGACCGTTGGTGCCGACCGAAGCGCTGAGTGCGGCTTTCAGTTCGGCGGCGTTCTTCACGGTGTAGATGTTGTTGGCTGCCGCTTTGGAGCCACCCTTGGTGCCACCGTTTTGCGTGGCCCAGCCAGTCGTTGCAACATCCAGCCAGATATCGGCCGCTTGTGCGGGCAGGCTGGAAAACAGCAGGCTGCCGACGATGGCGCTGGCCAGTTTGCAGGCCGTGAAGGTTGTTGGTTTTGTCATGAGTAATCAGATCCTTGATTAACTTGAGTGTTTTACACGCGATGTCTCGACGTGTTTCTCGAGCGGACGTCCTTATCGCCATTGCAGCGAATCGAACGTCCGCTGCATGAGAAATCCTATCATTGAACTGGTGCGTTGTCGTACAACTGAATGGGCTATGATGCGTAATTATTCGAAAATTCGAGATTTTTGTTGCTGATGGACAGATCCAACGTCACCCCCAATGTTCGTCGCCGGCATCGCAGCCTGGCGGAGGACCTGGTCACCGAGCTGTCCCGACGCATCTGCAGCGGCGAACTCGCGCGTGCGACGAAGCTGCCGACTGAATCTCAGGTCATGGCCGAGCACGGCGTCAGTCGCACGGTCGTGCGTGAGGCGATATCGCGTCTGCAGGCAGCGGGTCTGGTGGAGACCCGTCACGGTATCGGCACCTTTGTTCAGGACATTCCCAGCCCGAGCGGTTTTCGCATTGATCCGGACAGCATCGTCACGCTTCAGGATGTCTTGGCGGTGCTTGAATTGCGCATCACCCTTGAGGTCGAGGCCGCCGGCCTGGCATGTGCGCGGCGTACCGATGAGCAGCTGCAACTGATGCGTGATTCGCTGGATGCCATCAATTCCCGCGCCGTCAGTGTCGACTACGCCGTGTCGGCGGATTTCCAGTTCCACCAGCAAATTGCGCTGGCCACCGGCAACCGCTATTTCACCGACATCATGCTGCACCTGGGCGCGAATATTCTGCCGCGCACACGTCTGCATTCCAAACGCCTGGAGAATGACCGCAAGGAACCCTATCTGGAGCGCCTCAGTCGCGAGCATGAAGACATTTACATTGCGATTGTCCGGCGTGATTCCGACGCCGCACGCGCTGCCATGCGTTTGCATCTGTCCAACAGCCGCGAGCGTCTGCGCCGCGCTTACGAAGCTGCAGACGCGGCGGCGTTGAACGTCTGAATCCTCAGGCGCGGGCCTTGGGTTCAGGCAGGCCTTGAACGCCCGGGTTGAGCGCAAAGACCCCGCCCGCCAGTGGCTGATCGGTGAGGTCGATGCCTTGCGGGCGAATCGAGGTGACAAACAGGGTGTCGAGCCGAGGGCCGCCAAAGGCACACATCGTCGGTTTCTTTACCGGTACCGGCAGCGCGCGATCCAGTTTCCCCTGCGGGGTAAAGCGCAACACCAGGCCGGCATCAATCGCGCAGATCCAGTAACAACCGTGTGAATCGACGGCGGCACCGTCCGGTCGACCGGGGTGGTCGTTCATGTCGACGAACACGCGGCGGTTGTGCGGCGTGCCACTGTCGATGTCGTAATCGAAGGCCCAGATCAGTTGCCGGCTCGGGTGCGAATCGGACAGATACAGGATGCTCCCGTCGGGACTGAACGCCAGGCCGTTGGGCACCACAAGGTCCTCCAGTTGCGGCGCCAGCATCGATACATCGTTCGGGTTCTGCGCGTCGTAGCGATACAGCGCGCCGACCGCCTCGGCGCCCATAGCGGTTGGCATCGAGCTGGCCCAGAAGCGTCCCTGACGATCGCAGCGACCATCATTGAAACGCATGCTCGGGCGGGCGTGCTCGACGCCGATGAGCTTTTCGGCAGCCAGACGTCCGTCAACCTGCGGGCGCAGTTTGAACAGTCCACTTTCCTGCGCGCCCAGCCAATGTCCCGCTTCGCTGCGGGCGATACAGGCGAGCATTTCGTCCGCCTGCCAGCAGTCGGTCTGGCCGTCGAGCTGCCAGCGATGCAAACGGCCGGCCGGAATATCCACCCAATACAAGGCGTTCTCGTCGGCTTGCCAGACCGGGCTTTCACCGGTGGTGTTGCGCGCATCGACAATCAGTTCGGCACTCATGAGCGCGTCTGCGCCGGCGTTTCAAACGGACCTGCTGCGGTAAACGCGCCGCCCTGATACAAGCGGTCCGGGTGGTCGGCAGCGAGTGCCGGTTGTTGTTCGACCTTTGCGCGAAAGGCTTCGGAGCTGTCCTGCGGCGCAAAGCCCAGGTGCGCGGCGTGGCGGTTGTTCCACCACTGATCACGGTTGGCGGACACCCCGTAAATCACGCTGTGCCCGACATCGCTGGCCAGCAGAGCGCGGGCGATCAGGTGCTCGAGATCGGTATAGCTCAGCCAGGTCGCCAGCATGCGCAGGTTGCGCGGTTCGGGGAACGAGGAGCCGATGCGCAGGCTCACTGTTTCGATGCCATAGCGGTGGAAATAGAACGTTGCCAGGTCCTCGCCGTAAGCCTTCGACAAGCCGTAGTAACCGTCCGGGCGACGCGGCGAATGGGCGTCGATCTGTTCGTCCTGCGAGTAGAAACCGGTGACGTGGTTGGAGCTGGCGAACACGATGCGCTTGACCCCGTGCAGACGCGCGGCCTCATAAACATGAAAGGTGCCGCGAATATTCGCCTCGAGAATTTCTTCGAAGGATCGCTCCACCGAGATCCCGCCCAAATGCACGATGGCATCGACGCCCTCGACCAGCGCGGCGACAGCGGCCTTGTCGCTTAGATTGCAGTTGATCACTTCGTCATGCGCGCCGCGGCTCGGCGCCATTGCACTGATGTCCGAGGAGCGGACGATGTCGGCGTGAACCTGCAGGGTTTCGCGCAGAATCTGGCCGAGCCCACCGGCGGCGCCGGTCAGCAAAATACGGTTGAAGGGTTTGGCCTGCGTGGTTTGTGTGGTCATGGTCGGGTCTTCCATTACGCGGTGGTGAAGAGGGTGGGCGGCAGGGTGCCTGCCCGACAAGCGATGCGCGCTCGCCAGGCAAAAGCTGCGCGCGGCTTACATGAAGTTGTACTGCACGCCCAGACGCCAGCGAGCCTGGCGGTCGGGTGAGGTTGACTCGACTTTGATGTCGCCGATTTCCATGAAGGGCGCCCATTGTTTGGTGAGCTTGTATTTGACGATCAGGTTCTGTTCGTAGTCGCTCTTCTTGTTGTCGTAGCGGATGTAGTCGGTCTTGAAATAGATGAACTGATATTCGTAAGCCCACTTGTTGGCTGGCGTGTAGCCGAGCCAGCCTTCGAAGCGGTGGGTGGTCTGGTCATCCTTGTAGTGATCGGGCATGTCTTTGTTGACCTGATCGCGATCGAGTTTGCGCAGGTCCAGGCGATAGCGCGTCGCTACGTAGAAGGCGTCGTCGATTTTGTAGTTGTACTTGAGGCCGAACTTGTAGGCGGTCGCATCCTTGGAGCTGTCCATCTGAAACGCCGGGGTCAGCGTCGACTGCGCGCTGAGCTTGTAGTTGTAGCTCACGGTGAACTCATGGCCGTTGTTGACCATGTTGTCGTAGGCGACATCTTTGCGGTCACCGGCCGTGCGGTATTTCATCTCCGCCTCAAACCCCAGTCCACTGTCCAGGCGGTAGTTGAGCTTGATTCGGTCGGCGTGGGCGCTGTCCTCCTCGGTGTACTGGTGGCGGTAGTTGAGGCTGGCGGAGTCAGCGTTGACAGCGAAGGGCAGGCCGAGGGCCGCGACAGTGACGAGCGTGCGTAGGGTGGTGTTCATACGGTCTTCTTTTTTGTTTTTGTTAGGGTCGTTTGACGAGTACTACAGGCACCGCGATGTTGCGTATGGCTCTCATTTGAGGCGCAGATATAAGTTATCGTACGACAAGATGACTCGTCTACGTGATTTTGCTGGTTTAGAAACATGTTGATACATATATGCCCTGTGAATAGGGGTCTAAAGCAAGTCCTGTTATTACTTAGTCATCTTTAAATATGGCGCTTTGCTGGACGTTTAGCCGGAAAGGCTTCGATTCGAAGAAGAGTTATTGGGTCTTTTCAAGCGTTGTACGATGACCTATGATCGATCGCAACCGACGACACTCCTGTCACAAATCCAATAAGAAGGCTCAAGACGTCCATGAGAATCACAGCAGTCAACGTCCAGGTTTTTTCCTATCCCACTCGCCGCGCGGTCGACAGCGCCGGCCATGCTCATCCCGGTGATGTCAGTCAGGCGCAAATGGCGTTGCTGCGCATCCAGACCGAAGACGGCAAAGAGGGTTACGCCCTCGGTGCGCCGGAACTGATTCGTCCTTATGTGCTGGATGGTTTTGTGCGCAAGGTGCTGGTCGGGCAGAACGCCTTTGATCGCGAAAAGATCTGGCATGACCTGGCGCACTGGCAGCGTGGCAGCGCCAGCCAGTTGACTGATCGCGCGCTGGCATTGGTCGAGCAGGCGTTGTGGGATTGGGCGGGGCGCAAGCTCGGCGTGCCGGTGCACAAATTGATTGGCGGTTTTCGCGACAAGGTGCCGGCATACGGCTCAACCATGTGCGGCGATGAATTGCCTGAGGGCCTGGCGACGCCGGAAGACTACGGACGCTTTGCCGAAACGCTGGTCAAGCGCGGCTACAAGGCGATCAAGTTGCACACCTGGATGCCGCCGGTCTCGTTCGCACCGAGCCCGCGCATTGACGTCAAAGCCTGCGCGGCAGTGCGCGAAGCGGTGGGCCCGGACATCGCCTTGATGCTCGACGGTTATCACTGGTACAGCCGCACCGAAGCGCTGTACATCGGACGTGAACTGGAAAAACTCGATTTCGCCTGGTTCGAAGAACCGATGATGGAAGAGTCCGCCGAATCCTATGCCTGGCTGGCGGGGCAACTGGACATTCCGGTACTCGGGCCGGAAACCCTGTCCGGCAAACACCTGAGCCGGGCCAGTTGGGTCAAGCACGACGTTTGCGACATCCTGCGTGCCGGTGTTGCCGGGGTCGGCGGGATCGGGCCTTGCCTGAAAGTCGCACACATGGCCGAGTCGTTTGGCATGGACTGCGAAATCCATGGCAACGGCGCAGCCAACCTGACGGTGGTCGGCGCGATCAAGAACTGCACCTGGTACGAGCGCGGCTTGCTGCACCCGTATCTGGATTACGACGAGGTGCCGGCATACCTCAAGCGCCTGGTCGACCCGATGGACAGCGACGGTTTTGTGCATTTGTCCGACCTGCCGGGTCTGGGCGAAGACATCGACTTCAACTTCATCGAGATGAACACGCTTAAAAGCTTCTGACGTGTACGCGGGCTGCCCGGTGCATGCCGGGCTGTCCGAGAGCCCTATAAATATAAGAAAGGCACTCTCGCTATGAACATTCTTCCTTCGCTGTGGGCGCGGGTTCTGGCGGCTACCCTGACGGTGACCGCGCTACCTGTCGTCCATGCCAAAACCCCGGCCGATCAATTGATCGTCGGCATGAGCATGATCAATCTGCTGTCCCTCGACCCGGCGGCGGCCACTGGCCTGGACGTGTCGGAGATCAATGCCAACCTCTATGACATGTTGCTGGTGCAAGACGTCGCTGCGCCGGATCAGCTGTTGCCGGCACTCGCCGAGCGCTGGCAAGTCAGCGACGACCGTAAGACCCTGACCTTCAATCTGCGCCAGGGCGTGCAATTTCAATCCGGCAACCCGTTGAGCGCCGAAGACGTCGCCTGGTCGTTGCAGCGCGTGCTCAAACTCAATCTCGCATTGGCGTCGACCTGGAAGGCTTACGGTTTTACCGCCGACAATGTCGAGCGTTCGATGCGCGCGACTGATGCCAATACCTTCGTCATTGAATTGCCGCGAGCGACCGATCCGCAGTTGGTGCTCAACACGCTGGCGACGTCGCCAAGCGCCTTCATTCTCGACCGCAAAAAAGTCCTCGAACATCAGAAGAACAATGACCTGGGCGCCGCCTGGCTGGTGACGCACGCCGCCGGCAGTGGTGCCTTCGTGCTTAATGACTGGCGCGCCAACGACGTGATTCTGATGAGCCGTTTCGACGGTTATTGGGGTGGCCCGGCCAAGCTCAAGCGCATCGTCATGCGCAACATGACCGAGTCGCAGTCGTTGCGTCTGATGATCGAACGGGGCGACCTCGACATCGCCAAAGGCATGTCGGCGCCGGACATCCAGGCCTTGCAGAAAAGCGACAAAGTCCGCACGCAAACCCTGCAACGCGGCACGCTGTACTACGTCGCGCTGAGTGTGAAGCAGCCGATGTTCGCCGACGCGCGCGTGCGCAAGGCCGTGCGCTCGCTGATCGATTACCAGGGCATCAACCAGACCGTCATGCCGCACTACGGCGTGATCAATCAGCGGCCGATGCCGTTGGGACTGGCCGCGCGCCTGCCGGATCCCGGTTATCGACTGAATGTCGATGAGGCAAAAAAACTTCTCGCTGACGCCGGTTACCCGAACGGGTTCAAAACCAGTATTCGCGTGCTGGCCGAGCCGCCGTTCATCAACATTGCCTCCAACCTGCAATCGACGTTGGCGCAGGCCGGGATCGAAGCCAGCATCATCACCGGCACCGGTAACCAGATCTACGGCGCCATGCGTGAGCGCAGTTTCGACATCATCGTCGGCCGTGGCGGTGGCGGTGCCGAACGTCATCCTCATTCGAGCCTGCGCACGCTGGTGTACAACCCGGATAACCGTGACGAAGCCAAGCTGAGCAACTTCCAGGGCTGGCGCACTTCGTTCTACAGTCCCGAGTTGAATCAGTTGATCGAGAGTGCCGAAGTCGAGCCCGATGCGCAGAAACAGCAGGCGCAGTATCAGGACATCCAGCAGCAACTCGATCAGCAAGTGGGCGCGATTCTGCCGGTCTCGCAGATGACCGACACGGTGCTGGTCTACGCCGATGTTGCCGATTTCCAAGGGCACACGGCCGCGACCACGCGCTACAAAGACGTCTACAAAAAACGCTGAAATGCACGGATGAACTTCGCGTGCCGGGTGCACCGGTGACCGTTTTATCAGGAGCTGACTATGTTTGTTATGACTGCCTCTGCCATGGGAGCCCGCGCCTCCAATACCGCGCGGCGTGCCAGCACGGTACTGGTGACGTTACTGGGCCTGTTGGCGCTGACGTTTATCATCGGTCGGGTGATGCCGCTCGATCCGGTGCTGGCGGTGGTCGGGCCAGACGCCGACAGTTCGACCTACGATCAGGTGTACCGGGCGATGGGGCTCGACAAGCCGATCTGGACCCAGTTCGGCCTGTACCTCAACGACTTGCTGCACGGCAATTTCGGCAACGCGCTGTTGACCGGGCACCCGGTACTCGATGACATCCGCCGGGTGTTCCCGGCCACCATCGAACTGGCGACCCTGGCCATCCTCTTCGGTGTGCTGATCGGTTTGCCGCTGGGCGTCTGCGCGGCGAGCAATCAGGGGCGACTGGGCGATCATGTCGCGCGAGTGATTACCCTGTTCGGCTATTCCACACCGATTTTCTGGCTGGGCATGATGGGCTTGCTGGTGTTTTACGCCTGGCTCGGCTGGGCCGGTGGCGCCGGACGCATCGACCTGGCGTACGACGGCATGGTGCCCGAAGTCACCGGGCTGTTGCTGATCGATTCGAGCCTAGCGGGTGATTGGGAAGCCTTCGCCAGCGCATTGCGCCACATCGTCTTGCCGGCGCTGATCCTCGGGCTGAACTCGGTGGCTTACATCAGTCGGATGACCCGCAGCTTCATGCTCGAGCAACTGTCTCAGGAATACATCATCACCGCTCGGGTCAAGGGTTTGTCGCGCCGCCAGGTGGTCTGGGGTCACGCCTTTCGCAACATCCTCGTGCAACTGCTCACAGTGGTGGCGCTGGCTTACGGCTCGCTGCTCGAAGGCGCGGTGCTGATCGAAACGGTCTTTGCCTGGCCGGGTTTCGGCCAGTACCTGACCAGCAGCCTGATGCTCGGCGACATGAACGCGGTGATGGGCTGTGTGCTGGTGATCGGTTTGATTTTTGTCGCGCTCAACCTGATCAGCGATGCCTTGTACAAGGTCTTCGATCCGCGCACCCGTTAACACGCTTGGCAGCAGCACTAAAAATTATAAAAAGAAGGATTTTTCAATGACGACTGCATTTACCAAACTGCACGCTGGCCTGTTGGCGGCGATCCTGGCGCTGGTGCCGATGACCCAGGCCAGCGCCAAGACGCCGGCCGATCAACTGATCGTCGGCATGAGCATGGTCAACCTGTTTTCCATCGATCCCGCCAACGCACCGGGCCTCGACGCTTCCGGCGTCAATGCCAATCTTTACGACACCCTGGTCAAGCGTGATCAGGGCAATCCGGAAAAGCATTTGCCGCAACTGGCCGAGCGCTGGACGATCAGCGACGACGGCAAGCAAGTAACCTTTCACTTACGCCAGGACGTGAAGTTTCACTCCGGCAATCCGCTGACCGCTGA
Source organism: Pseudomonas viridiflava (assembly GCF_900580865.1). Lineage (GTDB taxonomy): Bacteria > Pseudomonadota > Gammaproteobacteria > Pseudomonadales > Pseudomonadaceae > Aquipseudomonas. Next base: position 9,665 of record NZ_UTBZ01000048.1, read on the forward strand.
AGATGTGGCCTGGTCGCTGTACCGGGTGATGAAGCTCAACTTCGGTCTGGCCACGACCTGGAAAGCCTACGGTTATAACGTCGACAACATCCAGTCACTGATCCGCGCCAGCGATACCCACACGCTGGTCGTTGACTTGCCGCAAACCATGGACCCACTGTTATTGATCGACTCGCTGGCGATCTCGCCAAGCGCGGTGGTGATCGATCGCAAAACGGCTTTGGCGCATGAGAAAAACGCTGACCTCGGTGCTAACTGGCTGGTGACGAACGAGGCCGGCAGCGGACCCTTTGTGCTGAGCAAATGGACGGCGAACGACTCGCTGTTGCTGACCCGGTTCGACGGTTACTGGGGCGGTGCTGCCAAGCTCAAACGCGTGGTGGTGCGGCACATGACCGAATCGCAGTCGCTGCGCCTGATGCTGGAGCGCGGAGACCTCGATCTGGCATATGGCATGGCCGCACCGGATATCCGCGCCATCGACGGTTCGGAAAAAATCCACGTGCAGTCACTGCCGCGCGGCACCATGTACTACGTCGCGCTGAGCATGAAGCAGCCCGAATTTGCCAACCCCAAAGTGCGCGAAGCGGTGCGCAACCTGATCGACTACAAGGGCCTCGACGAACAAGTGATGCCGTATTACGGCCAGCTGAATCAGCAGCCGATGCAACTGAGTCTGGCGGCGCGCCTGCCGGATCCGGGTTATCACATGGACGTCGCCAAGGCGAAAAAACTCCTCGCCGAAGCGGGTTATCCGGACGGCTTCACCACGACCATTCGCACATTGTCAGAGCCGCCCTTCATCGACATCGCCGCGCGCCTGCAAGCGACGCTGGCCGAGGGCGGGATCAAGGCCAGCATTGTCAACGGCACTGGCAACCAGGTGTACGGCGCGATGCGTGCGCGCAACTTCGACATCATCGTTGCGCGTGGGGCCGAGCGCTATCCGCATCCGTATTTCAGCCTGCGCACGTTTGCCTACAACCCCAACAACAGCGATGACGCCGGCCTGCCGAATTTCCAGGGCTGGCGCGCGTCGTTTTTCAGCCCGCAGCTCAATAGCCTGATTGATCAGGCCGGGGTTGAGCGCGATGCCGGCCAGCGCCTGAATCTGTATCACCAGGCACAGAAAATCTACGACGAGCAGGTCGGCCCGATCATGATGATTTCGCAGATGACCGACACCGTGGTCAGCGCCGCCGACGTCAAGGGTTTTGCCGGTGATGATGCCGAGGCGACGCGTTATCTGGGTGTCTACAAGCAACGCTGAACGCTGCCCGGTGCGTCGGCGAACGCGCCGGGTGATCCTGAATTCAATCCGAGAACATGCCCATGATTGCCAACATGTCTTCTACTGATTCGAGCGCCAAGCGGCGGTTGGATCGTACCCCCGGATCCAGCTTCGACGCCTTCTGCAAAAGTGCCCTGAAAGTCTTGCGGCACCTGTTGCGCAACCCGATGACCCTGGCCGGATTGCTGGTCGCGCTGGTGCTGGTGGTGGTGGCGCTGTTTGCGCCGTGGATCGCCACCCATGATCCGGTGGCGCAAAACCTCGCCAATGCCCTGCAGGCGCCGGGCGCCGGCCACTGGTTCGGTACCGATGAATACGGCCGGGATATCTTCAGTCGGTTGGTCTACGGCTCGCGCATCACGCTGTACATCATCACCCTGGTGACCGTGATCGTCGGCCCGATCGGGCTGTTTATCGGCACTGTCTCCGGCTACTACGGTGGTGTGGTAGACACGGTGTTCATGCGCCTGACCGACATCTTCATTTCCTTCCCCAGCCTGGTGCTGGCGCTGGCATTTATCGCTGCGCTCGGTCCGGGCCTGGAACACGCGGTGGTAGCGATTGCGCTGACGTCGTGGCCGCCGATCGCGCGACTGGCGCGCGCCGAAACCCTGTCGTTGCGCAAGGCTGACTTCGTTGTGGCGGTTGAGCTGCAAGGGGCTTCGTCCACGCGAATCATCCTGCGGCACATTGTGCCGATGTGCATGTCGTCGGTGATCATCCGCCTGACCATGAACATGGCCGGGATCATCCTCACCGCAGCGGCTTTGGGCTTTCTCGGCCTCGGTGCGCAAGCGCCGTCGCCGGAGTGGGGCGCGATGATTTCCACCGGGCGCCGCTACATGCTCGAGTGCTGGTGGCTGGTGGCTGTTCCGGGGGCCGCAATCATGTTGGTCAGCCTGGCTTTCAACCTGTTGGGCGACGGCCTGCGGGACATTCTTGATCCGCGCAGCGAGTAATCGGAGGCTGTATGTCTGCAATCAAATTGAACGTCGAAGGGCTCAATGTGCGCTTCGTCAATGCTCAGAAAGAAACCCACGCCGTGCGCGATGTGTCCTTCACCCTCGGGCGGGAAAAACTCGCCATTGTCGGTGAGTCGGGCTCGGGCAAATCGACGGTCGGTCGCAGCCTGCTCAAGCTGCACCCGGCCAGCGCGCGGATCACCGCCAAGGCCATGCAGTTCGGTGAAGTCGATCTGCTGACGGCCGGCGAAAAGGTCATGCAGAAGATTCGTGGCCAGCGCATTTCGATGATCATGCAGGACCCGAAATACTCGCTGAACCCGGTGGTCAAGGTCGGCGATCAAATTGCCGAGGCCTATCTGGCGCACCACAAGGCCAGCCGCAGCGAGGCCCGCGAGCGGGTGCTGGAAATGCTCGAGAAGGTCCATATCCGTGATCCGCAACGTGTCTACAACCTTTACCCGCATGAAGTCTCCGGTGGTATGGGCCAGCGCATCATGATCGCGATGATGGTCATCACCCGGCCACAGGTGATCATCGCCGACGAGCCGACCTCGGCCCTTGATGTCTCGGTGCGCCAGCAGGTGCTCAACGTGCTGGAAGAACTGGTCGAACAGCAGGAAATGGGTCTTATATTTGTCAGCCACGACCTCAACCTCGTGCGCAATTACTGCGACCGCGTGTTGGTGATGTACGCCGGAAGGGTGGTCGAATCGCTGGCCGCCGGCGACCTGCAGCATGCGCAACATCCCTATACCCGCGGCCTGATGGCGGCGTTGCCGAGCATGGACAACCGTCGCGAACGGTTGCCGGTGTTGCAACGCGATCCACTGTGGCTGACTTGCTGAGGAATCGACCATGTCCATGATCCAAGCACACGCGCTGAACCTGAGTTTCGGCGCCGGCCCGGCCCTTAATCAGGTGCTGCACGACGTCAACCTCAGTGTCGCCGACGGTGAGTCCTTCGGCCTGGTGGGGGAGTCCGGCTCCGGCAAAACCACCGTACTGCGCTGCCTGGCCGGGCAGTACCGGCACTGGACGGGCGAGTTGAGCATTGCCGGCGCGCCGCTGCAGCACAAGATTCCCAAGGAACATTTTCGTCAGGTGCAGATGGTGTTCCAGGACCCCTATGGCTCGCTGCATCCGCGCCACACCGTCGACACGGCCCTGCGTGAGCCGCTGATTATTCACGGCGTGCGCGACAAGGACGACCGGATCAACGAGATCCTGCTCAAGGTCGGTCTGAACGACAGTTACCGTTTTCGCTATCCGCACCAGTTGTCCGGTGGCCAGCGCCAGCGCGTGGCGATTGCCCGTGCGCTGATTCTCGAGCCGCGCGTGTTACTGCTCGATGAGCCGACCTCGGCGCTGGATGTCTCGGTGCAGGCAGAGATTCTCAATCTGCTGGCGGATTTGCGCCGGCGCGAGAAACTCACCTACCTGATGGTCACTCACGATCTGGGCGTGGTCACGCACCTGTGTGATCGGGTGGCGGTGATGCAGCAGGGCAAGATCGTCGAGCTGCTCGACAGTCAGGCGCTCAGCCAGGATCTGGCAAGTCACGCCTACACGCGGATGCTGGTGCAGGCCAGTCGTGATTTCAGTCAGGAATCGGCGCGCCAGCTCGCTGGTTAAACTGATCCATCAAGGAGCGCGACATGCCGCATTGCCTTATCGATTGCCCGCAAACCCTGGCCCGACGTGTCGGCGAGCAAACCCTGCTCGCTACCGTGCATGACGCCCTCGATGCCTTCGGCCTGTTCAAGGCCGGGGACATCAAGGTGCGCCTCAATACGTTCGAGCACTACCGCTGCGGCGCGGGCGCGGACGACTTTGTCCACGTCGTCCTGTCGGTGTTGTCCGGGCGCAGCGCTGAACAGCGCCGGCGTCTGGCCTCGGCGACCGTGGCGGCGCTGGTCGCTTTGCTGCCGGACGTCGAGTCGCTGTCGATGGAGGTTGTGGAAATGCCCCGCGAGACGTTCGTCAACCGCAGCCAATATCTGCAAGAAGCCGGATTGTCGGCCTGAACAAGGAGTGCTCATGCCTTATCGATATGTTGTTCCGACGCAGCGCAAACAGCCTTTGGCTTTGTCGCTGGCAGCCACGTTGATGCTGGTTTGCAGCGTGCCGTCGTGGGCGCTGGAGGCGCCGGCAAAACTGCAGGTGCCGACCCTGGCCTTCGATGATCAACAGATCATCCTGGTCTGGGAAAAGCCCGCCGATCACGCCGATATCAGCGACTACCGGGTCTACGCCAACGGTGTGTTGCTGGGCGGCAGCAACGCCAACAATGACCGCGTCTCGCCGGCCAAACCTTACATCGACCGCTTCTACGAACAGGACGTTGCCGGTTTTCACCATCGCATCGGCATTCACAGTTACACCGCGCAAGGCTTGAAACCGGACACGGCCTATCGGTTCACCGTGCGTTCGGTGGGCACCGATGGCAAGGAGTCGGCAGACAGTCCGGCCGTTGTGCAACGGACGAGCAAGGTCGCCGCCGTATTCGATGTCAGGAAATATGGCGCCAAGGGCGATGGCAAAAGTCTCGATACCCTGGCGATCCAGAACGCCATCGACGCCTGCACCCCCGGCTGCAAAGTATGGTTGCCCAAGGGCACCTACAAAAGCGGGGCGCTTTACCTGAAGAGCAACATCACCGTGGAAATCGCCGAGGGTGCAACGCTGTTGGGTTCCGAGCGTGCCGAAGACTATCCGTTGGCCGGCTACATCCAGTATCCGTATTCGAGCACCGTGCGCCCGGCGTCGCTGATCAACGCCTTGCCGCGTGATCCGCGGCAGCACCAGTCCTTCGAAAACATCCGAATCGTCGGCAAAGGCACGATTGACGGTAACGGCTGGAAGCGCCGCGCCGATGTCGTCGACGAGCGCGGTCAGCCATTGCCGTTCTACCTGCCCAGCGACAACACTCGCTACCAGCAGGACGGCATTCTGGCCAAGGCGCAAGTCGAGCAAGCGGTCGCGCGCGGCATGAACGTCAAGGATGCCTACGGGCAGATGCGTTCGTCGCTGATCACCCTGCGCAACGTAAAAAACGTGTTCTACGGCGGTTTCACCGTGGTGAATCCGGCCTTCCACGGAATCATGAACCTGGAAACCGAAAACGTAGTGCTGGCCAACACCACGCATAAAACCTACGACGCCAATAACGGCGACGGCATCGAATTCGCCAACAGCAAGGGCGCGATGGTCTTCAACAACTTCTTTGATACCGGCGATGACTGCGTCAATTTTGCTGCGGGTACCGGGGCGGATGCCGTGCAGCAAAAACCGCAGGAAGATGCCTGGATCTTCAATAACTACTTCCGCAAGGGTCACGGCATGGTGGTTGCCGGCAGCCATACCGGCGCGTGGATTCAAAACATCCTCGCCGAAGACAATGTTTCCGATGGCACCGATGCCGGCCTGCGCATGAAGAGCACCAACTTCATGGGCGGCGGCGCGCGTAACGTGATCTTTCGCGACTCGGCGATCCGCAATACGCTCAAGCAGGCGTTCATTTTTACCCTCGACTACAACGATCCGAACGCCAAGCTGGATTACCAGCGCTCAACCATTCCCGGGCAGTTCCGCGATATCCGCGTCGCCGACGTGAGCGTCGAAAATGCTCAAGGCAAGGCGATCGAGGTCAAGGGCGACAGTCAGCACGACGCCTGGCATCAGGGGTTGGTGTTCGAGCGCGTGCGCTTCAGTGGCCCGGCCAAAGCGCAGATCGACGGGTTGAAGGATTCACTGTTCGACCATGTGTCGTTCAGCGGGCACGGCGCTGCCAACCCGTGGCAAATCACCGGGAGTGTCGGGCTGACGTTCAAGGATGTGCAGCCGCCACCCTTGTAGAACCTGATCAAGGTTTCGGTGATTTACCGAGGTCTTCCGAGTCGCTCGAAGTAGCAGCATCTTTTGCCGTTTCATGCGACTCGGCGCCGGAGTTCGAGCCCGACGCCTCTTCACCTTTCTTGTCGGCCTTGTCTGCGTTGGATTGAGCTTTGCCGGCCTGATTCACGCCGGGAAGCGCGGTCGGTGGCGCGGCAGACTCGTCAGCCGTCTTCGCGGCTGCCGAGGCGAAAAGCGGGCAGGCCGCGAGCAGGCCAGTCAGGGTGATCGCTGCAATGGTTCTGTTCATGATGGGCGTCTTCCGGTGGAAGCGGATGGTGATTCATTGGAAGCGTCCTGCAGGCGAAGGTGCCCGTGATTGGACGGGCGGTCAGTCGCTGCGTTCTCATCAGGTGATGTCGACGATCTGGCTCCACTCAAGTCCGAACCGGCCAAGGTATTTCCTCAGTCGATCGGCATCATTGGGTTGTGCCTTGGCCTGGCGCGATATTCCGAACAGTCGGCGGCCGGCATCGGACAAGCTGTCCGCCTGCCGGCACACCTCGATCACTGCCTTCAATTGCAAACGGTCAAACAGATCCATGCTTTCGGCATCTCCCGGCAATTCTCCTGAAATCGCCTGCGGTTGCGCCAGGCCCCACGCGTAGCGCAGCCGATCAATTTCCTCCTGCACCTGTGCCTCATCAATGCGCCCGCTGTCGGCGAGGGTCGCCATCCGCGTGATCGAGGCGGACAGTTCGCGGAAGTTGCCCAGCCACGCCGCCTCACGAGAGCTGGCGAACGCCAGATAACTGCGCCGGGCTTCCAGGTTGAAACGCACCAGTTGCCCGTGTTCGCGGGCGTGGCGTTCCAGCTCGAAATCAATGTTCGGTTCGATGTCCTCGCGGCGACCGGCGAGGCCGGGCAGGTCGAACGTCCACAGGTTGATGCGCGCGTACAAGTCTTCGCGGAACAAGCCGTCAGCGACCCGGCTGCGCAGGTCGCGGTGGGTGCCGGCGATGATCAGGAAATCACTTTCGACTTCCTTGTCCGAGCCCAGCGGAAAGAAGCGTTTTTCTTCAATCGCCTTGAGCAGCATCGCCTGTTCGTCTGCGCCCAGCTCGCCGATCTCATCGAGAAACAGCATGCCGCCATCGGCAGCGCGCAACAGGCCGTCGCGGGCATTCTGTGCGCCGGTGAAGGCACCTTTGACATGGCCGAACAACGCCGACATCGCGCCATCGCCACGCAAGGTGGCGCAGTTGACCTCGACAAAACGCCCCTGCATTTGATGGCGGCTGCGTTTCAGTTCGTAGATGCGTCGGGCGAGGAAGGATTTGCCGGCGCCGGTCGGGCCGATCAGCAGCATCGGCGCCTTCGAGCGCACGGCCACGCGCTCGATCTGTTCGATCGAGCGGTTGAAGGCGGCGTTGCGAGTAGCGATGCCGGACTTCAAGAACTCCAAGCCTTCGAGGCGCTTGTTGGCGAAGCGCGAAGCGATGCGATCGTAGCGCGACAGGTCGAGATCGATCAGGGCATGCGTGCCGATGGCGTGATCGCTTTCGCTGTTGCGCTTGGCGGGGGAGGTCTGGATCAGCCGCGCCGGCAAGAATCTCGCCTCGGTCAGCAGGAACCAGCAAATCTGCGCGACGTGGGTGCCGGTGGTGATGTGGACGAGGTAGTCCTCGCGCTCGGTGTCGAAATCGTAGGCGGTGGTGAAGTCGTGCAACGCACCGTAGACCTCTTCGAAATCCCATGGGTTGCGCAGTGACATCGGGTGCAAGCGCACCTCGGTCTCTGGCGAAACCTGCTGGATGTCGGCGCGCACCCGCTCGGCGAGGCTGACGTCGCGGGCGTCGATGCCGTGAATCAGCTCGAGCCGGTTGATCAGCACGTCCTGCTGTTGGCACAAGCCAACGCTGGGGCGCCAATGGCTCCAGCGATTGGCACCTTTGCCGACGCGATCAAGGGTGGCGCCGATAAAGCCGATGGCGACGGTTTGCTTGTTTGACATGTTTATCTCAAAAGATAAAAGACGATATTCAATGATAAGTATTCGGTGAGGGTTTTGTCGTCAATTCATTCGATGAAAAACGTATGAGTAAATAAAAATGATATAAATCAATAAGATATAAATATTTTTCGAGGGAAATCAAAAGCTGGCACAGCCGCTGCAATACCTATCGCAACGAACAGGACAACACAGCGAGACGCCAAGATGGCCAACTCAAATCTCTTCAACACGCAGTCGAATCACTTGCCGGCCTGCGACACCTTGAATGCTTCCGGTGCCAGCGCTTATGCCTACAGCCCGAAGCACCAACTGGCGCAATTGGCAGTGACCGGTTGCCTGAACCAGACCTTTTACGCCTCCGCAGAAAGTCAGCTGGATCAAGTGCTGAAGCTGGTGGCCGAACTGGACAGTCGCTTCGTGGCAAAAGCCGCGATTTATGCTCGCAAGAAGGGCCATATGAAAGACATGCCGGCATTGTTGCTGGCGGCATTGACCGCGCAGCGTTCAAGTCTGGTGCCAGAGGTTTTCGAGCAAGTCATCGACAGCGGCAAGATGCTGCGCAATTTTGTACAGATCCTCCGTAGCGGTGCCACCGGGCGTAAATCCCTTGGCTCGCAACCCAAGCGTCTGCTGCAGAACTGGCTGAACAGCGCGACCGAGCGGCAACTGCTGCAAGCGTCGATCGGCAATCAACCGTCGTTGGCGGACGTGGTGAAGATGGTTCACCCCAAACCTGCCGAAGCGTGGCGCGAAGCGTTTTTCGCCTGGTTGATCGGCAAACCGGTGGAAGCAAAGGCCTTGCCGGAGTTGACCCGCGATTTGCTGGCGTTTCGCAGCGGCGCGAGCGATGAAGTGCCGGCGGTGCCGTTTCAGTTGCTCGGCAACGAAACACTGAGCAAGGAGCAATGGGCCAATCAAGCCCGCAACATGGGCTGGCAGGGACTGCGCATCAACCTCAACAGCCTGGCGCGCCACGGCGCGTTTGAAGTACCGGGTTGCATCGAATATGTCGCGGCGCGGTTGGCCGATCCACAGGAAGTGGCGAAGGCGCGGGTGTATCCGTACCAGTTGTTGTCGGCTTATCGGATGATGGGCGAAAACACCCCGGCAGCGATCCGCGAAGCCTTGCAGGAGGCGCTGGAGTTGTCGCTGGCCAACGTGCCAACGCTTGAGGGCGCGGTGGTGGTTTGCCCGGATGTGTCGGGTTCGATGGGCAGCCCGGTAACCGGTTATCGCCCTGGTGCGACCTCCCAGGTGCGCTGCATCGACGTGGCGGCGTTGGTCGCCGCAGCGGTCTTGCGCAAGCAGCCGGCTGCGCGGGTGATGCCGTTCGAGATCAACGTGGTGGATATCCAGCTCAACCCGCGTGACAGTGTGATCAGCAACGCCGAGAAGCTCGCCGGGATTTTTGGCGGCGGTACCAACTGCTCGGCACCGCTGAAGAGATTGGCGGACAGCAAGGCCAGGGTCGATACGTTGATCATGGTCTCGGACAACGAATCGTGGATCGATTCGCAGCGTCGCGGCGCCAGCGAGACGATGCGCCAATGGGAGCGGATCAAGAAGCTCAACCCACAGGCCCGACTGGTGTGCATCGACATCCAGCCAGGCCATGCAACACAGGCGGCGGATCGCGATGACATCTTGAATGTCGGCGGTTTCAGCGATGCGGTGTTCGACGTGATCGAGCAGTTCACCAGCGGCCAATACAGTGCGCAGCACTGGGTCGAGGCGATCGAAAGCGCGTCATGAATTGATTGATCACCGGCGCTGAATGCCGATGGGACTACATCCAAGACGTCTCATCAAGCCCTTGTCAGCGCCAGTGACGGCACGAATGCCTGATGGCTGTACATCTTAGGCCGGTTAAGTCCGGAGCGCGGCAACGCGCAACAGTCATCAACTTTTGTCGTGCCACCTTTTTTGCAGTTATTGGCAGCGAATGCGACAGGTACTACATCGGAACGCGGGTTCGACTCCCGCCCCGGCAACGGGGGCTCAACTGGCAGAGCCACAGTGCCTGTGTTTTTGTCGCTGCGACTTACAGAACAACGCCGAATCATCGGCCAATGAATAAAGAATGAAGACATGAAAGAACACACTTACCAACTGCTCGAAGTCGCCAACGGCAAACCGATCAAACTCTGGACCGAAGGCGTCCCGGTGGAAAACGAGGCCCGCGAGCAGTTGATGAACACCGCGAAAATGCCGTTCATCTTCAAGCATCTGGCGGTCATGCCGGACGTGCACCTGGGCAAGGGCTCGACCATCGGCAGCGTGATCCCGACCGTCGGCGCGATCATTCCGGCTGCGGTGGGCGTCGACATCGGTTGCGGCATGATCGCCGCGCGTACGTCGCTGACTGCCGCTGATTTGCCAGACAACCTGCACGGTCTGCGTAGCGCCATCGAGCAGGCCGTGCCGCATGGCCGTAGTTCAAACCGTTCGCGACGCGACAAGGGCGCCTGGGATGAAATCCCGCAGCAAGCCGATCAGGCCTGGGCGGGGTTGCAGCCACGGTTCAAGTTGATTACCGACAAGTACCCGAAACTGGCCAACACCAACAACCGTGGGCACCTCGGTACGCTCGGCAGCGGCAACCACTTCATCGAAGTGTGCCTCGATGAAGCCAACCGGGTCTGGTTCATGTTGCACAGTGGCTCGCGCGGTGTCGGCAACGCCATCGGCAACCTGTTCATCCAGATGGCTCAGGCGGACATGCGTCAGCACATCGCCAACTTGCCGGATCGTGACCTGGCCTACTTCGAAGAAGGCAGCCAGCACTTTGATGATTACGTCGAAGCAGTGGGTTGGGCGCAGGACTTCGCCAGGCAAAACCGTGAGCTGATGATGCGCGCGGTGATTCAGGCGACACGGCAGATTATTCGCAAGCCGTTCGAAGTGGCGCTGGAAGCGGTCAACTGCCACCACAACTACGTGCAGAAAGAGCGGCATTTTGGTGAAGAGGTGCTGGTCACCCGCAAAGGCGCGGTGTCGGCGAAGAAGGGCGAGTTGGGGATTATCCCGGGCTCGATGGGCGCCAAGAGTTTCATCGTTCGCGGTCTGGGCGACGAAGAGTCGTTCAGCTCCTGCAGCCACGGCGCCGGCCGCACCATGAGCCGCACCAAGGCCAAGAACACGTTCACCGTCGAAGATCAGATTCGCGCCACTGCCCATGTTGAGTGCCGCAAGGACGAAGCGGTGATCGACGAAATTCCGATGGCCTACAAGGACATCGACAAAGTCATGCACGCCCAGCGTGAGCTGGTGGAAGTGCTGCACACCTTGCGTCAGGTGGTGTGCGTCAAAGGATAAAAGGAAAGCAGGTCATGGAATTGCAAGAGCGTCATCCGCTGTGCGACACGATGCGTGCGCGGGTACTGGAAGAGCTGGCGCGCCTGGAGCGTGAACGCAATGTCACCGTTTTGTATGCCTGTGAGTCCGGCAGCCGGGCCTGGGGCTTTGCCTCCACCGACAGCGATTACGACGTGCGGTTTGTTTATGTGGAGAAACCCGAGTGGTTCGTCCAGGTCGATGCGCCACGTGATGTGATCGAACGTCCGCTGGACGATGAACTCGACGTCAGTGGCTGGGAACTGCGCAAAACCCTCGGGTTGTTGCGCAAATCCAATCCGACGTTATTGGAGTGGCTCGACTCGCCGCTGGTTTATCGCAGCGAAACCGCGCAAGTGGCACAGCTGCGCGAACTCGCCGAAGCGTTCTACAGCCCGCCAGCGGCGCGCAATCACTATCTGTCGATGGCGAAGAAGAACTTTCGCGGTTACCTGCAAGGTGAAACCGTGCGTTTCAAGAAGTACTTCTACGTACTGCGGCCGCTGCTGGCGGTGCGCTGGATCGACCAGGGCCGAGGTCGGCCGCCGATGACGTTCGCCGACCTGCTGACCACCGTCGACGACCGCGCGCTGCTCGCTGAAGTCGACGAACTGCTGGCCCTCAAACGCAATGCCGACGAGAGCGCCTACGGGCCGCGTCGTCCGGCGCTGCACGGGTTCATCGCCGCCGAGCTTGAGCGCGAAGTGCCCACATTACTCAGAACTCAGGAAGACTCGCGACGTCTGGATCGGTACCTCAGGGATACCGTCGGGCGATACGCGTAAGGAATGCAATGAAACAGGAAGTGATAGAGCTGGACGGTGCCATCGGTGGCGGCCAGGTATTGCGCAGTGCCTTGAGCCTGTCGATGGTGACAGGCCGGGCGTTTCGCATTAAACAGATCCGCGCCAAACGCAGCCGTCCGGGACTGCTGAGGCAACATTTGACGGCCGTCATGGCGGCGGCCGAGGTCTGCGGCGCGACGGTTTCCGGTGCGCAGTTGGGCTCGCAAGCGTTGAGCTTTGAACCCGGCGCGATTAGCTCTGGCGATTACCAGTTCGCCATCGGCACGGCCGGCAGTTGCACGCTGGTGTTGCAGACCTTGTTGCCAGCGCTGTTGCGGGCACCGCAGGCGAGCCGGGTGCGCATCTCGGGTGGTACGCATAACCCGCTGGCGCCGCCGACGGATTTCCTCTCGCGCAGTTGGCTGCCGCTGTTGCGGCGTATGGGCGCCAACGTCGAGCTGGACTTGCTGCGACATGGATTTGTCCCGGCAGGCGGTGGCGAGATCGAAGTGAACGTGCAGCCGTCGAACCTGACTCGGCTGGATCTGTGTGAACGCGGCGAGGCCATTTCGCAGCACGCATCGGCGCTGACCGCCGGGCTGGCACCGACGGTGGCCGAGCGTGAGTTGAGCCAGGTTGCCAAGCGTTTGAGTCTGCCGCCTGCGGCGCTGCAACATGTCACGCTCGATCCGGCGCGGGGCCCGGGTAATGTGTTGCTGCTGGAGTACGCATTCGAGCACGTCACCGAAGTGTTCAGCGCGTTTGGCCAAGTGTCGCTACGGGCTGAAAAGGTAGCTGATGCCGCGATCAATCAGGCCGCCGACTGGTTGCGCAGTGGTGCTGCGGTGGCCGAGCATTTGGCCGATCAGTTGCTGTTGCCAATGGCGCTGGCCGGTGGTGGCTCGTTCACCACGCCACGCATGACCGAGCATCTGCACAGCAATATCGCGGTGATCGAGTTGTTTTTGCCGGTTCGCATCGATTGTCGGGAGGAGGGCGCGGATCGATTGCGCGTTGAGGTCAGCGCCAACTGATCGTCAGGCCAGGGGCGGTGGGATTTCATCAGGAAATCCCACCGCCCTTTTTTACGTCCGCAAAAAACTCGCGAAAGGCGGCAAATTGCTGGCCCCCGGATTTTTGCTTCCCCGGCAAAATCGCCTTTTTTCAAAAGGTTAGGTTGGCTCTATGCGGACGATTGTCATCACCGTTGCAACGCTTTCCCTGGCTGTTCTCGCCACCGGGGTGCAGGCGAAAGAGTTGAGTAAAAGCCATCGCTTTGCCTGCACCTGGGGTTCGGACATTGCTGCCGGTGCCCAGCAATCGAAGTTGTCGGGCGTCTCGCTGTACGGCGCACGCAAGCAATTGCAGGTGCGCCGCTTCCAGCAGCCGTGGATGCGCATGACCGCGATGGGGATTACCGAGCAAACCTACAACAGCACGTCGAAGCTCAAACCGGCGGCTGTCAAGCAGACCTACTACGAACAATGCGTGCGCCACGAGTTGGCCCAACGTTAACGCAAAAAGCCCAACCTATTGAGGTTGGGCTTTTTCATGCCTGAGGAAATGTCAGGGTTACTTTTCGCTCTCGCAATTGACCATCCACGACACGCCAAAGCGATCCACCAGCATGCCGAAGCGTGCGGCCCAGAAAGTCGCTTCCAGCGGCATGTCGACGCGACCGTCCTTGGCCAGAGCGTTAAACACCTGCTCAGCTTCAGCAATGCTGTCGACATTCAGCGAAATCGAGCAGCCGCTCATGCCCTGAGTCGGGCGGTCGGGCGTGGTGTCCGAGGCCATGATCATCTGATCACCCACTTTCAGGCAGGTGTGGATGATCAGGTTGTGGTGTTCTTTGGGCACGTGCTCGGCGGCGGGCGTTTCGCCGAACGTCATCATCGCCTCGAGTTTTCCCTGCAAGGCTTGCTCGTAAAAGGTGAAGGCCTCGCGGCAGTCACCGTTGAAGATCAGGTACGGGTCGATTCTCATGTCTCTGCTCCCGGCAGTCAGGCGCGGAGCGTGGCGGGGGTCGCCGGGTTCCGCATTGGGCGGTTAAAACATAGCAGAGCGTTGGACGCCGGGAAGGCCAGAGTCTTCCAGATGATTTTGTTCTGAAAAGCGTGTCGACGATAACGCGTTCGTCGTTTGAAATTCAGTCGTAGCGCTGGAGTACCATAACGCACTGCCATCGCCTGACGAGTCCAATTCCCCCATGCCTGATCTATCGCGTTTCAGCTCTTTGTTCGATCAGGCGCAGCGCGCCTTGCGCTTGGTCTGGGGGACATCGCGAGGCTTGTTTCTGGGGCTGGTGCTGGCAACGCTGGCGGCCGGTTTGCTGCCGGCACTGGCGGCATGGCTAGGGCAGCGGATTGTCGATGCCGTGGTTGCCGCGATGCAGTTGCACGCGCAACACGGCAGTGCGCCACTGTGGCCCGTGTTGCGTTACGTTTTGTTGGAGGCTGGGGTATTGGCGTTGTTGTCCGGCACACAACGGGCACTGTCGGTGCAGCAGTCACTGTTGCGGGTGCAGCTAGGGCAGAAGGTCAATACGCTGATCCTGGAGAAAGCGCAGACCCTGTCACTGGTGCAGTTCGAGAACTCCGAGTTCTACGACAAACTGGTGCGTGTGCGTCGCGAGGCTTCGACCCGGCCCCTGGCGCTGGTCATGAAGTCGTTGGGCTTGATTCAAAACCTGATCATGCTGATCAGCTTTGGTGTGCTGCTGGTGCATTTCTCCCCTTGGGCGCTGGTGCTGCTGGTGGTCGGTGCGTTACCGGTGTTCTTTGCCGAGGCGCATTTTTCCGGTGACGCCTTTCGGTTGTTCACCCGCCGCGCGCCGGAGAGTCGGCAGCAGAATTACATCGAAACCTTGCTGTCCCACGAAACCTATATCAAAGAGGTCAAGCTGTTTGGCTTTGCTCCGCTGTTGCTGCAACGCTACCGCGACACGTTCGCCAGGCTGTATGCCGAAGATCGGCGCCTGACGTTGCGGCGCGATGGCTGGGGTTTTGGCCTCGGTCTGCTCGGTACCGCGGCATTTTACGTGGCCTACGCCTGGGTGGTGATCGATGCCGTGCATGGCCAGATCAGCCTCGGCCAGATGACCATGTATCTGGTGCTGTTCAAACAAGGCCAAAGCGCCGTGAGCAGCAGCCTGAGTGCGATCAGCGGCCTGTACGAAGACGGACTCTACCTGACGAGTCTCTATGAATATCTGGCCGAACCGGTGCAGTTGGATACCGGCCACCTGACCGTTGGAGTGTGCCCGGGCGATGGTTTGCGCTTCGAAAATGTCGGCTTCCGTTATCCCGGTGCCAGTCGACCGGCCCTGGAAAACATTGATCTGCAACTGGTGCCCGGCAAGAGCGTGGCGCTGGTCGGGGAGAATGGCTCTGGCAAGACCACACTGATCAAGTTACTGACCCGGCTCTACCGTCCTGATCAGGGGCGCATCCTGCTCGACGGCAGCGATTTGCAGGATTGGCAGGAAACCGCGTTACGTCGGCGCATTGGCGTGATTTTTCAGGACTACATCCGCTACCAGTTCAGCGTCGGAGAAAACATCGGCGTCGGCGATACCCTGGCGTTCAACGACCCGCAGCGCTGGAAGGAGGCCGCCGCCCAAGGCATGGCGGCGCCTTTCATCGAAGGGCTCGACAAGGGCTATGCCACGCAATTGGGACGCTGGTTTGCCGGTGGTCAGGAGTTGTCTGGCGGGCAGTGGCAGAAGATTGCCTTGTCCCGAGCGTATATGCGCCGTGATGCCGATATTCTGATCCTCGATGAGCCAACGTCCGCCCTTGACCCGGCGGCCGAGGCGGCGGTGTTCGAGCATTTCAGCCAGCACAGCGAAGGTCGCATGACGTTGCTGATTTCCCATCGTTTTTCCAGCGTGCGCAATGCCGACCACATCATCGTGCTGCAACAAGGCCGGATTCTCGAGCAGGGCGGCCACGATCAACTGATCGCAGCGGCCGGGCATTATGCGCAACTGTTCGATTTACAGGCTCGCGGCTACCGTTAAGTGTCCTGGCCGCTGCGCACGGTTGCCGGCCCGGCCACCCGAGGGGCGGGCTTGCTCTGCATCAGGCTGTCGAGCGCCTTGCGGTAATTCTGCCCGCCGAGCGCCATGCTGTTGTTATGCGTCGCGCCCGGCACCAACAGCAGGCGCTTGGGTTGTTGCGCGGCATTGAACAGTTGCTCGCTGAAGCGTGGCGGCACGAAAGCGTCGGCCAGACCGTGCACCACCAGCAGCGGCATATGAATATCAGCGATCTTGTCGATCGAATCGAATTTCTGCGACAGCAGCCAGCGCACCGGCAGTGAAGTATTGGCCACGGACGCGGCGACATCCGCTAGCGTCGTGAAGGTGGACTCGATCACCAGTCCGCGCACCGGTAACGCGGAATGATCGCGGGCGGCGGTTTGCCCGAGTTCTGCGGCCAGATCGATGGCCACAGCGCCACCGAGGGAGTGCCCATAGATCAGACGTTTGGCCGGATCCGGTTGCAGCAGCTTAAAGCGCTCCCATGCCACTCGCGCATCTTCGTAAACGCTGCTTTCCGACGGCAGATCACCGTGACTCTTGCCGAAGCCACGGTAGTCGATGGCCAGCACTGAATAACCCGCCGCGCGCAATTGTTCGATGCGGAACAGTTGCCCGGTGAGATTCCAGCGTACGCCGTGCAAATAAAGAATGGCCGGCGCATTGGCCTTTTCTGCCGGCCACCACCAGGCATGAATGTTTTCCCCGGCCTTGAAGCTCTTCGGTTGCAGGTCGAGTTCCTGCACGCTGCCGGGCAAGCCGCGATACCAACCGGCAGTGCCCGGTTCGATGCGAAACAGCAGTTTGCGTTCGGTGTGTTCCAGCACGGCACAACTGGTCGGCACGCCGATTATCAGCGCGGCCATGCAGGCGAACGCCAAACGGCGGCGGCGCAGACGCGTCATGAAGGACAGGAACATTAAACGTTTCACCAAAGCGCAGACAAAGAAGGCTTTTTACCAGATGCCTCGGTCTGCGCGTGAGTTTTTCGACCACCGTCCTGGCGCAACGATTACCAAATGCTGCAAAGACTCACGCGACCTGCAGAACGATCTTGCCGATATGGTCGCCAGCCTCCATGTGCGTGTGAGCCTGAGCGGCGTCGTTGAGCGAATAAACCTTGTCGATCATCGGCAGACAGCGCCCGGCAGCCAGCGCCGGCCATACGTGCTCGCGCAGTTGAGCGGCGATCTCGGCTTTTTCTGCCGCGCTGCGGGCGCGCAAGAGGGAGCCGGTGATGACCGCACGTTTGGCCATCATTGCCAGCAGATCAAAGTCATTGGCCCGTGCGCCGCCAAGGAAACCGAGCATGACCAGACGGCCATCCATCGCCAGGGCGCTGACGTTATCGTTGAGATACGAGCCGCCCATGATGTCGAGGATCACATTCACACCTTGTGCGGCGGTTTTATCGGCGATGACCTGTGCGAATTTCTCATCGCGGTAATTGATGGCTTCGCCACCCAGATCGCGAATTGCCGCGCATTTGTCCGGGCTGCCGGCGGTGGCGAACGCTTCTATACCAAATTCGCGGCACAGCATCAGTGCGGTTGTGCCGATGCCGCTGGTGCCACCGTGAATCAGCGCGCGTTGACCACGGCTGGCGCCACCGAGGCCGAACAGGTTGGCCCATACGGTAAAGAACGTTTCCGGGATCGCAGCAGCGTGTACCCAGTCCAGGCCTTGGGGAATCGGCAGGGTCTGGCCGGCGGGGACGGCGCAGTATTCGGCATAACCACCGCCGTTGGTCAGAGCGCAGACTTTGTCGCCCACGGCGAACTGATTGACACCCGCCCCGAGTGCCACGACTTCGCCGGCCACTTCCAGGCCCGGGATCGGGTTCATGCCGGGTTTCATCGGGTATTTGCCGGCCCGTTGCAAGGCGTCCGGCCGGTTGATCCCGGCGGCGTGTACGCGGATCAGTACTTCGCCTTCTGCCGCGACCGGCAGCGGCACGCGTCGAGGTTGCAAGACTTCGGGGCCTCCGGGCTCTGTAATTTCGATTCGGGTCATTTCATTGGGCAGGGACATATCGTTTCTCTTGGCTTGAGTTGTGTAAGTGGGAGCCTGCCGAGCAGGCAATGATTCCCTTCAATTTGCGCAGCAGCGCGGCTCAACCGGGGCGGGCAGCCATTTCATGGCTTGCTCCAGCAGCAGCGCCACGACGATCGCGCCAGCGGCAATCACGAACAACAACGCGTGATGCCCGCCACTGGCATTGAACAGCGCCGAATAGGCAAAACCGGCCAGCGCCTGAAACGTAGCGAACGATACCGTGGCGCGGCTCCAGGCGATTTGCTGGCGATGATGCTCCGGCACCAGTTCATGCACTCGAGCCAGCGCCAGCGGCACGATGCCGGGCGGAAACGAACCGAGTATCACCGCCAGCAACGCCAGCGCCAGAAAAGACTGACTCAGCGCCAGCAACCCAAGGGCAATCGCCTGTACCACTAACACCAGGCGAATGCCGGACCGCGCGCCAAGCTGATCGGCGAGAAAGCCATAACTCACCGGGCCGACAATCGCGCCCAAGCCGTACATCACCCAGATCAACGCGCCGATATGCGCCCCGGCACCGAGTCCACGTGCCACGTAATCCACCAGAAACACCATGGCCGGCACCAGGCCTGCGGCCATAAAGGCGTATTGAGCGAACAGCAAGTAGACACCGCGCGGTGTCGGTTCTGCGGGCATTGTTTCTTGCGCAACGACCGGGTGCTGGAAATCAGACGGCCAGGCAAACCAGCTCAGCGCCGTCAGCAACAAGGCCAAAGCCCCCAGGCCCAGCCACGTTGCCTGCAACCCGAGGGTCAACAGCGGCGGCACCAGTGTCCCGGAACCGGCAATGCCAAGACCGATACCCAGAAAAATCGCGCCACTGGCCAGCCCTTTACGCGCCGCCGGGACATGCGGCAATACAGTTGCGGCCACCAACACCATGATCGCGCCGCCGGCAATCCCGGACAGCAGCCGCCAGCCGAAGAACCAGCTCACCGACAACGGAAACGCGCAGGAAAAAAATGCCGCCGTGACCACCAGCATCATCAGCCGCAAGGCATTTTTATTGCCGAGCTGGCGCGCTGCCGGCCGGCCGAGCAGGGCGCCGATCAGATAGCCGACCAGATTGGCCGCACCGAGGTAGACCACATCATTGGCGCTGAACCACTGCGCTTCAATCAGCGAAGGAATCAACGGCGTGTAAGCGAAACGCGCCAGTCCGATGCTGACCAGGCTGGCGCAGAGGCCGGCGACGATCGGCAGCCAGATACCGGTGGAGGTTGAAGTACGCATGGAAGCGATCTCGAGGAAGGTTTATGGCGTTCAGCATATCGGCTATGGTTGCTGCGTTAATGCAGCGAATTGGCGGCACGATGATGCGAATTTGCATCGCTGGGAGACAGTATGAATTGGGATGACGCACGGGTATTTCTTGCCGTTTGCCGCAAGTCGACGCTACGCGGCGCAGCCCGGGTTTTGGGGGTGGATCAAGCGACCGTCGGGCGGCGCATCACGGCACTGGAAAAGTCCCTGAGCGCGACGTTGTTCCTGCGCACCTCTGACGGGTACGCGTTGACGGCGGTCGGCGAAGCAGCGCTTAAAAGCGTGGAGAAAATGGAGCATTCGGCGCTGGAGCTGGAGCGGCAGATTCAGGGCCTGGACGATCGCCTGACCGGCACGGTGCGCGTCAGTACCACCGATTCGCTGGCCATCGATTTCCTGATCCCGGCCATTGCCCGTTTGCACGAGCAGCACCCGGACGTGCGAGTGCAACTGGATGCGTCCACACAGATCCTCAGCCTGGCCAAGCGTGAGGCGGATATCGCCGTGCGCAACACCCGGCCGGACAACCCTGACCTGATTGCCCGGCGCATTGCCCGATGGCCAGTGGGCCTGTTCGCCTCTCAAGCCTATATAGACGCCAATGGCGTGCCGCAGCCGGACTCGGCGTTCGAAGGGCATGATCTGGTGGTCTATCAACCGTATCTGCAAAGCAAAAAGGATCTGACCCTGGTATCGGAGCCGTTGAGTCGCGGACGGATCGTCGCCAGCCTCAGTTCCAGCTTGCTCGTCCGCCGGTCAATTGCGGCAGGGTTGGGTGTAGGAGAAATCCCGGTGTACAT
This sequence comes from Pseudomonas viridiflava, assembly GCF_900580865.1. Classification (GTDB taxonomy): domain Bacteria; phylum Pseudomonadota; class Gammaproteobacteria; order Pseudomonadales; family Pseudomonadaceae; genus Aquipseudomonas. Next base: position 30,047 of record NZ_UTBZ01000048.1, read on the forward strand.
GGGCGAGCTTGATGGTCTGATCAGGCTCTGGCCGGAGCGCACGACGCCAGCGCCGTATGAGGTATGGCTGGTGACCCACGCGGACCTGCGTCATACCGCGCGGGTGAGGGCGGTGATTGAGCAGATTGTCGACGTGTTCGCGTCGGAGAATGACTAGGCAGAAGCTGTTTTGGCACGGCTACAGCCTCTGACGAAACGGCCTACACCAGAGGCAGAATCTCCCGGCTTGTCAGCATTCTGGATGCGGCCTATTGTTTTCGTCAGCTCGGTGAGGGACGTTGGACTCTCACCGATTTAATACCAGGGACGGTATCGGTAGACCCAGGAAGGTGTCGAATTGAAAACCACGGAATTCAGTCAGAATCCAATCAGTGATCTATCGAGTAAAAGTCGGAATACCCAAGCCATGAACGCAATAAGCCGTGAAGAATTCAATGCCAGGATCGAAACCATCGAGACCAGGATGGACGCTCGGGTCGAGGGTGTGTCGGCGAGGATCGATGCTTACCTGTTGACTCAGGCTGAGCGAGACAAGGCTCAATTGGAGAGGGATAAACGATACGATCTGATGTGGGACGGCGTACAACAAATCGCCGAAGACTCAAAAGAAGCCATCAAACAAGCCTCGACAGTGAAGGCGCATTACTGGGCGACGACAGCCGTCCATTTTCTCGGAATGATCACCGTCGTCGTGGGGGCGCACTTCGCCAATCAGGCAGCGGTGTTAACTACCTTGCAGACGACACTCGCGGCGATCCAGGTAGGTAAAGATATAGGCGCAACAAGACCTGCTTCGCAACAAGCACCCGAATCAGCACAATAGAAAACGGCCTTCAAAGAAGGCCGTTTTTCGTGAGCATTGAAATACCAGGTCATGGCATCTCAGGCAATTCCTGCGGCCGCAAGTCGAACACCAACACCTCGGCATCGACACCGTTGCTCAAAGTCAGCAATTGCTCCTCGCGAACCCGCACGCCGTCGCCTTCCTGCAACGACTGGCCATTGAGTTCAACACTGCCGCGTGCAACGTGCACATAGGCGTAGCGGTTGGCGGGCAGCTCCAGCGTGGCGCTTTCCTTGCCGTCGAACAGCCCGGCGAAGACCCGTGCATCCTGACGCACCTTGAGCGAGCCGTGCTTGCCGTCCGGCGAAATGATCAATTGCAGGCGACCTCGTTTTTTCTCGGCGCTGAAATGCTCCTGTTGATAGCGCGGTTTGGCACCGGCGACCTCCGGCACAATCCAGATCTGCAGGAAGTGCACTGGCTTGCTCGCTGAATGGTTGAACTCGCTGTGCGCCACGCCGCTGCCTGCGCTCATCAATTGCACGTCCCCCGGGCGGATAACAGAACCGGTGCCCAGTGTGTCCTTGTGCTCCAGCGCACCTTCCAGCACGTAGGAAAAAATCTCCATGTCGCGGTGCGGGTGCTGGCCGAAACCTTTGCCCGCGGCAACGCGGTCATCGTTGATCACCAGCAGGTCGGAAAAACCCTGTTCGCGAGGGTCGCGATAGCTGGCGAAGGAAAAGGTGTGAAAGGACTTCAACCAGCCATGATTGGCGAGGCCACGATCGGAGGCTTTGCGAAGAGTCAGCATGATGAAATCTCCTTGCGGGACGTGAATTCGTCCGAGTGAGGAGAAGGTTACTGTTTACCGGTCGATGCAATAAGTAGATGAGAATTGAAAGACTGTCCTGATCAGGTTGACAGTTGTGCGATGCCCTTCACACAAACTCTTGCTGCCCGCGACGCCTGAATTGGCCATAATGTCTGGCCCGTCTCATGTTTCTCTGATTGAAGTGATGTCTGCCCATGAAAACCGTGGCAATGGTGCTGTTCCCCGACTTTCTCCTGCTCGACATGGCCGGGCCATTGGAAGTTTTTTCGGTTGCCAATCGCTACCTGAAACCCGATGCGCATTATCAATTGATCACGCTTGGCACCGAGCGTGGCCCCCTTCGGGCATCCAACGGCGTGTTGGTGCATGCCGACGCGACCATCGACGACAACACCGAACATTATGATCTGCTATTGGTGCCCGGCGGCCCCGGTGCCTACAACCAGCAGTTTCCGTCGCTGTTCGCCTGGCTCAAGGGCGCGGTCCAGCGCGTCGATCATTACGGTTCGATCTGCACCGGCGCGTTTGTGTTGGGGCATGCCGGATTGCTTGATGGTTATCGCGTAACCACGCATTGGAACTACACCGAGCGTCTGATCAAGGGATTCCCGAAAGCCAAGGTCACGACCGACCAGATCTATGTCGAGGATCGCAATCTGATCACCTCGGGTGGCGTCACTGCCGGCATCGATATGGCGCTGGCCGTGATTGCCCGCGACCACGGCAAGAAACTCGCCCAGGATGTGGCCAAAGTCCTGCTGGTGGTGATGAAGCGGCAGGGCGGGCAGGCGCAGTTCAGTCCGTTGATGGCTGCCGTGGCACCGCAGGAAACCCCGATCACCCGTGCGCAGAGTTACGTGCTGGAACACCTCGATGAAGCCTTTACGGTCGAGCGCATGGCGGCCATTGCCAACATGAGCGCGCGGCACTTTGCGCGGGTGTTCGCCCGCGACATCAACATGACGCCGATGGAGTTTCTGCAAAGTGCGCGCATCGATTGCGCGCGCAACCTGCTGGAAACCAGCGATCTGCCGCTTAAAACCGTGGCTTACAAAAGTGGTTTCGGCAGTGTGCGGCACATGCGTTCGCTGTTCGCTGAAAAGCTCGGCCTGACCCCCGTGCAGTACCGCGAACAGTTCAGCTAGAGCGCTTGTGTCCGTCTGGCGCACCCGGATGTCCGTATGGGACCCCGTCTAGCGGTTGTCGCGTCATCTGAGGCTGCCAAGATAGTTGGCATGGAGAGCCTCATCGATTTGAACACAGCGTCAGTGCTGCATTTTGGCCCTTACGCCTTCCACCTGCGCCAACGGCTGATACTCGATGGAGATCGGCCATTGCGCATGGGTGGGCGCGCGCTGGACATTCTGCAAGTGCTGGTCGAGCGTGCCGGTCGAGTGGTCAGCAAAGAGCAATTGATCGCTTTGGTGTGGCCGACGTCGGTGGTCGAGGAGATCAATCTGCGCGTGCACATTGCCGCGCTCAGGCGCGCCTTGGGTGATGGTGAAAACGGTCAGCGTTACATCGTTAACGTGCCGCAATGCGGTTACAGCTTTGTTGCCCCGGTTCGTTGCGACAGTGCCGCGCAAGTAGTCTTCGAGGGCCTGCAAACGCCCCAGCATAATCTGCCTGCGCGACTGACACCGGTCGCCGGGCGCGACTCGCTGGTCGGTGGGCTGGTGCGGCAAATGCCGCTGTGTCGGCTGATGACCGTCACGGGTGCGGCCGGTGTGGGTAAATCCACCGTGGCGCTGCGCGTGGCGGAGCTGCTTTTGCAGTACTACCGAGACGGTGTGTGGTGGCTCGATCTGAGCATGATCGATGACGACACGTCACTGCTCGACCATGTGCTGCGCACCCTGAAAAGCGACTTCGCCGGGCTGTCGACTCGCCATGCATTACTGATACTGGATAACGCAGACCCCCGGCGCGATGCCTGCAAAGCAGCGATTGAAACGTTGCTTGAGGCCGCGCCTCGGCTGTCGATTATCGCCACCAGTCGCGAGGCCTTGCAGCTCAGTCTGGAAACCCTTCAGTGCGTGCCACCGCTGGCGATCCCGAAACGCTCGGCAGACGATTGCATCACTGCAGTCATGAGCCATTCTGCGGTGCAGTTGTTCGTCAGTCGGGCGCGGGCTCGACAGCATGATTTCCGCTTGCGTGAGCAGGATGTCAAAGCGGTTCTTGAAATCTGTCGCCAACTCGACGGTTTACCCTTGGCGATCGAACTGGCGGCGGCGCAGATCGATGCACTGGCGCTGGTCGGCTTGCAGGCGCAAGTGGCCAACGGTCTGCAAGTGCTCAGCCATGGCCGGCGCACGGCTGTGCCGCGGCACCAATCCATGCAGGCGGCCCTCGACTGGAGCTATCAGCGCTTGAGTGAGCAGGAACAAAGCGTGTTGCAGCGCTTATCGGTATTCAAAATGGCATTTACGCTGGAGGCGGCGCTGGCGGTGATCAGTTGCCCGCAACTGGCCGTACCGCGGCTTGCCGCGATCATCGAAGGCCTGGTGCGCAAGTCATTGTTGACTGTGGAGCGGGGCGGCACTTCAGGCCGATACCGGATGCTCAATACCACCCGCTGCCATGCCCGCGAGCAACTTGAGCGCAGCGGTGAAGGGATTGATCTTGAACGGCGGCATACGCGTTACCTCAACCGGACTCGCCAGGCCTCAGGCATGCTCGTGCTCGCGTAAAGCGGCGATCAGCAAGCGCACCTTGCGCAATTCCGGGGTCGCGTAGCCCTCGGTGAAACGTTGGTAGACCGGACAGAGCAAATCCAGCGCCTCGCGATAGCGTGACTGGCGCTGCCAGAGTTGCGCCAATGAAGTGGCGCTGCGCAGTTCCCAAGCGAGAGCGCCTTGGGCACGAGCGATGGTCAGGGATTGTTGCAGGAGTTCTTCGGCTGCCTGAATATTGGTGGCATCGGGCAGGGCCTCTTCGCGAGCAAGCTCGCTCCCACAGGAGTTTTGGGTGTACTCAGAATCCATGTGGGAGCGAGCTTGCTCGCGAAGGGGGCCGATCAGACAACCCGGGTCCTCACTCAGTAACGCATTCGCCCGAGCCCGCAAAATCTCCGCCGTGCTCCATCCTGCATCACCACTCAGCGCTCGCTCAAACAGTGCCTCATCCATGAAGCGGCCATCCAGCGTCACCATGATTTCCCCAATCAGCCCGCCGCTGTTCGTCGACACAGGCGCACTGACTTGTGGTTCGATCACCTGCGCATAGTGCCGCGCCCACGTGTTGAACAGCAGCACCGAGTGCTTCTGCGATTGCTCCAGCAACAGTTGCAACAATGCCCGGGCGTTCTGCTGATCGCCGTTGTAATGGGCGATCAGGCAACTGGCCAGCGCCAGGGTGTAGCAAATAGAGGTGCCATGGTCGATCTGCACGGCGATATCCAGTGCCAGACGCGCCGAATGCCACGCTTGCTCCGGCAAGCCCTGCAGCCATAGCACCCGCGCCAGCACCGTCAGCGACGCGACACTCTGGTCGTACTGCACGCCAAAACCGTGGGTGAAACGATTGACATGGCCGCTTTGCGCCATGCGCTGCAGCACCTGCTCGGCATGCAGGCGCGCCTGCGGCTGGTCGCCGGCATAGTGCAGGGCCAGAACCCGCAAGCGGTGGGTGCTCAGCGACAACAGTGGGTCGCCGTGCAGACCGAGGCGGTCGAACTGTTCGCTCTGCGCCAGCGCCATGCGGTAGTGCCCGCAACTGAGGTTGACTGCCATGTGCCCGGACACCGCGCGCAACTGCCCGGCGACGTCGTCATGTTCATGGGCCAACTGACGAGCTTCGGCGAACGCTTCGATGGTTTCCGGGGTGCCGCCCCATGTGTGATAGCAGGCACTGCCGAGGGCCAGCTTCAGAGAGATTTTCAGACGCGGGCAGGGCTCGTCGAGTTCGTCGAACAGGCTCAGTGCCCGGCGCACAAAACCGCCGTACTCTTTGAGCAACGACAATTCTTGCCACAACGGCGCCGACGCCGCCGTCAGCCGAATTCCCAAACCACCAGTGCCGACACCGTTCAGGCTCCAGTCCAGCGCCGCGCGCAAATCTTCCAGCCCTCGCGCATAGCGTTCGATCCATAACGCCGTCGGTGTATTGTCCCAATCGCTCTGCGCCTGCTGCATCAGCGCCAGACAACGTTCGGCATGACGTTCGCGGGTTTCTTCGCATTCGGCGGCGTGATCGAGTTTTTCCAGGGCGTAGCGGCGGGTCGTGTCGAGCAGGCGATAAAACACCTCTTCATCACCGACCTCGACGCTGAGCAGCGATTTGGCCACCAGTTGGGTGATCGATACAAACACCACGCCGGGGTCGATCTGTTGGCCGACGATTACCGCCGCTGCTGACTCCAACGTAAAACCACCGCAAAACACGCCCAGACGACGCAGGCAGGTTTGCTCGCAACCGTCGAGCAGATTGAAACTCCAGTCCAGCGTGGCGCGCAGGGTGAGATGGCGTTCAAGACTGTTTTGATTGCCCGCTGCCAGCGGCGGCAAGCGGCCCTGCAACTGGCTCAGCAGACCTTCCAGACCCAGTTCGGCGACTTGCGCGGCTGCCAGCTCCAATGCCAGGGGAATGCCATCCAGTCGGTGGCAGATCTCGATCACTTGCGGCAACTGCGCGTCGCTCGGTTCGAAGCTTTCCTGCGCGGCCGTGGCCCGCTCGATGAACAGTTGCAGCGCCGAATAATCCAGCGCCTGCTGACGATTCGATGTCACGCTCATCGACGGGTATTCAAGGGAATCGAGACGCTGCACAAATTCGCCTTCGGCCCGCAGGCTCTCACGGCTGGTGGCGAGGATATGCACTTTCGGTGCGCCGCGCAGAATGCTCTCACTGAGCACCGCGACGGCATCGATCAGGTGCTCGCAGTTGTCGAGCAGCAATAGCATCTGCCGCTGTTGCAGGCCATTGACCAGCGCCGCCAGCGGATCGCCTTCGAGTAACGCCAGGTCGAGCAGGGCGGCCAGGTGCGAGTAAATCAACCGGGGATCGTTGAGCGGTGCCAAGTCCACCAGCCGAATGCCGTCGCGGTAATGTCCGATCAACTGCTCGGCGACGCGCAAGGCCACCGTGGTCTTGCCTATTCCGCCGGGGCCGACCAGGGTGATGCAGCGTTGGCGCGGCAACTGCGTCATCAAACTGTCGACCAGCGGCTGGCGGCCGATCATGCGCGTGCGCCGCAAGGGCAGATTGTGCCGACCGCCAGCATCGCCCACAGGACGCTCCTCCATGGATTCCATTAATACTGGCGCGACAAAACTGTAACCACGTTGCGCCACGGTGATGATGTAACGCTGGCCGGCCTGACCGTCACCGAGCGCCTTGCGCAGCGCCGCCATGTGTACGCGCAGGTTGATGTCTTCGACCACGCTGTCCGGCCAGACCCCGGCCATCAATTGTTGCTTGCTTACCACTTCGCCGGCATGGGCCAGCAGAATCAGGAGGATGTCCATCGCCCGTCGACCGAGGCGCAACGGTTGCTCGCCTTCGAGCACCCGTCGTTGTCCGGGATGAATCCGATAGGGGCCGAAGCCGAGGGCCTGATTCGGGGAAAGACTCAACAGCTCACTCCTGCGGGGCGGCGACGGACAGAGCGGAGTAGGGACGAGCGCGTGCGCAGGCCTTCTATTCCGGGGTGTCCCGGCATAATCCTCAGGTTTGAGCCTCAGTGCAACGGGTGTCGCGATCAAAACGCGGCGGGCTGTGAAGGCTGGGCTTTGGGTTCTCTCGTGATCCGGCAGCGCCAGGCAAACGGATTGATGCCTTCGCTGCGAGTGAACATATGGCAGAAGTGCGCCTGATCGCAGAACCCGCACTCCAGGCTGATCTGCGTCAGGCTCAAGTCAGTGTGGCGGATCAGCAGCTTGGCCCGCGCCAGGCGCTGGGTGCGAATCCAGTCCTGCGGTGACAGCCCTGTGCTGCATTTGAAAGCACGGGAAAAATGGCTGCGTGACAGCGAACAGGCGCGGGCCAGTTCGGTGACCTCAAGGCTTTCGCCCAGACGTTCGAGGATCAGTTGTTTGACCTGTCGTTCGCGCTGCGGGCTGAGTCCGCCGATCCCGGTCTTGCGTGGTTCATTGGCAGGGGCGAGGGCGACGCTGTGCTGTAAGTGAGCCATGGCCAAAGTCCGTGTCGATGGGGAATGCACGGTCGGCGCATCCCCTCAGGTCAAAAAAACAACGCTGCGCAGAGGGTTTCATTGTTGGCCGAGGGCGGGAGGCTGACGAGTTAATCGTTGTTAATTCCAGCGCATTGACCTGAACTCAGCACATCCCTGCAAGTCTGCGCCCCGCGGTTTGCGGCACGATGACTGCAAGCGTGGCGAACCGATGGGGCGTCGCAATCGGCAGGTCCAGGGGAAATCAAATGAAAGGCATCTTTAAAGCAGCGGCGGCGCTGACGTTCGCGCTGGTAACGTCCAGCGCCATGGCTCAGGCACCACAGCAGGGCACTCAGGCGCCCGGCTATTTCCGCCTGGCCTTGGGCGAATACGAGGTCACCGCGTTGTTCGATGGATACAACGACCTGTCGCCGAAGCTGTTGCAGGGCATGAGTCAGAGTCAGATCCGCGCGCTGCTGGCACGCCGTTCGATTGAAACCCCGGGGGTTCAGACGGCGTTCAATGCTTTTCTGGTCAATACCGGCAAGCAACTGATTCTGGTCGACAGCGGCGCCGGGCAATGCATTGGCGCCACGGCCGGACAGCTTCTGACGAATATGCGGGCGGCCGGCTACCAGCCAGAGCAGGTCGATACGATCTTGCTGACGCATCTGCACCTTGATCATGTCTGTGGTCTGGTCGATGCACAGAAACAAGCGTTGTTCACGAATGCCACGGTGTACGCCGCCAAGGCGGAAGCGGATTACTGGCTCGATCCGGCCGCGCTGGCCAAAGCGCCGGCCGGCGCCAAAGCGTTTTTCAAGATCGCCCAAGACTCCACGGCGCCCTACGTCGCCGCCGGGCGTTTCAAAACGTTCGCCGCTGGCCAGTCGCCGTTGCCGGGATTAGTCGAAGCGACACTTGAAGCCGGCCATACGCCGGGCAGCACCACCTACCGTTTCACCTCGCAGAATCAGAGCATCGTTTTCATGGGGGATCTGGTGCACAACCTCGCTGTGCAGTTCGAGCATCCGGAAGTGTCTATCGGCTTTGACGTCAACAGTGCGCAAGCGATCAACGCGCGTCAGGCAGTCTTCAGTGCGGCGGTGGCCAGCAAGACGTGGGTGACGGCGGCGCACCTGCCATTCCCGGGGATCGGTCACATCACCGCGCAAGGCAAACACTTTCAGTGGGTACCCGTGGAATACGGTCCTTACAAGCGCGCGGCCAAGGTGCCGCTAATCGAGTAAAGTGCGCAGCGCCCACCCGCAAAAGCGGCTGACACCGAAAAGGAAAACATGCCCATGAACCGTAACGATCTGCGTCGCGTCGACATGAACCTGCTGGTGATTTTCGAAGCGCTGATGTTCGAAAAAAACCTGACCCGCGTCGCCGAAAAGCTGTTCATGGGGCAACCGGCAGTCAGTGCTGCGTTGGGGCGTTTGCGCGATCTGTTCGACGATCCGTTACTGCTGCGCAACGGTCGCGGCATGGAGCCGACCGCGCGGGCGCTGGCGATTCTCAAAGAGCTGCAACCGGCGATGGACGTCATCTCTGGCGCGGTCAGCCGGGCAAAGGAGTTCGAACCGGCAAGCAGTTGCGATGTTTTTCGCATCGGTTTGTCAGACGACGCCGAGTTTGGTCTGTTCCCGCCGCTTTTACGCCAGCTTCAGCAGGAAGCACCGGGGATTGTCGTGGTCGTGCGCCGCGCCAACTATTTGTTGATGCCGGCACTGTTGGCCTCTGGAGAAATCTCCGTCGGCGTCAGTTACACCACTGAATTGCCGGCCAACGCCAAACGCAAAAAACTGCGCGACATTCCCTGCAAAGTCCTGCGCGGCGATGACCGCCCGGGGCCGCTGACCCTCGACGAATACTGCGAACGCCCGCACGCGATGGTGTCGTTCTCCGGCGACTTGAGCGGCAACATCGACATGGACCTGGCCAAGGTCGGACGCAGCCGCCGCGTCGTCCTCGGCGTGCCGCAATTCAGCGGCTTGCGCGCCTTGCTAGCCGGCACCGAGATGATCGCCACCGTGCCGGATTACGCGGCCTGCGCGCTGGTTGAAGGGTGTGCGTTGCGTGCTGAAGATCCACCGTTCCCGATTGATGCGGCGCAATTGTCGATGGCGTGGAGCGGGGTGCATGACAACGATCCGGCGGAGAAATGGCTCAGAGCGCGAATCAGCCAGTTCATGGCGGCGCCGCTGGATATCCCGGCTAGCTGAATCCCTGCGCAAATCTCAAATACAGCACTGATCCCCTGTGGGAGCGAGCTTGCTCGCGAAGGCGTCGTATCAGTCGATAAAAACTTCGAATGACACACCGCTTTCGCGAGCAAGCTCGCTCCCACATTGGGACGGCGTGATCCCTGAGTTGTTGGTGGTTTAAACATCGCCGTTTAAGCAACACCCTCAGACACTCTTTCAGGCTACGCATCCTTGCGCCTTTGCCTACAGCTACGCCAGAATCCGCCGGCTTGTGCGCTTGTGGTCCGGTCTCTATCGTTTGGTGGTCGCTGAAAACTCAGCGATCGGGTTTAGCGACTCGGACCAAAAAAAGTGCATCAGCGCTCCATGCTTCGTTGCAGGCTATCGTCTGCACTTCGCTATGGCGGCTGTATGCGGGAGACCTTCGGGTCTACCGGGTTGCCTTTTTACCGGTTCGCTAACCTGCATATGGTCGCCCCCCATCCTGTTTAGCGACAGGACGTGGTGATCCCGGCTCTAAAAAGGAGATTCACCATATTCAAAGTCACACCCAAACCGCCCGACATCGACCCCATGTCCCCCTACTAATCCGTCGATTCGAGGAAACTCCACGAAGCCGCCGACCGCGCCTTCGACCATTACCTCCTGCCACCTGGCTCCACGCCACCCCCACGCAGAACTCGCGGCATGTACGCGGTAACTGCTGACACCAAAAACGAGGACCTGCTGACCGATGCCAGTGAAACACTCGCCTCGGCCAAAACCATCGCCCAGGACGTCGCTCGCCTGTTGCCCGCGCCGCAGCGCCGGGCGTTGTTGGGAATTGCGCAGTTGATCATGCTCGGTGAGTTGGCAGTGAATCGGGTGCTGGATAACCTCGAACTACCTGCCTAAGCCCCCCCCTGTGGGAGCGAGCCTGCTCGCGAAAGCGGTGTGTCATTCAAAGTATTTGTAACTGACCCGACGCCTTCGCGAGCAGGCTCGCTCCCACAGTGTTCTGCGGTGTTTCAAAAATCCTGGCACGCCGTGGAATTGAGCACACCCATCCAATTTCCTCCCGACCAACCCCGGCAAGATTCACCCAATAATTATTCACGGGTGAGTCCATGCACGTTTCTCAACGGGATGAACAGGCGCGCGACATCGGTTTGCTGTTCCTGCGGGTCAGCGGCGGGTTGTTTCTGCTGTGGGTCCACGGCTTGCCCAAGCTGCTGGATTTCACCGCGCAACTGCAGCTGATCGAAGACCCGTTCCACCTCGGCGCCCACCTCACGTTGATTCTGGCGATCTTCGCCGAAGTCCTCTGTCCACTACTGATCGTCGCCGGGTTACTGGCGCGATTGGCCTGCGTGCCTATTCTCTTTGTGCTGCTGGTGGCGTTGCTGGTCGTGCATCCGCAATGGAGTGTGGCCGAGGGGCAGTTCGGCTGGTTGCTGCTGATCCTGTTTACCACTGTGTTGATCGCCGGGCCGGGACGGCTGGCGATTTCTGTTCGTTTGCCCGGAGTGCTGCGTTATGCCTGAAGTCCTCAATCCACAGTCACCGGGGGCCGATGAGACGGTCACGCTGATCATCAAGCACCGGGTCAAGGCCGGTTTCGAGTCGGCGTACGAGGCCTGGCTGCGCAATATCGTCCGCGTGGCGGGGCAGCGTGAAGGCCATCTGGGTGTGGACGTGGTGCGTGGCAAGCGCGGCCGTCTCGATTTCTATACTTGCGTGTTGCGCTTCAGCAGCACCGAAGCGATGCAAGGCTGGCTGGAGTCGCCGCAGCGTCAGGCACTGGTCGCTGAAGCCGCGCCGATGCTGGCTGACGGCGATCAGACAGAAGTCGCGCCGATCAATGAATTCTGGTTCTCGCCACTGGCCGATGCCGCTTCGCCACCGCCGCGCTGGAAGCAGGCTGTGGTTTCGCTGCTGGTGATTCTGCCGCACACCTTGCTCGTGCCGCTGATCTGGGGGCCGCTGCTGGCGCTGCATCCGCTGCTTTCCAACTACGTGGTCGCCACGTTCCTGATCACCCTGACCATCGTTCTGTCGGTGGTGTACGTGGTGATGCCACCGGTCACCCGTTTGTTTACGCCGTGGCTCGAAGCCAGCCAGGCGCATGAACACCTCGATTCCCAAGAAACCTCGCCACGCTGAGCGCGCGGGGTTTGCTCCTTTTCACTTTGCTTGAGGAACTGCGATGAGCGCCGATCTGATTTTATTCAATGGCCAGTTTCATACCGTAGACCGCACCAAACCGCTGGCCAGTGCCGTGGCCATCACCGACGGCCGCTTCGTCGTCGTCGGCAACGACAACCAGGCCATGGCCCTGCGCGGGCCGAACACGCAAGTGGTCGATATGCACGGCCGCTGCGTTATTCCGGGTCTCAACGACTCGCACCTGCACTTGATCCGTGGCGGTTTGAACTACAACCTCGAACTGCGCTGGGAAGGCGTGCCGTCGCTGGCCGACGCACTGCGCATGCTCAAGGATCAGGCTGACCGCACGCCGACCCCGCAATGGGTGCGCGTGGTCGGTGGCTGGAACGAATTCCAGTTCGCCGAAAAACGCATGCCGACCCTGGAAGAAATCAACCAGGCCGCACCGGACACCCCGGTGTTCATCCTGCACCTGTATGACCGCGCCTTGCTCAACCGTGCCGCGCTGCGCGTCGCCGGTTATACCCGCGACACGCCGAACCCGCCGGGTGGCGAGATCGTTCGCGATGCCAACGGCAACCCGACCGGCATGCTGGTCGCACGGCCGAACGCGATGATTCTCTACTCGACGCTGGCCAAGGGGCCGAAGCTGCCGCTGGAATATCAGGTCAACTCGACTCGCCAGTTCATGCGCGAACTCAATCGCCTCGGCCTGACCAGCGCGATCGATGCCGGCGGTGGTTTCCAGAACTACCCGGACGATTATCAAGTGATCGAGCAACTGGCCAAAGACGACCAGTTGACCGTGCGCATCGCCTACAACCTGTTCACCCAGAAGCCGAAAGAAGAGCTGAGCGATTTCCAGAACTGGACCGGCAGCGTCAAGTTGCATCAGGGCGATGACTTCCTGCGGCACAACGGCGCCGGCGAGATGCTGGTGTTCTCGGCGGCGGACTTTGAAGACTTCCTCGAACCGCGCCCCGATCTGCCGCAGACCATGGAAGAAGAGCTGGAGCCGGTGGTTCGCCACCTGGTCGAGCAGCGCTGGCCGTTCCGTTTGCACGCCACTTACAACGAATCCATCAGCCGTATGCTCGACGTGTTCGAGAAGGTCAACCGTGACATTCCGTTCAACGGTCTGCCGTGGTTCTTCGACCATGCTGAGACCATTACCCCGCAGAACATCGAGCGGGTGAAAGCGCTGGGCGGCGGTATCGCGATTCAGGATCGCATGGCGTTCCAGGGCGAGTACTTTGTCGATCGTTACGGCAAACAAGCCGCCGAAGCGACGCCACCGATCAAACGCATGCTCGCCGAAGGCGTACCGGTCGGCGCCGGCACCGATGCCACGCGGGTGTCCAGCTACAACCCGTGGACTTCGCTGTACTGGATGGTCAGCGGTCGCACAGTCGGTGGCCTGGCCTTGTACGAAGAAGGTTTGCCGCGCGCCACCGCGCTGGAACTGTTCACCCACGGCAGCGCCTGGTTCTCCTCGGAGCAGGGCAAGAAGGGCCAGATCAAGGTCGGGCAACTGGCGGATCTGGCCGCGCTGAGCGCGGACTTCTTCCATGTCGAGGAAGAAGCGATCAAGTGGATCGAATCGGTAATGACCGTGGTTGGCGGCAAGATCGTTTACGCCGCTGGCGACTTCGAAGACCTCGGCCCGCGCTCGATTCCGGTGCTGCCGGACTGGTCGCCGGTGGTGAAAGTCCCGGGCCACTGGCGGCTGAATTCGCCGTTGCAGGCGCAGGTTCACCAGTGCAGCGGCCCGTGCGCGGTGCACACCCACAGCCATGAAAAGGCGCGGATGTCGAACGCGCCGGTCAGCGACTTCGCCGGTTTCTGGGGCGCGTTTGGCTGTTCCTGCTTCGCCTTCTGATTTCCCCTGAAGCGCCGGCCATCCGGTCGGCGCTTCACGCTTCATCCATCCGTCCATCAGGAGTTTTCCCATGAGCGTTCCTTACACACGTCTGAACAAAGATGACGCGGTCGTACTGCTGGTCGATCACCAGACCGGCCTGATCTCGCTGGTACAGGATTTCACCCCGAACGAATTCAAGAACAACGTGCTGGCGCTGGGCGATATCGCCAAGTTCTTCAAGCTGCCGACCATCCTCACTACCAGTTTCGACGCCGGCCCGAACGGCCCGATCGTGCCTGAGCTGCGTGAGCAGTTCCCGGATGCACCGTTCATTCAGCGCCCGGGCCAGATCAATGCCTGGGACAACGAAGATTTCGTCAAAGCAATCAAGGCTACCGGGCGCAAGCAACTGATCATCGCCGGTGTGGTGACTGACGTTTGCGTAGCGTTCCCGACCCTGTCGGCGATTGCTGAAGGCTACGAAGTGTTCGTGGTGACTGACTCGTCGGGCACCTTCAACACTACCGTGCAGCAAGCGGCGTGGGCGCGGATGTCGGCGGCGGGTGCACACCTGTTGAACTGGTTCTCGGTGGCGTGCGAGCTGCAGGGCGACTGGCGCAACGACATGGAAGGTTTGGCGCATCTGCTGTCGGAGCGTCTGCCTAACTACCGCAACCTGATCAACAGCTATACCAAGTTCACTGCCAAGTAATCGGCTGATCTTGAATAGCCCCTCACCCTAGCCCTCTCCCGGAGGGAGAGGGGACTGACCGAGGGGTTCTTTCGAGGTACGCCGACGTGCGATACCGAGCCGAACTCAGGTTCTGGATTGCATGCGGTCTGCTCCCTTCCCCTTTTGAGGTCTCGGGAGAAGGGGACTGACCGAGGGGTTCTTTCGAGGTACGCCGACGTGCAATGCCGAGCCGAACTTCAGTGTTGAACAGCTTGAAGATCGGCTCCCTTTTCCTCTGAGATCTTGGGGAGAGGGGACTGACCGAGGGGCTCTTTCGGGATATGCACCGACGGGGAATCGAGTCGAACTCTGGACTTGAAGCACACGGAGATCGGCTCCCTTTCCCCCTCGCCCCCTGGGGGAGAGGGCTGGGGTGAGGGGGTAAGCTGTTGATCTTGATCTTGCTGCTCTAGCGCTTCTGCAACCAACCGAGAAAGCCACCTTTCCTCACCGCCACCGGTTTGCCCATCAACGCGAGGCGACTGTTCTGCTGACGCACCGCCTGCAATTTATTCAACGCCCGACCCACCTCCGTGCGCTGTTCCATGCACTGACGAGTCAGGCTCTTGTCGAGACGATAAATGATGCTCGACGTCAACGCCGTGAACGTCGCCTGCGACGGTGTATCCGCCAGAATGCTCTGTTCACCCATGACCTCACTCGGCCCCATTCGCCCGGCCTCGACCTTGCTGTCGCCATCCACCACGGTCGCACTGACCACCCCAGTGGCAATGACAAACAGACTGTCCGGCACCTCGTCCAGATCCAGCACCACCTGGCCCGCCGTATACTGCTGCGCGACCATCGATTCGGCGAGGCGATCACGTTCCTCACTGCTCAGCGAGCGGAAGATTTTCACTTCATCGAGCAACGCGCGGGCGCGGGTCGACGGTTCGATCACGCCGTCGGGATGCCGCGAAATACCTGCCGCTTCGAGATGCCGATGGGCGAGGTCGAACAGTTGATTGCGCACTTCGCTTTTCTTGCCCAGTTCGGCGATGAAACCGCTGGCGACGTATTCCGACATGGTTTCACCGGCCTCTTTCAACACGGCTTTTGGCGCCGGGCTGAGAAGAAGAGAGCTGCTGCCCTGCAAGGTGCGATCAAGCGCATCGAGTACCCGCCGCGGGCGGATGTGATTCGGTACCTGAATGCTGATCGACACGCCGTGCATGTTGTTCGGGCGGCTGAGGTTGACGATTTTTGCCTTGGCCGCCACCGAGTTTGGCACCACGGCCATGGTCCCGGCGCTGGTCAGCAGGTGCGTGGCGCGCCAGTCGATGTCGAAGACTTTGCCTTCGACGCCGTCGATCACCACAAAATCATCCACCTGATACGGCTTGGTGGTGTTGAGCACGATCCCGGAAAACACATCGGCCAGGGTGCTTTGCAGCGCCAGACCGACAACGATGGCCACCACACCGGACGTCGCCAGCAAGCCTTTCACCGGCAGCTCCAGCACGTAGCCAGCGGCCGCGACGGTGGCGACCAGAAATACCAGCGCGCCGATCACGTCCTGCAGCAAACGACCGCTGTGGCCGATGCGGCGCATCAGTGCAAGACCGATGACTTCGGTCAGCACGCGAGCGGCGTACAGCCACCAGAGAATCCCCAACGCCGTTGCACCCAGTTGCGCCACGCGGTCATCGGCGAACAGCGGAGCCTGCAACGGACTGACGCCGGCGTTGATCACCAGCGCCGTGAACGCCAGAAACAGCACCAACCGCACACCGACTCTCGGGGCACGATGGGTGAAGGGCGAGAAGTGCCAGAGCACAGCGTCGAGCAGCAGCAGGGCGGCGCTCCAGGACAGCAGGTGAGTGTAGAAAAGGGTCATGGCCGGTGCTCCGAAGTGTCTGCCAATAAAAAGATCGCAGCCTGCGGCAGCTCCTACAGGGAAATGCATTCCAATGCAGGAGCTGCCGAAGGCTGCGATCTTTTGCTGTTATGGATTCAGATGAGTTTTCAGTTCAGCGGCTGCCTGACGCACTGCCGCTTTCACTTCCGGAATCTGACTCAGCGGATTGAGCAAACCGAAGTCATGAATCATCCCGTTGTAACGCACCGAGGTCACCGCCACACCGGCCGCATCCAGGTGTCGCGCATAGCCTTCGCCTTCATCACGCAGCACGTCGAATTCGGCGGTCTGCACCAGCGCGGCAGGCAAACCCTTGAGCTGTTCGGCGCTGGCATTCAGCGGCGAGGCATGGATCTGCGCACGCTCGGCCGGGTTGCTGGTGTAATTGTCCCAGAACCACTGCATCATGCCTTTGGTGAGGAAATGGCCCTCGGCAAATTGCTGGTACGAACCGTCGTCGAATTGTGCGTTGGTCACCGGCCACATCAGCAACTGGAAGCGCAGCGCCGGGGCTTTCTGTTCCTTGGCCATCAACGCCACGACCGCCGCCATGTTGCCGCCGACGCTGTTGCCTGCCACCGCCAGGCGCTTGCCGTCGACACCGATGTCCTTGCCGTGCTCGGCTACCCATTTGGTCGCGGCGTAGGCCTGGTTGATTGCGGTCGGGTACTGCGCTTCCGGCGACGGGGTGTAATCGACGTACACCGCAACCGCGCCAGAACCCACCACCAGATCACGAATCAGGCGCTGGTGGGTCGGGAAATCGCCGAGCACCCAGCCGCCACCGTGGAAGAACATGAACACCGGCAACTCGCCTTTGACCTTGGCCGGCCGCACCACTTTCAGGTTGATCGTCTGGCCATCGACCTTGATCGCTTTGTCGCTGACTTCAACACCGGACAAGTCCACCTTCACCGAAGCCTGGGCGCCGGTCAGCACTGCACGTGCGTCTTTCGGGCTCAGTTGCTCCAGGGGGCGACCACCGCCAGCGGCCAGGGCATCGAGGAAGGCCTGAGTGTTGTGTTCCACGCCGGGGCTGCCGGCGGCAAAAGCGCTGCTGACGGAAAGGGCGAGGAGGGACGCAGCGAGGGTTTTTTTGACGATGTTCATGGGTGGAAATCCTTTTGAATAATTTTGATTTTTTGCCTGAGTTGCGGGCTGCTGTGGCGCTGGGTTTCAGGCCTCAGCAACACCGTGAGCACAGATTAATGAGCTGCTCAAAAGTGAAAAAGCGGCTATAAAGCGTTTAACTGTCCACCAGAGAGTGACAATGAACCCGTTCGAAGACATGCGTATTTTTTGCCAGGTCATGGACTCCGGCAGCTTCACCTCAGCGGCCGATCAATTGGGCCTGTCCAAGCAGTTCGTTAGCCGGCGCTTGATGCAACTGGAAGAGCGCCTCGGTGTGCGCTTGTTGAACCGCTCGACACGGCGTCTTGATGTCACGCCGCTGGGACAGAGTTATTACGAATCGGCGTTGCGCCTGCTCGGTGAAGTCGAACAGGTGGAGCAGGGCATCGCCGGGCAGACTGCCGAGCCGCGCGGTACGATTCGCCTGAGTGCGCCGTTGTCGTTTGCCGTGGCGCATCTGGGCTGTTTACTGCCGCTGTTCTTGCAGCGTTATCGCGAGGTCACGGTGGAAGTGGATTTGAGCGATCGCCCAGTGGATTTGCTTGGCGAAGGCTACGATCTGGCGTTACGCATTGGCGTGCTCGAAGACTCGACGCTGATTGCCCGGCGCATCGCGTCGATCGAACGGGTGTATTGCGCCAGTCCGGCGTATCTCGCCGAGCGCGGCACGCCCCTTGAACCGGAAGACCTGCACAACCATGACTGTTTACCGTACGGGCACAGTCGTTCGGTGCAGTGGCGCTTCAATGCGGAGCAGGGCAAGCCTGTGTTGGTCAACGTCACCGGGCGCATGCGCGTGAACAACGGCGAACTGCTCAGGGATGCGGCGGTGCAGGGGATGGGGATTACCTATTTGCCGACGTTCATTGTCGGCGCGGCGCTGAAGGATGGTCGGCTGGTGCCGGTGCTGGATGATCTGCGTCCGGAGCCGCTGACACTTTCAGCCGTTTACCCACAGCATCGCCAGGCCTCCAGACCGGTGCAGGCGTTGGTCGAGTTTTTGCGCGAACGCCTGAACGAGAGCCACGTCGATCTCTGAGTTGCCCAATGGTTTTCAAACACCACAAAACCCTTGTGGGAGCGAGCCTGCTCGCGAAAGCGGACTGTCAGTTGAAGCATCATCGACTGACTCACCGCATTCGCGAGCAAGCTCGCTCCCACATTGGATTTATGGTTGTCTGCGGAATCTGCGCACACCACAAATCCTTGTAGGAGTTAGCCTGCTCG
Organism: Pseudomonas viridiflava; assembly: GCF_900580865.1. Taxonomy (GTDB): domain Bacteria; phylum Pseudomonadota; class Gammaproteobacteria; order Pseudomonadales; family Pseudomonadaceae; genus Aquipseudomonas. Next base: position 48,943 of record NZ_UTBZ01000048.1, read on the forward strand.
CGATGGCGGTCATTCAGACACTGAAGCTGTGACAGACGGAACGCCATCGCGAGCAGGCTCACTCCTACAGAGATTGCGGTGGGGCTAATGATCAGTTGGCGCGCTTGTCATCGCCCGGCTCACCGCCGACATGCACGCCACGATCATCACCGACTTCACCCGCGCGGTGGACCCCGTGGTCATCGCCGACTTCACCGGCGCGATGGGCGCCATGGTCATCTCCCGCTTCAGCATGGGTGCCGCTGCGGCCGGATGAGGCGCTGTCACCCGAGTGTCCCGAGCCGTGGTCACTGCCGCTGTGGCCACTGTTGCCACCGCCACCGCCACTACCGCTGTTGCCGCCACCGCCGTGACTGCCTCCGCCGCCACTTCCGCCCCCACCATTTCCACCGCTGCCACCGCTGCCACCGTGACCGCCGCCGCCCCCGCCACTTCCTCCGCCGCCCCCTCCGTTACCGCCACCACTGCCTCCACCACCACTTCCACCATCCTTGGCATGAGCACTGGAAACCCCGGACAAACTGTCGGGAATCAGCACGGTGGACGCCGACAGAACTGCGCCGATGGCCATTGCGAGCACGAGCTTTTTAATGTGCATATCGTTCTCCGTCTTTGTGGTCTTTTTGGGAACGTAAAAGTGTGTTGTTGCAGAGACCGGCCCCGTTCCCGAGGTCAGTGAATACTCGAAGCCAGTTCGAAAATCGGGATGTACATCAGGATCACGATGACCCCGATCAGCAGGCCGATGAAGGTCATCAGCAGCGGTTCGAACAACTTCACGAACCACTCCAGCCAACGACTGATTTCCTCGTCGTAGAAGTCGGCGCTGCGTTCCATCATCTGCCCGAGGTTGCCCGACTGTTCGCCGGCCCGAAGCAGCCGTAACGACACTGGCGTCACCAGATGATTGAGCTCCAGCGCGGTAGACAGTGACTGCCCCTCGCGCACCCGCTCGCAGGCCTGATCCAGCCGCGTCCGCGAAGCGACGGTGAGCAAGCCGCGCACCATGCTCATGGCGGTCACCAGCGGAATCCCGCCTTGCAGCAGAATCCCCAGCGAACGATAAAACCGCGCCAGTTCATACATGAAAATCCGTTGATGCACGGCAGGCAGTTTCTCCACCAGCCGATCCAGCCCACGGCGAAACGCCGGTTGCTTTTGCAGTACGGCGAGAGCGATGACTAGCGCCGCCAGCCCACCGAAAAACTCGGCCTGATGCGCATGTAGAAACATGCCGCTGCTCATCAAGACTTGCGACAGCCACGGCAGGTTATTGCCCAACCCTTCAAAGACCAGACTGAAGCGCGGCACCACATAACCCATCAAGAACAACACCACGCCACCGCCGACCACCAGCAACAGCATCGGGTAGATCGAGGCGCTGATGATCTTCTGCCGCACCTCGTCCATGCGCTGGCGATAGCTGACGTACCGGCCCAGCGCATCGCCGACCGCCCCGGTCTTCTCGCTGGACTGCACCAGCGCCACGTACAGCGGCGGGAACACCGCCGACAACTGGCCCAGCGCCTGCGAAAAAGACTTGCCCTCGTACAGCAGGCGCACCAGCTCACTCAAGGTTTTGCGGGCGGCGGGGGCGGTTTCTTTTTCGGCGAGGCTTTCCAGCGCATCGATCAACGGCAGGCCGGCATTGAGCAGGGTGGTCAGTTCCTGGCTGAACAACACCAGATTGAAGGTCTCGCGCTGGCGCAGTTTCAGCGAGCGCCAATGTTTGTCGGCGTGCGAGCTGAGCACACGCAAACCCTGATCCTCGGCGATCCGCCGCGCCTCGCTGTCACCCGGCGCTTCGACGCTCAACGACACCACGCCCGCCTTGCCGACCGCTTTCACATGAAATCGCATGGGCCGTGCTCCGCTTACTGCCAGTTGGTCACTTCGGCGTTTTCCCCTTCACCGCCGGGCTGGCCGTCCTTGCCCATCGACAGCAAGTCGTACTCGCTGTTTTCGCCGGGATAGCGGTAAGCGTAATTACGCCCCCACGGATCCTGCGGCAGTTTTTTCTGCAAGTACGGGCCGGTCCATTTCGCCTCGTCACTCGGCGCGATGACCAAGGCTTGCAAGCCCTGTTCGGTGGACGGGTAGTGGCCGACTTCCAGCCGATAGATATCCAGCGCTTTGCTCAGCCCTTCGATCTGCGCCTTGGCCACTTTCACTTCCGAGCGGCCGAGTTGGGCGAAGTATTTCGGCGCGACGATCCCGGCCAACAGGCCGAGCACCACCAGCACCACGAGCAATTCGAGCAGGGTAAAACCGCGTTGGCTACGCGGACGAAATTGCAGCTTCATGATGACCTCCCGTGAGTGGCAGCCGTGTCGCCTGAAGGGCTTATGCAATTGCCATGCTCAGGCCCCACTGAAAACCCGCTTGTATGCTGAAACCCTTGAAATACGGGCCTCTCAAGAGTCGGCACAGTGCTTGCGTATGGCTCAAACGTGATCGGCCATTGGGGCATTTCCCCCAATTTATCGGGGTCGATCCGGGGAGGCCCGACATGAAATTCCTTGCCAGCGGATTGCTCGGTTGTGTGCTGCTCAGCGGCGCCGCGCAGGCCGATGTATTCATCTCGGTGGACGCCAAGGGCAGCTATGTACTGTCCAACGTTCACCGGCCCGGACGTACCTACGAGCGGGTGATCCACGAGGCTGAAATGCCTGTGGCAAGTCTCGATCAACAGCCGCAAATGATCGCCAACCAGCCCTACGCGGAACTGGTCTCAGCGGCAGCCAAGGTCAACCAATTGCCCGAGGCACTGCTGCACGCGGTGATCAACGCCGAGTCGCATTACAACCCCGGCGCCACGTCCCCCAAAGGCGCCGGCGGGCTGATGCAGTTGATGCCCGACACCGCACGCGAGCTGGGCGTGACCGACGTCTACGACCCCAAGGCCAACATCCAGGGCGGGGCCAAATACCTCAAGCGTCTGATGACCCTGTTCGACAACGACATCGCCCTTGCCGTGGCGGCCTACAACGCCGGCCCCGACGCGGTGCTCAGCCGTGGCCGGGTGATTCCGCCGTTCGCCGAAACCCAGCGCTACGTGCCGAACGTGTTGCGTCAGTACCGGCGTCTGCAAGGCCTGGCGATGGATGCGCCGTTGTGACCCCCAACCCGGTTTTCCCCACTTTCGGGGTAAACCGTGGAGGCCCGAAAAGTGGGGAAAACGGGTGGGGAATATCCCCCGGATTCTCAAGTGGCCGCAGTAACTGATTGAACACTAATGCAATTTTTTGTGGCACGCGGATTGCTCCGAGGCATTTGTCGAGAAGTGTTCCCACGAACACCCACTACGAGGTTCCTGATCATGGCTGGCTTCCCTCACGCACCGTCCCTGATTAACTGGCTGCTGATTCTGGCCTCGATGCTCAGCGTCGAGCTGGCCGGCGCGGCCGTGCGTTGCGAGCGCAACCTGGTGGCCAACGTCGTCGCCTTCGATCAACCGCTGATGTTCAACCGCCTCGGTGCGCAGAATGCCAACGGCATGATGTACGCCCTGCGTCGCGACGTGGTCGATGAGCATGATGTGTCGCTGGCGTACGGCGGTTCAGCGGTACCGGGCAAAGTCTCGCTGCGTCCGGACAAGCGTCCACGGCCATTGGTGTTACGCGTGGCGGCCGGCGATTGCCTGACGATCAATCTGCAGAACCTGCTCGACTATCAGGCCAACCCGAACAAGCACTTTGAGAACGAGGGCGAAGAAGAGGGCGCGGAAAACGCCAACGGCGCCGAAGACTTCAAAGTCGATGAGCAGGTGGCGGATCGTCACGTCGGTTTCCAGGTCAACGGCCTGCAAGCGGTGAACAGCATCGATGACATTTCTTCGTTCACCGGGCGTAACGCCAACACCCTGGTGCCACCCGGCGCAAGCCGCTCCTACACCCTGTTCGCCGAACGTGAAGGCGCGTTTGCCGTGAGCAGCCGTGGCGCAACGTTTGGCGGCGAGGGCGCGGCCGGCAACGTTGCCAACGGACTGTTCGGCCAGGTCGTCGTGCTGCCCAAGGGCGGTCGCACCTATCGCAATACCCTCACCGAAGAAGAAATGCGCCTGGCCACGACTGGCCGCGCACCCACCGGCCAACCGATCGTCGACTACCAGGCGCGCTACCCGCAGCGCGAACCGTGGCTGCGTGAAGGCAAGGCTGGCACGCCGATCATCGGCATGGTCGACGGCAATGAAATCATTTCCAGCGAGAGCGATGCGATTGTCATGGGCAGCAACGCCGACGGCAGCTTCCCATCCAGCACCTATCCGCTGGAGTCGGTGGGAAAACGCAACCCGGCAATCCCCAACCGTCTCGAAGCGTTCCGCGATTTCGCCTCGCAATTTCAGGACGAAACCGCCGCCACTCAAGCATTCCCGGCGTACTGGGCTGATCCGGTGATGGCCCATGTGCTGGAGCCGACCCGCGACTCGTTCATGATCAACTATGGCTCCGGTGGCATGGGTGCCGAAGTGGTCGCCAACCGCTTGGGCGTGGGGCCGATGCACGACTGCCTGTCGTGCGCCTATGAAGAATTCTTCCTCAGTTCGCACACGGTTGGTGATGTGGCAATGCTGGTGGACGTACCGGCCAACGCCGGGCTGGAAAACATCCTCCCCGGGCAGACGCCCAGCGCTGACCAGATCGGTGTGAAAGCGACCATGGCCCTGTATCCATCGGAGCCGTCGAACGTCAACCACAGCTACATCGGTGACTTCGTCAAATTCCGCAATACCCACAATGGCCACGAGCAGCACATCTTCCACTTGCACGGCCATCAGTGGCTGTTCAACCCCAACGATGACAACTCCGATTACGTCGATGCCCAAGGCATCGGTCCGGGCGCTGGTTACACCTATGAAATCGCCAACGGCGGGTCGGGCAACCGCAACCGCGTGGCCGGCGATGCGATCTATCACTGCCATTTCTATCCGCACTTTGCCCAGGGCATGTGGGCCATGTGGCGGGTGCACGATGTGTTCGAGGAAGGTACCCGGCTCGACGTTTCGCAACAGGGCGCCGATGGCTATCACAGCGAACCGTTTGCCTTGCGCAGCGGTAAGCCCGCCGCCGGAGCACGCGCCTTGCCGGACGGCGAAATCATTGCCGGCACACCGATTCCGGCGATTGTGCCGCTGCCGGGCAAAGCCATGGCACCGATGCCGGGTAAAGTCGTGGTCGTGCCGAAAATCGGTGAAACCCTGGTCGCCGGCCATGACGACGATGACGAAGAAGAAGGTGATGACGACGGCGAGCACCATGGCGGTAATGCCGGTGGTCAAGCCATCGGTTCACTGGCGCTGGTTGATCGCAGCGAAGCCAACCGCAATGCCGACGGTAGCCTGAAAAACCCTGGCTACCCATTCTGGATCGGCGGCATGGAAAGTTCGGTCGGCCAACGTCCGCCAACTCCGCCGCTGGACATGCTCGACGCCGCCACCGCGCAATCGCTCAAGGCCAGCGGCAAAGCGCTGTGGGCCAACCTTGACCCGGCGCAGTCCGGTGGTTGGGATGGCGGTTTGCAACGGCACGCACTCGACGGCGTCGCGGCCGGTGGCGAAGCGCACACCGTGACCACTTCGCTGGATTTCTCCAAAGAAGTCACCCGCGCCAAACCGATTTACCTGCCGGAAGAAGGTACCGAAGTCGAACAAGCCGCGATGGCTTTCCACGCGAAAAAAGATCACCCAAGCTATGCCTTGCTGCCCGGCAATCAAGTGGTGGCCAAGGCGTTCCGCACCAACGGCGCCTTGCCGATGGCCGGCGCGCCGTACTACGAACCGTGCATGGATGACCGGCAAAAACGCCTGACCGCCAGCGCCGGTAGCGGTGAATTCGCCAGCGGTGAACGCATCGACGGCATGTCCTTCGTCGGCGCCTCGAGCTTCACCGCCGACCGCCCACGGATCTACAAAGCCGCCAACATCCAGTTCGACGCGGTGTACAACAAGGTCGGTTATCACTTCCCGCAGGCGCGCATTCTGGCGCTGTGGGAAGACGCCTGGCCGGTGATCACCAAGCAGCGTCCGCCAGAACCGCTGGTGATGCGCATGAACACCTTCGATTGCGTGCAATACCAGCAAACCAACCTTGTGCCGGCCACCTATGAGATGGACGACTATCAGGTGCGCACGCCGACCGATGTGATCGGCCAGCACATCCACTTGCCCAAGTGGGATCTGACCTCGGCGGACGGCTCGTCCAACGGCTGGAACTACGAAGACGGCGTGCTCTCGCCCGGCGCCGTGCAGGAACGCATTCATGCGATTCGCGAGTTCAATCAGTGCGCCGGTACCGACCCGCGCGACGGCACCCAGGTCTGCCCGAAAGCCAAGAACCATCCGTTCTTCGGCCAATACGGCCGCGCCGATTGGGTCGGTGCGCGCACGGCGATGCAGCGCTGGTTCGTCGACCCGGTGGTCAACGCCAAAGGCGTCGATCGCGGCCTCGGCACGATCTTCACCCACGACCACTTAGGCCCATCGACGCACCAACAGATCGGTTTGTACGCGACTGTGCTCGCCGAGCCGGCCGGTTCCACCTGGTTCCACGCCGAAACCGGTGAGCCTCTGTACAGCGGCGCGCGTCAGGATGGCGGGCCGACCTCGTGGCAAGCGGTGATCAACACCGGTGACCTCGACGGCGATGGCAAGAACGACAGCTTCCGCGAGTTCTTCCTCGAGTACAGCGACTTCCAGCACGCCTATGAAGCTGGCGTCTATGTGGGGGCGGGTCCTAACGGTGTGCCGAATGCGCAGGCGTTCCCGGCCACCGCCGACAGCTTCCGCTACGCAATCAACCCGCCGGTGCGCAACAACGCCAGCAACCTGCTTGAGGGTGTGCTGGAAGTGCAGGGCGGTCAGGTTCCGGGCTGCCCGAGCCGGCCATGTCCGCAGGCGATTTCGGTGGATGATCCGGGCATGTTCGTCGTCAACTATCGCAACGAGCCACTGGCGCTGCGCGTGTACGACCCGAGCAAGGTCGGCCCGGATGGCAAGCGCGGCATGCAGGCCGATGGCCTCGGTGGCGATCTGTCGTTCGCCATGCAAAGCCGTACCGACCGCGCGATTCCGGCGATGAACCTGGCGCCGAATCTGCTCACCTCGGCCACTGGCCCAACCGGCGGCACCACGCTGTTTCCGCCGCACATCAACAAGGGCGGCGCCGAACCCGGTGATCCGTTCACGCCGATGCTGCGCACTTACACCGGCGACAACGTGCGGCTGCGGGTGCATGCCGGCGGCCATGAAGAAGAGCACAACGTCACCCTGCACGGTGTGAAATGGCTGCAGAGCGGTTCCGGTTTCGGCAACAGCTCCAACTCCGGCTGGCGCGCGTCGCAGATGATCGGCATCTCCGAGCAGATGGGCTTTATTGCGCCGGTGTCGATGCTCTCCAGTTCGGCAGCGACCACGGGTGACTATCTGTACTCGATGGACGCTTCGATCGAAGGCTACTGGAGCGGTATCTGGGGCGTGATGCGCAACTACACCGCCAAACGCGCCGACCTGTTCGCCATCCCGAACAACCCGAGCCCGGCGGGCATGCGCAACACCGTGGCGTTCGAGGGCAGTTGCCCGCGCTATGGCGCCAACCCTAACGGCATTGGCACCCGGCCAACCGTGCAGCGCAACTATGAAGTGGTCGCGGCGCTGGCCAATGACATCCTCGGCAATACGCTGGGCCTGACCATCGGCGATCCCGAAGGGCTCGGCCAGCATGTCGGCGGACCGCTGAATCCGGCGGGTGGCACCCTGGTGCTGAACTCGCGCACGGTGAGCATTCCACAAGTCACCGTGACCGATCCGGAGGATGGCGAAACCATCACCATCGGCGGGCAGAGCGGGCCGCTGCATGATCCGACCGCGATCCTCTATGTGCGTAAATCCGATCTCGATCCGGTGAGTGGCAAGCTGAAACCCGGCATCCCGGTCGAACCGCTGGTGTTGCGTGCGGCGGCAGGGGACTGCATCAACATCACTCTGGAAAACCGTTTGCCGAGCGTGATGCCCGACCTGACGCAGACCGCGGTGATGCAGGGCATGGTCAAGCGTGATCGCAACAGTGGTCTGGGTTCGACCACCTTCAGCAACAACCTGATGCGGCCGTCCAGCCACGTCGGTCTGCACGCGCAGTTGCTGGCGTATGACATCACCAAATCCGACGGCGCCAACGTCGGCGCCAACCCGATCCAGACCGTGCCACCGCGCGTCGGCAACAGCGGCGCGTACCCGACCCGTACCTATCAGTACTACGCCGGGCACCTGGAGCGTGAAGGCAAACCGGTGACTCAACTGGGCCGCAGCGTCGACAACATCAATGCCACGGCGGTCGAGTTCGGCGGTTTGAACATCACTCCGGCGGACGTGATCAAGCAACCGCAAAAAGGCCTCGGTGGGGCGATGAGCATCCTGCCGATCGGCGCGACCTGGGTCGACGATGCGCGCAAGGTCAACGCCACGGTTACGGCGCCTGGGCAAACCAGCTACCGCGACTTCGCGATGGTCTGGCACAAGGCGTTGAACACCCGTTGGGCCAATGGCCGGCCGGTGGAAGGGATTGCCGCTGAGGGCTTCGGCGTGCCGACCGACCCGCAGGACAACTCGAGCATGGCGATCAACTACAAGACCGAACCGCTGTGGTATCGCTTCGGCCTCGCTCCGGATGCACCGTTCGGGCATGCCGATGGCGCGGGTTACGGCGATATGACCAATGCGCACATGGCCTACAGCAATGCGCTGGTCGGCGGCGATCCGCAGACGCCGGTGCTCTACGCCAAACCGGGGCAACCGTTGCGTACGCATATTTTGATGCCGAGCGGTGGCAGTCGTGGCACCACGTTCCAGCTCGACGGGCATGTCTGGTCGGTCAATCCGTTCCAGGCCGAGAAGAGCGACACCGGTGGCTATCCGATGGGCACACCGGGCGTGGGCTCGGTGCGCTTCGGCTACAACCCGATGTCGATGTACATCGGCGCCCACGAAAGCATCCTGCCGGCTGCGCACTTCAGCTTCATGATCCCGAGTGCTGGCGGCAGCAATGCGATACCGGGGGATTACCTGTTCCGCGACTACGCCGCCTACGGCAACACCTCCGGTTTGTGGGGACTGCTGCGGGTGACCAACGAACCGGAACCGGCGCCGCAGGGGCAGTAGCAGAACGGCAATGTCCCGGTGGATGCAAATCCCCTGTAGGAGTGAGCCTGCTCGCGATTGGGGCTACTCGGTTTCGGATGGTGAGGCAGATGACGCCATCGCGAGCAGGCTCACTCCTACAGGGGGCAGTGGTGGACAGTGAGGATGCGGTAGGAATGCAATCCCTTGTGGGAGCGAGCCTGCTCGCGAATGGGAGCAACCCGGTTTTCGAGGGTGTGGCGCAAGACGCCTTCGCGAGCAGGCTCGCTCCCACAGTGGGCAGTGGTGGCGGTGAGGAAGTGGGATGAATGCAAATCCCTTGTGGGAGCGAGCTTGCTCGCGAATGGGGGCAACTCGGTTTCGAGGGGGAGGCGCAAGACGCCTTCGCGAGCAGGCTCGCTCCCACAGGGGTCGGTGTTTTGCCAAGTAAGGAAGTAGGGGAGTGCGAGATGAACAGGATCATCAACATCATCGGTATTTGCTCGCTGGCCATGGCCGGGGCGTTGCTGACGCTGAGTGAGATTGCGCTGGCGCAAACCGCTGGCGAGCAGACGCTGAACCGCGACGGTGTGGCGGTGGACTTCAACCTCAAACCACTGGCCGCCGACGGCAAACTGCGCGAGGGCGAATTCGCCGATGTGCAGTTCCGCATCAGCGACAGCGCTTCCGGCCAGCCTCTGTCCGGTGTGGCACCGGGCGCGTGGGTCGATCCGCAAACCCTCGCCGCCGATCAAGCCCAGGGCCGCGACAAGAGCTGCAAATCCCGGGTCGGCGTGTTCCTCAAATCCAACATCGGCGCGCGGCCGTTGCTCGACCTCAACAGCTATTTCCTGTTGGTGATGAATCGCGACGCCAGCATCGCCGTGGTCGATCCGTCGGTATCGGTTGGCGGCATCACCAGCACCCTGGCGCGGATCGAACTCAAGCAACCGCCGATGGATTGGGTCACCCCCAAAGACAACAAACGCGTATTCGTCTCGATGCCAACGGCGGGCGAAGTGGCCGTCATCGACAGCGAACAATTCAAAGTCCTCGATTCGATCAAAGCCGGCAGCCAACCGGTGCGCGTGGCGCTGCAACCGGATGAACGTCTGCTGTGGGTCGGCAACAACGCCAGCAAAGCCGAAGACTCCGGCGTGACGGTGATCGACAGCCAAAGCCTCAAACCCCTCAAACATTTGAATACCGGTCGCGGCCACCACGAAATCAGCTTCAGCAAGGACAGCCGTTTCGCCTTCGTCAGCAACCGTGACGATGGCACCGTCAGCGTGGTCGACATCGCCAGCCTGAACATCGTCCAGCAGATCAAGACCGGCTCCCACCCGTTATCCGTCGCTTACTCGCCATTGTCCGGCGCGGTCTACGTGGCCGATGGCAAGGACGGCACCGTCACCGTGATAGACGCCAGCACCCACGCCATTCGCCGGGTGATCAAACTGCAACAAGGCCTCGGGCCGATGGGCTTCAGCGCCGACGGCCGCTTCGGCGTGGTGCTCAACACCGTGGAAAACCGCGCCAGCATCATCGATGCCGCCACCAACAGCGCCATCCATGATCTGGAGGTCAGCGCCGAACCCTACCAAGTGGTGTTCACCCAGGCCTACGCCTACATCCGCGGGCTCGCCTCGCCAAAAGTCACCATGATCAACCTGTCCTCCCTCGGCGAAGGGCGCCAGCCGATCAGCCAGGGTTTCGAGGCCGGCCCGCAAGCGCCGCGCCTGGCCGGGGATTTGCCGTTGGCCTCAAGCCTGGCGGTGTCGCGTGACGACAACGCGGTGTTCGTGGTCAACCCGGTCGACAACACCACCTATTTCTACGCCGAAGGCATGAACGCGCCGATGTCCGGCTACCCCAACCGTGGCCAGATCGCCCGCGCCGCGATGGTCATCGACCGCAGCCTGCGCGAAGTCTCGCCGGGGCTGTACAGCGCGCGGGTAAAACTGCCGGCAGCGGGGCGTTTCGACGTGGCGTTCCTGCTCAATCAACCGAACATCATTCACTGCTTTACCGCGCAGATTGATCCTGACGGCAAACCGCAAAAACACCTCGGCCAGCCGAAAGTCGAGTTCCTCCTCGACAAGACTGCCGTGGCGCTCAACGACCCGTACATCGTGCGTTTCCGCATCGTTCAGGGCAAAGACAAAGCCCAGCGCAGCGGCGTGAAAGACGTGCAACTGCGCTACTACCTCGCACCCACCTCGCACCCGCGTGAAGTGGCCGCGCTGGAAGTCGCCGACGGCGTGTACGAAGCACCAATCACCCTCGACCGCAGCGGCGCCTGGTATCTGCATGTGCGCGCGGCGTCGTTGGGCGCCGGTTTCGATGACAAGACCTTTGCCAGTGTGCGGGTAGCCCCCGGCCAGGCCCGTTGAAGAGGAGTTTCGACATGAACCGATTTGCATCCACTGGCCTGCTGACCCTGTGCCTGTTGAGCCTTGGCATTCAACAAGTCCACGCTCATTCGGCCGATGAACACGCCGGACACAAAGCCCCGGCCAGCAACACCCAAGAACATGCCCAGGTGAAATTTGCCAATGTGCCGCTGCTCGACCAGAACGGTAAAACAGTGCGCCTGGAGCAGGATCTGGTGCAGGGCAAAATCGTCGTCATGAGCTTTATCTACACCAGTTGCACCACGGTGTGCCCGGTGGTCTCGTCGATCATGGGCAAGGTGCAGAAACAACTCGGTGCGCGGGTCGGCGAGGAAGTGCAACTGGTGTCGATCAGCATCGACCCGCAGCGCGACGACCCGAAACGCCTGCAGGATTATGCGCGCACCTTCCAGCGCGGGCCGGGCTGGAGCTGGCTGACCGGTTCGCCGCAGTCGATCAATGAAACCCTCAAGGGCCTCGGCAGTTTCAGTGGCGACCTGAAAAGTCATCAACCGCTGATCCTCGTCGGCGACGGCGACAGCCGCCACTGGATGCGCTACTACGGCTTCACTGACCCGGCGCTGCTGGCCAAGGAAGTCGAGAAACTCAGTGGCCTGCGCACTCACGCCAAACACACCGCCATCGCCATGGAGCAACAGCCATGAGACTGCTCGACTGGATCTCCCTGACCGTGTGTTTCTGGATTCTCGGTAACGTCGCGCTGGCCCACGAAGGTCACGTTTCAGAGCCGCCAGCCGCTGTGGCCGCCGCGCCGGCCAAAGGCACCCACGACGCAAAAACCTGGTTCACCGACACGCCGTTGCAGGATCAAAACGGCGAGACGTTGCGCTTCTACAGCGATGCGCTGCAAAACCGCATCGTTCTGCTCAACGTGATCTTCACCAGTTGCAACGATGCCTGCCCGCTGATCACACAAAAGCTCAAGGAAGTCCGCGAGCTGCTCGGTGACAAGGCGCAGGACATCACCTTCATTTCCCTTACCAGTGACCCGTTGCGCGACACGCCGGCGGTGCTCAAGGCTTACACCTTGAAGCAGGGTTCCGATGACCCTCATTGGCTTTTTCTTACTGGCGACAAAGCGCAGATGGACCTGGTATTGAGCCGCATCGGCCAGATCGTGCCGACGCCCGAGCAGCATTCCACGCAATTGATCGTCGGCGATGTCGCCAATAAACGCTGGAGCAAGATCCGTCCCGACGCACCTGCCGCCGCCATTGCCCAGCGCTTGCAGTTGCTGACAATGCCCGTGGCTGGCCGTTGAGTCCGCGCCATGAACCTGAGCCGCGTCCTCGCCCTGATCCTGCTCGCTGGCGTCAGCCTTGGCGCGAGCGCTGCGCCGCTGACTTCGGAGGAAGCGGCAGGCAAGCGCCTGTACCGCCAAGGCTTGTCAGCCAGCGGCGAAGCGATCATGGCGCGGGTCGGCGCGGCGGATATGTTGCTGCCGGCGACCAGCCTGCCGTGCGCCAACTGCCACGGCGCCGATGGCCTCGGGCGACCCGAAGGCGGCTTACGTCCGCCGCCGCTGAACTGGGCACGACTGACCAGCGCTTATGGTCAGCAGCAAGTCAACGGGCGCAGCTATCCGGCTTACAGCGAAAGCACGCTAGCCATTGCCATCGAGCAGGGCCGCGACCCCGGCCACAATCGTCTCGACCCGAGCATGCCGCGCTTTCTGCTGTCGATGAAGGATCAGCGCAATCTCACCGCGTACCTCAAACGTCTCGCCGATGAGCGTGACCCCGGCCTCGATGCCGAGACCTTGCACCTGGGCACCTTACTGCCCAGCCAAGGCCCGTTGGCCGAGGAGGGCGCGACCGTGGCAGCGGTGCTCAACGGCAGTGTCGCGCGGATCAATCAGGCTGGCGGCATTCACGGTCGGCAGTTGCGGATGACGGTGATCGATCCCGGCCCGGATCGCGCCAGTGCCGAGCAAGCCTTGCAGCGATTGATCGAGCAGGAGCAGGTGTTCGCCCTGATCGCGCCGCTGGCGCCGGCCCTCGACAGTGAACTGGGGCCGCGCCTGGAACAGGCCGGCGTGCCGCTGATCGGCGCCTTGTCGTTGCTTGGGGCGGTGCAGGCCAGTCCGCAGATTTTCGAGCCGTTGCCAGGCTTGCGGGAACAGTTGATCGCGCTGGCCGACTACGCCACGGCAAGCCTGCGTGTGCTGCAAGGACCGACGTTGATTGCCTATCCCGATGATCCTTCGCAAGCGCAAGCGGCGACAGCCCTCGCGCAATATCTACAGGATCACGGCTGGCAGAAAGTCCAACTGCAAGCCTACGACCCGACGGCGGATGCGCTACCGCTGGGTTCGCGCTCGGTGTTCTATCTGGGCAATGGCGGCGGTTTCAGTCGTCTGGCTACGCGCCTGCAAAGCGCCGGGCAAGTGCCGTATCTGTTCGCCGCCTCAAGCCAGGTGGCCGGCGATCTGCTGCAAGTCCCTGACGGCTTCACCCGGCGGGTGTTTCTCGCCTATCCGTTCGTGCCCAGCGACTGGACCCAGACCGGACGCATGGCCCTGACACTGCTGCGCGAAGGCCAGGGCCTCGGCGCCCAGCACGCGGTGCTGCAAGTCGGCGCCTACGCCTCGATGTTGCTGCTCAGCGAAGGCATGAAACAGGCCGGCCGCGACGCCAGCCGCGAAAAACTGGTGACGGCGCTGGAAGGCCTGCACGACTTCGACACTGGCCTGACCCCGCGCCTGAGTTTCGGCCCCGGACGACGCCTGGGTCTGAGCGGCGCGCATGTGGTCACCGTGGACTTGCCGGATCAGCGCTTTTATCTGGTCGCACCCTATAAACCGATTGTTGCCAGCCCCTGAATGGAGGGCCCGATCATGAAGCTCACAACGCTGATAATGCTGCTGACCTGCTGGCTGCCGCTGGCGTGGGCCAATAACGAGCCGGCCGTGGCGCGAGTCAATGGCGAGGAGATTTCCGGGTTTCGCTTCGAGCGTTTCTTCGCCGAATACCTGGAAGATCAGGGCCGCGCCGTGGCGAGCATTCGTAATCCCAAGGCCTACAAACAGCTGCGTCAGGCGGCGCTGCAAGCGCTGATCGACAAAGAATTGCTGTGGCAGGAAGCGCAAAAGCGCGGGGTGCAGATCGACGATCAAGTGGTGCTTCAGCAAGTCGAGCAGACCCGCAGTGCCATCGGCGGCACGGATAAATTCGTCCGGCGCTTGCAGGACGCCGGTTTCGATGAGGCGTCCTTCACCGAGTACACCCGCCGCGAACTGGCGGCACAGCAGATGTTCGCCGAACTGATCCGCGCCAATACCTTGCAACCCCGCCACCTGTTGATCCGCGTGCCCGCGCAAGCGGATACAGCCACAGTCGCCGCAGCGCGTCTACGCTTGATGCAAATGCGCGCCTCGATTGTCAGCGGGGCGAGTTTTGCCAGCCAACCGCTGCGTTCACCGTTCGGCTGGCATGTGATTTATTTGCCGAACCACCTGGAGGCCGCCGATGTCCCAGATTTGCAGGGGCTGGATACAGTCAGGGCACAGCTCGCCCGACAGCAACAGACCCAGGCTCGTCGTCAGGTGCTCGCGCAATTACGGGTGCAGAACAGGATCGAACGAATTGACGACGACTGAAGGTTCCCCCCCAATAGTGGGGAATGGCTTCGATGCCCATTCAGGTGCTTCCCCGTTTCTGGGGAACGGGGTACCGGGACGAGCGGGCATTGTCATTAAATTCAAGGACATGAAGAGATAAAATTACCGGCACTCAGCCTGGCATGAAGTGTGCGTTACCGATGGTAAGGCGCACTCTCAGGGCGGGGTCATCGGACCTGCTGTTTCAAGGAGTCGACCTTGGTTAACAAAGTACTGGTTGTCGAAGACGAACAGCTGCTTGCACAGAACCTTCAGGATTATCTGTCGGCGCAGGGGCTGGACGTCCGGATTGCACATGACGGAGCGACGGCTATCGGTTTGGCCGAAACCTTTGCCCCCGACGTGCTGGTGTTCGATTACCGCTTGCCCGATATGGAAGGCTTTGAGGTGCTCGACGCGGTCCGCCAGAACAGGACGTGTAATTTTGTGCTGATAACAGGTCACCCCACCGCTGAAGTCTGTGAGCGGGCGCGGCAACTGCAAGTCAGCCACATCCTGTTCAAACCGTTTCCATTGGCGGAACTGGCACGAGCTGTCTGCGACCTTCTGGGCATCAAGCGCGAAGCGAAACCCGGTGCGAGCCCTTCCGAGGGCTTCGTCGAACGACGCCAGAGCAGGACCGAGAGCTTCCCGTTGCAGTTGTACGATGGCAGTTGGGTGTTGGCGGATCGGCGACGACAGTCGCACGCCATGGCACCGGACGACGATCAAATGCTCACCGGGGAGTAATGGCGCGAACAGACGTTCCGGCACTTGCCGCCAAGGTTTGCCGCGCCGACAGGGCTCTGAGCCCCGGTTGGAGAGCAAGCCATGGAACGTCTGTCCGTTGTCGTCGAACCGCTGCTGGCCGAATGCGCCCCCGAGCGCTTTTCCAGTGAATACTTTTCCAGCGAGCAGTTGTCCCAAGCCCGGGCGCGGGCCGCCACCTCTGGCGAACGCGTGCTTGAAGCCCTCGGCGTACTCTGTGAACTGGCGCCGATGCCGTTCATTCACACCCTCGGCGCCACGCTGCATTACCCGGTGCTCGACACCGACAGCCTGTTTCAAGCGACGCCGGTATTCGACCGCGTCACCCTTGCACAATGCCTGAAACGTGAATTCATCCTGCTGCGCCACAACGACGAAGTCATCGGCGTGTTTGCCGACCCCTTCGACCCGGTGCGGCTGGCCTGGATCGACGATTGCCTGCACGGCGCGCCGCTGCATCTGGTGCACGCCGATGACCTCAAGGCCTATCTGGCCCGTCACGAAGAAAGCTTCCACGCCGTCGAATCGCTGAACGCCCAGGGCGATACCCACAACGAAATCGACACCCTGCAAAGCCTGTCGCTGACCAGCATCAGCGAAGACGCCAGCAGCGTGGTGAAACTGGTCAACTCGACCCTCTACGACGCGCTGAAAATGCACGCCAGCGACATTCACCTCGGCACTACCGGCCACGGTCTGGTGATCAAGTACCGCATCGACGGTGTGCTCAATAACATCAGCAAAGTCCAGGGCAATGAGTTCGCCGAGCAGGTGATCTCGCGGGTCAAGGTCATGGCTGAACTGGACATCGGCGAGAAGCGCGTACCGCAGGACGGTCGTTTCAAGATCGGCATCAGTGGTCGGCAGATCGACTTTCGCGTGTCGATCATGCCGAGCATCTTTGGTGAAGACGCGGTGCTGCGGGTCCTCGATAAACAGGATCTGGCCGACAAGGTCTGCGGCGTGCAATTGCAGGCGCTGGGCTTTGAAGACGAAACCCTGCGCCAGCTGCGCCGGCTCGCCGCCGAACCCTACGGCATGGTGCTGGTCACCGGCCCGACCGGCAGCGGCAAGACCACCACGCTGTACGCGATGATCACCGAGATCAACCACGGCGTGGACAAGATCATCACCATCGAGGACCCGGTCGAGTATCAATTGCCGGGCGTTCTGCAAATCCCGGTCAACGAGAAAAAAGGCCTGACCTTCGCCCGAGGCCTCCGCTCGATCCTGCGCCACGACCCGGACAAGATCATGGTTGGCGAAATCCGTGATCCGGACACCGCGCAGATCGCCGTGCAATCGGCACTCACCGGTCACCTGGTGTTCACCACCATCCACGCCAACAACGTTTTCGACGTGATTGGCCGCTTCACCCAAATGGAAATCGACCCGTACAGCCTGGTCTCGGCGCTCAATGCGATTCTCGCTCAGCGCCTGATCCGCCTGGTGTGCGCCAGTTGCAGCACGCCGGTCAATCCGAGCGATGAAGAGCTGCGCGCTTCGGGCCTCGATCCGCAGAAAGTCGATCACTACCACTTCGTCCACGGCAAGGGCTGCGGCCATTGCCGGGGCAGCGGCTATCGCGGGCGCACGGCGATTGCCGAGTTGCTGCACCTCGACGACGAGCTGCGCCAGATGATCGTCGAGCGCCAACCGATCAAACAAATCAAAGCCCTGGCCTGCGCCCGTGGTTTGCGCCTGTTGCGTGAATCGGCGCTGGAGCTGGTGGAACAAGGTCGCACCACGCTGGAGGAGATCAATCGTGTCACTTTTATCGCGTGAGCGTTTTGTCGCCGTGCTCGGCGCCAGCGGTGTTGGCCTCGGTCAGCGACGCGGCAGCGACACCCTGTGGCTGGGCAGCGTCGGCTACATCGACGAAGGCTTCCAGAGCTACGCGGTGGCGCTGGACACCCTCGACTGCCTGCTCGGTGAACACGCCCGTGCCGGTGCCGAATTGAGCGTGGTCATCTCCGGGCATTTCAGCCGCTTCTGCCTGGTGCCATGGAGCGCGCAGATCAGCAGCCCTGAGGAACTGCGCGGCTTTGCCCAACTGTGTCTTGATGACCTGTTTGGCGCGCCGACCCAGACGTGGAGTCTTGTGCTGTCTGCTGAGCCGGCCGGTTACGACCGCATCGCCAGTGCCTTGCCGCAAGACTTGCTTGAACGCTTGCGGGTACTGGTCAGCGGTCGCGGTCTGCGCCTGCGCTCGGTGCAGCCGTACCTGATGGCGGCGTTCAACCGCTTCGACAAAAGCCTCGATGCCGGCGACTTCCTGTTCGTCGTCGCCGAGCCGCAACGCAGTGTGTTGTTGCTGGCGAGGGAAGGGCGCTGGGCCGGTGTGCGTTCGGTGGGCGGCAGCGACAGCGATGCCGCGTTGAATGCGCTGATCGGTCGCGAACGGCAGTTGCAAGCCTCGACCAGCGAACGCGCCTTCAACGTTTATCTGCATGCGCCGGCGCGCCTCGATGCGCATCCGGACGTGGCAGGTGTGCAACTGCGCACCCTCGAAGACGCCTCGATGACCGTGCGTGACGGCTTGTACGTCATGTCCCGGGCGGTGGCCTGACATGCGCGCCCTTAACCTCGATTTTCAGCCACGGCCACCTTCCGGCCCATTGGGATGGAGTTTGCTCGGCGGCGGTGTGCTGCTGGCGCTGCTGTGCTTCGGCGTGCAACAGCACCTCGACGCGCACACCGAACAGCAACAAGGCCACCTGCAAACCACCCAACGCCAGCTCACCGGCGACAGCGCTGCCAAGTCCAGCCTGAGCCCGGCGGAAACCCGCGAGCAAGCGGCGAACCTCGCCGAGATGCGCAAGGTCTCGCAGCAACTGCGCCGGCCGTGGGAACGCCTGTTCGCCATGCTCGAAGCGATGCCGCGCGATGACGTCGCGCTGCTGACCCTGACCCCGGATGCGCGCAAAGGCCAGGTGCGGATCAGCGCCGAAGCGCGGGATCTGCAAGCGATGCTCGACTTCCACAAACGTCTGGAAGCCAGCGATGAACTGTCCGACGTGTCGCTGCTGAGCCACGAAATCGTCGTCAAATCGCCGGAACAACCGGTGCAATTCAACCTGTCGGCGACTTGGGAGATTGGCGATGCGAATCCCTAGACTGATCGTCCACGAATACCTGCAAGGCCTCGGCATTCCGGGCCTCGCCGGGCTGGCATTGCTGCTGGTCGCAGTCGCTTGGGCACTCGGTGGCTTGCTGCCGGGTTGGCAATCATTGCAGCACCTGAGCCTGCAGACTCAGGAAGCCACCGCGTACCTGGCCAAGGTTGAAGACGGCAGCATCGCGCCGCCGGTGGTGCCGCAGCGTCAGCTCGACGACTTCCGCAACAAACTGCCGGCGCAGCCGCAAGCCACCGTCGCCATCGACCGCATTTACGCCCTCGCAGCCCAGGAACACATCACCCTGGCCCGCGGTGAATATGCACTCGGCGTCGATCCGAAAACCCATTTGGCGCGCTATCAGATCCTCCTGCCAGTGCGCGGCAGCTACCCGCAACTGCGGCGCTTCCTGCACGCCTTGCTGGGGCAGTTGCCGGCGGTGGTGGTGGAAGACCTCGAGTTGCAACGCAAGAAGATTGGCGACACCGACCTCAACGGCCGGATCCGTATGACCCTTTACCTGTCGAGGTCGTGATGAATACCAAGCGCGTGACAGGTTGGTTGGCGTTCTTCGGCGTAGCGGCCGCGCTGGCGTGGTTGCCGGAATATTTCTCGCCGAGCAAAGACGCCGATTCCAACGAAGTAGCTGTCGCTACGCCGGGGAAAACCCGGGGCGCGCTGCCGGCCAGCACCGCCAAGGCAAAGGATGCGTCGATCAAGGACCTGAGCCCGGCCGGCGACCTGTTCGCGGCCAAATCCTGGAAGGCCGCGCCGACCCTGGCCACGGTCACCGAAATGGCCATCAATCCAGCAACTGTGGTGCAAGCCCCGAGCCTGCCACCGGTGCCGTTTCAGTTCGTCGGCAGGCTGCATGACCGCAGCGACCTGCAAGTGTTTTTGCAGAACGGCGAAAAGATCTACGTCGTGCGCAACGGGGATGTGATCGACGACACCTGGAAGATCACCGGCATTTCCGATCTGGAATTGAGTCTGGTCTACCTGCCTTTGCATTTGTCGCAGACCCTGTCTGTGGGGAGTACGCAATGAACCGTTCCCGTTTGCTGATGAGCCTGGGCCTGTGTGCCGGGCTGGCCGCGTGCAGTTCTGCACAAGTGGCCAACAAGGAAGCCGCCGACCTGATTGAACAGGGTCAGTACGAGGCGGGGCTGGCGCGGATTGAGGAAGGCCTGCGCGAAAATCCACGGGACACCGAGCTGCACTTGCTGCTCAACAGCGGTCGGGCCAAGGCCATCACCGCGTTGCTGACGACCGGCGACACTGACCGCTCGCGCCGCGACTTCGCTTCGGCGCGGGTGGCCTACAACCGCGTGCTGACCATCGAACCGAACAACCGCCGCGCTCAGGATGCCCTGAAGCAGATGGACTACCTGCGCAGCATGGACGAGAAACTCGAACTGGCCCGTGGCGACCTGCGTCGTGGCGACATCTACGGCGCTGATCGGCAGGTCAAACAGATCCTCGAACTCGACCCGAACAACGAGGGCGCACTGGAGCTGCAAGGCAACATTCGTCTGGTGCAGAGCCGCAACGTGATTGCCTACCCGCAACTGCGCACCAAGCTCGATCGGCCAGTGACTCTGGAGTTTCGCGACGCCAATCTCAAGACCATTTTCGAAGTGCTGTCGCAGGTCGCCGGGCTCAATTTCATCTTCGACAAAGACCTGCGTCCGGACATGAAAGCGACGATCTTCGTGCGTGACGTGCGCATCGAAGACGCCGTGACCCTGCTGCTGCAACAGAACCAGTTGCACCAGAAAGTGGTGAACGAAAACACCTTGCTGATCTACCCGGACTCGCCGCAGAAAGTGAAGGATTACCAAGAACTGGTGATGCGCACGTTCTACCTGACCAGCATTGACGCCAACACCGCGCTGAACATGGTCAAAACCATGCTCAAGACCCGTGACGTGTTTGTCGACGAACGCCTCAATACCTTGACCATGCGCGACACCGAAGACGCCGTGCGCATGGCCGAGAAACTCCTGCAGTCGCAAGATCAGTCCAACCCGGAAGTGGTGCTGGAGGTGGAAGTGATGGAAGTCGCCACCCAGCGCATTCTCGACCTTGGCCTGCAATGGCCGAACACCTTCGGCGTGGTCAACAGCGACGGTTCGGCGGTGACTCTGCTTGATCAACTGAAAGGCATCAACTCCAGCCGGATTTCGATCTCGCCGTCGCCGCAAGCCAAGATCAACGCCCAGGACAATGACATCAACACCCTCGCCAGCCCGGTGATTCGTGTGAGCAACCGTGAGCAGGCGCGGATCCACATCGGTCAGCGCGTGCCGATCATCAGCGCGACTTCGGTGCCGTCGACGCAAGGCCCGGTGATCACTGAGAGCGTCACTTATCTGGACGTCGGTCTGAAGCTCGAAGTGCAACCGACCGTGCACCTGAACAACGAAGTGGCGATCAAGATTGCTCTCGAAGTGAGTAACGCCACGCCGCTGGAGCCTACCCGGCAGGGCACGATCCCGGTGCAGGTCGACACCCGCAACGCGCAAACCTCACTGCGCCTGCACGACGGCGAAACGCAGATCCTCGCCGGCCTGATGCGCAACGACCACGGCGCCACCGGCAACAAGATTCCGGGCCTCGGCGACATTCCTGGCATTGGCCGGCTGTTCGGCAGCAACAAGGACACCGTCGGCAAATCCGAACTGGTGCTGTCGATCACCCCACGGATCGTGCGCAACCTGCCGTATCAGAGCCCGTCGGACATGGAGTTCTCCACCGGCACCGAAACCAGCATGCACATCCAGGCCCCGGATCGTTCGCAGAGTTACGTGATGCCGTCGCCTGCCGCGCAGCCGCGTGCTGTCGGTGAGTCGGCCGTGGCCACCACCCGTGTCACCGTCGAGAAGCCTTGATCATGAACACCTCCCAACGCGGTTTCAGCCTGATCGAAGTCGTGGTGACGCTGGCCCTGATCGGCCTGTTGGCGAGCATGGCCGCGCCGCTGACCGAGACTTTGGTGCGGCGTGGCAAGGAGCAGGAATTGCGCAACGCGCTGTACCAGATTCGCGATGGCATCGACGCCTACAAGCGTGCCTTCGATGCCGGCTACATCGAGAAGTCGCTGAACAGCAGCGGCTACCCGCCGAACCTGCAAGTACTGGTCGAAGGCGTGCGCGATGTGCGCAGTGCCAAAGGCGCCAAGTTCTACTTTTTACGTCGCATCCCGCGCGATCCGCTGGTGCCGGCCAAACGTGACGACGAAGGGGGTTGGGGCGTGCGCGCCTACAACAGTTCGGCTCAAAACCCGCGCGATGGCGAGGACGTGTTCGACGTCTACTCCCACGCCCGGGGCAAGGGCCTCAACGGCATCGCCTACCGCGAGTGGTGAACCTCATGCGCCGGGAAAAAGGTTTTACCTTGCTGGAGCTGATGGTGGTGATGGCGATCATCGCCACGCTGATGACCATCGCGCTGCCGCGCTACTTCAACAGCCTGGAGGCGTCGAAGGAAACCACCCTGCGCCAGAGCCTGTCGGCGATGCGCGAGGCGCTGGATCACTTCTACGGTGACACCGGGCGCTATCCGGACTCCATCGAGCAACTGATCGAACAACGTTACCTGCGCAACGCGCCACTCGATCCGATCACCGAACGCAAAGACCAGTGGGTGCTGATTGCGCCACCGGACGGCGTCGCCGGCGGCGTGGCCGATATCAAAAGCGGTGCTACCGGGAGGGCGCGTGATGGCAGCCAGTATTCCGAGTGGTAACCGCGCGCAGCAGGGTGGCTTCACTTACCTCGGCGTGCTGTTCCTGATTGTGGTGATGGGCATGGGCCTGGCCAGTGCCGGCGAGTTGTGGTCGACCGCTTCGCGTCGCGACCGTGAACGCCAGTTGCTCTGGGTCGGCACTCAATACGCCCAGGCGCTGCGCAGTTATTACCGCAGTTCGCCGGGGCTGGCGCAGTACCCGAAAGAGCTGGCGGATCTGCTTGAAGATCAGCGTTTTCCCGAGGCGAAGCATCACTTGCGTCAGCTCTATCCGGACCCGATCGGTCAGGGCGAATGGGCGCTGCAACGTGGTTTCGATGGACGCATCACCGGCCTCAACAGTCCTTCGACCGAGCTGCCATTGAAGCAATCGGGCTTCCCGACGCAGTGGTCGGATTTCGAAGGCATGCAGCGTTATTCGGACTGGCAGTTCGTCGCCGAAAAAGCCTTCCTCGACGGCACCAATGGCCCGGCCAAAGGCCAGTCGAATCTGCCGCAGGCGTTGCAGCCATGACTCGTCAGTGGTGGTGCGCGCTGATTCTCACCGTGGCGGCGTGCTGCGCCCAGGCCGGTGAAGAAGACGAAATGATGGGTTTCATCGTCGATGACACGATTTCGCACATCGGCCACGACTTTTACTACTCGTTCAGTGAACGCCTGCGCGACACCAGCCCGATGGATTTCAACCTGGTGGTGCGCGAGCGGCCCGACGCGCGCTGGGGCAGCCTGGTGACCGTGGAATATCAGCAACGCCTGGTTTATCGGCGCTTCCTGCCGCCGAACACCGTGGAACTGAAGGACGAGGCCTACGCGGCCGCCGACTGGGTTCGACGCCAGGTTGTCCAGCGCAAGCTGGAGGCTCTGTTGCAGGACACCACCGACCTTGAGAAGGACGAACTATGAACAGCACAACGTTCTCACGGCGCAGCGGATTCTGGATCTCGGGGTTGTTGATCGGGCTCGCCAGCGCTGCCGCTGTCCAGGCCACTGAACTGGTCTACACGCCGGTCAACCCGTCGTTCGGCGGCAACCCGCTCAACGGCACCTGGTTGCTCAACAACGCGCAGGCGCAAAACGATCACGACGATCCGGATTTGAAAAGCCGTTCGAGCGTGGCCGGCACCTCGGCGCTGGAGCGCTTCACCAGTCAATTGCAATCGCGGCTGCTAGGGCAGTTGCTGGACAACATCTCCACCGGCAACACGGGGAGCCTGTCCACCGACTCTTTTATCGTCAACGTCATCGACGACTCCGGGGCACTGAGCATTGAAGTGACCGATCGAGCGACCGGTGAGGTTTCGGAAATTCAGGTGAACGGCCTCAACCCATGACGGGCTGACGGTTCCGGGGAGTGACGGACATGAAAAAGATCATCGCGTTAGGGCTGCTGTTGGCGACATTACAAGGGTGCAGTCTGCGTGAGCCGATGTCGGCCGAGCAGGACACCGAAACTCCGACCCTGACCCCCAGGGCCTCGACTTACTACGACTTGCTGAAGATGCCGCGCCCCAAGGGCCGGTTGATGGCGGTGGTGTACGGCTTCCGTGACCAGACCGGGCAGTACAAGCCGACGCCGGCGAGTTCGTTCTCGACCAGCGTGACTCAGGGTGCGGCGTCGATGTTGATGGACGCGATGCAGGCCAGTGGCTGGTTTGTCGTGCTGGAACGGGAAGGGCTGCAGAACCTGTTGACCGAGCGCAAGATTATTCGCGCGTCGCAGAAGAAGCCGAATACACCGGTGAATATTCAGGGTGAGCTGCCACCGTTGCAGGCGGCGAACATGATGCTCGAGGGCGGGATCATCGCTTATGACACGAATGTGCGTAGCGGTGGGGAAGGGGCGCGCTATCTGGGGATTGATTTGCAGCGTGAGTATCGGGTGGATCAGGTGACCGTCAATTTGCGTGCGGTGGATGTGCGTAGCGGGCAGGTGTTGGCGAATGTGATGACCAGCAAGACGATTTATTCGGTGGCGCGCAGTGCGGGGATTTTCAAGTTTATCGAATTTAAAAAGTTGCTTGAGGCTGAGGTGGGGTATACGACGAATGAGCCGGCGCAGCTTTGTGTGTTGTCGGCGATTGAGGCGGCGGTGGGGCATATGGTGGCGCAGGGGATTGAGCGGCGGTTGTGGCAGGTGGCGGGGGACGCTTCTGTGCCTGGGCAGGATGATGTGTTGAATCGGTATTTGAGCCAGAACAAGATTGATCCGGATGCGGAGTGAACGTGGCGGCCTTCGGGCCGACCAGGTTCTTGCAGATGTACCCAGTTCCCACTGTGGGAGCGAGCCTGCTCGCGAAGGCTTTTTGTCAGGCGGTGGGGTTCTTTTTGACTGAGTACATATCCGTTTCTGCGGTAACGGCTGCTTAGGGTTCCGCCCTTACGGCGGGTCACCTTTTCCAAACGCCGAAAAGGTAACCCAAAAGGCTTGCTCCTGCGTGCGGCCCGCTCGCTGGGGCTCGGGGTCCCTTCGCTGCGGGATCGATCCGGGCGCAGCGCCTACGGTTTGCTTCGCTGCACCTCCTCTCGCTGTGTTTGGCTGCGCCAAACGGTCGCTGCGCTCCCACGCCCGGATCAATCCCTCCACTCAGCCT
>NZ_UTBZ01000021.1 GCF_900580865.1 Pseudomonas viridiflava
GCCGCACTCGCCAATTTCGGCAACCCGGCCACCCCGCCCTGCACCACGCCTTTCACCTGCTGCGCCGTTTGCATCGCGCCTTGCGCCGTCTGCATCGCACTCATCCCTGTTTGCGCCATGTCCTTGCCCTTCTCTAACATCTCCCAACTCTTGCTCGGCAAGACCTGCGCGACCATGGCTTGCACCTGACTCGGCACGTCCTCGGCACCCGGTGGATTCAACGGCCATTCCGGCTTGCCGATGTAACTGCCATCGCTCCACGTATCCGCCGGATCTTTACCGAACAGCACACGCGCCGGCCCCGGTGCGGCGCCGGCGACGCTGGCGAAACCCTTGCCGTCGAGCTTGCCTTTGATGCTTTTGCCCAGCGCATCGATGACTTCGTAATCGCCTTCCTTGATGCCTTGGCGCCCGGCGTATTGGTTGAACAATTCCAGATTGCCCTTGCCCGGTTTCGGCGGTTCCGGGAATACCCCGGCGAGACTTTTCGCGCCGGTGTAGGCGAAGTTCGCCGCGTGCGCGGTGTACGGGCCGCTGGTGGCGTGGGTGATGCCGCCGGCGTTGTAAGTCGTCGCGCTGCCGCCGCCCTGGATCACCAGTTCGGTTTTCGCCGTGATGGTGATGCGGTCGGCGTTGGCGGTGATGTTGAGTTTGGCCAGCAGGTTGATGCTGTCCTTGAGCGCACGCACGTCGATATCACCGGAGGCCGCCACCAGCCGCCAGCCCATGCTCTGCACGAACAGGCGCATGCCGCGACTGGCACTGGCGAGCAGGCGTTTGCCGATCGACAGGCTGGTGTGCCCGGTGCTGCTCAGCGCCAGGTGTTCGCCGGTGGCGATGTGGCTGGAGCGCGGTGTGGTCAGGGCAATGCCGGCCGGGCTGGCGAGGACCAGATGCGGTTCGGTGAACTCGGGGAATTCGTTGGCGGTAAGGTTCGCAGGACCGCTGCCGAGTACGCCTTGATGCTGGGCGTGCAGCGCTTTGGCGACGTCGTCCTGATCGCCAGCCTCTTGGGCCTGTAACTCTTTGGCTTGAACGGCGAACCCATCTTGCTGATCGCTGGCCGTGGCGAGGCGTTCAGCAGTTTCCGGCAGATCCTTGTGGTGCTTGGATTCGTTCGGGCGCGGCTCAGTCGTTATGAGCAGACCGGCAGCCGCACGCACCGCACCGTGGCGGTCGGTTCTTAGTTCAAAACCTTCGCCGCGCGGCTGCCCACCGCTCGGGCGCGGATGGGTCAGATAACCGAGGTTGATTGCACTCGCACCGTGATCACTGCGCAGCGCAATGCTGATCTCGCTGGTGGTGTCGTCGATGCGCAGTTCGTTGGCGCGGCTGCCCTTGTATTCCTTGCTCTTGACCGTGGCCAGGGTCTTGAAATCCGGCAGCTTGTACGGCGGCAGATTGGCGCCGTGGTACAGGCAACCGGTGATCAGCGGCTGATCGGGATCGCCTTCCAGGAAGGTGATCAACACCTCCATGCCGACCCGTGGAATATTGATCGAACCAAAAGTCTCGGCTGCCCAGCTCGACGCGACGCGCATCCAGCAACTGGTCATGTCGTCGTGCTTGCCTTCGCGGTCCCAGAAGAACTGCAC
>NZ_UTBZ01000113.1 GCF_900580865.1 Pseudomonas viridiflava
AAAAAAAAAAAAAAAAAAAAAAAAAAAAAAAAAAAAAAAAAAAAAAAAAAAAAAAAAAAAAAAAAAAAAAAAAAAAAAAAAAAAAAAAAAAAAAAAAAAAAAAAAAAAAAAAAAAAAAAAAAAAAAAA
>NZ_UTBZ01000003.1 GCF_900580865.1 Pseudomonas viridiflava
GCTTGAAGACGAGCAGATGCAATACAAGTTCGGACGCGATCTCGACGAACTGGAGCTGCTGGTGAAGGGCGCGCTGCAGTGCGTCAAGGACACTGATATCCATGAAAACATCGAGCAGGTGGACCTCAACGTGCTGCTCGACTGTCTCGTCGAGCCCTATCTGCGTCCCGACGGAGAAGGGCGTGTCACTCAGACCGGCGCAGCCCTGTCCTGCTATCCCGGCAAGCCGCTGGCCCTCAGGCGCTGCATCGGCAATCTGATCGACAACGCTCTCAAGTACGGTGACCGGGCGCACCTCAAGGTCGAGGACAACGCGCTGGCC
>NZ_UTBZ01000018.1 GCF_900580865.1 Pseudomonas viridiflava
CTGATCAATGCCCATTTCTAGCTGGCAACCATCGGCACCGTGTTGTAGATCACCTCGATGTGGGTCAACGGCATCACACAAGGCCTGATGTGGCGCGCAATCAACACCGACGGCACGCTCACCTACTCCTTTGTCGAAGCCATGCAGGCCAGCCATCCCGGCTACGTGGAGCGGTTTATCGGCGGTGCGATTTTCACCAGTGGCATGTTCCTGATGGCGTGGAACGTAGGGCGCACGGTGCGCGCTTCCAGCCCTGCAGAAGCAGAGGCAGCGGCCCGTATCACAGTCGTGGGGGCGCACTGATGAAGCATGAAGTGCTGGAAAAGAATATCGGCCTGCTCGCCCTGTTCATGGTCATTGCAGTGAGCATCGGTGGTCTGACACAAATCGTCCCGCTGTTCTTTCAGGA
>NZ_UTBZ01000014.1 GCF_900580865.1 Pseudomonas viridiflava
GATCTTTCGTCTCAACCGAGGCGCGCATTCTACAGCAGCCTCATTTGCTGTCAAGTGATTATTTTCAGAAGCTTTCGAAGGATTCTTCAACAACTTCAACCACTTGCGCCTCCGATCTCTCGTCAGCGGGAGGCGAATTCTACAGCGTTACACGCTGCTGTCAACACCTCTTTTTCAACTTCCTTTCGGCTTCGATGAACTGAAGCAACCTGCTGCCGAAACCTACATAACTCATTGAATCTCAAGGAGTTTTCCGTTTCGACTGCGCCGGAAGTGGGGCGAATTATAGACACTCTGAATCTGCCGTCAACCGTTAATTTCAGATTTCTATCGATGCAGGGAAATGGACCTCTCTATATAGACGTAACCGAAACGAATGCGCAGTATATTGCCCAATAACAACACAAAACCTTGCTCTTACCTCGGACGATGCCACGCAATGAATGACCAGCCACGATCTCTTGCCTCAATGCTGTTCCCGGTTGGCCTGCTATTAATAGCCATGGCGTCGATCCAGTCCGGCGCCTCGCTAGCCAAAAGCATGTTCCCCATCATTGGTGCTCAGGGCACCACCACGCTGCGCCTGATCTTCGCCAGCATCATCATGCTGCTGATACTGCGTCCCTGGCGAGCCAGGCTAACCGCCAAATCACTGCGCACGGTCCTCGTCTATGGCATGGCGTTGGGCGGCATGAACTTCCTCTTCTATATGTCATTGCGCACGGTTCCACTGGGAATCGCCGTTGCCCTCGAATTTACCGGGCCACTGGCGGTAGCCATCTATGCGTCCCGCCGTGCGATCGACTTTCTCTGGATTGCGTTGGCTGCCGCTGGCCTGCTGTTGTTGATTCCCACAGGAGCAACCAGTGCCGGAATCGATCTGGTAGGGGCCGGCTATGCACTGGGAGCTGGTGCCTGCTGGGCACTGTATATTCTGTTTGGTCAGAAGGCTGGCGCCGATAACGGAGTGACGACCGCTGCATTAGGGGTAATGATCGCAGCGTTGTTCGTGGCCCCTATCGGAATCGTGCATGCAGGTGCGGCCCTGTTGACCCCCTCCCTGATTCCGATTGCCATCGGTGTAGCCATCCTGTCCACCGCCCTGCCCTACACACTGGAAATGGTCGCCCTCACCCGCCTGCCAGCACGCACTTTCGGCACATTGATGAGCATCGAGCCTGCGTTCGGAGCTTTATCGGGGCTGTTGTTCCTGAATGAATTCCTCACACTGTCACAATGGATGGCGATCTTGTGCATTATTCTGGCTTCCGTCGGCGCAACCTTGACTATGGGAAGCGCCGCGAAGCCCGCAATTGCGGCTGACTGAAAGAGGATTTGACGAAGGTCTGGCAATTGGCGCGCATTTAGGCCATGTTTAGATCTGTAACCCAATGCCAGACATGGATTTTTTCGGACAGGGATTTCAAAACGCTTAGAGCGCAAGCGAACACAGGCAAACCCGAGCGTTAGACTCGTGGCCGCTATAAGGACGGTAATGAAACGAATTTTGATACTGATCGCCGTACTGGCGGTTGCGGGTTGTGCGGCGACCTCGGAAACTCAGGTAAAACGCGGAAAAAAAGGGCTGCACATCAACTGTTCAGGGCTATCGTCCTCCTGGGACAAGTGCTACGCCAGCGCCGCCAACGCCTGTTTGCCGAAAGGCTACAAGGTCATCGCCAAATCCGGTGACGCCGTGGAAGAACCCGGCGATTACCCGTTTGGTCTGAATCCTGCGGGTTACACCAGTCGCAGCATGATCGTCATCTGTAAATAGCTCAGCGCTGGCTGGCAATCTGCCGGCCAATCTCTTCATGGCTGGACTTCAGCACCGCTTGCTGAACGTCCGGCGTCGCCAGCATACGCGCCACCACCAATGCTCCGACGCATTGCGACAGCACTGACCACGCCTGGGTCTCGCTCTCAAGTATCTGCGCCCAGCGCTCATGAAGCCGGCAGATCCATAACTGCGCCTGCTCGCGCACCTGGACATCCGATCGGGCAATTTCTGCGCCCAATGCCGGCAACGCGCAACCGGCCTCAGGCTGTTCGACGTGGGCCATGCTCAGATAGTGCTTGAGGCATCGCTCCAGTCGCTCACGATCCTGCGTGCCCTCCCCTCCCAATCGCTCAAGACTTTGACCCAGCTCTCGCTCGACAATGGCCGAGAACAACGCGTCTTTCGACGAGAAGTGACTGTAGAACGCCGCACCACTCAATCCGATCGCCTTCATCAAACCATCGACGCCTACCGTGGAAAAACCACAGCGCTTTGCTGACAGCGCACTGCTCTGCAGTAGCTTTTCCCGTGTTTCCAGCTTGTGACTGGCGGAGTAACGCATGTGTTTGCCCTCGAATCGACTGCCTTGACCTTGGCTGGATCCTAGCATAACGTTCGTTCACTTAACGATCGTTTAATAAAGGGACTCACCCATGAACAACAAGAAGGTCGTATTGGTTGTCGGCGCCGGCGATGCCACGGGCGGGGCAATTGCCAAGCGTTTTGCCAAAGAGGGATTCGTCGCCTGCGTTACCCGGCGCAGCACCGACAAATTGCAACCGCTGGTGGACGCGATCAAGGCTGAAGGCGGCGAAGCTCATGGTTTTGCCTGCGATGCGCGCAAAGAAGAAGACGTCATCGCCCTGATTGAAGACATCGAAACCCGCCTCGGTCCGATCGAAGCCTTTGTGTTCAATATCGGCGCCAACGTGCCATGCAGCATTCTTGAAGAAACCGCGCGCAAATATTTCAAGATCTGGGAGATGGCCTGCTTCTCAGGCTTCCTCAATGCTCGTGAAGTAGCCAAACGCATGGTCACTCGCCAGCGCGGCACGATTCTCTTCACCGGAGCCACCGCCGGACTTCGCGGCTCATCCGGATTCGCCGCATTCGCCGGCGCCAAGCACGGCATCCGCGCACTGGCGCAAAGCATGGCGCGGGAACTGGGGCCGATGAATATCCATGTCGCCCACGTCGTAGTCGACGGTGCGATCGACACCGATTTCATCCGCAACAGCTTCCCCGAGAAATACGCCACCAAGGATCAGGATGGCATCCTCAACCCCGAGCACATTGCCGAGAACTACTGGTATCTGCACAGTCAGCCACGGGATGCCTGGACGTTCGAGCTGGATCTGCGCCCCTGGAACGAACGCTGGTAAGCCCACGCCATAACAATAAAGAGAGAGAGAAGCCCTAATGTCCAAAACCGTGGAGTTCTATTTCGACCTCGGCAGCCCTGCCACCTACCTGGCCTACACCCAGTTACCGAAGATTTGCGCCCAGACCAACAGTGAGCTGATCTACATTCCGATGCTGCTCGGTGGCGTCTTCAAGGCAACCGGCAACGCATCGCCGGCGATGATTCCGGCGAAGGGTCGGTACATGTTTGAGGATCTGGATCGCTACGCGAAACGCTACGGGGTGCCGCTGACATTCAATCCGCATTTCCCGATCAACACATTGATGTTGATGCGTGCGGTTACCGGCATCCAGTTGCGCCAGCCAGAACGCTTTCAGGCGTTTATCGATTGCCTGTTCACGGTACTTTGGGTTGAAGGACGCAGCCTGGACGAAGCCGAGACAGTCGCCGCCGTGCTGAACGAACACGGTTTCGATCCGCAGGAAGTACTGGCGCTGAGCAACGATGAATCTGTCAAAGCAGCGCTTAAGCAGAACACCGAAACCGCGGTTAAACGCGGCGTGTTCGGCGCACCCAGCATGTTCATCGGCAATCAGCTGTTCTTCGGCCAGGATCGGCTCGACTTTGTTGAAGAGGCTTTGCGCCAAAGCTAGGCGATCATTCAGGCGCTGGTAACAGCGCCTGAATTCCACCTGATCAGATGGCGGCAGTGCGGCTGTTCAGCCATTCCAGCGCAGCACCTTCAAGCAACGGGCTCAGGCGCTCACGCACTTGCGCGTGATAGTCGTTGAACCACTGCTTCTCTTCCTCCGTCAGCAGCGCTGGCAGCAGGCAACGCGTGTCGATCGGGCACAGCGTCAAGGTTTCGAACTTGAGGAATTCACCGAATTCGCTGCTGCCCGCCTCGCGGTTCATCGCCAGGTTCTCGATACGCACGCCCCACCGACCCGGACGATACGTACCCGGCTCGATGGAAGTAATCATCCCCGGCTGCATCGCCGTTTGCGGTGCAGGCGCTGCCTGATAGGCAATCACTTGCGGGCCTTCATGGACGTTGAGGAAGTAGCCAACGCCGTGACCGGTGCCGTGACCGTAATCGACGCTGTCGGCCCAGATCGGCGCCCGGGCAATGGCGTCCAGCAGCGGAGAGAGAATACCTTTCGGAAACTGCGCGCGCGACAGGGCAATCACGCCCTTCAACACGCGCGTGCAATCGCGCTTCTGCTCTTCGCTCGGCGTACCAACCGGCACCATTCGCGTGATGTCCGTGGTGCCGCCCAGGTATTGTCCACCCGAGTCGATCAGCAACAAGCCGTCACCCTCGATCACCGCGTGCTCTTCTTCGGTGGCGTGGTAATGCGGCATGGCGCCGTTGGCGTTGAAAGCGGCGATGGTGTTGAAACTCAGCGAGACATAATCCGGACGACGTTCGCGAGCAGCGGTGAGTTTTTCGTCGATGGTCAATTCGGTAATGCGCTCGCGCCCCCAGGCCGATTCCAGCCAGGC
Source organism: Pseudomonas viridiflava (assembly GCF_900580865.1). Lineage (GTDB taxonomy): Bacteria > Pseudomonadota > Gammaproteobacteria > Pseudomonadales > Pseudomonadaceae > Aquipseudomonas. Next base: position 4,650 of record NZ_UTBZ01000014.1, read on the forward strand.
GAAGAATTCGCACAGCGCCGCGCCGTCCTGCTCCATGGCTTGGCGAATGTGCCGAGCATCGGCTTCACTTTTCTGCGACTTGGCCAACGTGGTCGGGTTCAGACCTTCGACCAGTTTCACAGCGTTGTCGAGATTATCCAGCAAACCACTGGTCACTCGCGCCGGGTCGACCAGCAGGCTCGCACCACTCGGCACGGCGCGCAGGGCATCGGCGACTTCGCTGTAGTCGCGCAGTGTCACGCCATCCCGTTCCAGTACCGCGCGTAAATCGCCATCAACCTTGCTCAAGGCTACGAACAACGTGGCCTGTTGCTGATTAATCAACGCAAACGAAACAAACACCGGGTTAAACGAAACATCGCCGCCACGCAGGTTGAACAGCCAGGCGATGTCGTCGAGGGTGGCGATGAAATGCCAGTCAGCCCCGCGCTCTTGCAAGGTTTCGCGCAGCTTGGCGAGTTTCTCGCCACGGCTGACCGTCGCCTGCGGTGGCAAATGTTGATAGATCGGTGCATTCGGCAGGCTCGGACGATCGCTCCAGACTTCTTGCAGCAGATCGATGTCGGTACGCAGACGCGCACCGCGTGCTTCCAGTTTGCTGCTCAGCGTACGCGCCGATGCCACGGCCATCACTGCACCGTCAACCGCGACCACGCCACCTTCAGGTGTCTGCTCGGCAAGCCAGTCCAGCGGGCTCGGTTGACCCGGTTGCAACTTGACCAGCTCAATGCCGCTGCCGTTGAGTTCCTTGCTCGCCTGTTCCCAGTAACGACTGTCGGCCCAGACGCCGGCGAAATCAGCGGTGACAATCAACGTCCCGACCGAACCATGGAAACCTGAAAGCCACTGCCGGCCCTGCCAGTAACCCGGCAGATATTCCGACAAATGCGGGTCGGCGGACGGCACCAACAACGCATGAATGCCTTCGCGGCGCATCAGTTCACGGGTGTGCGCCAAGCGCTGGGGCACCGATCCTTCGGTCGAGGTCTGGGTACTCATCATGTCTCCTGCTAATCACTTCATCGTTATTGTTCGTAGCCGTGAGGTCGGCTCGTTTAAAGCTCTGTCGCCCAGAATGCCGGAGCAGTGGCGCAGGCGGTCTTGATCAGTTCGCAAGCCTTGTCGATATCTTCAGCGGTGGTGAAGCGGCCGAGGCTCAAGCGAATGGTGCGACCGGCCAGATGCACGTCATGCCCCAGCGCCAATAGCACGTGGGACGGCGCGTTACTCGCCGAATTGCAGGCCGAGGTCGCGGAAAACGCGATCGAATGACTCAACGCCGCGCTGTTGAATTCGCCTTCGCTGAAGGTCAGGCTCAAGGTGTGCGGAATACGTTGTGTGGCGCAGCCGTTCAAGCGTACGCCCGGCAGGCTCAGCAGTTGTTCGAGCAAGCGTTCACGCAGTGCGACGATGATTTTTTTCTCGGCATCGAACGCCTCGGCGGCCAAGGCAAACGCTGCGCCCATGCCGGCAATCTGGTGCGTCGCCAAGGTTCCGGAGCGCAAACCACCTTCGTGACCGCCGCCGTGGATCTGCGCCTGTAAACGCTGCTGTGCCCGTGGGCCGACGTACAACGCGCCGATGCCTTTGGGGCCGTAAAGTTTGTGCGCGGAAAACGACATCAGGTCCACCGGCCACTGCGCCAGATCGATCGCGACCTTGCCGGCACCCTGCGCCGCATCGACATGGAACAACCCCTCACGACTGCGCACAACGGCGCCAATCGCTTGAACATCGTTGACCGTGCCCAATTCATTGTTGACCAGCATCAGCGACACCAGAAAGGTGTCCTCACGCATCGCTTCGCTGACCGCTTGCGGCGTGATCAGGCCATCGGCGTCCGGCACCAGATAAGTCACGGCGATGCCGGCGTCCTGCAATTGGCGGGCGGTATCGAGGATGGCTTTGTGTTCGATCTGGCTGGTAATAATGTGGCCGCCGGGGACACCGCGGGCCTGCGCTACACCTTTGAGGGCGAGGTTATTGGACTCGGTGGCACCGGAGGTCCAGACAATCTGTTCGGCATTGGCGCCGACCAGTTCGGCGACCTGGCGGCGGGCCTGCTCGACCGTGTGCCGGGCCTGCTGGCCGAACGCGTGGGAGCTGGAAGCCGGGTTGCCAAAGTTACCGTGAAACCCCAGACACTCGATCATCACCTGGATGACCCGCTCGTCGACCGGGGTGGTGGCGGCGTAATCGAAATACAACGGACGTGTGTTCATAAAAGACTCGCAGAGCGTGTTCCGGGATCAGGAGGCTCGTGTCTGCAAACGGCACCGCGCAGCCTTGTGAGCTGCGCGTCGGTTCGAGAGCGTCATCAATACCTGATCGGATGCCGTTAAAGAAGAACAACTTCATTTAAAAGTGCGTAGGAACGCTCCTGAAGTCGAGCTTAACAGGCATCCGGCCTGCGGTTGAAGCGATGCGTCAGCTAAAGCTTTCGAGAAGTAACGGGTACAGCGAAATCACCAACAGCGCCGCCATGCCCCAATTGAACACGCGCAACCAGCGCGGATCCTTCAGCACATTACGCAACAACGTACCGCAGGCCGCCCAGACGCCGACACTCGGCAGATTGATGATGGCAAACACCGCGGCAATCACCACGACATTGGTGAAATAGCCCTGCATCGGCGTGTAGGTGCTGATGGCGCCGATGGCCATGATCCACGCCTTGGGATTGACCCACTGAAACGCCGCAGCGCCGAGGTAGCTGATCGGCTTTGCCTCGCCTTCGGCACTGTCGCTGACGGGGCCCGAGTGAGCAATTTTCCACGCCAGATACAACAGGTACGCCGCGCCGACATAGCGCAGAACCGTATAGAGAATCGGATAGCTCTGAAACACCGCGCCGAGGCCAAAGCCCACCGCGACAACCAGAACGAAGAAGCCACAGGTAATCCCGAGCATGTGCGGGATGGTGCGGTTAAAGCCGAAATTCACCCCCGATGCCAGCAACATGGTGTTGTTCGGCCCCGGCGTAATCGAGGTGACAAGGGCAAACAGGGCAAAGCCCAACAGCAGGTCAAGCGAGAGGGTCATGGCAGGCAATCCATCAGGGTCATTCAGGTGTTGACCCTATCCCACACCGCCCGGCAAGCCCACGGACAGTTGGGTAAAACTTCTACCAGTACAGTTTGTTTTCAGCTAGGACGACCGTGCAGCTGTACGGCACGTTCGGCACTCATTTCAGCTTTTTTGTCGAACTGGGTCTGACCGAGTAATTGCGCTTTTTTCGCGTGGTACTCGTCGAAGGACAAGCCGCTGCGGTTCAGTGCTTCCATCGCCAATTCCCGGGATTCTTCATCGGTGTAAGGGCGCAGCTCCGGCGAAACATGTCCGGCACAACCGGCGAGTACAGAGACAGCGAGCAACAGGGAAACAGTCAGTAAACGATTCATGGGAGCGTCCTGGCGAGCAGTGGGGAGTCGATGGACAAAGGCTACGCCCGGGCACGCTCGCGCAGAAATCAACGCTCTCAATAGTGGCTATCAGGAAATCGACACGCGTCGGCGTATATCACCTAACGATCTATAAATATCGATTAACGTTCTTTTACGGAATAACAAACAGCCTTTATAACTCCATCCATGCGCTGACCACTGTTGCTCCAGCAACTGTTGCTCAGCCAACACCGATTCAACAAAGCGCCTCGCTATTCACAGGGGCGACCGCCACGCTAACGCTCAACGCCTTGTAAAACGGGGCTTCCAGGAATTGGTACAGCGCTTGCTCAGACCCGGTGACTCATTCACTGCTCGCTGAGCAACTGTTGAAAAAAGGAACTGATCATGTCGCGTCCCCTGAAAGTCGTCGCCCTCTCCGGCGGCACCTGGCGTCCATCCCGTACTCTGGTGCTGACCCAAGCCTTGCTCGCCGAACTGGCCGGGCACTTGACCATTGAAAGCCATTTGATCGAACTCGGTGATATCGCTCGCCCGCTCGGTGGCGCGCTGTCGCGTCAGGAGCTCAGTGCCGAGGTTGAAGCCGAGTTGCAGGCCATTGAACAGGCCGATTTGCTGATCGTGGCCGCACCGGTTTATCGCGGTTCCTACCCGGGCCTGCTCAAGCACTTGTTCGACCTGATCGACCTCAACGCCCTGATCGACACCCCTGTGCTGCTCGCCGCCACCGGCGGTAGCGAACGTCATGCGCTGGTGCTCGATCACCAGTTGCGCCCGCTGTTCAGCTTTTTCCAGGCCATGACCTTGCCAATCGGCGTGTACGCCACCGAAGCCGATTTCGCCGATTACCAGATCACCAGCGAACTGTTGAAGGCGCGCATCCGCCTCGCGGCCGAACGCGCAGCGCCGCTGTTCGCCACCCAAATCAAACCTTTGCTGAAAATCGCCTGAGGAGCCGTTCATGGATGTTTTCTGGTTCCTGCCGACCCACGGTGATGGCCACTATCTGGGCACTACCCAAGGCGCGCGCCCGGTCACTCTCAATTATCTGAAACAGGTGGCGCAGGCCGCTGACAGTCTCGGCTACCACGGCGTGCTGATTCCCACCGGGCGCTCCTGCGAAGACTCGTGGGTAATTGCCTCGGCGCTGGTGCCGTTGACCGAACGCCTGCGTTATCTGGTGGCGATCCGTCCGGGGATTATTTCGCCGACAGTTTCGGCGCGCATGGCTGCAACCCTTGATCGGCTGTCCAACGGGCGCTTGTTGATCAACGTCGTGACCGGCGGCGATCCGGACGAGAACCGGGGCGACGGCAGCTTTCTCAGCCACGCCGAACGCTACGAAGTCACCGATGAATTCCTGAAGATCTGGCGCCGTGTGTTGCAAGGCGAGGCGGTAGATTTCGACGGTAAACACCTGAAGGTGCAGAACGCCAAAGCACTGTATCCGCCGGTGCAGAAACCCTATCCGCCGCTGTACTTCGGCGGCTCCTCCGATGCCGCACATGATCTGGCCGCCGAACAAGTCGATGTCTATCTGACCTGGGGCGAACCACCGGCCGCTGTCGCGGAAAAACTCGCCGATGTACGCGAACGCGCCGCGAGGCACGGGCGCAAGGTGAAGTTCGGTATCCGCCTGCATGTGATCGTGCGCGAGACCGCCGAAGAGGCCTGGAAAGCCGCGGACAAACTGATCGAACACATCAGCGACGAGACCATTGAAGCGGCGCAGAAATCCTTCTCGCGCTTCGACTCCGAAGGTCAACGACGCATGGCGGCACTACACGATGGCCGTCGCGATAACCTCGAAATCGCCCCCAACCTGTGGGCCGGTGTCGGTCTGGTGCGCGGTGGTGCCGGTACGGCGCTGGTTGGCGATCCGCAGCAAGTGGCGGCGCGGATCAAGGAATACGCGGATCTGGGTATCGAGAGTTTCATCTTCTCCGGTTATCCGCATCTGGAAGAGGCATACCGCTTTGCCGAGTTGGTGTTCCCTCTGTTGCCCGAGCCTTACGCCAGCCTGGCCGGGCGTGGCGTGACCAATCTGACCGGGCCGTTTGGTGAAATGATTGCCAATGATGTGTTGCCCACAAAAGCCTCGACGTAAACCGGATCTCTTGTGTAGGAGCTGCCGCAGGCTGCGATCTTTTGATCTTAAAAACAACATCAAAAGATCGCAGCCTGCGGCAGCTCCTACATGGGCAGTTTGAATTCAGGAGTGTTGGTGTGACTGCCAAACCGCAAAGTACTTTGTTATCCCCGCTGCAGACCGCGCGCCAACTGGCCGCCGAATTTGCCCTGACCGCCGTCGAGCGTGATGAACGTGGCGGCACACCGAAGGCCGAGCGTGATGCCCTGCGCGACAGCGGCCTGCTGGCCCTGAGCATTCCCACCCGTTACGGCGGCCTCGGCGCGAGCTGGAGCGAAACCCTGCAGGTCGTTCGCGAGTTCGCCAAGGTCGACAGCTCGATTGCTCACGTGTTTGGTTTTCATCACTTGATGCTCGCCACCGTGCGCCTGTTCTCGCGGCCGGAACAATGGCAGCCGTGGTTCGAACAGACCGCGCGGCAGAACTGGTTCTGGGGCAACGCACTCAACCCGCTCGACACCCGTACCGTGGTCAAGGACCTCGGTGGCTGGCGCGAGTTTTCCGGTAAGAAAAGCTTCTGCTCCGGCGCCAGCGACTCACAGATGCTGATCGCTTCGGCCGTCGATGAAAGCGCTGGCGGCAAGTTACTGATCGCAGCGATTCCCAGCGGCCGCAGTGGCATCACCCTGCACGATGACTGGAACAACATCGGCCAACGCCAGACCGACAGCGGCAGCGCCACGTTTGAACGGGTGCGCGTAGAAGAGTCGGAACTGCTGCTCGATCCCGGTCCGCTGAGCACGCCGTTCGCCTGCTTGCGGCCATTGATTGCGCAACTGACCTTCACGCATATGTTTCTCGGAATTGCCGAAGGCGCTTTCGATGAGGCGCGGCAATACACCCTCAGCGAAACCCGGCTCTGGCATAAATCCTCGGCGCGCGATGTGCGTGAAGACCCGTACGTGCTCGCGCATTACGGCGAGTTCTGGGTGGCGCTGGAAGGCATTCGCCTGTTGGTCGAACGCGCGGCGGCGTTGCTCGATGAGGCTTGGGCCAAAGGTGCGAATCTCAGCGCCGAAGAGCGCGGCCAAGTCGCGACAGCGATTGCCACCGCGAAAGTCGCCGCCAGCCGCCAGGGCCTGGACATTTGCAGCCGTTTGTTCGAAGTGACCGGCGCGCGCTCCACTCACGCGTCCCTGCGCCTCGACCGCCACTGGCGCAACCTGCGCACGCAAACCCTGCACGACCCGCTGGACTACAAACTCCAGGAGTTGGGCGACTGGGCGCTGAATCAGTCGCTGCCGGTGCCGACCTTCTATTCCTGACCTGCCTGCATTTGAACTAAAAAGAAGGACGAGCCCATGCAACTGCTGACCCTACCGCCCTCCCCCGCGCTCGCCACGTCGATCCGCGCCACCGCGCAGGTGTTCGAAGACCCGAAGTCCCAGGCCCTGCTCGAGCATCTGCAGCAGGTCGCGCCGAGTGAAGCGAGTGTGCTGATCATCGGCGAGACCGGCACCGGCAAAGAATTGGTGGCGCGGCATATTCATAACCTCAGCAATCGCCGTCATCGGCCGTTTATCGCGGTCAATTGCGGGGCGTTTTCCGAATCGCTGGTGGAAGCGGAATTGTTCGGCCATGAAAAAGGCGCGTTCACCGGTGCGCTCAGCGCCAAGGCCGGCTGGTTCGAGGAAGCGGACGGCGGCACCTTGTTTCTCGATGAGATCGGCGATCTGCCGATGGCGATTCAGGTGAAGTTGTTGCGGGTGTTGCAGGAACGCGAAGTGGTGCGACTGGGCTCGCGCAAAAGCATTCCCATCGATGTGCGGGTGCTGGCAGCGACCAACGTGCAGCTGGAAAAAGCCATCAATGCCGGCCATTTCCGCGAGGATCTGTATTACCGCCTCAACGTGGTCAATCTGGAACTGAACCCGTTGCGCGACCGTCCCGGCGACATCCTGCCGCTGACACGCCATTTCATCGAGGCTTACAGCCAACGCCTCGGTTATGGCCGGGTCAGCATCAGCCCGGGCGCCGAGCACAAACTGCGTGCCTACAGTTGGCCGGGCAACATTCGTGAACTGGAAAACGTTATCCACCACACCCTGCTGATCTGTCGCAACGGCGTGATCGAACGCGATGATTTGCGCCTGTCGAACCTACGCATCGATCGCCCGGACGATCATCACAGCAGTGCCGATGATTCACCGGAGGCGCTGCTGGAACAGGCCTTTCAAAAACTCTTCGCGCAACAGGCCGGCGCGTTACACGAAAAAGTCGAAGACGCCTTGCTGCGCGCGGCGTATCGCTTTTGCCATTACAACCAGGTACACACCGCCGCGTTGCTCGGTCTGAGCCGCAACGTCACCCGCACGCGGCTGATCAAGATCGGTGAACTGGCGGTGAACAAGCGGCGACTCACGGAAAACCTGCAGGGCGAACGCTTGATCCAGTTGTCGATCTAGCCGACAAGGTGGCAGTGCAGCGCATCGTCGTGACTGCGGGCGATGCTGCTCAGCACCTGAAATGAATTGAAGGTGATGGTTTTCGCCTGATGGGCGTGGATCAGTTGCCAGAAGTCCTGCTCGCCACTTTCGAAGCTGCGAAATGCCGCCTCCCCCGCCTCGCGGGACTGCCATTGCAGAAAACTCAGCACCCGCCGGCCGTCATCGCTGGCCTGCACACTGGCGCTGACAAAACCATCGTAGCGCTGAGCCAGGCGCTCGGTTTGCATCGATAACGCGGTAACCAAGGCCGGTTGTTGGCGTGGTTCGATTTCGAATTCGATCAATTGGGTGAAACTGCGGTTGTTCATGGAAAGCCCCCACTCGACGTAAGACGAGCCTTGCGACTCGAAGACCTGCAGGGTAAAACCTCTAGTTAAGTCAAGGTCAAGAGCTGTCTTCAAATGATCAGCAAAGAAAATGTGCACAAACAGTTAACGGTTGGCGAAGTCGCAGCGCGCAGTGGCGTCGCAGTCACCGCCCTGCACTTTTATGAATCCAAAGGTTTGATCAAGAGTCAGCGCAATGCCGGCAACCAGCGCCGTTATCCGCGCGAAGTGCTGCGCCGGGTGGCGTTGATCAAAGTCGCCCAGCGGCTGGGGATTCCGCTGGCGGAGATTGGCCAAGCGCTGAAAATTCTCCCGGATGATCGTGCGCCCAGCGCGGCGGACTGGAAAATCCTCTCGGAGCAATGGCGTCGGGAACTGGATGAACGGATCGAACAACTGACGCTACTGCGCGATCGGCTCAATGGCTGCATCGGTTGCGGGTGTTTGTCGATGGAGGCCTGCCCGCTGCGCAATCAGGGCGATGTGCTGGGTGAACAGGGACCGGGGCCGCACTTTCCCGAAGACTGACGCTCGTCGGGCAAAAATCTGCAGGGCGAGGACAGTTCTATAGTGGGTTTTCCACAAATCCGGTGGAGCCAAATCTCATAGAACAACAATCAGGGAGAACGTCATGAGCGTCAAACCCATTCCCGAGGGGTATCACAGCATCACCCCGTATCTCGGCATCCACAAAGCCGCCGAGGCCATCGACTTTTATAAAAAAGCCTTCGGCGCCACCGAAGTCATGCGCCTGGACATGCCCGACGGCGGCATCGGCCACGCCGAACTGCGCATTGGCGACAGCGCGATCATGCTCGGTTCGCCGTGCGATCAGGGGCCGTTGAGTAATCCGGATCAAGCCGTGTCGGTTGGTTTGCATCTGTATGTGACTGATGTCGACAAATCGTTTCAACGGGCGCTGGAGGCCGGGGCGACGACGGTGTCCGAGGTCAAGGATCAGTTTTATGGTGATCGCAGCGGGACGTTGAAGGACCCGTATGGGCATCTGTGGTTTCTCGCCTCACGCAAGGAGGATCTGACTGAAGAGCAGATCAAGCAGCGGGCGATGGAGATGTTTCAGCAGGGTTGAGCATTTCAGCGTCTGGACTGGCCTCTTCGCGAGCAGGCTCGCTCACACAGGGTTTCGTTGGGTGGCATAGATAATGGTCACACCGGAAATTACTGTGGGAGCGAGCCTGCTCGCGAAGGGGCCGGCACTGGCGACCCGAGCCTCATCAACACACTTCATGAACCGGCCGACCACGCTTTGCCCCTTGCCGCAAACGCCGGACAATTTCAGGATGCAGCCAACCAGAACCCTGAACAAGGATCAGCCCGATGTTTGCCGGATTCCGCAAAGACCAGCGCCACGTCAACGGCGTCGACATCGCCTACCGCCTCGGCGGCAGTGGCCCCGGCCTGTTGCTGTTGCACGGCCACCCGCAGACCCATGTGATCTGGCACAAGATTGCCGAACAATTGGCCGAGCACTTCACCGTGGTCGCCGCCGACCTGCGCGGTTACGGTGACAGCAGTCGCCCGGCGGCGGATGAGTTGCACGTCAATTACTCGAAACGCGAAATGGCCCGCGACAATGTCGAGTTGATGCAGTCGCTGGGCTTCGAGCAGTTTTCGATCCTCGCTCACGACCGTGGCGCGCGGGTCGCCCATCGCCTGGCGCTCGACCACCCCGTCGCTGTGCAACGGATGATGCTGCTGGACATCGCGCCGACCCTGTCGATGTACGCGCAAACCAACGAAGCCTTCGCCCGCGCCTACTGGCACTGGTTCTTCCTGATCCGCCCGGCGCCACTGCCGGAAATCCTGCTCGAAGCCGATCCCGAGAGTTATCTGCGCAGCGTGATGGGAAGTCGCAGCGCCGGGCTCAAGCCGTTTACCGATGCAGCCTTTGGCGAATACCTGCGTTGCCTGCAACAGCCGGGCAGCGCGCGCGGCATCTGCGAAGACTATCGCGCCAGCGCCGGCATCGATCTGGAGCACGACCGCGCCGACATCGCCGCCGGGCATCATCTGAATCTGCCACTGCGCGTGTTGTGGGGCGCAGAAGGCACGGTCGGACGCTGCTTCGAGCCGCTCAAGGAATGGCAGCACGTGGCGGCCAACGTTAGCGGTGAGGCATTGCCCGCCGGCCATTACATAGCCGAAGAAATCCCCGAACTGTTGCTCGCCGAAGCACTGGCCTTTTTGCGCTGAGCAGAGGCATCGAGCCTCGGTGCTATGCTGGCGGCTTCTGCCGCCAGTGTTCGTGTTGCCATGTCCCAGAAGAAAGACACCGTGCCCCTGCCCGAAGACCTGCGCGTGCTGCTCACCGTGATCCGCAAGAACGGCTTTGCCGCCGCGGCCGATGAGTTGGGCCTGTCACCAGCCTATGTCAGCAAACGCATCCAGATTCTCGAAACCACCCTTGGCACTCGCCTGCTGCACCGCACCAGCCGTCGCGTCTCGCTGACCGAGGACGGTGAACGCGTGCAGCGCTGGGCGTTGCGCATCCTCGATGACTTTCAGCAACTGCACGACGAACTCTGCGACGCCCACGACAGCCCGCGTGGGCGTTTGCACATTTGCAGCAGTTTCGGTTTCGGGCGCAATCACGTAGCCCCAGCGGTGTCGTTGCTGGCCGAGCGCTATCCGCAACTGGAGATTCGCCTCGACCTGTTTGACCGGGTGGTGGACATCATCAATGAAGGCTTCGATCTGGAGATTCGCGTTGGCGATGACCTGCCCGGCCAGCACATCGGTCGACGCCTGGTCAGTAATCGACGAGTGCTGTGCGCGGCTCCCGACTATCTGCAACGCCGCGGCACGCCGCAGACGCTGGACGAACTGCAACAGCACGATTGCCTGGTGATCAAGGAGCGCGACAACGCCTTTGGTATCTGGAATCTGGATCGCGATGGCGGGCAAGAGAGCGTGCGCGTCAGTGGGCCGTTGTCGTCAAACAACGGCGAGATCGTTTTGCAATGGGCGCTGGATGGGCGCGGGGTGTTGTTGCGCTCGCTGTGGGATGTGAAGCCGCTGCTGGAGCAAGGGCGGTTGGTGCAGGTGCTGGACGATTACAGTCAGAGCGCCAATGTCTGGGCGGTGTACCCGACACGGCTGGCGCATTCGGGGAAGTTGCGCGCGTGTGTGGAGTTTTTGCAGGAGCATTTCAAAAGCCTTTCCGTTTAGCTGAAACACCCGATATCAAATGTGGGAGCGAGCCTGCTCGCGAATGCGTCCAGTCAGTCAACATTGATCTCGACTGAACGACCGCTTTCGCGAGCAGGCTCACTCCTACAGGGGATTAGTGGTGAGTCAGGAGAGCCAAGGGTTGTTGGCCAAATGTTCGCGTTCGAAATCTTTGATCTGTTCGCGGCGTTGCAGAGTGCTGCCGATGGCGTCCAGTCCCAAGAGCAGTGCGGTTTTGCGCAGGGTATCAATGTGAAAATCGATCACGCTGCCATCCGCCAGACTAATCTGCTGCGCCTCCAGATCAATACCGATCCGCGCCGTTTCAGCCTGACCGACAAGTTGTCCAATGCGTTGCACCTGTGCCTCTTCCAGGGTGATCAACAACACCCCGTTACGCTGGCAATTGTCGTAGAAGATCCCGGCAAAACTGCTGCCGATCAAGGCGCGGATGCCCATCTGCTGCAAGCCCCAGACCGCATGTTCGCGGCTCGATCCGCAGCCGAAATTCGGCCCGACCAGCAGAAAACTTGCGCCCTGCCATGCCGGTTTGTTCAACACGAAATCGGGGTCTGGATTGCCATCGCGCAGAAACCGCAAATCGAAAAACAGCCCGCGATCGAGTCCCTGCCGGTCAATGCCTTTGAGAAATTGCTTGGGCATGATCACGTCCGTGTCGACATTGGCCGCCAATAACGGCGCGGCCTGACCGCTGACTTGGGTGAAGGGTTGCAGGCTCATGGGCGTACTCCAAAGTGGCGGATATCGGTGAGTCGACCGCTGATCGCCGCTGCGGCGACCATTGCCGGGCTCATCAGGTGAGTGCGCGCACCGGCGCCCTGGCGGCCTTCGAAATTGCGATTGGTGCTGGACGCGCAGCGGTCGCCGGGGGCGAGTACGTCGTCGTTCATCGCCAGGCACATCGAGCAGCCGGACTGACGCCATTCAAAACCGGCGTCGATAAAGATCTGCGCCAGCCCTTCGGCCTCGGCCTGAGCGCGAACTTCACTGGAGCCGGGGACGATCATCGCGCGCACATGCCCGGCCACGTGCTGACCGCGCACGACGCTGGCGGCATCACGCAGGTCTTCGATCCGCGCGTTGGTGCACGAACCGATAAAGGCGTGGCTGATGACGATATCGCTGAGCGCCATGCCCGCTTCGAGGCCCATGTAGTTGAGGGCGCGGCGCATGTCCTGGCGCAGGATCGGGTCGCTGATCGCTTGGGGATCCGGCACCCGTGCACCGATAGCAGCGGCCTGATCCGGGCTGGTACCCCAAGTGACCATCGGCTCCAGAATGCTGGCATCGAGGTAAATCTCACGATCAAACACCGCACCGGGATCGCTGCGCAGCTCGCGCCATGTCTTCAGGCCTTGTTCCCACAGCGCGCCATCAGGTGCGCGCGGCTTGCCCTTGAGATAGGCAAAGACCTTTTCATCCGGAGCCATGAATGCACCGCGCGCGCCGGCCTCGACCGCCATGTTGCAAATGGTCATGCGCGCTTCAACGCTCAAGGCATCGATGGTCGAGCCGCAGAATTCGATCGCGTAACCGCTGGCACCGGACGCACCGATGCGGCCGATCAGGGCCATGATCAGGTCTTTGGAGGTCAGGCCCGGTGCGAGATTGCCATCCACGGTCACGCGCATACTTTTCAGGCGTTTGTAGACCAGGGTCTGCGAGGCCAGCAGATGCTCGATCTCGGAAGTACCGATGCCGAAACCGAAGGCGCCGAGTGCGCCATAGGTAGTGGTGTGGCTGTCGCCAGCGGCAATCACCATGCCGGGCAGAATAAAACCCTGCTCCGGGGCGATCACATGTTCGATGCCCTGACGTTTGTCGAGGATGTCCAGCAACTCGATGCCGAAGTCCCGGCAATTCTCCGCCAGATACGACACTTGCCGGGCGCCGCCCGCATCCGGCATCGCCGCAACCCGGATCGGCGTGGTCGGGTTGACGTGATCGACTACCGCCAGCGCCGTGCCCGGCCGCCAGACATCGCGCCCGGCCGCGCGCAAACCGCTGAACGCCTGCGGACTGGTGTACTCGTTGATTACCTGGCGATCGATATACAACAGGACATGGCCCTGATCGTCGAGGCGGCACACCGTGTGCGAATCGATCTGTTTGTCGTAGAGGGTTCTGGCGGTCATCAAGGCGCTCACTCTGGGAAAATCAGGTGATTGCCATCATAGGGAGCACGGACTCGCCATCAATTGGCAGACAGTGATGGCGTGGATCATGAATCGTGTTTGATCCCCAGTACCAGCAAAACCCTGTAGGAGCTGTCGAGTGCAACGAGGCTGCGATCTTTTGATCTTGTTTTTAAAGATCAAGATCAAAAGATCGCAGCGTGCCGCAGCTCCTACAGTGAAATCTCTCACACCCTGCGAATTGGGAAACATTTGCTTTCATATCGCCTTTCGGGATTTGCCCCACTCATCCGTCTTATATAGATGCAGGCCGTTCGCGTAGGCAAAAGCCACGAGCGCCTTTCGGGGACTGTTGTGCTGCGAAGCCCGTAGCCGCGCGCCCTTTCACCGCAAACAAGACGCACAATCATGTCGAAGAAATCCCGCTCCAAACTGTGGTTCCTCGTTCATAGCTGGCTGGCGTTACCGATCTGGTTCTTTGTGCTGATCGTCTGTGTCACTGGCACTCTGGCGGTGGTCAGCCAGGAAATCGTCTGGCTGGCCAACCCGCAGATGCGCGCCAGTCAGCCCGCCGACGATGCACCGCTGCTCAGCTTTGAGCAGGTGCTGGCCGCCATCAAAAAGGCCGAACCGCAAACACTGGTAGAAAGCATCAGCCGACCGGACGAATCACACTTCGCCCTCGACGTCAGCGTCAGTTATCCGGACGGACGTTCGCAGACCGTTTACGTCAACCCGTACACCGGCGTGATACAAGGCAGCGCACCCGACTTCAACTTCCAGGCCTTTACCCGCGCCCTGCATGGCTGGTGGCTGGTGCCCTTCACCAACGGTTACAGCTGGGGCTGGTATCTGGTGTCGTTCCTCGGTTTGCCGATGCTCGCCTCGCTGGTGACCGGCCTTGTGGTGTACAAGCGTTTCTGGAAAGGCTTTCTGCGCCCGACCTTGCGCATTCGCCACGGCGCACGGATTTTCTGGGGCGACTTCCACCGCCTCAGCGGGATCTGGTCGATCTGGTTTATCGCGGTGATTTCGATAACCGGTACCTGGTTCCTGATTCAGGCTTTCATGTTCGACAACCAGGTGTCGATTTCCACCGAGCCCATTATTCCAGCCATGGCGCGTGAAAGCGTGCCGATCTCGGCTGATGCTTCGCCGCCGCCACGGATCAGCCTGGATCGCGCGGTGGAGATCGCCGAACAGAAAATCCCCGGCCTTGAAGTCAGCTTCATCAGCATGCCCGGCAATGCCTACAGTCACATGAGCGTCGGCGGTCGCGGCTGGTATCCGCTGATGTTCCAGACGGCCACGCTCAACCCGTTCAACGGTGACATGGCTGCCTCGCGACTGATCACCGACCGCTCTTCCCTGGAGTTCGTCACCGAGTCCATGCGTCCGCTGCACACCGGTGATTTCGGTGGACTGTGGATCAAGCTGATCTGGTTCTTCTTCGGCCTGCTGTTGAGCATGATGGTGCTCAGCGGTCTGTTGATCTGGACCAAACGCACCGCTCTGGCCACCGCCAATGCGCTCAAGCGCGAAAGCAAGAAGGCCCGCAGCGCCCCGGCACAACCGGCCCTCGCCCGTGAAACCTCGGAGGCAAACCTGTGAGCCAGTCCAGCACCGCCAACCCACCGTCGCGCCTGAGCCGCTTCTGGCACAAATGGCGCTTCCACATCAATGCGCTGCTGCTGCTGATCCCGTTGGGATTCATGCCCAAGTACTTCGCCGACGTGTCGCTGTTTCGCGGCGATAGCGGCCTGGGCGAGCGCGAAATAGGTGACGTTCAGGTCGGCCCGTGGAGCTTGCGCCTGGCCGAACTGCGCAACGAAGCCCCGCATTTGAGCGGTCCCGCCGGCTACATGAAGGACTTCAACGCAGCGCTGTGCGATGCCTGCGTTGAACAGGTCAAGGCCACCTATCTGCGCATCGGCAAACCGCGCAGCCTGCGCGCCGCCGGGGTGATTTTCTTCGGTACACCGTATCGCATGGGCAGCCAACTGCCGGTTCCGGAAAAAACCAAAGCCGACGCCGAACTGTGGATCACCATGGAAGGCTGGGACGGCAGCATGCATCAGGCTTCGATCCCTCTGAGTCAGGCCTCCCCCGCCACCATTGCCTGGTTGAACAAACAAGGAGCCAAACCATGACTTGCTCGCAACGCTTCTCCCGCCTGCGCTTGAATACCGCGCTGCTGGTGCTGTGCGCCGGCTTCAGTGCCAGTGCGCTGGCACACAACCCGATGTGCGAATGCAAAGCCATCGACGCCGAGCAGATCAAATGCACCGGTGGTTTCTCCGACGGCAGCGGTGCGCCGGGGGTGACCCTCGATGTGATCGGCTATGACGAAACCGTTCTGGTACCGGGCAAACTCGGCGGTGACTCGACCCTGACCTTCAAGAAACCCGGCACCGAGTTCTACGTACTGTTCGACGCGGGTCCCGGCCACGTTGTGGAAATCGACCAAGCGGATATCGAAACCCCATGAGTACGCCCACCACACACGTTGTGCGCCCCGCCGGTGCCGGTCATGAAACCCTCAATGTGCTGCTGTTGTGCCTGTTGATCCTTGCGGTCGCCGGCTCAGTCGTCGCGTGGCGCGGGGTTTCCCATGAACCGGAACCGGTCGCGACCAATCAACTTGACGCGCGCCGCGACCTCAGTGCTTCAGAGCAAGGCATCTACGCCGACCTGCGGGTGACCCTCGACGAAATCCGCTTGCTGCGCGAAGAACAGCAAGCCCTGCCGACGCCGCAGACCCTGGCCGACGAAGGATTTGCCCCGTTTGCCCGGGATGCGAGTTCGGTCAGCCGCGGTGGGCATGCCTGGCAGTTGCTGGGGAATACCGCCTATTTCGGCCATAGCCAGAGCACAGCCGTCGCCGGTTCGTTCGTGATGTTGCTCAGCGCTGACAACAAGGCTGCGCCGGACATCTGGCTCAACCGCGATGCCAATCTGCAAGCGCCGACCGAACTGACCGAAGCCGCCCTGTCCGCCTCTGGCTGGAAACAGATCGTCGCGCAATACGATGCCGGGGTTACCCGCGAACATCGCCATTGATTCCTCGCCCTCATCCGAGAGAAGACCGTTTGCCCATGTCTATTTCATCGCCTCGCCGTCCATTGTTGCGTCTGTTTCTGCTCGGCCTCTGCGCCTGCCTGCTGAGTCCACTGGCCAGCGCCGATCAGGCCAAACGCCTGCGCATCGGCATTACCCTGCATCCCTATTACAGCTATGTGACGAACATCGTCGGCGACAAGGCCGAGGTGGTACCGCTGATTCCCGCCGGCTTCAATCCGCATGCCTACGAGCCAAGGGCCGAGGACATCAAGCGCATCAGCGGGCTGGATGTGATCGTGCTCAACGGTGTCGGCCATGACGACTTCGCCGACCGCATGATCGCCGCCAGCGAAACGCCGAACATCAAAACCATCGAAGCCAACGAGAACGTACCGTTGCTGGCCGCCACCGGGGTTGCCGCGCGCGGTGCCGGCAAAGTGGTGAACCCGCACACGTTCCTGTCGATCAGCGCCTCCATTGCACAGGTCAACAATATTGCCCGCGAACTGGGCAAGCTTGATCCGGACAATGCCAAGACCTACACGCAAAACGCTCGCGCCTACGGCAAACGCCTGCGGCAGATGCGCGCCGACGCGCTGGCAAAACTGACTCAAGCGCCGAACGCAGAACTGCGCGTGGCCACAGTGCACGCCGCTTACGACTATCTGCTGCGTGAATTCGGCCTGGAAGTGACCGCCGTGGTTGAACCGGCCCACGGGATCGAGCCAAGCCCGAGCCAGTTGAAGAAGACCATCGACCAATTGCGTGAACTGGACGTGAAGGTGATCTTCTCGGAGATGGATTTCCCCTCCACTTACGTCGAAACGATTCAGCGTGAATCCGGCGTGAAGCTGTATCCGCTGTCGCACATTTCCTACGGTGAATACACCGCCGACAAGTACGAAAAGGAAATGACCGGCAACCTCAACACCGTGGTGCGGGCGATTCAGGAGTCGGGCGCATGACTTCCAGAGAAACCCTCTCCCCCGAAAACACCGAGTCCCCTGTGGGAGCGAGCCTGCTCGCGAAGGCGTCGGGTCAGGCAACACATTTATTGAATGACACTCCGCTATCGCGAGCAGGCTCACTCCTACAGGTTTCGGGGCCGACTTTGGATTTTGCGGAAGTCTCTCTGACCCTCGGCCGCACGACGATTCTCGACAAGGTCACCTTCCAGGTGCAGCCCGGCAGCGTACACGCGCTGGTAGGTCCCAACGGTGGCGGCAAGAGTTCGCTGATCAAAACCCTGCTCGGGCAAATGCCACACCAGGGCCAGCTCAGCCTGCAATGGCCCGGCGAACCCGGCACCATCGGTTACGTGCCGCAGGCGCTGGAGTTCGATCGCGGCTTGCCGATGACTGTCGACGATTTCATGGCTGCCATGTGTCAGCGCCGACCGGCGTTTCTCGGTTTGAGCAAGCGTTACGCCGGTGCCATTGGTGAAGCGCTGGAACGCGTCGGCATGCAGGACAAGCGCAAGCGGCGCATGGGCGCGCTGTCCGGAGGTGAACGGCAGCGCGTTCTGCTCGCACAAGGTTTGATTCCGGCACCGCAATTGCTGGTGCTGGATGAGCCGATGTCAGCCCTCGATGAAGCCGGGATTCAGGTGTTCGAGCGCCTGCTCAATGACTGGCGCGCGGCGGGCATCACCGTGCTGTGGATCGAGCACGATCTGGAAGCAGTCGGACGTCTGGCCAATCGGGTCACCGGTCTGAACCGTCGTGTGCTGTTCGACGCTACGCCACAACAGGCGCTGACCCCGGAACGTCTGCTCACGCTGTTTTCCACCCATCCACGGAGCGCTGTCTGATGAGTTACGAAGCCTTTCGTTTGATGGTGCAGGGCTGGGCCTCGTCCGGTTATCTGCCGGAAGCGCTGGCCTACGGTTTTGTCGTTAATGCGTTGCTCGCCGGCCTGCTGATCGGCCCGGTACTCGGCGGCCTCGGCACGCTGGTCGTGGTCAAGCGCTTCGCGTTTTTCTCCGAAGCGGTGGGCCATGCGGCACTGACTGGTGTTGCCATCGGTATCCTGCTCGGCGAACCCTACACCGGCCCCTATGGCAGCCTGTTCGGTTACTGCTTGCTGTTCGGCATTCTGCTCAACTATCTGCGCAACCGCACCGGCCTGGCGCCGGACACCTTGATCGGCGTATTCCTCTCGGTGTCGCTGGCACTGGGCGCAAGTCTGCTGTTGATTCTTGCGGGCAAGATCAATGTGCACATTCTCGAGAATGTGTTGTTCGGCTCAGTGCTGACGGTCAATGGCAACGATCTGGCGGTGTTGGCGATTGTCGGTTCGCTGGTCATGGCCTTCGCCTTGCCGCTGTACAACCGCATCATGCTCGCCAGTTTCAATCCGCAACTGGCGGCCGTACGCGGGGTGGCGGTGAAGACTCTGGATTATCTGTTCGTGATTCTGGTGACGCTGATCACCGTGGCCGCGGTGAAAGTCATCGGCGCGATTCTGGTTGGCGCACTGCTGGTGATTCCAGCCGCGGCGGCGCGTTTGCTCAGCCAGTCGCTCAAGGGCTTCTTCTGGTGCTCGGTGCTGATCGCCACGGTCAGCACGCTGTGCGGGATTCTTGCGCCGATTGTGTTTGACCTGCCGATTCCATCCGGCGCCGCGATCATTCTGGTCGCCGGCATAGCCTTCGCCCTCGCCGCCATTGCGCGCGGGGTTGTCCCGAGTTTGAAAGGGAATCTTGGATAAATGACTTTTTCACTGCGAAAACTGACCTTGGCCATGACCCTGTGCGGCGTGGTCTGTACACCGTTGATGGCCGCCGAAAAAGCTAAGCCGCTGCAGGTACTGGCCTCCTTGCCCATCACCTTTGGCTTGGCAGAAGCGCTGCTCAAGGGCACTGATGTCAATCTCGAACGGGCGGCGCCGGCGAACCTGCCGGGCAGCCGTCAGAGTGCCTACTTTACGGGGCGTGGAGCGCCGGCCCTGAGCAAACTGGCAACCGGTGCCGATGCCGTCATTGGCGTGCGCTCGCTGTGGCCAGATGACCAGTTGTACCCGATCGCCCGCCGCAGCAATATCCGCATCGTTGAAGTCGATGCGGCGCGCCCGGTCGACGGCGCCCTGCCGGGCATTGCCGTACAACCGGATCTGAAGGTCGATGGCTTGAACAGTCAGCCATGGCTGGCCAGCAACAACATGGGACGCATGGCGGATGTGATGGCGGCGGATCTGGTGCGCCTGGCACCGAGCGCCAAGCCGAAAATCGAGGCCAACCTGGCGACGTTGAAGCAGCGTTTGCTGAAGCTCAGCGCCGACAGCGAGGCGCGTCTGGCCAGCGCCGACAATCTGAGCGTGATGAGTTTGAGCGATCACTTCGGTTATTTGATCGGCAGTCTCAATCTGGAGCTGATCGGCGAGGATCCACGGCCGGATGCCGAGTGGTCGCCGGAAGATCTGAAAAAACTCACGGCAACGCTCAAGGACAACGATGTGGCGGTGGTGCTGCATCATCGCCAGCCGTCGGAGCCGGTGAAAGCGGCGATTGCTGAGTCGGGTAGCCATCTGGTGGTGCTGAGTACCGATGCAGCGGATCCTGTGGCGGAGCTGGAAGGCAATGTGGATCTGGTGTTGAAGGGTTTGAGCGGGACGTAATTTCAGCTGAAACCGCGTTATCGTTCTTCGCGAGCAGGCTCGCTCCCACTGGGGATTGTGCACGATACAGATCCCATGTGGGAGCGAGCCTGCTCGCGAAGGGGCCAGCCCGGGCAACACAAATCCAAGGCAAAAAGAAACCCGCTGACTGTCACCAGTCCAGCGGGTTTCTTTTTGCCCGGCTGCTTATTGCGCGGCAGCCTGCCCTTCCATCTTCTGACGCAGGCTCAGCGGACGCATGTCAGTCCAGGTTTCTTCGATGTAGGCCAGGCATTCCTTTTTCAGGCCGCTCTTGCCCACGGTGCGCCAGCCTTCCGGCACGGCTTTGTAGTCCGGCCAGATCGAGTATTGCTCTTCGTGGTTGACCACGACCTGAAAGAGGATGTCCTCGCGGTCGAATACTGACGTCATGCTGGTTCTCCATCGTTGTAAGGGTGGGCTGCACGAGGGGTGCAGCCGGGTATGTAGAAAGAACGTTCGGCGCGGCGAAAAATTTACAGGGTGGCGGTTGCGGCGACCAAAGCGCGACCGAAAATCTCCGCGACGCGATCGATTTCAGCAGCGGTAATTACCAGCGGCGGCAGGAAACGCACCACCGCGCCATGCCGACCACCCAGCTCCAGAATCAGGCCACGCTTGAGGCATTCGCGCTGCACCAGCGGCGCCAGTCGCGCAAACGCCGGCGGATGACCGAGCGCATCCGGCGTGCCGTTCGGCTCGACCAGCTCGACGCCGAGCATCAGGCCACGACCGCGAATATCACCCAATTGCGGAAAGTCGCGTTGCAGGATGCGCAGGTGCTCGCTCAAGCGTTCGCCCATGGCAGCGGCGTGCTCGCAGACCTTGTGTTCAACCAGATAACGCATCACCGCAGAACCTGCCGCCATGGCCATCTGATTGCCACGGAAGGTGCCGGCGTGCGCACCCGGTTGCCAAGTGTCGAGCCAGTCACGGTAGACCACCACGGCCAAAGGCAAACTGCCGCCGATGGCTTTGGACAACACCACCACATCCGGGGTGATGCCGGCGTGTTCGAAGGCGAACATCTTGCCGGTACGGGCGAATCCGCTCTGGATTTCGTCGACGATCAGCGCCACACCGGCCTTTTCGGTGATCCGGCGCAAACCGCGCAGCCACTCGATGTCCGCCGGAATCACACCACCTTCGCCCTGCACCGCTTCGACGATCACCGCCGCTGGCAATTGCACGCCGGCTTCGGGATCGTTGAGCAGGTTTTCCAGGTAACTCAGGTTAGCCTTCACGCCTGCTGCGCCACCGAGGCCGAACGGGCAGCGGTAGTCATACGGGAACGGCATGAACTGCACGCCATTGCTGAGCAAGGCGCCCAATGGCTTTTTCGGCCCCAGGCTGCCCATCAGACTCAGCGCGCCTTGGCTCATGCCGTGATAACCGCCGGAGAACGACAGCACGGTGCTGCGTCCGGTCGCTGTGCGCACCAGCTTCAATGCCGCTTCCACGGCATCGGTACCGGTCGGGCCGCAGAACTGGATTTTCGCTTCAGCCGCCAGGGCCGATGGCAGCAGACCGAACAGATCCTGGACGAACTGATCCTTGACCGGCGTGGTCAGGTCGAGGGTATGCAGCGGCAACTCATCGGCCAGCACCTGCTGGATCGCTTCGATCACCACCGGGTGGTTATGCCCCAGTGCCAGCGTTCCGGCACCGGCCAGGCAGTCGATGAAGGTGCGCCCTTCGACGTCTTCGACATACAGGCCTTTGGCGCGTTTCAGGGCCAGTGGAATGCGCCGCGGATAGCTGCGCGCATTGGATTCCTGGCGGGCCTGACGGGCCAGCAATGGCGATTCGTTGAACTGGTACAACGTTTCGGCCGGGGCCGAGCTGACCCGGGCCGACGACTCTTCGATAAGGCTGGTGGCGACTGACATCTCTCGACCCCTCAATACGCTATGGATAGTGACCAAAACAGCACACCGGACAGGTGCGCATTCCGATCTCGGGGCGCACTTGCAGGTTTTCCTGTTCTGGAAACGCTCAAGGGGCCTGAGGATTTAGCCCTTGATTGAGCTGTCAGACCGGCGATGCCATCGGCTTGTGCATGGGCACGGTCTGCAAGCCTCGGTATTCGAAGGGTGGCGGCGCTTCTCGGTAACCCAGACGACGATAGAAAGCGCGGCCGGTGCGCGTGCTGTTGAGGTGAACGAGAACAACACCGCGAATCCGCAACCAGCCCTCCAGATTCTGCATCAGCGCCCGCCCGACGCCACGCCGGAAGGATTCCGGCTGCACGTAGCACAGCGAAATGTCGCCACTGGCCTGAGCCATGCCGACACCGACCGGTTTGTCCGCCAGCAACGCGATGCACAGATAGCAGTGCGGGTCGGCGAGCCGGGCACTGATGAAATCGGCGGACTGCCGGCCGATCCAGTCGCTGACGAGTGGCGGGTGGTTACGGTGATCGAGCGCACAACCGATGCGGATCGAACGTTCGATGATACGGCTGATGATACCGGCGTCGGCCAGCTTGGCCGGACGAATGCAGATGGGTGCTTCCATGGCGCAGTTCCCTCAATCCATTGAGTCAAAGCTGCGTTGACCTTACGCCCAGGCCAAGCGGATAGCGAACGCCGAGAGGTTACATTTGATGTGCCAAAACACCTTCCCCTGTGGGAGCGAGCCTGCTCGCGAAAGCGATTTGGCAGCCACACTGATGTTGAGTGTGCCGCCGTCTTCGCGAGCAGGCTCGCTCCCACAGGAGATCTGCGGCGGGGTCAGACAGGTTGCAACGGCATGGTCAGCTCGACCCGCAGGCCATCCGGGCGGCTGTCGAAATGCAGCGCGCAGTCACAACGCTGAACGATCGCCTGAACAATCGCCAGACCGAGGCCGCAACCGGTGCTCTGGCCGTTGCGCCAGAAGCGTTGCGTCAGGTGTTGCAGATCATCCGGCGCAATCCCCGGGCCATGGTCGCGCACAACAAAACGTACGCGGTTGCCAATGGTTTCCAGGCTCAGCTCAACCGCACAATCTTCGGGCGTATGGCGCAGGGCGTTGTCGAGCAGATTGCGCAGCGCCGCAATGGACAGTACGGCCGGCATCTGCAGCGGCGCAGCGGAAAGCTCGGTCGGCAGTTGCAGTTTGATGCGCAAGCGCTCGCCACCCGTGGCGTCCTGAATGGCCAGGCGTGCCACTTGCTCGGCGCTGCATTGCGAACCGTCATCGAACGACAGGCTGCCCTCGACCCGCGCCAGCAACAGCAGTTGTTCGAGGGTGCGATGCAAGCGATCGGCGCCCTCCTCAGCCCGCGCCAGCGACTGATCGCGGGCGTTGCCGTCGGTCATGCGCGCAACTTGCAGGTGGGTCTTGATCGCCGTCAGCGGACTGCGCAGTTCATGAGCCGCGTCACCGGTCAGACGTCGCTCGCGCTCGATGGTTTTGCCGATACGCTGGAACAACTGGTTCTGGGTTTCGAGCAGCGGCTTCAATTCGCTGGGAAAGGTCTGGATCTGCAACGGCTCGAGCGAATCGGCATTGCGCCGCATCAGCGCTTCACGCAGACGGTTGAGCGGTGCCAGCCCCTGACCAATGCCCAGCCACAACAGGCACAGACAGCCAAGCAATGCCACACCCACCGGCACCGATGCCGCCAACAGGATCGACATGTTCAGTGCCTCGCGCTCGATCTGCCGGTCGGCCGTAGTAATGCGCACATCGCCCCGGGCGAGGGTGAAACTGCGCCACGGCGCACCGTCGATCATCTGGTCATGGAAGCCCATTTTCTCGGCTTCCAGCGCTTGTTCGGGATTGTTGTGGCTGCGCGCAAGAATTTCCCCGCGCAAGGAGCTGACCTGACAGGCCATGCCGCCGGGGATATTCAGTTGTTCGGCACTGAAATGCGTGCCCTCGCCTTTGCTCGGCAGTGTCGGCAGCTGCTCCAGCAGCCCGGCAACCATACGCGCCGAGGCGACCAGACGCTGGTCGAGGGAAAACATCATCTGATTGCGCAGATCGCTGAGCATCCAGGCCGCCGCCAGCGCCCAGATCAGCGCAAACGCGGCGCCGAGGGTCAGGCTGAGGCGCAGTCGCAGACTCATCACTTGCCTTGATCTCCACCGTCGGCCGGGCCGAGGCGATAGCCCAGACCGCGTACGGTTTCAACGATACCTTTACCCAGTTTGCTGCGCAGGTGATGGATGTGCACGTTCAGCGCGTTGCTTTCCAGTTCATCGTTGAAGCCGTAGACGCTGTCTTTCAATTGTTCGGTGGACAGCACCCGGCCACGATTGTGCAGCAGCGCCTGCAACAGCGACTGCTCGCGACGCGACAGATCCACCGGTTGCCCGGCCAGCGTGGTTTCGCGACTGCTCGGGTCGTAGGTCAGCGCGCCGTGCTCGATCAGGTTGACGCTGCGCCCGGCAACCCGGCGCAACAAGGTTTGCAGACGGGCGAACAATTCACGCAGATCGAACGGCTTGAGCAGGTAGTCGTCAGCCCCGGCCTGCAAACCGTCAACGCGGTCGGTGACCGAGTCGCGCGCGGTCAGAATCAGCACCGGAATTTCCAGGCCGCTCTGACGCAGTTGTTGCAGCAATTTGAGGCCATCTTCGTCGGGCAGGCCGAGATCGAGCACCATCACGTCGAATTCGGCGACCTTGAGCATCGCCCGCGCCTTCGACGCGGTGTTGACGTGCTCGACCGTCAGCCCTTGAGCCGTCAGGCCGGCAACGATGCCACTGGCAATCAGCTCATCGTCTTCGCAAACCAGTACGTGCATGGGTGCTCCGTGGATAAAAAAGGCGAGTGAAGCAGGTGAGGATTAAGTGGCAATTATGGTCGTCACCAGCGTTTACGGAAAGCCGGGCAACAACATCGGGGCGCCACCCGACGCAGGGACTCACTGGTTCTGAAACTTTCCCACCAATAAAGAAACAGTTTCTCCCTATTGAATAGCCCTTCGATGATTTAGTTTTCGACTGGCAACCCCCGATAACTTTAAATGGACTTAATAAACATGCCTAAACTAAAAAACTTCGTCGCGATCGATTGGCGCTCCGGCCCTGACCGTATTTATTTCTTCTTCAAGGACAGCGACACCTATTCCCGATTCGACCTCGGCGACAACAAGGTATCTGACAACTATCCCGCTTCGGTCGGCGGTAGCTGGGACAGCTTTGACCCCTACGCCAAAGACCTGCGCTTCGGACTGACAACCACTTCATTCGGCTGGAACACCCCGTCCGATGAAGATATTGCCTGGTTGTTCTTCTATCAGGGAACAACACCCGTGGTGTGTAAATACAACCAGGACAAGGACAAGGTCGATGCCTTCTATAAAGTTGCCGATTCGATCTGGAAGCCGATACTGCCCTACTTCGACAAGATCATCGCCGGCACCTGGTTCCAACTGACCGGTCACCCGTTTCTGTTCAGGTTCATCCTCAACGACGGACACTATCTATCGTTTAACTACAAGGCAAAGACCCTGACTTACACATCTTTCGGGGATTATCAACTTGGCGCGCTGAAACCGTATAAGGACCGCATCATCACGGCAGCGCAAAATGATCGGACTTTGGCCGACAGCTACTGGTACATCTTCCTGACCGAAAACCAATACCTGACTTACAACATTCAGTCCGACCGCCTGGTCTCCGGCCCACAAACCATCAATGACAAGAACTGGCCCGGACTGCTGCGCAGCTGATTGGCCGAAGCCGGAGGGCCTTGTAGGATAGGGTTAATTATCGGTTAATCGCCGCCGCCCATTCTGCACCTCACTTGCACAGGGACAAGGCTCCTCCATGCGTCGTTTTTTTCTTTTGTTTGCTCTGCTGATTTCCAGCCTGGCCCAAGCCGGGAACAATCCGTTTGATACCAAACCGGAATTTCTACCGGTCGACAAGGCGTTCGTGCT
Source organism: Pseudomonas viridiflava (assembly GCF_900580865.1). GTDB lineage: Bacteria > Pseudomonadota > Gammaproteobacteria > Pseudomonadales > Pseudomonadaceae > Aquipseudomonas. Next base: position 30,889 of record NZ_UTBZ01000014.1, read on the forward strand.
CACCTCCGAACGTCTTGAATCCGGTGAAACCCAGTTGTTCTGGCAAATCACCGACGGCTATTACCTGTATCAGAAACGCCTGAAATTCGACGGACTGAGCGCAGCACAGCAGCCGACACTCCCTGAAGGCGAATCCCACAGCGACGAGTTCTTCGGTGAGCAACCGGTCTATCGCCAAGGGCTGGAAGTGAAAATCCCGGCAACCGCCACAGGCCAGATCAAGGTCAGCTATCAGGGTTGTGCCGATGCGGGTCTGTGCTATCCGCCGCAAACCCGGGTGATCGACCTGGGCGGCAAAGCCGCGGTGGCCGCAGGTTCAGAAGCGCCGGATCAGGCCTTGGCCAGCAGCCTGCAACAACGGGCGCTGGGCTGGAGCCTGCTGGTGTTTTTCGGCCTCGGACTGTTACTGGCCTTCACCCCGTGCACATTGCCGATGCTGCCGATTCTGGCCGGCATGGTGGTCGGCAGTGGCGCGACCCCGCGTCGCGGTTTCGCGCTGGCCGGCAGTTATGTGATCTGCATGGCGCTGGTGTATGCGGCGATGGGTGTGATTGCGGCGCTGCTTGGTGCGAATCTGCAGGCGTGGCTACAGAATCCGTGGCTGCTCGGCACGTTTGCCGCGATCTTCGTGGTGCTGGCCTTGCCGATGTTCGGTTTCTTTGAACTGCAACTGCCGGTGGCCCTGCGTGATCGTCTTGAACACGCCTCGCGCAGTCGCAGCGGTGGCAGCCTGATCGGTGCCGGGGTGCTCGGCGCCTTGTCCGGTCTGCTGGTCGGACCGTGCATGACCGCGCCGCTGGCCGGCGCATTGCTGTATATCGCGCAGAGCGGCAACGCGCTGCACGGTGGCTTGATCCTGTTCTCGCTGGGCATCGGCATTGGTGTGCCGTTGCTGTTGCTGGTCACCGTGGGCAATCGCTTCCTGCCCAAACCCGGCGCGTGGATGAACCTGCTCAAAGGTGTGTTCGGTTTCCTTTTCCTTGCCACCGCGCTGTTGATGCTGCGCCCGGTTCTGGACGCTTCGTTGTGGCTAGGCCTGTGCGGTGCACTGTTGTTGATCGCCGCGTTTTGCGCCTGGAAACAGTCCGAAGGTTTTGGCCGCGTTGCGCAGTTGTTCGGCGCCAGTTCGTTGTTGCTCGGGTTATGGGGCAGTCTGCTGGTGATCGGTGCAGCGGGCGGCAGCGATGATCCGTATCAGCCGTTGCAGGTCTACAGCGCCGGCCGCGCCAGCGCAGCGCTGCCATCGGCGCATGACGCATTTACCACGATCAAGGAGCCGGCGGCGCTGCAACGCGAACTCGATGCCGCCAAGGCTCAGGGCCAGTGGGTGCTGCTCGATTACTACGCCGACTGGTGTGTCTCGTGCAAGGTCATGGAGAAGCAGGTGTTCGGCAAGGACAAGGTCATGCAAACGTTGAGTGACGTACGCCTGCTGCGCCTCGATGTCACTGCCGACAATGCCGCCAGCCGTGAATTGCTCAGCCGCTACAAAGTGCCGGGGCCACCGAGTTTCGTCTGGATCGGCACGGATGGCGAAGAACGCCGCAACCAACGCATCACCGGCGAGGTAGATGCCGAGACGTTCCTGCAACGCTGGGCTACCACCCGGGACGCCAATTAATGCTGACTTTGACCCTCGGCACCTTTGCCATCGCCCTCAACCACCTGCTGCTGATCAGTGCCCTGGCGCTGGCGACCTTTGTCGGCTGGCGGGTGGCCAAACGTGGCGGCGATAACCCCGAGTCGGCATTGTTCAGTCTGTTTCTGCTGGGCATGCTCGCGGCGCGGATTGCCTTCGTGGTGCTGTACTGGTCGCACTATCGCAATGACCCGTGGCAGATCATCGACTTGCGTGACGGCGGTTTCCTCGCCTGGCCGGGGGTGATCGTGTTGCTGCTCGCGGCGCTGTATCGCGGCTGGCGGCGTCCGGGCCTGCGGCGCCCGTTGGGTTTTGGCGTGGCCAGCGGCGTGGCGTTCTGGTTGTTGGCAACATTGTCGTTGAACATCTATGAACAAGGCACCCGTCTGCCGGACATCTCCCTGCGCAATGCGGCCGGAGAAACCATCCAGCTCAGCGACTATCAGGGCGGCCCGCTGGTGATCAATCTGTGGGCGACCTGGTGTCCACCGTGCCGGCGCGAGATGCCGGTGCTGGAAAACGCCCAGCAGCAACGACCCGACCTGACCTTCCTGTTCGTCAATCAGGCCGAAAGCATGCAGAGCGTGGCGACGTTTCTTGAGACCCAAGGCTTGAGCCTCAACAACGTGCTGTTCGACCGCAGCGGCCGGCTGGGTCAGGCCGTGGGTTCCATGGCATTGCCGACTACGCTGTTCTATAGCCCCGACGGTCGGCTGCTGAGCAGCCACCTGGGCGAGTTATCCAACGCCAGCCTGGCGCGCGCCCTGGAAAATTTTGCCACCCCGACCCCGAATTCGAACCCGGCCACCGCACCGGCCACCTCTGCAAGGAAACTGCCATGCCCCGCCTCCGCCACCTGCTGACGCTGACTCTGGGCAGCGCCCTGCTGCACTTGCCATCGGTGCAGGCCGCTGAAGAATTGCCTGCGGCGATCAAGCAGATCGAAGCCAAAGGCGCGAAAATCGTCGGCCAGTTCGATGCCCCCGATGGCTTGCGCGGTTACGCGGCGCAGTATCAGAACCGTGGCATGGCGCTGTACCTGACCCCGGATGGCAAACACGTCATTCTCGGCAATATGTACGACGCCGACGGCAAAGATCTGAGCAGCGAGCCCCTGCAAAAACTGGTCTACGCACCAATGGCCAAGGAAACCTGGGCCAAGTTCGAGGCGAGCAACTGGATTCAGGACGGCAACAAGGACGCACCGCGCACCGTGTACCTGTTCAGCGATCCGAACTGCCCGTACTGCAACATGTTCTGGGAACAGGCGCGGCCATGGGTCAAGGCCGGCAAGGTGCAGTTGCGGCACATCATGGTCGGCATTATTCGTGAAGACAGCCCGGGTAAATCGGCCGCGCTACTGGCGGCGAAAGATCCGGCCAAAGCCCTGGAAGATCACGAAAAGGCTGGCAAGGGCAGCTCGCTCAAAGCCTTGAAAGATATTCCGGTGGCCGTGCAGAGCAAACTGGCGGCGAACATGCAGTTGATGGAAGACCTGGAGTTGCAGGCCACGCCGGCGATCTTCTACATGGATGACAAGGGTGAACTGCAACAGCAGCAAGGCGCGCCTGCGCCGGACAAGTTGGTGAAGATTCTCGGGCCTAAGTAATTCCGAGTTTGTTGGCGCCTGAAATGACGCCTTCGCGAGCAGGCTCGCTCCCACACGGACTCTGTGTCGATCACAAATCCTGTGGGAGCGGGCTTGTCTCCGGGCGGCGTTCCGACGAAGAACGATTACTCGGTCTAACGGTTGCGCTCGCTGAGGAAGGTAAGCAACACCTCGGTGACAAAATCCGGATTCTCCAGATTGGAGATATGCCCCGCCTCCGGCACCAGCACCCACGGGCAACCGATCAACTCGGCCATTTCTTTAGCCTCTGACGGTGGCCGTGGTTTGTCCTGATCGCCGCACAGCACCAGCGTGGTCGCGGCATTCAGCTCGCCCAGACGCGGCAACAAATCATCCCGGCCAAAGGTGATACGCCCCATCGGCACGATACTTTCGCGCAGTCGATCCGAGGAGTACGCCGCCAGTTTCGCGCGGAAATCCTGATACAGCGCCGACTGCGGATCGATGCCCGGACGGAAGAAGATCGGCACGACGATATCCAGTAATTGCTCGGAGATTTCGCCGCTTTCTTCGATCTGCTTGAACAGCGAGAAGTAGTATTGCCGGGTGGGTTCAGGTTCGACGCCGACGTAGGTGTCCATCAGCACCAGACCGTTGATGCGCTGCGGTGCCGCCAATGCCAGGCGCACGCCCCACATGCCGCCGACCGACAGCCCGACGAGGGTGATCTGATCGATGTCCAGATGATCGAGCAAAGCCTGTGCCTGACGGGCGATGTCGTTCAGTGAGGTCGTGCCTTCAGGTAATCGTCCCGACTGGCCGTGGCCCCAAAGATCCAGCGCAATCACCCGATAGTGCGGCGACAAAGCGGCAATCTGTGGCGCCCACATGGCCTGATCCCACAGATAACTGCCGGCCAGCAAGACTGCCGGGCCGGTGCCTTGATCAATGTAATGCAGTGCTTGTCCGTCAACCGTGAAAAAAGGCATCGACCACCCCCGCGACAAAAAAGAGAACCGGCAGACTGAGCTGCCGGTTCCTTGTCGTCAACCCTGCAAATGTAGGCGTTTGTACCGCCGCCATTCGCGAGCAGGCTCGCTCCCACAAGGGATTTTGTGAACGCCAATAATCCAGTGTGGGAGCGAGCCTGCTCGCGAAAGGGCCAGTGCAGCCCTAGAGAATCAAAGGCCCTCCAGCTCCGCCATCAGATCATTCAACCGATCAACCTTCTCCTCAGTGATATCACTCGCCGCCAGCCCATCGATGTACTCAGCCAATTCCTCCACCGTGCTGCACTCGAACATTGCCCGCAGCGGCACGTCGCGTTGCAGGGTTTTCTGCACGCGCGAAGCGATCTGAGTGGCCAGCAATGAATGCCCGCCCAGCTCGAAGAAGTTGTCGCGGACACCCACCTGCTCGACCTTCAACACCTCGGCCCAAATGTCCACCAGCGTCTGCTCGAGATCATTGCGCGGCGCCAGGTAATCCTGGCTCTGCAACTGGCCAATCTCAAGTGCCGGCAAGGCTTTGCGATCGAGTTTGCCGTTGGCATTCAGCGGCATTTGCTCGAGCCACAACCAGTGCAGCGGCACCATGTACTCTGGCAGTTCGGCGCGCAGGCGCTGCTTGATCCGCTCAAGGCGTTCGCTCGGATTGAGCGCTGAATCAGCAGCCACCAGATAACCGACCAAGTGCTTGCCGTTGAGACCTTCCTGCACACCGACCGCGCCATCGCGTACTTCCGGCTGTTCATGCAGGCGCGCTTCGATTTCACCCAACTCGATGCGGTAACCGCGAATCTTCACCTGATGGTCAACCCGGCCAACGTACTCCAGCACGCCATCACTGCGACGTCGCGCCAGGTCTCCGGTGCGATACAGACGCTCGCCCGGCGCACCGAACGGGTTCGGCACAAACACCGGCGCGGTGCGCAACGGGTCGCTGACATAACCGCGACCGACGCCCGTGCCCGCCACGCACAACTCACCCACCGCGCCCAACGGCACCAAGTCCAGCGCGCCGTCGACCAAGTACAACAAGTTGTTGTCGGTCGGCGTGCCGATCGGCAAGTAACTGCCGCGCGTCGAGGCCATGTCGACACGGAAGAACGCCACGTCATCGGAACATTCCGCCGGGCCATAAGCGTTGACCAGACCGATATCCGGGTAACGCAGCAGCCATTGGTGCGCCAGCTCCGGCGGCATTGCCTCACCGGTCGGCAGCATCCAGCGCAAGCCATCGAGGCTCAGGCGATCCGAGGCGAGCATGCCCTGAATCAGCGACGGCACGCTCTCCAGCACGGTGATGCCCTGCGCCTGCACATGCACCAGCAATCCTTGCGGATCGTGGGCGATGGTGTTCGGCACGATGTCCACCCGTGCGCCGAACAGCGGTGCGGCAAGGAACTGCCAGACCGAAATATCGAAGCTTTGCGAAGCGGTCTGGGCGATCACGTCGGCGTCGCTCAGGTTCAGATACGGCACCTTGCTCAGTTGGTTATTGAGCATGCCGCGCTGCTCGACCATAACGCCTTTTGGCAGGCCGGTGGAGCCCGAGGTGTAGATCACGTAGGCGAGGTTGTCCGGGCCGCTGTAAATCCCCGGGTTGTGCGCCGATGTTGCCGCTGCCTGAAGCTCTTCCCACACCAGCAAGCGCGGTCGATTGGCGCAGCTGAATTCATCGAGCAAAGTCTGCGCCTGTTCAAAGCATGCTTTAGAGCAGACCAGCACCGGCGTGCGGCTCAATTCGATGATGCGTTGCAGACGCTGGCTCGGCAGGCCCGGATCCAGCGGCAGATAACCCGCGCCAGCCTTGAAGCTACCAATGATCATGCCAAGCAGATCAAGGTTACGTTCGGCGAGCAAGGCCACCGGTTGATCCATCTGCACACCCGCAGCGACCAGCGCATGGCCGAGTCGGTTGGCGTTGTGGTTCAGCTCGGCGTAGCTCTGTTGCTGATCAAGGCACGTCGCAGCGACACGCTGCGGATGCGCAGCGACCTGCGCTTCAAACAGCGCAACATAGCTCTGCTCCAGTGGATAGTCGTGGGCACTCTGATTGCAACCGTGGAGCAGGAAGTCCTGTTCATCAACGCCCAGCAGCGGCAGGTCGGCCATGTCGCCATGGAAACCATCGACCAGGGCCAACAGCAGACGCTTGAACTCGCCGAGCATGCGTTCAATGGTCGATTCGTCGAAGTAACGCTGGTCGTAGGACAGATGCAGACCGAGGTCATCGCCCGGGTAGCACACCGCCGTCAGCGGGAAGTTAGTGTGCGTACGGCCCGAGTCCGAGGTCGCATTAAGGCTCTGCGCGCGATCAAGTACCGAGACTTCCACCGGGGCGTTTTCGAAGACGAACAGGCTGTCGAACAGCGGTTGGCCTTTCGGCAATTCGCTTTGTTCCTGGATGTTCACCAGTGGCAGGTATTCGTACTCGCGCAGTTGCATGTTGCTGTCGAGCAAAGCACTGAGCCACTGACGCACGCTGCTGCGCTGATCGTCCTCAGGCATTTTCACCCGCAGCGCGATGCTGTTGATGAACAGGCCGACAGTTCGCTGCATTTCCGGCATGTCCACCGGGCGCCCGGCCACGGTCACACCGAAGAGCACGTCACGATCGCCGCTCAGGCGCCGCAGGACCAAGGCCCACGCCGCTTGGGCAAAGGTGTTGATGGTCAGTTGATGGGCCTGCGCCAGTTCACGCAGACGCGCACCGTCCTCGACATTGAGGCGGGTGTAGCGGTCGCCGACGATCATCCCGCCGCTTTCACCGGCATGTTCACGCAGGAATGGACGGTCGCTCGGGATCGGCGTGGTGCGCTCAAACCCTTGCAGATTGTGCTGCCACCACTGCCGCGCCTCGGCCAGACTCTGACGTTGCAGCCAGCCGATGTAATCGCGATAACGCGGCGGCGCGCTCAACTGCGCGTCGCGACCTTCACCGAGAGCGGTGTAGATCTCGAAGAAGTCGTTCATCAGCAACGAACGGCACCAGGCATCGATGAGGATGTGGTGGTTGCTCATCATGAACCAGTAACGCGCTGCGCCGACCTTGATCAGACGCAGGTGGAACGGCGCCTGATTGAGCAGATCGAAACCGGCCTCGCGCTCGCTCTTCAGCAAGGCTTGCAGCTTCGGTTCCTGCTCGATTTCGGCAATGACGCTCCAGTCCAGATACTCGATCGGCGTGCGACCCGGCGTGTGAATCACTTGCAGCATGTCTTCGCCGACGTTCCAGCAGAACGACGCGCGCAGCGCTTCGTGACGGGCGATCACCGCTTGCCAGGCTTGGGCAAAACGCTCAGGGTCGAGTTCGCTGTTGATGCGGTAGCGATCCTGCATGTAGTACAGACCGGTGCCCGGTTCGAGCAAGGTGTGCAGCAACATGCCTTCCTGCATCGGCGTCAGCGGATAGACGTCTTCGATGTGCGCGGCCGGCACCGGCAAGGCATCCAGTTGCGCCTGAGTCAGCTTGGCCAATGGGAAGTCCGACGGGGTCAGGCCACCGGCCTCATCTTGCAGGCAATGGGCGATCAGGCTTTGCAGTTCACCGAGGTAGGCGTCGGCCAGATCGTTGATGGTCTGCGTGTCGTAACGCTCGGCGCTGAAGGTCCAGCGCAGCAGCAACTCACCGCCGTAAACCTGGCTGTCAATACTCAGCTCGTTCGGCAATGGCGCCTGCGGATCGTGGGCGGCACCGACCGGCTCGTCCAGCGGACGGAACAGCGCATCGCTGCCAAAACTCTGATCGAACTGACCGAGGTAGTTGAACGTGACCGGCGCCTGCGGCAGCGCGGCCATGCTGCGCTGGCTGAGGTCATCGGCGAGATAACGCAGCACGCCATAACCGAGGCCTTTGTGCGGCACCGCGCGCAGTTGCTCCTTGATCGCCTTGATCGAAGCGCCCTGCCCGGCGGCTTCTTCAATATTGTGCGGGGTCAGGCGCAGCGGATAAGCGCTGGTGAACCAGCCGACGGTTCGGGTCAGGTCGATCTCGTCGAACAGGGTTTCGCGGCCGTGGCCTTCCAGTTGAATCAGCGCCGACGGTTGACCGCTCCAGCGGCAGAGTACGCGGGCCAATGCGGTCAGCAGCAGGTCGTTGACCTGCGTGCGGTAGGCACTTGGCGCCTGTTGCAACAGTTGTTTGGTGTACTCGGCATCGAGACGCACGCTAACGGTTTGTGCGTGACGATTCTGCTGGCCGCCCTGCGGGTTTTCGCACGGCAAATCGGCGCTCGGACCGGCCAGTTGGGTCTGCCACCAGTTGAGTTCTTCGCGCAAGGATTCGCTGCCGGCGTAGGCCTGCAAACGCGCGGCCCAGTCTTTGAAGGCACTGGTTTTCGCTGGCAGTTTCACCGCTTGTTCGGCGTCGAGTTGGCGATACACCGTTTGCAGATCGTCGAGCAGAACGCGCCACGACACGCCGTCGACCACCAAGTGATGGATCGCGATAAACAGGCGTTGCTGACCTTCAGGGCCGTCGACCAGCAAGGCGCGAACCAGCGGACCATTTTGCAGATCAAGGCTGCGTTGCGCATCAGCGAACAGCGCTTCGCACTTGTCCATCGAGGTGACGCGCACTTGCCACAGCACGGCTGCATCGGACACCGGTTGGTGCATGGCTTGCCACCCGCCGTTGGCCTCGGTGAAGCGCAGACGCAAGGCGTCATGCTGCTCGATCACCGCCAACAACGCCTGCTCCAGACGATGCGGTTCGAGGGTCGTGGTCGGTTCCAGCAACAGCGCCTGGTTCCAGTGCTGACGCTCAGGAATATCGGTGTCGAAGAACCAGTGCTGAATCGGCGTCAGGCGCGATTCACCCGACACCAGACCTTGCTCGGCCGTGACCTGCTCAGTGCGGCTGGCCACAGCGGCCAAAGTCTGCACAGTCTGATGCTGGAACAGATCGCGCGGGCTGAAATGAATGCCCTGCTGCCGTGCGCGGCTGACCACTTGGATCGACAGAATCGAATCGCCACCGAGTTCGAAGAAGTTGTCGTTGAGGCCGACCTGTTCGACGTTGAGCACTTCGCACCAGATCTGCGCCAGGGTCTGTTCCAGCTCATTACTTGGGGCAACGTAGTCCTGACGATTCAACTCAGGATCCGGCGCCGGCAACGCGCGGCGGTCGAGTTTGCCGTTGGCGGTCAGCGGCATGCTCGCCAGCAGAATCAGATGGGTCGGCACCATGTAATCCGGCAATTGTGCCTTGAGGTGCGCCTTGAGCGCGTCGCGCAGTTCAGCCTGTCTGGCTTGGCTTTGCTCGGCGACTTCAGTCACCAGATAGCCGACCAGTTGTTTGCCGCTTGGTGCATCGAGTGCAAGCACCACGGCTTCGCGGATCGAATCATGATCGAGCAGACGGGTTTCGATTTCGCCGAGTTCGATACGGAATCCACGGATTTTTACCTGATGGTCGATCCGGCCCAGGTATTCCACCAAACCATCGGCGCGCTGGCGCACCAGATCGCCGGTGCGGTACATGCGCCCGCCATCGGTGGCGAACGGGTCAGCGACAAAACGCTCGGCGGTGATGCCCGGGCGATCGTGATAAGCCTGCGCCAGACCGGCGCCGCCGACGAACAATTCACCGGTCGCACCTTGTGGCACCAGCGCCAGATCGGCGTCGAGAATGTAGGCGACACGCGCGCCGATCACGCTGCCGATCGGCACACTGCCGGCGCCCTCTTCCAGCACTTCCGGCGCCAGACTGGCCAGTGGCATGACCACGGTTTCCGTCGGGCCGTAAGCGTTGAAGAACATCGCCGGTTTGAACGCCGCGCGAATCCGTTGCAGGTGTTCACCGGTCAACGCCTCGCCGCCGGTGATGATCATCCGCACCGGGAGGATTTCGTTTTGCGTCGAGAGGAACTGCGCCAACTGGCTGCCGTAGCTCGGGGTGAAACCGAGCACGTTGATTTTATGCGTACGGATCAAACCGCAGATTTCTTCCGCGTCCCACTGACCCTGCGCACGCAACACCACCTGCGCGCCGCTGAGCAGCGGCACCAGCAGACGCTCGGTCGCCGCATCGAAGTTGATCGAATAGAAGTGCAGCTCGCAATCGTCTGGGCGCATGCCGAAACGCTCGATCACCGCCTGGCAGTGCATGGCGATTTCGCCGTGGGAGACCACCACGCCTTTCGGCTTGCCGGTCGAACCCGAGGTGTAAATCAGGTAGGCCTGATGCTGCGGCAGGCTGATAAATGGCAGCTCACTGGCCGGGTAAGCGGCGAGTGCCGCGCTGTCGTCTTCCAGACACCAGCGCGCCACGCTTGGCGGCAGATCGCCGAGGGCGTTGAACATCGCGCGATCACTGAGCAGCAGACCAATGCGACTGTCTTCGATCATGTAATGCAGACGGTCGAGCGGGTATTCCGGGTCCAGCGGCACGTACGCGCCGCCAGCCTTGAGAATCGCCAGCAGGCCGATGACCATTTCCAGCGAACGCTCCAGCGCCAGGCCAACGCGCACTTGCGGGCCGACACCCCGTTCACGCAAGGCCCAGGCCAATCGATTGGCGCGGGCGTCGAGTTCGGCGTAGCTCAGGGTTTGCCCGGCGAAGGTCAGGGCCGGGGCGTCCTTGCGCGCCAGCGCCTGCTCGGCGAACAGGTGATGGATGCACTGATCGAGACGATGCTCGCCCGGCTCGATGCCGAGACTGTCGAGCAAGTGCTGTTGCTCCGGCGCATCCAACAGCGGCAGTTCGCTTAGACGCTGTTGCGGATCAGCGATCAACGCTTCAAGCAGATTGCGCCAATGCTTGGCCATGCGCGCGATGGTCGGTTCGTCGAACAGATCAGTGCTGTAAGTCAGGCAGCAACCGAGGCGATGGTCGAGGTCGGTGACTTCCAGGTTGAGGTCGAACTTGGTCGCCCGCGCATCGTTGGCCAGGTACTCGACGGTCATGCCGGCGAGCATGCGACTCTGCTGGAATTCCCAGCGCTGCACGTTGCACATCACCTGGAACAGCGGGTTGTAAGCAGCACTGCGCGGCGGTTGCAAGGCTTCAACCAGATGATCGAACGGCAGGTCCTGATGCGACTGACCTTCGATCACGGTGTGACGCACCTGCTCGAACAGTTCACCGACCGACATCATGCCGTCGAGCTGGCAGCGCAGCACTTGGGTGTTGAGGAACGCACCGATCAGCCCTTCGCTTTCCGGGCGGATGCGGTTGGCCACTGGCGCACCGATGCGCAGATCGGTCTGGCCGCTGTAGCGGTAAAGCAGTGTGGCGAGTGCGGCGGTCATAGTCATGAACAGGGTCAGACCGTGTTGCGCGTTGAACGCACGAACCCGCGCGGCGAGGTCGTCGCTGAGGTCGAAACGGAACAGCTCGCCCTGATGACTTTGCACCGGCGGACGCGGACGGTCGCCGGGTAATTCCAGCAATGGATGTTCACGGCCAAGTTGCGCAGTCCAGTAGTCGAGCTGACGCTGACGCTCGCCGGATTCCAGCCAGTTGCGCTGCCAGACGCTGTAGTCGAGGTACTGCACCGGCAGCGGCTCAAGCGGCGAATCGCGGTCATCGACAAACGCTTCGTACAGCGCACTGAGTTCGCGGGCGAAGATGTCCATCGCCCAGCCTTCGGTGACGATGTGGTGCAGGGTCAGGACAAAGTAATGCTCCTGCTCGGCGGTTTTCACCAGGCAGGCGCGCAGCAGCGGGCCGGTTTCCAGATCGAACGGCAGATGCGCTTCTTCGTCGGCGAATTGCTGAACCTTTTGCTCGCGCACATCAGCGGCGAACTTGGAGAAATCCTTCCAGCCCATGCGCACGCCCGTCTCGGCGTGCACCTGTTGACGGGCAACACCGTCGACGCTCGGGAACGTGGTGCGCAGGGTTTCGTGACGCAGGATCAGTGCTTGCAGTGCGGCCTCGAACCGCTCGACATGCAACACGCCACGCAGACGCGCCATGCCGCCGACGTTGTACGCCGGGCTGTCCGGCTCCATCTGCCAGAGGAACCACATGCGCTGTTGCGAGTACGACAACGGCACCGCTTGGCTGCGGTCGACCTTGTCGATCGGCGGCTGTTTATTGGTGCGGCCGCTGGCCTGGATCAGGCGGATCTGCTCGGCGAAATCAGCCAGTTCGCTGTGCTCGAACAAGGCGCGCAACGGCAATTCGACGTCACAGGCCTGACGGGTACGCGAGATGATTTGCGTGGCCAGCAGCGAGTGACCGCCGAGGGCGAAGAAGTCGTCGCGCAGACCGATCTGCGCCAGACCCAGCACTTCGCGCCAGATCGCTGCGATTTGTTGTTGCAGTTCAGTCACCGGCTCGACATGTTCACGTACTTGCCATTGCGGCTCGGGCAAGGCGCGGCGGTCGAGTTTGCCGCTTGGGCTTAGCGGCATTGCATCCAGACGCATCAGTTGCGCCGGGACCATGTATTCCGGCAGCTCGGCGGCCAGTGCGGTTTTCAGGCGCGTGATTTGTTCGTCGTGATCTGAGCTGTCATCGGTGGCGGTGAAGTAGCCGATCAACTGCGCGCCGGCAGCAGTTTCTCGCACCAGCACCACGGCTTGGGCGACGCCGTCCTGGGCGAGCAGACGCGCTTCGATTTCTTCCGGTTCAACGCGGAAGCCTCGCAGTTTGACCTGCTGATCGAGGCGACCGAGGTATTCGATCACGCCGTCGGAGGTCCAGCGCGCGCGGTCGCCAGTGCGGTACAAACGTGCGCCCTGCTCGCCCAGCGGATCGACGACAAAGCGCTCAGCGGTCAAGGAAGGACGACCGAGGTAACCGCGAGCCAGACCGCTACCGCTGATACACAACTCACCCGGCACACCGGCCGGCACTGGATTGAGATCGGCGTCGAGAACGCGGCAGATCACATTGCCCAGCGGACGGCCAATCGGCGAGCGCTCGCCATCGGCGGTGGTGCAATGCCAGTGGGTGACGTTGATCGCGGTTTCAGTCGGGCCGTAACGGTTGTGCAATTGCACCGCGGGCAGTTGCGCGAGGACGCGGTTACGCAGTTCGGCCGGCAGAGCTTCACCGCCGGAGAATACCCGGCGCAGGCTGGTGCATTCGGCGCTCAGCGGTTCATCAATGAACAGCGAAAGCAGCGGCGGCACAAAGTGCAGCGTGGTCACGCCGTACGCTTGCACAAGCTGCGCAATGCGATGCGGATCGCGGTGTTCGCCCGGGGCGGCGATCAACAGGCGTGCGCCAGTGATCAATGGCCAGAAGCATTCCCACACCGATACATCGAAACTGATCGGTGCCTTTTGCATCAGCACATCGGTGTCATTGAGCGCGTAAGCGTTCTGCATCCATTGCAGACGTTCGGCCAGCGCCGCATGAGTATTTCCGACGCCTTTCGGCTGGCCAGTGGAACCCGAGGTGTAAATCACATAGGCGAGGTTGTCACCGTGCAAGTGCAGACCCGGTGCCTGGCTCGGCCAGTTTTCCAGGTGCAACGCGTCCATGGCGATCACGCTGACGCCGTCGCTGGCCGGCAAGCGGCCGAGCAATTCGGTCTGGGTCAGCAGCAGTTCAACACCGCTGTCGCTGAGCATATAAGCCAGACGATCGGCCGGGTAATCCGCGTCCAGCGGCACGTAGGCGCCGCCGGCCTTGATGATCGCCAACAGGCCAATCAGCAGTTGTGGCGAACGCTCGGCGGCGATGGCCACGCAGACATCCGGGCCGACGCCTTTGTCGCGCAGGTAGTGCGCGAGGCGGTTGGCCTGAGTGTGCAGTTCGGCGAAATCGAGGCTGCCGCCGTCCCACACCAGCGCGGTGCGTTCCGGGGTCAGACGCGCCTGTTCATTGAGCAGTTCCGGCAACCACTGTTGCGCCGGGGTGCGCGGTGCGACGCTCCAGTTCTTTTGCTGATCGTGCTCGTTGACGGTGAGCAATTGCAGATCGCCGATGGCTTGCTCCGGGCGTTCGCAGACGTCGCGCAACAGGTTGCTGAAATGCTCGGCCAGACGCTCGATAGTCGTGGCGTCGAACAGTTCGCTGGCGTAGTCGAACGACAGGGTCAGACGACCGTTACGGTCTTCTTCGCTGTGCAGTTGCAGGTCGAACTTGGCTTCGCGGCTGTGCCACGGCAGTTCTTCGGCGAGCAGACCCGGCAGACGCTTGAGTGCGCTCAGGTCGCGTTGCTGATGGTTGAACATGACCTGGAACAGGCCTTGTTCGCGGGCTTGCGGAAACGCTTCGAGCAATTGTTCGAAGGGCAGATCCTGATTCGCTTGCGCACCGAGTGCGGCTTGACGGGTCTGGGCCAGCAGCTCGACAAACGCCAGGCGCGAATCGATTTGCGCACGCAGCACTTGGGTGTTGATGAAGAAACCGATCAGACCTTGGGTTTCCAGGCGCGGACGGTTGGCATTCGGCACGCCGATACGGATATCGCGCTGACCGCTGTAGCGATGCAGCAGGCTCTGCAATGCCGAAAGTAACAGCATGAACGGTGTCGATTGGTGAGCCTGCGCCGTGTGGCGGATCGCATCGCTGAGGCTCGCGCCCAGACGCACGGTATGGCGTGCTGCGCTATGAATTTGCTTGGCGGACCGTGGGTAATCGGTGGTGAATTCCAGCGCTGGATGCTCGTCGCCCAACTGCGCTTTCCAGTACGCCAGTTGCCGCTCGCCTTCACCTTGCGCCAGCCATTGGCGCTGCCAGCTACCGTAGTCGGCGTACTGTGTTGGCAGTGGCGTGAGGTTGGCCGTCGCGCCTTGCGAAGCGGCGGCGTACAGGCGCGAGAATTCGTCGATCAATACGTTCAGCGACCAGCCGTCGGCGATGATGTGGTGCAGCGTCACCAGCAACTGGTGATCTTCGTCATCGAGACGCACCAGCGTCACCCACAGCAACGGACCTTTCTCCAGGTCGAACTGAGTGCGTGCTTCGTCTTCGCGAATCTGCAGAGCGCGGGCTTCGCGTTCATGCACTGGCAGATCGCTGATGTCGATCAGTTGCAGATTGAATTCGGCGGCAGGATCGACTTGTTGCAGGGCCACGCCATCACGCTCGAAGAAGCGTGTGCGCAGGGATTCGTGGCGCTCGATCAGTTGCTGGAAGCTTGCGCGCAGGGCGTCTTCGTCGAGTTCGCCACGCAGACGCAGGCCGCCGGGAATGTTGTAGGCGCTGCTGTGCGGGTCGAGTTGCCAGGTGATCCACAGACGATTTTGTGCCAGCGATTGCGGCATCGGCTCGCTACGCGACAACGCGGTGATTGCCCCTTGAGCGCTGCCGCCGTCCTGCTGTTGTTGGGCCACGGCAGCGGCGAATGCCGACAGGGTCGGGGCTTCGAACAGCAGGCGCAGATTCAGTTCGAGAGCGAGTTCTTCGCGAACGCGGGCAATAACTTGCGTGGCGGCGATCGAGTTGCCGCCGAGCAGGAAGAAGTGATCGTCGGCGTTGACCTGTTTGACGTTGAGTTGCTCGGCCCAGATCTTGCCGATCAAGGCTTCGAGTTCGGATGCGCTGGCGGTCGACTTTGGGGCTTCGGCTGTGGTCGACGGAAACACCGCGTAGCTGTCGAGGCTGCCATCGGCCAGCCGATTGCGGCACGCCGAGCGCTGCAACTTGCCGCTGGAAGTTTTCGGCAAGGCGCCTGGATTGAGCAGCACCACCACGCTCGGCGCTTCCTGACAGGCCTCGGCCACAGCTTGGCGAATGGCTTTGATCAGCGCTTCCGGCGGCAGGATTTTCTGCACGCTGCGGCTGATTTCTGCGGCAATACCGATGCCCTCTTCGCCATTCTGACTGACGGCGAATGCAGCAACGCGGCCCTTGCGCACCACTTCCACTTCGTTCTCGACGGTCTTCTCGATGTCCTGCGGATAGAGGTTGTGGCCACGCACGATCAGCATGTCTTTCAGGCGACCGGTGATGAACAGTTCACCATCGCGCGTGAAACCCAAATCACCGGTGCGCAACCAGGTGCGGCCGGCGTGCTTGACGAAGGTCTTGGCGCTGGCCTCGGGGTTGCGCCAGTAACCGTGAGCGATGCTCGGGCCGGCGGCCCAGACTTCACCGACAACGTTATCGGCGAGTTCTTCCAGTGAATTGGGTTCGACGATCAGCACCGCATGCTCGGGTTGGCTGATGCCGCAACTCATGATCGGGCTGCCTTCGCCCGGTTCGGCGCGGTTTTGCGCCAGCGCCTGATCGTCCACGCGCATTGCCGGGATACCGGTGCCGCGGGGCGTGCCGGCGACGAACAGTGTGGCTTCGGCCAGACCGTACGAGGCCATGAAATTGTCTGCACTGAAACCGCACGCGCTGAACTTCTCGGCGAAACGTTCGAGGGTGTCGAGTCGGATCGGCTCGGAGCCGGAATACGCCACGCGCCAACGGCTCAGATCGAGACGCTCAAGCGCCGATTCGCTGACCCGCTCGCTGCACAAGCGATAGGCGAAGTCCGGCCCGCCGCTGATGGTGCCGCCGTACTCGCTGATCGCTTCCAGCCAGCGCAATGGTCGGCCGAGGAAATACGCCGGTGACATCAGGATGCACGGCACGCCGCTGAAAATCGGCTGCAGCAGGCCACCGATCAAACCCATGTCGTGATACAGCGGCAGCCAGCTGACAATGACGTCGTCGGGGTTCACGTCGATGCCGAAGCCATGACGGATCAACAGTTCATTGGCGACCAGATTGCCGTGACTGACCTGCACGCCTTTGGGCAGCGCGGTGGAGCCGGAGGTGTATTGCAGGAAGGCGATGTGATCTTGCGGCAGGTTCGGTTCGACCCAGTTTTCGGCTTGAGCGCTGTCGAGCGTGTCGACGCACAACAGCGGCGGCGCACCATCGATCTGCTGCAGGGCGTCGCGCAGATCGGCACTGGTCAGCAGCAGGCGCGGTTCGGCGTCGGCAATGATCGACAGCAAACGCTCCTGATGGTGACGACGCGCGGATTCTGGCGGATAGGCCGGCACTGCGATGACGCCGGCGTACAGGCAACCAAAAAACGCTGCGACATAGTCCGGGCCGCTCGGAAACAGCAGCACCGCGCGGTCTCCGAATCCAGCCTCGGCTTGCAGCGCAGCGGCAATGGTGCGCGCGCGTTCATCCAGCTCGCGATAACTCAGTACCACAGCCTGCTCTTCGCTTTCGGCAAGAAAACGCAAAGCCAGTCGATCCGGCGTCAGGGCCGCGCGGCGCTGGAGGGCTTGGACCAGGGTGCTGGGGAGTTCGAACGCGTCGGTCATGAGGTTTCCTGCCTGAATTCGGCTTGCTAGTGGAATCGGGTTGCTGCGTCACACCCCTCGAAGGGCATGCAGGGCGCGGTCTGTGCCGACCGCGCAAGGCATCGGAATGCTGTCTGGCCGGGGATGTGCACCCGGAACCATTCACCAATGAGAACGGATGACGTCTTGAAATAATTAGTCGGCAGGCTGGATAGCCAATGGGGCTGGGGTGTGGCGGCGTGTCGCAGTTCTCAGAATGCACCGTTGTGGATCATTAGTTCTCTTTCTCAATTGACAATCATTATCATTCAACATAATTTGTCGCTCGATGTGTAGGACGGCCCCGTCCCCCCAGGCGTCCCACTAACCTATTTGGCAGCAAGGTGATTTCCATGACGGAACAAGTATCCACAAGCAGGTGCGATTCACCGCTACTTCAGGCATTCGTCGACAATCGACTGATTCTGGTCAAAATTGCAGCCCGTATTACCGGCTGCCGGTCACGTGCCGAAGATGTGGTGCAGGATGCGTTTTTCCGACTGCAATCGGCGCCACCGATCACGTCGTCGATCAAGGCTCAATTGAGCTATCTGTTCCAGATCGTGCGCAACCTCGCCATCGATCACTACCGCAAACAGGCGCTGGAACAGAAGTACTCCGGCCCTGAAGAGGAAGGGCTGAACGTGGTCATTCAGGGTGCTTCGCCGGAAACCTCGCACATCAACTTCTCGACCCTTGAACACATCGCCGATGCACTGACCGAGCTGCCCAGCCGCACTCGCTACGCGTTCGAGATGTACCGCCTGCACGGCGTACCGCAAAAGGACATCGCCAAGGAACTCGGCGTTTCGCCGACCCTGGTCAACTTCATGATTCGTGATGCGCTGGTGCACTGCCGCAAGGTGTCGGGCAGTCGTCGCGATGTGGTGATTGCCGGTCGTCGTTAAGACCGCGTCGCCAGTTAAAAAAGATCGCAGCCTTCGGCAGCTCCTACATGGAAATGCATTCCTCTGTAGGAGCTGCCGAAGGCTGCGATCTTTTGCTTTTAAATCACCTCAGGCCAGCTTGCACCGATCAAAAAACCGCTCACGCCCCAGAATCATCAGCGCCGCGCGCTTGTGCGGGAAATCGAATTCCTTCTCGCAGTGGAAACACTGATTCTGCATATGGCCGATCATCTTCGCGTTGTCGGCGCGCGGTTCGGCGACCACGCGTTGCGTGCGCGGATCATCCAGAAACAGGTAATGCACCAACGCCGATAACCAGCTCGCCACTTTGTGCGGGCCGCGGTGATCTTCTTCGCCCACGAGCATGTGAATGCCGCGATCGTAATTGTCGGCGTCGTAAAACGGCGCGATTCGATCTTCCTTGGCCCAGTAGGCTTCGAAATAGGCAAACGGCTGATCATCGAAACAACCAATCAACGTCAGCGTGTGCGGATCGGCATCGAGTTTGCTCAGGTATTCGCGGTGCTTCTCGAGACTGCCCTCTTCCTGCCAGAAACTGGCAACGCGCGGGCTGTTCTGCCAGCGGTTGAAGCGCGGCAGGTCTTCTTCGATCTCGACCGTGCGCAGGGAAATCCACGCACCAAGACGCGCATCGAAACGCCGATACACTTCACCGCGCGGCTTCACCCGGCGCAGCGGATGACGCTTGCCCTGGCTGATGACCATTTGCTGCGGATAGCTGCCGGTCAACGAAGTGCCGAGCCACGGTTGCGGCAACTGCCAGAACAACGTGCGCTCGCAGCGATATTCGCCAGCCACTTCAGTGCTCACCAGCAAGCCACTGAGCAGAGCTTCGGTCGGTGGCTGATCCAGTTGCCAAGTCAGTTGCTGACACGCCGGATCCCGCGCGAACAGCCAGTAACAGGCCGCCCACAGCGCCTGCCCGGGCGGCAACGCGAAGCGCTCATCGAGCTGGATCGGCCCCTTCGCCTCCCGATCAAGGCGCAAGCGGATCAGCGGTTGCCCGTCCAGGCTCAGGCTCAGACGGCTTTCGGTTGCATCAGCGATCAGTTGACTGCCCGAAGGCAAGGCCAGGGCAGTCAGGTCATTCAGATTGGACATGGGTCGGGCTCACGATAATCGTCGACAGTTCAACGATGTGACGTGAGCCGGGAAAGGAAATTTAGGCCCCGAAGGAAAATCGCTGCATCAATGACCGGGCACCGGTACCACGGCGATCTTGTACGGATCGAAGATCTTCAGCATTTCGCCATTGTTGCGCAGCCCCTGAAGCAACTTGGCAAATGCGGCGCCGGTGATGGGCGCCGTCGGGCGCAGAATCGCGTAATGGTGATAAACCTGATCGATGCGCTGCGACACCAGCAACTCGTCGCGCACCTTCTCGTTTCGCAGCAGGTAATCGCTCAGGTACGAGCGGGTCACCAAGGCAATATCCGCACGCGAGCGCAGCACCATCAGCAGGTTACTGTCGTGGGAATAGGTCAGCGTGGCGTTGAAATTCTGTGCGAGAAATTTTGGATCGGCGTTGAAGTTGGCGAATTCGTAGTGATAACCGCTGAACAGCGCCAGACGCTTGCCGGTCAGGTCGGCAAAATAGCTCTGCTGACGACCGTCTTCGCGTTGCGCGACGAAAATCTCCGCGTCCTCGAGGCCCATATCGACATCCGTGTGGGGAATTTCCTTCCAGCCCCAATCGGGATTCTCGAAAATCGCCATGTCGATCCGGCCTTGCTTGAAATCCCCGAAACGCCGGGGTATCGAGGTCGGCACCAGGACGAACTGATAGTCGCTTTGCAGGCGATTGAGGGCCTCGACCAGTTGCGGCAAGAGGCCTGTATCGGCACCGTTTTCCGGGCGAATGGTGTAGGGCGGAAAATGCGCCGCGCCGACCCGAACCAATTGCGCTGCCTGAGCGGGCAATACCCAGAATGCAGCCAGCGTTGCGAGCATCAACCCCGCAGCCGTCCGAATTGGCAAAGACTTCAAAACACCCCACTCCCCGAAAAAATACCGATCAATGCATTCAAGCTAGGCGGTTTCGCCCAGTTAGCCAGTTTCCCGGCCGGATAGAAAGTGCTTCAACGCTCTTCGAGGACCAGAATCAACGCCTCATCGGCCAGCTGATCAAGGCTCAAACTGCCGCCGGCACGGAACCAGGTGGTCGTCCATGACAGTGCGCCGGTGAGGAAACGTCGAGTAATAAATACATCGCCACGGATAAATCCGGCGTCCTTGGCTTCACCCAGCACTTGCAGCCAGATGTCTTCGTATACATCGCGCAACGCCAGCACTTTGGCCTGGCCTTCTTCGGACAGCGAGCGCCATTCATAGACCAGAACCGCCATGGCTTCACCGCTGCCGCCCATGATCGACTGCAATTCGCAGCGGATCAGCGCCAGCACGCGCTCGCGCACATCAGCCGCATCGGCGAGCGCTGCACGCATCAACGCAGTGTTGTAGCGGATGGTTTCCTCCATTACCGCGCGGAGGATTTCATCCTTGCTTTTGAAGTGATGAAAAATGCTGCCTGACTGGATGCCGACGGCGCCGGCCAGATCGCGCACCGTGGTGCGTTCGTAGCCTTTGTTGCGGAACAGGTGAGCCGCCACTTGCAGCAATTTGCCGCGGGCGCTGTCGGGGTCGGTCAACTGGCCTTCGTCGACCAAATCACGCATGACCCTCAGGGCTTTTTGCTCGTCCACCCGTTCTCTCCTACAGTCGATCAGTCTGTTGCCCCCTGAAACCGCAGGGTTGCGCGCAATTTAAGCCGCCAGCGGCAACCAAGCAAGCGCTTGGGCAGAAGATAGTTTCAACTGTTTACAAACCAAGCGCTTGCTTGGTAGCCTCCAGACACTTCTGTCGCAGGTTGCTGAGTCGGAGACTGAAAATGCCCACCACCGTTCGCATCGGATGCGCCAGTGCCTTCTGGGGAGATACTTCCACCGCCGCCGCGCAGTTAGTGGAAGGCGGCAAGCTGGATTATCTGGTCTTCGACTACCTCGCCGAGATCACGATGTCGATCATGGCCGGCGCACGCATGAAGGACCCGCAAGCGGGGTTCGCCGGCGACTTCATCGAAGTGCTCACGCCCCTGTTGCCGCAGTTGGCCGAGCAGAACATCCGCGTCATCAGCAACGCCGGCGGGGTCAACCCACAAGCCTGTGCCAACGCCCTGCAAGCGGCATGCGACAAGGCCGGCATCGCGCTGAAAATTGCCGTGTTACTCGGCGATGACCTGCAACCACAATTAAAACAGCTCAGCGGCATCACCGAGATGTTCAGTGGCGCCCCGCTACCGCCGATGTGCGTGTCGACCAACGCCTACCTCGGCGCGCCGGGCATTGTCGAAGCCCTGCGCCTGGGCGCCGACATCGTTATCACTGGACGGGTGGTCGACAGCGCCGTGGTCAGCGCCGCACTGGTGCATGAATTCGGCTGGTCGTGGCACGATTACGACAAACTCGCCCAGGCCGCGCTGGCCGGGCATATCATCGAATGCGGCGCGCAGTGCACCGGCGGCAACTTCACCGATTGGCGCGAGGTGCCGGACTACGAGCACATCGGTTTTCCCATCGTCGAGGTCAGTGCTGACGGCCAATTCATTGTCAGCAAACCCGAAGGCTCTGGCGGCCTGGTTACGCCACTGACCGTCGGCGAGCAGATGCTTTACGAGATCGGCGATCCGCAGGCCTATCTGTTGCCCGATGTGGTCTGCGATTTCACCCACGTCAAACTCCAGCAGCAAGGCAAAAACGCGGTGCACGTGCACGGCGCCAAAGGCCTGCCACCCAGTGATAAATACAAGGTCAGCGCCACGTATCCGGACGGTTTTCGCTGCACCGCCAGTTGCCTGATCGCTGGCATCGATGCAGTGGAAAAAGCGCAGCGCGTCAGTCAGGCGATCATCGCCAAAACCGCAGAGATGTTCAGCCTGCGCGGCTGGGCGCCCTACAGCGAAACCGACATCGAACTCCTCGGCAGCGAAGCCACCTACGGCCCCCACGGCCAACGTCGCGACAGCCGTGAAGTGGTGATCAAACTCGCCGTGCGCCACCCGAGCAAACAGGCACTGGTGCTGTTCTCCCGGGAAATCGCCCAGGCCGCCACCGGCATGGCACCGGGCCTCACCGGTATCGTCGGCGGGCGGCCAACGGTGTACCCGGTGATCCGTCTGTTCTCTTTTCTGATCGAAAAAAACGTCTGCACCTTACAGATTGATCTGGCGGGTAAACGTCATCCTTGCGCCCTGCCCTCATTGGCAGCGCTCGACAGCGAAGATTTGCCGATTGCCCAGCAACCGCCCAAACCTCAGGGCCGCGCCGATGCCAGTGTGGCGTTGGTGAAACTGGCCGTGGCGCGCTCCGGCGACAAAGGCAATCACAGCAACATCGGCGTCATGCCGCGCCAACCCGAATACCTGCCGTGGATCGCTGAAGCGCTGACCCCGGCCGTCATCGTCGACTGGATGAGTCATGTGCTCGACCCGATCCACGGCCGGGTCGAACGCTGGTATCTGCCCGGCACCCACAGCCTGAATTTTCTCTTGGAAAACGCTCTTGGCGGTGGTGGCGTGGCCAGTCTGCGCATCGACCCGCAAGGCAAAGCCTTCGCCCAGCAACTGTTGGAAATCCAGATCCCGGTGCCGCAGAGCATCGCCGAACAGCTCGACTAGAGGATGGTTTGCATGGCTTACGCGTCGATTTTCAACGCCGATCTGTTCAGCGGTCAGACCATCATCGTTACTGGCGGCGGCAGCGGCATCGGTCGCTGCACCGCGCATGAGCTGGCAGCGCTCGGTGCCAATGTGCTGCTGGTGGGGCGCAAACCGGAGAAACTGCAAAAGGTCGCCGCGGAAATTGCCGAGGACGGTGGCCACGCGCACTGGCAGGCCTGCGATATCCGCGATGAAGAAGCGGTGAAACAACTGGTCAAGGAGCTGATCGCCGAGCATGGGCCGATCCATGGTCTGGTCAACAATGCCGGCGGTCAGTACCCGTCGCCCTTGGCCTCGATCAATCAGAAAGGTTTCGAAACCGTACTGCGCACCAATCTGGTCGGCGGATTTCTGATGGCGCGGGAAGTGTTCAACCAGTCGATGAGCAAACACGGCGGCAACATCGTCAATATGCTCGCCGACATGTGGGGCGGCATGCCCGGCATGGGTCATTCCGGGGCGGCGCGTTCGGGCATGGACAACTTCACCAAAACTGCCGCGTTCGAATGGGGTTATGCCGGCGTACGGGTCAACGCGGTGGCGCCGGGCTGGATTGCCTCCAGCGGCATGGACACTTACGAAGGCGCGTTCAAAGCGGTGATTCCCACCCTGCGTGAACATGT
Source organism: Pseudomonas viridiflava (assembly GCF_900580865.1). GTDB lineage: Bacteria > Pseudomonadota > Gammaproteobacteria > Pseudomonadales > Pseudomonadaceae > Aquipseudomonas. Next base: position 54,562 of record NZ_UTBZ01000014.1, read on the forward strand.
GCCGCTCAAGCGTATTGGCACCGAATCGGAAGTCAGTGCGGCGATCGTGTTTCTGCTCAGCCCGGCAGCTGCATTCATCAGCGGCAGCACGCTGAAAATCGATGGCGCGGCCAGCCTCGGCAGCCGTGCATGGCCGTTGCACAAAGCGACGCACAGTGAGTCATTCAACGGCTTTCACCGGGCGTACTTGCCAGATGTGCTCAAGGACAAGGAGTAAGCCATGCCGCAGATCCAGTCCCTACTCGATCCGCACAGCGAAGCGTTCGCCCGCAATCGTGCGGCGATGCTCACGGCCATCGAGCAAGTCCGGCAACTCGAACAGAACCTGCTGAACAAGGCTGCCGAAGCCAAAGCGAAATTCGACAAGCGCGGACAATTGCTGCCGCGCGAACGCCTGAACCTGTTGCTCGATCCCGGTGCGCCGTTCCTCGAACTGGCCAGCCTCGCCGGCTACAAGTTGCATGACGACAAGGACGGCAGCTCGGCCGGTGGCGGGCTGATCGCCGGTATCGGTTACGTCTGCGGCATCCGCGCGATGATCGTGGCGAACAACAGCGCGATCAAGGGCGGCACCATCTCGCCAAGCGGTTTGAAAAAATCCCTGCGCCTGCAACAGATCGCTCAGGAAAACAAACTCCCGGTAATTACCCTTGCCGAGAGCGGCGGCGCCAACCTCAATTACGCCGCCGAAATTTTCGTCGAAGGCGCGCGCAGTTTTGCCAATCAGGCGCGGATGTCGGCAATGGGTTTGCCGCAGATCACCGTGGTGCACGGCTCAGCCACGGCGGGCGGCGCTTATCAGCCGGGACTGTCGGATTACGTGGTGGTCGTGCGTGGCAAGGCCAAGCTGTTTCTCGCCGGGCCGCCGCTGCTGAAAGCGGCCACCGGCGAAGTCGCCACCGATGAAGAACTGGGCGGTGCCGAGATGCACGCACAGGTTGCCGGGACCGCTGAATACCTCGCTGAAAACGATGCCGATGGCGTGCGTCAGGTCCGTGAAATCCTGCGCATGCTGCCGTGGAACGAACAACTGCCATGGCTGCCGGAGCCGCAATACAAAGAACCGCTCTACCCCATCGAAGAACTGCTCGGCTTGATTCCCGACGATCCGAAAAAACCTTACGACGTGCGCGAAATCATCGCGCGCATTGCCGACGAGTCTTGCTTCGTCGAATTCAAAGGCGAGTTCGATCAGCAAACCATTTGCGGCCAATTGAAGATTCATGGCCGCGCCTGCGGTTTTATCGGCAACAACGGCCCGATTACCCCGAACGGTGCAAGCAAAGCGGCGCAGTTCATCCAGTTGTGCGACCAGAGCCAGACCCCGCTGCTGTTTTTCCACAACACCACCGGTTTTATGGTCGGCACCGAATCGGAACAGCAAGGCGTGATCAAACACGGCTCGAAACTGATTCAAGCGGTGGCCAATGCGCGAGTGCCTAAACTGACGATTGTCGTCGGCGGCTCCTACGGGGCTGGCAACTATGCGATGTGCGGGCGGGGTCTCGATCCGCGCTTCATTTTCGCCTGGCCGAACAGCCGTACCGCAGTGATGGGCGGCGCGCAGGCCGGCAAGGTGCTGCGCATCGTCACCGAAGCCAAGCAGCTCAAAGATGGTTTGACCCCGGATCCGAAAATGCTCGACATGCTCGAACAGGTCACCGCGCAGAAACTCGACAGCCAGTCCACCGCGCTTTACGGCAGCGCCAACCTGTGGGACGACGGACTGATTGACCCGCGTGACACGCGCACCCTGCTCGGCTATTTGCTCGATATCTGCCACGAAGCCGACATTCGCACATTGCAACCCAACAGCTTCGGCGTCAGCCGGTTCTGACCGCCACGGATCCTACGGAGAACAATAAAAAATGATCTTCACCCCGGAACACGAAGCCCTGCGCCGTACCGTCCGCCAATTTGTCGAGCACGAGATCAATCCGCACGTCGACGAATGGGAAAAGGCCGGGCGCTTTCCCATTCACGAAATTTTCCGCAAGGCTGGCGACCTCGGTTTGCTGGGTATTTCCAAACCGGAAAAATTCGGCGGCATGGGCCTCGACTACAGCTATTCGATTGTCGCCGCCGAAGAGTTTGGCACCATCCATTGCGGCGGCATTCCGATGTCGATCGGCGTGCAGACCGACATGTGTACGCCCGCCCTCGCCCGCTTCGGCTCCGATGAACTGCGCGAAGAGTTCCTGCGTCCGGCGATCAGCGGTGAGCAGGTTGGCTGCATCGGCGTCTCCGAAGTGGGTGCAGGCTCGGATGTCGCCGGGCTGAAAACCACCGCGCGCAAGGACGGCGACGACTACGTGATCAACGGCAGCAAGATGTGGATTACCAACTCGCCGAGCGCTGACTTCATCTGCCTGCTGGCCAACACTTCGGACGACAAACCGCACATCAACAAGTCGCTGATCATGGTGCCGATGAACACACCGGGGATCAGTCTCAGTTCCCATCTGGACAAGCTCGGCATGCGCAGTTCGGAAACCGCCCAGGTGTTTTTCGACAACGTGCGCGTGCCGCAGCGCAATCGCATAGGCCATGAAGGCGCCGGGTTCATGATGCAGATGCTGCAGTTTCAGGAGGAACGTCTGTTCGGCGCGGCGAACATGATCAAAGGCCTGGAATATTGCGTCGACAGCACCATCGAGTACTGCAAGGAGCGCAAGACCTTCGGCAATCCGCTGATCGACAATCAGGTCATTCACTTCCGCCTCGCCGAATTGCAGACCGAAATCGAATGCTTGCGCGCACTGGTCTATCAGGCCACGGAGCAGTACGTGAAAGGCCAGGACGTTACGCGATTGGCCTCGATGGCCAAGCTCAAGGCCGGACGCCTCGGTCGCGAAGTCAGCGACAGCTGCCTGCAATATTGGGGTGGCATGGGCTTCATGTGGGACAACCCGGTGGCCCGTGCCTATCGCGATGTGCGGCTGGTATCGATTGGCGGCGGCGCCGACGAAATCATGCTGGGGATCATCTGCAAACTGATGGGCATTCTCCCGGGGAAAAAGAAATGAGCAAGCTGCCGCAATGTCAGACGCTGTTGCTGGAACTGCATGGCGGCGTACTGCACATCACCCTCCATCGGCCGGACAGCCGCAATGCGATGAGCCTGCAGATGGTCAGCGAACTGCGCGCGGTGCTGGCGGCTGTGCGCGCTGACCGTGCGGTTCGGGCATTGGTGCTCAGCGGTGCCGGTGGGCATTTCTGTGCCGGCGGCGATATCAAGGACATGGCCAGCGCTCGCGCTCAGGGCTCCGAGGCTTACCGCGATTTGAATCGCGCGTTCGGTGCCTTGCTGGAGGAAGCACAGCACGCGCCGCAAGTGCTGATCACGGTGCTGCAAGGCGCAGTGCTTGGCGGCGGTTTCGGGCTGGCGTGTGTCAGCGATATCGCGATTGCCGATCACCAGGCGCAATTCGGTCTGCCGGAAACCAGCCTCGGCTTGCTGCCAGCGCAGATCGCACCGTTTGTGGTGCAGCGCATCGGCCTGACCGAAACCCGCCGATTGGCACTGACGGCTGCGCGTTTCGATGGGCATCAGGCACGGCGTCTGGGGCTGGTGCATTTTGTCGAGCAGGATGCGCAGGCGTTGGCTGAGCGGCTCGATGAGGTGCTGCAACATGTGTTGTGTTGCGCGCCGGAAGCGAATGCCATGACCAAGAAATTGTTGTTGGCGAGTGCCGGGCAGCCTTCGAGTGAATTGCTTGATGAGGCGGCGCAGTGGTTCAGCGAAGCGGTGACTGGCGACGAAGGGATCGAGGGCACTATGGCTTTCGTGCAAAAGCGCAAACCGCGGTGGGCCAGCTAAAAGCTTCGCGAGCAGGCTCGCTCCCACAGGTTTTGTGAACGATGCAAATTCCTGTGGGAGCGAGCCTGCTCGCGAAGAGGCCAGCCATCCCACCGCCAAATACTCAGGAAGATCACTATGCCCGCCATCCAGAAAATCCTGATCGCCAACCGCGGTGAAATCGCCTGCCGCATCCAGCGCACCGCGCAAGCCCTCGGCTATCGCACCGTCGCCGTCTTCAGCGATGCCGACGCCGACGCCCTGCACGTCAAAATGGCCGATCAAGCCGTTCACATCGGCCCGTCCCCCGTGCAGCAGTCGTACCTGAACATTCCGGCGATCCTCGACGCCGCCCAGCGTAGCGGCGCCGACGCCATTCACCCCGGCTACGGTTTTCTCTCGGAAAACGCCGAGTTCGCCCGCGCCTGCGAACAAGCCGGGCTGATCTTCATCGGCCCCAGCGTCGAAGCCATCGAATTGATGGGCAGCAAACGCCGCTCGAAAATCGCCATGCTCGAAGCCGGCGTGCCCTGCATCGCCGGTTATCAAGGTGCCGAACAGGACGATGCGACCCTGCTGCGTGAAGCGGAGCGCATTGGCTATCCGCTGATGATCAAGGCCAGTGCCGGCGGTGGCGGGCGCGGCATGCGTCTGCTGCACAACGCCGCTGATTTGCCGGCGCAATTGCGCACCGCGCGCTCCGAAGCACTGAACGGTTTCGGCAGCGACGAATTGATCCTCGAACAAGCGTTGGTCGAACCTCGGCATGTCGAAGTGCAACTGTTCGGCGATCAGCACGGCAACCTGATCTACCTCGGCGAACGCGACTGTTCGATCCAGCGGCGCCACCAGAAAGTCATCGAAGAAGCGCCCTGCCCGGTGATGACCACAGAACTGCGCCAGGCCATGGGTGAGGCGGCATTGAAGGCCGGGCGCACAGTGAACTATGTCGGCGCCGGCACCGTGGAGTTTTTGCTCGATGCGCGTGGGCAGTTCTACTTTCTGGAGATGAACACGCGCCTGCAGGTCGAGCACCCGGTAACCGAATTGATCACCGGGCTGGATCTGGTCGCATGGCAATTGCAGGTCGCCGAGGGGCAGCCGTTGCCACTGGCCCAGGACCAGGTCCAGCTCAACGGGCATGCCATGGAAGTGCGGCTTTACGCCGAAGATCCCGCGCAAGACTTCCTCCCGCAAACCGGCCGTGTCGAAGCCTGGGAGCCGGCGCTGCGGCACGGCGCGCGAATCGATCATGGCTTGCTGGAAGGACAATCGATCAGCCCGTTCTACGACCCGATGCTGGGCAAAGTGATTGCCTTTGGCGCCACCCGCGAAGAAGCCCGGCGCAAACTCTTGCGCGCGGTACAGGACACGGTGTTATTGGGCGTGCAAAGCAATCAGCGCTTGCTGGCCAGCCTGTTGCAACATCCGCAGTTCATCAGTGGCGAATTCAGTACCGCGTTCATTGCCCGGCACTTCAGCGAACATCCTTGTTTGCAGCGTTACATTCCGGATGCCGAGGAACTGGCGATTGCAGCGATGCTTTTCTATCAAGCAAGCGCCCTTACCCACCGCGCGCCACTCACTGGCTGGCGCAGCAACGCCAGTGTGCCACTGCATTATCGACTCGGGCTTGATGATCAGAACTGGACAGTGCAACTGCTCGCTCACGCGCAAGGCTCCTTCACCGTGCAGGTTGCCGAACGCACGTTCGAGTTAACACTCATCGACCAGGACACGCAGTCGCTGACGCTGGAAATCGATGGTTTGCGCCAGCGTCACGCGTATCGGCTTGATAACGGGCTCCTCTGGCTGTTCACCCAGCCCGGCAGTCTGCGCCTCGAGGATCGAACTCACGCGGTGATCGACAGTCAGACCAGCGTCAGCTCCGGCACCCTGAAAGCGCCGATGGACGGTGCCATCGTCGACGTTCTCGTCAGCGAAGGCAGCCCGGTCAGCAAAGGTCAGTTGCTGGTGGTGCTGGAGGCAATGAAAATGGAGCACCCGCTCAAGGCCGGCATCGACGGCGTGCTCAAGCGGGTGCAGGTCAAAGTCGGCGATCAGGTAAAAAATCGTCAGGTTCTGTTGCAGGTCGAGTAGTCACCCACACACGCTTGCGGGTTTTGACTACGCTCTGAGTTATCAGAACGCGGAAATCAGGAACCCTGCGATGCCCCACTGGCTGGTCATAGATCTGGAAGCCACCACCGATGAGGGTGGCTGGCCGGTCACTGAAATGGAAATTATCGAGATCGGCGCCACCCTGGTCGATCGCGCCGGGCGCGAGCAGGATCACTTCCAGCGCTTCGTCAAACCGACACGACGGCCATTGCTGACGCCATTTTGTCGTGAACTGACGCACATCACCCAAGCCAATATCGACTCGGCGCAGCCGTTGAATGAAGTCTGGCCGGCGTTCGAACGCTGGCTCGCGCAACATCAGACGCGACTCGAAGGCTGGGCCAGTTGGGGTGATTACGATCGCAAGCAGTTGTTGCAGGAGTGGCAGCGTCTGCAAATCGACAGTGGCTTGAGCAAAGTGCCGCACATGAACCTAAAACAACGCTTCGCCAAGGCTCGGCGCCTCGAACGGCCGCTAGGCCTCAACGGTGCACTGCAACTGGCTGGCATGCAGTTCAGCGGTCAGCAGCACCGGGCGCTGGAGGATGCGCGCAACACCGCGCGGCTGTTGCCACTGGTCTTGCCACTCTAGGGTCAATTCGAGAACTCAGCGGACAGACGCCGGGCAGGTGACGGCGCCAAACGCCTTGTGCATACTGGCCGCCTCCAATTTTTAACCCTTTTCGAGGAATCGCCCATGTTTAAAGTCAACGAGTACTTCGACGGCACCGTCAAGTCGATCGCCTTTGGCACCGCTGAAGGTCCGGCGACCATCGGCGTCATGGCCCCGGGCGAATACGAATTCGGCACCGCTCAGCGTGAAATCATGCACGTGGTGTCTGGCGCTCTGACCGTCAAACTGCCCGACAGCAGCGACTGGGAAACCTTCGCCGCCGGCAGCCAGTTCAATGTCCCGGCTAACAGCAAGTTCCAGCTGAAGGTTGCGGTCGACACCGCTTACCTGTGCGAATACCGCGGCTAAAGCAACGGTTTCACTGCACCAACAAAAATGCCCGTGTCCAAGGACACGGGCATTTTTCGTTTCAGGGGCGATTTATTCGAGGATTTCCACCGGCATTCCGACTTCCAGCCGACCATTGCTGTCGTTCACCAGATTCTGCCCGAACATCGCGCCATCGGCTTCGGCACGATATTTCTGCAAGGTGGCCAGCGGCTCGCGATCGGCACTGCGCTCACCGGTTTGCGGGTCGATGGTGGTGAGAATGCAGCGCGAGCATGACTTGACCACGCGGAACTCGACATCGCCAATGCGAATGCGCTTCCAATTGTCTTCGGCGTAAGCCTCGCTGCCTTCAATCACCAGATTCGGCCGGAAGCGCAACATTTCCAGCGGCCGTCCGACCTTTTGCGAGAGATCCTGCAGGGACGCCTCGCCGATCAACAGCAGGGGAAATCCGTCGGCGAATGCGACCTGATCATCATCCTTGCCGAAACCTGCCTGAGTCATGCGGGCACGATCCAGCGGCACCTGCACCAGCCGGGTCGGCTTGCCGATGAAATCGCTGACCCAGCGCGCTGCCTCATCACCGGCATCCGGCACGCGCAAGGTGTCGCGCCAGATCGTCACACCGCGCAGTTCGGCGTCATTGCCCGGCAAGGCGATGTCGATGGAGGACTGTTCAGGTGCGCTCAGGGTCAGACCGCCCTGCGCATTCCACAGCGCCGACAACTGACTCATCTTCGCTTCGGCGCGCTGGGTCAGGAAACGGCCGCTGGCTTCATCCACGAGCATCCAGCGTCGGTCGCCATCAAGCCCCAGCTTGTCGAGGTCGACGCTTTTTAGAACGTCGACTTTGCCAGATTTCAACGGGTAACGATAAAGCGCGCTCAGACGCAGCATGGCCAGCTCCCTGGAGGATAAAAACGCCACCCTATACGAGCTTGATCAGGAATCAAAGAGCAATAACTGTAGGAGTGAGCCTGCTTGCGATAGCGGTGTGTCAGGTAATGATTCGGGGCTGACACATCGCTATCGCGAGCAGGCTCACTCCTGCAATGGGTGTGTGATCAGGCCGGGACTTCGTCGAGCATCAGGCGCTGGCGCACCACGTCAACCAGTTTGTCCGGCTGGAACTTGGAGAGGAAGTTATCGCAACCGACCTTCTTCACCATCGAGTCGTTGAAACTGCCGGACAGCGAGGTGTGCAACACCACGTACAAACCACGCAGACGCGGGTCGTTGCGAATTTCGGTGGTCAGACGATAGCCGTCCATTTCCGGCATCTCCGCATCGGTGAAAATCATCAGCAGCTTGTCGGTCATGTTCACGCCGGTATCAGCCCAGCCCTTGAGCATGTTCAACGCCTTCAGGCCATCGCTGGCAATGTGCATTTTCACGCCGAGCTGGCCGAGAGTGTCGCGCAATTGCGAAAGCGCCACGTTGGAGTCGTCCACCAGCAGCACTTCACGGCCACGGGCGCGTTCCAGTACCGGATCATCGAGTTTTTCACGCGAGACCTTGGCGTTGTACGGGACGATTTCGGCGAGAACTTTCTCGACGTCGATGATTTCTACCAGTTGATCGTCGACCTTGCTGATCGCAGTCAGGTAATGCTGACGTCCGGCGCTGGTCGGCGGCGGCAGAATGGCTTCCCAGTTCATGTTGACGATGCGATCCACGCCTCCGACGAGGAAGGCCTGCACCGAACGGTTGTACTCGGTGACGATGATGGTGCTGTTCGGCCCCGGCACCAATGGACGCATGCCGATCGCCTGCGACAGATCGATCACCGGCAAGGTCTGACCGCGCAAATTGACCACCCCGCACACAAACGGGTGACGCTGCGGCATCAAGGTCAGTTTCGGCAGTTGCAGCACTTCCTGAACCTTGAACACGTTGATCGCGAACAACTGACGCCCGGCCAATCGAAACATGAGAATTTCCAGGCGATTCTCACCCACCAGTTGCGTGCGTTGGTCTACCGTGTCGAGAATGCCGGCCATCAATGACTCCTGGGCTTGTTCTGATGAATTCACTATGTGAGGTTATCGGCAGCAAATGGCGGTTCTTGATTGCCAAGCCAGACCCCGTCAAAAATGCCATGATCGGGCATTGATGTCACATTAACATCATGCTTTACTGGCGCAGTGATTTTCATCTGCTACATTCTCTGCGGCGCGACCTCGGTTTGCACGGTAGGTTCCCGCGCCTAAGGGATTCCCCTAGTAACAATCAGGCCCAACCTGATATTCGCAATATCCAATAGCCATTAATGTGACGCCATTCTCATTGCATGAACGGAGTCAGGCTATTGTGTGCGATCGCAATTCAGCGGAAACAAGCCCCCTGGAACCCCTCAGTCTGTGCACCTGCACGTCTGGGCGCGATCTCCCGACGATTCATGATCGTCGCCACACACGGCATTCCCTCATCAGACATGACGTGGTGGAGATAAGCATGCCAATGGACCGCAAAGAGTGGGCAGAACGCTTCCCCGAATTCCTTGCCGAGGCCGAAAAACTCTTGGCCAAGTCCGAAGAATGCCTCAGCCATTTGCAACTGATCAGCAACGACAAGGACGCCATCGAGTGCATGCTCGGCACCCTCCTCAAACTCGCACGCCGGGCTGAAGCCCTTGCGCTAGAGGCGATCTCCGAATTCTCGCTGCACATTTACAGCCTGCTCAACCTGCCCCAAGATCGCATTGACCTTCACGAACAGGCTCTGCAGGCACTGCAGGATTGCTTCACGCTAATGGCCTGGCAGCTTGAACTGATCGATCAGAAGACCGGGCAACTGAGTCTGGATGAAAGCGAACAGGCCTCGCTGATCGAAGCATTCGCCTTCCAGGTCGGCCAAAGCCAGCTTCAGCCGCGACTCGCGGGCAAACGTTTGCCCCAACGGCCATACTCCGGACAAGCCTGATCATCACTCTGCACATGCGCAGGCAGTCGCGACGCAAGCGCTGAATGTCGTAATTGAAAGAGTTCATACCTGCCAGCGACAAGTCGAATTAAATAATCACCTCTGACAGACACAAATGTTTCCTGCCAGCCTAAGGGTTTGCCTGTGTGTTAAGAAGCACAACTTCGGGCAACACCGACATTTATCGAAGACAATAACCGTCGATTTTCCATTATGGAACTTACGTCCAATATCACGTATTTCCTGACTCAATGGACATATATAGCGAGCGCGACCAACGGTATCTTAAGTGGTATTATGCCGCCCATTAGTTGCTTTCGAATTAATGGCATAGTGATTTCAGAGAAAGCCATCCGTTGAAGTTGGCGGTTAATGCGTTCAGCGAACCGCGTTGAAATCAATAACATAAGTGACAGCATTTTCAGACAGTGACCCGCCAGCCTCAGGCCGGTCTGCCCGCAGCGAACATCCATTGGCTCCATCCGTTATGTACGCCAGCCTCAAGTCAATCACCACATGGCCACCCTCCCGGGAAAATGCACGCCGGTTCACCCTCATAATGTGCATCGCGGCAACACTCGGCAGCCTGCTGACCTATGGTCTTTCGACACCCCTCAGCCTGGGGGTGCTACTGCTCGACATGGCCGCCACCGCGTGCGTCTGGGTGCAATATCGGCTGTCACGCAAATCGATCAAGTTCCAGCCGCAAGAACTTGCTGACCGCCTGCTGGAAGTCCAGGAGAACGAACGTCATCGCCTCAGCCGCGAACTGCACGACGATATCGGCCAGTTGCTGACGGCGGCCAAACTGCAAAGCGAGTGGCTCAAACGACGCATGCCGGATGACTTGCAGGAACAGTGCACGGCGTTGTGCGACACCCTGGAAGAAACCCTCAACAAGGTGCGCGACGTTTCGGCGATTCTCAATCCACGCCAGTTGACCAGCCTGGGGCTTGAAGCCAGCCTGCGCGCGCATCTGCTCAAGACATTGACCAACACCAGCGTGCACTGGAGCCTCGATTGCCAGCAGCGACTTAACGGTATTCCGGAAGAAATGGCGGTCGCGGCCTTTCGTATTACCCAAGAGGCTGTTACCAATATTCTGCGTCACGCACAGGCAAAAAACCTGGTGATACGCGTGCAACGTCTGCCTAAAGGGCTGACGCTGCTGATCAGCGATGACGGTATGGGATTCGCCCCGTCGGCCAATCCGGGTCGAGAAGGACAACGAGGCATGGCCGGGATGGCCGAACGAATCGAGCAACTGGGTGGCACCCTGAACGTAATCAGCGAGCCGGGTAAAGGCACTCAAATCGAAGCACTCTTCCCCTGGGCGCCTCGCGCACTCGAGCGGGCCAGTACGAATAAGGTTATGCGTTGACTTGTAACTTACTTCTGGTGGATGACCACTCGCTGATCAGGGCCGGCGTGCGCGCTCTGGTACTGGATATTCCCGGTTACGCGGTGATTGGCGAGGCCAATGACGGTTCGCAGTTGCTCGAAATGGTCGAGCAACTGAGTCCGGATATCGTGTTGCTGGATATCTCCATGAAAGAAACCGGTGGCCTGGAAGCGCTGCAACGGCTCAAGCGAGTACGCCCGCAGAGCAAGGTGCTGATCCTGTCGATGCATACCGATCCGGCGCTGATCATGCAGGCACTGGAGTCCGGCGCCCACGGCTACCTGCTCAAAGACACCACGGCCACCGAACTCGAACATGCGCTGGAAGCCTTGCGCAACAACGAGCGTTATCTGAGTCCGGCCATTGCCCATACCGTGATCAATCAGGCCCTGACCCGTAATCAGAAGCAGCAGCCGGAAATCGCCGACTCGCACAATCTGACCGCGCGCCAGCTGGAAATCCTGCGCTTGATCGTGCGGGGCAAATCCACCAGGGAAATCGCCAATGGCCTGGGGCTGAGCATCAAGACTGTCGAGACCCACCGTTCACAGATCATGAAGCGCCTGCAAATCTACGATGTGGCGGGCCTGGTTCTGTTCGCCGTGCGCGAACAGATCATCAGCCTGGACGACTGACCGATCCGGTGCCGCTCAACAATGGAGAATGCTCCGGTAAATGCACGCGCAACGCGGCCGGACGCGCTTCAAATCGCAAGCTGTCACCTTCCAGTGGTTCGCCATCCAGATTGATGCAGAGTCCCTCGGCCACTTTGATTTCAACCCATGGCAAACGGGCTCGGATAAACATGTTATCGATGCCGAAACCATCGCTGAGCAGCGTCTTCAACGTGCCCACCAACTCCTGTGGCGCCGGCAGGATACTGATATCCAGCAAACCGTCATCGGCCAGCGCTTCCGGGCACAGTACGTGCCCGCCCCCGGCCTGACGGCCATTGCCGATACCCAGCGCGAGCATTTCGCCACTCCAGTGAAAGTCCGGCCCCTGAAGTTCACCATAAGCGGCATGCAGCTCACTGAATCGTGACAAACCGGTGAACAGATAAGCCGCACCGCCGAGTACTTTTTTCAGGTCCTCGGACGTATTGGCCGTGACCTGACTGCCGAAACCACCGGTGGCCATATTCAGGAAAACCTGCCCGCCCACTTCGCCCAGATCGATGTCGCGCGGCGGTACATCAAGCAGCTCAAGTGCTTCGGCAGGCTCCAGTGGCACACCGGCGGCGCGGGAAAAGTCGTTAGCGGTGCCCAAGGGTAAAAGCACCAGGCTGGCTTTGCCCGGGTGCGCCGCGAGCGCTTCGGCAATGTCGCGCAAGGTGCCATCGCCACCGCCGGCTATGATCTTCGTGTAGCCGTCCGCCAATGCCTGCTCCACCCAACGCTGAGCGTCCCCTGCCTCCCAGGTCAGACGTACGGCCAACTCCCAGCCTTGCTTGCGTTTGTCCTCGACGGCGGTGCGAACCGCCTCGTTGAGTGCCTGCTTGCCATGCAGAATCAATAGCGCCCGGCGCTCACTCATTTCGTCACTCCCAAATCGAATCGGTTAAATCATCTTGACCACTGCCGCACGCAAAAAAGCCGTCAGCGTCTTAATTAAATTCAGCCTACTAGCCCGGGCGTCCTACACAGCGGTATTTTTTCTTACAAAACATACGGAATCGGCTTAATTGACCCGGTTCGAGCATTGGAGCACCGTGTGCCGGCGGCATCGATCTTCAATCCAACACACAAGGACGTGCATGTAATGAGTGGATACACCCCCAGGGTTCTCGATACTTTGAGAGCAGAAAGAGGTTGCAAGCGAGCTTTTGAAACAACCGGTGGATGCTTCCATGCCAAGTCATGAAGCCAGAATGCCAGTAACTCCGGTTGCCCCCCTCGTCGAAAGTCGCGCGAATCACAAATCCGATTTCAAAAACAGCGCCAGAACCACTGGAGAAGTTGATATGGAACCCCGAGTAACCGAGCTGGAAACCCATCTCAAATACCTTCGGCGGGACATGGACGAAGTCCGCGGTGATGTCAGAATAATCAAACACCGGCTCGCCTACTCGGCGGGTGCAACAGCGGTAGTGCTGGGTCTGCTGGGTTGGGTGGCCAATAGCCGATTCGACCAGCTTGTGACATTGATCAGCAATTAAGTGAATGAGTCATTGCAGGCGTTGCCTGAGTCAGCCGACGCCTGCATTTGCACGACAGTGATCAGCCCAGCAAGTCACTCAGCGGAATGAAGACCACGGGGTCTCCTGCGCTCAGCGTGCGACCTTCCAGCACTTCGACCAATCCATCTGCCCACGCCGCGCTGCGAAGCACGCCTGAGCTCTGGTTGCGGTAAATAGTCGCCTGCCCTTGCTCCAGACGGCCTCGCAGGTACTCGCGCCTGTTGCCTGCCACCGGCCAGTCAAAACCAGCCGGTACGGTGATTTTCAGCGGCTCGACGTCCCGCACACCCTGTCGGCGTAACAGGTAAGGTCGAGTGAGCAGCGCAAAGGTCACCAATGTCGACGCCGGATTACCTGGCAAGCCAATGACCGGCACTTTACGGAAATGGCCAAACGTCAGCGGTTTACCGGGTTTGATCGCCAATTTCCACAGGGCAAGCTCGCCCTCCTCGCGCAGGGCAACGCCGAGGAAATCCGCCTCACCCACTGACACGCCACCGGTGGAAAGAATCAGATCAACATCCTGCAACTCGCCCAGGCGGGCACGGGTCGTGGCCAGATTATCCGGAAGGATACCGGCGTCGATCACTTCACAGCCCAGACGTTGCAGCCAACTGCACAGCAATACCCGATTACTGTTGTATATCTGCCCCGGCCCCAATGCCTGGCCCGGTTCGACCAATTCATCGCCGGTGGAAATCACTGCCACCCGAACCTTGCGTACTACCTTAAGCCCGGCGCAGCCCAACGATGCCGCCAGCCCTTGCTCGATCGGACCCAGCCGGGTTCCGGCAGGCAGGATCAACTCTCCGACGGTGGTTTCCTGGCCTTGCGGGCGTATGTTCTGCCCGAGCTTTATCGGTTCGAGGAAGCTTACCTTTTCATCGGCTTGAACCTCAGCGTTTTCCTGCATTTCCACGCAATCAGCGCCCGTGGGCACTGGAGCGCCGGTGAAAATCCGTGCGCAGGTGCCCGGTTTCAGAGGCTCCGGGGATTGCCCGGCGAACACCTTTTGAGTGACCGGCATCGGTTGGCCATTCCAGTCGGCCAGGTTCAGCGCATAACCATCCATGGCACTGTTAGGCCATGGCGGCAGATCGAGCGTCGAAATCAGATCTTCGCTCAGCACACGTCCTTGAACCTGAGCCAGCGGCAAATACTCATGCTCGGTAATGGGCGCGGCTTCGGCCATCTCGAGCAGGCGAGCCAGCGCCACCTCGACCGGCATCAGCGCCCCGGTCTTGCCCGGCTTACCCACGGGTTTCACAAGGCGCCGCCTGCTTCAAATGAGTCACGAAATTGCACGGCCGATGACGAGCGTCCAACTGCTCGCCCAGAATGCCATCCCAACCGGTACGTACGGCATTGGTCGAACCCGGCAAGCAGCAGACCAGCGTGCCATTGGCCAGACCAGCCAGCGCACGGGACTGAACTGTTGAGGTGCCGATATCGGCTACCGAAATCTGCCGGAACAACTCACCAAACCCATCGACCTGTTTGTCGAGCAGACAGGCAACCGCTTCGGGCGTGCTGTCGCGGCCAGTAAAACCGGTACCGCCGGTGATCAGCACGACCTGCACGACATCGTCGGCAATCCAGGTGGCGACTTGCGCGCGAATTTTGTAGAGGTCATCTTTGAGCAAGACCCGCTGCGCCAGAAAATGGCCCGCCGCCGTCAAGCGGTCGACGAAGACCTGACCTGAGGTGTCGGTTTCCAGGGTGCGGGTGTCACTGACTGTCAGCACCGCAATATTGAGCGGCACGAAAGGTACATCAGCCTTGGCTTTCATAGGCTCGTCCAGTTGTAGGAGAAACAGCCCGGTGTTATATCACAGCGCCTCATTTCTTCGCCGCCCCTCTGGAGAGCTGCCATGCCTCTGAATACGCAACTCCCCCTCTGTTCCATTTTGCTCCTGGCAGGTGGACGCGGCCAACGCATGGGTGGTCAGGACAAAGGCCTGGTCGAGTGGCTGGGCGAGCCATTGATTGCACATTTACAGCGCAAGGTTCGTGCACTGACTGACGACCTGATCATCTCCTGCAACCGTAATCGCGAGCGTTACGCGCCATTCGCTGATCAATTGGTGGTCGATGACGAGGGTGATTTTCCGGGGCCATTGGCAGGCATTCGAGCGGGGCTGAAGGCTGCGCGCCATTCGCACCTGCTGGTCTTGCCCTGCGATGTACCGCGCATTGACGCAGCGTTACTGCAAAGCATGCGCGAGACGGCCAATCAGAATCCTGAAAAACCTTTAATGTTGCGCCATGACGGACATTGGGAACCGCTGCTGTGTGTGATTCCGGTGGCCTTGCTAGACGCCTTCGAAAACGCCTGGAACGCCGGTGAACGCAGCCCCGGACGGGTCATGCGCGAGCTTGGTGCCACTGCCCTGCAATGCCCGGACAACGACCCGCGACTGGCCAACCTGAACACCCCCGAACTGTTAAATTCCCACAACACTGTGTCAGACTGACACCATTCAAGGAACTCTCACGCCTTGTATACGTCTCAAGCTCAGTAACCAAAAGAATTCCCATTCGGAGACACACCCATGACTCAACGGACCCTCGCCACTTTCATGCTCGCACTGGGCCTGGCTACCCTCGCCGGTTGCTCGTCGCCTACAGTGATCACCTTGAATGACGGTCGCGAAATCCAGGCCGTCGACACCCCGAAATACGATGACGATTCGGGCTTCTACGAGTTCAAACAGCTGGACGGCAAAGAAACCCGCATCAACAAGGATCAGGTTCGTACCGTTAAAGAGCTGTAAGCTCTGGGTCGCACCGGATACAAAAAAGCCCGCATTAATGCGGGCTTTTTCATGGGCGCTGGAAAAGTGGCTTCGGTGTCACCACTGCAGCGTAATCCGGCTCTCGAATTCACGCTCTTCACCGGTCACCGGGTCGATAAACCGTAGACCTTGCGCCAGTAGCTTAAGCGGATTGGCATAGTCATCCTCGACGTCTTTCAATACATCCGGATAAAACGGATCGTTGCAGATGCTAGCGCCCAATGCAGTCATGTGAACGCGCAGTTGATGTTTCTTGCCGGTCACCGGAAACAAGCCATAACGCCACAGTTCACCAAGCTTTTCCCGAACCTCCACCGCCGTTTCGGTATTGCTGGCACCGACGCCTTCCTGCATACGGAAAAACGGTTCGCCATCCACCAGACGGCTCTTGTGTACCAAGGGGAAATCCAGATCAGGCAGCGCCGGGGCGATAGCCTCATAACGCTTGTCGATCTGCCGCGTGGGGAATAGTGACTGATAGGCCGACCGGGTCTGCGGATTGGCCGAGAAAATCACCAGTCCGGCCGTATGCCGGTCGATGCGGTGCAGTGGCACCAGGTGAGGATTGTCCAGACGACGAATCAGCCGGCGCAACAAGGTTTGCTCAACGTATTCGCCGGCGGGCGTCACCGGCAGAAAATGCGGTTTGTCAGCCACCACCAGATGTTCGTCGGCATAGAGAATCGACTCGACCACCGGGATCGGCTTCTCGTTCGGCACTTCGCGAAAATAATGAATCCGCAGACCTTCCTTGTAAGGCAAGTCCACCGGGATCGGCTGGCCATGACCATCCAGCACCCGTCCCCGGGCGATGCGGTCCAGCCACTGCGCACGGTCAATGGCGCGGAAATGCTCGCACAGGCAATCGAGTACGGTCAGCCAGGCACCGGGCGGCAGATAAAGCGTGCTCGCCTGATTCTGAGCAGCAGAGAATGTAGATGTGGACATACGGAAACTCGGACCCTCAATACAGCTCTGCATTATCCAACACTGAGGGAGACGAACCTAGCGCAGATTGCTCAGGCCGGGATCGACTTGAGCGCTGCGGCGTCTGTGAATTCCTTGAGCCAGCGCAGCACATCGACTGCCTCCCAGCGACCCGGGTCATACAGGGCGTAGAGCAAGCCCTGGTAACCGACCACATCCAGTTGCTTGTGGTAACCGGCACGCTGAAACAAGGCCTCGATTTCGGCAAAGCAGGTATTGAAATGCAGCTTGTTGAACGGCGTCTTGCCTTCCGTGACCAGCCCGTCCAGGCGCAATTCGAGAACGGCCTCACGCACCACGTCAACCGACATCCGGTTCACGCTGTTCTTCAACTGTTCGACATTGACCACGGTTCATCCCTCTGACGCTTTACTGTATGAACATACAGTAACCGATGAAACCGCAAAATGCCAAGGAATGGATGGCAATAGCGACCGGCGGGATGGACAAGGAAATCCGGTTTAACGCAAAAACGCTACGATTTCATCCGCGCTGAATGGCCAGCCCAATTCTGCCCCTGTGTCGACACGGCGCAACACAGGAATCCGCAGGCTATAAGCCTCGAACCAGGATTCGTCATCCGCGATATCGACCAGTTCAACCAGCAGGCCATGCTCGACAAGAGGCATCAGCTCAGCCTCAGCGACTTCACACAGATGACACCCGAGGGTGCCGAACAGCTGACATTCAGGAGGCATGATTGCTCAACCAAAAAATAGTCGGCCTATTCTAGGCCGCACCTGAAAACCCGTCGAGCCGCCACCGCCCAAAGGCTGCAGCGCCCCGACGAGGGTATACACGCAAAACCCTGACGCAAATCAGTCCGTACAAATGCGCATTACGCGATCCTCCCGGCCTTTTTGCCTCTACGCTTGAAAAGCCTGAATCTGACATCGGAGTGTCCAGTGTTTGCCAATCTGTTGATCATCCTCGCCTCATCCCTCGTGGTGATTGCCCTGTTCCGTCGCCTGCGCTTGCCGCCGGTTCTGGGTTATCTGTGCGTCGGACTGCTGGTCGGGCCGAGTGCCTTCGACTGGGTCAACGAAAGCGAACACCTGCCTGATGTCGCCGAACTGGGCGTGGTGTTTCTGTTGTTTTCACTGGGACTGGAGTTCTCCCTGTCGAAGATGATCGCCTTGCGCCAGGTGGTGTTCCGTCTCGGTAGTCAGCAGGTGCTGATCAGCACCGCGCTGCTCGGTCTGCTGCTTATACTGCTGGGTATGCCGACGACACCGGCGCTGTTGCTCGGCGCCGGGCTTTCGCTGTCATCCACGGCGATCGTGACCAAAGAGTTGGGCAGCCTCGGCGAGGTGTTCAGCAGCCACGGGCAGAATGCCGTTGGCGTGCTGCTGTTTCAGGACGTGGTCGCGGTGTTGCTGCTGACGTTGGTGCCAGTGTTCGCTGGCAGCAGTGAGCAGGCCTGGTACTGGGCGTTACCCCTGACCCTGGCAAAAACCGTGGTGCTGTTTGTCGGGCTGCTAATGGCCAGTCGTTGGTTACTGCCGCGGCTCTTTCATGAGGTGGCCGCGTCACGCTCGGCAGAGTTGTTCGTGCTGCTGGCGCTGGTGATTGTGCTGTTGACCGCGTGGCTGACTCACCTGCTGGGCCTGTCCCCTGCCCTCGGTGCATTTCTGGCCGGCATGTTGCTCGGTGAAAGCCACTATCGGCATCAGATCGAGGCCGACATCCGACCGTTTCGCGACATCCTGCTCGGGGTGTTTTTCGTCAGCATCGGCATGCTCATCGACCTGCAACTGTTCGTCAGTCACAGCCTGCTGATCCTCGGGCTGACCGTCGGTTTGATGGTGATCAAAGGCATCGTCGTGGCCTTGTTGGTGAAGTGGCGCGGCAGTGACAGCGAAACGGCGTGGCGCAGCGGTCTGGCGTTGGCTCAGGGTGGCGAGTTCTGCTTCGCACTGATGGCACAGATGCAGCAACACAGCATGATGCCCGAAGCATTGGGCGATCTTCTGCTCGCCGCAACGTTCTGTTCGATGCTGCTGACACCACTGCTATTGCGCGCAGCACCCCGCATCGCGGCCGTCGTGCACCGCACGCCCAACCAGGAAGCACAGATCGAAGAGATCAGCGCACTCAACGCCGACCTCAACCAGCACGTGGTGATTTGCGGCTACGGCCGTGTCGGTCAATCCATCGGGCGTTTCCTGCGCAATGCCAAACAGCCTTATATCGCCCTGGACAGTGATCCGGTTCGCGTACAGGAAGCCGCCAGTGGAGAAAGTGACGTGCATTATGGCGACTCGTCACGCGGCGAGCTGCTGACCGCCGTGGGCCTGCTACGCGCCAAATTGCTGGTGGTCGCCGTGGATCAGAGTGACATTGCCCTGCGCATTCTCAAGGAAGCGCGCCGGCTCAACGCCCACGTACCGATCCTGGTACGCACCCGCGATGACAGCCAATGGGCGGAATTGAAAGCCGCCGGCGCCACCGAAGTGGTGCCGGAGCTATTGGAATCGAGCCTGATGCTCGCCTCCCACGCCTTGATCATGCTTGGCTTGCCGGCGCATCAGGTGCAGGAGAAAGTCGATCAGGTGCGCATCGACCGCTACCGCCTGCTCCATGGTTTTTATCCCGGTAGCGACGATGCCGAGACTTAGTCCTGGCTCACCGCGCCGATTTTGTGCAGCGACAAGTCGGCGCCGTAATACTCTTGTTCCTGACTCAGGCGCAGCCCGTGCAGCGCTTTGATCGCGCCGTATACGACGAAGCCACCGAGCAGCGCCACAGCGACGCCGAGTGCGGTGCCGATCAACTGGCTGATCAGGCTGACGCCACCGATCCCGCCGAGCGCGGTCTGGCCGAAGATCCCGCAGGCAATCCCGCCCCAGACGCCGCACAAACCGTGCAATGGCCACACGCCCAAGACATCGTCGATGCGCCATTTCACCTGCGCGGCGGTGAAGCACCAGACAAACAGTGCGCCAGCAATTGCACCGGTCACCAGCGCACCGACCGGATGCATCAGATCGGATCCGGCACAGATCGCCACCAGACCGGCCAATGGGCCGTTGTGGAGAAAGCCCGGGTCATTGCGCCCGACGAGCAGCGCCGCCATGGTGCCGCCGACCATCGCCATCAACGAATTGACTGCTACCAGACCACTGACACCTTGCAGCGTCTGCGCGCTCATCACGTTGAAGCCGAACCAGCCGACAATCAAAATCCACGAGCCGAGCGCCAGAAAGGGAATGCTCGACGGTGCGAACGCCACCAGCCGCCCGTCGCGGTAGCGGCCATTGCGCGGCCCCAGCAACAGCACCGCCGCCAGTGCCAGCCAACCGCCCATGGCGTGCACCACCACGGAACCGGCGAAATCATGGAAGGCGGCGCCGAACTGCGCCGTCAGCCACGCTTGCAGACCGTAGTTGCCGTTCCAGATCATGCCTTCGAAAAACGGATAGATGAATGCGACGATCAAGGCCGTGGCACACAACTGCGGCACAAAACGTGCGCGCTCGGCGATACCGCCGGAAATGATCGCCGGGATCGCCGCCGCAAAGGTCAGCAGGAAGAAAAACTTCACCAGTCCATAACCGTGATCGGTACTCAGCACCGCCGCTGGCTGCATGAAGGTCACACCATAGGAGATCCAATAGCCTATAAAGAAATAGGCCAGGGTCGAGACGGCGAAATCACTGAGAATCTTCGACAGCGCATTCACCTGGTTTTTCTGGCGGACGGTACCGACTTCGAGAAAGGCGAAACCGGCGTGCATCGCCAGCACCATCACCGCACCGATCAGAATGAACAAGGTATTGGAGCTGTGAACCAAGGTGTCCACAGCGCTTTGCAGATTTTCCATAAGCAGGCAGACCTAAAGGCGAAAAAGGCACCAAAGCGGTTCATGCGCACATTTCATGCACCAAGTTGCGACCGCACAGTCACGGATCCGAACGTTCGGCGAACTGCTTTGGCGCACGAGGTCGATGTGCTGACACGAACCGGGCTTGTTTGGGATAAGGTTTCTCAAGGCGCACGCCCGGCAACAGCGCATAACAGTCGGGCGACGCACCACGACACAGCAAAAGTTGTACCAGTCATTTGTACTGAACCTTCGCGCAAGGCTCATACTCGAACGCTTCAGACGTCACTTACGGAGATCCACCATGGCCAGCATCAAGGCAAAGACTGCTCAAGAAATCCTCATGAACGACTTCCAGACTTTGGTCGCCGACACCGAACGGTTGCTCGAGCACACCGCCACCCTGGCCGGCGATCAGGCCGATGAGCTGCGCGAGCAGATCCACGACAGCCTGCTGCGTGCTCGCGAGACCCTGAAACTGACCGAAGAAACCCTGCGCGATCGCGGTCAGGCTGCGGTCACCGCCACTGAAGATTACGTCTCGGCCAACCCATGGCAGTCGGTCGGTATCGCCGCCGGTGTCGGCTTTCTGATCGGCCTGCTGGCCACTCGGCGCTGATTATGTCGATCGGTGAATCCGGCCCGACTGCGGGCACCGCCTCTTCCACGCGACGCTTGGGCGCCGCCGTTCTGGGTCTGCTGCACAGCCATGTCGAATTGTTCGGCATCGAATTGCAGGAGCAGAAATCACGAACCGTCAGCCTGTTGCTGTTCGCAGGTCTGGCTTTGGTTTTTGCCCTGTTGTTGCTGGTGGGCTTATCGACCTTGGTGATGATCGTGTTCTGGGACACCTACCGGCTTGCCGCGATCATCGGCCTGTGCGTCTTTTATACCCTGGCCTCGATCTTCTGCGGACTGCGTCTCAAGGCTGCGATTTTCGATGAATCCTCGCCTTTCCATGGCACGCTCGAAGAGCTGGCCAACGACCGGGAGCGCCTGCTGCCATGAGCCTGCCTGAACTGCCACATAACAGCTCGCGTCGGGAAATGCGCAAGGCGCTGATCCGCTTGCGCATGGAAATGCATCGCCAGGAAATTCGTCATGAAGCCGGGCAAGTCCTGCAACCCCTGCATCGCATGCGCGGCATGACGCAAAACCTGCAAGGTGGTTTCGGCATCAAACACGCGCCATTGTGGGGCGTGGCTGCCGTTACGCTATTGGGCTTCATCACCGGCAAAGGCGCGAAAAGCGGCGGTGTCGGCGGGTTGAGCCGTTTGATCCGGCTCGGCACCTCCCTCGGACCGCTGATCAAACTGGTGATGCAGAGTTCGGCAAAACGCTAAACAGATACATCTGGCTACATTCTTGCACTATCGGCGGGATGAACCTCTTTATCCAGAGGTTCAATCCCGTATGCCTATCCGGTCGACGGGGTTCAACCAGAACAAGAACGACTAAGGAGGCCCCGTGATCGACGGGCAACCGCTCGCCTGCTTTCAACCTTTTATCGATACCGCCACGGGACGCATAGCCGGCGTCGAAGCGCTGGGCCGCCTGCGCCAGGCCGACGGTCAACTGACTTCGGTCGGTCCGTTGTTCGCCGACCCGCGTACACCCGCCATTGCCCTGCGCCGCCTCGATCGGCAGATCCGCGACAACGCCTTGAGCCGTCTGCATGAAGCGCCGGCAGACTGGTTTCTCAGCCTGAACATGTCGCCGCGCTGGATCAGTCGCCTGCGCGCCGATCAAGCGCTGCCCAGCCTCAAGCAATTGGCACGCTACGCTATCGATCCGCAACGCATCGTCTTCGAGATCACCGAACTGGCTGGCAATGGTCAACGCCTGGCCGAAGTGGTCGCGCGGTATCGCGAGGCGGGAGCGAGAATCGCCATAGACGACTTTGGCGCGGGTTACTCGCAACTGGATCGGGTGCTGGCGCTGCAACCGGACATTCTCAAACTCGATATGCGTCTGTTTCAGGCCGCGGCACTGGGCGGGCCGAGCAGTGATGTGGTCAAGGCTCTCGCGCAGATGGCCGAGAAGACCGGCTGCTGGATCATTGCCGAAGGCGTCGAGACCGAAGCGCAATTGAATTTCGCCCTCGAATGCGGATCGCGCTATGTGCAGGGATTCCTGTTCGCGCGGGCGCAAGAAGAGTTCTTCGCCACCGACGCATTTGTGCAGCGCTTCGCCGACCTGCGCCAGCGCTATGTCCAGCAGAAACTCGCTGAGCGTGGACGGCTGATGCAAATGCGCCAGCAACTCGGCGAACTGATGTCGATCCTGCAAACCTGGGCGCAAGCACACGCACCGTTGAGCGCATTGCCACAACTGGACGCCTTCCCCTGGCTGCTGCGGTTTTATCAATGCGATCGCCACGGCACGCAGCTGACCCCCAACCTCGAATGGCGGCAGCACGGCTGGGTCGCCGACAATCGTTATCTGGGGCACAACTGGTCGTGGCGTCCGTACTTCTATCATTTGCTCGCCGAAGGCTGGGAGGAGCGGCGTTTGACACTCTCCAATACCTACCGCGATGCCACCAGCAATCAGTACTGCCTGACGGCCGGGCAATTTTTCCACAACGGTGAGCGTTTGCTGCTGATCGACATCGACGCGGCGGGACTGTAGTTCCGCTTGCAGGGGCGAGCGTGAACCGGGAAGCTAGGGGCCAACGCCCCCAGTCACCTGACGGAGAGAATCAGCCTTGGATTGGCACACCCTGCTCAACCGCGAACGCCTCGGCAAACCGCTGCACAGCCCGCAAGAACTTGGCCGCAGCCCTTTCCACAAAGACCATGACCGCATCATTTTCTCGGGTGCCTTCCGCCGACTCGGACGCAAGACCCAGGTGCACCCGGTCACCAGCAACGACCACATCCACACGCGCCTGACTCATTCGCTGGAAGTCAGTTGCGTCGGCCGTTCGCTGGGCATGCGGGTGGGGGAAACCCTGCGCAGTGCCTTGCCGGAATGGTGCGACCCGGCCGATCTCGGCATGGTGGTGCAGTCGGCGTGTCTGGCTCACGACATCGGCAATCCGCCGTTCGGCCATTCCGGTGAAGATGCCATTCGCCACTGGTTCCAGCAGGCGGCCGGGCGTGGCTGGCTCGACGGCATGAGCGAAGCCGAGCGCGCTGACTTCCTCAATTTCGAAGGCAATGCCCAGGGCTTTCGGGTACTCACTCAGCTTGAATACCACCAGTTCGATGGCGGCACGCGGCTGACCTACGCGACCCTTGGCACTTACCTGAAATACCCTTGGACCGCGCGCCACGCCGACTCTCTGGGCTACAAGAAACACAAATTCGGCTGCTACCAGAGCGAACTGCCGTTGCTTGAGCAGATCGCCCATAAACTCGGCCTGCCGCAAATCGAAGACCAACGCTGGGCACGCCATCCGCTGGTGTACCTGATGGAAGCGGCCGACGATATTTGCTACGCGCTGATCGATCTCGAGGACGGCCTCGAAATGGAGCTGCTGGAGTACGCCGAAGTCGAATCGCTGCTGCTCGGACTGGTGGGCGATGATCTGCCGGAAACTTATCGTCAGCTCGGTCCGCAGGATTCGCGCCGACGCAAACTGGCGATCTTGCGCGGCAAGGCCATCGAGCATCTGACCAACGCCGCCGCACGCGCATTTGTCGAGCAACAGGACGCGCTGCTTGCCGGCACGCTGCATGGCGATCTGGTTGAGCACATGCACGGCCCGGCCAAGCGTTGCGTGTTGAACGCCAAGGACATCGCCCGCAAGAAAATATTTCAGGACAAGCGCAAAACCCTGCATGAAATCGGCGCGTATACCACGCTGGAAATCCTGCTCAATTCGTTCTGCGGCGCCGCGCTGGAACAACACAACGGTCGCACGCCGTCGTTCAAAAGCCGACGCATTCTCGATCTGCTGGGCAGTAACGCACCGGATCCGCAGGGGTCGTTACACACCTCGTTTCTGCGCATGATCGATTTCATTGCCGGCATGACCGACAGCTACGCCAGCGACATGGCACTGGAAATGACCGGTCGCTCCAGTCACTGACCCAGGTACATGCGGGCGGCCATGACATCGGTCTCCCGCATGCTTTGACGAATGCTTGTTATCAAAGGCAAAGCCACTGTTCCCAACCGTCGGATCAGCAACTTTAAACATCAATAAAAACCCATTTACAGCCAGCACTTGCAAATCAATCAAGTCAAACTATAAGCCCGTTCAAATCCTGCACTTCCTTACGTCAAACCTAGTTTGAACGTAGTCCGTTTCCTCATTAATTGTAGGAATAATCCGATAACGTGACTGGAGCCATGTCACTCCATGCGAGTGCTCATTCATCTGAGCTAAGGTGCGCGCTTTATTCGTGCTTGCATGGGACTTGATTATGAACTCCGTTTTTATTGTCGACGATCACCCGGTCATCCGTCTCGCCGTTCGAATGCTGCTGGAGCATGAAGGTTACAAGGTCGTTGGTGAAACCGATAACGGGGTCGATGCCATGCAAATGGTGCGCGAGTGCATGCCCGACCTGGTCATTCTCGATGTGAGCATTCCCAAGCTTGACGGGCTGGAAGTGCTGGCCCGCTTCAATGCCATGGGCTCCCCCCTGAAAATCCTGATTCTGACGGCCCAGTGCCCGACACTGTTCGGCATTCGCTGCATGCAATCCGGCGCATCGGGTTATGTCTGTAAACAGGAGGAACTGAGCGAACTGGTCAGCGCAATAAAAGCGGTACTTTCCGGTTACAACTATTTCCCCAGCCAAGCATTGAATCCGGTTCGCAGCGACGATATCCGTTTCGCCGAACTCGAACTTTTCAAGTCCGTCAATGATCGCGAGTTGATGGTCTTGCAACTGTTCGCCCAGGGTCGCACTAACAAGGAAATCGCCAAAGGCATGTTCCTGAGTAATAAAACCGTCAGCACCTACAAAAAACGCCTGATGCAAAAACTCAAAGCCAAATCCCTTGTAGAACTTATCGAGATGGCCAAACGAAACGCACTCGTGTGAGAGCCCGCATGCCCAGCCGTTTAAAGGACTATTTAATTGCGTTGAGCGCAGGTCTTTACCTGAGCAGCAACGTGTTCGCCATGCCCAGCACTTCACCGGACTATGCCTTACTCAGCCGCTCGGCGAGCGAATCGGTGCCGGTCACCTTCGAACAGTCCCAACGGCAGTGGCTGCTTGAGCGTAACGAACTGGTTCTGGGCACCTCCGCGCCCGACTACCCGCCTTTTGACATGACGGTCAGTGGCAAGGATTACGAAGGACTGACGGCCGACTACGCCGGACTCCTCGGCCAAGCCACGGGCTTGCTGATCCGCGTGCAGCGTTTCCCCTCTCGGGATGCGGCGATTCGAGCGCTCCTCGATGGCCAGGTCGACCTGCTGGGTACTGCGAACGGGTTTGAAGCGAGCAATGCCAACCTGGCGCTGTCGACGCCCTATGCCATTGACCAGCCGGTGCTGGTGACCCGCGAAGACGAAACCCGCTCCCTCACCGAAGGCCTCGCCGGGCTGCGCTTGAGCATGGTCTATCACTACTTGCCGTTGCCCGAAGTCAAGGCGCTGTATCCCAAAGCACTCATCACCTGCTACCCCTCCTACCAGAATGCGATCAACGCCGTTGCATTCGACCAGGCCGATGTTTTTCTCGGTGACACCCTGTCCACGCACTACATGATCAACAAGGGCTACCTGAACAACGTGCGCATGGCCAATTTCGGCAAGCAGGAAGCCCAGGGTTTCAGCTTCGCCGTGCGCCGGGACAACCCACAACTGCTGGGCGTCATCGACTCCGTGCTCAAGGCTGTACCGGCCAGCGAACGCGAAAGTATTGCCAAGCGCTGGAGTGCCGGCAGCGATCTGTTGCTCACTGACCAGAAACTGCAACTGACCCAGCGCGAAGAATCCTGGCTCAAACAACACCCGGTGGTCAGCGTGGTGGTCAATGAAGCGTTTGCGCCGCTGACGTTCTTTGACAACGACGGCAATTTTCGCGGTATCAGTGCCGACCTGCTCGAGCTGATCCGTCTGCGCACCGGCCTGCGTTTCGAGATCCGCCGCAGCCGCAACGACGCGGAAATGATCCAGCAGATAGACCGTCATCAAGCCGATCTGATCGCAGCCTTATTGCCGACGGCGGAACGCGAAAAAACCCTCAACTTCAGTCGTCCCTACCTGGAAAACTCTTACGTTCTGCTGACCCGCAAAAGCGCCGATGGCCCGACCAATCTGGGCCAGCTCAGAGACAAACAATTGGCGATTGCTCAGGGCAACCCGATGGTCGAGTACCTGCGCCGCGAGTATCCACGCATCCATTTGATCGAAACGGCGGATACCTTCAGCGCAGTGTCGCTGCTCGCGGAAGGCCAGGTCGATGGCGCGGTGAACTCGCTGGTGATTGCCAACTACTTCATTTCATCGCGGATTTTCAACCAGCCGTTGCAAATCACCACCACCATCGGCACCGGCCAGGCTGCGTTTTCCCTGGCGACCGCCAGCGACAGCACGGAGCTGGCGTCGATCATCAACAAGGCCCTGCTGAGCATCGCGCCGGATGAACTGGGCGTGATCAATGGCCGCTGGCGCGGTTACTCCACGGCATCGCAGAACATCTGGCACAACTACCAGCGCCTGTTCTATCAAGTGATCATCGGCGCGTGCCTGTTACTGCTGCTGCTATTGGCGTGGAACGCCTACATGCGTCACCAGATCAAACAACGCAAGGCGGCCGAACGGGCGCTGAAC
The DNA here is from genome assembly GCF_900580865.1 of Pseudomonas viridiflava. Lineage (GTDB taxonomy): Bacteria > Pseudomonadota > Gammaproteobacteria > Pseudomonadales > Pseudomonadaceae > Aquipseudomonas. The sequence goes on from NZ_UTBZ01000014.1 coordinate 82,293, forward strand.
GACCAGTTCGAATTCATGCGTTCGCTGGTCGACGGCACACCCCATCCGATTTATGTGCGCGACCGCCGGGGCCTGTTGCAAAGTTGCAATGAAAGCTATCTCGAAGCATTCAGTGCTCGGCGCGAGGACGTCATCGGCAAGAGCGTCATCGAGGGCACCCTGAGTAACGCCTTCGAGGCCCAGGCCTTTCAGGCCGATTACCAGCGCGTCGTTGCCGAAGGCACGCCGATGGTCGTCGACCGTCCTCTGCACATCGGCAACCGAAGGCTGACGATCTATCACTGGATACTGCCGTACCGCGACTCCAGCGGCGAGGTCAAAGGCATCATCGGCGGCTGGATCGACATCAGCGAGCGCCGCCAGTTGTTCGATGAACTGCGTACGGCCAAAGAACGCGCGGATGAGGCCAACCGGGCGAAAAGCACCTTTCTGGCGACCATGAGTCACGAAATCCGTACACCGATGAATGCGGTGATCGGCATGCTCGAACTGACGCTCAAACGCATGGATCAACGCCACCCGGATCGCTCTTCGATCGACACCGCCTACCATTCGGCCAAGGACTTGCTGGGTCTGATCGGCGATATTCTCGACATCGCCCGCATTGAGTCCGGGCGCCTGAGCCTTTGTCCGGAACGGGTCAACCTGGTCGACACCGTAGCGTCAGTGGCAAGGATCTTCGACGGCCTCGCCCGGCAGAAAAACCTCAGCCTGCAAGTCATCTTCAATCCGCCGGATCTGGCCGTCGATGTGTATCTCGATCCACTGCGTTTCAAGCAGATACTGTCGAATCTGGTCAGCAATGCCATCAAGTTTACCGATCAAGGACAGGTACGGATCACTTTGGATCTGATGAACACTGATGTGCCAGCCCGCGCCCTGATGCAACTGACCGTACAGGACAGCGGCGTCGGCATCAGTGCCGAGGATCAGCAGCGCCTGTTCGAACCGTTTGCCCAAGCGGAAAACAGTAGCCAGCAAGGTAGAAGCGGCGCTGGCCTGGGGCTGGTGATCAGTCGCAACCTGTGCGAGATGATGGGTGGACAACTGCAATTGAGCAGTCAGCCGGGCATCGGCACGCAGGTCTGCATTTCCCTGGCCCTGGAAACACTGCCGATACAAGTGAGCACGGTGAAAAGTGAACCCGCGATCAAGACATCACAGGCACCGCTGCGCGTGCTGGTGGTCGATGACCATCCCGCCAACCGCTTGTTGATGTGCCAGCAACTGGAGTTTCTCGGCCATCACTTCAGCATTGCCGAGAACGGCTGCGATGGCCTGAAAATATGGAAGGCCGGCCATTTCGATCTGGTGATTGTCGACTGCAACATGCCGCTGATGAATGGCTATGAACTGACCCGCGCCATTCGCCAGCATGAACTGCAGGCCCGTTGTCCGCCGTGCACCGTGCTGGGCTTTACGGCCAATGCGCAACCCGAGGAAATCCAGCGCTGCAAACAGGCCGGCATGAACGACTGCCTGTTCAAACCCCTGAGCCTGAGCCTGCTCAGCCAGTGGGTCGATGGCATCACGCCGACGTCAGCGCCACCGGCCTTCAACCTGCAAAACTTGAACATGCTGACCGGCGGCAACCCTGCGCAGGCTCACCGTCTGCTGGCCGAATTGCTCAAAAGCAGCCGGCTGGACCGCCAGGAGCTGCTCGCGCTGTCGCCCGACAATGACCGCGGCGCGCTGGCGGTGGTCGCTCACAAGATCAAAGGCGCTGCGCGTATCGCTCAGGCCTCGCGCGTGATCGAGTGTTGCGATGACCTTGAGCAGGCTTGCGCCCAGGCAATGTCGACAGATGAAGTCGCCCGCCGTTGCGAGGCAAGCAACCAGGCCATGATCGATCTCGAGCATGCCTTGCAGCAACAATTGGCGGTGTCGGACCTAAGCACAATGAGCTTGCCTTAACTATGCTTGGCGCTGAGCAGTGAGTTAAACATCATGGAGAGCCAGAAATGCCCAGCCCACTGCGCCCGGAGCAACGCCGGTTTCCGCTGCATGTGCACATCAGTGTCATGTTCACATTCCTCCTGCTGCTCACCGGGGTCGTGCTGGGGCTGTTCAATTACCGCCAGACCACGCAGATCATCCTGTCGAGCAGCGAGAAGCTGTTCGAGCGGATCGAGCAGGACGTTCGGCTGGACATGTCCGCCACCTACCAGCCGATCCGCCACCTGCTGAGTTTGCTGGCGGACAACCCCGCCACTCAGGCCGCTCGCCTTGAGCAACGCTTGCCCTTGCTCCGACCGTTCAGCCAGTCGCTCGTCGACAACCCCAATCTGGCCTCGCTGTACCTGGGTTATGCCAATGGCGATTTTTTCATGGTGCGGCCGTTGCGCAGCGCCGCTTTGAAGACGCTGCTCAAGGCCCCGGATGCGGCGGCATACCAGGTCTGGAGTATCGAGCATGACCCTCAGGGCGCGATGCACTCGCAGTCACTGTTCTTCGATCAGGCACTGACACCGATCGGCCGTCAGGACAACCCCGAGGACCGCTACGATCCGCGCAGCCGTGCGTGGTTCAACGATGCTCGCCAGCAAAACCAACAGATCACCACCGAGCCCTACGTGTTTTTCTCCACGCACAACGTCGGCACCACGCTGGCCCGACGCAGCGGCGAGAACGCCGTCATCGGCGCTGACCTGACGCTGGTCGCCCTGTCGGCGGCGCTGAGCAAACATGTCGTCACACCGTCCACCGACATCGCCCTGTTCGATGCCGACGGCAACGCCGTGGCCTACCCCGACAGCCAGCGCCTGATCGTCGATGGCAGCACGGCGCATCTGGCCAAAGCGGCGGATCTGAGCCCTGGCCTGCACGCCCTATTGTCCGGGGCACATACCGGCAATCGCCTGCAAGCGGATGGTCGCCGGTGGATCGTCGCCCGCAGCAGCATTCAGGAGGGTGGCCCGAAAGGCTTGCAGTTGGCGCTGCTGGTGCCGGAAGACGAATTACTGGTCGATGCCTACCGATTGCGCTGGCAAGGCGCGCTGATCACCCTGGCGACCCTGCTGTTGTGCCTGCCGCTGGGCTGGGTGATTTCGCGGGTGCTGGTCAAGCCGCTGCATGCGCTGGTCAAGGAAGCCGATGCGATCCGCAGTTTCGATTTCAATTTTCCGCTGGCACGCCGCTCGCCGGTGCTGGAAGTCGACCAGTTGAGCGTGTCGATGGCGCGGATGAAGGACACCTTGGCGAGCTTCTTCCGGATCACCGACACTCTCGGCGCCGAAACCCGCTTCGCCCCCCTGCTGCAACAGGTGCTGTTCGAAACGGTGCAGATTGCTCAGGCGCAGGCAGGCCTGATTTATCTGCGTGAAAGTGACAGCAGCCGCATGGAGCCTTACGGGTTGGTGATCGATGGCACGCCTCAGGCGCTGGAAGCGTTCGACATTGAGGGTCACGACCTGCAACTCAACAATGGCCCGGAGTGGTTCGAGCAATTGGTCAGTGCCAATAACGTGGTGAGCAACTTCGGCGTCGATCAGGCCGGGGATCTGCAGAAAGTCCTGCTGGCGATGCAATCGCCGCGGGTTCATTTGATCGGCATCCGCTTGCACAATCGCCACGACGAGACCATCGGCCTGTTGATTCTGCTGGTCAACGACAGCGGCGCGGCGGCCGACATGGAAAAACTGCGGCCCGACCGCATCGCTTTCCTGCAAGCGGTCTCCGGCGCGGCGGCGGTAAGTATCGAGAGCCAACGCCTGCAAGCCCGCCAGAAGCAGTTGCTTGACGCCTTTATTCAGCTGCTCGCCGGTGCCATCGACGCCAAGAGTCCGTACACCGGCGGGCATTGCCAGCGGGTGCCGGAGCTGACGCTGATGCTCGCCCAGGCTGCGGCAGCCAGTCAGGCGCCCGCCTTCAGTGCCTACCAGCCCAGCGAAGATGAATGGGAAGCCTTGCACATTGCCGCGTGGCTGCACGATTGCGGCAAGGTGACGACGCCGGAGTACGTGGTCGACAAGGCGACCAAACTGGAAACCATCAACGACCGTATCCATGAAATCCGCACCCGCTTCGAAGTGCTCAAGCGTGATGCGTGGATCAGCTTTTGGCAGGCGCGGGCCTTGGGCGGCGATGAGACAGCACTGGCGCAATTGCGCGACGCCACGCTGGCGGCGCTCGACGACGACTTTGCGTTTGTCGCGCGCTGCAATCTGGGCAGTGAGGCCATGGCCGAAGCGGATCTGCAACGCCTTGATCATCTGGCGCAACGCACCTGGATGCGCACTCTTGACGACCGACTGGGGGTGTCATGGGAAGAAAACCGGCGCCAGGCACGCACGCCTGCACCGAGTTTGCCGGTCAGTGAAAAGCTTCTGGCAGACAAGCCCGAGCACTTGCTCGAACGTGACCCGAACGAGTTGATCCCCGAAGACAACCCATGGGGTTTCAAGCTGGATGTACCGCGCTACAAATACAATCGCGGCGAGCTGTATAACCTGAGCATCAGCCGCGGCACCCTGACCCGCGAAGAGCGGTATGTGATCAATCACCACATGGTGCAGACGATCATGATGCTCAGCCACCTGCCCTTCCCCGGCCACCTCGACAGCATTGCCGAAATTGCCGGCGGTCATCATGAAAAAATGGACGGCACCGGTTACCCGAAACGCCTGAAGCGTGAGGACATGAGCCTGCCGGCGCGGATGATGGCGATTGCCGATATCTTCGAGGCGCTGACCGCAGCCGATCGCCCATACAAGAGAGCGAAAACCTTGAGTGAGGCGTTGGCGATCATGGCCACCATGTGCCGCGAAGCGCACATCGATGCGCAGCTGTTTGGTTTGTTCATCAACGAAGGCGTGTACATGCAGTACGCCGTGCGTTTTCTCGATCCCGGGCAGATCGACAACGTGGATCCGGCCAGCCTGTTGCACAAGGCTGGCCTTACCGCGTGATCAGCAGTCGGTCAAACGCAGGAAAATCGCTGCCAGTTGCTCGATACCGGCCTGATCCTGCGCAGCAAAACGCGACAGTTTCGGGCTGTCGAGGTCGAGTACACCGATCAGGCGCCCTTCCTTGACCAACGGCACGACCAGCTCACTGTTAGAAGCACTGTCACAGGCGATATGGCCGGGGAACGCGTGCACGTCTTCAACGCGCTGGGTTTGCAGAGTGGCCGCCGCCGCACCGCACACACCACGCCCGAACGGAATGCGTACGCAAGCGATCTGCCCCTGGAACGGCCCGAGCACCAGTTCTTCGTTACGGTTGAGGTAAAAACCGGCCCAGTTCAAGTCATCGAGCTGGTTGAACAGAAACGCCGAAAACTGCGCGGCGTTGGCGATGAAATCACGCTCGTCCGCCAGCAGCGATTCCAGTTGTGCGGCCAACATGCCATATCCTTCGAGGCCCTGGCCGCTTTGTTGCAAATCAATCATGCCTTGTGCTCCAACAATTTCAGTCCCACCCAGTAACGGGCGAATTGGTACGCGCAACGTCCGTTGCGATTACCGCGGCCGGTGGCCCAACGCACGGCAAGGATGTCCAGTTCTTCATCACGCTGCCAGCTCAGACCGGCCTTGGCCGCCAATTGGCCGATCCAGTGCTCGACGACGTTAAGGAAATGTTCTTGGGTAAACGGGTAGAACGACAGCCACAGACCGAAACGGTCCGACAGCGCGATCTTGTCTTCCACGGCTTCGCTGGGGTGCAGTTCGCCGTCGACGCGTTTCCAGTTTTCGTTATCGCTTTCCTTCTCCGGCACCAAGTGGCGACGGTTGGAAGTGGCGTACAGCAAGACGTTGTCCGGGGCCTGCTCGAGCGAGCCGTCGAGCACGCTTTTGAGCACGCGATAATCGCCTTCACCGGATTCGAACGACAGGTCATCGCAAAACAGCACGAAACGTTGCGGCAGTTTACCGATCTGCTCGACCACCCGCGGCAGATCCGCCAGATGATCGCGCTCGATCTCGATCAGGCGCAGGCCCGCAGCGGCGTGTTCCGCCAGCAAGGCCCGCACCAGCGACGACTTGCCGGTACCGCGCGAGCCCCAGAGCAACGCATGGTTGGCGGGCATGCCATCAAGAAATTGCTGGGTGTTGCGCCCCAGCTGTTCGAGCTGACGGTCAACACCGATCAGGTCGGACAGACGCATGTCGAGGCTGACCTCCAGTGGCAACAGGTAGCCGCTGCGCCCGTCACGCTGCCAGCGCGCCGCCAGACAAGTGCCCCAGTCGATCACCGGCCGTGGTGCCGGCAACAGCGGTTCGATCCGCGCCAGAACCGACTCGGCGCGTTCAAGAAAAGCATTCAATCGGGAATCCACGTCTTCTCCTCGGGCACATTCACAGTGATGATGACGATCCAGCGACGACACAGGGATCAAAATATCCCTACCAAGCCTTGTTACAAGGCGATTCGGGAACCTCGGTATCCATACATGATCGACTATGCTTGAGCAGCGAAGGGAAACGGAAGTGGTTCAACACCCCATGGATATCAAATTCACCCACCGGCTGTCTTACAAGCAAGCCAGGCTTACCGTGCTGGTCGGGTTCATTCTGGGCACGCTGCTCAGCCTGCTGCAAATCGGCATCGATTATGCCAGTGAAGACGCCTCCATCAACCGTGAAATCCTGTCTTTGCTGGAAATCAGCCACAACCCGGCCTCACGGATCGCCTACAACATCGACGCCGAACTGGCGCAGGAACTGACCCTGGGCCTGTTGCGCTCACCGGCAATCATTTCAGCGCAACTGATCGACAACAACAGTACGGTGCTGGCCAGCGTCAAACGCCCGGAGCTGCAAAGCGGCTATCGGGTGATCAGCGACTTCCTGTTTGGCGCCAAACGCCAGTTCGAGGATCGTCTGTATCTGGATCATCTGCCCAATGAATCGCTCGGAGTGTTGAGCCTTGAGGTCGACACCTATGCCTTCGGCAGCCGTTTTCTGCGCCGGGCCGAGGTGACCCTGCTCAATGGTTTTGCCCGCAGCCTGATTCTCACCGGCATCCTCTTGGCATTGTTCTACGTGATGCTGACCAAACCGCTGGTGCGGGTGATCCGCGAACTCAGCGGGCGCGACCCGCGCAGCGCCGAGCCGACCACACTGGAGTGCCCGTCCGGCCACGGCAACGATGAAATCGGCGTGCTGGTCAAAGTCGCCAATCAGCAATTCGAGAACATTGCCACCGAGATCCAGCAACGGCGCAATGCCGAAAACCGCCTGACCGACTACCTCGGGCAACTGGAAAACATCGTCTCGGCGCGCACCGCCGAACTCAAGGCAATCAACGCCCGACTTAGCCAGTCCAATCAGGAGCTCGAAGTCGCCCGCAGCACCGCCCTGGAAATGGCCGAGGCCCGTTCGGCGTTCCTCGCCAACATGAGCCACGAGATCCGCACGCCGCTCAACGGGCTGCTGGGGATGATCGCGTTGTCACTCGATGGCCCGTTGAACGCCGAGCAGCAGCAACAACTGTCGATCGCCCACGACTCGGGCAAGGTGCTGGTCGAATTGCTCAACGATATCCTCGACCTGTCGAAATTCGATGCCGGGCAACTGGAGCTTGAGCACATCCCGTTCGATCTCGGCTCATTGATCGAAGACACCGCCAACCTGCTGTCGCAGAACGCGGCGCCGAGCGTCGAGCTGACCTGCCTGATCGATCCGCACTTCCCGGCACTGGTGCTGGGCGATCCGACCCGCGTGCGGCAGATCGTCAGCAACCTGCTGTCCAACGCCCTGAAATTTACCCGTTTCGGCCGGGTGGACGTGCGCTTGTCGACCTACCAGGATGGCGTACGCATCGAGGTCTGCGACACCGGCATCGGTATCGCCCAGGACGCGCAGCTGAAAATCTTCCAGCCATTCACTCAGGCGGGCGCCGGCATCACTCGCCAGTACGGCGGCACCGGGCTGGGACTGGCGCTGACGTATAACCTCTGCGAAGCCATGCAGGGGCGCCTGACCATCAGTTCCGAGACTGGTTTCGGCAGTCAGTTCTGTGCCGAGTTGCCACTGCCCTGCCATACCCGCGCGCTCGCCCCGGCGCCCCTGCACGGGAAAGTCCTCGCCATCACTGCAGCCAGTAGCGGTCTGGCGGAACTGTTGCAGAGTCTGCTGCCGGTCTGGGGCCTGGCGTATGAGCAGCGCACCATCGATGACTCATTGCTGGGCCTGACACCGGATGTGGTGATCACCGATTGTCCGGAGTGCCTGTTCGGATTACGCCCGACCCAAGGTGCGCCGATTTTGCTGGTGACCGCCTACGGCAGTTTCCTGCCCAGCGAAGAAGCGGCTGCGCTGGCGCCTCTGCAACAACAGGCACGACCGTTGGCGCGTAACGCGCTCTACCAGAACCTGCGGCGCACCCTGCAACCGGACGTCGTTGCCATTAACGACGCGCAGCTCGAAACCGCTCCCTCGGTGCGACGCGGGCGGGTGTTGCTGGTCGAAGACAACCCGGTCAATCAGCTGGTGGCCAAAGGCATGCTCGGCAAACTCGGTTGCGAGGTCATCGTCGCCGCCCATGGTGCCGAAGCGCTGGATCAACTGGAATATCACGAATTCGATCTGGTGCTGATGGACTGCAACATGCCCGTGATGGACGGCTACGAAGCCAGCCGGCAGATTCGGCAAAGCGGGCGCTGGCCGAACCTGCCCATCGTCGCCCTGACTGCCAACGCGATGTCCGAGGAGCGCGAACGTTGCCGTGCGGCCGGTATGAGCGACTATCTGGCCAAGCCGTTTCGCCGCGAGGAACTCGCGGCCCTGCTCGACCAGTGGATTCCCCCTACGACAGCGCTTTGATCTGCCCCAACAAGTGATCGAGACCGTCACGCAAGTCATTGAGCCGGTCCAGATCGACCCCGCTGTCGCACAACAACCGGGCCTTGAGCGGCCCGACCTGCTCGCGCAAGGCTTGCCCTGCCGGTGTCAGGCTCAGGTGAACTTCGCGCTCGTCACGCGTCGAACGCTGGCGCTGCACCCATTGCAACTGCTCAAGACGCTTGAGCAATGGCGTCAGCGTGCCCGAGTCCAGAGCCAGACGCTCGCCCAACGCCTTGACGGTCGGCTGCTCCGGCGCGGCGTCCTGCCATTCCCACAACACCAGCATCGCCAGATATTGCGGATACGTCAGGCCGAGCTGATCGAGCATCGGCTTGTAGGCGCGAATCACCGCCCGGGAGGCGGCGTACAACTTGAAGCACAACTGGCTGTCGAGCTTCAGCGAATCGACCGGCAGGCTGTTCATTTGAGCAGGGCTTCGATCTCGCGGCTCAGGTCCTGCGGCTTGGTGGCCGGAGCGAAACGCTTGACCAACTGGCCGTCCTTGCCGATGAGAAACTTGGTGAAGTTCCACTTGATGCCTTGCGAACCGAGTACGCCCGGGGCGCGTTTCTTCAACTGCACGAACAATGGATGCGCGCCGGCGCCGTTGACTTCGATTTTCTTGAACAGTGGAAAGCTGACGCCGAAGTTCAGCTCGCAGAATTCACTGATCGCCCCTTCATTGCCCGGCTCCTGCTTGCCGAACTGATTGCACGGGAAGCCCAACACCACCAGGCCCTGATCCTTGTAGGTCTGCCACAGTTCTTCGAGGCCTTTGTATTGCGGGGTGAAGCCGCACTTGCTCGCGGTGTTGACCACCAGAACCGCTTTGCCGGCGAAATCAGCCAGGGTCTTTTGCTCACCTTTGATCGTGGTGCAAGGAATGTTCAGCAGGTTGTCGCTCATGGCACTGGGCTCCGCAGACAGTCAGGAAAGGCCAAACATAGCGAGCAATTAAATTGTGTGCAATTTAATTATCGAATAACAAGGCGACCCGAAGGTCGCCTTCAATCGTTCATGCGCGCGGTTCGAGGTTCAGACACACCGAGTTGATGCAATAACGCAGGCCGGTCGGCGGCGGGCCGTCGGGGAATACGTGACCCAGATGCGCATCGCAGCGCGCGCACTTCACTTCAGTGCGGATCATACCGTGCGTGGTATCACGGATTTCGGTCATCGCGCTTTCGCCGATCGGCGCGTAGAAGCTCGGCCAGCCGCAGCCAGAATCGAATTTGGCCTTGGAATCGAACAGCGCTTCGTTGCAGCAAACGCAGTGGTAGACACCATCGGTCTTGGTGTCGTTGTATTTGCCGGAGAACGGGCGCTCGGTCGCACTCAGACGACAAACGTTGTATTGCTCAGGGTCGAGCATCGCCCGCCATTCTTCCAGGGTTTTTTCCAACTTTTCCATCATCACACCTCAGCGGCTGAAAAAGCCCGATCTGTACCTTTTCCACGGATCGGGCGGCACGTATGATTGCGCCTCGTCACGCACCAGTCTGGCAGCCAGACCGGGCGCATTCAAACGGATTATGGGAGCCACGGCTCAAGACGTCCGCCTGTGTGAAGACGCAGGAATACCAGTACGGTTGTCCATCCGCCGTCTGGATCGTTCATTTTCGGGATCACATCGCCATGCAGTTCAGCAAATCGAACAAGCTCGCCAACGTCTGCTACGACATTCGCGGCCCGGTGCTCAAGCACGCCAAACGACTGGAAGAGGAAGGCCAGCGCATCCTCAAGCTGAACATCGGCAACCCGGCGCCGTTTGGTTTCGAAGCGCCGGACGAAATTCTCCAGGATGTGATCCGCAACCTGCCGACCGCGCAAGGCTACAGCGACTCCAAAGGCTTGTTCAGCGCGCGTAAAGCGGTGATGCAGTACTACCAACAGAAGAATGTCGAAGGTGTCGGCATCGAAGACATCTACCTGGGCAACGGTGTATCCGAACTGATCGTGATGTCGCTGCAGGCGCTGCTCAACAACGGTGACGAAGTGCTGGTACCAGCCCCGGACTATCCGTTGTGGACTGCTGCCGTGAGCCTCGCCGGCGGTAACGCCGTGCATTACCTGTGCGACGAAGGCGCCGACTGGTTCCCGGATCTGGCCGACATCAAGGCCAAGATCACCCCGAACACCAAAGCCATGGTGATCATCAACCCGAACAACCCGACCGGCGCGGTGTATTCGAAGGAAGTGTTGCTGGGCATGCTGGAAATCGCCCGTGCGCACAACCTGGTGGTGTTCTCCGACGAGATCTACGACAAGATTCTGTACGACGATGCCGTGCACATCTGCACCGCGTCGCTGGCCCCGGACCTGCTCTGCCTGACCTTCAACGGCCTGTCGAAGTCGTACCGCGTGGCCGGTTTTCGCTCTGGCTGGATCGCCATCTCCGGGCCGAAACACAACGCCCAGAGCTACATCGAAGGCATCGACATGCTGGCCAACATGCGCCTGTGTGCCAACGTGCCGAGCCAGCATGCGATCCAGACCGCATTGGGTGGCTATCAGAGCATCAATGATCTGGTGCTGCCGCAGGGTCGTCTGCTGGAGCAGCGCAACCGCACCTGGGAATTGCTCAACGACATTCCGGGTGTGAGCTGCGTCAAGCCGATGGGCGCACTGTATGCGTTCCCGAAAATCGACCCGAAGGTCTGCCCGATCCACAACGACGAGAAATTTGTCCTCGACCTGCTGCTCTCCGAGAAGCTGCTGGTGGTACAGGGCACGGCGTTCAACTGGCCGTGGCCGGATCACTTCCGCGTGGTTACCCTGCCCCGCGTCGACGATCTGGAAATGGCCATCGGCCGTATCGGCAACTTCCTCAAGTCCTACCGCCAGTAACTGGCCAGCAGTGCGCAACGGCGAAACGTTGCGCACTGTCTGATTCAGCAACACTTCTGCGTTCCACCTCCGCGCACGCCTTCTACACTTGCGATTCATACCGGTTACCTGCGTCCGGCGTAATGGCGACGGGTCGCGGCTGGCCGTCATCCCTATCGGTATCTGTCGTGGGAAATGTGCCGTGCACCGAAGAATCCGCTGTAGGACACAGTTTGAAATAGTCACTCAGTTGAATACCCCGGTGCAGCACCTTATATACCCCGCAGTACGCTACATCTTTAGTTTGAGGAGATTTCTACAACCATGATGCGCATCCTGCTGTTTTTGGCCACTAACCTGGCGGTCGTGCTGATAGCCAGCATCACCCTGAGCCTTTTCGGCTTCAACGGGTTCATGGCGGCCAACGGGGTTGATCTCGACCTTAGTCAGCTGCTGGTTTTCTGTGCAGTCTTTGGTTTCGCCGGCTCGCTGTTCTCGCTGTTCATCTCCAAGTGGATGGCGAAGATGAGCACCGGTACCCAGATCATCAGCCAGCCACGTACCCGGCATGAGCAATGGCTGCTGCAAACCGTCGAGCAACTGTCCCGCGAAGCCGGGATCAAGATGCCCGAAGTCGGTATTTTCCCGGCCTACGAAGCAAACGCCTTCGCCACGGGCTGGAACAAGAACGACGCGCTGGTCGCGGTCAGCCAGGGCTTGCTCGAGCGTTTCTCGCCCGATGAAGTAAAAGCCGTGCTGGCCCACGAAATCGGTCACGTCGCCAATGGCGACATGGTCACACTTGCGCTGATTCAGGGCGTGGTGAACACCTTCGTGATGTTCTTTGCGCGGATCATCGGCAACTTCGTCGACAAGGTGATCTTCAAGAACGAAGAAGGCCAGGGCATTGCCTACTACGTGGCGACCATCTTCGCCGAACTGGTACTGGGCATTCTCGCCAGCGCGATCGTCATGTGGTTCTCGCGCAAACGCGAATTCCGTGCCGACGAAGCCGGCGCACGTCTGGCCGGCACCAGCGCGATGATCGGCGCACTGCAACGCTTGCGCGCCGAACAGGGCCTGCCAGTGCACATGCCGGACACCCTGAACGCCTTTGGCATCAACGGTGGCATCAAACAGGGCTTTGCCCGCATGTTCATGAGCCACCCACCGCTGGAAGAGCGTATCGACGCGCTGCGTCGTCGCGGTTGATCTGACCGGTGTAAACATGAAGAAGGCCCGCAGTGATGCGGGCCTTTTTTGTTCCTGCCAATAATGGATTGTTGTTGATGGCCTCTTCGCGAGCAGGCTCGCTCCCACACGGGTCCTGCGACCCCCCATCCAATGTGGGAGCGAGCCTGCTCGCGAAGAGGCCGGCACAGTCAGCAAAAATCTATCGGGAAGAAACGCAGTAAACCCGCTCTTCCAGCCGCGTCACGCCTGCCTCCAAGAACTTCCCGCTCTCCCCCAGCACATCCTGCTCTTCCAGCACCTGAACCTGCCACGCACCACTCAGCAACCGCTGCACCTCTTCATTCCCCACTGCAAACGGCGGCCCCGGCATCTGCGCTTGATCGTAATCCAGCGTAATCAACAACCCTTGCACACCTTGCGGGAGAATCTGCTGAAGATGCGCCGCATAAAGCTCACGCATCGGCGCCGGTAAGGCAATCAGCGCGGCACGGTCGTATATCGCCGCGCAATCGGCCACATCACTCGCTGTCAGCGCAAAGATATCCCCGCACCACAACTCGATAGCGTCACCGCGATAGACTTTGAATACGCCGTTCTCGCTGATCTGTGGCTGTATCTCATGCTCACTGAAAAAGTCCTCGATAGCCTTTTCCGACAGTTCGATCCCGAGCACCTGATGACCGCGCCCTGCCAGCCACACCAGATCCAGACTTTTCCCACACAAAGGCACGAGCACTCGCGCCGTTTCAGGTGCCGCCCAGTGCCGCTGCAGATACGGGTTCACCTCGGGTAGATGAAAACCAATCTGCCCCGAAGCCCACTTCTTGTGCCAAAACTCAGGCTGCATGCATCACTCCCAATAATTCGATCAAAAAGCGTTAAAACTTATATTAGATTTAGATCAATGATCTGAATGAAGATGAGGCCATCTTAACGCTCAGGAACCCATCATGCTTCCCAGCCTGTTTATTTCCCACGGCTCACCCATGCTGGCACTGGAGCCCGGCGCCAGCGGCCCGGCCCTGGCACGCCTGGCCGCCGAACTACCGAAACCCAAAGCCATCGTGATCGTTTCTGCGCACTGGGAAAGCCACGAGCTACTGGTCAGCAGCCATTCGCAACCGGAAACCTGGCACGACTTCGGTGGTTTTCCCCGCGCACTGTTTGAAGTGCAATACCCGGCACCGGGCAATCCACAACTGGCGGCTGAGGTGGCCGATCTGTTGACTGCCCACAATCTGCCAGCACGCCTCGATCCGCAACGTCCATTCGATCACGGCGTCTGGGTGCCGCTGTCGCTGATGTACCCGCAGGCGGATATCCCGGTGGTGCAAGTCTCTCTACCGAGCCGCAGCGGCCCGGCGCTGCAAACCCGGGTCGGCCAGGCACTGAAGAGTTTGCGTGATCAAGGCATTTTGCTGATCGGCTCCGGCAGCATCACTCACAACCTGCGCGAACTGGACTGGCACGCCGGGCCGGAAAGCGTTGAGCCGTGGGCACGGGACTTCCGAGACTGGATCATCGACAAGCTCTCGGCCGACGATGAGGCGGCCCTGCATGATTATCGCCAGCAGGCGCCGCATGCGGTGCGCAGCCATCCGAGCGATGAGCATTTGTTGCCGCTGTATTTTGCCCGGGGCGCGGGCGGTGAGTTCAGCGTGGCGCACAAGGGCTTCACGATGGGTGCGCTGGGCATGGATATCTATCGATTCGGTTGACGCCTTCGCGAGCAGGCTCGCTCCCACAAAGGCAAAAAACAGGCAAAAAAAATCCCCGAACCAGTCGGGGATTTTTCATGTGCGATCAATCAGCCCAAGGGCGGATCAATCTTCGCGATAGCGACGCAGTTTCAGCTGCTTACCGGCAACGCGAGTGTCCTTCAGTTTGGTCAGGAGTTTGTCCAGACCATCTTCCGGCAGCTCGACGAGGCTGAAGCTGTCACGCACCTGGATGCGACCGATCGCTTCACGGGCCAGACCGCCTTCGTTGAGAATGGCGCCCAGCAGGTTTTTCGCGGCGATACCGTCACGCGCGCCCAGCGCGGTACGGCAACGAGCACGACCTTCGCCCAAAGGCATTGGCGCGCGACGCTCGCGGTCACCACGATCAGGACGATCACCAGTGCGCTCAGGACGGTCGCCACGCGGTGCGTTGTTCGGCACCAGTGGACGTTCCTTCTCGATCGCAGCCAGGTTCAGCGCTTGACCGTTGGTGGCTTTGCGCAGCAGCGCAGCAGCCAGAGCACGCGGAGTGCAGCCGATGTCTGCAGTCAGACGATCAAGCAGCTCACCGTGAGTCGATTCGGCATCAGCGACCAGCGGCGACAGGCTGTTGGTCAGTTTCTTGATGCGTGCATCGAGAACGGCTTGAGCGTCCGGCAGGCGCACTTCAGCGACTTTCTGACCGGTTACGCGCTCGATCACTTGCAGCATGCGGCGCTCACGTGGAGTCACCAGCAGCAGGGCACGACCTTCGCGACCGGCACGACCGGTACGGCCGATACGGTGAACGTAGGACTCTGGGTCGTACGGCATGTCAACGTTGAACACGTGAGTGATGCGCGGAACGTCCAGACCACGAGCAGCAACGTCGGTCGCGACAACGATGTCCAGACGGCCATCTTTCAGCGAGTCGATCACGCGCTCACGCTGGTTCTGGGCGATGTCACCGTTCAGCGCCGCGGCTTTGTAGCCTTTGGCGTCGAGGGCGCTGGCCAGATCCAGGGTCGCTTGCTTGGTGCGCACGAACATGATCAGAGCGTCGAAATCTTCCACTTCCAGCAAGCTGAGAACGGCCGAAGTTTTCTGGTCAGCGTGAACCAACAGGTGAGCCTGTTCGATCGCGGTAACGGTCTGGGTCTTGGTCTGGATCTTCACGTGTTGCGGATCGCGCAGATGGCGTTCGGCAATGGCGCGGATCGACTGCGGCAGGGTCGCCGAGAACAAAACGGTCTGACGGGTCGATGGCAGAGCCTTGAAGATGACTTCCAGGTCATCCATGAAGCCCAGCTTCAACATTTCGTCAGCTTCGTCGAGAACCAGGTGGTTCACGGTCGACAGAACTTTTTCGTCGCGACGCAGGTGGTCGCACAGACGGCCCGGAGTGGCGACAACGATCTGTGCACCATTACGGATTGCTTTCAGTTGTGGGCCCATAGGCGCGCCGCCGTAAACGGCCACAACGGTAACGCCCGGCATTTGCTTGGCGTAGGTTTCGAAAGCGGTTGCTACTTGCAGCGCCAACTCACGAGTTGGCGCCAGGATCAGGGCTTGCGGTTCGCGCTTGGCAGGATCGATGCGGTGCAGAATAGGCAGTGCGAACGCGGCGGTTTTACCGGTACCGGTTTGCGCTTGGCCAATCATGTCCTGGCCGGCCATGATGATCGGGATCGATTGCTGCTGAATCGCCGAAGGCTCTTCGTAGCCGGTCGCTGCGACGGCTGCAAGAATATTCGGGTTAAGATTAAAAGCGGCGAATCCGCCGGTTTCCTGGGTCATGGGTCTGCCTCTAAGTGCATCCGCAAAGACCCATGCTCCAAAGCTGCGCATGCCGTGTTGAGACTCAAGAGTCGCCCTGGCAGCTTTGTCGGCGGGGATTTGCGAAAACGAATGAATGAAAAAAAGAATCGTCCGGGAAGAGCCCGCAATGCGGACGTGCAGCCGAAGCTGACTTCGGGAAATTGCGCTACCTAAACGCGGCCCGGTTAAAGGCCGGCGCGCACTATACCGGATTTTGCCCAAAAAGGGAGCTTTTTTTATCGTCAAAATACCTGTGTCACCGCTGTGTAACGGGGTTTTGCAGATAATCGCGTCAAGGTCTATTTTTCAAAGGCCCGGCCCTGCGGGCGATGACGCTTAAACGATTCATCGACGTGCGGCATACCGTCGCTGCACCCGCCCTTCCCGCCCGAGGATTTCGCCATGAATCAGCCCTGCCCCGGCCGCGTCAGCCGAGAACGCCGTGGCCACGTTCACCTGATTGGCCTTGACCGAGCGGCCAAGCGCAATGCGTTCGACCTCGACCTGCTCAATGAACTCAGCCTGGCCTATGGCGAGTTCGAGGCTGACAGCGAGGCACGGGTAGCGGTGGTGTTCGGTCATGGCGAGCACTTTACCGCCGGTCTGGATCTGGTGAATGCCAGCGGCGCACTCGCTGAAGGCTGGCAGGTTCCGACCGGTGGTTGCGACCCGTGGGGTGTTTTCGTCGGGCCGCGGGTGAGCAAACCGGTGATTGTCGCCGCGCAAGGTTACTGCCTGACCATCGGCATCGAGCTGATGCTGGCGGCGGATATCAACCTGTGTGCGAGCAATACCCGCTTCGCGCAGATGGAAGTGCAGCGTGGGATCTTTCCTTTTGGCGGCGCGACTTTACGTTTTCAGCAGATCGCCGGATGGGGCAATGCGATGCGCTGGTTGCTGACCGGCGATGAGTTCGATGCGCACGATGCGTTGCATCTGGGGTTGGTGCAGGAAGTCATGGCCAGCGAGGATCTGTTGCCGCGAGCGATTGAATTGGCTGAGCGTATTGCCCGGCAGGCGCCGTTGGGGGTGCAGGCGACGTTGCTGTCGGCGCGGCAGGCGCGGTATGAGGGTGAGACGGCGGCAGCGCAAGGGTTGCCGGCGTTGGTGAAGAAGTTGCTGGCCAGTGAGGATGCCAAGGAGGGGGTGCGGTCGCTGGTGGAGCGGCGACCTGGCACTTTCAAAGGGATCTGAAATATTCGCTGGTTATCAGGCCCTCTTCGCGAGCAGGCTCGCTCCCACAGGGAAATGCATTCCAATATGGGAGCGAACCTGCTCGCGAAGGGGCCATCACAGATGCCTCAGGTGGCTGGGCGAATAGCCTTGATCAACGACTGCAACGAATACCCCAACCGCGGCGCCAGCGCTTCAGCCCGGGCGGTCAGCGCCTGCATGTCCAGCGCCTGATCCAGATCCGCCGGCACAATCAGAATCACATTGCCCTCCTTCACCGGCAGCTCCCAGTAATGCCGGTGATAGAGTCCACGCAACAACGCCGCGCCCAACGGCTTGCCATCATCGGTGGCCCACTGATTGATCACCAGCCAGCCACCCGGATTCAGACGTTTCTGGCAATCACCGAGAAAACTCCAGGCAAGATGCCCGACGCCCGGGCCGACATCGGTGTACAGGTCGACGAAAATCAGATCCGCAGGCTCTGCCGTTGGCAGCAATTCAAGCGCATCGCCGACGCGGATATACAACCGTGGATCATCGTCCAGCCCCAGATATTCAATAGCCAGACGCGGCACATCCGGGCGCAGCTCGATGGCTTCGACATCTTCCAGCGGCAGGAACTTGAGGCAAGCCTGAGTCAGCGTACCAGCGCCGAGCCCGAGAAACAGCGCGCTCTCCGGATGCTCATGGCACAACGCGCCGATCAGCATCGCCCGGGTGTAGTCGTACTCCAGCCAGCTCGGATCAGCGGTGAACACGCAGCTCTGCTCGATCGCATCGCCGAATTCGAGAAAGCGGTAATCGGCCACTTCCAGCACGCGAATCACGCCGAACTCATCCTGTACTTCGGCGAGCAGATGCTCGACGCGCTCCTCAGTCATTTCGTCTCCTGATGGTCACCGGGCGCGGTGACGCGATGGCACCGCTGTGGTGCCGTGGCAAAGCGGCGATTGTCGGTGATGGGGCGGGAGCAGGTCACGCACTAATTGCTGCTACCATGGGCTTCCCGTGCGTAGAACCAATTAGAGACCGTGATGAGCCAACCGTGGAGCCCTGACAGCTGGCGCGCCCTGCCGATCCAGCAACAACCGCAATACCCCGACGCCGCGCACCTGCGCCAGGTCGAGCAAACCCTGGCCAGTTATCCGCCGCTGGTGTTTGCCGGTGAGGCGCGCGAATTGCGCCGGCAGTTTGCCGAAGTCACCCAGGGCCGGGCGTTCCTGCTGCAAGGTGGCGATTGCGCGGAAAGCTTCGCTGAATTCTCCGCGGCAAAAATTCGCGATACTTTTAAAGTGTTGCTGCAAATGGCGATCGTCATGACCTTCGCCGCCGGTTGCCCGGTGGTCAAGGTCGGGCGCATGGCCGGTCAGTTCGCCAAACCGCGTTCGGCCAACGACGAGACCATCAACGGCGTGACGCTGCCGGCCTACCGTGGCGACATCGTTAACGGCATCGGTTTCGACGAAAAAAGCCGCGTGCCGGATCCGGAACGCCTGCTGCAGTCCTACCACCAGTCCACCGCGACGCTGAACCTGCTGCGCGCGTTTGCTCAGGGCGGTTTTGCCGACCTGCATCAGGTGCACAAGTGGAACCTCGATTTCATCGCCAACTCGGCGCTGGCCGAGAAGTACAGCCACTTGGCCGACCGCATCGATGAAACCCTGGCGTTCATGCGCGCCTGCGGCATGGACAGCTCGCCGCAACTGCGCGAAACCAGTTTCTTCACCGCCCACGAAGCGTTGCTGCTGAATTACGAAGAAGCCTTCGTGCGTCGCGACAGCCTGACCAACGATTACTACGATTGCTCGGCGCACATGCTGTGGATCGGCGACCGCACCCGTCAGCTCGACGGCGCGCACGTCGAATTCCTCCGTGGCGTGAATAATCCGATCGGCGTGAAAGTCGGCCCAAGCATGGACCCCGACGATCTGATCCGCCTGATCGACGTGCTCAACCCGGACAACGATCCGGGGCGTCTGAACCTGATTGCGCGGATGGGCGCCAACAAGGTCGGCGATCACCTGCCAGCGCTGATCCGCGCGGTGCAGCGTGAAGGCAAGCAAGTGCTGTGGAGTTCCGACCCGATGCACGGCAACACCATCAAGGCCAGCAGCGGCTACAAGACCCGCGACTTTGCGCAAATCCTCGGTGAGGTTAAACAGTTCTTCCAGGTGCACGAAGCGGAAGGCAGTTATGCCGGCGGTATTCACATCGAGATGACCGGGCAGAATGTCACCGAGTGCATCGGTGGCGCGCGGCCGATTACTGAAGATGGCTTGTCGGATCGCTATCACACGCACTGTGATCCGCGGATGAATGCTGATCAGTCGCTGGAGTTGGCGTTCCTCATAGCCGAAACGCTGAAACAAGTCCGCCGCTAGACCGAGTTGCCACCTTCGCGAGCAAGCTCGCTCCCACACTGGACCTGTGTCGTACACACAACCCATGTGGGAACGAGCTTGCTCGCGAAGAGGCCGGCTCAGACACCGCCAATCTCTGCCAATGCCACCCGCAACCGCGCCGCACTCTCGCGCTGACAATTCAATTGCAGCCGCGCAAGCCCCAGCCAATCTGCCATCTGCCGCAAATTCACGGCCAGCGCCAACATCCCTTCTTCATCCAGCCCCGGCTCTTCCTCGTGCACCGCATGCACCGCCAACTGCCCGGACGCCCGCTCGGCACGCAGATCAACCCGCGCGGCAATTCGCTCGTTGTGCAAGAACGGCAACACGTAATAGCCGTAAACCCGTTTGTCCTGCGGCGTATAAATCTCCAACCGATAACGGAAATCGAACAAACGCTCGGTGCGGCTGCGCTCCCAGATCAACGAATCAAACGGCGACAGCAGCGCACTGGCCAAGACCTTGCGCGGGACTTTTGGCTCCGGCAAGCAATAGGCGATTTGCCGCCAACCGGCGACCTCGCACAGCTGCAGTTGCCCGGCCTCGACCAGTTCCGCCAGACGTGGACGCGCATCCGCCGGGTTCAGCCGAAAGTAATCACGAAGGTCTTTTTCAGTACCGACACCCAAGGCCTGTACCGCGTGCAACAGCAACCCACGTTGCGCCTCGGCTTCGTCTGGCAACGCCTGCTGCAGAATTGAAGAAGGAATCACCCGCTCCGGCAAATCATACAAACGCTCAAAACCACGTCGCCCCGCTACCGTCACTTCACCGGCGGCAAACAACCATTCCAGCGCATGCTTTTCCGCGCTCCAGTCCCACCACGGCCCGGCCTTGTCTTCGCGGGTAGACAGACTGCCGGCGCCCAACGCGCCCTGCTCTGCAACCGAATTCAATACCCGACGAACCACGTCCTGCTGCTCGCGACCGAATCTGGCCAGTTGCTGATAAATATCCTCGCCGCGTTTGGCCCGCTGCATGCGCCAGTGCATCAGCGGGTACATCGACAGCGGCAGCAATGACGCTTCATGTCCCCAGTATTCAAAAAGCGTACGACTTCGCCCCGAGCTCCAGGCAGCCTGGTCGAGCAAGTCAGAGGAATAAGAACCGAGACGGGAAAACAGCGGCAGGTAGTGCGAGCGCACCACGGCATTGACGGAGTCGATTTGCAGCAGGCCCAGCCGCTCGATCAGCCGGTTGACGTGAGCGGCTTTGACAGTCGGCGGCTGGCGCCCGTTGAACCCTTGGGCAGCCAGCGCCAGTCGTCGCGCCTGTTTGAGGGAAAAGGCCAGAGTCGCGGGCATGAGCATCTCCTTGTCTGCTCGCAACCTACCTCACGGGAAGCGGGTTTGTGTAGCACTGCGCTCTTCATTTATGCATCGGGTCATCCCAGAACGGCCGCACGGCTTCGTGTTCAACGTCGGCACGACTGACCCCGATGTCCTTCAACGCTTCGTCGCTCAGACTGGCGAGCAACTCGCGTTCACGGTGCAGTTCGTACCAGCGGCTAAACTTGTGCAGCAGGTCGGAAACGAGATGGACCGAAAACTTTTCATCGCTTACATAGACTTTTTGACCTTTCATCGCATCGCCCTCCTTGTGGGATAGCTCCAGTCTCTTCTCCGCGCTACGATCAATCCAACGAATGTTTCTGATGGCATGCATCACGGAGATTCATCAATTGTCGGCCTACCCCAGTATCGATACCGATGTCCTGCGCACCTTTGTCGCGATTGCCGATCAGGGCGGTTTCACCCGCGCCGGCGAAATGGTCAACCGCACGCAATCGGCGGTGAGCATGCAAATGAAGCGTCTGGAAGAGGACGTGTTGCAGCGGCAGTTGTTCGAGCGTGACGGCCGTCAGGTGCGCCTGACCGCGGAAGGCCAGGTGTTGCTCGGTTACGCGCGGCGCATCCTCAAGTTGCACAGTGAAGTGTTCAACACCTTGCGCGAGCCACACATGGTCGGCACGGTGCGCATCGGCACGCCGGATGATTACGTGATGCGTTTTCTGCCGGGGATTCTGTCGCGGTTTGCGCAGTTCTATCCGTTGATCCAGATCGAAGTGCACTGCGAATCGACCAGGCAGCTGCTGCAACGCACTGATCTGGACCTGTCGATCGTTACCCGCGAACCGGGCAACGAGATCGGCCAGTTGCTGCGCAAGGAGCGTTTCGTCTGGGCCGAGGCGCAGAATTTCAGTGCCCACGAACAGACGCCGCTGCCTTTGGCAATGTTCAACAGTGATTGTTTCTGCCGTTTATGGGCGTGCAATGCGCTGGATGCGATGGGCCGCGAATACCGCATCGCCTACAACAGCACCAGCCTTTCGGCGTTGATGGCGGTGGTGAGCGCGGGTCTGGCGATCACCGCGCAACTGGAAAGCCTGATCACCCCGGACATGCGCATTCTCGGTGCCGCGGAAGATCTGCCCTTGTTGCCCGAGGCCAGCATCATGCTGATCCGCAACCTGAATAATCCGTCGCCGATCACCGAGTGCCTGGCCGAGCACATCGTCGAAGGTTTTAAACCTTAAACGCGAGCATCACCGCACACAGCACCAGAAAACCGCAGAACAGCCCGCGCAGGAGTTTTTCCGGCATGGCGTGGGCGACTTTCACCCCCCAACTGATGCTGGCCAGACCACCGATGGCCAACGGCAGGCCAATCATCCAGTCCACTTCGTGGTGCACCGCGTAGGTCACCAGTGTCACGCCGGTGCTCGGCAAGGCCAGCGCCAGCGACAAGCCCTGCGCGACCACTTGCGTGGTGCCGAACAGGCTGGTCAACACCGGCGTCGCGACCACCGCACCGCCGACACCGAACAAACCGCCCATGGTCCCGGACGCAGCCCCGAGCACACCGAGCCATGGCCATGAATAACGCATTTCGGAAGTCGCAGCGGGTGGTTTGCCGAACATCTTCAGCAGGTTGTACGCGGAGAGCACCACGAGGAAAGCGACAAAGCCAACCCGCATGGTTTGCGCATCGATGCCCACCGCCCAGATCGAACCGAGCCACGCAAAGCAGAAGCCCATCACCGCCAAAGGCAGCGCGTGCCGCAGTTCGATGCGATTGCGCTGGTGATACCGCCACAGCGCCAGCATCACATTCGGTACGACCATTACCAGCGCGGTGCCTTGGGCAATCTGCTGATCGAGACCAAACCACACGCCAAGCAGCGGAATGGCGATCAAACCGCCGCCGATGCCGAAAATGCCGCCGAGTGTGCCGAGAGCAGCGCCGAACAGCAGGTACAACAAAAACTCCATCACAGCTGAATTCCTCTTACGTCAGGCGATTCATCCTACGCAGTCGTGGCTGGCGGGGAAACGCACAGCAACGCACAATGGCTATGCCAATTTCGCACAAGCGTGAAGCTGACCATGAATCCCAATCAATTGACCGATCAACTCGGACTGTTTCTCGATGTGCTGGAGAGTGGCAGTTTTTCCGCTGCTTCGCGCCGCCATCCACTGACCCCCTCGGCCGTCGCCCGACGGATCGACAACCTCGAAAGCGCTCTCGGCAGTCAGTTGTTTGTCCGCAGTACGCATGCCGTGCGCGCAACGCCGGCGGGCCTGGCGTTTGCCGAGCGGGCGCGGCGAATTGTTGCCGAGTTGCAACTGGCCCGCGCTGAGGCGGTGTCTTTGAGCAGTGCGCCGGAAGGTTTGATCCGCATCGACGCCCCGGCGGCTTTCGGGCGCCGGCATCTGGCACCGGTGATCGCCGACTTCCTCGTTTTGTACCCGGGACTGGATGTGCAACTGCACCTGATCGACAGCTTCGTCGACATGAGCGGCGCGAATCTGGGCAAAGTCGACCTGGTGCTACGTGCCGGGCAAATGGCTGATACCCGCCTGGTGGCGACACCATTGGCGAGCATGGTGCGCATTGCCTGCGCCAGTCCCGACTATCTCAAACGCCGAGGCGTGCCCGTCAATCCAGCCCAACTGAGCGAGCATGATGGCCTGGATTGGGACGGCCTCGCTCCGCCCTTCGCCTGGCGGTTCGAACAGGACGGCCAGATGCAATTGCACCGCCCGGCGCGGATCCGCATGAGCGCCAACAACGCCGAGGCGCTGGTGTGTGGCGCCCTCGCCGGGCTGGGCATCGCGCATTTGCCGACGTGGCTGGCCAGCGAGTACCTGTTACGCGGCGAGTTGCTGCCGCTGTTCTGCGAAAAAGGCCTGCCGAAACCGGAGTCCACCGGTATCTACGCGCTGCGCATGGAGCAACAGACCAACTCGCGCAGCCGCTTGTTGCTTGAATATCTCAAAACCCGTTTCAGTCCGGTGCCACCTTGGGATCTGGCATTACAACGCGATCTGGGCAGACATTGAACCCTGAGAATTATCTGGCGCATTAAAGATTCGAGCGCTAGATTCATGACCATCACCGAACAAGGCTTTGACATGACTTCCGAACGCGACACCTGCGACGACCTGCTGCTGGACAACCAGGCCTGCTTCGCTCTGCATTCCACTTCGCTGATGATGACCAAGGTCTACAAACCTCTGCTGCAAGCCTTGAACCTGACCTATCCGCAGTATCTGGCGATGATGGTGTTGTGGGAGAAGGATGGCTTGACCGTCGGAGAAATCAGCACGCGTCTACTGACCGATCCCGGCTCGCTGACCCCGCTGCTCAAACGACTGGAAGGTGAAGGCTTGCTAAGCCGGACGCGCAGTCGTGAGGATGAGCGGGTGGTGATTGTTGAACTGACCGAACAAGGCCGTGCGCTGCGCGACAAGGCACAGACCATTCCGCAATGCATTCTCGGCGCCAGCGGCTTCACCCTGGAACGTCTGCAGAAGCTGCAAGCAGAGTTGCAGGCGCTACGCGGTCACTTGCAAGAAAGCCTGATCTGACCTCCACACAGTCCCTGTGGGAGCGAGCCTGCTCGCGAATGCGATCTGTCAGCCAACGAATTTGTTGAGTGAACCCTCTATTCGCGAGCAGGCTCGCTCCCACATTGATTTCATCGACAGCAAAATATTTTCACCACCTGATCTACCGCGCAATCCCCTCTAACTCAAGCCTTACAGCCACCCTCTCATACCCGCCCCTTGGTGGAAGTGCAGCTTTTTCAAAAATTTATCTTGCGCACTAAATATTCGCGCGATACATTCATCTCGCACTTACTTAGCGCGCAAACAATTAGCGCACATAAACACACCCAATGAGGCTCACACCATGCAAACTCTCTACACCGCAATCGCAACCTCCACTGGCGGCCGTGATGGTCGTGCGATCTCCAGCGACAACATCCTCGACGTCAAACTCGCCACCCCGAAAGAACTCGGCGGTGCTGGCGGCGCGGCGACCAACCCTGAGCAACTGTTCGCTGCCGGCTACTCGGCCTGCTTCATCGGCGCCCTGAAATTCGTCGCCAGCCAGACCAAACGCAAAATCCCTGACGACGCCTCGATCACCGCCCACGTCGGTATCGGTCAGATCCCTGGCGGCTTCGGTCTCGACATCGACCTGCACATCAGCCTGCCTGGCCTGGAACAAGCCGACGCACAAGCGCTGGTCGATGCGGCCCATCAGGTCTGCCCGTACTCCAACGCCACTCGTGGCAACGTCGATGTCCGTCTGCACGTTACCGTCTGATCACTGACGCCCCAGGCCCGAACAGGAAATGAACATGCACACTTTCAGCAAAGTCTTGACCGGCACCCTTCTCGCCCTGTCCATCCACAGTGCATTTGCCGGTGATGTCGAACACAACACCCAGGCATTTCTCGATGTGCTGAATGCCGGCACCGGCAAACCGATGGAACAGCTGACACCCAAAGATGCCCGCGCCGTGCTGGTCGGCGCACAGTCCGGGGTCAAGTTGACGCTGCCCAAAGCGGACGTCAGCGAGAAAACCATTCAGGTCGATGGCCAACCGTTGAGCCTGACCATCGTCCGGCCGGCCGGGGTCCAGGGCGAGCTGCCAGTGTTCATGTTCTTCCACGGTGGTGGCTGGGTGCTGGGCGATTTCCCGACGCACGAGCGGCTGGTGCGGGATCTGGTGGTCGGTTCGGGAGCGGCGGCGGTGTTCGTCAATTACACACCTTCACCGGAAGCGCATTACCCGGTGGCGATCAATCAGGCTTACGCCGCAACGAAGTGGGTCGCAGAGCACGGCAAAGAGATCAATGTCGACGGCAAGCGTCTGGCCGTGGCGGGCAACAGTGTCGGCGGCAACATGGCGGCTGTGGTTGCACTGATGGCCAAAGACAAAGGCACTCCGGCGATCAAATTCCAGGTGCTGCTGTGGCCAGTGACGGACGCCAATTTCGATACCGGTTCCTACAACCAGTACGCCGAAGGACACTTCCTCACTCGCAACATGATGAAGTGGTTCTGGGACAACTACACCACCGACGCCAAGCAGCGAAACGAGATTTACGCCTCGCCGTTGCGGGCAACCACCGCGCAACTGAAGGGCCTGCCGCCCGCGCTGGTGCAGACCGCCGGCGCCGATGTGCTGCGTGATGAGGGTGAAGCTTACGCACGCAAACTCGACGAGGCTGGTGTAGCGGTAACGTCGGTGCGGTACAACGGCATGATTCACGATTACGGCTTGCTTAACGTGGTGAGCCAGGTGCCGGCGGTGCGTTCGGCGATGCTGCAGGCATCTGAAGAACTCAAGCAACACTTGAAGTAACCACAATCCCATTGTGGGAGCGAGCCTGCTCGCGTAAGCGGTGTGTCATCCGGTGATGTGCTGGCTGACAGAATGCATTCGCGAGCAGGCTCGCTCCCACAGGGGTAGGTGTGAAGCTCAAAACGCAGGCACAAAAAAGCCCGACTCAATGGTCGGGCTTTTTCTTTCCGCAAAAACCGATGCTTATTTAGCACGGCCTTTGTAGGAACCGCCTTCGCGGGTGTCGATTTCGATCTTGTCACCGATTTCGATGAAGTCAGCAACCTGCAGCTCGGTACCGTTAGCCAGCTTGGCTGGCTTCATGACTTTGCCGGAAGTGTCGCCGCGAGCCGAACCTTCGGTGTAGTCAACTACGCGCACGATGGTGGTCGGCAGCTCTACGGAAACCAGACGCTCTTCGAAGAAGATCGCTTCGCAAACATCGGTCATGCCTTCTTCAACGAAAGGCAGAACAGCTTCGATGTCTTCAGCGTTCAGCTCGTACATGGTGTAGTCGGTGGTGTCCATGAACGTGTAGGTGTCGCCGCTGATGAAGGACAGGGTCGCTTCTTTGCGGTCGAGGATTACGTCGTCCAGTTTGTCGTCAGCGCTGTAAACGATCTCGGTCTTGTAACCGGTCAGCAGGTTTTTCAGCTTGGTCTTCATGATCGCGCTGTTACGGCCCGACTTGGTGAATTCAGCTTTCTGAACCAGCCAAGGATCGTTCTCGAGACGGATCACGGTACCGGGTTTCAGTTCTTTACCAGTTTTCATTGCGAATATCCGAATTTGGATGGGATTTACAAAAATCTAGGCCGCGTATCATATCCAATTTAGGTAAAACTGTACCAGCGCTGCGGCAAGATCGGCCTGCAAGCCTTGTTCCAGACACCACGCTTCGGCGTTTTCCTGCAGTTCTGGCCAATGATTACGGGCGGCGACCCAGTATTCGCCGATGGGCTGACCGGCGCTCCAGGCCCGCCAGAGACCGTTCATCGCCTCGGCAGCAGCCGGAGACAGGCCTTTTGTGTAAAGCGCGAGAAAGGCATCGAGCTTGTCCAGATGGATGTCTTCGTCCTGCTGATAGATGTGCCAGAGCATCGGCCGCCCCGCCCACTGCGCCCGGACAAACGAATCCTCACCGCGCACCGCGTTGAAATCGCAGCACCAGAGCAAGTGATCATATTGATCCTGTCGGACGAACGGCAGCACCTGCACGGTGAGCGACTGACGCACATGAATCGCACCAACCGCCAGGTTTTCCACCTCGAGCCAGCGCGCCACATCGCCAAGAATTCGCCCTTCCGGCACCAGCAGATGAGTCGGTGCAGCGTCCGCCGCCAAAACGTCCAGCCAACTGGCCAACCCGGCGTTCTCGTAAGCAAACAGCGAAATCAGCTGGGCGCCAGGCGCACGATCGATCCCGAGGCCTTGGAGGAATTGGCGCTGAGCCTCGGCATCCTGCTGAAATTGCCGACGCTGCTCGAGCAATCCTCGCTCACGCAACAGGCCGCCAGTGCCCGGCTGGAACCCCGGAAAGAAGAAGAACTTCTGCACCGATTTGTATTTGACCGACGGCAACCCGTGACAGCCGATCACCCAGTCTTCAGCGCTGAGATAGTCGAGGTTCATCCACAGCGGCGGCTGTTCACGCCCAGCCATTGCGTCCATGTAATCACTCGGTAACTGACAGGCAAACGCGGCGATCACCACATCCGCCGCATCTGTGTGCACCCAGTCAGCCGGCCAGTGCCGCACTTCGACGCCTTGTTGCGA
Source organism: Pseudomonas viridiflava (assembly GCF_900580865.1). Lineage (GTDB taxonomy): Bacteria > Pseudomonadota > Gammaproteobacteria > Pseudomonadales > Pseudomonadaceae > Aquipseudomonas. The sequence continues at coordinate 110,611 of NZ_UTBZ01000014.1, forward strand.
TTGCTGTGCGGCGTTGATATCGATCGCCGGGCAAATGCGCTCGAATGCGCGCAGATCATCGACCCACAAGCGCACCGCCAAACCATGCTCAGCCACCAATTGCCGAGCCAGACGCCAGGTAACGCCGATGTCGCCAAAGTTGTCGACCACCGTGCAGAAAATATCCCAGCGGGGTTTCAATTGCGACATTCAAGACTCCCGTTGGCAAAAGCAGCAATTGTCCGCATAAATGACCTCGCGCAGAAGAGCCGACGGCGATTAATCTTCGTGCGACAATCGCCACTTGCCCGCAATCACCCGCCAGGAGGCAGCCATGCCCTACCGTCCCAACCCGCGTCGCCCGTTGCCTGTTCAGCTTAGCGCGCTGCATTTGACCGGCAGCATTGCCTTGGGCATGTGGCTGGGCTTCGTCGCCATTGCGCTGACCTGCTGGCTGCTGTCGCATTTGCTGTTCAAAGAACAACTGGCACCGGTCGCGCAAGCGGTACAGCAATTGGCCAATCCGCCGGCCGTGCAGGTACAACCGGATATTCCACCGCAGAGCCCGCTGTTCCAACAGTACGAAGAAAACCTGCGCAAGAGCGAGCAGCAGGTGCGCATGGATCAGGCCCGCAGCAGCATTCGCAATCAGTCAAATCCAAAGTGCCAGTTCTGGCTGCAGCAGGATCAGACCGCTCCAAGCGAAAAGAGCCGCGCCAACGTTTTGCAATTCTGCGATTGATCATGAACAAGCACATCGTCCACCAACTGATTCTCGACAAATTGCGCATCGACCTCGACATCGCCGAGCGTGCCGCACAAACCGCTTACGAAACCGCGACTCACGAAGAAAACATCGCCGAAAACAAGTACGACACGCTGGGCCTGGAAGCGTCGTATCTGGCGGCCGGACAAGCGAAACGGGTAGAGGAAATCCGCCAGTCACTGGCGCTGTGCCAGAACCTGACACTGCGTGCCTATGACGAAAACCGTGGCATAGAAGTCGGTGCCTTGCTCGGTCTGGAGGACGAAAAGGGTCGCGAGCAATGGCTGTTTCTGGCGCCCGATGCGGCAGGCCTGAAAGTCGATGTGGTGGGTCAGCCGATTACTGTCATCACCCCGCGCTCGCCGCTGGGCAAAGGTCTGCTGGGCAAGTGCGAAGGGGATGAGGTGGAGATTCTGGTGGCGGGCACCCGGCAACAGTTTGCTGTCACCGAGGTGCTTTGAGACAGTTGATCAGTGAACCGGCAGTTCGACGCCGTCGAACAGTTCTTCCAGTTCCTGCTTGTTGTGGCACTGAATGGCTTTGGCCATGACTTCGCGGGTCAGGTGCGGGGCAAACTTCTCGATGAAGTCGCACATGAAACCACGCAGGAAGGTGCCGCGACGGAAACCGATCTTGGTGATGCTCGATTCGAACAGTTCGCTGGCATCCAGCACCACCAGATCGTTGTCGAGTTTGGTGTCGACCGCCATTTTAGCGACGATGCCCACACCCAGACCCAGGCGCACGTAAGTCTTGATCACGTCGGCGTCGGCGGCGGTGAACACCACTTTCGGCGTCAGGCCGCGATGGCTGAAGGCTTCGTCGAGTTTCGAACGACCGGTGAAACCGAACACGTAAGTCACGATCGGGTATTCGGCCAAGGCTTCCAGGGTCAGCTTTGGCAGCTTGGTCAGCGGATGGCCCTGCGGCACGACCACGCAACGGTTCCAGCGATAGCACGGCATCATCACCAGATCGCCGAACAGCTCCAGCGCTTCGGTGGCAATAGCAAAATCGACGGTGCCGTCAGCGGCCATTTCGGCGATCTGCATCGGCGAACCCTGATGCATGTGCAGCGCCACGTCCGGGTATTGCTTGATGAAATTGCTGATCACCGGCGGCAGCGCATAACGTGCCTGGGTGTGGGTGGTGGCGATCGACAGAGTGCCTTTCTTCTCGTTGGAGAATTCCTGAGCGATCTGCTTGATGCTTTCGACCTTGCGCAGAATCTCACCGGCGGTGGTGATGATGCGCTCGCCGGCCGGAGTGACGCGGGTCAGGTGCTTGCCACTGCGGGCAAATACTTCAACGCCGAGTTCATCTTCCAACAGGCGAATTTGCTTACTGATGCCCGGTTGCGAGGTGTAGAGGCTTTGGGCCGTAGCGGAAACGTTGAGGTCGTGGTGCGCCACTTCCCAGATGTAGCGCAATTGTTGAAGCTTCATATGAATCCCTCAAAGCAGGTAGACGCCACGGGCATCAGCGACGGTATATAACTATATTAATGGTTTGAATAATAAATCTAGAACTTTTTTATCAAAGCGCCATTATTCGTGCTTCAGCGATCTCCCCGCCGCCTCCGCTCCACCAGCGGCACCATGTAAACCGGTACTTTGGCCAATTGCAGGACCCGCGCCGCCGTGCGCCCCAACGGCGTTTCCGCACCTACCCCGTGGCTGTGACTGCCTACGATCAGCAAATCGACCGAGAGTTTCTGCACCTGGTCGAGAATCACCTGCGACGGATCGCCCTGCAGCACGCGCACGGCGCGAATACGCTGCAGATCCTGCTCGCCTTCATCCCCGAGTTCTTCGCGAAAGCTTTCCAGCACCCGCTGCTCGATATTGGCGATGACAGTTTTCAGACCCTGGCTGTGAAATTCGTTCAATGCCTGCTCGTCGAGATAGCTCTGCAATACCGATTCGGCAAACAGCCCCATCGGCTCCACCGCGTGCACCACGTACAGATCGGCATTGAACGTTCGCGCCAACGCCAGGGCATGCTGCATCACTAACGGTGCGTACAGACCGAGGTCAGTGGCATACAGCATCGAACGAATCATATGACCTCCTCGCGTGCCAACATGGCGGAGATTTGATTCAGCTTAGCAGTGCCTTGGCGACTACGACGTGCGACGCAACGTATTGAAGCAAAGGGCTTTAGACCGACGGTTCGTTGCTGATGCCGTGCGGCACGTGCCCGGTGGCGACCACTTCGCGGGCGAGTTCGCAGTGGCCGGCCTGATCGTCGAAAAACACGTCGGCGGCAAACGCTTCGAGAAACGCCGATTTGGTCAGGCCACCGAGAAACAGTGATTCGTCGAGACGAATGTCCCACTCGCGCAAGGTGCGGATCACCCGCTCATGCGCGGGCGCCGAACGCGCAGTGACCAGCGCTGTGCGAATCGGGCAATCGTCATCGGGAAACTCGCGCTGCAGCAGATTGAGCGCCGCCAGAAAGCCTTTGAACGGCCCACCACGCAACGGCTCGCGCGCGGCTTCGCGCTCCTTGGCCTGAAACGCTTCCAGCCCGCCGGACTGATAGACGCGCTCCGACTCGTCGGAAAAAATCACCGCATCGCCGTCGAAGGCGATGCGCAATTCATCGCTGGCCGCACGGCTCGCTCCGCCGGAAAGAATCGTCGCAGCGGCGAAACCGGCATCCAGCGCCGCACGCACATCTTCGGCATGGGTAGACAGAAACAGGTCGCAACCAAAGGCTTTGAGATACGGATACGGACTGCGCCCACCGACGAACGCCGCCCGGGAAATCGCCAGTCCGTAATGGTGAATCGAGTTGAATACGCGCAGCCCGGTGTCGGCGCTGTTGCGCGAGACCAGAATCACCTCGACCCGTGCTCGGCCGAGGCGACTGTTGAGTGCCAACAGTTTTTCCACCAGCGGGAAGGCATCGCCGGGCGCAAGAATTTCGTCTTCGTGCTCGATCTGATATTGCCGATAGGCTTCAACGCCGCTCGACAGATAGACCTTGTGGCTCTCGCTCAGGTCGAACAAGGCGCGCGACGAAATCGCCAGCACCAGTTTGTCATCGATGTTCTTGGCCATGCCTTCCCCCAGAGCGACCGGCTTAAACGTTGCGCCGGTCGATAAAACTCAAATTGCGATACAACGCTTCGATGCGCGGTAACTCACAACCCGCTGCTTTCGCCGCGGCCAATGGTCGAGCGTAGATCGCTTGCAGCTCCAGCGGCCGTTTATGTAAAAAGTCGTGGTACATGCTCGGCCAGTAGTCGGGCATTTTCTCGGTCATCATGAACAGGTAATCGGCGTATCCCGGCGGTATATCGTGGCCACAGGCCTTGGCGCCCTGCACGACTTCGGCCATCAACGCCTGGATCAACGCACGGCTGTCGGCATCGGCCATCAACGGCGTGGTGCTTGCAACGAGCAACACTGAGAGTCCGTTGTAGGGAATATTCCACACCAGTTTCTGCCAGCGCGCCTGTTGCAGATTCGGCATCGCCTGGGAATCGATCCCGGCAGCGCGGAACAACCCGCAGCCCTCCTCGACAATCGCCATGCGCGCGCCATCATCCATCGCCGGGCCGCTGTGATAGCCAACGTTGACCGCGCCGAGCGCCTGATGGGTGATTTGTCCGGGACCTTCGCGGTGTACACAGATCAGGCACAAACCGCCCAGCAGATGCAGGGAATCGGGCAGCAGTTCACGCAAACTGTCTTCGACGTCGAGACCGTTTTGCAGCACCAGTACTTTCGCATCCGGCTTGGCCGCTTGAATGATTGAAGGCGCGAGACCGGCGTTGCTGGTGGTTTTCGCCCCCACCAACAGCCAGTCGCATTTGGGCATGTCTTCGGCCGACGAATAGGCCTGCGCCGGATGCAACGTCAGCGGGCCATGCACCGCGCTGTTTATCTGCAAACCACGTTCGGCCACCGCCGAAAACTCGCTGCGCAACAGAAAGTGCACATCGAAACCGGCGCGCGCCAGCATCACACCGTAGAACCCACCAATCGCGCCGGTGCCGATAATCCCCACCTTCGGTTTATCAAAGCCTGGTGTATTCACTGCCCCCATTATGGCAACTCCTCTGCAATTCGACCCAGCGCCTGCACTAATGCCTCGTTGAGCGCATCGGCGGTCAGGCGCGTGTGCAATGCCCCAAAGAACTCGCCGTCGCGCACCACAAACAGCGCCGGCAAATGAAAGACCTGATAACGCTCGACCAACCCGCCGTTGTCGCCGGCATCGATCCAGCACAACTGATCGATTGCCAGATCGAGTCCCGGCAACACCTCGCGGGCATAACGGCAACTGGCGCAACCTACGCTGGTGAAAATCACCAAGGAAACGCCGCTCATCGCCAACAGCCGTTGGTCGGCGTCGAAATCGGTCAGTTCGGATTCGACCACTATACTGGGGGAAACAATGTCAAATGACCGACACAGGGAGTCTGTGCTCATGGGACGTTTCATTCCTCATCCGGACGAGGTGCCGGTTGAATTAACCTTGCTCAAGCCTGAATGTATTTCCAGGCAACAGCTACACACTATCAGCCTCGGCGGCATCGCTTGCAATTACCACCGTGCATGGCGCCATGGCACAGCGCTGCAAGTGCGCATGCCGTCACTAAATGCCGACATCTGTTATCCGGGCTATGTGGCGTGGTGCCTGCGGCGCAAAAAGGGTTATTTGGTGGGAATTGCATTTACCGATGAGCAGACGCTGTTCAGCGCGCGAATGGGTGAGCAGGTGTGTCAGATCGAGCGCTACTGCCGCATGCACGAAACCCACGATGACCTGCAGGAAATTCAGGCGGTGGCCCTGCAATGGGTCGAGCAACACGCCGACGAGTTCTCCCACGACAGCGTGCGCAAGGCTTTTGCGCAGCCAGCGCTGGACTAAAGCACCTTTTGCCCATTGTCTAGCAGGCGCTTTACGCGCTAAGGTTCCGCTCCCCGACGCGCTTAAATCTGCTGTGCTCCGCCGCGCGGGGATCGCTGGCGGCCGGCACCCGTGACCTGACGAGTAAACGATGGCTGATTTACCGATCAACGACCTAAACGTCGCCTCTAACGAGACCCTGATCACTCCCGATCAGCTCAAGCGTGATATCCCTCTGAGCGATGCTGCCCTGCGCACCGTCACCAAGGGCCGCGAAGTCATTCGCAACATTCTTGATGGCACCGACCACCGTCTGTTCGTAGTGATCGGCCCATGCTCGATCCACGATATCAAGGCTGCCCACGAATACGCCGATCGCCTCAAGGTGCTGGCGGCGGAAGTTTCCGACACCCTGTATCTGGTCATGCGCGTGTATTTCGAGAAGCCACGCACCACCGTCGGCTGGAAAGGCCTGATCAACGATCCGTACCTGGACGACTCGTTCAAGATCCAGGACGGTCTGCACATCGGTCGTCAGTTGCTGCTGGATCTGGCCGAAAAAGGCCTGCCAACCGCCACTGAAGCCCTCGACCCGATCTCCCCGCAGTATCTGCAGGACCTGATCAGTTGGTCGGCGATTGGCGCGCGTACCACCGAATCGCAGACTCACCGGGAAATGGCTTCTGGCCTGTCCTCGGCCGTCGGCTTCAAGAACGGCACTGACGGCGGTCTGACTGTGGCGATCAACGCCTTGCAGTCGGTCTCCAGCCCGCATCGTTTCCTCGGCATCAACCAGGAAGGTGGCGTGTCGATCGTCACTACCAAAGGCAACGCCTACGGTCACGTCGTACTGCGCGGTGGCAACGGCAAGCCGAACTACGATTCGGTCAGCGTTGCCCTGTGCGAGCAGGCGCTGGACAAAGCGAAGATCAAGCCGAACATCATGGTCGACTGCAGCCACGCCAACTCCAACAAGGATCCGGCGCTGCAACCACTGGTGATGGAGAACGTCGCCAACCAGATCCTCGAAGGCAACCAGTCGATTATCGGCCTGATGGTCGAAAGTCACCTGAACTGGGGCTGCCAGGCGATTCCAAAAGACCTCGCCGACCTGCAATACGGCGTGTCGATTACCGATGCCTGCATCGACTGGTCCGCCACGGAGAACACGTTGCGCAGCATGCACGCCAAGCTCAAGGACGTGTTGCCGAAACGCCAGCGCAGCTGATACGCGTTTTTCAGGCATAAAAAAACGCCGGGCATTGCCCGGCGTTTTTGTGTGCGCGATTCAGATCTTGGCGGCGCGGCGCTGATGGCGCTCCATATAGCGCTCGACGTAAGAGCACGACGGGATCACCGTGTAGCCCATTTCTTCGGCGTACTGCAACGCGCTCTCGGTCAGCGCTGCGGCAATGCCACGGCCACGCAGGGCGTTGGGCACAAACGTGCGATAGATATCCAGGGTCTGTTTCCCCAGATCCATATAAGTCAGGTAGGCACGATGACCGTCCACATTGGTCTCGAACTGATGACCAGCCTGGTCATGGTGGATGGACAACGCCTCGCTCATCACTACTCCTCGCGGGTCTTGGATTCTGACCCCTACCTTACCGATGTTTTTCCGGCGAAGGAACATCTACGCCACCCCGTGCCTGATGGACACCGAGAAGAGCCACACCGATCTCGCGTAACCTGGCACCTGATAAATAGTAGGCACCATTGGCAAAAATGCTCAAGGTACGCTCGTCATCAAGCGGGTTGGCGGGGGTTGCTCCGATGGACGCAGGGTGAACCTGGGAGAAGATCTTCCCGGGTCGCTCACCTGAACATTGCCGGATGTTGAGACTTAAGACGTGCAGCCTTATTTAAAGTCACCTCAACATGCACAAAGATAAGCGAAGCAGCACGCAAAATCGGAACAAAAGTGTGGACGAATTCATCTAGACAGACTTTAGCCAAAACTGCAAAAACAGCACATGGCAACGGGAACTTTTTCTCATTAACTCGCTCAGCTCGGGGCTTGCAGCTGGGTATTTTTTAAACAACGCAGTTAAAAGTTGCTCGAAAAAGAATCAACGCCTACAATTTTTTTTGCTTCTTGCCTTACGTCAGTTTACTTACTACAAGTAATGGGTAGTATGTACGCCGGCTATTTCCTCAATCGTGAGGAGACAGCCACTTAATTGAAAGTCCTTGAAGGGGAACACGATGAACAACGTTCTGAAATTCTCTGCTCTGGCTCTGGCCGCAGTTCTGGCTACCGGTTGCAGCAGCGCATCGAAAGAAACCGAAGCACGTCTGACCGCTACTGAAGACGCAGCTGCTCGCTCCCAGGCTCGTGCAGACGAAGCTTACCGTAAAGCTGATGAAGCTCTGGCTGCTGCTCAAAAAGCACAACAGACTGCTGACGAAGCTAACGAGCGTGCTCTGCGCATGCTGGACAAAGCTAGCCGCAAGTAATAATCCCTCGGGATTGTTATCAAGCCGATCCGATGTCTGGGTCGGCTTTTTTGTGCCTGAAACTTTTGTCCGGGCAATAAAAAACCCGCCGACGCATCACGCATCGACGGGCTCTTGACCGCTGGCTTATTACTGCAGATCGATCGGTGCACTCGAAACGATCGGCGCCGAAGTACTTGGCGTGCCGATTTCCGTTGGCAGGCCATCTTCAGCCGCGACCACATCACGCACCACATCCCAGTTCACGCGAAGGTTGCTGGTGACGTCTTCACGCTTGAGCATCGCGTTGATCACTGCTGTGTGCTTGTCGACCACCGACGGGTTGCCCTTGTCGTCGATCGGCGTGTGCGCTTCCAGATAAACCTTGCCGCCACTGCTGCCGAACTTGTAGGCATCGTTGAGTATGCGTACCGACGTACCGACCGGCACCATGCCGGCCATTTCCAGCACGTTGTTGTTGAACATGCGGAAGCAGCCGTGACTGGTGCGCATGCCGATACCGAATTTCTTGTTCGAACCGTGAATCAGGTAACCCGGGGTGCCCAGGGTGAACTTGAACGGACCCAGCGGATTGTCCGGGCCGGCCGGCACTACGTTCGGCAGCGGGTCGCCATCAGCGGCGTGTTCAGCCTTGATCGACGCGGGAGGCGTCCAGGTCGGGTTTGGCGTCTTCGCGGTGATCGAGGTGTGTGCGATCGGCGAACCCCAGCCCTCACGACCGATACCCAGCGGGAACGTGTACACCACGTTGCGGCCTTTCGGGAAATAGTAGAGGCGGTATTCGGCAAGGTTGATGACGATGCCTTCACGCGGGCCCGGCGGCAAAATGAAACGGGTCGGCAAGACGATTTCGGTGCCCGCGCCCGGCAGCCAGGCATCGACGCCCGGGTTGGCCGCGACCATTTCCGAGTAACCCAGATCGTACTTGGTGCCCAGATCGGCGAAGGTGTCTTCGTACTTGGCTTTGATCACCTGCACCTGACCGATGATGTCTTCACCGGGTGGTGGCAGGGGAAACTCCAATGCAGCAACGGGACCGGCCACACACAGGGCGGCAAGTGACAGGCAGCGGGTGACGGCAGGAAAGCGCGGCAACATCCGGAAAATCCTTCGCATGATCAACAAGGGTATAAGAGCGCGATTGTACACCGCACTTTGAATATTGGGGGAGACAGCCCGATGGACCGCGTCAGGCCTTGAAAAGATCGCAGCCTGCGGCAGCTCCTACAGGTGTACGCCCTTCCTTGTAGGAGCTGTCGCAGGCTGCGATCTTTTGCTCTTAAAGCTCGAAACGCAGCTCAGGCCAGATCGGCGAGGTGCCGCGCTTCTGCGATTCCAGAATCGCCCGGCACAGCGAGCACAGACGCTGATCCTGAAACACCCGACGATCGACGCTCGACCAGCGCGGTTGCGCCGGCAGCAGACTGCCGCACAGGGTGCGATCGGCCGAGCCGCCGAGTTCGAGTTGCCGCGTCACCAGATGCACCCGCACTTCCTGGCAGGCGAACAGATCCAGCTGCTCGTCAGGCTCGATCAGTTGGTAGGCAAACAGGGACCAGGCAGAACGCGACATCGGGGGCTCCAAATAAGGGGGCGCCACATTAGCCGAAAGCCTGCCCTTAGAAAAGCCTCATAACAGCGGTTTTAGCGTCGGCCAGACATTTTCCAGCAACTTGCCCTGAGCCCCGGCTGCCGGGTGCAGTCCATCGGCCTGCATCAAGTCCGGATGCCCGCCGACGCCGTCGAGGAAAAACGGCACCAGCGGGATTTTTTTATCGTCGGCGAGTTTGCCGTAGACCTCGGCAAAAGCATCGGTGTAACGCTTGCCGTAATTGGGCGGCAGTTGCATGCCCAGCAGCAGCACCTTGGCCCCGCTCTGACGGGAGCTGTCGATCATCGAGGCAAGATTTTGTTGCAATTGAGTTGGCGGCATTCCGCGCAAGCCATCGTTGCCGCCCAGTTCGAGGATCACCAGTTCCGGCTTATGCTCTGCAAGCAGCGCTGGCAGCCGCGCCTGGCCTCCTGCGCTGGTGTCGCCGCTGATGGAGGCATTGACCACTTTATCGTCGAAACCCTCCTGTTTGAGCCGTTGTTCGAGCAACGACACCCACCCCAAGCGGGTATCCAGTCCGAAACCGGCGCTGATACTATCGCCAACGATCAGGACAGTACCCGCCGCTGCGTTCTGGGCCATGCACATAACGGCCAGGCCAGCACTCAAAAACCACACACGCATCGGATTCTCCATGGGCGCAAGCATTCTCACCGCGAAGAACCTCAGCAAAGTGGTTCCCAGCGCGGAAGGTGAACTGACTATCCTGCACGAACTCAGCCTGGAACTGAACAAGGGCGACAGCCTGGCCATCGTTGGCGCGTCCGGTTCCGGCAAATCCACCCTCCTCGGCCTGCTCGCTGGCCTCGACTTGCCGAGCAGCGGCGAAGTCATCCTCGCCGGACAAGGCCTGAGCAATCTCGACGAAGACCAGCGCGCACGCATTCGCGCCGAGCATGTCGGTTTCGTCTTCCAGTCGTTCCAGTTGCTCGACAGCCTCAACGCGCTGGAAAACGTCATGCTGCCGCTGGAACTCGATGGCCGCAAAGATGCCCGTGAGCGGGCGACTGAACTGCTCCAGCGCGTAGGTCTCGGCCAGCGCCTGACGCACTCGCCGCGCCAGCTCTCCGGTGGCGAACAACAGCGTGTGGCAATCGCCCGCGCCTTTGCCGCCGAGCCCGACGTACTGTTCGCCGACGAACCCACCGGCAACCTCGACAGCCACACCGGCGAGCGCATCAGCGATCTGCTTTTCGAATTGAACAAGGAACGCGGCACCACCCTGGTGCTGGTGACCCACGACGAACGCCTGGCTCATCGCTGCCGGCGCCTGATCCGTCTTGAAGCCGGGCTGTTGGTCGCCCCTCTGGAGCCTTGATGGCACGTTTGCCGCTGTTGCGTCTGTTCAGTCTCGCCCTACGCCAACTCATGCGCGATGCCCGCGCCGGTGAATTGCGCGTGTTGTTCTTCGCGTTGGTCGTTGCGGTGGCGGCGAGTACCGCCATCGGCTATTTCGGCGCCCGCCTGAACGGCGCCATGATGCTCCGCGCGACTGAATTTCTCGGCGCCGATCTGGTTCTCGAAGGCAGTTCCCCGGCCCGTGAAGAACAGATCAGGAGTGGCACCGAACTGCGCCTGAATCACGCACAAGTAGTGGAGTTCTCCAGCGTCATTGCCACCGACAACGGCATCCAGCTGTCGAGCATCAAAGCCGTCGACCGCGCCTATCCGCTACGCGGCGAACTGAAGAGCGCGCCAGCCCCGTTCGCCACCGAAGAATCCGGCGGCGAACCGCAACCCGGTGAAGCCTGGGTCGAGGCACGCCTGCTGACCGCACTGGATCTGAAGATCGGCGACAGCATCGATGTCGGCATGAAGACGTTGAAACTGTCCCGCGTGCTGACGTATGAACCGGATCGCGCCGGCAACTTCTACAGCCTCACGCCACGGGTGATGATCAACCTCGACGACCTCGCCGCCACTGGAGTGGTGCAACCCGGCAGCCGCGTGAGTTACCGCGAACTTTGGCGCGGCGAACCACAGGCACTGGAAACCTATCGGCAACTGATCAAACCCGGGCTCGCCGCGAACCAGCGGATTCAGGATGCGCGCGATGGCAACCGGCAGATTGGCGGTGCACTGGGCAAAGCCGAGCGCTATCTGAACATGGCCAGTCTGGTCGCCGTGCTGCTGGCCGGGGTCGCGGTGGCGTTGTCGGCCAACCGTTTCGCCAGTCGCCGCTTCGACGCGAGTGCGTTGCTGCGCTGCCTCGGATTGTCACGGCGGGAAACCATGGTGCTGTTCAGTTTGCAGCTGACCGTGCTCGGCCTGCTCGCCGCACTCAGTGGCGCATTGCTCGGCTGGCTCGCGCAGTTGGGCTTGTTCGCCCTGCTACATGACTTGCTGCCAACCGACGTCCCGCCGGGCGGTCTGTTTCCAGCCATCGCCGGGATCGGCACCGGGCTGGTCGCCTTGGCCGGTTTCGCCTTGCCGCCGCTGGCCGCATTGGGCCGTGTGCCGCCGCTGCGCGTATTGCGCCGCGACATGCTGCCGATTCCGTCGAGTACCTGGATGGTTTACGGCGCAGCCTTGGGTGCACTCGGCCTGATCATGTGGCGCCTGAGCCTCGATCTGCTGCTGACGTTCGCCCTGCTCGGCGGTGGCGTAGTCGCCGCGCTGGTTTTGGGCGGTCTGCTGCTGTTGCTGCTGCAAAGCCTGCGGCGGATGCTCGCCCGTGCTTCGCTGCCATGGCGCCTGGGCCTGGGCCAGTTGCTGCGCCATCCCTTGGCGGCGGCCGGTCAGTCGCTGGCATTCGGTCTGATTCTGCTGTCGATGGCCTTGATCGCCCTGCTGCGCGGCGAACTGCTCGACACCTGGCAAAACCAGTTGCCGAAAAACGCACCGAACTACTTTGCCCTGAACATTTTGCCGGCAGACAAGCAGGCCTTCACCGATCACTTGATCAAGGTGTCCGCGCAAGCCGCGCCACTGTATCCGGTGGTGCCGGGGCGACTGATCAGCATCAACGGTGAAGTCGTGCAGCAAATCGTCAGCAAGGATTCGGCCGGCGACCGTGCCGTACAGCGCGACTTGAGCCTGACCTGGGCGGCGGATTTGCCGGCGGGCAACAAGCTCACTGCCGGTGAATGGTGGAAAGATCAGCCTACCGACGGCGTTCCCGGGGTATCGGTGGAAGGCAAAGTCGCTGAAAGCCTCAAGCTCAAACTCGGCGATCACATGGTGTTCAGCGTCGGCGGGGTCAACCGTGAAGCGAAGGTCACCAGCCTGCGCGAGATCAACTGGGACAACTTCCAGCCGAACTTCTTCATGATCTTCCAGCCCGGCACGTTGAAGGATCTGCCAGCGACCTACTTGACCAGTTTTTATCTGGCGCCCGGTCATGATCAGCAGATCGTCGAACTGTCGCGAACCTTCCCGGCGGTGACCATTCTTCAAGTCGAAGCGCTGCTCGAACAACTGCGCAGCATCCTCGCCCAAGTCACCTTGGCCGTGGAATATGTGTTGTTGTTTGTCCTCGCGGCGGGCATGGCCGTGTTGTTTTCCGGCTTGCAGGCAACGCTTGATGAACGCATTCGCCAAGGTGCGCTGTTGCGAGCATTGGGTGCGGAGCGGAAGCTGCTGATCAAGGCGCGGCGCATCGAGTTCGGTTTGCTCGGCGCGGTCAGCGGTTTGCTCGCGGCGATCGGTTCGGAAGTGGTGAGCTTGGTGCTGTATCGCTACGCCTTCGATCTGCCGTGGCACCCGCATCCGTGGTTGTTGGTTCTGCCGTTGATTGGCGCGGCGCTGATTGGTGGCGCCGGCGTGTTCGGTACGCGCCGGGCACTCAACGCAAGTCCACTGACAGTGTTGCGTGAGGGTTGATAGACTCAGTCGGTCTTAATCACAAGAAGTTGCCATGAGCCGTTATCGCCCGCCACGCCCCGCCGGCACCGCGCTGATCACCCCCGAAGGTGAAGCGCGGATGCGCGCCGAATTCCATGAGTTGTGGCATGTGCGCCGCCCGCAGGTGACGCAATCGGTCAGCGAGGCGGCGGCTCAGGGCGATCGCTCGGAGAACGCCGAATACACCTACGGCAAGAAGATGCTGCGCGAGATCGACAGTCGCGTGCGCTTTCTCACCAAACGCCTGGAAGCATTGAAAGTCGTCAGTGAAAAACCCAGTGACCCGAACAAGGTGTACTTCGGCGCATGGGTGACCATCGAAGACGAAGACGGCAAGCAATCGCGCTACCGCATCGTCGGCCCGGATGAACTGGATCTGAAACTGGGTCTGATCAGCATCGACTCGCCACTCGCCCGCGCCTTGATCGGCAAGGCGCTGGATGCAGAAGTCAGGGTGCAGACACCGACGGGTGAGCAGTTCGTTTACATCGTCGCTATCGACTATCCGTAAAGCCTATCAGCGGCGAGTGATCAAACCCTGGCGTGCAACGCGGACCAGTTGTTTGATCATCTCCGGCGCATCCTCAGCGCTTGGAGCCTGAATCACCGCCAGATCAAAACTGTCACTGGCAAAACGCGTCAGCGACTCGCCGTCTTCGACAAACTGGATCAGGAACGCGGCAGGACCGCCGCTGCGACGTGGCCAGCCATCGAGATAACGCAACAGCGTCGGCTGATGTTTGCCGCCAAGGAGAATTTTCGGGTTGCGCTGGGTGATATGCGCCGTGATCGGTGCGGGACGTGCTGGAGGGCGTAGTGCATTCATCGTGTCGTGTCTCTGCCTCAAAAGTCTGCATGGCAGGTGAGAGGCAACACCGAACCAGCGCTTTAGCGGTATTTCGAAGCCCTGTTCCGGCTTCTGACGGCAACTGTTGAAGTCACCTGGCGCCCCGCAAGTAGCTGTTTAAATCGGCGCATGGGCAACATCCTAGAGAACGTGACCGATCAGTGTCAAGAATCAGCCGCAACAAAAAAGGCCCGCACAATGCGGGCCTTTTCCTTGAGCCAGAGCGCTTAACCGGCGATGGCGCGGTCCACCGAGAGCTTGCCGGCGCCTTCGATCAGTACGGCAAGGCTGCCACCGAGCAGGGCCAGAGCGAACTCGTAACCGTTGTTGGCCATAAACAGACCGTTGCTGATGTGTACGGTGAAGATCGCCACCAGCGACAGGAAGGTCAGACCCAATGCCGCCGGGCGCACCAGCAGGCCGATGATCAGGGCCAGACCAGCGAAGAATTCAGTACCGCCCGCCAGCGTGGCCATCAGGTAGCCCGGGTGCAGGCCAATGCTGTCCATGTATTGCGCGGTGCCCGCCAGACCGTAACCACCGAACAGACCAAAAAGCTTTTGCGAACCGTGCGCCGCGAAAATCACACCTACCGCGATGCGCAGGATGGTCAGACCGTAGCCAGCGCGGGTGAACAGTACTTTGTTGATCAGAGAGCTCATGGGGCATTCCTTGTTTTTGCGAGAAGTTATGTGTGTTGGTTGGCCGCTATATTAATCAATAAAATTCATGTTAAAAGCGCAAATATTCCGCCATAACAATCAGTTTATTAGATCATTTCCGTGAGACGACTTTTTGCGCCCCGGGCTCCAACGACTCCCGCTCCCGGTCGAACGCCAAGTAATACTTGTTCACGCTATTAACATAGCTGACCGGCCCCATTCCTACCTGCTCCATGGCGATGCGCTCGACCTGGAAGAACCACTGGTTAGGGTTCAACCCGCGCCGCCGGGCCTCAGCGCGCATGCCCTGCACGCGCTCGGGACCGATGTTGTAGGCCGCCAGGGTGAACGCCATGCGTTCGCGCTCATTGAGTTTGGGGCTGCTGAAGAACTTGCGGCGGATCATCGCCAGATATTTGGCCCCGGCCTGCACATTCGCATCGAGATTCTGAATGTTGCTCACACCGACTCGCTGTGCGGCGGACGGCGTGATCTGCATCAGCCCGGTCGGGCCGCTGCCGCTGCGGGCATTGGGTTGCAGGCGTGATTCCTTGAACGCCAGTGCGGCCAGATTGAGCCAGTCCATATTCTGCGCCTGGGCGTGCTTTTGCAGGGTCGGGCGCAGTTTTTCCAGGCGCTGGCGATCAGCCTTGGCCAATGGATAGTGGACTTGATAGAGACGCCGATAGATGCGCAGAAACGCAGCATCTTCGTTCGAGGGTTTCTTGTAACCGCCGAGGAAGCGGTCAATGCTTGCGCGCAACATCGCAGCATCGCGGCGCACGAACCAGTATTCCTCGCCCGGCTCGCTGATCATCAATTGCCGGTCAAACCGCAGTTTCGGCAGGATCTTGCCCCAGCGCTCGGCGATCGGTTGCTCAACGATGGTCAGGTGGAAAATGCCGCCCTGAACCATCTCCAGCACATCTTCGACCGCCAGGGTCGGATCGACCCATTCGATCTTGATCGGCGCCAGTTTGTGCAGCGCCAGTTTCTGATTGAGCTGAGTGACCGCCTCCCCCGCCGCACTGCCGGTGGGCAACGCCAGGGTTTTGCCGGAGAGCTGCTCGACCTTGGTGTAACGCCGCTCGCCTTTGATGCCGACCAGCACCAGCGGCACGTTGCTGGAGATCGGCTCGCTACTGGCGACCGCATAACCTGGCTGCAAATCGAGCAATTCACCCGGCGCGACCAGATCACCTTCACCACGCTGCAATGCGCCGAGCAATTGATCCTTGGCTTTGGGAATGATCTTGAGGGTAATTTCCTGACCATCGCGGGCGTGGCCATTGAGGTATTGCTCAAAGGCGCGCAAGCGATGGTATTCGACGCCGATGGCCTGACCCTGGACTTCGCCGGAGCTGTTGCGGCTCTGGTTGACCAGCACCCGCAACACACGACTGCTGCGAATCTCGGACAGGTCGCGCACCTTGGCGGCCGGCACGGCTTGCAGCGGCCCGGGCAGGCGCGCGACCGCCGTCATCGGCAGTAGCAGCGATCCACACAACAGCAGCAAAACCGAGGGACGAATCATCCACTCTCCGGAAAGAATACGGGGCGATTTCATCTCTTCGAGTTTGAAATCACCGACGAAAACAGAGCGCCATGAGCGCTGGCAACGTGCGAGAGACTGGCACAGTAATGGCACTTCTACCAAACCGGTCTGCGGCGCGGCATCAACAGACAGCTATAACTCTTTGTAGTTCTTGGCTTTTCTTATGAATCTACAGCTCTGGTATGCTTTCCGGCCTTCGGCCCGAGGTAGCAACCATGCAACTCATCGATATCGGCGTCAACCTGACCAACCCCAGTTTCGCCGACAAACACCAGGCCGTACTCGAACGCGCCTATGCCGCCGGAGTCTGCCAACTGGTGCTGACCGGCACCAGCGTCGAAGGCAGCGAGCAAGCCCTGGAGCTGTGCCAGCAACTCGATGAAAGTGGCCAGCGGCTGTTCGCCACCGCCGGTATTCACCCGCATTCGGCCAGTGACTGGAACGCGGACAGCGCCCGTCGTTTGCGTAGCCTGTTGCACGAAAAAAACGTAGTCGCCGTGGGTGAATGCGGGCTGGATTTCAACCGTGATTTCTCGCCGCGCCCACAGCAGGAAAAAGTCCTCGAAGAACATCTGGCGCTGGCCGTTGAACTGCAACTGCCGGTGTTTCTGCACGAGCGTGATGCCAGCCAGCGTTTGCTGGAGATCTTGAAAGACTTCCGCGATCAACTGCCTGCCGCCGTGGTGCATTGCTTCACCGGCGAGCAAAAAGCCCTGTTCAGCTACCTTGATCTGGATCTGCACATCGGTATCACCGGCTGGATCTGCGACGAGCGCCGTGGCACGCATTTGCATCCGCTGGTGAAGGAGATCGAACGTGGACGCTTGATGCTGGAGAGCGACGCGCCTTATTTGCTGCCGCGCACCCTGCGCCCGAAGCCAAAGAACGGGCGTAATGAGCCGGCCTATCTGACCGAAGTACTGCGCGAAGTGGCGCTACATCGCGGCGAAACCGAGGAGGATCTGGCGGCCCACACCACCGTGTGTGCCCGCGCGTTCTACAACCTCCCTGCCCTCTCCTGACACAGCAGAATTCCCTTGTGGGAGCGAGCCTGCTCGCGAAAGCGGTGGTTCAGATGGCAATGATGTTGACTGACACGCCCTCTTCGCGAGCAGGCTCGCTCCCACAGGGGGGCGATGTGTTCTTTTGATATGTATCAAGATCCGCATATCTGCATAGCGGCACAATAATGGCACCTTGCCAAAACTGTTTCCGCTATCAGAGAAGACCTCCATGGGTGCCTGGCTTAGCAATATCTCGCTGAAATACAAATTCTGGGCGGTCAATGCGGTCGCCTTCGTCACTACCCTGCTGCTGGTGCTGTACGCCGTGCAGCTTGAACAACAGGCGCGCAGTCACGCCTCACAGGCCTCGGCGCAAGCCCAGGCAGAACTGCTCAAAGCCTGGCCAGCCGGGCAACCGTTGCCGAAAGCCGAGCAGGTGCTGACCTTCAAACGCGGCGAAGCACCGCGCCTGAACGATCAACCCCTGCTGGAAATCACTGAAAGCAACGGCTGGAACGCAATCAATCACATGCCGCTGTTCGGCGAAAATCCGTTGATGGGTGCCGAAGTGTTCAGCCGCGCCGATGGCCAACAGGTTGCGGTGATTGCCTATGGCCCGAGCCTGAGTCAGGTATTCAGCGAGCGTTTCGCCAACTATGCGGTGGCGGTGTTCATTCTGATGTTCGTCATGCTGTGTGCCTCGCAATTGCTGATCCGCTTCCTGCTCAGCCAGCTCAACACCTTGAAAGACGTGATGCTCCACGTCGAGAAAAGCGGCGATCTCTCGGCCCGTGTTCCGTTGGCCGGCAAAGACGAAGTCGGGCAGATGGCCAATGCGTTTAACGCGATGCAGGCCGGTTATCAGCGCGTCGTCACCACAGTGGCCAACACCGCACGGCAACTGGATGTCGGCGCAGCACGGCTGGCGTCGAGCATGAACGAGGTTCGCCACGGCATGCTCGGCCAGCAGAGCGAAACCGATCAGGCTGCCACCGCGATCAATGAAATGACCGCCACGGTTTATCACATCGCCCAACACGCCGGCGCCACCCGCGATCTGTCGCAGACTGCCGATGGCCTCGCCGGCAGTGGTCAGCAAGTGGTTGCCCGAGTGCAGCACTCGATTGCCGGGCTGTCCAGCGGCGTGCAGCAGACGGCCGAGATGATTCAACGGCTGGCCGAGGACAGTCAGAAGATCAACGGCGTGGTCAGCGTGATTCACAGCATTGCCGAGCAGACCAACCTGCTGGCGCTGAACGCCGCCATCGAAGCGGCCCGCGCCGGTGAAATGGGCCGAGGGTTTGCCGTGGTCGCCGATGAGGTGCGCAATCTGGCGAAACGGGTGCAGACCTCGACCGACGAGATCACCACGATGGTCTCGGCCTTACAGGCTGGCACTCGCGACGCGGTGGACTTCATGCAGGAGAGTTCGTACAAGGCCGACGATTGCGTGCAGCAAGCGCAGGAGGCCGGCGCGGCGCTGGCGGAGATCACCGGGGCGGTGGCGCAGATGCGTGAAAGCAATACGCAGATTGCCGTGGCGGCGGAGCAGCAAAGCCAGGTCGCCGAAGAGATGAACCGGGCGGTGGTGAGTATTCGCGATGTGACCGAGAACACGGTGCAGCAGACGGTGGATTCGGCGACGACCAGTAATGAGTTGGCGACGTTGGCTGGGGAGTTGAGCAAGGCAATAGGTCAGTTGAAGCTCTGAAGATCAAAAGATCGCAGCCTTCGGCAGCTCCTACAGGTGTACGCATTTCAATGTAGGAGCTGCCGAAGGCTGCGATCTTTTTTGTCCATCATTACTATGATGCCAATAGCCAACCTTGATTCGCCGCCCTCGCCGCCCGGGCCTATTCTTCAACCATGAGTTCAACATGGATCAAGGAGTAGAAAACATGGGCAAACGTCACCCCAACCTTCCCGCGTGGCAATGGCGCGCGTACCCGGGCAATCATCAGCATCCGACCAATCTGGTGTTGCACCTGATTGCCGTGCCGCTGTTCATCGTCGCGTTTCTGCTGATCGTCTCCGGGGTGTTCAGCCTGAGTCTGGCCAGTGTGGCCATCGGCGTGATCGGCATCATCGCGGCGCTGGGTTTGCAGCGCCACGGCCACAGCCTGGAGGCGCAAGCCTCCGAGCCGTTCAGTGATCGTAAAGATGCTGTCTCGCGGTTACTGGTCGAGCAGTTCCTGACCTTTCCGCGCTTCTTTCTCAGTGGCGGCTGGTGGCGCGCCTGGCGTGAGCGCCACCGTCGGCATTAAGTCAGGCGAAGATCGTGACGGTCTGGCGACTCATGGCAATCAACTCCCCTTCTGCGCTCCACAACTTGGCGGCCACATGGCCGTAGCCGTCGGCGGCGTACTCGATGTCGGCCAGGTATTGGCACCAGTCCAGCGTGCTCAAATCGCGTAGCGGCTGAACGAATTCGATGGTCCACGTCAGCGTGCTGCCGGGTGCAGGTTTCTTCAGATACGGCAACAACGCGGGTGGCCAGGCATCCACCAAGGCCAGCAGATGCGCCTCGTTGACCGGTTCTTCTTTGACATCCCCACGCAAGCGCACCCAGCCCCCCATCAACCGCGATTGATTGCCGGTGAACGGCATCCCACCGACACTCCAGCGCATTGCCAGATGACGCATGAATTCCGGGGTCACGCCTTTGATGTAAGGCAACTCCTGGCATTCGTCCCAGTGTTTCATTGCCGGCGCCGGATACGCTTCCACGGCGACTTCCGAAGGCCGCGAAGCGCCGAAGCTGCCTTGAATGATCGTTACCACCTGACCATTCTGCATCGCCCTGCCCATGACTTGGCTGACAGCTTTGCCTTCACGCAGCACATCCACTTCGAAACGCACCGGGACTTCGGGCTCGACCGGGCCGACAAAAGTGATCGCCAATGAACGCACCGGGCGATCGGCCGGGACTTTCGCGCGCATGGCTTCGTATTGCAGCGCGGCAACCAGACCACCGAAACTGGCACGGCCCTGACCCCATTCGGCAGGAATCGTCAGTTCCGGTTGGCGGCGGACCGCATCGAGCAGATCGCTAAAGCGCATGGGGCAACCTCAGAAAACGAGAAAGGAATGCAGGGATCTTAACCAGACCTGCAGAGTGCCGCAGCGTCTATTCCGGTCAAATGGGCTGACAGAAAGGCCTTAGCGTATTTCAAATACAGACACAAAACCCTGTAGGAGCTGCCGAAGGCTGCGATCTTTTGATTTTGATTTTTAACAACAAGATCAAAAGATCGCAGCCTTCGGCAGCTCCTACAGGGGATATCGCGGGGCTCAGGTTATTTGAAACAGGCTGAACTGAGTTTT
This sequence comes from Pseudomonas viridiflava, assembly GCF_900580865.1. Classification (GTDB taxonomy): domain Bacteria; phylum Pseudomonadota; class Gammaproteobacteria; order Pseudomonadales; family Pseudomonadaceae; genus Aquipseudomonas. The sequence goes on from NZ_UTBZ01000014.1 coordinate 131,526, forward strand.
TCCAGCACACGATCAGCTTTGCTTTCGGCTTTGATCATGGTCGCCTGCCAAGTGGCGACGCACGGTTGGAGATCCGTCTCAAGCTCGGCTTTCGCCAGCCACTGCCAGCAATCGTGCCAGTCACCAAGTGCACCTTGCGCAGCCTTCAATCGCTTCAACGCTGCGGCGGGCAAGCGATCCAGCTCAGGATAAGCTTCGATGCCGTACCGCACGCGTTTGATCAGCAAGCGCAAGCAATGACGGTCGTGAGCGGGATCGTGCAGCGCCTCGTCGAGTTTCTGCCATTGCTTGCCGAGGCGTTTTTCGATGCGCTTGTCCAAACCCTTGAGCAAGCCCTGACGCTGGGAAGCGCGCAGGAATCGCGGGAAAGCGTCGAGAATCATCAGCAGCGAAGCAACCTCGGCACTCGCCGCCAGCGCCGGATAAGCCTCGGCCATCTGCGCCATGCGGCGTTGCGCGGCTTCGGGCTGATCATGCGCGAGCAGGTACGCCGCCAACACCTCGCGATCACGCCACGGGGTGGTCAATTGGCCGACTGCCGAAGCGGCGTCTTCCAGTTGCTCCACACCCGGCAAACCGCGCAATGGCCGCAACAGGCTGCGCAAGCGCCGCACCGTAGTGCGCAGATCGTGCAGCGCCTCGGGGTCGGTACGTGCCGTCAATCGCGCCTGACAGGCCAGCAGCCGCACCTCCAGACTCAGGACATGAGCCACCAACCGGTCAACCAACGCAGACATCACTTGCTCCTGATTCAAATGGCTCTGTAGAACATGCTGCCGCCCGGTGAACGCAGCATCCTTGCTTCACGTCAGCAGCTTAGCGGCCAGCGCGGGATTCGCGAATGTAGAAACGCGCCTTCTCGGCTTTCTTGCTGCAACCTTCGAAACCCTCGAATTGCTGCTGGGTCTTGGCCGCAGTCAGCAGCGACAACGCTTTGGAGTAGCTGACGGTGCCGGCAAAGCCTTCGGCCTTGGCCAGATCCAGCTCATGCCAGGCCGCGTCGAGCTGGCTGCCGCAGCTGTCGCGATAAGCGGTTTTACCGGCGCAACCGGCCAATACCAAGGCCATCAACGGCACACAGATCCAGGCTTTCATCACTCACACCTCAAAATAGGTCAACAGTCGTGCAGGTAAGACGGTAAGGCTTGGAAAAAGTGCCTTGCCGGCGGGTGAAACCGCGCAACTGAGAAGGATAGCGCCGAAGGGTCATGCAGTATCGAAAAAACGACGTCACCGGCGCACTCAACGACCTCGGCGATTGAGCCAGCCCGACGATGAGTGCATTGTGGAACCTTGTCGGGAGGAAGCTGGATGAAAAAGCGAGTCGCACTGGTGCTGGGCTCCGGTGGCGCCCGGGGTTACGCCCATATCGGGGTCATTGAAGAGATCGAACGACGCGGTTACGACATCGCCTGCATTGCCGGGTGCTCGATGGGCGCCGTGGTTGGCGGGATCTATGCCGCCGGCAAACTCGACGTTTACAAGAACTGGATCGAAAGCCTCGATTACCTCGACGTCTTGCGCCTGGTCGACGTGAGTTTTCGCCTCGGTGCGATTCGCGGCGAAAAGGTCTTCGGCCAGATCCGCAAGATCGTCGGCGAGATCAACATCGAAGACTTGCGCATCCCCTACACCGCCGTCGCCGCGGACCTTACCAATCAACAGGAAATCTGGTTTCAGGAAGGCTGTCTGCATCAGGCCATGCGCGCCTCGGCGGCGATTCCCAGCCTGTTCACCCCGGTGATGCAGGGCAATCGCATGCTGGTCGATGGCGGCATTCTCAACCCGTTACCGATCGTGCCGGTGGTGTCGAGCCACTGTGATCTGATCATCGCGGTCAATCTCAACTCGACCAACCAGCGTCACTACAAATTGCCGGTGATCCAGCGCCCCGCCGCATTCCGCTCACGCTTTGACAACCTGATCAGATCGCTGGGGTCGAAGATGCCGTTCCGCCGTACACAGGCCGAGCAACTGTTGCGGCTCGAGCAGGAAGCGCTGCGCGCCGAGGCGGCGGATATCAACCCATGGCTTGAAGGCGCCGAGCCGGAGAGCCAGCAACCGGCAGCCGCGCCCGAGCGTGAAGGCGCACCGAAATCGGCGACCGGTTCGTTCATCATCGATAACGTCGGGCCGGCCTCGTTGCTGGACTTGATCAACCAGAGTTTCGAGGTGATGCAGACCTCACTGGCGCAATACAAGATCGCCGGGTATCCGCCGGATATCCTGATCAACGTGCCGAAGCGGGTGTGCCGGTTTTTCGAGTTTTACAAGGCGCCGGAGCTGATCGCGTTGGGGCGGGAGATTGCGCGGGATACGCTGGATCGGTATGAGAGTGAGCAGCAGCAATAAAGATCAAAAGATCGCAGCCTTCGGCAGCTCCTACAGGGGAACGCATTCCAATGTAGGAGCTGCCGAAGGCTGCGATCTTTTAGCTATCCCGCAGATTCCAACAGCCGATAGCCAACCCCGGCTTCAGTGACAATAAACCGCGGCCGCGTCGGATCATCCGCCAGCTTCTGGCGCAAATGCCCCACCACAATCCGCAGATAATGGCTGTCCTCGGTGTGGGTCGGCCCCCAGATATCCTTGAGCAATTGCTGCTGGGTAATCACCCGCCCCGGATGCCGCGCCAGTTGCGCCAGCACCGCGTATTCCTTGCGGGTCAGCGCCACTTCGACACCGTCGAGCAGTACTCGCCGATAAGCCAGATCCACGGTCAGCGGGCCGAAACTCAACGCCGCCTGCTGCGCCTCCCCTGCCGGCGCCTGACGCAACAAGGCGCGGACCCGAGCAAGAAATTCCTGAATGCCAAAGGGCTTGGTCACGTAGTCATTGGCGCCGCCGTCCAGTGCCTGGACTTTCTGCCCTTCGCTGGCACGCACCGACAACACCAGCACCGGCGTCGTCGCCCATTCGCGAAACTCGCGCAGCACTTGCTGGCCGTCCATGTCCGGCAGGCCTAAATCGAGCACCAGCAAGTCCGGTTTGTTCAAGGCTGCCTGCGCCAGCCCTTCGGCGCCGGTGCCGGCCTCGAGCACTTTGTAGCCTTGGGAAGCGAGGCTGATGCGCAGGAATTTGCGGATCTGCGGTTCGTCGTCGATGACCAAAATGGTCGCGGTCTGGCTCATGAATTCACATCAACACTAATGATTGGCAAGAGAGTAGCGCAGTCGCAATCAGGCTTCATCGTCCATCCCCGGTTGCGTCTGCAACGGCAAGTGCAAGGTGATGCAGGTGCCGCGCCCGTCGATGCCATCGGCGACACTGATGCGACCGCCGTGCGCGCCGACCATGCCTTGACAGATCGCCAGGCCCAGGCCGGTGCCCTGGCCGCCGCGATCACCCCGGGCAGCGGTGTAGAACATGTCGAAAATCTTCGCCCGCTCGTCCTCGGGAATCCCCGGCCCCTCGTCGCTGACCGAGAAGAAAATCTCTTGGTCATTCGCGCCCGCACTCAGTTGCAAGCGACCGTGAATGGGTGAGAAGCGCGCAGCGTTTTCCAGTACATTGACCAACGCCTGCTCGATCAACGCGGCGTGGACAAACAGCAGCGGCAGTTCACTTGGCACATCGGTGCTGACCTGCAAAGGCGCCAACACTGCGCGCAGACGATTGAGCGAACTGCCGATGATGTCGGCCGGCGAAACCCAGTCTCGCGCAAGTTTCAACGCACCGTGGCCGAGCCGGGTCATGTCGAGCAGATTCTGGATATAGCGGTCGAGGCGTTCGGCTTCGTCGCGGGTGCCTTCGAGCAGTTCGCGACGATCCTCCAACGGGATCGCCTCGCCGAGGGCCAGCAGGCTGTCGATGCTGCCGCGCATGGCGGTCAGCGGCGTGCGCAAATCGTGGGACACCGATGCCAGCAAGGCGCTGCGCAATTGTTCGGTCTCACCGTGCAGGCGCGCGGCTTCCAGATCGTCCGCCAATTGCGCGCGCGCCAGCGCTTGGGCGAGTGGCTGACTCAACGCGGTGAGCAAGCGGCGACGCTGGCCGCTCAGAGTCTGGCCTTCCTTGGCACACACGCCGAGCAACGCCAGCGGCCCATCCTCGACCGACAGCGGCCACCACCACCAGCGTCCGAACGGCAGCGTGCCGGTGCCCATGCCCGCCGGTTGATCGTGTTGCCAGGCCCAATCGGCGGCGGCGCGTTCGGACTCGGTAAATTGCAGCGGCCCGCCGGTCTCGACTTTCCAGCCGCCCTGCCCGTCGCGATTGAGCAGGCACAGTTGCAAATCGCTCCAGCCATTGAGGTGTTGCGCGGCGGCGCTGACCACCGCTTGGCGATCGGTGGCGGCGGTGAGTTTGCGCGACAGGTCGAGCAGTTCGCTGGTCTCTTCCTGGGTGTCGCGCAGGGCCTGCAATTGCCGCCTCTGCCGCGCCGCAAGGTTGCCGGTGAGTGCCGCCATCAGCAGGAAAAACAGCAGGGTCAACACGTCTTCTTCGCGCTGAATGCTGAAAGAAAAATTCGGCGGAATGAACAGAAAATCGTAGGTCAGAAACGACAGCGCGGCACAGGCCAGCGCCGGGCCGAGACTGCTGCGCACCGCCACCAGCAACACTGCCGCGAGGAACACCAGCGAGATGTTCGGCAACGGCAACACACTCGACACCGCCCACGCCAAGGCACTGGCCAACACCGTGGCAACCAGCGCCAGCGCATAGTCGAACCACACCAGTGTCAGCGGGTTTCGCGGGCGCGACTGCGGGTGTTCATGATCGTTGTCGAGGACGTTGATTTCCAGCCCATGGGCCTGACGCAACAGACGCGCCGCCAAGCCACCGCCGAACAGTCGACGACGCCAACTGGGCCGAGACTGGCCGACCAACACCAGACTCGCACGGCGCTCGGCAGCATGCTGGACCAAGGTTTTCGCCACTTCACCGGCGCGCAATAAAACCACTTCCCCCCCAAGGCGCTCCGCTAATTGCTGAGCGCTTTGCAGACGCAGGCGCGATTGCTCGTCGCGCACGCTGCCGTTATCGACGTGCACCAGACTCCACGGCAGATGCCGGCGCTGAGCGACGCGACTGGCGTGGCGCACCAGGCGTTCGGCTTGCGCATCACCATCAACGCCGACCAGCAAGCGCCCACGCACCGCCGGGGCGGCCTGACCGAGCTGGCGATAGCCTTGGGCGAGATCGTTGTCGACCTGCGCGGCGGCGGTTTGCATCGCCAGTTCGCGCAATGCGGTGAGGTTGGTCTGGGTGAAAAACGCATCGATCGCTGCGCGCGCCTGCTCCGGCACGTAGACCTTGCCTTCGCGCAGACGCTCGAGCAATTCACGCGGCGGCAGGTCGATCAGCAGCAGTTCGTAAGCTTCTTGCAGCACCCAGTCGGGCAGCGTCTCGCGCACCTGCACACCGGTGATGCCGCGCACCTGATCGTTGAGGCTTTCCAGGTGCTGGACGTTGACCGTGGTGTATACGTCGATACCGGCGGCGAGCAGTTCCTGAATGTCTTGCCAGCGTTTTGCGTGGCGGCTGCCGGGGGCGTTGCTGTGGGCCAATTCATCCACAAGCACAAGCTTCGGCTTGGCCGCGAGGATACCGTCGAGGTCCATTTCTTCGAGCATCACGCCACGGTATTCCGAGCGCACCAAGGGTTGCTGCGGTAAGCCGCCGAGCAGCGCTTCGGTTTCAGCGCGGCCATGGGTTTCGACGACGCCGGCAATGACTTTCACGCCTTGGCGCAGTTGTGTGTGTGCAGCCTGGAGCATGGCGTAAGTCTTGCCGACACCGGGGGCGGCGCCGAGAAACACTTTCAACCGGCCACGGCCGTCACGGGGCAGGTCTGCTAACAGCGCGTCGGCGCGGCCGGAGTCGCTCATGCTTGATGTTCTCTCTTGCTGATAGTTATGCGGTGTTCTTTCGGCCCTATTCGCGAGCAGGCTCGCTCCCACAAGGAGTATGCATTCCACTGTGGGAGCGAGCCTGCTCGCGAATGATCGCGCCGCTGATTCAGAGTTTTTCCAGTGCCATATTCAGCTCAAGCACATTCACCACCGGCGGCCCCACCAGCGGCTGTTCGATATGCGCATCGAGCAGTTGCTGCAGAGTCGATACCGGCACATTTCGCGCTGCCGCGACACGCGCCAGTTGATAGGCAATTGCTGCCGGTGGCAAGTGCGGATCAAGGCCGCTGCCGGAGGTGGTCAGCAGGGCCAACGGCACCGGGCCTTGGCCGGGAACCTGCAATTTGTTGGCGTCGTCGATCACGCGGGTTGCCAGTGCCGGGTTGCTCGGCGCCAGGTTGCTCGCGCTGCTGGAAACGGTAGCAAACGCACCGGCGGAGGGACGTGGGTGAAACCACGCATCGCCTGCGAAATCCTGGGCGATCAGCGACGAGCCACGGACTTTTCCAGCGGCGTCATGCACCAGACTGCCATTGGCTTGCTCGGGGAAAGCGACTTGCGCGACACCGGTTACCACCAGTGGATAGGCGACGCCGGTGACCAGGGTCATCAGCACCAGCAGGCTCAGGGCCGGACGTATCATTGTGGACATTTCAAGATCCTCGAATTCGTTGGGCAAACTTTGGTGGGGTGTCAGGGAGATCTTTTCCCCCTCACCCCAGCCCTCTCCCCCAAGGGGGCGAGGGGGAAAGGGAGCCGATTTATGTGCTTTTCAAAATCTGAGTTCGGCTCGGTATCTCAAGTCGGTGAAACTCTGATAAACCACTCGGTCAGTCCCCTCTCCCACCAAGGGCTGCCAAGAGGAAAGGGAGCCGATCGCTGTACTTTTCAAAACCTGAGTTCGGCTCGGTATTTCAGGTCGATGCAGCTCCCGCAATCACCTCGGTCAGTCCCCTCTCCCTCCGGGAGAGGGCTAGGGTGAGGGGCTCTTCTGAGACTCACACCAGATGCAGCGCCGTGAGCAGCATGTCGATCGCCTTGATCCCCACAAACGGCACCAGAATCCCGCCCAGTCCATAGATCAACAGATTGCGCCGTAGCAACGCCGCCGCACTCGCCGCCTGCACGCGAACCCCGCGCAGTGCCAGCGGAATCAGCACAACGATGATCAAGGCGTTAAAGACGATCGCCGAGAGAATCGCGCTCTGCGGACTGGTCAACTGCATGATGTTGAGCACGCCCAGTTGCGGATAAATCGAGGCAAACAGCGCAGGCAGAATCGCGAAGTATTTGGCCACGTCGTTGGCGATGGAAAACGTCGTCAGCGCACCGCGAGTCACCAGCAATTCCTTGCCGATCTGCACCACATCGAGCAACTTGGTCGGATCGCTGTCGAGGTCGACCATGTTCGCCGCTTCGCGGGCAGCCTGGGTGCCGTCGTTCATCGCCATGCCGACGTCAGCCTGGGCCAGCGCCGGGGCATCGTTGGCGCCGTCGCCGCACATCGCCACCAGGCGACCGTCGTTCTGCTCGTGACGAATGCGCGCGAGTTTTTTCTCTGGTGTGGCTTCGGCAAGAACGTCATCGACGCCCGCTTCAGCGGCGATGGCAGCGGCAGTCAGCGGGTTGTCGCCGGTGACCATCACGGTGCGAATGCCCAGTTTGCGCAGTTCAGCGAAACGTTCGCGAATCCCCGGTTTGACCACGTCCTTGAGGTGAATCGCGCCGAGCAATTTACCGTCGGCGCAGACCAGCAACGGGGTGCCGCCACTCTGGGCAATCTTGTCGATTTCCCGCGACAGTGCCGGGGCCAGATCCGAGCGTTTTTGGCCGAGGAAACTCAGCAACGAATCCACCGCACCTTTACGGTAGACACGACCCTGATAGTCGACACCGGACAAACGGGTTTCAGCGCTGAACGGCACGGCGGTCAGGGCTTCCAGCGCCGGCTCAGGCTGCGGGTGCAGACCGCGCAGGTACTCAACGATGGATTTACCTTCAGCGGTTTCATCGGCCAGCGAAGCGAACAACGCACCTTCCGCCAGCTCACGACCATTAACACCGGGCGCTGCATACACCGCGCTGCAACGACGGTTACCGAAGGTGATGGTGCCGGTCTTGTCCAGCAGCAACACATGCACGTCGCCCGCCGCTTCCACCGCGCGACCGGACTTGGCGATCACATTGAGGCGAACCAGACGATCCATCCCGGCAATACCGATCGCCGACAGCAAACCGCCAATGGTGGTCGGGATCAGCGTAACCAGCAGCGCCACCAGAAACACCAGCGGCAGGCTGCCATTGGCGAAATGGGCGAACGGTTGCAGGGTCACGACCACCAACAGGAAGATCAGGGTCAGGCCGATCAGCAGGATATCCAGCGCCACTTCGTTGGGCGTCTTCTGGCGTTTGGCGCCTTCGACCAGCGCGATCATGCGGTCAAGGGTCGACTCGCCGGGGTTGGCGGTGATCTGCACCAGCAGCCAGTCGGACACCAGTCGCGTGCTGCCGGTAACGGCCGAACGGTCGCCGCCGGATTCGCGAATCACCGGCGCCGATTCACCGGTGATCGCCGCTTCGTTGACCGCCGCGATGCCTTCGATGACTTCGCCGTCACCGGGGATCATCTCCCCGGCTTCGACGCGCACCACATCGCCCTTGCGCAGACTTGCCGCCGGCACCACCTGAAAGCTGCCGTTGGCCAGTTTGCGCCGGGCGCTGAGGCCTTCACTGCCAGCCTTGAGGCTGTCGGCGCGGGCCTTGCCGCGACCTTCGGCCAAGGCTTCGGCGAAGTTGGCGAACAGCACGGTGAACCACAGCCACAGGGCAATTTGCGCGGCGACGAAGGCCGGTACATCAGCATCGGGAATGAAGCACAGAACGGTGGTGAAAATCGCCGTCAGTTCGACCACCAGCATCACTGGCGAACGCTTCAGTTGCCGAGGGTCGAGCTTGACGAAGGCTTGCACCAGCGCCGGACGCCACAGGGCCGAGATTGCAGTTTTCGGTGCTTCTGCCGACTTGGTCGGCACTGCAGGTTTTGCAGGAACATGCATATTCATGATGGATTCCTTAGAAGCCCATACTTAAATGTTCGGCGATCGGGCCGAGCGCCAGTGTCGGCAGGAAGGTCAAGCCGCCCACCAGCAAAATGGTCACGGTCAACAGGGTCACGAACAGCGGGCCGTGAGTCGGGAAGCTGTTCTGCCCGATCGGTGCGGTTTTCTTCATCGCCAGGCTGCCGGCCAAGGCCAGAACCGGAAGGATGTAACCGAAGCGACCGATCAACATGCCCAGACCGAGCATCAGGTTGTGGAACGGCGTGTTCGCACTCAGGCCACCGAACGCCGAGCCATTGTTGGCGCTCGCCGAGGTGTAGGCATAAAGCAACTGGCTGAACCCGTGCGGGCCGGGGTTGCTGATGGTCGCTGCAGCACTGGGAACCGCTGCGGCAATCGCACCGAGCACCAGCACGCCGACCGGCATGACCAGCAGGGTCACCACCAGCAATTGCACTTCCCGCGCCTGGAGTTTCTTGCCGAGGTATTCCGGGGTTCGACCAATCATCAGACCGGCGAGAAACACCGCGATCAGCACGTTGAGCAACATGCCGTAGAGCCCGGCACCGACGCCGCCGAAGATCACTTCGCCGACCATCATGTTGACCAGCGCAACCATGCCGCTGAGCGGGTTGAGGCTGTCGTGCATGCCGTTGACCGAGCCGTTCGAGGCCGCCGTGGTGGTCACCGACCAAAGTACCGTGGCAGTGGTGCCAAAGCGCGCTTCCTTGCCTTCCAGCGGCGCGGTCTGTTCGACGGCGGCGTTGTTCAGGGTCGGATTCGGTTGGTATTCAGCCCACAGCGAAGTCGCGCCGCCGATCAGGAACAGCGCGAGCATGCAGGCGATGATCGCGCGGCTCTGACGCAGGTCCTTGACGTAGTGGCCGAAGGTGAATACAAGCGCCACGGGGATCAGAATGATCGAGGCGACTTCGAACAGGTTGCTCCACGCCGTCGGGTTCTCGAACGGATGCGCCGAGTTGACGCCGAAGAACCCGCCACCGTTGGTGCCCAGTTGCTTGATCGCAATCTGACTGGCGGCCGGGCCGAGCGGGATCACTTGATCGACGCCCTGCATCGTCACCGCGTTCACATACTGCGCGAAGGTTTGCGGTACGCCCTGCCAGACCAGATACAACGCCAGCAACAGGCACAGCGGCAGCAGCCCGTAGAGGGTGGCGCGGGTCATGTCGACCCAGAAGTTGCCGAGGGTTTTCGTCGATTTGCGGCCGATGCCACGGCACAACGCAACCAGCACGGCGAGGCCGGTGGCAGCGCTGACAAAGTTCTGCACGGTGAGGCCGACCATCTGGCTCAGGTAGCTGAGGGTCGCCTCACCGCTGTAGGACTGCCAGTTGGTATTGGTCATGAAACTGACCGCGGTGTTGAATGCCTGCGTCCACTCCTGGCCCGGCAGGTTTTGCGGGTTCAGCGGCAAGTGATCCTGAAACAACAGAATCGCGAACAACAGCAGGAAACCGGCAAGGTTGAACGCCAGCAATGCCAGCGTGTACTTCTGCCAGCTCTGTTCAGCCTGCGGATCGACCCCGGCGATGCGATAGCAACCGCGCTCGACCGGGCCGAGAACCGGCGTCAGCCAGGTGCGCTGACCTTCCATCACCTTGTAGTAGAAGCGCCCGAGGAACGGCGCCGGCAGCAAGACCAGCGCAAAAAACGCGAGGATCAGCCAATAGTCATAACTGTGCATAGCCGCTCCTAGTTCCGATCCGCGCGCAACAGCGCAACCAACAGATAAATGAACAGCCCCACTGCCAATAGCAGTGACACCCCGTCCAGAACGCTCATGGAAGATCTCCGTGTTACGGCGTATTGCCGCGTGTGGAGGCATTGTCGGAAAGGAGGCTGTAAAGGAACGAGAGCGAGGGTGTTGGCTGTGCATAAAAAAAGCGTAAAGAGTGGGTTTATGCGGGCGTTACAGCAGGTTTTTGCGCCGTCAGGCCGGGCCTCTTCGCGAGCAGGCTCGCTCCCACAGGTGTCGGCGTTGTTCAGGCGAACGCATTTCAAAATGTGGGAGCGAGCTTGCTCGCGAAGACGGCATAACGAGCACCATCGCACCCAACTGGCGCACAAAAAGCAGCTATCCCACCGCGAACATCCCCGATACGACAGCTTTCAACTCATTACGACTTGTTTCAGCGTACTGGCACGCCCACTGCAAACGCCCTTCCCCGAGCTTTCCAAACCGTTCAGGGAGCAACCGCATGAACACACAACTCAAACCCACGCTGGGCACCTTGCATCTGTGGGGTATCGCCGTCGGGCTGGTGATTTCCGGGGAGTACTTCGGCTGGAGTTACGGCTGGGGCGTGGCCGGAACACTGGGCTTCCTGGTGACCTCGTTCATGGTCGCGACCATGTACACCTGCTTCATATTCAGCTTCACCGAACTCACCACCGCGATTCCCCATGCGGGTGGGCCGTTTGCCTACAGCCGTCGTGCCTTTGGTGAAAAAGGTGGATTGATTGCAGGTCTGGCGACGTTGATCGAATTCGTCTTCGCACCACCGGCAATTGCCCTGGCCATTGGCGCCTACCTTAATGTGCAGTTTCCGGCGCTCGACCCCAAACACGCGGCAGTCGGTGCCTACATTGTGTTCATGGGCCTGAACATTCTTGGGGTGAAACTGGCGGCTACTTTCGAGCTGATTGTTTGCGTGCTGGCCGTTGCCGAACTGTTGGTGTTCATGGGCGTCGTCGCGCCGGCGTTCAGCTTCAGCAACTTCGCCCTTAATGGCTGGGCGGGGTCGGATGTGTTTGGCGCACCGGCAATTGCCGGGATGTTCGCGGCGATTCCGTTTGCCATCTGGTTCTTCCTCGCCATTGAAGGCGCGGCGATGGCCGCCGAAGAAGCCAAGGATCCGAAACGCACGATTCCCAAGGCCTACATTAGCGGCATTCTGACCCTGGTGTTGCTGGCAATGGGCGTGATGTTCTTCGCCGGCGGCGTTGGCGACTGGCGCACCCTGGCCAACATCAACGACCCGCTACCGCAAGCGATGAAAACCGTGGTCGGCGACAACTCTGGCTGGCTGCACATGCTGGTGTGGATCGGCCTGTTCGGCCTGGTGGCGAGTTTCCACGGGATCATTCTGGGCTACTCGCGGCAGTTCTTTGCCCTCGCCCGCGCCGGTTACCTGCCGGCCTCGCTGGCGAAACTCTCGCGCTTCCAGACGCCGCACCGCGCAATCATTGTCGGCGGCATCATTGGCATTGCCGCGATTTACAGCGACGGCCTGATCAACCTCGGCGGCATGACCCTCACCGCCGCAATGATCACCATGGCCGTGTTCGGCGCCATCGTGATGTACATCATGAGCATGCTCAGCCTGTTCAAACTGCGTAAATCGGAACCGAATCTGGAGCGTACTTTCCGCGCGCCGTGCTATCCGTTGATTCCGCTGATTGCCTTGGTGCTGGCGGTGGTTTGTCTGGTGGCGATGGCCTGGTTTAACACGTTGATCGGCTTGATCTTCCTTGGCTTCATGGCGGTCGGTTTCGGCTACTTCCTGCTGACCGGACAACTGCGCGCCGACGCACCGGCCGATGCAATGCTGACGGGCAATTGAGGGATTTCGGGTGTACCGGGTACAAGCGGCCTAGAATGGAACCACTGCGAGTTCACTTCGCTCAAAAGTGGTATGCAGCGTTGCACGGCGAAATCCTCGTCCGTCGACCTGCCATTAAGGAGAGCCGTTATGCCTTGGTATGCCTGGTTGATTCTGGTCGTTGCAATCGGCTCGATCGTGGGGGGATTGATGATGTTGCGCGACACCGCCAACAAGGTCGATCTGACCGATGAAGAACGCCGACGCGTTGCCCAACGCAATGCCGAAGCCGACGCCAAAGACGCGCAAGACCGTTGAACACAACCCCGCCTGATCGGCGGGGTTTGTGCTTTTTATAGCCATTGGACCTATCCGCACGCTTTTAAGAAGTAGAAGTACAGTCACCATCTAATTTTCCTTGGTTAAGATGGGGACATTGTTGCGGAGAGTTCCAGATGCGTTATTCGCAGGACCATAAAGCCCAGACCCATCAGCGCATCATCAAGGAGGCTTCGGCACGCTTTCGCAAGGACGGAATTGGCGCTACCGGTCTGCAACCCCTGATGAAAGCGCTGGGTCTGACCCATGGCGGTTTCTATTCACATTTCAAATCCAAGGACGAGTTGGTTGAGAAGGCCCTGCAAGAGGCCGGCAACCAGGTCGACGGGTTATGTGCCGAGATTTTTTCGCAGGATAATCCGCTTGATGCCTTTATCGAGACGTACCTGTCCGAATGGCATCAAACCTCGCCCCATGAAGGCTGCCCGTTGCTGACCATTTCTTCGGAGCTGGGCCTGCGTGGCCAGCCGAGTCCCACCAGTGACGTGGTCCTCAACGCACGGCTGGAACAGATCGAAAACAGCCTCGAAGGCGAAAACAGCGCTAACCGCGCCATCGTCATCATGTCGACACTGGTCGGTGCGCTGCTGCTGTCACGCAGCGTCGCGGATGCCGAGTTTGCGCAACGCATCCTCGATGTCACCCGCGATCACCTCAAGAACCGGGATTAAGCCTGCCAGCGCTTGAACAGCACGCTGGCATTGACCCCGCCGAATCCGAAACCGTTGGACAGTGCATATTCGATCGACATCGGCCGCGCCTGGCCATGGACGATGTCCACCCCTGCACTCGCCGGATCGGGGTTGTCGAAGTTCAGTGTCGGCGGTACCACCTGATCGCGAATCGCCAACAGCGTGAAGATCGCCTCAAGGCCACCGGCAGCGCCGAGCAGATGCCCAGTAGCAGATTTGGTCGAGGTCACGGCGATTTTATTTTGCGTGCCGAACAACGCTTTGATCGCCGCCAGTTCGCCGAGGTCGCCCACCGGGGTCGAGGTTGCGTGAGCGTTGAGGTGCTGCACCTGATCCGGCTCGATACCTGCCTGCGCCAATGCCAGCGTCATCGCCCGCCGCGCACCACTGCCATCTTCAGGCCCGGCCGTCAGGTGATAGGCGTCGGCGCTGGTGCCATAACCGACCAGCTCCGCCAACGGCTTCGCACCACGGGCCAGGGCATGTTCCAGAGATTCGATCACTAACAGGCCAGCGCCCTCGCCCATCACGAAGCCGTCGCGACCGCTGTCGAACGGCCGAGACGCGCGCTCCGGGGTGTCGTTGTAACCGCTCGACAGTGCCCGCGCTGCCGCAAAACCGGCAAGACTGACGCGGTCGATACAAGCTTCCGCGCCGCCGCACACGGCAATATCCGCTTCACCGGCGCGGATCAATCGCGCCGCATCGCCGATTGCTTGAACACCCGCAGCGCACGCCGTCACAGGTGCGCCCAAAGGTCCCTTGAGGCCGTGTTGAATGGACACGTGCCCTGCCGCGAGATTGACCAGAAAGGAAGGAATGGTGAACGGCGACAGGCGCCGAGGGCCGCGGCTATCCGTTGTGCGTACGGCGTCGGCGATTGCACCGAAACCGCCAACACCGGAGCCGATAATCGTTGCGGTACGCTCCTGGCTTTTGCTTTCTGAAGGATGCCAGCCGGCCTGCTCCAGCGCCTGTCGGGCAGCCTCCATGGCGAACAGAATGAAGCGGTCCATCTTCTTCTGTTCTTTGGGTGGCGTGGCGCGATCCGGATCGAAACCTGCTTCAGCGTCCTCTTCCTGCGTCGGCACCGCGCCGCCGACTCGCGTGGGCAAATCAGCGACCGTTGCCTCAGGCAAGTTACGCAAACCAGAACGCCCGGCCAGCAAGCGCTGCCATACGACTTCGAGATCGCTGCCCAAGGGTGAAACCAGGCCCATGCCCGTGACGACTATTCGACGCGAATCCATACTGTGGTGACCTCTGATCAATTCAATTGCCGGACTTGTAGCGTTGCGCTGCAGCACTGCGGGAAAGGTTCGGCGCCATGACATGGCGAGCCGCAACAAAGGCGTGCCATTCGCCTGCGTCAGGCAGCGAAGGAATGGTGATCAACTCGCCCTGATCCAGACCGGCCAACGCCGCATCGACCATCTCGCCTGCGTCCATGACCATTTCTGCCGGAATGCCACTGGCATCGATACCGGAACGCTCCCAGATTTCGGTGCGTGTCACACCCGGCAGCACGGCCTGGATCTGCACGCCGGTGCCTTCGAGCTCAGTGTTCAACGACTGGGTCAGGCTCAGTACATAAGCTTTGCTGGCGCTGTAGGTAGCGTTGAAGCGTTCCGGAAACAACGCCACCACCGAGGCAATGTTGATGATCGTGCCACGACCGGCCTTGGCGAAACTGGCGGCTGCGGCCGATGCCAGACGCGTGACGGCGGTGATGTTCAACTGGATCAACCGCTCCAACTGGTCCATGTCGGCGTTGGCCAGCAACCCGTCCGACGCCACACCGGCGTTATTGACCAGCAAGCTGATGCTGGAATCGCTGCGCAGGCGTTGCTCGAGCTTGAGTACGTCATCCTTTTGCGTCAGGTCTGCTTTCAGCACTTCGACCTGAACACCATGGGCATCGCGCAACTGACTCGCGGCGCTTTCCAGACGATCCTTGTCACGGGCAACCAGCAGCAGATCAAAACCACGCGCCGCCAAGCGCTGAGCGTAAATCGCACCAATACCGGACGATGCGCCGGTGACAAGAGCGGTACCTTTGGATTGTGCGGAATTCATGAGGGTGCTCCTGGAATGCTTGATGAAGGCAGTTGCCGATGAGACGTGTTGGCTCGACGCCCCGGCAAATTATTATAGGCATAATCTAAAAGCAATATGATAGCCGTAATTTTAAATCGTCCGACAGGTGCCCTCTCCACTGTTATCCGCAGCCAAGTACTGCGCCAAATGAAAAAGGCCGGTCTAAGACCGGCCCCCTTGGCGTAGAACTATCAGCTTAGTTGACTTCCAGCTTGTCGCGATTGCGATCCAGGATCGCCTTGCCAATGCCTTTCACTTCCAGCAATTCATCCACGGAGGCAAACGGACCATTTGTTTCACGATATGCAACAATCGCTTTGGCTTTGGCTTCACCGACTCCGGCCAGCTCTTTTTGCAGCGTTGCTGCGTCAGCATCGTTGAGGTCAACTTTTGCATCTTGGGAAGGCGCCGCTGTATCAATTACGATCGGCGCCTTGGCTGACTCCGCTGGCGCAACAGGTGCGGCAATAGCCGCAATCGAGGCGCTGGTAAGGAAGGCAAAAATCAGAGAATAGAAGTAACCGGTACGCATTAGTGACGCTCCATCATCGTTTGAGAAAGCAGCTTTTCCGAAGCTGCTCTCCAAACGTAGGTCATGATGGAGCTATGTCAAAAATGCGTGCGTTACAGGATGTGAAACAATCAAGGCTCGAGACGGCGCTGCTGGTAGATCCAGTCGACGATTTCGCCATCGGGCGTATAACCGCTGACGGTTTCCCGGAGGAGCTGACGGACGCGGGCATAGTCATCTTTCTCAACTGCAATCAATAGATCACTCAAACGCCCCTTCAACACATCCCATGGCAAATGGTCTTCGCTCGCCGTCATGATCATCGGATGTGGGGTGGCGGCTACGTTATCGCCGATCAACAGTTCCTCGAAAAGCTTTTCACCCGGGCGCAACCCCGTAAACTCAATGGAGATATCCCCTTGAGGATTGCGATCGGAACGAATGCTCAGGCCCGAGAGATGAATCATCTTTTCTGCCAGTTCGACAATCCTTACCGGTTCGCCCATGTCCAGCACGAATACGTCGCCGCCTTGTCCCATGGAGCCAGCCTGGATTACCAGTTGAGCGGCTTCGGGGATGGTCATGAAGTAGCGAGTGATCTTCGGGTGAGTGACCGTCAGCGGGCCGCCGGACTTGATTTGCCTGTGAAACAGGGGAATAACCGAACCGGACGAACCTAATACATTGCCGAAACGAACCATGGTGAATCGGGTTTTGTTGACGCGAGAGACATTAGCCTTATCACCGAATAATACCGGGGCGATCTCGCGACTGAGCGCTTGCAGCGTCAGCTCGGCAAGTCGTTTGGTACTGCCCATGACGTTGGTGGGACGTACGGCCTTGTCGGTAGAAATCAGGACGAAGTTTGAGACACCTGACTGCAGCGCTGCCTGAGCCGTGTTTAGTGTGCCGACAACATTATTCAGCACACCCTCCGCGATATTGTGCTCCACCATCGGTACGTGCTTGTAAGCCGCCGCGTGATAGACCGTGTCGACCTTCCAGGTCTTCATCACGTCGAGCAGTTTTTCCTGGTGACGGATGGAACCCAGGATCGGCAGCAAGCGAACGTCCACCGAATCACGGCAGCCACGTTGCTCGAGTTCGGAAAGAATGCTGTAAAGATTGAACTCACTGTGTTCAAACAGAAGCAAAGTCGTCGGCCCCAGCAAAAATATCTGCCGGCACAACTCCGCACCGATGGAACCACCGGCGCCGGTTACCATGACTGTCTTGCCTTTGATACAGCGCTCGAGCAGATCAGGCTGAGCCGGGACGGCGTCTCGCCCCAGCAAATCTGCGATATCGATTTCCTGAATGTCTTCGACTTTCACCCGGCCGCTTGCCAGATCGGTAAAGTTTGGAACGCTGCGCACATGAAGGGGAAAACCTTCAAGCAAGTTGAGAATCTCCCGACGCCGCGCACGGGTCGATGATGGAAGCGCAAGCAGGATTTCCTGAGCCCCCGTGACATCAATCATTTGCTGTATATGTTTTGGTTTGTAGACTTGAAGTCCGGAAATGGCGCGATCAGCAATGCTTGCATCATCATCGATAAACGCCACAGGCCGCATCACGCGCCCCATCCGCAGCGCAGCAACCAGTTGATTACCAGCAACACCGGCGCCATAGATCGCGACTTTGGTAAGGCCATCGTCACGACTGGTGAATGGAACATGCTTGGCGGCAGTGAACCAGTCGCCCATGAAATATTGGCGCATGCATAAGCGCAGCCCGCCGATGATTACCAGGCTCAACCACCAGTAATTGAAGATGATGGAACGCGGCACCACAGTCTTGTGGTTGCTGTACCAGAAGACGACCAGTGCAAGAATGAGCGCGGACAGACTGACGGCTTTGATAATGGCAATCAACGCATCATTGCCGAAATAACGCATCACGGCACGATACATACCGAATCGAATGAACAATGGAATGGCAATCAGCGGCGCGCTGATGAAAAGCCAGAGATGCGTTTCTATAGGTTGGGTAACGTTCTCGATACCCAAACGAACCACAAAAGATCCCCAAAGCGAAATCCAGACCAGAAATACGTCCATGATGACCTGAATCAGACGCTTTCTCTGGCGAGGCATTCCGAGCAGGAATATTCGCATTTTATCCATTAAACATCCGTCCATTTCATTTCGGTTACTCCAAACAAAGCAGGGATCACGCCACCGTCAAGCTCTGATCTTCGAGAGGTAAACTGACACCTTCGTTCCAGTCCCGAACACGCTATCGCCCTAATCGGCATTAAAGCGCAAAAAAGTAGAGATTAAACCTACCGGACAGATAAAATGCACGCCCTGTGCGCATCCCGTTTCCGGCTTCGGAATGAACGGGCGATATCATGAGGCTATCAGTCTGTTTTTTTTACCACTGCTGACGTAATTTTAACTCAAGACGTGAGGACGCATGGAGCAGCAACCGCCCCGAACCGGTCAACCAGGTTTCGACCTGCCCGTTGAAGCCCAGATGAACCCGCAGTCCCATTGTAAAGTCGCAATCCTTATGTGTACGTACAACGGACAGGCGTATCTCAAGGAACAGATTGATTCGTTCATGGCACAGACTCATCAAAACTGGACGCTCTACATATCCGATGATGGCTCTACCGACGGAACACTTGCGCTGCTGGAAAACTACCGGGAATTGATCGATTCACATCGTATTCAATTGTTTAACGGTCCTCGCGCAGGGTTCGCTGCAAACTTCATGTCCCTGGTACGTAATTCAGACATTCACGCTGATTTTTACGCATTTAGCGATCAGGACGATATCTGGTTCGATAACAAGCTGCATAGAAGTATCCGACAGTTGGAAAAACTGCCTCCGCACCTGCCGGCATTGTATTGCTCGCGTACCCGATTAATAGACGAAAACAGAACGATTACAGGCTTTTCCCCTGCGTTCAAACAGCCCCCTGAATTTCAGAACGCCCTTATCCAGAGTCTTGCCGGTGCCAATACGATGCTACTGAATAACGCAGCTCGGGATCTTTTGAAAAAAGTTCCTGAGACCGCAACGATCGTGGCACATGACTGGCTCAGTTATCTGCTGATAACTGCTACTGGAGGACAGGTCATATATGACCTGGAACCGACTCTCGACTATCGCCAACACAGCGCAAACGTCATCGGCGCCAACTCTGGCCTCAAAGAACGGCTAAGCCGAGTCGGCAAGTTGATCGACGGTCGATTCAGAGGCTGGAGCGACGCTAATATTCAGACTCTTGAAGCCGTCAACGATGAACTGACCAAGGCGAATCGCCAGACCCTGCAAGATTTTTGTGAGGGACGCCTCAGCCCACTTCATCAACGGCTTCGTCTGATGAAAAAATCGGGGATATACCGTCAATCCCTGTTAGGCAATATCAGCCTGATAATCGCTATCTTCCTGAATAAAATCTGATCAGTCCGACCGCCTGCGTGTAAAGGTACACTCAGAACTTTTTGATCACATAACGGCACAAGCGCAGGTAATAAAGTGCTCTGGTCCTCAGACGTCCCAGCCACTTTTTACCTAACCCGTGGTAAGGGGCCAGGAACAGGAAGTCACGCATTACCGCGGGGACACTTAACCTGCCTGCGTGGTCTTCAGCGTGATCAAGCTGGACCAACAGCGTGGGCCTCACATGATGCAGTCTGATTTCACGGATGAGTTCATCACGGCTGATAAATCCACTGGCAACAGCCCTTCTCAGGCAAGCCATCCACACATGACCGTTGGTGTTTTCCAGCGACACCCATGGCTGAGTGTTCATATCCGTGTAATGCAGCAACGCTGTCTCGCCGTCACTGTAGTGCTCCAGTGAATTCCAGATCACCGGGACCGAGTAACCGATCTTCCTGGCAACACTCATCTCGAACATAAGCGTGCGGTATTCAAGCTTGCCGCTGTCCAGATCTGCAACGATGTCTTCGATCTTCCAATTGAGTTGCTCGCAATCGAGCAGCATCACACTGAACTGTGATCGGCGCCCCTGGCCTCCGCTCGCGACCGTCAACAAGTGATTATCGGAAAATGGCTGATTCCATAAACCGTCGATATCCTTGAAGACCTGCATGTCCGCGTCCATGTAAATCGCGCGGCCCTTGAACTGACACAGCTCAGGAATCAGGAAGCGCTGAAACGAAAACGGTGTCCGCGCTCTGTTTTCCACACCCTTGGGTTGTGGAATCTCACGCTTGTGGCTGTAAATCGCAGACAACTCGACCGGCAGCGACGTGCGCTCCCGGATCGAGAATTCCAACACACGCATCGGTAGCCACTCGGCGGGAGTAGCAGCAACAAAGACGCGAACTGGTGCAATGGCATTGTCAGTGATCACACCTTCAGTTCGATCATCGGTCCGCGAATTCATTATCATCCTCATCCGAATACCAGTCGGAAAATTTTCTTAGAGTCAGCACTCGCATACAGACTCTCACCACCGCTAGCTATAAAAGTTCGGCCCTCGCGGGCGTCACCCCATGACTAAGGAAGATCCTAATTCAAGCAAGCTGCAAGACTCGGGTTCTTTTCGCTCTCCACCATAGATCGCATGATCACCGGCTGCAGTTCCTGCTGCTGTTCATAACGTTTGACGCCCGCTTCTATGCCTAGAATCAACAGACCACTACCCACGCACGTTTCCAAGTGGTCTTCATCACTAAACAGACTCCAGTCATTGACATAACCAAGCTCAGGTTTATTCAGATCAATGAACGGAATTCCATATTTTGTGGAAATTCTGTGCAAGTCTTCAACGTGTTGCTGGAGCCCGTATTTGACCTGATAGGCGTAAAGATCCGAACGAACTGGCGGCTGAAACATCACGATTTGAATTTTATGCTCCCGCCCCCAAAGCGCGAACATGTCGAACATTCCATCCCATGGAGCATTGCTGGAAATATTACGCATCCGCTGAACCTTGACATTGTCATTCGTCACTTCTGGAAGCATTTCATTTTTTCCGATCAAGGCATTGAAACGCCCTTTTTTCTCCCCATTTGCCTCAAGCTTTTCAAGTAACGGATCCTGCTTTACAGGTATGGATTCATTTGAACCTGAAAACAGCGAGGTGATCCGCAGCTCACCTCTGTGTAGACGCATTTCCGGACGCCAACTGATCTTGCTGCGTTTGTTTGCTTGCGCGAAAACACTCTGGCACCCAGGTACCTCATCCGAGCATAAAGGCGCCAGGCTTGTGAACAGTGGTAAATACTTAAGATGATCAGGTGCAGCATTGAAGCTCGCTGGAGCCCTTAGCAGGAAAGACGTCTCAACATATACCCGTTTCAAATTTGGAAAGCTCAGGCGCAAGATTTCTGCCTGCAGCAACAGCCCATAACTAATTTCGTTGTAGGAGTTTCCTGCACCCACGATGGAATTTTGAAAGCCGAACTGCCGCGGGTGTAACACCTTGCTTCGAGAGGTCCCTACATAACCGGATGTTACTGTTTGAGGTTCAGGATACTGACTGAACAAAGTGACATTCTGGACCAACAGTTGATTATTCAACTCACGCCCGGACACCTCCATGGCCGGCAGAGCAGCCATCAGATCGGGGACACTTTGGGATATATCGGGCTTTTTGAGCGTTTCTCGGAGGCGAACTGCAATCTCCAGGCAGACAAACCCGCCAATGACCATTACCGCAGTCAGCAAATAAAGCCTGAGCAACCGAGAGCGCGTCAGCTTCTGGCTCTCAGAATTGAAAGTATATGAAGTCATTTCCGTCTACATAATAAATGTAAGAGAAAAGTGCGAGCGAAGCAAAGCCCACAGCCGCCTGCCAGGGAAAGGCATTGGTAATATCACGTTGATAGGTTGTGCGATGAATAAACCACTGCAACGGAATGTACAAGGCAAGCAGTTCGAAAAATAGCGGAGTCAGCTTTGTCTGGAACCAATCTGCCGAAGGCACCAGAATCTGCTCAATCATCACCATCGCATCGCTGGCGTTTGCCGCACGGAAGAATATCCATGCCACAAACACCACGATCATCGTCAGCAACCATGCAACTGGAAAAAATTGTAGCGGCCGCTTGATGGCCGCAGGAAGTCGACTGTTTTCAAACCAGCGGTTAATGGCAAGAGCTCCGCCGTGCAAGCCGCCCCAGATAATGAAGTTCCAACTGGCACCGTGCCAAAGTCCTCCGAGGAGCATGGTAAAAATCAGATTTCTCTGAATTTTCCACTTGGCCTGATTACGCGAACCACCGAGAGCAATATAGAGATAATCCCTTAACCAGTTACTCAAAGTGATATGCCAACGTCGCCAGAACTCTTTGATCGACAATGAGGAGTACGGTGCGTTGAAATTGTATGGAAGCACATAACCAAAGAGCAGAGCAGCGCCCAAGGCCATTAATGAGTACCCCCAGAAATCGCAGAGAATCTGCACGCCAAATCCAATCACAGCAAAAAGATTGTCAAATCCCGAATAGTGCTCCGGCGCCTTGAAGATCACATTGATAAAGGGGGCAATCCCATCAGCAATGCCACACTTTAGTGCCAAACCAGCGATGAAATAGTACAGACCATTATAAAATTGAGCGCCTTCGAGGCGCTGTTTTATATGTATCTGAGGCATAAACTGACTGGCGCGGCAAATAGGACCCGCGATCAGATGCGGAAAGAACAATACAAATATGGCAAAGGTAAGTGGATCTTTCTCATGCTTATACTTACCTTGGTAAACATCAACCTGATAGGAAATCAGCTCGAACACATAGAACGAGATCCCCAGAGGCAAAATGATTTTAAGTAAACCAATTTCATAAGAAGGGTTCTCGAGCCTGGCGATATATTCGATATTCTCGAGAAAAAAGTTCATATACTTAAAGTAACACAACAACGCAAGATTGAGCACACAGGAAAGAATGAGCCAACCTCGCTTGCGGGTGGCGGACACCTTGCCACCAATCAACCAGTTGACGGCAATAACCCCCAACAGCATCAGACCAAATGTTTTACTCCAGCTCATGTAGAAGTAAAGACTGGACAGAAACACAACCCACTGCCGTCCACGCAACGAAGGACAGAACCAGTAACAGGCCAGTGTGATACTTAGTAAAACAACATACTCTATGGAGTTGAAAAGCATCGCCGCCCATTCCGCATCAATTGATAACCAACACTGCTTCTCCAGCATCGACTCTTTAGCAACAAAAACACATTCAATGCTTTAGAACACGCTCAAAAACCGTTTCCAGTTGTTGTTCCAGCCGTTTGATCGAGAAATGAGAAGCGCAGTGCACCTGGGCAGTCTCGACCATCTGCTGGCGCAACGCTGGAGAATCGAGATAATGACTGAGAGCCTCAAACCAGTCGTTATCGACCAACACTCCCCCACCCTGAGGAATGACGTTGCTGTACACCGGAATATTCGAAGCCATGACAGGTATTCCGGCTGCCGTATATTCAATGAACTTGGTCGGTGCTTTACACAGGTTGAAATCTTCGTTGACCAAAGGAGCCAATCCAACGTCCCAGTTCAACGCAGCCAATACGGAAAGAAACTCCGCATAAGCTTTGTTGACCTTGTGACTCTTGACCCGATCACCGAAGCGCTCAAGGGACTTGGGCATCTGGATGGTGCCGAAAACTTCGAAATGAAGATCAGGTCTTTCATCGAGCAGGCGCTCCAGCGCCGGCACCACCAGATCGAGATCTTCCTGATGCCCCTTGGATCCCATGTACCCCACAGTCTGATACTCACGGGTCTGTCGGGAGACAGTGACCCTCTCACCCATGAACGGCGCATACATGCCGTGGTAAATGTTCTGGTGTGGATAAAGATTGCCCAACAATCCGGCGAGATGAGGCGTAGAGGCGTAGATCAGATCACATTGCGCAAGCTGATATCGACGCGCATCGATGACATCCTGTGCACCTTGGCGCTTTTGAATTTCCGCACCCAAGGAATGCGGGATCTCCAAAAGGTTGTCGTCAATGTGGTAAACCACTGGAATATTTTGCGCTTTGAAATAATCGACGATCTGCGCACCGAAGGGTTGGCCATAACGAGTGATGACCACCAGTTGCGGTTTGAACGCATCATTCCATTGTTTCCAGCATCCCTCTCCCTTACGGGCAACCAGATTTTGGGAAACAACCGCGAAGTTGACTTCCCCGCGTCGATGCATCTCGCGCAGGGGAATATCAAAGCTGATGAAATAGGTGGCATTCACATTCTCTGTAAAAATCAGAATGTTGCGACCCGCAGGATTACCGTCTACGCAGACGTCGAAATCATTCGACGTCTGCGTAACACGTGGTTTGAACAGCGACTTGAGAAACGCAATCATGCGTTGGAAGCCTTTTGATTGTTGGCGTCCTGCTCAGCCTGCATCTTGGCTTCATAAGCCTTGATCACTTTCTGACGATGACGCTTGGCCTCATAGACAGCCTTGTGCGGAACATAACCCGACAACTTGTCAGCAGCCGCGTTCTTCTTGTCCCATAGCCCATGCAGGAAAGACGGGATCATGTGACGGTACTTGATGTCTCGAATCAGCGACGGACGGAAGTAACCGAGATCGATTTCCTTCTGAATCGCCGACTGGGTCAACGTACCGTCAGCCAGCATCAGTCTCACTTCAGCGAACCACGGCCAGGCGTTTTTATTACCACAGGCTGACCATGGCTGAGTGTAAACGTCGGTGTAGTGAATCAGACGGGTATCGGGGTCCCAGTGCTCAAGACTGTTCCACTCGAACGGCACACCATACTTGACGTGTTCTTCGTCAAGTATGATCAGCTCCGACATCAACTGGTCGTAATCGTAACGTCCTTCATCCATGCCGGTGACGATGTCTTCAACGTCCCAATCCAGACGTTCGCAATCCAGCAGCATGACCGCACATTGCTTCTTGCGGGTTTTCGGTGCACCGACTTTCTGCGTCGATTCATCGGCGAACTTGACTTCTTGCTGGATGATGATCTTGGCGCCATCAAATGGAATGTTCCACAGCTCACGAATGTCACGGAACACCAACATGTCGGCATCCATGTAAATCGCCTTGCCCTTATAGCCACTGAGCTTGGGAATGCAGAAGCGGCTGAAAGAGAAGCCGGTGCGCTGACCGTTACGCGGGTCCTTGGGTTCCGGCACCGGCAGGTCAAGCATCGGAATGACCTCCACCTTCGCTGTGGTGTGTCGCTTGATCGAATACTCAAGCACAGGAACGGCCAGTAGCTGTGAGCGATCAACACCCACATATACCCTTATCACTTCGTCTTCGTGAACCATTCGGATTGCCTCTTAAACGTTAGCGTTCTTGAATTCTACCTTCGCCCACTCAGCCAGAAGTTCGACACCCGACTGAATACTTACATTGGGGCTCCAGTTCAAGGCGGCCCGGGCGGCAGTAATGTTGGCGCACGCATAGCGAATATCACCGATCCTGAACTGGCCGGTGATTTTATAAGAGGTATCGTCCACGCCAAGATTGCGCATCAGCATCCGGGCCATGTCGAGGATGGATACGGGTTCACCGCTACCGATATCCAGGATCGTGCCATGGGCTACATCAGCAGCATTCGCCTTGACCAATGCGTCCACGATGTCATCCACGAAAACGAAATCACGCGCGATATCACCATCTTCGAAAATCGCGAGTTCGCCACCGGCGAGCAATTGACGAGCGAAGATCGACAGTACACCGGTGTAAGGATTGCGAAGAGACTGACCCGGGCCGTAAACATTCTGGAACCGCAGAATGGTCGCTTTCCAGGGAGCACCGTCACCCGCTTGGCACAACAGGTATTCCTGCATCAACTTGGTCGAAGCGTAGACCGATGCCGGCGCCGGTGGCAATCCAGCGTGACTGGCGATAGGACGGGCTGGCAGCTCTGCCCCGACGGGCAACGGCACAGTGAAGTCGCCAGCAGTCATTGCTTCCGGCTGACGTGGCAGGCCAACGTACTCGACGCCACGCGCATCAGCATATCCGCCTTCACCATAGACTGCCCGCGAAGCGGCCAGAATCACTTTGCGCACCTTGTCTTGCTTGCGCAGCGCTTCGATCAAGTGAGTCGTACCCAACACGTTCACCGAACAGTATCGGGATGGCTCATCATAGGATTGACCAGTGCCGGTCTCGGCAGCCAAGTGATAAACCAGCTCCGGATCGGCCTGCACCACAGCCTGGCCAAGCGCTTGGGCGTCTGCTACATCGCCGCGGATGAAATGCACATTCGCAGGGAAGATCGGGTCAGCAGCATCAGCACCATGAACCTGAGGATGCAGGTTGTCGTAGACCCAAATAGTACGAGAAGTATCTTCCTTGAGGAGGGCCTTGACCAAACGACTACCGATGAATCCGGCACCGCCAGTGATGAAAATACGCTGTGTCATTGGTTTGTTACCTGGGAGTGTGATGTTGTTGAGCAGATCAAGTCGTCTACTATTCCAGCGGCGGCCTCAACTTTCAGAACCATACGTCTGGCGAAGCGCTGGGAGAGCTGTTCGAGCTCTTTTTCTTGGCTTTGATCGAGCACGCGCTCAATGAACGTGGACCAGTCCGCCATCTCGTTGATGGCGAAAAGCGGGCTGTAGGTATCCGTTTCCAGAGTGTGCATTACCACGGCAATCGGCAATGCCTGCATGGCAGCATCCAGCGCGACGGTGGAGGGACTGGTGATAACGGCCTTCATGCGACCCAACAATCCGCCAGCCGTATAGCGCTCCCATTCTGCCTGCTTAGGATCGGCGATGATCAGATTCATGGCTGCGGGCTTATCACCCTGATAGCGGGAAGTCAGCCACAGCCCTGCATGGTGTGGCTTAATCAGAAACGTAACGTTGGGGTAACGATCTGCCAGGGCCATGACGCCTTCGAGGAAAAACTGCCGGTAATCTTCGCTGTAGCGGTGCCAATGCAGATTCTCGAATACGCCAACGACGCATGCTTCAGGATCAATCAAAGCGCTAAGATCAGCCGTTTCGACCTGATGGAGCTTGGGGCAACCAACGGGTACACACTTCATTCGCGTAGCATCACTGACTTCCGGATGCAACGTATCGAGACCACCCCAAAGATAGATTTTATCCGCGGCAAAGTTGATTCGATCTACCGATTGAATGTTATCGCTGTAGGTCAACCCTACGTTTTCCAGACCGTGCTGCAGTGTCGCCGTCATAATGCCGACAGCCTTCGCCGCTTCAGTAAGAGTACGAGTAAAACGATGAGGGCTGAGATTGGTCTCCGAGACCGACAGTAACGCTTTGGTTCGAGGGCCGAAGCGGAACGCAGTCAATGGATCAATCGCCGGTAGCACCCGTAAATTGACGCCGTGCTGCGCGAGCGCTTTCATGACACGCGGAGATCCCTTCAACAACACATGACTGCAGATGACTTGAACCGGCACTTGGCGCTGCTTGAGTTCAAGAATAATAGGCAACGCCAGATCCAGATCCTGCACAAGATGCAGCACTACAACGACCTCGACATCGCTGTCAGCCGCTGCGCCGTTGGGTTCGGCCAATGCGCATTGCAATACCGTCTCCCAAAGACTGCCAATCACTCGCGCACTGAAGTTTTCTTCTATAAGTTTTTTTGCCAACGCTATGTCGTTACGACCATTTTCTTCGCTGGAGAGATAGCGACGCATCCCGAGAAGAAAATCATCGGTGACTAAACCGCCTTTCAAAGGCGCCAACCCTGGAGTGGCAGTTGCGACCACAGGAATGCCGCACATCAGTGCATGCACCGAGCGATTTGCTGATTTGCAGACACTGAACGGATCGCAGGAGTTTGGGATCAGCACTACGCGGGAGGCTGACATCCATTTGTCTACTGCATTGATCGACCACTCGACGTAGCGCGACGCAATTGCCATCGGCTTGATCATTTTTTCGTATTTGGCTGCGTTGTTGCTGATGACAACCAGCTCGACTGGGTATTCCAGTGCAATCGTCTCGAGGGCTTCACGGATCAATAACAAGTCGCCTATACCGAAGTCGGCATAATCCGCGCCATGATTGCCGAACCACAGCAAATACATTTTGCCCGGGTCAACGTCGGACATATCGACAACGACAGCGGGCGGAGCCGCTGGCACCCGCTCCACTGTTGCAGGCCACAGAATACTGGTTTTGCTTTTAAGCTTGCCAAGCAAGGCTGCACCTTGACGCCAGAGCAGATTCAGAACGGCGAAACTCTTACGCCAAACCACCCTCACAATGGCTTTGACAGTCGCTACCGAGCCCTCTCGGCCGCGCTTCTTTTTAACGCGCTGAATCTGCTTCTTCAGCAAACGCTTGACCGTGAAGACGCTTCCCGAATCCTTGAATTCGTTCAGCAGATTTTTCAGGCGAGTCAGAAACAGTGAAGGCGCGCGTTTACGCTCAAGCACCTTGGCGCCGTTGATCAATTCAGTACCTTTACGGGTGGTCTCTGCCGATACCAATCCGTCAGGAATAACATGAACCACTATTCCGGGCGCGTGAGCCCTGACAACTTCAGCCAGTGGCTCGGTAGTCGTCACGACGGCACTCGCAAGCTGCGCCATCCTTATAAGCATTTCCCCGGGTGTCACAGCCAGGCTTTTGCCATATCCGGGAACGAAAACGTTATCGCACAAATCGAGAATGACCGGAATATCCAGCGCCCGCGCTCGCTGGATCAGCGCGAGACTTTCCATGGAAAAGGTTTTCACAACAACCAGCACGTCGAGCCCTTCGAGATCCATGGAGGATTGAGGGCTGAACATACGGCAGACAAAGCCTTTTTTTTCCAAGGCTAACAAAGGCAGCAAGGCTCGATAGCGCACACTGGCAATATCAAGTGACAGTGAGGATACGCACCAACCCACTTTTATCTGACGCTTGCTCATAAACCCTTCCATATTCGAACGCTATCTCCCTCTCTGGTTCATGTAGATACAAACGAGCCAAAGCTGATAAACAAAAAACAGATAATCTTGTTAAGTGATTCGCGCAATGTCGAAATACAGGATCCCGAAAAAGGGGAGATGCCTGGCCGGCCAATCACCTGGATTTAACGGGTCATTCTACCGAACACCTCTTGCTACGCGGCATTTTTTCGACGTCGTGCATTCTGGATGATAATCACTCCAGAGGCATGATCTGCATCAAGCCGCGTTTCGCCTCAAGAACGTCAAGGGCACGAGATGCGTCAATCCCGCGCATCGAAGCCTGGTCGATACTTGATGACCCGAGCTGGCACTCCACCGACGATGGCCCCTCGGCTGACACTCTTGTTGACGACCGCGCCTGCCGCAATAACAGCACCGTCATCTACTGTTACACCATCGAGAATTCGACAGCCTGTTCCGATCCAGATGTCATTTCCCATGCGTATTCCTACGCGAGTGAGGCCTTGTTTGGCGATCGGCACTGTCGGATCCTCGAAGATATGGTTGGCGGGGATCACGACGGTATGGGCGGCGATTCGGACATAGTTTCCGGTCTGGAATCCGCCATGCCCGTACAGTACGCAGTACGGATTGACTGAGTTGGACCGACCTAACTCAATCCGCCCTCCGGGACCGGTATCCAGGATCGCGCCGTGACTGATGATACTGCCATCACCAATCACGATCTTCGAATCCTGATTTGTACATATGAGCCGCGCGCCGGATTTGATGACGACTCGCTTGCCGATGACAATATTCGAAAGACACCCTTCAAAGGTGACGCCCGTCGCTACCTGCGCACCTTCGCCGAATGAAACTGACGGCTCCTCCTCCGTCTTGTTGGCGGAGGAAAACAGTTGCCCGATTCTGGAGAAGAAAGCTTTCATCAGTATTTCACGATGTAGGCTTTGGTTCTGTTCGGTGCGTCATTCCCATAACGGATCTGAGCCAAAATCTCAGGCTTGTCGGCAAAAAACTGATCAATAGCTTTACCCGCCATCGGATAATTGATCGAGTTGTAATCGTCAAAAAAGATTACCCCACCCGGCACCATCCTCTGATAGAAGTACTCAAGGCACTCGATGTGTGGCTCGAACAAATCGCAATCGATGTTCACGTAGTGATATTGCTGCTCCTCCAGCAATGGCAGTGACTGACTGAATAGACCTTCGCGCAGCTCAACGAACTCCGTCAGCTCGGCTCGATCCACCAATGCCTGAACACCCGCAAGAGAGGTTTCGGTAAACAGCGTCTTATTCAGGTAGGTGGCATCAGCAGGCGCGAACAATTTGTCCTGCTCGGAAAGTGGCGGCAAGCCACTGAACGTATCCAGCCCGATCATTTTGAATGGAATACCGCTCTCCTGCGCATATCTGGCGCAGGCCACTAAGCTACTCCCGGTGAAAACACCGCACTCCACCGCATTGAAACGCCCCAGCCGCCGAACGCCCATCTTCCAGAAAAAGTCGCCCCACGGATTTTGTTGCTTTCTCTGCTTTTCGCTGCGTAAAAAGTTCGCAATGGCGAGCTGGAACGCATGAAGCACAGGGATCCGCTCAAAGAAAATTTCCGGAAACGGAGGCACGTGCGGAAACTCAAGAGAAGCGTTGAATTTCAGTTTTTTTTCTTTTACAGGCTTTTCAGTGGACATTTTCAGATCCTCGAGCTTGAGAGGGCCAAGCCCAAGTCAACAATACCGGTTTGGCCAGAGACCGCGGCCACATCGAAATTAAAAAAGTTTTGCGCCATTTCCAATGGAATGGTGGCGTCGCCTACCACCTGATTAACGATATAACTCAAAAAATATTTCCCACCCAACAAGTGGTTATTAAACGAAAACTCCAGGTTGTACTCGTTACCTTCAACAACATTGTGCAGAAGCGGACCTGTTTCTGATCCATCGATTGCGCATACAGTAATCCCGGAACTATTTCTGATACCGAAGTTGAACGCCACACACTCGGCACTGCTGGTTGCTAAAAACCTGGCCTTGAACAGATATTTATTAGTGCTCTCGTCATACTCCAGAACGAACTTTTTCAGCAGTTCTGGAGTCTTCGCGACCTTGCCGGCCTTCGCTTTAGCTGGCGTGTTATCGCTACGGACACTTTTATAAACTTCGATAGCCTCGAACACCGAACCATCATGAATTTTTTTACCACCCTCGATCACCACCGCACGGGTGCAAAAATTCGCTAGCAGATTCTGATTGTGTGTAACCAGCAAGAATGTCTGGCCCGAGTCACGCATCGCGCGGATCCGGTCATAGCACTTCATGCGGAAACTCGCATCGCCAACGGCCAGAGTTTCATCAATGATGATGAGATCAGCGTCTACGTGAACGGCACATGCAAATGCAAGTCGCGACTGCATACCGGATGAATAGGTTCGCAATGGCTGGTCGAAATATTCTCCGAGATCAGCGAACTCGATAATGTCGGCAATTCGACTATCGGTGCCCTGCTTGTTGATTCCCTGAATGCTGCAAAACAGGTACGCATTCTCCCTGCCGGTAAACCCCATATTGAAACCGGCAGTCAGCCCCAGCAGTGTTGCAATACGACCATACCGACTGACCTTGCCTTCAGTGGGTTCTATCACATTGCCCAGAATACCCAACAGCGTCGATTTACCAGCGCCGTTGCGCCCGATAATGCCGACGGTTTCACCACTCCGAACTTCCAGGTTAATACCGTTCAGGACTTTTTTGCCGCCGACAGCAGTTGACGTTCGCTTGAGCAGCGCGTCAAAAAAAACAGTTAGCGGACGCAGGGCGCTGGCGTACGACTTGCTGATGTTCGATGCTTCGAGCAGCAGGTGATCGCTTTCAATATTAGACGACATCAGCGACTACCCCTTTAACCCTGTTAAACAGCCAGATCGAAAAAACACTCAGCAGCAGCGCGGATGACGCCAAAGATGCAAAAACCACTAACGAAGGTCCTTTGCCAAATACCAAGGCCTCTCGCAAAGGCTCGACAATTACGGTCAGCGGATTAAGCCACAATATGAAACGGTACGCTTCCGGGGCCATGCTCACTGGATATGAAATCGGCGCTGCATAAAAAAGGACCCGCATCAGCAGTCTGACCGCTTCTGAAATATCACCTATGAACGGCCCGACCACGGACAGGATCAACGACAGCGCCGAAATAATGGTCAGCGACAACAGCAGTAAAACAAAGGCCCAACCTATGTTGTGCATTCCTATGACAGAGAATGCCACACACAAGACAATCACCATGATTGCGTATATCACACCGTGAACATAGGCGCGCATGAGGTTCGCCAGCCACAGCACCCACAAAGGAAAGGGTGATTTGACTACATACGTTCGCTTACTTGAAAATACAATCGTAGAAGAATTGACAACATCTGATATCAGCAGATATATCGAAAGACCAATAAAGAACGGCAAAACAAATCCGACAGAAACTCCAGACCCAGGCTCATTCCAACTTACCTTCAGTATTCCACCAAAGACAACGGTATATACACATAACAGACAAAGCGGCGTCAGTACCATCCAGAAGGCGCCCAGAAATGATCTTTTATATTTAGCTTGCAGGTCACGCCTTGCCAAATCCCACGCCAACCTGAAACATTCTGCAAACTTCATAAAAACCCCAAAAGAAGATACAAAAACAGTATCCAGTTCAAATATTCACAGGCGACGGATTATAGGGAAACGCCACTCGGAAAGCGAGCAGCGAGGCACCACGCCCCCTGCTTCGTCCCGCGAGCCCTGAGCGCCAATCTACTCAACGCCGGAGAAAGCCAATTTCGAGCAACCCGCCAAGCGGCACCCGGCACACCGGAGAGCCTCACCACCCTGCTACCACCCACCGCAATTTATTCCACCATCAATCATCGACGGAAATTCAGCACCAGGCATCAAGAATCAAGAATCAAGAATCAGTTTATGAGCACGCGCATAAGTTAGGCCCGTCCCGCCCTTAATAAACAAGCTGCACATAACAATGGCGCATAGGCCAAGCAAATCCCGGACAGACCATTTACATAGTCAAATGCAACCAGCACCGAAATCGGCAACAGATAAAAAATATTAATCAAAGCAACACTCAACGTGACTCGTTTATGTCCCCAACGTCGCGCTGCATGTTGATAGGCATGGCTACTATGAGCCTGATAAACCTTATCCCCGCGAATTAAGCGCCGAGCCAGAGTAAATGTCGCATCAACAATAAAGACAGCCAGCAAAACCAACCAACTCCAGAGCAGCGCAGGATTAACCCAGGCTGCCTGTAGCACCATCGAGCCGAGGGTCAGCCCCAGGAACCCACTCCCCGCATCACCCATAAAGATTCGCGCGGGAGGAAAATTCCAATAAAGGAAACCCGCAACGGCTGCCGCCAGCATCAGGGGAGCCCAGATCAAATCAACAACTCCGAGCACCCAGTAGATCAGACACATACCCAGACAAACCGTGACAGCTTGAACACTGGCCAAGCCATCAATTCCGTCCATAAAATTATAAAGATTGAGCATCCAGACTAGAAAAAAAGCACCAATTATCAGGCCAGCCCATCCCAACCTTACAATTCCACCCACCAACTCGACCGGAGCGATCCCACCAAACCAGATCAATACCCACACCGCCGCGACGAAGTGGCCCAACAAGCGCCATCTCGCTGCAATATGGCCGTGATCATCTGCGAAACCGATAACTGCTATCAGTGCCCCCGCCCCCCAGAAAGCGAACAGAGAATGCAGGGATAACAGCCCCGCGAGGGCCAGTACCGGAAGCGCAAGCAGAAAAGCCGCGACAATCGCGACACCGCCACCGCGCGGAGTAGGAATAGAATGTGCACTACGCTCGTTGGGGATGTCCATCAGGCTTCGGGTCAATGCGTAACGGCGCAAAAAACCAGTCATCCAAAACGAAATAGCGAATACGATTGCCAGTAACACCGCCATCATTTCTTGTATGTTTCCCGGTAATGTTCGGTCGTCCGGCGCAATGCCTTTTCCGCACTGAATGGTGGATGCCAACGTAACAGCTGCTGAGTCGGCCGAATGTCAACTTGCAGCGAACCGCATAATCGATCCACTACAGCCGACCTGCCGGAAATCGCCCCAAAAAATTTTAAAAGAATCGCAGGCACCGGTAATAATCTTGAAAACCTGCCCAGCGCCTTTGTCAGTTGCCGCAATAATTGCGAAGTGGATAAATCTTCGCCATCGCTGACCAGAAAAGTTTGATTCGCGGCAGCAGGATGCTCAATACAGGTCACGATCAAATCGACCAGATTCCCCAGCGAAACAAGACTTCGTCGATTGTCCAGCGCCCCAAAAGGCAAAGGGAAACCGCGATCGAGCCAACGCATCATCTTCAAAAAATTCGCCTTGACGCCTGGCCCGTAAACCAACGGCGGACGAATGATTACTACCTCCATCCCGGACTCCGCACCAATCTGCCGCAATGCCATTTCCGCCTCACACTTGGAGATGCCGTATGGATCGAGCGGTGCTGGCTTGTCATCAGCTCTAAACGGGGCACGGCCGTCCGTGGACTCTCCATTGACCTTGATCGAACTGATAAAGACAAAGCGCCTTACGCCATACTTGACCGCCTGCCTGGCAAGGCTAATTGTGCCGTCGACATTCGCCTTTCGAAACGCGCCCAGACTGTCGGTTACCGTCTCGTTCATGACATGAACCCTGGCAGCACAATGGATCACGACATCAACGCCGGTCAGCTCAGGCATGCTGCCAGGACGACCAAGATCAAATTGCACAACCGGACACAAACCATTCAACCGCGTATTCGTACGCATCGCTGCAATGGGGGTGAACTTCTTATCCAGTAATAATCTGAACACCACAGCCTCGCCGACAAATCCCGACGCACCCGTTACCAAGACCTGCCCATGACTCATCAAGATTTACTTCCGATCAGAGCAGTCGCCCAACACACCATGAAGAAAAACACTTTATCCCTGCTTCGTCTCCGACAACTGAAAGCGCTGAACGAAAGCCGTAACAGGCTCCCGAAGTTCAGTCGCTGCCAACTTCGCACAAACGGATCCTCGCCCCTGCCAATCAGTGAGGCAATCAGCTGCACTTGAGAGAACCACCAACCATCATAAATGGTTTTGTAGCGAGCAATCAGTGGCCCCCAACCGATGTTGGCACCTACTTGATTACTTTCATGCTGGCGATATTGCATCGTTGGAACAGGATCAATGAACCATTTAAAGCCATTGCTGCGAGCAAATGCGTAGCAATACCAATCATGCAGACTGACTTTTTGCAGGCGTTGCCAGTTGTCCATCATCGCCAGCTTCAAGGGCTCGATCAGTTGGCGACTCATTACATAAGTACAGCCTGGACCCGCTGCTTCGAACAGATAATCCCAAGCGACTTGAGGCTGAGCCTTGTCCAGCAATCGGGTTTTACCATCACGCCAGAATGCCGTGACATTGCTCGAATAGGCATCAACGCCACGCAACAGGATCGCATCCACCGCACGCTGCAGCTTATCAACGTGCCAGATATCATCCTGATCAGAAAACGCGACAAAGTCGTAACCCTCAAGATCCACATCTCGAATGAGTCTGAAAAAGTTGCGTGAGGCACCACCGAAGGGGCCCGCTGCTGGCAGCACTTTAACGGCCGGATGGCGAGCGGCATAAGCCAGGCAAAACGGCTCAGTATCGTCTACAGAGGGATCAATACTGATATAAACACTTACATCGACAGCCGACTGGCAGAGAATCGAGGACAATTGCTCCTCGATCCATTGCGCACCATTATAGGCAGCCAGCAAAACTGCAACTTTCGGATGTTTTCCTGGCATGCCATTCCTGCTTGCACTGGTTAAACGCTACTGCTCGAAAGGATTCGCCCCCTCGACTCAGTGTGCGGGCGAGTCCAGAAGCTTCTGCAGATATTGGCCATAGCCCGTCTTCTTCAATGCTTCGGCTTGAGCCTTCAATTGCTGCGCACTGATCCAGCCATGGTGGTAGGCGATCTCTTCCAGGCAGGCCACCTTCAGTCCTTGGCGCTGCTCAATGGTATGCACAAAGTGGCTGGCTTCCAGCAAGGAATCATGAGTACCCGTGTCCAGCCAGGCAAAACCACGCCCGAGCATCTCGACCTTGAGGGTTTTGCGCTCGAGGTAAGCACGATTGACATCAGTGATT
Organism: Pseudomonas viridiflava; assembly: GCF_900580865.1. GTDB lineage: Bacteria > Pseudomonadota > Gammaproteobacteria > Pseudomonadales > Pseudomonadaceae > Aquipseudomonas. The sequence goes on from NZ_UTBZ01000014.1 coordinate 167,681, forward strand.
TCCAGCTCGCCACGCTCGGAGGGTTTGATATTCTTCGCGATATCAACGACGTCGTTATCGTAGAAGTACAAGCCAGTCACTGCGTAGTTGGACTTGGGCTTGAGGGGCTTCTCTTCGATGCTCAGAGCCTTGCCGGCCGCATCAAATTCAACAACACCAAAACGTTCCGGATCAGATACATGGTAGCCAAACACGGTGGCACCGCTTTCTTGAGTGCTGGCGGCACGCAAGTTGTCAGAGAAATGCTGACCATAGAAAATGTTGTCACCCAGGATCAGGCAGCAAGGATCATCACCAATGAATTCTTCACCAATAATGAAAGCCTGCGCCAAACCATCCGGAGTCGGCTGCTCGGCGTAAGTCAGCGTAATGCCATACAAACTGCCATCCCCCAACAACTTGCGGAACAATGGCAAGTCTTCGGGCGTTGAGATAATCAGAATCTCGCGCATTCCCGCCAACATCAAAACCGACAGCGGATAAAAAATCATCGGCTTGTCGTAGATCGGCAACATCTGCTTGGATACACCAAGAGTCAGTGGATGCAGGCGCGTGCCCGAGCCGCCGGCAAGGATGATGCCTTTACGATTTGTCGCTGTCATTTGTTCAGGACTTCCCTAAGCATTCGGGTTACACCACTTTGCCAATCCGGCAAGTGTAGAGAAAAATTGTCACGCAGCTTTTGAGTATTCAAACGTGAATTCAGTGGGCGGCGCGCAGGTGTTGGATAAGCGGTCGTATCGATAGGATTGACGGCAGTCACTACAAGCTCTTCACCTTGTGCCTTGGCGAAGTCGATCACATGGCTGGCATAGCCATGCCAAGATACCTCTCCCGCTGCGGCCAGATGATAGAGGCCTGCAAGCTCCGGTCGTTTGAGCACTTGCTGGATAGCCAGCGCTGTAACGTCGGCGATCAAATCCGCACCCGTCGGCGCGCCGATCTGATCAGCGATGACGTTGAGTGTTTCGCGATCCTTGGCCAAACGCATCATGGTCTTGGCGAAGTTGTTTCCTCGAGCACCAAATACCCAACTTGTGCGAAAGATCAGGTATTTGCAGCCAGACCCCATTATCGCCTGCTCACCAGCAAGCTTGCTCGCGCCATAATGATTGACGGGTGCAACGTCATCCGACTCTTGCCACGGCCTATCACCCTGACCGCTGAAGACATAATCTGTCGAGTAGTGGATCAGCCACCCGTCCAACAGTGCCACTTCTTCGGCCATGACCTGGCTTGCCTGAGCATTTACGCGGTCAGCCAGATCGGTTTCCGATTCCGCCTTGTCAACAGCGGTGTAGGCTGCGGCATTGACGATCACATCAGGTCGAACTGTCCGGATTGTAGTTCGCAAAGTATCGAGATCAGACAAGTCGCCGCAAAGACCATCAACGGGATGCCGATCCAGAGCGACCAGTTCGCCAAGCGATGCAAGAGAGCGCTGAAGCTCCCACCCTACCTGGCCGCTTTTTCCGAGCAGAAGAATCTTCATACTTTGCCCGACCGATCGGCGTAGTTTTGATCGATCCATTGTTGATAGCTGCCGCTTTTCACGTGCTCAACCCACGCGGTGTTACCGAGATACCACTCGACCGTCTTGCGAATGCCGGTCTCAAAGGTTTCTTGCGGGGTCCACCCCAACTCACGCTGAATCTTGCTGGCGTCGATCGCATAACGCTGGTCATGACCAGGTCGATCCTGAACATAAGCGATCAAACTTGCGTGAGGACGATGAGCAGAGTCTGGACGCAACTCATCAAGCAACGCACAAAGTGTGTGCACTACTTCGATATTTTGTTTCTCGTTATGACCACCGATATTGTAAGTCTCGCCGATCAGGCCTTCGGTCACGACTTTGTACAGAGCGCGAGCATGATCTTCGACATACAGCCAGTCACGAACCTGATTGCCCTTCCCGTAAACTGGCAAAGGCTTACCTTCCAGCGCATTGAGAATGATCAACGGGATCAATTTCTCCGGAAAGTGGCAAGGGCCGTAGTTGTTCGAGCAGTTGGTGACCAGCGTCGGCAGACCATATGTGCGCGCCCATGCGCGAACCAGGTGGTCAGAACTGGCTTTGCTCGCCGAGTACGGCGAGCTTGGCTGATACGGGGTGGTTTCGGTAAAGAGATCTTCCGGACCTTCAAGGTCTCCGTAGACCTCATCAGTCGAAATATGGTGAAAGCGGAACTGGCTTTTGCGGGCATCATCGAGTGCAACCCAGTAGTGGCGTGCAGCCTCCAGCAGGGTATAAGTGCCGATGATGTTAGTTTGAATAAACTCGGACGGCCCGGAGATTGAGCGATCAACATGGGACTCTGCGGCCAGATGCATGATCGCATCCGGTTGGTGCTCACGCAGGACACGATCAATTTGATCGCGATCACAAATGTCGACACGCTCGAATGCATAACGAGAATTTTGACTGACTTCAGCCAGCGACTCCAGATTACCGGCATAAGTCAGCTTATCGACGTTAACGACGGAGTCGGTGGTATTGGAGATGATGTGACGGATCACTGCCGAGCCGATAAACCCGGCGCCGCCGGTTACTAGAATTTTCACGCGAAACCATACCCTTGAGCTGCGGACAGCGCCATCTACGAGCGCGATCTAATCCATGAATGCAGAAGCCGACAGACATGAAAGCTTCCGTCAGAGTCAGTCTGAATCGAAGTGCATTGAAGGCACTGTCGAACAAGGGTTGCATTTTACAGCTTAGTGAACGTTTTACTAATGGATATAGACAGCTAGAGACTCAATTTCGACAGACGCCCCGCACTTGTCGTTTTCAGACAAGACGCTTGCGTGCTGCCCTGGACGAACGTCCCAGAATCCAGCCAAGTACCGGGCCAATCAACATACCGACAAGCAACGCCAACACCACGATCAGCGAAACCGGCAACTGCGGACCCGACAAACCCAGAAACAACAACGATACGGACTGCTGGTTCTCAAGCACGAACGCCAGAACCACCAACACCAGCAATAAAATAAAAACACCGACAAATATGCGCGTGAGGTTACGCATGAGTAACCCCCTGAGAGATAGCGATTGTCAAACTCCCTCCTCCTCTTCCTCATTCACCCGGTCACGGAGCTCTTTACCCGGCTTGAAATGCGGAACGAATTTACCGTCGAGACTGACGGACTGGCCGGTCTTGGGATTACGACCGACGCGCGGCGCACGGTAGTGCAGGGAGAAGCTGCCAAACCCACGGATCTCGATACGATCACCGGTGGCGAGGCACTGGGACATTTGTTCAAGCATGGTCTTGATGGCCAGCTCCACATCCTTGGATGAGAGCAGCCCTTGATGGGTGACAATTCGTTCGATCAACTCCGACTTCGTCATATTTTTCCCTTCTTTTTCAAGCAGCTAGATCAGCGCTTGAAAGGTTTTAGCACGCCCGGAAGATTTTGAACAGCCCAGGGATTGACATATCTTCCATCGCGTCGAAACGCCCGGTTTCAGGGCATCACAGCAACAAACAGGGCACGGCATGCTTAACGGCATATCACCAGCATGGTTCGTGTTACGTAGCCCGCAGGGTTGAAGCCAAAAGGAAACTCATCTTCGTCCTTGGCATCATCTGATCTCGTGATCACTTTATAGCCCGCGCCCTTGCACTCCTTTGCCGCGCGCTTCTGGCATTTCTCCCAGCCAGAGCCCAACCCGGAGCAGTCGACCTCTATACCACTGACACCACGCACGGCATGGGTCTTGGCGCTGGTTGTACAGCCTGCCAAAACCAGTACACCCATGAGGACAATAAACTTGTTCATCCACTTCCTTATGCCAGGCAACTGCCCGACGACTACACGCTTAAGACCAAGCTTAGTCGTGAATAGGCGATTGATCCGATTAAAGAAACAGACCAGTTCGAAGTGTGATTGGTTTCACCGAAACACTCGCGAAAACCTGGAAGCACCAAATCGCAGGCACAAAAAAGGGCGACCGAAGTCGCCCTTTTTCATGATCAAGCAGAACTTAGTTCTGTTTGGCCATTGCCTGGCGCAGCAGTGCCGCCATGGTGGTGTCGCCAGTAGGAGCTTCTTCAGCCTTCAGGCTTTGGATAGCTTCTTTCTCTTCAGCATCGTCTTTCGACTTGATGGAGAGCTGGATCACGCGGCTCTTGCGGTCAACGCTGATGATCTTGGCTTCTACTTCCTGGCCTTCTTTCAGAACGTTGCGCGCGTCTTCAACGCGGTCACGGCTGATTTCGGAGGCTTTCAGAGTCGCTTCGATATCGTCGGCCAGAACGATGATGGCGCCTTTGGCGTCAACTTCTTTCACAGTGCCTTTAACGATGGCGCCTTTGTCGTTCTCTTGAACGTACTCGGAGAACGGATCGCTTTCCAGTTGCTTGATACCCAGGGAGATACGCTCGCGCTCTGGGTCAACCGACAGGATAACGGTGTCCAGCTCGTCGCCCTTCTTGAAACGACGAACAGCTTCTTCGCCAACTTCGTTCCAGGAGATGTCGGACAGGTGAACCAGACCGTCGATGCCGCCGTCCAGACCAATGAAGATACCGAAATCGGTGATCGACTTGATGGTGCCGGAGATTTTATCGCCCTTGTTGAACTGGCCAGAGAAATCTTCCCATGGGTTAGATTTGCACTGCTTGATGCCCAGGGAGATACGACGACGCTCTTCGTCGATGTCCAGAACCATAACTTCCACTTCGTCGCCGACTTGTACGACTTTCGAAGGGTGGATGTTCTTGTTGGTCCAGTCCATTTCCGAAACGTGTACCAGACCTTCAACGCCTTCTTCCAGCTCAGCGAAGCAGCCGTAGTCGGTCAGGTTGGTTACACGAGCGGTAACGCGAGTGCTTTCTGGGTAACGGGCTTTGATAGCAACCCATGGATCTTCGCCCAGTTGCTTCAGGCCCAGGGAAACACGGTTGCGTTCGCGATCGTATTTCAGAACCTTAACGTCGATTTCGTCACCAACGTTGACGATCTCGGAAGGATGCTTGATGCGCTTCCAGGCCATGTCGGTGATGTGCAGCAGGCCGTCCACGCCACCCAGATCGACGAATGCGCCGTAATCGGTGAGGTTTTTGACGATACCTTTGACTTGCTGGCCTTCCTGCAGGGATTCCAGCAGAGCTTCACGCTCGGCGGAGTTCTCGGCTTCCAGGACGCTGCGACGGGAAACGACAACGTTGTTGCGCTTCTGGTCCAGCTTGATGACCTTGAATTCCAGCTCTTTGCCTTCCAGGTGCGTGGTGTCGCGCACTGGACGGACGTCAACCAGGGAACCTGGCAGGAACGCACGGATGCCGTTAACGTCGACAGTGAAGCCGCCTTTAACCTTACCGTTGATAACGCCCTTGACCACTTCCTCAGCTGCGAATGCTGCTTCCAGAACGATCCAGCACTCAGCGCGCTTGGCTTTTTCACGGGACAGCTTGGTTTCACCGAAACCGTCTTCAACCGAGTCCAGAGCAACGTGAACTTCGTCACCGACATTGATAGTCAGATCGCCAGCGTCGTTGTAGAACTGCTCAAGCGGGATGAGTGCTTCAGACTTCAGGCCAGCGTGAACGGTTACCCAGCGAGCCTGGTAATCGATATCAACGATAACACCGGTGATGATGGAGCCTGCCTGAAGGTTCAGGGTTTTTAGGCTTTCTTCAAAGAGTTCCGCAAAGCTTTCGCTCATTTTAATTCCTGTAAATGAGGGCGAAGGATACGCCCATCTCCACACCCCAGACGGTGTGGGTTAGTTTCATATAGAAGAAGCGCCACAGGACTATGACTGGTCCCCTGCGGCCTTCTTGGTCACCCGGCGATATCGCGAATGGCGATCTCGCTCATGATGCGTTCAAGCACCTGATCGATGGACAACTCCGTGGAATCCAGCTGTATGGCGTCAGCCGCCGGCTTAAGCGGGGCTACCGCTCGCTGGGTGTCACGCTCGTCGCGCGCACGGATCTCATCTAGCAGACTCGACAGACTAACACCCTCGACTTTGCCCTTCAACTGCAAATATCGACGGCGCGCCCTCTCCTCGGCACTGGCGGTCAGGAAAATCTTCAGCGGTGCGTCCGGAAAAACCACCGTGCCCATGTCGCGACCATCGGCCACCAGGCCCGGCGCTTCCTGGAAAGCACGCTGACGCTGCAGCAGCGCCTCGCGTACGGCGGGCAATGCAGCCACTTGCGAAGCGCCGGAGCCGACGCTTTCGGTGCGAATGACATCGCTGACTTCGTCACCTTCCAGGATGATGCGCTGCAACTGACCGTCGGTCGCCGCGATGAATTGCACATCCAGATGAGCGGCAAGCTTCTTCAGCAGCTCTTCATTGGTCAGATCAACACCGTGATTGTGTGCAGCAAATGCCAGCAAGCGGTAGAGCGCACCGGAGTCCAGCAAGTTCCAGCCCAGACGCTTGGCCAGAATCCCGGCTACGGTGCCCTTGCCCGAGCCGCTTGGCCCATCAATGGTGATGACTGGAGCAATGTTTTTCACGACTGAGCCTCTTGTGCCACACGAATACCGACCTGCCCGCACAGCGCGAGGAAGTTGGGGAACGACGTCGCGACGTTGGCGCAGTCATGGATGCGGATCGGTGCAGTGGCGCGCAACGAGGCAACGCTGAACGCCATCGCGATACGGTGATCGCCGTGACCATGCACTTCGCCGCCGCCGATCTGGCCGCCGTCGATGATGATACCGTCCGGGGTTGGCTGGCATTTCACGCCCAGCGCCAACAGACCGTCCGCCATCACCTGAATACGATCCGATTCCTTGACCCGCAGCTCTTCAGCGCCAGTCAGCACGGTACGCCCTTCGGCGCAGGCAGCCGCCACGAACAGCACCGGGAATTCGTCGATAGCCAGCGGAACCAACTCTTCGGGAATCTCGATACCCTTGAGTTTAGCTGCCCGCACGCGCAGGTCAGCCACCGGCTCGCCGCCGACTTCACGCTGGTTTTCCAGAGTGATGTCCGCACCCATCAGGCGCAGGATGTCGATCACGCCGGTACGGGTCGGGTTGATGCCGACGTGCTCAAGCACCAGCTCCGAACCCTCCGCGATCGAGGCCGCTACGAGGAAGAACGCCGACGACGAGATGTCGCCCGGCACTTCAATGTGGGTAGCAGTCAGCTTGCCGCCCGATTCAACCGATGCCGTGGCACCATCAACGCTCACCGAATAACCGAAACCGCGCAGCATGCGCTCGGTGTGATCGCGAGTCGGCGCCGGCTCGGTCACGGTGGTCTTGCCTTCAGCGTACAGACCGGCGAGCAGCAGGCAGGACTTCACCTGAGCACTGGCCATCGGCATGGTGTAAGTCAGGCCTTTGAGCTTGTGCCCGCCACGAATGGTCATCGGCGGACGACCTTCGGCAGCAGTTTCGATCACGGCGCCCATTTCGCGCAGCGGATTCGCCACGCGGTTCATCGGACGCTTGGACAGCGACGCATCGCCAGTCAGCGTGCTGTCGAAGTTCTGCGCCGCCAACAGGCCGGACAGCAGACGCATCGACGTGCCGGAGTTGCCCAGATAGATCGGGCCCGGCGCCGGCTTCAGGCCGTGCAGGCCGACGCCGTGGATGGTCACGCGGCCGTGGTGCGGGCCTTCGATGACTACGCCCATGTCGCGGAATGCCTGCAAGGTCGCCAAGGCGTCTTCACCCTCAAGGAAGCCTTCGACTTCGGTGACGCCTTCGGCCAGCGAACCGAGCATGATCGAGCGGTGGGAAATCGATTTATCACCCGGTACGCGAATCCGACCGGACAGGCGGCCACCAGGTTGAGCCAGGAAGATCAGATCGTTGGAATTCATAGCGTCCACATAGGCCCTGCGGGCCAGGATTTTACTGAAATGCTCGCGGGCAACCCGGGCGCGCGTGAAAACGCCCAACAATTGGTGCCCATCCCCTGCATCGACCGCGTCGCGTAAGGCGTCGAGGTCGCTGCGAAATGTATCGAGTGTGCGCAGGACAGCCTCGCGGTTGGCGAGGAAGATGTCGTGCCACATCACCGGGTCGCTTCCGGCGATTCTTGTGAAATCGCGGAAACCGCCCGCAGCGTAACGGAAGATCTCAAGATTTTCATTGCGCTTGGCCAACGAGTCGACCAGACCAAAGGCCAGCAGGTGCGGCAAATGGCTGGTCGCAGCCAGCACTTCATCGTGACGCTCGACCTGCATGTGCTCGACGTCAGCGCCCAATTCGCGCCACAGACGATCAACCACCGCCAACGCGGCCGGGTCGGTTTGCTCAAGCGGCGTGAGGATCACTTTATGGCGACGGAACAGCTCGGCATTGGAGGCTTCCACCCCGCTCTGCTCGGAACCGGCAATCGGATGCCCCGGCACGAAACGCGGCGGCATGGCGCCAAACGCTTCGGTGGCTGCGCGCACGACATTGCCTTTGGCGCTGCCGACATCAGTCAGAATCGCCTGCCCCAGATCCATGCCCGCCAGACGCGCGAGCACTTTTTCCATGGCCAGGATCGGCACTGCCAACTGAATTACGTCAGCGCCCTGACAAGCTGCCGCCAAGTCATCCTCACAGCGATCCACAACGCCCAACTCAACCGCCAACTTGCGCGACTGCGGGTCGAGATCGATCCCGACCACTTCGCGGCAGATGCCGCTTTCACGCAAGCCTTTGGCAAACGAACCACCGATCAAACCCAGACCGACCACCACAAGGCGACCGATCATAGGTGCAGCAGATTGCAGTGCAGTGACATCACCCACGAGCCAGAACCTTGCGCAGCGCTTCGAGGAAACGGCTGTTTTCCGCCGGCAGACCGATGGTCACCCGCAGATGGTTCGGCATGCCGTAGTTGGCCACCGGACGCACGATCACGCCTTCGCGCAGCAAGCCCTGGAATACCGGGGCCGCGACTTGAGCGAGATCGACGCAGATGAAGTTGCCTTTGGATTCGATCCAGCTCAAGCCCAACTCACGGAAACCGGCCTGCAACTGCTGCATGCCCGCCTCGTTGAGTTGACGGCTTTGCGCCAGATATTCCTCATCCTTCAGCGCTGCGCAGGCTGCCGCGAGGGCCAGACTATTGACGTTGAACGGCTGGCGAACGCGATTCAGCACGTCAGCAACAACCGGAGTCGACAGACCGTAGCCGACGCGCAATGCCGCCAGACCATAGGCCTTGGAGAAGGTGCGCGATACCAGCAGATTCGGGTAAGCGGCAAGGAAATCCAGACCGTCCGGCAGATCGCTGCCTTCGGCGTACTCGATGTACGCCTCGTCAAGCACCACCAGCACGTGCTCCGGAACATCCTGGAGGAACTCGTCCAGCGCTTCTGCACCAAACCACGTCCCGGTCGGGTTGTTCGGGTTGGCAATGAACACCACACGTGTATTGGCATCGATCGCCGCAAGCATTGCAGGCAGGTCATGCCCCCAATCCTTGGCCGGCACCACTTTGGCTTGCGCGCCGACCGCCTGAGTGGCGATCGGATACACAGCGAAAGCGTGCTCGCTGAACACCGCATTCAGGCCCGGCGCCAGATAGGCGCGCGCGACCAGCTCAAGAATATCGTTGGAACCGTTACCCAGGGTGACCTGGTTCAGCTCGACACGGCATTGCTCGGCCAGCAGCGATTTCAGCGCGAAACCGTTGCCATCCGGATACCGGGTCAGCTCGGCCAGCTCTTCGCGGATCGCCGCCAAGGCTTTCGGGCTGGCACCCAGCGGGTTTTCGTTACTCGCCAGTTTGACGATTTTTGCCGGATCCAGATCCAGCTCGCGCGCCAGTTCGTCCACAGGCTTGCCCGGAACGTACGGCGAAAGTTGTTGCACGCCCGGCTGCGCCAGAGCGAGGAAGTTGCCACTCATTTGCTACCGCCCCTTAGAGAACTGCTTTCGGGTAGGAACCCAGCACTTTGAGTGCTACTGCTTCCTGACTGATCTTTTCCAATACACCTTTGATCAACGGATCGCGGTGATGACCGACGAAGTCGATGAAGAACACGTAAGTCCATTTGCCGCTGCGCGACGGACGGGTTTCGATACGAGTCAGGTCGATCCCGTTGTCGTGGAACGGCACCAGCAGCTCATGGAGCGCGCCGGGTTTGTTGCTCATCGACACGATGATCGAGGTTTTGTCGTCGCCAGTCGGCGGCACTTCCTGGTTACCGATCATCAGGAAGCGCGTCGAGTTGTCCGGACGGTCTTCAATCTTCTCGGCCAGACGGGTCAGGCCATACAGCCCTGCCGCCATGTCACCGGCAATCGCCGCCGAATTCCACTCGCCTTTAACCCGCTTGGCCGCTTCGGCATTACTGGAAACCGCGACGCGCTCGACATTCGGGTAATGCGCGTCCAGCCACTTGCGGCACTGGGCCAGCGACTGTGCGTGGGAATAGATGCGGCTGATACTGTCGGTCTTGGTGTTTTCACCGACCAACAGGTGATGGTGAATACGCAGCTCGACTTCGCCACAGATGACCATATCGTGCTCGAGGAAGCTGTCCAGCGTGTGATTGACCGCGCCTTCGGTGGAGTTTTCTACCGGCACCACGCCAAAATTCACTGCACCGGCCGCCACTTCACGGAACACTTCGTCGATCGCCGCCATTGGCTTGCTGATCACCGCGTGACCGAAGTGCTTCATCGCTGCCGCTTGGGTGAAGGTGCCTTCAGGGCCGAGGTAAGCCACTTTCAGCGGCTGCTCCAGCGCCAGGCACGACGACATGATTTCGCGGAACAACCGCGCCATCTCTTCGTTGCCCAGCGGACCCTGATTGCGTTCCATGACGCGCTTGAGCACCTGAGCTTCGCGCTCAGGACGATAGAACACCGGCACTTCGCCTTCGGCCAGCGAGGCCATCTTTACTCGCGCGACTTCCTGGGCGCAACGCGCACGCTCACTGATCAACTCCATGACTTTAGTGTCCAGAGCGTCAATGCGAACGCGCAGTGCCTTGAGTTCTTGCTCGGACATCAGCCGTGTTCCTTCTCGAATTCAGCCATGTACGCCACCAGCGCATTAACCGCGGTGATGTCGACGGCGTTGTAGATGGAGGCGCGCATGCCGCCCACGGAGCGGTGGCCCTTCAGATTGAGCAAGCCGCGCTCTTCGGCACCGACGAGGAACGGCTTGTCCAGACGATCATCGGCCAGACGGAACGGCACGTTCATCCACGAGCGATCCGACTTGTTGATCGGGTTGCTGTAGAGGCCACTGTCGTCGATGAAGTCGTACAGCGTGCGCTGCTTGACGTCATTCAGTTTGGCGATGGCTTCAACGCCACCCTGCTCTTTCAGCCACTGGAACACCAGACCGGACAGGTACCAGGCCAGGGTCGGCGGGGTGTTGTACATCGAGCCGTTATCCGCCGCGACTTTGTAGTCGAGCATGGTCGGGCACAGCGAACGCGCCTTGCCGAGCAGGTCTTCGCGGATGATGTTGACGACGATGCCGCTCGGGCCGATGTTCTTCTGTGCGCCGGCGTAGATCATGCCAAAACGCGAGATATCGACCGGGCGCGAGAGGATGTCCGAAGACATGTCGGCCACCAGCGGTACATCACCGACTTCCGGAATCCACTGGAATTCCAGACCGCCGATGGTTTCGTTCGGCGCGTAGTGAACGTAAGCGGCGTCTTTCGACAGGTTCCACTCGTTCTGGCCCGGGATGGCGAAATAGTCGTAAGGCTTGGCGGTGGCGGCAACATTGACGTGACCGTAGCGCGAGGCTTCTTCGATGGCTTTCTGCGACCAGATACCGGTGTCGATATAGTCGGCAGAGCCGCCTTCAGGCAGCAGGTTCAGTGGAATCTGCGCGAATTGCTGGCTGGCGCCACCTTGCAGAAACAGCACTTTGTAGTTCGACGGGATATTCAGCAGGTCACGCAGATCCTGCTCGGCCTGTGTGGCGATGGACACGAACTCATCGCTGCGATGGCTCATTTCCATGACCGACAGACCCTTGCCGTGCCAATCAAGGAGTTCACCCTGGGCTCGTTGCAGGACAGCTTCAGGAAGCGCCGCAGGACCGGCGCAGAAGTTATAGGCTCGCTTGCTCACATCCAATCTCGCTCTGATTTGGTGGTATCACATATCAGTCGGCGCCAATCGTGTGTGGGAGCGAGCTTGCTCGCGAAGGCGGACTGACATTCAACAAAGATGTCGCCTGATACTCCGCTTTCGCGAGCAAGCTCGCTCCCACAAGGTTCTTCATGGGCGCCGAAATTTCATACCGGACAAATAACAAGGGGGCGAATTCTCATCCGCCCCCTCGTTTGTCCGCTTATTCTTGCGGTTCTTCGTCTGCTGCGGCGTCGAGTTGCTGGTCTTCACCGGCATCGTCGTTTACGACAGTGCCTTCGAATTCCTCGCCCTCTTCACCCTCAAGCTCTTCACCTTCAACTTCCGAAGGCTCCTGAACCCGCTCCAGCCCAACCAGGGTTTCATCCTTGGCCAGCTTGATCAGCGTCACACCTTGAGTGTTACGACCCAGGCTCGACACTTCGTCGACACGGGTACGCACCAAAGTGCCCTGATCGGAGATCAGCATGATTTCTTCACCGTCCTGCACCTGAACCGCGCCGACCAGACGGCCGTTGCGCTCGTTGCTGACCATGGCAATAACGCCCTGACCGCCACGCTTGTATTCAGGGAACTCGGTGATCGCCGTGCGCTTGCCGTAGCCGCGCTCGGAGGCGGTGAGGATTTCGCTGCCTTCTTCCGGAATCAGCATGGAGATCAGCTTCTGCCCTTCCGGCAGACGCATACCGCGCACACCGCGGGCGGTACGGCCCATGGCGCGCACTTCGGATTCCTTGAAGCGAGTCACTTTGCCGCCGTCGGAGAACAGCATGATTTCCTGCTCGCCATCGGTGATGGCAGCGGAGATCAGGATGTCGCCTTCGTCCAGTTCCAGCGCGATCAGACCGACGCTGCGCTGACGGCTGAACGCCACCAGCGGGGTCTTCTTCACGGTACCGTTGGCGGTCGACATGAAGATGAACGGCGCTTTCTTGCGGTCGGCAGCCTTGATGCGAGCGCGACGCTCTTCATCTGTCTCGTTGCTGTTTTCGATCTCTTCTACATCAGCTTCAGCGCCTTCGGCTTCTTCTTCATCAGCCTGACGCTTCATGGCTTCGAGATCGACCGGCAGCATGGTGGTGATGTACTCGCCTTCGCTCAATGGCAGAAGGTTGACCAGCGGACGACCACGGGCGGCGCGGGACGCTTCCGGAATCTCGTAGGTCTTGAGCCAGTACACCTTGCCCTTGCTGGAGAACAGCAGCAGCGTGGTGTGGCTGTTGGCAACGAGCAGGTGAGCGATGTAGTCCTCATCCTTGACGCCGGTGGCCGACTTGCCTTTACCGCCACGACGCTGAGCCTGGTACGCAGCCAATGGCTGGGTCTTGGCATAGCCACCGTGGGAAATGGTCACGACGCGCTCTTCTTCCGGGATCATGTCACCCAGGGTCAGGTCGAGACGGGCATCGAGAATTTCGGTGCGACGCTGGTCGCCGTATTCGGCGCGGATCACTTCCAGCTCTTCGCGGATCACTTCCATCAGGCGCACGGCGCTGTTGAGGATGCGGATCAGCTCGCCGATCTGGTTGAGGATCTCTTGATACTCGGCCAGCAGTTTTTCATGTTCCAGACCGGTCAGACGGTGCAGACGCAGTTCCAGAATGGCTTGCGCCTGCTCTGGCGACAGGAAGTACTTGCCTTCGCGCAGACCGTATTGCGGATCGAGGTTTTCCGGACGGCACGAATCGGCACCGGCACGTTCAACCATCGCCACCACGGCCGAGGATTCCCACGGCGTGCTGACCAGTGCTTCTTTTGCTTCCGACGGCGTCGGCGAAGCCTTGATCAGCGCGATGACCGGGTCGATGTTCGACAGGGCAACGGCCTGACCTTCGAGAATGTGCCCGCGCTCGCGCGCCTTGCGCAGTTCGAACACGGTACGGCGGGTAACCACTTCGCGACGGTGACGGACGAAGGCTTCCAGCAGATCCTTGAGGTTCAGGATGCGTGGGCGGCCGTCGATCAGCGCAACGATGTTGATGCCGAAGACCGATTGCAGCTGGGTCTGGGCGTAGAGGTTGTTGAGGATCACCTCAGGCACTTCGCCGCGACGCAGTTCGATCACGACGCGCATACCGTCCTTGTCGGACTCGTCGCGCAGTTCGGTGATGCCTTCCAGCTTCTTCTCTTTGACCAGCTCGGCGATCTTCTCGATCAGACGCGCCTTGTTCAGCTGGTAAGGGAGTTCGGTGATGACGATCTGCTGACGGCCACCGACCTTGTCGATGTCTTCGATGATCGAGCGGGCGCGCATGTAAATGCGCCCGCGACCGGTGCGGTAGGCTTCGATGATGCCGGCGCGACCGTTGATGATCGCGGCGGTCGGAAAGTCCGGACCGGGGATGTATTGCATCAGTTCATCGACGGTCAGCTCAGGGTTGTCGATGAGCGCCAGGCAACCGTCGATGACTTCACCGAGGTTGTGCGGCGGAATGTTGGTCGCCATGCCCACGGCGATACCGCTGGAGCCGTTGACCAGCAGGTTCGGGATACGGGTCGGCATGACCGCCGGGATCATTTCGGTGCCGTCGTAGTTCGGCACCCAGTCCACGGTTTCTTTGTGCAGGTCAGCCAGCAGCTCGTGCGCCAGCTTGGTCATGCGCACTTCGGTGTATCGCATGGCCGCAGCGTTGTCGCCGTCAACCGAACCGAAGTTGCCCTGACCATCTACCAGCAGGTAGCGCAGGGAGAAAGGCTGAGCCATACGAACGATGGTGTCGTACACCGCGGTATCACCGTGCGGGTGATACTTACCGATCACGTCGCCGACAACACGGGCAGATTTCTTGTACGGCTTGTTGAAGTCGTTGCCCAGCTCGCTCATCGCGAACAGTACGCGACGGTGCACGGGCTTGAGGCCATCGCGCGCATCCGGCAGTGCACGGCCGACGATCACGCTCATCGCGTAGTCGAGGTAGGACTGTTTCAGCTCGTCTTCGATATTGACCGGGAGGATTTCTTTGGCCAGTTCGCCCATGAGAAGCCTGATTCCTTTTTCTGGTGAAACTTCGTCATATCCATATGGGACCAACGAAGCTCGTCGGGGCAGGCCGAGTGCCATGCGCCGACTTACGACAAATCAACATTGGATCGCGGATTTGCGCAGTAAAGACAGCTCCGTGGAGCTGCCTCGGAAAACGCCGGATGTTATCACAAGAGCCGCCACGCACCTATCCCCCTGATGCGCATGGAGCATAGTTAGTTGACCGGTGACAGGCTTAACGGGGACGAGAGAGGCTCAGAGCTTCTTTGAATGCAGAATTCGGGCTTGGTTTGGGGATGTTTATTGACTTTTAAGGCCCCTTCGCGAGCAGGCTCGCTCCCACATTGTTCTGTGATGATCACAAAATCTGTGGGAGCGAGCCTGCTCGCGAAGAAGACGACGCAGACATCAAGCCAATCAATGCAGGCGCTTGCGGCACATCAACTGAGCCATTTTCGCGGTGTCCGGGCGCTCGACGATGCCTTTTTCGGTGACGATCGCGTCGATGAGATCCGCCGGCGTCACGTCAAACACCGGGTTGAACGCCTCAACATCCGCACCAACGCGCTTGCCGCCGACTTCCAGCAGCTCAGCGCCGTCACGCTCCTCGATCGGAATATCGTCACCGCTGGCCAGATTCATGTCGATGGTCGAACTCGGCGCCACGACCATGAAGCGCACACCGTGGTGCATGGCGTTGACCGCCAGTTGATAGGTGCCGATCTTGTTCGCCACGTCACCGTTGGCCGTGATGCGGTCAGCGCCGACGATCACCCAGGTCACGCCTTTGGTTTTCATGATGTGTGCAGCGGCGGAGTCGGCATTCAACGTTACCGGAATGCCTTCGTTGGCCAGTTCCCACGCGGTCAGGCGCGAGCCCTGCAACCATGGGCGGGTTTCATCGGCATAGACGCGCTCGACCATGCCTTCAATAAAGGCTGCACGAATCACCCCCAACGCCGTACCGAAACCGCCGGTGGCCAGCGCGCCAGTATTGCAGTGGGTCAGAATCGCCTGGGCATTGCCCTGATGCTTGCGGATCAGGTCAACGCCCAACTGCGCCATGGTCAGATTGGCTTCGCGGTCGCTTTCATGAATGGCGATGGCTTCGGCTTCCAGTGCCGCCAGCGGATCGGCGTTGTCTTTCAGACGATCAAGGCGATCGTGCATGCGGCCCAGCGCCCAGAACAGATTGACCGCGGTCGGACGGGAATCGGCCAGCAAGGCGAAATCCTCCTCCAGCGCCGCATACCAGTCGCCACCTGCAGCGATCCGCGCACGGGCCGCAAGGACGATGCCATAAGCGGCACTGATGCCGATGGCCGGCGCGCCACGCACCACCATTGAGCGAATCGCTTCAGCTACGCCAGCGGCGCTGGTGTAGGCAATCCAGGTTTCCTCGAACGGCAAAATACGCTGATCCAGCAGGTGCAGCGCGCCATCTCGCCAATCGATGGCCTTCACTTTCTCCGCAGCCAACAGTCGATCGCGCATCCCACACCCCGCACTCATGAACAAAAGCCGCCGATTATAGCGATCCCCCCGCGAAGACGCTCGGGTATACTTCGCCATCCTTTACAAAAGCACTGGAACCGACCCTCGATGCCGAAACCTGCCATTGCGCTCGACTTATTATTGCTGCCGACCTGGCTGGTACCCGTCGAACCTGCAGGCGTTGTGCTCAAAGAGCACGGCCTGGGCATCCGCGACGGTCGCATCGTGTTTATCGGCCCGCGCGCCGAAGCATTGAAGTGTAACGCCACTGAAGTTCGCGAACTGCCGGATGTGCTGCTCGCCCCCGGTCTGATCAATGCCCACGGCCACGCGGCGATGACGCTGTTCCGTGGCCTGGCCGACGATCTGCCGCTGATGACCTGGCTGGAAAATCACATCTGGCCGGCCGAAGCCAAATGGGTCGATGAAGATTTCGTCCGTGACGGCACTGATCTGGCCATCGCCGAGCAGATCAAGGGTGGCATCACCTGCTTCTCGGACATGTACTTCTTCCCGAAAGTCGCCAGCGAGCGCGTGCATAACAGCGGTATTCGCGCGCAAATCGCCATTCCGATCCTTGATTTCCCGATTCCGGGCGCCAGCAGTGCCGATGAAGCCATTCGTCAGGGCGTCGAGCTGTTCGGCGATCTGAAGCATCACGAACGCATCAAGATCACCTTCGGTCCTCATGCACCGTACACCGTCGGCGACGAAAACCTCGAGAAAATCCGTGTGATTGCCGAGGAGCTGGACGCCTCGATCCATATGCATGTGCACGAAACCGCTTTCGAAGTTCAGCAATCATTGGAGCAGCGCGGCGAACGTCCGCTCGCTCGCCTCGGCCGTCTCGGCCTGCTCGGCCCGCGGTTCCAGGCCGTGCACATGACCCAGATCAGCGATGAAGACCTGGCGTTGCTGGTAGAAAGCAACACCAGCGTGATCCACTGCCCGGAATCCAATCTCAAACTGGCCAGCGGCTTCTGCCCGGTCGAGCGTTTGTGGCAGGCTGGCGTGAACGTGGCCGTTGGCACCGATGGTGCTGCCAGCAATAACGATCTGGACCTGCTCGGCGAAACCCGCACCGCTGCGCTGCTGGCCAAAGCCGTCGCCGGTTCCGCTACCGCACTCGACGCCCATCGTGCGCTGCGCATGGCCACGCTGAATGGCGCGCGGGCACTGGGAATCGAAGCACAGGTTGGCTCACTGGAGATCGGCAAAGCCGCCGACATCGTCGCTTTCGACCTGTCCGGTCTGGCCCAGCAACCGGTGTATGACCCGGTTTCGCAACTTATATACGCCACCGGTCGCGATTGCGTGAAACACCTGTGGGTCGCCGGCAAGCAACTGCTCGACGACCGCTGCCTGACGCGACTCGATGAAGAACAACTTGGCGCCACCGCCCGAGCCTGGGGCCAGCGCATCAGCAGCCACACCGAATCGTAAACACCCCGGCGCAAACGCCGGGGCTACAGCACTTTTAAAGTTTTAGAGGATTGAACATGAGCAACGTCGACCACGCCGAAATCGCCAAATTCGAAGCCCTGGCCCATCGCTGGTGGGATCGCGAAAGCGAATTCAAACCGCTGCACGACATCAACCCGCTGCGGGTCAACTGGATTGACGAGCGGGTCAATCTGGCCGGCAAGAAAGTCCTCGACGTCGGCTGCGGTGGCGGCATTCTCAGCGAAGCCATGGCCCAGCGTGGCGCCACCGTAATGGGCATCGACATGGGCGAAGCGCCGCTGGCGGTCGCGCAACTGCATCAGCTGGAATCCGGTGTCAGCGTCGAGTACAGGCAGATCACCGCCGAAGCCCTGGCTGAAGAAATGCCTGAGCAGTTCGACGTGGTCACTTGCCTCGAGATGCTCGAGCACGTGCCTGACCCGTCGTCGGTGATCCGCGCTTGCTTCCGCATGGTCAAACCGGGCGGCCAGGTGTTCTTCTCGACCATCAACCGCAACCCGAAGGCCTACCTGTTCGCCATCATCGGCGCTGAATACATCATGAAGTTGCTGCCACGTGGCACCCACGACTTCAAGAAATTCATTCGCCCGTCCGAGCTCGGCGCGTGGAGCCGTATGGCTGGCCTGACCGTCAAGGACATCATCGGCCTGACCTACAACCCGCTGACCAAGCACTACAAACTGGCCAACGACGTTGACGTCAACTACATGATCCAGACCCTGCGCGAGGAGTAAGCCGATGGCCATCAGAGCAGTTCTCTTCGACATGGACGGCACCCTGCTCGACACGGCGCCGGACTTCATCGCCATCTGCCAGGCGATGCGCGCCGATCGCGGCTTGCCGCCGATCAACGACAAACACATCCGCGACGAGATTTCCGGCGGCGCCAAAGCCATGGTCGCGGTGACGTTCTCGATGGACCCGGAATCGCCGGGCTTCGAAGAACTGCGTCTGGAGTTCCTTGAGCGCTATCTGGTTGGCTGCGCGGTGCACAGCAAACTGTTCGACGGCATGGGCGAACTGTTAGCCGATATCGAAAAGGCCAAGCTGATCTGGGGCGTGGTCACCAACAAACCGTTGCGCTTTGCCGAGCCGATCATGCAGCAACTGGGGCTGGCCGAGCGTTCGGCGCTGCTGATCTGTCCGGATCACGTGAAGAACAGCAAGCCGGATCCGGAACCGTTGATCCTTGCGTGCAAGATGCTTGATCTGGATCCGTCTACGGTTCTGTTTGTCGGCGATGATTTGCGTGATATCGAATCGGGTCGCGATGCCGGGACTAAAACGGCTGCGGTGACCTTCGGCTACATCCACCCGGACGACAACCCGCGCCACTGGGGCGCGGATGTAGTGGTGGATCATCCGTCGGAGTTGCGCAAGGTGCTCGATAGCGCGCTTTGCAGCTGCTGAGACCTTGCGCAGAGCGACCCTGGCTGTATTTCCACGCGGAGCGTGGGAGCGATCTGACTCTATGATGAGGTTTTTATGTTTGATTATTCCGCTCGCCCCGAATTGCTCAAGGATCGGGTCATTCTGGTCACCGGTGCCGGTCGTGGCATTGGCGCGGCTGCGGCGAAAACCTACGCCGCCCACGGCGCCACCGTGCTGTTGCTGGGCAAGACCGAAGCCAACCTGACGCAGGTGTATGACGAAATCGAAGCGGCTGGCCACCCTCAGCCGGCGGTGATCCCGTTCAACCTGGAAACCGCCCTGCCCCATCAGTACGATGAACTGGCGGCGATGATCGAAACCGAGTTCGGCCACCTCGACGGCCTGCTGCACAATGCCTCGATCATCGGCCCACGCACGCCGATCGAGCAGTTGTCCGGTGAAAACTTCATGCGCGTCATGCAGGTCAACGTCAACGCGATGTTCATGCTGACCAGCACCCTGCTGCCGCTGCTCAAGCTGTCGCAGGATGCATCGGTGGTGTTCACCTCCAGCAGCGTCGGGCGCAAGGGCCGTGCTTACTGGGGCGCCTATGGCGTGTCGAAGTTCGCCACCGAAGGCCTGATGCAAACCCTGGCCGACGAAGTCGACGGCGTCGCGCCGGTGCGCTCCAACAGCATAAACCCGGGCGGCACGCGCACCAGCATGCGCGCACAAGCCTATCCGGGGGAAAACCCGCTGAACAATCCGACGCCGGAGGAGATCATGCCCGTGTACCTGTATCTGATGGGGCCGGACAGTACCGGCATCAACGGCCAGGCATTCAACGCGCAATAACTGCCATACGTCGCATTTGTTGCCGCGGCAGATTCCTGTCGCGGCACGCATTTGCCGCTTGCGAGCGTCACAATCCAGTCAATTTTCCAGCACCCACCTCCCATCATCAAAGCCAAGCCCTTGATTCCAAACGGTTTAAATAAAACCGAACCGAATGGCACGACTTTCGCTCTAAATTTCCTCAAAACAAGCCGCGTGAAGGCATTGGGGCGACGCCGATTTCGATAGCTTACTAATCGTCATCCGGCAGACTAGACTTACGCCAAACGTCCTACGGGACTGATGGATCAGTATGACGCGCAGCCCATAGCCGCTCTCACCCAGCCTGTAAGACAGACTTACCGCTAAGGGTTCACGCCATATGAAATCACCCTCCCAGACCAATGCAATTGACTTTGACAGTGCCAAATTGCAACGCCTGGGCTTTGGTCAACTGCCGCCCCTTCTGGAGCGACCGGCCAGCCTGGCGCAATTGCGCCAGCAAATGAGCCTGCAACTGCAAACCAGCCTTGAACCGCAACGTATCCTTGGTCTGTTTTTCCGCGAAGTTCAGCGTCTTGTACCGCTGGACGCGCTGAGCTACGTGCACCAGGGCAGCGATCTGCGCCTGGAATTCGGTACCCGCGGCCACCACTCGATCAGCTATAGCTTGAGCCACGAAGGCGAGCACATGGGCGAACTGGTATTCCGCCGTAACCAGCGCTTCAACGAACAGGATCAGGGCAACCTTGAATCGCTGTTGTCGTCGCTGCTGTACCCGATGCGCAATGCCCTGCTCTACCGCGCAGCCACGCAGAGCGCCCTGCGCGATCCGCTGACCGGTGCCGGTAACCGCATCGCCATGGAGCAGACCTTGCAGCGCGAGATCGACATGTCGCGTCGGCATGTGCAGCCGCTCTCGGTGCTGATGCTCGACATCGATCACTTCAAACGGGTCAACGACAGCCACGGCCACAGCGCCGGCGATGACGTGCTTAAAGCCATCGCCGCGACCATCAAAGCCCAACTGCGCAATGTCGATATGGTGTTCCGTTACGGTGGCGAAGAGTTTCTGGTGCTGCTGTCCAATACCGGCCGGGATGCGGCCGCAATGGTCGGCGAGCGCCTGCGTTATGCGACGCAGGCGGCTGAATACTATGCGGATGGGCAGTTGATCGAACTGACTGTGAGCCTGGGCTGCTCGACCTTGTTGCCGGGCGAATCGGCCGATAGCTTGCTGCGCCGGGCTGACAGTGCGCTGTATGTTGCCAAGCGGGAGGGGCGTAACCGGTTGGCGATGGCGGGCTGACATCTTTCGAGCAGCACAAAACAGTGTGGGAGCGAGCCTGCTCGCGAATGCAATCTGACATTCAACCATGAGTTGACTGACGGACCGCTTTCGCGAGCAGGCTCGCTCCCACATTCATTTCATGTAGTCGAAATCAGCTCTCGACTACCGCCCTGCGCTCTCGGTTGACCAACAAGCGTTCCGACGTCTCCAGTTGCATGCAGCGCTCGAGAAACAGGTACATGTAGTCGTAGCTCTTGCACACTGCCTGACGCAGTTCTTCCTGCAAGGCCTTGCTCGGGTTCATCCCGGCCAGGGTGCAGATGATTTCAAGCGCTTCCCAAGGGTGAGCATCGTCATACTGGGCATGCATCTTCAGCCACTTCATCGCGCGCTTGCGATCCTCTTCGGGAAACGCTGCGGCATATACGCCGGTGGAGCAGACCAGCGCCGACCACTCCCCGGTCGCGCCTTCAATGGCATAGTTGGTGGCGGCGATGGCCACGATCAGCGAATCGGCCGAGCTGGTGTGCCAGCACCAATGACTCAAGGCATGCAGTTCGGGCGGCACATGCTGGGCCTGAAGGTCTTCCAGACTGACGCCATGGGCACGACTCCAATGCACCCAATAATCGGCGTGATTGAGTTCAACGCGGATATTGCGCATCAGCCAGCGCCGCGCCATGTCTTCGCCCGGGTGACGGGCAAACCTGGTTTTGGTGAGGTTCTGCGCCATGTACAACGCGAATTGCTCAACTACCGGCCAACCCCCGATCAAGTACTGACGCATGGTTCTGGCGCTGAGCTTGTTATCACGCATGCGCAGGTAAAGTTCATGTTCGACAACCCGGCGCTTGCTCTCGCTGCAATCCTCAATGAGCTGTTGCGCCCAGGCAGGATAACTTGCAGCTTCCATGAGTGGTCCGGTTCGGTTGAATGTGTCGATCACTGTTCGGCTCCTTTTGATTTGTGATTGTAAGGATCGGCGAGAGACTTCAACGGAACGTGCCAGGCGCTTTGAATAACAGCGGTTGCGGTCTGGCGGGCCGACTTTGCAAACTGTCACAGGTAAACAACTGTGGACGCTCTATAACATAACCCTGAGCGTAATCCACACCAATTTCAAGCAATGCCTGCTCGATCTGAGTTGTTTCAACAAACTCGGCAATTGTCTGCTTACCCATGACATGCCCGATGTGATTGATCACTTCGACCATTGCGCGGTTAATCGGGTCGTCCAGCATATCCTTTACGAAACTCCCGTCGATCTTCAGGAAGTCTACAGGCAAATGTTTCAGATAAGCGAATGAAGACATTCCGGCACAAAAGTCATCTAAGGAAAAATAGCAACCTAAGCCTTTGAGTTCATTAATAAATCTTATTGCGCTACCCAGATTTGAAATTGCACTGGTTTCTGTAATTTCAAAACAAATCATTTCAGGCGGTATTGCATAGTTAACAAACTGCTCTCGAAGAAAGTGCAAAAACGCGTCATCTCCTATAGTAATGCCTGACAGATTAATCGCACACATTGCTAAAGGCTCTTGATGTTCTTGTGCAATACATTGAGCAATAACCTTGAACACGTTCTGAACTACCCAGCGGTCCAGTTGACTCATCAAACCATAACGCTCGGCAGCGGGAATGAAACTGTCCGGCAGAATCATCCGCCCGGCTTCATCATGCAGACGCAGCAGAATCTCGATGTGCCCACCCTTGTTGTCACCCGGCTTGAGCGGCGCGATCTCCTGGGCGTACAAACAAAAACGGTTTTCTTCCAGGGCCATGTGCAAGCGTTGCACCCAGGCCATTTCACCAAAGCGCAGCGACAGCTCGGAATCGTCGGCGTGATAGACCTGCACGCGATTGCGGCCTTTTTCCTTGGCCATGTAACAGGCCATATCGGCCGCGCGCAATGAGGATTCAAGGGTCGTCGGGGTCTGCGTAATATGCACCAGACCAATGCTCACCGTGGTCAGGAACGGCCGCCCCTTCCAGACAAAATGCAGATTCTGCACCGTCTGGCGCAACGCCTCGGCAATCTTTTCCGCCGCCTCCGGGGCGCAGTTCTCCAGCAGAATGCCGAACTCATCACCACCGAGCCGCGCCAGCGTATCGCCCTCGCGTAGCCCCGATTGCAGCAGCGTGCAAATGTGCCGCAACAGCTCATCACCGGCGGCATGACCACAGGTGTCGTTGACCAGTTTGAATTGGTCGAGGTCGAGGAACATCAATGCATGCCGCCCGGAATGACGCGTGAGGTTGTGCAGCGCCTGCTCCAGGCGATATTCGAACTCGCGGCGGTTGGCCAGCCCGGTCAGCGCGTCATGAGTCGCCTGCCATGACAGATTGGCGATGTATTGCCGCTCCTGAGTCATGTCGTGCAGCACCAGCACCGTGCCGCTGACCTTGCCGGCATTGCGGATCGGCGCGCCAACCAGGGTCACCGACAACGTTGTGCCATCGAGGCGCTGAATCAGTTTCGAATGCTCACTGCCGCCACTGAGTTGGCCACTGAGAATGTGCTCGATGAGGGTCAGCCCCTCGGCCTGGGCATTATCGTCGAGCAAATTGAACAGCGCGGCCAGTGGCAGACCGGCCGCCTGCTCGGCCTTCCAGTGGGTCATGGCCTCGGCGGCAGGGTTCATGTAATCGATGGCACCGCTGACATCGGTGGTGATGACGCCATCACCAATCGAATGCAACGTGACGTGCGCCCGATCCTTCTCCAGTTGCAGTGCCTCGGCAAAGGCATGACGTTGCTTGAGCAATTTGTGCGTACGCCACAAGGCCAGCACGATCAGCCCCAGCGCCGTGGCCAGGTTGGTGAGCAGCAAGAGCCGCAGAATCATCCGCGAGCCCTCGCCCAAGGCATCGCTGAAGGCTTTCGCGGCCGGGGTCACGCCATCGTTGATGGCGAAAATCCGCGCCTTCCAGCGCTGGATATCAGCGCTGTTGGCGGTGTTCTGCGAAATGCTGCGGTGCATCTCCTGCGCCACGTCATCCAGCTCGACCAGATAGGCATCACCGACCGTCCAGCGATCGATGGCGGTTTCCAGATAACTGAAATGACGAAAGTTGAGATACAGCCAGATCAGGCTGGAGACGTCGTCGGGGTGGTTGCCACCCTTGAGAATCCCTTCGCGCGCCGCGGCCAGATCCGGCGGTTGATGATCCAGCGCCAGACGCAACTGATGCCCGCCCTGTGGCACGGCAATCGCGTTGCGGTATTTGAGCAAGATCGCCTCGTCACGACTGTCGGCGTACAGATTGAGGTAGTAGATGGCGTCTTTCTGGCCCTTGGACCATAGGCTTTCGCCGGCGACATAACCGCGAACGGCCGAAAGCACGTAAAGACTCACGCCGCCCAATAACGCTTGAAACAACACGACGGCAATAAATGGCCAGACGATGCCCAACAACCGTGGCGTTCCGAGAGTCCGCTTTTGCTTCATGAGATCCCTTGCGCAAGCACTGCCAGATGAACACCGGAAAATCCCGCTCCTGACAGCTCAGCCTAGGCTAATTTTCGACAAGTCAAAGGGACAGCTCTGCCGTCCTCTGGGTCGATTGTGCAAATGGCGGGACTGCGCGGGCGTTCCGAGTGATTTTACTCAATGCAATTCAAGCACTAAGCACAGAAACCGGGGCGAAACTCAAGGGCGCTGGATCTGCTGCAGATGACCATAGAGCTTGGCATACAAGCCACCATCGGCAATCAACTGCTGATGATCACCGTCCTCGGCGACTTGACCACCATCGAACACCAGCACGCGATCGGCCTGTTTCACCGCTGACAGTCGGTGGGCAATGATCAGCGTGGTGCGGCCATTGAGAAAGCGCGCCATGGCCTGATGCAGGTTGTATTCGGTGGCGGCGTCGAGGGCCGAGGTGGCTTCGTCGAGGATGACGACTTTCGGCTCGGCGAGGATCATCCGCGCGATGGCCAGACGTTGCCGCTGACCGCCTGACAAGCGCACGCCGGAGCGACCGACGATACTGTCCAGACCATCGGGCAAGGCGCGGATGGTCGCTTCGAGCTGAGCGATTTCCAGCGCCTGCCAGCACGCTTCGTCCCTGCGGGTGCGACCCATGGTCAGGTTGGCGCGCACGGTATCGTTGAACAGTGCCGGGTGCTGCAACACCACTGCAACGTTTTCGCGAACCGTTTCCAGGCCGATCTCCTGCTGAGTCGAGCCGCCGAAACGGATGGTGCCGGACACTGGCGTATAAAGCCCGAGGAGCAATTGCACGAGGGTACTTTTGCCACCGCCGCTGGCGCCGACAATCGCGACTTTTTCACCGGGCGCAATCGACAGATTCAGTTGATCCAGCACCAGTTCATCGCCATAGCCGAAGCTCAGGCCTTGCACCTGAATTCCTACGGTGTCGCGGCCCTTGAACGGATCGACGCCGCCGGGATATTGCGGCTCATCGGCACGCGCCAGCAGCTCGTTGATCCGCGTCAGCGCACCGCCCGCCGCGTAATAGGCGTATTGCAGGTTGAGCAGTTGTTCGACCGGGCCGATCATGAACCACAGGTAGCTGAACACCGCGAGCATCTGGCCGATCGACAGGTCGGAGAACAACACCGTGAGCATCGCCGCCGCACGGAAAATATCGATGCCGAACTGGAACAACAAACCGCTGGCGCGGTTGGAAGCGTCGGTTTTCCACTGCGAATTGACCGCGTAATTGCGCACTTCCTGCGCACGCAGACCGAGTCGCCCGAGGAAGAAGCCCTGACGGTTGCCGGCACGGATTTCCTGAATCGCGTCGAGGGTTTCGCTCAATGCCTGCGTGAAGCGTGAGGTGCTGTCGTTCTCGAGTTTCTTCAGGTGTTTGACGCGTTTGCCCAACTGCACCGTGGCGTAGATCACCAGCGGGTTGAACAGCAGAATCAGCAGCGCCAGTTTCCAGTGCATCCACATCAGGATGCTGGCGGTGCCGACCAGCGTCAGCATCGCCACCAGAAAACGGCTGAGGGTTTCGCCGACGAATTTGTCGAGGGTATCCAGATCGGTGACCAGGTGCGTGGTCACCGTACCGCTGCCGAGGCTTTCGTATTCGCCGAGGGAAATGCGTTTGAGGCGTTCGATCAAGCGCACGCGAATGCGATAAACGATGTCTTTGGCCAAGCGTGCAAACAGGCGCGACTGCAACACGCCAAAGCACAGCGAGCCGCATCGTAGAGTCAAGGTGACCAACAACATCAGGCCGATGTAACCCGCCGCCTGCTGCCACATACCGGGCAGCACTTGATTCATGACTTTGAGTGCGGCGTCGCCATGGCCGAGCAGGACTTCGTCCACCAGCAGCGGCAACAGCAATGGGATCGGCACGCTGCACAGCGTCGCCAGCACAGCCACGCCGTTGGCGATCCACAGGGATTTTTTGTGCGTCAGTGCCAGTCGCCGGACTTCTGCCCAGCTCAGCCGGTCGACACGCTTTACGGCTGGCGTGTCATCGGCCAGGTCAGGCACAGGCGGCGCGCTCCAGCCAGCGGCCGAGCAATGGCGACAGCTCGCTGAGCGGTTGGTAGCCGTTGGTCAGCAACGCCAGTTGGCCATTGCGCTCGGCGAGCAGGGTCGGAAAACCGGCGATGCCGAGATCCTGCACCCAACTGAAATCGGCCTGAGTCGCTTTGTGCTGATCGGCATGATCGAACAACGCGGCGAATTCGATGCGCGGCACGCCGGCCTTCTCCGCCAATTCGACCAGCACACTGGCCTGGGTGACATCGCGCCCTTCTGCGTAAAACGCCTGCTGGATCAGGCCGACCAGTGTCCAAGCGCAATCCGGCGCCAGACTGCGCGCGGTGACGATTGCGCGGCAGGCCGGCTCGGTGTCGTAGACAAAACCGTCGGGCAACGCGCCGTCAAACCTGAACGGCTGACCGGTGGCTTCGGTGACCGCTTGCCAGTGCTCAAGAATGTAACGACGCGTGGTCGGCTCCAGCGCCGAACCGCTGCCGGTACGCAAACCGCCGACCACCAGATGCAACTCGACCCCGGCTGCTTGCGCCTGCTCGACCAGTGCCTTGGCTACCGGAGCAAAACCCCAGCACCACGAACACATCGGATCCATCACATAGAGCAGGCGCGCGGACATGATTAAGCCTCGGTGGATGCTTGCTTGTAGTTGTAGCCGATCGGGTGCGGCATGTTGCGCGCCTTGGCCAGTTCGATCTGCTTCTGCCGATCGATGGCGCTGCGGCGGGTTTTCTCGCTCAGCTTGTCCCAGCAATGCGGGCAGCTGATACCAGCCACATAATGCTCCGAAGCGCGATCTTCAACACTGACCGGTGTGCGGCAGGCATGACACTGATCGTAGTCGCCTTCGCTGAGGTCGTGACGCACGGTCACACGGTTGTCGAACACGAAGCAGTCGCCCTGCCATTTGGTTTCTTCCTGCGGCACCTCTTCAAGGTACTTCAGGATGCCACCCTTGAGGTGGTAAACCTCTTCGTAACCTTCGCTGAGCATGTAGCTCGAGGCTTTCTCGCAGCGAATGCCGCCGGTGCAGAACATCGCGACCTTCTTGTGCACGGCCGGGTCGAAGTGTTCTTTGATGTAGTCAGGAAATTCGCGAAAACTGGTGGTTTTCGGATCGATGGCGCCTTCGAAGGTACCGATCGATACTTCGTAATCGTTGCGCGTGTCGATCAACAGCACTTCCGGGTCGCTGATCAACGCGTTCCAGTCTTGCGGATCAACATAAGTACCGACCTTCTTGTTCGGGTCGACGCCTTCGACACCGAGGGTGACGATCTCTTTCTTCAATTTGACTTTGGTGCGATAGAACGGCTGCTCGTCGCAGTACGATTCCTTGTGGTCGATGTCGACCATGCGCGGATCGTTCTTCAGCCAGGCGAGCAGGCCGTCGATGCCTTCGCGAGTGCCCGACACCGTGCCGTTGATGCCTTCTTCGGCGATCAGCAGGGTGCCTTTGATCTGGTTGTCGACCATCGCTTGCAGCAGGGGCTCGCGCAGGTCAACGTAATCTTCGAGGGTGACGAACTTATACAGTGCCGCCACGACAATCGGTTGTGTCATGGGTATTTCTCCAGGTGGCTACCCTCGCAAAGGGTGAACCGGATTCAAAAAAAAACGCGCCGGGTGAGCGGCGCGTTGCGGATTCTAGCAAAAAACCGAAGCTTAATGCTTGCTGCCGCCGGCACAGGTCGGCGACGCCGGGGCGGCGCCGATCTCTGCCCATTCCTGCGGGGTGTAGGTGTGCAGCGCCAACGCATGGAACTCGCCCATCAGCTCGCCGAGCGTGCCGTAGACTTTCTGGTGGCGCTTGACCCGGTTCAGGCCGTCGAACTGCGCGCTGACCACCACTGCCTTGTAGTGCGTCTGTAACCCGCGACTGTGCATGTGGCTTTCGTCCAGCACTTGCAGGTGCTCAGGCTGAAGCAGGGCCAGCGTCGATTCGATGCGTTGTTGCATGGTCATCACGAACTCCGCTTACTTCTTCTTGGCCGGCGCAGCAGCGCCTTTCGGGTCCAGCTCTTTGGTCATGTCGTCGAGAAGCTTGTTGACGACAGGCACGGCGCTTTCCAGCTTGGCCTGGGTCATCTGGGCCGATTGCTGAGTCAGCTGCGGCATTTTTTCCAGGACTTTCTTGCCCAGTGGCGACTTGTAGAACGCAACAAGGTCTTTCAGCTCGGATTCGCTGAAGTTGCTGGTGTAGAGCTTGACCATGTCAGGCTTGAGCTTGTTCCAGCCGATGGCCTGGTCCAGCGCGGCGTTGGCCTTGGCCTGGTAGGTTTCCAGTACGGCTTTCTTGGCTTCCGGGGCTTTGGTCTGTTCAAAACGCTGAGCGAACATTTGCTGCACTTGCATGTACACCGGAGTGCCCAGCTTGTCAGCGTGCGCCAGGGTCAGGAAAGCTTCAGCACTGGCGTTGTGGCTGGCGGTATCGGCAAGCACCTGGCCGCTGGCGCAAACCAGTGCAACCGCGGTGCAGATGGCACGAAGACGAGTCATCGAGTTTCCTTTTCAGCTAGGCGAGGTAAAACCCCAAGGGCGACCATTCTGCGCCTAAAAAACCTTGTCGCTCAACCCCCGAGCCTTGCCGCGCTTGATTGGCCGGGTTTTACCGGTCAACAATCGGCTCGATGGAACCACCTGGGCCCGACCGGGCCTAAACTGCGCAAACAGACCAACAGGAGTGTGCACGATGAGCCGTATCGAAACCGACAGCCTGGGCCAGATCGAAGTCCCGGACGACGCTTACTGGGGTGCTCAGACGCAACGCTCGCTGATCAACTTCGCCATTGGTCAGGAACGCATGCCGCTGCCGGTACTGCACGCCCTGACCCTGATCAAGAAAGCCGCCGCCCGCGTCAACGACCGCAACGGCGACCTGCCCGCCGACATCGCCCGTCTGATCGAACAGGCTGCCGACGAGGTCCTCGACGGCCAGCACGACGACCAGTTTCCACTGGTGGTCTGGCAGACCGGCAGCGGCACCCAGAGCAACATGAACGTCAACGAGGTGATTGCCGGTCGCGCCAACGAACTGGCCGGCAACCCGCGCGGCGGCAAGACGCCGGTGCACCCCAATGATCACGTCAACCGTTCGCAGAGCTCCAACGACTGCTTCCCTACTGCAATGAGCATCGCCACCGCGCAAGCGGTGCAGGAACAACTGCTGCCGGCGATTGCCGAGTTGTCTGGCGGCCTCGCCGAACTGGCGGCGCGGCACATGAAACTGGTGAAAACCGGTCGCACGCACATGATGGATGCGACGCCGATCACCTTTGGTCAGGAGTTGTCGGGTTTTATCGCACAGCTGGACTACGCCGAGCGCGCAATCCGTGCCGCGCTGCCAGCAGTCTGTGAACTGGCCCAGGGCGGCACCGCGGTCGGTACCGGGCTGAATTCACCGCACGGTTTTGGTGAGGCGATTGCTGCAGAACTGGCGGCGCTGTCTGGCCTGCCCTTCGTCACTGCACCGAACAAGTTCGCCGCCCTCGCCGGCCACGAACCGCTGACCAGCCTTTCCGGCGCGCTGAAAACCCTCGCCGTGGCGCTGATGAAAATCGCCAACGACCTGCGCCTGCTCGGCTCCGGACCACGCGCAGGATTTGCCGAAGTGCGCCTGCCGGCGAATGAGCCGGGCAGCTCGATCATGCCCGGCAAGGTCAACCCGACCCAGTGCGAAGCGCTGTCGATGCTCGCCTGTCAGGTGCTGGGCAATGACGTGACCATCGGCATTGCCGCGAGTCAGGGTCACTTGCAGTTGAACGTGTTCAAACCGGTGATCATTCACAACCTGCTGCAATCGATTCGTCTGCTGGCCGACGGTTGCAGCAACTTCCAGCAGCACTGCATCGCAGGGCTTGAGCCGGACGCCGAAGTCATGGCCCGACACCTGGAACGTGGGCTGATGCTGGTGACGGCGTTGAATCCGCACATTGGTTATGACAAATCAGCGGAGATTGCCAAGAAGGCTTACAGCGAAGGGCTGACCTTGCGTGAGGCGGCGTTGGCGCTGGGGTATCTGACCGATGAAGAGTTTGATGCGTGGGTGCGGCCGGAGAACATGATCGAGGCTGGCGCCAAGGGCTAGTTTTGTAGCGGCTGTAAATCCGTCTTCGCGAGCAAGCTCGCTCCCACATTCGATCGCATTCCTGACATGGGATCGCGGTCAATTGTGGGAGCGAGCCTGCTCGCGAATGGGAGCGACGCGGTTTAACTGGCCGCCACCTTCATCCGCCGCGCCTTCAATCCGGCAATCAACGAAGGCCCCAACGCCACCAGCGCCGACCCCAGCACCACCAGCACTGCCCCGCCATAACCCAACCCGTTGATCTGCTCGGCATGCACATATTCCGGCCAGATACCGGCTGCAATTGCCACCGCGCCAAACGTCACCAATGGCGTAATCGCCAATGTCGCACTGACCCGCGACGCCTCCCAATGCGCCAGCGCTTCAGCAAACGCGCCATAGGCAATCAAGGTGTTCATGCAGCAAGCCAGCAACAGCCAGCCTTGCAACGGACTGAGCTGCAGTGCTTCGAGCGGATGCACCCACGGCGTCAGCAACAGCGCGCAGAACAGATAGATCACCATCATCACCTGCAACGAATTCCACACCGTCAGCAATTGCTTCTGGCCCAGCGCATAGAAGGTCCACACCGTCGACGCCAACAACACCAGCAACACACCCGCGGTGTAATCCGACAACGAGGTCAACAACTCCGCCAGGCGCTGATTGAAAAACAGTACAAAACCGATCAACAGCACCAACAACCCGATGCCCTGACCAATACTGAAGCGCTCCTTGAACACAAACAGGCTGGCGATCAGCAACATGATCGGGCCCATCTGCACCACCAGTTGCGCGGTGCCGGGGCTGAGCAGATTGAGACCCATCAGGTACAACACATAGTTGCCGACCAGCCCGAGCACCGCCATCAGCACCAGCCAGCCGCCCTTGGGCCCCAGCACTTTGCGACTGGGCAGACGTTTTACCGCCGCCAGGTAGAGGAACAGGCAGCCGCCGGACACCAGCAGACGAAACCAGGTCACCGTCACCGGGTCCATCACCAGCAATACCTGTTTGAGTTTGATCGGCAGGATGCCCCACAGAAACGCGGTCAGCAGCGCCAGGAACAAGCCGTAGACCCAGCGACCGGATGAAATGTGCATGGAAACCCCAAAACCTGCTGACAAGTGCACTCATTCTAGGCCTGGCGTCGGGCGCAACACAGGGACAGTTGCGGTCAGGCCGCAAATGAAACTGTGCAGGTCGCAGCATTAAAATGACGCAGAGCCGTTGATCGGCTGGGCGGGCGCGTTAACTGCTTCAGACATAAGCTCACCGAATCCCTTTCAGCGTATAGCCAAGGAGACCGATCATGTTAGGAATGCGCGCCCAGGATCCAGCCCCTGCCACGCACTTTCGCAGCGACCGGGTGTGTCGGGTCAATGGTGAACTGTATTTCAGTACTCGGGAAAATACCCTTGAAGGGCCGTTTGAGAGTGCCGTACAGATTGAGAAGGAAATCCAGGCTTACATCGCGCGGATGCAGCTACAGGATTCAAACCGGTAAATCCGGTCGATGCCTTCGCGAGCAGGCTCGCTCCCACATTGGATCTCTGGTGTACCCAAAATAGGTGCTCACTGAAGATCCACTGTGGGAGCGAGCCTGCTCGCGAAGAGGCCAGAACAGACAACTAATAACTTGAGGATCAGCGCACCGCCTCAAACAACCCCGTCGCACCCATCCCGCCACCCACACACATCGTCACGATCCCATAACGCAAATTACGCCGCTGCAACTCGCGCACCAGATGCCCGACCTGCCGCGATCCGGTCATGCCAAACGGGTGACCAATGGAAATCGACCCACCATTGACGTTGTACCTGTCGTTATCGATCTCCAGCCGATCACGGCTGTACAGGCACTGCGAAGCAAACGCCTCGTTCAGCTCCCACAAGTCGATATCCGCCACCTGCAAGCCCTTGGCCTTGAGCAGCTTCGGCACCGAGAACACCGGGCCGATGCCCATTTCGTCCGGCTCGCAACCAGCCACGGTAAAACCACGGAAGAACGCTTTCGGCTTGAGCCCCAGTTGCAGGGCTTTTTCCAGGCTCATCACCAAGGTCATCGAGGCGCCGTCAGACAGTTGCGACGAGTTGCCCGCCGTTACCGAACCGTCCTCGGCGAATACCGGCTTCAGCCCGGCAAGGCTTTCGTAAGTGGTATCGGGGCGGTTGCAATCGTCGCGGTCCACTACGCCATCGAGGATCTGCACTTCACCGGTGTTTTTGTCCTCGACGCGATACTTCACCGCCATCGGCACGATTTCATCGTTGAACAGCCCGGCCGCCTGGGCCTGCGCGGTGCGGATCTGGCTCTGCAATGAATAACGATCCTGCGCTTCACGGCTGACGCCATACCGTCGCGCGACCACTTCAGCGGTCTGGCCCATCGTGTAATAGATGCCCGGTGACTGTTGCTTGAGCAGCGGGTTGATCAAATTATCAGTGTTGACGCTTTTCATTGTCAGACTGATCGACTCGACGCCGCCGGCAACGATGATGTCGCTGCAACCGGAGGCAATCTGGTTGGCGGCAATCGCAATCGCCTGCAAGCCTGAGGAACAAAAACGGTTGAGGGTCATGCCGGCAGTGCCGGTGCCCAGACGCGAGAGCACCGCGACGTTGCGGCCGATGTTGTAGCCCTGCGCACCTTCGTTGGAGCCAGCACCAACGATGCAATCCTCGACGCTGGCCGGGTCGATGTCGTTGCGCTCAAGCAGCGCGTTGACGCAATGAGCCGCCATGTCATCGGGACGGGTCTGGTTGAACTTGCCGCGAAAGGACTTGGCCAGGCCTGTCCGCACGCTGTCGACGATCACCACTTCACGCATGGCATACCTCATTGTTGTGGTCGGTTGAGAGTGGACTGAGCATAAGTCCACCGCATCAACCACCGCGACAATCATTCACCTCGCGTATGCGCGTCTATCGGCTCAGTCCTTGTGTTTTTTCGCGCGCTTGTCGGACTTCTCGAAAGCCTCTTCGAGTGCGCGGTTGATCGTGCGCAACACCTTGACCCGCGCCCAGCGCTTGTCATTGGCCTCGACCAGGGTCCATGGCGAGATCTCGGAACTGGTGCGGTCGACCATATCGCCCACGGCGGCCCGATAGGCGTCCCACTTGTCGCGATTGCGCCAGTCGTCTTCGGTGATCTTGAAGCGCTTGAACGGGATCTCTTCGCGTTCCTGGAAACGCTCCATCTGCGTGTCCTTGTCGATGGCCAGCCAGAACTTGACGACGATCACTCCGGCGTCAGCCAGTTGCTCTTCAAAGTCGTTGATCTCGCCATAAGCGCGCAGCCAGTCGGCCGGCGTGCAGAAGCCTTCGACCCGTTCCACCAAAACCCGGCCGTACCAGGAGCGGTCGAACACGGTGAACTTGCCGCGCGCCGGAATATGCCGCCAGAAACGCCACAAGTACGGCTGCGCACGCTCCTCTTCAGTAGGCGCGGCAATCGGCACGATGTTGTATTGACGCGGATCGAGCGCCGCCGCGACCCGCCGGATCGCCCCGCCCTTGCCCGCCGCGTCGTTGCCTTCGAATACCGCGATCAGTGCGTGGCGGCGCATGCGTTTGTCGCGCATCAACCCGGACAGGCGCGCCTGCTCGGTGATCAGTTGTTCTTCGTAGTCTTTCTTCTCCAGGCGCTGGGTCAGGTCGAGGCTGTCGAGCAGATTCAACTGATCGACCGGCGTGCCCAGCGGCGCGGCGCTGACATCCTGGGGATGTACGTCCGGACGCTTCAGCGCATTTTGCAAACCCTCGAGGAGAATCTTGCCGACCGCCAGGCTGCGGTAGTTGGCGTCGGCGCCTTCGATCACATGCCACGGCGCGTAATCACGGCTGGTACGGCGCAGTACTCGCTCACCGTATTTGACGAACTTGTCGTAGGTTTGCGATTGCTGCCAGTCCAGCGGGCTGATGCGCCAGCTGTGCAGCGGATCATCCGCCAGCGCCTTAAGCCGGGCCTTCATCTGTTTTTTCGACAAGTGAAACCAGAACTTGAAGATCAGCGCGCCTTCATCACAGAGCATCTTTTCCAGACGCTCGGCGCCGGCGATGGCCTGATCCAGACGCGGATCCTTGAACAAGCCATGCACCCGCCCCTGCAGCATCTGGCTGTACCAGTTGCCGAAGAAAATCCCCATCCGCCCTTTGGCCGGAAGCATCCGCCAGTAGCGCCACGCCGGTGGCCGCGACAACTCTTCGTCGGTCTGCTGATCGAAGGTGCGCACTTCGATCAGGCGCGGATCCATCCACTCGTTGAGCAACTTGACCGTCTCGCCCTTGCCCGCGCCTTCGATGCCGTTGATCAGAATGATCACCGGGAAGCGCTTCTGCTGCTGCAATTCGAACTGGGCTTCGAGCAAGGCTTCACGCAGTGCCGGGACGGCCGCCTCATAGGTGTCTTTGTCGATGGCGTGACCGATTTCAGCGGATTCAAACATGGGACGGCTCCTTCCAGGATTCAGCAAGACTAGCGGATTGGGCACAGCAGCGGCGCAGAAATTCCCGCGGGTGGCGGATTGTCCGCCAGTCTCGGCGACACGCCTTGCCATGGATCAAGCAACGCCTGCGCGATCGGCTAGAATGGCCGCCTTGTCGTTGCCGAGCCTGCCATGAAAGCCGTATTGCCCCACGCCCAACTCGACTGGGATGACCAGGGACGCCCGCGTTCGCGGGTGTTCGATGACGTGTATTTTTCCGACAAATCAGGTCTGGATGAAACCCGTTATGTGTTCCTCGAACAAAACCGTCTGGCCGAGCGTTTTGCCGCGTTGCCGGCAAGCGGTCGTTTGGTTATTGGTGAAACCGGCTTCGGCACCGGGCTGAATTTTCTCTGTGCCTGGCAGTTGTTCGAGCAACACGCCGTCACCGGTGCGCGCCTGCATTTCGTCAGTGTCGAAAAATACCCGCTGAGCCCGGCCGATCTGCAGCGGGCCTTGGCGTTGTGGCCGGAACTCAAGCCGTTGGCCGATCAGTTGCTGACGCACTACGTGGCGATCCATCAGGGTTTTCAGCGCATCACTTTGGCCAACGGCCGCGTGACGCTGACGCTGTTGATCGGCGATGCACTGGAAGAGCTGCCGCAGCTCGACGCGCAGATCGACGCATGGTTTCTCGACGGTTTCGCCCCGGCGAAAAACCCTGACATGTGGACCGCAGAACTGTTCGTCGAACTGGCGCGACTGGCAGCCCCCGGTTCGACCATCAGCACCTTCACCAGCACCGGTTGGGTACGGCGTTTGCTGAATGCCGCCGGGTTCAAAATGAAGCGCACGCCGGGCATCGGCCACAAGTGGGAAATCCTCCGGGGCGAATTTCTCGGCTGGCCAGCGGAGGTGCCGCCGCCTGCTGCGCAAAAGCCGTGGTTCGCGCGCCCGGCGCCGATTGTCGGAGAACGTCGGGCGCTGGTGATCGGCGCCGGTCTGGCCGGATGTGCCACGGCGTCCAGTCTGGCCGCACGCGGCTGGCAGGTTACGTTGCTGGAGCGTCATGCAGCCGTGGCGCAAGAAGCCTCGGGCAACCCGCAGGGCGTGCTGTACTTGAAGTTGTCCGCCCACGGCACAGCGCTGTCACAACTGATCGTCAGCGGTTTCGGCTACACCCGACGCCTGCTGGAAACCCTGCAACGCGGCACCGATTGGGACGGTTGCGGCGTGCTGCAACTGGCATTCAATACCAAGGAAGCCGAGCGCCACGCGCAATTGGCGCAAGCCTTTCCCGAAGATCTGTTGCAGTGGCTGGATCAGCCCGAGGCGCAAGCCCGCGCCGGGGTCGGCGTGAGCCATGGCGGTCTGTACTATCCCGAAGGTGGCTGGGTGCACCCGCCGGCGCTGTGTCAGGCGCAAGCGGCGCAGGCGAACATCGAACTGCTCAGCCATTGCGAAGCGCTGCAACTGCGCAAGGTCGATGATCAGTGGCAAGCGCTCGACGGTGAGCGCTTGCTCGCCAGCGCGCCGGTCGTGGTGCTGGCGGGTGCCGCCGAAATCAAACGGTTTGCCCAGAGTGCCGAGTTGCCGCTCAAGCGCATTCGCGGGCAGATCACTCGTCTGGCCGAAACTGCAGAAAGCCAGACGCTGGCCACGGTGGTCTGTGCCGAAGGTTACGTTGCCCCGGCGCGTTTGGGCGAACACACCCTCGGCGCCAGTTTCGATTTCAACAGCGATGATCTGACCCCGACCACGGCTGAACACGCAGGCAATCTGGCGATGCTCGAGGAGATCTCCAGCGACCTGGTCGCGCGTCTGCACATCAGCGGACAACCTGTCGAAAACCTGCAGGGCCGCGCAGCCTTTCGCTGCACCAGCCCTGACTATTTGCCGATTGTCGGCCCCCTCGCCGACCGCGAGGCGTTCCTCGACACCTATGCCGCCCTGAGCAAGGATGCCCGTCAGGTTCCGGACGTCGCCTGCCCTTGGCTGGACGGCTTGTACGTCAACAGCGGCCACGGCTCACGAGGCTTGATTACCGCGCCATTGTCCGGCGAACTGCTCGCTGCGTGGCTGGACAACGAACCGCTGCCGCTGCCACGCAGTGTCGCCGAAGCCTGTCACCCCAACCGCTTCGCCCTGCGTCAGCTGATTCGCGGCAAGTGAATCTCACATGTCTGGCATCACGCACAGGCCCAGGTCCATCAGGCGGATAGACTCTTGTGTCAGGCGCTTGAACTCTGCTTCCTGCGCCTGCTCCTTTTGAAGTTTGAGGGCAAGCCCCTGCCTCAGATAGTCGGCACTGGGCAGTGTGTCCGCCTGCTCATCCAGGGCACCCATCCGCGGCGCGAACGATTCTTCAATCAGCGAGAACTTGCGCGTAAAAGTACGTTTCAGGTAATCACGCCAGAACGTTTGCTGCTGCATGAATTCGAGCCATTGGGGAGAGAGTTCGTCTGTAGCGATCCGGTGTTGCGCCTTTTCCAGATCAGCGGCCGTCACGCCGCTCTCAAGTCCCAGCAGCATGTTCTGCGGCTGGCCGGGCAGGTTCAGCGTCTTCGCCAGCCCGATGCGATAAGCCAGGTTCACCTCGACTTCATCCAGTTTCCCGACTTTGACTGCATGTTCGCGGGCAATCGCATTCAGTCGATGCAGCCGGAACAGGCCGCGGCCGAGTTCGAGCAGCGGTTTGGCAGTGACCTTGCCGCCGGCTCCCTTGGAGACATGATCGACGTGAACAGCAAGTTCAAGATGACTGAAATTGATCGCCGCAGTGTCATCGCAATTGATCGGATTGGCGGCCAGATCGAGCAACTCATCGCAGAGAGGGCCATCAGCCTCTGCTGCCTTCAATACCACCCAGATCCGTCGCTGCATGTCAGCCCTGCTCTTCGTCCCGTCGGCGGTATCGCCCAGTCGCGCCAGCAACTGGAACAAGCCTTCGGCACGGGTATCGTCGCGAAACGCCTCCCAGATTCGCACCTGCGTCCGCCATTCCTCACCGGTCGTCTTGGTGAGCCATAATGCGCGCGCGGTTTGTTCGTGGAGTCGGGCAATGTCGTCTGCGGTGTAACCCATTCCTGTACCGTAATTATTGCGGTAGTTATCCAGATACGTTTTGCTGGTTTCAGTAAAGGGATTGAGCCCCAGGTTGAGCACCCGGGTAAATCGTTGCGGTTTTTGAAACAGCCAATCGGGCAAGTCCCCGATTTTGTTTCTGCTCAGATCCATCCATTCGATGTGGACGCGATTCTGCAGACCTTCAGGCAGTTCGGTAATCCCCGTATCGCGCAGCAACAACTGACGCAGGTTGCTCATTTGACTGACATCCGGGGTGGCGCCCAACGGGTTGTTGCTCAGATTAAGATACGTCAGCGTGTGCAGGCGGTTCAGCTTCGTCAAGGTCTGCTCGGTCAGCTTTACCTGATTGCCCTCCAGGCTCAATCGCTTGAGGTTGGGCATATGCGACAGCACTTCGGGGAGCCGGGTGATTTTATTGTTGTCGAGTTCCAGCGACTCGAGCTGTTTGAAAGATTTGAGGAAGTAGGTGACATCATCTTTCTGCGCCATGTCTTTCATCGACAAATGCTGGATATGGTCAAAGCTCAACCCCGCAGGCATGCTCGGTAGCTTGCCGATGCGCATTCGATCGAGCTTGAGGACACAGACCGATTGGCCCTGTTCACCCTCGGTCCAGTCAAACCGCCGAAAGCCCTGCTCGATCAGCTCGGCCGCCATCTTGCGGCTGTGCCGTGCTTCGGCCAGATTGCGCCCTATCGCCTTGAGGGCGGAGCTATCTTCACTCCAGATAAAAAGAACGTCACGCAGGGTTTTCAAATCCTGACGCAAGGCTTTGACCCGAACCGCCCGGCTCAGCGGATCGTCGCCCAGCTCATCAAGCAATTGACTGGCCTGCGCCTCGTCCAGGCGGGGATAGAGTTTGCGCACTTTGCGCAGTAACTTGCGTGAGTGGTGCGTCACGGGGGCCTGATCGCCTTGCACGCAGGCCGGCTCGGCGCCCGGCGGTTCGTACTTGCCGTTGACCAGGATTCGCCCGGTGGCATCGCGCTCTTCGAGCCCTGCGTCGAGCAACTTGCTGCGCAAGCGCTGTCTGCCGGTCTGCCCGGCATCGATCAAGCCGCTCGCCTTACGCTGACGTGACGGGAGCGCCTTGAGAATGGCGGTGAACAAGGCATCGGGCGCCGACGGCACCTTGCCAAGGGATTTTTTGTCGCCGTCAAATGCTTCATAACCGTCAGCGGATTTCACCAGGTGACAGGTATCGTCGGCGGTCGCGGATGTATCGCCGATGGCTTCCAGCACGGTTCCGGTCAAGGTCTTGTCGCGCACCTCCAGACGCAGTTTTTTATCCCAGCCGCCAAGGCGTGGCAGCAATTGAATGGCCAGTTTGTCGGTATCGGCATTCGCCAGCCGCGGCCAGTGAAATCCCGTCAGCCCGCGGTCGAGCCGCACCTTGGCGGCAGCGGCCCGGGCCCGCTGCCCCAGCCGCAATGGCACCCGTGCGGTGGTGCGCAGGTGCTGGCGCTCGACACTGGGTGCGCGGTCGATCAGCCGTTGTCCATAGCGCGCCGGGATGTCGGCGAAAACCTTGCGCAAATTGAGCAGCTCATCCGCCTGACTCTCGTCGTAGCGTTGATACAGACGCTCGAACACCGCGCGATAATCGGATCTGAGTGCCGCACCCAGCTTTTTCGCCAGCGCGGTTTCCTCAGTGCTTGTTGCGACGTTGCCGCCAAGCAACGCATCAACCTCGTTTTGGTACAGACCGTCGATAACCGTTTGCAACAATTGGCCCCGGGACAATTGGTCCCGGGTAACGACCACACCCAGCGTTTCGTCGATCGTGCTGTTCGCAGGATAGGTCGCTTCGACGGCGCCTTCTTCTCCGACCACCTCGATATAGCGGTCGGTGGGCCAGCCCGGCAGTTTCGGCAAGGCATGCATCAGCGTCTCGACAGATTGCCCGGAATGGGTCTCGCCGTTTTCCAGCTCCACGGTCAGTTCCCGTAACTGGCGCCCGATGCGTACACGCT
This sequence comes from Pseudomonas viridiflava, assembly GCF_900580865.1. GTDB lineage: Bacteria > Pseudomonadota > Gammaproteobacteria > Pseudomonadales > Pseudomonadaceae > Aquipseudomonas. The sequence continues at coordinate 208,202 of NZ_UTBZ01000014.1, forward strand.
CGACGATATCGCGCAGGCGCACCGGCAGGCTCAGATTGTCGTTGAAGGTGTCGAGCACGGTCTGATGCGAGGTGTCGCTGAGTCGACGCATCATGTCCAGGTCGCTGTCGACGAATTCGCGCAAGTGCGGATCGATGCGTTTCAGCGCGTACGCGGAACTGCCCCATTCCTCCGGCTCCTCAGCGGGAAACCGCCAACCGCCTTCGACGTGGCGGATCAGTTCCGGGGTATAGGCTTGCGCTCGTTTGGCGTGTTCCAGGCGCCACAGGTTGGCGTCGATATCGTAGCTGCCGGCGAACACACGATGGTCAACATTGCCAAGGGTTTTCGCGCCGATCTGATAAAACTCCTTGGAGCCGGGATCGATGGTGAAGCCTGCCGGGAGAGCATGCTCGTAGGGCGCGAAATCGCGCTTCCACAGGCGCGCTTTACCGGCGTGATTGAGAATGGCGGTGAATTCCCCAAAGAACTGCGGGTGCGTGCGCAGCAGTTTGCGACCCAGTGCCCCCAACACTTTTTGCCCGCCGGCGAAGACGCCCATCAACGCGATGTTCTCGACCACGCTGAGCAAATGCGACAAGGCTTGCTGATGATCACCGCGCTGCCAGTCTTCGACACCTTCGTACACCTCGCCAAGCAACTGCCCCACCGCGACGCCCATCATCAATTGCCCGAGCACCGGCACGAAGAGCCCGGCCACCGAGGCAATATTCACCCCGCGCTGAATGAAATCGAGCAGGCGCTTACGGCGCGTCTCTTCATCGATATCGGCAGTAGGCACTGCCAGTTTGCGTGCGTCGATCTGCAACTTGCCGACATGGCTTTGCACCATGAAATCGAAGAGCGGCACGCTGATCGGCCATTGTTTGACCAGGCCCAGCTCGCCTTTTTCAGCGAGCGTCTTGAAGAAATCCGCCTTGTCATCTTCGTCGAGGCTGCGGGCAAAGTAGTCCTGATAATCCGCGCTTTTCAGTTGTTGCACCAGGTAGCGCTTGAATGCATTGAAACTCGGGTATTCGTACACGGCCCGCTCAGGTTCGCCGGGCATGTACACCATGCATCCGTCCTCAGGGTGTTGTTCCACGGAGCGTCGGGAAAAAACGACGACGCCCCACACGCAGCTGTCGAGTATCTTGATGCCCTGCATGATCAGCGGTTCTTTGCCGTACCGCAGGGACTGCGTCGACGCCACGCCCCCGGCCAACATCAGGTCCTGCAACATGCGTAAGCCTGCCGCTGTGATATGGCCCTTGAGTACGGCCAGGTGCGCATCCAGTTCCAATAGCGACTGTTTCAATGCGGCGATATCGCGGGTCATGGCACTGGTTGCCACGACTTTGCCATTTGCGTCACGCAGACCGAACACTTGCTGCAGATGCTCTTGGTATTTCTGGCCCAGATCCAGCTGGCGGCAAAACGCGGCAAACGCCGCCGGGGTCAAGCCGCTCACACCCAGCGGCGCGCTTTTCAGGCGCACCTGACTGCCCTCGGGAAACGCGTCAGCCTGCTCCTCGTCTTCGGTGAAGTTCTGCATGGCAGCCTGCAAGAGCGTTTGCGAGGCGTGTTTGACGAGGTCGATTCCGGCCTGATCGGTCGCGGTCGTCTCGCAGCCACAATCAACTCCCGGCAGACTGACCACGTCCGCGCCTGCGTCATAAAACGCCGGCCACTTTTTGCTAAGTGCCACATTGAGTTCGCTGATACAGAAGTCGGCCAACGGTTTCAGCCGGATCAGATCCTTATTGACCTTGAGTTGCCGGGCGTGCAGTTCACGGTTGATTTCATCCAGCCTGGCCAGACTGGTGGCCGACGCCTGGAGCAAATACGCCGGGAGGGTTTTTTCCAGGGTTTCGGCGGTGTCGAGGTCGCCGGTTGCGGCGAATAAAGTGCTCAGAATGGCCCTTTGAGCCTGAGCAGGTTTGTTGTCTTGGGCGAGCATGGCAATAGTCCTTTATTGCGGTTGAGCCTTTGACGTTAGCGGTGACGCGCAGTGATTAACAACTCAAAATCCTGTGGGCAATCCACGCCAATCAAGCACTTTTTCTCATGAATAAAATAGCCCTGCACCACCCGGCGAGCATTACCGTGCCCGTGAAGCGCTGACGCTGAAAAGCGCATCGACGCGCGCAAAGACCGCGTCTTCCGATCAGCCGTCATAAATGTCGCGCAGGAGGCAGAATCGCCTCTTTATAACTTATCGATCTAAAACTCCCCTTACCGCGTCTGGTCAGTTTCTGAGTACCCGCCCTTTTGGCGAAAGAATGTTTGACCCTCCCCAACGGAAAAACCGGTAAGGACTTTATGTGCGGATTAGCTGGCGAGTTACGCTTTGATCAACAACCTGCAGACCTTGCAGCGATCGAGAGAATCACCCATCACCTGGCCCCTCGCGGCCCCGACGCGTGGGGCTTCCATGCCCAAGGGCCGATTGCCCTCGGTCATCGTCGCCTGAAAATCATGGACCTGTCGGATGGTTCGGCACAGCCGATGATCGACAGCCAACTGGGCCTGTCACTGGCCTTCAACGGCGCGATCTACAACTTCCCGGAACTGCGCGCCGAACTCGAAGCGCTGGGTTACGCCTTCTATTCCGGCGGTGACACTGAAGTGCTGCTCAAGGGCTACCACGCCTGGGGCGAAGCGCTGTTGCCGAAACTCAACGGCATGTTTGCCTTTGCCATTTGGGAACGCGACGCCAAGCGCCTGTTCATCGCCCGCGACCGTCTCGGCGTGAAGCCGTTGTACCTGTCGCGCACCGGCCAGCGTTTACGCTTTGCTTCGGCGTTGCCGGCGCTGCTCAAGGGCGGTGACATCAACCCGATCCTCGATCCGGTGGCGCTCAATCACTACCTGAATTTCCATGCCGTGGTCCCGGCGCCGCGCACCCTGCTGGCCGGCATCGAAAAACTGCCGCCCGCTACATGGATGCGCGTTGAAGCCGACGGCCGCACCGAGCAAAAAACCTGGTGGACCCTGCCCTACGGCCCGCACGAAGACGAGAAAAACCTGAAGCTGGAAGACTGGGTCGACCGTGTGCTCGACAGCACTCGCGAAGCGGTGGCGATTCGTCAACGTGCGGCGGTGGATGTCGGCGTGCTGCTGTCCGGCGGTGTCGATTCGAGCATGCTCGTCGGCCTGTTGCGCGAAGTCGGCGTGGAAAACCTGTCGACCTTTTCCATCGGTTTCCAGGATGCCGGCGGCGAACGCGGTGACGAGTTTCAGTATTCGGATCTGATTGCCAAGCACTACGGCACTCAGCATCACCAATTGCGCATCGACGAGAAAGAAATCATCGAGCAATTGCCCGCCGCGTTCCGTGCGATGAGCGAACCGATGGTCAGTCATGACTGCATCGCCTTCTATCTGCTGTCGCGCGAAGTGGCCAAGCACTGCAAGGTGGTACAGAGCGGCCAGGGTGCCGACGAACTGTTCGCCGGTTATCACTGGTACCCGCAAGTCGACGGCGCCGCCGATCCGTATACGGCGTATCGCAACGCGTTTTTCGACCGCAGCTACGACGACTACGCCGCCACCGTGCAACCGCAATGGCTGACCGCGCATGACGCAGCCGGCGATTTCGTCAAGGAACACTTCGCCCAGCCCGGCGCCGATGCAGCCGTCGACAAAGCCCTGCGTCTGGACAGCACGGTGATGCTGGTCGACGACCCGGTCAAACGCGTCGACAACATGACCATGGCCTGGGGCCTGGAAGCGCGTACGCCGTTTCTTGACTATCGACTGGTTGAACTGTCGGCCCGTGTGCCGGGCCAGTTCAAGCTGCCCGATGGCGGCAAACAAGTGTTGAAAGAGGCCGCGCGCCGGGTTATCCCGAGCGAGGTGATCGATCGCAAGAAAGGTTACTTCCCGGTGCCGGGCCTCAAGCACTTGCAGGGCGATACCCTGAACTGGGTGCGCGAACTGCTGCTCGATCCGAGTCAGGATCGCGGCCTGTTCAACCCAGCCATGCTCGACAAATTACTGACCGACCCGCAAGGCCAACTGACGCCGTTGCGCGGTTCGAAGCTGTGGCAACTGGCGGCCCTGAACCTGTGGCTCAGTGAACAAGGAATCTGATCGATGAAACCCCACGCCACGGCCATCAACCAACGGCTGATACGCGGTCAGACACCGTCCTATGAACGCTTGCAGGCACGTCTGGCCGAAGATGGCAGCACACTGGCCGCCGAACCGATTGCACTGCATTGCGGCTGGGGCCGGTTGCTGATCGGCCACACGTTTCCCGATCCGGCGTCGCTGGCTCAAGAGCTGCTGAAAGAGCAACCCGGTGAGCGCGACATCGCGCTGTACGTCGCTGCACCGCAGCAGATTCTCGGCCTGGAGCCGACGCAACTGTTTCTGGATCCGTCCGACACCTTGCGCCTGTGGTTCAGCGATTACCGCCAGGCGACCCGAGTGTTTCGCGGCTTTCGTATCCGCCGCGCGCAGAGTGAGGCGGACTGGCAGGCGATCAATCTGTTGTATCAGGCACGCGGCATGTTGCCGATCGATGCCACGCGGCTGACTCCGCATCATCAGGGCGGGCCGGTGTACTGGCTGGCCGAGGACGAAGACAGCGGCGCGGTGATCGGCAGCGTCATGGGCCTGAACCATCAAAAAGCCTTCAACGACCCGGAAAACGGCAGCAGCCTGTGGTGCCTGGCGGTTGATCCGCAATGCTCGCGGCCGGGAGTCGGTGAAGTGCTGGTGCGACACCTGATCGAGCACTTCATGAGCCGCGGCTTGAGCTATCTGGATCTGTCGGTGCTGCACGACAACCGACAGGCGAAGAACCTCTACGCCAAGCTCGGTTTCCGCAACCTGTCGACCTTCGCCATCAAGCGTAAAAACGGCATCAACCAGCCGCTGTTTCTCGGCCCGGGACCGGAGGCGCAGTTCAATCCGTATGCGCGGATCATCGTTGAAGAAGCCCATCGCCGTGGCATCGATGTGCAGGTTGATGACGCCGACGCCGGACTGTTCACCCTGAGCCATGGCGGGCGTCGCGTGCGCTGCCGCGAATCGCTGAGCGACCTGACCAGTGCAATCAGCATGAGCCTGTGCCAAGACAAAAGCCTCACGCACAAAGTGCTCAAAGGCGCCGGACTGAACCTGCCCTCGCAGCAATTGGCGGGCAATGCCGACGACAATCTGGCCTTTCTCGATGAGCATCAACGGGTGGTGGTCAAGCCGCTCGACGGTGAACAGGGCCAAGGCGTGGCGGTGGATTTGCAAAGCATCGAAGAGGTGCAGCAAGCCATCGAAACGGCGAAGCAATTCGATAGCCACGTGCTGCTCGAGAGCTTCCACGAAGGCCTCGATCTGCGGATTCTGGTGATTGGCTTTGAAGTGGTTGCAGCGGCGATTCGCAAGCCGGCGGAAGTGGTCGGTGATGGTCAGCATTCGGTCGGCGCGTTGATCGAGGCACAGAGTCGACGCCGGCAGGCGGCCACCAGCGGCGAGAGCAAGATTCCGCTGGATCACGAAACCCAGCGCACCCTGCATGCGGCGGGTTATGACTACAGCAGCATTCTGCCGGCCGGCGAGCATCTGTTTGTGCGGCGTACGGCGAACCTGCACACCGGCGGCACGCTGGAAGATGTCACCGCGATTCTGCATCCGATGCTGGTCGATGCGGCAGTGCGGGCGGCGCGGGCGCTGGATATTCCGATGGTCGGCCTCGATCTGATGGTGCCGGCGGCGGATCAACCGGAGTACGTGTTTATCGAGGCCAACGAGCGCGCCGGACTGGCCAACCATGAGCCACAGCCGACGGCCGAGCGCTTTGTCGATTTGTTGTTTCCGCACAGTCAGCCGGCTGTACTTTGATCATGCAGCGCTTCCACTGACGCCTTCGCGAGCAAGCTCACTCCCACAGGGGAATACATTCCAAATGTGGGAGCGAGCTTGCTCGCGAAAGGGCCGCATCATGCACCACAAATTCTCCTCATCGAAACCATCGGTGTGCTCAACCCATCAGGAGTTTCCATGACCACGCAAATCCCCGAACCGGATCTCAACTACCTGCAAAAAGTCCTCCTGGAAATGCTCGCCATTCCCAGCCCTACCGGCTTCACCGACACCATCGTGCGTTACGTCGCCGAGCGTCTGGAAGAGCTCGGCATCCCCTTTGAAATGACCCGACGCGGCACCATTCGCGCCACGTTAAAAGGCAAGAAGAACAGCCCCGACCGCGCCGTTTCCGCGCACCTGGACACCATCGGCGCCGCCGTTCGTGCGATCAAAGATAACGGTCGCCTGACCCTCGCCCCGGTCGGCTGCTGGTCGAGCCGTTTTGCCGAGGGCAGCCGCGTCAGTCTGTTTACCGACAACGGCGTGATTCGCGGCAGCGTGTTGCCGTTGATGGCCTCCGGGCATGCCTTCAATACGGCGGTGGACGAGATGCCGATCAGTTGGGATCACGTCGAACTACGCCTGGACGCCTACTGCGCGACCAAGGCTGATTGCGATTCGCTGGGCATCAGCGTCGGTGACGTGGTGGCGTTCGATCCGCTGCCGGAATTCACCGAAAGCGGCCACATCAGCGCCCGTCACCTGGATGACAAGGCTGGGGTTGCGGCGCTGCTGGCGTCACTCAAAGCCATCGTCGACAGCGGTCAGGAACTGATGATCGACTGCCATCCGCTGTTTACCATCACCGAAGAAACGGGCAGCGGTGCGGCGGCAGCGTTGCCGTGGGACGTCAGCGAATTCGTCGGTATCGACATCGCCCCCGTTGCGCCGGGGCAGCACTCCAGCGAACACGCGGTGAGTGTGGCGATGCAGGATTCCGGCGGGCCGTACGACTATCACTTGTCGCGGCATTTATTGCGTCTGGCGGGTGAAAACGAGTTGCCGGTACGCCGTGACCTGTTCCGCTATTACTTCAGCGATGCGCACTCGGCGGTGACGGCCGGCCACGATATCCGCACTGCCCTGCTCGCGTTTGGTTGTGATGCGACCCATGGTTATGAGCGTACGCACATCGACAGCCTGGCGGCACTCAGTCGCTTGCTGGGAGCTTACATCTTGAGCCCGCCGGTGTTCGCCAGTGATGCGGCGCCGGCGAATGCTTCGCTGGATCGCTTCAGTCATCAGATTGAACATGACACGCAGATGGAGAGTGATACGCGGGTGCCGTCGGTGGACAGCCTGGTGGGGCAGCGTTCCGATAGTTGAGGTGACCTTTAGGTCGCCTTCGCGAGCAGGCTCGCTCCCACATTGGGAAATGCGTTCCCCTGTAGGAGTGAGCCTGCTCGCGATAAGGTCGGTTCAAGCAACACAAAACTGGCAGGCAACCAGCAATCGCCGTAGCATCCCGCCATTGATTTGTCCGAGGTGCCCATGCTCATTCCCTACGACGCTCTTGAAGTCGACACCCTCACCCGCCTCATCGAGGATTTCGTCACTCGCGACGGCACCGACAATGGCGATGACACGCCGCTGGAAACCCGCGTGCTGCGCGTACGCCAGGCCCTGACCAAAGGCCAGGCGCTGATCGTCTTTGACCCCGAAAGCGAGCAATGCCAGTTGATGCTCAAGCACGACGTGCCCAAGCATCTGTTCGATTGAATGCTTCAGCGCAGCTTTTCGGTGGCCTGCTTGCGCTTGATCCGGTCATAGACCTCCGCGCGGTGCACATTGACCTTTTGCGGGGCCTCGACGCCAAAGCGCACGCTGGAGCCGTTCACCGACAGCACGCGCAGGGAAATGTCGTCACCGATTGAAATCAACTCACCAACGACACGGCTGAGTACAAGCATGAGATTCGTCCTTCAGGGTTAGCGAACCCTGAAGATGCGCGGCTTGCCGCGGCTCTACAATGCACGGCGGGCAAATCAGTTTTGCCTTACACCCATACTCGCATCAGGCCGTCAGACGTTTCCGACAAAACAGTCCTCAGGCCGCAGAAAACCGCGGCCCGAACAGAATCACGCTGGCGCCGATCACGCACAACGCCACGCCGATCCAGTCCGAACCCAATGGCCGCACCCGCTCGACCACCATCAGCCAGCCAATCGACGCGACGATATAGATCCCGCCATAAGCGGCATAGGCACGCCCGGCATAGTTGGCTTCGACACGGGTCAGCAATAGCGCAAACAAGGTCAGACTGAGCAGCGCAGGAATCACCCACAAGGCACTTTTGCCTTGGCGCAGCCACATGAAGAAGGCGAAACAACCGGCGATTTCAAACAGCGCCGCGAGGAAGAACCACAAGTAATTGAGCATTGACGCGTCTCGACAGGGTGACCATTGCGGCCACCCTAACGACGCTGTCTGCTACGGGCAAGCTCAGCCGTTGTTCTGTTTGGCTTTGGCGCGCATTTTTTCCGCCATGGAGGTCATTTCGTTGTAGAGCAGTTGCGGATTCTTTTGCTTGATCGCCCAGGCCATGCGTCCTTGTTCGTGGGGCAGGATCATGAATTCGCCGACCGCTACTTGCTGATAGATGTAGTCGGCGATGTCCGCCGCGGTGATTGGTGAACTTTCCAGCAACTTGCCCACCTGCGCTTTCATCGCCGGGGTCGGGCCACGGAACGAGTCGAGCAAGTTGGTCTGGAAGAATGACGGACAGACCACATGCACGCCGACTTCCTGCTGCGCCAGTTCAATCAACAGGCTCTCCGACAGTGCTACCACACCAGCCTTGGCCACGTTGTAGTTGCTCATCGCCGGGCCTTGCATCAATGCGGCCATGGAGGCGATGTTGATGATCTTGCCTTTGCTTTGCTCGAGCAGCGGCAGGAATGCTTTGCAGCCCTTGACCACGCCCATCAGGTTGATCGCGATCTGCCAGTCCCAGTCTTCCAGCGACAGCTCGCTGAAGAAACCGCCCGAGGCGACACCGGCGTTGTTGACGATGATGTCGATGCCACCGAGCTTCTCTTCGCAGGCCTGGGCGAATGCGGTGAGCTGGCTGTAATCACGCACATCGCAGCGCTGAACAAAACCGTCACCGCCCGCCTCGCGGACCATTTTCAGGGTTTCTTGCAGGCCGGGTTCGCTGACATCGGACAAGGCCAGTTGCCAGCCTTCACGCGCCCAGCGCAGCGCGATTTCGCGACCCAGGCCCGAGCCCGCACCAGTGATCATCATGCGATTTTGCATAGCACACAGCCTTGTTGTTCCGGGGAAGATGCGCCGAGTGTAGCGAAGGATCGGTGCGCGCCCACGCTCCATCAGATTGCTGAATGGTGAGGGCAAACCGTGGCGCGTTGGATTCCCGGAAATGGTCTGAGTTCTGAACTAGCCGGGAGGAAAAAAAGAAATAAGTCTGCGATCCAAATACATTAAAAAAACATTGAATTTTCTTTCATGCGCACCGGTCGGAATTTGTAAGCCGTCTGGAATTACTTAGTCTCCAGACGCCCTGGAATACCAAGACTTCTCGAACACTATCAACAAGGAAATCGACATGGGCACAATTCTAATCATTATCCTGATCCTGTTGCTGATCGGTGGTCTGCCGGTCTTCCCGCACTCCAGAAGTTGGGGTTACGGTCCTTCGGGCATTATCGGCGTGGTGTTGGTGGTGCTGTTGGTCCTGCTGTTACTCGGTCGGATATAACGATTCAAGCGTAAAAAAAAGAGGCCCTGTTCAGGGCCTCTTTTTTATTGCGTGGATTTTATTATCGGCAAGCGATCAATCCGGCTTGCCGTGGATGACACCGGCGGTGTTGTCCATCAGGCTCTTGGTTGCCGTTTGCAGGAACGCTTCGAGTTTGAGTTTCAACTCGGCGGTGCGCGGTGCATTCGGCACCACTTCGGCGTGCGGATTGGCCCCCAGTTGGTACTGCCACATCTTCGGCCCCATGTCCTTGTCTCTCGGCAACACCAGAATCTGGTCAGCGGTGACGATGGCAGTGGTCTGCTCGCTGCCCGACGGCTTGATCACACCGAAACCGGTATCGCCTTCTGGCAGGTTGAGCAAATCGCGGCCCCAGCACTGATGACGCACTTCGCCGCCGAGACGGCCCATGATGGTCGGCACGATGTCGATCTGCGTACCCACGGTGTGGTCACGGGTGCCGAACTTCTCCTGGATGCCCGGCGCAATCATCAACATCGGCACGTTGAAGCGGCCCAAGTCCATTTCGGTGATCTGGCGCTGGTTGCCGAAACCGTGATCGCCAACGATGACGAACAGGGTTTCCTTGAAGTACGGCTCTTTGCGCGCCTTCTCGAAGAACTGACCCAGCGCCCAGTCGGAGTAGCGCATGGCGGTCAAGTGTTCGTTGAGGCTGCCACGGTCAGTCACACGCTCGACCGGCAATGGCGTCGGCAAGGCGTATGGCGTGTGGTTGGACAGGGTTTGCAGCAGCGCGTAGAACGGCTTGCCGTTTTCCCGCGCCTTGAGCTCCTGCAGACCACGGTCGAACATGTCCTGGTCGGACACGCCCCAGGTCGGATCGGAGAACACCGGGTTGACGAAGTCGTTACGGCCAACGAAGTTGGTCATGCCCTGGTTGCTGAAGAACCCCGACTGATTGTCCCAGGCGAAGTCGCCGTTGTAGACATACACGTCGTCGTAGTCACGGGCGCTGAGCACCTGCGGCAGGCCGGACAGCTTGTGGCTGCCTTCCGGGGTCTGCATCAGGTATTCGAAGCCAGGCAGATTGGGGAAGCAGGCCATGGTCGCGAACATGCCCTGGTGGGTGTGCGTGCCGTTGGAGAAGAAGCGGTCGAACAGCAGGCCTTCCTTCGACAGTTTGTCCAGGTATGGCGTGATGTTGCCTGGCGCGCCCAATGCACCGACCGAGTGACCGGCCATGCTTTCCATCAGGATCACCACGACGTTCTTGATCGGCAGGGTCTTGTCGGCCGGCGGCGTGTAATCACGGCGCACCGCGGCAATATCGGCATCGACCAGTTTTTCGTCTGGCATCAGCAGCATGTCGCGCACGATTTTCTGCGCTTGTTCTTGCGGCAACGTGGCTTTCCAGATGTTGTCGCGATCCTCGCCCATGCGCGACTTGGCGGCCTCGATCAGCGACAGCGTGGCGTTGAGGCCGAGCTGGTTGGCGAAGTTGGAATCGGTGGTGTACACGTCACCCCAGCGCATCGGCGGGCCTTGACGCAGGGTGCCACGGGCGGCGACCACGCAGATCAACAGGCAGACCACGAATACAGCCAGGCGGGTGTACCACGGCGCGACTTGACGGCTGCTGACGCTGCCGCCACTGAACGGTCCGCGAGGACGGGTGGCACGGTCGGCGCCTTTGAACGCGAGTGTCAGGATGACAGTGCCGATCACCCAGGCCAGCAGGTAACGCACCACCGGGAAACCGTACCAGAGCATGCTCATCACGGTTTTCGGGTCTTCCTTCACGTACTGGAACACCAGACCGTTGAGGCGCTGGTGGAACTCGCGGTAGAAGTCCATTTCCATCAGGCCGAGGAACAGCGCGATGCTCGAAGCGATGGTCAGCCACAGGCGGAAGAAACCGCGTGCGGCCATGGCGCGGGCACTGAACAGCGCCAGCACCAGCGGAATGCACAGGTAAACCACCAGGCGCAGGTCGAAACGCAGGCCGTTGGCGAAGGCTTCGAGGAAAGTCGAAGCCGGGGTGTCGAGGATCATCTCACGGTTGTAGACCAGCAGCGCGAGGCGCAGCACGGAAAACATCACCATCATGACCAGCGCACAAAGCAGCGTGTAGGCCAGATGCGATTTGACGGTCGGTTGCAGCAGGCGAGCAGAAGATCGCTGCTGATTCAGGGCGTCCGGGTTTGCCATGTCGTTTTAGGACCCATTGGAAGTTGAAGTTGCAAAAATACAGCGGCGCCATGCCCTCTATTGGTCATTCCCGACCCCGGGGCTTGCGCAGTGCGCAAATGTTGCACGATCACCCGCACCATTGCCATTGATTACTGCCCCACCGCCAGACACTTTCATTTACAGCAGCGGGCAAACAGCGCGGGCGAATTGTCGGGAACACTTTGTGAAAATTTCGTGCAACGCATATCTGGAAACACAATATAGATACAAAACAAAACGCCCCGACATGATCGAGGCGTTTCGCTGAGTGCGGGCTGATTACTTCTCGGCGCGCTCTTTCAAGGCTTTAAGGGTGTTGAACGGAGCATCGACGACAAACTTGTTGGCAACCATCGCCGGTACGCTGCCACCTGGTTCGGTGTGCACTTGATAAGTGACTTCAACCTGGTCGCCCTTCGGTACGAACTTCCAGAAGCCTTTGACCTGCTGCACGCGGACAAAGCCTTTTTCTTCAGGAACGTACGTCGGCAGACCTTTGAGGTTGCGGGTCAGGCTGCCGTCGGCGCCTTCGACGGTGGTGACTTCGATCACCGAGTCACGCGGAGTTACCGGCCAAGGCGTATTGAACTGGCTATAGGTCCAGCTCTTGTCGCCTTCGTGCTTGAGCAGTTTCTGGGTCTTGCACTCGTGAATCCAGGCGCACGCGCCGGCGACGTCTTCCTGCAGTGCGCGCAGTTTGGCAACGGTGGTTTTCATCAGCGCAACGCCCTGGTAGGACTTGTAGTCCGAACCTGGCACTTCACTCAGGGACACCTTGATGCCGTCCTCGTTCTTGGCGACTTTCCAGTCTTCAGCCTGAGCGACGGAGGTAGCCAGCACAGCGGTCAAACCACACAACACAGCGATACGATGCAGCGAACCCATAGTCTTATTCCTTATTGTTGAAGTTCCGTTCGTTTGACACATCACGCCGCCGTCATCTGCTCCCACCAGCCGATCAATCTGATCGCTTCTTCCGAGCTGCTGCCACAGACTTCGACATCAGCAGCAAAACCCGAACAGACTGCCGGGCGCTCCGGGCGGCCGAAAATGCTGCACAGGTTTTCGACCGAGAGCTGCACGCAACGTTCGCCGGCGGGTTTGCCATCAGGCATGCCGGGAATCGGCGAACTGATGGAAGGGGCAATGCAGCAAGCGCCACAGCCTTCACGGCATTTCATGACGAACAATTCCTCGCGACGGGCGATGTGTAAAAGAGACGCGGAACAGAGTAACCGCTAAAACGGCTGTTTCAAATTGCCTGAACCGGGGTTTTTACCGATAACTGAATGTGACTGACCAGTCTCCGACAAAGCGTCTGGTCTGCGGGTCACAGATAGGTTGGTTTTACTGTTTGAATTCGAAATCCAGCGCCGCACCTTCGACCTCGCGACGCTCTTCGTTGCGCAGTTGCAACTGCATTTCGTTGCTGAGCAAGCGGCCGTTGAGCTGGAATCCGTTGTTTTTCTCGCCAAACATCTGCGGCAGGATCGGCTCGCGCTTGGGCATTTCCACCGTGCCTTGGGGCTTCAATTCCTCGACCATGTCCTTGGGCAGGCTCAAATCGAGTTTGGCCGACGGCAACTTGGTTTTTACCACTTCACTGGCGGGTTTCGATTTCGAGGCGACTGGCTTGCGCTTCTTGATGACTTTCTGCTGGGCTTTCTTGGCGGGAACCGCCTTCTGTGCAGCCGAGGCTTTTTTCGCGGGACTCGTCACCGCCGGTTTGTCCTGAACCGCAGCGGCCACAACGCCAGGCGCATGACCGATCATCAGCAAACCCAGCAAAACCCAAGCAGCAGCAAAAATCGCTTTCATGGACCCAACGACACTAACGGCAGAGGGCCATATGCTCGCTTGTTGAACGCCACAAGACAAGCATCACCCACCGCTCGTTCAGAATCCGCCAGCCGTTTCCTGACACAGTTGAGTCGCCAACAGACCCAGAGTCATCAACGCCCGCTCCGCCTCGCGGTTCCACGGAATCCCGCAATTCAGGCGGATACAGTGGTTGAACTGCTCGGTATTACTGAAGATCAGCCCCGGGGCAATGCTGATGCCCTGCTGCAACGCACGCACATGCAACTCTTGTGTATTGACCCTGCCCGGCAGGCTCACCCAAAGGATGAAACCGCCCGTGGGCCGGGTCATTTGCGTGCCTTCGGGGAAGTACTGCTGCACCGCCAACTGGAAGGCGCTGAGGTTTTTCCGGTATTCCTGGCGGATGTACCGTAAATGCCGGTCATAACCGCCGTTTTCCAGATAAGCGGCAATCGCCATTTGCGTCACGCTGCACGCCGAGTGAGTGCTGAAGGTCTGCAAGCGCTGGATTTCCTGCTGATACTTGCCGGCGATCATCCAGCCGATGCGCACACCGGGTGACAAGGTCTTGGAAAAACTTGAGCAGTAGATCACCCGATCCAGTCGGTCATATGCCTTGAGTGCTTTGGTTTTGCCTTGCTCGAACATCAGTTCGCCATAGATATCATCTTCGACAATCTGAATATCGAAATCCGAAGCCAACCGCAGCAACTGCTTCTGCCGCTCTTCGGGCATGGTGCCGCCCAGTGGATTGCTCAGCCGCGTGGTCAGTACCAACGCTTTGATCGACCATTGGTTGGCCGCCAGTTGCAGGGCTTCGAGGCTCATGCCGGTGGCGGGATCACTCGGGATTTCGATGACCTTCAAGCCGAGCAGATCGGCCAGTTGCAGCAGACCGTAATAAGTCGGCGACTCAGCGGCAATCAGATCGCCCGGCCGGGTCAGCACACGCAACGACATCTGCAGGGCATCGACGCAACCGTGGGTGATCACCACTTCCGAGGGATCGACCACCACACCGGCATCGCGCATACGGATCGCCACTTGCCGGCGCAGCGGTTCAAAACCCGGGCTGAACATGTAGCTGAAGGCACGGGGGCTATGGAAACGGGTGACCTTGGCCAATTGCTGATGCAGTGCGCGCACCGGCAAGTAATCGACACTCGGTACCGCGGCACCGAGCGGGAACACGCCTTCGCGGCGCGACTCGACCAGAACCTGTTGAATAATGCTGCTGCGGGTGACCAGACCCGGTCGCTCGACCCGGGCAATGTCCGGCGTCGGCGCGGTCAGCGCAGGCGTCTGGTGTACGTAATAACCAGACTGCGGACGTGCGCGGATCAAGCCCTGATCTTCAAGATTGGCGTAAGCCTGCAACACCGTCGCATGGCTGACGTTGAGCTGCGAACTCATCTTGCGCACCGAAGGCACGCGCTCCCCCGGTTGATAGACACCACGGCGAATGTCTTCGGCCAGTTGCTGAGCAATACGTTGGTAGAGCAAGAGATTGGTCATGACGCAGCACTCGATTTCACGGGCATTTTATTCTTGTGTGAAACAATACCGGAACAGTTTAGAAGTGTACTGGGACAGTTGCCACATTACTCGACCATACAGTGCGGTGTCTGCCCCTGACTGTACTGATTTGCGGCCCATTCGACAGACGTAAAAAAGCCCGGCACTGCATGACAGTCCGGGCTTTCCAGAGACGCAACCCTTAACGGGCGGCGCCGAGCTGGCCTTTTTCGTCGGAGAAGACAATCTCCACCCGACGGTTCTGTGCCCGCCCGCGCTCGGAAGCGTTGGCGTCCACCGGAAATTCATCGCCGTAGCCTTCGACCTGAATGCGTTTGTCGTCGATGCCCAGGTCCATCAGCACGTCCGCCACCGATTGTGCGCGATCACGGGACAGCTTGAGGTTTTCCTGTTTGCCGCCGGTGCTGTCGGTGTAACCCTCGATGCGCACCACGCGTTTCGGGTTCAGTTGCAGGAACTGCACAATCTTCAGTACCACGCGGTTGGCCGAGTTTTTCAACTCCGCTTCACCGGTGTCGAACAGTACATCGCCGAGGGTCATCACCAGACCACGGTCGGTCTGCGTGGTAGCCAGTGCGACGATCTGCTCTTCGAGCCATTTGCCCTGCTGCTGCACGCTAAGCAACTTCGACTCACGCAGGGCCAGTTGCAGGCGTTGACGTTCCAGCTCGAGCTTGGCCGCGCGCTCTTCGTTGAGCACCTGATTGGTGTGCTCGCGGGCGATTTCACTGTAGCGCTGGCTCAGGTAGGCGTAATGCACCACGTCCGAACCGCTGCCCCAGTAGGTCGACAGACGATCGGCTCGGGCCAGCGACTCACCGGCGCGGATCACGTCTTTCGGTGCGATGCGCAGCACGTTGGAGTCTTCCTTGACCTTCTGGAAGTCGGTGCTGGCTTCTTGCAGCGCGGATTCGCTGTGTTGACCGGCGCAGCCGTACAGGCTCGCGCAACCGGCGAGAATCAAACCGCCGAGAACTTTCGACTTGAGGCTCATTGGGCATCTCCCAGTTGCTTGCGCAGTCGGACGATGCGGGTGTTGAGCACATTCACCTGTTCTTCACTTTTTTGCGTCAGCACTTTGGCTTCGGCCAGACGTGCATCCAGCTCGGCCTGCTCGGAACGCATGCGCGCATTGCGGTAGGACTCGTCAGCCATGTTGCCTTTGGCGCGGTTGTACTTGGTTTCGGCCAGTTTCATTTCCGGCACTTCGTCGGCAGTAGCGCCAACAGCCTTGGCCTGGGTGATGGCTTGCTCGGTCAGGCGCATTTGTTCGATGGGTGCCGGATCGGTTGCGCAACCGGCCAGAGCCAGAACGGCCACAGCCGCGAAAAGAGGTCGAATACTCACTAAGAATCCCTACTGTTTTGGGGCACTGACAGGTTGTTGCGGCTGTTGCTGCTGCGCCTTCCAGCGCTCGATATTGCGTTGCAGCGCAGCTTCCGTCAGTCCGGACGCGGGCAATTCTGTCATCTTTTTGGCCAACTGTCCGCGCAACCACGGATCGTTGCACGCCGAGTTATGGGAAACCGCGAGAAACAGACCCGGGCGGTCGATCGGTTGTTCGAAGGCCAGCAGGTCATTGGCCATGCCCAATGCCTGCGCGGCGGCCATGCCTGAGTAACGGCCGGCGAGTACATATTCCACTTCACCGAGGAGCAGTTTCTGCAGGGCCTGAGTGAGGTTGGCTGTCCGGGTCAGGGTCAGATTCTGCTCGGCGAAAGTGCCGAATGCCTGGGTCATTCGAGACTTTTCCGACAGCGCACCCGTGTGGCCGTGCAGGTCTTCGGCTTCGCTGTAGACCAGGGTCGAGCCTTTGCGCGTCCACACCAGGTAGTCGTTTTCCAGCAGCGGCGGATAGATGTAGTCGAGGTTTTCCAGCTCATTGAAGGTCAGCGGCGCGTCGGCCAGCATGTCCATACGACCGCTGCGCACTTCATCGAGGGCTTGCGAGCGCTTGCCGGCGTAGAGCAACTCGACCTTGATACCGAGATCCTTGGCCACTTGCTGCAACAGGTCGGCACTGGCACCGATCAACTGCTTGGGATTCTGCGGATCCTGCCACAGGTACGGCGGTGCATCCGGGCTGCCGGTCACGACGAGGCGCTCGCACTTGCCGGCGGCCATGGCCAAACCTGGCAACAGGGTCAATCCCAACAACAATCCGCTGCGCAGATCCATGGCAAAACGCTCCCACTCAAATCCGAGACAAAAAAAAGCCCGACCAAAAGGTCGGGCTCTTTATAAGTGAAGCCGCTGGATTAGACCAGCTTCTCCAGCTCAGGAACTGCTTCGAACAGATCCGCCACGAGACCATAATCGGCCACCTGGAAGATCGGCGCTTCTTCGTCCTTGTTGATCGCTACGATCACTTTGGAGTCTTTCATACCAGCCAGGTGCTGGATCGCGCCGGAGATACCGACGGCGATGTACAGCTGTGGCGCAACGATCTTGCCGGTCTGACCGACCTGCATGTCGTTCGGTACGAAACCTGCGTCGACAGCGGCGCGCGAAGCACCCACAGCAGCGCCCAGCTTGTCGGCCAAGGCGTACAGGTGTTTGAAGTTGTCGCCGTTCTGCATGCCGCGGCCGCCGGAAACGACGATCTTGGCAGCGGTCAGTTCCGGACGGTCGGACTTGGCCAGTTCTTCGCCTACGAAGCTCGAAGTGCCAGCGTTGTGCGCAGCAGCAACCGCTTCAACAGCAGCCGAACCACCTTCAGCAGCAACCGGGTCGAAACCGGTAGCACGCACGGTGATTACTTTGATCGCAGCGGTCGACTGAACGGTAGCGATGGCGTTACCGGCGTAGATCGGACGCTTGAAGGTGTCAGCGCTTTCGACCGAGATGATCTCGGAGATCTGGTCAACGTCCAGCTGAGCGGCAACGCGCGGCAGGATGTTTTTGCCGTTGGAAGTAGCGGCAGCCAGGATGTGGCTGTAGCCAGCGCCGAGCTCTGCAACCAGCGGAGCAACGTTTTCCGGCAGCTGATGCGCGTAAGCGGCATTGTCAGCATTCAGGACTTTGCTAACGCCAGCGATTTTCGCAGCGGCTTCAGCCACGGCGCCAGCGCCTTGGCCGGCAACCAGAACGTGGATGTCGCCGCCGATTTTGGCAGCAGCAGCCACGGTGTTCAGCGTGGCCGGGGCCAGCACTTTATTGTCGTGTTCAGCGATTACCAAGATAGTCATGATCAGATTACCTTCGCTTCGTTTTTCAGTTTCTCGACCAGTTCAGCCACCGACTTGACCTTGATGCCTGCGCTGCGTGCAGCCGGCGCTTCGACTTTCAGGGTCTTGTTGGTGGAGGCGGTGGAAACGCCCAAAGCGTCCGGAGTCAGCACTTCGAGAGGCTTCTTCTTGGCTTTCATGATGTTTGGCAGGGACGCGTAGCGCGGCTCGTTCAAACGCAGGTCGGTGGTGACGATTGCAGGCAGTTTCAGGGAAACAGTCTGCGCGCCGCCGTCGATTTCGCGGGTCACGGCAACGCTGTCGCCCGAGACTTCGACTTTCGAGGCGAACGTGCCCTGACCGTAGCCGCTCAATGCAGCGAGCATCTGGCCGGTCTGGTTGTTGTCGCTGTCGATGGCCTGCTTGCCGAGGATCACCAGCTGCGGCTGTTCCTTGTCGACCACAGCCTTGAGCAGCTTGGCCACGGCGAGCGAGGTCAGATCTTCAGCGGATTCGACGAGGATGGCACGGTCGGCACCCAGAGCCAGTGCGGTACGCAGCTGCTCCTGAGCGGTGGTCGGGCCGATGGAGACGACGACGATTTCAGTCGCAACACCTTTCTCTTTCAGGCGTACGGCTTCTTCCACTGCGATTTCGCAGAACGGGTTCATCGACATCTTGACGTTGGCGAGATCGACGCCGGAATTGTCCGCCTTGACGCGAACCTTGACGTTGTAATCCACAACGCGTTTGACAGCTACAAGAACCTTCATGGATTCCTCGTTACTCTCCGGTGAAAAGAAAGTCGCCTAGGCGAACCTGGCGGTTGATGCTCATCAGGCTAAAAGGGCACCTCTAAAAACGCCGACCGGGTTGCGAAATGATTCCACGATGTGAGGGGGGTGCGACCGTTCGTCAGTGGTGACCGACAAGTCATTGATCCTCACGCTGTGTAAACTGCGCGCCAGACTGCGCTGCGCATCACTCTCAACCACCTGTGCCCTGTCTTTAGACGTGCTCTTGAAACCGCCAGTCTGCCTACGACGAGCGCAAAACCGCCCGTATCTTGACCGGAACGCCTATTCCGGTCAATACAGCAAAATGACCATTCATAAGCCGCGCTTCTTTGATTTCTCTGGGCTGGAGCCGATTCAAACAAACGTTTGTATTGGACGCTCGGAGTGGTGTAGATATAATGCGCCGCCTAGAGAGAAAGGTCTGTTCTCCAATATTCCCCTTGACGTTAACGTAAAGGAATAGCGGATGCGACATCAAACCTCCAAATTAGAAAAAAACTGTTGAGCCTTGAGTAGGAGATAGCCTGTGGAACGCGAATACATGGAATTCGACGTGGTCATCGTCGGTGCCGGCCCCGCTGGCCTGTCCGCCGCCTGCCGTCTGAAGCAGAAGGCCGCCGAAGCCGGTAAGGAAATCAGCGTCTGCGTGGTCGAAAAAGGCTCCGAAGTCGGCGCACACATCCTCTCCGGTGCCGTGTTCGAACCACGCGCTCTGAACGAGTTGTTCCCGGACTGGAAAGAACTCGGCGCCCCGCTGAACACGCCAGTGACCCGCGACGATATTTTCGTGCTGAAAAACGCCGAAAACGCGCAGAAGATTCCAGACTTCTTTGTGCCCAAGACCATGCACAACGAAGGCAACTACATTATTTCCCTCGGCAACCTGTGCCGCTGGCTCGCCCAGCAGGCGGAGAACCTTGGCGTAGAAATCTACCCAGGCTTCGCCGCTCAGGAAGCGCTGATCGACGAGCAAGGCGTGGTGCGCGGGATCATCACTGGTGATCTGGGCGTCGACCGCGAAGGCAATCCGAAAGAAGGCCTGTACACCCCAGGCATGGAACTGCGTGGCAAGTACACGCTGTTCGCCGAAGGCTGCCGTGGCCACATCGGCAAGCAACTGATCAAACGCTACAACCTGGACAGCGATGCCGACGCCCAGCACTACGGCATCGGTCTGAAAGAAATCTGGGAAATCGACCCGGCCAAACATCAGCCAGGCCTGGTGGTGCACACCGCCGGCTGGCCGCTGGACATCATGGGCACCGAGAACACCGGCGGCTCGTTCCTTTATCACCTGGAAAACAACCAGGTGGTGGTCGGTCTGATCGTTGACCTGTCCTACAGCAACACTTACCTGTCGCCGTTCGACGAGTTCCAGCGCCTCAAGCATCACCCGGTGCTGGCCCAGTACCTGGAAGGCGGCAAGCGCATCAGCTACGGCGCCCGTGCGATCTGCAAAGGTGGCCTAAACTCGCTGCCGAAAATGGTCTTCAAGGGCGGCGCGCTGATCGGTTGCGACCTCGGCACGCTGAACTTCGCCAAGATCAAAGGCAGCCACACCGCGATGAAGTCCGGCATGCTCGCTGCTGAGTCGGTGGCTGACGCACTGTTCGCGGAAAAGGACGGCACTGAAGAACTGACCACTTACGTCGACGCGTTCAAGAAGAGCTGGCTCTACGACGAACTGTTCGCCAGCCGTAACTTCGGCCCGGCGATCCACAAGTTCGGCGCCATCGTCGGCGGCGGTTTCAACTGGCTGGACCAGAACATCTTCGGCGGCAAACTGCCGTTCACTCTGCACGACACCAAGCCGGACTACGCCTGCCTCAAGCTCGCGGCCGACTGCAAGAAGATCGACTACCCGAAACCGGATGGCAAACTCAGCTTCGACAAGCTCAGCTCGGTGTTCATCTCCGGTACCAACCACGAAGAAGAACAGCCTTGCCACTTGAAGCTGACTGATCCAAGCATCCCGATCAGCAAGAACCTGCCGCTGTACGACGAGCCGGCGCAGCGCTACTGCCCGGCCGGCGTGTACGAAGTGATCACCAAGGAAGATGGCGAGAAGCGCTTCCAGATCAACGCCCAGAACTGCGTGCACTGCAAGACCTGTGATATCAAGGACCCTTCGCAGAACATCACCTGGGTCACGCCGGAAGGCGCCGGCGGCCCGACTTATCCGAACATGTAAGTCGACGCGCTGAACATCAAGGCTCCCGAAATGGGGGCCTTTTTGTTGCCCAAAATTCCTCTGACACCACAAAACAACTGTGGGAGCGAGCCTGCTCGCGAAAGCGGTGTGTCATATAAAGATGATGTCGATTGATACAGCGCCTTCGCGAGCAGGCTCGCTCCCACAAGGGATTATCGTCGAATCAGGCAGCGCGCTCGTCACCCGGGCTACGCTCAAAGTAGCGTTTGTACTCACGGCTGAACTGCGACGTACTCTGATACCCCACCCGATGCGCGACCTGCGCCACGCCCAAGCCCTCCGCCACCAGCAACGTCTGCGCCTTGAGCAACCGCAGGCGCTTCAGATACTGCACCGGCGACAACAACGTGCTGCGTTTGAAATGCTCATGAAACGTCGACACGCTCATATTCGCGCAACCGGCCAAGGTCTCGACATTCAAGGGCTCGGTGTAATGCGCGTGCAGATGACTGATCGACGCCGCCACCCGCGCAAATTGTCCCTGCTGTTCCACCAACGCGCGCAGCACATCCGCCTGCGGTCCACGCAACGCGACAAACAACAACTCCCGCACCCGCGCCGGCCCGAGAATCTGGCATTCCAGCGGATCGTGCAGGCAACTGAGCAAACGCTCGACACAGCCACGCATGTCATCGTCGAGCACCACCGAGGTCATCGACTCCGGCGTCTGCGCGGGAATATGCCGCCCCGGTGCCAAGCCCATGGCCAACACCAATTCACCGAGCAAAACCCGATCAATCGCCACCGACACACCGAGCAACGGCGCATCCGGCAAGGCAAAGGTCTCGCACTCGAAGGGTACCGGCAGCGCCTGAATCAGATAATGCCCAGCGCCGTACTCCATGGTGCGCGGCCCAAGAAACGCCAGTTTGCTGCCTTGGGCGATGATCATCAGGCTCGGCTCGTAAATGTGCGGGCCACGGGCGACGTCGCAACTGGCGCGCAACACTTGCACACCGGGCAACCCGGTCTGACTGTAACCATCGCGCAGCGCCAGCGGTTCGATCAGCGAAACCAGCCGGGCATTGGCATCAAGATGACGGGTCAATTGCATCGAATTATTCTTCACAAAAAATCACGGAAACAGGGGATGAAAACATCATGGCAGATCCTTTTGCCAATGCGACCGATCAAAACCGTATGCCGGAGGATTAGGCATGAGACCCGGAGGAATCGCCATGGCCGGATACTCAGTCGGCGCCCAGAATGCGCCGCCTCACTTGTTCCTGCTTTTGCGAGGTTTCACATGTACACCGCCATCGGCTATGCCGCCCAATCGGCCACCACTCCCCTCGCCCCGATGAAATTCGAACGCCGCAGCCCGCGCGCCGACGACGTAGCGATCGAGATTCTGTATTGCGGCGTCTGCCACTCCGACATCCACCAGGCCCGCAACGAATGGGGCATCGCTGTTTACCCGTTGATGCCCGGCCACGAGATCGTCGGAAAAGTCACCGCGATCGGTGCGAATGTCACCCAGCACAAAGTAGGCGATCTGGTCGGCGTCGGCTGCATGGTCGACTCTTGCCGCACCTGCGAAGCGTGCCAGTCGAACCTTGAGCAATATTGCCTCGAAGGTCCGACCATGACCTACGCCACCCCGGATCGGGTCGACGGCAGCAACACCATGGGCGGTTATTCCGACAGCATCGTCGTCAGCGAACACTTCGTCGTGCGCATCCCGGAAAAACTGGCCCTCGCCAGCGCCGCACCGATTCTCTGTGCCGGCATCACCACCTACTCGCCGCTCAAGCACTACGGCGTCAAGGCTGGCGACAAGGTCGGGATTCTCGGCATGGGCGGTCTGGGCCACATGGGCATCAAGTTCGCCAAGGCCATGGGCGCCGAAGTGACGCTGTTCACGCGCTCGGCGAGCAAGGCTGAAGAAGGCCGTCGTCAGGGTGCCGATCATGTGATCGTTTCCACCGACGCCGAACAGATGAAAGCCGCGGCCGGTTACTTCGACTTCCTGCTCGACACCATTCCGGTGCAGCACGATCTCAACCCGTACCTCGACACCCTGCGCTTCGACGGCGTGCACATTCTGGTCGGTCTGATCGAGCCGATCGATCCACCGGTACACGCCGGCAAACTGGTAATGAGCCGCCGTGTACTGGCCGGCTCGTTGATCGGTGGCGTCGCCGAAACCCAGGAAGTGCTGGACTTCTGCGCCGAGCACAACATCACCTGCGACATCGAAATGCTCGACATCCGCCAGATCAACGAGGCTTACGCGCGCATGATCGCTGGCGACGTGAAGTACCGTTTCGTGATCGACATGGCGACGCTCAAGGTTTAAACCTTCAGGCCTAGCTCTGCCGACAGCCGGGCTGTGACCCCTTTGATCAGGGGAATCAGCTCGGCCATTTTTTCCAGCGGCATGTACGGCACGGTGCTGGCGATACTGATCGCCGCGACAATGCCCTTGCTCGCATCGCGAATCGGCGCCGCCACACAGCGGATCGACGGTTCGTTGTCCTCCAGATCGAAGGCGTAGCCACCGGCAACGTACTCGGTCATGCGCTGCTCAAGCTGTTCCCACGACTGCTGGGGATGCTGCGGCCAGAACTGACTTTTCCCACCGGCCGGCAGGCTGATGTCGTACAGACGCTGCCAATCTTTCGGCGAGTCATCGAGCATCAACGCCTTGCCAATCCCGGTGCGCGCCAACGGCATCCGATGGCCGACCCGCGAGCGCATTTCCGGGCCATTGCGCCCTGGATTCTTCAGCAGGTACAGCACCTCATCGCCTTCACGAATGCCCAAATGCACGGTGTCGCCGGTCAGCGCCGACAACTCGTCCAGATAGGGCCCGGCCAGGGTCACCAGCGGCAACTCTTCGCGCGCTTGGAAACCCAATTCGATCAGCTTCGGCCCCAACAGATAACCGACTTGCGGCACCACACGCAGGTAACGCTCATCGACCAGGCAACTGGCCAGACGATGAGTGGTGCTGCGCGTGGTGCCGATCAGCCGGGCAATTTCCTTGAGATCGCGGGCGCCACTGGCCACCGCTTGCACCACACCCAAGCCGCGCAACAGCGTTTGCGTGCCGGTGGGCGCGGCGTCCTTGGTTTTTTCCGGGGCGTCTTCCTGCATATCCAGCCTTTTACCGTTTGAGCGAGGGAACGGGCGGCATTATGGTCGCCCGACGCAGACCACTACAACTCGATACGCTCGACCTTGCCGACCAGCAGCACGTAGGACAAAGCACCGATCAAGGCGAGAACCGCGATATAGGTGATCGCCGGGGCGAACGAATCGCCGCTGGCAAGGAAACCGATGACGATCGGCGTAGCAATTGCCGACAGGTTACCGATGAAGTTGAACACCCCGCCGGTCAGCCCGAGCAAACGCGCCGGCGCCAACGTCGACACCAGCGACCAGGTGATCGAGGCCAGACCGTTGCCGAAGAACGCCAACGCCAGAAAGGCAATCACCAGCGGCGTCGACTCAACGAAGTTGGCGCCGATGATCGAGGTGGAAATCAGCAGCCCGCCGATGATCGGCAACTTGCGCGCAAACCCTACGGTGCAGCCGCGACGAATCAAAAAGTCGGAAAAGAACCCCGAACACAACACGCCAATGAACGCGGCGAGAAACGGCAGCGACGCCAACAGGCCGGACTTGATGAAGTCCATGCCGCGATACTTCACCAGATAAGTCGGGAACCACGTCAGGAAAAACCACAACGTTGAGTTCAGGCAGAACTGGCCGAGGTAGATGCCCCACAACTTGCGCTTGGTGAGGACGATGCCCAAATCGGTCCAACTGAACTTGGCTTTGACCTTGGCCGACTCTTGCTGAATATCGACCAGACCACCGCCCTCGCGGATCAGGTCGATTTCGGCTTCGTTGGCGCCTTTGAAATCCCGTGGCTCGCGATACACCGCGTACCAGATCGCCGCCCAGATAATGCCGACGGCGCCGGTCGCGACGAACACCATGTGCCAGCCGAATTCGTGTTGCAGCCAGGCCAGCACCGGGGTGAGAAATGCCAGACCAACGAACTGTCCCGACGTGTAAAAACCAATCGCCGTGGCGCGCTCACGCTCGGGAAACCAGGTCGTGACCACACGACTGTTGATCGGATACGCCGGCGCTTCCAGCGCGCCCACCGCCATGCGCAATACAAACAACGCGATGAAACTCGCAGCGAAACCGAGCATCACCGTAGCCACAGACCACAACAACAAAGCGACGCTGTAAAGAATGCGCGGCGGCACGCGATCGACCAGCCAGCCGCCGGGGATCTGCATGGCGGCGTAAGTCCAGCCGAACGCAGAGAAAATCAGGCCGACGTGAATCGGGTCGATGCCCAACTCACTGGTCAGCGCAGGCGCGGCAATTGATAGATTGCTGCGGTCGAGGTAGTTGATGACCACGGTGATAAACAGCAACACCATGATGAAAAACCGCTTGCGGCTGGGCGCGACTAAAGACGCCTGCCCGGTGAGGGTCTGCGGTTGCATGGGGAGAGCCTCTTTTTATGTTTATTGAGGTCGGCCTGAGGCCTGCACTGCACTCTGTGGGAGCGAGCTTGCTCGCGAAGACGGCGGCACATCTGGCATCAATGTGACTGACCTGCCGCATTCGCGAGCAAGCTCGCTCCCACAGGGGGTTGTGGTGTCTCAGAGACAAATCACCACTCGGCAAAGCTGCCATCGGCATGGCGCCAGATCGGGTTGCGCCAGCGGTGCCCGACCGCTGCGCGCTCGATCACGTATTCCTCGTTGATCTCGATACCCAATCCCGGGCCGTTCGGGATCTTCACGAAGCCTTTGTCGTAATCGAACACGCGCGGATCCTTCACATAGTCGAGCAAATCATTGCTCTCGTTGTAATGGATGCCCAGGCTTTGCTCCTGGATAAACGCGTTGTAACAAGCCGCGTCCAGTTGCAAACATGCCGCCAGCGCAATCGGCCCCAACGGGCAATGCAGCGCCAGTGCGACGTCGTAGGCTTCGGCCATGTTGGCGATCTTGCGGGTTTCAGTGATGCCGCCGGCGTGGGAAGCATCCGGCTGAATGATGTCGACATAGCCTTCGCTCAACACGCGTTTAAAGTCCCAACGCGAGAACAGCCGCTCGCCGAGGGCAATCGGTGTGCTGGTCAACGGCGCCAGCTCTTTCAACGCTTCGTAGTTTTCGCTGAGCACCGGCTCTTCGATAAACATCAGTTTGTACGGATCAAGTTCCTTCATCAAAACCTTGGCCATCGGCTTGTGCACGCGGCCATGAAAGTCGACGCCGATACCGACGTTCGGCCCGACCGCATCACGCACGGCGGCGACGTTGGCCAGCGCCAGATCGACTTTCTCGAAGGTATCGAGGAATTGCAGCTCTTCGGTGCCGTTCATTTTCACCGCCGTAAAGCCACGGCTCACCGCCTCTTTCGCCGCACGCGCGGTATCGGCCGGTCGGTCGCCGCCGATCCATGAATACACACGAATCTTGTCGCGCACCTGGCCACCGAGCAGATCGCTGACCGAGACCCCGAGCGCCTTGCCCTTGATGTCCCACAGCGCCTGATCGATACCGGCTAGTGCGCTCATGTGAATCGCGCCGCCACGGTAGAAACCGCCGCGATAGAGCACGGTCCAGATGTCTTCGATGTTGCGTGGGTCTTTGCCGATCAGGTAGTCGGACAATTCTTCGACGGCAGCGGCCACGGTGTGCGCGCGACCTTCGACCACGGGCTCGCCCCAACCGGTCACGCCCTCGTCGGTTTCGACCTTGAGGAAGCACCAGCGCGGCGGGACGATGAAGGTGGTGAGTTTGGTGATTTTCATCTTTTTGTCTCTCTTGTAGATGCAGCGCACGCAGCGCCAAAAAGTCTTAGCGAAGGGCCTTCCACGCGGCCACATAGGCCTTGGCATTCACCGCCACTTGTTCCGGCGTCATGCCCGGTTTGAACAGGCCGGAACCAAGACCGAAGCCTTTCACACCAGCATCGATAAACGCCTGCATGTTGTCCGGGGTGATGCCGCCGACCGGCGCCAAAACCGTGCCGGCCGGCAACACCGCGAGCCAGGCTTTGACGACCGCCGGGCCCATCTGCTCGGCCGGGAACAGCTTGAGAATGTCCGCGCCCTCCTCCAGCGCCGCGAAGGCTTCGGTCGGCGTGGCGACACCCGGCGATAAGTACAGCCCCGCCGCTTTTGCCGCGCGCAAGACCTTGGCATCGCTGTGCGGCATGACGATCACTTGGCCGCCGGCTTCTTTCACCAACTCGACCTGCTCCGGGGTCAGCACCGTGCCGGCACCAATCAGGCAATCGGCGGGCAAGGTCGTACGCAAAATGCGGATACTTTCGTACGGCGAAGGGGAATTGAGCGGTACTTCGATGACGCGAAATCCGGCCGCATACAGGACTTGTCCGACAGCGGCGGCTTCCTGCGGATGCAGGCCACGCAGGATCGCGATCAGACCGTTTTGCGCCAATGCTTGCTTGAGCATGTCAGGCCTCCAGTCAGGGTTAACGGGATGAGGAATCGATCAGCCCGGCGGCCAGCGCCAGTTGCCACAGACCACGCTCGGTGGCCTGCTCGGCCAGCGTCACGTTGGCGAAACCACAGGCGTCGAGGGCGCGGCTGTAGCGCGCACAGAGTTGCGCGTTGCCGATGAGGATGATCGAAGGGAGATTCGTGTTGTTGCGACGACGTCGCTGAACCGTGGCGAGCGCCGCCAGCTCATGGCCGATCATCAGGCCGGACAGATAATCCGCCTGCGCCGTTGGGCTGAGTTCGCCGGTCAGTCCCAAGGTACGGGTGCTGAATAAGGTCGACAGCACGCCAAGCTCACCGTCCGCCGACTGCGCAACCTGCACACCGCGATCAAACGCCAGAGCATCGAACGCCGCACCTTGTTGCTGGGTGCGACCGAGAATGCTGTGCTCACTGAGCACGGCGAACACTTCGCCGGTCATAAACGTGTCGAAATGAGTGATGCAGCCATCGACCACGTCGACCCATTTCGAGTGACTGCCCGGCAGCCCGATCAACAGATCAGCACCCGCCTCAATCGGCAGATTCTGCAGCACGCCAAGGACCTGGGTTTCTTCGCCGCGCATCACATTCGGCAGGCGCGAACGCTGAATCACGCCCGGCACGATATGCACGACCGTGCCGCGCAGACTGATAACTGTTTGAAGGGAGTTTCCGAGATTGGCGACGTTCGCCGGCGTTTCGCAGTAGGCCGCTTCACGCCAGCCCTGCGCACTGCCGACCATGCCGCAGGCAATCACCGGCAGATGAGGCTGCGCATCGAGCCAGTCGCCGCACGCCTCATCGAACGCCAGTTCAAAACCATCGGCGCATTCGCCACCGTTGATGTTTCGCGGGGTCTTGGGCAACTGCATGATCCCGGACGACAGCGCGCGCTGCTCCAGCACCACACCGCCCGCCGCGAGTTTGTAAGCACGTAATGAGGTCGTCCCCCAATCGAGCGCGATCAATTGCGCCAGCATCGCTTCACCTGTTTTGTTTTTGGCAGTGAGTGCGACGGACTATAGACCTCTCAGATGGAAAATCTCAATATGTAATTTTGCATCCCACATTATGGGATACAGCAGTCATTGCACATGCTGTTGTTCAATGACGTGAATGAGGTCAGTTGCTGGAATCAGCATTGACTTCGAATAGTATCCCCCGAATGAGTAAGCTGAGGTGAACACTCTGCAAGAGACGGCATCACGTTCATTTAATATTGCCAGCAGTTCTTCCGCGGTCATGAAAACATTTGAAACGCCCTCATCCTCCTTTCTCACCGCGGACAGCCTAGACGTATAAATATGGTCTAAACCAGACTTATCGGCGTCAACCTCAACAAGATTACCGACAAAATAATTAGTCAACTTATCGGAGTTTTCAAATTCAAGTTCTTTATCCAGAGAGCAAAACAATGTTTCACCCAACTGTGTTTCTCCCGTCGCATCCTTAAAAAAATTCAATACATCGGCCTTCGAACTGAAGCGAACACTCCAGGACAAACTGTCGCCCCCTGCAGCGACAGAGATGAATTCAATCTCAGTATCAGGAAGAATCGGCCGCTTGGCACAAGAACTACATAGAAGGAGCGCCAGCACAATAAATAGTCGTATCATTTTTTCGATTCCAAATATTGAGTCACTCGTTCATAAACTATATCGCACGCAGACTTTCCACCTTGAAGTTTGGAGCCGAAAAGCATGCCTGCCTGCCGATGATTCGCAATGATCGCCTCATTTATATCCGGGCCAGACGCCATGATCCAACGCTCTCCCAAGCTGGCAACAGTATCTGAATCGTCTTTTTCCTTGGGGGCTGCCAATACATTGATCCAGTAATCTGCCGCGGGCTTTGGCGTCGTGAAATAGATATCAGAGAACATCCATACACCTGTACCACCGCCAACAGGATCAAGTGTTACCAACATCTTTACTGTATAACCTCGCTCTTTCAAAATCGAGGTCAAATGTGCACCATTCCACCCCCCAAGACTATGACCAACAATCACAAGATAAACCGTCTTATCCCCTTTTAACGGGCGTATTACATACTTCTCGATATCCTTCTCACCGCGAACATCCTTATAGCTTATATAAGGTAAGTTAACTTCAAGCTTTTGTTCCGGAGAAAGTCTGTTCGACAACTGATTCCACGCATTTTGCACGTTATGATGAGGAGGTTCATTTTGATAATACTCCTCTTTATCTCCAGCACCGCCGATAAAGAAAACGGCTATTTTTTTGACTTTAACAGTAACCTGCTTGACGCCTTGGTCCGTCTTGCAGGTCAACTCATGGCCAGCCACTTCAGTTTTGCAGTCTCTGAGTGCAGGGTTTTCGACTTCCATTTCGGTCACTCTATAAACAATTTAATAGTTTCAGCCAAGTGAGAACTCACCATATGGGTAAAGCCCTGCTCATTGGTGATGCCATGTTCTATGCGCCCATCACCTCGCTGGATCGCATACGGATGATCGGGAATAGGCTCGCCAGTCGCCTCGTTAACCACTTGCAACCTGTCCGTAAAATGCACCGGCATCGGCAGCAATCCGCTAAACGCCGCCCCGCCGCCACTCTGTCCAATAATCACCGTCCCCGAACCACCAACGACGACATTGCCGTGGCCTCCGGTGCTATCGAGCGTGGCCGCGTTCAGGCCGTTGATGAAAACGGTACCGGAGACTGCCCCGGTAATCGGACTGCCGCACGCCGATTTATCGGTCATGCGCGCGGCGGCGAGGCCGTCGAAGAAGACGTTAGGCGAGCCGGAGGCAATCGGGTTGGTGCCATGGCCTGGCAATGGGCAGGCGGTCGGGTCGGTGACGCGTGCAGCGGGTTTACCACTCAATTCAAAGCTCCTTGCTTCAGGGGTTCCGGGTGCGGCTGATGAATATCGATGTCGGTCGTGGCGAAGCGCCAGCGGTTGTCGACGGGGTCGAACAGGCCGTGGCAATGCTCACGGCTGTCGGGTGATGCGGCGGTTTGCAGGTGTCGCCAGGCTTCGTCGGTTTGCCAGGCCAGTTCAGCCGGCGAGGCGTCGTCGAGTTCGTTGAGCCAGGCGTTGTAGTTGCGCAGGTGATTGCGCTCATAAGTCGATTGCAGCAGTTCGGCCATTTGTGCGCCGAGGTCGAGATGATGCTGGGCCGTCCACTGGCCGATCTCGGAATAGACGTACCAACCCATCGGCATCAACCCGCCGTCCTTGACCAGCGAATGCCCGGCGGGGGCGACGAAACCGCAACAGACGTGCAGTGTCAGCCAGCCTTGATGAGCGTCGATAAACGCCGTCGGATCGAAGGTGCGCAGCGGTATCACGCGGTAATCGGCGAGCCCGGCACTGCGCGTCATCAACTCGGCATCAAGGCGTGACACGAACGCACGAATGGCGCTGCCGCCCGTACGATTTGTCATGCACAGAATGTCGACCGGTTGGCGCTGGGGGTTGTCGCTCGAGCCTGAGTTTTTCACCAGGCCATACAGACGCATTGTCGCCCGTAGTCCGCTCATCGCCGGTCACTCGTTGACGCGGCGAAGGCTCCACGGGCGTGGAGAAGTTGTGCCAGAGGCATTGCAGGTGTCGTCCGTGAGCGCGCAAAAATGGCGCGTAGAATGCCGGACTAGAGCGCTGGCGACAATCGAATTACTGCCGGATTGCCATCATCGTGTTCAGCCCTCGGCAAACTCACGCAGGACCTGGCCATCCATGCGGTAGCGCACCCACTCTTCCTGAGGTTGCGCGCCGAGGGATTTGTAGAATTCGATCGCCGGGGTGTTCCAGTCCAGCACGCTCCATTCGAAGCGGCCGCAGTCGTTGTCGCAGGCGATTTTTGCCAGGTGACGCAGCAGGGTTTTGCCGGCACCGCCGCCGCGTTGCTCCGGCGTGATGTAGAGGTCTTCGAGGTACAGACAGTTGCTGCCGAGCCAGGTCGAGTAGCTGAAGAAGAACACCGCGAAACCGATCGGCAGACCATCGCGCAGGCAGATCAGACCGTGGGCGGTGGCGCCTTCGCCGAACAGGCTGCGTTCGATGTCGGCGACGCTGGCGATGACTTCGTGACGGGCCTTTTCGAAATCGGCGAGTTCAGTGATGAAGGCGAGGATTTGCGGGGCATCGCTGGGGGTCGCCGGGCGGATGTCGATCGTCATGGACGGGCCTTGTCGGAAAAGGAAAACGCCATACTAAGGTGGTGAGCGGCGCTCGTCACATGGCAAAACACACACTACCCTGCGCACTGTTACAAACATTGCAGTTCCCTGTGGGAGCGAGCCTGCTCGCGAAGGCGTCCTTTCAGTCACCTGCATTGTTGATTGACAGACAGCATTCGCGAGCAGGCTCGCTCCCACACAGGGGACTTCGACAATCTGAAAGGATGCTTATGAACCTTGAGTTTTTCACACCCGTGGAGGCGCTGGCAGCAGAGTTACTGCCGCACGCATTGGAGCCGTCCGACGACGGCGCCCACGATCTCGCCCACTTGCAACGCGTCTGGCACAACGTGCGTAGGTTGCATGAAGAAGAAGGTGGAGATCTTGAGGTGCTGTTGGCCGCCGTGCTGCTGCACGATTGCGTGGCTGTCGAGAAAAACTCGCCACTGCGCGCGCAAGCCTCGCGACTGGCGGCGGAAAAAGCTTCATCGATGCTCGTCGCGATGAACTGGCCAGAAGAAAAAACCACCGCCGTGGCCCACGCCATCGAAGCGCACAGCTTCTCCGCCGACATCACTCCGCGCAGCCTTGAAGCGAAAATCGTCCAGGACGCCGATCGCCTCGACTCACTCGGCATGCTCGGCGTCGCCCGTACCTTCTACATTGCCGGGCGCATGGGCTCGGCGCTCTATGACCCGATGGATCCTGAAGCGAAACAGCGCGATTACGACGACACGCGTTTTTGCCTGGATCATTTCCAGACCAAACTGCTGCACCTCGCAGGCGGTTTCCAGACCGCCGCCGGCCAGCGTCTGGCGCAAGTCCGTCATCAACGCCTGAAGGGGTTCATGGAGCAGTTCAAGGAAGAGATCGGCATCGCCTGAGGGTTACTCCGGCGCACAGCGATGACTTCGCCAACCTCAGACCTAACCCGCACACCTGACGTGTTAAACAGATGACGCTCGAATTTTCCGCTCAAGGAACCGCGTCATGTCGCCAGCAACACCGAAGGTTTCAGGCAAGCTGTTCGGCCTGTTCTGTCTCGCCAGTTATCTGCTGTCGCTGTCCTATGGCTCGACGTTTTTGTTGTCGCTGCTGATCGCTGCTCGCGGTGGCAATGAGCACGATGCCGGCAGTGTGATTTCGGCGGCGATGCTCAGTACGTTTGTTGCGGTGCTGGTGTCCGGGCATCTGTCGGACTGGCTCGGCGCGGCGCGCTCGATTGCGTTGTTCGGGCTGTTGCTGGTGGTGGCGAGCCTGGGTTTTGCGATGACGCCGGAGTTCGGTCATCTGCTGTTGTTTTTCGGTTTGTTGCTGGGCTTGGGCTGGGGCGTGTTTTACACCTTGGGGCCGATCATCGTTGCCAGCCTGGTGACGCCGACACAGCGAGCGAAATACTTTGCGCTGTTGTCGGGCAGCATGATGAGCGGCATCGGCAGCGGACCGTTGCTAGGTCGTGCGGCGACTGCAGTGGGTTTGCCGGTGACCTCGGCGTTTTATCTGGCGGCACTGGCGAGCCTGGTTGGCGTGTTGTTGTTCTGGCAACTCGGGGCTCGATTGAAAAGCACGCAAGTAACCTCGGCCGCAAGAATCACTTGGCGAGCGACCACCCAAGTGCTCGGCTCGCGCGCGCTGTTCCCGATCATCATGGTCGGTCTCGGCGGTTGCGTGTTTGGTGGCTTGTCCAGCTTCCAGACCAGTTATGCCGCAGCCCGCGATCTGGATTACTCGCAGTTCTTTCTGGGTTTCATGAGTGCGGCGATCAGCAGCCGGATGTTGATCGCAGGTTATGTGGTCAAACGTGATCCGCTGCGCGCGTCGTGTCTGTTGTCCGGACTGATGCTGGGTTCGATTGTGCTGTTCGCGTTCGGCGTGCACAGCGGCTTCAGTTATCTGCTGGCGGCGTTGATGCTCGGCGTCGGTTATGGCCTGACGTATTCGGTGATCAACGGTTTGGCGGCCAACGAAGCACCGGCCGGCACCACGTCACAGGCCTTGTTGCTGTTCAGTCTTTCGTACTTTATCGGAGTGTTTGGTTTCCCGTTACTGGCCGGGAAAATCATCGTTGAGCACGGCATGAGCATGCTGCTTTTAACGGTTTTGATCGTCGCGTTGGCCAACTGGTTGATTACCCTTGGCCGCTTGCTCTGGCGGCGGATCAGTCTGAAAGCCGCGCAGGCAACCTAGACCGTTCGTCGCTGATCAGGCACCAATTCGATCACAGGGCAGACCAACGACAGGTAAGGATTCCAATCACTGGAGACGCCCTATGATCCCGTCAAGGTTGACCGCTTTCGTATTCAGCGCCCTGCTCTGCCCTGCGGTTTTCGCCGCATCCGCCACGGCTGCGGGCACTGGCCCTACCGACCCGACCCCGCCACGCGCCCCCGCCATCAACAGTGCCCCCGGTATGAACACCGATGGCTCGGGTGTGCCGTTGATCAATCAGCCTCCTGCGACGGGTACCGATCCGCGCACTCAGGGCAGTGATCCGGGCCGTCAGGGCGGCATGAACACCCCCGATGCCCCCGCAACGCCAGACAATGCTGGCCCCGGCATCGGCTCGAAAACCACCACTGGTGGCTCCGGTTCCGAAGGCTCCGGTCAGTAGTTCGCCGACGCGAGCGTCCTATTCAATCCAATGAAGAGGTAACCATGAACGTCGATAAAAACCTGGAAAAAGAAGTCCTCACCCGCCTGCTGCATGCCCACCCGAGTGGTCTGGGCAAGGAGGTGCTGGACAATTACCGGGGCGAGAAAGTCGTGGCCAGCGCCCTCGCCGCGTTGCAGGACCGCGGACTGATTCACCATGGTCATGTGACCTGCAACGAGGCTGGCGAACATTCGTTGAACCTGCCGATCAAGCTCAGTGCGGCCGGGGTTGAAGCGGCACGCAAGCTGGATAGTTGAGCGATATGATCGTGTGATCGCTAATCATGCAGGTGCTGCAGTTGGCTGCGATCTTTGCTTTTATAAGATCAAAAGATCGCAGCCTTCGGCAGCTCCTACATTGGATCTGAGGCGAACATAAATCCCCTGTGGGAGCGAGCCTGCTCGCGAAAGCTATTAATCAAGCGCCGCCGGACTCGCGGATAAACGCATCCACTTCAGTCGCACCCGGTGAAGTCGCCGGCCCCCAACGTGTCACCGCAATTGCCGCCGCCGCATTCGCCCGCCGCGCCGCTTCATGTGCGGTCCAACCCTGCGCCAACCCGGCAACAAACACCCCGGCATGCGCATCGCCAGCGCCATTGCTGTCCACGGCTTTCACGGCAAACCCCGGCACATGCCGACGCTCGTCGGCCTGTTGAACCCAGCAGCCTTGCGGCCCGTCACGCACGACCATCAACACATTTTTGGGCAGATGTTCAGCGAGACGGTCCAGCGCTACGCCAATATCCTCAGCCCCGGTAAACCGCAGCGCTTCAACACTGTTGCTGGTCCATACATCAATGCGCGGCAGCAACGCTTTCATCAGCGGCGAGTCGGGCGATTCCACCAACGGGCCCGGATCGAACACCACGTTGATCGCATCCGGTAACGCCAGCGTCCAATCGAGCAACGCCTGGGCCTTACCCTCGTGGAGCAAGCTGTAGCCGCTGAGATAAACGTAATCGCCCGCCTCGGCCGCGACGCTGTTCAGATCCTCTTCAGTCACCTCACCTTCTGCGCCGATGTAGGAAATGAAACTGCGCTCGGCCGACGCATCGGTCAGCGCCACGCACAAACCGGTGTCCTTCTGCGCGGGTTCGGTAATGCCGATGTGAATCCCCTCGGCATTCATCGCCTGCCGCGCCAGATCACCGAAACGCCCGCTGCCATGTCGACCGAGATAAACCACCGGCAGGCCGTTACGCACCGCCGCCGCCATCACGTTGAATCCGCCGCCCGCTTCGAAACTTGCCGATTGCGCCAGCACGTCGCCGCCAATCTGCGGCAGTTTATCCACGGCCATGACCAGGTCGATGATGACCTGGCCGGTGTGCAACATCTTAGGCATGAGCATTCTCGGTTTGCGCGGCACGGCGATCTTTCGCCCCGCCGAGGACGAAGTAAATGCCACCAGCGACGACGAAGGTCACGATCCAGCCGAGGCCGTTGTGGCCCAGCCACGAGTCGGACAGGAAGCCTTTGAACCAGACGTTCTCGGCGGTGGTGCCGATGCTGGTGAAGCTGAAGCCGAGGACGATCGCAATCGCCCACGCGCCGAACGCGCGCCACTCGATGCCGCCGCGATACCAGTAGGCACTGCTCGGGCTGACGTCGAGCAAATCTGTCGGGCTGTAGTAGTGACGGTGAATCAGGTCGACGACGAAGATCCCGACCCATGCGGTGATCGGCACGGCAAGCAGGGAAATGAAGGTGATGAACGGCCCGTAGAAGCTGTCGGCGATCAGCATGAAATAGATCGAACCGGCGAAGATCGCGACGATATCAACCACTACCGCGTAGACGCGTTTGACCTTCAAGCCAAGGGTCAGCGTGGTCAAGCCGGCGGAGTACACCGACAGGTTGTTCGACAGCAACAGACCACCGAACGCGGTGATCAGGTAAGGCACGGCCATCCAGGTTGGCAGCATGTCGCGGATTGCCACGATCGGATCCGTTGCCGACGCCAGATCGTTGTTGCCCACCGACAGAAGACCGCCGAGGGTGATCAGCAGGACCAGTGGAATGCCCGCACCAAACGCGGCAGACGCAACCAGACGCACGGCTTTGACGCTGCGATGCTGATAGCGCGACATGTCGGCGCCAGCATTGGCCCAACCGATGCCGGTGCCCGCAGCCATGGTGCCGATGCCGATGATCATCGCGCTCATCGGTGCTGGCGTGGCATTGAACACCGCGCTCCAGTCGATGGTCGCGCAGAGAAAGCCACCGACCAGAATGTTCAGCGCACCGAAGACGTAGGTCGCCCACTTCTGAATCACCAGCAAGGTCGCATGGCCAAGACCGGACACCGACAGGGTCAGCAGAACGAAAATCGCGATGAAGATCAGCGTCAGTATCGGCGCACTTTTCGCTTCGACCGGCGAGCCGAACAGGATCGAGCACAGCGACAGCAGCACGAATGCGGCGGTGGTGGTGTTGACGGTTTCCCAACCGAGACGCGACATCAGCGAGACCAGCGTCGGGCCGATATTGCCGCGCACGCCGAAGATCGCTCGCGACAAGGTCAGGCTCGGCGCGCGGCCACGGCGACCGGCAATCGAGATGATTCCGACCACCGCGAACGAACCGGCAGCGCCGATGATCGCGACGATGATCGCCTGCCAGATCGCCAGCCCGCGAAACGCCACCAGCGTGGCACCCAGCGGCAGGCCGAGGATGGAAATGTTGGCGGCGAACCAGACCCAGAACAGTTGCAGCGGATGGCCGTTGCACTCGGCTTCCGGTACCGGTTCGATGCCGCGGGTTTCCAGTTGCCCGGCGTTTGATGAACTCATGAAGGTGCTCCTGTTTGCCTTTTTTGTGGTTGTGGCAATGATGCAGAACGACAAGACATCGCGGCCATCCCTCGGCCTGTCTGCGCGATCCATTGCGGGTGAATATTCAAGATTTGCGGTGCGGCCTTCGCGAGCAGGTCGAATCGTCGCACCGTCGCTCCCACACTGGATTTGTGGCGTTCACATACCCCCTGTGGGAGCGAGCTTGCTCGCGAAGACGTCAGCCCTGTCAGCGCAAAGCCAACAGCCCCTGCACCAACGGTTCAAGCTCCAGATGATTAACGGCCTTAACCGTTTCGATCATGTCGGCGGGCCAACTCTCAAGACCCAGGCAGGCCCCGAGCATGGCGCCGAGAATCGCCGCGATGGTGTCGGTGTCACCGCCAAGGCTGGCGGCCATGCACAGCGCATCAAACGCGCTCATTTCGCCGACGGCCACTTGCTGCGCCAGCGCAAACGACACCACCACCGACTCCTGCGAGGCCACCGAAGTGCCGATCACGTCATAGAGCAGATCCGCCAGCAGCGCCTTGTCGCTGTCTACACTGATGGTGCGTGCCCAACTGATGCGTGAAGCAATACGTCCACCGGCCACCCAGTGCCCGTGCGCTTCTGCTTGTTGAGCGATGTGCTGGCCAAGGTTCAACGCCTCGCCCAGATCCATGCCATTGATGCCGGCAGAAACCACCGCCGCCACCGCCGCCGCACTGGAAATCCCCAGCGTGGTGTTGTGGGTAACCTGGCAGGCCTGCACCACCGCCGCAATAAAGCGCTCCGGATCGGCAACATCTGCCGCGATCCCCACCGGCGTGATGCGCATCGCCGCGCCGTTGGTGGTGCCGTAGCGCCCGGCTTCTTCCGGGGAATGGCCGGCAAGGATCATCTCGATAGCGCGTTTGGTCGATGGCCCGAGCAAGTCCTGCGAACCCTTGGCCTGCATCTCGGCTTCCCACTCGATCAAGCGTTGCGCGAGGATCGCCGGTTCGATGCGGCCCTTGCCTTCGACCAGCAACTCACCGACCAGAATCGCCTGTTCAGTGTCGTCAGTGATCGAGCCTTTGGGCATGTTCGCGGCGATCGGTTGCAAGGGCCCGGCGTCCTGCAGATCGGTGATCTGGCCGAAACGGGACTTGATGGTTTCGCGGTTCAGCGATTGGGTCGGCATGCCTAGCGCATCACCGAGGGCCAGGCCATAGAAAGCGCCGAGGGCACGGTTGAGCGCAGTCATTTCGATTCTCCAAATTGCAGGTGCAGACGGAAATGCACCGGGTCGAGCAGGCTTTCGACCAGCTCCATGAAACGGTTCTGACGGTCGTAAGTGGTGCGCAGGGCTTTGAGGAACACCGTGCCCTCAGGGCGGCCAAGCAGTGCGGCGTCTTCGGCATTCAACGGTTCGGCGCCGATCCATTGATCGCCGCGTTCGCCGATGTAGCCGTAGGCGGCCAAGGTGATGGTCAGGGAGTTGTCGATCAGACCAACGCGCGGCAGGCTTTCCAGGCCGCCGGTGGCCGGCATCAAAGAACGTTCAAGGGACACCAGCGTGCCTTCGCTGGAACGGCGACGACGGTCGAGGGTGATGAATTGGTCAGTGCCGAATCGCGACAGCAGGTCTGGCCGGGTCACCGCTTCCAGACGCAACACTTCGGTATTGATCATCGCCCCGCTGTCGGCCAAGGCCTGCGCCCAGCCGCTGCGCTGGTCGAGGGCGACACCATCGAATGTGACGATCGAGCCGACACCGCTTTGCGTGGCAATGTAGTTACGTCTTTTCAGTTCGGCCAGCGCTTCGCGCAGCGTACCTCGGCTGACTTTGAATTCTTCAGCCAACTGATGCTCGCCGGGCAACAGAAAGCCGTCCTCCATGAGGCCGCTTTCGATGCGCCGGACGAGCTCGTCGACCACCCGTTGTTTCTTGTCAAATCGTACCTGTCTAATCATGTACAAATTGATACCCGAAACGGGTGCGGGCGAGCAAGGGAAATTTGGGGGAAGAGACAGAAGGTTGAAAGTCAAAAGCACCCTCACCCTAGCCCTCTCCCGGAGGGAGAGGGGACTGAATGGGGGATGCTCAAGAAGTACGCCGACCTGAAAGTGCTTCGCCGAATCCACAATCGACCCGAAAGTGCGTTTCCGATTCCATAATCGACTAGGTCTTTCAGGTCGATGCAGGACGCAAAACACCTCGGTCGGCCCCCTCTCCCTCCGGGAGAGGGCTGGGGTGAAGGTAGTTTTTGACTCAGCGTTGCTTGAGACGGTCGATCACGACGGCCAACAGCAGGATCGACCCACGAATCACATACTGATAAAACGTGTCGATATTCTTCAGATTCATCGCATTCTCAATGATCGCCAGAATCAACACCCCGGCAATCACATGCCGGATAATGCCGATCCCGCCGCTCAACGACACCCCGCCCAGCACGCAAGCCGAGATCACCGTCAGCTCAAATCCCTGACCAATCATCGGCTGCCCCGAGGTCATCCGCGACGCCAGAATCACCCCCGCCAACGCACCAATCACCCCATGCACGGCAAAGATAATGATCTTGGTCCGGTCAACGTTGACACCCGCCAACAGCGCCGCTTCCTGATTGCCACCAATGGCCATGGTGTTGCGCCCGTAGGTGGTGTAATTCAGCAGCCAGCCGAAAAACAGAAAGCAGACGATAGTGATCAGAATCGGCACCGGCACGCCAAACAACTGGCCGTTACCAAACACGAAGAACGACTCCTGCGACACGCCCACCGCTTTGCCGTTGGCAAAGATGTAAGCCAGACCGCGAACAATCTGCATCGTCGCCAACGTGGTGATCAACGCATTGACCCGCAACTTGGCAATCACAATACCGTTGATCAGCCCGACAATCAGGCCCATCACCAACGCCGCACTGACACCGAGAAACACGCTATTGGTGTCGCGCATCACCACTGCCGCGACCACGCCAGCGCAGGCAATCACCGAGCCCACCGACAAGTCGAAATGCCCCGACGCCAGGCAGTACAACATCGTGCACGCGGCAATCCCGGTGGTAGAAATCGCCAGGCCCAGACCGCGCATGTTCAGCGGCGAAAGGAAGTTGTCGATCAGCAGCGTACAGGCAACGAAGATGCCCACAGCCGCCAGCAACATGACCCAGTCATCAAGGAAGCGGCGCATGTCCAGAGGTTTGCGCTCTTTGGGCAGGGTTTCGTTTTGGGTTGTCATCATAGTCACCTCTCAGTTCGCCACGCCGTCAGCGCGGTGGCGCGGCAAAGCCAGTTGCAGCAGGTTGGATTCATTGGCCTGGTCGCGGCTGATTTCGCCGCGCAGAGCACCTTCGCAAAGCACCAGAATGCGGTCGGAAATACCCATCACCTCCATCAGATCGCTGGACACCACGATCACCGAAATGCCGTCGGCGGCGAGGTTATGGATGATCTGGTAGATCTCGGCCTTGGCGCCGATGTCGATGCCGCGAGTCGGTTCGTCAAGCAGCAAGACCTTCATCGGCATCGACAGCCAGCGACCGAGAATGGCCTTCTGCTGGTTGCCGCCGGAAAGGAATTTGATCTGCTGGCCGGCGTGCGGGGTTTTCACTTTCAGGGCTTTGATCTGTTTGTCGGCGTTACCCTTTTCCCACAGACCGCGAATCAGGCAGCCGAGCCCTGAAT
The DNA here is from genome assembly GCF_900580865.1 of Pseudomonas viridiflava. Classification (GTDB taxonomy): domain Bacteria; phylum Pseudomonadota; class Gammaproteobacteria; order Pseudomonadales; family Pseudomonadaceae; genus Aquipseudomonas. The sequence continues at coordinate 249,223 of NZ_UTBZ01000014.1, forward strand.
GGGCACCGCGTGCACTGATGTTGATGTTCTCGGCGACGCTGGCTAACGGAATGATGCCTTCCTTCTTGCGATCTTCCGGACACAGCAGAATCCCCGCCGCAATCGCGTCGCGCGGTGAGCGTAGTTTCAGTTCGTGACCGCGCAACTCGAGGCGTCCGGCGGTGTTGCGTTCCAGCCCGCTGAGCAAGCGAAACAGCTCGGTGCGCCCTGCCCCGACCAGTCCGAACAGGCCAAGGATTTCACCTTTGTGCGCCTCGAAACTGATCGGTTCGCGCAGGCCCGGGCCGAGCAGGCCAGATACCTTCAGCGCCACGGCGCCGCGTGGACGATGGCGATAATCGTAGATGTCCTGAATGTCGCGACCGACCATGCAGGTCACCAGTTGATCGTGGGTCAACTGGCTCATGTCGTCGAAGGTGCGCACGTAGCGACCATCCTTGAACACGGTTACGGCGTCGCAGATGCGGAATACTTCTTCCATCCGGTGCGAGACGTAGAGCACCACTTTGCCCTCGTCACGCAGACGAACGATGATCGCCATCAAGCGATCGATCTCGCGGGCCGAAAGGCTACTGGTCGGCTCGTCGAAAGCGATGACATGGGCGCCACGCGACAGCGCTTTGGCGATTTCCACCAATTGCCGCTGGCCGAGCGACAGGCGTCCGACTTTGGTCTGCGGATCGATTTCATCGGCCAGACCTTTCAGGCAATTCAACGCTTGCTGGCGCAGCGCACCGCGATTGATCAAACCGAAACTGGCCGGCAGATGGCCGAGAAACAGGTTTTCGGCGACGGTCATTTCCGGCACCAGATGCAGCTCCTGGTGAATCACTGCGACGCCGCTGCCAATGCTGTCGGCGGTCGACTTGAACGCCATGGTCTGCTCGCCGATCTGCAACTCGCCGCTGCTCGGGATGTAAGCGCCGCCAAGGATTTTCAGCAGGGTCGATTTGCCGGCGCCGTTCTCGCCCATCAAGGCATGAACCTGGCCCGGATGGGCGACGAAGCTGATGGCGTCCAGCGCTTTCACGCCGGGAAAGGTTTTGCCGATCCCGTTGAAGCGCAGGCTGCCGCCGGAGCTGTGTTGTTGTGTCTGTACTTGCGCGTGCATAAAGCCACCTCTTCACACCGAAACACGGCCCGGCTGCCCGGGCCGTCGCGGCATCAGTTCCACAGGCCGATTTTTTCCAGCTCTTGCTTGAAGTTCTCGCGGGTGATCAGGGTGACGTCGTCCATCGCGGTGTACTTCGGCGGTTCTTTGCCGGTGGTGACCCACTCGTACATCATCTCGGCAGTCTTGTAGCCTTCGATGTGCGGACTTGGCAGCATCGAGCCGAAGAAGCCGCTGTTGGGCTTTTTCAGTTCGCCGATGGCGTCAGTGCCGTTGATGCCGATGCCGATCACGTTGGCGGCAGCAAAACCCGCCGCTTCCGTGGCGCGCACGCCGCCAAGCACGGTGTTGTCGTTCATACCGCCGATGATCAGGTTTTTTGCGCCGCTTGGCAGTTTCACCAGCGCCGAGTTGGTGGCGTCCATGCTGCCCGGTACATCGAGGGTTTTCAGCGCGGCGAACAGAATGTGGTCTTTCGGCAGGCCGGCGTCTTCGAGGGATTTCACCGAACCGTCGGTGCGTTTCTTGCCGGTGTCGAGTTCGTTGTAGGTATTGACCACCGCGTAGGTGTCTTTCCAGTCCCAGTTACGTTTTTTCGCTTCGGCGACCATCGCGTTGCCCTGCTTCTGGCCGACTTCAAACGCGGCCATGCCGAGGTACGGCACGTCTTCCATGAATTTGCCGTTGGCGTCGACGAAACGGTCATCGACGGCAATCACTTTCAGATCATTGAGTTTGGCTTTGGCCATGATTGCCGGGCCGAGCGAGACATCCGGCGGGCAGATCACGAAGCCCTTGGCACCGTTGGCAGCAAGGCTGTCGATGGCCGAGAGGGTTTTCTCACCGTCCGGCACAGCGATCTTGATCAGTTCGAAGCCCTTGTCCTTGGCGGCTTTCTCGGCGAAAGCCCACTCGGTCTGGAACCACGGCTCTTCAGCCTGCTTGACCAGAAAACCGATTTTCACGGTGTCGGCAGCGAGCAGCGAACTGCTCAGGCTGAATGCAGTGACCGCCAGGGCGGTAGTGCACAGGGTACGAATCCCGAAACGACGTTTCATAAGCTGACTCCTTGTTATTTTTTTTGAGCAATGTTTGAAAAGCGTTAAAGCGTGTTCCTGCAAAGCCTGTTGAAAATAGTCATATCGTATGATGATTGGATTTCAAGCGGATCTACCCGCGTGAAAGCCGCTTCGCTCAGTCGTGGTACATCACCGAGCGCCCACCATCGATGGTGATGCATGAAGCATTGATGAACGGCGCCTCATCGCTGGCCAGAAATACGGCGGTCATTGCCACTTCGAGCGGTTGGCCGATGCGTTTCGGCGGATGCAGATCGAAGGCGCGCTGACGCTCGGCGTGCGGGTCGGCGAAACCGTTCCAGTAATCGACGTTCAATTGGGTTTCGATGTAGCCAGGCGCGATGGCGTTAACGCGGATGCCCTTCGCGGCGTACTCGATGCCGAGCGCGCGGGTCAGGCCGAGCAAACCGTGCTTGGCCACCGGGTACGGGAAGCAGCCGGGAATGATGTGGCTGGAATGGGTCGAGGCAATGTTGATGATGCTGCCGACGCCCTGCTCGATCATCTGCGGCAACACCGCTTTGCAGCCGAACCAGGCGCCATCCAGATCGATGGCGAAACAGCGACGCCAATCTTCCTCGGTCATCTCCAGCGGATCACGGAACACGTTGACCCCGGCGCAATTGACCAGCACATCGATACGCCCGTGCAGTTCAACGGCGCGTTTGGCCATGGCGTGGAGATCGGGCTGATGCGAGACATCTGCCTGCAGCGCTTGCACGTCGTATCCCTGCTCACGCCAATGGGCGGCAACCCTCTCGACCTTTTCAGCCTGGATATCGCTGATCAGCAGTTTCGCTTGCTGCGAGGCGCAGGCGGCGACGATGGCTTCGCCGATGCCTTGCGCAGCACCGGTCAGCAGCACGACCTTGTTTTTCAGACGCTCGCCCTTCGGCGGTGCGGGCACCGGCGGCAGGGAAAGAGGTTCAGCCATGGATCAGGACTCCTGTTTCGCAAGCACAAAAAAACCGGGCATCTGCCGATGTCCGGTCTGGAAGGCGGTTTGAAAGAAACAGGCAGGCGTCGCCGCCGGCATCGAGCCGTTGCGAGACGCGGACTCCACGCGGGAGTGCGATAGACATTCGCTGCATCACTTCACCTGTTTTGTTCTTTTTAAGTGTGAGTGCGTGTTACTGCTGGAGCCGACTATAAACCCGACCGCCGAATAATCTCAATATATAATTTTGCATCCCATATTTTGGGATTTAATCCGCAAACCGCGTACAGAGTTTTCCTGCAACATCCACGCGCATCGACAGCACTGCGCCATCCAATGGATGGTTGTGCGGGCTCTGGGCGCTGGTGATGAACAGGGTTTTCAGGTCTTCACCGCCGAATACACAACTGGTCGGGCGGCTGACAGGCAGGTCGATTCTGCGATCAACTTTGCCATCAGGCGTCAGCCGCAGCATGCAACTGCCGTCCCAACGGGCATTCCAGATGTAGCCTTCGGCGTCCATTGCCGAACCGTCCGGGCCACCCTGCTGATCGGGGCCGTACCAGACTTGCGCAGCATCGAGGTTGCCGTCGGTGTGAATGAAATAGCGGTATAGCGTGCTGTCGAGGCTGTCACCGAACAATAGCGTGGTGCCGTCGTCACTCCACAACAGCGTGTTGGGAATGCCCAGGCCGCGCAGCAAAGGCGTGACGCGTTTATCCGGATCGATCCGGAACAGGCCACCGGAACGGCGAGTGATCGGCAGATCTTCGCCGTTCTCGCCGATGTTGTTTTGCATAGTGCCGAGCCACAAACGACCCTGGCCATCGCAGCGCGCTTCGTTGGGACGATTACCGGGTTGCGGGTCGGCGACACAGAACAGTGTCAGACGTGGTTCTAGGCCCGGAGAATCTAGATCGAGACGGTAGACGCCGCTGCTCAGGGTCACCAGCGCATCGCCGCTGGCGCAGGGGATGAACGCGGAGACGTGCTCGGGCATCTGCCAGATCTGTACGTTCTGGCCGATCAGGCGCAGGGCCTGTTTGCCGGCGATATCGACCCAGTACAGCGCCTGGGTCGGCGCGTCCCAGAACGGTCCTTCACCGAGTTGGGCGCGGTGTTGGGTCAGGGCGGTCCACGGCATATCAACTCCTCGGATCTTGTTGTTATTTAATGTGGGAGCGAGCCTGCTCGCGAAAGCGTCGTGTCAGTCGATGCATGAGCTGCCTGATACACAGCCTTCGCGAGCAGGCTCGCTCCCACAGGGAAATTTTGTATTAACTGGCTTTTTTGTTGGCCATGACTTTAGGGTAAAAGCGTTTGATCGCCAGATCCGCGTTGTCGATCAGGGTCATGCACGCCCACACCCCGCGCGCTGAATCGCGGGCAGCGATGGCGTCGGCCATGTCCTTGTGGATCGGCAAAGTGCGGCGCAGTTCATCAGGGTCGGCCGCAGAAACTTCAAATGACACAGCGAGTAATGCGCCGAGCGCCGGGACCATTTGTTCGATGAATTGATTGTGGCTGGCGGCGAGAATGCATTCGTGGAAGACCTGATCGGCGCGGTTGTAATCAATGCCGCTGTCGACCGCGCGTTCAAGGGCGTTATAGGCCAGTTGCACCGCTTCGATCTGTTCCAGGGTCGCCCGTTCGCAAGCCCAGCGCACGGCCATGGGTTCGATGGTGCGACGCAGGTCGAGCAAGTCATCGACGAAGTTTTCCGGCAGCCCGTTGCGCGACAGCCAACCGACCACTTGCGGATCGAACAGGTTCCAGCGCCGCACCGGCAGCACGCGGGTGCCGACTTTCGGCCCGACTTCGAGCATGCCTTTGGCGACGAGGGTTTTGATTGCTTCGCGGATCACGGTGCGGCTGACACCGAGCTGTTCGCCCAGATCGGCCTCGACCTTGATGGTCTGCCCCGGTTTGACCTGACCGGCGGCGATCCAGCTGCCCAGCCAGTCAACGGTCGACGCATGAAAACTGCTGGACATGAACACCTCAAAGCGGATCGCGATGGGTGATCAAGCTAATCATCATACGATTAACAGTCAATCAGGAATTTCAGGTGATCCACAAAACCAATGTGGGAGCGAGCCTGCTCGCGAAAGCGGTAGAGCAGTCAGACTAAGCATCGACTAACATACCGCTTTCGCGAGCAGGCTCGCTCCCACAGTTAGGGTTTTGTATTGATCAGGGTTCGAGGCCGATGCGAAAGAACTCGCCGCCGCTCCACACGCCCAGCCAGCGCTGGCCATCGATTTCGCGGCTGACCGCCAATTCCACCAGTTGGTAGAACACATTGCGGTGAATCAGCGCTTCAAGGTTGGTACGCACATGCACGTAGGGCGCGGGCTCTTGCGTCGTCGGATCAATCTCGACGCGGATCGGATGCTCCGGCCCCGCTTCGGCGGTTTCTTCGACGTTGGTAGTGAAGCGCAACAGCTGCGCCTCCCCCTCGCCTTCAACCTCGACCGCAATTGCCACAAACGGCGCATCGTCGACCTTGATCCCGACCTTCTCGACCGGGGTGATCAGGAAATAATCATCGCCGTCGCGGCGCATGATCGTGGAGAACAATTTGACCATCGGCTTGCGTCCGATCGGCGTGCCCAGGTAATACCAGGTGCCGTCGCGGGCGATGCGCATGTCGATGTCGCCGCAGAAGTCCGGGTTCCACAAGTGCACCGGCGGCAAGCCTTTGGTTTTCGGGATCTGTCCCAACAGGTCATTGGCTTTTTGCGGGCCACTCATGGCGTTCTCCTTTGAATTATTGGTCGCCGACTCCCAGCAGGCTGCGCGCGTATTGCGCCAGCGGCGGGCCGATCAGGTCTTCGGGCTTGCTGTCGTGGAACGTCAGTAAACCGCCACGACTCTTGATCCGTGCAGTATCAATCAAATACTGGGTGCTGGTCTCGATCAACATGATCTGAATCACGCCACCGTCGATGCCGAGACGATCAACCGCTTCTTCATCGAGCCATTCATCGGAGTTGCCGATGCGGTCGTCAGCCTTGGCGAAACGCGTGTACAGCAGATAGTGCGCACCGGCATCACGAGCTTCGCCCATCGCCTGATCAAGGCCCTCGGGAGCGCGGGCGCGGCGAACCATAGGAAAATATTCGACGAAACCTTTGAAAGCTTCTTCGGCCACCACGTTCGGGCGCGGATAAGAACCGCCCGGCGGTGCGAACGCGCCTTGGGCGATGTAGATGAACGAGTCCGGCTGAATGCGGAAGTTGTTCACGCGACGGCTGTCGCTGTGATCCAGCAAGCCCGCGTCGCTCATCTGATAGCGAGTGCCTTCGGCCATATCGCTGACAGTCATACAGCCGCCAAGCGCCAAAACGGCCAGCAGCAAAACCAGGCTACGCATCCTATTCCTCCAGAGGCCGGTGACGGAAAACCGGCGAATGGCCGTAGGATGCAGCTTTTGCGCCAGCTCAAGAAATTTGTTGATGGTTAAATCGTATTCGCGAGCAGGCTCGCTCCCACAGGGGGAATACATTCCAAGGTAGGAGCGAGCCTGCTCGCGAAAGCGGTTGATCAGCCGCCGATAATTTTCATCACTGTCGCGCCACCTGAGAACGCCACTTCCTGCTTGTCGCCCAACGCCTTGACCAGCAAACGCTGGAGCGCCGGCAAGGCCTGATGGCGCGGCTTGTCGAGCAGATCGCCGACATAGTGGCGGTTACTCGACGACAGGCAGCCATGCAGCCAACCGGTGGACGACAGGCGCAAGCGCGAGCAGGTCCGACAGAACGGCACGCTTTCGTTGGCGATAACACCAAAGTTGCCCAGACCGGGAATTGCGTAACGCACGGCGGTGGCATCCACCGGAGCGTCGGTTTGCGCGTACTCGTAACGTTCGCCAATCAACTCCAGCAATTGCTGCAGGCTGACGAACTGTTGCAGGAAAGCATTGTTGTCCTTGGCCAGGTGGCCCATGCGCATCAGCTCAATGAAGCGCAGTTCGTATCCGCGTTCCAGGCAGTAATCGAGCAGCGGCATGACTTGATCGAGGTTCTGTCCGCGCAACGGCACCATATTGACCTTGATCTTCATCCCTGCCGCTTTCGCCTGATCCATGCCATCCAGAACGGTGGCCAGATCGCCGCCACGAGCGATGCTGCGAAAGGCGCTGGCGTCGAGGGTATCGAGGGACACGTTGATCCGGCGCAGGCCGGCATCCACTAACAGCGGCAGTTTCTTCGCGAGGAGTTGACCGTTGGTGGTCAGGCTGATGTCTTCCAGGCCCATCTTGCCGACGGCGGTCATGAACGATTCGAGTTTGGGACTGACCAGCGGCTCGCCGCCAGTAATGCGCAACCTTTCGATGCCGGCAGCCTCGATCAGATACGCCACGCCACGCGCCATGGCATCGGCCGACAGTTCATCCTGCGCAGCCACCAACCGCTTGCCGTTGGGCACGCAGTAAGTACACGCGTAATTGCAGGCTGAAGTCAGACTGATCCGCAAATTGCGAAAACGCCTGCCTTGACGGTCAACGATCATGATCACTCCGGCGAAAGAATTTCGAGCCGCTAAAACTTGACTCACAAATCAAGTTTTAGCAAGCCCTATGCCTGAGTATATTCCTGCGGTACTGCGACATGTAGCGAAATCATGGCGCAATAAGGCAGCTGAATGGCTCAGCTGCTTGGCGTTTCCGGGTCGCGCTTGCGCTTGTTGCCCATGCGCACGCCGATGTCCATGAGGAACTGGAAGAAACCTTCCTGATCTTCCAGCACATTGCTCCAGAACGGCGAGTGATACAGCGCAACAGCGCCGTGCACCAGCGCCCAGGATGCGCAGTAGTGGAAGTACGGCGGCACGTCTTCGAGCTTGCCTTCGCTGATGCGACCCTTGATCAGCAGGGTCAGGCGTTCGAAGTTCGAGGCACGGATCTTGTGCAGCTCCTCGACCATTTCCGGCACCTGATTGCCCTTGACCACCTTCTCTTCGAGGCGGTCGAACAGGCGATAACGCTGCGGGTCGCGCATGCGGAATTCGAAGTAGGCGCGAGACAGCGCTTCCTTGTCCTTGTCGACATCGGCCGAATGCAGCAGCTCGTTCAAATCACGCTCGTAATCAAGCATCAGGCGCAGATAGATCTCGGCCTTGGATTTGAAGTGTTTGTAGATCGTGCCTTTGCCGATACCCACGGCATCAGCAATCATCTCGACGGTGACACTGTCTTCACCTTGGTCGAGGAACAGCTTGAGCGCGGTATCGAGAATTTCTTGCTCGCGGCGACGAAACTCACGGACCTTACGAGGTTCTTTGTGCATAAGAAAAGGTCTGAAGGGTCAAAATTCGAAGCCGCGTATTATGCCTAACTTGCGCAAAATTGCACGGATCATCCGACCATATCTGTGTTTCATGTTCGTTTTGAGAACGTTTTGGGCGCAATGAGAACTCAACTGAAGCAAACGTATTCCAAATTTGTTTAAAAACCCCGACCGGCTAACTGGACTGCACGCCAGACTGATCAATACTTGAACTGTCGGGCGACATCTCCCCCAAGTGTCGCGCCGATAAAGGTACCAAGGGACCGCGTGCCTTTGTTTTACTCCTAATGGTCTTAACCCGGATTCACCCCCCAGAACCCGGGTTTTTTTTGCCTGCGATTTGGCAAACGGCTACAGGGCAGATTTAACACTCGCCAGCGGGAACAGCCGCTTGAAGTTCTCGGTGGTCTGTTCGGCAAAACGTTCGTAGTTCTCACCGCGCAGCATCGCCAGGAATTCCGCCACTTCGCGCACGTACTGTGGCAGGTTGGGCTTGCCGCGATAAGGGATCGGCGCCAGATACGGTGAATCGGTTTCCACCAGCAGGCGATCCGCCGGGACCTTGCTCGCGACATCGCGCAACGCATCGGCATTGCGGAAGGTGACGATGCCTGACAGGGAAATGTAATAACCCATGTCCAGCGCCGCTTTGGCCATGTCCCAGTCTTCGGTGAAACAATGCAGCACACCGGCCTGTGGCAACGCTGCTTCGCGCAGCAGCTCAAGGGTATCGGCACGCGCGCCACGGGTGTGGATGATCACCGGTTTGCCGGTCTGCTGCGCCGCTTGCAGGTGCAGGCGGAATGACTCCTGCTGCAGTTCGGCGGCTTCCGGTTCGTAGTGATAATCCAGACCGGTTTCACCGATCGCCACCACTTTCGGGTGGTTGAGTTCGTGTAACAGCCAGTCCAGCGCAGGTGCCGCGCCGGGTTGCACATCGAGCGGATGCACGCCGACCGAACAGTCGACATCGTCATAACGTTCAGCCAGAGCTTTGACGTCGGCGGCGTTGTCAGCACTCACGCCGATGCATAGAAAGTGCCCTACTCCGCGCTCACGGGCCGCATCGAGTGCAGCATCCAGCGAGCCGTCGTGGGCGGCGAGGTCGAGGCGATCAAGGTGACAATGGGAATCTACGAGCATAAAAAAGACGGCTACTTACATCGTATGAGTGGGACGGTCGGATTTAAGCGCTCCGGCCAGATGGGTTTCGATGCGACTGCGCGCCGTGTTGTCGCCCTCGTTGAACTGGACGCCGACACCGGCAGCGCGATTGCCTTGCGCCCCTTTCGGGGTGATCCAGGCAACCTTTCCAGCTACCGGGATCTTTTCGGCCTCGTCCATCAGGTTGAGCAGCATGAACACCTCATCGCCTAACCTGTAACTCTTGTTGGTCGGGATGAACAAGCCACCGTTCTTGATGAACGGCATGTAGGCGGCGTAGAGCACCGACTTGTCCTTGATGGTCAGGGACAAAATGCCGTTACGCGGCCCGGGGCTGACGGGTTCATTCATGTTGACCTCCACTGCTGATATTCAGAGTCTAGGTACACATTGTTATCTTTGACCAGGCAATCCTGCCCACTGCACCAACAACGCTTCCAGCAGCAGGGCCGGATTGAGGTTGGCCTTGCTCAAGACTTTCTGGCGCTGGGCGAGAATCCAGTCCTGAATCTCGAGGACTTTGCCTTGGGCGCTTTTCTGCGCAAGATACTGTACGACCTTACGCATGTCGCTCAGACCGAGCCCCGCTTCATCCTGAGTCAATTGATAACGCAGGATCAGGCTCGACCAATCGCAGAACCAGTCGAACAGACGCAGCATCGGAATGCTTTTCCATTCTTCGGCCAGTTGCGTCGGCGATTGCTGCTGCTTGAGCAGCTTCTTCACGCCCTCGACCACTTGCGAGCGCTGTTCGCGCACACCTTGGGATTGCAGACTGACCGCCATCAACGGCGAACCGGCCGCCAGCGTCAGCAATTCGACACGTTCTTCTTCAGAGCAATCGGGCAGCGCCTGGGCCAGCCATTGCAGGCTCATCGCCTCGCCCGGCAAAGGACAGGCCTGTTGCACGCAACGGCTCTTGATCGTCGGCAGCAAACGGCTGGTCTGATGGCTGACCAACAGCAAAATCGTATCGCCGGAGGGTTCTTCAAGACTCTTGAGCAAGGCGTTGGCAGCGTTGATATTCATCGACTCGACCGGCTCGATCAGCACCACTTTGCGTCCGCCCATCTGCGCGGTCTGCACCACGAAACTGACGAGGTCGCGCACCTGATCGACCTTGATTGCCTTGTCGGCTTCTTCCGGTTCGAGAATGTAATTATCCGGGTGACTACCGGCCTTGAGCAGCAGGCAGGATTTGCACTCGCCACAAGCTTCCGGCGTCGGCCGCTGGCACAACAGACTGGCCATTAAACGCTCGGCCAGTGCGCGCTTGCCGATCCCGGCCGGGCCATGCAGCAGATAGGCGTGAGCGTGTTGCTTACGCCCGGCCAGTTGCTGCCAGAGGCTGTCTTGCCATGGATAGGCCTCAGCCACGGGCCAGCTCCAGCAGGTTCGGCAGCAAGGTATCCAGCGATTGTTGGACCTTGGCCAATGGCTGACCGGCATCGATGCGCACGTAACGCGCGGGATCGGCTTCAGCGCGCTTCAGAAACGCATTGCGCACGGCTTCAAAAAACGCCCGGCCTTCCAGCTCGAAACGATCCAGACGGCCACGGGCACTGGCCCGGGCCAGACCGATTTCTACCGGCAGATCGAAAATCAGAGTCAGATCGGGACGCAGGTCGCCCTGCACGAAAGTTTCCAGCGTGGCGATGCGCTCCAGCGACAGACCGCGCCCGCCACCCTGATAGGCGTAAGTGGAATCGGTGAAGCGATCACACAGCACCACAGCACCACGGTTCAGCGCCGGACGGATCACTTCTGCCAAGTGCTGAGCACGCGCGGCGAATACCAGTAGCAGCTCGGCGTCCGGGTTCATGACCTCGTCGGCCGGCGCCAGCAGCACGTCGCGAATCCGTTCGGCCAATGGCGTGCCACCCGGCTCACGGGTCAGCACCACCTCGATACCGGCGGCGCGCAGGCGCTCGGCGAGGTATTCGCGGTTGGTGCTTTTGCCGGCGCCTTCCGGGCCTTCCAGGGTAATAAACAAGCCAGTCACAGGCAGTCCTTAATCAAAGTCATTGCGTGTTTTGTGCGCCGGACGCTTCCGGTGCCGGGGTCGGCGCAGGCTCCTGCGGCGCAACTTGTGGCAACGCTTCCGGGGCTGTATCCGGAGACGCTGCTGGAATCGCTTCCTCGTTGGCAGGAGCGGCTTCAGGCGTTGTCGCCGGCGCCGGACTGGAGCGGTAATCGGCACGGCGCTTGAGCTGATACTCACGCACCGCATTGTTGTGTGCATCCAGATCATCGGAGAACACATGGCTGCCATCGCCACGTGCAACAAAGTACAGGCTGGTGCCGTCCACCGGATTCAGTGCCGCGTGAATCGCTTCACGCCCGACCATCGCAATCGGTGTCGGCGGCAGGCCAGGAATCACGTAAGTGTTATACGCCGTCGGCTCCTTCAAGTGAGCACGGGTCAACTTGCCGTTGTAGCGATCACCCAAACCGTAAATAACCGTCGGATCGGTCTGCAACTGCATGCCCAGAGCCATGCGGCGCACGAAGACCCCGGCAATCTGACCACGCTCCTGCGGTACGCCGGTTTCCTTCTCGACCAGCGACGCCATGATCAGCGCTTGATACGGTTCGGTATACGGCACATCGGCAGAACGACTTTCCCACTCCTTGGCCAATACCTCATCGAGACGATCGAAAGCCTTTTTCAGCAGTTCGGCATCGGACATGCCGCGCACGAAGCGGTAGGTATCGGGGAAAAACCGCCCTTCCGGGAACAGCCCTTTATGGCCGATTTTCGCCATGACGTCGCTGTCGCTCAAACCGTTCAGTGTCTGCTCGATCTTTTCATCTTTGGCCAGCGCGGCGCGCACTTGATGGAAGTTCCAGCCCTCGACCAGCGTCAGGCTGTACTGCACCACTTCACCACGCTTCCACGAATCGATCAGACCATTGACGGTCATGCCCGGTTGCATGCGGTACTCACCGCTGTGAATCGGCGTGCCGGCGAGATTGAAACGCCAGTAAACCCGCAGCCAGAACGCATCCTTGATGACGCCATCGGTTTCGAGTCCAAGGAAAGTACGGGTCGGTGTAGAGCCTTTCGGCACATCCAGCAGTTCTTCCTGCGTGATGTTCAAAGGCTGTTCCAGTGCAGAGTGAATCTTCCAGGCGCTGGCGCCCATCAACAGCCCTGCCAGAACCAGTCCGGTTTCCAGCAGCAGCAAAAGTTTACGTCTCACAAATCAGGCATCCAGTAGGGCGCGGGCAATGGTTTGCAGTTTACGGGTGAGCGGGCCAACCGGCCAGCTCAGTGCAGCACAGGCGCGTACCGGCCAGACGCCATACACGCTGTTGCAGACAAACACTTCATCGGCCCATTGCAGCTGTTCGAGGCTGATATCGGCGATTTGCGTGGGGATGGCCAATGACTCGGCCTGAAACAATATTTCGGCGCGCATCACACCGGCGACACCGCAACGCTTGAGGTCCGGCGTTATCAGCACACCGTCGCTTACCAGAAACAGATTGCTGAACACGCCCTCGATCACTCGACCGGCCTGATCGAGCATCAAGCCTTCGGCGTGCTCGCTGTCCTGCCATTCGGCACGGGCGAGAACCTGCTCCAATCGATTGAGATGTTTGAGTCCAGCGAGAAGCGGCTGTTTGGACAGTCGCGTGTTGCATGGAAACAGGCGAACGCCTTGTTCAGCATGCATAGCAGGATAAGCCGCCGCAGGATTGCCTTGCAAAATGCGTCGGCCCGGCGCTGCGGGATCTAGCGCATAACCACGCAAACCGTCGCCACGGGTGAGGATGAGCTTGAGCACGCCCTCGCCCATCGCTGCCGCATAGCTGAGTAGCTCATGGCGGATCAGCCCAATATCGGCTGCGATGGCCAGACGCGAACAGCCATCGGCCAGTCGCGTCAGATGTCGATCCAGCAAAACGGGCTGGCCGCCACGCACGGCGATAGTCTCGAAAAGACCATCACCGTAAGCCAGGCCGCGATCTTTCAGCGACAGACTGTCAGCCGGTTGACCGTCGACCCAGCAGTCCATCAGCCTGCAAACCGGCGGAATGCCAGGGTGCCATTGGTGCCGCCAAAACCGAAGGAGTTGGACAGCACGACATCGATGTCCATGTTACGCGCAGTGTGCGGCACGAAATCGAGATCGCAGCCTTCGTCCGGCTCATCGAGGTTGATGGTCGGCGGTGCTACCTGGCTGTTGATCGCCAGCACGCTGAAGATCGCTTCAACCGCGCCCGCCGCACCCAGCAGGTGGCCGGTCATCGACTTGGTCGAGCTGACCGCCAGTTTGTAGGCGTGATCGCCGAAAACGGTCTTGATCGCGTTGGCTTCGGCGAGGTCGCCGGCCGGAGTCGAAGTACCGTGAGCGTTGATGTATTGCACTTGATCGATATTGATTTTCGCATCGCGCAGCGCGTTGGTGATGCAGCGTGCTGCACCGGCGCCGTCGGCCGGTGGCGAGGTCATGTGGAACGCATCGCCGCTGGTGCCGAAGCCGATCAGCTCGGCGTAGATGGTCGCGCCACGCGCCTTGGCGTGCTCCAGTTCTTCAAGAACCAGTGCACCGGCACCGTCGGACAGCACGAAACCATCACGGCCCTTGTCCCACGGACGGCTGGCGCGAGTAGGCTCATCGTTGCGCGTCGACAGCGCACGAGACGCGCCGAAGCCGCCCATGCCCAGACCACACGCGGCCATTTCGGCACCGCCGGCAATCATCACGTCGGCTTCGTCGTACATGATGTTGCGCGCCGCCATACCGATGCAGTGCGTACCGGTGGTACACGCGGTGGCGATGGCGTAGTTAGGCCCCTGTGCACCCAGGTGGATGGACAGGAAACCGGAAATCATATTGATGATCGAGCCTGGCACGAAGAATGGCGAGATTCGACGCGGGCCCGTCTCATGCAGAGTACGGCTGGTTTCTTCGATGTTGGTCAGACCGCCAATGCCCGAACCCATGGCCACGCCAATGCGTTCACGGTTGGCGTCGGTAACTTCCAGGCCAGCGTTGCGCACGGCTTGAAAGCCTGCGGCAAGACCGTACTGAATGAACAGGTCGAGCTTGCGCGCTTCCTTGACCGACAGGTATTCCTCGACATTGAAGCCCTTTACCGAGCCGCCAAAGCGGGTGGAATAGGCAGAAAGGTCGGTGTGTTCGATCAGACCAATGCCACTGCGGCCAGCCAGAATGCCCTGCCAACTGCTCGGCACATCCGTGCCCAGTGGCGACAACATACCCATACCGGTGACTACGACGCGTCTACGCGACACAGCACTCTCCTTTTTCAAATGACGACGACTTTGCATCAGGCCTAAAGAAAAAACCGCACGCCATGATGGCAGTGCGGTTTTTCCATGACAGCAAACAACGATTACAAACTATTACGCCTGGTGGCTAGTAACGTAGTCGATTGCAGCTTGTACAGTAGTGATCTTCTCAGCTTCTTCGTCAGGGATTTCGGTCTCGAATTCCTCTTCCAGAGCCATCACCAGCTCAACGGTGTCAAGGGAGTCGGCACCCAGGTCTTCTACGAAGGAAGCGGTGTTGACCACTTCTTCTTCTTTAACACCCAGTTGCTCGGCAACGATTTTCTTGACGCGCTCTTCGATGGTGCTCATACCTTGTTTTCACTCCTAATGGACAAATTCAGGCAGCTGGCCAGTGGGTAAGTGTATAGAAAGACTTTTCAGTTTTTCAACTGAAAGCTTCACTCCTCAAACCCTGCGACCCTCTGCCTATAAATAGATTGCAGCTTTATAACGGATTTTAGACAGCTCGTATGACATTTTTTTGAAGCAATCCGTCACATTTTACTTACATGTACATCCCACCGTTCACCGGGATTGTAGCCCCAGTGACGTATGCCGCACCGTCGGATGCAAGAAAAGCGACCACGGACGCGATCTCTTGAGCTTGTCCCAGACGACCCAGCGGAATCTGCGTCTGCAAGGCTTCACGCTGTGCTTCAGGCAGCTCGCGCGTCATATCGGTGTCGATAAACCCTGGGGTTACCGAGTTGACCGTAATCGAACGCGAACCGACTTCACGCGCCATTGCACGGCTGAAACCTTCCAGACCGGCCTTGGCGGCTGCATAGTTTACTTGGCCTGCGTTGCCCATGGCACCCACCACCGAGCCAATACTGATAATTCGACCCCAACGCGCCTTGGTCATGCCGCGCAGAACGCCCTTGGACAGGCGATACAGACTGTTCAGGTTGGTATCGATCACGTCGTACCATTCGTCGTCTTTCATGCGCATCATCAGGTTATCGCGGGTGATGCCGGCATTATTGACCAGGATCGCCACTGGCGCACCGAACTGCTCCTGAATGCCCGCCAGCACTGCGCTGACCGATTCGTCGCTGGTGACGTTGAGTTCGAAACCTGTGCCCTGAATACCGTTTTCTTTCAGGGTGGCAGCAATACGCTCAGCGCCCGAAGCGGAAGTCGCGGTGCCAATGACGATGGCGCCCTGACGACCCAGTTCCAGCGCGATTGCCTGACCAATGCCACGGCTTGCACCGGTAACCAGTGCAACTTTACCTTGCAGACTCATGCAAGTTTCTCCTGATTCAGGCTTGCGCTGCGCGAGCGGCAGCGAAAGCGTCTGGGGTATTGAGGTTGGAAGTCGCCACGCCTTCGGCGCAACGCTTGTTCAGACCGGCCAGGACTTTACCCGGGCCGCATTCGACCAGATTGGTCGCGCCTTTGGCGGCCAGAGTCTGGACCGACTCGACCCAGCGCACTGGCTTGTACAATTGCTCAAGCAGATCACGCTTGAGGGTTTCCAGATCAGCCGGCACTTGCGCGCTGACGTTCTGAACGAGCGGAATCTGCGGTGCCTGCCAGTCGATGGCGGCGATGGATTCGGCAAAACGCTCGGCTGCCGGACGCATCAGCTCGCAGTGCGACGGCACGCTTACCGGCAGCGGCATGGCGCGCTTGGCGCCACGGGCCTTGCAACCTTCGATGGCGCGCTCTACAGCAGCCTTGGCACCGGCAATCACCACCTGGCCCGGCGAGTTGAAGTTGACGGCGCTGACCACTTCACCCTGCGCAGCTTCGGCGCAGGCAGCCAGTACATCAGCGTCCTCCAGACCGAGAATGGCAGCCATGCCGCCCTGCCCGGCCGGAACCGCTTCCTGCATCAACTGACCGCGACGCTCAACGAGCTTGACTGCGTCAGCCAGTGTCAGGCTGCCGGCAGCGACCAGCGCGCTGTACTCACCCAGGCTGTGACCGGCAACAAAATCCGGACGCGCACCACCTTCAGCCAGCCACAGACGCCACAGGGCGATCGAAGCGGTCAGAATGGCCGGTTGGGTTTTATCGGTTTGATTAAGCTGCTCTTCCGGGCCCTGCTGGGTCAATGCCCACAGGTCATAGCCCAGAGCCTCAGAGGCTTCTTTGAAAGTTTCGAGGATCAACGGATATTCCGCGCCCAGCTCGGCCAGCATGCCGAGGGACTGCGAACCTTGTCCTGGAAAGACGAATGCGAGGGAAGCAGACATGTAACAAGCCCCTAATGATCTTGTCGTCGGAAAATGACGCCCCACTGGGGGACGCAAGAAACTGACAGTTTGGATGGCCCTTTGAACCGGGCGGTCACATTTAAGCATTGTCCGACGAAAACGCCTAAGACAACAAATCCTCCAGACGACCGTGGAGGCGCTCGGGAAGGTTCTCCTGGATCTCGATCAGCGCACGCGAAATAGCACTCTGAAAGCCCTGTACCCCGGCCGAACCGTGACTTTTCACGACGATCCCCTGCAAGCCGAGAAAGCTTGCGCCGTTATGTCGCGCCGGCGCCAGATCAGCCTGCAAGCGCTTCATCAGCGGCAACGCCAACGCCCCCACTGCGCGGGAGGCCAGATTCTTTTTGAACAGCGCCTCGATGCGTGCCGCAATCATCGTTGCCAGACCTTCGCTGGACTTGAGCAGGATGTTGCCGACGAAACCGTCACACACCACGACGTCGGCCTCGCCGCGATACAACCCGTCGCCTTCAATGAAGCCGATGTAATTGATGCCACGAGCAGCCTGCAGCAGCGTCGCCGCCAGCTTGACCTGCTGATTACCCTTGATGTCTTCGGTGCCGATATTCAGTAACGCCACGCGCGGGCGATGGATGCCCAGCGTTTGCGCCGCCACCGAGCCCATCACCGCAAACTGCAGCAAATGCTCGGCACTGCAATCGACGTTGGCGCCCAAATCGAGCAACTGACAAAAGCCCTTCTGCGTCGGAATCGCGGCCACCATCGCCGGACGATCAATACCCGGCAAGGTCTTCAGCACGAATCGCGACAGCGCCATCAACGCACCGGTATTGCCAGCACTGACACAGGCCTGGGCCTTGCCATCACGCACCAGCTCCAAGGCGACACGCATCGACGAATCCGGCTTGCCGCGCAAGGCCTGGGTCGGCTTTTCGTCCATGGTGATGACTTCGCTGGCCGGGACAATTGTCAGGCGCGCGCGATCGGCAGCCGATTGGCCGTTGATCAATTCTTCAAGAAGGGAGGGTTGACCGACGAGGGTCAGGTGCAGCGAGGGCGTAGCAGACAGGCAAGCAAGGCTGGCCTGAACAATGCTGCGGGGACCGAAGTCCCCGCCCATTGCGTCAATCGCGATGACTTGAGCGGACAAGTGATTACTCGTCAGCGCCCTTGTCGATCACTTTACGGCCACGGTATACGCCTTCTGGCGATACGTGGTGACGCAGGTGAACTTCACCAGTGGTTTTTTCTACAGACAGGGTGCTAGCCTCGAGAGCGTCGTGCGAACGGCGCATGTCACGGGCAGAGCGGGATTTTTTGTTCTGCTGAACAGCCATAATTGATTAACTCCTAAACGTTTGGGTCACGCTTTAACTGCGCCAATACACTGAACGGGTTGGACCGCGTTACCTCGTCCTCGCTCGGTTCGGGCTCATCTGCTCCCGCCGGCTGCTGGCATTCTTCCGGATGATGAGCAGGCACAATAGGCAAGGCAAGCAGAAGCTCTTCCTCGACCAGTGACTGCAGATCCAATGGATCTTCGCCCAGTTCCAGCACGTCATAACCTTTCGGTAACGACTGGGTATTCGCACCCTCCTTCACCACAGCGTAACTGCATTCGCTGTGGATCGGCAGGGTGACCAGCTCAAGACAACGCTGGCAAACCATTTTGACCTCGGTGTCGATAAAGCTGTGGATCACCACAGATTTACGTTCATCTCGTTCAAAAACGAATTTCGCCTGCACCGTACCGACATCGTCGGAAAGCGGGTCGCAGAGTCTCTTCAAATCGGCCAGCAGCAGTTCACCTTGAAGGGTGGTGCCACGGTCAGCCAATTTGCGCGGGTCAACGTGAGGTGGAATCGGGTCATTCAACATAGGCGCAGCATTATAGGGATGCACCCACCCATGTCAAAGGAAATTGTGCCCTGTCCGTCACTTGCGTGCCTCCGCTAGAATTCGCACCTGCCTCAGGAGACGCGAATGCTGCCTTTATTACTCGCTTCAAGCTCAACCTATCGTCGTGAATTGCTCGCCCGCCTGCACCTGCCGTTCGTCTGCAGCTCGCCGGATATCGATGAAAGTCATCGCCCGGGCGAGCCTGCCATCGAACTGGTCAAGCGCCTTGCCGAACAAAAAGCCCGGGCACTGGCCGACAGTCATCCCGCTCATCTGATTATCGGCTCGGACCAGGTCGCTGTGCTCGGCGAGCAGATTATCGGCAAGCCACATACGTTCGAGAAAGCTCGCGAGCAACTGCTGGCGGCCAGCGGCGCCAGCGTGACCTTTCTGACCGGCCTGGCCCTGCTCAATAGCCAGACGGGCGAGTGTCAGGTCGATTGTGTGCCATTCACTGTCCATATGCGCCAACTCGATCAGGCGCGCGTTGAGCGCTATCTGCGCATCGAGCAGCCCTACGACTGCGCGGGCAGTTTCAAGGCTGAAGGCCTCGGCGTGAGCCTATTCCAGTCCACCGAAGGCCCTGATGCCACCAGCCTGATCGGCTTGCCGCTGATTCGCCTGATCGACATGCTTTTGGATGAAGGCGTGCAGATTCCCTGACCCACAAAAAACCGGCCATCAAGGCCGGTTTTTTACGCAGCGTCTTCTTAACGCAACGAAGGTCCGTGGAAACCCATCCACATCGCCAACTGCTCAGCCACGCTGGCACCAAGCTTCTTCGAGAAGCGATCGAACGGCGACTCCTGCACAGTGAAGTCCACCAACTCTTTTTCGCCAATCACATCACGCGCTACCGAACTGGCATTGCCCAGCCCGTCGATCAGACCCAGCGGCAGCGCTTGCTCGCCCGACCAGACCAACCCAGAGAACAGCTCTGGATGATCCTTGTCCTTCAAGCGATCACCACGCCCCTGCTTGACGCTATTGATGAACTGCTTGTGCGTCGTGTCGAGCACGCCCTGCCAGAACGCCGTTTCTTCAGGCTTCTGCGGCTGGAACGGATCGAGGAACGATTTGTGCTCGCCCGAGGTGTATGTACGACGTTCGACACCCAGCTTTTCCATGGTGCCGACAAAACCGTAACCGGCCGCCGTCACACCAATCGAACCGACCAGACTCGCCTTGTCGGCGTAGATCTGATCCGCCGCACTGGCGATGTAATAAGCACCGGACGCACCCAGATCAGAAATCACCGCATACACCTTGATATCCGGATGCAGGCCACGCAGGCGCTTGATTTCGTCGTAGACATAACCCGACTGCACCGGACTGCCGCCCGGGCTGTTGATCCGCAGGATCACACCCTTGACCTTCTTGTCCTCAAACGCCGCCCGCAGGCTGCCGACAATATTGTCGGCACTGGCTGGCTCTTTATCGGCGATCACGCCGGTGACGTCGATCAGCGCGGTGTAGTTCGGTCCGCGCGTGGCGCTTTTTTCCATGTCCATCAGCGGCGTGAACAAAACCAGCGCCACAAACAGATAAACAAACGTCAACAGCTTGAAGAAAATCCCCCAGCGTCGCGAACGGCGCTGCTCCTGCACACCGGCCAGCAGGGTCTTCTCCAACAGCTTCCAGCTTTTCTCGTCACCGCCGTCGGCACTTGCCTTGGCCGGTGCTTTCCATTCGTCGGTCATGCCATCCACCCCAGCAAAATCGTATTAAGCCTGCTGCCCCAGCCAGGCGTGCAATTCGGAAAAACGGTCGATCGACAGGCGCGGCTCGAACTGCTGCAGCGATTCGATCGATTGCGCGCCATAACTGACCGCCACCGAATCCATCCCCGCATTGCGCGCCATCAGCAGATCAAAGGACGAATCCCCGACCATCAGCGCCTGCCCTGCACGCACACCACAATGCGCAAGGATCTGCTCCAGCATCAGAGGGTGCGGCTTGCTCGCAGTTTCATCGGCAGCACGGGTGATATCGAAATAATCTTCCCAGCCATTGGCCTTGAGCACCCGATCCAGGCCGCGACGATTTTTGCCCGTCGCGACAGCCAGGTGATAACCCTGCTCGCGAAAGGACGCCATCGACTCGACGACCCCTTCGAACAACGGCGAAGGCACCGCTTCTGCAGCGATGTAGTGATCGGCGTAGTACTCGCGAAACAAGGTCATTTCGGCATCGCTGATTTCGGGATACAGCGTACGGATCGCCTCAGGCAAACCCAGTCCGATGATGCCTTTGACGGCAAAATCATCGCGCAACTCGAAACCGGAGCGCCCGGATGCGGAATGCATCGCCTCGACGATCCGATGGATGGAGTCGGCCAGCGTGCCGTCCCAATCGAAAATCAGCAGCTTGTAATCAGATGGGCGCACTCAATCGCTCCACGGTCTTGGCCCACATTTCATCGACCGGCGCCTGCAAGGTCAGCTTGCCGCCATCGGGCAGCGGCACGGTCAGCATGTAAGCGTGCAGGAACAGGCGCTTGCCGCCCAGATCGCGGATTTCCTTGGTGAAATCCTCGTCGCCGTACTTGCTGTCACCGGCAATGCAATGGCCGGCATGCAAAGTGTGCACGCGAATCTGGTGGGTGCGGCCGGTAACCGGTTTAGCCTCGACCATGGTGGCGAAATCACCGAAACGGCGCAGCACCTTGAACATGGTCAGGGCTTCTTTGCCCTCTTCGTTGACTTCAACCATGCGCTCGCCGGAACGCAGATTGCTCTTGAGCAATGGCGCACTGACTTTCTTGATCGAGGTCGCCCAGTTGCCGCGAACCAGCGCCATGTAGCGCTTGTCGACGCCATCGCCGCGCAGTTGCTCGTGCAAGTGACGCAACATGCTGCGTTTTTTGGCGATCATCAGCAGGCCGGAGGTGTCACGGTCGAGACGGTGCACCAGTTCCAGCTCTTTGGCATCGGGACGCAACTGACGAAAGGCTTCGATCACCCCGAAATTCAGGCCGCTGCCACCGTGAACCGCAATGCCGGCGGGCTTGTTGATCACGATCAGGGCTTTGTCTTCGAAGACAATCGAGGCTTCCAGGCGCTGCAGCAAACCTTGTGCAAGTGGCACCGGCTCGTCGCGCTCAGGCACGCGAACGGGCGGCACGCGCACGATATCACCGGCCTGCAGCTTGTATTCGGGCTTGATCCTACCCTTGTTCACGCGCACTTCGCCTTTACGCAAAATGCGGTAAATCAAGGTCTTGGGCACGCCTTTGAGCCGGGCGAGGAGAAAGTTGTCGATTCGTTGGCCGGCATACTCCGGCGAGACTTCAAGCAATTGAACGCCTGGAGTCGAAGGGGCAGTAGTTGTCATGCCACGGATGATAACAATTTTTATGGAATTGAAGCACTTAATCATTGCTGCTATAGTCGCGAACGCCGCCAAAAGCGGCCTGGACAGAGGAACCACGGTCAAAAACCGGCCCTGACCAACGCAATTCACCAGGACGCGAGGCCGTCCTACGGGGCTTTTGCTACGTAACGGTGGAGTTTGCAGTTGTAACAAGCGCAGGTGACATGAGGCCTGAATTACACCGTCGAGCAGAGTTTTTACTCGCCTGACAGGCACACATTCAAGGCCAGTTCACAAAGTGCAGTCAGCTGCAGATGACCCCGAGCGAATGCTTCGGAAACAACGCCTGAATTAGCCATGATGCGTGACCTCCCCTTTCGGAGCTCACGGTAAATGCCAACCCGCTGCGGATTCTGCGCGCGGCAGCACCCGAATTATCAGGGATACGTGTAGGGTGGAGATGCACAACCGCCGGACTGTGTAGCAATAGGCTTTATCAAGACGCTTCATCTCGTCCACAGCCGCTGGTTGATTCCTCCTCCTGACTGAGTGCTTAAGTAGCCACAGCAAGCAGGACGCGTACGTCGCTATATCGGCCCAATTGGCCGCATATCGCTGGACACGGGAATGGCCAACCACTCCCGACGCACCTGACACCGACCGTGAGAAGTCGTGTGTGCCGAACGCCGTTTCCGGCAGCCCGGAAACCGACGGTACTACATGAAAAGAATGCTGATTAACGCAACTCAACCCGAAGAGTTGCGTGTTGCACTGGTAGATGGCCAACGCCTCTACGACCTGGACATCGAATCCGGTGCACGCGAGCAGAAGAAGGCCAACATCTATAAAGGCCGCATCACTCGCATCGAACCAAGCCTTGAGGCTGCCTTTGTCGATTTCGGCTCCGAGCGCCACGGCTTCCTGCCCCTCAAAGAAATCTCCCGCGAATACTTCAAGAAAGCCCCTGAAGGCCGCGTCAACATCAAGGACGTCCTGAGCGAAGGCCAGGAAGTCATCGTTCAGGTCGAAAAAGAAGAACGTGGCAACAAGGGCGCAGCCCTGACCACCTTCATCAGCCTGGCCGGTCGTTACCTCGTGCTGATGCCGAACAACCCGCGTGCCGGCGGTATCTCCCGTCGCATCGAAGGCGAAGAGCGCAACGAACTGCGTGAAGCGCTGAACGGCCTGGTTGCACCGGCCGACATGGGTCTGATCGTGCGCACTGCCGGCCTGGGCCGCAGCAGCGAAGAAATGCAGTGGGACCTCGATTACCTGCTGCAACTGTGGACCGCCATCAAAGAAGCCTCGCTGGATCGTTCCGCGCCATTCCTGATCTACCAGGAAAGCAACGTGATCATCCGCGCCATCCGCGATTACCTGCGCCAGGACATCGGCGAAGTGCTGATCGACAGCGTTGAAGCCCAGGACGAAGCCCTGACCTTCATCCGCCAGGTGATGCCGCAGTACGCCAGCAAGATCAAGCTGTACGAAGACAGCGTGCCGCTGTTCAACCGTTTCCAGATCGAAAGCCAGATCGAGACCGCTTTCCAGCGCGTCGTTGAACTGCCTTCCGGCGGCTCCATCGTCATCGATCCGACCGAAGCCCTGGTGTCCATCGACATCAACTCGGCGCGCGCCACCAAAGGCAGCGACATCGAAGAAACCGCGCTGCAGACCAACCTTGAAGCCGCTGAAGAAATCGCCCGTCAGTTGCGCCTGCGCGACATCGGCGGCCTGATCGTCATCGACTTCATCGACATGACCCCAGCCAAGAACCAGCGCGCCGTGGAAGAGAAAGTCCGCGAATGCCTGGAAGCCGACCGCGCTCGCGTGCAGATCGGTCGCATCTCGCGCTTCGGCCTGCTGGAAATGTCCCGTCAGCGCCTGCGTCCATCGCTGGGCGAAAGCAGCGGCATCGTCTGCCCGCGTTGCAACGGCACCGGCATTATCCGTGACGTTGAATCGCTGTCGCTGGCGATCCTGCGCCTGATCGAAGAAGAAGCCCTGAAAGACCGCACTGCCGAAGTGCGCGCTCAGGTGCCAATCCCGGTCGCAGCGTTCCTGCTCAACGAAAAACGCAACTCGATCACCAAGATCGAACTGCGCACCCGTGCCCGTATCGTCATTCTGCCGAACGATCACCTCGAAACGCCGCACTTCGAAGTTCAGCGTCTGCGTGATGACAGCCCGGAAGCCGCGACCAACCAGTCCAGCTACGAAATCGCTGCTGCCGCCGCCGAAGTCGAAGAAGTCCAGCCAGCCGCTGCGACCCGCACCCTGGTTCGCCAGGAAGCTGCGGTCAAGACTGCTCCGGCCCGTGCCAACGCTCCGGTTCCGACCGAAGCCGCCGCCCCTGCCGCACCGGCCCCGGCGCCAGTTGCTGCGCCAGAGCCAAGCCTGTTCAAAGGTCTGGTGAAATCGCTGGTCAGCCTGTTCGCCACCAAAGAAGAGCCAGCCGCTCCGGTTGTGGTTGAAAAACCAGCCACCGAACGCCCGGCCCGTAACGAAGAGCGTCGCAACGGTCGTCAGCAGAGCCGCAACCGTAACGGTCGCCGCGATGAAGAGCGCAAGCCGCGCGAAGAACGTGCTCCACGTGAAGAACGTGCCCCACGTGAGCCGCGCGAAGAGCGTGCTCCACGTGAAGCCCGTGAAGTCCGCGAGCCTCGTGAAGCCCGCACCGAAGCGCCAGTAGCCCGCGAAGAGCGCGCACCTCGTGCTCCGCGTGAAGAACGTGCACCACGTGCGCCGCGCGAAGATCGCAAGCCACGTGGCGAGCGTGAAGAGCGTGTACGTGAACTGCGCGAGCCACTGGACGCCGTTCCAGCCGCTGCAGCTGCCGTAGCCGTCACTGCCGAAGAGCGTCCGGCCCGTCAGCCACGCGAAGAACGCGCACCGCGTCCGCCACGTGAAGAGCGTCAACCGCGTGCCGAACAGGCCGCAGCTGCCGTCGCTGAAGAAGAAGTGAACAGCAACGAAGAGCAACTGCCGGAAGACGGTTCGGAGAGCGCCGAAGGCGATCGTCCACGTCGTCGTTCGCGCGGTCAGCGTCGTCGCAGCAACCGTCGTGAGCGTCAGCGTGATGCCAACGGCAACGTGATCGAAGGCTCGGAAGAATCCGAAGCCGGCGAAAACGCTGAAGACCCAAGCACCGCCGATCTGGCTGCTGGCCTGGCTGTAACCGCCGCCGTTGCCAGCACCGTGATCAGCGCTCCGGCCGAAGCTCAAGCCCACGAGCAAGCTGAACGCGCTACCGCTGCTGTTCAGGAAACCGCTCCGGTGGAAGCGCCGGTTGTTGAAGCGACTACCCCGGTAGAAGTGGTTGCTGCTCCGGAAGTCGAAGTGGCACCGGTTCAGGAAACCCTGCCTCAGGTAGAGCCAGCGCCTGTTGTGACTGCCGAGCCGGTAGTTGAAACCGTCGCAGAAACCGTGACTGAAACCGTGCGTGAAGTTCGCGAAGAGCAGACCGCTTTCAACTGGGTCGCCGAGCCGGCTGTTGCTGAAACACCAGCACCAGTGATTGAAGCACCGGTTGTTGAAAAGCCAGTGTTCGAAGCGCCTGCGGTTGAAGCTCCTGTGGTTGAAGAGACCAAAGTTGCCGAGCCAGTGGTCGTTGCTGAACCAGCGCCAGTTGTCGAAGCGCCAGTGATTGACGAAGCGCCAGCTCCAGTGGTTGAAGCACCGGCTCCGGTCAGCGCTCTGACGCCAAGCGGCCGCGCGCCAAACGACCCGCGTGAAGTGCGTCGTCGCAAGCGTGAAGAAGAGCGTCTGCAGAAGGAAGCCGAACTGGCTGCCGCAGCTGCTCCTGTTGCTGAAGTGGTCGAGGCAGCACCTGCCCCGGTCGCTGAAGAAGCGGTTGTTGAAGCGGTGATTGCTGAAGCACCACGCTCCGTTCAGGACGCGGTCGAGCAGCACCAAGAGGCCGAGGAAAAAGAGCACGAGCCTAAACCACTCGTGTAATTCCCGAAGCCGTTAAAAAGCCCCGCCTGATTATTCAAGCGGGGCTTTTTTATGCCTCGATTTTTTGTGGTGGATTCTAGATCCAACCCCCTCACCCCAGCCCTCTCCCCACGGGGCGAGGGGGAAAGGGAGCCGATCTCCGTGTGCTTCAAGGCCGGAGTTCGACTCGAAGCTTCAGGTCGGTGTACCTTGAAAGAACACCTCGGTCAGTCCCCTCTCCCTCTGGGCGGTCCGACGTTTCGGGAGGGCTAGGGTGAGGGGCTCTTAGGAATTTACGCAGCTCTCAAGACGAGGCAAAAACCAAAGCCTCAGGCACATCGATGTCCCACAGAACGCCTGGATCATCGACAGCAATCTCCACCACCCTGCCCTGAGAGAACAACGGCCTGGCCCCACGATCACCACTCAACGCCTGCAAACCCGCACCAAACGCGCGACCAAACCCCACCGGATGGCCAAACTCGCCCTTCTGCACCGGTACGCTCACCGCATCGTCAACAATCGCCGCAACCACCTGCTCGATAGTCGACGACAAGATAAACGGCATATCGCCGAGGACAATCAACCAGCCATCGGCATCCGGGCAAGCAGCAACGCCAGCAGCAATGCTGTCGCCCATCCCGCTGGATTCAATTGACACGACATCAAAGCCATAAGCCTGAGCCATGCGCATGGCTTGCGGGCGCGCCTCAGTCGTCACCAACACACGCTTATCAAGATCGGCCGGCAGACTCACCAACACCTGCTCAATCACCGAACGCACCGCACCATCACGTCCGGTGCAGTCCGCCAGCAACTTGTCTTTGTCGGCGCCCGCCACCTGACGAAAGCGACTGCCCTCGCCCGCAGCCAGCACAATCACTGCAATGGATCGACTCATGCGCCCTCCAGTGTTTTCTTCTGTTTCAATTCGACACCGTTCTTGATCGCGACGATCTCCGCCAACAACGACAAGGCAATTTCCGCCGGCGAATGACTGCCGATGTGCAGACCGATCGGGCCATGCAGTCGATTGATCGCCTCTACCGACAAGCCTAGCTGAGCGAGATTCTCTCGCCGCTTCTGGCTATTGACCCGTGAACCGAGCGCCCCCACGTAGAAGGCCGGCGAATCCAGCGCTGTCAGCAGTGCCATGTCATCCAGACGTGGATCGTGAGTCAACGCGACAATCGCCGTGCGCTCATCCGTCTGAATGCTCAACACCGCGTCATCCGGCATGCCCGGGACGAAGCGACCGTGGTGCTCCTCCCAACCGTAGACAAATTCAGTGCGCGGATCGCAGATCAGCACCTCGAAATCCAGCAGTCGCGCCATGTCCGCCACGTAGCGTGACAACTGCCCGGCGCCGATCAGCAGCAAGCGCCAACGCGGACCGTAAATGGCGCGCAGGGTTTTGCCGTCGAATGCCAGCGAGTCGGATTTACTCGCCGACGTCAAAACCACTTTACCGGTTTCGATGTTCAACTCGCGCGCAACGATCTCGTGAGCCTCGCAACGGGCCAGCAAATCGGCAACCCACGCAGGGTCGCCGACCCGTTCTTCGGTCAGCCGCAAAGTGCCGCCACAAGGCAATCCGAAGCGCGCGGCCTCTTCACGGGTTACCCCGTAAGTGATCAATTGCACTGGCGGCCCATCGGTGGCGATGCGGCCATCGTGCAGACGGGCAATCAAGTCATCCTCGACACAGCCGCCCGACACCGAACCGATCACCACGCCATCCTCGCGCAACGCCAACATGGCGCCGGGAGCCCGCGGCGCCGTGCCCCAGGTCTGCACCACGCTGAACAGCACCACCCGCTGTCCGGCGCGGCGCCATTCGAGAACGCTGCGCAGAACATTGAGGTCGACGCTGTCCATTACGCCTCTGCCTTCTGCCAGCCCTGCAACTGGTAACGCACCGGCAGATTGCGGATGCGCTTGCCGGTGGCGGCGAAGATCGCGTTACACAAGGCTGGAGCAATTGGCGGTACGCCCGGTTCGCCGACACCACCCAAGGGCACGTCACCCGGCGGCGTCACCAGATGCACGGCAACTTCCTTCGGCGCCAGCGACATGCGCGCCACTTCGTACATATGGAAATTGTCCTGCTGGACCTTGCCGTCCTTGAAGCTGATTTCGCCCAGTACTGCGTTGCCCAGGCCCATCACGCAGGCGCCTTCAAACTGCGAACGGATACGTTCAGGGTTGATCTGCGGCCCGCAATCCACGGCAATATCGGCCTTGTGCACGATCAGCGTACCGTCGTCCTTGACCTCGACTTCGATCACCGCCGCCACGTACGTGACAAAGCTGTAATGCACCGCCAGGCCCAGACCACGGCCCTTCGGCAGTTTGCGCCCCCAACCGGCTGCTTTCGCGGCGGTTTCCAACACGGTGCGCATGCGCCCGGTATCGATCGGATAACGCTCGGGAGACTCGCCGTAGTTCCACTCTTCGCTCAAGGTGCGCGGGTCGATCTGGCGATCCGGGCCGAGCAGTTTGATCTGGTACTTGAGCGGATCTTCGCCGGCCTTGTGCGCCAGCTCATCGACGAAACTCTGGATCGCGAAACCATGGGGAATGTTCGACACCGAGCGATACCAGCCTACTCGCGTGTGCACGGTCGCTTCGGGGTTTTCCAGGCGCACACTGGGAATCGCGTAGGCCATGTTGGTAAAACCCATGCCCAGCTCGAACGCCGCTTCATGGTTCATGCCCGGCGCGAACAATGCGGTGATGCTCGGTGCCACGGTCCGATGCAACCAGCCGGACGGCATGCCGTCCTTGCCGACGCCAGCCTTCAAATACTCGGCAGACACGGTGTGGAAATACGAGTTGTGGATGTCATCCTCACGCGTCCACTGCACCCGTACGGCTTTGCCGGGAAACTCTTTGGCGAGAATCGCTGCTTCAACAACGAAATCCGGCTTCGATTTGCGACCGAAACCGCCGCCAAGCAACGTGACATTAAAGGTGACATTGTCGAAAGGCAGCCCAAGACGCTCGGCAATGCGCTCGCGGGTGACTTGCGGTGCCTGACTCGGCGCCCAGGCTTCGCAGACACCATCCTTGTAACGGGCGATGGCGACCATCGGCTCCATCGGCGACTGTGCCAGATGTGGCAGATAGTAAGACGCTTCGAGCGTACTCGCGGCGCCGCTCAGGGCCTTGTCGATATCGCCGGTGTTGCGCACCACTTTGCCGGGTTTCAGCGAGGCGGCTTCCAGCTCTCTGCGATAGGCGATCGAGTCGTAACTGGCGTTCGGGCCATCGTCCCACTCGATTTTCAGCGCTTCGCGGCCCTTGAT
This sequence comes from Pseudomonas viridiflava, assembly GCF_900580865.1. Lineage (GTDB taxonomy): Bacteria > Pseudomonadota > Gammaproteobacteria > Pseudomonadales > Pseudomonadaceae > Aquipseudomonas. The sequence goes on from NZ_UTBZ01000014.1 coordinate 278,754, forward strand.
CGCTGCCCAGGTATTGCTGGCGACGACTGCCACGCCGCCCAACGGCTGAAACTCCGAAGGCAGCGGCCGGCTTTCGATCTGTAGCACTTTAAGCACGCCGGGGATTTTCAGCGCAGCGCTGTCATCCACTGATTTGACCTTGCCGCCGTAAACCGCCGGGCGAGCGATGGTGGCGTACAACATGCCATCGAAATGCACATCGGCGCCAAACACCGCACGACCGTTGACGATGTCGGCGCCGTCGATGGCTTTGGTACCTTCTTTTCCGATGTTGCGAAACTCCGACGCCTGCTTGAGGCGCAGGCTGTCACGCGCTGGTACTGGCAACGCACTGGCCGCCGCCGCGAGTTCGCCATAGCCCAGTTCACGGCCGGACGGTTTGTGAATGATTTTATGCAACTGCGCGTGGCATTCGCCGACCGGCACTTTCCACTGCGCAGCGGCGGCCTGCTCAAGCATGGTGCGCGCCGCCGCGCCGCAACGCCGCATCGGTTCATACCAATGGCGCATGCTGCGCGAACCGTCAGTGTCCTGGTTACCGAAACGCACCTCATCACCCGGTGCCTGCTGCACTTTGACCTGGGCCCAATCGGCTTCCAGCTCATCGGCGACGACCATGGTCAGACTGGTGCGCACACCCTGGCCCATTTCCGAGCGGTTGCAGACCACGGTGACCGTGCCGTCAGCAGCGATGCTGACGTAGACCTTCGGATCATCGATCCAGCCATTGGGCATGCCATCGGCGCCGAACTGCTTCGGCTTGTCCTCGGCCAACGCATTCTGCCAGCCCCAACTCGCCGCCAGCACCAGCGCGCCCGTGGCGCCAACGCCTTTGAGGAAACCGCGACGACTAAGATTGCTCAGGGCGAAATCATTCGGCAGGCGGCTCATGCTTTGGCCTCCTTCAAGTGAGTGGACGCCTGGCGGATCGCAGTCTTGATTCGGTTGTAAGTGCCGCAGCGGCAAATGTTGCCGACCATGGCTTCTTCGATCTGCTCATCGCTGGGGTTCGGATTGGTCTTGAGCAACGCGGTGGCCGACATGATTTGCCCGCCCTGACAGAAACCGCATTGGGCGACAGCCGTGTCGAGCCAGGCTTGCTGGACGATCTGGCCAACCGGATCGGCGTGCAGGTTGTCGATGGTGGTGACGTTCTGCCCGACCACCGAGCCGATCGGCGTGATGCAGCTGCGCGCCGGCAAGCCATCGATATGAATGGTGCAAGCGCCGCACAGGCCCATGCCGCAGCCGAATTTGGTGCCGTTGTAACCGGCGACATCGCGAATCGCCCACAACAGCGGCATGTCTTCGGTGACATCGAGAGGATGGTCTTGACCGTTGAGTTTCAGGGTAGTCATGGGCACGCCCGCATATTTTTAGTGGTTATGGGGTCGAGCAATCTGCCGCCGGGAAATCAGCGGTGTGGTTCGCGCAGATCGACTCAGGCTGATCAGGCTCTCTTGTGCCGACGGGAACGTCTGCACCGGGCCTTTGGTGGAGCAAATGACGGTTATCGTTAGCTCGCTAAGTTAACCCAGCGTTAACAAAAAAGCCCTGCACTTTTTTATCAGTGCAGGGCTTTGGATGGCGCTTTGAAAGCGTAGCCTCAATAGCGGTTAGGCTCCATTTCCAGTTCGACATTGAAACGTTCGGCAATGTCTTTCTGGATGCGTTGCGCCAGATCGAGCAGTTGCAAACCGGTCGCCGTGCCATAGTTGACCAGCACCAGCGCCTGCAATTTATGCACGCCGGCATCGGCCTCACGGAAACCTTTCCAGCCAGCACGCTCGATCAGCCAGCCTGCCGCCAGTTTCATCTGCCCGTCCGGTTGCGCGTAGGCGACCACATCCGGATGCTGTTCTTTGATCTGCGCGACGACGGCCGCCGACACCAGCGGATTCTTGAAGAAACTGCCGGCATTGCCGAGTACCGCCGGGTCCGGCAGTTTTTCACTGCGGATGTTGCAGATGGCGCGGCTGACGTCACTTGGCGTCGGCTGCTCAATCCCCTGCTCGGTCAGGCGCTGGCGCACCGGGCCGTATTCCAGATGCAGCTGCGCGACGCGGTCGAGGGTAAAACGCACGCGCAGAATCAGCCAGCGTCCCGGCTGTTGCTTGAACAGGCTGTCACGGTAAGCGAAGTTGCACTCCTCGAGAGTGAAGTCGCGCAACTCGCCAGTCTGGCGATCCAGCGCAGTCAGCCCGGCAAACACATCCTTGATCTCGACACCGTAAGCGCCAATGTTCTGCATTGGCGCAGCGCCGACGGTGCCGGGAATCAAGCTGAGATTTTCCAGCCCGGAAAAGCCCTGCGCCAGCGTGTATTGCACAAATGGATGCCAAGGCTCGCCGGCTTCAGCTTCGATCACCACACGACTGCCGTCATCGCTGATCACGCGGATCCCGCGTGTCGCCATGCGCAGCACGAGCGCCGCAATGTCGGCAGTCAGCAAAAGATTGCTGCCACCGCCGATCACCAGCAACGGCATGTCGTGCGCGGTGGCATACGCCAGCGCTTCACGAATATCGGCATCGCTGTGAGCTTCGGCGAACAGTTGCGCGCGCACGTCGACGCCGAAACTGTTGAACGGTTTCAGGGAAACCTGCGGTTGCACCTGCAAACTCATAACCGGCCCTTCACTTCGATCAACAGTTGCTCACAAGCGGCTTCGATCAGATCCAGCACCTGCTCGAAACCCTGATCGCCGTCGTAATACGGATCCGGTACTTCATCGACCACACCGGCATAGCGACGCAGAAACAGGTCCAGCTCGGCTTTGCCGGTAGACGGTTGCAACGCCTTGAGGTTGCGCAGGTTGCTGTTGTCCATCGCCAGAATCAGATCATAACTGGCGAAGTCGGCGCGGCTGACCTGCTGCGCGCGTTGCGTCGACAGGTCATAGCCGCGCACTTTGGCGGCGGCCTGGCTGCGTTTGTCCGGCGGGTTGCCGACGTGCCAGTCACCGGTGCCTGCCGAAGCCACTTCGACCTGATCCGCCAGCCCCGCTTCACGCAGTTTGTGCCGCAACACGCCTTCGGCCGTGGGCGAACGGCAAATGTTGCCCAGGCACACAAACAGAACGCGCATCAGGCCCCCAGCAGGCGACGAACGCGCTCGAGGTCTTCGGCGGTGTCGACACCGGTGGGCGGTGCGATCAGCGCATCGGCCACATGAATGCGTACGCCGTGCCACAGGGCACGCAGTTGCTCAAGAGATTCAGTGTTTTCCAGCCAGCACGGCCCCCAGCTCACGAAGTCGTGAAGGAACCCGGCGCGGTAGGCATAAATGCCGATGTGGCGACGGTACGGCACGCCTTCGGGCAATTGCTCGCGGCTTTTGGCAAAGGCATCGCGCGCCCACGGTAAAGTGGCACGGCTGAAGGTCAGCGCAAGACCGTTGATGTCGCTGACGACCTTGACCACGTTCGGGTTGAACAGGGTTTCAACGTCTTCGATCGGCTCGGCCAACGTAGCCATACGCGCGTCAGTGTGAGCCGCCAGGTTGGCGGCGACCTGATCGATCACGCTTGGCGGAATCAGCGGCTCGTCGCCCTGCACGTTGACCACGATCGCGTCGGGCTCCAGACCAAGTTTCGCTGCGACTTCAGCCAGACGATCGGTGCCGGAATTATGATCTTCACGGGTCAGCACCACTTCGGCACCAAATGCTTTGCAGGCCTCGATGATGCGCGCATCGTCAGTGGCGACCACCACACGGCTCGCGCTGCTTTTGCTCGCTTGCTCCCAGACGTGCTGGATCATCGGTTTGCCAGCGATATCCAGCAGCGGCTTGCCCGGCAGGCGGGTCGAGGCGAAACGCGACGGGATGACAACGGTGAAGGCAGTGGTCATTTATCCAGACGCTCCTCGGTGGTCAGGGTGCGCGCTTCGCTTTCAAGCATCACCGGGATGCCGTCGCGGATCGGATACGCCAGACCGGCGCCCTTGCTGATCAATTCGGTCTTGTCGGCGCTGAGCTTGAGCGGGCCTTTGCAGATCGGGCACGCGAGGATATCGAGCAATTTGGTGTCCATGAACATTCCCTGGTTAAAAGAGTTAAGGCAAAAGCCGATCGGGCAACAGGCGCATCAGCTGTGTGTCGAACCAGGCCACGAAGGCCGGCGACGGCACGGCATCGACCGCCAGATACCACCAGTCGGCTGCAGCGAAGGCACGGCACTTCACCGCGTCCTTTTCGGTCATCACCAATGGCAATGACGGTGTGAAATTCAAGGCCTGAACGCTGTATTCAGCGTGGTCGGCAAACGCGTGGGGGACTGCCCGCCAGTCTAGCGCTTCGAGGGTATTGAAGAAACGTTGCGGATTGCCGATTCCGGCCACGGCGTGCACGGCCTGCCCGGGCGGGAAATGATCGAGCGGCTTGCGCTCGCCACTGCGCAGATTGACCAGCGCGGTGGGTTGCAGACGGAAAGCGAAACCGTCGGCGCGATCTTCGGTGGCACCGTTGAACAGCACGCCGTCGACGCTTTGCAAGCGTTCGATCGGCTCGCGCAATGGCCCGGCGGGCAGGCAACGCTTGTTGCCGAGGCCGCGAGCGGCGTCAATCAGCACCAGCTCCAGATCACGCGCCAGACGATAATGCTGCATGCCGTCATCGGAGAGGATCAGGTCCAGCGGTTCACTGGCGAGCAAGGCTTTGACGGCAGCGCTGCGATCGGGGTCGATCATCAGCGGCACGCCGGTACGCTGGACGATCAGCAACGGTTCGTCTCCGGCAACGTCGGCGGTTTGATCCGCTTCAACCCGCCATGGCAATTGCGGCGGTTTGGCACCGTAGCCACGGCTGACCACGCCGACGCGCAAACCGCTGCGTCGGCAATGTTCGATCAACCAGAGGATCATCGGCGTCTTGCCGGTGCCGCCGACGGTGATATTGCCGACCACAATCAACGGCACCGGCGGCTGATAGATTTCGCCCACACCGTCGAGAAAGCGCTGACGTTTACCGACCACCACGCGGCGATACAACATTTCCAGCGGCCGCAACAATGTCAGGGCCGGGTGCCCCTGATACCACGCGGCGAGCAAGCGATCAGACAGGCTCATCAGGATTTTGGCGCTGCCTCAACCGTGGTCATGCGCAGATGGCTGAAACCGAGCTTGCCGGCCGCGTCCATGGCGGTGATCACTGATTGATGCTGAGTCTTGCCGTCGGCACTGATCGACAACGGCATGTTGGTGTCACCGTTGGACTCTTTCTGCATGGCTTCCATCAGGGTCGCCAGATCGTTTTTCGGCAGAATCTTGTTGTTCACCGAAAACACGCCTTCGGCGCTGATGGCGACATCCAGTTGCTTGAGCTGCTGGTCTTCGGCCGGTGAGCCGCTGACCGCTTCAGGCAGATCGACACGCAATTGGGTTTCGCGGGTAAACGTGGTGGTCACGACGAAAAACAGCAGCAGAATGAACACCACGTCGATCAGCGACGCGAGGTTGATGTCGATGGTTTCCCGAGGCTTGCGACGGAATTTCACACCCGGCCCTCGGCCAGATCGACGTCACGGTCGCCCTGCACTACTTCAACCAGTTTGATCGCTTCCTGCTCCATACCGACCACCAGTTCATCGATGCGGCGTTGCAGGAACCGGTGGAAGAACACCGCCGGAATACCAACCATCAGGCCTGCCGCAGTGGTAATCAGTGCTTTGGAGATACCACCGGCCAATACCGAGGCATTGGTGGTCATGCCGGAACCGGTGAACGCACTGAAAATATCGATCATGCCCAACACGGTGCCCAGCAGACCCAGCAGCGGCGACATGGCGGCAATGGTGCCCAGCGCATTGACGTAGCGTTCGAGCTCGTGAATGACGCGAGCGGCGGCCTCTTCAATGCACTCTTTCATGATCTCGCGACCATGCTTGGAGTTGGCCAGACCGGCGGCGAGGATTTCCCCCAGCGGCGAATTGGCACGCAGTTCCTTGAGTTTTTCTTTATTGAGCTGTTTGTCCTTGATCCACACCCAGACCTGGCCCAGCAAATGCTCGGGGGTGACGCGACTGGCGCGCAGGGTCCACAGGCGTTCGGCGACGATCGCCATGGCCGCGATGGAGCTCAGAATGATCGGCAACATCATCCAGCCGCCGGATTTGACCAATTCCCACACAGTGACAGTCCCCTCGAAAAAGTGCGCCACTTTACCATACCGATCCTCGATTAAGACCCGCCGCCCCGACGACCGTGATGTGGCATCCATGCTGGCACCGATCAACGGGCGAGCGCAGGCGCATCGCGCCAGAAACGCCGCTGTTGGCGCATCGTCCACGGCGGTTTGAAGCGGCCCAGTTGCAGATGAATGGCGCCCTGTTCGGCGCTGTCGTAAATGCGCAGACCGAGTTTGCGGTACCGCGCCAGCACGGTCGGGTGCGGATGGCCAAATGAATTGCCGTGACCTCGCGAGATCAGCACCGACTCGGGCTTCAAGACGTTGAGCAGCGCCATTGACGATGAACTCCGGCTGCCATGGTGAGGCGATTGCAGCCAGTGCGTCGGGACGGCCAACGGACTTTCGAGCAGGACGCGTTCGGCCTGGGTATCGATGTCGCCGGTCAGCAGCAGCCGCTCGCCATTAGCCTCGATCTGCAACACACAGGAACGCTGATTGCTGTCGCGGGCGTCCGCCCATTGCCAGAGTTGAAAACGCACGCCGTCCCACTGCCATTGCTGGCCACTTGCGCAGGCTTCGGCGCTCAACGCCGCGGGCAGTCCCGCCGGGTCGCCGCTGATCACTCGATCGACGGTCAAACCGCGCATGACCGCCAAAGCGCCACCGGCGTGATCGGCATCCGCATGACTGAGCAGCATCAGATCGAGTTTTTCCACACTCAGTTTGCGCAATGCAGGAAGCACCACACGCTCGCCGAGATCGAAATCGCCAAAGCGCGGCCCGGCGTCATACAGCAGCGTGTGATGACGCGTGCGGATCAGGATGGCCAGGCCTTGGCCGACATCAAGTTGCCAGATGTCGGCCAGTCCTTCATCCAGACGCTCGCGGGGCGGCACGACCAGCAGCCATAGCAATGGCCAGCCCAGTGCCCGCATCGGCACGCCGCGCGGCAATAGCAACAACACGGCACCGAGGCTGCCGAGCAACCAGACCCAGCCCGGCACGGCGGCGGCTGTCCATGCCGGCCACTGCCCGGCAATCACGGCCAAAGCGCGAAACAGCGCATCGATCAAACCGCCGGCCAGCCACAAAAGACCTTCACCGACATACGGCACCGGCAACATCAAGGTGCCGAGCAAGGCCGGCGGCAACACCACGAGGCTCACCCAAGGCACTGCCAACAGGTTCGCCAACGGCCCGCTAAGACTGATCGGCAGATTCAGTGACAGCAACACCGGACACAGCCCGATGGCAATCAACCACTGCGCCCGCGTCCAGGTTTGCCACCAACGCCACGCGCCCAGCCGACCGCCAAAGGTGAAGATCAGCACCGCAACAGCCGTAAAGGACAGCCAGAAACCGGGGCGAAGGCTGGCCAGGGGATCGAATAAAAGCACCGCATTGAACGCCAGCAACAACGGCCACCACGCACCAAGATGACGAAAGCGCAGGCGCCACAACAGTACCAGCCCGACCATCACGCAGGCGCGCTGTACCGGCACGTCGAATCCGGCGAGCAGGCCATAACCGAGCGCCGCCGCGAATGCCAGACCACAGGCCCACGGCAGCCAGGGCCAGCGCAGCGGCCACAGGCCAAAGCGGGCCAATCCGGCGACCAGCATGTACATTACCGCTGCCAGCAAGCCAATGTGCTGACCGGAAATCACCAGCAAGTGCACGGTGCCGGTGTCCTGCAAAATCTGCCAGTCCTCGCGACTGAGTCCCGAGCCATCGCCCAGCACCAGCGCCGCCAGTGCCCCGCCCCGTCCCTGTGCGTCTACCTCGAGCAAACGCTGACGAATACTGTCGCGCCAGGCCCAGCGTGCTTCGCTCAGGCGTTGGCCGTCCTTGATCGTGCCGGTGGCGCCGATGCGTTGCGCCAGCAGCCACGCCTCGTAATCGAAAGCGTCCGGATTGAGCAAACCTCCCGCACGCTTGAGCTTGACCGCCAGGCGCCAGCGCTCGCCGCTGTTGACCGCCGGCCCGCCGTACCAGGCGAGCCGCATCAGCGTTGGCAGTTTTTCGTGACGCGAGCGCGCATCAGCCAGTTCAAAACGCACCACGCCGTCGCTGTTCTGCGGCAAGCCGACGACCCGCCCTTCGAGCCAACGGGTTTCGCCATCCAGTTCAACGGGCAACCGATCATTCAACGCCCATTGCGCAGCGACACAGGCCCAAGTGAAACCAAACAGCAAAAACGCCAACGGATAACTGCGAAACGGCAGCAGCATCAAAGCCACGACCGGTAACAACAGCAGCAACCAGACCGGCGGTAATGCCGGCATAAAAACCGCGATCAGCAAACCGACTGCGAGCGCCATCATCCCTGTGCGCATAAGCCTGTCCTTGAGAGTCCCACGCTTAGGCATAGCGGGTGTCGGGCACGACCGTCGTCAACAATTGTCACAAAGTCTGAATGGGCGCTTCGTAGAATCCAGACATACTTGCCACCTTAACCGACCGAGAAGCCTTATGCCCCGGCGCTTATTCAAACGTTACATGCCCGACCCGACGAGCATCAGGGAACACAAATCCTTACGCTTTCTCGGCAAGTTGCTGCATGACCCAAACCTCTGGCACCTCAATCGTCACTCGGTCGCCCGGGCGATGGCGGTCGGTCTGTTCGCGGCGTTCCTGCCAATTCCGGCGCAAATGCTGGTGGCCGCCGCCCTCGCCGTTATGGTGCGGGGAAACATGCCGATTGCGGTCAGTCTGGTGTGGCTGACCAATCCGATCACCATGCCGGCGGTGTTCTTCTGCACTTATCAGGCCGGGGCGTTTTTGATGGACGTGCCCGCCCGGCATTTGCCGGATGAACTGACCTGGGAGTGGATCAGCGGTGAGTTGTCGACGTTGTGGCAGCCGTTTCTGCTCGGCTCGGTGGTGGTAGGGCTGGTGCTCGGTGCCCTCGCCTATTGCCTGGTGATGATGTATTGGCGTTGGTGGGTCGCGCGGCAATGGGCGCGGCGCAAGAAAAACAGAATGCGCTGAATGCAAAACGGCCTCCGCAGTGGGAGGCCGTTTAGTTTTGTGTTGTCTGCATTCGCGAGCAGGCTCGCTCCCACATTGGATCAGGTACGCATCCCGCGACCACTCACCAGCAACCGCGCACAACCGAGATACAACACCACCGTCGCCACCAGCATAAAGGTGATCGCGATGCCGATGCGGATATCCGACACACCCAGAATGCCGTAACGGAAAGCGTTGACCATGTGCAGCACCGGGTTGGCCAGCGACACGGTTTGCCAGAACGGCGGCAGCAACGTGATCGAATAGAACACCCCGCCCAGATAGGTCAGCGGCGTCAGCACAAAGGTCGGGATGATCGAAATATCATCGAAGTTGCGCGCGAACACGGCGTTGATGAAGCCCAGCAACGAGAAGATCGTCGCCGTCAGCACCACCACCAGCACGGTCACACCCAGGTGATGCACCTGCAAATGGGTGAAGAACAGCGACAGGATCGTCACGATCACGCCAACCATCAGCCCCCGCAACACGCCGCCAATGGTGAAGCCGATCAGGATCGTATGCGGCGACACCGGCGAGACCATCAGCTCTTCGATGGAACGCTGGAACTTGCTGCCGAAGAAACTCGACACCACGTTGCCGTAAGAGTTGGTGATCACCGACATCATGATCAGCCCCGGCACGATGTACTCCATGTAAGTGAAGCCACCCATGTCGCCGATCTGCCGGCCGATCAGGTTACCGAAGATCACGAAGTACAGAACCATGGTGATCGCCGGCGGCAGCAGCGTCTGCGGCCAGATCCGCGTGAAGCGTTTGACCTCACGGTAAACGATGGTCTGCAGGGCGACGAGGTTGGGACGGAATTCAGAACTCATACCGCCACCTTCGACAGATTTTTCTCGACCAGGGACACGAACAGCTCCTCGAGGCGATTGGTTTTGTTACGCAGGCTCAATACTTCGATGTTCTGCTGCGCCAACTGGGTGAACAACGCCGTGATGCCCATGGATTTGTCGACCTGGACTTCCAGGGTATGGCTGTCGATCAACCGGGACGGATAACCGAGCAATTGCGGCGCGGCGTTCAAGTCGTTTTTCAGATCGAGCAAGAAGGTTTCCACGTGTAGCTGGCCCAGCAATTGTTTCATGCTGGTGTTCTCGACGATGGTGCCGTGGTCGATGATGCCGATGTTGCGGCACAACTGCTCAGCCTCCTCCAGATAGTGCGTGGTGAGGATGATGGTGATGCCTTTCTGGTTCAGCTCGGTGAGGAACGTCCACATCGAACGGCGCAACTCGATGTCGACGCCTGCGGTCGGTTCATCGAGGATCAGCAGACGCGGTTCGTGCACCAGCGCACGGGCGATCATCAAGCGCCGCTTCATGCCGCCGGACAGCGAACGCGACGGCACATCGCGCTTGTCCCACAGGCCCAGTTGGGTCAGGTACTGCTCGGCGCGTTCCTTGGCGATCTTCGCTGGAATGCCGTAGTAACCGGCCTGAGTCACGACGATGTCGAAGGTCTTTTCGAACTGATTGAAGTTGAATTCCTGGGGCACGACACCGATCGAGCGCTTGAGCGCCGCCGGGTTCTTGTCCAGGTCATGACCGAAGATATTCACTGTGCCGCTGGTCTTGTTGACCAAGGTCGAAAGAATGCCGATGGTCGTGGATTTGCCGGCACCGTTGGGGCCGAGCAAGGCGAAAAAGTCACCTTCGGCGACGTCCAGATCGATACCACTCAAGGCCTGGAACCCGTTGCCGTAGGTTTTGGTTAGCTGCCGGATGGACAGAGCGGAACTCATATCTGATTTACGCACCATTGAAGGGAAAAAGGAGACGGCGGCGAAGGATCGAACCGCAGCGCAAGTGCGCAATGGTGCTTGCCGCCGCCGTACAAGTACAGTCAAGTGTGTCGATAGTAGGTATTAAGTCAACGCGGTCATGACGGCTTTCCGGTAGGCCGGACGCTGCTTCAGGCGCTCGTACCAGGCTTGCAGATGCGGTTGCGGGGCGCGTTCGATGGGCATCTCGAACCAGGCATAAATGAAACTGCCGAGCGGGATATCGCCCATGCCGATGTCTTTTCCGGAGAGGTAAGGCTGGCTGGCCAGGGCTCTGTCTGCCATGCCCAGCAACTCGTTGCATTCCTTGATCGCTGCATTGATTGCCGTCCAGTCCTGCTTGTCTGCCGGGGTGCGCAACACGCCCCAGAAAACCGTGCGGAACGGGCCGGCAAAACTCGACGTGGTCCAGTCCATCCATTTGTCGGCGATGGCGCGAGCTCGCGGATCGGCCGAATACCAGTTGCTGTCGGGCGCATGCCTGGCCAGCAAATAGCGAACGATGGCGTTGGATTCCCACAGCACAAAACCGTCGTCCTCGATCACCGGTACCCGGCCGTTCGGGTTCATCGCCCGGTACTCGGGTGTGTCGACCACGCCGAATGCGCCACCGGCATCGATCGCCTCGTAGGCCAGGCCAAGCTCTTCAGCAGCCCACAAGGGCTTCCTGACATTCGATGAGTTTTTCCGTCCCCAGATCTTCAGCATGACCGCCTCTTTTCAAATGAGTGGGCAGGCAGCATACGCCGGATCAGGTACGGCTCAAATCACTCTGCATATCGCCGAGCAATGCCGGCTGCAGATCAGTGAACAGGTGCGGATAGCACTTTTTCAGATGTTCGAAGAAGAACGTTTCGGGGACATCGGCGAATTGACCGTGATCGACCAGATACTCCATCAACTGCGCTCCGTCACGGTTGAACGGGTGGAAAACGCTGTCGTTGATACCGTCGAACTCCAGCGGCGCGACATTGAACAACTCGCAGAGCTTCTGGTTGAACGCCGGCGTGGCCTTGACCCAGCGACCCTCTAGAAAAAACTCGGTATAGCCGTGCATGGCGAACATATCGCTTTTCAGCAACTCGAGCAGGCGCGGGGTCGACAGGTGATTGCGCACATCGGCCAGACCGATGCGCGCCGGGATCCCGCAATGCCGCGCGCAGCCCGCCAGCAGCGTGGCTTTCGGTACGCAATAACTCTCCCCCGTCGCCAACGCATAGCTGCCGCGCAAGGTCTGCGGATCGCGGCTGAAGGTGTACGGGTTGTAACGTACCGCCTCACGCACGGCGTAATAAAGACTGATCGCCTGCTCGAGCGGATCGCGGCTGGCACCCCGATGTTGTTCGGCGAACTCCACCACCGTCGGGTGGTCACTATCGATGAAGCGGCCGGGACTCAGATACTCGTGCATGACGACAATCTCCTGGATGAGTCCCGAGTCTAGCGACAGCGTCAGCACAGAGATAACGACGTTTCGGCCAAACTTGGACGCAAAGACGCGGGATCAGCGAACGATTTCCCACACGTGTTGCCCACCGAACCTACGAAAACCATCCGGGGTTTCCCACGATTTCAATCACCTTGGTCTGACCACCCGCTTTTACAGATGCCGTCTAAGCTCTGGAGGGTCGATTTGCCTTGGTTCACGGAGGACTGAATATGCTGTTGTTGTGGATACTGGTTTTGATCGTTGGCGTGGCGTATCTCGCCCACCGGCGCATCGCCCCGCTGCCTGCGCTGGGCATCGTTGCCGTCTACCTGGTGGCGATGGGTATTTTCAGTCATGCGCCGGGCTGGTTATTGGCAATTTTTTGGATCTTGCTTGCGGTGGTCGCCGCACCGTTGCTGCTGCCTGACCTGCGCCGCAAACATTTCACTGCGCCGCTGTTCAGCTGGTTCCAGAAAACCCTGCCGCCGATGTCGCAGACCGAACGCGACGCGATCGACGCCGGTACCGTGTGGTGGGATGGCGAGCTGTTCAGCGGCCGCCCGGACTGGGACAAACTGCTGGCCTATCCGAAAGTGCAACTCACTGACGAAGAACAGGCGTTCATCGACGGCCCGACCGAAGAACTCTGCGCGATGGTCACTGACTGGCAGATCGGCCAGTCGATGGACCTGCCGGCCGAAGCCTGGACGCACATCAAGGAACATGGCTTTTTTGCCCTGATCATTCCGAAAGAATTTGGCGGTAAAGGGTTCTCGGCCTACGCCCACTCGCAAGTGGCAATGAAACTCGCCACCCGCAGCGGTGACCTCGCCTCCACTGTCATGGTGCCGAACTCACTCGGCCCGGCCGAACTGCTGCTGCATTACGGCACCGACGAACAACGCAATCACTACCTGCCGCGTCTGGCCCGGGGCGATGATATTCCGTGCTTTGCCCTCACCGGCCCGCTCGCGGGTTCCGATGCCGGCGCGATGCCCGACACCGGCATCATCTGCAAAGGTCAGTGGGAAGGTCAGGAAGTCATCGGCCTGCGCCTGAACTGGGAAAAACGCTACATCACCCTCGGCCCGGTCGCTACCCTCCTCGGCCTGGCTTTCAAGGCCTATGACCCGGAACATCTGCTGGGCGACAAGGAAGACCTCGGCATCAGCCTCGCGTTGATTCCGACCGACACCGCCGGCGTGGAAATCGGTCGTCGTCACCTGCCACTGGGCGCGGCGTTCATGAACGGCCCGAACTCCGGCAAAGATGTGTTCATCCCGCTGGACTTCCTTATCGGCGGTCAGGAAATGCTCGGCAAGGGCTGGATGATGCTGATGAACTGCCTGTCGGTCGGCCGTTCGATCTCGTTGCCAGCCGTCGGTACCGGCGCGGCGAAATTCACCAGTCTGGTCACCGGCCAGTACGCGCAGATTCGTGAACAGTTCAACGTGCCGCTATCAGCGTTCGAAGGTATTCAGGAGGCCATGGCGCGCATCGGCGGTAACGCGTGGATGATGGACGCGGCGCGGATGCTCACGGCTAACGCGGTGGATCTCGGCGAGAAACCGTCGGTGTTGTCGGCGATCCTCAAGTACCACCTCACCGAACGCGGCCGCGAGTGCATCAGCCATGCGATGGATGTGCACGGCGGTAAGGCGATCATCATGGGGCCGAACAACTACCTCGGGCGCAGCTGGAACGGTGCGCCGATCTTCATCACCGTGGAGGGCGCGAACATCCTGTCACGCAACCTGATGATCTTCGGTCAGGGGGCGATTCGTTGCCATCCGTTTGTACTGAAGGAGATGGCTCTGGCCGGCCGCGAAGACAAGGATCAGGCGCTGAAAGAGTTCGATGGCCTGCTGCTCAAACACATCGGTTTTGCCGTGAGCAACGCTGCCAGCACATTGGTGCTGAACCTTGGTTTCGGCCACTTCGAACACGCGCCGGGCGACAAGATCAGTCAGGGCTATTTCCGCGCGCTTAACCGTCAGGCTGCAGCCTTTGCGATGCTCGCCGACTTCAGCATGATGCTGCTCGGCGGTGAGCTGAAACGCCGCGAACGTCTGTCGGCACGTCTGGGCGATGTATTGAGCAACCTGTATCTGGCCTCGGCCGCGCTCAAGCGTTATCACGATCTGGACTCGCCGGCGTACATGGAGCCGCTGTTCCGCTGGGCGATGGAAGAAAGCCTCGGCCAATCGGAACGGGCGCTGGATGAATTGCTGCGCAACTTCCCGAACAAAGTGTTCGGTTGTCTGTTGCGAGTCATCGTTTTCCCGTTCGGTCGTCGTCACAAAGGCCCGTCGGACAAACTCGGTGCCGAAGTGGCTGGCGTGATTGGTCGCGCCAAGGGCGATCCGGCGCTGGAAGAGCTGCTTGCCGGTTGCTATCGCCCGCAGTCGGCAGACGATGCCGTCGGCGCGCTGCAACACGCCAGCGATCTGCTGAATGCTGCGCAGCCGTTGCACAAAAAACTGCACACTTCGCTGAAAAGCGGTCAGGTCAAACCGGTCGCGGGCGAACACGCCATCGATGCGGCGCTGGAGGCCGGGGTGCTGCAACCGGTGGAGGCGCAGAGTCTGCGCGATGCCGAAGCGGCGCGACGCAAGGTGATCGACGTCGATGATTTCGACAAAGAGGAGCTGGCGCTGGCAGAGGGCAAAGTCCGCTGATCCTGACAACCATGTCCAAGAGGGCGCGGGCGCTTTATACTCCCGCGCCCGTTTTGCTCTTGAGGACTTATCTCGTGTCCAACGTCGTTGCCGATCATCTTGTTTTGCTCGACCACCTGCGCAGTATCCTGGTCGCCGTAGGTGAGGCCGAACAGGTTCCCGAAGAAAGCCATGCCTTGTTCCTGGAGCGCTTCGACGAACTGTTGGCATCGCTGCCGATCGATCCGATCGAAAGCCAGTACCTGGGCCAGGACATCCTGACTCAAGTGATTACCCGTTACCCGCAGATCGCCCACCTGATCCCGCGCGATCTGCTGTGGTTCTTCGCCGGTGACTGTCTGCACTACCTGTCCGATGAAGAGATCGACATGTATCAGGCACTGGAAGAACGTCGCTACGAAGCTGAACAGAACGACGAGCCGTTCGACTGGAACCAGGAAAAACAGCTGCTGGCGATGTCCGCTCAGGACAGCAAGCACTGATTTAACTGTTTGGTTGAAAATCAAAAGATCGCAGCCTTCGGCAGCTCCTACAGTGGACTCACGCAATCCCCTGTAGGAGCTGCCGAAGGCTGCGATCTTTTGCTTCTGCGTTACAGCAATCCCTCGCTTTCAGGTAATTCATACGCCATGGCTGCGTTACTCGCACCACCTGACTTGCCCGGTTTGCTCAAGGTCGGCTCTTTCTGCAGGCACTCCACCAGATAGTCGATAAACACCCTTAGTTTGGGCGGCAGATAGCGTGTCGGCGAGTGCAGCAACCACAGTCCGCCGTGATAGGACGCGAGGAATGTCCAGTCCGGTAGCACCTGCACCACCAACTTTTGCTCAAGCGCATAGCGAGCGGTGAAGTACGGCAGGCTGCCGATGCCGATGTGCTGCAACACAGCGCCCAAGCGCACACCGGTGTGATTAGCGGCATAACGCCCGCGGACACCCACCGTCACCGCTTTGCTGCCTTTCTTGAATTTCCAGCGAGCATCGCTCGGGGTTTCCCCCAGATAAATACAACTGTGATTGAGCAAATCATGCGGGTGAGTCGGTGTGCCGTGCTCGGCCAGGTATTGCGGCGTGGCACAGAGCAAGTGGTCGATGGTCAGCAATTGCCGGCCGACCAGCCCGGCCGGTGGTCGATCGGTGATGCGAATCGCCAGATCGACATGGTCGTCGATCAAATCCACCTGGCGATCTTCCAGCAGCAACTCGACATCGACCTTCGGATAACGCCGCAGAAACTCGGGCATGTGCGGATGAATCACAAAGCGCCCTACTGCTTTCGGTACGCTGACCCGCACCAGTCCTTCCGCTTCATGGGTGAACTGGCCGCTGATCTCCATCACCGATTTGGCCGCGCTGACCATTTCCTGACAACGTTTGAAAACCTCTTCGCCGCCGTCACTCAAACGCAGCTTGCGCGTGGTGCGTTGCAACAACCGCGTGGCCAAGGCTTTTTCCAGCCGCGAAATACTGCGGCTCACCGCTGAGGGCGATGAACCCAGTTGCCGAGCGGCTTCAGAAAAGCTGCCGGTCTCTACGACCTTGACGAAAATCGCCATTTCACCGAGCAGCGGTAGCGGCAGATTGATGCTCACAGCGCACAAGTCCTTTGATGTTTGAACGGATTATCACGTTATTGCACGATTCATATAATAAAAACAGAAACTTTAATAAGGGCATGGAATATGACGCTTCGCCTCTTTTTCCATAGTGATGACCTCAAGGCTAATGTGGAAGTCCTCGACTGCACGCCCCAAGAGAACGAATTCGCCGTGGTCTTGCGCGCCACACTGTTTCATCCGCAAGGCGGCGGACAGCCGTGTGATACCGGTTGGATCGGTGAAAGCCAGGTATTGCGTGTGGTGCAGGAACCAGAGCAGATCATTCATTTTGTTGACCGGCCGGTGGCGCTCGGCATGACCTGTATCCGCATCGACGAACAGCGCCGAAACTTCAATACGCGCATGCATTCAGCCGGCCACTTGATCGGGCATTTCGTTCAGGCCTTGGGCTGGATGCCGATCAAGGCCCACCACTGGCCGGATGAAGGTCGCGTGCAATTCAAACCCGGTGATGCTGCGCAGGAAGTCGACGCCGAGACCGTTCAGTGCGGCATCGGCCAGTGGATCGAGCACGATCTGCCGCGCCTGACCTCACTGCGCGAAGGCGCGCGGGAAATCGGTTTCGGTGAACTACCGGCCTATGGCTGCGGTGGCACCCATGTACGTAGCCTGAAGGATCTGGGCACAGTCACGATCGCGTCCCTTTCGCAGAAGAAAGGCACGTTGTCCGTCCACTACAGCGTGGATTGAGCATTTCGGACGTTGCCTCACGCAACGTCCGACGCCGGGGAACTGCACTCGCAGCTTCCGTAGACTATCGATAGATGGACCTAAAAAAAATGATGCTAGACGTCGAGCGTCTCGATGAGACGTGCATAAAAAAACTGGCCAACGAAGAAGTCCTCGCCATCCGCGTCAAAGGCTTTTTGCCGGAGCCGCTGGCCATTCAGATTGGCGACAAGATTCTCGCTCCAGGCTTTGAGGGTTACATCAACGCGCCCAGTATTGGCCGCATCGGTATGGCTTTTTATGAAGCGGAAAACCAGCCGCTGCTGATCGAGGATTACTTCGAACGCGCCACCAGCAACATCGCCGAACTGCGCAATCGCTGCGCGCCCTACTCTTCACCGATCGACACCTTGCGCTGCATGCTCGACGAATCCTGGCCGGCCGGCGCACACCTGGAAAACCTCTACGGCCGCAAAATGTATGTCGGCCTTTCGCGAGTGGTGAAACCCGGCGTGTGCTTCCTTGCCCATCACGACATTTTCGCCAAAGACGCCCCGGACAGTTTCCAGGCCCGCAGCCTGGAAGCGCAGTTCGCCTGCAACGTCTATCTGAACATGCCGACCGAGGGCGGTGCGCTGCAGATGTGGGACGACGATATCAGCCCGGATCAATTCGATGAAATGCGTGGCGACAGTTACGGCATTGAACCAGCGCTGCTTGGCCCGCCCACCCTCGAAGTCCGACCGCAACCCGGCGATTTCATAATGTTCAATTCGCGGCGCATGCACTCGGTGACCCCGGGGGTGGCAGATCCGCGCTTGAGCCTTTCCTTTTTTGTCGGCTATCGCGGCAATGCTTCACCCCTGACCTACTGGAGCTGAGATGTATTCGAATTATCTGGGCGAGTTTCTGGCGCTGGCTACTATCCACTTTCTGGCCGTGGTTGCTCCCGGCCCCGACTTCGCAGTCACTATTCGCCAAAGCGTTCGATTCGGCCGACTGGTGGGGATCTGCACGGCGCTGGGAATTGGCGCGGGGATTTCCGTACACGTGCTGTACACGCTGCTTGGCGTGGGCGCCTTGATGCACACCACCCCGTGGCTGCTGACCGTTGCCAAAGTGATTGGTGGTGCCTACATCCTGTATCTGGGTGTCAGCCTGCTGCGCAGCAAACCCAAATCGGCAATTGAAGGTGAGAAACCCATCGATGAACCAGTGGCTGAGCAAACGCTTTTCAAAGCCTTCAGCACCGGTTTTCTGACCAATGCGACCAACCCCAAGGCCACGCTATTTTTCCTGGCCATCTTCACTACGATCATCAGCGCTGAAACACCTCTGCAAATCCAGGCGTTCTATGGTTTGTGGATGTGTTTTGTAAACGCGTTGTGGTTTGTTGTAGTCGCGCTGTTTTTCTCAAGCAGTCGGGTTCGACTGCTGTTCATGCGCATGGGGCATTGGTTCGAACGCACCATGGGCGTGGTGCTGATCCTGTTCGCCGGTCGCTTGATGCTGTCCTGGTAAGCAGACGCAAAAACGCAAAAAAGGCCCGCCGAAGTGATTCGGCGGGCCTTTTTCTTTAGCGCTGATAGCACGACCACAAATCCCGCGCATACAAAAACGCCGCTCTATTGAGCGGCGTTTTTGTGAATATGGAGCGGGAAACGAGACTCGAACTCGCGACCCCGACCTTGGCAAGGTCGTGCTCTACCAACTGAGCTATTCCCGCAATGGCGTCCCCTAGGGGACTCGAACCCCTGTTACCGCCGTGAAAGGGCGGTGTCCTAGGCCACTAGACGAAGGGGACACAGGCTACAACTTTCACTAATAAAAACGCCGCTCACTGAGCGGCGTTTTTAGAATTTGGAGCGGGAAACGAGACTCGAACTCGCGACCCCGACCTTGGCAAGGTCGTGCTCTACCAACTGAGCTATTCCCGCAAATGGCGTCCCCTAGGGGACTCGAACCCCTGTTACCGCCGTGAAAGGGCGGTGTCCTAGGCCACTAGACGAAGGGGACACGCTACCCGGAACACATGGTGTGTGTTTCGGTGTCCAGACCCGCATCCGAAGACTTGGTTCTGGTTTCACTCAGCACCGCCCGAAAGCACTGCTGTTTAAAATTGGAGCGGGAAACGAGACTCGAACTCGCGACCCCGACCTTGGCAAGGTCGTGCTCTACCAACTGAGCTATTCCCGCATTGGCGTCCCCTAGGGGACTCGAACCCCTGTTACCGCCGTGAAAGGGCGGTGTCCTAGGCCACTAGACGAAGGGGACACACTACAACATTCACTCCCTGCCGCGCTTCGCTGTGTGCTTTACGCTGCAAGTGGCGCGCATTCTATGGATGGATTGAGAGGTCGTCAACCCCTTGATATAAATTTATTTAAATCAATGACTTCGACCTGCTTTCCGGCGGCAACCGGGCTTTTCCGTCGCCCGACGATTGACGCCTATATTCCGCCACTCGCCAAGACGCTATAGTCCACCCACAGTGATGGCAATCTGCACATGCAGCGCCAGCATTCATATAAGCAGCGTGCGGCCGATACACATTGAACCTGCCGATCCAACTCGTCGAGCGGCGCTAGGCGGCTAAATGCCCAGCCACTACACTCGCATGCGAACCCTATAAAGAGGTCTTACCGGTGACACCACTCATGATCACCCTGCTAGTCATAGCCGGGATCGCAATTCTGATCGCCATTGGCTACATGAACCATGTGGTGGAAAACAACAAACTGGAGAAGGCCCGCACCAAGGTCGAACTCAACGACCGCCTGCGCCGCTGCGGCGAACTGACCGAAACCTTCCCGGGCCAGTTCATGACCCCGGCGCTCAAGCTGCTGCTGACCCGTCTGGAACTTAACGTCTGCCAGCGCCTGCTGAACCTGGAAAAAACCAGCGCCACCACCAAAGCACGCATCACCGAACTGAGCGCCCTGGTCGCCCAAGGCGAATCGATCCCGGTGAATAACCCGCCGGCACCGATTCTGACCGAAGCCAAAGCCAAAGACGTGCGCTTCCTGCTCGAAGCCCTCCACGGCCAGATCACCCGCGCCGCCCACGACGGCTTCCTGCCGCCGAACGAAGCCAAACACTGGATCCGCGAAGTCCGCCACATCCTGGTGCTGCTGCACATCGAATTCTTCAACAACCTCGGCCAACAGTCCCTGCAACAAAACCAGCCCGGCCAGGCCCGCCTCGCCTTCGAACGCGGCGTGCAATACCTGCGCAAACAGCAGGACCCACAGGTATATGCAGAACAACTGCAATACCTGGAAAAGCTGCTGGCCCGCGCCAACGCCCAGGTCATGGACAAGATTGCACCGGTTGAAGGCGAAGAGAACCAACTGACCGCTGGCCTCAAAGATGCAGAGGCAGATGCCGACTGGAAAAAGAAAGTGATTTACGACTGATTGCAGATGTTGAAAAAGAAGCCACCGAGAGGTGGCTTTTTTGTGGGTTCGGGGGAGTGAACGTGATAGAAAACCGGTGAATATGAGAGCGCTTTCGCGAGCAAGCTCGCTCCCACAGTTTGACCTGTGTGCACTCAGACAGAAATTGGTCGGCTATCCGGCCGTCATCGCTGGCAAGCCACCACAGGGTTTGAGTACATCCGGCAGAAATGGGTTCGCTGCGAGACCGCGATCGCGAGCAGGCTCACTCCTACAATGGGATTGAGTACAACCGCAAGAAACAGGTCGGCTGCCAGGCCGCCTTCGTCGGAACGCCGCCCGGAGCAAGCTCGCTCCCACAGAAGAGCAAGAGCAAAACCCGCACTGCTTCTGCCTCTCACCACTCAACAGGATGAGCGTTAGCTCGGCTGCCGCTCTTGATCTTGATCCACGGGCGACGTCGGAAGGCTGAGTGGAGGGATTGATCCGGGCGTGAGAGCGCAGCGACCGTTTGGCGCAGCCAAACACAGCGGGAGTAGGTGCAGCGAAGCAAACCGGAGACGCTGCGCCCGGATCGATCCCGGAGCGAAGGAACCCCGAGCCCCAGCGAGCGGGCCGCACGTAGGAGCAAGCCTTTTTGGTTACTTTTTTCTGGGCCGGCATTCCGGGCGTCTGGAAAAAGTGACCCGCCGTAAGGGCGGAACCCTAATCAGCAACACCCGCAGCAACGGATATCCCCCCAACACCCCAAGAGCATGGCCGGCCCAAAGGCCGCCAAGCCCAAAGCGTCAAAGCGTCAAAGCCGAAAATGCCCAACCATCCCACGCAACTCACTCCCCAACTGCGCCAGCTCAACACTCGAAGCCGCATTCCCGCGCATCGCGATCGACGACTGATCCGCACTCGCACGAATACTCGTCACACTGCGATTGATCTCCTCCGCCACCGAACTCTGCTCCTCGGCCGCCGCCGCAATCTGCTGATTCATCTGCTGAATCAACGACACCGCCACCGCAATACTCCCCAGCGCACTCTCGGTCTGCAACGCATCACTCACCGCCAGCTTCACCAACTCGCCGCTGCTCTGAATCTGCTGCACCGACGAATGCGCCGCCGAACGCAACGCACTGACCAGCCGTTCAATTTCCTCAGTCGATTGCTGCGTGCGCCGCGCCAGCGCGCGCACCTCATCGGCCACCACCGCAAAGCCCCTGCCCTGCTCACCAGCCCGGGCCGCCTCGATCGCGGCATTCAGCGCCAGTAAATTGGTTTGCTCAGCGACGCTTTTGATCACCCCCAGCACCGTGCCGATATTCTGGATTTCCGCACTGAGGCTTTCGATGCTGGAACTGGCCGATGTCGCCGAATCAGCCAATTGCTCGATCCGCGCCATGCTCTGGCGCACTACCTGCTGACCACTCTCGACCTTGTCATCCGCCGTCTGCGCGGCCAGCGCCGCCTCTTCAGCATTGCGCGCGACGTCATGCACCGTGGCGGTCATCTGGTTCATTGCCGTGGCGACCTGCTCGGTTTCTTCCTTCTGGCTGCTGACCTCAAGGTTGGTCTGTTCAGTGACCGCCGACAGTGATTGCGCCGAACTGGCCAGTTGCTCGATACCTGCCTGCAAGCCGCTGACAATCGCACTCAGCCCTGCGCCCATCTGCTGCATCGCCAGCATCAACTGGCCGATCTCGTCACGCCGGTTCACCTCCACGGTCGCACTCAAGTCGCCGGCGGCAATCTGCTGGGCGACCTGAATCACACTGCGCAGTGGCGCGACGATAAGTCGAGTGATCAGCCACGCAGCCAGCAATCCGACCAACAGTGCCAGCGCCGATGAACCAATGATCAGCAGCGAGTTTTTCTTCAGTTCCGCCTGCATTGCGCCATCTTCAGCGACATAAGCCTGATTCACCCGCTCGACCACTTGGTCGGCACGCTGGTGCAACTGCTCGTAGACGGTTTTTTCCTGCGCGAGCAATCCGGTGTACTCGGCCAGTTTGTCGTTGAAACCGGCGATATGCCCGGACACCTCATTGAGCACGGTCAGGTAACCCTCGTCCTTGACCGTGGCTTTCAGTTCTTCGGCCTGCGTCTGGGCCTGTGCAGCCTGTTCGATATTGCCTTTGCCGGCACCGTCGGCATCGCCCTTGCGGCTTTGATCGAGGCGAATCCGCGCTTCGTTCATCGCTTGCAGCATCAGCCGCGACACCTGACTGACCTGGCTGGCCTGCTCAATGAACTGCGCACCGTCCTTGCCCTCGGTGTCCTTCAAGGTATACGCGCCGTCGTCGGCAAGCCCGGCCTGTAATACGTCAAGGTTGTTGGCCACACTGGACACCGACCAACTGGCCATTTCCAGCGCGAGGTCCTTGGCCTGAGTCAACGACACAAACTCATCGAATGCCTTGCGATACGCCGCCAGCGACTGCTGCACATCATTCATGACCGGCACATTGGCCGCCGACTGCGCTTTGAGCTGATCAGCCAGAGCAACCAGTTCGTCGACGCCCTTACGCAGGGCATCGGCCGTCTTCGGATCGCCTCGCAAGGCATATTCCTGCTCAAGCAGGCGCACCTTGAGCAAGCCACTGTTGAGCGAGGACATCTGTTTCAGCCCGTCGAAACGCTGACTGATGGTTTGCAGGGACCAGACGCCAATGGCCGCCACCAGCGCGGTCAGCAGCAGAACCAGCACAAACCCGATACCCAGTTTTTTCGCCATACCGAGGTTGGCAAAACGTCCTTGCATGGCCGAAATCATTGCGCGTAGTCCCCTGCCATTGTCAGTAGAGCGAAGAGTCGCAACGGCCATCCACCGGCACAAGTCTCTGGCGTCGGAATAATGGCAAAAAGCTACGCCTGCGTCGTTTTCAGAACGCTTGAGGTCGATCCGAACCGGTGTGGCGAAAAAACTGCCGAGCGCGCGGATCGCAGGCGTATGCCACGTTGATGCGCAGCCAGTCGCCCGACTCACCGCTGGGACTGAAGGCATCAGGCGCGGACAGCAGCACGCCACAGCGTTGAGCCTGCCGACGTACCCGCGCGTGATCGCTCATGCGCGAACGCGCCCAGATGAACAACCCGCCAGCAGGCTTGCCGAAAACCTCCCAATCGGCGTCCTCCAGCGCTTGTAGCGCGGCGGCGCGATCGGCATTCAGCCGTTGACGCTGGCGTTGCACCAGTTTGCGGTAAGCGCCACTGACCATCAGGCTGGCCAACACTGCCTCGGAAAACCTCGACACCCCCAGCCCACTGATCATCTTGACCTGCGCCAGCCGCCTGACCATTTCGCTGTCGGCAAAAACGAACCCGACTCGCAGCGAACTGCTCAGGGTCTTGGAGAAACTGCCCACATAGATGACTCGCCCCGCATCGTCGAGCGCCGCCAATCGCGTACCGTTTCCAGTGTGCAAGTCCGCGTAGACGTCGTCTTCGATCACTCGCAGGTCGTAGGCCTTGCTCAGTTGCAGGATGCGTTGCGCCACGCTCGGCGACAGGCAACTGCCGGTGGGGTTGTGATGATGACTGTTGATGAACAACGCATCGGGCCGAAACTGTTGCAGCAAAGTCTCCAGCGCTTCGATATCCGGTCCGCTCGGGGTGCGACGCACCTCGAGCATGCGCACGCCATGCAGGCGCAGGAGATCGAACAGCGGCGCATACCCGGGTGTTTCGACCACCACGCAGTCGCCGGCCTTGAACAAGGTGCGCACGATCAGATCCAGCGCATGACTGGCGCCGCAGGTACTCAGCAGCTGCGAGCTGCGGCCATCGATATTGAGCAACCTCAGGCGCTTGACGATCTGCTCGCGCAACGCTGGAAGCCCCAAGGGCGTGCTGTAGTTGAACAGGCTGGCCATGTCGGTACGCGCCACCTCGCGCAGGGCATAACTGAGGTCGTCAGGCTCGCGCCAGCTTTGCGGCAACCCGCCGCCGCCCAGCTTCAAACCACCAACTGCCTCACACACGGCATCGCACCAGGCATACCGGCCTTCGAAGGCCGCCAATTCCTCATCTGCACCCCGTGTCGACGGCGCGGCGGCGACGATGAAGCCGGTGCCTTGGCATGAGTTCAGAACACCCTGCGATACCAACCGCTCACACGCCTCGACGACACACGACTGGCTGAGCAGATTGCCCCGGGCGATTTGCCGCACGGAAGGCAAACGGGTGGCCGGCGGTACGCCGCTTTGCAGGATCCACTCCGTCAGTCCGTCAACAATCTGCTGCACGACCGGCACCATTGCCTGTCGATCAATTCTCAATTCCATGAGCAAGCAAACTCCTGTCCGTTTTGCTGGCGGCAGTAAATCACAGCCGCGCCGGACAGGCTGTGCGACAACGCCGCCAAAAGCGACCGTTCTAACCGTTTGATACACATTGTTTAAGGGACTTCACGGAACTGACCGTGATCCACAAAAAAGCCCGCAACGAATGCGGGCTGTTTTTCTTGCGCGTTTTTCAGAACGCGGTGACGCCGCCATCCACTGCCAGCGAGTGGCCGGTGGTGAATGCCGCACCGTCGCTGCACAGGTACAACACAGCGCTGGCGATCTCCTCCACTTTGCCGATGCGCCCGACCGGGTGCATGGCATTGGCGAACTCGCCCTTCTTCGGATCGGCCTCATAAGCGCGGCGGAACATGTCGGTATCGATCACCGCCGGGCACACTGCGTTGACGCGGATTTTCTTCTTCGCATATTCGATCGCCGCCGATTTGGTCAGACCGATCACCGCATGCTTGGACGCCGCATAGATGCTCATCTTCGGCGCCGCGCCCAGTCCCGCGACCGAGGCGGTGTTGACGATCGCCCCACCGCCCTGCGCCAGCAACAGCGGCAATTGATACTTCATGCACAGCCAGACGCCTTTGACGTTGACGCCGATGATTGCGTCGAACTCATCCATCGAGCCGTCGGCCAGTTTGCCTTTTTCGATTTCGATGCCGGCATTGTTGAAGGCGTAGTCGAGACGGCCGTAGGTGTTGATGACCTCGTCCATCAGATTCTTCACTTCGCTCTCGACGGTAACGTTGCAACGCACGAAGGTCGCTTCGCCGCCGGCTGTACGAATCAGCGCTACCGTGCCCTCGCCCCCTGCCGCGTCCAGGTCGGCGACCACCACTTTCAGGCCTTCGGCGGCGAACGCCTGCGCGGTCGCACGGCCGATGCCGTTGGCCGCGCCAGTGACTACGGCAACTTCACCGGAAAACGTCATGCTCATTGTTGTGTCCTCGGAGGGATAGATGCAGGGGATTTGCAGCATAGCCATTGAGGTATGAGGAGCGTCAGCACTATCCAATGGCTGTTTATGCGCCCATGCGTCGCAGTGATAAAACCGTCCCGGTGATCATCACTGCACTGGATCGGCGTGCATTCGCCGCATCAGCCAACCTTGCGCCAATGCAGCCAAGCGTCTATCAACAAGACTTCATTCCGTTCGAGTGCCTGCCATGACCAACCAGACCAATCGCCAGTTCCTGCTCGCCAAACGCCCGGTGGGTGCGGCCAACCGCGAGACCTTCACCTATCAGGAAGTGCCGGTCGGCGAACCGGCGGCGGGCCAGATTCTGCTCAAGAACGAATACCTGTCCCTCGACCCGGCCATGCGTGGCTGGATGAACGAAGGCAAGTCCTACATCCCGCCGGTGGGTATCGGCGAAGTCATGCGTGCGCTGGGCGTCGGCAAAGTCATCGCCTCGAACAATCCGGGCTTTGCGGTCGGGGACTACGTCAATGGCGCCATCGGTGTGCAGGATTATTTCCTCGGCGAGCCAAGAGGTTTCTACAAAGTCGATCCGAAACTGGCGCCGCTGCCGGTGTATTTGTCGGCACTGGGCATGACTGGCATGACCGCCTACTTCGCCCTGCTCGATGTCGGCGCACCCAAGGCTGGCGACACCGTGGTGTTGTCCGGCGCTGCGGGTGCAGTGGGCAGCATTGCCGGGCAGATCGCCAAGATCAAAGGTTGCCGTGTGGTTGGCATTGCCGGCGGCGCCGACAAGTGCAAATTCCTCATCGACGAATTAGGCTTTGACGGCGCCATCGACTACAAGTCCGAAGATGTCGTGGCCGGGCTTAAACGCGAATGCCCGAAAGGCGTCGACGTGTATTTCGACAACGTCGGCGGCGATATTCTCGATGCTGTGCTCAGCCGTCTGAACATGAAAGCGCGGGTAGTGATTTGCGGCGCGATCAGCCAGTACAACAATAAAGAAGCGGTCAAAGGCCCGGCCAACTACCTGTCGCTGCTGGTCAACCGTGCGCGGATGGAAGGCTTTGTGGTGATGGATTACGCGGCGCAATACGCCAGCGCGGCGCAGGAAATGGCCGGCTGGATGGCCAAGGGGCAGCTCAAGAGCAAGGAAGATATCGTCGAAGGCCTGGAGACCTTTCCGGAAACGCTGATGAAATTGTTCAGCGGTGAGAACTTCGGCAAGTTGGTGCTGAAGGTTTAAGGCCAGCACAAAAACCAATGTGGGAGCGAGCCTGCTCGCGAAAGCGGTGGTTCAGTCGATACTGACTTCGACTGATCACCCTCTTCGCGAGCAGGCTCGCTCCCACATTTGGATCTTCAGTGTGGCTTAGGCGATTTCGGCTACAACCGACGCCAGCGCCTGTGCCGGATCAGCCGCCTGGCTGATCGGACGGCCAATCACCAGATAGTCGGAACCGGCATCCAGCGCCTGACGCGGAGTCAGAATGCGGCGCTGATCGTCCTGCGCGCTGCCCGCCGGACGAATCCCCGGGGTCACCAGTTGCAGCGACGGATGCGCGGTTTTCAGTGCCGTGGCTTCCAGCGCCGAGCACACCAGACCGTCCATGCCAGCCTTCTCGGCCAGCGCAGCCAGACGCAAAACCTGCTCTTGCGGCTCGATATCCAGACCGATACCGGCCAGGTCTTCGCGCTCCATTGAGGTCAGCACGGTCACGCCGATCAGCAGCGGTTGCGGGCCGCTGCGCTTGTCCAGCTCTTCACGGCAAGCTGCCATCATGCGCATACCACCGGAGCAATGCACGTTGACCATCCACACGCCCATCTCGGCGGCGGCTTTCACGGCCATCGCGGTGGTGTTGGGAATGTCGTGGAATTTCAGGTCGAGGAATACTTCAAAACCCTTGTCACGCAGGGTGCCGACAATTTCTGCGGCGCAACTGGTGAACAGCTCCTTGCCCACTTTGACCCGGCACAGTTTCGGGTCCAACTGGTCGGCCAGCTTCAGTGCGGCGTCACGGGTAGGGAAATCCAGGGCGACGATGATAGGAGTCTGGCAGGCGGACATGAATGGGCTCTCAGGCAGGTCGAAATCGGCGCGCATTGTAGCGGAACCGGCGGCGGCGCGGCACCCGATGATCGGTAAATCGTCGCGCCGACCGTGATCAGCATAGCGCTCGCTGCTATTGTGTCGACTCCGATACACAACCGACACGCCAGCAACAAGCACTCGCGCTAGCCTCGCCAGCCGCAACACGTCCTTACATCAGCACTTCCCGCCTCACGGCCGGACGCCTATGCTGAAACCACCACCTCGCAGCCCATCTTTTGTGGTTGGCGGCCTACTGGCAGATGAACAGCCTCATGCACAACACCCAAATGACCGCGACGGATGAGCCTAAAGACGACAAGCGCTGGAGCATTCGTGCGCTGATCGTCGACGATGACGTGCCGATCCGCGAGCTGATGATCGATTACCTCGCTCGCTTCAACATCCACGCCAGCGGCGTCACCGACGGAGCGGCGATGCGTCAGGCGCTGCTGGCCGAGCATTTCGACGTTGTCGTACTGGATCTGATGCTGCCCGGCGAAGACGGCTTGTCGCTGTGCCGCTGGCTGCGCGCCGAATCGGACATCCCGATCCTGATGCTCACCGCTCGCTGCGAACCGACCGACCGCATCATCGGCCTGGAACTGGGCGCTGATGACTACATGGCCAAGCCGTTCGAACCGCGCGAACTGGTCGCACGCATTCAGACCATCCTGCGCCGGGTGCGTGACGACCGTACCGAACAACGGGCCAACATTCGTTTCGACAATTGGCGCTTGAACAGCGTCCTGCGTCAGTTGATCGCTGACGATGGCCTCGTGGTGCCGCTGTCCAACGCCGAATTCCGTCTGCTGTGGGTGTTTATCGAACGCCCGCGCCGGGTGCTCAGCCGCGAGCAATTACTCGACGCGGCCCGGGGTCGCTCGATCGAAGCATTCGACCGCAGCATCGATCTGCTGGTGTCGCGTCTGCGGCAGAAACTCGGTGACGACCCGAAAGCCCCGCAGTTGATCAAAACCGTGCGCGGTGAGGGTTACCTGTTCGACGCGCGAGACATCGGCTGATGCGGGCGCGCTTCGACACGCTGTTCGGGCGCCTGTTTGGCGTGCTGTTCGTGGCGATCGTCCTGGCGCACCTGCTGGCGTTTACCTGGTTCCGCCTCTACGGCCCGCCCCCGCCTCCGCCACCTCAGGAGTTCTCCCAAGGCGCCAACGGCCAACCAATGGCGCAAGACCCGCGCTACCCGCCACGGCCACCGCGTCCGTGGTTCGGTGGCCCGATAGTCCCGCTGACCTTCCAGTTCATCACGCTGATGATCGCGGCATGGTATGGCGCCAAACTGCTCAGCCGCCCGATCCAGCGTCTGAGCGACGCCGCCGAACGCCTCAGCGAAGACCTCGACAGCCCGCCACTCGACGAGTCCGGCCCGCGCGAAGCACGACAAGCCGCGCACACCTTCAATCTGATGCAGCGGCGCATTCGCGAACAGGTGCAGCAGCGCGCGCGGATGCTCGGTGCGGTGTCCCACGATCTGCGTACACCGTTGTCACGCCTGAAACTGCGTCTGGAAAACATCAGCGATGAAAGGCTGCAGGGCCAGATGCGCCAGGATCTCGACGACATGATCGGCATGCTCGACGCCACGCTCACCTACCTGCACGAACAGCGCACCAGCGAAGCGTTGCAGTTGATGGATGTGCAGGCGCTGGTCGAGTCACTGTGCGAAAACGCTCAGGACCAGGGCGCCGACGTGCAGGTCCGCGGCCATTGCACACCACTGCCGGTGCAGCCGATGGCGTTGCGTTCATGCATCAACAACCTCCTGGACAATGCCCTGCGTTATGCCGGGCAGGCGCGCATTGAACTGCACGATCAGCGCGAGCAACTGCTGATCAGCGTGATCGACCACGGCCCGGGGATTGCCGAAGATAAGCGTGAAGCGGTGTTCGAGCCGTTCTATCGACTGGAAGGCTCGCGCAATCGCAACTCCGGCGGCGTTGGCCTGGGCATGACCATTGCCCGTGAAGCGGCGCAGCGTCAGGGTGGACAACTCCACCTTGAAGAAACTCCGGGCGGTGGCCTCACTGCCGTCATTCGCCTACCGCGCCCCTGAGAACATCACCGACCCCCTGTGGGAGCGAGCCTGCTCGCGAAGACGTCAGCTGATCCACATCTCTTGTGAATGTACCGGCCTCTTCGCGAGCAGGCTCGCTCCCACAGGGGTTAAGCGGTGTTAATTGCATCGTGTGTACCCACCGGTACAAACCCCACATACCCCCGACAACTTGCGCCCTGACGCTGCATAAGCCGGTACACCCACCGGTTTTCCATTCCAGGGAGTGAGTCCGATGATCGGTAGCGTCAGCAACTACACCAGCTATACCAGCACCAGCAGCACCTCCACGCAAAACGCCCGCAGCCAGCAACTGCAAAAAGAACTGTTCGCCAAACTCGACAGCAACAGCGACGGCGCAGTGGACCAGGACGAACTGAAAAGTGCCCTGTCGCAGAAATCCGATGACGGCCTGTTGGTCAACCTGAGCAAACAGTTCGGCGATCTGGACAGCGACGACAGCGGCAGCCTCAGCGCCGAAGAAATGACCGCCATGGCGCCACCCCCGCCACCGCCAAACGATCAAGCACCAGACACCGACCTCGCCGACGCCCTGATCAGCGCCCTCGACACCGATGGCGACGGTGCTATCAGCAGTGACGAACTGAGCAGCGGCCTGACTAGCGCCGGCAGCAGCGCCGACAGCAACGAACTCTTCTCCGCACTCGACAAGAACAAGGACGGCACCGTCAGCCAGGACGAACTCACCGCCAGCCTGACCCCGCCCCCTCCGCCGCCGCCACACATCAACAGTGACGAACTGTTCAGCCAGCTCGATGCGGATAGCGATGGCAGCGTCACAGCCACGGAATTAAGCAGCGCTGTGCAGACCAGCAACAGCACCTCATCGACCAGCACCGACACCAGCGCCGACACCAGCGCCGCACTGCTCAAAGTACTCGACAGCGACAGCAGTGGCGGCGTGAGCAGTGATGAACTGAAAGCGGCTTTACAGGCCGGGCGTGAACGACCGGACGAAGAACAGACGGCATCGACCCAGAGCACCACAGAAGCGCTGAATCGCATGATTGCCAATTTGAGCAAGCAGTACTCGCTCGATAGCGCAGCGCCGGTGGGCAAGTATTTGAATGTGGCGACTTGAGTCGACGCCCCTCACCCCTAACCCTCTCCCAGAGTGAGAGGGAGCTGATCGAGGTGTTTGGACGAGTTACGCCGACGTGAAATACCGAGTCGAACTCAGATTCTGAAACAGATCAAAAGCCCCTCACCCTAACCCTCTCCCAGAGGGAGAGGGGACTGACCGAGGTGTTTGGGAGAGCTACACCGACGTGAAATACCGAGTCGAACTCAGATTCTGAAACAGATCAAAAGCCCCTCACCCTAACCCTCTCCCAGAGGGAGAGGGGACTGACCGTGGTGTTCGGGGGAGGAACGCCGACGCGAAAATACCGAGTCAAACTCAGATTCTGAAACAGATCAAAAGCCCCTCACCCTAACCCTCTCCCAGAGGGAGAGGGAACTGACCGAGGTGTTTGGGGGAGGTACGCCGACGTGCGATACCGAGTTGAACTCAAGCTTTGAAAAGACCAGAGATCGGCCCCCTCTCCCTCGGGAGAGGGCTGGGCGGGCGGCGTTCCGATGAGGGGCAAATCCACCACAAAACCAAAGCCGAACACCCGCGCTCTTCACCACTCAATAGGCCGAGTGTCAGCTCGCCTGCTCTTGATCTTGATCCACGGGCGACGTCGGAAGGCTGAGTGGAGGGATTGATCCGGGCGTGGGAGCGCAGCGACCGTTTGGCGCAGCCAAACACAGCGAGAGGAGGTGCAGCGAAGCAAACCGTAGGCGCTGCGCCCGGATCGATCCCGCAGCGAAGGAACCCCGAGCCCCAGCGAGCGGGCCGCACGCAGGAGCAAGCCTTTTGGGTTACCTTTTCGGCGTTTGGAAAAGGTGACCCGCCGTAAGGGCGGAACCCTAATCAGCAACACCCGCAGCAACGGATATGCCCACAAAAATCAGCGTCGCTCCTCAACCCGCCCCTGACTCTTGCTCCAATCCGTCAACAAACTATAAGCCACCGCCAACAACGTAGGCCCGATAAACAACCCGATAAACCCAAACGCAATCAACCCGCCAAACACCCCAAGCAACACAATCACCAACGGCAAATTCCCCCCGCGGCTGATCAGATACGGCTTGAGCACGTTGTCCACGCCACTGATGATGAACGTCCCCCAGATCCCGAGAAACACCGCCATCCCATACTCACCCTTCCACGCCAGCCAAGCCGTGGCCGGCACCCACACCAACGGCGGCCCCATCGGAATCAGACTCAACAGGAAAGTGACAATCCCGAGCACCAACGCCCCCGGCACCCCGGCAATGAAAAACCCGATCAACGCCAGAACTGCCTGCGCCGCCGCCGTGCCGATCACCCCGTTGACCACCCGCTGCACCGTACCGGCCACCAACTCGATGTAATACCCGGCGCGATCACCGATCAAGCGCTCGAGCAGACTGTGCACAAACGCCGCCAGCCGTGGCCCGTCACGATAGAAAAAGAACACAAACACAATGCTCAACGTCAGCTCGAGAATCCCGCCGCCAATCTGCGCACTGCGCGCCAGCAGCCAGTTACCGACCTGCCCGAGATACGGCTTGACCGAGACCATCAGCGCCGCACCTTGCTGATCAATGCTGTCCCACAGTCCTACCAGCCGTTCACCCACAAACGGCACAGCCCCCAGCCAGCCCGGCGCTTCCGGCAGACCGTCGACCTGCACATCCTTGACGAACGCCGTGGCATCGCGCACATGATCGGCCAGGTTGAACCCCAGCCAGACCAGCGGTGCGGCCACCAACAGCATCCAGCCCAGCGTCAGAATCGCCGCAGCCAGCGATTCACGACCATTGAGCCAGCGGGTCAACAGGCGCATCAGCGGCCAACTGGCAAACGCCAGCACCGCGCCCCAGAACAGCGCCGACCAGAACGGCGCCATCACCCACAGACTGGCGCCAAACAACACCAGCAACAGGATCTGCACCAGCAGGCGATCGTTATTGAGCATGTAGAGTCTCGAAAAAGTCAGTCAGGCAAAGAGTAGGCGAACACGCCGCGCGTGCTCGCCCGAAACAGCTTAACGCAACAGATCGATGCGCAGGCCAGAGCCTTCGACACTGCCGGTTTCCATCCGTGCAGCCCGCACGCCTTGATTGATCAGCGCCTGACGCCAGGCTTCGGCCTTGGGCCCGGACACCGTCACCCGCAACGTCGTGTCGAGGTTAAGGCCACGGGAGATCAGCCGCAGCCAGGTGTCATCCGGCTCATTCACGCGATCGGGGAAGTCCAGCTCACCGGTGCTTTTGAGCTGACGCAACAGGGTCGCCGAAGTCGGCAGCAACTCACCCAGCGGTGCAACCGCCTCGAACTGCTCGACATGCAGATAGGCTTTGCGATTGCCGCGGGTGATGCTGTAAAGCGCCACCAGCGTGTTGTCCCGCGGTGCCGCCAGCCTCAACAGCAGGTAGGCCTGTTGCTCGTCGGCGCCATACAGTTTGGCGTTTCCGAATACCTCGTTGGCCCACAGGCTGCTTTCGCCGCAATCACGCGCCTGACACCAGAACAGCAATTCGGCGTCCTGCTTTTGCAAGGCTTCGCGGGCGGCGGTGAAGGCTTCGGTAGCGGAATGTTCGGGTGGCAACTCGTAGGTCACCGACGTGGTTTGGCCGCGGGCGGTGACCTGGCCATCGAAACGCAGCTGGCCACTGATCTTGCGGATCGAACCCAGCGGATAGATGCGCTCAAGCTCCACGGGCGGGCGATAGTCGACGATTTGCGCGTCGGCCAGACGCGGCACGATCTGCAGGTCCTGACTGCCCGGCACATCGGCGGCGAACGAAACGGTACTGAAACAGCACAGTGCCAACAGACTGAGTGAGCGCATAGTCAGGCTCATCGGATCGGCAATGCTGGATGATTCGAGGTCGCAGCGGTGTAGAAATCCATCGTGGTTGTCTCCCATTTCAACCCGCCCAGCCTCGACAGTTGCCCGCAGCAAGTCAAGGAATGGCGAAGAACCGATTGAAACAGTCTGCGACAAGGTTCGCCCCGGCCTCATCGTTCAGGTGCAAATGGTGCCCGCCCGCCAACTGTTCCCGGCTAAAGGGTAGACGTTCCAGCAGCTCGGGATGTTTGGCCAGCATGCCCTCGGCCGCGACCACCAGATGCGCCGGACAACTGACCCGCAGCGCGAAAGCCATCGCCTGTTCCTGGGTCAGGCGCAGCGGCGACGGCAGGGTCAGGCGATTGTCGGTGCGCCAGGTGTAACCGCCAGGCACTGGCATCAAACCGCGTTGCGCGAGCAATTCGGCGGCTTCGCGACTGACCGCCACCAGCCCCTTCATCCGCGCTTCGATGGCGCGGTCGAGGGTGTTGTAAACCGGTTTGCGTTTCTCGCGCAGATCCAGTTGCGCTTGCAGCGCCATGCCCATACGTTCGGCGGCATTTTCGCCTTTGTCTGTAGGCGGAATGACGCCGTCGATCAGCGCCAGATGGCTGATGCGTTCCGGCAATGAACCCGCCAGCACCATCGAAACAATTGCGCCCATCGAATGCCCGAGCAGGCCGAAACGCTTCCAGCCCAGCTGTTCAGCGACTTGCAGCACGTCATGGGCGTAGTCCCACAGCGCATAGCCGGCACCGTTTGGCCGATGCCCGGAATGCCCGTGACCAGCCATGTCCAACGCGATGATGCGCAAGCCTTTGAGCTTGGGTGCCAGACGGGCAAAGCTGTTGGCGTTGTCGAGCCAGCCATGCAGGGCGATCACCGGTAAACCGTCCTCAGGCCCGAACAAATGCGCAGCCAACTCGATATGCGGCAGGCTCAGGCGCACTTCTTCGAAGGTCGGGCTCATGCGCAATCCTTGTCCTGACGGTTTTCCCAACGGGTAAACAGTTTTTTCAACAACCGTGCGGTGTCCTGCGGACGCTCAAGCGGGAACATGTGCCCGCCAGGCATGCTCAGCGCTTCGCCTTGGGCCAGACGCGAAACAAAACGGGTGTGATGGCGCATGACCACGCGGCTCTTGTGCCCGCGCACTACCGCCAGCGGCACCTGCAATTGCCGGGTACAACCAGGACTGGTGTGCGGCACGCCGCGATAGATGCTGATTTCGGTCGCCGGATCGAAGCGCAGGCGCAGCTTGTCGCCGACCTGGTGCAAACCGTGTTGCAGGTAGGCATCGAAACACTCCGGGTCGAAACCACGGAACAAGGTCTTACCGGCGAAATAGCTACGCGCGCTGGCGAGATCGGCAAACTCTTCGCGCCGTCCCAACGTGCGCCCGGCCGGGGTCAGATTGTCGATGAAGCCAAAACGTTTAGCTGCACGGATCACCCACTGATCAGTGCGGGTCAGCACGGGTGAATCAAGCATCACCACGCCGCGATACAGCTCCGGGCAACGCAGCGCCGCGTGCAGGTGCAACACCCCGCCAAAGGAGTGGCCAACGCCCCACACCGGTTGATCCTGCTGCTGCAAATGGTGGATCAACTCGTCGACGAGGTTGTACCAGTTGTCATCTGCCGGGAAACGCGGGTCATGGGCATGCTGCTCCAGATGCGCAACCCGGTACTCGGGCGCCAACGCCGCGAACAACTTGCCATAGGTACCTGAGGGAAAACCGTTGGCGTGGGCGAAAAAGATTGGTTGCGACATGCGGGCAAATCCATGAGCGGGAAACGTGGCGTTGATTGTCCGTAAGACCGCGTCATACAGCAATGACCGTAACTGCCAGGAATGATGACAGTCGCGCCACAGCCATACCTTATCCACCGCGCTGAATGTGCACCTGTCAACTGTCAGTTCTGTCAGTTGACAGGTGTCGCGCGCGGACCGATAAGAAACTCGTCCTCATTGACCCGATCGCAGGCCCCATGACGCACGCTCATACACCTGCCATTCAAGCTTTCGACCCACGCGGGCTGGTACTGCGCAATGTGAGCTATCACCGTCGCGACAGCACCTCGGCGCCTGAGGGCTACATCACTCAACAGGCTCATGATGCAGCCGGTCGGACGGTGCTCAATTGCGACCCCAGACTGTTCCTTGAGGACATGCCTGCGAACCAACGCAATGTACTCAGTCTGTCGAGCGCCCTGCTCCTGAGCGAAAACACTGACGCCGGCTGGCGCTTGCGCCTGAACGCAGAGGATGGCATTTGCCTTGAAGGCTGGGATCAGAAACGCAACCACAGCCGTACCCGTCATGACGCCCTGCGGCGTCCGAGTGCTACTTATGAGCAATCAGAGGGAGAACCTGAGTACTGCACCGAACGCTTCACTTACTTTGCAGGCGCAACTGATGACGGCCATAACCGTTTCGGCCGCTTGATCCGGCGTGACGATACGGCAGGCACCCTGCAATTCTCTGACTTCACGATGAGCGGCCAGCCTCTGAATTTGCATCGAACTTTCTGCGTTGACCCCGGATGGACAGTCAACTGGCCGGAATCAGAAGCCGATCGCGATGTATTTCTGGAAGAGTGCCCCGCAACGACCCAATTCAGCTACAACCCCATCGGTGAACTGATTACCCAAACGGATGCAATGGGCAACCAGCAAACGCTGGTGCAAGATCTGGCAGGCCAATTGAAGGAAACTCGCCTGAAACTGGCGACAAAAGGCGCCAACCAGGCACTGGTCAGCGATATCCGCTACAACGCATTTGGCCACATTGAACAACAGCGCGCCGGCAATGGCGTGGTGTCCACCGCGACTTTCAGCCTCGAAGACGGCCGCCTGCAACAGCTGATGACTCGAGCAGGCAACGGGCCGCCCCTGCAGGATCTGCGCTATGACTATGACGCGGGCGGCAATATTACCTGCATCCTCGATAACGCCGATGCAGTGATCCATCACCGAAATCAACGTGCTGCCGCGATCTGCCGTTACCGCTACGACAGTCTCTCGCGCTTGATCGAAGCCAGTGGCCGGCAGATCCGCAATGCGCCCGGCGGGCCTCAATTGCCGGAGTTTGTCTCTCCCGCCGACCCGAGCCAACTGGAGAACTACACGCGCTCTTACACCTATGATCCCGCTGGCAATCTATTGCTGACCGAGCATCGTGCCGCCAGCGCGAATCGCACTGAACGCACAGTTGTCGCCAGCGCCTGTAATCGTAGCCTGCCGGAAAAACCCGACGGCCAACTACCCACCGAGCAGGAGATTGCCGCCGCCTACGATGCCAATGGCAACCGCGTGTATCTCCAGTATGGGCAGCCGCTGTCCTGGGATCGACGCAACAGGTTGCAACGGGTCGACCACGTTATTCGGGAAAATGAAACGGACGACATCGAGTATTACGTGTACGACAGCGGTGGTCAGCGCCAGCGAAAAGTCCGCGAAGCTTACACCGGTGCGGTGCAACGGCGCAGTGAAACCCGTTACCTGCCGGGACTGGAGATTCGCATCGACCCGGAACGAATCGTTCACGTCATGACGATCATGGCCGGTCGGGCAACCGTCCAGGTGCTGCATTTCGAAACAGACCCAACGCACGGCATCCCGCAGAATCAGCAGCGCTATAGCTTCACCGACCACTTGAACTCAAGCACAGTGGAACTGGATGCACAGGCGCAGATTATCTCGCAAGAGAGCTACTACCCCTACGGAGGGACGAGTTGGTGGGCCGGACGCAGTCAGGTCGAGGCGAACTACAAAACCCTGCGCTACTCGGGACAGGAGCGCGATGCCAGTGGACTCTATTACTACGGTTTCCGTTACTACGCGCCGTGGCTTCAACGCTGGCTCAGCTCAGATCCGCTGGGCGTTGCCGAGGGTCTGAACCTGTTTGCCATGGTACGCGGCAATCCCGTCAGGTTTGTTGACAGACAAGGGCTGGCGGGCGTCGATACTGCCAGCGCAGCGGGCGCGACAGCCAGTCGGGAATTTCTGAGCGCAGCCGTTGGTGCCGCCGTGCAGGCGGCTTTCGTGGGTTTTCTACCTGCGGCGAGCATTGTGGTGACGATAGGCGGTTTAGTGGCCGGAGGCATTTCGGGCGGCATCAGTGGCTACGCCGGTACCAATTGGGCGCAAAGCTCTATGTCCGTCAATGACCCGGGAAGCTGGGGGCCGTTGGCGGCAAAAGTCGGTGGCGCCGCATTGGGTGCGGCGTTGGGCGCCGCGCCTTCCCTGCTTGGCATACTCGATCCGAGAGGCAATACAGCGGCTGCCAATCAGATTGGCAGCGCCTTCGGT
Source organism: Pseudomonas viridiflava (assembly GCF_900580865.1). Classification (GTDB taxonomy): domain Bacteria; phylum Pseudomonadota; class Gammaproteobacteria; order Pseudomonadales; family Pseudomonadaceae; genus Aquipseudomonas. The sequence continues at coordinate 317,086 of NZ_UTBZ01000014.1, forward strand.
ACAGTGTTTCGTGAGATGTCGGCCCAATACCTCGCCAATGTCGGCCCAAGCAATCCCTCTGTCGATCGTGTCGACCTGGTCACGGGAGCGGCCAGTGTCGGGGCAGCAGGGCTGGCAGCAGGTGCCACCGGTTTCGGTGGTTCGGTGCTGTTTGGTACGGATGTCACTGGAAACGCTCTGCAGTCCATTCTGTCCGTCTCGGCGGTCACGGCCGCTAGCGCTGCCAGCGCCTCTGCCGTAAGAGGGATGCGCGGGACACCGGCCAAACCCTCCAGCAACAGCGAACCGACCATCAATATGGAAAACGCCGTGGTCGGCTACAGCAGCCGCCACTTCTTCTTGTCTCTGGGACAAATCGCCAATATTGCGGTCGCACAGCTTCCAGGTTACGACGCCCTCAACGTACACACTCAAACAGCGGTAAGCCGGGCAGTCATGAGCGCTGTCGGCGATATACGCTCGACGTTTGTCACAATTGCGATGCCCGGCCTGAGCGCAGAACTGGACCGAACCTCTTGGGACCTGGAGAAAAACGAGACCGGCGCCGGCATTGTTCGAGAAAGCCCGCCGACTTCAAGCAATGCAGGTTTCGATCCGGCGGCCACTGAAGTCTTGAATTTCGTCAGTGAAACGGGCCGTGGACAACGAAAATACTCCCGATCAGGACTTAATTTCTGAGCAGCAAACGATGCGCAAAAGCAGCCGCAGTCACTGCACTGGCGGCTGCTCACCCAACGGCACCACCGCCATGGTCAGCCGCGACACACAACTGGCCTTGCCTTCATCACTGGTCAAACGGATATCCCACACGTGCGTGGTACGGCCAATGTGAATCGGCTTGGCCACCGCGGTCACCCGACCACTGCGCAAACCCCGTAAGTGGTTGGCGTTGATCTCCAGTCCCACGCAATAAAACTTACTGGCATCGATGCACAGATAACTGGCCATCGAACCGACGGATTCCGCCAGTACCACCGATGCGCCGCCATGCAGTAAACCGTAGGGCTGATGGGTGCGATGGTCGATGACCATGCTCGCGGTCAGCGACTCTTCGTCGAACGCTTCGAAGCGGATGTCCAGCACTTCGCCAATGGTGTTCTTCTGGATTGCATTCAATTGCTCGATATTGGGAGTGGTACGCCACAAGCTCATCGCAAACTTCCTTTGTTGTTTTAGTGGTCGCTCAATCCTGCCACAGCACCGCCTCGCTGCGCTCGCTCCATTCTTCAAAACGCGCACCGTATGTGTCTTCAATGACGTTGCGCTTGATCTTCAGCGTCGGCGTGAGAAAGCCGTTTTCCACCGCCCAGCTGTCCTTGACCACCACCAGTCGGCGCAGGCGCTCATGCTTGTCGAGCGCGGCGTTGACCTCCTCCAGGAGTTTTTCCAGGCTCGAATGCAGACTCGCCCGGCCCTCCTCCTGATTGACGCTCGATAGCACGCACAAACCCAGCGGCGCACTCAACCCATCCCCCACCACGCACACCTGTTCAATCCGTGAATGCACCGCCAGGCGATTTTCGATCGGCGCCGGGGCGACGTATTTGCCTTTGCTGGTCTTGAAGATTTCCTTGAGTCGGCCGGTCAGGCGCAGGCGCCCTTCAGTATCCTGCTCGCCCTTGTCGCCGGTGCGCAGAAAACCGTCCTCGGTCAGGGTCTCGGCGGTTTTCTGCGGTTCCTTGAAGTAACCGAGCATGTTCGCCTGACTGCGTACCTGCACCTCGCCCGACTCATCGATACGCACTTCGACATCGGGGCACGGTTTGCCGATCCAGCCCTGCTTGTATTGCCCCGGCAGGCAGATATGCGAGTAGCCGCAGCTCTCGGTCATGCCGTAGACCTCCAGCACATCGAGGCCGAGTTTCTGATACCAGGCGAGCAAGGTCTGCGGCACCGGCGCGGCGCCGGACAATGCCACGCGCAAGGCATCCAGGCCCAGGCCCGCAAGCACTTTGTGCCCGACACGTTTGCCTATGAACGGCAGGCCGAGGAGAAAATCCAGACGCTTCGCCGGGATCTTGCTGTACACGCCCATCTGGAATTTGGTCCAGATCCTCGGTACGCCGAACATCGCGGTTGGCCGTGCACGCTGCAGATCGGTAATGAACGTGTCGAGGCTCTCGGCAAAGAACACCGTTTGCCCGGTGTAGATCGACGCCAGTTCCACGAACATCCGCTCGGCGACGTGGCACAGCGGCAAATACGAGAGCAATCGATCGTTCTCGTTAAGCCCGAACAACTGCGTGCCACGGGTCGTGGCGAAACCCAGATTGGCAAAACTGTGCATCACGCCTTTGGGCAGGCCGGTGGTGCCGGAGGTGTAGATAATCGTCGCCAGTTGCTCGGCCGCCGGGCGCGGATCGTCCTGAATCGGTGAGCTGCGCTGCAGGTCGGCCCAACTGAAATCAAAATCCCCGGGCGGGTGCAGTGGCAGGCTGATGGTCGGCAGATCCGCCGGCACGCCTTTGGACATGTTCGGCCAGTCGTCGAGCTTGCCGATGAAAGCCAGAACGCTTTCCGAGTGATTGAGTACTTGCGCGACGGAGTCGGCGGTCAGGTTGGGATACAGCGGAACGGAAACGTGCCCGGCCATCCAGATCGCCAGGTCGGCGATGATCCAGTGCGCGCAGTTTTTCGAGATCAGGGCGATGTGGCTGCCTTGCGGCAATTCACGGGCGCGCAACCAGTGCGCGGCGCAGCGAGCCTGATGGCCGACGTCAGCCCAGCTCAGCGTCTCGACCTGACCACCGCCGCTGGGCTGCACGAGGAAGCGCTGGCGCGGGTGCCGCGCTTCACGTTCGTAAAACACGTCCAGCGGCAAACGGAAGGCGGCAGACATGCGACTCGCTCCTGTTTTTCGGGTCTGGAGCAAGCGTAGTCAACCAAGCAAGTGCTTGGTTGGAAAATTCACACAAATAATTTCATGGGTTGGCATAAACCAATGTGGGAGCGAGCCTGCTCGCGAATGCAGTGTGTCAGACACATAAAGGGTGAATGACACGCCGCTTTCGCGAGCAGGCTCGCTCCCACAAGGGATCAGCGTTACGGATGTTTGAGGCTATTGAGGGTCATCGAACCTATCAGCAACTCCGGGCTTTCCAGCTCAGCCAACCCGGCCGTACTGACCTTCTCCGGTGGATACCCGGCGCCATGCTGCAGATAGCTAAGCAGATTGCCCACCAACGGGTTGTGGCTGACCAGCAGCACGTTACTCACCGACACCAGTTGATCAGTCACCTTGTCCGGATCAACCTCAGGCGTCAGCCACTCGACCGTGCGAATCTCCGGCTCGAAACCCAGCGCCTCGCGGACAATCTGCGCAGTCTGCTGCGCGCGCAGATAAGGGCTGGCGTAAATCGCCGTCAGCGGCTGGCCGATCAAACGCGCGGCGCTGCTCAGGGCTTCTTTGCGACCGTGATCGGTCAGCTCCCGTTCGGAATCGGGGCACGAGCCGTAAGGCACGGCCTCGCCGTGACGCAATACCCAGAGTTTCATAGTTTGGGTTCCTCATCTCGGACCGGATGCGGTGCGGGGGCGACGGCGTGCGGCGCTTCACCTTCCGGGGTACGCGGCGTTGGCCAGTCGGCGAACGGCCACGGTTTCTGGTCGCTGTGGAAGCTGCCGAAGCGGCCGATCTGCGCCAGAAACTGGCTCAGGCTGTCGCCGAAGTTCATCAGGCTGGCGCTCGGCGCGCCATAGATCAAACGATAGATCAGTTGCACCAGCACCACCGCGCCGAGGATGAACTGCGCCACTTGCCAGACCAGCACGTAAACGATCATCCACAACACGCGCAGGAGGATGGATTCGTACTTGGCTTCGGTTTTCGGATCGTTCATGGCTTGCTACTCCCGGCTCACTCAGTTGAAACCGCTGGTGGAAATAAAATCGACGTCGGTTTTCGGTTCGGCTCGCATCAGTAGACCGATCACCTGCTCCAGCGTGCGTCCTTCAAACAGGATCGCATGCAGCCCGGCGACCAGCGGCATGTACACGCCGACTTCCTGAGACTTGGCCTTGAGCACCTTGAGGGTGTTGACGCCTTCGGCGACTTCACCAAGGCGCGACACCGCTTCTTCGAGACTCAAACCCTGGCCGAGGGCGAAGCCGACCTGATAGTTGCGACTCTTCGGCGACGAGCAGGTCACGATCAGATCGCCAACACCGGCCAGACCGAGGAAGGTCATCGGGTTGGCGCCCTGATTCACCGCAAAGCGAGTCATCTCGGCCAGCGCGCGAGTGATCAGCATGCTCTTGGTGTTCTCGCCCATCTCCAGTGCCACCGCCATGCCGGCGATGATCGCGTAAACGTTTTTCAACGCCCCGCCCAATTCGACGCCGAAACGATCGGCGCTGGCATACACGCGGAAAGTACGGCCATGCAGCGCGGCTTGCACGGCTTTACACAGTTCTTCGTCTTCGCTGGCGACCACGGTGGCGGTCAGTGCGTGCTCGGCAATCTCGCGCGCCAGGTTCGGCCCGGACAACACGCCGATGCGCGCCTGCGGGGCAATTTCTTCGAGAATCTGGCTCATCAGTTTGAAGGTCTGCGCTTCGATGCCTTTGGTCAGGCTGACCAGCATCTTGCCGCTCAACCGCTCGGCGTGAGCGGCAAGCACTGTGCGCAACGCGCTGGACGGCAGCGCGACAAAGCACAAATCGCAGGCGTCGAGGGTTTCCTGCAGGTCGGTGACGGCAGTCACGCCGGGCAGAATCTTGATGCCTTTGAGGTAACGCGGGTTTTCGCGATTGACCCGGATGGCTTCGGCCTGCTCGGGGTCACGCATCCACTGCCGGACTTGATGGCCGTTCTCGGCCAGTAGATTGGCCACGGCGGTACCAAAACTTCCGCCTCCCAGGACCGCAATCGGGCGCTGTTCAGTCATATGCAATCCGTTAATCCATACCAGTGGCGATGGCGGCATTATACGGGGCGCCCCGGTCGCGGCCAGCCCCCGCAACAATTACCGACACTTGTAGGAAGAAGACCGATAAAACCTAGGAAAATGCATGCAACGTGACTGGAAAAGTCGCTGTCCTCGGTTAACATGCGCGCCAATTCTTCGCTATCAAGGTTGTGTCGTGTCTTTTGGCTCTTCGTCCCCGCGTTCGTCCATCTTACTGGCGCTGCTGTTCAGCCCGGTATTAATGGCGGACGACCTGTTCATGGACAACGAAGCGCTGCCACAGGTGCTGACCGCCACGCGCCTGAAACAGACGCCAGCGGAAGTGCCGGGGAGCATGACCGTACTCGACAGCGAACTGATCAACGCCAGCGGTGCCCGCGACATCAGCGAACTGCTGCGGCTGGTGCCGGGGATGATGGTCGGCAACATCAGCGGCAATCAGGCGGCAGTCAATTACCACGGCACCAACGCCAGCGAAGCGCGGCGCATGCAAGTGCTGATCGACGGCCGTTCGGTGTACCGCGCCGGATTGTCCACGGTGGACTGGAGCGATATTCCGGTGGCCATGGAAGACATCGAGCGCATCGAAGTCTTTCGCGGCCCCAACACCGTCAGTTACGGCGCCAACGCGTTGATGGCAGTGGTCAATATCATCACCCGCCACCCGGCGGACAGCCACGGCACGCGGTTGAAGTACACCCGAGGCCAGCGCGGCATCAATGATTTCTATGCCAGCCAGGGCACTGGCTGGAATGGCGGTGATTTGCGCCTGTCGTTGTCCGGCCAGGAAGACGATGGCTTCGACAGCGATCGCAGCGGCGCCGATTACCGCGACAGCCGCCGCTTGAATCGCTTCAGTCTCGCGGTCAGCCACACCCTCAGCGACAACCAGAGCCTCGACTGGCAAGTCAACGCCAAGGACGGGACCAACCAGCGGCCGTACACCTACCGCCCGGTGTTCTCAGGGATTACCGATGCCGGGAACAATTCCGACGTGGTGGCCAAGGATTACGCCGGCTCGGTGCGCTGGAACCTCGACATCAACCCGCAACACAGCCTTTATATACAAGGCTCGGCGCAACACTGGGATCGTCAGCAAACCTGGCGCGCCTGCGATGCCGAGGTGTCATTCAGCCCCGAACTGACGCAACTGTGGCAGCTCAACCCGAATTACACCGAACGTCTGGCGCGCAATATCACGCAGTTCACCGGCCCCGGCGCGGCGCCCGGTACGCCGCAGGAAATGGCTTTGGCCAATCAGGTGCTCGACCAATGGCGCAACGGTGCCAGTCGAACCCTGTGCGGCGACATCGACCAGAGTGCCCGCGAATCGCGCTACGACCTTGAACTGCAGGACACCCTCAGCCTGTCCGACAGCCTGCGTCTGGTCAGCGGCATGAACTATCGTTACGACCGCGCCGATTCCGAGACCTACTTCAATGGCACGCTGGACGACACCACGTGGCGCGCGTTCGGCCAGCTGGAATGGCGTGCCACTGAACACTGGCTGTTGCAGGGCGGAGCGATGTTCGAAGACACGCAACTGATCGGCAGTTCGCTGACCCCGCGATTTGCCGTCAATTACCTGATCAACCCGCGCCATGGCCTGCGCGCGGTGTACTCGGAAGCGATCCGCTCGCCGGACATGTTCGAGAACAATGTCAACTGGAGCTATCAGGTCAACAACCTGCACCCTTCCGCCTACGGCCAGTCTTCGGCGCGCTACTTCGTCAAGACCCGCGGTCCGGGCGATCTCGACCAGGAACACATGCGCTCGCGCGAGCTGGGCTACAACGGCTATTTCGCCGAGCTCGGTCTGGCCCTCGACGTGAAGCTGTTCTACGACGAAATCACCGGGATGATCAGCGAGCCGCTGCGTAACAACCAATACATCGCCAGCAACGCCAACAGCTCGCGCTTTCGTGGCACGGAAACCCAGCTCGACTGGCGCGTGAGCCTGGCCGACCGCTTGCGTTTCACTTACGCCTTCGTCGATGCCGAGGCGAGTAATCCGCTCGATCAGCAGTTCACCTCGCGTAACAGCGGTTCGGCCGGTTGGCTGCGCGATTGGGGCCACGGCTGGAACAGCGCCCTCTTCTATTACGGCGACAACGCACTCAACGGTTACCGCTTCGAGCGGGTCGACACGCGCATCGCCAAACGCATCGCGCTGGGCAAAGCGCAGCTGCAACTGGCCGGCGTGCTGCAACAGCGCCTCGACCACGAGCCGACCACCTTCGTCGACAACAATTACGACGAGCGTCGGGTGATGTACTTCAGTGCCGAGCTGGAGTTCTAGGATGCGCTACGGGCCGTCACGGAAGATGCCAACCCTGGGCCACTGGCTGGCGGGGTTCTGCCTGTTTCTGACCGCATGGCTGCATGGCGTGGCGGTGCAGGCCGCGGATATTCTGTTGACCGGTGCCGAGGAAAGCCCCGGTGTACAGGCGTTCGTGCAGGCACTCAGCGAACTGCGTCCGACCGACAACGTGCGTTTCCAGCCGCTGGCCAGCCTGCCGGCACCGGGCAAACTGCCCGCCAGTCTGCGCCTGATTCTGCTTGATCTGCCGAGTCTCGACTGGCGTCTGCAAGAAACCCAGGGCCCGGCAACGATGGTGCTGCGCATCAGTCGCCTGCAGGCCCGTCAGCGTCTCGGCAGCACGCAGCCGGCACACCTGAGTTTGCTCTGGAGTGATCCGCCGCTGAGCCGCCAGTTGCAGTTGATCCGGCGCATCCTGCCCCAGGCCCGACGCATCGGCGTGCTGTTCGATGAGCACAGCAAATTCCTGCTAAAGGAGCTGAATCTCGCCGCCGCGCCGCTGAATCTGCAAATCGTCAGTGAGCGCTGGGACAACACCCACGACAGCCGTCCTCTGCAAACCGTGCTGAAGAACAGCGACGTGCTGCTGGGGCTCGACGACCCTGATCTGTATAACCCGAAAACCGCAAAGAACCTGTTGCTCAGCAGCTACTCACGGCAAGTCGCACTGATCGGCCCCAACGTTGCGTTCGTCCGCGCCGGCAGCCTGGCCAGCAGTTACAGCGACCAGAACGACTGGCTGGCAATCCTCGATCAATTGCTCGACCAACCGCCGGCCAGTTGGCCGCGGACGCTCTATCCCGCACGTTTTAAAGTCTCAAGTAATGCGCAGGTCGCTCGTTCACTCGGTATCGAACCGTTGAACGACGCATCTGTTGCCAGCGCACTGGCTGAAGGAGAACGCCGCCCATGAGTTTCCGTCGCCGTTGGGACATCAACACCCGCACCCAGCTGATCAGCCTGGGCCCGGCGCTGTTGCTGACCCTTCTGTTGATCAGCTTCTTCACCTTCGTGCGCATTCAGGATTTGCGTCAGGAGCTGAACCACACCGGCCAATTGATCGCCAACCAACTGGCGCCCGCCACCGAATACGGGGTGATTTCCGGCAATAACGAAGTGCTGGAAAGCCTGCTCAAAGCCACACTGGCCACGCCCAACGTGCGTTTTCTTGAAGTACAGGACAGCGCCAACCGGATTCTGGTGTACGTCGAACAACCGGCGGCAGCCCACAGTCGTCCGCATCAGGTCGAAGTGTTTCAGGCACCGGTACGCTTGCAGCGGATCGCCCTGCACAATGATTTCTTCCAGGACGGCAGAGTCAGCAATGGCGCGGCCAGCGAGGACTACCTGGGGCGGGTGATCGTCGGTTTGTCCAACGACGCGTTCAGCCAGCGCCAGCAGGAGATTCTGCTCAAGGCCGGGATTCTCGCGCTGTTCGCCCTGCTCTTCACCTTTGTCTTGGCACGGCGCCTGGCCGGCAGTCTGTCGCAGCCGATTCGCGATATCGGCGATGCGGTCAAAGCGATTCAGGACGGCGACTACAAAACGCCGCTGCCGATCGTCGATGACACCGAACTGGGCGCGCTGTCGCAACACATCAACAACCTCGCCCAAGCGCTGGAACAGGCCAGCCGTGAGCAGCATCAAGCCATGGCGCAACTGATCCAGACTCGTGAAGAGGCGGAAAAGGCCAACAACGCCAAGTCCGACTTTCTGGCGATGATGAGCCATGAACTGCGCACGCCCATGAACGGCGTGCTGGGCATGCTGCAATTGCTGGAAACCACCGAGATGACCGAAGAGCAGGTCGAATACGCCGCCCTCGCCTCGGAATCCACCGAACACTTGCTGAAAGTCATCAACGATATTCTCGACTTCTCGCGCATCGAACGTTCGGAGCTGGAGCTGGAGCACATCCCGTTCAACCTTGCCGAACTGATCGGCGCCTGCGCGCAGTCGTTCCAGCACAGCGCGGTGCAGCGAGGGCTGGCGCTGAATCTGCGCATCCCGGACGACATGCGCGGCTTGCAGGTACAGGGCGATCCGACGCGGATCCGGCAGATTCTGGTCAATCTGGTCGGCAACGCGCTGAAGTTCACCGAACAGGGCCGGGTCAGCATCGAGGCGCAGTGGCAGTCGCTGGATCACGAACTGCTGTGGTTCACCTGTTCGGTGCGCGACAGCGGCATCGGTATTTCTTCTGAAAGTCTGGAGTTGATGTTCAACGCCTTCCAGCAGGCCGACAGTTCGATTTCACGGCGCTACGGCGGCACAGGTCTCGGGTTGCCGATCGCCCGTACATTGGCCGAGCGCATGGGCGGCACGTTGCGCGCGCAGAGCGAAGAAGGTCGTGGCTCGGTGTTCACCCTGGAAATCCCGTTGGCACTTTATAAGCAGGCGCTGCCGCCACTAACCACGCCGCGTGCGCTGAACGGCAAGGGCCATGGTGAAGGACGCAATGTCTTGCTGGTGGAAGACAATCCGGTGAACCAGACGGTTATCGAAGCGATGCTGCGCAGTCTGGGCTTTACTGTCAGTGTCGCCACTGATGGCGCACAAGCGGTGCGCAGTGCCGAGGGCAGCGATTTTGAAGTGATTCTGATGGATTGCCGGTTGCCGGTTATCGACGGCTATGAGGCCACCCGGCAGATCCGCCGCCTGCCCGGACGCGGCGAAGTACCGATCATCGCGCTGACTGCCAACGCCTTGCAGGGCGACCGTGAAACCTGTCTGTCGGCGGGTATGAACGATTATCTGGCGAAGCCGTTCAAACGTAATGATCTGCAGCAGATTCTGCAGCGCTGGGTGTCGTAGTGTGGGCCTTTCGACCATCTGCGACTGGCGTGAAAAGCGAAAGTGCGGCAGTCTTAGGCACCCGAACGAGCCTCAAAAGGGGCTTGAATAAAAATTTCAGTGCACAAGTGTACATTCATGTCCTTGGTGCTGTGACTTTCACCACAACGCAATAGTCTATGAGTAGGCTGCCGGTTCGAGGCATGAACGCTTCGAACGGTCGGGAAGATTTGCCCCACCTGCCGCATGGGATTATTGAGGAGCTCGCATGACCAAACAAAACGCCTTTACTCGGGAAGATCTGCTGCGCTGCAGTCGCGGTGAGCTGTTCGGCCCAGGTAACGCGCAACTGCCCGCCCCGAACATGCTGATGGTCGATCGCATCACCCTGATCAGCGAAGAAGGTGGCAAGTACGGCAAAGGTGAATTGGTCGCCGAACTGGATATCAACCCTGACCTGTGGTTCTTCGCGTGCCACTTCGAAGGTGATCCGGTGATGCCGGGCTGCCTGGGTCTGGATGCCATGTGGCAACTGGTCGGTTTCTTCCTGGGCTGGCAAGGCCTGCCGGGCCGCGGCCGTGCGCTGGGTTCGGGCGAAGTGAAATTCTTCGGTCAGGTACTGCCGACCGCCAAGAAAGTCACCTACAACATTCATATCAAACGCGTCCTCAAGGGCAAGCTGAACCTGGCCATTGCCGATGGTTCGGTGACTGTCGACGGTCGCGAAATCTACACCGCCGAAGGCCTTCGCGTCGGCGTGTTCACCTCCACTGACAACTTCTAAGGGTTATTCGCATGCGCCGCGTCGTTATCACTGGTCTGGGCATCGTTTCGTGCCTGGGCAATGACAAAGAGACCGTCTCCGCTAACCTGCGTGCAAGCCGCCCTGGCATCCGGTTCAACCCGGAATATGCCGAAATGGGTCTGCGTAGCCAGGTTTCCGGCTCCATCGACCTCAACCTTGAAGAGCTGATCGATCGCAAGATCTATCGCTTCGTCGGCCACGCAGCGGCTTACGCCTACCTGGCCATGAAAGACGCTATCGCTGACTCCGGCCTGACTGAAGAGCAAGTGTCCAACCCGCGTACCGGCCTGGTGGCTGGCTCCGGTGGTGCTTCCACGCTGAACCAGATGGAAGCGCTGGACATCCTGCGCGAGAAAGGCGTGAAGCGCGTTGGCCCATACCGCGTAACGCGGACCATGAGCAGCACCGTTTCCGCTTGCCTGGCCACGCCATTCAAGATCAAGGGCCTGAACTACTCCATCGCTTCTGCCTGCGCCACCAGTGCTCACTGCATCGGTACCGCCATGGAACAGATCCAGATGGGCAAGCAGGACATCGTCTTCGCCGGTGGTGGTGAAGAAGAGCACTGGAGCCAATCGTTCCTGTTCGATGCCATGGGCGCGCTGTCCAGCAAGCGTAACGACACCCCGGAACTGGCTTCCCGTGCCTACGACGCCGACCGTGACGGTTTCGTCATCGCCGGTGGTGGCGGTATGGTCGTGGTTGAAGAGCTGGAACACGCTCTGGCCCGTGGCGCCAAGATCTACGCTGAAATCGTTGGCTACGGCGCAACGTCCGACGGCTACGACATGGTTGCCCCGAGTGGCGAAGGCGCGATCCGCTGCATGCAGATGGCGATGTCCACCGTTGATACGCCGATCGACTACCTGAACACCCACGGCACTTCAACTCCGGTCGGCGACGTCGCGGAAATGAAAGGTGTGCGTGAAGTGTTCGGCGACAAGGCACCTGCGATCAGCTCGACCAAGAGCCTGTCCGGTCACTCCCTGGGCGCCGCTGGCGTTCACGAAGCGATCTACTGCATGCTGATGATGGAAGGCAACTTCATTGCCGGTTCCGCCAACATCGACGAGCTGGACCCGGAAGTGGCCGATCTGCCGGTGCTGACCAAGACCCGCGAAAACGCCACCATCAACACCGTGATGAGCAACAGCTTCGGCTTCGGCGGCACCAACGCCACGCTGGTACTGAAGCGCTGGGAAGGCAAGTAATTCCCCCCGCTTGAGCCACACATGAAAACGCCCCGACTGGTTCGGGGCGTTTTTTTTCGCCTGCAGAAAACTCATGGCCGACACAAATCCCCTGTGTAGGAGCTGCCGAAGGCTGCGATCTTTTGACTTTGATTTTTAAAAGACAAGATCAAAAGATCGCAGCCTTCGGCAGCTCCTACACAAGGTTCGCTTGGGTCTGAAAATGAAACTTCTGTCATGAAACTTCACGCCCTGCGACCGAATGTCGCGGATTACGCGGGCTGCAGCACTGTTGCAAAATACGCAATAACACCTTGCACAAATCAGCCGTTTACTTAGCAAGCTAACAAATCATATAAAAGAGTCCTGCACACGCCTTGCTGCAGATAACTTGAGATTTGGAGCTAGCAGATGACTGTAAAAGTAACTGAACGCGACGATTCACACATGTCCCACGAAGGCGTAGCCGCCGGTATCCGCATCTGGGATGTGCATCAACAAGACTTGCTGGTCGGCATGTTCCACAACGAAATCGATGCCCACAACTACAAGGCCGAACTGGAAGTGCAAGAACAGCAGCGGGATCTGAAATCCGCCTGATTCACCACAGCATTGAAAACGACAAACCCCGCCATGAGCGGGGTTTGTCGTTGTTACGGCTTTATCGATTTACCACATCAGATCATCTGGGATCTGATACGCCGCGTACGGATCGTCCTCGGTGCTGACCTCTTCGGTCTGCACGTTGAGCTGAACGATGCGCTGCGGGTCGCGCTCCTGGATCTTCAGAGCCGCTTCACGCGGGATCACTTCGTAGCCGCCGGCATGATGGACGATCGCCAGCGAGCCGCTGCTGAGCTTGTTGCGCATCAGCGTGTTGACCGAGATGCGCTTGACCTTCTTGTCGTCGACAAAGTTGTAGTAGTCCTCGGTGGTCAGCTTCGGCAGCCGCGAGACTTCGATCAACTGCTTGACCTGGGCCGCGCGCGCCTTGGCCTCGGCTTTCTCTTTCTGCTGACGGTTCAGCTCCTGGTCGCGCTTGACCTTCTCGGCCATGGCTTCCTGGGCGGCACGCTGCTGCGAGTCATCCAGTTCGATCTGGCCTTTGTGGGCCAGACGCTGCTGCTTCTGCTTGTCCTTGCTGACCTGCTTGGCCTGCTTTTGGTTGACCAGGCCTGCTTTGAGCAACTGGTCGCGAAGGGAAATACTCATGGGGCTTACTCACTTGGGCAGTTGCTCAGCCGCAGCTGGGCGCATTCTTTTCCTGACGTTTGGCTTCACCCCACAGGGCGTCCAACTCTTCGAGGGTGCAATCTTCTATGGGACGGTGGGTGTCGCGCAATGCCTGTTCGATAAATCGGAAACGTCTTTCGAACTTGCCGTTGGCGCCACGTAGCGCGGTTTCCGGGTCGACCTTCAGATGCCGGGCCAGATTGACCACGGAAAACAGCAGGTCACCGATCTCGTCAGCCACGGCGACGGGATCGTTTTCCGACATGGCTTCGAGGACTTCATCGAGCTCTTCGCGCACCTTGTCGAGCACCGGCAAGGCGTCCGGCCAGTCGAAACCGACCTGACCGGCGCGCTTCTGCAATTTGGCCGAACGCGACAATGCCGGCAGCGTTGCCGGCACATCGTCGAGCAGTGACAGTTGCTCAGGCGCAGCGGATTTCTCGGCGCGTTCTTCGGCCTTGATCTCTTCCCAGCGTTGCTTGACCTGCTCTTCACTCAGGCGCGGCACATCCAGCGGCGCGTACAGATCACCGGTGGGGAACACGTGGGGATGACGACGGATCAACTTGCGGGTGATGCTGTCGATCACCCCGGCGAATTCGAAGCGCCCTTCTTCCTTGGCCAACTGGCTGTAATACACCACCTGGAACAGCAGATCGCCCAGCTCGCCCTGCAAATGATCGAAATCGCCACGCTCGATGGCGTCGGCCACTTCGTAGGCTTCTTCGAGGGTGTGCGGAACGATGGTCGCGTAGGTTTGCTTGATGTCCCACGGGCAACCGTACTGCGGATCGCGCAGCCGGCTCATTAGGTGGAGCAGGTCTTCAAGGCTGTACATCATTCTTCTGTCTCACCACAAAACCACTGTGGGAGCGAGCCTGCTCGCGAAAGCGGTGTGTCTGCAACAATGTTGTCGACTGACACGCCCTCTTCGCGAGCGGGCTCGCTCCCACAGAGAAGCCACATCACGGCGTACGGTTACGCCGCGTTTCGATGATGTTCGGCAACTGCGAAATCCGTCCCAGCAAGCGCCCCAGCGCATCCAGCCCCGGGATCTCGATGGTCAGTGACATCAGCGCAGTGTTGTCTTCCTTGTTCGAGCGGGTGTTGACCGCCAGCACGTTGATGCGCTCGTTGAGCAGCACCTGCGAGACGTCACGCAGCAAACCGGAACGGTCGTAAGCACGGATGACAATGTCCACCGGGTAGGTGAGCACCGGCACCGGGCCCCAGCTGACCTGAATGATCCGCTCAGGCTCACGCCCGCCCAGTTGCAGCACCGAGGCGCAGTCCTGACGGTGAATGCTCACGCCACGGCCCTGGGTGATGTAACCGACAATCGCATCGCCCGGCAGCGGTTGGCAGCAGCCGGCCATCTGCGTCATCAAGTTGCCGACGCCCTGGATCTGAATGTCGCCGCGCTTGCCCGGTTTGTAACCAGTGGCTTTGCGTGGAATCAGTTCCAGCTGCTCGTTGCCGCGTTCCGGCTCGACCAGTTGCTGCGCCAGGTTGACCAGTTGTGCCAGACGCAAGTCGCCGGCACCGAGGGCGGCGAACATGTCTTCGGCGGTTTTCATGTTGGCCTTGTCGGCCAGCTTGTCGAAGTCCACCGCTGGCAGACCGAGGCGCGTCAGTTCGCGTTCGATCAGGGTTTTACCAGCGGCAACGTTCTGGTCGCGCGCCTGCAATTTGAACCAGTGAACGATCTTCGCCCGCGCCCGCGAGGTGGTGACGTAACCGAGGTTGGAGTTCAGCCAGTCGCGGCTCGGCGTGCCGTGCTTGCTGGTGATGATCTCGACCTGCTCACCGGTCTGCAGGCTGTAGTTGAGCGGGACGATGCGCCCGTTGATCTTCGCGCCACGGCAGTTGTGGCCGATTTCGGTGTGCACACGATAAGCGAAGTCCAGCGGCGTTGCGCCTTTCGGCAAGTCGATGGCGTGACCGTCAGGGGTGAAGATGTAAACCCGATCCGGCTCGATATCGACGCGCAGCTGTTCCGCCAAGCCACCGATATCACCCAGCTCTTCGTGCCACTCGAGCACCTGACGCAGCCAGGAGATTTTCTCTTCGTAGTGATTCGAACCGGATTTGACGTCGGTGCCTTTGTAGCGCCAGTGCGCGCAGACGCCGAGCTCGGCTTCTTCGTGCATCGAGTGCGTACGAATCTGAACCTCAAGCACTTTACCCTCTGGGCCGATCACCGCGGTGTGCAGCGAGCGGTAGCCGTTCTCTTTCGGGTTGGCGATGTAGTCGTCGAATTCTTTCGGGATGTGCCGCCACAAGGTGTGGACAATGCCCAGCGCGGTGTAGCAGTCGCGCATTTCCGGGACCAGCACGCGCACCGCACGCACGTCGTAGATCTGGCTGAATTCCAGACCCTTGCGCTGCATTTTGCGCCAGATCGAATAGATGTGTTTGGCCCGGCCGCTGATGTCGGCATCGACGCCGGTGGCCTGCAATTCGTCCTTGAGCTGGGTCATCACGTCGGCGATGAAACGCTCGCGATCAAGCCGTCGCTCGTGGAGCAACTTGGCGATCTGCTTGTATTGATCCGGCTCCAGGTAACGGAAGGACAAGTCCTCCAGTTCCCATTTGATATGACCGATGCCGAGGCGGTGCGCGAGCGGCGCATAGATGTCGAACACTTCCCGGGCGACGCGGTTACGCTTTTCATCGTCGGCGGTTTTCACCGCACGAATCGCGCAGGTACGTTCGGCGAGTTTGATCAGCGCGACGCGCACGTCGTCGACCATCGCGACGAGCATCTTGCGCAGGTTTTCCACCTGCCCTTGCGTGCCCATCACCATCGACTGACGCGGACTGAGGCTGGCGCTGATCGCAGCCATGCGCTGCACGCCGTCGATCAGCTTGGCCACCACCGGGCCGAAGCGCTGGCTGATGGCCGCGAGTTCGATCTGGCCTTCGCGCACGCCGCGATACAGCACCGCAGCGACCAGTGAATCCTGATCGAGCTTGAGGTCGGCGAGAATCTCGGCGATTTCCAGACCCGTACTGAAACTGCCGGAGCCTTCGGCCCACAGATTCTTCTTGGCGTTGGACTGTTGTTCGGCCTCGCGAGCGAACTCGCAGGCTTCTTTCAAGGCTTCGCGATCCAGTGCCAGATCGACACTGACCGCGTGATCGAGCCAAGCCTCGAGATTGATACTGCCGTCAGTGTTGATCGGCTGGTGTGCTCTCACCTGTACCATCTTGCTTTACCTTCCCTACGACGCAGATTCAATGCGTCAAATCGCTGACCTCTACTGCCCGTTTGCGCTCGCGGGGCTGATGCGAGCGCTGCGCGGACAGGTCAGGCGGATTCAGACGAGCCGTCCTGGCTCGCTTCAAATAACGCCATGGCCTCGACATGTGCCGTCTGAGGAAACATATCGAGAATCCCGGCACGTTTTAACCGGTAGCCCTGCTTGTTCAATTCGACCGTGTCGCGCGCCAGCGTGGCCGGGTTGCACGACACATACACCAACCGCTTCGCGCCCAGGGTCGCAAGCTTGCGTACCACCTCGAAAGCACCGTCACGCGGTGGATCCAAGAGTACCGCAGAAAAACCGTTTCCGATCCACTGAGCATGGCTCAAAGGCTGGGATAAATCGGCTTGAAAAAACTTTGTGTTATGCAAATTGTTACTGGCAGCGTTAGCTGCGGCGCGATCGACCATGGTCTGCACGCCTTCGACCGCCACCACTTCACGCACGGACTTGGCCAGCGGCAAGGCAAAGTTGCCGAGGCCGCAGAACAGATCCAGCACGCGCTCATCGCTGCCCGGCTTCAACCAGTCCAGCGCCTGCGCGACCATCGCTTCGTTAACGCCGGCGTTGACCTGAATAAAGTCGCCCGGCCGGTACGCCAGGTTCAAATCCCACCGCTCCAGGCGATAGCCCAGCGACTGCGTGGCATCGACCGGCTGTGGCTCGCCTTCGCCATGCAGCCACAATTGCGCTTCATGGAACTGGCAGAAGTCCTTGAGGATGCTCAGATCCGCTTCGGACAACGGCGCCATGTGCCGCAGCAATACCGCCAGCGACGATCCGCTGAATAACTCGACGTGGCCCAACGCTTGCGGCTTGCTCAAGCGACGGAGCATCTCCGGCAAACGGGTCATGATCGGTTGCAAGGGCTGTACCAGCACCGGGCATTCGCTGATCGCGACGATGTCCTGACTGCCAGCCGCGCGGAAACCCACTTCGAGTTTCTTCGCTTTCATGTCCCAGCGCACCGCGATCCGGGCACGACGGCGATAGCCGAATTCCGGGCCGGTCAGCGGCGCTGCCCACTCTTCAGGTTCGACACCGGCAACGCGCGACAATTGCTCGGCGAGCATGCGCTGTTTCAGGGCAAGCTGTTCGCTGTGGGGCAAATGCTGCACGCTGCAACCGCCGCAACGGCCGGCGTGCTGACACGGTGCCGGGCGGCGCAGTTCGCTGGCCTTGAACACGCGTTCGGTGCGCGCCTCGACCACTTTGCCGTGGGCGCCGAGCACCCGCGCTTCGACCTCTTCACCGGCAAGGGCGCCAAGGACGAACCAGGTTTTGCCTTCGAAAAACGCGATACCGCGACCGTCATTGGCCAGGCGCTCGATGCTCAAGCGCTGCTTTTTGCCAGTCGGAATTTGCGCAGCCTTACTGCCGCCCGTGGGCTGGAAGCGTAGGCCTCTCTCGTGCTTGGCCATCAGTTGGGCGCGTCGAAAATGCCGGTCGACAAGTAACGGTCGCCACGGTCGCAGATGATCGCGACGATCACCGCGTTTTCAACTTCTTTGGACAGGCGCAGCATCGCTGCGACCGCACCGCCCGAGGACACGCCGCAGAAGATGCCTTCTTCGCGGGCCAGACGCCGGGTGACGTCTTCGGCTTCGCTCTGCGCCATGTCGACGATGCGATCAACGCGATCGGCCTGATAGATCTTCGGCAGGTATTCCTGCGGCCAGCGGCGAATACCGGGAATGGCCGAGCCTTCCATCGGTTGCAGACCGACGATCTGCACGCTGTCGCTCTGCTCTTTCAAGTAGCGCGAAACGCCCATGATGGTGCCGGTGGTGCCCATCGAACTGACGAAGTGAGTGATGGAACCCTGAGTCTGCCGCCAGATTTCCGGACCGGTAGTGGTGTAGTGCGCTTCCGGATTGTCGCCATTGGCGAACTGATCGAGCACCTTGCCACGGCCTTCGGCTTCCATACGCTGGGCGAGGTCGCGGGCGCCTTCCATGCCCTCTTCCTGGCTGACCAGAATAAGCTCGGCGCCGTACGCGGTCATCGCCGCTTTGCGTTCGGCACTGGAGTTGTCGGGCATGATCAGGATCATCTTGTAACCCTTGATCGCAGCGGCCATGGCCAGCGCAATCCCGGTGTTGCCCGAGGTCGCTTCGATCAGCGTATCGCCGGCGTGGATCTGCCCGCGCAATTCGGCGCGAGTGATCATCGACAACGCCGGACGGTCCTTGACCGAACCCGCCGGGTTATTCCCTTCGAGCTTGAGCAAAAGGGTGTTACTGGTGGCACCAGGCAGGCGCTGCAAACGCACCAGCGGAGTGTTGCCGACGCAATCGGCGATGGTTGGGTACTGCAAGGTCATGGCGTATTCGCAATCCAGACGTGCGGGGGCGCCTATCATACCGGCAAACCTGCGAAGGCCATATCACGCAAAGTGCGGTGCTTATGGTTTATGGGAATAAGCAGCAATAGTCTCACCACTGGTGAGACTTTTACGCTGGGTCATCTTAATTGGCGGTGATGCGTATGGCCTCTTCGCGAGCAGGCTCGCTCCCACAGGGGATCAGCGTTGTTCACACAACCTGCGGCGAACCGATTTCCAATGTGGGAGCGAGCCTGCTCGCGAAGGCGTCAGTCGGCGCAACACCGTCATCCGCTACCAATCGCAAATTCAACCGCAACCCCGCTCCGCTGTTCTCCGCCCAAATCCTTCCGCCCTGACGCTGCACGGCATTGCGCGCGATGCTCAGCCCCAAGCCAAATCCACCGTCGCCGGGCCGCGAGCCGTCGAGGCGGGTGAACGGCGAGAAGATCCGTTCCAGTTCCCCTTCCGCTACGCCGCCGCCCTGATCTTCCAGCCACAGATGCCAGAAATCGCCATCGCGCCGTCCATCAATACGCACAATCCCGCCCGCAGGCGAATGCCGAATCGCGTTACGCAAAATGTTCTCCAACGCCTGCGCCAGCGTATTCAGGTTGCCACGCACCCAGCACGACGCCTCGACCGAACACTGCAATTGCAAACTCGGCCAGCCGCTTTCATAACAGGCGTTATCAGTGAGCATTTCCCACAGGGCCTGAATCTGAATGGCTTCATCCGGCAGCGGGGTGCGATCGGTGTCGAGCCAGGCCAGTTGCAACGTGTCCTCAACCAGCCGTTGCATGCCGTCGACTTCACGACCGATGCGCTCGCGCAGTTGCACCAGACCCTGTTCGCTTTCACTGGCCACGCGCAGTCGACTCAGCGGCGTGCGCAACTCATGGGACAGATCGCGGAGCAATTGCTGTTGCAGAGCCACGGTGGATTGCAGGCGCTCAGACATCGAGTCGAATGCCCGCGCCAGTTCACCGAGTTCATCCGGCCGTTGGGTGATGCCGCTCGACAGCCGCACATTCAATTGATCGGCGCGCCAGGCGTTGGCCTGTTCGCGCAGGTTGTTCAGGGGCACGACCAACAAACGGTACAGACCGACGCACAGCAATAACGTGAACAGACCGGGAATAACGCCGTTAGTGATAACGCGCCAGAACAGCCGATATTTGCCCGGCAGGAATCGCTCGGGCAATTCGATCACCAGGCTGCCGGCAGACGGCTCTTTGGGGAAAGGAATGCGCAACCACGGCCGCCCCTGTTTGTGAATCGGCCAGTCGAGGCCGCGCAGGAAGGTCAGGCGCTGCAACTCCTGATCATTGAGCGGGTCATTGCTCAACGACTGCAAGTTACCGCCGATCACGCCGACCCAACTGGCTTCGCGCAATTCCATGCTCTGCAACCAGTCATCAACACCGCTGCGTCCACCATGCTGCCACGCCTGTTCCGCTTGCGCGGCATAACGAGTGAGGGTGCCCCGCGCTTCGTCGGAGAGGAACTGATTGCGCTCCTCCATATAACGGCCCCACGACCAGCTCAGCCAGATCATCAGCAGACAGAACGCCACCAGCAGAAACGCCAGTTTCCAGAACAGCGAATGCCGCCCCGGCAATTCAGAGCGTTTCATCGGCGGCGCTCAAGACGTAACCCTTGCCCCAAACCGTGCGCACTTCACGCTCGGTGTAACCGATGGCTTTCAGTTTGCGGCGGATCTGGCTGATGTGCATGTCGAGGCTGCGGTCATGGGCCGCGTAGCCACGCTGCAGAACGTGCTGATAAAGGAAGGCTTTGCTCAGCACTTCTTCATCATTACGGTTGAGGGTTTCCAGCAAACGGTATTCGCTGCGGGTCAGCCCGGCGGCTTGCTCGCGGAAAGACACATCGCACTGTTCGTCGTCAAAACGCAACGTACCGTTCGCTACTGGCGCCACCAGCGATGCCGGGCGCCGATCCAGCGCCACCCGACGCAGGATCGCTTCGATGCGCACATGTAACTCGGCCATGCTGAACGGCTTGGGCAAATAGTCGTCGGCGCCCAGACGAAAACCGCTGATGCGATCCGCCTCGGCGCCGAGGGCCGACATCAACAGCACCGGCGTCGAATGGCTTTGACGCAATTGCGTCAACACATTCAAACCGTCCATGCCCGGCAACAGAATATCCATCAGCACCACGTCGAACGGCTGGCGTTTGGCAATGTTCAGACCTTCCTGGCCATTCTGGCACCAGGTCACCTGAAAGCCGCTGCGGCCCAGATGTTCGTGAACATAGGCGCCGAGAACCGGATCGTCTTCGATGGAAAGAATGCGTGGCTGGCCGACGGAAACAGGAGTCATGAGTATCTGCAAGTAATTCTCAGTTGAGCGCGATTATTCAAGATTGTCGGACAGCGGGCAACACAAGGCTGCCCTTTCTGACAAACGAGCACCGGCGCCCTGACCCACCCTGACAGCATTTTTCCGGAGATTGCCTGCGAGCAAATCGCTACACTGCGCCCATGTCGCGTGCCGGATGCACGCATGAGTCAACAGATCAGCGGGATGCAGGAGATAGGCGTGCTCAAGAAACTGGGAATCAAAGGTCGCGTGTTGTTGCTGACCTTGTTGCCGACCAGCCTGATGGCGCTGGTGCTGGGTGGTTATTTCACCTGGACGCAGCAGTCCGACTTGCAGAGCCAATTGATGCAACGCGGTGAAATGATCGCTGAGCAACTGGCGCCGCTGGTGGCTCCCGCCATGGGGCACGGCAACAGCGAGTTGCTTGAGCGCATCGCCACGCAATCCCTTGAACAACCGGACGTGCGCGCGGTGACCTTCCTCGCCCCCGACCGCTCGCCGCTGGCCCACGCCGGCCCGACCATGCTCAATCAGGCGCCCAGCGGCGACAGTGCGCATTTGCAACGGCGCAGTGGCAATGACGCGACGCGTTACCTGATGCCGGTGTTTGGCAAGCATCGCAACCTCGCCGGCGAATTGATCCCGCAAGAGTCCGACCGCTTGCTCGGCTGGGTCGAACTGGAACTGTCCCATAACGGCATGCTGCTGCGCGGTTATCGCAGCCTGTTTGCCAGTCTGCTGCTGATTGCCGCCGGTCTCGCGGGCGCGGCGCTGTTGGCATTGCGCATGGGCCGCACCATCAACCGTCCGCTGAGCCAGATCAAACAAGCTGTCGCGCAGCTCAAGGATGGCCATCTGGAAACACGTTTGCCGCCACTCGGCAGTCAGGAACTGGATGAGCTGGCCTCCGGCATCAACCGCATGGCCGGCACTCTGCAAAACGCCCGCGAAGAGTTGCAGCACAGTGTCGATCAGGCCACCGAAGACGTCCGGCAGAACCTGGAAACCATCGAAATCCAGAACATCGAGCTGGATCTGGCACGCAAAGAGGCGCTGGAAGCCAGCCGGATCAAATCCGAATTCCTCGCCAACATGAGCCACGAGATCCGCACACCGCTCAACGGCATTCTCGGCTTCACGCATTTATTGCAGAAAAGCGAACTGACGCCGCGTCAGCTCGACTATCTGGGCACCATCGAAAAGTCCGCCGACAGCTTGTTGGGGATCATCAACGAGATCCTCGACTTCTCGAAAATCGAGGCCGGCAAACTGGTGCTCGACCATATTCCGTTCAACCTGCGCGACCTGTTGCAGGACACCCTGACCATCCTCGCCCCCGCCGCGCACGCCAAACAACTGGAGCTGGTCAGCCTGGTCTATCGCGACACGCCGCTGTCGCTGGTCGGTGACCCGCTGCGTCTGAAGCAGATCCTCACCAACCTGGTCAGCAACGCGATCAAGTTCACCCGCGAAGGCACCATCGTCGCCCGGGCGATGCTTGAAGATGAACAGGAAGACAGCGTGCAACTGCGCATCAGCATTCAGGACACCGGTATCGGCCTGTCGAACCAGGACGTGCGCGCGTTGTTCCAGGCGTTCAGCCAGGCCGACAATTCGCTGTCGCGCCAGCCCGGCGGCACCGGTCTGGGCCTGGTGATTTCCAAACGCCTGATCGAACAGATGGGCGGCGAAATCGGCGTCGACAGCACCCCGGGCGAAGGCTCGGAATTCTGGATCAGCCTGAGCCTGCCGAAAACCCGCGACGACGCCGAAGACTTGCCGGCCGCGCCGTTGCTTGGGCGCCGCGTGGCGGTGCTCGAGAGTCACGAACTGGCGCGGCAGGCCTTGCAGCATCAACTTGAAGATTGTGGCCTCGATGTCACGCCATTCAACACCCTCGAAACCTTGACCAACGGCGTTACCGGCGCGCACCAGACCGATCAGGCGATCGATCTGGCGGTGATCGGCATCACCAGCAACGACATGCTGCCTGAGCGTTTGAATCAGCACATCTGGGACCTCGAACACCTCGGCTGCAAAGTACTGGTGCTGTGCCCGACCACCGAACAGACGCTGTTCCATCTGTCGGTGCCGAACCCGCACAGCCAACTGCAAGCGAAACCGGCCTGCACACGCAAATTGCGCCGCGCCCTGGCCGATCTGGTCAACCCGCGCCAGCCACGCAATGAGCCGGGCGAACCATTGTCGAGCCGCGCGCCGAAAGTGCTCTGTGTCGACGACAACCCGGCCAACCTGCTGCTGGTGCAAACCCTGCTCGAAGACATGGGCGCCAAGGTGCTCGCGGTGGAAAGCGGCTACGCGGCGGTCAAAGCGGTGCAAAGCGAATCCTTCGATCTGGTGCTGATGGACGTGCAGATGCCGGGCATGGACGGCCGCCAGAGCACCGAAACCATTCGCCAGTGGGAAAGCGAGCGGCACTGCACGCCGCTGCCGATCGTCGCCCTCACCGCCCACGCCATGGCCAACGAAAAACGCGCACTGCTGCAAAGCGGCATGGACGACTACCTGACCAAACCGATCAGCGAGCGGCAACTGGCGCAGGTGGTGCTGAAATGGACCGGCCTGGCCTTGCGCAATCAAGGCCCGGAGCGGATCAGCGACAGTGCCGCGAGCAACCATGAGCTGCCGGTGCTCGATCACGAGGAAGGTTTGCGCCTGGCCGCCGGCAAGGCCGATCTGGCGGCGGACATGCTGGCCATGCTCCTCGCCTCTCTGGAAGCCGACCGCGAAGCCATCCGCGTAGCACGTGACAGCCACGACCAGAATGCCTTGCTCGAACGTGTGCATCGCTTGCATGGCGCGACACGTTACTGCGGTGTGCCGCAATTGCGCGCAGCCTGCCAGCGCAGTGAAACCCTGCTCAAACAGGACGACCCGAAAGCCACGCTGGCACTGGATGAACTGGAACGGGCAATCAACCGCCTGGCCGCGCAAGCGAAGATCAGCGCCTGATCCACGGCAATGCCGGCCAACGCCGGCCAACGCCGGCACCGCTAAAGTGGTTTCGGGTGATTCAATCCGTGTCGATGCTCCAGGAGGATTTCATGCGCACGCTCGTTTTCAGTAGCCAGACCTACGACCGCGACAGCTTCCTCGCCGCCGATTGCCCGGCGGGTATCGAGCTGCAGTTTCAACCGGCCCGGCTCAGCCTCGATACGGCAGCGCTGGCCGACAAACATGAAGTGGTCTGTGCATTTATCAACGACGACCTCAGTGCACCGGTGCTGGAGCGTCTGGCTGCCGGTGGCACGCGCCTGATTGCCCTGCGCTCGGCGGGTTACAACCATGTCGATCTGCCCGCGGCGAAACGCCTGGGACTGGCCGTGGTGCGTGTACCGGCCTACTCGCCGCATGCGGTGGCCGAACACGCCGTGGCGCTGATCCTCGCCCTCAACCGTCGTCTCCACCGCGCTTATAACCGCACCCGTGAAGGCGATTTCAGCCTGCATGGCCTGACCGGTTTTGATCTGGTCGGCAAAACCGTGGGGATTGTCGGCACCGGGCAGATCGGCGCGACCTTCGCCAAAATCATGCACGGCTTCGGTTGCGAGTTGCTGGCCTACGATCCCTTTCCCAATCCGGATGTACTGGCGTTGGGTGCGCGCTATCTGAGCCTGCCGGAACTGCTCGCGCAGTCGCGGATCATCAGCCTGCACTGCCCGCTCAACGAGCAGAGCAAACACCTGATCAACCGCGATTCACTGGCGCACATGCAGGCCGGCGCAATGCTCATCAATACCGGTCGCGGTGGACTGGTCGACACCCCGGCGCTGATTGACGCCTTGAAGGACGGCCAGCTCGGCTATCTGGGCCTGGATGTCTATGAAGAAGAGGCGCAACTGTTTTTCGAGGATCGCTCCGACCTGCCCTTGCAGGACGATGTGCTGGCGCGCTTGCTGACCTTTCCCAACGTGATCATTACCGCGCATCAGGCCTTTTTGACCCGTGAAGCACTGGGTGCGATTGCCGCAACCACATTGCACAACATCGCGACCTGGGCGGCGGGAATGCCACAGAACCAGGTCGAGGGTTGACGGATTGGCGGCCTACTTCGGTGAAAGCGAAGACGCCAGAATCAACAACGCCAGCCAGCCAAAGCCGAAGAAGCGCTGTTTCATCGAGTGGCCGTAGCGCAGCAGGAACCAGACGAAAACCATCGGCAGCAGGAAGATCATGATCTTCAGCCAGCCTTCCACCGGGCGACTGCCGTCCGCATTGGCCTGCTCAGTGGCCGGTTGCTCGGTTGGTTGCTGGCGTCGACGCCGCGCGGCGGCCGGCATGACTTTCGGTAACGGTTGCGGTTCAGGCGCTGGAGCACTGACTTCGGGCACAGCCTTGTTACGCGGCAGACTGCCGAACGAGATTGTCGAAGCCTGAACAGGCGCGGCTGCGGTCTGCGCGTGTACTGCTTGCTCCGCCATTGGAGCCCCGCAATGAATGCACGCGTTGGCTTCGGAGCTGATGCTCTTCTTGCATTCATAACATTCGATCAGCGCCATGTTCCGTTCCTTCAGATTCGAGGCGGGCAGTTTGCCATGAGTGTCGTGGCATTTGAACCGGATCGAAGGTCGCACGCGCGCATCATTCTGCAATCAAGCCCGTGCTAGCATGTCGCGCATATTTGGAGGACCCATGGTCGAACACGATTTCCGCTACACCCTGATGAACCCGCAACACACCCTCACCGAATGCCGCGCCCTCGTTCCGGGCCGCTATCAGGTCACCGGCAATGGTGGCTCGATTCGCATCGGTGACGCGCTGTTGGTCACCCTCAAAGGCAGCAAGGACCTGTCCATGCGCCTGACCGTTGAAACCGTCCGCCACCTGATCAACCCGCCGGGCCAATGGACCGCGATGACCACGGGCCCAGTGTTCGGCGAACTGGCGATTCACACCTGGCAGGTCAACTGCGACAGCTGCGCCAAAGAGTTGAGCTTCGAATTCGCCGTGGACGCCAAGCAGGGTAAAACCGCTGAAAAACCAGCCGCCACCGCGCGCATCGCCGAGCTGGGCTGGAAAGCCGTTGGCGACAAGCACCTGTGCCCGAAATGCCAGGAGCCTGCGTGATGAAACGCTTTGCCCTGACCGCTATGGTCGGTGTGGGTCTGGTGGGCTGCGCCGCAGAGCCAGTGCAACTGCAGCAGAACCGCAGCTACATTCTGGAGTGGATCGGTGAGCGGCCGTTGATGGATTACAGCCATCTGACCGTGACCCTGGGCGATGATGGTCGCGCCTACGGCAACGGTGGCTGCAACCATTGGTTCGCGCCGTATACGCTGGACGGTGACAAGCTGACCTTCGGCAAGATCGGCAAGACCCGCAAACTGTGCGCCCCGGCTTTGATGGAACAGGAGCAGCGGTTCCTGCAGGCACTGGAGCATGTCCAGCGCTGGGACATCTCGCCGATCGAGCAGATGCGCTTCTGGCCGGCTGAAGGCAAGCCGTTGCGCTGGTGGCTGGAAGAGGGTTAAGCCTCAGGATCGCCAAAGCCCTCATCGGAACGCCGCCCGCCTAGCCCTCTCCCAGAGGGAGAGGGGACTGATTGGGGGATATTGGGGAGCTACGCCGACCTGGAAGGTTTTCGCCGAATCCATAATCGACTGGATCTTGCTTCATCGAATCCATAATCGACTGGATCTTGCTGCATCGAATCCATAATCGACTGGATCTTGCTTCATCGAATCCATAATCGACTGGATCTTGCTTCACCGAATCCATAATCGACTGGATCTTGGTTTGGCGAATCTACAATCGACTCGATCTCTCAGGTCGATGTACCTCGCCAGACACCTCGGTCGGCCCCCTCTCCCCCTGGGAGAGGGCTGGGGTGAGGGGCTTTTGACGTTACTGGGTCGCCTGCAGAGCCTCAAGCTTCGCCATCACCCCCGCCGCCGTCTGCTCGCCCATCAACTGTTCCCGCACCTTGCCCTTGTTGTCGATGATATACGTCACCGGCAGCGCCTCACTGCGCGGCACATCAAACAGCTCTGCCGGATCCTGCGCCAGCACGGTGAACTTGATCCCCAGTTTTTCGCTGGCGTCTTTCAGTTCCACACCCTGTACGTTGTCGAAGTTCACCCCGAACACGCCAACGTTCTTGCTCTTCAGCTCATCCGCCAAATGATTGAGCTCCGGGATCTCGGTGCGGCACGGACCACACCATTCGGCCCAGTAGTTCAGCACCACCCATTGTTTGTCCAAACGCTCGGACGCCACTTTCTGGCCGTTCTGGTCGATACCGTAATCATTGCCGCAGCCCCCCAGCATCAACGCCCCGATAACCGTCAATGCCGCTGCCAATCGCCGTGTCATGTCGTGTTCCTTGTGAAAATTTGAAGGCGCCTGCGACCCATTGCCTCCGAAGGTTCTGGATTGCGCGCTGCACAGTTAGAATAGCCGCCACTTTACGCCAGAAGCGACCCGCCATGACCGATCTGACGCTTTATCACAATCCGCGCTGCTCGAAATCCCGCAGCGCGCTGGAGCTTCTTGAAGCCCGCGGCCTGACCCCGAACGTCGTGCGTTACCTCGAAACCCCTTTGAGCGCGGCGCAAATCAAGGCCCTGCTCGGCAAGCTCGGGATCAGCGCACGCCAGTTGCTGCGCAGCGGGGAAGATGAATACAAAATGCTTCAGCTGGCTGACGCAAGCCTCAGTGAAGCGCAATTGATCGACGCCATCGCTCAGCACCCGAAACTGATGGAGCGACCGATTCTCGAAGTCGGCGACAAAGCCGTGATCGGTCGCCCACCGGAAAATATCCTGGAATTGTTGCCGTGAGCGCGCCGTACATTCTGGTGCTGTATTACAGCCGCAACGGCTCGACCAACGAAATGGCCCGGCAGATTGCCCGCGGTGTCGAACAGGCTGGCCTCGAAGCACGCTTGCGCACCGTTCCGGCGATCTCCACCGAGTGTGAAGCGGTGGCGCCGACCATTCCGGACGAAGGCGCGCTGTATGCCACGCTCGATGACCTGAAGAACTGCGCCGGCTTGGCCCTCGGCAGTCCGACGCGTTTCGGCAACATGGCCGCGCCGCTGAAGTACTTTCTCGACGGCACCAGCAACCTATGGCTGACCGGCGCCCTTGTCGGCAAACCGGCCGGCGTGTTCACGTCTACCGCCAGCCTGCACGGCGGTCAGGAAACCACTCTGTTGTCGATGATGCTGCCGCTGTTGCACCACGGCATGTTGATCACCGGTTTGCCTTACAGCGAGTCGGCGCTACTGGAAACCCAGGGCGGTGGTACGCCTTACGGTGCCAGCCATCATGCCGGGGCTGACGGTAAAAGTGGTCTTGATCAGCACGAAGTGGCGCTGTGTCGTGCATTGGGTCTGCGCTTGGCGAAAACCGCTCAGAAACTGGTGGGTTGAGATGGCGAAGAAGCCGAAGATTCTGCCCAGCGTCGAGTGGCTTGAACCGCGAGTGAAAGCGATGCGAGTGCTCAGCCTGCTGAGTTTTTTCGCGCTGGCCGGTTTGCTCGCTGCCTACTATCTGTTGTTCGCCGATCTGCACGGCGCGCGGCCGTGGGTGATTCTGCTGGTCGAGTTGATCCCGTGGATCGTCCTCGCACCGGCGATGATCATGGGCAGCGCCCGTGGGCATTCGTGGATGTGTTTTGTGGTGAACCTGTATTTCATCAAAGGCGCACTGGCGGCGTATGACCCGAACCGCCAGTGGTTTGGCGTGCTGGAGATGATCGCGAGCCTGGCGGTGTTCTGCTCGGCACTGTTGTATGTGCGGTGGCGGTATCAGTTGAATCGCAAGTTGGCAGGTGAAGGCGAAATCTCCGTCGCCTGACAAATAGCTATCGCGAGCAGGCTCACTCCTACAGGGGATCTGTGGCGTTCACAAATCCCCTGTGGGAGCGAGCCTGCTCGCGAATGGGGCAACTCGGTCTTAATGGTTAACGGTGTACGCAAGCATCATCGATATCTGGCTCATCGCCCGCCCACCGCTCTGTTCATGCCACTGGTTGAACACATCCTGCACAATCGCCAGGTCACGCAAACTGGTCGGCACCTTGTCGACAATCTTCTGTGCATTCAGCGCCGCGACCACGTCGTAGCTCGGCACAAACGTATCCTTGCCGACCATGCGCAAAAACCGTGGCGCCGACAGCCCGCCCAACTGATGACCGTGCTTTTTCAGGTACGTCCACAGACCGACGATATCGGTCACCGGCCAGTCGGCAATCAGCGCACCGAAACTGCCCTTCTCTTTCTCGACATCAAGAATGAATTGCGCATTGCGCGGCACGCTTTTCAGTTTGCCGAGATGGCGAATGATCCGTGCGTCCTGCATCAGACGCTCGAGGTGTTCGGCGCTCATCAGCACGACTTTTTCCGGGTCGAACTTGAAGAACACTTCTTCGAAGGCCGGCCACTTGGCGTCGACCAGACTGTGTTTGAGGCCCGCACGGAAAACACGCAGGGCCATGGTCGAAAGGTAGCGGTCGTCGCTGATCTTGCGCAGTTGTGCCGGGGTCTTGGGAACGGGCAGATGGGCTTCCAGTTCAGCTGCCGAACCGAAGCGGTTCAGACAGTATTCGTGCAGCCACTTGTAATCGCGCATGCCCTCTCCTATTGAATGAAGCGAAGAAACCAATGTGGGAGCGAGCCTGCTCGCGAAGTGGGAGTCTCATTCAATAAATCAGTTGAATGACACACCGCTTTCGCGAGCAGGCTCGCTCCCACATTTGAAATGGGTTTACAGGTTGACGACGTTGACGAAGCGCGAAGCCGCGGTCTCGTCGATCTTCAGGCTGGTGAAGTCGAACAGGTTGCGGTCGGCCAGTTGCGACGGGATCACGTTCTGCAGACTGCGGAAGATGCTTTCAGTTCGACCGGGGGTCTTGCGCTCCCAGTCCAGAAGCATTTCCTTGACCACCTGACGCTGCAGGTTTTCCTGCGAACCGCAGAGGTTGCACGGGATGATCGGGAATTCTTTCAAATCCGAGTAAGCCTGAATGTCTTTCTCGTTGCAGTACGCCAGCGGACGGATTACCACGTTGCGACCATCGTCGGCGCGCAGCTTTGGCGGCATTGCCTTGAGCGAGCCGTTGAAGAACATGTTGAGGAAGAACGTCTCGACGATGTCGTCACGGTGGTGACCGAGGGCCATTTTGGTCGCGCCGATTTCGTCGGCGAAGGTGTACAGCGTGCCGCGACGCAGGCGCGAGCACAGCGAGCAAGTGGTCTTGCCTTCCGGGATCAGTTCCTTGACCACCGAATAGGTGTCCTTCTCGACGATGTGGTACTCGACGCCCAGCTCTTTCAGGTAGGCCGGCAGCACATGCTCAGGGAAGCCCGGCTGCTTCTGGTCCATGTTCACCGCAACGATCTCGAACTTGATCGGTGCAACCTTCTGCAGGTGCAGGAGCACGTCGAGCATGGTGTAGCTGTCCTTGCCGCCGGACAGGCAGACCATCACCTTGTCGCCGTCTTCAATCATGTTGAAATCGGCGACCGCTTCGCCGGCCAGGCGGCGCAGGCGCTTTTGCAGTTTGTTCTGGTTGACCGTAAGAGTGCCCATGACGCGAAATCCGTGAGGTGTGACGAAAGGCCGGCATTTTACGCAAAAACCCCGGGGTTGTGGGCACAGGTTGTCGCGGTCAGCCGACGGCGCGTTGACAGACCCCGAGGCGATTACCCGCCCTGTTTACAGCGCGATTTGCTCTAAGCCCCTAATACCTGTGCGGGTAAGACCTTTCTATACTGCGACATAAGGTCGCACACAATCTGAAGACCTGTATTTGCTCGGCCACCTTGGCCCGTAGGCGCTCCGTTGGGGGGCGATGGCAATAACAAGAGGAGTGACTGGCATGATCCATCACGTAGTGGGACTTTTCACCCACCCCGATCAGGAATGGAAGGAAATCCGTGGCGACCAAGAGGAAAGCATCAGCCACATGTACCTCACCCACACGCTGATCCTGGCGGCGATCCCCGCCATCTCGGCGTTTATCGGCACTACTCAGGTCGGTTGGGTGATCGGCAACCGCGCGCCGGTGATGCTCACCGTCGAAAGCGCGATCTGGATGACCGTCATGTCGTACCTGGCGATGCTCGGCGGGGTCGCGGTCATGGGCGCTTTCGTGCACTGGATGGCGCGTACCTATGACGCCAACCCGAGCCTGGCCCGTTGCGTGGCCTTCGCCACATACACGGCGACACCGTTGTTTGTCGGTGGGCTGGCGGCGCTGTATCCGCATATGTGGCTGGGGATGATCGTCGGTACGGCAGCCATCTGTTACACGGTTTATCTGTTGTATGTGGGTCTGCCGACGTTCATGAATATTCCGTCGGATGAGGGTTTCCTGTTCTCAAGTTCGGTACTGGCAGTGGGTCTGGTGGTGCTGGTCGCCATCATGGCATTCACCGTGATTGTCTGGGGGCTGGGCGTCGGGCCTGTGTATACGAACTGACTCGACAGGCTGATCACAGGCCGCCGCAAGGCGGCCTTGTCGTTTCAAGGATGACCATTCGGCAGCTCGGCGATTCGCAAGTCCACAGGGTTGCGGCATACTCGACGCCTCTGGAGATCCATCAAGCATGCCCGAGCAACTCAATACCCGCGTCGAAGACTGTTACCAACTCGCTGAATCCTTTTTCAAACGTTCTTTCCCACGCCCTGTCGTCAGTCTCAAGCTGCGCGGGCAAAAAGCCGGTGTCGCGCATCTGCACGAGAATCTGCTGCGCTTCAATCCGCAGCTGTACCGGGAAAACACCGAACACTTCCTCAAGCAGACCGTGGCCCACGAAGTCGCGCACCTGATCGCCCATCAGTTGTTTGGCGAGCGCATTCAACCCCACGGCGAGGAATGGCAACTGATCATGCGCGGGGTTTACGAACTGCCGCCGGATCGCTGCCATACCTATGCAATCAAGCGCCGCAGCGTGACCCGCTATATCTACAAATGCCCGTGCGCGGACAGCGATTTTCCGTTTTCAGCGCAGCGCCATAGTCTGGTCAGGCAGGGGCGGCGGTATTTGTGTCGGCGCTGCCGGAGTACTTTGGTGTTCAGTGGTGAGATGCGGGTGGAATAGTCAGTGTTGTGTTGCCCTGACTGGCGCCATCGCGAGCAGGCTCACTCCTACATTTGGAATGCGTTCCCCTGTGGGAGTGAGCCTGCTCGCGATGGCGCCTGTACAAGCACTAGAGAATTACCTTGGCCCGCCGCAATTCAGCAATCCGCTCAGCACTGAACCCCAACTCCGCCAACACCTGATCCGTATGCTGCCCCAACACCGCGCCAACATGCCGCGGCGCCGGCAACGCTTCGGAAAACTTCAACGGACACGCCATCTGCGCCTGCGTCGAACCATCCTCACGCGGCACCTGCGTCACCAATTCCCGTGCCCGCAACTGCGGATGGCTTACCGCCTCCCCGAGACTCAATACCGGCTCAACACATGCATCGATCCCGGCAAACATCTCGCACAATTCAGCAAAGTCATGTTTTTCAAACTCCACCGTCAGCGCGTATTTCAACGCCCGCTGCTGCTCAGGCTTTGAGGACAAGCCCTGCGCCGCCAACTCCGGCCGCCCCAGCGCCGTACACAGTTGCTGCATGAACCCCGGTTCCAGACTGCCCACCGACATCCAGCGGCCATCGCGAGAACGGTAGTAGTCGTAGAAACTGCCACCGTTGAGCATCTGGTCTTCCCACGCAGGTTCTTCGCCGCAAGCCAGATAGCCAGCGCCGGCCATGGCATTCAGGCTGAACGCGCAATCGGTCATGCTCACATCCAGATGCGTGCCCTGCCCGGTCTGCTGCCGCGCAATCACCGCCGCCAACAAGCCGATCACCCCGTGCAGCGAACCACCGGCGACATCCGCCACTTGCATACCCAATGGCAACGGGCCGCTGTCGGCACGCCCGGTGTAACTGGCCAGCCCCGCCAGCGCCAGATAGTTGATGTCATGCCCGGCGCGATCCTTGTACGGCCCGGTCTGGCCGTAACCGGTAATCGACACATAAATCAGCTTCGGGTTGATCGCCTTCAGCGCGTCATAACCCAGGCCCAGACGTTCCATCACACCGGGGCGAAACTGCTCGAGGACGATGTCGTATTCGGCCAGCAGTTGCTTGACCACTTCCAGCGCTGCGGGCTGTTTGAGGTCCAGCGCCAGGCTGCGCTTGTTGCGATTGAGGTAGGCATGACTGGCCGATACTCCGCCATCATGCGGCGGCAACACCCGCAGCAGATCCAGGCGCGTCGGCGACTCGATGCGCAGCACTTCAGCGCCCATGTCCGCCAGCAACAACGAGGCAAACGGCCCCGGCAGCAGCGTCGAGAAATCGAGGATCTTCAGTGAGGCCAGCGGTGCGGACATGGGCAAACTCCTTGGGCGATGCACTCAGCCTAGGCAGCGATACCGCGTACGGCAATCACCGGAAATGTCAGCGGGTGTGACCGTTACGCTCAAATCGCAGGCAAGAAAAAACCCGCCGAAGCGGGTTTTTCCAGGCAAGCAGTGCTTACTTCACATTGCTTGGGGTCGGGCCTTCAGCCACACCCAGGTCATCTTCCGGACGGGTATCAGCGATACCGCGGCCACCCGAGGCCAGCTCGGTTTGCAGCTGATCGGTATCCAGCTCCTTGACCCACTTGGCAACCACGATGGTGGCTACTGCGTTACCGACCAGGTTGGTCAGTGCGCGGGCTTCGGACATGAAGCGGTCGATACCGAGGATCAGCGCCAGACCGGCCACCGGCAGGTGACCTACCGCCGACAGGGTCGCGGCCAGTACGATGAAGCCCGAACCGGTCACGCCAGCCGCGCCTTTGGAGGACAGCAGCAATACCAGCAGCAGGGTGATCTGGTGGGTGATGTCCATGTGGGTATCAGTCGCTTGAGCGATGAACACGGCCGCCATGGTCAGGTAGATCGAAGTACCGTCGAGGTTGAACGAGTAACCGGTCGGGATCACCAGACCCACTACGGATTTCTTCGCACCCAGACGCTCCATCTTGATCAGCATGCGTGGCAATGCCGATTCCGACGAGGACGTGCCCAGTACGATCAACAGCTCTTCACGGATGTAACGCACCAGTTTAAACACGCTGAAACCGTGAGCACGGCAGATCGCACCCAGCACCACCACCACGAACAGGATGCAGGTGATGTAGAAGCAGATCATCAACTGGCCCAGTTGCACCAGCGAGCCAACGCCGTAGGCACCGATGGTGAAGGCCATCGCGCCGAAAGCACCCAGCGGCGCCAGTTTCATGATCATGTTGATGATGTTGAACATCACGTGGGCGAAGCGATCGATCATGTCCAGCAGCGGACGACCGTACGAACCCAGGCGATGCAGGGCGTAGCCGAAGATCACCGAGAACATCAGCACTTGCAGGATGTCACCGGTGGCGAACGCGCCGACGATGGTGTTCGGGATTACATTGAGAAGGAAACCGACAATGCTCTGGTCTTTACTGGCCGTCACATATGTGGCGATTTTCGAGGCGTCCAGGGTGGTGACGTCGATGTGCATGCCGGCGCCCGGTTGCACAACGTTGACCACGATCAGACCAATCAGCAGGGCAATGGTGGAAACGATTTCGAAGTACAGCAGCGCGTAGCCGCCAGTCTTGCCCACGGATTTCATGTTCTGCATGCCGGCGATGCCGCTGACAACGGTACAGAAGATGATCGGGGCGATGACCATTTTGATCAGTTTGATGAACCCGTCACCCAGCGGCTTGAGGGCCACACCGGTCTGAGGGTAGAAGTGACCAAGCAGGATGCCGATGGCGATGGCAACGATCACCTGGAAATACAGGGATTTGTACAGTGGCTGACGAGTCGTCATTGCAGGTTTCCTCAAGCGTCCCGCGTGGCAACATCCATCTGTTGGCCGCGAAACCTTAATTGCGAACCCTCCTGCACTGGAGGGATTTGTTGTTGGAGCAGCGTTTTCCATCAGGGCGAAACGCACGCTTCTGTGGCTTGTATCGCAAACGTCGTGCCACTTTGGTGCGATTGCCTGCAAGCCTTTTGATATCAGGGATTACAGGCTCATCGATGTCACCATCCGGTGACTGAAGTGTGGCGGATTTCCGCCAACTCACCGCTTCTCGTCCTACAATTTGGCGGAAATCCGCCTTGTAGGCGTGTCCAGCCGCCGGCTACCATCCGGCGCCTGAGGAAGGATCTGCCGCTTATGCGCGAACGCACCATTGCCAGTCATTTCGCCCGTGCCGCCCTCGGTGGCGCACGCCGCCAAGGGTTCGATTACTCCGGCCTGCTGTTGCAACTGGGCATCAGCCCGGAACTGCTCGATGAGCCGCGCGCGCGCATTGCCCCAGAACAATTCACCCGGTTGATTCAGGCACTGTGGCTGGCGCTGGATGACGAATACCTGGGTTTCGGCAACGCGCCAAGCAAACCCGGCAGTTTCGCAATGATGTGCCACGCCTCGATTCACTGCCGCAATCTGGAGAAAGCGCTGCAACGGGGTTTACTGTTTTATAGCCTATTCCCCGAAGCCCCGCGCCTGAGCCTGACGCGCGAAGACGAATGGGTACGTTTGAGCCTCGACGACTCACAATTGTGGGATCCGGATCACTTTCTCACCGAGAGCTTGCTGGTGATCTGGCATCGCTTGGGGAGTTGGCTGATTGGCCAGCGGATTCGCCTCGAACAGGCGAGCTTCAGCTATCCACGCCCCGAGCATGGCGCCGAATACGATCTGCTGTTCCCCTGCCCGCTGACCTTCGGCGCCGAGCAAAGCAGCCTGTTATTCCACAGCCGCTATCTGTCCATGCCGCTGCTGCAGGACGAACGCACGCTCAAACATTTCCTCGAACGCTCTCCCGCCGACCTGCTTTCTCGCCCCGACGACGGTGACAGTCTGAGCAGCCGTCTGCGCCGCTTGCTCAGCCGCGACAGTGCGAACTGGCCGGATCTGGAGGCGGTCGCAGCGCATATGCACATCAGCCCGCAGACCCTGCGCCGGCACTTGCGTGAGGAAGGCAGCAGTTTTCAGGAATTGAAGGATCAGTTGCGGCGGGATATCGCCATTTATCATCTGGGGCGGGCGGATCTGTCGTTGCAGCAG
Source organism: Pseudomonas viridiflava (assembly GCF_900580865.1). GTDB lineage: Bacteria > Pseudomonadota > Gammaproteobacteria > Pseudomonadales > Pseudomonadaceae > Aquipseudomonas. The sequence goes on from NZ_UTBZ01000014.1 coordinate 353,355, forward strand.
ATTGCCGAGCAGTTGGGATTTTCCGAACCGTCGGCGTTTCATCGGGCGTTCAAGAAGTGGACCGGGCTGACGCCGGGGGCGTATCGGGCGCAGGAGCAATGAGGCTATAAATCAAAAGCCCCTCACCCTAACCCTCCCGAAACGTCGGACCGCCCGGAGGGAGAGGGGACTGATTGGGGGATGCCTGAGAAATACGCCGACCTGCAAGCTCTCTATTGAATCCATATTCGCTGCAAATCGCTCAGGTCGATAATTTTCCAAAGACACTTCGGTCAGTCCCCTCTACCTCGGGGCGGTCCGACGTTTCGGGAGGGTTAGGGTGAGGGCAACTCCCAATCACACCGCCGGAAAATGAATCCTGAACGCCGCCCCGCCCATCGGTGAGTCGCCCAACGCCAGTTTGGCGTTGTAGCTTTCAATAATGTCCTTGACCACCGCCAACCCGATCCCCTGCCCCGGATGCTGGGCATCCAGCCGTTCACCACGCTCGAGAATCCGCGCGCGCTGATCGGGCGGCACACCGGGGCCGTCGTCTTCCACACACAACTCCACCCCGGCCAGGGTCTCGCGCACGCTGATGCGCACTTCGCCCAGACACAGGCGATAGGCGTTCTCCAGCAGGTTGCCCATCATTTCCAGCAGCGCGCCCTGCTCGATCGGCACATAACAATGCTCCGGCAGATCAAACGCCACCCGCACATGTTTATCGCGGTAAACCTTGTCCAGCGTGTCACACAGGCTTTTGAGCACCGGTTGCAGCCGCACCTGATGTCGCACCAGTCCGCTTTTACGCAAACTGGCCCGTTGCAGTTGATAGCTGATCTGCTGGCTCATGCGTTCGATTTGACTCTGCAGCACCCAGGCTTGATCACGCTCCTCGGGACGCTGAGCCATGTCCTCGCTTACGCCTTGCAACACCGCCAACGGCGTTTTCAGGCTGTGGGCCAGATCATCGAGCGAATCGCGATAACGACTGCGCTGCTGGCGCTCGCTGTGCAGCAAGCGGTTGAGCGAGCCGGTCAGGCGCAACAGTTCGCGCGGATGTTGCTCAGTCAGACTTTCACGGGTGCCGCCCTCGATTTCGTCGAGCTCCTGACTGAGCCGGCGCAAGGCTTTGAGGCCCCACGTCAGACCGATCCACAACAGCGCCAACAGCACCAGCAACGCTGCGCCGAAACCCAGATAGAGATTTTCGCGCAGGCCTTCAAGGGTGGTTTCGTATTCGCGCACCGGTTGCAGGGCAACGATGCTGAACGCTGCGCTTTTACCGCCGAGCAGTTTGACTTCAACGTCATAGACGAAGAATTCCTGACCATTGCTTTCGCGGATCCGCGCGAACTCGTTACCGAGTCCGTCGTAGCGCGGTTTGTAGTTGATCTGTTCTTCCTGGGTGGCTTTCGAGCGCCAGACCAGATGCCCTTCGCGATCGTAGATGTAGCCAAGCAAACGGAAGTCGGTGAGGTTGAAGCGCTCATCGGGCAACTGATTGGGCATCACCAGCCGACCGTTTTCGATGCGCGCGGCCGAGATCAGCGTGGTCACGTCCGAGGCCAGGCGTTGCTCGATCGAGTCTTGCAGCGCCAGGCTGAACGCACCCTGCATCGCCGGCAGCAAGGCGAGCATGAACAACACCGCCAACGTGGTGGCGGCGAGCATCAAACGAACGCGAAGCGAACGAATCAAGTGCAGCGCTCATTGAACAGGTAGCCGAGGCCGCGCACGGTGTCGATCGGCTTGAACCCGGCCGGGCCTTCGAGTTTTCGGCGCAGACGACCGACCAGCACTTCGATGACATTCGGATCGCGCTCGTCGTCGTCCGGGTAGAGCTGTTCCATCAAGCGATCCTTGGGCACCACTTGCTGATGATGGCGCATCAAGTATTCGAGGATGCGGTATTCGTAAGCAGTCAGTGCCAGCGGTTGTTCATCAAGGGTCGCCTGCTTGCGATTGAGGTCAAGCAGCAGCGGGCCGGCGACAATGGTCGACTGGGTAAAACCGCTGGAGCGACGCAGCAAGGCATTCAGGCGCGCGTCGAGTTCTTCGAACTGGAACGGTTTGACCACGTAATCGTCGGCGCCGGCGGCGAGGCCTTCGACCTTGTCCTGCCAGTTGCCGCGCGCGGTGAGGATCAGGATCGGGAAGGTCTTGCCGCCCGCGCGCAACTGGCGAATCAAGTCGAGACCGCCCATGCCCGGCAGGCCGAGATCGATCACCGCCAGGTCGAAGTTGAACTGTCCGGTCTGGTACAGCGCCTCCTCGGCATTGGCCACGGATTCGACCACGTGACCACTTTCCGTCAGGCGGGTTTGCAGGTGATGGCGCAACAGCGCTTCATCTTCGACGACCAACAGTTTCATAACACTCTCCCGGGCAAATCAGAATCTCCAGTCACACACCTGTGGGAGCGAGCCTGCTCGCGAAGGCTGTGTGTCAGTCGATAAATTGATCGACTGATTCACCGCTTTCGCGAGCAGGCTCGCTCCCACATTGAACCTGATGGCAACTCCTTAAAAATTGTAGTTGGCCGACAGGTAAGTCTGCGCGCTACTGTTCAAGTCCAGCGAACCTTGCTTGCTGCCACCGCTCTCTTTCATCTCGGTGCTGGCGTTGCTCATCAGGTAACGGTAACCGAGTTCGACCGAGGTGTTCTGCGAGACTTGCTGCAACACACCGAACTGGCCGCCGACCGCGTAACCGATGTCACTGTCGCGGCTGTAGCCTGGCGAATCCTGAGTCAGCTTGGTCAGACCGGCCGTTGCACCGCCAAACAACTTGGTGCTGCCACCCACCGGGTAGAACAGATCGTAGCTGCCCAGCAGGTTTTCCTGACGCAGTTTAATGCCATTGTGCGAACCCGACACGTTGTCGTAGGTGGCGTAGTAGCGACCCTGGCTGTTTTGCTGACCGAGGCGTACGCCGTAAGTATTGTTGCCGTCGATCGCGCCGGTGGCGTTCGGGTGGTCGAGGTTGTTGTTCAGTGCGTGGGACTTGTCGATCTTGTCGCTGGTCTGGCCGAAGGACAGGCCGGCGAAGTTCGAAGTGGTATCGGCCTGGGCCGCGATACTGGCGCTCATTACGGTCAATGCCAGCAACAGTTTGTTAAAAGTCATGGGTATTTCCTCTTTCACAGTGCTGTTTGGGTATGGCGCAAGGTTACTGACCTCCCCCTGTACCGCCCCTGAACCGTCTCTGAACCTGACCTGAACCAAATGAACTAGGCTGATCTGACCTTTTATTGTCAGGAGACCCGACCATGCGCCTGTTCCTTGCCCTAACGTTGCTGGCTGTCAGCAGCCTCACTCAGGCTGCGATCAAGACCGAGGAAATTCCCTATCAAAGTGCCGATGGCACAAAGTTGATCGGCTATTACGCCTATGACGACGCCATCAAAGGCAAGCGTCCGGGTGTCGTCGTGGTGCACGAATGGTGGGGCCTGAACGATTACGCCAAACGCCGCGCGCGCGATCTGGCCGAACTCGGCTACAGCGCCCTGGCGATCGATATGTACGGCGAAGGCAAGAACACCGAGCACCCGAAAGATGCGATGGCGTTCATGCAGGCGGCGACTCAGGATGCGGCGGCTTCCAGCAAGCGCTTCGAGGCGGGGCTGAATTTGCTGAAGAAACAGCCGCAGACCGACGTGAATAAAATTGCCGCCATCGGTTACTGCTTCGGCGGTGCGGTGGTGCTCAACGCGGCGCGCCAAGGAGAGCCGCTGGCGGGCGTGGTGAGTTTCCATGGCGCATTGGCGACCAAAACCCCGGCGACGCCCGGCAGTGTGAAGGCGAAGATTCTGGTCGAGCACGGTGCGCTGGACAGCATGGTCACTGCCGACAATGTCACGGCGTTCAAAGCGGAAATGGACAAGGCCGGCGCTGACTATAAATTTGTCAGCCTTGACGGTGCCAAGCATGGGTTCACTAATCCGGATGCCGATCGCTTGAGCCATGGCGAGCACGGTGGCCCGGACATCGGTTACAACAAGGCAGCGGATGAAAAGTCCTGGGCGGATATGAAAGCGTTCTTCCAGAAAATCTTTGGCTGAACAGGAACACCGCGGCGCGGCCTTCGCGAGCAAGCTCGCTCCCACAGGGGATCTTCTGGGCGGCATAGATCCAGTGTGGGAGCGAGCCTGCTCGCGAAAGCCGCACCACCGATCTCGACCTTGCCGCGACTAACCGGCAAAATGCCCGCCATGAATCTCACCCCCGCCCTCCCCGCCTGCTGCACTGCGCTCGACAGCCACTGGCCGTTGCCGACGGTGTTGCCTGATACCGTGCTGCTCAGTACTCACTTCGATCCGGCTCAATTGCTTGGCGATGACTTTCGCCGTAGTGCCATCGAGCCGCCGCCGAGCATTCAGCGCTCGGTGGCCAAGCGACAGGCAGAATTTCTCGCCGGGCGGATTTGCGCCCGTGCGGCGCTACAGCAGTTGGAAGGCACCGGCACTGTTCCGGCAATTGGCGAAGACCGCGCGCCGATCTGGCCAGCCCATATCTGCGGATCGATTACCCACAGCACCGGCCGCGCGGCGGCGATTGTCGCCAACAAGCAACACTGGCGCGGTTTGGGCATGGATCTGGAAAACCTGCTGAGCAGCGAACGTGCCGAGCGGCTGGCCGGGGAAATTCTCACGCCGGCAGAGATGCAACGCATGGCGGACGGTTCGCGAGAGCAACTGGCGCTATGCGTGACGCTGACGTTTTCGGTGAAAGAGAGCTTGTTCAAGGCTCTGTATCCGATCGTGCAGCAGCGCTTTTATTTCGAGCACGCTGAAGTGCTGGAGTGGACTGAAGCGGGTCATGTGCGCTTGCGGCTATTGACGGACTTGTCTGCCGAATGGCGCAACGGCACTGAACTGGACGCGCAGTTCGGGGTGCAGGATGGGCAGTTGTTGAGTCTGGTCAGCCTCAAGGCCTGAAATCTTTCAGCGTCTGTTCAGGCCTCTTCGCGAGCAGGCTCGCTCCCACCTTTTGAAATGCATTCCCCTGTGGGAG
>NZ_UTBZ01000151.1 GCF_900580865.1 Pseudomonas viridiflava
GAGGTCAACGTCGATGGCCTGCTGAACAACAGCAATAAAGGCAGCATCCGCGCCGCGCAACAACTGACCCTCAACAGCACCGGCCTGAACAATCAGGGCGGCACGCTGGTGGGCGTCTCCGGCCTGACGATGGATCTGGGCACCACCGCCCAGGATCTGAACAACCAGGACGGTGTGATCAGCAGCAAAGGTGGGTTGAGCATTGCTCATCTGCGCGACCTGAATAACCAGAACGGCGTGATCAACAGCAAAGGCGTGCTGAGCATCGCCACCCTGCGTGACCTGAACAACCAGCAAGGCGAAATCTCCAGCGTTAACAGCTTCAGCCTCACCGGCAACCGTTTCGATAACCGTGGCGGCAACCTGATCAGCAACGATCAACTGACCGTGACGGCGGCCGATCTGAACAACCAGAACGGTCTGCTCTCCGGCTGGAAAGGCGTGAGCCTCAGCGGCGGCAGCGTCGACAACAGCCTGGAAGGTGCAATCTCCAGCCAGCTCGGCAACGTCAACATTGACCTCAGCGGCGCGCTGCTCAACCACAGCAAGGGTGGCATCGGCGGCCTCGGCGAAGTAGCCATCACGGCCGCCAGTCTCGACAACACCGCCGGTACGGTCAGCAGTGACGGCAAACAAACCTTGACCATGACCGGCGGCGCGATCAGCAACGCTTCGGGTGGCCTGATCAAAAGCGGCGACACCCTCGACATTCGCGCGGCCAGCCTGAACAACACTTCCGGCAACGTCATGGCGAAAAAAGCCCTGACCTTCACCGGCGGTCCGCTGAACAATACGAAGGGCAGTCTGGTCGGTGACGACAGCGTCACCCTCGATTTGCTCGGCGCCCTGACCAACGTCAATGGCGCACTCGGCAGCGGCGCCGCGCTGCTGATCAAACGCGCTGCCAGCGTCGACAACCAGGGCGGCCAGTTGATCAGCCAGACCCTGCTGAGCCTGCTCACCAGCGGAGATCTGAACAACAGTCAACGCGGTACCGTGTCGGCCAACGGCCAACTGGACCTCACCGCCGGCGGCACGTTGCGCAACGACGCCGACGGCCTGCTGTCCAGCCGCGATGCCGGCGTTTCCATCACCGCCGCCGCGCTGAACAACGCCAAAGGCGCGGTGCAAAGCATGACCGCGCTGACCGTCAGCACCGGCAACGGCGCGATCGATAACCAGGGCGGCAAGATCATCGCCCAGAACGGCGACCTGGCCCTCAACGCTGCCAGCCTCGATAGCCGTGGCGGGGTGCTGTCAAGCCTTAACGGTCTGCTGCAAACCCGCCTGAGCGGCGTGTTGCGCAACGGCCAGGGCGGCAAGATCGAAGGCAGTCGCCTCGACCTGCAAGCGCTCGGCGGTCTCTACAGCGACGGCGGGCGAATCGCCGCCAACACCGGCAACATCCTGCTCAACGCTGGCGGCAACACCCTCGACAACAGCGGTGGCGGGATCTATGCCAAAGGCGTGGTGAAGACCATCGCCGGCCTGATGAGCAACAACAACGGCCAGATCAGCGGCAGCAGCATCGAGCTGGGTGCCGACGGCAACCTGAGCAACCGCAGCGGCCTGATCGAAAGCGCCAGCACACTGGCGATTCGCGCGGCCAACCTCGACAACCAGGGCGGCAAACTGCGCGCACTCGGCACCAGCGGCAAAACCGATTTCCAGATCGGCAGCCAGTTCGACAACCGCAACGGTCTGGTGGAAACCGCCAACACCGATTTCACCCTCACCGCGCCGAGCTTCCTCAATGCCGGTGGTTCGGTGACGCATGTCGGTCTCGGTGAGTTCGGCATCTCCACCGCCAACGTGATGAACGCCGGCGGCTCGCTCGTGACCCGTGGCGGCCTGACCCTGAACGCGGACAGCTGGACCAACAGCAGCGTGATTCAGGCCGGGCGGTTGACGGTGAATGTCGGCAACTTTGTGCAGACGTCGAGTGGGCAATTGCTCGCCTCTAACCAATTAGTGGCACGTGGCGGTAACTGGACGAATGATGGCTTGATTGCCAGCGATGGCAACATGGATATCCAGCTGTCCGGCAACTACGGCGGCAATGGTCGGGTGAGCAGCGTCGGCGATCTGGGAATGCTTGCTTCGCGCATTGACTTGAGCAGTGTGGCAAGTATCACCGGTGCATCCACCGCCACGCTGACCAGTCGCGGCAACCTGACCAATCTGGGGCGCCTCACAGCTGTTGACAGCCTGACCGTCAACGCCGCGTCGTTGGTCAACAACGGGACGTTGGGCAGTGCCGGCAATCTGCGGGTCACCAGTGACTCGTTGCTCAACCAGAACGGGCTGATCTTCAGCGGCCGCGACATGAACCTGCGCGTGGGGTCGCTCACCAACCGTTACGCCGATATTTATGGCATGGGCAACATCAGCATTGCGCGCAATGACAGCAACGCCTGGAGTTCTTCGATCAATAACATTTCGGCAACGATTGAAAGCGTGGGCGATCTGAGTCTGGCGGCTGATCACATCGAGAACCGCAAGGATGTGTTTGAGGTTGCCGCGGGTGGCGGGCTCGTTTCGGGAACGATTGGCGTTCGCTGCACGACGTGTACTTCATTTAGCGGCATCAACTTCGAGAGTCGTCTCCCGAGCCACTTGGTCTGGGTTGAAAAATACCATTCAACCATTGTCAAGGATTCGGCTTCGGGCACATTGACGGCCGGGCGCGATCTTACGGGGAACGGGCGCGAATTCATCAATAATGCGTCAGTTGTCAGCGCTGGCCGAAATCTTACGTTCAACGTGGAGAATTTCACTAACCAAGGAGCCACGGTCGGGGATTACACCATCACGCGCTGGATTGATGCACCCAGGGCGAGCAGAGGCCCGGACTTCTGGCAGGACGTCTTGAATTACAACGCCGCAAACGATCCGGATTATGACTCGGGCCAAACCGGTGTCGTGGACGGAAAGATCAAAATGGTTCCCAATATCCACACTTGGGATATGAATGCGGTTGAATCACTCACCCGGATAGGCGGGCGTCAAGGTGGTCGCGAGGCTATCAGGTACCTTCTGTTTGGTTCGATCGCCATCGAATACGATTCCGGGAATCTCCGTTACGCTCCTCCAGGCTACGACGCTGGCGTGCGCGCAGAAGCTCCGGACATCATCAAGAACGCGACACCTTTCAACACCTTTACTACCGAAAGTAGCCCGACAGCCAATGCCAACGCCGTGGTTCAGGCAGGCGGCACCGTTTACATAAACGCGACCAACAAACTGGACAACGGTGTCGTTCGCAACGGCAATGCATCGGCCGGTGGCGCATCGCGTCTGGGTTCCACTCAACTGGGCGGCCAGGTCACGCCGACCGTCATCCGCATCAACTCACAGCTTCCTCCAGACCTGGCCCAACAACAGGTCAACCCACTGGCTTTGCCGGGCTTCACCCTGCCGACCGGCGATAACGGTCTGTTCCGCCTCAGCCGCAAGGACGGCAGCGAGCAAGCGATCTCGCCGATCAAAGACTGGGCAATCGGCTCGATCACTGCTGCATCCTCTGGACATACCACCGGAATGCCGGTCAGACATGCCACCGATTTCCAGATCGACAAGACCGATCCGGTCTCGATGAAAAAACGCGACCTGGCGTTGAGTGATGCCGCGTCGCTGAATCTCAACGACAGAACGGCTCAGTTCAACGTGGGTGCAACCGCCGCTGACGGTCCAGTCGGTGTGCTGGTGCCCGGCCGTGGCAGCCCTTCCTTTGACGTACCGCGCGTACAAGGTTTGCCCGATACCAGCGTGCGCTCAAACCCGCACAAATACCTGATCGAAACCAACCCGGTACTGACCAACCTCAAGCAGTTCATGAGCTCGGACTATCTGCTGGGCAAGCTTGGCTACGACCCCGACACCAGCGCCAAACGTCTGGGCGATGGTCTGTTCGAGCAGCGCATGGTGCAGCAGGCCGTGGTGGCCCGCACCGGCCAACGTTTCATTGACGGCCAGACCTCTGACGAAGGCATGTTCAAGTACCTGATGAACAACGCCATCGCCAGCAAGGATCAGCTCAACCTCTCGGTGGGCGTCACCCTGACCGCGCAACAAGTGGCGGCACTGACCCACGACATCGTCTGGCTCGAAGAGCACGAAGTGAACGGCGAAAAAGTGCTGGTGCCGGTGCTGTATCTGGCGCAGGCGAATAACCGTCTGGCGCCAAACGGGGCATTGATTCAGGGCGGCGACGTCACTCTGATCGCTGGCGGCAACCTCGATAACGCTGGCACGCTGCGAGCCTCAAACAACCTGTCGGCCGAAGCCGGTAACAACCTCACCAACACCGGACTGATCGAAGCTGGCGAACGCCTCACGCTCAAGGCCGGCAACGACATCATCAACAAGTCCGGCGGCATCATCTCCGGCAAGGACGTCAGCCTGACGGCCACCAACGGCAGCGTGATCAACCAGCGTGACGTGACCAGTGTCGATGTCAGCCGCGGTGGCAGTGTGTACCACCGCGACTATCTCGATAACGCTGCTCGGATCGAGGCGGCCAATGATCTGACAATCGAGTCCGGCCAAGACATCAACAACATTGGCGGCGTGCTGCAAAGCGGTCGGGACATGACGCTCGATGCTGATCGCGATGTGAACATCACCTCAGTGCAGAATCGCAGCACCGATGCACGGGGCGGCAGTTACCTCAATCAGACGATTACGCAGCACGGCGCTGAAGTGACGTCCGGGCGGGACCTGTCGATCAGCGCTGATCGTGACGTGGCGATTGTTGCCAGTCGACTGGATGCCAAGCGCGATCTCAGCGTCGACTCAGGCCATGACATTGTCATTACTTCGGCCGCCGACGAGAGTGACTACGTCTCGCGCAGCAAGAAGCGCGCGAACGAAACCCACAGCATCACGCAACAGTCGTCGGTATTGAACGCCGGACGCGATATCGCGCTGAACGCGGGTAACGATCTGGGCATCATCGCCAGTCGGATCAAGGCTACGGAAGATGTCAGCCTCGATGCGGCTCAGGACATCACCGTTGCCTCAGCCAAAGACGAAAGTTCTTCTTATTACTACAAGAAGAAAAAGGGTTCGTTCGGGCGCAGCAAAACCACCACGACAGAAAGTTATGAGAGCGAGAACGTCGCTTCCGTGATCGAGGCTGGACGTGACTTGACTGTCAACTCGTCCAAGGACGAAGACGGCGCCGTGAGTCTGGATGGCGGGCGCAATGTCACCATCATCGGTAGTCAATTGAACGCCGGCAAAGACCTCGTCGTCGGTGCGACCAACGATGTGGCTGTTCTTTCCGCTACAGAAGAATCCGGCTCTTACACCAAGAAAACCAAGACCGGTACTTTCGGCCTGTCGAAAAGTGGCAGCAGCCACTTACAGACTGCTGTTACTCAAGTTGGTAGCCAGTTGAACGCCGGGCATGATGCCGTGGTGCTGGCAGGACGAGATGTTCGTCTGAACGCCAGTGAAGTCAACGCTGACAATGATGCTGAACTGCATGCGGGTCTCGTGGACAAGGAGGGTGATATCACCCTGTCGTCTGCGGATGACCAAGCGTACAGCCGAGCCGAGGAATACAAGAAAAAACTGGGTATGTCGCTCAAGGACACTATTGGTGTCTTTGCCGGTACTCCGGGGCTGGGAGCCGATATTACCGTCGGTGCCTCGCACAATGGCGGACGTGAAGTCGTCAGTTCCAACAGCATTGGCAGCCAGGTCAATGCCGGGCACGATGCGATTCTCAATGCATCTCGCGACATCAATGTCATTGGCAGTGGAATCAGTGCCGATAACAGCGTTTCGCTCGATGCCGGCCGCGATGTCAACGTAGTCGCCTCGATCGATCAGCAGCGCAGCAATACTTGGGAGACGGACAAAAGCGTCGGGATCAAACAGACCATCGATAGCAATGCCTTCACCACGTTCGTTGGCAGCGAAACCCTTCAACATGGCGTCAACAGCAAGGGCTACACCGCAGCGGGCAGCTCCATCGATGCGGGGATGAACATCAATGTAAACGCCGGTCGCGACATCAACCAGCAAGGTTCCGATCTGACCGCCGAGAACAACATCCGGCTCAAGGCTGATCGCGACATCAACATCGATGCCAAGGAAGAGGCCAGCGAAGTCACCATCCGTGACAGCATCAAGCGCAACGGCATCACCGTGACTACCGCTTACAACATCGGCAACACCATGGATGGCCTCAAAGGCACTGGCAAAGGTGAGGATGGGGTCAGCAAAGGCTCAAGCGTACTGAAGTCGGTTGATACGCTGGATCAGTTCTTCAGTGGACCGAAATTTGACGGACATATCGGTGGCTCGAGCGTCAGCTCCAGCCAGACTCAGACGTCGGTCACTCAACGTCCGTCGACACTTTCTGCAGGCAATGACATCTCGCTGGACGCTGGCAATAACGTCAATGTCAGCGGTAGCCAGTTCAATGCCGGACGTGACATCAACGTCAAAGGCAAGGACATCACCTTTGACGTTGCGCACGGTTCGGAAAGCAGTGACGGGCATTCAACCCAGAGCAAGGGCGGCGTCAAAGGGGGCACCACCGGCGGTTTCAAACTGGGCGTAGGTGTCAGCAATGCCGGCACAGAAGACAAATCGAACCAGGGTACTTCAACTGCTACGCAGCTCAATGCCGGCGGCAGTATCAATCTGGACGCGACAAATGATCTGACGCTGATCGGCACCCGGGCCACCGCCGAGCGGGATATTTCCCTCAAGGCCGGCAACGATTTGAACATTCTCTCGGCGCAAAACGCCTATGAGAGTTCACACGATCGGCGTAGCTGGGGCGCGGAGGGCGGCATCATCGCCGGCCAGGACGGCTTCGGTGTTTATGGTTCGGCGAATGTGGGGATCGGCGATCTCAACCGTGAGGGCGTCAAGCAGCAAGAAGCCTATCTGTATGCCGGCAACAAACTGGGTTTCGAAAGCGGTCGCGATACCAATATCGCTGGCGCGACCCTGCGCGGCGACGAAGTCATCGGTGATGTCGGTCGCAACCTGACCGTGACGTCTGTGCCGAACACCGGCAAGGTCGAAGGCAAGGAGTTCGACGCCAGCCTGACGGTCGCGGTGAGCTTCGGTGCAACGGTCAGCGGCTCGCTGGGTTATGGCGAGACCAATGGCAAGACCAACTGGGTCGACAATCAGACTGTTATCAGTGGCAAAAGCAAAGTCGACATCCGTACCGAAAAACATACGCAACTCGATGGCTCGGTGATCAGTGCCGACAACGGCAACCTGAAACTCGACACTGACACCCTCGGCTACCGCAACATCACCGGCAAGGATAACGAGCACGGTTATTACCTCAATGTCAGCGGCAGTTATGGCGGGGGCGGTGGCGCCCAAGCCGACAAGCCGAACAAGGGCATGGAAGGCGAGAGCAAAAACAGCTGGGCCGTGGAGGGCTACAAGTACGACAAGGACCGTCAGCAGACGCTGAATGCCACCGTGGGTGAAGGTCAGATTGTCGTGCGTAACGACAAGGTCACCGGTCAGGATTCCACGGCGGGTCTTAATCGTGATGTGAACAAGGCCTATGAGATCACCAAGGATGAGGAACATCGCACGACGTTGTATGCGAGCAGTTCCTCCATTGATGCCGTTAGCCATCCGTTAGAGACGCTGGAGCGTTGGGGCGAAAGCGTTACTGATTTCAAGAAGAACATGCTCAAACAGGCTTTGGCCGGTGCCAGCTTTCTGCAAAATCTGAAACTGGCAATCAATGCTCAGCTAGTTGATATCAGTGAGGTGTCTCCTTCGCTTCGCAATGAGCTTGGTGATGAGCAGGCATTGGCCGTCACAAAAAACTTTGTTCGACAGGGAAAAAATCCATCGGATATGGATTCCCTTGACCCCGAAGTGCGTGCTGGACTCAAGCGATTTGCCGATCTGGCAGCCGACTACGATAAGGAAATGGCGAAGGAGGTTGACCAGGGCAACATCATCATGGAGCCCAAGAACGACGGTAGTGGGGGAACCAACGTTGTCTATCTCGATACGACCACAGTGAACGAGAAGGTCATACCCATGGGGCAGGCGGCCCTTTCAGAACTGGGTGACCTGCTCGTGGTGGCCAATTCGTTGCCGGCTGATAAACGTGATCAGCTCAAAACCGTTGCCATTGCAGCTCAAGCTGTAATGGGACCCATGAAATTCATGGTGAGCTTTACTGCAAACGCTCTGATTAATGCTGCAGCAGGTAAGGAAGTTGAAGAGTTAAAAGATGGCGCAGCGATTAAATTGGCAGCTTTCTTTACCGGTAAATCTGAGGAAAGCCTGAGGAAGAGCAACGAGCTTGCAAAGGGTGAGCATGAGAATGGCAACACCGTCAAGTATCCTCTGGAAGGTGATAACTATGTCGTTGCTTCGCGTTTCCTTATCGATGCGGCGTTGGGTGAGTTTAAGTCGCTCGGTGTAAAAGTGGGTGGGCGAGTTCTCACGGTGACGAACAAAGGACCGACGGGCGGAGGTTCGCCTCATACTCCGTCTGTATTGACCCCCCCGCGAAATGCCGCGAATCTGATTGGAGGCCCCTTGGAGCATGCCACACAAGTCAGCGGTAGATTCAGCCTGTTGGGGCCTAAGGGGGCGACCCTGTATCGTGCTGATAATCGAGGAAACATCACCAGTTATGCGGTATACGATTCGCAAGGCATGATCATCAAACGCGTGGATGTCACGGGTGCCGCTCACGCAGGTGTACCAACGCCTCATGTCATTGAGTATGGTAGAAATACCCTCCCTGATGGGTCAGTCAGAGTTCAGTCACCATCCACCAAAGCGCCTCCAAGAAGCGTCAATCCGGAAGAAATACCATGAATGGGATCTACTCAATTCCCCCTGTTAAGGACGCCGTAAACTACGAGACCTGGAAAAAACAGTGGACTGAACAAGAGGGGCTGGATGTTTTTTCATATATCAGTGATCAATGTCATCCTGAGCAAATGTTGTTATTTTCGAAGGTGTTTTTCCCAGACTTTTTGACGGTTGGGGAGGGAGTTTTTCTGGAGCGAAATTTTGCTTTTGAAACATTCTCTGCGCGAATGGCTGAGATGAATGATGTTCGCGAAGTCGAACGGATCATTAACAATGTGCATGTTTATGATCTTTTTGATCAGTGCGCAGATAATGTATCGGACAGCGTTTTTTTTCAGCTGTGCAATGTAATTGCATTCTCTTGGAGAATGGTGCTGAAAGAGAAATTTCCCGACCAGAAATTCTTTGTGGAAGTCTCGAATTCAGAAAGTGACTACGGCCCCGTCATTACGTTTTTTCAGGTGGGTGAGTAACTCGCTCGAAAGAAAGTATCGATGGGACAGACCACGTTTAAATAAAACGTGGTCTGTCCCCCCAGTTCTTCTGAGAAAGGTCTGCAGCGCTCGCAAGAAAAAGGAAGCTTGTGTTGACTAATAGATATGCTGTTGTTGTGGAATCAGGATCTGACTTGCCTGACAGAGAGATTCTGGTAAGTCGGGCATGGGGCGACGTTCCCGTCTCCTACATCCAGGATCAAGAGTCGTTTAACGACTGCAGTTTCCTCGATTTAAAAGTCAATAAATGGGAACTCAACAAGGAATAGAGCGCTAAGCAGAACAGCGAACTCTGGATAAGAATTGAAAAGCTTAAAGGGGTTGCGCTCGATGACTTTCTGCATAGAGACGGCTCTCTTTGGCCTGTCGATATGGCAGAAAAAACTCTAATTATTATTGAGTTGGACGAGGGCGGGAGTGCGCTGGACCATTGTCTGTTGCTGCGTTTGGTGTCAGTTTTTCTGGGGCAGTTCAAGGTCTACAGATGGTCTGACGGCATCGAAGAGGTGAGTGAAGAAATTGCCGCTTCGTTACCCGCTCAACAGGCTGTTCTAGAGCGATTGATCAGATGTGAACAGGCTGTCAGCGGCGAGTAACGTGATGAGTTTAGTTAGAGAGGGAATATGAATGGCTCTGATGAAACTCCGCCTTTGCCCAGCCCCTAGGGTTAAAGAGTGATCGGGTAACTCTGGCCACCTGTCGTTTATCTGACCAGCGCAGCAAGACAGACCCAGAGTGATGCCTGTCTATCCATTCCGAAGGGGGAGTTTCTTAGTGCCCTTCGGCAGGCGAGCGTCAGCTTGTTGCAAGTCCGACCTGCCAATACATCCATCAAGTGTTCGTTGAGGGATCGGGCGTTCACTTCGGATAAAGCGGCGGCAACCCGCTATCACCCACCGGATCCTGCACCCGTTCCGCCGCCGGAATAGTCCGGATCGCCCGCCACAAATCCTCACCCTGCCAATGCTGCCCCGTCTCGCTGTACAGCGCACCATTCAACCCATCCAGCGCATCCGACAACGGCACAAACCGCGCCGCCATGTCCGCCAGCGTTTCCGGTTGCTGCCGCGCCCACGCATCCAGTGCCTGCCGCGTCGCCTGCGGGTCATTCGCCTGGCTCGCGCGCTTGATGTCATCCATCAAGGTGCGCGGGCTCGGGCCGGTTTGGGCGGCGCGATGCACCGCCGGTTGCCAGCGTGCGCGCCACCACAGGCCGAAGCCGAGGAGGGTGGTGCAGGCGAGGATCAGGGTGCTGAGTTTCCACCACCACAACACGTCGTTATCGACGACGCTCGGTTGCAGGTTGCCGGCCGGGGTGTCGACCTGCAGGCTCGGGTTGTTGGCCACTTGCAGGGTGCGCGCGGGCAGGCTGCTGTGTTCCAGATGGTCTTCGAAGGTGTTCCACCAAACCACGTCCACCGTCGGCAATTCGATGGCGCCGCTGCGGCTCGGCACCAAGGCTTCGCGTTCTTCGCGGCTGCCGACGATGCCCCGGTCAGTGCTCTGGTTGCTCAGCACCGGTTGATCGGGGTAGCGGCGCAGGCCGTTGACGTCGGTGGCGGGCAGCGCTGGCAGTTGCGAGGCGGCCAGGCCTTCGACTTTCAATGTCAGGCTGCGGGTCAGGGAATCGCCGACCTGAGTGTGTTCCGGTTCCGGGTTCCAGCTTTCGCTGAGGCTCAGACTGCGTGCGGGCAGCCACGGCGCATCGACCGGATAGGTCAGGGGTTTGGGTTTGACGGTCAGGGGGATCTCAGAAGAACTGACGCGCATCAGCTTGCCCGGTTTCGGCCCCTGTGCATTGGCGTCTTGAGACGGCTGTGTGTCGACCAGTGTCGCGCTGAAAGTCTGAGGCGCGATGGTCAGCAAACCGCTGTGTTGCGGGTAGATCGCATAGCGCATCTCGATCACGCCATGGCGCACACCGTTGAGGTCTTTTTCGTAGGTGCGCGTGTCGCCGAGTTGCTCGATGCGCGCATCGGCGATTTGCAGCGGGGTCAGGCTGCTGTCGTCGTACAGCGACACCGAATGGTAGATACGCAAGGTCAGGATCGCCTGTGCCTGCACGTAGACGCTGGACTGATCGAGGCTGGCCTCGATGAACACCGGATCAAGGCTGTTCTGGTTCTCGCGGGTGTCGCTTTCGACCACTTGCACGGTGATCGGCTGGCTCTGCGCGTCGCCCAGTTGCAGCGGCGGGATCACCACGCTGCCGTTCTCTTTCGGCAGCAGAGTGATGATCCAGCGCGTGGTCGCGCGGTTGTCGCCATTGAGGGTGTTGAGCTGGTTGACCTGCCGCGTGCCGCGCACTTCGAACAACGCTTCCAGCGCGGTCAAATCGGGTTTGCCGAACTGGGTGACGTCGCTGGTTTCGAGGGTGAGTTCGACCGTCTCGCCGGAGTTCAGGCGACTGCGATCCACACTGGCGGTCAGCTCGGCCGCCTGGGCGGTGGCCGTGCAGAGCAGCAGGGGCAGCAAGAGAGCGGTGAAGCGGGTCATCGAGTGTTTTCCTGATCCTGATGTTGTTGCTGTTCGTACCAGAATTTGCGTCGCAGCAGTTCGCCCGGATCATCCGGGATCTTGCCCAGCCATTGTTCCAGTGCCTGGCGTTGCTCGCCTTCGAGGTTGTCCTCGCTTGGGCGCAGCGTCGGCACGGTGTCCGTTTGTTCTTCCTCGTCGCTGCCGGGAATTTCGTTGGGGCCTGGCTGCGGCGGCGTGGTCGGTGGCGGTTCGCTGGCCGACTCGCTCGGTTGCGCCTCGCTTTGGGCTTCACTTTTTACCGCCGGTGGCGGTGTGGTCGCGGGCGCTGGTTCGTCGCCCGGCAGACTTTGCTGTTCGCTCGGTTTGGTGTCCGGCTCGGCGGGCGGGGGGGCGTTTTTCTGCTTGAGCAGATTTTCCACCAGCGCCTTGTTGGTCTGCGCCGGACGTAAATCCGGTTGCTGTTCCAGTGCCTGCTCATAGGCGTCGATCGCCGCTTCCAGCTCACCGCTTTTCGCTAAAGCGTTGCCACGATTGTAGTGGGCGCGGGCATCGCTGCCTTCGGCGAAACGCTGAGCGGCGCCACTGTAGTCGCCGGCCTCGTACAACGCCACCCCTTGCCACTGGTGATCGTCAAAATGCTGCGCGGCTTCAGCCGGGCGTTTTTGTTTGAGCAAGTGCAGGCCCTGTTGATCGGGGCGCAGCCACAAATCCTCAAAGTCAAAAGCGTAGCTCGGCTGTGGCAGGCAAAACAGCAAAGGCAGGCAGAACAACCAGCCACGTCGCCCGGCGCACGCCGCGAGCAGCAACAGCGGCAACAGCAGCCAGTAACCCTGATCGGCCCAGGTATCGAGGCGCACGGTCTGGCCGTCGTCGCGCAGGCTGCGCGGACCGTTGAGCAGGCCGAGCGCGCCAAGATCCGCTTCGTCGAGGCGGGCCGGGTGGTATTCGCCGCCGACGCTGTTGAGGAATGCGCTCAGACCCGGACTGTCGAGTTGCGGTACGCGAATCGCGCCTTGCTCGTCCTTGAGGAAACTGCCGTCCTCTTGAGCGATTGGCGCACCTTCGGCGGTGCCGACGCCGAGCATCAACAGTTGCGCCGATTGCCCGCTGAGGGCGCGGCGAATGCCTTGGCGTTCTGCTTCATCGAGCGATGAGCCGATCAGCAGAATCCGGCCTTGGCCGAGCGCGCCCTGTTTCAGCAGGGCCAGTGCTTTACTCACGGCCAGATCGGCACGATGGCCGCTTTCCGGCATCAACGATGGCTTGAGCGCATCGAGCAAATTGCGGCTGGTGGCCAGGTCATCCGACAGCGGCACCAGCGTGTGCGCGCTACCGGCGTAAACGACGATGGCGGTCTGCGCATCGCTGCGTGCCTGCAACAAGTCGAAGAGCTTGCGTCGCGCTTGCTCCAGCCGCGTCGGCGGTGAATCGGTGGCGAGCATTTCCGGGGTCAGTTCCAGCACTACCACCAACGGGTCGGCGGGCTTCTGGCTGGTCTGTTCGACGCGCTCCCAACTCGGCCCGAGCAGCGCCAGAACCGTCAGCAACCACGCCACGCCCAAGGCGATCCACGGCAGCTTGCTGTCGCGACCGTTACCGCCGCTGAGCAGGGTGGCGTGAAACGCCGGCGGCAGAATCATCTGCCAGCGCCCGGCACGTTTCTGTCGGTGCCAGAGTTGCCAGATCAGCCAGCCCAGCAGCGGCAGTAACAGCAACCACCAAGGACGGAACCAGTGCGGCCAGAGCGCGATCATCGGCGCCTCCGCAGACGCAGGCGCTTGAGGCGCTCGCGCCAGTCAGGCAACGGACTTTGCAGATACAACTTCTTGGTGAACAGGCGTTGCAACGGGTTGTCAGGCCACAATTCACGGGCGACCAGCAACAGGCTCAACCATAGCGCCAGCGCCAAAGGCCAGTGATACAAGGCTTGTGCCGGTCGGGCCTGGGTCGGTTGTTGTGTCACGGGTTCGAGTTGGTCCAAGGTATCTTTGATTGCTTGCAGTTCCTTGCCGTCGTGGGCACGGAAATACTGGCCGCCGGTGACCTCGGCGATGGCTTTGAGCGCCGGCTCGTCGAGATCCAGGCTCGGATTGACCCCGAGTAAACCGGTCGAACCGCTGTCCTCAGGATTGGCGCCAATGCCGATCGGATAGATTTTTACGTCTTCGCTCGCAGCGAGTTTTGCCGCCGTCAGCGGATCGATTTCGCCGCCATTGTTGGCGCCGTCGGTGACCAGAATCAGCACGCGACTTTGCGCCGGACGCAGGCGCAGGCGTTTCAGCGCCAGACCGATAGCATCGCCGATGGCGGTGTTCTTGCCGGCAATGCCGATCCGCGCTTCATCAAGCCAGACACGCACAGTGCGGCGGTCAAAGGTCAGCGGCGCTTGCAGATACGCTTGGCTGCCAAACAGGATCAGGCCGACACGGTCGCCATCGCGACTTTCGAGGAAATCACCGAGCAGATGTTGCACCAGCGACAGGCGACTGACTTCTTCGTCCTGCCACTGCATATCGGGGAAGTCCATCGAGCCGGACACGTCCACCGCCACCAGCAGATCACGCCCACTGGCGGCAATCGGCAGCGGCTCGCCGAGCCATTGCGGGCGCGCGGCGGCGGTCAGCAGCAACAGCCATAGCAACATGAACGGCGCCTGTTGACGCCACGCCGGCAGGTTGGCGCGGGCGCGACGGCGGGCGAGGCCTTCCAGATCGGCGAGGAAGCTCACTTTCAGGGCTGGCTCGCCACTGTCGGCCACCGGCAGCACGAGGCGCATCAGCCACGGCAGCGGCACCAGCACAAAGATCCATGGCCAGGCGAACTCAAACATGTTTGCGAATCCACGTATCGACAGCCTGGGTCAGGCCGGCGATGGCTTTGTCATCGAGTTTACATTCCGGTTTGTAAGCGCCTTCGACCAGCACCATCCAGCGCGTGAGTCCGGCTGCCGGGCAGCGGTTATCGAGGAATGCCAGCCATTTACGCCCGTTGAGGGTGTGGCTCTGGCTGTAGGGATAGTGGTTGCGGCACAGCCGTTTGAGCAGGCCGTTGAGTTGCTGCAGCCAGGCCCCGGCCGGTGCGCCGTCGTAGGGTTTGGGCATTTGCGCCAGTTCGGCGAGGGCGGCGATGCGCACCGGATCGAGTGGCTGCTCGGCACGGACGATCGGGCGTTTCTTCATCGGAATGAAACGGCGCAGACGCCATGCGGCATAGCCAAGCAGCGGCAGCAACAGAAGCAGCAGCCACCAACCCGGCGCCGGCGGCCAGAAGGCAATCGGTGGCGGCGAGATCAGCGGTTGCAGTTGTTCGAGGCCGTTCATCGACCTTTCCCCGGACGCTGCGGATTGAGGAATTCGCGCATCTGCTCGACCATTTCGCTTTGCGTGCTCAGCGGCATAAGTAGCACCCGCAGTTTTTGCGCGAGCAGTTCCCAGCGCGCGATGCGTGCTTCGGCCTGGGCGCGATAAGTCTGGCGCAGCTCGAAATTCAGCGTGTCGAGTTCCAGTTGCGCGCCGCGTTCGGCGAATCTGAGCAGGCCGGCAGCGGGGAGGGCGTGGTCCAGCGGATCGGAAATCGGCAACATCAACAGATCGCAATGACGGGAGAGCAGGCTCAGTTGTTGCTCGGCGCTGTCGGACAATGCGCGCTCATCGCAGATCACGATGACCAGACTGCCCGGGCGCAACACTTCGCGGGCACGGCGCAGGGCTACGCCGAAGGCATCACGATCCGGCTCTCGCTCGCTGTGCAGCGACTGATTGACCTTGACCAGACGGTTGAGCAATTGCAGCAGGCTCTGTTTGCTGCGCCGCGGTTTGATTTCATAGTGCTCGTTGTCGCCGAAGACCAGTCCGCCAACCCGGTCGTTGTGGCCTAGCGCGGCCCAGCCGATCAGCGCCGCCGCTTGCGCTGCCAACACCGATTTGAACATCAGCCCGGAACCGAAAAACAGCCGCGTACTTTGCTCGACCATGATGAAAATCGGCCGTTCGCGCTCCTCATGAAACAGCTTGGTGTGCGGCTCTTGCGTGCGCGCCGTCACGCGCCAGTCGATGGTGCGCACGTCGTCGCCGGCCTGATAGACCCGCACCTGATCGAAGTCGACGCCACGACCACGGAATTTCGAGTGATGCAGGCCGATCAGCGGGCTGCGCTGACTCGGCGTGGAAAACAATTGCACTTCGCGCACCCGATGACGCATCTCGATCAGCTCGGCGAGGCTGATGCGGATACCCGGTTCGGACGGCAGGGGGGCGTTCATGGGGGTCAAGCGACGGCTACGACGTCGAGAATCCGCTGCACCACCCGATCCTGATCGATGCCGGCGGCTTCGGCTTCAAACGACAGAATGATGCGGTGACGCAACACATCGAACAGCACCGCCTGAATGTCTTCCGGGCTGACGAAGTCGCGACCGGCCAGCCAGGCGTGGGCGCGGGCGCAGCGGTCGAGGGCGATCGAGCCGCGCGGGCTGGCGCCGTAGGCGATCCACTCGGCCATTTCCGGGTCGAACTTGGCCGGGTTGCGCGTGGCCATGACCAGTTGCACGAGGTATTCCTCCACGGCGTCGGCCATGTACAGACCGAGGATTTCCTTGCGTGCGGCAAAGATCGCCTGCTGGCTGACGCGGCGTTCAGGCTTGGTCTCGCCGTTCAGCGCTTCGCCACGGGCCTGCTGGAGGATGCGGCGTTCGACGGCGGCGTCCGGGAAACCGATTTTCACGTGCATCAGGAAACGGTCGAGCTGGGCTTCCGGCAGCGGGTAGGTGCCTTCCTGCTCGATCGGGTTCTGCGTGGCCATTACCAGAAACAGCGGCGACAGCTCATAAGTGCTGCGACCGACACTGACCTGACGCTCGGCCATGGCTTCGAGCAGCGCCGATTGCACTTTGGCCGGGGCACGGTTGATTTCGTCCGCCAGCACCAGGTTGTGGAAGATCGGCCCTTGCTGGAACACGAAACTGCCGGTTTCCGGGCGATAGATCTCGGTGCCGGTGATGTCGGCCGGCAGCAGGTCAGGGGTGAACTGAATGCGATGGAACTGGGCTTCGATGCCCTCGGCGAGTTCTTTGATCGCTTTGGTCTTGGCCAGACCCGGAGCGCCCTCGACCAGCATGTGGCCGTCGGCGAGCAGGGCGATGAGCAAACGCTCGATGAGTTTTTCCTGGCCGAGAATCTGCGTTGAAAGAAAGGTTCGCAGCGCCAGCAGCGCTTCACGATGTTCCATCGGTGACTGTTCCTGGAAAGGGGTGGCCACGCGCGTTCGGATAACGCCGGGGCTGGGGGCGTTACTTTAATCCATCGCGGGGGGTGGCGACTAACGGCATTTTGCGCAAAGTGCGGGAAATGACTGGGGGATTTGATGGATTTTTGTAGTGCCGGAGAGATGCAGTGTTCTTCAGGGCCCCTTCGCGAGCAAGCTCGCTCCCACATTGACGGTGTACACGCAGTTCAAATGTGGGAGCGAGCTTGCTCGCGAAGAGGCCTATTCAGGCACCATCAAACTTCGTTAATGAAGGTGCCAGTCCCGTCGAGGATATTCGTCAAGGTCTCGACAACCTCATCCATATCCACCATATCGGGATTAAAGCTGATCTCCAGCACATCATCCCCATTCAACGCATCGGCATCCGCCGCCGCGATCTCGATCTTCAGCAGATTCGAAGTCAGCGTGACTTTCACGCCATCGAGCGTCGAAGGCTCGCCATCCAGCGTAATCTCCAGCTCATCCTCGTCCGGGTAGCGGCTCATCAGGAACATGTCGCCCTTGTCGCTGTGGCAGCAAAGCATGGCCATGTTGTCTTCTTCGTCATCGCACGGGTTGACGATGAGTAGGGCGGTAGTCATTTGCATGGTCAATTCCTGCCTCAAGGGGCGTGTCGGTCGCTAATGGACGCGATTCTGCCAGCCCTCGGGAATTTCTGCATGTGAGAGTGTCAGAGGATGTGTCGTGAACGCGACATGGGTCAATGGTCATTTCTGGCACGCATGTACCGTAAAAGCGGGCATTCAGGCCGGCGTTTTACGCCACGAGTGCTAGTGTTTACCGGTGCCAAAGCCTTGGTTTACGTGCCAATGACCGAATATGTCGCAGCACCGCAAGCAGACACATTGTCGCACCCTTTAAGCTGCGCAACGGATGAGCACCCGTAAAGGCATTGTCGGCACCGCTGACAGTCGTTTTTGCAGATGCTCATTCTATGGAAGGTGAATGTGACCTGAGTGTCCCGTCCAGCTTCACCCACCTGTCACCCTGTTTCCTCTGCCCGAGAATCAGGAACAGGACGACAGAAGCCCCGAAAGGGGTGTTGCACGCGACGCTTTCCATCAATAACAAGCTTAAGCGGAGTACCACAGATGGCGTTCTTCACCGCAGCCAGCAAAGCCGACTTCCAGCACCAACTGCAAGCGGCACTGGCGCAGCACATCAGTGAACAGGCACTGCCACAAGTGGCGCTGTTCGCTGAACAATTCTTCGGCATCATTTCCCTGGACGAGCTGACTCAACGTCGCCTCTCCGACCTCGCTGGCTGTACTCTTTCTGCGTGGCGCCTGCTTGAGCGCTTCGATCACGCGCAACCGCAAGTGCGCGTCTACAACCCTGATTACGAGCGTCATGGCTGGCAGTCGACCCACACCGCGGTCGAAGTGCTGCACCATGACCTGCCATTCCTCGTCGACTCGGTCCGCACCGAACTGAACCGCCGCGGCTACAGCATCCACACCCTGCAAACCACCGTGCTCAGCGTGCGTCGTGGCAGCAAGGGCGAGTTGCTGGAAATCCTGCCAAAAGGCAGTACCGGCGAAGGCGTGCTGCACGAATCGCTGATGTACCTGGAAATCGACCGCTGCGCCAACGCGGCCGAACTGAATGTGCTGAGCAAAGAGCTGGAACAGGTTCTCGGTGAAGTCCGCGTCGCGGTCGCCGATTTCGAGCCAATGAAAGCCAAGGTGCAGGAAATCCTCACCAAGCTCGACAACAGCGCCTTCGCCGTCGATGCCGACGAGAAGAACGAAGTCAAAAGCTTCCTGGAATGGCTGGTGGGCAACCACTTCACCTTCCTCGGCTACGAAGAGTTCGTGGTCACCGATCAGGCCGATGGCGGCCACATCGAGTACGACCAGAACTCCTTCCTCGGCCTGACCAAACTGCTGCGCACCGGCCTGACCTACGAAGACCTGCGCATCGAAGACTACGCCGTTGCCTACCTGCGCGAACCGACCCTGCTGTCGTTCGCCAAGGCTGCGCATCCAAGCCGTGTTCACCGTCCGGCTTACCCGGATTACGTGTCGATCCGTGAAATCGACGCTGACGGCAAAGTCATCAAAGAACACCGTTTCATGGGCCTGTACACCTCCTCGGTGTATGGCGAGAGCGTGCGGGTCATCCCGTTCATCCGCCGCAAGGTCGAAGAAATCGAAACCCGCTCCGGCTTCCAGTCCAAGGCTCACTTGGGCAAGGAACTGGCGCAGGTGCTTGAAGTACTGCCGCGTGATGACCTGTTCCAGACCCCGGTCGACGAACTGTTCACCACTGTGATGTCGATCGTGCAGATCCAGGAGCGCAACAAGATCCGCGTGTTCCTGCGCAAAGACCCGTACGGTCGTTTCTGCTACTGCCTGGCCTACGTGCCGCGCGACATCTACTCCACCGAAGTTCGCCAGAAGATCCAGCAAGTGCTGATGGAGCGCCTGAAGGCTTCCGACTGCGAATTCTGGACGTTCTTCTCCGAGTCGGTACTGGCCCGCGTGCAGTTGATCCTGCGTGTCGACCCGAAAAACCGTCTCGACATCGACCCGGTGCTGCTGGAAAAAGAAGTCGTGCAAGCCTGCCGCAGCTGGCAGGACGACTACGCTGCACTGACCGTCGAAAGCTTTGGCGAAGCCCACGGCACCAACGTGCTGGCCGACTTCCCGAAAGGCTTCCCGGCTGGTTACCGCGAGCGTTTCGCTGCGCATTCGGCCGTGGTCGACATGCAGCATCTGCTGAGCCTCAACGAAAAAAATCCGTTGGTGATGAGCTTCTATCAGCCGCTCGGTCAGGTTTCCGGCCAGCGCGAGCTGCATTGCAAGCTGTACCACGCCGACACCCCGCTGGCACTGTCCGACGTCTTGCCGATTCTGGAAAACCTCGGCCTGCGCGTGCTGGGTGAATTCCCGTACCGTCTGCGTCACACCAATGGCCGCGAGTTCTGGATTCACGACTTTGCGTTCACCGCCGCTGAAGGCCTGGACCTCGACATCCAGCAACTCAACGACACCCTGCAGGACGCCTTCGTCCACATCGTTCGCGGCGACGCCGAAAACGATGCGTTCAACCGTCTGGTACTGACCGCCGGCCTGCCATGGCGCGACGTTGCGCTGCTGCGTGCTTACGCGCGTTACCTGAAGCAGATTCGTCTGGGCTTCGATCTGGGCTACATCGCCAGCACCCTGAACAACCACACCGACATCGCTCGCGAGCTGACCCGGTTGTTCAAGACCCGCTTCTATCTGGCGCGCAAACTCAGCGACGACGATCTGGAAGACAAGCAACTGCGTCTGGAACAAGCGATTCTGACCGCACTGGACGACGTCCAGGTGCTCAACGAAGACCGCATTCTGCGTCGTTACCTCGACCTTATCAAAGCCACGCTGCGGACCAACTTCTATCAGACTGACGCCAACGGCCAGAACAAGTCGTACTTCAGCTTCAAGTTCAACCCGCACGCGATCCCTGAACTGCCGAAGCCAGTGCCGAAGTTCGAAATCTTCGTCTACTCGCCACGCGTTGAAGGCGTGCACCTGCGCTTCGGTAACGTCGCTCGGGGTGGTCTGCGCTGGTCCGATCGTGAAGAAGACTTCCGTACCGAAGTCCTCGGCCTGGTAAAAGCTCAACAAGTGAAGAACTCGGTCATCGTGCCAGTCGGCGCGAAGGGCGGCTTCCTGCCGCGTCGCCTGCCACTGGGCGGCAGCCGTGACGAGATCGCGGCCGAGGGCATCGCCTGCTACCGCATCTTCATTTCCGGCCTGTTGGACATCACCGACAACCTGAAAGACGGCGCGTTGGTGCCGCCATTGAACGTGGTTCGCCACGATGATGACGACCCGTACCTGGTAGTGGCAGCGGACAAGGGCACTGCGACCTTCTCCGACATCGCCAACGGCATCGCCATCGACTACGGCTTCTGGCTGGGTGACGCGTTTGCGTCCGGTGGTTCGGCCGGTTACGACCACAAGAAAATGGGCATTACCGCCAAAGGCGCGTGGGTTGGCGTACAACGTCACTTCCGCGAGCGCGGCATCAATGTTCAGGAAGACAGCATCACTGTTGTCGGCGTCGGCGACATGGCCGGTGACGTGTTTGGTAACGGCCTGTTGATGTCCGACAAGCTGCAACTGGTCGCTGCCTTCAACCACATGCACATCTTCATCGACCCGAACCCGAACCCGGCGACCAGCTTCGTCGAGCGTCAGCGCATGTTCGACCTGCCGCGTTCGGCCTGGACCGACTACGACACCAGCATCATGTCCGAAGGTGGCGGTATCTTCTCGCGCAGCGCGAAGAGCATCGCGATCTCCCCGCAGATGCAGGAACGCTTCGACATCAAGGCTGACAAGCTGACCCCGACCGAACTGCTGAACGCCTTGCTCAAGGCGCCGGTGGATCTGCTGTGGAACGGCGGTATCGGTACTTACGTGAAAGCGAGCACCGAGAGCCACGCTGATGTTGGCGACAAGGCCAACGATGCATTGCGCGTGAACGGCAACGAACTGCGCTGCAAAGTCGTGGGCGAGGGCGGTAACCTCGGCATGACCCAACTGGGTCGTGTGGAATTCGGTCTGAATGGCGGCGGCTCCAACACCGACTTCATCGACAACGCCGGTGGCGTGGACTGCTCCGACCACGAAGTGAACATCAAGATCCTGCTGAACGAAGTGGTTCAGGCCGGTGACATGACCGACAAGCAACGCAACCAGTTGCTGGCGAGCATGACCGACGAAGTCGGCAATCTGGTGCTGGGCAACAACTACAAGCAGACTCAGGCCCTGTCCCTGGCGGCGCGTCGTGCCTATGCGCGCATCGCTGAGTACAAGCGTCTGATGGGCGATCTGGAAGGCCGTGGCAAGCTGGACCGTGCCATCGAGTTCCTGCCGACCGAAGAGCAACTGGCCGAGCGCATTGCTGAAGGCCACGGCCTGACCCGTCCTGAGCTGTCGGTGCTGATCTCGTACAGCAAAATCGACCTCAAAGAGCAGCTGTTGGGCTCGTTGGTGCCGGACGACGATTACCTGACCCGTGACATGGAAACGGCGTTCCCGCCGTCTCTGGTCAGCAAGTTCTCCGAAGCCATGCGTCGTCACCGTCTGAAGCGCGAGATCGTCAGCACCCAGATCGCCAACGACCTGGTCAACCACATGGGCATCACCTTCGTTCAACGACTCAAAGAGTCGACCGGCATGAGCCCGGCGAACGTGGCCGGCGCTTACGTGATCGTGCGCGACATCTTCCACCTCCCGCACTGGTTCCGTCAGATCGAAGCGCTGGACTATCAGGTTGCCGCTGACGTTCAGCTGGAGTTGATGGACGAGCTGATGCGTCTGGGCCGCCGCGCTACACGCTGGTTCCTGCGTGCCCGTCGCAACGAGCAGAACGCTGCCCGTGACGTCGCGCACTTCGGTCCGCACCTGAAAGAACTGGGTCTGAAGCTCGACGAACTGCTGAGCGGCGAAATCCGCGAAAACTGGCAGGCGCGCTATCAGGCGTACGTCGAAGCTGGTGTGCCGGAATTGCTGGCGCGTATGGTTGCGGGCACCTCGCACCTGTACACCCTGCTGCCGATCATCGAAGCCTCCGACGTGACTGGCCAGAACCCTGCCGAAGTGGCGAAAGCCTACTTCGCCGTGGGCAGTGCGCTGGACATCACCTGGTACCTGCAACAGATCAGCGCGCTGCCGGTTGAAAACAACTGGCAGGCTCTGGCCCGTGAAGCGTTCCGCGATGACGTTGACTGGCAGCAACGTGCGATCACCATCTCCGTCCTGCAACAGGGCGACGGCACTCTGGACGTGGAAGCACGTCTGGCGCTGTGGATGGAACAGCACGAAAGCATGATCTCGCGCTGGCGCGCCATGCTGGTGGAAATCCGCGCGGCAAGCGGCACGGACTACGCCATGTATGCCGTGGCCAACCGTGAGTTGCTGGACCTGGCGTTGAGTGGGCAAGCGGTAGTGCCTGCGGTTGCTGCGAATGCCGAGCTTGAACTGGCGTAAGTAGTGGCTGAATGAAAAAGCCCCGGTGTCGTGAGATGCCGGGGCTTTTTTATGTCTGAGGGTTTTGTGTTGTCTGGTCTGGCCCCTTCGCGAGCAAGCTCGCTCCCACATTTGAAATGCATTCCCCCTGTGGGAGCGAGCTTGCTCGCGAAGGGTTCCTTGTCATCAATACAACTTAGATGACTGTTTGCTATCAAGCATCGACACTTTATCTGTAGGTCTGGCGACCAAATTGTTGAGCGACTGGTCAAACTTCTGCAGCGCCCGAACTTGCACATCCTGCTGCTGATTAATATCGGCAACTATCTCTTCCGACCGCTTGAAGTCAGCCCAAACAGGCGTCAGTTCTCGCGCCTCCGAACCTTTCGCCGTACCGATGTAGTTCAACTGCGCATCATAAAAATCGGCACTGACATCCGCTTTGATATCCGAGCTACGTGAGGTGATCAGTTGGCTATGGGTATCAACGATCGCCACCACATCCGGTCTGGCCGCACGCAGGCTTTGCATGTCCGGATACACCGTCACTGAGCCGAATTGGCGTTGCAGCGAGGCATTGACCCATTCCACAGCCATGTCCGGTTTCGAACTAGCGACATAGGCGTCATGGATCGGCTGCACCAGCAGGCTCTGGCCGAAACCGGTGCCGGCGTTGGCCTGGTAGTCGCGCAGGTATTCGCGGTTGGTCTGGGTGCTCGGGCTGTAGACCACGCCGAGCGACACACCGGGACCGCTTTTTACCTGGGTGGCGCTGCTGCGGCCGGTGGGATGGGGAAGCAGGGTGTCCAGTGAGGAAACGGCTTGGGGTGCGGTGGGGACTGAACAGGCTGACAGAGCTAAAACCGATATCGCCAATGCACTGGTGAACGCAAGTTTCATGGTGTTTCTCCCGTGAAACAACATCAGTCGGAAAGTTTGAAATGCCGTCGGTGACGACAGTTAATTCAGACTAAACCCGCCAAGCTGACAATTTGCTGTAATAAAAGCAGAGCAATAGTTTGATTCGCTTTAACTCTTAATCACTAATTGCGCCGGGAAATAAAAAGGCGCCAATCGTCGATTTGCGCCCGTTTATTTATGGCTGGTTAAACAGCCATCAGTTTTTCAGCGGGATCAACACTTGTTCATCCGGGGCCAGGACCATGAATACCAGCAACTTGGCCGGTTTGCTTTGGCTGGCATTTTTCGACACCAGATGTTCCGAGCCGGCGGGTTCGTACCAGAACTGGCCCTTCTTGTAGGTGATCGGTTGGTCACCTTTGACCTGGGAAATCACTTCACCTTCGAGCACGTAAGCCATGGCGGTGCCGTCGTGTTTATGGGCGATAGAGGACTGGCCGGGTTTGTAGTCCACTTCGATCATCATGGCTTTTTTGCCAGGGGCATTTTTCAGCATCTGGTCTTGCAGGACGGTGACTTTTTCCGACGGGTCGTGGGCGAATGCGGCCGAGGTGCAAAGGCTCAGGGCGAGGGCGGCGGCGAAGAAGGGCAGGGCTTTCATGGCGGGTTACCTGTGATGATTGGGGGTGCAATCACAGTAGTCCGCAGGGGTAAGCATTCAAACGGCCAATATTCGGGAAGATCAGGTGACCAATTCAGACGCCCCAAAAATCAAAAGATCGCAGCCTTCGGCAGCTCCTACAGGGGTCGGTGTAGGAGCTGCCGAAGGCTGCGATCTTTTGATCTTGCTTTTAAACAATAGGAAAGCTGTTGAAATCGACGCTATTGGCCAATCGACTATCGATCAGGTCAATAAACCCCTGCGCCTCGGGCCGGTTGAAATGCGCCTGCATCGCCGCTTCCGACTGCCAGCGGGCACTGACCGTCCAGCGGTGGCTGTCCTCGGGGCAGCGGTCGACCAGATAGGAATCGCAGCCCGGCGTTTCGCGCAGGGTGTCGACGATCTTCTGCAGTTGCCTGCCCAGTTCATCCGAGCGGCCGGCGGCAGCCTGCACCTGGACCGTATTGATCACTTCGTTGGACATTGCTCACACTCCTGAATCAGGCCGGACGAATCCTGCTCATTGAGGGATAACGCCTGTGCAGGATAGGCCTGCACCCCCCGAACACCAATAACCAATCGGCGGTTAAATCTTTAGGCCAATCATTCAGGCAACTTGTTGCAGGATGTCGCGCAAGCGATCCAGGGCGATATCAATGTCCAGTGTTTCGATGGCACCGAAGCCGAAGTACAGACCGTTTTTCGCCGGTTGCTGATGATAAAAACCATTGATCGAGTACAGGCCGACTTCGACCTTTTTTGCCAGTTCGATCACCAGCGGCAGGTCGATCGGCACCTTGCAGAACACCGCCATATGGAAACCGGCGCTCGCCGGCACCGCTTCCAGCCAGGGCGCCAGATCGCTGGCCATGCGCACCAGAATCCGCTCGCGGCGTTGGGCGTAGATCGCGTGGCAGCGGCGGATATGCTTGAGCAGACAGCCTTCGGCGATGAACTTGGCCAACGCCCATTGCGGCAGGGTCGAAGCGTGCAGATCGGTCAGTTGCTTGGCGCGGATCACCGCTTCGAGAATCGCCGGCGGCAGGATCGCGTAACCCAGGCGCAACTCCGGCAGCAGGGTTTTCGAGAACGTGCCGACGTAGGCGACGATGCCGCGCTGGTCGAGATTGAACAGCGAATCGGTCGGCCGGCCTTCGTAGCGAAACTCACTGTCATAGTCGTCCTCGATGATGATCGCGCCCAACTCATGAGCGCGGGCTAGCAAGGCTTCGCGGCGCGCCTGACTCATCGGCATGCCCAGCGGAAACTGGTGCGACGGCGTCACATAGATGAGGCGCGTGCCATCGGGAATGTGCTCGACCTGAATGCCCTCGGCATCTACCGGAATCCCGACCACCTCGGCGCCGTGGGTGCCGAACAGCAGGCGTGCCGGCGGATAACCGGGATCTTCCATCGCCACCAGAGTGCCGGGGCGAATCAACACGCGGGTGATCAGGTCCAGCGCCTGTTGCGCGCCGTTGCACACGACGATGTCTTCGTCCTGACAGTTGATGCCCCGGGAAAACGCGATGTGCCGGGCAATCGCATTGCGCAGCGCCGGCAGGCCTTCGGCGACACTGTAGAAGCCCTTGGACTGGCTCATCTGACGCATCGCATGGGCGACGCAGCGGCGCCAGTCATCCTGCGGAAACTGGCCCTTGCTGGTCGCGCCGCCGATGAAGTCGTAGCGCAGCGAGCCTTCCAGTGTCGGGTGACGGAGGAACACCGGCAGATTGCGCCAGCTCTCGATCACTTCGGCGCTGGCCAGTTCTGTGTGGCTTTGCTTGCGCTGGACCTGCGCCGGGCGCGCGTTGACGTAGGTGCCTTTGCCGATGACCCCGGTGAGGAAATTTTCGTAGGTCAGCTGCGCGTATGTGTCGGAAATGGTCTTGCGCGAAATGCCCAGTTGCTCGGCGAGCAGACGGCTGGGCGGCAATTGCGTGCCAGCGGCCAGGCGCCCGGACTCAATGGCGCCGCGCAGTTGCTGATACAACTGACCGGCGAGATCCTTGCGGCCGTTGATCACGACGTGAAGTTCCATACCGACGAGGCTCCCGAGGCTATTTGGCGTGCCCGCCAGATTACCGCTGTTGCGCGATCGGCAATAGTTGCCTACCCGAAAAACCCGAAATTGGCCTAGATCCCCTGTGGGAGCGAGCTTGCTCGCGAATGCGGTGTGTCAGTCGCCAAATAGGGTGTCTGGATTGGCGCTTTCGCGAGCAAGCTCGCTCCCACAGGTATCGTGTATATCCGCGATTCAGTGGTGTACCCACAATTCGACAAATTGGGGCTGTAATGCATCGCTGTCGGCGTTTACGGTGAACTCATTATTCCGTCCACCGAGACCTGCCCATGTCCCCGCGCCTGGATTACTACAACGCTTCGCCCAAAGCGATGAAAGCGATGATTGCCATGGAGGCGCTGACTGCCAACCTCAGTATCGAACAACCGCTGCTGCAACTGATCCGCATCCGTGCTTCACAACTCAACGGCTGCGCATTCTGCACCGACATGCATTCGGTCGATGCGCGGCGGGCCGGGGAGAGTGATCGGCGCCTGTATGCGATCGCGGTGTGGCGTGACAGCAACTTCTTCAACCCGCGTGAGCGTGCGGCGCTGGCCTGGGCGGAGGCGGTGACGTTGTTGGCGGAGAGCCGTGTGCCTGATGACGTTTATGAGCAAGCGCGCGAGCAATTCAGCGAAGGGGAACTGGTCGACCTGACCATGGCCGTGACCACCATCAACAGCTGGAACCGCCTGGCTGTCAGCTTCCGCCAAACCCCAAGCGATTAGCAGCACATGATTGTTCCCATCCGGAGCATGGGCACAATCAGTGTAGGAGCTGCCGAAGGCTGCGATCTTTTGATCTTGTTTTTTAAAGGCAAAGTCAAAAGATCGCAGCCTTCGGCAGCTCCTACATGGGTGTCATTGGTTCGTCGATGTCATTGCGGTGGGCGTTGTGGTTTCACCGAGGTGCCAAAGGTATTGCCCATCCGCGTGCTGGTTGCGGCTGGCGTCGCGAGGCCCACCTGATTCGGCGGCCGCTTATTCACCGGCACATTCAGCGCCTCCTGATTCTTCTCCGCCGCCGCTGCGCCTTCCGGGTTGTTGCCCATCTGCTGGCTCAAACAGTCGTAATTCGGCGCCTTGTAACCGCCGACCGTCACCTCGACACAGCCCAACGGCTGCTCCGCATAAGCGCTCGACAGCGCCATCAACAACAGCCCGCCAAGGCTCAATCGCCACAGTGTGTTCATGCTCGCCTCCTGGCCGACCCGACGGGGCCGCGCTTTGGCTTGAGTCTAGTGCAAGCCTTGCGCAATTCCCGTGATGGTTTTTTTGCACCGCCCGTCACACCAGATTCATAAACAGCCCTCAGGATGACGATTTCCAAGGATTCGTCAGCCGTGCAGCGAGGCAATTCCACGGACGGTTTTCAGCGTTCAACGAGGCTTGTGCGCCGGATGTGTCTGGGGTGGCTGCTTGGCTGTGCGGCGGGCCACGCCATGGCCGACGCGGTGCCGGCGGACTTGCGCATGACGCTGCACATTCCGGCACAGGATCTGGCCCGCGCGCTGGACCAGTATAGCCACGCCACTGGCGTTGCGGTGCTGGTCGACAGTCAGTTGAGTCGCGGTCGACGTTCGCTGGCGGTGGACGGTGAATACACCGCCGCCGATGCCCTGCGTCGGTTGTTGGGTGGCAGCGGTTTGATGGCGCGTTATGCCCGCGACGATGCATTTACGTTGCAAGTGGCGCAGGTCGAGGACGTGCCGGCGCCGCCACAAAAACAGACGCCGGAAAGCGTCGCCGTCAACCGCAGTTACGCGA
Organism: Pseudomonas viridiflava; assembly: GCF_900580865.1. Taxonomy (GTDB): domain Bacteria; phylum Pseudomonadota; class Gammaproteobacteria; order Pseudomonadales; family Pseudomonadaceae; genus Aquipseudomonas. The sequence continues at coordinate 28,386 of NZ_UTBZ01000151.1, forward strand.
CGGCGGTGCAAGCGGCGATCGAACGCAACCTGTGCCGCTCGCCGCTGACCCGGCCGGGCAGTTATCGCGCGGTGTTGCAGGTCTGGGTCGGCCGCGATGGCTTGGTGCAGCACAACCGGTTGGTCACTTCGACCGGAGATGTACGGCGCGACAACGCGCTGGTGGAAAGTTTTCGCAACCTCAAGATCGACCGGCCGACGCCCAGCGCCTTGCGTCAGCCGGTCACGTTGCTGTTGTTACCGGAGTCGTCAGGGAAACGCATGGAATGCACCAAATGGGAAGGAGTTTCCGGGGGATGAAAGACACCGGACAAGGTTCGATGGTCCAACTGTTCCTGACGTCCTACGAGGACTTTCGGGTGCGCCTGCGCAGGCGTCTCGGCTCGGAGGATCTGGCCAACGACGTGCTGCACGAAACCTACCTGCGCGTCGACCGCATGGAGACGCCGCCGAACGTCCTGCGGCCGAATGCCTACCTCTATCGCATGGCCCTGAACATCGCCGCCGACCGCCGTCAGGCCGATGCGCGCCTGCTCACCGGCGAGGAAGTCGAGGAGCTGCTGCAAATCGGCGACGAAGCCCTCGACCCGGCGCGGGTGGTCGGTGGGCAGAAGGAAATCCAGTCGCTGCTCAGTGCGTTGTACGAGCTGCCCGCACGGCGCCGGAAGATCTTCATCGCGGCGCGTCTGGAAGAGGCGCCGCACCTGGAGATTTCTCAGCGCTTCGGCATTTCCACGCGCATGGTCGAGAAGGAAATCAAAGCTGCATTGGGCTTCTGCGCTGCGAAACTGGAAAGAAAAGTGTTTCAGCGGTTCGGTCGCGGGGCCGGAAAACCGTCTTCTGAATAGTGCCCGATCAATTCGTTGAGAATCTGCGCGTTTGAACATCTTTCGACTGACATCTGCCGAGCCATCGGCGGCCGACAATCTGCACAGCGAAGCCCGCGACTGGCTGGTCCTGCTGACCTCCGGCCGCGCCACCGTGGCCGACGCCCGCGCCTTGCGCGAATGGTGCGCACAGAGTGCCGAGCATGCCCGCGCGTTCGAAGAGGCCAAGCGGTTGTGGCACAACCTGCAACCTGCCGCGCAAGGCTTGCAGGGACCGCGCGGGTTTGGTCGACGTGCTTTTCTCGGTGGGGCGATTGCTGCGTCGGCGGCGTTTTTGCTGGTGCGCGGGACGATTCCCGGCGGCTTCGAAGGGCTGGGTGCTGACTACATTACTGAGGTTGGCCAGCAGCGTCGTTTTGAACCGGCGCAGGGTGTGAGCCTGGAGCTGAATACTCAGACGCGGATCAATCAGCGTGCAGTGTCTGAGGGTGTGCAGGGTTTTGAGCTGGTCAGTGGTGAAGTTGAAGTGCAGACCGCGCGGTTGCCGCTGGCGATGCAGGCTGGGGGAGGGTGGTTGCGGGCCAGTCAGGGGCGTTTCAACCTGCGCAACACCGATCAGCAAGTTTGCGTGACTTGCCTTGATGGTGCGGTTGAAGTGGATGTTGAAGGTCGCAGCTTGCGTCTAGAGCCGGGCCAGCAAGTGACCTACGACGCGCGGCAAATCGGCAGCGTACAAAGTGTCGACACAGCCGCAGTAATGAACTGGCGCCAGCAAGTTTTGGTGTTCAACGGCGCGACTCTCAGCCAGATGATCGACGAGATCAACCGCTACCGCCCCGGCATGTTGCTGCTGCTCAACCGCGAACTCGGCCAACGCCGGGTGCAGGCTCGCTTTAGCCTTGATCAGCTCGCCGGCGTTGCGCTGCTGATTCGGGATGCTTATGGCGTCAAATGCACTGAGCTGCCGGGTGGCGTCGTTGTTTTGAGCTAGTGGGTTTGACCGTGTATATATCCGTTGCTGCGGTAACGGCCGCTTAGGGTTCCGCCCTTACGGCGGGTCACCTTTTCCAAACGCCGAAAAGGTAACCCAAAAGGCTTGCTCCTACGTGCGGCCCGCTCGCTGGGGCTCGGGGTTCCTTCGCTCCGGTATCCATCCGGGCGCATCGCCTACGGTTTGCTTCGCTGAACCTCCTCTCGATGCATTTGGCTGCGCCAAACGGTCGCTGCGCTCCCACCCCCGGATGAATCCCTCCACTCAGCCTTCCGACGTCGCCCGTGGATCAAGATCAAGAGCTGCCGCCGAGCTAACGCTCATCCTGTTGAGTGGGGCGGCTTTGCCGCTTGGGTTGTACGCAAATTTAAAACTGTGGGAGCGACCCTGCTCGCGAAGGCGGCCTCACAGCCGACCAATCCCCAACTGACTCCACCCATTCCCACTGTGGGAGCGAGCCTGCTCGCGAAGGCGGCCTGCCAACCAACCAATCCCCCACTGACCTCACCCAATCCCTGTAGGAGCGAGCCTGCTCGCGATGACGGCCTAACAGCTAACCAATCCCCAACTGCCTGCCCCGAATACCTGCGGGAGCTGGCTTGCCAGCGATGGCGGCCAGCCAGCCAGCCCATCTCTCTTGGGGGCTGTCGTCATTCAGCGTGATGGACGCGGCCTTCGATAATCTGGTCAGGAGGACAGGTTAGCCCGAAACAGATCTACCAGCTCTCGAAGACCTGGCGGCATTTGTCGACGTCCAGGGTAGTAAATATAAAATGCGGGTTCGATGGGAGCCCAGTCCGGGAGCACAATTTGTAGCTCGCCGCGAGCGAGGTAAGCACTGACACGTTCTTCGAGGCAGTAGGTGATGCCTCGATCGGCTAGTGCCATCTCAATTCCGAAAGTGGTTTCGTTCACGCATAGCTGTCCAGGAACATCGACGGCCTGATGGTCGCCATCCTTTGCAAAATCCCACCGGTAGATGACACCGTTACCCGTTCGAATCTGGATGCAGTTGTGGTTCTTCAAGTCCTCGGGAATCACGATACGAGCATTAGCGTTCAGGTATCTAGGCGAGGCCACCGCTACCCATCGCAACTCTTCGCTAAGTCGCACGGCAATGTAGTCTTCGGGAATCGTGTTGCCGAAACGGATGCCGGCGTCGAAGCCTGCCGAAACGATGTCCACCATCCTGTCGTCAACTGCGACTTCTACTGAGACCTCAGGATAGGCCTCCAGAAATAACGGAAGAAACTTCGTGAACAGTAGGCGTGCGCCGTCAGCCAAGACGTTGAGCCGAAGTCGGCCGGAAGGTCTGTCTCTGTGGCGATCCAGCGCTGCCAGAGCGCCGCTTATCTCGGTAAAACCCACGGTCAATCGCTTTGCAAGCGCGGCTCCTGCGTCGGTTGGAGACACCGTCCTGCTCGTCCGATTCAGCAGCCGAACGCCGAGCCGACTTTCCAGATTGCGGATGGCATGACTCAGCGCTGAGGTCGTGATACCGAGTTCGACCGCCGCATGGGTAAAGCTTCGCATCCTTTCAACGGCGAGAAAGGAATTCAGATCGGCGAGGTCTGCACGAGAAAGCCGTGCGGTAGGCAGTACAGGCATGACGTATCCATGGTTGAGCTGAATTCAAAGGCTGATGCAATCTCGCTAATCAATTGCGCGATTCATCTCGGTTACTATTAATTTCACTCAACGATCGCTTCGTCAACCCTAAGGGTGGTGTCCGTACTGTGTTCCATATCTACCTGACCGTTGCTTACCTCTATGTTCTTTGGCGCTTCATCGTCCCGCTACCTGTCGGTCGTGGTTGGCGTGCGCTGTTGGCGGTAGGGCTGCTCATCATTTCGAAGTACCACCTTATTCTCATCGCCGTTTACGGAACGATGTTTTCCCCTGAGGTGCCTCGTGCAGCGGTCTTGGTTGCAGGCTGGCTGTTCTGTGCGTTTGTACTGGTGATGGTGCTGACGCTGGTCACCGATTTGATCTGTGCAGCCCTTGCGATCAGGCGCACGGTGGTTATGAAAGACGTGTTTGATGGACGACTCCGTTCCGCAATCGCACTAGCAGCGCTGCTGCTTTCAGCCGTGGGTGTTTATCAAGCAGTGCAGGTGCCTGGCGTTCATCGCGTTGAAGTAACGGTGCAGCACCTGCCTCGATCACTGGATGGCTTACGGATCGTCCAGTTGACTGACTTGCACATCAGCCGCCTGTTCCAGGCTGATTGGGTTGAAGGAGTCGTGTCTCGCGCCAATGCACTGAATGCCAATGCCATTCTGATCACCGGTGATCTCATAGACGGCACCGTCGAAGCTCGTAAGAACGACGTCGCACCGCTGAGCAAGCTCACTGCTCCACTGGGTGTAATTGCCATTCCTGGCAACCACGAATACTACTTCGACGCAGACCAATGGATCGCGGAGTTCAAGCGTTTGGGCATGCAGGTTCTGGTGAATGAGCACGTCATCCTGCGTAAAGGCGCAGACCAGTTAATCGTCGCAGGCGTAACTGACGAGGCTGCTCCAGCTTATGGCCATAAAGGCCCGGACTTGGCTGAAGCCCTCGCCGGCGCTCCAAAAGATGTGCCCACGATTCTTCTAAAACATCGCCCCCAAGGTGCACCGGATTCGGCGGCTGCTAGCGTCGGTTTGCAACTGTCCGGACACACCCATGGGGGCATGATCACCGGCTTGGACTTGGTAGCCGGATATGCCAATCAGGGTTTTATCTCCGGCCATTATGACGTCGGCAAGATGAGGCTTTACGTCAGCAATGGCACTGCCTTGTGGAACGGTTTTCCAATCCGCCTCGGTGTGCCTGCCGAAATTACTGAGATTGTCCTGCGGGCCAGTCCGACGCTTAACGAACATCCAGTCAGGAGAACATTCTTGTGAATCATCCAGCCATTCGTAGCGGTGCCGTTGCGGTCATTACCGGGGCTGCAGTTGGCATTGGTTACGCCATTGCGCGGCGGGTTGCCAGCGAGGGAATGAACGTCGTTCTTTTTGATCGCGATGCGTCTGCATTGGACGTTGCGATCAAGACATTACGCAATCAATTTCCTGACGTGAACCTGCTGTTGATCAAGGGCGATGTCACGTCCGAAAGCGATCTTCACCATCTCTACGAAAGGTCATGTGAATTCGGTGAAGTATCCCTACTGGTGAATAACGCAGCCATCAACACGGGGGCGAGGCCATGGGAAGGCCTGGCCCAATGGCGAACGTTGATGGAAATCAATTTCTGGAGTGTGTTGACGCTACAGCAGCTTTTCGTAGATACGATGTTTTCCCAAAGCGGCGCAGCCGCCATCGTCAACCTTGGCTCGAAGGAAGGCATCACTACTCGTCCTGGAAACGCGGCGTACTCGCTTTCAAAAGCTGCGGTCAAAGTCCTTACCGAGCAGTTAGCCCATGAGCTACGCGAGAAGGTGGGTGACCGTGTAACCGCTCACCTTCTGATACCTGGATACACGTTCACACCTATGAATTTCCCAGGTATGACCCGTGATACGAAAAAGCCGGACAGTCCATGGACAGCCGATCAAGTCGCAGATCGCATGGTCGAGAAAATGGCTGAGGGCGACTTCTATATTTTCTGTGAAGACAACGAAGCCAGCTGGGAACTGGATCAGTGCCGCATGCAGTGGGCAGCAGATGACATGATCCAGAACCGTCCAGCGCTTTCTCGCTGGCACGAAGATTACGCAGATGAATTCACCGATTACATCGCGGATATCGTCCACAAGTAGGCCGGCGACTACGACCCGGTAAGCCCATTCTTGGCACCTCATCCAGACAGGTGCCACTGCGTTGCATTTTTAAAGCGTGCCTTCGGTATCGCTTCATCGGAGGCATTGTTCATGACAAGTCAATCCAGTATCGATACGAGCACTTCACAATCCCGTCCGGCCATTGACGTCCCACACGGCACAGGCACGGCCATCGCCATACTTGGCCTCGGCGGCCTATTCATCGGTACGGGTGAGTTTGCGTCCATGAGTTTGCTTCCCGGTCTGGCGTCGAGCACGCACGTTTCCATACCGGTTGCAGGCGGTTACATCACGGCCTACGCCCTTGGCGTTGTGGTCGGCGCGCCGCTCATTGCGATCCTCGCCGCACGCTGCCCTCGCAAGGCTCTATTGATCGCATTACTTGCGCTTTTTGCGATTGGATATGGGGCAAGCGCCGTCGCCTGGAATCATGCAACTTTGCTAGGTGCGCGTTTCCTGGCCGGTCTGCCGCATGGCGCTTACTACGGTGTCGCCTGCCTGGTTGCCGCGACCATGGTCGCTGAAAATCGAAAAGCTCAAGCTGCCGGCTATGTTATGGCGGGATTGGCGGCGGCCAATGTCGTAGGTGTTCCAACTGCCACGTGGATCGGTCAGCTCTTCGGATGGCGGGGCGCGTTTGCGCTGCTCGCTGCGGGTGGAGCCATTGCCATCGTTCTGTTTTGGATATTTATCCCGACCCTCCCCCGCGACGAGTCTGCGAGTCCGAAATCCGAACTCGCTGGTCTCAAAAAGCCTCAGCTTTGGCTAACGCTGGCTACAGCTTCAATCGGTTTCGGCGGGATGTTTTCGGTGTATAGCTACATTACCCCGACCTTGACTGAAGTGACTGGTTTTACATCCGGCCAGGTGCCAATGGTCTTGGCGGTCTGGGGCATAGGCATGATTGTTGGCAACCTGATTGGCGGCTGGCTGGCTGACCGCGCGCTGGTTCCTGCGATCTTCTACATCATGATCTGGAACGCGGTGTTCCTGGCGGGCTTCTCCGTTTTCGCATCCTCTGGGATCGGCACTCTGGCTGTACTGTTTTTAATCGGATGCGGCTTCGCACTGGTACCCGCACTCCAGGTACGTCTGATGAATGTTGCCGGTGAAGCTCAAACACTTGCCGCGGCCCTCAACCACAGCGCATTCAACATATCCAACGCGGTCGGTGCCTCGCTTGGTGGCCTCGCCATTGCCGGCGGACTCGGCTGGGCATCAACGGGCTGGGTTGGCGCAGGCCTGGCCGTTCTCGGCATCATGTTTTTCGCTGTTTCGATTGGTGTTGAAAAGCGTTCCATGGCGACCAGAGCTGCAACATCGTCAACGTGAAGGCCGGATCTTATGCGGTGAGTCCATTGCGTCGAGCCATCGTCCGAACAGGAGATTGATTCACGGTAAAGCCACAGATGACCATTCAACTATCTGACGCACAGCGAACTGGTTTACCAGCGATGGCGGCCTGACAGCCGGGCAGTTTGTCCTGATGAGCACAGACCTCGTTGAAGTTGCCGTAGGCGGAACGGCTCAATTAAGTGGGCCAATCACCTGCCGATATTTCTCCACCCCCTGTGGCGTCTGCCGAGTCAACCGAATCTCCAGCCCTTGTGGATCCTCCTGCCGGTTGCCGCTCAGTTGTCGCCAGCCTTTATCGATTTCCCAAACGCGTACTTGCGCATCGCTGACTTCGTTCAACACCGCCACCCCAGCCGTTGGCGCAGGCAGTGGATATCGACTGCGCGCCGGGGCCACCGCGCGGTACAAGGTGTCGCCCTTGAGCCACCAGCGCACCCGCTGCAAAGCCCCCGGCTGATCCGCCGCCGTACGAATAATGTCCAGCCGAAAACCCTTACTGTCGCTACTGCGCACAGTCAGAGCGGGCGGGGCGCTCGGCGGTTCATCATCCACCCCAACCTTCTTCGGCTCGGTCAACTCAACCCCCGCGCGCATCTCCACATCCCGCTGCAACTGATTCAGCGCCCGCAACAAACCGTCACTCTGCTCACTGCTCGCCTGCAAATGACTGTCCGCCCGCGTCACACTGTCCAGCCCCCGCCAGGCAATCAGACTCACCACCGCCATCAACAAAATCGCGACCATCACCTCAATCAACGTAAACCCTTGCTGGCGCTTCATTGCAAACTGATCCTTCCACTGCCATCACGCAGCACACTCAAGCGATTCAACCCATCCGACAACGTCAATTGCAGCGGCGGATTGATCCACTCAGCGTTCAGCACAACCCTCTGTTTCGGCTCCACCCGCACCTCCATCTTCGGACTCTGCCAGGCACGCGGCCGCAACTGCGGATCCTGCGCGAAATGATCAAACCCCTTGCCACTGTCACTGCGCCGACTAAAGCGAAACCCCTTGGCATCACTCACCCACACAATCGGCCGGCCATCCGCCCGCGCCTCCGCCTGCGCGACCTGCAGCAACTGCGCCACACGCTCGGCGTCCTTGCGCAGCAACTGCAGCGGATCGGGCTTGATACTCAGGCTGATCGCCGCACTGGCGATGCCGATGATCACCAGCACCACCATCAACTCGATCAGCGTAAAACCCTCTTGCCTGTTCATCGCGCGCGCTCCTTTGCGTCCTGCGCCATCGTGCACGGCCAACATGTAAGGCGTGTGAAATAAAACGGAGAGAATTGCCGCGTAGGCTGACAGCAGGGATAAAAAGGAGATTCAACCCATGACCTTCACCGCACGCATTTCCCCACCCCAAATGGTCCAGGCCCTCGCACTGCTCGCAGCGCTGGTCGGCGTAGCGACGTGGTCGTCGCTGCTGCTGACCACTGCCGAATCCCACACCCCGGCAGCGGCCCCGCAATTGCTGGCGGCGCGCAGTGATAGCCCGGCGTTGCAGTGGTTTTCCAATCAAACGGCGCCGATGGACATCAAGGTGAGCGGGGTGATGGCGGGGAGTCGGGGGGCGGTGGCGATACTGAGCTTGAACGATGGGCCGCCGAGGAGTTTTTTGCAGGGGGAGAAGGTGGGGCCTGGGGTGAAGTTGGTGGCGGTGGAGGGGGATGGGGTGGTGATTGAGCAGGGTGGGGAGAGGGTGCGGTTGGGGGTGGAGAGGTTGGTGGACGGGGTGGTTTTGCCTAGGTTGATCAGGCCGTGAATTGTGGGTTATGAAGGCAGGCATTTTGGAGATTTAGCAGGGGTATTGCCTACATACTTTATGCTTGAATTGCTTTGGAAAAAATGGAGGTGATGCTCGACTGTTATACAGAGATAAGTCTCTGATAATAAAGGCGTTTAGTTCTTTTCAAGTTTCGCAATATTTTTTTCTTGTTTTTAGATGGTTGCAATCAGCCTTTTGACGACTATTCGCATACGCTGTGTGATGCTATAGTGCCATTATTCGAGGAAGAGGAGGTGCTACATGGATGTCGAAATTTATCGAAAAAAGCGCATGGATTTTAAGTATGAATGGACTTCAAACGCCGGCGTGGTACTTCAAACGCTTACCCAAAATCAGCATGTCATAGTAAGCGCATCACTATTAACCAAATAGGCGGAGGGTTCGTATATGCATGACAACGATAAAGCCAATCGTCCTTCGCGAAAAATGTAACTTTGTGTAGTTCAAACGAAAAGTGCCAATAATATTGTAGGCGATCTGGCGTGAATTTCAGAAGGTATTAGGCCAGTTTCGTTTTCTATTCATGGATTTTGGAGTTTATAGGGAAATAACATGATCAAAAAACATACATTTGCGCTAATTTTAACAGTAGCACCTTTAACGTGTTTTGGCGAAGCAGCTGTCGACGGTAAAGTTACTTACGAGCTTGACATGTTCTCTCTTCTCTCCTTTGGTTTGGCGATAGCAGCACTTGTGCTATCTATTTTTATGGCATGGCTTTCATGGCAGTTTTACGTTAAATCGACCCAGGCTGCCGACAAGACAAATGAGACAGTTACCAAGATCGAAACTCTTGTTGCTGGGGTACAGACAAACATCACAGAAATAGTGCAGCGCGCGGTAGGTTACTGGATCGAAAGCGGTGGTGGTGACGGTCAGGTTACCGAGAGTAAGCGCGAAGTGTATGAGCGTTTAAATGAACTTGAGCAATCAATTCAAAAGGCAGGAGCTGGTGCAGGCGATACTTCACATTTACTTCAAGAAGTTTCCGCGCTAAAAGGTCAACTTGATGAGCTAGGTCGAGGTATTAGAGAGAGTCAAATAAAAACATTGTTCCCAAATATTGACACCGAAATGCAGACTATGAAGTATTCGCAAGAGATAATCAGTGCGGACTCAAAAGAGCAGTCTGGATTGATGCGAATAAACGTGCTAAGGCCCACCAGGATAGCAACTGCAAATATTAAATTTAATCCAGTATTTGAGGTTGAACCAAGTATTACGGCTACCTTGATAAGTTCTCCATATGAGGGCGATTTGCCAATATCCGCAAAAGCGGGAACTCCCAGTCTGCGCGGGTGTAATGTTCACTTAAATAGCACTGCGCCATTAAAAACAGGCGAATATGTATTCGAGTTTGTTGCTAAAACGTACTAAGATTTAGAGTCGGTTGCTTGTCGAGACAGGCTGTAAAAAATGGTTATTTAAAATAAATAGCTAAGTCTATTACGCTCTAGTAATGGAGAAAATACATGGTAGAGAACGGTTCGTATTACAGATTGCCGGAAGAAACCTTGCCATCTCTAAGCTTCAAAGATCACGCGGTCGATATGTTGGAGATGGTGAATTTCATAGAGAAATTAGGGATAGTGACGCACAATACTAGGTTTTCTCGATATGCTAAATATTTTCAAGAGCTGGCAGAAGGGAAACCTATTAATGAGAAAAAAATTTTTAAAAATATTAATGATGTCCGGTTCGCTAGTCCTCTCGACTGGCAGATGTATTTGCTGAGAGAAGTTCATGAGTTGATGTGGATTTTACGAGGGCTAAAGAAACATATGCCTAAGGGGGTTGAGTCAAAGTTAGAGAAAATAGTTTCTGGTAGTGACTTCGCAGCTCTTGATAAAAATACCGAGTCAAGGGATACACAGTTTGAGCTAAGAATGGCAAGCTATTTTTGTCAGTTCGGATGTGCTGTGGATCTCAGTACCGATACCGATATAATAGCTATCAGCGACAATAATGCATATTTTGTTGAGTGTAAAAGAATAGCGGGCATTCGCAACCTCAAAGACAACCTAGTAAAAGCCAAAAATCAAATAGTCCAACGCATGCCTAAAAGACATGAGGGTAAAAATGCGAGTGGCATAATAGCAGCAGATGTAACAAAACTAGCTTTTGTCCACAATGGAATAACATGGGGGAAAACACCCACGCATGCACGCGATATAATTCAAAGCAAGCTTATTGAAATTGGCAGAAAAGCTTATGCACTGCCAATTTTTACCGGGAGACCAGACGTAATTGAGTGTTTGCTCCAAATTCATATACCTTCTATTGTGATGCATCCACCAATCCCTACTACACGTTTCTCCTCATATTCCTTGCACAGCCGGGGAGTGGACAGAAAGAGTAGATCGGCGATAAGAGAGTTTTTTGTCATTTCTCACGCGGGCGAAATCCCCGACGAGCGTGAGATTCCATCAAAGAAGTTGAAGTTTAGAAAGCATATAGATGTGCCAGAGGGTACGAAATATTTTCTAAAGCAAGAGTTGATAACCAAAATACTCCTAAGTGAGACCGAACAAGACTACGCCCCTGATGTAGTGATTGCAGGAATTGATATGGATGGCGAAGATCAAGAATTCACAGCTCAGGATTTAATAGCACTCAGAAATACACTTGAATCAGATGTGATCTGCAAGTTTGCAGAAAATGAATCGTCTGCTAGAATCGAATTGCTTTTAGAGATGTACGTGCAGCGTTTTCCTTATGAAAATAGTACCGAGTAATTCAAAGCTCCTAATTCGTTGAGGGCGCTAGATTTTGTTTTGTATGGGTTATAAAAATAACTGTTGGATGGTTTATTTTCTGATGGTTTTTGCTGAGTGATATATCCGCCCGTTCTTAATGTCAAAATTGGAAAAAGCGGATTTTCTTGTTTCAAAGTATAAAAAGAGCGTTGATCCATCTTTTAGAAAATAAATCAGTCCTTTTCTCAGTTTATCGATACAGCACGCCGATAATTGATACAGCATGCATAACTCTTCTCAGCCCATCGTGCTCGCAGTCGATAGCAAGAATATCCGCCAAACCCAGTCCTCCAATAGACTCAAATTGGCGAAGGTGTTGTAGTGGTGCAGGTAATTTGGCCCCAACACGCTTAAATAGACTGGTGCCATCGTCGAGGTGCAATGCAACATATTCGTCGAGATGAGCATCGAACTCTCCCAAAGCAATGCTTGCACCGCCCAGTGCGATTTGACCAGGAAGCGCAAGGGGGATGGCGCTATCTTCTTTAATGCGGTAAGCGGACTGGACTTTTTGGATCTGCGGAACTGCCGGTATCTGCACTGCCTCATTTTTGGAGCTGGGCACGAACTCAAGGCTGCCGAAGAACATTCCCACAATTGAATGAAGCAGCACTTGATTTTCGTGCAGTAACTGTGTCGGAGGACTTCTTCGTGGATCAGGTGATTCGGCGGCCAGTGCAACAAGTTCTGAGTGCTGCGGCCTCAGCAAACGGCGCGCAAAAACATCTTTCCCTGTACGTGCGATGACAATTTGGTGATCCGCCGGGGCGGATGCCTCTATCTCCACGATCGCCACGCTACCCTGTGGACCTGCGAACCCTAATGTGTTCGACCTGATATAGAAGAAAGCTTTCGACTGGAACCAGTCGGAAGTAATTTCTTCAAATTCGACTTCCTGGGAGTCGCCGACCGAGGCACCTCTTACAAACGCTTTAAGGGAGGCTTGGATAAAAACCTGAAATTCCGGAACTTCGGCGGGGCATAAAGAGGGCAATTTCGTGGACGGTATAGTTAATGGCTCGCGGCGGTTGAAGGTGCGGAACTCTTCATGCGCACGCTCTACACCCTTACGTAGCCGCTCGAGATGCTCTTTGATGTCGGACACGTCTTGTGGGCGAATTCTTTCCTTATCCCTGTGATGGGATTTGTTGAGCAGCGCCAGTGTTGGAGAGCCATCGTTTAGAGCGTGGTCGCCCACGAAGGACCTGATGACTGGACTCTTGAACAATTCATTTGGAGGATTCCTGATCAAGCCGCGTAGTCGACCTAGATGGTCACTGAGTGTGGGCGCGAAGCTCACCGTCGCGGCAGCAGGATACGCACGGTCATCGAAAAGATCTCCCATTCGACCCTCCAGAAATACACGACATTCTGAGAGATAATCTTGGGCCGTTCTAGCATCGTCAGGGTGAGCCCTGAACTGTTCAAATGCCGCTTGAACGGTGGTGATGCTGGGTGTCAGAAAGACGGTGCCGCGGGTGGCTGTAGCTGGATGTATATATTGATGGTTAAAAGGGACTGGCTTGCCTTGTAGGCGTCTAGCTACCGCTAAGGCGAAGCGAGTGTCATGCGTTGTGATGATTAATTGCGCGTTGGCTTTGTAGATTTCATATATAGCTTCAGCGAACCTATCGCGGTTATCTCCATCAAGCAGTTCTTGGGGATCATCCAGCAGAAGTAACTGCAAGCCTCCTCGTTCGCTGAGCATGTACTGCCAGTAAGCAAGGTAAAAGCCCAAGAGGCTTGCGCGTAGAGCTGAAGCGTTCGATACGTGCTGTGCTGGTGCGGCGAGCGTGTTAGAACCTACTAGCAATTGCAACTCACCGCCGCCGCTCATTCGGGTATCCACTAGCTCCAAGCTGGTGGAAGGAAAAGCGCTGGAATAGATCTTTTTCCTCCAGGCTGTAGCGCTGCTATGTAGTCTCTCTTGTAACAGCAGAACCTGCTGCTCTGCTAACTCACCTATTGTGACGCACTCTTTCAGCGCTTGGCTTGCTTTGCCGTAGGCCTTCAAGCGTTGCTCAAAACTCCGACGTCTCTTGAGTTCCACCACCAGCCGCTTTTGCTTCACGGCGGCATCATCAACAGGTGCTATCGCAGCGACCACGGCTTGCAGCTTTTGTAGCAGTCCCATGAGTGAGCTTGATACTGTCTCACGCTCGGCGGTCGCTTCTTGGCCAATGACTTTCGCCATGAAGCTGTTCCTCGCGGACGCGGTACTCCTGCGCCATTCGGGATAGGTCAAAGCACGCTCAACGCGAAAGATGAGTTTATTGAGCGCTTTGAGCTCAGCACGTCCGTCCCCCAGTTCTGGCGACGCAGTAAAGTTAAATTCAGGAAAGGACTCTAAGCCGAGGTCGCATGCCTCGGCAACGCTCCGTTTAAGCGGCGCCAAGCTTCCGATGAAGGCTGGATCTAGAAATAACTCGTCTACCACCGCCTGTCGTAGTAGTGAAGTCGGGTTTTCTGGAAGGTCGCGTCTTGTCTCAGCAGCAATAGCAGCTGGGAGTCGTGTGGTTATTTCACCTACGACGTGATTTGCCCAGGTAGTGAATGTTTGCCCTGCGTAGTCCCCCTCCTTAGCCGCCCCACCTATATGGTCTTTAATTTTTTCCCCTGTGATGTCATCTACCGCGTCATCCAGACTATGGCCACAAACCGCACAATTGTTTTCGTCGTGCAGGCCGGGATGTTCCCGTATCCAGGCCGCAACCCGCGCGTAAAGACGCACACGCGCGGCTTTGTTGGGCTCAGCAGCAATCTCAACCAGTTCTTCTGCTTCCTTCCGCACTGCAGAGATGAAATCCCGAATGGGTGCGACTTCATCACTTGTGAGCTTAGTCAATCCTCCCAGTCGCGCAATTGAAGGAAAAGTGCTCAGTTTGCCAACTGCGCCAAGTGCCGGTGCGATGCTCTTCACCAAGTCGATTCTTTGCTTTTCATCCTGAGCATCGAATGCGTCACCTAATACGAGTTTCGCGTGCTCAAGTCCTGACGACTTGAGCGTTTCGAGCTGAGCCGCAAGGTCATCGAGCTTGGTTTCAAGGGTCGTATCGTCTGAAGGAAGTGGAACGGCTTCTTTTTCTATAGCTAACGTGTTGCTATGGATCAGATCCAACAGGTCGCGGTGGGTGACTATGTAGGCTTCGTCCGATTCCTCTAGCTCGATTCTTTTGTTTTTTGAAAGGTCGCCATCAATTTTCTTCTTGGCTTTTTGGGCGTGGTTTGCTAATTGAACCAAAGGTGCCATACCAGTGAGTTCTGATACCGCCTTGCCTAGTGCTGAGGTAGAGCCTACCTGCACATAGGGCAGAATACCGGGAATCGTCGTCCCAACCCGGGTGCTGATGGGATCAAGGCCCATTTCGTCCAAACCGAAAACTTCCTCCTTCAAGGCGTTGCGCACGGCGCGCTTCAGGCTTCGACGAACTTGATAGCGGCGGCTATCTTGATCCTCAAATACCAATTCCACCCATGTGTCGACGGGGAGCGCCTGGGTAGTCAAAGGCTCCAGCGTCGGGTCGGGCAGAGGTACTACTGGTGGAGCTGTATGGGTAGCGTTTTCATTAACTTCAAAATCAAAATCTTTGCTGCCGGATTCTGGGGCACGCTGTGGTCGTAAGACCTCGCCAGTTAACGCCCAGATGATGGCATTGATAAGGGATGTCTTTCCGCAACCGTTGTATCCCTCAAAGAGAGTCACACCAGTCTTGACCTCAAAGACGAAGTCTTTTGGCCTGGCTTGGGAGGTTCCAGCATGATGAAGACCAGCGAACTGGTGTGCTTGGATCGACACGAGGGAAAATCTGCGGATGGACTCAGATCGGCTGGCATGCGCAGGCGCGTGCTGGGAAGCGGGGGGCGCAAGAGCGGCATCGACTATAGCCTCCACATCAGTGGTTTGAACGTTGGCAGCCCATCGCGTTTTATTTTTTGTGTACCACCAAAGCACACCGCGTGATTCGCTGGATCTAAGCTGAAAGGTTTCTCCGTCATCGCCCACGCTAACGGATAAACCTGCCACTAGGTCTGCGCAAAGACTATCCAGCGTATGTAGGTGCAGTGGGCGATTTACTGTCGTCATGTCCTATTCTCTTTTTTAAGTATGCTGAGCATAGGCTTGGCAGTAGCCATGCGCCACTTGCAACCGTCCTACGCGTACTCAGTCGTCTCTTGCACCGAAGTACTACTATAGGGGCCTGAGGGAACGGATCTGTTTTAGGAAGGCGTTACGAAATGAGATCTTTGTAAACGCCGATGTTTAAAAAGACATCTCCAAACACTCTCCTAGGCTACACATCCTTGCGCCTTTGCCTACAGCTACGCCAGAATCCGCCGGCTTGTGCGCTTTTGGGTCGGATTCTATTGTGGTCCGGTCGCTGACGAATCAGCGATCGGGTTTGGTAGCCCGGCTTAGACTTGGCGCATAGCGTCACCCGATACAGGCCTTTTTGGGGCTGTGTATTTATGGTGGCCATGCGCAGGGCGTCTTCGGGCGCGCCGGTTCTCCAAGTCACCGGTCTACCAACCTTCGTATGGCCACCACCCCTTCGTTTGGTAGCGAAAGATGATGGCTCCTTTTCTATGATTTGGAGATTCACTCATGATCAAACCAACACCCAACCCGCCCGAAACCGCCTCCGTTTCCCCCTACGAATCCATCGATTCCAAAAAGCTCCACGAAGCCGCCGACCGCGCGCTCGACCATTACCTCTGTCCACCCGGTTCCACGCCGCCCCCACGTAAAAACCGTGGGATGTACGCCGTGACGGCGGACAACAAAACCGAAGAACTGCTGGTCGATGCCAGTGCAACACTCGCTTCGGCCAAAACCATCGCCCAGAACGTCTCTAGCCTGTTGCCGGCATCGCAGCGCCATGCGCTGGCGGGGATTGCGCAGTTGATCATGCTCGGGGAGTTGGCGGTGAATCGGGCGTTGGATAATTTGCAGTTGCCGGAGTGATGCGGGTGTCGGGATCACCTGGTGATTGATCGGGTGTTCATTCTGGCGCCTTCGCGAGCAGGCTCGCTCTCATAGAGTTTTGTGCTGATTGCAGATGTTGTGTACGACGCTGAAACCTGTGGGAGCAGTTGATTATTACCGTGCCGTTTTCATGTGGTTATTGAGGCGCTTCAGGACATTCGCGGGTCCATCGCGTTACCGTCATGTCATTGAATTGCTCTCCGATGGTATCGACGCGGAGGCAAATTCCTTTCTTCGCGTAGTACAAGATGCAGCGCGAGCTATCAAACGAGCAGGCATCCAGTTCGAAGAACTTGCGTGCAGCCAACTCCTTCTCCACGCCACTGTATTCATAGCCATCGGTGGTATGCATCCGCGTCGGCTTCCAGCCTTGTTTGACTAGCTTGGATTTGGCCGCAGCCAAACGCTCACCGACGACGATGCCTGCTGGCCCGCGCTGGTCGTTTGGCGCCTTTGAGGCATCGGCAAACGTTGTGCTGATACCCATGCAATAAACTGCGACAAGTACGAGGGTCGAAGCTTTCATTGGACAGTTCCTTCGCAGTTTTGTAGGTCGATAAAAAGTTCGGATACTCGGCGTAAGGTTGCGGAGGATAGTGATTCTCTTGCCTGGACCTTCGGGAAGCGTCGCCTACCTCGTTGCTGCTTTAGCATCGCGCCCGGAATGTCACAGGCCTTGATCTTGTCGATCGCGCCTAGCAAAAAAGGGGACTGATTTATTTCCATAAATAAATCAGTCCCCTTTGTTATCACGTAGTTGTCGATTTCTGGTTTCAATCCTTTTCAGGGCATTTGAAGTTCCAGGAATAAATTTTCATGTCTTCGACTTCTTCGCCGACAGTTCCTACACCTAAACAATCTCCGTCCTTGATGTAGTTGAAGCTGCAGAAACGGACGCCCTCGGTGCAAGACTCGATTTCAATGAAGCCTTTTCTTTGGATGACGTTTTCGACCCCGAACTCACCTGAGTAGGACGGGTTCGGCTTCCAGCCATTTTTGATCAGGGCTTTTCGGGCTTTCGAAAATGGCATTCCCTCTTTGATGGGAACGTCTGCTGCACTAGAAAATAAACTGACGCAACATAAAAGGCTGATGGCTAATATTTTTAGTTTCATTTAACAGTACCGCCAAAGCCTTTAAATATTTTTTCTACTTCGTCGTACTCAGTATAAGGTTGGCCGGACGGCTTTCCATTGATTGGTCGATTTGCCAAGCCCGGCCCCATAGGCAACGCTTCCCATTTTTTTGATGCTTTTCCAACTGCAGTTTTTAAGTCGCCACCGATCAGCGGTTCGATGGCACTCACGTTGCGCAGGAGTTCAACGGCAATCAAGTCCTGCGTTCCGGGGCTGAAGTCAGATAGTCCCATTGCTTTGATGGAGAGCTCCGACCATGTGGCTTTCGTGATTTGGTACCTTCCAGATGCTGTAGTTGAACCACCATAACCTGGTCCTGGGTGAGTAGACTCATCACTGAATGTCCACTTCCCGGATTTCCAGCCAGCTGCCCAACCATATCCGAATTTCGCGTGATAATCGCCACCCTCGACTTTTGCCAACGTATCCAGAAAGGCCTTCACATTTTTATTCTTTAAGAACTCCGCATTCTCGGCACGCCTCTTTTGTTGCTTTGCGTCTACGGATACAGCTTTAGGGCTGGAGTCTTTGACAGGCGTCACCGTTCTGGTAGCTACAGATGACATTTTTCGGCCGTTTTTGCTAATGACTTCAGCCATGAAGAAAACTTCCGTTATTTTCTTTGACGCTCGGCTGGCGGCGGTTTTGGAGAGTGGAAATAAAGAAGTTTATATTTTTGGCCATGGAGCCTTGTACACGGTAGCTTTCTTGAGTTTTATCTACATCCATTTTCAATCCTCCAAAAACAGTTGGATCGTTTCGGCGAGGTGCGAGCTAATTACGTGCGTATATCCCATTGAATCGCTGACACCGTGCTCAATGCTGCCGTCAGCCCGCTGAATGGCGTAATCAAGATTAGCTAGCGGCTCTCCTGACTCGTCATCAATAAGCCTGAACTTGTCGCTGAAGTGCACGGGCATCGACGTCAGACCGCTGAAAGGCGCTGATACGACGGTGTCGCCAATAATGACCGTTCCGGATCCGCCGATAACCACGTTGCCGTGGCCACCGGTACTGTCTTTGGTCGCAGCGTTCAGCCCATTGATGAAAACCGTAGCGCTGACGGCGCCCGTGATTGGGCTACCGCAGGCGGACTTATCGGTCATTCGAGCGGCGGCAAGGCCGTCGAAATTCACATTGGGCGAGCCGCTGACAATAGGGTTTGTGCCATGCCCAGGAAGCGGGCAATTGGTTGGATCTGTAACTCGCGCAGCGGGTTTGCCACTCATGAATTGTTCCTTTTCAAAGTTTCAGTTTTCCTTGACCTGAATGGAGTCGATATGGGGGCGGGGGATATCGGTCGCCAAAATAATGCGGGGGTGTCCAGCGTTTAAGCGCGAAGAAAAGGGCGTGTTCTTGGAGGGGCGCATAAAGTTTTACTGTCCATGTAAATGTGCTGCGCGCAGCATGCCCGAGGCAGGCGGCACGCTCAATATTTACTTACAAATTATTGGTTGACTGCTAGATGTGGCCGCGAGGCGGGGCGAGCAGAGGGAATCCTTGGCAACAGGTCATGGGAGCGATTTTAGACGGCAGGACGCGATGAGGCGCGATAAACACCAACGTTTAAAAAAACATCTCCAGACACTCTCTCAGGCTACATATCCTTGCGCCTTTGCCTACAGCTACGCCAGAATCCGCCGGCTTGTGTGCCTTGGGGGGCGGGTTCTATTGTGGTGCGGTCGCTGACGAATCAGCGATCGGGTTTCGCAGCCCGGATCAATCAAGGCGCACAGCGCTCCGAATTGTTGTCATTCAAAATTTATGGCAACGGTACTTTATGGCGGCTGTGCGCGGGATACCTTCGGGTATGCCGGGTTCCTTGATTCCCGGTCTGCGAACCTGCGTACAGCTGCCACCTCTCTTCGTTTCGCAGCGAAATGTGGCGGCTCCAACAATCAAGGAGCTTCACCATGATCAAACCAACACCCAACCCGCCCGAATCTAACTGCACGTCTCCCTACGAATCCATCGATTCCAAAAAACTCCACGAAGCCGCCGACCGCGCGCTCGACCATTACCTCTGTTCACCCGGTTCCACGCCGCCCCCACGTAAAAACCGTGGGATGTACGCCGTGACGGCGGACAACAAAACCGAAGAACTGCTGGTCGATGCCAGTGCAACACTTGCTTCGGCCAAAACCATCGCCCAGAACGTCTCCAGCCTGTTGCCGGCATCGCAGCGCCATGCGCTGGCGGGGATTGCGCAGTTGATCATGCTCGGGGAGTTGGCGGTGAATCGGGCGCTGGATAATTTGCAATTGCCGGAGTGATGCGGGTGCTGGGATCACTTGGTGATTAATCGGGTGTTCATTCTGGCGCATTCGCGAGCAGGCTCGCTCCTACCTTTGAGTGTGTTCCAAGGTGGGAGCGGACTTGCTCTTCAGCCGCGATAAATGTTGAGACGATGTACGCGTATCTGTACCTGCGAGTGGGTTGCTTTCTTTGCGTCAATCGACTGCCAGGTTGTCCCGTGCCCACTGTTCAGCCGTAGTCACCTGAATCGACTGCCGCTCGTTGAACGTCCCCGCTTTAGGCCACGACACGCCTCTGCCTTGGGCAAATACGGCGCGGTATTTTTTGATGTGGTGAGTGGGGTCTTTTTCCAGTTCCTGCATCAGGTACGGAACCGTCCAGACGTTACGCTTGAACGGACGCCCCAGCACACGTTCAAGCAGGCTCGCCACTTGTCCATAGGTCACCGTGTCGCCAGACAGGTACACGATCTCATTGCGAAAGCGCGGTTCGAAGAAAACGATGTCCGCTGTCAGCTTGCCGATGTCCTCCGGTGTCGTGAGCGTCACGCTGGTTTCCAGGCTGCCCAAGGCGTTGACGGTGTCGCTCTCAAAATCGACGACCTCAAAGACCGGCTCGAACAGAAAACTGGTGAACATGCCGGTCGAGATGATCACCCATTCGGTTTTATCCTGAGCGCGGAGCAACTCGCGCACGTCGAGTTGCGCATCGAACAAATCCTGCGGGCTGCCCCGGCCAATCACTTCGAAATCGACGCCAAACTGCCACGGGAAATAGCGCTTCACGCCGGACCTGAGCGCAGCTGTCGCCAGTTTCATTGGCGTTTCACGGCCTGCGACCATGCCGGCGCAGCCTATGACGGTATCGAATGCTGCGAACACTTCGGCCAGTTGATCGATGGAATCGTTAACCAGGTCTGCAGCGATTAGCTGGATGCCCAGACTGCGCAGTTCATCGATTTCCCGCTTTTTCTCAGGGGCTTGTGTGTTGACGGTCGAATCCCTGAGCAGGACGCTGAGGGTGCTGCCGGGCGAGCGCTTGGCTACCCGCGCAAGATTGCGCAGCACCGGCAGGCCGAGTTCGCCGGCGCCGAGTACCAGAATGGATTGTGGGGAAGGGTGGGTCGTTGCGGTCATGATGTCTCCTGAGATCCGTCGTCTGTATGATTTGTCGATGCTGGCACGATTGCGCAGCGCTCAGAAGAAGGCACACGCGTGATACCAGGGGGACACATGACCGATGAGGAAACCCTTAGCCAGGCAGAAGCGATCTGCCAGACGCTAAGACGAGACGATGATGGCGTGCGGCGCGAAGTCCTGGCGCACGCCGGCAGCCGCTGGTCACTGGGTATCCTGCATGCCCTGGGTGTGTACGGCACGATGCGTCATGCCGAGATCAAACGGCAAATGACGGGCGTGACTCAGCGCATGTTGACCAAGACGCTGCGGGCGCTGGAACGCGATGGTCTGCTGATACGGCGGGAGTTGGATCAAGTGCCGCCCCATGTCGAGTACGAGCTTACGGCGTTGGGGATGGAGCTGTTGGTTCGTATGTCGCCGATTTGGACGTGGGTTGTGGAGCACGTGGATGATTTTCGCGAGGCGCGTCGGGCGTTTGATGGTCAGAGTGGGAAAAAGCCTTCGTGGCAGGTTCCGGTGGTGGGGCTGGTTGATTTGGATGGGTCTGATTGATTGGTTGCTTTGGTTCAGGCCATTGCGCAGAACGTGGCGAATCTGTTGCCGGGTTTGGGGCTTGCGATTAGAAGCGGCCCTCACCCCAGCCCTCTCCCGGAGGGAGAGGGAGCCGACCGAGTTGTCTTGCGGGGTACGCCGACCTCGAAGATCTTGGTGATTATGGCTTTGGTGAAAGGGCTTCGATTTGGCTTTGTGAGCTTGGCCATTTTGGATTCAATGAAAGACGTTCAAGTCGGTGTAGCTCTCGAATATCCCCGAATTGGTCCCCTCTACCTATGGGCGGTCCGACGTTTCGGGAGGGCTAGGGTGAGGGGCTTTCCGTTCGGGACAACAACGTCTCAAGCCTGGCCAACGGCGGCGCATCCTGGTTGCGGTCGAATACCTGAATACCAATCTTGAGCAACCGCCCATTTTCGGCTGCACCAATCACCTGCTCACACCGCAACAACAACCGCCCCTGATCACACTCCTGCACTTTCATACCCATCGGCAACTTCCCTTCCAGTCGCAACTCCGCCATCCGACTCTGCGCCGCAATCATCGCCACCGACCGATCCCGTAAAACCCCACTACTCTGCGTCATCAACCCCGCCACGCGCACAGCCGCCGACATCGCCACGGCAATAATCGCCAGCGCCACCAGCACCTCAATCAACGTGAAACCCGCTTCCCGCGAACGCGCACGCATAAACCGCCCAAAACCCAAACCCAGCCCTCGACGCTAACCCGCGTCCTTGACGGCTTGACGACGAAAACACCCGAGGATTTTCAACATCACTGACATATCTTCTTGCAACACTGCGCGTCGAATCGAATCAAGCCAGGGTATGTCGAGATGGATATCGCACCTTTCAAATCGCTTCAGCAACCGATGCGCACGCCGCGTGGGCAGCAGGGTTTTACCCTGATCGAGATCATGGTGGTCGTGGTGATTCTGGGGATTTTGGCGGCGATGGTGGTGCCCAAGGTGCTCGACCGGCCGGATCAGGCGCGGGCGACGGCGGCGAAGCAGGACATTGGTGGGTTGATGCAGGCGTTGAAGTTGTATCGCCTCGACCACGGCACTTACCCGAGCATGAACCAGGGGCTGAAGGTGTTGGTGGAGCGGCCGGCGGATGCGAAGAACAGCAATTGGCGCTCGTACCTGGAGCGCTTGCCGAACGATCCGTGGGGGCGTCCTTATCAGTACCTCAATCCCGGCGCCAATGGCGAGATCGACATCTTTTCCCTCGGTGCCGACGGTCAGCCTGACGGCGACGGCGTGAATGCCGATATCGGTTCCTGGCAGTTGTAAGGCCGGCCATGAACAGCCGCTCGCCTGAGGGGGCGAAGCAACAGGGCATGGCGATTATCAGCGCGTTGTTGATTGCGGCCGTGGTGGCGGTGATTGCGGCGGGCATGTTGACGCGCCAGAGCGTGTCGACCCGTGCGCTGGAGGCGGATCAGCAGCGTGTGCAGGGGCGTTGGCTGGTGCAGGGCGGGTTGGAGATCAGCCGTCAATTGTTGTGGGACGCACGTCAGCGCGATCCGTTGACCCGGCTCGATCAGCCATGGGCGCAGCGGCTCTCCGCGCAAGGTTTTGAAGGGCGACTGGAGGATGAGCAGGGCAAATTCAACTTGCGCAATCTGGTGGCCAACGAGCGGGTTGATGAGGCGCAGGTCGCGGCGTTTCAGCGCTTGTGTGAGTTGATTGGGGTCAGCGCCGGGTTGAGTCAGCGCATCAGTCAGCGGGTGATTGCTTCGTACCCGCGACTGCTGAATGCGCAGATTGCCGAGGCGCCGAAAAGTGGTTTCGACAGCGGTCGCGCCACCTCGCCAAACGCTTCACACAAACCGCAGAACCCGACGTTGCCGATGCTGCGCAGCATCGATGATTTGCGCAGTGTCGACGGCGTTAATGACGCGCTGATCGGCAAACTGACGCCGTACCTGACGGTGATCCCCGCGACGACTTGGCTCAACGGCAACACCGCCACCGCGCCGGTCTTGGCCGCGTATGTGCCGGGGCTGTCGCTGGAACGCGCGAATGCGCTGATTGCCGAGCGCGATGCCGGGCGCTGGTTTATCAACCGTGGCGATTTCGTTAACCGTTTGCGCATGCCGCAATTGGAGCTGACCAGCGTCAAGGTCGGCATCACCAGTGACTGGTTTCGCCTGCGCGGTGAGGCGCGGCGCGATCAGCGGCGGGTCAGTCTTGAGGCGTTGCTGCATCGCAGCCAGGACCGCTTGCCACAAGTGATCTGGTCGCGGGTGGGCGTATGAGCCAGTTGAAGGTGGCGTTGCCGCCCTTGGCGGAACTGGATCTGCACAGTCAATTGCACTGCGCCTGGCTGGATCGTCAGGGACAGGTCACGCGGGAAGAACGCCTCAGTCTGAGCCAGTTGAGCCAGCAGTCGAAACTGCCGCCGCTGGTGTGTTTTCTGCACCCGGCTGACAGCCTGTTGGCGAGTCTCGATTTGCCGCCGTTGCCTGCCAACAAGATTGTCGCGGCGGTGCAGTGTGCAGCGCAGGCGTTGATGCTCGGCGACAGCAGCGAGATGCATATCGCGCACAGCGCGCGGGACGAGGCCGGGCAGGTGCAGATCGCCTGGGCGCCTCGGCAGCAGTTGTTGCGTTTTGGTCAGTTGCTGAAAAGTACTGGGCTGAACCTGCGCGGTCTCTATCCGGCGCCTTACAGTTTGCCGGTGTTGCCCGGCACCGTCGCGTGCGTGCAGGACGGGCATTTGTTGTTGCGCGACAGTGTGCAAGCGGCGCGGGTGCAGCCGTTGTTCGATGACGGTTTCGACGGTGTTGTGTGGGAATCGGGCATCACTTTGCACTGGATCGGTGATCAACCGCCGCCGGGCGCTGAACTGCCGATGGCGGATGCGCAGCGTTGGACCGGTCCGCTACCGGGTTGGGGCCTGCAGGGCGCGGTCCAGCAGCAACAAACCGAGCATCGCGGCTGGGGCAGGGCGATCGCTTTATCAGCGTTGGCCGTGGCCGTTTGGGTGATCGGTTTGAACCTGTATGCCGCTCGCGAGGCCGGGCAGGGTCAGCAACTGAAAACCCAGATGAATCTGCGGGTAAAGCAGGCCTTCCCTGAGTTGCCGGTGATCCTTAATCCGCTGCAACAGGCCCGCCAGCAATTGGCGGCGCGGCAGAAGGGGGCGGCGGATGATCCGGCGCAGACTTTTAATCGTCTGGTGTTGCAGGCCGGTAGCGGCATGCCGTCGATGGCTGGCAGTGTCGAGCGGCTGGCGTTTGTCGACGGCGCCTTGCAACTGAGTCTGCTGAGCGACGCTCGTCGTGGCGGCAATGATCAGGAGTGGCAAAGCACCTTGGCCCAGGCCGGTATCAGCGTCACCGCCGATGACGAGGGTTGGACCTTGCGTCCGGCCACTGAAGCCACCCCAAGCGACAGCGATGACAGCGGCGGAGCAGAAGACGATGAATAAGGCCTCGCTCGCGCTCTACCGCGCCAAGTGGCAACGCTTCAACGCTCAGGTGCAGGCCCGTTGGCAGCCGTTGGCGTTGCGCGAAAAACGCATGGTCGCCGGCATGGCCGTTGCGCTCATCGGCCTGTTGCTGTGGGTTGCGCTGATCCAGCCGCCGCTTAAGAAAATCGCTTATTGGCAAGCCGAAACGCCAAAACTACGCGCCCAAACCGAGGCGCTGGAAGTGCTGCTGCGCGAAGTCAGCGTGCGCCCGGACGGGCAAAGCGTGGCGCAGTCGCTGGAGCAGACCCTTCAGGCCAGTGGTTTGGCGGGGCATTACCAACTACAGGAGGCACAAGGCGCCTGGCAGTTGACCTTCGACGCGGCGCCGGCCGATGCCGTGCTCGACTGGCTGTTGAGCAACCCGGCACAACTTTCTCTGCAAGTGGTCGAGGCCCGTTTGCAACGCGCGGACAACCCCTCGACCGAAGTCACCGCCGGCACTTTGTCAGGCACCGTTCGCATGGATCAGGCGCTGGGCGCTAAGGAAGCTTCATGAAGGGGTCAGGATCCAAACCGGCACGTCTGGCGTTGCCGATGCTGCTGATGGCGTTGAGCGCGTGCAGCAATACCACCACACCACAGAACCAGCCGCCATTGCTGGTCGACAGTGAACTGGGCCGGCCGCTGGCCAACACTCAGCGCAGCGGCGACGCGGTGCTCGACCGCGAGCGCGCACAGGCGCAGGCGCGACCTGTGCCGAAGCCATTGCACAACATCAGCAAGAGTGCGCGCAGTGGCGCGGCGTCGTCGGGCATTGCCTTGCCGAGCAATCCTTTGGGTGATCAACCGGTGACGCTGAATTTTGTCGACGCCGATATTCAAGCGGTGGTGCGGGCGTTGTCGCGTTCGACCGGGCAGCAGTTTTTAGTCGACCCTCGGGTCAAGGGCACGTTGACGCTGGTCTCGGAAGGTCAGGTGCCGGCGCGGCAGGCTTACGACATGTTGCTGGCGGCGTTGCGCATGCAGGGTTTCAGCGTGGTCGATGTTGGTGGTGTGGCGCAGGTGGTGCCGGAGGCTGATGCGAAACTGCTGGGCGGGCCGATCTACAGCGCCGACAAACCGGCGGGTAACGGCATGCTCACGCGCACGTTTCGCCTGCAATACGAGAACGCGGTGAACCTGATTCCGGTGCTACGGCCGATCGTTTCGCCGAACAATCCGATCAACGCCTATCCCGGCAACAACACCATCGTTATCACCGATTACGCGGAGAACCTGACCCGCGTTGCGCAGTTGATTGCGAGCATTGATTCGCCGAGTGCGATCGACACGGATGTGGTGCAGATCCAGAACGGTATCGCCGCTGACATCGCGCCGATGGTGGCGGATTTGCTTGATGCGCCGGGTAATGATCCGACGCAGAAAATTGCCGTGATCGGTGATCCGCGTTCCAACACCATCATCATTCGCGCCGGCAGCCCGGAGCGTACGGAGCTGGCGCGTAATCTGATTTACAAACTGGATAACGCGCAGAGCAATCCGAGCAATCTGCATGTGGTTTATCTGCGTAATGCGCAGGCGGCGAAACTGGCGCAGGCGTTGCGCGGTTTGCTCACGGGCGAGAGCGATAGCGGCACCAGCGACAGTGCGCGTTCGGTGCTCAGTGCCATGGGCGCAAGTACCGGCGGCAGCGCTGGGCAGAACGGCCAGAGCGGCACGCAAACCAGCGGCACAACATCGACCAGCAATAGCAGCGGCAGTACCGGTGGCAGTTACGCACAAGGCAGTGGCGGCACCAGTAGCAGCGGTAATCAGGCGAGCGAACAGAACGTCGCCTTCAGCGCCGGCGGCGTGACCATTCAGGCCGACGCCACCACCAACACGTTGCTGATTTCCGCGCCAGAGCCGCTGTATCGCAACTTGCGCGAGGTGATCGACCTGCTCGACCAGCGCCGCGCGCAAGTGGTGATCGAAAGCCTGATCGTAGAAGTCGGCGAGGACGATGCCAGCGAGTTCGGTGTGCAATGGCAGACCGGTAATCTCGGCGGCAATGGCGTGATCGGTGGTGCGAATCTGGGTGGTTCGGGGATCAACACCAACGGCAAGACCAGCATTGACGTACTGCCGCAAGGTTTGAACCTGGGCTATGTCAACGGCACTGTCGACATCCCCGGTATCGGCAAGATTCTTGACCTGAAAGTGCTGGCCCGGGCGTTGAAGAGCAAGGGCGGCACCAACGTGCTGTCGACGCCGAACCTGCTGACGCTGGACAACGAAGCGGCGAGCATTTTTGTTGGGCAGACCATTCCGTTTGTCAGCGGCAGTTATGTGACTGGCGGTGGCGGCACCAGCAACAACCCGTTCCAGACCGTGACCCGTGAAGAGGTTGGCCTGAAGCTCAATGTGCGCCCGCAGATTTCCGAGGGCGGTACGGTGAAGCTCGATATCTATCAGGAAGTCAGCAGCATTGACGAGCGGGCTTCGGCCAGTGCCAATTCTGCGGGGATTGTCACCAACAAACGCGCGATCGATACCAGCATCCTGCTTGATGACGGGCAGATCATGGTGCTCGGCGGGTTGCTGCAGGACGGTTACAGCCAGAGCAACGACGCGGTGCCGTGGCTCGGCAGCCTGCCGGGAATTGGCGCACTGTTTCGCAACGAGCGCCGGGCGATCACCAAGACCAATCTGATGGTCTTTCTGCGCCCGTACATCATTCGCGACAGCGAAGCGGGGCGCAGCATCACCCTTAATCGCTACGACTTTATGCGCCGCGCTCAGGGTGGTTTGCAGCCGGAACGCAGCTGGGCGATGCCGGACATGCAGGCGCCGCAGTTGCCGACAGCGGCGCAGGGTGTGCCGGCGGTGGTGCCGAGCTCTGGCCCACGCGCAACCATCAAAGCGGTGCCCATCCAATGACGCCGACATCGCCCCTTGATCTGGAAAACCGACCTGTAGGAGCTGCCGAAGGCTGCGATCTGTTGATCTTGCTCTTCGACGGCCCCAAACGGCCAAAGATCAAAAGATCGCAGCCTTCGGCAGCTCCTACAGGGATTGGGGAGGGCTTGAGATGAGCGCGCTGCCTTACGCTTGGGCCAAGGCGCAGCGCATTCTGTTGTGCGATGGCGTGTTGACCGTTTGCCCGTCAACGCCCGGCTGGTCGATCAGTGAGGCACGGCGGCAGTTTGGCGCGACCACGATTCAGCGGGTGCGCGATGATGAGCTGGATGGGTTGCTAGCCGCGGCTTACGCCGACACCGGTAGTGCGGCGGCGGTGGTTGGGGCTGCGGAAAACGAAGTCGATCTCGACCGCTTGATGCAAGACATGCCGGAAATCACCGACCTGCTTGACACCCAGGACGGCGCGCCGGTCATCCGCATGATCAACGCGCTGCTGACCCAGGCCGCGCGCGATGAAGCCAGCGACATTCACATCGAACCGTTCGAAACCCATTCGGTGGTGCGCTATCGCGTCGACGGCACCCTGCGCGATGTGGTCTCGCCGCGCAAGGCCTTGCACGGTGCGCTGGTGTCGCGGATCAAGATCATGGCCCAGCTCGACATCGCTGAAAAACGTCTGCCGCAGGACGGTCGCATCGCGTTGCGCGTGGCCGGGCGGCCGATCGATATTCGCGTTTCAACCGTGCCGACCGGGCATGGCGAAAGGGTGGTGATGCGTCTGCTCGACAAACAGGCCGGGCGTCTGCATCTGGAAACCCTCGGCATGGACGCGCAGGTGTTGGCCAAACTCGACCACCTGATCCGCCAGCCTCACGGTATCGTGCTGGTCACCGGGCCGACCGGCAGCGGCAAAACCACCAGCCTCTATGCGGCACTGGCGCGGCTGGATGCGAGCACCAGCAACATCCTTACTGTTGAAGATCCGGTGGAATACGATCTGCCGGGGATCAGCCAGATTCAGGTCAATGCCAAGATCGACATGACCTTCGCGCTGGCGCTGCGGGCGATCCTGCGCCAAGACCCGGACATCATCATGATCGGCGAAATCCGCGATCTCGAAACCGCACAAATCGCCGTGCAGGCGTCGCTGACCGGGCATTTGGTGTTGGCAACCTTGCACACCAACGACGCGGTGTCGGCGGTCAACCGCTTGATCGACATGGGCGTCGAGCCGTTTCTGCTGGCGTCGTCAATGCTCGGGGTTCTGGCGCAGCGACTGGTGAGGCGGCTGTGCAATCAATGCAAGGAAGAAGACCCCACCGCGCCCGGCACCTGGCGCCCCGTCGGTTGCGCGGCGTGTAATCAAACCGGCTACAGCGGCCGCACCGGCATCCACGAATTGTTCTGCATCGACGACGACATCCGCACCCTGATCCACCAAGGGGCAGGGGAGCAGGCCTTGCGCGCATCAGCCGCCAAGGCCGGGATGTTCAGCCTGCGCGAGGACGGTGAGCGTTGGATCCGCAGCGGCGCCACTGCGCCCGAAGAAATCTTGCGTGTGACACGGGACGCCTGATGAATCGCTATCGTTTTGAAGCTGCCGACGCCACCGGCAAGATCGAATCCGGGCACCTTGAGGCGGACAGCCAGGCTGCCGCGTTCACAACATTACGCGGGCGCGGTTTGACTGCGTTATCGGTGCACAAAGAAAGCAACGTCGCCCAGCACGGCGGTGGCGGACTGTTCAGCGCCAAACTCTCGGACAACGACCTCGCCTGGGCTACACGCCAACTCGCGAGTCTGCTCGGTGCGAGT
>NZ_UTBZ01000007.1 GCF_900580865.1 Pseudomonas viridiflava
CCGGCAACCTGAGCGGCAGCGGTGTGTTCGGGGGTGCCAATCTGGGCGGCAGTGGATTGGTCAGTAACCCGGCTGGCGGCACGACCATCGATGTGCTGCCACCGGGGTTGAACGTTGGCGTGGTGAAAGGCGCAGTGACCATTCCGGGCATCGGCGTGATGCTGGACCTCAAAGTGCTGGCGCGGGCGCTGAAGAGCAAAGGCGGCAGCAACGTGCTGTCCACGCCGAACCTGCCGACACTCGACAACGAAGCCGCGAGCATTTTCGTCGGCCAGACCATTCCCTTCGTCACTGGCAGCTACGTGACCTGCGGAGGCGGCACCAGCAACAACCCGTTC
>NZ_UTBZ01000200.1 GCF_900580865.1 Pseudomonas viridiflava
TGGACGGCAGCATCATGCTGACGCTCTCCAATGAACGTGGCGTCGTCGCCAAGCGCCTGATCAGCGCCGCTCAACGTAACGACCCGGAACGCCTGCGCCGCCTGATAGGAAGCGTGCAGTTCGGCATTGCCATCGAACGCGGCGACAGCGCAATCAAGATCCTGGCTGCAATGACAGATGGCGCAGCACTCCGGCAGCCAGGCGCGCCGTCTAATGACGAGTGGCAGCGAAAGCGGCCGAATCTGGCGGCGGGGATCTGATCAGGCTGTCCGGTTTTAAAA
>NZ_UTBZ01000009.1 GCF_900580865.1 Pseudomonas viridiflava
GTCGATCATCTGGGCGGTATGAGCGACGCGCAGAAAAAAAACTTCAAACAAACGCTGCGCGATACCGCCTTCACGGGCGCTGATGCAGCCCCGCGCATGGTGATGCTGGCCCGCGTCAACATGGCCCTGCAAGGTGCCCCAAAGGCCAAGATTTTCTACACCGACAACTCGCTCACCACCACGGCATTCAAACCCAACAGCTTTGACCTGATCTGCACCAACCCGCCGTTCGGTACGCCCAAGTTCACCAGCGACAAAAAGGGCAAGGAATCCAAAGAACGCTACGAAGCCCAGATGGAGCAAGTGTTGGGCGGCTTCCGCGCCACGGAAAAAGTGGTCGATGAATATGTAGCC
>NZ_UTBZ01000017.1 GCF_900580865.1 Pseudomonas viridiflava
AGAGGGGACTGACCGTGGGAGATTGGCGAGTTCCACCGACCTGATCTTGCTTTGGGGAATCCATAATCGACTCGATCTTTCAGGTCGATGCATAGCGCCAGACATCTCGGTCGGCTCCTTCTCCCTGGGGGAGAGGGGACTGACCGTGGGAGATTGGCGAGTTACACCGACCTGATCTTGCTTTGGAGAATCCATAATCGATTCGATTTTTCAGGTCGATGCATAGCGCCAGACATCTCGGTCGGCTCCCTCTCCTTCGGGAGAGGGCTGGGGTGAGGGGCGAGCCAGGCACAAATCTCCAATCAGCACGCAAAAAAAAGCCCCGCATTTCGCGGGGCTCTTTGTTCTTGCGGTGGATCAGTTGCCTTTAACGGTTTTGCCGTTGACCGTGCCGTCCTGGAGCATGATGTTGTACTCCTTGCCGTCGGTTTCAACCTGTTGCAGACGAACCAGCAGGTAATCCCAGTCCTTGGCGAACCAGAGGACGGTGATGCGCTTGCTTTGTGTCGGGTCGCGTACGCGCTCGACCTTGATCGCATCGATCTTGCCAGCCTTGGTTTCGACTTTCTCCGAACCCAGCACGCGGAAGTCATAAGTATCGACTTCGCCGTCATCGACCACTTGATAGCTCATGGTCTTCTTGCCGGCAGCGACGTCATGCTGCAAAGCCAGTTGATAAGTGGACTTGTCGACCATGCCACGGTTCAGCGGGATTTTCACCGCATCGCCACGGTCGGTGCCGGTGACCATTTTGCTGTTCCAGTCGAAATCCAGATCAGCCTTTTTCGCTTTGCCCAGGCCACCACGTTCGAAGTGGTAGGACTGCGGCAGCAGCGTGTCCTTGTCGAGGGTCAGGGTGCTTTCTTCAGTCAGGCTGGCGATCATCATCGAGGCCTTGAAGCTGAGCTTCCAGACGCCGTTGGCTTCCTTGACCAGACTGCGCTCGGCGGTGCCGCTCATGGGCAACTGCTTCCAGTCGGCGGTGTAGCTGGCGGAGAACGGTTGAAGTTCCGCTGCCTGCGCGAAGGGCAGGGCGAGCAGAGCGCAAGCGAAGAGCAGGGCGCGACGCATAATATCTCCTAGTGTCGAATCAAGTGGCCGCTGGCCGCGAGTAACTGGCCATCCAGTAAAGCACCGTGTTCACCGAGTGCCAGCCTGCCTTCGGCAAACCAGCGAACAGCCATCGGGTAGATCAGGTGTTCCTGAACGTGTACTCGCTGCGCGAGACTCTGCGGCGTGTCGTGCAACTCTACCGGTAATACTGCCTGTACGACCAGTGGTCCGCCATCGAGTTCCTCGGTGACGAAGTGCACGGAGCAGCCGTGCTCCGTGTCGCCGGCCTCCAGCGCGCGCTGATGAGTGTGTAACCCTTTGTATTTGGGCAGCAGCGACGGGTGGATGTTAAGCAGGCGACCCTGGTAGTGGCGAACGAAGTCAGCGCTGAGAATGCGCATGAAGCCGGCCAGCACCACGAGTTTCGGTTGGAATTCGTCGATCAGTTCGATCAGGGCAGCATCGAAGGCCTCACGACCTTCGAATGCCTTGTGATCCAGTGAGCGGGTGGCGATACCCGCGTCACTGGCGCGTTGCAGGCCGTAGGCGTCGGCGCGATTGGAAATCACTGCAGCGATGCGGACCGGGCTGTCGCCGGTCCGCGTGCTGTCGATCAGAGCCTGCAAGTTACTGCCGGTGCCGGACAACAGCACCACGACATCACAGGTTGCGGACATTAATGAGCCTTAAGGTTCTGCAGATCAACCTGAGCAGCGCCTTCGGCAGCGGCAGCGATCTGACCGATGACCCAAGGCTGTTCGCCGGCGTCACGCAGGGTGTTCAGCGCAACCTCAACGTGCTCCTGAGCCACGCAGATAACCATGCCGACGCCGCAGTTCAGCACGCGGTGCATCTCGGTCTCGTCAACGTTGCCTTTCTCTTGCAGCCAGTCGAATACGGCTGGGCGAGTCCAGCTAGCCACGTCAACCACCGCCTGAGCGCCTTTTGGCAGAACGCGCGGGATGTTGTCGAGCAGGCCGCCACCGGTGATGTGGGCCATGGCTTTGACGGCACCGGTGTCTTTGATCAGCTTGAGCAGCGGCTTCACGTAGATGCGGGTCGGGGCCATCAGCAGGTCGGTCAGCGGTTTGCCGTCGAGCTGAGTGTTTTCGATGTCGGCACCGGACACTTCGATGATTTTGCGGATCAGCGAGTAGCCGTTGGAGTGCGGACCGGACGATGGCAGCGCGATCAGCGCGTCACCGGTAGCGACTTTCGAGCCGTCGATGATTTCCGATTTTTCCACGACGCCGACACAGAAACCGGCCAGGTCGTAGTCTTCGCCTTCGTACATGCCTGGCATTTCAGCGGTTTCGCCGCCAACCAGCGAGCAACCCGACAGTTCGCAGCCAGCGCCGATGCCGGTGACCACCTGGGCAGCGGTGTCGACATTGAGTTTGCCGGTGGCGTAGTAGTCGAGGAAGAACAGTGGCTCAGCGCCGCAAACCACGAGGTCGTTCACGCACATGGCAACCAGGTCGATACCGATGCTGTCGTGTTTGTTCAGGTTCAGCGCCAGACGCAACTTGGTGCCGACGCCGTCGGTGCCGGAAACCAGCACTGGCTGTTTGTAGCCGGCCGGGATTTCGCAGAGGGCGCCGAAACCGCCCAGGCCGCCCATGACTTCCGGGCGCGCAGTGCGCTTGGCGACGCTCTTGATGCGTTCGACCAATGCTTCACCGGCGTCGATGTCTACACCGGCGTCCTTGTAGCTCAGGGAGGGTTGCTTGCTCATGATCCAGGCCTTTAGGGGAGGGGATTCAGGGGTAACGACCGAGTTCAGCGGGAACTTCGAAATCGACGGGGCGATGGCCTCACGCGAGTTTCGAGGTGCCCGGCTGTTGCCGGTCTGCGAAGGCGCGCGATTTTATCAGGCTTGAGGGGCAGCGGCCATCCTCGCACCGACGGGCAGGGCCATATCCACGGAAATTTTTTGCAATTGAGGCGAATGAACGCCTGTATAAGGTGGGGCAATTAACCGTCTATCGTTATCACTGTGCAAAAACTTACCGCTGTCGTGTGAATGTTTGGTGCTGGCAGATTGTCACAGCCTTGCTCAACCGATTCACGCGGCCTGTTCCAGCCGCTCCTGTCGACGGGAATTTTCCATGCGTTTTTGTAAATTGTTGTTTGTGGGTTGTTTGTCTCTGATCAGCCTGGCGAGTCACGCCGAAAACCTCAAAGGCCTTTATCAAGTGCGTGAGCCGGTCAATGGCCAGGCACCGGAAGAACGTGATCGTGCCACGCAGGCGGCGCTGGATACGTTGGTGCTGCGTTTGACCGGCGATCCGAAAGCTGCGCAAAACCCGGGGCTGGCGGCGATTCGCAAGGATCCGCAGCAGATCATCAGTCAATTCGGTTTCGATGCCGGGCCGCCGGAGGTACTGAAAGTCGATTTCGATCCGGCGACCACCGAGCAGGCGCTGCGTCGTGCCGGCTTGTCGGTGTGGGGCGCCAGTCGCCCGTCGATTCTGAGCTGGTGGCTGAATGACTCGGCTGAAGGTTCGAGTCTGGTCGGTGATGGTCAGGCCGCTGCTGCGCCATTGCGTACGGCTGCGCAACACCGCGGATTGCCGTTGCGTCTGCCGCTGGCGGACCTGAGCGAGCAACTGGTTGCGACGGCGCCGGCGCTGGAAGGCACGGATCCGGCACCGTTGCGCGGCGCCTCCGAACGCTACAACGCTGATGCTTTGCTGGCGGTGCATGCCCGTGAAGAAGGCGGGCAGTGGCAAGCGAAATGGCACCTGTGGCTGGGCGATCAAAAAGAGGCGGGCAGTGTGCAGGGCGCCGATCAGGCCGCTGTCGCTGACGCGGTGATGCTGGCGGTGGCTGAGCGTCTGGCGCCACGTTTTGTTGCCAAACCCGGTGCTTCCGGGCAGCAGACTCTCGAAGTGCAGGGTATGAATCTGGAGCATTACGCGGCGCTGTTGCGGTTACTCGAACCGTTTGGCGTGCGTCTGCAAAGTGTTGACGGCGATCGCATCGTCTATCGGGTCAATGGCAGCGCCGATCAGATGCGTGCGCAGTTGTCGCTGGCCAAGTTGCAGGAGTTGCCGGCCGAGGCGCCAGCGCAGGTTTCAGCACCACAGCCTGCGGTTGCAGGTGCGGCACCGGTCGCGGCTCCGGCCCCGAGCCCGGCAGCGCCGTCGTTGCGGTTTCGCTGGTAAGTCTTTCCTTATATAGAAGCTACAGGAGTGGTACATGGCCGATACGCGGCGTTGGTTCTGGCTCGGTGGGGTTGTCCTGCTTTGCGCGTTTGTCTGGTTGCTGCACCCGATCCTCACGCCGTTTCTGGTGGCGCTGCTGCTGGCTTATCTGTTCGATCCACTGGTGGATCGCCTGGAGCGACTTGGTTTGTCGCGCACCTGGGGCGTGATCGCGGTGTTTGCTTTGTTCTCCCTGATCGTCACGGCGCTGATGCTGGTGCTAGTGCCGATGCTCGCCAAGCAGTTGCTGCGACTGTACGAACTGGCACCGCAGATGCTCGACTGGCTGCAGCACACGGCAGTGCCGTGGGCACAGTCGAAGCTGGGGCTGTCGGACGGTTTCTGGAAGTTCGACAAGGTCAAGGCCGCAATCAGCGAGCACATGGGGCAGACCACCGACATTGTTGGCGTGGTGCTGAGTCAGGCAACGGCCTCCAGTCTGGCGTTGATCGGCTGGCTGGCCAATCTGGTGCTGATCCCGGTAGTAAGTTTCTACCTGCTGCGCGACTGGGACGTGATGATGGCCAAGATCCGCAGCCTGCTGCCGCGTGATCGGGAAGAGACCATCGTATCGCTGGCCGGTGAGTGTCATGAGGTGCTGGGCGCGTTTGTTCGCGGTCAGTTGTTGGTGATGGTGGCGTTGGGCGTGATCTACGCAGCGGGCCTGATGATCGTCGGGCTGGAGCTGGGGCTGTTGATCGGTCTGATCGCGGGTCTGGCGGCGATCGTGCCGTACATGGGCTTCGTGATCGGTATCGGCGCGGCACTGATTGCCGGTTTGTTCCAGTTCGGTGGCGATCTATACCCGATGGTCGGGATCGTCGCGGTGTTCATGGTCGGTCAGGCGCTGGAAGGTATGGTGCTGACACCGTTGCTCGTGGGTGATCGTATCGGTCTGCATCCGGTGGCAGTGATCTTTGCGATCCTGGCCGGTGGCGAGCTGTTCGGTTTCACCGGTGTGCTGTTGGCGTTGCCGGTGGCGGCGGTGATCATGGTGCTGGTGCGCCATGTGCACGATTTGTACAAGGATTCCGACATCTATAGTGGTGTCGACGATCCGCAGTTGTAATCGGGCAGGGCGGCCCGGCGAATAGCCGGGTTGGCCCGCGTCCTGCAGGCGCTGGCGCCAAAGAATCTGTCATAAAACCAGCGTGTTAACGCAAACCTTTGATTTTGCTTGGACTCTGTCGCATTGTGCGCTCAGCTTCACGGGTATAAACTTCGCAAACTTTACACAGAGGCCACTAACGGTTCCTTGAGAACTGTTCAGTCAGCATGAAACCGATTCAGCTGCCCCTAGGTGTGCGTCTGCGTGACGACGCCACCTTCATCAACTACTACCCAGGCGCCAATGCCGCTGCACTCGGCTATGTCGAGCGTCTATGCGAAGCCGACGCCGGCTGGACAGAAAGCCTGATCTACCTGTGGGGCAAACACGGCGTAGGGCGTACGCATCTTTTGCAGGCGGCGTGTCTACGATTCGAGCAGATGGGCGAGCCGGCGGTGTACTTGCCGTTGGCCGAGTTGATGGATCGCGGCGTCGAAATCCTCGACAACCTCGAACAGTACGAACTGGTTTGCCTGGATGACTTGCAGGTAATTGCCGGCAAGGCTGACTGGGAAGAGGCGATGTTTCATCTGTTCAACCGTCTGCGTGACAGCGGTCGGCGGCTGCTGATCGCCGCTTCCACTTCTCCGCGTGAACTGCCGGTCAAACTGGCTGACTTGAAATCGCGCCTGACCCTGGCGCTGATTTTCCAGATGCGTCCGCTCTCCGATGAAGACAAATTGCGTGCCTTGCAATTGCGCGCGTCGCGTCGTGGTCTGCACCTGACTGATGAAGTCGGACATTTTATTTTGACTCGCGGCACCCGCAGCATGAGTGCGCTATTTGACTTGCTTGAACAGCTCGATCAGGCTTCGTTGCAGGCTCAGCGCAAGCTGACCATTCCCTTCCTGAAAGAAACCCTAGGCTGGTAACGGCGCGGCTTTCAGCGTGTCTCGGCACATTTCAGGCGCCAGAAAATCCGCTTTCCTGCAGGGTGTGCAGGCCGCGTATCGGTTCAAATGGGCTTAAGCG
Organism: Pseudomonas viridiflava; assembly: GCF_900580865.1. Taxonomy (GTDB): domain Bacteria; phylum Pseudomonadota; class Gammaproteobacteria; order Pseudomonadales; family Pseudomonadaceae; genus Aquipseudomonas. The sequence goes on from NZ_UTBZ01000017.1 coordinate 6,340, forward strand.
CTTAGATGTAAACGAGAAACCGAGAAGTCACAAAAAGATCGATTGAATTTGCAAATGAGGTTGATAGCGGGCATAGTCTCGGCTTCTTTACAACTATCAGCCACGGTCGTGCCCATGCTAAAGCGCTTCGCACCCCTCGTGCCTCTCGCACTCGTCACCCTGTTGTACGGTTGCGCTGCTCATTCTCCAGTTCAAGAGCAGCCTCAACAGGTTAAAAATTCTGCCACGGCCCAGTCTTCCGTTATTTACCAGGAAGAGTTGGACACCGAAAAAGAACTCAACGAATTCAATGGCAAGAAGCCTTATCAGCTTCCTGTTCTGGCCGACAGCATCCTCGAACGCGGCATGTCCCTGATCGGTACCCGTTACCGTTTCGGCGGTACCTCTGAAGCCGGTTTCGATTGCAGCGGTTTCATCGGCTACCTGTTCCGCGAAGAAGCCGGCATGAACCTGCCACGCTCGACTCGCGAAATGATCAACGTGGATGCACCTCTGGTGTCGCGCAGCAACCTTGAGCCGGGCGATCTTCTGTTCTTCGCCACCAACGGTCGTCGCGGTCGTGTCAGTCACGCCGGGATTTACCTCGGTGACAACCAGTTCATTCACTCCAGCAGTCGTCGCAGCGGCGGTGTTCGCATCGACAGCCTGGGTGACAGCTACTGGAGCAAGACCTTCATCGAAGCGAAACGCGCTCTGGCCAACGCTCCGACTGTAGTAACTGCTCGCAAGTAATCCCTCGTTGTCGCTGCGTTCGCGGCGACAATCAGGCTTCCGGTAACGGAGTAGACCTAGACTTTACAAGGTGAAGTTAAAGTCTTACTTGAAGTTTGCCGCGTAGCCGCTAGAATCCTGTATCTATATTGATGGCAAACCGCCTGCGTGCTCACGCAGGCGGTTTTGTTTTCTGTCCTCCGGCAGAAAAAGCCGCAGCCAGATCAGGATGCTCTGCTTATGACGATGTCGGCCCGCCTCACTTTGATCTTCTTCGCAGCGCTGCTCAGCGCCTGCGCCAGTCGCACACCGCCTCCCGCGCCGGTGGTTCGCGCGCCGGTCGTGTTCGGCCCCTCCCAAGCTTTTTCACCTGCTGCTGAAGACGTGCTGTTTCGCGCGCTTGGCCTGGTCGGCACGCCTTATCGCTGGGGCGGCAATACGCCGGATTCGGGGTTTGATTGCAGCGGGCTGATCGGTTTTGTCTACCGTGATGCGGCGGGCATTTCTTTGCCACGTTCGACGCGTGAGCTGATCGTCATGCAGGCACCGAATGTCGGTAAGGAAGGCTTGCAGACCGGCGACCTGATCTTCTTCGCCACCAATGGCGGTTCGCAGGTCAGTCACGCGGGGATTTACGTCGGCGAAGGGCGGTTCGTGCATGCGCCGGCCACGGGCGGCACGGTGAAGCTGGACAGCCTGTCGAAGGCGTACTGGCAGAAAGCTTATCTGAGTGCCAAGCGGGTGTTGCAGCCGGAGCATCTGGCGCATAACCCGTAGTAAAAATCGCAGCAATCCTGATGTGGGAGCGAGCCTGCTCGCGAAAGCGGTGTATCAGTCAACTCTATGGAGACTGACACTCCGCATTCGCGAGCAGGCTCGCTCCCACAGTTGTTTCAGGTCACATTCAGCATCACTTCGTGGCCGAAACTCGCCACACCTTGTTACCGACATCATCCGCCACCAGCAAGCCACCCTGCTGGTCGATCACCACGCCCACCGGCCGCCCCAATGCATTCTCGTCCTTGTCGAGGAACCCGGTCAGCACATCCACCGGTTTGCCGCTCGGCTTGCCACCGGTAAACGGTACGAAAATAACTTTGTAACCACTGTGCGGTTTGCGATTCCATGAGCCGTGCTGGCCGATAAACGCGCCTTCCTTGAACTGCGCCGGCAACGTGTTGCCCTCGGCAAAACTCAAGCCCAGCGAGGCGGTGTGCGGCCCGACCGCGTAATCCGGAGCGATGGCCTTGGCCACCAGGTCGGGGTTTTGCGGCGAAACGCGGACATCGACATGTTGGCCGTAGTAGCTGAACGGCCAGCCATAGAAACCACCGTCCTTCACAGAGGTGATGTAGTCCGGCACCAGATCACTGCCGATCTCGTCGCGTTCGTTGACCGCTGTCCACAGCGCGCCACTTTTCGTCTCCCAGGCCAGGCCATTGGGGTTGCGGATGCCTGAGGCGAAAATCCGGTGATTGCCGGTCGCCCGATCGACTTCCCAGATCGCCGCGCGGCCTTCTTCTTTATCCAGACCGTTCTCGCCAACGTTGCTGTTCGAGCCGACGGTGACGTACAGCTTGCTGCCGTCCTTGCTGGCGATGACGTTTTTGGTCCAGTGGTGATTCAAGGTGCCGCCGGGCAAATCGACAACCTTGATTGGCTGTGACTTGATCTCGGTCGCGCCGGGTTCGTAGTTGAAGCGCAGCAGGCGGTCGGTGTCAGCAACGTAAAGATCATTGCCGACCAGGGTCATGCCGAACGGCGAGTTGAGGTTCTGCAGGAACACCGTGCGTGTCTCGGCCACGCCATCATGATCAGCGTCGCGCAGCAAAGTGATGCGGTTCGGACTCGGCACGCCCGCGCCAGCCTTACCCATGACTTTCTTCATGACCCAGCCACGAATGCCGCTGCTGTCATCTGGCTTGGGCGGGGCATTGGTTTCCGCCACCAGCACGTCGCCGTTGGGCAACACATAGAGCCAGCGCGGATGGTCGAGGCCTTCGGCAAATGCTGCGACTTGGGTGCCGGCGGCCGCTGTCGGTTTGCCGCCCTCGGGCCAGCCGATCGCCGGGGCGATGTTCACCGTCGGGATCAGGGTCTTGTTCGGTTCGGGCAGTTTCGGTGATGGGCCGGTGCCGTCGGAGACTTGCAGGCTGGAGGTTTCACCGCAGGCGGCGAGTCCTCCGGCGAAGGCGATGACAAAAACGAGCTGGGGCTTGCGCATTGCTGATCTTCCCTATGAATGCATTCCTAATCATAGAGGAGGGCGCAAGCCCGATGGTTCAACTGCTCAGCCGCGGGCTTCTTTGAACAGCACGGCGATGCCCGGGTGATAGTTGCCCGCTTCGCTGCGCAATTTGCGGTAGGCGTAGGGGAAATACCAGGCGACGGCACAGGTGTGTTCCTTTTGCAGATCGTCGACCATGTCCTGCAGCTCTTCGGGGCTGGCGCTGTGCTGGGCTTTTTGCGGCGCGACAAACAGGCAGCCGAGCTTGAGGTCGCTGGCGTAGCTGATGCGCTTGGCGTCGTTGGTGATGTCCAGCAGGGCTTGGGTCAGATTCAGGTTGGTAACCTTTGGCCAGCGCTGGGTGGCCTGGATAAAGGCGCGGTCTTCGGCGCCGGCGAGAAACAGATCGGCGCGGGCATTGCGCTCGCCTTCTTCATTCTGCTTACGCGTGGCAGTTTCGTTCAAAGTGACCAGCTCAGCCATCCAGGCGGCTGCCGAGAGCAATCCGAGATTGGCTTTCTCGTCATGCCAGTAAGGGGTGTCGCTGTCGCCGCGCACGGCGTTGTAGCGGTCGATACAGTCAAACCAGCGTTCAAGCACGGGGCGCAGAAATTCCAGGCGCGGGTTGCTGATGATCATGCCTTGCATCGTCATCATCCTTTATTGTTGTAGTGGGCTTTTCGGGAAAAGCATGGCTCTTTGATATCATTTGTATCAGTGTGGCACAAGATTGGCGTCGGATAATTGATCGGCGGCAGTTATTCGCCCGACGACCGCCTCTTTAATTGACGCTCCACCCCCAACCCTCTAACCTTCGCGGCTTGTTTCAGGTGCTCTGTGACCTGCGTCGACAGAGTGAAACAGGGAAGCCGGTGAGGGTTGTCTTCGCACGAAGAGCCACCACGATCCCGGCGCTGCCCCCGCAACGGTAAATGAGTGAAAACTGCGCCTTGAGCCACTGCCTCGAAAGAAGCGGGAAGGCGCGCAGTCAGGCGAAACGCCGCTCATGAGCCCGGAGACCGGCCTGATCCATCCAGCGGCATCACGGTGGGCGATGCCAGGCTTTTTGCCGTCTATTCTTGTGCCTGCCCGCCGTTATCCAGCCCCAACGGAGAGCTCCCCCATGACTGATTCCCCCGAGCGCGACGAACGCCATCTGGCCCGTATGCAGCGCAAAAAAGCCGTGATCGACGAACGCATCGCCAACTCGCCTGACGAGTGCGGGCTGGTGCTGGTGCTCACCGGCAATGGCAAAGGCAAAAGCAGTTCGGCCTTCGGCATGCTCGCCCGCGCCATGGGCCACGGCATGCAGTGCGGCGTGGTGCAGTTCATCAAGGGTCGCAACAGTACCGGCGAAGAGCTGTTTTTCCGCCGCTTCCCTGAGCAGGTTCGCTTCCACGTGATGGGCGAGGGCTTCACTTGGGAAACCCAGGATCGTCAGCGCGACATCGCCGCCGCCGAAGCCGCGTGGGCTGTGTCCCGCGAACTGCTGCGCGATCCGTCGATCGGTCTGGTGGTGCTCGACGAACTCAACATCGCTCTCAAACATGGTTACCTCGATCTCGATCAGGTGCTCAGCGATCTGCAGGCGCGTCCGCCGATGCAGCACGTGATCGTCACCGGTCGCGCGGCCAAGCCGGAAATGATCGAGATGGGCGATACGGTCACCGAAATGGGCATGCTCAAACACGCCTTCCAGACCGGCATCAAAGCGCAGAAAGGCGTCGAACTTTGAATCAACCACGTCACTGCCCGGCGGTCCTTATCGCTGCGCCGGCCTCCGGTCAGGGCAAGACCACCGTCACCGCCGCACTCGCCCGTTTGCATCGCAATCAGGGGCGCAAAGTGCGCGTGTTCAAATGCGGCCCAGACTTCCTTGATCCGATGATTCTCGAGCGCGCCAGCGGTGCGCCGGTGTATCAACTGGACATGTGGATGGTCGGCGAGCAGGAAAGTCGTCGCCTGTTGTGGGAAGCCGCCGCCGAGGCGGATCTGATTCTGATCGAAGGCGTGATGGGCCTGTTCGACGGCACGCCATCCAGCGCTGATCTGGCGCGGCACTTCGGTGTGCCGGTGCTTGGCGTGATTGATGGGACGGCGATGGCGCAGACCTTTGGTGCGCTGGCGCTGGGACTGGCGAAGTATCAGCCGGATCTGCCGTTTGCCGGCGTGCTGGCCAACCGCGTTGGCACCCTGCGCCATGCGCAGTTGCTCGAAGGCAGCCTCACCGAAGGTCTGCGCTGGTACGGCGCGTTGTCTCGCGAGACCGGTATCGAACTGCCAAGTCGCCATCTCGGCTTGGTCCAGGCCAGCGAACTGAATGATCTCGATGTGCGTCTCGACGCTGCCGCCGATGCATTAGCCAGCAGTTGCGAGGTAGCGCTGCCACCGGCCGTGGAATTCGCTGCGCCTGACGTCATCGCTATAGAGCCGCTGCTGCAGAATGTGCGGATCGCAGTCGCCCGTGACGAGGCGTTTGCCTTCACCTATGGCGCGAGTCTCGATCTGTTGCGCGCGATGGGCGCCGAGCTGAGTTTCTTCTCGCCGATCCGTGACACGCAATTGCCTGACGCTGACAGTCTGTATCTGCCCGGCGGTTATCCGGAATTGCACCACGTCGCGCTGTCGCAGAACACCGCGATGCTGGAGGCGATTCGTGCGCATCATGCGGCGGGCAAACCGTTGCTCGCTGAGTGTGGCGGGATGCTTTATTTGCTCGCTTCGCTGACCGATGTTGAAGGCACTCGCGCTGAGCTGGTCGGGTTGCTCAAGGGCGAAGCGGTGATGCAAAAACGTCTGGCCGCATTGGCGCTGCAAGCGGTCGATCTGCCGGAAGGTTTGTTGCGCGGCCACACTTATCACCACTCCCTGACCACCACCGAACTGACGCCGATTGCCCGTGGCTTGAGTCCGAATGGCGGACGCGGTGCTGAGGCGGTTTATCGCGATGGGCGGATGACGGCTTCTTATGTGCACTTCTATTTCCCGTCGAATCCGACTGCGATTGCCGCATTGTTTGTGCCAGACCGTGAGGCCGCCTTCGCGAGCAAGCTCGCTCCCACAGGGGATCGTGTTTCTTGAGCAAGCACCCCGTCCAATGTGGGAGCGAGCTTGCTCGCGAAGAGGCCATGACCGACAACGCATTCTCCGAAGCCGAGCGCGAAGCGGTTTACAGAGCCATCGCCGAACGTCGCGACATGCGCCACTTCACCGGTGGCAGCGTCGAGCCGGAGCTGTTGCGCCGACTCTTGGAAGCCGCCCACCAGGCCCCAAGCGTCGGCCTGATGCAGCCCTGGCGCTTTATCCGCATCAGCGACCGTACCCTGCGCGGCGAGATCCAGAATCTTGTGGAAGAGGAACGCATCCGCACCGCCGAGGCCCTCGGCGAGCGCAGTGACGAGTTCATGAAGCTCAAGGTCGAAGGCATCCATGACTGCGCCGAAGTGTTGGTCGCTGCATTGATGGACGATCGCGAAAAACACATCTTCGGTCGCCGCACGCTGCCGGAAATGGACATGGCCTCGCTGTCCTGCGCGATCCAGAATCTGTGGCTGGCCTCACGCGCCGAAGGCCTGGGCATGGGCTGGGTCTCGCTGTTCGAGCCGCAGGCACTGGCGGATTTGCTGAAGTTGCCCCAAGGCGCCAAGCCGCTGGCCGTTTTGTGTCTGGGCCCGGTCAAGGAATTCTATCCGGCGCCGATGCTGGTACTCGAAGGGTGGGCGCAGGCGCGTCCGCTCAATGAGTTGCTGTATGAAAATTATTGGGGAGTGAGTCAATGAGTGTGGCGTTGTTGAGTGTCGCTGCGGTCGCGCTGGATGCGCTGCTCGGTGAACCGAAACGCTGGCATCCGCTGGTGGCGTTCGGCAATTTCGCCGGGCGCATCGAGCAACGATTCAACGCCGGTGGTCGTGGCTGGCGCAGCCATGGCGTCACCGCGTGGGTGATTGCGGTGCTGCCGCTGACCTTGCTTGCTACCGCATTTTCCTGGGCGCCGTACGTGGGCTGGGTCGTCGAAATTCTCGCGTTGTATTGCGCCCTCGGCATGCGCAGCCTCGGTGAGCATGTCGCGCCGGTGGCTGCTGCTTTACGTGCGGATGATCTGGACGAGGCGCGCAAGCGTGTTGGCTACCTAGTCAGCCGCCAGACCGATGAACTCGACAGCACCGCCGTCGCCCGCGCCGCCACTGAGTCAGTGCTGGAAAACGGCAGTGATGCGGTGTTTGCCGCGTTGTTCTGGTTTGTCGTCGCCGGTGCGCCGGGCGTGGTCCTCTATCGCTTGAGCAACACGCTTGATGCAATGTGGGGTTATCGCAACGAACGCTTCGAACGCTTCGGTTGGGCGGCGGCGAAAATCGACGACGTGTTGAACTACATTCCTGCGCGTCTGGTGGCATTGACCTACGCGCTGCTCGGCAAAACCCGACTCGCGCTGAAGTGCTGGCGCACCCAGGCACCGCAGTGGGACAGCCCCAACGCCGGGCCGGTGATGGCGGCCGGCGCCGGAGCACTGGGCGTGGAATTGGGCGGCCCGGCGATCTATCACGGTGAACTGCATGAGCGCCCGCAACTCGGCGAAGGACAACCGGCCGATGCCGATTCCATCGACCGTGGCTGGCAATTGGTCCAGCGCGGCGTATGGTTATGGCTGCTGATTCTCTGCGTGGGGGCTGAATTCTATGCTTGAACACGGTGGCCGGCTGCGCAAGGCTGCTCGCGATTACGGCATCGCCGAGGCCGACTGGCTCGACCTCTCCAGCGGTCTGGCGCCGTGGCCATTTCCGATCCCGGAGATCCCGCTGCGTGCCTGGGCGCGCTTGCCGGAAACCGACGACGGTCTGGAGCAAGCCGCGTGCGATTACTACGGCACCGCGCAAGTGCTGCCGGTGGCCGGTTCGCAGATGGCCATCCAGTTGCTGCCGCGTTTACGCCGGGCCGGCAAGGTCGGCGTGTTGTCACCGTGTTATGCCGAGCACGCCGAAGCGTGGCGCCGCAGCGGTTACATCGTGCGTGAAGTGCTGGAGCAGGAAGTCGAGTTCTTTCTCGACAGCCTCGATGTGCTGGTGGTGGTCAATCCGAACAACCCGACCGGCCTGAGCCTGACTCCGGCGCGGTTGCTCGACTGGCACGCACGGCTCGCTCAGCGCGGTGGCTGGCTGGTGGTCGATGAGGCGTTCATGGACAACACGCCACAACTGAGCCTGGCCGCCCATGCCCATCAAGTCGGGCTGATCGTGCTGCGCTCGTTCGGCAAGTTTTTCGGCCTGGCCGGCGTGCGTCTGGGCTTTGTCCTGGCCGAGCGCAAGTTGCTCCGACTGCTCGCGGAACAGGTCGGGCCGTGGGTCGTCAGCGGGCCGACGCGGGTGCTCGGGCAGGCTTGCCTGCAAGACACCGAAGGGCACACACGCCAACGGATTCGCAGTGATCAAGCGAGCGAACGGCTGGCGGCGTTGCTTGAACGCTACGGCTTCAAACCGCAGGGCGGTTGCGCGTTGTTTCAGTGGCTGATCACCGATCAAGCGCCAGCGTTATACGAATTCATGGCCCGGCGCGGCATTCTTCTGCGCATCTTTACCCACAACAGCAGTCTGCGTTTTGGCTTGCCCGCCGATGCGGCTGAAGAGGCGCGTCTCGAACACGCTTTAATCGCCTTCACCAAGGACAACTCATGACCACGCTGATGGTGCAGGGCACCACTTCCGATGCCGGTAAAAGTACGCTGGTGACGGCACTGTGCCGTTGGGCGACCCGGCAGGGCGTGGCGGTCGTACCGTTCAAGCCGCAGAACATGGCGCTCAACAGTGCAGTGACGGCGGACGGTGGTGAGATCGGCCGTGCGCAAGCGGTACAGGCGCAAGCGGCGAACCTTGAGCCGCACACCGACATGAACCCGGTACTGCTCAAGCCGAACAGCGACACCGGCGCGCAAGTGATCATTCATGGCCGCGCGGTTACGTCGATGAACGCCGTGGCGTATCACGACTACAAAGCCATCGCGATGCAGGCTGTGCTGGCCTCGCATGACCGTCTCAGTGCGGCGTATCCGCTGGTGATGGTCGAGGGCGCAGGCTCGCCCGCCGAGATCAATCTGCGCGCTGGCGATATCGCCAACATGGGCTTTGCCGAAGCGGTGGATTGCCCGGTTTTGCTGATCGCGGACATCAACCGTGGCGGGGTTTTCGCGCATCTGGTCGGCACACTGGAGCTGCTCTCGCCGAGCGAACAGGCGCGGGTCAAGGGCTTCATCATCAACCGTTTTCGCGGTGACATCGCCCTGCTGCAACCGGGCCTCGACTGGCTCGAACAACGCACCGGCAAACCGGTGGTGGGCGTTTTACCGTACGTGATGGATCTGCATCTGGAGGCCGAGGACGGCATCGATCAGCGCCAGACCGACAAGGCCGAACAAGTGCTGAAAGTGGTGGTGCCGGTGCTGCCGCGTATCAGCAACCACACCGACTTCGATCCGCTGCGCTTGCATCCGCAGGTCGATCTGCAATTTGTCGGGCCGGGGCAGGCGATTCCTGCTGCCGATCTGATCATCCTGCCGGGGTCGAAGAGTGTGCGTAGCGATCTGGCTTATCTGCGTGCCAATGGCTGGGATACGGCAATCTCTCGCCACTTGCGTTACGGCGGCAAAGTGCTGGGGATTTGCGGCGGTCTGCAGATGCTCGGCGAGCAGGTGCATGACCCGCTCGGCCTCGAAGGTGCACCGGGCACGAGTGCCGGTTTGGGCTTGCTGGCGTTCGACACCACGCTTGAAGCCGAGAAGCAGTTGCGCAATGTGCGTGGGCGGTTGGCGCTGGAAGATGCTGAGGTCAGTGGCTATGAGATTCATGCGGGCGTGACCACGGGACCGGCACTGGAAAACGCAGCGGTGCATTTGGATGACGGCCGTTGCGACGGCGCGCAGAGTGTTGATGGGCAGGTGTTTGGCACGTATCTGCATGGCTTGTTCGAGTCGCCGACGGCGAGTGCAGCGTTGCTGCGCTGGGCCGGGTTGAGCGATGTGCAGCAGGTGGATTATCACGGCTTGCGCGAGCGCGATATCGAGCGGCTGGCGGATCTGGTGGAGAAGCATCTTGATACTGATTTGTTGCGACAGCTCTGCGGGATTTGAGGTGGCTGTGCGGGCCTCTTCGCGAGCAGGCTCGCTCCCACAGTGAATGCGGTTAGCCATACATTTTGAGTACAACTCATAACCCTGTGGGAGCGAGCCCGCTCGCGAAAGCGACGGCCGCCTCACTAGATATTTTCCTGGATAAACCCATGCTCCAACTGATCCTCGGCGGCGCCCGCTCCGGCAAAAGTCGTCTGGCCGAAAAACTCGCCAGCGATAGCGGCCTGGCTGTGACCTACATCGCCACCAGCCAACCCCTCGATGGCGAGATGAGCGACCGCGTCGCCCATCACCGCGCGCGCCGTCCCGCTGAATGGGCACTCATCGAAGAACCCTTGGAACTGGCCCGCGTCCTGCGCGAAAGCGCCAGCGCCGAACGTTGCCTGCTGGTCGATTGCCTGACCCTGTGGCTGACCAATCTGCTGATGCTCGATGACGCCGAACGTCTCGCCGCCGAGCGCGAAGCCCTGCTCGAATGCCTGGTCTCGCTGCCGGGTGAAATCATTTTTGTCAGCAACGAGACCGGAATGGGTGTCGTGCCGCTGGGCGAATTGACTCGCCGCTACGTCGATGAAGCCGGTTGGCTGCATCAAGCTCTGGCCGAGCGCTGTCAGCGTGTTGTCCTGACCGTCGCCGGCCTGCCCCTGACTCTGAAAGGACCTGCGTTATGACTCAAACCTGGTGGCTGAATCCGTGCAAAGCGGTCGACCTCAACGTCGTTGAACAAGCGGCGGCGCGGCAGCAGCAACTGACCAAACCGGCGGGTTCGTTGGGGCGTCTGGAATCGGTAGCGGTGCAACTGGCCGGCCTGCAAGGCCAGGTCAAACCGACGCTGGAACAGGTCTGGATCGCGATTTTTGCCGGTGATCACGGTGTGGTCGCTGAAGGCGTTTCGGCGTTCCCGCAGGAAGTCACCGGGCAGATGCTGCTTAACTTTGTCAGCGGCGGTGCGGCGATCAGTGTGTTGGCGCGGCAGCTCGGCGCGCAGCTGGAAGTGGTCGATCTGGGCACGGTGAATCCCTCGCTGAACCTGCCGGGTGTGCGCCACTTGAACATCGGCGCGGGCACGGCGAACTTCGTGCAGGGCGCGGCGATGACTCAGGCCCAGGGCGAACTGGCCTTACAGGCCGGTCGCGACAGTCTGCTGCGGGCGAAAGCGGCGGGTGCGCAGTTGTTCATCGGTGGCGAAATGGGCATTGGCAACACCACGGCGGCAAGTGCCTTGGCCTGTGCCTTGCTTGATTGCCCGGTGGTGCATTTGACCGGCCCCGGCACCGGGCTGAATGCCCAAGGTGTCAGTCATAAGGCGCAAGTGATCGAGCGGGCGCTGGCGTTGCATGCCGCGCAGCGTGGCGATGCGTTGCAGACCCTGTTCAATCTGGGTGGTTTTGAAATCGCCGCGTTGGTCGGCGCATATCTGGCGGCGGCTCAAGAAGGCGTTGCGGTGCTGGTTGACGGCTTTATCTGCACGGTCGCGGCGCTGGTCGCGGTGCGCTTGAATCCAGCCTGTCGCGAGTGGTTGTTGTTCGGTCATCGCGGTGCCGAGCCGGGCCATCGTCATGTGCTGGAAACCCTGAACGCTGAGCCGTTGCTGGAACTCGGCCTGCGTCTGGGCGAGGGCAGTGGCGCGGCGCTGGCGGTGCCTCTGTTGCGCTTGGCCTGCGATCTGCACGGGCAGATGGCGACGTTCGCCGAAGCAGCGGTGGCGGATCGTCCGGCATGACCTTGCATCTGGATCTGCTGCGCCATGGTGAGACTGAACTCGGTGGTGGTTTGCGCGGCAGCCTTGATGATGCGCTGACCGAAAAGGGGTGGGCGCAGATGCGTGCGGCCGTGGTCGAGGGTGGGCCGTGGGATCGGATCGTCAGTTCGCCGTTGCAACGTTGCGCGCGGTTTGCCGCAGAGCTGGGTGAGCAACTGAACCTGTCAGTGCATCTGGACAAGGATCTGCAGGAACTGCATTTCGGTGCGTGGGAAGGGCAGAGCGCGGCCGCGTTGATGGAGACCGATGCTGAAGCGCTGGGGTTATTCTGGGCCGATCCGTATTCGTTTACGCCACCGCAGGGTGAACCGGTCAGCGAGTTTTCTTCTCGAGTACTGGCGGCCGTTGCGCGCTTGCACAATACCTACGCTGGTGAGCGGGTGTTGCTGATCAGCCATGGCGGCGTGATGCGCCTGTTGCTGGCGCAAGCGCGCGGGTTGCCGCGCGAACAACTGCTTAATGTTGAAGTCGCTCACGGCGCGGTGTTTGCGCTGACGGTCGAGGCGGATGGTTCGCTCAAGGAAGGTTACTGACATGTTGCCGCTGTGGATCGCCCTGCAATTTCTCAGCAGCCTGCCGATTCGCTTGCCTGGCATGCCCGAGCCGGAACAACTGGGGCGTTCGTTGCTGTTTTATCCGTTGGTTGGGCTGCTGTTCGGCGTGATCCTGTGGGCGCTGAATCTCGCCTTGAGCGGCGCGCCGTTGTTGCTGCATGCAGCGTTGCTGTTGACGGTTTGGGTGCTGCTCAGCGGCGCACTTCACCTTGATGGTCTGGCTGACAGCGCCGATGCCTGGCTCGGTGGTTTTGGTGATCGCGAGCGCACGCTTATCATCATGAAGGACCCGCGCAGCGGGCCGATTGCGGTGGTCACGCTGGTGTTGGTGTTGTTGCTCAAGTTTGCTGCGTTGCTGGCGTTGATCGAACAAGGGCACGGGCTGGTGTTGATCATTGTGCCGCTGCTCGGGCGGGCGGCGCTGTTGGGGTTGTTTCTGACGACGCCGTATGTGCGTGCCGGTGGGTTGGGGCAAGCGTTGGCGGATCATTTGCCGCGAAAGGCCGGTTGGTGGGTGTTGGGCTTCAGTGCATTGGTCTGCGTTCTGATTGCTGGATTCAGTGCCGTCGTTGCGCTGATGATCGCTGTCGGTGTATTTGTCTGGCTGCGGCAGGTGATGATGCGGCGGTTGGGCGGGACCACGGGCGATACGGCGGGGGCGTTGCTGGAATTGCTGGAGATGGCAGTGCTGGTGGGATTGGTTTTGGTCTGACAGTTTTGGATTGTCTGTTCCGGCCTCTTCGCGAGCAGGCTCGCTCCCACATTTTGAAATGCAATCCCCTGTGGGAGCGAGCCTGCTCGCGAAAGCGGTATGTCAGGCGCCACAAATGTTATGGGTAAACTCATCTGTAACTTGATTTAACACAGTCGCGGGTATATACACGCATCATGCTTCCTTCTCAGTGTTTGTGCACCAACCTGCGTCGCGCCGCTCGTGGCGTCAGCAGGCATTACGACGGCGCTCTCGACGGCTTCGGGATCAACGTTGCCCAGTATTCTTTGCTGTGCAACCTGCAGCGTCTGGATCAACCGAGTATTTCCGAGCTGGCCGAAGCCATGGGCCTGGACCGCAGCACCCTCGGGCGCAATTTACGGGTGCTGGAAGGTGAGGGGCTGGTGGCATTGGCCGAGGGCGAGGACATGCGTAACCGCATCGTCAAGCTCACTGAAACCGGCGTGCAACGCCTGGCAGCAGCACTGCCAGCCTGGGAGGCGGCGCAGCAGCGGTTGATCGACCGACTGGGCGCCGAGAAGCGTGAAACCTTGCTCAGATTGCTGGATGAACTGGCCTGAGGCCGGTCTTTTCCAAACTCAAGCGGGTATATACCCGCAAGCGGAGAACAACAATGACATCGATGTGGCGTACGTACGGTTGGGTGTTGGTCGGGAGTGCGCTGATCCTGGCGTTGTCATTGGGCGTGCGGCACGGTTTCGGTCTGTTCCTGTCACCGATGAGTGCGCAGTTCGGCTGGGGGCGTGAGGTGTTCGCCTTCGCCATCGCTTTGCAGAATCTGATCTGGGGTCTGGCGCAGCCGTTTACCGGTGCGCTGGCCGACCGTTTCGGTGCGGCAAAAGTAGTGCTGATCGGTGGCGTGCTGTATGCGCTGGGTCTGGTGTGCATGGGCCTGTCGGACTCGGCGGTGACGCTGTCGCTGAGTGCTGGTCTGCTGATCGGTATCGGCCTGTCCGGCACTTCGTTCTCGGTGATTCTCGGCGTCGTCGGCCGCGCCGTGCCGCCGGAGAAACGCAGCATGGGCATGGGCATTGCCAGCGCCGCCGGTTCGTTCGGCCAGTTCGCCATGTTGCCGGGCACCCTCGGGTTGATCGGCTGGCTCGGCTGGTCGGCGGCTCTGTTGGTTTTGGGGCTGCTGGTGGCGATGATCGTGCCGTTGGTGAGTATGCTCAAGGACAAGCCGCTGCCGGTGCTTGGCCATGAACAAACCCTGTCCGAAGCCCTGCGCGAAGCTTGCTCGCATTCCGGTTTCTGGCTGCTGGCATTCGGCTTTTTCGTCTGCGGTTTTCAGGTGGTGTTCATCGGTGTGCATCTGCCGGCGTATCTGGTCGATCAACACCTGCCGGCCTCCGTCGGTACCACGGTGCTGGCGTTGATCGGCTTGTTCAATATCTTCGGCACTTACACCGCCGGCTGGCTCGGTGGGCGCATGTCCAAGCCGCGTTTGCTCACCGCGCTATACCTGTTGCGCGCGGTGGTGATCGTGCTGTTCCTGTGGCTACCGGTGACGACTGCGTCGGCGTACCTGTTCGGCATGGCCATGGGCTTCTTGTGGCTGTCGACGGTGCCGTTGACCAACGGTACGGTGGCGACCTTGTTTGGTGTGCGAAACCTGTCCATGCTCGGCGGCATCGTGTTCCTGTTCCATCAGCTCGGCTCGTTTCTTGGCGGCTGGCTGGGCGGGGTGGTGTATGACCGAACCGGGAGTTATGACTTGATCTGGCAAGTGGCGATTCTCTTGAGTCTGCTGGCGGCGGCGCTGAACTGGCCGGTGCGCGAGCGTCCGGTCGCACGTCTGCAAGCCGCTGCGAGCGCCGTATGAGTCAACTCTGGTCACGAATCGTCATCACCGCACTCGGCGCCGCATTGCTGGCGCTGGTGTGGTGGGGCTGGCATCAGGGCGGTCTGGCGCTGATGCAGTTGGGCATGAGCATTTGCTAGAAACAGGTGTGGCGAGTAACGTCGAACTCTGACAACTGCTCAAGGATGCTCGACATGCTGATGCGCTGGTGTGCTGTTCCCGCGTTGCTGATGGCGTTGACTGGTCTGGCCCAGGCCGCCGACTGTCCCGAATTGCTGCAAGGCTCGCTGCCCAAACTGCGAGCCAAGGAATCCATCGATCTGTGCAAGCAGTACGCCGACAAACCGTTGGTGGTGGTCAACACCGCAAGCTTCTGCGGTTTCGCGCCGCAGTTCGAAGGCCTTGAGGCGCTGCATAAGCGCTACGAAGGGCAAGGGCTGGAAATGCTCGGCGTGCCTTCCAATGACTTCAAGCAAGAGTCCAAGGACAGCGCCGAGACCGCCAAGGTCTGCTACGCCAACTACGGCGTGACATTCAACATGACCGAGCCGCAGAAGGTTCGTGGTGATGATGCTGCGCATCTGTTCCAGGTGCTGGCAGCACAGAGCAGCGCACCGAAGTGGAATTTCTACAAGTATGTGGTCGATCGCCAGGGCAAGGTGATCGCCAATTTCTCCAGCCTGACCAAGCCTGATGATCCGGAGTTTATTGCCGCGATCGAAAAGGCTATCGCCTCGAAACCCTTGAAACCCTGAGCTGTAGGAGCTGCGGCACACTGCGATCTTTTGCTTTTAAACAAAACAGATCGAAAGATCGCAGCCTCATTGCACTCGACCGCTCCTGCAGGTCGCACAAATTTCAGGCATAAAAAAGCCCCGCTTTCTGCAAGGAGAGCGGGGCTTTTTGTTGGCGAGGGACTAGCCTCGCCGCACAGCATCAGAAGCGGTAAGTCGCGCCGACACCGAAACCGTTTGCCGAGTTTTCATACTTGGCGTCGTAGGTCTGGCCACGGTTGTTTTCGTTGCGGATCTTGACCGACTCTTCCTTCAGGTACGAGTAAGCGACGTCGATGGTCAGGTCGTCGGTCGGGCTCCAGCCAGCACCGATACTGAAGATGGTGCGGTCGCCAGTCGGAATGCGCGGCGAACGGTCTTCGTTATTGGTCGGCGACTGGTCGAACGTCAGACCGGTACGCAATACCCATTCCTTGTTCAACTGATACGACGTACCCACGGCGTAGGCCCAGGAGTCGTGCCAATTCTGGTCTTCGTTGATCGAACCGAACTGGCCGGCCAGCAGCGGCTGTACCCCAGAGTTTTTCACGGTGATTTTTTCCAGCTGGCTCCAGCGGGTCCAGGTGGTACCGGCATACACATTCCAGCGATCGTTGATCGCCTGGGTAACCGAGAGGTCGACCGATTCAGGTGTGGTGATCTTCAGCGAAGCGTCGTACTTCTGGTTGGCGCCCAGGCCGATTGCACCCAGCACACCGTAGTTGACCTTGGTGTTGCCTTCGAGTTTGTAGTCGACTTTCGAGTGGTAGGTCAGACCGACGCGAGTGGTGTCGGTGGCTTGTACCAGCAGGCCGACGTTGTAGCCCAATGCGGTGTCGTCACCCTTGATCTTGACCTTGCCGTCCGGCGCAGCCTGAGTGATCGACAGGTTGGATTCCAGCGAACCGTCAATGCGGTTGATGGTTGGGCCGAAACCGATCGACACTTTGTCGTTGAATGCGTAGCTGACGGTCGGTTGGAAAGTAATGACTTGTACTTCGGACTTGCTGCCAAAGTAACGGCCGGCAAAGCCGTTTTCATAATCAGTGATCAGGCCGAACGGCACATAAACACCGAGACCGAATGCCCAGTGATCATCGATCGGTTTGACGTAGAAGCCCATAGGTACAGCGGTGAAGGGCACCATGTCGCCTTTGTTGCTGCCGCCGTTGGGGCTGGAGCTGGCATTGCTGATATCGGTATGAGCATCGACAACCGCTACGCCACCGGTCACTTGTTCGCGCTTGATGCGCGACATGCCGGCAGGGTTGCCATAAACGGTGCTTGCGTCGTCGGCAGAAGAAGATCGCCCGGCAAAACCAGTCCCCATCCCGCTGATGCTTTGTTCGTTGAGGGCAAAGCCGGCCGCAAAAATTTGAGTGGAGGCAAGGGTAACGGCGAGGCTAAGGGTGGTTTTGAGCATGACTTTTTTCATTATTAGAACTCCTGGTGATCACCGGGGCGAAAATTACCAACATTTTCGTCCCAGCGCTATAGTCCGTATGCCTTGAGTTAGAGCGGTTTTGTAGGACAATCCGACCAAAATCGCGACCTGTTGTGCGATCTTCTGAAACCGGTCGGTCAGCAAGCGACCTGATTCACCGTTGAAACACAGGTGTGCCAGGCAAAAGTGAAGTCGCGCAGACGACCTTGGGGTTGAAAGGTCTGACGCCAGATTCGCGCCATTCCCAGCAAATCGTTGGAATCGGGGAGGGTGGGGTTTTGCTCCTCGACCAGCAGCCAGGCAATGGCCGTGGCGTAACGCAGATTTACCGTCAATTCCAGGTGCGGACCGGTCAAAAAGGCATGCTGACTGGCGAGGCCGCGAACCAGGCTGGCACGTTCCGGATCGAGTGCCAGGTAATCATCCCAAAGGGCTTGATGGCGATGCTCGGCAATCCGGTAGAGGCCGTGGCCACGGCGGTCATGCAGGGCGGAACCCAGGGCTGACTGGCTGGCGGCGATGCCCAGCAGCAGAGATTCGGCAGTCGCGCTGTGACGTCCCAGATAGATCAGCGTAGGACGGATCACGTAGCGGCACAGTTCGCTGGCAGCGATACCCATAAAACCCTCGGTTCTTGTTATTAATGGCGAGTCCTGAAGGGGGGCTTGGCAGCAGTGGATCGGTTCAGGCTCGCCGCAAGCGGATCACGCCGCTTGAGTTGAAGTGTAGTGTCATATTCGCGACGTAAAGGCCTGTTTTTAAAATATTTCCGGCTTCGAGTTATAACCGTTATATCGGATGGTGCTTAAGCGCAACGGGTAAAAAGTGAAACATCGGGCAATAAAAAGCCCCGCATTTTGTGCGGGGCTTTTGCTTTTGCAGCCTTTTCGGCTCTCAGGCAATCAATGCCTGACGGGTACGGTCGATCACGGCCTGCAGCGGTTCGGCGCTGGAGTATTGATCGGGGTACAAACGCTCGCTGTGGCGGGCGATACCGTGCTCGTTGACCAGCGTGAAGCTGAAGCAGCCTTTGCGAGCGGCCATGATCAGGCAGTTCATTGGAGCAAAAGCATTGGTTAGGGTGCGAATGGCATCCTGAGTATGGATTTGAGTAGACATAGTTATTAGGTGTTCCTACAAATGACACGGATAAGAACCGTGCAACGTTAAAACGTTCCAGTAACGTCGACCACCATTGGTCGAACGAAGAACCCGACTGGAACAAAGCAGCCAGTTTGAAGCGCAATTAAGTTGGCGCGCTTGGGCTGGCAGGTAGGTACTTAGGAGGGCAGGCAACACATCAAGGGCAAAGGTTCTGGGCCCGGGGTGAAGATCCTGATCAATTTGCAGGTTGGTTCGGTCAGAGTAAGTGGTCTTCGCAACACCCTTCGCATCATTCGAAGGCAGTGTCGTCGCAAGATTTACCTGGAAACCATCGAGGGGTCGTTCCCGCTTTTTTCGGTAGGGCTTCTTGGAAGAAGGCTGACCGTGGGGATGTGTTCGACCGGAATTGACTTTCAGCTTGGTACTAACGCCGCGGATAGTAACGGATCGAAATGGCTAAAGCAAACTTCGTGTAGAAAAACATTGCAGCCACAGATTGAGCCTGCTTTGCGTGGTTGCTCAATTGCCCGGAATTGGCGCATTGATTGACCGTCGGTCGGTGAAGATATTTTCATCGAGGCGCGCGCCAGACTGGTTTATCCCCAGACCGACTGCCAAAACGACCCGAAAAAGCGCAGCGATATAACCAGGTAACAGGTACTTGTGCACATTAGTTGCGCAGGCTGTAACGGCGCTGTCATACCAATCCTGACTCCAATGGCTGCCTGCAACGAAAGTTTAAGTCAATGAAAAACATCGCTTTTTTTTGTTGGTGAAAAAATCGTCAGTTTGACTGCGAGCCCCATTCCATAAGGCTTTGCGAGAGTTGGAGGGCGGTTGTCCACTGAGTTATCCACAGCTTCTGTGGATTGTCCCGAGCGCTTGCTCTAGGACGGGCGTGCCGGGTTATTTTTCGACTTTACCTGTAAGAAAAAGAGAGTAGAGTGGCGCGCCTTCCGATTCGTCCCACAGTGCTTTATGAAGTTTCGCTCAGTATCAGACTCTGTTACCTCACAACCTCCTGCTGTTACCCCGCCCAAGCGATTTACCGTTCGCGTCGCCGAGTGGCTGCTCGACAGCCCGCGCCTGAGCGACAGTCATAATGCCAAGCACCTCGCTGGACGCCTGCTCAAACAGCCGGCGCGTGATGGCGTCGTGGCTGCACAAAGCCGTCTCGGCCAATTGATGTGCCGCGAGTGCGGTAACGCACGGGACCGGCGTATCGGCCAGGATCTGCTGCGTCAGGCCGCCCGTGCCGGCGATCGTCGTGCGCAGCAGGAACTCGGTCTGCTCGAAGACTGAGCTGTCCAAGACCTGACACCTTGGTTAACCTTCAGGCTTTATAAGATCGGCGGGAGTGGCTATGGCGATGGACTTGACCAGCGTATTGCTGGGGCTTGCAGGGGCGGGATTGCCACTGCTGGCGCTGGCCTGGCAGTTGCAACGCCGGGCGAGCAACGGCCAGGCTGAGGTCGCCCTGCTCGAAGAGCGGCTGGCCATGGCCCAACTGGCGCAGGATGGGCTTAACGCGCAGCTCGACGCCAGCCGCGATGAAGTTGCCGATCTCGGCCAGGCCAATGCCGCCAAGCAGGCTGATCTGGCCGCACTGCGCCGCGAAGTCGAACTGCTGCAGATCGAGCGTGACGACGCCCGCGACGCCTCCCACGCCTGGAACCTCGAACGCGCCAACAAGGAAGCTGAGCTGCGCCGCCTCGACGCACAGTCCGCTTCGCTGAACGCCGAGCTGCGCGAGCAACAGGAAAGCCACCAGCAACGCCTTAACGACCTGCAAGGCTCACGCGATGAACTGCGTGCGCAGTTTGCCGAGCTGGCCGGGAAGATCTTCGATGAGCGCGAGCAGCGTTTTGCCGAGACCAGTCAGCAACGTCTTGGGCAATTGCTCGACCCGCTCAAGGAACGTATTCAGTCCTTCGAAAAACGTGTCGAAGAAAGTTATCAGGCCGAGGCCCGGGAGCGCTTCTCGCTGGCCAAGGAGCTGGAGCGCTTGCAGGCGCTCAATCTGCGTCTGAGCGACGAAGCCACCAACCTTACCCGTGCCCTCAAAGGCCAGAAAACCCAAGGCAACTGGGGTGAGCTGATTCTGGAGCGAGTGCTTGAGCACGCCGGTCTGGAGAAGGGCCGCGAGTACCAGACTCAGGTCAACCTCAAAGGCCCGGACGGCGAGCGCTTCCAGCCTGACGTGATCATTTACCTGCCGGGCGACAAGCAAGTGGTGGTGGACTCCAAGGTGAGCCTCACCGCGTATCAGCAGTACGTGGCTGCCGACGACGACAGCCTAGGGCAGATCGCGATCAAGCAGCACGTGCTGTCGTTGCGCAATCACGTCAAAGGCTTGGCCGGCAAGGACTACAAACGCCTGGAAGGGCTGCACAGCCTGGATTTCGTTTTGCTCTTCGTGCCGATCGAAGCGGCGTTTTCGGCGGCGTTGCAGGCTGAGCCGAGCCTGTTCCAGGAAGCCTTCGACCGCAACATCGTCATCGTCAGCCCGACCACGTTGCTGGCGACGCTGCGGGTGATCGACAGTCTGTGGAAGCAGGAGCGCCAGAGTCAGAACGCCCGGGAAATCGCCGAGCGCGCCGGGTGGCTGTACGACAAGTTTGTGCTGTTCATTCAGGATCTGGACGAAGTCGGTAATCGCCTGCAGCAGCTGGATAAAGCCTACAGCTCAGCGCGCAACAAGCTCACAGAGGGGCGCGGCAACCTGGTCAGCCGCAGTGAACAGCTGAAATTGCTCGGTGCGCGGGCGAGTAAAAGCTTGCCGGCGGATTTGCTGGAGCGGGCGATGACCGATGTCGATGGCCTCGTCGAGCTTCCTGAATAAAGATCAAAAGATCGCAGCCTGCGGCAGCTCCTACAGGATGTACGCCATACCCATGTAGGAGCTGCCGGAGGCTGCGATCTTTTGCTTCTATAGCGGCAAATACCGACTCAACAACGCCCGCAACGCCGCCGGCTTCACCGGTTTGGCCAGATAATCCAGCCCAGCCGCATGCACCTGCGCGACCATCTCCGGTCGCCCGTCAGCACTGATCACCACTCCCGGCACCGGCTCACCCAGGCGCGTGCGCAACCACGCCATCAACTCGGTGCCGGTATCCCCGTGATCAAGGTGATAGTCGACCAGCGCCACTTGCGGTCGTACGCCGTCGCTCAACAACGCCGCGCATTCCTCACGATTACGCGCCGTCCATACCTGACAGCCCCAGCGGCTCAGCAGGCTGTTCATGCCGATCAGAATGCTGTCTTCGTTGTCGATGCACAGCACTTGCGCGCCGCTCAGCAACTTGCCGTTCAATTCCACGGCGGCGCTGGCCGGCACGGCTTGTGAGCGAGCCAGCGGCACGCTGACGCTGAACACGCTGCCGCGGCCTGGCCACGAGCGCACTCGCAAGGTGTGGCCGAGCACCCGGCACAAGCCATCGGCAATTGCCAAACCCAGCCCGAGGCCTTTTTCGGCGCGGGTCTGATGACTGTCGAGGCGTTTGAATTCCTCGAAAATCACTTGTTGTTTGTCTTCCGGAATCCCTGGTCCGCGATCCCACACTTCCAGACACAATTCGCCGCCACGTCGACGCACGCCCAGTAACACCGGGCCTTTGGCGTAGCGGAACGCATTGGTGAGGAAATTCTGCAGAATCCTGCGCAGCAATTTGATGTCGCTGTCGATGCGCAAATGACTGCCGCGCACGCGGAAGGTCAGTCCCTGTTCCTGGGCCAGTGCCTTGAACTCGGCGCCGAGAGTGTCGAACAGCTCATTGATCGCAAACGGCTTGCGATCCGGGTTGATCTTGCCGTTTTCCAGTCGGGAAATATCCAGCAGATCGCTGATCAGATCCTCGGCCGAGCGCAACGAACTGTCGAGGTGTTGCACCAGTTTTTGCGCCTCGCTGCTCAAACCGTCGTCCTGATGGGAGAGGGCGGCGGAGAACAGCCGGGCGGCGTTCAGCGGTTGCATCAGGTCGTGACTGACCGCGGCGAGGAAGCGGGTTTTCGACTGGTTGGCGGCTTCGGCAGTGCCCTTGGCTTCGGTCAGCGCGACGTTGAGTTGCGACAATTCCTGAGTGCGTTCGCTGACTCGCTGCTCCAGCCCTTCGTTGGCTTCGGTCAGCGCCTGCTCGGCTTCGCGGAACGCGGTGATGTCGGTGAAACTCATGACGAAACCGCCACCGGGCATCGGGTTGCCGATCAGCTCGATCACCCGGCCGTTGGGAAACAGCCGTTCAGATGTATGCGCGCGCCCCTGACGCATCCAGTGCAAACGGCGGGCAACGTGGACTTCGGCTTCACCGGGGCCGCACAGGCCGCGCTCGGCGTTGTAGCGAATAATGTCGGCAATCGGCCGGCCGACGCTGATCAAACCGTCCGGGTAGTTGAAGAGTTCCAGATAGCGGCGGTTCCAGGCCACCAGTTTCAGCGACTGGTCGACGACGCTGATGCCTTGGGTGATGTTCTCGATCGCACCTTGCAGCAGCGCGCGGTTGAACTGCAGTACCTCAGAGGCTTCGTCGGCGATGCGGACGACGTCCTCCAGTTGCATTTCCCGACCTTCGATAGCGGCTTTTACTACAGCACGCGTCGAAGAAGCGCCAAGCACACCGGCCAGCAAGCGCTCGGTGTGGGCGATCCATTCGCCGTCGGCATTCTGGTTCGGGTTGAAGCCTTTGCCCTGACGATAGGCGAAGCGAATGAAGCTCTGCCGCGCGCGTTCCTCACCGACGAAACGCGCGGCCAATTGCAGCAAATCGTCAATCTGCACCGCCAGCATCGAGCGCGCACTCGGCCGTGCGCTGATCTCCTGACCGATGAAACGCCCGGCCTGCCAATGCTCCGACACCCGCGTGCGGGATAGCACTGAGACCCAGGCAAACAAGGTGAAGTTACCGGCCAGCGACAGCACCACACCTTGGGTCAGCGGGGTAATCGGCAAATTCAGCGGATTGCTGTGCAGCCACGCCAGCCCCGGAAAACTGCTCAGCGACCAACCGAGACTGTGCGCGGCAATCGGCAGGATCAACGTGTAGAACCAGAGGAAAGTGCCCGCAGCCAAACCTGCGAAAACGCCGCGACGGTTGGCCTGTTTCCAGTACAGCGCGCCGAGCATCGCGGGTGCCAGTTGGGTCACCGCAGCGAAGGCAATCTGGCCGATGGTCGCCAGACTGGCAGTGGAGCCGAGCAAGCGATAGCTGACATAAGCCAGCAACAGGATCACCACGATGCTCACGCGCCGCACCGAAAGCATCCACTGGCGGAACACTTCGAACGGGCGCTCGGCGTTATTTCTGCGTAGCAACCAAGGCAACAGCATGTCATTGGAGACCATGGTCGACAGCGCCACACTGGCAACAATCACCATGCCGGTCGCCGCTGACGCGCCGCCGATAAACGCCAGCATCGCCAGCGCCGGATGCGCCTGAGCCAGTGGCAGGCTGATTACGAAGGAGTCGGGCAGTACGTCGCTGGGCAGCAGCATCTGACCGGCCAGCGCTATCGGGACTACAAACAACGCGGCCAGCGCGAGATAGGCAGGAAACACCCATTTGGCCAGACGCAGATCCTGCGGATCGATGTTCTCCACCACCGTCACATGGAACTGCCGGGGCAGGCAGATGATCGCCATCATTGCCACGCCGGTCTGCACCACCATCGAGGGCCAGTTGATGGTTTCTTTCCAGTATTCCTCGAGGCGCGGGGCGAGCATGGCCTGGTTGAACAAGTCATCGAAGCCGTCATACAGGCCATAGGTCACGAAGGCGCCGACGGCGAGAAACGCGAACAGTTTGACCAGCGATTCGAAGGCAATCGCCAGCACCATGCCACGGTGGTGTTCAGTGGCGTCGAGGTTGCGCGTACCGAAGACTATGGTGAACAGCGCCAGCACCAGCGACACGATCAGCGCGGTGTCCTGGGCGCGAGTGCCCATGGCGTCCGCCCCGGCGCCGATCAACAGGTTCACGCCGAGAACGATGCCTTTGAGTTGCAGGGCGATGTAGGGCAGGACGCCGACCAGACAGATCAGTGCTACGACCACCGCCAGCGATTGCGATTTGCCGTAGCGCGCGGCGATAAAGTCAGCGATGGAGGTGATGTTCTCCTGTTTGCTGATCATCACCATTTTTTGCAGAACCCACGGCGCGCCCACCAGCAGCAAAATCGGCCCGAGGTAAATCGGCAGGAATGACCACAGTTGTTCGGCTGCCTGGCCTACCGCGCCGAAGAATGTCCAGCTGGTGCAATAAACTGCCAGCGACAGGCTGTACACCCAGGCACGCACGCGCGGCGGCAACGGCGCGCTGCGGCGGTCGCCGTAGAAGGCGATGGCGAACATGATGGCCATATAGGCCAGGGCGACGGCGGCGATCAGCCCGGTGGACAGCGACATGCAACACTCCCGACAAAAGACTCCCCGGCACTCCTGCCCGGGCGGACAGTCTCGCATGCGCGGGGCGGTTAGTCAGTGTCGACCAAGGTCGTGGCGTGGCGGGGTGTCGCAGGTTTGAATGGAGGCGTTGTGCGTTGACATTGCCAAGCATCGAACCCTGTAGGAGCTGTCGAGTGAAACGAGGCTGCGATCTTTTGATTTTTCAAAATCAAGATCAAAAGATCGCAGCGTGCCGCAGCTCCTACATGAATATCGGCGTCAGTCCAGACGCAACGCAATATCGATCAGCCGATGCAGCTCATCCACCTCCAGTGCCGCTGCCGAAAACAGAATCCGAAACACCACCGGCGCCACCACCAGATTGATCAACCGATCGACGCTCGGAGCCGCCTCATCGGGATGTCGCGCGATAATCGTCTGCAACTGCGCGCCAATGATCGTCACGCAATAGCCCGGCGTAGCGCTCGCCTGCACGTCACGCATCATGTTGCGCCCAGGCTCGGAACTCATCTCATCGAGATACTGCTCGGCCCACGCGCGAATATCGCTGCGCAAGCTGCCGGTCTGCGCCGGCTCGCTGTCCGGGCGCATGCGGGCGAGGGCGACGTCTGCCAGCAACGCGGACAGATCACCCCAACGCCGGTAAATCGTCGATGGCGTCACCCCGGCGCGAGCGGCGATTTGCGGGACGGTCACGGTCGAGCGCTCCTGTTCTTGCAGGAGCGCACGGACTGCCGAATGAATTGCATCTTGCACCCGAGCACTGCGGCCGCCGGGGCGTAAACCTTCTTTAATAGCCATGGCGCAGACCTTAACACAAAGAATTTGCTTTAAGCGCGAGGCAGTAGCACACTCCGCAAAAGCAAAAAATTAGCTTTTGCGGAGTGTGCCCATGACCAGCCTTGCTTCCAATCGATCCAGCCTGTGGTTTCTGGCGATCACCTTACTCAGTTTTCTCGCTGCTTCCACGGCGCCGACGCCGCTGTATCACTTGTATCAGGATCAACTGCATTTCTCGGCCGCAGTGCTGACCCTGATTTTCGGTGTCTACGCCCTCAGCCTGTTGGCGGCCCTGTTAACAGTGGGTTCGCTGTCGGACCACTTGGGACGCAAACCGGTGATCTTCGCCGCCGTGCTGCTCAACGCGTTGGCGATGCTGCTGTTTATCTACGCCGACAGTGTGGCGTGGCTGATCAGCGCGCGCGTTCTGCAAGGTTTTGCCACCGGCATGGCCACCGCTGTTTTAAGCGCGACATTGCTCGACGCCGATCGTCAACAGGGGCCGCTGATCAACAGTGTCGCGCCTTTGCTCGGTATGGCGTTGGGCGGTATGGGCTGTGGGTTGTTGGCCGAATTTGCGCCGGCACCGTTGCAACTGACTTATTGGCTGCTGCTCGCACTGTTTGTATTGCAGGGCATTTATGTCTGGCGCTTACCGGAAAGCGTCACCCCGCAAGCCGGGGCGTGGGCCTCGTTGCGCCCGACGTTGCATGTGCCGGTGCAGGCGCGTCACACGTTGTGGCGCGTGTTGCCGCTGAATACGGCAACGTGGGCACTCGGTGGTTTTTACGCATCGCTGGCACCTTCGCTGGTGCGCACCGCCACCGGTTCGATGTCGAACCTGATCGGTGGTGCAACCGTGGCTGCCTTGACGGTGACCGGTGCCTTGATGATTTTCACGCTGCGCAATCGTCCCGCCGCACGGGCATTGCAGTTGGGCGCGAGCCTGCTGCCGATCGGTCTGGTGTTGATTCTGCTGGGCGTGCACAGCGCCAGTCTGTCGCTGTTTTTCCTCGGCACTCTGGTAGCCGGTTGCGGCTTTGGCTCGGGATTTCTCGGTGCCGTGCGTAGCCTGGTGCCGCTGGCTTTGCCTCACGAGCGGGCGGGGTTGATGGCGGCGTATTACGTGCTCAGTTATCTGGCGTTCTGTCTGCCGGCGTTGTTGGCGGGGCATTTGACTCGTTTATTTGGGCTTTTAGTCACTTCTGAGGGTTACTGTTTGGTACTGATAGTGTTGGCGCTTGCCGCATTAATAGCAGGTTTTATTAGGTTTTCTGATGTTGAGGCCGGAATCAGGATTGAAGATGTTTAAGCATGGGGTTAATTTGTTGTAACTTTTTGATGTTATTGGGTTTAGGTAGATGCAAAAAGCATACGGACGCTCCTTGGAAGATTTTGAACCGCTCAGAGATGCAGAGCGGAGGTTGTTAGATGGTATTTCTCGTGGTAGGGGAACTGTGATTTCATCAGAGGTTCCGGAGTCTGTCACACCAGAAAATTCCATTCGGGCTGGTTTTTTAAGGTTTTTAGCTTTAGGTGGTGATGACTCTGCACCAATTCATGAGCATGGGATTATGCTCGGTGGTGCCTTTATTGAAGGGCGCCTTAATTTAGATTCGGCGATTGTTCCTGTCTCAGTGAAATTGAGGAAGTGCAGGTTTGAGGAGAGTCTATGTTTTTCATATACCCGCTTTCAGCGCGCTGTTAGTTTTAATTATTGCTGCGTGTCGGGGGTGGAGTCTAGTCAGGCTGTAATAGATGGCGATTTGTCTTTCATTAATGTGGTATCAAGTGCTCGAATTGAATTAAGGTCGGTTAGGGTTTCTGGGTCTATATATTTTTCTGGTGCAGAGCTTTTTGGTTCGAAAAATCATGCGCTATTTCTTGATGGTGCTAAGGTCGAAGGCGACCTATGCCTTGACTCTGGATTTGTTGCTAGAGATGAAGTTCGTTTAATTGGTGCTAGAGTCGAAGGGCAGGTTAACTGTCATAATGGAAGCTTCTTGGGGGGGGTGCCATTATGTCTGGATGCGGTGACTGTAGGGGGAGGTATTCTTCTCTCAAATGGATTTAAATCCGTGGGGGAAGTTAGCTTGATTGGTGCAGTAGTTTCAGGCTGTGTTGATTTTGATGGAGGAAGGTTTGTTAATCCTGAAGCTATGGCTATTGTTGCTGAGGGGATGCACGTTACGGGAGATATTTTTTTAAGAGGGGCAAATGTTGAGGGTCAGATCTGTCTGGTTGGATCGCGAGTGTCTGGAGACCTGACGTTATACTCTTCGATAATCGGTTCGTTGAATGCTAATAGGGTTGTGGTTGAAGGTGAATTCATTCTTTGTGAGATAAATCCGCCACTAAGTTCAGTGTCACTGGTTGGTGCAAGAGTTTCTGTGCTGAACGACGATTCATCCTCGTGGGGGAGTGACCTCGAGTTAAACGGATTTATCTATGATTTTATTGATGTTGATGCATCAATGTCTGTGGAAAATCGAATTTTGTGGCTAGACAAACAACAGAAAAAACATAGCGCGGGCGGCCGATTTTCATTTGGGCCTCAACCTTGGCGGCAGCTAAAAAATCGCCTCGAGGAAATGGGGCATGTAGAAGAAGCTAATGAGGTTGGTATCGCGTTTGAAAATAGAATGCGGGAATTTTGTTTGATTGGGCAAACACCTAAAGGTTTGGGAATTATTCGTCGCTTTACCTATACACAGCTAGCAAGGTTTATGCATATTTGCTACGGTAAGTTGACCGGGTATGGCTATCAGCCAATGCTCTTGCTTCGGTGGTTTTTTGCTGTTTGGATTTGTTGTGCGGTTATATACTGGGTGGCGGCCAGTTGTTTTGCTGTTTTTGCACCAAGTAATCCTCTTGTTTTTCAAAACCCTGCGTATAGCGCGTGTCGACCTACATTGTCCGTTGTGGAAAAGAAGGATAGTGGAGGGTATGTTGGGAACTGGTATCTTTGCGATGCTTTGCCTGAAGAATATACAGGATTCAGTCCGATTGCGTTTTCTCTCGACTTGTTACTTCCTTTGGTGGACTTGCATCAGGAAAATGATTGGGCTCCACTGATTTCTACTCCAAAAAGTAATGCTGTTGACGAATTGTTGGGTTTTTTCAGTGTCAAGCGGCTTGTTCGATTCGTTATGTGGTGTGAAATCCTAGCAGGGTGGGGGTTTAGTTTGTTATTTGTTGCTATGGTTTCTGGGTTGGCGAGGAGGAAGAGCTAAAGGTGCGGGATTTTTTAGTCAAATTGTTTATGCCTGTTATAAATATCGATAAGTGGATTTTTGCGTGTTGAACTCATGACATGGATCATATTATGAAAATTATCCGCAGTATGTCCTTCACCGCCGAGCGCGCCTGGGGCGCGCTGGACATCGCCAATATGAACGGCATCACCACACGCCTGCACTGGACGGATCAGCCGTACAAATGGCACGTCAACGACGGCGAAGAAGTGTTTGTGGTGCTCGATGGCCAAGTGCTGATGCATTACCGGGAGCAGGGCGAAGAAAAACAGGTGCAGCTTGATGTCGGCGACATCTTTTATGCGAGCGTCGGCACCGAGCACGTCGCCCATCCGCAAGGCGCAGCACGGATTCTGGTGATCGAAAAAGAAGGCAGCGTCTGACTGCTTATTGGTAAAACAGATAACAGTTAGAGATATTACCCGTTATATAGATATTCGATTCGGTTCTACCATGGACTCAACCTCACCAGAGGACAGGAGTTCATGATGATTTGCCCCAACAGCGCCAAACCCGGCATCAAGCCGCTCAGTCAGCTTCAGCATCCACGGGAAGTGATCCGCCAATTCACCCCAAACTGGTTCGCCGCGACCATGGGCACCGGTGTGCTGGCGTTGGCGCTGGCGCAACTGCCATTGGCCGTCCCAGGCCTGCGCGCCATCGCTGAAGGTTTGTGGTTGTTCAACATTCTGTTGTTCACCCTCTTTACCGCTGCCTACGCCGCCCGCTGGATCTTGTTCTTCGATGAAGCGCGGCGAATTTTCGGCCACTCCACGGTATCGATGTTCTTCGGCACCATTCCCATGGGGCTGGCGACGATCATCAACGGCTTTCTGCTGTTCGGCCTGCCGCGCTGGGGCGACGGTGTGATTCATCTTGCCGAAGTGCTGTGGTGGATTGATGTGGCCATGTCACTGGCTTGCGGCGTGTTGATTCCGTACATGATGTTTACCCGTCAGGAACACAGCATCGACCAGATGACCGCCGTTTGGCTGCTGCCGGTAGTGGCAGCAGAAGTGGCGGCGGCCAGCGGTGGTTTGCTCGCACCGCATCTGACCGATGCCCACTCGCAACTGGTGGTGCTGACGACAAGCTATGTGCTCTGGGCTTTTTCCCTGCCCGTAGCGTTCAGCATTCTGACGATTCTGCTGCTGCGCATGGCCCTGCACAAACTGCCCCACGAGAACATGGCCGCCTCGAGCTGGCTGGCCCTCGGCCCGATCGGCACCGGCGCGCTGGGCATGTTGTTGCTGGGCGGTGATGCGCCAGCGATCTTCGCGGCGAACGGTCTGCCGGGCATCGGTGAAATTGCCTCGGGTCTGGGACTTATTGCGGGGATCACCCTGTGGGGCTTCGGTCTGTGGTGGATGCTGATGGCGCTGCTGATCACCGTGCGTTACTTGCGTGACGGCATCCCGTTCAACCTCGGCTGGTGGGGTTTTACCTTCCCGTTGGGTGTTTACTCGCTGGCAACCCTGAAACTGGCGAGCACCCTGAACCTGACGTTTTTCAGCATCGTCGGCACGCTGTTGGTGATGTTGCTGGCGGTGATGTGGCTGATTGTCGGCAAGCGCACCGTGCAAGGCGCCTGGCGTGGCGAGCTGTTTGTCTCGCCGTGCATCGCAGGTTTGAAGAAATAACCTGAAAAGTTTAGGTAAGGTGTGGCCTGGATCGCGCTTCGGGATTCCAATAAGCAATAGCCAGGCCTCTCTACCTTAAACATCAGGGAAACACGGAAGATGAGTCACCCCTCACAGTTCAACCTGCTGCGCACCCGGCGCTTCTTGCCATTCTTCATCACGCAGTCGCTCGGCGCGTTCAACGACAACGTGTTCAAGCAGTCGCTGATCCTCGCCATTCTCTATCGGCTGACCATCGAAGGTGACCGTTCGATCTGGGTCAACCTGTGTGCGTTGCTGTTTATTCTGCCGTTCTTCCTGTTCTCGGCGCTGGCCGGGCAGTTCGGGGAGAAGTTCGCCAAAGACGCGCTGATCCGTCTGATCAAACTCGCGGAAATCGCGATCATGGCCGTAGGATCGGTCGGTTTCCTGTTCGATCACTTGTCGCTGATGCTGGTGGCGCTGTTCGCTATGGGCACCCATTCGGCGCTGTTCGGGCCGGTGAAATACTCGATTCTGCCGCAAGCGTTGCGCGAGGATGAGCTGGTAGGCGGCAACGGTCTGGTGGAAATGGGCACGTTTCTGGCGATTCTCGCCGGGACGATCGGCGCCGGGGTCATCATGTCTTCCTCGCACTATGCGCCGTTGGTGTCCTGCGCGATCATCGGGATTGCGGTGCTGGGTTATCTCGCCAGTCGCAGCATTCCCCGCGCAGCGGCGGCGTCGCCTGAGATGCGTCTGAACTGGAATATCTTCAGCCAGTCGTGGGCCACGTTGAAACTCGGTTTGGGCCAGACGCCGGCGGTATCGCGCTCGATTGTCGGCAATTCATGGTTCTGGTTTGTCGGGGCGATTTACCTGACGCAGATTCCGGCCTATGCCAAGGAATGGATGCACGGTGATGAGACCGTGGTCACCTTGATTCTGACGGTGTTCTCGGTCGGTATCGCGCTCGGCTCGATGCTCTGCGAGAAGCTGTCCGGGCGCAAGGTCGAGATTGGTCTGGTGCCGTTCGGTTCGTTCGGTCTGACCGTGTTCGGTCTGCTGCTGTGGTGGCATTCCGGTGGAATTCCCGACAGTGTCACCGGCCACAGCTGGATTGAAGTGCTGGGCTTCGTGCATACCTGGGCGGTGTTGGTCGACATCCTCGGCCTCGGCATATTCGGTGGTTTCTACATCGTGCCGCTGTATGCCTTGATCCAGTCACGCACGGCCGAGAACGAGCGGGCGCGGGTGATTGCCGCCAACAACATTCTCAACGCATTGTTTATGGTGGTCTCGGCCATCGTCTCGATCGTGCTGCTGAGTGTGGCCAAGCTGTCGATCCCGCAGTTGTTCCTCGTGGTGTCGCTGCTGAACATCGGCGTCAACGCCTACATCTTCAAGATCGTCCCCGAGTTCAGCATGCGTTTCATGATCTGGCTGCTCAGCCATTCCATGTACCGCGTCGAGCATCGCAACCTTGAAGCCATTCCGGATGAAGGCGCGGCGTTGCTGGTGTGCAACCACGTGTCGTTCGTCGATGCCTTGCTGATTGGCGGCGCGGTGCGTCGGCCGATTCGCTTTGTCATGTATTACAAGATCTACAACCTGCCGGTGCTGAACTTTATCTTCCGCACCGCGGGGACAATTCCGATTGCCGGGCGTAACGAAGACATCCAGATCTACGAAAAGGCCTTCACGCGGATTGCCCAGTATCTGAAGGACGGCGAGCTGGTGTGCATCTTCCCTGAGGGAAAACTGACTGCCGATGGTGAGATGAACGAATTCCGGGGCGGGCTGACGCGGATTCTCGAGGAGACGCCGGTGCCGGTGATTCCGCTGGCATTGCAAGGGCTGTGGGGGAGTTTCTTCAGTCGCGATCCGAATAAAGGTGTGTTTCGGCGGTTGTGGTCGCGGGTGACGTTGGTGGCGGGTTCGCCGGTGGGCGTTGCTGCGGCTGAGCCGGCGAAGTTGCAGGGGTTGGTGGGGGAGTTGCGCGGGGCAGTTAGATAATCGCTGATTTTGTTGGCCTATCGCGAGCAGGCTCGCTCCCACAGTTGATCGTATTCCTCTGACGGAACGCGATTGAATGTGGGAGCGAGCCTGCTCGCGAAAGCGGTAGTGGCTTAAGCGCTGACCTTAAGCCCAATCAATCCGGTAATGATCAGCGCCACACTGGCCAGCCGAATCAACGCCATCGACTCGCCAAACAGGATGATCCCGGCAATCACCGTGCCCACCGCACCGACTCCGGTCCAGATCGCATAGGCCGTACCCAGCGGCAATTCCTTCATCGCAAGGCCCAGCAGGCCAAGGCTGATGGCCATGGCCGCAATGGTCAGTACGGTGGGGAGTGGGCGAGTGAAACCGTCGGTGTATTTCAGGCCGACGGCCCAGCCGACTTCGAACAGGCCGGCGAAAAACAGAATGATCCAGGACATGCAAGACCTCCATCGATTGACGGGGTCGTCCCCAGATTAATGACTCGATCGAGCCGCAGGGTCGTCCCCGCGTTGCGCGCTAGTTTGACCAGCATTAACCCGGGGATCAAGTTTCGAGGTCAGTCAGCCGCTCGCTGCGCCAGTGTCTCGCGATCTTCCTTTTCACTCATGCGCCGGAAGTACGTCGACAGCAGGGCACCGGAAATATTGTGCCAGACGCTGAACAGCGCACTCGGTACCGCCGCCAATGGCGAGAAATGTGCGCTGGCCAATGCTGCGCCCAATCCCGAATTCTGCATGCCCACTTCCAGCGCCAGCGACTTGCGCTGGGCCAGCGGCAGCTTGAACAGGCGTCCGGTGAAGTAGCCCAGCAGATAACCGAAGCTGTTGTGCAGCATCACCACAGCCATGATCAGCAGACCGGATTCGGCGATTTTCGCCTGGCTGGCGGCCACTACGGCGGTGACGATGATCACGATGCTGACCACCGACACCAGCGGCAACACATCCACCGCGTGGCGCACTTTGTCGCCGAGCAAACGCTGGGCAACTACGCCGAGAATGATCGGCAGCAACACCACTTGCAGGATTGACCAGAACAGCTCCATGAACGACACCGGCAGCCACGCCGAGGCCAGCAGCCAGATCAGCGCCGGGGTCAGCAGCGGGGCGAGGAGGGTGGTGACGGCAGCAATGGCCACCGATAACGCCAGATCACCCCGGGCCAGCCATGTCATCACGTTGGACGACGTGCCGCTTGGGCAGCAGCCGACCAGAATCACCCCGACGGCGATTTCCGGCGGCAGATGAAACACCTGGCAGAGCAACCACGCCACACCGGGCATGATCACGAAATGGGCAACCACGCCCAGCGCCACACGCCACGGGTGGCGGGCAACAGCGGCGAAGTCGTCGAGTTTGAGGGTCAGGCCCATGCCGAACATGACCAGCCCGAGCAACGGTACGATCGCGCTTTTCAGGCCGAGGAACCACGCCGGTTGCAGAAACGCAATCACAGCAAAAATCAGAACCCAGTAAGCGAAGGTGTTGCCGACAAAGCGGCTGAGTGCAGCCAGTGCGCGCATGGCTTGATCCTTATTATTAAATGAACACCACAAAACAAATGTAGGAGTGAGCCTGCTCGCGATAGCGATCTTTCAATCAACACATAAGTTGAATGTCAGTCCCTCATCGCGAGCAGGCTCACTCCTACAGTTTGGACATCACACGGCTTTAGATGCCTTGAGGAGTCTCTTCCCCACCCAACGCTTCCACCAGAGCCGGCAGGAAGTCGCCGAACGTCAGCATCATCAGCGTGAAGCTGGCATCCAGTTGCCCCAGCGCCTCATCACCACCGTCCTGCTCCGCCTGATCCTGCAACAGATCTTCGAACTTCAGACGTTTAACGGTCATCTTGTCGTCGAGCATGAACGACAGCTTGTCCTGCCATGCCAGCGACAACTGAGTGACCACTTTGCCGGTGCTCAGGTGCAGCTGGATTTCTTCGCTGGTCAGGTCCTGCCGCTTGCAACGCACGATGCCGCCGTCTTCGTGGGTGTCGCGCAGTTCGCACTCGTCCAGTACATAGAAGTCGTCGGCGGCTTTTTGCGTGGTGACCCATTCGGTCATGGTCGCGGTAGGCGACATTTTCACGGTCAGCGGACGAACGGGCAGGGTGCCGATCACTTCACGCAGGGTCGACAGCAGGTCTTCGGCGCGTTTCGGGCTGGCCGAGTTGACCAGAATCAGGCCCTGTTTCGGCGCGATGGCGGCGAAGGTCGACGAGCGACGAATGAAGGCGCGCGGCAGGAACGCCTGGATGATTTCATCCTTGATCTGGTCGCGTTCCTTCTTATAGACCTTGCGCATCTGCTCGGCTTCGATCTCTTCGACCTTTTCCTTGACCGCGTCACGCACGACGCTGCCCGGCAGAATACGTTCTTCTTTACGCGCGGAAATCAGCAGGAAGTCGCCGCTGACGTGCACCAATGGAGCATCTTCGCCTTTGCCGAACGGCGCGACGAAACCGTAGGTGGTCAACTCCTGGCTTGCACATGGACGCGCCAGTTTGGTGGCCAGTGCAGTTTCCAGCGCCTCGGCATCGACAGGCAGGTCTTGGGTCAGGCGATAGATAAGCAGGTTTTTGAACCACATGGGGTGAGTCTCTCCTTTATACAAAGGGGGGCATTATTGTCTTCGCCGTCTCATAGGCCAACCCTTCTCTAAGCCTTTGGAAGGCCTGAGAAAATTATTTAAAAAAGTGCTTGCCAGAGGTTGGGTCGCTCCGTAGAATGCGCGCCACACCGAAGCGAAGGGTGATTAGCTCAGCTGGGAGAGCGTCTGCCTTACAAGCAGAATGTCGGCGGTTCGATCCCGTCATCACCCACCATTCGTTTCAAGTGTTTAGCGCAGCGGTAGTTCAGTCGGTTAGAATACCGGCCTGTCACGCCGGGGGTCGCGGGTTCGAGTCCCGTCCGCTGCGCCATATTCGGTAACCTGGACCACTGAACGCCAGGTCACCACGGAAAAACCCGCCAAGGCGGGTTTTTTTCTGCTCCAGGGTTGTACCCGCGGGATGTGTCGTTTTACTGGTTTTCGGATTTATTTGAAAAAAACTTCAATTAAATCAACACTTTACGAAAACTTGTGGCATAATGCGTCCCGTAACGAAGCGAAGGGTGATTAGCTCAGCTGGGAGAGCGTCTGCCTTACAAGCAGAATGTCGGCGGTTCGATCCCGTCATCACCCACCATTCGTTTCAAGCGTTTCGCGCAGCGGTAGTTCAGTCGGTTAGAATACCGGCCTGTCACGCCGGGGGTCGCGGGTTCGAGTCCCGTCCGCTGCGCCATATTCGGAATCTGGAACACTGAACGCCAGATTCCACAGAAAGCCCGCCTTGTGCGGGTTTTTTGCTGTCTGGCGTTTGAGTATTTTTCGCTGCATATATCTATGTAGTGCCTGTGGGACACGTCGCTTTCGGACAATGGGCAATGTTCTTCATGATCATTTGAGTCATGGAGCAATTCCGTTGCCAGCCGAGAGACCGAT
Source organism: Pseudomonas viridiflava (assembly GCF_900580865.1). Classification (GTDB taxonomy): domain Bacteria; phylum Pseudomonadota; class Gammaproteobacteria; order Pseudomonadales; family Pseudomonadaceae; genus Aquipseudomonas. The sequence goes on from NZ_UTBZ01000017.1 coordinate 42,090, forward strand.
CAGATGCCTTCGACTCCTGCTTTAACCGATATTCCTTCTGCCGCCGAAGACACGGATGCGCTGTCATTCATGGCAAGCAATTCGGCATTTTTATCCAGCGACGATGCAGCCACTGGCTTGCACAACCTGTTGAAGACGCCGCTCAGCGCAGAACTGCACTGGTTCATTCTGAAAAATACCGAGGGACGCTTCTTCTGTGCTCAACGTATTGACGCCAATCCTGCCAGTGGCGAACACCGCAGCGAAGTAACGACGCTCCAGCGCACTACCCTTGTGGTGACTGTTGGTGGCTTGGGCGAGTTGATTGTCCCGAGCGGTTTTACTATCGAAGCGAGCTTTCACGCCCGCCCGACCCAAGCCCGTGGTTTTGACGAATCCACCAGTGAATGGGCTCAGCGTAATCGGTTCTTCACGATTGCCGATTTGTCAGCTGTGATGAACAGTCATCGTAAATACTCGAAGTGTTATCTGTCCGCGTACAACGGCGGGCTCCTGTGCTACGCCTCGACGAACCTGCCGTTTGAACAGGAGTTGGCGCCCCGGCTGTCGAGGCGTCCTCAAAGTGGCCCACAATTGTTCGAAAGTTTGCTTGCCAGGGGTGCAATACCCTGCAGCCTGTGGATCTTGCTGGTCTTGGCGGCCGGGCAAGTAACCGTTGTGGTAACGGGCGATCTCTGGCGCCGCCGAGGCCCGCTCAAAGCCAGCTGGCGGTCGGATGTCCTTGAAGCCAGGTCGCCGATTACCCAGATGCCAATCTTTGGGCCGATCTGCCGTGATGCGGGGGAGGTCGCACTTTACTTGCGCAAAAAGTTATCCGTTCCACCGCCAGCGAGTCCGCGTGTCGGCTTCATCCTTAAATGTAACGCCAGCGATTTTCTGGTGGTCACTGACCCGGTCTCCATTCCCTACGCCAGTTTCGACCGGGCAGCTTTATTTCCCAAGGATCAGCACGGCAACCCACTGATCCCAAGAGGGTTTCGGGTGCATGGTATTTACCACTCCACGCCGCAATTGGCCTCAGAGCGACAGCCTCCGACCGGCATGGATTTGTACCGTAATTTTTTCACGCCCGAGGATCTGAAAGTCGGCCTGGATCATATGATTGCGGCGCCCAATCAGCGGATTTTTACGGTCACCCCTGATGGCGCCGTCTTGCGATTCGCCAAGCCGATCACCCCCAAGGTTCGGGAGCTGAGGGCGAACCTTGAGCAAGGCCTCGAGCAAAAAATCAGCGACGGCGACATGACACCGCAGAGGTTTGTCGACATGGTTGCCGACGCGGGCATCCTCAGCGTTTTATTGGCGAGTCCGACCTGGCCGGATCTCGGCAAGATCACGGCCGCCTCTGCTGTCGATGTTACAAGCGTAGAGACTTCCCAATGATTACTCACCGTTACGCTGGTGACGATAGTCGCTGACCGCCTCGTACACGGCCTTGCGCAGTCGGTTGATACCGCCAATCGGGCGGTGCGCCTCAACGCCAAACCAAGGATTGAACGACAGGTTGTCGCATTGCAGATTCAGCATCGGGGTATCGAAGTCCTGCGGCGGCAAGGTGATCCGCGCGACGGTTTCGAAGGGCGAATCCTGCTCGCGCCATTCGATGCTGGTGTCCTCGATCGGCATGTATTTATGGGCATCCTGACGCTGAATCTGCAGCACGAAGCAGGCGGGTACACGATCCGTCGACAGCTGCTGATTCAACGCGCTGCGCAGAAAATTTGGCAGGTCGTGATTCTGTTTGGGCAATGTGTAAGCGGGGCAGTTATCCGGATCGGGTGCTACACGAAATTTTGCATTCGCCTCACCGAATTTGTAGGGCGAAACTGAAAAGTAAGTCGTCGCCGTCGGGCTATCCGGCGGCGGCGACAAGGTTGCCAGTGCGATAAACAAATGGCGGATCTGCCAGGTGCGCGGGTCCCATCCGGGGAAAAACGCCATGACTTTTTTGCCGTCAGCCTGCGCCGCCACATTCTGACGGTACTCGGCGACATCGCTGACGAAAAAGTTCGGGTGGCTGAACATCACGAAATCCTGCTCAGGCTGTGCCTGGCGGTTGCCGAGCAGCTGTTTTCCCGCAACATCCAGCAGTTTGATCGCCATGCCCCTGGCGTCGCGGATGCTGTCGAATTGTGGATAGGCATTGCCATTGGACAGACGAATCATCGCCTGCCAGGTTTTGCCGGGCTCACTGAACACGCCTTGTCGCAGTGACTGCGCCAATTCCGGCAGAACCTGCACCTGAGCCTTGACGCAACCATGGGCCTTGGCATGTGCATCACGCAAATAACGTGTGCCTTCGCGGTGCTGATCGACGATGCGCACGGCGGTCTGGATCACGTCCCGCGTCATCGCGGTTTCACTGGGGGGAATCTGCTCCAGCGCTGAAACCGGGCCGCGGTGTTGCCAGGCAAACCATGCTGTGGCAATGGCCCAGCCGAGCAGGCCGATGGTGACCATTATCAGCAGGGCTTTACCAAGCAGACGTCCAAGCCACAACCAGATTCTGGCCAACAGTGGCAATTCTTTCTTGAAGGTCGAAATCATGGCAGTTGCGCCTCCAGTGGGCCGCCGAGGACTTTCAGGTACTCAAGCAACGCCCAGCGTTCTTCAGGCTGCAGCAGTCGGCCAATCACGCCGTTGCCGCGTTCGCCAGCGCGAAATTCATGGCCGCTGTTGTGGTTGCCGGTGATGCGCGTGTCGAACAGGAAGCCATTGGTAAACGCTTCGGTGCGATAGCCCAGATGTCGCGGATCGTATTCGAAGGTGCCTTTGAAGAAGGTTGTGGCGCGTTCATCCTGCGGCGACAGCAGCTGATAGATGCTCGGCACCGAACCGTTGTGCAAAAAAGGTGCGGTGGCCCAGACACCGCCCAGCGGACGGGCCTTGTAGGCGACTTTTTCGCGCACGCCGATCGGCAGGCCGAAACCGTCCAGCTGTGGTTTTTCCTGTGGCGTGACGTTGGCTTCGCGGTAGGCGCGGTCTTCGACAAAAGCGGTGACGTAAGCCAGCCCCTTGGCCACTGACAACTGGCTCAGATCCAGTGGCTCTTTGGGTTTTGGATGGAGTTTGACGTCCATTTTTTCCAGTTCTTTCAGATCCCATTGCAGGGCAGTCAGATCGAAACGGTGACTGGCGATATTGTTCGCGGCGGTCGGGTCGGTACCGATGACGTCAACCGGCAGCATGTGCAAATGCTGCACCCAGCGTTCACCTTCCTGACTCTGGCGCGGTATGTGACAACCGGCGCAATTCTCGGCAAACAACGAGCGCCCCTTGGCTGCCAGGGGCTTGTCGACGGTACCCAACAGATCCTCTGGCCAAGCGGGCGGCTTGAGCTTTTGCAGGGTTTCTTCGATCTTGTGCAGATCACGCACGCGCACGCTCGAGGCATAGCGAGCGTCGCCTTGCAGCGGCTGGCCGTTGTCATCGAAAAAATTCAGGGTGGCGCCTACGCCCAACGCCTCGCCGATATTGCGCGCCATCGGCTGCTGCGCCGATCCGTTCCACTGCACCCAATCGAACGTCCACATGTCCCAGAGCTGCGGGTAATCCACCGGGGCATTGGCCACGCGGTAGTTGGCGGGGGAGATTGCATCGCCAAACGTCGCATTGGCAATGCGTCCAAAGGCATCGGCGCGGCCGGGGCCTTCTTCGGTCGGGTAGAGGCCGCGATGGGTATCGTTCCAGGCGACCTTGAGGAACGTATTCAGTGAGGTTTTGAAGTCTTTGCGTAATTGCTCGTGGTGCGCGCCGTACTCGTCGCCCAGCACGGTTCTGGCAAAACGTTCGAATTTCCATGGGTTGTAGTAAGTCGAGGTCAGACTTGCCACCAAAGCCTGTCCGAAACTGCCGCCGCGCAAAGTAGGAACACTGGAAGGCAGCACATGTTGCGCAGTACCGCCGTCAATCCGCAGGGCCTGGCCTTTGAAGCGCAATTCGCCGGTGTGGCAAGCGGCGCAAGTGATGTCCAGATACTGCTCGGAGCTGCCGGGATTCTGATGGCGGGCAAAACCGACAGGGAGGTTGCCGGGGTTGTTCGCTGTGGCTTTCTGCTGCGGATCGATCAGAAAACCGAAGCGCGCGAGGTAATCGGGCGAGGCAAAACGCTGCGCCGAGAAGGGCAGCTCCAACGCCTGGAACCACTCATAGCGCAGACCTTTGACCTGTGTACCTTGGGGCGTGAAATAGTAGGTTTGCCGCTCTTCTTCGCTCCACTGATCGAGGTAATGCACTTGCTCGGCGGGTGTGTAGAAGGGCAATTTCGGGTTGACGACGTAATACAGAACTACTGCGAAAGCGAGTCCCAGCAGCACGACGATCAGGGTCAGCACACGGAATAAAAGGCGCAAGATAAACATCCTTGTCGAATTGTTCCGCTGTTATGCCTGAGCCAGACCCGATGCGGCAAGTGGCCATTACGCCAGATGATGCAAGCAGAGACGCCGGTGATTGTCGGGACAAGATGACAGAAGCTTCATCGTCGCTTTGCCCCAATGCGTTTTAATCCCTGAACTTATCGGAAGATTCCTGCTCTCATGCCGGTAGCCATTGGTCGTGGCGGCCTGATAAGCTCGCGGCTTTACTCGATTGCCCTTTCGGCGCATGAACAAGGAAATAGCATGAAACAGCATCGGTTGGCGGCGGCGGTAGCCCTGGTTAGCCTGGTACTCGCGGGTTGTGATTCGCAGACCAGCGTAGAGCTGAAAACCCCGGCGCAAAAAGCTTCCTACGGTATCGGCCTGAACATGGGCAAGAGCCTGGCTCAGGAAGGCATGGATGATCTGGACTCCAAAGCGGTAGCCCAGGGCATTGAAGATGCCGTCGGCAAGAAAGAACAGAAGCTGAAAGATGAAGAGCTGGTCGAAGCCTTCGCCGCGCTGCAAAAGCGTGCTGAAGAGCGTATGGCCAAGATGAGCGAAGAGTCGGCAGCTGCCGGCAAGAAATTCCTCGAAGAAAACGGCAAGAAAGCCGGTGTGACTACCACCGCGTCGGGCCTGCAGTACGAAGTGGTCAAGAAAGCCGACGGCCCACAGCCTAAGCCGACTGACGTAGTGACTGTTCACTACACCGGCAAGCTGACCAATGGCACCGTGTTCGACAGCTCCGTAGAGCGCGGCAGCCCGATCGATCTGCCAGTAAGCGGCGTGATCCCGGGTTGGGTTGAAGGTCTGCAACTGATGCACGTTGGCGAGAAGTACAAACTGTACATCCCTAGCGATCTGGCTTACGGCGCTCAGTCGCCAAGCCCGGCAATCCCGGCCAACTCGGTTCTGGTTTTCGACCTGGAACTGCTGGCCATCAAGGATCCAGCCAAAGAAGCTGCCGCTGCCAAGTAATTGGTAAAGGCTTCAACAACAACGCCTCGCTTATGCGGGGCGTTGTTGCATCTGGAGTCTGGCAAGGGTAAACAGAGCGAACCGATGGCGGTCCCAAGAGTCATAGCCATTGAGGCTGCCAGCGCTAGCCGCCCTGAGCAGCCAAGTCAATGAAATATTGGGCTTTTTTATGTGAGTAAAAAACGCCCGATCTGAGCGCAGCCCTTATGAAACGGGGCTTTCAGCGCTGAAATGCAGCTCTGTTCACAAGGTTATCCACAATTTGTGTGGATAACATTTCAACGGGAGGAATAGATGAAAGCTCCGTGGAATTTCGCTCGATTCCTGCCCTTGGCCGGCCGCCTGCTGGCACGCGGCCGCTTGCCGACCTTATTGTTTGCGGTCGCCAGCAAAGGCGCTGCACAAGGCAATCGCCTCGGTAAACTCAAGGACGATTTACGTTTACTCCAGGCGCTGTGCCTGGCCTATTGGCGCGGCGAGTATCGGGCAATCAGTGGCAAAGCGTTGATTTCGGTCGTCGCGGGGTTGATGTATTTCCTCAGCCCGGTCGATGCGATTCCGGATTTCATTCCCGTGTTCGGCATGCTCGATGACATCGCCGTCCTCGCCTGGCTGATGAAAACCCTCGACGATGAACTCAATGCCTTCCGCTTGTGGCGCAACCGTCAGCAGCCGGAAAAACTGGCAGTCGTCGAGCGCCTGCCGGATACCCCCGAACAATTGCAGCTTCAGGGGCCGAAAAAGTCCTGATTATCAAACCCCTCTTACAGATAGATACCCCCCGCGACCTTGGCCGCTGTTAGGATTACACTTCTAGGGAAAAGTGCCGACTCGCTAAGTGTTGTTGTCCTACGGGGTAGTCATGGATATTCAGATAATTGCACGCGATGGCGAACCCGAATACGCGGTTCTGCCGTGGGCTCAGTATCAGGCTCTACTAAAAGCAGCAGGCATCAACGAAGCACCGTCGCGTCCGGCAGCCACGCCGCTCGCGGCCACACCAGACCCGATTCTTCCAGGTCTGGATCAACTACGCAGTTTGCGCGAAGGGAAGGGCATCGCCATTGAGGCGCTGGCCCGCACGGTAGGCATCAGCCCGTCTTATCTGGCCATGATCGAAAGTGGCGAGCGTCAGCCCGACGCCGCGATTCGCCGCAGCCTGGCCTGGGAATTGACGGTGCCAGGGTGGAGGGATGAATCGTGAGCGTACGCATCAGTCGTCAACATTGGGACGGATTGCTCGGGGAACTGGATCAGGCGCGTCGCCAGCGCCATCTGCTGACTTATCGGGCCTTGCTCGAGCGTTTGCAACTGCCGACACCGGCGATGCAGACCCTGACCGCGGCCCTCGAGCATCTGGCCGCGCTGGATGCCAAGGCCGAACAACCCTTGCGCAGTTCGCTGGTGATCAGCCAGGGCGCCAGTCGCCTGCCGCGCACCGGTTTCTTTGAATGCGTTGAACGTCTTGGGCGCTTTTCCGGGCCGTCCGATGGTGTTGCTGCAGCCTCTTGGCATGCTTCGGAAGTCGTCCGCGTTTTTGAATACGAGTACCCGGAATCGGCGGAGGCCTGAGTGTTTTTACGACTCAAGGCGCGGGCCAGTTACTGGCTGGCTCGCAGGCTGTTTCACTGGGCGTGGTTTGTCCGCCAACCGCGCGGCTGGCGCTGGCTCGAGGGTCAGTTTGCGCGCATGGCCAACCTTGGCGATGTCGGTGCGCAAAGCTTCTATGGGCACATCCTGACCTTTCGTGGTGTCGGCCTGGGTGCACGCGAAGAAGGTGTGCGTCTGTTGCGGCTGGCAGCACTCGCGGGTGATGGCAAAGCGGCTTACCAGGTTGGTGTGATCAGCCTGACGGGGACACCGAGCAAACCGCCGGATCCCGTCGAAGCCGCCCGCTGGTGGGGCATGGCAGCCGAAGCCGGGCACCCGTTGGCTGAGCTCAAATTGAAAGAGCTGAGCACTCGCGACTCAACACTGTAAATCCATTTATGTCTGTTCAAATAAACGCGGCGTGAGGTTTTCCTCACGCCGCGTTTGCGTTTTTGCGCACATGTTTATCTCTTGCTCACTCGTTACAGACAAGTCCTACAGTCATCGCCTACTTGCCTGACTTCTTTCCTGATTGATCCCCCGCACAGTTCCCGCGCCTAATTTTTGCGCGAGGGAACGCTCATGTTTGATCCGCTTATTCAGTCCACATCGCACACCCGCGTGCGCTGATGGAAGCCGTCACCCGTATCGAGCAAGCACTCGACAGCTTTCCCGCCACCCTCAGCCTTTACCGCGAGCAGCTCAAGCATTGGGCCAGTCGAGGGGCGGACAAGGTCAGCCACGCTGCGGATTTGCCGTCGTTGATGGGCATGGAGCGGATCATTCGCTTCGGCTCCGATAGCACTGTCGTCAGCAGCACTGACAACGAATTTTTCTCAGGTGTCGTCCAGTGCCCGAAGGGCGGGTTGATGCAGATCGAGAGCAAGTTCGAGTCGGTCTACGACATTCCGCTGGGCAACATCGTGGTCGATGTGATCGCCATGGACGGTGGCAAAACCACCCCCATCACCCTTGATGCGCAAGGCAACGGCTCATTCAAAGGAGTACCTGGCAAGTTCTACCGGGTGCTGGTGCACAGCGATGTCACTCTGGGTCAGGTCGAGGGCCTGTTCAAAGCCTATGACGGCCTGAGCGCTGAGCTGGATGGCTGGCTGCGCAGTGAATGGAAGGGTTTCAAGCCGCAGTGGTCGCAGTCGGTGGCGACGGCGGCAGGCAACGGCATGCTCGCCGGGAGCTGGGCGGCGATCGAGGGGGTGTGGGACAGCATTGGTTTGCTCTCGGACATTCTCAAGGATCCCGGCAAGTTTGTTGAGCGCTTGGGCAGTGGCGCGGCGGATCTGATCGAGCTGGCGAAAACTGCGCCCGAGGTCATGGAGAAGCTGCAACTGCTGGTCAGTGATGAAGCTGCACTGTGCTTATTGCTGCGCACTGCCAGCCTTTGGCTGGAGATGCTGCCGCCCAGTGAAGTCGCCGGCAAAACTGCTGAAGCAGCGTCGATGATGATGGTGCAGTTGCTCATCGATGTGTTGATCAGCGTGGTTTTGACGTTCGTCAGTGGTGGTGCAGGCATCGCTTATCTGACGCTGCGTCTGGCGGATCGCGCCGTTCAATTGTTGTCGGCGGTGAAGCGTTTGGTGAAGGCGATGTTCGGCATCGTCGAAGGGTTCATCAAATACGTCGATCAATACAAAAGCGTTGCCGCCCGTGGCATCGCCGCCGGGGTGAAAAAGGGCCGGATGCAATTGCGCTGGAATGCGCAGCGCAACACCTTGTTGAAGAAAGACGAGCCTCACGACGATTCGCCGGATCAGGCGAAAAACCCCAACGGCGACAGCGCTGATTGTGTGCCGCGTACCTGCACCAACGGCTGCCCGGTGTCGATGGTCACTGGCGAAGAACTGCTGACTCTGAACGATGCGCTGCTTGATGGTGTGTTGCCGTTCGAGTTCACCCGGTTGTATCGCAGCAGCGCGGCGGAGATCGATGTCGGGCTGGGGTTTGGCTGGA
>NZ_UTBZ01000061.1 GCF_900580865.1 Pseudomonas viridiflava
TCACCAGCGTGGTGCGTCCTTTCATGACCTGATCCAGCGCGGCCTGAATGTGACGCTCCGACTCGGTATCCAGCGCAGAGGTCGCTTCATCCAGGATCAGCACCGGCGCGTTTTTGAGCAGCGCACGGGCAATCGCCAGGCGTTGACGCTGGCCACCGGACAACAGCACGCCGTTCTCGCCCACCGGGGTGTAAAAACCTTGCGGCAGCTGGTCGATGAATTCCTTGGCGTAGGCGTCAGCGGCGGCCGCCTCGATGTCGGCACGCGGCGCACCCGCCAGATC
>NZ_UTBZ01000210.1 GCF_900580865.1 Pseudomonas viridiflava
TTATTGGGCGGGCGGTTTTTTATTTTTATGATGAGGCGGGGGTGAGGCAGCGGCTCATCAAAAGGGCTGCGACGATTCCACCTCATTACCGCAAGCGTGCTGCATTGTTTAAAGATGAGTCGATGAACCAATAACAGAATAAGTATGACTATCCGGCAACACCACGACTCAATAACGCTCACGCCAGAGCCCGTTCAGGGCTCATCAGGTGCTCGGCTAGTTCCTAGCCAAAGGCCACTACTTAATAAACCTCACTAATACCGCCCATCAGAACTGAGAATTGGTCAGTGCGCGTCCGGCTGGGTAACACTGAAAAAAAGAGGAACCTGTCTGATGAATGTAGTGACTGCTTTTGCTCTAAGTCTGGCAACCGGTTTTGCAGTTCCGTTACAGGCGGGGGCCAATGCAAGATTGGGCGGCGCCCTGGGACATCCTTTATTGGCGACTACGGTTTCATTG
>NZ_UTBZ01000057.1 GCF_900580865.1 Pseudomonas viridiflava
TATGAAAACAGTGCGAGTTTCCTCGGCGTTGGCGCGACGTATCGTTTCTAGTTCTTTCAGTTTGAAGCGCTGACTAGTACATCTGCACTATAGCCCTGCCTCGGTTGAGCGCCTTAACCTACTCAACTAGCTGATATCGAATCTTCTATGCACATCCATCTCCAGGGCCGCTGGTTACAGCGGCCCTGCGAGACGTGTCGTGTCGGATTTTCGATAGACCTTTAACGATAGGCTGATAGTGGAGAGCGCTGGCATGGGTGTGTTTGGCCGAGTGGCAAGGTTAAAAGGATTGATGGCGGCATTGGCAATACTGTCGACACTGACAGCCTGCTCTACAGGCGGTGGCAATCCGCTGGATGCAATCACAGGTGAATCGAAGTATT
>NZ_UTBZ01000027.1 GCF_900580865.1 Pseudomonas viridiflava
TTGGGGTGTTCCAGCGCAGGGCGATAGAAGACGGCCCACGGGGTCGCCAGGAATCGATTGCGATAACCCTGGTGGAAGTCGTCCTTATTGTTGGTGGTGTCGCTGGTGACCGACTCTTCGAGCACTTGCGGCTGTTTGCCTTCATGGAAAATTTCGGTCAGCAGCCACAGGTCGTTCCACTCGGCGCGCGGGTGCTCGGATAGCTGAAGAAAATGCCCGCTCTTGAGCGCGGTCTGATCGCCCCAGCCGTCGGCTTGCTGGTAGTCGGCACGATGACGCTCCAGCGCTCGCTGGCTCAGGAACTTGCCCCGTGCGCGATCAATGAAGCGGCCCGGATAGTCAT
>NZ_UTBZ01000157.1 GCF_900580865.1 Pseudomonas viridiflava
GCCACATCGACTATCTGACCCAGGCGATAAAGACATTAAGCAACCTGATTCGCCAAAGCGCCCAAGTCTTGGATCGCGACAAAATTGCCCGGCTGTGCTCGGTCAAAGGAATTGGGATTGTGACGGCAGCGAGCCTAATGGCTTATGTACCTGAGCTTGGAGAGGTTGGACGTCGCGAGATCGCGGCACTCCTAGGCGTAGCGCCATACAACGATGACAGCGGTTACCATCAGGGAGCACGTCGTATTGGGGGTGGCCGGTTTGCAGCGCGCAGAGCGATGT
>NZ_UTBZ01000204.1 GCF_900580865.1 Pseudomonas viridiflava
ACTTCGTCGTAATCGAAGTGGAAACCGCCGGAGCGCGCTGCCGGCCAGAGCTGACGCAGCGGTTCCTGGCGACTGAAGATCAGCTGGGAGCCGTTTTCGAACTTGACGGTCAACACGCCGGCCGAGTTTTCAAGGTCCACGTCCAGGCCACTCTCATCGAACACATCTTCCAGATTTTGCTGGGTGGCATCGACCAGATCGTGAAAGCGGGCTTCGGTCCAACTCATTGCGGGAACCTCGGAAAATGTCTACTGAAAGCGCAGTGGGGCAAGATACGGACGCCACCCGCCAAATGCAAAGCATACCCGTCATTGACAG
>NZ_UTBZ01000019.1 GCF_900580865.1 Pseudomonas viridiflava
GCCCTACGTGCTCACCGAAACCATGCTGCTGCTGTTCAGCAGTATCACTTACGGCTACGCCATGCTGGCCATGAACCGCGATGACCGCACTGGCGTATTGCGTTGGTTGGGGGTGACGTTCCTGCTGGGCACCGCCTTCATTGCCATGGAGATGAATGAATTCCATCATCTGATCGAGCAGGGCTACTGCCCGGATCGCAGTGGATTTCTTACCGCTTTCTTCACGCTGGTCGGCACGCATGGCGCTCACGTATTGACGGGGCTGGTGCGGATGGCCGTGCTGATGT
>NZ_UTBZ01000140.1 GCF_900580865.1 Pseudomonas viridiflava
CAAGATTGTCAGGTCGGTGCTGGATGACCTGACAACTCGGTCAGTCCCCTCTCCCTTTGAGAGAGGGGGGAAGGGAGCAGATTTCTATGGCTTTCAGAACTTGAGTTCGACGCAGAAATGTCAGGTCGGTGCTGGATGACCTGACAACTCGGTCAGTCCCCTCTCCCTTTGAGAGAGGGGGGAAGGGAGCAGATTTCTATGGCTTTCAGAACTTGAGTTCGACGCAGGAATGTCAGGTCGGTGCTGGATGACCTGACAACTCGGTCAGTCCCCTCTCCCTCTGGGAGAGGGTTAGGGTGAGGGGCGGATTCACAGCCGTACACCGCTCCATCGGCCACCGCAAGAAAGGAAACTCCACTAATGCCCACTGCCATACACCGCTTTCTCATAGCCATCGCACTGTTGCTGCCAATGCTGGCCCACGCCGGTGATGCCGAAGACTTCGTCGCGGCCAATCCCGTGCAGCAAGCCAAATTGCTGGAAACCTGGGCCGCGCAGCCCGATCCGGCGCGTATCGAACTGATCAACGCCCTGCAACAAGGCGAACTGAGCATCGACGGCCAACCCAAAACCCTGCGCCTGAACAACCGCCTGCGGGGTCTGATCGATACCGCCATGGCCAGCCACCAATTGCTCGCCGCCGACGCCAAAATCCGTCTGACTGCCGCGCAGCAATTGCAGAAAAGCGCGAAACCCGCGCAGCTGAAATTCCTCGACCAGCAACTCGCTGGCGAAAAAGATGAACGCGTCCATGCCGCCCTGAGTCTGGCACTGGCCAACCTGCAACTGGTCGACACTGACCCGGCTGTGCGACTCGCGGCGGTACGATTGCTTGGCGAAACCGGCGATCCACTGGCGCGCACGCGCCTTGAAGGCTTGCTCGAACCCGGCATCGAGAGCGATGCCAGCGTACGCACCGCCGCTGAAACCAGCCTTGCTCAGGTCAAACGCAAACTGCTGATCGGCGAAATCCTCGGCCAAGCCTTCAGCGGCATGTCGCTCGGTTCGATTCTGCTGTTGGCTGCACTCGGTCTGGCGATCACCTTCGGCCTGCTCGGCGTGATCAACATGGCCCACGGCGAAATGCTGATGCTCGGTGCCTACTCGACCTACGTGGTGCAGTTGATGTTCCAGCGCTACGCACCGCAGGCCATCGAGTTCTATCCACTGATCGCCTTGCCGGTGGCGTTTTTCGTCACGGCGGCCATCGGCATGGCTTTGGAACGCACCGTGATTCGCCATCTCTACGGCCGCCCACTGGAAACCCTGCTCGCCACGTGGGGCATCAGCCTGATGCTGATTCAACTGGTGCGCTTGTTGTTCGGTGCGCAGAACGTTGAAGTCGCCAACCCGGCGTGGCTGTCCGGCGGGATTCAAGTGCTGCCGAATCTGGTGCTGCCGTACAACCGCATCGTCATCATCGCGTTTGCACTGTTCGTCGTAGTGCTGACGTGGCTGCTGCTGAACAAAACCCGCCTGGGTCTCAACGTCCGCGCCGTCACGCAGAACCGCAACATGGCCGCCTGCTGCGGTGTGCCTACCGGTCGCGTCGACATGCTCGCCTTCGGCCTCGGCTCGGGCATTGCCGGTCTCGGCGGTGTGGCGCTGAGCCAGATCGGCAACGTCGGTCCGGACCTCGGTCAGAGCTACATCATCGACTCGTTCCTGGTGGTGGTGCTCGGCGGCGTCGGTCAATTGGCCGGTAGTGTGCTCGCGGCGTTCGGCCTCGGCATCGCCAACAAGATTCTCGAACCGCAGATCGGTGCGGTGCTCGGCAAGATCCTGATCCTCGCGCTGATCATTCTGTTTATCCAGAAACGTCCGCAAGGCCTCTTCGCACTGAAAGGACGGGTGATCGACTGATGAACCAGCCTCTGTTAGTCACGGCCACACAAAAGGCCGGGCCGAAAGTCACGATCGCGGTCGGCGCGGTGATTCTCGCACTGCTGATCGCCCTGCCGCTGCTGTCATTGCTGCCAGCGGAAAGTGCTCTGTCGGTCTCGGCGTACACGCTGACGCTGGTCGGCAAAATCCTCTGCTACGCCATCGTCGCCCTCGCGCTGGATCTGGTCTGGGGTTACGCCGGTTTGCTGTCGCTGGGTCACGGTCTGTTCTTCGCCCTCGGCGGTTATGCGATGGGCATGTACCTGATGCGTCAGGCTGCCGGCGATGGTCTACCGGCGTTCATGACCTTCCTGTCATGGAGCGAATTGCCGTGGTACTGGACCGGTACCAGCAGCTTCCTCTGGGCGATGTGTCTGGTGGTGTTGGCGCCGGGGTTGCTGGCGCTGGTGTTCGGATTTTTCGCCTTCCGCTCGCGGATCAAGGGCGTGTATTTCTCGATCATGACCCAGGCCCTGACCTTCGCCGGCATGCTTCTGTTTTTCCGCAACGAGACCGGCTTCGGCGGCAACAACGGCTTTACCAATTTCCGCACCATCCTCGGTTTCGGCATCACTGAACCGGGCACGCGCGCGGTGTTGTTTCTGGCCACGGTGTTGCTGCTGGTGGCCAGTCTGTTCATCGGCTGGCGCCTGGCGCAGAGCAAGTTCGGCCGCGTGCTGACGGCGTTGCGTGATGCGGAAAACCGCTTGATGTTCTGCGGCTACGACCCACGCGGGTTCAAGTTGTTTGTGTGGGTGTTGAGTGCGGTGTTGTGTGGTCTGGCCGGGGCGTTGTACGTGCCGCAAGTGGGCATCATCAACCCGAGCGAGATGTCGCCGACCAATTCAATTGAAGCAGCGGTGTGGGTGGCCCTTGGCGGGCGCGGCACCTTGATCGGCCCGTTGCTCGGTGCCGGTGTGGTCAACGGTATGAAGAGCTGGTTCACCGTGGCCTTCCCGGAATACTGGCTGTTCTTCCTCGGCGCGTTGTTCATCGTCGTGACGCTGTACTTGCCCAAAGGCGTGATCGGTCTGCTGAAGAAACGAGGTGAACAATGAGAGTCACGGCGAGCGCTGAATTCATGTTGGAACCGGCCTTCTTTCCCGTGGAACCGAACAAGGACGCCGGCACCAGTCGCGACTCGATCGGCCTCGGCCAGCGCGTCGGGCCGGGTCTGGATACCCGTCACGGCACGATCCTCACACTGGAGGACATCAGCGTCAGCTTCGACGGCTTCCGTGCGCTGAACAATCTCAATCTGTACATCGGCGTCGGTGAGTTGCGCTGCATCATCGGCCCCAACGGCGCGGGCAAAACCACGCTGATGGACGTGATCACCGGCAAGACCCGGCCCAGTCACGGCAAAGCGTGGTTCGGCGAAACCCTGGACCTGACGCAGATGAGCGAAGTGCAAATCGCCCAGGCCGGCATAGGCCGCAAGTTCCAGAAGCCGACAGTGTTCGAAGCGCTGAGCGTGTTTGAAAACCTGGAACTGGCGCAGAAAACCGACAAGTCAGTGTGGGCCAGTTTGCGGGCACGTTTGAGTGGCGAGCAGAAGGACCGGATCAGCGAAGTGCTGGAGACGATTCGACTGACCACTTCGGTCAATCGTCAGGCGGGGTTGCTCTCCCACGGGCAGAAGCAGTTTCTCGAGATCGGTATGTTGCTGATGCAGGACCCGCAACTGTTGCTGCTCGATGAGCCGGTGGCGGGCATGACTGATGCGGAAACCGAGTTCACTGCTGAATTGTTCAAGAGCCTGGCGGGCAAGCATTCGCTGATGGTGGTCGAGCATGACATGGGCTTTGTCGGCTCGATTGCCGACCACGTCACCGTGTTGCATCAGGGCAGCGTGTTGGCTGAGGGCTCGCTTGAGCAAGTGCAGGAAAACGAGCGCGTGATCGAGGTCTACCTCGGCCGCTGAACTGCAAACACTCATCAAAACTGTGGGAGCGAGCCTGCTCGCGAAAGCGGTGCATCAGGCGATGAACATGCTGAATGTCACACCGCATTCGCGAGCAGGCTCGCTCCCACAGGGTTCTGTGTGCAACAGAAGGAATTCGAACATGCTGCAAGTCGACAAGCTGCACCAGTACTACGGCGGTAGCCACATCCTGCGTGGCCTGTCTTTCGACGTAAAAGTCGGCGAAGTCACCTGCCTGCTCGGCCGTAACGGTGTCGGCAAAACCACCCTGCTCAAATGCCTGATGGGCCTGCTGCCGGCCAAAGAAGGCGTGGTGAATTGGGAAGGCAAACCGATCACCACGTTCAAGCCGCACCAGCGCGTTCACGCCGGGATCGCTTACGTGCCGCAAGGCCGGGAAATCTTCGGACGCCTGACCGTGGAAGAAAACCTGCTGATGGGTTTGTCACGCTTTCCCGGCAGTGAAGCCAAAGAAGTCCCAGGTTTCATTTATGAATTGTTCCCGGTGCTGCTACAAATGAAGCAGCGCCGCGGCGGTGACCTCTCCGGCGGTCAGCAGCAACAGCTTGCGATTGGCCGCGCATTGGCCAGCCGCCCGCGTTTATTGATCCTCGATGAGCCAACCGAAGGCATTCAACCCTCGGTGATCAAAGAGATCGGCGCGGTGATCAAGAAACTCGCGGCACGCGGTGACATGGCTATTTTGTTGGTCGAGCAGTTCTACGATTTTGCCGCGGAACTGGCCGATCAGTACCTGGTGATGTCCAGAGGCGAGATCGTCCAGCAGGGTCGCGGTGAAAATATGGAGGCCGAGGGTGTACGCGGGCTGGTAACGATCTAGTACAACGAACTAATCTGTAGCTTCCTAACGATAATTACACACCATGAATTCGACTGTTGCACCTGCCCTGTTTACCCCGAGCTGGCACGCCGAGCTGGAACTGGCTTATGCCCGTTTCGGCGACTGCACGCGCCCGGTCATGCGTCGACACCTCGGCCCGCTGCGGGTGCAAAAACACCTGTACGCCGAAGGCCCCGAGGTCTGCCAGCACATCATCGTCCACCCACCGGGCGGGATTGCCGGCGGTGATCGGCTGGACATCAGCGCCCGCGTCGAACACGGCGCGTGGGCGCAGATCACCAGCCCCGGCGCAGCCAAGTGGTATCGCGCCGGGGGACCGGCTTATCAGAAGCTCGACCTGCACATTGCTGCCGGGGCGACACTGGAATGGTTGCCGCAAGAGACCATCGTCTACAGCGCCGCTCAGGCCGAACTGACCACCTCGATTGACCTGGAGGGCGACGCCCGGCTGTTCTACTGGGACGTGGTGGCGCTGGGTCGTCCGGCCAGTGGCGAGCGTTTCGACCTCGGGCATTTTCAGGCGCATCTGGATATTCGCCGCGATGGTCGATTGCTCTGGCATGAACGCCAGCGCATTGTCGGGAACGATGGTTTGCTTGATTCGCCGATCGGGCTGGATGGCAATCCGGTGTTTGCGACGCTGCTGGTTACCGGGGAAATCGAAGCCGAGCTGCTGGAGCGCTGCCGCTCGCTGAATCACCAAGTACGCGGGGATCTGACCCAGTTACCGGGTTTGCTGGTCGCCCGATGCCTGGCCAGTGAAGCGCTGTTGGCTCGTGGCTGGCTCATCGATTTATGGCGATTGCTAAGACCCGCCCTGCTAGGACGAGAAGCCCGACCACCACGAATCTGGAGTACTTGAAGGCCCACCCTCACCCCCCGCCCTCTCCCGGAGGGAGAGGGAGCCTGACCGAACTCAATGAACGAAATTTTGCTATCTCAACGAATTTTGCTGACTGACACGGCCCTGACAATCAACCGCGATCAGTCCCCTCTTCCTACGGGAGAGGGCTAGGGTGAGGGGTGGTTCCAACTGGCACCGCGCTCACCGCAACAACCACACAAATCTGCCCTGATGGAACCCCACAATGGACCTGACCCCACGCGAAAAAGACAAGCTGCTGATCTTCACCGCCGGCCTCGTCGCCGAGCGGCGTTTGGCGCGCGGTGTGAAACTCAATTACCCGGAAGCCATGGCTTACATCTCCGCCGCGCTGCTCGAAGGTGCGCGTGACGGCCAGACCGTGGCCGAGCTGATGCACTTCGGCACCACCCTGCTCAACCGCGAGCAAGTGATGGAAGGCATCCCGGAAATGATCCCGGAGATCCAGGTCGAAGCGACGTTCCCCGACGGCACCAAACTGGTCACCGTCCACCAACCGATCGTCTGAGGCTACGCCATGACTTACACCATTCGCGATGCCGTCCACGCCGATCTACCGGCGATCCGCGACATCTACAACGATGCCGTACTCAACACCACGGCGATCTGGAATGAACAAGCCGTCGACCTCGGTAACCGTCAGGCGTGGTTCAGCGCCCGTCAGGCCCAGGCTTATCCGATTCTGGTGATCGTCGACGGCGACAACAGCGTGCTCGGCTACGCTTCGTTTGGTGACTGGCGGCCGTTCGACGGTTTTCGCCACACCGTCGAGCATTCGGTCTACGTGCGCAGCGATCAGCGCGGCAACGGCCTCGGCCCGCAACTGATGAGCGTGCTGATCGAGCGGGCGAAGACCTGCGACAAGCACGTGATGGTCGCCGCCATTGAAAGCGGCAACGCCGCCTCGATTCGTCTGCACGAGCGCGCCGGATTCAGCATCACCGGGCAGATGCCGCAAGTCGGTACCAAGTTCGGTCGCTGGCTCGACCTGACGTTTATGCAACTGACCCTCAATCCTGGCGCGGAGCCGCCTGACGCCAACAAGGAGTGACACCGATGAACGCCGCCCAACTGCGCCGCGTCAATGCTGAAAGTTTTGCGCATTACCGTCAGGGCCTGATCGACCTGCTGCTCGATGCCGTGGGTTACGGCGCCAGCGTCGGCTTCATGGCCGACCTCGATGCAACGCAGGCGCGCGCCTACTTCGATGAAGTGCAGGACAACGTCAACAAGGGCAGCGTATTGCTCTGGGTGGTGGTCAAGGACGAGCAAGTGCTGGCCAGTGTGCAACTGGGCCTGTGCCAGAAGGCCAACGGCCTCAACCGCGCCGAGGTGCAGAAACTGCTGGTGCGCGAACACGCACGCCGTCGCGGCCTCGGCCAGCAATTGATGAGTGCGCTGGAACTCGAAGCGCCGAAACACAAGCGCGGCATGCTTTACCTCGACACCGAGGCCGGCTCGCCCGCCGAAGATTTCTACAAGGCACTGGGTTACACCCGCGCGGGGCAGATTCCCGATTACGCCTGCGACCCGACCGGCACTTATCGGCCGACCGCCCTCTATTACAAAATTCTGCAAGGAGCCCAGTGATGATTCCTGGCGAGTACCAGATCCAGTCTGGCGACATCGAACTCAACGTCGGCCGCCGCACCGTCAGCCTGAAAGTCGCCAACAGCGGCGACCGGCCTATTCAGGTCGGTTCGCACTATCACTTTTTCGAAACCAACGACGCACTGACCTTTGATCGCGCGGCGAGCCGTGGCATGCGCCTGAATATTCCGGCCGGCACCGCGGTGCGCTTTGAGCCGGGGCAAAGCCGTGAGGTTGAGCTTGTGGATTATGCCGGGCATCGGCGGGTGTTCGGATTTGCCGGACGGATCATGGGCGACCTCTGATATCTGCGTGCACCGCGGCCCCTCACCCCAGCCCTCTCCCGAGGGAGAGGGAGCCGTTCACCGATAGCCGACCCACCGTGAACAGTCCCTCGCCGGAGTTGATCACCGATAGCAGCCTCACCGCGTACAGTCCCCTCTCCCTCTGGGAGAGGGCTAGGGTGAGGGTCAATGGCTCACCACTATTTTCTTGAAGGACGCAGCATGAAGATTTCCCGTCAAGCCTACGCCGACATGTTCGGCCCCACCGTCGGCGACAAGGTGCGCCTGGCCGACACCGAGCTGTGGATCGAAGTCGAACAAGACTTCACCACCTACGGCGAAGAAGTGAAATTCGGTGGCGGCAAAGTCATCCGCGACGGCCAGGGCCAGAGCCAACTGCTCGCCGCCGAAGTGGTCGACACGCTGATCACCAACGCGCTGATCATCGATCACTGGGGCATCGTCAAAGCCGACGTCGGCCTCAAGGACGGCCGCATCGCCGCGATCGGCAAGGCCGGCAACCCGGACGTGCAGCCGAACGTGACCATCGCCATCGGCGCCGGCACCGAAGTGATCGCCGGCGAAGGCATGATCCTCACCGCTGGCGGCATCGATACTCACATCCACTTCATCTGCCCGCAGCAGATCGAAGAGGCGCTGATGAGTGGCGTCACCACCATGATCGGCGGCGGTACCGGCCCCGCCACCGGCACCAACGCCACCACTTGCACCTCCGGGCCGTGGCACCTGGCGCGCATGCTCCAGGCTGCCGACGCCTTCCCGATGAACATCGGCCTCACCGGCAAAGGCAACGCCAGCCTGCCGGAGCCGCTGATCGAGCAGGTCAAGGCCGGCGCCATCGGCCTCAAGTTGCACGAGGACTGGGGCACCACGCCGGCGAGCATCGATAACTGCCTGAGCGTCGCCGATCAATTCGACGTGCAGGTGGCGATCCACACCGACACCCTCAACGAATCCGGTTTCGTCGAAACCACCCTCGGCGCGTTCAAAGGCCGCACCATCCACACTTATCACACCGAAGGTGCCGGTGGCGGTCACGCGCCGGACATCATCAAGGCTTGCGGCTTCCCTAACGTATTGCCGAGTTCGACCAACCCGACCCGGCCGTTCACCCGCAATACCATCGACGAACACCTCGACATGCTGATGGTCTGCCACCACCTCGACCCGAGCATTGCCGAAGACGTCGCGTTCGCCGAAAGCCGCATCCGTCGTGAAACGATTGCCGCCGAAGACATTCTTCACGACCTCGGTGCGTTCTCGATGATCAGCTCTGACAGCCAGGCCATGGGCCGCGTCGGCGAAGTCATCACGCGCACTTGGCAGACCGCCGACAAGATGAAAAAACAGCGCGGCCCACTGCCGCAGGACGGCCCAGGCAACGACAACTTCCGCGCCAAACGCTACATCGCCAAGTACACCATCAACCCGGCGATCACCCATGGCATCAGCCATGAAGTCGGTTCGATCGAAGTTGGCAAATGGGCGGATCTGGTGCTCTGGCGTCCGGCATTCTTTGGTGTGAAACCGACGCTGATCCTCAAGGGTGGCGCGATCGCCGCAAGCCTGATGGGCGATGCCAATGCCTCGATCCCGACACCGCAGCCGGTGCACTACCGCCCGATGTTCGCCAGTTACGGCGGCTCGCTGCACGCCACCAGCCTGACCTTTATCAGTCAGGCGGCGCAGGAAGCGGGATTGCCGGAAGCGTTGGGGCTGAAGAAGAGAATCGCCGTGGTCAAAGGTTGCCGTGATGTGCAGAAAACCGACCTGATCCACAACGACTATCTGCCGAACATCGATGTCGATCCGCAGACGTATCAGGTCAAGGCTGATGGCGTGCTGCTGTGGTGTGAGCCGGCGGAAACATTGCCAATGGCGCAGCGGTATTTCCTGTTCTGACAACCGTCATGGTCTGAATACGGACGTCGAAGTTCGTATTCAGAAACGGTTAACGATTTACGGAAATGCCCACGACATCTGCTGTTCGCTGTAGTTGTAATCCAGGCGCAACTCAGTCCCGGCCGGTATGTCCTGCGTGGCAAAGATGGCGTTAAGGATAAAGTCTTTGGTCACCAACTGTTTGCCCAGCCATTGTTGCGCTTCGACGTCGAACGGTACGGTTTCGACATTGTAGCCATCCGGTGCCTGACGAATCGGCTTGCCCGCATCGTCGTATTCAAAATTGGAATTGATCCGGGAGATGATCGTGTCCCCAAGGATCGCCAACGGATCAGGCAGCAGTACGCCCGGGCCAGGTTTCAAACGCATCCCCGCCAGCATGGTGAAGGTCTGCTCATTGGGCCGGACAAATCTTGCTGGCGTAATCGCACCACCGTAGACACCGATTGCCTCACCTTTGGCGATGCGTCTGTTGGCCACCACCATGGACTGCCCGATCAGCGATTTCTCCCCGGGGACTTTGGCATCGGCCTCGGTGAACGTGCGCAATTGCAGCTTCTCCTCATACAGCAACGCGACCTGTTCATGCCCTTCAAACTTGATATAGGGCTTGATCTGCTCAGAGGTATATTGATCGCCGTTTTCAAAGCGCACTTTGCTCTGCAACTTTCGAATGCGGATCGGCCGTCCGGCGGTGTCCCTGAGCGGATACTTGCCGTTGTTTGCGCGATTGTAGGTGCCCAATTGGTTGGCGAGGAACGAGTAGCGCTGTTCCTCGCGCATCATGCTCAACTCTTGCGCCGTGTAAGGTTTGACCGGCATCGATTCGGACGCCAGATAGAAGCGTTCCTCCGCCTCTCTGGGCAGCTCTTCCAGCGCCCACTCGAACTCATCATCACTGTGCCGGTCAACCTTGCGACTCTTGCGCGGCATGACCGCGCCGTCTGCGCCGAATACGGTGTAATCCTCCAGCGGATACCAATGGTTGCTCGACGGATCGTGAGCCAGTTCGGGTCCGGAAGGTTGCAGCTCGCTCGCCAACCGGGCCTTGTGCAGGCCGGTCTCGGCATCCACGCCGATCAATACGGTGCCGCCACCCTGCACATCGGCGTAGTGACGTCCCTTGAACGTGCGTAATCCTTGCGCGTCCGCGTCAGGTAGAGCGCTTGCCGATGGAATCAGGTAATGCTGCAGCGGCGCGACGTCAGCAGCAGAAACAGTCGAGGAGGTGGATGTCGGTTCATAGACGTGCACTTTCGGGATCGACGTCGCCACCTCGACTTCAAGTGCACGGCTACCGTCTTCAGCCGTGTCGCCAGGAGTTCTGCGGGCGAACGGGTCTGACGTGAGATGCAGCGATTCCAATTCTGACCGGGTTGATTCAGAGGGTGTGCGCGGGCGTGTGGGTACATCGACAGCGCCAGCACCGGGTGTTGGCGGTTTGGGTTTGACGGGCATGAATACTTTTCCTTGTAAGCGTTGCGCAGTACCCGCCGGCATGGCGGGTGCTACGAAGACCGGCGTCCATTGCCGATCCTTGCCCGGAAAACTATCAGACAGACTTGCCGGTTAAAACACGAGGAAACACCTGCAAACACTACTCGACCACCAACCGCCCCAAGCGCTGGCGCAACATACGGTTCTCGGCGCGCAATTCGCGCACCTCTTCCAGCAGATCCAGCGCCAGGGCGACGCCTTCCCACTCAAGCTCCAGATCGCGCCGCAACTTGGCGGCGCGTTTGGCCAGAGCCAATTCGTAATCGGTGAAGCGCCATTCCCGGGGCTGCGCGCCCTGAGGTTCGAGGATGCCGTGCTCGACGATTTCGATCACGTAGACGTCCGACAAGTCGGCCGCCTCACAGAATTCTGCCAGGTCCAGTTGAACGATCAGGGGGCTGCTCATGATGGCTACTCCGTCGTCGAATTCAGAAGTTCTCTCGCGGGTTGAACGCGGCTTTCTTCGCCAGCTCCTGCCACAGCGCCTTGACCTCGTCATCGGTGGTTTTCGGCATCACCGCTTTGAGTTGCACGAACAGGTAACCGCGCTCGCCCGCCTTGTTTTTCAGGCCATGACCTTTGGCGCGCATGCGCTGGCCATTCTGGCTGCCGGCGGGCACCTTGAGGTTGATCTTGCCGGTCAGGGTCGGCACCGCCACTTCGGCACCCAACGCCAGTTCCCACGGAGCCAGCGGCAAGGTGATGATCAGGTTTTCACCTTCGACATCAAATTTCGGGTGCGGCGCAAAACGGATGGTCAGGTACAGATCGCCATTCGCCCCGCCACCGACGCCCGGTGCGCCCTGGCCTTTGAGGCGGATGCGCTCGCCGTCGGTCACGCCCGCCGGGATCTTCACGTTCAGGCTCTTGCTGGTGTTGCTGACGTGCTGGCCGTTGGCGTTGTATTGCGGCACCTGGAAGGTGACCTTCTTCGACTCGTTCGCCAGCGTCTCTTCGAGGAAGATCGGCAGTTCCATTTCCACGTCTTGTCCCCGGCGTCCTGCACTGCGTTGTTGTCGACCATCGCCGCCACCGAAACCGGGGCCGCGATTACCGAAGATAGAACTGAAGAAGTCCGAGAAGTCGCCGGTGTCGCCACCGCCGCCGCCAAAGCCGCCGCGGCTCTGCCAGCCCGGTGGCCCCTGAAACGGCTGACCGTGCTGGCCATAACGGCGCAGTTCGTCGTATTCGGCGCGTTTGTCGGCGCTCTTCAGCGCCTCATAGGCTTCCGAGGCGTCTTTGAACTTGGCCTCGGCGTCCTTTTCCTTGCTGACATCGGGGTGGTATTTGCGCGCCAGCTTGCGATAGGCAGCCTTGATTGCCTTGTCGTCTGCTGTCGGCTCCACGCCGAGTATCTTGTAATAGTCTTTGAAGTCCATTGAAGGAATCACCATCCGTTATCGATTTCGCGCCGATGCCAGCATGCGCCGATTCGCGCGTGCCGGGTTGACCGATCTCAAGGTTGTGACCGGGTGGCGCAGCAGAAGTTTATCGGCAGTGGACGGCGGTTCTTGCGACCGCCGGTGGTTCTGCCGGCCCATGCCAGCAAGTTTGGGGCAAAGTCCGCGCTTTCAACCCAGTCTAGTCGCGAAATAGCTGATGACCGGCCTTCGAATCTGGCGCGCACTGACATACACTGCGCGGCCGTTTTTTTGACCGGAACCGAAAGACATGAAAGACGCCTCTCCAGCCCGTGCCTGCGGCATCGACTTCGGCACGTCCAACTCCACCGTCGGCTGGCTGCGCCCCGGCATGGAAACGATGATCGCGCTGGAAGACGACAAGATCACCCTGCCGTCGGTGGTCTTCTTCAACATCGAGGAACGCCGCCCGGTGTACGGTCGTCTGGCGTTGCACGAGTACCTGGAAGGCTACGAAGGCCGCCTGATGCGCTCGCTGAAAAGCCTGCTCGGTTCCAAGCTGATCAAGCACGACACCAGCGTGCTCGGCACGGCAATGCCGTTCAAGGACTTGCTCGGCCTGTTCATCGGCCAGCTGAAAAGCCGTGCGGAAACCGCCGCCGGTCGGGAATTCGAACAAGTGGTGCTCGGCCGTCCGGTGTTCTTCGTCGATGACGATCCACTGGCTGACCAGGAAGCCGAAGACACCTTGGTCGATGTGGCGAAGAAAATCGGCTTCAAAGAGGTCTCGTTCCAGTACGAACCGATTGCAGCGGCATTCGACTACGAGTCGACCATCGAGAAAGAAGAGCTGGTACTGATCGTCGACATCGGCGGTGGTACCTCCGACTTCTCGTTGGTGCGCCTGTCGCCCGAACGTCGCGGCCTCGATAACCGTCACGATGACATCCTCGCCACCGGCGGCGTGCACATCGGCGGGACCGACTTCGACAAACAGTTGAGCCTGCAAGGCCTGATGCCGCTGTTCGGCTACGGCAGCCGCATGAAGAGCGGCGCCTACATGCCAACCAGCCACCACATGAACCTGGCGACCTGGCACACCATCAACTCGGTGTACTCGCAGAAATCCAGCCTGGCGTTGGGCAGCATGCGTTACGACATCGAAGACACCGGCGGCATCGATCGCCTGTTCAAGCTGATCGAACAGCGCGCCGGCCACTGGCTGGCGATGGAAGTCGAAGAAACCAAGATCCAGCTGACCCACACCGACAGCCGCCATGTGCCGCTGGACCGGATCGAAGCAGGCTTGAGCGTTGAGCTGACCCGTGCGCTGTTTGAATCGGCAATTGATGCGTTGCTGGAGCGGGTGCGCGGCAGTGTTACGCAGCTGTTGAACGACGCCGGTGTGGCGGTGGAGCAGGTTGATACGGTGTTCTTCACCGGTGGTTCGAGCGGCATTCCGGCGCTGCGTAACAGCGTCTCGGCGATGCTGCCGAATGCGCGACATGTCGAAGGGAATATCTTTGGCAGCATTGGTAGCGGATTGGCGATTGAAGCGATGAAACGCTACGGCGCCATGAACTGACCTGAAATCGGCGTCGCGCCTTTCGCGAGCATGCTCGCTCCCACACTGGATTGCATTTCAACTGAAGGAATGCGCTCAAAATGTGGGAGCGAGCATGCTCGCGAAGGGGTCCGTTCAGTCGCTACAAGGCTTGGATCAAACCATCCCGCCCAGCTTCAACTCACTCTTCAGATACGCATAATAAATCGGCCCCGCCACCACTCCCGGCAAGCCGAATGCGGCCTCGAACACCAGCATCGCCAGCAGCAACTCCCACGATTTGGCACTGATCTGCCCGCCGACAATGCGCGCGTTGAGGAAGTACTCGAGCTTGTGGATAAAGATCAGATAACCCAGCGCGGCAATCGCCACCCAGATCGACAGTGACAGGCCGACGATGGTGATCAGCGTGTTCGACATCAGGTTGCCGATCACCGGCAACAGGCCGAGCAGGAAGGTCAGCACAATCAGGGTTTTGGTCAGCGGCAGTTTGATGCCGAACATCGGCAGGATCACCGCAAGGAAGATCCCGGTGAAGAAGGTATTGAGCAGGGAAATCTTGATCTGCGCGAAGACGATGTTGCGGAACGCCTGCACCAGCAAGTGCAAGCGGTCGAACAGCGCGGCGGCCAGCGGTTTGCGCTTGGTGACGTCGGGGATGCGCTGCAAGGCGATGATCGCGCCGAGGACCATGCCGATCAGCAATGTCACGAACATGTGCGCGGCGTCCTTGCCGACCAGTTGCAGGTCCGACAGGTGCTTGCTCATCCACTCGCCAATCGCCACGCGAAATTCCGCAGCACTGGCCGGCAGATAGGCGTCGATGAACGGCGGCAATTGCCCGCGCGCGCGGTCGACCACGCCCATGAATTTGTCGAGGGAAGCGCCGGGGTTTTCCGCTTCA
Source organism: Pseudomonas viridiflava (assembly GCF_900580865.1). GTDB lineage: Bacteria > Pseudomonadota > Gammaproteobacteria > Pseudomonadales > Pseudomonadaceae > Aquipseudomonas. The sequence continues at coordinate 14,677 of NZ_UTBZ01000140.1, forward strand.
TGCAGTAAGAAGCTGATGGCGCCGGCGAAGAGCAACGCCAGCACACTCACCACCAACGTGCCCAGCAACGCCACCGCCAGCCAGCGCGCGCGGCGGCCTTCGATCAGCCGTTGCAGTTGCGGGGTGAGCATGTTGACCAGTTCGAAAACCAGCAGCCCGGCCAGCAGGCTCGGCAACAAGCGCAGCGGCAGCACCAGCAGCAAACCGCCGAATATGATGATGCAACTGACCCAGAACACTACATGACGCTCAGAAAACGTTGGCATACAGCCTCAAAACGAACGGCGTAAAAGGATTGGCAGTCTGCCAGCGTTCCGGGGTAAGCACTAGGTATATGCGGTGCTTCAGCTCCCCTCACCCTAGCCCTCTCCCAGAGGGAGAGGGAACCGATTGGGGGATGCTCTGGATATCCAGTGACCTGAGACAGCGCCATGGAATCCATGATCGACCGGTTTTTTCCGGTCGACGAATGTCTTGAAACACCGCGGTCAGTCCCCTCGCCCTCCGGTAGAGGGAACCGATCGAGGAATGGCGAAGAACTCCGGCGACCTGCCGGTCCTGTATTGAATCCAGAATCGGCCAGATAGTTCAGGTCGATGGATATCTGAAAACACCGCGGTCAGTCCCCTCTCCCTCTGGGAGAGGGCAAATCTCAAGCGAACGCGTCGACCAGGTACCCCACCGAATCAAGTTATTTTTTCTTCAAGCAATCACTCATGAACGTCTTGCGCGCATCGCCGGTCAGGGCTTTGGTGGCGGCATCGGCGTTGCAGGTTTTCATTTTCTGCTGCTGCGGGGTCAAGGCCTTGGCATCGTTGGCCGCCGGCGCTGCCTTGAGGCAGGTGCTCATGAAGGTTTTGCGCTCATCGCCTTTCAGACTCTTGGCGGTCGCATCGGCATTGCAGGTGGTCATTTTGTTCTGTTGCGCCGTGGCGGCGAAACCTTGGGAACACAGGAGCAAACCAATCATCAACAACGGCACACGCAACATCTTCATGGAGTTTTCTCCTTGTCGCCGCACCGAGGGGTGCGACCTCTGCTGAAGTGTAGCCAAATCTTGTTACACCTTCCTGCCTTCCAGATGGCTACGGCGATACTGCTCCGGCGTGCACCCGGCCTGCCGCGCAAACATGGCGATAAATGCCGAGCCGCTGCTGTAGCCGAGGTCGAAGGCGATTTCCTGCACACTGCGTGAAGTCTCCAGTGCCTCGATCGCAGCGAGATAACGCAGACGCTGGCGCCACTCGCCGAAACTCATTCCCAGCTCCCGAACGAATTGCCGCGCCAGCGTGCGCTCACTGATGTGCACTTGCATTGCCCAATGCGCCATCGGCTGATTGTTGCCCGGTTCGGCCTGCATGGTTTCGAGGATCGCCAACAACCCCGGGCTACTGGCGTAGGGCAGATAACACTCATGCACCGGCGCCTGTTGCAATTGATCGACCAACACTTGCGCCAGACGCTGGTCGGCATCGAGCTCGGGAATCTTCACGTCACGGGCGGCGAAGTCCTTGAGAATCGCTTTGAGAATGTCGCTGATCGCCAGTGTGCAGGCACGCCGGGGCAAATCGGTACAGACCTTGGGGTCAAGGCACACCGCACGATAGTTGACCGGTTGATGGCTGTAGAAACTGTGCTCGACCTGCGGCGGCACCCACACCGCGTACTGCGGCGGCGACATGAAGCGGCTGCCATCGACGTCCATGTGCAGCACGCCGTGCGCCGCGTATTCCAGCGTGCCCCACGGATGGCGATGCGGCGCGGCAAATTCATGGGCGTTGAAATCGGCATAACGGAAGTACACCGCCGACGGCAGTTCGCTGAAATCCAGCAGATCGATGTGTTTACTGTTCATGCTGTCCGGTTTCAGAGGCAGGTTGTCCGGTTCGAAGTATAGGCCTGCATCCAGACAAGGGATAATTGCCCTTCATCAACGTACTGGTTTCAAACTCATGCAATACGCGTTTCCACTGCTGGCGATTTTTATCTGGGCCGGCAATACCGTGATCAACAAACTCGCGGTCGGGGCGATTTTCCCCGCCGAGATCGGTTTCTACCGCTGGCTGCTCGCCGGTTTGCTGTTCACGCCGTTCATGCTCAAAGCGGTGATCGCGCACTGGCCGCAGATCCGCCCGAACCTGGGCAAGATTTTCATCCTCGGCGTACTCGGCATGGCGGTCTATCAAAGCCTCGCCTACTTCGCCGCAACCCTGACCACCGCCACCAACATGGGCATCATCCTGTCGCTGATGCCGTTGATGTCGCTGGCCATGGCGATCATCAGCCTCGGTCAGCGCCTGACTGCCGGTGCGCTGGTCGGTGCCGTGTTGTCGTTTGCCGGTGTGCTGGTGGTGGTGTCCTCCGGCAGCCTCGGTGCGTTGCTGCAACACGGCGTGAACATGGGCGATGCGATGATGTTGATCGCGACCCTGGCCTATGCGATCTACAGCACGCTGTTGAAAAAATGGCAGCTGCGCCTGCCGCCGCTGGTGTTGCTGTATTTGCAGGTACTGGTGGCGATTGTCGTGTTGTTTCCGCTGTATGCCGCTTCGCCGAAGACCGGGCTGACTCTGCAGAACATTCCACTGGTGTTGTATGCGTGTCTGCTGGCGTCGATGGTTGCGCCGCTGGCGTGGATGCAGGCGGTGCAGCGTCTCGGTCCGAGCCGCACGACGTTGTTCTTTAACTTGCTGCCGTTGATTACCGCGCTGATTGCGGCGGTGGTGTTGAAGGAGCAGTTGGCGATGTATCACCTGGTGGGCGGGTTGTTGACGCTGGGCGGGGTGATTCTTTCCGAGCGCTGGACGACCGTGTTGGGCCGCCGAATCAGCGTTGCCTGATGGAAAAGATCGCAGCCTGCGGCAGCTCCTACATGAGTTCGGGGCGTTCACAAAATTTGTGTTCGACACCGAACCTGTAGGAGCTGCCGAAGGCTGCGATCTTTTGATCCTAAAGGCCTGCAGCCTCAAGCCGCGCCGCATGCTCGACAAACAGCCGCACCGGATCCGCACCCTTGCCGACCAGCCCCAGCGACTGGTTAACAATGTCGAAGTGATCCAACGGATAGTCATCACCAATCACTGTGCCCAGATGCGAGCTGTAGCGCCCGACCATCCCGTCGCACTGCCCCGGCTCACGCACGAAGGTTTTCGCAAACAAGCGACAGCTGCGATTGGTCCCATCAAACAGATTACCGCCGCGATCAGTCTTGCCCGGCTGCAACGTCCCCGACCACGAGTAATAACGCACGCCGCTGACCTCTTCCGGCCCGTGCCCGCCCCACGTTTCAGGCAAGCCCTGTGGATAACGCTGATTGAACAGTGCGACGCCCTCAGTCGTCAGCGATTGGTGCGAGGCATGAATATCCACCGGCAGTTTCGGCCCGTGATAACCGGTCTCCAGCACTGCCATCAGCCAACCGACGAAACGCAACAGCGCCTCAAGGATCCGACCTTTGGCACTGTCCGCCGGGTAATGTTTCGCCAGGTAGTCAGCCAGCTCCGAACCATGATTGGGTCCGGCCACCGAAGTGACTGAAGCCACCAGATCAGGGCGTTTCGCCGCCGCATAGCGCGCCGTCAATGAGCCCTGACTGTGGCCGAACAGGTTGACCTTTTGCGCCCCGGTTTCGCGCAAGATCTCATCGATGCGCGCCAGCAATTGCTCGCCGCGCACCTCGGTGGAGTTGAGCGGCGACACCTGCACGGCAATCACCGTCGCACCACCACGGCGCAGCGCCTTGATGATGCCGTACCAGTACGGATAGAGCACCAGCCGGATAAACCCGAGCATGCCGGGCACCAGCACCAGTGGATAACGCGTCGACATGGGCAAACATCCTTGTGGTCGGTGAGTGGATGCAAGGTGTGCAAAACGCCCGCCAAGCATCCTCCCTGATGATGACAACTCAACCACCAGCCTACTTCAGGCCCACCACCCCCGCCACAATCAGCCCGACCGAAACCAGTTTGACCAGCGTCAGGCTCTCACCCAACAGGGCAAAGCCGAGGAACACCGTGCCCAGCGAGCCAATCGCGGTCCAGATCGGGTAGGCGATGCTCACCGGCAACTCACGCATCGCCAGGGTCAGGAAGTAGATCCCGCCGACCGCCGCAATCACCGTGATCAACGACGGCCACAGTCGGGTGAAGCCCTCGGCGTACTTCATGCCCATGGCGAAGGTCACTTCAAACCCGGCGGCGATCAGCAAGAACAGCCAGGCCACCTAGAACACCCGGGCGAGGTCGAGCAAACGCTGCTCGGCCTCGGCTACCGACACCGCGAAGGTGCGTTCGGCGGATTCTTCGCCCTCGGCCGCGATCACGCTGACGTCGTTGATGCCGATGAAACCCAGCGCCGTGCGCAGCCATGGATCGGCGTGGTTCAACGCTTCCAGTTCGCCTCCCGGGCCAAAGCCGAAGCCGCCGCGACTGGTGACGATCAGCGCCTTCTTGCCCTGCAACAGCGGCGTGTACTGGGCGACGCCATTGTCCAGCGTGTGATCGAAGGTCAGGCCAAGCCGCACGATCTGATCGACCCAGGACTTGAGGCCGCTGGGCACGTTGAAGTTGTACATCGGCGTGGAAATCAGCAGCAGCTCGTGATCGAACAACTCGCCGACCAATTGATCGCTCAGGGCCAGATCGGCCTGCATCGACAGTGGGCGTGCTTCAGGCTGTGGATAAAATGCGGCGGCGACAAAGGCTTCGTTGACCGGCGGAATCAGCGCCCGCCCGACCTCGCGGCGAGTGACTTGCGCCTGCGGATGACGCACCTGCCAGGCACTGAGAAAATGTTCCGCCAGACGCCGCGAGTGGGAACGGTCGCCGCGTGGGCTGGCATGGATCGCAAGAATTTTGCTCATCTGAAACTCCTTGAGGCTAGACTTTGATGGCTGTGTCGCTGCAGATTGCAGGCAGCACACCGTTGCCTCAAATGAGCAAAAATCAGTCGGGATGAATTCATTTCATCCATGGAGCTTTTCATGTTCGCCTCGCTGCCACTCACCGCCCTGCGCGCTTTTGAATCGGCATCACGACTGCTCAGTTTCAAGGCTGCTGCCGAAGAACTGTCGGTCACGCCCACGGCGATTTCGCACCAGATTCGCTCGCTGGAAGACTGGCTCGGCGTCGCGTTGTTCGAGCGTCTGCCGCGCCAGGTTCGTCTGACCGAGGGCGGCGAGCGCCTGTTTCGCAGCTTGCATGGCGCGCTGCTGGAAGTGGCGCAAAGCGTCGACACCCTGCGCCCGCAGCGCAACGCCAGCACGCTGACGCTATCGACCACCGCCGCCTTCGCAGCACTGTGGCTGGTGCCGCGCCTCGGGCGCTTTTATGCCCAGCATCCGAACATCAATGTGCGCCTCGATACTCACTGTGAAGTCATCGATCTGCATCAGGACGCCAGCGTCGATCTGGTGTTGCGCTATAGCCTCGACGATTACCCGAATCTCTACGGTCTGTGCCTGTTCGATGAATCGTTCGGCGTGTACGGCTCTCCCGAGCAAGTGGCGCTGGCCGTGCGGCGCACGCCAACGTTGATCAGCGTGCGCTGGCACAACTCGAAACTCTATGCCCATGGCTGGGAAGCGTGGTGCGCCAAGGCCGAGGAAAACTGGCTGAACCAGCAACCGGCGATCCGCGAATACGATGAAGAGCATTACGCCCTGCAAGCGGCGATCGCCGGGCAAGGGCTGGTTCTGGCGAGCAACATTCTGGTGTCGGAGAGTGTCGCCAGCGGTTTGTTGGTGCCGTTCATGGGCCAGATTCAAGTCGATGGCGCCGGCTACAGCGCGTTGTGTGTGCCGGGGCGTGAGCGGCATCCGCCAGTGCGGGCGTTTTTTGCCTGGTTGCGGGGGGAGGCAGTTTTGTCCGGGCTGGCGCCAAGATCGCAGCCTTCGGCAGCGCCTGCAGGGGTTGCGTAAACCGATAAAACTTTTTGCAACGCTCATGACTCACAGCTTAGGTAGCGACCACGTCCGCAGAACGTGGCGCCCATCGGATTAGCCTCCAGGAGATCGAAATGAGCGACGACCTGCATCTGTCAGATGTTCAAACCTTGCGCGACCGTGCGCGCCAACACGTCGAGAACGGCGCCGTCACCGAGGGCTACAGCGCCGACCGTGAAGAGGTGCTGCGCTTGCTCAATGAATCGCTGGCCACCGAACTGGTCTGCGTGTTGCGCTACAAGCGCCACTACTTCATGGCCAATGGCGTGAAAGCCCATGTGGCCGCCGAAGAATTCCTCGAACACGCCACCCAGGAAGCCCAGCACGCCGACCGTCTGGCCGAGCGCATTGTGCAGTTGGGCGGCGAGCCTGAGTTCAACCCCGACCTGCTGTCGAAGATGTCCCACGCGCAATACGTGGCCGGCAACACCCTCAAAGAGATGGTCTACGAAGACCTCGTTGCCGAGCGGATCGCCATCGACAGCTACCGCGAGATCATCCAGTACATCGGCGAGAAAGACCCGACTACCCGGCGTATCTTCGAAGATATCCTGGCGCAGGAAGAAGAACATGCCGATGACATGGCCGACATCCTGAACGACCTCTAACCCCTCAAAACCGCCTTCGCGAGCAGGCTCGCTCCCACATTGGAATGCATTACAAATGTGGGAGCGAGCCTGCTCGCGAAGGGGCCCTACGGGCACCGACTATTTGGTCGGTTTTACGGTAACCGGCGCCTTGCCCGCCTTCATCTGCTCCAGCAACGGCGCACACTGATTCGGCTCACCGCCACTCGGCGCCACCAGCGCCAACAGCCCCGCCGCCGGCGCGGCAATCACCCCCAACGCAACCATCCCCGCCCCGCGCAACATCAGCGGCACTGCCTTCACGCCCGCATCTGGCTTGATGAACTTGCCCCGCACATACAGCGGTGAACGCAGGGAAATCAAACGCCAGCCCTTGGATTCCGGTGTCACGGTCAGATCCAGCTGCTCGGTGGCCATGTTCGCCGTGCCGTCGATATAGATGATCGCGTTCTCGGTATCGAAGACAAACAACTGCGTGGTGGCCAGACCGGTCTTGATGTCAAAGTCGGCCGCCGCGCAGTTGATCTTCACTTCCTTGTCACCAAAGATCTTGCCGACCACATAGTTACCGACGTTGAGCCCGGCCAGCTCCATCAGCTCGCGACTGATCGCGCCGTCGTTGATCAACATCTTCAATTTGCCGTTGGCGCCGCCCAGCAGTTTGGCCACCGAGTTGCCGCGCCCGCTGATGTCGGCGTCGCCATTGAGCTCACCGAAACTGGTCTTCATCGGTTCGAAGGTCGGGAACAGCTCCTTGAGCTTGAACCGGCGCGCGGTCAGTTTCGCCCGGCCTTCAAGCGGCTCGGCGCGACCGTTGAGGCGGATCTGTGCATCGAGATTGCCGCCGGCCACGCCAAAGCGCAGCGGCTCCAGGCTCAGCTCGCCGTCGTTGAGTTTCAGGTGGGTATAGAGGTCGTTGAACGGCAACTTCTCGCTGTGAACGATGCGCTTGCCGGTGAACTCGACATCAGCGTCCATTGCGCGCCAGCGATCGGTCTTGAACTCTTCCACCGGCAGCACTTTATCCGCCGGTTGTTTGCTCTCACCGCCGCGCGCCTTTTGCTTGTCATTGGAGTCGGCGCCGATCAGTGGTGCGAGATCGGCGAACAGCAGTTGATTGGAGAGCAATGCGCCGCTGAGTTTTGGTCGCGGCTGGCTGGCGACGTAAGTCAGGTCGCCATGGATATCACTGCTACCGATCTTGCCGTTGAACTGCTCATAGGTGAATTTCGCCCCGGCCTCATCATGCAACTTGGCGATCAAATGGCCGTCGGTGGAGTACGGCGGCGTATCCGGCAGGGTCACGCCAGTCAGCGGATAAAGATTGCCGAGGCTGGCACCGGCCAGTTTCAGGCGCAGATCGAGGGCGCCGAGGTTGAGCGGATCAGTCAAGGTGCCAGCCAGTTCGATGCGGGTGTCGCCGATCTTCGCCTGGGCCTGCAACGGGAATGGCTTGCTCGCGTCCTGCAAGGCGAGCAGACCGCCGATCTTGCCCTGGCCGGTAAGGTTCTGCCCGTGGTACTGGCCTTTGACCTTCAAGGCAAACGCATAATCCTGCGGTGCACCGCCCTTGTCCTGGGCGGTTTTCGCCGCTTTCGCACCGACGATGTCGCTGTACGGAATGGGCTTGCCCAGCGGATCGATCAGCACATCAAGATTGGTTTTGAGGGTCTGATCGTCGAGGGTCACGTGGCCCTTGTCGAAACCGATGGCGCCGATATCGACCTCCCAGTTCGAAGGTTCAGCATTCGGATCTTTCGGGTCGAACTTGAACGTCCAGTTGGCGCGGCCGTCGGCCAGGCGCTGCAACTCGGCGTTGGGTTCAGTCAGGTCGATGCGCGGAATCACCACCCGTTGCGCCAACAGTGCCAACGGCGAAATACGCAACTCGACGCGCTTGAGAGTGACCATCTGCGGTTTCTTCGACCAGTCCGGGTTGCCCAGGCTCAAGTCCTCAGCGACCACATGCGGCCACGGCACCCACGCGCGCCAGCCGCCCTCGTCCGGCTCGCGCTGCCAGATCACCGCGAGGTTGCCATTAATGGCAAACGGTCGGTGCAGTTCTTCCGAGACTTTGGCGTTGAGCGGCGGTTTGATCCGGTTCCAGTCGAAGAACACGATGATCAACACCAGCACGGCCAGTAGCAGCACGAGGATGGCGAAGGTCCAACTGAAGATTTTTCCAGTGCGCGTCATGCACAAAGCTCCTGATCACGACCGCACGCGAAGACTGCGGCGTACGGCTGAAACGGCGGGCCAAAGCGGCCCTCATTAAATCTACGACTGGCAAACCAGCCGCAGGTTTAATCGAAAGGTCGATTACCGCGCAAAAAGTCGCGCGAATTCTGACCGATCAGTCGAACAGTGTTACCACGACCCGCACTTTTGCGAGGCGCGAGTGAGTCGGAAATACCCACCCCGGTGCAAAACGGCCGCCCGGAAAGCCGCGATCTAGAGCCTCCCGGCAGAACAATCAATTCTGTTGATTATTACCATTGCGTTTATGAACTTTTATATCGACTTATCGAGAGTAGCATTGCCCTCGTACCCACTTTATCGCCCTCCCAAGGAGCAACCCATCATGAAACGCCAATTACTGCTCAGCCTTACCCTGTCGATGCTAGCCAGCACTGCTTTCGCCCTGCCCGCTGCCGATCAGGCTACCCCGCAAGTGAAATCCAGCCACTCGGTGTTCAGCCAAACCGTAGCCGCTGATGGTGGCGACCGCACCCCACAAGGTCAGACCCTGGCTGAAGGCGGCCGTGATCGTCTGGAAGAGAAAGGTCTGGTTCAGGACGGCTACGACAAGACTCCACAAGGTCAGACCCTGGCTTCCGACGGTAGTGACCGCACTCCACAAGGCCAGACCCTGGCTTCCGATGGTAGCGACCGCACCCCACAAGGTCAGACCCTGGCTTCCGACGGCGGCGACCGCACTCCACAAGGCCAAACCTTGGCTGACGACGGCTTCGACAAGACTCCACTGGGTCAAGCACTCGCCGAAGGTGGTGGTGACCGTGTGATCGAACGCAACAGCAAATTGAGCTAAGCCCATGGCGGCCTCGAAAAAAAGCCCAATCCACGGATTGGGCTTTTGACTTTTCCGGCCCGATAAAATCTTTCGCTGCACGCCCTCCCGTTCGACGCCGACAAAGCCGATTTGCTAGAGTGCGGCGCTTGTCCTGCCAAAGAACACCTCCTGCGATGCTGCCCCGCGCCGAACAGAAACAACAGACCCGCAACGCCTTGATGGACGCTGCCCGCCACCTCATGGAAAGCGGCCGAGGATTCGGCAGCCTGAGCCTGCGCGAAGTGACGAAAACTGCCGGGATTGTGCCCACCGGTTTCTACCGGCATTTCGCCGATATGGATGAGCTGGGCCTGGTGCTGGTCAGCGAAGTCGGCCAGACCTTCCGCGAAACCATTCGCTTGGTGCGCCACAACGAATTCGTCATGGGCGGCATTATTGATGCCTCGGTGCGGATCTTCCTCGACGTGGTCAGCGCCAATCGCTCGCAATTCCTGTTTCTCGCCCGTGAGCAATATGGCGGTTCGCTGCCGGTGCGTCAGGCAATCGGTCGGTTGCGCGAGAACATCAGTTCCGACCTGGCTGCCGACCTGACGATGATGCCTAAGCTGCAGCATCTGGACGCCGCCGGCCTGAGCGTGATGGCAGACCTGATCGTCAAATCGGTGTTTGCCACCCTCCCCGACATTATCGACCCGCCCGCCGAAGCCCTGCCGGAGCATCTGACGCCGCAGGCGAAGATCACCCAGCAACTGCGCTTCATCTTTATTGGCCTCAAGCACTGGCAAGGCTTGGGCAGTACCGAATAACTGCCCCTCACTTTCAGCCTCAACAAATCCCCCTGTGGGAGCGAGCCTGCTCGCGAAAGCGTCGTTTCAGCAACATTTATATGGCTGACACACCGCCTTCGCGAGCAAGCTCGCTCCCACATTGGTTCGGCGTCAAAGCCTTCATTTGGTGCATAAAAAAATCTTCACGCACCAAAACCTTCCATATTCCCGCAACATCTTGAAACATCCACTACGCTCCGACAGGGATTTCCTACATCTCGTCCGATTGGCAAGGCCCTTGCTCTAGCCAGAGTATTGTCCATAGCTGGAAGCTTTCCGATGCTGGTGATTCACCGCAGAATCGACCCTCAACCCGTCTGGGCCGCCGAGTTGCACCTGACCTTCGAAGCGCGGAGCAAAAGCCGTTTGCGCTGTTTCAGTGCCGAGGGCGAAGACGTCGGGTTGTTTTTGGAGCGCGGTCAACCGCCGCTGTATGACGGCGAATGCCTGCAGGCAGAAGACGGGCGTTTCGTCCGCGTCTGTGCCCGCCCCGAGCAACTTCTGCACGTCACCTGCGCCAACGCATTCGAACTGACCCGTGCGGCTTATCACTTGGGTAACCGCCACGTCGCCCTGCAAGTCGGCGATGGCTGGCTGCGTTTGCTCGACGATTACGTCCTCAAAGCCATGCTCGAACAGCTTGGCGCACAGGTCGAAGCCATTGAAGCGCCGTTCCAGCCGGAACACGGCGCGTACGGCGGCGGCCATCACCATTCACGACACGGCGACGAAGACTTCAATTACGCGCCGAAACTCCATCAGTTCGGCGTACGCCTGTGAATCCGGCTTGGGCGCTGCTGCGCCTGGCCAGTCCGCAGCTGCCGATTGGCGGCTACAGCTATTCGCAAGGTCTGGAAATGGCTGTGGATAACGGCCGCGTCAACAACCCGGACAGCGCCCGGCGCTGGATCAGCGATCAGTTGCTGCTCAACCTCGGACGCTTCGAAGCACCGCTATTGCTCGCCCATTGCCAGGCAGCGGCGGATGAGCAGTGGAGCGAATTGCTGAGCCTTTGCGAAAGCCATCGCGCCAGCCGCGAGACCCGCGAGTTGCATCTGGAGAGCCGGCAGATGGGCTATTCGTTGCAGCAACTGCTCAATGGCTTGCCGGAACTCGACGCATCCGCCCGCAGCTTTCTCGATCAATGCCCTGAACCGCATCTGGCCCTGTGCTGGGCGCTGGCCGCGCGCGCCTGGGGCATCAGCCCGCAGGATGCCCTCGCCGCGTGGCTGTGGAGCTGGCTGGAAAACCAGCTCGCCGTATTGATGAAAACCCTGCCGCTGGGCCAGCAAGCCGCGCAACGCCTGACCAGCGAACTGCTGCCGCTGCTGCAACAGGCGCAGCAGGACGCCAGCCGAATCAACCCCGAACACATGGGCAGCGCCGCGTTCGGTCTGTCCCTGGCGTGCATGGCCCACGAGCGCCAGTACAGCCGACTCTTCCGTTCTTAGGAGAAACACTCGATGAACACACAACCTCTGCGCGTCGGCATCGGCGGCCCGGTCGGTTCCGGCAAAACCGCGTTGACCCTGGCCCTGTGCCTGGCCCTGCGCGAGCGCTACAACCTTGCCGTGGTCACCAACGACATCTACACCCGCGAAGACGCCGATTTTCTGGTGCGCAACGAAGCTCTCGCACCGGAACGGATCATCGGCGTGGAAACCGGTGGCTGCCCGCACACGGCGATCCGCGAAGACGCCTCGATCAACCTGGAAGCGGTCGATCAACTGAACCGGCGTTTTCCGGGGCTGGATCTGATTCTGGTGGAGTCCGGTGGCGACAACCTGTCGGCGACGTTCAGCCCGGAGCTGTCCGACCTGACCATCTATGTGATCGACGTCTCGGCCGGCGACAAGCTGCCGCGCAAGGGCGGACCGGGCATCTGCAAATCCGACCTGCTGGTGATCAACAAGATCGACCTGGCGCCGCTGGTGGGCGCCTCGCTGGAAATGATGGACAGCGACACCCAGCGCATGCGCAACGGTAAGCCGTTCGTGTTCAGCAACCAGAAAACCGGTCAGGGCCTGGAAGAAATCATTGCCTTCATCGAACGCCAGGGCCTGCTAACCGCAGCCTGATTCACTTTTCAACAAGGAAGCTTGTTCATGACACTCAAACGCATTCTTGGCGCTGTGGCGCTGCTGCTGACTCCGGCATTGGCCTTCGCTCATCCGGGGCATGGCGACAGCGGTTTGATCGCCGGTATCAGCCACCCGATCGACGGCCTCGACCATTTGCTGGCAATGGTCGCTGTCGGCCTGTGGGCCGCGCAACAGCAAGGCGCGGCGCGTTGGGCGCTGCCGTGCACGTTTGTCGGCACCATGCTGATTGGCGGCATGCTCGGGTTCGAAGGGCTGCAATTGCCAGCGCTGGAAAGCGGGATTGCTGCGTCAGTGCTGGCGCTGGGTCTGGCCGTGGCACTGGCGGTGCGTCCGCCGTTGGTTATGGCGGTGGTGGCGACGGCGGTGTTTGCGTTGTTCCATGGTGTGGCGCATGGCTTGGAATTGCCGGACATGAGCAGTCCTTGGGCGTATGCGGCGGGTTTCGTGGCTGCGACGGCTGCACTGCATGCGGCGGGTTATGCCGTGGTGCGTTTTCTGCCTAAGGCGGCGGCACCGTTGGTGCGTCTGGCGGGCGCGGCTTCGGCGGCTACTGGTGTTTGGTTGCTCGCTGGCTAGTTTTTATTGTCTGAACTGGCCTCTTCGCGAGCAGGCTCGCTCCCACATTGGATTTGTGGCGTACACAGAACCTGTGGGAGCGAGCCTGCTCGCGAAGGCGGCCGATCAGACGCCGCATCTCTGATGCCGGTCTCTCTGCTACCATGTCGCGCAATCGCCCCAGCCCGTGACGACGTCCGCCCATGCCCCACGCTTCCCGTTCCACTTCCCTGCCTGAATTGACCGCCCTGTTTCGCGATGTGCAACAGCACTTCGTCAACGTGATCGTGCCCCTCTGGCAAGGCCCGGGCTGGAACGCCGACATGGCGTTGCCCTATGAGGCGCTGGACGCCACGCACCAACCGCTGCCACCGCAGCGCTATCGGGCGATGGCCTGCGCACGGCAGCTGTACCTGTTTTCCAGTCTGATCGGGGTTGTGGATAACGCTGACGTACGCGCGGCAGCGCTGTTCCGCTCCTTGCAACGGCACTTTCATGATGCCGAGCACGGCGGCTGGTTCTACAGCATCGATGCACAGGGCAAGCCGCTGGATCAGCGCAAGGATCTCTACACCCACGCCTTTATCCTGTTCGCCTGCGCGCATTACTGGGAGAAGTCCGGCGATCCGTTGGCTGAGTCGACGTTGAATGCGGCGCTGGAAATCATCGGCCGACGCTTTGCCACCGGCGATGGCTTGTACGAAGCCTGCCTGGAACGCGACTGGATCACCTTGCAAACCGGTCCGCTGCAAAACCCGTTGATGCATCTGGCCGAAGCTTTCCTCGCGACCCTCGCCGTTCGTGAAGATACCCAGACGCAGCAGGCATTGCTGCAGTTATGCACAGCCATGCACAAGCAGTTCGTCGATCCGCAATATGGCGTGTTGATGGAGAAGCCGCTCGGCGCTGTGGATAACTGGTATGAGCCGGGGCACCAGTTCGAATGGTATTTCCTGCTCGAATCGTCAGCGTTGCTGCGCGGTTCGAAACTGCATGCCGCGCTGGATCGCGCGTTTGCGTTCACCGAGCAATACGGTGTGGTGCAGTCATCCGGCGCGGTGCGGGCGATGCTCGATCTGGAAATGGACGGTCGCCCGCGAGATTCGACCCAGCGGATCTGGGCTCAGGCGGAATATCTGCGCGCGCTGACGTTACGTCCGGGCAGTGAAGCAGTGGTGCTGCGCCAGTTACAGGCGTTGCAGCAGCGGTTCCTGCATGCGGGTGGCTGGCATGAGTGTCGGGATGAATTGGGCGAGGTGAGTCGCAAGGACATGCCTTCGACTACGCCTTATCACTTGGCGACTTGTTACCACGGTCTGGCTGAATATCTTCGCTGATTTATAGATCGCTTTCGCGAGCAGGCTCGCTCCCACAGTTGATTGTGCGGCTCACAAATAGTGTGTTCAGGGCAATTCAATGTGGGAGCAAGCCGGCTCCGGGCGGCGATCCGACGAATGGCCGTTATGCGGTCTCTAGGCGATCCACTTCTTGTCGCCGGTAAAGCTGATGGTCAACCAGCGCGCCGCATCCGGCTTGCCCAGCTTCGCCGAAATCTCTTCGCGTAACGCATCCAGTTGTCCGACATTGCTCAGCGCATAATTCGTCGGCAACACCACATGAATCTCGATAAACCGCGCCCGTCCGTGCTTCTGCACGTAGGACACATAATCGTCGAAACCGTGTTCGGTTTTCGCCGCGTCCATCACTTGGCGCACCTGATCATCCAGCGTGTCCGGCGCGATCCCCAGCACATCGCGTAGGGCCGGGCCAAGGATCTTGAACGCCGGCGGCAACATGGTCAGGGCCAGCACGATCAGGATCAGCGGGTCGACATACACCGCCCACTGGCCATAGCCCTGAGACTTGAGCAGCAGCGCCGCGAGAAAACTGATCAACAGGCCCACGGACAGCATCGCGTCCACCAGCCAGCTGATGTTGTCGAACTGGATCAGGCTGGACTTGAGCTTGCGGTTACGCTGCCGGACGTAGAAGAAGTAGGCGAACTCGACAACGGTAAACACCGCGGCATAAATGATCACCAGCCCCAACTCGATATCGCGGCCACCGTTGATGATGCCGAACACGCCGTTGAGAAACGCGTAGATCGCGATCAACATCAGGAAGCTGCCTTCGATCAGCAGTACCATCGGCTCCAGGTGCCAGAAACCGAACTGGAAACGGTGGTTGCTTTGCTTGGCGATCAGCTTGGCAGTGATCAGCATCAGGACTTTGATGAACGTTGCGATCAGCGAGAAAAAACCATCAAACAGGATGGATTGCGAACCTGAAACAAAACCGGTGACGATCCCGGCAATCGCCACAGCCAACATCAGAATGGTCGATTGTTTGAGCAGTGCCTGCTCACCTCGGTTACTCACTTTGACTCCTCGAAAAACCTTGAAAACCGCGGGGTGCGGTTGGGTTGTTGCGAGGGGAGTTTACCTTATCGCCCTGTTTTGGCCGTTTTGGCCTCTTCGCGAGCAGGCTCGCACCCACATTGGAATGCATTTCAAAGTGGGAGCGAGCCTGCTCGCGAATGGCTTCAGCGCACTCTTAAGCCTTGTTCCGCTCGATGGCAAAACCCGCCCAGGTCTGGCTCACCGGCATCAATTCCAGGCTATTGATATTGATGTGCGCCGGCGCATTCATCACCCAGAAAATCGTCTCGGCGATGTCCTGTGGCTGGATCGGTTCGGCACCGGCGTAAGTCGCGTTGTAACGCTCCTGATCGCCAGCGAAACGCACCAGCGAGAACTCGCTTTCGCACAGCCCCGGCTCAATATTGCTGACGCGCACACCGGTGCCCTGCAAGTCGCAGCGCAGGTTCAGCGAGAACTGTTTAACGAACGCCTTGGTCGCGCCATACACATGGCTGCCCGGATACGGATAGTTGCCCGCGATAGAGCCGAGGTTGACGATGCCGGCACCACGACCATGGGCGATCAGGCGTGGCAGCAGCAAGCGCGTGGCGTACATCAGGCCTTTGACGTTGGTGTCGACCATGGTGTCCCAATCGTCCAGATCGCACTTCGGCGCCGGGTCCACGCCCAGCGCCAGCCCTGCGTTGTTGATCAGGCCACGAAGTTTGGCGAACGATGGCGGCAGGTTGGCAATCGCCTCTTCCATCGCCTTGCGATCGCGCACATCGAGGACCAGACCGTGCACTTCGGTCTGCTTCGACAACTCGGCACACAGCGCGCTCAGGCGTTCTTCACGACGGCCGGTCAGCACCAGTTTCCAGCCAGCCTCGGCAAAACGGCGGGCGCAGGCTTCACCAAATCCGGACGTCGCGCCGGTGATAAACAGGGTGTTGGACATCGTGTTCTCCTTGCTTCGGCCGCCGGGGCAGCCCTTGGAATAGAAAATCAGCAGGCAGCATGCCCGCCCGCGCATTCACGGGCAACACCCACAAGCTGTACAAAAAACGACCAACCGCACCAACGCTATAGCCACCGTGGCCTGTAGCCATGTGCACGCATGTTATCCACAGTCCCTTCCACAGTTTTCGGGGGCAAGTGCAAACGCGCAAAGCCGCGCCACACAAGGCTTTGCGGGCGAAATAGAAAGTTTTTTGCTTGACCCTGAAGCGGCAGATGTGCGGGACATGGCATTTTGCACGACCGGACGGTCAGCACAGTGATTGCGTGAGGCCAGTAATTACGGCCCTCAGCGCGGTCTTTCCAGAGTTTAATCACAGACTTATCCACAGGCTTGATCATCTGGAGCTGGCTGAGTGGCGATGCCCAGAAAAAGATTGACAACGACGTCTTCAGCTCTCCGAAAACCACCTGATCAAAAAACAACCACACACTTGCAGGCCACGTTTTACAAGGCGTACAGCCAGATACACCCACGTTATTCACAGCCAGCTCCACAGTAACCGGGGACAAGTCAAAACTGTGGAAAAACAGCCATTTGCAGCGTCTATATGTCGCGCCTTGGCAGCTATGGGAATTTGTTTTCCACAATTCCACGCAAGACTTGTAATCACTGCTCAATTCCCTGTAGGAGCTGCCGAAGGCTGCGATCTTTTGATCTTTAAAGACAACATCAAAAGATCGCAGCCTTCGGCAGCTCCTACACAGGCGTGCGCTATGTTTGAGGAATGAAAAAACCCCGGGACTTGCGTCGCCGGGGCTGTGTTTGACGCTGGAAAAGTCAGTGCCCGCCCAGATAAGCGTTACGCACCTCCTCATTCACCAGCAACTCCTTACCCGTGCCGGTCAGGCGTATCTCGCCGTTGACCATCACATACGCCCGGTCCGAGAGCTTCAGCGCATGGTTGGCGTTCTGCTCGACGAGGAAAATGGTCATGCCGGTTTTCGCCAGTTCGCGCAGGGTCGCGAAGATTTGCTTCACCACAATCGGCGCCAGGCCCAAGCTCGGCTCATCAAGCAGCAGCAACTTCGGCCGGCTCATCAACGCACGGGCAATGGCGAGCATTTGCTGTTCGCCGCCAGACATGGTCATCGCCCGCTGGTTACGTCGCTCTTCAAGCCGTGGGAACAGGGTGAACATGCGCTGCATATCCTCTTTGGCGTACTTGTCGCCGATCGGGATGGTGCCCATCAGCAGGTTTTCCTCGACGGTCATGTCGGGGAACACCCGCCGCCCTTCCGGCGACTGCGCAATGCCGTTGGAGGCGATGTAGTGCGAGGACTTGTGGGTGATGTCGACGCCTTGATAGAGAATCTGCCCGCTCGCCGCCCGTGGCTGGCCGAAGATCGACATCAACAACGTCGATTTGCCCGCGCCGTTGGAGCCGATCAGGCTAACGGTTTCTCCCTCGTTGATCTGCAGTGAAACACCTTTGAGCGCCTGGATCGGGCCATAAAAGACATCGAGGTCTTTGAGTTCGAGAATCGGTTGCGTCATACCAGCTCCTCTTCATCGGCGCCCAGGTAGGCCGCGATCACTTTCGGATCGTTGCGGATCGCTTCAGGCCCGCCCTCCGCGATGACGATGCCGTGGTCCAGCACCACGATGTGATCGGAAATACTCATAACCATGCCCATGTCGTGTTCGATCAGCACCACGGTCAGATCGTGCTCGTCGCGCAGCAGCCGGATCATCGCGCTCAGCGCTTCGGTTTCCTGAGGGTTGAGGCCGGCGGCCGGTTCGTCGAGGCAGATGATCTGCGGCCGCGTGCACATGGCCCGGGCGATCTCCAGACGACGCTGTTGGCCGTAGGAGAGTTCACCGGCGAGACGATTGGCACAGTCCACCAGATCGACCACTTCCAGCCAGTAGAACGCCACGTCCAGCGCGTCACTTTCGGCCTTGCGGTAGCCCTTGGTGTTGAGAATACCGGCAAGCATGTTGCGGTTGACCCACATGTGCTGGGCCACCAGCAGGTTTTCCAGCACCGACATTTCCTTGAACAGGCGAATGTTCTGGAAGGTACGGGCCAGACCTGCACGGTTTACCAAGTGCGTACCGCCGAACATCTTGTAGTACATGCGGCTAAGGAAAGATTTCGGCGAGACAAAATCCGTCGGTTTGAACGACTCGCCCAGCAACTGGATGACGTTGGTCTGCTGGCCGCGCACGTTGAGTTCGATCTTGCCGCCGGTGGCTTTGTAGAACCCGGTCAGGCAGTTGAACACTGTGGTTTTACCCGCGCCGTTGGGCCCGATCAAGGCGAAGATCGAGTTGCGTTTGACCTGCAGGCTGACATCGCTCAGAGCCTTGATGCCACCGAAATGCATCATCAGTTTTTCAACAGAGAGTACGACTTCACTCATGGCGCAGTCCTCTCATAGTGAATGGCACCTTTGCGTGGAGTGACCCCGGTCCGGCTGATGCGAATCAGCCCGCGTGGTCGCCAGATCATCATCAACACCATCAGGATGCCGAACAGCAGCACGCGATATTCGGCAAAGCCGCGCAGCAGTTCCGGGGCGACGGTGAGTACGAATGCAGCGATCACCACGCCAATGGTCGAGCCCATCCCGCCGAGGACGACGATGGCGAGGATCAGCGCCGATTCGAAGAAGGTGAACGAGGTCGGGTTGACGAAACCCTGGTAAGTGGCGAAAAACACCCCGGCCAGACCTGCGGTCGATGCACCGATGGTGAACGCCGAGAGTTTGACCAGCACGTGGTTGAGACCCATCGAGCGGCAAGCGATTTCGTCTTCACGCAGGGCTTCCCAGGCGCGGCCGACCGGCATTTTCACCAGACGATGCTTGATGTACAGCACGGCCAGCACCACGAGGAACAACACCGCGTAGATGAAGTAGTACTTTACGTCCGGGTTGTAGGCGATACCGAAGAACTCATGAAACGGCACCCCGCCATCCTTCGCCCGTTTACCGAACTCCAGACCGAAAAACGTTGGCAGCGGCGCCGGCATGCCGTTCGGGCCGCCAGTCAGCGACAACCAGTTGTTGAGGACCAGTCGAATGATTTCACCAAAGCCCAGGGTCACGATCGCCAAGTAGTCGCCATGCAGACGCAACACCGGGAAACCGAGGATGCAACCGGCCAGCCCGGCAGTGATCGCCGCCAGTGGCAGCACCGTCCAGAAACCCAGACCGAGGTATTGATAACCCAGCGCCAGACCGTAAGCGCCAATGGCGTAGAACGCCACATAACCCAGGTCGAGCAGACCGGCCAGACCGACCACGATGTTCAGCCCCAGCCCCAGCAACACATAGATCAACCCGAGGATGACCACGCCGAGCAGATAGGAGTTGGAGACAAACGGCACGATGACGGCCAGCACAATCAGCAGCGGGATGATCCAGCGCAGCGAGGATTTGTGATCGGCAGGCAGCACATGCACACCGGAGCCGGTGCTCTCGAATCCGTCGAGAATTTTCAGGCCCTTGGGCGTTTGCAGGAACAGGCTGAGGGCAAAGCGGCCAATCATGACAATACCGATGATCCAGGCCACGCGGGTCGGCTCAAGGTTGAAGCTGTAACCCTCGAGCACAACGCCGACAATCGGGCCGAATACGATCAGGGCAATCAGGCCGGCAAGAATCGCCTCAACCAGGCTTTTTTTGATATCGATGGATTTTTGAGTGGTTGAAGACATCGCTTACACCTTCGACACAAGAGGACGGCCCAACAGGCCCTGCGGCCGGAAGACCAGAACAAGTACGAGCAGCGAGAAGCTGAACACGTCTTTGTAGTCGGAGTTGACCAGACCGGAGAACAGCGACTCGGAGATGCCGAGGATGATCCCGCCGAGCATTGCACCAGGCAATGAACCGATCCCGCCGAGAACCGCTGCGGTGAACGCCTTGATGCCGATAATGAAGCCGGCATAGAAGTCGAAAGTGCCGTAGTTCATGGTGATCAGCACGCCGGCCAGCGCCGCCATGGCTGCACCGATGATGAACACATAGGAAATGACCCGGTCGGTGTTGATGCCGAGGATCGAAGCCATCTTGCGGTCTTGCTGGGTCGCACGGCACATGCGGCCGAGCTTGGTGTACTTGATGACGTAGGTCAGCAGGCCCATGCCGACGAATGCGGCCACCAGAATGAAGACTTTGGTGTAGGTCAGTTGCACGAAACCGGTACCGATGTCGACACGCCACGCCCCGCTCAACAGGGTTGGCACGCCCTGTTGCTTGGCGCCTTGAGCGATCTGTGCGTAGTTTTGCAGGATCAGGGAAATGCCGATGGCACTGATCAACGGAGCCAGTCGGGTGGAGTTGCGCAGGGGTTTGTAAGCGACTCGCTCGATGACCCAGCCATACACCGCCGTGATCACGATGGTGAAAATCAGGGTGCCGAGCATCAACAGCGGGAAGGATTCAATACCGAAGTACGCCAGCAGAGCCAGACTGATTGCCGCCAGGTAAGCAGAAATCATGTAAACCTCGCCGTGGGCGAAGTTGATCATGCCGATGATGCCATAGACCATTGTGTAGCCGATGGCGATCAGGCCATAGACCGACCCGAGGGTCAGGCCGTTGACCAGTTGCTGCAGGAAAATACCATCCATAACGCAATCTCACGCAGTGAGAACCTGCACACCTTTGATGTGCGGTTCTTCTAGGAAAAATACAGATTTACGTCGGAGCAATGTCAGCCACGATCCACCCGTCACCACCGCCCCCTGTAGGAGTGAGCCTGCTCGCGATAGCGGATTAACATTCAACACATGTGTTGCCTGTAACTCCGTCATCGCGAGCAGGCTCACTCCTACAAAGGAACCGTGGGATCAGCTGATCGCGTCAGCCCTTACTTCTGTTTTTCCAGCTGGTGATATTTGCCGTCCTTGTCCCACTGGTAAACCACGTAGTCGGAGACTTTCAGGTCGCCCTTGGAATCCCAGGTTTTTTCGCCCATCACGGTTTTCACCGGATTTTTCTTCAGCCAGGCCGCAGCCTCTTCGCCCTTGTTGGACTTGGCGCCGTTGAACGCGGCAGCCAGGGTCTGCACCGAAGCGTAGGCGTACAGGGTGTAACCCTCAGGCTCGGTACCGGCCTTGCGGAAAGCGTCCACTACGGTCTTGCTCTCAGGCAACAGACGCGGGTCGGCGCCGAAGGTCATCAGCACGCCATCGGTGAACTGCGGGCCACCGGCGGTGGTCACCAGTTCGTCAGTCACGATGCCGTCATCGGACATGAACTTGACGTCTTTCAGGCCTTGTTCACGCAGTTGGCGAACCAGCGGGCCGGCCTCCGGGTGCAGACCGCCGAAGTAGACGACGTCGGCGCCGGCGCCGCGGATCTTGGTGACGATGGTGCTGAAGTCTTTTTCACCACGGGTCAGGCCTTCGTACAACACAGGCGTCACGCCGCGCTTGACCAGTTGTGCCTTGGTGGCATCCGCCAGGCCTTGGCCGTAGGTGTCCTTATCGTGCAGCACAACGACTTTCTTGCCCTTGAGCACATCAACGATGTAGTCACCGGCAACAATGCCCTGTTGGTCGTCACGCCCGCACATACGGAACATGGCGCTGAGGCCACGCTCGGTGACTTGCGGGTTGGTCGAACCCGGGGTGATCGCGATGATCCCGGCTTCGTCGTAGATTTCCGACGCTGGAATGGTCGAAGAGGAGCAGAAGTGACCGACCACGCCGGCGACTTTCTGGTTGGTGAGGTCCTTGGCGACCGTCACGGCCTGTTTCGGCTCGCAGGCGTCATCGCCCTTGACCAGTACGATTTTTTCCCCGTTGACGCCGCCAGCCGCGTTCACCGCGTCAGCCGCTGCCTGTGCACCCTTCATGTACTGCTCGCCAAATGCCGCGTTGGCGCCAGTCATTGGACCCGCTACACCGATTTTCACATCAGCTTGAGCAAACGCAGAAACACCCAACGCAGTAGCCACTGCGAGGGCCAGAAAGCCTTTCTTGTAAAACGTCTGGGACATGAGGTGGTGCTCCAAGGTTTTTTTTAGTTGGCACTGCGACTTCACTTCACTGAATGCTCAGAGCAAGGGCCGTGCCATCGGTTTTTTATTCTTCAAAAAGTCGCTGCTTTCTTGTTATTTCGACTGTTTCGTTCCCATTTTCATTGGGCGTGCAACCGTCTAAACCGCGGAAGGTGAAACCATTTATTTTTTCAGGCGCAACCCGCACGCGCCATCATTGCAACCGCGGCGCCAAACGACGTGCAACCAGCCTGTAACAGCCCGCGTCACCGAACTGCACACTGCTGGTGCGGGACTGCTACAACCCGCACCATTACAGGCTAGTCGCTGCATCGAAAAGCGCCGCTTCCGGCAACATATTTCAACACTCAAATAACGATGCGCAGGCACTGGCCCGCGTGATACAGCGAGAACCCGGCCTCGTACAGGCAACTGCGCAAGCCGACGCCGGCCAGGGGCTGCATCGGTGCGAAGGGAATCGGCAGGGCTTGCGGATCACCGTTGCACAAATAGTCGGCGAAGGCTTTGCCGACCACGGTGCCAGTCGTCACGCCCCGACCGTTGTAACCGGTGACGGCCACCAGACCCGGCGCCGGTTCGAACAGGCGCATGAGGTGATCAGGCGTGAACGCGATGCGCCCGGTCCAGGTGCATTCCCACTCGACAGGTTTCAGATTGGGGAAGTAATGCTGCTGCACGCGGTCGGCCCAAGCCTTGAGAAACCACGTCGGTTTCTGATTGCCGTTACCGAGGCTGCCGAGCAACAAGCGCCCTTCTTTGTCGCGGCGGATGCTGCTCAACACCTGACGGGTGTCCCATGAACCCTGCCCGCCCGGGAGAATTTCCTGCGCGGCGTCCTCGGTCAGCGGCACCGAGGCGACCTGATAGTAGTAACCGGGGAAGAAGTTGCGCTTGAGTTCGGTCCAGTCGCCTTCGGTGTAGGCGTTGGAGGCGATGACCACTTGCTCGGCCAGCACCGAACCGTGTTCGGTCTGCACCGACCAGTTCGAGCCCTGCCGCTCGAGGCGAGTGACTGGCGAATGATCGAACATCTGCCCGCCGAGACCAATCACGGCATTCGCCAGCCCAGTGACATACGCCATCGGGTTGAGCGTGCCGGCGCGACGGTCGAGCAACGCAGCAGCGATCTTTTGCGTGCCGGTGGCTTGCTCGCAGGCCTTGCCGGTCAGCAGTTCAACCTGTGCGCCGCGACGTTTCCATTGCTGTTCACGACTGCGCAGATCCGCCTCGCCCTTGGCGTTGTGCGCCATGTGCAGCGTGCCTTCGCGACGTAACTGGCAATCAATGTTGTATTTATCCACAAGGCTGAAGACCAGCGCCGGTGCGGCCCCAAGCATGCGGTTGAGCTGACTGCCGACCGCTTCGCCGAAACCGGCTTCGATCTCGTCCGGCGGGATCCACATGCCGGCGTTGACCAGCCCGACGTTGCGTCCGGAACCACCGTGACCGGCGCGATGGGCTTCCAGCACGCAGACGCTTTTGCCTTTTTCCAACAGATGCAACGCTGCCGACAACCCGGTAAAACCGGCGCCGATCACGCAGACATCGACTTTGACTTCGCCTTTGAGCGCGGTGTTATCCGGCCTTTGTGGCGTGAGCTTTTCCCACAGACATTCTTCGCGTAACGGCATTGCCAGACTCCAACAGAAACCTGCCAAACACAGTGCTGATCCTGTGGGAGCGAGCTTGCTCGCGAAAGGGGCGTATCAGCCAACATCAATGTCGACTGACCCACCGTATTCGCGAGCAGGCTCGCTCCCACAGGGGATCTCCATTTGACGGGAGCACTCAGTCGAAGGTGATGCCCTGCGCCAGCGGCAACTCCAGCGAGTAGTTCACCGTATTGGTCTGACGGCGCATGTACGCGCGCCAGGCGTCCGAGCCGGACTCACGACCGCCACCGGTCTCTTTCTCGCCACCAAACGCGCCGCCAATTTCGGCACCGCTCGGGCCGATGTTGACGTTAGCGATGCCGCAGTCACTGCCAACCGCCGACATGAACTGCTCGGCTTCGCGCACATCCGTGGTGAAGATGCACGACGACAGGCCTTGTGGCACCGCATTGTTCAGGCGCAGCGCTTCCTGGAAATCGCTGTAGCCGACCACGTACAGAATCGGTGCGAAGGTTTCGCTGCAGACCACATCGCTCTGCTCCGGCATTTCAACGATGGCCGGCGAAACGTAATAGGCATTGGGGAATTGATCTTCGAGCTGACGCTTGCCGCCAAACACCCGACCGCCCTCGCTCAACGCCTGCTCCAGCGCGTCCTGCATGTTTTCGAAGCTGTGCTTGTCGATCAGCGGACCGACCAGATTGCCTTCCAGCGGGTTGCCGATGCGCACTTTCGAGTAGGCGGCTTTGAGACGGGTGACGATTTCTTCTTTCACCGATTCATGGGCAATCAGTCGACGCAGAGTGGTGCAACGCTGGCCGGCCGTGCCGACCGCACTGAACAGAATCGCGCGCACGGCCATGTCGAGATCGGCACTCGGGCCGAGGATCATCGCGTTGTTGCCACCCAATTCCAGAATGCTACGGGCGAAACGTGCGGCGACTTTCGGCGCCACTTCGCGGCCCATGCGTGTGCTGCCAGTGGCGCTGATCAGCGCGACACGCGGGTCATCGACCAGCGCTTCACCGGCATCGCGACCACCGATGATCACCTGGCACAGGTTCGCCGGGGCATCGTTGAAATTCTTCACTACACGGTCGAACAGCGCCTGACACGCCAACGCGGTCAGCGGAGTTTTCTCCGACGGTTTCCACACCACCGGGTTGCCGCAGACCAGCGCCAGCGTGGTGTTCCACGCCCACACTGCGACCGGAAAATTGAACGCGCTGATGACGCCGACCACGCCCAGCGGATGCCAGGTTTCACGCATGTGGTGACCCGGACGCTCGGAGGCGATGGTCAAACCGTACAACTGGCGAGACAGACCGACGGCGAAATCACAGATGTCGATCATCTCCTGCACTTCACCCAGACCTTCCTGGGTGATCTTGCCCGCCTCCCAGGAAACCAGTTCACCGAGATCAGCTTTGTATTC
The DNA here is from genome assembly GCF_900580865.1 of Pseudomonas viridiflava. Classification (GTDB taxonomy): domain Bacteria; phylum Pseudomonadota; class Gammaproteobacteria; order Pseudomonadales; family Pseudomonadaceae; genus Aquipseudomonas. Next base: position 40,125 of record NZ_UTBZ01000140.1, read on the forward strand.
ACGCAACACTTCGCCGAACTGACGTACCAGCTCGCCGCGACGCGGGGCTGGCACCTTGCGCCATTGCTCGAACGCATGATCTGCGCGACTGATGTGCTGCTCGACTTCGGCCGGGCCTTCCCAGTTGACGGCGGCGATACGGCTGCCGTCGATCGGCGAATGCACCGGCACTTTGCCGTTCTGATAAAGGGCCGGGTTCACACCTAGACGATCAAGCAATGCGGCAACCATGGGTCACTCCTCAAGCAAAAAACTGAATGTGTGCGGACGCTTTTTCGCGACCGGGCAGGCCTTTAGTTGTAGCGTCACATTGGCAAGGCAACAAACGACCTTTACGCGAGATATCATTCCGTTTATTCATGCTGCGCAAAGAAAGACAAGAAAAGGATCGGCCATGCTGAACAAACGCCACTTGCCCTCGATCACCGCGTTGCAGTGCTTCGAGGCCGTGACCCGGCACTTGAGTTTCACCCGCGCCGCCGAGGAACTGAACCTGACCCAGAGCGCGGTGAGCAAACAGGTCGCGCAGTTGGAAGAACTGTTGCAACACCTGTTGTTCCGCCGCGTTCGTCGGCGTTTGCAGATGACCCCGGCCGGGGATTTGTACTTGGTAGAAGTACGAAAAATTCTCTCGCAAGTGGAGATGTCGACGCATTACCTGCGTTCCTACGGCGGCGAAACTGAAGTCCTGCGCGTGTCTACACCGTCGACCTTCGGCGCGCGCTGGCTGGTGCCACGCCTGAAAGGCTGGCGTTTGCGCCATCCGTCGATCCATCTGGACTTGTGCAACGAGCAGGAAGCGGATGACCTGCTGCAAGGGCGCAGCGACCTGGCCTTCTATTTCGGTCAGGGCTCACGGCCCGGCACTGAATGCCTGAAGTTGTTCGGTGAAGAGTTGGTGCCGGTGTGCGCGCCGGGCAGCCTGCCGGACAAGCCGTTCACTGATCCGACGCAACTCACTGATCTGGTCCTGTTGCAAAATGCCTCGCGCCCGCAAGCGTGGCACGACTGGTTCGACAGTCAGGGTTATCAGACCGAACACAGCTACCACGGGCCGCGTTTCGAAACCTTTTATATGTGCATTCGTGCCGCGCAAGTGGGATGTGGTGTGGCACTGCTGCCACGGTTTCTGGTGGAAGAAGAATTGGCCGACGGCAAACTGGTCATTCCCTTTGAGCATGCCATGCCCAGCACTGATGCCTATTACCTGGCGTACCCGGAGCATGCGGCGGAAGTACCGAAGGTGCGGGACTTTGTGAAGTGGATGCTCGAACAGATCGACAGCCCGGAAATTTGACTCGATTGAAAAATGTGGAGCCTGCTCGCGAAGAGGCCGGCACATTCAATACCGATGCAAGCCGCAATGACGCCTTCGCGAGCAGGCTCGCTCCCACCAGGGTTCTGCGGTGATTTAAAAAACTGCTGGCAATCTTCGTCCCTGATATGCGCCACTAGCGCCATTGAATGAGACCGCGCACAGGCGCGGCGCACCTGGAGACCCCGTTATGAGCGAGAGCGTGTTTGCCGATCGCATCGTGCAGAACCTGCTCGACACCGACTTCTACAAACTGACGATGATGCAGGCGGTGCTGCACAACTACCCCAACGTCGAAGTCGAATGGGAGTTCCGTTGCCGTAACAGCGAGGATCTGCGCCCGTATCTGGCCGAGATCCGTTTTCAGATCGAGCGGCTGGCCGAGCTGAGCCTGAGCGCCGATCAACTGAGTTTTCTGGAGCGCATCAGCTTCCTCAAACCGGACTTCCTGCGCTTTCTCGGCCTGTTCCGCTTCAACCTGCGCTACGTGCACACCGGCATCGAGAACGGCGAGTTGTTCATCCGTCTGCGCGGGCCGTGGCTGCATGTGATTCTGTATGAAGTGCCATTACTGGCGATCGTCAGCGAAGTGCGCAACCGCTATCGCTACCGTGAAACCGTGCTCGAACAAGCGCGCGAGCAGCTCTATCGCAAGTTCGACTGGCTGACCGCCAACGCCTCGGCCGACGAGTTGTCGCAACTGCAGGTTGCTGACTTTGGCACCCGCCGCCGTTTTTCGTATGGCGTGCAGGCAGAAGTGGTGAACGTGCTCAAACACGACTTCCCCGGGCGTTTCGTCGGCACCAGCAACGTACACCTGTCCCGCGAACTCGATATGAAGCCGCTGGGCACCATGGCCCACGAATGGATCATGGCCCATCAGCAACTCGGTCCACGGCTGATCGACAGCCAGATCGCCGCACTGGATTGCTGGGTCCGCGAATACCGCGGCTTACTGGGGATCGCCCTGACTGATTGCATCACCACCGATGCCTTCCTCGGCGACTTCGACCTGTTCTTCGCCAAGCTTTTCGATGGTCTGCGCCACGACTCCGGTGACCCTGTGGTGTGGGGCGAAAAATGCATCGCTCACTATCACAGGCTTGGCATCGACCCGATGAGCAAGACCCTGGTGTTCTCCGACAGCCTGACCCTGCCCAAGTCGCTGGAGATCTTCCGCGCGCTGCACGGCCGGATCAACGTCAGCTTCGGCATCGGTACCAACCTCACCTGTGACATTCCGGGTGTCGAACCGATGAGCATCGTGCTTAAAATGACTGCCTGCAACGGCCAACCGGTGGCGAAGATCTCCGACGAGCCAGGCAAGTCCCACTGCAAAGACCCGAATTTCGTCGCCTACTTGCGACACGTGTTCCAGGTTCCTGCCGATCCCCGTCTATCTAGCAAGGAGTGAATTCATGCAAGCCGTACAGCGTGAGATTGCTGAACAGCTCAAGGTGCAACCGCCGTTCGCCGATTACCAGGCCCTGCAGGCCGAAGTCGCCCGGCGCATTGCCTTTATTCAGGATTGCCTGGTCAATTCCGGGCTCAAGACGCTGGTGCTGGGCATCAGCGGCGGTGTCGATTCGCTGACCGCCGGCCTGTTGGCCCAGCGTGCGATGCGCGAGCTGCGCGACCAGACCGGTGACAACAGCTACAAATTCATTGCCGTGCGCCTGCCGTACGAAACCCAGTTCGACGAACACGACGCCCAGGCCTCGGTGGATTTCATCGCCCCGGATGAACGCCACACCGTCAATATCGGCCCGGCGGTGAAGTCGCTGGCCAGTGAAGTCGCAGCATTCGAAGGCAAACATGCGGTGTCGGTGGACTTCGTACTCGGCAATACCAAGGCACGGATGCGCATGGTTGCCCAGTACACCATCGCCGGCGCGGCCCACGGCCTGGTGATCGGTACCGATCATGCGGCGGAAGCCGTGATGGGATTCTTCACCAAGTTTGGCGACGGCGCCTGTGATCTGGCACCGCTCAGCGGTCTGGTGAAGAATCAGGTTCGCGCGATTGCGCGCAGCTTTGGCGCACCGGAGTCGCTGGTCGAGAAAGTCCCGACGGCGGATCTGGAAGACCTGTCGCCGGGCAAACCGGACGAAGCATCGCACGGCGTGACGTATGCCGAAATCGACGCGTTCCTGCACGGTGAGCCGGTGCGTCAGGAAGCGTTCGACATCATCGTCGCGACCTACAACAAGACTCATCACAAACGCGTGATGCCGTTTGCGCCATAAGCACGGATGGAATGAAAAAGCCCGCTGAGGAGCGATCCTCAGCGGGCTTTTCTTTGGCCATCGCATTCGTTGATGCGGATGGCCTCTTCGCGAGCAGGCTCGCTCCCACATGGTTCGCTGTCGGACACAGCATTTGTGCACAACTAAAACCTGTGGGAGCGAGCCTGCTCGCGAAGAACGATGACGCGGTGGTCCTGATTACTTAACGGTAATCGTGCCTTTCATCATCGAGATGTGCCCAGGGAACGAGCAGAAGAAGCCGTAGCCACCATCAGCGATTTTCGCCACGTCGAAGGTCAGCGAGTCAGTTTCCTTGGCGCCGATGATCTTGGTGTGAGCGATGATGCGCGCGTCACCTTCCGGCAGGTAGTTCTTGTCGATACCGGCGGCCAGGCCAGCGGTAGCGATTGGCTGCATGTCCGCTTCTTTGCTGATTACCAGGTTATGACCCATGACGTTTTTCGGCAGGTTGCCGGAGTGGGTCAGTTCGACGGTGAAGGTCTTGCAGCTCTTGTCGATCACGATTTCCTTGGTGTTGAAGGACATCTGATCGGTGGAGTCAACGGTGGTTTTGCACTCGGCAGCCATCAATTGGCTGCTGGCCAGCGCCAGCAGGGATACCGCAACAACTTTGGAAAACATGGTGAATCTCCAAGGCAGGGTTAACAAAAACACGAATGGTGGAAAGACTGCCTGAAATCTTCGCAAGTTCCTATGACTTGAGTCAAAAATTGTATACAACTTTCAGGCTATGACACTCATCGACACAATCTAACGGCCAGATTTCCCGGCCGGCCCTATGATCGGCGCATCTACTGAGACGGAGTGCCTGTCATGTTCTTTAACGGTCTGTTGTGCAGTTTGCTCGCCGCGTACGCCTGTGGCGCCAGCGGTACCTTTGAATCACCGGAACGCGAAGTTTAGCCCTTGGATCAAGGCGTGCCAGCCATTACCCTGTGACGGATTGACCCAGGAGGAAGGCATGTCTCTGAAATCCGTTTGTGTATTTTGCGGTGCCAACGCCGGCACTGACCCGGCTTACACCGAAGCTGCCATTGCCCTTGGCCGGGCTTTGGCCGAACGTAAACTGACCCTGGTCTACGGCGGTGGTGCTGTGGGTTTGATGGGCATTGTCGCCGACGCCGCGCTGGCCGCTGGCGGTGAAGTGATCGGCATCATCCCGCAAAGCCTGATGGACAAGGAAATCGGCCACAAGAGCCTGACGCGTCTGGAAGTGGTCGATGGCATGCACGCGCGCAAGGCGCGCATGGCTGAACTCAGCGATGCGTTCATCGCCCTGCCCGGCGGCCTCGGTACGCTGGAAGAGCTGTTCGAAGTCTGGACCTGGGGTCAGCTTGGTTACCACGGCAAGCCGTTGGGTCTGCTGGAAGTGAACGGTTTCTACAACAAACTCACCGCTTTTCTTGACCATATCGTCGGCGAAGGCTTCGTTCGCGCGCCACACCGTGACATGCTGCAGGTGAGCGAATCGCCGCAAACATTGCTCGATGCCCTGGATCACTGGAAGCCGACCGTCACGCCCAAGTGGGTCGACCAAAAACCCGGTTAACCCCCGGACACCGATACAGGGCAGAATATGTGCCGCTCAACCTCACCTTCGACCCAAGAGGATCGCCCATGGCCAAACCCAATTACTCCTTCGCCAAACGTCAACGAGACCTGGCAAAGGAACAGAAGAAAGAGGAAAAGCTTCAGCGCAAGAAACAAACCGCTGAAGAAGCGGCACTGAACCCTGAGGGTGAAGTGACGACGCAAGATGATGTTGATGCAACCGATGCGACTGAAACACCGAAAGATCAGGCGCCCGACGCCTGAACCCGACCGGGTTTGATGATCGAATCAGACCCTGCGGATTTGTGACGGGGCTGGCAGTTTCACTGCCGGCCCTCACAGCCTTCCATTTCCAAGTGCACCCAGTTCCCATGTGGGAGCGAGCCTGCTCGCGAAAGCGGTGTATCAGCCACATATAAGTTGACTGACCTGACGCCTTCGCGAGCAGGCTCGCTCCCACATTTTTTATCGTCGCTAATCCAGGGGCATCACGGTAACGCGCACTTCCGGGTCGTGATTGCCGCCGCCAAGAATCACCCCACGCAACGGCGATACATCGGAAAAATCCCTCCCCCACGCCAACGTAATATGCTCCAGCCCCGGCTGCACATTGTTGGTCGGATCAAAATCCACCCAACCCAGCGCCGGACAAAACACCGACACCCAGGCATGCGATGCATCGGCGCCGATCAAGCGTGGCTGCCCCGGTGGTGGCTGCGTCAGCAGGTAACCACTGATATATCGCGCCGCCAGCCCTCGCGAGCGCACGCACGCCAGCATCAAGTGTGCGAAGTCCTGACAGACCCCGCGTCGCCGCTCCAGCACTTCCACCAAGGGCGTCGCCACTTGGGTCGCCTCGGCATCGAAGGTGAATTCGCTGAAGATCTTCTGCATCAAGTCCTGCACGCCCAGCAGCAACGGACGCCCCGGCGGGAAACAACTCTGAGAGAACTCGACGAAACTGCGTTTCAAATGCACGTACGGTGACTGGAACCGGTAGCGACAGGCTTCGAGCAACTCAGCGGACAACGGCTGACTGCTGTAGCTCAGCGCATCGCGGGTCATTTCCCACGCGGGCGACTGATTGAAATCCAGCGCAGGCCGCGCCAGCACTTCAACGGTGAGTTGGGCATTGACCTGCAATTCGTCATGCGGGCGTTCGAAGGCCAGTCGGGTCAACGGATTACCAAACACATCCAGCTCATCGCGCCGTGCGGTCGGGTCCGGGCTGATGAGCAATTGCTGTTCGGTGCAGCGCTGCCAGGCGCATTTTCGCGGCCACAAGTGCGCCAGTTGCTGCGCCAGGGACACCGGGCTGTCGTAGTGGTAACAGGTGTCGTGGAAGATCTGGTATCGAGCATTCATCAGACGGACACCGTGCGTTGGCTGACATCATCGACATGGGCGAAATGGCGCAAGGCCAGACGATCCGACACTTGCCCACTGGCCTCGGCAATCTCTTGCAGCAAATCCGCCAGACCATTCAGAGCCGCTCGTACGCTGGACTCACCGAACAATGGATTCTCCAGGCAACCCAGATCGAACCGTGCCAGCCGCTCGACCAGTCGCGGCAGTCCCGCTTCCCGTGGCGCGCCAAAATCATCGTTCAAACGTTTCAACGTGCGCGTGACCAGTTTCAACTGGAACAACACCGCGTGCGGGTTCTGCTCGTCGAGCAGCAACAGGTCGAGCACCGGAATCAATTGCGCCACGGCCAGATAGCGTGAGCGATAGGTGATGCTGCTGTTGCCCAACTCCAGCAGCCATTCCAGGCCCGCCTGATCGACAGCACCGGCGCCACGCAGAAACGCTGCGAGGCTGCTGCTGAGAAACTGCAGTCGCTCGATACGCCGGCCGATCATCAGAAAGCGCCAGCCTTCGTCGCGGGTCATGTCGTCGAGGGCAAACCCTGACAACGCCGCCAGCGACATCACCAACCGGTTGAGAAAATCCAGCAGTTCGCCGAAGTCGGGTTCGTCGGTGTCCAGCTCCATCGCTTCGCGCTGCAACTCGACCAGCGCCTGCCAATTCTCCCGCGATAGCTTGCCGCGCACCTGTGAGGCCGCCCACTGCAAGCGTTGCAGGTTGGAACGCAGGCTGAACGACCAGTCGTCACCGAGCAGTGCAGCGAGCAAGCGCTCTGGCAGTTCTCCTTCATCCGGCAACAACGTCAGCCGCTCACCGAGATCGACCGCCGCCTGCAACGCTTGCGGATCATCACCATCGACATACCGCGCAAGCATGATGCGCAGCAGCCGCGCACTGTCGTCACAGCGCTCGCAGTAACGGCCGAACCAGAACAGGTTTTCCACCACCCGCGAAGGCAGATACGGATCGCGCCGCACCAGATCATGCACGCCGACATTACGCTGGCTCTTCCATTGCTCGCCGCTGGGCGGACGATCGCCAAGTACCCAAGTGTCTTTGCTTGCTCCGCCACGCTGCATCGATACCACTTCGGCATCGGCCTCGGCGGCCACCCGGGTCAAACCACCGGGAAGTACGCGATAACCATCGCGACTGGCCACGGCATACATGCGCATGCCAATGGCGCGCGGTTGCAGTTGACCATTTTCGGCCTGCCAGATCGGCGCTTGTGATAACTGAGCCAATTCTTGCGCCACGTAGGCATAAGGGCGCGCCTGCATGCGCTCGGCAAGCACCTGACGCTGTTTCTCACTCAGATCGCGGCCGAACACGGGCGCGAAGCTTTGTGAGGGGAACGCCGGTTTGATCAACAGTTCCGGCAGCTTTTCCAGCGCCTGCGCCAACACCGGCGCCTCGCCGCACCACCACGTCGCGATCGACGGCAGAATCAGTTCTTCGCCAAACAGGTATTGGTTGATCTTCGGTAGAAAACCCAGCAATCCCGGCGATTCCAGCACGCCACTGCCCAATGCATTGGCAACCAGCACCCGGCCCTGACGCACCGCTTCGAGCAGGCCGGGCACGCCAAGCGCCGAGTCCGTACGCAGTTCCAGCGGATCACAGAAATCATCATCGAGCCGGCGCATGATTGCGTGCACCCGACGCAAGCCACTGAGGGTTTTCAGGTAGACCGTGGCATCGCGCACCGTGAGGTCACCGCCCTCGACCAGCGGGTAACCCAGCTGGCGAGCCAGATACAAATGTTCAAAATAACTTTCGTTGAAACGCCCCGGTGTGAGCAGCACCACCAGCGGCGCGTCATCGTCACTTGGCGCCTGCCGCGCGAGGGTTTCCTGCAAGGTGCGGAAAAAGCCCGCCAGATGCTGCACCTTCAAATCCCGGTACAACTCGGGAAAGGCGCGCGACACGATGGTGCGGTTTTCCAGGGCATAACCGGCGCCCGATGGCGCTTGTGTGCGATCCGCCGTGACCCACCAGCGCCCGTCCGGCGTGCGTGCCAGATCCACCGCAAAAAGATGCAGGAAGGCGTTTTCCGGGGGAACGATGCCCTGGCAGGGCCAGAGAAAATTGTTGTGACCGAAGACCAGTTCAGCAGGCAGCAAGCCTTCACTGATCAACCGCTGCGGCCCGTACAAGTCCGCCAGCACAGCGTTGAGCAGTCGCGCGCGCTGAGCGATGCCTGCTGACAATTGCTGCCATTCATCCGCCGCAATCACATGCGGTAACAGATCCAGCTCCCATGGCCGATCCGCGCCTTTCGGGTCGGCATAGACGTTATAAGTGACGCCGTTTTCCTGAATCTGCCGCGCCAGCAAAGCCTGCCGCTGCATCAGTTGCGCTGGCGTGCTGCGTTGCAACTGATCGAACAGCCGCCGCCAGTGCGGGCGCACCGCGCCACTGCCATCGAGCAGTTCGTGATAAGTGCCCATCGTGAGCGGGTAGCGGTCTAGCAGGTCAGGCATGGAAAGCTCGGCAGACAGCAAGGAACGGTCAGACTAACGCAGGCACATGACACGCGGATATACGAAAAATCCGCGTGTCGCGCAGGACTTAGAAACGTCGCAAATCGATTGTCATCGGTAGCTCGTCACTGATTTCTACATTCGGTACAGGAAGTTTCCCCGGCGTATGTCCGACGCGGAAGAATCGCGCCATGCGCCGGCTCTCCGCTTCGTTGGCATTGACCGGCAACGTCTCGTAATTACGCCCGCCCGGATGGGCGACGTGGTATTGGCAGCCGCCCAGCGAGCGGCCCATCCAGGTGTCGAGCAGGTCGAACACCAACGGCGCATGCACGGGTATTGTCGGTTGCAGACAGTTGGCCGGTTGCCACGCACGGTAACGCACACCCGCGACGAACTCGCCCACGCGCCCGGTCGGGTGCAACGGCACCGCGATGCCATTACAGGTCAGCAAATAACGCTGCGGCGGCAGCCCTTTGAGCTTGACCTGCAGACGCTCCAGAGATGAGTCGACGTAGCGCACCGTTCCACCCGCCGCGCCCTCCTCGCCCAGCACATGCCAAGGCTCCAGCGCCTGACGCAGTTCCAGTTCGATGCCATTGACGGCGTAATCGCCGACCTTGGGAAAACGAAACTCCAGGTGCGCCGCGAACCATTCCGCCCGCAGTGGATAACCGGCGCTGTTCAGTTCGACGATGACGTCGGCGAAATCCTGCTCGATAAAGTGCGGCAGCAAGAAACGATCGTGCAGCTCGGTGCCCCAGCGCGCCAGTTTCGGCGGCGCATAAGGCTCACGCCAGAAACGTGCGACCAGCGCCCGCAGCAACAGCTGCTGGGCCAGACTCATGTGGGCGTGCGGCGGCATTTCAAAGGCGCGCAGTTCCAGCAAGCCGAGACGTCCGGTGGCGCCATCCGGTGAGTACAGTTTGTCGATGCAGAACTCGGCTCGGTGAGTGTTGCCGGTGACGTCGATCAGCAAGTTGCGCAGCAGACGATCCACCAGCCACGGCGCGCACTCCTCGCCCGGCTCCGGCATTTGCGCGAAAGCGATTTCCAGTTCGTACAGTGCATCATTGCGCGCCTCGTCTACACGCGGCGCCTGAGACGTCGGGCCGATGAACAATCCGGAAAACAGATACGACAACGACGGATGGTTGTGCCAGTAACTGATCAGGCTGCGTAACAGATCCGGGCGACGCAGAAACGGTGAATCCGCTGGCGTCGCACCACCGAGCACAAAATGGTTACCGCCGCCGGTGCCAGTGTGGCGACCATCGATCATGAATTTCTCGGTGGTCAGTCGGGTTTGCCGTGCCTCTTCATAGAGAAACCCGGTGCGTTCGACCAATTCGTCCCAGGTCGCCGACGGCTGCACATTCACCTCAATCACACCGGGATCCGGGGTGATGCGGAAGTTGCTCAGACGCGGATCGCTCGGCGGCTCGTAGCCCTCCAGCAACACCGGGCAATGCAGTTCTTCAGCCGTCGCTTCGATGGCGGCCACCAGTTCCAGATAATCCTCGACGCGCTCCAGCGGCGGCATGAACAGGTACAAGCGGCCCTCGCGAGCCTCGGCGCAGAATGCAGTGCGGGTCAGCCAGTCAGCGGACTCGTCGATTTTCGGCGCGCGTTCGTCAGTCGCAGCCGGTTCGCCGTGACGGTTGAGCTGCGCGGTTTCCGGCAGCTCAGGGAACTGCTGATTCGGGTCCTGCGGATGAATAAACGGATATTCGGCGGCCTTCACCCACGGCTGCGAACCCAGTGGCAAGCGATACCCCAGCGGCGAATCCCCGGGCACCAGTCGGCAGTGCTCGTCACGTAGATACCAGCGCCCGCTCTGCCATTGATCGCCCTTGGCCGTACGCGCCAGCGGCAGCACTTGGCCAATGACTTTGTTGAGGCCCTGACTGAAGACTTTACGCAGGCGTGCGCGCTCCAGCGGTTCCTCCAGACGTGAATCTTCGGCGCTGACGTTGCTCGGCAAGGTGCCCTCACGCCAGAGGTAATAGAAATTGTCTTCGTAGGCCGGAAACACAAAACGCGTAGGCAACTTCAGTCGCTCGGCGACACTGGCGAGGAAGCGCCCGGCCAATTCGCCATTGGCGCCGTAATCCTGCTGCTCATCGGCGATCAAGGCATCGTTGTGCCAGATCGGCACGCCGTCGCGGCGCCAGTAGCAGTTAAGCGACCAGCGCGGCAGTTGCTCGCCGGGATACCACTTGCCCTGACCAAAATGCACCAGGCCTTTCGGTGCGTAGTGTTTGCGCATGCGCTGGAACAGCTCGGCAGAGAGCCGGCGCTTGTCCGCGCCCAACGCGGCGGTATTCCACTCGGCGCCGTCCGGATCATCGATGGAAACGAAAGTCGGTTCGCCACCCATGGTCAGGCGTACGTCATCCGCCAGCAGGTCGGCATCGATCTGTCGGCCGAGTGCCTGAATCGCCAGCCACTGCTCATCGGTGTAGGGTTTGGTGACGCGCGGCGCCTCCCAGATCCGTTCCACCGACATCTCATGGCTGAACACACATTCGCACGGCTCGACCAAGCCACTGATCGGTGCCGCCGAGGACGGATCGGGACTGCAGGCCAACGGGATATGTCCTTCACCGGCAAACAGCCCGGAAGTCGCATCCAGGCCGATCCAGCCCGCGCCCGGCAAATACACTTCGCACCAGGCGTGCAGGTCGGTGAAATCCACGTCAGTGCCGGACGGGCCGTCGAGGCTTTTCACATCGGCGGTCAGTTGAATCAGGTAGCCGGAAACAAATCGCGCGGCCAATCCCAGGTTGCGCAGTAGTTGCACCAGCAGCCACGCCGAATCCCGGCAGGAGCCGGAGGCATGTTCGAGGGTGTGCTCCGGGGTTTGCACGCCCGGCTCCATGCGAATCAGGTAACCAATGTCCTCGCTCAGGCGCTGGTTGAGCGCCACCAGAAAATCCACCGCCGGCAGCGGTGTGCGGTCGATGGCGTCCAGATAGGCTTTGAATTTGGGTGTCAGCGGCAGGGTTTCGAGGTACGGCGCCAGCTCCTTGCGCTCATCGGCGGCGTAGGCGAAAGGGATTTTCTCGGCGTAGGGTTCGAGGAAGAAGTCGAACGGGTTGAACACCGCCATCTCGGCAAGCAGATCGACTTCGATACGTAATTCGTCGGTTTTCTCGGGGAACACCAATCGGGCGAGGTAGTTGCCCTGCGGATCCTGCTGCCAGTTGATGAAATGCTGCTCGGGCGAGACTTTCAGCGCATAGGACAGAATCCGCGTGCGGCTGTGAGCGGCCGGGCGCAGGCGAACGATCTGCGGGCCGAGTTCGACAGCGCGGTCGTAGCGGTAATGCGTGACGTGATGCAATGCGACATGAATCGACACGGCGTGCCTCCTGCGAGCCTAAGCGTATTCGAAAGCGCGCAAGACTTATGCCATACAGAGGCTTGGGCGCTTTCCCGGAATGCTTAGGGCAGTACAGCACCAAAATCGGGCGATGCGGGGAAATGGTTTGGGCTGATTGCACGTAAATGTTGCGAAGAGCCCCTCACCCTAACCCTCCCGAAACGTCGGACCGCCCATAGGGAGAGGGGACTGACCGCGTTGGATGTTCGAGATACGCCGACTTGAAAGTATTGAGTCGAACTCAGGTTTGAAAGGCACAGAGATCTGCTCCCTTCCCCCTCGTCCCCCATGGGGGAGAGGGCTGGGGTGAGGGGGATGGATCTCCCGGACAACCCAATATCCAGCCCCGGAAATGCAAAACGCCAACCCGAAGGTTGGCGCTCTGTTCAGCTCAAGCGATGTTTAGCGCGGTACCACCGGCTTACGGGTCGGCTTCGGCCCTTTGCCTTTCGCAGCGTCTTTACGTTCCTTGGCCGCCTGCTGGTTACGGGCAAACGCCGCTGCCTTAGCCTGCTCACGCTTGTCCCACGGATTACCACCATCACTGGCACGCGGCGGCAGGCCGGTGTGCTGAGTGAGGATCTTGGTGGTCTTCTCTTTGCCTTCCTTCGCCACTTTATGGCTGCCGGCCGGCGTCGAGTTCTTGCGACGGGCGCTCTGGTAGCTGTCAGTCGCCGGCTGATGGGTCGGGATCAACTGATCCTTGCCCGAACCGATCAGATCGCCACGACCCATGCGGATCAATGCCTCACGCAGCATCGGCCAGCCTTTCGGGTCGTGGTAACGCAAGAACGCCTTGTGCAGACGACGCTGCTCTTCGCTCTTGACGATGGTCACGCCGTCGCTCTTGTAGGTGACCTTGCGTAGCGGGTTCTTGCCCGAGTGGTACATAGCCGTGGCGGTGGCCATCGGCGACGGGTAGAACGCCTGCACCTGGTCAGCACGGAAGCCATTGCCCTTGAGCCACAAGGCCAGGTTCATCATGTCTTCGTCAGTGGTGCCCGGGTGGGCGGCGATGAAGTACGGAATCAGGTACTGCTCTTTGCCCGCTTCCTTGGTGTACTTCTCGAACATGCGCTTGAACTTGTCATAGCTGCCAATGCCCGGTTTCATCATCTGGTTGAGCGGACCTTCCTCGGTGTGTTCCGGGGCGATCTTCAGGTAGCCACCGACGTGGTGGGTCACCAGCTCTTTGACGTACTCCGGCGACTCGACCGCGAGGTCGTAACGCAGGCCGGAGGCGATCAGGATTTTCTTCACACCCGGCAACGCACGGGCGCTGCGGTACAGCTGAATCAGCGACGAGTGGTCGGTGTTCAGGTTCGGGCAGATGCCCGGGAACACGCAGGATGGCTTGCGGCACGCGGATTCGATTTCCGGCGTTTTGCAGGCGATGCGGTACATGTTCGCGGTCGGGCCGCCGAGGTCGGAGATAACGCCGGTGAAGCCCGGCACCTTGTCGCGGATCTCTTCGATTTCGCGAATGATCGACTCTTCGGAACGGTTCTGGATGATCCGGCCTTCGTGCTCGGTGATCGAGCAGAAGGTGCAGCCGCCAAAGCAGCCACGCATGATGTTCACCGAGAAACGGATCATGTCGTAGGCCGGAATCTTCTCCTTGCCGTACGCCGGGTGCGGAACACGGGCGTAAGGCATGCCGAACACGTAGTCCATTTCTTCAGTGGTCATCGGAATCGGCGGCGGGTTGAACCAGACGTCGACTTCGCCATGCTTCTGCACCAGCGCGCGGGCGTTGCCCGGGTTGGTTTCCAGGTGCAGCACGCGGTTGGCGTGGGCATACAGAACGGCGTCGCCGCGGACCTTTTCAACCGACGGCAGACGAATCACGGTCTTGTCGCGGGTCATGCGCGGGCTGGCCAGGATCTGCACGACCTTGGCTTCCTGCGGATCTTCGACCGGACCTTTTTCCTGCTCAATGGCGCAGGCCTGGGTGTCCTGGGTGTTCACGTACGGGTTGATGATCTTGTCGACTTTGCCCGGACGGTCGATACGCGTTGAATCGACTTCGTACCAGTCTTTCGGCGTGTCGCGACGGATGAACGCGGTGCCGCGCACGTCGGTGATGTCTTCAATCTTGTGTCCGTAAGACAGACGCTGAGCGACTTCGACAATTGCGCGTTCGGCGTTGCCGTACAGCAGGATGTCGGCGCTGGCGTCGATCAGGATCGAGTTACGCACGCGATCCTGCCAGTAATCGTAGTGGGCGATGCGACGCAGCGAGGCCTCGATGCCGCCGAGTACGATCGGCACATGCTTGTAGGCTTCCTTGCAGCGCTGGCTGTAAACCAGGCTCGCGCGATCCGGACGCTTGCCGGCCATACCGCCTGGCGTATAGGCGTCGTCGGAACGGATTTTCTTGTCCGCGGTGTAGCGGTTGATCATCGAGTCCATGTTGCCCGCCGCAACCCCGAAAAACAGGTTCGGCTCGCCGAGCTTCATGAAGTCGTCTTTGGACTGCCAGTTCGGCTGGGCAATGATCCCGACGCGGAAGCCCTGGGACTCCAGCAGCCGGCCAATGATCGCCATGCCGAACGACGGGTGATCGACGTAGGCATCACCGGTAACAATGATGATGTCGCACGAATCCCAGCCAAGCTGATCCATCTCCTCCCTGCTCATCGGCAGGAATGGCGCTGGCCCGAAACATTCGGCCCAATATTTTGGATAGTCAAATAACGGCTTGGCTGCTTGCATGTCGACGACCGGTGTTGAAGTGAAAAATCGCGGGCGCGGAATATAGCACAAATTTTGACCAATTCCGACGGCAATGGTCGGTTTCTCTTACAACCGGCGTCCTGTAAGTCCGACAACCCGTAACCGGCAAAAAATCATCGCTCAAACCTAATATTCATCAGTCCAGCGCCAACGCCGACTGATGTGACACCCCTTCAAGGATGAAGAAATGTCACCGAAATCGCCCATCAGAGGCATCGCCACCATCGATGTCCATCCACGCCCCCTCACACCGCTTATCGGGCGCGTGCCGAATCGGACTGATCCATCAGGCGTCTTGCCTGCACGGCCAGTGCAAACGCCCGGCAGGACTGTGTCGAGCGCTGACCTGGACGCAATCACTGCGGCGCCACCGATTACGATCAGCCATTCAACATCCACCGCGCCCACGCATCCGGTGGCTCAGGAACAATCACTTGAGCACTACCGGGTCAGCACGCATGTCTCGCTGCCGGAGCCTGATGCGCAAGGTTTCAGAATATTCAAGGGACGCCGCTACGTCGATGTGCCGGACGGCGGGATTGTCCAGGTCGTGCGGGATGCGCAAACCGGCCTGTACCAGGCAAGATTGCCCAGCGAGCGGCACGCTTCCGGACCGATGCTCGTACGCAATCCCGACAGCCGTCTGTGGCATGCGGTGAAAGTAATCGAACCCGTCACCTTTCCCTTGTCCGCGACTCGCCTGCAAGCTTTCGCAACCCGTCTGGATTTCCGCGGTGCAGACCCTGGCAATGACGGGCTACACCGATACAACGGCAAGCTGTATGTAGTGATCGCAGAGCACGCCTACCAGGCACTGCATGATCTTGACGCCTCCGCACCGTCAAGACCGGTGATGCGCATCATCCGCCCCGAAGATCCCGTGGCAGCGGATCCCGCCAACCTTTACATCGGCACTCGTCCGGGACGATCGGAGCCAATTGTCTTTGATCAGCAACACGGTTGGCTGGGCACGCTGGTGGGCGGTGCGGGTGGCATGCGTAGAAGTGCAAAACCGACGGACGCGGCGCGCGTGGCCGAGCTGATATTCGAGCTGCAGGCACTGGATCTGCAGTTCGACCAGGCGATGACCAAGGGCGAGCAGCTACAAAACCGCTGGCGGGCCTTGAAAGGCACCGATGGCGAGCGCAACGTGCTGGAGCAACTTGAAGGACACCATCAACAGGAGCTGTCGATACTCGAAAAAACACTCAACGTGCACACCGAACAGAAGGATCGGATCGTTGCGGTAAGGGGCGGCCCGGCCTACCGCAACAAAGTCATCATGCTGCAAAAAGGCCGATTGCTGACGCTCAACCAACTGATGATCGCCAATGATGCGCGCCAACTCCTCGACGGACCGATCTTCGGCGGTCCGGTTTCAGACCACCCCAAGGTCGCAGACTACCTTTCGAGCAAACTGGTGATCCTCAAACAGCGTCAAGCCATTGCCGATGAGTTGCTGAACACGTGGCGCTTGTCGCTAAGCGAATTGAAGGGTGCAGCGTTCGAGCCGATGGATCTGCACGATACCGTAGCCTTCTGGGTTTACGCCAAAAGCCGGCTGTTCGTCGATACGAACGCTGCAGTCGACGTCAACAACGCCCAAGCCCGATACCTCGGGTTCTGTTTTGGCGAGGTCACGTTTGCCTTCCGCGCGTTTGACAGCATCCCTGAGCAAGCACGCATTGCATTGCTCAGCGATCTGTTGGATCAGGCGTCGGCAATCAGAGTCTCATACGAAAACCTGCAACTGCCAAGCGGCGCGCACCATAGCCGCTCACGAGAAGAAATCGTCGAGGCCATCCGCACCTTCGAGGGTACGCTGGAAGAGCACTTGAACCGCGTCCACCATGAGCAGGAAAAGACATCGACGCTGCCACCCCATGAGCAACCGATTGATTTCGACTTTATCCCTGCGCAAAACAGGAATCAGCCCAGCGCCACACCCCGCAAGATGTTTCGCAGTAAACACCACGGTGTCTACAAGATTCGCGTCGGTCGGCCACGCCGTACCGCCACCGGCGAAGAGCTGATTGATGTCATCAACCCCCATGATCCGGCAGAGGTATTGCAGACCTACGAGCGCCGGGAAGGCGAATGGCGCCGTCAGATCGCCCGACAAGAAAGAAATCTGGCGACATTGACCATCCAGGCCGATCAACTTCTGGAAAAAACCGATTCGCACTTGAATACGGCCTGGCGCGATGAGCGCGCAAAACGCAACGCCACCAGCATCGTCGAATTCCTCAGTGACCGGGCCGGCGACCTCACTGACGCCTCCCGGCAAATAGAACAAGCCCCTAATCCCGGGGCCGTTG
Source organism: Pseudomonas viridiflava (assembly GCF_900580865.1). Lineage (GTDB taxonomy): Bacteria > Pseudomonadota > Gammaproteobacteria > Pseudomonadales > Pseudomonadaceae > Aquipseudomonas. Next base: position 57,548 of record NZ_UTBZ01000140.1, read on the forward strand.
ATACGGCCACGTTGCTCCAGCGTCTGGAACACGACAGCCAGCGCCTGCTCAATGAAAGCGAAGAGATTCGCGTGCGCCTCTACAAGGAACCGAACTATCTGAGCATTGATCGAGTGGCATACCTGATCAGGCACGGACATCTCAGCGCCACCAGAACTGACAACCGGGTCCAGCTGGGTAAAGGCAACAAAAAGGACTTCCTCGACGTTTACACCCTGAATGACAGGCAAACCGGCACGACGCTGTGGCACGCCCATTTTCACTACGCAGAAAAAGACAGCCCGGCGCTGAACTTCAATCCCAAGGGCGGCCACCTCAAGACCCTGCAGCAAAGTCGGCTCGGCACGTCATCCCAACGCCGGGATGAACAGGCAGGTCGAGCACACGTGCGGATCTGGCGTGAAGACATCGATCTGTCGACAGCGCAGCAAATATTCCAACTGGCCTCATAAAACGGCCCCCCCTGCACCAGGGCTGAGGGACTTTTCAAGGATGAAAAACATGGCTCCAAAAAAAACCGCCAAGAGCACCGCTAATGTGGATAGCCCTCCTCGCCCGACTCTGCTGCACGGTAATACGGGGCACGCACCGCGTTCGACGCTGGAATCGTCGTTTTCTCTCGGTTCCCAGACGCGACCAGTCCCCTCTCACAGCGACGCCATCAGAGCGTCATCCGTCATCATTGCGCACTCGACATCAATCGAAACCGGCACGCCGGGGCCTCAACCGCTGGAGCATTACTGGCTCGCGGTACCTGACCGGATGCCGCAGGCCAATCTTGAAGGCGTGAGGATGTACAAGGGGCGCGAATATGTCGATGTGGCGTACGACGGCATCGTTATGGTCGGTGTAGATCCGCCGACCGGCCTCTACCGCGCCCAACTCGCCGCCGAACGGGTTGCGTCAGGCCCACTAATGTTGCGCGACGCCGGCAGCGGTCTCTGGCATTCGCTCAATGACGGTGACGCCGTTGCCTTGTTCGATACTCACCTGCAGACGCTTCGCACAAATCTGGACTTCACCGGCGTCAGGGCCGACGGCGAAGGAATATTGCGCCACGAAGGCCGGCTGTACCTGACCATCGACAATCATGGTTATCAGGTCATGCACGACGTGAGTGCCTCCACCTCGACACAAAAAACGTGGCGTATCGTCAACCCGCAAGACCCCGTGGCAATCGACAGTGCGAATATCTACCGGGCCAGCCGCAGCGGCAAAACACGATCTGTCAGGCGAGATGAGGGCACTCGCTGGGTCTACCATTTGCCAGACCTCAAGGGCGGCCTCCAGGACGCGGAGATTGCCCGCCTGAGCAAAGACACGTTGATGCAGATGTATGAGCCGTTTCAGAAGGCCCACTCCGAGTTGGAGAACTCATCGCAACGTCATAACACCCTCTGGGCAGAAACCCAGAAACTACCGGAAGGCAGTGCCGAGCAAAACGCAAAACTGCTGACCCTCGAAGTGCATTTGCTCAAGCACGTCCAAAAACAAGCGGATTTCGTGGAATCGCTGGTGCTCAACAGGAAATGGCTGGTCCTTGCGAAAGCCAGCGGGCTGTTCAAGCAAGAACTGCACACCTTCCGCATAGAACGTGCCGAATTCCTGAACCGCCTCATGGCGGCGATGGACCTGCGGGTCAAACCTGCGGTCTCCAGTCTGGATGCCGACAGTTGCAAGAGAGTCATCCCTCACCTGAACAAGAAGCTGAGGCTTATCGAAGAGCGTGAAGTGGTGTTGGCAGAAATCAAAAAAGCCGATCCCGGAGCGGCCCCCATCCTCGAGGAAATCAGGCAGCAAGTGCCGTCCACCGAACGCATCAACTTCAACAAGCTGACCCTCTTCGTGCACCTGTATGCGGGCACGCCAGAGCACTCGCCCAACACCACCATGCCTTCGCTTTCCTCCGTCGATCTGGTGACCGGAGACCTGAAAAACATTCCGCAACACGAGCATCCGATGGCACTGCTCCTTAGCCTTGATCAGATCAGGGCGGACAAATCACGCTTTGAAATGCAATTGGCCGCCAATACCGATACCTCCAGGGCCGGGTATCTCAGGGAAATCCTCGGTTTGATCGAACCACTCGAGAAGCGAGTCGAAAACAGGCTGAACGGAATTCTTGACTCGATCAGCCGCAACAGCGAGCTGCCAGACATCGACCACGACATCGATTTCGATTTCCTCCCACCGCTGCCCGACCCTTCCGAAAGCCGCCGCCACGTGGTCCCCAGGAAAATTTTCCGTGTCCGCCATCACGGCAGCTACAGGGTTCTGGTCGGTGATACCGAAACAGCTCAGGACGGCCATGTCATCGTCAGGGTTCGGGACCCATTGCGTCCCGACTCTCCATCCGCCCGCTACGAAAAAAGACAGGGCGAATGGTTGCCTGTACGCACCGACATCTCACGTACCCCCAGGCCACAACTTGTCGCCGAGGCAAAGCGCTTGCTGGCTGAAGTCGAACAACACGTCGCCAAGGCCGAGGTGGATGAGGCCAACAAAATCAATCCGACCGAAATTCTTGAAGACTTGGGTAAAGAGACGGAACGCCTGCACGAGCAGGCAAGACGTCTGGAAAGCCTCGAAAACACTAGCGCCGATACCGCAATCCTCGACCTGGCCGCACGCCTGCGAACCGCGGCTGACTCAATGGCTGCGCAAGGCCAACGCGTTCTGGTGCGCATGTACAAAAACAAGGACGTGCTCGACGTCATGCGCCTGAACTACCTGATGGACGCCGACGAGCTCAAGGTGAGCAAGACCGTTGACCGAAAACAGCTGGGCAAAGGCACGAGCAAGTCGTTTCTCGATGTTTATTCGATCAGTGATCGCGCCGACGACACGCCGTTGTGGGAAGCACATTTCCACTACGACAGGCACGACGCCCTGCCGCTGAATTTCACCACAAGAGGCGGTCACCTCAAAACGATCGAGCAAAGCAGGCGCGGCATCGAATCTCAACGCCGCGATGAACTGGCTGGCTTAGCGCACGCGGCTATCTGGCGTCAGAGCTTTGATGGCAAGACCGCGACAAAAATATTTGCACTGACGCGCACCGCTGCCCTGCCCCGCCAACCCGAGTGAAGGGCATTGGGCCTACACGATCAATCAGGCAATGACGCCGACCCTGCCATCAGTTCCTGTGTATGCGAGCTGATGCGCAAACTCTACAAGGACAGAAAGACATGCCCGTTAAATCATCTGCCAAAGGCAGCAGTTCCGGCACCACCCACGTTCGCCAAAACTCTGTGCCAGACGTGGACAACCCGCGCCTCGACGTGCCACCGCGCACAGATTTAGAGATCTCGACACCCGGCGGGCACTCGTCGCGCCCTGGCAGATTGCCGACACCCTCTGACATCGACGCGATCGAGCCGGCACCGACCATCACGGTTCATCAACCCACAGTGTCGATTGAAAATTCGCGGTCGCCGAGTCAATCGCTGGAGCATTTTTGGGTTCCATCTGCCACCGGCTTGTCGGATCGCAATGCCGACGGTTTGAGAACGCACAAGGGACGCCAATACGCCGATGTGCCCGGTGGCATCGTGCTGGTCGGCAAGGATCCGGAAACGGGACTGTATCGGGCAAAACTGCCCAGCGAGTCCACGCCCTCTGGACCGGCGCTGCTGCGCGACTCCAGCTCAGGGGTCTGGCATGAGCTGGACCAGTTCGAGCCGATCGGCGTTCCATTGTCCGCCACCCGTCTGGAGGCTTTCCGCACGCCGCTGGATTTCAGCGGCGTGCAAAGCGGCAACGATGGACTCCACCGCTTCAACGGCAAGCTCTATGCGGTGATCGACAACCACAGTTATCAGGTACTGCACGACATTGATGCCTCGACTCCGTCGACAGCGGTGATGCGTATCGTCCGCGCGCAGGACCCGGTTGCCGGCGACAGCACCAACATCTATATCGCAACGCGTCCGGGAAGGTCGGAACCGGTTATTTTCGATGCCCACGAAGGCTGGCTGGGAACCGAGGTCGGTGGTGCAGGCGGGATGTTCCGCAGCGAGTCAGGCAGCCCCGCTCACCCTAACCTGCTGCAACGGCTTGCCACAGCGATCAATCAATTGCGCACACCAGAGTCCCGCGCGCGAAAACTCTTTCCGGCCCTCAACAACGAGGAAATCACTCAGCTTCTGCGTTCGCAAGGCGAAGACGTGCGCGGTTACCTGAGCCAACGCGAGGCCAAGTACAAGTCGCTCAAGGCAGACCTTGCTGCCTGGATCAAAAAGACTTCCTCAGAGTCGTCCACCGAGCCTGCACATCCCTCTGTGGAGCGTGCGGTCGAAGAAATAAAACGCTGCTGGAAACGGCAGACCGGGACGACGCTGAAACTGGACTTGGGGGGGACGATTCTTGCGCCCCTGACGGCTGATTTCAGCCATGTAAGATCGCTGGAGCTGACCGCGGTCGCCTGGTCGGACACCGCCGACACCTTCCTGGGCAGTTTTCCCAACCTCGAAAAACTGGCGGTGAGTCACTCCACCCTGGACAAGCTGCCGCCGGTCATTGCGAAGATGTCCGTTCTCAAAGCGCTGGATCTGAACGCCAACCAGATCGAGCTCAGTGAGCAAACAGCGGTAAAACTGAGCGCGCTCAACCAGCTCGAACACCTTGACCTGTCGGGTAACCCGCTTGGAAGAACGCCGGACTTCAGCGGTATGTCGCAACTGCGCTCATTGAGCCTGAACAACACCCGTCTGGAACAATGGCCAAGCGGCTTGCGCGATCAGGTAACACTGGAAGTCGTCGACTTGCGCAACAACCAACTGCGCGAAATCCCGCAGGGAATCCTCAATCCGCCTGATCATCAATTTCTGGCGATCGCCCGCATCAACTCGGCCACGCTGATTGAAGGCAACCCCTTCCCCGCTGGCTATTGGCGATCGCTCGAAGTGTATTGGCGGCGTGTGGCAGCCGATTATCCGGCGATGCGCACGGGTTCGCGCGCAGACGCGTTCAGACTGGATGGCGACATCCCTGAAGTCGCGATGGTGCGACGCATGTACCCGGACAAGGATCTGCACGCTGCCAGGGAGTATCTGATTGGCCTGGGTGATGATGCCGAGAATCAGATAGCCCAACGCATTGCCGGTTTCGATCTACTCGAAACGCAACTGCAAGCCTACATAGCCGACAGTCAACTCGGCCCGGCCAATATAATCGGACCGGAAAGAATCAACGCAACCCGCCTGGCAAGAATCATCAGAGGCTGCTGGCTCGGCGAGTCGGAGGGCGTACTGAAACTGCCACCGTTGTACGGACAACTGCCCTTGCTGACCGTGGATTTCAGTCACGTCAAATCACTCACTCTCGATTCGGTTATCTGGTCCGACACCGCCAATACGCTTCTGTCCAACTGCCCAAACCTGGAAAGCCTGACCATCGTCCAGTCCGGCCTTGACAAGTTGCCGAACAAAATCGCCGAAATGGACAAACTCACCCATCTGAACCTGAGTTCGAACCTGATAAAACTGGATGAGCAAAGCGCTTTGGCGCTGAGCGGGTTGCACCATTTGAAACAGATCGATCTGTCCAACAACCAGTTGCGTACTGTGCCCGACTTCAGCGCCATGTCCGGATTGCAGACCTTGAACCTGAAAAACACCGGTCTTCATCAGTGGCCCGCCGGACTGCTGGACAAAGCCGCGTTGACCAGCCTTGATCTGCGTGACAATCGGTTGACCGAGGTACCCTTGGCGAACCTCAACCCGACACCCGAGATGCTGTCCGCCGTCGCGCGGATCAACAACGTCACGCGGCTCGAGGGCAACGACTTCCCTTCCGCTTACTGGCGAAAGTTCGATATCTACTGGCGACGCCTGAAAGAGTCTCACCCTGAGCTGATGGAGCCGGTCCATCCCGCCGCTTTCGATAGCGAGAACTCAAGGGCGCAGCGTTATCGAAACCTGTACCCGACCAAGAGCATCAAAGAGTGCAGGGAATTCATCTGGAATCATGACAGCGGTACCGTTGCACCACGCTTGCTCGCGCTGGAGCAAGAGTTCGAACTACTGAAAACCCAGCTCGACGATTGGGTCTTTTCCGGAGGCGGCAATCGGCTGCGTTACGTGCGGGCCAATCAGCTGCAAATCAACGCCACCACCCGCACTGACCGCACCGCCGCGCGGGATCGGATCATCAGTTGCTGGCGGCGCGAAACGGCGCAGAAGCACGCCTTCGACGGCACGCCAATCGGTCTGGAACTGGACTTGAGCGGCCTGACATTACCGACCTTGCCGGACCTGAGCATCGACTTCAGCCATGTCGGCTCACTGCGGTTGAGTGGCATGAACCTGACGGCTTCTCCGGAAGGTTTTCTCACCCGTTTTCGTCATGTGCGCTGGCTGGACATGTCGAACAACCGGCTAAGGGACTTGCCTCCGGCGGTAGGAGAAATGCACGGAATGACGCGCCTGTTTTTGCAGCACAACCAACTTGAACTCAATGCGGAAACGGCGCGGATACTGGCAGGACGCACAACGCTCAGAGCACTCTGGATAGACAACAACCCCCAGCTTGGGGTGATTCCGGATTTCAGCCAGATCACCGATATGCGCGAGGTCAATCTGGCGAACACCGGTATCACGCAGTGGCCAACCGGCCTGTTTGATCAACCCCTGCTGACCGGGATCGATCTGAGCAACAACCGGATCACAACGATTCCTGACTTTGTTGCTGCACCGACGCCCGAGCGTCTGGCGCATTCGGTCCAGGTCAACAGTGGCACTCTGGTGAGCAACAATCCGTTGTCGGACGCCACACCACAGCAGTTGCTCGCCTACCGTGAGCGACTGACGGCAGCCGGGACACCTCTGAACCGAACACTCAATCTGATCTCTACCTCTGTCGCCGTCGCACTGCGCCCCGTAGCCAGAAACATCATGGAACCTGGCTGGCAATGGACTGAGGGATTGAGCGTCGATGAAGTCTCCCTCAGAAAAACTCAATGGCGCACGTTGCGCGAGCAGGAAGGCTCGGACGGTTTCTTCAACATTCTGGCGAGCCGCGTCCAGCATGCCGATTTCCGGCGCCAGGCCTGGGACGTGATTGATGTCATTACCGAAGACAATCCGCAGTCGCGTACCTTGCGCAGGGAGCTTTTCGATCGTGCGTGCGAAGCCGGCTGCACTGACCTCGCCGCAGCGACCTTCACCGACCTGCAAGTGCTGGCCATGACTCACAAGGCTCGCGTGCAGGCCAGACAAGATATGAATGGCGGGCCATTGGTGGAGTTGTCCAAAGGCTTGTTCCGGCTGAAGCAGGTTGACGAGCTTGCGGCGGCAGAGATCGCATCGAGCCGGGCAATCATCGACGATCCGGCCACATCCCGGGAACTGCGAAACAGCCACAGCCTGCGCATACGCGATCCCCATGAAATGACCATGGCCTACCGCTTTGGCCTCAGGGATCGACTGCAATTGCCGTTTCAACCGCAGTCACTCACCTTTATCGGTATGGCCGGGGTTACTCCGGCCATGCTGGAGGTGGCTTATCGAAAAATCACCGCATTGAATGGTTCACCCGAAGAGTTTCAGGCGTTGGTATCGATGGATTTCTGGCAGGACTTCATCATTCACAAATACCAGGCGCAATTCGATGCGGGCCGGCAGCCGTTTCAGGATCGGCAAGAGCTTCTGGACAGTCAGTCCTCGCAGCGTCTGCTGAGCGAGGCTCAATACAATTCACAAACCGATGATGTGACCGCGCAACTGGCGATTGTCGAAGCGACATTGATTCAGACGCTGACGCGCCAGGAACTGCAGCCTCGAACAACCATCGAGACGCCTTCTGCCAACGTCACGCCTGCGGATGAAACTCCGCGACCGAGCGGCGCAACGGTGTAAACGATACAGCGTGACAGCAGGCCGAATGACTTCGGCCTGCTGTCACTCGTCGTCGTCGAAGTTGTAACTGCCCGGCGCAAGGTTTTCGAAGCGTGTGTATTTGCCGATAAACGCCAGGCGGATAAAACCGATCGGGCCGTTACGCTGCTTGCCGATGATGATTTCGGCGATGCCTTTGTGTTCGGTTTCCGGGTGATACACCTCGTCGCGGTACACGAACATGATCACGTCGGCGTCCTGCTCGATCGCTCCGGATTCCCGCAAGTCGGAGTTCACCGGACGCTTGTTGGGACGCTGCTCGAGGGAACGGTTGAGCTGCGACAGGGCGACTACCGGGCAGTTGAATTCCTTGGCCAGCGCTTTCAGGGATCGCGAGATCTCGGAAATCTCGTTGGTCCGGTTGTCACCGCTGGAACCGGGGATCTGCATCAGTTGCAGGTAGTCGATCATGATCAGGCCGACGTCGCCGTGCTCACGCACCAGACGCCGGGTCCGCGCACGCATTTCCGACGGGCTGATGCCGGCGGTGTCATCGATGAACAGCTTGCGATCGTTGAGCAGATTGACCGCCGAGGTCAGGCGTGGCCAGTCATCATCTTCCAATTGGCCGGAACGTACTTTGGTCTGGTCGATGCGCCCCAGCGAGGAGAGCATACGCATGATCAGCGATTCGCCTGGCATCTCGAGGGAGTACACCAAGACCGCCTTCTCGCTACGCAACACGGCGTTTTCCACCAGGTTCATCGCGAAGGTGGTTTTACCCATCGACGGACGGCCGGCGACGATGATCAAGTCGGACGGCTGCAGGCCGCTGGTCTTCTCGTCGAGGTCGGTGTAGCCGGTAGACAGGCCGGTGATGGCGTTGTCGGTGTTGAACAAGGTGTCGATGCGATCGATGGCCTTGGTCAGCAAATCATTCACGCCTACTGGACCACCGGTTTTCGGGCGGGCCTCGGCGATCTGGAAGATCTGCCGTTCGGCTTCGTCGAGAATCTCGGCGGCGGTGCGACCTTCAGGGTTGAAGGCGCTGTCGGCGATTTCGGTGCTGATGCCGATCAACTGGCGCAGGGTCGCTCGCTCACGAACGATCTGTGCATAGGCCTTGATGTTGGCGACGGACGGCGTGTTTTTTGCCAGCTCGCCGAGGTAACCGAGGCCACCGACTTGCGAGGTCTGGCCTTCCTTGTCCAATTGTTCAGACAGGGTCACGACGTCGATCGGCATGTTCTGATCGGCCAGCTTGGCGATCGCACGGAAGATCAGACGATGGTCATGTCGATAGAAATCGCCGTCGGAGACTTGATCGAGCACGCGTTCCCAGGCGTTGTTGTCCAGCATCAGACCACCGAGTACAGCCTGTTCGGCTTCGATGGAATGCGGCGGCACCTTCAGGGCAGCGGTTTGCAGATCGTATTGCTCGGGAGCGGAGATATCGTTCATGGCCACTTGTGTTGTTTGGAAAAACAGGGAATTCAGAAAGACAAAGGGCACGACCTGTAAACAGGATCGTGCCCGATGTTAACCGTCTGACGGACAAGCCGCCAGCCGATCAGTGTTGCTTAAGCTGCTACCACGACAACGCGTACGGTGGCTTCAACTTCGGCGTGCAGGTGCACAGCCACGTCGAATTCACCCACGTTGCGGATGGTGCCGTTCGGCAGACGAACTTCGCTCTTCTGCACTTCAACGCCGGAGGCGGTCAGTGCGTCAGCGATGTCGTGAGTACCGATCGAACCGAACAGCTTGCCTTCGTCGCCAGCGGTGGCAGTGATGGTCACTTCCAGCTCGGCCAGTTGGGCAGCACGGCTTTCAGCCGATGCTTTACGGTCTGCGGCAGCTTTTTCCAGCTCAGCACGACGCTCTTCGAACGCAGCCAGGTTGGCAGCGGTCGCAGCGGTAGCTTTGCCGAAAGGCAGCAGGTAGTTACGGCCGTAACCGGCCTTAACGTTTACTTTGTCGCCCAGGTTGCCCAGGTTGGCGATTTTTTCCAGAAGGATCAGTTGCATGTGGAAATCCTCTTAACTTTTAACCTTCACCGTTCGCGTTATCGGCGTCTTTCGACACGTGACGACCGCGAAAATCAATCAGGCTGTCGACAATGGCCAGGACCACGAGCAACGGATAGATCAGCTGCATGAACAACAGCAGCGTGACGTACAACCCCACCAGCCAGAAACCGGCCAGTCGCTTCTGCCCGACCAGCCCGTGAATCAGGGCAAGTCCGGCGAACACCAGCGGTACACTGCACAACGGCGTCAACATGGCCATCTGTGCACCGAGATTCGGGCCCAGAAGCATCAACGCCAGCAGCAACATCGCCGGCCCCAGCGGGATCCGGATGGCGCGAAACTCGCGACCAAAACCACCCGGGTTGTACAACAACGCCTGCCAATGCCGCCCGACAATCAGGCTCAGCACGCTGACGATCTGCAACAAAGCCGCAATCAGTCCGGTCAGGACTGGTGCGATCAGGGACGCGAAACGCGCTTGCTCATCGACCGACAATTGCTTGTAGGTCTCACCGAGAAGCGCCGGCATGACCTTTATCAAGGCCTGCGCGAGCATCTCGATCTGGGCCGCAAACGCTGCCCCGAGCACCACTGAAAACACCACTCCAATCACTACGCTGACCAGCAGCGTGCGAACCCAGGACTCACTTGCGCGCAAAACCAACGCAAGCCCCGAAGACCCCAGCAGCACCAGAAGTGCGCGTGGATCATCGGCATACAGCCACCAGATCAATGCCGGCAGCAGCCCCAGAGACAGAACACCCAGGGCGTCCGTCAGTCCGCGCCGCAGCAGCACAAGGCTCCCCGCGGCAGCGCCCAACCAATACAACAACGGCAATGTTGCACATCCGGCCACCACGAGAGTGGCCTGCATACGGCCTCGCATGATGAACTCAGCTAAGGCACGCATGCATTCAATCCTTTGCTACTTGTCGACTGCCCGGTCTCAGCGGCCGTGGCTGTCGGTGTAGGCCAGCAGGGCCAGGAAGCGGGCGCGCTTGATAGCGGTGGCCAGCTGACGCTGATAACGAGCTTTGGTACCGGTGATGCGGCTTGGAACGATTTTGCCGGTCTCGGATACGTAGGCTTTCAGAGTGTTGAGATCTTTGTAATCGATCTCTTTCACGTCTTCAGCGGTGAAGCGGCAGAATTTACGACGACGGAAGAAACGTGCCATTTGATAGGCTCCTTAAAAGGTCCGTGGATTACTCGTCAGCGTTATCGCTGTTGTCGCTGTCATCACTATCAGCGCTATCAGCGCCTTCGTGCTCAGGACGGTCGCGACGCTCACGGCGCTCACTGCGGTTTTCTTCAGCCTTGAGCATCTCGGACTGGCCAGTAACGGCTTCGTCGCGACGGATGACCAGGTTACGGATCACTGCATCGTTGTAGCGGAAGTTGTCTTCCAGCTCGGCCAGGGCCTTGCCAGTGCACTCAACGTTCAGCATCACGTAGTGAGCCTTGTGAACATTGTTGATTGCGTAGGCCAGTTGACGACGGCCCCAATCTTCCAGACGGTGGATTTTGCCGCCGTCTTCTTCGATCAGCTTGGTGTAACGCTCAACCATGCCGCCGACTTGCTCGCTTTGATCCGGGTGGACCAAAAAGATGATTTCGTAATGACGCATGAATGCTCCTTACGGGTTGTAGCCTGCCGCTCAAAAACGGTCAGACAAGGAGTGAATGACACTTATGGACTTGCTGGCGCGGGGCACATGCGTGCCTGCCGTCACAGCAAGGGGCGCAATTGTAGAGAAGGGACAGAAGAGGTGCAAGGCAATTGGTGATTATTTGAACAACCACCCATTTATACATACTACAAAACACTGTGGGAGCGAGCCTGCTCGCGAATGCGGTTTGTCAGGCAACATTCATGTCGACTGACACTCCGCATTCGCGAGCAAGCTCGCTCCCACATTTGAATCGTGTACGAATCAGGATTTCTTCGCGGCAGCCTTGGCTTTTGCACCGCGCTGACGCTGTGCTTCGAACAGGCAGACGCCGGTCGCTACCGAGACGTTGAGACTGCTGACGCTACCGGCCATCGGCAGCTTCACCAGATAGTCGCAGTGTTCGCGAGTCAGGCGACGCATGCCTTTGCCTTCGGCGCCCATGATCAGGATGGTCGGGCCGGTCAGATCCTGGTCATAAATGCTGACCTCGGCCTCACCCGCCGTACCGACAATCCATAAACCGCGCTGCTGAAGTTTTTCCAGGGTGCGAGCGAGGTTAGTCACCGCAACCAACGGAATCACTTCCGCCGCACCGCAAGCGACTTTCCGCACGACCGGCGTCAAAGTTGCCGATTTGTCTTTCGGCACGATCACTGCCAGCGCACCGGCCGCATCGGCCGAACGCAGGCAGGCGCCGAGGTTGTGCGGATCGGTCACGCCGTCGAGCACCAGCAACAGTGGCGCGCCTTCGGTGCGGTCGAGCAGTTCATCGAGCATTGCTTCGCCCCAGACCTGGCTCGGGCTGACTTCCGCGACTACGCCCTGATGCACGCCTTCAACCCAGGCGTCCATTTCGCGGCGTTCGGCCTGACCGACCTGGACGCGATTTTCATTGGCCAGTTCAACCAGGGTCTGCACGCGCGGGTCGTTGCGGCTTTCCGCCAGCCAGATCTGCTTGACGCGTTTCGGGTGGTGACGCAGCAACGCTTCTACTGCGTGAACGCCGTAGATTTTTTCCAACTGACTCATGACTTCGCCTTCGGTTTACGTGCCCCGCCACTTTTGGCTGGAGCAGAACCCGCTTTTGGCGGGCCTTTACGGTGTTTGCTCGGTTTGGCTGGCTTGCCGCCGGAGGCCTTTTCAGGCGCCGACCGTCCGGTCTTTCCCCCGGACGCCGCTTTACCACCGTTTTTTGCGTCGGAAAGCAGCGCTTTCTTCATTTCACGGCTTTTGCGCAACTCGGCGTTTTTCGCCACGGCGTCGCTGGGGCGATAGGCCTCAGCAGCCTTTTCCTTGGCCGGACGACGGCTGGCGGTTTTTGCCGGAGCCTTTTCTTCCGAGGTTTTCGCGGCAGGCGCTGAGGTTTCGGCACCACGCTTTTTGCGGCCAATCGGCGCGCTGATGGTTTTTTCGGCCATCTCGAAGTCGATCTTGCGCTCGTCGAGATCGACGCGCATGACGCGCACTTCAACGGTATCGCCAAGGCGGAAGCTACGACCGGTGCGCTCGCCCGCCAAGCGGTGATGCACAGGATCGAAGTGGTAGTAGTCGCCCGGCAGCGCGGTGACGTGCACCAGGCCTTCGACATAGATATCGGTCAGCTCGACGAACAGGCCAAAACCGGTTACCGCGGTGATCACACCCGGGAACGATTCGCCCACGCGATCTTTCATGAACTCGCACTTGAGCCAGTTCACCACGTCGCGGGTCGCTTCGTCGGCACGGCGCTCGCTCATCGAGCATTGCTCGCCAAGTTGCTCCAGCGCCGCTTCGTCGTACGGATAGATTCGCGCCTTCGGAATGGTCATCGCGCCGGCACGACGAACGTGCGGGGTGTCCTGTTTCGAATGGATCACGCTGCGGATCGCGCGGTGCGTCAGCAGGTCCGGATAACGACGGATCGGCGAAGTGAAGTGGGTATACGCTTCGTAATTCAGACCGAAGTGGCCCTGATTGTCAGCGCTGTACACCGCTTGACTCAGCGAGCGCAGCATCACGGTCTGAATCAGATGGAAATCCGGACGGTCCTTGATGCTTGCCAGCAGTGCCTGATAGTCCTTCGGCGAAGGGCCATCCTTGCCTTTGTGCAGGGACAGGCCGAGCTCGCCGAGGAAAGCGCGCAGTTTTTCCAGACGCTCCGGTGGCGGGCCGTCGTGAACGCGGTACAGCGCAGGGATTTCGTGTTTCTTGAGGAATTCGGCAGTGGCCACGTTGGCCGCCAGCATGCATTCCTCGATCAGCTTGTGCGCGTCGTTACGGGTGGTCGGACGGATTTCGGCAATCTTGCGCTCGGTACCGAAGATGATTCGGGTTTCCTGCGTTTCGAAATCGATCGCGCCACGGACGTGACGGGCAGCGAGCAGAACCTTGTACAGCGCATAAAGCTGCTTGAGGTGCGGCAGAACATCGTTGTACTCACCGCGAAGCTGACGCGCCTCGGTGATTTTCGGCGTTTCCAGCATCGCGCTGACTTTGTTGTACGTCAGACGAGCGTGGGAATGGATCACCGCTTCATAGAAGCAGTAGTCGGTCATTTCGCCGGACTTGGAGATGGTCATCTCGCAAACCATGGCAAGACGATCGACGTGCGGGTTCAGCGAGCACAGGCCGTTAGACAGCTGCTCAGGCAGCATCGGCACCACGCGCTCGGGGAAGTACACCGAGTTGCCGCGCACTTGCGCTTCGTTATCCAGCGCCGAACCGATCTTCACGTAGCTGGAAACGTCGGCAATCGCCACGTACAACTTCCAGCCGCCGGAGAACAGGCGCAGCTTGCCCGGTTTGGCTTCGCAATAAACCGCATCGTCGAAGTCGCGGGCATCTTCGCCGTCGATGGTGACGAACGGCAGATGGCGCAGGTCGACGCGCTTCTCTTTGTCCTTTTCTTCGACTTCCGGCTTGAGCTTGGCGGCTTCTTTCAGAACGGCTTCAGGCCAGACGTGCGGAATATCGTAGGTGCGCAGGGCCACATCGATTTCCATGCCCGGCGCCATGTAGTTGCCGACCACTTCGACCACGTCGCCTTGCGGCTGGAAGCGCGGAGTTGGCCAGTGGGTGATTTTCACCTCGACGAACTGACCGATCTGCGCGTTCGCGTTGCGGCCCGGGGTGACCAGCACTTCCTGCTGGATCTTCGGATTATCCGCGACGACAAAACCGATGCCGCCTTCTTCGAAGTAGCGACCGACGATGGTTTCGTGAGCACGCGATACCACTTCAACGATCACGCCTTCACGGCGGCCGCGACGGTCGAGACCGGAAACACGCGCCAGCGCACGGTCGCCATCGAACACCAGACGCATTTGCGCCGGGCTCATGAACAAGTCGTCGCTGCCATCGTCAGGGACGAGGAAGCCGAAACCGTCACGGTGACCACTGATGCGGCCGAGGATCAGATCGAGCTTGTCGACCGGTGCGTACGTGCCACGGCGGGTGTAGATCAGTTGAGCGTCGCGCTCCATGGCGCGAAGGCGGCGGCGCAGGGCTTCGATCTGGTCTTCTGTGGTCAGACCAAACTCTTCGACCAGTTGCTCGCGGGCAGCAGGCGAACCCCGATCGGCGAGGTGCGCCAGGATCAGTTCGCGGCTAGGAATAGGGTTTTCATATTTTTCCGCTTCACGAGCGGCCTCGGGATCGAGGGACTGCCAATCGGCCATTAGAGAGTTTTCACCTTGTCTATATGCGGGTTAGTTTGGCATAGGCGCCATGAAACGGGAAATTTCCGACTCTATAAGGCCCAACAGAGGCCTTGGATCGACGCTGGAAAGCCGTTTTGACCACCACTGGTAAAAAAAATCATATTTTTTGCTGGCAGGGGTTTACAGTTAAAAAGACGCTCCGTATAGTGCGCGCCATCGACGACGCACAAGCGTTGCCGATACTGCCCAGATGGTGAAATTGGTAGACACGCCAGCTTCAGGTGCTGGTGACCTTACGGTCGTGGAAGTTCGAGTCTTCTTCTGGGCACCAATTTCGAGCTTGAGACTAGATCAGTTTCAAGGCTCACACAAAACCCGCGAAAGCGGGTTTTTTGCATTCTAAGCCCGGGTTTTCTTAAAACTGATTTATTAAAATTAAATCAGGGGTTTACAGATCAAAAGACGCTCCGTATAGTGCGCCACATCAACAGCGGCAACGCTCGCGATGATTGCCCAGATGGTGAAATTGGTAGACACGCCAGCTTCAGGTGCTGGTGACCTTACGGTCGTGGAAGTTCGAGTCTTCTTCTGGGCACCAATTCAAATTCAAGGTTACGACCTTGAATTTCACAGAAACCCGCGAAAGCGGGTTTTTGCGTTTCTGGCTTCCAGAAATTTATCACTACCCCGCCTATCAAAACGCCAGCCCCACCGCAAGGCGCACTTGAGAAACAATATCGTTTATCATTGTTGCAAGTTTTTGCAATGCGACAGTGAGGAACCCTGCGAATGACGTTTCGAAATACCCTGCGCCGAGGCTTGACCTTCACCCTCCTCGGCCTGGCGCTCGCCACTCCCCTCACCCAGGCTGCCAACGCGGTTTCCCTGACTCTCTATAACGGCCAGCACAAGGAAGTCGGCGACGCGATCGCCAAAGCCTTCGAAGCCAAGACCGGCATTCACGTCAACGTGCGCAAAGGCAGCAGCAATCAGCTCGCCAGCCAGATCATTGAAGAAGGCGACCGCTCCCCTGCCGACGTGATCTACACCGAAGAATCGCCGCCACTGAACAATCTTGGCGAATTGGGCTTGCTGGCCAAGACCGACGACGCCACCTTGGCTGTGCTTCCGGAAAAATATGTCGCCGGTAACGGTACCTGGATCGGCGTGACGGCTCGCGTTCGCGTGGTCGCTTACAACCCGAAACTGGTCGATGAAAAAGACCTGCCAAAATCGGTACTGGATTTCGCTGACCCGCAATGGCAAGGCAAAGTCGGTTTCGTACCGACCAGCGGCGCCTTCCAGGAACAAGCCGTGGCCATCATCAAGATGCACGGCCGTGACGCTGCGGAAGAATGGCTGACCGGCCTGCGCGCATTCGGCAAGACCTACAGCAACAACATGGTCGCCCTCAAAGCCGTGGAAAACGGCGAAGTCGCCACCGTGCTGGTGAACAACTACTACTGGTTCGCTCTGCAACGCGAGAAGGGCAAGCTTGATTCGAAACTGCATTACTTCACCGGCGGCGACGTCGGCGGCTTGATCACCGTATCCAGCGCAGCCGTGCTGAAATCCAGCAAACATCCAAAAGAAGCCCAGCAATTCCTCGCCTACATGGCCAGCGAAGAAGGTCAGCGCGTGATCACTCAGACCACCGCCGAATACCCGCTGCACAAAGGCATGGAATCGGATCGCGGGCTCAAGCCATTCAGCGAGCTGGAAGCGCCGAACGTAACGCCTACCGACCTCGGCAACGCTGAAGAGGCGCTGGAGCTGGAACGCGAAGTTGGCTTGAACTGATGACCGCATCGTTATCCGCCCCCGCCGCGCGCGGGGGTTACGTACCAAAGCGCAAGCGGCCATCGATCTGGCTGGTGCTGCCGGTGTTGTTGCTGGTGGTACTGAGCCTGTTGCCGCTGGCCTATGTCGGGCTCAAAGCCTGGCAGGCCGGTTGGGCCGAAGCGTTGCACTTGTTGTGGCGTCCGTATGTATTCGGCCTGCTGCGCAACACCCTGGCGTTGATGGTGGGCGTGACGATCACCTGCGGCGTGATCGGTCTGTCACTGGCCTGGCTGCTGGAGCGCAGCAACTTGCCGGGGCGACGCTTGTGGGGCGTGATTCTGTGCCTGCCGTTCGCGGTGCCCGCATTCGTCAGCAGCTTCACCTGGGTGTCGCTGAGCGCGCAGTTCGAAGGGCTTGGCGGGGCGATTCTGGTGATGAGCCTGTCGAAGTACCCACTGATCTTTCTGCCAGTCGCAGCGACACTGCGCAACCTCGATCCCTCCCTTGAAGAGTCTGCCCGCACGCTGGGGCAGAATCGCTGGGGCGTGTTTTTTCGCGTCACCCTGCCGCTGCTCTGGCCGTCGCTGTTGGCGGGCTCGTTGCTGATTGCCTTGCACATGCTGGTGGAGTTCGGCGCACTGTCGATCATCGGCCTGCAAACCTTCACTACAGCGATCTACCAGCAATTCGAACTGGAATTCAGTAACGCCAACGCAGCGATGCTCTCGGCCGTGCTGCTGGCGCTATGCCTGGTGCTGTTGTGGCTGGAGCTACGGGTACGTGGCAAAGGTCGACATGTGCGCACCGGCCAAGGTGCAGCGCGCCAGGCTGAACAGGTTCGGCTAGGGCCATGGGCTACGGTCGGTCAGTTGTATTGCCTGATGCTGGCGATTGTCGGCAGCGGGATTCCGCTGGGAATGCTGGCGTACTGGCTGGCGGTCGGTTCGTCGGCCGCATTCCCGGTCGCGGCAATTACTGAAGCATTGCTCTCTTCTTTGGCGCTTTCTCTAGGCGGCGCTGCGTTGTGCCTGGTGCTGGCCGTGCCGGTCGGCTTGCTGGTGGTGCGCTACAAAGGCCAACTGGCGATCTGGGCCGAACGCCTGCCGTATCTGCTGCACGCGTTGCCGGGCTTGGTGATTGCACTGACACTGGTGTATTTCGCCCTGCATTACGTGCCGGCGCTGTACCAGACTTCGGGATTGCTGCTGATCGCTTATGCGTTGTTGTTTTTGCCATTGGCGCAGGCACCGATTCGCACAGCACTGAACAAGGCTGCGCCGCAACTGGAAGAGGCTGCACGCACGCTGGGGGCTTCATCATTCACGGCGTTTTGCCGGGTGACATTGCCGATTATCTTCCCGGCATTGGGTGCGGCGTTTGCACTGGTATTTCTGGATGCGATGAAGGAATTGACCGCGACGTTGTTGTTGAGTCCGACCGGGCTGAACACATTGGCGACCGAGGTGTGGGCGCATACCGCGAATGTCGAGTTTGCGGCGGCGGCGCCTTATGCGGCGTTGTTGATTCTGGTGTCCGGGTTGCCGGTCTATCTGCTGACGACGCGGATGTATCTGAGCCGCTGATACCGCTTTCGCGAGCAGGCTCGCTCCCACATGTTGACCGGGCTCCATCAGAGGAACGCGATCTAATGTGGGAGCGAGCCTGCTCGCGAAGAGGCCCGCCCAGACAACCTCAAGCCCTGAACTGCCCCAGACTCGCCTTGAGCTGCGCTGCCAAACCATCCAGCACCTTGCCACTCGCGGTGGTCTCCACCACCGCCTGCGCCGCTTTCTCGGCTTGCGCATGAATTGTCTCGACGCGGCCACGTACAGCCTGCGCTCCCTGCGCCTGATGCGCAGCCGCCTGCGTTGCCAAGCCAATCGCCGCATGCACCTGCTCGACCGAGACCCGTACCGACTGCTGCAAGCGCGCACTGTCACGCAGCACCAGTAAACCTTCGCTGGCCTGACGCCCGGCCTGGCCGATCGCTTCGACCGCCTCACGAGCGCCCTGCTGCAATGCCACGATGTGCGCCTGAATATCGCCGGTGGAGCTTTGCGTCTTGCTCGCCAACGCACGCACCTCGTCGGCAACAACGGCGAATCCACGCCCGGTCTCGCCAGCACGTGCCGCTTCAATCGCCGCGTTGAGCGCCAGCAGATTGGTCTGCTCGGCAATCCCGTGAATCACCGTCAGCACCACCTCAATCTGCTCGCTCTGCTGCGCCAGCCGCTCGATGACTTTCGCCCCGGTCTCAACCTGTACGGCCAGCGCTTCGATCAGGCCGCCGACCTTGGCGGAGGTGCGAGTGTTTTCATCCGTGGCCTGGCGAATATCCACCACCTGCTTCAACGCCGCTTGCATTGCATGGCTTTCCGATTGCGCCTCGTCAGCCATTTGCGACAGTGCGCGCAGGCTCTCAGCGACTTCATCACGCTGCATGCCGGCAGCCGCATCGGCACCGGCATTGCGCAAGGTCATCGCGCCAATCTCGACGCCAGTACGCTGCGCGACATCGCCCGCCTCACGCACGATCGGCTGCAACTTATCCACAAAGCGATTGACCGCCGAAGCCATGTCGCCGATTTCGTCCTTGCTGTTGATCTGCACACGCTTGGTCAGATCACCCTCGCCCGCTGCGAGATCGTCCATTGCGGCATTGAGCATCTTCAAGCGATTGACCACGCGATGGCCCAGCACAACCGCCAGCAACAACAGCACACCACAGCCGACCAGCGCCAGGCCCAAGCCGATCCGCCAGCGCAAAGTCGCCGCTGCTTCCTGAACGGTATCGGCGGTATTGGCTTTCATCTCGGTCGCGGTGGACTGCGCTGACTGCAGGCGCGCTTGCATGGCCTTGGCGCTGTCCGCAGCGGCGCCTTTGAGACTGTCGCCCACCAGTTGATCACTGCTGGCGATCAACGCCGAGAAGCGCTTGTCGAGCGCAGCCAGATCGGTTTCCACCGAGGCTGTGGAAACGCCCATCAACACTTTGCCGATTTCCACGCCGTTGGGATTGATCGACGCTTCGAGATAGTAGACAGACGGGTCATTTTTCGCCGCATCCAGTACTTTATCCAGCGCACGCTCACCCTGACCTTTTTCCAGCAAGGCCTTGTTGATCGGGTTTTCGCGATTGAGATAGCGGGTCAGGTGCTGGCCGGTGGCGTCGTCGTAGACCACGAATAGAACGTTGGGATTGCGCTGGGCACGGCGAGCGAACTCGGACAGTGTCGGTACGTCGCTGTCCCACATGGCACGCGGGGCGACGGAGGCCAGCAACTGCGCCATGTCATTGGCCGAATCTTTCAGATCCTTTTCCAGCGTCGCACGCAATTGCGCCTGCTCGTCTTTCAGTCGCGAAGACAGCCCGGCGGTGAGCCGCTGACGGGTACTCGAGGAGAGGTTATCGAGGCTCGAGGTGACTTCACGCCCGGCCTGCTCCAGCTCGCCGGAGAGTTTCTGGCTGTCGGCACCCAGACGCACCGCCAGATCAGCTTCCAGCGCCGTGACGGTGCTCCGCGTCAGGGCAACGGCCACCAACACTTGCACCAAAAGGGCGATACCAAGGGTAACGAACACGGGGCGCAACAAACGGCTTTGTAACAGTGAGAGAACGGCCGACACTGTGAATACCTCTACTTCTGACGCCATTAATTTGATGGCACTCTTGTAGACAGATTCACAGCAAAGGTCATGCCGTCCAACAGGCATAAACGACAAAGGCCCCGATTAAGGGGCCTTTGTGTTTTTACATCAACGACTTATCAAGCAAACGGATGACGCAGAACGATGGTTTCGTTGCGGTCCGGGCCCGTCGAAATAATGTCGATCGGCGCGCCGATCAACTCTTCAACGCGTTTGATGTAGGCACGAGCGTTAGCTGGCAGCTCTTCCAGGGTTTTGGCACCCACGGTCGATTCGGTCCAGCCCGGCACTTCTTCGTACACAGGCTGCAGGCCTACGTAGCTGTCAGCATCAGTCGGGGCAACGGCATTGCCTTCGGCATCTTTGTAGCCGACGCAGATATTGATGGTTTCCAGACCGTCGAGTACGTCCAGCTTGGTCAGGCAGATGCCCGAGATGCTGTTCACATCGATCGCGCGACGCAGGATAACGGCATCGAACCAGCCGCAACGACGGGCACGGCCGGTGGTTGCGCCGAACTCGTGACCTTGCTTGGCCAGGTGTGCACCGACTTCGTCGAACAGCTCAGTCGGGAATGGACCCGAACCAACGCGAGTGGTGTAAGCCTTGGTGATGCCCAGGATGTAGTCGAGGAACATCGGGCCAACGCCCGAACCAGTGGCCACGCCACCCGCGGTGGTGTTGGAGCTGGTCACGTACGGGTAGGTACCGTGGTCGATGTCGAGCAACGAACCCTGAGCGCCTTCGAACATGATGTCTTTGCCAGCGCGACGCAGGTCGTGCAGCTCGGCAGTCACGTCGAGCATCAGCGGCTTCAGCAGCTCAGCGTATTCCTTGCACTCGGCCAGGGTTTTTTCGAACTCGATGGCCGGCTCTTTGTAGTAACCGACCAGCATGAAGTTGTGGTAATCCACCAGTTCACGCAGCTTGTCTTCGAAGCGCGGCATGTTCAGCAGGTCGCCAACACGCAGGCCACGACGAGCAACCTTGTCTTCGTACGCCGGGCCGATGCCGCGACCGGTGGTACCGATCTTCAGCTCGCCACGGGCCTTTTCACGGGCCTGGTCCAGCGCCACGTGGAAGGACAGGATCAGCGGGCAGGACGGGCTGATACGCAGACGCTCGCGCACCGGTACGCCTTTCTCTTCCAGCTTGGTGATCTCGCGCAGCAGGGCGTCAGGTGCAACCACCACGCCGTTGCCGATCAGGCACTGCACGCCTTCGCGCAGCACGCCCGACGGAATCAGGTGCAGGACGGTTTTTTCGCCGTCGATCACCAGTGTGTGGCCAGCGTTGTGGCCACCTTGGTAGCGCACTACGGCGGCAGCATGTTCGGTCAGCAGATCAACGATCTTGCCTTTGCCCTCATCACCCCATTGGGTGCCCAGGACTACGACATTCTTACCCATAACACTTGTCCTCATTCGCGCAAACTTGGTGCCGGCGATGGCCGGCAGGAAAACTCAAGAAGCCAGTGGCGATACTTGCCAAAGCCCGTTCTGCTGAATCAATTGCCGGTCGCAGTCCGCATCACGGGCGGCGGCCAAAGGTTGTCCAGGCAACGCCTGAACGACACGCTGACCCTCACTGCGCAACTGGCAAACCTGCTGCCAGAGTGCCGCATCCGTACTGTCAGGCATCCAGATACCGCCAGATGGTAGCTCGATCTCAGCACGCCCCAGGGTCACCAGGGTTTTCAAATCGGTGGAAAAGCCTGTCGCCGGACGGGCGCGGCCAAAATCCGCGCCGATGTCGTCGTAACGACCGCCCTGAGCGATGGATTGGCCAACGCCCGGCACGAAAACGGCGAACACCACTCCGGTGTGGTAGTGGTAGCCACGCAGCTCACCGAGGTCGAAATACAACGGCAGCTCCGGGAAACGCGCCGACAAACGCTCGGCGATCGCCAGCAAATCTTCCAGTGCCGCCAATACCGGCGCTGGCGCATTGGCCAGACGCTCGCGGGCAGCGCTCAACACTTCACGACCGCCACACAGGTCGACCAGCGCACGCAGCATGCCGGACAAGTCGGCCGGCAGGCCTTCGGTCAAGGTAATGACCTCGTCGATAGCCTTGCGTTGCAACGCATCGAACAACTGCTGCTCGACTTCACCAGACAGACCGGCGGCGCGCGCCAGACCACGGTAGATGCCGACATGGCCAAGATCCATGTGCACATCCGGCACATCGGCCAGTTGCAGCATGGCCAGCATCAGACTGATCACTTCAACGTCGCTGCTCGGGCTGGCGTCGCCGTACAGCTCGGCGCCCAACTGGATCGGGCTGCGCGAGGACGACAATGCACGCGGTTGGGCGTGCAGCACGCTGCCGGCGTAGCACAGACGGCTCGGTCCTTCACGACGCAGGGTGTGCGCATCGATGCGCGCCACTTGCGGCGTGATGTCGGCACGGAAACCCATCTGCCGGCCCGACTGCGGGTCGATGACCTTGAAGGTACGCAGATCCAGGTCCTGGCCCGCGCCGGTCAGCAGGGATTCCAGGTACTCGATATGGGGAGTCACGACAAACTCGTAACCCCAGCTCTGGAACAGATCCAACACCTGACGACGCGCGACTTCAATGCGCGCCGCTTCCGGTGGCAGTACTTCTTCGATGCCATCTGGCAGCAGCCAGCGGTCTACCGTTGCCATTACGCCATTCCCCTTTGATCCGGGCGGCCAGCCTGCGGGCGAGCCTTGAGTGAAGCAGAAAATGACTGAACCGTTCAAAACGCACGCGCATGAACGACGCGGCGAAAGGCCTGTTACCGGCTTCGCCCATCACTTTCCTCGAAATACTCTCGGGCCATTCAACCCGATGCCTGCAACAAAAAACAGCAATCAAACGTGCAGACGCAAAAAAGCCGGGAATTTCCCGGCTGCCGCATCATACACACGTTTTCCCAAAGGATCACCCCGCCCGAGGTTTTAGCCGCCGGGCGGAATGATTCAGGTCAACGGCGTATCAAGGTTTGGCTTTTTCCAGGTAGTGGAAAAAGTCGCTGCTTGGGTCGAGGACCAATACGTCGGATTTGTTCGCGAAGCTTTCACGGTAGGCGCGCAGGCTACGGTAGAAACTGTAGAACTC
Source organism: Pseudomonas viridiflava (assembly GCF_900580865.1). Taxonomy (GTDB): domain Bacteria; phylum Pseudomonadota; class Gammaproteobacteria; order Pseudomonadales; family Pseudomonadaceae; genus Aquipseudomonas. The sequence continues at coordinate 81,241 of NZ_UTBZ01000140.1, forward strand.
CTGATCCTGACCATAGGCCTTAGAGTAGATTGCGGCGGCCTGGGCATCACCGTCACCGCGAACCTCTTCGGATTCACGATAGGCTTCAGCCAGCAACACGCGGCGTTGACGATCGGCGTCGGCACGGATGCCTTCCGCCAGCTCGTTACCCTTGGCGCGGTGCTCGCGAGCTTCACGCTCACGCTCGGTGCTCATACGTTCGAACACGCTGCGGTTTACTTCTTTCGGCAGATCGATGGTCTTGACCCGGACATCGACAACTTCGATACCCAGCTCTTTTTCCGCCATTTTGTTCAGCGACGCAGTGATGTCAGCCATCAGTGCGTCACGCTCACCCGACACTACTTCGTGCAGGGTGCGCTTACCGAACTGGTCACGCAGACCGGATTCCAGACGACGGGACAGACGCTCGTCGGCGATTTGCTTGAGGCCGGAAGTTGCGGTGTAGAAGCGCTCGGCATCTTTCACGCGCCACTTGGCGTAGGCATCGACCATCACGGCTTTCTTTTCCAGGGTCAGGAAACGCTGTGTCGGTGCATCCAGCGTCATCAGACGTGCGTCGAATTTACGCACCTGGTTAACGTAAGGCACTTTCACATGCAGACCCGGCTGAACATCGGCCTGAACCACACGACCGAATTGCAGCAGCACCGCACGCTCGGTCTGAGCAACGATGTAGAAGCAGTTCCAGCCCACCAGTACCACAACGACGCCAACGATCAGGGCGATCAGCGATTTATTGCTCATCAGCGGGTCTCCCTTGTGCGCGACTGCGGCAGGTCAGTGACATGCGGCGTGACGTCCGTGTTGTTGCTGGCGGCAGCCGAACCGGTGACCGGTGCATTGCTGCCCGAACTGTTCTGAATCATTTTGTCCAACGGCAGGTAAAGCAGGTTGCTCTGGCCGTTCTTGTTACCGGTCACGAGTACCTTGCTGGTGTTGCTGAAGACTTCCTGCATGGTGTCAAGGTACAGACGCTGGCGAGTGACTTCCGGTGCCTTGCGATACTCGGCAACCAGCTTGGTAAAGCGATCGGCTTCACCCTTGGCGCGCGAGACCGTTTCGTCACGATAACCGTTGGCATCTTCAAGGATACGCTGGGCCTGACCACGGGCTTCCGGCACTACACCGTTGGCGTAGGTTTCAGCCTGGTTGCGCGAACGCTGCTCGTCTTCACGGGCGCGGATCACGTCATCGAAGGCTTCCTGCACTTCACGCGGTGCTGCTGCGCTCTGTACGTTGACCTGGGTGACGGTGATACCGGTGCGATAAGTATCGAGGAAGCGTTGCAGACGCTCCTTGATTTCGCTGGCCATCAACTCACGACCTTCTGTCAGCACCTGGTCCATGGCGGTGGAACCCACCACGTGGCGCAGGGCGCTGTCGGTCGCATGCTGCAGGCTGATTTCCGGCTGATCGACGTTCAGCACGAAATCCTGCAGGTTGCTGATCTTGTACTGCACGGTCAGCGGCACTTCGACGATGTTCTCGTCTTCGGTCAGCATCTGGCCCTGCTTGGTGTACGCACGCTCACGCGTGACGTTTTCCATGTACTTTTTGTCGATCGGCGGGAAGTAGATATTCAGACCCGGGCCGACAGTCTCGTAGTACTTGCCGAAGCGCAGCACCACGGCCTGCTCCTGCTCGTCCACCACGTAGACCGCGCTGTACAGCCAGACAGCCGCCAGCACGACGAGGCCGATGCCGAGCAGACCGCCGAAGCCGCCACCGCTCTTGCCCGATCCACCACCGTCATCACCACGTTTCTTACCACCACCGAACAACCCGTTCAGGCTTTCCTGCAGCTTTCGGAAGGCCTCGTCGAGATCCGGTGGCCCCTTGCGGTCGCCATTATTGCGGCGTTTGCCACCCCAAGGATCCTGATTATTCGAGTTGCCACCCGGCTCATTCCAAGCCATAGCGCTCTCCATCTGATAAAGCAAAGACGCACCCACGGCGCGCCGACCAATGCTACAGAATGCCTGCCGTCACGGCACAACCGCTTCTTCAGGCTTTTATTGCAAAGTGTGTTGCTCGATGAATTCCATCGGCTGCAATCCTTCGCGGCTTACCAGTCGATTCAGCTCGACCCGGGGCAAACGAACGGCCAGCAGACTGATGCCTTCTTCGTCGTGCTCTTCTTTCTGCACCGCACCGAGTTCGAAAAACTGCGCACGCAGTCGCGCGAATCGTTGCGGCAAGCGCAGGGTACCGACAAACAAATCACTGCCGAGTAATTCGGCGATGGCTTGTTCAAGCAATTCCAGACCACTGCCATCACGCGCCGAAAGCCAGACCCGCTGGGGCTTGCCGTTTTCGTCGCGCTGGATTTGTGGCTCAACGCCTTCAAGCAAATCGAGTTTGTTATAGACCTCGAGGATCGGCAAGTCCTGGGCACCAATCTCGCCCAGCACCACCATCACCTGCTCGATCTGCAACATGCGATCCGGTTCTGCTGCATCGATCACGTGCAACAGCAGATCGGAGTTGCTCGACTCTTCGAGGGTAGACCGAAATGCTTCAACCAGCTTGTGCGGCAAGTGACGAATAAAGCCCACCGTGTCCGCCAGAACGATCGGCCCCAGGTCGTCAATGTCGAGACGGCGCAGGGTCGGATCCAGCGTGGCGAACAATTGGTCTGCCGCGTAGACGTCGGATTTCGTCACGTTGTTGAAGAGTGTGGATTTGCCGGCGTTGGTGTATCCCACCAGAGAAACGGTCGGGATATCCGCGCGGGATCGGCCGCGACGCGATTGCTCGCGCTGGCTGCGCACCTTCTCGAGCCGGCCCTTGATCTGGCGCAGGCGCACCCGCAGCAAACGGCGGTCGGTTTCGAGTTGGGTTTCACCCGGGCCACGCATGCCGATACCACCACCTTGACGCTCAAGGTGAGTCCAGCCACGAACCAGGCGAGTGCTCATGTGGTCAAGCTGGGCCAGTTCGACCTGGAGCTTGCCTTCATGGGTACGGGCGCGTTGGGCGAAGATATCGAGAATCAGGCCGGTACGGTCGATCACGCGACACTCGAAAACACGTTCGAGGTTACGCTCCTGACTGGGCGTGAGAATGTGATTGAAAATCACCAGATCGGCTTCTTCAGCCTTGACCAGGTCGCGCAGTTCCTCGACCTTGCCGCTGCCGATCAGGTATTTGGCGGTTGGCCGATGACGCGGCACGTTAAAAAACGCAACGGTCTCGGCGCCGGCCGAATTAGCCAATTCCTGAAACTCCTGCGGATCTTCGCGCGCCTCAGGGTCCTGTCCATCCAAGTGAACGAGGATGACTCGCTCACCACCACCGTGGCGCTCAAAGAACAAAGGAGACTCCTATCAGGCGTTACCTGGCTCAGCGTCACCTGCTTCGGATTCGGTTGCGCTAGGCAGACGAATTGGACGAACCGGCACTACTGTCGAGATAGCGTGTTTGTAAACCATCTGGCTTACGGTGTTTTTCAGCAGGATCACGAACTGGTCGAACGACTCGATCGTGCCTTGCAGTTTGATACCGTTGACCAGATAGATGGAAACCCCAACTTTCTCTTTACGTAAAGTATTCAAGTAAGGGTCTTGTAGCGAATGCCCTTTTGACATGTGCCGCACTCCTTTAAGGATTCAATAATAAAAAATAGGTAATTCAGATGGCTTTGGCCGTCACACCCCCAAGGATAGACGGCAATTGCAAGGACTCAGCTCAATATGGAGATGGTCCCAAGGTATTTCAAGGCGCGTGGCAGATTGTCGCAATCCAGACTGTCCAGCCAGTGTATATCTTCCCAGCTGCGCAGCCAGGTGAACTGGCGTTTGGCCAATTGGCGCGTGGCGATGATGCCGCGCTCCTGCATTTCAGCCAAAGTCAGCTTGCCATCCAGGTAGTCCCAGACCTGGCGGTAGCCTACCGCACGTATAGACGGCAACCCCGAATGCAGGTCACTTCTTTTACGCAGGGCTACGACCTCGTCGAGGAACCCCTGTTCCAACATATTTGTGAATCTTTGTTTAATGCGCTCGTGCAGTACCTGACGATTCGCCGGGGCAATGGCCAAGTTCGCGACAGTATAGGGCAATTGTTGCAGTCCCGAAGCGGCTGCTTCAGTACTTTGCGCAGATTGTTGCTGGCGCAGCTCGGTCATGCTCTGACCACTGACTCGATAAACTTCCAGCGCGCGACTCAGGCGCTGCGGATCGTTCGGGTGAATCCGCGCCGCGGACACCGGGTCGATAACCGCCAACTGGTCGTGCAGGGCTTGCCAGCCAAGGCGTGCAGCCTCTTCTTCGATCTGCGCACGGACGTCGTCATCGGCCGCTGGCATATCCGCCAGACCTTCGACCAAAGCCTTGTAATAGAGCATTGTACCGCCGACCAACAGCGGGATTTTTCCGCGCGCGGTGATTTCAGCCATGGCTTGCAGGGCATCGCGACGGAAATCCGCGGCCGAATAAGCCTCAGCCGGGTCGAGAATATCGATCAAGCGGTGCGGATGTTCAGCCAGCAGTTCTTTCGAGGGTTTGGCCGTGCCGATGTCCATACCGCGATAGACCAGCGCCGAATCAACGCTGATCAGCTCGCACGGCAGCACCTTGGTCAGCTCAATGGCCAGATCGGTTTTGCCCGCAGCGGTCGGGCCCATCAGGAAAATCGCTGGAGGAAGCTGGCTCATCAACGACCGCGCAAGAACAGTTTGTCCAGATCGTCCAGGCCCAGTTGGGTCCAGGTCGGTCGGCCATGGTTGCATTGACCGCTGCGCTCGGTGTTTTCCATATCACGCAGCAGGCCGTTCATTTCCGGCAAGGCCAGGCGCCGGTTGGCGCGAATTGCGCCGTGACAGGCCATGGTGCCGAGCAATTCGTTGAGGTGCGCCTGAATCCGGTCGCTGGTGCCGTATTCCATCAGATCCGACAGCACGTCACCAACCAAGCGATTGGCTTCGGCCTGTTTCAACAAGGCAGGAATCTGACGGATCGCCAAGGTTTCCGGACCCAGTCGCTGCAATTCGAAGCCCAGGCGCTGGAACCACGCCGCGTGCTCTTCTGCGCAATCGGCCTCACGCTGACTGACTGCCAGCGATTCCGGCACCAGCAACGGCTGACCACTGAGGCCTTCGCTGGCCATGGCGATTTTCAGGCGTTCATACATGATCCGCTCGTGGGCGGCATGCATGTCCACCAGCACCAGTCCTTGGGCGTTTTCGGAAAGAATGTAGATGCCTTTCAACTGCGCCAGGGCATAACCGAGCGGCGGAATGTCTTCCTGACCAGCCGGCAGTGCGTTGGCGTTTGCCTCAGGCAGCGGCGCGAAAAACTCGCGATACGCAGCCTGAGCCTCGGCAGCCGGCGGCATCGTCGATTGCGGGCGCGGTGTGTACTGATACTGATAAGCGCCGCCAGCACTGGTTCCGGACGCGGTATTGAACGCCGGCTGCGCCTGCGGTTGCTCCAGCAGCGCGTTGGCCGCCAGACGCATCTCGCCTTGCGGGCCGAACTCACCGGCATCGAGGCCCGTTGGCCGCACGACGGCTGTGGTCACAGAGCCGGCAAGCTGATCTTCCGGCCGCACATCGCCCAATGCGCGGTGCAAGGTGCCGTAAAGGAAGTCATGCACCATGCGCCCGTCACGGAAGCGCACTTCGTGCTTGGTCGGGTGCACGTTGACGTCGACCGCCGCCGGATCGACTTCGAAAAACAGCGCAAAGGTCGGGTGACGGCCGTTGAACAGCACATCGCGATAGGCCTGACGCACCGCGTGTGCCACAAGCTTGTCGCGAACCGCACGGCCATTCACAAAGAAATACTGCAAATCCGCCTGACTGCGGTTGAAGGTCGGCAAACCGACCCAGCCCCACAGGTGCAAACCGTTCCGCTCGATCTCGATCGGCAGCGCCTGCTCAAGGAACCCCGAACCGCAGATCGCCGCTACTCGCCGGGCGCGGGCCGCATCATCATGGGCTTCGTGCAGACTGAGGATGGTCTTGCCGTTGTGGCGCAAATGAAACGCGACGTCGAAACGCGCCAGTGCAAGACGCTTGATCACTTCTTGCAGATGATCGAATTCGGTCTTTTCGGTCTTGAGGAATTTACGACGTGCCGGGGTGTTGAAGAACAGGTCGCGAACTTCCACCGAGGTACCAACCGGATGCGCTGCTGGTTGAACACGAGGCGCCATGTCACGGCCTTCGGTTTCCACCTGCCACGCTTGATCGGCACCGCGAGTGCGCGAGGTCAGGGTCAGACGCGCCACCGAGCTGATCGACGCCAGTGCTTCACCACGGAAACCGAGGCTCATCACCTGCTCAAGGTCTTCCAGATTGCGGATCTTGCTGGTGGCGTGACGGGCCAGGGCCAGTGGCAGGTCATCGGCAGAGATGCCGCTGCCATCGTCGCGCACACGCAGCAGCTTGACGCCGCCCTGCTCGACATCGACATCGATGCGCTTGGCCCCAGAGTCGAGGCTGTTCTCCAACAGCTCCTTGATCACTGAAGCCGGGCGCTCAACCACCTCACCGGCAGCGATCTGGTTCGCCAGCCGAGGGCTGAGCAGTTCGATGCGGGCTGCAGCGTTCAACACTTCGTTCATTCTTTGGACGCCAGTTCGGTGCCAGGAATGGTCAAGTGCTGACCGACTTTCAACTCATCGCTTTTCAGGTTGTTGGCAGCGCGCAACGTGGCCGGCGACACCTGATAGCGCACACCGATCATCGCCAGCGTTTCGCCCGGGCCAACGCGATGATCGCGCGGGCCTTGGGCGATCTTGCCGGAATCACGCAGCCAGGCAATGTAGGTGCCCGGTGGCGGGTTCTGCTGGAAGAACTGGCGCACGCCGCTGCTGATCGAACGTGCCAGCGCTTGCTGGTGGCTCGATGCCGAGAGCTTGTTGGCTTCGTTGGCATTGGAGATAAACCCGGTTTCGACCAGGATCGACGGGATGTCCGGCGACTTCAACACCATGAACCCGGCCTGTTCCACGCGCTGTTTGTGCAGCGGCGTAACGCGACCGATGTTGGTCAGGACTTTCTGCCCAACGTTGAGGCTGGAGGTCAGCGAGGCGGTCATCGAAAGGTCGAGCAACACGCCGGCGAGCATGCGGTCCTTGTCGTCGAGACTGACGTTGCCGGCACCACCGATCAAGTCAGAACGGTTTTCGCTGTCGGCCAGCCAACGGGCGGTCTCCGACGTGGCACCGCGATCAGACAGGGCAAACACCGATGCACCAAAGGCTGCGGCAGACGGCGCAGCGTCGGCGTGAATCGACACGAACAGGTCGGCGCCCTTCTTGCGGGCGATTTCGGTACGGCCGCGCAACGGGATGAAGTAGTCGCCAGTACGGGTAAGTTCGGCGCGGAAACCTTTCATGCCGTTGACCTGACGCTGCAGTTCGCGGGCGATCTGCAGTACCACGTCTTTCTCACGCTGGCCGCGCGAGCCGGATGCACCCGGGTCTTCGCCGCCGTGGCCGGCGTCGATCACCACAATAATGTCGCGCTTGCCGGCCGGGGCTGGCGGCAACTTGATTGCAGGTTCGGTTGGAGTTACCGGCACCGCTGGCACGGTCGCCACCTGCGGCGTTGGCGCAGGCGGCGGTGCGGCGTCGGCCGGGTTATCGAACAGGTCGACCACCAGACGGTTGCCATACTGCGCGTTCGGCGCCAGCGAGAAGCTTTTCGGGGTGACGGCTTTTTTCAGGTCGATGACCACACGCAGGTCGGTCGGCGTACGCTGGGCCGAGCGCATCGCGGTGATCGGCGTGTTCGCGGTCTGCACATTCAGCGGCGCACCAAGGGTGGCGCCGTTGATGTCGATTACCAGCCGGTCCGGTGCGGTCAGGGTAAACACGCTGTGCTGCACCGGGCCGCTCAGGTCGAAGACCAGTCGCGTGTTGTCCGGCGCCCGCCACAGGCGCACGCTGTTGACCTTCGAATCGGCCACAGCGTTGACGGTTACTGCCATCAACAACAGTCCAGCGGCAGCCACCAACGCGCGAAAGCGCATACCTAACCCCATCATTTAATTGGATTCCAACGCCAAAGCGGCACACCAGGCCTCGCCACGCGAGCCCTGGGATAAAATTTTCAGCGAACGCCCGCTGTCTTGCGGGCTAATGGTAATGGTCAGGTCAGGCTTTGGCAAAAAGCCTGCACCTTTATCGGGCCATTCGATCAGGCACATCGCGTCGTCTTCGAAGTAGTCGCGGATACCGAGAAACTCCAGCTCTTCCGGATCGACCAGGCGATACAGGTCGAAGTGGAAGGCGCGGATGTCACCGATCTCGTAGGGTTCGACCAGGGTGAAGGTCGGACTTTTTACCGAGCCGACATGGCCCAAGCCGCGAATGATGCCCCGCGACAGGGTGGTTTTGCCCATGCCCAGGTTGCCTTCGAGAAAAATCAGTCCGTGGCCCTGGGTCACGCGGGCGATCCGTGCGCCAAAGTCGCTCATGGCCTGTTCATCGGCCAGGTACAGGGTTACTTCAGACACGGTGCTTGCTCCTCCAACAACTGACGAATGGCTGGAATCAGATCACTGGCCGCCAGCCCACGGCCGAATTTTCCTTGTTGCTGACCGGCATTGGCGTGCAGCCAGACCGCCAGACACGCCGCATCAAAACCGGTCATGCCTTGCGCCAGCAGCGCACCGGTCAAACCGGCGAGCACGTCGCCCAGCCCGGCTGTGGCCATGGCCGGATGACCTTGGTGACACAGCGCCAGACGGCCATCGGGATGGGCGATCAGGCTGCCGGCGCCTTTCAACACCACAACCGTTGTATATTTTTTGCTCAATGCCAACGCTGCCGCCGGACGATCCGCTTGCACTTCGGCGGTACTGATTCCCAGCAAACGCGCGGCTTCGCCCGGATGCGGGGTGATCACGCACTCCTTGGGCAGTTGAACGAAACCGCTCGCCAGCAGGTTTAGCGCATCGGCGTCCCACACTTGCGGCAGTGCTGCGTTGGCGGCCGCCGACAACAGTGCGCGGCCCCAACTGGCCTGCCCAAGTCCCGGGCCGACGACCAGCGTCGAGACTTTTTCCAGCAAGCCCATCAACTGATTGGCCGAGGACGTGCCGAGCACCATGGCTTCCGGCACGCGAGTCAACGCTGCGGGCACGTGTTCAGGACGGGTCGCCAGCGAAACCATGCCCGCGCCGCTGCGCAGAGCCGTTTCGGTGCCGAGCAGAATCGCTCCGCCAAAACCGTGGTCGCCACCGATCAGCAGCACGTGCCCGAAGCGACCCTTGTGCGACGCAGGCGTACGTGGCGCCAATCGAGGAAGATTAGCTGTGTTGAGCCGTTGGGCGATGACCGGAATGTCACGATAGATGTCGGCGCTGGCCTGCAAATCGTTAAACACCAATTCGCCGATATGATCCGCCGCGTCCCCGGTGAACAAACCGAGCTTCAGCCCGATGAAAGTCACCGTCAGATCGGCCTCTACGGCGGCACCGAGCACGTGCCCAGTGTCAGCGCTCAGTCCAGAAGGGATATCGACAGCTGTCACCGGCAAACAGCTGGCGTTGATGGCTTTGATCGCCGACACGTAAGGCTCGCGCACATCCCCGCTCAGACCCGTGCCGAGCAATGCATCGAGAATGATCCCGCGCAATTCGCTTTCAGCCTGCCAGCTCTGCACCGCAACACCTTCCGCCAACGCCTCGGCATGGGCCAGCGCGGCATCGCCCTGCAAACGCTGCGGATCGCCGACCGCCAACACCCGCACCTGCCAGCCGGCTCGCTGCGCCATGGCCGCGACCAGATAACCATCACCGGCATTGTTGCCATGCCCGGCCAGCACCGACAGTTCAGTAGCCGACGGCCATTGCCGCACCAACGCTCGCCACGTCGCATGCGCCGCGCGCTGCATCAATTCGAAGCCCGGCGTGCCGGCGGCAATCAGCCGTGCATCGAGTTCGCGCACCTGTGCGGCGCCATACAGCGCGTCGGGTAATTGATCTTTCGTGTGCGGCATGCGTCTTCGGGCTCCGATGTCTGGCAGAATTATACGCACCTCAGCTCCGGTTTCTCTCGTCTCATGTCCGCCATCACCACAGACCTGCCCGCCCTCGCCCAATCCATCAAGGATTGGGGCCGCGAGTTGGGCTTTCAGCAAGTCGGCATCAGCGGTCTCGACCTGGCCGAGCATGAGCAGCACCTCGCGCGCTGGCTCGAAGCCGGCTACCACGGCGAAATGGACTACATGGGCGCCCATGGCAGCAAACGCTCGCACCCCGAAGAACTGGTGCCGGGCACTTTACGTGTGGTCTCGCTGCGCATGGACTACCTGCCCGGCGACACGCAAATGGCGCAAATGCTCGCGCAACCGGAAAAAGCCTACGTGTCGCGTTATGCCTTGGGCCGCGATTACCACAAATTGATCCGTAAACGTGTGCAGCAATTGGCCGACAGGATTCAGACCGAGATCGGCCCGTTCGGGTTTCGTGCCTTTGTCGACAGCGCCCCGGTGCTGGAAAAAGCCATCGCCGAACAGGCCGGGCTGGGCTGGATCGGCAAAAACACTCTGGTGCTGAACCGCAAGGCCGGCAGTTATTTCTTTCTCAGCGAACTGTTCGTCGACCTGCCGTTGCCGGTGGATGAACCGCACAGCACCGAGCACTGCGGCCGCTGCACCGCATGCCTCGACATCTGCCCGACCAACGCCTTCGTCGGCCCATATGTGCTGGACGCACGGCGCTGCATTTCCTATCTGACCATCGAATTGAAAACAGCAATCCCCGAGGATCTGCGACCGCTGATCGGCAATCGCGTGTTCGGCTGCGACGACTGCCAGATCGTCTGCCCGTGGAACCGCTTCGCCAAGCCCTCAGGGGAGAGCGATTTCAAGCCACGGCACAACCTCGACAATGCCGAATTGGCCGAGTTGTTTTTGTGGGATGAAGAGAAGTTTTTGAGCAACACCGAAGGTTCGCCGTTGCGGCGAGCGGGGTATGAGCGCTGGTTGAGGAATCTGGCGGTGGGGCTGGGCAATGCGCCCTCAACGATTCCGGTACTGGAAGCGTTGAAGGCGCGACGGGATTATCCGTCAGAGTTGGTTAGAGAACATGTGGAGTGGGCACTGGGACGGCACTCCAGACCTTCAAACCCATAAAGGGCAGGCAAGGTATTCAGGCTGCTCACATGCGCGTTGTAATCATACTTTTAGCCGCTTTTACTCTTCCGGGGGTCTCCTTCTCATTCCAATGGCCGCCCGCCTGCAGGACTTTGCAAACTCTCGTATTACTGTCCTCTAGAAGGTAGATACGCTCCCCACGTCCTTTCGAACTCGTAAAAAAAACATGCGTTACTTTTCTTCCATGGCCGGCTGCGCCTAACTCCTCGTAATACATCACATGCACGCCCGCTGCTTGTGTGGGGGCCATATCGCTTTCCACGGATCCGTAGAACTTTTCAGCCATTTTTTTCCTTTCGTCAGTGGAAATTGAGTTTTTCTTGGCCCTATGCAATTGCCAAGGTTCGTCCGGCACTGTCTCCACGGGCGCATTGGCTTTTTTGGCCGCAGCCCTCTGGCCTTTTCCACCAGCCTTCAAATATTGCCCCGATTTGCCTGCCCCCTTGCCACTGAGCCCTTGGCTAAAGGCTGAAGCCATCTTCCTGCCGGCATTCACGGCAGCTTTTGCACCCGCGGCCAAACCTGCACCGAGCGAAGCCAGCCCAAGACCGAAACTGATCCAGCCCAATATCTCGCCTGCTGGAGAACCCGGTGCCAGCTCATTGACCACCTCACTGGCAATACCCGCCAGACCTGAAGTCACCGCCAGCCCCAATGCTGCCGCTGCCCATGGCGTCGCCGCGCCCATCGTCAACACGCTGGCAACAACCCCGAGAATACCGAGTCCGATGCCCAGGATCGATTGCCAGGAAATATGCCCGGTAGGGTCAACACGATTGACAGGGTCGCCCAGGCAATAACTGTAGGCGTTCAATCCACCCGCGCCGAACGGACTCATGCTGTCGGGGGCGAGAAAACGCATCAGTGTCGGACTATAGGCCCTGTAACCGTTACCCAGCAGATACAACCCGGTCACCGGATCCAGCTGCTCGCCGTTGAACCCCGACAGGCTGAACAAACCACCTTCGACAGGACGATGCCCGTAAGGGCTGTAGGCGCAATCGGCGAGCTGTTCCTCCCCCAGCGTCGCCAGCACGCTTTGCTGCTGATCGGTGCCAAACAGCTGCGCGCCGGCGTTCAAACCGAGTTGCTGTTGCCCCACAAGCGCTCCACCATGACGCACAACACTGGATGAGTTTTCACCACTCACCTCATTGGCGACCCGGCCTGCGTAGTAGTAACGCTGGGTAGTTACCTTGTCGGGTTGCGACAGTTCAACCAGATCGTCGAAACCGTCGTAATGGTAGCCACGAATGACTGAACCGCCTGCGCCGGACAGTTGTTCGAGACGTCCGAACGCGTCATAGGCCAGGGTTCGCGCCTGGTCGTCCTTGATCATCCTGCCGTTGGCGTCGTATTCCAGCGTCACTGCCGGTGGATAGTCGACATGGGAATGCTTGACTGCGCTGAGCTGCACAGGATCGGGATTGTCATAACTGAAGGTGGTCAGATTCACGCCCAGCGGGAATTTCGTCTGCACGGTAAGAATGTTATCCAGCGCATCGAAGGTGAATTTCTGCTGAACAATTTCCTTGCCGTACGGATCGCGGGGCTTTTGGGTACCGGCACAGTCGTACTGGATCAGACGTCCGCGCACATCGTAGGTGAATTGTTCATCACGCAATAACTGCGTGCCGCGCCTGGAGACTTTCTGCGCCAGTTTGCCAGCATGCGTGTAAGTCGATTCCAGCGTCTGGTCGGGCTGGCCCTGAATCTCGAAAGTACGCCGGGTTTCACGACCGATATCGTCATAGGCAAACCGGGTGATCATGTGACGCTTGATCGACGTTTCTTCGGTCGTTGTCCAATCCAGCATCCCCGTCTGGATGTTGTAGTGGAATTCGGTTTTCAACGAACCCTGCGAGGTAGATAGCAGGCGGCCGTGCTTATCGTATTCGGATCTGTTTTCGACTCCGAGCACATCGACATGGGTGACCGGTCGCCCCTGCAGGGACCAGGTACTGGACGTTGCTTTCGTGATAGCGCCGAAAGTCGTCGTTTCGGTTTTGAGGCGTCCGGAAGGGTAATAGGTAAAGCTGCGTTCCCTGTCGTTTTCGGTACAGGTCAAGGGATTGCCACTGACGGGGTCGTACGTCATGGTCGTGACCAGTTCCCCTGCCTTGCGCTCCGTCAGCAAACCGCCCAGATCGCGCAAGTAAGTGAATTCGGTAGTTTTGCCATCAGCACTCTTGTACCACTGTGGCTGAGTGAAGCCTGCTTCATAGCCAGCCTCGGACTTTCGCCCGCCCACGGTACTTTGTATCAAACGCCCCAAACCATCATAAGCTTGCTGCCCCAACACTTTGTCACCGACCTTGATGCCGATCGATAGCCCTTCATCACTATGCTCGGCGTAGTCGGTTAGGACTTCACTGGCGTCGGGCAGGACACTGCGGATTATCCGGTCGAAAACGTCGTACTCATATCGAGTGGTATTGCCGACCGGATCTGTCTTGCTGGTTGTGCGCCCGTACCCGTCATAGGTGTAACCGGTTTTGCCCAGACTTTTGCTCTTCAGATTGAAGCTTTCGACACTGAGCGGTTTACCGAAGTCATTGACGAGGGTAAGTGTCTTGCCCATCCCCTGGAGCCAATGGGTTTGCTGGCGAAGGACCGGATCCACCTCGCTGTGTTCGATACGCCCATCGGCATGCAACGTTTTGCCGACCTGGCCCCAGGAATCGAATTCATAGCGGGTGCTGACAGGATAAGGCTTGCCATCACGCCAATCGGTCAGCGTCACTTGCACCTTGTTACCGACCGAATCATGCAAAGCAGAATAAAGCGTGCGCGTCTGGATGAGACCGTCCTTGTCGGGATGGTCGCAGTCCTTTTCCTGAACGGTGATCACCCGTTCCAGACCGTCATAGGTCACCCGTTGTTCGCCGCCGGCGGGATCGGTAGTCACCATCGTTGCCGGCTGCTGTTTGCTGGCGGCCAGATAGGCCCACCGGGTAGCGGCAGCATAGGGGGGGCGGGAAGCAATCGTTTTGCACACTGCGCGGCCGATCGCATCATATTCATGCTCGATGCGCTCGCCATCGACACCGACTTCCGATACCAATAATCCAGTCAGCGTCGACAGCACTTTCTCACTGGTCTGTAGCGCGCCGTCGAATCCGCGTGTGCTGGACTTGACCCGCAGCCTGTCACCCTCAAGTTCATAAGAAAATTCGATTGAGGTTTTTTTATCATTCAGGATGATACTTTGCTCTTTCGTGGCCCCGTGCTTGAGTGGGTCCTTGGGCGTATCCAGATAGCTGCGTCCGGTTTTCGAACGTATGACCTCAACACCTTCTACAACTTCAAAAAAACGCTCCCCAACCGGTAACACGGATGCCAGTTCCGCACCTTCCAACGCAGTGTGCAGGGCATAGTCGTAGTACGTGACAGTCGAAGCACCACCCGACGCGGCGGCGGTGACCGTCCTCTTTTTCGGGAATCTGGAGAAACCCAGCGGATCCACCGGGCAATTTTCGCCACCGCTGGCCGGATAAAATTCCGTCAAAGTCGTCACCCCACTTGGCTCAACGTGCCTGAGCAAGTTGCCTTCGTGATCGAACTCGGTGACGGTGGTTTCCACACGCTTCTTTTGGGTGCGCCGATCAAGGTGAGTCACCGTATGGACTTTCGGCATGCGGAACTGAGCCACCTGCTCATTGAAGGGCTTGGTGACGGAGCAGTGATACTCCGTGGCGGTTGCGATCTGGGCGTCGCCACAGGTTGTGACCTCAGCCACCAACAGATGGAATTTGTTGTAGGTGCGTTTAATGCGCGTATGTACTCTGCCGCTGACCAACAACTGCTCGTCCGAGGTGTATTCATATTGGCCGGGCGCCAGATAGAGAGGATCCAGGTCACTGTCCCTGGCCGGGAAGAGGCTCTGCCCAAGGAAGTTATGGTCGGAGTACGTGTATGTCTTGCAGAGTCGGGGCTGGCCGCGCCCAGGGTAGGTATCGAGAGCGATAACAAACGGCAGTGTCCGTTCCACGCCATTTTGGAAGCTATGACCTTGCCGCTTGTAGCGAATGATTTCTACGCCACGCAACGGATTAACGACGCGGCGCAAATAGCTGGCCTCATCAATGACTTCATATTCCAGTTCCCACCCTTTACCGACCGGAAGCTCGATTGCCGTTACCCGAGCGTTTTTCAAGATCAACTTGTAGTCTGAACTGGACGAGGTATCAGGATGCCGGGTCAACGTGACCTGACCTGCATTGCGTGTAATTTTCAACAGGCATCGTTTGGCGTCACGGACTTCGCTCAACCTGGGGAACTGGTTGAACAACTCGTGCTTCAACGCGATGCTCACACCGTTCGCCGCGATTATTTTTTCCGCTACGGCAACCTGAGTGCCAGCCAGGACTTTGAGCAGTTCACGCCGACCATCTTTGTATCGAACTTCATAGCGCCCTGCTCCGGTCACCAACACCTTTGCCGTTTGCAGCTTCATTTCCTTGAACTTGAGTCCGGTGGACGTCTCGACAGCTTTGTAGCGCTCGCCGTTGGCCAATGTCATGACTTTGCTGCGCAAGTCGTAATTTGTCAGGGTCAAAGACCAGCCAGTGCCGAAACCGCCATCTGTCTGATTCAGCGGATTAAAACTCAGTGAAAGTGCAAACTCAGGCCCGTTAAGATCCGACGAATGCAACTTTCCCAACGAGAAGGCGCACGTATACATGCCCGTACGCGGATCGACGCCTCCGGAAACAAACTCACCGAAGTTGAAAGCGTTTGACTGAACAGCGGCAGATAAATTACCACCCATTGAAAACATCCTTTTATTTCAAGATTCAGATATTGGCAGATCAAATTGACCAGCAAAAACTTGCTGGCCACAGAACGAAATCAGACAAGCTGTTTCATTGACCGCCTGGATTCATCCAGAATAAAAGTGAACTGTTCTTTATCACCATCGATACAAAGTCTGTGTTCCGAGCCGAATTCATCGATCACGGCAAACTCGAATGCGCTAGCATTTTCCCGCGCCGCTTGCGGGTCAGCAGAAACATACTGAACAAGCGTCAACTGTCCAGGCACTTTGTTGATAGGTACGGTTACGTAGCTGTGGGGACTGCGAAATGTTGCCTGCAGGCCATATATCGGCGCCATATACCCATAAAAAACCTTGCGACTACCTTGTATACCGGGAATATTACCGGACACATAGACCTGTACCGCATCTTCGGAATCATAAGGATCAAGTTTCACCTCACTGCTGTACCAGTCAAGGAGGTGAATCTGTCTGCCGTCCGCGCGCAGGCCAAGATGATAGTGCTGAACCCACTCATATAGGCCCCGGTCCTTTTTCTCATCATATTTGCTCAACGAAAAGCTGCTCAGCGAGTACTCTATCGGCGGAATCGCCTCCAGCGTAACACTGCTGTCGAAACCAATTCCGTTGCTTCGCAATATGACTCCGTCCATGGAAATCTCAGCGGCAACTTCCATGATTCCAGGCCTGGAAGCCGAAACCCAAAATTGAAAAATCTGTACC
Source organism: Pseudomonas viridiflava (assembly GCF_900580865.1). Lineage (GTDB taxonomy): Bacteria > Pseudomonadota > Gammaproteobacteria > Pseudomonadales > Pseudomonadaceae > Aquipseudomonas. Next base: position 97,854 of record NZ_UTBZ01000140.1, read on the forward strand.
GGATCAGAGTCCTCGCTTATCCGGTTATGCGTGGTACGCGGGACTTCTGTCAGCCGCGTTGCCCCACCCGACATTTCGTGAGCATAACGATTCTCCTGAAGCGATACACTCCAGTCTCCCTCCAGAGGCCGCGCGCCGTTATAGGCAATCAACCGCAGTGATTGCAGCGCGGGATGCCCATACAGCGATGCGCCGTCGCCATTGTTATCGATGCCGTGCAGAAGCACCAATACTCGCACCTGCATACGACCGTTGGCATAAAGCATTTTGTGCTGGCCTGAACGTGTGGAGTCGAGTTTCACCTCGATACGGGAAATACCAATTTGATCATCAAACATTTAACACCACCTTGCTGACTGATAGATTTCATCCGTTAAGGACTCAGCAAAGTATTTAGGCTCGATTCAAATAAGAACAGCAGCGACATTCGACAAATTGTGAAGAGGTAATAATTCAACATCATCACCAACAACTTTCACAAATACTAATAGACTTGAAAAGCGCAAACTTCAAGATACAGACTTTAACAACGCCACCCCTGCCCCTCTGGTTCCAGCTCCCGATGATCCTTCTCCCCTCCCGAGTTCAATTGCGCCGAATCAGAAGGGGAGCCACCAAGCAGTTTATTCTTGTCAGGGTATGTTATGAAACCAAAGATCCCGTTACTTCCAAAAATATTCAGTCGCTGTCCGAACCTGTCGAGAATCCGCTCTCTGAGGACTCACTATCGGAGTCGGATTCTGAAACCACATCGTCCGTCTGGATTTCCACTTTCCGATCCAGGCTGGAATTTTCCAGGTACTGATTAATCCGTTGCCTCGACGCGTCATGCAGCGGGTTATCCGACAACCCGATGAACAGATCCTGTGTATCCGGAATATCGAACAACTCATATCCAACGTCGGAAATATTATTATCATGCAATGCCACGATACCCAGTTCCCTGAGCTTATCTATGCCTGAAGGAACGCTGGAAAGATTTGCGTTGCTTAGCATCAATCCGGTTAAACCTGTCATGTAGCCTACATGCGGAGCGACTGTCAGAGGGTTATTTGCCAGATTCAAACGGGTAAGCGTTTCGATTCTGGACACCCCTTCAGCTGTGACCTCGGATAGTTTCAGCGAGCACCCGTCCAGCGTAAGCTCGCTTAACTGGCGCATTTGAAATATTCCTGACGGGAATTCCTCCGTTTTTATGCGAACTATTCCCAAATATTCAATATTGGGAAAGCTGTCAAGAAACGCACCTAGACGTGCACCCGGTTCATTGGCGGTCAATAGTAACTCTGTTACATACTCAAATCGGGCGGACAACCTTGGTAACTCACCCGAAAAATCGACATAGTGAGAAAAAAGCTCGGCTCCTTCGCCCCACTTCGAAACCGACTTGCGCTGCCAGATATCCTGCAACTTTGCGCTGAACTGCTCGCGGGCCTGTTGCCGTTCGGCGTTTGTAGGCGCGCCTTCTGGCCCCGACGCTTGCACATGAAGTGACTTGCCATCGGCAGTCCATATCGCCAGTTCATCCCGCAACGTCGCAAGCTCCGTTTCCAGGTGAAGCAAAATGCCTGCTGGATCACTTTTCAAGCGCTCGTTGATAAACGCCGTCACGTCCTTATCTGGAAGCTGCGGGTAAAGATCACGCACGCGTTCGGCGACGGACTTTTTTGATGCCAGCTGGTTGTCGCCACCACCTCGCAACTGGCCTGCCTGCCTGAATTGCGCAGTGGCAGGATCGACGGTCACCGGAAGCGGCGCCAGCCCCAGCAACTCTCTCACGGTCTGGCGTGACGGCAAGGACTGCGCACGAATCAACTGTTGCAGTGCCGCACCACCACCGTCTGTTACACCCAGCAACTGACGATGCTTGGGCAATAACAGAAGCCAGAGGGTTGAATATAGATCTTTCGATCCTTGAGGTAATTGGGCTTCGCTGCTCTGGATGACGTAGCCATCATCCTGACGAATCAGCAGGTGACGAAACGGCGATTGGGCATCGCCGATAGCGCTCAGGACATCCCCGTCCATCGTCACTTGGCGAATCTCGACACGAGTCTGTCGCGGCCAATTTGCGAGATTTTCGAGCATATGCAGCACTAACCGATCACTGTCAGGGTTGGATATCGCCTCTAAATAAATGCCTTCTCCAGCCCTTGCCAAGCGAATGTCTCGCAGCGCCACCAGTGCCTCCCTCGCCACTCGCTGAGGGATTCCTGGCTCGTTGTGCATATGTAAACGCTCGGCAGCACTCGTATTGCGCCATATGGCCAGCGCAGCCGTTTTCGGTAGATCTGGAAATACCCGGCGCATCCGCAAAGTGTTTTCATCGCAATCGGATTCAAAAGCATCTTCCATATCCTTGAACAGCCTGAATCGCTCAGGGGAGGTCCCGCGTCCCTGCGCCTGAATCTTCTGATCAAGTTCGAAGCGCCGGATGGTGTCCTCCAGTAAAAAAGGCACAGGGTGATCGTTAACGAGCACATCGCGCAGCACTGATTCATTGACCCCGCTCACTGCCAGCATGCGGTCAACCATGGCGTCGGAAAACTGCGCAACAGAACGGCCCATCCGGCGAAAAAGTTGTGCGGTTTGTACTGATATTGAATCAGTGAAAGTGGCGACATCGCTGTCCAGCGGGGTCCAGAATCGGCCCTCGCTGTCCTGCTTCATCAGCGGGCCGGAAGGGGCGAGTTCACTGGCCAGAGTGGCCCGAAACAGGCCACTCTCGGCGTCGAGGATGACTTGTACGATATAGTCATCGGCTACGGCGACATACTGACGTTGCCTCACAACCTGGATGCCCTGCGCATCGGCCTTGCCGAGATGTTTGGGTGTAGGTATCCAGTAATCTGCCAGTGAGGACTTTGCGGTATGTGTCGCGAACTCATCGATTGCGGAAGACCTCGGACTCACGCTCACTCTAATCGCTGGCGTCACCGTGACCGAGTCAGGCCCGAAGGAAGGGGGCAACGGCTCCAGTCGATGCGGTATAGGCAGATGTGGCATTGCTGAAGAGGCAGACGGTGGCCGATGAGTACCCTCTACGCTGAAATCGTTTTTTTTGGTTGGGGCAGGTACAGGTTTGACCTTCGGCGGTTTGCCAGTCATGACTACTCATCCTTGAGATGTGGTTGTGTTGACCCCGCGAAACTCAAGGGCCAACACTGGATATAAGTAAAAGCACCTCGGGTGCGAATACCTGATAATTGCACACCACAGCTTATCGGTAGTTGCCATGCCAAAAAGCATATACATCTACTACATCCAATAAAATTGCATCAGTGAAGACGAGACTTAGCCTCGTTCCAGATATAAGTTACGCTCATGGAAATTAACGCGAATCGCCAGCTTATGCTCCGTACCGTGTTCATCAATGGCGAGAAGGTGAAGTTTATCCCCGTACTTGGATGCTTTCCCGATCTTCGAGTATTCGGACAAAGCTTGTACGACAGTCAGTTCTCCGTCGCTCTGAATCCTTACAGAGTAATTTTCATGACTCCACGTATGGGCGTCAGGAAAAAACGCGAATACAAAAGGATCTCCATTAGCCGGCAAGGACACCGTCACTTTATGGGCTTCGGGGCGAACAAGAATGACCTTCATATAGTTGGTTTTTATTTCATTAAGTCTATTGCCACCTGCAAAATCATGGTCAACTCCTTTTTCTACACCGTCCACAACCCAATCGACCAGTTTGATCTGCTGCCCCCGCGGATACAGCCCCAGACGATGGCTAAAAATGCGATTGCCGGGCAATTCATCACCGCGCCGGGTTTGATACCAACGAAACTCTTCCATGGAATAAGCCGAAGGAGGTTGCGCTTCGAGAGTTACGCTGCTGTCATGGACACTGGAAAGCGTGGTTCCGTTACTGAGAATCCTCACACCGTTCAGAGACAAACGCGCGCCGATCTGGGTCATCCCGGCGCTCGATGAGGATACCCAAAACGTGCGTACTTGAGGGTGGACGCTGTCATTTTCCAGATCATCGTCGTGAACCTCTTCGGCATTGGGTCCCTCGATGGTAAACCGCCCTTGCACGGTGCTCGCGGTCCAGCCGTCACGCAACGTATTGCCAGTGCTGTAATGAATCAGTTCGATGCTGTCCATTACATCTGCAGGTACGTACATGGCGTTGCCGTCGGCGTCTACCCCGGAAACCAGAACCTGTACTTTCACCTGCATCCGGCCATTGCCAAATAGCGACTTACTGCGAGTATTGTCGCTGGCGTCAAACTTGACCTTCATAACAGCAAGGCCTGCAAGAATGGGCAGATTGGTTTGATCGGGTGTAGCATCCATGCTTTCGCTCATAATCTATTCCTTTGAAAAGTTACATTTAAATATTGAAATCGAAAATATGCCAACAAAAAAATTACAGACCTTTCAAACAAACAGCAAAGCGAAAAATGTAAGAAACATGCACTTGCAATGTCTTTAGCGGCTTACAGATCTAGGCGGAAAACCACTATCCTCCCGCAACAATTATCAATGCTCATCATTATAAACAAACTTAGGCATTTCCCAATGAAAACGGATCGCCAGCAGACGTAACAAGAATCCACCGAACAGCGTGATCAAAATGGCTTGCTCACTCGGCACATTCAGATAAAGACACAGCATGTAGCACCACGCCGCAGCGAACGAGACACTCGCATAAAGTTCGCGCCGAAAGATCAGCGGAATGTCGTTGCAGAAAATATCGCGAAGAATGCCGCCGAATACCCCGGTGATCACACCGCTGACCGATGCCACTAACATTCCGTGACCCATTTCCAGGGCGGTCATGCAGCCAATCAGGGTGAACGCCACCAGGCCGACGGCGTCGAGCACCAGAAACAGCGAGCGCAGGTGACGCATCCAGCGAGCGGTGAACACCGTGAACATCGCCGCGACCGAGGTCAACACCAGGTACTCAGGATGTTTGACCCATGTCAGCGGATAATGACCGAGCAGCACGTCGCGCACAGATCCACCGCCCAAGGCTGTCACGCAGGCGATCAGCACTACGCCAAACCAGTCCATGCCGCGCCGCCCGGCAGAAAGGGCGCCAGTCATGGCTTCGGCGGTGATGGCGATGAGATAGAGCATCAGCAACATGGTGGCAATCCTGGCAGTGAGGCGCGCAGTTTAGCCACTACGCGCCGGTACCAACAGAGATGGCGCTAATCTCACTCCAATTTAAAACCGCCGTCATTGATGAAGGAACGGATATCCGGCATCAACAGCAGCGTCACTACGAATAGGCAAACTGCATCCAGAACAACAGCTACAATCTCCAACTCCGGGATTTCTTGTACAAATGCTTACAAGGAATTATCTCTTGGGCATTGTAGAAAAATCAAAGTATCAGCCTCGTTCCAGCCTGAAGCTTCGTTCTTTAAAGTTAGTGCGGATAGCCAGTTTATGTTTAGTTCCAAATTGATCCAGAGCGGTGAAGCGGAAAACATCCGATCTGTCGACGGACGGTTGATCTCGTGGTGTTGGGGACAGTGCCTGGACAACAGTCAGTTCTCCGACGCGATCGTTGACTTGAACCTTATAGTCCTTCTCATGATAAATAAATCTGATGGCCTCTGGTGCCACACCGGAAACCTCGACAAACGGCAACGACACGTTAAACGTGTGCCGGTCCGGGTGGATCAGCACTCCTGCCTGAAACGCCGCATTCCATCCATCGATTTTATTACCGAAGGCAAATACAACGCTATCATCAGCGCCCTCAACAATCCAGTCCACCAACTTTACTTGTTGTGCATGGGGATACAATCCGAGGTAGTACTTGTAAATACGCTGATTTTTAAACCCGCCGTCATACCAGACATCTTCCCAACGGAATTGCTCAATCGCATAGGTTACCGGCAGGATGGCCTCAATGCTGATACTGCTGTCATGCCTGCTCGACAGAGTTGTTCCGTTACTGCGGATAACTGTGTTATCAAATTTTATGGACGCACCGATCTGGATGGTTTCAACATTTTCGCTGGAAACCCAGAACGTGCGTACCCGGCGCTGGCCCGAAAGATCCTCGTCCCCATCATCTTCACCCTCCGTAACGGTGGCGGAGTGCGCGACTGCCAAGGTGAAACGGCCCTGCTCGGTGCTGGCTCGCCAACCATTACGCAAGGTTTTGCCGCTGTCATAGTGAATAAGACGGATACTCTCCATGACCTCGTCGGAAACAGCAACGAGATCACCATTGTGATCCAGACCAGCAACTACAACCTGGACTTTAACCTGCATGCGCCCATTAGCGTATAGCACTTTGCTGCGACTGGATGCGCCGGCGTCAAACTTTACAGCAAAACTACCTATACTTTCTGCGACACCGGACTCATCGGATTGACGATGTAATGCATTCAATTGCTCACTCATGAATCACTTCCTTGCCAGACATAAATTCGAACATTACGTGGTTCGCAATACTGAGCACTATGAATAACACACACCAAGGAAAACCCATCACCCAAAAGTGTAAAGAAAAACAAATCATGAAGGCAGCCAGTTCAACAGACGTATTTAATTGAAATACTTAACAGGCCTTGTTTTATTCAAACGCGCGACGACCAACACTCTCCACACACAGGCTTACATTTCCAATATGAGAATAAATTACCGCCAGACATAACACCCCACCTGGCATTACCAGACTGGCTTGCCCACTTGGAAATATTAGACAAATACATAACATGCAACATCAGACTGTTGCAGCAGTAACGCCGCATAAAGTCAGCTTCGAAAGATCAGCGGGATGTCATTGCAACAGGTGCCGCCAATCAGCGGTAAACGCCATCGGGTCATTTCACGCAGGCGCTACACAGCGCGAGCGACACGCTCCAATGCAGGAGCAACCTGTGGCAGCTCCTGCACAACCACATCAGAACTTGATGAAATGCTTGCGGTAATGCTGCAACTCGGCGATCGATTCGCGAATATCGTCCAGCGCCAGATGGGTGCTGCCCTTCTTGAAGCTGTCACGCACGTCCGGCGCCCAGCGCGCGGCCAGCTCCTTGAGCGTGGAGACGTCGAGATTGCGGTAATGGAAGTAGCTTTCCAGCCCTTTCATGTGCGTATAAAGGAAACGACGATCCTGGCAGATGCTGTTGCCACAGATCGGCGATTTGCCTTTCGGCACCCACTTTTCCAGAAAGGCGATGGTCTCGGCTTCGGCTTCGGCCATGCTGATGCGGCTGTCGCGAACGCGCTGGGTCAGACCGGAGTTGCCGTGGGTGCGGGTGTTCCACTCGTCCATGCGTGCGAGCACTTCGTCACTGTGGTGGATAGCAATAACCGGACCTTCGGCCAAGGTGTTGAGGTCACTGTCGGTGACAATAGTGGCCATCTCGATGATGACGTCGTTTTCCGGATCCAGACCGGTCATTTCCAGGTCGATCCAGATCAGGTTCTGCGGGTTTGGCATATTTCGGCTCCTAGGCAATGCTGCGCAGTTTAGCCTAGGCCGGTGGCCGGGCGTGCTAAACTCGCGGCCGTTTTACCTAATCGCTGCATTCTTCAGACGGAACACCCATGGCCAAACGCCAACTCAATCGTCGTCAAAACTGGCGCATCGAAAAGATTCAGGGCGAACGCGCTGCCCGCGCCGCCAAACGCGAGTCCTCGGCAGTCGAAGCCCTTGAGGGCGGCGATCTGGGCCCGGAACAAACAGGCCTGGTGATCGCCCACTTCGGTGTGCAGGTCGAGGTCGAAGCGGTTGACGGTGATCAGGCCGGCCAGGTCTTCCGCTGCCACTTGCGCGCCAACCTGCCTGCACTGGTAACCGGCGACACCGTTGTCTGGCGTGCCGGTAATCAGGGCATCGGTGTGATCGTCGCGCAATTGCCGCGTACCACCGAACTGTGCCGACCGGACAGCCGTGGCCAGCTCAAACCGGTAGCAGCCAACGTCGACATGATCGTCATCGTCTTCGCGCCGTTGCCCGAGCCCCACGCCAACCTGATCGACCGTTATCTGGTCGCGGCGGAACACGCCGGCATCCGTCCGTTGTTGCTGCTGAACAAGTTCGACCTGATCGACGAGCAGAACGCCCCGGCGCTCAATGCGCTGCTGGCGGTATATCGCACGCTGGGCTATCCGGTGCTGGAAGTGTCGGCGCACCACGGCAACGGCATGGAACAACTGCAACAGCAGCTCGACGGCCGCATCAGCGTATTCGTCGGCCAGTCTGGCGTCGGTAAGTCGTCGCTGGTCAACAGCCTGCTGCCTGAGGTGGAAACCCGCGTCGGGCCGTTGTCCGAGTTGTCCGGTCAGGGCACGCACACGACAACCACCGCACGGCTGTTCCACTTCCCCGGCGGCGGCGAGCTGATCGACTCCCCGGGTATTCGCGAATTCGGCTTGGGCCACGTCAGCCGCGCTGACGTCGAGGCAGGCTTCATCGAATTCAATGATCTGCTCGGCACTTGCCGTTTCCGCGACTGCAAGCATGATCGCGAACCGGGCTGTGCATTGCTCAAGGCGCTGGAAGACGGCCGCATCCAGCAGCAGCGCATGAACAGCTACCGCTCGATCATCGCCAGCCTGCCGGAAAACGGCTATTAAGTAGCCAGACACAAAAAAGCCGCGATCATCTCGCGGCTTTTTTTTGCCTCATGCGCTGGCTGGCGGCTTTGGCACAGCAGTCTTCGGCTCAGGCTTTTGAAACGCGTACAGATGCTGACGCACAATCCCGCCCGGCAACTCCTTGCCAAACACACCATAACGCACCGGCCACTCTTTCGGCGGCAGCTTGAACGTGCCGAACAACATGTCCACCAGCGGCGTGTGGATCGCGTAGTTCTTGTAGATGTAATCCTTGTGCCGGGCGTGGTGCCAGTGATGATAGCGCGGCAGCACGATCAGGTAGTTCAGCCAGCCACCATTGATTCGCACGTTGGCGTGGGCCAGCACCGCCTGAACACCGACCAGAATCACATAGGCATTCAACGCTTGCGGCGCGAAGCCCAGCAGCATCAACGGCACCAGCACACCGGTGCGGGTCAGCAGGATTTCGATGAAGTGCACACGCGAACCCGCGAGCCAGTCCATGTGCGTGCTGGAGTGATGCACCGCGTGGATCCGCCACATAAATGGCACCACGTGATAGAGCCGGTGCAGCCAATACTGGCCGAGATCAGCCACCAGCACCGCGAGCAGAAACTGCACCAGCAACGGCAGGCTTTGCACGCTGGCCTGCAAACTCGGCGACATCGCCCAACCGGCGATGTAACTCGAAGAGGCGGTGATGAAGATCAGGATGAATTGCACCAGCATGTGGCTGACGAAAAAGTAGGTCAGGTCGGTGCGCCAGTGCGGGCGCAGGATGTTTTGCTCAGGGTCCTTGGAATAGAGTTTTTCCAGCGGAATGAACACGATCGCCGACACCAGCAGCGCCAGCACAAACCAGTCCAGACCGAGCGAGTACGGGGTCTGCCCGATCGAGCTGACCTGGACATTGGTGCCGCCAAGGAATACCGCCAGCCCCGAGGCAACTAGCCCGGTAATCCCCAGACGTTTGCGTTTGTTGAGCAGGATATTCAGGGTGCCGAGGCTGAACGACAGCACCAGACCGAGCAACAGTGTGGTGCGCGCGAACTGTTCGTCATAGACCTTGCGCAGTTCGGCCGTGGTCAGCCATTCCGGGAAGAGGAAGCAGAACACCGCCAGCAGGCTCAACAGCCCGAGGGTGGCGGAAATATAGCCACTGACCCGCCCTTCGCCAAATTTGAAGGGTGCGTTGCCATGCCGTTGAAAATAGGCTTTGAGTCTTTCCATTTACTGATCTTCCGTGATTGCGAAAACTGCGACTGGTCATTGCGACGCAGGCAGAATCAAAAAAGCCACGGTGACCGTGGCTTTTTGTGAATCACTGCTTGGGCGCGGGTGCCGGGGCAGTGGCGGGCGGAGCAGCGGGAGCAGGCGCTGGCGCCGCACTACCCGGCTCAGCCGGTTTCGGTGCGGCGTCGTCGAACAGGTTCAGGCGTTCGCGCAGTTCGTGCGCCGGTACCGGTTGCTGATCCGCTGGCAGTGCATTCGGGTCAACCGGCGCTGCCGGAGCGGCACCGTTCTGGCCTTGATCCGCCGGTTTCGCCGGATCGGCACCTTGCGCACCTTCAATGGCCGCCTGGGCTTTCTTGGTCAGCACGACAATGTCGATGCGCCGATTGACCGGGTTGAACGGGTTTTCCCGATCGAACAGTGCCGACGAGGCATAACCGACGACCCGCGCCACTTGCGCATCCGGATAGCTACCGGCGACCAAGGCACGACGGGCAGCGTTGGCACGGTTGGCCGACAGTTCCCAGTTACCGAAATCGCCGGTGCCGATGTACGGCTTGGCGTCGGTGTGACCGCTGATGCTGATCTTGTTCGGCACCGCTTTGATGGTGTCAGCCATGGCCAGCAGGATGTCTTCGAAGTACGGCTTCAGGCGCGCAGAACCGGAGTCGAACATCGGCCGGTTCTCGGCGTCCATGATCTGGATGCGCAAGCCGTTCGGCGTGATCTCGAAGAGGATCTGATCCTTGAATTTCTGCAGTTGCGGGTTCTCGTCGACCTTGTTCTGCAGTTCTTGCAGGAGCAGTTCCAGACGTTCCTTCTCGACCTGCTCGGCCATGCCTTCAACCTGCTCGGTGTCGACCGTGACCTTGTCGGGTTGCGGCTGCGACTTCACTTCCGGGTTGAGGGTGTTTTCCGGTGCCAGGGTCGGCGTGCCGCCTAGGTCGATGATGTACGGAGTGCCGCTTTCGGAGAAGCCGACCGGGTCTTTGAAGTAACCGGCGATGGCGATCTTCTGCTCCGGCGTTGCCGTGGACAGCAGCCACAACACCAGGAAGAACGCCATCATCGCCGTGGCGAAGTCGGCGAAGGCGATTTTCCACGCCCCGCCGTGATGCCCGCCGGCTATGCGCTTGACGCGCTTGATGATAATCGGCTGATTATTTTCCATGGCTTAGCGACCGCGAACGGCTTGTTCCAGCTCGGCAAAGCTTGGACGGTGGGCCGGGTACAGCACCTTGCGACCGAACTCGACCGCCAGCGATGGCGGCATGCCGGAAGCCGAAGCCACCAGCGAGGCCTTGATGGCTTCGTAGACGTTCAGTTCTTCCTTGGCATCGTGGGCCAGGGAATGCGCCAGCGGACCGAAGAAACCGTACGCCGCGAGAATACCGAAGAAGGTACCCACAAGTGCCGCACCGACGTGCAAGCCGATGGACTTCTGGTCGCCTTCACCCAGCGAGGCCATGGTCACCACGATACCGAGTACCGCCGCAACGATACCGAAACCGGGCATGGCGTCGGCGATGCCGTTCACCGCGTGGGACGGGTGCTCGAGGTCTTCTTTGAGGCTGTACAGCTCCATGTCGAACAAGCCTTCCAGCTCGTGCGGGGCCATGTTGCCGGACGACATGATGCGCAGGTAATCGCAGATGAACGCCGTCATGCGCTCGTCTTTGAGCACTGCCGGGTACTTGGCGAAAATCGGGCTCGCAGCAGCATCTTCGATGTCGCCTTCGATGGCCATCATGCCTTCGCGGCGGCTCTTGTTGAGGATCTCGTAGATCAGACCGAGCACTTCCAGGTAGAAAGTGTGGCTGAAGCGCGAACTGAACATGCTCAGGGATTTCTTGAGCACGTGCATCGTCATGTAACCGGGGTTGGCCTGCAGGAATGCACCGAGTGCAGCACCACCGATGATCAACACCTCGAAGGGCTGGATCAGGGCGGCAATCTTGCCGTGGGAGAGCACGTATCCGCCGAGCACGCTCGCGAATACGACGATGATGCCGATAATTTTAGCCATAGGTAGAAAGTACTTACTTAAGTCGGGTTCAAGGTCATATTCGGAAGTTAAAAAATCTCTTCTTCTACTTATCGGCAAAACTGCGCCAGACTATAGCCAGTTCAGGCGAAAAGCCAATTTAGCCCATGCCGGGCGCGTCTACAGTCAGTGAAGATCCCCTCCAGACATGGCTAATGAAACGAACGTCCCACACGCAAAACCGACCACCCTCGACGGCTGGGTAAAGTTGCTCGATGGCGTGCGACTGCCCGTGCCGCAAGAGTCTCACGACAAGGTTTGTCGGGCGATCCGCGACAATCGCAGCTCGCTACGCGACATCGCCGACCTGATGCAGGACAGCCCGGCACTGGCCCTGAGCATCATCCGTGAGGCGAATCGTCACACCCACGGCACCATGGCCGCGCCGGCGGAAAATCTTGAAGTGGCAATCAACCGTCTGGGCCTTGCCCGCACCGAAGAATTGCTCGCGCGCCTGCCCGCCGAACCGCAGATGCGAATCCCCAAGGCCCTGCGCCAGTTGCAGATGATCAGCCAGCATGCGACGCAACAGGCCAACGGTTTTTTCGCCAGTCGCCTGGCGCGGCTGTGGCAGGACATTCATTGGGGCAGCCTGCTGTTTCTGTCGCCGCTTTGGCCATTGGCGCTGACCTACCCACAATTGCTTGAAGAGTGGGAGCTGCGGGTTATCCACAAGGGCGAATCGGCGCGCTTAGTCGAAAAACAATTATTTGGCGTACGCCTGCTGAAAATCGCAGAAGCGCTGGTGCAGGCCTGGCATCTGCCGATCTGGGTGCAGCAGGGCTATAAACTGCTGCTCAGTGAACAGCGCGAACTAGTGAAAGTGCTGCGCATCGCCCGCGACAGCGAGCATCCGTTGCGCCAGCAGAATCGTCTCGATGATGATCCGACCCTGCGTCGCTGGCTCAATCAGCCGGCCAACACCGTGCTGCTGGCCAACGGTCTGGCGCTGTCGGCGCAACAGGCTTGGGACAGTCCGCACAGCGAACGCTGGCAGTACCTGACCAGCCTTTATCTGCAAATCTCGATGGACGAAGTGCAACAACAGTTGCACCAACAAGCCGCCAACAGCGCGCGTTATCACGCGATGCCCGATCTGTGGCACCCGGCGGTTTCGCTGCTATGGCCGTGGGGCACTCATCGTTTGCCTGCCGGTATGTTGCCTGCCGCCGCGCCCTCCGCTGAAGACCTCGGCCAATGGCGCAAGCAATGCGCCGAATTGCTGGCAGAACCGAGTCGCTTCACCAATGCGATGAGCCTGACCGTCGCCGCGCGCGATGCCTTGGCCGCCAGCGGCATGCGCCGAGTGATGATCCTGATGGCCGACCGCACCCAATCCAGTCTGCGCGTGCAGCAAACCTGTGGTTTGCCAAAAGAAGCCGCTGCGCTGACTTTCGCCGTCAGCCAAAGTAGCGTGCTGCAACGCTTGCTCGCGCAACAAGCGCAGGTGCGCATCACTCCGGACAACAATGCACAGTTCTCCGCTCTGCTGCCGCCGAGCCTGCGTACGCTGTTTCGCGGTGAGCATCTGTTCCTGCGCTCACTGGTCAATAACGGCCGGGTGATCATGATCGTCGCCGCCGATCAGGGCGGCGGGCCGTTCGCCGACATCACCGTGCAAGCCTTTGGCAAAACCGCGCAGTGCATCGAAAAGGCCCTGCACAGCTTTAGCAGCCGTGGCCGATGAGGCTGCGCTACAATCCTCCCCTTTGTGATCTGGAGACCTCACATGTCTGACTTCTCTGGCTTGCCGCTCGTCATCGAGCCGAGCGACCTGCTCCCGCGTCTCGATTCCCCTGAACTGATTCTGGTGGATCTGACCAGTGCTGCCCGCTACACCGAAGGTCATCTGCCCGGCGCACGCTTTGTCGACCCGAAACGCACCCAGCTCGGCAATACACCGGCGCCGGGCCTGCTGCCGGCGAAAGCTGATCTGGAAGCGTTGTTCGGCGAACTGGGCCATCGCCAGGATGCGGTATACGTGGTGTATGACGATGAAGGTGGCGGCTGGGCCGGGCGCTTCATCTGGCTGCTCGACGTCATCGGTCACGACAAATACCACTATATAGACGGTGGTCTGCCGGCGTGGCTGGCGGATGGTATGCCGATGTCGATCCAGGTGCCACCCGCTGTCGGTGGCCCGGTGTCGCTGACCCTGCACGAAGAACCGACTGCCACGCGTGAATACCTGCAAAGCCGTCTCGGCGCCGCCGATCTGGCGATCTGGGATGCGCGCGGTCCGCTGGAGTACTCCGGCGAGAAAGTCTTGGCCGCGAAGGCCGGGCACATTCCGAGTGCGGTCAACTTCGAATGGACCGCCGGCATGGACAAGGCCCGTCAGCTGCGCATTCGTACGGACATGCCGCAGATCCTCGAAAACCTCGGGATCACCAAGGACAAAGAAATCATTACCCACTGCCAGACCCATCACCGGTCGGGCTTCACTTATCTGGTGGCCAAGTCCCTCGGTTATCCGCGGGTCAAGGGCTACGCCGGTTCCTGGGGCGAATGGGGCAACCACCCTGACACGCCTGTCGAGATTTAAGGTTTTTAAGGACAACTAATGAAAGAGCGTCTGTTTATCCTCAGCCAGTACCTGCTGCCTCATCACCTGCTGTCGCGCCTGGCCGGCTGCATTGCCGAGTGCCGCGTGCGCTGGTTCAAGAATGCCTTCACCCAGTGGTTCGCCAAACGCTACCAGGTGGACATGTCGCAAGCGCTGGTCGAAGACCTGACGGCTTACGAGCACTTCAATGCGTTCTTCACCCGCGCCCTCAAAGACGGCGCGCGTCCACTGGACGAAACCCCGGGCGCGATCCTCAGCCCGGCCGACGGTGCGGTCAGCCAGCTCGGCCCGATCGAGCACGGTCGCGTGTTCCAGGCCAAGGGCCACAGCTTCAGCGTGCTGGAACTGCTCGGCGGTGACGCGGCCAATGCGGCGCCGTTCATGGGCGGCGACTTTGCCACCATTTACCTGTCGCCTAAGGACTACCACCGCGTGCACATGCCGCTCGCCGGCACCCTGCGCGAGATGGTCTACATCCCGGGCCGGATTTTCTCGGTGAATCAGACCACCGCTGAAAACGTCCCGGAGCTGTTCGCTCGCAACGAGCGTGTGGCGTGCATCTTCGACACCGAGCGCGGGCCGATGGCCGTGGTGTTGGTCGGCGCGATGATCGTCGCTTCGATCGAAACCGTATGGGCCGGTCTGGTCACCCCACCGAAGCGTGAGCTGAAAACCTTCCGCTACGACGAAGCCGCCCGTGCGCCGATCCACTTGGAGAAAGGTGCTGAACTGGGCCGCTTCAAACTGGGTTCGACCGCGATCGTGCTGTTTGGGCCGGATCAGGTTAAATGGGCTGAAGAGCTGGTCGCCGGTTCGCCAGTGCAAATGGGCCAAGGCCTGGCACTGCCAAAAGCCTGAACATGATGTGAGCCACTGATCCGCCCGTTCGCACGTCTGCGAAAGGGCGGATGCAACTCGGTGGTGCCGTTACTCTATCTGCCCACGGAAGCCGATCGGACCTTCGTTGACATAGGTATTGGTGCCACTGAGGTTTTTCCCTCCGTCACTGGAAGTGACGCTCAACGCGATCACGTTCTGATTGTCCCGGCCGCCAATCACCCACTTGCCGCCCGGATGCCACGGGGCATCATTGCCACCCCACTGGTTCTCGACGTTGTACTGGTTCTGACCGGTGCGTTGCGCCTTGAAGCCAATGGGACCTTCCCCGGCGTAGGTCATAGTGCCGGTGAACGTTTTGCCGTCATCGCGCGAATTGATCTCGATTGCGACGACATTCTGGTTGTCCCGCCCACCCAGCACCCAGGTTCCACCCGGATGCCACGGCGCCGAACTGCCACCCCATTGATTTGCCACTGCATATTTAGACATGAACCTCATCTCCTTGAAGTTTCGGGAGACCTGCCCGAGGTTGACGGCAGGCCGTGCAACCGTGCGTTTCCGATCGCACGCCTGAGAGACTAGTAGGGCTTGTGAAATGGCATCCGGCCAGCAGACCAGCGGTCAAAAAACCTGACGTCGCCCGACGAAACAGGCCACAGCTGCTAGAGTTTCGGGCATTGCCCCTTTCGCCGCCGGAGCCAGTCACGGCATGAGTGAGTCTCGCCCCCAACCTTCTCTGAGCGCCCCGACCCCGACGCAAACGCGCCTGTCGTTTTGCGAAGCCACCCCGCGTGATCTCAAGCGCTGGATCGCCGGCCTGCCCAAGGCCAACATCGGCGAAACCGCTCGCCTGCTTTATCAAGGCCTGGGCGAACTCAACCAATTGCTCACGCCCAGCGATAACCGCCTCAACCTGCTGGAGCTGTTGCGACCCGAGGTGTATTTCGTCTGCCAGCATCTGGAGCGGCACTTTCTGCATCAGGCGATCATGCTCGACGAGCGCTCGCGCAAAATCAGTAATCTGTGTCAGGCCCTGCAAAGTCAATTGGCGATCGGTTACAAACAGATCGTGCTGCGGATTACGCCGAAGTACAGCAAGGATCGTGCAGCGCTGGTCGGCCTGGCTTTGCAACGGGCGACGCATGCGCTGAAGGGGCAACTGGTTCGCGCCACCCAGCTGTACAGTTCGCCGCCGGAGCATCTGTGGTTTGAACTGCATCAGCTCTATCGCACAGCGTGTGAGTTGCAGCTGCAACAGCGGCGCGTGCATGACGATCTGGCCAGCCTGACCACGGAGTTGAGCCTTGAACAGACCTACATCGCCGCCCTGCTCCTGGGCAGCGCGCGCTGCAATCAACTGCGCCAGAACCAGATCGCTCGGCTCGCCGAAGTGCTTGAACCGTGGAGCGCCCAGCTCAAGCTGCACCCCAGCAGTCCCGACCACGGCTTGTTTGCGGTCAGCGCCGAACTCGATGTCGGGCCGCGCTACCGCAGCATGTTTCGCAGCGAGCAGCGCGCCGGTCTGCTTGGCTTCGATCCGCAACCACTGGTGAACACACTCGAAGCACACTTACTGCATCAGGACACCTCCAAGCCTCTGCCCGTCCCGACCGGCCTGAGTTTCGACACGCTGCAACATTTGCATGCGTCTTGGGGCGAAGCGGCCGAACGCAGTTTTCAGCGCACCGTCGGCCAGGGCAATCTGACCGTGTGCGTGGGCATGAGCGCCCTGCACTTCTACCTCGGCGGCGAACGCAGCTTCAGCGACATGCTCAAACATCCCGGCGCCCGCGCAGCGAATTTCAGCAACGCCGTGGCCAAAGGTGAAAAGGACAGCTGGAGCCAGGCCTTCGACGCGGCACCGCAGAACAATGAGCAGTTTTTGCCTTACGAAGAAATCCAGTACGACCACCTCATCGAAGACGAAAGCAGCGCCGACGCTGCGCCGCACTATCCGACTTACGCGTTGCCAGTGATCAATCACAGCCCCGGCGGTTACTGCCTGGGCTGGCCCAAAGAAGTCCCTGCCGAGTTGCAGGCCGGGGAAATGCTGGGAATTCAGGACAGCGCCAGTCTGGGCTGGAGCATCGCAGTGATTCGCTGGATTCGTCAGGTACGCGGCGGCGGCACGCAGATGGGCATTGAACTGGTGGCGCCGCACGCGCAGCCCTGCGGTTTGCAACTGGTGCGTTCGCGGGACGATCACAGCCAGTATCTGCGCGGATTGTTACTGCCGGAGATCAGCGCGATCGATGTACCGGCGACGCTGCTTGCGCCGCGCCTGCCGTTTCAGGAGGGCAATAAAGTGCTGATCAACACCCACGGCGAAGAACACCGCGCCGGGCTGGATCGGCGGGTGGCGAGTACGCACAGTTTCAGTCAGTTTGCCTATCGCTCGCTGGAGGCCGCACAGAATGGCGGTAGCGAGGAGGATTTTGATTCGTTATGGAAATCGCTTTGAGTATCAGATCTTGAATCGGTGGCGCGGCCTTCGCGAGCAGGCTCGCTCCCACATTGGAATGCATTTCAAATGTGGGAGCGAGCCTGCTCACGAAGAGGCCAAGTCAGGCAATAGAGATCTCAGAGCTGCCCATCACGATCACGGAAACCCAGCAGATACAGCACGCCATCCAGACCCAACGTCGAAATCGCCTGCTTCGCCGATTGCTTGACCAGCGGCTTGGCGCGGAACGCCACCCCCAAACCGGCAATCGCCAGCATCGGCAGGTCATTCGCGCCGTCGCCGACCGCGATGGTCTGCTCCAGACGCAAACCTTCCTTGTGCGCCAACTCCTTCAGCAAATCAGCCTTGCGCTGCGCATCAACAATCGGCTCGATCGCCACGCCAGTGCACTTGCCGTCGACCACTTCCAGTTCGTTGGCGAACACATAGTCGATGCCGAGTTTGGCCTGCAGTTGCTTGGCGAAATAAGTGAAGCCACCGGACAGGATCGCGGTCTTGTAACCCAGGCGCTTGAGTTCGGCGAACAGTGTTTCGGCGCCCTCGGTCAGACGCAGCGAAGCGCCAATCGAATCCAGCACGCTGACATCCAGGCCTTTGAGCAAGGCCAGGCGCTCCTTGAAACTGGCGCGGAAGTCCAGTTCACCGGCCATGGCGCGCTCGGTGATTTCAGATACCTGCTCGCCCACCCCAGCAGCCTTGGCCAGTTCGTCGATGACCTCGGCTTCGATCAGTGTCGAGTCCATGTCGAACACCGCCAGACGACGGTTGCGACGGAACAGCGAGTCTTCCTGGAAAGCGATGTCGACGTTCAGCTCCTGAGCGACGCTGAGGAATTCGGCACGCAGCGCCTGCGGATCAGCCGCCTCGCCACGCACGGAGAACTCGATGCAACCCTTGCCTTTGTCGGCTGGGGTGTCCAGCGGCATGCGACCCGACAGACGGTCAATGTGATCGATGTTCAAGCCATATTTGGCGGTGATCGAGCTGACCGCCTGCAATTGGCCGGCGGTAACCTTGCGGGTCAGCAGGGTGACGATGTGGCGTTTCTTGCCCTGATTGCCCACCCACTGCTGGTAATCCTCTTCGGACACCGGGGTGAAGCGCACCTGCTGGTCGAGCTCGTAGCCCTTGAACAGGATGTCCTTGAGCACGGATTTACCCTGCTCGGAATCGGGGATTTCAACCAGGATGCCGAACGACAGGGTGTCGTGGATCACCGCCTGACCAATGTCGAGAATGTTCACACCACCTTGTGCCAGAACGCCGGTAATGGCCGCAGTCAGACCCGGACGGTCGACTCCCGTGATGTTAATCAGGACGATTTCGCGCAACGCGCACCCCCGCAACTGGAAAAAAACCGCATTCTACCCACTTTCAGTGACCATCGGGCACCGTGAGCGCTTTGCCGGTCTAGGGCCTGTCGCTATACTGCGCGTCAACTTCACGGACAAAAGAGCCGAGCTCAGTGAACCGGCCCACGCCAGTTAAAACCGATAACTTCTTCCTGCTGATCTTCCGTGCACTGCGCCACCGCCGTGTACCGATTGCATTGCGCATTGCCAGCCATAACGTGATCCTGGTCGCTCTGGCCCTGGTGATCTATGCCGGCGTGATGGGTTTGCAATTCAAGCAGGCCATGCACCAGCAAGCCGATGCGTTGGGCGAAAGCCTGACCACGCAGACCGCGACCTCTGCCACCGAGCTGTTGGTGTCCAACGACATCCTCAGCCTCAATGTGCTGCTCAACAACCTGACCAAGAACAAACTGGTGGCCCACGCGGCGATCTACAGCGTGGATAACCGCATCCTCGCCGAGTCCGGTCAGCGGCCCAAGCACAGCCTGCTGGGCGAAGCCGAGGGCATGTACGAGAGCAAGATCACCTTCCAGGACGTGACCGCCGGGCAACTGCGCATCAGCCTGGACATGGATCAGTTCCAGCAGCCGATGACCATCAGCCTGCAAAGCATGGGCATTCTCAGCGGGATTCTGTTGGCGCTATCGCTGGCTTTGAGCCTGCGCATGGGCCGCCATCTGTCGACGCCGTTGCTGCAATTGCGCGTATGGCTGCGCCGCATCGACGAACACACGCCGGGCATCGATCGTCAGGATGAAATCGGCGATCTGGCGCGTCAGTTGCACGCCAATTACGCGCCGGAGCCTGCACCGGAACCGGAGCCTGAGTTCGAGGACGAAGAAGACGAGCCGGAATTCGAGGTGCGCAACTTGCGTGATCCGAGTTTCGACGAAACCCGTCCGATGGCCGCGCAGAAGCCTGCACCGCGGCATCTGGTCAGCACCGTCGAAGACGATGATGACGATGACGCGTTCGCCGACCTGCGCGACGAGTCGCTCAATGGCGCGCCGCAACCCGTTATCCGCCAGCCGTCGCCAAGCGTGCCGCAGCACACCGCCGTACTGGCCGTGCAACTGGGCTCGCAGGAGCAACTGCGCCGCTTGCCACGGGCACGTCTGGAAGAGTTGCAGGAGCGTTATCGCGACTGCCTCGATCAGGCCGCTTCGTTGTATCAGGGCGAAATCGAAACCCTGAACGACGGCAGCACGCTGATGCTGTTCCACACCGAAGACAGCGGTGACGATTACCTGACCAATGCGATCTGCTGCGGCGAGTTGCTGCGGGCACTGGGTCATCAGTTGCAGATTGAAGTCGCGGACAGCGGCATCACCCTGCAATTGCAGCTGGGCCTGACCCTGGGTGATGAGCTGTTCGGGTTGAGCCAGATTGATTTGCTGCTGACTGATTCGGCTCAGGACGCGCTGGCCTTGTCGCAACACAGCCGTAATCTGCTGCTGGTTGAGCGCAAGATCAGTGATGACGCGCTGATCCGTCAGCGTGCGCGGATCCGCCCGATTGCCAGCCCTGAGGGCGCTTGCTGCGTGGAGCGGTTGATGGAGCCTTACCCGTCGATGCTGGAACGGCAACTGGCGCGGATGCATGAGCGCCGGGCGTAAGCCTAAGGTCTGAAACACGGAAGCCCGCAGACGAGTGATTGTCTGCGGGCTTTTTTGTGGGCGTATCAGACTTTAAGAGCCCCTCACCCTAGCCCTCTCCCAAAGGGAGAGGGGACTGATTGGGGGATATTGCAGAGCTGCACCGACTTGAACGCCCAGCTGTGAATCCATAATCGCCAAGCGCTGCAGGTCGATGCATGGCGCCAGACACCTCGGTCGACACCTGCTCTACCGAATCCATAATCGCCAGGATCTTTCAGGTCGGCGTATGACGCCAGACACCTCGGTCGGCTCCCTCTCCCTCGGGGAGAGGGCTGGGGTGAGGGGCTTTTGATCCTCTAGCGCCCAGACATAACAAAGCCCGCACAAGGCGGGCTCTGTTCTGACTCGATCCAGTTTAGAAGCGGAACACTTCCATGTCGGTACGAATCGGCGATGCCATCGGAATCTTCGGCTGCTTCTCGGCTTCCGCCGCTGGCGCGGCCGGTTTCGGTGACGATTTACGCGGCGCCTCGGCCACCGGTGGCTGATTGGCCAGCGGTTTAAGCGCCACCGACAATTGCTCGGCCAGACGCTGCAGCAAAATGCCCTGCGCCTGCACCTGGGAAGCCGTGCTGCCGGCATGCAGCTCTTGCAGATGCACGATGCGGTTATCACGCACCTGACCACGACGATCGATCAGACGCCATTGCGCATCGAGGATCGCCGGTTGTTTCTGACCGGAGTCCAGACGCGTGATGGTCAGCAATACCTGCACATCCGGGGTAAAACCGGTTGTGGCCGGTGCCAGCACCACACGCTGGCTGTCCAGATGGCCAGCGACCTGACGCATCAGCAACTGATCAATATCCGACGAAAGGCTGCCCGCCCAACGACCGTCGGTCGCCGCTTGCAGACTGCCGTCCGGTTGACGTTGCAGCAATGTCTCACGTTGCAGGTAATCGGCTACGACTACCGGGCCCAACAAAACTGCCATGCCCGCGCTTTGCGCAGGCTGAACCGGACTTCCGCTGTCCAGTTGATACAGCGACACCGGCTGGTGAACGCTGCAACCCGCCAGGCCAAGAACGCCGGCGAGCAGGAAAATAAGGGGGCGCAGAGCAGTCATCATCCCGTCCAGGTGGCCGCCACAAGGCTGACCACAGTGAAAATACTCAATAAATATGAAGAACGCTCGGCCACGCCGGCGCTTGGAAAGGCCATATCATCCGTGAATATGCGTTCCGACTCCAGCGCCAAAGCGTCGATCTACGCGTTAAATCGTGGATCGACGCCTCTAGGACGCCTAATTGAGGTTTTCGACGAGCAGCGCATCCACTCTCTGGAAGCCCCTTGGAAGCTTGTTGCCACGACGTCCACGCTCACCTTTGTAGTGTTCAAGGTCGTCAGCCTTCAGCGACAAGGTGCGTTTTCCGGCCTGCAACACCAAGGTTGCGCCTTCCGGAATGACGGCGATGTCCGTGACATATTCTTCGCGACTGGCCACACGTTCACCGGAAATACCGATGATCTTGTTGCCTTTGCCCTTACCTAATTGTGGCAGATCGCTGATTTTGAAGATCAGCAGGCGACCTTCGGTCGTGACCGAGGCCAGCCAGTTGTGCTCACGATCGGCCACCGGACGCGGCGCGATCACTTTGGCGTTGTTCGGCAGGCTCAACAGGGCTTTACCGGCCTTGTTCTTGGCTTGCAGGTCTTCACCCTTAACGACGAAGCCGTAACCGGCATCGGAGGCGATCACGTACAACGCGTCGTCTTCCGGCATCAGCACGCATTCAAACGAAGCGCCCGGTGGCGGCGTCAGACGACCGGTCAACGGCTCGCCCTGGCCACGCGCCGACGGCAATGTGTGCGCAGCGACCGAATAGCTGCGACCGGTGGAGTCAATCACCACGGCAGACTGGTTGGAGCGCCCCGCCGCCGAGGTCTTGAAGCCGTCGCCAGCCTTGTACGACAGGCCGGTGGCGTCGATGTCGTGACCCTTGGCCGAACGGATCCAGCCTTTTTCCGAGAGGACGACGGTGACTTTCTCGTTCGGCAGCAGATCGTGCTCGGTCAGCGCTTTGGCTTCGGCGCGCTCGACGATTGGCGAGCGGCGGTCGTCGCCATAGGTTTCGGCGTCCTTGATCAGCTCGGTGCGCACCAGTTTTTTCAACTTGGCTTCGCTGCCCAGCAGCGCTTGCAGCTTGGCTTGTTCCTTGAGCAGTTCGTCCTGCTCGTCGCGCAGCTTCATCTCTTCCAGTCGCGCCAACTGACGCAGACGGGTGTCGAGGATGTAGTCGGCCTGAATCTCGCTGAGGGCGAAACGCTCGATCAGCTTGGCTTTCGGATGCTCCTCGGTACGGATGATGTGGATCACTTCATCGAGGTTGAGGTAGGCAATCAACAAACCGTCCAACAGGTGCAGACGACGCTCGACTTTATCGAGGCGGAATTGCAGGCGGCGACGCACGGTCTGCACGCGGAATTCCAGCCACTCGACCAGCAAGGCGCGGAGGTTTTTCAGCTGTGGCTTGCCGTCCAGACCGATGATGTTGACGTTGACCCGATAGGTCGACTCCAGCTCGGTGCTGGCGAACAGGTGCTGCATCAGCGCGTCGTGGTCGACACGGCTGTTGACCGGAATGATCACGATGCGGCACGGGTTTTCGTGGTCGGATTCGTCGCGCAGGTCAGCGATCTGCGGGGCTTTCGACGGCTTGGCCTGCATCAGTGCGGCGATCTGCTCCAGCACTTTCGCACCGGAGACCTGGTGCGGCAGCGCGGTGACGATGATGTCGCCGTCTTCGACGTGGTAGACGGCGCGCATGCGCACCGAGCCCTTGCCGGTTTCGTACATTTTCAGCAGATCGGCGCGCGGGGTGATGATTTCCGCTTCGGTCGGATAATCCGGGCCTTGAATGTGTTCGCAGAGCTGTTCGACCGTGGCTTTCGGCTCATCCAGCAGACGCACACAAGCGGTGGCGACTTCGCGCAGATTGTGCGGCGGCACGTCGGTGGCCATACCCACGGCGATGCCGGTGGTGCCGTTGAGCAGGATGTTTGGCAGGCGCGCCGGCAGCACCAGCGGCTCCTGCAGGGTGCCGTCGAAGTTCGGCCCCCAGTCGGCAGTGCCCTGGCCCAGTTCGCTGAGCAGCACTTCGGAGTAACGCGACAGGCGCGCTTCGGTGTAACGCATGGCGGCAAAGGACTTCGGATCGTCCGGCGCACCCCAGTTGCCCTGGCCGTCGACCAGCGTGTAGCGATAGCTGAACGGCTGGGCCATCAGCACCATCGCTTCATAGCACGCCGAGTCGCCGTGCGGGTGGAACTTGCCGAGCACGTCACCGACGGTACGCGCCGATTTCTTGTGCTTGGAATCGGCGTCCAGCCCCAGCTCGCTCATCGCATAAATGATGCGACGCTGTACCGGTTTCAGACCGTCGCCGATATGCGGCAGCGCACGGTCCATGATCACGTACATGGAGTAGTTGAGGTAGGCACTTTCGGTGAAGTCAGCCAGCGATCGGCGTTCTACGCCGTCTAAGCTGTCTGCAAGGATGTCGCTCATGCGGGCCTCATCGGTTCGTTGTCTGGCGCAGCAGCATGGTGCCACCGCGCTGAGTAAATTCAAGTTTGTTCAGGGCGCTCATGCCGAGCAGCACCTGATCGCCATGCAGCCCCGGCGCCACCAGTGCGCGGACGTCGCGCAGCACGATGTCGCCCAGTTGCAGGCGGGCAATTTTGGTTCGATAGCCCTGGCTCAAGCCGTTGGCCGTGCTCAGGGTCACGCCGAAACCTTCTTCCAGCTTCAAACGTTTGGCCAGATCCGCCGGGATCGCCACGTCAGTGGCGCCGGTGTCGAGCAAAAACTCCACCGGTTCGCCGTTGATCTGCCCGCTGGCGACAAAATGCCCTTGAGCATTGCCGGCCAGTTTCACTTCGATAAAACCTTCGCCCTGTTCCGAACTGACCACCACGTTCGGATTCTGCTGGCGCTGCTCCCACTGGCCGAAAAACCGCGTCGCCAGAAACAGCGCCGCACACCACGCCAGAATCATCAGCACCCGACCGGCGCGCTTGCCCGGTGGTTGCTGGCTCATGGCTTGGCGCTCCAGCCACCGTCAGGTGCGGCGAAACGCCAGACGATCGGCCGAACCTCACCGTCGGCGCGCGGGCCGAAATTATTATCGACGCCGACCCATGCACCATCAGCGTCAACGATCAGCGCCTCTTCCAACCCGAAGTTCTGCGAATAACGGCGGTTGGCCTGCAACAGTTCAGCGGCGTACGACCAGCAACGCTCGACCTTGGCGGTCTGCGCATCGCGCCGACAAATCTGGAAGGCGTTGCGCTCAAGGGTAAACAATTTGCCGTTAAACAACGAAAGGTCGGAAAAGTCTCGGTCGACCGCTCTGGCCTTGGGGAACTGCGGCGGCTGCATTTCCTTGCCGCCCTCGCTGAGCAGCACGCAACGACCGTCGCAATCCCACACCGTCTGCTGGCGCTTGATCAGCAGCAAGCCACGGCTTTGCCGCTCGGCGGCAAGCCACATCTGATCGCCCGCCGGGCTGATCGCCAGGCCTTCGAAGATCGCATTGAAATGCAGGAGCATGCCGCTGGCCCGCGCTTCGCGAACCATCATCGGCGAGATCTTCAGCCAGTTGACCGGGCCGCTGACGGGCACCTGCAAGACCGCCGCATGGCCCTCGCTGACAATGTAACGATTGCCGGCGCTGTCGCAGCTGATGCCTTCGAAATCCAGATCGCCACCGCGCACGAACGACGCAGCCCAATTGCGCGAGCGCAAACCCCAAGGCAAACCGGTCTCAGGCATCAGGGGTACGTCGATGTGCAAGGCTTCGGCCCGCCAGACCTGATCGGCGGTATTGAGCCGATAGATCTGATCGTCATCGCGGTCCGACACCGTCCACAACTCGCCGCCACACATGGCCAGCCCCGACAGGTTGCCGCCACGCATGCCGTCGACCGGGTGCCCGGAGAGCACGCGCAACTCCTGCAACGGCTCGGCCGACACGCTCATCGCACTCAACAGCAACGCACCCGCCAAGGCCCAGCCAAACTGCATCAGGCCAGCACCTCGGCGAGGTTGCCTTTGGATTCGAGCCAGGTCTTGCGGTCACCGGCGCGTTTCTTCGCCAGCAGCATGTCCATCATTTCCGAAGTTTCGGCGAAGTCTTCACCCAGCGTCAGTTGCACCAGACGCCGCGTGTTCGGGTCCATGGTGGTTTCGCGCAGTTGCGGCGGGTTCATCTCACCCAGACCTTTGAATCGGGTGACCTGCGGTTTGCCGC
Organism: Pseudomonas viridiflava; assembly: GCF_900580865.1. Taxonomy (GTDB): domain Bacteria; phylum Pseudomonadota; class Gammaproteobacteria; order Pseudomonadales; family Pseudomonadaceae; genus Aquipseudomonas. The sequence continues at coordinate 123,807 of NZ_UTBZ01000140.1, forward strand.
GTTTCTTCTCGGCGACCAGACGATCGAGAATGCCGTCACGCTCGGCTTCGTCGAGGGCGTAGTAAATCTCTTTGCCCAAGTCGATGCGGTACAGCGGCGGCATCGCCACGTAGACGTGACCGGCATCCACCAGCGGGCGGAAATGCTGGACGAACAACGCGCAGAGCAGCGTGGCAATGTGCAGACCGTCGGAGTCGGCGTCGGCGAGGATGCAGATCTTGCCGTAGCGTAGCTGGCTCATGTCCGCCGCGCCCGGATCGACACCGATGGCCACGGCAATGTTGTGCACTTCCTGGCTGGCCAGCACTTCGCTGCCGTCGACTTCCCAGGTGTTGAGGATCTTGCCGCGCAACGGCAGGATCGCCTGGAATTCCTTGTCCCGTGCTTGTTTGGCGGAACCGCCAGCGGAATCACCCTCGACCAGGAACAGTTCGGAACGCATCGGGTCCTGCCCGGCGCAGTCGGCCAGTTTGCCGGGCAGCGCTGGGCCCTGAGTCACACGTTTACGCTCGACCTTTTTGCTCGCCTTGAGGCGGCGACCGGCGTTGTTGATCGCCAGTTCAGCCAGGGCCAGACCGGTTTCCGGGTTGGCGTTGAGCCACAGGCTGAAGGCGTCCTTGACCACACCGGAGACAAACGCCGCCGCTTCACGGGACGACAGTCGCTCTTTGGTCTGGCCGGAGAATTGCGGCTCCTGCATTTTCATCGACAGGACGAACGCGATCCGCTCCCAGACGTCTTCCGGCGCCAGCTTCACGCCGCGCGGCAGCAGGCTGCGGAATTCGCAGAACTCGCGCATCGCATCGAGCAGGCCCTGACGCAAACCGTTGACGTGGGTACCGCCCTGAGCGGTCGGGATCAGGTTGACGTAGCTTTCCTGTACCGCGTCGCCACCTTCCGGCAGCCACAGCAGCGCCCAGTCGACCGCTTCTTTATTACCGGCGAAAGCGCCGCAGAATGGCTCGTTCGGCAGACGCTCGAATTCGCTGACGGCGTCGACCAGATACGAGCGCAGGCCGTCTTCGTAATGCCACTCGACTTTCTCGCCGGTGCCTTTGTCTTCGAAGCTGACCAACAGGCCCGGGCACAGCACAGCCTTGGCCTTGAGCACGTGCTTGAGGCGGCTGATGGAGAATTTCGGTGAATCGAAGTATTTCGGATCCGGCGCGAAGTACACGCTGGTGCCGGTGTTGCGCTTGCCGACAGTGCCGACGATTTCCAGCTCCGAGGCTTTGAAGCCGTCGTTGAAGGTCATCTGGTATTCGTTGCCGTCACGCTTCACGCGTACGCGCACTTCGGTCGACAAGGCGTTGACCACGGAAATACCCACACCGTGCAGACCGCCGGAGAACTGGTAGTTCTTGTTGGAAAACTTGCCGCCCGCGTGGAGTTTGGTGAGGATCAGCTCAACGCCCGACACGCCCTCTTCCGGGTGAATGTCGACCGGCATGCCACGGCCGTCGTCGCTGACTTCCAGCGAGTGGTCGGCGTGCAGGATGACCTGCACCGATCTGGCGTGGCCGGCCAGGGCTTCGTCGACACTGTTGTCGATGACTTCCTGGGCGAGGTGGTTCGGCCGACTGGTGTCGGTGTACATGCCGGGGCGTTTGCGCACCGGGTCGAGGCCCGAGAGGACTTCGATGGCGTCGGCGTTATAAGAGCTAGCGCTGGGAGTGGCCATAGGGTCTCGTCGTCAGTCATTCATGAAATAGGGGCAAGACTTCACAGTGCGGTGAAATCGATTGCCTGATACACATCGGCGCCAATGCCGGCAAAACTCAGCAACGCCGGCAATTGCCCGGCAAACCCCTGGAAACTGTGGTCGCCGCCGGCCTGAATGCGCAAGGCACAGGCGCGGTAATACTGCTGGGCGAGGCGATAATCCAGTGTTTCATCGCCGGTCTGCAACCACACCTGATAACGCTGCGCATCCTGAGGCGCCGGCACTTCCAGTTCGGCCAGAGCGGTGACGTGGTCGTGGGTCAATTCCCAGGTTTCATCGGTATACAGGTTTTTCTGCGTGCCCAGATAGCCGTCGAACATCCGGTGCGGGCTGACCGCCGGGTTGACCAGCAGGGCTTTCAGGCCATGGCGCTCGGCAAGGTGAGTCGCATAGTAGCCGCCGAGTGAGCTTCCCACCAGCAGCGGCCGGCCCAGTTCGGCAATCGCTTGCTCCAACTGACCGATGGCTTCGCGCGGATGGTGATGCAGCGCCGGAACACGCAGTTTGTCGCTCAAACCCAGCCGCTCCATCACCGCGACCAGCTGACAGGCCTTTTTCGAGGCCGGGGCGCTGTTGAAACCGTGGATATAGAGGATCGAACCGGACATTTGAGCTCCCTGGGTGTCGGCGAAAGATAGCGGAGTTTACAGGGAGAAAGCCCCTCACCCTAGCCCTCTCCCGGAGGGAGAGGGAACTGATTGGGGGATATTCAAGAGCTACACCGACTTGAGCGAACTTCAGCGAATCCATAATCGACACATTCTTTCAGGTCGATGGATCATGCCAGACACCTCGGTAAGCTCCCTCTCCCTCGGGGAGAGGGCTGGGGTGAGGGGCTTTTGATTCGATCAGTAGCCTTCGGAGCCGTAGTCGACGGTAAAAGCAAAACCAGTCACGCGCTCCACGCCGGTTTCCAACCGCCCATCCGGCAACAACCGCAACCAGCGATACCCCGGCGCCTGCTCCCCCACCTTGAAGTCATCACTACCCGGCTCAAACTGAATGCAGGTCGACGGCGAAGCCATCAACCGCACGCCATTGCGCTCGCGATCAATCTCCTGATGCACATGCCCCCACAACACCGCGCGCGCTTGCGGAAAGCGATCCAGCACCTCGAAAAACGCCTCGGGATTGCGCAAGCCAATCGGCTCCATCCACGCACAACCGATCGACACCGGATGATGGTGAAAGCACACCAGATGATGCCGCTCCGGCGCTTCGCTCAGCGAGCGCGCCAGCAGTTGCAGTTGATCGTCCTGCAGATATCCCGGCACCGAACCCGGCACCGCCGAATCCAGCAGCGTCACGCGCCAGTTACCGATATCGACGACCGACTCGAGCAACGCGCTCTGCACCGCCGCCTCGGCCATGATCATCGGTTCGTCGTGATTGCCGGGAATCCACCGCGCCGGTGCGTCGATCTGCGCGCTCATCTGGCGAAACTGCTGGTACGACGCCAGCGTGCCGTCTTGCGAGATATCGCCGGTGGCCAGAATCAGGTCGATCTGCGGTTGCTGCCCCAGCACCAGCTCGATGACCTTTTGCAGGCTCTCGCGGGTATTCATGCCCAACAGCGTGCCATCCGCTTCAGCGAACAAATGGCTGTCGGACAACTGCACCAGCAACGCTGGATCGGCGGGGGTCAACGTGGATACGCTCGGCAAGGCGTTCTCCCAAGGCAAAAGCACGGAATCGATCAAGTGCCGCAATTATGCTGGGGGATCAGTGAAAGAGGAAACCGCCGAACCGGACGCAGTTCACAACTAGCGTACGACTTCGTACTCGTGCCCCAACGCCAGACAATGACTCAGCCATTCCCCCAGGAACAGATTGAGCTGGGCCTTTTCATCCGGCTGATGCATCGCCGCGTTCGGATAAGGATAGATGCCGCGAAAGCGTCGTGCATGTTCGGCACTGACCACTTCGGCCATGCGCGCGTCGTGATAGACCTGCACTTCCAGTTGCGGCACCGGCAGCCACGGCAGGCTGTGTTCCTGGCGCACCTGCAGCGTGGTGGTGTAGGGGCAGGTTTGCAGCACTTCGAGGGCCAGCACGCCGAGCATCTGCTCGCCCTGGGTCACGGCGATGCGCCGCGCCTCAGGCTCGTTGCGCATGTCCGGGACCAGTCGCATCAGACGCGCGTAGTTGGCCTCGCAGGCGGCTTGCAGCCCCACGAGGTCAACCCGATAGCGATCGCGCAACTTGTTTACGACCATAACCCCCTCACTTCGGCGCGATTCAGCGCCAGCCATTGCAAGGCGATGATGCTCGCCGCATTGGCAATGCGTCCGTCACGGACGGCCTGCAAGGCATCTTCAAAGGCCCAGACCGTGACGCGGATATCTTCTGCCTCTTCTTCCAGGCCATGCAGGCCGCCAACGCCGTCAGTGCTGCAACGCCCCAGATACAAATGCACGAACTCGTTGCTGCCGCCCGGCGACGGGAAATATTTGGTCATCGGCCACAAGGCCTTGATGTCCAGCCCAGCTTCCTCCTGCGCCTCGCGGTGAGCAACTTCTTCCGGTTGTTCGTCCTTGTCGATCAGACCAGCGACCAGCTCGACCAGCCACGGATTGTCAGTCTTGCCCATGGCGCCGACGCGAAACTGCTCGATCAACACCACTTCGTCGCGCTGCGGATCGTAGGGCAGCATGCACACGGCATCGTGACGCACAAACACTTCACGGTTGATCTCACGGCTCATGCCTCCGGCGAACAATTCATGGCGCAGGTGCAAACGGTCGAGTTTGTAGAAACCCTCGTAGCAGCGCTCACGTCGCACGACGTCGACGGTGGTCGGAATGGCGTTGGCAAAATCAGTCATGAGCATCCTCGTCTACTGCAAATCCATCACGAGGCTCCTGTTACTGGCAACCTCGACTTCGCGCCATCCTAACGCGCCCGTACCGTTTGATGCAGCCCCTTTACCGTCAGCGGGATGGACGGTGGAGGCGAAACCCACTCTAATTAGCTTAGTGGCGAACTGACTGCTTCTGCGAGAGTCGAAGCGGATATCTTTTTGCCTTCCCCTGCTTTCGAAAGGACGCCCATGTCGCTTTTCAAAATTGCCTCCGTGGCCGCCATTGCCCTGACCCTGGGCGCGTGCGCCAGCCTGTTCCAGCCCAATTACCGCACGCCGCTGGAAACCACCCGCGATGCATCGGAACAACTGAAACCGGGTTGTTCCAACCCTGACTGCCCGCTGGTCAACATCGACACCCTGCGCTTCCCGGCCGAACCTGCGCTGGACGGCATCATCGAAAAACGTCTGCTGCAAATGACCCGCACCGAGAAAAACGCCCCGGTGGCGCCAACCCTGGCGGCTTATCGTGATCAGTTTCTGGCCAGCGCCGGCCCGCGCAACAGCAGCTACCTGCAAGCGAAAGTACGCGAGCAGCATGACGGCTTGGTGATCATCGAGGTGTCGAGCTACCTCGACACCGGCGGCGCCCATGGCACCCCGGGTCGCGGCTTCATCAACTATTCGCGCCAGCAGCACAAGGTGCTGAACCTGTCCGACATGCTTGTGCCGGGTCAGGAAGAGGCGTTCTGGAAGGCGGCACAGGTCGCGCACAACAGCTGGTTGATCAGCACCAAGCTCGATCAGGAACCGGAGTTCGTGGCGAACTGGCCGTTCGTGAAAACCCCGAACGTGGCGTTGACCTATGGCGGCGTGATCCTCAAGTACGACGTGAGCACCATTGCGCCTTACGCGCTGGGCCACGTCGAACTGAAGATTCCTTATCCGCGTCTGAACGGCATTCTCAAACCCGAGCTGTTTCCCGGCCGTAACTGAAGGCCCGGCCCAGCACCAGTTGCAACAGCCCTGCCAGCACCAACGCCGGCAGGGTTGCGCCGACATCCGGATACAGATTCGCCAGCAAGTGGTAGGTGCTCACGCCACCCAGCCACGCCAACAACGCCGGCCAGCGCAACGCGGCTGACGCGACCTGAGCACTGCGCTTGCGCAGGATGAAGTGATCGACCAGCACCACGCCGAACAGCGGCGCAAACACCGAGCCAATCAGCAGCAGAAAATTCTGGTACTGCGCCAACGGCGCCAGCAATGCGATCAGCGTGCAGATCACGCCGATGGCCAGAGCCAGATGCTCGACTTTCAGGCGCAACAGAATCCCGCTGGAAACCGCGGCCGAGTGAATATCGGCGAAAGCGTTTTCCGACTCATCGAGCAGAATCAGCAACAGCGGAATGCCCAGACCGGCACCGGCCAATGCCAGCAGCAGCGCATTGACTTCACCGCTTGGCGCGAAGGCCAGGGTGTAGGCAACGCCGAGGCTCATCAGCCAGAAGTTGCCGATGAAGAAACCGACCGCAGTACCGCCGAAAACATTCTTCGCCCGCTTGCCAAAACGCGAGTAGTCGGCGATCAGCGGCAGCCATGACAACGGCATCGCAATAGCGATGTCGAAGCCCACGGCGAACGGCATCGAACCGTCACCGGCGCGGGACCAGAGATCGGCGAGATCAGCTTTGGCAAACAGGTTCCAGGTCAACCACAGGCACGCCGCCAACAGCAGCCAGATGCCCCACTTGCGCAGAATCTTCCGGACGAAAGTCAGCGGCCCGCTGACCGCGAGCAAGGTTGCCAGAGCGCCGAAAAACAGTGTCCACAATACCGGGTTCGACCACAGCGAACCTTCGCTGAACGCGCGGGTGCCGAGCAGGCTGGCGGCGTCGCGCATGACGATGATTTCGAACGAGCCCCAACCGATCAGTTGCAACAGGTTGAGCAGCGCCGGCAGGCTCGCGCCTTTGCTGCCGAGGCTCAGTTTGAGGGCGGCCATCGACGACAGGCCGGTATCACTGCCGATCACCCCGACGGCGGCCAGCAATAGCACGCCGACCAGCGTGCCAAGGAAAATCGCCAGCAGCGAACCGGACAGGCCCAGACCGGGCGCGAGCAATGCACCCGTCTGCAAAACCATCAGGCCGATGCCAAGGGAGAACCACAGGGAAAACAGATCGCGACCGCCGAACACACGCTTGTCGGCGGGTACGGCGAGGTCGGGAGAATAGGTGCTGGGTTGAATGCTCAAGGGTGTTATCTCAGAGGGACATTTGTTGTTGTGTTGATCGCATTCGCGAGCAGGCTCGCTCCCACACTTGAATGCATTCCAAAGTGGGAGCGAGCCTGCTCGCGAAGGGGCCCTTGCAGGCCCACCCTTTCAGGTCAGATCAAACCTTTTTGTACAGCTGACTGCCTTCCTTCTTGAACCGCTCGGCCTGTTCCGCCAGGCCCTGGGCGACGTCCACGTCGACCGCGTCGATGCGCTGGTTGGCCGCGTATTCGCGGACTTCCTGCGTGATCTTCATCGAGCAGAATTTCGGCCCGCACATCGAACAGAAGTGCGCGACCTTCGCCGAATCCTTCGGCAGGGTTTCATCGTGATACGAACGCGCGGTGTCCGGATCCAGACCGAGGTTGAACTGGTCTTCCCAACGGAATTCGAAACGCGCCTTGCTCAAGGCGTTGTCGCGAATCTGTGCGCCCGGATGCCCTTTGGCCAAGTCCGCCGCATGCGCCGCGATCTTGTAAGTGATGATCCCGGTCTTCACGTCATCCTTGTTCGGCAGCCCCAAGTGCTCCTTCGGCGTCACGTAGCAGAGCATCGCGCAACCGAACCAGCCGATCATCGCCGCACCGATGCCCGAGGTGATGTGGTCATAGCCCGGCGCGATGTCGGTGGTTAGCGGGCCGAGGGTGTAGAACGGCGCCTCGTCGCAGCACTCCAGCTGCTTGTCCATGTTTTCTTTGATCAACTGCATCGGCACGTGGCCCGGGCCTTCGATCATCGTTTGCACGTCGTGCTTCCAGGCGATCTTGGTCAGCTCGCCGAGGGTTTCCAGTTCGCCGAACTGGGCAGCATCGTTGGCGTCGGCAATCGACCCCGGACGCAAGCCATCGCCCAGCGAGAAGCTGACGTCATAGGCTTTCATGATTTCGCAGATCTCTTCGAAATGCGTGTAGGCGAAGTTTTCCTTGTGATGTGCCAGGCACCACTTGGCCATGATCGAACCGCCACGGGAAACGATACCGGTCACGCGTTTGGCGGTCAGCGGCACGTAGCGCAGCAACACGCCGGCGTGAATGGTGAAGTAGTCGACGCCCTGCTCGGCCTGCTCGATCAGCGTGTCGCGGAACAGCTCCCAGGTCAGGTCTTCGGCCGCGCCGCCGACTTTTTCCAGCGCCTGATAGATCGGCACCGTGCCGATCGGCACTGGCGAGTTGCGGATGATCCACTCGCGGGTTTCGTGAATGTGCTTGCCGGTGGACAAGTCCATGATGTTGTCCGCGCCCCAGCGAATACCCCAGGTCAGTTTCGCCACTTCTTCTTCGATGGACGAACCCAGGGCGCTGTTGCCGATGTTGCCGTTGATCTTCACCAGGAAGTTACGGCCGATGATCATCGGTTCCAGTTCGGTGTGGTTGATGTTGGCCGGGATGATTGCGCGGCCACGGGCGATCTCGTCACGCACGAATTCCGGGGTGATGATTTTCGGCACGCTGGCGCCGAAGCTGTGGCCCGGGTGTTGCTGATCGAGCAGGCCGGCGGCGCGGGCCACCTCGAGCTTCATGTTTTCGCGGATGGCGACGAATTCCATCTCGGGCGTGATGATGCCCTGACGCGCATAGTGCATTTGCGTGACGTTGGCGCCAGCCTTGGCGCGGCGCGGGTTGTTGACGTGGGCAAAGCGCAGCTTGGTCAGTTCCGGATCGGCAAGGCGCTCGCGACCGAAGTTGGAGCTCAGGCCGGCCAGGCGCTCGGTGTCGCCACGGTCGTCGATCCATGCCGAACGCACATCGGCCAGGCCTTTGCGCACGTCGATCACCACGTTCGGATCGGTGTACGGGCCCGAGGTGTCGTAGACGGTCACCGGCGCGTTGATTTCGCCGCCGAAGTCGGTCGGGGTCACATCGAGGGTGATTTCGCGCATCGGCACGAGGATGTCCGGGCGCGAGCCCTGAACGTAGACTTTTTGCGAACGGGTGAACGGCTTGACCGATTGTTCGTCGACCTTGGCCGAGTCACTCAGGTTGATCGCGTTTTTTGATTTTGTAGTCATCACGGGCTCTCCAGACAGCATCCAGGCAGTGGATTGTCGGAGCAGAACCTGAAAGGCACGGACGCACCAGGACCGGTGCTGTGCATCGTCGTCGAGCGTTCGATTGTCGAACAATTTCCCGGACGAAGCACAAGAGGACTCGCCGGGTGACGAGAAATCTTGTTCCCTACGCAGGCGCTAACCTGATCAGGTTCAACGGGATCCGAAATTATTCGATCTCAGCCTCATAGCAAGGCACCCCGACAAGAACCCGGCCAGTCTAGACACAACCGGCAAAGAACGCCAACACCGCAGCAATCACCATGATGAATGGCGCAAATACACAGGTTCGCCCGATTGTTGTGAGGCAAATGCGCAACTACACTCGCTTTGCCCCGCGACGCCTTGACGCTGCGGGGCCTGCGCCTTACCTTTGGCGCCCGGATTACTTCCATAATATTAATGCTAGGGATCGCCTCATGCTGCGCAAACTCTCACTGGCTGTTGCCGTGTCTTGTGCGTCCAACGCAATGGCCTGGGCAGCAGAAGCGCCCTTGTCGACCAAAACCGATCTGGTCAGCGTCTATCAGGAGGCGGTCGACAACAACGCCGATCTGGCCGCCGCCCGCGCTCAGTACGGTGCGCAGAAAGAAGTAGTGCCACAGGCCCGCGCTGGGTTGCTGCCAAACCTGTCGGGCGGTGCCGAAGTGGCCAATGTGCGCACGTCGATCGATCAGCCCTCGGCCACCGCCAACCGCAGCGCACACTCGTATCAGGCGACCCTCGCCCAGCCGTTGTTCCGCGCCGATCGCTGGTTCCAGTACCAGGCCGCGAAGGACGTCAACGAGCAAGCCGCCCTGCAACTGTCAGCGACCGAACAGAACCTGATCCTGCAATCGGCCGAAAGCTATTTCAACGTGCTGCGCAGCCAGGACAACCTCGCCTCGACCAAGGCCGAAGAAGCCGCGTTCAAGCGCCAGCTCGACCAGTCCAACGAGCGCTTCGATGTCGGCCTGTCGGACAAGACCGACGTGCTGCAATCGCAAGCCAGTTACGACACCGCGCGGGCCAACCGCATCGTTGCGCAGCGCCAGGTCGACGACGCGTTTGAAGCGCTGATCACCCTGACCAACCGCCAGTACAACTCGATTCAGGGCATCGTCCATACGTTGCCGATCCTGCCGCCGGCACCAAACGATGCGAAGTCCTGGGTCGACACGGCGGCGCGGCAGAACCTCAATCTGCTCGCCAGCAACTACGCGGTCAGCTCCGCCGAGCAGACCCTCAAGCAGCGCAAGGCCGGCCATTTGCCGACCCTCGATGCCGTGGCCAAATACGAAAAGGGTGACAACGACGCCCTCGGCTTTTCCAACCCGAACGCGTTTGGCGTGCCCTACCGTGACAACGTCGAACAGAGCACAGTCGGCCTGCAATTGAACATCCCGATCTACAGCGGCGGGCTGACCAGTTCGCAAGTGCGCCAGTCGTATGAGCAACTGAATCAGAGCGAACAACAGCGCGAATCCCTGCGTCGGCAGATCGTCGAAAACACCCGCAACTTGCACCGTGCGGTGAACACCGATGTCGAGCAGGTGCAGGCGCGTCGCCAGTCGATCATCTCCAACCAGAGCGCAGTGGAAGCCACAGAAATCGGTTATCAGGTTGGTACGCGCAACATCGTTGACGTGCTCGATGCGCAGCGTCAGCTGTACACCTCGGTGCGCAACTACAACAACACGCGTTATGACTACATCCTCGACAACCTGCGCTTGAAGCAGGCAGCGGGAACGTTGAACCCGGGTGATCTGGAAGATCTGCGGCGCTATCTGAAAGCCGACTACAACCCGGACAAGGATTTCCTCCCGCCGGATCTGGCCAAGGCTGCCGAGGCGCAGCTCAAGGCCCGGCCTTAAGCCTTAAAAACAAAAGATCGCAGCCTTCGGCAGCTCCTACAGAGGAACATTTTCCAATGTAGGAGCTGTCGAAGGCTGCGATCTTTTTGCTTACTTGATCAGTCTGCCCAAGCCATCCAGCAAACGCTGCAATGCGCCCTGATTGCGGCGCATTACCGCCAGCCCGGCCTCGGCCATACGCTGCGCATCACGCGGCAATTCGAACAAGCGCTGAACTTCTACGGCCAGCCCTTCGGCGTCATCGACCTCGGCCAACGCCCCGGCTTCACGCAATTGCGCGGCGATGTCGAGGAAGTTGAACAAGTGCGGGCCGCAGATCACCGGCTTCGCCAGCGCGGCCGGTTCCAGCAGATTGTGCCCGCCGTTAGGCACCAGACTGCCGCCGACAAATGCGCTGTCCGCCAGTGCGTAGAGAAATAGCAATTCGCCCATGGTGTCGCCGAGCAGCACGCTCGTCTGCGCATCGACATTGGCGCCGGTCGAACGCCGCACCGTGGTAAAGCCTTCGCGCTGGCACAGTTCGAACACTGAATTGAAGCGTTCCGGATGACGCGGCACCAGAATCAGCAGCGCATCCGGGTGATTGGTCAGCAAGCGGCGATGGGCATTGAGCACCACTTCGTCCTCGCCGTCGTGGGTGCTGGCGGCGATCCACACTGGGCGCTCCTGCGCTTGCCACTGGCCGCGCAGTTCGGCGGCGCGTTGCAACAGTTGCGGGTCGATGGTCAGGTCGAATTTGATCGACCCGGTGACCTCGACCGTCTCCGGACGGGCGCCAAGATCACGGAAGCGTTGTGCTTCAGCTTCGGTTTGCACGGCGAACAGGCTCATCTCGGCGAGCATCGGCGCGGTCAGCTTGCTGAAGCGGCCATAGCCGCGTGCCGAACGCTCGGACAAACGTCCATTGGCCAGCGCCACAGGGATCCCGCGCTTGGCGCATTGGTGAATGTGGTTCGGCCACAACTCGGTCTCCATGATCACCCCGAGCTTGGGCTGAACGCGATCAAGAAAACGCGCCGCTGCACACGGCAAGTCATACGGCAGGTAGCAATGCTGGATGCGCGGCTCGTTGGCGAACAGCGCCTGAATCCGCTCCGATCCGGTCGGGGTCATGCAGGTCACGGTGATCGGCAACTGTGGATAACGTTGCAGCAAGGCGCGGATCATCGGCGCCGCAGCAATGCTTTCGCCCACCGACACCGCGTGCACCCAGATGCCGCCAGGTTGCAGTTTCGGCATGCCGTAGGAGAACCGTTCGCCAATCCGTTTGGCGTAAGCCGGCGCCTTGCGTGCGCGCAGCCACAGCCGAATCGCCACCAATGGCAGCCCCAGGTAAAACAGCGCGGTGTACAGAGTTCTATTCATGGCGGCGGAGTTTATCGGCTTTTGCCGCTGATCGCCCGCAAGTGCACGGCAAAACGTTCAGCCAGCCAACGCGCGGCCGGGCCGAGTGGCTCGTCGCGGCGCCAGACCAGTTCAACCACCAGCGCCGGCGGGGTCCATTCGCTGTCGAGTTCGACCATCAAACCCTGATAGGCCGAGTACTGCACCACATGACGCGGCAACCAGGCCCAGCCGAGATCGCGCACCAGCCATTCGGACATGACGTAGAAACTGTCGGCGCGCCACACCTGCGGGCTGGCCGGTTCGTTGCCGGGATAGACGCTGGTTTGCGTCGACATCAACAATTGCCGGTGTTGGGCCAGTTGCTGGCAGGTGACGTAAGACTGCTTCGCCAGCGGATGATTGATGCCGCAAACCGTGACCATTTCGACGCTGCCGAGCACGCGGCGCTCCAGCGCTTCAGGGATTTCGTCGTGATAAAACAGCAGGCCGAGATCGGCACGGCGCTCGACCAGTTTGTGCGCGACCTCGCCTTGCGCGGCGCTGGTCAGTTGCACTTCAAGGCTGGGGAACTGCTCGGCCAGTTCACCGAAACTTTCTACCAGCGCTTGATACGGCATCGCCTCATCTTGGGCCACGCGCAGTTGCGCCTCCTGACCGCGCATCATCGCCATCGCCCGGCCATTGAGGCGCTCGCATTGGCGCAGCACTTCCCGCGCCTCTTCCAGCAACGCCTCGCCCGCTTCCGTGAGGGTTGGCTGGCGACCACTGCTACGCTGGAACAGGCTAACGCCCAAATCGTCTTCGAGCATGGCAATAGCGCTGCTGATGGCTGACTGCGCCTTGCGCTGCTGGCGTGCCACCGCCGAAAACGAACGCTGCTCGGCAACGCTGACAAACACCCGAAGCTGATCGAGATTCCACTGCATATTGATTCGCCAACCCATCTTCAGAACAGATAGGTAATGACTTTACCCCATCTGGTGAATCACTAGAATGCCGCCTCAGCAAGCAACGTTTTACATTGAGGATTTGAACCATGAACGCCTACGCCTACCTGGCCATTGCCATCTGCGCCGAAGTGATTGCCACTGTTTCGATGAAAGCCGTCAAAGGCTTCAGCACGCCGCTGCCACTGGTGCTGGTCATCGTCGGCTACGCGATTGCGTTCTGGATGCTGACGCTGGTGGTGCGTACCGTGCCGGTCGGCGTGGCCTATGCGGTGTGGGCCGGGATGGGCATCGTGATGGTCAGTGTCGCGGCGCTGTTTATCTACGGTCAGAAACTGGATATTCCGGCGATGCTGGGGATGGCGTTGATCGTGCTGGGCGTGGTGGTGATTCAACTGTTCTCGAAAACCGCCGGCCACTAAAATCCAACCACAATCACTGTGGGAGCGAGCTTGCTCGCGAAGAGGTCGTGTCAATCGACATCAGTGTTGTCTGACACACCGCTTTCGCGAGCAAGCTCGCTCCCACATTCGGTTTTGTATTTGGCCCTGTTGATCATCGACAAATCCGCCCCTTTCCCGAGTCTGTATACTGCGCCCTCGTCTTGAACACTGAGGTCGCTGCATGCCATCCGTTATTTCCACCGACGTTCTGATTGTCGGCGCTGGTGTCGCCGGCCTCTGGCTGAATGCGCGTCTGCGCCGCCAGGGTTTTTCGACCGTGCTGGTGGAAAGCGCCAGCCTCGGCGGCGGGCAGAGTGTGAAGTCCCAAGGCATCATCCACGGCGGCGCCAAGTACGCGTTGCACGGCGCGCTGACCGGCGCCTCGGAAGCCATCGCCGACATGCCGCGCCGCTGGCGTGAAGCGCTGGCCGGCACCGGCGAGCTGGATCTGTCCGGCGTGCGTCTGCTGTCCGAGGCCCATTACCTGTGGTCGCCGGGCACCTTGGCCGGCAACCTCACCAGTTTCTTCGCCAGTAAAGCGGTGCGTGGCCGGGTCGATCAGGTCAAGGGCGAGCAACTGCCGCCAGCCCTGCAAGACAAACGCTTCAAGGGTAAGGTTTACCGTCTCGCCGAACTGGTGGTCGACGTGCCGAGCCTGATTCAGCGCCTGGCTGATCTGGCCGGTGATGGCCTGCTCGCCGGGCAAACCATCGAGCCACTGCTGGAAGCGGGCGTACTGGTCGGATTGAAAGTCGATGGCCGCGAGATTCGCGCCCAGCGCATCGTCCTCAGCGCCGGTGCCGGCACTGCTCAACTGCTGGAAGACCTCGGTTTGAGCCAACCGGCCATGCAACGCCGCCCGTTGCACATGATCATCGCCAAAGGCCCGGGCCTGAAACCGCTGTACGCCCACTGCCTGGGCGGCGGCACCAAACCGCGCATCACCGTGACCACGCACCCGGCCGCTGACGGCCAGTGGGTCTGGTACATGGGCGGCGACATCGCCGAGAGCGAAGGTGTGCACCGCGAGCCGGCCGAGCAGATCGCCACCGCGCAAAAGGAAATCGCTCAGTTGCTGCCGTGGATCGATCTCAGCACCACGCAATGGGCGACCCTGCGGGTTGATCGTGCCGAGCCGCTGCAAACCGGGCTGACCCGTCCGGACAACGCGTTCCTCGCCGAACAGGGCCGCTTGCTGGTTGGCTGGCCGACCAAACTGGCGCTGGCACCAGACTTCGCCGATCGCGTCATTGCCTCTCTCGAGCGCGACGGCATCCAGCCGAAAGCCGCCGAACCTTTGCCGGCGCTGCCAAAACCACCGATGGGCGTTCCCGCCTGGGAGCAATTGCTGCCATGACTATCGCCACCCTGCACGACCTGCATCGCCCTTTGGGCAGCACCGGCCTGACGGTTTCACCACTGGGCCTGGGCACGGTCAAACTTGGCCGTGACCAGGGAGTGAAATATCCCAACGGCTTTCAAATTCCCGGCGACGACGAAGCGCAGATGCTGCTGCGTCAGGCGCGTGAACTCGGCATCAACCTGATCGACACCGCCCCGGCCTATGGCCGTAGCGAAGAACGCCTCGGTCCGCTGTTGCGTGGTCAGCGTCAGGATTGGGTGATCGTCAGCAAGGTCGGCGAAGAGTTCGCCGAAGGCCTCTCGCATCACGATTTCAGCGCAGCGCATACGCGAATGTCGGTGGAGCGCAGCCTGCAACGTCTTGAAACCGATTTTATCGACCTGGTGCTGGTGCATTCCGACGGCAACGACATGGCGATCCTCGAGCACGAAGAGGTGTACGCCACCCTCGCGGCGCTCAAGGCCGAAGGCAAGATTCGCGGCTTCGGCTTCTCCGGCAAAACCGTCGAAGGTGGCCTCAAAGCACTGGAGCAAGGCGACTGCGCGATGGTCACCTACAATCTGAACGAACAAAACGAAAAGACTGTCATTGACTATGCTGCTGCCCACGGCAAAGCCATTCTGGTGAAAAAAGCCCTGGCCAGTGGTCACGTCTGTTTGAGTCCGGGCGTGGACCCGGTGCGCGCCAGCTTCCAATTGCTGTTCGCGCAACCTGGCGTAGCCAGTGCTATTGTCGGCACGATCAATCCGCTGCACCTCGCCCACAACGTTGCGACCGTTGCCCAGGTCCTACGTGGTCACTGACGCCGCCTCGCGGCCTTAAGCAGGAGCCGATATGCCGCGCACGCTCATCAGAAAGAACCCGAGCAACTTCAAGACCCTGCCGCTGTTCGTCGAAGCTACCCCCGAAGGCCTGACCTACCAGAGCGTCGGCATGCCGCTGAATTTCGCGCAGACCTTGCAGCGGCGCAAACCGGTGAGCGTGGCCGATGCCGAGCGTTTCTCGCTGGAATTGGCCAATCTCGGTGTTTCGGTACGCCTGACCCTGCATTGGCAGAATCGCGATTATTGGGTGCTGGTGCGCCAGCGCCGACAGGATCGCGGCGACGTGGTGCTTAAACTGATTTCCGGTTACGTGCCGGCCCACGAATTGAACATTCCCCTGCACACGGCCATTCAGGAGATTGCCGAAGAGTGTTTGCTGGAGACGCCGGAAGGCTGGCTCGGCGGACGCTTCAACGACACCTGGCTGCCGGCGCCCTACTCCGCTGCACTGCATTATCGCGAAGCGCTGCCGTTTCGCCTGACGCCGTTGTCCGGCTCAGCGCGACCGATACGTAGCGCCAATCTGCAATTGCTCGAACGGCCTCGGGCCTACGTGCACCTGCCGACCGCGTCACTGCAATTGATCTACGATTTGCGCCTGGATGTGCCCAAGGAAGCCAAGTCCCTGAGCCTGTTCCACGTTGACGAGCGTCTTGAAGGTGATCAACTGGTTGCCCGACTCGACCGCAAGCGCCCCGACCTGTACTTGATGCCACTCAAGGACGGCGCGCCACTGGCCGAGTTGTACACGCTCAAGCGCGACAAACTTTTGCCGGCCAGTACTCGCGGACTTTATCTGGCCGAGAGTTTCGCGACCCAGGAGGGCTGGGTCGTGCGCGACGAGCGGATTCGCTGGAAGGACTGGGTCGTACAACAAGGCCTGCAACCGGCAAAGCCTCCTCGCGCAGCCCTCAAGCAATTGAGTCTGAAGGCATTGCGCCTGGTGGGTATCGGCAAGAAACGCGCGAGCAAATAGCCCACAGACATCTTTTATTTCGGACGAAACAGCTTTTGCCACCAACGACGAGGTTGCAGGGGCACCACGATAACGTCTGAAGCCTGAAGCCAGTTGCGCTCATAATCCCAGGCATGACCACCCCACAGTTTTCCTGCTTCGTTGGAAAAACCCAGGGTCATGAGCTGATAGGTAAAACCGGCATAGCCGCGCAACCAGTCGAACAGCACCAGTGTGCTGAACCCCGTAGAAGGTCCAGCGTAGAGCTTGCCTGAGGGGCGAGTGACCGGATAGTTCAACAGCGGCGGCAAGGGAATACGATCCATGTACATGGCCACCCCCGGCAACGCAGACATCGGAGTGATAGACCCCAACAAGAGGGTGAAACAACGCTCGCTCGCGTGATCCAACAGCCGCTGAACATCAGGTCCGCAGGGCAACCCGAAAAAGTACGCATCCGGCGCATTGCATCCGTGCACGAAAATATTCACGCTTTGCGAATTGAGCAGTGGTGCCTTGATGCAGGTATTGAAACTGACGACGACGTCATTGGCGCCAATGTTCAGCGCCTGAAAATCCGCCGCCGTGATCGCTGGATTGTTCGCGATCAGGACGACCCGGCCCGCACGACTCAGGCACTCACGCAATGCCTCAGGCAACGCGTCCACAATAGACTGGTCACCGCCAGGTAATGCACCCGGCGCCCTGTGCTCGTTTTTCATTCAGTCCAGTACCTTCATGCCGTAACGCAACTTGACCCAGAACCGCGTGAACGCCGAGGGCGGTTGCCATGGGCGCATTTCGCGCTGGATTTCAGTCGCGAGGGCCTTGCCGACACGGGCGAAAGAATAGCGACTTTCTGCAAATGCCTGACCATTGCTGGCGATACGCTGCGCCAGTTGCGGGTCATCCTGCAGCAGTTTGATCTTTTCCACCGCCTCTTCTTCGCTACGATAAAACACGGTGTTGTGCATGTCTTCGAAACCGAGCAACCGATCTTCTTCGCCCTGACTCCAGGCCAGCAGTACACAGCCGCAGGCCATGGCTTCGAAGTTCTTGATCATGAACTCGTTCATGCCGATGTCGGCACTGACGAAGATCTTGATGCGATTGAGCGTTTCCAGGTACTCCGCACCTGACTTGGTGCGGGTCACCAGCATCCCGGTACGCTGCGAAAGCGACTCGAGCATGGCTTTGCGCTCCGCATACTCGGTACTTTTCAGGCTGCCAAGAAAGCCGATCGGAATGTCCCGCTCAACACCGGTGTTGTGCAGCATCTGTTCGTCATAGCCTTTGGAGACGAACACTGTGTCGATGCCTTCAGCCAGCATCTTGCGCGCGACCACAGCCCCGGACACCAGCGCCCGACAACTCGGCAGACGACGGTAAAGCCGTGAATACACGCCACGGTACTTACTCGCCGGCATGTAGTTCTGGTAGGCATCGTGCTCGAGGAAGACCAGCCCGGGAATGCATTTAAGCACCTGCAGTTGCGTGGCCAGACGCTTGACCCGTGAGAAAATCACCACGCGATCAAAGGTCTGGTAATCGACCGAGGCCAGAAACGACCCCAGATTCAACTGTTGCTGTTTGCTCAAACGAAAGATGAAACATTCATCACAGTTCTGCTGCACGATGTCGTAGAGCCGGTCGAGAATGACCCGCTGCTCGTCCATCACCAGGAGCATGACTTTCATAAGTTAATTGACCACGCGACGTAGGCAGGCAAGCGCATCGGATTCAAAGCTGCCTACATCAACGGAAACGGTAAAATCCCCAAGGCAAAATCCGTTCACACGCAGTACACAACGGTAAAAATTCATCTGATCAACGACTGCGGATCTTCTCGACAATCGCAGTTGTCGAGCTGTTTTCCACAAGCCCCAGCACTTTCACTGTGCCGCCATACGCCGTCACGATGTCCGCGCCGACCACTTGGTCGATCCCGTAATCGCCGCCTTTGACCAGCACGTCCGGCTTGACCTCGCGCAGCAGGTTTTCAGGCGTGCCTTCCGGGAAGCTGATAACCCAGTCGACCGCGCCGAGACCGGCCAGAACGGCCATACGCCGGTCGACGCTGTTGATCGGACGTCCCGGCCCCTTGAGGCGGCTGACCGATGCATCGTCGTTGACCGCGACAATCAAGCGATCCCCCTGAGCCCGCGCCTGTTCGAGGTAGGTCACGTGACCGGCATGCAGGATGTCGAAGCAGCCATTGGTGAACACAATCTTTTCGTTGTGCGCACGGGCATCGGCCACTGCGAGCAGCAACTGCTCCAGACCCAGCACACCACGCTCGGAACCTTCTTCACGCTGAATGGCGCGACGCAGTTCGGGGGCGCTGATGGCCGCCGTACCGAGTTTGCCAACCACGATGCCCGCCGCCAGGTTGGCCAGCGCCACCGCATGGGGCAGATCCTCACCGGCAGCAATGGCGGCCGCCAGGGTGGAAATCACCGTGTCGCCGGCACCGGTCACATCAAATACTTCACGGGCCCGGGCTGGCAGGTGCAGTGCCGGCTGGTCGGGACGCAGCAGGGTCATGCCGTGCTCACCGCGCGTTACCAGCAGCGCACCGAGTTCCAGTTCGTGCATCAGGGCAGCGCCCTTGCTCACCAGCTCATGCTCATCGACGCAACCGCCGACGATGGCTTCGAATTCGCTGAGGTTCGGGGTGATCAGGCTGGCGCCGCGATAGATCGAGAAATCCTTGCCCTTCGGGTCGGCCAGCACCGGAATGTTCTTCGCGCGGGCGGCCTGGATCAGCGCCTGATGGTTTTTCAGGGCGCCTTTGCCGTAGTCGGAAAGTACCAGCACCTTGATGCCTTCGAGCAAGTCGTCGACCTGCGAACCGAGGGCCAGGGCGTCGGTGGCGAACGGTTCTTCAAAGTCGATACGCAGCAGTTGCTGGTGCCGGCTCATGACCCGCAGCTTGACGATGGTTGGCTGGTGCGCGATGCGCTGGAACAGGGCACGTACACCCGCGCCTTTGAGACTGTTGCTCAGGCTGTCGGCGGCTTCGTCGTCGCCGGTCACACCGACCAGCGACGCCGGCGCACCCAGCGCGGCAATGTTCAAGGCAACGTTCGCGGCGCCACCCGGACGGTCTTCGATCTGCTCGACCTTAACGACCGGCACCGGCGCCTCAGGGGAAATCCGTGAGGTTCCGCCATGCCAGTAACGGTCGAGCATGACATCGCCGACTACCAAGACCGGGGCTTGATCGAAACGCGGCATGGACAACTTCATGGAGCAACCCACATACAAAATGAACAGGGGCGCGATATTAACACAGGGAAAAGCCCCGTCCGCCTCAATCTGAAAGGTCGCGCACCCAGAACAATTCGTGGCGCCGGACAGCCTTGCGGAAAAACTCGTTACTGCCTGTAACAGGCCAGCGACGCCCCGCCAGACCCTGCTGGATCCAGCGACGCAATTGCCGTTTGAATGCCTGCCCGCCCTGCAGATCGTGCTCCATGGCCAGCGCCATGGCTTTGTCCAGTTGCACGTCCGCTGACAACAGCGGACTCCACAACCGATCGGCCGGCAATGCTTCGATGGCTGGCGGCAGCGCGATCCCCGCACCGGCAGGGCCCATCGGCCAGCGATCGTTGTCGTGCAGGTGGTTGGCGTACATCAGGAGGGTGGCCGGCTTCCAGCTACTCAGCTCGATAGCCTGAAGCAGCGCTTGGGTAGACGCTACATGATCACTGTGGGGATCGAGTTCAGGATGCGGTGTGACGAGTACTTCTGGACGATAGTGCTCAAGCAGTGTTTTCAAATCAGCCAGCAGATTTTGCCAGGTCGGCTGCCCATCGGCATCAGCGGGCAGAGGCAACGGGTTGTGCCGGCGGACACTGCGTACATCGCTTTCCAGCGACTCTCGAGAACCGAACGCCTGAGCAGGCTCTTTGGCCATAGCGGGCAGCTGCAGGCAGTAATAACCCAACTGCACACACCGATCGGCTGGCACGCCACCCCACAGCGGGATCACCAGACTGTCCCAGCTACGCAAACGCCCCTTCAAGCGTGCGGCAGCGGCTTGATCAAGGCCCAGACGCTGCAAGTCTTCAGCCTCGATTTCGCCTTGAGTCAAAGTGACAATACTGACGTCTTCGCAACGGCTGTATAAGCCGAATGCGGCGAGTTCGGCATCATCGGCATGGGGAGCGATGACCATCACCCGTTGTCGGGAATAGTCAGGATTGGCCATGACCCACAACACACCGGTCGCGGCCGGCACGCAATGTCGGCCACGCAGCGCTAAAGCGCCCTGCGCCAGCGCATCGCCCTGCCCGGACAGATTAAGGAAGCGCCGCCCTCTGACGCCACGCTCGAAATCCTGGCGATCATCGCCCACTTCAACAAACGGGTCGAACCAACGACCGAACCAGGTCGACTTCACCTCCAGCTCGAGCACCAGCGTCTCGCCCTGGCCCAGCGGCTCGCTCAGGCGCACCACGCCGCCCTCAAGGCTCACGGCCTGTCGCGCGGTTTGCGCCGGGAAGTTGTAGTGATAGTCGTCAGCAGGCCGGTAGAACAGATGATCGGCAAACCAGGCCTCATGTGCAACCCAGGCCAGCACCAGCAACAGCGGCACCAGCCACCACGCAATCAGCAAGCCGATCAGCAACAGCGCCAGCAAAAAGGCGATCAGGAACAGACGCTTGTTGCGCCGATGGGCCTTGAGAAGCTGTTGCTTGCGAGCGCTCATTGAATCAGACCTTGTAGACCGGCACCGTGTGGCACCAGCGATCCTTGTACTCACGGTCGGCACGACCGAATGAATAACGCAAAGGCTTGCCCAGCGCCTGTGCGTGTGCCCAGGCTTCTTGGGTGTTGACGAAACTCAGCACACTGCCGGGACTGAACTCGCGGCTCTGCGGGTCGACGCCGCCATTGATGTACTCCAGCGACACCCATTGCGGCGCTTCGACGCGATACAGCACCTGAATGGCCACGGGCGCCGATTCGAGCATCACCACCGAACCGGTCATGAACTCGCGCAGCAAGGTGAAGACCTCAACCAGCCCGGCCTTGCCCGGCACTTCAAAGCCCCAGCGCCGCTGAAACAGATCGCCGTAAGCTGCGGCCTGCTCCTGCGGGGTAAAATCGGACATCGGCACCAGCGATCCGCCCGCCTCTTCCAGCAGGCGCTGCTCGCGACGCTGGTTGTAGCGGAATTTCTTCGAATACTCTTCCGGGAGCCGAGCCAGGGCCAGGCCTTCTGGCTGCGGCTTCAACGTGCTGATCTGCTCGGCATTGAGCTGGGAGACATAAGCCATACGCTGGCGCACCGGCACGACAACATCGGGGGCGATCGGCAGGATGATCTCCGCGTTGCCCATGTCCAGCAATCCGCGCTTGCCCTCGCGCTTGAGCACTTCCTTGGACAAGGCAACATGCCGGCCCCAGCAAGGAATGGCGGCCAGCACATCACCGCCCACGATCCAGCCCAGATAGCGCAGTTCGATACCCACGAATGCCGACAGTCGCTCAACCACCTCGGGATGCGTGGCAAAGCTGCCGCCGAAACGCTGCCAGGCCCGGGCGTAACTGTCGCGGTCGATCTCGGTCCAGCCACGCTCACGAAAGCTGCGAAACACTGTCAGCATACGTTGGTCGCGTGGGCTGGCAGAGGTTCGTCGCCTTCAAACTCCTTGGCGTGCAGGCGGGAGTAGTAGCCGTTCTGCTCAAGCAGTTGCGTGTGGGTACCGCGCTCGACGATCCGGCCTTCGTCCATGACCAGAATCAGGTCAGCCTTCTCAATGGTGCTCAAGCGGTGAGCGATCACCAGGGTCGTGCGGTTTTTCACCACATGATCCAGCGCCGCCTGAATATGTCGCTCCGACTCGGTATCGAGGGCGGAAGTAGCCTCGTCGAGAATCAGCAGCGGCGCATCCTTGAGCAGCGCCCGAGCGATAGCGATGCGCTGGCGTTGGCCGCCAGACAGCAACACGCCGTTTTCACCGACCAGGGTTTCGTAACCTTCCGGCATCTTGACGATGAACTCATCGGCATAGGCTTCGGAAGCGGCCCGCTTGACCTCCTCGAACGGCGCACCCGCCAGGTCGCCATAAGCGATGTTGTTGGTCACCGTATCGTTGAACAGCGTGACCTGCTGGGTCACCAGAGCGATCTGCCGACGCAGGCTGCGCAGGGTGAAGTCCTGCACTTGCACGCCATCGAGCAGGATTTGGCCTTGCGCATGATCATGCTGATAAAAGCGCGGAATCAGGCTGGCCAGGGTCGACTTGCCGCTGCCCGAGCGGCCAACCAACGCAACCATTTGCCCCGGCTCGACAACGAAGCTGATGTCGTTGAGCACCGCTTTGTCGGTGTCGGGATAATGGAAGCTCAGATTGCGCACTTCCAGACGACCTTCGAGGCGATCCTGTTCGACCGTGCCCTGATCCACTTCTGCCGGCTCATCCAGTTGCTCGAAAATACTTTCGGCACCGGCTACGCCTTTCTGAATGGTCGAACTGACTTCCGACAATTGACGGATCGGCTTGGGCAGCAGGCCGGCCATGGTGATGTAAGCCACCAGATCGCCCGGCGATGCGTCGCCACGAAGGTACAGCACGAGGAACATGACCACGGCCATGGCGCTGTATGTCACCAGTTGCAACATCGGCGTGTAAACGGCGCCGGTCTTGGTCATCGTCAACTGCTTGTCGGTGTTGCTCTGGCTGGCATCGCGAAAGCGATCCTTTTCGTACTGCTCGCCGCCAAAACTGCGCACAACGCGGTAGCCATGAATGGTCTCGGACGCGACATGGGTGACGTTACCCATCGAAACCTGGATCTTCTTGCTTTGCTTGCGAAATTTTTTGCTGGTGCTGCTCACCATCAAGCCGATCAACGGCAGGATGGCGACCATCACCAGGGTGAGCTTCCAGTTCATCCACAACAGGGTGCAGAACAGGAAAATCACCGTCATGCCTTCACGGATGACCACTTTGATCGCGTCGGTTGCCGCGCCGGTGACCATCGTCACGTTGAAGGTGATGCGGGAAATCAGGTGGCCCGAGTTGTTCTTGTCAAAGAAGCGGTTAGGCAGCTCCAGCAACTTGTTGAACAGCACGACCCGCAGGTCATGCACCAACCCCAGGGAAACCCGGGCCAGGAAGAAGTTGCCAAGGTACGAACCCACACCCTGCAACAGCGCGATGAGCACGATCATCAGCGGCACGGTTTCGAGCAACTGCAATTTGCCCAGATAAGGGTTGCCCGGAAACAGGCTGGCTTCAGGATTGGCCAGGCCATCGACGAAATACTTGAGGATATAAGCGAGCATCGGCTGAGTCGATGCGAAGATCAGAAACCCGACGATACTGAGAAGGAAGAGACCGGCATAAGGCCGCACGTAAGCCAAAAGGCGGAAATAGATCGCCAGCGTTGACTGGGCTTTCGGTTCAGGACTGCTCATGGTGATCCGCGCAATTCAGTGAGGCGCCGATGATATCACACGCGTTTTTGCCCCGATAAACATGACTTCAAGCCAGCCTTCGACCAAGTCGGTTAAGATACCCCGCTAATGATGGGGAGCCCGATATGCAATCGATTGATCACAGCACTTACGAGGCACTGCGCAAAGGTGCACACGTATTGGAGGCCGACGGTTCCGGCGACAAGGTGCTCAGATTGGCCGATGGACGCATGCTCAAACTGTTCCGCCGCAAGCGACTGCTCAGTTCGGCGCTGTTTTACCCCTATGCACAACGCTTTGCCGACAACACCCGGGCACTCGAACAACGCGGCATCCTCTGCCCGACAGTGATCGCGGTGTATCGCATCCCGAGCATCGAACGTGACTGCGTTTATTACAGCCCACTGGCGGGCAACACCGTGCGCCAGTTGCAAGGCACCAGCGAAGGGACTGACTCACTGAGATTTCAACTGGGCGCGTATTTCGCTCAATTGCACGAGAAAGGTGTGTACTTCCGGTCGCTACACTTCGGCAACGTCGTTCTGACACCCGACAACCATCTGGGCCTGATCGATATCGCCGACCTGCGCTGTCAGAAACGCGCACTCAGTGACAGCAAGCGCCTGCGCAACTTCGCCCATTTGCTGCGCTACAAGGAAGACCGGCAGTGGTTGCTGGGCGAGGACGCTGGCGATACGTTTATCGAAGGTTACCGACAAGCGTTGCCGAGCAACCGGCAGGCGCCACTGATCTCTCGCCTGCGTCCGCTGCTGGGTTGAGCCTCAGCGCCCGATGACCACCACCGTGGCCCCTTTGCGGTTGGCGAAGTGTTCGATAATGCGCAGCTTGTGTGCCAACAGCCACTCGTTCAGCCACGGCTCGTCACCTTTGGCCTCGATGAGAAAATACTGATAGTCGCCAGCATGGGACGGCGACATCGCTTCCTCCGCTGTCAGTACCGGCATCACGTAGCCGCGGCCGGCGTAATAGCTGATCCGCCCATCCTCGAAATACGTCTGCGCGTCCGGCTCGACATGGGTCGACAACCAGCGGCCAGCCTCGACGTAATGGGTTTTGCCGACCCCGGTGGAAATGACGTTCGACAGCATCACCAGCAACCCCAGAGCCACCAGCCACTTGCCGCACCGCGGGAATTCTCGGACAAACGCCGCCAGTCCCATCGCCAGCACAGGCACAAACAACAGATTCAGAAAGCTCAGGTAGCGCGTATTCATGAACTGTTGCTTGATGAAAAACAGCACCAGCACCACCACATACAGCAACGCCGCCCAGGCAAAGGGTCGATAGTCGCGCCAATAGACGCTCAGAACGCCCCAGTTGCGCCGCAGAATGAAAGGAACGGCGAAAGGCCCCATCAACTTCACAAAACTGATGGCCATGGTCGCCAGGATGCCGAAGAAAATGATCCGGCCCGCCTCATCCTGGGAATACTTGTTGATGAGCGAATTGGCAAACTGATCGCGCAGCATCTGGAAGGCAGCAAGCACACTGTGTGGCGCAATCATGTCCAGATAGAGCATCACGCGCGCCGACATGAACACACCCGACACCGAAACGGCCAGCAGCCCCAAAACCGGTAGCAGCGAGAACTGCGCGAATTGCATCCGTCGGCCCGGCGACCACAGATTGGGCAACTGCCACAGCCCCAACGCCGCCACCAGCAGCAAGGCTTCCAGCCGAAACAAGGCTGCCGCGACGATAGCCAGATGAATGAAAGCCGCCCGCAGCCAGCCGCCACGGGCTTGCCAGCGCAGCGCGAGCCAGAGCGTCAGTGTGCAGAAGAACCAGAAACCGCATTCACGGATGATGTCATTGCGAAAGGCATTCACCGCCGGCATGGCCAATACCACCAGACAAGCCCAACGGGTGAGGTGCGCCGACCGCTGGCGAACACAGTCCACCATCAGCGCGCTGGTGCCGGCGAAAAAGAGACCGCACCAAAGATAGGCGCTCAGCTCCAACGGCAAATGCACGACGGTATGCGTACCGGCCAGCAGAAAGGAAAACCAGGGCCAGTCGAAAGTAGCCCAGGCTACATTCGGCCCGTGCTCGCTGACCTGTTGCGCAATATCTATATACAGCGCGGCATCACGCCCCACTGTCGCAGTGCCCGATACCGCTATCAGCGATAACAGCGCACTGCCCAAAAACGCCAGCCAGACCGGGTATTCATCGATGATTCTGGAGACTCGAGTTACCACGCTACCGCCCGTA
This sequence comes from Pseudomonas viridiflava, assembly GCF_900580865.1. GTDB lineage: Bacteria > Pseudomonadota > Gammaproteobacteria > Pseudomonadales > Pseudomonadaceae > Aquipseudomonas. The sequence goes on from NZ_UTBZ01000140.1 coordinate 150,054, forward strand.
CCTTTCACCCAGCCACCTCACCGACAACCATTACAAGGTCCGCGCACGTCACCGCGACCCACTTACCGAAACAGCAACCGCAAAGCCTTGCGGGTATATGACCAGCGTGAAAACGTACGCCAGTCTGCACGCAGGGCCTGAAAATAAAACGACTTGGCCAGCTTGTACTCGCCATGGGAATAACAGTCGCGAAACAACGATAAACAGCGCTGCGCCAGAAACGCCTGACGCAGATCACTCATCTCCTCGGGCATCCGTCGCGAGGAGAAAACTTCGCTGACAACCTGTTCCGTGCCTGCGGCAAGACTTTGGCGTAAATCATGGCGCATGCTGTCGGCATGCTTGTAGATCAGCGCCAGAGGCGCGTCCAGAACGCTGCAGGGGTAACGTGCCAACACTTGGGCAAACACTGGCAAGTCTTCCACGTTGCGCAAATGTTCCGGGTAATTACCCAAGACAAACACATCGCGATGCATCGCACAGGCGCCGTTTGAAATCGAAACTGTCTTGCTCAACAAGTAACCCTGCAAGCGCTGACGGGGCGTCACAGGCAAAGGCCTGGCCGCCTGCAAGCTGCGTCGTCCATCAGCAAACACCGACCAGTGCGCGCCGATCACCATAAGGCTTTGCGGATGGCTGGCGATGTGCTGCGAAAGCGCAGCCAGTGCGCCGGGAGCCATCTCGTCATCGGAGTCGAGAAACACCAGATACGTTCCGGTGGTCTCTTCGAGCCCGCGATTGCGCACCGACGACAAACCACCGTTGCTTTTGCGTAGCGCACGAAAACGCCTGCCATGCTTGAGCAGGAGTTGTTCCACTACCTCTGGCGTATCGTCCGTCGACCCATCGTCGATGACCAGCAGATCCGCCGCCGCCTCATCCAGCTGCGCCAACACCGACTCCACTGCTCGTGGCAGGGTTCGTGCGTAGTTGTAAACCGGAATGACGACGCTGATCAGTGTTTCAGTCAAGTTCGTATCCTTTTACACCCTCTTTTACGACCAGAATATCTTCCATGATCAGGTATTCCAGGTCAGAACCGAAAAACATGTTCAACGCGTCGGTCGGCGAGCAGATCATCGGTTCGCCACGACGGTTAAGCGAGGTGTTCAGCGATACACCATTACCGGTCAGATTTTCCAGCGCCTTCATCATATCGTAGTAGCGCGGGTTGTATTCGCGCTTGAGCACCTGGGCGCGAGAGGTACCATCTTCGTGGACAACTTCCGGCACGCGGGTCTTCCACTCTTCAGCCACTTCGAAGGTGAAGGTCATGAACGGTGCCGGGTGATCGATCTTGATCATTTGCGGCGCGACCGTGTCGAGCATCGACGGGCAGAAAGGCCTCCAGCGCTCGCGGAACTTGATCTGGTGGTTGATCCGGTCAGCCACACCCGCCACGCTCGGGCAACCGATGATCGAACGACCACCCAATGCACGCGGGCCGAACTCCATGCGCCCCTGGAACCAGGCCACCGGATTGCCCTCGACCATGATCTTGGCGATCTGCTCAGGCATGTTGTCGAGCTTGCGCCAGGTCGGCTTGCTCTCGTGACGCGCGCAGGCGGCGATCACATCTTCGTTGCTGTACGACGGGCCGAGGTAGACGTGTTCCATCTTCTCGACCGGTACGCCACGGGCGTGCGAAACGTAAGCGGCGGCGCCCACGGCAGTGCCGGCATCGCCGGACGCCGGCTGGACGAACAGTTCCTTGATGTCGTCGCGGGCGATGATTTTCTGGTTCAGCTTGACGTTCAATGCACAGCCGCCGGCGAAGGCCAGCTTGCCGGTTTCCTTGAGCACATCGCCCAGGTAGTGATCGATCATCTGCAACGCCAGTTTCTCGAACAGCGCTTGCATGCTCGCGGCGTAGTGGATGTACGGTTCGTCAGCGATATCGCCTTCGCGCTTCGGACCCAGCCACTCGATCAGCTTCGGCGAGAAGTAGAAGCCTTTACCCTTCTCTTTGTAGCGACGCAGGCCGATCACGTTGGCGTAGTCGGTGTTGATCACCAACTCGCCATTCTCGAACGAGGCCAGACGCGAGAAGTCGTATTTGCTGGCATCACCGTAAGGCGCCATGCCCATGACCTTGAACTCACCGTCGAGCATCTCGAAACCGAGGAACTCGGTGATTGCACCGTACAGGCCGCCGAGGGAGTCCGGATCGAAGAATTCCTTGATCTTGTGGATCTTGCCGTTTTCGCCGTAGCCGAAAAAGGTCGTGGCGTACTCACCTTTGCCGTCGATACCGAGAATCGCGGTTTTTTCTTTGAAACCGGAGCAGTGGTAAGCGCTGGAGGCGTGAGCCAGGTGATGCTCGACCGGCTCGATCTTGATCTTTTTCGGATCGAAACCCAGCTGTTCCAGGCACCAGACAATCTTGTTGCGATAACGCTTGTAGCGGCGATTGCCCATCAGGATTGCATCAAGGGCGCGATCGGGCGCGTACCAGTAACGCTTGGCGTAGTGCCAGCGCGCCTTGCCGAACAGGCTGATCGGAGCAAATGGAATCGCTACCACGTCAACGTCGGACGGCTTGATGCCGGCCTGCTCAAGACAGAACTTCGCCGATTCGTAGGGCATGCGGTTCTTTGCATGCTTATCGCGTACGAAGCGCTCTTCCTCAGCCGCCGCCACCAGCTTGCCGTCGATGTACAAGGCTGCTGAAGGGTCATGGCTAAGGGCGCCGGACAGGCCAAGAATCGTCAATGCCACAGGGGTCTAGCCTCTTTAGTCTGCGTGCAGGCGCGATGCGCCTTGAAAATTGATGTGCCCTCGCACAGGGCGAGTGACAGCTAAAGGGCGGGATTATAGCGTAAACGAGAAGGGAATTACCCTGCGCAATTGCCCCAGGGCGAATGGTTTGGAGAAACCTTGCCCTGTGACTCAATAACCACCCTTTCGCCAGTAAATACCAAGGTTGCCGTCGGTGATCTGACGATAAACCGTATAGGGCAGCGATACTGTATCGAATACACCGGACAATGGCAGATCCAGCAGCACGAAAGGCACCAGAAATCCGCTGGGATCGGGGGGCGCGTTCAACACGCAGAAATCGAAGGCCAAACCGCTGTAAATCCGCGGAATGGATTGGCAGTAAGTATTTTGCTTGCGCATGTCCCGAGCGACGTCGGCATCGTCTTGCAAAACGGTCAGAGCGCTGCCGCAACCGGCCAGAACCCATGAAAATGCACCCAGCGTCACAGCTTGTTTGATGGTCAAGATTCGCCCTCCAAGGTCGTTGGGCAAATTAGCATCGGGGCTGGACAGGGCACAGTTCATGGCTTCTGGATAAGCTGTAGGACAAGTCGCTGAACTTTGTCCTCTACTGCTGTAGTGATTTGACTCAGGCCGCGCTGGAGATTTCTTTCGGCAAACGCTGATCGATGACCTGATACAGCGCGCTGCTCTCGGGCCAGTTACGCATGAATCGCGCACGGTCACGGGCATAGGCCGGCGCGAAACTGCCGACAGATCCATGCTGGCACATCGAGTCCAGATCGATCAGCGCCCAACGATCCTGCTGCCAGAACAGGTTGTGCCCCTTGAAGTCGCCATGGCTGATGCGCTCGTCAATCAATCGCGCGAACAACTGATCCAGCGCCTGCAGTTCGGCCTCCGGCGCTTCGCCATTTTCCACATACGGGGCAAAGCGCTCGATGATGTCCGGGCCCGACAGGAACTCGGTCACCAGATACGCGCGGCTGCGCAGCCACAAAAAGCGTTTCTCCAGCACCGCCAGCGGTTTGGGTGTGGCGATACCGAGAAACGCCAGGCGATTGCCCTCGCGCCACGAGTGCCAGGCGCGACTTGGACGCCAGAAACGCTTGAGCCAATGGGCAAAACCCTTGATGTTGTAGCGCTTGATCACCAGTGTGCGCGCACCTGCCTGAACCTTGCCGACGCTTGCCGCACCACCGGTCTTGTACAGGTGGCCCTGATCGAGCAGCGCATCGGCCTGCTCCAGCACCGGCAACATGGCCGATTCTTCTTCTCGACGGATCGCACGCAGAGCGAACGCTCCACGCTGCACACTGAACAGCGTGCACTCGCGACCGACCTTGATCAGAAAGTCCTTCAAACGCCAGCGGCGCACTTTGTCGATCTGCTTCTGCAAGGCCTCCAGCGGCAACGCGTGCTCGCTGTTGCTCAACAGGTAATACACCAGCAGTTCTTCGGTGAACGGTTCCAGCGCTTTGGGCAACTGGGCGAAAAACACCCCGAGGTTTTCCAGGACTTTTTGCCGCGATAACGGCTGCCCGGCGGTTTCTGCGCAAATGCCGGCACCGTCAATCAAGTACAACTGGCCGCCATGACGCAGCAGATTGTCCAGATGCAGGTCTTCCTGCCAGAGCCCTTTGCCGTGCAATTGGCCAATGGCACCCAGCGCCTCGGCCAACACCGCCGATTGTTCATCGGCCAGCACCGGCAGCGACTCGACTTTCCCCCAGGCATCGCCAAGGCTTTCGGCACCTTCAAGGAAGTCGAACAGCAGCCAGCCACCTTCGCCATTTTTCAACCCGTCGGCCAACAGCAACGGTGTTGTCATGCCTTGCGCGGCCAGCAAGCGCACGCCTTCCAGCTCACGTTGAAAATGCCGGGCGGCCTTGCCGCCGACCAGCAATTTGGCCAACACCGGACGACCGCGCCAGACACCGGCGCCAACGTAACGCTGCCCCGGCAGGACTCGCAGCAGACTGAGCAATTGCAGATCCGCACTGCCAGCGGCATCGGCCAGGGTCACCGTCAGCGGCAGTTGCGGGGTTCGCCCGACACCGGCCAGCTCGGACAATTGCATCAGCGGGTCTCCTTGTGACTGCGGCGCGCGGTCAGCCGGGCGAGCCAGCTGTCGAGCAGCGAGCTATCGGCGGACTGATCGAGATAAGCCGCGAGCAATTCGCGCAGCTGCGCCTCGCTCCATTCCGGCGCGCGGCGCTGCAGCGGCTCCAGATCCTTGATCCGGTCGCGCATGCCGAACAACAAGGGACGGGTCTTTTCCAGGTCGATCAATTGCGCCTGGTACCCATCACCGGTGGCTCGCAGAAAAATATGCTTGGGATAGAAGCAGCCGTGTACCTGACGCACGCCGTGCAGATGCCGCGCGAGCAATCCACAGGCCTTGAGAATGGCCGACTGTTGCGCGGTACTGAGCTGCGCCCAGCGCTGCAGCAGCGACTCCAGATCACTCCAGCCATCCAGCGCACGGGTCAGCAGGATTGCGCGAACTTCGCCGTCAACCTTGCGCTCACCGAAAAACGCCGCTTGCAGCGCCGGAATACCGAGCTTGCGATAGCGACTGATATTGCGAAACTCACGGGCAAAGCTTGGCTCGCCGAAAGGTGCGTGCAAGGTCCGCGTCAGGTAGTTGCTCTGACGCTTGAGGTAATAACCCTGCCCCTCCAGATCCAGACGGAAGACACTGCTCCAACCGCCACGGGCGGTATTGGGTTCGTCCACGGCCTCAAGCTGCTTCGCCCAAAGCGCGTCGAAAGTACCTAGACCATGGCGCTCGAGCAGTGCGCGGTCTTCAGCAGCGAGAAAATCAGTCATTCGCGTCCCTCGAAAAATCTCACCACGTGCCGAATCCGTTTCTTGTCGGCGCTATCAAGCCGATCGCACTGGCGGTATTGCTTATAGAAGCGCAGGCGTTGGGTATTGGACAGGTGGTATTTGGCGAGCTTATCGAGACAGGCCAGATCCTTGGTGATCCGATACTTGAGCCAGAAGCCGCGCCAGAACTCGCCGTTAGGGCAATCGATCAGAAATATCCGCGCCTGATCATCGATCAACAGGTTGCGCCATTTCAGATCGTTATGGGTAAATCGGTGATCATGCATCGTCCGGGTATAACCGGCCAGTTGCCGACTGACGCCGTCGACCCAGGCGCGATCCTTGAGCTTCGGATCCTTGCGCTCGGCAAGCGCTGACAGGTCTTCGGTGTTGGGCAATTCGCGAGTGATCATGGCGCCACGATCATAGGCCGCGCCACGGCGTTCCAGGCCCCAGGCCACTACTTCAGCCGTGGGAATGCCCCACTTGGCGAAGCGCTTGAGGTTCTGCCATTCCATCTTTACTCGCGGCTTGCCGAGGTAGCGGCGCAGGCCTTTACCGGCGCCGATATAGCGTTTGACATAATAGTTGACGCCGTTGCGCTGCACGCGAATCACTTCCGACAGCGGATCGCGGGTCAGGCGTTCGCCTTGCAACGCAAACACCGCTTCGAGGCTGCCAAAATCTGCCGCGAGCTCGCTGTATTGCGGCTCAAGAGTCCAACCCGCCATCAGAGCGCATCCCCGTAACGCTGTTTGCGCGCATAGAGCTTGTTGGCCTTGCCTTCGAGCCAGCTCAGCAGCGGCGCCTCTTGCGCCAGAATCTGCCGCAGCGGTTGCTGGAAATAGCCCTTGAGGAAACGCAGTTTGTCGCGGCGGGTCAAGCCGATGTCCAGCGCAGAGAAATACAGCGCCGCCAGATCCTTGTTGCGCCAGCGCTGAGTGATCTTCGCGCGGGTCTGGGCACGGTGCAAGTCGATCACCGAGAGTTTGAAATCTTCCGGCGTCACCGGTTTATCGGTGTGCAGCAGGAAATGACAGATGTAACAGTCGCGGTGATTGACGCCGGCGCGGTGCATCATGCCGGTCATGCGGGCGACTTCGGCGATCAGTGCGCGCTTGAGCTTTGGCTCGGGCGGCTGCTTGACCCAGTCGATGCTGAAGTCTTCCAGGCTGATGGTTGGCGCCAGTTCTTCGGTGACGATGAACGAGTGTTGATCTGCCGGGTTGCTGCCCTTTTCGCCGTACGCAACGGCGGTCATGGTCGGCACGCCGACTTCCTGCAGACGCTGGATAGCCTTCCACTCTTGCCCCGCGCCAAGTACCGGCAGCTTGGCGGTCAGCAGGTTCTTGAAGATTTCGCCCCAGCCGATGCCACGATGGATCTTCACAAAAAATCCGTTGCCGTCGACTTCCGTGCGCAGTGTCCGGCGTGCTTCCAGCTCGCGGTATACCTCGCCCTGCAAGCCTTCGACTTCGGCGAACGGGTCGCGCCCGGCCCAAAGGCTTTTGAACGGTTCAGCCAGCATCAACTTCATTAAGCGTGCTCCGCCAGAATCACATCGGCCGCGTGCTGCGGCATGCTGTAGAGGTCGGCCGTCTCGGCGAAGGCCAGACCATTGCGGCTCCAGGCCGCGCGTGCAGCATCGTCATGCAACATTTCAGTCAGGTATTGCGTCAGCTGCGCCTGCTCGAACGGCTCGTCCAGCACTCGCCCGGCGTCGGCCTCGGCGATGTAATGGGCGTAACCGCAGACCGCGCTGACCAGCACCGGCAAGCCGGCGACCAGCGCTTCGAGCAACACCGTACCGGTGTTTTCGTTGTACGCCGGATGGATCAACAGGTCGGCGCCGAGCAGGAAACGCGGGATATCGCTGCGCCCTTTCAGGAACGTGACGTTATCGCCCAGACCCAAAGTGGCGCTCTGCATCTGGAACAATTTGGGGTCATCCTGGCCGATTACAAACAGTCGGGTACGCTTTCTCAATTCAGCGGGCAATCCGGCCAGCGCTTTCAGGCTGCGATCGACGCCTTTGGTTTTGAAGCCGGAGCCGATCTGCACCAGCAGCAGTTCGTCATCCTTGAGATTGAATTCAGCGCGGAAACCGGCGCGGATTTCATCGGCATCCGCCGGACGGCGACGATCCTGGGCAATGCCCGGTGGCAGCAGATGGAAGCGCTCGAGCGGCGTGTCGTAGTGCTTGATGAACAGCGGCTGCTGCACTTCGGAAATCATCAGCACTTCGGTCTTCGCATCTTTGGCGAACACCGCGCGCTCGTACTCGGCAAAGTGGCGGTAACGACCCCAGCGGCGGTACAGCGAATTGCGCAGGTTCTGCGCCTTGTCTTCAAAGCAGCCGTCGGCGGCGTAATAAACATCCAGACCCGGCATCTTGTTGAAACCGATCAAGCGATCGACCGGGCGCCTGGCCAGATCCGCTTCCATCCATGCGCTAAGTTTTTCATTGCGACGATGGTTGAAGAACGCCTTGACCGGTGCCACCAGCACTTCGAAACCGGGTGGCACGTCGCCTTCCCAGATCAGCGTGTAGACGCGGATCTGATGTCCGCGTTTCTGGCATTCGAGGGCGATGCGCATGAAGTCGCGCTGCAAGCCACCGAACGGGAAATATTTGTACAGGACGAATGCCAATTGCATCAGCGCAGCTCCTCAGCCATTAACAACGTGCTCAGTCGGCTGGCGACACGCTCGGGGTTCAGACGCGTGAAGCACAGAGGCTGTTCACGCTTCAGGTCAAACTGACGGGCATCCTGCGCGGTCGGTTGATAGGTACATTTCTTTTGCAGGCACGGCGCGCACGGGAAGTCGCTGGCCAAGTGAATCTGCAATTTGCCGTAGGCGCCGGTCAGGCCCGGATTGGTCGGGCCGAACAGCGAGATGGTCGGCACGTCGAGTGCTGCGGCCAAATGGCCGAGACCGGTATCCACCGCTACGCACGCTTGCGCGCCGGCGAGGACTTTGCCAACACCGGCAAGATTGAGTTTTGGCAGCACTTCGGCGTGTTTGAAACCGGCAGCGATGCGTTCGGCGCGGGCCTTTTCCTGCGGGTTGCCCCACGGCAGTTTGACGCCGACGCCGAGGTAACCGACGCGTTCAGTCAGTTCGCGCCAGTAGGCTTCCGGCCAGTGCTTGGTGTCCCACGTCGTGCCATGCAGGAACACCACGAAAGCGTTTTTGCGCGGCAGTTCGACCAGACGCTCGACGTTGAGGCCGTAATCACCCAATCCTTTCGGCAAGTCGTATCCGAGGGCGATGGCGAACAACTGCCGCACACGTTCGACAGCATGCTGACCACGGGCCACCGCCAGTTTGCGGTCGTAGAAGCGCGAGGCCATCGGCTCGCGGGCCGAACCTTTATCGAGACCGGCCACCGGCGCTTTGACGTAACGGGTCAGCCAGGCGCTTTTCAGCAAGCCCTGGGCATCGATCACCAAATCGTATTTGTTGGCGCGCACGCTTTGCTTGAAGCGTTTCCACTCGCCGCTGGTGATGGTCTTCCAGATACTTTTGCGCCAGCGGCGGATCGCCACCGGAATCACTTTGTCGACGGCCGGGTGCCAGGTGGGGATCTCGGCAAAGCCTTCTTCCACCACCCAGTCGAACCTGATTCCGGGAATGGCCCGGGCGGCGTCGGTCAGCGCCGGCAACGCATGAATCACGTCGCCCAGCGATGAAGTCTTGATCAGCAGTACCCGCAACTTAATGAACCTCGACCACAGTGCCCTGCAACTTCTGCAACGCATCGTTGACCGCGTCCGGCATCAGTTGGCGCAGGCAGTTGTAATGGCCGAAGCGGCAAGTGCGGTCGAAGCACGGGCTGCAATCGAGGCCAAGGCGAACGATTTCGACGTGCTCAGCCAGCGGCGGAGTGAAACCCGGCGAAGTCGAGCCGTAGACCGCCACCAATGGGCGATTAAGCGCAGCGGCAACGTGCATCAGGCCGGAGTCGTTGGAGACCACCGAGTCAGCGCAGGACATCAAGTCGATAGCCTCGGCCAGCGAAGTGCCGCCACTGAGGTTGACCGATTCCTCACGCAGGCCCGGGATCAAGCGTGCGCGGATGTCTTCGCCGACCGAGTGATCGTTTTTCGAACCGAACAGCCACACCTGCCAGCCTTCGCGAATACGCGCCTCGGCGACTTTGGCGTAATGCTCGGACGGCCAGCGCTTGGATTCGCCGAACTCGGCGCCGGGGCACAGGGCCAATACCGGGCGATCGAGGCTCAGGCCGAACTTGGCCAGCGCCGCTTCGCGGCTGACCGGATCGATTTGCAGGCTCGGGCGCGGATACGGCTTCGGCAGCTCGGCATTGGCTTCATAGGCCAAGGCCATGAAACGCTCGATCATCAGCGGATAGCGCTCTTTATCGAGGGTGCGTACATCGTTGAGCAGACCGTAGCGGAACTCGCCGCGCCAGCCGGTGCGTTTCGGGATGCCGGCAAAAAACGGCACCAGCGCCGACTTCAGCGAGTTGGGCAGCAGGATCGCCTGATCGTACTGGCCGCGCAGGGACTTGCCGATGCGTCGACGCGTCGCCAGTTCCAGCGCGCCGTGGCCGAGCGGGAAGCTCAAGGCTTTGCGCACTTCGGGCATGCGTTCAAGGATCGGCCGGCTCCACTCGGGGGCCAGCACGTCGATTTCGCACTGTGGGTGGCGCTGCTTGAGACACTGAAAGAGTGTCTGCGCCATCACCATGTCACCGACCCAACTGGGCCCAACGATCAAAATATTCATGTGGTTTCCATAAACGAACCGGGGAGGCATTTACGCCTCCCCGCCTCGATAATCACTGTGGGAACACCGGCGGCTTGCGATGGGTCATTACCTTCAACATTTCTGTCGACTGTTACTCCGCTATCGCGAGCAAGCTCGCTCCTACATGGTTTTGCATCTGTTCACATAACTGCGACTCACCGCAGATCCATTGTAGAAGTGAGCCTGCTCGCGATGGGGTCGTTACCTTCAACATGACTGTCGACTGTTACTCCGCTATCGCTGGCAAGCCAGCTCCCACAAGGTTTTGCATCTGTCCACATATCTGCGATTCACCGCAGATCATTGTGGGAGCGAGCCTGCTCGCGAAGGGGCCAGCACCTTCAACATCGATGTTGACTGACACTGCGCATTCGCGAGCAGGCTCGCTCCCACCTTTTGAATCTCATTGCCTGCATTGGCGTGCTTCAGCTTAGCCCCAACTCACGCCAGATCCGCAAAACCTGTCGCCGCTCTTCGGCAAACTGGTCGCCCGATATCACCCCGGCGTCCTTCTGCAAGGCCTGCCGGTGGGCGGCGGAGCGGTAGGCTTTATAGGCCTCGCGCAACAGACTGGCATCTTCGGCAGGCATCAGCCCTTCGTGTTCCAGCTCTTCCAGAATGCGGATGTTATCGGTCCAGCGCAGCAGTGGCGGGTGGCTTTGCGACCACGCCAGAGCCGCGTATTGCACCATAAATTCAATATCGACGATACCTCCAGCGTCCTGCTTGAGGTCGAACGGCGCGGTGGCGTCGAAGGCATTGGCCGCCGTACCGGCTGCAGTGCTCTTGGTGCCAAGGTTATCGCGCATCTTCGCGCGCATCTCGCTGACTTCCTGTTGCAGCGTGGCCAGATCACGTGCCTTGCCCAAAACCTGCGCGCGAACCTTCTCAAACGCCTGGCCGACATCCTGACTGCCGACCAGCACCCGCGCGCGCACCAAGGCCTGATGCTCCCACGTCCATGCTTCATTTTCTTGATAGCGGGCGAAAGCGCCGAGGGAACTGACCAGCAACCCCGAGGCACCGGACGGCCGCAGACGCATATCGACCTCGTAGAGCTGACCGGAGTTGGTCTGCGCCGTCAGCAAGTGAATGATGCGCTGCCCCAGTCGCGTGAAGAACTGCGCGCCATCGATCGACTTCGGCCCGTCGGTTTCCGCCTGCGGATCACCGTCGTGGATAAACACCAGATCCAGATCCGAACCATGCCCCAGCTCCAGACCGCCGACTTTGCCATAACCGACAATGATGAAGCCGGGATCGCACAAGGTGCCGTCGGTGCGCAGCGGCGTGCCGTACTTGGCCACGGTCTGACGCCAGGCCAGAGCCAGCACCTGTTCAAGAATCGCCTCGGCTAGCCAGGTCAGGTAATCGCTGACTTTCATCAGCGGCAGGCTGCCGGCGATTTCCGAGGCGGCGACGCGCAAGCGGTGCGCCAGTTTGAAATGGCGCAGGGCTTCCATTTGTTGTTCGAGGTCGTCTTCGGGAATCCGCGTCAGGCGTTCGCGCAATTCAGCCGCCAATTCCGGCGCCAATGGCGGCTTGAACAGGCGACCTTCGTTAAGCAATTCATCGAGCAGCAGCGGGAAGCGCGTGATCTGCTCGGCAATCCACGGGCTCGCTGCGCACAACGTCAGCAAGCGCCGCAGTGCACTGGGGTTTTCCGTCAGCAAGACCAGATACGCCGAACGCCGGGCCACCGCCTCCACCAGCGGCAATACCCGCTCAAGCACCAGATCCGGGTTGGCGTGTTCCACAGCCTGTGCGAGCAGACGCGGAATAAAGGCATCGAGACGCTCACGCCCCAACCGCTGCATCGCGCGCAATTGCGGACTGCTGCGCAATCCGGCCAACGCTTTCAGGGCTTTGCCGGCATCGGCGAAACCGCCCTCCTCCAACTGACGACACGCCGCTTCTTCGTCCTGCGCCTCTTCCCACAGCGGTAGCCATTCACCGCCGACCACCACTTCACTTTCGGCGTTTTCATCCTCGTCGGGATCGGCAATCACCTGGGCGAAGTGCCAGGCCACGCGGCCGCGCCAGAACATCAGCTTCTCGTGGAAGGCGTCCCAATCGGCAAAACCGAGCATAAACGCAATGCGCGCCTGATCCTGCGCGCCATCCGGCAGCATCTGGGTCTGGCGGTCGGCGATCGCCTGAATGGCGTGCTCGGTGTAGCGGAGAAATTCGTAGCCCTCGCGCAACTCGCTGATCACTGCCGGCGGCAGATAACCCTGCCCTTCCAGCGTACTCAGCACCTTTAATAGAGGACGCTGTTGCAGGCTCAGGTCACGGCCACCGTGGATCAACTGAAAAGCCTGAGCGATGAACTCGACCTCACGAATCCCGCCGGAGCCCAACTTGATATTGTCGGCCATGCCCTTGCGCCGCACTTCCTGCTGGATCAGTTGCTTCATGGTGCGCAGTGCTTCGATCGCCGAGAAGTCGAGGTAACGCCGGTAAACGAACGGCCGCAGCATGTCGAGCAACTGCGCGCCCGCGACCTGATCGCCGGCCACCACCCGCGCCTTGATCATCGCGTAGCGTTCCCAGTCGCGGCCCTGATCCTGGTAATACTGCTCCAGCGCATTGAAGCTCAGCACCAGCGCGCCGGACGAGCCGTAAGGGCGCAGGCGCATGTCGACACGGAAGACGAACCCATCAACGGTCATCGGATCGAGCGCCTTGATCAGACGCTGGCCGAGACGAATGAAGAATTCCTGATTATCCAGCGAGCGCTTCACACCGACGGTTTCGCCGCCTTCGGGGTAGGCGAAGATCAGGTCGATGTCCGAAGACAGGTTCAACTCGACCGCGCCGAGCTTGCCCATGCCGAGGATGACCATTTGCTGCGGCTCACCGCTGCGGCGGCCGGTCGGCGTGCCGAACTGTTCGCAATGGCGGCTGTACAACCATTGATAAGCCTGGTCGATGGTGGCGTCGGCCATGTCTGAGAGGTCACGGCAGGTTTGCACCAGATCGGCCTGACGGGTGAGATCGCGCCAGATGATCCGCACTTGATGGCGGGCGCGCTGGCGACGCAGAGCGCGACCGAGTTCCTCTTCGGTTTGCGCGGCATTCACCGCGGCGGCAATCTGCGCACACAATTCACCCGGCGCGAAGGCCCGGTCGAGTTCGCCGGACTGCACCAGCGTGAGCAACATCAAAGGGTCACGAACGCTCTGTTCAATGACGAATTCGCTGGCAGCGGTGACGCGGGCGAACTGCGCCCAGCGCTCTGGCGTCCAGTCCGCGAAGCCGTGATCGTCTTCCAGCGCGGCGACGGCCGTACGGAACGACTGCTCGGATCGAGTGACCAACGGCAGGAGAATGGCGGGCAGTTCGGCAAGCACGGGCAGGGTCATGGTCTATCCTTGATCGGCGTGTAAATGGCCGCTTGTAGTGATTGGTGAAAACCCGCTACCCGGAGGACTGTCGAACAAAAGTTAGAAATAGCTGAAATTTCTTTCTCTTTGGCAGCGAACATCAAAGTTTCACCTTTTTCGGATGGCAAAAGACCAACCTTAACGATTATTCTCACAACGCAGCCGGAGGCCACAAGCCATTCTTCTGTAGTTTTACTACTCGTCTATACATTCGAAAGGCTGAAATGCCGGAAGATTTGTAGTAAAACTACACGCCGCCGGAACAACCTATCGGCAATCCAAGAATTTTAAATCGTCTGCCCACAAGGCCAGTCGCAAACTCAGGCAACCGATTCTGGAAGCCTTTCCGCCCTGGAGCAAGCCATGCAAGACCTCGATCCCGTCGAAACCCAGGAATGGCTGGACGCCCTGGAATCGGTTCTCGACAAAGAAGGCGAAGACCGTGCTCACTATCTGATGACCCGTATGGGCGAACTCGCGACCCGCAGCGGCTCGCAGCTCCCTTACGCCATCACCACGCCTTACCGCAACACCATCCCGGTAACCCACGAAGCACGCATGCCTGGCGACCTGTTCATGGAACGCCGCATTCGCTCGCTGGTACGCTGGAACGCGATGGCCATGGTAATGCGTACGAACCTGAAAGATTCTGACCTGGGTGGTCACATCTCCAGCTTCGCTTCCAGTGCGACCCTGTATGACATCGGCTTCAACTACTTCTTCCAGGCCCCGACCGACGAACACGGCGGCGACCTGATCTACTTCCAGGGCCACACCTCGCCAGGCGTTTACGCCCGCGCATTCATGGAAGGCCGCATCACCGAAGACCAGATGAACAACTTCCGCCAGGAAGTCGACGGTCAGGGCCTGTCGTCCTATCCGCACCCTTGGCTGATGCCTGACTTCTGGCAGTTCCCGACCGTATCCATGGGTCTGGGTCCGATCCAGGCGATCTACCAGGCACGCTTCATGAAGTATCTGGAGCACCGCGGTTTCATCCAGCCGGGCAAACAGAAAGTCTGGTGCTTCCTGGGCGACGGCGAGTGCGACGAGCCTGAATCCCTGGGCGCCATCTCCCTGGCCGGCCGCGAGAAGCTGGACAACCTGATCTTCGTCATCAACTGCAACCTGCAGCGCCTCGACGGCCCGGTTCGCGGCAACGGCAAGATCATCCAGGAACTCGAAGGCGTGTTCCGCGGTGCTCAGTGGAACGTGACCAAAGTCATCTGGGGCCGTTTCTGGGACCCACTGCTGGCCAAAGACGTCGACGGTATCCTGCAACGTCGTATGGACGAAGTCATCGACGGCGAGTACCAGAACTACAAAGCCAAAGACGGCGCGTTCGTCCGTGAACACTTCTTCAACACGCCAGAACTCAAGGCGATGGTTGCTGATCTGTCCGACGACGAGATCTGGAAACTCAACCGTGGCGGCCACGACCCGTACAAGGTCTATGCGGCGTACCACGAAGCGGTCAACCACAAAGAACAACCAACCGTCATCCTGGCCAAGACCATCAAGGGTTATGGCACCGGTGCCGGCGAAGCGAAAAACACTGCGCACAACACCAAGAAAGTCGACGTCGACAGCCTGAAGTTGTTCCGCGATCGTTTCGACATCCCGGTCAAGGACGAAGAGCTGGAGAACCTGCCGTTCTTCAAGCCAGAGCCAAACAGCGCCGAAGCCCGCTACCTCAGTGAGCGTCGCACTGCACTGGGCGGTTTCGTGCCTCAGCGCCGCGCACAAAGCTTCAGCGTGCCGACGCCGGATCTGGACACCCTCAAGGCGATCCTTGACGGCTCCGGCGACCGTGAAATTTCCACCACCATGGCCTTCGTGCGAATCCTCGCGCAACTGGTCAAGGACAAGGAAATCGGCCCGCGCATCGTTCCGATCATCCCGGACGAAGCCCGTACCTTCGGTATGGAAGGCATGTTCCGTCAGCTCGGCATCTACTCGTCCGTCGGCCAGCTCTACGAGCCAGTCGATAAAGACCAGGTGATGTTCTACAAGGAAGACCAGAAAGGTCAGATCCTTGAAGAAGGCATCAACGAAGCGGGCGCCATGAGTTCCTTCATCGCTGCCGGTACTTCGTACTCCAGCCACAATCAGCCGATGCTGCCGTTCTACATCTTCTACTCGATGTTCGGCTTCCAGCGTATTGGCGACCTGGCCTGGGCCGCTGGCGACAGCCGTACCCGTGGCTTCCTGATCGGCGGCACCGCCGGCCGGACCACCCTGAACGGTGAAGGTCTGCAACACGAAGACGGTCACAGCCACTTGTTGGCTGCAACCATCCCGAACTGCCGCACCTACGATCCAACCTACGGCTACGAGCTGGCGGTGATCATTCAGGACGGCATGAAGAAGATGACCGAAGAGCAACAGGACATCTTCTACTACATCACAGTGATGAACGAGTCGTACCAGCAGCCAGCCATGCCGGCCGGTGCCGAAGAAGGCATCAAGAAAGGCATGTACCTGCTCGAAGAAGACACCCGCGATGCGGCGCACCACGTACAGCTGATGGGCTCCGGCACCATCCTGCGTGAAGTCCGTGAAGCGGCGAAGATTCTGCGTGAAGAGTTCAACGTTGGCGCTGACGTATGGAGCGTTACCAGCTTCAACGAACTGCGTCGCGACGGCCTCGCTGTAGAACGCAGCAACCGTCTGAAGCCTGGCCAGAAGCCTAAGCTGAGCTACGTCGAAGAGTGCCTGAACGGCCGTAAAGGCCCGGTCATCGCCTCTACCGACTACATGAAGCTGTTCGCCGAGCAGATCCGTCAGTGGGTACCGTCCAAGGAATTCAAAGTCCTCGGCACCGATGGTTTCGGCCGCAGCGACAGCCGCAAGAAACTGCGTCATTTCTTCGAAGTTGACCGTCATTTCGTGGTGTTGGCAGCCCTGGAAGCACTGGCTGACCGTGGTGATATCGAACCTAAGGTGGTGGCTGAGGCCATCGTCAAGTTCGGCATCGACCCGGAAAAACGCAACCCACTGGACTGCTGAGGAGACATTTTGTGAGCGAACTCATTCGCGTACCTGACATCGGCAGCGGTGAAGGTGAAGTAATTGAACTGTTTGTGAAGGTCGGCGACCGTATCGAAGCCGACCAGAGCATCCTGACCCTGGAATCGGACAAGGCCAGCATGGAAGTGCCGGCCCCGAAAGCCGGCGTCATCAAGAGCCTGAAAGTGAAGCTGGGCGACCGTCTGAAAGAAGGCGACGAACTGCTTGAGCTGGAAGTCGAGGGCGCCGCTGAAGCGGCCCCTGCTCCGGCGGCTGCGCCGGCTGCAAAAGCTGAAGCCAAACCGGCTGCCGCTCCTGCCGCCGCACCAGCTGCTGCCCCTGCTGCCGCTTCGGTGCAGCAAGTGCACGTGCCGGACATCGGTTCGTCGGGCAAGGCGCAGATCATCGAGATCCAGGTCAAGGTCGGCGACACCGTCGAGGCTGATCAATCGCTGATCACTCTGGAATCCGACAAGGCGAGCATGGAAATCCCGTCGCCTGCCGCTGGCGTGGTCAAGGCCATCAGCGTCAAGCTCAACGACGAAGTCGGCACCGGCGACCTGATTCTGGATCTGGAAGTGGCGGGTGCTGCGGCCCCTGCGGCTGCCGCTCCGGCTCAGGCTGCTGCTCCGGCCGCTGCCGCTGCGCCTGCGCCTGCTCCGGCAGCCGCGCCAGCAGCACCGGTTGCTGATAGCGTTCAGGACATCCACGTTCCGGACATCGGCTCGGCTGGCAAAGCCAAGATCATCGAAGTGTTGGTCAAGGCTGGCGACAGCGTTGAAGCCGACCAGTCGCTGATCACTCTGGAATCCGACAAGGCGAGCATGGAAATTCCATCGCCTGCTGCTGGCGTGGTGGAAAGCGTTTCCATCAAGCTGGATGACGAAGTCGGTACTGGCGACCTGATCCTCAAGCTGAAAGTCAAAGGCGCGGCCCCGGCTGCTGCCCCGGCTCCAGCTGCCGCCGCTGCTCCGAGCGCTCCGGCACCTGCCGCTGCTGCTCCGGCTGCCGCTGCACCTGCTGCCGCTCCAGCCGCCGCACCGGCTGCTACACCAGCGAAACCGGGCGCCAAAGTTCACGCCGGCCCAGCCGTGCGTCAACTGGCCCGTGAGTTCGGCGTTGAGCTGAACGCTGTCGGCGCCAGCGGCCCGCACGGTCGTATCTTGAAAGAAGACGTGCAGGTTTACGTCAAAGCGATGATGCAGAAGGCCAAGGAAGCACCGGCCGCTGCAGCGGGCGCAACCGGTGGCGCGGGCATCCCGCCGATTCCGGTCGTCGACTTCAGCCGTTTCGGCGAAATCGAAGAAGTGCCGATGACTCGCCTGATGCAAATCGGCGCGTCGAGCCTGCACCGCAGCTGGCTGAACATCCCGCACGTGACTCAGTTCGATTCGGCTGATATCACCGAGCTGGAAGCCTTCCGTGTGGCGCAGAAAGCCGTTGCAGAGAAGGCTGGCGTCAAGCTGACCATCCTGCCGCTGCTGCTCAAGTCGTGCGCGCACATGCTCAAGGAGCTGCCGGACTTCAACAGTTCGCTGGCGCCAAGCGGCAAAGCGATCATCCGCAAGAAATACGTCAACATCGGCTTCGCCGTCGACACCCCGGATGGCCTGCTGGTACCGGTCATCAAGAACGTCGACCAGAAGAGCCTGCTGCAACTGGCAGCCGAAGCCGCTGCGCTGGCCGCCAAAGCCCGCGACAAGAAGCTCACCGCTGACGACATGCAGGGCGCCTGCTTCACCATTTCCAGCCTCGGCCACATTGGCGGCACCGGCTTCACGCCGATCGTCAACGCGCCGGAAGTGGCGATCCTCGGTGTTTCCAAGGCAACCATCCAGCCAGTCTGGGACGGCAAAGCCTTCCAGCCGAAACTGATGCTGCCGCTGTCGCTGTCCTACGATCACCGTGTGATCAACGGCGCCGCTGCCGCACGCTTCACCCAGCGTCTGGGCAGCCTGCTGGCGGACATTCGCACGATACTGCTGTAACTCGGTCGGCCCTCCGGCAACGGAGGGCCGATTGCTGCACCCTTTCGAGCGCCACACGCTCGTACCTCAACCCCGTCAGTTTGGCGGGGCTTTTTTTTGCCTGAAAAAACCTTCTGGTCTTTTTTCCCACATGTTGCGCTGATATCGGCCACAAGTCTGGTCGACTTGGCGCCGATCTTTTTTATTCGACAGACAACTAATCTAGGCGCAGCCAATTTAACTAAGCAAACTTCGTAAAACTCATATTTATTCAAATTCATTCGAATGGATTCGACATGTTAAAACCCACTATCGGCCCGATTGTCGGCCACGTTACAACTAATCATGCGCGCATATTCATGCGTGGCGACCGGCACAACAATGCACTGGTATTTGCCGGAGTACGTTTTCGTAGTTGCGCCACACAACAATGGTCGAAAGGTCACTTCGCGCGTCTGAGCGAATTACGCGATATGTCGCATGTATTCGCCCTCAACAACTTGAGCACTGACACCGAGTATGAATATCAGGCCGGCTGGTTCAGCCCGATGAGTCCGGTGCATACGGCGGACAGCGTTGCCGAACTGCCGTTGCAATGGCCGCGGGAAATTTACCGCCTGCGCACCCGTTCCAGCAGAGTCATGCAGCCTAGGGCCTATATCATCGGTTCCTGTCGCTACCTGCGCATGACCGCCGGTATCGCCTCCCTGCCGCAATTGGGCGACCGCATCTTTGCATCCATCAACCAGGTGATTGAAGGCATACAACCACCGATCAGTGCGGTATTGATGACTGGCGATCAAATCTACGTCGACGATTTGAATCTGCTTGCACCAGATCGCGAATACAAAGACATCCTGAACAAGTACCGCGCGGCTTTTTCCCAACCCAATATAAAACGACTGATGTCTGGCACTTCGACTTACATGATTCTCGATGATCATGAAATCGAAGATAACTGGCCAGCCAATGCCAGCAAGTCCGACGGTGACTTATATCGTAACGCCATGGCTGCTTATGAGCTGTATCAGGCCAGTCACAGCCCGGTTCATCCGCTGACAACTAACGGAGAAGTAGATCACGCAACACTCGAGCATTACTGGTATCAATTCAGCGATGGCGATATCGAATGGTTTGTCACCGACAGTCGCACCCGCCGCAACTTGTCCACCGATGATCGACGCATCCTCGACGAGGCGCAGGAACAGGCCTTGCTCAAATGGCTGAGTCACAGCACGGCGCGGGTCAAGTTCGTGGTCACCAGTGTGATGTTCTATCCGGATCGCAAGCTCCACGGCGATGACGCCTGGAAAGCCTTTCCCGAGCAGCGCCTGCGCCTGCTGGAGACCATCCGCACCCGGCGCATCAAGAATGTCGTGTTCATCTCCGGAGACGTACATGGCTCGCTGACCGCTCGCTTGACCCACAGCGAAGACCCGGACTTCGAAGTCCACACCGTCGTCTCCTCGCCGCTGTGCAACAGCAAACTGCTGCCGTATGCGAAGGCGTCCACTTTCATTCTGGATCAGCCGTTGGTGCGCACGGTGGCGGGCGATTATTGCCATGAACTGACCAGCACGGTAGTGAGTGAGGACAATTTCGCCCATTTGGTGGTTGAGGCTGGGCAGATTCAGGTCAATTACCACGACCGCGATGGCAAACAGCTGCAGTCGATCGGCATAAAACTGCGCTAAGCCTTGAAGATCGCAGCCTTCGGCAGCTCCTGCAGAGGGCGCATTCCCCTGTAGACACTGGCGCAGACTGCGATCTTTGGCTCTTTTCAATCACGGGCTGGAGAAATGTTCAGCGCAGCCGACACATTCTTATAGCACTTGGCCTTCATGTCTCTTGTCAGTCGGTGCCGCAATGATGCAACCTTGCCGCAGGCAACAGTAAAGAGGGCGAGAGCCCGGCGCGTTCAGCATATTTCCAAGCGAGTTCCCTTCATGAAGAGCCAGCCCGATGCCGCCAGCCGTATGGCGGCCGAGGTAGTGACGCAGTTGCCTGTGCCCTCGCGGCTCGGCATGCTGCGTTTCGAGCGCTTGAATGAAGCCAGCTGGGCCATGCTGTTTCTCGATCCCAACTGCGAACGCCAGTTCGGCCAGCCGGCCGTCGAGCTTTGCGCGCTGGTCGGCTCGCCCTACGCCAGCCTGATGGAACCCGAAGCGCGCTATCAACTGCACGACGCGATCCAGCAACAGCTGACCGTCAGCCCGCATTATCTGGTGCGCTATACGCTGCATACCGCGGCCGGCGCGCTGAGCATCCTGGAACTGGGCGAAGCCTACAAACAACACAATCGGCATCTGCTGCGCGGCTATCTGCTGGCGGTCGATCACGTCTTCGACGAAGCGCCGCCACTGCCCTGCGTTGACCTCGAAACACAGAACTCCCGCCTGCAGATTGCCCTTGAACTCAACCAACGGGCGCAGCAGGAACAACTGCAGCATCTGGAACGCGTACGCGCCCAGCAGGATTTGATTCTGCTGCTCGCACGTCAGCGCTACAGCACGCATAACTCGCTGCAGGAAGCCGCCGAACTGATCACCCGCTGCGCCTGCGATATCTATGAAATCGACTGCGCCAGCCTGTGGAACCTCGAAGGCCAGCAACTGGTGCCGATCTCCGCGTACCACCGCGCGACCCAGGAGTACATCCTCCCGAACGTGATCGACATCAGCAGTTTCCCCGACTACATGGAAGCGCTGCACAGCAGCCGCGCCATCGACGCACACAATGCGATGCGCGACCCGCGCACCCGGGAGATGGCCGAAGCGCTGCGCCCGCGCGACGTCAACGCCATGCTTGATGCGAGCATTCGCGTCGATGGCCAAGTGGTCGGCGTGCTGTGTCTGGAACAGACCGGCGTCACCCGCGCCTGGCAGTCCGATGAAATCGCTTTTGCCGGCGAGCTGGCCGATCAGTTCGCGCAAGTCATCAACAACCACAACCGCCGCACCGCCACCAGCGCCCTGCACCTGTTCCAGCGTGCGGTCGAGCAAAGCGCCAACGCCTTTTTGCTGGTCAATTGCGACGGCGTGGTCGAGTACGTCAACCCGAGTTTCACCGCGATCACCCAGTACACCACCGAGGAAGTCCATGGCCAGCGGCTGTCCGAGCTGCCGGCGCTGGAGAACCTCAGCGAATTGTTGTTCGACGCGCCTTCCGCACTGGCCAAGAGCAACAGTTGGCAGGGCGAATTCAAGAGCCGCCGCAAGAACCTCGAACCGTACTGGGGCCAGTTGTCGATCTCCAAGGTCTATGGCGACAACCGTGAACTGACACACTACATCGGCATCTACGAAGACATCACCCAGACCAAACTGGCGCAGCAGCGCATCGAGCGTCTGGCCTACACCGACAACCTGACCAATCTCGGCAACCGCCCGGCGTTTATCCGCAATCTGGATGAACGCTTCGCCCGCGATACCGATACCCCGATCAGCCTGTTGCTGGTGGACATCGACAACTTCAAGCGGATCAACGACAGCCTCGGTCACCAGACCGGCGACAAACTGCTGATCAGTCTGGCCCGGCGTCTGCGCAACAGCCTGAGTCCGAGCGGCAGCCTCGCGCGGTTCGCCAGTAACGAATTTGCCGTGCTGCTCGACGATACCGATCTGGCGACCGGCCAACAGATCGCCAACCAACTGCTGGCGACGCTGGATAAACCGATGTTCGTCGACAACCAGTTGATCAGCGTCACCGGCTCGGTCGGTCTGGCGTGCGCGCCGCTGCACGGCCGCGACCCGCAAACCCTGATGCGCAACGCCGGTCTGGCGCTGCACAAGGCCAAGGCCAACGGCAAACATCAGGTGCAAGTCTTCACCGAAGCGCTGAACGCCGAGGCCAGTTACAAACTGTTCGTCGAGAACAACCTGCGCCGCGCCCTGACCCAGAATGAGCTGGACGTGTTCTACCAGCCCAAGCTGTGCCTGCGCAGCGGTCGTCTGCTGGGCATGGAAGCACTGTTGCGCTGGAATCACCCGGAACGCGGCATGATCCGCCCGGACCAGTTCATCAGCGTCGCCGAAGAAACCGGCCTGATCATTCCGATCGGCAAGTGGATCGCCCGTCAGGCCTGCCGCATGAGCAAAGCCCTGACCGCCGCCGGCATGGGCAATCTGCAAGTGGCGATCAACCTGTCGCCGAAACAGTTCTCCGATCCGGATCTGGTGGCCTCCATCGCCAACATCCTCAAGGAAGAAGCGCTGCCGGCCAATCTGCTTGAACTGGAACTGACCGAAGGTCTGCTGCTGGAAGCTACCGAAGACACGCACTTGCAGCTCGACCAGCTCAAGCGCCTCGGACTGACGCTGGCCATGGACGACTTCGGCACCGGTTACTCGTCGCTGAGCTATCTGAAGAAATTCCCGATCGACATCATCAAGATCGATCGCAGCTTCATCCACGAAATCCCTGACAACCAGGACGACATGGAAATCACCTCGGCGGTGATTGCCATGGCCCACAACCTGAAACTCAAGGTCGTGGCCGAAGGCATCGAGACTGCCGAGCAACTGGCGTTCCTGCGCCGGCACCGTTGCGACGTTGGCCAGGGTTACCTTTTCGACCGGCCGATCCCCGGCGCAGAACTCATCCAAGCGCTGAAACGCTACCCGCGCGGCCCGCTCTGCCTCTAACTCCCGCCGCCCCTCATGTAGTAGCTGCCTCAGGCTGCGATCTTTTGATCCTGTTTTTCAAAGACAAGATCAAAAGATCGCAGCCTTCGGCAGCTCCTACATTGGATAGTGCGAAGTCGGGCATCATTCGGCACACTGGCGGTCTGACTTTTACATCCAACCTGACTGAGAGGAACGATCATGGTTCTGCGCTCGGAAATTCTGGTGAACAAAAACGTGCTCCCGACTAAAGAACAAGCTCTGCCCGGCCGCGAAACCGCGATGACCTTGCCTGAAAAGCACTTCGTCTTCGAAGAAACCCCGTTGCTTGGCCCGTTTTTCCAGGACGTCGATTTTGCGATCTTCGGTCTGGGTTGCTTCTGGGGCGCCGAGCGCCGCTTCTGGCAGCGCGAAGGCGTGGTCAGCACGGTCGTCGGTTATGCCGGCGGTTTCACGCCGAACCCGACTTACGAAGAAGTCTGCTCGGGCCTGACCGGCCACGCGGAAGTGGTGCTGGTGGTGTATGACAAGGCTAAAGTCAGCTACGAAGAGCTGCTGGCGATGTTCTGGGAACTGCACAACCCGACGCAGGGCATGCGTCAGGGCAACGACATCGGCACGCAGTACCGCTCGGTGATCTATGCGACCTCGCCTGAGCATCTGGATGCGGCGCTGAAAAGCAAGGCGACCTACCAGGCTGAACTGTCGAAAGCGGGTCTGGGTGAAATCAGCACCGAGATCGAACAGGCGCCAACCGTGTACTTCGCCGAGACGTATCACCAGCAGTATCTGGCGAAGAATCCTGAAGGCTATTGCGGGATTGGCGGCACCGGCGTGTGCATGCCACCGAGCCTGGCGGGTAACTGACCCTTTAAAGCAAAAGATCGCAGCCTTCGGCAGCTCCTACAGGAGATCAGTGATCGTCCGCACATTGGTGGACGACACCGAACCGTGTAGGAGCTGCCGCAGGCTGCGATCTTTTGATCTTGCCGTTGATCAGCTCTCGGCAATCAGCCAATCCATCTGCCAGCCACCCTGGGTCTGCCCCAGCTTCTTCGACAACCACGGCAGCAGCTCACGCAATTCTTCCTCCAGACCCCACGGCGGATTGGCAATCGCCATGCCCGAGCCGTTCAGGCTGTTCGGCGTATCCAGCGGATGCACCAGCAGCTCTACACGCAGCAACTTCGGCGCACCGGTGCCAGCCAGATCCTGATAGAACCTGCGCAACGCACGCTGATCCTTCACCGGATACCAGATCGCCGCCACGGTTTGGCGCATGCGGCCAATCGCCTCTTTCAACGATGCCGCGCAACGCTGCATCTCATCGAGCTGCTCGAAAGGCGGATCAATCAACATCACCGCACGCTTCTCCTGCACCGGCAACATCGCCCGCGCGACATGCCAGCCTTCGCCAAGATGAACCTTGACTCGACGATCACCGGCCATGTTGTCCTTGAGCAGCACGCCGTCTTCCGGGTGCTTCTCGTTGAGCATCACGCGATCCTGCGGGCGGGTCAGGCGCCGCGCCAACTCAGGCGAACCCGGGTAGTAGCGCAGCTGGCCATCCGGGTTCATCTCGTGCAGCAACTTCATGTAGTCGGCGGTCAGCGCCGGCAGATCCGGCTGATCCCACAAGCGCGCGATGCCTTCCAGGTACTCGCCAGTGCGATTGGCCTGATCGCCCTGCAAGTCATACAGACCGATGCCGGCGTGTGTGTCGAGATAGGCAAACGGCTGTTCCTTGCGCGACATCAGGGCGATGAGGCGGGTCAAGGTCAGGTGTTTGAACACATCGGCGTGATTGCCGGCATGGAAGGCGTGACGATAATTCATGGCTGCTCCTGCGAAGGGCGCAAAGTTTACCTTTTACCGCGCGGCAAGTCAGGGGTTGGCGGCTGAGCGGACAAATGCCTGCCCTCACCCTAGCCCTCTCCCGGAGGGAGAGGGGACTGACGGTGGTGATCTTGCGAGTTACATCGACCTGAAAGATCAGCGTGATCTCAGGCTTGGCCAAGCGAAGTTCACCACTGAAGTCGCAGGTCGGCGTACATCACCCAGACAACTCGGTCAGTCCCCGAAACAACACCCCCATCCAGGCTTGGCCAAACAAAGTTCACCGCTGAACTCGCAGGTCGGCGTACATCACCCAGACAACTCGGTCAGTCCCCCGAAAGAACACCGCCATCCAGGCTTGGCCAAGCGAAGTTCACCACTGAAGTCGCAAGTCGGCGTATATCCCCCAGACAACTCGGTCAGTCCCCCGAAAGAACACCGCCATCCAGGCTTGACCAAGCCAAGTTCACCACTGAAGTCGCAGGTCGGTGTACATCACCCAGACAACTCGGTCAGTCCCCCGAAACAACACCACCATCCAGGCTTGGCCAAGCCAAGTTCACCACTGAAGTCGCAAGTCGGCGTACACCGCCCAGACAACTCGGTCAGTCCCCTCTCCCTCTGGGAGAGGGCTAGGGTGAGGGGCTTTGCTTTTAGGGCATGCTGCGCAGGCGCCTGCCGATGACATCGAGCACATCACAGCCGTCACGCAGAGGAATCACGCAGAGCTGGGCGAAGTCGCTGAGGATGACGGAGTCGCATTCGACCGAGCCGCGCATGCACATGTTTTCCAGCACCTGGATCACGGCGCGCAGGCGATGGTTGGCGGCGTCCATGAGGATGTCGAGGGGCACGTGGGTGTCGATGAACAGGGTCGGCATGTCACTGCAATTGCCGGTGAGAGCCATGAAGCGGTTGTCGGGATGGGGAATGATTTTTTCGTAGGGTGGATCGGGTTTAACCATAGTCATATCTGTTTTACCTCAATAGGTTTAGAGAGGCTGCCAAGTGACCTTCCTACGGGTATAGGTGGCAGCCGTACGCGAGAGTAGGAAACTGAGAAACCCACCAAACTCAGTCACGCCGAAGCGTTCCCGCGCACAGCTGCCGCAAACGATGCTACGGACACGTATTAAGTGCCGCAATCAAACGACAGCGCTGGTGCGCGGTGAATTTCACAGGGGTCCTACGCCCTGTCACCACTCTCGCAGTGACAACGAAAAGACTATCCCTGCAACCCACCGCCCACCAGTTCATGAAAACCGCCGCAACTCGAAGGAATCGTCCGAGACCTTCGCCCCGAAAACTCACTCTGACTCTGCCAGCAAAAACGCCAGTAACGACGATTGCGACGAATCTTCCGACATTGAAACCTGAAAAAACCGCCTGACCTTGCAACGCAAAACCGCCTCGGAAAACGCCTCGAAAAGGGTCGGATATTCTTCGCTCAACCACTGCAACGCGTTGGCCGTTCGAACGTCATTGCCCTGCTGCGCCAGCACCGACTCCGGCACCTGCCACCTCGGGAATACCCGCCCCGATACCAGCGCCCTGCCACCGATATCCAGCGCCTGACCATTGATCAAACAACGCCCGATCAGCGGAAACAGTTGTGCCGCATCCACCTCATCGGCCTGCAGAATCGGCAACAGAAAGCGCCCGTCCCAGAAACGGAAAAACACCGTTTTGCCGCCCGGCATCAGCACTTGGGTCAGGCTGCGAAAGTGCGCCACCACCTCTTCAAGGCTCGCCGAAGACACCGCCAGCCAACCCCAATCCCGCGACTCGGTGGTGGCGACCCAATGCAGAAACTCACTGTCGGCGGCGACAATTCCCACGCAAGGCATCACCGCATCCCACTCCGCATAAATCGTCTCGGCCCAGATCGGGCTCGCCATGTCTGGCCAGCCCTTGAGCGGCTTCGCCTCGCTGGCATTGCTGAATAACGCGAACAATTGCTCGGAAGCTTTCAAAGGCTCCCGCGCCAACCAATCGGCAGGCAAAAGAAAATCAGGCTGCACAGACACCGTCCTTGCAACGCTCGCACTCTTCGCAGAATGGCGCATCACCCTTGAAGCTCATGATTTGTGCAGCCGTCAGCATCGCTGCCGGCGCTGCGACCAGTTTCTCCGGTAATCCCGGTACAACCGGCGCGGCACTCATCGCCGCCATCGGTGCGCCCCCCACGACAATCGGCACGCTGCTGAAAATGCCGCCGGGGCCGATGTTGATCCACTGCCCGCCGGCCTGAATCGTCGCACTCGCGCCACCGTCGATGACCACTTGCTGACCGGCGCTGACGTGGAATTGCCCACTGGCGCTGATCGCCTGATTGCTCACACGAATATGCCGGTCGCCGCTCACGCTCAGATGGTCATCCTGCTTCACTTCGGTCTGCCGCCGACCGTGAGTGATGCGCTGCTCATCAGCCTTCAACTCATGGCGGGCGGTGCCGGTGACGACGATGCTGCGCTGGTTATCGACCTGCACTTGTTGATCGTGCAACACATGCTGCGTCCAGTTGCGCTGGGCGCGCAGGAAGATTTCCTCGGCGCCTTTGCGATCCTCGATGCGCAGTTCGTTGTAGCCGCCCCCGCCGGGGCTACTCTGGCTACGGAAAATGCTGCGGGTTTTGTCCGCCGGCAGATCCAGCGGTATCGGCGTCGCGGCGTTGGGCAGGCAACCCACGACCAGCGGCTTGTCGGCGTCGGCATCGATGAAGCCGACCAGCACTTCCATGCCGACCCGTGGAATCAGCACGCTGCCGTAACGGTCATGCGCCCAGTTAGTGGCAACGCGTAGCCAGCAGCTCGAGTGTTCGTTCAATTCACCGTCGCGATCCCAAGCCAATTGCACTTTGACCCGGCCGTACTCATCGCAGTGGATTTCGGTGTCTTTCGGCCCGGTCACAACGCCGGGCTGATAACCGAGCATGCGCGGTTTTTCCGGCCCCAGCGCCGGGCGAAAGAACACGTCCCACGGTGTGGCGAGAAAGGTATTACGGTAGCCCTGGAATCCTTCCCCATCACTGGTCACCGATTCCTCCAGCACTTGCGGCTGACGGCCATGATGTTCGACGGCGGTCAGCAGCCACAGGTCGTTCCAGTCGTTACGCGGATGGTCGATCAGTTGCAGGAAATGTCCGCAAACCAG
Organism: Pseudomonas viridiflava; assembly: GCF_900580865.1. Lineage (GTDB taxonomy): Bacteria > Pseudomonadota > Gammaproteobacteria > Pseudomonadales > Pseudomonadaceae > Aquipseudomonas. The sequence goes on from NZ_UTBZ01000140.1 coordinate 178,356, forward strand.
TGTGGATTCGTCGCTGACGCCCTCGGCCTGACGGTAATCGGCGACATGCCGCTCAAGTGCGCGCTGGGCGAGATGCTTGCCGGTTTCCCGATCGTTGAATTGACCGGGGAAGTGATAGTCCTCGAGCACTGGGCGCTGCTCGCCGTCGACACGGCTTTGCAGGTGCAGTCGTGGTTTTTCGAAGTTGTAATCACGCCGGGTGACCACGCTGGTGCGGGTTTCCACGCGAACATTGAAACGCTGGATTGCCGGCGCACCAGCGGACATGCCACTTCCCGGCAGATACACCGTTGGCTCGGCCAGACGCGGGAATACCGTCTGGTCATCGCCGAACACCAGCAGGTGAGCTTCAGGACTGTGCTGAAAGTGGTAATGAATCCCCACTTCGGCGCACAAGCGCTGAATAAACGCCAGATCACTCTCAGCGTACTGCACGCAATAGTCACGCGCCGGGTACTCGCTGCCGAGGCGAAATTCGAAGGCGTCACGCAGGATCGAATGATCCTTGAGCACTCGCGCGACAATTTGCGGCACCGTCAGATGCTGGAAGACCCGTTGATTGATCCGCTGCCCGAGATAGGTCAGACGCGGGACCAGGCTTAAGTGATAGCGCGTCAGACGTTTCCCCGAATCGCCCTGCCCGACCTGATAAATCTGACCGTGGATACCGGAACCCTGAGTATCCAGACTCAGAAACGCCTGACAGTGCAGCAGGCTTTCGAGATCCAGATCTGCCCGCTCACTGACCAGTTCCAGCTCGAAACGAAAGGGTTGGCTGATGGCTTCCTTGCCCGTGAACTCAAGGACCTTGAGGTCATGCTGGGCGCCTTCGAGGGTCAACGTGAAACGCGGTTGATTGGCAGGCGCGAACATCCGATGTCTCTCTGCAGTGTGAGGGCGGGCGATTCTGCATGAGGGGCAAGGGGTGATGAATGGGTGACGGGAAAATCAGATTTTCCCTACTTTCATTGACGAAAAACCCTGCAAAAAGCGGCGCCTTCGACTACAGACAAATCCTCCAAAACCATCACCGAACCCCTGTAGGAGTGAGCCTGCTCGCGATAGCGGTCTGACATTCAGTATTGATGTCGACTGACACACCGCCATCGCGAGCAGGCTCACTCCTACAGGGGAGCGCGGTGAATCAGATAAATCACAGGCACAAAAAAACGGCCCGTCTCCAGTAGGAAACGGGCCGTTTTCAGGTGAGCCTCAGCTCAGAACAATTACTTGTTCAGGTGGAAATCTTTTTCCGCCGCTTCGAAGCGCTGCACCATGCCAGCAGTCGGCGAACCGAGCTTGCTGACGATCAGGATGGCGAGGCTGGCGAAGATAAAGCCCGGAATGATTTCGTACAGACCCAGCAGTTCGAAATGCTTCCAGACCACCACGGTGATCGCGCCGACCAGAATACCGGCCAGTGCGCCGTCGCGGGTCATGCCTTTCCAGATCACCGAGATCAGTACAACCGGACCGAACGCTGCACCGAAACCGGCCCAGGCGTAGGACACCAGGCCCAGTACGCGGTTTTCCGGGTTGGCGGCCATCGCGATCGCGATCAATGCAACCAGCAGCACCATGGCGCGGCCAACCCAGACCAGTTCAACCTGGGAGGCGGATTTACGCAGGAAGGTTTTGTAGAAGTCTTCGGTCAGGGCGCTCGAGCACACCAGCAACTGGCAGCTCAGGGTGCTCATCACCGCAGCCAGAATGGCCGACAGCAGCACGCCAGCAATCCATGGGTTGAAGAGGATTTTGGCCAGTTCGATGAACACACGCTCGTGGTTCTCGGTGACTGGGCCGGCAACTTCCGGATGTGCCGAGAAGTAAGCAATACCAAAGAAACCCACGGCCACGGTGCCGCCCAGGCACAGGATCATCCAGGTCATGGAGATGCGACGGGCGTTGGCAATCGACTTCACCGAGTCAGCGGCCATGAAGCGCGCCAGAATGTGCGGCTGACCGAAGTAGCCCAGACCCCAACCCATCAGCGAAATGATGCCGATGAAAGTGGTGCCTTTGAGCATGTCGAAGTTGCTTGGATCGTTGGCTTCGATGGCCAGGAACGTGGTGTCGACGCCACCGGTGGCCAGCAGGACGATGATCGGCGTGAGGATCAGCGCGAAAATCATCAGCGTGGCTTGTACGGTGTCAGTCCAGCTCACGGCGAGGAAACCGCCGACGAAGGTGTAGGCAATCGTCGCCGCAGCACCGGCCCACAGCGCTGTCTCGTAGGACATGCCGAAGGTGCTTTCAAACAGACGGGCGCCAGCGACGATGCCGGAAGCGCAATAAATGGTGAAGAACACCAGAATCACGATCGCCGAAATAATGCGCAGCAGGCCGCTTTTGTCTTCGAAACGACTGGAGAAGTAGTCCGGCAGGGTCAGGGCATCGCCGTTGTGCTCGGTCTGCACACGCAGACGGCCGGCAACGAACAGCCAGTTCAGGTAGGCACCGACGATCAGGCCGATGGCGATCCAGCTTTCGGACAGACCGGACATGTAGATGGCGCCCGGCAGGCCCATCAACAACCAGCCGCTCATGTCGGAAGCGCCGGCAGACAGAGCCGTCACGACGCTGCCCAGGCTACGACCACCAAGAATATAGTCAGAAAGGTTGTTGGTGGAGCGATAGGCCATGAAGCCGATCAGCACCATTGCTGCGATGTAGATCACGAACGTGATCAGTGTTGGATTGCTTACGCTCATTAAGTTACGCCCTGGCTTTGTTTTTATGTAGCAGCGGTGATGAACCGCGCGCAAACGACGACGTTTGGCAGACGATTCGGGATCCCGCGCATTTAGGACTGATGTTTCCCCAGGAAAGCCACCAGCCGATGCACCGGTTTATACCGGTTGCACCTTAGGCGCGAATGCTATGCAACAAAGCAAAAAAGGTGCAACCAGTTTCGTGAGAATTAGTTGCACCTAGTCGGATATTCCGAGAAACAGGCCGTTTTTGCTCCCTTTTAGCGCAGTCAGAGCGAGTTGCTAGAAGCAAAAGCACCAAGCAAGTGCGGCACTTCCGTACCAGAAAATAATTCCTGACGAAGCGTTTATTTTTCCGACAAAAAAAGGGTTGCACCCGGTTGCACCTCATTCGGCGCACGGCTAATCTTGCCGCCAGCTGATGCCACGCAACTGTGGCAACCATGAGGATAAAAATATGGCTACCACCACCCTTGGGGTCAAACTTGATGACCCGACCCGCGAGCGCCTGAAGGCCGCCGCGACCTCGATTGATCGCACACCGCACTGGCTGATCAAGCAGGCAATTTTCAATTACCTGGAAAAACTCGAGGGTGGTGCAACCCTGACCGAGCTGAACGGTTTGACCGCCAAGGACGCCGATGAGGCGGGCGAAGTCCACACCGATCACGCCCACCAGTGCTTCCTCGAATTCGCCGAAAGCATCCTGCCGCAATCCGTTCTGCGTGCTTCGATCACTGCTGCTTACCGTCGCCCTGAGCCGGAAGTGGTGCCGATGCTGATCGAACAGGCTCGCCTGCCAGTAGCCATGGCTGAAGCCACCAACAAACTCGCCGCCTCCATCGCGGAAAAACTGCGTAACCAGAAGAGTGCCGGCGGTCGTGCAGGCATTGTTCAGGGCCTGCTGCAGGAATTTTCCCTGTCGTCCCAGGAAGGCGTGGCGCTGATGTGCCTCGCCGAAGCGCTGCTGCGTATCCCGGACAAAGGCACTCGCGATGCGCTGATCCGCGACAAGATCAGCACCGGTAACTGGCATCCGCACCTGGGCAACAGCCCATCGCTGTTCGTCAACGCCGCCACTTGGGGCCTACTGCTGACCGGCAAACTGGTCTCGACGCACAACGAAGCCGGCCTGACTTCCTCGCTGAGCCGCATCATCGGCAAGAGCGGCGAGCCGATGATCCGCAAGGGCGTCGACATGGCCATGCGCCTGATGGGCGAGCAGTTCGTCACCGGCGAAACCATCGCCGAAGCCTTGGCCAACGCGAGCAAGTTCGAAGCCAAGGGCTTCCGTTATTCTTACGACATGCTCGGCGAAGCGGCCCTCACCGAACACGACGCGCAGAAGTACCTGGCGTCGTACGAACAAGCGATCCACTCGATCGGCAAAGCGTCCCACGGCCGTGGGATTTATGAAGGCCCGGGCATTTCCATCAAGCTGTCGGCACTGCACCCGCGCTACAGCCGTGCGCAGTACGAGCGCGTGATGGACGAGCTGTACCCGCGTCTGCTGTCGCTGACCCTGCTGGCCAAGCAATACGACATCGGCCTGAACATCGATGCCGAAGAAGCCGACCGTCTCGAACTGTCGCTGGATCTGCTCGAGCGCCTGTGCTTCGAGCCGCAACTGACTGGCTGGAACGGCATCGGTTTCGTCATCCAGGCTTACCAGAAGCGTTGCCCGTACGTGATCGACTACGTGATCGATCTGGCTCGTCGCAGCCGTCATCGCCTGATGATCCGTCTGGTGAAAGGCGCGTACTGGGACAGCGAAATCAAACGCGCCCAGGTCGAAGGCCTGGAAGGCTATCCGGTGTACACCCGCAAGGTGTACACCGACGTTTCCTACATCGCATGCGCCCGCAAACTGCTGTCGGTGCCGGAAGTCATCTACCCACAGTTCGCCACGCACAACGCCCACACCCTGTCGGCCATTTATCACATTGCCGGTCAGAACTATTACCCGGGCCAGTACGAATTCCAGTGCCTGCACGGCATGGGCGAACCGCTTTACGAACAAGTTGTAGGCAAAGTTTCCGAAGGCAAGCTGAATCGTCCGTGCCGCGTGTACGCACCGGTCGGCACCCACGAAACCCTGCTGGCCTACCTCGTACGTCGCCTGCTGGAAAACGGCGCGAACACTTCGTTCGTCAACCGCATCGCCGACCAGTCGATTTCGATTCAGGAGCTGGTGGCCGATCCGGTGGCGCAGATCGAGCAGATGGCGACCGTGGAAGGTGGTTTCGGCCTGCCGCACCCGCGCATTCCGCTGCCGCGTGACTTGTACGGTTCTGAACGCGCCAACTCCAGCGGCATCGACATGGCCAACGAACATCGTCTGGCCTCGTTGTCCTGCGCATTGCTGGCCACTGCGCACAACGACTGGAAAGCTGCGCCGATGCTTGGTTGCGTTTCCAGCACCGAAACTCCGGCAGCCGTTCTGAACCCAGCCGATCACCGTGATGTAGTCGGTCATGTTCAAGAGGCCACCGTCGAAGACGTCGACAACGCCATTCAATGCGCGCTGAACGCCGCACCGATCTGGCAGGCCACCCCGCCGGCCGAACGCGCGGCGATTCTGGAACGTGCCGCTGATTTGATGGAAGGCGAGATCCAGCCGCTGATGGGCCTGTTGGCTCGCGAAGCCGGCAAGACCTTCGCCAACGCCATCGCAGAAGTCCGCGAAGCGGTCGATTTCCTGCGCTACTACGCAGTGCAGGCGCGCAACGATTTCAGCAACGACGCCCACCGCCCACTGGGTCCGGTGGTGTGCATCAGTCCGTGGAACTTCCCGCTGGCGATCTTCAGCGGCCAAGTCGCTGCGGCATTGGCTGCCGGTAACCCGGTATTGGCCAAACCGGCTGAACAAACCCCGTTGGTCGCCGCGCAAGCCGTGCGCTTGCTGCTCGAAGCCGGGATCCCGGAAGGCGTGCTGCAACTGCTGCCGGGTCGCGGTGAAACCGTCGGCGCCGGTCTGGTCGGTGATGAGCGCGTCAAAGGCGTGATGTTCACCGGTTCCACCGAAGTCGCGCGTCTGCTGCAACGCAATATCGCTGGCCGTCTCGACAGCCAGGGCCGTCCGATTCCGCTGATCGCCGAAACTGGTGGGCAGAACGCGATGATCGTCGACTCCTCGGCGCTGACCGAACAAGTCGTGATCGACGTAGTGTCCTCGGCCTTCGACAGCGCCGGTCAACGTTGCTCGGCGCTGCGCGTACTGTGCCTGCAGGAAGATTCCGCCGATCGCGTCATCGAAATGCTCAAAGGCGCGATGGCGGAAAGCCGTCTCGGCAACCCGGAGCGCCTGTCCGTGGACATCGGCCCGGTGATCGACGCCGAAGCCAAGGCTGGCATCGACAAGCACATCCAGGGCATGCGCGACAAAGGTCGCAATGTGTACCAGGTGGCGATTGCCGACACCGAAGAAGTCAAACGCGGCACCTTCGTCATGCCGACCCTGATCGAACTGGAAAGCTTCGACGAACTGCAACGCGAGATCTTCGGCCCGGTGCTGCACGTGGTGCGCTACAAGCGCAAAGAGATCGATCAACTGATTGGTCAGATCAACGCTTCCGGTTATGGCCTGACGCTGGGCGTGCACACGCGCATCGACGAGACCATCGCCAAGGTGATCGACAACGTCAACGCCGGCAACGTCTACGTTAACCGCAACATCGTTGGTGCCGTGGTCGGCGTGCAGCCATTCGGCGGCGAAGGCCTTTCGGGTACTGGACCGAAAGCCGGTGGCCCGCTGTACCTGTACCGCTTGCTGGCGACACGTCCTACGGATGCCATCGAACAATCCTTCGCTCGCGGTGATGCCGTTATCGCCCCGGACGTTCGTTTGCGCGATGCCATGAGTAAGCCACTGACCGCCCTGAAAGCCTGGGCCGACAGCAACAAGTTCGCTGACCTGAGCACCCTGTGCGTGCAGTACGCTGCGCAATCGCAGAGCGGCATCACCCGCGTACTGGCCGGCCCGACTGGCGAGAAGAACAGCTACGCGATCCTGCCGCGTGAGCACGTGTTGTGCCTGGCGGAAGTTGAAGGTGATCTGCTGACGCAACTGGCTGCGGTATTGGCCGTGGGCGGCTCGGCAGTGTGGCCGGAGTCCGACATCAGCAAGGCCTTGTTCGCACGCCTGCCGAAGGAGATTCAGGCGCGGATCAAGCTGGTTTCTGACTGGAACAAGGATGAGGTGGTGTTCGATGCGGTTCTGCATCACGGCCATTCCGACCAGTTGCGCGGCGTTTGCCAGCAGATTGCCAAGCGTGCCGGCGCAATCGTTGGGGTTCAGGGCTTGTCCCAGGGCGAGACCAACATTGCCCTGGAGCGGCTGGTTATCGAGCGTGCGTTGAGCGTTAACACCGCTGCGGCGGGTGGTAATGCCAGCTTGATGACTATCGGCTAAACAGCTGTAAGTCCAGGCGACCGCAATGGTCGCCTGGAATGAAATCCCCCTGTGGGAGCGAGCCTGCTCGCGAAGACGGAGTATCAGTCGACATCAATGTTGCCTGACCCACCGCTTTCGCGAGCAGGCTCGCTCCCACAGTGGTTTGTGGTGTTTGCAAAGTTGCTGCGCGGCTCCAACATCACGCTTATCAATCATCCTGTTCAGCCTTTATCAGCACGCCTAGACTCGGCCCAACCCCAATTTCAGGTAGGCCGCCATGTCCGAGACGCTGCTCAGTTCCCGCAATCTGGCTTTCGAGCTGTATGAAGTCCTCGATGCCGAGGGCCTGACCCGGCGTGAACGCTTTGCCGAGCACAACCGCGAGACCTTCGACGCCGCCATCGGCACCGCACGCAGCATCGCCGAGAAGTACTTCGCACCGCACAACCGCAAGGGCGACGAGAACGAACCGCGCTACGAAGACGGTCAGGCGATTCTGATTCCTGAAGTGAAACCGGCGGTGGATGCCTTCCTTGAAGCCGGATTCCTCAACGCCGCGAGAAGTTTCGACGCCGGCGGCATGCAACTTCCTACGCTGCTATCGCAAGCCTGCTTCGCGCATTTCCAGTCAGCCAACGCTGCGTCGACTTCGTACCCGTTCCTGACCATGGGCGCGGCGAACCTGATCGAGAGCTTTGGCACCGACGAGCAGAAACAGCGCTTCCTGCAGCCAATGATCGACGGGCGCTTCTTCGGCACCATGGCCCTGACCGAACCGCATGCAGGTTCATCGCTGTCGGATATTCGTACGCGCGCCGAGCCTGCCTCCAACGGCACCTATCGCCTGAAGGGCAACAAAATCTTCATTTCCGGCGGCGATCACCCGCTGTCGGAGAACATCGTACACATGGTGCTGGCCAAACTGCCGGACGCGCCTGCGGGCGTTAAAGGCATTTCGCTGTTCATCGTGCCGAAGTTTCTGGTCAACGATGACGGCAGCTTGGGCCAACGCAACGACGTGCTGCTGGCCGGGCTGTTTCACAAGATGGGCTGGCGCGGTACCACCTCTACGGCGCTGAACTTCGGCGATAACGGAGAGTGTGTCGGTTATCTGGTGGGTAAACCGCATCACGGCCTGAGCTATATGTTCCAGATGATGAACGAAGCACGGATTGGCGTCGGCATGGGCGCGGTGATGCTCGGTTATGCCGGTTATCTGTACTCGCTGGAATACGCCCGTGAACGCCCGCAGGGTCGCGTGCCGGACAGCAAGGACCCAACCACCGCACCGGTGGCGATCATTCAGCACGCGGATGTACGACGCATGCTGCTGACGCAAAAGTCCTACGTCGAAGGTGCATTTGACCTCGGCCTGTACGCGGCGCGCTTGTTCGACGACACCACGACACTTGAGAGCGAAGCAGAGCGCAAACAGGCGCATGAGCTATTGGATTTGCTGACGCCGATCGTCAAATCCTGGCCATCGGAGTTCTGCCTCAAGGCCAACGAACTGGCGATCCAGATTCTAGGCGGCCACGGTTATACCCGCGAATACCCGGTCGAGCAGTATTACCGCGACAACCGCCTGAACCCGATTCATGAAGGCACTCACGGCATTCAGTCGCTGGACTTGCTGGGTCGTAAATTGGCGCAGAACGGCGGCGCGGGGCTGAAGCAACTGATTCGACTGATCGCCACTACGGCAGAGCGCGCAACGGCGCATGAATCGCTGACCGCACTGCGTGAGCCGCTGGAAAAACTGGTCGCGCGCCTGCAAACGGTGACCATCGGTTTGTTGACTGATCTGGGGCAAGGCAAGGTCAATAGCAGCCTGGCGAACTCTGCGCTGTACCTGAAGGTGTTCGGGCACACGGTGATTGGCTGGCGCTGGCTGGAGCAGGCAATTCGTGCCGAAGAGGGGTTGGCCAAAGGGAATGCAGCGGATGCTGACTTCTATAAGGGCAAGCTGCAGGCGGCGCGCTATTTTCTGACGTGGGAAGTGCCGGGTTGCCACCATGAGTTGGCATTGCTGGAGGCGCGGGATGATACGTGTCTAGCGATGCAGGATGCGTGGTTCTGAAAGCCGACCCTCACCCCAGCCCTCTCCCGGAGGGAGAGGGGGCCGACCGAGGTGTATGACGCTATACATCGACCTGAAAAACCGCGTCGATTATGGATTCAGTACAGTACTTTCAGGTCGGCGTACCTCCTGAATTTTCCACGGTCAGTCCCCTCTCCCTTTGGGAGAGGGTTAGGGTGAGGGGCTTTTCTGCTTCAACACTCAACTCAGCTTGAACCCACCCATCTGCCGCGCCAGATCATCCGCCAGCCTCTGCAACATCTGACAATCCTCGCGACAGGCCCGAACCTCCCCCGCCGTCGCCCGCGCCAGATCAGAAATCCCCTGCACGTTACGGTTGATCTCTTCGGTCACCGCCGATTGCTCTTCGGTCGCCGTCGCCACCTGATGGTTCATGTCACTGATGCGCTCGACCTGCCCGGTAATCGCGGTCAGTGAGGCCCCGGTACGCTGGCTCGATTCAACCCCGGTGCCAGTCGCCGCCTGACCGGTGCGCATCGACGACACGGCATTTTCCGCACCTTGCTTGAGGCTGCCGATCATCTGTTGAATTTCGTCGGTGGACGCTTGCGTGCGACGCGCCAAGGTACGCACTTCATCGGCGACAACCGCAAAGCCGCGCCCCATATCCCCAGCCCGCGCCGCTTCGATCGCCGCGTTCAGCGCCAAAAGATTGGTCTGCTCGGACACCCCGCGAATCACAGCTAACACCGAATCGATCGACGCCACTTGATGTGCCAGTTCACCGACTGCACCCGCTGCCAAGCCAATTTCATCCGACATGCTTTCAATATGCCGAATCGAGCCCCCAACCACTTCCCGCGCCTGCATCGCTTCATCCCGCGCGGTTTGCGACGCCAGCGCAGCATTACCGGCGTTCTGCGCAATCTCCTGCACAGTCAAGCCCATCTCGTGGACGGCAGTCGCGACCATATCGGTCATTTCCTGCTGACGGCCGGAGCGCTCGGCAGTGTTTTCCACCACCTTCGCCACTTGCCCTACAGCGGTGCGCAGGCGCTCGCTGGTGGTCAGCACCTCACCGATCATCCCGCGCTGGCTGTCGAGAAAACGGTTGAAACCGCGGGCGAGGTCGCCCAGCTCATCGGCGCGGCTGGAATCTAACCGGTGGGTCAAATCTCCACCACCGCTACCGATTGCTACCAGCGCCGCTGTTACCTGACGAATCGGCCGCACCAGACCTTGCGCCAGCCATACCACCAGAGCAAGGCACACCAGCGCCACCGCCAGACCGATGCCGCCGCTCATCCACATCGCTTTACGGGCTTCGGCGTAGATCTGCGATTGCGGCACTTCTGCCACCAGAGTCCAGCCCAGATCGCGCAACGGCAGGCTGAAGGCGAGGAAGTCTTCGCCATCCCTCTGGAAGCTGCTGCTGATCGCCGTTTTCTGGCCCATGACGGACTGCGCCGCATCGGCGCCAATCTGCTCGCTCAAGGTGCGTTTGCCGCTGAACTGCGCTTCGGGATGCACTTGGATCAAACCGTCGGAACGCACGAGATAGACCTTGCCGCGCTCACCAAAGCTGAAGTTGTGAATCAGCTCCGACAACTCTTTCATGCTCAAACCGAGCCCGGCAACGCCGACCACTTTGCCGGCCTGCTCGACCTTCAAATCGATGAACAGCGCCAACTCTCCGGTCGCCCCGTCATTGTCGATGTTCAAGGTGCGCGGCTGGTTGCTGTCGAGAAAAGAATAGAACCACGCGTCGGCCGGTTTGGCGCGACTGAGGGTGCGATCCAGACCTTTTTCGGTGATGTAGTGATTGGACTCGGTGCCGATGATCAAAGCAGTAAATGCCTTGTGTTCGGCGCGGATGCCTTCCAGATACTGCGCGAAGCCCGCTGTTTTGCTGCCGTCCTCACCCGAGGCGAGCCAGTCGCGGACCATCGTATTGCTAGCGATATCCTTGGCCGCCGTCAGCGGCTGGACGAGGATGCGTTCGATATCGTTGCGCGTCGCTTCGATGCTCGACGGCAGTGCTTGTTCGACCAGATAGCTCTGGGCGAGGCGGTTGACCACAAGGGTATAAATGCCAACCACGATCAGGATACTGACCAGCAGGGCGGTGCCCATGCTGAGGATCAGCTGCCATTGAATACTGCGTCGCCACAACTGCATGGAGCACCCCCAAAGAATAAGAGGCAGAAACACTGCAACTGTCGCGCCAAATGTATACAAAAAATCTGAATATTGTTCCGCCACCCATGCTCAGGATTAATAAAACCCACGAAAAACCGGTCCTGTCTACTGTCAGGGTTGTCAGGTGTCAGGGATTTATCGAAGCCGTACTCTTCGTTGGCGAAACCCAAAAAACGAGGAGTCGGAGATGAGCAGACAACGCACTATTGAAAGTATTCAGGGCACTCAAAGTATCGAGGGCATTACTCGTGATGAAATGCTGAAGTCCGTCCGGGTTGGTCAGACGATTCGAAAAACAGCCAATGAAAGGAAAATTACCGTCCTGAAAAAATCATTCGAGGAATCAGCCAGCGGGTGGCTTATCGAGATAGAGGTCGACGCAACCCCGTCCAAGTGGCGAAGTGAAAAGGCACTTAACCATGATGAATTGGTTCGGTACATTGAAAAGGGGGATTTCCTGACACATCCCGACTATCCAGATGAACCTTTCAAAGTGCAGGACAAGGATCTGGTGAACCAGGAAAAACGGTATTACTTCAGGCTCTGGTCAAGCCCCGCTTGATCACTCCTTCCCCTCCAGAGCGCTCCTCGCTAGTGGAGCGCTCCCAGAAGAATGTCCGTGGTAAACCCCGAGACTTCAACCCTGATTAATGGTCTTGGCGATGGTATCGACCGTGGCGCTGACTTGCTCTTGGTAACGGTCGAGTTCTTCCTTGTGTTGCTTCTTCATTTCGATCTGCTGCGAGCACAGATTCATCGCCGCCAGCACCAGCAAGCGGTCACCGATCAATGTCGGGTATTTGCGCTTGGTGTCATCCAGCGCTGCCTTGAGCATCATGGCTGCGTCCAGCAGGGTCTGTTCTTCCCCGGCCGGTGCCTTGATCGAATAGTCCTCCCCGAGAATGGAGACGACTTTTACCCCTGCTGTGTGGTGGTTCATGCGCTGACAGGACCTGCGTTGACGCGATCAACCAGGGCTTGAATGCGGGCGGCGGTGGCGCCGTGCTTTTCTTCCTGCTCCATCAGGTTCAGTTGCAGGCTTTCGTTTTCATCCTTGGCCTGGGCCAGTTCCGTGGACAGGGTCTGGTTGGTTTGCGCGAGGGTCTGGTTCTGTTGCACCAGGTCGCTGACGAGCTGTTCCAATTGGCTGAGGGATGCTTCCAACATTTTGATCTTCCAAGCGTTTTTCAAAGGGCGCGTACGATAAAGAAAAGTCATCACGGATGCCAGGGTTAAACCGGCGCAAAGCCTTGATTTTCCTGGCGGCCGACCGTTCTCGCGAGTTTTAAAGACTGTGATCTGCCGATCTGGTTCCTGCACTTCGTCGCCCAAACCCTTCTGCGACAAATACGCACACCGCCTCAAGACTTTAGTCGCATGACCGATAAGTCATCCATACAGCAGTCTCAGCCCGCATGGACGCGGCCCTCTCTTGGTATCCGCCCCATGTCCCTTCGCAATATGAATATCGCCCCACGGGCGTTTACCGGCTTCGCCCTGATCGGCGGCCTGATGCTGATTCTTGGCGTGTTCGCGCTGAATCAGATGAGCAAAATCCGCGCAGCAGGCGAAGACATCGCCACGGCCAGCGTGCCGTCGATCAAGGCGCTCGACGAATTCACCCAACTGACCCTGCGTTTGCGCGTTTTGTCGTATCGGTTGCTGATCAACCGTGAACCTGACGTTCAACAAAAGACGGTCGAACTGTTCGAGCTGCGCAACAAGCAGATCGCCGACGCCCAGCGCGCCTACGAACCGTTGATCGACGGCCCGCAAGAACGTGCGGCTTATGATCAATACGTGCAGTTGCTCGCGCAGTACCGCCAACTTGAAGAGCGGATGAAAACCCTGTCGCGCAACAATCAGATCGATGAACTGCGGCAGATGCTCAACTCGGACTTGCTGAGCAACTCGGAAGCGGTGAACACCGCCCTGGCGCGTCTGCTGGAGATCAACACCCAGCAAATCGCCGACACGGATAAAGGCGCGAGCGATCAGTTTTCGATGTCTTTCAACCTTGTGGTCACATTGTTGGTGATCGCCACTGGCCTGACGTTCCTCTTCGCCTGGCTGCTGACCGTGAGCATTACCAAGCCGATCTCCAAAGCATTGGAAGCTGCGGAAACCATCGCCGAAGGCAACCTGACCCAGCCGATCCACGTTGACGGTGAAGACGAGGCAGGACGTCTGCTCGCGGCCATGGCCAAGATGCAATCGAAGCTGCGTGACACCCTGCAGCGGATTTCCGGCTCGGCGACTCAGCTGGCTTCGGCCGCCGAAGAACTGAACAGCGTCACCGACGAAAGCGCGCGCGGCCTGACTCAGCAGAACAATGAAATCGAACAGGCGGCCACTGCGGTCAATGAAATGACGAGCGCCGTGGAAGAAGTCGCGCGCAACGCCGTGAGCACTTCGGAAGCTTCGAAGAACGCCACCACTTCCGCCGGCGACGGCCGTGATCTGGTGCAGGAAACCGTTAGCGCGATCGAACGCATGAGCGCCGACGTGCAGAGCACGGCCAGCCTGATCGGCGATCTGGCCAATGAATCCCGTGACATCGGCAAGGTGCTCGACGTGATTCGTGGCCTGGCCGATCAGACCAACCTGCTGGCGCTGAACGCAGCGATTGAAGCGGCCCGTGCCGGTGAAGCCGGTCGTGGATTTGCTGTGGTGGCAGACGAGGTACGTGCCCTGGCGCACCGCACTCAGCAGTCGACCAGCGAAATCGAGCGGATGATCGGCAGCATTCAGAGCGGCACCGAACACGCCGTGGATTCGATGCGTAACAGCACCGAGCGTGCCGAGTCGACCCTGAACATCGCCCGCGGCGCCGGCATGTCGCTGGACACCATCAACACCGCCATCGTCGAGATCAACGAGCGCAACCTGGTGATCGCCAGCGCCGCCGAAGAGCAGGCGCAAGTGGCGCGGGAAGTGGATCGTAATCTGGTGAACATCCGCGATCTGTCGGTGCAATCAGCGACCGGCGCGAATCAGACCAGTGCGGCGAGTAATGAACTGTCGCGGTTGGCGCTGGATTTGAACAACATGGTTGGGCGGTTCAGCCTTTAAATTTTGAGAGCAAGGTCAAAAGCCCCTCACCCCAGCCCTCTCCCAGAGGGAGAGGGGGAAAGGGGGCAGATTTTCATGCCTTTCAAAGTCTGAGTTCGACTCGGAATTTCAGGTCGATGTAGCTCGCACAAACACCTCGATCAGTCCCCTCTCCCAGGGGGAGAGGGGGGAAAGGGAGCAGATCTTCGTGTTTTTCAAAACCTGCGTTCGACTCGGAATTTCAGGTCGGCGTACCTCGCACAAACACCTCGATCAGTTCCCTCTCCCTCCGGGAGAGGGCTAGGGTGAGGGCAGCAATCTTCAGCCGAACCAAAATCCCGAACACGCCAGCGTAAAAACCTTTTTGACAGCATCACATTTCAACAGGTTAGAATCGCTGGCACGCAGACTGCATGGTCAGTTTGTGCCCGTCTTTACGCTTCTGGAGTACTGCCTTTGAATGCGACGACCATCAACAGCCTGTTCTTGATCGGCGCGTTGCTGGTAGGCGCAAGCATTCTCGTCAGTTCTCTCTCCTCCCGTCTCGGCATTCCGATTCTGGTCATTATTCTCGCGGTCGGCATGGCCGCCGGGGTCGATGGCGGCGGGATCATTTTCGATAACTACCCGACGGCCTATCTGGTCGGCAACCTCGCACTCGCAGTGATTCTCCTCGACGGCGGCTTGCGCACACGGGTATCCAGTTTCCGCGTGGCGCTATGGCCGGCGTTATCGCTGGCCACGGTCGGGGTGTTGATTACCACCGGGCTGACCGGCATGGCCGCTGCCTGGCTGTTCGACCTCAACCTGATTCAAGGCTTGTTGATCGGTGCCATTGTCGGCTCGACCGACGCCGCAGCGGTGTTCTCACTGCTCGGCGGCAAAGGCCTGAACGAGCGGGTGACGGCCAGCCTGGAGATCGAATCCGGCAGCAACGACCCGATGGCGGTGTTTCTCACCGTGACCCTGATCGACATGCTCGCCAGCGGCCAGACCGGCCTGCACTGGAGTCTGCTGACCCACTTGATCCGCGAGTTCGGCATCGGCGGCGTAATCGGTCTCGGCGGCGGCTGGCTGATGTTGCAACTGGTCAACCGGATCAATCTGGCGGCCGGCCTGTATCCGATTCTGGTGATCGCCGGCGGTCTGGTGGTATTCGCCCTGACCAACGCCCTGCACGGCAGCGGCTTCCTCGCCGTTTATCTGTGCGGTCTGGTGATCGGTAACCGCCCGGTGCGCAGCCGTCACGGCATTCTGCACATGCTCGATGGCATGGCGTGGCTGGCGCAGATCGGCATGTTCCTCGTGCTGGGGCTGCTGGTCACCCCGCATGACTTGCTGCCGATCGCCCTGCCCGCTCTAGGTCTGGCGCTGTGGATGATTCTGTTTGCGCGGCCACTGTCGGTGATGGTCGGTCTGCTGCCGTTCAAAGCGTTTCATGGCCGCGAGAAAGCCTTTATCTCCTGGGTCGGCCTGCGCGGCGCGGTACCAATCATTCTCGCGGTGTTCCCGCTGATGGCCGGGCTGCCGAATGCACAGCTGTACTTCAACCTCGCGTTCTTCATCGTGCTGGTGTCGCTGCTGGTGCAGGGCACGAGCCTGCCGTGGGTGGCCAAGCTGCTGAAAGTGACGGTACCGCCAGAGCCTGCACCGATTTCCCGCGCGGCACTGGAAGTCCACGTCACCAGCGAGTGGGAGCTGTTCGTTTACAAGCTCGGCGCGGAGAAATGGTGCATCGGTTCGCCCCTGCGCGAGCTGAAAATGCCCGAAGGTACGCGTATCGCGGCACTGTTTCGTGGCCAGCAACTGCTCCATCCGTCGGGTAGTACGGTGCTGGAAGTCGATGATTTACTGTGTGTTATCGGCCATGAACACAACCTTGGCGCCCTCGGAAAACTGTTCAGCCAAGCGCCGCAACGTGGCCTCGATCTGCGCTTCTTCGGCGATTTCGTACTCGAAGGAGACGCCCAGCTTAAAGCGGTTGCCGCGCTCTATGGCCTGCCGGCCGAGGGTATCGATCCGGACATGACCCTGGGCGCCTTCATCGCGCAGAAAGTTGGTGGTGCACCCATCGTCGGTGACCAGGTCGAGTGGAACAACACCCACTGGACGGTTGCGGTCATGGACGGGAACAAGATCGGCAAAGTGGGCGTCAGATTCCCCGAAGGAAGTCGCCCGGGCCCCGGTCTCTTCCTCTAAACTGCGTCCACTATCACTTGCTTGACCGGTCTCTATGCCTACCCTGCGCTCCTTTTTCGCCGCGGCCCTGCTGGGCCTGAGTCTTACTGTCGGCCCGCTGTACGCCGCCGAACCACCGTCCAGCGACACTGTGCAGGCCAGCCTCGACAAGCTGGCCGACAGCAAACTGCCGGATGCCGATAAAAAGGCCCTGCAAACCACCTTGCAGAGCACGCTGACTCAGCTGAACAATCAGCGTGATTACGAACAGAGACTGATCGATCTCAAGCAGCAACTGGCAACTGCACCCAAGCAGACCATTGAAAACACCCGCGAACTGGCCCGCCTCAAAGCCAACGCGGTGGTACCGGTGGCGCAGCGTTTTCCCAAAGAGTCGATTCAGCAACTGGAGCAGATCCTCACCGATCGCTCGACCCAGCAAAGCGATCTGCAAAAAGCCCTCGCCGACGCCAACAGCTTGATCATCACCGCACAGACGCGCCCCGAGCGCGCGCAAGCGGAGATTTCCGCCAGCCAGACGCGCATCCAGCAGATCAACAACATCCTCAAATCCGGCAAGGACGCGGGTAAAACCGTCACCGCCGAGCAGCGCGACCAGTTGAACGCCGAACTGTCGGCGCTGAATGCGCTGATTCCGCTGCGCCGTCAGGAGCTGGCCGGTAACAGCCAGTTGCAGGATCTGGGTAACGCTCAGCATGACTTGCTCTCGGAGAAGTCCGAGCGCCTCGACCGCGAGATCCAGGAACTGCAAACCCTGATCAACCAGAAACGTCTGGCGCAGTCGCAGGAAACCGTGACGCAGCAGTCGATCGAAGCGCAGAAGGCCGGTAGCAGCAGTCTGCTGGCCATCGAAAGCACGGCGAACCTCAAGCTCTCCGACTACCTGCTTAAAAGCACCGACCGCCTCAACGAAGTCACCCAACAGAATCTGCAGACCAAACAACAGCTCGACAGCCTGACCCAAAGCGATTCAGCGCTGGACGAGCAGATCAGCGTGCTCAAGGGCAGCCTGCTGCTGTCGAAGATTCTCTACAAACAGAAACAAGCCCTGCCGCGTCTCAAGGTCGACCGCGATCTGGCGGATCAGATCGCCGACATTCGCCTGTGGCAATTCGACGTCAGCCAGCAGCGTGAGCAACTGAGTAATCCGGCCGCCTATGTCGACAACCTGCTGGCCACTCAGCCGCCGGAGCAGGTCACGCCGCAATTGCGCAAAAACCTGCTGGAGCTGGCCAACACCCGCGCCGACCTGCTGGAGCGGCTGAATCGCGAACTGAGCGCCATGCTCAACGAGTCGATCACCCTGCAACTCAACCAGAAACAACTGCTGAGCACCGCGCAGAGCCTGCGCGCAACGCTGGACGAGCAGATGTTCTGGATTCCGAGCAACAAGCCGCTGGATCTGGAATGGATGCGCGCGGTGCCGGAGCGCCTGAAACGCCAGGTCGACACGCTGCCGTGGGCCTCCAGCCTCAGTGAGCTGACCGATGGCCTGACCCAGCGGCCGCTGCTGTTCCTGCCGCTGGCGCTGTTGATCGGCGCCCTGTTGTGGCGACGCAAAAATCTGTACGCGCGCTTAAACAAGGTTCACCAGGACATCGGCCACTTCAAGCGTGACAGCCAGTGGCACACGCCGCAGGCGATCCTGATCAATATTCTCCTGGCGATGCCGGTCGCATTGGGCCTGGCGCTGTGCGGTCTGGCGTTGCAGATCGACGCTCGCGGGCAGAACACCAATATGGGTGCAGCGCTGCTGCAAATGGGTCAGGCGTGGCTGGTGTTCTACACCGCTTACCGGATTCTCGCCCCGGGTGGGGTGGCGGAATTGCACTTCCGCTGGGAAAAACCGCAGGTCGAATTCCTCCAGGGCTGGATCCGTCGACTCGGTCTGGTGGTGATGGCGCTGGTGACCATTGTCGCCGTCGCCGAACTGCAACCGGCCGCACTGGCCGACGATGTGCTCGGCATGCCGGTAGTGCTGACCTGCTACGCCTTGATGGCCTGGCTGCTCAGTCGCCTGCTGATCAGCAGCCCGGCCCACGAAAACGCCTCACTGTTCCGCAAAGCCGTTGGCGTGATGTTCACCCTGCTGCCGATCGCCCTGTTCGTGGCGGTGTGCTTCG
This sequence comes from Pseudomonas viridiflava, assembly GCF_900580865.1. Taxonomy (GTDB): domain Bacteria; phylum Pseudomonadota; class Gammaproteobacteria; order Pseudomonadales; family Pseudomonadaceae; genus Aquipseudomonas. Next base: position 197,073 of record NZ_UTBZ01000140.1, read on the forward strand.
GCTACTACTACACCGCGCTGAAACTCAGCGACCGCCTGATCAACACCTTGTACCTGCTGATGTTCTGGCTGGTGATCGAAGCCACGTTCGTCCGCGGACTGAGCGTTGCCGCACGACGCCTGGCCTACCAGCGCGCCCTGGCCAAACGTCAGGCAGCGAAGGAGGCCGGCGATGGCGAGGCGGTGATTGAAGAGCCGACGCTGGACATCGAAAAGGTCAACGAACAGTCCCTGCGCCTGATTCGTCTGGCCCTGCTCGGCGGCTTTATCGCCGCGCTGTACTGGGTCTGGTCGGATCTGATTTCGGTGTTCTCGTACCTCGACAACATCACCCTCTACGAATACACCAGCGGCACCGGCGCCAACATGAGCATGGTGCCGATCAGTATCGGCGACATGCTCGGCGCGCTGATCATCATTGGCATCACCTTCGCCCTCGCGCGTAACTTGCCGGGTTTGCTGGAAGTGTTCGTGCTGTCCAAGCTCAATCTGGCCCAGGGCAGTGCGTACGCGACCACCACGTTGCTCTCCTACGTGATCGCCGGCGTCGGTTTTGTCTCGACCCTGTCGACCCTCGGTGTGAGCTGGGACAAGTTGCAATGGCTGGTGGCGGCGCTGTCGGTCGGCCTCGGTTTCGGCATGCAGGAGATCTTTGCCAACTTCATCTCCGGCATCATGATCCTCTTCGAACGCCCGGTGCGGATCGGTGACACCATCACCATCGGCAACCTGTCGGGCACGGTGAGCAAGATCCGCATCCGCGCCACGACCATCACCGACTTCGACCGCAAGGACATCATTGTCCCGAACAAGACGTTCATTACCGGGCAACTGATCAACTGGTCGCTGACCGACACCATCACCCGCGTGACGCTGAAACTCGGCGTCGATTACGGCTCGGATCTGGATCTGGTCAAGGAACTGCTGCTCAAGGCTGCCCGGGAAAACCCGCGCGTGCTCAAGGAACCCGAGCCACACGTGTACTTCCTCAACTTCGGCGAAAGCACCCTCGACCACGAGTTGCGCATGCACGTGCGCGACCTCGGCGACCGTAACCCGGTGCTCGATGAGGTCAACCGCTTCATCAACCGTGAGTTCAAGAAGCAGCACATCAATATCTCGTTCCGCCAGATGGAGGTTTACCTGAAGAACCTTCACGGTCAGGAATACAAGATGGTGCCGATCGAGCCGGAAACGAAAACCATCGTGCCGATCGCCGACGATCAGAAACCGCTGCAAGAGCCACCGCCGGCCAAACTCGACTAACCGGTTTATTCCCAGCAGAATGCTCGGACATTCTGCTGGAGCCGGTCCTTGAAAGCCCTCGACGAACTGACCTTCGACAATCGCTTCGCCCGCCTGGGCGATGCGTTCTCCGCCCATGTGCTGCCCGAGCCGATCGACAATCCGCGCCTGGTCGTCGCCAGCCCGGCGGCCCTTGCCTTGCTCGATCTCGATCCGGCCGCAGCCGAAACTCAGGAATTTGCCGAACTGTTTGGCGGCCACAAGCTGTGGGCCGATGCCGAACCGCGGGCAATGGTCTATTCCGGGCATCAGTTCGGCGGCTACACGCCGCAATTGGGTGATGGTCGCGGCTTGCTGCTCGGCGAGGTCTACAACACTGCCGGCGAACATTGGGACTTGCACCTCAAGGGCGCCGGGCAGACGCCGTTTTCGCGCATGGGCGACGGCCGGGCGGTGCTGCGTTCGTCGATCCGCGAGTTCCTTGCTTCCGAGGCGCTGTACGCGTTGAACATTCCTTCGTCGCGCGCAGCCTGCGTGATTGGCTCCGACACCCCGGTCTGGCGTGAAAAGCAGGAACGCGCAGCAATGGTCCTGCGTCTGGCGCCGAGCCACATCCGCTTCGGCCACTTCGAATACTTCTACTACACCAAGCGCCCCGAGCAGCAAAAGCAACTCGGCGAGCACGTGCTGGCGATGCATTTCCCTGAGTGCCTGGAGCAGCCGGAACCGTATCTGGCGATGTTCCGCGAGATCGTCGAGCGCAACGCCGAACTGATCGCCAAGTGGCAGGCCTATGGCTTCTGTCACGGCGTGATGAACACCGACAACATGTCGATCCTCGGCATCACCTTCGACTTCGGCCCGTTTGCCTTTCTCGATGACTTCGACGCGAACTTCATCTGCAACCACTCGGATGATCAGGGGCGCTACTCGTTCAGCAATCAAGTGCCGGTCGGCCAGTGGAACCTAAGTGCATTGGCTCAAGCGCTGACGCCGTTCATCAGCGTCGAAGCCCTGCGTGAAACCCTCGGCTTGTACCTGCCATTGTTCCAGGCGCACTACCTCGACCTGATGCGCCGCCGCCTCGGTTTCACCACGGCCGAGGACGATGACCAGAAGCTGCTGGAAGACCTGCTGCAACTGATGCAGAACAGCGGCGTCGATTACACGCTGTTCTTCCGCCGACTCGGTGAAGAATCCGCCGAACAGGCCGTGGCCCGCCTACGTGATGACTTCGTCGACATCAAGGGTTTCGACGCCTGGGGCGAACGCTACGTCGCCCGGGTTGCCCGCGATGGCGATGCTGATCAGGAACAGCGCCGCACCCGCATGCATGCGGTCAACCCGCTATATATCCTGCGCAATTACCTGGCGCAAAAAGCCATCGATGCGGCTGAGCAAGGGGATTACTCAGAAGTACGCCGGCTGCACGCGGTGCTGAGCAAACCATTTGAGCAGCAGCCGGGGATGGAGGTTTATGCAGAGCGGCCGCCGGAGTGGGGCAAGCATTTGGAGATCAGTTGTTCTTCCTGAGTGCCAACGCTTCATCTTGATAAACAGTTCGCACGGCTCCAGATAAGTCGTACGAAACGCTGAACGCCAACGAGCCAAATATGACCGACCCACTCCTCATCCCCTGCCCCTACTGCAACGGCCTCAACCGCATTCCCGCCGAGCGCCTCGCGGATCAGCCCAAGTGCGGCCGCTGCAAATCCGCCGTGTTGCTGAGCAAACCGTTCGAACTCAAGCAAGGCGATTACGCCAGCCAGATCAAGGGTGATTTGCCGTTGCTGGTAGATGTCTGGGCGGAGTGGTGTGGGCCGTGCAAGTCGTTTGCGCCGGTGTTCGAGCAGGCGGCAGCGCAGTTGGCGGGCAAGTGCCGCTTGGCCAAGCTTGATAGCGAAGCGAATCAGCCGTTGTCGGCGCAGTTGGGGATTCGCTCGATTCCGAGTTTGATTCTGTTCAAGAACGGCCGGGAAGTGGCGCGGCAGAGTGGCGCGTTGCCGTTGCCGCAGTTGATGGCGTGGCTGCGCAGCCAGGGGATCTGACACACCAGGGACCCAATGTGGGAGCGAGCCTGCTCGCGAAGGCGTCCGTTCAGTCAACACAGATGTTGAATGTACTGGCCTCTTCGCGAGCAGGCTCGCTCCCACAGGGGATCTGCGTAGCTCAAGAGATCAGTGATCTTCGAGCAAGTTGTGCAGCTCGACGAATTGCTGGGTCAGCTTGTGTCGGGGGTCGAGGTGGATCAGCGGCATGCTGGCCTGGTGCGATTCGCGCATGCGCACTGAACTGGTCAGATACACCGGTAGTACCGGCAAACCTTCAGCAATCAGCTCGTCGAGAATCTGCTGCGGCAGGCTCGCCCGGGCCTGAAACTGGTTGACCACAATGCCTTCGACTTCCAGGCCTTCGTTATGGTCGTCCTTCAACTCTTCGATCTCCGCGATCAGCCCGTACAGGGCCTGACGGGAGAAGCTGTCGCAATCGAAGGGAATCAGCACCCGATCAGCGGCAATCAACGCAGATACCGCGTAGAAATTCAGCGCTGGCGGCGTATCGAGGTAGATGCGGTCATAATCTTCAGACAACTCATCAAGCAACTTACGCAGCTTGTTGATCTTGTGCTTGGCCTCAAGCTTGGGCTGCAAATCGGCCAACTCGGCCGTCGCGGTGATGATGTGCAGGTTGTCGAACGGCGTTTCGTAGATATCCGCCTGATTCTTCTTCGAGAACGGCCCCGAGGACAGCGTCTGCTTGAAGAAGTCGGCAATACCCATCGGGATGTCATTGCCGGTCAGCCCGGTCAGATATTGAGTGGAGTTGGCCTGGGCATCGAGGTCCACCAACAACGTGCGATAACCCTCGCTGGCACTGACCGCCGCCAGATTGCAGGCAATGCTCGACTTGCCTACGCCACCTTTCTGATTGAACACCACGCGCCGCATGACCAAACCTCCGTGTATCAAAGAATGACCGAGTGTAGATGCGCTCGACCTCGCCTCGCTACCTTCACGGACACGGACTACAAAGTCAGGTGCAAATATCCGCGGACAAACAGCGCAATCGCCGCCATTGATCGCCGAGATTCCCGACAGACAAGCCGCTTACGATCTGGATAATGGCCAAGTGACAGTTTTCTTGCGAACCACTCAGTACATTTCATTGCGCAAAATGTAACCAGCATTTGCTACACACTCGTCGCACCGGGATAATGCGCGCCACCCGGCGCCATGCGCCACGTCAAGCCTGCTGCGGCTCTGGCCACTCAACGCGTCAACAAATGCCCGCAGGGGCGGGATGAATGTCCGTGATCAACTTCAACATCGCCCAATGGCGCGCGTGGGCCCCCGGGCTCGACAGCGTGGACGCCTGGCAGGCCTGGAGCCGACAACCGGTCGTGCTCCAGAGCAGTGATGCCGCGCCCGATGTGTCGTTTTTGCCGGCCATGCAGCGCCGCCGTCTCAGCCGACTGGCACGCATGGCGTTCAGCGTTGGCTGGCCCTTGGCCGACGGACGGGAGAATCTGCCGCTGGTGTTTGTCTCGCGCCACGGCGAAACACCGCGCACTTACGACATCCTCAGTGATCTGGCCAACGAACAGCCGCTGTCGCCGACCCAGTTCAGCCTGTCGGTACACAATGCGATCATCGGTCTGTGGTCGATCATGCGCGGCGAAACCAGCGAAATGACCGCCCTCGCCGCTGCCGGCGACGGTCTCGAGCACGGCATGCTAGAAGCCGCGGCGCTGCTCGATGAAGGCGCTCCGGCGGTGCTGCTGATCGTTACCGAAGAACAACCACCCGAAGCGTATTCAGCGTGGATCGACGATGTGCCGTTTCCTTACGCGCTCGGCCTGTTGCTGACCCCCGGTACCGACTGGCGGCTGACCCTGAACAGCACCACAGAAACACGGTCAAAAGCGCACTGGCCGCACGCGCTCAATCTGCTGCAAACCCTGCTCGGCCAGCAACCTCATTGCCAACATGCCTGGAAAAATCGTGTATGGACCTGGCAACGCAACCCGTGACCGAAAAAAACCGCGACGCCTATTACTGGCGCCTGCTGGCTACCGCCGCAAGCTTCGCCCTGTTCGGGCTGGGCGGGCTGTGCCTGCGCGTACTGGTGTTTCCGTTGCTCGGATGCCTGCCGGGTGATGCGCTGAAACATCGGCAGCGCGCGCGGCAGACGGTCAGTCGGCTGTTCTGGTTTTTCGTGCGCTTCATGGCCCGTACCGGCGTGCTGACGTATGACATTCAAGGGGCCGAACGTCTTGGCCGCCCCGGGCAGATGATCATCGCCAACCACCCGTCGCTGATCGATGTGGTGTTCCTGATCGGTCTGGTGCGCCAGGCCAACTGCGTGGTGAAGAAAAGCCTGTGGGAAAACCCCTTCATCCGTGGCCCGCTGCGCAGCACCGAATACATCAGTAACGACGGCAGCATGGACATGCTCGATGCCGCTGCCCAGTCCCTGCAAAACGGCCAGACCCTGATCATCTTTCCCGAAGGCACGCGCACCCAGCCAGGTCAGGCGCCGGCCTTTCATCGCGGGGCGGCAGCGATTGCCCTGCGCGGTGCGAAAATAGTCACGCCGGTGATCATCAAGGTCAGCCCGACCACCCTGACCAAAGCCGAACCGTGGTATCGGATCCCCAGTCGCCGCGTGCACTTCAGTTTTCGCGTCGGGGCCGATATAGACCCACAGACCTTTGCCGCGCAGGGGCCTGCCCCGCAAGCCTCGCGCAAGCTCAACGATTATTTGCACACCTACTTCATTAAGGAGCTCGCCGAAGATGAGCGATCTGAATCGTGATATCAAACTGCTGATCATCGACGCCCTCGGCCTCGAAGACATCAGCGCCGACGACATCGGCGACGAGCAGACGCTGTTCGGCGAAGGCCTGGGTCTGGATTCCGTCGACGCGCTGGAACTGGGTCTGGCGATCCAGAAAAAATACGGCATCAAGATCGACGCCGACGCCAAAGACACCCGCAACCATTTCACCAACGTGGCGAGCCTTGCGGCGTTCGTCACGGCAAAACAGGCAGCTTGAGACCGGACCATGCAAACTCGTGACGATATTTTCAACACCCTGCGCGATGCCTTGGTCGAGCTGTTCGAACTGGATCCGGCCCGTGTGAGCCTGGAGTCCAATCTGTATCAGGATCTGGAAATCGACAGCATCGACGCGGTCGACCTGATCGATCACATCAAACGCCAGACCGGCAAGAAAATCGCCGCCGAAGAGTTCAAATCGGTGCGTACCGTCGGTGACGTGGTCGAGGCGGTCTACCGCCTGGTTCAACCGGCCGCATGAGCCGACTGATCGGCCTCGGCCTGCTGCTGGCCGGTCTGCTGTACCCCTTCGCGGTGTATTTCGGCATGGAACACTTCGCCCCGTGGCAGTTTGGTCTGCTGCTGGGCAGCCTGTGGCTGGCGCGAGCGCTGACCGGTGAACGTAAACCCGGCAGCCTGTGGATGGCTGGCGTGGCCATTGTTTTTTGCCTGCTGCTGGCGCTGTTCGACAGCCCGTTGTTGCTGCGCTGGTACCCGGTGCTGATCAGCGGCTTCATGCTGGTGCTGTTCAGCCTGAGCCTGAAATTCGGGCCGCCGATGGTCGAGCGACTGGCGCGCTTGCGTGAGCCAGAGCTGCCGGACATCGCGATTCGCTACACGCGCAAGGTCACCGTGGCCTGGAGCGTGTTTTTCTTCTGCAACGGTTTGTGCGCTGCCCTCCTGACCCTGTGGGCGCCGCTGAATTGGTGGATGTTGTACACCGGCCTGATTTCCTACGGATTGATCGGCCTGATGTTTGCCATTGAATGGCTGATACGACAACGGGTAAGAGGCCGTACATGAACTGGATAAAACTTGAGCAGCTGCTGCTCAAGCCTGTGCCGGCGCGGGCGATCAGCCACGCGCCGGTGCTCGAACACGCGCAACTGTGCGAGCAGGCGTTGAGCGTTGCCGCCGGCCTGCAAGCTCAGGGCGTGAAACGTCTGGCTGTGCACTTGGAGGATGCCGCCGAACTGGCCATCGCTTTGCTGGGTGCATGGCGTGCAGGCGTGAGTGTTCTGCTGCCCTCGGATCTGCAGCCACAAACCCGCCAGCGCTGGTCCGCTGAAGTCGATCTGTGGCTGACGGATCAAGCCGATGACACGCAACTGAGCGACTTTGCGCAGCCATCGTTGCCCGGCGCCGAACTGGATCTCGACCAGTGCCGTCTGAGCCTGTGCACGTCCGGCTCCAGCGGCGAACCCAAACGCATCGACAAGACCCTGCGCCAACTGGCCAATGAAGTCGAGGCGCTGGAGCAACTGTGGGGCGCGGATCTCGGTGAGGCCTGCATCATCGGTAGCGTCGCCACGCAACATATCTACGGTTTGCTGTTTCGCGTGCTGTGGCCGCTGTGCGCCGGGCGCTCGTTCGTGCGCAAGCAACTGGCGTTTCCCGAAGACCTGCAGCGGGCCAGCCGAGAACATCCGGCCTTCGCCTGGATCGCCAGCCCGGCGTTGCTCAAACGCATGGGCGACAACCTAGACTGGCCGGCCCTGAGCGCCGTGCGCCGGGTGTTTTCCTCCGGTGGCGCGCTACCGCTCGAAGCGGCGCAGAGCCTGCAGCAACGCCTGCAACAATGGCCGACGGAAATCCTCGGCAGTTCGGAAACCGGCGGCATCGCCTGGCGTCAGGGCGCACACCTGTGGCAACCGTTCGCCGGTGTCGAACTGAGCCAGGATAACGACGGCGCTCTACTGATCGCTTCACCTTACCTGCCTGCCGGACACGTCGAGCACACCGCTGACGCCGCGCGCATAGGTGCCGATGGTCGTTTTGAACTGTTGGGGCGGCTGGACCGGATCGTCAAACTCGAAGAAAAACGCATTTCTCTGCCCATGCTCGAACAAGCATTGGTGACCCACGACTGGGTCGCCGAAGCGCGTCTCGGCGTGGTGCAGGAAAACCGCGCCTCCCTCGGTGCACTGCTGGTGCTCAGCGAGACCGGCCTGTTTGCCTTGCGTGAACACGGCCGTCGTAACCTGACCGAAACCCTGCGCCAGCATTTGCGCCAACACTGCGAGGCGCTGGCTTTGCCTCGACGTTGGCGGCTGGTGCGGCAATTACCGTTGAACAGCCAAGGCAAACTGCCGCAGGCCGACGTTGAAGCGCTGCTGATGGCCCCGCGACCGAAAGCGCCGGAAGTGCTGGAGCAGGTCGAAAGCGCTGGCGAGTGGAGTCTGCAACTGAGCGTGCCACCGGATCTGGCCTACTTCAGCGGCCACTTCCCCAAGGCGCCGGTATTGCCCGGCGTGGTGCAGGTGGAATGGGCGTTGAACCTCGGTCGCCAATTGCTCAACCTGACCGGCCCGTTTGCCGGTATGGAAGTGCTGAAATTCCAGCAACTGGTACGCCCCGGCGATGAAATCCAGTTGCACCTGCGTTTCGATCCGGAGCGGCGCAAGTTGTATTTTGCCTATCGCAATGACACGGCGACATGCTCCAGTGGGCGGATTCTTTTGGGTGTAGAGCATGATTGACCTTGGTGAGTGCTGCGCACTCAATCGCGAGCAGGCTCACTCCTACAGGGATCGTGGTCTTCCAGTGGAGAAACGGCATGCATAACCCTTGCGCCGTGATCCCGGTTTATAACCACGAAACCGCGATCGGCACCGTGGTCGATGCTCTGCTCGCGCAAAATCTGCCGTGCATTCTGGTGGATGACGCCAGCACCCAGTCCTGCGCCAGGGTGCTCGACTGTTTGGCGGAACGCGACAACGTGCACCTGGTGCGCCTGACCGCCAATCAGGGCAAGGGTGGCGCCGTGATGACCGGCCTGCGCGAGGCCTCGTTACTGGGTTTCAGCCATGCGCTGCAGGTCGACGCCGACGGTCAGCACGACCTGCATGACGTCGCCCGTTTCGTCGAAGAATCCCGCGCCCATCCCGAGGCAATGATCTGCGGTTATCCGCTGTTCGACGAGAGCGTGCCGAAAGGCCGTTTGTACGCGCGCTACCTGACCCACGTGATGGTCTGGATCAACACGCTGTCGCTGCAGATCCGCGATTCGATGTGTGGGTTTCGCGTCTATCCGCTAGCCCCGACGCTGGCGGTGATCGACTCGGCAAAAGTCGGCAAGCGCATGGATTTCGACTCGGACATTCTCGTGCGCCTGTCGTGGCGCAATCAGCCGATGCGCTGGCTGCAAACCAGCGTGCACTACCCGCTGGACGGTGTGTCGCACTTCCGCCTGTTCCACGACAACGCGCTGATTTCCAGCATGCACACACGGCTGTTTCTCGGCATGTTGCTGCGCTTCCCGGTGATCCTCTGGCGGCGGTGGCGAACATGACCGGCGAAGCCGACAAAAAGCACTGGGCTGACCGCGAAGAGCGCGGCAGCTTCCTGCTGATGAAATTCACCGCGTTCGCCGCCAAGGTCCTGGGCCGACGCCTGCTCAGCCCGTTGCTCTACGGCATCGTCCTGTACTTTTTCCTGTTCGGCCGCACCGCGCGGCGCAGTGCCTGGCAATACCAGCAGCGCCTGGCCACCTGGAGTCAGCGCGAAGCGTTGCGCCCGACGCATTGGCGGGTGTTCGGCCAGTTCATGGCCTTCGCCGATTCGATGCTCGACAAACTCGACGTGTGGAACGGCAAACTCCGCATCGAACAGATCGAAATCATCGACCCGGCGCTGCTGCGCAACCAGTTGCGCGGCAGTCGCGGGCAACTGCTGGTCGGCGCGCACCTGGGCAATCTCGAAGTCTGTCGCGCACTGGCGGAGATCGGCGAAAAGGTCACCATGAACGTGCTGGTACACACCAAGCACGCCGAGCAATTCAACCGTTTGCTGGGCGAGGCTGGAGCGACCAATCTGCGCCTGATCCAGGTCAGCGAACTCGACCCGGTGATCATGCTGCAACTGCACGAACGTCTGGAACGCGGCGAGTGGCTGGCGATCGCCGGCGACCGCGTGCCGCTGCATGGCGGGCGTAGCGTGACCGTCGATTTTCTCGGCCATCCTGCGCCATTCCCGCAAGGCCCGTGGCTGCTCGCCGGCCTGCTGAAATGCCCGGTCAATCTGCTGATGTGCCTCAAGCAGCCGGACGGCCACTATCGCCTGACCCTCGAGCCCTTCGCCGACGCTGTGGTATGGAAGCGCAGTGAGCGCGAGCAGGTCATTCATCAGTGGGCCACCCGCTATGCGCAGCGCCTGAGTCACTATTGCCTCGAAGCGCCGCAACAATGGTTCAACTTTTACCCTTTCTGGAAGACCGATGACGACGCCAACCCATGAGCCGGTAACCTTCGGCGAACGCCCTTTGCGCATCGAAGACGTGCTGGCCCTGGCCAATCGTCAGGCGCCCGTGCAGTTACAGAGCGACGCCGACTATCGCGAACGCATCGCCAAGGGTGCGCGGTTCCTCGATTCGCTGCTGGACAAGGAAGGCGTGATCTACGGCGTCACCACCGGCTATGGCGATTCCTGCGTGGTCGCGGTGCCGCTACATCACGTCGAAGCGTTGCCGCGTCACCTCTATACTTTCCACGGTTGCGGCCTGGGCAAACTGCTCGACGCGCAAGCCACCCGCGCGGTGCTAGCGGCGCGGTTGCAGTCGTTGTGCCATGGCGTGTCCGGTGTGCGCGTAGAGCTTCTCGAACGTCTGCACGCCTTCCTCGAATACGACATTCTGCCGCTGATTCCTGAAGAAGGCTCGGTCGGTGCCAGCGGCGATCTGACGCCGCTGTCCTACGTCGCCGCGACCTTGTCCGGCGAACGCGAAGTGATGTTCCGAGACGAACGTCGCCAGTCCGCCGATGTGCATCGCGAACTCGGCTGGACGCCTCTGGTGCTGCGCCCGAAAGAAGCGCTGGCGCTGATGAACGGCACCGCGGTGATGACCGGTCTCGCCTGCCTGGCCTTCGCCCGTGCTGACTATCTGCTGCAACTGGCCACGCGCATCACTGCACTGAACGTGGTCGCGTTGCAGGGCAACCCGGAACACTTCGACGAGCGCCTGTTCGCCGCCAAACCGCATCCGGGGCAAATGCAGGTCGCCGCATGGCTGCGCAAGGATCTGGCAATCGACGCACCGACCGCGCCGCTGCATCGGTTGCAGGATCGCTACTCGCTGCGCTGCGCGCCGCACGTGCTCGGCGTGTTGGCCGACAGCCTGAACTGGCTGCGTTCGTTCATCGAAATCGAACTGAACAGCGCCAACGACAACCCGATCATCGACGCCGAAGCCGAGCGCGTGCTGCACGGTGGGCACTTCTACGGCGGCCATATCGCGTTCGCCATGGACAGTCTGAAAAACCTCGTGGCCAACGTCGCCGATCTGCTCGACCGGCAGCTCGCCTTGCTGGTGGATGAGCGTTACAACCACGGCCTGCCGAGCAATCTGTCCGGCGCCCCGGCGGATCGCGCCATGATCAACCACGGTTTCAAAGCCGTGCAGATCGGCACCAGCGCCTGGACCGCCGAAGCGTTGAAAAACACCATGCCGGCCAGCGTGTTCTCGCGCTCCACCGAGTGCCACAACCAAGACAAAGTGAGCATGGGCACCATTGCCGCTCGCGATGCGATTCGCGTGCTGGAACTGACCGAACAGGTCGCCGCCGCGACATTGCTCGCCGCCAACCAGGGCGTCTGGCTGCGCGCGCAAGCCGAAGACGCGCGACCACTGCCGCCGTCGCTGGCGGCGATGCACGAAGAACTCGCCAAAGACTTCCCGCCGGTCATCGAAGACCGCGCTCTGGAAGGCGAACTGCGCCTGTGCCTGCAACGCATCGCCGCGCAACACTGGAGGCTGCATGCGTAGCGCCGGAGTGCTTCACGCCGACACCGAAATCCTCGTGCCGTTTTTCGACGTCGACACCATGCACGTGGTCTGGCACGGCCATTACGTCAAATACCTCGAAGTGGCGCGTTGCGCGCTGCTCGACAAGATCGGCCACAACTACACGCACATGGTCGAGTCCGGTTTCGCCTGGCCGATCATCGATCTGCAACTGCGCTATGTGCGTGGCGCGGTGTTTGGTCAGCGTCTGAATGTGCGCGCCAGTCTGGTCGAGTGGGAAAACCGTCTGAAGATCAATTACCTGATCACCGACCTGCACAGCGGTGAGCGCCTGACCCGCGCCAGCTCGGTGCAGGTTGCCGTCGAAGTGAGCAGTCGCGAGATGCAACTGGCTTCGCCGAAAGTCTTCACCGATTCCGTGGAAAGGATGCTGCGATGAATGTTTTGGTTAAAAGCCTGAGCGTATTGGCGCTGCTGACGCTGTCAGCGCTGGCCAACGCCTTCGACCTGCAACAACTCAGCGAACAACTGGCGAAACCGGACGTGATCCACGGCCAGTTCATTCAGGAAAAACACTTGCGTGCATTACCGCAGCCGCTGATCAGCAAGGGCAGTTTTGTTCTCGCCAAAAATCACGGTCTGCTCTGGCTGCTGAAAACTCCGCTGCAGCAGGACTACCGCATCAGCGCCAAAGGCATCGCCCGCCGCGACGATAACGGCTGGCAGTTGCTGCCGAACAAGAGCGCAGGAGCTGAACAGAACCGCTTGTTCCTCGCCGTACTGCAAGGTGACAGCAGTGGCCTGCAACGGGATTTCGAACTGGCGCTGAGCGGCGATGCACAACAGTGGAAACTGACCCTGACCCCGCGCTCGCTGTTGCTCAAGCAAGTGTTCAACCAGATCAATATCGACGGCGGCGCGCTGGTGCAGACCATCGAATTGCTGGAAACCCAAGGCGACAGCACCGTGCTGCGCATGCAGGACAGCAACGCCAGTCAACCGTTGAGCGACGCGGAGCAACATGACTTTGCCGAGTGAACGCAGGCTGCCCTGGCTGTTTCTGATCCTGCTGCTGGCCGTTGTCGCGCTGGCGGGTTGGCAATGGCGCGACGGTGCGCCGCTGTCGGCAAACTTGATGGAGCTGGTGCCGGGCACCAATCCTGACGCCCTTGAGCTGCGCGCCGAACAGCGCATGCAGGAGCCGCTCAACCGCGAAATGCTGGTGCTGGTCGGCCATGCCGATCGTCAGCAAGCAGTGGCGATGGCGCAGACGCTGGGCGAGCAATGGCAGGCCAGCGGTCTGTTCGAAAAAGTGCAGTGGAACCTGCAAGCGGATCTCCCCGCGCTGCGCACGCAATTGCTGGAGGGGCGACTGGCGATGCTCTCGGCGGATGACCGACAACTGCTGATCGAACATCCCGACGCCTTCATTCAGCAACGCGTACAAGCCCTGTTCGACCCGTTCAGCGGTTTCAGTCTGGTGCCGAGTCAGGACGATTGGCTGGGTCTGACCGGGCGCATCCAGAACAGCCAGCCGCAGCACGGTTCAGTGCAACTGGATATCGGCAGCGGCGCGTTGATTGCCGATGCCGACGGCAAGAGCTGGGTGCTGCTGCGCGCACGCACCACCGGCAATGCTTTCGACATGAACCTGCCCCTGCAAGTCGCCGCACTGCTGCAACACAGCCGCGAACAGGCAGCGAAATCCGACGTGCAACTGCTCGCCGCCAGCGGCTTGTTGTACGCCGCCAACGGTCAGCAACAAGCGACTCGTGAAATGACCTGGGTTGGCGGCGGCGCCACCGTCGGCATTCTGTTGCTGCTGTTGCTCGCTTTCCGTCGCTGGCGCGTGCTGCTGGCGTTCGTGCCGGTGCTGGTCGGCATGCTGTTCGGCGCGGTGGCCTGTGTGGCGCTGTTCGGCCATATGCATGTGATGACGCTGGTGCTCGGCTCCAGCCTGATCGGCGTGGCCGTGGATTATCCGCTGCACTATCTGTCGAAGAGCTGGAGCCTGAAGCCGTGGCGCAGTTGGCCGGCGTTGCGCCTGACGCTGTCCGGGCTGACCCTGAGCCTGATCACCAGCGCCATCGGCTATCTCGCGCTGGCGTGGACGCCGTTCCCGGCGCTGACGCAAATCGCGGTGTTCTCTGCCGCCGGATTGCTCGGTGCCTATCTGTCGGCGGTGTGCCTGTTGCCGGCGTTGCTGAAAAACGTCGAACTGCGCCCCGCGCAATGGCCGCTGCATCTGGCCGAGCGCATGGTTGCGCTGCGCGAAAAACTCCTCGAACGCGTGCGCACGCCGGTGTTGCTGGCGTTGCTGCTCGCCTTCTGTGTGGGCGGTCTGGTGCAGTTGCAAAGCAAGAATGACATTCGCCAGTGGGTCGGCGCGCCGCAACGCCTGACCGACGAAGCGCAGACCATCGCGCGCATCACCGGCTATCAGCCGACCAGCCAGTTTTTCCTCGTGCGCGCCGACAATCAGCAGCAATTGCTCGAACGTCAGGCCGCGTTGAGCGAACGTCTGGAGCAACTGGTCAACCTCGACAAGCTGCAAGGCTATCTGGCCCTCGATCAACTGGTGAGCCCGCCGAACCAGCAAGAGCAAGTGCGCCAGGCGCTGAACAAACTGCCGCAATACTGGCAGCCACTGCTCGACCTCGGCGTGCCGCTCGCCGCGTTGCAAAACGAACTGGAACAGCTGCAGACCGTGCCTGCCGAGGACATCGACGCGGCATTGGCCGGCCCGCTCGGCGAGCCTTACCGCACACTCTGGCTCGGTCCGAGCGAAGACGGCGTGGCGGCGATGACCAGCCTGCAAGGTTTGAACAACCCGGCGCTGTTGCGCGTGCAAGCGCTGGACTTGCCGGGGGTAATGCTGGTCGATCGCCTTGGCGAATTGAATGAAGTCTTTGCTGCGACGCAAATCAGCGCCGCTGAACTGAAGCTCGCCTCCTGTGCGTTGATCGTGCTGGTGCTGATGCTGCCGTTCGGCCTCGGCGGCGCGCTGCGCATTGTCGCCCTGCCGTTGCTCGCCGCTTTGTGCAGTCTGGCCAGCCTTGGCTGGCTTGGTCAGCCACTGACCCTGTTCAGCCTGTTCGGCCTGCTGCTGGTGACGGCGATCAGCGTCGACTACGCGATTCTCATGCGTGAGCAAGTCGGTGGTGCGGCGGTGAGCTTGCTGGGTACCCTGCTGGCCGCTGTGACGACGTGGTTGTCGTTTGGTTTGCTGGCGGTTTCCAGCACGCCGGCGGTGAGCAATTTCGGTCTGTCGGTGAGCCTCGGTCTGGCCTTTAGCTTCATGCTCGCACCCTGGGCCGGGCGCCACGAACACACCGCGACAGTCGCGGAGCCAGCGGCATGATGGTCGTCGGTTTCTGGCTGCTGGCGTTGGCGTTGTTCGCCGTGGCCACCCGCGTCGGCCGCCACTTCGGTCTGATCCCGATTGTCAGCCAGTTGTTGCTGGCGAGCTTCGGCTTGCCGCTGCTGATGTATTTCTGGATCGAGCCGGGCTGGCAGCTCAGTGGCGCCGAACTGATCGCGCCTGACTGGCTGAAAAACCTCTATAGCCTGAGCTTTGCTTTGCTGCTCGGGCATATCCTCAGTGATGTGATCGACCTGAAACTGGATCGTCAGAGCGTGAAAATCGCCGTGCCGAGTTTCCTCGTGCCGTTCGCCTGTGGTCTTGCCGCTGCGTATTGGCTACTGCCGACGCAACCGTGGCTCAACTCGCTGGCCATCGGTCTGGTGTTCGCGATTACCGCGATCCCGGTGCTGTACCTGTATCTGCGCCACATCGAATATCCGCCGGCCGCCACGCGCCGACTGGTGCAGACCGCGATCCTCATTGATCTGACCTGCTGGACGCTGTTTGGCCTCGCTCAGGGCAGTCTGCATCTGAGCAGTCTGTTGTTGCCGCTGGGCCTCGCCTGTGTGCCGCTGTTGTTGTGCGTCATCGGCGTACGCCGACCGCTGACCTACAGCCTCGGTTTTTTCGCGTTGCTGGTGATGGCCGAGCATTACAAACTCAACGCGCTGATCTTCGGCATCGGTTATCTGCTGTGCATGGCCGCGCTGAAACTGCCGCTGGTGCTGCCATTGCCGGCGCGCTGGATGAGCCGTTTGCAGACGTGGCTGGCGATCCCGCTGATTCTGACGTTCGGCATCGTCCAGATCGACGTGCACAGCGCCCTCTCCAGCCTTGGTCCGCTGCAATGGGCGGCGCTGTTGATGTTGCCGATTGCCAGTAAACTGCTCGGCAACTGGCTGGGTCTCGGCTGGGCCGGCGCTTCGTTCGAAGGCGCCAGCCGCTGGCGCGAAAGTGTGCTGCTGAACATTCGCGGCCTCAGCGAAATCGTCTTTCTCAATTTGCTCTTGCAACAACAACTCATCACCCCGGCGCTGTACTTCGCGCTGATGCTGATGGGCCTGATCGCGACGCTGCTACCGGCCCTTATCGGCCTGCATCGCGCGCCATTGAATCTGCAACATCCTTTGCCCCGGAGTTCACGTGCCAATCGTTGAAATGGAATCCCGTCAGGTCGTGATCATTGGCGCCGGCCCATCCGGCGCTATCGCTGCGGCGTTGCTCAAGCGTAAGGGCCACGATGTGCTGGTGATCGAGCGCCAGCACTTTCCGCGCTTTTCGATCGGTGAAAGCCTGCTCAGCCATTGCCTGGATTTCGTCGAAGAGGCCGGCATGCTTGACGCCGTCAATGCCGCTGGATTCCAGCGCAAGACCGGCGCCGCATTCGCCTGGGGCGAGCGTTACAGTGCCTTTGATTTCGGCGATACCTTTACCGGCGGCAAGCCGACCACGTTTCAGGTGCAACGCGCCGACTTCGACAAACTGCTGGCCGATCAAGCAGCGCTGCAAGGCGCGGAAATCCGCTACGGCGATGCCATCGTCAACGTCGATTTCGACCGGGCGAAACCGTTGCTCGACGTGCGCCGCGAGGACGGCAGTGAGTACCGCATCGAAGCGGATTTCGTTCTCGATGCCAGCGGCTACGGCCGCGTGTTGTCACGACTGCTGGATCTGGAAGCGCCGTCGAATTTCCCGGTGCGCCAGGCAGTCTTCACCCATGTCGAAGATCACATCGACAACCCGGCGTTCGACCGCGAAAAAATTCTCGTCACCACGCATCCGGAACATCGCGATGTCTGGTTCTGGACGATTCCGTTCAGCAACGGTCGTTGCTCGGTCGGCGTGGTCGCCGCCGAGGAACATTTCAAGGGCCGTGACAGCGATCTCGATGCCTGCCTGCGCAGTTTTATCGCCGAAACCCCAAGCCTTGCCGACGTACTCAACAATGCCGCGTGGGACACCCCGGCACGCACCCTCGGCGGCTACGCGGCCAATGTGAAAACCCTGCACGGTCCAGGCTTCGCGCTGCTCGGCAACGCGGCGGAATTTCTCGACCCGGTGTTCTCCTCCGGCGTGACCATCGCCATGCGCTCGGCGAGCATGGCCGCGGCGGTTTTGCACCGTCAGTTGCAAGGTGAAACAGTCGACTGGCAAAGCGAATTTGCCGAACCGCTGAAGCGCGGCGTCGACACTTTCCGCTGCTACGTCGAGGGCTGGTACGCCGGCACCTTTCAGGACGTGATTTTCTATGAAGACAGCCAGGCGGAAATCCGTCGGATGATCTGTTCGATCCTCGCCGGCTACGCCTGGGATGAGCGCAATCCGTTCGTCAGCGAAGCGCGCCGCCGCTTGAAGATGATTTCCGAACTCTGTGCAAAGGACGCCACATGAATTACTTGAGCGACAGCTACGTCGAGGAAACCCGCTTCGGTTTCTGGTTCCTGCGCAGCCACACCTGGCAGCACCATGTGTTGCGGGTGGCGATCAATGATTTGCGTGGCTTGTTCAGTGAAGCGCTGCCGGAACATCCGGTGCTGCTGGACGCCGGTTGCGGTCAAGGCAAGTCATTCGGTCATCTGCGCCAGACCTTCGCGCCCCAGCGTTTGATCGGCGTCGATGCCGACCCGCACAGCCTTGAATTGAGCGGCGCAGAAGCGGCGCGTCTGGATCTGGACGTGGAACTGATCGGCAGTGACTGCGCGACGCTCAAGGTGCCGGACGCCAGTGTCGATCTGCTGTTCTGCCATCAGACTTTTCATCATCTGGTCGAGCAGGAAAAAGCCCTGGCCGAGTTTTATCGGGTGCTGAAACCGGGTGGCTATCTGCTGTTCGCCGAATCCACCGAGGCTTACATTGATACGTGGGTGATCCGCTGGCTGTTCCGCCATCCGATGCATGTGCAGAAGAGTGCGGCGCAGTATCTGCAGATGATTCGCGGGCAGGGTTTCGAATTTGCCGAGCGCAATGTTTCCTACCCATATCTGTGGTGGAGCCGGTCGAAGGATTTTGGCTTGCTGGAGCGGTTTGGGGTGCGCAAGCCGAAACCGTTTGGCGAGCGCGAAGAGACGTTGGTGAACGTTGTCGCGCGTAAACCGCTGGCAGAGGTTTCCTGATGTACACAAATCCTTGTAGGAGTGAGCCTGCTCGCGATAGCGGTGGGTCAGCCAACCTGTATTTTGAATGTGCGACCGCTATCGCGAGCAGGCTCACTCCTACAGTGACCGCGGTGTGGCGACTTTTTGTGGTCGGCTTGATGCTTTTGTTAAGTGCCTGCGCCAGCCAGGCGCCGCTACCGGCGAGCAACCCAACGTTGCCCCTGCCGCTGCAATTGCACATCGAACGCCAACAAGCCGAACAACGCCAGGACTGGCTGCTGGTGATCCAGCGCGAAGGCCCGGGCATCCGCTGGTCGATGATGGACCCGCTGGGCATTCCACAAGCGCGTCAGCAACTGATCGACGGCCACTGGCAGGCTGATGGG
This sequence comes from Pseudomonas viridiflava, assembly GCF_900580865.1. GTDB lineage: Bacteria > Pseudomonadota > Gammaproteobacteria > Pseudomonadales > Pseudomonadaceae > Aquipseudomonas. Next base: position 215,960 of record NZ_UTBZ01000140.1, read on the forward strand.
CTGCTGCCGCCGAACCCGGAAGCCCGGGAATTGTTTGCTGCGCTGCTGTTCGCTCTGACCCCGTCCGGCGAACTGCTGCGCAATTACCCCGCCGCGCAACAACAGGGACAGCAACGTTCTCTGCCAGCGCGTTGGGATATCCACTATGCACAACCGTTGAGCTTCGAATTGAACCTGCCTCAAGGCCCGCACTATCGCGTTTCTCCGCTGAGTAAACCGACGCCATGACCGCTTACCTGAATGCCCTCGGCGTGATCTGCGCCCTGGGCCGCGACAAGCAAGCCGTCGCGCGCAACCTGTTCGCCGGCGACTGCTCAGGCATGCGCCGCGAGTCCGGCTGGGTGCCGGAGCGTGAGTTGCCAGTCGCGGCCGTCCCAGGCGAACTGGCGCCGATCCCGGCAGAGCTCGCCGATCAGCGCAGCCGCAATAATCAGCTGTTGCTGGAAGCGGCGTTGCAGATTCGCGATGACATTGATCAAGCGATCCAGACCTACGGCCGCGACCGCATCGGTGTCGTGCTCGGCACCAGCACTTCGGGCATTGACGAGGCCAGCCGTAGTCTGGCGCATTACATTCGCGAGCAGCGGTTCCCCGCCGAATACGACTATCGGCAACAGGAACTCGGCGCCCCGGCCAATTTCCTTGCCGATTGGCTGCAACTCAGCGGCCCGGCGTATGTGATTTCCACGGCGTGCACCTCCAGCGCCCGTGCACTGATGAGCGCTCAGCGTTTACTCGATCTGGGCGTGTGCGACGCGGTGCTGTGCGGCGGCGTCGACAGCCTGTGCAAACTGACCCTCAACGGTTTCTCGTCACTCGAAGCGATGTCCGACGAGCGCTGCAATCCGTTCTCGGCCAACCGCAGCGGTATCAATATCGGCGAAGCGGCGGTGCTGTTCGTGATGAGCAAACAACCCGGTGAAGGCCCGGCCATTGCCTTGCTCGGCGCCGGCGCCAGTTCCGACGCCCACCACATTTCCGCCCCTGAGCCGACCGGGCGCGGTGCCCTGCAAGCGATGCAGAAAGCCTTGAGCCGCGCGCACCTGCAAGCGACGCAGATCAACTATCTGAACCTGCACGGCACCGCGACCCAACACAACGACGCCATGGAAAGTCTGGCGGTCGCCGAACTGTTTCCCGAGGGCGTCGCCTGCTCATCGACCAAACCGATGACCGGCCATACCCTCGGCGCGGCCGGCGCGCTGGAAGCGGCGTTCTGCTGGTTGAGCCTGAGCGCCGACAACCCCGCTCACGCCTTGCCGCCGCACGTCTGGGACGCTCAGGCCGATCCCGCGTTGCCGCCGTTGCGCTGGGTGACCGCGAGCGAGCGCCTGACGTCCATTGCACCCAGCTACCTGATGAGCAACTCGTTTGCCTTCGGCGGCAACAACGTCAGCCTGATTATCGGAGACGCCCCATGACTGATTGGCCGCTCGCCGAACTGCTGCCCCATGCGGGCGACATGATTCTGATCGACAGCATCACAAGCTTTGACGACGAGCAGATTTACACCCGCCTCACGGTCAAGCCCGATGGCTTGTTCAATCTGCCCGACGGCAGCCTCCCAGCCTGGGTCGGCATCGAGCTGATGGCGCAGAGCGTCGCCGCGTTTGCCGGTTGCCACGCGCGGCAGAAAGGCAATCCGGTGGAGCTGGGCTTTCTGCTCGGCACACGCAAGTTCGAGTGCAACGTCGAAGCCTTTCCCGCCGGCAGCGAACTGACCATCCATGGCCTGCGCTCGCTGGAAGACGACAACGGCATGGGCGTGTTCGAATGCCATATCAACGGCGCCGGCATTCACGCCAGCGCACGCCTGAACGTGTTCCGTCCGCCTCAGGTCACTCAATATCTGCAACAGACACAGGAGTCGAACGATGACTGAATCCGTACTGGTCACCGGCTCCAGCCGTGGCATCGGCCGCGCCATTGCCTTGCGTCTGGCGCAGGCCGGGCACGATATCGTCCTGCATTGCCGCAGCGGCGTGACTGAGGCGCAAGGCGTTCAGGCGGAAATCGAAGCGCTGGGGCGCAAGGCGCGCATCCTGCAATTCGACGTAGCCGACCGCGAAACCTGCAAAACCATTCTCGAAGCCGACGTCGAAAGCCACGGCGCCTATTACGGTGTGGTGCTCAATGCTGGCCTGACCCGCGACGGCGCGTTTCCGGCGCTGAGCGATGACGATTGGGACGTGGTGTTGCGCACCAACCTCGACGGTTTCTACAACGTTCTGCACCCGGTGATGATGCCGATGATCCGCCGCCGCGCCGCCGGGCGCATTGTTTGCATTACCTCGGTGTCGGGGCTGATCGGCAACCGTGGCCAGGTCAATTACAGCGCTTCCAAGGCTGGCGTGATCGGCGCTGCAAAGGCGTTGGCGATCGAGCTGGGCAAGCGCAAAATCACCGTTAACTGCGTCGCACCGGGCCTGATCGACACGGCGATGCTGGATGAAAACGTGCCGGTGGAAGAATTGATGAAGATGATCCCCGCGCAACGCATGGGCACCCCGGAAGAGGTGGCCAGTGCGGTGAATTTCCTGATGTCGGCGGAAGCCTCGTACATCACCCGCCAGGTGCTGGCGGTCAACGGAGGCTTGTGCTGATGAAGCGCGTCGTCGTCACCGGCATGGCCGGCATCACCTCGCTGGGCAGCGACTGGCAGACCATCGCCGGCAACTTCGCGGCCAACCGCAGCGGCATCCGCCGCATGGACGAGTGGGATCGTTTCAGCGAACTCAACACGCGTCTGGCCGGGCCGATCGATGACTTCGCAGTGCCCGCGCACTGGACGCGCAAGCAGTTGCGCAGCATGGGCCGGGTGTCGCGGCTGGCGGTCGGCGCGGCGGAAAAGGCCCTGGCTGACGCCGGTTTGCTCGGTGACGAATCGATCAAGGACGGCCGCATGGGCGTGGCCTGTGGTTCGTCCACCGGCAGCACCGACGAGATCAAAGCGTTCGGCAACATGCTGCTCAACTCGGTCGCCGAGGGCCTCAACGCCAACTCCTACGTGCGGATGATGCCGCACACCACCGCCGCCAACATCAGCATCTTCTTTGGCCTGACCGGGCGGCTGATCCCGACGTCCAGCGCCTGCACCAGCGGCAGTCAGGGCATCGGTTACGCCTACGAGGCGATCAAGTTCGGCCGCCTGCCGTTGATGCTCGCCGGCGGCGCCGAAGAGCTGTGCCCTACCGAGGCCATGGTCTTCGATGCGCTCTACGCCACCAGCCTGAAAAACGATGCGCCACAGACCAGTCCACGCCCGTACGACAAGGGCCGCGATGGTCTGGTCATCGGTGAAGGTGGCGGCATGCTGGTCCTCGAAGAGCTGGAACACGCCCTCGCCCGTGGTGCGCGCATCCACGCCGAGATCGTCGGTTTCGGCAGCAACGCCGACGGCCAGCACACCACCCGCCCGGAACAAGTGACCATGCGCCGCGCAATGGAACTGGCGCTGGAAGACGCCGGCCTGACCCCGGATGCCATCGGTTACGTCAATGGCCACGGCACCGCTACAGAACAGGGCGACATTGCCGAAACACTGGCGACCAGCAGTTTGTTCGGTGAACGCATGCCGATCAGCTCGCAGAAGAGTTTCCTCGGCCACACCCTCGGCGCCTGCGGCGCGCTGGAGTCGTGGTTCAGCATCGAGATGATGAACCGTGACCTGTACGTGCACACGTTCAACCTCGACGAAGTCGATCCGCACTGCGGCAAACTCGATTACCTGCGCGGCGAATTCCGCCAGATGCATCACGACTACGTGATGAACAACAATTTCGCTTTTGGTGGCGTCAACACCTCGTTGATTTTCCGCCGCTGGCACTGACCGCAACACCTTTGGAGTGAAGGGAATGACTCAGTTTCACCGCATCGCCGCCCTGTTGGCACTGGCTTTTGTGCTCGGCGGTTGCACCAGCAAACCGGTTTACAACGCCAAGGAAGAGTTCTCACCCAACCTCGGCTTCACCCAGCAACAGATGAGCCGCGCGATCGTCACCGCGCTCAATGACCGTCAATGGGTCGTGCAATCGGTGCGTCCGGGCATGATCAAAGCGGCGATCACCGTGCGCGGTCGCCATCACGCCGAAGTCGATATTCCGTTCACCCCGACCTCGTTCGAAATCGACTACCGCAGCAGCTACGGCCTCGATGCCAAGAACGGCAAGATCCACGGCAACTACAACCGCTGGGTCAACCGCCTGCGCGACAACGTGCTCAAAGAGCTGTCGATCAACCCGGACATCGAAGCCGTCAACAACCTCGGCATCATCAAACAGGGCGCCGACGAGCCGACGTACCTGAGCTTCCGTGAAGGCGTCAAACGCGCCACCGACGCCGGCCTGCTCGACGGCAGCGTGAAGTTCTACCTGGCCGGCGAAACGCTGCCAAAACAGGTACGCAAACTCGACACCGTGAGCAGCAGCCGCAAGACCAACGGCTCGAACAAATCCGACGAAGACGCCTGCTTCTGGGCCCTGCAATCGGCACTGGCAACCCTGCAGAACGCCGCGAAGAACGCCGACGCCAACGCGGTGATCAACATCGCCAGCGTCGACCAGCGTGATCTGTACAAGGACACTGAAAAATTCCAGTGCCGTGCCGGGCTGGTGGTGTCGAGCGTCGCGCTGCGCGGGGACTTGGCGCACGTGGATTGAGGGGATTGTAGAAACGACAAAGGGCGCCATTCGGCGCCCTTTGTCATTCAGCCCGGATCAAGTACTGGCGTGTAACTTCAATCCTAACGCCTTCACCACTTTCAGGATTGTTCCGAACTCGGGGTTTCCTTCACCTGATAGTGCGCGGTAGAGGCTCTCTCGGGACAACCCGGCGTCACGTGCGACCTGAGTCATGCCTCGCGCTCTCGCTATGGTGCCAAGTGCCTTGGCGATAAAAGCCGGGTCATCTCCAGCCTCCTCCATGCAGGCGTCCAGATAGTTAGCCATGTCCTCTTCTGTCTTGAGGTACTCGGCTGAGTCCCAACGAGTGAATTTTTCGGTCATGGGTTTTGCTCCTGCCAGGACTCCGCGATGAGCCTGGCTTGTTTGATGTCTCGGGGTTGGCTGCTCTTGTCTCCGCCGCAAAGGAGGATGACCACTTGCCGACCTTGTTGCATGAAATAGACTCGATATCCGGGGCCATAGTCAATTCTGACTTCGCTGAGCCCTTCACCGATAGCTTTGACATCGCCAAAATTTCCGTCAGCCATACGATCAATTCGCACCTGAATACGCATCCTGGCGCGACTATCAGCCAACTTTAAAAGCCAGCTGGAAAATGTGGAACTTCGAAGAATCTCAGTCATGGCCGAAGTGTAGCCTTTGAGCTACACATACTCCACACTGTTTTCTCTGTAGCAGATGTACGGTGTCTACACTCTTTCAATCAGCGAATGTTCATCGCTACGTCAAGGAGATGACCATGCAAGTGAAAGCCCTGATCGCCGCCGCACTTTTCGCGCTACTGCCCAGCGCCAGCCACGCCACCAATCTGATGTACATGCCCTTCGAAACCGTGCTGTCGGATGCGATTCGTGCCGGGCGGCTGGATGGCAGTGTGAAGTTCTATCTGCTCGGAAATGGGCCGCAGGGCACGCAGCAGTTACTGCGCCAGGGGGTGGTCAGTGATTTGAAGACCAATGGCTTCAACAAGAGTGACCACAACTCCTGCGAGTGGGTGTTGCAGTCGAATCTGATCAAGTTGCAGGCCGATGCCAAACGAGTCGGGGCGAATGCAGTGGTGAATATCGTCAGTTACTACGACCAGCATGTGCGCAAGGATTTGAATACGTACGAGTGCCGGGCGGGGATTTTTGTCACGCGGGTGGCGCTGAAGGGGGATTTGGTGCGGTTGCCCTAACGGCAAGATCAAAAGATCGCAGCCTTCGGCAGCTCCTACAATGGAATTCGCGTTTCCCTGTAGGAGTTGCCGAAGGCTGCGATCTTTTAAGCGGACTCGACCTTGCGTGTGAGCAGGTCGACAAACGCCTTGGCCATTGGCGATTTCTGATCCTTGCGCTGCACCAGCCACACCGCCGACACCGCCTCCGGATCGAGCAACGGGCGATAGACCACACCGTCGATGCGCATCCGCTGATAGGACGCCGGCAGCACTGAAACCCCCAGCCCCGCTGCGACCAGACCGATGATGGTCATCGCCTCTCCTGCCTCTTGGGCAAAGTGCGGGCTGAACCCGGCATCACGGGCCAGACTCAGCAATTGCGCATACAGCCCGCTGCCGTAGCTGCGCGGAAAGAACACAAACGGCTCCAGTGCCAGCGCCGAGAGAAACAAGCCCTCCTCCGATCCCTGGGCCAGTGGATGCTTGGAACCGAGCACGGCGACAAGGGGCTCACGCATCAACTCGACCACACTCAGCGAATCGGGCAGACCCAGCGGGCGCATGATCCCGACCTCGATTGACTCATCCACCAGGCCTTCGGCAACTTGCGTGCTGCTCATCTCGCGAAGGTTGAGGTGCACCGCCGGAAAACGCTGACGAAAAGAAAAGATCGCCTGCGGAATCGTCGAGTTGAACGGCGCCGACGAGGTGAAACCAATCTTCAACTCGCCCAATTCACCGAGCTGCGCACGCCTGGCAACATCCGCCGCTTTGTCGACCTGCGCCAGCACCAGCCGCGCCTCCTCCAGAAACAATCGCCCCGCCTCACTCAGCTCGACCCGACGATTGGTGCGCTCGAACAGCCGCGCGCCTACCTCTTGCTCCAGCGCCTGAATCTGCTGGCTCAGCGGCGGCTGAGAAATCCCCAGCACCTGTGCCGCGCGGCCGAAGTGCAGTTCTTCGGCGACGGCGATGAAGTAGCGCAGATGACGCAATTCCATGGAAACCCCATTAGGTCGTTAAAGCTATCAAACAGGTCGAACAATATATTGGATAGAAACATTAGCCAGCTATATGATTTTTTCATTGCCTGCCTGGCCGTGCCCTCCGAGGTCTGAAGTGAAAACTGCTGTCGCGCCCCTAGCCCATGAAGTCCCACCCGCTGCGGCGGACGACGTTGTCGCCGAGCTGCAAGAGATCTACATCGAAAAAGGCACACCGATGTTCATGCGCACGGTGCTGGCGCTGTTCAGCGGCGGTTTCGCGACGTTTGCCCTGCTCTACTGCGTGCAGCCGATGATGCCGCTGTTGTCCCATGAGTACGGGATCAACGCGGCGCAGAGCAGCCTGATCCTTTCGGTCGCGACCGGCATGCTCGCCATCGGCCTGCTGATCACCGGGCCGATATCTGATCGGGTCGGGCGCAAACCGGTGATGGTGACCGCGCTGTTCGCGGCAGCGCTGTGCACCATGGCCAGTGCAATGATGCCGAGTTGGGAAGGCGTGCTGATCATGCGCGCGCTGATCGGGCTGTCGTTGAGCGGTCTGGCAGCGGTGGCAATGACCTATCTGAGTGAAGAAATTCACCCGCAACACATCGGCCTGGCGATGGGCTTGTACATCGGCGGCAACGCGATTGGCGGGATGAGCGGGCGTTTGATCACCGGCGTGTTGATCGACTTCGTCAGCTGGCACACGGCGATGCTGGTGATCGGCGGTCTGGCGATGATTGCGGCAGCGGTGTTCTGGAAGATCCTGCCCGAGTCGCGCAACTTCCGTTCACGCTCGCTGCACCCGCGCAGCCTGCTCGACGGTTTCACCATGCACTTTCGCGATGCCGGCCTGCCGCTGCTGTTTCTTGAAGCGTTCCTGCTGATGGGCGCGTTCGTCACGCTGTTCAACTACATCGGTTATCGCTTGCTGGCGGCGCCGTACAACCTCGATCAGGTGTTCGTGGGTTTGCTGTCGGTGGTTTACCTGTCGGGGATCTACAGTTCGGCGAAGATTGGTTCGCTGGCGGACAAGCTGGGGCGCCGTAAAGTGCTGTGGGCGACCATTGCGCTGATGTTTGCCGGTCTCGCGCTGACGATGTTCACGCCACTGCTGCTGGTGATTGTCGGCATGCTGATTTTCACCTTCGGCTTCTTTGGCGCGCACTCGGTGGCGAGTAGCTGGATTGGTCGGCGGGCGACCAAGGCCAAGGGACAGGCGTCGTCGTTGTACCTGTTCAGTTATTACGCCGGGTCGAGCATTGCCGGCACGGCGGGCGGGGTGTTCTGGCATCTCGGCGGCTGGAACGGGATTGGTTTGTTTATTGGTGCGCTGTTGCTGATCGCGCTGTTGGTGGCGTTGAAGCTGGCGAAGTTGCCGCCGTTGCAGGGTGTTAAGGCCTGAGACAAAACCCATGTGGGAGCGAGCCTGCTCGCGAAGGCGTTTTGTCAGTTGATGCAAAGTTTGCTGATCCACCGCTATCGCGAGCAGGCTCACTCCTACAATTGATCTGCGTACGACGTTGAATCGTGGAAACAAAAACGCCCGGCATTTAGCCGGGCGTTTTTTATGGTGTGGCGGTCACTCGTGATACTGCGCCGACAGCTCATGCACCGCGCGCAGGAAGGCGCCCGCGTGCTCCGGATCAACCTCTGGCGTGATGCCATGACCAAGATTGAACACGTGCCCGCTGCCCTTGCCGTAGCTGGCCAGAATGCGTCCGACTTCAGTGCGGATCGCTTCCGGTTTGGCGTAGAGCACGGTTGGGTCCATGTTGCCTTGCAGGGCAACTTTGTCGCCAACCCGGGCACGGGCGTTGCCGATGTCGCAGGTCCAGTCCAGGCCCAGTGCGTCGGCGCCAGCCTCGGCGATGCTTTCCAGCCACAGGCCGCCGTTTTTGGTGAAGAGGATCACCGGCACTTTGCGCCCGTCGTGCTCGCGGATCAGGCCGCTGACGATTTTCTTCATGTAGGCCAGCGAGAACTCCTGGTACGCCGCCGCCGAGAGGTTGCCGCCCCAGGTATCGAAAATCTGCACCGCTTGCGCGCCAGCCATGATCTGGCCGTTGAGGTACGAGGTCACCGACTGCGCCAGTTTATCCAGCAGCAGGTGCATGGCTTGCGGGTTGTCGTAGAGCATGGCTTTGGTCTTGCGGAAGTCTTTCGACGAGCCGCCTTCAACCATGTAGGTCGCCAGGGTCCACGGGCTGCCGGAGAAACCGATCAACGGCACACGGCCGTTCAGCTCGCGACGGATGGTGCTGACCGCGTCCATCACATAACCGAGGTCTTTGTGCGGATCAGGGATCGGCAAGGCCTCGATGTCGGCCAGGGAGCTGACGACTTTCTTGAAGCGCGGACCTTCACCGGTCTCGAAGTACAGGCCTTGGCCCATGGCATCGGGAATGGTGAGGATGTCGGAAAACAGGATCGCCGCGTCCAGTTGTGGATAGCGGTCGAGCGGTTGCATCGTGACTTCGCAGGCGAACTCCGGATTCATGCACAGGCTCATGAAATCACCGGCGTGGGCGCGGCTGGCGCGGTATTCCGGCAGGTAGCGGCCGGCCTGACGCATCATCCACACCGGGGTGACGTCAACGGGTTGCTTGAGCAGGGCGCGGAGGAAACGGTCGTTCTTCAGGGCAGTCATGTCGGCATCCGGAAAAAAAGTGCGGGCATTTTCTCAGAGCGCGACGCAAAAGGCACGGATGCAGGTCAGCCTTTTGTCTATCGGGTCAATTTATTGCATTGGAAATACGCTATCAGCAACACAGAGAAACAACTGTGGGAGCGAGCTTGCTCGCGAAAGGGCCGGCACATCCAACATTGCAGTTGGCTGATAGACCGCTTTCGCGAGCAAGCTCGCTCCCACAGGGGTGTTGCTTTGGCTCAGGAGCCGGGATTAGACGCCCAAGTAATCGAGGATCCCTTCGGCGGCATTGCGGCCTTCGAAGATTGCCGTCACGACTAGGTCGGAACCGCGCACCATGTCGCCACCGGCGAAGATTTTCGGGTTGCTGGTCTGGTGCTTGTACTGACCTTGCTCAGGCGCAACAACGCGGCCCTGGCTGTCGGTCTGGATTTCGAACTGTTCGAACCACGGCGCCGGGCTCGGGCGGAAACCGAAAGCGATGACCACGGCGTCGGCCGGGATGATCTCTTCGGAACCCGGGATCGGCTCAGGGCTGCGACGGCCACGGGCGTCCGGTTCGCCGAGACGGGTCTCGACCACTTTCACGCCTTCAACCTTGTCTTCACCGACGATAGCGATCGGCTGGCGGTTATAGAGGAATTTCACGCCTTCTTCCTTGGCGTTCTTCACCTCTTTGCGCGAGCCGGGCATGTTTGCTTCGTCACGACGATAAGCACAGGTCACCGATTTGGCGCCCTGACGGATCGACGTGCGGTTGCAGTCCATCGCCGTGTCGCCGCCGCCGAGAACCACAACCTTCTTGCCTTTCATGTCGACGAAATCTTCCGGCGACTTTTCAAAGCCCAGGTTGCGATTGACGTTAGCGATCAGGAAGTCCAGCGCGTCATACACGCCCGGCAGATCCTCACCGGCAAAACCGCCCTTCATGTAGGTGTAGGTGCCCATGCCCATGAACACTGCATCGTATTCGGCGAGCAGTTGTTCCATGGTCACGTCTTTGCCGACTTCGGTATTCAGACGGAACTCGATGCCCATGCCGGTGAAGACTTCGCGACGATTGCTCAGCACGGTCTTTTCCAGCTTGAACTCGGGGATGCCGAAGGTCAGCAAGCCACCGATTTCCGGATTCTTGTCGAACACCACCGGAGTCACGCCACCACGCACCAGCACGTCGGCACAACCCAGACCCGCCGGGCCCGCGCCGATGATCGCGACACGTTTGCCGGTCGGTTTGACCTTGGACATGTCCGGGCGCCAGCCCATGGCGAACGCGGTGTCGGTGATGTACTTCTCGACCGAACCGATGGTCACCGCGCCAAAACCGTCGTTAAGGGTGCAGGCACCCTCGCACAGACGATCCTGGGGACAGACCCGGCCGCAGACTTCCGGCAGGGTGTTGGTCTGGTGCGACAGTTCGGCGGCCTGAAGGATGTTGCCTTCGGCCACCAATTTGAGCCAGTTGGGAATGAAGTTGTGCACCGGGCACTTCCATTCGCAATACGGGTTGCCGCAACCCAGGCAGCGGTGGGCCTGATCGGCCGACTGCTGGGGTTTGAACGGTTCGTAGATTTCGACGAACTCTTTCTTGCGTTGACGCAACAGTTTCTTCTTCGGATCTTTGCGCCCGACATCGATGAACTGGAAGTCGTTATTCAGACGTTCAGCCATTGTTAAAACCTCATCAAACTCTTCAGGCGCATATCACTGCGGGTTGGCACGAGTGCTGGAAAGCAACGATTTCAGGTTGGCAGCCTTAGGCTTGACCAGCCAGAAACGGCGCAGGTAGTCATCGAGGTTTTCGGCGAGTTCACGACCCCACTCGCTGTCGGTTTCCGCGACGTACTCGTTCAGCACGTTTTGCAGGTGGCTGCGATAGGCTTCCATCGCCTCGCCGCTGATCCGCTGGATTTCCACCAGTTCGTGGTTGACCCGGTCAACGAAGGTGTTGTCCTGATCGAGCACGTAGGCGAAACCACCGGTCATGCCAGAGCCGAAGTTGTAACCGGTCTTGCCCAGAACGCAGACAAAACCACCGGTCATGTACTCACAGCAGTGATCGCCAGTACCTTCCACGACCGTGTGGGCACCGGAGTTGCGCACGGCGAAACGCTCGCCTGCGGTGCCGGCGGCGAACAACTTGCCACCAGTAGCGCCGTACAGGCAGGTGTTGCCGATGATGGCGCTTTCCTGAGTCTTATAAACGCTTCCCTTCGGCGGCACGATGGTCAGCTTGCCACCGGTCATGCCCTTGCCGACATAGTCGTTGGCGTCGCCTTCCAGGTACATGTTCAGACCGCCGGCGTTCCACACACCGAAGCTCTGACCGGCAGTGCCCTTGAAGCGGAAGGTGATCGGCGCTTTCGCCATCCCTTGGTTGCCGTGCTTGCGCGCGATTTCGCCGGAGATCCGCGCGCCGATCGAACGGTCGCAGTTGCAGATGTCCAGATCGAACTCGGCGCCGCTCATGTCGTTGATCGCCGACGAGGCCATCTCGACCATTTTCTCGGCCAGCAGGCCTTGGTCGAACGGCGGGTTGCGCTCAACGCCGCAGAACTGTGGCTTGTCTGCCGGGATGTGATCGCTGCCCAACAGCGGCGTCAGATCCAGGTGGTTTTGCTTGGCGGTCTGGCCTTCGAGGATTTCCAGCAGATCGGTACGACCGATCAGCTCTTCGAGGGAGCGCACGCCGAGCTTGGCCAGCCACTCACGGGTTTCTTCGGCGACGTAGGTGAAGAAGTTCACCACCATGTCGACGGTACCGATGTAGTGATCCTTGCGCAGCTTCTCATTCTGCGTCGCAACGCCGGTGGCGCAGTTGTTCAGGTGGCAGATACGCAGGTATTTGCAGCCCAGCGCGATCATTGGCGCGGTACCGAAGCCGAAGCTTTCGGCGCCGAGGATCGCTGCCTTGATCACGTCGAGGCCGGTTTTCAGGCCACCGTCGGTCTGCACCCGGACTTTGCCGCGCAGGTCGTTGCCGCGCAGGGTCTGGTGAGTTTCAGCGAGGCCGAGTTCCCACGGTGCGCCAGCGTATTTGATCGAGGTCAGCGGCGAAGCACCGGTGCCACCGTCGTAGCCGGAGATGGTGATCAAATCCGCATACGCCTTGGCCACACCGGCGGCGATGGTGCCGACGCCCGCTTCAGCCACCAGTTTCACCGAGACCAGCGCCTTCGGGTTGACCTGTTTCAAGTCGAAAATCAGCTGCGACAAGTCTTCGATCGAGTAGATGTCGTGGTGCGGCGGTGGCGAAATCAGCGTTACGCCCGGTACTGCGTAGCGCAGCTTGGCGATCAGACCGTTCACTTTACCGCCCGGCAGTTGCCCGCCCTCGCCCGGCTTGGCGCCTTGCGCGACTTTGATCTGCAGCACTTCGGCGTTGACCAGGTATTCCGGCGTTACGCCGAAACGGCCAGTCGCGACCTGCTTGATTTTCGAGCTCTTGATGGTGCCGTAACGCGCCGGGTCTTCACCACCTTCGCCGGAGTTCGAACGCGCACCGAGGCGGTTCATGGCTTCGGCCAAGGCTTCGTGAGCTTCCGGCGACAAGGCGCCCAGCGAGATACCGGCGGAGTCGAAGCGCTTGAGCACCGATTCCAGCGGTTCGATTTCACTGATGTCCAGCGGCTTGTCGAGGGTCTTGACCTTGAACAGGTCGCGGATCATCGACACCGGACGGTTGTCCACCAGCGAGGTGTATTCCTTGAACTTGGCGTAGTCGCCCTGCTGCACGGCGGCTTGCAGGGTGTTGACCACGTCCGGGTTGTAGGCGTGATATTCGCCACCGTGGACGAACTTCAGCAGACCGCCCTGCTGGATCGGCTTGCGCGGACTCCAGGCTTCGCTGGCGAGTGCTTTCTGCTCGGCTTCGATGTCGACGAAGCGCGCACCCTTGATGCGGCTCGGGACGCCACGGAAGCTCAGGTCGCAGACTTCTTCGGACAGACCGATGGCTTCGAACAACTGCGCACCGCGGTACGACGCGATGGTCGAGATACCCATCTTCGACAGGATCTTCAGCAGACCTTTGGTGATGCCCTTGCGGTAGTTCTTGAACACCTCGTAGAGGTCGCCGAGTACTTCACCGGTACGGATCAGGTCGCCCAGCACTTCGTAGGCCAGGAACGGATACACCGCCGAAGCGCCAAAACCGATCAGCACCGCAAAGTGATGCGGGTCACGGGCGGTTGCGGTTTCAACAAGGATGTTGGAATCGCAACGCAGGCCTTTTTCGGTCAGACGGTGGTGCACCGCACCGGTCGCCAGCGAGGCGTGGATCGGCAGCTTGCCCGGGGCGATATGACGGTCGCTCAGAACGATCTGGGTACGACCGGCGCGCACGGCTTCTTCAGCCTGATCGGCAACGTTGCGGATCGCCGCTTCGAGGCCGACGCTTTCGTCGTAGTTGAGGTCGATGATCGCCCGTTCGAAACCCGGACGGTCGAGGTTCATCAGCGAGCGCCACTTGGCCGGGGAAATGACCGGCGAGCTGAGGATCACGCGCGAGGCGTGTTCCGGCGACTCCTGAAAAATGTTGCGCTCGGCACCGAGGCAGATTTCCAGCGACATCACGATGGCTTCACGCAGCGGGTCGATCGGCGGGTTGGTGACCTGCGCGAACTGCTGACGGAAATAGTCGTACGGCGTGCGCACACGCTGGGACAGCACGGCCATCGGCGTGTCGTCGCCCATCGAGCCAACGGCTTCGTAGCCTTGTTCGCCGAGCGGACGCAGGACCTGATCACGCTCTTCGAACGTGACCTGATACATCTTCATGTATTGCTTGAGCTGATCGACGTCGTAAAACGCCGAACCGTGGTCGTTGTCTTCCATGGTCGCCTGAATGCGCAGGGCATTCTTGCGCAGCCATTGCTTGTACGGATGACGGGATTTCAGACGGTTGTCGATCGCATCGGTGTCGAGGATCTGCCCGGTTTCGGTGTCCACCGCGAAGATCTGGCCAGGGCCGACACGGCCCTTGGCAATCACGTCTTCAGGCTTGTAGTCCCACACGCCGATTTCCGAGGCGAGTGTGATGAAACCGTTGGTGGTGGTCACCCAGCGCGCCGGACGCAGACCGTTACGGTCGAGCAGGCACACCGCGTAGCGACCGTCGGTCATCACCACGCCGGCCGGGCCGTCCCACGGCTCCATGTGCATCGAGTTGTACTCGTAGAACGCACGCAGATCCGGGTCCATGGTTTCAACGTTCTGCCACGCCGGCGGAATGATCATCCGTACGCCACGGAACAGGTCGATGCCACCGGTGACCATCAGTTCGAGCATGTTGTCCATGCTCGAGGAGTCAGAGCCGACACGGTTGACCAGCGGGCCGAGCTCTTCCAGATCCATCAGATCATTGGTGAACTTGGTCCGGCGAGCCTGCGCCCAGTTACGGTTACCGGTGATGGTGTTGATCTCGCCGTTGTGGGCGAGGAAGCGGAATGGCTGGGCCAACGGCCATTTCGGCAGGGTGTTGGTCGAGAAGCGCTGGTGGAACACGCAGATTGCGGTTTGCAGGCGCTCGTCGCTCAGGTCTGGATAGAACGCGGCCAGGTCGGCCGGCATCATCAGGCCTTTATAGATGATGGTCTTGTGCGAAAAGCTGCAGATGTAGTGGTCGGAGTCGACGGCGTTGGCCACCGACGAACGACGACGTGCACTGAACAGCTTCACGGCCATGTCCTGATCGCTCAGGCCTTCGCCGCCGATGTACACCTGCTCGATCTGTGGCAGGCGCTCAAGGGCCAGGCGGCCGAGGACGCTGGTGTCGATTGGCACTTTGCGCCAGCCGATCAGTTGCAGGCCTTCAGCGAGGATCTCGCGGTTCATGTTCTCGCGAGCGGCTTCGGCCTTGGCCGGATCCTGGTTGAAAAAGACCATGCCCACCGCATATTGCTTGGGCAGCTCAACGCTGAAGGTTTCCTGGGCAATGGCGCGCAGGAACGCATCAGGCTTCTGAATCAGCAGACCGCAACCGTCACCGGTCTTGCCGTCGGCATTAATCCCACCGCGGTGGGTCATGCAGGTCAGGGCCTCAATGGCCGTTGTCAAAAGGGTATGACTGGGTTCGCCCTGCATATGGGCTATCAGGCCGAAACCGCAGTTATCCTTGAATTCATCTGGTTGGTACAGACCTGCTTTCATAGACACTTTCTCACCAGGCTGCCTCTTATCGAGGCAAATTTCTTTTCAATTCAACCACTTGCGTCCTGCGCCGAACGTACGCCGGCTTAGCGGGGGCAAAAGGGTGGTCATTGTACACAGCGACACAGAGGCTCACAAATTTGACGACGAAATGTCGCAAATTCATGTCGCATTTGTGAAAGGTTTAAAGCGATCTGCTGTGCTAGTCAAAACTTTTTTAATTTTGACCGCAACGACTCAAAGACTACTATGACGCAGACACCACAAGGCACGCGACCGCAGGGACGGTTGGCGCTTGCTGGCGAACCGCGTTGCACGCCAACGTGCGCGAGGCAAGGCGCGGGATGCTGCCAATGGTTGTTCCATTGGCAAATCCCGCAACGCAGCCTCGCGCACGTTGGCGCGCAACCCGAAGGGACGCGCCCCATTTTTCGCTGGGCAGCGTTGCTCGGAACTTATTTGGAAAAACCAAACTGCGTTCCTCGCGCCTTGCCCAGCAAAAAATGGGGCGGCGTCGCGGTCGTCAGCAAGCGCCAACCGTCCCTGGAGGAAGCGCGCACTTGCAGAAATTTTGAGGTGCTTGGAGAGGCGGCCTGGGTAAGGCCGCCGAATCTTCAGCGAGTTGTTGCCAGTTCCTGTTGGACGCTGGCGACAGTGCGAGGCCAAGGTTTACCAGCCTGAACCTTCGCTGGCAAGGCCTTGATGGCAGAAACGGCCGCATCACGATTGGCAAAGTTGCCGTAGGTGATCACGTAAAGCGGCTTGCCGTTGAGGACTTTCTTGAAATAACGGTACTCGCCGCCCTGCTCTTTGACGAAGTTTTGCGCGGCGGATTCCGAACTGGTGCCAAGGATCTGCACCACGTAGTTGCCTGTCGGCTGACCGGCATACCAGCTGCCACCGGCGGCTTTGGCGACGGTGACCGGCTTCTCGGCCGGTTTAGCGGCAACCACAGGCTTGGCCGGCGCTGGAGCCGGTTTGGCCACCGGCGCTGCCGGTGCAGGCTTGGCGGTAGCCACTTGCGTCGGCGCCGGAGTCGGCTTGGCCGCTGGCAACGGCACCGGTGTCGGCGCTGGGCCGGCCGGAACGCCCGCAGGCGGTGCGGAAGTGGTAACGGTCGGCGGGGTGTCGCTGGAACCTTCCAGCGGCACGCCATCGTCGCCTTCGGTAATGCCACCGGCCGCTTCGGCCAACGGACCGCGCATCACCGGTTGCGAGTTGCCGACCAGCGGCAACGGCATCGGCTGCGTATTACCGGCGAACTCGACGTTCGGCGCGCCGCCATTGGCCGCACCCTGACCCAATGGCAACTGTGCCTGTTCATTGGCCGGTGCACCGGTGGTCGGCGCCTTGCTGCGACCCGGCATCAGCCAGGCGGCGGCGACCGCGACCACAACGACGGCGGAAATCGCCAATACGTGTTTCTTCGGCATGTTGAACCCCATACTTGGACGCTTGACCGCAGAGCGGCTGGCAATCATGACTTCGATCAGTGCATCGCGAGCGACCTGGTTGATGTTGCCCGGCCAGCCCTCGGCACTTTCGTGAATATCAGAGATCTGATCCGCGGTGAAAAGTTCGACACCCCGGCCTGCACCTTCGAGCCGTTGGTCGAGATACTCACGAGTCTCTTCTTCGGTGTAAGGCTGCAATTCGATGACGTGGAAGCGCTCTTCCTCAAGATGCAACGCCTCGAGCTGAGCGATCAGCGACGACTCACCGAACAGGAACACATGCGGGCGACCTTCCGGTGCGCCGGCACCCAGCGCCATCAACGCTTCGAGGGCGGATTCATCAAGCTGCTCGGCGTCGTCCACCAACAGATAGACTTCCTGGCCGGTCAGTGCGAGTTGCACCACTTGATCCAGAATCGCGCCAACGTCGGCCTGAGCGACGTTCAGTGCCTGCGCAACCTGGCGCAGCACGCCAGCGGCATCACCGGCACCACGAGCGGAAACCACCACGCTCTGTACCGACTGCTTATTGGTGCTGGCGACCAGTGCCTGACGCAGCAAAGTCTTGCCACTGCCTTGCGGCCCGGTGACCACCAGCAACAACTGGCTGTAACGTGCCAGATGATGCAGTTGACCCAGCACCGGTTTGCGCTGAGCCGGGAAGAACTTGAAGCCCGGCACACGCGGCGCGAACGGGTCGTGGCTTAACTGGAAATGGCCGAGGAACGCCTCGTCGGCATGCAAACTAGTCATCGGAATCTTATTAACCTTTAAGCTGAGCCAGGGCGCGGTAATCCGCTCCCAGCGTGGCCTGTAGAACCTCTTTCGGATAATCGTCGGTCACTACCGCTTCGCCCATCCGGCGCAGCAGCACCAGGCGCAGACGACCGTCGATCACTTTTTTGTCGATTGCCATGTGTTGAAGAAAATCGGCCTCGGTCATTTCAGTCGGTGGCACTACCGGCAGACCGGCGCGCTGGAACAGACGAATGCCGCGATCACGCTCCTGCTCGCTGATCCAGCCCAGACGCGCAGACATCTCCAGCGCCATCACGGTGCCAGCCGCCACCGCTTCCCCGTGCAACCAGACACCATAGCCCATGTGGGTCTCGATGGCGTGGCCGAAGGTGTGGCCGAGGTTAAGCGTGGCACGTACGCCGGTTTCTTTCTCATCGGCGCCGACCACTGCAGCCTTGGCTGCGCAGGAGCGTTCGATGGCGTAAGTCAGGGCTTTCTGGTCCAGCGCACGCAGGGCGTTGACGTTGTCTTCGAGCCAGGTCAGGAACGGCTCGTCACAGATAAGCCCGTACTTGATGACTTCGGCCAGACCGGCGGACAGCTCGCGCTCTGGCAGGGTTTTCAGGGACGCCGTATCGATCAGCACCACATTCGGCTGATAGAACGCGCCGACCATGTTCTTGCCCAGCGGATGATTGATGCCGGTCTTGCCGCCCACCGACGAATCGACCTGGGACAGCAATGTCGTAGGAATCTGGATGAAGTCGACACCGCGCTGGTAACAGGCAGCGGCGAAACCGGCCATATCGCCGATCACACCGCCGCCCAAGGCGATCACGGTGGTGCGGCGGTCATGACGGGCGGTCAGCAGGCCGTCGAAGATCAGTTGCAGGGTTTCCCAGTTCTTGAAGGCTTCGCCGTCCGGCAGCACCACGGAGATCACCGAAAACTGCGCCAGGCTACGGGTCAGACGTTCAACATAGAGCGGCGCAACGGTCTCGTTGGAGATGATTGCCACCTGCCGCCCGTGAATATGCGGAGCCAGCAACTCGGGCTGATCCAACAAACCTTCGCCAATATGAATCGGGTAGCTGCGCTCGCCTAGATCGACCTTGAGTGTCTGCATGTGTCCCCACAGTGAAGATGGAAGCAGGCGTCCTGCCCTGAATTATTGGTTGTCTGCGGCCTATAGCGGGTATGACGCCGCTCGCACGCCATCCGCCACAACCTCGGCGGGCTGTGACAGGACGCCGAGGATAGCGCATTTCGAGCGATGCTTTAACGGGGAGGAAGTTGCGCCAGACGATCGAGAATGTCGAGCACCACCATGCGTGGTGGCCGTTCGTCGGTTTCCACCACCAGATCGGCGATTTCCCGATAGAGCGGATCACGAATCGCCAGCAGGTCGCGCAGGGTTTTCTCCGGATTGGCGGTGCGCAGCAGCGGTCGATTGCGATCGCGCGCCGTGCGGCCGACTTGCTGTTCGACGGAGGCGTGCAGATACACCACTCGCCCACCCTCATGCAGGGCCTTGCGATTGGCATCGCGCATGACTGCGCCACCGCCGGTCGCCAACACCACGCCATCGAACGCGCACAGCTCGGCGATCATCGCCTGCTCACGGTCACGAAAGCCGGGTTCGCCTTCCTTGTCGAAGATCCACGGGATATTGGCGCCCGTGCGCAGTTCAATTTCCTTGTCGGAATCTTTGAACGGCAGGCGCAGCTCTTTGGCCAGCAACCGGCCGATGGTGCTTTTGCCAGCGCCCATCGGTCCTACAAGAATCAAATTTCGCACAGAATCAACGACTCACAGCAATCGCCTGGTTATTCATGATACGTGGTGTGAGAAATACCAGCAGCTCGGATTTTTTCTCCGAAACCACATCACGCCGGAAAAGGCGGCCAAGATACGGCACATCGCCAAGAAATGGCACCTTATCTACGACCTTGCTTTGAGTATTTGAGAAAACACCACCAATCACGATGGTTTCGCCGTCGTTGACCAGCACCTTGGCGTTGACCTCGTTTTTCTTGATCGGCGGCACATCCTGCACTTTGTTCAGGTAATCCGGTTCGTCCTTGGTGACCTTGACCTCCATGATGATCCGGTTGTCAGGAGTGATCTGCGGCGTGACTTCCAGCGAAAGCGAGGCCTCCTTGAACGACACCGACGTGGCGCCGCTGGAGCTGGCTTCCTGATACGGAATCTCAGTGCCTTTGAGGATTTTTGCGGTTTCCTTGTCTGAGGTGACCACCTTGGGCTGCGAAACGATTTCACCGTTGCCGGTCTTCTCCATCGCGGTCAACTCAAGGTCGAGCAAGACATTATCGGTAATGAAGGCAATGCCGATGCCCGAGGTATTGCCCACTGTGCCCATGTCGACGAACGGCGAGTTGGTGCTGGTGCTGCCAGGTGTGCCGATGGTGGTCGATGTGCCGTTGCTCACGCCCGAAGTGTTCCAGTTACCCTTGTTCTGGATCGAGCCGCCCCAGCGCACGCCCAGACTTTTGTCGTAATCGACGTTGGCCTCGACAATCCGCGCCTCGATCATCACTTGCCGCACCGGAATATCCAGCTGCGCCACGATCCGCCGCAGTTCGTCGAGTCGATCCTGAGTCTGATAAGCAATGATGTTGTTGGTCCGCTCGTCGACGGTAATCGAACCGCGTTCGTCGATTTTCGCCTCAGCGCTGGTCACCGACTGGAACAGCTTGGCGATGTCCGCCGCCTTCGCGTAGTTCACTTGCAGCAGTTCGCGGCGCAACGGTGCCAGTTCGGCAATCTGCTTCTGCGACTCGAGCTCCTGGCGCTCGCGGGCAGCGATTTCATCGGCTGGAGCGACCAGCAACACATTGCCGATCTTGCGTTTATCCAGCCCTTTGGTTTTCAGCACCAGATCCAGCGCCTGATCCCACGGCACGTTTTGCAGGCGCAAGGTGATGCCGCCTTGCACCGTATCGCTGGCGACCAGATTGAGGTTGGTGAAGTCGGCAATCAGTTGCAGCACCGAGCGCACATCAATGTCCTGGAAATTCAGCGAAAGCTTTTCGCCGACGTAAGCCTGACGGTCAGCGTTGCGCTTTTGCAGATCGTCGACAGTCATCGGGCGGATGCTGACGGTCAGTCGGTTGTCGGTCTGGAAGGTCGAGTACTCGTAAGTACCACTGGGTTCGACGGTAATAACCGTGCGATCAGCGGTCACTCCGGCATTGACGAACTGCACCGGGGTGGCGAAATCCTTGACGTCGAGGCGTACCCGCAACTTTTCCGGCAACTGCGTGCGGGCGAAACTGAGGATGATCTTGCCGTCATGTTCCTGGATATCCGGGGCAATGGTTGGGTCTGACAAATCGATGACGACATTGCCTTCGCCGGCTGTACCGCGTTGAAAATCCACGCCACGAATGGCGCGATTTTTCGGCACGAACGCCTTGGCGGGCGCAACTGCCGCAGTGGCCGGGCGCGGTGCTACGGCTGCTGGTCGCGGTGCGGCCGCTGGCGCACCCTGCCCCACCACCACGAACAGATTATTGCCTTCGACCCGCGTGTTATAAGGCGCCAGTTGCGTGAGACTGACGATCAGCCGCGAGCGGTCCTTGGCCTCGACCACCGTAGCGGTGCGCGCATTGCCGCTGCCCAGATCAAGGTTCTTGCTGGCCAATTGACTGGCGACACCAGGCAGATCCAGGGCAATCCGCGCCGGTGATTCGGTGGTGTAGCCCTTGGGTTGCGGCGGCGGCGCGTCAAATGACAACTTCAGTTCGACGCGATCACCTGGCAACGCCGCCACATCGAGCGTCTTCAGATTGGCCGCGAATACCATCGGCGACATCAGCGCTATCCATAGCGAAAAACCGAGGGTGGAGAAAATCCTGTTCATTATTCGACTTCCACTATGAGTGCTCTTTCAAAGGAATGGTGCGCGGACGCTCCAGCCAGGCGCCTTCGCCGTCGGGCACGATTTCGACGACATCGACCTGAGTGGCGCTGATGGCGACGATGCGACCGTCGTTGCGCCCCAGGTAATCGCCGACTTTCAGCCGGTGCACCGCGCCCGCTCCGCGCAACAACGCGAAGGAGCCGGAGACATTGGAGATCGTGCCAACCATCTCGAACTGCTCGATGTTGAAACCTTCAAGGTATTGCTTGACCCGGTTGGGGTCGGGCTTGACGTTGCGCGAGCCATGCCTCTGCCCGGCCAGATCGACGCGCACCTGGCGCGAGAACGGACTGCGCAGGTTGGCAGCGCTGTAAGTGAATGTTGGGTAAGACCGAAATGTCGGGGTTGGTTCAATCTTGCCTGCCGGGCGCAGGCGCACTTCATTCAAGTAGGCATCGAGGTCACTGAAGTCATCGTTGCCACCACAACCGTTCAATGCGAGCAGCGTCATCGACAACGCGATACAACGAATCGGGCTCATTTCTGCAGCCCCTTGTCGTTGTAGCGGTAGGTCTTGGCGAGGATGCTCATGCGCAGCTTCGGCCCGCCCTCTTTATCGGCAGGAGCGAGTTCGAAGTCATGCAGGGTAACGATGCGCGGCAGCCCGGCCACGCCGCTGACGAAGGTCGCGAGATCGTGATAGGCGCCGGTGACGGTGATCTGAATCGGCAGTTCTATGTAGAACTGCTGGGTGACCTCTGGCAGCAGTTTGATCTCCTCGAACTCCAGACCACTGCCCAGACCGGTACGCGTGATGTCTTCGAGCAGCCCCGGCACTTCGGTGTCACTGGGCAATTGGCGCAACAGCACGCCGAAGGTATTTTCCATTTCCTTCATTTGCTGGGTGTACAGCTCAAGATTGGCTGACAGGCGCGCCTTGCTGGCGAACTGCTCTTTGAGGGTGATCTCCTCCTCACGCTTGAGGTCGAGCTGATTTTCCATGTCACTGATGAAAAAGTTATAGCCAAGCGCCAACACCAGCACCATCAACAGCGCTCCAGCCATGGCTTTCACGATCGCCGGCCAGGAACCGATATTGCTGGTGTCGAGGTCGTTGAAGTCGATGTCGCGCAGACTTTCCAGCCATTCGGACGGTTTCATTGCTCGTCCTCCACGGCTTGCGGCCGGGTCTGCCGTACGGTCAGTTCAAAGGTGTTGGTCTGGTCCACCTGGCCGGCGGTCGTCGCCTTGACTTCGTTGAGACTCGGCGCATCGAACCAGTCCGACGCCTCCAGATTGCGCATCAGGTCCGACACGCGATTATTGGATTCTGCGGCGCCACTGATCGAGAGGGTTTTTCCGGTCATTTTCACTTCAGTGAAATACACGCCGTCCGGCAGCGTACGCGCCAGTTGGTCGAAGATTCGCCCGCTGACCTGCCGGTTGCCCTGCAAGTCCTGGATGATGCGCATGCGCTCGACCAATTGCTGGCGGTGGGCTTTGAGTTCGCTGATCTGCTTGATCCGCTCGTCGACCACCGCAATCTGCTTGCCGATGTAATCATTGCGCGCCGCTTGACGCGTAATGGCCGCACTGATGATCTGATCGGCAATGAACACCGCACCGACCGAACCGACCACTACGCCGGTCAGCATCAACAGAAAGCGCTTGCGCCGTTCTTCGCGGCGCTCCTCACGCCAAGGTAAAAGGTTGATCCGCGCCATCAGTCGAAACTCCTGAGCGCGAGCCCGCAGGCGATCATCAAGGCCGGCGCGTCACTGGCCAGCGCACCGGCGTTGACCTTGCTGCTCAAGGCCATATTGGAAAACGGATTGGCCACTTGCGTCGGCGTGTTCAGGCGTTGCTCGATCAGCCGGTCCAGCCCAGGCACTGACGCCGTGCCACCGGCGAGCAGAATGTGGTCGACCGTGTTGTATTGCCCGGAGGCGAAGAAGAACTGCAACGAGCGTGAAACCTGCTGGACCAGCGCCTCACGAAACGGCTGCAGGACCTCGCTGATGTAATCATCGGGCAGACCGCCCTGCTTTTTCGCCAGCCCCGCCTGCTCGATGGTCAGGCCATAACGACGCTGGATTTCTTCGGTCAGTTGCCGGCCGCCGAACAATTGCTCGCGGGTGTAGATGATCTTGCCGTTGTGCAGGACGCTGAGGGTGGTCATGGTCGCGCCGATGTCGACCACGGCCACAGTCAGGCGCTCCTGAGAGGCCGCCAGTTGCGTTGCCAGCAAGCCGAACGAACGCTCCAGCGCATAAGCCTCGACATCAACCACCCGCGCGGTCAGCCCGGCCAGCGCCAGCGCCGCTTCGCGGACTTCGACGTTTTCCTTGCGACAGGCGGCCAGCAACACGTTGACCCGATCAGGGTTGCGCGGCGACACGCCCTGGACTTCGAAGTCGATGGCAACTTCGTCCAGCGGATAGGGAATGTATTGGTCGGCTTCGAGCTTGAGCTGGTTTTCCAGTTCATCGTCGGACAGCCCGGCGTCCATTTCGATGACCTTGGTGATCACTGCGGAACCGGCCACTGCCACCGCCACGCTCTTGAGCCCGGTGCGCGCCTTGACCAGCACGCGGCTCAGCGCCTGACCGACGCCTTCAAGCTCGGCGATGTTCTTTTCGACCACGGCATTGACGGGCAAGGGCTCTACCGCATACGCCTCGACCCGGTAGCGGTCACCCTGACGGCTCAGTTCCAGCAGCTTCACTGACGTGGAGCTGATGTCGATCCCCAGTAATGTTTTAGCCTTTTTATTGAAGAGTCCCAGCACTACCAATTCCCTATGACTTTCCGTGAGTTACGGACTCTGTAATACGCATTGCGTTCCTTCACCCCGTCTTGACAGAAGCGCAAATGACGCCCCCAGCAGAAAAGTGCTTATAATGCCCAGCGTTTTTTTCCGCTTTTTACTGCAAGCGCGGATGGTTCTGTGTGTAGCCGGAGCCCCGTCGCCAAATTCATTCTTTGCCCTGGATGTCCAAACGCCTTGATTCGTCTGCTGAAATTTTTCGGTTGGTCCATCGTCGCCGTTTTCTGCGGACTGCTTTTAGGTCTCAGCGGCGCGTTTCTTTACCTTAGTCCGGGTTTGCCGTCTGTGGAGGCTCTGCGAAGCATTCAGTTGCAGATTCCGTTGCGCGTCTACTCCAGCGATAACAAGTTGATCGCAGAGTTTGGTGAAATGCGCCGTACACCGATCCGTTTCGCCGACATTCCCCCCAATTTCATTAATGCGTTACTAAGTGCTGAAGACGACAATTTCGCCAACCACTATGGCGTCGACCCAAGCAGCCTGATGCGTGCGGCGACCCAACTGGTCAAAAGCGGCCACATTCAGTCCGGCGGCAGCACCATCACCATGCAGGTGGCGAAGAACTTCTTCCTGACCAGCGAACGCAGCTTCTCGCGTAAAACCACCGAGATTCTGCTGGCCCTGCAGATCGAACGACAGCTGACCAAGGACGAAATCCTTGAGCTGTACGTGAACAAGATCTATCTGGGCAACCGCGCCTACGGCATCGAAGCGGCGGCGCAGGTGTATTACGGCAAGTCGATCCGTGATGTCAGCCTGGCGCAGATGGCGATGATCGCCGGCCTGCCGAAAGCCCCGTCGCGCTTTAACCCGTTGGCCAACCCGGCGCGCAGTAAAGAACGCCGCGACTGGATCCTCGGGCGCATGTACAAGCTCGGCAAGATCAGCGAGGCGGATTACACCGCCGCGATCAACGAGCCGCTGAACGCCAGCTATCACGTGCCGACCCCGGAAGTGAACGCACCGTATATCGCTGAAATGGCCCGCGCCGAAATGGTCGGTCGCTACGGCAGCGAGGCCTACACCGAAGGTTTCCGCGTCACCACCACGGTGCCGAGCAACCTGCAGGAAATGGCCAACACTGCGCTGCACGAAGGTTTGATGACCTACGACCAGCGTCACGGCTACCGGGGCCCCGAGTCGCGCCTGCCGGGCAAGACCCGCGAGGCGTGGGCCAGCGAACTGACCAAACAGCGCACCATCAGCAGCCTTGAGCCAGCCATCGTCACCCAGGTCGACAAAAACGGCATGCAAGTGCTGACCCGCACCGGCGAAGAGCACGTTGCCTGGGACACCATGAAATGGGCGAGGCCGTTCCTCAACACCAACAGCATGGGCGCCAATCCGCGCCAGCCGTCGGATGTCGCGGCGGTCGGTGATCTGGTCCGCGTGCAGCGTCAGAAAGACAATTCGCTGAAGTTCAGCCAGATCCCGCAGGCACAAGGTGCGCTGGTGTCGCTGGATCCGCAGAACGGCGCGATTCGCTCGCTGGTCGGCGGTTTCGCCTTTGAGCAGAGCAACTACAACCGTGCCATGCAGGCCAAACGTCAGCCGGGCTCGAGCTTCAAGCCGTTCGTCTACAGTGCCGCGCTGGATAGCGGCTACACCGCGGCCACGCTGGTCAACGATGCGCCGATCGTGTTCGTCGACGAGTATCTGGACAAGGTCTGGCGTCCGAAGAACGACACCAACACCTTCCTCGGCCCGATCCGCTTGCGCGAGGCGCTGTACAAGTCGCGTAACCTCGTGTCGATCCGCCTGCTGCAGGCGATGGGCGTGGGCAAGACCATCGACTACATCACTCGCTTCGGCTTCAACAAGCAAGATCTGCCGCCAAACCTGTCGCTCGCGCTGGGTACCGCAACGCTGACACCGATGGAGATTGCCACCGGCTGGAGTACGTTCGCCAACGGCGGCTACAAGATCACCCCGTACATCATCGACAAGATCGAAAGCCGTAACGGCGACACGCTGTTCCTCGCTAACCCGCCGACCGTGCCTCAGGGCGGTTCTGCGACGGACGGTATCGCAGCACCAAACAGCGAGTCGTTTACGGTCAACGCCACACCGGTTGCAGGTGAAGTACCGGGCAATGCTGCCGTGCCACAAACGCCGGCAGTGGCTGAGCGGATTGTTGATGGTCGCACCACATACATCCTCAACAGCATGTTGCAGGACGTGATCAAGCTCGGCACCGGCCGTCGCGCGCTGGCCATGGGTCGCAGCGATATCGCTGGCAAAACCGGTACCACCAACGAATCGAAAGATGCTTGGTTCTCCGGCTACAACGCCGATTACGTGACTACGGTCTGGACCGGTTTCGACCAGCCGGAAAGCCTTGGTCGTCGCGAGTTCGGTGGCACCGTGGCGCTGCCGATCTGGATGAACTACATGTCGGCCGCGCTGAAGGACAAGCCGCCGCACGTTCAGGCTGAGCCGGAAGGGTTGCTGAGCCTGCGTGTGGATCCGGTCAGTGGCCGTGCAGCTACGCCAAGCACGCCGGGCGCGTACTTCGAGCTGTTCAAGTCTGAGGACACACCGCCGTCGGTGAATGAGCTGGGCAACGGTACTGCGCCGGGCAGCCCGCTGCCGGCGGATGAGCAGGCGCCGATCGATTTGTTCTGATCCAGCGGTATGGAAAAGCCCCGCCTTCGAGAGAAGAGCGGGGCTTTTTTATGGCTGAAGATCAAGAGCCCCTCACCCTAGCCCTCCCGAAACGTCGGACCGCCCAGAGGGAGAGGGAACTGACCGTGGAAAATTCATGAGATACACCGACCTGAAAGTGCATCAGCGCCTATGGATTCAACACGATACGTTCAGGTCGGCGTAACTCTCAAGCATCCCCCAATCAGTCCCCTCTCCCCCTGGGATAGGGTTAGGGTGAGGGCCCTTGTTGATATGAAATGCGATCCTGAGAATTCCCGAAAACAAAAAAGCCCCGACTCTCACGAGCCGGGGCTTTTGTTTGAAGCGCTACAACGGTTTAGCCGTTGAACACGTCATCCACGCTTTTCAGCGGGTAGTTCTTTGGATACGGCAGGGTCGCCACACCGGTCTCGATTGCGGCTTTGGCCACAGCGTCGGAGATCAGGGTGATCAGGCGCTTGTCCATTGGCTTCGGAATGATGTACTCACGACCGAATTCCAGCGGAGCACCGCCGTAGGCATCGCACACGTCCTGAGGCACTGGCAGCTTGGCCAGCTCACGCAGGGCGTTGGCCGCAGCCACTTTCATTTCTTCGTTGATGCGCTTGGCGCGAACGTCCAGGGCACCACGGAAGATGAACGGGAAGCCCAGTACGTTGTTGACCTGGTTCGGGTAGTCCGAACGGCCGGTGGCCATGATCACGTCGCTACGGGTAGCGTGCGCCAGTTCCGGGGAGATTTCCGGATCCGGGTTCGAGCAAGCGAACACGATCGGGTTCGGTGCCATCGACAGCAGGCCTTCAGCGCTCAGCAGGTTCGGGCCGGACAGACCGACGAACACGTCAGCGCCTGCCAGTGCGTCAGCCAGGCTGCGCTTGTCAGTGGCGTGAGCGAATACTGCTTTGTACTGGTTCAGGTCGTCACGGCCGGAGTGGATCACGCCGGTACGGTCAACCATGAAGATGTTTTCGATGCGTGCGCCCATGCTCACCAGCAGTTTCATGCAGGAGATGGCGGCAGCGCCGGCGCCCAGGCAGACAATCTTCGCTTCCGGCAGGGTTTTGCCAGCGATTTCCAGGGCGTTGATCATGCCCGCAGCGGTCACGATCGCGGTGCCGTGCTGGTCATCGTGGAATACCGGAATGTCGCACTGCTCGATCAGAGCACGTTCGATCTCAAAGCACTCGGGTGCCTTGATGTCTTCCAGGTTGATACCACCGAAAGTGATGGAGATGCGTTTTACGGTGTCGATGAAGGCTTGCGGGCTTTCGGAGTCGACTTCGATGTCGAAAACGTCGATGCCGGCGAAGCGCTTGAACAGTACGCCTTTGCCTTCCATCACTGGCTTGGAAGCCAATGGGCCGAGGTTGCCCAGGCCGAGAATCGCGGTGCCATCGGAAATGACTGCAACCAGGTTGCCCTTGCCGGTGTATTTGTAGGCCAGTTCAGGATCGCGAGCGATCTCACGCACTGGTTCAGCTACGCCGGGGCTGTAGGCCAGCGACAAGTCGCGAGCGGTAGCAGTGGCCTTGGTGAGCTCGACACTCAGCTTCCCTGGACGAGGATTGGCATGATATTCGAGAGCGGCAGTTTTCAGATCAGACATTTTGGCATTCCGCTTTTTACTGTTGGACAGACTGGTCAGCGAGGATACGCGCCTCGCAAAGTCCCCACAAGACTGAGCGGTCACCCCTGTCAAGCGCCCTGCCCTACGACTTTGGGCCAAGAGCCACGGCGCACAAGGGCTGGACTGTTCACAATCGACAGAAAAAATGTCTACAATTTTTCTTCAGCGCGGCGTTTGCAACATTGAAGGATCCGTCAGCGGAAGCAACCAACGCGACTGACCGGATTGAAGCCCACCGCGCCGCGAACGATCGACGATCCAGCCGCGAGCCTCGATCTGCTTGCCTTTGAGCGCCTGCAAACGGGCATTGTCGAATTGTCCGACCAGATTGGGTGCAACACGCAATACAAGCGTGTCCTGCAACTCGATCCAGATTCCGCCGCGATTGCGCTGAACCTTGCTCACACGCCCACTGATCACGGCGAAACCCGAGCGCTGGATCTGCTCCGCTTTCAGTACAGGCGACTGCCGCCAGAGGCCCAGCCCGGCCTTTCGCGCACTGCGTTCGGCGGCTTGCTGGCAGGCGACAAGATCGACATTCGGCGCAACGGCGACCTGAAAACCGAGGCCATCGGCAAGTATTTGCGCTTCGAGATTGGCACCGCTGGCACTGTAAACATGCGCAAGCGTACGCCCGTAATGGTCTTTGGCTTGCGCGCCGGGGAGCAAGCTGACACGTCCGCCGCTGGCATCGACCAGCGCTTGCAGGCGTTTGCGTGCCGCCACCGCAAACGGTTCATCGCTGCGGCCCTGCTTGCCCAGTTCAGGCGTGTTGAGGCCGATCATGCGTACGCTGCGACCATCGCCCAGGCGCAGGGTGTCGCCATCGACCACGCGCTGCACGGCGACGCTGGTCAGACCAGCAGGCGCCGGGCAAAAGGCCTGCGCGCCGGACAGCCAAATCGCAGACACAAAAAAGGCGCCCGCGAGGGACGCCTTTTTCAGCAACGAGGAAAAGCCCACCGGGCCCTTCAACCTTACTCTGCAGCAGCAGGTTTCTTGCCGAAAGCACCGAAACGGTCTGCGAAGCGCTGAACGCGGCCGCCAGTGTCCAGAGTCTTCTGCTTACCGGTGTAGAACGGGTGGCATTCGTTGCAAACGTCGATTGGCAGAGCTTTGCCGAAAGTCGAACGAGTTTCGAACTTGTTGCCACAGCTGCAGGTAACAGCGATGACTGGGTAATTCGGGTGGATATCAGCTTTCATGGTGTCTTCCTCAGCTAGCGTGCCGCCACCCAACACTATTGTTGAATACCGCACGTAATTAGGTCGCGGATTCTACCAGACCTTTTCAAACACGCAAGCTGTCACCGAGACCGACCGTCTGCTAGGCTCCCGGCCTTGAACGCACTCCACTGTGGGAGCGAGCTTGCTCGCGAATGCGTTGTGCCAGCCAATGTTTTAGCGCCTGACACGCCGCCTTCGCGAGCAAGCTCGCTCCCACAATTGATCTGCACTCGTCCCTTATTTTGCGTTTATAGAGATCCCCCCGCGTGCCCGACGCCATTCTGCGCCTCGCCTTGCCTTCGCCCTTGCGCCGCCTGTTCGACTATCGGGCGCCGGCCGGCGTGCTGCGCGAACAATTGCAGCCGGGCATGCGCCTGCGGGTGCCGTTCGGCCGGCGCGAGATGATTGGCATTCTGGTCGAGGTCACGGACACCAGCGAAGTGCCGGTGGAGAAACTCAAACCGGCGCTGGCGCTGCTCGATGCCACGCCGCCGCTGCCACCGGCGCTGTTCAAGCTGTGCCTGTGGACCTCGCAGTATTATCAACACAGCCTCGGCGACACCTTGAGCTGGGCGCTGCCGGTGCTGTTGCGCCAGGGCGAACTGGCCGAGGCTCGGCAAGAGCGCTTCTGGTCAGCCGTCCCCGGCGCCAGCCTTGATGACCCGCGCATCGCCCGCGCACCGCGCCAGCGTGAGGCACTGGCAACTCTGGCTCAGCATCCGCACGGCGTCGCCCATCAGTTGCTGAGCAAACTGATGTTGAGCAAAGACAGTCTCGATCTGCTGCTGGCCAAAGGTCTGGTGCAAGTGGAAATCCGCCGCCATGCCCCAGGCGCGCGCCACGAACATTGGCTGGCGCAACCGGAATTACCGCTCAACACCGAACAACGCGCCGCATACGAGGCGATCCGCGCCGGTTTCGACAGTTATCACGCATTCCTGCTGGCCGGCGTCACCGGCAGCGGCAAGACCGAAGTCTATTTGCAACTGATCCGTGAAACCCTCGAAGCCGGCAAGCAGGCCTTGGTACTGATCCCGGAGATCAACCTCGGCCCGCAGACCCTGGCGCGCTTCGAGCAGCGTTTCAATGCGCGCATCGCCCTGCTGCACTCGGCGGTCAATGACCGCGAGCGCCTCGATGCCTGGCTCGCCGCCCGTGATGGCGAGGCCGACATTATTATCGGTACCCGCTCGGCGCTGTTTACGCCGATGAAAAACCCGGGGCTGATCATCATCGATGAAGAGCACGACGGCTCTTATAAACAGCAGGAAGGGCTGCGTTACCACGCCCGCGATCTGGCGCTGGTGCGTGCACGGCAGGAAAACATCCCGATTGTGCTGGGCTCCGCGACGCCATCGCTGGAAAGCCTGCACAACGCCTACACCGGTCGTTATGGCCTCCTACGCCTGAATGAGCGTGCCGGCGGTGCCAAGCAACCACGTTTCCTGCGTCTGGACGTAAAAAGCCGTCCACTGGACAGCGGTATTTCCGGGCCGATGCAACAAGCCATCGGCCAGACCCTCGCCAACGGCCAGCAAGTGCTGGTGTTCCTCAACCGTCGCGGCTTTGCGCCAACGTTGCTCTGCCACGATTGCGGCTGGATGTCCGAGTGTTCGCGCTGCGACGCGCGGATGACAGTGCACCAGCGTTACGGCGAATTACGTTGCCACCATTGTGGATACGTCGAACGCACGCCGCGCCAGTGTCCGAAGTGCAACAAGGTCGATTTGCGACCGGTCGGCGCCGGCACGGAGCGCGCCGAAGAACGCCTGGCGATTCTGTTCCCTGATTACCCGGTGCTACGGGTCGATCGCGACAGCACGTCACGCAAGGACGCGATGAATCAGTTGTTCGCGACGATTCAGAAAGGTCAGCCGTGCATTCTGGTCGGCACGCAGATGTTGGCCAAGGGTCACCACTTTCCGCGGGTGACGCTGGTGTCGATCCTCGATGCTGACGGAGGTCTGTTCTCCGGCGACTTCCGCGCCAGCGAGCGCATGGCGCAGTTGATCGTGCAGGTGGCCGGGCGTGCCGGGCGAGCGGAAGAGCCGGGCAAGGTGATCATCCAGACTCACCTCGCCGACCATCCTTTATTGGTGCAACTCACCGAGCAGGGCTATTTCGCCTTCGCCGAACAGGCCTTGAGCGAGCGCCGCGCCGCCGGGTTGCCGCCGTTTGCGCATCTGGCGTTGTTGCGTGCCGAAGCGCACAAACCGGGGCAAGCGGAAGGCTTTCTCGATGAGGCGTGTAGCGAAGCCGAGCGTTTGCTGGCCGAACAGAATCTGAGCGGGATTGAACTGCTCGGGCCAGTGCCGGCACCCATGGAGCGGCGGGCGGGGCGTTATCGTGCGCAGCTTTTGTTGCAGGCGACGGCGCGGGCACCGTTGCACCGGTTGCTGGCGAGCTGGTTGCTGGTGCTGGAGCAGATGCCGAGCGGGCGCGCGGTGCGCTGGTCGCTGGATGTCGATCCCGTCGATTTGTATTGAAGATCAAAAGATCGCAGCCTTCGGCAGCTCCTAAAGGAAAATGCGTATCCCCGTGTAGGAGCTGCCGCAGGCTGCGATCTTTTGATCTGAATGTCACCACATATCCATAAGCTGCCTGCTAAGGTTGGCAAGCCCGTCTTCGCAACGGATAATGCCCAGTTTTTCCACCCGCGCATCGATGCGCCCGCCGCGCTTGCGGTCGAAAGAGAAGACCATGAAAGACACCATTCGCCAGCTGATCCAACAAGCCCTCACCCAACTCGTCAACGAAGGTGTGTTGCCTGAAGGCCTGACGCCGGCGATCCAGGTGGAGAACGCCCGCGACAAGACCCACGGCGACTTCGCCAGCAACATCGCCATGATGCTGGCCAAGCCTGCGGGCATGAAACCGCGCGATCTGGCGGAAAAAATCATCGCCGCGCTGCCGGCTGACGAGAACGTCACCAAGGCCGAAATCGCTGGCCCGGGCTTCATCAACTTCTTCCAGAACACCCAGGCGCTGGCC
This sequence comes from Pseudomonas viridiflava, assembly GCF_900580865.1. Taxonomy (GTDB): domain Bacteria; phylum Pseudomonadota; class Gammaproteobacteria; order Pseudomonadales; family Pseudomonadaceae; genus Aquipseudomonas. The sequence goes on from NZ_UTBZ01000140.1 coordinate 248,982, forward strand.
TCGCGTCTCGACGCGGCCTTGGCTGATGACCACGTCGGCGTACGCAAGGCTGGCCCGGCGCAGCGCACCGTGGTCGACCTGTCGGCACCGAACCTGGCCAAAGAGATGCACGTCGGCCACTTGCGCTCGACCATCATCGGCGACGGTGTGGCCCGCGTACTGGAATTCCTCGGCGACGAAGTGATCCGCCAGAACCACGTTGGCGACTGGGGTACCCAGTTCGGCATGCTGATGGCTTATCTGCAGGAAAACCCGATCACCAGCGACGAGCTGTCTGACCTGGAAAACTTCTACCGCGCCGCCAAGCAGCGCTTTGACGAATCCGCAGAGTTTGCCGACCGCGCCCGTGGTCTGGTGGTCAAGCTGCAGGCCGGTGATGCCGAGTGCCTGGCGCTGTGGACCAAGTTCAAGGACATCTCGCTGTCGCACTGCCAGAAGATCTACGAACTGCTCAACGTCAAACTGACCATGGCCGACGTGATGGGCGAAAGCGCTTACAACGACGACCTGATCAACGTGGTCAACGACCTGAAAGCCGCTGGCATGTTGGTCGAGAGCAACGGCGCCCAGTGCGTGTTCCTCGACGAGTTCAAGAACGCCGACGGCGACCCGCTGCCGGTGATCATCGTCAAGGCTGACGGCGGTTACCTGTACGCCACCACTGACCTCGCGGCCGTGCGCTACCGCAGCGGCAAACTGAAAGCCGATCGCGCGCTGTACTTCGTCGACCAGCGTCAGGCTCTGCACTTCCAGCAAGTGTTCGCCGTGGCGCGCAAGGCCGGCTTCGTCACCCATCCGATGGAAATGGAACACATGGGCTTCGGCACCATGAACGGCGCCGACGGCCGTCCGTTCAAGACCCGTGACGGCGGCACCGTGAAGCTGATCGATCTGCTGACCGAAGCGCAGGAACGCGCCTACAGCCTGGTGAAAGAGAAGAACCCGGAGCTGGCCGAAGACGAACTGCGCAACATCGCCAAAGTCGTCGGCATCGGCGCGGTGAAGTACGCCGACCTGTCGAAACACCGCACCAGCGACTACAGCTTCAACTTCGACCTGATGCTGAACTTCGAAGGCAACACTGCACCGTACCTGCTGTACGCCTACACCCGCGTCGCCGGTGTGTTCCGCAAACTTGGCAAGGATTTCAGCGAAGTCGATGGCCAGATCGTGCTGGAGGCGGCGCACGAACAAGAACTGGCGGCGAAACTGGCGCAGTTCGGCGAAGTGCTGAACAACGTGTCAGACAAAGGCACGCCGCACATTCTCTGCACTTACCTGTACGACGTTGCCGGTCTGTTCTCCAGTTTCTACGAGAACTGCCCGATCCTCGCCGCCGAAACCCCGGCCCAGATGCAGAGCCGTCTGCGCCTGGCCGCGCTGACCGGTCGCACCCTCAAGCAAGGCCTGGAGCTGTTGGGTCTGGAAACTCTGGAGCGTATGTAAGTTGGCTGCCAAGAAAAAACCTGCACCCAAGCGTGGCGCCAGCCGTTACCAAGCTCCTGCGAAGCAACCGATTCCGGGCTGGCTGTGGATGGCCATCGGCCTCACGGTCGGCGCGTTCATCGTGTTCCTGATGAAGCTGGAGCCGGGCAAGGGCAGCGACACAGTCAAGCGTGAGAAGGTCGAACAGGCGCAACAGCAGAAAGCGTCGAAGATCGCCGAGGCCAACAAGACCCCGCCGAGCCCGACGCAACCGGTCAAGCCGAAGTACGACTTCTACACCCTGCTGCCGGAATCGGAAGTGATCGTGCCGCCGGACGCGGTGCCGGAGAAGACCCTGCCGACGCCACAAGTGCCGGCCATTCCGACCACGCCAGTGACACCGGCGGAAGCGGCGAAGATCGACACCGCGCGCGCTCAGGCAGCACTGGCCGGGATTACCCCGCCGCCAGCGCCACCGGTGAGCAAAGCTGCGCCGGTGACCAAGTTCTTCTTGCAGGCCGGTTCGTTCCGCAAGGAAACCGATGCCGACAAGGTCCGTGCGCAGATCATTCTGCTCGGTCAGGCCGTAGCGGTTGAGTCCGGCACCGTGAAGGATGAAACCTGGTATCGCGTATTGGTCGGGCCGTTCAGCAACCGCGAACAGCTAACCACGGCACAGAAACAACTGGCTGGCGCCGGCTTCAGCAACCTGTTGTTACAACAACGCCAGAGCCGCTGATTTCGTCAGAGTCACCGTGTCATCGTTCTTCGCGAGCAAGCTCGCTCCCACAGGGTCTGCGCTAATCCTGTGGGAGCGAGCTTGCTCGCGAAGGCGTCATAACCAGCACCACAAAATTCTGATCTGCCCTGCGCCGTTCGTCCCTCCGCACCCTCCCCGGTTGAAATCCTCTCCAGCACCCCCATATGAATGGGCATAAGGCACTTTCGCCCCGCTGTGTGGAGACTCTTCCCTTGACCACCATCGTTTCAGTCCGCCGTCACGGCAAAGTCGTCATGGGCGGCGACGGCCAGGTTTCTCTCGGCAATACCGTGATGAAAGGCAACGCGAAAAAAGTCCGTCGCCTGTACCACGGCCAGGTCATCGCCGGTTTTGCCGGTGCCACCGCTGACGCCTTTACCCTCTTCGAACGCTTCGAAGGACAGCTTGAAAAACATCAGGGCCACTTGGTACGCGCCGCTGTCGAACTCGCCAAAGAATGGCGCACCGACCGCTCCCTGAGCCGCCTCGAAGCCATGCTCGCGGTCGCCAACAAAGACGCTTCCTTGATCATCACTGGCAACGGTGACGTGGTCGAACCTGAAGATGGCCTGATCGCCATGGGTTCCGGCGGCGCCTATGCACAAGCTGCAGCCAGCGCGCTGCTGAAAAAGACCGACCTGTCGGCCCGCGAAATTGTCGAAACCGCCCTCGGCATCGCTGGCGACATCTGTGTATTCACCAACCACACTCAGACCATTGAGGAGCAGGATCTCGCTGAATAAGCCTGACGCGGCCCTGTGCCACGGCTTGTTTCTGCTTGAGGACCGTCAATTACTATGTCCATGACTCCCCGCGAAATCGTCCACGAACTCAACCGCCACATCATCGGCCAGGACGATGCCAAGCGCGCCGTCGCGATTGCCTTGCGCAACCGCTGGCGCCGCATGCAGCTGCCTGAAGAGCTGCGCGTTGAAGTGACCCCGAAGAACATCCTGATGATCGGCCCGACCGGTGTCGGTAAAACCGAAATCGCCCGTCGCCTGGCAAAGCTCGCCAACGCGCCGTTCATCAAGGTCGAAGCGACCAAGTTCACCGAAGTCGGCTACGTCGGCCGTGACGTCGAATCGATCATCCGTGATCTGGCCGACGCCGCGATCAAGATGCTCCGTGAGCAGGAAATGACCCGCGTGCGCCACCGCGCCGAAGACGCTGCCGAGGATCGCATCCTCGACGCACTGCTACCGCCGGCGCGCATGGGCTTCAGCAATGAAGAAGCGCCAAGCAGCGATTCCAACACCCGTCAGCTGTTCCGCAAGCGCCTGCGTGAAGGTCAGCTGGACGACAAGGAAATCGAGATCGAAGTCGCCGAAGTGGCCGGCATCGAGATCGCCACGCCGCCCGGCATGGAAGAGATGACCAACCAGTTGCAGTCCTTGTTTGCCAACATGGGCAAGGGCAAAAAGAAAGCGCGCAAGCTCAAGGTCAAAGAAGCGCTGAAGCTGGTCCGCGACGAAGAAGCCGGGCGTCTGGTCAATGAAGAAGAGCTGAAAGCCAAAGCGCTGGAAGCGGTTGAACAGCACGGCATCGTGTTCATCGACGAGATCGACAAAGTCGCCAAGCGCGGCAACGTCGGCGGCGCCGATGTGTCCCGTGAAGGCGTGCAGCGCGACCTGCTGCCGCTGATCGAAGGCTGCACCGTCAACACCAAACTGGGCATGGTCAAGACCGACCACATCCTGTTCATCGCGTCCGGTGCTTTCCACTTGAGCAAGCCGAGCGATCTGGTGCCTGAGCTGCAAGGTCGTCTGCCGATCCGCGTCGAACTCAAGGCCCTGAGCCCGGAAGACTTCGAACGCATCCTCAGCGAACCGCACGCATCGCTCACTGAGCAATATTGCGCGCTGCTGAAAACCGAGGGCCTGAACATCCAGTTCCAGCCGGAAGGCATCAAGCGTCTGGCGGAGATCGCCTGGCAGGTCAACGAGAAGACCGAGAACATTGGTGCCCGTCGCCTGCACACGCTGCTTGAGCGCCTGCTCGAAGAGGTGTCGTTTAGCGCCGGTGATCTGGCCAGCACCCACGATGAGCAGCCGATCCTGATCGACGCGGAATACGTCAACAGCCACCTCGGCGAATTGGCGAAGAACGAAGACCTGTCCCGTTATATCCTGTAACCCATACTTACAGCGGTAGCGGACCCTGTGGGAGCGAGCTTGCTCGCGAAGAGGCCGTGTCAGTCGACATCAACGTTGTCTGACACACCGCTTTCGCGAGCAAGCTCGCTCCCACATTTGTTCAAGGGTCGCCCACACATCGGACGCCAGCCCATGACTCAAATCCCCACTGACATCAAACTGCACAAAGCCTCGAAAACCCTGACGCTCACCTACGCGTCCGGCGAGGAGTACACCCTGCCCGCCGAATTTCTGCGCGTGCATTCCCCCTCCGCCGAGGTCCAGGGCCACGGCAAACCGATCCTGCAATTCGGCAAGATCAACGTCGGCCTGAGCAAACTGGAACCGGCCGGTCACTACGCACTGAAACTGACCTTCGACGACGGTCACGACAGCGGCTTGTTCACCTGGGAATATCTCTACGAGCTGGGGCGACGTCATGACGCACTCTGGGCCGATTATCTGGCCGAGCTCAAAGCCGCCGGAAAAACCCGCGACCCGAACGAGTCCATCGTCAAGCTGATGCTCTAGCCCGAGCCTTGCGCTCATTAGAGGGCATTTTCTAAATTCATCTGTTTGAATGCTCCGCTGTGTGGCCGAGGATCGGCCTGCTTGCGAAAAAAATTAAACTCGGGTAACCAATGGAGCTGGCAAGTTCCCTGCAGTGCTCTACGACTGTAAAGCAGCTATGCAGAATTAACGGTCACCCGAGCAGTAGTACCTGGCATTGGCTGTGGAACTGCACAGCAGAAAACCGGGTACTCGTCTCAGGACAATGGAGCGTCGTAGATGAGTAACAAGAATAACGATGACCTGAAGTACCAAGCCTCGGAAAACACCCTGGGGCTTAATCCCGTCGTTGGGCTACGTGGAAAGGATCTGCTGGCCTCTGCTCGAATGGTGCTGAAACAGGCCATCAGACAACCGATCCATAGCGTCAGGCACGTCACCCATTTCGGCCTCGAACTGAAGAACGTGTTGTTTGGCAAATCCGAACTGCAACCGGCTGGCGATGACCGTCGCTTCGCCGATCCTGCGTGGAGCCAGAACCCGCTCTACAAACGTTATCTGCAAACTTATCTGGCGTGGCGCAAGGAACTCCACGCCTGGATTGATGACAGCAGCCTGTCACCCAAGGACATCGCGCGCGGCCACTTCGTGATCAACCTGATGACCGAAGCCATGGCCCCGACCAACACTGCCGCCAACCCGGCTGCCGTGAAACGTTTCTTCGAAACCGGCGGCAAGAGCCTGCTCGATGGCCTCTCGCATCTGGCCAAGGATCTGGTACACAACGGCGGCATGCCGAGCCAGGTCAACATGGGCGCGTTCGAAGTCGGCAAGAGCCTCGGCGTCACCGAAGGCGCGGTGGTGTTTCGCAACGACGTGCTGGAGCTGATCCAGTACAAGCCGATCACCGAGCAAGTCCATGAACGTCCATTGCTGGTGGTGCCGCCGCAGATCAACAAGTTCTACGTATTCGATTTGAGCCCGGACAAGAGTCTGGCGCGCTTTTGCCTGCGCAATAACGTGCAGACGTTTATCGTCAGCTGGCGCAACCCGACCAAGGCGCAGCGCGAGTGGGGCCTGTCGACCTACATCGATGCGCTGAAGGAAGCGGTCGACGTGGTTACCGCAATCACCGGCAGCAAAGATGTGAACATGCTCGGCGCCTGCTCCGGTGGCATCACCTGCACCGCCCTGCTCGGCCACTACGCAGCGATCGGCGAGAAGAAGGTCAACGCCCTCACCCTGCTGGTCAGTGTCCTTGACACGACCCTGGACAGCGACGTCGCCCTGTTCGTCGACGAGCAGACCCTGGAGACCGCCAAGCGCCACTCGTATCAGGCCGGCGTGCTCGAAGGCAAAGACATGGCCAAGGTCTTCGCCTGGATGCGCCCCAACGACCTGATCTGGAACTACTGGGTCAACAACTACCTGCTCGGCAACGAGCCGCCGGTGTTCGACATCCTGTTCTGGAACAACGACACCACCCGGTTGCCCGCCGCGTTCCACGGCGACCTGATCGAGATGTTCAAAAACAACCCACTGATCCGCCCGAATGCACTGGAAGTGTGCGGCACAGCGATCGACCTCAAGCAGGTCACGGCCGATATCTTCTCGCTGGCCGGCACCAACGACCACATCACGCCGTGGAAGTCCTGCTACAAGTCGGCGCAGCTGTTTGGCGGCAAGGTCGAATTCGTGCTGTCGAGCAGCGGGCATATCCAGAGCATTCTCAACCCGCCGGGCAACCCGAAATCGCGTTACATGACCGGCGAAGAGATGGCGGCCAATGCCGATGAGTGGCAAGAGAACTCGACCAAGCACACCGATTCCTGGTGGCTGTACTGGCAAGCGTGGCAGGCCGAGCGCTCGGGCAACCTGAAAAAGGCCCCGTTGAAACTGGGCAACAAGGCGTATCCGGCGGGTGAAGCATCGCCGGGCACTTATGTACATGAGCGGTAACTGACACACCCGGCCCAATGTAGGAGCTGCCGCAGGCTGCGATCTTTTGACTTGAGTTTGTTAAAAAGCAAGATCAACAGATCGCAGCCTTCGGCAGCTCCTACACAGGGGGCGGGGTGTACTTGAAATCCACAGGGCCTGAAGCATGCCGCAACCGTTCATATTCCGTACCGTCGATCTGGATGGCCAGACCCTCCGCACGGCGGTACGCCCCGGCAAGCCTCACTTGACGCCCTTGCTGATTTTCAACGGCATCGGCGCCAACCTGGAGCTGGTGTTTCCGTTTGTCGCGGCGCTGGACCCGGATCTGGAAGTGATCGCCTTCGACGTGCCCGGTGTCGGCGGTTCCTCGACGCCGAACCGGCCGTATCGCTTTCCCGGTCTGGCCAAGCTGACGGCGCGCATGCTCGATTACCTCGACTACGGTCAGGTCAACGTCATCGGCGTGTCGTGGGGCGGCGCACTGGCGCAGCAGTTCGCCTACGACTACCCCGAGCGCTGCAAGAAACTGGTGCTGGCGGCGACCGCGGCCGGTGCGGTGATGGTGCCGGGCAAACCGAAAGTGCTGTGGATGATGGCCAGTCCGCGGCGCTACATTCAGCCTTCCCACGTGATCCGCATCGCCCCGCTGATCTACGGCGGCTCGTTCCGGCGCGACCCGACGCTGGCGGCCAGCCACGCCGCGAAAGTGCGTTCGGCGGGCAAGCTCGGTTACTACTGGCAACTGTTCGCTGGCCTTGGCTGGACGAGTATTCATTGGCTGCACAAGATCCATCAACCGACGCTGGTGCTGGCCGGCGATGACGATCCGCTGATCCCGCTGATCAACATGCGCATGCTCGCTTGGCGCATTCCCAACGCCCAACTGCACATCATCGACGACGGTCATCTGTTCCTGATTACCCGCGCCGAAGCGGTGGCGCCGATCATCATGAAATTCCTCCAGGAGGAACGTCAGCGCGCGGTGATGCACCCGCACCCGACACCGCTCGGCGGTTAACTCCGGCGGCAGGCTTTATGCAGTGCTTTAAGAAAGAGTGCGCGGCAGGACGCCGCGCAGGCAGCAACCCGCAACAGCGTCTATGGTGTTCTGGTTCGGTGAGTTTGTTTTTGGCCTGAAGACGAAGGAGTGTTGAGTCATGCGCGACAAACCAGCGACGGGCGTAGTGCCCAGCCCCGCCGTGTTCATCAATGCACAAAGTGCGATCACCGGCCTGCGTGGGCGGGATTTGATTTCGACCTTGCGCAGTGTCGCCGCCCACGGCCTGCGCAACCCGATCCACAGTGCGAAGCATGCCTTGAAACTCGGCGGCCAATTGGGCCGCGTATTGCTCGGCGAGACCCTGCACCCGACCAACCCGAGCGACAGCCGTTTCGCCGATCCGGCATGGAGCCTCAATCCGTTTTACCGGCGCAGCCTGCAGGCGTATCTGGCCTGGCAGAAGCAGGTCAAAAGCTGGATCGATGAAAGCAACATGAGCCCGGACGATCGCGCTCGTGCGCACTTCGCCTTCACCCTGCTCAACGACGCCGTGGCGCCGTCCAACACCTTGCTCAATCCGCTGGCGGTCAAGGAACTGTTCAACTCCGGTGGGCACAGCCTGGTGCGCGGCCTCAGCCATTTGTTCGATGACCTGCTGCATAACGACGGCCTGCCGCGCCAGGTGACCAAACAGGCTTTCGAGGTCGGCAAGACCGTCGCCACCACCACCGGTTCGGTAGTGTTTCGCAACGAAATGCTGGAGCTGATCCAGTACAAACCGATGAGCGAAAAGCAGTACGCCAAGCCGCTGCTGGTGGTGCCGCCGCAAATCAACAAGTACTACATTTTCGACCTGAGCCCGCACAACAGCTTCGTCCAGTACGCGCTGAAAAACGGTTTGCAGACGTTCATGATCAGTTGGCGCAACCCCGATGTGCGCCATCGCGAATGGGGTCTGTCGACCTACGTCGAAGCGGTGGAAGAGGCGATGAACATCTGCCGGGCGATCACCGGTGCCCGCGAGGTCAATCTGATGGGCGCCTGCGCTGGCGGGCTGACCATCGCTGCCCTGCAAGGGCATTTGCAGGCCAAACGACAACTGCGGCGGGTTTCCAGCGCGACCTATCTGGTCAGCCTGCTCGACAGTGAAATCGAAACCTCGGCCACACTGTTTGCCGACGAACAAACCCTCGAAGCCGCCAAGCGCCGCTCGTATCAGAAAGGCGTGCTCGACGGTCGCGACATGGCCAAGGTCTTCGCCTGGATGCGCCCCAACGATCTGATCTGGAGCTACTTCGTCAACAACTACCTGTTGGGCAAAGAGCCACCGGCCTTCGACATCCTGTACTGGAACAATGACAACACCCGGCTGCCGGCGGCATTTCACGGCGACCTGCTGGACTTCTTCAAGCACAACCCGCTGACCCATCCGGGTGGGCTGGAGGTCTGCGGCACGCCAATCGATCTGCAGAAAGTCACTGTCGACAGCTTCAGCGTCGCCGGCATGAATGACCACATCACCCCGTGGGATGCGGTGTATCGCTCGACCCTGCTGCTCGGCGGGGAGCGACGTTTCGTGCTGTCCAACAGCGGCCATGTGCAGAGCATCCTTAACCCGCCGAGCAACCCGAAAGCCGCCTACGTCGAGAACGCCAAGATGAGCAGCGACCCGCGTGCCTGGTACTACGACGGCAAACACGTCGACGGCAGTTGGTGGCCGCAGTGGCTGGAATGGATTCAGCAACGCTCCGGCGCCCAGCACGAAACCTCGTTCACCCTCGGCAACCCGAACTACCCACCGATGGAAGCCGCGCCCGGTACTTACGTGCGTGTGCGCTGACGCTTAACCGAACTTTTCTAAGAAGACTGGATGAAAACCCGCGACCGGATTCTCGAATGTGCTCTGCAATTGTTCAACGAAAAGGGCGAGCCGAACGTCTCCACCATGGAGGTGGCCAACGAAATGGGCATCAGCCCGGGCAACCTCTACTACCACTTCCACGGGAAGGAACCGCTGATTCTCGGGTTGTTCGAACGCTTCCAGAATGAACTGGCGCCACTGCTCGATCCGCCGCCGGATGTGGAATTGGCGCCTGAGGATTACTGGCTGTTTTTGCATTTGATTGTCGAGCGGTTGGCGCAGTATCGGTTTCTGTTTCAGGACTTGTCGAACCTCGCTGGACGCTTGCCGAAGCTGGCTAAGGGCATTCGTCATCTGCTCAATGCGCTGAAGCGCACGCTGGCGTCGTTGCTCGCGCGCTTGAAGGCGGGGGGGCAGTTGGTCAGTGATACCCAGGCGTTGGGGCAACTGGTTGAGCAGATCACTATGACGCTGTTGTTTTCGCTGGATTATCAGCGGATTCTTGATCGCGAAGGCGAAGTTCGTTTGGTTGTGTATCAGATCATGATGCTGGTGGCGCCGCATTTGCTGCCGCCGGTTAAGGTCGCCACGGAGCGGATGGCCCTGCAATACCTTGAAGATCACGACTGAAATCAAAAGCCCCTCACCCTAGCCCTCTCCCGGAGGGAGAGGGGACTGATTGGGGGTTGCTCAAGAGTTACGCTGACCTGATCGTGCTTTACCGAATCCATAATCGACTCGATCGTTCAGGTCGACGTACGACGCAAGACACCTCGGTCGGCTCCCTCTCCCTCCGGGAGAGGGCTGGGGTGAGGGTAAGCTTTTAAAAAACACAAACAAAAACGCCCGAACTTCACAGGCCGGGCGTTTTGTTTTGCCCTGAAGAATCAGGACTGACTGGTTGGCGTCGACGGGGTCGATGCAGCAGTCGGGGTTGCCGCCGGAGTCGGTGCGGCGGCGGAGTTCGACGCGCTGACCGGAGCTGCCAGGGTGGCAGGTTTGGCTGCAGCAGGTGCTGCTGGCTTCGGCGCTGCGGCTTTCGGCGCGGCCGGTTTTTTCACCGCTGGTTTCTTCGCGGCTGCCGGTTTGGCCGCAGGCTTGGCAGCCGGCTTGGCGGCAGCGGTTTTCGCTGCAGGCTTGGCGGCTGGTTTCGCTGCAGTTTTGGCTGCAGTTTTGGCTGCAGGCTTAGCGGCCGGTTTGGCTGCGGTTTTGGCGGCAACAGGTTTGGCGGCTACTTTGGCTGCTGGCTTGGCGGCAGCGGTTTTGGCTGCTGGCTTGGCCGCTGCTTTTACCGCTGGTTTAGCGGCAGCTTTAGCCAATGGCTTGGCAGCGGATTTTGCCGCTGGTTTGGCCGCTGCGGTTTTCGCCGCCGGTTTTGCCGCAGCGGTTTTCGCCGCTACAGGCTGAGCCTTCAGACCGGTAAGTTTTTCGATCTGTTTGGTCAGCGTGTCGACCTTGCTGTTAAGTGCCTTGACCTCATTGCGGCTCGGTACACCGAGGCGCGAGATCGCGCTGTTCAGGCGCTTGTCGAAAGCCCCTTCCAGCTCGTCCCACTTGCCCAGTGCGCGATCTTTCACGCCGCTGATGCGCGACTTGGCCGAAGAAGCGGAATCCTTGGCGGCATCGACTTTTTTGCCGACTGCAGACTTGGTGAGCTTCTCGGCTTTTTCGCCGTCTTTGACCAATGTATCGAAGAGCTTGCTGCCGTCAGTGTCGATCTTCGAGTACACGCCTAAACCAGCCAGCCAGATTTTGCGGGAGTAGTCTTCGACTTTCCCGATCCACGAGCTGCCTTCTTTATCGGTGTTCTTTTTACCAGCCATCCCGTTCTCCTTAAGATTTACGCGCGACGCGTTCGAGCAATGCCGTCAGCTCATCGAGCTTAGCAGAGAGTGTCTCAACGTCATGTTTAGACGGAATGCCGATACGATTCAAGGCGCTTGCTACGCGGGTGTCGAATGCCTTCTCGACCTTGTCGAGCTGAACTTCGACGCGACCTTTGAAAGAACTCACTTCGCTCTTGGCTTCATCGATCTCGGCATTGGCCGCTTCGAGTTTTTCGGTGACGGCTTTTTTGCCTTTCTTTTCAACAGTTTGACCAGCCTTGATCAACTCTTGAAAGTAGTCGCTGCCCTCTTGGCCGACCTTGGCGTAGGCACCCAGGCCTGCCAGCCAGATCTTGCGGGCATAGGATTTGACGTCGCTCAGAGCAGAAGTCGAAGCGTCGATTTTTTTCTTCAAAATAACTTTGGCCATGGTGCACCTCACGCGCAGAAGGTTTGAGGAACTGCCCGGGAAAGTGTCGGGCTCAGGCACAAAGTAGGTAGAAAAATTAGAAACGGCACCCTAACAACTGACATGAATCGGTGGTGCCTGAATGAAAAGATCGCAGCCTTCGGCAGCTCCTACAGAGGAATGCGTACCCCAGTAGGAGCTGCCGAAGGCTGCGATCTTTTGATCTTCAGACCAGCGCCTTGTCCAACGCCTTCTCGATCTCGGCTTTGATCATGCCGCTCATGGCCGACATCATGATGCCCAGTTCCACATCGACCTTGATCGAATCGTCCGCCACATGCACCGCGCCTTTCACGCCCGAGCGCTTGAGGTTCAGGGTGTCGCCGGACCATTGCGGCTCCAGGCCATATTGCTCGGAGAGTTTTTGCGCCAGTTTGTCGGCCTTCTCGCGGGCGGCTTCCTTACCCAGGTTGTGGGCACGCTCAACACTGATTTTGGCCATTGCATGACTCCTGATTTTTAAATGTATGTCGGTAAATCTTGACCGCCGCTGCGGCAAATCGTCCCGAAGGTTGCCCATCTTACCTTTAGCCATTCCAAGACAAAGCATGGCTTGGGGATTAGAATGTCGCGCATTCTCTTTTGGTGACAGCGATATGACTGATCAGCGCAAAGGCAGCGATGCCGAACCCACCACTCACTTCGGCTTCAAAAACGTTCCGGAAAGCCAGAAAGCGGAAAAAGTCGCTGAGGTTTTCCACTCGGTAGCCGCCAAGTACGACCTGATGAACGACCTTCTGTCGGGCGGCATGCACCGTTTGTGGAAGCGTTTCGCGATCGAACTGTCGGGCGTGCGCAGCGGTAACCGCGTGCTCGACATAGCCGGCGGCACCGGTGACCTGACCAAAAAATTCTCGCACCTGGTCGGCCCGACCGGTCAGGTGGTGCTGGCCGACATCAACGAATCGATGCTCAAGGTCGGCCGTGATCGTCTGCTCGATCTGGGCGTCGCCGGCAACGTCGAGTTCGTCCAGGCGGACGCGGAAAAACTGCCGTTCCCGGACAATCACTTCGACTGCGTGACCATCGCCTTCGGCCTGCGCAACGTAACGCACAAGGAAGACGCCCTGCGTTCGATGCTGCGCGTGCTCAAGCCCGGCGGTCGTTTGCTGGTGCTGGAATTCTCCAAGCCGACCAACGCGCTGATGTCGAAAGCCTACGACGCTTATTCGTTCGCCTTCATGCCGCTGATGGGCAAGCTGATCACTAACGACTCGGAAAGCTATCGCTACCTGGCCGAATCGATCCGCATGCATCCGAATCAGGAAACCCTGAAGTCGATGATGGTCGACGCCGGTTTTGACCGCGTGACCTATCACAACATGACCGCAGGCATCGTCGCCCTGCACCGTGGCATCAAGCCCTGATGTTGCTCACCGGGCTGCTCGCCAGCGTTGAACTCGGCCTCAACCGGGTGCTGCGTCTCGACAGCACGGCGCTGCCGCGGCTGGCGCATTTGACCGGCAAGGTGATTGCCGTCGACTGCCGCAGCCCGGCACTGCAACTGTTCATCTTGCCGAGCGACGAAGGTTTGATGCTGGCCTCGCACTGGGAAACCGGTGTCGACTGCACCCTGCGTGCGCCAGCATCCAGCCTGATCAAACTGGCCGTGAGCAAAGACAAGACGGCGGTGTTGCACGCCCCGGAAGTCGAGCTCGATGGCGACAGCGGCGTGCTGCTGGAGCTGGCCGGTGTGCTGCAGGACCTTGAGCTGGACTGGGAGTACGAACTCTCGCGCTGGCTCGGCCCGGTCGCTACGCAACTGGTCGGCGGCCATCTGCGCAGCCGCGCACGCTGGTATCAACAAGGATTTGCCAGCCTCAACCAGAACCTCGCCGAATACCTCGCCGAAGAATCGCGCACCCTCGTCGGGCAGCGCGAAGCTGAAGCGCGGTTCAGCGAACTGGACCGGATCAAACTTGATCTGGAACGTCTCGAGGCGCGTTTCGAGCGCCTTTCCCGATCCCTCGACCCAAGCGATAACGCATGAAGCTGCTTGCCGTCCGCCGTCTGTTGCGCATCCAGCGCGTCGTGATCCGCTACCGCCTCGATGACCTGCTGTTCGATCTACCGTTGCCGTGGTTTCTCCTGGCGCTGCGCTATGTGCTGCCGTGGCGCTGGTTCCCGCGCAAGCCGCTGGAACTGAGCCGGGGTGCGCGTCTGCGCCTGGCGTTGCAGGATCTCGGGCCGATTTTCATCAAGTTCGGGCAGATTCTTTCGACCCGCCGTGACCTGCTGCCGGAAGACATCGCCGATGAACTGATGCTGCTGCAGGACCGCGTGCCGCCGTTCGATTCGCAGCTGTCGATCAAATTGATCGAAGAACAGCTGGGCAAGAAAATCAGCGACGTGTTCAGCCGTTTCGACGTTGAGCCGCTGGCTTCGGCCTCGGTGGCGCAGGTGCATGCCGCGCAGCTGAAAACCGGCGAAGAAGTGGTGGTCAAGGTGATCCGGCCGGGCCTGAAGCCGATCATCGCGCAGGATCTGGCGTGGCTGTTCATCCTCGCCCGCGCGGCTGAAAAACTCTCCGCCGATGCGCGCCTGCTGCACCCGGTCGACGTGGTCCAGGACTACGAAAAAACCATCTACGACGAACTCGATCTGCTGCGCGAGGCGGCCAACGCCAGCCAGTTGAAGCGCAACTTCGAAGGCTCGCCGCTGCTGTATGTGCCGCAAGTCTATTGGGACTGGTGCCGGCCGAAAGTGCTGGTGATGGAGCGCATCTACGGTATTCAGGTCACCGATCTGGCGACCCTCGCCGATCAGCGCACCGACATGAAAATGCTCGCCGAACGCGGCGTGGAGATCTTCTTCACCCAAGTGTTCCGCGACAGCTTCTTTCACGCCGACATGCACCCGGGCAACATCTTCGTCAGCACCGTCAACCCGTGGAGCCCGCAGTACATCGCGATCGACTGCGGCATCGTCGGCAGCCTGACCCCGGAAGACCAGGATTATCTGGCGCGCAATCTGTTCGCCTTCTTCAAGCGTGACTACCGTCGCGTGGCGCAACTGCACATCGATTCGGGCTGGGTGCCGGCAGAAACCAAGCTCAACGAATTCGAAGCGGCGATCCGCACCGTCTGCGAACCGATCTTCGAAAAACCGTTAAAAGATATTTCATTTGGCCAGGTGCTGATGCGCCTGTTCCAGACCGCACGACGCTTCAACATGGAAGTGCAGCCGCAACTGGTGCTGTTGCAAAAGACCCTGCTGAACATCGAAGGTCTCGGTCGTCAGCTGTATCCGGATCTGGATTTGTGGAACACCGCGCAGCCGTTCCTCGAACGCTGGATGCGCGAGCGCGTCAGCCCGAAAGCCTTGCTGGGCAACGTGCAGAGCCAGTTCGAACAACTGCCGCACCTGGCCAATATGGCTCGTGATCTACTCGAACGCATGTCGCAACCGCATGCCTATGACCCACCGCCACCGTGGCACAAACGCAAGGACGACTGGTTCCTGCGCCTGCTCGGTTGTGCGCATCTGGCCGGCGGGGTGATCCTCGCCATCGGTGGCCCGCTGCACGAATTGGGGCATTGGCCGGCCGGAATCATGGTGGCAGTCGGCTTGTATCTGGTCGTTCGCCGATAGCCAGTTTCGCGATCGGCTGGCACACTGTTTCAATGCCTGAACCCGACTATTGAAGTGTGGGGTTCGCTGTCGGAGTCGAAGATGAAAAACTGGCTGGACGAGATCAAGTGGGACGCTGATGGCCTGGTGCCGGCGATTGCCCAGGATCACAAGACCGGACGCGTGCTGATGATGGCCTGGATGAACCGCGAAGCGCTCGAACTGACCGCTGCGGAAAACCGTGCAATCTACTGGTCACGTTCCCGTGGCAAGCTGTGGCGCAAGGGCGAAGAGTCCGGCCATGTACAGACCTTGCATGAAATGCGTCTGGACTGTGACGCCGACGTGATCATCCTGATGGTTGAACAGATCGGCGACATTGCTTGCCATACCGGCCGTCAAAGCTGCTTTTACCGTGTCTTCGAAAACGGCGACTGGAAGACAGTCGACCCGGTCCTGAAAGACCCGCACGCTATCTATTCCGCAGGACACAAACATGAGTGACACCCTGACCCGCCTCGCTCAGGTACTTGAAGAGCGCAAAGGCGCAGCCGCCGACAGCTCCTATGTGGCTAGTCTGTATCACAAGGGTTTGAACAAGATTCTGGAGAAAGTCGGCGAAGAGTCGGTCGAAACCATTATTGCCGCCAAGGACGCCGCGATCAGTGGCGACTGCAGCGACGTGATCTACGAGACCGCCGACCTGTGGTTCCACAGCATGGTCATGCTCGCCCAACTGGGGCAGCATCCGCAGGCTGTGCTGGATGAACTGGATCGCCGCTTCGGCCTGTCCGGACACATCGAGAAAGCCTCGCGTCCGTCCGCCTGAACAATTTTTAGAGAGGAACAGCAACATGGGCATTTTTGACTGGAAACACTGGATCGTCATTCTGGTTGTCGTGGTGCTGGTGTTCGGCACCAAGAAACTGAAAAACCTCGGCACCGACGTCGGTGAGTCGATCAAGGGCTTCCGCAAAGCCATGAACGACGATGAAAAACCGGCTGCCGATCCAACCGTGACGCCTGCGCAGCCGGTGCCACCGGTGCAGCCGCAAGCCACCGCTCAGGCCAACCCGCCGCACACCATCGACGTGCAGGCGCAGAAAGTCGAAGAGCCGATCCGCAAAGACGTGTGAGCACTGACTAATGTTTGGTATCAGCTTCTCTGAACTGCTGCTCGTCGGCCTCGTCGCCCTGCTGGTGCTGGGCCCCGAGCGTCTGCCGGGCGCTGCGCGCACCGCTGGCCTGTGGGTCGGGCGGCTGAAGCGCAGCTTCAACGCGATCAAACAGGAAGTTGAACGTGAAATCGGTGCCGACGAGATCCGTCGGCAACTGCACAACGAGCACATTCTGTCGCTGGAGCAGGAGGCTCGGAAGATTTTCACGCCAGTTCAGCAAGAGCCGACGCCAGTTGAGCATGTGGGTCAGCAGACGATTCATGCGCCGACCGCGCCCGTTACGCCAGCACCGGCACCCGCTGCCGTTGTAGCACCGACAGAGCCGGCGTCAGCGGCTGTGGAACAATCTGTTGAACACGTTGCGCCAACCGCCGCGCCGATCACACCAGCGCCTCACGACTCCACTCTGCCGCCGCGAGCCCCATGAGCGATCTCCCCGAAAACGACCAGCACATGCCGCTGGTTTCGCACCTCACCGAGTTGCGCACCCGCCTGCTGCGTTGTGTGGCGGCGATCTTCATCATCTTCGCCGGGCTGTTCGCCTTCACCCAGCAGATCTATACCTTCGTCTCGACGCCGCTCCGCCAGTACCTGCCGGTCGGCGCGACGATGATCGCCACCGACGTGTCGTCGCCGTTCCTGACGCCGCTGAAGCTGACGATGATGGTGTCGCTGTTCCTCGCGATCCCGGTGATCCTGCATCAGATCTGGGGCTTTATCGCGCCGGGCCTGTACAAGCATGAGAAACGCATCGCGGTGCCGCTGCTGGTGTCGAGCATTCTGCTGTTCTATACCGGCATGGCGTTCGCCTATTACTTCGTGTTCCCGCTGATCTTCAAATTCTTCGCTGCGGCCACCCCGGCCGGCGTGGAAATGATGACCGACATCGCCAGTTACCTCGATTTCGTCATGACGCTGTTCTTTGCCTTTGGCGTGGCGTTCGAGATTCCGGTGGCTGTTGTGCTGCTGGTGTGGATCGGCGTAGTCGACGTGGCCTACCTGAAGAAGATTCGCCCGTACGTGATCATCGGCTGCTTCGTGGTCGGCATGATCCTGACGCCGCCGGACATCTTCTCGCAGACCCTGCTGGCCGTGCCGATGTGGATGCTGTTTGAAATCGGCATTCTGTTCGGTGGTTTGATCAGCAAACGCGAACGTCCAGATGAAAACCCGGCCGACGACCACAACGACCAGCCGCCAGCGACCCAGGCATGAACCTGCTGTTGCTCGAAGAGGCCGATTTCATTGCGGCTGACCGCGTGGTCCTGCGTGATCGACGTCTGACGCACATGCAGGAAGTTCATCGTTCGGAAGTCGGTGACAGCCTGCGCGTCGGGCGCATCGATGGTTTGATGGGTTCGGCCGAGTTGCTGCGACTGGAAACAGGCGAAGCTGAGCTGCGCGTCACTCTCGATCAGCCGCCACCGGCCAAATTGCCGTTGACCCTGGTGCTCGCCCTGCCGCGGCCGAAGATGCTGCGCCGAGTGTTCCAGACCGTCGCGACCATGGGCGTGTCCAAGGTGATTCTGGTCAACAGCTATCGGGTCGAGAAGAGTTTCTGGCAGACGCCGTTTCTTGAGCCTGAGGCGATTCGCGAAAATTTGATCCTCGGCCTCGAACAGGCGCGCGACACCGTGCTGCCGGAAATCATCATTGAGAAGCGCTTCAAGCCTTTCGTTGAAGACCGGCTGCCGGCAATTACCGAAGGCACCCTCGGGCTGGTCGGCCACCCCGGCCACTACCCGCCGTGTCCTCGCGCGCTCAGCGAACCGGTAACCCTGGCCATCGGTCCCGAAGGTGGCTGGATCCCCTACGAAATAGATTTGCTGGCCAAATCGGGCCTGCAACCGGTGCAACTCGGCGAACGCATCCTGCGCGTCGAAACCGCCGTCACCGCCCTCCTCGCCCGGCTCTTCTGATTCTTCGCAGCAGATAAATGGCGTTACAGATTGCCATCATCCGGCCGATACCCTCTCCATAAGTCCAATTAGTGGTCGGGGAGTCGTCGCATGTACCGTTGGTTAGCCGAGAGTCTTGGAAACGTCAGCGTCAAACGCAAGCTGGGAATCGGTTTCGGCCTGGTGCTGTTGCTGACACTGTTGATCACCTTCACCGGCTGGACCGGCATGAGCGGCATCATCAGCCGCGGTGACAAGCTCGGTTTTATCTCCAGCCTCAATGAGCTGACCAAGGACCTGCGCCTCGCGCGTCTGGACTACGAAGCACGCCGTGGCGAACAAGGCCCGGGCGCGGTCACCGATCTGCTCAACAAACTCGACAGCGGCCTGCAAACCGCTCGCAGTCTGATTGAACAGCCGGCCGATGCGGCGATGGTCGATCAACAGCTGGCCGCCGTCGCCGAGTACAAACGTGCCTTTGCCGACATGACCCAAGCCACCGTGCAGCGCGAAGATGCCCGCAGCAAGCTTGGCGCGAGTGCCGACAACGCCGTGGCGAAAGTCGCGGAAGTGGAAAAATCCATGCTGGCGGGTGACAGCGTCGCGCAATTCAACAACGTGATCGAGCTGAGCAAACTGCTGCAGCAGGCACGCTATCAAGTACGCGGCTACACCTACAGTGGCAAGGCCGAAGCCGAGCAACCGGCGCTCGACGCCATCGACAACGCCCTGAAAAACCTCGACAGCCTGCCGGCAAAACTGCCGGAGCAGCACATTGCCAACCTGAAACAAGCCACGGACTCGATCAAAGCCTATCGCGCGGCAGTTGCGCAGTTCCGCGACTCGCAGGTCAACAACGCCAAGGCCGCCGCGCGCATGTCGACGCAGGGCGACATCCTCATCGACGTCAGCAAGAAACTCACTGAATCGCAAACCGTGGTGCGTGACACCGATGCCGCACACGCCAAGAACATGCTGATTATCGCCACCCTGCTGGCCGTCGCATTCGGCTTGCTGGCCGCCTGGGCGATCACCCGGCAGATCATCATCCCGCTGAACCAGACCCTGAAAGTCGCCGAGCGCGTGGCCGCTGGCGACCTGACCCACAATCTGGTGTCCCTGCGTCGCGACGAGCTGGGTCAATTGCAGCGCTCGATGCAGAGCATGACCCAAGGCCTGCGTGAACTGGTGGGCGGCATCAGCGATGGCGTCACTCAGATTGCCAGCGCTGCCGAAGAACTCTCAGCGGTGACCGAGCAAACCAGCGCCGGGGTCAATAATCAGAAAATCGAGACCGATCAGGTCGCCACCGCCATGAATGAAATGGCCGCCACCGTGCAGGAAGTCGCGCGTAACGCCGAGGA
This sequence comes from Pseudomonas viridiflava, assembly GCF_900580865.1. Classification (GTDB taxonomy): domain Bacteria; phylum Pseudomonadota; class Gammaproteobacteria; order Pseudomonadales; family Pseudomonadaceae; genus Aquipseudomonas. The sequence continues at coordinate 268,919 of NZ_UTBZ01000140.1, forward strand.
AGCCTCCGAAGCCGCCGTCGCCGCTGACCAACAGGCCCGCGAAGGCGACAAAGTCGTCGGCGAAGCGATCGCACAGATCGAGCGTCTGGCCGTTGAAGTCGGTCACTCCACCGAAGCCATGGGCGAACTCAAGCGTGAAAGCGACAAGATCGGCAGCGTCCTCGACGTGATCAAGTCGGTGGCCCAGCAAACCAACCTGCTGGCCCTTAACGCCGCCATCGAAGCGGCGCGTGCCGGTGAAGCCGGGCGCGGTTTCGCCGTGGTGGCCGATGAAGTACGCAGCCTCGCGCAACGCACGCAGAAGTCCACCGAAGAGATCGAAGAGCTGATCGTCGGCCTGCAAAACGGCACTCAGCAGGTGGCAACGATCATGGACAACAGCCGCACCCTGACCGACAGCAGCGTCGAGCTGACCCGTCGCGCGGGCGGATCGCTGGAAAGCATCACCCGTACCGTGTCAGCGATTCAGGCGATGAACCAGCAGATTGCGGCAGCGGCCGAGCAGCAGAGCGCAGTGGCGGAAGAGATCAACCGTAGCGTGCTGAATGTGCGGGATGTGTCGGATCAGACGTCGGCGGCGAGTGAAGAGACCGCGGCTTCCAGCGTTGAGCTGGCGCGGCTGGGCACGCATCTGCAGATGCTGGTGGGGCGGTTCAAGGTTTGAGGTGATCCGAAAACCTCGATTCATTCAGAATCGAGGTGATGCCTTCGCGAGCAAGCTCGCTCCCACAGGATTCGTGTCGATCACAAAGGTTGTATTCGACCCATTCACTGTGGGAGCGAGCTTGCTCGCGAAGGCTTACTGACAGGCGCTGAAATTACAGGACCTGACGCAGGAAGGCTTGGGCGCGGGGATCCTTCGGTGCATCAAAGAACTCAGCCGGCGCGGCATCTTCCAGCAATTTGCCGTGATCGAAAAACAACACCCGATCCGCCACTTCCCGGGCGAAACCCATTTCGTGGGTGACGCAAACCATGGTCATGCCTTCCACAGCCAGGTTCTTCATCACGTCCAGTACTTCGCCGACCATTTCCGGGTCGAGCGCCGAGGTCGGCTCATCGAACAACATCACCTTCGGCTCCATCGCCAACGCCCGGGCAATCGCCACGCGCTGTTGCTGACCGCCGGACAGACGTGACGGAAACTCGTTGGCTTTTTGCGCGATACCAACTTTATTCAGCAACTCCATCGCCTTGGCTTCGCGCTCTTTCTTGCCGCGCTTGCGCACGACTTTTTGCGCCAGACAGAGGTTTTCCAGCACGGTCATGTGCGGGAACAGATTGAAATGCTGAAACACCATGCCGACTTCGCGACGGTAGGCGTTGACGTCGGTTTTCGCGTCGGCCAGTTGCAGGCCGTCGATGCTCACCGAACCGGAGTCGAACTCTTCCAGACCATTGAGGCAACGCAGGAAGGTCGACTTGCCGGAACCCGAAGGGCCGATGACCACCAGCACTTCGCCCTTGGCCACCGTGGTGCTGACGTTATCCACCGCGCGCACCACTTGCCCACGGGTGTCGAAGACTTTTACCAGATCGCGGACTTCAATCACTTTGCGCGAGCCTCCGCTCAAGCCGGCTGGCGATTTTCGACAGCGGCAGGTTGATCAACAGGTACAGACCGGCGACGCAGAACAGAATCTCGAACGGCGAGAACGAGGTGGTGATGACTTCACGGCCGCTTTTCAGTAGCTCGGTAATGGCGATCACCGACACCAGCGAGGTGTCCTTGACCAGACTGATGAACTGCCCGGCCAATGGCGGCAGCACGCGCTTGAACGCTTGCGGCAGCACCACGTGGCGCATCGACTGGCCCGCGCTCAAGCCGAGCGAACGCGCTGCTTCGTTCTGGCCACGGGCGATCGATTGCACGCCGGAACGGATGATCTCCGCCACGTAGGCGCCAGTGAACAGCGACAGCGCGGCGATCCCGGCAAATTCGCGGGACAGGTTCATCACCGTGCCGATAAAGAAGTAGAAAATGAAGATCTGCACCAGCAGTGGTGTGCCGCGCACCAGTTCGACGTAAATGGTCGAGAGGTCGCGCAGGGTCGGGTTGTTCGACAGACGGCACAGGCCGGTGACCAGACCAATCAACAGACCGAGTACCCCAGAGACCACTGACAGCCAAAGCGTCGTCCACAGGCCCCACAACAGCGGTCCTGCCGCCCAATGCCGGGTCACGCCCACGACGTCACCTTCGGCCACATCGTCGCCCTGAGCGAATTGCAGGCTGTCCTCGTCGACGGTCAGGTGCTGCTCGTCACCGGCGTCGTTGCGCAGGGTGACTTGCGCGCTGCTGCCCTTGCGCACGAGTTCAGTAACGGTGGAAATGTCGGTGGCACGCTGGGTTTCTTCGGCCTGATAGGCGAAGTACTGCGGCACGCGGTTCCAGCGCCATTCGTAGGACATCAGCGACGTCGCGTAATACAACGCGCCGGCGAGGCCGACCAGCACCAGCACGGTGAGGACGTGCCAGGGCCATTGGGCTTTTTTCTGTTTCATTGCAGGTTCCGGATTTTGTGTTGCTTACAAGGCCCTCTTCGCGAGCAGGCTCGCTCCCACATTTGAAATGCATTCCAATGTGGGAGCGAGCCTGCTCGCGAAAGGGGCGACGCGGTCTGGCAGACCGGCGTTATTCCATGTCCTTGAGCCACTCGGTGCTCTTGAACCACTTGTCATGGATGCGATCGTAGGTGCCGTCTTCGTGGATCTGGTGCAGGAAGTTGTTGATGAAGTTGAGGCTGTCGTAGTCACCCTTCTTCAGACCGAAGGCCAAAGGCTCGTAGGTGAACGGCTTGTCGAGGAACACCAGTTTGCCGGCGCCGACCTTGGTCACCGCGACAACGTTGTACGGCGCGTCGTAGATAAAGGCGTCAGCCTTGCCGTTGACCACATCGAGCACGGCTTCCTGCTCGTTATCGTAGCCGTGGTACTTGGCTTTGGAGATCAGCTTCTTGGCGACCATTTCGCCCGTGGTGCCGAGCTTGGAGGTGATGCGGTAGTCGGCAGTGTTCAGGTCTTTGTAGGACTTGATGGTGCCTTCCAGCTCCTTGCGGATCAGCAGGGTCTGGCCGACCACGATGAACGGTTCGCTGAAGTTCAGGCGCAGGTTGCGTTCCTGAGTCAGGGTCATGCCGCTGCCGATCATGTCGAACTTGTCGGTCATCAGCGCCGGGATGATGCCGTCGTAACCGGTCGAAACCAGTTCCAGCTTGACGCCCATGGCCTTGGACATGGCTTTGAGGATGTCGACTTCGAAACCGATGATTTCGCCACGCTTGTTGGTCATTTCGAACGGCATGTAGGTCGGATCCATACCGACTTTCAAGGTGCCACGCTTGACCGCGTCATCGATTGCACCGGCCTGCGCCGCATTGACTGCAACCAGTGCCGTGACGCCGACCAGCAGCATCGACAGATACTTCTTCATCTTCAAGTCCCCAAAACCATTGCGTTTGCGGCGCGAAAACCAACAGAGACAGGCAAAAAAGCCCGGGTGCGCCAATTCGGGGACGGATGCTAACGCACTCGTTTTTTTGCACAAGGTTTAATGGACGATTTGTTTAACAATCAAGGGCTACCCCCTCACCCCAGCCCTCTCCCAGAGGGAGAGGGAGCCGATCGGGGGATGCTTCAGGGGTACGCCGACCTGAAGCGGATTTGCCGAATCCATAATCGACTCGATGCTTCAGGTCGACGGATAGCGCCAGACACCTCGGTCAGTCCCCTCTCCCTCTGGGAGAGGGCTAGGGTGAGGGGGTTTTCAGCAGGTCAAAAAAAACCCCGCAACATCGCGGGGTTTCTTTATCAGGCCGGCTGAGCCTGCAGGCTCACCGGTCGCAACGGCAGCAGCGGCGCATGCGGATCAGCTTTCACCGACGCCCGCCAGGCATCCAGCCACTCAGCGAGACCTTCAGCCCAAACCTGTTCGTGCAGACGCGCCAGCGCCACAGGGTCGCTCAACAGCTGCAAGCGATCATGGTTGTTCAGCCCGGCCGGGCCAACCTTGATCGCGTGACGCACACGTTCCTGACGCAGCCACTCGATCGGCTCGGCCTGACCGTGACGCGAGGTCGCCAGCGAGCACGCCAGAGCGTTCTGCTGTGGATCGACCACCGCGCGGACAAAACCGTCGTTGAGGGCGTGGTAACGATTTTCGTGGGTGTACTGATCAGTCGCCAGCAGCGCCTGTGGCGGATTGTATTCCTCAGGGATGAGGAACAGGCTCTCGTCACGGGACTTCAGGCCAAGACCAACACGGCTGGAGATCACCGACACCGGGATCGACAGCATCAGCGAACCGACAATCGGCACCAGCCACCAGAGGAAGCTCGGGTTCAGCCAGATCACCAGCAGCGCCCAGCAGAAACCCAGCAGGGTCTGCGGACCGTGACGCTTGACCGCTTCGCTCCAAGGCGTCGAGTCGTCGTCACGCTGCGGCGAGTTCCAGGTCGCGGCCCAGCCGAGGAACGCGGCGAGGACGAAACGGGTGTGGAAAATCATCCGCACCGGCGCCAGCAGCATGGAGAACAGCATCTCCAGCAGCATCGACAGGGTCACCTTGAACTTGCCGCCGAACTCTTTCGCGCCCTTGGCCCAGATCAGGATGATGCTCAACAGTTTCGGCAGGAACAGCAGCACGATGGTCGTCGAGAACAGCGCTATCGCCTTGTCCGGGTGCCATTGTGGCCACAGCGGATAGAGCTGACGCGGTTCGAGGAAGTACTGCGGCTCCATCAGCGTGTTCACCGCCAGCAGCGCGGTCGACAACACCAGGAAGAAGAACCACAACGGCGCCGACAGGTACGACATCACGCCGGTCAGGAACACCGCGCGGTGCACCGGGTGCATGCCTTTGACCAGGAACAGACGGAAGTTCATCAGGTTACCGTGGCACCAGCGACGGTCACGCTTGAGCTCGTCGAGCAGGTTTGGCGGCAATTCTTCGTAGCTGCCCGGCAGGTCGTAGGCAATCCACACGCCCCAACCGGCACGGCGCATCAACGCGGCTTCAACGAAGTCGTGGGAGAGAATCGCACCCGAGAACGCGCCTTTACCCGGCAACGGCGCCAAGGCGCAGTGGTCGATAAACGGCTTCATGCGGATGATCGCGTTGTGACCCCAGTAGTGGGATTCACCCAACTGCCAGAAGTGCAGACCGGCGGTAAACAGCGGGCCGTACACGCGGGTCGCAAACTGCTGCATGCGCGCATACAGCGTGTCCATGCCCGACGCACGCGGCGCGGTCTGGATGATCCCGGCGTCCGGCGTGGCTTCCATCAAGCGCACCAGACTGGTCAGGCACTCGCCGCTCATCACCGAGTCGGCATCGAGAACGACCATGTACTTATAGTCACCGCCCCAGCGACGGCAGAAGTCGTCGAGGTTGCCGCTCTTGCGCTTCACACGACGGCGACGGCGACGGTAGAAGATCTTGCCGAAGCCTTTGGCTTCGCGGCAGACATCCAGCCAGGCCTGTTGCTCGGCCACGCAGATATCGGTGTCGTTACTGTCACTGAGGACGAAGAAGTCGAAACGATCCAGATCACCGGTGGCAGCCACCGATTCGAACGTCGCGCGCAGACCGGCGAACACGCGCGGTACGTCTTCGTTGCAGATCGGCATCACCAGCGCGGTACGCGCGTCTTTGGCAATCGGCTCGTTGCCGGCGCTTTTGCCGGAGATACGGTATTTATCGTGGCCGGTGAGCAACTCGAGGAAGCCCATCAGCGCCGTCCAGAAACCGGCAGAAACCCAGCAGAACAGAATCCCGAACAGAATCAGGATGCTGGTTTGCAGCGCGTACGGCAGCACTTGCGTAGCGGTTTGCAGCAGTGGTTGATGCAGGACTTCTTCGAGATCAACGAACGACCAACCCTGGTACGGCATGATGCCTTTCATGTACCAACCGGCGACGATGGTCTGGCCGAGCATCAGCAGCAACAGAATGTAGCGACGGATCGAACCAACGGTGCGCCAGCGCGCGGCCGGCAGGACGTTTTCGTCCTTCGGCGGCTGCGGCGGATTGGTGCGACCGGTCATACGGCGCCAGCCACGCACCAGAATATTGGTGCGCCATGGCTCCGGCACGACCTTGGTCCGACGGATCGGCGGCGTTGCCTTCATGCTGACGCGACCACTGGCGTCGAGCACCAGCATCTCCGCGTCTTCAAGTTCTTCGGCGGTGCTCAGGGTCAGGCGCTTGCCCACCGAAGCCTGGGCGGCCTCGGCAGGAGCGTCGAACGTTGAAGACGACAGGCGTTCATGCAGCTCGCTGAACGACTGGCAGCCCGCGAGTTCCGCGCGCTGCTCGTCGGTCATCGGCAGATGCGCCAGATACTCGGAGAGAGTCTCTGGCTGTACTTGAGAGTTACTCATCGGCAGGCAACTGATAGCTCCAGGTCTCGGTCAGGACTTCTTCAGTCGGTGCCGATTCCGGTGTGGCTGGGGCCGCGTCCGCAGCAACTGGCTGCTTGGCGTCTTTGTTGGCCTTGTCCTTGGCATCTGCAGCTGGCTTGGCGTCGGCCTGTTTGGCCTCGGCTGCCTTGGCTTCCTTGTCGATTTTCTCTTGTTGCTTGGCGGCAACCTTGTCGGCTTTGGCAACGGAGGAGTTGGACGCCGGCACCGAAGACTTGGCCAGATCGGCCGTGACGATCGGCTGCACCAGGGCGGCACGCATCTCGGTCGACTTGCTTGCGTCCTTGATCTTCATCCGCAGGGTCAAGCGCCAGCCCTTGGTTTCCGGGTTGTAGCGCACGCTGTTCTCAACCAGTTCGGCGTTGTCGCCGACACTGACCTGACTGCGCACGTCGGCATCCGGTGCCAGGGCGGCCAGCGATGGACCTTCGAAGTCGACCAGATAAGCAACGCTGCCATCCGGCTGACGGATCAGGTTCGATTGCTTGACGTCACCGGTCGAACGCAGAGTCTGCGAAACCCAAGCGCTGTCCGGCGCATGAATCGCTGCTTCGTCCATGGTCCAGTGCATACGGTAGGCGAAGTCCAGTGGCTGGCCCGGCTCCGGCATTTTTTCCGGGCTCCAGAACGCAACGATGTTGTCGTTGGTTTCGTCGGCGGTCGGAATTTCTACCAGATCAACGGTGCCTTTACCCCACTCGCCCTTCGGCTCGATCCAGGCGCTTGGGCGCTTGTCGTAGCGATCGTCGAGGTCTTCGTAGTGGCTGAAGTCGCGGCCACGTTGCAGCAGACCGAAACCACGCGGGTTCTCGATGCTGAAGTTGCTCACGGCCAGGTGTTTCGGGTTGTTCAACGGGCGCCAGATCCACTCGCCGTTACCGGCATGGATCGACAGACCGCTGGAGTCGTGCAGTTCACGACGGTAGTTGAGGACTTTCGACGGCTGGTTGGCGCCGAACAGGAACATGCTGGTCAGTGGCGCGATGCCCAGTTTGCCGACCTTGTCACGCAGGAACATCTGCGCTTTGACGTCGACAATGGTGTCGCTGCCCGGACGCAGGATCAGACGGTAGGCACCGGTGGCGCGCGGCGAATCGAGCAGGGCGAAGATCACCAGGTGCTTGTCGCCCGGCTTCGGCTGTTGAATCCAGAACTCGCGGAAACGCGGGAATTCTTCGCCCGACGGCAGCGCGGTATCAATCGCCAGACCACGCGCCGAGAGGCCGTAGGTGTGGCCCTTGCCGACAACGCGGAAGTAACTCGCGCCGAGCATGGTCATGATTTCGTCTTGTTTGTCGGCCTTGTTGATCGGGTACAGCACACGGAAACCGGCGTAGCCCAGTTGTTCGGTGGCTTTCGGATCGAATTTCAGGTCGCCGAAATCGAAGCGCGTCGGATCGTATTTGATCTCTTCGACGGTGTTCGCTGTGATTTCGTTGATTTTCACCGGCGTATCGAAGTGCATACCCTGGTGATAGAAGGACAGTTTGAACGGGGTCTTCTGATCAGCCCACTCAGCCTTTTCGGTGAGGAAGCGGATTTTCTGATAGTCCGCGAACTTCATGTCGCGGAATTCGTTTGGCAGGTTGCTGCGCGGGGCTTCGAACTTCTGCCCGGCCAGTTCTTTAGCCTTCGCCGATACATCGTCAAGATTGAACGCCCAAAGCTGGCCGGCGCTGAGCAGGCACAGGAGCGCCGAACCCGCTACCAGGGCACTTCGCATGCGTTTGGCAGACATTTTTGCTGCATTACAGGGACTAACAATCACGAGCAACCCTCGCCGAAAACAGATCAATAAACCAACGGCCAGCTATCTATATGCCAGGTTGGCGAGCATTGTTCCGACTCCGCTGGGGCAAAATGATTCCCCAATCGGATCCGGACAAGTCTCTACCTAGTGAAAAATGGATCAGCGAACGCTGATCCCAGTGCGCGCGATTATCTAGTAGCCCGCATGACAACGCATCAGGGGTAACAAAGTATTTATCGCGAAAAATGCCTGTTTTCAGTCGAAATGCCCTTAAAAAGATGTTTCAAGCGCTTTCAAGTCTGTAACAGGAAGGTTACCGGTCCATCATTGACCAGGTGCACCTGCATATCCGCGCCGAATCTACCTGATGCCACAGTGCCATGCACCTGTTTCGCTCTGCTTAATAGATAGTCGAACAATTCCTCACCCAACGCTGGAGGCGCCGCCGTCGAAAAGCTCGGTCGCAACCCGCTTTTGGTGTCGGCCGCGAGGGTGAACTGAGAGACCAGCAGCAACCCACCGCCCACATCGGCGAGGGACAAATTCATCTTGCCCTCCGCATCGCTGAATACCCGATAGTTAAGCAGCTTATGCAGAAGTTTGTCGGCGCTGGCACGCGTGTCGTCGGGTTCGACCGCCACCAGCACCAGTAAACCCTGATCTACCGCGCCGACTACCTCGCCCGCGACTTCAACCCGCGCACCGCGTACGCGCTGTAAAAGCCCTTTCATGCTTCTTCAGGCGGCAGGTCAAGCAGGCGCCGGGCCATATTGCCTGCGGCGCGCACCAGCGCATCAGTGATGCCCGGTTCCGAGGCCGCGTGACCGGCATCGCGAATCACCTGCAGTTCGCTGTTCGGCCAGGCTTGATGCAGTTCCCAGGCGTTGTCGAGCGGGCAGATCACGTCATAGCGACCGTGAATGATCACGCCGGGCAGATGGGCGATCTTGCCCATGTCGCGAATCAGCTGGTTCGGCTCAAGGAAGGCGTTGTTGGTGAAGTAGTGGCATTCGATCCGCGCGATCGACAGCGCGCGCTGCGGCTCGGAGAAACGATCGACCACCAGCGGGTTCGGCCGCAGGGTCGCGGTGCGCCCTTCCCAGGTCGACCAGGCTTTGGCGGCGTGCATCTGGGCGATCTGGTCGTTGCCGGTCAGGCGCTTGTGGAAGGCGCTGAGCAGATCGTCGCGCTCGTCCAGCGGAATCGGCGCGATGTAGTCCTGCCAGTAATCGGGGAACAGTCGGCTGGCACCGGCCTGATAGAACCACTCGATTTCCTGCGGGCGGCAGAGAAAGATCCCACGCAGGATCAGCCCGTGTACACGCTCAGGGTGTGTCTGCGCATAAGCCAGCGCCAGGGTCGAACCCCACGAGCCGCCAAACAGTACCCATTTATCGATGCCCAAGTGTTTGCGGATGCGCTCAAGGTCGGCGACCAGATCCCAAGTGGTGTTGTTTTCCAGGCTCGCATGCGGGGTGGAGCGACCGCAGCCGCGCTGGTCGAAAGTGACAATACGGTAAAGATTCGGATCGAAATAGCGACGGCTCTGCGCGTCGCAACCAGCGCCGGGGCCGCCATGAATGAACACAACCGGCAAACCCTCCGGTGAGCCGCTTTCGTCGACGTACAGCGTATGGGTGTCATCGACAGCCAGATCGTGCCGGGCGTGAGGTTTGATCTGCGGAAACAAAGTCTGCATTGCGCGCTCCGTAAGGGGTCGAGGTCATCCCTGAGGGGACTTCTATTATTCTGCCGTTGGGCATCATAAACCCGATTTACGTCAATGAGCATGCTCCAGCGCAGTCGCCGTTTGTCAGCCATAAACTTCGCAGGCTGTACACACTCCTGTGGGAGCGAGCCTGCTCGCGAAAGCGGTGTGTCATTCAACGTAGATGTTGGCTGAACGGACGGCTTCGCGAGCAGGCTCGCTCCCACAAGGGGGTTATGCGGTGTAGTGAGACTTTGCCCAGGCCAGATAGCCCTGCAGCAATTCCTTGAGCACCACCCGCGTCGGTTCGGCCAGATCCGCGCGATAGCGGAACGGTTCGAACTCTTCCATGTAGGTGCTCTGGCACAACTCCAGTTGCACCGCGTGGATGTTCTCGGCCGGGTTGCCGTAATGGCGGGTGATGTGGCCGCCCTTGAAGCGTCCGTTGAGCACGTGGCTGTAATCAGCGTGGCACGCGCAGATCGCTTCCAGTTGCGCGGCCAGTTGTGGATCGCAACTGGCGCCATTGAAGGTGCCGAGGTTGAAGTCCGGCAGTTTGCCGTCGAACAGGTGCGGGATGATCGAGCGGATCGAGTGCGCATCGAACAGCAGCGCGTAACCGAATTCGGCTTTCAGCCGTGCCAGCTCTTCTTGAAGCGTGCGGTGGTACGGCGTCCAGATCTGCTCCAGATAAGTCGCGCGTTCTTCTTTCGACGGCTCCAACCCTTCCTTGAACAAAGGAATGCCATCGAACAACGTCGCCGGATACAGCCCGGTGGTTGCACCGGCGTACAACGGTTTGTCGTCGGACGGCCGGTTCAAATCGATGACAAACCGTGAGTACTCTGCGGCCAACGTGCTGGCGCCCAGTTCTTCGGCGAAGTCGTAAAGCTGGGGGATATGCCAGTCGGTGTCCGGCAGGCTTTTCGCATCGGGGATCAACCCGGCCTCCACCGCAGGCGTCAACCGCACCCCGGCATGCGGCATGCTGATCAACAACGGCACGCGCCCTTGTTTGAAGTTCAATACCTTATCCACAACCGCTCTCCTACAGACTTGATTCGACGCCGTGACGCACGACGCGTTTGTCCAGATCACCGCCGAGCCAATAGGCCAGATCCGCCGGACGATCGATGTGCCAGGCGACGAAATCCGCGACCTTGCCGACTTCCAGCGAGCCGTGGGTGTCAGCCATGCCCAGCGCTTGCGCAGCGTGAATCGTCGCGCCGGCCAGGGCTTCTTCCGGGGTCATGCGGAAACAGGTGCAGGCCATGTTCAACATCAGCCGCAATGACAGCGCCGGCGAGGTACCCGGGTTGAGGTCACTGGCAATGGCGATTTTCACCTTGTGCTTGCGCAGGGCATCCATCGGCGGCAGTTGGGTTTCACGCAGAAAGTAGAACGCGCCCGGCAGCAGCACGGCGACAGTGTCGGCCTCGGCCATGGCGATGGCGTCGGCCTCGTCCATGAACTCCAGGTGATCCGCAGACAGCGCCTTGTAGCGCGCGGCGAGGCTGGAGCCATGCAGCGACGACAATTGTTCGGCATGCAGTTTCACTGGCAGGCCGAGTTTTTGTGCGGCGATAAACACGCGTTCGACTTGCTCAGGGGAGAACGCCAGGTATTCGCAGAACGCATCCACGGCATCGACCAGACCTTCGGCAGCCAGTGCGGGTAGCATTTCGCTGCAGATCAGATCGATGTAGTCGTCGGCGCGATCTTTGTATTCCGGTGGCAACGCGTGGGCGGCCAGGCAGGTGCTGCGTACGCTGATCGGCAGCTCTTTTTCCAGGCGACGGATGACGCGGAGGATTTTGCGTTCGTTGACCAGATCGAGACCGTAACCGGACTTCATTTCGACCGTGGTCACGCCGTCGCGCATCAGGCTTTTCAGGCGTTTGGCGGCGCTGGCGAACAGTTCGTCTTCAGTCGCTTCGCGCGTCGCGCGCACGGTGCTGGCGATGCCGCCGCCGGACGCTGCGATTTCCGCATAGCTGACGCCTTGCAGACGCTTTTCGAATTCGCCGCTGCGGTTGCCGCCGAACACCGTGTGGGTGTGGCAGTCGATCAGGCCAGGGGTGACCCACGCGCCTTGCAAGTCATTGACCGCCGGGTATTCGCCGGACGGCAATTGATTGCGCGGGCCGATCCACTCGATGAGTGCACCGGACGTCACGATGGCCGCATCCTCGATGATCGAGTAGACGCCCTGCGCCATGGTTGCGACGTGACAGTGTTGCCAGAGGGTTTTCACTGTTGGCCTCCGTTGGGGTTGGTTTGGTGGGCGGCCCTGAAAAGCCCCTCACCCTAGCCCTCTCCCGGAGGGAGAGGGGACTGACCGGGTTGTTCTGTCGAGTTACACCGACCTGAATTTTTTGTGTCGAACTCAGGCCTTGAAGCTCACCGAGATCGACTTCCTTTTCCCTCTCTCTCACAGGGAAGAAAAAGGACTGACCGTTGTTCTGTCGAGGTACAGCGACCTGAAAATCTTGAGCCAAACTCAGGCTCTGAAAACCACGAGGATCGGCTCCCTTCCCCCTCTCACTCCCGGAGAAGAAGGACTGACCGGGTTGTTATGTCGAGGTACAGCGACCTGAAAATCTTGAGCCGAACTCAAATTCTGAAACCCCTGAAGATCGGCTCCCTTCCCCCTCTCCCCCTTGGGGGAGAGGGCTGGGGTGAGGGGGATCGATGTCAGTAACAACAAAGCTCTCCCTGAAAACACACTTACAAACTAGGCAAAAGCTTCGCCGAAACCAGCTCACTCAAACACCGCGAAGCCAACAGTTCAGTCGCCGCGTTAATGTCCGGTGCAAAAAAGCGATCCTTCTCATAAAACGGCACTTCCTTACGCAAAATCGCCCGCGCCTGCTCCAGCTTCGCCGAAGTCTTCAGACCGTTGCGCAGATCCAGCCCCTGCACCGCCGCCAGCCATTCCACCGCGAGAATGCCGCGAGTATTTTCAGCCATTTCCCAAAGACGTTTGCCGGCCGCCGGGGCCATCGACACGTGGTCTTCCTGGTTGGCCGACGTCGGCAGACTGTCCACCGAATGCGGATGCGACAACGCCTTGTTCTCGCTGGCCAATGCCGCTGCCGTCACTTGAGCAATCATGAACCCGGAGTTCACCCCACCATTGGCGACGAGGAACGGCGGCAGCTGCGACATGTGCTTGTCCATCATCAGCGAGATGCGGCGTTCGCTCAGCGAGCCGATTTCAGCAATGGCCAACGCCATGTTGTCAGCAGCCATGGCCACCGGTTCGGCGTGGAAGTTACCGCCGGAAATCACGTCACCTTCTGCGGCGAAGACCAATGGGTTGTCGGAAACGGCGTTGGCTTCAACGGCCAACACTTCAGCGGCCTGACGGAACTGGGTCAGGCAAGCGCCCATGACTTGCGGCTGGCAACGCAGCGAATACGGATCCTGAACCTTCTCGCAGTTCTGGTGCGAGTCAGAGACTTCGCTGCGCTCACCGAGCAGATCACGGTAAGCGGCAGCCGCGTCGATCTGGCCTTTCTGACCACGTGCGGCGTGAATGCGTGCATCAAACGGCGAACGCGAGCCCAATACTGCTTCAACGGTCAGACCGCCCAGCGCCAGTGCGCCCGCGAACAAGTCTTCACCTTCAAACAGACCGCGCAGAGCAAACGCCGTGGAAACCTGAGTACCGTTGAGCAGCGCCAGACCTTCTTTCGCGGCCAGAGTCAGCGGGGTCAGGCCAGCAACTTTCAGCGCTTCAGTAGCTTCCATCCACTCGCCCTTGTAACGCGCCTTGCCCTCGCCCAGCAGCACCAGCGACATATGCGCCAACGGCGCCAGATCCCCCGAAGCGCCAACCGAACCTTTCAGCGGAATATGCGGATAAACCTCGGCATTGATCAGCGCGATCAGCGCATCGATCACCACGCGGCGAATACCGGAGAAACCACGGCTGAGGCTGTTGACCTTGAGCACCATGATCAGCCGCACCAGTTCATCGCTGATCGGCTGGCCAACACCTGCGGCATGGGACAGCACCAGCGAACGCTGGAGGTTTTCCAGGTCTTCACTGGCGATGCGCGTCGAGGCCAGCAGGCCGAAACCGGTGTTGATGCCGTAAGCGGTGCGATTCTCGGCGAGGATCTGCTCGACGCAGGCAACGCTGGCTTCGATCTGCGCCGAGGCGCTGTTGTCGAGCGTCAGCTTGACCGGGTTCTGGTAGACGTCACGCAGTTGGGCCAGGCTCAGTTGGCCGGGAATCAGGTTCAGCGCAGTCATTTTGTGCTCCTTTTGAGAGTTTGTTATTAACTCGCCAGACGCTCCGGAGATGTCCGTTGTCCGTCGCGTCTCGCCTTTTGGGGAGTCGCGCCTTGGCACGCTGGCGTGGGTATTGGTCAGTGCAAATTCGGTAAAACGTTGTGCGGCAGATTCGGGTTTTTCAACACGCTCGCAGCGGCAGCGATGTCAGGCGCCAGCCAGCGATCCTGATCGTAGGCCGGGACTTTTTCGCGCAGCAGTCGCCAAGCGATATCGGTGCCCGCGCCGAAGCGCTGCTCCTTGAGGAACTCAAACGCCTGCGCCGCCAGCAAATATTCGATGGCGAGGATCTGCGTGCAGTTTTCCAAAGCGCGATGCAGTTTCAGCGCGGCGTTGGTGCCCATGCTCAGATGGTCTTCCTGCAGGCCCGAAGTGATGTAGTTGTCGAGCACCGCCGGTTGCGCCAATTGGCGGTTTTCCGCACACAGCGACGCAGCGACGTATTGGACGATCATCATCCCCGAGTTCACCCCCGGATTGGCCACCAGAAACGCCGGCAGACCGCTGACGTGTGGATTGACCAGACGATCAAGACGACGCTCGGCGATCGAGCCGATTTCGGCCATGGCAATCGCCAGCAGATCCGCCGCCATCGCCACCGACTGCCCGTGTGGGTTGGCTTGCGACATGACGCGGAAGTTGTCCGGCGTGCCGAGCAACAGCGGGTTGTCGGTGCAGCCATTGAGTTCGGCCTCAACCTGCTTGATCGCATGTTCCAGTTGATCGCGCGCCGCACCGTGTACCTGCGGAATCGAACGGATGCTCAGCGCATCCTGAGTGCGGATGCCTTTGCTCGACGCGATCACTTCACTGCCGTCGAGCAACGCACGCAGATTGATGCCGACCTGCTGCATGCCAGGGTGCGGTTTCAGCGCGATGATCTCAGCGTCGAACGCATCGATCTGGCCGCGCTGCGCTTCGAAACTCATCGCGCCGATCACATCGGCCCACTGCAGCAGCCGCGTCGCATCGGCAATCGCCAGGCAGCTGAGGCCGGTCATGCACGGCGTGCCGTTGACCAGGCACAAACCGTCCTTCGCGCCGAGTTGCACCGGTTGCAGGCCTTCTTCGGCCAGCGCCTGTTGCGCCGAGATGATCTGCCCGCGATAGCTGACATTGCCAACGCCGAGCAGCGTGATGCCGATGTGCGCCATGTGCGTCAGGTAGCCGACCGAGCCTTGCGACGGTACTTGCGGAGTGATGCCGCGATTGAGCAGTGCCAGCAGCGCTTCGACGACCCGGCGGTGGATGCCGGATTTGCCGTGGCTGTAGTTGTGAATGGCGGCGCAGATGATCGCGCGGGTCTGCTCGTCGGCGAGTACCGGGCCGACGCCGCAGGCATGGCTGAGCAAGGTGTTGCGCGAGAGCTGGCTGAGTTGTTCGTCCTGCAGCGAGACATTGGATAAACCGCCCAGACCGGTGTTGACGCCATAGGCCCGTTCGCCGCTTTCAACGATGCGCTGGACGATGCCTTGGGCGTTTTCGATGCGCGCCCAGGTGTCGCTGGACAACTCCAGCGGCGCGCCGTGACGGGCGACAGCGACCACGTCCTGCCAACGCAGGGGGCTGCCTGTGATAACGATTTTTTCAGCCTGGGACATCTTCAACCTCATCCGAACATTGATGCAGCTTTACCGACGCTTTCGCGAGCAGGCTCGCTCCCACATTTGGAATGCGTACCCCCTGTGGGAGCGAGCCTGCTCGCGAAGAGGCCAGCCCAGCAAACACAAATCAACCTAAACCACCGCAGCCCGCCGCTGCACGAACCGGTCAACGTACTCATCCGCCGGCGAATGCAGAATCTCGCGCGGCGTGCCGACCTGAATCAGGCGGCCATCCTTGAGAATCGCAATGCGGTTACCAATACGCACCGCTTCATCGAGGTCATGAGTAATGAACACAATGGTCTTGTGCAAAGTCTTTTGCAGCTCCAGTAACTGGTCCTGCATCTCAGCGCGGATCAGCGGGTCCAGCGCACTGAACGCTTCATCCATGAGGATAATGTCGGTGTCCGCCGCCAAGGCGCGCGCCAAACCAACACGCTGGCGCATGCCGCCGGAGAGCTGGTGCGGGTATTTGTTTTCATAGCCTTTGAGGCCGACGGTGTTGATCCAGTGCAGCGCGCGTTCCGAGCACATTTGTTTGCTCTCGCCACGCACTTTCAGGCCGTAGGCGACGTTGTCGAGCACGCTCTTGTGCGGCAGCAGACCGAAGCTCTGGAACACCATGCTGATCTTGTGCCGACGAAATTCGCGCAGGGCGTCCATGTCGTATTGCAGGATGTCCACACCGTCGACGAGGATCGCGCCGCTGGTCGGGTCGATCAGCCGATTGAAGTGACGCACCAGTGTCGATTTGCCCGAGCCCGACAGGCCCATGATCACGAAGATTTCGCCGGTGCCGATGCTCAGCGACAGGTCGTTGACGCCGACCACGCAACCGGTTTCGCTCAACACCTGATCCTTGGTCTTGCCCTGACCGACCATGGCCAGTGCATCTTTGGCGCGGTTGCCGAAAATCTTGAAGACGTTTTTGACTTCGATCTTGCTCACGGTTGCGTTGCTCATTTGCTCACCTCATGCCGTGGCCGACCGTACGCCTGAGTAATGCGGTCGATGACCACTGCGAGAATCACGATCGCCAGACCGGCCTCGAGACCACGTCCAACGTTGAGGGTCTGAATCCCCACCAGCACATCTTCACCCAGACCGCGGGCGCCGATCATCGAGGCGATCACCACCATCGACAGGGCCATCATGGTGGTCTGGTTGATCCCGGCCATGATGCTCGGCAGGGCCAGCGGCAGTTGCACGCCGAACAGTTGCTGCCAGCGGTTGGCGCCGAAGGCGTTGATCGCTTCCATGACTTCGCCGTCGACCTGACGAATGCCCAGATCAGTCAGGCGAATCAGCGGCGGCGCGGCGTAGATCACGGTGGCGAAAATCGCCGGCACCTTGCCCAGACCGAACAGCATCAGCACCGGGATCAGGTAGACGAAACTTGGCATGGTTTGCATGATGTCGAGCAGCGGCATCAGCACCGAACGCAGGCGATTGCTGCGCGCCGAGAGAATGCCGAGTGGAATGCCGATCAGCACCGAAATGATCGTCGCGACCATCATCAGCGCCAAGGTCTGCATGAGTTTGTCCCACAGGCCAACGGCGCCGACGAGGAACAGCAGACCGACGATGACTGCTGTGGTCACGACTTTACGCGTGGCGTGCCAGGCAACCACACCGACGATCGCCAGCATCAACCACCACGGCGCCGCGCGCAGCAGGCCTTCAAGATTGACGATGGCCCAGAGCAGCGTGTCAGAGATGTGACGGAACACATCACCGTAGTTGGTGACCAGCGAATCGACCCAACCGTTGACCCAGTCGGCGATGGAAAAGGTAAAGCTTTCGGGAAACATAAGCGGCTCTCAATCAGAAATCTCAATCAAGCGTTTACGGCATATCTCCCGGCCAGCCTCACGGTTGACCGGGAGGTATCGACCTACAGCGCCGCGTCGATTTTCTTGGCTGCGTCTGCACTGACCCACGCATGCCAGACCTCAGGATGTTCCTTGAGGAAGATTTTCGCCAGTTTTGGCGACTCGATACGTTCCTTGGCCATGCGGCCCAGGTTCTGGTTCAGCAGGTCGATCGGCAGGTTGACTTTTTCCAGCACGGCGACCAGTTCCGGGGCTTCGTCGTGGAAGGTTTTCGACAGGCCGACCTTGATGCTCACGGACTTGTCGACGCCGGGTTTTTCTTCGAGTTTGACCAGATCGACCTGGCCCATCAGCGGGGTTGGCGACCAGTAGTAGAACAGGATCGGCTCGCCACGCTTGTAGCTCGACAGCACCGCCGCATCCAGCGCCGGGCCAGTGCCCGGACGGAAGTTGGTGTAGCTGCTTTCGAGGCCGTAGCTTTTCAGCATTTCGCTGTTGTCGAGCTCGCAGGTCCAGCCGGCCGGGCAGTTGTAGAAACGGCCCTTGGACGGTTCCTCGGCGTCCTTGAACACGGCGGCGTATTTGCCCAGGTCAGCGATGTTTTTCAGGTCCGGGGCTTTCGGCTCAAGCTTGCGCTTGGTGTCGCCTTCGATCACGTAGCGCGGCACGTACCAGCCTTCCACCGCGCCCACGACCGGAGCGCCGACACCGACGACCTTGCCGGCCTTCTCGGCCTTGTTCCAGACCTCGCTGCGGCCGACCCACTCTTCGGCGAACACTTGAATATCGTTGCTGCTCAGGGCGTTTTCCATGGTGATGGAGTTGCCCGGCAGGCTGTCGGTTTTGCAGTCGTAACCTTTCTCGAGCACCACTTGCAGGACGTCGGTCAGCAGCATGCCGCTTTCCCAGTTCAGCCCGGCGAATTTCACCGGTTTGCCTGATTCACACCAGCCGGCGGCTTGCGTTGCACCGGCACTGGCCAACAGGCCCATGGACAGCAATGTGGTCAGCAGGGTCTTGTTCGATTTCATTGTTGTGACGCTCCTAATCATGAATTGGCTTACGGCAGTCAAGAGGCATCCAGCCCTGTCCACGTCCAAATCAGGCCTGCGCCGCAGCGCGACCGGCCCCGCTTGTTTTAGGTTGTACAACGCTGTTCTGCTCGACCGGCAGAATCAGTTGATCGGGTACCGCGCTGTGCCATTTTTTCGCGCACACGTAGTAGACGGCGGCCGGCAGCACGAGGCCGATGATCCAGGAGATATCGACGTCACCGAGGGCGGCCACCAGCGGACCGGTATAGAACTTGGTGGAGATAAACGGCAACTGCACCAGCACACCGAACACATAGACGCTGATGCCGAGCAGGTTCCAGCGACCGTAGCGGCCATTCGGGTCGGCCAGCGCCGGCACGTCGTAGCGCTCACGGGTGATGCAGTAGTAATCCACCAGGTTGATCGCGCTCCACGGTGTGAAGAACGCGAGCAGGAACAGGATGAAAGACTTGAACGCGCCGAGGAACGAGTGCTGGCCGAGCAGCGCGATCAAGGTCGCCGTGCCAACGATGACCAGCACGAACACCAGACGTTGCATGCGCGTTACGGTCAGATGGCCTTTGAAGCCACTGATGATGGTCGCGATGCACATGAAGCTGCCGTAGGAGTTAAGCGTCGAGATAGTCACTTTGCCGAACGCGATGCTGAAATACAGCAGCGCAGCGGTGGCACCAGTGCCACCCAGACCGACGATGTAGGCGACTTCATGACCGGCGAACTGGCCGTTGGCCGAAGCTGCAGCGAACACGCCGAGGATCATCGCCACTTGCGCGCCGACCACTGAACCGGCACCGGCGGCGAAGAAGGTTTTGACCGCCGAGGTGTTGCTCGGCAGGTAACGGGAATAGTCAGCCACGTAAGGGCCGAACGCGATCTGCCAGGAGGCCGCGAGCGACACCGCGAGGAGGAAGCTGCTCCAGCTGAAATGACGGATTTGCAGAAGCGCGCCGACGTCGGTCTGGCTCATCAGGCGCCAGAACAGGAACACAAAAGCGATCACGCCAATCACGCTGGCAACACGGCCGATCCAGTGGATCACCCGATAACCGAGCACCGTGACCAGCACGATGACGCTGGCGAAAATCAGGATGCCGACGCTGTCGCTGACGTTAAACAACTGACCCAGCGCCTGACCGGAAAGTACCGTGCCCGTCGCGGTGAAACCCAAGTACATCAGGCACACCAACACGATCGGGATTGCCGCGCCGTAAACGCCAAACTGCACGCGGCTGGAAATCATCTGCGGCAGGCCCAGTTTCGGCCCTTGCGCCGCGTGCAGCGCCATCACCCCGCCGCCCAGCAATTGGCCGATCAACAGACCGATCAACGACCAGAACACATCACCGCCCAACACCACGGCCAACGCCCCGGTGACAATCGCGGTGATTTGCAGGTTGGCGCCCATCCACAGGGTGAACTGGCTAAACAGACGACCGTGTCTTTCCGCTTCCGGGATGTAGTCGATCGAACGCCTTTCGATCAACGGTTTGTTGCCTGCACGATCGGTGTTAACAGCCATGATTCAACCTCTGTGGATTGTTTTTCGAGTTCACTGAGCGTCTTGCGCACTACTGTGGGAGCGAGCCTGCTCGCGAAGGCGTCAGCACATTCAACATGTGTGTTGGCTGACAGACCGCATTCGCGAGCAGGCTCGCTCCCACAGGGTTGTGCATTTATTTGCCGGTAATCATCGGCAGGTTCAGGCCCTGTTCCTTGGCGCAGTCGATGGCGATCTGGTAACCGGCATCGGCGTGGCGCATGACGCCGGTGGCCGGGTCGTTGTGCAGTACGCGCGCAATGCGCTCGGCCGCTTCGTCAGTACCGTCGCAGACAATCACCATGCCCGAGTGCTGCGAGAAGCCCATGCCGACGCCGCCGCCGTGGTGCAGGGAAACCCAGGTCGCGCCGCTCGCGGTGTTGAGCAGAGCGTTGAGCAGTGGCCAGTCGGAGACGGCGTCGGAACCGTCCTGCATCGATTCGGTTTCACGGTTCGGGCTGGCGACCGAGCCGGAGTCGAGGTGGTCGCGACCGATCACGATCGGCGCCGACAGCTCACCGCTGCGCACCATCTCGTTGAAGGCCAGACCGAGCTTGGCGCGCAGGCCCAGGCCGACCCAGCAGATACGTGCCGGCAGACCCTGGAAGCTGATGCGCTCGCGGGCCATGTCCAGCCAGTTGTGCAGGTGCGCGTCGTCCGGGATCAGCTCTTTGACCTTGGCGTCGGTTTTGTAGATGTCTTGCGGATCGCCCGACAGCGCCGCCCAACGGAACGGGCCGATGCCACGGCAGAACAGCGGACGGATGTAGGCCGGTACGAAGCCCGGGAAGTCGAATGCGTTTTCGACGCCTTCTTCCTGCGCCATCTGACGGATGTTGTTGCCGTAGTCGAAGGTCGGGATGCCTTGCTTCTGGAATTCCAGCATCGCTTTGACGTGCACGGCCATCGACTGCTTGGCGGCTTTGATTACAGCGGCCGGTTCGGTCTTGGCGCGAGCGCGGTATTCGTCCCAGGTCCAGCCCGCCGGCAGGTAACCGTTGAGCGGGTCGTGGGCGCTGGTCTGGTCGGTGACCATGTCCGGGCGCACGCCACGCTTGACCAGTTCCGGGAGAATTTCTGCCGCGTTACCGAGCAGGGCGATGGAGATCGCTTTGCCTTCTTTGGTGTACTTGTCGATACGCGCCAGGGCGTCGTCGAGGTCTTTGGCTTGCTCGTCGACGTAACGGCTTTTCAGACGGAAATCGATGCTGACCTGCTGGCATTCGATGTTCAGCGAGCACGCGCCGGCCAAAGTTGCCGCCAGAGGTTGTGCGCCGCCCATGCCACCGAGGCCAGCGGTGAGGACCCACTTGCCGGTGAGGTTGTCGTTGTAGTGCTGGCGACCGGCCTCAACGAAGGTTTCGTAGGTGCCTTGGACGATGCCCTGGCTGCCGATGTAGATCCAGCTGCCGGCGGTCATCTGGCCGTACATGGCCAGGCCTTTGGCGTCGAGTTCGTTGAAGTGTTCCCAGCTCGCCCAGTGCGGTACGAGGTTGGAGTTGGCGATCAGTACACGCGGGGCATTGCTGTGAGTCTTGAACACGCCGACCGGCTTGCCGGATTGCACCAGCAGGGTCTCGTCGTCGTTCAGATTGGTCAGGCTCTCGACGATCTTGTCGTAGCACTCCCAGTTACGCGCGGCGCGACCGATACCACCGTAAACCACCAGCTCTTTCGGATTCTCGGCGACTTCCGGGTCGAGGTTGTTCATCAGCATGCGCAGCGGCGCTTCGGTCAGCCAGCTCTTGGCGGTCAGCTTGTTGCCGCGCGATGCACGGATTTCGACGTCGCGAAACTTAGTCATTTTGTTGTCAGTCACGAAAGAGACTCCTCAGCGATCAATTCAAACCAACCCTGGCAGTGGGCAAGCAGCCTGTGCGCTTCGATGCGCGACAAGCGAATCAGTGGACGCTGCGGAGAGTCTCGATCGACTCATACGCATACGTCTTTACTTGTACATACAAGCATATGCAATCAAGCTGCCAACTTGTTGGAGGGTTGTTCAAGAAAAATCGCGGACATGGCTGGAGCGCGCCTGAATCAAGGGTTCGGGCGTGGATGAAATTTTTCCCGGTGATGATTTAGGGAGGCGGGGCTTTGTTTCATGAGCGTGGTTTTGCGCCACGCTGGGGCGTTCGGTAACAAGTTGGTGCGTGGGTTGGGAACACCCCAAAAGCAAAAGATCGCAGCCTTCGGCAGCTCCTGCATTGGGTTTGATGTACACCCTGTAGGAGTTGCCGAAGGCTGCGATCTTTTAAGATTTCTGAATCAGCGTGCAGTCAGTTCAATGACGCAGCAACCCGCATTGACGGAGACTTCGACCAACCCGGCGTTACCGTCCAGTTGCAGGCAATCATGGCGACCGAGTTGCGATGTAGTGTCACCGACCTGCACTTGCAGCAGCTCACTGACACTGAACACCAACAGCGTCCCCGCCGAACTGAAGAACCGTTGCCCGCCACCCAGCCACTGCAAGCGCGCGCTGTAACGCTGCGGCGCGTAGATCAGATTGAAGTCGCGAATCGCACCGCCGAGCAGCGTGCATGAAACCTGGCTTTCGCCGCTGAAGGCGAAAGGGTCGAGCGGTAACAGTGGCCGCGTATCGTCGCCGTCAACGCACAAAGTCATGCCGTCACCCTGCAACACGGTGATCACCCGCTGATAACCGGCGAATGTTGAAAAACCACCGGATTCGGCGATGTCGGCAATCGACAGGCGCCAGCCGAAACCATCCAGCCCTGCACCGGCATCACGGGTGATTTCCTCGGTGCTGCCGCCGCCGTTTTTCCACGGCATGCGCGGATAGCCTTCAGCGCGTAAAACCTTCACCTGACTCATTTATGCTCTCTATTTATGGAACCGCCCTTCCAGACGATGACGGGAACCTGGGTGAATCAGTCGAGCAGCGGTCACCGGCTGACGCCCCGACCACGTGCGGCGACGAATCAACAGGCATGGCTCGCCTTTTTCGATCTGCAGCAACTTGCATTCAGAAGACTCGGCAAGGATCGCTTCAACCACGTGCTCGCCTTCAGTCAGCGGCGCCACCTGATTGAGATACGCGTAAGGCGTCTGCAAAGTGAAGTCCTGCTTGAGGTATTCCGGGGCGACCAGCGCGTTGACGAAACGGTCTTCGATTTGCACCGGAATATCGTTTTCGTAATGCACGATCAACGAATGAAAGACCTTCTGCCCTTCGCGCATATCCAGCGCCAGAGCGCGCTCGGAACCGGCGGCCTCTTCTTCGAGGGTGATGACCTGGCAAGTGTGGCGATGGCCACGGGAGGCGATTTCGTCGGCGATGTTGTGCACTTCGAATAGCGCGGACTGGCTCTTCGGTTCGGCGACAAACGTGCCGACGCCTTGCATGCGCACCAACAGGCCGTCGGCGGTCATCTCACGCAGGGCGCGGTTGATGGTCATGCGGCTGAAACCGAGTTGATTGACCAGCTCGCTCTCGGACGGCACGCGGTAGTGCGGCGGCCAGTTTCCGCTGTCGATCTGCTGGGTGATCATCTGTTTGACGCGGGCGTACAAGGGCGCCGGACTGTCGCCCATGTTCGCGGCCAACGGGGAGACTGGAGGCGGAGTCGGCACGGTTGATCCCTGTTCATTGGATGAAGGTTGCTAGCTTGCCGGAGTTTACCGGGCAGGCAAACGTCTGTATATGTATATACAAATAACACACGATGGGGTGCTGAACCATGTCCGCCTTCTTTGCCGAACGCGCGCTGCTGCCAAACGGATGGGCCAACAATGTACGTCTTGAGGTCAGCGCCGATGGCCTGCTGACCCAAATCCAGGCCGATTCCACTGCAGATGGCGCCGAACGGCTGAGCGGCCCGCTCTTGCCGGGCATGCCTAATTTGCATTCCCACGCCTTCCAGCGAGCGATGGCGGGTCTGGCTGAAGTGGCCGGCAACCCCAACGACAGTTTCTGGACCTGGCGCGATCTGATGTATCGGCTCGTTGGAAAAATCAGCCCGGATCAGCTCGGCGTTATCGCCCGCCAGCTGTACATCGAAATGCTCAAGGCCGGTTACACCTCGGTCGCCGAATTTCATTACGTGCACCACGACAGCAATGGCCAGCCTTATGCCGACCCCGCTGAACTGGCGTTGCGCATCAGTCAGGCCGCGAGCGAAAGCGGCATCGGTCTGACCCTGCTGCCAGTGCTCTACAGCCACTCCGGTTTCGGTGGTCAGACGCCCAACGATGGCCAGCGCCGTTTTATCAACAGCACCGAAAATTACCTGAACCTGCAATCGCGCTTGCAGCCGTTACTGGCGCAGCAGAAGGCGCAGTCGCTGGGTCTGTGTTTCCACTCGTTGCGCGCAGTCACGCCGCAGCAGATCAGCGAAGTATTGGCGGCGAGCGATAAGCAATGCCCTGTGCATATTCACATCGCCGAACAGCAGAAGGAAGTCGATGACTGCCTGAGCTGGAGCGGTCGGCGTCCGCTGCAATGGCTGTACGAAAATGCCGAAGTCGATCAGCGCTGGTGCCTGGTTCACGCCACTCACGCCAATCCGGAAGAGGTCACGCTGATGGCCAAAAGTCGCGTCATTGCCGGGCTGTGCCTGACGACCGAAGCGAACCTGGGTGACGGGATTTTCCCGGCGGTGGACTTCCTCGCACAGGGCGGACGCATGGGCATCGGTTCCGACAGCCATGTCTCGCTCAGTGTGGTGGAGGAATTGCGTTGGCTGGAATACGGCCAGCGGCTGCGCGATCAGCGGCGTAATCGCTTGTATGGCGCGGATCAGCCGATGATCGGGCGCACGCTTTATGACGCGGCGCTGGATGGCGGTGCGCAGGCGATGGGGCAGCCGATTGGTGCGCTGGAAGTTGGCAAGCGGGCGGACTGGATTGTGCTCGATGGCAACGATCCGTATCTGGCGACAGCCAGTGGCGACGGGATTTTGAATCGCTGGTTGTTTGCCGGCGGCGATCGTCAGGTGCGCGATGTGCTGGTCAATGGCCAGTGGGTGGTGCGCGATGGGCGGCATGCTGGCGAAGAGGATAGCGCTCGCGCATTCACCCAGGTCCTGCGCGACCTCCTGAGCGACGCATAACCAAATGTAGGAGTGAGCCTGCTCGCGATAGCGGTGTGTCAGTCACCTATTTGTGCTCTGACACAACGCTATCGCGAGCAGGCTCACTCCTACATTGGTTTTGTGGTGTTCTTTAGTTCGAGGTCTTGGCCATCTGCCGATCCGACGCGCGCCAGATCAGTCGCGTGGTGTCATAGCCCTGCTGACGCGCCTTGCTCAGCAGCTCTTCACGCACCACACCGTTGACGGTCGGTGTGCGCGACAGCAGCCACATGTACTTGCGACTCGGGTCGCCGACGATGGCGGTCTTGTAGTCATCGCTGACGTACAGCACCCAGTATTCGCCTTTCGCCACACCCGGAATCAGGCGCGAGAACCAGGTGTCGAATTCCACCCAAAGCTTGTCGGTCTTGCCCGGCACCTGTGGATAAGCCGTGCCCTTGGCTTCTTCCCACTGCCAGTCTGGCGTCAGGCAGCGATTGAGCACCGCGACATTGCCGTCAGGCTTGAGCGTGTAATGGGCTTCGGATTGTGCGCAATGGCGCTGAAAGTACATCGGCAAGCGCGCCAGCTCATACCAGGTGCCCTGATAGCGCTTGAGATTGACGCTGTTGACGGTTTTCGGCGCCAACGGGTCGACGCCGGAACTGGCGCAGCCGGCCAGTACCAGGCCGGCAAAAAGGATCAGCAATAACCGCTTCATTTTTCTTCTCCGTGGGCGCGAAGCCCCGGTTTACTTCAGGCCTTGGCCGGAAAACATCAGCACTTTGTCACCGGCGTATTGCACGCTGATAAAGCTGTTCTTGTCGCCCCAGGTGCAACTGGACATGCCGAGCGCGCCCGAGCAATCAGTCGGTTTGCCCAGCAGGGTCTCGACTTCGGCCTTG
Organism: Pseudomonas viridiflava; assembly: GCF_900580865.1. Lineage (GTDB taxonomy): Bacteria > Pseudomonadota > Gammaproteobacteria > Pseudomonadales > Pseudomonadaceae > Aquipseudomonas. The sequence goes on from NZ_UTBZ01000140.1 coordinate 295,065, forward strand.
GCCATGCCGGCCGAGAGCTTCGAATAGTTTTCCTGATTGACCTTGCTGCATGCGGCCAGCAGCACGCAAAACGTCAAAAGGGCGATAGATCGCAGCGACATGGTGTAACTCCTGGAACGAGGGGGGGATGGCATGGTGCCAACCAGAAGCTTAGAAGAGAAAACCCTCATCTGGTTCCGTGGAGGAATCGCTATTTATTAGCCCGCCCGTCTGGCATTTGCCGATAAATCAGACACTTTGTAGGGCTATTGAGCATTTCGTCGCCTTTCGCCAAAGACGCCTAATCTTTGGCGCGCCGCGGTCGAAATAAGAGCAGCGCAAAGCCCCCGAGTGTGGCAAATTGCCGCCCTTTCTTGACCAGCCCCTTCGCGGTAGTTCATTCGATGACCAGAAACATGAAATTCAGCCACAAGATCTTGTTGGCTGCCGCCCTCGTGGTGGCCGTTGCGTTCGCCTGTTTCATTTTCTTCAACGACTATCGACAGCGCGAAGCCCTGAGCAGCAGCACCGAAGCCTCGATGCAGGAACTGGGCAGCCTGACCACCAGCAATATCCAGACCTGGCTGGAAAGCCGCATTCAATTGCTGCAATCGCTGTCGCAGCAAGTCGCCGTCGACGGTAACGCTCCCGCCAGCCTGAAACGCATCATCGACCTGCCCGCCTATACCGGCAATTTCCAGCTCAGCTACTTCGGTGGTGCTGACGGCGTGATGTTCTCGGTACCGGCCGGCAACCGCGCCCCGGACTACGACCCGCGCGCACGCGGCTGGTACAAAGCGGCCAACAGCGCACAGCAAACCATCGTCACCGAACCGTACATCGCCGCGTCGTCGGGCAAACTGGTGATCACCGTTGCCACGCCGGTACAGCGCCAAGGGCAGATGCTCGGCGTCGCCGGTGCGGACATCGACCTGACCAGCGTCAGCGCGATCATCAACTCGCTGAACTTCGGCGGCCATGGCCACGCGTTCATCGTCAGCGCCGATGGCAAGATCCTGATTCACCCGGACAGCAAACTGGTGCTCAAGACCCTCGCCGAGGCCTACCCGAATGGCGCACCGAAAGTCAGTTCCGGCCTGAAAGAAGTCGAGTTCGACGGCAAGACTCAGTTGATCTCCTTCACCCGCGTCAACGGCGTGCCATCGGCCGACTGGTACGTGGCGCTGGTGCTCGATAAAGACACCGCGTTCGCAATGCTCAGCGAATTCCGCACCTCGGCGCTGATCGCCATGGTCATTGCCGTGGTGATCATCATCGCCCTGCTCGGCATGCTCATCCGCGTACTGATGCAACCGCTGCTGACCATGGGCCGCGCGATGCACGACATCGCCGAAGGTGAAGGCGACCTGACCAAACGTCTGGTGATCCACGGCAACGACGAATTCGGCGCACTGGGCACCTCGTTCAACCGTTTCGTCGAGCGCATCCACACCTCGATCCGCGAAGTGTCCTCGGCCACCGGCCAGGTCAACGAAGTCGCCCTGCGCGTGGTCGCAGCGTCGAACTCGTCGATGTACAACTCTGACCAGCAATCCAGCCGTACCAACAGCGTCGCTGCCGCGATCAACCAGCTCGGCGCTGCCGCGCAGGAAATCGCCCAGAATGCCGCCCTCGCCTCGCAGCACTCGAGCGATGCGCGCAGCCTTGCGGTCGACGGTCAGCAGGTGGTGGATAAAACCATCCAGGCCATGCAGCAGCTGTCGGCGAAGATCAGCGATTCCTGCGGCAACATCGAAACCTTGAACAGCAACACGGTGAACATCGGCCAGATTCTCGAAGTGATCACCAGCATTTCCCAGCAGACCAACCTGCTCGCGCTAAACGCCGCAATCGAAGCGGCGCGCGCCGGTGAAGCCGGTCGTGGTTTTGCCGTGGTTGCCGATGAAGTGCGTAATCTGGCGCATCGCACCCAGGATTCGGCGCAGCAAGTGCAGAAGATGATCGAAGAGCTGCAGGTCGGCGCCCGTCAGGCGGTCAGCATCATGACCGAGAGCCAGCGCGAGAGCGAAAGCAGCGTCGGCATCGCCAACCAGGCCGGCGAGCGGTTGGGCAGCGTGACTCAGCGTATCGGCGAGATCGACGGGATGAACCAGTCGGTAGCAACGGCGACTGAAGAGCAGACGGCGGTGGTCGAGTCGATCAATGTCGATATCAACGAGATCAACACGCTGAATCAGGAAGGTGTGGAGAACTTGCAGGCGACGTTGCGGGCTTGCTCGGATCTGGAGCAGCAGGCGGCGCGGTTGAAGCAGTTGGTGGGTAGTTTCCGCATTTAAGCGGCGCTGCTTTTGGCGCCTTCGCGAGCAAGCTCGCTCCCACAAAACACTCGGGCGGACACAAAATTTTTGTTCACTGAAGATCAATGTGGGAGCGAGCTTGCTCGCGAAGGCGGCCGATCTGGCGCAGAATGCCTTCAACATAATCCTCGGAAAATCTCCCAGATGAACAAGACATACGATGATGTTCATCCAGATCAAAATACGTTCCTGGCAATCCTTGCGCTGGGTAGCGAGGAAATTGATCGCGGAAACTATACAAACGCTGAAGACATTTTTCTTGAGCTAGATGAACTGGAATTAGCCCAACATAGTAATTTGAGCAAACTAAAACCTTGACCCACGCTGATCGAGAAACACCAACTCCTCAGCCGTAGACTCCCGCCCCAACACCGCATTGCGATGCGGAAACCGGCCAAACCGCGCAATCACCTTTTGATGCCGCTCGGCATAATCCAGATTGTCGGCAAACACCGCGCGCTCCGCTTCCGGCTGTTCAGCCACCAATTCAATGAACCGGGAAACTGCCTCATTCTGCACCGCGAGGTTTTCGCAGTGTTCGAACACCAGATAAATGAACACACGCTGAATCGGTTTCAACTGCCGATCGAAATCCGCCGCAATGCCTTGCGCAACGAGTTTCTGCGCGCGCAGATCACCTGAGAAAGCTTTGGGAGTATCGCGAAAGATCATGCGCGGCAGTTGATCGAGCAGTAACACCAGCGCCAGCCAACCTTCGGGACGTTGCGTCCACTCGGTCAATCCGCCAGCCAGAGCCTGATCGACAAAGACCCCGAAACGCTCACGCGCTTCGAGGTCTTGGCTGTCTCGCTTGCCGAACCACAACTTGCCCTTGTCAGCCGATATCTCGTCCGGTGATTCGGCATGTCCGAACCACCAATCGAGCAACGGCTGCCAGGGCGCGGTCATGGTTTATTCCTTGTGGTAGGCCGTAGCGCGTGCGACTTCTTCTTTCGAACCGAGGAACACCGCTACACGCTGGTGCAGGCCCTCTGGCTGAATGTCGAGGATGCGCTGGTGACCGTCGGTGGATGCGCCGCCCGCTTGTTCCACCAGGAACGACATCGGGTTGGCTTCGTACATCAGACGCAGTTTGCCTGGCTTGGAAGGCTCACGGCTGTCGCGCGGGTACATGAACAGACCGCCACGGGTCAGGATGCGGTGTACGTCGGCAACCATCGCGGCGACCCAACGCATGTTGTAGTTCTTTTTCAGCGGACCTTCTTCACCGGCCAGCAGTTCGCCCACGTAGCGTTGTACCGGGGCTTCCCAGTGACGCTGGTTGGACATGTTGATGGCGAATTCCTGGGTCGATTCAGGAATGGTGATGTCTTCGTGGGTCAGCACGAAGCTGCCCATTTCGCGGTCGAGGGTGAAGCCTTTCACGCCGTCGCCCAAGGTCAGTACCAGCATGGTCTGCGGGCCGTAGATCGCGTAACCGGCGGCAACCTGCTGGGTGCCTGGCTGCAGGAACGCTTTTTCGTTCAGCGGCTCGTTCTGGCTCAGGTATTCGTTCGGGCAACGCAGTACCGAGAAGATGGTGCCGACCGGGGCGTTGATGTCGATGTTCGACGAACCGTCCAGTGGGTCGAATACCAGCAGGTACGCGCCTTTCGGGTATTTGCCCGGGATCTGGTAGGCGTTGTCCATTTCTTCGGACGCCATGCCTGCCAGGTGACCGCCCCATTCGTTGGCTTCGAGCAAGATCTCGTTGGAGATCACGTCGAGCTTCTTCTGCACTTCGCCTTGGACGTTTTCAGTGCCCATGCTGCCCAGAACACCACCCAGGGCGCCTTTGGACACGGCGTGGCTGATTTCTTTGCAAGCACGCGCGACCACTTCGATCAGGAAACGCAGATCGGCAGGAGTGTTATTGCTGCGGGTCTGCTCAATCAAATAGCGACTCAGAGTAACGCGGGACATGGACGGCTCCGGTGGAATGGGGGGCTAAAAACCCGCGCAGTTTACAGGGAGTCTGAAAACGTAGCGAGCGAAGACGCCCGGTAACGTGCGTTGGGGTGTAATTGCCTGCATGAGACGTGAATGTGGGTGGAGAGTTCAGGTAGCGGGTTTAGCGTAGTTGGAAATCGGACGAAGGTGATCAGCTTGGGATATGTATTGATTGAGAAGCCGCCTTCGCGAGCAAGCTCGCTCCCACATGGATCTGCGTCGTTCACACATCCAGTGTGGGAGCGAGCCTGCTCGCGAATGGCGCGCAGCGCCAGCCATTCTCAGGTGTTGGTTGGCGGCTTGCGCAACAAGCTAAACGCCATCGCCCCAAGAAACACCACGCTCAACAGCAACACCGCCCACAACCCGATCTTCTTCCAATTGGTCTCAGCCACCGCCGCCGTGGTCGCTGTCGAAGTCTGTGTAGCCACCGCATCACCCTGCACCGACGCCTTGCCCAGTAACGCCAGTTTCTCCGGTTTGAAATCCGGAATCAGCGTTGCCAACGGCAGATTCGCCGTTTTAACGCTCGAATTACCCAACGCCAAACTGTAAGGCCCCTCCCCCCGCGCCAGGAAGATCACCTGCGTCGCACGCACCGCGTATTTCACGCTTGGCGCCTGCTCGCCCAGACCGCCACCGCGCTCATCCACCACCAACTTCAACTGCTGCACAGTCTGCCCGTAGAGCTGCAATTCGTTCTGCTGCACGTCCTGATTATTCTGGGTCAGGCGATAGAGCAAACCGCTGCTCAGCGTCTGCCAGGGCAAACTGCTTTCACGGCGCCCTGCCAGCGTCACTGGCGCCAGGCTGTTCGGCTGTTTCAGCTCGACCTGCACGCGCTCGACATTCAGCCCCATCGGCAACTGCCAGGTGTATTCCCCGGCCTTGGTGCTGCTGCCGGCCAATGCCTGCGACCAGACCAATGGCAGCGGCAAATCGCGCGGATCACTGCTTTTCAATTGTGCCGCCGTCAGGATCGGCGCCGAATTCGGCGACTCCCACAACAGCCGCACATAACGCGCCGATTGCCCCGGCAATGTCACTTCATGCTGTTCGATGCGCTCATCGGAAAAGGTCAGCCGTGCAACCTGACCTTCACCCCACGCTTGCCAATGTTGCAAGTCGTCGCTGGCTTCGATGCTGAAGCGCTGGAAGCCATCGCGCTCGCTGGTCCAGTCGAGGATCAATTGCTGCAACGGTGCCTTGATCGCACTAGCGTCCAACAGCCAGCCACGCAGCACTTCTTCACCCGCCTCCAACTGGCTGGACGGTTGCACTTCGACCAGCGTGCCGTTGGTGGTCGATTGCACGCGCACGTTCGGCGCGCGTTCGCTGGCGTCGGCGGCGTTGTACAGCGGGAACCATTTCACCGCGTGCAACTGACCGTCGTCACGGGTTTGCGCCGACTCGCGCGCCAGGGCGTAAGCCTGAGGTTCGCCGGCAGCGTTGAACACGCGCAAGTCACTGAGGTCGGTCTGGCGCGCCTGCAATTGCACGCTCAGGGGCAATTCGAGGCGGTACCACGGGCCGTTACCGCTCACCGACAGCGGCACCTGCGTGGCGAAGTCCGCCGGTTTTTCCTGAGCGCCAGCGGCCATCACCACGCCCAACGCCAACCAACCCAGATTTCGCATACGGCTCAAGATGAAACTCCTTCGGTGTCCGGGGCCGGTTTGTCCGCCACCAGGTCAGCGTCGACGCGTTTGGGCGGCAGCGGCGCGAAATAGCCGACCACCAGCAGCAACACGCCAACACCGATAAACGAGACGATCCGGGCGAGGCCACCACGGTTGCTCAATTCGACAAAAATCAGTTTGGCCACCACCAGCGCAATCAGCGCCGCGCCGATCAGCCACACTTCGCGACGATGACGCAGATGCCCGCCGATCATCAGGCCCAGCGCCATCAACGTCCAGACGATGGACAATCCGGCCTGTACCAGCATCGAGGCGAGCAGCGTATCAAGCACGAACGGAATCCCGGCCCAATGGTGCGCGGCGCGGGTGACCAGCGCTGTGCAGAAGGCGAACAGCGAAACTCCGGCGATCAATTGCGTGCCGTAATCGGCGTAGTCCTGGCGGATCGACAACTGCGAAACCGCACTGCGCGACCAGACGTAAACACCGAACAATGCGAACAACAAACCCAGCTCCAATGGATTGAGCAGCGGCACGTACGGCAGCGGCTCAGCGTTGCCATCGCTGACGCCATTGGCCAGCCAGAACCATGCGAGCATCAACAACGCTAACGGCGCAGCGGCGTACAAACGGTACTCGCGAGGGAATGCCGCCACCGGCCACGGCCAACTGCGCGGTGCCGCCGCCAGCAGCAGATACAGACTCGGCAGAATCGCCCAGCCGAGCCAGCGCCAGGCGTTGTATTGCTCGGGCAACAGCAGCAGGCCGTAACGCAATTCCAGCGCCAGCACGCCAATCAGCAACCAACAGCCGAGCACATGCGCGGTGCTCAAGGCTCGTGCCGGCAGCATCGGCGCCAAGCGGCGCAGACTGAAGAAATGCACGGTGAATACCGCCGTCCATGCCAGCCAACCAAAATCCGCCGCCGGGTGATAACGCGAGTGCCAAGCGGCGAGCAGCACTAGCCCGGCAGTCGGAATCAATAAGGTGCAAAGCAAGCCCAGCGCCGGCCATTTCAACCGCAGCGACAACAGTGCCCACAACGCCACGCTGACGGCGGCAACCAACAGCAACAAAGTGCCTTGCAGATTCGGCGCAGCAAAGCGCAGCACTTCACTGACCCACGCCAACGCCCACCAACCGGCGCCCCACACCAGCAACACTTCGGACAAGCGCTGCAAGCTCAATGCATCGAATGCCGAAGCGTGATTGCCCATTTGCAGGCGCCACGCACCGATCATCGCCGCCAGCCCCAGCACCAGCGGCGTCCAGAATCCGCCATGGGCCAACGGCTTCAGACCTTCGCTGGACAGCGGCCCAAGCAACTCGGGGCCGGCCAGCAAAAACGCCGCGCCACCGATGACCTGCAACAGCAGACCGAAGACAAAGCTCACTCGCTGCTGGAGGTACAGGCTCAGCCAGATGATCAACAAACCACTGGCCGCCCACACCGCGCTCGCCGTTTGCCACGGCAGCACAAACAACACCGCCAGATTGATCAGCACCAACCCGGCCAACAACACCACCGACAAACCGCGCAGCAGACGCACATCGCCGCGCACCATTTCATCGCGAGACGCCAACAGCATGCCGGCGATCAACGCCAGCCCGATCAACGACGCACTGAGCAAGCCGCTCCAACCGGCGCTGAACACTGCGGCGGAATCTTCCCCTGCACCTTGCAGACGCAGCAGGAACAACGCGCCGCCGAGCAACTGCACAGCAAACGCTGTGAACAGGAACGTACGCGACTGAATCCGCAGACCGACAAACAACGTCACCAACCCGGCCAGCGCCCAACTGATCGCCGTGGCCTGAACGAAGAAGAACAGCGGCGCCAGGAGATAAAGGAAGGTCAGGCCCAGACACGCCAGTACCGGCAAGCCTTGACGCTCCCAAGGTGATGCCTGTTCCGGCGAGGCCTTGCGCAGTTGATAGAAACTGAACAGCAACGAGATGCCGAGCATCAACGCGCCCAGTGGCGCACCGTCGAGCAGACTGCTTTCGCCAGCGCGCAATTGGCTGAGGAAGGCCAACGCCGCCCCCAGTTGCAGGAGCAAGGCAAACGCCCGGGCGAACGGACGGTGCTGACGCAAGCCGAGCCAGAAAATCCCCGCGCCTTCCACCGCCCACGCTGCCGAGGTCCAGCGCGCATCCAGCCCCAACGGAATCGCCAGACTGGCAAAAATCACCCCCAGCGCTAGACAGGTTTCGCCCAGCAACACCGCCCGGCCGCTCATCAACACCTTGGCCAGCGCCATGTAGATCATGCCCAGTGCGAGTGCACTGAACGCCGCCGCAAATTCCAGATGCTGGACCAACGCAAACTGCAATCCGAAGCCAATGATCGGTGGACCGAACAGCATCGTTCCATCGACGTAATCGCCCTTGCGCGCCGACCACTGCAGCATCGCTTCGCGGTTGCTGTCCGCCGGCGCATCGGGCATGTCGAGCAACTTGCGCCGGGCAAACAGCAGGCCGATGGCGAGGTACATCAGGAAGAACAGAATCAGGAACGGCTCGGTGCTCCACAACAGCTCTGGCGCATACGAGCGCAAACCCCAAGCGAAACCGATGCCGAAGGTGCCGACGAAGCCGATCAGGTTGAGCAGGCGCCAGGCCTTGAACCAGGCGATGGCAAGAATGCCGGCGTTGAGCAGCGCGAAATAGCTGAATAGCGCGACATGGTTGCCGGCGCCGGTCGAGGTCAGAATCGGCGCGGCGAAACCACCCAATGCCGCCGCAGCTGCCAGCCCTAAAGCATCCTGAGTGATCGCCAGAATCGCCGAGAACACCGTCACCGCGACCAACAGGCCAAGCGCAGCGGACGGATCAAGTAATGGGTGCAGACGCATCGCCGCAAACACCGTCAGGTACAGCACCGCAATCCCGGTGCCTTGCAGCATCAACGCGTAATTGCTGTTGCGCCGGCGTAGCCACCAGCCCAGCGCGAGCAAGCCCAACGCGGCCGCCGCGACACCGGCGTAACGCAACTCGATCGGCACGACCATGCCTTCGGTGGCGTAGCGCAGCAGGAATGCGAGACCGAAGAAGAGCAACACCACGCCGACCCGCAGTACGGTGTTGCCACCAAACAGCCAGTTACGCGCGGCGCTGATGCCGCGTTCGATGAGGTTCGGGCCACGAGGCTCGACGGGCGCATGCGGCTCGGGCGTAACGGCGTCGAGACGCCAGACATCGTCCGGCAGCGGTTGACTGGTTTCGCTGGCGACGGCGGAAATCGGTTCAAGTTCGGGCGGCAGCTCCCAGATCAGTTCGGGTGCCGGCGCTTCTTCGACTGCTTTGAGGGGTTCGACGATAGGTTCGGCGGCCGGCGCCGAAGTCGGTGGAGGGGCAGCATGAAGTGGCGCGCCTTCGAGCAAAAACAGACGTTGCTCGACACCTTGCAAAGCGACCTTCGCCTGCTCAAGTTGCTGCTGTTGCGCCGCCGCCAGCGAGCCAAGCCGCGCAATGCGAATCGTCTGCCCGATCACCAGCCCCAGCAACGCGCCCAATAGCGCATGACTGAACGACTCGTCGAGCAGCCAGCCGAGCACCAGCCCGATCAACATGAACATCCATTGCATGGTCGATATCCCTAAGCGCAAAGGCCAATCCGGGAAGATTAGCGCAGCCTGACCCAAAAAGATCGCAGCCTTCGGCAGCTCCTACAGGGTTATGCGAACACCTGTGTAGGAGCTGCCGAAGGCTGCGATCTTTTCCGGCACGCGATTATATCGAGCCGAACGGAAAGTTACTCCAACGCTTTCCAGATATCCGTGGCGTACTCGCGAATCGTCCGGTCCGAGGAGAACCAGCCCATCCGCGCCGTGTTCAGCACTGCGGAACGCCACCAGTTGTTGGAGTCGTGCCAATGCTCTTCAACGCGTTTCTGCGCTTCCCAATAGGAGTCGAAGTCGGCGCAGACCAGGAAGCGGTCGTAATCCACCAGCGAATCGATCAGCCCGGTGTAGCGCGAAGTGTCATCCGGCGAGAACACTCCGCTGCGAATCGCTTGCAGGACATCGTTCAAACGATGCGACGCGGCAATGTCCGGCAATGCGCTGAACTCGTGGTTCTGTTTACGCGCTTCCACCTGCTGGGCGCTGAGGCCGAAAATGAACATGTGCTCAGCACCGATGCGCTCGCACATTTCCACGTTAGCGCCGTCCAGCGTGCCGATGGTCAGTGCGCCGTTGAGGCCGAACTTCATGTTACTGGTGCCCGACGCCTCGAAACCGGCGGTGGAAATCTGCTCGGACAAGTCCGCTGCGGGAATGATGCTCTCCGCGAGACTGACGTTGTAGTTGGGCAGGAACACCACTTTCAGCAAGCCGCGCACCGTCGGGTCGTTGTTCACCACCCGGGCGATGTCGTTGGTCAGTTTGATGATCAGTTTGGCCTGGTGATAACTCGCCGCCGCTTTACCGGCGAAGATTTTCACCCGTGGCACCCAGTCGACTTCCGGCTCGGCGCGGATCGCCTGATACAGCGCTACGGTGTGCATCAGGTTGAGCAACTGGCGTTTGTATTCGTGGATCCGTTTAACCTGCACGTCGAACATCGCCGCCGGATTGACCGCGATGCCCAACCGTTCGTGAATCAGATAGGCCAGGGCTTTTTTGCTGTGCAGGCGTTGCTCGGCGAAGGCTTTGCGGAACGCGGTTTTTTCGGCGAACGGCTCAAGATCGAGCAGACGCTCTTCAGGGTTATCCAACAGATCCGGGCCGAGCGCGTCGACCAGCATCGAGGTCAATTCGGAGTTGGCCTGATAAAGCCAGCGGCGGAAGGTAATGCCGTTGGTTTTGTTGTTGATCCGCTCCGGATACAACTTGTGCAATTCGGCAAACACGGTTTTGCGCATCAATTGCGTGTGCAATCCGGAGACGCCGTTGACGCTGTGCGAACCGAGGAATGCGAGGTTGCCCATGCGCACCCGGCGACCGTTGTCTTCTTCGATCAGCGACACCGCACGCAGCACATCGAAATCGTGAATGCCTTTGGCCCGCAGGGAGTCGATGTGCTGAGCGTTGATCAAGTAAATGATCTGCATGTGCCGTGGCAACATGCGTTCCATCAGGCCCACCGGCCAGGTTTCCAGCGCTTCCGGCAGCAACGTGTGGTTGGTGTACGACAGCGTATCGACCGTCACTTGCCACGCTGCATCCCAGGCCACGTCGTAGACGTCGACCAGTTGCCGCATCAATTCGGCCACGGCAATCGAGGGGTGGGTGTCGTTGAGCTGGATCGCTGCGTGATCGCCCAGGGTCAACACCGAGGTGTGCATGTTGCGGTGACGGCGCAGCAAATCCTGCAAGGAAGCAGCGACAAAGAAGTATTCCTGGCGCAGGCGCAGCTCTTGCCCCGCTTCGGTGCTGTCCGCCGGGTAAAGCACGCGGGAGATACTTTCCGCCCGGGCAACCTCGGCGACCGCGCCCAAGTGGTCGCCGGCGTTGAAGCGCTCCAGGTGCAAATCTTCCATGGCGCGGGCACGCCACAGACGCAAGGTGTTGACGCTCGCCCCGCGCCAGCCGACCACGGGCGTGTCGTAAGCAATGGCACGGACGGTTTCCGCCGGCGACCAGACTTGTTTGGATTTGCCGCTGACATCGGTGACGGTTTCAACGCTGCCGCCGAAACCGATGGTGTAAACCACTTCTGGCCGTTCGAACTCCCACGGGTTGCCGAAGTCCAGCCAGTGCTCGGTCTGCTCCTGCTGCCAGCCGTCGACGATGGCCTGACGGAACAAGCCGTGCTCATAACGAATGCCGTAGCCGTGACCCGCAATGCCGAGGGTCGACATGCTTTCCATGAAGCACGCCGCCAGACGCCCGAGGCCGCCGTTGCCGAGCGCTGCGTCAGGCTCCAGCAAACGGATGCGCTCCAGATCGACACCGAGTTCGGTCAGCGCTTCACGGGCGACGTCGAGCAGGCCGAGGTTGCTCAGGCTGTCATAGAGCAGGCGGCCGATAAGAAATTCCAGTGAGAGGTAGTACACCCGTTTCTGACCTTTGCGGTAGATCTGCCGGGTGTGGTCCATCCAGTGCTCGACCATGTGATCACGCGCCGCGAGGGCGATGGCTTCGAACCAGTCATGGTCGAACGCGTGATCGGGGTCTTTGCCCACCGCGTAGGTGAGCTTGGTCAGGACGGCGTCGCGGAATGCGGCCACCTCTGCTTCGCGAACTAGTGGTTCTTGAGTCATCAATAGGACCTCGAGCGAGCGGGAATTGTCTGAGCCTAGACGGTCTGACCGACGGTGAGGGCTCTGGTTCGGCAGTATTTCCTGAGACTGTGAGATAGCCCGGCATTACCTTGGCGAGTGAGCTAATGAATGCAGGGGCCGTGCCGAATTGTCCGGCAATGTGCCTGTATGCAGAAAAAATCTGGCGAAAGGTTGTTCAAAAATCCACCAGTCCCGGTATGATCGCGCGCCCTGATGCACACACGCCTGGTAACTCCCGATGATGAAGCCCAACCTGATTGCCGCCGCCGAGATCGATCGTCTCGATACGTGGGCAAAATACTCAGCCCCGATGTGCGGTTCCTGCGTGTCCAGCTGCTGCACGCTGCCGGTTGAGGTGAAGATCAAGGACCTGGTGCGCATCGGTGTGGTCGACGAATTCGAGCTGGGTGATCCGCCGAAGAACATCGCCAAGCGTCTGCAAAAGGAAGGCCTGGTCGAGCGCTTCAATCAGAAGTCGGGGATCTTCACCCTGCAGCGTATGAGCAACAACGATTGCTACTACCTGGATCGTAAGAGCCGCCTGTGCACCATTTATGACAAGCGCCCGGATACCTGCCGCAATCACCCGAAGATCGGACCGCGGCCGGGGTATTGCGCGTATAAGCCGAAGGAAGTGGTGCGCGAACAGAATTTCCGCGCGATCGAGCGGTTCTGACCCAACCCCGGAGCTGGTCAAAGGCGAGCGCCGCACTGAAAGTGCGGCTGTAGATTGTTCTTACAGGAACAGGTAACTCGACCCTACCCTCCCGTCGCAATTTCCTATGCTTTATCAAGCATTTACCCGACAGAAAGTATCTCTCTCCAACACTAGTGTGAAGCATCACTCCTTCAGAGAAAGATGCTCATGCGTTATTTAAAAGTGACAGCCCAGGATCGTAGCGGTAACGGCAAAGCCGATGCCGTGCAGCTGCACTTCCACAATGGTTCTGCCAACCTCGTCCACGAAGCTTTTGCCCTGGATATGTCCGCCGATGGCTGCATTGAATTCGGCTTCGCGGGTGATATCAACAGTGACGGGCAGCAGAATTTTCAGGATCAGTTGCTGCTTACGGCCTTTGCCGAGGTCTTCCTGCAGCTCAACTGGTTCAATTCCGGTGATAACTGGAACCGCTATCTGAAAATCGGCGCAACCGACCATCACCAGGACGGCACCCCCAACGTGGTCACGCTTCAATTCAGCGAAGATGATGGCGAGCTCAGCAAACCCATCAAGATCCGACGCGCAGCAGCGTACGATGGAGACAATGATGGCAGCCTCGATTCCTTCACCAACTCCGATGTGAACGGCGATGGAATAGCCAACCAGGCGGACAAGGTTGTACTTCGCCGGATCGCAGAAACCTTCCTCGCGTTTCGCTGGTTCGACGCTTGATCCTCTCATCGCTTCGTTGCTGATCGCAGACAAACAAAAACGCCCCCGGTCTCGCGACCGGGGGCGTTTTTTCAAGCTCGGGCTAAATTACGCCTTGGCTTTCTTGGCAGCGCGGGTACGCTCGCTTTCGTCCAGGATCTTCTTGCGAAGACGGATGGACTTAGGAGTAACTTCGCACAGCTCGTCTTCCTGGATGTATTCCAGAGCCTGTTCCAGGGTGAAGCGAACAGGTGGTACCAGAGCGATGGTTTCGTCTTTACCCGAAGCACGCATGTTGTCGAGCTTCTTGCCTTTGGTTGGGTTTACACCCAGGTCGTTGTCGCGGCTGTTCTGGCCAACGATTTGACCGTTGTAGATCTCTTGACCGTGTTCTACGAACAGCTTGCCACGAGCCTGCAGGGTTTCCAGCGAGTAGGTCAGTGCCTTACCGGTTTCAACCGAAACCAGAACGCCGTTCTGGCGGCCGGACATGTGGCCCGACTTGACGGTGTCGTAACGATCGAAGATCGAGGTCAGGATGCCAGCACCGTTGGTCAGGGTCAGGAACTGGTTACGGAAACCGATCAGACCGCGAGCAGGGATGTTGTATTCCAGACGAACACGGCCCTTGCCATCCGGCACCATGTTGCTCAGGTCGCCTTTACGCAGACCCATCTCTTCCATGACCTTGCCCTGAGCTTCTTCAGGGATGTCGATGGTCACGTTTTCGAACGGTTCTTGTTTAACGCCGTTCACTTCACGAATGATTACTTCAGGACGGCCCAGGGCCAGCTCGAAGCCTTCGCGACGCATGGTTTCGATCAGTACCGAGAGGTGCAGCTCACCACGGCCGGAAACCTTGAACTTGTCAGCGGTGTCGCCTTCTTCAACGCGCAGTGCAACGTTGTACAGCAGCTCTTTGTCCAGACGGTCCTTGATGTTACGGGACGTCACGAACTTGCCTTCTTTACCGCAGAATGGCGAGTCGTTTACCTGGAAGGTCATCGAAACGGTTGGCTCGTCAACGGTCAGAGGCTTCATCGCCTCGACAGTGTCCGGGTGGCACAGGGTGTCGGAGATGAACAGCGAGTCCATACCGCTGATGCAAACGATATCGCCTGCTGCAGCTTCTTCAACGTCGATGCGGTGCAGACCGTGGTGACCCATCAGTTTCAGGATACGGCCGTTACGGCGCTTGCCGTCGGCACCGATCGCCACAACCGGGGTGTTCGGCTTGACGCGGCCACGAGCGATACGGCCAACGCCGATAACACCCAGGAAGCTGTTGTAGTCCAGAGCGGAGATCTGCATCTGGAACGCGCCGTCACGGTCAACAGCCGGAGGCGGAACGTGGTCGACTACCGCTTGGTACAGCGGAGTCATGTCTTCCGCCATGGCGGTGTGGTCCAGACCGGCAATGCCGTTCAGGGCCGAGGCGTAAACAACCTGGAAGTCCAGTTGTTCTTCGGTAGCACCGAGGTTGTCGAACAGGTCGAAGATCTGGTCCAGAACCCAGTCCGGACGCGCGCCTGGACGGTCAACCTTGTTGATTACCACGATTGGACGCAGGCCGGCTTCGAAAGCCTTCTTGGTCACGAAACGGGTTTGCGGCATAGGGCCGTCTTGAGCGTCAACCAGCAGCAGAACGGAGTCAACCATCGACATTACGCGTTCAACTTCGCCGCCGAAGTCGGCGTGGCCCGGGGTGTCCACGATGTTGATGTGGTAGCCGTTCCAGTTGATGGCGGTGTTTTTCGCCAGAATGGTAATACCGCGCTCTTTTTCCTGGTCGTTGGAGTCCATCACGCGCTCGTCGTTGAGCTCGTTGCGCTCCAGAGTGCCGGATTGACGCAGGAGTTTGTCTACCAGAGTGGTTTTACCATGGTCAACGTGGGCGATGATGGCGATGTTGCGTAGATTTTCGATCACTTGTGTATCTCGATCAGAGGATTCGGTTTGCTGACAAGTCTTGGCAGCGATTAGCAGTAGTGTCCGGCATGGCCGTTACAGCTTGACGGCGGTGTCGGGGGGCCGGTGACGCAGGCCACAGGCAAACAGCCCCGGGCACTTAGCTCGGTCGATAAACGCGCACATTGGCATGCCCCTCACTGAGCAAATGGTGAGCATGCAGGCGACTCATCACGCCTTTGTCGCAATACAGCAGGTACTGGCGAGTCGGATCCAGCTCCTTGAAACGAGCGTTCACTGCGTAGAACGGCATCGTCTGTACTTCTACGCCAGCGAGTTCCAGCGGCTCATCCTCGGCGGCATCCGGGTGACGGATGTCGATCACGATCTGGCCGGCCAGTGCTTCGCTGACTTCTTCAATCTGTACGTCCTGGCCCAATTCGTCGATCACCCGATCGATCGGCACCAGTTTGGCGTTTTCGAGCGCACGCTCGAGGACCGCCATGTCGAATTCTTTCTCTTCATGCTCAACGCGACCGCGTTTGGCGGCAGTCTTCGGATTGACCGAAATGACTCCGCAGTATTCCGGCATGTGCCGGGCGAAATCGGCGGTGCCAATCTCGTTGGCCGTGTCGATGATGTCCTGCTTGTGCGCCACGATCAGCGGACGCAGGACCAGCTTATCGGTCACGCAGTCGATTACCGACAGGTTCGGCAGTGTCTGGCTCGAAACCTGGGAGATCGCCTCGCCGGTGACCAGCGCCTCGATGTGCAGACGGTCGGCGATGTTGGAAGCCGCGCGCAACATCATACGCTTCAATACGACGCCCATATGACTGTTATCGACTTTGCCGAGAATTTCGCCCAAGACTTCTTCGAACGGAACACTGACAAATAGCACGCGTTGCGAGCTGCCGTACTTCTTCCAGATGAAATGCGCGACTTCCATCACGCCCAATTCGTGGGCACGCCCGCCCAGATTGAAGAAGCAGAAGTGCGTCATCAGGCCGCGACGAATGATCTGGTAGGCCGCAACGGTCGAATCAAAGCCGCCGGACATCAATACCAGCGTCTGCTCAAGAGCACCGAGCGGGTAGCCGCCGATGCCGTTGTGCTGGCTGTGAATGACGAACAACCGTTTGTCGCGAACTTCGATGCGAACTTCGATTTCCGGCGCTTTCAGGTCGATACCGGCGGCACCGCACTCACGGCGCAGCTTGCTGCCGACGTATTTTTCGACGTCCATCGAGCTGAAGGTGTGCTTGCCGGCACGCTTGCAGCGCACCGAAAAAATCTTCCCGGCCAGCGCATCGCCGTAGTGCTGTTTGCACTTCTCGGTGATGTCGTCGAAGTCGCCCAGCGGGTACTCGTCGATCTGCAGAAAGTGCGCGATGCCCGGCATGCAGGTCAGGCGCTCACCCATCTCTTTCAAGGCTTTGGCGTCGGTAACGCGGGTTTCCAGCTCGAGATTGTCCCACACACCGTTCACCACCACGGCCGGGTCCAGGTCACGGAGCACGGTGCGGATGTTCTTGGCCAACTGGCGGATGAACTTCGTCCGGACAGGTCGGCTTTTGATGGTGATCTCGGGGAAGACTTTTACGATTAGTTTCATGAAAACAGCGCGCGAACGGCCAGCCGAAAAAGGGGGGCGCGGATTATAGCGGAAATTGCTCAAGGTTTAACCAGTTAATGTGCAGAAGGTTTTGCATGCACCAAAACGGGTCATTTTCGATTTGTGACGCTACATTAGAGGGCGAGATTTTCCGCATTCAGGCGCTTTGCACCTTTATAAGCGTGAATATGGGGCAAAAAACCCATGCTGGGGCACTGGCATGCAATTTGCTCCCTTGTGAGGCAGGTTGCCTTGGCAGAGTATTCGCGCCGGCATCACCCAAATTCTAGGGCATCCACTACTCAAGCCCGAAGCCACCCGGAGGACATATGTCGAAGACGGTTCAACTCATCAAAGATCATGACGTCAAGTGGATTGATCTGCGCTTCACGGACACCAAAGGCACTCAGCACCACGTGACCATGCCGGCTCGCGATGCTTTGGACGAAGACTTCTTCGAAGTCGGCAAAATGTTCGACGGTTCCTCCATCGCTGGCTGGAAAGGCATCGAAGCCTCCGACATGATCCTGATGCCGGTTGACGAAACTGCCGTTCTCGACCCGTTCACCGAAGACGCCACCCTGATCCTGGTGTGCGACATCATCGAACCTTCGAGCATGCAAGGCTACGACCGCGACCCACGTGCGATCGCCAAGCGTGCCGAAGAACACCTGAAAGCCACCGGTATCGGTGACACTGTGTTCGCCGGTCCAGAGCCTGAGTTCTTCATCTTTGACTCGGTAAAATTCAAGTCGGACATCTCCGGCTCGATGTTCAAGATCTACTCCGAGCAAGGTTCGTGGATGTCCGACCAGGACATCGAAGGCGGCAACAAAGGTCACCGTCCAGGCGTCAAAGGTGGCTATTTCCCGGTTCCGCCGTTCGACCACGATCACGAAATCCGTACCTCCATGTGCAACGCACTGGAAGAAATGGGCCTGACCGTCGAAGTTCACCACCACGAAGTGGCAACTGCCGGCCAGAACGAAATCGGCGTCAAGTTCAACACCCTGGTGAAGAAAGCCGACGAAACCCAAACCCTGAAGTACGTTGTGCACAACGTTGCTGACGCTTACGGCCGCACCGCGACCTTCATGCCGAAGCCACTGTACGGCGACAACGGTTCGGGCATGCACGTCCACATGTCGATCTGGAAAGACGGCAAGAACACCTTCGCAGGTGAAGGCTATGCCGGCCTGTCCGATACCGCTCTGTACTTCATCGGCGGCATCATCAAGCACGGTAAGGCCCTGAACGGCTTCACCAACCCGGCGACCAACTCCTACAAGCGTCTGGTACCAGGCTTCGAAGCTCCAGTGATGCTGGCCTACTCGGCTCGCAACCGTTCCGCTTCGATCCGTATTCCTTACGTGTCGAGCCCGAAAGCCCGCCGTATCGAAGCACGCTTCCCGGATCCGGCTGCCAACCCGTACCTGGCCTTCGCAGCACTGCTGATGGCCGGTCTGGACGGTATCCAGAACAAGATCCACCCAGGCGACGCTGCTGACAAAAACCTGTACGACCTGCCGCCTGAAGAGGCGAAAGAGATCCCGCAAGTTTGCGGCAGCCTGAAAGAAGCCCTGGAAGAGCTGGACAAGGGCCGCGCGTTCCTGACCAAGGGCGGCGTGTTCTCCGACGACTTCATCGACGCTTACATTGCGCTGAAATCGGAAGAAGAAATCAAGGTTCGCACCTTCGTACACCCACTGGAATATGAGCTGTACTACAGCTGCTGATCCGGTAGCGCCGCACTACGTGGCGTGAGTGAAAGAGGCCTCCTTCGGGAGGCCTTTTTTGTGCGCGCGCATCCATGGATAATCCGCCGCCTCAGCGCCCGTTACCGGCGCCTTGACGAAGGGATTCGCATGAAGTGGTTATGGGCCATCGCCCTGACGGCCGGCCTCGCCTGCCAAACGGCCGGAGCGGCAGCGTTCTATGAAAACAAAACCCTGGCACATCCGCTGATCGAGGGTTTGCAGGAAAGCTCGGCGACGCTGGCGTTCATCAAGGAGGCGGGGGGCGTCAAAGGTTATTACTGCATTTGCAACATGCCCAATGCTGAACCTCATTTGCTCGACGATTTCGGCCAGGCGACCATCGAATCGGTTTTCCTCATGTCGCTCGACAGTGAGGATCCGACCCGCTTTGTGCTGTTCCGGCAGAACGAGCAATACCGAATCTACGCCTACAAGTACAACGACAACGATCACCTCTACAGCCGCGTCACGCGTCTGCAGGCAGCGCTGGATCGCATCACCGCACGCCAGAAACACCTCGATGCCCTGACCATCAAGAAAGCCCTGAGCCGAAACACCCCGCTGAACTATCGCTTCGACTATGAAGAGTCCGGCGTACCGGAGTTCGACCAACTCGATTTCAGCCAAGGGACACTGGTGAGCTATTACGGCCAGTACTACGACCCCCTGAGCAATCCCACACCGGACGACGAACCGTACTTCTACAAGAAAACCTATCAGGAAAGAGACGGTCGGTTTCTCACCGTTACCTTCTGGCGTTGGCTCGATGGCACCCTCGTCGAGGGTAACCGCACGCTTTACAACTATCAGGTCAGACGTATTGCCTGGGAAACCGATCCGCTGAAATTCACCGGCAGCGAGGATGGCCAATCGGTGTCTTATGACTCCGGATCAATCTCGGCCAAAGGTGCCTACAAGCAGGGCGTACGTATCGGCCCGTGGTCTGTTTCCAAAGACGAGAAATATTCGGAGTCCGGTTACTTTGCAGAGGGTAAACGGGAGGGGCGATGGAGCATCTATCAGGACGGGCAGATGCTGGACGGCGAGTACCACAATGATTTGCGCGAAGGCCGCTGGCAGCTTTCCAATTACGACGAGATGGAATGGGTCGCCACCGGATTCCAGACCTATGTCCATGGTCAACTCAACGGCCCGAGCGAACTGACCATCGCCGGCAACACCGAACGCGGCAATTATGTCGACGACAAGCGCCACGGCCCATGGGAAACCAAAGCAGGAAACGGCGACTACACGAATGACCTGCAAAGCGGCCCGTGGACACTCAAGCTTGCCAACGGACACACTCAAACCGTGAACTTCGTCGCCGGCAAAAAAGAAGGCGAGCTGCGCGATTTCGACGCCAATGGTGTGTTGACCTACATCGAGCATTACAAGGCGGGCGTCCTGTCCGGCAGTCGCGAGAGCGTGCTTGCGGCGGGCACCTCACGATAAAGCCGGAGCCATTTGTGTGAGCTGATGTTGAGGCGGTTGGGCTTACCGCCGCCTCTGGCCTATGCTGCAAGCCAATCTCACTGTTGATCGGTTGCATCCATGGGTCGTGGTTTTCTATTCCTCCTGCTGGTGATCGCCCTCCCCGTCACTGCGCAGATCTACAAGTACACCGACGCCAACGGCCACACGGTGTACAGCGATCACTCGCCGGACGGCGTGCAAGCGCAACCGGTGGAATTGCCGCCGCTCAATCGGGTCGAGCCTCAGGCACCCAGCGCACCACCGACGCCCGAAACCGACAACCGTGAACCTGCGCGCAACGCCTACGACATTCTTGAACTCGCCGGCCTGCCCACCGAGGAAGCGCTGCGCGCCAACAACGGCACCTTCACCGTCAACGTGTTGATCAAGCCGCGCCTGCAAGCGCCGCATCAATTAAGGCTGGTATTGGACGACGAACCCTACGGCCAGCCGAGCAACGTGCCGATCCTGCAACTGGTGAACGTCGATCGCGGCGAACACCGACTCGCGGTGCAAGTGATCGACGGGCAGACGATCATCCAGCAAAGCCCGTCAGTCGCCCTCAGTGTGCAGCGGGTGCACAAGCCATGATCCGCGCAAGTTTGTTCGTCGTGTTGGCGTTGATGACGCTGCAAGCCTCAGCAGAGGTCTTCACCTATACCGATGCTCAGGGCAATCGCGTCTACACCGACCAGCCACGCGGCAATGCCAAGCGTGTGCCTATCGCCACCAGCAATCGCATGTCGGCCAACCCAACTGCTGCCGCGCCGATCACCACGGCGAAGAAAACCCCGGAACAACCGCCATTCCACTACGACATGCTGCGCATTCTGGTACCCGAACCCGATGCCACGATTCGCAGCAGCGCCGGCGAAGTCATCGTCAGCGTCACCAGCGAACCGGGCCTGCAAAAAGGGCATCGTTATCGGTTGCTGCTGGATGGTCAGGCCACTGGCGAGCCCGGCCTGACGCCAGTCTTCCCGCTGAGCAATATTGATCGTGGTAGCCACAACCTTTCGGTGGAAATCCTCGACGCCGAAGGGCGGACGGTCGAGCGTACCGCTAACCAACCCTTCCACATGCTGCGCATCTCTCTCGCACAGAAACGCCAGGTCAAACCGTGCGTTGCCGACGATTACGGGGTTCGCCCGGAATGTCCGCTCAAAGACAAACCCGAAGAGCCGAAAAACCCCTTCCTGCGTTTCTTCTAACGCCATTCAGCTTTGCGCACTATATTGGTGCAACAGGCTGCACCGTACTCACATTCCAACCCATTTTGGTTCGAAACTTCCCGTTCGAGCTGGCACCCTGCCACTCAAACGAGCGTCAAACGCCTGTTTCACGGGTTGAGCGCTTCTTTTCAGAGCCTTGGTTTGGTTTTTGCATTTTCCGTTCACCGACGCTTGTTATTTGCGCACGCTCCGCCCCCAAAAGAGGCTCCGATGACTATTAGCGACGCAATCCACCGTTTGCTGCTCGACAACCTGACCACCGCCACCATCCTGCTCGACGCCGAATTGCGCCTCGAGTACATGAACCCGGCGGCGGAGATGCTGCTCGCCATCAGCGGGCAGCGTAGCCATGGGCAATTCATCAGCGAGCTGTTCACCGAATCCACCGAGGCGCTCAATTCCCTGCGCCAGGCCGTAGAACAGGCGCACCCGTTCACCAAACGCGAAGCGATGCTCACGGCTCTCACCGGCCAGACCTTGACCGTGGATTACGCGGTGACGCCGATCCTGAGCAACGGCGCCACGATGTTGCTGCTGGAAGTCCACCCGCGTGACCGCCTGCTGCGGATCACCAAGGAAGAGGCGCAACTGTCCAAGCAGGAAACCAGCAAGATGCTGGTACGTGGCCTCGCCCACGAGATCAAGAATCCCCTCGGCGGCATCCGCGGCGCCGCGCAATTGCTGGCCCGCGAGCTGCCGGAAGACAGCCTGCGCGATTACACCAACGTGATCATTGAAGAGGCCGACCGCCTGCGCAATCTGGTCGACCGCATGCTCGGCTCGAACAAACTGCCATCGCTGGCCATGTGCAACGTCCACGAAGTTCTGGAGCGCGTCTGCCAACTGGTCGAAGCCGAAAGCCAGGGCTGCATCACCTTGGTGCGCGATTACGATCCAAGCATTCCCGACGTCTTGATCGACCGCGAGCAAATGATTCAGGCCGTATTGAACATCGTGCGCAACGCGATGCAAGCGATCAGCAGCCAGAACGAGCTGCGCCTGGGCCGCATCAGCCTGCGCACCCGGACCATGCGTCAGTTCACCATTGGCCACGTTCGTCATCGCCTGGTGACCAAGATCGAAATCATCGACAACGGCCCGGGGATCCCGGCGGAACTTCAGGAAACCATTTTCTTTCCGATGGTCAGCGGTCGTCCGGACGGTACCGGACTCGGCCTGGCCATTACCCAGAACATCATCAGCCAGCACCAGGGCCTGATCGAGTGTGACAGCCATCCAGGCCACACCACCTTCTCGATCTTTCTGCCACTGGAACAAGGAGCCACATCGACATGAGCCGTAGTGAAACCGTGTGGATCGTCGATGACGACCGTTCTATCCGTTGGGTTCTGGAAAAGGCCTTGCAGCAGGAAGGCATGACCACCCAGAGCTTCGACAGCGCCGATGGCGTGATGAGTCGCCTGGCCCGTCAGCAGCCGGACGTGATCATTTCCGACATCCGCATGCCCGGTGCCAGCGGTCTGGACCTGTTGGCGCGGATTCGCGAGCAGCACCCACGGCTGCCGGTCATCATCATGACCGCTCATTCCGATCTGGACAGCGCTGTCGCCTCGTATCAAGGCGGTGCGTTCGAGTACCTGCCGAAGCCGTTCGACGTTGATGAGGCGGTTTCGCTGGTCAAACGTGCCAATCAGCACGCGCAGGAACAGCAAGGCCTGGAGGTCGTACCGGCCTTGACCCGCACCCCGGAAATCATCGGCGAAGCGCCGGCGATGCAGGAAGTGTTTCGCGCCATCGGCCGCTTGAGCCACTCCAACATCACCGTACTGATCAACGGCGAATCCGGCACCGGTAAAGAACTGGTCGCGCACGCCCTGCACCGCCACAGCCCACGCGCCGCCTCGCCGTTCATCGCGCTGAACATGGCGGCGATCCCCAAGGATCTGATGGAATCCGAGCTGTTCGGCCATGAGAAAGGCGCGTTCACCGGCGCGGCGAATCTGCGTCGCGGTCGCTTTGAACAGGCTGACGGCGGCACATTGTTTCTCGATGAAATCGGCGATATGCCGGCGGACACGCAAACACGTTTGCTACGGGTTCTGGCCGATGGCGAGTTCTACCGCGTCGGCGGGCATGTGCCGGTCAAAGTCGATGTGCGCATCATTGCCGCGACGCACCAGAATCTGGAAACCCTGGTGCACGCCGGCAAATTCCGTGAGGACTTGTTCCATCGCCTCAACGTGATCCGCATCCACATCCCGCGCCTGTCGGATCGTCGCGAAGACATCCCGACCCTGGCCAAACACTTCCTTAGCCGCGCCGCGCAGGAACTGGCGGTCGAGCCGAAATTGCTGAAAAGCGAGACCGAGGAATACCTGAAAAACCTGCCGTGGGGCGGTAACGTGCGGCAGCTGGAAAACACTTGCCGCTGGATCACCGTGATGGCGTCCGGGCGCGAAGTGCACATCAGCGACTTGCCACCGGAACTGCTGAACCTGCCGCAGGATTCAGCGCCAGTGACCAATTGGGAGCAGGCGCTGCGTCAGTGGGCCGATCAGGCCTTGGCGCGTGGCCAGTCGAGTCTGCTCGACAGCGCGGTGCCGGCGTTTGAGCGGATCATGATCGAGACGGCGCTGAAGCACACCGCAGGGCGTCGGCGTGATGCCGCGGTTTTGCTCGGTTGGGGGCGTAATACCCTGACGCGCAAGATCAAGGAATTGGGCATGAAGGTGGATGGTGGAGATGATGATGAGGGGGATGAGGGTTAAAACCTCATTCGCTTCAGGATGGTTGTGTACTCACGATCCATCCCCCTCACCCCAGCCCTCTCCCCCATAGGGGAGAGGGGAAAGGGAGCCGATTCGTGTAATTCTCAAAATCTGAGTTCGAGTCGGTATCTCACACGTCGACGTATTTCTCACAAACCCCGCAGTCAGTCCCCTCTCCCTCTGGGAGAGGGTTAGGGTGAGGGGCCACCGTGCACCGCATCAATGCACAATGACCCGTGATCGCGCACAGCCGCATCGCCACACGCCTTTCTGAAAACACCGAAAAAACCACTCTCCCAAAACACGAAAGCCCCGAACTACGGGGCTTTCGCGTTTCTGATCAGCTTTTTGTTTCAAAAAATGAAAACCTGGCACGCCACCTGCAATACCTCTTACAGGTGATTCGTTTCACCAGCCGTTTCGGGGACCTTGGTACAGGCAGGCCGGGGATTCCCCTCTTTACACCGGGCTCATACCGCAACGCGACGAGCCCACCCTTTTGGGATCCTTGGTACAGGCAGGCCGGGGGTTCCCTCTTTACACCGGACCGACGCCAACAGCGAAGTCCATCCTTTTGGGAACCCTGATACAGGCAGGTCAGGGATTCCCGCTTTTACAGCGCCCCGCACCACAGCATCATCCTAGCCTCGGGTGTTTAGGCAAATGATGCAGAGGCTCGTTCTGCCAATCCGGGGCAAACTTCTTGATTTCCTCTTCCAGTCTGTCCAGCATTTTTCCCGGACTGGATTCAGTCTCCGCAATATCCCGCAAAACCTCACGCTCACCAAGGCTGGTTTTTTGGAAATGCTCAAGAAACGACCAGACCCGACGCTGCAAAAGTGGGCGCTCGACCAGAAATTCAGGCGTGCGAATCAGATCTCTGATTTTGCCCATCATCGTAATGTTCGTTGGATAGGTTAATGAGGCCCAAAGGTCAACTTTTTCAGGGTGTTGCACCGGCGGAACATTATGCAGCCAATGGTTTATCCCCAAATAAGCCTGGGTGCCTCCCAACCAGAGATCGATGCCTGTCTGTCGCCGTGCAGCAATCAGTCGTCGAAGGGAGACCGGGTCGGAAATCCGTGTGCCCTGCAACTCAAAACCTTTTCTGAGCTCAATGGTTTCGGGGATGGATGTGATCCCGGTATAGATCAGACTCAAACGCGCCTTGGGAATCTCGGATGTGACACCTTCTGGAAACCTGGTGATATGAGTCCGACCAAGATCTACCTCCAGCAATGCTGTCATTCCTCTGAGCGACGGCGCTACAGCAAGCGGACTCTCGACGAAATTCAATACCTCAAGCCGTGTCGGACCGTTCGGCGAACCAAGCCCGGCAGGCGGCTGTTTCATGCCGGTGTACGACAGATCCAATACTCGCAGCTCGGGCATGTTGGTGACATCAGGGGCACTTTGCAATTCCGGATTATGGTGCAGATCGAGCACTTGCAGACGAGATATCGCGGGTGAATCAGACAGCCCCTTGGGCAAACTGTATAAACCACAGGAGCGGCAGCGCAATACCCGCAACTCGCTCATGCCCGCCACCGTAAGTGCAGGCCAGACACTGCAGTTTGTCAGGCTCAACTCTTGCAAACGGGTCAAGCGAGTGAAATGTTCAAGACCGATTGCCGGCAGCCAAAGAGTGGTTTCGCGTATATCCAGGACCTTCAATGCAGTGAGTTTATCGATTTCCTCAAGCAGACCATATTTCTTCCCCCTGAGCCTGTGCACTTCGAGGGTTTCAATGTGGGAAAACATCGAAAATAAACTTCCCAGTTTTTTCGAAATTCTCCCTTTCAGGCCGAGAGAAACGACGGAGCTGAGCCGGGGTGAAAACACCGGCAGTGCCAGATTCCCCCGGTCCCCGAGATCCAGTTCCAACTTGAAGCCGACCAGACGCCCGTCACGGTAGACCTTTTCCGCATCCTCGCCTTGCCACTTGTACAGTCGGCGCATTCTGGCACCTATTGCGAGTCGCCGACTGCGCTCTGCGCCATCATTGCCCTTGTAGGCAGCCTCCCAGGCACTGATCTCACGGTTCAGTTGGGGGAACCCCAGTTGAAGACGCTTGAGTTCCACTTCTGCCGCATACGTTTCGCCAAATCGGGTAATGAAGTCATCGGCATGTTGATCCGTCGCATCTGCAAAGTAGCGTTTGACCTGCGCTCGTGTGGTTGCGACAACGGCCGGCGGTTGCACCGCTGAGGGCCCCGCATTGTTTAGCCAGGGGCGGTGAAAGACAAACGGGTTAGCGGGTGCCGGGTCATTGCGATCCATGCCGCCCCGCAAACCTGTGAGGATAGAAACCCAGATGTTTTGCTCGTTCCGGGTAATAGCGCGGGTTTCACCGCTGCGGCTGGCGCGGTAGATATTCGCGCTGTCCGTGGCGACGGGATCCTTGGGATTGACCAGACGCCACACCTTGTACTCCGGTCTGGATGCATCAAGATCCTGCATAACCTGATATGCCTGTTCGTGGATGACCACGTAGAGCTTTCCATCATGGCGAAACAGGCCATCGCTGGCGGGATCGATATCACTGAAATCGAGACCCGAGCGAAAGGCCCGCAGACTGGCGTCGGTCAAAGGAACGGTGTTCGCGTTGAAGTCGTTGTGCGGATGCCAGATACCGCTCTCGGTGTCACGCATCAGCAGCGGGCCCGAGGGTAGCAATTCGTTTGAAAGTCGAGCCCGATACAGTCCGGTGTCCGGATCCACTCCGACAAGAACGATGCCACCATCAGGCACACTCACATATTGGCGATTTTTGTACAGCCTGAAGCCTTCGCTGTTGGCGTCCGGCAGCCCAGCCGCTGACCTTATTCTGTAACTCTCCAGCGACATGTATATGACGGGAAGGGGTTCAGCGGAGAGTGGCGCCTGATGAACTGTGACCGCCGGCACCGGCAGAATTGCATCAGGATCTGCATCATCGCCAGGTGATTTGTTTCGCAGCTTCGCATCATCGACACCAATCCATCGATCCAGGCCATGACGGCCCGTCTTATCAGCATGAGCTGAATTCCCGTCCGGCCTTCGATTCGGATTGACGTGAACATCCACGCCCACTCGGGCACCGCCACCAACAGGTGATTTTACTGACATATATTTCATCCTTGAAAAAGCCGTCCCTGGCATTCACGCCAGGGGCGACACTATCGGCATCCTGCCGGTATTGATGGAGCGCCAGGCTATTGAAGTGGCATCGAAACGCTGATCCCGGAGTCAATCAAGCCTCGGACGCTTGGGTAAATGATGCAGAGGCTGATTCTGCTGCCCCGAGTCATATTCCCGTATTTCGGCTTCCAGCCTGTCCAGCATTTTTCCGGGGCTCCGCTCGGTGAGAGCGATGTGGTTGAGTCGTGTCTGCTCGTCAGGGCCACGCTCGCTGTAGATCTTGAGGAACCACCAGACCCGCCGCTGCAAAAGCGGATACTCGACATGAAATTCTGGTGTTCGACTCAGTTGCCAGATCGAACGCATCAGATCCGAGTGAGAACCGAAGCTGTCCCAGAGCATCAGTTTTTCGGCTAACTCCTTTCCCTGCGGCACATTTCGCAGCCAAAGGTTTGCCGAGCGGTCATTACTCTGCTCTCCCAGCCAGATATCGGTGCCGGTACTGATACGTGCATGTATCAGCCGCCGGAGGGAAGCGGGATCGGTAATAGGATTACCACTGAGCTCGAAGCCGGCTCTGATTTCAATGGATTCGGGAATCGATGTAATTCGATTGTTCGCCAGATTCAACACCTTCCCGGGAATCTCGTTGGTGATGCCCTCCGGAAATCTGTCTAACCCGGCATAGGACAGATCCAGCTCCTGCAGCGCGGTCATTCCTTTGACTGAAGGCGCAACAGAGAGCGGGTTATGGCCGAGCTTCAATACTTCCAGTCGCAACGGCCCGTTGTCAGCATTAAGTCCTGGGAGATGGTGTATTCCGTTCTGCTCCAGATCCAATACACGCAACCCGGTCATGCCGGCCACCGAAAAACCGGGCGACAAGCCAGCCCTTTGCAGCTTCAACTCTCGTAACCGCGCAAGCCTTGCCAATTCTTCAACACTGGCTGGCTCCACGGTGAGCCTCAGGCCGCGATTATCAGAAAACAATGGATGTGCGTTAACCACCCTCAGACTTTCAAGATTGGGGAAAGCTGAAAAAAAACTTTCCGGAAGAGGCACGCTTACGCCCCTTAGTTCAAGGGAAACGATGGAGTTGAATGGTGTTGAGAATGGCCGATGATTTGGCCATATCGAAAAACTCGAAGACAGTTTGAAACCCACTGGCCGCTTATCGTGAAAGACCAGCTCGTCAGGCTCCCCTTGCCACGTGTACAGACGGCGCAATGTGGGACCCGACTCATTTCCGTAGAACCCAGAGCTGAGTTCCTGGTCCAGTTGAGCAAGTCCGGACTGGAGCCGTTTGAGCTCCACCTCTGCCGCATCCTTGTCACCGAAGTGCACGCGAAAGTGGTCTACTTGTTGATCGGTCGCTTCCGGGAAGTATTCTCGGACCTGCGCCCGGGTGGTTGACTCAGTGGCATCGAGCAAGTGCCCAACGTCGCTGCCGGTATCACTGCGCAGTATCGAGCCCGCCGGCAGTGATTCGCTTGAAAGCCCTGTTTCTGCCTCCAGCCTTTCCAGCTTTTTCAAGGGACTGGGTTCATTCTCCAAAATATCCTTCAGCCTGGCCTGCATGCCTGGCTCAGCCTTGTGGTAGTGCTCGAAAAACCGCCAGACCCGTTGCTGCAAAAGCGGGCGCTCAACGTGAAATTCGGGCGTCCGAGCCAGGTCCCAGGCGATTTTCCTCGCCACGAATTGATAGGCGCCAACGTCAACACTGTTCCAGAGTTTCAAATTTTCAGACAGTTCCCCTAGCGGCAAATCTCGTAGCCAGGTATTTGGCGAGCCATCAGTAGTTATTTTTCCCAGCCAAATGTCGGTGCCTGTTTTTATACGCGCCTCCATCAGACGCCGGAGGGAAGCCGGATCCGTGATTGGATTGCCAATGAGATTGAAGCCGGTTCTGAGTTCAACGGAATCGGGAATCCACGTGATGCGGTTGTTCGCCAGGTTCAACACTTTCCCGGGAATCTCACTGGTGATGCCCTCCGGAAAGCTGTCCAAGCCTGTATTGGCAAGATCCAGCTCCTGCAGCGCAGTCATTCCTTTGAGTGAAGGCGCAACAGAGACTGGATTGTCTCCGAGCCTCAATACCTCCAGTCGCAACGGCCCGTTGTCAGCATCAAGTCCGCGTGGGAGCTGCTCTATACCGGTCTGCGTCAGATCCAATACACGCAACTCGGTCATCCCCGTCACGTCAGGTGCCACTTTCAAGGACGCATTCTTGTTCAGATCGAGGACCTGCAAGCGCAACCGCCTCGGCAGGCCATTCACAACGGCACTCAGATCCGTCACACCCTGAATGTTGCCAAGTGCCAGAGTTCGCAGTTCGGTCAGGCCTGTCAGCGAGAACCCGGCTGGCAACTTGCAGTTTTGCAGGTTTAGCTCGCGTAAATGGGGAAGCTTCGCCAGTTCGTGAACGAAACCCGCCTCCACATTAAGCCTCGAGACAGCACGGGGATGGTAAAAGCCAGGGGAAATGGGGGGCATCCAGCCAGCCACCGTAAGACTTTCAATGTTGGGAAATTGCACAGATAAACGATGCGAGTGTAGATGTTCACTCGCTCTAAGGGTCAGGGCGACAACAGAGTTGAGTTTTTCCAGATAAGGAAAATGGTTTGGATGAGAACCGAAATCGAGATCCATCTTGAAACCCACTAGTCGGTCTTCGCGATAGACACGCTCACCGGGTTCGCCCTGCCACTTGTAGAGTCTGCGTATCTTGCTCGCCATTTCCTCGTTGATACCCATGTGCTCGCGCTCCAGCTCAGAGCGCGCACCCTCGATCCGCTTCAGCTCCACCTCTGCCACATCCTTGTCGCCAAACCGGGCGATGAAGGCATCAGCGTCCAGGTCGGTCGATTCCGGAAGGTACCTTCGGAACTGCGCTCGAGTAGCTGGCTTAACGAGCGTACGCTGATACCAGAGACCGCTATCGACATTACGCAGCATCACCGGACCTGGGAGCAGCTCGCTTGGCCGCCGGGCATGATGCAATCCAGTGCTCGGATCCACGGCGACAAGAACAAAACCGCCATCGGCCACCTCAGCGTAAGTACGATTGTTAAAAACCCTTAAGCCTTCGCCGTTGGCTTCTGGAAGTAACGCCCGGGCATTGATTACGTAATGGTCCAGCGTCGGTTGAGGCGCAAGCAGACGAGTTTCGACAGCGACCGCGTGAACGACGACCGGGGCCGGATGGACGGCATCAATGTCTGTAGTGCCGGTTCCCCCGGCTCGCGACTGCGGATTGTCGAGGGTAATACCTGAGTCGACGCCGCTGCGACTGGAGGGGCCGGGTAGCGCAATGTCCATGTCAGCCGGTCGGGTCGGACTGGTGGAAGCGTCCACTTTCACGTGGGAATCGCCACCGCGCGGTGGTTTTACTGGCATGTTTTTTCATCCTTGAAAAAGTCGCCCTTGGTATTCGCCCAAGGGACGAAGGTATCGGCATCCTGCCGGTTTAAAAGAGCAGCGCACGATAGCGTGCGCAGATGTTGAGGAAGATAGGAAAGGCAGACTGGCGCAGTGAGAAACGACGCCAGGAACTGTAGGAGAGCACGAGAAGGACGGTAATTTTGCAATCAGTCTGCTTGCAGGCGAATCTCCAGCCGCCAGCGATCATCGACTTCGCTGCCGACCCACTCGCCCTGCAGCGGCCGCGCTGCCAGCACCGTCAGCAACAACCCACCGTCACTCGCTCGCGTACGCCAGTTGACGTCTTTGCCATTGAGCTTGAGCTGGCCATTCTGCGCCCGGCCTTCAGCCTGAAACAGCAGCGCCACGGTGCCGTCGATGATTTCGCCGTGCAGCTTGGGCTCGTTGTTGAACCACACCACCAGCCCGCCGTCATTCACGTCAACCTGCTGCAACACCGTCGGATCCGGCGTGGTCAGGCGCCCGATCATCAAGCCGATCATCAAGCCGACAATCACCAGCGAACCGATGACACGCGGGAATAGTTTCGAACGGTTGTCCACAGGCGGCGTAGAATGCCGCTCATCTTTACCTTCGGAGCCGTGCATGTTTCACGTCATCCTTTTTCAACCAGAAATTCCGCCGAATACCGGCAACGTTATCAGGCTGTGCGCCAACAGCGGCTGCCACCTGCATTTGATCGAACCGCTGGGCTTCGAGATGGACGACAAGCGCTTGCGCCGCGCCGGCCTCGACTACCACGAATATGCCACGCTGCAACGTCACGCGGACCTGGCCAGTTGCCTGGAAAGCCTGGGCAACCCGCGTTTGTTTGCGTTCACCACCAAGGGCTCACGGCCATTTCATGATGCCGCGTTCGTTCCGGGTGATGCGTTCATCTTCGGCCCGGAAAGCCGTGGCCTGCCGCCGGAAGTGCTCGACGCACTACCGCCGGAACAACGCCTGCGCTTGCCGATGCGTGAAGGCTGCCGCAGCCTGAACCTGTCCAACACCGTGGCCGTCGCTGTATACGAAGCCTGGCGCCAGAACGACTTCAAGTAACACCACAAAACAAATGTGGGAGCGAGCCTGCTCGCGATTACGGAGTGTCAGTCAACATTGATGTGTCTGACAGACCGCTATCGCGAGCAGGCTCGCTCCCACATGGGTGTTGCTGAACCGTCTTACTGAACGGTTGGCGTCTCGCCGCTTTCCTGCATGCGCTGCAGTTCTTGCGCGTACAGAGCGTCGAAGTTCACCGGGGCCAGCATCAGCGCCGGGAACGAACCGCGGGTCACCAGACTGTCCAGGGTTTCGCGCGCGTACGGGAACAGGATGTTCGGGCAGAACGCACCCAGGGTGTGGCTCATCGAAGCCGCATCGAGGTTCTTGATCAGGAAGATACCGGCCTGTTGCACTTCAGCGATGAAGGCAACTTCTTCACCGTTTTTCACGGTAACCGACAGGGTCAGCACGACTTCGTAGAAATCACCTTCCAGTGCTTTCTGACGAGTGTTCAGATCCAGCGCAACAGCCGGATCCCACTGCTGGCGGAAGATCGCCGGGCTTTTCGGGGCTTCGAAGGACAGGTCGCGTACGTAGATGCGCTGCAAGGAGAATTGCGGTGCGGTTTCTTCTTCGCTGGCTGCAGTGTTCTGTTGGTCAGTCATCTCAGATCCTTATCGATCTTGGGTCTTTTAGGGAGTGCTGTACGTGGGTGCAGCCGTTCAGGCCTTGAGCAGCGCGTCGAGCTTGCCGGCGCGCTCCAAAGCATACAAATCGTCACAACCGCCGATGTGTTCGCTGCCGATCCAGATCTGCGGCACGGACGTGCGTCCGGCTTTCTGGGTCATTTCGGCACGCACCTGCGGCTTGCCATCGACCTTGATCTCTTTGAAGGCCACGCCTTTGTTCTCGAGCAGGTACTTGGCTCGCGAGCAATAAGGGCAGTAATCGCTGGAGTAGACGATGACTTCGCTCATATCACTTCACCAACGGCAGGTTGTCGCCTTTCCAGCTGGAAATCCCGCCGGACAGCTTGGCGGCGGTGAAGCCGGATTTCATCAGTTCGCGGGCGTGGGTGCCAGCGGTCTGGCCCAAGGCATCGACCAGAATGATGGTCTTGGCCTTGTGCTTTTCCAGCTCGGCGACGCGCGCAGCCAGTTTGTCCTGGGGAATGTTCACCGCGCCAACGATGTGGCCAGCAGCGAAATCCTTGGCCGGACGGATGTCCACCACCACGCCTGCATCTTTATTGACCAGTGCGGTCAGCTCGCCGGTGCTCAGGCTTTTACCGCCGCCCTGCATCGTGTGCGCCAGCAACAGAGCCAGCAGTACGACGAAGATACCGACAAGAATGTAGTGGTTAGTGGCAAATTCAATCAGGTGAGC
Source organism: Pseudomonas viridiflava (assembly GCF_900580865.1). Lineage (GTDB taxonomy): Bacteria > Pseudomonadota > Gammaproteobacteria > Pseudomonadales > Pseudomonadaceae > Aquipseudomonas. The sequence goes on from NZ_UTBZ01000140.1 coordinate 328,195, forward strand.
AACCATCGAAGGAGGTTCCAGGGCGTTAAAATGTCGGCCAGTATACACAGCCGCTATGGTCGGCCAAACCCCGTCCAGCGGTGACGCGGTCGGAACTTAGCTTTAAACTCCAACTCCCTTTTCCATCGCCCTCTTCTTTATTAGCCACGAGTGGATTCCATGACTACCACGCCTAAACCTTTGGTCCTGATGATTCTCGACGGCTTCGGTCACAGCGACAGCCCCGAATCCAACGCCGTTTTTGCGGCGAATAAGCCTGTTCTCGATCGCCTCTGGGCCACCGTGCCGAACGGCTTGATCTCGGGCAGCGGCATGGATGTCGGTCTGCCGGACGGCCAGATGGGCAACTCCGAAGTCGGCCACATGAACCTCGGCGCCGGCCGCGTGGTGTATCAGGACTTCACCCGCGTGACCAAATCGATCCGCGACGGCGAGTTCTTCGAAAACCCGACCATCTGCGCCGCTGTGGATAAAGCCGTGGCTGCCGGCAAAGCCGTGCACTTCATGGGTCTGCTGTCCGATGGCGGCGTGCACAGCCATCAGGATCACCTGATTGCCATGGCCGAACTGGCCTTCAAGCGCGGCGCCGAAAAAATCTACCTGCACGCTTTCCTCGATGGCCGCGACACGCCGCCGAAAAGCGCTGCCTCGTCGATCGAACTGCTTGATGCAACCTTCCAGGCACTGGGCAAGGGCCGTATCGCCAGCATCATCGGTCGCTACTTCGCCATGGACCGTGACAACCGCTGGGATCGCGTCGCTCAGGCGTACAACCTGATCGTCGATGGCAACAGCGAGTTCAATGCCGCCACCGCGCAGGAAGGTCTCGACGCTGCCTATGCGCGTGGCGAGAGCGACGAATTCGTCAAAGCCACTACCATCGGTGAGCCGGTAAAAGTCGAAGACGGCGATGCGGTGGTGTTCATGAACTTCCGCGCTGACCGCGCCCGCGAGCTGACTCGTGTATTCGTCGAAGATGACTTCAAAGACTTCGAGCGCGCGCGCCAGCCAAAACTCGCCGGTTTCGTCATGTTGACCCAATACGCGGCCAGCATTCCGGCACCGTCGGCATTCGCCGCGGGCAGCCTGGAAAACGTTCTCGGCGACTACTTGGCGAAGAATGGCAAAACCCAACTGCGTATCGCCGAAACCGAGAAGTACGCGCACGTGACTTTCTTCTTCTCCGGCGGCCGTGAAGAACCGTTCCCGGGCGAAGAGCGCATCCTGATCCCGTCGCCGAAAGTCGCTACTTACGATTTGCAGCCAGAAATGAGCGCACCTGAGGTCACCGACCGCATCGTCGACGCCATCGAAAACCAGCGTTACGACGTGATCGTGGTCAACTACGCGAACGGCGACATGGTCGGCCACAGCGGCGTGTTTGACGCGGCGGTGAAGGCTGTCGAGTGCCTCGACACCTGCGTCGGTCGCATTGTCGATGCGCTGGAGAAGGTTGGCGGCGAAGCGTTGATCACCGCTGACCACGGCAACGTCGAGCAAATGGCTGATGAATCCACGGGCCAGGCGCACACCGCGCACACCACCGAGCCGGTGCCATTCATTTATGTCGGCAAACGCGACCTGAAAGTCCGTGAAGGCGGCGTGCTGGCAGATGTGGCCCCGACCATGCTGAAACTGCTCGGTCTGGAAAAACCTGCGGAAATGACTGGCACGTCTATCCTGGTGTAATCCGCTCTATCACGCGCCACAAAACCCTGTGGGAGCGAGCTTGCTCGCGAATACGATGGATCAGTCGATATCAATGTCGCCTGACACACCGCTTTCGCGAGCAAGCTCGCTCCCACATTGGTTTTGCAGTGTTTTTCAGGCCAGTTATCACACAGCCCCAATTGGGCGTTTTTTTTGCAGCCTCGGGCGGGCATACTAGGCCGTCCATTACCCTGGTGCCGCCCGCCTCTATGCTCCGCGTCCTGATCGCCCTCGCTCTGACCTGCCTGCTCCAACCGGCCTTCGCTGACGAGCGCGCGCAAACCCAACAGCAGCTGGACGCCACGCGTCAGGACATTGCCGAGCTGAAAAAGCTGCTGAGCAAAGTCCAGGAAGAAAAGTCCGGCGTGCAGAAAGAGCTCAAGGGCACTGAAACCGAGCTGGGCAAGCTGCAGAAGCAGGTCGATGCACTGCAGAAAGAACTGCAAAAAAGCGAATCCGAGCTTCAGCGACTCGATGCAGAGAAAAAAAAACTCCAGAGCGCGCGCACTGAACAGCAGCGACTGATCGCCATTCAGGCCCGAGCGGCCTATCAGAACGGTCGCCAGGAATACCTCAAGCTGCTGCTCAACCAGCAGAATCCCGAGAAATTTGCCCGTACCCTCACCTATTACGATTACCTGAGCCAGGCCCGCCTGGAGCAGTTGAAGAACTTCAACGAAACCCTGCGCCAACTGGCCAATGTCGAAAAAGACATCGCCGCCCAGCAGGCGCAATTGCTGGTACAGAAAAGCAGCCTCGATACCCAGCGCGATGAACTGGAAAATGTTCGCAAGGAACGCCAGCAAGTCCTCGCCAAGCTCAACGATGACGTGAAGGCCCGCGACCAGAAACTCGCAGCCCGTGAGCAGGATCAGGCAGACCTGTCTAAAGTCCTTAAAACCATTGAAGAAACCCTGGCCCGTCAGGCTCGTGAGGCAGAGGAAGCGCGGCAGAAAGCGCTGATCGCCCAGCAGGAAGCGGAAAAAAAGCGTTTGCGTGAGGCGCAGGCTGAAAACAGCGACGCCCCGCGAAAACCCGCCAGATCCACTCCCGGCGCACTGGTCTCCAGCAGCGGCGAGACATTCGGTGGCCCTTTTGCTGCAACCCGGGGAAAACTTCCGTGGCCGGTTGATGGTCGACTATTGGCACGCTTCGGCGAAAGCCGTGGCGACGACGCCCGGACCAAGTGGGACGGCGTGATGATCAGCGCCTCCGCCGGCAGCCAGGTACATGCCGTACACGGTGGTCGCGTGGTGTTCGCCGACTGGCTGCGCGGCGCCGGGTTGCTGGTGATCCTCGATCACGGCAACGGTTTTCTGAGTCTTTACGGTCATAACCAGACGCTGCTCAAGTCTGCCGGTGACGTGGTTAAAGCCGGTGAGTCCATCTCCACTGTCGGTAACAGTGGCGGCCAGGACACATCAGCGCTGTATTTCGCAATTCGTCAGCAGGGTCACCCGAGTGATCCAGCGCAATGGTGCCGCGCGCAAGGATAGGCGTTGAGTCACCTACATTAGGAGTTCGTTCGACATGCTGCATTTGTCCCGCCTTACCTCGCTGGCCCTGACGATCGCCCTGGTGATCGGCGCGCCTCTGGCGTTCGCCGCGCAACCGGCCCCGACCGTCGCTCCGGCAGGCACTGCCGCGACCTCCAAGGCGCCGCTGCCGCTGGAAGAGTTGCGCACCTTTGCCGAGGTCATGGACCGGATCAAAGCCGCCTATGTCGAACCAGTGGATGACAAGACTCTGCTGGAAAACGCGATCAAGGGCATGCTCAGCAACCTTGATCCGCACTCGGCCTATCTCGGCCCGGAAGACTTCACCGAGCTGCAGGAAAGCACCAGCGGTGAATTCGGCGGCCTGGGCATCGAAGTCGGCGCCGAAGATGGCTTCATCAAAGTGGTCTCGCCAATCGATGACACCCCGGCGTCGAAGGCCGGCATCCAGGCCGGTGACTTTATCGTCAAGATCAACGGCCAGCCGACCCGCGGCCAGACCATGACCGAAGCCGTCGACAAGATGCGCGGCAAAATCGGCCAGAAAATCACTCTGACCCTGGTACGCGACGGCGGCACGCCATTCGACGTGACCCTGGCCCGCGCGGTGATCCAGGTGAAGAGCGTCAAAGCGCAGCTGCTGGAAACCGGCTACGCGTACATCCGCATCACCCAGTTCCAGGTCAAGACCGGCGAAGAGGTCTCCAAGGCCTTGGCCAAGCTGCGCAAGGACAACGGCAAGAAGCTCAACGGCATCATTCTCGACTTGCGCAACAACCCGGGCGGCGTGCTGCAGGCAGCAGTGGAAGTGGTCGACCACTTCATCACCAAAGGCCTGATCGTCTACACCAAAGGCCGCATCGCCAACTCCGAACTGCGCTTCTCCGCTACCGGCAAAGACGAAAGCGAAGCGGTGCCAATGGTCGTGTTGATCAACGGTGGCAGCGCCTCGGCCTCGGAAATCGTCGCCGGCGCCCTGCAGGATCAGAAACGCGCGGTGGTCATGGGCACGACCAGTTTCGGCAAGGGTTCGGTACAAACCGTGCTGCCGCTGAACAACGACCGCGCGTTGAAGATCACCACAGCGCTGTACTTCACACCGAACGGCCGCTCGATTCAGGCACAGGGCATCGTTCCGGATATCGAAGTACGCAAGGCCAAGATTACCAACGAGGCCGATGGCGATTACTTCAAGGAAGCCGACCTGCAAGGTCACCTGGGCAACGGCAACGGCGGCGCGGACAAACCGACCGGATCTGGCAGCAAGGCCAAGGCCATGCCGCAGGATGACGATTACCAACTGGCCCAGGCCCTGAGCCTGCTCAAAGGGCTGAGCATTACGTCCGGCCGTTGAGGATGTCTCTGCGTTTGCTCTGCGTTTTGTTGTGCTGTCTGGCGGGTGCTGCTCATGCAGAGTCCGCCAGTTCAACACCACACAAAGCCTACCTGACCCTGATCATCGACGACCTGGGGCAAAACCTGCCCCGGGATCGCCGCGTGCTGGCCCTGCCCGGCCCGGTGACCACGGCGATCATGCCTGATACCCCCCACGCCACCGAGTTCGCCCGCGAAGCCCATCACGCCGGCAAGATCGTCATCCTGCACATGCCTATGGACCCGGCCACCGGGCCCTACGCCTGGCACCCCGAATTGCCCATCGAAGAACTGGAAAAACGCCTCAACTCTGCGTTCAAAATGGTCCCCTATACCGCAGGCATCAACAATCACATGGGCAGCCGCATGACCGCGCAGCCGGTGGCGATGGCGTGGTTGATGGCTGAGTTGCAACGCCGGCACAAGTTCTTCGTCGACAGCCGCACCAGTGCGCAGACCGTCGCCGCGCAACAGGCGCAGAAGATCGATCTGGCCAGCGTTTCGCGAGATGTGTTTCTTGATGACGAGCGTACGGAGGCGGCTATCTTCACGCAGTTGCAGACCGCGATCAGCCTGGCGCGCAAGCAAGGTTCGGCAGTGATGATCGGCCATCCATATCCGCAGACACTGGCGGTGCTGGAGCGCGAATTGCCCAAGTTGAAGGCTCAGGGAATCGAGTGGATCGACATCAGGCAGATGATCAGCGTGCGCAGCAATCGCGCCATGCTCGGCCACGGTAAAGACGGGGTCTATCGGTAATACCCTGTCACGTTGTTCAATACATAGTTACCGCCAGACGCCCGCCCCCTTTCCGGATAGTGAGACCTGCAACAGGTCGCGACTACCTCGAGTCGCCTTTGAACTATCAGGAGTAACCATGACTACCAATGCCCCGATTACCCCGCCTGCCGGGCGAATCGAACCCATCCGGATCGACAACCTGCTGATCAGCTTCACGACAGAGTTTCTCCGAGTCTGGGACACCGACGGCTTGCAGGCAAAAACGGCTTCCTTTTGGCACCCCACCCCTGCTCCCGATGTATTGCCAGGCTATTTTCCCCTGGGCGACGTTATCGCAAGAGGCCCCGGCAATATCAATGGCAAAAGAGTGGTGGCTGTCGTCTGCGAAGCTGGCACCCCAAGCTCCGACCCCGCTAAAGGCAAAGCGCTGCGCCGCCCCGACGATTACGAGTTGATATGGAAGGACTCCGGCTCAGGATCGAAAAGGGATCTGTCGATCTGGCGACCGATCCCCCCCGAAGGCTACGTAGCCTTGGGATCGGTGTGTTCGCACGACCACGAAAAACCCTCGTTCAACGCTGTCAGGTGCGTCCGGGAGGACCTGGTCATCGCATCGAATACCAGCGACCTGGTCTGGGACGACAAGGGCAGCGGCGCTCGCCAGCGTGTCAGCACCTGGAGTGCCGTTCCTCCAGTCGCCACACCGGGTGAAATACATCTGGCATGCGGCAGCTTTGTCGGATTGAGCAACTACACCAAACCGGTAAGTTTCCCGGTCTACTGTTTGCGCCTGAAGATCGCGCTTCAGATCAATCCGCGCCCAACGGCACCCGTGCTTTGCGCAGAAACACCGACGCCGTTGGTTGCTCTGGAGAATCCTTCTTATGTCGCCTCCCTGCCCTGGTTCGCGGTCAGAGATCCGCACTACTCTCGTATCGAGCAACTAAACCATTCGCCCTTCTACCTTTTGGAACGCACAGATCAGTATTTGCTCGTCGGCCATGCTAACAACACCGATAACCACAGCCAGATATTCAGGTGGAGCGCGCCCCGCGCACAACGCGCAGGGAGCCTGCAGGCATTCACCCATACCACTTCTGTCGAGTTCGGAGCGCAATGGCAGACCAACCTGCACGACCCGCTGCTGTTTTCAGCGCGTCTGGGCCATGACTTCACCCAATGCGAAATACACTCGAACGAATGGCTTAACGCGGCAGTGATTGATGTGGTTGCTGTCGTAGACAAAAACAGGTCCGTGGCGGCTTACCTGATGCAGAGCGACTACCGACTGCTGCGCGCCGATGGCACATCCGTGACAGATGCTTTCAGCTACACCGATGGCAATAGCTTGCACATCAGCCAGTACGCGCCAATTGAGCCTGAGACCGTTGTCGTCCCTGCGCCGGAGCCGGTGGTGGAACCGTCTGCGCAGACGTCTGTGGCAGACGACGAAATCAGCGCAGCGCTAGCGGAGACTGAGTTGCCAGTGGCTACAGATACCGCCCCATGATCTCATCGACCACACCTTCTTTGCGCAACTGATCCAGTGCGGCCTGAAGCTTGGCGACGACTTCGTCGGAGACGTCCTTGTTCAGCGCCAGATACAGCTCTGCACTGTTGAAGCGCAGCACGGTCTTGAGACCGGTGACACCATCCTGCCGCGCCAGATAGCGCCCGGCAGGATCACCAGTGGCCCAAAGGTCGATCTGCCCATTGATCAGTTTCTTTGCGTTGTCCTGATCGCGCAGTACCACGATCGGCTTCAGACCTTGTTTGGTCAATGTCTCGGCAATCGCATCGCCCTTGTAGGCACCGATCTTGTATTTACGTGCGTCATTGAGGGTTTCGAGGGTGATCTTGCTGTCAGCCTTGGCCAGCATGATCCAGTCATCCGGACCGATCGGTCCGACCCATTTGAAGAGTTTTTCGCGGTCCGGCAGACGCGCCATTACAAAGGCGCCGTACCCGGGATTTTCCAGAGCCAGTTTGTAGACCCGCTCCCAGGGAAACCGCAGCGTCAGGCTGTAGGTGATGCCGGCACGCTGGAACACTTCACGGACGATGTCGGTGGCAATGCCGTTGATGTTCTCGCCCTGGGCGAAATTCTTGCCGTTCTTCGCCATGTTGTACGGCGGGAAGTTTTCGGTAAGGAGCACCAGATCGGTGTCGGGACTGTTTTCCGCCCGGACAGTGTTGATGAGCAACATCGAGGCGCTGGCGAGAACAAGAAGCAGGCGTTTGATCATGTCGGGCTACCGGAATCCATGGCGTGCCCAAGAGTGCCTTGGGTGCGCCATGCTGTCCACTGGCCTGTACGGAATCAACGCATCGCGGTCGATTAACAAGCGTCGCCAGGACGACTTCTTCAGCTGGCTTCTTCAATGACTGCAGCCAGTTTTAAATAGTGGACAACTTACATTTCGCTACAGCGCAAACAGCCCCAACAAAAAGGAATTAAATTAAAGTCATCCCGATCAACCAATATAACTTTCAACCGGGACCAAGGATCGGTCATGAATTACAGATCAAAGCTGACAAAAACTCTCGCCCTTCTGACGACCATCTTAACTTTGACGTCTTGCGCACACGCTTTTCCGGAACCCGCAGAGCCAGTACTTTTAGATAACGCTAACGGGCAAAACAACCATTTAAATGGCATCGGACAGATCATCAAAGGAGACCGACGCTATTGCACGGCTTTTCTCATCGACACTCGCGACACTGATAATAAAGCAAACGGCCCGGCTTATATCCTCAGCGCCGGACATTGCGCTTCAATCTGGATTGGAACAATTACCGACAAGGCTTATCAGGGACAAATACAGTTCAATTATTTTCAAGACACTCTGGCGGACGCCAAGCGTTACGATATTCAGAAGGTCAAGTGGGCCAGCCTGGCCGGCACCGATGTTGCGGTCATGCAATTGACCACTTCGCTGCAAGCGGTGATCGACGATGGCATCACCCCACTCAAGATCGCTCACACGGCGCCTGACAAACCCGCTCGGGTCAACGTCATCGGCGCGCCTTTGAACGCTCCGGGCCTCAGGCTCTCGTCCTGTACGCAGGAGTCAACCGATGCCACGCTCATCAAATCCCTGACCGTCCATACCGATTACCAAAAGCAGGATTGCAAAGGCATCGAACCGGGCTCATCCGGCTCACCGGTCGTGGACACCGCTACAGGGAAAGTCACCGGTGTCATGTCGGGAACCACCTACGGCATCACCGCAGACGATCTGTGCTTCTGGCATGGACTTTGTGCGAACCCGCCCCGCCAATCCATATTGCCGGACCAGGCCAGTCAAAGTTTCCCGATCGACTACCTGATGTCCTGTTTCGCTGACGGCCACTTCAACATGGATGCACCTGCCTGTTCGCTAAAGCCCGACTTCAACTTCAGAGCCAGAAACAACGCTGACGTTACGCTTTATAAAATGCCTGATATAGACGATGAAAAGGGGCCAGCCTGGAACACCAGGTTTTCAATGAGCACAAATTACTTTCGATTCAAAACCGTACGCAACGCACGGGCCTGTTACTTGCCAGAACATTACAGCGGCTCGATAAAGACCAGTACCGGTCTTATCAATGAGTCGATCGGCAGTGAAGCGGGTTTATATTATCTGTGCCTGATGGGTGTCGACTCAGTTGAACAACAACTTATCGAAGGGAAATTACGCAATGCACAAATTCTGCCGGCACGCCTGGTTAATCCGGGCGGGATTCGACTACCTGAACCAGCCCCGCAGATCAAACCCGGCACTGAAGATCTGTTGATTGAATACCCTGAAAGTACTGATCGCAATATCTGGACGCAGATATACGTTGGGGCCATGGATTCAACGGACTGTGCCGCGATTGATTCCAGAAGCTACAGCAAGATCGACGATAGCTTTCTGATACCCAACGATGCCCTGCCACTGACGCTGTGCAGTTACACCATGGACCGCGATTTCAATACTTCGGCCGTGCGTACAGAGAGACTGCAAAAACCTTGAGTCTGTCATGCGTCAGCAAGCCGGGCGGTGAACCCTCATGGGGTTTCGCCCGGTAGCGCGCTGACTCAACCCGATCAGCGCATCACGATGCCGCGTTTGGCCATGTAGGCCTTGGCTTCCTGCACGGTGTATTCGCCGAAGTGGAAAATACTCGCCGCCAGTACCGCACTGGCGTGGCCTTCGAGAATGCCGTCAGCCAAGTGCTGCAGATTGCCGACGCCACCAGAAGCGATCACCGGAATACCCAGCGCATCGCTGATAGCCCGGGTCACGCCAAGGTCGAAGCCGTTTTTCATGCCGTCCTGATCCATGCTGGTCAGCAGGATCTCGCCGGCACCGAGGCCTTCCATTTTCTTCGCCCACTCGACCGCGTCGAGGCCGGTCGGCTTGCGCCCGCCATGGGTGAAGATTTCCCAGCGCGGGGTCTCGCCGGGGCCGGAGACTTTCTTCGCATCGATGGCGACAACGATGCACTGCGAGCCGAAATGCTGCGCGGCTTCGCCAACGAATTCCGGGTTGAACACGGCTGCAGTGTTGATCGACACCTTGTCCGCGCCGGCATTCAGCAGGTTACGAATGTCCTGCACGGTACGCACGCCACCGCCGACGGTCAGCGGGATAAACACCTGGCTGGCCATGCGCTCGACGGTATGCAACGTGGTGTCGCGGCCATCGACGCTGGCGGTGATGTCGAGAAAGGTAATCTCGTCGGCACCCTGCTCGTCATAACGACGGGCAATTTCCACCGGGTCACCGGCGTCACGGATGTTTTCGAACTTCACACCTTTGACGACCCGGCCGTTATCCACGTCCAGGCAAGGGATGATGCGTTTGGCCAGAGCCATGGTCAGTCCTCAGCCTTGGTACGAATCGCAGAAAGCTTGCGCTTCGGCGACGTCGAGGGTGCCTTCGTAGATCGCCCGGCCGGTAATGGCGCCGATGATGCCCGGCGCCTTGGCGTCGAGCAGCGACTTGATGTCACCCAGATTGTGGATGCCGCCGGAAGCGATCACCGGGATTCTGGTAGCGGCGGCCAGCGCAGCGGTGAACGGCACGTTGCAGCCTTGCATCATGCCGTCTTTGGCGATGTCGGTATAAACGATCGAGGACACGCCGTCGGCTTCGAACTGCTTGGCCAGGTCGATGACCTGCACGGTACTGATTTCAGCCCAGCCATCAGTGGCGACGAAACCGTCTTTGGCATCCAGACCAACGATGATCTTGCCCGGGAACGCGCGGCAGGCTTCAGCGACGAACGCCGGATCTTTTACGGCTTTGGTGCCGATGATCACGTAGCTCACGCCAGCCTTGACGTAGTGTTCGATGGTTTCCAGCGAGCGGATGCCGCCGCCGATCTGGATCGGCAGGGTCGGGTAGCGCTTGGCGATCGCGGTGACCACTTCGCCGTTGACTGGCTGACCTTCGAATGCGCCGTTCAGATCGACCAGATGCAGACGGCGGCAACCGCCCTCCACCCACTTGGCAGCCATGCTCACCGGGTCATCGGAGAACACTGTGGAATCTTCCATGCGGCCCTGGCGCAGACGTACGCAGGCACCGTCTTTAAGATCGATAGCGGGAATAATCAGCATGCTTTTTCCTTCGTCAAAAGAGCGGCAAGCTGCAAGCGACTAGCTGCGAGCATGCGGTGTACCAGTTCTTGCAGCTTGAAGCTTGCGGCTTGCAGCTGCTCCTAATTTTTTTCGAGCGCCCACAGGTCGCTTTCGATGCTTTCAAACCGCTCTTTGAGGTGGGTCTGCACATCGAAAATCGCCCTGTTGTAATAGTGCGGAGCAATTTCGCGAGTAAACAGCTCAAGAATTTCCGCCGCCTCGAACGAACCGAGGTCCAGTTCAAAACGGTCCTCCATGAACCGCTGAATCTTGCGATTGGCCTCGTTTTCCTGTTCGGGAGTGAGGGTCAGAATCGGCGGCTTGGACTTCTTGGCAGCCATTTACCAGCGACCGTCCCACGCGGCGAAGTTCTGCAGCAATTGCAGGCCATGGGTATGGCTCTTCTCCGGGTGGAACTGCACGGCAAAACGCGAGCCGTCGGCCAGCGCTGCAGCGAAATCGACACCGTAGTGACCGCCACCAACCACCTGCCGCGCGTTGGCGGCGGCAATGTAGTAGCTGTGCACGAAGTAGAAACGCGCCATGTCCGGAATGTCATGCCACAGCGGGTGGCTGACCTTCTGCTTCACCTCGTTCCAGCCCATGTGCGGGACTTTCAGGTGTTCGCCGTCTTCATGCAGGTCTTTGCCGAAGAACTTCACCGCACCCGGGAACAGGCCGATGCAGTCGACGCCGTCGTTCTCTTCACTGGTGTCGAGCAAGGCTTGCATGCCGACACAGATACCAAGAAACGGACGGTCCTGACTGACTTCACGCACCAGCGAATCGAAGCCGAGGCGACGGATCTCCGCCATGCAATCGCGAATCGCGCCAACGCCCGGAAACACGACGCGGTCAGCTTCGCGAATCACGTTGGCATCGCTGGTGATCAGCACCTTGCCGGCGCCGACATGCTCGAGGGCCTTGGCCACCGAGTGCAGGTTGCCCATGCCGTAATCGATAACTGCAACCGTCTGCATTACAGAACGCCTTTGGTCGATGGCATTTGCCCGGCCATGCGCTCATCCAGCTCAACAGCCATGCGCAGCGCGCGGCCGAAAGCCTTGAACACGGTTTCGATCTGGTGGTGCGTGTTGGTGCCACGCAGGTTGTCGATGTGCAGGCTGACCAGCGCGTGGTTGACGAAGCCCTGGAAGAATTCCTGGAACAGGTCAACGTCGAAGCCGCCAACGGTAGCGCGGGTGTACGGCACGTGCATCTGCAGGCCTGGACGCCCCGAGAAATCGATCACCACGCGCGACAGCGCTTCATCGAGCGGCACGTAGGCATGACCGTAGCGACGGATGCCTTTTTTATCGCCGATGGCTTTGGCAAACGCCTGGCCGAGGGTGATACCGACGTCCTCCACCGTATGGTGGTCGTCGATATGCAGATCGCCCTTGCATTCAATATCCAGGTCGATCAACCCGTGACGGGCGATCTGATCCAGCATGTGCTCAAGAAAAGGAACACCGATATCGAATCGGGCCTTTCCGGTGCCATCAAGGTTGATCGAGGCTTTGATCTGGGTTTCCAGAGTGTCGCGCTCGACAGACGCCTTACGTTCGGCCATCACCAGCTCCGCAAAATCATTGGGCGAAAAAGGCAGCCATTATAGGCACGCGAGGCGCAAACAGAAACACGAGAGGTGAGATGGCTGACGGATAGAACGCCCGGCTGTCGCGGGTAGACATGTCCATACAAGCCATTACAGGCACACCAAAAACAAATGTGGGAGCGAGCTTGCTCGCGAATGCGGTGGGTCAGCCAACACTTATGCCGACTGACAGTCCGTCTTCGCGAGCAGGCTCGCTCCCACAGGTTCGGTGTTTATGCAGCTAACACCTTAGTGAAACAGTACCGCCGTCTTCTGCAGGGTCACCCACACACCCCACGCCAACGGAAGACCCACCACCAGCCACGCAGCGATCGCCAGCGGCTTGCTGCCCGGTGCGGCTTTCCACTCCAGAACCGTGCTGGCATCAGCACCTTTGTCGTGACCCAGCGCCTGTTCGGCAGCCAGTTCAGCGTCGGTCATGAAGTATTTGTCGGCAACCGGACGGACCATCAGGTTGCACAGGAAGCCCAGCACCAGCAGGCCGGCGAGGATGTACAGGGTGATGTCGTAAGCGGCAGCGCGTTCAACGCCGATGCTCAACTGATACTCACGCAGGTAGTTCACCAACACCGGACCGAGCACGCCCGCCGCAGCCCAGGCCGTCAGCAGACGACCGTGAATCGCGCCGACCATTTGCGTACCGAACAGGTCAGCCAGATACGCCGGAACCGTGGCAAAACCACCGCCGTACATCGACAGAATGATGCAGAACGCCGCTACGAAAAGCGCAACGTTGCCCAAGTGACCCATGTTCGGAATCAGCGCGTACAGGGCAAAACCCAGGGCGAAGAACACGAAGTAGGTGTTTTTGCGGCCCAGATAATCCGAGAACGAAGCCCAGAAGAAGCGGCCACCAATGTTGAACAGGCTCAGCAGACCGGTGAAACCGGCAGCAATCGCCGCGATCGAAGTCAGTTGCCCAGCATCGAGCTGACCAAACGGCACATCAACACCCAGCAACTTGCCGCCGAAGACTTCCTGCAGCAGTGGCGAAGCCATACCGAGGATGCCGATACCGGCCGACACGTTCAGGCACAGCACCAGCCAGACCAGACGGAATTGCGGGGTTTTCCACGCCACATTCACGTGTACGTGACGATTGGTGATCATCGCGTTCGCGGCTTTCTTCGCCGGCGCCGTCCAGCCTTCAGGTTTCCAGCCGGTTGGCGGAACACGGTAAGCCAGAGCACCACCGATCATGAACACAAAGTAGATCGCGGCCATGGCCACGAAGCTCTGCCAGACGCCAACACCTTCAGCCGAGCCAAAGTGACTCATCAGCGCAGTTGCCAGTGGTGCGCCGACCATCGCGCCGCCACCGAAGCCCATGATTGCCATGCCGGTGGCCATGCCGCGCTTGTCCGGGAACCACTTGATCAGGGTCGATACTGGCGAGATATAGCCCAGACCCAGACCGATACCGCCAATCACGCCAGAGCCGATCCACATCAGCCAGATCTGGTGGGTATAAATACCCAGCGCCGAGATCAGCAGACCGCCGCACCAGCACAATGCCGATACCACGCCAGCCTTGCGAGGGCCTGCGTGTTCCAGCCAGCCACCCCAGATCGCTGCCGAGCAGCCGAGGAAGATGAAGAACAGCGTGTAGATCCAGCCGAGCATGGAGATCGGCCAGTCGCATTGCGACGAAAATACCTGTGCGATGAAGCTCATGTCCGGTGCACAAGCCACTGGAGCAGTAACGCCCAGCGCCTTGGACAGCGGCAACCAGAACACCGAGAAGCCGTAGGCCATGCCGATGCACAGGTGGATGGCCAGAGCGGCCGGTGGGACTAGCCAGCGGTTGAAACCGGGCTTGGCGATGATGCGTTCCTTGGACAGGAACGCAGGCTGGTCGGCGCGAAGGCCGTCCGCCGTGATGCTCGTGCTCATTGTGTATCCCCCAATTATTAGTATGGTTCGCCAGCCACTGTTCACCCCCGGCCTTTATGCACGCAGGCATGACCGTTTTTTTGGGTGAAGCTCCTTGAAGGCGCGACGTTAAGTCGCAGAAGGACGGACGAACGGGCGAAGGTTACCATTTGCACGTGACAGAAAAACCAAACTGATATCACCTTTTTTCTGTCATCTGTTCTCGTACCACCAGGAAAACGCCATGCCGATCATTGTCCAAGCCTTGAAAGACGCCAGTTATCAGGATCAACAGGATCTGCAGAAGATCTATCGCGACGCCCCTGAATGGCTGTTGGCTCCGTATTCCGGGGAGGCAGGGCTGATCGAAAGCGCCCTCGCGGACGGTAGTTTTATTGCCGGACGTTTCAACGACCGCCTGCTCGGTGCCGGCATTCTGCAAAGGCACCACGACGTCTGGTACTTGTCCCATTTATGCGTAAGAAAAGTTACCCGTCGCCGTGGAGTTGCCGAACGGCTGGTGAACCAAGCGCAGAAAATGGCGTCGCAAGCGGGTGCCGAACTGCGTCTGCTGGCACCTGCCGGGCATCTTGAGGCTCAGGCACTTGCCGCCAGGTTGCAGGTACCGCTGGATGTCCTGGCAACATGACGTCACAGCGAACCGGTTGGTTGCGGCGCTATACTCCCCGGCTAAATTACGAATTCGACTAACTACAAGGACTCGCCCATGAAAGCGTTCGGCAAAATCCTGGGTCTGGTACTTCTCGGGCTGTTGCTGATCATCGTGGCGGCAGGCTTTGCCCTGACCCACCTCTTCGATCCCAACGACTACAAAGACGAGATCCGCCAGATAGCCCGCGACAAGGCCCACATCGAGCTGACGCTCAATGGCGATATCGGCTGGAGTCTGTTCCCGTGGCTCGGCCTGGAATTGCACGAAGCCAGCGTCGCCACCCTGGCCAAACCTGCCGAACCGTTTGCCGACCTGCAAATGCTTGGTCTGTCCGTACGCGTGCTGCCGCTGCTACGCCGCGAAGTGCAGATGAGCGATGTGCGCGTCGAAGGCCTGAACCTGCGCCTGAACCGCGACAAGGACGGTCACGGCAACTGGGAAGACATCGGCAAGGTGCCGGCCGCTGCGGGCGCGACACCTTCTGCGGCGCCCGGCGAAGTGGTTGCCGAAACGCCTGCACAGCCGGAAAAACAGGCGCAACCGATCCGCCTCGACATCGACAGCCTGACCGTCAACAACGCCCGCGTTGAGTACAACGACGAGCTGACCGGCAAGCAGTTCAGCGCCGAAAGCATTCAGCTGAGTACAGGTCCAGTACACGATTCGACCAACATCCCGGTGAAAGCCACCGCATTCCTTGGCACCAATCAGCCAGTTCTGCGTGTGCGCACCGAGCTGAGCGGTGAACTGCGCTTCGAGCGCGCCTTGCAGCGCTATAAATTTGAAGACCTGAAGCTGTCCGGTGAACTGGCCGGCGATCCGCTGCAAGGCAAGACCATGACTTTCTCCGCTCAAGGCCAATTGTTGCTGGATAAAGCTGCGAACGTCGCCGAATGGACGGGTATCAAGATCTCCGCCAACCAGTTACGCGCATTGGGCGAACTGAAGGCCAACGACCTCGACAAAACCCCGCAGATCACCGGCGGCATCTCCATCGCCCAGTTCGACCTGGCGAAATTTGTCGACAGCATCGGCCAGAAACTGCCGGCCATGGCCGAAGGCAGCCTGAGCAAAGTCGAACTGGTCAGCCGCGTTGCAGCGACCCCAAGCAGCATCGCTTTCGACAACATCAACCTGAAACTCGACGACAGCAGCTTCAGCGGCCGCATCGCCGTCGAGGATTTTGCCAAGCAATCGCTGCGGGCGATCCTCAAGGCCGACACCTTCAATGTCGACCGCTACCTGCCGCCGAAATCGGCGCAAGCCAACAGCGCCACGCAGGTGCGTCAGGCCGAAGTTGCCAGCACTGAAGCCGATGCCATGGCCGGGGCCGGCTCCACGCCGCTGCCGGACAAGCCGAGCAAAACCGCCTGGAGCACCGAGCGCCTGTTGCCGGTTGAACGCTTGGCCAAACTCGACGTCGATGCCGATCTGACCTTTGGCCAACTGACCCTCGACAAACTGCCGATCCAGAACGCAGCGCTCAAGGCCACCGGTCAGGGCGGTCTGTTGACCCTGACCAACCTGAGCGGCGAGTTGTACAACGGCGGTTTCGCCGCCAATGGCACCCTCGATGTGCGCCCGAGCGCGCCTGTACTCAACCTGCAGACCAAACTCAATCGCGTGCCTGTAGAAAAAATCCTCGAGAGCCAGGGCAAGAACCCGCCGGTCAAAGGTCTGGTGACCCTGACCAGCAACGTGACCGGCAGTGGCAACAGCCAGCAGGCGCTGATCGACACGCTCAACGGCAACGCCAGTTTCGTGATCAACAACGGCGTGCTGCTCAACGCCAACCTTGAGCAGCAACTGTGCAAAGGCATCGCCACCCTCAACCGCAAAACCCTCAGCGGCGAGCCGCGGGGCAAGGACACGCCATTCCAGGAACTCAAGGGCAACCTGACTTTCCGTAACGGCATTGCCAGCAATCCGGACCTGAAAGTGCGCATCCCCGGCATGACCGTCAACGGTGACGGCGATATCGACCTGCGCGTGCTCGGCATGGACTACCGCGTCGGCATCATCGTTGAAGGCGACACCAGCGCCATGCCGGATCCAGCCTGTCAGGTCGGCGAAAAATTCGTCGGTGTCGAATGGCCGCTGCGCTGCCGTGGCCCGCTGGAGCTGGGCGCCAAAGCCTGCCGCGTCGACAATGATCGCCTCGGTCAGGTCGCGACCAAACTGGCCGGTGACAAGCTCAGTGAAAAAATCGACGAAAAACTCGGTGACAAGGTCAGCCCGGAATTGAAAAACGCATTGAAGGGGCTGTTCAAGCGATGAGAGCGGAGCAATTTTCCACGGCGGTGCTGGATTGGTTCGACCGCCACGGCCGCCACGATCTGCCTTGGCAGCAGGACATCAACCCGTATCGGGTGTGGGTGTCGGAGATCATGTTGCAGCAGACCCAGGTCAGCACCGTGCTCAATTACTTTGACCGTTTCATGGCCGCGCTGCCGACGGTCGAAGCGCTGGCCGAAGCCCCCGAAGACGAAGTGCTGCACCTTTGGACCGGGCTCGGTTACTACACCCGTGCGCGCAATTTGCAGAAGACTGCGAAGATCGTCGTCAGCCAGTACGGTGGCGAGTTTCCGCGTGACGTTGAAAAGCTCACCGATCTGCCGGGCATTGGCCTGTCCACCGCTGGCGCCATCGCCAGCATCAGCATGGGCCTGCGCGCGCCGATTCTCGACGGCAACGTCAAACGCGTGCTGGCGCGCTTTACTGCGCAAGAGGGCTACCCCGGCGAGCCGAAGGTCGCCAAACAACTCTGGGCCAATGCTGAGCGCTTTACGCCGCACGAACGGGTCAACGCCTACACCCAGGCGATGATGGATCTCGGTGCCACACTCTGCACGCGCAGCAAGCCAAGTTGCCTGCTGTGTCCGCTGGAGCGTGGTTGCGAAGCGCACATGCTCGGTCTCGAAACCCGCTACCCGATCCCCAAGCCGCGTAAAGCCATCCCGCAGAAGCGCACGCTGATGCCAATGCTGGCGAACGACGAAGGTGCAATTCTGCTTTACCGTCGTCCTTCAACGGGTTTGTGGGGCGGTTTGTGGAGCTTGCCGGAACTCGATGACCTCGACGACCTGCAACATCTAGCCGATCAGCACTCGCTGACCATGGGCGAGCAGCAGGCATTGCCGAGCCTAGTCCACACGTTCAGCCATTTTCAGCTGTCCATCGAACCCTGGCTGGTTCAGGTGCAGGAGGCTGCCCATCACGTGGCCGAGGCCGACTGGCTCTGGTATAACCTCGCCACCCCGCCGCGCCTGGGCCTCGCCGCCCCGGTCAAAACCTTGCTCGAACGCGCGGCCGCCGTCTTGAATGCAGGAGAGTCGCCATGACCCGCACCGTAATGTGCCGTAAGTACAAAGAAGAACTGCCCGCGCTGGACCGCGCTCCATTCCCGGGCGCCAAAGGTCAGGATATCTTCGACCACGTCTCGGCCAAGGCCTGGGCTGACTGGCAGAAACACCAGACCCTGCTGATCAACGAAAAGCGTCTGAACATGATGAACGCCGAAGACCGCAAATATCTTCAGGGCGAAATGGACAAGTACTTCTCCGGCGAGGAATACGCCAAGGCCGAAGGCTACGTTCCGCCTGCAGAGTAAAACCTGCAAAATCGGGGGTCGGATCGTAAGCGACGGAATTAATTTAAGAAATTTTAAAAAAGTCGTTGACGTAAATCCGAAAAACCCTTTTAATGCGCCCCGTTGCCCAGATAGCTCAGTCGGTAGAGCAGGGGATTGAAAATCCCCGTGTCGGCGGTTCGATTCCGTCTCTGGGCACCAAATACCGAAAACCCTGAATCGCAAGATTCAGGGTTTTTTTATGCCTGCGATTTGATAAGCCGTCCCTCACCCCCTCTTGCAGTGCTTTTGCTGGCCATTATTTTGATGTTAGGCTCCGTCAGCTTTTCCGGCAGGTCATTGTTGACTGCCCGGAATAATCGCCGGGCACTTCAGCCCTGACGATCAGCATTTAACGCATCACCCAATTAACGCACTCCGCGCCCTCCAGCATCGGGAATCTACCGAGGTTGTTGCAGGCACCCGGACAGTTGCGTCTGCGAGCAGGAACGCTCGCAGAACTAACACCCATCAAAAAGTTGTCATGGAGGACAAGACCTCAGCGCAGGTCATCTGCTGTTGTTTCAGCTGTCAGGCAAGCGACAGCAAACACTGACCAGGCATTCAGCATTTGTTTGAACTGTCGCGTCACAGCGCCCTGTGCCCTCCTGAAAAAACCAAACCTGTATCAACTCGCCCACGTCCGCATCATTGCGTGCGCTCGGCACGCATTGCAGCATCGAAACAGCCAACAGCTCCCACAAAAAATATAAGGGGAGCGGATACGACAGGGATGTAAACAATGACCGAAGTCCTACAACACACTAATAAAACCGTTGAGTCTTTAGTTGAACAGGAAGTCAGAACTTTCAGTTTTGATAAGCAACAAGCAACGCTGCTGCGCACCTTCTCTGAAGAACTGGCAGCAATGGGCGGACCCCAAGCCGCTGGCGCCAAGTCCAAAGCCTCGCTGGCAGCGACTGAGTTGAAGTTTTCATTTTCCAAAGATCAATCCGAACTGCTTGGCGCTTACTCCGACGGCCTGGTTTCCCTGCTGATCTTTGAGGGGATGCAATCATTCACCGACACTAGCCCTCCGGATGAACTGCCCGACCTGGCCGCTCTGGAGAATCGTCACGACGTACTTTGTCTGGCGGCACGCAATCAGATTCTGTTGAAACTGGTGGATAACAGCTCCTTTGCCTACGACATGGACAACGAAGGCAAACTGGTCCGCCTCGTCGCCAACTTCAAGGGCGGCGGACTGACCAAAATCAATGATGAACCGGAAATCAAAGAGCTGAGTTCCCACTCCGGCCTCGCGCTCGGCCCGCACACTGAAGCGCCGTACTGGTGCGCGGTGAACGCGCAAGACGGGCACTCGCCCTCGCCATCATCGTTGATACTCTCGGCCCTGTGGAATCCAAGCCTGGAGCCCACCTCGGTAATTCCGTTGCCACCTCTGCTGGACGAAATCGGTGTCACCGGATGCCTGGCACTGACGACTGGCAGCTTTCAGTTCACCCGCAGCGACTCCTTCGTCAACGGCAAAGGCGAAGACGGCCGCAATGTTTCGATTCTGGAGTTTGATGACAACGTCGGATTCGCCGCGCGATTCAATTCGTACCGCTTTTCGGTCAACGACAACGCCTCGGACTTTGTAAAAACGGCTTACTCCGCGCTTTGCCAAAGCGTGAGTCAAGCAACACCGGTGCAATACACGCTGACGCAAGAATCGGCCATGGTGATCAATAACGTCCGGGCCCTGCATTGTCGCGATGTCATCAAAGACAACCGACGTGTATTGGTGCGGATCTTCGGCTTGTCGAAGTTTTCATCCCCCATTGTCATTTCAGACGATCCGCTGCTGATTCAGGGCTGATATTTAGCGCACGTCAAAGCTGCAGAATGGCCAGTCATGTGGATGGCTGGCCAATAACTATAAAAGGGAAAATGTAATGGCTTGGGATGTAATTGGCATGTTGGCGCTCGTGGCTTTTTGCGCCGGTTTTTTTGATGCGATTGCCGGCGGCGGCGGTTTGATTACTTTGCCTGCCTTGTTTCTGGCCGGTGTCGACCCGATCAGTGCGATTGCCACAAACAAGTTCCAGGCTGCGTCGGCGACTATTTCAGCCACAGTCACGTTCGCTCGCAAAGGCATGATTGAGTGGCGCGAGGGGCGCTTCCTGGTTATCTGCGCGTTCCTGGGTGGCGCCAGCGGGGCACTCTTGGTCAGTTCTATTGATAAGCGCTATCTGGAAGTGTGTGTACCCGTGATGCTTATTCTGGTGGCGATCTACTTTGCGCTCTCGCCGAAACTGGCCAATGAGGATCGACGCAAGCGAATCGGTATTCTGCTGTTCTCGTTCACTGTGGCGCCGATTCTGGGCTTCTACGACGGTATCTTCGGTCCGGGTGTAGGTTCGTTCTTTATCGTTGGTTTTGTGCTGCTCTGCGGGCTTGGCATGATGCGGGCCATGAGCTTCACCAAACTGGCCAACGCCTCCTGCAATCTGGGTTCGCTATCAGTCTTCATCACCAAAGGCGTGATCATCTGGCCGATCGCGATTGCCATGGCGCTGGCGGCCTTCCTCGGCGCACAACTGGGCGCAAGAGCGGCTGTCCGGGTCGGCCCACGCTTGATCAAACCCATGTTGATCGTGGTCTGCTGCGCCCTGGCGATCAAGCTGCTGAGCGTGGAGACCAATCCATTGCGTGTTGCAGTCCTGCACACCCTGGCAGCCCTGTGATCAATCGGTTGGCGTTGACCGGCGCGTCTCGACTTCGGTCCCGATTGCAGTTCGACGAGGCGCCAACCGGCCCTGAGTTTTTCTTTGCGCAAACCTTCGCCGGCTATCAACTGGAGGGGCGGGTACTGGCCGACGCGGCCGGGGAAACGTCAACGCCGAAGGTGCTGGCCATTCACGGCGCCCGCTCTGACTATTCGCGACTCAACGCCATCCTGCATCCCTTGCAGGCACTGGACATTGCCAGCCTGAGTTTCAATCTCTCCGGCCACAACCCCGGCGCCGACATCGCCCTCGAACGCACTTCGCTGGCGCAGAACCTTCAGGAGGCCTTGCAGTTTGCCGATCATCTTGGCGGCGAACTCAACACGGTGATCGGACATAGCCTGGGGGGCGCACTGGCGCTCAAGGTAGCGCAAGCGCATCGCGCTTCAGTCAGGCGCATCGTGCTGTTCTGTCCGGCCCTGTACGCGGAGGCGTCCTGGCAGCAACCGTTTGGTCCACCGTTCAAACGTGCCATTTCTGTGCCTTACGGTTTTCTCGACTCGACATCGCTGGAGTTCCTGCGCACGTTCGACGGCGAGGTCTTGCTGATTATCGGCGAATACGATGGTCTTCAGGCAACCACTTTTGGCGGGATCGCTGGTACGTCTGCCGGAACGCAGCAAATCGGCGCGCGCGCGATCAACAGCGCGATTCCGTACGAAGTCATCGAGGCTGTTGAAAAGAGTCTGGCCCCTCATCAGCTCAGAAAAATCATGCTGCCGGGCTGCGATCATGCTGTATCGACATGGCTCAGGGAAAACCCGCTGCGCGCCGCAGAGTTGGCGAACGAGATAGCCCGGTTCGTTAATGCCTGATCGCTACTTTACCGCCACAATGGAAAACAGGTCACAAGCGTCATGAACCAAAGGAAAACCCGCGTCCCCCTGCCCCACCCGCCGCCCTATCGCCCAAGTCGCGTGACTTACTGGCTGACTGTTCTCGTTGCTCTGCTGATTACTTTAGCTATCGGGTTGTCGATCTGGATGCTGGTCGACAGCTGGATCACCGGCTCTATCACCACCAATAATCGCGGCCCGCGCAGCACTTACACCCTGGCCCTGCAGCCTCGGCGGTTCTGGTTCGAGTTTTTCTGGCAGAGCGTTGGCACAGTGTTTCTGCTGGCAGTGGGTGTGTTCGGCGTATGGATCTATCGCAAAGTGCAAGAGCCCGTGCACACGCCGAAGAGCAAGCGCCGTGCAAAAAAAACCTAGAGCGTATTGATGTAATCGATCGGCAGCAGAACCGTATCCAGCGCGGCATCCACTGGCAGAGATACAACGGTGATGACCGGACAGACAATCATCATGTAACAGACGATCGCCGCCGGCATGCCATCGCTACCCCCGCCACGCACACCGAGAAGATGAAGATCGCCGTCAACCCCTCGGTAATACTGGGCGTCGGACAAACCGTCATTCAAACGCCCGATAAACGTTCCGCAGCCGGCCAACTGCAATACCAGGCCTGCAACAACAGCACGCAAAATCCCTTTCAAACCAGCGCTTCCCTACGTCACAAAAGATGAGGCGCGGGATTGTACCCGCGCTCAGGCTTTGCAATCATCACGACTCACGAGCATGTACGAAAAGGACTACAGACCCTTTCAGTCTGACGCCTCTTTCAGAGGCAACTTCCTGCAATACCAATCCCCTCTTCCTTCCGACTTCACCGGGTCGCCCGACATACCCACGCAGCAACTCTTGGCATGCTTTGAGGCCTGTTTCCAACGATGTGGAAGAGCCGATGAGCCCGCTAAAACCTGCTGACACGCAAGACCCGAAAATCGATTCGTTGCTGGGGGAGCTGGGCGAACTGATTCGCCAGGCGCGGCAAAAAGTGCTGCGTGCGGTGGACACGATTCAAGTGCAAACCTGCTGGCAGATCGGCAGGCATATTGTCGAGTTTGAACAAGAAGGCGCCCAGCGTGCGGGCTATGGAAAACAGCTGATTGGCCTACTGGCGAAGGATCTGACTGGGCAGTTCGGAAAAGGCTTTGATGAAACCAATTTGTGGAAGATGCGCCTGTTTTATCAAAAATTTCCAATTCGAGACGCACTGCGTCCCGAATTGAGCTGGACCCACTACCGCCGTCTACTGCGGGTTGAAAGCGAGAAAGCCCGCCACTGGTACATGGACGAATGCGCCAACCTGAACTGGTCAAGCCGCGCCCTCGATCGCCAGATCCTCACGCTCTACTACGAGCGGCTTCTCATGAGTCGCGACAAAGCCGATGTGATCGAAGAAGCCACCACCAACATCGAAGCAATGAAATGCAACCCGCGTGAATTCATTCGCGATCCCGTCATGCTCGAATTTCTCGGTCTGCCCTCGGCAGGCAAGGTCAGGGAAAGCGGTCTCGAACAAGCTCTGATCGACCATCTACAGGGCTTTCTGCTAGAGCTGGGCAAAGGCTTTTCCTTTGTCGCCCGCCAACAACGCATCAGTACCGACGGCGTCGATCTGTACATCGATCTGGTGTTCTACAACTACCTGCTCAAATGCTTTGTGATCATTGATCTCAAACGCGGCAAGCTCAGCGCCCGCGATGTCGGGCAGATGGACATGTATGTGCGCATGTACGACGAGCTCATGCGCAGCGAGGGCGACAAGCCGACAGTCGGGATTATTCTGTCTGCCGAGAGCAACGACTCGGTGGCGCGCTACTCAATGCTCAAGGGCAATGAGCAACTGTTTGCCAGCAGTTACAAGACGATCCTGCCGAGTGAAGACGAGTTACGCGCGGAACTCAATCGCGAGCAGGCCTTGATCGAAGAGCGCAGGCTCACTCAATCCACCGAGTAAAACTTGCGGATTGTTGCCGGGCGGCGCTGAGACTATCGTTGTCAGCTTACTCTTCAAGGTCGACCGGCATGAGCTGTCAGGACACACCCGCAAGGCAAGACATGCAGTCAGGGTCGCCGACCTTGACTGCCGAGCAAGGTGAGCCTTTCAAAGAAGCTGCCGCCGACGGCTTTGCACTTGGCGGTTTCACCTGGCGTCAGTTTTTGCCTGATAGCCAACGCCCGGTAGTGATCATCAGCGCCGCCACGTCGGTACGTTGCCGCCACTACTCGCGTTTCGCGGCTTATCTGTTCGCAAACGGCTTCGACGTGATGACCTACGACTACCGCGGCATCGGCGAATCACGATCCGCGTCGATCAAAGGCTTGAACGCCTCGTGGACAGATTGGGGCGCACTGGATTTCGAAGCGATGCTCAAACGCGCGCAACGAGAGTTTCCCGGGCAGCCGATCGATGTGGTCGGCCACAGCTTTGGCGGTTGCGCGGCGGGCCTGGGCGAGTCCGGGCAGGTTATCCGACGGCTGGTCACCGTCGGCGCGCAGTTCGCCTACTGGCGCGATTACGCGCCGGAACAGCGCTGGCGCATGTTCGGCAAATGGCATGTGGTGATGCCGTTGTTGACGCTGTTCTGCGGCTTTTTCCCCGGCAAGCGACTCGGCTGGCTGGAAGATACGCCGACAGGCGTTGTACGCGACTGGAGCATGCCTGCCGCGCGTTACGAACGGCGCCCAAGTGGTCGCGCGCTGATGAAAAAGACCGGCGCCCTGCCCTTCGCCAATGTCCGCGCGCAGACTCTGGCCATCAGCATCAGCGACGATCCCTACGGCACAATTGCGGCGATCGAACGCCTGCTTGGTTACTTCAGCAACGCAGCCAAAACCCACTTGCGCATCGAGCCGCAGGACATCGGCGAACAACAAGTCGGACATTTCGCCTTTTTTCGCAGCGCATACCAAGCCACACTATGGCCCATCGCTCTGACCTGGCTGCAAACCGGCGCACTGGCCCCCGACACACCCGGGCGGCAAGTCCCGCGCAGTTGAGCCCCTCTTAACGCACGACGGAACACATCATGGCCTCCGCCAACAAGCAGCAGAAACGCGCCACCCGGGCCAAAGCCAAGGCCAAGCAAAACCGCACCAAACGCGCTGAAACGCCGGTCGAACTGGACCCGAACGACGACCGCATCGACTTCGAGTCGGTGGACCTGACCGAGCTGTTCAAGAAAATGATCGACGCCGAGAAGATCAGCCAGCAAGCGCTGTGCACCGCGTTCCTCGAAGACCCGTTGCTGGAACTGGTCTACGAGCAGGAAGGCGAAGAAGGCGCGATGGATTTCATCCTCGCCGCGCTGATCGAGTATCGCCAGTGGTCGCAGGAAACCGACGAGGCCGGCGCGCTGGCGTGGATCGAATCCCCGGCCTTCCAGGCCGACTATGTGGCGGCGTCCGACGCGATCGCCGCGCAAACCCAACAGAAGAACTGAGTCCCCATGGCATCCCTGAACAAACAACAGAAACGCGCCAAACGCGCCAAGGCCAAAGCCAAGCAAATCCGTATGGTCGGCCGCAAGCCGCTGGAACAGGACGAAGACCTCGACCACCTCGCCGAGCCGGTGCCGGAATACGTCCTGGCGATGTTCAGCAAAATGCGCGACGCCGAAGCCGTCAGCCGCAATGAAATGCTGCTGACGCTACTGCGCGAACTGGCGTTCGTCATCGTTGACCATCCAGAGCTGCTGGACATGGAAAACGCAGACAACGAAGGCATGGCCGCCACCCACCTGGCCGCCGACATGCTGATCGACTATCGCATGTGGGCCGAAGGCGTAACGATCGAAGAGGCCCAGGCCTGGCTGAGCGAGCCACAGTTCATCACCGATTTCGGGGTTGCGCTGGATGCTTATGGCAAGTCGGTTGAAGGCACCGAACCCAAGGCCGAGTAATTTTTTCCGCTTCACATCCACGCACGATCAGGAAAAGGAAGTCAGATGAAGACAGCAGACTCACGCGAGGACGGGCAAATCCCGAAAGCAGAAGACTCAGCAGCGAACCTCGAGAGCGACCCTGTTAAATCTCTCAAACAACCAACTTGGGATGAATGGTTCGAAGGAGAGAAATGCAGCTCAGACTTCATGCTCTCGCGAGAGCAAAGCTGATTCGGATCTGAAGCGAAGAATATTTCGTCACCGTTAGCAGAAACAAAAACGGCCGCTCGTCATCACTGACAGCGGCCGTTTTGCATTACGTGTTACGAATCAGTTCAACACCACCGCGCCACGTTTTTCCAGTTTGCGACGGCGTGCCACCAGCAAACCGGCCGCCACCACCATCAGACTCAGCAGGCCAGTCGCGAGGATCTCAACGCGGTGCGCTTCCTGGAACAACATGATGGTCAGGGCCGCGACGATGAAGATGATCACCGCGTAGGTCAGGCCCGGGAACAGCCACATGCTGAAGACGATTTTCTCGCCGCATGCCATGCGTTGTTTACGCATACGCAGTTGCGAGAAGGCGATTACCAGGTACACCAGCAGCGCGATAGCACCGGAGCTGGCCAGCAGGAATTCGAACACCGCAGCCGGCGCCACATAGTTGGCGAAGGTGCAGAGGAACGCAGCGCCGGTGGACAGCATGACCGCCCAGTAAGGCGTGCCGCTTTTGTTCACCCGAGTCGCCATGGCCGGTGCATCACCACGCTTGCCGAGGGAGAAGAGCATGCGCGACGAGGTGTACAGCGCCGAGTTCAGGCAGCTGGTCACCGCGACCAGTACCACGATGTCGACGATCATCTTGGCGTTAGGAATGCCCATGCGCTCAAGCACAGTCTGGTAGGAACCGAGGTTGGCCAGCGTAGGATCGTTCCATGGCACCAGAGCCACAACGATGAAGATCGACACGAGGTAGAACAGGCCGATCCGCCAGATCACCGAGTTGGTGGCCTTGGAGATCTGCTTGCCCGGGTTCTTCGATTCCGCAGCCGCGATGGTCACGATCTCGGTACCCATGAAAGAGAACATCGTGGTCAGGATCGCGCCCAACACGGCACCCATGCCGTTGGGCAGGAAGCCGCCGCTGTCGAACAGGTGCGAAACGCCGCTGACCTGGCTATTCGGCAGAAAGCCGAAGATCGCCGCAAGGCCGAGGATGATGAAGCCGATGATCGCCAGCACTTTGATCAGCGCGAACCAGAATTCGAACTCGCCGTAATTCTTTACGCTGAACAGGTTGGTGACGGTCAACAACAGGGTGATGACCAGCGCGAACGCCCAGATGCCGACATCAGGGAACCATGCATGGAGGATGGTTGCGGCGGCGTTGGCTTCCAGTGGAATCACCAAGACCCAGAACCACCAGTACAACCAGCCGATGGTGAAACCGGCCCAGTGCCCGATGGCACGGTCGGCGTACGTCGAGAACGAACCGGTGTCCGGCGAGGCAACAGCCATTTCGCCGAGCATGCGCATCACCAACACCACCAGGGTACCGGCGGCGGCATAAGCCAGCAGCACGGCAGGGCCGGCGGCAGCGATGGCGTGGCCGGAGCCAACGAACAGACCGGCGCCGATCACACCGGCGATCGACAACATGGTCACATGACGCGGTTTGAGCCCCTGTTCGAGGCCATTGGAGCTTGGGGTACTGCTCATCGAAACTACCTTTGCGAGGAAAGCGATTCAGTCCGTCCTGCCTGGCGTGTTCTTTCTCGTAAAAAGAAACCAACAGGGCGTTCCGGATTCTGCACGCAATAAATGCGCCAAAATGTTTCAAAGTCTTCTGGCTCGGGGCTTTGCGCACGACCGGACGGTCATCGCAAGTCCTTGAGATTAATGGCTATTCGCCAGAGCGTTACCCTGCGACTCACTTTCAGGACGAATTTGCGCACCATAAACACACTGAAAAAGTGTGGGATGCACAATAAAAGGGCGAATCAGGAACGTTCGGCCGGATAGCGCTTCCAACACCCCGCCAAAGCTGGCAACATCGCGCCTTTTTTTACGCGACACCCACGGGTTTGCACGATCAAACACCCGTTCGGTTGTTGATGGGGCGACAGTCTGCTGTGCCGATGCGACAACCTGCCACATGCCACCCGTTAACCGCTCGCAGCGCTGTTGGCTGCCATTGAAACGCTATGCTAGCTTGGCCGCCTCGCCAGGAAGGCCATCCAACAGCAGGAGCGCAACATATATGAGGAACGCACATGGCTGAGGCCACGCCCGCGCTTGAAATCCGCAACCTGCACAAACGCTACGGACAGCTGGAGGTGCTCAAAGGCATCTCGCTGACCGCCCGCGACGGCGATGTGATCTCGATCCTCGGTTCCTCCGGTTCCGGCAAGTCAACGTTCCTGCGTTGCATTAACCTGCTGGAAAACCCGCACCAGGGCCAGATTCTGGTGGCCGGTGAAGAACTCAAGCTCAAGGCTGCCAAAAATGGCGAACTGGTTGCCGCCGACGGCAAACAGATCAACCGCCTGCGCTCAGAGATTGGTTTTGTATTTCAAAACTTTAATCTGTGGCCGCACATGAGCATCCTCGACAACATCATCGAGGCACCGCGTCGCGTGCTCGGCCAGAGCAAAGCGGAGGCGATCGAAGTCGCCGAAGCGCTGCTGGCCAAGGTCGGTATCGCCGACAAGCGCCACGCCTACCCGGCGCAATTGTCCGGCGGCCAGCAACAACGCGCGGCGATTGCCCGCACGCTGGCGATGCAACCGAAGGTGATCTTGTTCGACGAACCCACCTCGGCCCTTGACCCGGAAATGGTTCAGGAAGTACTTAGTGTCATCCGCGCACTGGCCGAAGAAGGCCGCACCATGCTGCTCGTGACCCACGAAATGGGTTTCGCCCGTCAGGTCTCCAGCGAAGTGGTGTTCCTTCACCAAGGCCTTATAGAAGAGCAAGGATCGCCTCAGCAGGTGTTCGAAAACCCGCTTTCGGCGCGCTGCAAACAATTCATGTCCAGCAACCGCTAACGGAGCAACATGCATGCAGAATTTCAAGAAGGTCTTCCTGGCCGCCGCCGTCACCCTCGCGTTCAGCGCCGGTGCCATGGCTGAAACCCTGAAGATGGGCATCGAAGCGGCCTACCCGCCGTTCAACAACAAAGATGCCAGCGGTAACGTGGTCGGCTTCGACAAAGACATCGGCGACGCCCTGTGCGCGAAGATGAAAGTCGAGTGCACCGTAGTCACTTCCGACTGGGACGGCATCATTCCGGCCCTGAACGCGAAGAAGTTCGACTTCCTGATCTCCTCGCTGTCGATCACCGAAGAGCGCAAAGGCGCGGTGGACTTCACCGACCCGTACTACTCGAACAAGCTGCAGTTCATCGCACCGAAAAACGTCGACTTCAAAACCGACAAGGACTCGCTGAAAGGCAAGACCATCGGTACCCAGCGTGCGACCCTGGCCGGTACCTGGCTGGAAGACACCTACGCCGATGACATCAAAGTCAGCCTCTACGACACCCAGGAAAACGCCTACCTCGACCTGACGTCCGGTCGTGTCGACGCGATCCTCGCCGACAAGTACGCCAACTATGACTGGCTGAAAAGCGACGCAGGCAAGAGCTACGAGTTCAAAGGTGACCCGGTCGTAGAAAGCGACAAGATCGGCATCGCTGTGCGTAAAGGCGATCCACTGCGTGAGAAGTTGAACGCCGCTCTGAAGGAAATCGTCGCCGACGGTACCTACAAGAAGATCAACGACAAGTACTTCCCGTTCAGCATCTACTGATCCTGACCTGTGGGACTGGCGTCGTGATGCAACGGCGCCGGCTCCCGACTTTGCCTGCCGCAATTTGAACAGAATTCCATGATTATCGACCTCTACGGATTCGGCCCGGCCCTCGCTGCCGGCGCGCTGATGACCGTCCAACTGGCCCTCACGGCCCTGTGCCTGGGACTGGTGCTCGGTCTGCTCGGCGCCTTGGCCAAGACTTCCCCGTACAAGCCGCTGCAATGGCTTGGCGGCACATATTCGACCCTTGTGCGTGGCGTCCCGGAATTGCTCTGGGTGCTGTTGATCTACTTTGGTACGGTCAACCTGATGCGCGCCCTCGGTGAGTTCTTCGGCAACCCCGACCTGCAACTCAACGCCTTCGCCGCCGGTGTGATCGCCCTCGGCCTGTGCTTCGGCGCCTACGCCACGGAAGTGTTCCGTGGTGCAATCCTCGCCATTCCCAAAGGCCACCGTGAGGCCGGCCAGGCCCTGGGCCTGTCGAAATGGCGGATCTTTACCCGGTTGATCATGCCGCAGATGTGGCGCATCGCCCTGCCCGGCCTGGGCAATCTGTTCATGATCCTGATGAAAGACACCGCGCTGGTCTCGGTGATCGGTCTGGAAGAAATCATGCGTCACGCGCAAATCGGCGTAACCGTGTCGAAACAACCGTTCACCTTCTATATGGTCGCCGCGATCATGTACCTGGGCCTGACCGTGCTGGCGATGACCGGCATGCACTTCCTGGAAAAACGCGCCGCTCGCGGCTTTGCGAGGAGCGCTTAATGAACTGGGAAGTCATCATCAAATGGCTGCCGAAACTGGCACAGGGCGCGACCCTGACCCTGGAACTGGTCGCCATCGCCGTGATTGCCGGCCTGCTGCTGGCGATTCCGCTGGGCATCGCCCGCTCTTCGAAGCTGTGGTACGTGCGCTCGCTGCCTTACGCCTACATCTTCTTTTTCCGTGGCACGCCGTTGCTGGTCCAGCTGTTCCTGGTTTATTACGGCCTGGCGCAATTCGACGCGGTGCGTGAAAGCGCGTTGTGGCCGTACCTGCGCGATCCGTTCTGGTGCGCCACGGTAACCATGACCCTGCACACGGCGGCGTACATCGCCGAAATCCTGCGCGGGGCGATTCAGGCGATTCCACCGGGCGAGATCGAAGCGGCGCGAGCGTTGGGCATGTCCAAGCCCAAGGCGATGTTCTACATCATCCTGCCGCGTGCCGCGCGCATCGGCCTGCCGGCCTACAGCAACGAAGTGATCCTGATGCTCAAGGCCAGTGCGCTGGCCAGCACCGTCACCTTGCTGGAACTGACCGGCATGGCGCGCACGATCATTGCCCGCACCTATCTGCCGGTGGAAATCTTCTTCGCAGCGGGCGTGTTCTATCTGCTGATGGCTTACGTGCTGGTCCGCGGCTTCAAGCTGCTGGAGCGCTGGCTGCGCGTCGATGCCTGCCAAGGGCGTTGATTCTTCCTACGTGCTGACGGGCGAGGACCTACTCGCCCGCTTCACGGCGCTGGATGCTTTTTTGATTGAGCATCAGGCGCTGTGGAAACCTCGACCGTTCACTCATCTTTCGCTTGCCTGGGAAGCGTCCTACCCGGAAATGGCCTTGTGGCTACGCGGGCGGTCGCTGGAAGACGCGGAAAACGCTCACAACCAACCTGCTGATCTTGTTGATGCGCCGGAGCCGTTTGCCTCATTGGCGGCGTTGTCGGCTGAGCTGAGTGCAGTTGGTGAGTTGCCAGGGCATACACTGGAGGCTGCGGGGCATCGGCTGAATGTCGATGTGCCGGGACGCAAGTGGCAGCAGATCGAGGCGTTTGCCAGTCGCTTGTCCTTCGCCACGCAACCGGAGCATTGGCTGGATTGGTGCTCAGGCAAGGGACACTTGGGGCGGCGCTTGCTGGGGTCGGGGCAGCAACTGACTTGCGTTGAATACGATCCTTTATTGGTCGCCAGCGGTCAGGCGTTAAGTCAGCGTCATCACTTGCACGCTTTGCATGTGGAGCAAGACGTACTGGCGACTGATGCCTCTGCTGTATTGAGCGCGGCTCACACGCCCGTCGCCCTGCATGCGTGTGGTGATCTGCATGTGCGCTTGATGCAACTGGCCAGTGCTGCCGGTTGCCAACGAATGGCGATCGCGCCCTGCTGCTACAACCGCATAAGTCGTAGCGAATATCAGGCATTGTCCTGCGCAGGATCGGCATCGCTCCTACAGCTCTCGCTGGAAGATCTGGCACTGCCGATGAGCGAAACCGTCACCGCCGGTGCGCGGGTCCGACGTCAGCGCGATACATCGATGGCTCGACGACTGGCGTTCGACCTGCTGCAACGGCAGGTGCGCAGCGTCGACGAATATTTGCCGACGCCATCGCTGCCCAGTGCCTGGCTGGAAAAACCCTTCGCCAACTACTGCCGGGATCTGGCCGCTCTCAAAGAGTTATCCACAATCGGCTCGCCAGATTGGTCAGCACTCGAAGCGGCCGGTTGGCAGCGGTTGGCCGAAGTTCGCAACCTCGAATTGCTTCGCGGATTGTTCCGACGACCACTTGAGCTCTGGCTGACGCTGGACCGGGCACTTTTCCTCGCCGAACAGGGGTACGTCGTACGTCTCGGCACTTTCTGCTCGACACCCCTCACACCACGTAATCTGCTGCTGTTGGCCGAACGCGAATAAATAATCGACTCCCTGTGGATAACTCTGTTGATGAATTCTACGTGGATCCAATATCCATGCCTGTTTCGAGCCTTTAACAGCGCTGGTCATTTTTTGTTCATGTGGATAAAAAACCAATAAAACAGGGATTTGCAAACAAGATGAGAACGAATCCACAAAGAACCGCCTAAGCACGGTTTCGTGCCAGCCCGTTGTGCATAAGCCGCCAATCAAAACGACATAACCGCCGAAATTCATCGGTTCGAAGCGAATAATTGCGGCGTCTCGCCAGCCTTGCTATACAAGTCCACAGCGTGCCGCCAGCGCACCTTAAACAAAAACAATCAGACCGACAGGAAGCGCCCGTGACGTTCATTTCTTATGCGCAGAATTTTGAAGACGTCCGCTTGTGGCGTGCCCTCAAGCAAGTCGAGCAGGGCTTCTATATCGATGTCGGTGCCAATGATCCACATCACGACTCGGTCACCAAAGCGTTCTATGACCACGGCTGGCAAGGCGTGAACGTCGAACCGATGCAGAACTACCACGACGCCCTCTGCCAGCAACGTCCGCGCGACGCCACCGTACAATGCATCGCCAGCGATCAGCCCGGCGAAATGACCTTCTACGCCATCCCCGACACCGGCCTGTCCACAGCCGATCCGGCGATCGCCCAGCACCACAAAGATCAAGGCATGGACGTGCGCTGCCTCACCGTGAAGGCCCGTACACTGACGTCGATCTGCGAACAATATGCCGCTGATCGGCCGATCCATTTCCTCAAAATCGACGTCGAGGGCCACGAAGAAAGCGTTCTGCGCGGCATGGACTTCACTCGCTTCCGTCCCTGGATCATCGTCATCGAAACCCCATGGGAGCGCGACCACACCTGGGAACCGCTGGTCACCGGCGCCGGATATCAAGCGATCCTCTTCGACGGCCTCAACACATGGTTCCTCGCCGACGAATACATGAAGCTCAAACCGGCTTTCGACATTCCACCGTGCAACCTCGACAACTTCCAACTGTGCAAAGGCCACGCCTTCGCCCACCCGATCAGCGCCAGCGAAGTCGACACCGCCCAACAATTGGCCAACGCTCTGCAACGCGCCGAACAGGCCGAAGCGCAGTTGTTTGCCCTGCAAAACAGCCGCACTGTGAAGGCGGTGCAAACGCTGCGAAATGTGCTGCGCAGGGCTTGATTCAGCCGGATGCAAAAATAGTCTGAATTCAGGGGTTTACAGAAATTATCCAGTCGCTATAATCGTCGCCCACACGCCGGTATAGCTCAGTTGGTAGAGCAACTGACTTGTAATCAGTAGGTCCCGGGTTCGACTCCTGGTGCCGGCACCATACAAAACAAAGCCCCTGCAGAAATGCAGGGGCTTTGTTGTTTCTGGGGTGTTTATATTTTTAGCCGCGTTTCTGCTTCAGTAGAAATAGCGCCTCTCCTCCGCACACGTCGGTCTAATCGCCAGACGCCCTTATCCCACAAAGCACGGCTTTTGCCCAAAACACCCGAATTTCCGCTTTTATGCCAAATTATGAACTGGCAATAATTATGGCCTGCCCATAAAAAAGTGGAATTGCATGATCAGCGTTCCTCAGCTCACTGAACCGGCGGAGTCAATGGCAACGCGGTTTCCCAGTGAAGAGTGCTTGATGCCTCGACGCTTTGTTCCGCCGCCGCAGAGAGCGGCATCCGCGTTACGCGCACGGCCTCACCGGCCTTCATCTGACGTACAGACTCCAGTAAGTCCTGCTGGAATTGCTCCAGTTCATCGACCATCGCTGATCTCCTCGTTTTGTTGCTTAGAAAAGGCTAAGGACAAAGTCATGACCAACAAAACGCATGGCGTGAAATCCTGAGAAATTTGTTGTAACGAGAAGCCACGCAAAGCCACTACTGGCCACGATTGTGCATCAGCTCTCCCTCAAGCTACCGTTCAGTTCGTCGCTGCCAATTCAGCGACCGGGCCTGAGAACCCGGGTAAGATGCAGGCGCACCAGCGCCCCAACTCACGTTTGCCGGCGCATTTTTTGTGTCTGCATTACCGTGCAATGGCGGCTGTGCGTGGGAGACCTTCGGGTCTGCCGGGTTCCTGTATCTCCGGTTTCTCAGCCTGCGCATAGCTGCCACCCTTTCGCCTGAGAACGAAATGGCAGCTCTCATTTGATACAGGGAGTTCAAAAATGAAAGCCATTGATCCGTCAGTAAAACCGGTCACTTCACGCCGCCCTTCTCGAACGATAGGTGAAGCGAAATGACCCATTCTCAAGATCTGAAAACCCTCGGCCTCACCCACTTTTCCTTCCACTCCAATCAAGCTATGTTCCGCACCAATCGTGGTGTGCCCGTAATCGCCGCCCTTTCCCACGCCTCACACTTGCTTCACATTTCACGACTGCTCACTGCGGACACGTCAGTCTCCCGCGACCCGGACCTTCACGCTTATGCCTCGCAGTATCTGCAGGAGTTAAGCAAGGCGCTGATCGATGATGTAGTGAAAGTCATGGATGCACCACCGGACAAGCCGTTGATGTAAACGCCGGTGTAAGGCCCTCGCTGTTGCGAGCGCCTTTTGCGTTTCAGACCTGACTGATCTCAAACACAAAAGAAATCTTCTGCTGACTCGCGCTCCACACATAACGCAGATGCTTGCCCTGCTTCGGAATCGATACCGCTGGCGGCCGAAACGCGGCGACGCATTCATGGCCCGGCTGGCGAACGCTGTTGTAGAGCAGTCCCCACGACTCGGTTTCGCGCAGTTGTCGGGCGAATACCTGAGACGGCCCATAAGCCTCAGGATCCGGATTGTGCAGTTCGGGGTGGTCGTGGCGAACATCGTGCAACGGTTTAACCACCCGATTGACGTAAGTGCGCATGGTCAACTCAAGATCCGCTTCCTGGGTCGCCGCAAGAAATCGTTCCTGGTGATAACAGGTTTCGGAGATGGCCGCGGCTTGGCTGCTCGCAGCGTAGTAAACGCCGAAGGTACCGTCGCAGAAACGACTGCGTTTGCCGATGTGGGTAAATGCGGCCATCACCGGAGTCGAGCCAGGGCCGGAGAGTCGATCTTCGGGTCGCACTCGGGCGAGAACCCCGGCTTGCTCTATCAACCGATCATTGGTCAGCGCTTCAATTGCGTAGGCAACTTCGAGGTCTTCGGGATCGAGCACGTCTTCGAACAACGCAATCGGCGGGAAGCTGCTGTTGACGATCCGATAGGCTCGCGTCCACGCCACATCAACCAAATCGGGCGCCTTCAACCGCGTACCCCATCGAGATAGCGACGCACATCGGCGATGTCGATCACTCTCCCCGCCAGCATGTAATCCAATGCAGTTTGCCCATTGAACGGCGCCGCTGTGTTTGGACTGCTGACCCACGTATAGGCACGCTCGCGGCTATTGCTGAAGATGATGCTCAACGCCTTGTGAATGCCCATCAGATAAGAGATGCGCTCAAGGGTGTCGTTAGGCAGACGTATGTTCGGCAGGTGTTTGTATTTGTAGAAAGTGGTGTTGCCAACGCCGCCGAGTAATGTGCGTTGCTGCTCTGCGCTGCAGCCCCAACGCTCCATAAGGTTGAAGAAGAACTTCAGCGCAACGCGGCCGGCTTTGGGGGCGTCGAGTTGTTCGTGTGGGGTGAGGGCTGGGGATGAGGTAGTCATTGAGCCTCTCCAGATTTGTCTTGCTTTGATACTAGTACATATACGAATAAATCGATAAAAAAGCTCCGTAAGCGTATTACTGGTTACCACATTCCCCGTTGATTGGGATTCGGATATGACCGGATTTGAGCATTTCGTCGACCGAATCGAACCGCTGCCGAATAGTTCGTGCTTCCAACATGGCTTGGGCAGTCTTGTCCGTAGGAATTCGTGCAATGGACGGTTGCTCTTGAATTTCAATAACGTGATGAAGCCTGTTGCCAACTTGGCACTCCATATCGGCCGCTTCTTTTGATGCAATCACTTCGCTTACCTCACACAGATCTGTAGCCACATAGGCTTGATGCCTTCCCACTGCTACTTCATCTGCTTTGACGAGTCGCCGCTATAAGCTCGGTCGCAAGTTCGCCTAAGACGCATCCACGTATTTCGCAGGCCAAAACCACTAACGTTGTCAGCCTTTTCCCCGTGAAAAATCGCCCCCACGCACCAAAACCACGCACTTTTTTTGACCTTCATCACCCCCACGTCACCAAAAACCCCGATCCTGTGTCAGCCTCCAGCCATCGGCGAGGACATCAATTCGCTACTAAACCCGCGACAACTATGCTCAGGTACAGGAATATAGCCAGCATATGGCGCCTGACCGGCAGTCTCGTAAACAACAATACCCAGCCCACTTCAGAGGGCATTACCCATGGATAGCAGAACCTTACGCAACCTCATGCGCATCGTGCAGACCGGCTCGTTGTCGGCCGCAGCCGAGCATTCGTGCCTGACTGTGCAGGCGTTGGCCGCGCAGTTGAACAAGGTCGAAGAACAGTTCGGTTTCCGCTTGTTTCGACGTTCCAACAAAGGCCTGACGCTGACGCCGCAAGGCACTGAGCTCACGCCCTACATGGACAAAGTGCTGATTGCC
The DNA here is from genome assembly GCF_900580865.1 of Pseudomonas viridiflava. GTDB lineage: Bacteria > Pseudomonadota > Gammaproteobacteria > Pseudomonadales > Pseudomonadaceae > Aquipseudomonas. Next base: position 365,443 of record NZ_UTBZ01000140.1, read on the forward strand.
ACGCGACAGATGGAAGAAAAGGTCGAGGCACTGAAGGTGCCGGGCCAGCGCACGTTGAAGGTTGCGTTGAACAACACCTTGTCACCGGATTTCAACCGGCGAATGATCGGGCGCCTGATCGACGTGTTTCCCGATTATCAGATGGAATTCAGTTACGCCGAGTCGATGGAAAACCTCAGCAAGCTGAAGAATGAAGACTTTGACCTGGCGGTACTGATCGGCCCGCAACGGCCGGGTTTGCCGAGCATTGTCCTGCCGGATGTGCAGGTGCAGGTGGTCGGCGCGCATTGCGGGCAGGAGAACGATCCGCTGACGTTGCTGGGCAACAAGTTTCAGGTGCGTCCTGCGGAAGATTGTCCGTATTCCCACAGCTTTTTGCGTTTTCTCGACGCCGGGCTGGGTAATCACGAGAACGGCCAGCGCATGGTCTATTCGTGCAGTGAAACGTTGACGCTGTCGCTTATCACGCAGATGGATGCAGTCGGCATGGTTTCGCGTGAGGCCGCGCAGAAGAACGGCCTGACGATTTTCCCCGGTTTCGAGGATTTCCTTGAAGTGCGCCTGGCGGTGAACAATCCGGAGTTGTCGAGCCAGTCGCTCAGCGACGTCGTCGATTTGCCGTTACATGAACGAGCCGAGCGCAATGTACGCAGCCGTCCCAACCGCCACACTGAGAAAGAGGTTTTTGCTGAAATACGCACATAACAACGTCGGAATCGCGGCATAGAATTCCGGGCGATCGAGCTGTATGTGCTGATCCTTGATCAACAAGGGTGTCAGGCTGATCGCAGCGACGATCGCCACCGGCAGGTACTCTAGCGCCCGCGCAATAAACGGCGGCCAGTGCTCGGTGTTGACTTGCAGTGGCAGCGCGCGTGGCAGAAAGGTCACAGCCATCATCAGCGCGACGACCAGAATCAGGAACGTTTGGTCAGGCATACACCCACTCCGCAGCCCACAAACGTGGCGATAAACACATTGAACGGCGAACTGCCGACCAGACTCAGCGCGCCCATGCACACCACGGCAGCAGCGGCGGCGATGAGTTTGTTGCGCGTGTTGCACAGCGACACCAGCACGTAGAGCATCATCGCCGTCAGGGCGTAGTCGAGCTGGTATTTGATCAGGTGCGCCGCGTACTGCGCGCAGACCGCGCCGAGCAAACCACCGAGCACCCAAGAGGTGTGGCAGAACAGGTTGAAGCCGATCAAGTAACGCACGTTGACCGGCGCACCAGTGCCGAGTTTGACGCTGTGGAACGCAAAGGATTCGTCAGTCAGGCCGCCGGCATAAGCCCAGCGTTCCATGCGGCTCAAACCGAGGGCGCGCAGGGCTTTGGCCATGTACACCGACATCAACATGTGCCGCGCGTTGATCAGGAACGTGGTCAGCACAATGGTGGTCAGCGACGCGCCGCTGGAGATCAGCGCCAGTGCAGCGAATTGCGAAGCGCCGGCGTAAACAAACAAACACATCGCCACCGGCAGCCACATCGGCAAGCCGGCGTTGACGGCCATCAGCCCGAACACGAATGACACCGTGAAGTAGCCAGCGACGACCGGGCTGGCTTCGGCAAACGTGCGCGACGGCTGTTGGGCAGCCATCAACGGCGCACTGCCGGACGTTTCATTCATAGATCCCTCTCAAATGTCCGTTCGCCATGAGGCTCGCAAAAACCCTGGGCAGTCCAAAAACGCTTGCCCGCGAGGTTAGCATCGTCGACGAACAGAAACATCCGTAACACACCGACCCGTTTCATATCGGACGACGCCGCTTCAACCAGTCGTTGACCGACGCCCTGGCTGCGATAGCGCGGGCTCACGGCCAGATGATTGATGGTGCCGCGACTGCCGAGCATGCCGCCCAACACCGCGCCGACGATTTCGCCGGCGATGTCGAAGGCGAGATAGGCCGTGGTGGTTTTCTGGATCAGCACGCCGCGCAGGCACTTGGCGTCCTGCCATTCGCAGAAGGACACTTCGTCGAACTGGCGGAAGAAGCGCTCCATGCGCTGCGCATCCTTGGCCGTGGCGCGTCGCAGCACCACCGGCGTCGAGCATTCGACGCCATCGATTGGGGTGATCTGATTAGCGAACAATGTCGAAAGCGGTCCCGGGCCGCGAGAAGGAGATCGCCAGAATCTGCCGGTACGCCATTGCATGGGTGTGCGGGTTGCGGGCCGGGGTCACGTAGTGGCGCATGTCGCGGTCGAGGAAGTAAGTGGTGTCGAGAATTTCCTGGTAGGTGGTCGACGCCAGTTGGTGCTCGTGGATGTCGTACAGACGACTCTCCGCGCCCTCGACATTGTTGCGTCCCCAGAAATGCACACCGCTGAATGGATAGCCGTCGCAGTGAATGCCTTCAGGGGTAATTTCCAGTTGTTTGCCGGGTTTGATTTCGATGCGGATCTGATGGATCTGGCATTGCCAGATTTCATCGTGCAGCTCTTCCGGCAGCACGCTTTTGTACACTTCAAAATCGGTGTCGATCAGGCTGCGCATCACCGGCGAAGTAATCACTTCATCGGAGAAGTCCTGAAAGTGCCGCACCAGGCCGCCAACATAGGCGTTGTTCTCTTTCGACTGCACGTAGGCGCGATGCTCGAGTTGCTTCAGCTCGCGAGTCTTCGGGTTGTACTCAAAGTCGCTGTAACGACGGTAACGCATGCCGGCTTCGGCCTGACCGTAGTAACTGTCAGGCTCCATGTTTTCCCAACTTTTGGTCAGTCTGACGAAGTCGGCAAAATGACCGTAGAGATTGAAGTCACCACCCTGGACGTTGACATATTTGTCGCGCCGTAGCGATTCGCCCACTTCTCTGTTCAAAACGATCATTACCAAATTCTCCGCTGCGTTGAGCGGCCTAATCTATTAGGTGGAGAATTTGCGTCCATGAGAAAGAATTTCAGGCATTTAAAGCCCTGTTTGAAACGGCGTTTGCAGCGACCTGAAAGTAACTTTTTCATGACAAAAACACCGGTTTTTTCCGGTTTTCGTCGAAAAACCGTCGAAAAAAAACCCCGAACCAGTCGGGGTTTTTCTCACGCTTCTTACACCTGATCGAGCATCAGAAGATGTTGATCGGGTAGTCCACGAACACACGCAGTTCGTTGCCGCTGACGTTGTATTCGCTGGATTTCTGCGACACACGCAGGATCGAGCTGCGCAACTTCACGCTCAGGTCTTTGGCCGGGCCGCTTTGCACGACGTACTTGAACTGATTGAAGATTTCCCGCTCGGTGCCGCCTTCGCTGGTGGACGTGGTGATGTTGTCGCCACGCACGTAGGCGAAGTTGTAGCTCAGGCCCGGCACGCCGAATGCGCCGAAATCGAGGCCGTAGCCCAGCTGCCAGCTGCGTTCGTCTTCAGCGTTGAAGTCGGACCAGTAGGAGTTGGCCAGATAGATGGAGTTACCGCCGTCACCGACACGACCCTGTTCTTTCTGGTAGCCGCCGTAGGCGTAGCCCAGGTTGCTGTCGCCGGTGGAGCGTTGATGCGCCACGGTGAACGAGTGCGGGCCGGTGGCGAACGTTGCAGCCAGGCTCCAGATCTTGTTGTCGCGACCGGTCACGATGCTTTCGCCCGGAACGGTGTTTTCACGAACGTACGAGCTGTCCAGCTTGGTGCGGTAGCCGTTGAAGTCCAGGGTCAGCGACTGATCCTTGTTGAACGGCAACACGTAGTTGGCGTTAACGTATTGTTTCTTCAATACGTCTTCGACGTCGGAAGCGTAAAGCGCGCCTTTGAAGTTCTCGGTGAACTGGTAGCTACCGCCCAATACGTTGATCGACTTCAGACCACCGCTGTCACGGCCTTCAGCGCTCTTGCGCGATTCGGCGGTGAAACGACCGGCGTTCAGCTCCAGGCCTTTGATCTCTTTGGACGTGATCAATGTACCGGTGTAGCTTTCCGGCAGCAGACGCACGTTGTCGTAGCTCAGCACTGGCAGCGCCGGCATCTGGTCGCCGTAGGTCAGCACCGTATTGGAGATACGGAATTTGACGGCTGCACCGCCCTTGGACAGGTCGTTGGCCGCTTTATCACTGCCGCCAGGCGCGTGATCAGCTTGCTTGAAAAAGTCGATACCTTGCGCGCCGGTGCGACCTTCACCACCGTCCAGACGCAGTGCGTACAGACCGAAAGCGTCGACACCGACACCCACGGTGCCTTGGGTGAAGCCGGACGAGAACGTACCGATGGCCGCTTGGCCCCACTCGGCTTTGTCCGGACGACCATCTTTGTAATCACGATTGATGTAAGCATTGCGCAGCAGCACTTTGAGGCTGCTGTCTTCAACAAAACCCTTGGACTCGGCCTGGTCGTTAGCCATGGCCTGAGTGGCGCTCAACATCCCCAGTGCGATCAGACTGATTCGCTTGTTCAACATTTTGTTTTCCTTATTACGGGTTGAAACGCGCTGTGTCGAACGGCGGAAACGGCGCTTTTGCACTCTTTTATTCACCCCGAAACAAAAAGGCCCGCCCACGATAACGTGATGGCGGGCCTGCTCCTTATTTTGAGTCATGGCGGTTGGCCACAGGCGTTGGGCCGAATCGTAGCCGCGCCCTGAACAATGTGTCAATTTCAAGAATCGTCTTTAAATAGGTAAAAATCGTCTAAGAAACGTAAATTTTGCGCTGACTCCTTGCTGGGAAATGCACACAGCCAGTGAATCCGGTGCGTATCAGGCGCAACCATCGATAGAACAAAATGCAGAAGTTTTACCGGTTTCATCGATGACGATTGCCTGTTGCAACCAATCGGCAAATGCCTGCGGCTTGCCCAGCCAGGGGCTGATGTCGACCAACTGGAACGTGCCATTCTGCTCCAGAGCAATCGTAGGAAAACCCTGACCGCCCAATTGAGCCAAAAACTGGCGACTGGCTTTTATGTGCCCTTCACTATCAACGGACTCAAACGCAATGTGGAAATCTTCCTGCGCATAGCCCATCTGCATGGCCAATTCCAACAGCACGGCTGAATCGGCAATACGTCGCCCTTCCACATAGTGCGCGGTCTGCAACCGCCCCAGCATGCGCAGACCGCCTCGGTCTATGGCTTCGGCCGCCATGACCGCAGCAATCGGCGGCGTCGAATCGAACACTGCCGAGTGATCGCGCAGCAAACCTTCGAAATACCCTTCGCCAAAAGGCTGGCCGGTGTACTCGGCAATGCGTCGGTCGTGGGGCATGACGTAATTGCGCAGTTGCGAGGAAACCGGCTGACGGTTGGCGCCACTCATCATGCCCCCGGCATGGGCGAGCACTGTCAGCACCTGTTGTGCGGCTTCAATCAGCGGCTTGGCGCCATAACACCAGCCGCACAATGGGTCGTAGATGTAATGAAGAATCATGGAGAAAGCTCCGGCAAAAGTGAGAGAAATCGATGGCGGCAGATTAGTCCCCGCATTCATGCGGAAAAACGCTGGAATGGCTTTCAGTCTGTTTCATGAATCGGTCGAATTGTCCGCTCGGTCAGATTGTGTCAATACGGACACAAATTGAAACAATCGAGCATGAGAACTTATAAGGAATAATTAACGAAAGTAAATGCAAAGCATTACCATTCGCGCGATCGAATTCCTCCACCCTTTCGGATGCGCTTTTCAATGCCTGCCCCGTTCCGTCTTACGCCCGTCACTCTTGGGCTTTCTGCTTTTCTGTCCAGTGGTTTTGCCTATTCGGCGACCGAGTTACCCGCCACCGCGATCAGCGCCGAAGCGCAAGCCGATGACCCGCGGGTAAAGCTCAGCAGCACCGCGACGCGCACTTCAACGCCGGTGCGCTATGTGCCGCAGGCGATCGATTCGATCAAGACCGCCAACGTCGCCAACTACGGGACCAATGACCTCGGCGACGCCTTGAGCGGCATGCCCAACGTCAGCAGCAGCGCCGACACTCGCTTCGACAGCCTGCGCATTCGCGGTTTCGACGCCAGCAACGATTTCTATCTCGACGGCATCCGCGACGACAGCCAATACAAGCGCGACCTGCACAACATCGAACGCGTCGAAGTACTCAAAGGCCCAGCCGCTGTGCTGTACGGCCGTGGCAGTCAGGGCGGGATCGTCAATCGCGTGAGCAAAATGCCCGAGTTCGGCCGCCGCTCGACCATCGAAGCCCAGGGTGGCAGCGAAGATTTGCGCAGTCTTTACGCCGACCTCAGCACTGACCCGAGCGAAAACATCAGCCTGCGCCTGAACATGGGCAACATGGATGAAAACAGCTTCCGTGACGGCGTCAGCGGTAATCGCCAATTGTTCGCGCCGTCGATGAGCTGGCAACTGACGCCGGACCTGAACTGGCTGGTGCAATACGAATACAGCCGCTACAACCGCACCCCGGATCGTGGCATCCCCGGCGTCAACGGACGCCCGGCGGATGTCGGTCGCGACACGACCTATGGCAACGACCACGACTTCATCGATGACAAGTCGCAATCGCTGCGCTCGAAACTCACTTACGAAATCAACGACAACTGGCAACTGCGCCAGACCCTCGGCGTGTTCAAGCTCGACAGTGATTTCGACAACACCTACCTCACCGGTTACACGCCGGCGACCAACAAGGTCACCCGTCAGCACTGGCAGCAGGATCTGACCACCCGCAACGTGTACAACAACATCGAACTGGAAGGCGGTTTCGATACTTTTGGTCTTGAGCACCGCCTGCTCACTGGCGTCGAGATCGGCAGCCAGCGCCGCGATCCAAAGCTGTACAACGCCGCCACTGGCAGAACGCCCGGCGCGCAGCCGGTGCCGTCGCTCGACCTGTACAACCCCAACCGCGATCTGCGCCACACCGGCAGCATGCAGGTCTCGAGCAGCAGCCACACCGAAGTCGAAAGCCGCGCGGTGTACGTGCAAGACCAACTGCGCCTGAACGATCAATGGCAACTGCTGGGTGGTTTGCGTTACGACACCTTCGATATCGAGTCGACCAACAAGCTGCGGAACATTTCTGAAGATCGCGACAGCCACAGCACCAGCCCGCGCGTCGGCCTGGTCTGGACGCCGTTGCAGAATCACTCGTTCTACGCCTCGTGGTCGAAGACGTTTTCGCCCGTGGGCGGGGGCTTGATCGGCATCACCCCGGGTGCCGCCGGCAACACCAACGACCTCAGTCCCGAGCTGACCAAGCAGAAAGAAATCGGCGTGAAGAGTGACTGGCTCGATGACCGTTTAAGCACCACGCTGGCGATCTATGACCTGGAACTCTACAACCGCCGCACCACCGATCCAAACGACCCGACCCTGACCGTGATGTCCGGCCTGCAGCGTTCGCGCGGGATCGAGTTGACCGCCACCGGCAACATTGTCGGCAACTGGTACATGCGCGGTGGCGTTGGTATGCAGGACGCGAAGATCGAGAAGGACAACAACGGCCTGGAAGGCAAACGCATCAACAACGTTGCCAAGCACAACGGCAGCCTGTTCCTGACCTGGAAACCGGAGATGGGCTGGTACGGTGAAACCGGTCTGACCCTGGTTGGCCAACGTTATGCCGACAACGCCAACACCACTGTGTTGCCAGGTTATGGCCGCTGGGATGCGCTGGTCGGTTACCGCTTGAAGGATTGGGACTTGCGCGCGGCGCTGAACAACATCACCGATCGTGAGTATTACGCGTCGGCGACCAGCCAGTATCAGATTCAGCCAGGCGCACCACGCAGCGTCGTGATGACCGGCACCTACAGTTTCTGATTTCACACAAATCCTTGTGGGAGCGAGCCTGCTCGCGAAAGCGTCGGGTCAGTCGACATCGTTGTTAACTGATCCACCGCATTCGCGAGCAGGCTCGCTCCCACATTGAATGGGTGCGTACAAAATAATCGGGCATAAAAAAGCGCCGCCATCCCGGCAGCGCTTTGACCAATCCCTGTTGTTCTTCTTATCCCTCCATCACAGCCCACAATGCTTCCAGTTCGGCCTCGCTGAACAGGCCAGCGGGGTAACGCTCGATCATCATCCGGCGCGGATCAGGTTGCCTGATCTGACGCGTTCCATTGGACTTCAACCAGTGCGCGACAATCTGGAGTGATTCGCCGTTAACGGCCATGGGATGCAACGTCCGCTCGCTGACTACGTTCACTTCGGCGTTCATTTCAGCGCTCTCTCCCCGTTCATGAGCGGCTACGTTATCCAAGGTTTATGACAGAACTGTTGAAGTTCTCCCCCCTCCCTAGTGCACGGGTGATGAATACAAGAGCTATGCCAAGGTTTCTGATTTGTCGACAAGCGGATACAAAGAAGCCCGCAGTCCAACCGGGCTGCGGGCTTCTGTGCATGCATAGCGAGCTAATCATTACTCGGCTGATTTGTTAATCAACTCAAGCTGTTACGACTCAACTCACTCTTTGTGCGGCGCGGGTTGCTGTTGGGTAAGGCAGTGGATATTGCCGCCACCCAGTAACAGTTCGCGGCCCGGCACCAGCACCACTTCGTGCTGCGGGAACAGCTTCTGCAAAATCTCTTTCGCCGGCGCATCCATTGGATCGTCGAAGCTCGGCGCGATGATGCCGCCGTTGACGATCAGGAAGTTCACGTAGGAACCGGCCAGGCGCACAGACGGATTGCGCTCCTGCGTGCCGTCCACCGGGTCGACACCGGCGCACTCTTCTTCGGTCGCGTACAACGGCCCCGGAATCGGCATTTTGTGCACCGTGAACGGGCGACCCTTGGCGTCAGTGCTGCTTTGCAGGACTTTCATTGCCGCCTGGCAGCGCGGATAGTTCGGATCCTGTGGATCATCGGTCCACGCCAGCAGCACTTCGCCCGGACGCACGTAGCAACAGAAGTTATCCACATGGCCGTCGGTTTCGTCGTTGAACAAACCGTCCGGCAGCCAGATGATTTTATCCACAGCCAGATTGGCGCTGAGCACCGCCTCGATTTCTTCGCGGCCCAGGTGCGGGTTGCGATTGCGGTTGAGCAGGCATTCTTCGGTGGTGATCAGCGTGCCTTCGCCGTCGACGTGAATCGAGCCGCCTTCGAGCACAAAACCTTCAGTGCGATAACGCGGGCTGCGCTCGATCTCGAGGATCTTGCCGCCGACCTGCGAATCACGATTCCACGGCGAGTACAGACCGCCGTCGAAACCGCCCCAAGCATTAAAGTCCCAGTTCACACCGCGCACTTCGCCGTTGTTGTTGATGACGAAGGTCGGGCCGCTGTCGCGTACCCAAGCGTCATCGCTGGACATCTCGACCACGCGGATGTTGGGTACATCGAGGCGCGCGCGGGCGTTTTCGTACTGCCCGGCGGACACAGCCACGGTCACCGGTTCAAAACGCGCAATAGCCTTGGCCACCGCTGCGTGTGCGGCTTGCGCCGGTTTGCCGCCCAGACGCCAGTTGTCCGGGCGCTCGGGCCAGATCATCCAGGTCTGCGTTTGTGGCGCCCACTCGGCCGGCATGTGAAAGCCGTCGGCGCGCGGGGTACTTTTCAAGGTGGTCATCGGGATCAGGACTCCAGGGAACCGTCGAGGGTTTTCAACGCGCCGTACAGGTTCGGACGGCGGTCACGGAATGAACCCCACGCGCTGCGAATGTGTTCGAGCTCGTCGAGGTTGAAAGTGTGCACAAGAATACCTTCTTCGGTTTTATTCAGCTCCTGCACTTTTTCGCCGAACTGGTTGGCGATGAACGAAGAGCCGTAGAACGTGATGTCGTAGCCGTCCTGTTCTTCGTTGCCGATGCGGTTACTGGCAATCAGCGGCATCAGGTTGGCGCCGGCGTGGCCCTGTTGTACACGCTGCCAGTGATCGCGCGACGAAATGCTCTTGTCGTGCGGCTCGCTGCCGATCGCGGTTGGGTAAAACAGAATTTCCGCGCCTTGCAGGGCCATGCTGCGCGCGGCTTCCGGGAACCACTGATCCCAGCAGATGCCCACGCCGATTTTCGCGTAACGGGTGTTCCACACTTTGAAACCGGTGTCGCCGGGGTTGAAGTAATACTTCTCGTGGTAGCCCGGGCCGTCCGGGATGTGGCTTTTACGATAAATCCCGAGGTTGCTGCCGTCGGCATCGATGATCGCGATGCTGTTGAAACGCGCACGGCCGGCCAGTTCGTAGAAGCTGATTGGCAGCACCACTTGCAGCTCTTTGGCGACTTTCTGGAAATGTTTGATCGCGACGTTTTCTTCTACCGTCGTTGCCAGTTGCAGATAGTCCGGGTTTGGCTTTTGGCAGAAGTACGGCGCCTCGAACAGCTCCTGAATCAGGATGATCTGCGCACCTTTGCCGGCGGCTTCGCGCACCAGCCTTTCAGCGATTTCGAGGTTGGCTTCCAGATCCCACGAACAGGCCATTTGAGTGGCGGCGACGGTAACGATACGACTCATGAATCATCTCCGGGCAAGTGCTTTGACGGTCGACAATTCGACCGAAAAGAAAAACGCGCGCACCGGACAAGTGATCGCCAAGCCGGAGCAATGGCGACTTTATAGCCGATAAATATCGACTTTAGTAGCTAGTAAATTGCCTTTCGTCTAAATAAAACGAGAAAAAGCCGATACAAATCGAGTTAACAACCGAAAACAAATGTGGGAGCGAGCCTGCTCGCGAAGGCGATTGATCAATCAACACCGATGTTGAATGAGAAACCGCTTTCGCGAGCAGGCTCGCTCCCACAGGAGGTCAGCGTGAGGGCTTACAGGCCCTCGGTGAGGACTTGGTCGAGCATATCGACAAAGAAATCCACACTCTTACGCGACGTCACCATCGGCGGCTTGATCTTGAGAATGTTCAGATCATCACCCGTCGGCTGCATGAAAATCCCCAACTCGCGCAGGCGATCGCACAGTAACGCGGTTTCCTCGCTCGCCGGCTCCAGCGTCTCGCGGCTACGAATCAGCTCAAGCCCCAGATAAAACCCGGAACCGTGCACCGCACCCACCAGCGGATGTTTATCGATCAACGCTTCAAGCCGCGCCTTGAAGTGGCCACCGACCACCTGCGCGTTCTCCCAGAGCTTTTCTTCTTCCATGACGTCGAGCACCGCCATGCCGATCTGGCAACTCACCGGACTGCCGCCAGCCGACGAGAAGAAATAGCCCTCAGCCTCCAGCGCCTCGGCGATTTCCCGGCGGGTAATCACTGCACCGAGTGGCTGGCCGTTGCCCATGCCCTTGGCCATGCAGATGATGTCCGGCACCACGCCCTGCTCTTCAAAGCCCCAGAAGAAGTGGCCCATGCGCCCGTAACCGACCTGCACTTCGTCGGCGATGCACACGCCGCCTTGCGCGCGTACCAGCGCGTACACCTGCTTCAGATAACCCGGCGGCAGTGAAATACCGCCGGCATTGCCGTATACCGGCTCGCAGATAAATCCGGCCAACTGGCGCTTCTGCTCGGCGAGTTTCGCCAGGTGATGCTCAACGCTGCGCACGTAATCCGGCGCCGAATCGAGGCCACGGAATTCACCGCGATAAGTGTTTGGCGCAGATACCGGATGCACCCAGTCCGGGCGGCTTTCCAGCGCTTTCGGGTTGTCGGCGATCGACGTCGATACCGCATCGGCGCCGACCGTCCAGCCGTGATAGGCCTCGAGCACGCTGATCATGTCGCGCCCACCGCTATAGGCCCACGCCAGACGAATCGCCAGGTCATTGGCTTCGCTGCCGCTGTTGACCAGAAATACTCGATCCATGCCTTCCGGCGCCAGTTTCAGCAGGCGCTCGGAAAACTCCGCGACCGCCGCATAGTTGAACCGTGAGTTGGTGTTGAGCAGCGACCATTGGCGCGCCGCGACCGCCGCCATGCGCGGGTGACCGTGACCGAGCACCGCAACGTTGTTGAGCATGTCCAGATAGGAGCGGCCCTGCATATCGATCAGATGATTGCGCCAGCCACGTTCGATGCGCGGCGGGTCGGCGTAGTAGTGTTTTTGCGTGCGGGCGAAACTGGCATCGCGTCGTTCGAGCAAGGTTTTCGCGTCCAGCTCCGGCTCGGCATCGCAGGCCAGTCCTAACAACGCCGCTGGCGAGGGGCACAGCGCCTGCCAAGCCGGTGCATGCGCCGGGGTGCAAAACAATGGTGCATCAAGCTGCGCGCCACGGCACAACTGCACCCGTAACGGGCCGCTCACCGCGCCGAACACCTGACCTTTGACCAGCGCCGCGCCGCTGTGCAGCGACGGCGTCACGCCCCACAGGCGCACGCTGAGTTGCGGGCCATCGAGTTGCAGCACCCCGTCAGCTGCCTGATGCACGACGCCAGCGAACGGCGCCTCCACGGCGGTACCATCGGGCACACGCAATTCCACGTGCAGCGGGAAGGTGTCCGGTTCAACGGCACTGTCGGGACGAGTGCGCGACAAACGGTACTGACCATAACGGCTCGCCGCCAAACCATGGGCCGCCGCCGCTTCGTTCAACAGGTGCTGATCGATGCCTGCCTGCTCCCAGTTGCCGGCCTCGAAATGCGGACTAAGCACACCGAGATCGATCAGCGCAAATTCGCGCCCCACCAGACCCGGCAACAGTGGCGCAAAACCTGCGCTGTCGATCGCCGGCAATGCGTGACCGACGGCAGTGAGGATCGCCGCTTCCATCAGCGCCTGTGGCACCGATATCGCCACCCTGAAGATTTCCCACTCATGGCTGAGGTTGTCGCGGCTGTAAGTATTCGTCGGTTCGATGCTGACCTGTTGCTCGCCACTAAGCACCAATACCGCCGCGCGCGCGACGATCAATGGCCACAGCGCCTGGAGCTCTTCGTGTTGCAGCGGGTTGACCGCGTGGTAGGCCTGCACCGCCGGCAGGATGACAAACGGATCACCATCGGCGTGATGCAACAACGCCGCACAGGTCACCGACAGGTCGGTGATGCGCCAAGTGCGCACCAGATCGCCAAAGTCGATCACGCCCTGCAATTGCCAATGTCGCTGGGCATCGCGCGCCCAAACGGCATTGTCATCGGTGATATCCATGTGGATTGCCTGCACCGGCAACTGGTTCAGCAACGGCTGCAAACGGCGCTCGGCCTGTGCGGCGGCATCGGCGATCAATGCGCGTTGCTGCTCATCCTTGATCACCGGCAGCAGATGGCTGATCAGTGCGCTGGCGTGGCGGGCATCCCATTGCAACGTGCGCTCAAGACCGGGATGGTCGAACCCGGCCAGCGCCAGATCCATCTCACCGCAGAGCCGGCCAAACCCCGCCACCACATCACGTCCCAAGTGATCGAGATGCGTGAGCGGCTGGCCCTCGATGTAATCCAGCAGCCGCACATGAACCGCTTCGCCGCCGACCTCCAGCGACAGCAGATCCTCGCCATTATTGGCCGCGATCACCCGCGGCACCGTCACCGCAGAATGCTCGGCCAGGTACTTGAGACCGGCGTGCTGGGCTTGCAGCTCCACCAGGGCGTAATCGCCACGGCAGATTTTCAGCACAAACCGCCCGCGCGGGCTGTCGACGCGAAAATTCAGATCCTGCTGACTGCCAAGGGCCTGCAACGTGCCGCTGAGCCCGTAATGCTCCGCCAGCCATTGCCGGGCCTGCTCTGCAGATACCTGTGGGCTGGGCAAACTGGCGCGATGAATCAACGTGGCGAGCGGCATGAAACGACCCCTGAAATTTTATTAGGCGCCTATCTCGCCATTGCTTCACAGGATCCGCAACCCCCAACCGCGTAAAGGTATCGGGGCTATTTGTCTTCCGGCACTCGCACCCCTTGGCACTTTGCGCAAGAATGTCGGCCATTCACACCTGCCTATGGAAATCCTCATGAATGTAATCACCACCGACTTGCCCGGTGTCCTGATCATCGAACCGAAGGTGTTTGGTGACGAGCGCGGCTTTTTCTACGAGAGTTTCAACGCCAAGGCGTTCCAGGACGCCACCGGTCTGGACACGCAGTTCGTCCAGGACAACCACTCGCGTTCGCAAAAAGGCGTGTTGCGTGGCCTGCATTACCAGTTGCAAAACACCCAGGGCAAACTGGTCCGTGTGACGGTTGGCGAAGTATTGGATGTGGCCGTGGACATTCGCCGCAGCTCACCGCACTTCGGCAAATCCGTGGCAGTGCGTCTTTCTGCCGAAAATCATCGCCAACTGTGGGTGCCGGAAGGTTTTGCCCATGGTTTCGTGGTACTGAGCGAGTTCGCTGAATTCCTCTACAAGACCACCAACTACTACGACCCATCGTCCGAGCGCAGCATTCGTTGGGATGATCCGGCGCTGGGCATCGACTGGCAGCTGGACGAAGCGCCGAAGCTGTCCGCCAAGGATCAGGCTGCAGCCCTGCTCAAGGACGCTGACGTCTTCGCCTGAGCCTAGGCATAATGCGCCTGACAACTCAGGCGCATCGGCTCATGAAACCAACCCTTCCCCCCAGACCTCGCTGGCGCAGCCTCGCCCTGCTGGCCCTGTGTCTGGCGCCGCTGCTGTGGCCGCTGGAACATCTCGCCGAGCGCTATTACCGCAGCGAACTGGCCGGGCAGAACCGCCAGACCCTCGACCTGTACGTCGCCAACCTGTTGGGCACCCTGCACCGCTATGAAGTGTTGCCACAGATTCTCGGCGACCTGCCGGCCCTGCGCTCGGTACTCGGCGCACCGGACGACGGCGTCACCCAAGGCAATGCAAACCGCTTGCTGAAGAATATCGCAGCGCAGACTGGTGCCGAAGTCATGTACCTGATGGATACCAGCGGCCAGACGCTGGCGGCGTCGAACTGGGACAAGCACGACAGCTTTGTCGGCCGCAATTTCTCGTTCCGCCCGTACTTCAGCGAAGCCATGGCCGGACGTCTCGGGCGCTTCTTCGGTCTCGGTACAACGTCTGCCAAACGCGGTTATTTCTTTGCCGCCGCCGTGCGTAACGGCGAAAAAATCATCGGCGTGCTGGTGATCAAGGTCGACCTCGACCACACCGAAAGCCTGTGGGGCAAAACTCCGGAACAACTGTTGGTGACTGACCACAACGGCGTGGTCATCCTCACTTCGCGCCCGGAATGGCGCTTCCGCTCGACCCGAAACTTGAGCGACAGCGAACGCTCAGCGATCACCGCCATTCAGCCCTACCCGACCCGCGAACCGCGGCCGCTGAACCTCAGCCCCAGCGCGTGGCTGATCCAGACCCACGACATCGCCGAAACCGGCTGGAGTGTGAGCATCCTCGCCCCGCGCACGCTGATCGACCGTCCGGTGCGCACCGTGGTCGCGATCGGCGGCGCCACACTGTTGGTGCTGATGTTGTTGCTCGGTCTGATGATGCAGCGCCGTCGCCATTATCTGGAACGCATCGCGTTCGAGGCCAAGGCACGCCGCGAACTGGAAGGCCGCGTCGCCGAGCGCACCAGCGATCTCGAGGGCCTCAACCGGCGTTTGAAGGAGGAAGTGCTGGAACGTGAACAGGCCCAGCAGGAACTGGTGCGCGCCCAGGACGATCTGGTCCAGGCCGGCAAGCTGTCGGCGCTGGGAACCATGTCAGCGAGCATCAGCCACGAACTCAATCAGCCGCTGGCGGCGATCCGCAGCTACGCGGAAAACGCTGAAGTGCTGCTCGATCATCAGCGCACCGACGATGCGCGCGGCAACCTCAAACTGATCAGCGAACTGACCGGCCGCATGGCCTCGATCATCGCCCACTTGCGCGCTTTTGCAAGACGCGATCGCCACGCCCCGGAAAGCGTAGCCCTGCAACCGGCGCTCGACGATGCCCTGGCGCTGCTGGCCAAACGGCGCCGCAGCATGGAAGTCGAACTGATCCGCGACCTGCCCGCCGCTACCCTGTGGGTCGAGGCCGGAGAAACGCGCCTGCGCCAGGTGCTCGGCAACCTGCTCGCCAACGCTCTCGATGCCCTTACCGAAAAAGGCCCGCCGCGCAAACTCTGGCTGAGCGCCGAATCCACCGCCGAGGGCGTCAATCTGTACATTCGCGACAACGGCCCGGGCTTTTGCATGGAAGCCCTCGGCCGCGCCAGTGAGCCCTTCTACACCACCAAGACCCGCACTCAGGGCTTGGGTCTGGGGCTGGCAATCTGTGAAACGCTGATGCGCGCCTTCGGCGGTGAACTGTCGTTCGCCAACCACAAGCAAGGCGGCGCCTTGATTACCCTGCGGCTGCGCGCCGGTGCGCCCGGGGTCAGCCTGCAACCGTCCGAGGATCGAAGTGCATGACCATCGACAATCGCATTCAGGTGGTGTTGATCGACGACGATCCGCACCTGCGTCAGGCCCTCGGCCAGACCCTGGACCTGGCAGGCCTGAAAATTCTGCCGCTGTCCGAAGCCAAAGGCCTCGCCGCTCAACTGGAGCGTGACTGGCCGGGCGTGGTGGTCAGCGACATCCGCATGCCGGGCATGGATGGTCTGGAATTGCTCAGCGAATTGCACGCGCAGGATCCAGAGTTACCCGTGCTGCTAATCACTGGGCACGGCGACGTGCCGCTGGCGGTGCAAGCCATGCGTGCCGGCGCTTATGACTTTCTCGAAAAACCCTTCGCCAGCGACGCACTGCTCGACAGCGTGCGCCGTGCACTCGCCCTGCGCCGGCTGGTGCTGGACAACCGCAGCCTGCGCCTGGCCCTGAGCGACCGCAATGAATTGAGTGCGCGTCTGGTCGGCCACTCAACGCCGATGCTGCGCCTGCGTGAGCAGATAGGCGCACTGGCCGCAACCAAGGCTGATGTGCTGATCCTTGGCGAAACCGGCGCCGGCAAAGAAGTCGTAGCCCGAGCGCTGCACGACCTATCCAGCCGCCGCAACGGCCCGTTCGTGGCGATCAACGCCGGTGCGCTGGCCGAGTCGGTGGTGGAAAGCGAACTGTTCGGCCACGAACCCGGCGCGTTCACCGGTGCGCAGAAACGCCGGATCGGCAAATTCGAATTCGCCAATGGCGGCACGCTGTTTCTCGATGAAATCGAGAGCATGAGCATGGACGTGCAGGTGAAACTGCTGCGCATGCTGCAGGAGCGCGTGGTCGAACGGCTGGGCGGCAATCAACTGATCCCGCTGGACATCCGCGTGATCGCCGCGACCAAGGAAGACCTGCGCCAGGCCGCCGATCAGGGCCGCTTCCGCGCCGACTTGTATTACCGCCTCAACGTTGCGCCACTGCGCATTCCGCCACTGCGCGAACGCGGCGAAGATGCGCTGGTGCTGTTCCAGCATTACGCCGATGAAGCCAGCGCCCGCCACGGGTTGCCGCCCCACGAGTTACAACCGGCACAACGCGCCTTGTTGCTGCGCCACACCTGGCCGGGCAATGTGCGCGAGCTGCAGAATGCCGCCGAACGCTTCGCCCTCGGCCTGGAACTGGCGCTGGATAACAGCGGCGCTGAAGGCACTGGCAACAGCAGTGTCGAAGTCATCAACGGCGGCCTCAGCGAGCAAGTGGAAAACTTCGAAAAAACATTGATCGCGGCCGAACTCGCGCGCTCCCACAGCTCGGTGCGCAGCCTCGCCGAAGCCTTGGGCATCCCGCGCAAGACCCTGCATGACAAGTTGCGCAAACATGGCCTCAACTTTGGCGACAGCAGCCATGGGGACGAGAACGAATGAGTACAGACAGTTGCTATCTGGAGTCGGTCCTGCATCACGACATTCCCCTCACTCGAGACATGGGTCTGAAGGTGCTCGAGTGGCATGAGCAGCAGCTGAGCCTGCATCTACCACTGGAGCCGAACGTCAATCACAAGAGCACCATGTTCGGCGGCAGCCTTTACTGCGGCGCGGTGCTGGCCGGTTGGGGCTGGTTGCATTTGCGTCTGAAAGAAGAAGGAATCACCGACGGGCACATCGTGATTCAGGAGGGGCAGATCAGTTATCCACTGCCGGTCACGGGCGACGCCACGGCAATCTGCCCGGCGCCCGAAGCGAAGGCGTGGAAGAGGTTTCTGGCGATGTATCGGCGTTATGGGCGGGCGCGGTTGACGCTGCAAACGCGCATCGTCAATCAGGGAAGCGAAGATGACGCCGTGATATTTACCGGGCAGTACGTTTTGCACCGCTGAAAATCAAAAGCCCCTCATCGGAACGCCGCCCGCCTATCCCTCTCCCGGAGGGAGAGGGGACTGATTGGGGGATGCTTCAGAGGTACATCGACCTGAAGGCGCTTCACTGAATCCACAATCGACCCAATCTTTCAGGTCGATGTGTGATGCAAGACAACTCGGTCGGCTCCCTCTCCTGGGGGAGAGGGCTGGGGTGAGGGCGATTGCCGATCAGCCCACTTAAGCCCGGGCCAACGCCAACAACCTTTCCCGCCAGGCCGCCTTCGCCGGCAATGCCAAAAAGAACTCATTGCGCAGCGATTCCCGCGCCGGATAACAGAACGCTTCTCCGCGCAGATCCAGCACCTCACCGCCCGCACCTTCCAGCACGCCCTGCGCCGCTGCCGTGTCCCACTGCGAAGTCGGCGCCAGTCGCGGATAGCAATCCGCCGCGCCTTCCGCCACCAGGCAAAATTTCAGCGAGCTGCCAATATTCGCCAATTGCAACTCGCCCAGACTCACACTCAACCCTGCCAGCAAGCGCTCCTGTTCGGGACTCGAATGACGACGGCTGGCAACCACGGTAAACGCCTCTCCCGGCCCCGGCACATCACGCACCTGAATCGAAACCGGCGTGCCGTCCTTGTCGCAGCGCCATGCGCCAAGCCCGGCACCGCCGACGTAGAAACGACCATTGGTCGGCATCGACACCACGCCAAACACCACTCGACCGTTTTCGATCAACGCGATGTTGACGGTGAACTCTTCACTGCCGCTGATGAACTCTTTGGTGCCATCCAGCGGATCCACCAACCACCAGCGCTGCCAGCCGGCGCGTACGCTCTGGGGAATGTTGGCGTCCTCTTCCGACAGCACTGGAATGCTCGGATCCAGCGCCGTCAGCCCGGCGACGATCAGGTGATGCGCGGCCAGATCCGCCGCCGTCACGGGCGAGTCATCGGATTTGGCCGTGACTTCGACGCCGGAGCGCCAGAACGGCAAAATCGCCTCGCCGGCCTGCAATGCCAGCTCAACGACCGGCGCCATCAACGGGTGGGGAAACGTCATCGATATCTCACTCATGCTGGAAAGAACCCGCGCTCGGTCAGCAGATCGCGGGTCAGATACAGTGCAGCCAATGCACGGCCTTCGGAAAACTGGGGATTGAGCGCCAGCGACGACAGTTCGCGCAGGTTCACTTTATCGACACGCATCGGCTCGGGCTCGTCGCCTTCCAGACGCTCTTCGTACAAATCAGTGGCCAGGACCACCTGAATCTTCTGGCTCATGTAACCGGGCGACAGCGACAGCTCGGTCAGATGCTCCAGTTGCCGCGCGCCAAAACCCGCCTCTTCCTTGAGTTCACGCTCGGCCGCTGCCAAAACATCCTCGCCGGGCTCGATCAGGCCTTTGGGCAGGGACAACTCATATTCGTCAGTACCACCGCAATACTCTTCGACCAGCACTGCGTGTTCGGCATCCAGCATCGCCACGATCATTACCGCGCCGTAGCCCGCACCTTTGCCGACCAGACGCTCATAAGTGCGTTCCACGCCGTTGGAAAAGCGCAGCTTGAGTTCTTCGACGCAAAACAGACGGCTAGTGGCGACGATCTCGCGGGCAAGTACGGTGGGTTTCTGGCGCATGCAAAGCTCCTTGGCGTGAACGCGCTACTATAACGCGGCTTTCCCGATTGTTTATGTCGGATATCTTTCTACCGCTCGAGACGTTGCCATGCCTTCATTACCGTGGTCCGACATCGATACCGTTCTGCTCGACATGGACGGCACGCTGCTGGATCTGCACTTCGACAATCACTTCTGGCTGGAACATCTGCCGCAGCGCTACGCCGAACTGCACGGGGTCAGCCGGGCCATGGCCGAGATGGAATTGCAGCCGTTGTTCGAACGCCATGCCGGTCAGTTGCAGTGGTATTGCCTGGATTTCTGGAGTACCGAGCTGAAGTTGTCGGTGCGTGAGTTGAAACTGGAAACCGCGCACCTGATCGCCCTGCGGCCGGATGCCGATACGTTTCTGGCAGCGATCAAACGCGCTGGCAAACGGGTGATCATGATCACCAACGCGCACCGCGATTCACTGTCGCTGAAGCTGGAACGGATTGAGCTGGCGCCGTACTTCGAGCGGCTGATCAGCTCGCATGATTACGGGTTTCCCAAGGAGAACCCGCAATTCTGGGACGCCTTGCAGGCGGATATCGGTTTTGATCCTGCGCGCAGTCTGTTTATCGACGATACCTTGCCGATTCTGCGCAGTGCGCGGGATTTTGGTGTGGCGCATTTGCTGGCGGTGAAAGAGCCGGACAGCCGCAAGGGGCCGAAGGACACGGCTGAGTTTGCGGCGGTTGAGGATTACCGCAGTTTGATTGCAGGACTTTGATCTTTGTAGGAGCTGCCGAAGGCTGCGATCTTTTGATCTTGTTTGGAAAAATCAAAATCAAAAGATCGCAGCCTGCGGCAGCTCCTACAGGGGTGTTGTGTTACTCAGGAATACGCAGAGTCTGCCCCGGATAGATTTTGTTCACATCCTTGAGCATCGGTTTGTTGGCATCGAAAATTTTCTGATACTTGTTGGCATCCCCGTACACACGCAGAGAAATCGCGCTGAGGGTGTCACCAGACTTGACCACGACAAATTGCGCGGCAGTGACAACTGGCCCGCTCACGGTGATCTGGTCATCCACGCTGCCAACGCCGGCAATGTTGCCCACTGCCAACAGAATCTTCTCTTTCTCTTCCTGACTCGCGACTTCACCGGTGACGGTCACTTTGTCGCCATCCACCGTCGCCTGCACATTCGGATTGCCCAGGCCGACCTTGCTGATGTGTTCCTTCAACTGCTCACTGGCATTGGCGTTACCCGGGGTCAGAAGATCGAGCAGCTTTTCACCGGCTTCTTTTACAAAACTTAAAAGACTCATCGTGGTTCTCTCCATGGAATAAAGGGTCAGTCGTCCAAGCCTAGACCACCGCGGACAAACCCGGTTCCAAGCCGACCAATGACCCTGCCACCGCGCAAGCGGTAGAATCGCCCACCCCCGCCAGCGCCTGGAGCGAAGATGGACATCAAGCAGCTGAAATTCCTCATCGCCCTCGACGAAACCCGCCACTTCGGCCAGGCCGCCGCGCGTTGCCACATTACCCAGCCAACCCTGTCGATGCGCCTGCGCAGCCTTGAAGAAGAACTCGACCTGCCGCTGGTCAACCGTGGCCAGCGCTTCGAAGGTTTCACCGCACCGGGCGAGCGCGTGCTGGCGTGGGCACGTTCGGTGATGGCGGCCTATGACGGCTTGCACGCGGAAGCGGCGGCGTGTCGCGGCAACCTGATCGGCACGCTGCGGCTGGGCGTGGTGCCACTGTCGAGTTTCGATCCGCTGCCGTTGATGCAACGCCTGCACAGCGCCCACCCGAATTTGCGCTTTGAAATGTCGGCATTGAGTTCTGAGCAGATCCTTGAACACTTGGCGAACAACCGCATCGACATCGGCGTGTCCTACCTCGATCGTCTGGATAACGAGCGCTTCGAATCTCTGGCCTTCAGCGAAACCCGCATGGGCCTTTTATACGACCAGCGAACCTTTACCTTCGGCGACGCACCGTTGAGCTGGCAATCGCTGATCGAACTGCCGCTGGGCATGCTCACCAGCGGCATGCACTTTCGCCAGTCCATCGACCATAACTTCCATAGCCGTGGCCTGAACCCGCAACCATTGTTGCAAACCGACGCCGTGCATCAATTGTTACAAGCCGTACACGGCGGGTTCTGCTGCGCAATCATGCCCCTGGACGGTGGTCTGGAAAAACTCACCGACCACCTGCGCCTGCAACCCATCGAAGACGCCCAAACCCTCGCCCCACTGGGCCTGATCATGCGCCGCGGGGCGCCACGCTCGGCGCTGGCCGAGGCCTGTTTTGCGCTGTATCGAGAATCACCAATAGCCTCTTGATCGACGGCATCTATCGATAGATCGACACTAGCGATTAGACGCGACAACTTGCCGCGCCTAGTCTTAACGTTGATCAAACCGTCGGTGATGCCATGAACGCCAAGCGCCCAGCCTGCGCGGCGCCTCCACTTGAAACGCCCGCGCCTGCCGCCAGCCAGACCTACAGTTACAGCGATTTACCCCGCGAAGAATCGGCCAGCACCGCGCTGGCCGAGGAAGTTGCGTTGGCGATCGCCTACAACGGCATCAGTCAGGCGGTGATGCTGGTGACGCCGACCGACCTGGAAGACTTCATCGTCGGCTTCAGCCTCGGCAGCGGCATCATCATCGATGCCACCGACATCTATGACCTGCAATTGACCGGCGCAGGCTCCGCGCAATATGCGCAAGTGACCATCGCCAACCGCGCCTTCTGGAACCTCAAGCAACAGCGCCGGCAAATGGCGGGCACCAGTGGTTGCGGATTGTGCGGAGTGGAAGCGGTGGAGCAAGCGCTGCCTGATCTGAAAGTCCTGCCCGGTGCGCCGTTGCCGCCGATTGAGTGGCTCGACGGTTTGCGTCAGCGCATCAGTGCATTTCAACCCTTGGGCCAGTACTGCGGAGCGGTGCATGCGGCGGTGTTCATGAACGCCAGCGGCGAATTGCTGCTCGGTCGCGAAGACATCGGCCGGCACAACGCCCTCGACAAGCTGATCGGCGGACTGATCCGGCAAAAGATATCCACAGAAGGCGGCCTGGCGATTGTCACCAGCCGTTGCAGCCTCGAATTGATCCAGAAAGTCTTGCGCGCCGGCATCCAGACTTTGGTCAGCCTGTCCGCACCCACGGGCCTTGCCGTGCAATGGGCCCGTCGACACAACCTCAATCTCATCCACCTGCCGCAGAAAAGTGCGCCGCGGGTGTATAGCCCCGCGATGGAGAATCAAGCGTGAGCCAACATCATCAAGCCGACCAGAAACCTGTCCCGCGCTACAAGCCTTACAAAGGCGCCGCCGGCGGCTGGGGTGCCCTGATCAGTGTGGCCCAGGCCTGGTTGACCAGCGACAACGCGCTGAAAAACCTGCGCATGATGCTCAAGACCAACCAGAACGGCGGCTTCGACTGTCCGGGTTGTGCGTGGGGCGACTCGCCGGAAAGCGGCATGGTCAAGTTTTGCGAGAACGGCGCGAAAGCGGTGAACTGGGAAGCGACCAAGCGTCGCGTCGATGCAAAGTTCTTCGCCAAGCACAGCGTCACTTCGTTGCTGGAGCAGAGCGACTACTGGCTGGAGTATCAGGGCCGCCTGACCGAGCCGATGGTCTACGACGCCGAAACCGATCGCTACAAGCCGATCAGTTGGGACGACGCCTACACTCTGATTGCCAAACACCTGCAAAGCCTGCCGAGCCCGGATCTGGCCGAGTTCTACACCTCGGGTCGGGCCAGCAACGAGGCGGCGTACCTGTATCAACTGTTCGTGCGCGCCTACGGCACCAACAACTTCCCTGACTGCTCGAACATGTGCCACGAGGCCAGCGGCGTCGCCTTGGCGCAAAGCGTTGGCGTCGGCAAAGGCACCGTGACCTTCGACGATTTCGAACACGCCGATGCGATTTTCGTCTGGGGCCAGAACCCGGGCACCAACCATCCGCGCATGCTCGAACCGTTGCGTGAAGCGGTGAAGCGCGGCGCTCAGGTGGTGTGCATCAACCCCTTGAAAGAGCGCGGTCTGGAACGCTTCCAGCACCCGCAGCACCCGATCGAAATGCTCACCAACGGCGACAAGCCGACCAACACCGCCTACTTCCGTCCAGCACTCGGCGGTGACATGGCGCTGCTGCGCGGTATGGCCAAGTTCCTCCTGCAGTGGGAGCGCGATGCGCAGAAGGCTGGCGAACCTGCTGTGTTCGATCATGACTTCCTCAATGCCCACAGCGCCAACGTGCTGGAGTATCTCGGCGTGGTCGATGACACGCCGTGGGAACAGATCGTCGAGCAATCCGGCCTGACCCTGGTCGAGATCGAACAAGCCGCGCGCATGTACGCCAAAGGCAAGAACGTGATCATGTGCTGGGCGATGGGCATCACCCAGCATCGCCATTCGGTGCCGACCATCCAGGAAATCGCCAACCTGATGCTGCTGCGCGGCAACATCGGCAAACCGGGCGCCGGCCTGTGCCCGGTACGTGGCCACAGCAACGTGCAGGGCGACCGCACGATGGGCATCAACGAGCGTCCGCCGGTGGCGTTCCTCGATTCGCTGGAACGCCGCTTCCAGTTCAAGGTGCCGCGGCACAACGGCCACAACGTGGTTGAAGCAATCCACGCAATGGCCGAGGGCCGCGCCAAAGTCTTTATCGGCCTGGGTGGCAACTTCGCCCAAGCGACGCCGGACAGCCCGCGCACGTTCGCAGCACTGAGCAATTGCGACCTGACCGTGCAGATCAGCACCAAGCTCAACCGCAGCCACCTGGCCCACGGTAAAGACGCGCTGATCCTGCCGTGCCTCGGTCGGACCGACATCGACATCCAGACCGAAGGCCCGCAAGCGGTCACCGTGGAAGACTCGTTCAGCATGGTTCACGCCTCCAACGGTCAGTTGCAGCCGCTGTCGAACCAGATGCGCTCCGAGCCGTCGATCATCGCCGGCATCGCCGCTGCCACATTGGGCAGTAAACCGGTGGACTGGAACTGGCTGGTGGCCGACTACGGGCGCATTCGCGAACTGATCGCCGACACCATTCCCAACTTCAAAGAATTCAACGAGAAGATCAAAAACCCGGGCGGCTTCTATCTCGGCAACAGCGCTGGCGCGCGCAAGTGGAACACGCCGTCGGGCCGTGCCAACTTCCGCGCGAACATGCTGCCGAAAGATCTCGTGCACGAACGCACGCGCGCGACCGGACAACTGCCGGATCTGATCCTGCAATCGATGCGCTCCCACGATCAGTACAACACCACGATTTATGGTCTCGACGACCGTTATCGCGGGGTCAAGGGCCAGCGTGATGTGCTGTTCGCCAACGAGGCGGACATCATTCGTCTGGGCTTCCGGCCGGGGCAGAAGGCTGACATCGTGTCGCTGTGGGACGATGGCCGCGAGCGTCGGGTGAAGGGCTTCACCTTGCTGGCGTTTGATATTCCAGCGGGCCAAGCGGCGGCTTATTACCCGGAAGTGAATCCGCTGGTGCCGCTGGAAAGCACCGGGGATGGCAGCCATACACCGACGTCGAAGTTCATTGCGATTCGGTTGGAAGCGGCGAGTGAGACCGGGCTGATCATGGCCAAGTCCGCATAACGCGGCGCTGAATCGGCCCCTTCGCGAGCGGGCTCGCTCCCACATTGGAATGCATTTCAAATGTGGGAGCGAGCCTGCTCGCGAAGGCGTCGGTTCAGACAATACCTTTCAAAGCTCAAAGGCTTTTCCAACGCCCACAAAAAAGGCCGCTTTTTCACAAAAGCGGCCTGTCCGAAGTAGCTAAAGACCGGCGAAAAACCGATAAGTTCCGGTGAAAAAACAGTAACTTGCAATATTGTATACAAGTCGTGTTATTCGTCGGATTTCGATTGTCACACCCATTCCAGAGCCTCAGGATCGGCGCCGTCATCCCTTTGAGGCTCATCTATGAAGTTCTCCTCGATTCTCTTGTTGTCCCTTGGCCTGGTCAGTGGTTTAGCTTCCGCAGGCGGCACCACCGAAGCAGGTGTGGGCGGCGCATTGGGCGGGGTTCTTGGCTCGGTCGTCGGTCAGTCCTTAGGCGGCAATACAGGTTCCACCATCGGCGCAGCCCTGGGCGGCGCGGGTGGTAGTGCGGTCGGCGCCGACAAACGCAGCCGTGGCGAAGCCGCCATCGGTGGCGCATTGGGCGCGGCCGGCGGTAACGTGGTTGGCCGCAGCATGGGCGGCACCACCGGCAGCCTGATCGGCTCCGCAGCAGGTGGCGGCGCCGGTGGCGCGCTGGGTAACTACATGGGCAACAAGAGCGATGACGACGATCGTCATTACGATCGCGATCGTGGTCGTGACCGTCGCTACTACCGTGACGACCATCCTGGTCGCGGCCATGCCTACGGTCATCGCAAGCATCACAAGTACTATCGCCACCGCTAAGGCGAATGCTTGAACAAAAATCGCAGCCCGAGGGCTGCGATTTTTTTTGCCTTTGTTAAACCACCAGGTATTCCAGTGCCTGCCGCAGCTTGGCGGGAATCGGCACTGGCTGATTACTCGCCCGATCGACGAATACGTGAACGAAGCGCCCGGCCGCACAAGCCTCGCTATCGCCGACCTTGAACACCGCCAGCTCATATTGCACCGAACTGTTGCCCAACTTGCCGACTCGCAGACCGATCTCGATCAGATCCGGGAAGGCGATCGAGGCAAAGTAATCACACGCCGAACTGACCACGAATCCCACCACCTCACCATCATGAATATCCAGACCACCAACCTGTATCAAGTAAGTGTTAACCGCCGTGTCGAAGAAGCTGTAGTAGGTGACGTTGTTGACGTGACCGTAGGCGTCGTTGTCGTGCCAGCGTGTGGTGATGGGCTGGAAGTGTGGGTAGTCGGTGCGCTGAGGGGTGGACATGGTTGGGCTGATTCTCTTGTTTTTTCAGTGAGGCCGCTTGCTCTCACCCTAGCCCTCTCCCAAAGGTAGAGGGGACTGACCGAGGTGTTCTCTCGAAATACACCGACCTGATCCTTCGAGTCGAACTCAAATGCTGAAACCCACGCAGATCGGCTCCCTTCGCCCTCTCCCCCCTGGGGGAGAGGGCTGGGGTGAGGGGGAACGATTTTGGCCGCGACATTACACTTGAGCAAACCCCTTATCCTGCGCCGCCAACTCACCAATCAACCGCGCCGGCTTCCACTGATCACCCTGCCGCGTCTCCAGCGCCAGCAAGCGCTGATGAATGTCCGCCAGCCCCTGCTGATCCGCCCAGGCCATCGGCCCGCCCTTGTCCGCCGGGAACCCGTAGCCATTCAGATACACCAGATCGATATCGTGCGCGGACTCGGCAATACCTTCCTGCAAAATCTTCGCGCCCTCATTGACCAACGCCAGCAAACTACGCTCCAGAATCTCCTCCGGACCAATCTCGCGGCGCTGGAAGCCCAGCCCTTCGCTGACTTGCAATACCAGCGCATCGACCTCAGGATCATGCTCAGCCTGACGACTGCCCGGCTCGTAATGGTAATAGCCCTTGCCAGACTTCTGGCCGAACCGGCCCAGCTCGCACAAGCGGTTGTCCACCTGTACCTCCGGCGCATCTTGGCCCTTGCCGGCCAGTTCGCGGGCACGCCATTCCAGATCGATACCGACGACGTCGTACATGCGAAACGGCCCCATGGCGAAACCGAAACCTTGCAGCGCCGCGTCGACCTGCTGTGGATAAGCGCCTTCGAGCAACATCTTGCGCGCCTCCAGCACATACGGATGCAACATGCGATTGCCGATAAAACCGTGGCAGTTCCCCGACACCACGCTGACCTTGCCCATGCGTTTGCCTAACGCAAGCGCAGCTTCCAGCACCGCTGGCGAAGTCTGCGCGCCGCGAACGATTTCCAGCAGTTTCATGATGTGTGCCGGACTGAAGAAATGCAGGCCCAGCACTTGCTCCGGGCGCCGGGTCGCCGCGGCAATCGCATCGATATCCAGCGCCGAGGTATTGCTCGCCAACAGTGCCTCAGGCTTGAGCAAGCCATCGAGCTCACGAAAGATCTTCTGCTTCAGCTCAAGATTCTCGTACACCGCCTCGATCACCAGATCGACATTGCGAATCGCCGCGTAATCCGCCGCCGCACTGACCCGTGCGATGCGCGCATCCGCCTCGGCCTGATCAATCCGGCCTTGGCGCACGTTATGTGCATAAGTCTCGGCCACGGTGGCGAGTGCCTGTTCAAGCATCTGTGGATTGTTATCCACCCACTGCACACTCACACCGGCATTGGCCAGGCACATGACAATGCCACGGCCCATGGTGCCCGCGCCGATCACCGCGGCCTGCTGAATATCGAAGGATGTCTGGCTCATGTTGTTCTCTTGTTGGCGATCCAAAGACAGACCTCAACCATAGTCAGCCAGCGACGGTTTTTGAAGTTTATTACCGTGATGATCGACATTCAGCGGATGGATAGAGCCCAACTTTTGTGGGAGCGAGCCTGCTCTCGAAAGGGTCATCACATTCAAAATAGTGTTGCCTGATATACCGCTTTCGCGAGCAGGCTCGCTCCCACAAGGGCTCTTGCTCAACCGAGCAAATGATCATCAGCCCAGCTGCGGACTTCGGCGTAGGGATATTCCTCCAACGCCGCATAGCCGGTGATCGTCCGCGCCTTTAGCTTGGTGAACAACGGCACGCTGATCCCGCACAAAAACCGTGTCAGCCGCTCCGCCGTCGGGATAACCCCGGTGTGCTGCTCATGCCTGTGGATAAAATCGCCGCACAGCGCTGCAAAGTTTTTATCCACAAGCGCTGGCAACTCCGGCGGTGCTGGCAATCGCGCCACCTGGCCATGACACACCGAACAATGCCCACACCGCTCAGGTGCATTGTGATCACCGAAATACTCGGCCAGGCGATAGCCCAGGCAGCGCTCGGTGGCGAACACTTCAAGCATCGCGTGGATGCGCGCCACTTCAGCCTGCTCATGTCGGGTGAAATAGTCATGCAGTTCAGCGCTCAGGCCATCGCTGTCAAAGTCACTATTCAGCAGGCTGTAGACTTCGGTCATCTGCTTGCTTTCCAGTTCGACCCATCCCTTTTCCTGGAAGTAATCCAGCGCCTTCACTACTCGATTGCGCTCGGCGGAATACTGCGCGTACATCGCCTCGAAATTCACCGTGGCCCAGGTGCGCGCGCGCGCCGAGGTCCGAATAATTGCAGCGACGAAATCCCTGCGCTCCCCGTCGAAACGCTCAAGCAGCGCTTCCGGTTCCAGCAGGTATTTGAAACGGTATTCGGCGTAATAGGCGTAGCGCGGCGCGATCAAACCGCGCAGCTCCAATTGCACCAGCAATGTTTTCAGCGGCAGTGAGCGAATGTTGCTCTGATCCGCCAATGGCCCGAGCAGAAACTCCCACTGCCCTTCCGGCACCGAAGCTTTCAACTCGTCGAGCACATAGCGAATGCCCTCGCGCTCCGGCGTATCGCCGTAGACGAAGTTTTCCAGCACATTGAGGCTGTCTCGATTGGCCAATACCAGACAGTCCGACGGCTGCCCGTCACGCCCGGCGCGGCCGATTTCCTGACTGTAGTTTTCGATGGATTTGGGTAGATCGAAGTGCACGACATTGCGGATGTCGCTCTTGTCGATGCCCATGCCGAATGCAATGGTCGCGACGATGCAATTGGACTGTCCGGCCATGAAGCGTTTCTGAATCGCTTCGCGTTTGTCATGGGCTAAACCGGCGTGATACGCCTCAGCCTGAATGCCGTTGCGCTCAAGGTGTTCGGCGATATGTTCGGCGGTTTTCTGCAAGGTCACGTAGACGATACTCGGCTGCCCCGCACGCTCGCTCATCCACTCCACCAGACGCCGACGCTTGTCCTGTCCGCGTACCGGTTCCACCAGCAGATTGAGGTTGGGCCGGTAGAAACCGGTGGTCACCACATCGTCAGCGGCGATAGCGAATTTGGTCTGCATGTCAGCGATGACCTTCGGTGTTGCGGTCGCCGTCAGCAGCAAGGTCTGCGGGATGTTGAACTGGCGTTGGTAGTCCGGCAGCTTCAGGTAGTCGGGGCGGAAATTGTGGCCCCATTCCGAGATGCAATGCGCCTCGTCCACCACCAGCAGCGAGATCGGCACCTGCTGCAAAAAGTTGCGGAAGCGCTCGTTCTTCAAGCGCTCCACCGAGATCATCAGAATCTTCAATTCACCCGAACGGGCGCGGGTCATCACGTCATTGGCATCATCGCGACTCTGCGCCGAATCGATGCTGCCGGCCGAAATACCGTGTCGCTGCAAAAAGGCCAGTTGATCCTGCATCAGCGCCAGTAACGGCGAGACCACCAACGTCAGGTGCGGCAGCATCAGCGCCGGCAATTGATAACAAATCGACTTGCCGGAACCGGTGGGAAAAATCGCCGCCGCCGAGCGCCCGGCCAGCACCGCGCTGATCGCCGCCTCTTGACCGGGTCGAAACTGTGGAAAACCAAAAACCTGTTCCAGGGTGTTGTGCATTCGCTGTCACTCCATTGACTGCTGCCATGCCAACAGCCTAGCGGGCGATCGCAGCGAGTCGAGAAAAGGTCGGGGCCAAATCGATTCGGAATGATACAGCGATTACTTGAACGCCACGGTCCCTGTGGGAGCGAGCCTGCTCGCGAAGAGGCCGGTCAGAACAACGCAAAATCCTGAAGTTCAGGGACGCAACACCGCCACCCGCAACTGCTCATTCAGCATCTGCTCATGCACGCCTTGGCTCTTGCTCGCCCACAGCGCATGGGCCGGGCTGATGTCGCCAGTGAACGCTGCCGCCAACTGGCGCAAATCAGCGACGCTACGCACACGAGGGCAGAACGGTTGTTCATCACAGTTCTGACTGGCATTGCGATAGGTGCTCAACAAGCCCTCCCAGAGGCCGTCGCGCACGTGGCGAATCGACTTCAGTTGCACGTGGGGCACACCGAGTCGCTGCTCAAGCCCTTCTTCATCCAGTGCTTCACTGGCCAACAGGGCTTTGGCGAACATCAACACTTCACCGCGCGACGCCGTGTCCATGCTCGCCTGGCTGATCAGTGCCTCCGGCCAATCGGTGCGATCGAGACGGTCCAGCACCCATGCATTGCCAATGTCAGAGGCCATCGCCAAACGGCAAGTGCCCAGCCCGAGCAATAAAATTGCGGCCATTCGTAGCCAGTGCATACCTAATTCCCTTTAAGCGCGTGTCAGACGTTTGGAAACGCCCTACAGATTCTGGCGCGCACGATACAGCGGTTTACCGCGAATCGCCTGACAATCACGTAGGAATTATTACGCCTAAGGGTTTTGGCCTGAAAAAGCTGCGAAAACACGTAGGGCATTTCCTCAAAATACGGAAAAACCCCTACGAATACTGTCCATTGCGGCTGTCTTGTCCCACCGCGAAACGCCCTTCTATAGTGGCCGGCGCGGCTGCAAACACTCTGCCGGCCCGCCCCAGCGCCTTCGAACAGGACACGCCTCACCATGATCAACCGCTATCGCCCACTCAAGACTTGCTACAGCGAAAACCCGGTACTGCTTATCGACAGCCACTCCAGCCAGACTGACCTGATCAATGCCGCCGATCAGCGTCTGCGCGCAGCCGGTGATTTGCTGGAAACGCTCTACTGTTTGTGTTTCAAACAAGCTGACGTGAAAGATATTCCCAACATCGTCAATGCCCTTTATTTATTGGTACAGGACAGTTGTGACTTGCTTGAAGTTGCCAAACAAAAACCACCACAAACAACATATAACTAAAACGCACTACAAATCCGGAAACACCAGAACTCTTTATTTATAGATGCAACTGACACTAACTTGTTCGCTCTTACAACTAAACGAGAGCAACACCATGACAGTTCTAACTATATTTTTTTGCGGTACGGGTTCCAACAAGTTTGATACCGCTCATGAAAACTTCTGGGACGGCGAACTGGTTTCCACACTGGCTGCCAACCATACCGGCCGCGAGTTCGCCGAATGGATTGTCGTCGACGGGCCCGGCAGCGGTAACCTGCAGGCTGACGATCTGTTTACCAAAACCAAGGAGTACGGCCTTACCGGCACGCTGTTCGGCAAAGGCTGGGAGGAAAACGTGCAGCATGCCCTCAATATCATCAAAGGCAAATGCGACTGGCAGCGCGAGCAACTGACCGAGACTGAATACAACCGCCTTAAAGCCGCTGGGATTCCTATTGAGGATGTAAAGGTCGAAGGTTCGTGGTTCTGGCGCAAATATAACTACGGTGATCGCAGCGTGACCCAACAGAAGTTGCAGGAACAGATCATCAAGACATTTCGCAAGGACGGTGTCATTCCCACTCAAGTCAATTTGGTGGGCTGGAGTCGCGGCGGGATAAGTTGCCATATGCTGGCCAATGCGATGTTAAATGATCCTCAACTTAACAATATCCCGGTGAATATATTCGCCCTTGATCCAGTACCAGGCATCGGTAACTTCCAGGATCAGCGCGTCAAGCTCGGTGCCAACGTTAAAGAATATGTCGCCTTCTATGCCCGCGATGAGCGCTCCAAAGGGTTTAGCTGCGTCATTCCACAAACCGCCACCGGCACTAAAACCTGCGTGTACCCGATGGCCGGCCGTCACGCGACCATGGCCGGTAACGCCACCGCCGCCGGCGGCGTACCCACCAACAGCGGCGACCTGAAAACGCTGGTCGAACCTGGCCGCATCGTCCGCCACCTCGCCGAAACCTGCCTCAAGCGCTGGGGCGTGCAATTGAACAAATCCCTGAACCTGAGCGAAACAGATCTGCTGCGCCTGACGGGCGCCATCGTCGCCGACGAATCGCGCTACAAGCAGATGCACAGCATTTCCTACACCTACTTCACCGAACTGGATAAAGGTGAGCGCTATGTTTCGCTGGGCAGCAAAGGGGTGCCATTTTCGGCGGTGAAGGGTTCGATCTACGCGCCGGCAACGGGGCTGACGACCAGTTTGTTGGATGTTTCGACGTATAAACACCTGCGTTGAAAAATGATGAAGTGTTGGTAGGAACGTCTGATGAAATCTTCGTCCCGTTCCTACGCAACCAGACGCTTTGTCGCCTATCGCCACTTGAGGGCGCGAACCTATAGTCGTGGCTGTCGCTAAGCAATCAGCGGCTCAGGTTTGGTCACCTGAAAACAGAGATAACTGATGCATGCCCTTGTATGCTGCCAGCACATTCTGTCGGCACGCTTTATGGCGGCTGTGTTTGGGACGCTTCGGCGTACCGGGTTATCTCTGCCGGTTTGACCAACTTGAACACAGCCCGCCTCCACCGCTTGGTCACGGTAGCAGCGGTTTTTCGATACCTTCAGAGATATCTAAAAATGAAAACATGGAATCAGTTTCTTACCGAACGCTACCGCCCACTCGAATCTAACCTCACCGACACCAAGCCTCTGCTCATCGACACCGAGGCCAACCCGCAAGACATCCTCGAATGCGCCGTCCAGCGCCTGCGCGCTTCAAGCGACCTGCTAAAAACCCTCTACTGCCTCAGCTTCAAACAAGCCGACGTAGAAGACATCCCCCACATCACCCACGCCCTCTATCTGCTGACGCAGGATGGCTGTGACCTGCTGCAAGTCGCACAGCAGCAGATGCTCAACTGGAAGGCTCCAGCCTGAAATCGAGTGATCGTATCGCTCTTTTACACTCTGTAAGAGCGATCAAAAAAACGGTAATCAAACATGGGAGCAACCATGAGCAAATTCTTTGATGAGCTGATGGAAAGCGTGCGAGAAATGGACGAAATTCTGCATGGTGAATGTGCACCATCGCGTATATCCAAGGCTGGCAAAATGATTCAAAAAAACCAACAGACTCTCGATGAACAGCCTCGCTTTAAGGATCGAAAATCCCGACCTATCACTCCACACGATTGCGCTACACTGGAGTCCTGCACCAAGAGGCCTATGAAATGAGCGAATTGACGTTCCAGCAGAAGCAGGCTTATTACGACAAAGTACGCCGGTCAAACTATCTGGCGAGCTTACGTCTGGAAGGTTTCGATACCAGCCGTGCCGATGCCGAGAAACCGCTTCCATCAAGGGAATCGGTCATTGAAAAATATCGTCAGACTGCACGTTAATGACGGACAAATATGGGGTCGGACAAGACCCCTATTGCTACCCTCATAGTGATGTTCTGCGTAACTTGCTCGACATCCACTCTGAAGAAGAATTGCAAAAAGCAGAGCGAGAGCTCTCGGAAATCGCGATCAATCGATTTCGTCTTCTCCCCCCTCCTTATGATTTAAGTGTCCTGCAGCACGCCCATAAAACTCTTTTTTGCGATGTTTACGATTGGGCCGGGCAGTTGCGTACCGTTAACATCAAAAAGGGACAAACATTTTTCTGTACTGCAGAGCGAATTCTTCCAGAAGCGCAAAAAATCTTTAGCGTGATGGAGCGCTCGGCGTGGTTCGCGGGAATGGGCAAACCAGAACTTGTGGTGAACATCGCTGAGGCTTATGGCGATTTGAATGTCATCCATCCTTTTCGCGAAGGTAATGGCCGAGCGCAACGCCTATTATTTGAACAAATCATTATTAACGCAGGCTTCCCAGTCGATTGGTGGCTGGTTAAAGATGACGCTTGGGTCCCAGCAAACATTGATGCTGTGTCATGTGACTATCGGGGACTAGTGGCGATCTTTGACCGCTGCATTGGCGAAAAGCTGGCTTTTTAAGTGGCAGTATTCTGGTAGTTAAGGCCATTTTCTGCGGGAATATTGCCAGTTAGTCTTGTTTTCGCCCACAAAAAAGCCGCCCCCTAAAGGGCGGCTTTTCATTCACAACAAACCAATCTTACAACTTCGGCCCTGCAGCCTTGATCGCGTCGCTCACTTCGAACTTCTTGAAGTTCTCGATGAACAGACCGGCCAGTGCTTTCGCAGCCTCGTCGTACGCAGCCTTGTCAGCCCAGGTGTTGCGTGGGTTGAGCAGGTTGGTTTCAACGCCCGGTACGGCCAGTGGCACGTCGAGGTTGATGGTGTCGAGGTGTTCGGTGGCTGCACCGATCAGCGCGCCGCTCTGGATCGCTGCGATCACCGCGCGGGTGGTCGGGATGTTGAAGCGTTTGCCGACGCCGTAGCCGCCGCCGGTCCAGCCGGTGTTGACCAGGTAGACCTTGGAGCCGAAGCCGCGGATGCGCTTGATCAGCAGCTCGGCGTATTCGCCAGCCGGACGCGGGAAGAACGGTGCGCCGAAGCAGGTGGAGAAGGTCGACTTGATGCCGCTGCCCGAACCCATTTCAGTCGAACCCACCAGAGCGGTGTAGCCGGACAGGAAGTGGTAGGCCGCTTGCTCTTCGTTGAGGATCGACACTGGCGGCAGTACGCCGGTCAGGTCGCAGGTCAGGAAGATTACAGCGTTTGGCTCGCCACCGAGGTTGTGCTCGGAACGCTTGGCAACGTGCTCCAGCGGGTACGCGGCGCGGCTGTTCTGGGTCAGGCTGACATCGGCGTAGTCGGCGTGCTTGGCGTCGTCGATAACAACGTTTTCCAGCACAGCGCCGTGCTTGATGGCTTTCCAGATAACCGGCTCGTTCTTCTCGGAGAGGTCGATGCACTTGGCATAGCAACCGCCTTCGATGTTGAACACCACGCCTTCGCCCCAGCCGTGTTCGTCGTCACCGATCAGGTAACGGCTTTCGTCGGCCGACAGGGTGGTTTTACCGGTGCCCGACAGACCGAAGAACAGGGTCACGTCGCCTTCTTCGCCGATGTTGGCAGCGCAGTGCATTGGCAGCACGTCAGCGGCCGGCAGCAGGAAGTTCTGCACGGAGAACATGGCTTTCTTCATCTCACCGGCGTAACGCATGCCAGCGATCAGCACTTTTTTCTGTGCGAAGTTGAGGATCACGCAACCGTCGGAGTTGGTGCCGTCACGCTCAGGCACGCACTCGAAGTTGGCCACGTTGAGCACTTGCCACTCTTCACGACCGGCCGGGTTGTACTGGGCCGGGTTGATGAACAGGCAACGACCGAACAGATTCTGCCAGGCAGTCTGGGTGGTCATTTTCACGGCCAGGTAGTGATCTTCCGCCGCGCCTACATGCACGTGGGACACAAAGTGCTCTTGCGCGTTGTTGAACGCCTCGACGCGAGCCCACAGCGCGTCGAACTTGTCGGCCGGGAACTTGCGGTTGATCGGGCCCCAGGCGATAGCGGCCTGGGTGGAAGGCTCTTCAACGATGAAACGGTCAACAGGCGAACGACCGGTGCGGTGACCAGTGCGAACAACCAGAGCGCCGGTATCGGCAAGCTCGCCCTCACCGCGGTTCAGGGCTTCTTTTACCAGATCATCAACACTCAGATCGGTGTACACGGCGTTATTGGCTTGCGTCATGAGGTTCCCCGTCGGCCAGTGGCCGAGTGTGCTCCAAACGTTTTGTAGTAGAAAGTCGTGCACTACTACCGCGAAAAAAGTGGGCCGGATTATGCCAGAAAAGCCCAAAAAGAGTAGGGTCCTCCCGTCGTAACGGCGATATTCCGTCGTTACGCAGTGAATTTACCTGCGCTGAACCGTTTTAGTGCCGGGTATCTGACGGCGTGTCGACGCCTGCGCCAGCGAACAATTGAGCAATGTCGGCCGCATCGAACAGGTAACGCTCGTTGCAGAACTGGCAATCGATCTCGACGGTGCCACCCTGTTCGGCGACCAAGGCCTGCGCATCTTCCAGACCCAGACTGACCAGCGCATTGCCCGAGCGTTCCCGCGAGCAGCTGCAACGGAAGCGCAGGTTCTGCACATCGAACAAGCGAACCTGCTCTTCATGGTAGAGGCGATGCAACACGGTTTCGTTGTCCAGGCTCAACAACTCATCGGCGCTCAGAGTGCTGGCCAGCGCGGTGATGTGCTGCCAGCTGGCGGCGCGATCTTCCTCGTCTTTCAGACGGTCAGCCGGCAGTTGCTGCAACAGCAAACCACGGGCACGACGGCCGTCGGCGAACAGTTTGAAGCGGGTGCCGACCTGTTGCGACATGACGAAATAGTTGGTGAAGCAGTCGGACAGGGTTTCGCCGTCGAGGTCGACGATGCCCTGATAACGCTGGCCGACAGTCGGGTCGACAGTCAGGGCCAGAACGCCATTCGGCATCAGGTCAGCGAGGGTCGCGTCCGCCGCGATCTGCTCGGCGTCGTAACGCGCCAGGCCACGGATTTCGCGCTCGCTGGAGCACTCGATCATCAGCATCGGAATCGGCCCTTCGGAACGCGCCTGCAGAATCAGCAAGCCGTCGAACTTCAGGGTACCCACCAGCAACGAGGCCGCCGCCATCAATTCGCCCAGCAGTTGCGCGACCGGCTCCGGGTACGGGTGCTTGGCAAGGACTTCGGCGTAGCTGCGTTCAAGCGCAACCAGTTCGCCGCGCGTGTCGCTGTCATCGAAGATGAAACGTTGGGTGAAATCGGTATCCGGTAGGTCGGTCATAGGTCTGGGTATCTGAATGTGGTGACAAAATGGTTACAAGACGTGAAAATTTGCGCTTCTTGGCACCCTTTTTGGTGCCGACTGCTCTGCCATGGGAGGCATTTTATGAACAATCCGGGTTTGTTCCAATCAAGGTGGAACCTCGGCCGGCTGGTTCTGTGCAACGTAGTGCCGTTGGCGCTACTGGCTTTCTGGTTATGGCCTACGGGCAACTCGTTGTGTGTGATTTTCGACGAGTGGCTGTTCCGCTCACTCAATGCACCGCTGGCCAGCAACCCGATATGGCTCCACATCTGGGCAATTGCAAGTCTGCGACCGTTCGACATCGTCGTCGGCCTGATTCTGTTGACGCTGCTGATCAAGGGCGACTGGGTGTTCAAGGCCATTGACGTGCGTCGCGCGTTTTTCGGTTTTTTCTCGATCCTGCTGTTGATGGTGGTAATCCGCGCGCTGTTTTCCAAGTTCGCCGACCACATGGGCTGGCAGCACAGCAGCCCGTCGATGATGCTGGAAGGCGCGGTGCATATCAGCGATTACTTCCCGCATCTGGAAAAAACCTGGGAGCTGAAAGATCGCTCGGGCCAGAGTTTCCCGGGTGACCACGCTTCGGTATTGCTGATCTGGGCGCTGTTCATGGGCGTGTTCAGTCGCACCGTCGGCCAGTTTGTGACGATCTGGGGCCTGGCGCTGTTGTTCATGCTGCCGCGACTGGTGGCCGGCGCACATTGGGGTCAGGACGATTACATCGGTGGTGTGTTGCTGGCGGTGTGGGCGTTGGGCTGGGGTTACTACACGCCGTTTGCTTATCACGCCTCGAATTTCTGGCTGAAAGTAACGGCGCCGATCTTTGCGTTGCTGGGCAAGTTGCCGCTGGTTGCGCGGATGAGTGTGGTGCGTAGCGCCTGATACCGAGCTGTCTTCGGCGAGGGCTGCGTCCTCGATTCGCGAGCAGGCTCGCTTGTATGGTAGGACTTGAAGGGAGGAGGAGGGACAAGGCTCGATTCTGGCTGTTGACGCAGCACAGACCGTGGGAGATTTCGCCCCTCCTCCTTTCACCCAAGCGCCGAT
>NZ_UTBZ01000083.1 GCF_900580865.1 Pseudomonas viridiflava
CGATGACAACGATGTGGAAATCCGCTATGCATACGACTCGCTCAGACGCGTTTTTTCGTTGTCCGTTGCGCCCGATACGATGTACGAGGCTTCCCGGTTCTACAGCTATGTCATTTGCGCCGATGACGGCGATCAGGCCGAGCAAGGGGTGTTCGACGTCAAGGGCGTGAAAACCATCAGTTACATGGACGGCTTGCACCGGGTGATACGCGAGGAACGTGACGATGCTGACAACCCCAGCCCGTTCGGTACCCGTTTTACACGTCCGACCTATGCGGCCCACCATGATCCATGGGGG
>NZ_UTBZ01000046.1 GCF_900580865.1 Pseudomonas viridiflava
GATCACTGCCGGCGCATTCACCGCTGACTCCGTAGGCAACACCTACCAGGAAGGCCACGAAGACCAGGTTATGGTTCAGGCTTTCAGCCACGACGTGATCATCCCGCGTGACCCACAATCCGGTCAGCCAACCGGCCAACGCGTTCACAAGCCAGTTGTGATCACCAAGGTCTACGACAAGGCTTCGCCTCTGCTGCAAGCTGCTCTGACCTCCGGCGAGCGCATGAGCGAAATCGTTATCCAGTGGTTCCGTACTTCTGCTCAAGGCACCCAAGAGCACTACTACACCACCAAACTGGAAGACGCGATCATCGTCGCCATCAACAACAAAATGCACAACTGCCAGGATCCAGGCAACGCGCACTTCACCCACCTGGAAGAAGTGCAGTTCACCTACCGTAAAATCACCTGGACCCACGAAGTATCCGGTACTTCGGGTTCCGATGACTGGCGTGCTCCAGTCGTTTAATTACGGCTGATCGTTACAAGCATCGGCCAGTTCTGCTGGTCGATGTTGTTTACGCAATTCCAGATTTTGTGACAGCACGAGGAACAAGGAATGTTCACGCCGGCCAATGAAACCCACTTTGCCCTGACCATCGAAGGTCTTTCTGCTGACTTTCAGGTATTCACCCTGCAAGGTCGCGAAGCCATCAGCCAGCCTTTTGTGTTCGAGGTGGAGCTGGTCAGTGAGCAGCCGTCGCTGGACCTCGAAACCCTGTTGCACAAACCGGCCTTCCTGCAACTGTCGCCCGACGGCAGCGGCATCCACGGCCAGATCTACCGCGCCGCGCAAGGTGATTCGGGCAAACGCCTGACCCGTTACTCGGTGACCCTGCGCCCGCAACTGTCGTACCTGGCGCATCGCGTCAACCAGCGCATCTTCCAGAACCTCACCGTACCGAAAATCATCGGCATGGTCCTCGAAGAGCACGGTATCCAAAGCAACGCCTACGAATTCAAGACCGGTTCGATTTATCCCGAGCGCATCTACTGCGTGCAATACGATGAATCGGACCTGCATTTCATCCAGCGCCTGTGCGAGGAAGAAGGTATCCACTACCACTTCGAACACACGGCGACGGCGCACAAACTGGTGTTCGGCGATGACCAGACGGTGTTCCCGAAACTCAAGCCTGTGGCCTACCAGCAAGACTCCGGCATGGTCGCCAGCGACCCGGTGATCAAGCGTTTCGACCTGCGCTTGGAAACCCGTACCAGCCGCACCACCCGCCGCGATTACGACTTCGAAAAACCGCGCATTACCCTCGAAAGCGAAAACCGTGGCGACGCCCTGCCCGACCTCGAGGATTACGATTATCCGGGTCGTTTCATCGACCGCGAGCGCGGCAAACATCTGGCCAAACGTGCCCTCGAACGCCATCGCAGCGATTTCAAGCTGGCTGAAGGCAAGAGCGATCAGCCGTTGCTGGTCAGCGGTCACTTCCTCGCCCTGACCGCGCACCCGAAAGCCAAATGGAATGACCTCTGGCTGCTCACCGAAGTCCACCACGAAGGCAAGCAACCGCAAGTCCTCGAAGAGTCGGTAACCAGCGACACCACCGCACTGAAAGACGATTTCCACCAGGGCTACCGCAACCGCTTTCAGGCGACCCCGTGGGACGTGCCGAACCGCCCGCCCCTGCGCCACCCGAAACCGCGCATCCTCGGCAGCCAGAGCGCCGTGGTCACCGGCCCGAAAGGCGAAGAGATCCACTGCGACGAATACGGCCGCGTCAAAGTCCAGTTCCACTGGGACCGCGAAGGCGAAGCCGATGACAAAACCAGCTGCTGGCTACGCGTCTCCAGCGCCTGGGCCGGCGCCCAATACGGCGGCATCGCCATCCCGCGCATCGGCATGGAAGTGCTCGTCACCTTCCTTGAAGGCGACCCCGATCAACCGCTGATCAGCGGCTGCCTGTACCACAAGGAAAACACCGTCCCGTATGAGCTGCCAGCGAACAAGACTCGCAGCACTTTCAAGACCCTCAGCTCCATGGGCGGTGGCGGCTACAACGAACTGCGCATAGAAGACAAAAAAGGTCAGGAACAGATCTACCTGCACGCCCAGCGCGACTGGGACGAAAACATCGAGCACGACCAGAAAATCCGCGTCGGCAACGAACGCCACGACACCGTCGAAAAGAACAGCTACAGCGAATTCAAGGCCGAAGAACACCACACCGTCTACGCCGACCGCAAAGTCGAAACCCGCGCCAACGACCACCTGACCGTCGGCGTCAATCAGCACATCAAGATCGGCACCGGCCAGTTCATCGATGCCGGCCAGGAAATCCACCTCAGCAGCGGCATGAAAGTGGTGATGGAAGCAGGCGCAGAGCTGACCCTGATCGGCGG
>NZ_UTBZ01000037.1 GCF_900580865.1 Pseudomonas viridiflava
TCGTTTGAACCGGGACGTCACCGGTTCGGCCGAAAGACCACGTCCGACGCGAGCAGCGGGACGTCATGGAGAATCTGTATGGCGAGCTTTTCTCATTCTGTCGGCGCGCAGACGTATCGCTTCGACAGCCTCAAAGAAGTCATGGCCAAGGCCAGCCCTGCGCGTTCCGGCGATTTTCTGGCCGAAGTCGCAGCGCAGAACGATGGCGAGCGTGTAGCCGCGCAGATGGCGCTGGCCAACATCCCGCTCAAGCACTTTCTTGAAGAAGCGCTGATTCCTTACGAAGACGACGAAGTCACGCGTCTGATCAT
>NZ_UTBZ01000020.1 GCF_900580865.1 Pseudomonas viridiflava
GGTCTGGGACATGAACTTCGATTGCGACACCAACGTGGTCGAGGTTTCGATCCGTCGCCTGCGGGCCAAGATCGACGACCCGTTCGAAACCAAGCTGATCCACACCTTGCGTGGTGTCGGCTATGTGCTGGAAGTACGCGAATGAAACCCACGCGCCTCTCGACGCGGCTGGGCCTGACGGTCACCGCATTGAGTGCGTTTCTGGTGGTGATCATGGAGCTGTTCGCCTACGCGGCCATTTCCCATCAACTCGATCTGCGTGCAGAAGACAGCCTGAGAGAGAAATTCACGCAGATCGAGCATGGGCTCAGCGAAGGCTTTCTGTCGGTTGGAGACATCGTCCAGTATCCGCATACGCTGCGCGATCAGATTGTCGGTCATGACAGCTTTGCCCTGAGCATCTTCGACTCGAGCATGCCGCGCCAGCCACTGATGAATGT
>NZ_UTBZ01000012.1 GCF_900580865.1 Pseudomonas viridiflava
TGGAACCACCTGATCCCATCCCGAACTCAGCAGTGAAACGATGCATCGCCGATGGTAGTGTGGGGTTTCCCCATGTGAGAGTAGGTCATCGTCAAGATTAAATTCCGAAACCCCAATTGCGAAAGCAGTTGGGGTTTTGTTTTGCCCGCAGGAAAGTTCGTACAGCGCATTGAGCTGTCCCCAACCGCCGCAAGAGGTGCCATTGGGGAAATTCCTTCTGAGTGACCGGGCAGTTTTTGGTATGGTGCAGCACGTTTTTTAACGGACTGATGTCATGCCCACGGATCGGCACTCATTTATGTTTATGTCAAAGAGTTGCTGTAGAAATGCCTGAACCCATCCCGATCAAGGATCATGAGAAAGAGACGCGTCTGGTCAACAAACGGTTGATCGCCTGCGCCATGTTCGTCTTCGCCGTCAGCTGCGCCCTGGTCGTGCGCCTCTACATCCTGCAAGTGGTGGAATTCGACTACCACTCGACCATCTCCGAAAACAATCGCGTGCACGTCTTGCCGATCCCGCCGACACGCGGCTTGATCTACGACCGCAATGGTGTGCTGCTCGCGGATAACCGTCCCAGTTTCAATCTGACCATCACCCGCGAACGCGCCACCGATGTCAATCAAGAACTGGATGAAGTCATCAATCTCCTGCACCTGCCTGCAGAAGACCGCACCGTCTTCGACAAAGCGATGAAGCAGTCCCGCCACCCGTTTACGCCGGTGACGCTGTTCTATGAGCTGACCGAAGAGCAAATTGCCGTATTGGCCGTCAACGAGTTCCGCCTCCCGGGCCTGGATGTCGAGCCGCAGTTCGTTCGCCATTACCCGCTCGGCGCGCACTTTGCCCACTCGATCGGTTACGTCGGCCGGATCAACGAAAAAGAATCCAAGACCCTCGACTCGGTCGAATATCGCGGTACCCAATCCATTGGCAAAACCGGTATCGAACGTTTCTATGAAGCGCAGCTACACGGCCACGTTGGTTACGAAGAGGTGGAAACCAACGCCCAGGGACGCGTACTCCGAGTGCTCAAACACACCGACCCGGTCCCCGGTCAGAACATCGTCCTGAGCCTCGACATCAAGCTGCAGGAAGCTGCGGAAGCCGCGCTTGGCGATCGTCGTGGTTCAGTGGTAGCGCTCGATCCGTCGACCGGTGAAGTGTTGGCCATGGTCAGCAATCCGAGCTTCGATCCAAACCTGTTCGTTACCGGTATCAGCTCCAAGGAGTATTCGGCGCTGCGAGATTCGATTGACCGACCACTGTTCAACCGGGTGCTGCGCGGGCTCTACGCGCCAGGCTCGACGATCAAGCCAGAAGTGGCCATCGCCGGCCTCGATGCCGGTGTGGTGACGCCGCAAACCCGCGTGTTCGACCCCGGTTATTACCAGCTCCCGGACTTCGATCACAAGTACCGCAACTGGAACCACAGCGGCGACGGCTGGGTGGACATGGACGCGGCGATCATGCGTTCCAATGACACCTATTTCTACGACCTCGCACACAAGCTCGGTATCGATCGTTTGCACGATTACATGGCGATGTTCGGCCTCGGCGAGAAAGTCTCGCTGGACATGTTTGAAGAGTCGCCCGGCCTGATGCCATCGCAAGCCTGGAAGCGCGCAACCCGCCGGCAAGCCTGGTTCCCGGGCGAAACGGTCATCCTTGGCATCGGTCAGGGCTACATGCAGGTCACGCCGCTGCAACTGGCTCAGGCCACGGCATTGATCGCTAACAAAGGTGTGTGGAACCGGCCGCACCTGGCCAAAACCGTCGATGGCGTCGCGCCGGTCGATGAGCATCCGATGCCGAACATCCTGCTCAAGGATCCGCGAGACTGGGAGCAGGTCAATCACGGCATGCAGATGGTGATGCACGATGCCCGAGGCATCGCGCGTGCGGCCGCGGCCGGTGCGCAATACCGTATCGCTGGCAAGAGTGGTACGGCGCAAGTGGTGGCGATCAAGCAGGGCGAGCGCTATAACCGCGAGAAAACTCTCGAGCGCCACCGCGATAACGCCTTGTTCGTTGGCTTCGCGCCGGCCGAGCATCCGAAAATTGCGATTTCGGTGATGATCGAAAACGGTGAGGCTGGCGGTCGTGTTGCCGGCCCTGTGGTGCGGCAGATCATGGACGCCTGGTTACTGGATCAGGATGGCCACCTCAAACCGCAATACGCGGCGCCGACCAAGGCGCCTGGAGACCCGCACGTCTAACGTTTCGCAGCCTCGGCTCATGCTGGTTGAGCCGAGGCTGTGAGTTGCCCCGCAAAGCCTACTTGCAGCGGTAACCTTCGGGCATCGTGACGGTGTAGTTGCGCTGCACACGGTCCTCGAAGTTCAGATTCTGCAAGCCTTGCTCCACTAGAAAGGCTTCGACCTTGGCGGACTGGCAGTCCTCGTTATAGGACGAAGCGCGCAGCAGGTAGACCGGGCGCTTGCTGGCGTCATCCCGGGCAGTGGCAATGAAGGTGCTGAGGGTGGTGTAGCCGGTTCGTTCCGAGGTCCCTATCGGGCCGTAACTCGTGTTCGGTTTACTCGTACACGTCAGCCGATCGTCTTTTTTCTTGCTGGTC
The DNA here is from genome assembly GCF_900580865.1 of Pseudomonas viridiflava. Classification (GTDB taxonomy): domain Bacteria; phylum Pseudomonadota; class Gammaproteobacteria; order Pseudomonadales; family Pseudomonadaceae; genus Aquipseudomonas. The sequence continues at coordinate 2,579 of NZ_UTBZ01000012.1, forward strand.
TTGCACACGGTAGAGGTGCTGGTCGGCACTTGCCCATACTCGGTGGCGGTATAACGGTAAGTCACCTGTCGGCTGCCGACATCGAGGCTGACGGTCATTTTTATTGGCGCGTGGTTCTTCGGCAGACTGGCGTCGGTATAAACCTCTTGGTAGCCCCTGTCTTTCAACGCATTAACCATGTCGCGAAGATAGTAACGGGCATTCAGTGCGTTTTCGTCACTGCCGCCTGCAGACGTCACCAGTACAGTCGCCTTTCGATCAAAATGATAGTCCGGATCAGGTGTGGCATTGAGCGCTACGTCCATTTGCGTGGCGCAGCCGCTGATCAACGCTGTCAGGAAAAACAGCGTGCAGAATAAAAACCGGGTCATGACAAAGCCGCCTTACAAACTAAGGATTGAATAAGAGTTAAACGCTGTGGACTGGCGACAATTAATGCGCGCGGATGCGCAAAGCTCAGTCCTTCTGGAATTCGAGCAAATCGCCTGGCTGGCAATCGAGTGCTGCGCAGAGCTTGTCCAGAGTGGCCATTTTCACGCCCTTGACCTTGCCATTTTTCAGTAATGACAGGTTAGCCTCGGTGATGCCCAGCAGGCTGGCCAACTCTTTCGAGCGAATTTTTTGCATGGCCATGACAACGTCAAGGCGGACGATAATGGTCATTGTATTGTTCTATATGTATTGGCTTTGCTCATCGCTGAGTACTTTTGCATCGCGCATGATAATTGAAAACAAACAGAGCAATACGCCTTTGACAATCTCGTAGGCAGAAGCGGAAGACAGGCCGATCGAGAATTGAAAAATACGATCCCCGGGTGGCAGATCAATAGACAGGGCCAAACCTTGCAACGTCTCTACCAGCGGGTAGATGGCCGGGGAAATGATGCACAGAATCCCCACTCGCCATAGCACCTTGATATTGCGCTCGGTCCAGGTTTCGCCGCGGGACAGGCGCAGGAAAAATAACCCTGTCAGCCAGAGCACGTAGCTCGAAAGCAGAACGGGCAGGAAATCCAGAACGACGAGCAGTGCAGTCACCAGTGGCGATAGCCATGTGTCGGGGGCAAGCAGCGCGCCTTCGACAAACGGGTCGAGTAATTGCGGCGAGTTTTCGGCGAAGGCGTAGAGCAGCGCCGCGAGCATTTCATCCGTTTTGAAGAACCAGATCGAAGCGTTGCCACCGACCTCGGTCATCCCCAAAACCCAGACAAGAATCGCTGCCAGTAGTCCGACCCAATGCATGCGCTGCAGTGCCAATCCGTTGTTACGAGTACTCATGAAAAATCCTTGCGGTGTCATTGGGAATGACTAATTCTCGATGTTAAATTATCTAATGGCAATAATAAATTGTTCTTGTTTTGTGAAGGACAGCACCCACATCGGAGGCGTGGTCTACAGAATGGAGGTCAGTTCAATCGTTTTGCGGGGATTTCAATGTCAATAGGCTCTCGAAATTCCAAACAAGTCGAGAGCAGGGGAGGGACGCGAACCACTCGGTGGCCGCTGATATCGATGACGGGATCTAGGATTGATTAGAGCGGGACACACGCCACAGGCATGCTTCAACTCCCGCTCTTACCGGGGTTACTTGATCTCGGTAATGAAGTTTTCCCGCGCACGGCGAACCTTTTTCAGGTTGACCAACCAGTCTCCCTCTGTGGCTCGATGCCCCAGCGGCAGAATCACCACACTGCGCAGGTTGCGGGCCGCGAGTCCGAGGATTTCATCGATGGCTGCCGGGTCGAAACCTTCCATCGGTGTGGCATCGACTTCTTCAAACGCGGCGGCGATCAAAGCCGAGCCCAAACCGATGTAAGCCTGCCGCGCAGCCGCCTGATAATTAGCCTCCTTGCCACGTCCAGCGACAATGCCCAAGAGCATCTGACGGTAATTTTCCCATCCTTCGTTAACAGTCCCGCGAACTTCGTTGGTCAAGTCGAACATCATGTTGACCCGCTCAGCAGTGATGTCATCCCACGCGGCAAACACCAGCAAATGAGAGCAGTCGGTAACCTGCTGCTGATTCCAGCTGACGGCTTTGATCTTTTCGCGAATCTCTGCATTGGTCACTACGAGCAATTCAAAAGGCTGCAGTCCACTTGATGTCGGCGTTAACCGCACTGCTTCCAGAATGCGTTCGATTTTTTCTTCGGGCACTGTCCGGGAAGGATCGAACTTTTTCGTTGCGTAGCGCCATTTCAGCAGGTCTGTCAGTGTGCTCATCATCAAATTCCATAAAGGTGAAAGATGTTCAGGTGGGTCAATAACGACTGGCTGTCGTGCTGAACCTGAGCTTATGCTAACGATTAAAGCCAACTTGAAGGTCAAGCAGTTTTTATGAAGATTGGAGAAGTTTCCAAGCGCACAGGTGTGGCCGCTTCGGCGATACGCTACTACGAGGAACAGGGTTTACTGGAGCCTTCTACCCGTGACGTCAATGGATATCGACACTATGGCGAGGCGGCTGTCGCGCGATTGATTTTGGTGCGCGATGCCCAGCGGCTGGGATTCTCTCTCGAGACCATTCGTGGCCTGTTTTTGGAGGATGGAAGTTGTTCCAAATCGCTGACCATCGAGCAAATCGATATCCGTATGAATGAGATACGCCAGATCGAAGCCAACCTCACGATGCAACGGGAGGGGTTGTTGCGGCTACGGCATGTGCTTGAGGAAAGTTTGCGCAGTGGTGCTCCTGTCGTGTGCGCAAGTGTGCAACGGACCGAGTCGTATCGGCCCGAGCAGAACATGATCACGCGCAACGCGTTGAACGGGCGTTGACCCACATTTGAAAGGCGTTCCAATGTGGCAGCGAGCCTGCTCGCGAAAGATCCCTCAAAACCGCCGCAAAAATCAGGCCCCAGGCACCGGGCAGCTCATGTCACCTTCTTCACACTTCAAATACTGTTTCAGCGCCTCGACCCGCACCTTGGTCACCCCGGTCAGACAACTGCTGTAAACCCAAGGATATACGCTCCCGCCGGTTACCCCGGACGATGAGAACTTGCACTCGGCGTCCCGAAACCCCAGCCACGCCCGTTGCGCACTGACCAACAGCGTCTTGCTATCTGGGTTGTCTTTCAAACGCCCGGTGATCTGCTGATACACCGTGTTCAACTCCTTGTCCGCCGCTTTGAAGTCCTGCCCGGCGCACTGGTTCATCGTCGCCTGGTCGCTGGCGTTGGCGCAGTCGACGGCGGCATGGGCGAGGGGAGTGAACAGGAAGGGCGTCAGAGCCAGAAGCAGGCGTGGGGACATGGTCAGTCTCGCTGTATCGAAGAAAAGTGCCGAGCAGTGTAGCGGCTGCTTCGCGCTTATTCAGGCAGGCGCATTCGGGAGGCGTCGAGCAAGCGATCGGCGATGGCTGCAATCTCTTCACCATCGTGCAGTCTTTCCAGCCAATGTCCAGGTACTCCCCGCACGCCGTAATAGGCGCCGGCCAACTGACCGGTAATCGCGGCGGTGGTATCGGCGTCATCACCCAGGTTGGCCGCTCGCAAAATGGCCGCTTCGAAGCTGTCCGTCTGGTGAAAGCACCACAACGCCGCTTCCAGTGACTGCACGCTGTAGCCATTGCCTTTGATGTTCGTCTCGGACAGACCGAGGTAATCGCCACGCGCAATGGCCGCGACCTTGGGTTGCGAGAAGCACGCGAAAGGCAGCTGACGCAGTTCTGCTTTGCTCGCGCCTTCAAGCGCTCTGGCAATCAACCCGGCCAATAATTGGCAACATTCAATGGCTTCTGGTGCTGCGTGGGTGGTTCGCGAACTGTCGGCGGCAAAGCTCTGGATTTGCCGGGCGTCGGGAAAGTAGAACAGCACCACCGGCGCCAGGCGCATCAGTGAGCCGTTGCCGGCGCTATAAGGGTCAGTAGAGCCGGAGAAGGGATCAGCGGTTTGCTGATATTGCGCCAGCGCCTGACTGACGGTCATGCCGATATCGAAACATTCACCGGTCGAGCTGAGATAGCCCCATTGCCACCAGTTGAGGTAGCGGCCCATCTGATCGGCAGCATTGAATCCATTCTTGTTCAGCAGGCTTTCGGCCAGACACAAGGCCATCGAGGTGTCATCGGTCCACTGCCCAGGCTTGAGGTGGAACGGGCCACCGCCGACCATATCGGTCAACGGTTGGAATGATCCCCGTGGTTTGAACTCAACCGTAGTACCGACAGCGTCGCCGCATGCCAGACCGAGCAGGGCGCCGCGGTAACGTTCGACGAGGGGTGGCGGCATGATTCGTCCTTGTTGATTCAAATTCGCTGGAAAAGGTAACAGTTTCATTGGGCTTAGGGTGCCGGGATCCATCACAGCACCGGTCAAAAAGTGCAGCTTGATGTGTCCTTGCGGATGAATGACTACACCGCTCTGATACAACTTCACATTGGACATGTGGTCATACAAGCCTAGTGTTCAGAACAGGAGGTGACGTATGAAACCAGTACCCAATAGTTTCGAACGCAAAATCACGCTCAAGGCGACGCGTTCGCATGTCTGGCGTGCATTGGTCGATGCCGAGGCGTTTGGCCAGTGGTTTGGGGTGGCGCTGGAGGGCAGGCGGTTTATTGCCGGTGAATGGACGCAAGGGCAGGTCACCTATCCGGGTTATGAACATGTGTTGTGGAATGTGCTGATCGAGCGGGTCGAGCCGCAGCAGTTGTTTTCGTTTCGCTGGCATCCGTATGCAGTCAATCCGAAGATCGACTATTCCCAGGAGCCGACCACGCTGGTCAAGTTCGAGCTGCAGGATTACGAGGACGGCACGCTGCTCAAGGTTTCCGAGTCAGGTTTCGCGCACATTCCCGATGTCCGCCAGAAAGAGGCCTATTTCATGGACAGCCGGGGCTGGGAGGAGCAGTTGAGCCGGCTCGAACAGTTTCTTGCCGAAAGCGCCAAGGCCCGCGAGCGTCACGGTGGCTGATATTTTCGAACCTTGGCTGAAGCGCTGGGCACTGATGCCGGACGGTGCACCGATCAGCACACCCGGCAGCCGTCTTCTGCCGGTACGCCTGAAGGACACGCCGGCCATGCTCAAAGTGGCGCTGAATATCGACGAGAAGTACGGCAATCGGCTGATGACCTGGTGGGACGGTAACGGCGCTGCGCGAGTGTTGGCCCATCACGAGGATGGCCTGCTGATGGAGCGCGCCATGGGCCGACGCTCACTGATGCACATGGCTGTGAATGGCGAAGACGACGAGGCAAGCCGGATCCTGTGCTCGGCGCTGGCACGATTGCATGCACCGCGCGTGACGCCACCGCCGCCTCTGGTGGAATTGGGGCCATGGTTTGCCTCGCTGCGAGTCGCTGCTGCCCAACATGACGGTCTCTACAGCCTGAGCCTGCAAACCGCCGAAACCCTGCTCGCCGACCCACAGGATGTGGTGGTGCTGCATGGCGATATGCATCACGACAACGTTCTTGATTTCCAATCCCGCGGCTGGCTGGCCATCGATCCGAAACGGGTCAGGGGCGAGCGCGGTTTTGATTATGCCAACCTGATTTGCAACCCGGACTTGCCGACAGCCACCGATCCTCAGCGTTTTCGCCGACAGCTGGATGTGATTGTCGAGGCTGCCGGGCTTGATCGCCGCAGGCTGCTGCAGTGGGTGCTGGCGTTCGCTGGTTTGTCGGCTGCGTGGTTTCTGGAGGATGACGCGCTGGAGCAAGTCTCAGGGCAGCTGAAAGTCGCACAGATCGCGGCGTCCATGCTTGATGCCTGACAGGGCTAAGGGTTTTCGGAAGGGTTGCTATGGCGAATGTCTTACACGCGCTGGTAGCTTTTACGACTATTGCCGATTGGATCCACTGCGTAATCTACACACATCAACTGAGACACAGGGAGTGTTTCAGGATCACGGATGATCGACCATTTGCAAGGATCGCTGCCGACAGGGAGTCGATAATGGTCTTGGGAAAAACCCGCTTCGGCGGGTTTTTTTTCGTCCGTAGAAAAGTGCATTGCTCTAACAGAAACACCGCCGAATGGCGGTGTTTCTGTACCAGCAGATCTTACGAAGCGATCAACTGGCGCAGGACATAATGCAGAATCCCGCCCGATTTGAAGTACTCGACCTCATTCAACGTATCGATCCGGCACAGCACGTCGATTTTTTCCTGACGCCCGTCCTCTCGCGTGATCACCAACGGCAAATTCATCCGCGGTGTCAGCTCGACGCCGGTCAGCCCCTGGATTTCAAAGGTTTCCTTGCCGGTGAGGTTGAGGCTCTTGCGGTTCTGATCAAGCTTGAACTGCAGCGGCAGCACACCCATGCCTACCAGGTTGGAACGGTGAATCCGCTCGAAGCTTTCCGCGATCACCGCTTTGACACCCAGCAGATTGGTGCCCTTGGCCGCCCAGTCACGGCTGGAACCGGTGCCGTATTCCTGCCCGGCAATCACCACCAGCGGCGTGCCCGAGGCCTGATACTTCATCGCCGCGTCGTAGATCGCCAGTTTCTCGCCGGTCGGAATGTAGATCGTGTTGCCACCTTCTTCACCGCCGAGCATTTCATTGCGGATACGGATATTGGCGAAGGTGCCGCGCATCATCACTTCATGATTGCCGCGACGTGAGCCGTAAGAGTTGAAGTCCCGTGGTTCCACGCCTTTTTCGCGCAGATAACGCCCGGCCGGGCTGTCAGCCTTGATGTTGCCGGCAGGGGAGATGTGGTCAGTGGTCACCGAATCACCCAGCAGGGCCAGTACTCGCGCACCTTTGACATCCTTGATTTCCGGCAGCGGCCCGGAAATGTCGTCGAAGAACGGCGGATGCTGGATGTAGGTCGAATCGTCCTGCCACACGTAAGTCGCCGCTTGCGGCACCTCAATGGCTTGCCACTGTTCATCGCCAGCGAACACCTCGGCGTATTCCTTATGGAACATTGCCGTGCTGACCTGATTCACCGCATCGGCGATCTCTTTGCTGCTTGGCCAGATATCCCGCAGATATACCGGATTGCCTTGCTGATCTTCGCCCAGCGGTTCGCTGCTGATGTCGCTGCGCACGCTGCCGGCCAGGGCGTAGGCGACCACCAACGGTGGCGAGGCCAGCCAGTTGGTTTTCACCAACGGGTGCACGCGGCCTTCGAAGTTGCGGTTACCGGAGAGCACGGATGCCACGGTGAGATCGGCTTTCTGGATGGCTTTCTCGATCGGTTCCGGCAGCGGTCCGGAGTTGCCGATGCAGGTGGTGCAGCCGTAGCCGACCAGTGAAAACCCGAGCTGATCGAGGTATTGCGTCAACCCCGCAGCCTTGTAGTAGTCGGTGACCACTTTCGAGCCCGGCGCCAGCGAACTCTTCACCCACGGTTTGCGGGTCAGCCCTTTCTCCACGGCTTTTTTCGCCAGCAACCCGGCAGCCATCATCACGCTCGGGTTGGAAGTATTGGTGCAAGAGGTGATCGCGGCGATGACCACGGCGCCGTTTTTCAGGCGATAGGTGCGGCCTTCGTATTCGTATTCGGTTTCCCCGACCAGATCGGCATTGCCCACCGCGACGCCGCCACCGCCCTCACTTTCCAGGCGACCTTCTTCTTTACTGGTGGGTTTGAATTGCAGATCGATGAAATCGCTGAAGGCTTGCGGCACGTTCGGCAGGGAGACGCGATCCTGTGGACGTTTCGGTCCGGCCAGACTGGCTTCGACGCTGCCCATGTCCAGCGCGAGGCTGTCGGTGAACACCGGCTCCTGACCGGGCAGACGCCACAGGCCCTGAGCCTTGGTATAGGCTTCCACCAGCTTCACCACCTCATGCGGTCGACCGGACAGGCGCAAGTATTCCAAAGTCACGTCATCAACCGGGAAGAAGCCACACGTCGCACCGTATTCCGGTGCCATGTTGGCGATGGTCGCGCGGTCGGCCAACGGCAGATCAGCGAGACCGTCGCCGTAGAACTCGACGAATTTGCCCACCACGCCTTTCTTGCGCAGCATCTGCGTGACGGTCAGCACCAGGTCGGTAGCGGTGATGCCTTCCTTGAGTTTGCCGGTCAGTTTGAAGCCGATCACTTCCGGAATCAGCATCGACACCGGTTGCCCGAGCATCGCCGCTTCGGCTTCGATCCCGCCGACGCCCCAGCCGAGCACGCCGAGACCGTTGATCATGGTGGTGTGCGAGTCGGTACCGACCAGGGTGTCGGGGAAGGCGTAGGTGCGGCCGTCTTCATCCTTGGTCCACACGGTGCGGCCAAGGTATTCGAGGTTGACCTGGTGGCAGATACCAGTGCCCGGCGGCACCACGCTGAAATTGTCGAAAGCACTTTGGCCCCAACGCAGGAACGCATAACGTTCGCCGTTGCGCTGCATTTCGATGTCGACGTTCTGCTCGAAAGCGCTGGCGGTGGCGAACTTGTCGACCATCACCGAGTGGTCGATCACCAGGTCCACCGGCGACAGCGGATTGATTCGCTGCGGATCGCCACCGGCCTTGGCCATCGCCGCACGCATGGCGGCCAGGTCGACCACGGCGGGAACGCCGGTAAAATCTTGCATCAAGACGCGGGCGGGGCGGTATTGGATTTCGCGGTCGGAGCGGCGCTCCTTGAGCCATGCGGCAATGGCCTTGAGGTCGGCGCCGGTGACAGTTTTTTCATCTTCCCAGCGCAGCAGGTTTTCCAGCAGGACTTTCAGTGACATCGGTAACTTGTCGAGGTCGCCCAGGCTTTTGGCTGCATCCGGCAAGCTGAAATAGTGGTAGGTCTTGTCGTCGATTTGCAGGGTTTTAAGGGTCTTCAGACTATCGAGGGACGGCATTACGATCACTCCTTTGAATCCGCACGGCTACGGATCGGGGGACGAATAGAGCTTTAAACCTAGCCCTGTTTTAGGTAGCTGGCTAATAACTGGACTCTATGAGCGGAACCAAGGTTCCGACATCGGCTATCATGCGCCGGTTTTCGTGACAGGCTTTGCTTCAGCGCAAGGCCTGAGCATCGCGCAGGGGCCGAATCACCGCCCTCTGCCCAGGAGTAAAAATGAACACCCTATTCATGCATTGCCGGCCAGGCTTCGAAGGCGAAGTCTGTTCGGAAATTTCCGACCTCGCCGCCCAACTCAATGTGGCCGGCTACGCCAAGGCCAAAGCGGCCACCGCGTGCGCCGAATTCGTCTGCACCGAAGAAGACGGCGCCGAGCGCCTGATGCGCGGTCAGCGTTTTGCCGAGCTGATCTTCCCGCGCCAATGGGCGCGCGGGGTGTTCATTGATCTGCCGGAAAACGACCGTATCAGCGTGATCCTCGCCCACATGGCCGATTTCCCGGTGTGCGGCAGCCTGTGGCTGGAAGTCGTCGACACCAACGACGGCAAGGAACTGTCGAACTTCTGCAAGAAATTCGAAGGGCCGCTACGCAAGGCGTTGACCGGCGCCGGCAAATTGGTGGAGGACGCCAGCAAGCCGCGTCTGCTGCTGACCTTCAAAAGTGGTCGTGAAGTGTTTCTGGGGATGGCCGATGCCGGTAACTCGGCGATGTGGCCAATGGGCATTCCGCGCCTGAAGTTCCCGCGTGAGGCGCCCAGCCGTTCGACGCTGAAGCTGGAAGAGGCGTGGCACCACTTCATCCCGCGTGATCAGTGGGAAGATCGCCTGCACAGCGACATGACCGGCGTCGACCTCGGCGCCGCGCCGGGCGGCTGGACCTGGCAACTGGTCAATCGCGGCATGCTGGTGACCGCCATCGACAACGGCCCGATGGCCGAAAGCCTGATGGACACTGGTCTGGTCCAGCACTTGATGGCCGACGGTTTTACCTTCAAGCCCAAGCAACCGGTGGACTGGATGGTCTGCGACATCGTCGAGAAACCGGCGCGTAATGCCGCGATGCTTGAAGAGTGGATCGGCGAGGGGCATTGCCGCGAGGCGGTGGTTAATCTGAAGTTGCCGATGAAACAGCGTTACGCCGAAGTGAAGCGCTTGCTCGAACGCATTGCCGATGGTTTCAAGGCGCGCGGGATCAAGGTCGATATCGGCTGCAAGCAGCTGTATCACGACCGCGAAGAAGTGACCTGCCACTTGCGTCGTCACGATACCAAGAAAGCCAAATCCCGCTGATACACCGCAAAGCCCCTGTAGGAGCTGCCGCAGGCTGCGATCTTTTGATCTTAAAAAGCAAAGATCGCAGCCTTCGGCAGCTCCTACACAGGGTGTGGCGTAACGCCACAGATGACCGAATACCCGGCAATGCGCGACAATGCCGGCCAGTTTCAGGAGTGAATCATGAGTGAAATGATCGATACCCCGGTCGACGGCACCCTCGACGCCACCGGCCTCAATTGCCCGGAGCCGGTGATGATGCTGCATCAACACATCCGTGACCTGGTGCCCGGCGGCCTGCTCAAGGTGATCGCCACCGACCCCTCGACCAAACGCGACATCCCCAAGTTCTGTGTGTTTCTCGACCACGAACTGGTGGGCCAGCACGAAGAGGCCGGTACTTACCTGTACTGGATTCGCAAAAAGAACGCCTGAATCCCAGGCGAACGCAAAACCAAATGTGGGAGCGAGCCTGCTCGCGAAAGCGGTATCTCAGTCACTATTAATGGCGACTGATACACCGCATTCGCCAGCAGGCTGGCTCCCACATTTTTTGTCCCGGTTTTTATCCCGCCGAACGACTGATCCGAATACGCTTGCGCGCACTACGCGTCAGGCGAATCGACAGCATCAACGCCGCGCAGCTCAGGCCAACGATCAAACCCTGCCACAAACCGCTCGGGCCGCGTGGCTCGCCGAGCCAGTCGGTCAGGCCGAGGGCATAACCCACCGGCAAACCAATGCCCCAATAAGCGAACAGGGTCAGGATCATCGTCACTCGAGTGTCCTGATAACCACGCAGCGCGCCGGCAGCGGTGACCTGGATCGCGTCGGAAAACTGGAACAACGCCGAATACACAATCAGCATCGCCGCGATATGAATCACTGTCGGGTCAGCGGTATAGATCGCTGCAATCGGTTCACGCAGCAAGAGCATCATGCTCGCCGACAGACAGGCGTAAGCCAGCGCGGTGCCCATACCGACGCCAGCGGCAAAGCGCGCCTCACGCGGTTCTTCACGGCCCAACGCCTGACCGACGCGCACGGTAACCGCCATGCCCAACGAGTAGGGAATCATGAACACCAGCGAACTGACGTTAAGTGCGATCTGATGCCCGGCCACAACGGTGGCGCCGAGGCTGCCGATCAACAGCGCGATCACGGCAAAAATACTCGACTCGGCAAACACCGCGATGCCGATCGGCAGACCAATCGCCAGCAGACGCTTGATCACCGCCCATTGCGGCCAGTCGAAACGGTTGAAGATTTCACTGGAACGATAGGCCGGTGCCCAGCGCTCATAACCGGCAAGCCCCAGCGCCATCACCCACATCACGATGGCCGTGGCCCAGCCGCAGCCAACGCCGCCCATGGCCGGCACGCCGAAGTGGCCATAGATAAACACGTAGTTCAGCGGAATGTTCAGCGCCAGACCGCACAGGCCCAACACCATTGCCGGGCGGGTTCGACCGATGCCGTCACTGGTGCAGCGCAGCACGTGATAAAACGCCACCGCCGGCAGACCGCTGGCGATGCCGTGCAGGTATTGCATGCACGGGCCGATCAGCTCGGGATCGACCTTCATCAGGTGCAGCACCGGCTCGGCCGCCACCAGCATCGCCGTCGCGATCAGCCCGACCACCAGCGCCAGCCACAACGCCTGACGCACGAGCGGGCCGATTTCGCTGTGAGTGCCAGCGCCAAAACGCTGGGCGACTTTCGGCGTGGTTGCCAGCAGCGTGCCGGTCATCAGCAGAAACACCGGCACCCAGATCGAGTTGCCCAGCGCCACTGCCGCCAGATCCTTTGGCCCGACGCGACCGGCCATCACCGCATCGACGAAGCCCATGGCCGTGGTCGCCAGTTGCGCGATGATGATCGGCAACGCCAGGGCGAGCAGATTCTTGAACTCCAGGCGAATACGCGCGGGGCGGGTCAGGGAAACAGCGACAGGTTGATCAGTTACAGAATTCACGGGCAAAGCGTCCACAGGTGTTGATGCGCAAGGCGCCGCATTCTACGCCGCTGACGCCTTGGTCAGGAAAAATCCTCTGTTGCGGATTTGTAATCGCCAGGCGCTGTATCAGTCGATCTTGCTTTTTTAAGATCAACATCAAAAGATCGCAGCCTGCGGCAGCTCCTACAGTTAGACTGCCGATCCGCCAAAGGAGCCCGCCATGCTGATTGTTGCCGACGAAAATATCCCGCTGCTCGATGCCTTTTTTGCCGGTTTCGGCGAGATCCGCCGGGTGCCGGGCCGTTCCATCGACCGTGCGACGGTCGAGCAGGCCGATGTTTTGCTCGTACGTTCGGTGACCAACGTCAATCGTGCGTTGCTCGAGGGCAGCAAGGTGCGCTTTGTCGGCACCTGCACCATTGGCACGGATCATCTGGACCTCGACTACTTCAGCGAGGCCGGCATCAACTGGTCGAGTGCGCCCGGCTGCAACGCCCGCGGCGTGGTCGATTACGTGCTGGGCAGTCTGATGACCCTCGCCGAAATCGAAGGCGTCGATCTGACTCAGCGGACCTACGGTGTCGTCGGCGCCGGTGAGGTCGGTGGACGTCTGATCAAGGTTCTGAAAGGACTGGGCTGGAACGTCAAAGTCTGCGATCCGCTGCGTCAGGCTGCCGAAGGCGGCGATTACGTCAGCCTCGAGCAGATCATCGAAGAGTGCGATGTGATCAGTCTGCACACGCCGCTGACCCGTAGCGGCGCCGGCGCCACCTGGCATCTGTTCGATCAACAGCGTTTGCAGCAGCTCAAGGCTGGTGCGTGGCTGATCAACGCGGCGCGTGGTCCGGTGGTGGATAACGCCGCGCTGCGTGAAGTGCTGCTGGAGCGCGAAGATTTGCAAGCGGTGCTCGATGTCTGGGAAGCCGAACCGGAAGTCGATGTCGCACTGGCTGATCTTTGCGTGTTGGCCACACCGCACATTGCCGGTTACAGCCTCGATGGCAAACAGCGCGGAACGGCGCAGATCTATCAGGCCTATTGCGAGTTCATCGGTCAGCCGTCCAGCATCCAGCTCAGTGAATTGCTGCCGGCGCCGTGGTTGTCGCAAGTGACTCTGCACGCTGATAGCGATCCGGCCTGGGCGCTGGCGATGTTGTGCCGTGGTGTGTACGACCCGCGCCGCGATGATGCGGATTTTCGCCGCAGCCTCGTAGGCAATGTCGGCGAGCAGCGGGCGGCGTTCGATGTGTTGCGCAAGCAGTATCCGGTGCGACGCGAGATCGAAGGGCTGAAGGTGCGGATTGAAGGGGCATCGCCGGAGTTGACGAAGATAGTCGCGGCACTGGGGGCTGTGGCTGTCTAGAAAGCGAGGTGGCCCATTCGCGAGCAGGCTCGCTCTCACATGGATCTGTGATTCACTGAAGATCTCCTGTGGGAGCGAGCTTGCTCGCGAAGGCCGCGCCACAAATATCTGATCTGCAGACAGAAAAAACCCGGCCAAAGGGGCCGGGTCAGGAAGACGGTGGCTATATCACTCTTTTTCGGCAGGCTTGACCAATCTCTTCTCCAGCTCGCTGCATGCTTGCTGGATCATCTCTTCAGTGATCGGTACTTCACGCCCATCCTTATCCAGTATCGAGCAACCCAGAGATTGGCCGGGCTTGGTGCGGATCACTTCAATTTTGTCTTCGCTGCTGTGTTGCAAGGACATGGCCTGTCTCCTCATCAGGTTGTGTGCCTAGGGTAAAACCGCCACGTGACCGGGCTGTGACAACTCCCTGCGGTCTGTCAGTGGAGGCATCTCCACTCAAACAGAAACGACCGCTCGTCTCAACCGGGACTTTAGACCAATAGTAACTATGGCCTAGTCTTTGGGGGCATATTTAACCTGACTCATTGTGATTTACAGAGTTCCGCCCCAAGAAGGTTTAGGCTAGCCCTTTCACCAACACGGATGTGTACCTGAATGACCCCGAAGCTTTCTTCACGACACCGTCGGGCCCTGCGTCTGACCACTCGATTTCTGGCCCCTTACCGCTGGCAAGTCATCGCTGCGCTGCTGGCGTTGATCGTCACCGCCGCCGTCACGTTGTCGATGGGGCAGGGGATCAAATTGTTGGTCGACCGTGGCTTCATGACCCAGTCGCCGCATCAGCTCAACCAGAGTATCGGCATCTTCATGCTGATGGTGCTGGGCCTGGCGGTTGGCACGTTCGCGCGGTTCTACTGGGTGTCGTGGATCGGCGAGCGCTGCGTGGCCGATATTCGCCGTGAGGTGTTCAACCATCTGGTCTATCTGCATCCCGGCTTCTACGAGAACAACCGCAGTTCGGAGATCCAGTCGCGGCTGACCGCCGACACGACATTGCTGCAGTCAGTGATCGGCTCGTCGCTGTCGATGTTTCTGCGCAACCTGCTGATGGTTATCGGCGGCGTCATCTTGCTGTTCGTGACCAACGCAAAGCTCACCAGCATCGTGGTGATTGCGCTGCCGTTCGTGGTCGCACCGATCCTGATATTCGGCCGGCGCGTGCGTAATCTTTCGCGATTGAGCCAGGATCGGGTCGCCGATATCGGCAGCTATGTGTCGGAAACCCTCGGCCAGATCAAAACCGTGCAGGCCTACAACCATCAGGTCCAGGACGAGCGCCGTTTTGCGACAACGGTCGAGGACGCGTTCGACACGGCGCGCAAACGCATCTTTCAGCGCTCGTGGATGATCACCATGGTGATCGTGCTGGTGCTCGGCGCGGTGGCGGTGATGTTGTGGGTGGGCGGCATGGACGTGATCGCCGGACGCATCACCGGGGGCGAACTGGCGGCGTTTGTTTTTTACAGCCTGATCGTCGGCAGCGCGATTGGCACGTTGAGTGAGGTCATCGGCGAACTGCAGCGCGCGGCGGGTGCCGCCGAGCGGATCGCTGAACTGCTCGGTTCGGAAAACATCATCCAGCCGCCCACCACCGGACTGGTGACTTTGCCGGAGCGCGTGCGGGGCGAATTGCAATTACAGGAAGTACGTTTTTCTTATCCCTCGCGTCCTGAAAGCTACGCAGTCAACGGCTTGAATCTGACCATTCGCGCGGGCGAAACGCTGGCGCTGGTCGGGCCTTCAGGCGCCGGCAAGTCCACGGTGTATGACTTGCTGTTGCGCTTCTATGACCCGCTGGAGGGGCGGATCCTGATCGATGGTGTGCCGCTGACCAGCCTCGACCCGCTGGACCTGCGCCGTCACTTCGCTTTGGTATCACAGTCGCCGGCGCTGTTTTTCGGCAGCGTTGAAGAGAATATTCGTTACGGCAATCCCGGGGCGACGCTGGAGCAAGTCAAGGAAGCCGCCAAAATTGCTCACGCCCACGACTTTATCGAGAAAATGCCCAACGGTTACCAGACTCATCTCGGCGACGGTGGCCTCGGTCTTTCCGGTGGTCAGCGCCAACGTCTGGCGATTGCCCGGGCGTTGCTGGTCGACGCACCGATCCTGCTACTGGACGAAGCCACCAGCGCCCTCGATGCGCAGAGCGAACACCTGATTCAGGAAGCGCTGCCGAGCCTGATGCAGAACCGCACCACGCTGGTGATCGCGCATCGACTGGCCACGGTGAAAAACGCTGACCGGATTGCAGTGATGGATCAGGGCAAGCTTGTGGCCATTGGTACCCATCAGGAGCTGATTGCCAGCAATCCGCTGTATGCGCGGTTGGCGGCGTTGCAGTTCAATGATGGAAAAGTAACGGTTGATCAAGTCTGATGGGCATTGCTCGAATCGGGCAATATGGCGGCCTGTTTGGAATGCCTGGATGAGGACATGAGCCGCTACCAACCGCCGTTGACCCTAACCACACGAATTATTGCGTTGATCGCCGAAATCAGCGAGCAAATCGGTCAGCTTTCGGCTGGGGGCGATAGTCGGCAGACGCCTCATCTGCGCCGAGGCAATCGTATCCGTACGATTCAGGCCTCTTTGGCAATCGAAAATAATACATTGAGTGTCGAGCAGGTAACCGCAGTGCTCGCCGGGCAACGGGTTTTAGGTTTGCCCAAGGAAATTCAAGAAGTGCGCAATGCATTTACGGCGTATGAAACCATGCCGCAATGGCAGCCTGACAACAGGGCTGACCTGCTTCAAGCGCATGAGTTGTTGATGCACGGGTTGATTGATGAGTGCGGGCACTTTCGTCGAGCGGGTGTGGGGATTTATCGCGCAGAGCAACTGATTCATATGGCGCCGCCTCCGAGCCGCATATCACCGCTGATGGATGACTTGCTGGCATGGCTTGTGCGCTCTGAATGGCATCCGCTGATCATCAGTTGCGTATTCCATTATGAGTTTGAGTTCATCCATCCGTTTGCTGATGGAAACGGGCGAATGGGACGGCTGTGGCAGACATTGATATTGAGCCAATGGCGCCCGGTCCTGGCGTATTTGCCGGTCGAAGCGGTTATTCGAGAGGAGCAGGATGCCTATTACTCTGCTTTGTCTGCTTCTGACCGGCAGGGAGAGTCAACGCCTTTTGTCGAGTACATGCTGCATGCGCTAAATGTTTCGTTGCGTGAAACCATCGCTAATGAGTCAGCGAGCGACCTAGTAACCGACTCAGTAACCGACCTAGTAGCAAGATTGTTGTTAACGCTGGAACCCCGTTCTTTGAGGATCAGTGATCTGATGGCGGAGATGAGCCTGGCCCACAAGGCTACGTTCAGATCCAACTATCTCAAGCCGGCCTTAATCGCGGGAATGATCGAAATGACCGATCCTCAATCGCCCAAGAATCCAACCCAGAAATATCGGCTTACTCAACTTGGCAAAATGATGGTTAAAAAGTTGAAGTGTTAATTCGGCAGCCGACAGCTCAATAAAAAATGCCCGTATCTCGCGATACGGGCATTTTTTGTTACTCGGCGTTAGCCGCGTGATCACTGATCGTCAAAGTACCGCTCATGCCAATCCACCAGCGGCTGTGGCGAGTTGAGCTTCTGGCCGTAAATCACCGAATAAGACAGCACGTTCTGCACGTACTGACGGGTCTCGTCGAACGGAATGCTTTCCACCCAGACATCGAAGCTCAGGTGATCGGCGCCACGCAGCCATTGGCGCACACGACCGGGGCCGGCGTTGTAGGCGGCGGAGGCGAGGACGCGGTTGCCGTTGAACTGGCTGTGCACCTGGCTCAGGTAAGCGGCGCCGAGCTGGATGTTTTTGTCCGGATCGAGCACCTGCTGCGGCGAGGCAAGCGGAATGCTGAACTTGCGTGCGGTTTCCTTGGCGGTGCCGGGCATCAGTTGCATCAGGCCACTGGCGCCGACGCCGGAGCGGGCGTCGTCCATGAAGGCGCTTTCCTGACGGGTGATGGCAAACACCCAACTTGAATGCAGGCCACGCACCTTGGCTTCCCGCACGAGAGTTTCGCGGTGGGCCATCGGGAAACGAATATCCAGATCGTCCCAGTATTGCGCCTGACTGATGGTGCGGATCGCCGGGAAGTACCATTTCAGGTCGTAAGCCAGTTTCGCCTGGGCAACCATTTCATCGCGATTGAAATGACGGCTGACGTGGTACCACTCGCGGCGCCCATCGACGATCTGTCCGCGAGCATGGAATTCCAGCGCGCGACGCACGCCCGGCGTGTTGCGAACCTTGTTGATCAGCGCCTGACTGAGGACCAATGGCTTGTTGTTCAGCGAGTACGGCGATTGCGAACGGTCGGCGGCGAGGAAACCGTAGAAATCACGTTCGCGCGAAAGGTTTTTGTACAGGGTTTGCGCTTCCGGATTCTGCGGCTGGGCCAGTTCCAGGCTGCGTGCCTGCCAGTAGCGCCAGCGGTTGGTGGTGGCCAGATCCTGCGGCAGACGGCGGGTCAACTGATACGCATCGTCCCAGCGCGCCAGACGCAGCAGCAGGCGCAGACGCCATTCGGAAACGGTGTTGTCGCGCAGCTCCGGGTCGTACTTGGTCATCACGTCCAGCGCGCGGCTGTCGAAACGACGGGCGAGGGTCAGGCCGATTTCCCGGGCGATCGCGACTTTTTCATCGCGGGAGAAATGCATGCTGCTGGCATAACCGTCGAGCAGCGCCATGGCCTTGTCAGGATCCTGACGAGCGAGGCGGCGCAGGCCGAGGCTGACCACATCGGACATCGGTTCATCGGCCGGGGTGAAGCGCGAAGGCTGATTGAGCAGTTCCGGCTTCTGCGCCACATCCACCAGTAAACGGCCGCGCGGGGCGAGGGTAGTCAGGCCGTTGACCAGGCTGTTGGCCAGGGGATAGTTGCGCGTCTGAGCGGCAAGTTTGGTGCGCTCCCAGCGTTTCTGCTCGGTGAGCTGGCCGTCGGCGGCCCAGATGCCGAACAGCGCGTCACACGCGGCCGGTTGCGATTTGCCCGTCAGCCACAGCTTGTCGGCGTTGGCATAGCCTTCGGCTTTCTTGTCGTGGGTGATCTGGTATTGCGCATTGAGGCAATCCAGCTCGGTGAAGTTGAGTTTCGGGTCGTAATACTTGACGAAGGTCGCCCAGTCGCCGCGATCGGCGAGCCAGCGCAACCAGCGCAGTTTCATCCAGTTGGCCTGGGGCAGGTCACCGTGTTCGGCGAGGAATTTCTCGATTTCCGCATTGCTCGCGGACTTCAGGCGCGCGGTCAGTTCGTCGTAAGCCAGATACGGTTCCAGCGGATAATCGGCCAGCGCCTGGCTGTAGCGGAAATACGGGCCGGTATCACCCTTGGCCAAGGCGCGCTTGGCTTCATCGTAATACTGGCGTTGGGTGGACAGGTCCACCGCCTGGGCGGATTGAGCGGCAGCGGCGGTAAGTAGCAAGCAGGACAAGACACTGAAAAGGCGACTGCGCATGAGACATCCGGGCAGAGAAATCATGACAAGTGCCGACACGAATCAGCACTGAATTGTCTGTAGCTTAGCCTTTTGCCAGCAAGCGGCGAAAGCTTTGCCGGCCTCGCAGCACAAGTTCGCAACAAATGTTGTGCAGAGTGCTTCAACAGACAAATTGCCGGCCTGTTGAAGCCCTAACTCAGGTAGAATGCGCGCCCGGTTTTTGGAGAAGCTCATGACCCTGCTCAAATTCAGCGATGTGTCCCTTGCGTTCGGCGCTATGCCGTTGTTGGACAAGGTGTCCTGGCAGATCGCCCGTGGTGAGCGGGTGTGCATCATCGGCCGCAACGGCACTGGCAAGTCCAGCATGATGAAACTGGTCAAGGGCGACCAGAAGCCCGATGAAGGCTCGGTGTGGCGTGCCCCCGGTCTGAAAATCGGCGAATTGCCGCAAGAATTGCCAGTGGCCGACGATCGGACGGTGTTCGACGTGGTCGCTGAAGGCCTTGATGGCGTGGGCGCGTTGCTCGCCGAATACCATCACCTTGCGCAGAACTGCGTCACTGAAGAAGACCTGAACAAGCTGATGCACGTTCAGCAAGACCTCGAAGCCCGTGATGGCTGGCGCTTGCAGACTCTGGTCGAGAGCACTTTGAGCCGCCTGCAACTGCCGGCGGACAAGACCCTCGCCCAGTTGTCCGGCGGCTGGCGTCGTCGCGTGCTGCTGGCACAGGCGTTGGTGTCCGAGCCGGACCTGCTGCTGCTCGACGAACCGACCAACCACCTGGACATCGGTGCGATTGCCTGGCTTGAAGAAGCGCTGAAAGATTTCCAGGGCGCCGTGCTGTTCATCACGCACGACCGTTCCTTCCTGCAAAACCTTGCTACGCGCATTCTCGAACTGGATCGCGGTGGCCTGATCGACTGGAACGGCGACTACGCCAGCTTCCTCGTGCACAAAGAAGCCGCGCTGGCTGCTGAAGAGACCGCCAACGCGCTGTTCGACAAGAAGCTGGCCCAGGAAGAAGTCTGGATCCGTCAGGGCATCAAGGCGCGCCGCACCCGTAACGAGGGCCGCGTCCGCGCACTGAAAGCGTTGCGCGTCGAGCGTAGCGAACGTCGTGAGCGTACTGGCAAGGCCAACATTCAGTTGGACACTGCCGACAAGTCCGGCAAGCAGGTGATGGTCCTCGAGAACGTGAGTTTCGCTCACCCGGGCGGCCCGTTCCTGATCAAGGATTTCTCGATGGTCCTGACGCGTGGCGACCGTATCGGCCTGCTCGGCGCCAACGGTACCGGCAAGACCACCCTGCTGAAACTGATGCTCAGCGGTCTGCAACCGACCAGCGGCAAAGTGGAAGAGGGCACGCGGATCGACGTGGCGTACTTCGACCAATTGCGCCATCAACTGGATCTGGAAAAAACCGTGATCGACAACGTCGCCGAAGGTCGCGACTTCATCGATATCGACGGTCAGAGCCGCCATGTGCTGAGCTATCTCGGCGACTTCCTGTTCAGCCCGCAGCGTGCTCGTACGCCGGTCAAGGCGCTGTCGGGTGGTGAGCGTGCGCGTCTGTTGCTGGCCAAACTGTTCAGCAAACCGGCGAACCTGCTGGTTCTCGACGAACCGACCAACGACCTCGACGTGGAAACCCTCGAGCTGCTCGAAGAAGTGCTGCTGACCTTCAACGGCACCGTGCTGATGGTCAGCCACGACCGGGCATTCCTCGACAACGTGGTCACCAGCACCCTGGTCTTCGAAGGTGAAGGCAAGGTGCGTGAATACGTCGGCGGCTATCAGGACTGGATTCGTCAGGGCGGCTCGCCGCGTCTGTTGGGCGTGACTGAAAGCAAGTCGGGCAAGGCTGATCTTAATTCGGCAGTGGTCACTGCAGAGCCGGCAGTGGTCGCAGCGCCTGCGGCAGCTGCTCCGGCGGCGAAGAAAAAGCTGAGCTACAAACTGCAGCGTGAGCTGGAAGCGTTGCCGGGCGATATCGATGCCAAGGAACAGCAGATTGCTGCCGTGGAAGCCGAAATGGCTGAAGATGGCTTCTATCAGCGCCCAGCGGCTGAAACGGCCAAGGTGATTGCTTCGCTGGAGCAGTTGCAGGCTGAGCTGGATGCGTTGATGGAGCGTTGGGCCGAGCTGGATGCCTGATTGATCCTGATGTGAAAAAGCCCGGCGTTCAGTGATGAGCGCCGGGCTTTTCATATGCGGGTGGAGACCCAATGTGGGAGCGAGCCTGCTCGCGAATGCGGTGTGTCAGGCGGCATTAATGCTGAATGTGCCAACGCCTTCGCGAGCAGGCTCGCTCCCACAATGATCAGTGTATTTCAGCGCTTGATCAGGTGGACGGCGAGGACATCGCAAGGCGCACCGTGGAGTACGTCATTCGCGGTCGAGCCGAGCAACAGCGCCAGACCATGACGACCATGGCTACCGACCACGATCAGATCGCACGTTTGTTCTTTGGCGAAATGATGGATTTCCTGGCGTGGCTGGCCATAGGTCAGGTGGCAGTTGGCGCCCTCAAGCTCCGAGTATTTGGCTTTCAGACGCTCCAGACGCTCCTTGGCCTGATCGAATTGCTGTTGTTGCAGTTGTGACAGATCCATCGGCACGTCGCCGCCGAACGCCATGGCCATCGGCTCGACGATATGCACCAGCGAAAGCTTGGCGCCATTGCTTACCGACAGCTCGCGGGCGCGGTGAATCACAGGGTCGCACTCTTCGGTCAGATCTACGGCGACCAGGATGTGGTGGTAGGGCATGAGGTGCTCCTCGTGAGGTTTCAATATTGTTAAGTATGGCTGGTTTCAAGCGCATTGGTTCCAAAGTGACACAATGCGCCCACCAAGAATTGGGAATAGAGATATGACGGTCTGGTTGGTGGTGTCAATCCTGCTGGTGGTTTTAAGTCCGCTGGCGTGGCTTCGCCCATCGCGCGCGCAAAGCGGTCGCATCGCCCTGCGCATGGAGGCGCGACGCATCGGTCTGGCCATGCAGCTGGCGCCTCAGGAGTGGCCGCACTGGCTGGCGCAAGAGCCACCGAACCCGTGTGCGCAATATCATCGGCCACGTCGGAGCAAGCAGCCCGTCTGCTGGACTTACTGGCAGAAGTCGCCGGGTGTGTGGGTCAATCAATGGCAGGAAGTCTGCGAAGACCGGACGCTGCTCAATCATTTCGAAAAGTTGCCGGGCAACGTTTTCAAAGTCGAGGCAGACAAGCAGATGATCGCTTTGTATTGGGGCGAGAAGGGCGAGGCCACGGTTTTGCAGGATATCGACGCCACACTGAAAGCGCTGGCGTGACGCGCGGACTTTTCCACTGCAACGGTGGGGAACGTCCGGCAGACGCGCAATAAAAAGCCCGACATGATTCATCGGGCTCGGTTGGCCAGGCAGGCCGGAAACCTTTTTTGATGCTGATGTGGCTTGGAGCACTCAGCGCATTTTCCCTGCAGTCCTCCCAGCGTAGCCCTTTAAACAAGGGCCGCCGCGAATTAGGGCGACTTTTCTAACTATTGATTCTATGAATGGCTCCACATGCAGACGCGTGTTGCGGGTCTTTGTCTTACGGAAATGACCGCAAAGTCGCATTTCAACCCGTATTTTGGGCGATTGACAATTGTTGGAAATTCCGTGAAGGTGACGTACCCAAATCAAACGGGCGTATGAATTGAGCGTTTGTCTTACAGACTGCTCCTACAGAATCCCGACTATCGCGTTGGCGGGTGTGCCGGGTGGATTGGCGTCAGCATCGACGAAAAAGCGTCCTGCCGAGCCATTCGCCTGCGTCCGACGTGTACTGTTCAGCTTCCATATCGTGGAGATCAGTTGATGATTTACGAAGGTAAAGCCATCACGGTTAAAGCTCTTGAAAGTGGCATCGTCGAATTGAAATTCGACCTCAAGGGTGAGTCCGTCAACAAGTTCAACCGTCTAACCCTGAACGAACTGCGTCAGGCCGTAGACACCATCAAGGCAGATGCTTCGATCAAGGGCGTGATCGTCAGCAGTGGCAAGGACGTGTTCATCGTCGGCGCCGACATCACCGAATTTGTCGACAACTTCAAGCTGCCGGATGCCGAGCTGGTTGCTGGCAATCTCGAAGCCAACAAGATCTTCAGCGATTTCGAAGACCTCAACGTTCCGACCGTAGTGGCCATCAATGGCATCGCACTGGGCGGCGGTCTGGAAATGTGCCTGGCGGCTGACTATCGCGTCATGTCGACCAAGGCCAAGATCGGCCTGCCGGAAGTCAAACTGGGCATCTACCCAGGCTTCGGCGGCACCGTGCGTCTGCCACGCCTGATCGGTGTCGACAATGCCATCGAATGGATTGCCTCCGGTAAGGAAAACCGCCCTGAAGACGCTCTGAAAGTCAGCGCCGTCGACGCCGTGGTTGCTCCTGAGAAACTGCAGGAAGCTGCCCTTGAGCTGATCAAGCGCGCCATCTCCGGCGAGTTCGACTTCAAGGCCAAGCGTCAGCCGAAACTTGAAAAACTCAAGCTGAACGCCATTGAACAAATGATGGCTTTCGAAACCGCCAAAGGTTTCGTCGCCGGTCAAGCTGGCCCGAATTACCCGGCGCCGGTCGAAGCGATCAAGACCATCCAGAAAGCCGCGAACTTCGGTCGTGACAAGGCGCTAGAAGTCGAAGCCGCCGGTTTCGTCAAACTGGCCAAGACCTCTGCCGCGCAGAGCTTGATCGGTCTGTTCCTGAACGATCAGGAGCTGAAGAAAAAGGCCAAGGCCTACGACGAAATCGCCAAAGACGTGAAGCAGGCCGCTGTACTCGGCGCCGGCATCATGGGTGGCGGTATCGCCTATCAGTCGGCCTCCAAGGGTACACCGATCCTGATGAAGGATATCAACGAGCACGGTATCGAACAGGGTCTGGCCGAAGCCGCCAAACTGCTGGTTGGCCGCGTTGATAAAGGTCGCATGACCGCTGCGAAGATGGCTGAAGTGCTCAACGGCATTCGTCCGACCCTGTCCTACGGCGACTTCGGTCACGTCGATCTGGTTGTCGAAGCTGTGGTCGAGAACCCGAAGGTCAAGCAAGCCGTACTGGCTGAAGTCGAAGGTCAGGTCAAAGAGGACACCATCCTCGCGTCCAACACCTCGACCATTTCCATCAGCCTGCTGGCCAAAGCCCTCAAGCGTCCGGAAAACTTTGTCGGCATGCATTTCTTCAACCCGGTGCACATGATGCCGCTGGTTGAAGTGATCCGTGGCGAGAAGTCGAGTGAGCTGGCCGTTGCCACCACCGTTGCCTACGCCAAGAAAATGGGCAAGAACCCGATCGTCGTCAACGACTGCCCGGGCTTCCTGGTCAACCGCGTACTGTTCCCGTACTTCGGCGGTTTCGCCAAGCTGGTCAGCGCCGGTGTCGACTTCGTCCGTATCGACAAGGTCATGGAAAAATTCGGCTGGCCGATGGGCCCGGCATACCTGATGGACGTGGTCGGCATCGACACCGGTCACCACGGTCGTGACGTTATGGCTGAAGGTTTCCCGGATCGCATGAAGGATGACCGTCGTTCGGCCATCGACGTGCTTTACGAAGCCAAGCGCCTGGGTCAGAAAAACGGCAAGGGCTTCTACGCCTACGAGGCCGACAAGAAAGGCAAGCAGAAGAAAGTCGCCGATCCGTCGGTGCTGGAAGTGCTCAAGCCGATCGTTTACGAGCAGCGCGAAGTCACCGACGAAGACATCATCAACTGGATGATGATCCCGCTGTGCCTGGAAACCGTGCGTTGCCTGGAAGACGGCATCGTTGAAACTGCCGCCGAAGCCGACATGGGTCTGGTTTACGGTATCGGTTTCCCTCCATTCCGTGGCGGTGCGCTGCGCTACATCGATTCGATCGGTGTTGCCGAGTTCGTTGCCCTGGCTGACCAGTACGCTGATTTGGGCGCGCTGTACCACCCGACCGCGAAGCTGCGTGAAATGGCCAAAAACGGCCAGAGCTTCTTCGGTTAAGCGCCCCCAACTAGAGTGAGAGTGAACTTATGAGCTTGAATCCTAGAGACGTCGTGATTGTCGACTTCGGTCGTACTCCGATGGGCCGCTCCAAGGGCGGCATGCACCGCAACACCCGCGCCGAAGACATGTCGGCGCACCTCATCAGCAAACTGCTGGAACGCAACGCCAAGGTCGATCCTGCAGAAGTCGAGGACGTGATCTGGGGCTGCGTCAACCAGACCCTGGAGCAGGGCTGGAACATCGCGCGCATGGCGTCGTTGATGACCCAGATCCCGCACACTTCGGCCGGCCAGACCGTCAGCCGTCTGTGTGGCTCGTCGATGAGTGCACTGCACACCGCTGCGCAAGCGATCATGACCGGCAACGGTGACGTGTTCGTGGTTGGCGGCGTCGAGCATATGGGCCACGTGAGCATGATGCACGGTGTCGATCCTAACCCGCACATGTCGCTGTACGCGGCGAAAGCCTCAGGCATGATGGGTCTGACCGCTGAAATGCTGGGCAAAATGCACGGCATCACTCGCGAACAGCAAGACGCTTTCGGCGTGCGTTCCCACCAGTTGGCCCACAAGGCCACCGTGGAAGGCAAGTTCAAAGACGAAATCATCCCGATGCAGGGCTACGACGAGAACGGTTTCCTGAAACTGTTCGACTACGACGAAACCATTCGTCCGGAAACCACCCTGGAAAGTCTGGCGGCTCTCAAGCCTGCCTTCAATCCAAAGGGCGGTACCGTGACTGCCGGTACTTCGTCGCAGATCACCGATGGTGCTTCGTGCATGATCGTGATGTCGGCGCAGCGTGCGCAGGATCTGGGTATCCAGCCAATGGCGGTTATCCGTTCGATGGCAGTGGCAGGTGTGGATCCGGCGATCATGGGCTATGGTCCAGTTCCGGCAACACAAAAAGCCCTGAAGCGTGCGGGCCTTGGCATCAACGATATCGACTTCTTCGAGCTCAACGAAGCTTTCGCCGCACAGGCCCTGCCAGTGCTGAAAGATCTGAAAGTGCTCGACAAGATGAGCGAGAAGGTTAACCTGCACGGCGGCGCGATCGCCCTGGGTCACCCGTTCGGTTGCTCCGGTGCCCGTATTTCCGGCACTTTGCTGAACGTGATGAAGCAGAATAGCGGCACCTTCGGGGTGGCCACTATGTGCATTGGTCTCGGCCAAGGCATCTCCACCGTCTTCGAACGCGTTTAAGCGTCTCGTCGATGGAAGCCGGGGCCAAGTGCCCCGGTTTTTGTTTTTGTGGGTTTATTTTGTTTTTATTTTGAAAAAATTTGAGTGAGGGCCGAAGCATGCCGATACAACCTGGGCTCTACCAACATTACAAAGGTCCGCAGTACCGCGTATTCAGTGTTGCGCGGCATTCCGAGACCGAAGAAGAAGTGGTCTTTTACCAAGCCCTGTATGGCGATTACGGCTTTTGGGTTCGCCCTCTGAGCATGTTTCTCGAGTCAGTCGAGGTTGACGGCGAGCAGGTGCCACGCTTTGCTTTGGTGCAAGCCGAACCGAGCCTTTTTTCCAAGGCATAAGACGAGTGCGCACAGAACCCTGTGCTTGACCTCACCTTGTATCAACTATATATAGCGGTGCCGCGTCAGGCGCCAACCGCCTTTCACTTCTAGAATTCAGGAATTTTCTGATCCATGGGCAAATCGCTGGTCATTGTGGAATCCCCGGCTAAGGCCAAGACCATCAACAAGTATCTGGGTAACCAATACGTGGTGAAGTCGAGTATCGGCCATATCCGAGACCTGCCCACCAGCGGTTCGGCTAGCGCCAGCAAAGAGCCAGCCGCCAAGCGCGGCAAGGCTGCCGCGGGCGAAGGTCCGGTGCTCTCGCCGAAAGAGAAGGCGCGCAAGCAGCTCGTCTCGCGTATGGGTGTCGATCCCGATCATGGCTGGAAAGCCCAGTACGAGATCCTCCCGGGTAAAGAGAAGGTCATCGAAGAGCTGCGCCGGCTCGCCAAAGATGCTGACACCATCTATCTCGCAACCGACTTGGATCGCGAGGGGGAAGCCATTGCCTGGCACCTGCGCGAAGCCATCGGTGGTGATGACAGCCGCTACAAGCGTGTGGTGTTCAACGAAATCACCAAGAAGGCGATTCAGGAAGCCTTCTCGGAACCGGGCGAGCTGGACATCGATCGTGTCAACGCGCAGCAGGCACGTCGTTTCCTCGACCGCGTTGTGGGTTACATGGTCTCGCCGCTGCTGTGGGCGAAAATCGCTCGTGGCCTGTCCGCCGGTCGCGTGCAATCGGTTGCCGTGAAGCTGGTCGTTGAGCGTGAGCGCGAAATCCGTGCGTTCAACCCGGAAGAGTACTGGGAAGTGCACGCCGATCTCGGCACCACCAAAGGCTCGACCGTGCGTTTCGAAGTGGCTCGCGAGAAAGGCGAAGCCTTCAAGCCGCTCAACGAAGCTCAGGCCATGGCCGCGCTGGAGAAGCTCAAGTCTTCCAGCTACAGCATCGTCAAACGCGAAGACAAGCCGACCAGCAGCAAGCCGTCGGCACCGTTCATCACATCGACCCTGCAACAGGCTGCGAGCAACCGCCTGGGCTTCGGCGTGAAGAAAACCATGATGATGGCCCAGCGTCTGTATGAAGCCGGCTACATCACTTATATGCGTACCGACTCGACCAACCTCTCGGCTGATGCCGTGGCGATGGCGCGTACTTACATCGAAGACGAGTTCGGCAAGAAGTACTTGCCGGAAACGCCGAACGTCTACAGCAGCAAGGAAGGCGCACAAGAGGCTCACGAAGCGATTCGTCCGTCTGACGCCAACACCATTCCGAGCAAGCTGGCGGGCATGGAGCGCGACGCTGAGCGCCTCTATGAGCTGATCTGGCGCCAGTTCCTCGCTTGCCAGATGCTGCCGGCGCAATACTTGTCGACCACCGTCAGCGTAGGTGCTGGCGACTTCGAGCTGCGTGCCAAGGGCCGTATCCTCAAGTTCGACGGTTACACTCGCGTTATGCCGCAGATTGCCAAGCCAGGCGATGACGACGTTCTGCCTGACATGGCGCAAGGCGACGTGATGAAGCTGATCAAGCTCGATCCGTCGCAACACTTCACCAAGCCACCGGCGCGTTATTCGGAAGCCAGTCTGGTGAAGGAAATGGAAAAACGCGGCATCGGTCGTCCTTCGACTTACGCTGCGATCATTTCGACCATTCAGGATCGTGGTTATGTGACCCTGCACAACCGTCGTTTCTACTCGGAAAAGATGGGTGACATCGTCACCGAGCGCCTGTCGGAAAGCTTCTCCAACCTCATGGACTACGGCTTCACCGCCGGCATGGAAGAGAATCTCGATGACGTGGCGCAGGGCGAGCGCGACTGGAAAAACGTGCTGGACGAGTTCTACGGCGACTTCAAAAAGAAGCTCGAAGTAGCCGAAAACCCGGACAGCGGCATGCGTGCCAACCAGCCGGTCATGACCGACATTCCGTGCACGACTTGTGGTCGTCCGATGCAGATTCGTACCGCGTCGACCGGCGTGTTCCTCGGTTGCTCCGGCTACAGCCTGCCGCCGAAAGAGCGCTGCAAGGCCACCGTCAATCTGGTGCCGGGCGATGAAATCGCCGCGGACGACGAAGGTGAGTCGGAATCGCTGGTGCTGCGTGGCAAGCATCGTTGCCCGATCTGCAGCACGGCGATGGACGCTTACCTGCTGGACGAAAAGCGCAAGCTGCACATCTGCGGTAACAACCCGGATTGCGCCGGCTACGAAATCGAAGAAGGCAGCTATCGCATCAAGGGCTACGAAGGTCCGAGCCTGGAATGCGACAAGTGCGGCAGCGAGATGCAGCTCAAGACTGGCCGTTTCGGCAAGTTCTTCGGTTGCACCAACCCTGAGTGCAAGAACACCCGCAAACTGCTGAAGAGCGGTGATGCGGCGCCGCCGAAGATGGACCCGGTGAAGATGCCTGAGCTGAAATGCGAAAAGGTCAACGACACCTACATCCTGCGCGACGGTGCGTCCGGTCTGTTTCTGGCCGCCAGTCAGTTCCCGAAAAACCGCGAGACCCGTGCTCCTCTGGTGATCGAGATCCTGCCGCACAAGGACGAGATTGATCCTAAGTACCACTTCCTGTGCGAAGCTCCGCAGAAGGATCCTGATGGTCTGCCAGCGGTCATCCGCTACAGCCGCAAGACCAAGGAGCAATACGTCCAGACCGAAGTCGACGGCAAGCCTACCGGTTGGAAGGCGTACTTCGACGGCGGCAAGTGGACGGTTGAAGACAAGCGTACGAAGGCCAAAGCCGAGTAAGCGTTAGTCTGATACTGAAAGGCCGCATGAGAACCCTCGGGTTTTCATGCGGCCTTTTTGTTTTGTGCTTGCGGTGGGATCGGCTGATCCACGACACTGTCCGGCCTGTGTGAAGCAATTATTTCGTTGTGGAGAGCGCCGTCATGGCTCACGAACTCTATACCCGTACCAATCAGAAGATCTATTTCGCCGGCCTGTCGCTCGAAGCCTTGGCTCGCGCTGAAGAGGGGCGGGCGATGAATTCTCTGGCGTTGATTCAGGCTGGGCGTGAATCGGCGTTGTTTCACCTGTACGGCGCCTTGCTGGGGCTCTGTCATGAGATCGCAGGTTTCTATCGTCTGCCGCAGGCCAATGCGCCGCGCGCCGAGATGCTGCTGACGCGTGAAGTACTGGAGTCGATCGCGATTCCCGAGTTGGCCGAAATGGTCGAGCTGGCAGGTAACTCTGAAACCTGGTTGGCGAAACTGCTGGCTGCGCATTCGGCGCTGTTTCAGCCGCCACGGGTGCCACACAAGCCCAAAGGAGACGTGACTCAGCCGCTGATTCAGGCGATTAATCTGGATGAAGAAGAAGCGCCAGAAGAGTTGAGTCGAGAGGAGCTGGAGAGCTGGCGGCAGAATCTGAAAGGCTTGGCGATTCGCTTTCGCGAAGGCTTGAACGAGTGCTGAGGGCGATTGACACGGTGGCAATCTGAAACATGCTGCTGGTCAAGATCCCGAGCGAAGCCTGAATGATGTCTATATAATCCCTGCCTTTCGTGGAGAACAGACCTATATGCCAACGTCCTTTCTAGAAATTGTCGAGTTACCAGACGGCCGAATCGAGCTGCGCAGGGCTGAGGACGAGGGTTCTTTGGTGACGCTGGATTTCTCCGAGGATGCCAAGGCATTCCTGCAAGGTCAGCATGTGGAAATCGCCAAAGCGATGTTAAGCGTCGGCGTGCAGATGGCCGGCCGTATGGTCGAAGGCGAGTTTGATAAGGAAGAGGGGCCGCGGGTTCTTCATTGATCCCCGTCTTTTTTACTTTTTGACGTTACCGCTTCAGATCGGCTTCTCTGTCCTTGGAGAAGCCCTGCGCTTCACACAGCGCGTGTTACTAAAAATCAACCCAAACGAATGTTCAGGCTCTGAGCATCGCCCGTGCGTGCAGCGCTGATCAGTTGTTGCCGCGAGTGGGTGTTTAACGGGTTGAGCCAGGTGACCACCGTGTGACTGCGACCCAGTCTTAGAGCTTCGCATGCCAGTTGCTGAGCGCTTTGAGCGCCACGTGGTTGCAGCAGCAAAATACGTTCGCGGTTCAGGCCAGCATCCCGCAGCCAGGTTTGAGTCAGGCTCGCAGGCGGTGCAATCAGTGTCAGCCAACGCGCGTCCTGATCTTCGCTGAGTTCGCGAAGGATCGGCGCGAGCAGGTTCAGGCAGTTCCCGGTAGCCCCACGCAGTGACAGCTCACTGAATACTTCGGGTTCGGCATTCCAGGGGCGCTCGACCACGTCTTTCAGGACCGGCGCCATCGGTTGCGCCAAAAACGCTTCGAATAAAGGCAGTTGTGTTTGCTGAGGGGTGTGTGGGAACTGCATAAAGCCTCCTTTAGCGGCGAATGACGCCGACACTCAAGCCTTCGATCACCAGTTCCTGATCTTTCAGGTCGACTTCGATAGGGGCGAACTCGGGGTTTTCGGCAATCAGCCAGACCTTGCTGCCCTCACGCTTGAAGCGTTTGACCGTGACTTCATCGCCGATGCGGGCGACGACTACCTGGCCATTGCGCGCTTCCCGAGTCGTGTGCACGGCGAGCAGGTCGCCGTCAAAAATGCCGATGTCCTTCATGCTCATGCCATGCACGCGCAACAGATAGTCGGCACGCGGATGAAAGAAGGCGGGGTTGATATTGCAGGACTCTTCGATGTGCTGCTGGGCGAGAATCGGAGCGCCGGCAGCCACACGGCCGATGATCGGCAGGGTGGAGTCGTCAGCCTTGGCTTCGAAGCCAGGGATGCGAATGCCGCGAGAGGCGCCGGGGGTCATCTCGATGGCGCCCTTGCGAGCCAGTGCCTTGAGGTGTTCTTCAGCCGCGTTCGGCGACTTGAAGCCCAGTTCCTGAGCGATTTCCGCACGGGTTGGCGGGTAGCCGTTGTCTTCGAGGCAGCGTTTGATAAAGGCCAGAATCTCGGCTTGGCGTGGCGTCAGCTTTAGCATATTGATCGCTCTGTCTTTTTATACAGTGACTGGGATTATATACAGTGAAGCGCCCTTGGCAATGCCCGTTTTTTTGCATACCGCCGGACGGTCGGAAGAAGCGTTTATTAAAGCGTCTGCCTTGTGTGGTTAAATAGCTGACCGACCATTCCCAAAACGAACCGGCAGGCTTGACAACACACAGGCTGAAACGTATGTTTCAAACAAGTGTTTGTCAGGCGGAGTAGCCATGGCCCAGTCGGAAACCGTTGAACGCATTCTTGATGCTGCCGAGCAGTTGTTCGCGGAAAAAGGTTTCGCTGAAACCTCATTGCGTTTGATCACCAGCAAGGCTGGCGTCAACCTGGCAGCAGTGAACTATCACTTCGGCTCGAAAAAAGCGCTGATTCAGGCGGTGTTCTCGCGCTTCCTCGGGCCGTTTTGCGTCAGCCTCGATAAAGAGCTGGAGCGGCGTCAGGCCAAGCCTGAAAACAAGCCGACGCTCGAAGAACTGCTGGAAATCCTCGTCGAGCAAGCCCTAGTGGTCCAGCCACGTAGCGGCAATGACCTGTCGATCTTCATGCGTTTGCTCGGTCTCGCGTTCAGCCAGAGCCAGGGCCACTTGCGGCGTTATCTGGAAGACATGTACGGCAAGGTTTTCCGTCGCTACATGTTGCTGGTCAACGAAGCCGCACCACGCATTCCGCCGATCGAGCTGTTCTGGCGCGTGCACTTCATGCTCGGCGCCGCCGCATTCAGCATGTCCGGCATCAAGGCCTTGCGCGCGATCGCCGAGACTGATTTCGGCGTCAACACTTCAATTGAGCAAGTGATGCGCCTGATGGTGCCGTTCCTCGCTGCGGGCATGCGCGCTGAAACCGGCGTCACTGATACGGCCATGGCCACCGCACAACTGCGTCCGCGCAGCAAATCAACGCCGGTCGCCGCCAAGGTTTAACCGCGCACGGGTGGGCGCGGCAGCTTGTATCCGCTAAGCTAGCCGCCCATGCCGACTCTCGTTCTGAACCCAAAATCCATAGAAATTGCCGACCTGCCGAGCATTGCTCACGGTAGCGATTTGCTGCGGATCGGGTTTTTCGTTTTCAAGGAATCTCTATGACTGCTGGCCTGCAAGGCTCGTTGATGGTGGACGTCGCCGGTACCTGGCTGACGGCCGAAGATCGCCAACTGTTGCGTCAGCCCGAAGTGGGCGGCTTGATCATCTTCGCGCGCAACATCGAGCATCCGCGCCAGGTGCGTGAGCTCAGTGCGTCGATTCGCGCGATTCGCCCGGATCTGTTGCTGGCGGTGGATCAGGAGGGCGGTCGCGTACAGCGTCTGCGTCAGGGCTTCGTGCGTCTGCCGGCCATGCGCGCCATCGCCGATAACCCGAACGCTGAGTATCTCGCTGAGCAATGTGGCTGGATCATGGCCACCGAAGTACTCGCGGTCGGGCTCGACCTGAGTTTTGCGCCGGTACTCGATCTGGATTACCAGCGCAGCGCCGTCGTTGGCACCCGTTCGTTCGAAGGTGATCCCGAGCGCGCAGCACTCCTCGCCGGAGCGTTTATTCGCGGCATGAACAGCGCAGGCATGGCGGCCACCGGCAAGCACTTCCCTGGCCACGGCTGGGCAGAAGCCGATTCCCACGTCGCGATCCCCAACGACGAGCGCAGCCTCGACGAAATCCGCGCCAACGACCTCGTGCCATTCGCCAAGCTCAGCAAGCAACTGGCCGCGATCATGCCAGCGCACGTCATCTATCCACAGGTGGATTCGCAGCCTGCCGGCTTCTCCCGGCGCTGGTTGCAGGACATCCTGCGCGGCGAATTGCAGTTCGACGGCGTGATCTTCAGCGATGACCTGTCGATGGCCGGTGCCCACGTTGTTGGCGACGCCGCCAGCCGCATCGAAGCTGCGCTGACTGCCGGTTGCGATATGGGGCTGGTGTGCAACGACCGCGCTGCTGCTGAATTGGCTTTGAGCGCCGCACAACGCATGAAGGTCAAGCCTTCCGCCCGCATCGCCCGTATGCGCGGTCAGGCATTCGCCAGCACCGATTACCGTCAGGATCCGCGCTGGCTCACCGCCATCGGCGCGCTCAAAGATGCTCAACTGATCGACTAAGGATTTTTCGCTATGACGGTTTACGCAATCATCGGTGGCACCGGCCTGACCCAGCTCGAAGGCTTGACCATTCGCCAATCGCTGGCGGTGGACACGCCCTACGGCGCGCCATCGGCCGACGTACAAATTGGCGAGTACGCTGGCAAGGAAGTGCTGTTCCTCGCCCGTCACGGCCATCCGCATCGCTTCCCGCCGCACAAGGTCAATTACCGCGCCAACCTGTGGGCGTTGAAGCAAGCCGGTGCCGAAGCAATCATCGCGGTGAACGCCGTAGGAGGGATTCACCCGGCCATGGGCACCGGGCATTTCTGCGTGCCGCACCAGATCGTCGACTACACCAGCGGCCGCGAACACACCTTTTTCGCCGATGATCTGGAGCAGGTCACTCACATCGACTTCAGCTTTCCCTACAGCGAAGCGCTGCGTCAGCAATTGATCGCCGCCGTGGCCGCCGAAGGTTGCGAATACAGTGATCAAGGCGTTTATGCCTGCACCCAGGGCCCGCGTCTGGAAACGGTCGCCGAGATCGTGCGTCTTGAGCGCGATGGCTGCGACATCGTCGGCATGACCGGCATGCCGGAAGCGGCGCTGGCCCGTGAGCTGGATCTGGATTACGCCTGTCTGGCACTGGTGGTGAACCCGGCAGCGGGCAAGACCACGGAAGTGATCACCATGGCCGAGATCGAGCAGGCGCTGCATGACGGCATGGGTAAGGTGAAATCGGCGTTGGCGCGGGTGTTGGCCGGTTGAAGGACTGCCTATGAGCATTCTCATCGAACGGCTCAAGTCGTTGACCTGGACTCAGGCATTCAGTAGCAAGGCGCTGGCCAAGGCTCGCGCTTATGCCGCCGATGATCGGGTAGAGATCATTGAGATCAATGACAAAAAGATCGAGGCGTTCTGCGTCGGTTCGGAAAATCAGGCGTATGAACAAAGCATTTACCTGTCCGAAGATCGGCTGGGTTCCGTCAACTTGCGTTGCCTGTGCAGCTGTCCTGTCGTAATCGACTGCAAGCACTGCGCTGCGGTGCTCTATCACTTGCAGGGCAGTGCTGATGATGCATCTGAAAGTGACGCACAGATTCCTTTGGGGCGGGCGCTGGAGCATTGGCTTTCGACCATTCCCGTGCCGGCCAAGCCTGCTGGAGAAGGCGCGCAAACCGCAGGCACGCGCCTGTTTTACAAGCTCAAGCCAACGCCTGTGAGCGGCAAGTGGCTGCTCGATATTTTCAAGGTTTCCCAGCTCAAGAGCGGCGAGTTACGCGAAGTCAAACCGATGTATTCGCTGGCGGAAATGCTCATGCGTCAGCCCGGCTACCTGTCCGAGCTGGATCTGCGTGTCGCCAGGCTGCTGGTGGCCATGCACTCCCACCATGCCTATTACAGCGGCTATCCGCTGGAAGGCAGCAGCGGCGCCGAACTGCTGGAAATGCTCCTGCGCACCTCGCGGCTTTTCCTCGATTTCGAAGATCTGCAACCGTTGGCGTCGGGTGCGAAACGCATCGGCCAGTTCGCCTGGGCCGAGCAGGCCGACGGCGGTTTTCGTGCGCAGTGGAGCAGTGCTGAGGCTGCGCAGGAAACCGTGCTGGCGCTGGAGCCGCTTTATTACCTGGATCGTGAACAGCGGCAGATTGGCCCTCTGTTCAATGAACTGGAAGAAAAACTGGCCAGCCATTTGACTCTGGCGCCGGACATTCCGGCGCGTCAGGCCATGCAGTTCAGCCATCGCATGAGCGCGGCAACGAGAATCCCGCCGCCACACCAGCTGACCGAACGGATCATCGACGATGTACTTCCTCAACCACAACTGACCCTCGTCAGCGGTCGGGAGCGCTCGCGCTGGGAATACATTCTGGAGCACCGCGCCGCCCTGGTGTTTACCTACAATGGCCAGCCGACGGTGGATCGCAACCCGGAAGTGATGATCCTCAACGGTACCGAAACCCAGCGCATTCAACGCCAGCCTGCGGTGGAAAAGAAACTGCGCCAGATCCTGCAAAGGCTCGGCTTCAAGAAAGCCACGCGCAAGAGTTCGCTGGATCGTCCCGGCGAGATGTTCACGTTGCCGGATGATTCCGCCTGGCTCGGGTTTATGCACGAAGGGCTTGCCACGCTGCGCGCCTCGGACTGGCAAGTCGAGATCAGTGACGGCTTTCATTTCAATGTGCAGCCGGTCGAGCATTGGTACGCCGAGGTCGAAGAAGAGGCTGGGCATCAGTGGTTTGATTTGCAGTTGGGTATCGTCGTCAATGGCCAGCGCTATAGTTTGCTACCGATCCTTCTGCACTTGTTGCGCACTCAGCCGCGCTTGCTTGACCCGGTCAATCTGGCACAACGCAGCGATGACGAGAAACTCCTGATCGAACTGAAACCCGGCGGTTTTGGCGACCCTTCAGGCGCCAAGGTCGCGCTGCCGCTGAGTCGGGTCAAACCGCTGATGGCCACGCTGGGCGAGTTGTACCTGGGCGGTCATCAGGGCGATGCTCTGCGCTTGAGTGTCCCGGACGCCGCGCGCTTGAGTATGCTCGATGGCGTACCGCTGGATTGGCAGGGTGGCGAGCGGCTGCGCACCTTTGCCAAGCGCTTGCAGAATTCCAGTCACACCCACGTCGCTGCGCCGGCCGGCCTTAATGCGCAACTGCGCCCGTATCAGCTCGAAGGCCTGAACTGGATGCAGACCCTGCGCGAGCTTGAGGTCGGCGGCATTCTGGGCGATGACATGGGGCTGGGCAAAACGCTGCAGACCTTGGCGCATCTGCTCACGGAAAAACACGCCGGTCGCCTTGATTGTCCGGCTCTGGCGGTGATGCCGACCAGCCTGATTCCCAACTGGCTCGACGAGGCCGAGCGTTTCACCCCCCAGCTGAAAGTATTGGCGCTGCACGGTACGGGGCGGCAAAAGGATTTCGCTAATCTGGCTGAGTACGATCTGGTGCTAACCACTTACGCGTTGCTGCCAAGGGATTTGGAGACTCTGCAGCCGCAGTTGTGGAGCGTACTGATTCTCGACGAAGCGCAGAACATCAAGAACCCGCTCAGCAAAGCCGCGCAGGCCGCACGCGATTTGCAGGCCCGCCAGCGCTTGTGCCTGAGCGGCACGCCATTGGAAAACCACTTGGGCGAGCTTTGGTCGCAGTTTCATTTCCTCATGCCCGGTTGGCTTGGCGACAGCAAATCCTTCAATCGCGATTACCGCACGCCAATCGAAAAGCATGGCAATGTTCAACGCATGCAACACCTGACAGCACGGATCAAGCCGTTTTTGCTGCGCCGAAAAAAGGATCAGGTCGCCACCGAATTGCCACCGAAAACCGAAATCATCCATTGGGTTGATCTCAGCGACGGCCAGCGTGATGTCTATGAAACGGTGCGCGTGGCGATGGACAAAAAAGTGCGCGACGAAATTGCCCGCAGTGGCGTGGCGCGCAGTCAGATCATCATTCTGGATGCCTTGCTCAAGCTGCGGCAGGTTTGTTGCGACTTGCGCCTGATCAAGATGCCAATGACGGCGAAGGCACTGCGTTCCGGCAGTGGCAAGCTGGTCAGCCTGATGGAGATGCTCGAAGAGCTGCTCGGCGAAGGTCGCAGAATCCTGCTGTTCTCGCAGTTCACCTCGATGCTCGCTTTGATCGAGGAAGAATTGCAGCAACGTGACATTGCCTATTCGTTGTTGACCGGTGATACCACGGATCGGCGCACGCCGGTGAAGGACTTTCAGGGCGGCAAGGTGCCGTTGTTTCTGATCAGTCTGAAGGCTGGGGGCACCGGTTTGAACCTGACCGCTGCGGACACGGTGATCCACTTCGACCCTTGGTGGAACCCGGCAGTGGAGAATCAGGCCACCGATCGTGCGTATCGAATCGGGCAAAACAACCCGGTGTTCGTTTACAAGCTGATCGCTCGCGGCACAGTAGAGGAAAAAATACAGGCGTTGCAGCAGGAGAAAGCAGCGTTGGCCGGGGCAGTGCTTGAAGGCGGGACAACAGGTGGCTGGAAGCTGGAACAGAGTGACATTGAGGCGCTGTTTGCGCCGTTGCCTGTTGCCAAGGGTTGAGCTTGAGTTTTTAACCGTTATACCGAGGTAAGCCATTCGCGAGCAGGCTCGCTCCCACCTTAGATTTGTGGGATTCACAGGATCCCTGTGAACACTGGATTGGTGAATGCCACAGATCCAGTGTGGGAGCGAGCCTGCTCGCGAAAGCTATCTAACAGGCGCCGCAAATCTCAGCGCTTGTCGGACTTGTCCGGCAACGGCGCAAACAACGCTTCAATATCATCACTCTGCAACTTCCAGTCCCCGGCCTTACGCCCATCCAGCACGCCTGCCGCCAAGTCGGACTTTTCCTTCTGCAGGTGCTGAATCTTCTCTTCCACCGTGCCCCGGGCAATCATTTTGTAGACGAATACCGGTTTCTCCTGGCCGATTCGATACGCTCGGTCGGTCGCCTGATTCTCGGTCGCCGGGTTCCACCACGGGTCGTAGTGAATCACCGTGTCCGCTTCCGTCAGGTTCAAGCCGACACCGCCAGCCTTCAGGCTGATCAGAAAGATCTGACGCTTGCCACTCTGGAATTCCTTCACCGGCGTACGCCGATCCCGGGTCTGGCCGGTCAGCAGTGCATAGGCGACATTGCGTTTTTTCAGCTCGTCTTCGATCAATGACAGCATCGAAGTGAACTGCGAAAACAGCAGAATTCGCCGACCTTCCTCAAACAATTCCTCGAGCATTTCCATCAGGCTGTCGAGCTTGCCCGAAGTGCTGCCGCGAGCGGGCAGGGTGGCGTCGTTGACCAGACGCAGATCGCAGCAGACCTGGCGCAGTTTGAGCAGCGCCTCAAGAATGATGATCTGACTGCGCGCGACGCCTTTGCGGGTGATCTCGTCGCGGACTTTCTTGTCCATCGCCAGACGCATCGTTTCATACACATCGCGCTGCGCTTCGTTGAGATCGACCCAATGGATGATTTCGGTTTTCGGCGGCAGTTCGGTGGCCACTTGTTCCTTGGTGCGGCGCAGCAGAAACGGTTTTATCCGGCCGTTGAGGTGCTGAAGTCTGACTTCACTGCCGCGCTTTTCAATCGGCACGCGGTAATCGGCGTTGAAGCTTTTCACGTCGCCGAGCCAGCCCGGCAGCAGGAAGTGGAACAGCGACCACAGCTCGCCCAAGTGGTTTTCCAGCGGCGTACCGCTGAGGCACAGGCGCTGGCGCGCATTCAACTCGCGCGCCGCTTGTGCGGCTTTGCTGTTGGGGTTCTTGATGTACTGCGCCTCGTCCAGCACCAACACATGCAGCGGCTGCTTGGCCAGACGCTCGACGTCCTTGGGCAGCAGTGCGTAAGTGGTGAGGATCAGGTCGTAATCCGCCAGATTGTCGAAGTGCTTTTTGCGCGTGGCGCCGTACAGCGCGACCACTTTCAGTTGTGGCGTAAAGTGCGCCGCCTCATCGAGCCAGTTCGGAATCAGGCTGGTTGGCATCACCACCATGCACGGCCGATCCAGGCGTCCAGCGTTCTTCTCGCTGAGAATATGCGCCAGGGTCTGTAGGGTTTTACCCAGCCCCATGTCATCCGCGAGAATCCCGCCGACTTCCAGTTGCCGCAGCGATTGCATCCAGCTCAAACCTTCGAGCTGATAAGGGCGCAGCGTCGCGTTCATACCTTCCGGAGCCTCTGCGCTGAAATCACGAATATCACGCAGGCGCTGAGCAAGCGTGCGGATCTGCTCGCCACCCTCCCACAGCAGCGGCAGGCCTTCCAGTGAGTTAAGGCGCGTGGCATCGGCCTTGCTCAGGCGCAGGGTGGTTTCGCCCGGCTCCTGCAAATAGAACTCGCCGAGCGTCATCAGTACCGGCTTCAGGCGACCCAGTGGCAGCGCCACCTGCAACGGCCCGTGCTCGCTGGTGCGTTGCGGAATGTTGACCAGAATCAGTTCATCATCGCGGCGCCGGGCGAGGCGTTCCGGGTTGAGGATTTCCGCATGCGAACGCATCAGGTTGAGCAGGATCGGCAACAGGCTCAGGCGCTCACCGTTGACGATGATCCCCAGTTCCAGATCAAACCAATCGCGCTCCGGCACCTGTTCGACGGTGGCGTACCAGTCATCCACGGCAGTCAGATCGAAGCCGAATTCCTCATCGATCTGCAGCTCCCAGCCTTGGCTGCGCAGCTTCGGCAGGTCGTTGAGGGTGAAGGTCAGCCAGGCGCTGTCATTGACCATCTCGTACAGTTCGCCCGCGCTCTCCGGCAGGGCTTTGCTCTGGCGCGTGGCGATACGGAAGCCGAGGATTCTTAACTGTTCGCGGTAGGACTGTTCGACTTCCGGGTGACGTTTTATCCGCAGCGTCTGGGTCTCCTGACGAATCAGGATGTCGCTGTTCTTTTGTCCGCTGACGTATTCATCCAGATAGCTGAACGACAGCGCCGCGCGGTGCTGAATGTAGCGCTGCATCTTGCCGTTACGCGGTTCGAAAGCGCTGAACTCGACACTGGCCAGCCACAGACGTGGCAGCGGCTGCACGTTATCGACCAACACTTGCGGTGGCGCTTTCGGGCTGCGGTTTTCCAGCACGGCCTGGAGTTTTTCCAAGAGTTCGGCGTCTTTGGCGGCGGCGGGGTAATCGAGGGTTTCCTGCACTTTCAGCAGTACCGCTGCGCAGTGTTTGCAATTGGTGCGAACCGGGCAGGTGCAGCTTGCATCGACCAGGAGCAAGGTGCTTTTGGCGGATTCGCGCAGCTGGATGGTCTGGCGGTAAACGTTACCGCCAGAGCCTTCGCAACTGGCGGTGATGGTCGCGTCACCGACCTGGGCGATGCGTACCCGGTTTTCCAGGGCGTAGCGGCGGCCACGCTCCAGGCTCTGTTCCTTGAATCGGCTGACCCAGGAGGGCGCCAACGGTTTACTCAGCGGCGGGTTCATAAGGACTTCGATCAGTCCGGAATCGCTTCAGGCGCTTCCCGTGGCGCAGGCGCGGTCAGGGATGTGATCTTGATCAGCAGGGCCAGATGGCCGTTGTCGAGATAGTTGAGTTGACCGTTCTTGGTGTGGCTGTCCTGTTTCAGGCGCTCGCTGGCGGTGACCAGGCCATTGGCGTCGATCTGATTGACCCAGAAGTCGGCAGCGACGTCGGTGAAGCGCCCGAGCTTCATCTCCAGCGTGCCCTCGATCGGGAACTGACCGAACTGCTCCTGACCGTCGCTGACCGCAACTTTTGCCGGTGCTTCGCCGAGGGTTTGCTGCCAGGCTTTGTGCATCAGCACGCTGTAGTCGCCGCTGGCCGTAAGTTTGCTGACCACGTCGTTCAACGCCGGCGTGCGCTGGCTGTCGTCGGCCAGGCGCTGGGCACCAGCGGCCCAGTCTTCCGGCGCGGCACGACTGACGATTGCCGGCACGGCGTTCTGGCGCACCAGAATCATTTCGACCTGATACAGGTCATCGGCGAAAACCGAGGGTGCTGCCAAGGTCAGCAGCAAAGTCAGCGAACGAAACAGGCGCATTGGGCGTCCTTCAAACAGTTTTCGGGAGGAGGCGCTCAAACAGCGCCTCTACAGTATTAAAGCGCTCTTCCGGACGTTCCATCGGTACCTGGAATTTGAACATCGTCGCGCCTTCGAATTTGTAGCGTTTTGGCTGGCTCTGGATCAGCTTGATCAGCGTCATCGGGTCGACCGGCGTCTGCGCGGCAAACTCGATACGCCCACCTTGCGGGCCGCCATCGACTTTCTTGATGCCCAATTGCTCGGCCTGCAACTTCAACGCCGTAATGCGCACCAGATTCTTCGTCGGTTCCGGCAGCAGGCCGAAACGGTCGATCATCTCGACTTGCAGATCCTTCAAGCCTTCCTCATCGGTCGCCGAAGCAATGCGCTTGTACAGAATCAGACGAGCGTGAACGTCCGGCAGATAGTCTTCCGGAATCAGCGCAGGCACCCGCAGGTTGACTTCCGGGCCGCCGCCGAGCGGTTGATCAAGGTTCGGTTGCTCGCCCTTGCGGATCGATTTCACCGCGCGCTCAAGCATTTCCATATACAGCGTGAAACCGACGGCTTGAATCTGCCCGCTCTGGCCATCGCCGAGCAGTTCGCCGGCGCCACGGATTTCCAGGTCGTTGGTCGCGAGCACGAAACCGGCGCCGAGATCCTGGGTATTGGCAATCGCTTCCAGACGCTTTTCCGCATCCGAGGTGATTTGCTGGCGTGGCGGCGTCAACAGATACGCGTAAGCCTGGTGGTGACTACGGCCGACACGACCACGCAACTGGTGCAGTTGCGCCAGACCGAACTTGTCAGCGCGCTCGATAATGATGGTGTTGGCGCTCGGCACGTCGATACCGGTTTCGATGATGGTCGAGGCGATCAACACGTTGAAACGCTTGTGATAGAAGTCGCTCATCACCTGTTCGAGTTCGCGTTCGCGCATCTGTCCGTGACCGATGCCGATGCGTGCTTCCGGCACCAGTTCGGCGAGATCGGCAGCGCACTTCTCGATGGTTTTCACATCGTTGTGCAGGTAGTAAACCTGACCGCCACGCAGCAGTTCGCGGAGCAGGGCTTCTTTGACCGTGCTCTTGTTCTGCTCCATGACGAAGGTGCGCACCGACAGGCGTCGCGCCGGTGGCGTGGCGATGATCGACAGGTCGCGCATGCCCGACACCGCCATGTTCAGCGTGCGCGGAATCGGCGTAGCGGTCAGGGTGAGGATGTCGACTTCGCTGCGCAGGGCCTTGAGCTGTTCCTTTTGACGGACACCGAAACGGTGCTCTTCGTCGATGATCACCAGCCCGAGATTTTTGATCTTGACGTCGTCGGACAGCAGCTTGTGCGTGCCGATGACGATGTCGATCTTGCCTTCCGCCAGATCGGCGATCGCCGCGTTGACTTCCTTGGCCGACTTGAAGCGACTCATCA
Source organism: Pseudomonas viridiflava (assembly GCF_900580865.1). Lineage (GTDB taxonomy): Bacteria > Pseudomonadota > Gammaproteobacteria > Pseudomonadales > Pseudomonadaceae > Aquipseudomonas. Next base: position 44,867 of record NZ_UTBZ01000012.1, read on the forward strand.
CTTCCACAGTCACCGGCCAGTCGGCGAAGCGGTCGCGGAAGCTGTTGTAGTGCTGCTGCGCGAGCAGGGTGGTTGGCACCAGAATCGCCACTTGGCGGCCACCGTGTACGGCGATGAACGCCGCACGCATGGCCACTTCGGTCTTGCCGAAACCGACGTCGCCGCAGACCAGGCGATCCATCGGTTTCGGCGCGAGCATGTCTTCACGCACGGCTTCGATGGTCGACTGCTGATCCGGGGTTTCTTCGAACGGGAATCCGGCGCTGAACGTTGCGTAATCGGCTTTCGGGTCGGCGAAGGCATAACCTTCGCGAGCGGCTCGGCGGGCATAGATGTCGAGCAATTCAGCGGCAACATCGCGCACCTGTTCGGCGGCTTTGCGTTTGGCTTTCTGCCAAACCTCGGAGCCGAGGCGGTGCAGCGGGGCCAGCGCATCGTCGCTGCCGGTGTAGCGCGCAATCAAATGCAGGTTGGCCACCGGCACGTAAAGCTTGGCATTCTCGGCGTATTCGAGGGTGAGGAATTCGGCAGCCTGATTGTCGATTTCCAGAATCGTCAGGCCGAGATAGCGACCGACACCATGGTCGATGTGCACCACCGGCGCGCCTTCACGCAACTCGGTGAGGTTCTTGATCACTGCGTCGTTGCTGACGTCGCTGCGTTTCTCGCGGCGACGCCGTTGCATCACGCGTTGGCCGAACAGCGGACTTTCCGCGACCAGTGCCAGCGCCGGGTCGTCAAGCATCAGGCCTTCGTCGAGCGGAGCAATGGTGATCGCCAGGCGATCCTTGCTCGCGACAAAGTCCGGCCAGCTGTCGACGGTTTTCGGTCGCAGCTTCAGGCGCTCAAGCAACTCCAGCAGCACTTCGCGACGGCCGGCGGATTCGGCGGTGAACAGCACGCGACCGGGGAATTCATCGAGAAATGCCGACAGCGCCGCCAGCGGTTGCGTGGCTTTGGCTTCGATCGCCAGATTCGGCAGGGCTTGCGCCGGGAATCGCTCGCGGCCGACACCACTTTCCACGTCTTGCTGGCTGGCGACCACACGCGGCCAACTCTTCAGGCGGGCAAAGCAGTCTTCCACCGGCAGGAACAATTCCGCCGGTGGCAATAAAGGACGCGAAGGGTCGACGCGGCGCTCTTCGTAACGATTGCGCACGTCGTTCCAGAAATTCTCCGCCGCTTGCTCGATACCCGGTAACGAAAACACTTGGGTGTCTTGTGGCAGATAATCGAACAGGGTCGAAGTTTCGTCGAAGAACAGCGGCAGGTAGTACTCGATGCCGGCCGGAGTGATGCCGCTGCTCAGATCCTGAAAGATCGGGCAGCGCCGGAAGTCGACGTCGAAACGCTCGCGGAAGCGCGCCTTGAAGCGGGTGACCGCGTCTTTTTGCAGCGGAAACTCACGGGCCGGCAACAGCTTGACCGATTCGACCTTGTCGATGGAACGCTGGTTTTCCGGATCGAAGGTGCGCAGGGTTTCGATTTCATCGTCGAACAAGTCGATGCGATACGGCAGTTTGCTGCCCATCGGGAACAGGTCGATCAACGCACCGCGTACGGTGAACTCGCCGTGTTCATAAACCGTGTCGACGTAGCGATAGCCGCTGGCTTCAAGCCGCGAACGCATCTGCTCGACGTCAAGCTTCTGCCCGACATCCAGTACCAGACTGCTGCCGAGCAGGAATTTGGTCGGCGCCAGACGATGCAGGGCTGTAGTGATCGGCACTACCAGCACACCGTGTTCCAGTTCCGGCAGCCTATATAAGCTGGCGATGCGCTGGGAAATGATGTCCTGATGCGGCGAGAACAGGTCGTACGGCAGGGTTTCCCAGTCGGGGAAATGCAGCACGGGCAAATCCGGGGCGAAGAAACTCAGCTCCTGTTCCAGTCGTTCAGCGCTCTGGCTGTCGGCGGTCAGTAGCAGGGTGAAGCGCTTGGCAGCGCTGGCAGCCTCGGCAATCGCCAGGCTGAGGGCAGCACCGGGCAGATTGCCCCAATGCTGTTTACCTGCCTCGGCAGGGAGTAGCGGTAGACGCAGAACGGGCACGGAAGGTTGAGCTCCAGGCTTTGCGACAAAGTCGGTAATTGTAGCGGCGTCGGGTGCCGCCTGTCAGTTGCAGACTACGTCTATCTTCGCTGTCTGGACGAAATGTAGTGGTAACCATAAAAACCAGCCGTTTTTTTGTGGTTATGTAGTGCCGAAAGTGGCTGGTGTTACGGAGGGTTACAGACATCGTCTAACAGTCGTCGAAAAATTGACTGCGCTGAAAGCCCCGGTTTTACTGGGCTTGAGAGGGGCGTAATTTTTTTGAACGGAATTTTGTTACCGATTTCGCGACAAGCGCGCATTGCTACAGGAGGTTGTCGGCGGCATAATGTAGCCCCTTTTTTCTGCCCCTACATGTGGAAGGTTACCGTGACTCAGAAGCCCGACCAGTGTCTTGGTGAATGGATCGACCGTGAAGCACTCGCAGAAGCGATGATCCCGCTTATCGGTCAGCTCTACCGCAATAACAACGTGGTGAGCTCGATCTATGGCCGCAGCCTGATCAACCAGTCTGTCATCGCGATTCTCAAAGCTCACCGCTTTGCGCGCCACCGTTCTTCCGACGACAGCGAACTCTCCGTCCACGAAACATTCCCCCTGCTCAAAGCCATGAGCGAGCTCAAGCTCGGCGCGGCTTCGGTAGATCTGGGCAAGTTGGCGTTCAAATTCCGCAACGAAGGCAATGGCCGCAGCGCCGAGCAATTCGTTCGTGAAGAAATGGCTGACGTGGTTGGCCAGCAAAACGCTTCCGCACGTAAAGGCACCGACGTTGTGCTGTACGGCTTCGGTCGTATCGGGCGTCTGCTGGCGCGCATCCTGATCGAAAAAACCGGTGGTGGCGACGGCCTGCGTCTGCGTGCCATCGTTGTGCGCAAAGGCGCCGAAAACGACCTGACCAAACGCGCCAGCCTGCTGCGTCGCGATTCGGTACACGGTTCGTTCAACGGCACCATTACCATCGACGAAGAAAACAACACCATCACCGCCAACGGTAACCTGATCCAGGTGATCTACGCGAAGAACCCGACTGAAGTGGATTACACCCAGTACGGCATCAAAGACGCGCTGCTGGTGGACAACACCGGTGTATGGCGTGACGCCGATGGCCTGGGTCAGCACTTGCAGTGCCCGGGTATCGACCGCGTTGTTCTGACCGCACCTGGCAAGGGCAAGCTGAAGAACATCGTTCACGGTATCAACCACGGCGAAATCACCGCGGATGACAAGATCGTCTCCGCCGCTTCCTGCACCACCAACGCCATCGTGCCGGTGCTGAAAGCTGTGAATGACAAGTTCGGCATCATCAATGGTCACGTCGAAACCGTTCACTCGTACACCAACGACCAGAACCTGATCGACAACTTCCACAAGGGCGATCGCCGTGGCCGTAGCGCCGCGCTGAACATGGTAATCACCGAGACCGGTGCTGCCACCGCTGCTGCCAAGGCCCTGCCTGAGCTGGCCGGCAAGCTGACCGGTAACGCGATCCGTGTTCCGACGCCGAACGTGTCGATGGCCATTCTCAACCTCAACCTTGAGAAAGCCGCCACCCGTGAAGAGATGAACGAGTACCTGCGCTACATGGCGCTGCACTCCGATCTGCACAAGCAAATCGACTTCGTCAATTCGCAGGAAGTGGTTTCGACCGACTTCGTTGGTTCGCGCCACGCTGGTGTGGTCGATGCTGAAGCGACCATCGTTCAGGACAACCGCGTTGTTCTGTACGTCTGGTACGACAACGAGTTCGGTTACAGCTGCCAGGTTATCCGCGTGATGGAAGACATGGCTGATGTGAATCCGCCAGCGTTCCCGCGCTAAGCGATAGCTGCACATGAAAAAGCCCCGACCTAGGTCGGGGCTTTTTTGTTTGGGGGAAGATCAAAAGATCGCAGCCTTCGGCAGCTCCTACAGGAGATCGCATTGATTCTGTAGGAGCTGCCGAAGGCTGCGATCTTTGCTTTATGCCCTCATCGCTGGCTTGCCAGCGATAGCGTCCTATCGGGCGCCGCCGGGGATGGCCGCTTGCGCAGTACGCAGTTCATGCTTGTTGCCCCGGAACAGCACCAGCGTCGCAATCAGCCCCAACACCGCCGCGCCACTTAGCCAGATCCCCGGCGCAGCCTTGTTATCCAGCACATGAATCAGATACGTACACGCCGCCGGGGTAAACCCGCCGAAGGTTGCCGTTGCCAGGCTATAGGCCAGCGAGAACCCCGTTGTACGCACTTCCACCGGCATGATCTCGGTCAGCGCCACTACCATCGCGCCGTTGTACGAGCCGTACAGGAACGACAACCACAGCTCGACGATCAGCAGATGGCTGAAGCTCGGGTTCGCCACCAGCCACGACAGCGCCGGATATGCGGTGAGAATCGCCAGAATCGTCGCCGCCAGCAGTAGGGGTTTGCGTCCGATCTTGTCGGATACCGCGCCCATCACCGGCAACCAGAAGAAATTCGACAGGCCGATGCACACCGTGACCAGCAACGCATCGAAGTCTGACAAGTGCAATTCAGCCTTGCCGAACGTCGGGGTGTACGCGGTGATCAGGTAGAAAGACACCGTGGTCATCACCACCAGCGCCATGCCGGCGATGACGATGCCAAAGTTCTGACCGATCGAGCGGACGATTTCCCGCAGGGTAGGGCGATGTTTTCTGGCCTGGAACTCTGGCGTTTCCTCCAGCGAGCGGCGAATGACAAAGATCACCGGCACAATCATGCAGCCGATCAGGAACGGCACGCGCCAGCCCCAATCGCCCATTTGTTCCGGACTGAGCCAATGGTTGAGGCCGACGCCCAGCAGGCCGGCGAAGACCACCGCCGCCTGCTGACTCGCCGACTGCCAACTGACGAAGAAACCCTTGCGGCCCGGTGTCGCGATCTCTGCCAGATACACCGACACGCCACCCAGCTCCACGCCGGCCGAGAAGCCTTGCAGCAAACGGCCAAACAGTACGAGCAGCGGTGCGGCAACGCCGAGCGTGGCGTAGCCCGGAACGCAGGCAATCAGCACTGTACCGGCGGCCATCAAGGCCAGCGTGATGATCAGCCCTTGGCGGCGGCCATGGCGGTCAATGTAAGCACCGAGGAAAATCGCCCCCAATGGACGCATCAGAAAACCGGCACCGAAGGTCGCCAGCGCCAGCATCAGAGAAGCGAAGGCGCTGTCCGTCGGGAAGAAGGTTTTGGCGATGGCTGTGGCGTAGAAGCCATAAACCATGAAGTCGAACATTTCGAGAAAGTTGCCGCTGACAACGCGAAAAATCGCTTTGCCTTTGCCGGTCGTTGAGGACATTTCTGAGTACTCACTTTAAATCTTGTAAGAAAGCGTTTCGCTCGTGTCCCATAATGGCCGTCGCGGTTTTGCAGGGAGATGAATAATTGTTCACTGGACGATGGCGTGGGGTCGTGATGCTGGCTGGCCTTTTGGCCGGCTGCGGCAATGGCGATTCACTGGAAAGTTTCGGTGGCCCCACCATGGGCAGCACGTATTCGATCAAGTACTTACGGCATGTGGGTGATCCCGACTCGTCGCAAGTTCGCAGCGAAGTGGAAGGCATCCTCGCCGAAGTCGACCAGCAGCTGTCCACCTATCGCAAGGATTCAGACATCGAACGCTTCAACGCTTTGCCCGCCAATAGCTGTCAGAAGATGCCCGCGTCGGTGCTTGAATTGATCCGCGTTGGCGAACAACTCTCAGCACAAAGCGAAGGTTCCTACGATCTCACCGTCGAACCGCTGATGAATCTCTGGGGTTTCGGTCCGCAAGGTCGTGAAGAGAAAGTCCCTGATGCCGCTGCGCTGGCTGAAGTAATGCAACGGGTTGGCCGCCAGCATCTGCAAATCAATGGCGATCAGTTGTGCAAGGACGCCGCCGTCGAAGTCGACTTCAACAGCATCGCCGCCGGTTATGCCGTCGACACCATCGCGGCACGGCTCGATGCCATGGGCATCCACGATTACCTCGCTGAAGCCACGGGTGAGTTAAAGGCAAAGGGTCGCAAGCTTGACGGCTCATCATGGCGCATCGCTCTGGAAGAGCCCCGCGACGATCAGCAGGTCGCCGAGCGCATCATCAATATCGACGGCTACGGCGTCTCCACCTCTGGCGACTACCGCAACTATTTCCTGCAGGACGGTCGGCGTTATTCCCACACCTTCGATGCGCGCAGCGGTGCACCCGTCCTACACAATCTGGCGTCAGTCACGGTGATTCATCCTTCAGCGTTGATGGCCGATGGACTATCGACGCTGTTGCTGATTCTCGGCCCCGAAAGGGCGTGGGACTATGCCGAAAAACATGACATTGGTGCATTCTTTGTGATTCGTGCCGATACAGGTTTTGTCATCCGCACCAGTCAGGCGTTCGAGCGCCTCAGTGGCGCAAAAACTGACTGAGAACAATACGAAAGCTGGCGTTGTAGTGCAGGCAAAAGTAGCCTACGACGCGACCAAGGGTTAATGTGCGCGGCGTTGACGCTTCTATAGACTGTGTCCGGGTTCTTGATTGACCCCCAATTGTTCCTTCGCGCCGCCGTTCGGCGTGATTTAGCCGCCGGTGCTGCTGGCACCGCGGCCTGTTCTGAGGAGTACGCATGGCTGTCTACAACTACGACGTGGTGGTGCTGGGTTCCGGCCCGGCGGGAGAAGGCGCGGCAATGAACGCCGCCAAAGCAGGGCGCAAGGTCGCGATGGTCGACAGCCGTCGCCAGGTCGGCGGCAACTGCACCCACCTCGGCACCATTCCGTCCAAGGCACTGCGTCACTCGGTGCGGCAGATCATGCAGTTCAACACTAATCCGATGTTCCGGGCGATCGGCGAGCCGCGCTGGTTCTCCTTCCCGGACGTATTGAAAAGCGCCGAAAAAGTCATTTCCAAACAAGTCGCTTCGCGCACTGGCTACTACGCCCGTAACCGCGTCGACGTGTTCTTCGGCACCGGCAGCTTCGCCGACGAGCAAACCATCGAAGTGGTCTGCGCTAACGGGGTGGTCGAGAAACTGGTGGCCAAGCACATCATCATCGCCACCGGTTCGCGCCCGTATCGCCCGGCGGACATCGATTTTCACCACCCGCGTATCTACGATAGCGACACTATCCTCAGCCTCAACCACACCCCGCGCAAACTGATTGTTTACGGTGCCGGCGTGATCGGTTGCGAATACGCGTCGATCTTCAGCGGTCTGGGTGTACTGGTCGAGCTGGTCGACAACCGTGGTCAGTTGCTGAGCTTCCTCGATTCGGAAATCTCCCAGGCGTTGAGCTACCACTTCAGCAACAACAACATCACCGTGCGCCACAACGAAGATTACGATCGCGTTGAAGGTGTCGACAACGGGGTGATCCTGCACCTGAAGTCCGGTAAGAAGATCAAGGCCGACGCCTTGCTCTGGTGCAACGGCCGTACCGGCAACACCGACACGCTGGGTCTGGAAAACATCGGCGTCAAGGTCAACAGCCGTGGCCAGATCGAAGTCGACGAGGCTTACCGCACTTGCGTGCCGAACATCTACGGCGCCGGTGACGTGATCGGCTGGCCGAGCCTGGCCAGTGCCGCTCACGACCAGGGTCGTTCGGCCGCTGGCAGCATCGTTGATAACGGTAGCTGGCGCTTTGTGAATGACGTGCCGACCGGCATCTACACCATTCCGGAGATCAGCTCGATCGGCAAGAACGAGCAGGAACTGACCCAGGCCAAAGTGCCGTATGAAGTGGGCAAGGCGTTCTTCAAGAGCATGGCGCGTGCGCAGATCGCCGGCGAGCCGCAAGGCATGCTGAAGATCCTGTTCCACCGTGAAACCCTGGAAGTGCTGGGCGTTCATTGCTTCGGTTATCAGGCATCGGAGATCGTCCACATCGGTCAGGCGATCATGAGCCAGCCGGGCGAACTGAACACGCTGAAGTATTTCGTCAACACCACGTTCAACTACCCGACCATGGCTGAAGCCTATCGGGTAGCGGCGTACGACGGCCTCAACCGGCTTTTTTGACGGGCTCCGGCCGGTGGCCTGAGCCGGCCGGGGAGACCGATTTCAGCAATTCTCGAGGGTGGCAGTGGCCAAACCGGGAAAGTCTGTAATCAGGCTGTCAACGCCGAAGTCGGCGAGTCTGCGCATCAGTGCAGGCTCGTTGACGGTCCATACCGACACATGCAGGCCCTGACGCTGCGCCTTCTGCAGGCGTTCCGGCGTACACAGCGTCCAGTTCAGCGCGAGAATCTCACAGCCATAGCTTGCCGCGACCTTCAACGGGTCGAGCCAGGCGTACTCGGCGACCAGCCCCCGCGACACATCCGGCACCAGATCCAGCGCCGCTTTCAGCACTTCCCGCGAACTCGAGGTGATCGTCACCTTGTCGAGCAGGCCATGCCGTTGGGCCATTTCACGAATCGCCAGCACCGTGGTAGCGGCGCGGGTGCGTGAAGCGCTTTTGACTTCCAGCTGCCAGTGCTCGAAATCACACTTCTCGAACAATTCTTCCAGCGTCGGAATCGGGCACGGCTGGATCCAGCCCGGGCCACCCTTGCGCGCGTCGTAGGTCACCAGTTCGGCGGCGGTATGCTCGACGACTTTGCCACGACGTTCCGTGGTGCGCTTGAGGGTCGGGTCGTGGATGACCATCAACTCGCCGTCCTTGGACAGGTGCAGATCGAGTTCGCAACGGCGTACGCCGTGCTTGAGACATTCCTGAAAACTGCTCAGGGTGTTTTCCGGTGCTTCGCCCTTGGCGCCGCGGTGGCCGTAGATGAGGGTCACGGTTCTTCCTTAAATTAAATGCCTGATTCGTTCTGTTCGCGGGCCAGACGTCGTTCCTGGGCCTGCTTCTGCAAGATATAGCGGGCAAGCAACTGGCGCTGGGCGTCGGTCAGGTGTTCGAACTCGGTGCCGACGTCGTAACCTTCGCCCTTGCGGTCGCAATGGGTGACGCGCGCGCGGAGCAGCAGGCCCAGCGCTTGTGGCATCAGCACCAGTTTCACCGACAGATGTGCGCCAGTGGCAATCGGCGTCGGGTGCTGAAAGTCGATCCCGCCCTCGGAGATGATCACCGGTTGCGGCTCGCCGATATGGCCGAGCACGGTCAGGGCGACCACCTGGCTGAGCAGGTCGATGCGTTTGTTCTGCGATTTCAGGAACGCGGCGATGGCCCGATCGCGCTCGCTGATCTGGCGCAACAGGTGCTGCGACTCGAATTCGCTCAGGTGCAGTTCGCTGAGCAGGTTGAACAGTGGGGAAGCATCCTGCAACACTTCCTGGCCTGCGGCTTCGGGAGCGGACAGGGGCCGAATTTCCAGTGCGATCGTGTCCTCGATACGGTAGTATTCGCGGCGATCTTCTTCATCTAATGTCGACATGGCGAACCCATGGTAGCGGCGGTGGTCTGAGTGTAAAGCTGGTTATCGACCCCCGCCACAAGGACGTTCCTTTTCCCTCCGAACAAGCCCCGACATGTTCAGACCTCTCTTCGTATTTATCGGCACGCGTTATACCCGTGCAAAGCGTCGCAATCATTTTGTGTCATTCATTTCCCTGACTTCGATGATCGGGCTCGCCCTTGGCGTGGTCGTGATGATCGTCGTGCTGTCGGTGATGAATGGCTTCGATCATGAGATGCGCACCCGCGTGCTGGGCATGGTGCCCCACGCGACCATTGAATCCACTGAGCCGATCAACGATTGGCAAAGCCTGGCGACCTCGGTCAAGCAGAACCCGCAGGTGACGGCGGTTGCGCCGTTCACGCAGATGCAGGGCCTGCTGACCAATAACGGTCAGGTGTCCAAGGTGTTGCTCAACGCCATCGACCCTGCGCTCGAGCGCAACGTGTCGATCATCGACAACTTCATGAAGCAGGGCAAACTCGACGATCTGACGCCGGGCAGCTTCGGCATCGTCATCGGCGACAAGGCCGCGACCAAGCTGGGCGTGGGCATCGGTGACAAGGTCACCTTCGTCGCGCCAGAGGTCAGCGTGACCCCGGCCGGGATGTTCCCGCGCATGAAGCGCTTCACCGTGGTCGGCATTTTCCATGTCGGCGCCGGTGAACTCGACGGCTACCTGGGCGTCACCAACCTGCAGGATCTGGCGAAGATGCACCGCTGGAAGCCTGATCAGGTGCAGGGCATCCGCCTGAAGTTCGACGACCTGTTCCAGGCACCGCGTGTGGCATGGAACATCGCCCAGCAACTCGGCGAAGACCATTATTACGCCCGCGACTGGACGCGCACCCACGGCAATCTGTATCAGGCAATCCGCATGGAAAAAGCCATGATCGGCCTGCTGTTGCTGCTGATCGTTGCCGTGGCGGCGTTCAACATCATTTCCACGCTGGTGATGGTGGTCAACGACAAGAAGGGCGACATCGCCATTCTGCGTACGTTGGGCGCGACGCCTGGCACGATCATGCGCACGTTCATGGTGCAAGGTACGGTGATCGGTGTTGTCGGCACAGCGATTGGCGCGGTGGTCGGTATTTTCGCGGCGCTTAATGTCAGCGCGGCGATCTCGGCACTGGAAGGCCTGATCGGCCACAAATTCCTTAATGCTGACGTGTATTTCATTGATTATCTTCCGTCGCAGGTGCAGAGCCAGGATGTCGTCATGGTCTGCGCCGCTGCGTTGGTCCTGAGTTTTCTCGCCACCCTGTATCCCGCCTGGCGTGCCGCGCGCACCCAGCCGGCGGAGGCGCTACGTTATGAGTGAGTCGGGCATGAGTGAACAAGCAATCTTGAGCTGCCGCAACCTGGGCAAATCCTACGAGGAAGGCCCGGAATCGGTAGAAGTGCTGGCCGGTCTGCAGCTGGAGTTGCACCCGGGCGAGCGTGTCGCGATCGTCGGCACCTCGGGTTCGGGCAAAAGTACTTTGCTCAACCTGCTCGGTGGTCTGGACACGCCGACCAAGGGCAGCGTCTGGCTCGACGGTGAAGAACTGTCGGCACTGAGCGAGAAGAAGCGTGGCCTGTTGCGTAACCGTGCGCTCGGTTTCGTTTACCAGTTCCACCACTTGCTGCCGGAATTCACTGCGCTGGAAAACGTCTGCATGCCGCTGTTGATCGGCAAGACGCCGATCCCGGAAGCCCGTCAGCGCGCCACCGCGTTGCTGGAGCGCGTCGGCCTCGGTCATCGTCTGGAGCACAAACCGGCGGAACTGTCCGGCGGTGAGCGTCAACGTGTGGCCATCGCTCGTGCCTTGGTGAACAAGCCAGGCCTGGTGATGCTCGATGAGCCAACCGGCAACCTCGACTCCCACACCGCCCAGGGCATTCAGGATTTGATGCTGGAACTCAGCACCTCCATGCGCACGGCGTTCCTGGTGGTGACTCACGACATGAACCTGGCCCGCCAGATGGATCGCGTACTGCACCTGCAAGAAGGTTGCCTCACGCCTATCTGATTGGCTGAAACCCGGCGCCTGCAAAGGCGTCGGGTCTTTTATTTTTATACGGTGCCCCAGCGAATGTTCAGACCGTTATCGATCTTTATCGGCACGCGCTATACCCGCGCCAAGCGCCGCAATCGCTTTGTTTCGTTCATTTCGATGACCTCGATGATCGGCCTCGCCCTCGGCGTGCTGGCGATGATCGTGGTGTTGTCGGTGATGAACGGCTTCCAGCGCGAAATGAGCTCGCGCATCCTCGGCATGGTGCCCCACGCGACCATCGTTGGCGTCAAGCCGATCGATGACTGGCAGCCGGTGGCCGCCGCGGCGATGAAAAATCCTGAAGTGACGGCCGCCGTGCCGTTCACTGAGATGGAAGGCATGCTGTCCTACAAGGGCTTGATGCAGCCGATCCAGATCAGCGGCGTCGATCCGGCGCAGGAAGGCAAGGTCTCCATCGTTGCCCAGCACATTGTTCAGGGCCGTCTGGATGCCTTGAAACCCGGCGAGTTCGGCGTGGTGATTGGTGAAATCACCGCGCGGCGATTCCGCCTCAATGTCGGCGACAAAATCACCTTGATCGTGCCGGAAGTCAGCACCGCACCGGGCGGCATCACCCCGCGCATGCAGCGTCTGAACGTGGTCGGCGTGTTCAAGGTCGGCGCCGAACTGGACGGCTCGATGGGCTTGATCCATGTGGCTGATGCCGCGACCATGCAGCATTGGCAGCCGAATCAGGTGCAGAGCGTGCGTCTGGCGGTGAAAGACCTGTACGCCGCGCCGAAAGTCTCCTCGGACATCGCTGCCGGGTTGGGCGCCGAGTTCAAGGCTGATGACTGGACTCACACCCAGGGCAGCCTGTTCAGCGCGATGAAGATGGAAAAAACCATGATCGGCCTGTTGTTGCTGATGATCGTCGCGGTGGCGGCGTTCAACATCATCGCGACCTTGATCATGGTGGTGAACGACAAGGGCGCGGACATTGCGATCCTGCGCACCATCGGCGCCACGCCACGGCAGATCATGGCGATCTTCATGGTGCAGGGTACGGTGATCGGGATTGTCGGCACCATTATTGGCGGTGTGTTGGGGGTGATCGCCGCGCTGAATGTCAGTCAGATCGTGGGTTGGATCGAGCGAGTCAGCGGGCAGCACATCTTCAGTTCGGATGTGTATTTCGTCAGCAATTTGCCGTCGGAATTGCAGGGTGGGGATGTGCTGTTGATTTGCTCGGCGGGCTTTATTCTGAGCTTTTTGGCGACGGTGTATCCGGCCTGGCGGGCGGCCAAGATCGAGCCGGCTCACGCGCTGAGATATTCGTAAACCTTTATGCCGCTTTCGCGAGCAGGCTCGCTCCCACAGGGGATTTGTGAACGACGCAGATCCAATGTGGGAGCGAGCCTGCTCGCGAAGGGGCCGCAACTGCTGGCCTCAATCTCCCTTGGGCAGCTCAATCACAAACCGCGTCCATCCCGCTTCGGATTCGCAATGAATCTGCCCGCCATGGGCACGGATGATCGACTGAGTAATCGCCAACCCCAGCCCCGCATGCTCACTGCTGCCTTCCTGTCGCGCCGGATCGGCCCGATAAAACCGGTCAAACAGCCGTGGCAACAACTCCGCAGAAATCCCTTCGCCACTGTTCTCGACTGAAATGCATACCGCGTTCGGTTGATCAACAATCCGCAAGCTCACATAGCCCTCAGCCGAGGTAAACCGCAGCGCGTTATCGAGCAAATTCGATAAGGCCCGGCGCAACATACTGCGATCACCCTTGATCCGCGCATCGCCCTCACGACTCAACTTGACCCCGGCGTCCTCCGCCAGCGGCGCAAAAAACTCCAGTAACACATCAGTTTCATCCGCCAGTTCGAGCGGTTCACGCTTGGGCGTCAGCAAACCGTGGTCAGCCTTGGCCAGATACAACATGTCGTTGACCAGTTGCGCCATCCACTGCAGTTCTTCGAGGTTGCTGTGCAGCGCTTCGCGGTAATCCTCGATCGGCCGTGGGCGGGTGAGGGTGACCTGAGTGTGGGTCAGCAGGTTCGACAGCGGGGTACGCAGTTCGTGGGCGATGTCGGCGGAAAACGCCGAGAGGCGCTGAAACGAGTCGTCGAGACGTGCGAGCATGGCGTTGAAGCTGTGGGCCATTTCCGCAAGCTCGGGCGGTATTTGCGCTTCCGGCAGTCGGGCATTCAACGATTGCGCAGAAATCCCACGAGCGACAGCGCTCATGCGTCGCAATGGCCGTAAGCCGCTGCGTGCAGCCCAGGCGCCGAGCAACGCCGTCGCCAGCGCTGACAACCCAACCGTCAGCCAGATCAGATGCTGCATGCGTTGCAGGAAATGCTGGTGATGGGTGATGTCCAGCAGCAAGGTCAATTGCGGCGAATCGGTTTGGTCCGGGTAGAGCGGGGCATTGAGCACGCGATAGTCGGTGCCGTCGTGACTCACGGTCGACAGACCGGATTCTGGCGGCAAATCCTGGGGAATCTGCGTCGAACTGTCGTACCAGCGTTGGCCGTCACTGCCAGTGATGCGCAGCGACAGATCGGCCTGACGACTCAGTTCATCCGCCAGCCGCGCCTCACGTTGAGCGGGTTGAACATCCTGCAAGGCGCGGCGCAGGCCGATCAGTTTGCCGTCCAGTTGCTGTTGGTCGAGTTCGATGAAGTGCGCCTCGCTGGCGCGGTTGAACAACACCCCGGCGAACAGCGAAACCACAGCGGTGCAAGCGGCAAACAACAAGGCCAGACGCGAACTCAATGACAAACGACGCATCAGGCGCCACGCTCTTCGAGCACGTAACCCATGCCACGCACGGTGTGGATCAGTTTATTGGGGAATTCGTCGTCGATCTTCAGGCGTAAACGCCGGATCGCGACTTCGATGACATTGGTATCGCTGTCGAAATTCATGTCCCAGACTTGCGAGGCGATCAGCGATTTCGGCAGAACTTCACCCTGGCGGCGCAGAAGCATTTCCAATAGTGCGAATTCTTTGGCGGTCAGGTCGATGCGCTGGCCACTGCGCTCGACCCGACGACGGATCAGGTCCAGACGCAGGTCGGCCAGCTGCAGACTGGTTTCCTGCGGTGTTGCGCTGCCGCGACGCAACAGGCTGCGCACCCGCGCCAGCAGTTCGGAGAAAGCGAAGGGCTTGACCAGATAGTCGTCGGCACCGAGTTCGAGGCCATGAACCCTGTCTTCCACGGCGTCTTTGGCCGTGAGAAAAAGTACCGGCGTATCCAGCCCGGCGCTGCGCACTGCGTGCAGAATCTGCCAGCCACTGCGACCGGGCAGCATCACGTCAAGGATCAGCAGCGCATAATCACCGCTCAGCGCCAGTTGCTGACCGCTGTCGCCGTCGGCCACCAGTTCCGTGTTGAACCCAGCCTCGGTCAGGCCCTGGCGCAGGTAATGGCCGGTTTTCGCTTGGTCTTCAACGATCAACAGTTTCATGGGCGACTCGGGTGGGTTCGGGGGGTGTAGAAACGAAAGCTTTATACCGTGAGCGCAGGCGACAAACGCCAACCTGACAAAGTTGTAATCTGCCTGTCAGCTAGATGCCAGCGCAGGCCGGCTAAAGTTTCCCACAGGCTGAACCTTATCTTGTTGGAGAGCGACCATGTTTTTACGCAAATCCCTGGCCTTCTGTTTGTTGGCAATGAGTTCGTCGGCGTTTGCAGCTCCCGCGCACACCTATGACTTCGGCCAGCCGGCGCCTGCAGCCAAAGCCTCGCGCAGCATTGAAGTGGTGCTGAACGACATGTCGTTCGACCCCAAGGCGATTCAGGTCAAGGCCGGTGAGACCGTTCGTTTTGTGCTGGTGAATAAAGGCCAGTTGTTGCACGAATTCAACCTCGGTGACGCGGCGATGCATGCCAAGCATCAGCAGGAAATGTTGCAGATGCAGCAAAGCGGCATGCTCACGCCTACCGGCATGAAGGAAATGTCCCACGATATGGCCGGCATGGATCACGCAGCGATGGGCCATGGCATGAAGCACGATGATCCGAACAGCGTGTTGGTCGAGCCGGGTAAAACTGCCGAGTTGACCTGGACCTTCAGCAAGGCCACCAGTCTGGAATTCGCCTGCAATATTCCCGGGCATTATCAGGCGGGCATGGTCGGCAAACTGACTGTCAGTCAGTAAGCACTCAAAGGCGCGAGCAAAGGCTGGTAGAATCCGCTGATTATTCAGTCAGGTTTCCGCCATGCATCCCGCAGCCGAACATTCGCCGCTGGGCAAATCCAGCGAATACATCGCCACGTACACGCCGTCCCTGCTGTTCCCGATTCCGCGCACCGCGAAATGGGCCGAGCTGGGTCTGACCGCCGAAACCCTGCCGTATAAAGGTGTGGATTTCTGGAACTGCTTCGAGCTGTCGTGGCTGCTGCCGTCGGGTAAACCGGTGGTGGCGATCGGCGAGTTCAGCATCCCGGCGGATTCGCCGAACATCATCGAATCGAAGTCGTTCAAGTTGTATCTGAACTCGCTGAACCAGACCGCGTTTGCCGACGTCACTTCGTTGGAAGCAACGCTGGTCAAGGACCTTTCTGCTGCTGCCGGCAAGCCGGTGGGCGTGCGGGTACGCAGCCTGAAAGACGTGGAAGCGGAAGGCGTTGTGGCGTTGCCGGGCGTGTGCATCGATGATCTGGATATCAGCGTGAGCAACTATGAACATCCGCGCCCGGAACTGCTGCGTTGCGATGAATCGCGGATTGTTGAAGAGACGGTGTATAGCCATCTGCTCAAATCCAACTGCCCGGTGACCAGCCAGCCAGACTGGGGCACAGTGGTGGTGGAATATTGTGGCTCGGCGCTGGATCATGCGAGCCTGCTCGAATACATCGTCAGCTTCCGTCAGCACTCGGACTTCCATGAGCAGTGTGTGGAGCGGATTTTTCTTGATCTGCAGCGGTTGCTGAAACCAGAGAAGCTGACGGTGTTTGCACGTTACGTGCGTCGCGGCGGACTGGACATCAACCCGTATCGCAGCACCGAAAGCGTACAGCTGCCGAATCACCGCCTCGTGCGTCAATAAAGACCCGGAATGTGCGATATCCAATGTGGGAGCGAGCCTGCTCGCGAATACGGTGTGTCAGTCAAGGATGATGTCGATTGACACGACGCCTTCGCGAGCAGGCTCGCTCCCACAGGAGACGGTGTTTCCAGTTGTAGAAATGAAAAAGCCCTGCCAGTGATGGCAGGGCTTTTTTGTATGGCGGGGGAATCAGATCCCCATGCTGCCCAGCGCGTTGACGATATTGCGCAGGGTGCCGGCAATCGCTGGGTGTTCGACTTCGAAGCGTTCAACCGCCAGATTCACGCCATCGGCAATGCTGGCGTCTTGCGTAGCGTTTTCCAGTTGAATTTCGGATTCAATTTGCGCCATCAGCACACGCAGGTCTTCACGTTCGACTTCCGACAGCGGTGGATTCTGCTCCAGTTGCTCGCGCAGGGCATTCAGCTGTTTTTGCAGTTCTTGGGCGGGCATGGTGTTTTCCTTTTATCAATAGGCACTGGCATTGACCGCAGCCGCGCGCCAAAGGTCTATGGCTGACCTTTAGATTAATCCACTCCCGGCAAACCTGCATGATCCCGATCAGGGCTTTTCGCCTTTGAGCCGGCGCAGGCTGATGTCCGCCAGGCAGGTGTCGAGTTCGCCCAGATGATCGATCACCGAATGCACGCCCAGCCCGAATAACTGCACGGTGGCCTTGGCCCGCAACTGTTCGCGTTCTTTCTGGCTCAAGGCTTGCCATTCTCCCGGTGCCAAGCCGCACAGCGAGCCGCAGGAGGCGAGGCCGATGGTCCACAGCCCGGCGTTCAGGCCGGCCTGCAGCAGGCGCGGTTCGCCACTGACCAGCACGCAGCCGTCCAGACAACCGACGTTCAGGTCCATCAAGGCTTGCCAGCAGGCATTCGGCGCAGGCCATGGATTGATTGTTGCTGAATGTTGCGCAGGTTTGATCGACGCCGGCAGTGAGGCCGACAACGATTGGGCGAGGGCAGGGGGCAGTTCATCCAGCCAGGCGCAGGGTATCTGCCGACGCTGCAAACTGTGCAGACTGTCGAGAGCGCCCGGCGTGGCCTCTGCATGCTCGGGCAAGGCGATCGTCTGTTGCCGGGCGCGAGCACCGAAATCCACCAGACAACCGCTGAGTCCAAACAGTACGGCCGTCAGGCTCGGCGCGGCGACGGGCAAGGTTTCGGCGTGTGTCATGGCAGCGTCCCTGAAATAGCGATAAGGCTAGTCACTCCAGGTGACAGTTGCGTGACGGCTATGTGAAACACGGTGTGGGAGGCGTCCTACAACTTTGCACAATTGGCCGACTGTCCAAAAGGCCTTTTGCGCTTATACTAGCGGCCTTAATGCCCGGGCCCCGATGTCCGCGACAGTACAAATCCAAGGAGTTTTTCTATGCGCTGGAGCTACCCGCTCGCTCAGCTAAGTGTATGTGCCGGCCTGTTGCTGGCGCCGTTCGCCACTCAGGCGGCAACTGAAGAAGACCCTTGGGAAAGCGTCAACCGCCCGATTTTCCAGTTCAACGACTTCGTTGACACTTACGCGCTGAAGCCACTGGCCCAGGGCTATGAGTTTGTCACGCCGCAGTTCCTTGAAGACGGCATCCACAACATGTTCCGCAACGTCGGTGACGTCACCAACCTTGCCAACAATATCCTGCAGGCCAAACCGGCTGCTGCTGGCGTCGACACTGCCCGCCTGATCTTCAACACCACGTTCGGTCTGCTCGGTTTCTTCGATGTCGGCACCAAGATGGGCCTGAACCGCAGCGACGAAGACTTCGGTCAGACCCTCGGTTACTGGGGCGTGGGCAGCGGTCCGTACGTGATGCTGCCGCTGATGGGGCCGAGCACGTTGCGCGATGCGCCTTCCAAGTACGTCGACAGCTACACCGGTATGTACCGCTACATCGACCACGTGCCTACGCGTAACTCGATCTTCGGTCTGAACATCGTCGACACCCGCGCCAGCCTGCTGTCGAGCGAGAAGCTGATCAGCGGCGACAAGTACACCTTCATCCGCAACGCTTACTTGCAGAACCGCGAGTTCAAAGTGAAGGATGGCCAGGTCGAAGACGATTTTTAATCTCGACCGGTAAAAACAAGGCGACCTCAGGGTCGCCTTTTTTGTGTGTGGCTATTTCATCTTGAGGATGGTCAGGCCGAGTTTCTGGCTGCCACCATCCTGTGCCCTGACCCAGACCACTTCGGTCTCGGCTTCAAGTCCGCTGAGCGCCGCGTGTTCGGAGTCGATGCGCACACTCAAACGGTCGCCGACCGCGAACTGGCGCGGCGCTTCGACCTGCATGCCACTGCTGGAGAGATCGATGCACACCCCTGAAACCTCATCCCCTTCATGAATCAACACGACATCGGCATCGACCCGCATGCGGATGAAATCGCGCTTTTCGCTGTAGTCCCGACCGGTTTGACTCATAGGTTCGTCCTTCCATTGGGTTACGGTTTGAGCTGTTCTTATAACTCTCGGTGATTTGACAAGTAAAGTCGTCAAGCGACCATCGGCGCATGCTTGAAACGCTCTGCGGATGGGAGTACCGTCTGCGCCTTAGAAGGGCACCTCTGGTGTAACCGCGTTTGCAGTCAATGCTCGAAAGCGGTGCAACAGAGAGGCTAGAAAGCGAATCCAGTAGTCTGCGCAGGGCCCGATGCCCCGCCAACTACGCCAACCTAATTCTGGCGCCGTTTGCCCACATGCCAAAAACCAGTGCCACGCTGCTGATAATCGATGATGACGAAGTAGTGCGCGCGAGCCTCGCGGCCTATTTGGAAGACAGTGGTTTCAGCGTCCTGCAGGCCAGCAACGGCCAACAGGGTCTTCAGGTATTCGAGCAAGACACGCCCGACCTGGTCATCTGCGATCTGCGCATGCCGCAGATGGGCGGTCTCGAACTGATCCGTCAGGTCACCGAGCGGTCGCCGCAAACGCCAGTGATCGTGGTGTCGGGTGCCGGCGTGATGAACGACGCGGTCGAGGCCCTGCGCCTGGGCGCGGCGGATTACCTGATCAAGCCTCTCGAAGATCTGGCGGTGCTCGAGCACTCTGTGCGCCGGGCCCTGGATCGTGCGCGCCTGCTGCTGGAAAACCAGCGCTACCGCGAGAAGCTGGAAAAGGCCAACCGCGAGCTTGAGGCCAGCCTCAACCTGCTCCAGGAAGACCAGAACGCCGGTCGCCAGGTGCAGATGAACATGCTGCCGGAGAGCCCGTGGAGCATCGACGAGTTCAGGTTCGCGCATCAGATCATCCCGTCGCTGTACCTGTCGGGTGATTTTGTCGACTATTTCCGTGTCGACGATCGCCGGGTCGCCTTTTACCTGGCGGACGTATCCGGGCATGGCGCCTCTTCAGCGTTCGTTACCGTGCTGTTGAAGTTCATGACCACGCGCTTGCTGTTCGAATCCAAGCGCAACGGCACCTTGCCGGAATTCAAGCCTTCCGAAGTCCTTGGTCATATCAACCGGGGGCTGATCAGTTGTAAGCTGGGTAAACACGTCACAATGGTCGGTGGAGTCATCGACGAGGAGACCGGTTTGTTGACCTATAGCATCGGCGGCCATCTGCCGTTGCCTGTGTTGTACACGCCTGACAGTGTTCGTTATCTCGAAGGGCGTGGTCTGCCGGTGGGCCTCTTCAATGAAGCCACCTACGAAGATCACGTGCTTGAGCTGCCGCCGACGTTCAGCCTGACGCTGATGTCCGATGGCATTCTGGATCTTTTGCCAGAACCTACGCTCAAAGAAAAAGAAGCCGCTTTGCCTCAACGGGTGAAGTCGGCGGGCGGCAGCCTGGATGGTCTGCGGCAAGTGTTTGGATTGGCCACGCTAGGGGAGATGCCGGATGATATCGCCCTGTTGGTGTTGAGCAGGAATCTTTAATGAGTACCGGTAGAATCCAGTTCGCCGAGCAGGACGGCACCTTTGTCCTGAAGTTCGTCGGTGAAGTTCGCCTGACCCTGTGTTCGGCGTTGGATGCGACTATTGAGAAAATCTTCACCGCGCTGAATTTCAACGCGATCGTGATCGATTTGACCGAAACCCGCAGCATCGACAGCACGACGTTGGGTCTGTTGGCCAAACTGTCGATCCTGTCGCGGCAGAAGGTCGGCCTGCTGCCGACCGTCGTCACCACCCACGAAGACATCACCCGTCTGTTGCAATCGATGGGTTTCGAGCAGGTGTTCAACATCGTCAACCACCCGGTGCCGTGCCCGGAGTGCCTGGACGACCTGCCGGATCAGGACCAGTCCGAAGAAGTGGTGCGGATCAAAGTGCTTGAAGCGCACAAGATCCTCATGGGCCTGAACGATTCCAATCGTGAAGCGTTTCATGACCTGGTGAATGCCCTCGAGCGGCATTGATCTCATGAAGTGATGTTGTCTGGGCTGGCTCCTTCGCGAGCAAGCTCGATCCCACACTGGATCAGCGTCGTTCACAAATCCCCTTGCTCGCGAAGGCTTCAGATCAGTCAGCGCGGCTCTCAATGCAGAATAAAAAAGGGCGAACCTGTGAAGGTTCGCCCTTTTTGCATTTCCCTAACTCAAATCACAGCTTGGCCTGCAACAGCGCCTCAAGCTTCTCCTGGTCGCGAGCGAACTGACGAATGCCCTCAGCCAGTTTCTCGGTGGCCATAGCGTCTTCGTTGGACAACCAGCGGAACTGCGCTTCGTTGAGGCTCAGACGGGCTTCACCGGCGTTGCCCGGGGCCAGTTTGCGCTCCAGCTTGCCGGTGTCGGCCGCCAGTTTGTCGATCAGGTCCGGGCTGATGGTCAGGCGGTCGCAGCCGGCCAGTTGCTCGATCTGGTTGAGGTTGCGGAAGCTCGCGCCCATGACCACGGTCTTGTAGTCATTGGCCTTGTAGTAGTTGTAGATACGGGTGACCGACTGTACGCCCGGATCATCGGCACCGGTGTAGTCGTTGCCGTTGGCCTTCTTGTACCAGTCGTAGATGCGGCCCACGAATGGCGAAATCAGGAACACGCCAGCGTCAGCGCAGGCAGCGGCCTGGGCGAAGGAGAACAGCAGGGTCAGGTTGGTCTGGATACCTTCCTTTTCCAGCACTTCAGCGGCGCGGATGCCTTCCCAGGTCGAGGCGATCTTGATCAGTACGCGATCACGACCGATACCGGCCTTGTCGTACAGCTCGATCAAACGATGCGCGCGTTTCAGCACGGCGTCTTTGTCGAACGACAGACGCGCATCCACTTCGGTGGAGATACGGCCCGGGATCACTTTGAGAATTTCCTGGCCGACCGCAACGCCAAAGCGGTCGCTGGCCAGGCCGACATCGCCCTTGCAGTCGCTGACGCAAGCATTCAGCAGTTCGGCGTAGGCCGGAATGGCCGCCGCTTTAAGCAGCAGGGACGGGTTGGTGGTGGCGTCGACCGGTTTGACCCGGGAGATCGCTTCGAAGTCGCCGGTGTCGGCAACCACGGTGGTGAATTGTTTGAGTTGTTCCAGCTTGGAAGTCATGGGCGTGCTCTGTCCTATGGGTCTGATGACATTACCCGAGCGCTGACGGCCACTCAAGGGTAGGTGCGTGTATCGATGGCCCCTGCGGCAACAACCTGAAAACAATTGTTTGAAAGGCGGGGCGAGGTATCGATGAATACGATGCCAAAACGGCCAACAGGTTCAAAGCAACCGACCTGCGTACAGGTCGGTTGTACACGCACTATTGAGCGTTCAACAGGGCTTCGACGGACATACGTGCCGGTTTCGGCTGACCGTCAGAGGTCAGCAGGCCGAAGTTCTTCTCGCGATCGTTGCTGCCCGAATCACTGTTCTTCCATTCATAAATGGACGTCAGCGGAATATTGAGCTTTTTAACATCGCCAATAAACGTGTTGATCTTGCTCGCTTGGCCTTCAGGCCCGCCGTTAGAGGCCAGTGCAGAGATGCCCCATTCACTGATGACCCCCGGCAGATGGAAGTTTTGCTGAATGAAGTTTTGCGCGTTGCTGATCTGCGTGGCGGTCATGCCGTAGGGGTGATAGGACACCGCGCTCAGGCATTTGGGATATTCGCTGACGATGCGGTTCAGCGCCACGGTCGAAGCCGAGCCTGCGCTGGGTGGACGGGCGAAGCCGTAACCGACCACTGGGGTCGATAGCGGCTGTTCTTGCAGCGTCTTGCACACGCCGCTCATGAACGGCACGAACGTCGTATCGAAATTGCGCGTCGGCCAGTAAGTTTCCAGGTCAGGTTCATTCCATAACTCAATCGCGACCAGTTGCGCACTGTACGACTGTTGCAGCCCCGTCACGGCTTTGGCGAAGCCTTCACCGGCGGAGGTCAGCTCGGCGCTCGATGTGGCGGGCAATGCCTTGATCGCGCGGACCGTCAGCAACACCGGCAGGCCCGCAGATTGCGCCGCCGCAAAGGCATCGCTGACCTGTTTCTGATAAGCCTTGGCCGTCAGGCTGTCGCTCCACACACCGAAGCGGACAAAACCGAAGCCGGCCGATTTGATCTGTGCGGCGTCGGCGGTCGTGAAGTTCTGAATCTTCACTTGTACGCCGATGTTCTTGGCCGGAAGGTTGGGAAACAGTTCGCTGGCGTGAATCTGAGTCGTAGCCCCGGCCACTATCAGTGCCAATGCGCCAAGTTTTTTGAGATGTGCTGATTTCATGTCTGCTCTCCCGAAGAGAAGTGACAACTGCGAATAAATGATCTCGTTGCTCAATTTTCGAGTGAGGTGATGGCACTTAGTGCGCGAATGTTATTTTTTGTCGGAAAACAATCGTTCGAAAATCACAGTTATTTTTAGTCCGCTAATTGTGGTTGGGGGGCTTTTAAACGCTGTGGTACTTAATGCTTCGGTACTAACAGGGCGAATCTATTTCTGAGTGCAGGAAGATCTTGAGGGTTCATTCAAATGCTCTCGAGATGTTGGCCGTTTGACATTACACAGGAAAGTAAACCTTGTTCAGAAAGATCCTCGTTGTCTGCGTGGGCAATATATGCCGAAGTCCGACGGCAGAACTGTTGTTGCGTAATGCGCTGGGTTCCTCGGCCATCACGGTGGCGTCTGCAGGCCTTTCAGCACGGGTCGGTGAAGGCGTCGAGGCGTCGGCCCGGCAGGTTCTCGAAGACCATGGGCACAGCGCCGAAACATTCAAGGCACGGCAACTGACCGCGGACATCGTCAATGACTCAGACCTGATTCTGGTCATGGAAAAACAGCATGTTAATCAAGTACTGAAGATTGCCTCTCACGCCAGAGGCAAAGTGTTTCTGCTCGGCAAGTGGCAGAGCGAGCGCGAAATACAAGACCCGTATCGTCAAGGCAAGGCCGCTTTTATTCATGCCCATGCATTGATTGAAGATGCTGTTAGTTCATGGGCAAAGCGCCTCGGGCATTGATGAATATTCTTCAGATCAGTGAATGGTAAGAACAGACTTATGCAGTTACCGTCAGTAATCGGCACCCGTGACAACGATCAAGACAGTATTGATCTGCTCGGCATATTCGGCAGCCTGATCGATCAGAAATGGTTGATCGGCGCATTGACCGGGGCCTTTATGGTCACCGGCGTGGCCTATGCGGTTTTGGCCACGCCCGTGTACCTGGCGAATGCGCTGGTGCAGGTCGAGCCGAAAAAGAACGACATGCTCGGGTTCTCCGACCTCAACAGCATGCTCGGTGGGCAATCGCCGTCGGTGACCGAAATCGGCATCATCAAATCCCGCGCAGTGATCGGCAAAACCGTCGACGACTTGCGCCTGGACATCGATGTCACCCCCAACACCTTCCCGATGATTGGCGGCTTTCTCGCCCGGCGTTATCGCGGCGAGACCGAAACCAGCGTCGCCGCACCGCGTTTCGGTTTGACCAGCTACGCCTGGGGCGGTGAGCGTCTGGAGTTCGCCCGGCTCAATCTGCCCAAAGAACTGCTGGGCAAGAAACTCACCCTGATTGCTGGTGAGCAAAAGCACTTCCAGTTACTCGATGACAACGACAACCTGCTGGTCGAAGGCGTCGCCGGCGAAGCGTTCGCGCAGGACGGTGTAGAAGGGCAAATCACCCAGTTGCTGGCCAACCCCGGCACGCGTTTCGAAGTGGTACGCAACCCGCGAATCGTGACCATTCAGGGCTATCAGGACGCGCTGGATATCTCCGAGCAGGGCAAGGAATCGGGGATTATCAAACTGGCGCTGGCCAGCAGTGACGCCGCTGAAGCGGTGAAGATCCTCAACAAGATCGCTGCCCTCTACGTTGAGCAGAATGTGCGCCGCACCTCGGCGGAAGCGGCGCAAAGTCTGGCTTTCCTGCAAAGTCAGTTGCCGCAGGTCAAGCGCGATCTGGCCAAGGCCAGCGATGCGCTGAACGCCTATCAGACCCACGGCAAGACTGTGAACATCTCGCTGGAAACCCAGTCGGTACTCGGTCAGTCGGTGGCGCTGGAAACGCGGATTTCCGAGCTGAAAATGCAGCAGGCGGAGATGGACCGCAAGTTCACCAAACAGCACCCGGCCTATCGCGCGCTGATGAGCCAGATCGGCGAATTGACCCAGCAGCAGAAGTCGCTGGAAGGCAAAGTCGGCGATCTGCCGGCTACGCAACAAGAGCTGCTCAACCTGACCCGCGATGTCGAAGTGGCCTCGCAGATTTACACGCAGTTGCTGAACAAGGCCCAAGAGCTGGACATCGTCCGCGCTGGCGCCGTGGGTAACGTGCGTTTGGTCGACACCGCCGATGTTGACCTGACCAGCCCGGTCAAACCGAAAAAAGCCCTGATCGTGCTGATTGCCACATTCCTCGGTGCCTTCGTCGGCGTCGCCCTGGTGCTGCTGCGCAAATCCCTGAGCCGTGGTCTGGAAGGCCCGGAAGCGATCGAGCAACTTGGCTTGCCGGTGTACGCGTCGATTCCATACAGCGCCTTGCAGGATGAAGAAGACAACAAAAAAGGCCGCGCCCGCGACGGTGTCGACAAACCGGCGTACCTGCTGGCCCTGCGTAATCCCACCGATCTGTCGATTGAATCGATCCGCAGCCTGCGCACCTGCCTGCACTTCGCCGGGCTCGATTCGACCAACAACCGCATCATGATTTCCGGGCCGAGCCCGCAGGTCGGCAAGACCTTCGTCTCGTCCAACCTCGCGGCGGTCATGGCCCTCAGCGGCCAGCGCGTGGTGCTGATCGATGCCGACATGCGCAAAGGTCATCTGCACAAAACCCTCAACACACCGATCACCAACGGCCTATCCGATCTGCTGGTCAAGCGCTGCAGCATCGACCAGGCGATCAACAAAGTCGAAATCGACAACCTGCATTTCATCAGTCGCGGTCAGGTGCCACCGAATCCTTCCGAGCTGCTGATGCACGCCAACTTCCGCGAATTGCTGGCGGAACTGAGCGAGCGCTACGACCTCGTGATCATCGATACGCCGCCGCTGCTGGCGGTGACTGATGCGGCCATCGTTGGCCGTGAAGCCGGGATCAGCCTGATCGTCACGCGCTTCGGGGTGAACCCGGCCAAGGAGATCGAACTGACCATTCGCCGCTTCGCGCAGAACGGCATCGAGCTCAAAGGCGCGGTGTTCAACGGCGTCGAGAAGCGTGCCGCCAGTTACTACGGCAATGGTGGTTACGGCTATTACAACTACGAATACGCGTCCGACAAATCCTGACTGTCAGCGACTGTTTTTTCCTGTTTGAAGTGGGTGATTTGTGAAGAAAATACTGCACGTGGCAGAGACGATCAAAGGTGGCGTCGCGACGGTGATCCGGACGATTTCGGCCTCGCCTGAAGGCGATGCGGCGAACTACGAGCTGGTGTATCTGGTCCCGGATGATCAGGCCAAAGAACTGCACGGCATCGGCGCACAGCAGATCCGCACCTTCCCGCGTACCGGGCGCAATGTGCCGTCGTTGCTGCGTTTCGCCTGGCGTCTGACCCAGATCATGCTCAAGGAAAAACCCGATGTCGTGCATTTGCACAGCACCTTTTCCGGCGTGATCGGGCGATGTGTTTGTGTGCTGTTGCGACCGTGGCGCAAGCCGAAAATCGTCTACTGCCCGCACGCATTTTCGTTCCTGATGGAAAGCTCGCCGACCAAGCAGAAAGTCTATGCATGGATCGAGCGAGTGCTGCAGAAAGTCACCGACGTGATCATTTGCGTCAGCCAGTACGAACTCGACAAAGCCGCGCGCTTCGGCATCGAGCGCAAGCGCATGAAGTTGATCTACAACGGCATTCACCGCAAGGATGACGCGCCGAAAGCGGCGAGTCCCGAGCCGATTCATCTGCTGTTCGTTGGTCGCCTCGATTATCAGAAAGGCTTCGACGTGCTGCTCAAGGCTTTCGCCAATGTGCAGCGCAACGACTTGAAGCTGACCGTGGTCGGCAGTGCGGTGAACGAGGACTCGGTGGAGTGCCCACCGATGGACGCCGTGGAATATTTGCCATGGGTCACGCCGAGCGAGGTGCAGGCGCTGTACCAGAAAGCCGATGCGTTGATTGTGCCGAGTCGCTGGGAAGGTTTCGCCATGGTGCCGCTGGAAGGCATGGCCATGGGCTTGCCGGTGATCGCCAGTAATTGCACGTCGCTGCCGGAACTGGTCACCAATGAAGTCTCCGGTTATGTCTTCCCGTCCGGTGATCACCAGGCATTGACCGACGTGCTGACGATCATCCAGAAGCCGCGCCTGCTCGACCTCGGCAACGAAGGTCGGAGCATTGTCCGCGAGCGTTTCAGCGCCGCGTTGATGATTCGCCAGACCTACGACTTGTACCGCGCTCCCACTTTTTAAGTAGAACTCAAGCATATGAACGTAACGATTTTGCATGGCTACAGTGCCTCCAACTCCGGTGATGGCTTGCTCGTCGATCTGGCCATTGCGCTGGTGCAGCGCAACTTTGGTGAAGACACCGCAATCAGTGTTGTCGCTTCCGATCCGGACTCTTTCAGCTACTTGCCGCACCCGCGTTTCGATGCGCCGGTGATGGCGGCCAAGGGTTTGGGCCGGGTCAAGCAAGCGGTGTTCCTTAATCAGTCCTACGCCGGGCTGGCGGATCTGCTGAAGAAAACCGATCTGATCGTCGGCGTCGGCGGCGGCTACATGCGTTCAAAAAGTGCCTTCGAACACGTCAAGCTGAAACTCGGCCATGCCAAGCAACTGGAAACCGCGATCCTCAGCAAAGTGCCGTCGGTGTACCTGCCGCAAAGCATCGGCCCGTTCCATGGCGAGAGCAGCAAGATCGTCGAGCACTACGCCAGCGCCGATGCGGTGTTCGTCCGTGATAATCGCTCCTCGGCGATTTTCGATGCCTGCGCCAACGTCTACCGTGCGCCGGATCTGGCGGTGCAGTCGCTGGCGAGCAAAATCCTTCAGCAAGCGAAGTTCACCCGCTGCGCGTCTTCGCCAGCCACCGTGTGCGTGGTACTGCGCAAGCCGCCGGAGTGGAGCAAGGAAAAGAAAGTCGCTTACGTGGCCAAT
The DNA here is from genome assembly GCF_900580865.1 of Pseudomonas viridiflava. Taxonomy (GTDB): domain Bacteria; phylum Pseudomonadota; class Gammaproteobacteria; order Pseudomonadales; family Pseudomonadaceae; genus Aquipseudomonas. The sequence continues at coordinate 72,780 of NZ_UTBZ01000012.1, forward strand.
CTGAAAGTGCTGCTGCAGCGTTTGAAGAACAAAAGCAAAGTGGTCTGCGCCGTGCAGAGCGCCGTGCGTGGCAACGATGACGGCGCGTTTTATCGCGAGCTGGGCATCACTGAAGATCTGCTGTCGTTGAAAGCGACGATTGCCAAATATCAGCCGGACCTGGTGATTTCCGTACGCTTGCACGGCGCCATCGAATCGCTGCTCTCCGGCGTGCCGGCGTACCACATCAGCTATGAACGCAAAGGCTTTGGCGCCTATCAGGACATGGGTGTCGAGGACTGGGTGATCAACGGCGGCGACATCAATGTCGACACCATCATCGACACGGTTTACGCACCGAATGCACTGGCGGATTTCGGCAAGCGCCTGACCGACACCTGCCGTGAAATCGAAGCGAAAACCGTGGCCATGGACGAGATCATCAAGGGTGTCATTCGATGATATTTCGGCTGCTGCTTCGCGGCGGAGCGTTGGGCGCGAAGTTTTTGCTGGTGTTGGCGATCACCCATTACCTCGGGTATGAGGCGCTGGGTTTTTATGGCGTGGTGGTCGCTGCATCGCTGATTGCGTCGAAGTTTTACAGTGTCGGTTTCAGTTCCGAGATCAATCGCTTGATCAGCGTTGGCGGCAGTTCGCGCCGGGTGGTCGATAAAGTCCTGCTGCTGTATCTGGCGGTGGGGCTGGTGCTGTCGGTGGTGACGGTGCTGATTTATTCACTGTTCCAGACCGTTGAAGCGACTGCCGCGTTGATCCTTTGTGTGACGCTGGTGTTGCTCACTGAGCACCTGTCGTTCGAGATCAACTCGTTCGTGTTTTCCGCGCAGAAAGCCACGGCGGGTGCGCTGCTGTTTTTCATCAAGACCGGCCTGTGGGCGGTGTTGGCCGTGGCCGGGATGATGCTCGGCTGGGTGTCGGGCATCGCCAGTGTGTTGTGGCTGTGGGTCGCCGCCAACGTGCTGGTGATCATCGCCGGTTACCTGATCGTGGTGAACGTTCATCACGGCCGAGAAGCCGGGACACTGGCCACCGCCACGGTGTGGAAAGCGGGATTACCGTTTTACCTCGGCACCGGGTTGATCGCGTTGAGTCAGTACGCCGAGCGGTTTCTGATCGCCGACCTCGAACCGTACGCCAAACTGGGTCAATACGTGTACGCGTGGTCGGCGGCGAACACCTTGCAGGCGTTGTCTTACGCGGTGGTGGCGGTGGTCGGGATTCCGCTGTTGGCCAAGCGTTTTCAGGCGGATCAACAGCCGTTCACGGTCAAGCAATTGTTCATCAACAAGTGGGTCATGCGCTCGCTTGTCGTGTCGGCGGCGGTGGCGGTGGCGATCTATGTGTTTTTCAACGTGGTGCTCGATTACGTCGCCACCAGCGTGCCGCGTCCGGACAATGCCATCCTCGGCGTGCTGATTTTTTCCTTCGCCTTGCGCGCGATTGGCGACATTGTCTGGGGCGGTTTGATTGCCTCGAAAAACAGTCGTGTATCACTGGCCAGCGCGGCGATTTGCCTGCTGGTGTCAGTGCCGGTCAGCTATCTGCTGATCAAGCATTATTCGATTTACGGTGCGGCGTGGGGCAACGTCTTCGCGATCATCGTGCAGCTCGGTGCAATCGCCGTATTGACCCGCGTGACCGGTGCGAAGAAGGCTGCCGTGTCATGGGCCTGAAACTGCCGTGCATCGAGTTTCGTGGCAAGAGACTCGATTCGTATGTGTCGTTCCTGATCCTCTTCACCGGGCTGTTTCTCTCGGTGGCGATGCCGCTGCTGATCCCGCGTGATCCGGGGCCGGATGCGATGACCTTGTGGTCGTCCTACGCCCGTGCCGACAACTGCAATTTCTGGAACCCGTTCTCGCCAGATCGCTCGTCCTACGAGTGTTCGGCGTTCCTGCTGCGGCCCACCGGGATCAACCTGACCAATGCCTGGGCCTACGGCATGTTCTGCAATTTTTTCCTCACGGCGATTCCGGTGGTGGTGTTTCGGCGCATGCCGTTGGCGATCTTCGGCACCTTGTGTCTGTGGGGCATCGTGCGCTCGTTCTTCCTTGAGAATCTGACCAAGGAAATCATCGTGTCGGTGGCGGTGTTGAGCATTCTGCTCAGCTCGCTGACGCGCAAATATCGCGGCGGGTTTTTTCTCTCGGCGGTGATCTACGGCGTGCTGATCCGGCCTTACTGGATTCTGTTTTCGCTATCGTGGGTCGGCGTCTGCGTGATGAAAAAGTACGTGTCGCGTACGACTTTCTTTCTGATGTTGTTCTTGTTTTATCTCGCGGTGGCGATGTCGATTCAGCTCGCCCTGGGCTTTCCGGTGTCATCGATTCGCGCCAGCAACAACGAGTTGCGCACGGCGGGCGAGGAGGGTTCGAAATCGTTGATCGTGTCGTGGCTCAGCGGCAGCGACTTCGTTTCGCAGGCGCTGGACTCGATGATCATTTTCTTCCGCTTGTCGTTTCCGGTGGAGCTGATTCTGCTGTCCGGGCCGGGGCAGGTGATCTTCGTCGCGTTGATGATCATGACCGCGTTGCTGTTGTTCAAAGTCATCACCTCGACCGATTACAAAGGCGCGCCGATCCAGACCAAACCCAAGGAACTGATCGCGATCCCGCTGGCGTTTCTGCTGGTGCAAGGCCTGTTCGAGCCGGACTTCGGCTCCTTCGCCCGGCACTTCTCGATGGTGGTGCCGGTGTTGTTCGTTGGCCTGGGCTTGATGCTGCGGGCGAACAAACCGGTGCAGGTCGAATCACGAATTCTGAATTGAGGCAGGTGCTTTATGTCGAGCAAGAAAAAGTCCCTGGAGATCGAAACCCTGCGCGGTCTGGCGTGCCTGTTGCTGGTGCTCTATCACGTCATCGGCCCGCTTGGGGGCGGTTTGAAGATCGATATCGGCTCGCCGTTCCGGGTGATCGCCGATTCGATGGTGTACGTGCGCATGCCGTTGTTCACCTTTATCTCCGGGTACATTTATTCCATCTACAAAATTCGCGGCAATGACTTTTCCGCGTTCTTCAGCGGCAAGGTGCGGCGCTTGATCGTGCCGCTGTTTTGCGTGGGGGTGCCGTTTTCGGTGTTGCAAGCGGTGGGGCCGGGGGTGAACAAGGACGTCGGCGTGATCGACGCGTTGTTGTCGTTCTGGGTGCCGATCAACCACTTCTGGTTCCTGCAGGCGGTGTTCATCATTTTCATGTTCGTCGGGCTGCTGGAGTGGCGCGGGATGTTGCGTTCGGCGACGCGCTTGTATGGGCTGTTTGCGTTTGCGGCTGTGTTGTTTCTGTTGCCGCCGTTCAAGTTCGATGCGTTCGGGATCAACGGCGCGATTTATCTGCTGCCGTTTTTTGTTGCGGGGATGATTGGTCAGGAGAACGTCGACGCGCTGAAGCAACGCTTCAAGGTGATCGGGCCGTTGGTGTTTGTGTTGATCTCGCTGACGTTGTTGTATGTGGCGGCGATTGATCGTGAGTTGATTGTTGATCGCCGCAGCCTGATCGGTCTGACCGTGGGTTGCGTGTCTTGCATCGCCTTGCTGTCGAGTGATATGCGCTCGAAAGCGCTGACGTGGCTCGGTGGTTATTCGTATGCGATTTTCCTGTTTCATGTGTTGTTTGCGGCGACGTCGCGGTTTGTGCTGGGACGGTTGGGAGTGAAGGATGAAAGCCTGCTGGTACTCGGTGGCTTGAGCTGTGGCTTGCTGGGGCCGGTGGTGTTGTCGATGATTTTCAGCCGTTTCAATTTCACTTCGGTGTTGTTCCTTGGGGAGCGTGCGGCGAAGAAGAAACCGTTGGTGCCTGTCACTCCGGTGGTGCAACCACAAAACAGCTAAGAGCTTCGCGAGCAGGCTCGCTCCCACAGTGGATCCGTGTCGTACACAAGATCTCTTGTAGGAGCTGCGGCACGCTGCGATCTTTTGATTTTGAAGTGCAGGATCAAAAGATCGCAGCCTCGTTTCACTCGACAGCTCCTACAGTTGATCTGTGTACATCCCGGCATTCAGTGGGCCATTTCGGACTGAAGGAAATTTTGCATGTTGGCAGTAGATGACGCGCAACCCGTGGCAGCGTCGGTGGTTCAGGTAGGCGATGCCCGCGAGCGTTTCGCGCAGTGGCGTGAAGGCAAGGCCGGCAAGGTTTTGTCGGTCTCGGTGATCGGCGACAGCTACAGCGCCGGGCAGGATTTCTACCTGAACAAACTGGTGCAGCGCGTGGCCGGGGAAGTGGGTTTTGCCGGGCCGGGTTACGTCGGTTTCAACCACGGTGCCGCACTGGGCGGCACGCATTTCAAATACACCCGCAGCAGTGACAAGTACTTTGGCGGTGACTGGAAGGTTTCAGAGTTGGGGCAAGCAAGCCCGGACAGCCGCACGGTGACGGGCCGGCCCGGCGCATGGCTGCAGGTGGATGCGAGTCCGACGCCGCGCATTGATACGGCGGTTACTCAGGCGAAATTGCTTTACCTGGGCAACGGTGAATCCAGCGAGATCCGCTACCGCTGGGCGCCCGCGCAAGACTGGCAACCTCTGAAGCTTGAAGGTTCGGGCGTTCAGGAAGTCGCGCTGACAGGTCTTTCGGCAGCGAAAGACTGGTCCTTCAAACTGGAAGTGGTGAAGGGCGCGCCGACGTTTTTTGGTCTGTGGATGAGCAACGATCAGAACGGAGTGCGGGTCTCGAAGCTGGCGGCCTCCGGCGCGGCGTCTGCGGATTTCTATCACCGGGATCCGCAATGGCAGGTGCAGTGGAAAGCTGCCGTGTCGAAGATCCCCGCTGACGTTTACCTGATCATGCTTGGCGGCAATGACCAAGGCTTCGGCGTGAAGCCAGCGCAGTATCTGCAGAACGTTCAGGGGCTGGTGGGCATGCTGCGCGAGATTCAACCGCAGGCGAGCATCAACCTGATCATGCGTCAGGACACCACGCGCTCCAGCGCTTATCCGATGTCAGCGTATGCGCAGGTTCTTGAACCGTGGGCGCGGGAGCAGCATCTGGGGTACGCCAATCTTCAGTGTGCGTTCGGGCCGGACGTTAAACGCTACGCGGCGGCGATGATCGGCCCGGACAAGATTCACCCGGTGCCGGCTACGGGCGGGAAGGTCATTGCTGATTACTTTTATGGCTGGATCATGGGCGCCAAGGATCGTTGCGACACCCTCCCGAAATAAACACAAAACCCCTGTAGGAGCTGCCGAAGGCTGCGATCTTTTGATGTTGCTGTTAAAAACAAGATCAAAAGATCGTCCGAACGCGGCCCGAGCCTTCGGCAGCTCCTACAGGGGAGTGTGTTTATTCGAATTGTTCTATCTGGCCCAGCAGCTCCGAGAGTTTCTGCGGCATCAAGCGCGTATCGCACCGTGTCTCAACGTTGATGATGATCGCCGGGTCGTTGCAGCAAATCCGCACGCGAAAGCGCCAGTCGCTGAAGATCACTTTCAGGCCATCCTGGTCATCCATCTCCAACGCCTGCTCGCCATACAGCTTTTTCAGATGCGCAAGCAGCGGATACGGATCGCGCAGCGGCCGGCGGATATCACCGGACGCGGGAAATACGCCGATCCGCTCCACCAGCAGAATCGTGCCCAGCCAGGTTTCGTTGGCGCTGGGCAACGGTTGATGGCGCGACAGCCAGCTCATCACCCCGAGGTTACCCACCTCGCGTTCAATCTCTACGGAATGTTGTGCAATGTTCATGGTGGCCTCGTTGGGTGAAGGGAGCCGTCTCAGCGGCCCTTGAGGTAAACGTTTTCGTAGCAGAAATTGGTCGCCTGCAAGTAACCCTCGGCATCACCGCAGTCAAAGCGCAGGCCTTTGAATTTGTAGGCCAGCACGCAACCGTTCTGCGCCTGTTTCATCAGCGCGTCGGTGATCTGGATCTCGCCGCCCTTGCCCGGTTGGGTGTCGGCGATCAGGTCGAAGATGTCCGGGGTGAGAATGTAGCGACCGATGATCGCCAGGTTCGACGGCGCATCTTGCGGGGCCGGTTTTTCCACCATGTTGTTGACCCGGTAGATGCCGTCGGACATCAGCTCGCCGGCAATCACCCCGTACTTGTGGGTCTGGTCGGCCGGGACTTCCTGGATGGCAACGATCGAGCAGCGGAATTTCTTGTACAGCTCAATCATCTGGGTGAGCACGCCGTCACCTTCGAGGTTCAGGCACAGGTCATCAGCCAGCACCACGGCAAACGGCTCGTCGCCGATCAGTGGGCGACCGCTGAGAATCGCGTGGCCCAGACCTTTCATTTCCACCTGACGGGTGTAGGAGAAGGTGCAGGTGTCGATCAGCTCGCGGGTACCGGCGAGGAATTTCTCTTTCTCGGTACCACGGATCTGGTGTTCGAGCTCGTAGCTGATGTCGAAATGGTCTTCCAGCGCACGCTTGCCGCGCCCGGTGACGATGGCCATGTGTTGCAGACCGGCGTCCCGCGCTTCTTCAACGGCGTACTCGATCAACGGCTTGTTGACGATTGGCAGCATTTCTTTCGGCATGGCTTTGGTGGCCGGCAAGAAGCGCGTGCCATAGCCGGCAGCGGGGAACAAACATTTACGAATCATAAAAGTATCCTGGACAGTCATGGAACACAGGCGACAGATGCGCGCACTAATAAAGGGCGTGCAAGTTCAATGTTGGATTGAAGGCTTACTTTAATACCTGAGTCAGGTTATTAATGGCAAATGCCAGTGACGGTAAAACACGACAATGTTATGAGATGTCGGTAAGTGCGTTATTGGTTATTTTTAGTCGGTATCTGTTGATAGTGATGAGTGCACAGGGAGTGCTAATAAGTACCAAGCAATACAGTGTGACCTGCAAAAATATTTATTGCCAGTCATTGAACTAGTTTTGTTTTCGGTTGTTGTCGCCTGTTTGTGTGGATTGTGACACATCTTCAATAAATCAGGCTTGACACGCTACTTGTCACTCATCCAAAGACGGATAGCACTATGAAGATTCTGGTAACGGGTGGTGCCGGCTATATCGGCTCGCATACCACACTTGCATTGCTTGAAGCAGGTTATGAAGTTGTTGTGCTGGATAATCTTTGCAACAGCAGTGAAGCCGCGTTGCACGCCGTCGAGGGCATTTGCGGCAAGAGTGCCTGGATGATCCGCGGCGATGTCTGTGACCGGGCACTGCTCGATCGGATTTTCCGCGAACACAACATCGAAGCGGTGCTGCATTTTGCCGGCCTGAAGGCGGTCGGCGAGAGTGTGCGCAAGCCGCTCGAGTACTACGAGACCAACGTCAGCGGCAGCATCAACCTGTGCCAGGCGATGGCGGCGGCGGGGGTGTTTCGCCTGGTGTTCAGCTCGTCGGCCACGGTGTATGGCGAGCCTGAGCAGATGCCGATCCGAGAGGATTTCCCCACTGGGAACCCGACCAATCCCTACGGCCAGTCCAAGCTCATCGTCGAGAATGTCCTGCGTGACCTGAGCCTGGCCGAGCCGCGCTGGAGCATCGCCTTGCTGCGCTACTTCAACCCGATCGGCGCCCACCATAGCGGCGATATGGGCGAAGACCCCAACGGCATCCCGAATAATCTTGTGCCTTACATCAGCCAGGTCGCGGTCGGCAGCCTTCAGGAGTTGTCGATCTTCGGTAACGATTACCCGACGGTCGACGGCACCGGCGTGCGCGATTACATCCACGTCGTCGATCTGGCGGACGGCCACTTGAAGGCGCTGCAGTCCATTTCCGAACGCACTGGTATTCATACCTGGAACCTCGGCACTGGCGACGGCTATAGCGTGCTGCAAGTGCTCCACGCGTTTGAACAGGCCTGCGGGCAACCGGTGCCATACCGGATGATGCCGCGTCGCTCCGGGGATATCGCCGAGAGTTGGGCCGACGCCTCCAAGGCTGCGAAGGAACTTGGCTGGAAAGCCACGCGCAACTTGCAGGACATGGTCACTGACACTTGGCGCTGGCAATCGAATCATCCCCAAGGCTACTCGCGATGATGGCCATTTAGTCCAATGTTATTTTCAGTCAGCTTGTTAGATAACGTCGGGAAATTACACTGGCAATGCCTTTTGCAAGTCCGTAGATATAAACCTGCCGTTCGACTTTTATCAGTTGGGTAAGACTGTGAAAGAACAACGGATCTTGTTCGCGCTTTTTGCGGACTTGAACTCACCACCGCTAACTCAGGCCAGTTTTATAACAGGCCGAATGTTAGAAAGGAGTTGATATGAAAAAAGTGATGGCAGTTGCCCTGTTGACGATGTTGAGCAACTGGGCTGCCGCCGCTGAAGCACCGCTGACAGCGGTAACCAATGTAGGTGGCAACGTGGCGGCTTCTCAAGCGCCCGCAGCCAGTACTGCAATGGTTGCCAGTGCTGTAGCGGCGTCTAACAGCGGTGGCAGTGCCAACGGCGGTACCACCGGTACGACGGGTACCACCGGTACAACCGGCACGCATAACTAACAGGAAGTTCTGTTAGTGCAGTACAGGGTCGCCCGACGCAAGTCGGGTGACTTTGTTTTTGGATTCGCCCTTGAATAGCGTAGTGCCATTATGACTCGTAGTGTTTATCTTTTAATGTTGGCAAGTCTCGCTTTGCAAGGTTGCATGTTTTCCCCCGGTCAATACCTCAGCACCAGTGACATCACCCGCCAGGGTGCCAGTGAAAGCAGCCGGGTCGAGCTGATTCCGATCACGCCGAAGCTGATTGCCATGAACCGCGCCACGCAAAAGCGTGAGTCGCTGCCGCCGGAGCTGTTGGCGACCCCGGCCGAATACCGCATCGGCAACAACGATGTCTTGTACATCACCGTGTGGGATCACCCGGAACTGACGGCCCCGTCCGGCGCGCAACAACAGATCGATGCCAACGGCCGACTGGTGCGTTCCGACGGCACGCTCTACTACCCGTTCATCAAGGAAGTCCAGGCCACCGGCCGGACCATCCAGCAACTGCGCTCGGACATCGAACAGCGGCTGTCGGCATTCATCGCCGAGCCGCAGGTAGATGTCGCGGTGTTGCGTTTCGCCAGCCAGAAAGTCGTGGTCACTGGCGCGGTAACCAAGGCCGGCCCGCAAGCGATTTCCACCAATCCGCTGAGCGTGGTCGAAGCCCTTGGCTCGGCCGGCATCGATACCAACAACGCCGATTTGTCCGGGCTGTTGCTGACGCGCAAGGGGCGCACCTATCCGCTCAATCTCGACTCGCTCAATCAGCAGGATTCCGAGTTGCAGAACGTCTACCTCAAGGGCGGTGATCAGCTGTATCTGCCGTACAACGACAACAAGCGCATCTACGTGATGGGCGAGGTCAACCAACCGCGTGCGCTGAGTTTCAAGACCGCGACGATGAACCTCACCGACGTGCTTGGTTCGGTCGGTGGCCTGGCCCAGACCACCTCCAATGGCAATGCGGTCTATGTCATTCGTGGCGTGGAAAACCTCGATGTCGAACCGGCCAAGATCTACCAGCTGGAAGCCGAATCGCCGACCGCCATGGCGCTCGCTTCGCACTTCGAAGTCCGCCCGCAGGACGTGGTGTATGTCGGGCCTGCCAACGTGACTCGCTGGAACCGTCTGATCAGCCAATTGGTGCCGTCGGCATCGATTGTCGGCACTGGCGCTTCCGCTGCGAAGAACTGGAGCGAATACAGTAACAACAGCAAATAAGGTCGCCGACTTTGAACATTTTGAAAGTTGGCCTGTGCCTGATGGCGGCCTCGTTGCTGTGCGGCTGTAACCCGCTGATGAGCGCTTCGTTGAACAACCTTAAAGCGGCAGTCGTCGGCCCGGATGAAGTGGACGTGTCGGCGGCTGAAGTGGCCGGGGTCAATTATCCGCAACTGAAACTGACCACGCCTTCCGGCTCCGGTGTGCTGGCGCTGGTGCGCGAGCGCGATGATCTGCAGTTCTGGGTCGCTTCCGGCAAACAGGTTCTGTTGCTGCGCAATGGCCTCGCCGTGCGCACCATTGGCCTGGGCTTGGAAGGCGATCTCGACGGCACGCGGCTGGCCGATGACTCGCCGTTTAAACAAGGCCTGCATCACGTCGTCGACGGTTTCACCACGCGGCGCTGGATCGACCTCTACAAGGGTCAGGAAGTCGGGGTGATCGTTAACAGCCGCTTCTCCCGCCGCTCCGAACAGACCCTGAAGATTCTCGACAAGGAATACACCGTGCTGCGTGTCGATGAGCAGATTGACGCCCCGGCCATCGGCCTGAGCGCGACCAATCGTTACTGGGTCGACCCGCGTGACGGTTTCATTTTGCAGAGTGAGCAGCAACTGACGACGCAGTTGCGCGTCAAGCTTGTGCAACTGACCCCTGATCGCAGGCACCTGCCGTGATGCGCCTGAAAATGTTATCGGCCAGCCTGATGCTGGTCGCGAGTGTGAGTCAGGCGGCCGTCACGGTGTCGGGTGATGTCGCCAATCCCGGGCCGGTCAAGTTGCCACCGGGCGGACGCTTGCTCGATGTGATCAGCGAAGCGGTGCCGAATGCCGAGGGCTATTGGCTGGCGGGCGGCTTGCTGCGGCAGTCGCTGATTGAGGAGCAGACACGGCTCAAGGTCGGTGTGCTGTTTGATCTGGATGTGCTGCAACGCATGTCGATGTTGTTCGACCGGCCGAGCCGTGCGGCACTGGCGCAGCGCATTGCCGAAGAAGTGCGGCAGATGCCGGTGACGGGACGGCAGATCGCCGATCTCGATCCGGTCGCGCTGGAGGTTGGCTTTGCGCGCAACATTCGCCTCGACGACGGCGATCGTCTGGTTTATCCGAAGCGCGTCGATGAAGTGCAAGTGCTCGGTGCCGTCGCTGAGCCGTGTCACTTGCCGTATCAGCCGTTGCAGGAGGCCCGTGAGTATCTGCAAGGCTGCTCGATTCTGGCCGATGCCGAAGCCGATTACCTGTGGCTGATCCAGCCCAACGGCGTGTCGCGGCGCGTCGGCATCGCCCACTGGAATCGTGAGTCCGGGCAATTCCCGGTGGCCGGCAGCAAGATTCTGGTGCCGGTGAAAAATGATGATCTTGATCCGCCTCTTCCTGAACTGAATCAGCAGTTGGCCGAATTCATTGCCACGCAGCTGGCCGAGGTGGTTCGTTGAAGTTACGTTTTGCAGCTGTGTTGTTATTGCCTTGCGGTCTGGCTCATGCCGAGCCGCGCATTACCCAGAATGACTTCGGTGGCACCGGTCTGTTGCAGACGCCGACCGCGCGCATGGCCCCGGCCGGCGAGTTGAGCGTCAACGCCAACCGCACCGATCCGTACAGTCGCTACAGCGTGTCGTTGCAGCCGCTGGACTGGCTTGAAGGCTCGTTTCGCTACACCGCGATCACCAACAGGCCGTACGGCTCGGAGGCCCTCAGCGGTAGTCAAAGCTATAAGGACAAGGCGGTCGACGTCAAAGTCCGGCTGTGGCAGGAAAGTCACTGGTTGCCCGACGTGGCGCTGGGCTTCCGAGATATCGGTGGTACCGGTTTGTTCTCCAGTGAATTTTTCGTCGCCAACAAGCGCTACGACAATTTCGATTTCAGCGCCGGTATTGCTTGGGGTTATCTCGGTAATCGCGGCGATATCGACAATCCGTTGGGCTACGTCAGCGATCGCTTCGATACCCGTCCGGCCCTCGAAGGCACCGGTGACGTCAACTCGGGTTCGTACTTCCGTGGCCGGCCGTCGTTTTTCGGTGGTGTGAGCTATCAGACGCCGTGGGATCGCCTCAGCCTGAAACTCGAATTTGAAGGCAACGACTACAAGCACGAACCGAAGGAAAACGAGATCAAGCAGGATTCGCCGATCAACCTTGGCGCGGTGTTCAAAGTGACTGATTCGGTCGATGTCAGCGCGGCGTGGGAGCGCGGTAATACGGCGATGTTCGGCGTGACCTTTCACACCAATTTCGTCAGCCGCAAGGCACCGGCGAAGACTTACGATCCGACTCCGGAACCGCTGCCGGCGAAGGCACCGAACACAGCGATGGATCAGGTCAACTGGGCCAACGTCTCGCAGCGTTTGCAGCAGAATGCCGGCTACAAGGTCGAGCGCATTACCCAGCGTGATTCCGAGCTGATCGTGTATGGCGAGCAGCAGCGTTACTTCCATTCGTCCAAGGCTGTCGGCCGGGCGAGCCGGATTCTCGACAACAGCGTCAACGACGACATCGACTGGTTCACCGTGGTCAACAAGCGCTACGACTTGCCGCTGGAAGAAACCAGTTTGCCGCGCCAGACCTTCCGCGAAGTGATCAACAACGAGGAGCCACTGGAGTCGCTGCATCGCACCACCGAGATCAACCCGGCGATGCCGCACAACGAGAAAACCCTCTACACCGAAGCGCCGCAGCATTTCAGCTATGGCGTAGGGTTGGGCTTCAAGCAGAACGTCGGCGGCCCGGATGGCTTGCTCTATCAATTGAGTGCCGATGCGGACGCCGAATACCGCTTCAACCGCAACACCTGGTGGAGCGGTTTGCTCAGTGCCAACCTGGCCAACAACTTCGATAAATTCAGCTACGACGCCCCGAGCGGTTTGCCGCGTGTGCGCACGGATTTGCGTCAGTACCTGACCACGTCTAACACGACCATGCCGTTGTTCCAGGTCAGCCATGCCGAGCAGTTGGATAAAGACTGGTATGGCATGGTCTATGGCGGTTATCTGGAGTCGATGTTTGCCGGTGTCGGCGGTGAAGTGCTGTTCCGCCCGACCGGTGAGCGCTGGTCGGTGGGTGCGGACCTGAACTGGGTGCGTCAGCGCGATTTCGATCAGGGTTTTGCCCTGCGCGATTACTCGGTGGTGACCGGGCATATCACCGGTTATACCGATCTTCCGTTCGATACGCTGGCGGCGGTTAGCGTCGGGCGTTATCTCGCCGGTGACTGGGGCGGCACGCTGGACATCTCGCGCGAGTTTTTCAATGGCGTGCGCTTTGGGGCGTGGGCGACGATCACCACGGCGGGTAGCGCGGAGTACGGCGAAGGTAGTTTCGACAAAGGCATCTACCTGTCGATCCCGTTCGACGAAATGATGAGCATGTCGACCATGCGCCGCGCCAACCTGGTCTGGGCCCCACTGACCCGTGACGGTGGTGCGCGACTCAGCCGTAGCTACCAACTGCACTCGATGACCGATAGCCGGGAAGGGGATATGTTTTATCGTAATTTCGAGAAGATCACGGAGTAACCTCAAGTCTTCCGAAAACCCTGTGGGAGCGAGCCTGCTCGCGAAGGCGTCAGCACAGTCAGCATCCTAGTTGCCTGACCCACCGCTTTCGCGAGCAGGCTCGCTCCCACATTGGCTATTTGTCACGCCAAAAAATCCCGATGCCATCCCAAATCCCTGTGGGAGCGAGCCTGCTCGCGAAGGCGCCCGCACAGTCAGCATCATCATTGCCTGACCCACCGCTTTCGCGAGCAAGCTCGCTCCCACATTGGCTATTTGTCACACCACAAATCCCCACTCATACCCGAATCCCTGTGGGAGCGAGCTTGCTCGCGAAAGCGTCAGCACAGTCGACATCCCCGTTACCTGACCCAGCGCTTTCGCGAGCAGGCTCGCTCCCACATTGGATATCTGTCACGCCATAAATCTCGAACCATTCCCGAATCCCTGTGGGAGCGAGCTTGCTCGCGAAAGCGTCAGCACATCCAACATCAATGTTGCCTGACCCAGCGCTTTCGCGAGCAAGCTCGCTCCCACATTGGCTATTTGTCACACCACAGATCCCGAGCTATCCACAAATTTCCTGTGGGAGCGAGCCTGCTCGCGAAGGCGTCAGCACATCCAGCATCAATGTTGCCTGACCCACCGCTTTCGCGAGCAAGCTCGCTCCCACATTGGCTATTTGTCACACCACAGATCCCGATCCAACCACAAATCCCCTGTAGGAGTGAGCCTGCTCGCGATAGCGTCCGACCAGCCGACATCCCTGTTGCCTGACCCACCGCCATCGCGAGCAGGCTCACTCCTACAATGGTTATCTGTCACACCACAAATCCCGAGCCATTCCCTAATCCCTGTGGGAGCGAGCTTGCTCGCGAAGGCGTCAGCACAGTCAGCATCAATGTTGCCTGACCCACCGCTTTCGCGAGCAAGCTCACTCCCACAGGTTTTGACATCCCTCCACAATCCACTCCCGCTCCCAAATCCCAGGCACAAAAAAGGGGACTTTCGTCCCCTTGCGGTATCCAGCGTCGAACCTCAGTAAATATCCTTCGACAGCAACGTAAACGGCGTCTTCACCAGGATCTTCAGATCCAGCCACAACGACCAACTGTTGATGTACTGCAGGTCAATCTCCACACGCTTCTGCATCTTGTCGATAGTATCCGTCTCACCGCGGCAGCCGCTGATCTGGGCCAACCCGGTGATCCCCGGTTTAATCCGGTGACGCGCCATGTACGCGAGGATTTTCCCCGAGTAGTAGTTGTTGTGCGCGACGGCGTGCGGGCGAGGGCCGACCAGGGCCATGTGCCCTTGCAGCACGTTGAACAATTGCGGCAATTCATCCAGCGAAGTGCGACGGATAAAGCGGCCGACTGCGGTAATGCGCGAATCATTACGGCTGGCCTGCTTCACCTCACGGTCATCGTGAACACGCATCGAGCGGAACTTCCAGACCTTGATCACCTTGCCGTTCCAGCCGTGGCGATCCTGTTTAAAGAACACCGGGCCAGGCGAGTTGATCTTCACCGCCAACGCAATGATCAGCAGGATCGGACTCAGCGCGATGATCGCCAGAAACGCCACGGTTTTCTCGACCAGACTCTTGCTCAAAGCAGCGGTAGGGCGGCTGGTCAGCGGGCTCTCGTTCAAGTAGATCGCCGGCAGACCGTCCACGACCTTCACCGAGTGATTGAGCAGGGTCAGACTGTTCAGATCCGGCACCCACACCACATCGACGTTGGCCCCCAGCAAGTCACCATAAATCGCCTCGATTTTCGCGGCTTCACACAACGGCAGGGTGATATACAAACGACGGATGTCATGCGCCTCGATCAGCTCCAGCAGCTGTTCCTGATCGCCAACCACACGCGGTGCATCCGAACCCAGCGCCGACACATCGCCATTGCTGACCAAACCTACCAACGGCAGATTTTCCAGTTGGCTAAGCTTCTTCGCCAGACCCAGCGCTAGTTCGCCAGTGCCGACGATCAGCGTCTTGTGCTCGCTTTTACGCGAGCGCTGGTAGTACTTGGAAAACGCATGCAGCGGAGCGTAGAGAAACGCCTGACCGAGGAAGCCATACACCGCCCAGCTCAGAATCACCTGCCGCGAAAACAGCTCATCGGCCTGGCAGACAAAGGCGATGCACGCCAGCGCCGCCATGGTCATCGACCAACCCATAAACAGTCGACCGAGACCGGTGAGGTAATTATCACGCTTGCGATACACACCGCTAAACGTATAAGCCGGCACCGACGCCAGTACCGCCAGCGTTGCACACATCCGGTAGTAAAACGCGACCGTCCCGGTGTGCTGCTCGGCCAGTATGAACAACAGCGTCACCACAAAGCCCTGTGCCAGCGCCCATTGGCCCCAAAAGGTCAGTCCCTTGAGGCCTGTGCTTCGATTGATACTTAGAGAAAGATCCATACGGTATCCCCAAAAGACGTCCATTCAGGTTTCAACAGTTGAAATCCGAGTTGTTATGCAGACTTATTGTTTTTGTTCTAACGAGTGTCCTGAGGTAACAACATCGATATGCCGAACTGTCGTCAGTCAATAGACTAAGTTATTGGCTGGAATGGTGTCTGACGAGTTCTAACAAGATGGCACAGTGCCAACTTTTTAATAATTAAATAGAAGGGTGTTAGAAAAGGTCGTAGAGCGAGGGGTGAATAAAGTGTGTTGTATTTGTTACTGTTGGAGGGGTGGAGGCAGGGAATGTTTAATTCAGGGAGGAAGATCTAGCCAAACAGAGTGCTCTTGTTGTTTTTGTAATCGCACTTTTTCTGTTTGTTCTGTTCGTGGAGGTCTTGCGGGTTACGCGACGACTTCCTGAATCAGGCAATAACCGCGGTTTCTGACGGCACGAAACAGTCGCTCACCATTACTGGCGCTTTTGAATTTGTCTTGCAGGCGACTCAGGCACATTTCCAGGCCGCGATATTGTTCCGGTTCTCGACCGATGCTGAGAATCAGCTCGTCACGACTGACAACACGCTCTTCATGGCTGAGCATTTTCCTGACCAATGCTGTTTCCAGGCCAGTCAGGCTGATTTCAACACCTTCTTTGACCAGTGCACCCTGATCAGGGTTGAGATGCCAGGTTTCATTGCCAGGCATATCACCTTCAATGGCGGGCGGCATATTGCGGGTTTCCGCGCTTATCGCCGGGACATTCTGGAAGGGATTGGCCGATTGCGCTGCGCGCCATTCGGACTCAAGTGTGGCCAATATCCGCTGAGTATCGTGTTCAATACTGCGCGCAACATTTTTTCGACTGATGTTTGGATATGTGAACTCCATCACCATTGGAGCGGAAGAGGGCGAATCCACCCCTTCAAACGAATTGAAACGTTCACTGGACAGCATGCTCTCCAGTTCACGTTGCGACGTTGTACTGTGAGTCACGACAACAAAATATTTCCTTGGGAGGGTTGTACTAGTTTCCATGTCTCTCTCCTAAATACACACCAAAATTGGCTAAAAGAAAAATCGGCAGGCGAGCAATGACTTCCTCGGAAGTAATCGATAGGCAGGGTCTGGGCCCAAGATTGGCCCTCGATAAATTCCACTCGATCTGCTGCTATGTTATGGAGTTTTATTGTTATGGGTCGTGTTGTCGCGCTCATTCAATTGCTTGATTTCAAACAGGCGTGAAGCAGAACGGAAGCTATATGGTTGCATCAGACGATCCTTCGTACGTATGCAAAAGGGAAGGCTGCCCGAGAGTCAGGCAGTCGATATCAGACCCCGCAGCAGGCGATAGCCATAGCCGCGAATGCTCTGAATCGCGTTTGTACCATACATGTCCTTGATTTTTCCACGCAAGCGACTGATTGATTTTTCCAGTGCCCGGGGGTCGTAGAAATTGGTGTTGAGGCCCATGATGCTGGCGATTTCATCATGGCTCAGAATGTGATTGCTGGTTTGCGCGAAGGCTTCGAGGATCTTCATTTCGGCAAACGAGATGTCAAGTTTCTTGCTGGTGCCTGTCAGGCAAATACGGGTCGGATCAAGCGTCAGATCGATATCGCGTTGCCATTCTTCGCTGTTGAAGAACTCGCCCAGCAACTCGGCGCTATCGTCGGAAAGAGTATTGAGCTTGATACAAACATCCGCACCAGCCAGATAATATTTGATCTTGTTGAAGGCGCCGCGACCGGTGATGACTGCGCAAATGATCGGCTTCAAGTTGTCGCTGCGCAGGTTCTCGACCAGCGCAAGATTGTCTTCGAGGGCCTGTGGGCTGTCGATAACCAGGAAGATCGCTCGATACGAACCAGACTGTTCATTCAACTGATATGAACTAGTGTACGCATCGGCTTCGAGCGCCATATCAGTGCGTAAATGCTGGGCGACTAGCGCTTTGAAATGTTCAGCCACGCCACGGGTACGACCCAGAGTAAGAACACCAGGTTCGTCGTTTGTCGGGCGCGGACTTCTAGTCGCTAAGTTCCCTGAGAGCATCATGCATTGACTCGAATTAAGTGCTGACATCGGGATGTTAAAGCACCGGTTCTCATCTGTGACTGACAATTGGTAACATTTGCGCGGATTTTAGACGTATCTCGCGAGTTTTCTAACAATAATTAAGCTTTTCAAGCTTTTAGTTGATTTTCTCGGAGGGGTGAACTACTGCTTAGATGGTGGCGATATGCAATGGTGCCACTATTTTGAGCTTAATGCGATGGCTTTGTCTATGTCCATCTGCCACTGTCTGGCCATCTCTGCATAGTGTGATATTGATCACACTTTATTGTCCGAGCAACTTTTTTCTGCAGAAAGGCCTAAATATTTTCCGCGTAGTTCGTGGGCCGACGATTACTAACATGGCTTGAGTGTGTCTTTTAATAAGACGTAATCTTTATGGCTGATGAACTTTTTCGTTTATGTATGTCAATGGTCTCACTGCAGATACTCAACCCCTGAGTGTTATTACCCGGTCGCTCATCAAGAGCGCTCTGACGGAGGATTAATGGATTTCTGGACCCTTTTCCAGGTGTTGATATTAGGTGCGGTAGAAGGCCTGACCGAGTTCTTGCCGATCTCGAGTACCGGCCACCAGATCATCGTCGCCGACCTGCTGGAATTCGGCGGCGAACGCGCCATGGCCTTCAACATCATTATTCAACTGGGTGCCATTCTTGCCGTCGTCTGGGAGTTTCGACCGAAGATCTTCGAAATCGTCAAAGGCCTGCCCACCGAACGTAATGCCCAACGCTTCACCCTCAACTTGCTGATCGCCTTTCTACCCGCCGTGGTCTTGGGCGTATTGTTCGCCGATGCGATCCACGAATACCTGTTTAATCCGATCACCGTCGCCGTGGCACTGGTCGTCGGCGGCATCATCATGCTGTGGGCCGAACAGCGCAACCACGTGATCAGCGTCGAACACGTCGACGACATGCGCTGGTCCCACGCACTGAAAGTCGGATTCGTACAATGCCTGGCGATGATTCCCGGCACCTCACGCTCCGGCTCGACCATCATCGGCGGCCTGCTCTTCGGCCTGTCGCGCAAAGCCGCCACCGAGTTCTCGTTCTTCCTCGCCATGCCCACCATGGTCGGCGCTGCCGTCTACTCCGGCTACAAATACCGCGACCTGTTCCAGCCCAACGACCTGCCAGTCTTCGCCCTCGGCTTCGTCACCGCATTCATCTTCGCGATGATCGCCGTACGCGGTCTGCTCAAGTTTATTGCCAACCACAGCTACGCCGCGTTCGCCTGGTATCGGATCGCGTTTGGTTTGTTGATTCTGGCAACGTGGTTGTTTGGCTGGGTCAACTGGACCGCAGCAGCGGCCGCCTGATCACTGAGCGCTGATCAACGCCGCAACGGCGAGATCGTTTAGCGCCGAATCCGACGACTCCTGGCGATAGCGCTGCAAGGCCGACGTGAAATACGCGGCCTGCAGCATGCCGTCGCTGGCGAGATAGAGTCGCGCGTCTTCTTGTTCTTCAGCAGAGTAAACATGCTTGTGACTGTCGGTCGTTTCCTGGCTAGACGAGATAGGTGCAAGGATTAAAGAGACCAAAGTGAAGCCGGAAAACTGCGTGACCTCCCACGGCGTATCAGTACGGCCCATGCAAAAGCCATCGCAGTGCGCATAAACGTCGGAAGTGAAGCTGAACAAGGCGAGGAGGGTGAAACGCTTGAAAGCAGAAAAAGTAAACGCGGGCATAAACAAAAGACATCCTGTCAGTACAACAAAACACCGGGCAACGCTCATGCGTCGCCCGCACACTCAAACCATCAATCAACGACCTTCAAGCAACTCAGCCGCCTGATCCAGCAACGCCAGCGGATCCTTGGCCTTGTGAATATCCACCGACAACAACTGACGGAATTTCCGCGCCCCCGGGAACCCCGTGCCCAAGCCCAGCACATGCCGCGTGATGTGATGCATCGCCCCACCGGCGAGCAAATGCTCGGCTATATAAGGACGCAACTGCGCCAACGCCTCAGCCCGACTGATCACCGGCGCCGAACTGCCGAACAACTGCTGATCCACCTCCGCCAGCAAATACGGATTGTGATAAGCCTCACGCCCCAACATCACACCGTCGAACGTCTGCAAATGCTCATGGCAAGCCTCCATCGTCTTGATCCCGCCATTCAGCACAATCTCCAACTCCGGAAAATCCGCCTTCAGCTGCGCCGCCACGTCATAACGCAACGGCGGAATGTCACGATTCTCCTTCGGCGACAACCCCTCCAGAATCGCAATCCGCGCATGCACGGTAAAACTCGTGCACCCGGCATCGCGGACGGTGCCGACGAAATCGCACAGCTCCGCGTAACTGTCCCGACCGTTGATGCCGATGCGATGTTTCACCGTCACTGGAATCGACACCGCGTCTTGCATTGCCTTCACACAATCCGCCACCAGTTGCGGATGACCCATCAGGCAGGCGCCGATCATGTTGTTCTGCACACGATCGCTTGGGCAGCCGACGTTCAGGTTCACCTCGTCGTAGCCGTGCTCCTGAGCCATGCGGGCGCAGGCGGCCAAATCCAACGGAACGCTACCACCCAACTGCAAGGCGAGAGGGTGCTCGGCTTCGTTGTGACGGAGGAAACGTTCGTGATCGCCGTTGAGGAGAGCGCCGGTGGTGACCATTTCGGTGTAGAGCAGGGCGTTCTTCGACAGGAGGCGTAGGAAGAAACGGCAATGGCGGTCGGTCCAATCCATCATCGGGGCGACGGAGAAGCGGCGGGAGAGTGGGGCGGGTTGTAGAGGCATTGGAGGAATCTGGATCAGAGGGGCGAGGGTGGGAGAGTTTATCAGGATTGAGATAGGACGGAGGCTTACGCGTAGTTACTACGTGCTCTTGCTTGCTGATGAGGCGAGAAAAATTGACTGAGTATTGTGGTCTGGCCCCTATTTTCAGCCCCTATTTGCACTGAACTATCTTCTTGATGAGCGAAAACCCGCCAAGGCTATGAGTGCGTTGCACACTCAATTGGGTGTGAGAGTGGATTGGTTGTTAATCGGTGAGGGTTCTATTTTTCGGGGTATGTCGACCGATGGAGCTGATCAGGTGACCGATAATATGTAAAAGAAGACCTTGGTTGAGCTGATCGCTCTCTGAGTGATGTCGGTAAGCGGGAGACACAAAGCGCTGCTGAGGAAAAGAAATGCCTAGTGGATTTCGAGGAGCGCTTCAAGGATTTGGCCGAGGCCCTTGCCGATTCTAAAAGGCCAGCATAATCTGTACTCATTAAGAACGGATCAGTCAGAACGGACCCCGACGATCCACTCGCCGCAACGGGATTACGGTACGTCGAGCAGCCGATAGGCGAAACCTCAACCGGCATAGGGAAGTGACTCATGCTTAAAGCAATTATCAACACTCCCGATGCGTTTTTCGCCACAACTGCGAATTCTTGTCCTGGAAATTATGCTGTTGAGGCTTTTATGCCCCAGCGATTGGCGGATATTACCTTCATTTTTTTTGCTGGCGCTAATAGTTCTCGATAACCAAAATTAGCGACTCATTATTAATTGCATGTGGGGTGGATTATGGCAGATGGACGAGAGGAAGCGGGCGAAGTCTTTGATGCTGTATTGGAAAATGAAATAGTTAATGTGATTGTCCACAGCCTAAACAAGGTTGAAGGTGGCTTTCTGGTTGATGATCGTAAAGAAGTATTGGAAGTTGGAGTGACTGTCCAGCGGCTGATTGATCAGATGGCGAGAATTTATGCGGCTAAAACTGGGAAGTCTCATGGTCGCTTTGAGGCCGATGTCGATAACTATCCAATATCTAAGTTTCTGGACGCGTATTACATAACTCACACGAGCGACTTCGTAGCTACCTCGTTGCAAATGATCGAGAGTTTGAAAAAAACTGCACAAGGAACGGCCTCGACTGGTGGGCACGTCTTTTTTGCACATTTCAAAAGAGTTTCTGATCAGACTCATTATTTCATCGTAGCTATTCTGAATGACGAACTGGGTGCCGCTCTTAATAATTCTAAAGAAGTAGTTGATGCGCTTCATCTCGACATTAAAGGCTTTCGATTGGCTGGGCGAGTCAACCTGAGTAGTTGGGCTAGTGGTGGCGATAAGTACCTTAGCTTTATCAAGGGGCGTGGCCAAGACAAGGTTTCCGAATTCTTTAAACTTTTTCTTGGCTGCAATAACTCTGTAGCAGCCGTCGCTGAAACGCAAAAGCTCAATTCTGCTTTAGATAAGTTCGCTCAATCTAAAGAGATGACAGAAGAGCAAAGAGAGGTGTTTCTCAAAAACGCATATACGGTGTGCAAGCGATATGCAGATAAGGATATGCCATTTGAGCTCGAGGCATTTGCAAACGAGCTTTGGCCGGATAGTCCGGAGGAGCTCAGTCAGTCATTTGAACAGTCAGGTCTTGATATTTCTGACGGCTTTATTCCAGATAAACGATCTTTGCGTAGCTTGGTTAAGTTCAGCGGCGGTAATAAAAACTGGCGTATAACCTTTGATCGCGCGGCCTTGAGTAATGGTGATTTAGAGTTTAATATCGACTCTGAAACTCTGGTGCTTAAGAAATTGCCCGTGGAATTATTAGCTCGGTTAAGAGTGGAAGTCAGCCAAGATGGCGAAGAGGATTAAATTTGTAGATTTACTGCCTATATACAGGGCTATGGAGGTAAGGCCTAATGGCGAGTATCGTCTGCAAATCACAAATGAAATTTTATTAAACTCCTTAGCGCTCGCTCTACATGACTCAAATATTGATGAGTCTGGAGTAAGTGTGCGTCAAGGGGACTATCAAAATATGAAGCTGGACGATATTTTTCAGCTTGACGTCGCTCAGCCAAGAATTGGGTTGGGAATACTTTCGCGAGATTTCTCTACATATATTAGCTCGACAATCGGTGCGCGTATTAAAGAGCGTGATAACTACTATCTAGTTGAAAGTGGTTTTTTTTCGGCTGATCAGAATGTGCCTGTAGTAGTCAATAAATATCGCCAGGTATTGCGCCTTATTAATTTGTTAGGTGAGTCGGCGCACTATCTAGATGTCACTAGGGAAGAAATGATTTTTTACAAGGATGGGCGTTTTGTAGTTCCTGTCGTTTATGGGATGAAAGAGATTGAGGCTCTTGACTTTGCAGTGTTCGAAAAATTAGAAAAGTTTGTTTTGGATCCTTACCATAAGGATCAAAAGATTAAAATGCTTAGTGAAAATATAATAGAGATGTTGAATTTTATTCCGGTCAAGGAAAGATTCTCTTTTTTGGTTGAAAATTTGGACGATTTGTTCGGTCGCTTACGTGCAGGGTATAATCTTTTTGCTTCAGATTATACTTACGAGAAGGCAGTGACTGAAGTGCATGCGTTTAAGGTTGATGTTGTTACAAGAATACATAAAGCGATTACTGATATTCAAGCACAAGTATTAGGTATACCAATTGCCACGTTTATTGCCTTAAGTCAGCTTAAAAAAACAAGCTCACTTAATGCTCAATTTGCAGCAAATACTGCTATTTTTGCCGGGGTGGCGGTTTTTTGTTTTCTCTTGATTGGTTTCTTGATGAATCAACGCTCCACTTTGAAGACTATTGAGGGTGAGGTTGCGCGGCAGAGTAAGGTTTTCGAAAAGAGGTTCGAAGAAAAAAAAGTAGAATATTTGGCAGAGTTTAAAAGCATTGAAGATCGTTTGTGGTGGCAGTATGTTGCTGTTAATGCAGTTTTTGCGCTCGATGCAATAATGCTTGTTTGGTCCCTTGTTTATTATGTTGTTCATACACGACCTATATACGATTTTCTTTTTTGATTTTGGCTTATTTTGTTGAAGGGGGATGCGCGTTAATCAAGTGGTTTCAGTTCTCTATCTGTTGTTTTCTCTGCTATATTCTCTGTTGTGTAATGTCATTTTTATTTGCGGTTGATTTTGATTAATTATTATTCTTTTTTATTCCAGTTAAACGAAAAAAACCGACTGTATTTCGGGTTTTTTCGTAGAAAGAAATCTAACAGTAAGTATTGTTTTTCATGGAAAAAGCATAGAAAAGGGATTATGGAAAAGGGACGGATCTAGTTGCCCTGCCCGGAACGAAAAAAAGGTTTATATATAGGTAAGGTGGAGGTAATAAGTTCGTCCTCTTTGTCCGTTAGGGGGAGCTGATTTTTGAAAAATAGGAAGATCAGATAGAGGGGGCAGGTTTGTTGTTTGATGTTGGAGTTGGAGTTGGAGTTGGAGTTGGAGTTGGAGTTGGAGTTTGGAGAATAAATATATTTCCTTTTCTGTTCCCTTTTTGCTTGGGGTTCAGCCTGGTCTTTTGAATATGTACTATTCATGAAGCTACTTGCATGATGACGTGAATTTTTGAGTGCATCCGTTATCTCGGAGATGTGGAAGCGCTTAATATATGTGAGTTAATATTGTTTGTGCGAGGGTTTGATGTCGCTATTTCACTACACTGATGCTTCGGCAGTGCTTTCAATTATAGAAAATAAAAAGCTTTGGTTGACCGATATCCGCTTCATGAATGATTCTGATGAAGCACTGGATGGGGCGAGATATGTGGCTGAAGAAATTAAGGTGCTAACTAGTTCAGGTAATGTCATTGTTGATCAGGCACTATTTTACTTGCAAGATTTTTCAATCGATATGGTACGAGAGGGGCTTGCTGAGCAACATGCTTTTATCGGTTCGTTCAGCACTAGGGGGGACCATTTGGTCCAGTGGCGTTCATATGGTAACTACGCAATTGAATTTCATGAAACTTTGAAAGACCATTTTTCGCCTATGGAAGCATGTATTTATGATATACAAGTCAAAGAAGCATTGGCGAAGGTGTTAGTAGATAGGGCGAGGAAGGCAATTGCAGATGAACTGTTAAAGTATGATGATATGGATGGATATGAGATTTCCAAGGCTCTCTGGGACTTGGGTGACGCTGTTAATCTGTTCAAGCATCAAAGTTTTGTAGATGAAAATGAAATCCGCGTTTGTCGGTTGGAAACGTCGCACTCAGATTTGATAAAGTATCGTGTTCGCAATGGCATAATTGTCCCGTATCTTGAGATGGACTTCGAACCTCGCCACATCAAAGCTGTACATGTTGGACCTATGAAGAATCAAGAGCTCGCAGTCGCATCTTTGAAGTCGTTTTTAAACAATTTTGAATTAAGGAATATAGAAAAAGATATTTGGAGTGATTTTGATATTAAGGTTGTGCCGTCATCGATTCCTTATAGAGAGCTGTGACTCTGATGTTTCGAGAGTGTCTGGTAAATTTTCAAGTGGTAATCAGCAGGCTTTCGATCAGTCGGTCCAGCCCACGGCTACACTTTTATTGAGTTTTTGAGCAATGAATCCGTCTGCAAGCGCCTATGCCTTAGCGGTTGAGGAAGTCATCCTAATATCGGGAACCCAGACACTCGCCAAGTTACGTCCTTGAAGGTGATGGAAAAGGCGGAAAAAAGGGGACGGATTTGTTTATGATACCCATACCCATACCCATACCCATACCCATACCCATACCCGGAGCAGGGCCCATTTAAATTATCTATGCAAATCTTTCAATAACACTGCGTTTGTTTAAAAACGTATCGGCGTGGCCATCCATGCCCTACACCACCTTGCGCCTCTCCCTACACCTAAGACAGAATCCCCCGGCTTGTGCGTCTAGCCCGCAGGTTCTATCGTCCCCACATCACTGAAAACCAGTGATCGGGTTTGGTAGCCCGCTTCGTGTCTAGATGCATAGCATCACCAATATCAGTCGCTTTTCCAGGACTCGAATTTAATGGTGGTCATGCGTGGGGCCCATTCGTGGGCGCCGGGTTCTAGTGCGACCGGTCTACCAACCCGCGTATGGCCGCCACCCATCGTTTGGTAGCGTGGGTGATGGCTCCTTTTAGTAATCGCGCTAGAGGTTCCATCTATGTTCAAAGTAACGCCCAACCCACCAGAAACCGATCCCGCATCCCCCTACGATTCCCTCTACCCCAAAAAACTCCACGAAGCCGCCGAGCGCGCGCTCGATCACTATCTCCTTCCCGCCGGCCACATCATGGCCAGCGTCAACGAGCCCGAGCGCATGTACCTCGCCAACCCAAAGTACGACTCGGAATCCCTGCTGGCCAATGCCAGTGAAACGCTGAGTTCCGCCTCGGAAATGCTCAACAACTTCGCCGCAGTGCTCGACCCCTCGCACCGCAAAACCGCGCTGGGCATTGCGCAGGTGGTGATGTTGGGGGAGTTGGCGGTGAATCAGGCGTTGGATAACGTTGAGGTGAAGGCGTGAAGCCTGTCCCACCATGGGCGGGTGAAATGCATTTTTGCTGTTAACAAAAAGCCGTCACTTCCAAGTGACGGCTTTCGCTTGCAGATCTAGCCAAACTGACTCGCCGACTCAACCGCAGATTTCGGCTTCCTCAACCGCGTCAACTGGTAAGCAATGCCCAACCAAACAAACCACCCCGGCATCACCATCAGTGCAATCCGCGTATCAGGCCGCAACGCCAGCAATCCCAGCACAAACCCCAAAAACGCCAACGAAAACCAAGCCATCGGCACGCCGCCGGGCATCTTGTAAGCCGACTTCGCATGCAGATCCGGGCGTTTTTTCCGGTAGGCGATGTAAGACGCGAGGATGGTCGACCAGGTGAAGATCACCAGAATCGCCGACACGGTGGAGACGATGGTGAACGCGGTCATGACTTCCGGCACGATGAACAGCACCAGCACGCCGACCA
Source organism: Pseudomonas viridiflava (assembly GCF_900580865.1). Classification (GTDB taxonomy): domain Bacteria; phylum Pseudomonadota; class Gammaproteobacteria; order Pseudomonadales; family Pseudomonadaceae; genus Aquipseudomonas. Next base: position 99,094 of record NZ_UTBZ01000012.1, read on the forward strand.
GCATCAACAGCGTGGTGAACGCCAGGCTCAGCAGCGGCACGCTGTTGCTCGACAGTCGGCGGAATAGGCCGGGCGCGTTGTCTTGGTTGGCCAGTCCGAACAGCATGCGGCTTGATGAGAACACGCCGCTGTTGGCCGAGGAGGCGGCCGAGGTCAGGACGACGAAGTTGACGATGCCGGCCGCTGCGGGGAAACCGGCGACGAGGAACAGTTCGACGAAGGGGCTTTTGACCGGGGAAACCTGTTGCCATGAGGTCACGGCAATAATGCAGGTCAGCGCGAGTACGTAGAACAGGATGATCCGCAGCGGAATCGAGTTGATCGCTTTGGGCAGGGTCTTCTCTGGCGAGCGGGTTTCGGCGGCGGCGGTGCCGATCAGTTCGGTGCCGGCGAAGGAGAAGATCGCCATTTGAAATCCGGCGAAGAAGCCGAACAAGCCGTTAGGGAACGCCGCCTGTTTGTCCACCAGGTGACTCAGGGACGCGGTGACGCCACTGGGCGAGACGAACGAGCTGGCGATCAGCACGGCGCTGACGCCGATCAGGGTCACGACGGCAATGATCTTGATGATCGCGAACCAGAATTCCACTTCACCGAACAGCCTGACGGTCAGCACGTTGAGGGCGAACAGGGTCGCGAGCATGCCGACGGCGGGTATCCACGCCGGTACGTCGGGGAACCAGTACTGGAAGAATCCGCCGACCACGACGGCATCGCCGATCACCGCCACGCTCCAGCTCAGCCAGTACGACCAGCCGAGGAAGAATGCCGCGCGCGGGCCGAGGTAGGCGCCGGCGAAGTCGGCAAAGGTTTTGAAGTTGAGGTTGGACAGGAGCATTTCGCCCATGGCGCGCATGACGAAAAACACGAACAGGCCGATGATCATGTAGATGAGGATGATCGACGTCCCGGAGAGGGCGATGATCTTCCCGGAGCCCATAAACAGGCCGGTACCGATGGCACCGCCCATGGCCATTAACTGGATATGACGATTGCTGAGCGTGCGCTGCAGCGCGGGCTGTTCAGGCAGCCCGGAAGGGTTCGATTTCATTGCAAAACCTCTTGATTTTATGTTTTTGAGTTTTGGCAGAAAGTAGGTGTCGAGCGTTCTTGTTAGAGGTGCAGCGGCTAATCACAAGCTGAATTGCCCCCTGTCGCTTGGGGGCGGTCATGACCGATCAACTGACGGTGCGCAGACGCGAGGTTTTGGCCGGTTGCGGATCGAGCAACTGGAAGAGGTTTTTGATGTTGGCCGGCGTCGGCACCAGGTGGATGCGCTGACCGATTTGCTGTGCCTGCGCCAGGTCTTTCAGGTAGCGCAGAGAGGAAAAGTCTTCCAGAGCAAAGCCTACCGAATCGAACACCGTGACCTGCGCGTCGTTCTCGCGCCCGGCGACTTCACCCTGCACAATGCGGAAAAACTCGATCACCGGGGAATCGGCTGCGAGTTGCTGAATGTCGCCCTCGATGCGCGTTTGCGGCTCGAATTCGACGATGACCCGGGCGTTGCGCAGGATGTCGGCGTGCAGCTCGGTTTTACCCGGGCAGTCACCGCCGACCGCGTTGATGTGCATGCCGGGCTCGATCATCTCCGGCGTCAGAATCGTCGCGTAGGCTTTGTCGGCGGTGACTGTGGTGACGATGTCCGCGCCCTTGACCGCGTCCTTCACCGAGCTGGCCAGTATCACTTCGATGTCCGGGAACGCCGCGAGGTTGTGTTTCAACTTGAGCGAAGCGTCGCGATCAATATCGAAAATGCGGATTTCGTTGATGCCCAACATTTCATGAAAGGCCAGCGCCTGAAATTCACTTTGCGCACCGTTGCCGATCAGGGCCATCGAGGTCGAATCCGGACGAGCCAGCGATTGCGCGACCAACGCGGAGGTGGCTGCGGTGCGCACGGCGGTGGTCAAGGTCAGTTCGCTGAGTAGCGTCGGATAGCCACTCTGCACATCGGCCAGCAGACCGAAGGCCATGACCGTGAGCAAATTCTGCTGGCCGTTGTTCGGGTGGCCGTTGACGTATTTGAACGAGTACTGCTGGCCGTCGTCGGTGGGCATCAGCTCGATCACACCGTCTGCCGAGTGATTGGCCGTGCGCGGCGATTTATCAAACTGCGCCCAGCGTGCGTAATCCGCTTCGATGTAGCCGGCCATTTCGCGGATGGCGCGGCGGATACCGACTTGGGTGAACAGGCGTGCAGCGTCATCGACATCAATAAAAAGCGTCATGGTCTTATTCTCCGATCCAGTCATTGAAAAGTTGTAGAGCGGCGGGCGGCTCAGCTGCGTTTGCTCTCGAAACCGTGCAGCACGTTGACGGCGTTGATGCCGATTTCATCGACCATGTAGCCGCCCTCCATGACGAACAGGGTCGGGCAGCCGACGCTGGCGATCAGTTCACCGATGCCGATGAAGTCATCGCTTTCCAGCAGGAAGTGGCTGATGGGATCGTCCTTGAACGTGTCGACACCGAGGGAAATCACCAGCACTTCAGGGGCGAACTGCTGGAGCTTTTTGCAGGCGTGGAGCAGGGCGTTGCGGTAGCTCTCCCAGGTGGTGTTTTTCGGCAGGGGATAGTTGAGGTTGTACCCCTCGCCGACACCCGCGCCGACTTCATGGCTGTACCCGGAGAAGTACGGATAGGACACCGCCGGTTCACCGTGCAACGACACGAACATGACGTCGCTGCGCTGGTAAAAAATGTTCTGCGTGCCGTTGCCGTGATGGAAGTCGACATCCAGCACCGCGACGCGTTTGGCGCCCTGAGTGATGGCTTGTTGCGCGGCAATGGCGGCGTTGTTGAGGTAGCAATAACCGCCCATGTATTCGCGCGCGGCGTGATGGCCGGGCGGGCGGCACAAGGCGAAGGCACTGTCGTGGCCTTCATCGAGCAGGGCCAGGCCAGTGAGGGCGATGTCGGCGCTGGTTTTCACTGCTTGCCAGGTCGTCGCGGTGATCGGCGAGCCGGCATCCATGGCATAGAAGCCGAGCTTGCCGTCGATGAACGTCGGCACCTCTTCGCCGGCCAGATCGCGTACCGGCCAGACCAGTGGCAAGGCGTCGTGGGTGCGACCGGTTGCGCGCCATTCGGCCCAGGCATTTTCGAGAAAACTGACGTAGCGCTCGCTGTGTGCGTTGACGTAGCACGAGCGATCAAACGCGCGTGGTTCAACGATCTGCCCGAGGCCGACCTGTTTGACGCGGTTGTGCACGGTGTCGGCCCGACTCGGTTGTTCGAACGACGGTTTGAGCACGCCGTCTTTCAATTCGGTGCCGTGGTGCAAACGGTGGGAATCACTGAAAACTGTAAACATTCTGCGCATCCGTTATTGTTAGCCAGTGCAAATATTCTGTTCTGGCTTGGCTGCGCTTTCTTTGCTTTGTGTTCGTGGTTTTGCGGATTATTCGGGCGTTTTTACTCAGGAATGGCGTCATGCAGAAAAAAATATCCAAACGCATCAGCCTCGACGAGACCGACCTGGCTATTCTCGAGTTGTTGCAGGAAGACGCCAGTATTTCCAACGCTGAACTCAGTGAGCGGCTGTCGCTGAGCCTTACGCCGTGCTGGCGGCGGCGCAAGCGCATGGAGGAGGCCGGAGTGATCAAGGGCTATCAGGCCAACCTCGATCGGCGAATGCTCGGGCTGGATATCATGGCGTTCGTGCACATTCGTTTTTCCACCCACGCCGACCACGCGCCGGACGCCTTCGAGGCGGTGATTGCGCAATTGCCGCAGGTGGTGGCCTGCCACAAGATCACCGGCGATGCAGATTATGTGTTGCAGGTGTTGGCGGAGGATCTTGATAGCTACAGCGACTTCATTGAGCAGGTGCTCAGGCGTCAGGTGGGGATTGCCTCGATTCAGTCCAGCCTGGCGTTGCGCGAGGTCAAGACTGGGAGCCGTATTGCGATCCCTAAACCGGTAAAGGATTGAGGGGGCAGGCTTCTCAGGTGCCAAAATTAAACGCGATGGATATCCGTGGCCTTTTCCCTTCAAAGCGTCTTACCGAATGCATCAGCCATGAGGGGAACATGATGAACGTTCCGCTCCTGGCGGCGCAGACCGTGCTGAAACCGGCAGTCAGGCAGTCCTCGACTCTCATGCGCAGGGCCGGGTTGTAGGTCGAGGCGACCATGCCGCGTGGGTCGATGAATTCCAGGTCTCCGTCTACGGTCGGGTCGTCTTCTCGTCCGCCGGCATCGACCCAGTAAACACCGGACCAGAACGCGCCGGGGTGGCCATGCAGTGAGTTGCTGTGGCCCGCTTCATTTACGTTGACCCAGGCGTTGATCTTCCATTCGAAGTGCGGCTCGGTCAGCCCGTATTGGTCGCTATGTACAGCGGTGAGTTGGCCGGCGAATGCCTTGGCAAATTCAACCAGCGCTGCGCAGGCGTCTCCTTCCCAATGTGCGAAGTCATTGGCGGACTGCCAACCGCCGTCGTTGCTGCGCTGTGTACCGTTGCGATCTTGAACCATGCGCGTGGTGACGATGGCTTTCAACTCCGCATTGAGTTTTTCTGCACCCGGGTACTGGACACTCGCCAATGGGGTTGCGAACAGTCGTCGAATTTTTATCAGTTCTGGATCGACCAGTTGGATGCCCGACTGCATTTGACGTTTGATTCCTTTCGGTGAGTTGCAATAACGATACCGAACGAAAAAATCAGTTGATGTAAACCTTTGTTAAACCTGACGTAGTTATTGTAAATGTCCGGTTTAACGCGTAAATCAGCCCCCCTCCATGGCAAACGGCTTAGCCGTTGCCACGGAGGGGTTGTTAGCGTTGAGCAAAGCAGCCGAGAAGAGGGTGAGTAAATGGACTTGGTGATGGCTATTTAGTAGCATTTCGTGCCTTTACTCAGGAGTCGCCGCACAATGGAAGCTACATAGCCCCAAGCTTGGTACAACACACGACCGCTAAATAAGCCCCTCTGCATTGCCCGTAGCGCCCTGTTGGCTGAATAGGCCGGGTGCTTGATTGTCAGCTATTTACGTAAAGAGAATTTATGTCTGCTCCTGATAAGCCGAAGCTGCCGCTGCAAGCATTTGTGATGTCGTGCCTGGTGGCCGGCTGGGGTCTGGTGTATGCCGGTCAGGTGAAGTGGGCGGTGCGTGTTGCCGCTTTGCTCTATCTGGGTGTGATTTTACTCGGTGTCTGCGGGGTGCCTGCCACGCCAGTGGGCCTGTATGTCTTCGCTACCTTTATCGTTCTGGTGAAACTCGGTTCGGCCACGGCAGCTGCGATATCGGTGCGCAAAAACGACCGTCCGATGGCGAGTCCAGGTACCCGTTTTCACGTGCTTTACGTGGTGGCGCTGGTCGTCCTCACGCTGGTGCTTTTGGGACCACTACGAGGCCCGACGCTGGGGTTCAAGACTTACTTCATCCCCTCTGGCTCCATGGTTCCGACCCTTTCGATCGGTGACTATATCGTGACCCAAATGCGCATCGACGCGCCGCAGGTGGGCGACATTGTGACTTATCGCTACAACGGCACGGAGGCTGTCAAACGTGTGGCGGCTGTGGGTGGCGATACCTTGTCGATTGTTGACGGTAAGGTCATTCGCAACGGTGAAAACATGGGGCTGTTCTTTGCGCCGCCAGAGCGAGTGAAGGATCCTCGTTATCTGCAGACGCCGCAGACGGTGATCGAGAAAGATCACGTATATCTGCTCGGCGATAACCGCGACAGCAGTAACGACAGTCGCTTTATGGGCCAGGTCGCACTTGAAGAGATTACCGGTAAAGTCACCGGTATCTGGTTCTCAAAGGATCGGTCGCGGATAGGTAGCGTTGTTCATTGAGTTACCCCGGCCGTGACGTACTTCGAGAGACGCCACGACTTCTGGTCGTTGTGCTCCTCTCAGCGGCTAACGCGGATCGCGCTTGGCGGGGGGGGCGCGATCGGGGCCTGACACAAAAACAGTAACGACCCGTTCAATCACAGCCCAGAAGAAGGGCCGTGCGTGTCAGATTGATAGATAAAGTTTCGGGCTTAGGCCTTTTGTTTTACACCATGGTAAAGTCGCGCGGGGATCTGGCGTGCCAACGCTGGGTTGAGGGGGCTGATCGCAATCCCGATGGATGTATCCGTGAGTTTTTCATGAAAAACTCAGCGCGAGATTTTGTCGATATTCAGCTAAGCGCATAGAGTTGTTTACACAAGCAAGACGTTTGAGTGGCTCTGTTTGCCATCTCTGTTTTGCTATAAAAATTAAGGTACTGCAGTAATGTCTGGCAAGGGTGCATACAGTTCCAATCACGTGGGGTATCGTCCCGACATAGATGGGTTGAGAGCAATTGCTGTTCTCGGTGTCTTGCTTTATCACGCATTTCCTGATGTTTTAACCGGCGGGTTCATCGGTGTTGATGTTTTCTTTGTTATTTCCGGTTTTATTATTTCCAGCAATCTTTATAAGGGAATGGAAACCAATAGTTTCAGTTTTCTGGATTTCTACACCAGGCGTGTAAGGCGAATTTTCCCTGCGCTGATACTGGTGCTTTCTTCCGTCTTGCTTTTTGGCTGGTTTGCTCTTTTTCCAAACGAGTACGCAGCGCTTGGGAAGCATGCTGCATTCGGCGCTGGATTTACTGCGAATTTTGGCTATCTCGGAGAGAGCGGTTACTTTGACGTCAGTGCAATAACCAAGCCTTTACTACACCTCTGGTCGCTGGGGATCGAAGAGCAGTTTTATTTGGTCTGGCCGATATTTCTGATTCTTGCATGGCGGATCAGATTGAACCTGTTTGTCGGTTTATTCGTGCTCGTCGGATTGTCTTTTGCAGCGTCCATCTATCTGATTGGCATTGATCAGATGTCTGCTTTCTATCTGCCTTACTCGCGATTCTGGGAATTGATGCTCGGTGCGCTGATCGCCGCCTGGGCTCACTTCCATCCAGCCAGATTAGTCGGTTTCAACAGTCAAAAAGTACTGGGTATGCTCATGGCGGATATATTATCCATCCTAGGGCTGGCCTGTATCTCGCTGGGGTACATATTCGCTAAGGAAGACATTGATTTTCCTGGGTACTGGGCGCTTTTGCCGACGGTAGGCTGCGGTCTGGTTATCGTTGCTGGAGTAACCTCGTGGCTGAACAGAAATATCCTGGCCAACAGATTCTTCGTAATCATCGGCTTGATCAGCTTTCCGCTCTATCTATGGCATTGGCCGTTGCTGTCCTATGCACATGTGATAGAGGGCGCAACGCCTTCGGCTGCGCTCAGAGGTTTCTTGGCGATCGCTGCCATCGTGCTGGCATGGGTGACCTTCCGTTTCGTCGAACGCCCATTGCGCTACGGCGCCGGGCATTACAAGACCTGGGGCCTGATGGTCGCCATGATCTGCGTGGGCGGTTTCGGTTGGATGACATTCAATTCCGGCGGATATCCCACGCGTGCAGCCGTAACGATTCAACAAGAAACCAACGCGTTGCTGGTAGGACCGACTTGGAAGTACACCAAGAATGACCTCTGTGTTTCGCTCTATCCTGATACCTTTCGTTATTTTTGCTCTCAAGAGAAAAATGAATCACCCACGCTGATTCTTATCGGTAACAGTTACGCCAATCACCTGTATGGTGGATTGGTCGAGGATAAGCGTTTCGCGCACCATAATGTGTTGTCATATGGTTCATGTCAGCCGGGTGGGTATCTGATTGATTGCGATATGCAGGAGAAAATAGTCGCGGATCACCCGACGATTAAATATGCAATTATCAGTTCGCTGTGGCCAAGGCTTGATGAGCAGGGGCGCGAAGTCGATATGGTCAAGGGCCAGCCGCTTTACGAGTTAAACATGGCTGCGGCATATGAGAAGTTTCTCAATGACAAAATATCCTTCCTTAGAAAACATGCTGTGCAAACGGTTATATTCAGTCCAAAGCCGGAGGTGACTTATGACCCGCGCACGTGTTTCACTCGTCCTTTTGCTTCTGCTGCAAACGACTGTATTGTAAAGAAGGCTGAAGTCGACAAGCAGCAGGCGGGTATCAACGAAGTCATTCGACGTGTTAAAGAGAAGAATCCGGATGTGTTGGTTTTTGATCAGAACGAGTTGTTTTGCAACGGTTCTGAGTGCAGTTTGATTGAGGATGGGTTGCCTCTGTTAAGGGACTATCGTCATTATTCCGAGTTCGGCAGTCGGCAGATTATCAGCCGGTTTGCCGATTGGGCAAAAACCAATATGCCCGGCATTCTTGAATAGTGCTTGTTAAGCTGGCAGCAAAAAAAGCCCGACTCGATGTCGGGCTTTTTTATGCTTTGATGATATGGAACGTTTCGTCTGGATCCTGTGTTAAAGCTGGGCGGCGAAATCTGGCTGTGCCGGGAGAAATCCTTACAGGCCGCCCTCGAATAGTCCCGGCGTCTCTCAGCCACCGGAAAACACTTACTGCGGCACTGCCAGCCAATCACCAATGACCTTTTGGTAGTGGCCGGTAACTTTGCTCAAGTGCAACCACTGATCGACATACAGTTTCCAGCTGATGTCATCACGCGGCAGCAAGTAAGCCTTCTCGCCGTACTGCATGTACTGGTGCGGGTTCACCGCGCACAAGCCCGGTTTGAGTTTCTGCTGATACAGCGCTTCAGAGGCGTCGGTGATCATCACGTCGGCCTGGTTGTCGAGCAGTTGCTGGAAGATCGTCACGTTGTCGTGCAGGGCCAGTTGTGCCTTGGGCAGGAAGGCATGGACGAAGGCTTCGTTGGTGCCGCCGGCGGGTTCGACCAGGCGCACGCCAGGCTGGTTGATCTGTTCGACCGTTTGGTACTTGCTGACATCGGCGCAGCGCACCAGCGGGATCTTGCCGTCGGTGTCGAGGGTGTTGCTGAAGTAGGCTTTTTTCTGCCTTTCGAGGGTCACCGAAATGCCGCCCATGCCGATGTCGCATTTACCGGCCTGCATGTCCGGCATCAGGGTTTTCCAGGTGGTTTGTACCCATTGCACTTTGACGCCGAGGCTGCCGGCCAGCGACCGCGCCATGGCGATGTCGATGCCTTCGAAGTCGCCGTCGGCGCGTTTGAAGGTGTAGGGCTTGTAGTCGCCGGTGGTGCATACGCGCAACTGGCCTTGTTGCTGGATGCTGTCGAGATGCGAAGGGCTTTGCCCGGCATGGGCGCCGGCGGCGAGGGATAGCAGGCCAAAGAGTAGCAGTGTGTTTTTTGGAGTTGGCATGGTAATGGCGCTTGTGAAAGGGGACGCGGCTCAGGGTAGCGCGTCTTGCAGCCCGCGCAAACGGCGGGCTGTGTCACGAGCAATGAAGGTCACGCGGCCGGAGCAGGTCGTAAATTGCTCTTGCGTTCGATGGCGATTCGAAGTTTACCCATCGATGGCTTTTCGATCAGCACGTAGGATAGATAAGAAAACAGCACGCAAATCGCGACAAGAATCGTACCGCTGACCATTCCGTATTGTGACCAACCGGGGATATTGCGATTGAAGAACGGATAGTAGTACTCCACCACATAAATGATCTGATAGTGCCAGATGTATATGCTGTAGGAGATAACACCGAGAAATACCATCGGCGACATAAGCCAGTAAACAAGCTTGTTGCACTCCCGCCCCTTGGTCAGGCAGATGCAGGTCATGGCGAATGCGGTGCCCGCGATGCGGCCGGCGTAGGCATGAAGGCTATCACCCAGGCACGCGTACAGTGCCAATGCAACTGCAATCAAACAAATAGCTACTTTTTCTTTATCGCTCGCATCCGCAATGAAGATACCCAGTGCGAAGGCATAAAAGATCTGGGAGAACTTCAGGTACTCGATCCAGCCGTTCATCAGGCACACGGCGTACAGCGCCAATGAAGCAAGAAGAATAATGATCTTGTTGCGAATCCCCGCCAGAAGCATGACTGGAGCCAGTATGTAGAACGTAGCCTCGTGCGTGAGTGTCCACAGTACAGGGTTGATGTCGCGGGAGACGGACGGGTAGAAATCCTGTGAAAAAATCAGGTGTCTGAATATGATCCAGCTGTCATAGGTTGGCGTCCATCGGCTACCGATATAGCTGATGGCAGCAACTACAACGAACAAGTTGACCAGATACAAAGGCACCAGTCGCGTAACTCGATGGATGGCAAACAGGCGAACTCCGCCAGGTGAACCGATTAAGCGTGTCCCCGACTGCCAGATCAAATACCCGCTCAGACAGAAAAATACATAAACACCGAAGTCACCCAAAAAGCTTTTATTGGCTGAAAACCAGGCATTGGTGGCAAGGCTGGAGGTATCGGAATGCGAGAAAAAAACCGCCGCCGCAGCCATGCCTCGAAGAGCATCGATCGCTTTCGAATGTAGATTATATTTCATGACCTAATGCTACGAAATTTGATAGGGGCCGGATGATGCCACAATCCCCATATCCAATCTATCCACGTTTTCCGGGTCGAGCTTTCGTCGGTGATTGGGGAGAATGGCAAGGTGGCCTGAAAGAAAAAGGGCACCTGTACGGTGCCCGTTTTTATCATTTTGATGCAGTTGTACTCTTCGCGGCAGCCAGCTCCAGGGCCGCCTGATCAAGTAGTTTTGCCACGCTCGGGCCGTACAGAATGGCGCCTTCTCTAGACAGATGCGTTGCGTTGAAAAACGCCGGCTTGTTGTTTGCGTCAGCCACCAGGCAGCTATCGTCAGTTGGGCATGTTGCCCGCATCATGTCGATGTACTTGACGTTCTTCAGCTGCATCAAAGGCTGATTGATTCTTTCTGTTTCCGGACTTTTATAGTTGATGGCGTAGTGGCTCAGACCTGCGGCCCGGCCAAGGCTGTTGGCAATGAAAGTACTGTCCTTGAGCAAGTCTTTGCGGCCAAACACGTAAACATCGGCGCGTGTTTGCGCGACAATTTTCTTGATGGCTTCCAGGTAGTAAGGCTCGGCGAAATCCCGCCAGTAGAAAACGATGAACACCTTGTCGGCGCTGTTCATCAGATCCGGATTGTTGATTCTTTTCAGGCTTTTCTCACAACGCTCGACGTAAACGGGTTGCTGGATAGTGATTGGATTGACCCGAGTCATGAAGTCTTTTTCTTTGTCAGGGTCGATGCCGATGGTTCCGCAGGCGCTGTCAATCAGGCGAGAAACGATATCGAACCGATTCGCGTAACCCTGTTCTTTGAGAATATTCAGCAGATCACCTGCTTGCGAATCGCCGATGACCAGCAACTTCTCTTTCTTTGATGCTGGATCGAAATTTTCCTTCTGATTCAGCTCTTTGATGTAATCAAACACATAGATCGACGCTGCGCGTTCATCGATTTTGCCCATCTCTCTGATTTCAGCAGGAATCCTCCAGCTCCATCCATCCTGAGCCCAACTGCTGGCTGCGGGAACGATGACCATGACGGACGCGAGGGTAGTGAACAGTGAGAACTCGGCACCGCTCAGTCGAGAGTCACGCTGATGTCGGAACGGTTTCTCGATCAGATAATACAATGCCAGAGCGAGGACTACGGTCGCGCAGAGCAGGGCGATCGTTAGCAACTTGCTGATGTTGTCGAGGTAGATATAGCTGGCGAAGACGAATAAAGGCCAGTGCACCAGATAAAGCGAATAACTGATTTCGCCGGTTTTGACTGCCAGACCGGACGAAAAAGGCTTGGCAAAAAGTGCGTGTTGTCCACCCAGAATCATCAACGCAGCGCCCGCCGTCGGGACCAATGCGGCGAGGCCCGGGAACAGTGTGGTCGTGCTGCTGAAAGAGAAGATTGCATAAGTGATCAAGATGAGGCCGATCAGGTAGGCAGCGTTCTCGACAACTTTGCTGATTCTGTAGCGTTCCAGGAATACGACGAGACCACCGAAAAGGAACTCATGTATCCGGAACGGCGTGAGAAAGAAGGCGCCGGAAGCATCTTTCTTCAAATAGAAGAAGGCTGCCGTTGCACCGATGACAACGATTGCAAGTACCGGGAGAAAGGGTTTTCGCGTGAACCGGGTGATAGCCAGCAGCACAATTGGCCAAATAATGTAGAACTGTATTTCAACACCCAGCGACCAGGTGTGGAGCAGGGGTTTGACCGAAGAGGCCGCGTCGAAATAACCGCTTTCCAGCCAGAAATAGATGTTGGAAATGCCGGTCAGTGCGTAAACCGTCGACCCCGACATCTGCTTGAAGTCAGTGGGAGAAAAGAGAATGAACGCCGCTAGGTAAGCCCCTGCAATTGTCACCAGCAGTGCTGGAATCAGGCGTCTGACCCGTCGCAGGTAAAAGTCGGCAAAGTCAAAACGGCTATGATCACGGCGCTCGACAATGACTTTGGTTATCAGATAACCGCTGATCACAAAGAAGATGTCGACCCCGACAAAACCGCCAGTAATGAAGGCAACTTTGAAATGATAAAGAATCACCGCGATTACTGCGATGGCTCTCAGACCATCGATGTCGGGTCTGTAGCCGGCCTTCTTGCTCTGCATTGCTGCTCCATGATCGGGCTGTTTGAAAAGACGCGGCAGTATAGTGGCCAGTAGACCGGCACAGCTAGACTCATTCATCCGGGTCAGTTAACAAGCCTGTTGCCGGCGCGTCAAAAATCTGGAATCTGCGTGCGCCAGCTTAATTGAATGTCGGCAGCGTCCGACTCAAAGCCCCAGTCCCTCCTGCACGACCTGCAGCAGGTTATTTTCGGTCAACGCGATGGCATCCTGCTCCTGCCCGGTTTCGACGGTTTGCAGCCACCAGTGGCTTTCGTGGTGTTCATCGACGGTGCGCAGCAGATAGGTGTTTCTGTCCGGCAGAGTGATTTGCACGCGCCCACAGCCATCCTCGGTAAACCGCGCAATGGGATCAAATGTCAGGGTTTGATTGTTGGCCTCGATCACCAGTTGGTCGATGGCGTAATCATGGGGTTCACCATCGGGTGACGTTTCGCAAACGTGGGTCGGATTGCGCCGAATCTTCAGGCCGACTTCGGTGACCGGTTGCAGCCACGCTTCAATGCGGTGGTACAAGTCGTACACCTGCGCCGGCCAGCAATCGATCTCCAGCGCGGTATCCGCGTGGGTGTGCCGGGTTTGCTTGAGTTTGGCGGCGAGTTCGTCTGCTTTACTCATTTCGGATCCCTTGGTTTGATGTCTGCCTGTTAATCGTAGACCTTTCAACGGCGTACGGTGTTGCCTTGCGTCATGCGCTTGCAACACAAGCGTGGCGAAATCAGCGCTGGCCAAGTCGGGTCAGGATCGAAAACCACGGACGCAGGCGTCCCAAGGAGCGGGTAGATGAAAAAGCTGTTTACAATTTTGGCAGTGATTGCGCTGACGGCCGGTAGCATCGGTTTGAGTTCGGCGCGCCAAGCGCAGTCGAGCAAGGCCCAGGCGGAATCGGTGGCGGGGGTGTTCGATTACTACCTGCTGGCGTTGTCCTGGTCGCCGACCTTTTGCCTTACGCATAAAGATGATGTGCAGTGTTCCGGCAAGGGCTATGGCTTCGTGCTTCACGGTTTGTGGCCGCAATACGCCAAGGGTGGCTGGCCGGAATCCTGCCCGCCGCTGACGACGCTGAATGCGGCGCAAACCAGCAAAGGACTGACACTGTTCCCGACCAAAAAACTGCTCGACCACGAATGGTCCAAGCACGGCACCTGCAGCGGCCTCGGCGCGATGGGTTATCTGGATGAAGCGGACAAAGCCGTTGGCGCGGTGAAAATCCCGCAGGAACTGCAACCGTTCAGCTCCTCGTATTACTTCGAGGCGCAGGAAATTGCCGATCTGTTCCGCAAGGCCAACCCGGGCATTCCAGCCGATGGCATCGCGGTCATTTGCAGCGGCCCGGAACTGTCGGAAGTGCGCGTGTGCATGGGCAAGGATCTGCAGTTCGGTGCGTGTGGCAAAGGCGTGAAAACCCAGTGCCGCGCGGGGGATATCCGGGTGCCGCCGTCGCGCTAACCTGAGCGGTTTCCACGTATCAAAAAGGCGCCCGATCGGGCGCCTTTTTTGGTCTGAAGGTTTGAAGTACCTGGCGAACTCCCGCATGCTTGCACCCCCCAAAAGGATGACCCGCAACATTGCAAGGAGCTGTTCATGAGCGGAAAACCCGCCGCCCGCGTCACCGATCCAACCGCCTGCCCATTGCCGGGACATGGCACCAATCCCATTGTCAGTGGCTCCCCGAATGTGAATTTCGACGGCTTGGCGGCTGCGCGGATGACTGACAAATCCGCCTGCGGTAGCCCGATTATCGGTGCTGTCCCGTCTATATCGTCGGCCATAGCCTCGGCGGCTGGAATGGCGCGCACCTGTCCAAAATAATGTCGGATTGGGGTTACAGGATTCAGATGCTGATCACCCTGGATCCTGTGGGTGAAGGGGCTTTGGTTTGGCTGGGCTCAGACATTTATCGCGAACGTCCCACGCCAGTTTCGGTTGATTGGATCAATATCAAGGCAACACCTTCCAAGAGAGATCCATCAGACGGGGTCGCGGACTTCGGGGAAAAATGGATTATCTCCTGCGGACCGTCAATTAACGTAAATGTCGACACGAATCACGCTAACGCACTGGGATTGCTAAACGCCCCAATCGCTGATGGTAAATCTGCAAGTGACTTGCTGTTTGATTCAATCATGAAGGAGTTTTCGTGATGTTTAGGTTTTTCCTTTGTGTAGTTCTGGCTGTCTGTTCGGGATGTGCAAAGGACCATTCACAGCCTCCGGCAAATTTGAGTTATGTGTCTGTAGACAGGTCGAGTCCCCTTCTATATGTCATCAAATATCAATCCGATGTGGATGTTTTGAACCTGTTTGGCCGAGGCGAAAGGCAAGGGATGGTTTCGGGGACATTGAGGTGCGCGTTAGCGGATGACCACGATTTTTCGGTTGGTAAAGCTATTCAGTATTCTGCGGTGGGGCTGGTAGATTCTGATATACGCGAAAACGGCAACTCCAAATTCTCCTTTTCGACCAGTACATTTATCACTGAAACCTCCAGCGACCGAAGTACGGAGAGAGATCTGTCAGCGTCAGAACTGAACCAACTCCTCTCCAACAAACAACAAATCCCCTGCAAAGTCGTCGTCACCGCCTACGGCTACAAACCCTACTACTCAAACACCATGAACATCCCCGTCGCGGACCTGCTGCGGGAAATCAACAAACCTTGATAGCAGAGGCGGGTGGATTTCAGGCGAATCCCCCCGCATCCACCCCCAACTCCCCACGCAAAAACTCCACCAACCCACGCTGTAACCCACTCAAAACCCCATCACGACTGACCAACGCCAGTTCCGTCGGCGCCAGTTCCGGCAAATCCGTACACACCTGATGCTCCGGCAACACCGCCGACACCGGCAGCACCGACACTCCCAACCCTGAGGCCACCGCTGCTTGAATCCCGGTCAGGCTATGGCTGCCGAACGCCACCCGCCAAGGGCGCTGGGCAACATCGAGCAAACGAATGGCGCGCTGCCGATACAGGCAGCCCTGCGGAAACAACGCCAACGGCAACACGCCGCTCGACGAATCAAACTCCGCACCTTTGACCCACACCAGTCGTTCCGGCCAGGTCGCCCACGCCGGGCCGCTGTCGGGTTCGCGTTTGATCAGGGCGATGTCGATGTCGCCGGCATCCAGACGCTGGCGCAGATCGAGGCTCATGCCGCTGAGGGTTTCCAGCCGTGCTTGCGGATGGCTGCGGGTGAAGCCGGCGAGAATCAGCGCCATGCGCCGCGCGTCGAAGTCTTCCGGCATGCCGATACGGAGGATTTCCAGATCGAGGTCGCTGGCCAGCGCTTCGGTGGCTTCGGCGGACAGGGCCAGTAAACGGCGGGCGTAGTGGATCAGCAGTTCGCCGTGTTCGGTGACGGCGACCTTCAGCCCGGTTCGGTCGCGCAGCAGCAGGGCGTGGCCGACCACTTCTTCGAGTTTGCGCACCTGCTGGCTGACCGTCGACTGGGTGCGGTGTACGCGCTCGGCGGCGCGGGTGAAGCTGCCTTCGTCGACCACGCAGACAAAGGTTTTCAGCAATTCCAGGTCCAGCATGGCGGTGCTCTCGATAGTGGGTTTTCAACTGATAATCGGCTATTTATTTAATTTCACACTATCACCGAGCGCTCATAAGCTGAAGTCCTCACGACGGAGGATTCGACCAATGACACTCATCCACACACCGCGCCCGCAATGGCTGACTTTCGATTGCTACGGCACTTTGATCCAATGGGACGAAGGCCTCAAAGCCGTCGTTGGGGAAATCCTCAGCGAGAAGGGCGAGCATCAGGTCGACGTCGGGCACCTGATCGAAGTCTATGATCGCCATGAACATCGCCTCGAACAAACCCCGCCGCACCGTTCGTTCCGCGAGCTAAGCACCCTCGGCCTGCAATTGGCCCTGGAAGAATTGGGCTTGCCCAGCCTGCCCGAAGACAGCCAGCGTCTGGCTGCCGCGATCCCGAAGATGCCGCCGTTCCCCGAGGTGATCGAGACCCTGCGTGAATTGAAAACCATGGGTTTCAAACTGTGCATCGTCTCCAACACCGACGACCAGATCATTGCCGGCAACGTCGCGCAACTCGGCGGCTATATCGATCGGGTGATCACCGCGCAACAGGGCGGCGCCTACAAACCGGCGCCGCGCCTGTTCGACTACGCTCATGAGCAGTTGGGCGTCAGCCGCGCAGAAGTGGTGCACATCTGTGCCAGCCCGATGCTCGACCACACGGCCGCGCGGGACATGGGCTTTCGCTGTGTGTGGATCGATCGCGGCACCGGTCGCCAGTTACTGCCGGGCTATCGCCCCGACGCGATCGTCAACCGCCTCGATCAAGTGTTGCCGCTGTTCAAATCCCTCGGTTGGTAACGGAGAATCGTCATGGCTCACACCCTGACTGCCAGTGCGCGGGCCGCACGCCCGACAGCGCTGAACCTCGACGCAGAAGCAATCATCACCGCGCGCACTGAGCTGGCGGCGTGCTTTCAACTGGCCGCGTTGCATGGCCTGGAGGAGGGCATCTGCAATCATTTTTCGGCAATGGTGCCGGGGCATGACGATCTGTTTCTGGTCAATCCCTACGGTTATGCGTTTGCCGAAGTGACTGCGCAGAATCTGCTGGTCTGCGACTTCCACGGCAATGTGGTTGAAGGCGAAGGCCAGCCGGAAGCCACGGCGTTTTACATTCACGCGCGTTTGCATAAACAACTGCCGCGAGTGAAAGTCGCCTTCCACACCCACATGCCTCATGCCACGGCGTTGTGCTTGCTACATGGCCCACCGCTGTTGTGGCTGGGGCAGACCGCGCTGAAGTTCTACGGGCGCACGGCGGTGGACGAGGACTACAACGGCCTGGCGCTGGACGAATCCGAAGGCGACCGTATCGCCGGGGTCATGGGCGACGCAGACATTCTGTTCCTGAAAAACCACGGCGTGATCGTTGCCGCGCCGACCATCGCCGAAGCCTGGGACGACCTCTATTACCTGGAACGCGCCGCGCAGGTGCAACTGCTGGCGATGGCCACGCAACGGCAATTGAAACCGGTGCCCCACGCCATTGCGCAACGGGCCTATGAGCAGATGCGTGAGGGCGATGCGCAAAGTGCGCGGGCGCATTTGCACAGTGCGATGCGGCGTCTGGCCCTTCACAAATAAATAACCCTAAAGAAGCAATCGAAAATAAATCGACGAACAGCGATCATCCAATCTCGCTGCGCGCCGATACAACTGGGCGGGACCGGGGCGTTTGCCCCGTAGATTCCGGTGGGCTACGCTCACAAACATAAGGGTTTTCCCGCTGGCGCCCTTGTCGTACCTGCCCAGGACTTGCTTTTGCCTATCCCCATTCACGATCCGCAACAGGCCCCCGGCGCGCTTAAACGCCTGCCGCTACGCAAAGCGGCGGTGCTGTTTATCGTTGCAGTGAGTCTGTGCCTGTCCGGTTTGCTTTATCTGCAACTGGAGCAGTCGCGACGGCAGGATCTGGCAGTGGCGAAAGTGGCGTCGAGCAACCTGACCCGGGCGATGGCGCAGCAGGCGGAGGACACCTTCCTCGCCGCCGATCTGGTGATGACCAGCCTGGTCGACTGGATTCAGGATGACGGTTACGGCGCCGCGCAGAAACCGCGTTTGCAGAGAACCTTTGCCCGGCGGGTGCAGCAACTCGATCAGTTGCACGGCATTTTTCTCTTCGACACGCAGGGCCAGTGGGTGATTACTTCATTCGCTGATCTGCCCCGTGGCAATGGTGTGGCCGACCGCGAGTACTTCAAATTCCACCAGCAGAATGCCTCGACACTGGCGCACATCGGCCCGGCGATTCGCAGCCGCGAGAACGGCGAGTGGATCATCCCGATTTCCAAGCGCATCAATGATCACGCCGGCAATTTCCAGGGCGTATTGCTGGCCGGGATCAAGATGTCGTACTTCGACCGCTTCTTTGAAAGTTTCAGCCTCGATGACCAAGGCATCATGTTTCTCGGTCTGAGCGACGGCACCTTGCTCGCGCGCCGTCCGTTTGATGAAAACCTCATTGGAACGTCGCTGGCGCAAGGGCGGATTTATCGCACGTTGCTGCCCCAAGCCACCGCCGGCACCGCGATGATCGATTCGGTGGTCGATGGGGTTGTGCGTTTGTACGGCTATCGACGCTTGGCGGCGTATCCGTTGGTGGTGTCGGCGGCGACGTCGCGCGACACGATTCTCGAGGGCTGGTACGCCCGCGCATTCCAGTCGAGTGTGATTGTCGCCCTGGTGATTCTTGGCGTCGGCCTGTTTGGCTGGGTATTCATTCACCAGGTGCGTGACGGCGAACGGATCGAGAAAAACCTGCGCAAGGCCCAGCGTACACTGGAGCAGATCGCCACTCACGACAGCCTGACCGGGCTGGCCAATCGACGTCTGTTCGAGCGTTCGCTGGAGATCGAATTCGCCCGCGGCGCGCGGCAGGTCAGCCCGGTCAGCCTGGTCATGCTCGATATCGATTTCTTCAAGCGCTACAACGATGCCTATGGTCATGTCGCCGGCGATCATTGTCTGACGCAGGTCGCCCAAGTGCTGCAGACGTGCTGCCAGCGCAAGTCGGATCTGGCGGTACGTTACGGTGGCGAGGAGTTTGCGGTGTTGTTGCCGGACACCGACATCAACGGCGCGCTGGCGATTGCCGGGCAGATCCGCCGCAGTGTGATCGACAAGCACATCATCCACAGCGGCTCGCCGACCGGGTATCTGACGGTGAGTCTGGGTTGTTATTCGTTTATCCCGAGTGGCAATGACAGCCTGGAAGTGTTTATCCAGCGTGCCGATGCGGCGTTGTATCAGGCGAAAAATGCCGGGCGCAATCGTGCGGCGGTGTTGTCGCTGGACAGCGGCCTGGCCGAGTTGATGCGCTCCGATCGCTAACCCAAACGCTGACACAAATCCTGTGGGAGCGAGCTTGCTCGCGAAAGCGCAGTGTCAGGCGATGAAAATGTTGGCTGATCTACCGCCTTCGCGAGCAAGCTCGCTCCCACAGGGATTTTCATCAGGCCAAGGTTATGTGAATACCCAAACAATCAAGGGTCTTCACCAGGGATGGCTCTTGTTCGTTCAGCCGCCAGTGCCACCGCCCGCGCCGCCAGTGCCGCCGCCGGCCGAACCGGTGCCGCCGCCAGCCCCGGAACCGGAACCACTGGCCCCGCCATTGGTGCCAGTCCCGGATCCCATACCCGAAGAACCGCTGCCGCCCGAAGGCGCGCCCGGCGTGTTGTCTGGCGGCGTGGTTGTGCTGGTCGGGCCACCGGATTTGGTGCCGGTGGCGTCAGCGCCATCGTTGGCGGCGAAGGTGGCGGCCGATGCTGTGGTCAGCAGGCCGGCGAGCAAGAGCGAAGTGAGTTTGCGCGTGATCATGGTCCGTCTCCATAAAGGGTCTGTACCTGATATTGGTCTGACGCACCGAACGCTTGGTGCCGGGTGGCTGACGAGCGGTCAGCAGTGAAGCCGAGTGGCCTACTGATCTTCTGGAATATTGGCTATTTGTCGAACCGGGCGTGAGGGCTAACGTAGCCACACATTCACTTGCTACCCGGAGCCACCATGCAACCTCGTACCGATTTCTACACCGCTTCCCCAGACGCCTTGAAAGCGATGATGGCTCTGGAAACGGCTGTATCGAAACTGCCGCTGGAAAAGAGCCTGATCGAAATGGTCAAACTGCGCGCTTCGCAAATCAACGGCTGCGCGTTCTGCATCGACATGCACACCACTGATGCGATCAAGGGCGGCGAAACCCCGCGCCGGCTGTTCGCGGTCACCGCGTGGCGTGAAGCGCCGTTCTTCAGCGACCGCGAACGCGCCGCGCTGCTGTGGACTGAATCGCTGACACAACTGAGCCTGACCCACGCCCCGGATGAAGATTACGAAGTGGTCGCGGCGCAGTTCACGCCCAAAGAAATGGTCGACCTGACCGTGGCGATCAACACCATCAACAGCTGGAATCGTCTGGCGGTGGGCTTTCGCAAAATCCCCCAGGCTTAAGCTGCCCACAATCCTCTGTAGGAGCTGCCGAAGGCTGCGATCTTTCGACTTTGCTTTTAAAAGACAAGATCAAAAGATCGCAGCCTTCGGCAGCTCCTACAGGGGCCGGGAAAACTTCAGAAAGCTGGATCAATGCCCATCCGCACTCGGCGCCGCCGGTGGTTGCACCTTGCGCATCAAGGGCACCATCGCGGTGGCGATGACGAAGCACGCCCCGATCATCAAAAAAGTGTCGCCGTAGGTTTGGGTTTGCGCCTCGCGGTAAGTCAGCAGCCACAACTGGCGCAGGCTGGCAGTGACACCGACGTCGCCGCTCTGGCCCAGATTCGCCAGGTTGCCACCGACTTGCGCCAGCCACTGATTCATCGCTTCATTGCTGCTGTTCAGATGTTCGGCCAGTCGCGTGAAGTGCAGGTTGGTGCGGTCATTGAGAATCGTCGCACACGCCGCAATACCAATCGCCCCGCCGAGATTGCGCATCAGATTGAACAACCCCGATGCGTGCTTCAAACGTGCAGGCGCCAGCCCACCGAGGGTCAACGTTACCGCTGGCGGCACTGCCAATTGCTGGGCAATCCCGCGTAACGCCTGCGGCAGCATCAACTCGCCGGCACCCCATTCGTGGGTGATCGGGCTGAATTCCCACATCGACACCGCGAACAGGCCCAGACCGATCATCATGATCCAGCGCAGGTCCATGCGATTGGCCAGAAAGGCATACAGCGGAATCGCCATGATCTGGAACACGCCAGTGGAGAAAACCGCCAGACCAATATCCAGTGCGCCGTAGCCGCGCACCCGGCCGAGAAACAGCGGCGTCAGGTAGATCGTCGCGAACAGCCCGATGCCAGTGACGAACGAGAAGAAGCAGCCGAGGGCGAAATTGCGATCCTTCAACGCACGCAGATCAACGATCGGATTGGCCACGTGCAAGGTGCGGCCAATGAACGCCAGTCCTGCCAAGCCACTGATCCACGCCGTGGTGAGGATGGTCTGATCGCTGAACCAGTTCCAGCGCGGGCCTTCTTCGAGGGTGTATTCCAGGCAACCAAGGAACAGCGCGAGAAACACCATGCTCAGATAGTCCGCGCCTTTGAGTAACGACAATTCCGGTTGGTCGATTTTCACCAGCATCGGCACCGCCACGGCGACGAAAATCCCCGGCACCAGATTGATATAGAACAGCCAGTGCCACGAGGAAATATCAGTGATCCAGCCGCCGATCACCGGCCCCAATGTCGGCGCCAGTGATGCGACCGCGCCGATGGTCGCGGCGGCAATCACGCGTTGTTTGCCGGTGAAGAAAAAGAACGCGGTGGTGAACACCAGTGGAATCATCGAGCCGCCGAGAAAACCTTGCAGCGCCCGAAAGGCAATCATGCTCTGGATGTTCCAGGCGATGCCGCAGAGCAAACTCGCCAAGGTAAAACCGACCGCCGAAGCGCAGAACAACCAACGCGTCGAGAACACCCGCGACAGCCAGCCCGACAGCGGAATCACGATGATTTCGGCGATCAGGTAACTGGTCTGCACCCACGCGGTTTCGTCGGTGCCGGCGGACAGCCCGCCGCCGATATCGCGCAGCGACGCCGAGACGATCTGGATATCCAACAGCGCGATGAACATGCCGATGCACATGGTTGCGAAGGCGAACACCTTGGTCGCGGTCGCCATGTCCGCCGCGTTGAATGGTTGTGCGGGAGCGGCGAGGGCGGTGCTCATGGCGCGACGGCCACGGCGCTGGTTTCCGGTTGCGCGCGGGTGTCGACTTCTGCCGTCACCGACAGGCCCGGACGCAAGTGACCGAGCACGCCGTCGGCCGGGTCGAGGAGGATGCGCACCGGCACGCGCTGGACGATTTTGGTGAAGTTGCCGGTGGCGTTTTCCGGCGGCAACACGCTGAACTGCGAGCCGGTGGCAGGGGCGAGGCTGTCGAGGCGACCGTGGAATTCCTGACCGGAGAGCACGTCGGCACGGATGCTCACGCGCTGCCCGGGTTTCATCCGCGCCAATTGGTCTTCCTTGAAATTGGCATCGACCCACAAGCCGCTGGCCGGCACTACCGACAACTGTTGCGAACCGGCCTGCGCATAGGCGCCAACCCGTGCGCGACGGTTGCCGATCACGCCATCGACCGGTGCGCGCAGTTCGGTGTAGCCGAGGTTCAGTTGCGCCAGATCACGTTCGGCCCGGGCTTGTTGAAGGGCGGCGCGGGCCTGTTGTTTCTGGGTGTCGATCACCGCCAGTTGGCGTTGCGCGGCAAGCAGTTCGGCCTGGGCGCGGGCGCTGAGAGCTTGCGCAGTTTTAAACGTGGCGTCGGCGCGTTGTGCGCTTTCTACCGATACGGCATTGGTCGTCACCAAGCGTTTGTAGCGCGCGTTGTCATCTCGCGAGCGTGCGGTTTCTGCGCCAGCGGCATCGATGCCGGCGCGGGCCTGGCCGATCACGGCTTGTTGCAGTTGCTCGGTGGCGTCGAGGTTGGCCAGCAGCGCTTCTTCGGCGGCGACGGCACCTTCGGCTTTGGCGAGGTTGGCGCGATAGTCGCGGGCGTCGAGGCGGATCAACACATCGCCGGCCTTCACATGCTGGTTGTCGCTGACCAGCACTTCGTCGATGTAACCGGCGACTTTCGGCCCGATCACCGTGACATCGCCACCAATATAGGCATCGTCGGTTTCTTCGAGAAAACGCCCGGCGCCCCACCAGTGCACGGCGTACACACCGGCGAAGATCAGCGCGAGCAATCCGGCGCCGGGAAGCAGCAAGCGTTTAAGCAGGGGCGGCTTGGTCTTCACCACAACAGGTTCGAGGGTGGGCATGCTGGTCATGGCGGATTACCTGGGTAAACGGGTCGTTATTACGATTGTAATATGACGCAGGTAATATTTAGTCGCAAATGATTTTTGACGCCGATCGTCAGTTGCTCACTTGAGCCAGTGGCCCGGTGTGCTGCCAGTCATCGATTTGAAGAAGGCGATAAAGGCGCTGTCGCTGGCAAAACCCGATTCAAAAGCGCAGTAACTCAGGCTGCGTCCGGTGGCGAGCAATTCCATCGCGCGCATCAGGCGCCACTGCTGGCGCCATTGCTGATAACTCATGCCGGTTTCGCGCTGGAAGATTCGCCCGATGGTGCGGCTGCTGGCGCCGATCTGTTGTTCCAGCACTTGCACCTCCGGCGGCAGGCGTTCGGGCGTTTTCAGCAGTGGCGCCAGGCGTTTGTCCGCGGGTAATGGCAACAACATCGGTTGCTGCGCCGCGTCAGCGATTTCGCTCAGGCACAGGCCGAGCAGGTGGGCAAATTTGCCTTGCTGCCAATTGGTGGCGAAATCGGCCAGCGCCATCGGTTCCAGCACCGCACGCAACAAGGGACTGACTTCAATCACGCAGACCTGCTGCGGCAGTGCCGCGCACAGTTCGGGGATCAAGTAGATCGAGCGGTAATCGACACTTTGCTGCATCACCGCGCGATGGCTGACACCCGGCGGAATCCACGCCGCCCGCGACGGCGGCAGCAGACACAATTGCTGCGCCAGGGTAATACGCGTGCAGCCCTGTCGCGTGTACAGCAACTGCCCGCGTTGATGGCGGTGCAAACCGGAGTCGTGATCGCCCAAGGTCGAGGCGATACCGATCACCGGCGCCTGAAAGCAATCTGCGTCAAAGTCTGCGTGGGCATCGAGCCAGGCCATGGGTTGTCCGATTTCAGCGATAAATTGGCAGGGTTTGGATAATACGCCACTCACCGATTTTTAAACTCCTCGGCGGTTTATGCGAGGAGTGATGAAGAATGAACAACAGATACTTCCTGTGGCTGGCGATTGCGTTGCTGATGTTTCCGCAGATCGCGCAAACCCTGTACAGCCCGGCGCTCGCTGATATCGGGCGGGTGTTCAATGTCGGCCCGCAAGCGGCGGCGCAGACGTTGTCGGTGTATTTCCTCGCGTTTGCCGTCGGGGTGGTGGTGTGGGGGCGATTGTGTGATCGCATCGGTCGGCGCCCGGCGATGCTCGCGGGCCTGGCGATCTATGCCGCTGCCACGCTGTTCGGCTTGCGGGTCAACAGTTTCAACGGCTTGTTACTGGCGCAGATGCTGGCGGCCTTTGGTGCGGCGGTGGGCTCGGTGGTCACACAAACGGTGCTGCGCGACCGCTTCAAAGGCACTGAACTGGCGCAGGTGTTTTCCCTGGTGGGCATGGCGCTGGCGGCCAGTCCGGCGATTGGTTTGTTCACTGGCGCCAGTCTGGTTCAGGCCTTCGGTTATCGCGGCGTGCTTGCTGCGTTGCTGGTGCTGGCAACGCTGCTGTGGCTATGGAGTTGGTACAACCTGGCGGAAACCCGGACAGCGCCAACCGGCCATGTCGGTCTGTTCGAAACCCTCGGGCGCATGCTGCGTGACCTGGGTATCTGGCGTTCGGCGCTGTGGATCGCCTCATTCAACGTGGCGCTGTTCAGCTATTACAGCCTCGCACCGTTCATTTTTCAGCGATTGGGCGTCAGTGCCAGCGGGTTCGGTTACAGCGGCGTGATCCTCGCGTTGGGCTCAGGTTTTGGAGCATGGCTCAACCGGCGTTTAATAACCGCCGGCTTCAACCCCGTGCAATTGATTCGCCTCGCGGGCGGCACCGCGTTGCTCGGTGGTATCGGCGTGTGGTCGCTGCAGAACAGTGTCGCGTTCGTCCTGCCGATGCTGTTGGTGGTGTTGGCGTTTGGCCTGGCTATTCCGAACGTGCTCGGTTCGGCGTTAGCGAATTACGCGGATCGGCTGGGCACTGCCGGGGCGTTGTTGGGCTTGCTGTATTACCTGCTGATCGGCGCCGGGCTGATGCTCGCCGGCTGGTTTCAAGCCCTCGGGGAAACCCTGATAGCGTGCAGTGCCGTGGCCTTGCTGCTGACAATAAAGCCAGGCAAAGCAATTGTTTAAGAAATGTAAGCGCTGTAGGAAGCGTCTTGCTTTTGTGTGGGATGGCTCCGACTATCACGATTATTGATGACATGGCATTACGCCATTTGATGATCGCAAGGATGTTGCGTGCCGTTTCCGTTTCGCGCTGTTTTTCGCCGTCGTTCCACGCTTTGCCCGCTGTTGTCGGCCTTTGTGTTGAGTGTGTGTGCCTCCTCGATTGAAGCCGCCGAACCTGTAGCGCCGGGCCAGGAAGTGCTGCGCCAGCAGCAACAGCAACAGCGCGATCTGCAACAACTGCAACTTGAACAAAGAAAACGGCAATTGGAGCGTGGCGCGTTCGGCCCGACGCCGATCACCCCGGCCATCCCGCCAACCGTTGCTGCCGATGAACGTTGCTGGCCGCTGAGCGGCACGCGCATCGGTGGCGTCACGCTGATCGACAGCGACAAGCTCAATACGCGGATCAAACCGCTACTGGCGCCATGCATGGGCGTCGGCCAGATCAATCATCTGCTGGCGACCATCACCGCGAGCTACGTCGACAAGGGCTACATTGCCAGCCGCCCGTATTTGGTCAGTGCACCGGCAGCGGGGCAGTCGCTGGATATCCGCGTTGACGAAGGCTACATCGAGTCCATCGAGCTGGCCGATCAGAGTCTGCCGATTTCCCTCGGCGGAGCGTTTCCGGGAATGCTCGGCGAGCCGCTGAACCTGCGCGATCTGGAGCAAGGCCTCGATCAATTGAATCGCTTGCGCTCGGTCGATCTCACCGCCGATATCGCTCCCGGCAGTCAGCCCGGCGCCTCTCGGATCATCCTGCGTTCACGCAGCTCGGCACATTCGCGCTGGGCCTTGAATGCCGGGATCGACAACCTCGGTAGCGCCAGCACCGGACGTGATCGCGACACCGTCAGCCTCAGTCTCGACAGCCCGCTGCAACTCAACGACCTGTTGAGCATCAGTGCCAGCGACACGCTCAATCAGGGCGACCGTTACAGCCGCAATGCCAGCCTGTATTACGCGATTCCTTACGGCTATTGGACTTACAGCGTGTTCGCCAGCCACGCCGAATACCGCGCCCCGTTCAAACTGCCGAGCGTGACCTTCCACAGCACCGGCATCACCGACCAAGTCAGTCTGCGCGCCGACCGTGTGTTGTGGCGCGACCAGAGCCGGCAGCTCAGCGCCAACCTGCAACTGGCGCACAAGGATGTCGACAGCTATCTGCAAGACGTTCGCCTCGGTATTCAGAGCCCGACCCTGACCGTGGCCGAGGCCGGGCTCAATCTGTTCTGGCTCGACCGCGCGGTTTGGAACCTGGACGTCAATTACGCCCAGGGCCTGCGCTGGTTTGGCGCCGACGATGACTCGCAGCAGCAGATCAACAACCTGCCGAAGGCACAGTTCCGCAAGTACCGCGCCGGACTCAGCCAGTGGCGCAACGGTCAGTTCGGCACGCAGGCGTGGCAGTGGCAGAGCCAACTCAATGTGCAGTACAGCCCGGACCCGTTGCCGGCGATCGAGCAGTTGCTCGGCACCGACGATTCAGCGGTGCGCGGCTACCGGGTCAGTAGTGCCTCCGGTGCCAGCGGCGCGATCTGGCGCAACACATTGCGTCTGCCGCTGCGCAGTGAATGGCCGCTGCAGATCACCCCGCGCGCGGGCCTCGACCACGGCTGGATCAAGGCCGATCACGGCGCACAGGGCCAACGCCTGAGTGGCGCCAGTGTCGGCGTGAATCTGGGCTGGAAGAACCTGCAAGTGGATGTCGATTACCAGCGCGCGCTCAACACGCCGAGCGGTCTGCAACACGAGCCGCAAACCTGGCTGATGCGCGTCGGGGTGCAGATATGACGCGACAGCAACGAACAACGCAGTGAACAAACAGCCGTCGGATCTGAGCGCGTCAGCCACGGCCAAGACTAAACGCGCAACGTGATGCCGTACTCACATGGAGACGTTTTTATGCCAGCACACACCTTTGCATTTCATCTTTCCCCTCGGGGCAAATTGCGCTGGGCGATTGCCAGCCTGTTCTTCGCCGTGCACCTGCCGAGCGCGATGGCCGGCGGCGTCGTGGTCGCACCTGGCCCCGGCGGCACCGCGCAATTGCAGACCCAGGGCGGTGTGCCCATCGTCAACATCGTCGCGCCCAACGGTTCGGGCCTGTCGCACAATCAGTTCCTCGATTACAACGTCGACCGTCAGGGCTTGGTGTTGAATAACGCCTTGCAGGCCGGGCAATCACAACTGGCCGGGCAACTGGCGGCCAACCCGCAACTGCAAGGCCAGGCCGCGAGCGTGATCCTCAACGAAGTGATCAGCCGCAATCCGTCGGCCATCAATGGCGCGCAGGAAATCTTCGGCCGGCCTGCCGATTATGTGTTGGCCAACCCTAACGGCATCTCGGTCAATGGCGGCAGCTTCATCAACACGCCGAACGCCAATCTGCTGGTCGGTCGTCCGGAATTGAATGACGGCAAACTGCAAAGTCTGAATACCCGCGACGCCAACGGTCAGTTGCAGATTCAGGGCGGTGGCCTGCGTAACGGCGAGGGCTCGATCAACCTGATCGCGCCGCGTATCGACAGCCAGGGCGCGATCAGTGCGCGTGATCAATTGAACCTCACGGTCGGGCGCAATCAGGTCGATTACGCCAGCGGCCAAGTGAAAACCGTGGATCCGGCGGGCAACACCGGCGATCAACGCATCGACGCCAGCCTGTTCGGCGCAATGCAGGCCGGGCGCATCAACATTGTCAGCACCGCCGAAGGTGCAGGCGTGCGGGTCGGCGCGGTGCAAGTGGCCGGACGAGACGGCGTGCAGATTCGTTCCGCCGGTGACCTCAGTGTCAGCGGTGAAGCCGTGGCCAACAGCCTCGACGTGACCCGTGCCGGTATTCGCAGCAGTCAGGGCGATGTCGCTTTGCACAGTGGCAAGGACCTGACCCTGGCCGCCACCGATGTTGGCGGTCGTGACGTTACGGTCGAAGCCAAGCGCAACCTGACCCTGTCCACAGTCGAAAGCCGCAAGCTTCAGGAAAAGCGCGAAAACTGGAACAACAGCACCATCGGCATCACCTGGGAAACCTACGACCGCACCCAGACCGACAGTGAATCGCGTCAGCACGGCAGCCAGATTCTCGCCAGTCGCGACGCCAAGTTGTCGTCCGGTAAAGACACCGAGCTGAAAGCCGCCAAAGTCGAAGCGGCGAAAAATCTCGACGTGCAAAGCGGCGGCGACTTGCGCCTGACCGCCGCCACTGAGAGCCACACGCAGACCGATCAAGGCAACCACCGCAAACACCTGTGGAAAGCCGACTGGAACAGCAGCAGCGAAGAGCAGCGCAGCATCACCAGCCAGTTGAAGGCCGGCAATATCGCCCTGCAAACCGCCGCGCTGTTGCGCTCCGAAGGCGCCGAATTGAGCAGCGCCGGCGACGTGCAACTGGCCGGCAAACAAGTGGAAATCAGCACCGCCACGCGGACCAATCGCAGCAGCGACAATCGCTATTCCGGTGATCTGGTCGGCGGTGGTTTCTTCGGCAAGACCGGCGATGCCGACAAGGGCAAGACCCAGCATCAGGGCAGCAAAATCAACGCCACCGGCAAACTGATCGTCAAGGCTGACGACGTGCGCATCAGCGGCAGCCAGGTGCGTGGCGGCACCGACGCCAGCGTGATCAGCGATAAGGGTTCGCTGATCATCGACGGCGTGCAGGACACTTCGCACAGCAACAACCACGACAAGGACAGCAAGTTCTTCGGCATCACCAAGGACGAGTCGCGGCAGAACAGCCAAGACAGCAGCACCGTGCGCAGCGAACTGGTGTCCGACAGCAACCTCAAGCTCAAGAGCGCCAAGGACATTGCAGTGGTTGGCTCGACGGTCAAGGCTGACGGGGCGCTGACGGCCGATGCGGCGGGCGACGTCAATGTGCATGCTGCGCAGAACACGGCTGACAGCAGTTCCACCACTGAGACTCGTGGCTTCGATGCTTATGCGAAAGAGCAGACACCAGAGCAGTATCGCGCCGGGATTCACTACCAAGACAAACAGCAAACCGTCACTAGCAACGACGTCACCCAGCAAGGCTCCAGACTCAGCGGCGGCAGTGTGCAGGTGAAGGCCGGCGGTGACGTCACGCTCAAAGGCGCGGAGGTGAAATCCACTGCTGGCGATACCACGCTGAGCGGCAAAAACGTCTCGTTGCTCGCGGAAGCCGACAGCCACAAAACCTCCACCGACACCTCCAGCACCGGCGGCGGTTTCTACTACACCGGCGGCCTCGATCGGGCTGGCAGTGGCGTCGATTTCGCCCACAGCACTGCCCAGGATTCGACCAGCAAAACCACCGCGCAAACCAGCAGCGTACAGAGCAGCGGCAGCCTGACGATCAATGCCGACAAACTCGCCACCGAAGGCGCGCAGCTCAAGGCTGGTAACGGTCTGAATGTCGCCGCCAACGCAATCGACAACCGTGCCGCCAGCAACACTGACAGCAGCACCCATAGCGAGAGCAACTGGTCGGCGGATATCGGTGCCAACGTCGAGTACAAAGACATCGCCCGGCCGATCGCGGGCGCGGTCAAGGACGTGTTCAACGGCAAGGTGCCGGACAAGGACTCCCTGGCCAGTCTCGGTCAGCCGAATGTCGGTATCGACGTTGCGGTGGGTCATGGCAGTGGCAGCAAAACCGAGCAGCGCAGCAACGCTGTAGTCAGCCGTTTTGACGGCGGGAATGTTGATGTGAAAACCACCGGCACGCTGCATGACCAAGGCACTCAGTACAACGCCAGCGCCGGCCAGGTGAACATCAACGCTGACCAACTGCTTGCCGATGCCGCCAGCAACACGCACAACAGCAGTGCCAACGCGGTGGATGCCAAGGTTGATGTGCGCGTCTACACCAAAACCGGCGAAGACGTGAACGTCGCCGGCAGCGGCGCGGGTGGCAGCAGTGCGTCGAGCAAGGACAGCTCCAGCGCCGTGGTCGGTGGTTACGCCGGCAGCCAGGGTGTGAATATCAAAGTCGGCGGCGATGCGCAGTTCGAAGGCAGCCGTTTCGACGGCGGGCAGGGCGGTGTGAATATCAAAACTGGCGGTGATCTGGCGCTGAATCAGGCCAACGACCGCCAGACCAGCAATGACAGCAGCCTGCGCGGCAATGGTTCACTGAAGGTCGGCACCTTGCCGGGTACCGATGGTACCAACGTCGACCTCGGCGCCGGTTTCCAGCTCGATCACACCGGCAAGCAAAGCACTGACACCCAGGCCCACGTTGCGAGCATCACCGGCAACGGCCCGGTGCAGTTGAGCAGCGGCGGCAATCAGCTGCAGCAGGGCAGCAAGATCGACAGCGCGGGCGCCATCGCTCTGCATGCCGACGGCAAGCTCGACCTGCAAGCGGCCACTGACACTCACACCGCCACCGGCAGTAATCTCGGCGGCGGCTTGAAGGGCGGCGGCAGCAAAACCAGCAGCGAGAAGAGCCGCGATCAGGGCGGTAATCTGAGTGGCAACTTCAATATCGGTCGGATCAACGAGGATTCGAAAACCCTCAGCGGTGGCCAACTCAACAGCCAGAACGGCATCGTCTTGAGCGGTGATTCGATTCATCTGCAAGGCAGCGAGGTCAGCGCGCCGAACGTCAGCATCGACGCACAGAAGGGCGGCTATGTGCAGGAATCGGTGCAGTCCACCGATCACCGCAATAACTGGAATGTCGCGCTGAACGCTGGCGGCAACCTGAGCCGCAAAACCCCGACTGCCGAGGATGAGAAGGCCAGCAGCGATCACGGTTTCAATGCCGGGGCCAAAGTCGGTGTCGATTACCTGCAAGGCAGCACCCAGCAGAACAGCCAGATCAAGGCGGACAGCGTGGTGTTGAACAGCGCCGGTGATGCACAGCTGGCGGGTGCGCGGATCGACGCTAAAACTGTCAGCGGCAAGGTCGCGGGTGATCTGAGCGTCGATAGCCGTCAGGACTCGAGCAACCACGCCAAGGTCGATGTCGATCTGGGCCTGACCGCGAAGAAAAATCCACCGAGCGATAAAGAGAAACTCGCCGGCACTGACTACAAACCGACACTGAAAGCGCAGGGTGAGTACGCGCACAAGGACAGCGTTGCGCAGGCGTCCGGGATCAATGCCAGCCAAGGTGTGAGCCTCGCAGTCGGCGGCGCTACACAACTGACCGGCGCACGGATTTCGGCGACGGAAGGGAAGGTGGATCTCGGTGGTTCGAAGGTCGGCAGCAGTGATCTGAATAACCTTGACGTCGGCATTCAGGCTGGCCTCGATCTGCCGCATAAGGCCGAGGAAAACGCACCGAAGGTTTCCTATGAAAACGGCAACCTGAAAGTCGGCCCGGTCACCCTGAGCGGGCATCTGGACGCCCAGACCCTGCAAGCCGGGATCGACGAAAAAGGCTGATCCAATGGCCAGTGGTGGATGCACTTGAACCTGCATTCACCACCAAACCCTGTGGGAGCGAGCCTGCTCGCGAAAGCGTCCGTTCAGTCAATGCAGTAAGTGACTGGTGTGCCGCCTTCGCGAGCAGGCTCGCTCCCACATTGGTTTGCGCTGGTCGTTTTAGACCTCAATAAGTTTCTGAGCTTCAGCGGCTGGGCATCGTCAGTGCATAAAACTCGCATGGGACTGTCAAATTTAATTTTTGAATATTGACATATTCGGAAACAAGTGTGAGATTACCGGCCACGAGTAAGGATGTACTCGTGGCAATAAAAATTATAAGCGCACAGGGATTGGCATGTTTCATACCTCCGTTGTAAATACGTCTTCACCTCCGCTTGCCTTTTCCTCCAAGGCACTCCGCGCATTATTTATTTTTCCTCGGCGGCGTTCCCGCGACCGGTTTTATCACGTCCCGGGTAAGCGATAGTTTCTCTCCCGTTTACCACTGCTCGATATAAAAGTACTTACGACACAACCGTTCGTTGTGTGCGTAGTTGTGTGTGGTTTGTTTTGTCTTTGAATTGATGATGGTTGTTGAAGAAAACGCGGGAAAAGCGGCAAATCAAGAGCTGATGTGTTCAGCAAGGCCAGAGTTAAAATGAAAAAAGCATTCATTCCTTTATTAGCTGTATTAACACTGGTTCAAACGCCACTTTCCTTCGCGGATATGGGCAACGGCAAGAACCTTTATTCACAAAGATGTGCCGTATGCCACGGAGCAGATATCAAGGGTACAGGGCCACTGGCCAAGAAAAGTAACCCTCCCACACCTGATCTGACAACGGGCGCTTTCAAGAAACGACTTAGTGATTATCCGGGCGTGATTGTCTCGTCGGTCATACTTCGTCCTAGCGGAAGTCTGATTCCAAAAACCTTGCGAGAAAATGGCGTGAAGATACCGCCACACGCCTGGACTATTAATGATCTGCGCGATTTGAACCAGTACATGAGTGGTTTGATTTCAAAGAAATGACAATCATGAAATGAGCGATGGAAAGATCAATCCACGAGCCGCTTCAGGATGTTTGCGCATACGTTATCCAGTGAAAAGCTTTTCGCTTCAGACCTTATAACTCAGAGGGACAAACCCATGCGGACAAAGGTTGCAATCGTTGGAGCAGGCCCGGCCGGATTGATGTTGGGGCAGCTTCTTACGCTTATGAATATCAGCAACGTCGTTGTTGAGAGTCGATCAAGAGAATACGTAGAAGGCCGCAGTCGCGCAGGCCAGATAACCCCTGCCACGGTGCAGATTCTCACTGAAAGTGGTGTCGGTTCGAGGATTGCATCTGAAGGAATGGTGCATTCTGCGCTGCAGTTCCATTATGACGGAGCGACGCGCGAGCTGGATTTCCAGGCGCTTACCGGGCGCACGGTGACCATTTATGGTCAACAGGAAATCATCAAGGACCTGGTCGCAGCACGGTTGAAAACCGAGTCGCCACTGCTGTTCGATGCTGCCGATGTTCAGGTGCACAATACCGATGGAAACGCGCCTTCGGTTTCCTTCAGGCACGACGGCAGACAACAGACGCTTGAATGCGACTTTGTTGTCGGCTGCGACGGCTTTCATGGTATTTGCCGCCCACACATCGCTGACGCGCTGACCTGTTTTTCGCACACCTATCCTTTTGCCTGGCTGGCGGTTCTCGCTGAAATGTCACCCATTTCACCGGATGTGATTTTTTCCAGCCATGAAACCGGGCTGGCATTGTTCACCATGCGCTCCCCGAAGGTTTCAAGAATTTATCTGCAGTGTTCTCCGGACGAAGATCCCAATGAGTGGTCTGCCGCGCGGATCTGGGATCTTCTGCAATCACGGATAGATGGACGGCCGGAGAAAGTTAACGGCGGGGCAATCATCGAAAAAAGTATTGTGCAGCTTAGAAGCTTTGTTGCTGAAAAAATGCAGAAGGGCAGGTTGTTCCTCGCCGGTGATGCCGCGCACATCGTGCCGCCCTCTGCGGCCAAGGGACTTAACCTTGCCGTTTCCGATGCCAATATTCTTGCTCGTGGCTTCGAACATTTTTATGCCAACGACAAGGACGATCTCTTGCTGTCGTATTCCGACATTGCCTTGAAGCAGGTGTGGCGGGATGTGCAATTTTCCCACTCGATGGCGATGTTGCTGCATCGTTACGACGACAACGCTCAATTCCACAGACGACTTCAGATCGCTGAACTTGATCGCATTCTCGGCTCAGGCCCGGCGGCGCAGAACTTCGCCGAACTGTGGGTCGGCAATCCGCCCTTCGCCGCGTCGATTTAAATCAGACCGGGATCAAGTTGATCAACTGAACACAGGGAGTTGGGCAATGGATCGAACACGCAAGATCCTGATTATTTTGCACCAGGAACACTCTACGCCTGGCCGGGTAGGCGACCTCCTGAGTCAAATGGGATATGAGCTGGATGTCCGTCGGCCGCGATTCGGTGATCCGCTTCCGCCATGCATGGCAGAGCACGCCGGCGTGGCCATTTACGGCGGCCCGATGAGCGCCAATGACCACGATACTTATATTCGCGACGAGATCGACTGGTTGGCCAAGCCATTGAAGGAAGGCAAGCCGTTGCTGGGTCTTTGTCTGGGCGGGCAAATGCTGACCCGGCACTTGGGATCACGCGTGTACCGACTGGATAGCGGCACAACCGAGGCCGGTTATTACCCGATAACACCGCTGGCTGCTGCTCATGAAATAACAGCCGACGCCTGTGCACCTTTTCCTGATCATGTCTATCAATGGCACAGTGAAGGCTTCGATTTGCCGGCAGGCGCCACACAACTTGCCGAAGGTTCGACCTTTCCGGTTCAAGCCTATCGATATGCAACTAACGCCTACGCGTTGCAGTTTCACCCGGAAGTGACTTACGAGACGATTGATCGTTGGTCAACGCTGGGCACCGAACGCCTCAAAGCGCCGGGTACCAGGCCTGCGGCCGAACATACTGCGGGTTGGCATCAATATGACTCCGCGGTGGCGACCTGGATCAAAGCGTTTCTTCCCAAATGGATTGACTCGCCTGCTTAAGAACTGAGCGTCCGAGTATTAAAAACCGGATAAATAACATCAGTGGGTATTAATTATCCTGGATTCACCACGTGTGCGGGGATTGCGCAGTATGGACTTGCAACTTTGGATATTGTTTTGCGTGGTATTTCTTTCGGCCGCGATACTTCCGGGGCCGAATGTGGCCTTTTCCATGGCACAGGCACTTGATCACGGCTTCAAGGAATCATTTCCGGGGGCCATTGGGTTCGGCCTGGCCAGTGGCGGGCACGCCGTAATTGTTCTATCCGGTCTGGGGATATTGGTAAGGGATAACCCCGGTATTTTATTCTGGCTGAAATGGGTGGGCGTTGTCTATCTGCTCTACCTCGCTTTTAAAGCATTGCGTTCGCACTCCCAGGTTGCAGTTGCCACTTCGCGCAAGCGTACCCCTTTGCAAATGTTTACCGGGGCCATGATCGTTTCATTTACCAATCCCAAGGGGATTCTGACCAACATCATCTTGTTTCCGACGTTTATCGATAAAGCCTTGCCCTATATTCCGCAGTGCATCGCATTGGTGGCGACGGCAATATTCATCTCTACCTCGGTATATGCCCTGTATATGCTTATGGCGGGGCATGCAGCGAAAATTCTTCGTACAAAACGGCAAATGAGTGTGGTGACGGGCGTTTTATATGTCGGCGTCGCTGCGGCCATTGCGACAACCATCTGAACACTTACGAGCATTCAAGGAGGGATTCAGATTGATTGGCGTATTTGATTTCGGCAGCGGTGGCTTAACGGTGATGCGCGCGTTTGAGTTGGTTTTGCCCAATGAGCAGTTCGTCTATTTGGGCGATCATGGAAACGCACCCTATGGCAATGATGCTGCCGACGATATCTATGATCTGACCCAGGCCGCCATTACACGCCTTTTCAACTATGGCTGCTCAATGGTGGTCATCGCCTGTAACACGGCGGTAGCTACCAGTCTGCAAAGATTGCAGCAGGCGTGGCTGCCTGAGGTTTTTCCCGATCGCAGGGTGATCGGCGTTGTTGCTCCTGTCGCCGAACAGATCGCCAAGGCTACTGGTGATTATTCGGTGCAGAGCGTTGCGGTTTTCGCGACTCAGCACACGGTTCAGTCAAATATCTTCGCACTGCAAATCAATAACCGGCGTCCCGCAATAAACGTTTATCAACAAGCTTGTCAGGGCCTGGCGTTGCTCATTGAGCAAGATGCGCCTAAGGACCTACTGCGAACCGAGATTCGTAAACATATCAATGCGCTGCTGAGTGCTGCTCCACACGTTCCGGACGTTTGCGTACTGGCCTGTACGCATTATCCGATTGTTGAACACCTATGGCGCAGTGAGCTGCCGGATTCCATGCAGCTGATTTCCCAGTCGAATGCCGCCGCTAAGAGCCTGGTGGAGTACTTGAAAAGTAATCCTCACCTTTCCAGCGCAAGAGCGGGCGGCAACACGTTCTTGACGACAGGCGACATTAAAACCGTTTCAGAGCGAGCCTCTTTGTTCTACGGGGCGAGTGTGGAGTTTGCAAAAATTGATGCATAGCTGATTGCAGCAAGTTTCGCTCTTTGTTCCCCAGTGGCACACGGAGTGGAAGGGTCGATAAAACGGATAGTCAATACTTCAGGAGAAAGCGATGGAACTGGTTGGCATGATGGGATCACCCTATGTTCGGCGCGTGGCCGTTTCGATGCGGCTGATGGGGCTGGAACATGAACATCGGCAGATCTCGGTGTTTCGCGATACGGATGAGTTTCGAACCATCAATCCGGTGGTCAAGGCGCCGACGCTGATTTGCGAAAACGGCGAAATGATCATGGACTCATCGATGATCCTTGATTATCTGGAGGCACGGGTCGCACCGGACCGCAGTCTGATGCCAAAAGATTCCGCGGAGCATCAAAAGGTGCTGTCGCTCATTGGGCTGGGTCTCGCGGTTTGCGAAAAAGCGGTCCAGCTTGAATATGAGTACAACAAACCGGTCGAGCATCACTACGAGCCTTGGCAAACGCGCGTCACCGAGCAATTGCATGCCGCGTTGGCGCTCCTGGAAAAGGCTGCCGCCAGCGCCAATCCCTGGCTTGCAACGGCGCAGCTGTCTCAGGCCGATGTAACCGTGGCCGCGGCCTGGCGCTTCACTCAGTTCAGGATGCACCACCTGGTCGAGGTCAAAAACTATACCGCGCTTGCCGCTTACGCTGACCAGGTCGAGAAACTTCCTGAGTTTGTTGCTACGCCGCTGAAATAAGCCCTGTGCCTGCCCCGGTGTCGGGGCAGGCCGCATCACCGCACCGTACAAGATCCCTCTCAATCGCAATGGCAAATCTGATCGCAGGGCTTTGACGCTCTTGGCCGATCGGTTACTGCGTGAACAACCGGAGACACAAGGATGTTGAGCCTAGAAGATTTTTTTGCCTACGGCGAAGCGGGGTATACCCACGTTCCGCTTTGGCAGAGCCTGCCGTTGCCGACAGGGGTCGAAGCCATTGCGCTGTACCAGGTTTTGGCCAACTGCGGGCAAGACTATCTGTTCGAAACCGGGCACTGGCACGAGGGCGTGTTCGAGCAGGCGTACTCGGTGATTGGCCTGCCTTGCAGTCAACGCGTCGAACTCGATGAGGGCGCCATGCGCGTATACCGCGACGGGCAGATTTCGGCAACGATTGACTGCGCTGATCCGCTGGCAGAACTGGGCAAGTTGCAGAAGGAATTTCGTATACCGCAATGCCCGGGGCTGCCTGATTTCAGCGGTGGGTTCTTTGGCTATTTCGGTTTCGAAACGACTCGGCTGATCGAGCCGCGTCTGCGTCGAGTGCCGCGCAAGCCTTCTGGTTTTCAGCTGCCTGATGTATTGCAATTGATCAGCATGGATCTGCTTGTGCTGGATCACGGCGCACACTTGGCCTATTGCATCGTGCATGAACGTCCAAAGGCGCTGGGCGATTATCAAGGTGGCCACGACCGGCTCAATCGACTCGTCGCACGTCTACGTCCACTGCTCGTGCCGCCCGCACCCGGCGGCCACGTGTTTGAGGTGACAACACCGGCCGCCGAGTCGGCGTTCCCGCAGTCTGCGTTCGTGGAGGCCGTGGCACGGATCAAGGACTACATCGCGGCGGGCGATGTGATGCAGGTGGTTTTATCCCAACGCATGAGCCTGCCTTTCGAGGAGGACGCCGTCGCGCTGTACCGATCCCTGGCTGATCTGGGGCACACACCTTATCGCTACCTGTTGAATCTGGGGGACTGCCAGGTGGTCGGCGCCTCTCCGGAAATGTTGTTTCGGCAGGATCAGCAAACGGTGACCACCCGGCCAATGGCAGGTACACGCCGCCGGGGCAGTGGGATGGTCGAAGACCATCGACTCAGGGATGAACTGCTCGCTGATCCGAAGGAAATTGCCGAGCACATGATGCTCGTCGATCTGTCGCGCAATGACCTCGGCCGGTTGGCCCGCGTCGGCAGTGTGCAGGTGACGCAGTTGCTGAATGTGGAATATTTCTCCCATGTCATGCACATCGTCTCAACCGTGACCGGCGACGTACCGGACCACGTTTCGGGGCTGGATCTGCTCAAAAGCATTTTCCCCGCAGGCACGCTGAGCGGCGCGTCGAAGGTGCGCGCGCTGGAAATCATTGCCGAACTGGAACCACATTCTCGCGGGGTGTATGGCGGCGCGATCGGTTATCTGGACTGGAGCGGCCGTGCCGACCTGGCGATCGCCATTCGAACCGGGCTGCTGCAAGACGCTCGACTCTACATTCAGGCCGGCGCCGGCGTGGTGCAGGATTCGGTGGCCGATCGCGAGTGGCAGGAAACGCTGGAGAAAAGCCAGTTGCTGCGGGTTGCCGCCGGCCGCTGTCAATCGATCGCCCGACACCAGGAGGTGGCGTATGCACTTAATGATCGATAACTACGACTCCTTCACCTACAACATCGTGCAGTACCTGGGCATGCTCGGGGCTGAGGTTGAAGTGCGTCGCAATGACGAAGTGACCTTGGCCGACATCGAAGCGCTGGCGCCAGAGTCCTTGATTGTCTCCCCTGGGCCGTGCTCGCCCACTGAAGCGGGTATTTCCCTTGCGGCGATCCATCATTTCGCCGGCCGTTTGCCGATATTGGGCATCTGTCTGGGTCATCAATGCATCACCGCTGCTTTCGGCGGCGAGGTACGCAGGGCGCAGCAGGTGCTGCATGGCAAGGTTTCCCGTATCAGTCACGACAGTCGTGACCTGTTCGACGGTTTGCCTGAGGGGTTGCAAGTCGCGCGGTATCACTCGTTGGTGGCCGGTGTCTTGCCCGACGAATTGCTGGCTACTGCGCATGTGCTGGATGACGACGGCATGAAGGGCGAGATCATGGCGCTGCGGCACCGCGAGTTGTCGATCTATGGTGTGCAGTTTCATCCTGAGTCATTGATGACGCCGCAAGGTCTGGCCATGTTGGACAACTACCTGCAACTGGTTGAGCGAGTTCGGCTGACCAGGGGCGCGGCATGAACGCTTGCTGCCCGGACGCTCGGTTCGAGGAATCCATTGCCTCGGCTTAATAGTAACCATTACTATTCACGCCCCTTTCCTCAGCACGCCGCCAAACCTCCCATGCGTCCCCGCAGACCCGGCTTTTTCGAGCATTACGAAGAGTTGATCGGCACCTGGACTCGTCGTCTGCGCAATCGCGCACAGGCCGAGGATCTGGCGCACGACACCTTTGTGCGGGTGCTTGAGTCCGATTCGGCGGCGGTGCAGCAGCCACGGGCGTATTTGCACCAGACCGCGCGCAATATCGCGGTCGACGGCTATCGGCGCGAGGATCGGCGCGGTGCCATGGAGTCGCAGGCCATCGATCACAGTGAGTCGTCGTCCGGCGACCCGGAGCATTACATGCAGGCGATCCAGCTGGCCGACTCCATTGAGCGGGCGCTCAGCGAGCTGCCGCTCAATTGTCGCAAGATCTTTGTCTGGCAGAAGATCGAAGGCCTGACCCAGGCCGAAATCGCCGAACGCCTGGGGCTGTCCAAGAACATGGTTGAAAAGTATATGATCCGCACCCTGCGGCATCTGCGTGATCGACTGGACGGGTTGCAATCGTGAATGTGCGTCATGGCAAAAAGATCGCAGCCTTCGGCAGCTCCTACAGAGGGCTGTGTGTCTTTATATTCCCGGCCAAACAGGACATTCCATGATGGATACGCGTGATTGCGCGTGCGGGCAAACAACGGTGCGCGATGACGCGGCTCGCTGGTTTGTGCGTTTGCAGGAGCCGGCCATCGATGCCGACGAGCAGCAGCGCTTCGACGCGTGGCTGAATCAACATCCGCAGCACCGTGATGAATTCCAGTTGCTGCAGGGCTTGTGGTCGGCGGCCGATTTGCTGCCGGCGCCACGCCTCAAAGCGCTTGCTGAAACGCTGCCAACTCGCCGCGAGCGCCGTCCGCTGCTGCGTTATGCCGTGGCCGCCAGTGTGCTGGCGGTGGCACTCGGGCTGGGACTGTTCAGTGGTTTGAATCATCCGGGCGGTTACCGCGCCGAGTTCGCCACGGCGTTGGGCGAGCGTAAACACGTGGCGCTGCCGGACGGTTCGGTGATCGATCTGAACAGCCGCAGCCGCTTGCAGGTGCGCTATGAAAAAGATCGCCGCATCATCGAGCTGAGCGAAGGCGAGGCGATGTTCAGCGTCGAGCACGATACTGCGCGACCGTTTGTGGTCGAGGCCGGCCATGGCAAGGTCACGGTCACCGGCACGCGTTTCGATGTGCGCCGCGATGTCACGCAAACCCGCGTGGCGGTGGAGCAGGGCACAGTCAAAGTGCAGGGGCGCGATGCCCCGGATAATCAATTCATCAACCTGACCGCCGGCCTCGGCACCCATGTCGATGCACAAGGCAAAGTCGCCGCCGCCTATGCAGTCAACGCGGCGGAGCTGACGGCGTGGCGCAGTGGCAAACTGGTGTTCAACAACGCCAGCCTCAGCGAAGTCGCCGCCGAAGTGTCGCGCTATCGCGACAAACCGCTGACCGTTGCCAACCCCGCCGTGGCCAGTCTGCGCCTGACCAGCGTGTTCAAATCCGACAACACCGACGCCTTGCTCAAAGCCTTGCCGAGCATCCTGCCGGTGGCCGTTCGCACCCTCGCGGATGGCAGTCAGGAAATAATCGCAAAATAAAATTCAGGTTTTTTTCGAGTTCATCGTCTTCCTGTTCAACTGCAACTGGTTTGCATTAACAGCCGCACACTCTTGCGATCCACAGGACTACGTACGACGTGAAAAACACCACTGCCAACAACAAAAAAATCCCCTTGGTTACCGCTCGCTCTCGCGCTGGCGGTCAACGCGGCGATGCCGCTGGCGTATGCCGGCGAAGCCATTCATATCCGCGCGCAGCCGCTGGGCCAGGCCTTGAGCGAGTTGGGTCAGCAGACGTCCTTGCAAGTGTTTTTCAGCCCGGATCTGGTCGCCGGCAAACAGGCGCCGGCGGTCGACGGCGACATCTCCCCGGAGCAGGCTTTGCGCCAATTGCTGCAGGGCAGCGGTCTGGACTATCAGATCAACGAAGGTTCGGTGACGTTGTCGCCGGCCGTGACTTCCGCCGCCGGTAACGGCCCACTGGAGCTGGGCGTGACCGACATCAAAGTGGTTGGCGACTGGCTCGGCGACGCCAACGCCGCGGTGGTGCAGAACCACCCCGGCGCGCGTACGGTGATCCGCCGCGAGGCGATGGTCGAGCAGGGCGCAATGAACGTCAGCGACGTGCTCAAGCGTGTGCCGGGCGTGCAGGTGCAGGACTCCAACGGTACCGGCGGCAGCGATATTTCCCTGAACGTCGGTGTGCGCGGTCTGACTTCTCGTCTGTCGCCACGCTCCACCGTGTTGATCGATGGCGTGCCGGCGGCGTTCGCCCCTTACGGCCAGCCGCAACTGTCGATGGCGCCGATTTCTTCGGGCAACCTCGACAGCATCGACGTCGTGCGTGGCGCCGGTTCCGTGCGTTACGGGCCGCAAAACGTCGGCGGGGTGATCAACTTCGTCACCCGAGCGATTCCGGAAAAAACCACTGGTGAAATCGGCACCACGCTGGAAACCACCCAGTACGGTGGCTGGAAACACATCGACACCGCGTTTCTCGGCGGCACCGCCGATAACGGCATCGGCGTGGCGTTGCTGTATTCCGGTGTCAACGGTAACGGCTACCGCGAGCGCAATAACGGCAACGACATCGACGACGTGCTGCTCAAGACCCACTGGGCGCCGACCGATCAGGACGATTTCAGCCTCAACTTCCACTACTACGACGCCACGGCCGACATGCCCGGCGGTCTGACGCAGAAACAGTACGACGACAAACCGTATGACTCGGTGCGTGACTACGATCAATTCACCGGTCGGCGCAAAGACGTGTCGTTCAAGTGGATCCGCCAGATCGACGAGCGCACTCAAGCGGAAATCCTCACTTATTACACCGACAGTTTCCGTGGCAGCACCATCGCCGCCCGCGATCAGAAAACCCTCAGCTCCTACCCGCGTTCCTATTACACCCTGGGCATCGAGCCACGGGTGTCGCGGGTATTCGATGTCGGCCCGACCACGCAGGAAGTCAGCGTCGGCTATCGCTACCTGAAAGAGGCGATGCACGAATCGTCGAGCCGTGTGGCGCTGGTCAACAACCAGCCGGTGTTCACGCCGACCTCCGACGGCCATGTGTTCCAGGACCGCACGGGCGGCACCGAGGCCAACTCGGTCTACATCGACAACAAGATCGACGTCGGCAACTGGACCATCACCCCGGGCATTCGCTTCGAACACATCAGCACCGACTGGCATGACCGCGCCGTGCTCGACACGGCCGGCAAACCGGTGCAGGCGAAAAACCGCAGCATCGAGAGCAATGAACCGTTGCCGGCGCTGAGCGTGATGTATCACCTGTCGGACGCGTGGAAACTGTTCGCCAACTACGAAACCTCGTTTGGCAGTCTGCAGTATTTCCAGCTCGGCCAGGGCGGCTCTGGTGATCAGACCGCCAATGGTCTGGAGCCGGAGAAGGCCAAGACCTACGAGATCGGCACGCGCTACAACGATGATGTGTGGGGAGGGGAAGTGACGCTGTTCTACATCGACTTCGACGACGAACTGCAATACATCAGCAACGACGTGGGCTGGACCAACCTCGGCGCGACCAAGCACCAGGGCATTGAAGCCTCGGTGCACTACGACATGGCTGCGCTGGATCCGCGTCTCGATGGCTTGACCGCCAACGCTGGTTTCACTTACACCCGCGCCA
Source organism: Pseudomonas viridiflava (assembly GCF_900580865.1). Taxonomy (GTDB): domain Bacteria; phylum Pseudomonadota; class Gammaproteobacteria; order Pseudomonadales; family Pseudomonadaceae; genus Aquipseudomonas. The sequence goes on from NZ_UTBZ01000012.1 coordinate 142,207, forward strand.
CTTATGAGGGTGAGATTCCGGGCTTCAAGGGTCGTGATCTGCCGTTCTATTCGCGTCAGGTGGCGACCGTCGGTTTGCGTTACGACGTCAACCGCTGGACCTACAACCTCGACGGTTTCGCCCAGTCGAAACAGCGCTCGCCAGGCACCGGTGTGAACGCCGATGGCAGCTTCAACGGCAACTACATCACCGATGGCACGGCGGACGGGCAGTACGGCGATATACCGGGTTACGTGACCTGGAACGTGCGTGGCGGCTATGACTTCGGGCCGCAGGTGTCGAACCTGAAGCTGGGTGCCGGGGTGAAGAACGTCTTCGACAAGCAGTACTTCACCCGCTCCAGCGACAACAACTCAGGGATGTATGTCGGCGCGCCGAGGACGTTCTTTGTGCAGGCCAGTGTAGGTTTCTGATAAACCGCGGCGCCTTCTTCGCGAGCAGGCTCGCTCCCACAGTGGATCACTGAGATCCTGTGGGAGCGAGCCTGCTCGCGAAGCATTTAGACTTTAAGGACTTTGCCGCCGATGGCGACGGCGACCAAGAGCACCGCCATCAAACCAAAGGCAAAACTCAAACTGCTGGCATGCGCAACAAAGCCGATCACCGCCGGCCCCGCCAGAATCCCCGCATAACCCAGCGTGGTAATCGCCGGCACCGCGATGCTCTCCGGCATCACCGTCTGCTTGCCCACCGCCGTGTACAGCACCGGCACGATGTTCGAGCAGCCAGCGCCGACCAGCGCATAACCGACCAGCGCCGCTTCCCAGCTCGGTGCGAACGTTGCCAGAAACAAACCGGCCGCCGCCAACAGACCGCCAAACAGAATGATCCGCGTTGCCCCGACAATCCGCACAATCCGGTCACCCATCAGGCGTCCGGCGGTCATGGTCAGGGCAAACGCCGCATAGCCCAATCCCGCATAGGCCGTGTCGATCCCGCGTTCCTGCGCCAGAAACACCGCGCTCCAGTCCAGTGCCGCGCCTTCGGTGAGAAAGACGATAAAGCACATGCCGCCGATAAACAGCACGATGCCGTGAGGGATGGCGAATGCCGGGCCCGAGCTTTCACTGCCGTAAGGCAGCATGTGCGGCACGCACTTGAACAGCGCCGCGATCAACACCACGACCACCACCAGCATCGCAGCGAGCGGTGACAGGCCGAGGCCCAACAGGGCGCTGACACCCGCCGCGCCGACAATCCCGCCGAGACTGAACAAACCGTGGAAACCGGACATCATGTTCTTGCCGCTGGCGCGTTCGACGATGACTGCTTGCAGGTTCACGGTCGAATCCACCGTGCCCAGGCCGGCGCCGAACATGAACAGTGTGGCGATCAGCGCCGGTATCGACGACACCGTCGCCAGTAACGGCAGCGCCGCGCAGATCAACAATGTGCCGCCGGTGGCGACGCGCCGACAGCCGAAGCGAGTGGCCAGAATCCCCGCCATTGGCATCGCCAGAATCGAGCCGACGCCGAGGCACAACAGCAGCAATCCCAACGTGCCTTCATCCAGTCCGGCACGGGCCTTGGCGTACGGCACCAAGGGTGCCCACGCGGCGATGCCGAGCCCGGCGATGAAAAAAGCGATGCGCGTGGACATCTGTTGCAGGCGTCCGGGGACAAAGGTGTCTTGAGGGGTGAGGCTGGTCATATCGATCCTTGGCAAAAAACATTGCGTCCCCGAAGGACAGTGATAGGGCGTCGAGGTTCGATCACCAATCATTCGAGGCAGTACAGCCGACATCCTACCTTGTGGGAGCGAGCCTGCTCGCGAAGGCGCCGTGTCAGCTAAAAATATATCGACTGACCCACCGCTTTCGCGAGCAAGCTCGCTCCCACATTGAATGGAGCGGGCTCACTAATCAGCGGTCATGCACCGATTCCTGTGGGAGGAGCTTGCTCGCGAAGGCGGTGTTTCGGATAAAGAAAATTTCGGCTGACACACTGCATTCGCGAGCAGGCTCGCTCCCACAAGGGGTTGCGTTTTACAGTGGCCTTCTTCGGCAACAGGGACAAACACTGATGACGCAGTTCTACGATGCACGGGGCAATATCTACGGGGTGATTTCGCCGCAGGCACTGCGCGACGCGGGCATTGCCTTGCCCGCCAGCGCCACTGAATGCGCCTCGTCGCGTCAGACGTGGAGCGAAGCAGCAATCAAACTCTGCTGCGACTGGCCCGAAGGCCAACGCCCGGTGGACAGCAAATCCCACCGCAGTGACGGCCTGCTGATCGGCCCGTTCCAGACGTTGCCGCCGTTTGACGTGCTGATTGTCAACACTGACGGCACGCTCGCCGAGCGCAGTGGCAACGGCCTGACGATTTTCTCGCAGGCGCTGACCGAGCAAGGCTTGATGCCGGAGGAGGGCGCGTTGTTGCGCGTGCATCACGACAAGGGTGAAGTGGTGGAGACTTCGGTGAAACCGGCTGAAGTCGATGGCGTTCAAGGTTTTTGGCTTGATCTCGGCCAACCCGGCTTCGGGCCGGATGCCGTCGATGCGAAGACTGTTCAAGGCATTGAGTTCAACGCGCGGGACGTGAGCCACGTCCCGCCCTTGGCGCAACTCGATCCCCTCTGGACGCACAGCCAGTTTGTGCGCATCGGCAATCCGCATTGCGTCACACTGCTCGGTGACGCCGCAACTTTGCCAAGTAATGAACAGATGCGTGAATCGCCACTGAGCGAAGGCTTGACCCAAATTGCCTACGCCATACCTGCCGGTGCCGGTGATCCATGCGCGGCGGGGGTTAATCTGCAATGGGCGGTGCTGGAGTCGCCGCAGCGAATCCTTGCCCGTGTGTTCGAGCGCGGCGAAGGGCCGACCGCATCTTCCGGCACCAGCGCCAGTGCAGTGGCATCGGCGGCGTGGCGAGTGGGTTGGGTTGTGGCGGGAGAAGTGCAGGTGGCCATGCCCGGCGGCACGGCGCCGATTCTGCTCGAAGCAGCAGACGGGGAGTTGGTGCGGGTCAGGTTGTTTGGTACGGCACGACTGATGGGCTGAATTCAAAGACACCATCGCTGGCAAGCCAGGCTCCCACAGGATTTTGTGTTGAACACAATCATCATGTTCAAACACCGACCCTGTGGGAGCGAGCCTGCTCGCGAAAGCGGTATGTCTGAGGCGATGATGCCGGATGTGCCGACCTCTTCGCGAGCAGGCTCGCTCCCACATTGGATTTACGGGGCGCCTCTCAGCTCAGCTCACCACTGAACTCCACCACCGGCATCTGCCGTTTCATCAACACCTTGCCGCCGCGAATCGAATATAACGGCAAGCCTTGGCTGCGAATGACCTCGTAATCACTGTCCGCCGATAGAATCAGCAGATTCGCCGGCCGTCCCTGTTCCAGACCATAGCGATCACCCAAGTGCATGGCTTTGGCGCTGTTGTCGGTCACCAGATCCAGCGCACTTTGCAGGTTGCGATAACCGAGCATGTGGCAGATGTGCAGCCCGGCTTCGAGCACCCGCAGGATGTTGCCATTGCCCAGCGGATACCACGGATCGACGATCGAGTCCTGGCCGAAACACACATTCATGCCGGCTTCGAGCAGCTCGTTGACGCGGGTGACGCCACGGCGTTTCGGGAAGTTGTCGAAGCGTCCTTGCAGGTGGATGCTTTCGGTCGGGCACGAGACAAAACTGATTCCGGAATGCCCCAGCAAACGGAACAGTTTCGCGCAGTAAGCGTTGTCGTAAGAGCCCATCGCGGTGGTGTGGCTGGCGGTGACGAGGGCGCCCATGTCGCGACTGCGGGCCTCTTCGGCCAGTACTTCGAGGAAGCGCGAATGCGGGTCGTCGGTTTCGTCGCAATGCACGTCGACCAGGCAACCGGTGCGCTCAGCCAGGTCCATCAGGAACTTCACCGAGCTGACGCCCTGATCGCGGGTGTACTCGAAATGCGGAATCCCGCCGACTACGTCCGCGCCCATGCGGATCGACTCTTCCATCAACTCGCGACCGTTGCGAAACGACTCGATGCCTTCCTGCGGAAACGCGACGATTTGCAGGTCGATGAGGTGACGGCTTTCCTCGCGCACTTCAAGCATGGCTTTGAGCGCAGTGAGTTGCGGATCGGTGACGTCGACATGGGTGCGCACGTGCTGGATGCCGTGGGCGGCCAGCGTTTGAATGGTCTTCTTGGCGCGGGTCTTGGTGTCTTCTTCGGTGATGGTGACCTTGCGCTCGCCCCAGCACTCGATGCCTTCGAACAGCGTGCCGCTCATGTTCCAGCGCGGCTCGCCGGCGGTGAGGGTGGCATCGAGGTGAATGTGTGGTTCGACAAAGGGCGGCACCACCAGATTGCCGGCGGCGTCGAGGTCATCCGGACCCAGGGTCGGCGCTTCGGTCTGCCGGGCGATGCTGCGGATCAGGCCGTCTTCAAGGTGCAATTCGTGCAAACCTTCCTGGTTGCGCAAACGGGCGTTGATGATGTGCATCAGGCGAATCCTTTTTTATAAGTCTTGTAGTGGCGCGCTGGCGCTGCGAGCGCCGAGCACACCGGTGACGATGACATACGTTAGCGCGGCAGCGGCGATCCCTACCAGCGGCGCGACCCACGGCGAGTTGAACGCGGCAACGGTGCCGACCGCGTAGGCCCCGAGGCCCGGCCAGTTGAACGCCGGCAACCGTGCGTCGGCCAAACGCGGATAACGCCCGCGCCAACGGAAGAAAAAGTCCGCCATGATCACCCCGCCAATCGGTGGAATCACCGTGCCGAGCAGAATCAGATACGGCACCAGCATCTCGTACATGCCCAGCAAGGCGAGCAGGGTGCCGATCACCGCGCCGGCCAGGGTCACGGTTTTGCGTCGGCCGGTGCGCAGCAGGTTGCAACCGGCGACAGCGAAGTTGTAGATGGTGTTGTCCTGAGTGCTCCAGATGTTCAGCAACAGCATGGCCATCGCGGCCATGGCGAAACCTTGCAACAGCAGCACTTCAACCACGTCCGGTTGTTGATAGACGATGGCGCCGTATGCGCCGATCAGCACCATCAGGCCATTGCCGATGAAAAAACCGATCAGGCTGGCCAGCACCGCCACCCGGGCCGAGCGCGAGAAGCGTGTCCAGTTGGTCGCTTGCGTGGCGCCGCTGACGAAGGTGCCGAACACAAGCGTAATGGCCGTCGACCAGTCCAGCGAACCTGTCGGCACGACGCTGAGCAATCCCTCGAGCCCACCGACTTTCACCGTCGCCACCCACATCGACAGCATCAGTAACAACATCATCGCCGGCACGGCGATGTACGAGAGAATCTCCAGCCCGCGATAACCGACATACGCGGTGGCGCAAAACACCAGACCGAACAACACCATCAGCCCGAGCACCGTGCCTTCATCGAGATCAAAGTATTTGCCGAGCACCACCGCAGCGGTCGCGGTGCCCCAGGCGTACCAGCCGATCTGGGTGAAACCGAGAATCAGGTCGCTGAGCTTGCTGCCGACTTCGCCGAAGCAGAAGCGGCCCATCAGTACCGAATTGAGGCCGCTTTTGAAAGCGATATAGCCGAGGCCTGCCGCGTAGAGACCGAGCAGCAGATTACCGACGATAATCACCGCCATCATCTCGCCGAAACTGAACGCCACGCCCAGCTTGCCGCCGGCAAACATGGTCGCGGTGAAAAACGTGAAGCCCAGCAGCACCATGGCTGTGGAGGCCAGGCCTTTGCGCGCGTGCATCGGGACTTCGCTGAGGGGGTAATCGTTGCCGGGATCGTTCTGCGTCATGGGGCGGTCCTTGCTGGAAGAGAGGAGTCGCGGGGGAGGGTTGCAGTGGTCGTGCCAAATGCCGGAGGGCGAGGGTTATGTATAGACGAGTCGCGCGGATTGGCGCGAAAGCGGTGCACCTGAATGCACCCAAGCCCAATGTGGGAGCGAGCCTGCTCGCGAAGGCGGCGTGTCAGGCGACGTCTGCAGTGACTGATATTCCGCTTTCGCGAGCAGGCTCGCTCCCACAGGAGATGGGTGTTGTGTCAGAGAAAGCGCATCAGGGCAGCGACGATGGCTTCGGGTGCGTCTTCCTGAACGAGGTGGCCGGCGTTGGCAATCGGGTGGAATTGTGATCCCGGGATCATTTGATGTAACGCACGGCCGCGTTCGATGGGAATCCATTGGTCCTCTTCGCCCCAGAGAATCTGTACCGGACAGCGGATCGTTGGGTACAAACTTTCGGCCTCACGGGTATAGCGCTCATCCATCTGCGCAATCTGCCGATAGAACGCCGCTTGCCCGGGATCGCCGAGCCACGACTGCACGTAGGGTGCGAGTTCGTCGTCGGGGATATCGCGGTGAATCGCCCCACGAATATAGGTCGGCACGATGGCGCGCTGGATGTAGTCGGGGATGCCACTGAACGCCGCTTCATGCTGACGCACATGCTGCACGAACGGCGAGCCCCAAGGCGACAAAGCCACCGGATCGATCAGCGTCAGGCTGCGGTAATCCTTGCCGTTGAGCAGGTGTGCACGCAACACAGTGGCGCCGCCGAAGTCGTGGGCGACGACGTCGGGGTTGTGAATATTCCAGTGGTCGAGCAACTGCGCCAACAGTCGGTTTTGCACGCCGAGGGAGACGTCAGCGTCGGGCTGCTCGGAGCGCCCGTAACCCAGCAGATCAAAGTAATGCACGCGATGCGTGGCGAAAAAATGCGGCGCGATCCGGTGCCACACGTACGACGAAAACGGCGTGCCATGCACGAACACCAGCGGCGAGCCGTCACCGCGTACGGCGTAGCGTATCTGGCGGCCGTTGAAGTCAAAGACCTGATCCAGTAGCCAGTCTGTCATGGGCCTGTCCTCTTGGCGGGTGGGAGCCAAAAAGCATAGGCGTAAAAAAACAGCCGTGAAGGCTGTTCTCTGGCAAAAAACCAATCCCTCTGTAGGAGCTGCCGAAGGCTGCGATCTTTTGATTTTGCTTTTAAGAACCAAGATCAAAAGATCGCAGCCTTCGGCAGCTCCTACAAGGGAGATCTATCCCAGGTTATTCACCGCGATAGATGCAACCGCTGGTGCACGTCTCGTGAATACGGATCGCGCTCAGTTCCGGCAGCAACGGCTTCATTTCATTCCAGATGAATTTGGCCAGCACTTCGCTGGTCGGGTTTTCCAGGCCGGGAATGTCGTTCAGGTAGTTGTGATCGAGGCGCTCGTACAGCGGCTTGAAGATCGCTTTGATTTCGGAGAAATCGCGGATCCAGCCCGTGTGCGGATCGAGGTCGCCGCTGAGGTGAAGCGCCACTTTGAACGAGTGACCGTGCAGACGCCCGCACTTGTGGCCGTCCGGGACGTGCGGCAGGCGGTGGGCGGATTCGAAGGTAAATTCTTTGAAGATTTCCACGGTATTTTCAGCTCTGTTCAGATGGCGTTCGCCGCAGCGATTCGGGCAGGCGGCGAGTTTACCAGCTTGTGTTTGGCCGTGCTGACTAAAGGGTCAGCAAGCGCTCGGCGAGGCGACCATTGGCAGTCAGTTCGAGGAACTCGTCACCGAGGCGACGGCTCTCGTCCATCGCCGCATGCCAGTATTTCTTCCGGCTCGCTGCATCGCCCATAAAGCGTTTGAAGTCGTTGCGGTCGGGCAGTTTGCCGTAGGGCAGGCGCGCCAGATATTCCTTCGACGGCGCGAGCAGCAGCACGTCCTGCAAGCGCTCCACCGAGGCCTTGCGCCATGGCAGAGTCTTGTCGAACCAGCCGGGAATCACTCGATCAGTGAAGTGCGGATAGAGCACGATGCCGTCGCCGCTGTACGGCAGGTCGAGGTGATAATCGAGCAGACCGCCATCGCGGAACGTGCCAGCACCGGCGCCGGGCAGATCGCGCACGCCTTCCATGACCATCGGGATCGAACCCGACGCCAGCAACGCCTGGCGCAGGTTGCCGGCATTCAGGGCGACGAAGCGCGACGGGAAGTCGTTCAGCGCATTCACCGGTGGGGCCAGGCGCGGGTCATGGATGATCAGCCGTTCAAAGTGCCGCGACAGCCGCGCGCGGCCGCGCAAGTTGTCGGCAATCACCGAGCCCAGCGCCAGACCGAGGCGGCCGCGATGGTCATCGGCCAGACGTCCCTGACTTTTCACCACCATGATGTTCAGGCGGTAGTGGGCGTTGTCGAGGATGCTTGCGTCGCGGCCGTCGAGCAGGTCATTGAGCATGCGCTGCGAGCTCTGACTGATCTCGGCCATGGTCACGCCTTTGTTGAAATTCTGCTCGGCGTACAGCTGACCGAGACGGCGTATGCCTTCGGCGGCGTCGGGCAGACACGCGCTGGCGAAGCGCCAGGAACCGACCGAGGCGCCGATCAGCGAGCGCTCACGCGGTGCGCTCGGCAGCCATTCGCCGAACAGCGCCAGATCCAGTCCCTGAATCCCCAACGCCTTCGGCCCACCGGCGGCGCCGGGCAGGGTGCCGACGTCGGCGGCGTTCAGGCCTTGCGCACGAATGCGCGCCATGGCGCGCGGGCCGGCCTTGAGGGTGAGGGCGGGGAACTTGATGTGGATGGCGGTCATACCGGTCTCGAACGTTAGCAAGCGAACAATTATAAGCACATGTTGCAAAATCCTGTAGGAGCTGCCGAAGGCTGCGATCTTTTGATTTTGTTTTGAAAAGACAAGATCAAAGGATCGTCCGAACGCGGCCCGAGCCTTCGGCAGCTCCTACCCGGGGGTCATGTGTTGAGCTGGGGCAATGATGGCAATTCAGTTTCAGTTAAGTTCATGCCGCTAAGGTGCCCACCGTAAGCAACACATAAAAATACGGAGACTCCATGAAAACCCTGACTGCCCTGTCCATTGCTTCGATCATCGGCTTCACTGCCAGCCTCGCCCATGCCCGCGACCTCGGCCCTGACGAAGCCCTGCGTCTGCGCGACGCTGGTACTATCGTCTCCTTCGAGAAGCTCAACGCCAAGGCGCTGGAAAAACACCCGGGTTCGACGATCACCGACACCGAGCTGGAAGAGCAGTACGGCAAGTACATCTACCAGATCGAAATGCGTGATCCGCAGGGGCTGGAGTGGGATCTGGAATTAGACGCGGTGACTGGGCAGGTTCTCAAGGATCATCAGGATACGTAATGAAGGTTAATGTTCGCGCCACCCGCCGCACGGCGTTGGCGCTGGTAATGTGTTGCTCGACGGCGATGGCTCGCGACCTCGGCCCGGACGAAGCGCTCAATTTGCGCAAGCAGGGCGTGATCCTGCCGCTGGAGCAAGTGCTGCAGCAGGCGATGGATCGCTATCCCGGCGCGAAACTGCTGGAAGTCGAGCTGGAAGAAAAACACGACGTCTACATTTATGAAGTCGAGTTGCTCACCGTCGAAGGTGTCGCCCGTGAGCTGCATTTGAAGGCCGATACCGGCGAACTTGTGAAAGACAAGGAAGATTGATCGATGCGTTTGCTATTGGTGGAAGACCATGTACCGCTGGCCGACGAACTGCTCGCCGGCCTGCAACGCCAAGGCTACGCGGTGGATTGGCTGGCGGACGGTCGTGATGCGCTGTATCAGGGCAGCAGCGAACCGTATGACCTGATCATTCTCGACCTCGGCCTGCCGGGGGTGCCGGGGCTTGAAGTGCTAGCGCAGTGGCGTGCCGGTGGTTTGGCGATTCCGGTGCTGATCCTCACGGCGCGCGATTCCTGGGCCGAACGCATCGAAGGCCTGAAGGCCGGCGCTGACGATTACCTGACCAAACCGTTCCACCCTGAAGAGCTGCAGCTGCGTATTCAATCGCTGTTGCGCCGCTCCAAAGGCCAGGCCAATCAGCCGACATTGCAGGCGGCCGGCCTGCATCTGGACGAGGGCCGTCAGTGCGTGGTGCGCGATGGTGCCGACATTCAACTGACCGCCGCCGAATTCCGTCTGCTGCGCTATTTCATGCTGCATCCGGAGCAGATCCTCTCCAAAAGCCACCTCGCCGAACACCTCTACGACGGTGAAACCGAGCGTGATTCCAACGTCCTCGAAGTGCACGTCAATCACCTGCGGCGCAAGCTCGGCAAAAGCGTGATCGAAACCCGTCGCGGCCAGGGTTACCTGTTCGGCGGGCAAGCTTCGTGAGGTCAATCCAGCGCCGTTTGAGCCTGGGTTTGATCAGCGTCATGGTGGTCGTCGGTGTAGTGGTGGCGCAAACCAGCCTGTGGTTGTTCGAAGTGGGTTTGCAGCGTTATCTCGAAGCCGGTCTGCGCAACGACAGCGAAAGTCTGCTGGTGGCATTGGTGCGCGGGCCGCAAGGCCTGCAACTGGATGAGCGGCATTTGTCGCCAGCCTATCAGCGACCGTTTTCCGGGCACTATTTCCGCATTGATTTTGCCGACAGCCATTGGCGTTCGCGCTCGTTGTGGGATCAGGATCTGCCGCTACTCGACCATCCCGGTCTGCACAGCAATCTGCAACTGGGCCCGGACGGTCAGCAGTTGCTGGTGCTGCGCTCGGACTATCGGCGTCTGGGCCAATCGATTTCGATCAGCGTCGCGCAGGATTACACGCCGGTGCGAGAGAGCTTTCAGCGCATGCGTCAGATCGGGCTGGGCCTGGGTCTGGCGGCGTTGCTTTTGATTCTGTTCTTGCAACGATTGACCGTGCGCCGCGCGTTGAAGCCGTTGGAAAGGGCCCGCGAACAGATCGCGCAATTACAGCAGGGCCAGCGCTCGCAACTGGATGATCAGGTGCCGGTGGAACTGGAACCGCTGGTGGCGCAGATCAACCATTTGCTCGCGCACACCGAAGACAGCCTCAAGCGTTCACGCAATGCCTTGGGTAATCTCGGGCATGCGTTGAAAACGCCGTTGGCGGTGCTGTTGAGCCTGGCTTCCAGCGAAAAGCTCGATGCGCATCCCGAGTTGCGCAAGGTGCTCAAGGAACAGCTGGAGCAGGTGCAGCAGCGGCTCAATCGCGAGTTGAACCGTGCGCGGCTGTCCGGTGATGCGTTGCCGGGGGCGCTGTTTGATTGCGATGCGGAACTGCCCGGACTGCTGGCGACGTTGAACATGATTCATGGCGAGCATCTGGCGCTGAGTTATGTCGCCCCGGCGGGGTTGCAATTGCCGTGGGATCGTGAGGATTTGCTCGAGTTGCTCGGCAATCTTTTGGACAACGCTTGCAAGTGGGCGGATGCCGAAGTGCGCCTGAGTGTGATCGAGCGTACGGACGGCTTTGCTCTGAGTGTGGAAGATGACGGCCCGGGGATTCCCGAAGAGCAGCGCACTGAGGTGTTCAGCCGGGGCACGCGGCTGGATGAGCAGACCCATGGGCATGGCTTGGGGCTGGGAATTGTCCGCGATATTGTCGAGACCTGGGGCGGGTTGCTGGTGTTGGGCGAGAGTGAGTGGGGCGGGTTGAAGGTGGTGATCGAGTTGCCTCGGCGGTGAGCCTTTTAGAAGCCCCTCACCCTAACCCTCTCCCGGAGGGAGAGGGGACTGACCGCGTTGTCTGGGAGAGGTACACCGACGTGAGATACCGAGTCGAACTCAGGTTTTGAAAGCATCACCGTGATTTGAAACACCGAGTCTGAACTCAGGTTTGAAAGCATCACCGTGATTTGAAACACCGAGTCTGAACTCAGGTTTGAAAGCATCATCGTGATTTGAAACACCGAGTCGAACTCAGGTTTTGAAAGCATCATCGTGATCTGAAATATGGAGCCGAACTCAGGTCTTGAATAACATGGAAATCGGCTCCCTTTCCCCCTCGCCCCCCTTGGGGGGAGAGGGCTGGGGTGAGGGGGGAATCCCACTGACACCCCACAACCTGCAGTGGTCTAATTTCCCCGGACACCCCGATAGGTGGAAAATACATCTATCGAGGAGTTAACCATGACCAAAAAACGCAGGGCATTCGACGACAGCTTCAAGCTGCAAGTCGTGAAGATGATCAAG
>NZ_UTBZ01000187.1 GCF_900580865.1 Pseudomonas viridiflava
ATTGAGCGAAGTGGTATCGATCAGCACGACACCCGGCTGGTAGAACGCACCGACCATGTTCTTGCCCAGCGGATGATTGATGCCGGTCTTGCCGCCCACCGAGGAATCAACCTGCGACAGCAGCGTGGTCGGGATCTGGATGAAGTTCACGCCGCGCTGATAGCACGCGGCGGCAAACCCGGCCATGTCGCCGATGACGCCGCCACCCAGCGCGATGACCGTTGTGCGGCGGTCATGGCGGGCCGTCAGCAGACCGTCGAATACGGTTTGCAGGGTTTCCCAGTT
>NZ_UTBZ01000040.1 GCF_900580865.1 Pseudomonas viridiflava
TGGAACCACCTGATCCCATCCCGAACTCAGCAGTGAAACGATGCATCGCCGATGGTAGTGTGGGGTTTCCCCATGTGAGAGTAGGTCATCGTCAAGATTAAATTCCGAAACCCCAATTGCGAAAGCAATTGGGGTTTTGTTTTAGTAGAAGTAACCGTTTTTGCTGGCTTGTTACCGTGTTGACGGGCCAGATACAGAATTTCTTGACGACCATAGAGCGTTGGAACCACCTGATCCCATCCCGAACTCAGAAGTGAAACGATGCATCGCCGATGGTAGTGTGGGGTTTCCCCATGTGAGAGTAGGTCATCGTCAAGATTAAATTCCGAAACCCCTGTCTGCTAACGCAGGCAGGGGTTTTGTCATTTCAGGGCCTTCAAAAACCAATGATCAAACAGCTTTACGTGCCTTACTGATACGTCGAGCCTGCCATTTGCGCCACCAGATATAGACGCCAGTTCCCGACAAGCCTGCTATCAAAATACCTAAAACTGCGATCATCACTTGCCCGGTAACACCAATGATCCTTCCTCCATGTATCGGCAACTGCAGCCGATAAAACTGCTCTCCCAGTGTTCCCTGCCCTGCAATTTCCTGCCCTAACAATCGCCCATCCGTACCATGAAAGAACAACCAGGATTTGCCATGCGCTTCGGTGTCATGCTGTCCAAACCCTGCGCCGTAGAAGTTGTACTCAAAGCTGTAATACAACTCTCCGATCGCCGCTGTCAGTCCTAACCTTTTCCCCTCCTGTAACGCCCTCTCGTACGCCTGTTGATAACTCAATTGCGTCATCCCCAGCTGTGAAGGAGGCATTCGCCCTCGAACCTCATAGACGCTCGGCTCAATCGGTGAAAACAATGAAACCGCAGGCTTGAATACCTGGCTCGGCAAGTTCATGGCGACGCTGCTGACAGCGATCGGTAGCAGTAACAACCACAGCCATAACCCTCCGGCGCGATGTAGATCGAAGTTGAGCCGGTAGGCGTGCCCACCCTTCACCTTCCAGGCGGTCGACCACTTGTTCCAGAATGGCTTTCCTCGCGGCAATGTCAGCCACAGCGCAACGAAGCAATCGATCACCCAGGCAATGGCAACCAAGCCCATCAACAACAATCCCCAATTACCCGGCAACGTCAGGTTGTAGTGGAATTCAAGAATGAACGGGACAAGATTCTCCCGTTGAAAACAGCACTCGCCCCAATACCGCTGGCCCTTTTGCTCAGCATTCACCGGATCCAGGTAGAACACCTGATTGCGCTCAGCGAATGGCTTGCCGGTCGCCGGGTCATTGCGCGCAACGGCTGCCAGTAACGCCGTATGCCCTGCCTCACTCGGGTACTCCATGTACCAGACCTGCAATTTCGGATGGGCACTTTGCACGGCATCAACCAGATCACCGGGAGGCATTCGCTCACCCACGGCAGACGCCGCATAAAACTGCGGATTCAACCATTCATCCAGCTCATGATTGAACGCCAGAATGCTTCCCGTAATCCCGGCAAGCAGCAAAAAAACCGCAGTGGCCAAGCCGATATAACGATGCAACAACACCAAAAACCCACGCATTGGGACTTCCTCACAAAAACGACAAAGCCAGCACCTGAACATCAGGGGCTGGCTTTTTTATGCATCGGACAAAGGCTTAGAACTGGTAGCTGACCGTTGCCGCGACGTTGCGCTCTTCGCCCATGTAGCAGAAGTTCAGACTGGCGCAGGAGGCGACGTAGGACTCATTGGTCAGGTTGTTCGCATTCAGACGCACGTCAACGCCCTTCAAACCGACCTTGCCCAAGTCATAACCAACCGAGGCATCAAACAACGTGTAAGAAGGTACTTTCATGGTGTTTTCCGCATCCGCCCAGCTGTAGCCGACATACCGCACGCCTCCGCCCAGACGCAGGCCATCGAGTGTCGCACTGTCGAACTTGTAGTCCGCCCACAACGACGCCATATGCCGTGGCGCCTGCGTTGGTGAGTTGCCCTTGTTCTCGATCACATCGGTCGGTGTGCTCAAGGTGCTGATCATCGATTTCGAATACTCGATGTCGGTGAAGGTGTAGCTGCCGAGGACTTTGAGGTTGTCGGTCAATTGCATGTGCGCTTCCAGTTCCAGACCCTGAGAGCGCACAGCGCCTACCGCGCGATAGAAGTTTTCCTGCGGCAGTTTGGTTGCCAGGTTCTCCTGATCAATACGGAACAGCGACGCGGTGAACAGGTTGTCAGTACCCGGCGGCTGATATTTCAGACCGACTTCCCACTGTGTGCCGTCGGTAGGCGCCAAAGGATTGCCGGCGCTGTCAGCATAGGAGTTCGGGTTAAACGATTCGGAGTAACTGATGTATGGCGCCAAGCCGTTATCAAACAGATACAGCGCGCCGGCACGGCCAGTGAGCTTGGTGCGTCGATCATTGATCTCTGTGCCAGCCGGACGCCCGGCTTCAGCGATACGGTTTTCGTCCGACGTCTCGACCCAGTCCTGGCGCAGACCCAGCGAGAAACGCCACTTGTCCATCTCGATCAGGTCTTGCAGGTAAACCCCGGTCTGCTCCAAGCGCCGTAGGTAGCTGGTCTCGCCATACATGTCGATCGCCGAGTTGCCATACACCGGATTGAACGCATTGATCGGCGCGAGTCCGCCACTGGTCCAGTCGACCACGGTTTTACGCCGCTGATAATCCGCGCCCATCAGCACTGTGTGTTTGGTCGCGCCGGTGAAAAATTCGGCCTGGAGCATGTTGTCGACGATGAACGCATGCAGGCGCTCATCACCGCCAGTGTAATAGCGGTTCAGCTCGTTGCTGGTCGGCGAGGTCCAGCCATAGGCGTAGACCTGATCCATGTTTACTTTGGAATCGAGGTAACGGAAATTCTGCCTTGCGGTGAAAACATCGTTGAAGCGATGTTCAAACTGATAACCAAACGATTGCTGATCACGCGAGTAACCATCGACGCCCGGCTCACCTTCGAAGAAGTGTGGCGAGATACGGTTGCCGTTGCGCTGATGAATTGTGCCGTCGGCTGGAACGCCACCGTGGTAACCGCCATCCGGATCGTGTTGCAGGTAAGCCTGCAGGGTCAGCGAGGTGTCCTCACTGAAATCGATGCTCAGGGTGGGTGCGAGGGCGAAGCGCTTTTCCTTGTTGTGGTCGAATTGCGTGTCGGACTGATCCGTTAAGCCGATCAGACGATAGGCAATACGCTTGTCGTCATCGACCGGGCCGCTGAAGTCAAAACCGACCCCGCGCTGACCCTGCGTACCGACTGTGGCTTGCACCTGATGGTAAGCCTCGTACAACGGTTTCTTGCTGGTCAGCGCCACCAGACCACCTGGCGAACTGCGACCGTACAGCACCGACGAGGGTCCCTTGAGAATGTCCACGCGTTCGAGGAAATATGGATCGACCTGCATGGTGCTGTAAGTGCCGCTGTCGCCCATCGACTTGAGGCCGTCGAGGTAGATGTTGTCCACCGAGCCGTCGTTGAAACCGCGCATCGCCACATAGTCATAGCGGTGAGTCGCGCCGTACGGGTTGGTCAGCACGCCCGGGGTGTAGCGCATTGTCTGCGAGACAGTCTGCGAGCCCTGGTCATCCATTTGTTCGCGAGTGACCACGGACACACTTTGCGAGGTTTCCAGCAGCGCAGTACTGGTCTTGGTGGCGATCTGGCTGTGAGTGGCGTTGTATCCATCCATGCTGCCCAATGCGTTACCGAGGGCGAAGCCTTTGATGTCGGTGGTCGGCAGGGCCAGTGCTTCGGATTCAGCGAGCGGACGCAGGACATAGCTGCTGCCATCCTGGCTGACCGCCTCCAGACCGGAGCCACCGAGCAAGTGGCTTAGCGCCTGATCAGTCGAGTACTCACCTTGAACGCCCGGCGATTGCCAACCCTGAGTTTGCTGCGGGGTCATCGACAACGTGATGCCAGCCTGACGAGCAAACTGATTCAACGCCTCTCCGAGAGGGCCCGCAGCAACGCTGTAGCGATGGCTGACTTCACCGCTAGCGGGTGTAGCCGCCATGCTCAAACCAGGCATCACACCGACGCCCAATGCAGTCGAAAACAGCGCAGCACGAATGGCGTGGCGCAGCAGTCTCGATTCGGCAGTGAAATTCAAAGAGTTCTTACAGGTGGCGCGGACAGTCATTGTAGGTTTCCGTAGGCAGTCGCGAAGGCTGAATTGAAGTGCTTACTGACTAAGCCGGACTGGCTGCAAAAACCCGCCAAAAGAATTTCAGACCGCACGTTCCAGAGTCACCCACCAACGCGTGCGATAGCGCACTTGCACCGGCAACGTCTGCGGCAGAATCGCCAGCAGTTTGTCGGTGTCTTCCAGACGGAATACGCCGGACAGGCGCAGTTCCGCCACTTGCGACGCACAGTTCAGAAAGCCCTGACGATAACGCGCGACTTCGGCGAGAAAGTCGCCCAGACGCATATTGCGCGTGACGATCAAACCGTCGATCCAGGCGCCAGCATCCATATCCAGCGTCGGAGCCGGGCGTACCTGGTGGCGGTCGATCAGATAACTCTGCCCGGCAAGTGCTTCTACCGATGTGCCGCCGGAGTGGATGGCCACCTGGCCATGGGTGACGCTGAGCCGCGTGCAGTCATGTTCCTGACGCAGGATGAATCGGGCATGGACGGGTTCATAAGTGCCGTGACGGTTTTGTACACGCAGCGGCCGATCAAACGGCGCGCCCTCGTCGGAGCCACCACACGTGACAATGATTTCACCGCGAGTCAGCTTGATCAGGCGCTGTTGCGCCGTGTAATCCAGATCCACTGCACTGGCAGTGTTCAACTCGATCCGCGTGCCATCCGGCAACTGGAAGCCGCGTCGCTCACCCGTCGCGGTGGCGTAATCGGCACTCCATTGCTGCCACGCAGCAGTATCTTTGGCCAACCAGGCGGCGGAACCCATCAGCAAGGCGCCAGACAATAGCTTCAACGCCTGTCGCCGGCCCAAACCCTGCGCACTGTTTTCCAGGGTGTTGAACGCCACTTGCGCACCGGGCACCGCACGCAGGTTATTGCTCAACTCGGCTTGCAGCGACTGCACCCGTTGCCAGGCCAGTTCATGCTCGTGGTGTTCGGCGCGCCATTGTTCGCACTGGCGATTCAAACGTGAGTTGCCATGGTTATTGCGCAAGCGCAGCAGCCAATGGATGGCTTGTTTGACCACTTGTTGCTGTGGCTCTGAACGGCGCCCGAGCGCGGCGTTATCCACAGGCATCAGCTTTCGTACCGCAGCACATAACAGTGATACAGCGCGTCGGCGATGTAACGCTCAACCGAGCGCAATGACAGGCCCATCTGCTCGGCGATCTGCTTGTGGGTCAATCCTTCGCACTGCGCCAGCAGAAACGCCTGACGCACTTTCGGCTTCAGGCCTTCAAGCATGCGCGCGATGCTTTCCAGCAACTCGATGACCAGCGCCCGGGCTTCGGCGCTCGGTGTTTCGGCTTCGGGCAAATGTGCGATCGTTTCGAGGTAGGCGCGTTCGATTTCCTCACGGCGCCAATGGTCGATCACCAACCCGCGAGCGATGGTACGCAGGAAGGCGCGAGGCGCTTTGAGTTCGAGACGTTCGGTGCGTTGCAGCAGGCGGACGAAGGTGTCCTGAGCCAGATCCGCTGCATCCGCCGCGTTGCCCAGCCGGGCGCGCAGCCAAGCGTTAAGCCAGCCGTGATGACTACTGTAAAGCGCCTGTACAGCAAACTCAGGTGAGGACATGAACGCGAACGTCACAAATGATAATTAGTCGCATTGTCAGCAAGGGTTACAGAATTTGCAACTGCCGCTCGAATAATGGCCTTGAAAAATGTTGCGGCGAACGCTCTGGCACGCCGTTCGGCGGGAATCTGCCAGAAATGCCATCCATTTCCCGCACAACCCTAAGATTTCTCCGACATGTGCCGACAGACTGGTGAGACATGCGTGCACCAAAGTAGAGCGGCCAGAAGAACGCTGCCTGCGCTGTACATGGAATGTTGCATCCGGAACGCATCCCCACTTTTCGCATAAGAAGTCCCATGAAATGAATCTCAAGTTCAGCCATAAAATCCTGTTGGCCGCCTCGGGCGTCGTGGTCCTGGCGTTCGCGCTGTTCACCCTCTACAACGACTACCTGCAGCGAAACACCATTCGCCAGAACCTTCAGTCCTCCGTGCAGCAGGCCGGTGATCTGACCGCCAGCAGCGTGCAGAACTGGATGAGCGGGCGGATTCTGGTGCTGGAAAACCTCGCGCAGAACGTTGCCCATCAGGGCAAGGACGCGGATTTCCCGGGTCTGGTCGATCAACCAGCCTTCACCTCGAACTTCCAGTTCACCTATGTCGGACAGGCCAACGGTGTGTTCACTCAGCGCCCTGACGCGAAGATGCCGGACGGTTACGACCCACGTCAGCGTCCTTGGTACAAACAGGCCGTGGTCGCTGACAAAACCATGCTGACGCCGCCGTACATGGCTGCCGTTGGCGGGCTGGTGGTGACCATCGCCATGCCAGTGAAAAAGAACGGCGAACTGCTCGGTGTGGTCGGTGGTGACCTGAGCCTGGAAACCCTGGTGAAGATCATCAATTCGGTGGACTTCGGTGGCCTCGGCCATGCGTTTCTGGTCAGCGCCGACGGCCAGGTGATCGTCAGCCCGGACAAAGATCAGGTCATGAAAAACCTCAAAGACATCTATCCGAACACCAGCGTGCGCATCGAGAAGGGTAACCAGAACGTCGTGCTCAATGGCCAGGAACGCATTCTGTCGTTCACTCCGGTCAGCGACCTGCCGAATGCGCAGTGGTACATCGGTCTGTCGATCGATCGCGACAAGGCCTACGCCGCCCTCAGCCAATTCCGCACCTCGGCACTGATCGCGATGTTCGTAGCCGTAGCCGCCATTGCCTTGCTGCTGAGCCTGTTGATCAACGTGTTGATGCGTCCGCTGACCACCATGGGCCGCGCGATGCAGGACATTGCTCAGGGTGAAGGCGACCTGACCCGTCGTCTGGTGGTCGAGAGCAAAGACGAGTTCGGTGAATTGGGTAGTGCGTTCAACCAGTTCGTTGAACGGATTCACGCTTCGATTTCCGAAGTGTCGTCGGCAACCCGCCACGTGCATGATTTGTCGCAACGCGTAATGGCCTCGTCCAACGCCTCGATCGTCGGTTCTGACGAACAAAGCGCGCGCACCAATAGCGTGGCTGCCGCGATCAACGAGTTGGGCGCCGCCACTCAGGAAATCGCCCGGAACGCCGCCGATGCTTCGCAGCATGCCAGCGGCGCGAGCGAGCAGGCCGATGACGGTCGTCAGGTGGTCGAGCAAACCATTCTGGCGATGACCGAGTTGTCGCAGAAGATCAGCCTGTCGTGCACGCAGATCGAAACCCTGAACGCCAGCACCGACAACATTGGCCACATCCTTGATGTGATCAAAGGCATCTCGCAGCAGACCAACCTGCTGGCGCTCAACGCCGCGATCGAAGCGGCGCGTGCCGGTGAAGCCGGGCGTGGTTTTGCCGTGGTGGCGGACGAGGTGCGTAACCTTGCCCACCGCACGCAGGAGTCGGCAGAAGAGATCCACAAGATGATCACCTCGCTGCAGGTCGGTTCGCGCGAAGCGGTGACCACGATGAACGCCAGTCAGGCGTCCAGCGAGCAGAGCGTGGAAGTGGCCAATCAGGCCGGTTTGCGTCTGGTCAGCGTGACCCAGCGCATCGGTGAAATCGACGGCATGAACCAATCGGTGGCCGCGGCCACTGAAGAGCAGACCGCTGTGGTGGAAACCCTCAACGTCGACGTCAATCAGATCAACCTGCTGAACCAGCAGAGCGTGGCCAACCTCAACGAGACGTTGAAGGATTGTGATGCGTTGTCGCAGCAGGCCAATCGCCTGAAGCAACTGGTCGACAGCTTCAAAATCTGATTTTTCAGATTGGAGACCGCGTTATCGTTCTTCGCGAGCAGGCTCGCTCCCACAAATTGACCGCGTTCCTACAGAAGGAATGCAATCAAAATGTGGGAGCGAGCCTGCTCGCGAAAGCGGTCTGACAATCACCGCAAAGCCGAAGCCTTAAACAAACAGCTTCAGCACATTCCCCATCGCATCATCCGCAAACCCCTGCACAAACTCCTTGAATCCCGGCAACGCCTCCTCACCGCCCGAAGCCGGCTCGGCAATGATCGTCCACGTTGCCCGAGACTTACCCGCGCCCAGCGATTCGACATTCATTGCCGCCCAGAGATTGGCCACCCCCAACGTGTTGTAAATCGTCGTCCAGGTCATGCTTCGCGCGTGCTCATCGCGGGAGTTGAGTTGTTCAACCACCAAGTTGCCATCCTTGAAGAACTTCTTGCGCAGTGAGGACACGCCCTCACCGGTCATTTCGATGTGCGACAGCGCCGGAATGAAACGGTCGAAACCGCCGAAATCGCCGACCACCGCCCAGACCTGCGCCGCGTCCGTGGGCACTTCCACCGACGACACTACGTGGCAGCCATGCGGATTTTTGATCAGGGTGTCCGGTTGCAAATTGCTCATGGTGTTGCTCCTTTTTGTTGGATCAGATGAAGTTGATTTCTTTCAGGTAATCGCAGCCGCGACGCAGCAGCGCCGGGGATTTCTGCGGGTAATGCGCGCCCATCTGCTGGACGCCGGCTTCAGCGTTGGCGTGGCCGATCAGGGAGATGTCGCCGATGTCTTCTTCAAAGCCGTTGAGATAGAAACCGAGCACGCCGAACAGCGCGTTATCGGCGTCGACCCGGCCCAGTTGTTGCTGCCAGTCGGCGACGCTGACCAGCGCGAACTCGCTGCCGGTTTCGCGGAATGAAGCAACGTAGGCGTCCCAGCTCAATGGCTCGGGGTTATGCAGGTTGAACACCGCACGTTCCGGCGAATAACGGCTGGCGTGGAAGGCGATGAAACGGGCGAGAAAGTCCACCGGCATCAGATCGAAATTCAGCGCGAAGGCTGGCACCTGGCCGAGCTGGATCGAGCCTTTGAGCATCAGCATCAGACGGTTTTTGTGCGGCTGACAAACGCCGCTCAAGCTGTTGAAACTGATGTTGCCTGGGCGATACAGATTGACCCGTACGCCGCGTTCCCGCGCCCGTTCGAGGATGCGTTCGCCAACCCATTTCGACAGGTTGTAACCGTTGCGAATGTAGATCGGCGGCGTCGGCGCGGCGGGCAGTTCCAGCACTCGACCCGCCTCGTCGACGGTGCTTGAAGCCGACAGCGTCGAGACGAAATTGAAGACCTTTTTGCTCTGCCCTTCACACAGCCGCAGCAGCGTGAAAATCGGCTCGACGTTGTCCGCCGCCAGCGACTCGTAATCGAGCACGTGATTGACGTTGGCGGCGTTGTGCACCAGTGCGCCGAACTCGCGATCGAGGCGCTGAAAATCGTCGTCATCCAGGCCCAACTGCGGACGCGTTATATCCGCCGCGTAAACCCGCACACGACTCAGATCCAGATGCTCCAGACGGTTTTCCCGCAGAGACTCGGCAAAGCGCTGCGCCGCCGTTTGCCCGCCGCCATCGCGCACCAGACACGCCACTTCGCTGGCACCCCAACCGAGCAGTGCCTCGACGAGGTGCACGCCAACAAAACTGTTGGCGCCGGTGACGATGACCTTGTGTACATCGCCCATGCGGCTGATCGGCAGCGGCTCGATTTCCAGCGCACGCTCGGCGTCGGCCATGGCCTGGGCGCTGAGGACCGCGCTGTCATCGGTGCCGCGCACCAGCGTTGCGAGTTTGATGATGGTCGGCAGTTCGATGAAGCGATTGATCGAAATGCTGCGACCGAATTCCTCACGCAAACGCAGCAACATCCGCGACAGCAAAATCGAGTGACCACCCAGATTGAAGAAACTTTCATCGGTGGAAATATCGCTGTTCGGCAGCTCCAGCAACTCCGCCCAGATCTCCAGCAGCAGTGCTTCATCAGCATTCGCCGGCAGGCATTTCGGCCCGCTGCCCTGCACGCTCACTGGCAGGTCCAGCAGCGCTTCACGGTCGACCTTGCCGTTGCTGGCGAACGGCATGTTCGTCAGCTCAGTCCATGCCACGGGTTGCATGTAGTCCGGCAAAAACTGCCGGGCGTGGGCCTTCAATGCTTCACGCGCGGTATCCGATTGCGGCTGGGCGAGGAACGCCAGAATCCGTCGCTGAGGGTCGATCACTACTGCGATTTGCCGGTACAACTGGCTCTCGCGCAGGCAGCGTTCGATTTCTTCCGGCTCGACCCGGAAGCCGCGAATCTTCACCTGATTGTCGCGCCGTCCGCACAGCTCGATACCGTGCTCGCCCCACCTGGCCATGTCGCCGCTGCGGTAGGCGCGCAACGTTTGGCCGTCCGGCAGATTCAGGCTCAGATAACGCTCGGCGGTCTGTTGTGGATTGTTCAGATAACCGAGGCAAACGCCGGGGCCGACGATGAACAATTCGCCGACAGTGTTCTGCGGCACCGGTTGCAAATCGTCATCGAGAATCAGCACCTGACTGTTGGCGATTGGCGCTCCGAGCGTGCGATTACTGTCGCCGGGTTCAAGTTGCCGCGCGGTAATCAGCACCGTGGCTTCGGTCGGGCCGTAAAGGTTGTGCAGCGTGCCCTGACGCGTCAGCTGCTCGATGACGAACGGCTCGCAGACGTCGCCGCCGGTCATCACTTGCACCCCTTCCAGTTGTTCCAGCGGCAGGATGCTCAACAGTGCCGGTGGCAGGAAGGCGTGAGTCAATTGCCGGCGGCGGATCAACGCGACCAGTTGCAGCGGATCTCGCCGTTGCGTGTCGTCGGGCACCACCAGTTCGGCACCTTCGAGCAGGGTCGGGAAGATGTCGATCAGTGATGAGTCGAAGCTCATCGACGAGAATTGCAATACCCGGCTCTCGGCCAGCAACTGCACGTAATCGGCGTACCACGCAGTGAAGTGCGCGAGGTTGGCCTGACTGAGCAACACCCCCTTCGGATGCCCAGTGGTGCCCGAAGTGTAGAGCGCCATGCACGGCGCCTCCAGCTCGGGACGTTGGCGCATCAGCGGTTGGCTGAGATCCGCGTCAGCACTGTCGATGCCGCTGACGTTCAGTCCAGCCATGGTCTGGCTGAGTGGATGCTCGCCGTCGTGCAGCAACAACCGTGCGCCAGCGTTTTGCAGAATGTATTGCTGACGCTGCAACGGATGGCTCGGTTCCAGCGGCAGGTACACCGCGCCGCTGCCGAGAATCGCCAGAATCGAGGCAAACAGCGCCGGGCTTTTCGGCAGGCAGATGCCGACCACCCACGGTTGCGGATGTTGCTCGAGCAAAGGCAGTAAGCGCTGTTGAATCGCGCGGCTGTGGGCGTGCAATTGGGCGTAGTTGAGCGACTGTTCGGCAAGGTGCAGCGCCGGTCGCTCGGCGTGGCGTATCAAGCTCTGTTGCAGACGCTCGATGACTGGCACTTGCGCCTGTTTCAGCAGCGCCACATTCGCGGTGTCGTTGCGCTGATGGACATAAGCCAGGCTGTCGAGAAACAGCAGGTTTTCCATCCGCTCGAAATCCGGCGCCGTCACCGTAGCGGCTTGCTGCAGATAATCCGCATCGCGGGAGAAGCGGCTGACCAGCAACGCCACCTCGTCCACCACCTGCGTCAGCACCCGCTGGCGCAGTGCCTGACCGTTGCCGGACGGCTCATCGGCAATTGGCACGCGGCTGATCAGTGACGAGCCAAGGAAGCACAGCAAATCGAGTGACGGCAGACCGCCAAGGCTCTGCAGGCCAACCCCCAAACGCAGATGCAAATGCGGGATAGCGCAGAAGTCGCCAGCGCCAATAAAGCCATCGTCGATGATCAAATCCACCGTCGATGCCGCAACGCCGCTGCGCTGCAAGGAGTGACCGTGTTGTTCCAGTTCCTGCGCCAGGTCGGTCATGGCCTGGCTGGCGCCAATCAGCAAAATGTCGAGACGTTTCATGTCGGCCTCCTCATCAAACCAGGTAATCGCGCAAGGCGTGCTGCACGCAGGGCGTGTCGAGCAGCGAGCTGTTGTGAAAGAACTTGACGATGTTGCCCACCAGCGGATGGTGGCGATTGATCGGAAAGGCCAGCCCGACCATTTCATCCCTGAGCGAACGGCGCGTGGTCTCGCTGACCGGCAGCGCGTCGATCAGGCGCAGGTCGAAGGCTTTCTGGATGTCGTTGGTCAGGTAATGGCCAATGAACACCGGCAGAATCTGCGCGATGATCTCGCGATCCGCCGCGCTGGCGGTGTGCCAATAGATACGCACCATTCGCGCCCAGAAACTCGAATGGCGACCTTCATCGAGCAAGTGATCGGCCATCAGGCCTTTGATCGACGGCTTGACCGTGTCGTCGCGGGCGAACGCGGCGACATCGCCGGTTACGGTGTTTTCGGCGATGGCCACGCAGATCAATTCCACCGCGCTGCGCAGGTGCTCCGGTGCCAGCGCTACAGCCGCAGGAATCGCCCGGCTCAACTCGATCTCATCGGGCAACTGAATCGGCTCGATGCCGGTCATCGCCACCGTTTGCTGCATGAAATCCATCGCCACCAGCGCGTGGTAATCCTCATCGACCACCACGGTCATCGCGTCGTAACGGCAGGCAAACGGGAAGGTCACAGCGAAGCGGTTCTTGGCGATGCTGCGCGCAGTCTTGTCGACGATCTCGGTCTCGAAAATCACCACGTCGTTGATGAATTTGTACAGCGTCTGCACCAGGGCGAAATCACGCTGCTGCGGGCACTCGCGCAGGAAGGTTTCACTGAGCACCAGCGGCTGGCGGCTGAGCGGATAGATCAGCCGCTCGTCGTCTTCGAGCACGCGCCGCGGGCGAGTGCGGATGGTCGCGCGGTTCTCCCAGGCATCGGCAAAGGATTGATAGTCGGCGGCGTTCATTGGGCCACCTCCGCCAACGGTTCACGCATGCTCAGGCGCAGGCCGTCCCACAAGGCGATGCGGCTTTCCACGGCGGCGATGGCGCTGGCGTAGACTTCGGCCTCGCGCTGCGGATCGCCGTCGACCAGGCGCTCGAGCAGGTGTTCTGCCGCCGGACCGTGATCCTCCGAGTCGACCTCGATGTGCCGTTCCAGGTAGTAGCGAAAGGTCGGCGCCTGTTCGATGCCGATGCCCCAGTCGTCAAGAATGCGCTGGAACATGGTCGGGATCACACTCTCGCGACCATGCAGAAATGCCGCCGCAACGCTATGCCCCGGCGCATGCAGGGCGGTGCGCAAGGTGTCGCGGACAAACTGCGCGGCAGCCGGATCAACCTCGACGCTTTGCAACGCGACGTCATAGCTCACGCCTTCCTGTTGCAGGGCGACAAAACGCTCCACGGCCGTGGTACTCGCGCCGATTTCGCGCATCGCATCCAGGTACAACTCGAAATGGCTGTAATGACCTTCGCTCAGGCAATCATCCGATTCTTCACCCAGAACGATCTCGTTGATCAACCGCGCGGCGTGAGGGTCACGCGGCGGTAGCCAGGGCAAACGCGTGCAGGTCAGTTCCTGCTGCAGGCGTTTGGTCAGCGACATGAAATCCCACACGGCAAATACATGGGTTTCCATGAAACGACGCAATACCGTTAGCGAGGTGATCTCGGAAAAGATCGGGTGAATGCTAAGTTCGGCTTTTTTCAGGGCGAGTTGGTTCTTGGTGGGCATCATGATGTCCTTTATCGTTGATATGAAATGGAACTGCTCGGGTAACTGCGCAATCTGTGAAACTACGACTTACTTGTTTTCTGTCGGCGGACGACAGCCTTCCTTCCTGATAGGTAAGTGCGGACCGGATATATCTGTGACATGGCTTCATGTCTGCCCATAAGGCGCTGCTGTTGTACCGCAGGCATTGGGTGGGTGCCGAGGTGAAGGGTAAAGTTCAAACTTGGCGAGGAAAAACTAATACACCGACAAAGTATTTAACAAGTACATTTTTAATTATTTTAAGTTTGCTGTTTTTTGAAGTTGAGTGGTTCCGATAAAACTTTTGGCTGAAGTTTTATTTGAGCGTAGTTGCTCCTTTCGGCTAATAACGGCCAAAATTGATCGACAAGAGTGAATGCCTCACTCGAAGCAACTTTCCAGTAATAAGAGTTGAATGATTTAAAGGGGCGGAAGTTGGCCGTGACCCCGCGCCATGACTTCCTTTTTCCCGTGGCAAGGCTCCTTCCGTAGGTTCCTGGTGCGGGGACTGCGCCGTCAGTGCAGCGCGTCGCCCGTTCTTTATGGGGTTGGCCGTTCAAGAGTGCGGGTAAATCAGCGCCACGGCTATTACCGATTCGTCACCGGCAAGGTGCAAATTTCGGGCTGAACGGCGCAGGGAGGTTAGAGCGGGCACGCGGATCCGCCCACCCGAGGTCGGGCAGATCGCTTGGGGATTTGTAAGTGGGTGATTCGCGGGGGATAGAGCGCGCTCAGCGCGCGGCTTTGCGGCTTTGCGCGGCGGGGGTAGCGAGATAGCGGGTAATCACCTCGACGCCCCGATTAAGGTGCTGCTCGAGGAGGTTGATCGACAGTTCAATATCACGCTCACGGACGGCTTGTAGCATCGCGCGGTGATCGTCCTGGGACAATTTGCCCAAGCCCATGGCTTCAAGGTTGAAGCGCAGAAAACGCTCTTCCTCGTTGAGCCCGTCTTCGACCAGGCGCAGCAAGCGTTGGTTGGGCGCCTTGCTGTACAGGGCCATGTGGAACAAACGGTTGAGCCGGCCGATCTCCGTGTAGTCGTGTTGCGCTTCCAGCTCTTCGATGTAATCGGCCGCACATGCATGATCGGCCGCGGTCAGCAGCGGAATCGACTGCCGCATGGCTTCGGACTCGAGGAGGATGCGCAGTTCGTAGGTCTCGGTGGCATCGCCCTGAATCAATGGCGCAACTACCGCGCCTTTGTGCGCGGTCACGCTCAGCAGTTCTTGGGCTTCGAGTTGGCGCAAGGCTTCGCGCACCGGCATGCGACTGACGCCGAACAGGTCGGCCAGATCCTGCTGGCGCAGCGCCGTGCCGCAGGGCAGACGACCATCGAGGATCGCCGAGCGCAGGGTTTCTTCGATCACCGACCGGGCCAGATGCGCAGGAATCGGTCCATCGACTTTAATGCTATGCAGCGGTTTGGGCTTCTGTGTCACGACTACGCACCCTGTATGTCGGCCTGATTTGGATCCAAATGACACTAGTGATTGCTCTACAGGTTGTCAAACCTTGTAAAACAATGCGCTGGCAACTGAAGTTTAGCGCGCCGCCGATGATCTCATGGTGCCATTGTTTTTTCGCCGACTAAGCTTCACCATCAAACGCTTTCCTTCCTGCCCCCCGGAATCCTGCTGTGGCGGTACGTTTCGCGATCCCCCGGACGCTGCGCTGGCTAGGCTGCGCACTGTTGCTGGCCGGCATGATGCTGGGCGGTCTGCATGCCGATTGGGATTTTTCCACGATCAGCCGCAAAGCCACGGCACTCTACGGGCCGCTGGGTGCCGGGCAGCAGCGCATCGATGCCTGGCAGAATCTGTTGGCCACGCAGAAGCAGGTCAGCGAGATGGAAAAGCTCAAAGTGGTGAACCTGTTTTTCAATAAACAGGTGCGCTACGTCGAAGACATCGATCTGTGGCACGAAGTCGATTACTGGGAGACGCCCATCGAGGCGCTGTGGAAGGGCGCCGGCGACTGCGAAGACTACGCGATCGCCAAGTATTTCAGCCTGCGCCACCTCGGGGTTTCCAGTGACAAGCTGCGCATCACCTATGTCAAAGCGTTACGCCAGAACCGCGCGCACATGGTCCTGACTTACTATGCCACCCCCGATGCCATGCCGCTGGTGCTCGACAGCCTGATCGACCCGATCCAGCCGGCGTCGCAGCGAACCGATTTGCTGCCGGTCTACTCTTTCAATGCTGAAGGGTTATACCTGCCAGGCGCGAAGGGCAACAAGAAGGTCGGTGACACCAAACGCCTGTCGCGCTGGCAGGATGTGTTGAAGAAAATGCAGGCCGAAGGTTTTCCGGTCGAGACGACTAACTAGGAGCACGCGCTCAGATGTCTTTGTTCAAACAGCTGTTGATCGCTATCTGTCTGTTCCTGGTGGTCGCCTTCACCGGCAGCTTCATGGTCAGTCTGGAAAGCTCGCGGACCCAGTACGTCAACCAGTTGCGTTCCCACGCGCAGGACGCCGCGACGGCGCTGGCCTTGTCGCTGACACCGAATATCGACGATCCGGCGATGGTCGAGCTGCTGGTCAGCTCGATTTTCGACAGTGGCTACTACGCGAGCATCCGCGTGGTCGATCTGAAGACTGACCAGACGATTGTTGAGCGCAACGGCATTCCGGCCGTCACTAATGTGCCGGACTGGTTCGTCAAACTGATCGGCCTGGAACCGGCCGGTGGCGATGCGCTGGTCAGCCGTGGCTGGGAGCAGGCGGCGCGGGTCGAAGTGGTCAGCCATCCGATGTTTGCCGTGGCCAAGCTGTGGCAGAGCGCGTTGGGCAGTCTCGGCTGGCTGTTGATCTGCGGTGCGCTCAGCGCGGTGCTCGGTGCATTGCTGCTGCGTCGGCAGTTGAAGCCGCTGGATTACATGGTCAAGCAATCCCACGCCATCGCCCGCCGCGAATTCCTCAGCCTGCCGGAATTGCCGCGCACGCCTGAGTTGCGCCGTGTGGTACAGGCGATGAATCAGATGGTCGAGAAGCTCAAGGCGCTGTTCCAGGAACAGGCCGAGCGCAGTGAAAAATTGCGCGCCGAGTCTTATCAGGACAACCTGACGGGGTTGGCCAACCGGCGTTATTTCGAGATGCAGTTGAACAATCGGGTGAGCAATCCGGAGCAGGCCAGTTCGGGTTACTTGCTGCTGTTGCGGGTCAAGGATCTCGCTGGGCTCAACCAGCGTCTCGGTGGCCAGCGCACCGATGAATTGTTGAAAGCAGTCGGCGAACAGTTGTCTCGCGAATGCGCCAAGTACCCGGAAACCCAGAACCTTGTCACGCGTATTCGTGGCGGTGAATTCGCCGTGCTGGCGCCGGGGCTGGTCCGAGATGAAGCGCTGCAACTGGCGCAGAACCTCGACAGTGCCTTGAGCAGTCTGCACGCCACCGGCGCGACCGACGTCGCTGCGGTGGCGTCGATCGGTCTGGCGCCGTTCACCCACGGCGATTCGCCGCAACAGGTGCTGACCCTCGGTGATCAGGCGCTGGCGCAGGCCGAAGGGCAGGGCGAGCAGAACTGGGCCTGCATCGATCAGAGCCTGACGGCGGATGTCGGCGACGATCACCACGCCTGGCACCGCTTGCTCGATCAGGCCTTGAGTCAGCAGCGTTTCGAGCTGTATTTCCAACCGGTGGTGGCCGCTGCAGACACGCAACTGGTGCTGCATTACAAAGTGCTCTCGCGCCTGCTCGATGATCAGGGCCAGACGATCCCGGCCGGGCGCTTCCTGCCGTGGCTGGAGCGCTTTGGCTGGACCGCGCGGCTGGATCGCCTGATGCTCGAACGCGTGCTGGAACAGATGAAAGCGCATGAGGATTCGCTGGCGCTGAACCTGTCTTCGGCCACCCTGGCGGATCCGCAGGCGCTGAACAAGGTCTTCGAGATTCTACGTGCGCATTCCAACCTCGGTGCGCGCCTGACCCTGGAGATCGGCGAGGAGCAGTTGCCGGAACAAGCGGTGCTGGAGCAGTTGACCCGACGCCTGCGTGAACTCGGTTTCTCGCTGAGCCTGCAGCGCTTTGGTGGGCGCTTCAGCATGATCGGCAACCTGGCGCGGCTGGGGCTGGCGTACTTGAAGATCGATGGCAGTTACATTCGTGCGATTGATCAGGAGAGTGACAAGCGTCTGTTCATCGAGGCGATCCAGCGTGCGGCGCACAGCATTGATCTGCCGCTGATTGCCGAGCGGGTCGAGACGGAAGGGGAGTTGTCGGTGATTCGCGAGATGGGTTTGTATGGGGTTCAGGGGCAGTTGTTGGGTGAGCCGAAGCCTTGGCGGTGAGTCATTGCAAAAGCAACCCTCACCCTAGCCCTCTCCCGGAGGGAGAGGGGACTGACCATGCGATATTCATGTAATACGCCGACGTGCAAGATGTCCGCTGAATCCATAATCGACCCCGATTTCAGGTCGATGTTTAACGCCAGACACTTCGGTCAGATCCCCCTCCCTTCTGGAGGGGGGCTGATTGGGGATATTCGGGATGAGCGATGTGTCTTGAATCCATAATCGCCCCGGTTTTTCAGGTCGATGTATAACGCCAGACACCTCGGTCGGCCCCCTCTCCCTCGGGGAGAGGGCTGGGGTGAGGGTAGGCCTTTGATCTGAAGAAATCAGATCAACCCGCCCTCATCCTCATCGATCAACTGACTCAACCCGCCCAAAGCTTCACGCGCCTGTGTCCGGTCCATCAGTTTGGCCTGGGCCGCCGGCGGCAGGTCGGTGACGCGGATCACGCCTTTCTGGGTCAGCACCTGAATCAGGTCGTCGAGTACCCGAATCATTTCGAAGTCGCTCTGCTTGAGCTGTTTCAGGCTGGTTTCCACCACTTCATTGGCGAACCAGGCCTGGATTTCATGGCTGTCGGCCGGCAGCGTTTCCGTGGCCTCGGCGTAGGCCGCGGCTTCCACGCGAATCAACAGACCTTGCGCATCGCGTTGCACGTAAAACATTGAGCATCCCTCAGAAATGAACCAGCGTCATGCTGTCAGCAGCATAGCCAACTGTGCGCGAGTATGCGGGGCGGCGACGCAATCGTCACCGGTCCGGACCACACAAACGTGACGGCCGCCCCATCAGGGCGGCCGTTTTGTTCACGTATCAGCTGTTGTTGTGGTCGACCTTGATGGTCGGATCGCTGCCGGCAATCAGGTTGTGGATGTTGGCGCTCGACCAGTTGTTGCCTTCCAGTTTGATCGTCACGTCCGGGGTTGCCGCAGCGGCATCGCCGGAGTTGAACTTGCCCGCCGAGCTGACTTGCAGCGACGACGTGCCGTCGACCGTGGTGATCTTCAGGAAGTTATCGATGGTGCTACCGGTCTCGCCCTGCAACAAATCACGCAGGTCGATGCGGTCACCTTCGCTGGCCTTGAAGTCCTTGATCACGTCGTTGCCGGTGTCGCCCGCTTTCCAGACGAAGGTGTCGGCACCGGAACCACCAATGAGGATGTCATTGCCCTGACCGCCGATCAGCGTGTCGTTGCCAGTGCCGCCGAGCAGAATGTCATTACCTTTGCCGCCGTCGAGCCAGTCGTTACCGCCCGAGCCGAAGAGGATGTCATTGCCCGCGCCACCCAACAGCGTGTCGTTACCGTCATGCGCACCGGAGACATCGAACGCCTGATAGTGCTCGGTGATGTATTGGTGCACGTTGCTGGTGGTGACCTTGCTGACGTCGACTCCGGTTTCCTTGGCCACGAACGCCTGCATCGCCTGATAACCCTCACCGGCGATGCCGTTGAAGCTCACCAGATCGCCGAACAGGATGTCGTTGCCGTCGCCACCGCTGACGGTGTCGTTGCCCGGCATCGTCGCTTCGGTGTGGCCGATGATCGAGTTGGCCAGGTCCTTCGGATCGATGTTGGTCTGCGGCGTTTTATCCGAATCGTAAGGCTTCAGGTCGTTGAGGCTGACATCGTTGTTCAGTCCGATAGCCTCTACGTTCGACAGACCGCTGAGCAAGGCAAAGCCACTGGTCGAGTTACTGGTCGTTGACGAGTTGGTGCTGTTACCGGTACCCGCCAGATTCGACAACTCATAGGTGCCGTCGCCCTGCGCATGGATGGTGCCCAGATTCGAGCTGCTCCAGCCCCACCACGAATTGTAGGTTTGCAGGGTTACGGTGCCGGCGCTGTTGATCGTCAACGCATGGGTATTGTCGATATAAGTGCTGAAGGTATCGCCCGGCTTGTAGTTGCTGGTTTTCACCACATCGTCGAGCTTCACGTTGCCGTACAGCGTCGGGTTGGTCTGCTCGCCGCTCTGATAGTAGGTCGGCTGGCCGTCGGTGATGAAGTACGTGAGGTTTTTCGCCCCGGTGTTGGCCACAGCGTCAGCGCTCTGGAACCAGTTGGCCGTGGTCTTGAACACGTCTTCGTAGTTGGTGCCGCCGCCGGAGGCCATCGAGTCCAGTACCGCTTTGAGTTGCGTCAGCGCATTCGGGTCGTTGAGGTTCACCGACACCGACTTGTTGACCTGGGTATCGAAGTCGACGAGGAAGATGTTCACCGTGCCCGAATTGCTGCCGCCCAGGCTCTGCTTGAGGCTGTTGAACACCGACGTCAGCGAGTCTTTGGCGGCGTTGAGCGACGACGCGCTCATGCTGCCGGAGCTGTCGACCATGAACGCGATGTTGTAGTTGGTGCCCGGCACCACGGTCAGGCCACCGATGTCGGCGACGATGATGTCGTTGCCATCGGTGCCGGTGACGGTGTCGTCGCCCGAGGTTGCCACGACCGCGTTGTAGACCGCTGGCACCACAGTGACCGGAATGGTCGCGGTGCTGCTCGCCGAACCGCCGACCATTTCGGTGGAGGTCGAGGTCACGGTCAGGTTGAACTGGCCGTTGTAGTACGGCGGTGGCGTTACGGTCAGGCTGCCGAGGTTCCAGCCAGTGACGTTGGCGTCGCCGCTGCTGGCGGTGACGGTGAAGGTGTGACCCGCACCATCGCTGAGCACCGAGCCGACCGGTGCGCCGCTGATCTTCACGCTCAGGGTTTCCGAGCCGTCGGTGTCAGTCAGTGCAGTGGTAATCGCCGACAGCTTCACGGTGGTGCCTTCGGCGCCGGTGTTGAGTTTGTAGCCGTCGTAATAGCCTTCGCCGTTAGTGCCGTGCAGATCGGAGACGGTCACGCCCGAGTTCACCAGATCCTGTACGCCGGTGTAGATCGGCACACCGGCGCTGCTCAGGTCGATCGGCGTGCTGCCATTGACCGACAGGTTGACGTCGTAGCTGCCCGGGCCGCTCTGGTTGTGGTGGTAGATGTCCAGGGTGTAGTAGCCGCTGGTGGTCGGGGTGAACGAGCCATTGATGGCGCCGCCCGCGCCCCAGGTACCCGAAGCCACACTCTTGCCGCCGATCGTGATCAACAAACTGTCATCGGCAATACCGCTGAAGGTGTAGGTCTTGCCGGCTTCCAGATAAATCAGGCCTGACGTCTTCGATGCCGTGCCCGCTGCAACGCTACCGTCGGACTGCACATTGGTGACCGAGCCACTGGAGTTCGGTTTCCCGGCGCCGTCGATGACGTTTTTCAACGTGGTCGAATCCGCGCCATTGCCGTTGGTGCCCAAGCCCGACAGACCGGTCCAGACTTCCTTGATCAGCCCGGTGGACTTCACGCTGTTGTCGGCGACGCTCACGGTTGGCGCATCCGCCACCGGCGTGATGTCGATCTTCACGGTGCCGGTGTTGCCCAGAAGTTGACCGTCGGTTGGCTGGAACTTGATCTGCGCGTAGTCCGCCTGGTTGTTGCCCAGACCGCTGCCGCCGTAACCGTTGACGCCCGATTCGTTGGCATCCGGCAGGAAGCGCAGCTTGCCGGCGTCGATGTCAGCCTTGCTGAAGGTCTGGTTGTTGGCGACGTCTTTCCAGGCCGAACCGTCCAGATACTGCAGTTTGCCTTCGCCCGGCAGCTGGGTGATTTTGATGCCCAGACTGCTGGCTGGGCTGTCGACGTCGGTCACGCCGAAGGTCGACCAGCCGAGTACCAGCGGAGTGTCTTCGGTGCCAGTGACGTTGCTTGGTGCTGCCACCGGAGCGTCGTTGACCGCCACCACGTTGACCGTGGTGGTCGCGGTGTTGGAGTAATTGCCGCCGTCGGTCACTGTCACCGTGATGATGCGTGGCACGGTGCTCGGGTTTTCGCTGCCGTTGGTGAAGCTGATGTTCTTGATGGCCTGCATGTAGTCGGCCAGCGTCGCATTGCCGGACAGCGTCAGCGTGACGGTGCCGTTGGTGCTGTTGGCATTGATGGTGATGCCGTTGACGCTGTTGCCCAGGTTCAGCGCATCGCCGTCCTGACGGTTGGTCAGGACCACGGTGGCGCCGGTGAGCATGGTGCTGTCCGGGTCGGTGATGCTGATGTCGGTGTCGGCAATCGACACGCCCGCGCCCGGGGTGTTTTCGGTGAAGGTCACCTTGTAGTCGGCACCGGTAGCGCCGCTGGAGTTGTTGGCATCCAGGTCGAGCACCGGCGGCGCATCGTTGTCGATGATCGAGGTGCTGACGCTGCCATTGGTGCTGCTGACCGCGAGGTTCTCGAAGTTGCCACCGGTGGCCGAATCAATCTTGACCACGAAGTTCTCGGTGCCTTCGGTGATCTTGTCATCGATGGTGGCGACATTGAACTGCGCGCTGCTCGCACCTGCCGGGATCTTCACGGTGTAAACGCCAGTGAAGTCCGAACCGTCGGCGGCGGTGCCGCTGTAGACGATTTTCAGGGTCACTTCGGTTTGCGCCGGGTGGTTCAGGCTGACGGTGTAGCTGGCGGTCTGGCCTTCGGTCACCGAGCTGCTGCCAGTGATGCTGACCGTGGTGGTGTCGAGGGTGTCAGTGACGTTGGTCACCGCTGGCGTGTTGCTGGTCACCAGATTTTCGAAGCTGCCGCCGTTGGTGCCGGTGATGCTTGCCTGCACGGTGCCGGCGTCTTTGTAGACGTCATCAGCCGGAGCCGGAACGGTCACGGTGCCGGTGGTTTTGCCGGCTTCGATGGTGATTACCGAACCGTTGCTGAGGGTCACGGTGACTGGCGAGCCAGCGGCGTTGGTCAGGGTCGCGGTGTAAGTGATCTGACCACCTTCCGCCACGGTGCCGGTCGCGGACAGCGACAGGTTGGTGGTGTCGACGGTGTCGGTCACGGTGGTGCTGACCGGGGTTTTGTCGGCGACGAGATTTTCGTAGTTGCCGCCAGTGACGTTGGTGATCGAGTTGGTCAGCGGGGCGTGACCAGTCAACGCATCGTTCGGTGCGGCGGTGGTCACGGTGCCAGTGGTTTTGCCGATGTCGATGGTGATGGTCTGACCGTTGGCCAGGGTCACGACAACCGGCGAGCCGGTCACGGCTGCACCGACAGTGGCGGTGTAGACAACGTTGCCGCCTTCTGCCGCTGTGCCGGTGGCGGTCAGTTTCACGGTGGTGGTGTCGATGGTGTCGGTGACGCTGGTCACGGCTGGCGCGGTGCTGGTCACCAGATTTTCGAAGCTGCCACCGGCGGCGGTTTTGATGGTTGCCTGGACGTTGCCGGCGTCTTTGTAGACGTCATCGGCTGGCGCTGGAACGGTCACGGTGCCGCTGGTTTTGCCGGCGTCGATGGTGATCACCGAACCGTTGCTCAGGGTTACGGTGACTGGCGAGCCAGCGGCGTTGGTCAGGGTCGCGGTGTAAGTGATCTGGCCACCTTCGGCCACGGTGCCGGTCGCGGACAGCGACAGGTTGGTGGTGTCGACGGTGTCGGTGACGGTGGTCGAGACCGGAGTTTTGTCGGCCACCAGATTCTCGTAGTTGCCACCGGTCACGTTGGTGATCGAGTTGGTCAACGGCGCATGGCCGGTCAATGCGTCGTTCGGCGCAGTGGTGGTCGCGGTGCCCGTGGTCTGGCCTACACCGATGGTGATGGTTTGACCGTTGGCCAGCGTTACAACCACAGGCGAACCGGTCACCGGAGCACCGACGGTCGCGGTGTAGACGACGTTGCCGCCCTCTGCCGCTGTGCCGGTAGCCGTGAGTTTCACCGTCGTGGTGTCGATGGTGTCGGTGACGCTGGTCACGGCCGGCGTCGTACTCGGTACCAGGTTTTCGAAGTTGCCACCGGTGGCGTTGCTGATCGTCGCCTGTACGGTGCCGGCGTCTTTGTAGACGTCATCGGCTGGCGCTGGAACGGTTACGGTGCCAGTGGTTTTACCGGCGTCGATGGTGATCACGGCGCCGTTCGACAAGGTGACGGTCACTGGCGAGCCAGCGGCGTTGGTCAAGGTTGCGGTGTAGACGATCGAACCGCCCTCGGCTACGGAGCCGGTCGCACTGAGTGACAGGTTGGTGGTGTCGACAGTGTCGGTCACGTTGGTGCTGACCGGGGTTTTGTCGGCCACGAGGTTCTCGTAGTTGCCGCCCGTCACGTTGGTGATCGAGTTGGTCAGCGGCGCATGACCGGTCAACGCATCGTTCGGTGCGGTGGTGGTCGCGGTGCCGGTGGTCTGGCCGACGCCAATAGTGATGGTCTGACCGTTGGCCAGGGTCACGACAACCGGCGAACCGGTGACCGGCGCGCCGACAGTCGCGGTGTAGACAACGTTGCCGCCCTCGGCTGCAGTTGTGGTTGCAGTGAGTTTTACGGTGGTGGTGTCGATCGTGTCGGTGACGCTGGTTACGGCCGGAGTCGTGCTCGGCACGAGGTTTTCGAAGTTGCCACCGGTGGCGGTGCTGATGGTCGCCTGCACGGTGCCGGCGTCTTTGTAGACGTCATCGGCTGGCGCTGGAACGGTTACGGTGCCGGTGGTTTTACCGGCGTCGATGGTGATCACGGCGCCGTTTGACAAGGTTACGGTCACTGGCGAGCCAGCGGCGTTGGTCAACGTCGCGGTGTAAACGATCGAGCCGCCTTCAGCGACCGAATTGCTAGCACTGAGCGACAGGTTGGTGGTGTCGACGGTGTCGGTCACGTTGGTGCTGACCGGCGTTTTGTCAGCCACGAGGTTTTCGAAGTTACCGCCGGTCACGTCGGTGATCGCGTTTGTCAGCGGTGCATGACCGGTCAATACGTCGTTAGGTGCAGTGGTGGTCGCGGTACCGGTGGTCTGGCCGACACCGATGGTGATGGTCTGACCGTTCGACAGGGTGACCACGACTGGCGAGCCCGTCACTGGCGCGCCGACAGTTGCGGTGTAGACGACGTTACCGCCTTCAGCGGCAGTGGCGGTCGCGGTCAGTTTCACCGTCGTGGTGTCGATGGTATCGGTGACGCTGGTAATAGCCGGAGTTGTGCTCGGCACCAGGTTTTCGAAGTTGCCGCCAGTGGCTGTGCTGATCGTGGCCTGCACAGTGCCAGCGTCTTTGTAAACGTCGTCTGCAGGTGCTGGAACGGTCACGGTGCCGGTGGTTTTGCCGGCGTCGATGGTGATTACGGCGCCGTTGGACAGCATCACGGTGACCGGCGAGCCAGCGGCGTTGGTCAGGGTTGCGGTGTAGACGATCGAGCCACCTTCAGCAACCGAACCAGATGCGCTCAGCGACAGATTAGTGGTGTCGACAGTGTCGGTCACGTTGGTGCTGACCGGGGTCTTGTCGGCCACGAGATTTTCGTAGTTGCCGCCGGTCACGCTGGTGATCGCGTTGGTCAGTGGCGCATGACCAGTCAATGCATCGTTTGGCGCTGCGGTGGTTGCGGTGCCCGTGGTCTGGCCTACACCGATGGTGATGGTTTGACCATTGGCCAAAGTCACGACAACTGGCGAGCCGGTAACCGGCGCGCCTACGGTAGCGGTGTAGACAACGTTGCCACCCTCAGCCGCCGACTCGGTGGCCGTCAGTTTCACGGTGGTGGTGTCGATGGTGTCGGTAACGCTGGTGACGGCGGGAACAGTGCTCGGCACCAGGTTTTCGAAGTTGCCACCGGTGGCGGTGCTGATGGTCGCTTGCACGGTGCCGGCGTCTTTGTAGACGTCGTCAGCCGGGGCCGGAACGCTTACGGTGCCGCTGGTTTTGCCGGCGTCGATGGTGATCACCGCGCCGTTGGACAGGGTCACGGTCACTGGTGAGCCAGCGGCGTTGGTCAGGGTCGCGGTGTAAACGATCGAACCACCTTCAGCGACCGAATTGGTAGCGCTGAGTGACAGATTGGTCGTGTCGACGGTGTCGGTGACATTGGTCGATACCGGGGTCTTGTCGGCCACCAGGTTCTCGAAGTTGCCACCTGTTACGTCAGTGATCGCGTTGGTCAGCGGAGCGTGGCCAGTCAATGCGTCGTTTGGTGCCGTGGTGGTCGCGGTACCGGTGGTCTGGCCGACGCCGATGGTGATCGTCTGACCGTTGGCCAAGGTTACGACAACCGGCGAGCCGGTGACTGGCGCGCCGACAGTCGCGGTATAGGTGACGTTGCCACCCTCAGCGGTCGACTCGGTGGCGGTGAGTTTTACGGTGGTGGTGTCGATGGTGTCGGTGACATTGGTTGCGGCCGGCACGGTGCTTGGCACCAGGTTCTCGAAGTTGCCACCAGTCGCGGTCGAAATGGTTGCTTCGACTTTGCCTGCATCTTTGTAAACGTCATCCGCCGGCGCAGCGACGGTGACGGTGCCAGTGGTTTTACCCGCCTCAATGGTGATCACGGCGCCGTTCGACAGGGTCACGGTGACTGGCGAGCCAGCCGCGTTGGTCAGCGTTGCGGTGTAGATGATCGAGCCACCTTCAGCAACCGAGCCCGTCGCGCTCAGCGACAGGTTAGTGGTGTCGACGGTATCGGTGACCGTGGTTGAAACCGGGGTCTTGTCGGCCACCAGGTTTTCGTAGCTGCCGCCAGTGACACCCGTGATCGAGTTGGTCAGTGGCGCCTGACCGGTCAGCGCATCGTTCGGTGCGGTGGTGGTCACGGTGCCGGTGGTTTTGCCGACTTCGATGGTGATGTTCTGACCATTGGCCAAGGTCACCACAACCGGAGAGCCGGTCACTGGAGCGCCCACAGTGGCGGTGTAAGTGACGGTGCCGCCTTCAGCCACCGACGCATCAGCCGTCAGTTTGACGGTCGATGTGTCGATGGTATCGGTGACTTCGGTCACAGCCGGAACATTGCTCGGCACGAGGTTTTCGAAGTTGCCACCGGTAGCGCTGGAGATGGTCGCTTCAACCTTGCCGGCGTCTTTGTAGACGTCATCGGCCGGGGCTGGAATGGTTACGGTGCCAGTGGTTTTGCCGGCGTCGATGGTGATCACGGCGCCGTTGCTCAGCGTCACGGTCACTGGCGAGCCAGCAGCGTTGGTCAGCGTCGCGGTGTAGATGATCGAACCACCTTCCGCAACGGTGCCGGTCGCAGTCAGCGACAGATTGGTGGTGTCGACGGTGTCGGTGACGTTGGTCGAAACCGGTGCCTTGTCGGCAACGAGGTTTTCGTAGTTGCCGCCGGTTACGCCGGTGATCGCGTTGGTCAGCGGCGCGTGACCGGTCAGCGCATCGTTCGGTGCGGTGAAGGTCACGGTGCCGGTGGTTTTGCCGACTTCGATGGTGATGTTCTGACCGTTGGCCAAGGTAACGGTGACCGGCGAACCGGTGACTGGAGCGCCCACAGTGGCGGTGTAAGTAACGGTGCCACCTTCAGCCACGGAGGTGTCGGCCGTCAGTTTGACGGTCGAGGTGTCGATGGTATCGGTGACTTCGGTTACGGCCGGAACAGTGCTCGGTACCAGGTTTTCGAAGTTGCCGCCCGTCGCCGTCGAGATCGTCGCTTCAACCTTGCCGGCGTCTTTGTAGACGTCATCGGCTGGCGCTGGAACAGACACGGTGCCAGTGGTTTTGCCGGCTTCGATGGTAATCACCGCGCCGTTCGACAGGGTCACGGTCACTGGCGAGCCAGCCGCGTTGGTCAATGTCGCGGTGTAGATGATCGAGCCGCCCTCAGCCACAGAGCCGGTCGCGCTGAGCGTCAGGTTGGTGGTGTCGACGGTGTCGGTTACGTTAGTGCTGACCGGCGTTTTATCGGCCACGAGATTTTCGTAGTTGCCGCCAGTGACACCGGTGATCGAGTTGGTGATCGGTGCATGACCGGTCAGCGCATCGTTCGGTGCGGTGAAGGTCACGGTGCCAGTGGTTTTACCGACTTCGATGGTGATGTTCTGACCATTGGCCAGCGTCACGACGACAGGCGAGCCGGTCACTGGCGCACCGACAGTGGCGGTGTAGGTGACGGTGCCACCTTCAGCGGCGGTCTCGGTCGCCGTCAGTTTCACGGTCGAGATGTCGATGGTGTCAGTCACTTCGGTGACGGCTGGAACAGTGCTCGGCACCAGATTTTCGAAGTTGCCACCGGTAGCGGTGGAGATCGTCGCTTCGACTTTGCCAGCGTCTTTGTAGACGTCATCGGCCGGAGCAGGAACGGTTACGGTGCCAGTGGTTTTACCGGCTTCGATAGTGATTACCGCACCATTCGACAGGGTCACGGTGACTGGCGAGCCAGCCGCGTTGGTCAGCGTTGCGGTGTAGATGATCGATCCACCTTCCGCAACGGTGCCGGTCGCAGTCAGCGACAGGTCAGTGGTGTCGACAGTGTCGGTGACATTGGTCGAAACCGGCGTCTTGTCCGCCACCAGGTTTTCGAAGTTGCCGCCGCTCACCTCGGTGATCGCATTGGTGATCGGCGCGTGACCGCTCAATGCATCGTTCGGCGCGATGGTGGTCGCGGTGCCGGTGGTCTGGCCAACACCAATGGTGATGGTCTGACCGTTGGCCAGGGTCACGACCACAGGCGAACCGGTCACCGGCGCACCCACAGTAGCGGTGTAAGTCACGCTGCCGCCTTCAGCCGCCGACTCGGTCGCGGTGAGTTTGACGGTGGTGGTGTCGATGGTGTCGGTGACGTTGGTCACGGCCGGCACGGTGCTCGGAACCAGGCTCTCGAAGTTGCCGCCGGTGGCATCCTTGATGGTCACTTCGACTTTGCCGGCGTCTTTGTAGACGTCATCGGCTGGAGCAGCGACGGTCACGGTACCCGTGGTTTTACCGGCTTCGATGGTGATCACCGAACCGTTGCTCAGGGTCACGGTTACCGGGGTGCCGGCCGGGTTGGTCAGCGTCGCGGTGTAAACGATCGAACCGCCTTCAGCCACCGAATCGGTCGCGGTCAGGTTCAGGTTGGTGGTGTCGTTGGTGTCCGAAACCGCGGTGTCGGCGGACTTGCCGTCGACCGCCAGTTTTTCGTAGTTGCCGCCGGTGGCGCCGTCGATGGTCACGCTCAGCGAGCTGCCGCCGGCCAATGGGCTGTTCGGTGCAACGAAGTTCACCGAGCCGGTGGTTTCACCGACAGCGATGGTAATGGTCTGGCCGTTGGACAGGGTCACGACCACTGGCGAGCCAGTCACTGGCGCGGTCACGGTCGCGGTGTAGACCACGGTTTCGCCTTCGGCGACGTTCGCCGTGGCAGTCAGCGACACTGTGGAGGTGTCGATGGTGTCGTTGACGGTGGTGACCGCCGGGGCGGTATTGGTGACCAGGTTTTCGAAGTCGCCACCGGTCGCGCCTTTGATGGTCGCTTCAACGGTGCCGGCATCTTTGTAGACGTCATCTTTCGGTGCATCGACGGTGACGGTGCCGGTGGTTTTGCCGGCGTCGATGGTGATCACTGCACCGTTCGACAGAGTCACGGTGACCGGCGAGCCAGCGGCATTGGTCAGGGTCGCGGTGTAGGTGATCTGGCCACCTTCGTTCACCGAACCGGTGGCGCTGAGCGACAGGTTGGTGGTGTCGACGGTATCAGTCACGTTGGTGCTGACCGGGGTTTTGTCGGCCACGAGGTTTTCGTAGTTGCCGCCGGAAACGCCAGTGATCGAGTTGGTCAGCGGCGCATGACCGGTCAGCGCATCGTTCGGCGCGGTGGTAGTGACGGTGCCGGTGGTTTTACCCACTTCGATGGTGATGTTCTGACCGTTGGCCAGGGTCACCACGACAGGCGAGCCGGTGACTGGCGCGCCGACGGTGGCGGTGTAAGTGACGGTGCCGCCTTCAGCCACGGAGGTGTCGGCCGTCAGTTTCACGGTCGAGGTGTCGATGGTGTCGGTCACTTCCGTAACTGCAGGCGTGGTGCTCGGAACCAGGTTCTCGAAGTTGCCGCCGGTGGCATCCCTGATGGTCACTTCGACTTTGCCGGCGTCTTTGTAGACGTCCTCGGCTGGAGCAGCGACGGTCACGGTACCCGTGGTTTTGCCGGCTTCGATGGTGATCACCGAACCGTTGCTCAACGTTACGGTCACTGGCGTGCCTGCCGGGTTGGTCAGGGTAGCGGTGTAAACGATCGAGCCGCCTTCCGCCACGGTGCCGGTCGCGGTCAGCGAAACGGTGGTGGTGTCGACAGTGTCAGTAACGGTGGTTGAAACCGGGGTCTTGTCGGCCACCAGATTCTCGTAGTTACCGCCGCTCACGTCAGTGATCGCATTGGTCAGCGGGGTGTGGCCGCTCAACGCATCGTTTGGCGCGGTGGTGGTCACGGTGCCGGTGGTTTTGCCGACTTCGATGGTGATGTTCTGGCCGTTCGCCAGGGTCACGACGACCGGCGAACCGGTGACTGGCGCGCCGACAGTGGCGGTGTAGGTGACGGTGCCACCTTCAGCGGCAGACTCAGTGGCGGTCAGTTTGACGGTCGAGGTGTCGATGGTGTCGGTGACTTCGGTCACGGCCGGAACAGTGCTTGGCACCAGGTTCTCGAAGTTGCCACCGGTGGCGTCCTTGATGGTCACTTCGACCTTGCCGGCGTCTTTGTAGACGTCATCGGCAGGCGCAGCAACGGTCACGGTGCCGGTGGTTTTACCGGACTCGATGGTGATCACCGAGCCGTTCGACAGGGTCACAGTCACCGGCGAGCCAGCCGGGTTGGTCAGCGTCGCGGTGTAGATGATCGAGCCGCCTTCGGCGACCGAATTGGTGGCACTGAGCGTCAGGTCAGTGGTGTCGACGGTGTCAGTGACCGTGGTCGAAACCGGTGCCTTGTCGGCCACCAGGTTTTCGTAGTTGCCGCCGGAAACGTTGGTGATCGAGTTGCTCAGCGACGCCTGACCGTTCAATGCGTCATTCGGCGCGGTGGTGGTCACGGTGCCTGTGGTTTTGCCGACTTCGATGGTGATGCTCTGGCCGTTGGCTAGGCTCACCACGACTGGCGAACCGGTGACCGGCGCGCCGACTGTAGCGGTGTAAGTGACAGTGCCGCCTTCAGCCACAGTAGTGTCGGCCGTCAGTTTCACGGTCGAGGTGTCGATGGTGTCAGTCACATCGGTCACGGCTGGCGTCGTGCTTGGCACCAGGTTTTCGAAGTTGCCGCCAGTGGCGTCCTTGATCGTGACTTCGACTTTGCCGGCGTCTTTGTAGACGTCGTCGGCAGGCGCTGCGACGGTCACGGAACCGGTGGTTTTGCCCGCTTCGATGGTGATCACCGAACCGTTCGACAAGTTCACGGTAACGGGCGTGCCAGCCGGGTTGGTCAGGGTCGCGGTGTAAACAATCGAACCACCTTCCGCCACGGTGCCAGTCGCACTCAGCGACAGGTTGGTGGTGTCGACGGAGTCGGTCACCGACGTCACGGCCGGGGTTTTGTCGGCCACAAGGTTTTCGTAATTGCCGCCGCTGGTGCCGTCGATTTTCACGCTCAGCGTGTTGCCGCCGGCCAGTGCATCGTTCGGTGCGGTGAAGTTGACGCTGCCGCTGCTGGCGCCGACCGGAATGGTGATGGTCTGGCCGTTGGACAGGGTCACCACAACTGGCGCGCCGGTGACTGGAGCGGTTACGGACGCGGTGTAAACCACCACGCCGCCTTCAACGGTGCTGGCGGTGGCAGTCAGCGAAACGGTGCTGTTATCGATGCTGTCGGTCACGTCGGTGACCGCCGGGGTCTTGTCGACCACCAGGTTCTCGAAGTTACCGCCGGTGGTCTTGGTGATGCTGGCGTCGACTTTGCCGGCGTCCTTGTAGACGTCATCAGCAGGCGCTGCGACGGTCGCAGTGCCGGTGGTCGCGCC
Organism: Pseudomonas viridiflava; assembly: GCF_900580865.1. Classification (GTDB taxonomy): domain Bacteria; phylum Pseudomonadota; class Gammaproteobacteria; order Pseudomonadales; family Pseudomonadaceae; genus Aquipseudomonas. The sequence continues at coordinate 31,680 of NZ_UTBZ01000040.1, forward strand.
CTTGGCGATGTTGATCACCGCGCCGTTGCTCAGGGTCACGGTCATCGCCGTGCCTGCCGGGTTGGTCAGGCTCGCGGTGTAGACGATCGAGCCGCCCTCGGCGACCGAAGCGGTGGCGCTCAGGCTGATATTGGTGGTGTCGACCGTGTCGGTGACGGTGGTGACCACCGCCGAACGGTTGGCATCGACCTGCTCGAAATTACCGCCGCTGTGGCTGGCAATCGCGGTCTGTACCTTGCCGCCGTCGATGTACGGGGTGTTCGCAGGTGCAGCGAAGTTCACCGAACCGCTGGTGGCGCCGGCGGCGATGTTGATCACCGCGCCGTTGGCCAGGGTCACGGTCATGGCGGTGCCGGCCGGATTGCTCAGGGTCGCGGTGTAGGTGATCTGGCCACCTTCGCTGACGGTGTCGCTGGCGCTCAGGGTCAGCGTGGTTTTGTCGATGGTGTCATTGACGGTGGTGCTGACCGGGGTCTTGCTGATATCGAGCTTCTCGAAGTTGCCGCCAGTGGCATCGGTCATGGTCACGGTGAGCTTGCTGACGTCTTTGTAGACGTCATCGCTCGGCGCGGCGATGGTCACCGAACCGCTGGTTTTGCCAGCCTCGATGGTGATGGTCTGGCCGTTGCTCAGGTTGACGGTGACCGGCGTTTGCGCGGCGTTGGTCAGGGTCGCGGTGTAGGTGATCGAGGTGCCTTCGAGCACATAGCTTTCTGCGCTGAGGGTCAGGTGCGTGGTGTTGATCGTGTCGGCAACGTTGGTCACCGCTGGCGTCGGATTGGCCACCAGGTTTTCGAAGTTGCCGCCGTCGGTGCCTTTGATGGTCACTTCGACCTTGCCGGCGTCTTTGTAGACGTCATCGGCAGGCGCCGGAACGGTCACGGTGCCGGTGGTCTTGCCGGCGTCGATGGTGATGGTCGAACCGTTGCTCAGGGTCACGGTTACCGGCGTGCCGGCCGGGTTGGTCAGCGTCGCGGTGTAGACGATCGAGCCGCCTTCGTTGACGTTGCCGGTGGCGGTCAGCGAAACGGTGGTGGTGTCGACGGTGTCGGTCACGGTGGTGCTGACCGGGGTCTTGTCGGCGACCAGGTTTTCGTAGTTACCGCCGCTGACGTTGGTGATTGCGTTGGTCAGCGGGGCATGGCCGGCCAGCACATCGTTCGGTGCAGTGGTGGTCACGGTGCCGGTGGTTTTGCCGACTTCGATGGTGATGTTCTGGCCGTTGGCCAACGTCACGATCACAGGCGAACCGGTCACTGGCGCGCCAACAGTGGCGGTGTAGGTGACGGTACCGCCTTCAGCCGCAGTCTCGGTGGCGGTCAGTTTCACCGTCGAGGTATCGATGGTGTCGGTGATGTCGGTAACGGCAGGAACGGTGCTTGGCACCAGATTCTCGAAGTTGCCGCCAGTGGCACCCTTGATGGTCACTTCGACTTTGCCGGCGTCCTTGTAGACGTCATCGGCAGGCGCCGGAACGGTCACGGTGCCGGTGGTTTTGCCGGCTTCGATGGTGATTACCGAGCCGTTGCTCAGGGTCACGGTGACTGGCGTGCCGGCAGGGTTGGTCAGGGTCGCGGTGTAGGTGATCTGGCCGCCTTCAGCCACAGTGCCGGTGGCGCTGAGCGTCAGATTGGTGGTGTCGGTGGTGTCAGTCACGGTGGTGCTGACCGGAGTCTTGTCGGCAACGAGGTTTTCGTAGTTGCCGCCGCTGACGTTGGTGATCGAGTTGGTCAGCGGTGCATGACCGTTCAGCGCATCGTTCGGTGCGGTGGTGGTCACGGTGCCGGTGGTTTTGCCGACTTCAATGGTGATGTTCTGGCCATTAGCCAAAGTCACGACAACAGGCGAACCGGTGACCGGCGCACCCACGGTAGCGGTGTAGGTGACGGTTCCGCCTTCAGCCGCAGTCTCGGTGGCGGTCAGTTTGACCGTCGAGGTGTCGATGGTGTCAGTGACGTCGGTGACGGCTGGAACGGTGCTTGGCACCAGGTTCTCGAAGTTGCCGCCAGTGGCGTCCTTGATGGTGACTTCAACTTTGCCGGCGTCTTTGTAGACGTCATCGGCAGGCGCCGCAACGGTCACGGTACCCGTGGTTTTTCCGGCTTCGATGGTGATGACCGAACCGTTCGACAGGGTCACGGTGACTGGCGAGCCAGCGGCGTTGGTCAGGGTCGCGGTGTAAGTAATCTGGCCGCCTTCAGCCACGGTGCCCGTTGCGCTCAGCGTCAGGTCGGTGGTGTCAGTGGTGTCGGTGACAGTGGTGCTGACCGGGGTTTTGTCAGCCACCAGATCTTCGTAGTTGCCGCCGCTCACGCCAGTGATTGCGTTGGTGATCGGCGCGTGGCCGGTCAACGCGTCATTCGGTGCAGTGGTGGTCACGGTGCCGGTGGTTTTGCCGACTTCAATGGTGATGTTTTGACCGTTGGCCAGAGTCACGACCACCGGCGAACCGGTCACTGGTGCGCCAACAGTGGCGGTGTAGGTGACGGTGCCACCTTCAGCAGCCGATTCGGTGGCGGTCAGTTTGACCGTAGTGGTGTCGACGGTATCGGTCACGTCGGTGACGGCCGGAACGGTGCTCGGAACGAGGTTTTCGAAGTTGCCGCCGCTGGCGTCCTTGATCGTGACTTCGACTTTGCCGGCGTCTTTATAGACGTCATCGGCGGGCGCCGGAACGGTCACAGTGCCAGTGGTTTTGCCGGCTTCGATGGTGATCACCGAGCCGTTGCTCAGGGTCACAGTGACGGGCGAGCCAGCTGCATTGGTCAGCGTGGCGGTGTAAACAATCGAACCACCCTCAGCCACAGAACCGGTCGCGCTCAGCGACAGGTTGGTGGTGTCGGCAACATCCGTCACGCTGGTCGAAACCGGGGTCTTGTCGGCCACCAGATCTTCGTAATTGCCGCCGGAAACACCGGTGATCGAGTTGGTCAGCGGCGCGTTGCCGGTCAACGCGTCATTCGGCGCGGTGGTGGTCACGGTGCCGGTGGTTTTACCGACTTCAATCGTAATGTTCTGACCGTTGGCCAAGGTCACGATGACAGGCGAACCGGTCACTGGCGCACCGACGGTGGCGGTGTAAGTGACGGTGCCACCTTCAGCAACCGAGGTATCAGCCGTCAGTTTCACGGTCGAGGTGTCGATGGTGTCGGTCACTTCGGTCACGGCCGGGACAGTGCTCGGCACCAGATTCTCGAAGTTGCCGCCAGTCGCATCCTTGATGGTGACTTCGACTTTGCCGGCGTCTTTATAGACGTCGTCGGCCGGCGCCGGAACGGTCACGGTACCGGTGGTTTTGCCCGCCTCGATGGTGATCACCGAGCCGTTGCTCAGGGTCACGGTCACCGGTGTGCCAGCCGGATTGGTCAGGGTCGCGGTGTAAACGATCGAACCACCCTCAGCCACGGTGCCGGTTGCCGTCAGCGACAGGTTGGTATCGTCGATCGAGTCGGTAATGGTGGTGGTCGCTGGCGTCGTATTCGGCACCAGGTTTTCGAAGTTGCCGCCGCTAGCACCGGTAATCGTGGTGCTGACGGTGCTGCCATTGTTGTAAACGTCGTTGGCCGCGGTCGGTACGTTGACGGAGCCAGTGGTTTTGCCGGCGTCAATGGTGATGGTCGAGCCGTTCGACAGGGTGATGGTCACCGGGGTTTGCGCGGCGTTGGTCAGCGTCGCGGTATAGGTGATCTGGCCACCCTCGACGACTGTACCGGTGGCGGTGAGGCTGACGCTGGTGGTGTCGATCGAATCGGTCACCGTGGTGGTCGCTGGCGTGGTGTTTGGCACCAGGCTTTCGAAGTTGCCGCCGCTAGCGCCGGTAATGGTGGTGCTGACAGTGCCGCCATTGTTGTAGACGTCATTGGCCGCCGTCGGCACGTTGACTGTGCCGGTGGTCTGGCCGGCTTCAATGGTAATGGTCGAACCGTTCGACAGGGTGACGGTTACTGGCGTCTGCGCCGGGTTGGTCAGGGTCGCGGTGTAGGTGATCTGGCCGCCTTCGACCACTGTGCCGGTGGCGGTCAGGGTCAGGTTGGTGGTGTCGATCGAGTCGGTGATGGTGGTCACCGCTGGCGTCGGGTTCGGCACCAGGTTTTCGAAGTTGCCGCCAGTCGCACCGGTGATGGTGGTGGTGACGGTGCTGCCGTTGTTATAGACGTCGTTGGCCGGGGTCGGCACGTTGACCGTGCCGGTGGTCTGGCCGGCGCCAATGGTGATGGTCGAGCCGTTCGACAGGGTGACGGTCACCGGGGTTTGTGCCGGATTGGTCAGGGTCGCGGTGTAAGTGATCTGGCCGCCTTCGGTGACACTCGGCCCGGCCGTCAGGGTGACGGTGGTGGTGTCGATGGTGTCGGTGACCTGCGTCGTCGCCGGGTTGGTCGGCGGCGTCACGGTGATACCGTTGCCGCCGGTGGTGCCGGTGACGGTCACGTCGATCTGCGTCGGGTCGTTATAAACCGTGTCGTTCGGCGCCAGCGGCACGTTGACGGTGCCGGTGGTTGCACCTGCCGGAATCACAATCACCGAGCCGTTGGACAAGGTGATGGTCAGGTCGGTCAGCGGCGCCTGGGTCAGGGTCGCGGTGTACACCAGCACGCCGCCGGCTTCGGTGATGCTCGGCGTGGCGCTGAGGCTGAGGGTCGATTCACGCAGGGCATTAGTGGTGGTGTCAGTAGTCTGGCCACCAGTGATGTTTTGCGCGGCTTGGCCGGCAGCGTTGATGCCGGCAGTCGGGAAACCAATGGTCGGATCAACGCGGCCAGCGGTGGCATCGAGCATCACAAAGCTGTGGCCGCCACCGGCAGCACCGCCAGTGCCTGCGGCGCTTGGGCCGGCAGCGGTGGACTCAAGGGCAGTAGTCGGGTCGACACCGGCGGCGATGGCTTGCTGCAATTCTGCTACCGACGGCGCAGCCTGCGCGGTGGCTTCGGCCAGGTCAGTGCTGGAGTCGGGCGCGTTGGCGCTCCACTGCGTTTCGCGACCCAAGTCGAGGGTGCGGCCATCTGCCAATTCAAGCGACACGGCGCCGGAAAGACCGGTGTCGATCTGGTCGCCAACGAACAGGCGATCGCCTTCAACGAGTACGCGACGCACGCCCTCTGGGGACACCACGAATACCTGACCGACAATGCTTTTGACGATGGCAACAACACTGCTCATTGAAGACTCTCCGGGGTGTCACGTTCAGTTGACTTCCATGGACCTGAGGGCATGGGCGCCGATTCAGTCTGGACGTACTTTAAAAATTTGCTAAACAAGTTTGACGCATTCAATCGTCAATAATTTGGCTAGATTCTTTCGCTATTAACTTTATGCCAAACTATTGACCTTCTGGGTGCCATCCTAAACAATCGCCCCACTAATGTCACATTGATATTTCCGCGGCGACCTGTCCTTTAGCGTGTGATCCAGTTCCTGTTTTGAACTTTCCGACATACGGTCAATCTGGTTGCCATCATCCGACGCAGCGCCACGTTTTGCTGTGATTCAAGACAAGAAGTTCTGGGAAATTCCTATCATGCGTTCGCCCCTGCTTTTCGCCGTACCCTTCGCCCTCGCCGCCTCTTTTGTACAAGCACAATCCTTACCAGAAGCCATGCAGCAGGCACTGGATGTCCATCCGGAAATCCAGGCAGGGGTAAATAGTCGTTTGGCCGCGGATTATCAATTAAGAGCGGCGAAAGGTGGATACCTGCCGAAGGTCGATCTGCTCGGCGGTTATGGCCGTGAAGGCACCGACAGCGTCACCACCCGCGCCAATGGCGGCGGCAACCACTGGGAAACCCTGAACCGTAGCGAGTCAAGTTTACGTCTCTCGCAAATGGTTTTTGACGGTTTTGCGACGTCCAGCGAAGTCGGGCGTCAACAAGCCACCGTTAACTCGCGCGCTTACTCCTTGCTGGGCACTTCCGAGCGCACCGCGCTGACCGTCGCCCAGGTTTACCTTGACGTGCTGACCCGCCGCGAATTCGTGCGTCTGGCCGAAGACAACCTCAAGAGCCACCAGCGCATCTACGACCAGATTCAGTTGCGCACCCAGCGCGGCGTTGGCAGCGGTGCCGACCTCGATCAGGCCGAAGCGCGGATGGCCCAGGCCCGCAATAACCTGATCACCGAGCAGACCAACCTCGCTGACTCGGAAACCAATTTCCTCAGCGCCGTCGGCCAGATGCCCGATCAACTCGAGCGTCCGGCGCCGTTCATGGCGATGATGCCGGCCAACCTCAACGAAGCGCGCCAGCAGATGCTGGAAAACAGTCCGATCCTGCGTTCTGCCGAGTCCGACATCGCCGCCGCCGAGAAGCAGTACGAAACCGCCAAGTCGACCTTCTACCCACGTTTCGACGCCGAACTGGGCCGCACTGCCGACAACGATCTCGACGGCCAGAACGGTCACAACAACGAATGGCAAGCCATGCTGCGCATGCGCTTCAACCTTTATTCCGGTGGCAGCAACAAGGCCGATCTGGAATCCAAGTCGTACCTGTCGAACCAGGCTTTGGATATTCGCAACAACGCACTGCGTCAGTTGAACGAAGAGCTGGGCCTGGCCTGGAACGCCTTGAACAACGCTAACGCGCAGGTGCCGATCGCTCAGCAATACGTCGACCACAGCACCTCGGTGCGCACCGCCTACCAGCGGCAGTTCAGCCTCGGCGAACGTACCCTGCTCGATTTGCTCGACAGCGAAAACGAGTTGTTCACCGCTTCGCGGCGTCTGGCTGAAATCAAAAACATTCAGTTATTTACTCAGTACCGAATCAAGGCGACCATGGGCGAGTTGCTCAGAAGCCAGGGAGTGGTCGCACCGTTGGCATCCGTTGTGCAAAACGACGTGAAGCCCAAGGTCCAGCTGCCTGGGATGAATTGAGTTATCCCTTTTCAACTGTCAAAGAGTGTCGAGCGTGGAATCAGAAGTCAGTCGAGTTCAACTCAGTCATGATCCACGCGCGTTGCACGACGATCCTTTACTGGACGGTCTGCTCGCCCTTTGCATACTGCACCAGAAGCCCGCCAGCGCGGCGATGCTGACCACCGGCCTGCCGCTGCCCAAACAACGCCTGAGTGTCGAGTTGCTGCCCCGCGCGGCGGCTCGCGCTGGCCTGCAAGGTCGGGTGCTGCAGCGCAAACTGGAAGAAATTCCGGCGATCGCCATGCCGGCGTTGCTGCTGCTCAAGGATGGCCGCAGCGCCGTCCTGCTCGGCTGGCAGGGTGACCACGAAGCGCGGGTGTTGCTCAGCGAAACCGACGGCGGCGAGTCCATCGTCAGCCGCGAACTGCTCGCTGACGACTACACCGGCAAAGTCTTCTTCGCCCAGCCGCAACACAAATTCGACGTCAACCACGGCACGCTGATTCCACGTGCCCGCTCGTGGTTCCGCGACACCCTCAAGCGCTCGCGCTGGCTGTACGCCGATGCCATCGCCGCGAGCTTCCTGATCAACATCATCGCCATGGCCGCGCCGCTGTTCGTGATGAACGTCTACGACCGCGTCGTGCCGAACCAGGCCGAAGCGACCCTGTGGGTGCTGGCGCTGGGTATCACCGGCGCCTATATCTTCGACCTGGTCCTCAAAAGCCTGCGCAGCCTGTGCCTGGACCTGGCCGGGAAGAAAACCGACCTGATCATCTCCGCGACGCTTTTCGAGCGCATCGTCGGCATGGCCATGAAATACCGTCCGGCGCGAGTCGGCAGCTTCGCGCAGAACATCCACGAATTTCAGAGCCTGCGCGACTTCCTCGCCTCGCTGACCCTGACCAGCCTGATCGACCTTCCGTTCACCATCCTCATCTTTATTGTCATCGCCATTCTTGGCGGGCATCTGGTGTGGATCCCTGTGTTGGCCTTCCCGATTGCCTTGCTGATCGGCTACGCCTTGCAGAAGCCGCTGGTGGCGACGATGGAGCGCACCATGGCCCTCGGTGCCGAACGCCAGTCGAGCCTGATCGAAACCCTCGCCGGCCTCGACGCGGTCAAGGTCAACAACGCCGAAAGCGAACGCCAATACCAGTGGGAACAGACCATCGGCACCCTCAGCCGCCTCGAGCTGCGGGTGAAAATGCTTTCCGGCCTGGCGATGAACATCACCTTGCTGATCCAGCAACTGGCCGGGGTGATCATGATCGTCTTCGGCGTGTACCAGATCATCGCCGGCAACCTGAGCATGGGCGGTCTGATCGCCTGCTACATGCTCAGCGGCCGCGCACTGAGTCCGCTGGCGTCGCTGTCGGGTCTGCTGACCCGTTATCAGCAGGCGCGGGTGACCATGACTTCGGTCGACCAGATGATGGAGTTGCCGCAAGAGCGCAATTTCGAAGAGCGCCCGTTGAGCCGCAAGGTGCTGCAAGGTGCGATCGAGTGCCGCCAGCTCAGCTTTACCTACCCGGAACAACAGAACCCGGCGCTGAAGAACATCAATCTGGTGATCCGTCCCGGCGAAAAAATCGGCATCATCGGCCGCAGCGGCTCGGGCAAAAGCTCGCTGGCCAAACTGCTGGTGGGCCTGTATCAGCCGGACGACGGCGCGCTGTTGGTCGACGGTGTGGACATCCGCCAAATCGACGTCAGCGAACTGCGCTACAACATTGGCTATGTGCCGCAAGACATTCAACTGCTGGCGGGCACCTTGCGTGACAACCTGGTTTCCGGCGCACGCTATGTAGAAGACGAGTTAGTGTTGCAAGCCGCCGAACTGGCTGGCGTCCACGAATTCGCCCGTCTGCATCCACAAGGCTACGAGCTGCAAGTCGGCGAGCGTGGGCAGAACCTCTCCGGTGGCCAACGGCAGAACGTCGCGCTGGCCCGGGCCTTGTTGCTCAACCCACCGATTTTGCTGATGGACGAACCCACCAGTGCGATGGACAACACCGGTGAAGAACGCCTCAAGCAACGCCTCGCGGCGGTGATTGAAAACAAGACCGTGGTGCTGGTCACGCACCGGGCTTCACTGTTGTCGCTGGTCGATCGTCTGCTGGTGATCGACCGTGGACAAATTCTCGCCGATGGCCCGAAAGCCGCCGTGATGGAAGCGTTGAAGAAGGGGCAGATCAGTGTTGCTTAAGTCGGGTTTCAAGGATTCGATCCGTCGCTACTTCAAAGGCTCGGCATCGCTGCAGGGCCAGCCCCTGCCGGAGGTCAACAAAGCCCTGATCGAAGACGCCCCGCGCGTCGTGCGTCTGACCATCTGGGCGATCATCGGCTTCTTCATCTTCCTGCTGCTGTGGGCCAACTTCGCCGTGATCGACGAAGTGACCAAGGGCGACGGCAAGGCGATTCCGTCGTCGAAGATCCAGAAAATCCAGAACCTTGAGGGCGGGATCATCTCCGAACTGTTCGTCAAGGAAGGCCAGATCGTCGAGGCCGGTGCGCCGCTGATTCGCCTCGACGACACCCGATTTGCTTCCAACGTCGGCGAAACCGAAGCCGATCGCCTGTCGATGCTGCTGCGCGTAGAACGCCTCAGCGCCGAAGTCGATGACCGTCCGCTGAATTTCCCCGAAGACGTGCTCAAAGCCGTGCCGGGTCAGGCGAAAAGCGAAGAGTCGCTGTACATCAGCCGTCGTCAGCAACTGCACGACGAGATCGGTGGGTTGCAGGAGCAGTTGATTCAGCGTCAGCAAGAGCTGCGCGAATTCGCCTCCAAGCAAGCGCAGTATCGTCAGCAGCTCGGTTTGCAGCGGCAGGAAATCAATATGTCCGAGCCGCTGGTGGCGCAGGGTGCGGTGTCCCCGGTGGAGGTCTTGCGTCTGAAGCGTGCCGAGGTGGAAACCCGTGGTCAGCTGGATGCAACGACGCTGGCGATTCCGCGCGCTGAATCGGCGATCAAGGAAGTGCAGCGCAAGATCGACGAGACGCGCGGCAAGTTCCGCAGCGAAGCGCTGACCCAACTCAACGAAGCACGCACCGACCTGAACAAGGCCAGCGCGACCGGTAAGGCGCTGGAAGACCGCGTCAGCCGCACGCTGGTGACATCGCCGGTGCGCGGCATCGTCAACAAATTGCTGGTCAACACCATCGGCGGCGTGATCCAGCCGGGCAGCGACATGGTCGAAATCGTGCCGCTGGATGACACCTTGCTGGTCGAAGCCAAGATCCGGCCGCAGGACATTGCCTTCCTGCACCCGGGGCAGGAAGCAATCGTCAAGTTCACCGCGTACGACTACACCATTTACGGCGGGCTTAAAGCCAAGCTTGAGCAGATCGGTGCCGACACCATTACCGACGAAGACAAGAAAACCACGTACTACATCATCAAGGTGCGCACTGAGCGCAGCCATTTGGGCACGGACGAGAAGCCGTTGCTGATCATCCCGGGGATGGTTGCGTCGGTGGACATCATTACCGGCAAGAAGTCGGTGTTGAGTTATCTGCTCAAACCGATCATCCGAGCGCGGGCTGAGGCGTTGCACGAGCGTTAGATTTGCAGCGCTGCTGACGGCCTCTTCGCGAGCAGGCTCGCTCCCACATTTGGATTTCTTTTGGGCACAGAATTTGTGTCCACTGAAAATCAACTGTGGGAGCGAGCCTGCTCGCGAAGGCGTCAGCGGGAACACTACATCCCTGTCAATAAGTGACAAAAACCGTCACTCACCATCCAGTCCATTCCTCACCAATCGCCATATCGTTATTCATTAACGGTATTTAATTTCCGATTCTTATAGCTATAAAGTCATCCCCCTGCGTACCTGCCGACCAATCGGCGCGCCGCACGACCTGAACCAACACGCAATCCAGCGTGAGTGTCTGATCGACGAGCGCGCCCGTGAGCGCGCCGTGCGTGGGAGATGGAAAGATGTCCGCAGCTACTGCTTCCTCAAGCGCCGCGACCGCCGCGCCGCAATCCTTTGAAATCCGCCCGTTCAGCGGTGCCGTCGGCGCCGAAATCATCGGCCTCGACCTCACCCGGCCGATCAATGATCAAGACTTCGCGCGCATCCATCGCGCGCACCTGGATTACCACGTCGTGGTGTTCCGCGACCAGCAAATCACCCCGCAACAGCAAATCGACTTCAGCCGCCGCTTCGGCGTGTTGCAGATCCATGTGCTCAAGCAGTTCCTGCTGGCCAATCACCCGGAAATCCTCATCGTTTCCAACATCATCGAAAACGGCCAGAACATCGGCCTCGGCGATGCCGGCAAATTCTGGCACTCCGACCTCTCCTATAAAGAGCTGCCAAGTCTCGGCTCGATGCTCCACGCACAGGAGTTGCCAGAGGAGGGCGGCGACACCCTGTTCGCCGACATGCACAAGGCCTGGGACAACCTGCCAGAAGCGTTGCGCAAAGCGGTCGAAGGTCGCAGCGCTGCGCATTCCTACACGGCGCGCTACAGCGAAACCAAATTCGAAGGCAACTGGCGCCCGACCCTGACCCCGGAGCAACTGGCTCAGGTCGCGGAAGTGGTGCACCCGGTGGTGCGCACGCACCCGGAAAACGGTCGCAAAGCGCTGTTCGTCAGCGAAGGTTTCACCACGCGCATCGTCGGCCTGCCGGAAGACGAGAGCCAGCAGCTGCTGAGCGAGCTCTACGCCCACAGCGTGCTGCCGCAAAACATCTACCGCCATCAGTGGCAGCCCCACGACCTGGTGTTCTGGGATAACCGTTCGCTGATCCACCTTGCCGCCGGCTGCCCCGCGCACCTGCGCCGCAAGCTGTATCGCACGACCATTCAGGGCGACGCGCCTTTCTGATTCGCCGGAGATTGATCAAATAATGAACGCTCCCTTGCCAGGCCACGCGGCCAGCACTCCGATCACCCGCAGCGAAGCGCTGCTGGCGGTCGATCATGTCAGCCTCGAATACCGCACGCCGCAGCGCGTGGTGCGCGCCACCCACCAGGTCAGTTTCGAAATCGATCCTGCCGATCGCTACGTGCTGCTCGGGCCGTCCGGTTGCGGCAAATCGACCCTGCTCAAAGCGGTCGCCGGATTCATTCAACCGTGCGAAGGCGAGATCCGTCTGCAAGGCCAGCGCGTCGACGCACCGGGGCCAGACCGGATCGTGGTGTTCCAGGAATTCGATCAACTGCCGCCGTGGAAAACCGTCAAACAGAACGTGATGTTTCCGCTGCTCGCTTCGCGAACGCTGAAGAAGAAAGAAGCCGAAGAGCGCGCGCTGCACTATCTGGAAAAGGTCGGGCTGGCAGCGTTCGCCGATGCTTATCCGCACACTTTGTCCGGCGGCATGAAAGCGCGCGTGGCCATTGCCCGGGCGTTGGCGATGCAGCCGAAAATCCTGCTGATGGACGAACCATTCGCTGCACTCGATGCGCTGACCCGACGCAAAATGCAGGAAGAATTGCTGCTGCTCTGGGAAGAGGTGCGTTTCACCCTGTTGTTCGTCACTCACTCGATTGAAGAGGCGCTGGTGGTTGGCAATCGCATCCTGCTGCTGTCGCCGCATCCGGGCCGAGTGCGCGCCGAGGTTCACAGTCATCAATACGATCTGCACAGCCTGGGTGGCGTGGCGTTTCAGGAATCGGCGCGGCGCATCCATCGTCTGCTGTTCGATGAAGGCCAGTCGCCGGAAACCGAGCGTGACCACGACTTCAACGATATTCGCATCGCCTATTGAGCGGCCAGGAGGAGTACCCGATGAGCCATTCATCATCTGTGCGTGAAGAATTCGAAGTTGTGCTGGAGCCGCTGACCGAAGTGCCGGTCGAGCGCGAGTTGTCCCTCGGCACGCGACTGTGGCAACAGGGCTGGCTGCGTAAAGGCCTGATCCTGATTATGCTCGCAGTCGTGTGGGAAGTGGTCGCGCGGATTCAGAACAACGACCTGATGCTGCCGAGTTTCCTGCAGACCAGCCATGCGTTGTTCGACGGGCTGCTCAGTGGTGAGTTATTGGCCAAGGTGTGGATCTCGCTGGTGGTGCTGATCAAGGGTTATCTGATCGGCATCGTTTTGGCGTTTGCCATGACGACGTTGGCGGTATCGACGCAGTTGGGCCGTGATCTGTTGAGCACGATGACCTCGATGTTCAACCCGTTGCCCGCGATTGCTCTGTTGCCGTTGGCGCTGCTGTGGTTTGGTCTGGGGCAGAACAGCCTGATTTTCGTGTTGGTGCATTCGGTATTGTGGGCGCTGGCGTTGAACACTTATGCAGGGTTCCTCGGGGTTTCCGAGACGCTGCGCATGGCCGGGCGCAATTACGGTTTGAAGGGTTTGCGGCTGGTGCTGTTCATCCTGATCCCGGCGGCGTTGCCCTCGATTCTGGCCGGGCTGAAGATTGGCTGGGCGTTTGCCTGGCGCACGTTGATCGCCGCTGAATTGGTGTTTGGCGCGACCAGTGGCAAGGGCGGGCTGGGCTGGTACATCTTTCAGAATCGCAATGAGCTGTATACCGACAAGGTGTTTGCCGGGTTGGCGGTGGTGATCTTGATTGGTTTACTGGTGGAGAATCTGGTGTTCGATACGCTGGAGCGAGTGACGGTCAAGCGCTGGGGGATGCAGCGGTAATTTCTGGCGTGGCGGCTGACCCCTTCGCGAGCAGGCTCGCTCCCACATTTGATCTCCTGTGGGCACAGGTTTTATGAACGACTGAAGTCCAGTGTGGGAGCGAGCCTGCTCGCGAAGGCGTCTTTGAAGGCGCCGCCCAAACCGAAAGATGTTTGCTAGCATTGCGCCCAGATCAATCCTGATCCGTCATGAGTGCTCAGCATGCAACTCCCGGACATGAATCTTCTGGTCGCCCTCGACGCGTTGCTCGACGAGGGCAGTGTGGTCGGCGCCGCGCGGCGGATGAACCTCAGCCCGGCCGCCATGAGTCGCACCCTGACGCGAATCCGCGAAGCCATCGGTGATCCGATCCTTGTGCGCGCTGGCCGGGGGCTGGTGCCGACTCCCAAAGCGCTGGAGTTGCGCGAACAAGTGCGTGACGTGGTCGAGCAGGCCGCGCTGTTGTTCCGCTCCGCCGACACCGTGGAGCTGGGCACGCTGCGCCGCCGTTTCAGCATTCGCGCCAATGATTTTTTCATCGGTGTGTACGGCGGCAAGTTGTTCGACACCCTCGATCAACTGGCGCCGCACTGCGAATTGCGTTTCGTCCCGGAAGGCGATGGCGACGATGAAGCACTGCGTGAGGGGCGGATCGATCTGAGCGTCAGCAACACCCGGCCCGTTACCCCTGAAGTCAAAGTGCAGAACCTGTTCTCGACGCACTTCGTGGGACTGGTGCGCGAAGATCATCCATTGCTCGACGGCGAAATCACTGCCGAGCGCTACGCCGGGTTTTCCCATATCAGCATGTCGCGCCGTGGCATCGCGCGCGGCCCCATCGATACCGCGCTGAATGCTTTGGGGCTGGAGCGGCGCGTGGCGGTGATCGCGCCGAGTTTCCATGCGGCGATGTTTGCCTTGCCGGATTCCGACTTGATCCTCCCAGTGCCCAAGGAAGCGCTGCTCAGCGTCCGCCGGCTGGGGCTGAAACTTCGCTCATTCGACCTGCCGATACCGTTACCGACGCTGATGCTGACCCAGGCCTGGCACCCGCGTTTCGACAAGGATCCGGCACACCGCTGGCTGCGCGAAACTCTCAAGGCCTGTTGTGACGAAACCTGGCTGGCTGCACAACCCTAAGATCAAAAGATCGCAGCCTTCGGCAGCTCCTACATTGGAATGCATATCCCTGTAGGAGCTGCCGAAGGCTGCGATCTTTTGCTTTTAACAATTGCGTCTGACGCACTTATAAGCTGCCAATAAGTCAATTTTCGTCATTGCCAAGCCCGACTAAGATGCTCCGGTATTTTTCCCTCCGGAGTTTGCATTCATGACATCCCTGACGGCGGCAGCGCCCATCGCTGCAGCCAGCCCGGCGAAGGCGGCGACGCCACCGGTGTTCGGGGCGCGGATCATCATCGGTCTGGTCGGCGTGCTGCTGGCGGTGCTGGTGTCGGGCCTCAACGAGATGGTCACCAAGGTGGCCCTGGCCGACATCCGTGGCGCGCTGAGCATCGGTTACGACGAAGGCACCTGGCTGGTCGCCAGTTACACCGCCACTTCGGTCGCGGCCATGGCCTTCGCGCCGTGGTGTTCGGTGACCTTCTCGCTGCGCCGCTTCACCCTCTGCGCGATCGGTCTGTTCACGTTGCTCGGCGTGCTGTGTCCATTTGCGCCGAACTACGAAAGTCTGCTGCTGATGCGCATCCTGCAAGGTCTGGCCGGAGGCGCGTTGCCGCCAATGCTGATGACCGTCGCTCTGCGCTTTTTGCCGGCGAATATCAAACTCTACGGTCTGGCCGGCTACGCACTGACGGCGACATTCGGCCCGGGTCTCGGCACGCCGCTGGCCGGTTTATGGACCGAATACGTCGGTTGGCAATGGACGTTCTGGCAGATCATCGTGCCGTGCCTGATCGCCATGGCGATGGTCGCGTGGGGTATTCCGCAGGACCCGCTGCGCCTGGAACGCCTCAAGTCGTTCAACTGGAAAGGTCTGCTGCTGGGCTTTCCGGCGATCTGCATGCTGGTGATCGGTCTGTTGCAAGGCAATCGACTGGACTGGTTCGAGTCGAGCCTGATCTGTGGATTGCTCGGCGCCGGCTCGTTGTTGCTGGTGGCGTTTTTGATCAACGAGTGGTCGCAGCCGATTCCGTTTTTCAAATTGCAAATGCTCGGTATCCGTAACCTGTCGTTCGCGCTGATGACCCTGGCCGGTGTGCTGATAGTTCTGCAGGCGGTGGTGTTGATTCCGTCGAGTTATCTGGCGCAGGTGCAGGGTTATCGCCCGGCGCAGACCGCACCGATCATGCTGATCGCCGCATTGCCGCAACTGATTGCGCTGCCGTTGGTGGCAGCGTTGTGCAACCTGCGCTGGGTCGATTGCCGCTGGGTGCTTGGCATGGGTTTGAGCATGTTGACGCTGTCCTGCCTGGGCGGATCGCTGCTGACTTCAGAATGGATTCGCGACAATTTCTACTTCCTGCAATGGCTGCAGATCTTCGGTCAGCCGATGTCGGTGTTGCCGCTGTTGATGTTGTCCACCGGCAGCATCCAGCCGCAGGACGGGCCGTTCGCCTCCGCGTGGTTCAACACGGTGAAAGGCTTGGCGGCCGTGGTCGCTACCGGGGTGATCGAAGCGCTGACCACCGCGCGTCTGCATTTCCATTCGACCATGTTGGTCGACAGCCTCGGCAATTCGCCGCTGGCCGACCGCAGCGATCCGGGCCTTGCCCATCGCCTGCACGAACAAGCCGTGGTGCTGACTTCTTCCGATCTCTATGTGTGCATGGCCGGCGTTGCGGTGGCGCTGATCCTGCTGATTTTCTGGCTGCCGACGCGGATTTATCCGCCGCGCGCGCCGACCTGATTGCGGCACTGAACAATGAAGGTTTTTATGACGACTCAAGCAAAGCAAAAACTCGCGGTGGCCGTAGCGGCCGCGCTGGCTGTCGGCGTGTTGGTGTACCTGGCGCTGCCCGGTATGTTTGGCAAACGCACCCAGCAAAATACCAACGACGCATTCGTCTCCGCCGACTACACCCTGGTGGTGCCGCGTGTGGCCGGTTTCATCAAGGAAGTGCTGGTGGAAGACAACCAGCAGGTCAAAGCCGGGCAGTTGCTGGCGCTGATCGATGATCGCGATTTGCGTGCGTCGGCTGAAGCGGCGGATGCGCAAACTCTGGTGGCGCGGGCGCAGTTGCAGAACGCCAAAGCGACGCTGGAACGCCAGACGTCGGTGATCGCCCAGGCGCAAGCTTCGGTAGTGTCGGCCAAGGCTGAAATGGCTTTTGCCCAGCAGGAGTTGAATCGCTACAACCACTTGGCGGGCGTTGGTGCCGGTACGGTGCAGAACGCGCAACAGGCGCGCACGCGCATCGATCAGGCCACGGCTCATCTCGACACCGCCACGGCGAAACTGGCGGCAGAGCGCAAGCAGGTCGACATTCTCACCGCTCAGCGTGACGCCGCCGAAGGCAGTTTGAAGCACGCACAAGCGGCGCTGGAAATCGCCAGTTTCGAACTCTCCTACACGCGTATCACCGCTCCGCAGGACGGCATGATCGGCGAGCGGGCCGTGCGCGTCGGCGCCTATGTGACGCCGGGCAGCAAGCTGCTGGCGGTGGTGCCGTTGCAGCAGGCGTATGTGGTGGCGAATTTTCAGGAGACACAATTGACCGATGTGCAGCCGGGGCAGGAAGTGCAAGTGCGTGTCGACAGCCTCGGCGGTGAGACATTGAGCGGTCGCGTCGAAAGTATTGCTCCAGCAACCGGCGTGACCTTTGCGGCGGTAAAACCGGATAACGCCACGGGCAACTTCACCAAAGTGGTGCAGCGGATTCCGGTGAAAATCATGCTGGAGCCGGGTCAGCCGTTGGCCGAACGGTTGCGGGTGGGCATGTCGGTGGAGGCGAGTATTGATACCAGAAGCTCGGCGACGCCGGTGCGTGAGGTGACTCAGCGATGATTGTTGTTGAATCGACTGACCTCTTCGCGAGCAAGCTCGCTCCCACATTGGATCTCGGCGACACCACAAACCTCCTGTGGGAGCGAGCTTGCTCGCGAAGAGGCCAATGGCAGCACATCATCTTGAGTGCCTTGCTCACAGTAAGCCTCACCGCCTGCACAGTAGGCCCAGACTTCCAGAAACCCGAAGCCACAAAAATCGCCGACTGGGCCAAACCGGCCAAGTCCGCCCCCAGCCAAGCCGTCAGCGAACCCCTGAATGAACGCTGGTGGGAAGTCTTCAATGACCCGCAACTCTCCGCGCTCACTCAACGTGCGGTGAAGAGCAACCTTGACCTGCAACTGGCCAGCAGCCGTCTGCAACAAAGCCGCGCCGCTCGCCAAGTGATCACCGCCGACCGTTATCCGAACACCGCCGCCACCGGGAGTTACGCGCGCAAACGCAACAGCGGCGAAGGCCTGAACGATCCGTCCGGACACAACGGCGATTCCGCGTTCAACCTGTGGGACGCCGGTTTCTCCGCCTCATGGGAACTGGATTTCTGGGGCCGTGTGCGCCGCGAAACCGAAGCTGCCGATGCCAACCTCGAAGTCGCCGAAAACGACCGTCGCGGGGTGCTGCTGGCCGTGCTCGCCGACACCGCACAAAACTACATTCAACTGCGCGGCGCGCAAAACACCCGCGCCGTTACCGAGCAAAACCTCGACGTCGCGCGGCACAGCCTGAAACTCTCGCAACTACGGCTGGCCGATGGCGTGGCGACTGATCTCGACGTCGCTGAAGCCGCTGCGCAAGTCGCGGCCATCGAATCGCGATTGCCGGCGCTGGAACAGCGTCAATCGCAGTTGATCAACGCGATCAGCCTGCTGATGGGTGAACCGCCACAGGCATTGACCAAGGAGTTATCCACAGACGCCGCCGTGCCGCAGTCGCCGCTAAAAGCTGCCATCGGCCTACCGTCACAACTGGCAGAACGCCGACCGGACATCCGCCAGGCCGAAGCGCGCCTGCATGCGGCCACCGCCAATATCGGCGTGGCCAAGGGCGATTTCTATCCGCGTATCACCCTGTCGGGCAACCTCGGCTCGCAAGCCATGCAACTCAGCGACTTTGGCTCGTGGGGTTCGCGGGCCTTCGGCATCGGCCCGCAATTCAGCCTGCCGCTGTTCGACGGCGGACGCCTGCGCGGCATGCTGCAACTGCGTGAAGCCCAGCAGCAGGAGGCCGCCGTCGCCTACCAGCAAACCGTACTGCGTGCCTGGCACGAAATCGACGATCAACTGACTGCCTACAACGCCAGCCAGCGCCGCCGCGACAGCCTCGCCGAAGCCGTCCGCCAGAACCAGATCGCCCTGCGCACCGCGCAACAGCAATACGTCGAAGGCGTGGTTGATTTCGTCAACGTCCTCACCGTGCAAAGCGCGCTGCTGGCAACGCAGGAACAGTGGGTGGAGAGTTCCACCGGCGTTTCGCTGGCGATGGTCGGGTTGTACAAGGCGTTGGGTGGGGGATGGCAGTCGGTTTACCCGGAAGGGCAAATGGCGGCAATGGCGCCGGGCGTCGTGAAAGCACAAACCGACATCGACGGTTCTGCCGTGGCTGACCTAAAGTGATGGGCAGGTTGGCGCGTCATACTCTCGTGGCGCTGCGGCGCGGCAAGAGGCAGCAATGGCGGTCAACAGAGTCACGCCAATGGGCGACACGCAAGATCCGTTTGCCGCGCCCGGCTCCTGGTTCGGCAGCTTGCGCTGGGTGCGCTGGATAAAAAATCACTGGCTATGGCCGATTCTGGCGCTGGCCGCATTCGTGCGTTTTTATGATCTGACCGCGGCGGCGATCTGGGGCGATGAAGGTTCCAGTCTGCTACTGGCGCGCTATTCGCTGAGTGAAATCTGGCAGCACGCGGCATTCGATGTGCATCCGCCGCTGTACTTCATGCTGCTGCATGGCTGGGTCGAATTGTTCGGGGACGGCATTCTGGCGGTGCGCTCTCTCAGTGCGCTGGCCGGCATTGCGGCGGTCGGGCTGGGCGTGTGGCTGGTGGATCGCCTGGCCACCCGGCGCGCAGCGTTCATCGCCGGTGTGTTGCTGGCGCTGTTGCCGACCGCGGTGCGTTACAGCCAGGAAGTGCGCATGTACGCGCTGCTCGGGGCGCTGCTGCTCGCCGCGAGCCTGGCGCTGGTCTACTGGATCCGCCGCCCGCAACGCCAGCGCTATCTGGTGTATTACGTGCTGCTGATGAGCGCCGCGCTCTACACCCACTATTTCGCCGTGCTCGCGGCGCTGTGTCACTGGCTTTATCTGATCGCGATCCGCGTACAGCGTGGTTACCGGTTCCGGCACATCCAGCGCTGGAACTGGTGGCTGGCGAACCTGGCCATCGTTGCTTTGTATCTGCCTTGGTTGCCCAACCTGCTTGATTTGATGCAGCACATGCAGCAGCTCGAGGTCGGTGGTGATGTTGGTTGGGAGCCTGCCGTTACGTTGAGTTCGCTGCCGTCGATGATCTGGTCATGGTTGATTCAGGATGACGGTGAAAGTTTGCCGTGGCTGATTTTCGCGGCGTTGCCGCTGGCGATTTTGGGGCTGGCAGTCATTGCTGTGATGCGCGATCGCAGTGTGTCGCGCGGCAGTGTTCTGCTGGCGCTGTACACCGGGCTGCCGCTATTGCTGGTGTATCTGGTGTCGTTCATTACGCCGGTATTCATTGAGCGTTATCTGACGGCGTATGCCCTTGGCTTGCCGATGCTGACGGCGTTGGCCATCGACCGTTTGTACAGCCGCGTGCGGATTTTTGCCTTGGCGGTACTGGTGTCGCTGATCGCGGTGGAACTGATCGGCGTGAACAACAACGCCACGGTCGACACTCATGATCAGCTCGACACGGTCGTGAAGTACGTCAACCAGCATTTCCTGCCGGGTGATCGCATCGTCACCAGCGACATGCTCTGGTATCTGAGCTACGTCTACTACGATCGCACC
This sequence comes from Pseudomonas viridiflava, assembly GCF_900580865.1. GTDB lineage: Bacteria > Pseudomonadota > Gammaproteobacteria > Pseudomonadales > Pseudomonadaceae > Aquipseudomonas. Next base: position 52,065 of record NZ_UTBZ01000040.1, read on the forward strand.
GTGGCGCAGGTGCGCCTCTTTACTCCACCGAACGCCGATGGCCAATCGACGCGGCCAAATGAGTACGGGTTCGGCACGCTGGTGACGCCCGATGTCTATCTGAACAGCCTGACGGAGCTGCCAGCCGGAGGCCGGGTCTGGCTGGTCGGAACCGTCGACCAACCGCAAGAGTTTTCACCGCTGCCCGCAGCCTGGCAGGCCAGCGCTGAAGTCCACGCGGGCGGGATGCAGGCACGCTTGTTCGTGCCCAAACCTGCGGGTGAATAGGCGGGTCAGGATTTCCCCGACAAATCCGCCATGCCCTTGAGCAATTCAATCGGCAACGGAAAGACAATCGTCGAACTCTTGTCACCGGCAATCGAACTCAAGGTCTGCATATAGCGCAACTGCATCGCGCCGGGCTGACGGCCGAGCATTTCCGCCGCTTGCATGAGTTTTTCCGAGGCCTGCAGTTCGCCTTCGGCGTGAATCACCTTGGCCCGACGTTCGCGCTCGGCTTCCGCCTGTTTGGCGATGGCGCGGACCATCGATTCGTTGAGATCGACATGCTTGATCTCGACGTTGGCGACCTTGATTCCCCAGGCATCGGTCTGCGCATCGAGCACCTGCTGGATGTCGGTGTTCAACTGCTCGCGCTCGGCCAGCAGTTCATCCAGTTCGTGCTTGCCGAGCACCGCACGCAGGGTGGTTTGCGCCAGTTGGCTGGTGGCAGAAAGATAATCCTCAACCTGAATAATCGCTTTCTGCGGATCGAGCACGCGGAAATACAGCACGGCGTTGACCTTGACCGAGACGTTGTCGCGGGTGATCACGTCCTGCGGCGGCACGTCGAGCACCACGGTGCGCAGGTCGACCCGGACCATTTGCTGCACCACCGGGATCAGCAGGATCAGACCGGGGCCTTTGACCTGCCAAAAACGGCCGAGCTGGAACACCACGCCGCGTTCGTATTCGCGCAGGATGCGAAACGTCGAGCCGGCGAGGGCAATGACCAGTAACAGCAGCGCAACAAAACCGATTTGCAGACCCATGATCACTCTCCGAGTGGCGCCGCGTCAGCCGCGGCCACTTGCAGCAACAATCCCTTGCGCGCCACCACGCGTACCGGTTGCCCGGTGTGCAGCGGCGTGGCGCTGAGCACTTGCCAGCGTTCACCTTGCAGTTGCACCCAACCATTGCGTGCAACGCCCGGTTGCACCGTGGTGATCGCGGTCACGCTGCCGAGCAGGCCGGCGTCGCCACTGACGGCGTGGCGCGGGCGGGTTTTCAGGGCGCGTATCAGCAGTCCGATCAACAGCAGGGCGCTGATCAGACCGAGGCCGATCATCATCGGCACCGGCAACTCGGCGTTGCTCAGAATCAGCGCACCGATGACGAACATGATGATCCCGCCCAGGCCGATTACGCCGTAATTGGGCAGCGCCGCTTCGGCGATCAGAAAGACGATGCCCAAGGTAATCAGCCACAAACCGGCCGGACTCATTGGCGGCAACGGGGTGTCAGCGGCGAGGGCTGAGCCGCTGATCAGCAGGAGCAAGGCAAACGCACAACATCGGCTGTTCACGTGACCCTCCGCGAGCGTCATGGGCTGGTTCTTTCAGTCTAGTTGAGGGTTGTCCTGTATGAATTTTGATCAATGTGCAGATATGTCCGGTGAGCGGATTTCCCTGCGCCAGACACCCGCCGAACTAGACTCAAAGACACGGCAATCACCGTTCAGCGCAACACCGAGGTGCATCATGCGTATGGCAAGAAAGGTGCAGAGCAGCCTGAACCGGGCGCACTGCGAATACGACATCGTCGCCCATCGACACTCGTCCAGCAGCCTGGAAACCGCACGGGTCGCCGGGGTGCCCGCCGAGCGCGTGGCCAAATCGATCATCCTCGACGACCACCACGGGCACTACCTGATGGCCGTGCTGCCGGCCAGTCGTCATCTGGACCTGAGCAAGGTACGCGCCAGCGGCGAATGGCAACTGACCCGCGAAAGCAATCTGGCGCACATCTTCGACGACTGCGAACGCGGCGCGGTGCCGCCGCTAGGTGGCTCCTACGGACTGGACATGGTCATCGACCCGTTGCTGACGCGGCAGAAGGATATTTATCTGGAGGCGGGCAACCACAACTACCTGCTGCACATGAGCATGCCGGAGTTTCTGAAAATGGTGCCGCATGCCGAGGTGCGGGAGTTGAGTGATTAGGTGTTGCGGCGCTGGCACTGACGCCTTCGCGAGCAGGCTCGCTCCCACAGGTTGATCGCATTCCCCTGTGGGAGCGAGCCTGCTCGCGAATAATCTTCCAAACACCCCATTTTTGAAGGAACTCAGCAATGGAGCAACCAACCCACACTCTCCCATCCCTGTTCAAACAACTCGGCCTGGACAGCGACCCGACCAGCATCGACCAATTCATTGCTACCCATTCCCCGCTCAAACCCGAACTGCACCTGGCTGATGCGTTTTTCTGGACGAAGAGCCAAGCGGAGTTTTTGCGTGACGAGATTCTGGATGACGCCGACTGGGCGGAGGTGGTGGATCAGTTGGATGTGTTGTTGCGTAAGGGTAGAAGTGTGTAAAAAAAATTGTAGGAAAAGGCCGAAATGTAAAAAAAACATGCGCGATGTAAAAAAAACTGGGCTTTAATCGTCGCAGTGAATTTTTTATGTGGACGATGACGATGCCAACTGTTGGATATGCCCACCTGCGTGATGCGCTGAAGCTTAATGCATTTGCCCCCAAGCGCATTGCGATGATCAAACCGGTTACCCGGATTACCTTGATCGGTGAGTGTCTGGCGGTTCCAAACGGCGTCGCGCCGGCACAGGGTTCGACACTCGAGCACATCTTGTTTGCTTTGAAGCATGAGGGAATAAACCTGTGCATTCTTGCTCAGGCGCTTGAAACCGTTGAAGCGGACGAGTTGCTAGGTGAGTTGAGCCGATCACCTAACGGGGTATTTATCCGCAAGGCCTGTTTTCTTTGGGAAAGTTTCACGGGCAAACAGCTGGAATATTCCGTACCGGTTCGGGGCAACGTTGTCGCTTTGTTTGATCCCAAGCGTTATGTCACCGGGCCTGCAATTCGAAATAGTCGTTGGCGGGTAGATTTTAACGGGTTGGGGTCAATGCGTTACTGCGCCACAGTCGAGCGTACGACGGAGCTGCAGGCGCTGCTTGATCTGGACATCCTTGGTCGAGCCCAGGCTTTTATGGCGACGTTGCCGCCGGAAATGATGGATCGGGCAATCAATTGGGCCTATCTGCATGAGACCCGCGATTCTTTCGCCATTGAGAAAGAAGAGCCCAACGAAGAAAAGTCGCGCCGTTTTGTTCGGCTTCTCCGCCAAGCCCATGAGCGAACAGAGTTGAGCGAAGACTATTTGGTCGAGTTGCAGAACAGTACGGTTTCCAATCCTTTCGATAAAGCTGTGCTTTTCCGTCATGAACAGAACCATTTACACAACGGCTTGAGAGGCGCAGCTGGCGTCAGCTATGTCCCGCCTCCACCGCAATTGTGCAGGGAGTTGATGGACGAGTTGATGAGTTTTGCCAATCACTCAGCCAAGCAGGTTGATCCGTTGATAGCTGCAGCGGTTGTAGCTTTCGGGTTTGTTTTTCTTCACCCGTTCATGGATGGCAATGGCCGACTTTCACGTTTCTTGATTCACCAGACGCTTTGCCACTCTGGGGCTCTAAAAAATGGTTTGTTGTTACCTTTTTCCGTAGCGATGAAACACGAAGAGTCCGGCTATCTCGAAGCGTTGAAGGAGTTCTCGAAACCAGCAAGAGAGTTCTGGAATGTCACTTGGCTGGACGCTGATCAAATGACTTTCGATTTTATTGGGCACGACTCGATCTATCGATTCTGGGACGGGACTCAATGTGCAGAATTTACCTTGCAGATGGCCTTGCGAGCATTGGAGGTGGAGCTGCGCGAGGAGACCGAGTTTCTTGAAAAATACGATTACGTCATCAAAGAGGTGAATGGGCGTTTTGACGTGCGGGGGAGCGACCTCTCGAAACTGGTAATGATGTGTCTGGACAACGGTAACAAAGTTTCAAAGCATCGACGTAAGCAGTATCAGTTCAGCGTACCGGAGGAGGTTTTCGATTTCATTGAGCAGATAGCGGGTGATTTCGATTCGGTAGGCTAACCCTGAACAGTCAATTTGTTTCAAAACTTGACTGAAATTCCCCTCCAATGCGATATTGATAGTTAGCAAACTAACAGTGTGCATTTCCCCGTGCCGAACGATCTCGACGCTCTCCAGATGAACATCAGCAGTGCCATGGTGGTGGCCGCCAGGCATTGGCGGAAGATCTGCCAGACCACGCTGGTCAACTATGGAATCTCCGAAGCCTGCGCCGTGCCGCTGTTGATGATCGGCCGCTTGGGCGAGGGCGTGCGCCAGGTGCAGGTGGCGCAGGCGGCCGGGATGGAGAGTCCGTCGCTGGTGCGTCTGCTCGATCAGTTGTGTCATTCCGGCTACGTCTGCCGCACCGAAGATGCCCAGGATCGCCGGGCCAAATGCCTGAGCCTGACCGACACCGGTCGTGAACTGGTGCAAGCGGTCGAGATCGAACTGGTGCGCTTGCGTCACGAGGTGCTCGAAGGCATCGAGCAAAGCGATCTGGAAGCTACGCTTCGGGTACTCAGAGCTTTTGAGGCGGCCAACCCGCCATGGGTGGTTAATTCTTGAACGGTTTTTTCTCCGGCATTCCGCCGGCCCGCGACTGGTTCTACGGGGTCCGTACGTTTGCAGCGTCGATGATCGCGCTGTACATCGCCTTGCTCATGCAAATGCCGCGTCCGTATTGGGCGATGGCCACGGTGTATATCGTCTCCAGCCCGTTTCTCGGGCCGACCAGTTCCAAGGCGCTGTACCGTGCCATCGGTACCTTTCTCGGTGCGGCGGCGGCGGTTTTCTTCGTGCCGATGTTCGTGCAGAGCCCGTATGTGCTGGTGGTGGTCATCGCGCTGTGGACGGGGATTTTGCTGTTCCTGTCCCTGCAACTGCGCACGGCCAACAACTATGCATTGATGCTCGCCGGTTACACCCTGCCGCTGATTGCCTTGCCGGTGGTGGATAACCCCCTGGCGGTGTGGGACGTAGCAGAGGCGCGCACCGAAGAGATTTTCCTCGGCATCGCCGTTGCCGCCGTGGTCGGCGCGATGTTCTGGCCGCGCCGTCTGGCGCCCGTATTCAACGATGCCGTGAGCAAGTGGTTCGCTGACGCAACGACCTATAGCCTGAAATTCCTCAGTCGCGACGTGCAGCCCGAAGAAGTCACTGCGCTGCGCATGGCCATGGTTGCCAACTTCAACAGCCTCGAATTGATGATCGGCCAGTTGCCCCACGAAGGCGCGCTACCGCAAACCGTGCGCAACACCAAAGAACTGCGCGGGCGGATGATTCATCTGTTGCCAGTGATCGATGCGCTGGAAGATTCGCTCTACGCCCTCGAACGGCGCACGCCGGAACTGGTGGAAAAGTTCGACCCCCTGCTGGCCGCAACCCGCGAATGGCTCGCTCATCAGGACGCCGATCTCGAGCGCTGGCAAGCGCTGAAAGGTCAGCTCGAAGCCCTGCAACCGAGTGCCGAAGCACTGCAAGACCGCAAACAACTGCTGTTCTCCAACTCGATTTATCGCCTCGGCGAATTCATCGATTTATGGCAGGACTGCCGCAGTCTGCAGGACGCGATTCTCTGCGAGCGCCAGGACAGCTGGCGCGCGGTCTACCGTCACTGGCGCCTCGGTCGTCTGACGCCGTTCATTGATCGTGGGCTGATGCTCTACTCGGCGGCCTCGACCGTTCTGGCGATCATCACCGCCTCGGTGCTGTGGATTCTGCTCGGCTGGCCGGATGGCGGCAGTGCGGTGATTCTCGCCGCGGTGGCCTGTAGCTTCTTCGCCTCGATGGACGACCCGGCACCGCAGATTTACCGGTTTTTTTTCTGGACCGGCATGTCGGTATTGTTCGCCAGCCTTTATCTGTTTTTGATTTTGCCCAACCTGCATGACTTCCCGATGCTGGTGCTGGCGTTTTCCATCCCGTTCATCTGCGTCGGCACCCTGACGGTGCAGCCGCGGTTCTTCCTCGGCATGCTGCTGACGCTGGTTAACACCTCCTCATTCATCAGTATTCAGGGGGCTTACGACGCGGACTTTTTTGCCTTCGTGAACTCCAACCTGGCGGGTCCGTTAGGGCTGTTGTTCGCGTTTATCTGGACGCTGGTCGCACGCCCGTTCGGCGCCGAACTGGCGGCCAAACGCCTGACCCGCTTCAGCTGGAAAGACATCGTCGACATGACCGAGCCGGCCAACCTTGCCGAACACCGCAAATTGGGCGTGCAGTTGCTCGATCGGCTGATGCAGCACTTGCCGCGTCTGGCTCTCACCGGCCAGGACACCGGCATCGCCATGCGCGAGGTGCGCGTCGGCCTCAATCTACTCGATTTGCTCGCCTACACCCCACGGGTGAGCGGCGCGCCGAACGCGCTGTTGCAGCAAGTGGTCAGTGAGGTCGGCGAGTATTTCCGCGCCTGCCTCAAGGCCGGCGAACGCTTGCCGGCGCCAGCGCCGTTGTTGATGACCCTCGATCGCACTCGTCGCGCACTCAATGGCCACGGCGACGATGAAACCCGTCTGAACCTGTTGCACGCCTTGAGCGGTTTGCGTCTGGCGCTGTTGCCCGGCGTCGAATTCGTCTCCAGTGCCGACTCCGAAGAACCGCTGCCCGATGGAGCGCCCCTATGATCGGTGATCTGGACATCAGCGGCATTTTTCTGCCGACCCTGCTGGTGTTGATGGGCATCACTTATGTGCTGTTTTTGTTGGTGCATGCCGTGCTCACGCGCGTGCACTTTTACCGTCTGGTCTGGCACCGGGCATTGTTCAACGTGGCCCTCTACGCGGTACTGCTGTACGGCGTGGACTCACTCAGTCGATACCTGATGACATGAAAAAACCGTTTTTGACCATCGGTCGCGTGGTACTGACCCTGCTGATCGTGACTTTTGCCGTTGTCCTCGTCTGGCGCATGGTGATGTATTACATGTTTGCGCCATGGACCCGTGACGGCCACATTCGCGCTGACATCATCCAGATTGCTCCGGACGTGTCCGGTTTGATTCAGCAGGTTGAAGTGAAAGACAACCAGTTGATAAAACGCGGCCAGGTGCTGTTCAGCATCGACCAGGACCGTTTCAAACTGGCCCTGCGTCAGGCCAAAGCGGCTGTCGCCGACCGCGAAGAAACGCTCGCTCAGGCCCAGCGTGAGGCCAAGCGTAACCGTGGCCTCGGCAATCTGGTGCCGGCCGAGCAACTGGAAGAAAGCCAGTCGAAGGTCGCCCGTGCGCAATCGGCCCTGGCCGAAGCCATGGTCACGGTGGACAGCGCTCAGCTCAACCTCGACCGCTCAGTGATTCGCAGCCCGGTGGACGGTTACGTCAACGACCGTGCGCCGCGTCCGCAAGAGTTCGTCACCGCCGGGCGTCCGGTGTTGTCGGTGGTCGACAGCAACTCGTTCCACATCGACGGCTATTTCGAAGAGACCAAACTCGACGGCATTCATGTCGGCCAGTCGGTGGACATCCGTGTGATCGGTGACCGCGCCAAACTGCGTGGGCATGTCGAAAGCATCGTTGCCGGTATCGAAGACCGCGACCGCAGCAGCGGCAGCAACTTGCTGCCGAACGTCAACCCGGCGTTCAGCTGGGTGCGGCTGGCGCAGCGGATTCCGGTGCGGATTGCCTTTGATGACGTGCCGGCAGATTTCCGCATGATCGCCGGACGCACTGCCACCGTTTCGATCATCGAAGACTCAAAGGTCGACGATAAAAAGCAGGAGCCCGCGCAATGAGCAGGGCGCTGATGATCGCCGGGTTGGGCGTGATGCTGTCGGCCTGTCAGATGGTCGGGCCGGACTATCAGGTGCCTGAGGATGCAGCGGTGCAGCGCAAGGATTTTCAGGGCGAACTGGCGGTCGCCGGCAAACCGGTCGTCTCGGCGCCGGTGCCGGCGGATTGGTGGCGTCTTTATAAGGATGCGCGGCTGGATCAACTGGTGCAGCAGGCCATGGCCTCCAACACCGATTTACGCGTCGCGGCGGCGAACCTGCAACGGGCTCGCGCTCAGGTCGATGAGGCCGAAGCTGCGGGCGGCTGGAGTGCAGGTGTGAAGATGGGCGCGCAGCGTTTGCAAGAGTCTGGTCAGGCATTCTTGCTGCCGGAAAAAGTCCCGGTCGATAACGTCGGCGACATCGGCATCAGCGCTTCTTATCAGTTCGATCTGTGGGGCACCTTACAGCGAGGCATCGAGGGCGCCAAGGCCAATGCCGACGCGACCCAGGCCGCGGCAGACACGGCGCGGATCACCTTGGTGGCAGACGTCGTGCGTGCTTACACCCAGGTCTGCGCGGCCAATGAAGAACGGGAAATCGCCGAGCATTCCCTCGACCTGCAGTCGCAAAGCACCACGCTGATCCAGCGACTGCGTGACGCCGGTCGTGGTGACGAAACCCAGGTGACCCGCTCGCAAACCCAGTTCAAATCCTTGCGCGCCGAACTGCCCCGCTATGAAGCCGCGCGTCAGGCAGGGCTGTTCCGTCTGTCGATGCTGTTGGCGAAACCGGTCGATCAATTGCCGGCCGGTACCGCTACCTGCGCAGAACTGCCAAAAATCGCTCAACTGGTGCCGGTCGGTGACGGCGCTGCGTTGCTCAAGCGTCGCCCGGATATTCGCCAGGCCGAACGTCGTCTGGCCGCTTCGACCGCCGGGATTGGCGTCGCCACGGGCGATTTGTATCCGGACATCAGTATCGGCGCGACCATCGGCACTGTTGGTCTTATCGATGACTTGGGTGATCCATCGACCAACCGCTGGGGCTTTGGCCCGTCGCTGAGCTGGAAGGTGCCGACCAACGGCGCCCGTGCGCGAATCCGCGAGGCAGAAGCGGCGACCCAAGGCGCATTGGCGCATTTCGACGGCGTGGTGCTCAACGCCATTCGCGAAACCCAGACCGGCCTGGCCCAGTACAGTGCATTTCTGCAACGTCGCGACGCACTGGCCGATGCCGAGCAATCGGCAAAACTCGCCGCGGACCAGACCCACCGCTTCTTCCAGGCCGGTCGCGAGTCGTTCCTCGCTGATCTGCAAGCAACGCGCACCTACACCGATGTCACCGCGCAACTGGCCGCCGCCAACACCCAGGTTGCGATGAGCCAGATCGATTTGTTCCTCGCCTTGGGCGGCGGCTGGGAAAGCGGACGAACGCACGCTGCAAGCCCCAGCAAACCCTGAGGCCGTTGCTATGCTTTGAAGTGTTGAAGGGGCGCCCCGTGCAAAGCGCCCCTTCAGCACACATTGCTAGCGCTGGTCTAGGGGAAACCAATAATGAAAAACCCTTACGCTCTCGGCTTCTGGTGCGCCCTCGCAGCGCTGGTGCTGCTCTCGGCCACTTATTTCTACGGCATCATGCTGGCCCACCAGATCGACAAGGCCATGGTTTTCCTCGACAGCGCCGTCGCGCTGATTGCGGTCATGGCAATCGTCGTGGTCGCCTGGGCGTCGCTCCAAGTGCAGCGGGTGAAGAAACGGCAGCTTGAACAGGGCAAGACCCTCGTTCTGATCTGGGACACCAAAGTCGCCTTGCGTCGGGTCGAAACCGTGTTCGACCGGTATTTCTGGGGCAGTTACTGGCAACCGGGGCGCACCTTCGCCGAAGTCATGGGCGAACTCACCGGCACGCCGCTGGAAAAAAGTCTCGAAGCGCTGAAAAAGCAGTGTCTGGAACTCGACAAGCAGATTGATGGCGAGGGCTGGCACTGGCTCAACAATGCCCGGGAATTGTCCGATGTCGCCACGGCTATGGCGCGCGAGCGTTATCAACTGGATTTCTGCGATCCGCGCGCTGATGGGCCGGGTGGGGCGGTGATTGATCGGGATTTTGAAGTGCTGGTCTACACCTGGACCGCGCGGCTGAAAAGCTTTGATCATCAACTGGATGAGATTGAGGTTCAGTATTCCTGATTCTCGGCTGAATCATCTGGCCCCTTCGCGAGCAGGCTCGCTCCCACAGGTACAGCGTTGTCCTTGTGGGAGCGAGCCTGCTCGCGAAGGCGGACTGAAAAACACCGAAACTCTTCCAACCTGTCGATTGTCCATTCCCCCCATAGACACTCTTTAACCTTTAAACATTGGGCCAGCTCACGCGCCCGGTGCTAATCTCCACCGCTGAATTCAGCGCAGTCGAGCCGCGACCCGGTTACGGGTTCAGGGAAGACGACCACACTCACAGCCACGGAAATCGATCAGGTCATTCATGAATAAATCAGCAGGCGTGCTCCTCGGAATTGTTGTTGCCATCGGCGCGATCAGCGCAGGCGGGGCCTGGTACACCGGGACCAAGATCGAAGGCGTGCTGAACAACGCCGTCACCAACGCCAACCAAGAGCTGCAGACCGCGATGGCCGGCTCCAACGGCACTGCATCGCTGGAGCTGGTGTCGCTGGAACGCCACACCTTCACCAGCACCGCGCACTATCGCCTCAAAGGTGAAGGCGAGATGTTCGGTGATAAGCCGGTGGAGTTGCTGTTTGTCGATCACATCGAACATGGCCCGCTGCCGTTCTCGCGTCTGGTTTCGCTGAAATGGCTGCCGGTCATGGCCACCAGCAACTACGAGCTGGAGAAGAACGCCGCCACCGAGAAATGGTTCGCTGCCACCAAAGGCGCCGCACCGCTCAAAGGCGTGACCAGCCTCGGCTACGACGAATCGACCACCAGTACCCTCGATCTGCTGCCGTTCGAAACCGCACTGGATGAACAGTCGAGCCTGAAGTTTTCCGGCCTGACCATGAACATTTCCGCCAACGCCAAAGCACAGAAGGTCAAGGCGGACGGCTACATGGACAATCTGAAACTGGTGACCGTCGCTGAAGACCAGGCACCGGTGCAGGTCGAACTCAACGGTCTGACCCTGGCCAGCAACCTCGCCAAGAGCAGCTACGGCTACTACACCGGGGAAAACACCCTGGTGCTGACCAACAGCAAAACCACCTTCGGCACCAAGCAATCGGTGCTGGGCGTGAAGAACTTCGAAATGAAGAACCTCACTGAAGAAAACGGCAGTAATGCCTCGGGCCGTGCTGATTACAAGGTTGGCGAAGTCAGCCTCAACGACAAGAAAATCGGCTCGGCGAACATGGCCATGAGCCTGAAAAACCTCGACATTCCGTCGACCATGTCGCTGATGCAGATCTACCAGACCAAATTGCAGCCTTATGAAAAAGCTGCCGCCGAGGCTGCAGCCCAAGGCTTGCCAGCGCCAGAGCTGAACCTGACCGAAGCGGAAAATGCGCAGGTCAAAGCCGATCTGCAAAAACTGCTGGCCGCCGGCCCGCAGATTGCCTTGGAAAACCTCTCGTTCAACACCGCCAACGGTGAGAGCAAGGCCAATCTGGTGATCGACCTGACCAAACCGCAATCGATGGATCTGCCGCCGGATCAACTGGGCAAACAACTGATCGCGTTGCTCGACCTGAATATCCAGGTGTCCAAGCCAATGCTGGTCGATCTGCTCAGCGTGCAGGCGCAACTCGACGGTCAGACCGATGCCAAAGCCATCGTCGATCAATCCAAGGAAGCGGCCGATATGTTCGCTGGCATGGCCGTCGGTTCGCAGCTGGCAGTCGTCGACGGCACCAACGTCGTGACCAAGCTGCATTACGCCGCCAATCAGGTCGAATTCAACGGCCAGAAGATGACCGTCGAGCAGTTCGTCGGCTTCCTGATGAGCAAGTTCGCGGGCGTCACGCAAGTGCAGTAATTCTGCGTTCTTAATAGCAACGCCCGGCCTCTGTATCGCACGGACGCCGGGCGTTTTGCTGTCTGGCGTTCGGGTTTTCGGCTGAACCGCCAGCACGATTCTGAACAATTATTGTGTTCTGGATGTTGCTCTACGCTTGCGTGCAAAACTGCCTGACTAAGCTTGGCCGTTGCATGTGCATTGGCGGCCACCGTTACGAATGGGCAAGGAGGGCATTGCGACCCGGCTGGCCATGTAAGGATGCTGACGAATGCCGCGTATTGATGTTCCCGTATTACATCGTGGTTTACGCCCGTTGTTCCGAGTCGCGCTGTGCAGCCAGTTGCTCTGGCCGGCGCTGGCGTTTGCCGACACACCCTACGATCAGATGGTGCGCGACGCCCGTGCCGGGCAGTACACGCCCGCGCTGACGCTTTTGCGTCAGGTGCCGCCCGGCCAGTCGACCACCGGGCAGATCAGCGATCACCTGCAAATCGCCAGTTGGGCCGGGCTCGACGCTGAAGTGGTGCAGGTCTATGAAACCCAGGGCCGCGACCGCGTCCTGCCGGTGCAGGCGCTGACTGCCACTGCGCGCGCCTACCGCAACCTCAAGCGCTGGGATCAAGCCACTCAGGTCTACAACAAGGCTTTGGCGCTGGAGCCGGATAACGCTGACCTGCAATTGGGCCTGGCTCTGACTCAGGCTGACGCCGGCAAACCCGACGAAGCGGTGACACGCGCCAAAGCGCTGGTGGCGGCCAAACCTGATGATCCGTCGCGCCGTCTCGCCTTGGGCTACGCCCTGACCCGCGACAACAAACCTTACGATGCCCTGTTCGAATACGATCAGGCCTTCAAACGCGCCGGCACTAAACCGGAAGTCGCTCGTGAATACGTGGTTGCCCTGCAAAAGGCGCGTCTGCCGGAACCGGCGTTGCGCCTGGCCAATCAGCGTCCGGGTCTGATTGATCCGGTAACCCTGCGCCGCCTCGAAGGCGATCTGGCCGCCGAACGCGTACGCCTCGCCGAACTCGCCACCCGCAGTGAAAAAGAACGCTACGTCATCGCCGATCGCGCGCTGGCCGATTACGACAAACTGCTCGCCACCTGGACGCCGGACGCCAGCGCCAAGGACGACGTGACCCGCTGGCGCATCGACCGCATGGGCGCACTCAAGGCCCGGGCGCGTACCGCCGACGTCATCACCGAATACCAGAAGCTGCAAGCCGAGGGCGTGAAGATTCCGACCTACGCCCTGCGCTGGGTGGCGGCGTCTTATCTGGATCAGCGTGAACCGGAAATCGCCACCGACCTGTATCGCCAAGTGCTTGCGGCGCCGGACGCCGATGTCGGTGATCGCCTCGAAGACACCACTGCGCTGTACTACGCGTTGCTGGAAAGCGACCGCGCTGATGAGGCACGCAAAGTCGCCGAGGATGCCGCCAAGTCTCAGCGTCCGCGTGTCGAACTCAAAGGGCTGCCCATCGGCAACCCCAACGATGAGTGGATGGACGCCCAGCAACTCGCGGCGCAGGCCGGCACCTACGGTTCCGACTTGCCGCACGGTGAGGAGCGTTTGCAGACTCTGGTCGATCAAGCGCCGGGTAACGTCGGTTTACGTCTGGCTCAGGCTGATCTGTATCTGGCTCGGCAATGGCCGCGTCGCGCAGAAATGCAGCTCAAGGAAACCGAGAGCATGGTGCCGCGTGACATGGGCCTGGAAATTGGCCAGGCCCACACCGCCATGGAACTGCAGGAATGGCGGCAAATGGATGCGCTGACCGACGATGTCGTCGCCCGTTATCCGGATAACCGCCAGGTGCAGCGTCTGGCCCGTGAGCGCGAAGTGCATGACATGTCCGAACTGCGCGTCGAAGCCTACGGCGGCAAGGCCAATGGGGGTGGCAGCGGCGATGCCGGTGCCGTCAGCGGCAGCCGCGATTTCGGCATTCAAACCACCCTGTACAGCCCGCCGATCGATGAAGACTGGCGCGTGTTCGCCGGGGCGGGTTATGCCACCGGCGACTTCGCCGAAGGCACCGGTCACCACCGCTTTCAGCGTGTTGGCCTGGAACGCCGCACTCGCGACATGACGCTCGAAGCTGAAGTGTCCAATCACGATTACGGCTTTGGCGACAAACAGGGCGCGCGACTGGCGATTGCCCGCGACATCAATGACCACTGGCAGTACGGCGGCAGCCTCGAATACTTGTCGGCGGAAACCCCGCTGCGCGCGCTCAACAGCGACATCAAGGCCAATGGCGGCAGCGGTTTCATCCGCTGGCGCGCCAATGAAAGTCGCGAGTGGCGCCTGTCGGTCAGCCCATCGCACTTCAGCGATGGCAACAACCGCGTCGAAGCCTTGCTCACCGGTCGTGAGGGCGTTTATAGCGCGCCGAACGTGCAGGTCGATGCCGGTCTGGAAGTCGGCACCAGCCACAACTCCAAGTCCGATGACGTGCCGTACTTCAATCCCAAATCCGACTTCAGCGTGATGCCGCTGGTCAACGTCAATCACGTGCTCTACCACCGCTACGAAACCTCCTGGAGCCAACAATTCCAGGCCGGCGCGGGTACGTACAGCCAGCGTGATCACGGCACCGGTGGCATGGCCCTGCTCGGTTACGGCCAGCGTTATGCCTGGAACGACGTGTTCGAGGTGGGCGCTCTGTTCAGTGTGATCAACCGGCCTTACGACGGTGATCGGGAGACCGATCTGCGTCTGCTCGTCGACCTCACTTTCCGCTTCTAGAAGAGTTTGAAGATGCCTTTGATTTCGCGTTTCATCCTTCTGCTGGGAGCGCTGCTGATCAGCGCCTGCGCCCAGCAAGCTCCGGCCTTCGCGCCGCCGTCCGAGCGCCCGCTGGCGGCCAGCGAAAAACCGTGGCCGAAAAACCACGTGCTCGGCATCGCCTATCACGATGTCGAAGACCGCGATCCCGATCAGGCCGTGGTGGCGGTGCGCACCGAACGCATGATCGAGCAGCTCGCCTGGCTGCGTGAGAACGGCTACAAACCGGTGACGGTCGACCAGATCATGGCTGCGCGCCGGGGGGGCCCGGAGTTGCCGCCAAAAGCGATTCTGCTCAGCTTCGACGACGGTTATTCGAGCTTCTACACTCGCGTGCTACCGGTGCTGCGTGCCTATAACTGGCACGCACTGCTGGCGCCGGTCGGCAGCTGGATCGACACGCCGCTCAATCAACCGGTGGACTTCGCCGGTGCCCCGCGCGCACGTTCCGATTTCCTGACCTGGGATCAGGTGCGCGAGATCTCGCAATCCGGTCTGGTGGAAATCGCCGCGCACACCGACGCCAACCACAAAGGCATTCTGGCCAACCCGCAAGGCAACCTGCAGCCTGCTGCCGCGACCCGGCGCTACGATCCGCTGACCAAGCGCTATGAATCCGAGGCCGAATTCCAGGCACGGATCCGCACCGACGTGAACAACATCTCGGAAAAAATCCGCAAGGTCACCGGCAAGAAACCCCGCGTCTGGGTCTGGCCGTATGGCGCGGCGGATGGCACATCGCTGACCGTGGTCGGTGAGCAGGGCTATGAAATGGCCCTGACCCTGGATGATGGCCTCGACGCTCTCGACAACCTGATGAGCAGCCCGCGTTTCCTCGTTGCCTCCGACCCTGACGGCGAGCATTTCGCCAACAGCATCGTCGGCGTGCAGTCGGATCTGCCCATGCGCGTGGTGCATGTCGATCTGGACAACGTCTACGACCCGGACCCGGCGCAACAGGACATCAACCTCGGCAAGCTGGTGCAGCGTATGGCCGACATGGGCGCCAACACGGTGTTCCTGCAAGCCTTCGCCGATCCCAAGGGCGATGGTCTGGTGCACTCGCTGTACTTCCCGAACCGCCACTTGCCGGTACGTGCGGACATCTTCGACCGGGTTGCCTGGCAACTGCGCACCCGCGCTCATGTAAAGGTGTATGCATGGATGCCGGTGCTGAGTTTCGGCCTCGATTCGAAACTGCCTCGCGTTACCCGCTGGGACCCGAAAACCGGCACTACTGCGGTGGACCCGAATCAGTACCAGCGCCTGTCGCCCTTCGATCCCGAGGTGCGGCGGATCATCGGTGAAATCTACGAGGACGTGGCGCGCCTGACCTCGGTCGACGGCATCCTCTATCACGACGATGCGCTGCTTTCGGATTTCGAAGACGCCAGCCCTGAGGCCTTGAAAGCTTACGTCGTCCAAGGTTTGCCGGGTTCGATTGCCGCGCTGCGCGATGACCCGGCAGCGATGCAGCGCTGGACGCGCTTCAAGAGCAAATACCTCATCGACTTCACCAACGAGCTGACCGCGAAAGTCCGAGCAATTCGTGGCCCGCAGGTGAAGACCGCACGCAATATTTTCGCCGAGCCGATGCTCAATCCCGAGAGCGAAGCATGGTACGCACAGAACCTCGATGACTTCCTCGTGACCTACGACTGGACGGCACCGATGGCCATGCCGCTGATGGAAAAACAGACCCAGGCAGAGTCCGGCCCGTGGCTGGAAGCGCTTGTGGCCACGGTCAAAAAGCGCCCCGGCGCACTGGATCGAACGGTGTTCGAATTGCAAGCACGCGACTGGACCAAGAAGGATCA
This sequence comes from Pseudomonas viridiflava, assembly GCF_900580865.1. GTDB lineage: Bacteria > Pseudomonadota > Gammaproteobacteria > Pseudomonadales > Pseudomonadaceae > Aquipseudomonas. Next base: position 68,481 of record NZ_UTBZ01000040.1, read on the forward strand.
GGCCGACATCGACGGTGCCCTTCTGGCGGACTGGATGAGCCGTCTCAAGCGCCAGGGCGCGACCAGTTTCGGTTACTACCCGGACAACTTTCTCGACAACCTGCCGGACCTGAAAACCGTAAGGCCTGCGCTCTCCAACAAATGGAATCCATAACATGCTGGATAGACTGTTAGCCCTGCTTGTTCTGGCGCTCGTCCTCGGCGTGCCGCTGGGCCTGATCTTCCTGGTCACCGGGCAGTTCCTGATGGACTTCGTGTTCTTCTACCCACTGTTCATGTCCGGGTTGTGGATTTCCGGTGGCCTGTATTTCTGGCTGCACTGGGAGCGCCACTGGCCGTGGCAGGACGACACCCTGCCGCCGCCACTGGAAGGCGAGCCGCTGATCTCGATCCTGATCCCTTGCTACAACGAAGGCGACAACGCTGCCGACACCATCCACGCGGCGCTGGCCCAGCATTACCCGAACATTGAAGTCATCGCGATCAACGACGGCTCCAAGGACAACACTGCCGAAGTGCTGGATGCGCTGGCCAAGGAAGATCCGCGTCTGCGCGTTCTGCATCTGGCGGAGAACCAGGGCAAAGCTGTGGCCCTGCGTATGGGGGCGATCGCTGCGCGCAGTGAGTATCTGGTGTGCATTGACGGTGATGCGCTGCTGGCACCGAACACGGCGGCGTATCTGGTCGCACCGATGCTGGATAACGCGCGTCTTGGCGCGGTGACCGGCAACCCACGGATCCGGACGCGCTCAACGTTGGTCGGGCGGGTTCAGGTCGGCGAGTTCTCGTCGATCATCGGTCTGATCAAACGCACGCAACGGGTGTTCGGGCGGATTTTCACCGTCTCCGGGGTGATCGTCGCGTTCCGCCGTTCGGCGCTGAACCGGGTCGGTTACTGGAGCCCGGACATGATTACCGAAGACATCGACATCAGCTGGAAGCTGCAACTCGATCACTGGAGCATCTTCTACGAGCCGCGTGCGTTGTGCTGGATTCTGATGCCGGAAACCCTCGGCGGTTTGTGGAAGCAGCGTTTGCGCTGGGCTCAGGGCGGCGCCGAAGTGCTGTTCAAGAACATTCGTGGCATCTGGCAGTACCGCCATCGTTACCTGTGGCCGTTGCTGTTCGAATACTGCCTGTCGACCGGTTGGGCGTTCACTTTCCTGTTGTCAGTGATCTTCTGGGGTGTGGGCAAGTTCGTGGTCATGCCGGAAGCCATCGCGGTGGATCACTTGATGCCGCCGGCGTTCACCGGGCTGCTGCTGGCATTTGTCTGTCTGGTGCAGTTCGCGGTCAGCATCATCATCGATCGCCGTTACGAGCCGGGGTTGGGCAAGACCATGTTCTGGGTGGTCTGGTACCCGATTGCATTCTGGTTTGTCAGTTTGCTGACCACGCTGGTCAGCTTCCCGAAAGTCTTGTTCGGCCAACATCAAAAACGTGCGCGTTGGGTCAGCCCTGACCGCGGCATCAAACCGATCGGCGACGACGAAGAGGAGGTTATCAAATGAAAATCATCCGGACCCGTCAGCGGCCGTTCCTGGTCGTGGTCGATGTGATTCTTACCGTGGTGGCGTGGGTGGGGCTGCTGTACTTGCTGATACGCGGACTCTGGCCGCTGATTGAAACCCACGCCGGTGGGCCGCGCATCGACAACTCGGCGTTTGACGCGCTGGGCACGCTGCAGATTTATCTGTGGGTGGCGTTGGTCAACGCGGTGATTCTGATTTCCTGGGCGCGTTATCAGCAGCGCAAGAGTCGCAGCTTCGCCCAGCGTCGATTGCCGTCACCGGTGATCGACGATGAAGGGCTGAGCAAGAGTTTCAAGCTTTGCGATGACCGCTTTCAGAAACTGCGCACGCCCGGGGTGATGACCATTCACAACGATCAGGAAGGCGACATCAGCCATGTGGTTACGCATTTCTGGCCCGTGCAGCAGGAAGAATTGCCGCCGCCGTTGGCACCGCTGGAGCACCCGCGGGTGATCTTTCTGCATGCCGAGGATGACGATAATCGCGAACCGGTGGATCGGCTTTCCTGAAGCACGAAAACCCTTGCAGGAGCTGCCGAAGGCTGCGATCTGTTGATCTTTAAAGTCAAAAGATCGCAGCCTTCGGCAGCTCCTACACGGGTTTGTTTCAATCGCAGACCAGTGCCCAGGCTTCTTCCATCGGCAACGGCTGCTTCATGCGTTCGGCCAATAGCGCCATGGCGCGTTCTTTTTCGCAGGCAACCGCAGCGACCAGCACACCGTTTCTACCGAACAGACCGACAAAGGGTGGATTTTCGGGTTCGCCGCGAAACTCCACTTCATCCCAATGTTCAGCGTGACCGAGGTATTCGTAGTTCTTGCCAAAATGCCAGGTCCAGAAGAACGGCACGTCGAGGTAATGTTCGTCGCCACCGAGCATGTTGGCGGCGGCGATGCGTGCGTGTTGCTGAGCCAGGCGCCAGTGCTCGATGCGTTGCGGCTGGCCGTGGAGCGGAAACGTAGCGATATCGCCGATGGCCCATAGGCTTTCGCTCAGGCGCATGCCGTCATCGACGCGCAATGACTGATCCTTTTCTTTCGGCAATGACGCAAAGGCTTCGGTCGCCGGGTGCACGCCGACCCCGGCCAGCACCAGATCTGCCGAAAGACGCAGGCCATTGTCCAGCAATACGGCCTCGACTTTGCCATCGCCAATGATTTCGGTGGCTGCGTGCTCGGTGATGAATTTCACCCCGTTCTGTTCGTGCAGCGCGCGGATCGCCTTGCCCACAGCCTCACCGAACTGGGCAGCGAAAGGAATTGCGTGCCGAGCCAGCACCGTGACGTCGAGACCGTATTGGCGCAGGGCCGAGGCGCATTCGAGGGCGATGAAGCTGTCGCCGATGATCACTGCACGTTGTTCCGGTCTGGCAGTGTTCATGATCCGTTCTGCCTGAGCTTTTGAGCGCAGCACGAATACCTGCGGAAGATCTGCGCCGGGTAAATCCAGCGGATTGGGCTCGCCGCCAGTGGCGAGCACCGCCGCGTCGTAATGCAGCGACTGGCCGTCTTCGAGGTGAAGGGTTTTCGCCGAGGCATTGATTGAGCTGATTTCACCTCGTTGGCGTTCAATGCGCTGCTCTTTATCTTCACGCAGCGGCGGTATTTCTTGCGGGGGCATGTCCCCGGCGAGAACAAATTTGCTCAGCACCGTACGGTCGTAACCCGCCTCCGGCTCGCGATCAACCATCATAATACGGCCACCGAAACCCTTTTCCCGCAACGCCGCCGCGCATGCCGTACCTGCTGCGCCGGCGCCGACAATCACGAACGTACGCGAATCATCCGCGGGCGGCGTATGCGGGGCGGGCAACGGTTGATCGTCGACCCAAACCTCTTCGCCGCGCACCTCCAGTGGATATCGCTTGAGGCTGTCGAGGGCCGGTGGCTCGCATAACGCGCCATCCTCCGCCCGAAACGCAGCCTTGTGCCAAGGGCAGATAAGCCGTCCGTGACACACCGCACCGTCAGCCAGCGGCGCCCCGGCATGTGGGCATTCACCTTGAAAGGCGCGTAGCTGCTCACCGACGCGCAACAGCACTATCTTGCAGTCACCGATTTCAACCTGCAGGCCACGGTCTTCAGGGACATCGGCGAATCGGGCGACACGGTGCAGGGACATGATCGGCTTCCTCGCGGGCATTTCTCTTGTGAGTTTGCGTCGTGGTGCGAGGTTCAGCCATTTGCTACTGCCACGGCACGAGCGGTACAGCTATAGTTTGCAGGCCGACGACGGCCCCACTGCACAAGGTGCTCCCGGAATGACCCGATTGACCTCTCTCAACCCCTGGCTGGCGGCCCTCGCCGTCACCCTTTGCGTGCAGTTTCCGGCGCAGGCCCAAGAGCGTTTCACCCTGAGCATCCCGGGTGTTTCCGATAACCGCCTGTTCACCTCGGCCGCGGCCAGCGATGCGCCCGGTTGCGGCGGCAAGAACCAGTCGCCAGCGCTGAGCTGGAACGCAGGGCCGGCCGGCACCCAGAGTTACGCGATCGTCATGCACGACCCGGACGGCCAGAAAGGCCTGGGCGTCGATCACTGGATTCATTACGGCATCAAAGCTTCCACGCACCAGATCGCGGCGGGCGTCGGCGCCAAATCCGCGTTCGAAGGTGTCGGCGGCACCAACAGCAAGGGCAACATCCACTACATGGGGCCGTGCCCGCCAGTGGGCGACAGTGCGCACCACTACATCATCCAGATCTACGCGCTGGATCTGGCCCCGGATGCCTTGCCGGCCGGTTTGACCCGCGCCGAGCTGATGGAAAAAATCAAAGGCCATGTCCTGCGTAACAGCAGTGCGGTGCGGCGTTATCACCGCTGAAAATATTTTCAGTGGCGTTTAACCCGAACTGAAAGGGCTGCCCGTCTCAGTGGATGAATGATCAATTTCATCCCGAGGTCAGCCCCCATGTCACTTCCTCTTTTGCGTCCTGTTGCGGTTGCTGTGCTGCTGGCGCTCGCCGGTTGCGGCGCTTCGTCCACACCCGATTCCGCTGCTGTGCCAGCGCCGATGCAGCCTGAAGTGCTGGTTCAGCAGGAAGCGGTCATGGCTGACACCTCAATGGCCAAACGCGCGCTGTACAGGATGCCCAATGCGGGCAGCGCGCCGATGCCGTTGAGTGAAAGTTATCCACAGGGCTATCGCGATACGCAGCGCGAGCAGTATCAGACGTTGGCCGACAACCCGATCCATAGCGTCGTCGAAACCCCGGTTTCAACGTTCAGTGCTGACGTCGACACGGGCGCTTATGCCAACGTCCGTCGCCTGCTCAATCAAGGCCGATTGCCGCCGGAAGGCGCGGTGCGGCTGGAGGAAATGGTCAATTACTTCCCCTATGACTACGCGCTGCCCAGCGACGGCTCGCCGTTTGGCGTGACCACAGAATTGGCTGCGTCACCGTGGAACCCGCACACTCGCTTGTTGCGCATCGGCATCAAAGCTTCCGACCGCGCGGTGGCGCAGTTGGCCCCGGCCAATCTGGTATTTCTGGTTGACGTGTCCGGCTCGATGGATCGTCGCGAAGGCCTGCCGATGGTCAAAAGCACGCTGAAATTACTGGTCGATCAATTGCGCGATCAGGATCGCGTGTCACTGGTGGTGTATGCCGGCGAATCCAGAGTGGTGCTTGAACCGACTTCCGGACGCGAGAAAGCGAAAATTCGTACAGCCATTGAGCAGTTGACTGCCGGCGGTTCGACCGCTGGTGCCTCCGGTATCGAACTGGCCTACCAAATGGCGCAGCAGGCCTTCACTCCCAAAGGCATCAACCGCATCCTCCTGGCCACCGATGGTGACTTCAATGTCGGCGTCAGTGACTTCGACAGCCTCAAACAAATGGCTGTGGATAAACGCAAAACCGGGATTTCGCTGACGACCCTGGGTTTCGGTGTGGATAACTATAATGAAAACCTGATGGAACAACTGGCCGACGCTGGCGACGGTAACTACGCCTACATCGATAATCTGCGCGAGGCGCGCAAAGTGCTGGTGGATCAGTTGAGTTCGACCCTCGCCGTCGTGGCAAAAAACGTCAAATTGCAGGTGGAGTTCAACCCGGCGCAGGTCAGCGAATATCGCCTGCTTGGCTATGAAAACCGCGCGTTGAAGCGTGAGGATTTCAGCAATGACAAAGTCGATGCCGGCGAAATCGGCGCAGGACACACGGTGACCGCGTTGTATGAAATTGTTCCGGCGGGCGAGAAGGGCTGGCTGGAACCGCTGCGCTACGGCAAGTCGGAGCCGGTTGTTTCTGGGAAGAACGGAGAATTGGCAATGCTGCGTGTGCGTTATCAACAGCCTGAAGGTGGGAAAAGTCTGCTGATCGAGCGGCCGATTACCAATCAGGTTGCACCGGCCAGCGAAGACTTGCGCTTTGCCGCTGCCGTTGCTGCGTTTTCCCAACAACTCAAGGACGGCCGCTATACCGGCGACTTCAGCCTGAAAGACACCGAGGCATTGGCCCGTGGCGCTCGCGGCGATGATCGCTTCGGTCTGCGCAACGAGTTCGTGCAACTGGTCGAATTGGCGCAAAGTCTGCGCACCTCGAGCGCTTCGAACGCGCTGGCCACTGAACGACGGATTGAATAAGTGAGTCGTCTGAAAGGCTTTATCAGCCAGCTGTTTGCCTCGGCAGACAGCTCAACCGCCAGCAGCGATGAATCGCTGCTGGCGCAGTATCGCGAGGGCGACGGCGCGGCATTCGAGATCTTGTATGCGCGCCATCGCCAAGGCCTGTACCGGTTTCTGCTCGGGTTGAGCGGCAAACCGGAACTGGCCGACGAAGTATTTCAGGAAACCTGGCTGAGCCTGATCCGCAGCAGCAGTCAGCCACAAGGTCGGGCGATATTTCGTACATGGCTGTACCAGATTGCGCGCAATCGCTTGATCGATCACTGGCGTAAACACGGCGCCCGACAACCGCTGCATGACAGCTATGACGAGCAAAATCACGCTGTTGGTGATGACGCGAATGATCCCGAACAACTGCTCACCCTCAGCCGTGACAGTCAACGCCTGGAAAGTGCCCTGCAAACCCTGCCCGCCGACCAGCGCGAAGTGTTCCTGCTGCGCGCCCACGGCGACCTCGACCTGGCACAAATCGCCAGCCTCACCGAAGCACCGCTGGAAACCGTCAAAAGCCGCTTGCGCTACGCCCAGCAAAAACTGCGTCGGCTGCTGGCCGAGGAGGTACTGACATGACTGACGCCCGCCAGACACCCGAAGATCCGCTGATCAAGCATGTACGCGAACAGCACAATGCCGAACCGCCAGCGCACATGGATGCGTTGATCCTCAACGCTGCACATCGTCAAACCCCGACGCCGAAACCAAGCCTGTTGCAACGCTGGCTGGAGATCTGCCGCAAACCACGCTGGCAAGTCGCGTTTGCCAGCCTCGTCGGCGTGGCACTGATGTTGTCGCTGGTACAGCGCGCCCCTGAACCGCTGCGCCAGTACGACTACGCCCCAGCCCCCGAACTTGCCGTACCGATGACCGACACGGACTCAGCGCAACTGCACCGATTGTCCGCCCCGGCCGGCGCCATGCCGGCACCTGTGCCGATGATGGAAATGGCCGCACCGATGCAAGATCAAGCGATCAGCGCCGATGAAACCAAACTCAGCAAACGCGCCACCCCCCCGGCCAATGGCCTCGACGCACAACTGCGCGAAGTCCTGCGCCTGCGCGAATCCGGCCAATCGCAAGCCGCCGACAGCCTGTTCAACAACCTGCACAAACGCTACCCGAACGCTGATCTCGACGCCCGACTCGAACAGTTGCAGAAAAAATGACCGCCTGATCCCCCAGCCATTTGGCATTACCCCGCAAAAACGCGCACTATCGGGCTATTGCCAATACGCTGGAGGACAACGTGGCAGCAAAAATTGACCGCATCGCCTTACTCCTCAATTGCCCGGAGAAGGGCGAAGAGATGCGGCGAGCGATTACCGAGACGCGTAAGGAATTTCTGCTGAATCAGCCGGAAGAAGATGTCGTTGATGAACACGACATTTTGGAGGAGGTTGAGGAGGAAGAAGACGACGATGATTACGATGAGTTTGACTGGACGACGGAGTGACGTCGTTCCGGTCCCTTTGCATCACCCACAAAAAAGCCCCGGACCAGCACAGTCCGGGGCTTTCTCGTTTAAATCAATGGTGCACCAGGCGGGATTCGAACCCACGACCCCTGCCTTCGGAGGGCAGTACTCTATCCAGCTGAGCTACTGGTGCAGCGGGCGACATCATACCTAGGTCGGCTCGGGGCGTCCATGCTGGGTTTCGGCGCGGATTGTCAGTATGCGTGTCGGCGCAAATCGCTGCATTCCATAAAGCGGTAACGTCCTGCAAAACCCTCGCTTGGCGCTTTCTCGGGACTGTTCTATGGTCTTGTTGCGTCTGAGGCTTTTGGCTCGTTGATCCGAAAAACTCCACAAACACGGCGTTTTTGTTCTTTTTTTCGAACGACCTATTGTCCTTTAACCCCTTTGATCCTACGATCCGTTTGAGATTTCAAACGCTCGTTGACCGGGCGTTGAAGCGCCGGTGTTTCGAGTCGTGCACTTTCGATGCGCCACACCCGGTTACTGATTTCCCTGACGGCAGCCTTGCGAGGCGCCTTTCTACAATCATAATTTGCTCCGCGCAGGCCGCGGTGCTGTTAAGGAAAGCCGACATGCAGCTTAAAGACACCCTGTTGTTCCGCCAGCAAGCCTTCATTGATGGCGCTTGGGTCGATGCGGACAACGGTCAGACGATCAAGGTCAACAACCCGGCCACCGGTGAAATCCTCGGTACCGTGCCGAAGATGGGCGCTGCCGAAACCCGCCGCGCCATCGAAGCCGCTGACAAAGCGCTGCCGGCCTGGCGTGCCCTGACCGCCAAAGAGCGCGCTGGCAAGCTGCGTCGCTGGTTCGAATTGATGATCGAGAACCAGGACGACCTCGCGCGCCTGATGACCCTCGAACAGGGCAAGCCGCTGGCCGAAGCCAAGGGCGAAATCGTTTACGCCGCCTCGTTCATCGAGTGGTTCGCCGAAGAAGCCAAGCGCATCTACGGTGACGTGATTCCGGGCCACCAGCCAGACAAGCGCCTGATCGTGATCAAGCAGCCAATCGGCGTGACCGCTGCCATCACTCCGTGGAACTTCCCGGCCGCGATGATTACCCGCAAAGCCGGCCCGGCACTGGCTGCCGGTTGCACTATGGTGCTCAAGCCTGCTTCGCAAACTCCATTCTCCGCTTTCGCACTGGCCGAACTGGCTCAGCGCGCGGGCATTCCTGCAGGCGTATTCAGCGTTGTGTCCGGCAGTGCCGGCGACATCGGCAGCGAGCTGACCAGTAACCCGATCGTGCGCAAACTGTCCTTCACCGGTTCGACCGAAATCGGTCGTCAGCTGATGTCGGAATGCGCCAAGGACATCAAGAAAGTCTCGCTGGAACTGGGCGGCAACGCGCCGTTCATCGTGTTCGACGACGCGGACCTGGATAAGGCCGTCGAAGGCGCGATCATTTCCAAGTACCGCAACAACGGCCAGACCTGCGTCTGCGCCAACCGTCTGTACATCCAGGATTCGGTCTACGACGCGTTCGCCGAGAAGCTGAAAGTGGCCGTGGCCAAACTGAAGATCGGCAACGGTCTGGAAGACGGCACCACCACAGGCCCACTGATCGACGAAAAAGCCGTGGCCAAGGTGCAAGAACACATCGCTGACGCAGTCTCCAAAGGCGCAACCGTGCTGGCTGGCGGCAAGGCGATGGAAGGCAACTTCTTCGAACCGACCATCCTCACTAACGTGCCGAAAAACGCCGCGGTGGCCAAGGAAGAAACCTTCGGCCCACTGGCGCCGCTGTTCCGCTTCAAAGACGAAGCCGAAGTGATCGCGATGTCCAACGACACCGAGTTCGGTCTGGCTTCGTACTTCTACGCTCGTGACCTCGGTCGTGTGTTCCGTGTCGCTGAAGCGCTGGAATACGGCATGGTTGGCGTCAACACCGGGCTGATCTCCAACGAAGTCGCGCCGTTCGGCGGCATCAAGGCCTCGGGCCTGGGCCGTGAAGGCTCCAAGTACGGCATCGAAGATTACCTGGAAATCAAATACCTCTGCCTGGGCATCTAAGCCCTGCGAGAGATTGCTGCAAACGCAAAGGGCACGAGAGCGCTGTCCCTTTGCGTCGTTTCAAACCGGAATTTTCTCTGCGGCCAGGAACGCCGTGGCAGTCGATCATCGCATGCTGCCACCGTCGATTTCTCCCGCTTAATCCTTGAACCACGCCGCCCGATGAGCGGTGAATGAGGACTGTAATGAGCAAGACTAACGCTGAACTGATGGCCCGTCGTACCGCAGCTGTTCCACGTGGTGTTGGCCAGATTCACCCGATCTTCGCTGAGTCGGCAAAGAACGCAACCGTGACTGACGTTGAAGGTCGTGAGTTTATCGACTTCGCCGGCGGCATCGCTGTACTGAACACCGGCCACGTGCACCCGAAAATCATTGCTGCCGTGACCGAACAGCTGAACAAGCTGACCCACACTTGCTTCCAGGTGTTGGCTTACGAGCCGTACGTTGAGCTGTGCGAAAAGATCAACGCCAAGGTGCCAGGTGATTTCGCCAAGAAAACCCTGCTGGTCACCACCGGTTCCGAAGCTGTGGAAAACGCCGTGAAAATCGCCCGTGCCGCCACTGGCCGCGCCGGCGTGATCGCCTTCACCGGCGCTTACCACGGTCGCACCATGATGACCCTGGGTCTGACCGGTAAAGTCGTGCCGTACTCGGCCGGCATGGGCCTGATGCCAGGCGGCATCTTCCGCGCGCTGTACCCGAACGAACTGCACGGCGTGAGCATCGACGACTCGATCGCCTCCATCGAACGCATCTTCAAGAACGACGCCGAGCCGAAAGACATCGCCGCGATCATCATCGAGCCGGTTCAGGGTGAAGGTGGTTTCTACGTTGCGCCGAAAGAATTCATGAAGCGTCTGCGCGCGCTGTGTGACCAGCACGGCATCCTGCTGATCGCTGACGAAGTACAAACCGGCGCTGGCCGTACCGGTACGTTCTTCGCCATGGAGCAGATGGGCGTTGCTGCCGACCTGACCACCTTCGCCAAATCCATCGCTGGCGGCTTCCCGCTCGCAGGCGTTTGCGGCAAGGCCGAATACATGGACGCCATCGCTCCAGGCGGCCTCGGCGGCACCTACGCCGGTAGCCCGATCGCTTGCGCCGCTGCACTGGCGGTGATGGAAGTGTTCGAAGAAGAGCAACTGCTGGACCGCTGCAAAGCTGTCGGCGAGCGTCTGGTCACTGGTTTGAAAGCTATCCAGGCTAAATACCCGGTGATCGGCGAAGTCCGTGCCCTGGGCGCGATGATCGCGGTCGAGCTGTTCGAAAACGGCGACAGCCACAAGCCGAACGCTGCTGCTGTAGCGTCGGTGGTGGCCAAGGCGCGCGACAAGGGCCTGATCCTGCTGTCCTGCGGCACCTACGGCAACGTTCTGCGCGTCCTGGTACCGCTGACTTCGCCGGACGAGCAACTGGACAAAGGTCTGGCGATCATCGAAGAGTGCTTCTCGGAGCTCTGATCTGCCTGTGTGACCTGATCGACAAAAAACCCGCTTCGGCGGGTTTTTTTACGCCCTTGAAACACATCGAGCGCATTAGCGCTGTATCGAATGGCCAGCATTGGCTAAGGTTCAGGCATTGCAAGGGAGAGCGCGCATGACTGCCGTTGATTTACCCGCCGTACCGCGAGTGCTGATCGCCGAGGCTGACCCGTGGTCCCGCGACCTGCTCAAACAAGTGTTATTGAACGTGCGTTGCGATGCCCGGCTGGACCTGTGTGCCGATGGCCAGCAAGCCCTGTCGATGCTCAGCGAAATTCCTTATGACCTGGCCATCGTCGATTGGGAGTTACCCGGCGTCGATGGCTTGAGCGTGTTGCGCAGCGTGCGTCAGCGCAAACGCAACCCACCGCTGCCGTTCATTCTGATGAGCAGCCGTAACGACAGTGCCAGCGTGCGCGAAGCGATTCCGCTGGCGCCCACGGCCTATCTGACCAAACCGCTGAACATGGTAAACCTGACCGAGCGTTTGCAGGGTTTACTGCTCAATGCCGGTGAAGAAGTGTTCTGTGAGGTGCCGGCATTGGCGCCGGGCATGACCTTGTCAGTGTTTCTTGAGCGTCGACGTGAGCAGGCCGACGGCGCGCCGTTGATGACCGATGTGCAGGTGGCGGTGAAGCGCAGCCTCAATCCCAATGGCCTCGATCTGAAGCTGCTGGAAGACGAGATCAAAACCGATCCACAAATCACTGCCGTGTTGATCGCTGCGGCCAACAGCGCGGCGCAGCACCACGGCGCGCCGGTGCAAACATTGGCGCAAGCCCTGCATCGCCTGGGCACCGGACAGAGCATGAACCTGATTCTGGGGCTGGCACTCAAGCGCAGCGCCAGGCTCAGTGATCCGTGTCTGGCGGACTATGCCGAACGTTATTGGGGACTGTCGCTGCACACTGCGGAATATGCGCGCACGTTGGCGCGCTTGCTAGATCTCGATCAGGAGCGCTGTTACTGCGCGGGCATGCTGCATCGGCTGGGTGATCTGGCGTTGCTGCGTTGTCTGCAGGAGTGGAAACAGGCCGGTGGAGAGCTGGATGAACTGGAGGAAGTCGGCGAGGCGTTGGCTGAGTTTGGCGCCGCTTACGGTTCGGCTCTGCGTACTCGCTGGCGCCTGCCGCTGGAATTACGGGAGCTTATTGCCTCGGTCTACCAGCTCGGCGGCGGCGTGTATTCGCGTGAGGCGCTGGTGATGAACATGGCGGCGCAGATGGCGCATCTGACTGAGCATGAGGGCGTTGAGGAGCTGGCGAAGAGTCGCACGGCGCGGTTGCTCAAGATCGGCTTGCCGGAATTGATGCGGATGCGCAAATAACCCGACTTCACCGACATTCCAAATGTGGGAGCGAGCCTGCTCGCGAAGGCGCAGTGTCATTCAGCACATCATTGTCTGATACGACGCTTTCGCGAGCAGGCTCGCTCCCACAGTTGGTTTGTGTTGAAGCGAGAGGACGGGGTCAGGCAGAAATAATCCGGTTCTTGCCCTGTCGCTTGGCCTCATACATGGCCGCATCCGCGCGGGCGAACAGGCTGTCGAGACTGTCGTCTTCCCCGGTAAGGCTGGTCAGCCCCTGGCTCACGGTGATGCCAAACGTCTGCCCGTCATGGCTGAAACTCAACCGCTGAATCTCCTGCTGCAGCCGCTCGGCCACCTGCATGGCCATGTCCGGTGCGCACCCTGGAAACACCGCTGCAAATTCTTCCCCGCCAATGCGTCCGAACAGATCCCCTCGACGTAACGACCCACGTCCACATTCGGCAATCCGCTGTAGCACGTTGTCGCCCTCCGGATGGCCGTAGGTGTCGTTGATCACTTTGAAGTCATCGATATCCAGCAGCAAAAACGCCATCTGCGAACCATGCACACGTGCCTCTTCGAACTCGCGGTTGGCGCATTCGAAGAAGTGGCGGCGATTGCTGCTTTGCGTCAGTACGTCGGTGGTCGCCAAACGATGCAGTTCGGTTTCCATCTGCTTCTTGTCAGTGATGTCTTCGGCAATGCCGACGATGATTACCGGTTGCCCCGGTTCGTCCTGACGGTTGATGAAACACTTGTCGCTGAGCCAGCGCACCTGACCGTCGGCGGCGATGATGCGGTATTCGCGATCTTCCACCGCACCTTTGTGCAGCACTTCGGCAAGGCTGCGTTCGGCGTATTCCAGGTCGTCGGGGTAGATGCTGTCGCGCCATTGGTTGTAGTCGGCGAGCAGGAGGCCGGCGGAGCGACCGAAAATCCGTTCGTAGGCGGGGCTGACGTACAGCACCTGACGGGTTTCCCAGTTGAAAGCCCAGAGCACGGCGTTGACGCTGACCAGCAATGAGCTGAACAGCTGCTCGCGTTCGCTTAGCCGAGCGACTTCGCCTTGGGCGTGCATCAAGGCCATGAGGGTTTGCGCGGCCTCGGGCCACTGCGGGAAGGATGAGTCTTTTTGATTGTTGTTGACCATCGGCACAGATCTCAAAGGACGTGCCGCAATTCGACAACGGCCACAGTACAGCCCGCCGGGATGGCGAAGTGTCTTTGAGATAGGCGATTTTTAGCGAAGTTCCGAAGGGTGCACCCGGGAGCCGGGTGCACCGATCAACGGTCTCAGACCGCCGCAGGACGCAGCGAGTAGGTTTTCAGCTGGTCAGCGAATTCGCGCAGGGACTGGATACCGCTGGCTTCGGCCTCGTGAATCCACTCTTTGATGGCGGCGAGCATGTCGTGGCCATTTGCGCTGGTCTTGACCCAGATCTGCTGCAGGGCCAGGCGTTTTTCGTAAATTACCTTCAACGCCTGACTGTGCTCGAGCATGGTCTGGATGCGCACGTGGTGACGATCTTCCAGCAGGCTGGTTTCCCGCGACAGCAGACGCTTGGCGCGGTGGAACTGGTGGCGCACCGAATGATCGACCTTGGCCAGCTCTTGCTTGACCAGCGGACCGATCACCAATTTGCGGTACTGGGCCATGATCTGGAAGCGGTTGTTGAGGATGGCCATGGCGGTGTCCATGTCCAGACTGCCCTTGCCTTCGACACGGTGGGCGATCGGCGCGACACGCTGGACCTTGGCCAGACGCAGGAAGCAGAAGACTTTGATCCACGCCCAACCGAGGTCGAACTCCCACTTCTTCACCGACAGCTTGGCCGAGTTAGGGTAGGTGTGATGGTTGTTGTGCAGTTCTTCGCCGCCGATCAGGATGCCCCACGGCACCAGATTGGTCGCCGCGTCACGGCATTCGAAGTTGCGATAGCCAACGGCATGACCGAGACCGTTGATCACGCCAGCGGCCCACACCGGGATCCACATCATCTGTATCGCCCAGATGGTGATGCCGATGGTGCCGAACAGCAGCAGATCGATAACGCCCATGATTGCCACGCCCAGCAACGGGTAGCGGCTGTAGACGTTGCGTTCGATCCAGTCTTCGGGGCAGTTCTTGCCGTAGATGCGCAGGGTTTCCGGGTTCTGCGCTTCGGCGCGATACAGCTCGGCACCGGTGCGCAGCACCGTCGACAAACCCTTGATGACCGGGCTGTGCGGGTCATCCTCGGTTTCGCATTTGGCGTGGTGTTTACGGTGGATGGCGGTCCACTCGCGGGTGTTCTGTGCCGTGGTCAGCCACAGCCAGAAACGGAAAAAATGCTTCAGTCCGGCATTCAGCTCCAGCGAGCGATGGGCCGAGTAGCGGTGCAGATAGACCGTGACGGCAACAATCGTCACGTGGGTCATCAGCAGGGTGACTGCGACCAGAGACCAGGCCGACAAGCCAAGAAAACCTTCGTACCACATAGGCTATAGGGCCCTCGATAAAGATAAAAACAGCCGTTGCATTATCACCAAGCACACAGATAAAACCAGTCGCCCTTTCAGATAAGAGTCGCTGAATGTTTCTTGACCTATAATTCCAACCTTTTTGTAGGGACATGGACAGCCGAATGCCTGCCACTTACCGCGATGCATTGCGTGCAGCGCTGCTCTATCTCGTGCTTGCCGCTGTCTGGCTGCAGGGTACTGATCATTTATTAAACAATTTCTTCGATAACTCCGTCGATCTTGCGCGATGGCAACTGATCAACGGTTACGTGTTTGCGGCGCTCAGCGCCGGGCTGATCTTTCTGGCGCGGGCGCGCTTGTGTGAGTTCCTCGGCATTGGTGCGCGATTGCGCGAGCGTCACGTCGATCGCGAACGTCTGCGTCAGGCGGCTGCCGTGTTCGATTGCACCCGCGAAGGGGTGTTGGTCACCAACCACCAAGGGCTGATCGTGCACGTCAATCGCGCGTTCATCGAGATCACCGGTTATCAGCGCGAAGAAGTTATCGGACAGCAGCCGAGCCTGTTCAAGTCCGGTCATCATCCGCCGGGGTTCTATCAGGCGATGTTCGCCACTCTGGAATCTCAGGGCGAGTGGAGCGGTGAAATCTGGAACCGTCGAAAAAGCGGTGAGATTTATCCACAGTGGCAGACCATTCGGGTCATTCACGATGATCAGGGCCGGCTCAGCCATTACGTCGCGGTGTTTTCCGACATCAGTGCGATCAAGGATTCCGAGCATGAGCTCAAACACCTCGCACACCACGATCCACTGACCGATCTGCCTAATCGTCTGCTGTTCAGCGATCGCGCCGAACAGGCGCTGGCTTCGGCGCAAAACCATAAGCGCGGCTGCGCACTGCTGATGCTCGATCTCGATCACTTCAAGATGATCAACGACAGCCTCGGCCATAACGTCGGCGATCGCTTGCTCAAGGCTGTGGCGGCGCGTTTGCAGGCGCTGTTCGGCCCCGGCATTACCCTGGCGCGGCTCGGTGGTGACGAGTTCGCGGTGCTGGCGGAAAGTTGTCCACAGCTGGTGCAGGCAGCGGCGTTGGCGCAACGGATTCTCGATGCACTGAAGGAGCCGTTCAGCATTGATGGCAATCAGTTGTTCATCAACGCCAGCCTCGGCATCAGCCTGTTCCCCAGTGATGCGTTGAGCGCCGAGCAGCTGTTGCGCAATGCCGACGCGGCGCTGTTCAAGGCCAAGAGCAGCGGCCGCAACGGGTACGCCTTGTACACCGAAGAACTCACTGCTCACGCCCAGCAGCGCGTCGAAATCGCTTTCGAACTGCGCCGCGCGCTGGAACAGCAGGAATTGCGCGTCTACTACCAACCGGTGCATGACTTGAAGACCGGTCGCCTGATCGGCGTCGAAGCCTTGGTGCGCTGGCAGCATCCGCAGCGTGGTCTGGTGTCGCCGGCGGAATTCATCCCGATTGCCGAGCGCACCGGGCTGATTGCCGAAATCGACGCGTGGGTGATGCAGCAGGCGTGTCGGCAGATGTGTGAATGGCAGCAGGCCGGGATGGTGCTGTCGTTTGTCGCGGTCAATGTTTCGTCGCGGTTGTTCGCCCGGCGCGAGTTGTACCAGCAGGTGGCGCAGGTGCTACACGACACTGGGCTGGATCCGGCGTATCTCGAACTGGAAGTCACCGAAAGCGCGGTGATGGACGATCCGGAAGTGGCGCTGGAGCAGATGCATCGTCTGCGTGAGCTTGGCATTCGCCTGGCCATCGATGATTTCGGCACGGGTTACTCGTCGCTGCTGCGGCTCAAGCGCTTGCCGGTGCAGAAACTGAAGATCGATCAGGGTTTCGTCGCCGGGTTGCCGTGGGATGAGGATGACGCGGCAATTGTCCGGGTGATCATCGCGCTGGCCCGGAGCATGGGCATGCAGGTGCACGCCGAGGGTATCGAGCAGGTTGAGCAGGCGGCGTTTTTGCTGGAGCAGGAATGTGATCTGGGGCAGGGGTATTGGTTTGGGCGGCCGGTTCAAGCGCAGGAGATTGATTGGGCAAGAACGCCGGTGATTGGTTAAAAGATCAAAAGATCGTCCGATCGCGGCCCGAGCCTTCGGCAGCTCCTACACCGATCCCTGTAGGAGCTGCCGAAGGCTGCGATCTTTTGCTCCACCAACGCGCAAACCCTTGCCCTGCCACATAATGTTTTTCAGTTATATAAACATTCTTAAATAGTCTTTTTAAGAATATCCGCGCCTCTCTTATATTGCTCCCACGCCGAACGCAGTGCCGCCCACTGCCAGGCAAATCCCATTCAAAGGAGCAGCACCATGAGCGCATCCCTTCGCAGCGTTGACGGTCAGGACGAAAGCACCATCTTGCGTGAAATCCAGAGCGCCCTGCGCGATCTGCGTTTCGGCGCGGTGGAGATCACTGTGCACAACGCGCAGGTCGTGCAGATCGAACGCAAAGAGAAATTCCGTTTGCAGCAACCGGGCAAGCAACCGGGCTGAAAGATCGCAGCCTGCGGCAGCTCGTACGGGGGGCTGTGTGTAGGAGCTGCCGCAGGCTGCGATCTTTGAACCGGCAACACGATTTCCGAAATACATAAGAAAAAGCCACCACCAGAATTCCAGGAGCTTTCACCATGTCGTCGATTCGCCGTTACGCTTTGGCCGCCCTGGCCAGTGCTGTGTTTGCCGGTTCCGCAGTTGCCAAGGACTACGAACTGCTCAACGTGTCGTATGACCCGACGCGCGAGCTGTATCAGGACTACAACGCTGAATTCATCAAGTTCTGGCAGAAAGACCACGCCGGCGACACCGTGAAAATCCAGCAATCCCACGGTGGTTCGGGCAAGCAGGGCCGTGCGGTGATCGACGGTCTGCGCGCTGACGTCGTGACCCTGGCCCTGGCCGGTGACATCGACGAAATCGCCAAACTCGGCAAGACCCTGCCGGCCGACTGGCAGAAGCGTCTGCCGGAAGCGAGCACGCCGTACACCTCGACCATCGTCTTCCTGGTGCGCAAAGGCAACCCGAAAGGCATCAAGGACTGGGGCGATCTGGTCAAGAACGACGTCTCGGTGATCACGCCGAACCCGAAAACCTCCGGCGGCGCCCGCTGGAACTTCCTCGCCGCTTGGGCCTATGGCCTGAAAGCCAACGGCGGTGACGAAGCCAAAGCCAAAGAATACGTACAGACTCTGTTCAAGCACGTGCCAGTGCTGGACACCGGTGCACGCGGTTCGACCATTACTTTCGTCAACAACGGGCAGGGTGACGTGTTGCTGGCCTGGGAAAACGAAGCGTTCCTGGCGCTGAAAGAAGATGGCGGCGCCGACAAGTTCGACATCGTTGTGCCTTCGCTGTCGATCCTCGCCGAGCCGCCAGTGGCCGTGGTCGACAAGAACGCCGAGAAGAAAGGCAACGAGCAGATCGCCGAAGCCTACCTGAAGCACCTGTACAGCCCGGCCGGTCAGGAAATCGCGGCGAAGAACTTCTACCGTCCGCGTGACAAGGACGTAGCTGCCAAGTACGCCCAGCAGTTCCCGAAACTGGACCTGGTGACCATCGACAAGGACTTCGGCGGCTGGAAAACCGCGCAACCGAAATTCTTCAACGACGGTGGCGTGTTCGACCAGATTTATCAGGCGCAGTAATCTGACTTCAGCCACACATCAAGCCTGAAGCCAGGCGCGGAAAATGTGGGAGCGAGCTTGCTCGCGAAAGCGCAGTGTCAGACGACGTAGAGTTGACTGATACTCCCTCTTCGCGAGCAAGCTCGCTCCCACATTGGTGCGTTCAGCGGATCGCTTTTTTAACCAAGGACTTTTATGTCGCGTCGTATCTCCCCCGTCATACCCGGCTTCGGGCTGACGCTGGGCTACACCTTGGTGTACCTCAGCCTGATTGTGCTTATCCCGCTGGCGGCGATGTTCGTCCACGCCGCGCAACTCACCTGGGATCAGTTCTGGACGATCATTTCCGCACCACGGGTGCTGGCCGCGTTGAAGCTGAGCTTCGGCACCGCGCTGTGTGCCGCGATCATCAACGGCATCATCGGCACGCTGCTCGCTTGGGTGCTGGTGCGCTACACCTTCCCGGGGCGCAAGGTGATCGACGCGATGATCGATCTGCCGTTCGCCCTGCCGACAGCGGTGGCCGGTATTGCGCTGACTGCGTTGTACGCGCCGGCTGGACTGGTCGGCCAGTTCGCCGCTGACCTCGGTTTCAAGATTGCCTATACCCCGCTGGGTATCACCCTCGCGTTGACCTTCGTCACCCTACCGTTCGTGGTGCGCACGGTGCAACCGGTGCTGGCCGACATTCCCCGTGAAGTCGAAGAAGCTGCCGCCTGCCTTGGTGCGAAACCCTTGCAGGTGTTCCGCCACATCCTCGTTCCCGCGTTGTTGCCCGCCTGGCTGACCGGTTTTGCCCTGGCGTTCGCGCGTGGCGTCGGTGAGTACGGTTCGGTGATTTTCATCGCCGGCAACATGCCGATGAAAACCGAGATTCTGCCGTTGCTGATCATGGTCAAACTCGACCAATACGATTACACCGGCGCTACCGCCATCGGCGTGCTGATGCTGGTGGTTTCCTTCGTCCTGTTGCTGCTGATCAACTTGCTGCAGCGGCGTATCGAAACCCCATAAGGAGGCGCGAACATGTCCCAATCGTCTATTGCGGCCGCCTCTTCGGCCAACGCTGCACGCCGTGGCAGTGCCACTTCGCGCAGAATCCTGATCGGCCTTGGCTGGCTGGTGTTTTTCCTGTTTCTGCTGCTGCCGTTGTTCATCGTGGTATCGCAGGGTTTGAAGAATGGCCTGGGTGCATTCTTCACCGCGATCTTTGAACCGGATGCGCTGTCGGCGCTGAAACTCACCGTGTTCGCCGTGTTGATTTCGGTGCCGTTGAACCTGGTGTTCGGCGTCAGCGCCGCGTGGTGCGTGAGCAAGTACTCGTTCCGTGGCAAGAGCATGCTGGTGACGCTGATTGACCTGCCGTTCTCGGTGTCGCCGGTAATCGCCGGTCTGGTCTACGTGCTGATGTTCGGCGCGCAAGGCCTGTTCGGGCCGTGGTTGCAGGATCACGACATCCAGATCGTCTTCGCCTTGCCGGGCATCGTACTGGCGACGATCTTCGTCACCGTGCCGTTCGTGGCCCGTGAGCTGATCCCGCTGATGCAGGAACAAGGCACACAGGAAGAGGAAGCCGCGCGCCTGCTCGGTGCCAATGGCTGGCAGATGTTCTGGCATGTCACCGTCCCCAATATCAAATGGGGCCTGATCTATGGCGTGGTGCTGTGTACCGCGCGGGCCATGGGTGAGTTCGGTGCGGTGTCGGTGGTTTCCGGGCACATTCGCGGGGTGACCAACACCTTGCCGCTGCACGTCGAGATCCTCTACAACGAATACAACCACGTGGCCGCGTTCGCCGTGGCTAGCCTGTTGCTGATCCTGGCGCTCTTCATCCTGCTGCTCAAGCAGTGGAGCGAAAACCGTATCAACCGCCTGCGCGCCAGCGCCGCGGAGGAATAATTCATGTCGATCGAAGTGCGTAACGTCAGCAAGAATTTCAATGCGTTCAAGGCGCTGGACAACATCAGCCTGGACATCCACAGCGGTGAGCTGGTCGCGCTGCTCGGCCCGTCGGGCTGCGGCAAGACCACGTTGCTGCGGATTATCGCCGGCCTGGAAACCCCGGATCAGGGCAACATCGTCTTCCACGGCGAAGACGTCTCCGGCCACGATGTGCGTGATCGCAACGTCGGTTTCGTGTTCCAGCACTACGCTTTGTTCCGCCACATGACCGTGTTCGACAACGTCGCCTTCGGCCTGCGTATGAAGCCGAAAAACCAGCGTCCGAGCGAAAGCCAGATCGCGACCAAGGTTCACGAACTGCTGAACATGGTGCAGCTGGATTGGTTGTCAGATCGTTATCCGGAGCAGTTGTCCGGCGGTCAGCGTCAGCGTATTGCTTTGGCCCGCGCACTGGCGGTGGAGCCTAAAGTGCTGCTGCTCGATGAGCCCTTCGGCGCCCTCGATGCCAAGGTGCGTAAGGAACTGCGCCGCTGGTTGGCGCGCCTGCACGAAGACATCAACCTGACCTCGGTTTTTGTAACCCACGACCAGGAAGAGGCGATGGAAGTCGCCGACCGTATCGTGGTGATGAACAAGGGTGTGATCGAGCAGATCGGCTCACCGGGCGATGTCTACGAAAACCCGGCCAGCGATTTTGTTTATCACTTCCTCGGCGATTCGAACCGCTTGCTGTTGAGCGACGACAACCACGTGCTGTTCCGCCCGCACGAAGTGTCGTTGTCCAGGCATGAGCTGGAAGATCACCATGCGGCTGAGGTGCGTGATATCCGGCCGTTGGGCGCGACCACGCGGGTGACGTTGAAGGTGGAAGGGCAGACTGATCTGATCGAGGCCGAAGTGGTGAAAGACCATGACAGCCTGATCGGGCTGGCCAAGGGTGAAACCCTGTTCTTCAAACCCAAGGTCTGGCAGAAAGTCGCCAGCCTTTAAGATCAAAAGCTTCGCGAGCAGGCTCGCTCCCACAGGAATTTTGGTTGTTCACAAATTTTGTGTTCACCACCCATCCACTGTGGGAGCGAGCCTGCTCGCGAAAGCTATTCAGACAGCTGCACGATTCGGATTGACCCGCACTACCCCCGCCCGCGCCTCGATCTGCTCTTTCAATTCATGCCGCATCCCCAGCATGAACGCCAACTCGGCGACGACAAACAACGGCCCGACAATCAGCCCCGACACATCATCGACAAACGCCGGTTTGCGCCCTTCATAGTGATGCCCGACAAACTGGATCACCCAGCCCACCACAAACATCGCCAGACCACTGCTTAGCCAGACCATCGTGCTCTGCTGCGCCAATACATGCCCGGCCCAGACCGACAGGCCCATCAGCACCGTCATCAACACCCCAAGCTTCACTTCCAGACGCAGGTAAAACCACGCCGAAGCCAGCGCCACGATAACGGCTGGAGATATCCACAACCCGCCCAGCGACCATTCCGGACGCGACAACAACACCGCCACGGCCACCACAATCAGCGGAATGCCGATAAAGTGGCTGGCGATATTGCGCGGATCACGGTGGTAGGCGGCGTATTGACTGAGATGGTCGACGAGGCTTTTCATTGTTGTTCCTCCGGTAGGGTTGATCGCATCATCCCTCGGGATCAGAGTTCGCTCTGTCAGGCAGGCGACAATCCAGGAGTGTTTATGCAAATACGTTCACGGCTGATGAGCGGCCAGTGGTTCAGTCATCTGCCGGCGTCCTTTCAGGATAGTCTGCTGGCGGCAGCGCGGGAGCGGCGGCTGACGGCAGGGCAGCGCTTGTTTCAGCGCGGGGATGCGCCGTGCGGTTTGTACGCGGTGCTCGATGGCGCTGTGCGTATCGGCGCGGTGAGTGAGCAGGGCAAGGAGGCGTTGTTGAGTCTGGTCGAGGCGCCGCACTGGTTCGGTGAAATCTGCCTGTTCGATGGCCAGCCGCGTACCCATGACGCCTACGCAGTCGGGCCGTGCACGTTGCTGAATATTCCGCAGGCGACGTTGCTGAAACTGCTCGACGAACATCCGGTGTATTGGCGAAATCTGGCGCTGCTGATGAGCCACAAACTGCGCCTGGCCTTCATCAACCTCGAACAACTGAGCCTGCTGCCAGCGCCGGCGCGTCTGGCTCATCGCTTGCTGATGATCGCCGAAGGCTACGGCGAACTCGACGCGCCACGCCGAGTGCTGCAGCTGCCGCAGGAGCAATTGGCGTCGATGCTGTCGCTGTCGCGGCAGACCACCAATCAGATCCTCAAGGATTTGCAGGGGCAAGGGATTATCGGGCTGGGGTATGGCGAGATCGAAATCCTTGATGCCGTACGATTGCGTGCCCTCGCCACGATCTGACGGGCACCTGAGATCCCCTGTGGGAGCGAGCCTGCTCGCGAAAGCGGTGGGTCATTCAGCCGAGATGTCGACTGACCCGACGCCTTCGCGAGCAGGCTCGCTCCCACATTTTTGATCTGTGTTGATTCAGGAACCGCGATAGGTCGAGAAACCGTATGGGCTGAGCAGCAGCGGGATGTGGTAGTGCTGATCGGTCTGCTTCACTTCAAAAATCACCGGGATTTCCGGGAAGAACGTGTCGTGCTTGATCTTCTTGAAGTACTCGCCGGTCTTGAACACCACGCGGTATTCACCCGCTTCAAAAGGCTGTTTGGCCGGGAACAGCTCGGCGATGCGCCCTTGTTCATTGGTCGTGCCCTGCGCCAACGGCTGCCAGTTCTCGCCGACGTGTTTTTCCAGGGTCACGTTAATGCCCGGCGACGGCAGGCCGTTTTCCAGGTTGAGCACGTGCACGCTCAACGGGTTGCCAGCCGCCAGGGCCAGGCTGGAAAAAGCGCTCAGGCCGAGCGCGGCGAAGGTCATGCGCAAAGTGCTCATGGATGCATCTCCTTATTGGGAACGGGTAGTGGCCAGACCGGTTTTCCCGGCAGCCTTGATCGCACAGTTTTCGTCTTGCTCGCCGCCACCGGAACCGGCCACGCCCATCGCGCCCACCAGCTCATCAGCGGCGAACAACGGAATGCCGCCGCCGAGCAACAACAACTCGTCGAGGGTGTTGAGGTTGGCGGTTTCCGGATTGCTGCGAGCACGTTCGGCAAACAATCGGGTGGCGGTTTTGGTCGACAGCGCGGTGTACGCCTTGCGCTGGCTGGCGGCGGTGTTGTGCGGGCCAACGCCATCGCCGCGCAGGGTCACCAGCAAGTTGCCGCCGCGGTCGAGCACCGAAACCGTCCCGGTGCAATTGGCCATTGCCGTGTCGGCGAGCAGCCGTGCAGTTTTCAGGTCGAGGTCGGCGTGACGCGGCAGCTCAGAGCTGGCGACAGCGGCACCACTGAGGCCGATCATCAGGCTTGCAACGAGGAATTTGACGGTCATGGAAAGGCTCCAAAAGCTGAGGTCGCCACCTTAATCGCCGGTCTTCGTCAGAACCTCGTCAGTCTGATTACAAGTTTGTAATGGGCAACGCCGCCGAAGGCGCCTAGCCTGTGTGCCTATCAATCGAGGTGTGCCATGCGTTTGCTGGTCGTAGAAGATGAAGCCAAAACCGCGAATTTCCTCGCCAAGGGCCTGGGCGAGTCGGGTTTTGCCGTGGACGTGGCGCTCAATGGCCTCGATGGGCGCTACTTTATCGAGCAACAGGAATATGACCTGATCATCCTCGACGTGATGCTCCCCGGCCTCAATGGCTGGCAATTGCTGCAGCTGATCCGCCAGCGCGGCGCCACGCCGGTGTTGTTCCTGACCGCCAAGGACGCCATTGAAGATCGCGTGCGCGGCCTCGAGCTGGGTGCCGACGATTACTTGCTCAAACCCTTCGCCTTCGCCGAACTGCTCGCGCGGGTACGCACGTTGCTGCGGCGCGGGCCGATGCGCGAAGCCGAGTCGTACACCATCG
The DNA here is from genome assembly GCF_900580865.1 of Pseudomonas viridiflava. GTDB lineage: Bacteria > Pseudomonadota > Gammaproteobacteria > Pseudomonadales > Pseudomonadaceae > Aquipseudomonas. The sequence continues at coordinate 92,873 of NZ_UTBZ01000040.1, forward strand.
CCGACCTGGAAATCGATGTGCTGCGCCGCCGGGTCAGTCGCGGCGGCCAGCGCATCGCTCTGACCAACAAGGAGTTCGCCTTGTTGCAATTGCTCGCCAGTCGTCAGGGCGAAGTGCTGTCGCGCACGCTGATCGCCTCGCAGGTGTGGAACCTGAATTTCGACAGCGACACCAACATGGTCGAGGTTGCAGTGCGCCGTTTGCGCTCCAAAGTCGATGATCCCTACATGCCGAAACTTATCCACACCGTGCGCGGTGTCGGTTATCAATTGGAAGCGCCTGACGATGCGCTCTAGGTCGATCGCCTGGCGCCTGGCGCTGGCGTTCGCATTGGTCTGCGCTTTGGTGCTGAGCGCGATTGGCGTGTTTCTCTACCGCTCGCTGGCCACGGAAATCGCCTGGCGTGATGACCTCGCGTTGCTTGGACGACTGGAGCAAGTTCGCGCCTTGCTCGCTGACAGCGACAGCCTGGGCGCTTTACAGGCACGGCCGCGGTTGTATCAAAACATGCTCGGTAATCTCGACAGCCTGTTGCTGGTGCGCCGCGCCGATGGTTCCAGTGTGATCGCCATTAATCCACGTCAACGCGAATTGCCGGCGCTGAACGCGATCCCCCCCGAGCAAACGCCGCAGCGCCGCGACGTGCTGATCTGGCAAGCGTCGGACGGTGCTGAGCTGGCCCTGCTATCCGGCGAAGCGCAAGGGCCGAACGGCGAGCCGCTGACGGTCATTGCCGGCAAGGTGCTGAGCGAACGCGAACAGATGCTCGCCAGTTACCGTTTACGCCTTTATCTGGCCGTCGGCGTCGGTGCGTTGCTTGCCTTTGCCTTGGGCTTGCTGTTGCTGCGCCGAGGCCTGCAACCGTTACGGCAGTTGAGCGCAGCGGTGCGCGGCATCGATCTGCGCAGCCTCGACCAACGCTTGCCCGCCAACGGCACGCCCGCCGAACTGCTTGAACCGGTGCAGGCGCTCAACGGCATGCTCGCGCGGCTGGACGACAGCGTGCAGCGCCTGTCGCAGTTCTCCGCTGACCTCGCCCACGAGATTCGTACGCCGCTGCACACCTTGTTGGCGAGCAACGGGCAGGCGCTGAATCATCCGCGCAGCACCGAGGAGTATCAGGAAGTGCTGGCCTCGAATATGGAAGAGTTTGAACGGCTCAAGCGCATGGCGGAAAACCTGATGTTCCTTGCTCGTGCCGAGCAGGCGGAGCGCGCGCTCAATCTGCAAACGCTGGATTTACGCAGCCTTGGCGGTGAGCTGTGTGATTATTTTGAAGCCTTGGCGGATGACCGTGAGGTGCGGCTGGACAATCAACTGCATGGCGAATTGCTTGCCGATCAGCAGTTGCTGCAACGGGCGCTTGGCAATTTGCTGGCGAATGCCGTGCGCCATGCCGACCCTGGATCCGTGATCAGCCTGCACCGACGTGAGGAGTCGGGTTGGTGTTGGTTGCAAGTGCACAACCATGGGCCGGCCATTGCGTCGGAGCATCTGAGCAAGCTGTTCGACCGTTTCTACCGTGTTGATCCTTCACGGGCGGAGCCGGGGGATTCCGGTGGGTTGGGATTGGCGATCGTGCAATCGATCATGCTGTTGCATGGCGGGCGGGTGCGGGTGGACAGTGATGCTGACAGCACCGTTTTTGAGCTGGGTTTTGCGTTGAATTAAAGGGCCCCTTCGCGAGCAGGCTCGCTCCCACATTTGGAATGCGTTTCCCCTGTGGGAGCGAGCCTGCTCGCGAAGGCGCCGGATCTGACGACCCAGCGTTGGGATCAATCAGCGCAACCCATCACGAAACTGCCCCGGCGTCAGCCCCGTCCAGCGCTTGAACGCGCGGCTGAAGCTGCTGGTATCGGCAAACCCGAGCAAATAACTCACCTCACTCAAAGAACACTGCGGATCGCGCAGGTGCAGCAGCGCCAGATTCTCACGGCTTTCGTTGAGCAACGTGTCAAAGCGACAACCCTCATCCGCCAGATGCCTTTGCAGGCTGCGCAAACTCAGGTGCAACGCCTGGGCAATCCGTTCTGCACTGGGTTCACCTTCCGGCAATTGTTCTTCAATGGCATCGCGCACCTTGCGCTCCCAGGTCAGCGGCTGGAGCTGGGCCATCGTGCGTTTGAGCACCGCTTCGTTGTGTTCGGCGAGTTCCGGGTTGGCGTCGTCGAGGTGGCTGTCGAAGTCGGCAAGGGCGAACTCCAGGCGATCCTCCGCACAGCCGAAATGCACCGGGGCGCGGAAGACTTTGTGCCATTGGTGCGAATCGGTTGGTTCCGGGCGGCGCAGGTAAACGGCCAGCGGCGCGTAATCGCGACCAAGACGATTACGGCAGGTGCGCACGTAGATCGCGGTGAAGGCATCGATGGCTTCGAAGGCTGGCGCCGGATTGCCTGACGGAATTTTCAGACGGAATTGGTAGCGGTCGTCGCCACGATTCAGCTCCAGTTCCAGCGCATCGCTGACCACCGGGTGATAGCGCACGATGCGTTCGAACACCTCGCGCAAACTGCCGCTGGCGACCAGCGCATAACCGAGGGCATGAAAAGTAGTCGGGCTGACAAAGCGTGACACGCGCAGACCAATCGCCGGGTCGCCGCTGACCTGCACGGCGATTTCCCACAGGCGCGTGGTGCCGGACAGCGGATAGCGCGCGTTGGGGTCGTCCATCAAATTTGGGTCGAGCCCGGCCTGCTGGCACAAGGCAATGCTGTCCAGCCCCAGCGCATCGAGTTGTTTGCGCAAGGCACGGGTCCAGCTGGCGAGGGAGGTCGGTTCCTTCATGCTGATTGGCGCTTCCGGTCAACAGGTTGGCGTTCTCGGCTACCGCAATCCACGCCTTCGCGAGGCACGATGCGAACATCCATAAACAGAGGATGGAAGCATGGACGGTACTTCTGCAAGTCCCCAGCGACACAATGCGGCCCAGCGATCAGCGCATATTCGCCAAGTGGTGCTGGCCAAAGGCGTCGAGTTGCGCGAGCGCTACCCGATTCTCAAGCATCAGGATGCATTGGGCGCGGGGATTCTGGCCTTTGCCCTGGCCGGGATGATCGGCTCGGCGGCACTGTACATCAGCGGCCATATGGCATGGTGGGTGTGCCTGCTGCTCAACGCATTTTTCGCTTCGCTGACCCATGAGCTTGAGCACGACCTGATCCACAGCATGTATTTTCGCAAGCAACGCGCGCCGCATAACCTGATGATGGGCCTGGTATGGCTGGCGCGGCCGAGCACGATCAATCCGTGGATCCGCCGCCATCTGCACCTCAATCACCACAAGGTCTCCGGCACTGAAACCGACATGGAAGAACGCGCGATCACCAACGGCGAACCGTGGGGTTTTGCGCGCTTGTTGATGGTTGGCGACAACGTCATGTCAGCGTTCATCCGCATGCTGCGGGCCAAAACCTGGGCGCACAAGTTCAGCATCATCAAGCGCACATTGAAGGTCTACGCGCCGCTGGCGCTGGTGCATTGGGGCGCGTGGTATGTGTTTCTCGGTTTTCACGCGGCCAATGGCATCGCCTATCTGCTGGGTTCGCCAATCGAGTGGTCGGCGACCACGTTGGCGGTGATGCAGGTAATTGATATCGCCGCTGTGGTGATCATCGGCCCGAACGTGTTGCGCACGTTTTGCCTGCACTTCATCAGCTCGAACATGCATTACTACGGGGATGTTGAACTGGGTAATGTGCTGCAGCAGTGTCAGGTGTTGAATCCTTGGTGGTTGTGGCCGTTGCAGGCGTTCTGCTTCAATTTTGGCAGCAGTCACGGGATCCATCATTTTGTCGTGAAGGAGCCGTTTTACATTCGCCAGATGACCGTGCCGGTGGCGCATAAAGTGATGCGTGAGATGGGGGTGCGGTTTAATGATTTCGGGACGTTTGGGCGGGCTAACCGGTTTGTTCGTCGGGATGAAGTTGCGGTGTCTGGGGAGGCGGTGGAGGCCTGACAGAAGGCGCCCTCACCCTACCCCTCTCCCGGAGGGAGAGGGGACCGATTGGGGGATATTGGGGAACTACGCCGACCTGAATGTTTTTCTTCGAATCCATAATCGACCCAGTTTTTCAGGTCGATGTTTGACGAAAGACACCTCGGTCAGTCCCCTCTCCCTCTGGGAGAGGGTTAGGGTGAGGGGCTCTTGATCCTGTATCAATCCGGCTGAAACGGCGACTCACTGAGAATCACCCCAGTCTCCTCGACATACCGCTGCCAATGTCCAATCAACGCGCTGAGCTTCTGCGGCTGACTCACCGCCAGATCATGAATCTCCCCCGGATCACTGCTCAAATCATACAGCTGCCACGCCGCCGGCCCGACCGGCCCTGGGATCCACACCGCTTTCCACGACCCCTGCCGAATCGCCCGACGCCCGAACAATTCCCACCCCGTCACCGTGTGCTCGTCATGCACCTGCGCGGTTTCGCCGGACAAGAATCCCAACCACGATTTGCCACGTAACGGTGCGACCGGTTTTCCGTGCCACAACTTGCCCGGATGCCGCACACCCGCCAGATCAAGAATCGTCGGCGTGATGTCCATCACCGTGCCGAATCCATGGCTGATCTGCCCTTTGAGCGGCAACTGCGGATAGTGCAGAAGCGCCGGCACGCGAATCCCGCCTTCGGTGGTAAACGCCTTGAACAACCGTGACGGCGCGGTCGCCACCTGCGCCCAGTTCGGCCCGTACCAGACGTAAGAATTGGCCCGGCCAATGTTGTCGAGGCTGTTGTCGTAATGCTGGCTGAGGTACGTCACCAGTTCCGGACCGAATTTGGGGAACGCTTCCAGCAGCGCACCTTCGGCACCATTGTCCGACATGAACAGGATGAACGTGTTGTCGAGCTGCCCCTGCTGGCGCAGATAGTCGACGACCCGGCCGATGTTCCAGTCCATGCGCTCGACCATCGCCGCGTAGACCTCCATCGCCCGCGCGGAAATCTGTTTTTGCTCGTCGCTTAACGCGTCCCACTGTTTGGTCAGTTGAATCAGCGGATGCGGCTCGACGTCCGGTTCAATCAGGCCGAGGGCTTTGAGTTTTTCCAGTCGCTCCAGGCGCAGCACTTCAGGGCCGGCGTCATAGCGGCCACGGTATTTCTCGACGATGTCGGCGGGCGCCTGCAACGGCCAGTGCGGCGCGGAGAACGGCAAGTAGGCGAAGAACGGCCGGGTCTGATCACGCTCCTTGAGGTACTGCAGCAACTTGTCGCCAAAGGCATCGGAGGAATAAAAGTCCTTCGGCAATTCATCAAGGAAAGTATCGTCCTCGATGTACAGCGCCGGCGTGGATTTCAGCAGGCCGGGGGTTTGCTCATCGTAGGTCGGTTCGAAACCATAGTGGTTGGCCGCGCCCGGCAGCAGCGAAAACGAGCGCTCGAAACCCCGTGCATGGGGCGCCAGTTCGGCCTTCAAACCGAGGTGCCATTTGCCGCTCATCAATGTTTGATAACCGGCCTCGCGCAGCAACTCCGGCAGCGCCACCACGCGATCGTTGAGATAGCCCTCATAACCCGGTTTGCCGATCAGTTCCGGCGTCAGCGTTTCGGCCATGGTGCCGATCCCTGCGATGTGGTGGTCGGTGCCGGTCAGCAGCATCGAGCGGGTCGGCGAGCAGGTCGGTGCGGTATGAAAATCGGTGAGGCGCAGGCCATTGTTGGCCAGGGCATCAAGGTGCGGCGTGGCGATTTCGCCGCCGAACGCACCAATGTCGGAGAAGCCTAGATCGTCGGCCAGAATCACCAGAAAGTTGGGACGTTGCGGCATCGCAAAACTCCTGTTCAGCAGGCAATGAACGTCAGCGGCAGATCACGGATCTGCACCGGCACGCTCGGTTGGTAATGGTCGTCACTGGTCAGTTCGTGCAGCAGTTCTTCACGCAACTGATGGAAGTCGAAACTGCTGCGTTGGCGCGGGTGCGGCAGGGCGATGTCGACCACTTGCTTGATCCGCCCCGGACGCGGCTCCATCACCACCACGCGGTCGGCGAGGAAGATCGCTTCCTCGACGTCATGGGTGACGAGGATCGTGGTGATTTTTGCGCGCTCGCGAATAGCCAATAGCTCGTCCTGCATTTGCTGGCGGGTCAGCGCATCGAGCGCGCCGAAGGGTTCGTCCAGTAGCAGAATGCGCGGGCTGGCGACGAGGCCGCGAGCAATCGCCACACGCTGGGCCATGCCGCCGGAGAGCTGGTGCGGATAGGCGCGAGTGAAGTCGCGCAGGCCGACCAGATCGATGAAATCGTTGATCCGCTGTTGCTTCTGCGCCGCGCTCAGCGGCTCATTGACCAGACCCAGGCCGATGTTGTCAGCGACGGTCAGCCACGGGAATAAACGGTGTTCCTGAAAGACAATGCCGCGCTCTCCACCGATGCCGCTGACGGCTTTGCCATCCACGGTAATCTGCCCGCGAAACTGCGTATCAAGGCCTACCAACAAGCGCAGCAAGGTTGATTTGCCACAGCCGCTGGAGCCGACAATGGCGACGAATTCTCCCTCGGCAATGTCCAGGTTGAATTCGCGAATCGCCTCCAGTTCGAAACCGTCGACGTCGAAGGATTTGCCTACGTGATTGAAGCTGACAATCGGTGCGTTCATGCGTGTCTCCAGCGGGTCGCGCGAATTTCCAGGCGTTGGCCAATGAGGTTGAGCAGGGCGCCGGTGAGACCGACGAAAAGCATGCCGGCCATGATCAGGTCCATGCGCAGCAATTGTTGTGCGCCGATCATCTGGCTGCCGATGCCGCCGTTCGACGGCATGAAATATTCAGCGCCGATGGTGCCGAGCCAGGCGTAGATCAGGCTCAGTCTGAGGCCTGCAAAAATCCCCGGTGCGGCGCCCGGCAGTACCAGTCGGCGCAGGCGTTGGCCGAGGCTCAGACGCAGCACTTGTGCTGCTTCGTTGAGTTGTGGCGAGAGGTTGGCGACGCTGCGTTGGGTGGCGATAAACAGCGGAAAGAACGCGGCGAGGGCGACGAACACCCATTTGGCCAGTTCGCCGAGACCGAACCAGGCAGTTAGCAGTGGTACCCAGGCGAAAATGGCAATCTGTCGGATGGCCGCGAGGGTCGGGCCGAGCAGGCGTTCGCTGGTGCGCGACAAGCCCAGCAGCAAGCCGAGGGCGAAACCGAGTCCGCCGCCCAACAGCAAACCGCCGAGGGTGCGACCGAGGCTGAGCGCCATGCCGCTGATCAACGTGCCATCAAGCAGACCGTCCCATGCCGTGTTCAAAACGGCCAGCGGGCTGACCAGAATGTTGGCATCGACCCACTGCAGTTCGTTCGCCAGTTGCCATAACGCCAGCAAGCTCAGCGGCAGCAGCCATGGCTGCAGCCGCTGCCAGCCTTCATAACGCGGGCCGCGACGAATTTCGGCGGTGGCCGGATGCGGCCAGTGCACCAGTTTCTTGTCCAGCAGGCCGATGCCGCGATCCATCGCCACACCGATCAACCCGATGACGACGATGCACACGAACACGATGTCGAGCATGAACAGTTGTCGCGCCCAGACCATCAGGTAGCCGATGCCTTCACTGGAGGCCAGCAGTTCGACGGCCAGCAACGAAGTCCAGCCAGCAGCCAGCGCCAGACGCACACCAGCCATGAACGCGGGGAGGGCGGCGGGTAATACCAGTCGACGAATCAACAGATGCGGCGGCAGACGTAAAACGGCGGCAGCTTCGCGTAATTTCGGTTGTGCGTCGCGTACGCCGACCAGTGTGTGCAGGGTCACCGGCACCACAACTGCTTTGATCAATACCACCAGTTTCAGCACCTCGCCGATGCCGAAAAACACCATGAACAGTGGAATCCACGCCAGCGTCGGTACCTGCGACAGGCCGGCGAAGGTCGGGAAGATCAGGCGTTCGAGACGTCGGCTGAAACCCAGCGCAGCCCCCAGTATCGCGCCCGCTGAAATTCCTGCGAGCAAACCCCAGAACAAGCGTTGCAGGCTGATCCACAAATGGCTCCACAACTCGCCTTGGGACAACTCGACAGCGCTGTTCCACACCAGCGACGGCGCAGGTAGGATCTGCTCGCTCATCCACTCGTTACGTGCGGCCAGCCACCACAGGGCGAACAGGCTCAGGGGCAGCAGCCACGGCAACAGACGTTGGTTCAGGCTTGGCCAGGTACGGCGGCTTTTCAGCGGCGGCGCGGGGAGTGGGAGACTGAGCAAGGATTGGCGGGCCATGGGTGACCTCCGTTGTCGGGTTGGCTCAAGATCGAAAGATCGCAGCCTTCGGCAGCTCCTACAGGGGAATGCGTCCTTGAATTACCCCTGTAGGAGCTGCCGAAGGCAGCGATCTCTAGCGGAATTAACTAAGAGCTAATGGTTATAAACAATCTTTAATAAGTTATTTTTAGAGATAAGCAGCGCCATTTAAGGCTTCCAGCCCACACGCATCCAATGCATTCGAAGAATATTTTCCATGCTGTTAATGCATACGCCGCTGCAAGGCCCGTTATTGCTTGCTTAGCGTTAAAAGCTATAAAAATGTGCATTTATAGTATTTAAGCGAAGGTATCCATTCGGCCTACTTTCGGCTCCTCAACGCCCGTCGTGATCAAGGAGCTGCACCCATGAACCTTCCCTTTAAACGTGTTTTCAGTCTGTTTGCCGTGCCTGCTCTGGCGGGCCTGCTGGCGTTCACCGCCCACGCTGACGAACTCAAGGAAATCAGAATCGCCGTGCCCGACCTGAGCGCCGGCACCCAGCACAGCGGCGGCGGTGTGGTGGATGTGTTGCGCGATCAGCAGATTTTCGAAAAAGCCTTTGCCGATCAGGGCATCAAGATTCAGTGGAGTTTCTTCAAAGGTGCCGGGCCGGTGATCAACGAGGCGTTTGCCAATGGTCAGGTCGATCTGGCGTATCTGGGCGATCTGGCGGCGATTATTGGCAAGTCCAATGGCCTCGATACTCGCTTGCTCAGCGCCAGTGCCCGTGGCGTGAAGCAGTATCTGGGCGTGGTGCCGGGTTCGGGGATCAAGACGTTGCAGGATCTGAAGGGCAAGCGCGTGGCGATCTTCCGCGGCACCGCGACACAGCTCTCGTTTGACGCGGCGCTGGCCAGTCAGGGCTTGAGTGAGAAGGATCTGAAGGTCATCAATCTGGATTTCAACGCAGCGGTTGCAGCGCTGGCTGCGAAGCAGATCGATGCGTCATGGGGCAGCTCCGGGTTGACCGCATTGCAGGCCAAAGGTCTGGCCGAGCTACCGCTCAATACCAAGGATCTCGGCGGCGCGGGTAGTGTGCAGTCGGTGCTGGTCGGCACCGGCAAGTTTGTCGATGCGCATCCGGAGGCGGTGGCGAAATTGCTCAAGGCGCAACAGCAGGCGGTGGAATGGCTGACCCAGGACAGTAACAAAGCCGCTTACGTGCAACTGGTCTCGGGTCTGGCCAGTTATCCGCCGGTGATCCTGACCCAGGATCTGCAGGATCAGAAATTGAGCGAAGTGTTCCCGTCGACGCTGGATCCGGTGTTCCTCGGCAGCTTGCAGGACAAGGTAGATCTGGCGGCGCAGCAGAAGCTGATTCGCAAACCGTTCAAGGTCAACGACTGGGTGGCGCCTGAGTTGGCAGCGGCCAAGCTCTGAATCTTTAGCGCCTGCTCTGGCCTCTTCGCGAGCAGGCTCGCTCCCACAGGGTTCTTAGGTGAACACAGATTCTGCATTCACCACCGAACCACTGTGGGAGCGAGCCTGCTCGCGAAAGGGCCCTAAACAGCGACGCTGATTTCCTGCCGATCCACCGCCACCAATGTCTCGATCATCGCCCGCGCCGCCGGCGACAAGCGAAACCCGGTACGACTGACAATCCCGCAACGCGCATTCATGCTCTCCAGGTTCTGCGGCAAATTACGCCAGTGCAGCAACACCAGCGAACCCTTGGCAATGTCCTCGACAAACGCCTCTTCGGTACCTACGCCGATCGCATTCGATTGCAGCACCACTTTGACCAGCGCCGGAAAGTGCTCGGTCTCGATGGTCGGGGAAAAATCGATGCGCCCGCTGAGGTTGGCCAGCAGTTTACGAATGCCCGGCGGGATCAGCGTGGTCGCCAACGGGTAGTCGAACATGTCGTTGGTCGACAGGCTTTCCTTGGCCAGCAATGGATGCCCTGGCCGGCAGAAAAACACCCCGCGTTTGGGCGTCAGCGCCTGGGTCTGGAAGTTCGGATCGGACTCGAAATGGCGGATGTCGGCAATGAAGAATTCGATCTCTTCACGGCTCAGCGCGCGGCTGAGCTTTTCCCAGTTATCCACCTGAAAACAGGTGCGCACGTTCGGGTGCGCGTTGATGAATTGCGCCACCGCATCCGGCACCAGTTTCACCGCCGGCGCCGGGCCGCAACCGAAGTGCACCTCGCCGGCGTCGAGCTTGGTCATCTGCGTCACTTCGGCGCTGAGCAACGCCGCGCCCTGCACCAGGCTCAAGGCGTGTTGCAACACCACCTGGCCTTCAGGTGTGGGGCGCAGATCCTTGTTGCCGCGATCCACCAGTACGCAGCCGAACTCCTGCTCCAACCCTTGAATACTGCGGCTGAACGCCGGTTGAGTGATGCCCATCGCATCCGCCGCACGGACAAAACTGCGGTGTTCGTTGAGGGCGATGAAGTAGCGCAACTGGCGAAGATCCATATGCTTTTCCGGCATCCTAAAAATAGCTCGAAGGCATTTGCGACGAGGGTTGCTAGAGGTTTTAAATGCAAGCTCTTATTCCGTCAACGAAGCATGTGAATATCTATTAGATGTAAATGGAATATAGATAGAGCGTTGTTTCGCTGCCGTCCAAACCGTAAGCAGTCGATGAGGGTCTACCCATGAGCAATGCCACACTCGCAGTAAAACCCGCTGTCCACGCGCTGGAAATTCATCCGGTGGCCGGTCGTATCGGCGCCGAGATTCGTGGCGTGCATTTGTCCGGCGAGCTGGACGCCGATACGATCGAAGCTATTCAACAGGCACTGGTTCAGTACAAAGTCGTGTTCTTCCGTGAGCAGACCCAGCTTGATGATCAGCGTCAGGAAGCCTTCGCCCATTTGCTAGGCGAACCGGTCGCGCACCCGACCGTGCCGTCCCGTGAAGGCACGCGTTATCTGCTCGAGCTGGACGGCGCTGAAGGTCAGCGCGCCAACTCCTGGCACACCGACGTGACCTTCGTTGATGCCTACCCGAAAGCCTCGATTCTGCGCTCGGTGGTGGCCCCGGCCTTCGGTGGCGACACGCTATGGGCCAACACCGCGACGGCGTACAACGGCTTGCCGACCGAGTTGCGTGAACTGGCCGACAAACTGGTCGCCGTGCACAGCAACGAATACGACTATGCCAGCGCGAAACCGGACGTCTCGGCCGAGAAGCTTGAACGCTATCGCAAGGTCTTCACTTCGACTGTTTACGAGACTGAGCACCCGGTGGTCCGCGTGCACCCGATCAGCGGCGAGAAGAGCTTGCTGCTGGGGCATTTCGTCAAACGCATCAAGGGTTATTCGCAGGCGGATTCGGCGCATCTGTTCGGGCTATTGCAGAGCCATGTGATCCGTCAGGAAAACACCGTGCGCTGGCGCTGGAAGGCCGGTGATGTGGCGATCTGGGATAACCGTTCGACACAGCACTATGCGATTGATGATTACGGCACTCAGGATCGGGTGGTGCGTCGGGTGACGCTCAAGGGCGAAGTGCCGGTGGGCGCGAATGGGCAGCGTAGCCAGACCATCAAAGGTCGTGACTGAAGATCAACAGCCCCTCATCGGAACGCCGCCCGCCCAGCCCTCTCCCAGAGGGAGAGGGAGCCGACCGAGTTGTCTTTCTGGATACATCGACCTGAACAATCCGGTCGATGTTGGATTCGGCAAAGCAGAATCAGGTCGGCGTATAGCTAAAAAACAACTCGGTCAGTCCCCTCTCCCTCTGGGAGAGGGTTAGGGTGAGGGGCTCTTAAAGCTACCAAACCCCAATCTGAACAACTTTCTCGGCTTCCGGCTCTCCATAACGAAACCGCTGCCCACGCCAATCAATCTCCTGATGGCTGATGGTCGTCCTCCGCTTCAGCCCGCGCACCCACTCAAACAAATACCCCGCATGTTCCTCGCGCACCGCCGCATATGCCGGGTCATCCCCCAGATCACGCAGCTCCTGCGGATCATTCAGCAGATCAAACAACTGCGGTCGAAAGCCGTCGTAAGCCAGGTATTTCCAGCGCTCGCTACGCACCATGGTCATCCGGCAACGGTCGATCGGCTGACCCAGACGCTCCCGCGCCGGCGCCTGGAAGGCGTAGTCATATTCGCTGATTGCATAGCGTCGCCAGTCCGGATTTTCACCGTGCAGAAGCGGGATCAACGAACGCCCTTCAAGCCGATGCTCTGCCCCCGGCAATCCCAATGCCTGAAGAAACGTCGGCAACGCATCGATGGTTTCCGCCAGTCGATCATCCACCGCTCCGCGCGTGACATCCGCTGCTGCACGGGGATCACGCACGATCAACGGCACGCCCACCGCCTGCTCCAGCAAAAACTCCTTTTCCCCAAGCCAGTGATCACCGAGGAAGTCGCCGTGATCGCTGGTAAACACGATCAACGTGTCATCCCAGCGACCGTTGCTCTGCAGAAAATCGAACAGCCGTCCGAGTTGATCATCCACCTGCTTGATCAAACCCATGTACGTAGGGATTACAGTCAATCGTACTGAATCGCGGGAAAAGTTGAGGCTTTCCTCATGCTGGCGAAAGGCAGTGTATACGGGGTGTTTGCTGGCTTCGGAGGGCGTCGCGCGGACCGCTTCGAGAATCGATTTCGTACTGTACAAGGCGTGGTACGGCGCTGGTACGATGTAGGGCCAGTGCGGTTTGATATAGGAAAGATGTAAACACCACGATTTCTCGCCTTGCTCGGTGATGAAGTCGATGGCTCGATTTGTAGTGTAGACAGTCTCTGAGTGTTGCTCGGGAATTCGTGCTGGCAAATTCGCATGACGCATTTTCCAGCCGCTGAGAATTTCGCCGTTCTCGCCTTCGGCAGCATTGGCCCAGTCGTGCCAAGGGTTCTTGCCGTCGAAACCGTGCTCGCGCAGGTAATGGGTGTAGGGCGCGGATTCGCGTTTGTCGTCGAACAGCGGGTCGTCGGGGTAGATGCCGTCGTGGCGCATGTAGGGTTCGAAGCCGACTTCGTTGAGGATTTCGGCTTGCTCGCTTTGCGGATTGATCGCCAGGCGTTGCAAGGCATCGACATTCGCGGTGGCGTGGGTCTTACCGACCAGCGCGGTACGAATGCCGTGGGGGCGCAGGTAATCGCCGAGGGTCAGTTCTTCCAGCGGCAACGGCACCGCGTTCCACGCTACTTGATGACTACTGACATAACGTCCGGTATAGGCCGACATCCGCGACGGTCCGCAGATCGTGCCTTGGGTGTAGGCGCGGCTGAAACGTACGCCGGCGGCGGCGAGGCGATCGATGTTCGGCGTGTGCAAATGCGGATGGCCGTAGCAGGACAGGTAATCGCGGCGCAGTTGGTCACACATGATGTACAGCACGTTGCGCACGGAGTTTGGCGGGGTGGGCATGGGGTTCACCGGTCAGAGGGACAGGCGAGGTATTTCGCTAGGCGTGGGGGTGTTCGGCAAGTGCATTTGGGGAATGGGTTTTATGCAGGGAATGCATCGCTGCCTGTGCCGGCCTCTTCGCGAGCAGGCTCGCTCCCACAGGGTTAGTGTCGAGCACACATTCTGCATTCACCACAATCCATTGTGGGAGCGAGCCTGCTCGCGAAAGCGTCATGTCAGACAGCAAAATTCTCCAGTGAACAGGCTTCCTCATCCACCGCATCAATCGCTTTGATCTGCTCAATCATCGCCTCGGCCAACGGCGACAACCGATACCCCGCGCGGCTGACAATCCCATAGCGGGTGTACAGCTCTTCAAGATCATCGGCTAACCCTTCAATCCGCAAACACACCAATTCACCCTTGGCCTGGTGCAACGCATCCGAGTACGCCCCGACAATCCCGATCGCATCCGAGCGCAGCACCACGCCCAGTAGGCTGGAACTGTTTTCACACTCCACATTCGGCGTGAAATCCGGCCGCCCACTGAGGTCGACAATGACTTTTCGCAAGTTCGGCGGACGAATGCTTACCGCCAGTGGATAGCTCATCAACTGCTCAGCGCTGACCTTATCGAAACCCGCCAGCGGATGCCCCGCACGACAACAGAAATGCCATTTGCGCGGCCGCAACCGGTGCGTCAGATAGTCCGGATCCGCTTCGAAGTAGCGCGTGTCCGCGACAAAGAATTCGAACTCCTCACTCAGTAACCGCTTGCTCAAACTCTGCCAATCATCAACCTGAAACTGCACCCGCGCTTTCGGGTAGCGCCCGATAAAACTGCCAATCGCCCGAGGAATCAAACCCGCCGCTGGCGCCGGCCCACAACCGAAGCGTAATTCCCCCGCCTCAAGCCCATTGAACTGGCTGATCTCGTTGGCCATCTGCTGCGCGCCACTGACCAGGCGCCGCGCATGTTCGAGCAATACCTGGCCCTGCTTGGTCGGCGGTAATTCCTTGCGCCCGCGATCGACCAACTGGCAGCCGACGCTGTGCTCGAGCGCCTGAATGCTGCGGCTGAACGCCGACTGCGACAGGTTCACCGCCTGCGCGCCGGCGACGAAGCTGCGTTGTTCAGCCAAGGCGATGAAGTGACGAAGTTGACGCAAATCGATATGCATTTTTCACATAAAAAATATCCGGGAAATGCATTGGATATGCATTAGGTCGACTCCTTATAAAGGCAATCTCTTATGCAGTAAATATCTGTAAATACATAAATAAATAACTTAAAAGAATATGCAGCGCTAAAAATGGCTGTGTGTTTTTTGACCAGGAGCCGCGCCATGAGTCCGTTGAACCTTGCGTCACCCCTAACGCCACGACGGCTCAAACGCCTGCCTCTGGCCCTGTTGCTGGCAGGGAGCGCGAGCTGGACTCACAGCTACGCCGCCGATTCTGAAACCCCGACGCCAGTGCCGGCGGGCAAGCCTGCCGCCAACAGTTCGCAACTGGAAACCGTGACCGTTACCACCCGTCGCCGCGAGGAAAGTTCGCAGGATGTACCGACGCCCATGAGCGTGGTCAGCGGGCAGAATCTGGAGACGCAGCGGGTTTACCGGATTCAGGATTTGCAGCAATTGGTGCCCAGCGTCAACGTCGCCTACATGCACGCACGCCAGTCCAGCGTGTCGATCCGTGGCTTGGGTAATAACCCGGCCAGCGATGGCCTGGAAGGCAGCGTCGGCCTGTACATCGACAACGTCTATCTGGGCCGCCCGGGGATGGCGGTGTTTGACTTGATGGACATCGAACAGCTCGAAGTCTTGCGTGGGCCGCAGGGCACCCTGTTCGGCAAAAACACCACCGCCGGGGTGATCAACATCAGCACCCGCGCGCCAACCTTCACCCCTGAGCGCAGCATCGAAACCTCGGTCGGCGAGGACGGTTATTTCCAGACCAAGGGCACGATTTCCGGCCCGCTCAACGATCAACTGGCCGGGCGTTTTTCGGCCTATCGCACGCGTAGCGACGGCGACATCAAAAACGAATACGACGGCCATGATTTGAATGGCGGCTCGCGCGAGGGCTTCCGCGCGCAACTGCTGTTCAAGCCCAACGAAGATTTCAATCTGCGCTGGATCGGTGACTACAACGAAGAAGATTCCAGCGCCGGCACCCGCGTGCTGTACAACACCGGGCCGACCATCAACGGCGTCAACCTGTACCAGTCGCGGGCCAACGCGGCCGGGGCAACATTGGTCAACGGCTCGCACCGCAAGGTCAATCTGGACAACGACCAGCATGTCACCGTGCATCAGGGTGGCACCTCGGTGGAAGCCAACTGGACGCTGCCGAGCGACTTCACGCTGACCTCGATCAGCTCCTATCGCTTCTGGAATTTCACCCCGCGCAACGACGACGGTCTCAACGTGCCGGCGAGCTATAACGCCGGGGTGTCGGTGGAAGACAAACAGTACTCGCAGGAATTTCGCCTGGCCTCGCCCAAGGGCGAGTTCTTCGATTACGTGGTCGGCGCTTACTACTTCGGCTCGGATCTGGACAATAAATCGTTCGCCTATTACGGACCGCAAGCGGATATCTGGAACGGCACGGCGCCCGGTGCGCTGGCCAACGTCACCAGTATCGGCAACGGCCATATCAAGACCGACAGTTTTGCGTTGTTCGCCCAAGGCACCTGGCACCTTACCGAGCGGCTGGATTTCACCGCCGGGGTGCGTGGCACTTATGAAGAAAAATCCGCTTGGGTCACGCGCGATGCGCCGATTGGTGGCGCTGATGTAACAGGCGCGGCGGCCACCGCACGGCGTGGTCGTACCGGCGCTTACGATTCTGGCGATTTGAATCAGTACAGCTCAAGTCCCTCCGGGCTGCTCAACCTCAGCTATCGCATCACCGATGATGTATTGGGTTATGCCACGGTGTCCCACGGCGAGAAATCCGGCGGGGTTAACCTCGCCGTCGGTTCCGCTCCGGTGGCCGGCGCAGATTCGTTGCTGATCGGCACCGAACGCGCGAACAACGCCGAACTCGGCTTCAAGAGCACGCTGTGGGATCACCGTCTGCAACTCAACGCCAACGTCTTCTGGACGCAGGTCAACGCTTACCAGACCAACGCCTACGACGCGGAAAACCGCGTGCAATACCTGACCAACGCCGGTTCCGTGCGTTCGCGCGGCGTCGAGTTCGAAAGTACGGTGATCCCGTTGCGCGGTCTGACCCTGAACATCAACGGCTCCTACAACGACGTCAGCTATCTCTCGTACAAAGATGCCCCGTGCCCGCCGGAAGTCAGCCAGGCGCCGGGCGCTCCAGCGTCTTGCGACCTCAGCGGCCATCAGGTGGTCGGCGCTTCGAAATGGATCGGCAACGCCAACGGTGAATACAAATGGAATCTGGATAACGGCTTCGAACCATACGTCACCGCGAGCTATGCGTTTCGCTCGAAAGCCGTCGGTACCGTCGAGGATTCCGACTACGGACAGATCCCGAGTTACGCCGTGGTCAACTTTTCCACCGGCCTGCGCGGCGATTTCAATCAGGGCCAGTGGGACGTGTCGCTGTGGCTGAAAAACGCTTTCGACAAAACCTACTACACGACCCTGTGGACGGGCGGCAACGGCGGCTATGAAGGTCTGCTCGGCACACCTAGAACGCTGGGTGTGACAGGTCGATACGATTTTTGAGTCTTTGAACGCTTATTCACTCCCTGACACGCTTTAGCTGCCAGGGAGTGAGTACGCATAGGGGAGTACGATTATCTAAAATGAATGATGTCTTTTTTGTGTGAATTACGTGTGCATAACTTATTCGTCTAATTGAGTTTAACGTGATACTCGCAGCGGTGCGGAGCAACAAGAACAGCGAATTTATGGCAAGACACGGAAGCAGTACCGTGTATTACATTTTTGCTGATCAATTTGAATCGCTGACATCTCGCCAACTATAGAAAATCCCGATTCATTAATCTGAGTGAGTTTCGCTGATGCACTCGGCGGGATAGTCAGCCAAGAGGTTTCTCCCGTTCTCTTCACTGTAATATTGGAATGCCCTCCATTGATTATCTCGAAATCAGGTGTGGCATCTTTTTCCGTCTTGGTCGATTTTTTATCGCCAGTCATTCGATTCTTTATTTCCGTATCTGACAGAAGAACGCAAAGCGGTTTTGAACAGTTCATCATTGAAATTGAAATGAACTCAAAGGGCTTCTTATCTGGAGAGTTAAATATCCCTCCGGCCGTCGGAAGAGCTGAAACGGAGATACTTTCACCAGGGCTTAGTGCTTTGTCAGGATGTCCGTAGATTCGAGCGTAAACTACCCCCGATTGATAGCCATTTGTAAACTCCGTTCCAAGGTATGGTGTTTTCGGGAGTTCTTTTGCTTGAAGATAAATAGGCGCGGCGAATACTAGTGCACTTATGAGATTGAAAGTTTTCATAACGTTCTCCATTGATGAGTAAGCGACTCACATTGAATAGAACCGCTAGCACCATTGCTACTGTCAGAAATTACAGGTCAAGCCGTTTTTTGAGAACATTTAATAATAAGTAAGCGCTTTGTTACTTGTTTTCTGCTTATAGATGCCTTTCTCGAATACTTTTTATGCCTGAAAAGCATGCACTTTTTCACCTGTCGCTGCAGCCCGCGTGGCGCGTGGCTTTGGTAGAACTGATCAATTCGCATATTCCATAATGACCTATGCATAACGTTAAAGATTACTTTCGGAGATAAGCGCCAAGCCCAATGATTCATCCATCGATTCGCCGTGGGGGATTCAACAAGCGGTGATCGGCAGTTTTTGTAGAGAACGCAAAAAGACCGCAGGGAGTGAATCAATGGGCAATGTCCAGACCGCCGCCAGCGCAGAGGAATTGCTGTGGCGTCAGACGCCGGGTGGCGAGTTGGTCGATCTCGGCCGGCCGCATCGTGTGCCGTTGGGGCAGTTGCGTTTGCAGCGTGCGCCCAAGGGCATTCTGAGTCGGCGCGAAACAATTCTGCTCGGCGTGCTCGCGCTGGTGGTGCATGGCGCGGTGATCTACTGGATCAGCCAGAAACCGACGCCAGTGCTGCCAATCGTGCCGCCGGAAATTCCGCCGATGACCATCGAGTTCTCGCGCCCGGCACCGCCAGCGCCACCGGCAGTCGAGCCGCCGCCACCTGCGCCAGTGGTTGAACCGCCACCGCCCGTGGAAGACGAACTGGCGGTAAAACCGCCGCCGCCCAAACCCGTTCCGAAACCAAAGCCGGTGGTTAAACAGGCACTC
Organism: Pseudomonas viridiflava; assembly: GCF_900580865.1. Taxonomy (GTDB): domain Bacteria; phylum Pseudomonadota; class Gammaproteobacteria; order Pseudomonadales; family Pseudomonadaceae; genus Aquipseudomonas. Next base: position 111,694 of record NZ_UTBZ01000040.1, read on the forward strand.
AAACCAGCACCGAAAGCGGTTGAGCAACCACCGGCGCCGCCACAACCGGCAGCCCCGGTTGCCGCTCCAGCACCACCTGCTCCTCCCGCGCCGGCACCGGTAACCCCGGCATCAGCGAATGCCGCGTACCTGAAAAACCCGGCACCGGAATACCCGTCACTGGCTCAGCGTCGCGGTTGGGAAGGCACGGTGTTGCTGCGCGTGCATGTGTTGGCCAACGGCAAACCGGGTGAGATCCAGATAGCAAAAAGCAGTGGCCGGCAACAGCTCGACGACGCGGCGCTGAATGCCGTGAAGCGTTGGAGTTTTGTCCCGGCCAAGCAGGGTGATGTCGCCCAGGACGGCTGGGTCAGCGTGCCCATCGATTTCAAGATTCATTAAACCGAAACCAAATTCGCGCGAAACGTTTACACGAGGGAATACATCATGACGTTACTGGCATCTCCACTGGAATCCATCGAAAGCGCGGTGATCTGGCTGCTGGTGGTTTTTTCCGTCGCCACCTGGGGTCTGGCATTGCTCAAGGCTTGGCAGTTCGGGCGTCTGAAGGCGCAGGATCGGCGCTTTCATAAACGTTTCTGGGCAGCGTCGAGTCTCGACTCCGCCGCTGAATTAAGCGAGACCCAACCCGGCGCAGCCGCGCGAGTAGCACAAGCCGGTTACGCGGCGATTCAGGTGGGCGAGGCGCCACAGGCCAATGATTTGAGCCAGGCGATCAACCATCAGGATCGCCTCGAGCGCGCCTTGCGCCAGCAGATCGTCCGCGAACGGCGTTCGCTGGAAACCGGTCTGGCGGTGGTCGCAAGTATTGGCAGCACCTCGCCGTTCATTGGTTTGTTCGGCACGGTGTGGGGAATCATGGAAGCGTTGAAAGGTATCAGCGCGGCTGGTTCGGCGAGCCTGGAAACGGTCGCCGGGCCGATCGGTGCAGCGCTGGTCGCCACGGGTGTGGGGATCGCCGTCGCGGTGCCGGCGGTACTGGTTTACAACTACTTTTTGCGTCGGTTGAAACTGACGGCGGCGGATCTTGATGATTTCGCCCACGACTTCTACAGCCTGGCGCAGAAGAGTGCGTTCCGCGTGTTGATCCATCCGACCGCGCACAAGGTCGCCGCGCCGGGCAACGCAGCAAAAGTGAAGGAGGCGTCCTGATATGGCCTTCTCCACGCAAGACAGTGATGAGGTGCTCAGCGAGATCAACGTGACGCCGCTGGTGGATGTGATGCTGGTGCTGCTGGTGGTGTTTATCGTCACCGCGCCGCTGCTGACCAACGCGATCCCGATCAACCTGCCGAAGACTGAAGCGGTGGCGCCGGTCGAGCAGAAGGATCCGCTGGTGGTGAGCATCGACGGCGCCGGCAAGCTGTTTATCAACAAGGATGAAATTCAGCCGGACTTGCTGGAATTCAACCTCAAGTCGGCCAAGGCCAAAGACCCGGAAGTGCGTGTGCAATTGCAGGCGGATGATGGGGTGAACTACGGCGAAGTGGCACGGGCGATGGCTTCGATTGAACGGGCGGGGATTACCAAGTTGTCGGTGATTACTGCGCGGTGACAGGATTTACGTTTTTCCGGGGCCGTCTCCTTGGCAGGGTGCGGCCCTTTTTTTATTTCTGGCATTAGAAGCAAAGCCCTCACCCTAGCCCTCCCGAAACGTCGGACCGCCCAGAGGGAGAGGGGACCGACCGTGGTGATTGTTCAAGGTACGCCGACCTGAGATTTCGAGTCGAACTCAGGATTTGAACGCCGTGAAGATCGGCCCCCTTTCCCCCTCGCCCCCCGTGGGGGAGAGGGCTGGGGTGAGGGGGAAAAGATTTCAAGCCATGCACAAACCTCATATTCATTTCAGGTCTTAATAAATAGCTTCTTATTCCTTAACGAATATAAATCCCCTCCCTATACTCGTTCAGGAACAGACACGACGCAGGAGAGCTCCCCATGCGCAACGAATCAATCCGCTACCTGATTGTGCCGGGCTGGCAAGGATCGCCAGAAGATCATTGGCAAAGCCACTGGCAAAACAGCCTGCCGAACAGCGCGCGGGTCGAGCAGGCCGATTGGCTGACGCCGCGTCGTGAAGACTGGGTGGCGGCATTGGCCGAGGCGATCACCGCTGACAGCACGCCAGTGATTCTTATCGCCCACAGTCTCGGCTGCATCACCGTTGCCCATTGGGCGGCCACTGCGCCGCTGCAATACCTGCGGCAGGTGCGTGGCGCCTTGCTGGTCGCGCCAGCCGATGTCGAGCGCCCGGCCTGCGCGCCGGCGTTGCGTAACTTCGCACCGATTCCGACCGATCTGCTGCCATTTCCGAGCCAGGTCGTCAGCTCCGACAACGACGCCGCCGTCAGTGCGCCACGCGCGCTGGAGCTGGCGCGCAACTGGGGCGCCGAGGCGGGGATTCTCGCCGGTGCCGGGCACATCAACGTCAAGTCCGGGCATCAGCGTTGGGAGCAGGGGTTTGCTTATCTCTATCGCCTGCAAAACCGCATGGAACACCACGCTCGCCGCCGCGCCTGATTTTTATTTCTTTCAACGCCCCCGTCTCCCGGCGGTTTTGGGCGGGAGTCTGCCATGAGTTTCGAAACCTTCGGTCAGCCGTTGCTGACCTTTCCCGATGCGGAAAAAAGTCCCCTGAGCATTCGCGCCAAAGCGCTGGTGTTTGTCGACCCACGCTCGCGTCAGTTGCGCGAGGAGTTGGAGCTATTAGCCCCGCGTGCGATTTCAGTATTGATTCGCGGTGAGACGGGGACAGGTAAAGAGCTGCTCGCCCGGCACATCCATCGCGCCAGTGATCGCAGCGGCTTATTCGTCTCGGTCAATTGCGGAGCCATCAGCCCGACCTACGCCGACGCGGAACTGTTCGGCTATGCCGCCGGCACCTACAGCGGTTCGGCGAGCAGTCGCGCCGGATGGTTCGGTTCGGCCAATGGCGGCACCTTGTATCTGGATGAAATCGGCGACTTGCCGCTGCCGATCCAGATCAAACTGCTCGCCGCACTGGAGAACCACGAAGTGACCCGTGTCGGTGCGCATCAGCCGAGCCCGGTGGATGTGCGTCTGGTCGCGGCGACCAGCATCGATCTGGCGCAAGCGGTGGACGCTGGAAAATTCCATGAGCGGCTCTATCACTACCTGAGCGAAGGGCAACTGGAACTGCCCGCCTTGCGCGCACGCATCGGCGACATTCTTTCGCTGGCCGAATATTTTCTCGGCATCTATAGCCAGCGCCTCGACTTGCCGGTGCCGCTGATCAGCGAAGCGGCGCAGCACGTGCTCGAACAACACAGCTGGCCGGGCAACACCCGCGAGCTGGAAAACGTCATTCACTTTGCCCTGCTGGTGAGCACCGGCGACGAGATTCTGCCGGAGCATCTGAATCTGCCCGAGGTGTCTGCGCCGCAGCTTCAGATCGAACGGCTGGTTGCACAAATCAACATCGGCGGCAGCTTCGATGAGCGTAAGGCATTGAAAGATTTGCTGATTCGTTTGGGGGAGGCGTTGTAACCGTTTCGTTCAACATGAACAAAATGGAATATGAAGCTGAATAAACGTTATTGTCCGGGAATAAAAAATCCCGGTATTGTCCGCCCCACGCCAGCGATATCACTTCACTGGCACACGTATTAATGCCGTCGTCGATGACGACCGTGATTTTCGATAAGGACACTGCATGAAAAAGGTTCTGTTGTTTACCGCATTGGCGGCTGCTCTGACTGCTTCCCTGGCCAATGCCGGCGAGAAACTGGTGGTTGCTGCGACCCCGGTGCCGCACGCTGAAATCCTTGAGCTGATCAAACCGACCCTGGCCAAAGAAGGCGTGGATCTGGAAATCAAGGTGTTCACCGACTACGTTCAGCCGAACGTACAGGTCGGCGAGAAGCGTCTGGACGCCAACTACTTCCAGACCCTGCCGTATCTGAACAGCTTCAACCAGGGCAAATACAAGGACGACAAATCCAAGTACCTGGTGACTGTGCAGGGCGTGCACGTTGAACCGTTCGGTGGTTACTCGAGCAAGTACAAGACCCTGGCTGAACTGCCGGACGGCGCGACCATCGCCATCCCGAACGAAGGCAGCAACAGCGGCCGTGCGCTGATCCTGCTGCAGAAGGCTGGCCTGATCGAGCTGAAAGACCCGAAAAATGCTCTGGCAACGCCGAAAGACATCGCTAAGAACCCGCACAACTTCAAGTTCAAGGAACTGGAATCGGCGCTGCTGCCACGCGTTCTGAAAGAAGTTGATCTGGACATGATCAACACCAACTACGCGCTGGAAGCCAAGCTGAACCCGCAGAAAGATGCGCTGGTGATTGAAGGCGCTGATTCGCCGTACGTGAACTTCCTGGTGGCCCGTGAGGACAACAAGAACAGCGACGCGATCCAGAAACTGGCCAAAGCCCTGACCAGCCCGGAAGTCAAAGCGTTCATCGAGAAGAAGTACAACGGCGCGGTACTGCCGGCGTTCTGATCTGACGCTTGAGTGAACCCCTTCAAGGTGTGAAAACGCCGATGGCCAGTGATGGTCATCGGCGTTTTTGTGTGTGCGTTGGAAAAGCCCCTCACCCTAGCCCTCCCGAAACGTCGGACCGCCCAGAGGGAGAGGGGACTGATTGGGGGATGCTGTAGAGGTACGCCGACCTGATATGGCTGTACCGAATCCATAATCGATAAGGTCTTTCAGGTCTATGTTTGACGAAAGACACTGCGGTCGGCCCCCTCTCCCACCGGGAGAGGGCTTGGGAGAGGGCTTGGGAGAGAGGACTGATCGGGGGATGCTGTAGAAGTACGCCGACGTGAAAGATTTCTGCTGAATCCATAATCGACTCGATCTTTCAGGTCGATGTAAATCGCCATACACCTCGGTCGGCCCCCTCTCCCTCGGGGAGAGGGCTGGGGTGAGGGTGCTGTTGATCTTGACCTTGACCTTGACCTCAGGCCACTTGAGCCTTCAACGCCCTTCGCAACGCCACCAACAATTTCAAAATTTCCTGCGGATCCAGTCGCTGCGGCACTTTTACGTCCATGTTCTCTTCCTTGTTATGGGTTTGGCCGGGGAAGTCTGGCCAAAAGCTGTTCATCCTTGGAGGGCTTTCGTGAAAAAAAGATCCTTCCTACAGCGCAAAGGAAAATAGCCTTCTTATTCCTTCCCGGCAAACCCACAAGATAGTTTTTTGGGTGATATCAATATGCTTTAACGGTATTTAAATTCTTGTTTTTATACCTATAAAGTCGGTGCTTGCCGGACAGCCACCCGCTGCCCATGGACTGCACCACCGTCGCTTACCGAGCGGCGTTCAGGACGTTTCATGACCTTCGATTACGCATTTATCCTCAGCACCCTGCCGGCGTTTCTCAAAGCCGTGGGCGTGACGCTGCAGGTCGGATTCATCGCCATCGGCACCTCGCTGTTGGTGGCGCTGCTCAACGCGACGATTCTGGTGTTCCGCACGCCTTACCTGCAAAAGCTGGTCGGCCTGTACGTAGAGCTGGCGCGTAACACGCCGCTGCTGATCCAGTTGTTCTTCGTCTACTTCGCCTTGCCTGCAGTGGGAATCCAGGTGTCCGGTTTCACCGCTGCGATCATCACCATGACCTTCCTCGGCGGTGCCTACCTTACCGAAGTGTTGCGTGCCGGCGTCGATGCGGTGCCGCTGGCGCAACTGGAATCAGGGCGTTCCATCGGCCTGTCCCACGGCCAGTTGCTGCGCTACGTAATCCTGCCGCAAGCGGGAATCCTCAGCCTGCCGTCGCTGTTCGCCAATTTCATTTTCCTGCTCAAGGAAACCACCGTGGTCTCGGCGGTGGCGGTGCCGGAAATTCTCTACACCACCAAGAGCTACATCGCGCTCTATTACAAAACCTACGAAATGCTCGCCGTGCTGACGCTGATCTGCGTGCTGTTGTTCTTGCCGCTGTCGTTGCTGCTCAGCCGTCTGGAAAGGAGGCTCCAGCATGGCCAGTTCGGGTCTTGAGTTGCTCTGGGTGTCGTTGCCGCAATTGGCCAAAGGCGCCGGTCAAACCCTGTCGATCTCGTTTCTGAGCATCGCCATCAGTACTGTCGGTGGTGTGCTCTATGGCGTGTTGCGCACGCTCAACATTGCGTGGCTGAACGCGATCCTGCGGGTGTATCTGGAGCTGTTCCGGGCGATCCCGGTGCTGGTCTGGTTGTACCTGTTGTTCTTCGGCTTGCCGATTTTCTTTGGCCTGAGCATTCCCAGTTTTTGGTGCGCGGTGCTGGTGCTTTCGCTGTGGGGCGCCAGCGAGGTGGGCGAGGTGGCGCGCGGCGCACTGCATTCGTTGCCACGCGGGCAGCGTGAAGCAGGGCTGTCGATTGGCTTGAACGCCGCGCAACTCTACGGCTACGTGTTGCTGCCGCAAGCGCTGAAACGCATGACGCCGCCGACCATCAACGTCTACACGCGGATCATCAAGACCAGCTCGCTGGCGGTGCTCATCGGTGTGGTCGACGTAATCAAGGTCGGCCAGCAGATCATCGAGCGTACTTACGAATCGGTGCTGATCTACGGCGTGCTGTTTCTGTTTTTCTTTTTCATCTGCTACCCGCTCTCGGCCGCCTCGCGCGTGCTGGAGCGGCGCTGGACGCAAGCATGAGCGCATTGATCGAATTTCACGGTTTCAACAAATTCTACGGCGAGCAGCAAGTGCTCAACGGCATCGACCTGCAAGTGCAGAGCGGCGAAGTGATCGTCATCCTCGGCCCCAGCGGCTGCGGCAAAAGCACCTTGCTGCGTTGCCTCAACGGTCTGGAAGAGGCGCACAGCGGCAGCCTGAAGTTTCTTGGCCGTGAGCTGCTGGGCAAGTCCACTGACTGGCGTGAAATCCGTCAGCAGATCGGCATGGTCTTCCAGAGTTATCACCTGTTTCCGCACATGAGCGTGCTCGACAATCTGTTGCTTGGCCCGCTCAAAGTGCAGAAGCGTCAACGCCGCGAAGCGCAGCAACAAGCCGAAGCCTTGCTCGAACGCGTTGGCCTCGCGGACAAGCGCGATGCCTTCCCGCGTCAGCTCTCCGGCGGCCAGCAGCAACGCATCGCCATCGTGCGCTCGTTGTGCATGAACCCACGGGTGATGCTCTTCGACGAAGTCACCGCCGCCCTCGATCCGGAGATGGTCAAGGAAGTTTTGCAGGTCATTCAGGGCCTCGCTCGCGAAGGCATGACCCTGTTGATCGTCACCCATGAAATGGCCTTCGCCCGCGCGGTGGCCGACCGCATCGTGTTCATGGATGCCGGGCGCATCCTTGAACAGAACCCGCCCGAGATTTTCTTTACGAACCCGCAAACCGCACGCGCGCAGCAGTTTCTGGAGAAGTTCTCCTTCGTGGCAACACTGCCAAAAACGAATTCGACAAAGGAACTGGAACTGTTATGAAAACTGCCGCTTTTTTACTGCCTCTGCTCAGCCTTGCCTTGCTTGCCGGTTGCAGCAAAACCGAAGAACCGCCAAAGCCGAAAGTCGCCAGCGAAAGCACCACGCCGGCGGGTTACCTGGACAAGATCAAGGCCCGCGACAAGTTGATTGTCGGCGTCTTTACCGACAAGCCGCCGTTTGGTTTTGTCGATGAGGCTGGGCGTTATGTTGGTTTCGATACCGACATCGGCCGGCGTTTCGCCAAGGATCTGCTCGGCGATGAAAACAAGGTCGAGTTCGTCGCGGTGGAGCCGGCGAGCCGTATTCCGTTCCTGCAAAGCGACAAGGTCGACCTGATCCTCGCCAACATGACCGTGACCCCGGAGCGCAAGGAAGCGGTGGAATTCACCAACCCGAACCTGAAAGTCGCGGTGCAAGCGCTGGTGCCGCAAAGCAGCTCGGTGAAAAACCTCGATGATCTGGCAACCCGCACGACCATCGTCACCACTGGCACTACAGCGGATATCTGGCTGACCAAGAATCACCCGGACTGGAAACTGCTCAAGTTCGAGAAAAACTCCGAGTCGCTGCAAGCCTTGGCCAACGGTCGTGGCGATGCCTATGCACAGGACAATCTGGTGCTGTTCAGCTGGGCCAAGCAGAACCCGGGCTATCGCGTCCTGGATGAAAAACTCGGTACCGAGGCGCCGATTGCGCCGGCGGTGAAGAAGGGCAATATCGAGCTGCGTGACTGGGTGAATACAGAGCTGGCCAAGCTGGGTGAGGAGAAGTATCTGCTCAAGCTGTACGACCAATATGTGCGTAAAGAGCTGAGCGATGACACCAAACCTGAGAGCGTGATTGTCGAGGGTGGCAAGTGGCAGGGGTGATTGCCTGTTGAGTCTGTGGTGAGGCCTGCCCCTCACCCCAGCCCTCTCCCGGGGGGAGAGGGAGCCGATCCTCATGCCTTTCAAAACTTGAGTTCAGCTCAGGAATTTCACGTCGGCGTAGTTCGAAAGAACAACTCGGTCAGCCCCCTCTCCCTCGGGGAGAGGGTTAGGGTGAGGGGCTTTTGCCTGAATCACTCAATCCGGCCAATGCCACGCCGGCTCATCCAGCACCCGCTGCCCGACCATCCCGGTCTGGCCCAGGGTTTTCTCCAGCACAATGCAGTTGCACTCCGGGTCTTCCTGCAGCGCCGAGATCAACCGTCGCGCATGGGACACCACCCACACCTGACACTGCTCCGACGCACGAATGATCAAACGTGCCAGCGCCGGCAGCAGATCCGGGTGCAGGCTGGTTTCCGGTTCGTTCAGCACCATCAGCGACGGCGGTCGCGGCGTCAGCAGCGCTGCGACCAGCAGCAGATAGCGCAACGTCCCGTCCGACAGCTCTGCCGCCGACAGCGGTCGCAACAACCCTTCCTGATAAAACTCGATGGCAAACCTGCCACCGGCCTGCGCTTCGATATGCACCCGTGCGCCCGGAAACGCATCAGTAATCGCCGTACGCATGGCGTCGCCGTCACCAATCTCGATGATGGTCTGCAACGCCGCCGTCAGATCCCGGCCGTCGTGATGCAGCACTGGCGTGCGCGTACCCAGTTGCGGTTGGCGCACCGGTGCATCGCTATCGCTGCGAAAGTGATCGTAAAAGCGCCAGCGGCGAATGAATTCACGCATCTGGAACACTTCCGGTGAGCTGCGCAGGCTGCCGACCTGATCGAACAGGCTGTCAAAGTTCGGCGTGTGCTGTGCCAGCACATCCCATTTTCGTTCGGCGCGTGCGCGGATCATCGGACCGTCACGATCCACCAGCAGGCTGGCGGGACGGTAAAGCGCGCCGGCCCAGATGCATTCGCGCTTGATCTGCGGGTCGAGGCTGAAGCGCGAGGGAATCGGCCGAGAGTGCTCGGGCAGCATGAAATGCCCGTTGGAGTCGGGCAGGCCGAGGCTGATCGAGTAACTGAAATCTTCCCCGGCGAACCCCAGGCGCAGGCGCTTCACGCCTTGGCGTACGGACGACTGGATCGGTACTTCACCGTTACGCATGCGCCGGCTGATGGTTTCCGGCCCGGCCCAGAAGGTCGAATCCAGCCCACCCTCGCGGGCCAGCGCATTGACCACACCGCCCTGTGCGGTTTCCGCCAACAGGCGCAACGCTCGGTACAGGTTGGACTTGCCGCTGCCGTTGGGGCCGGTGATCAGGTTCAGACGACCCAGCGGGATCACCAATTTGTTGATCGAACGGTAATTGGCCACCGCGAGAGTATTGAGCATGGAATTCCTTCTCTTCAGGCGCCCATTGTAGGTGCTGCCGCAGGGAAATATGGGCGACGAACGGGCGAACGTTGAACCCTGTTCTAAGCTCACAGTCGTATCGTCACTTGCACGTTCGTACACAGGAAGGAGTCTGCATGGCGAGTCCCGGTTTGAAAACAGCGGTCGTGCTGAGTCTGTTCACCTTGGTGACCGCCTGCGGCGAGAAAAAAGCCCCTGAGGAATATTTGCCCAGGGTCTTCGTACAAGAAGTGAAACCCATGGATTACGCGGCCTCGGTGACGTTGACCGGTGACGTGCAGGCGCGCGTGCAGACCGAATTGTCGTTCCGCGTTGGCGGCAAGATCATCCAGCGCATGGTCGATGTCGGCGACCGCGTCACCGCCAAGCAGGTGCTGGCGAAACTCGATCCCAAGGATTTGCAGACTAACGTCGACTCCGCTCAAGCCCAAGTGGTCGCCGAACAGGCGCGGGTGAAGCAGAGCGCTGCGGCGTTCGTACGCCAGCAAAAACTCCTGCCCAAGGGCTACACCAGCCAGAGCGAATACGACTCCGCCCAAGCTGCGTTGCGCAGCAGCCAGAGCGCCTTGAGTGCGGCGCAGGCGCAATTGGCCAACGCCAAGGATCAACTCAGTTACACCTCATTGATTGCTGACGCGCCGGGCGTGATCACCGAGCGCCAGGCCGAAGTCGGCCAGGTCGTGCAGGCCACTGCGCCGATATTCAGCCTGGCCCGCGATGGCGACCGCGATGCGGTGTTCAACGTTTATGAATCACTGCTCGCCGAGCGCCCCACGGATAACAAAATCACCGTCAGCCTGCTCGACAACCCCGAGATCAAAACCACCGGCACCGTGCGCGAAGTCACCCCGGCGGTATCGGCGCAGTCCGGCACCGTGCAAGTCAAAGTCACCCTCGACAAACTGCCGCCGGGCATGCAACTCGGTTCGGTGGTCAGCGCCACGGCCAAGGGTTCGGGCAAATCGGCGGTCGAGTTGCCGTGGTCAGCGCTGACGAAAAATATCAGCGATACAGCGGTGTGGATGGTCGACGACAAGGGCGAGGCGCAATTGCACAACGTCACGGTCGGCCGCTACCTGACCGGCAAAGTCATCATCAACGAAGGCCTCAAGGGCGGTGAGAAAGTCATCGTCGCCGGCGGGCAATTGCTGCACCCGGGGATGAAAGTCGAGATTGCCGAAAACACCTACAAGGATCTGCAACCGGGAGCACAGCCATGAAGTCTCTGTGGTTGTTACCCGTTGCCGTGTTGTTGGCCGCGTGCTCGAAAAAAGAGCCGCCGCCAGAGCCGGTCCGCCCGGTGCTGTCGGTCAAGGTCGAGGCCTTGAGCGAAGAAAATCTCGGGCGCTTTGCCGGGAGCATTCAGGCGCGCTACGAGAGCAACACCGGTTTCCGCGTCGGTGGCCGCATCGCCAGCCGTAACGTCGATGTCGGCGCCGAGGTGGAGAAGGGCACGTTGCTCGCCACTCTCGACCCGTCCGATCAGCAGAACCAGTTGCGCTCGGCCCAGGGCGATCTGGCGAAAGTCCAGGCGCAACTGATCAACGCGCAAGCCAATGCGCGCCGCCAGCAAGCGCTGTTCGATCGCGGTGTCGGTGCGCAGGCACAACTGGACATTGCCACGACCGATCTGAAAACCACCCAGGCCTCGCTGGATCAGGCGCGGGCGGCGGTCAACCAGAGCAAGGATCAACTTGGCTACACAGAACTGCGCTCCGACCATAAAGCTGTCGTCACGGCGTGGAACGCCGAAGCCGGGCAGGTCGTTACGGCAGGCCAGCAAGTGGTGACGCTGGCGCAACCGGACATCAAGGAAGCGGTGATCGATCTGCCCGACACCCTGGTCGACCAGATCCCCAGCGACGTGGTGTTCTCGGTGGCCGCGCAACTCGACCCGAGCATCAACACCACAGCGGTCATCCGCGAGATCGAACCACAGGCGCAAAGCGCCACGCGCACCCGTCGCGCACGCTTGACTCTGGCGGATACGCCGGATGGTTTCCGCCTCGGCACGGCGATCAGCGTGACCCTGAGTTCGGCAATCAAGCCGCGTATCGAATTGCCCGCGACGGCACTGCAGGAGGTCGATGGCAAAGCGCGCATCTGGGTGATCGACACGCAAAACAAAACCGTCAGCCCCCGTGACGTTACGGTGGTCAGTCGCAGCGACAGCAGTGTGGTGCTGGCAGGTGGCGTGAAGAACGGCGAGCGCGTGGTCAGCGCCGGCGTCAACAGTCTCAAACCCGGGCAACCCGTGAAACTTGACGAGGACAGTCAATGAAAGGCTCTTTCAACCTCTCCGAATGGGCCCTCAAGCATCAGTCTTTCGTCTGGTACCTGATGTTCGTCGCGTTGCTGATGGGGGTGTTCTCTTACTTCAATCTGGGGCGTGAAGAAGACCCTTCGTTCACCATCAAAACCATGGTGATCCAGACCAAATGGCCGGGCGCGACTCAAGAGGAAACCCTCAAGCAAGTCACCGACCGCATCGAGAAAAAACTCGAGGAACTCGACTCCCTCGATTACGTGAAAAGTTACACGCGCCCCGGCGAGTCGACGGTGTACGTGTACCTGCGCGACACCACCAGCGCCAAGGACATCCCGGAAATCTGGTACCAGGTGCGCAAGAAGATCGATGACATTCGCGGGCAGTTTCCCCAAGGCATTCAAGGGCCGGGATTCAACGATGAGTTCGGTGATGTATTCGGTTCGGTCTATGCGTTTACTGCCGATGGCCTGACCATGCGCCAGCTGCGCGACTACGTCGAACAGGCCCGGGCCGAGATCCGTAATGTGCCGGAGCTGGGCAAGATCGAAATGGTCGGCCAGCAGGATGAAGTGATTTACCTGAACTTCTCCACGCGCAAACTTGCGGCGCTGGGCATCGATCAGCGTCAGGTGGTGGACAGTCTGCAATCGCAGAACGCCGTTACGCCGGCGGGCGTGATCGAGGCCGGGCCTGAGCGGATTTCCGTGCGGACTTCCGGGCAGTTCGCTTCGGAGAAAGATCTCGCCGAGGTCAATCTCAAACTCAATGATCGGTTCTATCGTCTGGCCGACATCGCCGACATCAGCCGTGGTTACGTCGACCCGGCCACTCCGGAATTCCGTTTCGACGGGAAACCGGCCATCGGCCTCGCCATCGCGATGCAGAAGGGCGGCAACGTTCAGGAGTTCGGCAAGGCCTTGCACAAGCGCATCGACGAACTGACGGCAGATTTGCCGGTGGGCGTCGGCGTGCACACCGTTTCCGATCAGGCTGTGGTGGTGGAAGAGGCCGTCGGCGGCTTTACCAGCGCATTGTTCGAAGCCGTGATTATCGTCTTGGTGGTGAGCTTCATCAGTCTCGGCGTGCGTGCCGGTCTGGTGGTGGCGTGCTCGATTCCGCTGGTGCTGGCGATGGTCTTTGTGTTCATGGAATACAGCGGTATCACCATGCAGCGGATTTCCCTCGGTGCGCTGATCATCGCCCTCGGACTGCTGGTGGACGATGCGATGATCACCGTGGAGATGATGGTCACGCGCCTGGAAATGGGCGAGACCCGCGAGCAGGCGGCGACGTTCGCTTACACCTCGACGGCGTTCCCGATGCTCACTGGCACACTGGTGACAGTGGCCGGTTTCGTGCCGATTGGCCTCAATGCCAGCTCCGCCGGTGAGTACACCTTCACCCTGTTCGCGGTGATCGCCGTGGCGATGCTGGTGTCGTGGGTGGTGGCGGTGTTCTTCGCCCCGGTGATCGGCGTGCACATCCTCAGCGCAAACGTGAAACCCCATGAAGCCGAGCCGGGCCGCATCGGTCGCGCGTTCAATGGCGGGCTGTTGTGGGCGATGCGCAACCGCTGGTGGGCGATAGGGATCACCGTGCTGCTGTTTGTCCTGTCGATTTTTTGCATGCGCTTTGTGCAGAACCAGTTCTTCCCGGCGTCGGATCGCCCGGAAATTCTGGTCGATTTGAACCTGCCGCAAAACGCCTCCATCGATGAAACCCGCAAGGCGGTCGACAAGCTCGAAGCAACGCTCAAGGGCGATGCGGACATTGTGCGCTGGAGTACTTACATCGGTCAGGGCGCGATCCGTTTCTACCTGCCCCTCGACCAGCAATTGCAAAACCCGTACTACGCGCAACTGGTGATTGTCAGCAAGGATTTCGAGGCCCGTGAGGCCTTGACCCAACGCTTGCGCGAGCGTTTGCACAAGGACTTCGTCGGCATCGGCAGTTACGTGCAGGCGCTGGAAATGGGCCCGCCGGTGGGGCGTCCGATTCAGTACCGGGTCAGCGGCAAGGACATCGATCAGGTGCGCAAGCACGCCATCGATCTGGCTACCGAACTGGACAAGAACTCGCACATCGGCGAGATCATTTACGACTGGAACGAGCCGGGCAAAGTCCTGCGCATCGACATCGCCCAGGACAAGGCACGGCAGCTCGGGCTGTCCTCGGAAGATGTGGCGAACCTGATGAACAGCATCGTCAGTGGCTCGCCGTTGACCCAGGTCGATGACGATATCTATCTGATCAACGTGGTAGGGCGTGCGGTGGATTCCGAACGCGGGACACCGGAGACCCTGCAAAACCTGCAAATCGTCACGCCGAGCGGCACGTCGATTCCGCTATTGGCGTTTGCCACCGTGCGTTACGAGCTGGAACAGCCGCTGGTGTGGCGTCGCGATCGTTTGCCGACCATCACCATCAAGGCTTCGGTGCGCGACGAGATCCAGCCGACCGACCTGGTGAAAATCCTCAAGCCATCGATCGATGCCTTTGCCGCCAAACTGCCGGTCGGCTACAAAGTCGCCACCGGCGGTACGGTCGAAGAAAGCGGCAAGGCCCAGGGGCCGATTGCCAAGGTCTTGCCATTGATGCTGTTTTTGATGGCGACGTTCCTGATGATCCAGTTGCACAGCGTGCAGAAGATGTTCCTCGTCGCGAGTGTCGCGCCGCTGGGGCTGATCGGCGTGGTGCTGGCGCTGGTGCCGACCGGTACGCCGATGGGCTTCGTGGCAATTCTGGGGATTCTCGCGCTGATCGGCATCATCATCCGCAACTCTGTGATTCTGGTGACGCAGATCGATGAGTTCGAGAAGAAGGGTTATGCGCCGTGGGACGCGGTGGTCGAGGCCACCGAGCACCGGCGCCGGCCGATCCTGCTGACCGCGGCGGCGGCGAGCATGGGCATGATCCCTATCGCCCGGGAAGTGTTCTGGGGGCCGATGGCCTACGCGATGATCGGCGGGATTGTGGTGGCGACGTTGCTGACGCTGCTGTTCCTGCCGGCGCTGTATGTGGCCTGGTACAAGATTCGCGAGCCGAAGAAGGACGCTTCGTCATCGACCCACTGAGTGCGTTTGTTACACCTTTGGGAAAGGTCTGACTTACAACTGTGATGCCTTGCGTTACCGTCCTTCCTCCATTTGGAGGAGGGACGCCTGATGTCGACGGTCATTTGCTGGCTGCGCCAACTGCTGTTAGTGGCCGGCCTGTGCCTGTCGCCCTCATCGCTGGCCGACATCCTTTTGGTGAACCCGCTGTGGCGCGTACAGCTCGACCCCGCAACCCTCGCCGTGCGAGTCACCCCGGCCAACGACTCGACGGTGCAGGCATCGACGGGTGTCGCCGCGCACAGAGTCAGCAACCTGGTGCAACGCGACAATCGCGTCGACTGGCAATGGGACGATGGCGCCTGGTCACTCAGCGTTGATCTCGATCAACGCGACCTGAGCTTCTCGATCACCGCGCGCGTCCCGGCTGAACTTGAGTTCTTGCGCCAGCCCGGTGATGCCATGGGCAAGGGCCTGATCTGGCCCTTGGCCGAGGGGCATTATGTGCCGCGCGGCGATCCGGTGTGGCAGGCGTTTCTGGTGAGTCAAGGGGTGCTCAATGCCACTCAGGATATGAGTCTGCCGATCTGGGGTGTCGAGCATGAGGGATTCAGCCTCAGCTGGTTGCTGACCAATCCCTACAACAATCAACTGCTGTTCAGCGCTGATGGCGATACGCTCGCTTTGTCGGTGCGGCATCAATTCACCTCGCTCAAGCCGTCGACAGCACTGACGTTCAGCCTGTTTCTGGGTGACGCCGAGCCGCTGGCCGGCGCCAAGCGCTACCGACAATGGCTGATCGACACCGGCCGTCACGAAAGCCTGAGCAACAAGTTCGAGAAAACACCGGCGTCGCGAAAGCTGTTGGGCGCCAGTCATGTCTACCTGTGGGGTAACGATCTGCTGGGGCAAAAGGATGTGGGTAACTGGCCGGCGTTGCTTGGCAAGTTGCGCGGCCAGACCTACCTTGCCGGTGCGTTGCGCGGCGGCATGGATCGTGAAGCCTTGCAGCTGCTCGCCACGCAGACCGTGCTCAATCGTTATCAGCAAGGCATTCTGCTGCGTAGCCTCAATCGGGCGCTGAACACTCAGGCGCGCAAAACCTGGCAAGCCCGCGCGGTGCCGGACATGCAGGCACTGGTCAACGGTTACGCTGCCCTGCGTGGCCAACTGGCCCGCGAATTTGCCGGTGCCGTGACAGCCAGGCCCGAGCAATGGGGCGGCACCCTGTCGCTGGATACCATTGAGCAATTGCAAAACGCCGGGCTGTCGCGCTTGTGGCTGGGTCTTGGCGAGGGGTGGGAGGGCGGGCTCTGGCATCCCGAGGCGGTTCGAGCAGGCGTGCAGGCCGGGTACCTGCTTGCGCCGTATGATTCTTACGAGACGGCGCTGAGTCGGGATGAAAACCCGGACTGGACCACCGCGCATCTAGGTGACATGGCTTACCGCGAGTGCGCCATCGTGCTGGAAAATCGCACGATGAAAGTCGGCTTCCAGCAATCAGGTCACTACACCGACCCGCGTTGCGTGCGCCCCTTGCTGGAGAAACGAGTCAAAGCGGTCAGCGTCGCCGCCGGGTTCAACAGCTGGTTTCTCGATGCCTACGCCGCAGGCATGTTGTTCGACAGCTACCGCGCGGACGCTCCCATGACGCAGGCGCAGAATGCCGAGGGCAACGTTGCGGCGTCGCGCTGGATCAACGAAACGCTGCAATTGCCCAGCGGCTCCGAGGATGGCAATGCGACGACGGCTCAAGGCGTACTGTTCGCTCATGGCATGCAGACACCGGTGATCGGTTGGGGCGATGCTGACATGAGTAAAAACCCGGATTCCGAATACTTTGTCGGCAAGTGGTTTCCCCCGGAGCAACCGGCCCTGTTCTTCAAGTCCGTGCCAATAAAGGAACCGTTGCGGCGCATCCACTTTGACCCGGCCAGCCGTTTGCCGCTGTATCAAGCGGTGTTCCACGGTTCGCTCATCACCACTCATCACTGGTTGTTCGACAGCCTTAAACCGAGCAACGCAAGGGTGGAAAACGAACTGACGCAATTGCTTTACAACGTGCCGCCGCTGTACCACCTGAGTGCGGCAACGCTGGCGCAGCGACTGCCGCTGATGGCCCGCCAGGATGCATTCTTCCGTCCGCTGCATGAGCGCCTGGCGACGCAGGCGCTGACCGGTTTCCAATGGCTGAGCGAAGATAGGCAGGTGCAGCAGACTTCATTTGAGGACGGCACTCGGCTGCTGGCCAACTTCAATCCAGCCCCGCGTGAAGTGGACGGCCGGACTCTGCCCGGCGAGAGCATCACGCTGCTGCTGCCGGAAGGTACCGTCAGCCACTACCGGGTGCAGGCAACTCCCTGACTCAGCCTTTGCGCCAAACGCTGGCCAACCACGGCTGCTGCTCGCGCGGCAGGCCTGCGGGGCGGAAGTAGTGTTCCAGTTCGACGAATCCGGCGCGTGCAAGCAGCCCGCGCCATGCCTCCAGATCGTGATACGAGCCATAGCGCGGCCCGTTCCAGCCCTCGCGGTTATCCCCGCGCGGGTTAGAGCTGAACAGCACACCGCCCGGTTTCAAGGTATCGCGCAGCTGTTGCAAAACCCGTGGCAATTCCTGCAATGGCACATGAAACAGCACCGCATTGGCGAAGATTCCGTCGAAGCGTTCGGCCGGCAGATCGAGCTTCAGAAAGTCCTGCTGCAACACTTCACAGCCACTGTCCTCGCGGGCCATTCGCGCAAACTCTTGCGAACCGTCGAGACCCACTGCGATGTGCCCCATACGCGTAAACGTCTGCAAATCCCGCCCCGGCCCGCAGCCGAAATCCAGAATCGTGAACGGCACCGAGCCTTGAATATGCCGCAGCAACGCATCGATGTTCTGGCTGACATCGTGGTCACGGGTGCCTTCACGGAAGTCTTCGGCCACCGAGTTGTAGTGGCCGAGGGTGGTGGCGGTGATCTGTTCGAGATCGTCGGAGGTCTGCTTCATGGTGGGGATACGCGGGCAATTGGGATTTGCCGAATATACGCCATCGAGTTCGGGGATGCTGCGCAGCCATTCGCGAGCAGGCTCGCTCCCACAGGGGAACACATTCCAAATGTGGGAGCGAGCCTGCTCGCGAAAGCGGTTTCAAGGGCGCCGAATAAACCGGCCGAAATCAACGCTTGTTGAGGCCTCGCGCCAACCGATCCCCGCCGAGCTGAATCACCGCCACCAACGCCACCAGCAACACAATCACCGTCAGCATGATCTGGCTGTCAAAACGCTGATAGCCGTAGCGATAAGCGATATCCCCCAACCCGCCCGCACCAATCGCCCCGGCCATTGCCGACGAGTTGATCATTGTCACCAGCGTAATGGTGAAACCACCGACAATTCCCGGCAGCGCCTCAGGCAACAGCACATGCCAGACAATGTGCCAGCGCCGGCAGCCCATCGCTTGCGCGGCCTCGATCAGCCCATGATCAACCTCACGCAGACTCACTTCAGCAATCCGCGCAAAGAACGGCGTCGCCGCAATTGTCAGCGGCACCACGGCCGCCCAGACACCGTACGTAGTGCCGACAATCAACCGGGTAAATGGAATCAGCGCGACCATCAGAATCAGAAACGGGATCGACCGGAACAGGTTGACGAACGCGCCCAACGCACGGTTCAACACTGGCGCTTCGTAGATCCCGCCCTTGTCGCTGGTGACCAGAATCACCGCCATGGGAATCCCCACCAGCAGTGCGATCAGCGACGAAACGCCGACCATCAGGAACGTGTCGATAAAGCCCTGTAGCAAGCGATCAAACCACATAACCCAACACCTCCACGCGTTGCGCCCACTGTGCAGCGCGCTCACGCAACTGCTCGGCGCTGAATGCTGAACCGCTGATGGCCAACAACAGTTGTCCGAGCGCATGCCCCTGAATCCGCTCAACGCCGCCCTGAAGCAACTTCACCCGGCCGCCGAGCGCTGTGAAAAGCGCGGCCAGATCTGGTTCATCACTGGTGCTGCCGGTGAACTGCAAGCGCAACACCACAGCAGCATCGGAGGCGGTGGGCTGCGTTTGCAAACGACTCTGCAGCTCTTCCGGCAACGCGTGTTGCAGCGGTGCGAGCAAGGTCTGGCTGACCTCGTGCTGCGGATTGCCGAACACTTCCCAGACCGGGCCTTGCTCGACAACCCGCCCGTGCTCAAGCACGACAACGCGGTCGCAGATTTCGCGGATCACCGCCATCTCGTGAGTGATCAGGACGATAGTCAGGCCCAGGCGTTTATTGATTTCGCGCAGCAGGCCGAGGATCGACTGGGTGGTCTCCGGGTCGAGCGCCGAAGTCGCCTCGTCGCAGAGCAGAATATCCGGGTCATGCACCAACGCGCGGGCGATGCCGACACGCTGTTTCTGCCCGCCGGAAAGCTGCGCCGGATAGGCTTTGTGCTTGCTTTGCAGGCCAACCAGTTCGAGCAGTTCGCGGACTTTTTTGTCGCGCTGCTCTTTCGGCACACCTGCCACCTTCAGCGGCAATTCAACGTTCTGCCAAACGGTCTTGGCCGACATCAGATTGAAGTGCTGGAAGATCATGCCGATGCGCCGGCGCAGCGCGACGAGACGGTCTTCATCGAACTCGCCAATGTCGACCTGATCGATCAACACCCGCCCCGAGGTCGGCTGTTCCAGTCGATTGATCGTGCGAATCAGCGACGACTTGCCGGCGCCGCTGCGGCCGATGATGCCGAACACTTCACCGCGCTGAATTGCCAGATCGATGCCCTGCAACGCCGCGACCGGGCCTTGCCGGCCGATGTAGGTTTTGCCCAGGCCGATAAAACGTACGTGGGCGCGATTCAACTCAGGGTGCAGCTCGGTTTTTTCAGCATTGTGTGGCTCTGGAATTTCCAGTCGCCGTTGGATCGCGGCCGTCATGCTCAGCTTTCCCAACCGGCTTGATACAGCTTGCCGTGAGCCTTATCCAGTGCCGCGCGAACGACCGGCGAATGCTGGTAGATGTCGACGAACTTGATCAGGCGCGGATCGGTTTTACTCTTCGGCTGGATGACGAACTGGATCACGTATTCCTTGTGGTCGAGACCGTCGAACAGCAGCGCCGAACCGGCATCGAAAGTCTTCGCCAGGCGGATGTAGGCGGGGTAACCCTGGACCAGATCGGCGTCGTCATAGGCGCGCACCAATTGCACGGCTTCGACCTGGAGGATTTTGATTTTCTTCGGGTTGGCGACAATGTCATCTTCGGTTGCTTTGTAGCCGACGCCCGGTTTCAGTGTGATCAAACCAGCCTTGGCCAGCAGCTGCAAACCGCGGCCGCTGTTGATTGGATCGTTGGCGATAGCGACGCTGGCGCCCTCTGGCAATTCGTCGAAGCTTTTGTATTTTTTCGAGTAGAGGCCGACGTTGTTGATGATCCCCGGCGCGAACGGCACCAGATCAAAACCCGATGCGGCTTTGGCGTTTTCCAGGAACGGGATGTGCTGGAAGTAGTTCACGTCGATGTCGCCGGCGGCGAGGCTGACGTTGGGTGCGATCCAGTCGGTGAACTCCACCAACTCGACTTTCAGGCCTTGTTTGGAGGCCTCTTCGACGGCAGCTTCCAGCGGAATGGCGAAGGCGGCGGTGGTGCCGATTTTCAATGGGGCGTCGGCGGCGAACAGCGCCGAGCTGAACAGGCCGAGGGCCAGGGCCAGTGCTTTGACTGGGTGGGACAGGATTTTCTGGGTCATGATGGTTTTCCAGTCAGTGCATAAGATTTGTGGTGTCTGGTCGGGCCTCTTCGCGAGCAAGCTCGCTCCCACAGGGAAATGCATTCCAAATGTGGGAGCGAGCTTGCTCGCGAAGCTTTTAATGCCGGTACGAAGAGCCGGTGTGTTGCTCCGGCAATTGCGCCGCACCGTGAAACAGCTTCTCGCGCAAGCTGCCGCTGTCGTACGCAGTCTTGTACGACCCACGTCGTTGCAGCTCCGGAATCACCAGGTCAATGAAGTCGACGTAGCTCTCCGGCGTAACAATCCGCGTCAGGTTGAAACCATCCAGACCGGTCTCGGCGATCCACGATTCCAGCTCATCCGCGACTTGCTCAGGCGAGCCGACCACGGTGATGTAGCGGCCACCGAGGGCGTGCTGGTCGAGCAATTTGCGCCGGGTCCAGTCGTTGTTCTGCAGGTTTTTCGTCGCCGACTGAATGGCGTTGCTCTTCACGTACTGGATCGGTTCGTCGATCTCGTACTGAGAAAAATCGATGCCGGTGGAAGCGGAAAAATGCGCTACGCCGGCTTCGGCGCTGGCGTAGCTGAGGTACTCGGCGTGCTTGGCCCACGCGGCTTCCTCAGTCGCGCCGACGATCACGTTTAGGCCCATGAACACCTTGATGTCCTCGGGATTGCGCCCGGCTTCCACGGCGCTGGCGCGGACCTTGTCCACCTGAACCTTGGTCGACGGTTTGTTCTGGCCGCTGATGAACACACACTCGGCGTGACGCCCGGCGAAGAGCAAACCGCGATCGGAGCTGCCGGCCTGAAACAGCACTGGCGTGCGCTGCGGCGACGGCTCGCATAGGTGATAACCCTCGACCTGATAGAACTCGCCCTTGTGCTCGACCTTGTGCACTTTTTCCGGGTTGGCGTAGATCCGCTGCTCGCGGTCATTGAGCACCGCGCCGTTTTCCCAACTGCCTTCCCAGAGCTTGTAGAGCACCTCCAGATATTCGTCGGCCTGATCGTAGCGACGGTCATGCTCGACTTGTTCGCTGAGGCCCATGGCTTTGGCGGCGCTGTCGAGATAGCCGGTAACAATGTTCCAGCCCACGCGACCACGGCTCAAATGATCGAGCGTCGACATGCGCCGGGCGAACAGATACGGCGGTTCGTAGGTGAGGTTGGCGGTGAGGCCGAAGCCGAGGTTTTTGGTTACGGCGGCCATGGCTGAAACCAGCAGCAACGGATCATTGACCGGCAACTGGATCGACTCTTTCAGCGTCACGTCGACCGAGTTCTGATAGACGTCATACACGCCGACGATATCGGCGATGAACAACCCGTCGAACAGCCCGCGCTCGAGCAATTGCGCCAGTTCGGTCCAGTATTCGAGGGTGTTGTAGCGCGTCGAGGTGTCGCGCGGATGTGTCCACAGGCCATGGTTGATATGGCCGATGCAGTTCATGTTGAACGCGTTGAGCAGGATCTTCTTTTTCGCTGCGCTCATCAGATCGTCCCTCGCAACGGAGGGTTTTCATCGTTGAGGTAGTAGTTGCCGATGGCGTGATATTTCCAGCGCACCGGGTCGTGCAGGGTGTGCACGCGGGCGTTGCGCCAGTGGCGGTCGAGGCCGTGCTCGATCAGGGTCGCCTGGCTGCCGGCCAGCTCGAACAGCGTGCTGCCGGCGGCCAGAGAGATTTCAGTGCTGATCGCGCGTGCTTCGGCGACGGCAATCGAGGCCGCCGCAACCGTGTCAGCGTTGGATTCTGCCTGCGCGGCATCAAGGAATTCGCCAGCCCGTTCAAGCAGGGCTTCGGTGGCGTGCAGGCGGATGCTCAAGTGGCCGAAGCTCTTCAACGTCAGCGGGTCTTCGGTGGCTTTGTCATTGCCGGAATCGATCCACGGCCGGGTCTTGCTGCGCACGAAGTGCAGGGCGTCTTCGTAAGCGGCACGGGCGATGCCGGTGTCGATGGCGGCGTGAAGGATCTGCGCCAATGGGCCGACGGTGGTCGGGCGTTCGAAAGCGCTTTGAAACGGCAGCACGTCTTCGGCGGCCACATACACGTCTTCGAACACTACGGAGCCGCTACCGGTGGTGCGTTGGCCGAAGCCGCTCCAGTCGTCGATCACCGTCAGGCCTTTGCTGTCGCGCGGGACGAAAGCCAATTGCTGTACGCCGTTTTCATCCACCACAGAAGTCGGAATGCGCTGGGCGTAGATCGCGCCGGTCGCATAGAACTTGCGGCCGTTGATGCGATAGCCGTCACCGTCGCGCTTGAGGCTGGTGACGCGGTCGTGAGCGGTTTTGGTGCCCAGTTCCGCCAAGGCATTGCCGAAGCGTTGCCCGGCCAGCACCTCGGCGTACAGTCGTTGTTTTTGCGCGTGGCTGCCGTTTACGCGGAGCACTTCCAGTGCGTAAAAATGGTTCTGCGGAATCTGTCCCAGCGAGCCGTCGGCCTGAGCGATCAGGGCGATGACTTTGGCCAGGGTGACGTTGGACACACCTGCGCCGCCGAACTCCTTGGGCACACTGATGCCCCACAGACCCGAGCGGGAAAACACGTCGAGTTCCGGCAGTGGCAAGCGACGTTCTCGGTCGCGCAGGGCACTGTCGCGTTTGAAATCTTCGGCCAGATCGCTGGCGACGATCAGGGCTTGCTCATCGCTGGTGATGACCGCGACGTGATGGGAAAAAGTCATAGGTTTCTCCAGATGTCTGGTCGTCAGATCCAGGAATGGCGAGCCGGTAAAGTGCCGTTGAGGCGATAGGCGCCGACCGCGTGATATTTCCAGCGCACCGGGTCGTGCAGCGTGTGCACGCGGGCGTTGCGCCAGTGGCGGTCGAGATTGAATTCGGCGAGGGTCGCGCGGCTGCCGGCCAGTTCGAACAGCTTTTCGCTGGCGAGTAGAGAAATCTCGGTGGTCAGCACTTTCGCTTCGGCCACGGCAATGGAGGCGCGGGCGGCGGACTCGGCTGTGAGCGGTGCGGCGTGTACTTGATCGAGTACTTTGCCGGCCTTGCGCAGCAGGGCTTCGGCGGCGTGCAGTTCGATTTTCAGTTTGCCGATATCGGCGATCACGTAGAGGTCATCGCTGGCGCGATCAACTTTGGCATCGATCCACGGCCGTGCGCGGGTTTTGACGAACTCAATGGCGTCGTCGATAGCACCACGAGCAATGCCGGCGTCGATGGCGGCTTGAATCAGCTGCGACACCGCGCCCTGAGTATTCGGGACCTCGTTGATCTTCCAGTTATCGACCACCAGGCTCGACTCGACGCGTACGTTGTTCAGCAGAATCGTGCCGCTGGCGGTGGTGCGCTGACCGAAGCCTGACCAGTCATCGACGATGCGCAAACCCGGCGTACCGCGACGGACGAAGGCCAGCACTTGCTTGCCGTCATCGTTGAGTGCCTTGACCGCCACCCAGTGCGCAAACAGCGCGCCGGTGGAGTAGAACTTCTGGCCATTGATCACGTAATCGTCGCCGTCGGCAGTGATCCGTGCTTTCAGTTCCAGGGTGTTTTTGGTGCCGCGTTCCGGGCCGGCATTGCCGATGCGCCAGCCTTCCAGAACACTCTGGAACAACTGTTTTTTCTGCTCCTCGGTCGCACTGCCGAGCACCAGATTGATGATGCCGAACTGGTTCTGCGGGATCTGCCCCAGCGCCGGATCGGCGGCGGAAATGATCGCGAACACCTCGGCCAGAGTGACGAATGAAACCTGCGGGCCGCCGTATTCACGCGGGATGGCAATGCTGCCTAATCCGCTGCGGGTGAACTGTTCGATTTCCGACCACGGCAGCTTGCGCTGACGGTCGCGTTTGGCGGCCTGCACGCGGGCGACTTGCGCCAGTTCATGGGCAGCCTTGATGGCTTGGGCGTCGTTGCGCAAGACCTGCGCAGGCAACAACAACGGGGCGATGTCCAGATCCGACTGGACGTTTGCGTCTGCCAGACTGGACATCAGTGCCGCTCCTTGGCTGCACGCAATGCCCTGGCGATCTGCACTGGGGTGATTGTGTTCCGGACCATACTACCTACCTCACATCTCATGAAAAACGCCGCAAAGTGCGGCGAACGAAAGAATGTCCGGTGGTCCGGTTCATATACCCTAAGCGTGTATAAATATTAAATAAACTAACTTTTAGGAATATGTATAGAAGGGGTGATGGTCGGGTTGGTTAAGAATTTCGAGTGAGGGGGCTCAACCCCCGTCACCACCAAAGCGCATCAGGCCTCGCGCGATTCGGCCGCCTGGAGTTCCTGCCTCAGAGGGACTTTCAGATAAGGATTTACACAGCCGATCTTCAAGGTCCGTGGCGGCGCCCAGCGTGAGTTGTTACCGACCCGATCAAGGATGCAATACGTCACGTCCAGGCGCAGATCCTCGCCAGCTTCGACAATCACCGACGGCGGGACCCAGACCTGAATCGGCAAGCCGATATCCGCGACGGTGACCGGCGCCAGATCCATGCGCACATCACCCCAGCGCAGGGTGATGGCGTCGTCCTCGGCCATGTTCAGGTACGGCTCGATTGTCAGCGGCACGCCGCGTTTGATCTGATTCGGATTCACGCCCTGGCGGCGAATGACGTCGGGGATGGTCACGGGTGCCAGTTGCTGGTTTTCATCGGCGCTCAGCGTCGAGGGTTGCCCACCGGGGCAGTCCAGTTTGACCTGCACCCGCGTCGCTGCCGACAGCGCTGGACCCTGACCGACCTGCATCACCCGGTAGTGAATGCGCGCGGTGCCGCTGGCGATGAAACTCTCCGGCACCCGCAGGCGGACTGCCGTGCCGACGTCATCGGCCGTCAGCACCCTGGAGGCGACATAGCATCTGTTCCAGAACAGCTCGATCAGGTCTCCGCTGTCCATATCAGGATAGGGCGACACCTCGACCAGGAAATGTGCGGCGGCACTCAGATTGATGCCGGTTTTTTGCGCAGGCGCCAGGATCGGCGCTGCCAGTTCGGGGGTAGGCGAAGTGCGGGTCATCGATTTCTCTCCTTGAAGCCTTGCAGCGAAGTCCGTTTCTGGAAGAACAAAAGGCGTGAATAAACTGGCAATAAAACTTTGAACTTTTATTCAAGTTGAATACGGGTTGATTGAACTAAGTGGTGCCAGTTGTCGACTAGATAAGAGTGTGCGGGATGGGGTGTCAATAGACGATATTAGTTAATCCGTGAATTACGAATTAATCAGAAGTTTCCTACGCTGCTGTGGTCATCTGCCTAGGTCTTCTGGCGAAATGAGCCACGGAACTCAGGGCTTTTTGGCGGATTTTATGCAGATTTATTCGAGCGCTGTCATGTCGGGTAAAGCGCGGGTTGAGGCGCGCACTATCTGTTGCAGGACATATGTATATGTACCGCTTCGGATATGTTTTGTCTGGGTAGGGTGTTAGGTAGTGCGGAATTTTTGACAGAGGTAACTTCCATCCATGGAAGTTGCCGGAGTCGCAACGAAAGTTCTCAGGCGTGATTCAGGAACTTGCTGAGAAACTGTTTGGTTCGTTCTTCTTGCGGGTTGGCAAACAACGCCTTCGCTTCACCTTGCTCGACGATCACGCCTTTGTCGAAAAACACCACACGATTGGCCACGTCGCGAGCAAAGCCCATTTCGTGAGTAACGATGACCATGGTGCGTTTTTCTTCGGCGAGACCCCGAATGGTCGCCAGCACTTCACCGACCAGTTCCGGATCGAGAGCCGAAGTCGGTTCGTCGAACAAGATCACTTCCGGCTCCATCGCCAGCGCCCGGGCTATCGCCACGCGCTGTTGCTGACCACCGGAGAGACGACGCGGATAAGCGTCCTCTTTGCCGGCGAGTCCGACTTTGGCCATGAGCTTTTTGCCCAAGGCAATGGCGGCGTCGCGTGGCATCTTCTTGACCACGACCGGGCCTTCGATGACGTTTTCCAGTGCGGTGCGATGGGGGAACAGGTTGAAGTTCTGGAACACGAAACCCACGTGCTGGCGCAGGTTGCGCACCAGGCTTTGCTGCTGGTTCAGCGGGCGGCTGGTATCGATCTCGATATCGCCGACCTTGATCCGGCCGCTGGTGGGTTGTTCAAGGAAATTCAGGCAACGCAGGAACGTCGTTTTCCCCGAGCCGCTGGGGCCGATGATTGCAACGACCTCGCCTTCCTTGACCTCTAGATCGATGCCGTTGAGCACGACTTGACCCTTGAATTGCTTGGTCAGTTTTTCCACGACAATCATCGGGTCAGGACTCCTGGTCATGCCGATTGACCCGCTCTTCCAACTTGTTCTGGAAGTGCGAAAGCACCGTGGCCAGAATCCAGTAGATCAGTGCGGCGGCAAGATACATGGTGAAGACTTCGAAAGTCCGGGCGGTAATCAGCTGCGCCTGACGGAACAGTTCCGGCACCTGAATGGTGGCGGCCAGTGCCGTGTCCTTGACCAGCGAAATGAAGCTGTTGCCCAGCGGCGGCAACGCCGTGCGCATAGCTTGCGGCAGGATGGCCCGGCGCAGGGTCTGCGCGCGGGTCATGCCGATGCTCGCGGCGGCTTCCCATTGGCCACGCTCGATCGAGCCGATCGCGGCGCGGAGGATTTCACAGGCGTAAGCGGCCATGTTCAGCGAGAAACCGATCAGCGCTGCTGGTAACGGATCCAGTTCGATTCCCAGTTGCGGGAAGCCGTAATAGATCACGAACAGTTGCACCAGCAACGGCGTCCCGCGAAAGAACGACACGTAGACGCGCGCCAGCCAGCTCACCGATTTGAAGCGCGAAAGGCGCATCAACGCCAGGCCGAAGCCCAGCAGCAAGCCGAAGAACATCCCGCCGAGGCTGAGGACTACCGTGAAGTACGCGCCCTTGAGGAGGAAGGGCGCGGAGTCCACCAACAGCTGCGTGGTTTCGGCGATTTGCTGGCTCAATTGCGGGAAGTCCAGTCCGAATCCGAATTGAAATCCAGCTTCCATTATTTCGTGACGTCAGCGTTGAAGTACTTCGTGGACAGCTTCGCAAGGGTGCCGTCGGCACGCAGTTCCTCAAGGGCCTTGTTCACGGCGGCCAGCAGTTCAGGCTCGCCTTTACGCAGGGCAACACCGGCTTCCTGGCGGGAGAAGGCTTCGCCGGCAGCGACGGTTTTCGGCGCTTTCTTGGCGTACTCAAGTGCAGCCAGACGGTCGATCAGGATGGCGTCGGTACGGCCATTGTTCAGGTCGGCGAACTTGGTCGGATCATCGTCGTAAGTACGTACGTCGGCACCCGGCACGTTGGCGCGGACCCATTGTTCGTAGTTGGTGCCCAGACCTACGCCGACTTTCTTGCCGGACAGGTCAGCGGCGGTCTTGATGTTCAGCGCGGCTTCTTTGCTTTTCAGCACCAGCGCCTGAATCCCGGAAACGGTGTACGGCTCGGAGAAGTCATACTTCTTCTTGCGCTCTTCGGAGATGGTCACCTGGTTGACTACAACGTCCAGACGCTTGGATTCCAGCGCAGCGAGGATGCCGTCCCACTTGGTCGGCTGAATCTTGGCTTTGACGCCGAGTTTTTGCGCCAGCGCTTCGGAAAGCTCGACTTCGAAACCGGACAGTTTGCCGTCGGCATCGACGAAGCTGAACGGTGGGTAAGTGCCTTCCAGGCCGACGTTGATAACGCCTTTGTCCTTGATCTGTTGCAGCTGCTCACCGGCCACTGCCTGGCCGATCAGACCGGCGCTCAGCGCCAGGCCCAGCGAACCCACCAGCAGATTGCGACGTAGTGCGGAAAAATTCATGACGAGCCCCTGTGTTTTCTTATGGAGACGCTTAAGGAAAGTTGGCGAATTTGTGATTCGGACGACAGCGCTATCCTGCCTTAAAGCAGCTTATGCGTCTTGCGCGAAATTCGCCTGCGGCGAGACTATAAGATGTCTGCTTTAGACTTGAAAATACTTAATATTAGAAATGTTATTCTTTATTGGAATATGTATCGTCTGTGGAAAAGATCGCAGCCTTCGGCAGCTCCTACATGAGATCACTTGTAGGAGCTGCCGAAGGCTGCGATCTTTTGATCTTCTGTTACAGGAAATCCTTGTAGGCAAATAGCGCCGGCGCGCCGCCGGTGTGCAGGAAGATGATCGGGCCTTCATTGAAGCGCTGACGACCAATCCCATCAAGCAAACCCGCCATCGCCTTGCCGGTGTATACCGGATCAAGCAACACCGCTTCCTGACTCGCCAGCAACTTCACCGCCGCCAATGTCCCGGCATTCGGCTCGCCATAACGCGGGCCGAAATATTCATCCCACAATTCGACTTTGAAGTTTTCCGGCAACTCAACGCCGAGCAGATCCGCCGTGCTCTCAGCCAGCCCCTGAACCTTCGGTCGCTGATCTTCTTCGCTGCGCGAAACCGTCACGCCAATCACCGGTAATTGCGGCAGCACTTCGCTCAACGCCAACGCTAGACCACTGTGAGTGCCTGCACTGCCCGAGGCCAGAACCACCGCGGCAAACTCCAGCCCGGTGTCCTTGATCTGCTCGGCCAGTTCAAACCCCGCGCGCACGTAACCCAAAGCACCGAGAGCGTTCGAACCGCCCACTGGCACCAGATACGGTTTCTTGCCGTTGCTGCGCAAACGCAGGGCGAGGGCGGCCAGTTGTTCGTCGGCGTTGTCGAGGTTGTCGACCAGTTCGACTTTGGTATCGAACAGATCCAGCAGCAGGCGATTGCCGTTGCCGGTGTAATTGCTGTCGTTGGTGGCCAGTGGATTTTCCAGCAGCGCAACGCAACCCAGGCCCAGTTTGGCGGCCAGTGCAGCGGTCTGGCGGACGTGGTTCGATTGCAAAGCGCCGGCGGTGATCAGCGTATCGGCGCCTTGTGCCAGCGCATCGGCGGCGAGGTATTCGAGTTTGCGCAGCTTGTTGCCGCCCATGGCCAGCGGTGTCAGGTCATCGCGTTTGATGTACAGCTCGCGACCGAGCCAGGTGGACAGGCGTTCGAGTTTTTCCAGCGGTGTCGGGTGGCTGAGCAGGTCGAGGCGGCGAAAGCGGTCCAGCTGTTGTTTGATCATGAGTCCGTACTGGCTTGGAAGATGAAAGGACTATAGGCACGTGCTTTTGCAGGGGCAACCGCCAATCGCTTATAGCCAAATGACCTTAGCCCAGCACTATCGGTTCTTAATTCGCCTTCGCAGCCATGCCGTAAAGTAGTCGCCGTTGACGCGGCCAGACAGTCCGGCCGCCCGTGAGGAGTCTTTACCGTGAGCGAGCGTTCCAGCCATTGGCAATTGCAGACCATCGTCAGTCAACTGCGCAGCGCGCGGGATCAGTGGCGGGCACAGAACGGCCGGGCATCCGGCGAGCAGGGTGGTCGCGAGTTGCCGTCGCGGGCGGCGATGGCGGAGATTCTTGAAGCGTTGTGCGGCGCGCTGTTCCCGATGCGTCTGGGGCCAGTGGATCTGCGTGAAGAGAGTGAAGATTTCTACGTCGGTCATACCCTCGATGTCGCACTGAATGCCTTGCTGGCGCAGACCCGCCTGGAACTGCGTTACGTCGCCCGCCACAGTGCGCAGGCCGACACCGAAGTCGAAGCCCGTGCGATCCGGATCGTGCAGGATTTCGCCCTCGCATTGCCGGGCCTGCGCACGCTGCTCGATACCGATGTGCTCGCGGCCTACCACGGTGACCCAGCCGCGCGCAGTGTTGATGAAGTGCTGCTGTGCTACCCGGGGATTCTCGCGGTGATTCACCATCGACTCGCGCACCATTTGTATCGTGCCGGGTTGCCGCTGCTGGCGCGGATCAGTGCGGAAATCGCTCATTCGGCGACCGGTATCGATATCCATCCGGGTGCGCAGATCGGCCGTAGCTTCTTTATCGATCACGGCACGGGCGTGGTGATCGGCGAGACCGCGATCATTGGCGAGCGTGTGCGGATTTATCAGGCGGTAACGTTGGGCGCCAAACGCTTCCCGGCGGATGAGGACGGGCAGTTGCAGAAGGGCCATCCGCGTCATCCGATCGTTGAAGATGACGTGGTGATTTATGCCGGGGCGACGATTCTCGGGCGGATCACCATTGGCAAGGGTTCGACCATTGGCGGCAATGTGTGGCTGACGCGCAGTGTGCCGGCGGGGTGCAATTTGACCCAGGCCAATTTGCAGCATGATGACGGGACGCAGAAGTAGGGCTATTACAAGCGTCCCTCACCCCAGCCCTCTCCCGGAGGGAGAGGGAGCCGACCGAGGTGTTTTGGATTATCCATCGACCTGGAACACCAAGTCGATTATGGATTCGGTACAGCAGGATCACGTCGGCGTATCTCCCCAATATCCCCCAATCAGTCCCCTCTCCCTTTGGGCGGTCCGACGTTTCGGGAGGGCTAGGGTGAGGGGATGTTGAACGAATACCCTCAAACCCACGTCATACCCATCCTTGAGCTAGCGTAGGAAAGCTACCGCCTAGCCGTACGATTAGTCCTTACCACCCCATCCATGTTTAACTTGAACGTTCATTCAAGTTAAACCGGTGGTTCGCTGCCCGCTCACAACAGGAGGCTTGCCTTTGCTGAGTCCGATCATTTCAGCCACGTTTCAACCCCTCGAGGTGCACGTTTCATGAGTGCATCGTCCACCCCCGCCAGCGGTCTGGTGCGCATGAATCCGCCGGTGTTCTACTTCGCCGCGACGGTCATTCTGCTGTTTGGTCTCGTCGTCATCGCCATGCCTGAACAGGCCGGCGCCTGGTTGCTGGAAGCGCAAAACTGGGCGGCCAACACGGTCGGCTGGTACTACATGCTCGCGATGACGCTGTATCTGGTCTTCGTGGTGGTCACCGCCTTATCCGGCTACGGCAAGATAAAACTCGGTGCCGACCACGACGAGCCCGAATTCAGTTACCTGTCCTGGGCCGGCATGCTGTTCGCTGCCGGGATCAGCATTACGCTGTTCTTCTTCTGTGTCTCCGAACCGCTGACTCATATGCTGCAACCGCCGCAAGGCGAGGCGGGCACGGCGGATGCGGCGCGTCAGGCGATGCAGATTCTGTTTCTGCACTGGGGCCTGCATGGTTGGGGCGTGTTCGCCTTTGTCGGCATGGCGCTGGCGTATTTCGCCTACCGCCACAACCTGCCGCTGGCTCTGCGCTCGGCGCTGTATCCGCTGATTGGCAAACGCATCAACGGTCCGATCGGTTACGCGGTGGATGGCTTCGGCATCATCGCCACGGTGTTCGGACTGGGTGCAGACATGGGTTTTGGTGTGTTGCACCTCAACTCGGGCCTCGACTACCTGTTCGGCATCGCTCACACCCAGTGGATTCAGGTCGGCCTGATCGCCCTGATGATGGGCGCGGCGATCATCGTGGCCGTCTCCGGCGTTGATAAAGGCGTGCGGGTGATGTCCGACATCAACATGCTGCTGGCCTGTGCGCTGCTGCTGTTCGTGTTGTTTGCCGGGCCAACCCAGCATCTGCTCAATACCTTGATCCAGAATATTGGCGACTACCTCGGCGCCTTGCCGATGAAGAGTTTCGACCTCTACGCCTACGACAAACCGAGCGACTGGCTCGGCGGCTGGACGGTGTTCTACTGGGCCTGGTGGATTGCATGGTCGCCGTTCGTGGGCCTGTTCATCGCACGGATTTCCCGTGGCCGCACGATCCGTGAATTCGTCTTCGGCGTGCTGTTGATTCCGCTCGGTTTCACCCTCGCGTGGATGTCGATCTTCGGCAATAGCGCGCTGGATCAAGTGCTCAACCACGGCATGAGCGCGCTGGGCATGTCGGCCATCGACAACCCGTCGATGAGCATTTACCTGTTGCTGGAAACCTACCCGTGGAGCAAAACCGTCATCGCCGTGACGGTGTTCATCAGCTTCGTGTTCTTCGTCACCTCTGCCGACTCCGGCACCGTGGTGCTCTCGACGCTGTCGGCCAAGGGTGGCAACCCGGACGAAGACGGGCCGAAGTGGCTGCGGGTGTTCTGGGGCGCGATGACCGCGCTGATCACCAGTGCGCTGCTGTTCTCCGGCAGCATCGATGCGTTGAAGTCGGCGGTCGTGCTGACGTCGTTGCCGTTCTCGCTGATTCTGTTGCTGATGATGTGGGGCCTGCACAAGGCGTTCTATCTGGAGTCGCAGAAGCAGATCGCGCAACTGCATTCGCTTGCACCGGTCTCTGGTTCACGACGCGGCACCGGTGGCTGGCGACAGCGCTTGAGCCAGGCCGTGCATTTCCCATCGCGTGACGAGGTGTACCGTTTCATGGACACCACGGTGCGCCCGGCGATTGAAGAAGTGACCGCGGTGTTCGTCGAGAAAGGCTTGAATGTGGTGACGCAGCCGGACCCGACGCACGACAACATCAGCCTGGAAATCGGCCACGGCGAGCAGCATCCGTTCATCTACCAAGTGCAGATGCGCGGCTATTTCACGCCGTCCTTCGCGCGGGGTGGCATGGGTTCCAAGCAACTCAACAATCGTCGCTACTACCGTGCCGAAGTGCATTTGAGCGAGGGCAGTCAGGACTACGATCTGGTCGGCTACACCAAAGAGCAGATCATCAACGACATCCTCGATCAGTACGAACGCCACATGCAGTTCCTGCATCTGGTGCGTTGATTGGCAGTTGAGCGCCGGGACGTTTTACGACTCGGCGCTCAGCACCATGAACAACACCATCGCCGCTACCGGCACGCCGAACACCGCACTGCCAATGGCTATTTCCGACCCTACGGACTGGCCGGCATGCACCACCCCCACCGCACCATTGATAACCGTCAATGCCAGCCACAGGGCGGCGAAGCCGTAGGCCATGGTCTGGCGACTGAAGCCGATGCGCTCGCCGATGTAGAGCATCAGAGCGAGCAGGACCAGGCCGAAGAAAATGATGATGGCGGTGTGCATTGTGGTGCCTGCGGGATGTGCGGTGCCTGATCGGCCGCCATCGCGGGCAAGCCCGCGAAGGGGCCACCTCGGTGTCAGTTAAAGCATAGCCAATTCCGGCCCCGCCACTGCACGCCCTACTTCTCAACTGGACACATTTTGCGACTCCTGCGCAGAGTTTGGCCGGCGACGTGTTTTTCTTGCTGGCCCGCGCCTGCCTTTGATCTATCCCATCACCGAGAGTTTGTTCAGTGAGCTAGTATTTATCCAAGTGTGTATCGTGTGTATAAAAGTCGCCTACGTCCTCTAGAGTGAACAGCTCCAGCGGTCGAACAGGGCAAAGGAAATGCGCAGTCGGGAAATGATCAGGATGATCGAAGACGATGGTTGGTATCTGGTGGCGGTGAAAGGCAGCCACCACCAGTACAAGCATCCGTTCAAACAGGGAAGGGTGACGATCAAGCACCCCGACTCCGATCTGCCCAAGGGCACGATCAACAGCATTTTGAAACAGGCGGGCCTGAAATGAGGCCCGTTATTGGAAACGAAGGCCGTTTCAATGGCCTGTCAGAGGAAGGACTCACTCACATGAAATTCCCGGTCGTTCTGCACAAGGATGCCGATTCAGACTACGGCGTGATCATCCCGGATGTACCGGGCTGCTTCTCTGCCGGCAGTACGGTCGCTGAGGCGTTTGAGAGTACTCAGGAAGCATTGGCGCTTCATTATGAGGGTTTGGTCGCCGACGGCACGCCGTTGCCGCAAGTGCGGGACATTGATGCTCATCTCGATAATCCGGATTACACGGGAGGGATTTGGGGTGTGGTCGATTTTGATATCACCCCGTATTTCGGTAAGTCAGTGCGTTTTAACGCCACGCTGCCGGAGCAGTTGCTTGAGCGTATTGACCAGAAAGTCCGACGGGACCAGCGTTATCGCTCCCGCTCCGGATTTCTGGCTGCTGCTGCCTTGCGCGAATTGTCGGTATAGCGAAGTCAGGTGCTTTCGCGCTCTATGACTTGGCATTGCAGCAGATTCAGGCGTTGCACCTCGTCGCTCGGCAACACGCCAAGGCTTTCCAGCACGCGTGTTGCGGCGAGTACACCGATCTCCAGCGCCGGTGGTTTGATCGTGCTCAGGCTTGGCAAAAGCATCTCGGCGAACGGGTAGTCGCCAAAGCCGAGAACGGCGCAGTCTTCGGGGATTTTCAAACCGGCGCGTTGCCCGGCGAGCAGGCCGCCGGCGGCGAGGTTGTCGTTGGCGAAGATGATCGCGTCGGGGCGCGGTGAGGCGTTCATCAGGGCGTCCATCGCCTGTTTGCCGGCCTCGAATGGTGCGCGATCAGCATCGGGGGCGAACACCCACGGTTCCAGGCCGGAATTTCGTAAGGTCGCCGCGTAGCCGTCGCGGCGCTCCAGTGCGCTGAAGTCGCCCGCAGCGCTGTTCTGCACGAAGGCAATGCGTCGGTAGCCTTTTCCCAGCAGATACTTCGCCGCCGTCACGCCCACTTCAAAATGCGAAAAACCGATCTGCATCGGCTCGCGATCCTGTTGGTAATCCCACGTCTCGATCACCGGCACATCGGCCTCGGCGATCATCTTTTCCGTGCCCGCACTGTGAAAATGACTGGTCAATACCAACGCCGCCGGCGACCAGCCAAGAAACGCACGCACGGCGTTTTCTTCTTGTTCAGTGCTGAAGTAACTCGACGCCAGCAACAGTTGATAACCGTGACGGCTAAGCGTGTCGCTGAAGCCTTGAATGGTATTGGCGAAGATCGGCCCGGAGATGTTCGGAATCACCATGCCGACGATTTTCCCCCGCGCCGAAGCCAATCCGCCGGCCACCAGATTCGGCACATATCCCAACTCCGCCACCACCGCCGCAATCCGCTCGCGGCGCTCGGGCGAAACCTGCTCAGGCTGGTTGAAATAGCGTGACACGGTGATTGCCGAAACCCCGGCTTCGCGCGCCACGGCATTGAGGGTCACGCGTCCGGCTCCACGGCGTTTGCGGGGTTTTTCTTCGCTCAAGGCTCGATCCTTCTTAAAAACCAAATCGCATATAAAAGTAATTTTTCAGTATTGGACGCTCTATGTGCGGCTTGCCAATACTGTCGATGGTAGCGCTAACAAAGCGCGCTGTCTGCTACTCGCTCGAGCGAATGCCCAAGACACCGATTCAGGCGCTGTCGTCGCAGAACGGCAGCGGTTCAGGGCCAATTTCGAGCGGGCAGAGCATGCACAACATTCCTGGGGCGACACACACACTGGCGCAGTCGATTCGCGCCGCCGGCTGGTTATTCACGGGGTTGGCGGCGCTGCCGTTGCCCAACGCATTCGCTGCCGAGGGCAGTGAGCAAGAGCCGACACTCAAATCCGTGACTGTCACCGCCACGCGCCGCGAAGAGTCGCTGCAAAAAGTGCCGGTGGCGGTCTCGGTGATCGACGGCGAACAGCTTGAGCGCGACAACCGCAACGGCGTGGCGAGCATCGTCCAGCAAGTGCCGTCGCTGAACTTCCGCACCGGCGCGTCGAACAAGGACACCTCGTTGTTCGTGCGCGGCGTCGGCACGATTTCCACCTCGCCGGGCGTCGAACCGACCGTGGCGACGGTGATCGACGGCGTGGTCTATGCGCGCCCCGGCCAATCCACTCTCGACTTGCTGGATCTGGAGCGCGTCGAAGTATTGCGCGGCCCGCAAGGCACGCTGTTCGGCAAAAACGCCTCGGCCGGTGTACTCAACATCACCAGCAAGGCACCCACCGCCGAGACCCACGGCTACATCGATCAGTCGTACTACAGCGGCAACGAAAGTCGCACCCGTTTCGGCATCGGCGGCAGCCTGATTCCGGAGACGTTGAAAGGCTCGATCAGCACGCTGTTCGGCAGCTACGACGGCAACGTCGACAACAAACACAACGGTCAGGAGGTCAACGGCTACAACCATCGCGGCGTGCGCGGCAAACTCGAATTCACCCCGAATGACGACGTCACTTTCACCCTGATTGCCGACTACATGCAGTCCCACGATGACGGCCCTAACGGCGTGGTCAGCAAGTCGCTGGCGCCGGCCTTCGCCGATGCGCTGAGCCCGGTCAATGCGAGCAGCCACAACCGTGACATCAACACCGACACCCGCAGCCACGTCGAGGACACCAACAAAGGCCTGTCCGGCCAGCTCGACTGGCAATTGGGCGATTACACCCTGACCTCGATTACCGCGTGGCGTGGCTGGGACAATACGCAGTATCAGGACGGTGACCGCCTCGGTACGGTGACCGCCGCATTCCCCGGCACCGCGGACAAAGGCGATCTAGCCTTCGATCAATACTCGCAGGAGCTGCGCCTGGCCTCGCCGAAGGGTGAATTCCTCGAGTACGTCGGCGGCCTGTTCTACATGCATGGCAAGGACGAAGAGACCTATCAGCGCACGCTGACAACGACCACGCGCACCGATCGAGGCGTCGCTGATTACAGCACCACCAGCGACAGCTACGCAGCGTTCGGCGAGGCCACCCTGAACTTCACGTCCGACTTTCGCGGCATCGCTGGCCTGCGCTATACCCACGATGATCTCGAATACGATCACCGCCGCGCTTCGACTTCAGCTACCACCGTCAGCGGCATTCAACCGGCAACCAGCAGCTCAGGCTCGGTCGACGAAGACGGCTGGTCCGGCCGCCTCGGCGTGCAGTACGACTTGAGCGATACGGTCACCACCTATCTGACGTATTCGCGCGGCTACAAAGGCCCGGCCTACAACGTGTTCTTCAATATGCAGCCGCGCGACACCGAAGCGCTCAAACCCGAGACCTCCAACACTTGGGAAGCAGGGATCAAAGCGACGAGCTGGAACAATCGCCTGACGACCAACCTCGCGGTGTTCCACAGCGAGTACGACAACTATCAGGCGAACTTCTTCGACACCGTCGCCGGCCAGGTTGTGACGCGTTTGATCAACGCTGGCAGCGTCAGCACCGAAGGTGTCGAACTCGACTACACCTTGCAGGCCACCCAGCAATTGAAGCTGTCCGGCGCACTCGCCTACACCCGCGCACGTATCGACGAATTTGCCTGCCCGGCGGGCGCGGCGGCGTCGTGCAACGTCAACGGCAAACCGCTGCCGTTCAGTCCGGACTGGAAAAGCTACGTGCGCGCCGACTACAGCATCCCGCTGGATAACGGCCTGGATATCGAACTCGGCACCGACTACAGCTGGCAGAGCGAAGTGCAGTACGACATCAGCCAGAATGCCGACACCAAGCAGGGTGCCTACGGTCTGTGGAACGCCAGTGTCGCCCTGGCCGATTACAGCAATGGCTGGCGCGTGGCGCTGCTGGGCAAGAACCTCACCGACAAGTCTTATTCGCCACTGC
Source organism: Pseudomonas viridiflava (assembly GCF_900580865.1). Classification (GTDB taxonomy): domain Bacteria; phylum Pseudomonadota; class Gammaproteobacteria; order Pseudomonadales; family Pseudomonadaceae; genus Aquipseudomonas. The sequence goes on from NZ_UTBZ01000040.1 coordinate 149,605, forward strand.
TCGCCAGCGGCGGCAACTACATCTATCGCGCTGTGCCACGCGATGACGAACGCTACTTCGGCGTGCAACTGCGCAAGGATTTCTGAGATGAGCAGACAGTTGAAACTCGGTGCATTCCTCATGGCCACCGGGCACCACGTGGCGGCTTGGCGTCATCCTGATGTGCCGGCGAATGCGGGTCTGGATTTCTCCCATTACAAGCGGTTGGCGCAGATTGCCGAGGCGGCGAAGTTCGATGCGTTGTTTGTTGCTGACAGCGTCGCCGCGCCGACTCAGGACATCGCCAGTCGCATGGCGCGCTCCGATCACTTTGAGCCGCTGACGTTGCTCTCGGCCCTGAGTGCGGTGACCGAGCACATCGGCCTTATCGCCACGGCGACCACCAGTTACAACGAGCCGTATCACGTGGCGCGCAAATTCGCTTCGCTCGATCACCTTTCCGGTGGCCGTGCGGGGTGGAATCTGGTGACCTCGGACAACGCTGCCGAAGCGCTGAATTTCGGCCGCGACGAACATATCGGCCATGCCGAACGCTACAGCCGCGCCCGCGAGTTTCATCAGGTGGTCACCGGGCTTTGGGACAGTTGGGAGGATGATGCGTTTGCGCGCGACAAGGCCAGTGGGACGTATTACGACCCTTCGAAACTGCACGTGCTGGACCACGTCGGCGAACACTTTCGGGTCAAAGGCCCGTTGAACGTTGCGCGCTCGCCGCAGGGGCAGCCGGTGATTGTCCAGGCAGGCTCCTCGGAAACCGGCCGCGAATTGGCAGCGCAAACCGCTGAAGTGGTGTTCACCGCGCAGACTTCGTTGGCCAATGCTCAGGCGTTCTACGCCGACCTCAAAGGCCGTTTGCCCAAGTACGGGCGCAGCGCTGACTCACTGAAAATCATGCCCGGGGTTTTTGTCGTGGTCGGTCGCACCGAAGCCCAAGCGCAGGAAAAATGTGAAACGTTTCAGCAATTAGTCGAACCCGAGGTTGGCGTCGCCTTGCTTGGGCGTATGCTGGGCAACTTCGATTTGTCGAAGTACCCGCTGGATGGGCCGTTGCCTGAGTTGCCGCTGACGGACAGCGGTCAGCAGAGCCGGCAAAAATTGCTCACTGAGTTGGCGGGCCGGGAGAACCTGAGCCTTGCCGAACTGGGTCGCAAGATTGCCGGCGGACGCGGGCATTACAGCCTGGTCGGTACGCCGGAGCAGATTGCCGATCGTTTGCAGGATTGGTTCGAACAGGGCGCGGCGGACGGTTTCAATGTGCTGGTGCCGCACCTGCCGGGCGGGCTCGAAGACTTCGCCAATGGCGTGGTGCCGGAACTGCAACGGCGCGGGTTGTTCAGAACGGAGTATGAGGGTCGGACCTTGCGCGAGAGCCTGGGCCTGGCTCGACCCGTCAATCGATTTGTGTAACACCCTTCGCGAGCAAGCTCGCTCCCACAGGAGACTGTATTCCAATGTGGGAGCGATCTTGCTCGCGAAGAAGTCGACACCCATTTCAAGACAGACAAGAGAGGATTCGATGACTTACACCGCTGCCGAAAACCGCTACGACTCCATCCCTTACCGCCGCGTCGGGCGCAGCGGTCTGGTGCTGCCGGCGCTGTCGTTGGGCCTGTGGCACAACTTCGGCGACAGCACGCCGATCGACACCCAGCGCGCCTTGCTGCGCACCGCGTTCGATCTGGGCATCAACCACTTTGACCTGGCCAACAATTACGGCCCGCCGTACGGCAGCGCCGAGATCAATTTCGGCCGTCTGCTGCGCGAAGACTTCAAGCAGTACCGCGATGAATTGATCATCTCCAGCAAGGCCGGTTGGGACATGTGGCCCGGCCCTTACGGTCAGGGCGGTGGCTCGCGCAAATACGTGTTGGCCAGCCTCGACCAGAGCCTGCAACGCCTCGGTCTCGATTATGTGGATATCTTCTATTCGCACCGCTTTGACCCGGACACCCCGCTGGAAGAAACCGCCAGCGCCCTTGCCACTGCCGTGCAACAGGGCAAGGCGTTGTACATCGGTATCTCGTCGTACTCCGGGGTGAAAACCCGTGAGATGGCGGCGCTGTTGAAAGAGTGGAAAGTGCCGCTGCTGATTCATCAGCCGGCCTACAACTTGCTCAATCGCTGGGTGGAAAAAGACCTGCTCGATACCACTGATGAGCTCGGCACTGGCGTGATCGCTTTCACTCCGCTGGCGCAAGGTCTGCTCACCGACAAATACCTCAACGGCGTGCCGACGGATGCGCGGGTCAATCGTCCTGGCGGTGGTTCGCTGCAGGCTTCGCACTTGTCCGAGGCCAACATTGCTCACGTGCGCGCGCTGAATGAAATTGCCAAGCGTCGTGGTCAGAGTCTGGCGCAACTGGCGCTGGCGTGGACGCTGCGCGATCCACGGGTGACTTCGGCGCTGATTGGTGCGAGCCGGCCGGAGCAGATTATCGAGAATGTCGGGGCGTTGAAGAATTTGAGCTTCAGTGCTGAAGAGCTGGCGGAGATTGACCGGTTTGCCCAAGAGGGCGGGATCAATCTTTGGGAGAAGCCTTCGACGGCGGAGTGAGGCACCCTCACCCCAGCCCTCCCGAAACGTCGGACCGCCCAGAGGGAGAGGGAGCCGACGGCGTTGTCTTGCGTCATCCATCGACCTGAAAAACCGGGTCGATTATGGATTCAGCAAAGCACGTTCAGGTCGGCGAATATCTACAGCATCTCCCAATCAGTCCCCTCTCCCTCCGGGAGAGGGTTAGGGTGAGGGGCTTTTGGCTGTAAAAACGGCTCAACGAAAAAACGGCACATCCCCCAACACCGTCGCCCGCTGCATCACCCGCCGCGCCGGCCGGTAGTCATCCACCGCGTAATGCTGGGTCACGCGGTTGTCCCAGAACGCAATATCGTCCTGCTGCCAGCGCCAGCGAATGGTGAATTCCGGCCGCGTTGCATGGGCGAACAGAAACTTCAGAATCGCCTCGCTCTCGGTTTCCGACAGCTCATTGATCTTCGAGGTGAAGCCTTCATTGACGAACAGCGAGCGCCGCCCACTGACCGGATGCGTACGAATCACCGGGTGTGACAGCGGTGGATTCTTGCGTCGGGCCTCTTCCCACTGCGCCAACGCTTCAGGCGTATTGCCGTAGCGCTCCAGCGGAAACGAGCGGGTGAAATCGTGGGTCGCGGTCAGCCCTTCAAGCAAGCCTTTCAGCGGCGCCGACAGCGCTTCGTACGCAGCAATCCCACTGGCCCACAGCGTGTCGCCACCAAACTCCGGCAGCAACTTGGCGCTGAGCACCGCGCCCATCGCCGGCGTCGGCAGGAAGGTCACGTCGGTGTGCCAGATCGCGTTGTCGCGCACGTCGGTCACGGCGGTGTCGAGGATCAACACTTCCGGCTGTTCCGGCACGTTCGGGTAGATCGGGTGGATGTGCAGGTCGCCGAAATAGGCGGCGAAGCGTGCCTGTTGCGGCGGTCCGATTGGCTGGTTGCGGAAGAACAACACTTGATATTTAAGCAGCGCCTGCTCGATGGCGTCGCGGTGTTCCAGGCTCAGCGGCTGGCTGATGTCGACGCCGCTGATCTGTGCGCCGAGGGCTGAGCTTAATGGGGTGATGTTGAGGCTGCTCATGGTCTTTCTCTTAAATTCCGGATAACCACCTCCCTGTAGGAGCTGCCGAAGGCTGCGATCTTTTGATCTTGATCTTTTTAAAAACAAGATCAAAAGATCGCAGCCTTCGGCAGCTCCTACACGGGGATTCAAAAACGGGATGTGTCAGTGGGCCTGGCCGTGCCATGGCACCAGTTTGCGCTGCAGGGCGCGCAGGCCCATTTCCATGGCGAAGGCGATCAGGGCGATGACCAGAATCCCCAGCACCACCACGTCGGTGACCAGAAATTGCGCGGCCGACTGCACCATAAAGCCCAAACCACTGGTGGCGGCAATCAGTTCGGCCGCAACCAACGTCGACCAGCCAACGCCCAGACCAATACGCACGCCGGTAAGAATGTCCGGCAGGGCGCTCGGCAAAATCACATGACGAATCAGCTGCACGCGCGTCGCGCCCAACGACTGCGCCGCGCGCAATTTCGCCGGATCAACCGTGCGCACGCCGGTAGCCGTGGCGATGGCAATCGGCGCGAAAATCGCCAGATAAATCAGCAGCACTTTCGACAGTTCGCCGATGCCGCACCAGATCACGATCAACGGCAAATAAGCCAGCGGTGGAATCGGGCGGTAGAACTCGATCAGCGGATCAAGCACGCCACGGGCGATACGGTTGGCACCAATGGCGATGCCCACCGGCACAGCGGTCAGAATCGCAAAACCCAGACCCAGACCGATACGGCTCAGGCTCGCGCCAAGGTGCTGCCACAAGGTCGAATCCATGTAGCCTGTGGTCGCCAGCAACCAGCCCTTTTGCAACACAGCGGAGGGTGGTGGCAGGAACAGCGGTTCGATCAAACCGGTGGCTGTTACGGCCCACCAGATCGCCAACAAAGCGAATAGCGTCAGCAGGCTGATCCAGCGCGTGCTGAGGCTGCGGCGTACGGGTATCGCCACGGATGGGGGCGCGGGTTTTACTGCAGCCGAGGAAACGTCGTAACTGCTCATGCGCGCTCCTGCCGTTGTCCGGCGCTGCGTTGCGAGAACACTTTGCTCAGCACGTGTTCGCGGGTTTCGATAAAGCGCGGATCGGATTTGATCGCACGGGCAGACTCGCCAGCGGCGTAACGCTGACCGAAATCCAGGTGCAGACGCTCAACGATCTGCCCCGGATTCGGTGCAAGCAGAATCAGGTCAGTGGCGAGGAACACCGCTTCTTCAATGTCATGGGTAATCAGAAAAACCGGCTTGGCTGTGCGCTGCCAGACTTGCAGCAACAGCTCCTGCATCTGCTCGCGGGTGAATGCGTCGAGGGCACCGAAAGGCTCGTCCATCAGCAACACGCGCGGGTCGGCGGCGAGGGCGCGGGCGAGGCCGACGCGTTGTTTCTGGCCACCGGAAAGCTGCCAGATACGGCGGCTTTCGAAACCGGAAAGATCAACCAGTGCGAGCATTTCGCGGGCGATTTTTTCGCGCTTGTCCTTGGCGACACCGGCCAGTTCCAGACCGAATGCAACGTTGGCCAAAACGTCCTGCCAAGGCAGCAACGCGTCGTCCTGGAACACCACGCCACGTTCGGCGCTCGGGCCTTTGACCGGCACGCCGTCGAGGGTGATGCGCCCGGCGCTCGGTTCGACGAAACCGGCAATCAGGTTCAACAGCGAAGTCTTGCCACTGCCGGACGGGCCGAGCGCGACCAGCAATTGCTGAGGCCCAAGGGTCAGAGAAATATCCGCCAGCACCGGTGTAGGGCTGCCCGGGTACTGTGCGCTGATGCGCTCCAGCTGTAGCAAGGCCATCGCTGTTAACTCCCGATCAGTTGGTGATGTATTTGGCGCTGACGTACGGCGCGTAGTCCGGCAGAACGGCTTCGACCTTGCCTTGTTCCTTGAGGAACGCGGCGGTGTCGGTGATGGCTTTGGTGGTCGGCGCCCCGAGGTCGCTGACCTGGTCCGCCGCCAGCGGGTACACGTTGCCTTGCAGCAGCAGCGGAATGTCGCTGGCCTTGGCACCCGAGAGTTTCACAAGCTTGTCGACGTTGGATTGATCGGCGAGCCAGGCTTTCGGGTCCTTGCGGTAATCGGCGTAGGCGTCGAGGGTGACCTTGGCGAATGCGGTAACGATTTCCGGGTGCTTCTCGGCGAAGTCTTTACGCACGATCCACGCATCGAAGGTCGGCGCGCCGAACTTGGCCAGTTCGCCGGAAGTGATCAGCACTTTGCCGTTTTCCTTGGCTACGCCCAGCGCCGGATCCCACACGTAAGTGGCGTCGATGTCGCCGCGTTTCCACGCTGCGATGATCGCTGGCGGCGCGAGGTTGAGCACGGTGACTTTCGATGGATCGATGTTCCAGTGCTTCAGTGCGGCGAGCAGGCTGTAGTGACCGGTCGATACGAATGGCACGGCGATTTTCTTGCCGATCAGATCCTGTGGCGTCTTGATGCCGGAACCGTCACGGGCGACCAGTGCTTCAGCGGCGCCGATCTGAGTGGCGATGAGGAAGGTTTCAACCGGGACTTTGCGAGTGATCGCGGCGGTCAGCGGGCTCGAACCGAGGTAGCCGATCTGCACGTCACCGGAAGCGATGGCTGCGATGATGTCGGCGCCGTTGTCGAACTTGCGCCAGGCAATGTCGGCTTTGGTGGCTTTTTCGTAAGCGCCGTCGGCCTGGGCGACTTTCGCTGGGTCAACGGTGGTTTGGTAGGCGACGGTGAGGTCGGCGGCCTGGGCCAGAAAACTCGCGGCAGCCAGAGAGGCCGCGGCGAGCAGGCGAAGCGGGAAATTCAGTTTCATTGAAGAGCTCCATATCAGGCGACCGAGCGTCGGCGTGAAAGGAGACTAAATGATCTAAGAATCAGTAAATAAATAACTTTTTAGAATGAGCTTATGAGCGGAAAAATCTAAGGCTCGGGGGGATTGGGGGTGTAGATCGTTCCCACGCTCTGCGTGGGAATGCAGCCGATGACGCTCCGCGTCACCTGGACGCAGAGCGTCCCTTGAGGCGTTACCACGCGGAGCGTGGGAACGATCAGAATTGTGGATATTTCGGATCTTGCGTTCGACGTTCGATCTTTGCCCCCTCACCCCAGCCCTCCCGAAACGTCGGACCGCCCCCAGGGGGGCGAGGGGGAAAGGGGGCCGATCTCTGTGCTTTTCAAGGCCTGAGTTCGACTCGGTATTTCAGGTCGGCGTAACTTTCATGAGCACCTAAATCAGTCCCCTCTCCCTCCGGGAGAGGGCTAGGGTGAGGGGCTCTTCAGTTGCTGATCGCCAAAATACTCGCCTGATACGACCCGACAAACACATCAAAATCCCCAACCTCGTTCTGCTCCAGCTCAGCCTGCGCAGCCAGCGACGAACGCGCCAGCTCCTCAAACTTCGCCTGCTCATCCGCCGCCAAAGGCTCGCTACGGAAGAACTCGGCATGCGCCTGGCTCTGACGCAGGGAGAACTGCGCAAAGCTTTCCTTGTGCTCAGCCATCGCCGCCAGCACCTGCGCGGATGGCGTCAAGGACGGATCGCTGACCTTGGCCAGTTGCGCATCCAGCGCCTTGCTGTGGGCATCGCCGCCATGGCTCTGATCCAGCAGCGCCGCCAGCGGGGCGATTTGCTCCAGCAGTTCGGCCGCCCAGGTCTTCATCTCGACCGGCTGACCATCACGCTGCAATTGCAGACCCGGACGACGACCTTCCTTGACCACGCTGAGGAAGTTCGACGTCGCGTTGCCGCACGAGGTATTGGTCAGCAACGGGCTATCGTTCAGCGCGCAGTACAGCAGGAACGCGTCGAGGAAGCGCGACTCGGTGAGGTCGATGCCCATTGGCAGGAACGGGTTGATGTCCAGGCAACGCACTTCAACGTACTGAATGCCACGGGCCACCAGCGCCTGAATCGGCCGCTCGCCGGTATAGGTCACGCGTTTCGGGCGGATGTTGGAGTAGTACTCGTTTTCGATCTGCAGGATGTTGGTGTTGAGTTGAACCCACTCGCCATCCTTGTGCGTGCCGACTTCAACGTACGGCGCGTACGGCGTGGCCACGGCTTTGCGCAGGCTGTCGGTGTAACTCGCCAGATCGTTGTAGCACGGCGTCAGACCGGCCTGGGCGTTGCTCTGGTAACCGAGGTCGCTCATGCGCAGGCTGGTGGCGTACGGCAGATACAAGGTGTCCGGATCGAGCTGTTCCAGCTGATGCGAACGACCACGCAGGAAACCGGCGTCCAGCGCAGGCGATGCACCGAACAGGTACATCAGCAGCCAGCTGTAACGACGGAAATTACGGATCAGCGCGATGTAGGAAAACGACTGAAAATCGCGATCAGTGCCGACAAACCCTTCGGTCTCGCGCAGCAGCGGCCAGAGCTTTTCCGGCAGGGAGAAGTTGTAGTGAATCCCGGCGATGCACTGCATGGTCTTGCCATAACGCAGGGCCAGGCCCTTGCGGTAGACGTATTTGAGCTGACCGATGTTGGAGGTGCCGTAATAGGCGATCGGGATGTCTTCCTCGGCCGGCAACGGGCACGGCATCGATGGACTCCACAGGTACTCGTTGCCGAGTTTGCTGTAGGCAAAACGGTGAATCTTGTCCAGGCTCGCCAAGGTATCAGCCGGATCCGGCAGTGCGGGCGTGATGAATTCCAGCAGCGACTCGGAGTAGTCGGTGGTGATCTGTTCGTTGGTCAGCGCGGAACCCAAGGCTTCGGGGTGCGGCGTTTGCGCCAGGCGACCTTCGCTGGTCACGCGCAGGCATTCACGTTCGATACCGTGCAGGCACTGCTCGAGCAGAGAGAGGTTAGCGCGCTCGCCGAGCAGAGCTAGGCGGCGGTTGAGAAGTTCGCTCAATTTGGATTCCTTCACGCGTCAGTCGCCCCAATATGGGGGTGGGCAGGACGGTCTACAAGGGTGAAGTTGAAACTGGCGTTATCGCCTGGTTTTGTAGCGGCAGGCCATTTGCCGGTCAGTCAGGAACTGCACAATCCTTGTGGGAGCGAGCTTGCTCGCGAAGAGGGTTTATCAGCCAACATTTCGGTTGCCTGACACACCGCCTTCGCGAGCAAGCTCGCTCCCACAAGGTTCGTTGCGCCGAAATTAACTCAAATTGATGGCGTCTAGCTACAGGACAGCGAACGTGCCTTGCGCTTTTGCGACCAGTTTGTCGCCCTGCATCACATCAGCTTCGACCACTAGAGTGCGCCGGCCCGGGTGAATCACCCGCGCCGTGCATAGCACCTCGCCGTCGGAAACGGCGCGGATATAGTTGATCTTGCACTCGATGGTCGCGCTCTGCTGATCGAAACCATGAGTGCTGGAACAGGCCAGCCCCATGGCGATGTCGACCAGACTGAACAGTGCGCCACCGTGCAATTTGCCGCCGCGATTGCGCAGTTCCGGTTCCAGCACCAGGGCGACTTGCGCCACCCCGGGTTCCAGGCTGTGCAGGCGGCAGCCCAACAGCTTGAAAAACGCGCTCTCGACGAGCCCGGCCGGAATTTCCATCAGCGTTTCTTCAACTGCTTGGCGTTGGCGAACAGCGAGGCCATCGCATTGTTCACTGGTGCGGCGGTGGTGGTTTCCTTGCGTGGCGCATTGTTCGAAGGCTGGCGCTGCGCCGAGCCCGGACGCGAACCACGCGCGCCGTCGATTTTCTCGCCCGGGGTGTCGCCCATGCGCATCGACAGGCCAACGCGTTTGCGCGGAATGTCGACTTCCATGACCTTCACTTTCACCACGTCACCGGCCTTCACCGCTTCGCGCGGATCCTTGATGAACTTCTCCGACAACGCCGAGATATGCACCAGACCGTCCTGATGCACGCCGATATCGACGAATGCGCCGAACGCGGTCACGTTGGTCACCACGCCTTCGAGGATCATCCCCAGTCGCAGGTCTTTCAGGTCTTCGACGCCTTCCTGGAACTCGGCAGTCTTGAACTCCGGACGCGGGTCGCGGCCGGGTTTTTCCAGTTCCTGGATGATGTCGGTCACGGTCGGCAGGCCGAAGGTTTCGTCGGTGAATTTCTTCGGATCCAGACGCTTGAGGAACCCGGCATCGCCGATCAGCGAACGGATATCACGGTCGGTTTCAGCGGCAATGCGTTGCACCAGCGGATAGGCTTCCGGGTGCACCGCCGACGAATCCAGCGGATTGTCGCCGTTCATCACGCGCAAGAAACCGGCCGCCTGTTCGAAGGTTTTTTCGCCCAGACGTGCGACTTTCTTCAGCGCTGCACGGGTTTTGAACGCACCGTGCTCGTCGCGGTGCGCGACGATGTTTTGCGCCAGTGTCGCGTTGAGGCCGGAGATACGGGCCAGCAACGCCACCGAAGCGGTGTTCACATCAACGCCGACGGCGTTCACGCAATCCTCGACCACAGCGTCCAGACCACGCGCCAGTTTCAGCTGCGAAACGTCATGCTGGTACTGGCCGACACCGATGGATTTCGGATCGATTTTCACCAGTTCGGCGAGAGGATCCTGCAGACGGCGGGCGATGGACACCGCGCCACGGATCGACACGTCGAGATCCGGGAATTCCTTGGCCGCCAGCTCCGACGCCGAGTACACCGATGCCCCGGCCTCGGAAACCATGACCTTGGTCATTTTCATCGCTGGATATTTTTTGATCAGCTCGATTGCCAGTTTGTCGGTCTCGCGGCTGGCGGTGCCGTTGCCGATGGCGATCAGATCAACCGAGTGCTTGGCGCACAGGGCGGCCAGAATGGCGATGGTCTGATCCCACTTGTTGTGCGGCACGTGCGGGTAAACCGTGGCGTGATCGAGCAGTTTGCCGGTCGAGTCGACCACGGCAACCTTGCAACCGGTACGCAGGCCCGGGTCGAGGCCCAGGGTTGCGCGCGGGCCGGCCGGTGCGGCCAGCAGCAGGTCGTGCAAGTTGTGTGCGAACACGTTGATCGCCTCGGTTTCGGCGCCATCACGCAGTTCGCCGAGCAGGTCGGTTTCCAGGTGGGTGTAGAGCTTGACCTTCCACGTCCAGCGCACCACTTCGCCGAGCCATTTGTCTGCCGGGCGGTTCTGGTTCTGGATGTTGAATTGCTGGCCGATCATGCCTTCGCACGGGTGCATGGTGCCGGGCAGTTCGTCGCCGACTTTCAGCGCGGAGCTGAGAATGCCTTCGTTGCGGCCACGGAAAATGGCGAGCGCACGGTGCGACGGCATGCTTTTCAGGGGTTCGTCGTGTTCGAAGTAATCGCGGAACTTGGCGCCTTCTTCTTCCTTGCCAGCGATGACGCGGGCACTGATGGTCGCTTCCTGCTTGAGGTAGTTGCGCAGTTTCTCCAGCAGGCTGGCGTCTTCGGCGAAACGTTCCATCAGGATGTATTTGGCGCCTTCGAGGGCTGCCTTGACATCGGCCACGCCTTTTTCGGCATCAACGAAGCGCGCGGCTTCGGATTCCGGGGTCAGATTCGGGTCGTTGAACAGGCCGTCCGCCAAGTCGCCGAGGCCGGCTTCCAGGGCAATCTGGCCCTTGGTGCGGCGCTTCTGCTTGTATGGCAAGTACAAGTCTTCGAGGCGGGTCTTGGTGTCGGCGAGTTTGATGTCGCGTTCGAGAGCAGGGGTGAGTTTGCCTTGCTCTTCGATGCTGGCGAGGATGCTGATGCGCCGTTCGTCGAGTTCTCGCAGGTAGCGCAGACGTTCTTCCAGATGACGCAACTGGGTGTCATCGAGGCTGCCGGTGACTTCTTTCCGGTAACGGGCGATGAAGGGAACGGTAGAGCCTTCATCGAGTAGCGCGACGGCCGCTTCGACCTGTTGTGGGCGTACGCCGAGTTCCTCGGCAATGCGGCTGTTGATGCTGTCCATAAAACCACCTGACATATTGTGAAATCAGGCTCGCAGGCACGGAAATAAAGGCCCGGAGTCTGGTTGAGCGGCTAGAAAATTGCCGCTGCCTGGGTCAAAAGGCAGCCCGTTGACCCGTGAAATCGAACAATTACTGCACTCGGCAGGAAAAAAAGCCTGCCACCTGCGGTAACGATTCAGACGTTGCCTGGCACAAAACGCCGCGCATTATAACCAGCGTTCTGTCATTCGGGGGCGTCGCAGTCTGTAGGCATAAACCCCGGTTTTCTGGCAGTGAAGGAAAAATCTGCTAACAATGCACACGGTGCGTATAACGGCAGCTACGCCATAATGCGCGCCGAGCTAAAAGGAGCATCCAATGAGCAGCACTGCACAAACTGCTGAAGGCGAAAAAATTCTCATCGTTGACGACGATCCGGGGCTGAGCAGCCTGCTGGAACGTTTTTTCGTCAGCAAGGGCTACCGCGCCCGTACCGTACCGAACACCGAGCAGATGGATCGTCTGCTGTCGCGTGAAGTTTTCAATCTGGTCGTCCTCGACCTGATGCTGCCCGGCGAAGACGGTCTGACCGCTTGCCGCCGCCTGCGCGGCGCGAACAACCAGATTCCGATCATCATGCTCACCGCCAAGGGCGACGAGCTGAGCCGCATCAAGGGCCTGGAACTGGGTGCCGACGATTATCTGGCCAAGCCGTTCAACCCGGACGAGCTTATGGCCCGCGTCAAAGCTGTCCTGCGTCGTCAGGCCGCTCCGGTTCCGGGCGCGCCGGGCAGTGAAGACGAAAATGTCACCTTCGGTGATTACGTGCTGTCGCTGGCCACCCGCGAACTGAAGCGCGGCGAAGAAGTGCACATGCTCACCACCGGTGAGTTTGCGGTACTCAAGGCCTTGGTGATGAACGCGCGTCAGCCGCTGACCCGCGACAAACTGATGAACCTGGCCCGTGGCCGCGAGTGGGATGCCCTCGAGCGTTCCATCGACGTGCAGATTTCCCGTCTGCGCCGCATGATCGAGCCGGATCCATCGAAGCCGCGCTATATCCAGACCGTCTGGGGCGTAGGCTACGTGTTTGTACCCGATGGTGCCGCCACCAAGTGATCGGTGATTTGTAGGAGCGAGTCTGCAGGTTTTGGTCGAACGGCCATGCCCGCAGACTCGCAATCCGCAATATGCGAGCATTGCTCGCTCCTGCAAGTGTGTAGCGGTTATAGATGAAGACCCCCGTCTGGTTCCCCCAAAGTTTTTTCTCCCGCACCCTCTGGCTGGTGCTGATCGTCGTGCTGTTTTCCAAGGCGCTGACCCTGGTTTATCTGTTGATGAACGAGGACGTGCTGGTGGACCGCCAATACAGCCACGGCGTCGCCCTGACGCTGCGTGCCTATTGGGCCGCCGATGAAGAAAACCGCGCGAAGATCGCTGATGCCGCCACCCTGATTCGGGTCGTGGGCGCCGGTGTGCCGGAAGGCGAGCAGCACTGGCCGTACAGCGAAATCTATCAGCGGCAGATGCAGGCGGAGCTGGGCGCCGACACCGAAGTGCGTTTGCGCATGCATTCGCCGCCAGCACTGTGGGTGCGTGCCCCGAGCCTCGGTGATGGCTGGCTTAAGGTGCCGCTGTACCCGCACCCGTTGCGCGGCCAGAAAATCTGGAACGTGCTCGGCTGGTTCCTCGCCATCGGCTTGTTGTCGACGGCGTCGGCGTGGATTTTCGTCAGTCAGCTCAACCAACCCTTGAAACGTCTGGTCTATGCCGCCCGGCAACTCGGTCAGGGGCGCAGCGTACGTCTGCCGATCAGCGACACGCCGAGCGAGATGACCGAGGTGTATCGCGCTTTTAACCAGATGGCCGAAGACGTCGAGCAGGCCGGACGCGAGCGTGAGTTGATGCTGGCCGGCGTGTCCCATGACTTGCGCACACCGTTGACGCGGTTACGGCTGTCGCTGGAGTTGATGGGCGATCGCAATGACCTCACCGACGACATGGTCCGCGACATCGAAGACATGGACGCGATCCTCGACCAGTTCCTCGCGTTTATTCGCGATGGTCGTGACGAGTCGGTGGAGGAGGTGGACCTTACTGATCTGGTGCGCGAGGTCGCGGCGCCGTACAACCAGAACGAAGAGAAGGTGCGTTTGCGTCTGGAGCCGATCCAGCCGTTTCCACTGCGTCGGGTATCGATGAAACGCTTGCTGAACAACCTGATCGGCAACGCCTTGAACCATGCCGGCGGCAGCGTGGAAGTCGCGGCTTATGTGTCCGGTGACGTCAGTGCGCCGTATGTGGTACTGAGCGTGATGGACCGTGGCGCGGGAATTGATCCGTCGGAGCTGGAGGCAATTTTTAACCCGTTTACCCGGGGAGATCGTGCTCGGGGCGGGAAGGGCACAGGGTTGGGTTTGGCGATTGTGAAGCGGATTGCTTCGATGCATGGCGGCAATGTCGAGTTGCGTAACCGGTCCGGGGGGGGATTGGAGGCGCGGGTGAGGTTGCCTTTGGGATTGATGCTGCCGCGAGATGCTGTGTAGGTCAAAAGCCCCTCATCGGAACGCCGCCCGCCCAGCCCTCTCCCAGAGGGAGAGGGAGCTGACCGAGGTGTCTGGCGTTATACATCGACCTGAAAGTCCGAGTCGATTATGGATTCGGTAACGATCGATCATGTCGGCGGAGTTTTCCAATATCCCCCAATCAGTCCCTTCTCCCTAAGGGAGAGGGTTAGGGTGAGGGGCTCTTGCTCTTCGCTCTAGCCCTTGCCTTTGGTGCGCGTCATATTCGGCCCGCCATTCTTCTCAAGATGCTCAATGATGATCCCCGCCACATTCTTCCCCGTGGTGGTCTCGATCCCTTCCAGCCCCGGTGACGAATTCACTTCCATCACCAACGGCCCGTGATTGGAACGCAGGATATCCACACCCGCCACCGCCAGGCCCATGACCTTGGCCGCACGCAACGCGGTCATGCGCTCCTCCGGGGTGATCTTGATCAGGCTGGCGCTGCCGCCGCGATGCAGGTTGGAGCGGAACTCCCCCGGTTTGGCCTGGCGCTTCATTGCCGCGATGACTTTGTCACCGACCACGAAACAACGAATATCCGCGCCGCCCGCTTCCTTGATGTATTCCTGAACCATGATGTTCTGCTTCAGGCCCATGAAGGCCTCGATCACCGACTCTGCCGCCGTGGCGGTTTCGCACAACACCACACCGATGCCTTGGGTGCCTTCCAGCACTTTGATCACCAGCGGCGCGCCGTTGACCATGTCGATCAGGTCAGGAATGTCATCCGGCGAGTGAGCAAACCCGGTCACCGGCAAACCGATGCCACGACGCGACAGCAATTGCAGCGAACGCAACTTATCCCGCGAACGGGCGATGGCCACCGACTCGTTGAGCGGGAACACCCCCATCATTTCGAACTGGCGCAACACCGCGCAGCCGTAGAACGTCACCGACGCGCCGATCCGCGGGATCACCGCATCGAAGCCTTCCAGCGGTTTGCCGCGATAGTGGATCTGCGGCTTGTGGCTGGCGATGTTCATGTAGGCGCGCAAGGTGTCGATCACTACCATTTCATGCCCGCGCTCGGTTCCGGCTTCGACCAGACGGCGGGTGGAATACAGACGCGGGTTCCGCGACAGCACAGCGATCTTCATGCAACACCTGTGGAGGAGGTAGATACCGGGAACACCGGCTTGTCTTGTACATATTTGATGCCCGGATTGACCACCAACTGGCCATCGATCAGGGCTTTGGAACCGAGCAGCAGGCGATAACGCATGGACTTGCGGCAGGCGAGGGTGAACTCGACCGGCCACACTCGATCACCGAGGGCCAGGGTGGTGCTGATCACGTAGCGCACCTGCGCATGGCCGTTGGAGCTTTTAATGGTTTTGCGCGTCACCAGCGGTGCTTCACAGCGCCGATGGCGCAACTGCACAACCGTGCCGAGGTGCGCGGTAAAGCGCACCCACTTCTCACCGTCACGCTCGAACGGCTCGATGTCGGTGGCATGCAGGCTGGAGGTGCTGGCACCGGTGTCGATCTTCGCCCGCAGGCCTGCGACTCCCAAATCCGGAAGCGCCACCCACTCGCGCAGACCGACAACGGTCAAATGGTCAAATGTCTTCAATAGAAAAAACCAACGATTAACGCGCCCAGGCCTCAGGTGAAACCTGGGCCAACGCTTTGAATGCAGGTTTGGCGAACCAGAAGCCCTGCATCAGAAATATTCCACAGTCCGCCAGGAAGTCCCGTTCTCCGGCGCTTTCAATGCCTTCGGCAATGACTGTAACGTCCAACTCCGCACAGATTGTGACAATCCCCCGAACGATAGCCTGACGAACACGGTCTTGATCGACATCGCGGATCAGCGCCATGTCGAGTTTGATCAGGTCCGGTTGGAAATCGGCCAGCAGATTGAGCCCCGAATAACCGGCACCGAAATCGTCGATGGCGGTCTTGAAGCCGAATTCGCGGTATTCACGCAGAATATTGGTCAAATGGCGATAGTTATCTACGTGCTCGCTTTCCAGGGTTTCGAAAATCAGCCGGTCGATAGGGAAACGGTGTTTTTTTGCCGCCTCGAGCGTACTGCGAATGCATAGCTCTGGACGATAGACCGCGTTGGGCATGAAGTTGATCGACAAGTGTGTCTGCATATTTAGATTGGCCGCGCCTTCGATGGCGCGGGTCCGGCAGAGCTGGTCGAAACGGTAGCGGTTGTCTTCTGTAACCTGATCCAACACCGTGAAGGCACCCTCACCGACCACACCTCGAACCAGCGCTTCGTGGGCAAAAACCGACTGGTCGCGCAGATCGACGATGGGTTGGTACGCGAAGGCAAAATCGAAGCCCAGCGGCTCGCTTTGCTGGCAGCCCTGGCAACCGGTCTTGGGCGAGATTAATGAAGATGGAAATTTAGTCACTCGATCACTCCATGCCGATGCACCGGCCAAGATCACAGTCTATCTGGAGGGCTGAGTTCTTGCGCCCGACAGAAACGGTAGTACAGTTCCGACTACTGGCTGAACGAGGAATTCACATGGCGCAAAAACAGGAAGAGGACGACAAGGTCCGGCTCGACAAGTGGCTGTGGGCCGCGCGTTTTTACAAAACCCGGGCCCTCGCCAAAGCGGCGATCGAAAGTGGCAAGGTGCATTGTCGCGGTGAACGCTGCAAGCCTGGCAAAGAGCCACGCATCGGCGATGAGTTCGAGATTCGTACCGGGTTTGAAGTGCGCACGGTGAAGGTCGAGGCGTTGTCGATTGTGCGGCGCGGCGCACCGGAGGCGCAGACGTTGTACGCGGAGACCGAGGCGAGTATTGCCAAACGTGAAGCGGCTGCGGCAATGCGCAAGGCGGGCGCGCTGGGCGTTACCACGGATGGCAAACCGAGCAAAAAACAGCGGCGGGATTTGTTCAAGTTTCGCGGCGGCAGTAACGACGAGTAAGCGAGACGTTTTTGCGTTGTTGGTGCTGGCCTCTTCGCGAGCAGGCTCGCTCCCACAGGAGATTGCATTCCAATGTGGGAGATTCTATGGTTGAGGAGAAGCCCTCAACTGACTTTTGTCTGATATTCGCTTTGCCCTTTCAGCAAGGCGAATACCACCCGAGCAAGTTTACGAGCCAGCATCACCAACGCCTGCGTGGT
>NZ_UTBZ01000054.1 GCF_900580865.1 Pseudomonas viridiflava
GGGTCGAGCTGCCGAAAGTCTTGCCACGCTCCATCTGGCTCGGCAACGACGAACCGTAATAACCGAAAGAGCCCGAGCTGCGGTCGTCGCGTGTCTGGTAGATAGGCTGCGAGTAGTAGCGGCTGCCACCACCAAAGCCATTGCTCATCAGATTGCCGATCAGCAGGCCGGTCAACAGTCCGGTGGTGCCGCTCATGCCGGGCGGTGCAGTCTGTGCGACTTCCTGCTGGGCCCGTTCCAGAGCATCCTTGGGCACATTGCCTTCAAACCCCAGCTCGAACCCGCCCATTTTG
>NZ_UTBZ01000041.1 GCF_900580865.1 Pseudomonas viridiflava
ACCTCGACCAGCGCGTCTGCTCGCCGCAAGGTTGTGACTTCGAATACGAATACCCGTACTTCATCCGCAGTCCCGAGGGTCTGTATCACCTGGTCTACTCGTGGAATAACACCTATATCAAACACGTCAGCTTCAATGAGGCCTGGCTGGCGGAGCACCTCTTATGATCGCGCTTGGACTGGCTCATCTGGCGTTCGCGTGGACGCTGTTCATTCTGCTCGCACCCCTGACGTCATCGCTGTGGTGGCGGTGCGGTCTGCTGACCGCCACATCGCTGCTCAGCGTGATTTCGGTGAACGGCCTGACCATGGCGGCCTACGCCCGCAGCCTGACCGACGACCTGGCCATCAGCAGTCTGGTCGTGCTGGCCTGGCTGACACTGAACCGTCTGGG
>NZ_UTBZ01000147.1 GCF_900580865.1 Pseudomonas viridiflava
CTCCATCAGTTTCGCGCCCGCTTCGGTGGGCAATACGCTGCGCGTAGTGCGGTTGAGCAGTCGAACGCCCAGCCGGGTTTCCAGGCGGCGAATGGCGTCGCTGAGGCTGGATGCGGATTGTCCGCTCAAGCGCGCCGCTTCACGAAAGCCCTTCGCATTGACGACCGCCACAAAGGCGAGCAAATCCTGAATGTCGGTTTTCATTGTTCTCCATACCGTACAACCCGTGCAGATTGCACCCGATTATCGTAGCAGTGCTCGGCGCTTATAGTGCGATTCACACCTTCAAGCGAGACGCATCAGATG
>NZ_UTBZ01000043.1 GCF_900580865.1 Pseudomonas viridiflava
GGCCTTGTTGGCCCCGGTGGTCGAGGCTCTTGGCTATCAATGCTGGGGAATAGAGTTTCTTTCCCAGGGCCGACATTCACTGCTGCGCATTTATATCGACAAGGAAGGTGGTGTTCTGGTGGAGGACTGCGAAATCGTCAGTCGCCAGATCAGTGGTGTGTTGGACGTAGAAGATCCAATCGCTGCCGAATACACGCTTGAGGTGTCTTCTCCCGGCATGGACCGCCCACTGTTCACTCTTGAACAGTTTGCTTTGCACGCTGGGGAACAAGTGAAAATAAAGCTG
>NZ_UTBZ01000022.1 GCF_900580865.1 Pseudomonas viridiflava
GTCTTTCACGGCCTGCTGGAGCATTTCGACCGCCTGATGCCTATCGAGAAAAGCATTTACCCGCTGGACTACCGCAGTGCTCAACAAGCGCATCTGGATCATGAGGAATCGCTCTACGGCAAACTGGAACTGAAACAACCGATCAGCGTGATTTTAGAAACCCGTGAACCGCAGTGGCTGCTGGATCATTTGCCTGAACTTCAGCGCGCTGTCAGCTGATGTCGATCCAATATGTTGTGGGTTTTTTGATTTGTCTGCACGCACTGAAACGTGACCAAGGAAGCCGTCTATGAG
>NZ_UTBZ01000024.1 GCF_900580865.1 Pseudomonas viridiflava
AACGAGTCCGTTCAGGAATTCGTGGCTCCGCTGGCAGCGCTGAACAAGGAGTGGGGCGAACTGACCATGAAAGTGGGAATGGCCGCCATGAAGGACCGTGAAGAAGTCGGCGCTGCTTCGGTCGACTACGTGATGTATTCGGGCTACGCCTGCCTCGCCTACTTCTGGGCAGACATGGCGCGTCTGGCGGCCGAGAAGCTGGCAGCCGGTACGTCGGACGAGGCGTTCTACCGCGCCAAGAACCAGACCGCACGGTTCTACATCCAGCGCATCCTGCCGCGCACCCGCA
>NZ_UTBZ01000125.1 GCF_900580865.1 Pseudomonas viridiflava
CTGGACCGATGCCAGCTCGATCATCGATTACCTGGTGTTCGCCAAGCAGTACATCATGCAGTGCGAGGAGCGCCATGGCCTCGACGCGGTGGAAGACCTGCTCGACTCCTGCCATGCGCTGATGAACTACGGCGTGGACCGCTACAAGCGTCCGTATCCGATTTCGGCGGAAGAAGAGCGGCGTAGGCAGAAGGATCGGGAAGAGCACCTGCAGCGCCAGATCAATGACCTGTGGCGCACCATCCCGAAAAGTGCGAAGGAAGGTGGCAAGGAAGACAACGCACGCTTCCCTGCCGAGCCTCAGGAAAACATTCTTTATTTCATCGAGAAACACGCGCC
>NZ_UTBZ01000095.1 GCF_900580865.1 Pseudomonas viridiflava
TGGAACCACCTGATCCCATCCCGAACTCAGCAGTGAAACGATGCATCGCCGATGGTAGTGTGGGGTTTCCCCATGTGAGAGTAGGTCATCGTCAAGATTAAATTCCGAAACCCCAATTGCGAAAGCAGTTGGGGTTTTGTTTTGCCCGCAGTAAAAGTTTCAGGTCAGGCAGTGCCAATCGTTAAGCCCCCTGACAGATCTTCCTGTCGGGGGCATATCGATGCGGGTATGTCGCAGACTAATCTGCGGCGCCGCCTCCAGTTTTGCCAATCGAAGCAGTGACCTGAGCGAAGCGGCGGCGACCATCAACCTCGTACTCGCGCTCCTGTTCGATCGAGCCCGGTTTACGCATCGTCATATGCGCGTATAAACCCGCTTTCTTGCTGTAGGCACCGAAATGGTTGTTCAATCTCGCAATAAAGCATTCGCTGCCAATGACTACCGGGAAGTCGGCGACAGATTCGATCATGTAGTTTCCCGCGCCATAACCGTAGTACTCCTCGGCGTCCACTACTGACGCAGGAATGGGGCAAATGGGTTTTCTTTCTTGTCCGGTATCCGCTGAATCCTTGCCCACAGTAGCCAGACCTTTTGCTAGCGCGCGTTGAAGTTCAGATTTCAACGTGTAAGTGGTCTTGCTGTTATCTTTAAGCTGAGTGCGAGGAATACTCAGTCGATAACGGTAGTTGACTGTAAGCGTGGGTACCTCAACGTTGACTTGCAGCGGGCTGAGCAAATAAACCGTATCCACGCCGTACGCACTATCCCTGTAGGCAGCGTAGACCTTGCCACGAATGCTGATCCAGTTCACTGACTGATTGGCACCGCGATCATTGGTGGAATACAGCGAACTGCCGACACCGGAATCCTGGCCAAGCGCAGCGGTTCTTCGAATGAAGCGGTCACCATCACGCCGATAGGTTTCGAAGAAACTGAACAGTCCCGTGCCGCCGGTGTACGTCTGTACGATCAGATCACGCTGCCCGTCTTCGTCCAGATCAAGCAGGTTGAATGTGGTTTGCCCAAGTTCGGTATCAGCGTCCAGGTTCGAGGCTTGTAAAGCTTTCCACTCACCCTGGGTAACGCCCTTGGGGACGGTTTTCGGAAAGTGGTTTGTTTCGGAGTATTGATCCTCATCCGACTCTGCATAAAACGTAGTCAGCGTACTTTTGGTCGATAGAGCGGCGAGTGTCCGCTCCAAGGCAAATTCCGGATC
Source organism: Pseudomonas viridiflava (assembly GCF_900580865.1). Classification (GTDB taxonomy): domain Bacteria; phylum Pseudomonadota; class Gammaproteobacteria; order Pseudomonadales; family Pseudomonadaceae; genus Aquipseudomonas. Next base: position 1,217 of record NZ_UTBZ01000095.1, read on the forward strand.
ACTTGAACTCGCTGCCTGAATGCGTTTTTGCAGATCGTCCAGCACTTGTTTGTCGATGTCATTTGGCTTATAGACAAGTGCGTCCTTCCACTGCGTTTGCAATACTTGCAGGCGCTCGCGATAACGTTGTTCGAGGCAAGAAACATCTTCCGCGCACTCATCGCGGATGTTGAGCCACTGACGTTGAAGGATTTTGAGTTCAGGTTTCGCTTCTGCAGAAGCCTTCATCAACCTCCGATAAACCAGGCCCATCTGCGCATCCAGTTCGTACAGCGATTTGTTCGCGCAAACAGTGTTTTCGGCGGCATTCGCCGCTTTTGTGCAATCCATTCCGGCCGCCATTGCCTGCTGAATAAACAGCAACGCACAGGCGGACACGATGCCGCGTCCTTTGATGTACACGAAGTAAGTCCCGTATTGAGTAGTTGTACCGGCGCGCAGGGTAATCGTTGGGCGAGGAATCTTGAAGCACTGGCTTCAGGGAACAGCGCTTCTGGCCGATAACCCATTCGGTGACTTAAAAGTCGCGCGATATCGCTTGATAGCATTTGGCCGCCAGTTATTATCTGCGCGCCTGAAACTGCCCTCACTTCAATTGCCTGGAAATCTTCGATGCTGTCGTATCACCAAAAAAGTTTTCTGATCGTCGATGATTTCTCGGATTTCCGCAGTTCCGTGCGTTCGATGCTGCGTGAGCTCGGGGTCAAGGACGTCGACACGGCCGATACCGGTGAGCAGGCGCTGAAGATGTGTGCGCAGAAGTCCTACGATTTCATCCTGCAGGACTTCCATCTTGGCGACGGCAAGAAGAACGGCCAGCAGGTGCTCGAAGACCTGATGTCGGAAAAGCTCATCAGCCATGAAGCGGTGTTTGTTATGGTGACGGCCGAGACCAGTCAGGCGATGGTGCTCAGCGCCCTCGAACACGAGCCGGACGCTTACCTGACCAAACCGTTCAACCGCTCCGGCCTGGCTCAGCGCCTGGAGCGTCTGGAGCAGCGCAAAACGTTGCTCAAACCGATTCTGCAAGCCCTCGATCGTGGCAAACCGGTCGAGGTGCTCAACGCCTGCATCGCCCTGTGCAAGCAGGACATTCGCTATTCGCCGCTGTGCCTGCGTTACCGCGCCGATGCGCTGCGCGACATGAACCAGAACGAAGCGCTGGAACGCCTGTACGACAGCATCATCGCCGACCGACCATTGCCGTGGGCGTTTGCCGGATTGGGCAAGCTGCTTTTCAAGCGTGGCCAAGTGGCGCAAGCCAAAGGCGTCTATGAGAAAGCTCTGAAGGTGTTTCCGATGATGCCGGCGCTGTATGACGGCATGGCCGACGTGCTGGTTTCGGAGGGTGACACCAAAGGCGCGCAGCGGGTGCTGGAAGAGGCAATTCGCCTGTCACCGTTGGCGGTACGCCGGCAGGCGTTGCTGGGCAAACTGGCGATGGCCAACGAAGATTTCGACACGGCTTCGCGTGCCTATCGTCAAGCGGTGGCGCAAGGCGCGCAGTCGCGCTTCAAGGATCCGGAAAGCAATCTGGGTCTCGCTCACGCGCTGATCAGCAAGGGCAGTGAGCGTGGTCTCGACACGCGCACACGGCTGGAGATCAACACCACCCTCAGTGCAGTGGCCAAAGAGAACCCGGCCGACCCTGGCCTGCAGATTCGCGCGCGTCTGATGAAGGCTACCAGCCTGCTGCTCAACGATGCCGAGACCGCCGACAAGCTCACCGAACAAGCGATGATGCGCCTCGACGGCATGGAGCAATTCATGAGTCCTGAAGCAGCGCTGCTGGTTGCCAAGCAATTGCAGATGCTCGGTCAGGCTGAGGCGGGGACGTCAATGCTCAAGAGCTGCGCGGAGATCTACGGTGATGATCCGGCGGTGATGAAAGACATCGCCAAGCTGACCGATGACCCGACTATTCTCAGCTCCAGCAACGCTGCTGCCGACCTCAACCGTCAGGGCGTGCGTGTGTACAAGACCGGCAACCTGGTAGAGGCCCGCGAGGTCTTCCGCAAGGCGCTGAAGATGCAACCGAAGAACATCAGTATCGCGCTGAACATGGCCCAGTCGCTGCTCCACGGCACCGACACCAGTGTGCCGTCGGCGGAGCTGGAAGAATGTCGGGCCTGCCTGAAAATGGTCGGCCTGATGCCCGACACCGACGCGCGTTTTGCGCGTTATCAGAAGCTGAAAAGCAAGGCGTTTGGCGAATGAACCACGACGAACAAGCTCTGGATTTTTCCACGGTGATCGCCTCCACCGTCCACGACATGAAAAACTCGCTGGCCATGCTTATGCAGGCTCACAGCCAATGGCTGGCGCGGTTGCCTGATGCGCAGCGCCAAGGCACGGAGCAGGGTGTGATCGATTTCGAGTTCGCCCACCTCAACGGCATGCTCGTGCAATTGCTTGGGCTGTACAAGCTCGGCGTCAATCAGCTGCCGCTGCAACCGGCATATCACGAACTCGACGATTTCATCGAGGCGCAACTGGCAGCGCATCAAGAGGTGTTCGCCAGTCGCGGGATCATCGCCACCTATGAGGTCGATCCGCTGAGTCCGTTGGGTTTCTTCGACCGCGAACTGATTGCCTCGGTGCTCGGTAACTGCATCAACAATGCGATTCGTTATGCACGCGAATCGCTGCTGATCACCGTCAGTGACGAAGCCGGGCAACTGGTGCTGAGCATCAACGACGATGGCGACGGTTATCCTGCCGAGATGCTCGAGCGTCAGGCCGATTACGTGCAGGGCATCAATCACAGCAGCGGCAGCACCGGGCTCGGTTTGTATTTCGCCAACCGTATCGCGGCATTGCATCAGCGCAATGGCGTCGAAGGGCGCACCGAAATCAGCAATGGCGGACCGCTTGGCGGCGGGGTGTTTAGCCTTTATCTGCCGTGACACAGGTTTTTGTTTGACGCTGCTTGATATTCCGAACAGCCGGAGCCTATTTTGTACGAGTCGCCGTTCGCGGCTCGCACAATAACAAGGATTGCGTCATGACAACCGATGGCCAGCGTTCACTCGCGCAGCGATTGACGGGCATTGATGAGATTGAATGTGTCACGCCGGATTTGAATGGCGTGCCGCGAGGCAAAGTGATGACTGCCGAGGGTTTCCTCGAAGGGCGGCGTTTGCAGTTGGCGCGTGGCGTGCTGCTGCAATGCATCATGGGTGGTTATCCAGCGGCGCGGTTTTATGGCAGCGATGACGGCGATCTGGCCCTGATTGCCGAACCGACCCAGATCCATCGCTTGCCATGGAGTGACGAACCGCGTGCCCTGGCCATTTGCGATGCCGATGAACTGAGCGGCGAAAGCTCCAACCTGTCGACCCGTGGTCAACTCAAGAAAGTTATCGCCCGTTATGCCGCGCGCGGTCTGGCGCCGGTAGTGGCGACCGAACTGGAATTCTTCGTCTTCGCGCCGAATACTGATCCGACGCAACCGTTTCGCCCTCCCGTTGGCCTCGACGGTCGTCGCGAGGATGGCCAGTCGGCGTTCAGCGTCAGCTCCAATAACGGCCTGCGCCCGTTCTTCAGCGAAGTCTATAAATGCATGGCTGCACTCGGTCTGCCGCGCGATACCTTCATGCACGAGATGGGCGTCAGCCAGTTCGAGATCAATCTGCTGCACGGTGATCCGCTGCTGCTGGCCGACCAGACTTTCCTGTTCAAGCACCTGCTCAAGGAAGTCGCGCTCAAGCATGGCCTGAGCGTGGTGTGCATGGCCAAGCCACTGGCGCACACGCCGGGCAGTTCGATGCACATTCACCAGAGCATCGTCGAGATCGCCAGCGGCAAGAATGTGTTCAGTGACGCGCACGGTGAGCCGACCGCGATGTTCCGCCACTTCATCGCTGGTCAGCAGGCCGGCATGGCTGATTTCACCGCACTGTTTGCACCCAATGTGAATTCCTACCAGCGCCTGTGTCATCCGTACGCATCGCCGAACAACGCCTGCTGGTCCCATGACAACCGTGCGGCCGGGCTGCGAATTCCGGCCAGCTCGCCGGTCGCTCGGCGGGTAGAAAATCGTTTGCCGGGCGCCGATGCGAATCCGTATCTGGCAATCGGCGCGAGTCTGGCTGCCGGCTTGCATGGCATCGAGCATGAACTGGAGCCGAGCGCAGCCATTCAGGGCGAGTTCGAGGTCTCGGACAATCTTTCGCTGCCATGTACTTTGCATGCCGCGCTCGAACGTCTGAAACGTAGCCAATTGGCGAGGGAACTGTTCGGACAGGAGTTCATCGAAGGCTACATCGCTTCGAAGACCATGGAGTTGACCAGCTTCTTTGATGAAATCACTCCCTGGGAACGGCGTGTTCTAGCAGCCCAGGCCTGACGAACTATCGCCACCGGGCTATCGTTTTGATAGTCCGGTCTTTACTGCAAGGAGCCGCTCGGAACGCCGATGCGCCAAATCTGGAAATCCTTTCGAGCGTTGTATTTCGCCTCGCTGATGATGTTGATCGGCTCGGGCCTGCTATCCACTTATCTGGCCTTGCGTCTGGCCGCTGACAACGTCGACGGCCTCTGGGTCGGTGCGCTGATGGCGGCCAACTATTTCGGTCTGGTGCTGGGCGGCAAGATCGGTCACCGGTTGATCGCCCGGGTCGGGCATATCCGTGCGTATTCAGCGTGTGCCGGGATCGTCGGGGCGGCGGTGCTGGGCCATGGGCTGGTCGATTGGCTGCCGGCGTGGCTGGTGCTGCGGACCATCGTCGGTCTGGGCATGATGTGTCAGTACATGGTCATCGAGAGCTGGCTCAACGAGCAGGCAGATGCCAATCAGCGAGGTCTGGTGTTCAGCGGTTACATGATCGCTTCGTACCTGGGCCTGGTGCTCGGCCAGCTGATTCTGGTCATGCATCCGGGGCTGGGTCTGGAATTGCTGATGCTGGTCGCGCTGTGCTTCGCGCTGTGTCTGGTGCCCGTGACGTTGACTCGACGGATTCACCCGGCGCCACTGCATCCGGCGCCGATGGAACCACGCTTCTTTATCAAGCGGGTGCCGCAGTCATTGAGTACGGTGCTGGGGGCCGGTTTGATCATCGGTTCATTCTATGGTCTGGCACCGTTGTATGCCTCGCAACAAGGGCTGTCGACCGAGCAGGTCGGTCTGTTCATGGGTAGCTGCATCTTTGCCGGCTTATTGGTGCAGTGGCCGTTGGGCTGGTTGTCCGATCGTTATGACCGGGCGCTGCTGATACGCTGCTTTGCCGGGTTCCTGGCGGTGGCGGCGTTGCCGTTGGCGGTGCTGCCGCAGGTTCCGCTCGAGGTGTTGTTCGGGGTTGGTTTCCTGTGTTCACTGGTGCAGTTCTGTCTGTACCCACTGGCGGTGGCGTTCTCCAATGACCATGTGGAAGGGGATCGGCGAGTGTCGCTGACGGCGATGCTGCTGGTGACTTATGGTGTCGGCGCGAGCATCGGGCCGTTGCTCGCGGGCGTGCTGATGAAGCTGTTCGGTAGCCAGAGCCTGTATGCGTTCTTCAGCTTCTTCGCGCTGGTGCTGGTGTGGCGGATCCGGCCGAAAGCGGTGACCAATCTGCATCAGGTCGACGACGCGCCGCTGCATCACGTGGCCATGCCGGACAGCATGTCCAGTTCGCCGCTGGTGGCCGCCCTCGACCCTCGGGTAGACGAGCAGGTGGTCCAGGAGCAGATGGTGCAGGACCCGGTGCAGACGCCGGCAAATCCCGAGCCGGAACCTGCTACTCCGTCAGAGCCTGCGGCAGAAGTCGAACCGGATAACGATAATCCGGCGCCCGATATCAGCGGCGGCAGACCCTGAACTGAACAAAAAACACCGCGCATAAAAAAGGGCAGTCCCGCCAGGGACTGCCCTTTTTATTTGCCGCTACGAATCACATATCGTCTTTGTCGAAACGGCGTGCTTCACGTTGCAACTGATACACGAAACGCTCGACGTTACGTGCTGCCTGACCACTGATGTTGTGGAAGCGCAGGCCGGCAAAGGTGATGTTGAGTTTTTCTTCGAAGTGCAGATAGCGCAGTTCAACAGAAGTCGGCTGGTTGCCGAACAGCGGCGGGGCGATTAGGCGGTCATAGACCTGGCCCAGTTGCAGGCGATCAGTGATATCGCCTTCGAAACGCAGCTTGCAGCCGGTTGCGGAGATATCCAGCAGTTTGCCGTTGATCGGCGCCTTGAGCTTTTCGCCGCCCAGTTCAACGCTGACCAGATCAGTCAGTTTCAGCGCGGCGCGGAAAGCATTGCGGCGCTGGTGGTAAACCACTTCAGTCGGTAACTCGCCAGTGTAGAAGCGGTCGCCTTCGGATTCTTCAATGTTCAGCGTGCCGGTGCATTCCCAGGCGATACGAACGCCGTCGTGAAAACCTTCAACTCTGAATGGCTCGCCGGCCAGCAGAAAGCGTTCGCCATCACGCGGGATCATCTCGTCCAGCGCAATCGAAGCGCTGTCGCGGTCGACTTTGATCAGGTAGCTCTGGAAGCGCTGGCTGCGCTCATGGAAGGTAATGATCAGCGGATCGTGGCTCTCTTGCAGCTGGCGCAGGTTGCTGGAGATTTCCAGTGGCGTGGTAAGCACCTTAGGGGGCTGCGGAGCATCATCCGCGCTGAGGGCGTTGGACACGGTTTATCAATCTCCAGACAAAATATGACGACTTGCCAGCATTTTGCCAGCATGTTTCTCGGGTTGATAGTGCTGGCGCATCAACGGCTCATGCCTGGCTGAGCGGACGCGGTGTGGCGGGTTTGGCAAATGTACCGCTGGCGTTATAAAGCGCTGGCGCTTCACCACCGGTGAGGATCTTCAGCTGATTGGCCGTCGCGGCCTGCTGGATCTGGATTGACTGGCCATTCTTGACGTTGGCGGCCTGGCATTGCGCGATCAGATCGGTCAATGCGTCGCCTTGCGTCAACAACTGCTCGCCAATGCTCGACTGACCAGCCAATTGTACAAGACCCGTACGATCAGTCGGCAGGTTGAGGCTGGCGAGGATTTCGCTGCGTTTGCGGCCATGCTGTTCAAGCAGAATGATCAAAGCCTGTTTATGCGCCAGAATTTCTTCCAGCAGCGGCATGTCGCGACCGTGCAAAGCGAGGGATTCGGTTTGCAGCAACTCCAGCAATTGTTGAGCTGGAGCAAAGTCGTCGTTGATCAGTTGCAATAAATTAGTGTCGTGCATGGCTGGCCTTGGGTTTTAAGCGTCCAAAAGCCTGGCGCAGGCAAAGGCCTAGCGCTGGGCTTCGAAGTTGAGCAGTTTGCTGGCTACACGGTTGCTGTCGACTTTATAGCTGCCATCGGCAATCGCGGCTTTCAACTCGGCCACACGGGCTTTGTCGACAGCAGGTTGATCGCGCAGCTTGTCAGTGACCTTCTGCAACTGTTGAGCCTCATTGCTGAGGTGTACCGATTCCCCGCTTTTTGCGGTACTGGCCTGTTCGGCCGGGGTATTCAGCGGCGCGGAGGTGCCGGTTTCGGCGGTTTCCTTGGCGTTGCTGGTACGTGTACTGCCCGTAAGTGACGAGGAGCTGTTCAAACGGCTGAAATCGATGACCATGATAAAAAACCTCTGGGAATTTGGACGCTTGCCATGTTTTCGGCCATCCCCTGGAAAACTTTAGGCACATTTACAATGAGCCTTGCATGCGCCGGCGCGTGTCCTGCTGCGGCACAGTTTAGGGAACAGCCGGGGTCAGCGCCAGTTTTCTACATCGCCACTTCCACTTGGCCCGGCGCGGTGACTTGCGCCTTGATGACCCGTTGCGAGTTGAGGTTTTTCACGCGGATCTGTTCTTTCAAACCGCCATTGGCCAGCGCTTCCCCAGGCATGCGCACGGCGAGCGTGCCGCTGCGGGCGGTGATGACCACTTGATCGCCCTTGCGAACGACTTCCGCCTGTTCCAGATGAACCAGGGTAATGACCTGATCGGCTACCGTTGGTCGGGTTAATTTCTGCCCGATCGCTTCGTCGACCGAGGTCAGAAAGCCTTGGTTGATCGTGCTCACGTCGCGCTCACGCAGGGTGACGTCCTGTGGTTCGATAATCCCTGCACGTTTCAGCGGTCGGGTGGTTGTCACAATCTCGCGAAACAGGCGGACTTGAGCGGGCACGAACACCGTCCAGGGCGAGGCGCCTTCACAGCGGACCTTCACGGTAACCCGGCCCAGCGGACGTGCCGGACTCTCCAAAGTCGCTGTCAATTCCTTGTCGCACATAGGCATGCGCATACGTGGGTCGAGCTGGTTGACTTCGATTTCGTAGCGGCCTTCCGTTTGACTGGTGGCCAGATAGTCTTCTACGGTGAACTCAAGAAAGCCCTGAGTGACGCCGATAAGCATGTCAGGCAAGGTAACCGCATCAGCAACGGCAGGGTTACCAGCGAAAAAGCAGCAGACGGCTGACATCGCGCAAAGGCTTTTGCGAGCGCGGGATGTCAGGTGTCGGAAAAATGTCGTTTGAGCGTTCATACGAGTTAAAAAGCAAGCGCCGTGCCGTTTAGCAATGAATGTGCGTCGCAACAACACTTGGCGTTGGTGTAGGAGTCTGGGCATGGCTGGTGTAATGGATTCGGTGAACCAGCGCACGCAACTGGTAGGGCAGAATCGCCTGGAGCTGCTGTTGTTCCGTCTTGACGGTCAGCAGCTCTACGGAATCAACGTGTTCAAGGTACGGGAAGTGTTGCAGTGCCCGTCGCTGACGTTGATGCCCAAGTCCAGTCCTGTCGTGTGCGGGGTGGCAAATATCCGGGGGGCGACCATTCCGATCCTTGATCTGGCAATGGCCACCGGTTCCGGAGCGTTGAAGGACAAGAACAACCCGTTCGTGATCATCACGGAGTACAACACCAAGACCCAGGGTTTCCTGGTCCGCTCGGTGGAGCGCATCGTCAACATGAACTGGGAAGAGATTCATCCACCGCCCAAGGGCACGGGTCGCGATCATTACCTGACCGCTGTGACTCGGGTGGACAATCAGTTAGTCGAAATCATCGACGTCGAGAAAGTGCTGGCCGAAGTTGCGCCGACACCGGAAGCGATTTCGGTGGGCGTGGTCGATGTCGAGACCCAGACCAAGGCACTGTCGTTGCGTGTCTTGACGGTCGATGACTCGTCGGTGGCGCGCAAGCAGGTCACGCGTTGTCTACAGACGATCGGTGTCGAAGTGGTGGCGCTGAACGACGGCAAGCAGGCGCTGGATTACCTGCGCAAGCTGGTCGACGAGGGCAAGAAGCCGGAAGAAGAGTTCCTGATGATGATTTCCGACATCGAGATGCCGGAGATGGACGGGTACACCCTGACGGCGGAAATCCGCGGCGACGCACGCATGCAAAAGCTTCATATCATCCTGCATACTTCGTTGTCCGGGGTATTCAATCAGGCGATGGTCAAGAAAGTCGGTGCAGATGACTTCCTGGCCAAGTTCCGCCCTGATGACCTGGCATCCCGGGTAGTCGACCGGATCAAAGCAGCAGATATCAGCTAAGGGCGCTTTGCCCTTGGCGGTCAACACGATTTAAGAGGCGGCATCATTGTCTACGGGTAATTTGGATTTCGAACAGTTCCGGGTCTTCCTGGAAAAAGCCTGTGGCATTTTGCTCGGTGAAAACAAGCAGTACCTGGTCTCGAGCCGTCTCAACAAACTGATGGAGCAGCAAGGCATCAAATCCCTGGGTGAGCTGGTTCAGCGCATCCAGACCCAGCCGCGCAGCGGTTTGCGCGAGCAGGTGGTCGATGCCATGACGACCAACGAAACCCTGTGGTTTCGGGATACCTATCCGTTTGAAGTCTTGAAGAACAAGGTGCTGCCTGAAGCGATCAAGGCCAGCCCCAACCAGCGTCTGCGGATCTGGTCGGCCGCCTGCTCGTCGGGTCAGGAACCGTACTCGCTGTCGATGTCGATCGACGAGTTCGAGCGCAGCAACCTTGGCCAGTTGAAGATGGGCGTGCAGATCGTTGCCACTGATCTGTCCGGCCTTATGCTGACCAACTGCAAGACCGGCGAGTACGACAGCCTGGCGATCGGTCGCGGTTTGTCGCCGGAACGTCTGCAGCGCTACTTCGACCCGAAAGGGCCGGGGCGCTGGGTGATCAAGGCGCCGATCAAGAATCGCGTGGAGTTTCGCTCGTTCAACCTGCTCGACAGCTATGCCGCGCTGGGCAAGTTCGACATCGTGTTCTGCCGTAACGTGTTGATCTACTTCTCTGCCGAAGTGAAGAAAGACATCCTGTTGCGCATTCACAGCACGTTGAAGCCGGGCGGTTATCTGTTCCTTGGCGCTTCCGAAGCGCTGAACGGTTTGCCGGACCATTACCAGATGGTGCAGTGCAGCCCGGGGATCATTTACCAGGCGAAGTGATTGCATCGGCAATACAAAAAACGGCAGGCCCGCAAAGGCCTGCCGTTTTTTTATGCCTGAATGATTTTCCTCATGCACCACAAGTCCCTGTAGGAGTGAGCCTGCTCGCGATAGCGGTAGCACATTCAACAACATCGGTGCCTGACACACCGCTATCGCGAGCAGGCTCACTCCTACAGGGACAGTGGTGTGTATGAGATGGACGGCAAGCGGCAGAAAAGCGGCATCCGGCGGAAACCGGTTGCCGCTTTTCTGGCATTGCCGCTTTGCCGACTCCCTGCAAAGCCCCGGTTTATGCGGGTTTTGTGGTTTGGCACGGCGCTTGCTATAGCTCAGTTACGAAAAACCGGTCACCTGAAGGTTCCCGACATGAGCATCAGCTTCGATAAAGCGCTCGGCATTCACGAAAAGGCATTGGGCTTCCGCGCCCAGCGTGCCGAAGTGCTGGCCAACAACATCGCCAACGCCGACACCCCGAACTACAAGGCGCGGGATCTGGACTTCTCCAAAGTGCTTGAAGCACAGACCCAGAAAAACGCCAACGGCACTATCGCCCTGAACATGACCAACAGCCGTCACATCGAAGCTGAAGGCCTGGGCAACGGCGACGAATCGCTGATGTATCGCACGCCGATGCAACCTTCGATCGATCAGAACACCGTGGACGCCCAACTGGAACAGTCGAACTACGCGGAAAACGCCGTCGGCTTCCAGGCCAGCTTCACCCTGCTCAACAGCAAATTCAAAGGGCTGGTGTCAGCCCTGCGCGGAGAGTAATTCATGTCCCTGTCCAGCGTTTTCAACATTGCCGGCAGCGGCATGAGCGCACAAACCACGCGTCTGAACACCGTTGCGTCGAACATCGCCAACGCCGAAACCGTCTCGTCGAGCATTGACCAGACCTACCGCGCCCGTCACCCGGTATTCGCCACCATGTTCCAGGGCGGCCAGAACAGCGGCAGCAACTCGCTGTTCCAGAGCCAGGACGCGGCCGGTCAGGGCGTACAGGTGCTCGGTGTGGTCGAAGACCAGAGCAACCTCGAAGCGCGTTACGAGCCGAATCATCCGGCGGCTGACGCCAAAGGCTACGTCTACTACCCGAACGTCAACGTGGTGGAAGAAATGGCTGACATGATTTCCGCGAGTCGTTCGTTCCAGACCAACGCCGAAATGATGAACACCGCCAAAACCATGATGCAGAAGGTACTGACCCTCGGTCAGTAATAAGGGGCGACTGCCATGAGTGTTACCGATACCACCAGCACGCCGAGCCTGAAGGACATTCTCGCCAACTCGGCGAAGACCAGCAGCACCACGACGGGCGGCATCGCTTCGGCGACCAACAGCGCCACCGGCGGTCAAGCGCTGGGCAAGGACGCATTCCTGCAACTGCTGGTTACCCAGCTGAAAAACCAGAACCCGCTCGATCCACAGGACAACAGCGCATTCGTTGCCCAGCTAGCGCAGTTCAGCAGCCTTGAAGGCATCACCACGCTGAACTCCACCGTGAGTGGCCTGGCCGGCAACTACAACTCGTCGCAAGCGCTGCAGGCTTCGTCGCTGGTCGGTCGCAACGTCATCGTGCAGACCAACACCGCGCAACTCGACGACCCGAGCAAAGGCCTGACCGGTTCGGTGAACCTGTCGACGTCCATTGCTGAGGGTACCGTGACGATCACCGACAGCAGCGGCAAGACGGTTCGCACCATCGATCTGGGCAGTCGCGCCGCTGGCAGTGCCAGCTTCACCTGGGACGGCAAGGACACGTCCGGCACCCTCGTGCCGACCGGTACCTACACCTTCAAGGCGAGCGCACCGATCAACGGCACCGCGACCGATCTGGCCACTTACCTGCCGGCAACAGTCAACAGCGTGACGATCAGCCAGACCGGTGGCGAGCTGATGCTCAACCTGGCTGGCAAGGGCTCCGTTGCCCTGTCCAAAGTACAAACCATTGGTATATAGAGCCGACTAACCGGCAACAAAGGAGTGGAATATGTCTTTCAATATCGGCCTTAGCGGTCTCTATGCAGCCAACAAACAACTGGACGTGACCGGCAACAACATCGCCAACGTCGCGACCGCCGGTTTCAAATCGTCCCGTGCAGAATTCGAAGACGTTTACTCGGCGACCCGCCTGGGCACCGGCAGCAAAGTCATCGGCAACGGTGTGCGCCTGGCCAACGTTTCCCAGCAGTTCACCCAGGGTGACATCAACAACACCGGCAACGTGTTGGACATGGGTATCAACGGTTCCGGCTTCTTCACCATGAGCAACAACGGCTCGATTTCCTACACCCGTGCCGGTACTTTCAAAGTCGACGACGCCGGTTTTATCACCAACACCGACTACACCTCGCGTCTGCAAGGTTACGCCGTGGATTCCAGCGGCAAGATCATCAAGGGTGTGTTGACCGACCTGAAGATCGACACCTCGAACCTGGCGCCAAAGTCCACTTCCGCCGTGGCTTCGAGCATCAACCTGAACTCGTCGGCACCGGTGATCGTTGATACCGGCGCCACCGCTGTCAAGTTCGATCCGTCCAAGGTCGAGACTTACACCGAGTCGTTCAGCACCCCGATCTATGACACGCAAGGCAACAAGCACAACATGGATCAGTACGTCGTGAAGACGGGCGAAAACACCTGGAAGGTGTACACGCTGGTCGATGGGCGCAACCCGGACGCGACCGGTAGTAATCCGGTGACTGTCCCACCCACTGCTTCGACTCTGACGTTCGACAGTTCCGGCAAGCTGCTTCAGGTCAGCACTCCTGCCCCTGTTGCAGGTGATCCTGCGGTGATCAGCAGTGATCTGACACTCAAGAACTGGGTGCCGGGCACCGTGACCAATGGCAACTTCACGCCTAACGGCGCGGCTGCCAACCCGAATGGCGTGACCGTTTCCCTGGCCAAGACCACTCAGTACAACGCGGATACCTCGCGTACCATCCCGACTCAGGATGGTTACGCCACTGGCCAGATCACCAACCTGACCATCGACGGCACCGGTACGTTGTTCGCCAACTTCAGCAACAACCAGAACAAGGCGATCGGTCAGGTTGCCCTTGCCAGCTTCACTAACGAGCAAGGTCTGCAAGCAGTAGGCGGCACCAGCTGGAAGGAAACCTTCGCTTCGGGTATCCCGGGTTATGACGCTCCGGAAACCGGCACACTGGGTTCCATCCAGTCCAACTCGCTGGAAGAGTCGAACGTGAACCTGACCAATGAGCTGGTGGACCTGATCAAGGGCCAGAGCAACTATCAGGCGAACGCCAAGACCATTTCGACCCAGAGCACCATCATGCAGACCATCATTCAGATGACCTGATTCTGGTTTGAGTCGTACCCAGGAGCCCCTCGTTTCGAGGGGCTTTTTTGTGGGCGTGGTAAGGGGGTGGACGGCAGTTCTGCGGAACAGTTGTGCCGGAAGTATTCACTCTGCCTCCGTTCACCTGGACACTCAGGGTTGTCAGATACGGCGGGCGTGAGGGGGAAGGGCTTTTTCTCTCGGGCAAAAGAAAACCCCCGTCAAACCAGAAGTCTGTCGGGGGGGTTCTTTTACCAGGAAAGTCTCAGGCGTCTCGCAACGCCTGAGTCAGCTCAGCTTATTGGCAAGCTTCGCAATCCGGCTCGTCGATCGCGCAAGCCTTTGGCACTGGAGCAGGACCGGCAGGCGCTGCCAGAACCGAATCGTCGCCGTGGTTGCCGCCGCTGGAAACAGCGTTCAGCTTGCCGGTGTTGATGGTCGACTTCTCGGTGCTGGTCGCAGCCAGGGCACGGAGGTAGTAAGTGGTTTTCAGACCACGGTACCAGGCCATGCGGTAGGTCACGTCGAGCTTCTTGCCCGATGCGCCGGCGATGTACAGGTTCAGCGACTGGGCCTGGTCGATCCACTTCTGACGACGGCTGGCGGCGTCAACGATCCACTTGGTGTCCACTTCGAACGCAGTTGCATAGAGCTCTTTGAGTTCTTGCGGGATGCGCTCGATCTGCTGAACGGAACCGTCGTAGTACTTCAGGTCGTTGATCATGACCGAGTCCCACAGGCCGCGAGCCTTGAGGTCGCGAACCAGGTACGGGTTGATCACGGTGAATTCGCCCGACAGGTTCGATTTCACATACAGGTTCTGGTAGGTCGGTTCGATCGACTGCGATACGCCAGTGATGTTGGCGATGGTCGCGGTCGGTGCGATGGCCATGATGTTCGAGTTACGAATGCCTTTCTGAACACGGGCGCGAACCGGTGCCCAGTCGAGGGTTTCGTTCAGGTCGACATCGATGTACTTCTGGCCACGTTGCTCGATCAGGATCTGTTGCGAATCCAGTGGCAGGATGCCTTTGGACCACAGCGAACCCTGGAACGTCTCGTACGCGCCGCGCTCGTCAGCCAGGTCGCATGACGCCTGGATCGCGTAGTAGCTGACCGCTTCCATCGACTTGTCGGCGAACTCGACGGCAGCGTCGGAACCGTAAGGAATGTGCTGCAGGTACAGCGCGTCCTGGAAGCCCATGATGCCCAGACCGACCGGACGGTGCTTGAAGTTGGAGTTCTTCGCTTGCGGCACCGAGTAGTAGTTGATGTCGATCACGTTATCGAGCATGCGCACGGCGGTGTTCACGGTGCGTTCCAGCTTGGCGGTGTCCAGCTTGCCGTCGACGATGTGGTTCGGCAGGTTGATCGAGCCCAGGTTGCAAACGGCGATCTCGTCCTTGTTGGTGTTCAAGGTGATCTCGGTGCACAGGTTCGAGCTGTGAACCACGCCGACGTGCTGCTGCGGGCTGCGCAGGTTGCACGGGTCTTTGAAAGTCAGCCATGGGTGGCCGGTTTCAAACAGCATGGAGAGCATTTTGCGCCACAGGTCTTTGGCCTGGATGGTCTTGAACAGTTTGACCTTGCCTGGGTATTCGGTCAGGGCTTCGTAGTACTCGTAGCGCTCTTCGAAGGCTTTACCGGTCAGGTCGTGCAGGTCCGGTACTTCGGATGGCGAGAACAGGGTCCACTTGCCGTCATCGAAGACACGCTTCATGAACAGGTCAGGGATCCAGTTGGCAGTGTTCATGTCGTGGGTACGACGACGATCATCACCGGTGTTCTTACGGAGTTCGATGAACTCCTCGATGTCCATGTGCCAGGTTTCCAGGTAGGCACAAACAGCGCCTTTGCGCTTGCCACCCTGGTTAACGGCTACAGCGGTGTCGTTCACGACTTTGAGGAACGGAACCACGCCTTGCGACTTGCCGTTGGTGCCTTTGATGTACGAACCCAGCGCACGGACCGGGGTCCAGTCGTTGCCCAGGCCGCCAGCAAATTTCGACAACATGGCGTTGTCGTGAATCGCGTGGTAAATGCCCGACAGGTCATCCGGCACGGTGGTCAGGTAGCAGCTCGACAGCTGTGGACGCAGGGTACCGGCGTTGAACAGGGTCGGAGTCGACGACATGTAGTCGAAAGACGACAGCAGGTTGTAGAACTCGATCGCACGGTCTTCTTTCTGCTTCTCTTCGATCGCCAGGCCCATGGCCACGCGCATGAAGAAGATCTGCGGCAGTTCGAAGCGCACGCCATCCTTGTGGATGAAGTAACGGTCGTACAGGGTTTGCAGCCCCAGGTAGGTGAATTGCTGATCACGCTCGTGGTTGATCGCCTTGCCCAGTTTTTCCAGGTCGAAGGAAGCCAGCACAGGGTTCAGCAGTTCGAACTCGATACCTTTGGCGATGTAAGCCGGCAGAGCCTTGGCGTACAGATCGGCCATTTCGTGGTGAGTGGCGCTTTCGGCCACACCGAGGAAACCCAGGCCTTCGGCACGCAGGGTGTCCATCAGCAGGCGAGCGGTGACGAACGAGTAGTTCGGCTCGCGCTCAACCAGGGTACGGGCGGTCATTACCAGCGCGGTGTTGACGTCGGTCAGGGCCACGCCGTCGTAGAGGTTTTTCAGGGTTTCGCGCTGGATCAGGTCGCCATCGACTTCTTCCAGACCTTCGCAGGCTTCGGTGACGATGGTGTTCAGGCGGCCCATGTCCAGCGGCGCGAGGCTGCCGTCGGTGCGGGTGATGCGGATCGACGGGTGAGCGTTGACCGCTTCTTCGGCCGGCGCGTGGGCAGCGCGTTCTTTCGAACGGCCGTCACGGTAGATCACGTAGTCGCGCGCGACTTTCTGCTCGCCGGCACGCATCAGGGCCAGTTCGACCTGGTCCTGGATTTCTTCGATATGGATGGTGCCACCCGACGGCATGCGACGCTTGAAGGTTGCGGTGACCTGTTCGGTCAGGCGGGCAACGGTGTCATGGATTCGCGACGAAGCGGCAGCGGTGCCGCCCTCAACTGCGAGGAACGCTTTGGTGATAGCGACGGTGATCTTGTCATCGGTGTAAGGAACGACAGTGCCATTACGCTTGATCACGCGCAGCTGACCAGGCGCGGTAGCTGCCAGATCCGAATTCGAATCAGCGGCCTGCGGCAAGGTGCCCTGCGGGTTCTCGCGAGTTGTGTCGGTTTGCATGGGGGGTGGTCTCCACATTCTCTATGTTTGTTTGGCACCGTCATGGTGCTCACCGTTCTGTACCGAAGCACTGCAACCGACAAGCGTCGGCGTAACAACTTCGGAACAGTAGGAAAAAGGCTTGTAACGCCGCATCCTTGCCGAAGTCTTCGGCGCCGAGCCAGGGCTCGGGCCAAACTCCTTCCAGGGTGACAGTAATGACTGCAACACCCGTACCGTTCCGGTCGTTTCCGACCTAAAAAACGGTGCCATCCGCAAGTGCGGTTTGGGCTTTGAAAAACTTGCCTGGTTCAACCGGAAACTGGCAATAAAGCACTTGAGTTTCAGGCCCTAAATGTGGTTGGGCGTTTGAGCGGAAAACCCCATATGTAGGGTCTCTCCTCGCGCCGTGCTACAAGATAATGCGTTTCAAGGGTGCTTGCAACGTACTAGCTGTGGATAAACCTGTGCGTAAATTGTGTAAGAAACGTCGAAAATGCGTGTAGGCCGCGAACCTGCTGAGCTAGACCGTCTGTCACTGTTTTTTCACCGGGAAAAACGCTTCAGCGGATTTTTAAGGGCGCGAACCCTATCACAAAAAACCGCCTTGTCCGAACGCATTTACCGACTTGTGTTCTGGCTGTACGCCGTTTATACAATTGGCCCATGCGCAGGCATTCTTATCCTCCAGAAACATGACAAAAGGACGGGAGGACTCCTGTAGGAGCTGCCGAAGGCTGCGATCTTTTGATCCTGATCTTGAAAAGCAAGATCAAAAGATCGCAGCCTCGTTTCACTCGACAGCTCCTACAGGGGATTGTGTGTCCGGGCAATCGCCTTCCTTTTATTAATAACAATAGAAAGCAGAGGTCACCGGTGGAGCAACAAGCCTTTCAGGTATTGATCGTCGAGGATGACCAGCGACTGGCCGAACTGACGCGCGACTACCTGCAAGCCAATGGACTGCGCGTGGACATCGAAGGCAACGGTGCGCTGGCGGCGGCGCGGATCATCAAGGAGCAGCCGGATCTGGTGATCCTCGACCTGATGCTGCCCGGCGAAGATGGCCTGAGCATTTGCCGTAAGGTGCGCAATCATTTCGATGGACCGATTCTGATGCTCACCGCGCGCACCGACGATGCCGATCAGATCCAGGGGCTCGACCTCGGTGCCGACGATTACGTGTGCAAACCGGTGCGCCCGCGTCTGTTGCTGGCGCGAATTCAAGCGTTGCTGCGACGTAGCGACACACCTGAACCGGTGGCAGAGAAATCCCGTCGCCTGCAATTCGGCCCGCTGGTGGTCGACAACGCCTTGCGCGAGGCGTGGCTGAGCGACAACGGCATCGAGCTGACCAGCGCCGAGTTCGACCTGCTCTGGCTGTTGGTATCCAACGCCGGGCGTATTTTGTCCCGCGAAGAAATCTTCACTGCACTGCGCGGCATCGGCTACGACGGCCAGGACCGTTCGATTGATGTGCGCATTTCGCGCATCCGCCCGAAAATCGGCGACGACCCCGACCACCCGCGGCTGATCAAGACCATTCGCAGCAAAGGTTATCTGTTCGTCCCGGAAGCCTGCGTAGATCTGCCGCTGTGAACTCGATCTTCCTGCGCATCTACGGCGGCATGTGCGCAGCGATCATCCTGGTGGCGGTGCTCGGTGTGCTGGCGCTGAATCTGCTCAACACCGTACGCAGCGAGCAGTATCGCGAGCGTCTGGCCCACGGCACCTTTTCGCTGATGGCCGACAACCTGCAACCGATGAACGAAACCGAGCGCCATCGGGCGCTGTTGGTGTGGGAGCGGTTGCTGGGGATTCCGCTGGCGCTGAAGAAGTTTGCCGAAACCGATCTCGATCTGTCCCAGCGCACTCGCGTACAGCGCGGGCAGGCCCTGGTCGAGCAGACCGGGCCACACGCGGCCAGGGTTTACCGGATGGTCAGCGACAAGGAGCAACTCGTCCTCACCGGTGAAGTGCAGCAGATCAGCGAACAACTGGCTCGCGCGACCATTTACCTGCTGGCCGATGAACTGGTGCGCGTGCCGGTCGCCGAGCAGCCCAAACGCCTCGCGCAGATCAAGCAAGAGAAGGGCTTCGGTTTCGATCTGCGGCTGGTCACGGTGAATGACGCCGACATGGACGAAGACCAGAGCCGCCGTGTGGCCGAAGGCGATACGGTGATGGCGCTGGGCAAGGGCGGCGATTCGATCCGCGTATTTGCCGGCATGGTTGGTACGCCATGGGTGCTGGAGATCGGCCCGCTGTATCAGATGAACCCGTACCCGCCGGAATGGCTGGTGTTGATTGCTGCGCTCGGCCTGACCTTGATCGGTCTTATCGTTTATCTGCTGGTGCGTCAGCTCGAACGGCGTTTACGCGGTCTCGAGGCGGCGGCCACGCGGATTGCCAAGGGCAGCCTGGAAACCCGGGTGCCGGCGCGCGGCGCGGACTCGGTCGGGCGTCTGGCGTCAGCATTTAACGGCATGGCCGAGCACTTGCAGCAGTTACTGGCGATCCAGCGCGAGTTGGTGCGTGCGGTGTCCCATGAACTGCGCACGCCGGTGGCGCGTTTGCGTTTCGGCCTGGAGATGATCGGTTCGGCGACCACCCCGCAAGCGCTGGAGAAGTACCGCGAGGGCATGGATCACGACATCGAAGACCTCGATAAGCTGGTCGATGAAATGCTCACCTATGCGCGACTGGAGCAAGGTTCGCCGGCGCTGACCTTCCAGCGCATCGATCTGGATGCCTTGGTCAATCAAGTGATCGAGGAGCTGGCGCCGCTGCGCGCCGAGGTCACCGTGCAGCGTGGTTTGTGCCTGTCCGCGGCGGATAACGATGATGCCTGGGTGGAAGCCGAGCCGCGTTATCTGCATCGGGCGCTGCAGAATCTGGTGAGCAACGCCATGCGTCATGCGCGTTCGAGCGTGACGGTGAGTTATCAGGTCGGGCAATTACGCTGCCGCGTCGACGTCGAGGATGACGGGCCGGGTGTACCGGAAGTGGCGTGGGAGCGTATTTTCACGCCGTTTCTGCGCCTGGATGACAGCCGCACACGGGCGTCGGGCGGGCATGGTTTGGGGCTGTCGATTGTGCGGCGGATCATTCACTGGCATGACGGCCGGGCGATTATTGGCAAGAGCAAGAGTCTGGGTGGGGCTTGTTTTAGCCTGAGTTGGCCGAGGAATCAGGAACGCCGGTAATTCTTGTGGTGGCCGTGATGCCGCCTTCGCGAGCAGGCTCGCTCCCACGGGGGATCGGGTTGATCAGTCGATCTTCGGCCGGACCGAGATCAAATGTGGGAGCGAGCCTGCTCGCGAAGAGGCCATTACATTCAACATCAACGTTGTCTGACCTGACGCCTTCGCGAGCAGGCTCGCTCCCACAATGTCCGGTGGTACATCCAAAATCCCCGACAATAAAAAACCGGAGCCAGGCTCCGGTTTTTTTTGGGGTCAATGGGTCCTCATACCCGCTGCATACATCGCCAGTTTCAGCAGGCTTGCGACAACCGCCAGCGATACCACACTGCCGAGCCAGATAAGCAACAACCAGCCCAGACGCTTGTACCAGCGGCTGCTTTTCACTTCACGGGAATCAATGATAGCCATCGCCAATCCTCACTTTGCCGCGGAATACGTAGTAGCTCCAGAAGGTGTACATCAGGATCACCGGCAGGATGAACAGTGCGCCGATCAGCGCGAACAACTGGCTCGACGGTGGTGACGCGGCGGCCCAGATGCTCACCGACGGCGGGATGATGTTTGGCCAGATGCTCAGCGCCAGGCCGATGTAACCGAGCAACATCAGCACCAGGGTGAACACAAACGGCCAGTGTGTATGCCGCTGACGCAACGTGCGCAGCAGCCCGAACAGCGCCAGCAACGCCAACATCACCAACCCGGCAAACACCTGCAGATGCCCGTGCGTCGACCAAAGTGCCGCCAGTTCCGGATGCAGTTGCAGGGTCCACACGCCAATCACCAGCACCATCGCCATCAACAGCAAGGCCAGCGGCCGGGTGAACAGGCGCATCCGCGATTCGAGCATGCCCTCGGTCTTGACCAGCAGCCAGGTGCTGCCGAGCAACGCGTAGGCAATCACCAGACCCACGCCACACACCAGCGGAAACGGCGCCAACCAGTCCAGACCGCCGCCGGCAAACTGCCGATCGGCCACCGGAATCCCGGACACATACGCGCCGATCACCACACCTTGGGAGAACGTCGCCAGCAGCGAACCACCGATAAACGCCTTGTCCCACCAATGACGCTTCTGCGGCGACGACTTGAAGCGAAACTCGAACGCCACGCCACGGAAAATCAGCCCGCACAGCATCAGGATCAGCGGCAGATACAACGCCTCGAGAATCACCCCGTACGCCAGCGGAAACGCGCCATACAACGCCGCCCCACCGAGCACCAGCCAGGTCTCGTTACCGTCCCAGACCGGCGCGACGGTGTTCATCATCACATCGCGTTCCTGCTCGTCCGGGATCAGCGGAAACAGGATCCCGAGGCCCAGATCGAAGCCGTCCATGATCACGTACATCATCACCCCGAAGGCGATGATCACTCCCCAGATCAACGAGAGATCGATACCTTGAATACCCATGACTCAATGCTCCTTCATAGGGGCGGTAGCCGCCGAAATCGGTCGACGCGGCGTCTGCAATTCGTCGCCCTCAGGCGGATGTTCGTGATGCGGCTGCGGGCCTTTTTTCACCAGTTTCATCATGTAGCCGATGCCCACACTGAACACGGTGAAATAGATCACCACGAACAGCGCCAGCGACGTGCTCATCTGCGCCACCGAGTGATGCGACGCCGCGTCATGGGTACGCAACAAACCATAAACCACCCACGGCTGACGCCCGACTTCCGTGGTAATCCACCCGGCCAGCAACGCAATCAAGCCACTCGGCCCCATCAGCAACACCAGACGCTGGAAGCCGCGATGCTGGTAAAGCTTGCCGCCCCGGCGCAACGCCAGACCGAGCAAACCGACGAGGATCATCAACATCCCCAACCCCGCCATCACCCGGAAACTCCAGAAGATCACGGTCGAATTCGGCCGGTCTTCTTTCGGGAAACTCTTCAGCGCCGGGATCTGCTTGTCGAGGCTGTGGGTGAGGATCAGGCTGCCGAGATAGGGAATCTCCAACGCATACTTGGTCTTCTCCGCTTGCATATCAGGAATGCCGAACAGCACCAGCGGCGTCGGCCCGTTGTCGGCGTTTTCCCAGTGACCTTCGATGGCGGCGATTTTTGCCGGTTGATGCTCCAGTGTGTTCAAACCGTGGGCGTCACCGACCACCGCTTGAATCGGCGCAACGATCAGGGCCATCCACAACGCCATGGAAAACATCTTGCGCACCGGCGCGGTGTTATTGCCGCGCAGCAAATGCCAGGCAGCCGACGCACCGACGAAGAACGACGTCGCCACAAAAGCGGCAATCGCCATGTGCGCCAGACGGAACGGGAATGACGGGTTGAACACGATCGCCAGCCAGTTCAGCGGCATCACCCGCCCGTCAACGATTTCGAAGCCCTGCGGCGTCTGCATCCAGCTGTTGGACGCAAGAATCCAGAACGTCGAAATCAACGTGCCGATCGCGACCATCATCGTAGCGAAGAAGTGCAAGCCACGGCCGACACGGTTCCAGCCGAACAGCATCACCCCGAGGAACCCGGCCTCAAGGAAGAACGCGGTCAGCACTTCATAGGTCAGCAACGGCCCGGTGATGCTTCCGGCAAAGTCCGAGAAGCCGCTCCAGTTGGTGCCGAACTGGTACGCCATGACCAGTCCCGAAACCACGCCCATGCCAAAGTTGACCGCAAAGATCTTCGACCAGAAATGGTAGAGATCGCGGTACGGGTCGTTGCGGGTTTTCAGCCACAGGCCTTCGAGTACCGCTAGGAAACTCGCCAGGCCAATGGTGATCGCCGGGAAAATAATGTGGAACGAAACCGTGAACGCGAATTGAATTCGCGCCAGGTCCAGTGCCTCCAGATTGAACATGATGATGTCCTCATCCAGGCTGAAAAGCGGCAGCACGAACCCGGGCCACCGCCAGGCGCGAACGCCTGCAGCCAGTAAAATTGCCAGTGTTTTTATGAGTCGCGGGTTACGCCGCCGACGATGGGATCAGGTTGCTGACCTTCGCGGCTTCGAGGCGGATCGCCACGAACTTGGAGGTCGGCGTATACGTCCGGTCGCCATAGCTTTCCAGCGGTACCAAAGGGTTAGTCTCCGGGTAATACGCCGCTGCCTGCCCTGGCGGAATGTCGTAGGCGATCAGGGTAAAACCACTGACTCGACGTTCGCGCTCGTCATCCCACAGCGCCACCAGATCAACCTTCTGCCCCGGTTCAAAGCCCAGGCGCTGGATGTCCTGTTCGTTGGCGAAGATCACATCGCGCATGCCGTAAACCCCGCGATAGCGGTCATCGAGTCCATACAGCGTGGTGTTGTACTGATCGTGAGAACGCATGGTCTGCAGGATCAGATGCGGCTTGACCGGCAGGTTGCGCACGCCTTCGCTGATCAGGTGTTCTGGCAGCACGCACGGGGTGAACTGCGCCTTGCCGCTTTCGGTGTTCCAGACCCGATCCGAAGCGTCGTTGCCGAGGTGGAAACCACCCGGAGTCAGCAGTTTTTCATTGAAGTTCTCGAAGCCCGGAATCACGTCGGCAATCAAGTTGCGGATGCGTCCGTAGTCGCCCACCACCCACTCCCAATCGATCGGGTGCTTGCCCAACGTCGCGGCGGCGATCCCGGCAATGATCGCTGGCTCGGATTTCAACTGCGCCGACTTCGGCTTCAACTGACCGAACGACAAATGCACCATGCTGAAGGTGTCTTCAACAGTCACGCCTTGCGGGCCTTCGGCCTGGATATCGATGTCGGTACGCCCGAGGCACGGCAGGATCAGCGCGTCGCGACCGGTCACCAAGTGGCTGCGGTTGAGCTTGGTCGCGATGTGCACGGTCAGGTCGAGTTTGCGCATCGCCGCGTGGGTGCGCGGGGTGTCCGGCGTGGCTTGGGCGAAGTTGCCGCCCAGACCGATAAACACCTTGGCTTCGCCACGCTCCATGGCGCCGATCGCCATCACCGTGTTGTGGCCGTGCATGCGCGGCACGTCGAAGTTGAAGCGCTTTTCCAGCGCGTCCATCAAGTCTTTCGGCGCCAGCTCGTTGATGCCCATAGTGCGGTCGCCCTGCACGTTACTGTGGCCGCGAACCGGCGACAGACCTGCACCCGGACGGCCAACGTTGCCGCGCAGCAGTTGCAGGTTGATGACTTCCTGCAGGGTCGCCACCGAGTGCACGTGTTGGGTCAGGCCCATGGCCCAGCACATGATCACACTCTTGGCGCGGCCATACATGCGCGCGGCCAGTTCGATGTCATGCAACGGCACGCCGGACTGCTCGAGAATGTGCTCCCAGCTGGTTGCCTCGACTTCAGCCAGATAGCTGTCGAGGCCCGAGGTGTGCTCGGCAATAAACGCATGATCGAACACCGGCTCGCCGCCAGTCGCCTGGGCTTCGCGTTCCCACTGCAGGAGGAATTTGACCATGCCGCGAATCATCGCCATGTCGCCACCCAGCGCCGGGCGGAAGTACGCGGTGTTGGTCGCTTCCCAGCCGTTGCTGAGCATTTCCAGCGGGTTCTGCGGGTTCTGGAAACGCTCCAGGCCACGCTCTTTCAGCGGATTGATGCAGACCACTTGTGCGCCGCGCTTTACCGCTTCACGCAGCGGTTCGAGCATGCGCGGGTGGTTGGTGCCGGGGTTCTGGCCGATCACAAAAATCGCGTCGGCGTGATGCAGATCCTCGTAGACAACGGTGCCTTTGCCAACGCCGAGGGTCTCGATCATGCTCACCGCACTGGCTTCGTGGCACATGTTCGAGCAGTCGGGGAAGTTGTTGGTGCCGAACGCGCGGACGAACAATTGATAGAGAAACGCCGCCTCGTTGCTGGCACGACCGGAGGTGTAGAACTCGGCCTCGTGCGGCGATTTCAGGTTTTTCAGATGATCAGCGATCAGCGCGAAAGCGTCGTCCCAGCTGATTTCCACATAGCGGTCGACCCGCGCGTCGTAGCGCATCGGGTGGGTCAGGCGACCCTGATATTCCAGCCAGTAGTCGCTCTGTTCGGCCAGGCTCGACACCGTGTACTTGTTGAAGAACGCCGGGTCGACCAAACGCCCGGTCGCTTCCCAGTTCACCGCTTTCGCGCCGTTCTCGCAGAACTTCAACATGCTCGCGCCCGGCGCTTCACCCCAGGCGCAACCCGGGCAGTCAAAGCCGCCGTTCTGGTTGGTCTTGAGCATGGCACGGATGTTTTTCAGGGCGTTTTCACTGCCCAGCCAGCTCTTGGTCAGGCTGATGACAGCGCCCCAACCGGCAGCGGCGCCTTTGTAGGGTTTGTAACGGTCGACTTGTGACATGGGACTCTCCATGACGATGCACACAGGCATGAACCTGATTCGGTTAAACAGCGACGGCCGACTTTCAAGGTTGAAAAGTGGTCGTTGGGTTTGCCGGGGCAAGGATATGAACCGTTACAAAACGATGTCTAATCGCTATTAATGACCGCCTTATCGAAAGCATCTATCACGGCTAAAAACCCTTTATTTACGGGGCCTTGCGAAACTAACGCAGCAACTTTCGGCGAAAAATAATTCATCATCGACGGCATCAATCAGCTGTTCATTAACAGTGATTGGACGGCAGTGAAAGTTGCCCATAACCTGCGCTGACCAAACTCCTTCAATCGGGGTTTTCATTCCTGCGAGGCTGTCATGTCAGAGCGTGTCTTGATCGATGGTTACAACCGCCGCGTCGACTATCTGCGCATGTCGGTTACCGACCGCTGCGACTTCCGCTGCGTCTATTGCATGGCCGAAGACATGCAGTTTCTGCCACGGCAAAAAATCCTCACGCTGGAAGAGATCTATCAGCTGGCGCAGAGCTTCGTGGCGCTGGGGACGCGCAAGATTCGCCTGACCGGTGGCGAGCCGCTGATCCGTCCGGGCGTGGTCAAGCTCTGCGAGCAGATCGCCGCCCTGCCCGGCCTGCGCGAACTGTGCATGACCACCAACGGTTCACAACTGGGCAAACTCGCCGCGCCGCTGTTCGATGCCGGGGTCAAACGCCTGAACATCAGTCTCGACAGCCTCGATGCGCAGCGCTTCAAACAGATGACCCGCACCGGCGATCTGGCGCAGGTGATCAACGGCATCGATGCCGCGCGCAAGGCCGGTTTTACCCGCACTAAACTCAATGTCGTGGTGATGCAGGGTCGCAACGATGAGGAGATCAACGATCTGGTCAGCTTCGCGATTGACCGGCAGCTCGACGTCTCTTTCATCGAAGAGATGCCGCTGGGGATCATCAGTGAACACAGCCGTGCCGAGTCGTTTTTCTCCAGCGCACAGGTGCGGGAAAAGATTGCCGAACGCTATACCCTGATCGACTCGGCGGAATCGACTCAAGGCCCTTCGCGCTACTGGCGGCTGGCGGAAGCGCCGGAGATTCGCCTGGGCTTTATCTCACCGCATAGCCACAATTTTTGCGGCACCTGCAACCGCGTGCGCCTCACCG
Organism: Pseudomonas viridiflava; assembly: GCF_900580865.1. Taxonomy (GTDB): domain Bacteria; phylum Pseudomonadota; class Gammaproteobacteria; order Pseudomonadales; family Pseudomonadaceae; genus Aquipseudomonas. The sequence continues at coordinate 27,658 of NZ_UTBZ01000095.1, forward strand.
TCGAAGGGTGCCTGCTACTGTGTCTGGGTAACGAGCATTCGGTGGATCTGAAAGCGGTGCTGCGCGCCCACCCGGGGCAACCGCAGCGGCTGGAGAAAGCCATCGTCGAGGCGATGAAACTCAAGCCGTATCGACATAATTTCGAAGTGAACGATGATGTTCAGGTCGTGCGCTTCATGAACATGACGGGCGGCTAGACCGCCCCTTCCAAGGGTTATCGGAACCGCACAGCATGATCATCAGACCCAAGGTCAACCAGTTCGCCATTCTCTTCACCCTCAAGGGTTCGATCGCCAAGCGCATCGCCCTGCGCACGTTGATGGTCACCCTCCTCGCCTCGGCCATCGTGCTGGTGGAAATCCTTCATCCGAGCAACTTCACCAAGGTCAACGCCACGCCGTTTACCTTGCTCGGGTTGTCGCTGTCGATCTTCATGAATTTTCGCAACAACGCTTGCTATGACCGCTGGTATGAGGCACGTAAAGCCTGGGGCGAAGTGATCGTGCATATTCGCTCGGTGATTCGCGAAACTCATGTGATTCGTGAGTCGGTTGAGCGTAAACCGTTGCTGCTCAATCTTTGTGGTTTTGCTCATGCGTTGAACGCGCGGTTGCGTAAAGAAAACGAAGCGGACGCCAGCAGCCAGTGGATCATGCCCAAGCCCGATCCGCAGACGCCGGATTACAGCGGACGCATTTTGCAGACGGTTGGCCAGCAGTGTTCCGATCTGCATCAAAACGGTGAGCTGACTGAGTGGCGCTACATGTTGCTGGCTAATCACCTGACCAGCCTGACCCAGGCGCAAGCCGTGTGCGAACGGATCAAGACCACGCCACTGCCGTTTCCTTACACGCTGTTGCTGCACCGAACGATTTATCTGTTCTGCATCCTGTTGCCGTTTGCCATGGCCGAACCGCTGGGCTGGCTGACACCGTTGTTCACGGCGATCGTCAGCTATACGTTTTTTGGTCTGGATGCGATTGCCGATGAACTGGAAGACCCGTTTGGCCGCGACGAAAACGACCTGCCCACCGATGCACTGGTGCGCACCATCGAACGCGATATCCTCGCCGAGCTTGGCGCCGAAGTGCCGCCGGCGCTGAAGCCGGTGGACTATGTGCTGAGCTGATCCGTAGCTCTCCAGACACCTCAAAACCCTGTGGGAGCGAGCTTGCTCGCGAAGAGGCCGTATCAGCAAACATCAATGTTGACTGACACTCCGCCTTCGCGAGCAGGCTCGCTCCCACAGGTTTGCGTACACCGCGGATATTGATGACCACCACAAAACCATTGTACGAGTGAGCCTGCTCGCGAAGGGGTCGGCCCAGTCAACATCTTCGTCGACTGACCCTACGTCATCGCGAGCAGGCTCGCTCCCACAGGTTTTGCATTCACACCCGGATATTGATGAGCGCCATAAAACCATTGTGGGAGCGAGCTTGCTCGCGAAGAGGCCCTGTCAGCCAACATCAATTTTGACTGACACTCCGCCTTCGCGAGCAGGCTCACTCCCACAGGTTTTGCATTCACACCCGGATATTGATGAGCGCCATAAAGCCATTGTGGGAGCGAGCTTGCTCGCGAAGAGGCCTTGTCAGTCACGATCAATGTTGACTGACAATCCGCCTTCGCGAGCAGGCTCGCTCCCACAGGTTTTGCATTCACACCCGGATATTGATGAGCGCCATAAAACCATTGTGGGAGCGAGCCTGCTCGCGAAGGGGTCGGCCCAGTCAACATCTTCGTCGACTGACCCTACGTCATCGCGAGCAGGCTCACTCCTACAGGTTTTGCATTCACACCCGGATATTGATGAGCGCCATAAAGCCATTGTGGGAGCGAGCTTGCTCGCGAAGAGGCCCTGTCAGCCAACATCAATGTTGACTGACACTCCGCCTTCGCGAGCAGGCTCGCTCCCACAGGGGTTCGCGTACACCGCGGATATTGATGACCACCACAAAACCAATGTGGGAGCGAGCCTGCTCGCGATGGCGGTTGACCAAGCAACGCAGATGTTGACTGTGCCACCGCCTTCGCGAGCAGGCTCGCTCCCACAGTTTGATTGGTGGTGAGGTCAGAAGAGTTCGTTGAACGGGATAAAGCGCAGCGGGTCGCCGAGGTTGTGGGTGCTGTTCTCGGGGATTTCCACCAGGCCATCGGCCCAGGTCGCGCCGAGCAGGACGCCGGAGCTTTGATTCGGATAGAGCACCGCACGCCCCGCCTCCAGCTTCACCCGCAGGTATTCACGACGGCCGCCAGCCTTGTGCCAATCGAAGCCCGCGTTGACCGTAAAACTCAGCGGCATGACCTCTTCCACGCCTTGAATGCGCAGCAGATACGGCCGCGCCAACAACCCGAACGTCACCAGCGCCGAGGTCGGATTGCCTGGCAAACCTATCACCGGCACCGTGCCGAAATGCCCGACCGTCAGCGGTTTGCCAGGCTTGATCGCCAGTTTCCACAACAGCGGTTTGCCGTTGTCGCGTAGCACCTGCCCGAGGCAGTCGGCATCACCGGCAGACACGCCACCCGTAGTCAGAATCAGATCCGCGCGCACTTGCAGTTGCTCAAGCTTGAGCCGCGTCTGCGCCGGGCGATCAGGGAGGATGCCGGCGTCGATCACTTCACAACCCAGCTCACGCAACCAGTGACCGAGCAACACACGGTTGCTGTTGTAGATACTGCCGGGCCGCAACGGCTGACCCGGTTCGACCAGTTCATCACCGGTCGACAACAACGCCACACGCGGGCGACGCACCACGTGCAGTTGCGCCAGCCCTTGCCCGGCGGCGACTGCCAGTTCGAACGGTCCAAGGCGTTTGCCGGCGCGCAACAGGATGTCGCCGACGCGATTTTCCTGACCTTGCGCGCGGATGTTCTGCCCCGCCTTCAGCGGCTGCAAGAAGCGCACGCGGCCGTCCTCCAGCACTTCGACGTTCTCCTGCATCTCGACGCAGGTAGCGCCGGGCGGCAGCGGTGCGCCGGTAAAAATCCGAGCGCAGGTGCCGGGCAGCAACGTGTCCGGCGCCAGCCCGGCGTAAACCTTTTGCGAGACCTTAAGCGGCTGTCGGTGCAGATCGGCGAGATTGAGCGCGTAACCGTCCATGGCGCTGTTCGGCCACGGCGGCAAGTCGAGTGTCGCCACCAGATCACTGGCCAGCACCCGCCCACGCGCCTCGTCGAGCGCCAGCAGTTCGCTGTCGGCCAGACGTTGCTCAATGGCCATGCCGAGCAATTGGTCGAGGGCGTCCTCGACCGGCATCAACGGTGCCTTGCTCATCCGCGTGTTCCGCAGGCTTGCACGGTTTTCAAGTGCGGGACGAAGTTGCACGGGCGATGACGGTTGTCGAGCTGCTCGGCAAGAATGCCTTCCCACGCCGTGCGACAGGCGCCAGTCGAACCTGGCAGGCAGCAGACCAGCGTGCCGTTCGACAGCCCGGCCAGCGCGCGGCTTTGCACGGTGGATGTACCGATATCCAGAATCGAAATCGCCCGAAACAGTTCGCCGAAGCCGTCAATCTGCTTATCAAACAAGCAGGCCACCGCTTCCGGCGTGCTGTCGCGCCCGGTGAAACCAGTGCCGCCAGTGATCAGCACCGCCTGAATGCCTTCGTCGGCAATCCAGTTCGCTACCTGAGCGCGGACTTTGTACAGATCATCCTTGAGCAAGTTACGCTCGCTCAACGTGTGCCCTGCTTCCAGCAAACGACTGACCAGCAACTGGCCCGAGGTATCGCTGGCGTAATCGCGAGTATCGCTGACCGTCAGCACGGCAATATTCAGGGGGACAAACAGGGCATCGGCTTTTGTGCTCATGGCAGTTCTCCGGCAGCAGTCAATCAACATTGCCGAGCAGCCTAAGTGCCACTTATGAGTACTGTCTAATCACTCTGGCCAACCACATTATCGACCCGCTCTATCGGTGCTTTTCACCTCGCTAAACGCCAGCAGAACCGGGCCTGATAGAGCCGATCGATAGTCCCTTAAACACTTCCGATTGGACGAACAACTGTTCAAGTGAGATCGTCGCACCCTGCGCTTTTCGTGCGCCCTGCGCATCTGCGTCAATACTCAATCAAAAAATCCCCATCGAGCAGGTGCCTTCGTGGACATCAAACAACTCAAGTTCCTGATCGCGCTGGACGAAACCCGCCACTTCGGCCAGGCCGCCGCACGCTGTCACATCACCCAACCGACGTTGTCGATGCGCCTGCGCAATCTCGAAGACGAACTGGATCTGGTACTGGTCAACCGTGGCCAGCGCTTTGAAGGTTTCACCCAGGCTGGCGAGCGTGTGCTGGCCTGGGCGCGTACCTTGCTCGCAGCACATGACGGATTGTTCGCCGAAGCGGCGGCCTGTCGCGGGCAATTGGTGGGTAGTCTGCGTCTGGGTCTGGTGCCGCTGAGCAGCTTCAACCCGGTCAATTACATTCAGGGTTTGTCGGGGACGTATCCGGAGTTGAAGTTCAGCCTGTCGTCGCTCAGTTCTGACGAGATCATCGCCGGGCTGGGCAATAACCAACTCGACTTGGGCGTGTGCTACCTGGACCACGTCAACCCGAACTATTTCGAGTTTTTCGAGATCGGCGAGACCCGTGTCGGCCTGCTTTACGACAACCGGCATTTCCAGTTCGAAGGCTCGGAAATGAGCTGGGAAGACGCCGCCGAACTGCCGCTGGGGATGATCACCGCCGGCATGCATTACCGCAAATCCATCGACTTGAGTTTCCGCAGCCGTGGCCTCAGCCCGCAGCCGATCATGGAAAGCGACTCCACCTATCAGCTGTTGCAGGCGATTCACCAAGGCTTCTGTTGCGCGATCATGCCTCTGGACAGCGGCCTGGAAGAGCCGATTGAGCACCTCTCGTTCATGCAGTTGCCCGACGCCAGTGTGCTCGCGCCGCTGGGGCTGGTGATGCGCAAGACCGAACCGCGCTCGGCGATTGCCGAGAAGTGTTTTGCCGAGGCGCGGAAGTTGTTTGGGGTTGAAGTGTCTGCTCAGTAATTGATGTTGGATGTCAGGCCGCCTTCGCGAGCAGGCTCGCTCCCACAGTTGAAATGCATTCCCCCTGTGGGAGCGAGCCTGCTCGCGAAGAGGCCCGAACAGTCGATACAAATCCTGGTTGATCGACCAAAGCAATCACCACATCAGAACAAGCGATTGGACGCACTTTTAACGCCCCCGTAGCCTGAACACTCTTCAGCGCCTCGGGACTTTCAAGATGCTCTGCCAAGTCGAAACCATCACAGAACCCAGCACCGAACCCAACGCCCCCGCACCACAACCGGCGCAAGTGGCGTTTCGCGAATACCTGCCCGACGCCGCTCTCTCGCACGCAGCGCTGGCCTCGGAAATCGCCCTCGCCATCAGCTACAACGGCCTGAGCCAGGCAGTGATGATGGTCTCGCCCGGCAACCTCGAAGACTTCATCCGTGGCTTCAGCCTGAGCAACGCGATCATCGACAGCGTCGACGAGATCTACGATATCCGCCTCACGCATTTCGAGCAGGCCTGTCAGGCCGATGTACAGATTTCCAGCCGTGCGTTCTGGGCCTTGAAAGATCATCGTCGGCAAATGACCGGTACCAGCGGCTGTGGCATCTGCGGCGTCGAAGCGCTGGAACAGGCGCTGCCACAACTGCAGATCCTGCAACCGTCGGCACTGCCGCCAGCAGAGCATTTCGACGGCATTCGCCAACGCATCGAAGCCGCTCAACAACTGGCGCGCAGCAGCGGCGCCCTGCATGCCGCGCTGTACTTCGACGCTGACGGTGAAGCCTTGCTGTGCCGCGAAGACATCGGCCGCCACAACGCCCTCGACAAGCTGATCGGTGCAATGCAAATCGACGCCATCGATGCGACTGAAGGCTTCGTCGTGGTCACCAGCCGTTGCAGCCTCGAACTGATTCACAAAGCTGTGCGAGCACGCCTCGGCACCCTTGTCAGTCTGTCAGCGCCTACCGCTTTGACTGTGCGTTGGGCGCTCAGGCACCGGCTCAATCTGATCCACATTCCGCACCGCAACGCCCCGCGAATTTACAGCCCGATCCAGGAGTTTTCCGCATGAGCCACACCCTCACCCACCTCGACGATCAGGGCCGCGCCAACATGGTCGACGTCAGCGACAAAGCCGCGACCCGCCGCGAAGCCACGGCGCAAGCCTGGGTGCAGATGCTCCCGGAAACCTTGCAGATGATTCAGGCCAACGGTCATCCCAAGGGTGACGTGTTCGCCGTGGCGCGGATTGCCGGAATACAAGCGGCCAAGCGCACTCATGAACTGATCCCGCTGTGCCATGCGCTGCTGCTCAGCTCGATTCACGTCGAACTCAAGGCCTGCGAGCCGGACCGCGTGCAGATCACCAGCACCTGCCGCCTCACCGGCCAGACCGGCGTCGAACTCGAAGCGCTGACCGCCGCCAGCGTTGCCGCGCTGACCATTTACGACATGTGCAAAGCGGTGGACCGGGCCATGGTCATTGGCGATATCCGCCTGCTCAGCAAACAGGGTGGCCGTTCCGGTCATTTTCAATGGGAGGACGCGCGATGATCCTGATCAACTACTTCGCCAGCTACCGTGACCGGTTGAATCTGGGCGGTGAAAAAATCCCGCTGACTGAGGCTTTGGGCAGCGTTGAAGATGTCCGGCAGATGCTCATGCAGCGCGGCGAGCTGTGGCGTGAAGTGCTCGGCGCCGGCAACCTGATGTGCGCGGTGAATCAGGAGTTGTGTCAGCCGAGTCAGGTGGTTGAGGACTTCGATGAGATCGCTTTTTTCCCGCCAGTGACCGGGGGTTGATCGATGACGATTCGAGTCCAGCACAAGAGCTTCGATGTCGGCCAGTTGACGGCTGATCTGCACGCGCGCAATCCACGGGTGGGCGCGGTGGTGAATTTCATTGGTTATGTGCGTGATCTGAATATTGGTCAGAGCGTGCATGAACTGTTTCTTGAGCACTATCCGGGCATGACCGAAAAGGCTCTTGAGCAGATTGCCGCAGAAGCCCGCGAGCGCTGGCCGTTGTTGGGGGTGGAGATTGTGCATCGGGTCGGTGCGTTGTCGGTGAGTGAGCCGATCGTGTTTGTCGGGGTTAGCAGCAAGCATCGGCACATGGCGTTTGAAGCCTGCGCGTTCATCATGGACGTGCTCAAGACTCGCGCGCCGTTCTGGAAGCGTGAGACCACGGCGCATGGGGCGCACTGGGTCGAGGCGCGGGAGAGTGATCGGAATGCGGCTTTGCGCTGGAGTCTGGCGCATGCCTGAAGAGCAAAAGCCCCTCACCCTAGCCCTCTCCCAAAGGGAGAGGGGACTGATTGGGGGATATTGTAGAAGTACGCCGACGTGAAGGAGTTGTAGTGAATCCATAATCGACGGGTACGGGTCGATGACGATGCCAGACACATCGATCAGCCCCTTCGCGTGATCATCAAATCCATAATCGACTCGGTATTTCAGGTCGACGAACAACGCCAGACACCTCGGTCGGCCCCTTCGGGTGATCATCAAATCCATAATCGACTCGATTTTTCAGGTCGATGGATAACGCCAGACACCTCGTTCGGCCCCCTCTCCCTCTGGGAGAGGGCTGGGGTGAGGGTTTAAAGTCTGATTAGATAACCAATTCGCCAGGATTCAACCCCGGAGTCTCGCTTGAGCACAGCGCCGAACAACCTGCCCCGCCCCGACCCCGTCACCCTGCGCCAAGCCTGGCGTTTCTGGCTGAAACTCGGCTGCATCGGTTTCGGCGGGCCGGCCGGGCAGATCGCGATCATGCATCAAGAGTTGGTCGAACGTCGGCGCTGGATCTCCGAAAAACGTTTCCTGCACGCACTCAACTACTGCATGTTGCTGCCCGGCCCCGAGGCTCAGCAATTGGCGACGTACATTGGCTGGCTGCTGCATCGCACCTGGGGTGGTGTCATTGCCGGCGCGCTGTTTGTGCTGCCGTCGTTATTCATTCTGATTGGCTTGTCCTGGCTGTACGTCGCTTTCGGTGACGTGCCCGCGGTGGCCGGGGTGTTTTACGGGATCAAACCGGCAATCACCGCGATTGTGCTGCACGCCGCGCATCGCATCGGCTCGCGTGCATTGAAGAATGCCTGGCTGTGGGCGATTGCCGGGGCGTCGTTCGTGGCGATTTTCGCCTTCAACGTGCCCTTCCCCTTGATCGTCCTCGGGGCCGCGCTGATCGGCTATCTGGGCGGACGTTTCGCCCCTCAGCGGTTCAACAACGCAGGTGCGCGCAACAGCGAAAAATCCTTCGGCCCGGCGTTGATCGACGACGATACGCCAGCGCCCGAACACGCCCGTTTCAGTCTGCCGAAGCTGCTGCGCCTGGGGTTGATCGGCTCGGTGCTCTGGTGTTTGCCGATGGCGTTATTGACGGCATTGTTCGGCTGGGACGGCACGTTCACGCAAATGGCCTGGTTCTTCACCAAAGCTGCGCTGCTTACCTTTGGCGGCGCCTACGCGGTGCTGCCTTATGTCTATCAGGGTGCCGTCGGGCATTACGGCTGGTTGACGCCGACGCAGATGATCGACGGCCTCGCGCTCGGCGAAACCACGCCGGGCCCGCTGATCATGGTGGTGGCGTTTGTCGGTTTCGTCGGTGCCTACGTGCAACCGGCGTTCGGCCCAGAACATGCGTTCGCCGCTGGTGCATTGGCAGCAACGCTGGTGACCTGGTTCACTTTCCTGCCCTCGTTTCTGTTCATCCTTGCTGGCGGGCCGTTGGTGGAATCGACGCACAACGAACTGAAATTCACCGCACCGCTGACGGCAATCACCGCTGCCGTGGTCGGAGTGATTGTGAATCTGGCGTGTTTTTTCGCTTATCACGTGTTCTGGCCGAATGGCTTTAACGGGGCGACAGATGTTTTTTCAGTGGCGCTGGCCGTTGCGGCGGCGTTGGCCTTGTTCGTTTTCAAACGCGGTGTAATCAGCGTGTTGATCGTTTGCGCCCTCGCCGGGCTGGGCTTTCACCTGATGCGCTGAAGCGTGGCCCGCGAATCTCCCGTTTACACGCCCGGGAATTCCCCCTTACTATCCGGGCACACCGGTCGGCGGGTCAGCCCGCCACCGACGTTTTCCGCCAACGGAAACACGCGTTATGAGTACGTCACCACAACAAGCAGAATCGTTGAACGTCTCTACCCTGCGCGCCCTCTCTCACAGGGGCGGCGTATGAATCGTATCGTCAATCTCCCCATGGCCCTGCGCCGTTCCAAGCTGCGTCACTCCGCACGCCCGCCGGATATCTCTCTGCCTGTCTGATCGCGCCCGTTAAAAAAGCCGCGACAGTCCCCTACCCCTTGATATCCCTGCCAGGACAGCCACGCCTGTTGTCGCGTCGTGTCCGGCCCGAATCTGCGCGCCTGTGCGGCGCCACCGTGAGTGATTGATTATGAAATTCGCAGCCCTTGAAGACGCCCGTCTGTTCCTTGAACAGAACCCCGATATCGACATGATCGAGTTGTTCATTCTCGACGCCAACGGCGTGCCGCGCGGCAAGCTGTTGCACCGCGAAGAACTGCTCGCCGTGTACGAAAGCGGTCGGCCGCTGCCGAGCACCATTCTCGGCCTGACCGTACAGGGTGAAGACGTCGAGAACTCCGGTCTGGTCTGGGACGTCGGCGATATCGACTGCCGCGCCTATCCGCTGGAAGGCAGTCTGGTGCGCCTGCCGTGGCGGCAGATTCCGACCGCCGCCGTGCAGGTCAGCATGCACCCGACCGAGGGCATGCCGGCGAGCATCGCCGACCCACGCCACCTGCTCATCAAGGTCATCGACGGCCTCAAGGCCGAGGGTTATTACCCGGTAATGGCGTGCGAACTGGAGTTCTATCTGCTCGACGCCAAACGCGATCACAACGGCCGTCCGCAACCGGCACTGGATGCCGACGGTGGTCGACCGCGACACACTCAGGTTTACGGTTTGCGTGAGCTGGAACAGATCGAACCGTTCCTCGCCGACCTCTACAGCGCCTGCAAACTGCACGGCATTCCGGCGCGCACGGCGATCTCCGAGTACGCGCCGGGCCAGGTCGAAATCACCCTCGAACATGGCGACGCGCTGGAGGCGATGGATCAGGCGGTGCGATACAAACGTCTGGTCAAAGCCATCGCCCACAAGCACGGCATGCAGGCGACCTTCATGGCCAAGCCGTTCGATGATCTGGCCGGCACCGGCATGCACATGCACGTCAGTCTTGCCGATGGCGAGGGACGTAACCTCTTTGCCTCGGAAGACCCGGCCGGCACCCCGCTGCTGCGCACGGCGATTGGCGGCATGCTCGCCTCACTACTCGATTCGTTGCTGCTGTTCTGCCCGAACGCCAACTCGTACCGGCGCTTTCAGGCCAACAGCTATGCGCCGTTGGCGCCAACCTGGGGTGTCGATAACCGCACCGTCAGCCTGCGTGTACCCGGTGGCCCGGCCAACACCCGGCACATCGAACACCGCATCTGCGGCGCCGATGCCAACCCGTATCTGGCGGCAGCGGCGATCCTTGCCGGGATTCATCGCGGCATTCGTGAAGACCTTGATCCGGGTGCCCCGGTTGAAGGCAATGGTTATGCGCAAGCGAAGGAGTTGCTGCCGACGGATTGGCTGACGTCGTTGCAGGCGCTGGAAAATTCGGTGTGGGCGCGGGATGCCTTGGGGCAGGAATTTCTCGGGGTGTATCTGGCGGTGAAGCGTGCCGAGTATCGGCAGTTCATGGCTGAGGTGGGTGAGCAGGATTGGCGTTGGTATCTCACCGAGGCTTAACGATCCGACACCGAACCTGTGGGAGCGAGCTTGCTCGCGAAGGCGTCGTCACATTCAACATTTTGGGTGACTTATAAACCGCTTTCGCGAGCAAGCTCGCTCCCACAGGGGACTGCACTCCGACTTCCGAACTTTGTGTGGACACTGACATGACCGAACGCTGCAATTCCTACTACACCGCCACCCTCAATCAAGACACCGACTTCCCGACCCTGCAAGGCCGGCACAAGGTCGACGTGGTGATCATCGGCGGCGGCTTTACCGGCGTCGCCACCGCTGTCGAACTCGCTGAAAAAGGCCTGAAAGTCGCCATCGTCGAAAGCCACAAGATCGGCTGGGGCGCCACCGGGCGCAATGGAGGCCAAGTCACCGGCAGCCTTTCCGGCGACGGCGCGATGCGCAAACAGATGCGCCCGAAACTCGGCGATGACGTCGATGATTTCATCTGGCACCTGCGCTGGCGCGGGCATGAAATCATCCAGCAACGCGTCGAGAAATACGGCATTCAATGCGACCTCAAACACGGCCATTTGCACGCAGCGTACAAGCCCAGTCATATGACCGACTTGCGCAAGGATTATGAAGAAGCCGTGCGTCGTGGACTGGGCGATGAAGTCAGCCTGCTCGACCGCAGTCAGGTACGTGATCTGCTGCAAAGCGACCTCTACTACGGCGCAATCAAGAATACCCGCAACATGCATCTGCATCCGCTCAACCTGTGCATCGGTGAAGCGCGGGCGGCGGAAAGCCTGGGCGCATTGATCTTCGAAAACAGCGAAGTGCTGGAGATCATTCACGGCGCTACGCCCGGTGTGCGCACGGCTCACGGACAGATCGATGCCAATCAGGTGATGCTCGCCGGCGACGTCTACCACAAGCTCGAACCGGGGCAGCTCAAGGGCAAGATTTTCCCGGCCATGGGCGGCATCGTCACCACCGCACCGCTGGGCGATCTGGCCAAGCAGATCAACCCGGAAGATCTGGCGGTTTACGACTGCCGTTTCGTCCTCGACTACTACCGCCTCACCGCTGATGGCCGCCTGTTGTTTGGTGGCGGCGCCAACTACAGCGGCAAGGATTCACGGGACATCGCCGCCGAACTGCGCCCGTGCATCGAGCAGACCTTCCCGGCGCTCAAAGGCGTGCAGATCGACTACCAGTGGAGCTGCGCGATGGGCATCGTGATCAACCGCATCCCGCAACTGGGCAAGCTCTCGGACAACGTCTGGTATTGCCAGGGCTACTCGGGGCACGGCATCGCGACGACGCACATCATGGGCGAAATCATGAGCCGCGCGATTACCGGGCAGATGGAGCAGTTCGATACGTTTGCCCAGTGCCAGCACATTCGTGTGCCGATGGGGGATTTGCTCGGTAACCCGTTGTTGGCTGCCGGGATGTGGTACTACCAGATGCTTGAGCGCCTTCGCTGACACACCCTCCACTTGTAGGAGCTGCCGAAGGCTGCGATCTTTTGATCTTGTTTTTAAAAATCAAAATCAAAAGATCGCAGCCTTCGGCAGCTCCTACAGGATCATCGATTCACTGAAGATCCATTGTGGGAGCGAGCCTGCTCGCGAAGAGGCCCTCAAATCCAGCAAAAATTCAATCCGGCAACTGCTCCACCACAATCCCCAACCGCCGGTAATCCTCGACACTCCCCGACGCCACATGCCGCTCGGTAATCAGCGTATGCAGGCGCGTACACGGCGCCACCACAAACGGCTCCACCGCTCCCAACTTATCCGCCGTGGTCACCGCAATCACCCGCGCGGCGCCATCGAGCATCGCCTGCTTCACCGGCACTTCATCAAAATGCAGCGAGGTAATCCCCACCTCCGGATGAATCGCACACACGCCAGTAATCGCCAGATCCGCCCGGATCCCGGCCAGCAGCCGCAGGGCCTCATGCCCACCCGCTGCCATCGTTCGCGGGTTCAACTGGCCGCCAGCGAGAATCACCTTCACATCCTTGAATTCGGACAAGGCAATCGCCGTCATCGGTGAAGCAGTCACCGCCGTGATGCTGATATCTGCACGCAACGAACGCGCCACCTGCAACGTGGTCGAGCCGGAATCGAACAGCACAATCTGCCCGTCTTCAATCTCCTGCGCCGCCCGTTGCGCCAGGCGAATCTTCACCTCATCCGTCTCGTCCAGCCGCGTGAAATAATCCTTGCCGGAGTCCTTGGGACGCGGCAGCGCCCCGCCGTGCACGCGTTGCACCAGCCCGGCGTTGTCCAGTTCGGCGAGGTCGCGGCGGATGGTGTCTTCGGACACCGCGAAGTGCTGGCTCAACTCGGAGGCCATGACTTTGCCGTCGCGTTCGAGGAGTAAAAGGATTTTCTGCCGGCGCAGGGAGGGCAGCTCAGCCGCGGAATGATCGTGCATGGTTATGCCTGTTTGTGCTTGTAGTTGCAGGTTTCTGCGAGACTAGCGAAACCTTTAAACAAACACAAACTGGCGGGCTATCAATTGTTTCGATCATTGGAATCAACAAGGCGAATTTTTTCTTTGCTTTCAACCTGTTCAGAATGGCCCCACTCTAAAAGGCTCAGGATGAACACCTCATGAATCTCAATTTTGCGTTTGCGTGCATGATCGTCGTGTCGTTTGCGATTGCCCTCGGCCACGCCTGACAGTGCCTCAGACCGACGCCAACAAATGCTCACGCAGCCATTTATGCGCCGGATCGCGGTGCGAACGTTCACCCCAGAACATCGCCATTTCGTAACCGGGCACTTCCAAAGGCGCGTCGACCACTTGCAACGCCGGGTTGCCGCGCACCAGACGTGACGGCAGCATCGCCACCAGGTCGGTGTTGGCCAACACCGACATCGCCATCAGAAAGTGCGGCACCGACAACACCACTTTTCTCATCAGCCCGACATCGGCCAGCGCCCGGTCGGTCACCCCGAAAAAGCCCCCGCCCTCGCGCGACACCATCACGTGCTCCAGCGCGCAGAACTGTTCGCGGCTCGGCGCCTGCATCAAACCTGGATGTCCGACTCTACCGGCCAGCACATAACGTTCGGTGAACAGCGGACGTCGATGCAGCTCCGGCGGCGCGTCTTCGCTGATGTGCAGCGCCAGATCGAAGACGCCCTGCTCGGCCTGTTTGACCAAATGCGCCGGGGTCAGATCGATCACCGCCAGACGCGTACCCGGCGCCTGTTCGCGCAAGCCGCCCAGCGCTGGCAACACCACCGTCGACTCGCCGTAATCGGTCGCGGCGATTTTCCAGGTGTGCGTCGCCAGCGCTGGATCGAACGCACTGGCCGGCGCCACCGCCCTCTCCAACGCCTCCAGCGCCTCGCGCAACGGCTCACGCAACTCATCGGCGCGTGCCGTCGGGCGCATGCCGCGCGGCCCGGGCAACAGCAGCGGATCACCAAAGATGTCGCGCAGTTTGGCCAGATGCACACTCACCGAAGGCTGCGACAGGTTCAGGCGCTGCGCCGCGCGGGTGACGTTGTGCTCCGACAGCAACACATCGAGGGTCAGCAGCAGATTGATATCCAGCCGTCTCAAATTATTCATGGCTATACCAGACATATCAGACATTCATTTCCAATATACCGGTTGAACGCCGATCCTGCAGTCACTCAGCTAACGGAGCTTCAACATGAACGTCTTACTCGTCTACGCACACCCGGAACCGACTTCCCTCAACGGCTCGCTGCGCGACTTCAGCGTCCAGCGCCTGCAAGCCGCCGGCCACACCGTGCAGGTCTCCGATCTCTACGCGATGAACTGGAAAGCCACCCTCGACGCCGACGACGCCCCGCAACGCGATGCGACGAAACCGTTCCACGCCTCCCTCGACTCGAAAGTCGCGTACGCCGAAGGCACTCAGGCTGCCGACATCGCCCGCGAGCAGGAGAAACTGCTGTGGGCGGATGCGCTGATCCTGCAGTTTCCATTGTGGTGGTTCACCATGCCGGCGATTCTCAAAGGCTGGGTCGATCGGGTGTACGCCTACGGTTTTGCCTACGGTGTTGGCGAACACTCCGACAGTCGTTGGGGCGAGCGTTATGGCGAAGGGAAAATGCAAGGCAAACGGGCGATGTTGATGGTCACCACCGGCGGCTGGGAATCGCACTATGCACAGCGAGGGATTAACGGGCCGATTGATGATTTGTTGTTTCCGATTCAGCACGGGATTTTGTATTACCCCGGTTTTGAAGTGGTGCCGCCGTTTGTGGTGTATCGGACTAGTCGGATGGATGCGGCGCGGTATGCCGAGACTTGTGAAGAGTTGGGGCGGCGGCTGGATGAGTTGTGGAGCGCGCGGCCGATTGGGTTTCGGCAGCAGAATAGCGGCGAATACGAAATTCCTGCTTTGACGTTGAAGAGCGATATCGCGCCGGATAGCGAAGGCTTCCAAGCACACATCCGCTAGCGCCGCATTACCCTCACCCCAGCCCTCTCCCGGAGGGAGAGGGAGCCGACCGTGTTGGATGTTCGAGTTACGCCGACCTGATATCTCGAGTTGAACTCAGCTTTTGAAAGGCACCGAGATCGGCTCCCTTCCCCCTCGCCCCCCTGGGGGAGAGGGCTGGGGTGAGGGGGATGGATCTAACTGACACTCCGCAACACATTGGCATCAGCTCGAGTCAGGCTTCCTCCCGCGCCCGCCGCACCTGCACCAACAACGCCGGCGCAAAATGCAGCAACACCATCCGGCTCAGATGATGAGTCAGAATAAACACCACATTCAGCCCGCCACCAAACGCGACAATCGCAATCGTCTCAATCGCCCCCGGCATATACGCCAGCCATAGCGACAGCGGATCGCTGCCCAACCAGCGTGCCGCGACTTCAGCAAACACCGCCGCGACCACGATCATCAACCCAACCGAGACCAACGCCGTGCGGCCGTGACGCGTCAGCTCCGCGAAGCCGAGACCTTGAAACCGTGAGCCGATCCGCACGCCGAGAATCAGCGCCGCCAGGTTCAGACTCCAGTCCGGCATGTGAAACCCGTGCAACCATCCCGATTTCACAAACACCGCCGTAATGATGATCGCCGTGAGCATGAACGGCGCCGGTACGCCGATCACCAGCAGCAAGCGCCCGAGCAGCACGCTCAACGCGATGACCGAAAACGCGGTCAGCGCCATGCCTGTCGTCAAAGGGTCGCCATCGGCAACCGCCACGGCTGCTGCCTGGCCGGGAATCAAGAAACTCACCAACACCGTGATCAACAGCAACCGCATCAGGTGCACGATGATGACCTTGCTCGACGCTTTCTCCGACTCGAGTAAATCGAACACTGCGGCCAGCGCACCGGGATAAACCGCCAACAGCGCATCAGTGCGATTCCAGCCTGCGCCGCGTGTCAGCCACCAGCCGGCGAGTGCGATCTGCACGGTCAGGCAGATCAATAACACGCCAAGGCTCGGCAACATCGTCGAGGCCGTCTCGCTGTCCCATGCTTCAAACATCAGCCCGGTGGCGATGCCTAGCGTGACCTGGATGTAGCCCAGTCCATAGGGTGTTGCCGGCGCGATGCCAGTTTTACTGGCGAACAATGCGGTAACGACAATCGAGCCCAACAACAAACCGTGGGGCACGCCTTCAAACTGCAACAGCGCACCGAAACCGGCAGCCATCAACAAACAGAGAATGGATTTCATAGTCGCCTTCCTGGCTTTTTACCTGACACACCACAACCCGTGTAGGAGCTGCCGAAGGCTCGGGCCGCGATCGGACGATCTTTTGACTTTTGTTTTTAAAAGCAAGATCAAAAGATCGCAGCCTTCGGCAGCTCCTACAGGGGATGTATTCGTTTTCAGCCGCGCAACCGGCCAATCGCGCGGCGATATTTCTCGACTCGTTCGAGATCTTCCCAACTCGGCGAGGCAATCCGCGACAGGTCGCTGTTCTCTTCCAGATCCGCCAATTTCACCACCCGACCGATCGGGTTCTGCGCGGCGCGGTCGACGAAGTCTTCATAGGATTCGCCCGGCACTTTGGTCACCGACTCAATCGCCGTCAGCACTTCTTCGCTGAAACCTTCATTACGCAAGTCATCAAGGCTGACACCGCAGTCCTCAACCACGTCATGCAGCACGGCGACAATGCGTTCTTCCAGCGTGCTCATGCGTAACATGACTTTCAGCGGATGCAGAATGTACGGCGCACCACCCTTGTCGACCTGCCCGGCATGGGCCGTGGCGGCGATGGCGATAGCGCGTTCGAGGGTCTGGGTCATGAGAGTCTCCGAGGGTTAGACGCCGTAGCGGCCGCCGACATGGATGTTGCGTTTGAGCCAGTTGCCGATTGCCCTCAGGCGTCCGATGGGCTTCGCAGGCCCGGAATGACGCTGAAGAATCAACGACACCAAGGTAGCCTGATCGGCTTTCGGATGGGCATCGATCAATTCGGCAACCCAGGCACAATCAGCCTTGTGCAGATGCTCACGCCACTCTCCCGGCCAGGCATCCAGCTCATCCAGCGCCAACCATCGCGCACCGCCATGCTCCATATGCCCGCCGGACATCGACTGCTCGAAACAGAAAGGCGTGTCTGGCTTTGCAGGGTCAATGTGAAACAGGTAGATGTCGTGAAATGGATGTTGTGAGGGGAGCGCGTTGTTGCGGCTGCCGATTTCGATCATGGGCAATATTCCACTCCTTGGGCGCTGATGTTTCCGATTGTTTCGCAGTGTACGCGACAGGAGCAAATCAAAAACCCGATGGAACCTCCCTCCTCCACGCCGGCTCGAAACTTTAAAGCGCCAACATCTTCGATCAGACATGGCGCCCCTGAAGAGGAAACCCCGATGAACATTCGCTTCCTGCTTCTGCTCGCCAGCTTCGCTATCATCCCCACCTGCGTCATGGCCGAAGGCTGCGACGTACAGACCCAATCCTCAAGCGCCTCAGTGCCTTCGGTCGAAAGCCACAGTTGTTATGAATACGAAGGCATGCCGGTCAACTCAATCGACTGGTCGTGCAGCAACGAAAGCAAAGACATGCTGAGCAGCACGAAAACCAAGGTTGAACATTGCGCCGATCATTACCAGGCCACGTGTATCGCCACGATAACCCAGGAATCCCTCGCTAACCCGCACTCAACCAGCAAAGACAAAAACGCCAAAGCACTGAACATCCCCGACAACGCGCAAGTGACCACGTATTACTACGACGTGGAGCATTTGGCCCAGGCGCGGATTGATTGTGAGAATGGTGGCGGGCATTGGAAAACGAAGTAAACGACTGATATCCACGCTTGCGACAGACAAAGAAAAGCCCGGCTCAAAAGAACCGGGCTTTTTAGTGCGCAATATCCGTTAACCACCGCCGTTACCACCACTGCTACTACCGGACGGTTGACCCGCAGGGCTGGGCTTGGAGGCAGAAGGCACCGGCCCATTGTCGGTCTTGCCACCATCACCACCCTTAGGCAGCGAATCGGCATCCGGGTCGGCATTGGTGGCTGGAGACGCCGGCTCACGCGTCTGGCTGTTGCCGTCGTTCGCCGTCGGGGTCGACGTTTCGCCGGCCGCGATCGCGTACAGCGAACTGCCGGACAGCAAGGCCGCGAGGGTTAACACCGCGATTTTATGGTTCAGCATGGTGGCTCTTCCTTTGCTGGGTGAGTTACAGCATTGGAAGAGTGGCTGGCACGAAGGTGCGGTGTATTGGATGAATGGTCATGGTTTAAGCGAAAAAAAACCGACGCCTGTTCAGGCATCGGTTTTCCCTATCGGTGACAGGAACCGGATGTCAGCGCTTCATCGCTTCACACTGGCTGCGCAGATCCCCATCGCCGATGCTCGAACAGCTACTGCCCTGCTTCGCTTCACAGAAGGCGCGCTGGTCACGATCCTGGATACTTGCGCACGAACCGCCTTTCTCCGCTTCGCAGGCCAGACGCAAATCGTAATTGTCGATGGAGTAACAACTACTGCCTTTCCTGGCGTCGCAATAGGCGCGCTGGTTACGATCCTGGATACTTGCGCACGAACCGCCTTTCTCCGCTTCGCAGGCTGTGCGTAAGTCGTAATTGCCGATGGAATAACAGCTGCTGCCTTCCTGCGTGGCTTGGCAATAGTTGCGTTTGTCAGGATCACTGATGCTCGCACAACTGGCATAAACGTAACTGCTGAACATCAACAAAATCGCAATAATCAATTTCATCTCATAGTTCCTTGAGTTGCCGGGAAACAGACTGGCAATGTTTGATCAGTTCACTGAGCGTTTCGCTTCACCATCAGTCATCCAAAAGTGACATCCCCCGTGGAGGAACCTGTCACCTTTAAATCGGCACTCATTCTTTGGGCGTACTGACCAAGCAGGCAGAGAAATATTTGTTCTGGAACTCAGTGGTCGCGGCCGTCTGCTGCTCTGCGGTTTCGCGCCGAGGCTCTTCATACGCATCTTGAATGAGCCTTTGATACATCTTGGTGATCAACTTATTCTCATTTTTTTCCGAAATGTCCCAAAGCGTCGCCATGGGAGCGCCATCCTGACGAGCCTGCATCACGACCATCGCGGCGTTTTCAAGGATCTTGCAGCCTTTCAGATATTCGGTTTTTGAGATGGCTTGTGCGGAAAAGCTGCAAGTAAGTAATGCAGCACAGACAAAGAGTCGATTACGTAACACAGTGGTCTTCCTTGGAAAAATGGCCCGGGACTCTATCATTGATATCGTAATGCCATCAATTCAAACTGATCTGCAAGGTTCAACGTTTCAGGGCTTCGCAGCGGGTGCGCAGGTCATGGTTGTCGATATTCCCGCAACTGCTGCCGCTCTTCTTCGCGTTGCAGTAGGCGCGCTGATCATGGTCATCGATGTTGCCGCAGGAGCTGCCACCCAACTCGGCGTTGCACGAGGCGCGCAAATCGTGATTATCGATATTGCCGCAACTGCTGCCGCTCTCCCTCGCATTGCAATAGGCCCGCTGATCGTGGTCGTCGATGTTCCCGCAACTGGCGAACGTGTAACTGCTGAACATCAACAACATGGCGAGTAATAGTCTCATCACACACTTCCTTGGGTTGCCAGGAAACAGCCTGGCACTGGTTGATCCTGTTCAATGAGCGTCGCGACACGCCATCAAATTGACATCGTTTTTTAGGAAAGTTCAAATTGAGGTGTGTACGGATTTGAGTTCTGAAAAAGGCGCAGGAAAACGCGCCGTGTGGTGAGGGGATTCGTCCGTCGAGAGCATCGCCAGGATCCTGGTGCAGGATGTGAGTGATGTGTTTCGGATGATTGAGCAGCGGGGGTTTGAGCCCGCCTCTTAAAAAGAACAGGTAAGGAAAGCGCGGGCATTCCTACTCCACGCATTAGCGAAGTGATGCAGGCAAACCTAAAAAGAAATAATCCGCACTGGTGACAGATCACTTTATAAATAGATCTGTCACCTTTTCGTTTTTTCCTGGAAAAAACTGATTCTTCGGAAACGGCATGATTAAAAAATCTTGCATAGCCGTCTTCTATTCTAAATGACACCTGATGAGGGCAGCCTTATGGCTGCCCTCATTAATTAGAAATTCGCTGGCGTATTCGCACTAATAATCTCCGCCTCATCCGCCCCGATATTCCGAAACTTATGCGGAAGCGTCGTCGGAAAGTAATACCCATCGCCGGCATTCAATACACTCACCGACCCATCCACGGTCAACTCCACCGTGCCTCGAGTCACCAACCCGCACTCCTCGCCCTCAGCATGCACAATCGGCTCTTCCCCCGAACTCGCACCCGGCGCGTATTGCTCGCGCAACAAGCGCATCTGGCGGCTGGGCACCGAGGCGCCGATCAGCAGCAGGCGCAGGCCGTGGCGGCCGAGGTCGGGTTGTTCGTTGGCGCGGAAGACGTATTGGTGTTCACGCGGGGGTTGGTCGAAGGTGAAGAAGTCGGCCAGGGACATCGGTATGCCTTCGAGCAGCTTTTTCAGTGAGCTGACGGAGGGGCTGACGCGATTCTGTTCGATCAGGGAGATGGTGGCATTGGTCACGCCGCTACGCCGGGCCAGCTCGCGCTGGGAGAGTTTGTAGCTTTCGCGTACTAGTTTGAGTCGAGAACCCGTATCCATGACTGCCTTATGTGAGAAGTACTTAGGCTCTGCGCGAAAACTGCCTGCGCGACGATCATGCTGCGTTAAAAACAGGCTCGGAATGCTCATGTAGGGCCCTACACTCCGCTTCCTCGCCTGTTTTTGCCTTGCCTGATCGCCGCTCGGCGGTTCTCGCGCAGACCCACGGGTAATGGGGGTGGGTGGCGGGTGCCGCGCGAGGGGCGCGGATCACGTTGCTCCCGTGTCCCGGAACCGTGAAAGGCGGCTATTAAATCACGTTTGCCGGTGTTGCTCAGCAGGTTCGATGGACGGTGGGGTAAAAGTCCTTCTTGCCTTGGTAATACGGACCTGTAGGAGTGAGCCTGCTCGCGATTGGGTGTCACATTCACCATTATTTTTGACTGGATGACCGCCTTCGCGAGCAAGCTCGCTCCCACAGGGTTTGTGGTGTTTCTGTGGGAGGGATAGTGGCTGGGCTGGCCTCTTCGCGAGCAGGCTCGCTCCCACAGTTGGACATCTGGGTGTCAGTGACATCGGTGGTGTTGCTACAGACATTAAAAAACCGGCGGGGTCTTGGGCCGCCGCCGGGGAGGTAACCTAGATGCCGAAACGGTCGCGCAGTGAGTAGTAGACGGCGCCGAGGGCGGTGAGTGGCGCGGAGAAGGTGCGGCCGCCGAGCATTGGCATGTGCGGCAGCGATGCGAAGGCGTCGAAGCGTTCGGCGTCGCCGCGGATCATTTCCGAGATCAGCTTGCCGGCCAGGTGCGAGCAGGTGACGCCGTGGCCGCTGTAGCCTTGCATGTAGTAGGCGTTCTTTTCGATGCGGCCAAATTGCGGCATGCGTGACATGGTCAGCAGGAAGTTGCCGGTCCAGCGGTAGTCGATTTTCACGTCTTTGAGCTGCGGGAAGGTCTTGAGGATCTTCGGGCGGATCAGTTGTTCGATGTCGTCCGGTTCACGCGCGCCGTAGACCACGCCGCCGCCGTAGAGCAAACGGTTATCGGCAGTCAGACGGTAGTAATCCAGCAGGTAGTTGCAGTCTTCGACGCAGTAATTGTTGGTGATCAGGCCGCGCGCTTGCTTTTCGGTCAACGGTTCGGTGACGACGATCTGCGAGCCGCACGGCATGCTTTTCGCGGTCACGCGGTTGTCGAGGCCTTGCGGCAAGTAGGCGTTGCCGGCGATCAACAGGTACTTGGCGCGCACCTGGCCTTTGGCGGTGCGCACGACGTTAGGCTCGCCATATTTGATTTCCACGGCCGCCGATTGCTCGTAGATTTTGCCGCCCAAACGCGTGATCGCCGCTGCTTCACCCAGCGCCAGGTTAAGCGGATGCACGTGGCCACCCTGCATGTCCAAGAGGCCACCGACGTAAGCATCGGAACCGACTTCGCGACGGATATCCGCTGCGTCGAGCATCTTCAGATTACGGTTGCCATAACGCTCCCAGCCGCGCTTTTGCTCGGCCAGGCCGTTGAGTTGTTTCTTGTTCATCGCTGCGAAGATACCGCCTGGGCGGTAGTCGCATTTGATGTCGTATTCCTTGATGCGCGAACGGATGATGTCGGCGCCTTCGAAGATCATGCTGCCGAGGATTTCTGCGGTCTTGTCGCCGTAGCGCTCTTCGATCACGTCGACGTCGCGGCTGTAGGAGTTGACCAGTTGACCGCCATTGCGACCGCTGGCGCCGTAGCCGACTTTCGCCGCTTCCAGCACCGTCACTTTGTAGCCGGCTTCAGTCAGGAATAGCGCCGAAGACAGGCCGGTGTAGCCGGCGCCGATGATGCAGACGTCGCACTCGACCGACTCTTCCAGAACCGGAAAGTCGATGACTTCGTTGCGAGTGGCGGCGTAGTAGCTGTTTACGTGTTGCTGTTTCATACGTTTCTCCGAGGGCCGCCAATAAACGGCGACCACCGCTGTAATAGAGTCAGAGCTTGATCCAGGTCGCTTTCAGCTCGGTGTACTTGTCGAACGCGTGCAGCGATTTATCGCGGCCGTTGCCCGACTGTTTGAAACCACCGAACGGTGCGGTCATGTCGCCGCCGTCGTACTGGTTGACCCACACGCTGCCGGCGCGCAGGCCTCGGGCGAAGGTGTGCGCCTTGCTGAGGTTGCTGGTCCACACGCCGGCGGCGAGACCGAAGATGCTGTCGTTAGCGATCTGCAGAGCTTCTTCGGCGGTGTCGAAGGTGATCAGCGACAGCACCGGGCCAAAGATTTCTTCCCGGGCGATGGTCATTGCGTTGGTCACGCCGTCGAACAGCGCCGGTTGCACATAGAGGCCACCGGTTTCTTCGAGGGTGCGTTGACCGCCGGCGATCAGCTCGGCGCCCTGCTCGCGACCGATGCTGATGTAGCGCAGTACGTTGTCGAGTTGACGCTGATCGACCACGGCACCGACGGTGGTTGCCGAATCCAGTGAGTGACCGGGTTTCCACGCTTGCAGCGCTTCCACCAGCAGCGGAATGAACTGCTCGCGGATCGAACGCTCGACCAGCAAGCGCGAACCCGCAGTGCAGACTTCGCCCTGGTTGAAGGCAATGGCGCCGGCCGCTGCTTGTGCTGCCGCGCGCAAATCCGGTGCGTCGGCAAACACCACGTTCGGGCTCTTGCCCCCTGCTTCGAGCCAGACGCGTTTCATGTTGCTTTGGCCGGCATAAATCATCAGTTGCTTGGCGATCGCCGTGGAGCCAGTGAAGGCCAGCACGTCGACGTCCATGTGCAACGCCAACGCCTTGCCGACGGTGTGGCCGAAGCCTGGCAGAACGTTGAACACGCCTTTCGGAATGCCGGCATCCAGCGCAAGTTGCGCGATGCGGATCGCCGTCAGTGGCGATTTTTCCGAAGGCTTGAGAATGAACGAGTTGCCCGCTGCCAGCGCTGGCGCGAACTTCCAGCTGGCCATGATCAGCGGGAAGTTCCACGGCACGATGGCCGCGACCACGCCCGACGGCTCGCGAGTGACGAGGCCGAGTTGGTCGTGCGGTGTGGCGGCGACTTCGTCGTAGATCTTGTCGATGGCTTCGGCGCTCCAGCGGATCGCGTTGGCGGTCGCCGGGATGTCGATGCTCATCGAATCGCTGATCGGTTTACCCATGTCGAGGGTTTCCAGCAGCGCCAGTTCTTCCTGGTGCTGCAGGATCAGATCGGCGAAGCGAATCAGGATGCGCTTGCGCTCGGCCGGGGCTTTTTTCGCCCACACGCCGGATTCGAAAGACTGGCGCGCGACCTCAACGGCGAGGTTGGCGTCGGCTTCATCGGTGCTGGCCACGGAGGCTAGGAAACGGCCGTCGACGGGACTCAGGCATTCAAAGGTGTCGCCACTGATGGCCGGGCGGTATTCACCGTTGATGAATGCGCGGGCTTCGATGGTCAGGGACTGGAAGCGTTGTTCCCAGTCGTTGCGGGTCGTTGTCATTGTTGTGGCTCGACAAGGGGGGATTGGGGGTGTCCGGGGTGTTGTGTCTGGTTTGAGATGGCTGCCCTCACCCTAGCCCTCTCCCAGGGGTAGAGGGGACCGATCGGGGGACGCTCGAAATCTCCGCCGACCTGAAAAATCGATACCGAATCCATAATCGACTGGATCGTTCAGGTCGCCGGATATCTCAAGACAACTCGGTCAGTCCCCTCTCCCTCCGGGAGAGGGTTAGGGTGAGGGGCTCTTCAGCTTTTGAGGGCCTCAGCCAATCACACCGTATGCAGATACCAGTTGTACTCAAGGTCTGAAATCGAGTTCTCGAACTCGGCCAGCTCGCTCTCCTTACACGCGACAAACACGTCGATGTACATCGGGTCGATGTAGCGGGCCATAACTTCGCTGTCGTCCAGCTCACGCAGTGCATCGCGCAGGTTGTTCGGCAGGCTCTGTTCGTTCTGCTCGTAGCTGTTGCCTTCCACCGGGGCGCCCGGCTCGATCTGATTGGTCAGACCGTGGTGAATACCGGCCAGCACCGAAGCCATTAGCAAGTACGGGTTGGCGTCAGCACCGGCAACACGGTGCTCGATACGCACAGCATCGGCAGAACCGGTTGGCACACGGACCGCAACGGTGCGGTTGTCGATGCCCCAGCTCGGCGAGTTCGGTACGTAGAACTGCGCGCCGAAACGGCGGTACGAGTTGACGTTCGGGCAGAGGAACGCCATTTGCGCAGGCAGGGTCTCCAGCACACCGCCGATCGCGTGACGCAGTGCGGCGTTCTGCTCGGGATCCTCGCTGGCGAAGATGTTGTTGCCTTCTTTGTCCAGGATCGAAATGTGCACGTGCAGACCGTTGCCCGCCTGGCCCGGGTACGGCTTGGCCATGAAGGTGGTGTCCATCTCGTGGTCGTAGGCGATGTTCTTCACCAGACGCTTGAGCAGGACGGCGTAGTCGCACGCCTTGATCGGGTCGGAGACGTGATGCAGGTTGACTTCGAACTGCGCCGGGGCGCTTTCCTTGACGATCGCGTCAGCCGGGATGCCCTGCTCTTTCGCGCCTTCGAGGATGTCTTGCAGGCAATCGACGTATTCGTCGAGGTCGTCGATCAAATACACCTGAGTCGACACCGGACGCTTGCCGGAGACCGGCGAACGTGGCGACTGCGGACGACCGTTCACGTTGTCCTGATCGATTAGATAGAACTCGAGTTCGAATGCCGCGCAGATGGTCAGGCCGAGGTCGTCGAATTTGCGCACGACGTTGGCCAGCACTTCACGCGGGTCAGCGAAGAACGGCTGGCCTTCGATCTCGTGCATGGTCATTAAAAGTTGTGCGGTTGGACGCTTCTGCCACGGCTCGATGCTCAGGGTGCCGGGGATCGGGTAGCAGATGCGGTCAGCGTCGCCGATGTCCAGACCCAGACCGGTGCTTTCCACCGTGGAGCCATTGATGTCGAGGGCGAAAAGCGAGGCCGGCAGGTTGATGCCTTTCTCGTAAACCTTATGAAGACTGGTGCGTTCGATGCGCTTGCCGCGCACCACACCGTTCATATCCGCAATCAGAAGGTCGACGTACAAAACCTCAGGATATTTCTTAAGGAATGCGTTTGCTTCGTTGAGTTGAACGGTACGCAGAGGGACCGACATGATGCACCTATTTAGCTGTTAATTATTATGTTCACTACTGTTTCGCCGAGCCAGTCAACCCGAACGGCAAAGTGAAGTCAATAGCGAACAGATGACCGCTGAGGGTTTATTTTTCGGGCTTTTTTTAACACTTGCGTGCCAATACAGGCGCCGCAACCCCGAGAATCATAAAGATTTGATGAGCGGCGTTTAGAATTTTTTACATGGCAGTTGTTAATTAAAATCAACGAGGCTAAGCTCCGGAAAAGCTCGTTCAAGTGTCAAACTTCGAGGTGAATAAAAATGGCATTCAAGCCATTGATCGGCGTTACTGCGTGCGTCAAACAGATTGGCCTGCACCCCTATCACATCAGCGGCGACAAGTACTTACGTGCTGTCAGCGTTGGCGCTAACGGGCTGCCAGTGGTCATTCCTTCCCTTGGCAACCTGACTGAAATCGAAGACCTGCTCGGTCAACTCGACGGTCTGCTGCTGACCGGTTCGCCGTCGAACGTGGAACCTTTCCACTATCAAGGCCCGGCCAGCGCCCCCGGCACGGATCACGATCCGGCGCGGGATGCCACCACCCTTCCTTTATTGCGTGCAGCCATTGCGGCGGGCGTTCCGGTGCTCGGCATTTGCCGTGGCTTCCAGGAAATGAACGTGGCGTTCGGCGGCAGCCTGCATCAGAAGGTGCATGAGTTGCCGGGCATGCTCGATCACCGTGAAGCCGACAGCCCGGACGTGGCCGTGCAATACGCACCGGCCCATGCGGTGACCGTGCTTGGTGGCGGTGTGTTCGAAGCACTGGAGCTGCCGGACGAGTTCCAGGTCAACTCGATTCATAGCCAGGGCATCGACCGCCTCGCCCCCGGCCTGCGTGCCGAAGCGGTGGCGCCGGACGGTTTGATCGAGGCGGTCTCGGTCGAGCACAGCCCGACCTTCGCCCTCGGCGTGCAATGGCACCCGGAATGGCAAGTGCTCGATAACCCGAACTACCTGAAGATTTTCCAGGCATTCGGCGCGGCTTGCCGGCAACGGGCGGCGCAGCGCAACCAGCGCTGATCCAACCCAAGAATACGTAACGATTTACTGCCCCCACGGACGTCGGGTGTGCCTGCGCGCATCCGTTATTCGTGAACAGCAACACCCGTAATAACAACAAGTACGACCCAGGCAGCCAGGACGGCGGCGCCGACCAAGCCAGGACAACCCACTGAAAATGTGGCCCCTGTAGGAGCTGCCGAAGGCTGCGATCTTTTGATGTTGATTGTAAAAAACAAGATCAAAAGATCGCAGCCTTCGGCAGCTCCTACAGGGATATGTGTGAGGGGGATGGTTGTTCCTGGCTTGCAATCCACTTAAGCCCGGCCACATTGGCCCGGCGAACGAAACCTGTTGGGAGTTTCACATGGCAAACGCCTCCAGCACTTACAGGAAGGCACTTGAAGGTCATCAGCAACCGAAAAAGGTGCTGGTGAAAGTCGATCGTGTCACCAAGAAGTTCGACGAAACCGTGGCCGTGGACGATGTGTCCCTGGAGATCCATCAGGGCGAAATCTTCGCCCTGCTCGGTGGCTCCGGTTCGGGCAAATCGACCCTGCTGCGCATGCTCGCCGGTTTCGAGCGCCCGACCGAAGGGCGGATTCTGCTCGACGGCGTGGACATCACCGACATGCCGCCGTACGAGCGGCCGATCAACATGATGTTCCAGTCCTACGCGCTGTTCCCACACATGACCGTCGCGCAGAACATCGCCTTCGGCCTCAAGCAGGACCGTTTGCCCGCCAGCGAAATCGATGCCCGTGTCGATGAAATGCTGCGTCTGGTGCACATGACCCAATACGCCAAACGCCGTCCGCACCAGTTGTCCGGCGGCCAGCGCCAGCGCGTGGCCCTCGCCCGCTCGCTGGCCAAACGCCCGAAGCTGTTGCTGCTCGACGAGCCGATGGGTGCGCTGGATAAAAAGCTGCGTTCGCAGATGCAACTGGAACTGGTGCAGATCATCGAACGCGTCGGCGTGACGTGCGTGATGGTGACCCACGACCAGGAAGAGGCCATGACCATGGCCGAGCGCATCGCGATCATGCACCTGGGCTGGATCGCGCAGATCGGCAGCCCGGTCGACATTTATGAAGCACCGGTCAGCCGCATGGTTTGCGAGTTCATCGGCAACGTGAACGCCTTCGACGGCACCGTGGTGGAAGACCTCGAAGGACACGCGATCATCCACAGCCCGGACTTGCAGCAGAAAATTTACGTCGGTCACGGCGTCAGCACTTCGGTGCAGGACAAGTCGGTCACCTACGCGATCCGTCCGGAAAAAATGCTCGTCAGCACCACCCAACCGGAGTTCCGCTACAACTGGTCCGAAGGCAAAGTGCATGACATCGCCTACCTCGGCGGCCACTCAGTGTTCTACGTCGAATTGCCCGGCGGCAAAATCGTCCAGTCGTTCATGGCCAACGCTGAACGGCGTGGCGCGCGTCCGACCTGGGACGACAAAGTCTACGTATGGTGGGAAGACGACAGCGGCGTGGTACTGCGCTCATGAGAACCTTCAATCAGCAATTCCTGCGCCTGGTGCCCAGCGGGCGAAAACTGGTGATCGGCATCCCGTTCATCTGGCTGTTCCTGTTCTTCATGCTGCCGTTCTTTCTGGTGATGAAGATCAGCTTCTCGGAAGCCGCGCTGTCGATCCCGCCGTACTCGGAGATCTACACCTTCGCCGAACAGAAATTCCAGCTGCTGCTGAACATCGGCAACTACACCATGCTCGGCGAAGACGAGCTGTACCTGTCGGCCTACCTCGGTTCGCTGAAAGTCGCAGCGCTGAGCACCATGATGTGCCTGCTGATCGGTTTCCCGATGGCCTATGCGATCACCAAGACCGGCAAGGAAACGCAAAACGTCCTGCTGCTGTTGATCATGATGCCGACCTGGACCGCGATCCTGATCCGCGTTTACGCGTGGATGGGCATCCTCAGCAACAACGGTTTGCTCAACGCGTTTCTGATGTGGACGGGGCTGACCGATCACCCGATCGAGATCCTCAACACCAACACCGCCGTCTATATAGGGGTCGTGTACGCGTATTTGCCGTTCATGGTGTTGCCGCTGTACGCCAATCTTGTCAAGCACGATGGCAGCTTGCTGGAAGCCGCGCAGGATCTGGGCTCGAGCAACTTCAACAACTTCTGGAAAATCACCGTGCCGCTGGCCAAGAACGGGATTATTGCCGGCTGCATGCTGGTATTCATCCCGGTGGTCGGTGAGTTCGTGATCCCTGAACTGTTGGGTGGCCCGGAGACGCTGATGATCGGTCGTGTGCTGTGGCAAGAGTTCTTCAATAACCGCGACTGGCCGGTGGCATCTGCCCTGGCGGTGGTGATGCTGTTGATCCTGATTGTGCCGATTCTGCTGTTCAACCGCAGCCAGGCCAAAGAGATGGAGGCACGGGGATGAAACGCTTCGGATTTTCCAAGTTCATGCTGATCTTCGGTTTGATGTTCATTTATCTGCCGATGCTGATTCTGGTGATCTACTCGTTCAACGCCTCCAAACTAGTGACAGTCTGGGGCGGCTGGTCGGTGAAGTGGTACGTCGGCTTGCTCGACAACACGCAACTGATGGGCTCGGTGGTGCGCTCGCTGGAAATCGCCTGCTACACCGCGATTGCTGCAGTCGCGTTGGGCACCCTCGCCGCTTTCGTGCTGACTCGCGTCACACGCTTCAAGGGTCGCACGCTGTTTGGTGGTCTGGTCACCGCGCCATTGGTGATGCCGGAGGTGATCACCGGTCTGTCGCTGTTGCTGCTGTTCGTGGCAATGGCGCAGTTGATTGGCTGGCCGCAGGAGCGTGGCATCGTCACGATCTGGATCGCCCACACCACGTTTTGTGCCGCTTATGTGGCGGTGGTAGTCTCCGCGCGCTTGCGGGAACTGGACCTGTCGATCGAAGAAGCGGCGATGGATCTCGGTGCGAAGCCGTTCAAGGTGTTTTTCCTGATCACCATTCCGATGATCGCGCCGTCGCTGGCGGCGGGCGGGATGATGTCGTTTGCCTTGTCGCTGGATGACCTGGTGTTGGCGAGCTTCGTTTCCGGACCAGGTTCGACGACGTTGCCGATGGAAGTGTTCTCGGCGGTGCGTCTGGGCGTGAAGCCTGAGATCAACGCCGTGGCCAGCCTGATTCTACTGGCGGTTTCCTTGGTGACCTTCC
This sequence comes from Pseudomonas viridiflava, assembly GCF_900580865.1. GTDB lineage: Bacteria > Pseudomonadota > Gammaproteobacteria > Pseudomonadales > Pseudomonadaceae > Aquipseudomonas. The sequence continues at coordinate 57,723 of NZ_UTBZ01000095.1, forward strand.
TGGTCTGGTACTTCGGCCGCAAGGCAGAAGCCAACCGCAAAAAAGCGATTCAGGAAGCGATGGATCAGACCGCGAACGAGTCGTGGCAGCAACCGCAACAAGCCGCCACCGCTTGACCGGTAGGAGCTGCGGCACGCTGCGATCTTTTGACTTTGTTTTTGCAGATCAAAAGATCGCAGCCTCGTTTCACTCGACAGCTCCTACACAAATGTAGTCAGCCCCTCGGTCAGTCCCTTCTCCCTACGGGCGGTCCGACGTTTCGGGAGGGTCAGGGTGAGGGGGCTTTGCGTAACGTGAATAAAAACAATGGAGTTGTACCGATGAAAATGTTTGGCAGGACTCTGCTGACACTGTCCTTAATGGGCGCGATGGTCATGGGCGCCCAGGCCAACGACAAGGTGCTGCGTGTTTACAACTGGTCCGATTACATCGCGCCGGACACCGTCAAGAAGTTCGAAGACGAGACCGGCATCCGCGTGACCTACGACGTCTTCGACAGCAACGAAACCCTTGAGGCACGTTTGCTGGCGGGCAAATCCGGTTACGACCTGGTCGTGCCGTCGAACAGTTTCCTGGCCAAGCAGATCAAGGCTGGCGTCTATCAGACGCTGGACAAATCGAAGCTGCCGAACTGGAAGAATCTCAACCCGGTGCTGCTGAAAAACGCCGCCGCCAGCGATCCGGACAACGCCCACGCGTTCCCGTACATGTGGGGCTCGATCGGCATCGGTTTCAACCCGGCCAAGGTCAAGGAAGTGCTCGGCGCCAACGCCCCGACCAATTCCTGGGACTTGTTGTTCAAGCCGGAAAACGCTGAAAAACTGAAAGCCTGCGGCATCAGTTTCCTCGACTCGCCAACCGAAATGATCCCGGCCGCCCTGCACTATCTGGGCTACCCGGTGAATGACAAGGACACCGCGCACATCAAGGAAGCCGAGGCGCTGTTCATGAAAATCCGCCCGAACGTCGCGTATTTCCATTCCTCGAAATACATCTCCGATCTGGCCAACGGCAACATCTGCGTGGCGGTCGGTTACTCCGGTGACGTGCTGCAGGCCAAGGCCCGCGCGGTGGAATCGGGCAACAACGTGGTGATCGATTACAGCATTCCCAAAGAAGGCGCCGGCAGCTTCTACGACATGGTCGCGATCCCGCGCGATGCGGCGAACGTCGAGAACGCTTACCTGTTCATGGACTTTCTGATGCGCCCGGACATCATCGCCGAGATCACCAACAGCAACGGCTACAGCAACGCCAACGCGGCGGCCACGCCACTGGTGGATGAAGCGATCCGCAACGACCCGGGTTCGTACCCGTCGCAAGCGGTGATGGCAACGCTGTATGCGGTGCCGGATCAGCCGATTGCCACCCAGCGGATCATGACCCGTGGCTGGACCCGGGTGAAGCTCGGGAAGTAATCCCGACGAAAATCCAAATGTGGGAGCGAGCCTGCTCGCGAAAGCGGTATGACAGGCGATGAAAATGTTGGGTGTGCCGACGCCTTCGCGAGCAGGCTCGCTCCCACAGTAAAGCAATGCAGTGCTGAAAAATTTCCCGTTCACGCAGCGCCTTACCACCGCTGCACCCTGCTATGAACGGCCTCACCTGGCTCCCTCGGCTCAGGTGAATTCTCAGGCGCCTTCGGGCGCCTTTTTTTGTGCCTCAGATCAGCGGCCAATCCTGCAGAATCCGATAGCGCCCCTTGTGTGATTCGAACAGAGCGAAGCGTTCGGCACGCAGGAAGAACTCCGGCGGCGTAGCGGATTCCGGCTCCGGCGCGCGGTAGTCGCGAGTCAACGTCAGATGCGGGCGAAACTCGCGGCTTGTCTCTTCGAAGCCAAAGGGCAACATCGCCTGCTCCAGCGCGTAGACCAACCGCAATAACGACTGCGGCGCCTGCTCCGGCGCCAGCGACAACACCCCGGCGCGGTGCCAAACCTGCAAACGATCCAGCGAAATCTTTAACGCCTCACCCGGCGTACGCACTTGGCCGGCGGCCTCGCAGACTTCGTTGATCTGCACCAATGGCACTGCGCCGAGAAACAGCAGCGTCAGATGAAAGTTGTCGGCCGGCACCGGTTTGCCGGTTCTCAAGCCCAACTCCGCGCGCCATTGAGCGATCGCCTTGCGCTGCGCCGGCGGGCAATCGAGGGCGAAAAACAGCCGCTTGAACGGTGCATCCCTGCGCGTTTCATCAGTCATGGCCCTGCTCCCTCGCTCATCGTGATCCGCCGGATTCTACACAGCCTGATCTGACGACTCGTGACAGGTAGCTATAGTTCAAGGATTGCCATCAACCGGAGACCGCCATGCGCGAGATCCTCAGCAAAGAACCGTGGTGGGCCCGGCCACCGCATCCAGGGCAGGATGAAAAGGAGCTGGAATGGGGCTGGCTGGTGCATTACAGCGAGGGTGAACCGCGCTTCGAATTCGTCCGTGAACGCCCGACAGACGAGCAGATTCGCGACCGCAAAAGCTGCCGCATCACCCCCACATCCGAGTGAACACAGCCAGTGAGCACTAATCCTGTGGGAGCGAGCCTGCTCGCGAAAGCGGAGTATCAGTGACCTTTTTGTCGACTGACACACTGCATTCGCGAGCAGGCTCGCTCCCACAGGGTTTTGTGGTGAAGCATGAATCTTGCCCATTCCAAAATCGGGTTCAGGACTCAAGAATGTTCTTGAAGCCGCCAAAGATCATGCGTTGGCCATCGAACCCCATCGGGTTGACGTCCGGTTGCATGCGTGGGTCTTCCATCATTTTGCCCATGCCGGCGTCGCGTGTGGCTTTGTCTGGCCAGATCAGCCAGCCAGCCGAAACCGTTTCGCCTTCCTTGAGTTTTACCGCCATCGGGAATGAGGTGACTTTACCCTCCGGCACGTCATCGCCCCAGCACTGAACCACGTCCTGTGCGCCGTACTCCTTGAACAGTTTCGCCGCGATTTCACAGTGCTTCTTGTACTGCTCACGATTGGCTGTCGGCACCGGCGCTACAAAAATATCGATGTAAGCCATGATCACTCTCCTTGCACGTTGGGTTCGATCTTCTGATTGGTCGATTGCGGTGGCCGCCATTCGACACGATTCACACCCAACCCGACCGACGGTTCATCGTCCCCACCCAGATTGCGCTCGACCTGCCCGGCGATGTGCAGCGTGCCGGCCATGACGCCGGTGGTCGGGTTCTGCACCAGTTTCATCCAGGCCTTGTCGAAGTTGCTGCCCAGACTGCTGCGGATCAGCGCTTCGCTGTCAGGGCGGTCATTGGCCTGAATGATCGCGCGAATGCCGGCCACACCGACCGAAATCAGTCCGCCAGCCAGTTTTCCGGCCGCTGCTGCGACTGCGCTGGCAGCCCCACGCGGGGCCATTTCCGCTTCCATCCGTTGACTGGCGCGCTTGGCCACCGGAGCCATGCCGGCATCGGTTGAGGCAATGCCCTTGGCGCCACCCTCGGTGTGGATCTTGTCGATCAACGCGGCATAGGCCGGCAGCGTATTCAGCGGCTCGGTACTGATCACCTGAAACAACGAAGCATCCCGCGCCGGTGGCGGGCCCAGCGCAATGGCGGGGACTTTCTGCAACCGTCCGTTGAGCTGACCAACGGGCACACCATGGCGCTGGGCGATAAGCGGCATCTGCTGCGCCATCAACTGCGCGTAGAACGCCGTCGCCTGGCCAAGAATCGCGTCCGGATCGATCTCCACCGCAACCGGGGCCAGCACCCTTTCCTGATATTGCTCAAGCAGATACGCAGCCAGACGCTTGGCCGACGCATCCTGTTCGCCACCGGCATTGATCGTGTACCAACTGACCTTCATCGACAGCCATTCCTGGGTCCAGTAGCTGCTGAACCAAGGGATGAAATTTTCTTCAGTTTGCTGATAGACCCGAGTGCGCCAATGTTCCATCGAACCACGGGCGAAGACTTTGACTTGCTCGGTGGACTGCTGCGAAGCACTGACGATTTCCCGGTCGATCTGCTGCCAGGTAGCCGGTGAGACAAACACGGCCTGCGGCGCTGACACCGGCGCCCGCGCCGAGGTGGCGCAGCCGGCCAGCAACAACAATGCGGCGACGAGCAGCGCACGCGGGTTCACGGTGGCGGTGTCCTTCAAATGTGTGGAGGCAGTTTGAGTATAGGTGTGAGTATCGGGCCGTTTGTCCGGTTGTGGCTGGACTGGCGCCTTCGCGAGCAGGCTCGCTCCCACAGGGGAATGCATTTCAAAGTGGGAGTGAGCCTGCTCGCGATGAGGCCATCTGCAAAACCCCAAAAACCCCAACCATCACTGCCATCGATATTCACCATCGCCACGATTGCCTTCCGCCGACCGCCCATGAAAGGCACGATTAGCCCATCCGAAACACAACGAGGAGTTCACAGCATGATTCACACCCACGTCACACTCTCCGTGAGTTTCCCGGTGTTCGGCAGCAACTACTACGACCAGCAACCCGTGTCGCACAAAGCTCAGGCACTGGTGTTCAACGAAGATTTCGAAGATCTGCTGATGCCCGCCGCGACTAATCATTTCAGCAATGAAGTGGTCGGCATCAACGATCAGTTCCGTTTTCTGAGCGACATTCTCGCCACCCATTTGCTGGACATCGAGGCCGCCGTGCCTGCGCGATCCAGCGTCCGGGCGAGCGCTCACTTTTAATTAAAAGGCCAAACAAAAAGGGCGTCCCATCGCAGGACGCCCTTTTTGCGTTCAATCAATCATCATCCCGATCGCGATAGTAACGACGCCCGTCGCGGCGATCATCGCGGTCGTCCCAGCGCCGGTCATGGTCATAATTGCGGCCATGATCGCGGTCGTAATGCCGGCCATGGCGGTGGTCATCATCAAAATCCGCCACACAGCCGCCGAGCAATACGGCGGCGGTCACGGTCAGCAGCATCGTTGTAGCGCGCTTCATTCAATACTTCCCTAAAACCAAGGTCTTGACGACGGAGTCGGCGACGCTGCCCGCGCCTTCAGGACGCGGTGCGCGCAGCCGCAGATACGACCGGGCAAATCAGCGTTGATTCAGTGGCCACTAGCGACCGTTTGTCGCTCCGTCAGCGCTGCCCGAGCGGCGGCGAAATGCCACCTATACTGCTTGCAACCAAGCCCCACGCAATGGATCTGCGCCCTCAATAACAACAAGCAGAGGTGGACCATGGTCTGGCAGCAAATTTACGACCCGTTCGGCAACCCGGTGATCTCCACGCTCATGGCCGCCGTACCGGTGGTGGTGATGCTCGCGGCACTGGCGTTCTTCCACGTCAAGGCGCATCTGGCGGCGCTGCTGGCGCTGGCTTCCGCCCTGCTGATTTCGATTTTTGCCTTCGGCATGCCGGCGAGCATGGCTGGCTCTGCGGCGTTGTTTGGCGCGGCCAATGGCCTATTGCCGATCGGCTGGATCGTCCTCAACATCATCTTTCTGCATCGTCTGACCACCGAGAACGGCTCGTTCAAAGTGCTGCAGGATTCACTCGCACGCATCACCGATGATCGCCGTTTGCAATTGCTGTTGATCGCGTTCTGCTTCGGTGCATTTTTTGAAGGCGCGGCAGGGTTCGGTACGCCGGTGGCGGTGACCGGGGCGATTCTGATCGGCCTCGGCTTTTCGCCGCTGGCCGCGTCGGGTCTGGCGCTGATCGCCAACACCGCGCCGGTGGCATTCGGCGCACTCGGCACGCCGATCATCACCCTGGCCAAAGTCACCGGGCTGGATGAAATGGAACTGTCGATGATGGTCGGTCGGCAGTTGCCGTTTTTCTCGGTGCTGGTGCCGTTCTGGCTGATCTGGGCGTTCGCCGGGTGGCGCAAGATGCTCGAGATCTGGCCGGCGATTCTGGTGGCCGGAGTGAGTTTCGCCGTGCCGCAGTTTCTCGTGTCGAACTACCACGGGCCGATGCTGGTGGACGTGATCGCTGCGTTGATTTCCATGGCCTGTCTGACGTTGTTCTTGAAGGTGTGGAAACCGGCGACCATTCACACCTCGGCAGCGCTAACAGGGCGGGTCGACAATTCCAAAGTCGAAGAAGAAAAAGTCACCGCCAGCGCCGCGTTCAGCGATCAGGCACGTCCGGCGGTGATGCGCGCGTGGATGCCGTGGATCATCCTCACCGTGTTCGTATTTGCCTGGGGCACCCAGGGCTTCAAGAATATGTTCGACACCCGTCCGGCGATTGATCCGGTCACCCAGTCAGCCAAGCTTGATCCCGCCGGCAAACCGCTGCGCGAGGCCAACCCGATTTTCGCCCCGGCGGTGACGTTCACCAGCCTGCACCTGCAAATCGAAAAAGTGCCTCCCGTGGTTGCTGCACCGAAAGCGGAAGAAGCGGTGTACAAGTTCACTTGGCTCACCGCCACCGGCAGCGGGATTCTGCTGGCAGCAATTGTCGGCGGTTTGCTGATGGGCTATTCGATTCCGCAACTGATCAAGCAGTACTTGCGCACATTGTGGGTGGTGCGATTTTCGTTGATCACCATTGCGGCGATGCTGGCGCTGGGGTTTCTCACGCGCTACTCCGGACTCGATGCGACCATGGGTCTGGCGTTTGCGGCGACGGGGATTTTCTATCCGATGTTTGGCACGTTGCTCGGTTGGCTGGGTGTAGCGTTGACCGGTTCGGATACCGCGTCAAACGTGTTGTTTGGCGGCTTGCAGCGGGTGACCTCGGAGCAGCTCGGGATCAGCCCGGTGCTGATGGCGGCAGCGAACAGTTCCGGTGGGGTGATGGGCAAAATGGTCGATGCGCAGTCGATCGTGGTCGCCTCCACCGCGACGCGTTGGTATGGGCATGAGGGCGAGATTCTGCGCTATGTGTTTTTCCACTCGATTGTGCTGGCGATTCTGGTCGGCGGACTGGTGACGTTGCAGGCGTATGTGGCGCCGTTTACCTCGATGGTGGTGGGCGGGCATTAGGGCGGCCATACACCTATCCAATGTGGGAGCGAGCCTGCTCGCGAAGGCGTCCGGTCTGCCAATGAAGATATTGGCTGTGCCGGCCACTTCGCGAGCAGGCTCGCTCCCACAGGGCTGTTTGTGGTCCAGAAGATTAATGAGCCACACGCATAACTCTATAGCGCAAATCCGCAAAAACCTTTTCCTCTTCCCGACAGTCACTCCTTAACGAGACCGGCGAAGACGCTGGCTGCCCGCTTGGGCCATCCACGACCCTGCTGCCCTGATGAAGAGAGAAAAGGAATCGAACCATGACGATTTCCCGACGCGGATTTCTGATCCTCGGCGCCGTGACCGCCACCGCCTTCGCGATGCCGCCGTTTATCAGCCTCAAGGCCTACGCGGCCAATCTGGAGCAACCGGCCATGAGCAAAGTGACGATCAACGTCAACGGCAAGCCGCGTGCGCTTGACGTCGACACCCGCACCACCCTGCTCGATGCCCTGCGCGAGCACCTGCACCTGACCGGCAGCAAAAAAGGCTGCGACCACGGCCAGTGCGGCGCGTGCACGGTGATCGCCGATGGTCGACGCATCAATTCCTGCCTGACCCTGGCGGTGATGCACGAAGGCAGCGAGATCACCACCATCGAAGGCCTCGGCATGCCGGACAATCTGCACCCGATGCAGGCCGCGTTCATCAAGCATGACGGCTATCAGTGCGGCTATTGCACACCGGGGCAGATCTGCTCGGCGGTGGCGGTCATCAAAGAGATCCGCGACGGCATTCCCAGCCATGTCAGTGAAAACCTTACCGAGGCGCCACGGTTGATTGCCAGTGAATTTCAGGAGCGCATGAGCGGCAATATCTGCCGTTGCGGCGCGTACTCGAACATCATTGAAGCGATCACTGAAGTCGCGGAGGTGCCGGCATGAGACCGTTCAATTACAGCCGCGCCGACTCCCCCGCCGCGGCCGCTGCGCAAGCCGCTCAAGTCGAAGGTGCGCGGTTCATCGCTGGCGGCACCAACCTGCTCGACCTGATGAAACTCGACATCGAGACCCCGCTACATCTGATCGACGTCAATCATCTTGGCCTGGACCAGATCGAGGCCACGCCCGAAGGCGGATTGCGCATTGGCGCGCTGGTGCGCAACACCGATCTTGCGGCGGATCAGCGCATCAGAAAAGACTACGCCCTGCTCTCCCGCGCCTTGCTCGCCGGGGCTTCCGGGCAGTTGCGCAACATGGCCACCACCGCCGGCAACCTGTTGCAACGCACGCGCTGCCCCTACTTCTACGACACGAATCAGGCATGCAACAAACGCCAACCCGGCAGCGGTTGCGCAGCGATTGGCGGAGTCAGTCGGCAGTTGGGCATCATCGGCGTCAGCGACGCGTGCATCGCCACGCACCCGAGCGACATGGCCATTGCCATGCGTGCCCTCGATGCGCAGATTGAAACGGTGAAACCCGATGGCACGACTCGCAGCATTGCGATGGCCGACTTTCATCAGTTGCCCGGCACCACGCCGAACATCGAAACCAGCCTCACCCCCGGCGAATTCATCACCTCGGTGACACTGCCCGCACCGCTTGGCGGCACCCACGTTTATCACAAGGTGCGCGATCGCTCGTCCTATGCATTTGCGCTGGTGTCAGTCGGTCTGATCCTGCAAAAGGACGGCAGTGGCCGAGTCGCCGTCGGCGGTATTGCGCCGAAACCCTGGCGGGTTGAAGCCGCCGAAGCGTTGCTGCCGCAAGGCGCCAAAGCGGTCAGCGCACGCCTGCTCGACGGCGCCACGCCGACCCACGACAACCAATTCAAACTGACCCTGGTCGAGCGCACGCTCGGTTCGGCGTTGGCGCAAGCGAGGGATGAAGCATGAAATTCGACACGCCCGCCACCACCAACCCGATCGACCAGTTGAAGGTCATCGGCCAACCCACCGACCGCATCGAAGGCCCGCTGAAAACCAGCGGTCAGGCGCCTTACGCCTATGAGCAGCACGAGGCGGTGGCCAATCAGGCTTACGGTTTCATGGTCGGCTCGGCCATCGCCAAAGGCCGGATCAACAACATTGATCTTGAACAGGCGAAAGCCGCGCCAGGTGTGCTGGCCATCGTCACCGCCGCCAACGCCGGCAAGCTCGGCAAGGGCAAATACAACGCCGCGCCTTTATTGGCCGGGCCGGAGATTCAGCACTATCACCAGGCTGTTGCGCTGGTGGTTGCCGAGACGTTCGAGCAGGCCCGTGCGGCTGCGCAAATGGTTAAGGTCGACTACGTCACGGCCAAAGGCGAATTCGATCTGGCCAGCGTGCGCGATAAAGGCGTCGAGCCAAAAGACGAATTGCCCGACGTCAGCCACGGTGATTTCGCCAAGGCGTTCGCCGCCGCGCCGGTGCAGTTCGATCAGACCTACACCACGCCCGATCAGTCCCACGCGATGATGGAGCCGCACGCCACGTTGGCGGCTTGGAAAGGTGATCAACTGACCTTGTGGACGTCGAACCAGATGATCGCGTGGAGCGTCGGCGACATCGCCACCACCCTCGGCTTGCCCAAGGAAAAAGTCCGGCTGATTTCGCCGTACATTGGCGGCGGTTTCGGCGGCAAGTTGTTCATTCGCGCCGATGCGATTCTTGCCGCCCTCGGTGCGCGCATGGCCGGCAGACCGGTAAAAGTCGCCCTCGCCCGCCCGCAGATCGCCAACAACACCACCCACCGCCCGGCGACGATTCAGCGCATTCGCATGGGTGCGACGGCGGACGGCAAACTCACCGCGATCGCCCACGAAGGCTGGTCGGGCAACTTGGCTGAAGGCAAGGTCGAGGTCGCGGCGCAACCGAGTCAGTTGTTATACGCCGCTGAAAATCGACTAGTGAGCATGCGCCTCGCGCCGCTGGATCTGCCCGAAGGCAACGCCATGCGTGCACCTGGTGAAACGCCGGGGCTGATGGTGCTGGAAATCGCCATGGACGAGATGGCCGAGCAGCTCAAGCTTGATCCGGTCCAGTTCCGCATTCTCAACGACACCCAGGTCGACCCGGTGAAAACCGAGCGGCCATTCTCGCAGCGGCGCCTGATCGAATGCCTGCAAACCGGCGCGGAGAAGTTCGGTTGGGACAAGCGTAATGCGCAACCGGGAACACGGCGTGAAGGTCGCTGGTTGATCGGAATGGGCGTGGCAGCGGCGATCCGCAACAACCTGCTGGTCAAGTCGGGTGCGCGGGTGCGGCTGGAGCACGATGGCAAGGTCACGGTGGAAACCGACATGACCGATATTGGCACCGGCAGCTACACGATCATCGCGCAGACGGCGGCCGAGATGATGGGCGTTGGTTTGAAGGATGTGAGCGTGCATCTGGGCGATTCGAACTTTCCGGTGTCCGCAGGTTCCGGCGGGCAATTTGGCGCTAACTGCTCAACGGCTGGGGTGTATGCCGCGTGTATGAAGTTGCGTGAGGCGGTGGCTGGCAAGTTGGGCATGGCGGCGGATCAGGCGGAGTTTGTCGACGGTGAGGTGCGCGTCGGCACCAAGAGCGTGCCGTTACGCAATGCCGCGCAAAACGGCGCTGTGGTGGCTGAGGACAGCATCGAATTTGCCGACCTGGCCGAGCAGTATCAGCAGTCAACGTTCGGTGCGCATTTCGTTGAGGTCGCGGTGGATGCGGCGACCGGTGAAGTGCGGGTCCGCCGCATGTTGGCGGTGTGCGCGGCCGGGCGAATTCTCAACCCGAAAGCGGCGCGCAGTCAGGTTATCGGGGCAATGACCATGGGCGTCGGTGCGGCGTTGATGGAAGAATTGGCGGTGGACAAGAAACTTGGGTTTTTCGTCAACCATGATCTGGCCGGGTATGAAGTGCCGGTGCATGCCGACATTCCGCATCAGGAGGTGATTTTTCTTGATGAGACTGATCCGGTGTCTTCGCCGATGAAGGCCAAGGGTGTTGGTGAATTGGGGATTTGCGGGGTCAGTGCGGCGGTGGCGAATGCGATCTACAACGCTACGGGGGCTAGGGTGCGGGAGTATCCGATTACGCTGGACAAGATTTTGTCGTCGTTGCCGGAGATGATGTGATGACCCGTTAAAAGCCCCTCACCCTAGCCCTCTCCCAGAGGGAGAGGGGACCGATTGGTGGATATTCAGGAGCTGCACCGACTTGAACGTCCTGCTGTGAATCCATAATCGATAGAGCACTTTCAGGTCGATGGATAACGCCAGACACCTCGGTCGGCTCCCTCTCCCTCGGGGAGAGGGCTGGGGTGAGGGAAATTGGCGAATTTCACCCATCTGAAAGTTTTGCTGTGAATCCATAATCGACACAGCACTTTCAGGTCGATGGATAGCACAAGACACTGCGGTCGGCCCCCTCTCCCTCCGGGAGAGGGCTGGGGTGAGGGAAATCAGGTAGCGCACTAGCATGGGGAGCTAGTGCGCTATCTGCCGCTTCACTCGGAACGCGAATACTGCTCATCACTCACCTGCTCCATCCAATCCACTACTTTGCCATCCAACACTTCGGCAATAGCGATATGGGTCATCGCCGTGGTCGGCGCCGCGCCGTGCCAATGCTTGGCTCCCGGCGCAATCCACACGGTATCGCCAGGACGAATCTCACGCACCGGCTGCCCCCATTCCTGCACAAACCCGAACCCTGCCGTGACGATCAATGTCTGCCCCAACGGATGCGTATGCCACGCGGTACGCGCACTCGGTTCAAACGTCACCGTCGCACCACTGACCCGCGCCGCTTCGGTGCCTTTGAATGGCGCATCCACCCGCACAGTGCCGGTGAACCAGTCCGCCGGGCCTCTGGCCGAAGCTTGTGAGCCATTGGGTGTCACGATCACGCGGGGATTGTCATTGGCCTGCACCTCACCCGCCAACAGAGAAAGGGTCAACGCTGAAGCGGCAATCGGGTTCATGGAAATTCCTCCAGATAAACAATGCCACCACTCTACCGACGCCAACTCTTCCGATAATCGACTAGAATTCAAAAAAACTTATGCAGGACACTCATCAATGCTTCGGGAAAACGCCACGGACCTCCTCGCCTTCCTCGCCGTCGCCCGCGAGCGCAGCTTCACCAAAGCGGCAGCCAAACTCGGCGTTTCGCAATCGGCGCTCAGTCACACGATTCGCGCCCTCGAAGCCCGTTTGGGCCTGCGTCTGCTGACCCGCACCACCCGCAGCGTCTCGCCCACCGAGGCCGGCGCACATCTGCTACAAACCATCGGCCCACGCTTCGAAGAAATCGAACTGGAACTCGCGGCCCTGAGCAACCTGCGCGACACCCCGGCCGGCAAGATCCGCATCAGCGCCACCGACCACTCGCTGAACTGGCTGCTACGCCCGGTGCTCAAGGATTTTCTGCCGCAGTACCCGGACATATCCATTGAGGTCTGCTGCGATTATGGTTTCGTCGACATCGCCGGCCAGGGTTTCGACGCCGGCATACGCCTGGGCGAAGACGTCGCGCAAGGCATGATCGCCACCCGCATCGGCCCGGACATGCGCATGGCTGTGGTTGGCTCGCCCGCGTATTTCGCCAAACGCACCCCACCGCAAACACCACGCGACCTGACCGAGCACGCCTGCAACAACCTGCGCCTGCCCACCAATGGCGGGTTGTACAGCTGGGAGTTCGAGAAGGATGGCGAAAGCCTGAAAGTGCGGGTCGCCGGACAGATCACCTTGAACGGCGTCTACCCGTTGCTGGATGCCGCATTGGACGGTTTCGGGCTGAGCTACATCCCGGAAAACATCGTCGCGCCGTATCTGGCGGATGGCCGTCTGCTGCAAGTGCTGGAAGACTGGTGCCCGACGTTTGCCGGTTATCACCTGTATTACCCGAGCCGACGCCAGGCGGCACCGGCGTTTGCGTTGTTGCTGGAGGCGTTGCGCTATCGCGGTTGAGCACCGTCTACGAGATCGATCAACCCAGCAACGCAATCAACTGATGCCGTTGCGCATCGGTCAGCATCGGCCCAAACCCGGCCTTGGCGTTGTCGGCCATGTAACGCGGATTGCCCGTGCCGGGTATCACGCAAGTCACCGCCGAATGCGAAAGCAGAAACTTCAACGCCAATTGTGGCCAGCTGTTGACCTGCACATCGGAAACCCAGCCTGGCAGCGGCTTACCCTTGAGCCGCGCGAGCAGATCACCACCACCAAACGGCCGGTTGCAAATCACCGCAACACCGCGCTCACGGCACAGCGGCAGGATGCGTTTCTCCACGCCACGGTCATCGAGGGCGTAGTTGATTTGCAGAAAATCCAGTGGCTCGGCCTTCAGCACGGCTTCAACTTCGTCGTAAGCCGAAGGCGTGTAATGGGTGATGCCGATGTAACGGATGCGCCCGTGGGCTTTCCATTCACGCAGGATTGGCAGGTGGGTCTGCCAGTCGAGCAGGTTGTGGATCTGCATCAGGTCGATGCGTTCGGTGCGTAGAAGGCTGAACGATTGCTCCATCTGCGCGATGCCCTCCTTGCGTCCGCGCGTCCACACTTTGGTCGCCAGAAATGCTGGCGAACGCGGTTCGTGGATCGACAGCAATTCGCCGGTGGTCTGTTCGGCGCGGCCATACATCGGTGAACTGTCAATCAGCGTGCCGCCCTTGGTGAACAGCTCATCCAGCACCGCCGGCAATTGTCGATAGGCCGGATCACCCGGGGCGACATCGAAACCGCGATAGGTGCCCAGACCCACAATGGGCAGCGACTCGGAGCTGGACGGGATGGCGCGGGTCTGCATGGCGTGGCCTCCGGAGGTCGCGGGCGTGGTGGCGGTGGCCAACGCCCGATCAAAGGTGAAGACCGCCGAAACCCCGGCAGCCAGCGTGAGCAATCGGCGACGGGAGTAACCCTCAGTGTGGCTCATGCTGGTTCCCCTGCTGCGTGGATCTGTTGCCGGTTGTGTGTGCGGGCCGCCCGCTTGTAGCTCTGGACTACAATGCGACAGCGATCCTTCACACACCGTTAAAAGTAGCCGAATGTCCCGAACCCTGATGTCACTCGTCGCATTGATCGTTGCCGTGTACCTGGTGCTGTGCGCGGCGCTGTTCTTTTTGCAGCGCTCGCTGATCTATTTTCCGCAGCCCAATGCCGTCACAAGCACCGCCTCACAACTGACCTTGTCGATGCCGGACGCGCAGATTTCGGTGCTCACCCGCGAGCGTGGCGGGCCTCGGGCGCTGATCTATTTCGGCGGCAACGCCGAGGATGTGTCGCGCAATCTGCCTGAATTTGCCGAGGCGTTTCCCGATTACGCGGTGTATCTGCTCAACTATCGCGGCTTTGGTGGCAGCAGTGGTTCCCCGTCCGAAGCGGCGATTGCCGAGGATGCCTTGGCGCTGTTCGATCAGGTGTACGCCAGCCACCCGCAGATTTCGCTAATTGGCCGCAGCCTGGGATCGGGCGTCGCCGTGCGTCTGGCCAGTCAGCGACCGGTGCAACAGCTGATTCTGGTGACGCCTTACAACAGCCTCGCAGAAATCGCGGCGCAGCAATATCCGTGGGTGCCGGTGAAATGGTTGCTCAAGGATCGCTTCGAATCCGGCAAATACGCCGCGCATGTCCGCGTGCCGACGTTGCTGCTCGCGGCCAGTGACGATGAGGTGATTCCGCGCGCCAGCACCCAGCGTTTGCTGGAGAGTTTCCCGCAAGGCGTGGCGGTGCTCAGGGTGGTGCCGGAGTCGGGGCATAACTCGATTTCCGAGCGTGCGCAGTATTTGCAGTGGATGGGGGATGTGTTGAATCGGTGATAGTGGTCTGCCTGTGTCTTTTGTATTGTTTTCAGTGACGCCATCGCGAGCAGGCGAAGGCCTACAGGGGAACGCATTCCAAATGCAGGAGTGAGCCTGCTCGCGATAGCGTCATCCGGCGCAACATAGCGCTCTGTTTGATTCCACTGTTCGTCGCTTCGCCGTAAAGCCTTCACCGCCCCTTGAACCAAGTCCAAAAAGCCCAGTCCTACTCGCGCCGCTTTCTGCGGTTCACTCAACTTTTGCGCTGTCCCCCTTCAGAGCTGCCCGTCTCATGCGCCACGCCGTTCGCTCGTCTCGCTTCGTTTCGCTGTGCCTGCTGATCCTTTCCCCCCTGTTCGCTGCAACCGCCCATGCCGGTGCGGAGCGGCAACTGGTGGCCGCCATCAACGACTATCGCGCCCATCCGCAACGCTGCGATCGGCGCCCGGCGCAACGGCTGGCACCGTTGGCGCTGAAGTCGAACCTGGCCTTGCCGATCGGTTATCGCTACGCCGGGGGCATGCGTGAAGCGCTGAAGTCGTCCGGCTACTCCGCCGTTGCGGTGCGCAGTATTCGCGTGACCGGTGCCGAGGACGCCGAAGAAGCTTTCGACCTGCTGCAAGACGAGCACTGCGCCGCGCTGCTGGATGCGAGCTACGCCGACATCGGTGTCAGTCGTTCGCGCAATGAATGGCAAGTGGTGTTGGCGCAACCGGTGCTCGACAGCCGCGTTGGCGATAACCGCAGCGTCGGCAAGGCGCTGCTCGCTGAGGTCAACGCCGCGCGCGCCCGGCCACGGATGTGCGGACGCCAGCGCTTCGCCGCCGCCCGGCCGCTGAGCTGGAACGCCGCGCTGGGCGCCGCCGCACAGGGGCACAGCAAAGCCATGGCTTACGGCAACTACTTCGCACACCGCGATCCGGACGGCGACATGCCCGCCGATCGCGCCCGCGCGGCCGGCTATCGCGGTCGGCAAATCGGCGAAAACATTGCAGCCGGGCAGAGTTCACCGGGCAAGGCCATGGCCGGATGGCTGGCCAGCCCCGGGCATTGCGCCAATCTGATGAACCCGATGTTTACCCAGGTCGGCGCCGGGTTTGCCAGTGAGGCACGCAGTGATGAAGGGGTTTACTGGACGATGGTGTTTGGTGCGCAGTGACTGCCAGCGTCCAGCCCCAATTTCAACAGTTCCTTGCGCAACATTGACGGTGCTCGCACGGCCAATTCGGCCTGCCAATCGAGTAGCAATAAGCGATTGAGCTTCTGCTGGCTGAGCTCGGCTGGCGCCAGAAAGCAGCTTTTACGGTCGCGAATGCTGATCACATTCAACAGCCAGTCATCGCCCTGCTCTGCCATCCAGCGATTGATTGTCGGCCGGTGTTTTTGCAGCAAGGCGTCGGCATCCCACACGGTCATTTGCGCGAATACCTGAGGCAGGTGGGTTTCTGGCTTCATCTGTTTCAGATCGGCGGCCAATGCGGCGGCAAGGTCAGATTCAATCGCGGCCTGGCATTCGCTGAAATACTGCGCCGGCCAGTCCGCCGGCAAGCGCGCCAGCCGCGCGAGCGATTCATACGCTTGAACGTCCAATGCTGTGGTCATTTTCCCGGTGAGATTCAAGGTGTTGTCGAGAATCGCTGTGGCCAGTAGCGCCGCGCTTTGCTGACTGATTTTCGGCAACAAATCAGCCGCGCCCCAACGCTGAAAGACCTGTGTGGCGGCAGCACCGACAGGACGGATATCGGCGGCACAACCGAGTCTCTGCGCCCAGTAGTGCTCGTAACCGGGATGATGGTCGATGACTTCCACCACCTGATCGAGCACCACTATCGGGTCGAAATGGTGATGGTCCGAGATATCCACCAGAACAAACTCATCCTGTGCTGTCGGCACGTAATCATCGAGCGCTTCACCGTTGATCTTCAGACGTTCGGGAATGCTGGCATTGAGCGGCGCACCGCTGACCGCCCGGGCCGCCACGCCCTGGCAGTTCAGCAGTTCGGCATACGCAATGCAGCAGGCATATGCATCAATGTCCAGGTAAGCCGAACCGGCCGTCACCACTCTCACAAGGCGTGCTCCTCAAGCCGTATTGCAGATGCGCTCAGCGGCAAATTCAAGGCCTGGGCGATGCCGGCCAGAATTCGTTCGTAGGCGATCTGACACTGTTCCTCGGCAATGGAAATTCGCACGGTGCTCGCGGCGATCCGCTCAGGGTAGCCCAATTGCGTGACGGTATTGGACAGGTTGTTTTTCTTGTCCGAACAGGCTGATCCACCCGTGATGTAGATCGCCTGGTTGTTCAATGCCCACTGCAGTTTTTTGGTGTTGATCCCCGGCAGTGCGACGAAGCTGACGCAGGGCACTCGTGGCGCTTGCTGTCCGATTACAACCACCTCACCGAGCAAGCCTTGCAGTTGCTTTTCAAAGCACTCCCTTGCGTGCTGCACCTCGTCTTTGCTGTGCGAGTACTTGGCGTGCTTTTCCTGCAGAGCAGTTTCGATTGACAGAATGCCCGGGTAATTCTGCGTGCCACCGCGCAGCCCGCCCTCCTGGCCACCGCCTGCAATCAACGGCGACAAGTCGTAACGATTCTTCGCATACAGAAAACCTGCGCCAGGCAGCGCGCCGAATTTGTGTCCCGAGGCAATGGCGAAGTCGACGCCGAATGCCTGTAGATCCACAGGGATTTTGCCGATCGCCTGGGTCATGTCGGAATACAGCAACCCGCCCTGCGCCTTGACCAGACGTGCGATGCTTTCGAGGGGTTGCATCACCCCGGTTTCGTTATGCACGGCCATGACGCAGACCAGCGTCGGTCGTCCTGCATGGGCGATCAAAAATTGCTGTAGCTGTTCGAGGTCGAGCAACCCGCTTGTGTCATGACCGACGGCGACGGCGTGCAGACCTTCCAGGCAGTAACGCTTGATGTTCTGCAGCGTACAAGCGTGTTCTATGGCCGAGTACAGCACAACCGGCCGCTCGTGCTTGTAGCGTTCGAAAAAATCATGAAACACCTGCGCGCAACCTTCGCTGGAACCGCTATTGAAAATCAGACATTGCGTGTCGACATTCAACAGTCGAGCGACGCTGCCCCGCGCCCGCTCCACTCGTTCCAGCAACTGCACACCGAGGGCATGATTGGCATTGGGGTTGGCGCACTGTCGGGTCGAGAACAGCGCCTGGAGCATGTTGCTCACGCCAGTCGAGACCGGAGCCGAACCACAAACATCGGCATAAATTGCATCCACAGCGATATCCATATCAAACACTTCCAGTTTTCTGTTTTATGTCATTAGGATGCTGCCCGAGGTATTCGGACAGTCTTGGTTACTCAGATGATCAAGCGCGCCATAAGCTGAATTGAACAGAGCAGAACGAATGCATTCAATGCACGTTTCAAATGCCTGGCCTCCAGTCGATGAGACAAGGCCGCGCCCAAAAAACCGCCCAGCACAATCCCGATCACCAGTTCACCGGTATAACCGAGAAACTCCCCCGCTGAGCCCAGCCGGCCAAACAACGCCCCGCTGGCGCCGATGATGCCGATCAGCGCCGAGGTCGAAATGGCCTGTTTGATGGGCAGACCGAACAGGCTGATCAGCACCGGCAGATAAATGAAGCCGCCTCCCTGCCCGACCAGTCCGCACAACACGCCGAGCACCAGTCCCGTCAACGGCAGCGACAGCGCCGGGTGGTTGCACAACAGGGCAACCGGCTGACGGAACAGGTACGTCACCAGTAGCGACAACAAACCCAGCAGTCCGAAAACAAACAGAATGAAGTTTTCGCTGAACGCATCGGCATGAACCGAGGCAAAAAAGTTGGCGACGGCCATCGGTATCGCGAAGCTTCTGATCACTCGCCAATCCGGCTGAAAGCGGACGCGGTGCAGCGCAAACGAAACCAGTGAAGAGAAAAAACCCTGTGCGGAAGACAGCCCCGTGACCACTTCAATCGGTAACTTCTGACCGGACAACATCGGATAAACCAGCACCAGAAGAGGCGTCACAATGATGCCTCCACCGATACCGAACAGTCCCGACATGAACCCGGCCATCACTCCCACACCGGTCATGACCGGGTAGAACGTCATGGCAGTCATCTCAGCACACCTTGATCTTGCCCGCCCCGTGCGTCACCCGGCCAATTACCATCAGATCGGGGCACAGCGATTGCCACGCTTGTCGGTTTTCCGCCAGGCACGCTTCGCTGACGGTAAACAGCAACCCGCCGTTGGTTTGCGGATCGTGCAGCAGAAACTTGTGCGCCAGTGACAGCTCGCCAAGGTATTCGACGTGCTGCGCATACTTTCTGATGTTGGCGAAAACGCCGCTTTCGGAGGAAGTGACCGCCACCGCCAATGATTCGGCAGCGTCATAAAAGGCCAGTGCCGCGGTATCCAGCGTCACATCCAGCTGCCCTAGCCCGACCATTTCACTGATATGACCCATCAGACCGAAACCGGTAATGTCGGTCAGGCTGCTGACCTCGGGGCTGGCGCTCAGGGTGCGGCCAAACTCGTTGTCACCCGTGATCAGCGCCAGGGTGTGCGCAGCAATATCCGTTTGCTCGAGAATTCCGGCCTTCAGTGCGTTGGCGAGGATGCCTACGCCCAGCGGACGCGTCATCACCAACACATCGCCGGCCTTGGCGGTGTTGTTCTTTTTCAAACGATTTTTTTCGACCTGGCCGATGATTGAAAAGCCGTAGAGCGGTTGGCTGTTCTTGATCGTGTGCCCGCCAACGATGCTGACATTGAACTTGTTCATGACTGACTGGGCGCCGAGGATCATCTGGGTCACCTGCTCGACCGGTACCTGCTCCGGATCGAACGCCATGATCGAGTTGGCAATCAACGGGTAACCGCCGGACGCAAAGATATCGCTCACCGCGTTGCTGGCCGCCAATTGGCCGAACACGTAAGGATCGTTGACGATCGGCGAGAAATAATCGGTTGTGAACAGCAGGTAGTTGTCGCCGTTGTCATAAACGGCGCAATCATCGGAGGACTCGAAACCCAGCACCACTTTGTCGTCCGAAACGGTATTGGCCGCTGCGGTTTCCGACAGGATTTTGCTTAACACGCTGGATGGGATCTTGCACCCGCATCCGCCACTCTCAGATTTATCCATAATCTGGCAAAACGTCGACATCACACTTCCTTAGAATCCATTTTCCGTTTTAAAAACAGAGCATTACGCCGCTCAGCACCTGTTACATCATGTTTCAGGCAGGGGCAAAATCGCACACTCTGATGACGGAAATATGACAAGGCGAATAGATTTCGACGTCTGAACAATGACAACGGGATAACAGCTCAGCAGGCATTATCCCGTTGTTACTACGCACTCAAGCCGCCCGCTGCCCTCCCGCCACCATCACCGAAGCCGCCAGCATCGCCCGCAACAACACCGCACACCCGGCCGCCAGATCGTCCGGCGCGGCGTTCTCGATTTCGTTGTGGCTGATGCCGCCCTCGCACGGCACGAAGATCATCCCGGCCGGGCCGAGTTCGGCGAGGAAAATCGCGTCATGCCCGGCGCCGCTGACGATGTCCATATTCGACAAACCCAGCCCTTTCGCTGCGCCGCGCACCGCTTCCACGCAACCTTTTTCGAAGTACAGCGGCGGGAAGTCCGCTGTCGGCGTCAGTTCATAGGTCAAGCCATGTTCTTCACAGGTGGCCTCGATGACTTGCTTCACCTCGGCGATCATCGAGTCCAGCCGCGCCGGTTCCAGGTGACGGAAGTCGAGGGTCATGCGCACTTCGCCGGGGATGACGTTGCGCGAGCCGGGATAGGCTTGCAGGCAACCGACGGTGCCGCAGGCGTGGGGTTGATGGCCGAGGGCGGCGCGGTTGACGGCGCCGACGATCACCGAGGCGCCGACCAGCGCGTCTTTACGCAGGTGCATCGGCGTCGGGCCGGCATGCGCTTCGACGCCACGCAGCTTGAGGTCGAACCATTTCTGCCCCAATGCACCGAGGACCACGCCGATGGTTTTCTGTTCGTCTTCGAGGATCGGGCCTTGTTCGATGTGAGCCTCGAAATAGGCGCCGACTTTGTGCCCGCTGACTTTGCGCGAACCGGCGTAGCCGATCGCATTGAGCGCTTCGCCAACGGTGACGCCGTCGGCATCGACCTTGGCGAGGGTTTCTTCGAGGGTGAATTTCTCGGCAAACACTCCCGAACCCATCATGCACGGAGCGAAGCGCGAGCCTTCTTCGTTGGTCCAGACCACCACTTCCAGCGGCGCTTCGGTTTCCACGCCGAGGTCGTTGAGCGTGCGCAGCACTTCGACACCGGCGAGCACGCCGAAACAGCCGTCGAACTTGCCGCCGGTGGGTTGGGTGTCGATGTGGCTGCCGGTCATCACCGGTGGCAGATTCGGATTGCGCCCGGGGCGACGGGCGAAGATGTTGCCGACAGCATCGACCGTGACGCTGCATCCGGCGTCCTTGCACCATTGCACGAACAGGTCGCGGGCCTGGCGGTCGAGATCGGTCAGGGCCAAGCGACAGACCCCGCCCTTGACCGTGGCGCCGAGCTTGGCCAGCTCCATGAGCGACGCCCACAGGCGGTCGCGGTTGATGTGCTGATGGCTCGATTGCAGAACGTCTACGGCTGCGTTCATGGGGATCTCCTCAGGCTGCTTTTCTTATGAATATTTCTCTGGTGTCGGGTAGATCGCCTTCGCGAGCAGGCTCGCTCCCACAGGGGAAATGCATTCCAAATGTGGGAGCGAGCCTGCTCGCGAAGAGGCCATCCGCTACACCGCCGACTTAACTGCAGAAGGCTGCGCACGCATCACGCACAACCCGTAATAAATAATCCCGCCCAGCGCCGAGCCGGTAAACCAGCCATAGCTGTAGAACCAACTGAACGCATCGCTGCCCAGCGACAACAACGTCAGCACCACCGGTACCCCAAAGGCGAGAAACCCGGCCCAGTTCCACGCCGGATACACATCGTCGCGGTACAACCCGGCCAGATCCAGTTGCTGTTTCTTGATCAGGAAATAGTCCACCACCATGATCCCGGCGATCGGCCCGAGCAGGCTCGAATAGCCCAGCAGCCAATTGGAGTACACGGTTTCCAGGCTCACATCGGAAACGATCAGACCGAGTTTTTTCAGCAGTTCATGGCCCATCAGCAGCAACCCGACCAACCCGGTCAGCAACACCGCTTTGGTGCGATTGATGACCTTGGGCGCGATGTTCTGGAAGTCGTTGGTCGGCGAGACGATATTGGCGGCGGTGTTGGTCGACAACGTGGCGATGATGATCAGCGCCATCGCCACCGCCACCCACACCGGGCTCTGGATATGACCGATCAGGCTGACCGGATCGGAGACGGTCACGCCGACCAGTTTCACCGAAGCGGCCGTCATGATCACGCCCAGCGATGCAAACAAAAACATCGTCAGCGGCAGGCCGAAAATCTGCCCGAGAATCTGATCTTTCTGGCTCTTGGCGTAACGGCTGAAGTCCGGAATGTTCAGCGACAACGTCGCCCAGAAACCGACCATCGCGGTCAACCCGGCGGCGAAGTAACTCACCACACTGGCGCCCTCCGGACGCTTCGGCGGGATCGCCAGCAGTTCAGTCATCGACACATTGGGCATCGCCCACACCAGCAGACCGATACCGACCGCCACCAGCAACGGCGCCGACAACGTCTCCAGCCACTTGATCGACTCGGCACCGCGAATCACCACCCACAGGTTCAGCGCCCAGAAGATCATGAAGCCGATCACCTCCCCGGTTCCGCCGAGGGATTTCCAGCCCTCGAACACCGAGCCAAGAAACAGGTGAATCGCCAGCCCGCCAAACATCGTCTGGATACCGAACCAGCCACACGCCACCAGCGCGCGGATCAGGCACGGCACGTTGGAGCCGAGAATGCCGAACGACGAGCGCAGCAACACCGGAAACGGAATGCCGTACTTGGTGCCGGGAAACGCGTTGAGCGTGAGCGGAATCAGCACGATGACGTTGGCAAACAGAATCGCCAGCAGCGCTTCGCCGACGGTCAAGCCAAAGTAAGCGGTGAGCACACCGCCGAGGGTGTAGGTCGGCACGCAGATCGACATGCCGACCCACAGCGCGGTGATGTGCCATTTGTTCCAGGTTCGTTCGCGCACCTTGGTCGGTGCCATATCGTGGTTGTAACGGGGACTGTCGAGGACGTCGCTGCCGGCTTCGAGTTCGAACAAGCCGTCGCGCTCGGTCACTTGCGATCTGTTCTGTTGCATGGCCGCTCCACTGTTCTTCTGATTATTTTTTTGCTCATCAGGCGGCTGCACCCGAGGGTACGAACCGGACGATGGCCGGAGGAACTGACAACTTTCGTGCACCGGCCATGGTGTCAGCGGCGGCATCAATAAACGTGCCGGGTGACCCGCTTGCGCATCGGGCGGTGTTTCAAACGCTTTGCAACTTTCTGATATTTATCAGTTTTAATTATTCACCGAAGGAGTTCGCGGAAACTTGTCTGAACGCTCAGGCTAAACGTTGGGCAAGTTGTCCGAACTGTCAGGACTCAATCTGGTGCACTGCACTTTTTTTCATCGTGAGCGAGCAACCGCAGCTCAACTTCAAGCGGCTGATTTCACATAGGAAATCTTGCTCATATTTCCATCCTGTCAAGTGCGTCAAAATGGTGAGGAGCCTCACCATTTTGGTGATTTCATATTTTTATCGTTATTTTTCAAACACTTAAAAAAGTCATAAGCTTATAAAAAATAATCTTGCTCTATTGCAAATCTGCGACTAGTTTCTATTCCTGACAGCGCTGACAGGAATACACCCTGCAACGCCGTACATCAATAAAACATCTAGAACCGACACAAGTCGGTCAATGCCTGCGAGGAACTCGGAATGTCTCTGTTGATCCGTGGCGCCACCGTTATTACCCATGATGAAAGTTATCGCGCCGACGTCTATTGCGCCGACGGCGTGATCAAAGCCATTGGTGAAAACCTTGATATCCCCGCCGGCGCTGACGTGCTCGACGGCAGCGGCCAATACCTGATGCCCGGCGGCATCGATCCGCACACGCACATGCAACTACCGTTCATGGGCACCGTGGCCAGTGAGGATTTCTACAGTGGTACGGCGGCCGGTCTGGCCGGCGGCACCACGTCGATCATTGATTTCGTGATTCCCAATCCGCAGCAGTCGTTGATGGAAGCGTTTCATCAGTGGCGTGGCTGGGCCGAGAAATCGGCTTCTGACTATGGCTTTCATGTCGCGATCACCTGGTGGAGCGAGCAGGTGCGTGAGGAAATGGCCGAGCTGGTCAGCCATCACGGGATCAACAGCTTCAAGCATTTCATGGCCTACAAGAACGCGATCATGGCCGCCGACGACACGCTGGTGGCGAGTTTCGAGCGCTGCCTGGAACTCGGCGCGGTGCCGACCGTGCACGCGGAAAACGGTGAGCTGGTTTATCACCTGCAACGCAAGTTGATGGCCCAAGGCATCACCGGCCCGGAGGCGCATCCGCTGTCGCGTCCGTCGCAGGTTGAGGGTGAGGCGGCGAGCCGGGCGATACGCATTGCCGAAACCATTGGCACGCCGCTGTACCTGGTGCACGTCTCGACCAAGGAAGCCCTCGACGAAATCACCTATGCGCGCAGCAAGGGTCAGCCGGTATACGGCGAAGTGCTGGCCGGGCATTTGCTGCTCGACGACAGCGTCTATCAGCACCCGGACTGGCAGACCGCTGCCGGTTACGTGATGAGCCCGCCGTTCCGTCCGCGCGGTCATCAAGAGGCGCTGTGGCACGGACTGCAAAACGGCAATCTGCACACCACCGCGACTGACCACTGCTGCTTCTGCGCCGAGCAAAAAGCCGCCGGGCGCGATGACTTCAGCAAGATCCCCAACGGCACCGCCGGTATCGAAGATCGCATGGCGGTGTTGTGGGACGAAGGCGTCAACAGCGGGCGTTTGTCGATGCAGGATTTCGTCGCCCTCACCTCCACCAACACCGCGAAGATCTTCAATCTCTATCCGCGCAAAGGTGCGATTCGCGTCGGCGCCGATGCCGATCTGGTGCTGTGGGATCCGCAAGGCACCCGCACCATTTCCGCCAAGACCCACCATCAGCAGGTGGACTTCAACATCTTCGAAGGCAAGACCGTGCGCGGCGTGCCGAGCCATACCGTCAGCCAGGGCCGGGTGGTCTGGGCCGATGGTGATTTGCGCGCCGAGCGTGGCGCCGGTCGGTACATCGAACGGCCGGCGTACCCGGCGGTGTTTGATTTGCTGAGCAAGCGGGCTGAGTTGCATAAGCCGACTGCTGTGAAACGCTGAAATCCAGGCCTTCGGCCTTCGCGAGCAAGCTCGCTCCCACATTTGAAATGCATTCCCCTGTGGGAGCGAGCCTGCTCGCGAAGAGGCCAGTCCAGGCAACACAAAAACCAATGCCCATCAGAGGCAGCACCTCAAATAACCGTGAGGCCATAAACCGTGATCGAGACCCTGAACCATCTCCCCCACCCGCACGAAAGCGCGGCCGCCCTCGCCGGGCATTTCACTGATCTGGCGCCGCCGCTCAACGACCGGCAGGCGCATCTGGAAGCCTCGCGCTGCCTGTATTGCTATGACGCGCCCTGCGTGAATGCGTGCCCGAGCGAGATCGACATCCCGTCGTTCATCCGCAACATCCATCAAGACAACGTGCCCGGCGCTGCGCAGAAAATCCTTTCGGCGAATATCCTCGGCGGCAGCTGCGCACGGGTGTGCCCGACCGAAATCCTCTGCCAGCAAGCTTGCGTGCGCAATAACGCCCACGAATGCGCGCCAGTGCTGATCGGCCTGCTGCAACGCTACGCCGTCGACAATGCACACTTCACCGAACACCCGTTCCAGCGCGCCGCCGCCAGCGGCAAACGCATTGCCGTGGTCGGCGGCGGGCCGGCCGGTTTGTCCTGCGCCCATCGCAGCGCCATGCACGGTCATGACGTGGTGATTTTCGAAGCACGGGAGAAGGCTGGCGGTCTCAACGAATACGGGATCGCCAAGTACAAACTGGTCGATGATTACGCGCAGAAGGAACTGGATTTTCTCCTGCAGATTGGCGGCATCGAGATTCGTCACGGGCAGAAGCTCGGCGAGAATCTGACCCTCAGCGAACTGCATCAACAGTTCGACGCGGTGTTCCTCGGCCTCGGCCTCAACGCCAGCAAGCAACTCGGTTTGGCCCATGAAGATGCCCCGGGCCTGCTCGCCGCCACCGATTACATCCGCGAACTGCGCCAGGCCGATGACCTCACGCAACTGCCACTGGCCGAACGCTGCATCGTTCTCGGCGCTGGCAACACGGCAATTGACATGGCCGTGCAAATGGCTCGGCTCGGTGCCCGTGATGTGAATCTGGTATATCGCCGTGGCGCGGCGGACATGGGCGCCACCGGCCATGAGCAAGACATCGCCAAAGCCAATCAGGTACGCCTGCTGACCTGGGCGCAACCGGAAGAGGTGCTGCTCGACGATCAGGGCCATGTGCGCGGCATGCGTTTCGCTCGCACCGATCTGGTCGACGGTCGCCTGCAAACCACCGGCGAAACCTTCGAACTGGCCGCTGATGCGATCTTCAAAGCCATCGGCCAATCCTTCGACAGCAGCGCCCTCGCCGACCCGTTGGCCCGTGAACTCAAGCGTCAGGGCGAACGCATTCAGGTCGACGAAAACCTGCGCACCAGCATCCCCGGCGTGTATGCCGGTGGCGACTGCACCAACCTCGATCAAGACCTCACCGTGCAAGCCGTGCAGCACGGCAAACTTGCCGCCGAGGCGATCAACGCTCAACTGATGCTTAACGTGGAGGCTGCGTAAATGGCCGATCTGTCGATTGTCTTCGCTGGCATCAAAGCGCCAAATCCGTTCTGGCTGGCCTCCGCGCCACCGACTGACAAGGCTTACAACGTGGTCCGTGCCTTTGAAGCCGGCTGGGGTGGCGTGGTCTGGAAAACCCTCGGTGAGGATCCAGCGGCGGTCAACGTATCGTCGCGTTATTCGGCGCATTACGGCAACAACCGTGAAGTGCTGGGCATCAACAATATCGAACTGATCACCGACCGTTCGCTGGAGATCAACCTGCGCGAAATCACTCAGGTGAAGAAGGACTGGCCGGATCGCGCATTGATCGTTTCGTTGATGGTGCCGTGCGTGGAGGAGTCGTGGAAACACATCCTGCCGCTGGTAGAAGCCACAGGCGCTGACGGCATCGAACTGAATTTCGGCTGCCCGCACGGCATGCCTGAACGGGGCATGGGCGCGGCGGTCGGTCAGGTGCCGGAGTACGTTGAGCAAGTCACACGCTGGTGCAAGACCTATTGCTCGCTGCCGGTGATCGTCAAACTGACGCCGAACATCACCGACATCCGCGTCGCCGCCCGCGCGGCCCATCGCGGTGGCGCCGATGCGGTGTCGCTGATCAATACGATCAACTCGATCACCAGCGTCGATCTGGAGCACATGGTCGCCCTGCCCACCGTCGGCAGCAAAAGCACTCACGGCGGTTATTGCGGCTCAGCGGTGAAGCCGATTGCGCTGAACATGGTCGCCGAAATTGCCCGCGATCCGCAGACACAGGGCCTGCCGATCTGCGGCATTGGCGGCATCGGCAGTTGGCGCGATGCGGCGGAATTCATGGCGCTGGGCAGCGGCGCGGTGCAGGTGTGCACGGCGGCGATGCTGCATGGCTTCCGCATTGTCGAGGAGATGAAGGACGGTTTGTCGCGGTGGATGGACAGTCAGGGTTACGCCAACATTGCTGAGTTTTCCGGGCGTGCGGTGGGCAATACCACGGACTGGAAGTACCTTGATATCAACTATCAGGTGATTGCGAAGATTGATCAGGATGCGTGCATTGGCTGCGGGCGCTGTCACATTGCTTGCGAGGACACTTCACACCAGGCGATCGGCAGTCTCAAGCAGGCGGACGGCACGCATAAATATGAAGTGATTGATGAGGAGTGTGTGGGTTGTAACTTGTGCCAGATCACTTGTCCGGTGGCGGATTGCATCGAGATGGTGCCGATGGAGACTGGGAAGCCGTTTCTGGACTGGAATCATGATCCGCGGAATCCGTATCACGTTGCGGTCTAGATCACCGACTGATCCAACAGCCCCCTCACCCTAACCCTCTCCCAAAGGGAGAGGGGACTGATTGGGGGATGCTGCAAAACTCCGCCGACCTGAAAGCGCTGTTGTGAATCCATAATCGACAAGACTCACAGGCAAGCACTGCCTTGAATCCATAATCAATACATGAACAGGCAAGGACTGCCTTGAATCCATAATCGACTGGATTTTTCAGGTCGATGTAACCCGCATGACACCTCGGTCGGCCCCCTCTCCCTCCGGGAGAGGGCTGGGGTGAGGGTCAGCTTTTGCTTTCAGGGCTCCAGCCCGATCCCACGCAATATCACACTCGTCACCGTCTGCACCGCCCGCTCAAACTGCATATCCGACAACGGCTGATGTTCATTCAGAATATTCACCTGATGATCAAAGTCAGCATAGTGCTGCGTCGACGCCCAGATCATGTACAGCAGACTCGACGGCTCCACCGGCAGAATCCGCTTGTCCTCGACCCACTGGCGAATCTTCGCTTCCTTCATCTTCGCCCAGTCATACAGGCTGGCATCCAGCGCCTCGCCCAAGGTCGGCGCGCCATGGATGATTTCATTGGCCCAGACTTTCGAGCCGTACGGGCGACTGCGCGAGTGGTTCATCTTGGCGCGGATGTAGCTGCTCAACACCACGCGCGGGTCGTCGAACATTTCGAAGCACAGTGCGTCCTGCTTCCACACTTCCAGCAGGTCGAACAGCACCGCGCTGTAGAGCTCGCTCTTGGTGCTGAAGTAGTAATGCAGGTTGGAACGCGGCAGTTGCACTTCAGCCGCGATGTCGGCCATGGCCGTGCCGCCGAAACCTTTTTCGGCGAAGACTTTTTCCGCCGCCAGGAGAATTTTCTCGACGTTACTGCGACGAATCTCGATCTTGTGATTGCCCATGAGGGCTCCCTGACAACAGCGTTGCCCAAGACTAGCATCCGCTCTGGTCCGCGGGCGACCGCTGCAAACAAAACTTCGTACTGGCGTCAGCGGATGGCTAAACTGACGCTTCTTTACTCCTGCCTCAGAGGTATCCGCGATGCTGTTCAAGAACGTCCTGACCACCACTGCCCTGCTCGCTTCGCTGTTCGCCGCATCCTCCGTATTTGCCCACGCCCACCTGAAAAGCCAGACCCCGGCCGCCGATAGCACAGTCGCCGCTCCCGCTGATTTGCGCCTGACCTTTTCCGAAGGCGTCGAAGCCAGTTTCACCAAAGTCGCCGTGACCAAGGATGGTGCGCCGGTCGCCGTCAAAGCGCTGACCACTGAAAACGACAAGAAAACCCTGATCGTCACCCCCGCTGCGCCATTGAGCGCCGGCGAGTACAAAGTCGAATGGCACGCGGTGTCGGTCGATACGCACAAAAGCGAAGGCGCTTATCAGTTCAAGGTTGGTCAGTAATTCATGAGTGAAGCGCTGGTGCTGTGCCGCTTTGTGCATTTCATCGTGGTGTTGATGCTGTTCGGGGCCTGGCTGTTCAGGCCGTTGCTGCTCAAGGATGAAGCGCCACAAGTGGACCGGCACCTGGCGCGACTGGCGCGTTGGCTGGCCGCTGTGGCGCTGCTCAGCGGGATCGCCTGGGCGCTGTTGATTACTGCGAGCATGGCCGGCTCGGCTACAGCGGCGTTTGACCCGGACACGGTTGCGCTGGTGCTGGGCAATACGTTTTTTGGTCAGGTATGGCGCTGGCATTTGCTGATCAATGCCGTGTTGTTGGCGTTGCTGTTCACGCCTTGGCGTTCAAGCATGCCGTTGCGACTGGGCTTGAGTGCCCTGCTGCTGGCAACCCTCGCACCGGTCGGGCATGGCGCCATGCTCGATGGCGTGAGCGGCCAATTGCTGATTCTCAACCAGATCGTGCATCTGACCTGCGTGGCCGCGTGGCTCGGCGGGTTGTTGTTGCTGGTACTGATTCTGCGTCAGCCGACGGAGCCGATGCGTGAAGTTTTGCGGCGCTTCAGAGGAGTCGGTTATGCCTTGGTCGCGGGGTTGCTGATCACCGGGTTGATCAATGTGCGTGTGCTGACCGGCCAGTGGTGGCCTACGCCGTTGTTCAGCGGGTTTGCGTTGATTCTGTTGATCAAGGCGATGCTGGTGTTGGCCATGCTCGGATTGGCGCTGTTCAACCGCTTGCGCAGCGAAGATTGCGAACAGCGGATGGGCGCGCTCCGGCGCAGTGTGATGCTCGAATGGTTACTCGGCATTGGCGCGGTGGCGGCCGTCTCGCTACTCGGCACCCTGCCGCCGATGATCACAGGATAAACACCGTTCAACTGTGGGAGCGAGCTTGCTCGCGAAGGCGGTGTGTCAGATAAAGAAATGTCACTGATACATCGCTTTCGCGAGCAAGCTCGCTCCCACAGGGTTATGCGTTGAGTCAGTGGGGTTGTGTATCGCCTGCTGCGGTGTCGATGCTGACCACCACCGACATCCCCGGCCGCAACCGTTCCTCTTCCTGCTGATCCGGATCAATGGTGATCCGCACCGGCACGCGCTGAGCAATTTTCACAAAGTTGCCGGTCGCGTTATCCGCCTGCAACAAGGCAAATTCCGACCCCGTCCCCGGCGAAACATGCTGCACATGCCCGGTGAATTTGCGGTGGTTCAAGGCATCGACGGTGAAGCGCACCGGTTGCCCGACGCGCACGTTATCCATCTGCGTTTCCTTCATGTTGGCGATCACCCATTTCTGGTTCGGCACCAACGCCATCAACTGCGCCCCGGAGTTGACGTAAGCACCGAGGCGCACGCCGATCTGCCCGAGCTGACCGTCACGTGGGGCAACGATGCGCGTATTCGACAGATCGATCCGCGCCAGTTGCACCGCCGCTTCCGCACTGGCCACTGCAGCTTCCAGCGAGCCGCGATTGACGATCACCGTTTGCAGATCCTGGCGGGCGATTTCCAGATTGGCCTTGGCCTGCGCCACCGCTGCGACACTCTGCGCATTCGCCGCCAGCGCGACGTCCATCTCGCGCTTGGACACCGAACCGTCGCTAACCAATTCCTTGTTGCGGCGCAGATCCGCCTCGCTTTTACGCAATTGCGCTTCGCTGTCGGCCTGCACGGCCTGACGCAATTTGATCGTCGCCTCGGCGCTGTTGCGTTGCTGCACCACGTTGGCCAATGCAGCTTTCTGCACCGCGAGTTGTGCCAGTGACTGGTCGAGACGCTGCTGATAGATGCGGTCGTCCAGCCGCACCAGCAAATCGCCGGCCTTCACGTACTGGAAATCCTGAACCGGCACTTCATACACATAGCCGGCGAGTTGCGGGCCGATGATCGTCACCTGCCCGCGCACCAGTGCGTTTTCCGTGGTCTCGACGGCACTGCTGAACGGCGGCAGTTGCCACGCATAGAGCACGATCAACACACCGACGATGGCAATCGCCGCGAAGCCCAGCGAAGAGATGATCCGCACCCGCAGCGAGCGTGGCTCGGTGTTCGGCGATGACGGCGGCGCCACACCTTCTGGCGTGGCAGCAATGGCATTGGTGGTCGTGGTGGTCGGTTCGGTCATGAAGAAGTGGCACCGCTCGAAGGTGTGGATGGCGCAGGGGCGACGGCTTTGGTGGTGCTCATCAGCCACAGTGCACGAATGGACAGCCAGATCATGGTCAGCACCGCAATCACGGCGATCAGCATGAACACATCGTTATAGGCCAGCACGTTGGCCTCACGGGTAGCGGCGTTGGCCAGGCTGCGAATCCCCGCCAGGTTGCGCAGACTCGGGTCGGCCAGCAACGAGCCATACGCCGAGCCGCCGCTCTGCACGCGCGCAGCCACCAAAGGGTCAGAAAGCGTCAGGTGCTCAACGATGTGACTGGAATGAAATTTTTCCCGGACGATCTGGAAGGTGCCCAGAAGTGCCGCACCGAGCAGGCCGCCGAGGTTATTGCAGATCCCGAACAGCACCGAAAAGCTCACCAGATTGCGCGGATTGGTCAACACGTTACGAGTGCCGAAGACCATGGTCGGGCCAAGGAAAAACGTGCTGCCGAAGGCCAGCAGAAACTGGCTGAAGTAGAGGTTTTCCGGGCGTGTCAGATTGTTGGAAAAGCTGTCCATCACCGACCCGGTGGCCATCAGACCCAGCGAGATGATCAACGGCATCAGCAGGTGCTTGGGGTCGATCGTCAGTGCGCTGGTCAACAGTCCCGCGACGCTGCCGATCAGCATCACCACGTACAGGCTGTGCAACTGCTCATAGCCCATGTTCAGATTCTGCATGAAACCCACCGCACCGGTGGACTGCTCCGAGGTGACCATACGAATCAGGGTCACCGCCAGCGCCAGCCGGATCATCGTCCCGCTGCCAAGCCAACGGGTCATCAGCAGCGGGTTGCTGCGGTTATGTTCGATGGCCAGACCGGCGATGATCAAGGCAATCGAAGCAGCCAACGCATAGCCGATCCAGTCGGCCTCCAGCCACCAGTCAATCCGCCCCAGCGACAGCACCGCACACAGCAACGCCACGCCCGTGGCGAGAATGGCAAAGGTGAGGAAGTCGAGTTTTTCGAAGGTTTTGAAGCGGTCGCCCGGCGGTAACTTGAGCATCAATACGCAGCCGAGCGAGAGCAGTGCCATGCCCAATTCGAACAGGTACAAGCCGCGCCATTCGGCGATCTGCAATAAATCTTCGGAGAATAATCGCGCCAGCGGCAACGCCAGTTGTGACGTGCCGAGGCCGAGCACCAGCGCCTTCAGCCGCCACTTCGCCGGGAACGCCTGAACCATGTAATACAGGCCCAGCGAACTCAGTGCCGCGCCGACCATGCCGTGCGCCGCCCGCACCGCCACCGCCGAATTGAGGTCATTGACGAACAGATGGCCGAAGGTCACCAGCGCATACAACACCAGGAAGACTTCGGTGAATGCACGCAAACCGAACTGCTGACGAAACTTCACCAGCAGCAGGTTCATCGACACGTTGGTCATCACGTACGCCGCCGGCAGCCAGGCCATTTCGGCGGTGGTCGCACCGAGTGCACCTTGCAGATACGGCAGGTTGGCGACCACCAGCGAGTTGCCCAAGCCACCGGTCACCGCCACCAGCACGCCGACCAGCGCATAGGCCAGGCGCTTGGGGTTGGAGTGCAACGGCGTCGAGGGGGAACCGGGCAGACTGGGCTTTTCGTGGGGCTGCCAGTTGCGCGGGGCGTATTGATCCATTGCAAGGCCTTGTACGGAGAGTGGGTGAAGTTTGCCGCAAATTCGCCGGCAACACACATCCCATGGACAACACAAATCTTTGTAGGAGCTGTCGAGTGAAACGAGGCTGCGATCTTTTGATCCTGTTTTTAAAAAGCCAGATCAAAAGATCGCAGCGTGCCGCAGCTCCTACAAAGTGATCTGCGTCGCGACGGCAAGTCATCGTATAACTTTGAGTTGACATTCCCGGAAAACCGAGGAAATATCCGCACCCATGTTGTACGACGACGTATAACAAATAATAAAAACAACAAACGAAACAGGGAGCGTCACAGTGAGCACACTCGTCTGCAGTTCCGTCCGCCCTTCCCGTCTTACCACGCTTCGCCCGCGTTCCACTCTCGGCCTGATCGGCTGCAGCAGCCTCGCCCTTGCCTTACCGATGAGCGCCGATGCCGAAAGTTTTCTCGAAGACAGCAAAGCCACGCTGAACCTGCGCAACGCCTACTTCAACCGCAACTTCGTCAACCCGGCCAACCCGCAGGGCAAGGCTGAGGAGTGGACGCAGAACTTCATCCTCGATGCCAAATCCGGTTTCACTCAGGGCACCGTCGGTTTCGGCCTCGATCTGCTGGGAATGTATTCGCAGAAGCTCGATGGCGGCAAAGGCACGGGCGGCACGCAGCTGTTGCCGATCCACGATGACGGGCGCCCGGCGGACAATTTCGGACGGCTCGGCGTGGCGCTGAAGGCCAAGGTATCGAAGACCGAATTGAAGGTTGGCGAGTGGATGCCGGTGCTGCCGATCTTGCGCTCCGACGATGGCCGCTCGCTGCCGCAGACCTTTCGTGGCGGCCAGATCACTTCCACCGAGATCAATGGCCTGACCCTTTACGGCGGCCAATTCCGCGGCAACAGCCCGCGCAATGACGCGAGCATGGAAGACATGTCGATGAACGGCCGCGGCGCGTTCACTTCCGATCGCTTCAACTTCGGTGGCGGCGAGTACAGCTTCAACGACAAGCGCACGCAGGTCGGCGTGTGGTACGCCGAACTCACGGACATCTACCAGCAGCAGTATTTCAATCTCAGCCATAGCCAGCCGGTGGGCGACTGGACGCTCGGCGCCAACCTCGGTTTCTTCACCGGCAAGGAAGACGGCAGCGCCCAGGCCGGCGACCTCGACAACAAAACCGCGTTCGCCCTGCTGTCGGCCAAATACGGTGGCAACACGTTCTATGTCGGTCTGCAAAAACTCAACGGCGACGACGCGTGGATGCGGGTCAACGGCACCAGCGGCGGCACCCTCGCCAACGACAGCTACAACGCCAGTTATGACAACGCCAAAGAGCGCTCCTGGCAACTGCGCCATGACTACAACTTCGTCGCCCTCGGCGTTCCCGGTCTGACCCTGATGAACCGCTACATCAGCGGCGACAACGTGCACACCGGGACGATCACTGACGGCAAGGAATGGGGCCGCGAGTCGGAGCTGGCCTACACCGTGCAGAGCGGCCCGTTGAAAAATCTCAACGTGAAATGGCGCAACGCAACGATACGCCGGGACTTCAGCACCAACGAGTTTGACGAGAACCGGATTTTTATCAGTTATCCGATTTCGTTGTTGTAACCACCAGGCGCCACACCGGGTTTTCCTGTGGGAGTGAGCCTGCTCGCGAAGGCGGCGTGTCAGTCGACATCAACTCTGAATGACATACCGCTTTCGCGAGCAGGCTCGCTCCCACAAGGGGATTGCATTGCAACGAAGGAGTCGCGGTGATTGAAAAGTGAATGAGCCCCTTCCGTCATCTACACCAAAAGTCGCGTTGACAAGTTCCGGAAACCCTACCGATACTTCAGTGCAGTCATACGACAACCTACAACAAACCTAATAACAATGTGTCCAGGGATTGCCATGACGTCTACCTCTACTCCCCGCGCTCCATTCAATCGCCTGCTGCTGACCGGCGCTGCCGGTGGCCTGGGCAAAGTCCTGCGCGAACGTATGCGCCCTTACGCCAATGTCCTGCGTCTGTCGGACATCGCCGCCCTCGCCCCGGCCGTCGATGATCGTGAAGAAGTCGTGCTCTGTGATCTGGCCGACAAAAACGCCGTGCATCAACTGGTCGAAGGCGTCGATGCGATCCTGCATTTTGGCGGTGTCTCCGTCGAGCGGCCCTTCGAAGAAATCCTCGGCGCCAACATCTGCGGTGTGTTTCACATCTACGAAGCGGCGCGTCGGCATGGCGTAAAACGGGTGATCTTCGCCAGCTCCAACCATGTCATCGGCTTCTACAAACAGGACGAGCCGCTCGACGCCAGCTCCGCGCGCCGCCCGGATGGCTACTACGGCTTGTCCAAGTCCTACGGCGAAGACATGGCCAGCTTCTACTTTGATCGCTACGGCATCGAAACCGTCAGCATCCGCATCGGCTCCTCGTTTCCCGAGCCGCAAAACCGTCGAATGATGCACACCTGGCTGAGCTTCGACGACCTCACGCAACTGCTTGAACACTCGCTGTACACGCCCAACGTCGGCCACACCGTGGTCTATGGCATGTCTGACAACAAGGACGTCTGGTGGGACAACCGCTTCGCCAGCCACCTCGGCTTCGAAGCGAAGGACAGCTCCGAAGTGTTCCGCGAAAAAGTCGAGGCGCAGCCAATGCCGGCCGCCGATGACCCGGCGCGAATTTATCAGGGCGGCGCGTTTGTCGCGGCTGGACCGTTCGGCGACTGATCACCCTGACAACGACGCAAAGGAATGAGTATGCAAGCCGAATTGATCGTCGATGCCCGCAACGCCGTGGGCGAAAGCCCGGTCTGGGTGGCAGAGGAAAACGCGCTGTACTGGGTGGATATTCCCAACGGCGGCCTGCAACGCTGGAGCGCTGATACCGGCCATGTGCATGCCTGGAAAACCCCGGAAATGCTCGCCTGCATTTCCCGTCACAGCCGTGGCGGCTGGATTGCCGGGATGGAGAGCGGCTTCTTTCATCTGCACCCGCACAACGACGGCAGCCTCGACAGCGAACGGCTCGCCAGTGTTGAGCACCGCCGCAAAGACATGCGCCTCAACGATGGCCGCTGCGACCGCCAGGGTCGGTTCTGGGCCGGCAGCATGGTGCTGAACATGGGCCTGAGTGCGCCCGAAGGCCGGCTCTACCGCTACGGCGCCGGGCAATCTGGCGTGATCGAAGCGCAGCTCGACGGCTTCATCGTGCCCAACGGCCTCGGTTTCAGTCCCGACGGCAAAACCATGTATTTGTCCGACTCCCACCCCGACGTGCAATTGATCTGGGCGTTCGATTACGACACCGATACCGGCACGCCGTCGAACCGCCGCGTCTTCGTCGACATGAACCATTTTCCCGGACGTCCCGACGGTGCTGCGGTGGATGCCGAGGGTTGCTACTGGATCTGCGCCAACGATGCCGGCCTCATCCACCGCTTTGCCCCGGACGGTCGTCTTGATTTCTCACTGGAGGTGCCGGTGAAAAAACCGACCATGTGTGCCTTCGGCGGCAGCCGGATGGACACCTTGTTCGTCACCTCGATTCGTCCCGGCGACGACCACGATCCGCAATCCCTGGCCGGCGGCGTGTTCGCCCTCAACCCCGGCGTCAAAGGCCTGGAAGAGCCGCGGTTCAAAGATTCGCTGTAACACCCGCCTCTGCTGCACCGCTGTGCCTTGAACACAAAAATAACAAGACTGGAGACTCACCCCCATGAACTTCAAACGCACCTTGCTGGCCGCTGCACTCCCGCTGATGGTTACCTTCACTGGCGCCGCTCAGGCCCTGCAACTCAAATTCGCTGACATTCACCCCGCCGGTTATCCAACCGTGGTGGCCGAAGAAAACATGGGTAAGACCCTGACCAAGGAGACCAACGGCGAGCTGACTTTCCAATACTTCCCCGGCGGTGTGCTGGGCTCCGAAAAAGAAGTCATCGAGCAGATGCAAGTCGGCGCGGTACAGCTGTCTCGCGTCAGCCTGGGTATCGTCGGACCCGTGGTTCCGGACGTGAACGTGTTCAACATGCCGTTCATCTTCCGCGATCACCAACACATGCGTAACGTCATCGACGGCGCAGTGGGCGACGAGATCCTCGACAAAATCACCAACTCTGAGTTCGGCCTGGTGGCCCTGGCCTGGATGGACGGCGGCACGCGCAACGTCTACACCAAGAAACCGGTACGCAAGCTCGAAGACCTCAAGGGTATGAAAATCCGCGTGCAAGGCAACCCGATGTTCATCGACATGATGAACGCCATGGGCGGTAACGGCATCGCCATGGATACCGGCGAGATCTTCAGTGCCCTGCAGACCGGCGTGATCGACGGCGCGGAAAACAACCCGCCAACCCTGCTCGAACACAACCACTTCCAGAATGCGAAGTACTACAGCCTCACGGGCCACCTGATCCTGCCAGAGCCGATCGTGATGTCGAAAATCACCTGGGAAAAACTGACCCCGGATCAACAGGCGCTGGTCAAGACTGCCGCCAAGGCTGCCCAGGCCGAAGAGCGCGTGCTGTGGGACAAGAAGTCCGCTGCCAGTGAAGAAAAACTCAAGGCCGCCGGCGTCGAGTTCATCGAGGTCGACAAAAAACCCTTCTACGACGCCACCGCACCGGTGCGGGAAAAGTACGGCGCGAAGTATGCCGACCTGATCAAGAAAATCGAAGCCGTTCAGTAACGCCTCCCGCTCCGTCCTCATGAACAAGGCCCGGTGCGCCCGATGACTGCGGCGCGCCCGGTTACGGTGGAACCCGATGAAGAATCTACTGCTGCGTATCAACGACAAGATCTACATGACGTGCATCTGGGTCGCCGGCCTTTCCGTCCTGGCGATTTCCCTGATGATTCCCTGGGGCGTGTTCGCCCGTTACGTGCTGGGTACCGGTTCGAGCTGGCCCGAGCCCACGGCGATCCTGCTGATGATGGTGTTTACCTTCATCGGCGCCGCCGCCAGTTACCGCGCCGGCGCGCACATGGCCGTGGCCATGCTCACCGATCGCATGCCACCGCACGTGAGATCCGCGGCGGCGATTTTTTCCCAGCTGCTGATGGCGGCGATCTGCATCTTCATGACGATCTGGGGCGCCAAGCTGTGCATGTCCACCTGGAACCAGTTCATGGCGGCCCTGCCCGATCTGCGCGTCGGCGTGACCTATTTGCCGATTCCCGTGGGCGGCTTGCTGACGCTGATTTTTGTTCTGGAAAAACTCTTGCTCGGTGACCAGAGCAAACGGCGGGTCGTGCAGTTCGACCTGGTTGAAGAAAGTGAAGGTGCCGCTTAATGGACGCTCTGATACTGCTGGGCAGTTTTATCGCTTTGATCCTGATCGGCATGCCGGTCGCCTACGCACTGGGCGCCGCCGCGCTGATCGGTGCATGGTGGATCGACATTCCGTTCCAGGCGGTGATGATTCAGGTCGCTTCGGGGGTGAACAAATTCTCGCTGCTGGCCATTCCGTTCTTCGTGCTGGCCGGTGCGATCATGGCCGAGGGCGGCATGTCCCGTCGCTTGGTGGCGTGTGCCGGGGTGCTGGTGGGTTTTGTCCGCGGTGGCCTGTCACTGGTCAACATTGTCGCCTCGACCTTCTTCGGCGCGATCTCCGGTTCGTCGGTGGCCGACACCGCGTCGGTGGGTTCGGTGCTGATTCCGGAAATGGAACGCAAGGGCTATCCACGGGATTTCTCCACGGCCGTGACGGTCAGCGGTTCGGTGCAAGCCCTGCTGACCCCGCCCAGCCATAACTCGGTGCTCTACTCCCTGGCCGCCGGTGGCACGGTTTCAATTGCTTCGCTGTTCATGGCGGGCATCGTGCCGGGCTTGCTGATGAGCGCCTGCTTGATGGTGCTGTGCCTGATTTTTGCGAGAAAACGCGACTATCCCAAGGGTGAAGTGATCCCGATGCGCCAGGCGTTGAAAATCGTCGGCGAAGCCCTCTGGGGCCTGATGGCGATGGTGATCATCCTCGGCGGCATCCTCTCGGGGATCTTCACCGCGACAGAGTCGGCGGCGATTGCCGTACTCTGGTCATTCTTCGTCACCATGTTCATCTACCGCGACTACAAATGGCGCGAACTGCCGAAACTGATGCACCGCACGGTGCGGACGATTTCGATCGTGATGATCCTGATCGGTTTCGCCGCGAGCTTCGGCTACATCATGACCCTGATGCAGATCCCGGCGAAGATCACCACGCTGTTCCTGACCCTGTCGGACAACCGCTACGTGATCCTGATGTGCATCAACGTCATGCTGCTGTTGCTCGGCACGGTGATGGACATGGCGCCGCTGATCCTGATCCTGACGCCAATCCTGATGCCGGTGATTCTCGGTATCGGCGTCGATCCGGTGCAGTTCGGCATGATCATGCTGGTCAACCTCGGGATCGGATTGATAACGCCGCCGGTGGGTGCGGTACTGTTTGTCGGTTCGGCGGTGGGCAAGGTCAGCATCGAGAGCACCGTGAAAGCGTTGCTGCCGTTCTATGCCGTGCTGTTCCTGGTGTTGATGTTGGTGACTTACGTGCCGGCACTTTCGCTGTGGTTGCCGCATTTGGTGTTGTAACAATCTGAAAGATCGCAGCCTTCGGCAGCTCCTACAGAAGCCGCATTTCCTTGTAGGAGCTGTCGAGTGAAACGAGGCTGCGATCTTTTGATCTTACCCACGCTCAGGCGCGAAATAGCATGTAGGCCGCCACCACCAGACAGACACTGGCAAACCCCACCTGCAACGCCCGCGCCGGCACTCGCGCACAGAGCTTACGGCCGATGATCATGCCGACAATGCTGGCGACGATGAACGCCGCGCCCTGCCCGTCAATCCGCACACCGGCGTGAAACGAGCCGATCACCCCGATCGCCGAAATCAGACTGATCACCATCAACGACGTGGCGACAATTCCGCGCATCTGCACATCGGTCAGTTGCTTGAACGCCGGCACAATCAAAAAGCCGCCACCGACACCGAGCAATCCGGACACCACGCCAGTAATTGCGCCCAGCGCCGCCAATGTAGCGGTGCATTTGGCGGTCCAGTCGAAGCGCCCGGTGTCTTCATTGAGCATGCAGTTCTTCTGGCCCCAACTGGCGTGACCGTGATCGCTCGGCCCCTCCTGCTGGCGCTCGCGACGCAGCATGCGCCAGGCCACCATGACCATCAGCAGACTGAACAGGACCATCAGGATTTTGTCCGACAACTGGTGCGCGAAGTAAATACCCAACGGCGAAAACACCGCACCCAACGCCGCAATCAGCAACGCCGCGCGATAACGCACCAGGCCATGACGCAAACCGTCGATAGCACCGACCGCCGCCGCACTGCCGACCGCAAACAACGCCACCGGCGCTGCCTGAGTCATCGTCCAGCCAAGCCCGAGCACCAGCGCCGGCACCGCGAGAATCCCGCCGCCGGCCCCGGTCAAGCCGAGGAGCAATCCCATCACCACGCCAAACAGACTTGCCAGCAACATAGGGTTTTCTCAGTCAACCTTGGACAGACCAGTCAGCCACTCGCGGCCCTTGAGCATGCCGTTCCAGTAGAACCATGGCAGCAGCGACGCCTTGAGAAACCACGCCGAACGTCGCGCCACAGTCGGGTCCAGAGGAAAGGTCGGCAGCAACTTACCGGCATAACCGAACTCGGCGAGAATCACCTTGCCCTTCTCCACCGTCAGCGGACAGGAACCGTAGCCGTCGTACTTCAACGGCAGTGGTTGTTGCTTGCGCAGGGCGAGCAGGTTTTCCGCCACTACCACGACTTGCTTGCGCACCGCCGCGGCAGTTTTCGCGTTGCTGGTGCCGCAGATATCACCGAGTGCAAACACCTCGGGATAGCGCGGATGTTGCAGGCTGTGCGGATTGACTTCGCACCAGCCGGCGGCGTCAGCCAGCGGACTTTGCGCAATGAAATCCGGCGAAACTTGCGGCGGCACGACGTGCAGCAGATCGAAGCTTTTCGCCTCGCGGGTGACATTGCCGTCAGCGTCCTTGATCTCGAACCACGCGGTTTTCGCCGGGCCGTCGACCTTGACCAGATTCGAGTTGAACGCCAACTGCGCGTTGTACTTTTCGATGTACTTCATCAACGGCGGCACGAACGTCGCCACGCCGAACAGCGCGGCGCCGGCCAGATTGAATTCGACATTGATGTTGTTCAGCGCTCCGCTTTTCAGCCAGTGATCGCAAGACAGATACAGCGCTTTTTGCGGCGCGCCGGCGCATTTGATCGGCATCGCCGGTTGGGTGAACAGCGCTTTGCCGCCGCGCAGTTTCTGCACCTGATCCCAGGTGTACTGCGCGTGCTGGTAGCTGTAGTTGGAAGTAACGCCGTGCTGGCCGAGGCTTTCCTGCAAGCCTTCGATCTTCTCCCAGGCCAGGCGCAGGCCGGGACAAACGATCAGGTTCTGGTAGCTGACCGTGCGTTGATCGTTGAGAGTGAGTTGGCGCTTGTCCGGGTCGATCGCGGTGACCGCCGCTTGCAGCCAGCTTGCTTGCTTTGGCATGACCTTGCTCATCGGCCGGGCGGTGTCTTTGACGTCGTAGGCGCCACCGCCGACCAGCGTCCACGCCGGTTGATAGTAATGCTGGGCGCTGGGTTCGATCACGGTAACTTTCAGAGCCGGATCACGTTTGAGCAGACTGGCGACGAAACCAATACCGGCCGTACCGCCGCCGATCACCACGATGTCTGCACTGATGGATGGGCCCCAGTGTTGATCGTTCATTGCTTGTTCCTTTTGCTGCACGCAAGGATTGTTCTAGCCAAACCACAAATCCCAATGTGGGAGCGAGCCTGCTCGCGAAGGCGGCGTATCAGTCGATGCAAGTATTGCCTGACCTAGCGCTTTCGCGAGCAGGCTCGCTCCCACATTGAACCAGTGTCATGGCTGGCATTTATTGATGGCCCAGACTTTTCAGCACGGCCCCGCAATACAGTCCCGACAGGGTCTTCATCACCTGAATCACTTCCGGACTGGCGAGCCCATAAAAAATGTACTTGC
This sequence comes from Pseudomonas viridiflava, assembly GCF_900580865.1. GTDB lineage: Bacteria > Pseudomonadota > Gammaproteobacteria > Pseudomonadales > Pseudomonadaceae > Aquipseudomonas. The sequence goes on from NZ_UTBZ01000095.1 coordinate 99,672, forward strand.
CTTCACGACGGGTCGCGACCAGCCCTTCATCACGCAGAATGCCCAATTGCTGAGACAGCGTCGGCTGGCGCACGCCGGTCATCTTTTCCAGTTCGCCAACGTTGCGTTCGCCCTGGGTCAGTTGACAGAGGATCAACAGGCGATCCTCATTGGCCATGGCCTTGAGCAACGCGCAGGCCTTGGAGGCCGAGGCGCGCAGTTGGGCAACTTCACATTCGGTCAGACTGGATTGCATTTGCACGATGCCTTCAAGGTCACTTAAGCTGCGAACATTATGTTTTTAGATAAAGTGTTGCAACCCATTTCCCTTGTTCAGGTTGGTGTCCATGCCCGCGCAGATTGAATCGTTCCTCGACCCCGCCTCCTCGACCTACAGCTATGTGGTCTATGAAGCCGACGGCGGGCAATGTGCAATCGTCGATCCGGTGCTCGATTACGACGGTGCTGCCGGGCGCACCTGCACCGCCCAGGCCGACAAAATCATCGCCTTCGTTCGCGCCCACAACCTGCAAGTGCAGTGGCTGCTGGAAACCCACGCCCACGCCGATCACCTGTCTGCCGCGCCGTATCTGCGCCGGGAACTGGGCGGGAAAATCGCCATTGGCGAATCGATCAGCAAAGTGCAGAACGTGTTCAAGGCACTGTTCAATCTGGAGCCGGAATTCTGCGTCGATGGCTCGCAGTTCGATCACCTGTTTGCGCCGAACGAGTCATTCCGGATCGGCAATCTCAAAGCCACCGCCCTGCATGTGCCCGGGCATACGCCAGCGGACATGGCCTATTTGATCGATGGTGAGCAGATTCTGGTGGGCGACACCCTGTTCATGCCGGATGTTGGCACTGCACGTTGCGACTTTCCCGGTGGCAATGCCCACCAATTGTTCAACTCGATTCGCAAACTGCTGGCCTTCCCCGCCAGCGTGAAACTCTACGTTTGCCACGACTATCCGCCAGAGGGTCGTGAGTCGCAGTGCCAGACCACGGTCGGCGAGCAGCGCAAAAGCAATATTCATGTACATGACGGGATCGATGAGGCGGCGTTCGTCGAGATGCGCACAAAGCGTGACGCCGGGTTGGGCATGCCAACGTTGTTGCTGCCGGCGATTCAGGTGAATGTGCGGGCGGGGAACCTGCCAGCGGCTGAGGAAAATGGCGTCGTGTATCTGAAGATCCCGATCAACAAGATGTGAGTTGAGCTGCCCCGTCGTTTTTTTCGCTCCCTCAACGAAAGAACCGCTCCAGGTCGTTCCCTAGCCAAAATGCCACTACCGTGTAATATCCGGAAACCTAAACCGTTCCGGTAGACACCTTGCGACTTAATCACGCGGGTGAGTAATAACACGGACATCGCCGAAGCCAGACTTCGTCGAGAAGACCTTTTGCAGGGACACCATGAGTCAAACTTCTCCACACGGGCAACCCCCTGAGCTGCAAACTGAAACATTCAATCGCGACCTCGCGATTCCCCGACGCGCAATCGCCTACCTGTTGTCCAAGGCCCTTAAGGCACTCAAAGCCATTGACGGGCGTTCTTTCCTCAAGGGTAAAGACGAAGGAATCAAACTGGGCAATGACACAGGCTTGTTTGCCGGAAAGAAGCTTGGCTACGCAGACGGGTATGCAAAGGGGCGCGCCGTTCTAGAAATCAATGACCTGCGCTCTGCCGCATCATTGCCGGGAGAAGATCACTGCCTCTTTGACAATGAACTCATGCCCATCACCGATGATATCAAGCAGAAAATGCGTGACGAGGTGTGGGAAAAACTTGATAAGAAAGAACAACCGAGCGATCAGCAGTGGGCGATGATTTTCGCCGACGCCACCTGTACATCAGTGATTGCTGGCGCGGGTTCCGGCAAGTCCACGACACTGGCCTTGCGTGTCGTACTTAAACACTTTCACCTGGGCATACCCCTTCATCACATGCAGGTGACTACGTTCACCACTGAGTCTAAAAAAGACTTGCAGAAAAAGATGGTGAACATCTTCAAATTGTGGGGCAAAGAACTGAGCGAGGATCAAACCAGGAGTCTGGTGCGCACCTTCCACAGCAAGGTATTCGGCTTTATGAAAGCCTTCTCGGATGCGCCTATCGACTACTTCGATTTTCTAGGCGCAAAAAAATCGAGTGACGATGAGGGCGAACTGGAAAACCCCTTCTCGTCAAAAATCACAACTGAGCAGGGAGGCGTACTTTCCAAGGTGTTCAACACGCTGTATGAAAAGGACGCAGCATTCAAAAAGCATATTCTGGACCTTTACAAATCTATCGTCTTCGTCGCACCTGATCCGATATCGGAGCGTATGCAGAAAGCAAAAAGCTACATCATTGGCAAGATGTCAGAAAGCGATGAAGCCGTCTGCGATGAGATTGAAGCAGCGTGGATTGAATTGGGTCTGTGGCCGATTGCGGGTGTAAGTGAGCGCCGCACCTTTAACATCGAGGGTAAAACATTCATAGCCAATGGTTATCTGGCAGAGCACGACACGTTAGTTATCCTTGGCTGGCCAGATACAAAAAATCAGGCGGCGGAGATTCCCACGCGCGAAGGCCAATCAGTCAATCTTGAGCGGGAGAGCTGGAGTCGCCAAGCAATGATTGGTGAGTGTTATCGTGGAAAAAAATACATTCTCGTCAATAACGTAATGGCTGCGCAGACTTTGATCGGCAATGCCGAACACATGATTATTCAGGATGCCGGTTTCGATTATCACTTGCCGGGCACGACTATCAAGGAAACGAAGCTGACCGAGGTGTTCTTTGCCGAAGGCAACTACATTGAGAACCTGGGTTTGGACGTCGTTCAGGCGATAGGTTCACTGGAATTTACCCCGGGCGATCCACGCCAGCCGTTCTACCTGGCCTTGCAGATCTATTGGCGCGGCTTTCATGACTATCTGGAAAGTATGTCGCCCAAAAAGCTCATCACGTTCAATAAAGCATTCGCACTGTTCGGTGAGCATAATCCTGAAAATATAAAGCGCATTCCAACGGCCGAGCTGGACGGCATGCGGCACCTCATGATTGATGAGTTCCAGGATGTCTCCGGCTTGAACATTTCCTGGGTACGGCAATGCTGCAAAGAGATCCGTACGCGTAATCAAGGCCTGCCTGGATTGGGCAACAGCCTGATGGCCGTCGGCGACGACTGGCAAAGCATCTATGGCTGGCGCGGCAGTTCCCCCCAATATCTGATGGACTTCCACGAGCATTTCCACGCTCATACGTGCAACACGCTGTACATGCAAAACAACTACCGTTCGCACCAGACAATCATTGATGCTGCCGAACAAATTGTCCGTCCAACCACGACCGACAGAGCCAAGCACGGGATTGCAGCGAACGAAAAGGTCATGAATGACAAGACGCCCGTACACCTGCACTACGTGGCCAAGGATAAAAAAATTAACGACCCGGACGAAACGATTCTACGACTCGTCAGAGAAGCCTATGACAACGGTCACAGCATACTGATGGTGTTTCGCGTTCGCGATGTTGAGAAAGCATACAAAAACGCCCTCCGAGGTTTATTGAACGACGCACAAAAAAAACAGCGCAATGTCAAACTGATGACCTTTCACAAGTCCAAAGGATTGCAGGCGCAATCTGTTTTTGTTATCGGTGATTGTTTCTACAAACCGACGAAATCCAAACGCAACGACATATACAGCCTGACTAACCTGGGCGATAAATCGCCAGCGCCTTATGACAAAGCTCAATCGGATGAGGCACTGCGTTTAGCTTACGTAGGTATTACACGAGCCGAACTCAGATGTCATTGGCTGGTTGATCGAGAGATCACCGCGACGACCAAACAAAGCGGAACCAATGCATCCGGTTATGCCAATCTTAAATCCGGATGCTACAAAAAGTGGACTCATCAGGAAATATCCGGAGTTTCAGCTGTTTCGCCGCAATAGGTATTTATCCAGAGACGGCGAAAGCACTACGTGCCCAACGTCAAACCATTGGCCGGCAGCGGCAGTGCCGTTTTGTATCGCACCTGCTTCAGCGCAAAGCTTGAGCGAATGTTCGCCACACCGGGAACCTTTGTAAGGAAGTCCATCATGAAGCGTTCGAGCGACTGAATGGTCGGCACCAGTACCCGGATCAGGTAGTCCGGATCTCCGGCCATCAGGTAGCACTCCATCACCTCCGGGCGATCGGAAATCGCTTCCTCGAAATGCTGCAGCGCCTCCTCGACCTGCTTCTCGAGGCTGACGTGGATGAATACGTTCACGTGCAGCCCCAGCAGGTCGGCATCCAGCAGCGTCACCTGCTCGCGAATCAGGCCTAATTCTTCCATTGCCTTGACCCGGTTAAAGCACGGCGTCGGCGACAGATTCACCGAGCGTGCGAGGTCGGCGTTAGTGATGCGCGCATTCTCCTGAAGGCTGTTGAGAATGCCGATGTCGGTACGGTCCAGTTTGCGCATGAGACAAAACCACCTGTTTTTTATGTTTATGCAGAATTTCTATCTGCAAATCGTCTCCAGCGCAACGAAACAGAGATAAATATTCTTCTTGCCCGGGCCTATGATTGTTGTAGGACAAGATTTCTTCTACCGAAGAATGACTGCCAGCTCACTACAAGAAATTCACAAGATCGAGCGTAGAAGCCATGACCCAAGCGTATGAACCGCTGCGTCTGCACGTCCCTGAACCCTCGGGCCGTCCAGGCTGCAAAACCGATTTTTCCTACCTGCATCTGACCGATGCCGGTACGGTGCGCAAACCTTCCATCGACGTCGAACCTGCCGACACCGCCGACCTGGCGCGTGGGCTGATTCGCGTGCTCGACGATCAGGGCAACGCCCTCGGCCCATGGGCCGAAAACGTGCCGGTCGAGATCCTGCGTAAGGGCATGCGCGCCATGCTCAAGACGCGCATCTACGACAACCGCATGGTGGTCGCCCAGCGTCAGAAAAAGATGTCGTTCTACATGCAGAGCCTCGGCGAAGAAGCCATCGGCAGTGCTCAAGCCCTGGCCTTGAACATCGACGACATGTGCTTCCCGACCTACCGCCAGCAAAGCATCCTGATGGCCCGCGAAGTGCCTTTGGTCGACCTGATCTGCCAACTGCTGTCCAACGAGCGCGATCCGCTCAAAGGCCGCCAGTTGCCGATCATGTACTCAGTCAAGGACGCCGGTTTCTTTACCATCTCCGGCAACCTCGCGACCCAGTTCATTCAGGCGGTCGGCTGGGGCATGGCTTCAGCGATCAAGGGCGACACCAAAATCGCCTCGGCGTGGATCGGTGACGGTGCTACCGCCGAATCGGACTTCCACACCGCTCTCACCTTCGCTCACGTGTATCGCGCGCCGGTAATCCTCAACGTGGTCAACAACCAATGGGCGATTTCGACCTTCCAGGCCATCGCCGGTGGTGAAGCCACCACCTTCGCCGGACGCGGCGTCGGTTGCGGCATCGCCTCGCTGCGCGTCGACGGCAACGACTTCTACGCGGTCTACGCCGCCTCTGCCTGGGCTGCCGAGCGCGCCCGCCGCAACCTTGGCCCGACCATGATCGAATGGGTCACTTACCGCGCCGGTCCGCACTCGACCTCCGACGATCCATCCAAATACCGTCCGGCCGATGACTGGAGCCACTTCCCGCTCGGCGACCCGATCGCCCGTCTCAAACAGCACCTGATCAAGGTCGGCCACTGGTCGGAAGAAGAGCACGCCGCCGTCAGCGCCGAGCTCGAAGCCGAGGTGATTGCCGCGCAGAAACAGGCCGAACAGTACGGCACCCTCGCCGGCGGCCAGATTCCAAGCGCCGCAACCATGTTCGAAGACGTCTACAAAGAGATGCCGGAGCACTTGAAGCGCCAGCGTCAGCAGTTGGGGATCTGACATGAACGATCACAACAACAATATTCAGTTGGAAACCGCCATGACCACGACCACCATGACCATGATCCAGGCCCTGCGCTCGGCCATGGATGTGATGCTTGAGCGTGATGACAATGTCGTCGTGTTCGGTCAGGACGTCGGCTACTTCGGCGGCGTGTTCCGTTGCACCGAAGGCCTGCAGACCAAGTACGGCACCTCCCGCGTATTCGATGCACCGATCTCGGAAAGCGGCATCGTCGGCGTGGCCGTCGGCATGGGCGCCTACGGTTTGCGTCCGGTCGCCGAGATTCAGTTCGCCGACTACGTCTACCCCGCTTCCGACCAGATCATTTCCGAAGCGGCGCGCCTGCGTTATCGCTCGGCAGGCGAGTTCACCGCGCCGATGACCCTACGCATGCCTTGCGGCGGCGGCATCTACGGCGGCCAGACCCACAGCCAGAGCATCGAGGCGATGTTCACTCAGGTTTGCGGTCTGCGCACCGTCATGCCCTCCAACCCGTATGACGCCAAAGGCTTGCTGATCGCCTCCATCGAAAACGATGACCCGGTGATCTTCCTTGAGCCGAAACGCCTGTACAACGGCCCGTTCGACGGCCACCACGATCGCCCGGTAACGCCGTGGTCGAAACACCCGCAAGCCCAGGTGCCGGACGGTTACTACACCGTGCCGCTGGACGTCGCCGCGATCACCCGTCCGGGCAAGGACGTGACCGTGTTGACCTACGGCACCACCGTGTACGTGTCGCAAGTCGCGGCCGAAGAATCCGGCGTGGATGCCGAAGTTATCGACCTGCGCAGCCTGTGGCCGCTGGACCTGGACACCATCGTCAAGTCGGTGAAGAAAACCGGCCGCTGCGTGGTGGTTCACGAAGCCACCCGCACTTGCGGTTTCGGCGCCGAACTGGTGTCGCTTGTGCAAGAGCATTGCTTCCATCACCTGGAAGCGCCGATCGAACGCGTCACCGGTTGGGACACCCCTTACCCGCACGCGCAAGAGTGGGCGTATTTCCCAGGGCCGTCCCGAGTGGGCGCAGCGCTGAAACGGGTTATGGAGGTCTGAATGGGCACGCACGTTATCAAGATGCCGGACATCGGCGAAGGCATCGCAGAAGTAGAACTGTCGCAGTGGCACGTCAAGGTTGGCGATCTGGTGGTTGAAGACCAGGTGCTGGCGGACGTGATGACCGACAAGGCGATGGTCGATATTCCCTCGCCGGTCCACGGCAAGGTGATCGCCCTTGGTGGTCAGCCGGGGGAAGTGATGGCGGTTGGCAGTGTGCTGATCAGCATTGAGGTTGAAGGTGCCGGTAACTTGAAAGAGTCCGCCGCACCTGCGCCTGTTAAAGAAGCACCGGTTGCGCCGAAAGTTGAGGCCGTTGTTGAGAGCAAACCTGCTCCAGCCGCCCCGCGTCCGGCTGCCGTTTGCCAAGGCCCGATGGTTGCTCGCGAAGCAGACGAACGCCCTCTCGCCTCCCCGGCCGTGCGCAAACATGCGCTTGATCTGGGGATTCAATTGCGTCTGGTGCGCGGTTCCGGCCCGGCCGGTCGTGTGTTGCACGAAGACCTCGAGGCCTATCTGGCGCAAGGTCAGTCAAATGCTTCGGCGCCGGTTGCCGCTGCTTACGCACAGCGTAACGACGAAGAACAGATCCAAGTGATCGGCATGCGCCGCAAGATCGCCCAGCGCATGCAGGACGCCACTCAGCGTGCCGCTCATTTCAGCTACGTCGAAGAAATCGACGTCACCGCGATTGAAGAACTGCGCGCGCATCTCAACGAAAAACATGGCGCCAGCCGTGGCAAGTTGACCTTGCTGCCATTCCTCGTCCGCGCGCTGGTCGTCGCCCTGCGCGACTTCCCGCAGATGAACGCCCGTTACGACGACGAAGCCCAAGTCATCACCCGCCTCGGCGCGGTGCATGTCGGCGTCGCCACGCAAAGCGATGTTGGCCTGATGGTGCCGGTGGTGCGTCACGCCGAAACGCGCAGCCTGTGGGACAGCGCCACAGAAATCTCGCGTTTGGCCAACGCCGCGCGTAACGGCAAGGCCAGCCGCGATGAATTGTCCGGCTCGACCATCACCCTGACCAGCCTCGGCGCGCTGGGCGGCATCGTCAGTACGCCAGTGCTGAACCTGCCGGAAGTGGCGATCGTCGGCGTGAACAAAATCGTCGAACGGCCGATGGTCGTCAAAGGCCAGGTGGTGATCCGCAAGATGATGAACCTCTCCAGCTCGTTCGATCACCGCGTGGTGGACGGCATGGACGCGGCACTCTTCATCCAGGCCATTCGTGGCTTGATCGAACAACCCGCCACTTTGTTTGTGGAGTAAGGCGCGCATGCAATCTCTGAACACAACGCTGCTGATCATCGGCGGCGGCCCTGGCGGTTATGTAACCGCGATCCGCGCCGGGCAACTGGGCATCCCGACGATTCTGGTCGAAGGTCAATCGTTGGGCGGCACCTGCCTGAACATCGGCTGTATTCCGTCGAAAGCGCTGATTCATGTGGCTGAGCAGTTTCACCAGACCCAGCACCACAGCCAGCATTCGGCGCTGGGCATCAGCGTTGCCGCGCCGAGCCTCGACATCACTAAAAGCGTCGAGTGGAAGGACGGCATCGTTGATCGCCTGACCACAGGCGTCGCTGCCTTGCTGAAAAAGAACAAGGTTCAGGTCATCAATGGCTGGGCCAAAGTCATCGACGGCAAAACCGTTGACGTTGGCGACACGCGCATCCAGTGCGAGCACCTGGTGCTGGCCACCGGTTCGACCAGCGTCAATCTGCCGATCCTGCCAATTGGCGGGCCGATCATCTCTTCCACCGAAGCACAGGCGCCGAAATCCGTGCCAAAACGTCTGGTGGTGGTGGGCGGTGGTTACATTGGTCTGGAACTGGGCATTGCTTATCGCAAGCTTGGTGCTGAAGTCAGTGTGGTCGAGGCGCAGGATCGCATCCTGCCGGCCTACGATGCTGAACTGACGCAACCGGTGCATGACGCGCTGAAGCAACTGGGCGTGAAGCTGTATCTGAAGCACAGCGTGCTGGGCTTCGATGGCACCTTGCAGGTGCGCGATCCGGAAGGCGAAACCCTGAATCTGGAAACCGATCAGGTGCTGGTCGCCGTTGGTCGCAAACCGAATACGCAGGGCTGGAATCTGGAAGCGCTGAATCTGGACATGAACGGTTCGGCGATCAAGGTCGACAGCCGCTGCCAGACCAGCATGCGCAACGTCTACGCGATTGGCGATCTGAGCGGCGAACCGATGCTGGCCCACCGCGCCATGGCTCAGGGCGAAATGGTTGCCGAGTTGATCAGCGGCAAGAGCCGCGAGTTCAACCCGACGGCCATTGCTGCGGTGTGCTTCACCGACCCGGAACTGGTGGTCGTCGGCAAGACCCCGGACGAAGCAAAAGCTGCGGGACTGGACTGCATCGTTTCCAGTTTCCCGTTCGCCGCCAATGGCCGGGCGATGACGCTGGAGTCGAAAAGCGGCTTCGTGCGTGTGGTCGCTCGTCGGGATAATCATGTGATTGTCGGCTGGCAAGCAGTGGGCGTTGGCGTGTCGGAGTTGTCGACGGCGTTCGCGCAAAGCCTGGAAATGGGTGCGCGGCTGGAAGACATCGGCGGCACCATCCATGCGCATCCGACTTTGGGTGAAGCGGTGCAGGAGGCAGCGTTGCGTGCCCTTGGCCATGCACTCCACCTGTGAGTGATGGTGGCAATGATGGCCCCATCGCGAGCAGGCTCACTCCTACATTTTGGAATGCATTCCCTTGTGGGAGCGAGCCTGCTCGCGAATTCTTGAGGGCAACACGATTTATCTGTCTGTCATCCGATAGTCCGGGCTGCGAAACCGCTCAAGAATGAAGTATTGTTGTGCCCATCCAAAAAACGTCAGAAGCCTTGAACCGTTTCGACGGTTGTTCAGTGATAGAGGGTGTCATGGGTAACGAAAGCATCAATTGGGACAAGCTGGGTTTTGACTACATCAAGACCGACAAACGCTATCTGTCGTACTTTCGCGATGGCGAGTGGGACAAAGGCACCCTGACCGAAGATAACGTGCTGCACATCAGCGAAGGCTCGACGGCCCTTCACTATGGCCAGCAGTGCTTCGAAGGCATGAAGGCCTATCGTTGCAAGGACGGCTCGATCAACCTGTTCCGCCCGGACCAGAACGCCCTGCGCATGCAACGCAGCTGCGCGCGTCTGCTGATGCCGACGGTCGACACCGAGCAGTTCATCGAAGCCTGTAAAGAAGTGGTTCGTGCCAACGAGCGCTTCATTCCGCCCTACGGCACCGGCGGCGCGCTGTACCTGCGTCCGTTCGTGATCGGCGTGGGCGACAACATCGGCGTGCGCACTGCACCCGAGTTCATCTTTTCGATCTTCTGCATCCCGGTCGGCGCCTACTTCAAGGGCGGCCTGACCCCGCACAACTTCCAGATCTCCAGCTACGACCGCGCTGCCCCACAAGGCACCGGCGCAGCCAAGGTCGGCGGCAACTACGCCGCCAGCCTGATGCCGGGCTCGAAAGCGAAGAAAGCCAACTTTGCCGACGCGATCTACCTGGATCCGATGACCCACACCAAGATCGAGGAAGTCGGCTCGGCCAACTTCTTCGGGATCACCCACGACAACAAGTTCATCACGCCGAACTCGCCGTCGGTTCTGCCAGGCATCACCCGCCTGTCGCTGATCGAACTGGCGAAATCGCGTCTGGGCCTGGAAGTGGTTGAAGGCGACGTGCTGATCGACAAACTGTCGGACTTCAAGGAAGCCGGCGCTTGCGGTACGGCTGCGGTGATCACCCCGATCGGTGGCATCAGTTACAACGACCATCTGCATGTGTTCCACAGCGAGACCGAAGTGGGTCCTGTGACCCAGAAGCTCTACAAAGAGCTGACGGGCGTACAGACCGGCGACATCGAAGCGCCAGCGGGCTGGATCGTCAAGGTTTGATCTGACGGGTGTTGATGTAGAAAAGCCCTCCACCGAGTGATTGGTGGGGGGCTTTTTTTATGGCGTTTGGCGGGGATTGTTGTGTAGGGCTTGAGATCTTTTCCCCCTCACCCCAGCCCTCTCCCCCAGGGGGGCGAGGGGGAAAGGGAGCCGATCTATGTTGTTCTCCAAACTGAAGTTCGACGCGAACTTTCAGGTCGATGGAGCAAGTCCGAACACCTCGGTCAGTCCCCTCTCCCTCTGGGAGAGGGTTAGGGTGAGGGGCTTTTCAGCGTTATCCGTTTACCAAGTCGCTCAGCAATCCCACTCGCCTGCCCATTCTGCTGCTTACCCATCCGCGCCTGCGTAATCAACCCGGGAATCAACTCCCCTTCCGGCAGATTCTTCCAGAACCGCGCCGGCAAATGCCCCTGCATGACCTTCTCGTTCAAACGCGCTGGATTAAAGATGTGGCTGTAATAGGTCAGCCACAGATCCCCATGAGGATCATCGACATTCTGCGCCAACTGCTGCCATTCCAGCGGGCATTGCCGCTGATGAATCAGTTGCTCGCCATCGTAATAAACCCCGTCACGTGGCGTGGCGATCAACCAGCGGTGGCGGCCCATGCGCCCGATGAAGTGCTCGCTGGCGCTGTGCAGAATGTCGTGGGCCGGCTCATGCCACGCCACGTATTGCGGACCGGCGCTGGATGACGGTCGCTCGATGAAACGCACAAACGCATGCAAATGATGGGCTTCCCGATGCACTTGTTTGATCCGCCGCTGCAACTCACTACCGAGTTTGTCTCCGGCCATCATCGCCGTGCGGTCGCCGTGGCTGACTCGCCACAACACTTCATACAACAGGCTCCAGCGTTGATCACCACGATAGCGCGAGGCCTGCTCCAGCGTGACGAGCAACGCTCGCGGAATACGTGCCTGAAACGGCCCTTGCCCTTCCGGCACCGGATCATCATTGGCAAACAGATCACCGACACCTTCCGAGGCCCAGCTCACCAGACTCGGATCAACTTCATGGCTCAGCAGCCAGCGCGCCTGCTGGCGCCACGTGTCGAACAAATCGTCGCAATCAAGATTGATCATCCCCACAGCCCCATCTGCTGCGGCATCGGCCGATCGCGCAATTGCTGATAGAGCATATGGCTGGTGGCCTCGGCTTGCTGCGGATGGTAGTCGCTGGTGATGATGAATGGCTTGGCCTTGGCCAATACGCAACGCATGCGCGCGACGTCTTCGTAACGAATGCGCCGCTGGCGGCGCAGCTCGACCAGACGTTCGGTGGTACGCAAACCAATGCCGGGAATACGCGCAATCAACGACGCTTCGGCACGGTTCAGATCCAGCGGGAACACTTCGCGATTCTGCAACGCCCAGGCCAGTTTCGGGTCGATGTCCAGCGCCAGATTGCCCGGGCCCTTGAGCAACTCATCGGCGCTGTAGCCGTAGCTACGCAAGAGAAAATCGGCCTGATACAAACGGTGTTCGCGCATCAGCGGCGGTGCGGCCAGCGATACGCTTTTCGGGCTGTCGGGAATCGGGCTGAAGGCCGAATAGTAGACCCGCCGTAGACGGAAGTTGCCGTACAAGGCCTGGGCGCTGTGGAGGATGGTGCTGTCGTCGGTGTCGTCGGCGCCGACAATCAATTGCGTGCTCTGCCCGGCCGGGGCGAACTTCGCCGAGCGCGGTTCGTTCAGCACGGTCTGCACGCCGGTGTAGATGGTGTTCATCGCTTGCTTGATCGAAGCGATGTCCTTCTCCGGCGCCAGCACTTGCAAACTGGCATCGGTGGGCAGTTCGATATTGACGCTCAGGCGATCAGCGTAGCGCCCTGCTTCTTCGATCAATGCCGGGTCGGCTTCGGGAATGGTCTTGAGATGGATGTACCCGCGAAACTCATGCTCTTCGCGCAGCAGCTTCGCCACCCGCACCAATTGTTCCATGGTGTAGTCCGCCGAGCGAATGATCCCCGAACTGAGAAACAGCCCGCTGACGCAGTTGCGCCGGTAGAAATCCATGGTGAGCGCCACGACTTCTTCGGGGGTGAAGCGTGCGCGCGGAACATCGCTGGAGCGGCGGTTGACGCAGTACTGGCAATCGTAAAGACAGAAATTGGTCAGCAGAATCTTCAACAACGACACGCAACGGCCGTCCGGCGTGTAGCTGTGGCAAATGCCCATGCCATCGGTCGAACCCAAGCCGCTCTTGCCTTCGGAACTGCGCTTGGGCGCGCCGCTGCTCGCGCAGGAGGCGTCGTACTTGGCGGCGTCGGCGAGGATGCTGAGCTTGTCGATGATTTGCATGGCGCGAGCCCTATACTGTTTGCATATACAGTATAGGGTCGACAGCGGTGATACAAGGTGGCAGATGCGCCCCTCGTCGGTCAGAAGCTGAAAATCAAAAGATCGCAGCCTTCGGCAGCTCCTACAGGGATTCGGTACGGTCGGAATTTATCGGGCGGGCACGCTTTACGGCTGGCTGCGATCTTTTGATCTGCCCGTCTACCGGCCACTCAACGCCAAACCGCGCACCGATCTCCTTGCGCCCCGCCGCCGTCAACGCCAACGCCCGACTGTCCAGATCCTGTGTCACCCACTTGCGCTTCAACGCGGTCTGCAACAACGCCGCGCCCAGCGAGCCACCGAGATGCGGCCGGCGCATGCTCCAGTCCAGGCACGGACAGGCAAACTTGCGGCGCAGGGTGGTCAAATCCTGCACGTCGATGCCCAGCCCGAGAAACAACGCCTCCCCGCTTTCACTCAAGCGATACGCCTGCTCGTCGGTTGCCACCAGCCAACCGCCTGCGATCAAGTGGTCATGCAGCAACACCGCCAGCGTCCCGGCCATGTGGTCATAGCAGGTGCGTGCGAATTGCAGGCGATCCGGGGTGTGCGCCTTGAACGTCGGGGCGGCGTTCTGGCCAATCACCATCAGCGCTTCCAGCGCCTGCGCCACGCGCTGATCGGCGAGGCTGTAATAGCGATGGCGACCCTGCACATGCAGGCGCACCAAGGCCAGATCCTTGAGCTTCGCCAAGTGCACACTGGCAGTCGAGGCACTGACTTCGGCGATCGTCGCCAATTCGGTGCTGGTGCGGGCGTGGCCGTCCATCAGCGAGCAGAGGATTTTTGTCCGCGCCGGTTCGGCGATGGCGGCGGCCACCTGCGATACACCGATGTCTTGATGTTCTGCGTGCATAGTTCGCTCCCGGACGAATCGTCGTCGTTGCGCAGTGGAGATAGTAGCAACACTTTCCCCGCCGACAAGGATGCAAACCATGAACCCGATCAGCGCCGCAACGCATGTCGATCCTTATCCCTACTACGCCGAACTGCGCGCAGCAGGTGGACTGACGTTTTATCCGGATCTGAAACTGTGGGTCGCCAGCAGCGCCCGTGCGGTGTGTGCGGTGTTGGCCCACGCCGGTTGCCGGGTGCGCCCGGCGCAGGAACCCGTACCCAAAGCGATCGCAAAAGGCATGGCCGGCAAGATCTTCGGCCAATTGATGCGGATGAATGACGGTGAACGCCAGCGCTGTCCGCGTTCGGCAATCGAGCCTGAGTTGGCACTGCTCGACCCTGACGCGGTTAACGCATTGGTCGCCGCGCGGTTGATCACAGCGGACGCCGACGGTGCGTACAAGGCAATGTTTCGTGGCCCGGTGTGCGTGGTCGCTGCGCTGCTGGGCTTCACGCCGGCGCAGGCGCGGGCGATCAGTGAATTGACGGCGGACTTCGTCGCCTGCCTGTCGCCGTTGAGCAATGACCTGCAATTGGCCGCAGCGGACGCGGCGGCCGAACACCTGCGCGGCTACTTCAACGAGCTGCTCGCCGAACCAGCCAGCGACTTCCTCCGCGCGATCCAACAGCGCTTTACCGGCGATGAAGACACCATGATCGCCAACCTGATCGGCCTCTGCTCGCAGACGTTCGAAGCCTGTGCCGGACTGATCGGCAACACGTTGTTGGCGTTACGTCGTCAGCCGGCGTTGCGCGGCGAATCCATTGAAGCACTGCTCAACGAAGTCCAGCGCTTCGACCCGCCCGTACAGAACACCCGGCGCTTCGTCGCCGCGTCCTGCGAGATTGCCGGTGTGCGTGTCGAGGCGGGTGATGTGATTCTGGTTTTGCTAGCCTCGGCCAATCGAGATCCGGCGCTCAACGAACAGCCGGAGCAGTTTCTGCCACAGCGCGAGAACCGCCGCAGTTTCAGTTTTGGTAGTGGTCGGCATCAGTGTCCGGGGCAAGCGTTGGCGATGAGTATTGCCGGGGCGACGGTGAGGGAAATACTCAGGCATGAGATCGACCTGAATCGCCTGAACTGGCACTACAAGCCTTCGCTCAACGGACGCATTCCCTTGTTCAGCGACGTGGGCGCCTGACAGTCCGTCTTCGCGAGCAAGCTCGCTCCCACAGGGTTATCGGGTGTGCACACTATTGTGGTCACCCGATAGCTAATGTGGGAGCGAGCTTGCTCGCGAAGAGGCCAGCCCAGTCACTACAAATGCTGGCTCAAGCCGCCCACTGCAAAATCAACCAGCTGTTAGCACCACTGATCACCACAAATAACCCCCAAGCCAGCACTCGGGTTGGCCAGCGATTCACAAACGGCCCCATCAACTTTTTATCATTGGTCATGCGGATCAATGGGTACAAGGCAAACGGCAACTGCAGACTCAACACCACCTGACTCAGCACCAGCAATTTGCCGATCGCGTTATCGCCCATCAGCCACACGCCAATAAACGCCGGAATCAACGCCAGTCCGCGAGTGATCAAACGCCGCTGCCAGCACGGAATCCGCAGGTTCAGGTAACCCTCCATGATCACTTGACCGGCAATGGTGCCGGTGAAGGTCGAACTCTGCCCCGACGCGAGCAACGCCACGCCGAACAACACACTGGCCAGCGCACCGCCGACCAGCGGATCGAGCAAGTGGTAGGCGTCCTGAATGTCCACCACGTCGGTGTGCCCGGACTGGTGAAACGCCGCTGCCGCGAGAATCAGGATCGCCGCGTTGACCAGCAACGCCAGCGCCAGCGAACCGATGGTGTCGATGCGCGCCAGTTTCACCGCGTCCTGCTTGCTTGCCAGGTCCTTGCCGATCATCCGCGTCTGCACGATCGAGGTGTGCAGATAGAGGTTATGCGGCATCACCGTCGCGCCGAGAATACCGATGGCCAAGTACAACGGCGCCGCTTCGCCAATCGCCGCCAGCGACGGTTTGAAACCTTGGGCGACGTCAGGCCAGTACGGTTTGATCAGCAACAGTTCAACGAAAAAACACACGCCGATGGTTGCGACCAATACCAGCATGATCGCTTCCAGCCGGCGGAAACCGCGATTTTGCAGGGCCAGCACCAGCAAGGTGTCGAATGCCGTCAGCGCGATACCGAAGGTCAGCGAACAGCCAAGCAGCAAGTGGAACGCCAAGGCGCAGCCGAGCACTTCGGCCAGATCGGTGGCGATGATCGAGATTTCCGCCAGCACCCACTGCAGCCGTGCAGTCGGCGTGCTGTAGCGTTCACGGGACAGTTGCGCCAGATCGCGCCCGGTGGCAATGCCCAACCGCGAACACAGACATTGCACGACCATGCCGGCCAGACTCGCCAGCAACACCACAAACAACAGGCTGTAGCCAAAGCGTGAACCGGCCTCGATGGCGGTGGCCCAGTTGCCCGGATCCATGTAGCCGATCGACACCAGCAACCCGGGGCCGGCGAAACGCAGTACGCGTTTAAAGAACGAGGCGTTGGGGTCAACCGCGACACTGCCAGCCACTTCCGGCGGGCAAAACGGCGCGGTGGCGATTTTGGGCAAGCTGAATTTCACGCACACATCCAGAAACAAGTCGGAAAAACGCAGCTTAGAGGTTTCAGCCGGAGCCTTGAAGTGCAAAAGAATCTATCGACTCACCCCCAACAACTGTTCGCGCAACTCGGGACTGCGTGTGCGCGGATCGAGCCAGATATCAAAAAACGCCCGGGCAAATAGTGGGTCATCGATCTCATGCTGTAACTGCTGGCCGACAAAAAACCGCGCGCCCTGCCCCGGCAGATACACGCCGGTAATCCGCGTGCCGGCCTGCACATCGACGAACGATTGCTGCATCTGGATCTGCCAACCAGCCAATTGCGCCGGGCTGACGCGACCATTGGCCAAGCGTTTGATTTCATCGACACTGGCCTTGACCAGATCATCGCGAGATATGTTGCGGCGATAGATCAGCTCCAGCGCAAACGGCTGACCGTCGACCAAGGGCCGCGCGGCACTCCACAGGCGCGCGTTGTAGACATCGAAACCAAATACGCTGTAATCGCCGGTGCCGATGATTTGCGCGCCGGGCACGGCGTCCTGCCAATTGGCCCAGGTTGGCGTCAGCAATAGCGCCCACAAGCCGATGCCGCAACATCCCCGTAACACCTTGGGTGTTTTGTTCATCGCGGTATCGACTCCGGCAAGCCCTGATATTCAGAGCATAGTCGGATATTGCGCCAGGCACTTTGTATACAAAAACTGCGCACATGGGCAGCAATCGCCAGTCGACAATGCTAACGTGGCCTCCCCTCAATGGATGGAGACACCTGCGTGCTGATCCTCAAACTGCTGCTGATTCCCGGTTTTCTGCTGCTGATTTCCCTGGCGGGCAAACGTTGGGGGCCGAGTGTGGCCGGATGGCTGTCGGGGTTGCCGGTGGTGGTCGGGCCGATTCTGTTTTTCCTCGCCATCGAGCAGGGTCCGGCGTTTGCCGCGCAATCAGCGGTGGCGGCGTTATCGGCGATGTTCGCGATGATTGCGTTCTGCATCACCTATGCGCAGGTCGCGCAACGGGCGAACTGGCCGTTGGCGCTGACAGTTTCCTTGACGGTCTGGGGAGTGCTGGCCCTGGTGTTATCGCTGATTCCAGCATCCTTGCCGTTTTCGGTGGCGGCGGCGGCCATTGCCCTGTTGTCTTCACCGTATCTGTTCCCCGCCGTGCAACCGGTGCTGAGCGGCCCGGCGCCGAAGTCGGACAAACTGATCTGGCGAATGATCGCCGGCGCCGCGTTGACGCTGGTGGTGACGATGCTCGCCAGCACCGTCGGCGAGCGCTGGAGCGGTTTGCTCGCAGTGTTCCCGGTACTCGGCAGCGTGATGGCGGTGTTCTCGCAACAGACGCGCGGCCCGGCGTTTACCGCCGCACTGTTACGGGCGACGGCGACCGGCATGTATTCGTTTTCGGCGTTCTGCCTGGTGTCGGCACTGACGCTGCCGAGCATGGGGCTAAGCGGATTTGCCGTCGGCGTTGCGGTGTCGGTGGCCATGCTCGGCGTGACCAAACGCCTGCTGGCCCGTCCGCTGGCGAAAGCGCAGGCGCAGTAACCGCTCAGGCGATTCGCGCTGGAACGTCCGGCACGCTCCGTGGGATGATCGCCCGCCTCGCGCGACCATCCCACGGAGATTTACATGTCATTGTTGAGCAAAAAAACCGTCGTCCTGCTGGTGGCGGCCCTCGCCGGTTTCGGCGCCCTTCACGCGCAAGCGGCCAAGAAAAATGCCGGCACCGAGAAAGTCTCGATGCTCGAGGGCAAGTTCACCTTTGTGCTGCCAAAAGGTTTCGTCGCCGACCCGCTGCCGACCAGCCCGAGCGGGACCACCGGCACGATGTACACCAACGAGGCCACAAAAACCGTGGTCATTACCGCTGAAAACAAGATCCCTGAAGGCCAGCACGTCAAGGACAACGACGGGCAGTTTCTCGACGGCAGCGTGTCGAGTTTCATCGAAGACCAGCGCAAAGCGCTGCCGGACTTCAACAAACTCAGCGAGAAGAGCCTGACCCAGAAAGGCACCGGCCTTGGCCTGCGTCAGGTCGACAGCACTGCGACCCAGGGCGGTGGCCAGACTATCAACACCACGCTGATGGCCGGTTCAGGCACGAAGATGGCGCTGGTGCAGGTGATCTCCCGCGCCAGCGACAAGAAAGGTCACGATGCCCTGGTGAAAACCATCCTCAAGGATTGAGCTGCTGCAACCAGCCGTTCAAGTCGCGCAGCTCGGCCGCACTGATACTGTGGCCGACGCCGGGATAGGCATGGAACTGCGGTTTGTAGCCCAGCTTCTGTAGTTGCGCATTGGCCTCGGTGCCGTTTTTATACGGCACCGGATCATCGGCCGTGCCATGGCCGATGAAGATGCTCAGTGGCAACGGCTGCTGCTCGGCCTTGAGTTCAGCCTTCAAAACCGGCAATAAACGTCCGCTAAGCGCCGCAATCCCGCCGACGGCGACTGGCGGCCGCAACCCCACTTCGTAGGTCATCATCGCGCCCTGGCTGAAACCGATCAGGTACACCTTGTCTGGGGTGGTGTGATATTTCTGCGCCGCTTGCGCGATAAAGTCGCGCAGCTTCTGGCCACTGACCTTCAGATCATCGGTCTCGCCGTTGTAGGCACCTTCGCCCTTCTTGCGAAACCACTGGAAACGTCCTTCACCCAACGACAGCGGTGCCTGCACCGACAGGTAGTTGTACTGCGCCGGCAGCTGAAATTTCATGCCGATCAGATCGGCTTCGTTACTGCCGTAGCCGTGCAGGAATATCACCAGCGGCCGCGCCTCGGTGTCGGCATGCACCTGCTCGATGTACTTGAGCGGCAGATCGGATTGCAGCGTGGTTTGCGCCTGCACAGCGGTGGACGCCAGCAGGGTCAACAGAGCAAAGACCTTCAACATAGAGCCTTCCTTTCACAGAGTGTCGGGTTCGGGGGGAGCCTAACATCCTCGGGCAAGGAACCAAATGCAGGGGGTGTTGCTGATGCCGCCATCGCTGGCAAGCCAGCTCCCACAGTGATTGAAGGTGTTCACGAATACTGTGTTCAACATCACCCCTGTGGGAGCTGGCTTGCCAGCGATGAGGCCAGTAGCCCCAATGAAGGTCTATAGATTGGGTTGGCTGATGGCCCCTTCGCGAGCAGGCTCGCTCCCACAGGGGAATGCATGTCCAAGGTGGGAGCGAGCCTGCTCGCGAAAGGGCCAGTGAATCCGACGAATATCTGTCAGTCGTTGGTCAATTTCCCTGTACGAAACGCCACCCGCCCCGCCACTTTCGCCTGCCAGATCCCCGGCTCGGTATAGCGCCCGCGATCCAGCGCAAACAACACGCCACTGGTGCCGGCGCGCACGGTGGTCACGCGATCCTGCAACGGATCCACCACCTCGAACAACGCATCACCCTTCTCCACCCACTCGCCAGCATTGCGCAGAAAACTGACCACGCCATGGTGCGGCGCGAACAGGTATTCGGTGCCCTCGAACGGTAGGCCTTCACAGCATTCGCTCGGCGCCGCCGGCCATTCGCCGCTGATGAAACCCTGCTCGGCGAGGAAGCCCAGAATCGCCTCGCAATTGGCCTGCGCCTGATCGACCCGGGTATCGCCCATGCTGCCCAGTTCCAGCGTGGTCGCTAGGTTCGCCGCCGGAATCGCAGCGTTAGGAAATGCCCGCGCCAGCCGCAACCACGGCGTCGAGCAGGATTCATCGAACGAACTGCCGCCGGAATCTTCACACAACAGCGCCACCCCGGCCTTCAAACGAGCTGCCAACGACTGCCACTGCGGCCAGTGCTGCGGCAGCGCATACAAATGAATCGCCGCGTCGAAATCGCAATGCAGATCAAGGGTGATGTCGGCATCGCAGGCATGGCGCAGCAACAAGCGATGCAAGGCTTCCAGTTGCGAGGCCGGGGCCGGCAGCTCATCGAATACCTGGCCCATGGCTTGGCGGATCAGTGCAACGTTGGCCTCCCCATCAGCGCCCAGACGCTCACCAATCAACGCCCCGACCGGTGCGCTGAGTTCGACGAAAGCGCGGTTGAAATTCTTGCCGCTGCCCAGTTCGAAGCGGCCCATGTGCGCACCTTGCAGGTGTTGATCGAGGCCGATCGGGTTGGCGACTGGCACCAGTTCAATCACGCCCTGCAAACGGCCTTGCTGTTCGAGTTCATTGAGGCGTTGCTTGAGTTCCCACGCGGTGCGCATGCCCGGCAGTTCATCGGCGTGCAGGCTGGCCTGGATGTACACCTTGCGGGTGCCTGCGCCATAGCGAAACACGCTGAGCGAGCGCTCGCTGCCCAAGTGGCTCCAAGGCAGAACATGGTCGATGCGTTGCATGGGTAACTCCTCAATATCTGGATCACAAAGATCCCCTGTAGGAGTGAGCCTGCTCGCGATAGCGGTGGGTCAGCCAACACATTCATTGAATGACACACCGCTATCGCGAGCAGGCTCACTCCTACAAGGGTCTCATCACAATTAGAGCGCAAAAAAAGTGGCCACCGCGCAAACGGGGCCACTTTTTTCTACGGCGTATTAATGGCCGTACACATCAAAGTCGAAGTACTTGTCCTGGACTTTCTTGTACTCGCCATTGGCGCGGATTTCGGTGATGGCTTTGTTGAATTGCTCGGCCAGCGCGGTATCGCCCTTGCGCACCGCAATGCCGGCGCCGCCGCCGAAGTACTTGGCGTCTTCGTAGGTCGGGCCAACGAATTCAAAACCTTTGCCGGCGTCGGTTTTCAGGAAACCATCGCTGAGGTTGACCGAGTCGGCCAACATCGCGTCGATACGCCCGGAAACCATGTCGAGGTTGGCTTCCTGCTGCGAGCCGTAACGCACCAGGTCGATACCGGCCGGAACCAGCACTTCGGTGGCGTAACGGTCGTGGGTACTGGCACGCAGCACGCCGACTTTCTTGCCTTTGAGCTCGGTCAGCGGGTCTTTGACACCGGAGCCTTCCTTCATCACGAAGCGCGCCGGGGTGTGGTAGTACTTGATGGTGAAATCGACGTTCTTCTTGCGATCATCGGTGATGGTCATCGACGACAGGATCGCGTCGATCTTCTTCACTTTCAGCGCCGGGATCAGGCCATCGAATTCCTGCTCGACCCAAGTGCATTTGACTTTCATCTGCGCGCACAGCGCATCGCCGATATCAACGTCGAAACCGGTGAGTTTGCCGTCAGGGGTTTTCATCGAGAATGGCGGGTAACCGGCTTCGATACCGATGCGGATCGGCTTGGCGTCTTCGGCCACGGCGGTCAGGGACAACATCGACAGTGCCAGGGCACCGAACATCACTAGCTTCTTCATTTATAACTCCTGTGTGCGGAGGCTTTTATTGGCAGCTTTCGATTCAGCGTTCGGTCATGGCCAATTGGCCACAAAAACCGAAGTGGCCGGCAGTCTATGGCGGCGCGCACAGGGTAAATTGTGTTTAAGCGACAAATACTTATGAAAGATCGGCGCACCGATTGACCGGGGTCAACGGGTGCGCCGTCGTGGTGCAAGGGCTGTAGGACAAGGGCATTTCCAGCGCAGAAAAACGCTGATTTCCCTGTAGGAGCTGCCGCAGGCTCGGGCCGCGTTCGGACGATCTTTTGATCTGGCCTTTTTAACCTCAAGATCAAAAGATCGCAGCCTGCGGCAGCTCCTACAATGGGATCAGCATTCGCAGCCGATGGCGGTTTTGGCGGCTTGCGCAACGCTCAGTTGAAAACCTTCATCCAGCCATCCGGTAACCCCGCCGATCATTTCTTTGACCGGGTAACCCAGTGCCGCCAGTTTCACCGCCGCCTTGTTCGCGCCGTTGCAGTGCGGGCCGGCGCAATAGACCACGAACAGGGTGGTTTTCGGGTAGCTGGCCAGTTCTGCCGCCGTCAGCAACCGGTTGGGGATATTGATCGCGCCCGGCACATGCCCGCGCTCAAAGACCAGCGGCCCGCGCACGTCGATCAGGACAAAATCGATCTCGCCAGCCTCTTGGCTACTGAACACGTCGGAACAATCGGTCTCGAAAGTCAGACGATTGCTGAAGTGCATCAGGGCGATTGCCGACGGTGCGGCAGGGATGTCACGGACGAGGCTGGTCATGGGTGTTGCTCCTTTATCTGAACGGGTGTGAACAGACTTTATCGAGCGGCCGCTTGCGGCTACAGTGGCGCACAAGACACTCACCGGGAATTTTCCGCCAAATGCCGACATCACCAGGTCTGGTCGCGATTCTGGCATACGACGGCCTCTGCACATTCGAGTTCGGCATCGCCGTGGAGGTCTTCGGCCTGACCCGGCCGGAGTTCGATTTTCCGTGGTACTCCCACGCCATCGCGGCGGTCGATCAAGGCCCGATGCGCGCCTTGGGCGGGATTCAGGTGCTGGCCGATGGCGGTCTGGAATTGTTGGCCGAAGCGCGCACGATCATCATTCCCGGCTGGCGCGATCGCAACGCGGCGGTGCCTCCAGCATTGATCGACGCGCTGTGTCAGGCTCATGCCCGAGGTGCGCGGTTGCTGTCGATTTGCTCCGGTGTATTTGTGCTGGCGGCCACCGGCCTGCTCGACGGCCACGGCGCCACCACTCACTGGCGTTACACGGCGGAACTGGCGCAGCGCTTCCCGGCGATTGCCGTCGATCCGGATGTGCTTTATGTCGATTCCGGTCAGTTAATCACTTCGGCCGGCAGCGCTGCCGGGATCGATGCCTGCCTGCATCTGGTGGCGCGGGACTTCGGCACGCAGGTCGCCAACTCGGTGGCGCGGCGATTGGTGATGTCGCCGCAACGCACCGGCGGCCAGGCGCAGTTCATTCCGACCCCGGTCAGCCCGACGCCGCGCAACGATCTGTCGCGGGTGATGCAATGGGCGCGCGAGCGTTTGCATGAACCACTGGAAGTGCGTGATCTGGCCAGTGAAGCGGCGATGAGTGAGCGCACGTTTCTGCGGCGGTTTACCGAGGCAAGTGGGCAGTCGCCGAAGGCGTGGTTGCAGCATGAACGGTTGGCGCGGGCGCGGGAGTTGTTGGAGAGTACGCCGCATAACACCGAGCAGATTGCCGAGCGTTGCGGTTATCGGTCGGTGGAGAGTTTTCGTGTGGCGTTTCGTGGGGTGGTGGGGGTTCCGCCGTCGGTGTATCGGGAGCGGTTTGGGCGGGGTGTGAGGGTTGAATCCTGAGGTGATTTTGAAGGCGCCTTCGCGAGCAGGCTCGCTCCCACAGGGGGTACGCATCTCAAAGGTGGGAGCGAGCCTGCTCGCGAAGGCGCCCAGTCAAACGCAGCATCATTTAGACATCAGCCACAAGGCTACAGCGCCTTGCGCCTTTGCCTACAACTACGCCAGAATCCGCCGGCTTGTGCGGCTTGGGGGCTGCCGGTAACTTGGTTCGCGTCACTGAATGTTCAGTGATCGGGTTTAGTCGCTCGGTAATCTACTTAAACTGCACAACGTTCCAGACAGTAGGTATTTCGATACCTCACTCAATGGTAGCTGTGCGCAGGGCGCCTTCGGGTGCGCCGGTTTTGGTGGGTTTACCGGTCGACTAACCTGCGTACAGCTGCCACCTTTTCGTTTAGTCGCGAGGTGGTGTCGGCACCAATTTGGAAACCTACACCATGTTCAAAATAACGCCGAATCCACCTGAAACAGAAGCAGACATCGATCCGAATCCAACGTCCCCCTACTCCGCACCGGGCTCCAGAAAACTCCACGAAGCCGCCGAACGCGCCCTCGATCACTACCTGAAACCCACACCGCCTTCACCACCGCGCAGACCCAGCACCATGTTCCTCGTCGACCCGAACACCGGCGCCGAAGACCTCATGGCCCACGCCTGCGAATCCATGGCTTCGGCCAGCATCATGCTCAGCGACTTCGCCGCCCTGCTCGACTCGCCCTACCGCAACACCGTGCTCGGCATCCAGCAAGTGGTCATGCTCGGCGAACTCGCGGTCAACCGCGCCCTCGACAAAATCGAACCCGCCCTGAGGCAATAAACATGTCCAACAAAACCGATGCACAAGTCGTCGCGGCACTGGTGGCCATGGGCTTCAACGAGCGGGACGGACGCTGGGCACAAAACGCCTGCCTGGTGCTCTTCGAAAGCGAACGCGAATCCATCGTCGCCTCCGCCGTCACCGCCCTTCCCCAACTCGATGAACTGGAAATCGACGCCGTGCTACCCGCACTGCGCCGCGTGACCCGCCGGTTCCCCTCACTGCAAAAAACCGTGGCCGACACACTGGCCGAAATGGCACACGCAGCCTGATTGACCGCGTGATCGTTCTTCGCGAGCAGGCTCGCTCCCACAGGTGTTCGCGGTGACTCGCGACATTCGAGTACACCGCCGTCCCAATGTGGGAGCGAGCCTGCTCGCGAAAGCGTTCTTTCAACTGACGAATATCTGAAAGCCAAAACCCAGGAAGGCTTAAGCCATGAAGGAACATCCCCTCCGATTCCAAAGCTTCTCTTGTGTCTGGGATGCACTGGAAGATTCCCCACAGGACGCCGCCAATATGCGCCTGCGGGCCAAACAAATGCGCACGCTCTGCGAGACCATTCGAGCTTGGAAGCTGCCTCAAAAAGAAGCTGCCAAACGCTTGGGCATTACTCAGCCGCGACTCAACGATGTGCTCAATGGCAGAATCGACAAGTTCTCTTCACGCGAGTTGGCGTACCTGCCGATGTATCAATCCTGACTTTTTACACTTGTAACAACTGTCGCAATTTCAGACCCGTCCTACATCTATAAAACGCCCTTTCATTTAGCGTCCGCGTCGTTTTCTGACGATAGAACAAGGACGCTCATGGTGCGTAAGACAGACAGACCTCGAGTTCAAAATCCACCGGCCGGTGACGGACACTACATCACTAGCCGCTACATGACCGACAGCGAGTTGGCAGAGCGGGAAGCTAGACAAACCGCCTATGACGACATGCTTGCCAGACAGCAAGCCTACGAAAATAGCCTAATCAAAAAGCCACAACAGCCTATGCCCGATGCAAAAGGTTGCGTGTTCGCTAAAAGCTGCCAACTTCCGGATGGTGTAATCAACCATGTCAGTAGTACCGGATTTATTCCGGTCGAGAAATTGGCTGATTTTGGAGAGTTGTCTTTGTTGGGCGGCCGCGAACGAGACACTGCTGGCAACATCCCGTTGAAAAAAATAGGAGGCCGTAATTTTCCCGCGGCGGCAGGAACGCTTTTATTAGCTACGACTACCACTGCAAGCCCAGGCGCAAGTGCAGTGAGTGGTGCAAGTGCAGTGACGGGAGGTGTTGTCGCTGGTGCATTGCTCGGCATGGTTGCTCTGCTTTGGCCTTCGAGTTTGGGCTGCAGCTCGCTATACACAGAAGAACAACTTAAATCGCTTGAGAAAGGTCGCACTCGTGTCCGATTGCGTTTAGAACAACAAGCCGACGGCACCTTGAAAGGATATGGGTACAACACCCAGACGCGCAGCGATTGGGAGATGATTCCTGTCGTACGGTTCGTGAAGCAAGGCACCCAGCAAGTCGCAGATTTCGGTAATGGCGCAAAATTGATCTGGACACCCGCCGTAGACCCCATCAAGACAACGGTAATTCCACCGCTGGAAAGCACACCACGAGTACCTCAGATCTGGGTTTACCCTCCGACTGAGCAAGCAGACAAGATCATCGTTAATCCGGTTTACCCGCCTGAGTACCGCGATTTCATCTTGGTTTTTCCTGCAAACTCAGGAATTAGACCCCTTTATATAGTTTTGGCGCTTGAGTTCGATGCAGCCAGTTATCACGGCAAAACGGATACATCCATCAAAAGTAAAGGACCGACCAATGGTCAAGAAGCGTTAGAAAACTCAGTTCAGGTCAAACCTACATCACCACGCAGAATCGGCATTGATCCAGAAACCAACGAGCTAGTCGTTTTTGATCGAACAGGTGGAGAGGTCTATCACGGCCACGTAAGGCCATGGGATAAACTTCACCAAGATATGAAAAATGCGCTGATCAAGGCTAAAAAAGTAGACAACAAAGGCAGAATCCTAGGAGACACAAAGTGAGCCTCATCTATCAAGATCCATCCATTAGCCATGACGAGGCCATAAGACTCCTTTCCAGTGACACGGATGCAAACGTAATCGCCGCACTCGTATCCATTGGCCTGAATGAAACCGATAGAAACTGGGCTCAGGACATCTGCCTGAAACACCTCACCAGCAAAGCCGAAGCAATTGTGGCCGCTGCGGCTACTGCACTCGGGCACATCGCTCGCCGACATGGCGAGCTGGATACTGAAACAGTTTTTGCGGCACTCGAATCAGCCAAGCAAACGCACCCTTCACTGCAAGGAATCATCGAAGACACGCTTGACGATATAGACGTATTCACCTGATCCACCCTGACGGCATTTGGATGAAGTAACGGACTTCATCCAAATCGACGTCCCCTACCTCAATCCTCCCGCGTCAACACTTCCAACAACTCAATCTCAAACACCAGATTCGAACCCGGCGGGATCTTGCCCATCGTCCGCTCGCCATACCCCAGATGCGCCGGCACCAGCAATTTACGCTTGCCACCCACTTGCATCCCCATCAAACCTTGATCCCAACCCTTGATCACCCGCCCGGTGCCAATCACGCACTGAAAAGGTTTGCCACGGCTGTGGGAAGAATCGAACTCGCTGCCGTCTTCCAACCAACCCGTGTATTGGGTGGTGATCAGCGCGCCTTTGACGGCGGCTTTGCCTTCGCCGACCTGAAGATCGATTACCTGCAGTTCATCATTCATAACATTCACTCTATTGTTCAGCCGGCCGCCGTTTTCCCAGAAATGCCGGGCATTGGCAACCTGCCAGCGCAGATCAACATGTATCCGAACCGAGTATTGAAGCATTAACATAGCCAACCGCCACTACTCTACGGATCGATTCGCCATGCTGGCAGCACCCGAATGACTCTGTTCTGGATCAGCCTCGCCGTGGGCGTGATCATGCTGACCGTCATCGCATTGCTGCTGTGGCGCGAACGCGATTTGCGCAGGCAGCTCGCGCAGTATCGGGATCTGCTGAGACGGGCCGCCGATGGCCAACACATTCAGCAGGACGGCGACGTCGAGCGCTTCAAACGCAGCCAGTACTTTGCGCGCATCGGCACTTGGGACTGGGAAGTCGACACGGATCGGCTGTACTGGTCGGATGCGATTTACGGCATGTTCGGCTTCAAGATCGGCGAGATCACGCCGTCCTACGCGTTGTTCTGTTCTTGTGTCCATCCAGACGACCGCACCAAGGTGCGCGAAGGCGAACTACGCTGCCTGGAGACCGGCGAAAATCACGATGAGGAATACCGCGTGGTGTGGCCCGACGGCACCATTCGTTGGTTACGGGAAACCGGCAACGTGGTGCGCAACGACCACGACGCGGTGGTGAAAATGATGGGTGTGGTGCGCGACATCACCGAAGAAAAAGCCTCGGCCAGCTACCTGCAACACCTCGCTCACTTCGATCCGCTGACCGGCCTGCCCAATCGCCTGGTGCTGGAACAACGTTTGTCCGAAGCGCTGGATCAAGCTCGCCAGACCGAGACTCGTGTCGCACTGGTGTTCGTCGACCTCAACGGTTTCAAAACCATCAACGACCGCTACGGCCATGCCGCCGGCGACCGGGTGCTGATCACCATGGCCACGCGGCTGAAACGCATCCTGCGTGCCACCGACACCGTCGCGCGCATTGGCGGCGATGAGTTTGTGGTGATCCTGCAAGGCCTGGCGCCGAGCCTGAGTTTGCAGGACGAAGCCCGCAGCATCTGCCAGAAAATTTTCATCGAACTGTCGCCCCCGATCAGCATCGGCAACGACCAGCGCCACATCGGCACCAGCCTTGGCGTGGCGGTGTTTCCGGACCATGCGACAGCCATGGATCGCTTGCTGCACGTCGCAGATCTGGCGATGTATGAGGCCAAGCGCAGTGGCAATAATCAGTATCGGCTGGGGGGTGGGCAGGTGATGAATCAGGTTCGGGTCGATTAGCTCGATCAGTCCGCGGGCAGGCCAAACGGAACACCATTGAAGGTATGCGTGCAGCAACGGCAATGAGGTTTCATATCCTCGGCAGTCAACTGCGGGTTGACGATTTGCAACTGCTTTTGCCCATCGACGAACAGGCCGTTGAAGTAGGCCGACTCGCCCAGTCGCACAATGTCCTCGCGATCCTCTTCGTGGATGGCAACCATCCAGAACACCGGCTCTGGCCGATCAAGGCGAGATACCGCTTCGCTGAAAATCTCATCCCAATGACCACCGACGCGGGATAACAGAAAACGAAACAACGGCGTGTAGTCATAGCCGTGGTGTTTGATGCCGTGCATCGAGCCACGCATGGCCTCGCTGCGGCTTTGCGCTTTGGTGTTTCGTTGATCACGGTAGTGCCCACCTGGGTTGTTGCGCCAGACATTGTGGGCGGTGGTGTTTTCTTTGCGATACAGCGGTTTCTTTTCCAACCTGTTGCTCCTGACTTCCCTTCACTCGAAACGCCCCACGGGTTTTACCCGAACGGCGCTCGATTGCAATCAACCGTCCATGGCTGATTGTTGCCGGAGGTTTAACGCGGGACCGGTTTCATCTCGACAATTGTCCCGTTAGTGATCATCACCATGACGTACTGGTCATTGATCTGTACCCATTGCGCCTGATCAACAGGTTTTTTCAGGCCCTTGGCTTTCCAGTCGATGGCTTTTTCACTGCGCTGATAAATATCCGGGGCGCGGTCGTTGACCTTCAGTTCGCGGTCGCTGACCGGGGATTGCACGGCCTGCTCATTTGAGGTTTGCGCCGCTTGAACAAGTGGGCTGATCCCGGCAATGCCGGCGACGAGAGCCAGGCTGGCGATTAGGGTTTTGCTGTTCATCGGTGAACCTCCTGAATTGGGTAGTACCTCAACTCCGACTGCGTGGGGCGGGAATCATTCCTTTTTTGCCGGGGGTGAGCGCTAGAGGAAATCAAAGAACCCCTCACCCTAACCCTCTCCCGGAGGGAGAGGGGACTGACCGAGGTGTTTGGCAGAAGTGCGCCGATGTGCGATACCGAGTCGAATGCACGTTTCAAAACCAACCGAAATCGGCTCCCTCTCCCTCGGGAGAGGGGACTGACCGAGGTATTTGGCAGAAGTGCGCCGATGTGCGATACCGAGTCGAATGCACGTTTCAAAACCAACCGAAATCGGCTCCCTCTCCCTCGGGAGAGGGCTGGGGTGAGGGGTAGCCACCCCACCAAACCAAAGCCATGCGCCCGCTTTTAACCACTCATTACAATGAGCGCCAGCTCGAGTGCTCTTGATCTTTTCTCACCGGCGACGTCGCCGTTAGGCGAAACCATAAGCAGCCGTTAGCGCAGCAATGGATTTGTACCCAAAAAACCATTGATCCGTCCTGAACATCAATCCATGCCAACAATGCAATTAACAGATTGTTACATCTGCGCCACCATCCGCCTCAATAAAAACCGTGCGCCGCCCTCCCGTCGCGCACGTCATAAAAGCGGTGGAGTACTTTTCTATGACAGCCTCAATCCCACACAACGGCTCGCGGGCCGGCGCCATTTTCCGGGTGACCTCGGGCAACTTCCTCGAACAGTTCGATTTCTTCCTGTTCGGCTTTTACGCCACGCAGATCGCGGCGGTGTTCTTTCCGGCGAGCAGTGAGTTCGCTTCCCTGATGATGACCTTTGCCGTATTCGGCGCAGGCTTTTTGATGCGTCCGCTGGGCGCCATCGTGCTCGGTGCGTACATCGATGATGTCGGTCGGCGTAAAGGTTTGATCGTCACGCTGTCGATCATGGCCAGCGGCACGATATTGATCGTGCTGGTGCCCGGTTACGAAAGCATCGGCCTGTTTGCCCCCGCACTGGTGTTGATCGGGCGCTTGCTGCAGGGCTTCTCGGCCGGTGCGGAATTGGGCGGTGTGTCGGTGTATCTCGCCGAAATCGCCACGCCGGGCCGCAAAGGTTTCTTCACCGCTTGGCAGTCGGCCAGTCAGCAAGTGGCGATCATCGTCGCCGCCGCTTTGGGCTACGCCTTGAACGCGTGGATGGCGCCGGAGGTGGTGGCCGATTGGGGCTGGCGGATTCCGTTTTTCGTCGGCTGCATGATCGTGCCGTTCATCTTTTTCCTGCGCCGTAACCTGGCGGAAACCGAAGAGTTCGCTGCACGCAAACACCGCCCGAGCATGGGCGAAGTGTTCCGCACCCTCGGCCAGAACTGGGGCGTGGTACTCGGCGGCATGCTGATGGTCGCGCTGACCACCACCGCGTTTTACCTGATCACCGTGTACGCGCCGACCTTCGGTAAAACCGTGCTGCATCTGAGTACTTCGGACGCGCTGTTGGTGACGTTGCTGGTCGGTGTGTCGAACTTCTTCTGGCTGCCGATTGGCGGCCTGTTGTCCGACCGCATCGGCCGTCGTCCGGTGCTGATCGCCATGTCGCTGCTGGCTTTGGCCACGACCTATCCGGCGCTGTCGTATCTGGTGCAGGCGCCGAGCTTCAGCCACATGTTGCTGTCGCTGTTGTGGCTGTCGTTTATCTACGGCTTGTACAACGGCGCGATGATTCCGGCGCTCACCGAGATCATGCCGGTCGAAGTGCGGGTTGCCGGTTTCTCCCTCGCCTACAGCCTGGCCACAGCGATTTTCGGTGGGTTTACTCCGGCGATGTCGACCTTCCTGATCCAGTACACCGGCGACAAAGCCGCGCCGGGTTACTGGATGAGCATCGGTGCGCTGTGTGCCTTGTGCGCCACTCTTTATCTGTACCGCCGTGCCGGTGGTCGTCTGCAACCTGTCGCGGCCTGAGGAAAACTCGCCATGAAAAAACTGTTTACTGTCACCGCCCTGCTAGCCGGTCTCGCGTTCAACCTCGCGGCCCAGGCCGAAGAATTGAGCGTGATGACCTCCGGGGGCTTCACTGCCGCCTACAAGATTCTCGGGCCGAAATTCGCCGCCGCCAGCGGCAACACACTGACCACCAGCCTCGGCCCGTCGATGGGCAAAGCACCCGAGGCGATTCCCAATCGCCTCGCGCGCGGTGAGCACGCCGACGTGGTGATCATGGTCGGCTACGCACTCGATGATCTGATCAAGCAAGGCAAAGTCGACCCGGCCTCGCGCGTTGAGCTGGCGGATTCGCGGATCGGCCTGGTGGTGCGTGAAGGCGCGCCGAAACCGGACATCAGCAGCGTCGACGCCTTGAAGAAGACCCTGCTCGACGCGCAGTCAGTGGCCTACTCCGACAGCGCCAGCGGCGTCTACATCGAGCAGCAATTGTTCAAGAAACTGGGCATCGAAGAGCAGTTGAAACCGAAGTCCAAAATGATTCCGAAAATCCCGGTCGGCTCGGTGGTTGCCACCGGCGACTATCAATTGGGCTTCCAGCAGGTCAGCGAATTGCTGCCAGTGCCGGGTGTGAGTTTCGTCGCGAAGATTCCGGAATCGGTGCAGTCGGTGACGCGTTTTGCCGCCGGGATTCCGGTCGGCGCACAGCATCCGAAAGAAGCCAAGGCCTTGCTCGCCTACCTCGCCGCGCCGGCCGCGCAAGCTGACGTGCAGGCCACCGGACTGGACTCGGTCAAGCGCTGACAATCGGCGGCTGGACCTTCATTTCCACCACCAGCCGCTCCAGTTCCAGTGCCGCCGGGGTCAGCGTACGACCCCGGCGTTTGATGATGCCGACACTGCGCATCACTTGCGGATCGGTCAGCGGCACCCGCGTCAGGATCGGATGATCCGGTCCGGGCATCGCCATCAGCGGCACCGCCGCCACGCCCAACCCCGCCTCCACCAGACCAATCATCGTCGTCACATGGCGGGTTTCGCAGATGCTCGAACGCTGCGGCACCACCGTGCTCAAGGCCTGATCAAGCAGAAAACGATTGCCAGACGTCTTGTCCAGCGAGATGTAATCCTGCTGATAAAACTCGTCCCAGCTCACGCTGCTGCGCCCGGCCAACGCATGATCGCGGCGACAAGCGACGACGTAGCACTCCTGCACAAGCGGTTCGAACTCGACTTTGGCATCCTGCGTACCGAGAAAACTCAAGCCGAAATCCGCCTCGCCATTGACCACCGCACTCAAGACATCGTGCGCGCTGGAGTCGAGCACTTTGACTTTGATCCGTGGGAATTGCTGGTGATAGCGCGCAACCACACGGGGCATGAAGTAGTACGCCGCCGAAGGCACGCAGGCGACGGTGACATGGCCGAGGCGCGTCGATGCGACTTCGCTGATGCCCAGCAACGCCACGTCGAGATCATCGAGCAAACGCTCGACACTGGGCATGAAACCACGCCCGGCCTGAGTCAGGCTGACCTTGCGCGTGGTGCGTTCGAAGAGTTTTACGCCGAGGGCGTCTTCGAGCTTTTCGATGCGCCGGCTCAAGGCGGGTTGTGACAGGCGCACGGTGTCGGCGGCCTTGCGGAAACTGCCCTGCTCGACCACGGCGCGAAAGGCTTGCAGATCGTTGAGGTCGAAGTTGATGGCCATGGCGGGACTCGGGAGATTGATTTGCTTAGGTTATAAATGTAACCAATTGATGCAATTTATTACAGAGCACATGAAGATCCCCTGTAGGAGCTGCCGCAGGCTGCGATCTTTTGATCTTGATTCTTCGAAGGCAAAAGCGAGATCAAAAGATCGCAGCCTCGTTGCACTCGACAGCTCCTACAGGGGATCTTCGGTGGATGAAAAGTCGCTGTAACCCTTATCCTTGTCACCCCCGCCGTACCGTTGTCAGGAGTAACCCCCCATGCCCCATGAAGGCAATCTGTTGCAAGCCGCCGTCGTCTTTCTGTTCGCGGCCGTGCTCACCGTGCCTTTGGCCAAACGTCTGCAACTGGGCGCCGTGCTCGGTTATCTGTTTGCCGGGGTGATTATCGGCC
The DNA here is from genome assembly GCF_900580865.1 of Pseudomonas viridiflava. GTDB lineage: Bacteria > Pseudomonadota > Gammaproteobacteria > Pseudomonadales > Pseudomonadaceae > Aquipseudomonas. The sequence goes on from NZ_UTBZ01000095.1 coordinate 133,207, forward strand.
CGTCGGTGCTGGGTCTGATCGGCAACCCGCAAAGCGTCGCGCATATTTCCGAACTCGGTGTGGTGTTGCTGCTGTTCATCATTGGCCTTGAGCTGTCGCCACGACGTTTGTGGGTGATGCGCAAATCGGTGTTCGGCGTCGGTCTGGCGCAGGTGCTGTTGACGGCTTCGGTGATTGGCGTGCTGGCGTTGTCGGTGTTTGGCCAGCCGCTGAACAGCGCGATTGTGCTGGGTCTTGGTCTGGCACTGTCCTCGACGGCATTCGGTTTGCAAAGTCTGGCCGAGCGCAAGGAACTGACCAGCCCCCACGGGCGTCTGGCGTTTGCGATTCTGCTGTTCCAGGACATCGCGGCGATCCCGTTGATCGCACTGGTGCCGATGCTTGCTGGCGGTGCTCACGACACCAGCAACGCTGAAAGTCTGAATCACGCACTGCAAGTGCTCGGCGGTATCGCGGTGGTCGTGGTCGGTGGGCGTTATCTTTTGCGTCCGGTGTTCCGCGTGGTGGCAAAAACCGGTCTGCCGGAAGTGTCGACGGCCACGGCGTTGCTGGTGGTGATCGGCACGGCGTGGTTGATGGATCTGGTCGGTGTGTCGATGGCGCTGGGGGCGTTTCTTGCCGGTTTGCTGTTGGCGGATTCGGAGTATCGCCATGAGCTGGAAGCGCAGATCGAGCCGTTCAAAGGCTTGCTGCTCGGACTGTTTTTTATCAGCGTCGGCATGGGCGCCAACCTCAGCTTGCTGCTGAGTGCGCCGATCACCGTGCTGGGGCTGACGCTGCTGTTGATTGGCCTGAAACTGCCGTTGCTGTTTGTCGTCGGGCGTCTGGCCGGTGGTTTGAACAAGGTCAGTGCGATTCGCCTCGGTATCGTCTTGGCGGCGGGCGGTGAGTTTGCCTTTGTGGTGTTCAAGATTGGTCGCGATCAGGGACTGTTTGAGCCGCGTTTGTATGACTTGCTGGTGTTGACCATCACCCTGTCGATGGCGGTGACGCCGCTGTTGCTGTTGCTCTGCGCGCGGCTGGTCAGCCCGAAAGTGCAGCCGGTGGAAGTGCCGGAAAAATACCGTGAGATCGACACTGACACCCCGCGTGTGGTGATCGCTGGCATGGGCCGGATGGGCCAGATCGTGGCGCGGATTCTGCGTGCGCAGAACATCAAATTCGTCGCACTGGACACCTCGGTGGAAACCATCGAACTGTCGCGAAGTTTCGGTGGTGTGCCGGTGTTCTACGGCGACCCGATGCGCCCGGAAATCCTCAATGCGGCCAAGGTCGGCGAGGCGGAATACTTCGTGATTGCCACGGATGATCCGGAGACCAACATCAAGACCGCCGAGGTGGTGCGCAAGCTGTATCCGCACATGAAGATCATTGCCCGGGCACGTAACCGTCAGCACGTGCATCGGTTGGTGGATGTTGGCGCGGAGGCGATTCGGGAGACTTATTATTCGAGTCTGGAGATGAGCCGACGCACCTTGGTGGGACTCGGTTTGACCCAAGCCCAGGCCGATGCGCGGATCAAGCGTTTCAAGCATCACGACGAACAGGTGCTGGAGGCGCAACACGCGATTTACGACGACGCCGCCAAAGTGCTGCAAACCGCCCAGGAAGCCCGGGCGGAACTGGCGCGGTTGTTCGAGTCGGATCAGCTCGAAGAAGAATCCCGCAAATCCTGAGCCCCTTGCCCAGATCCAAATGTGGGAGCCAGCCTGCTGGCGATGGCGGTGGGTCAGTCAATGGAGATGTTGGTTGTGCTAACCAAATCGCTAGCAGGCTAGCTCCCACAGGGATCTTGGATGGGCCCGGGATTGATGGCACTCCACAGAAACTGTGGGAGCGAGCCTGCTCGCGAAAGCGGTGTGTCAGTCAACTTATTCGTTACTGACAGATTGCCTTCGCGAGCAGGCTCGCTCCCACAGGGGATCTGTGTCAGGCAGGTTCTAGCGTGTGCTCCTGCTTGACTGGCGCCACTTCAAACCGGTCCGCGAGGAACGGCGTGATATCCAGCGGCAGCGGTTCGTCATTCACCAGTTTGTCCAGCAACACACCGGTAATCGCCGAGGTCAGAATCCCGGTGCGGAAATGTCCGCAGGCATTCAGATAACCCTCCACCCCACGCATCGGCCCGAGAATCGGCAACTCATCCGGCGAGCCCGGACGCAAACCCGCCCACGTGCGTTTCAGATTGACGTCCTTGAGCTCCGGCAGACACCGCACCGCGCCCTGCACCAGTCCGGCGATTTCCGGGTAGGTGGTGGTGACGTCGAAGCCTTTGTCTTCCGTAGTGCTGCCGATCAGGATCTCGCCGTTGTCCTTCTGCGCCACGTAGCAGTCGCTGGTGGTCAGGCAGCCGTTGAGAATCTTCGGCATGCGCTCGGTCAGCAGAATCTGGCCTTTCACCGGTTTCACCGGGATGCGAATACCCGTCGCCCATTCGCTCAAGTCCGCCGCCCAGGCACCGCCGGCGTTGATCAGCGTCTTGCAGTGGAACACGCCCTCCTCGGCCGTCTGCACACCGGTGACGCGGCTGCCGTGATGCAACACGCCGGTCACGTTGGTGTTGACGAAGATGTCGACGCCGTTCTGCCGCGCACCTTCCATGTAGGCATCGGCGAGGCGGAACGGGCTGACCTGGTGATCGCAAAGAAACTCCAGCGCCCCGCGTGCTTCGTGGCTGACGCTCGGTTCAGCCTCGCGCAGCGCCGCCTGATCGAGCCAGCGCACCTGGTCGGCCAGGTGCGGAATGCAGCCGACGATATGCTCGGCGTAGAGCCGGTCTTCATCGTCGTAAATCACGAACTTCAACCCGGTCTTTTCGAACTTGAAATCCATGCCGTGATTGTCTTTCAGCTCACGGTGCAGGGCCGGGTACAGCGCGTTGGACTGCAAGGCGAAATCGAAAAACGACTCCGGCAGAATGTGCGGCGTGCTCGCGTCCACGGCGACCGCCGCGCCCTGGGTTTCGCGCTTGCGGTTGGCCGACATCATGCGGAAGAAAATCACCCCGCAACCGAGGCCGACCGACTCACCGATCGCCCACAAGCCACCGGCCGAAGCACGGGTCGCGTTGCCGGGACGCTTGGCGTCGATCAGCGCCACTTTGAGGTTTTTGCGTTTGGACAGTTGATAGGCGCAGGACGCCCCGATCACGCCGCCGCCGGCAATGATCACGTCATAGAACTTACTCATGGGCAGCGGCCTCCGTGCCGACAGACTGGAACGCGGAAAAAGGAATCGGATCGATCGGGAAACGCGGGCGCAGCCAACCGACGTCTTTGCGTCCGGTGGCTTGGCGCAGGCGGTCGCTGCAGTAGCCGACGCACATCCGTCCCTGACAATCGCCCATGCTCACGCGGGTGCGCATTTTCAGGCTGGCGATGTCTTGCACACCCTGCTCCAGCGCCAGGTCGATGTCGGCGCGGGTGGCGTGCTCGCAACGGCAAATGACCGTGTCGGCGGCAGGCAATGCGGTCTGGCCAACGCCGCGTTCGGTGTAGCGATCCACGGCAGCACGGAAGCGCACGATGGCTTTGAGCTTGCTCAGGTAACGGTCACGACGAACCCGCGCCAGCTCTTCTTCAAGTACGCCGCGTTGCAGCAGAATCGAGGTCGCCGCGATCTTGCCAGCGAGCATCGCCGCTTCACCGCCGCGAATCCCGCCCATGTCGCCGGCCAGATGCACGTGGGGTTCGTTGCTTTGCTGCCAGAGGTTGGCGTTGGCGCGCAGATAGCCATCGTCACTGAAGCCGTGATCCAGGCCCATCTGCTGACTCAGTTGCGTGCGCGGAATAAAGCCGTAACCGACCGCGAGGGTCTTGGCTTCGAAGCGCTCGACGCGGCTCATGTCCGGTTCCCACGTGGCCGAGTACGGCGCGACGCTGACGCTTTTCAGTTCGTCTTCGCCATGGGCTTCAACCACGCCCCAGCCGTAATTCATCGGGATGCCGTGCAATTTCAGGTAGGCGAGCATGCTCAAGCCGTCGAGGAACAACTGCGGCTTGTTCAGCAACGCCAGGCTTTCACGGGCGATCTTGCCGAACGCGCAAGCTTCATACACGCCCGCGACGCTGACGCCCGCGGCATGCAACTGCGTCGCCACCAGCGGCAACAACGGCCCGGTGCCGGCGATGATCACCGGCCCTTGCGGCTTGACCACGCCACTTTTGATTTGCAGTTGCAGACCGCCGAGCATAATCACACCCGGCACCGTCCAGCCCGGAAATGGCACGCTGCGTTCATGGCATCCGGCGGACAACAGCAATTGCGGATATTCGATTTCGTGCAGTTGCTCGTCGCCATCCAGCACCACCAAGGCGCGGGTGCCTTCAGCGCCGACCACGCGATGGTTGAGGCGCACATCGATCAGCCCGGCCTGCTCCTGAAAATCACCGTGCAGTTTGCCCAAGGCTTCGGAGTAACGCGGGCCGAGATAATCCAGTTGCACGCCATCACGCAGCGGCCCGCGATAGACCACACCGCCAAGGCGCGAAGCTTCTTCGAGCAAGGTGCAGCGCACACCGTGGCGTGCCAGTTCGATGGCCGCCGCCATCCCCGCCGGGCCACCGCCGACGATTACCGGTTGCAGGCTCATACGACCTCCTGCGCGGTGATACGGTTGACCTGGGTTTCAATCTGCATGCCGTCACGCACGACGGTCTGACAGGCACGGCGTTTGTGCCGGCCATTGATTTTCACCAGACAGCACTGGCACACGCCCATGCCGCAGTAGGCGCCGGTGATCTGATTGTGATCGTTGCGGGCAATCTGGCGTACGCCGAGGGATTGAATAACGCTGAGCACGGTTTCGCCGATGGCAGCGGTGACCGTTTGGCCGTTGATGTGGACGGTCATATCCGCCTGCGCCAACGGCTGGATATCAAAAGATCTTTCTAGGCAGTGCATTGCAATGTTCATCCGTGAAGGTTCAGTTGAGGTGGTGTCAGCTCCTTGCTGCACTACACCGGGTCGACGCGTTTATTGTGGCTATGAGGGGGCGTCGACGCGGGTACTTCGTCAGCGCAACAAGGTGCGCGTGAAGCACTGTAGTTCATACCTCAGCAAAGGCCTGGATCATTTACGTTAGGCGATATCGCCCGACGAAATATTGATCCAGGCCAGTGAAAGCAGTTGGATTGTCCAACGATCAATTGGAGAAGACGAATTGCCCTTTGATCTTTTTCGCACCGATGAAACCGAGGTCCGGGAACAGCAGGGATTTGATCCAGGCGGCGTAGAACACAATGGCCAGAGTGATGCCGACGGCAATCACGGTCGACAGCGGATCTTCCTCATAGCCCTTGAACATGCGTGAAACCTGACTGATGGTGAGCAGGACGTAAACGGTGTAAGCCGCTGCCACGTTCTTGTAGAAACCCCATGCAAACAACAACGGAATGCCGCCAGCGATCAGCAACATGGTCAGTGCCAGACCGGCGCTTGCGTCATAGAACAGGAAGAAACCGAAGACTGCGCCGATCAATGCCTGGATGCAGGTCAACACAACCAGCAAAGTGACTTTGAGTGAATGCTTTTCTCTGAGGGCCGGATCCGGACGCCCGCCGATCCAGGCTGCCAGCACGCGATCTTTGACCGCACCGCCCGACAACGCTTTGAACGTTTCGGTTTTCGAGCGCCCGGCTTCGAGCATCTCAACCAACTGGCGTTTGATTTCCTTCTTGTCCAACGTGTTCATCCTTAAAGAGGGGTAAAAGCGGCCAATCCACTTCCGGCGGCGATTCTCGCTGTTGCCCCCACAGAAAGCAAAAAGCCGCTTTCACCCGAAGGTGAAAGCGGCCGAGGCATGGGCCTCAATGGAGCAATCAGTGCACGAACAGGGCGATCAGGATGATGATCGGGATCGGTACGCCGAGGAAAAACAGCAGTAGTGAGCGCATGGTCATGCTCCTTGTTTAACGGACTGGAGTGGTCGTGGTGTAGGTGTCGACTTCAACGTACTCGACGGCATCCCGACGACGACCGCCATAAGTAGCCGCGAGGCTGGCGAAGAACGCACCGGCCAGCAGCGAGATGAACATCCACAGCGAGGTCCAGGCAGCGACTTTCGCAGCAGTGTCGGCGGCTTGTTGAGCTTTCAGCTTGGCGTCGGCCAGGGCCTTCTGGGTGCGGGCGTAGATTTCATCGACGCGACGCTCGGCATCAGCCTGTGTCAGGTTGGTCCGCTGTGCGACCAGTTGCGCCAGGTAAGTGCGGTCTTCGGCACTCAGCTGACCGTTGGCCAGGCTTTGCGCGAAGATGCGGGCCACGGCGCCATGCGCTGCGTCATCGCTGACCGAGGCTGGACGATCATCGCGGAACAGGCTGTCGATGTAGTAACCGTACTGGTTGCTGTCGGTGTTCGCTGCAGCAGAGCCGGCCGCTTGGGTCATCGCGCTGGCAGCACCGCCAGCAACACTGGCACCGGCCTGCACACCACCACTGATGACGCTGCTGACCGAACCGACCACCAGAACCGCAGTGACCAACGTCGCCACGCACCACGCGAGGAAGCCGTGCGCGGTGTCGCGGAAATACACTTCATCGCCGTGCATGTTCGCCCACTTCACCCGCAGGCGACCGGCGATGTAGCCACCCATGCCGGAAGCGATGATTTGCGTTGCCGCCAGCCAGACAATCGTGGAAATGCCCAGGCCCTTGGCGCTGACGCCCTCTCCGGCCCACGGTGAAACGGCAGAGAAACCCAAACCGAATCCGAGCAAGACCAGAATCATCGACAGTGCAGCGGCAGCCGCAGCACCGGCGAAAATCGCGCCCCAGGACACGCCCGAAACGCTGCTCGACTCTTCAACGGCGGGATAAAACCCATCAGGGGATCTATTCATTGTTGTTCTGCTCCAGGCATGAAAAATGGTGTTACAACTCGTCATCAGAGGAATTGCAGCGACCGTGCCATTCGCGGAAATTAAATAAACCCTTTAGTTTCAGATAGTTAGAAAGAATGAACTTCCTCAGACCATGCAAATTGCAACAACAGCCGAATAACAGCGGGTTTTATGCATTGGCACAAATGCCAGTTATTTGCGTTTGTAGCTCTTGTTACCGCCGGGCGTCAGGCAATACACCCCGCCACGTGGGCCAGTGCAAAACGAACCGCTGCCACAGGCGCAGCCATCTTCGCTGTGCAGGAAGTTTTGCGGTCGCGCCTGCTGGCGTTCACCGAACATCGCCGCGCAGCTTTTCTTCGAGCCGCTGATGGAGCCGTCATTGCACAGGAACAGGTCGCCATCGCAGCGATCGATCCCGCCTTTCTTGCCGGAGCACGGCGTGTTGGCCGCCCACGTCGAAGCACTGAAGAGCACCAGGAGCAGCCCGGTGATGGGCATCCAGCCACGGCGAATCGACATACGCACAGAATCCCTGCTGTTTAGATTTATGGCCAGATGATATCTGGCGTTCCGGCAAATAAATCCCCAAGGCGCGCAAATGATAGCTACAACATGAAAGTTAATTTAAAGCGTCAGCGGATTTTCTTGGCAAAATGCTGCCATTCCGTTTGAACCGATCAGCAGGCCTGCCTATGACTCGTATCTTGACCATCGAAGACGACGCCGTGACCGCCCGGGAGATCGTCGCCGAACTGAGCAGCCACGGGCTCGACGTCGACTGGGTCGACAATGGCCGTGAAGGCCTCGACCGCGCCGTGAGCGGCAACTACGACCTGATCACCCTCGACCGCATGTTGCCCGAACTCGATGGCTTGGCCATCGTCACCACCCTGCGCACCATGGGTGTGGCCACGCCGATTCTGATGATCAGCGCCCTCTCCGATGTCGACGAACGCGTACGCGGCTTGCGCGCCGGCGGCGATGATTACCTGACCAAACCATTTGCCACCGATGAAATGGCCGCGCGGGTGGAAGTGTTGTTGCGTCGGCAGAACAGCGGCGCTACCCAGGCGACGACCTTGCAGGTGGCGGACCTCGAACTGGACTTGATCAGCCATGAAGCGCGCCGCGCCGAACAGGTGCTGACGCTGTTGCCGACCGAATACAAACTGCTGGAATTTCTGATGCGCAACAGCGGCCAGATCCTCTCGCGGATGATGATTTTCGAAGAGGTCTGGGGCTATCACTTCGACCCTGGCACCAACCTGATCGACGTGCACATCGGCCGTTTGCGCAAAAAAATCGACGCCGCCGGCCATGTGCCGCTGATCCGCACGGTACGGGGCTCGGGTTATGTCATTGCCGAACCCGTCTGACGGCTGGCGCTCCTCCAGCAGCCGTTTGCTGGCGCTGTACAGTTCGCTGTTCGTGGCGTGGAGCGCGATCCTCATGGGGGTCATGTATTACGAGGTCTCCGGCTACCTCGACAACCTCGCCAAACACTCGCTGATGCAACGTCAGCACCTGTTTTCGCACTTCCGCGGCGAGCAACTGGAAGACGCCCTCGCCGCCAGCATGACCTTCGACATTCGCGGCATCGACGCCTATGGCTTGTTCGATGCCGATGGCGTTTACCTCGGTGGCGCGTTGCAGCAGATCCCCGAAGGCCTGCCGCTGGACGGCAAGATCCATATGCTCGCCGAATGCGCCGACTCCGACGACCCGACCCTGCCCAATGACAGCTGCGACGCGGTGGCCACGCAAACCCGCGACGGCCGCTGGCTGGTGCTGCTGCGCGACAACGGTTCGCTGTTTGCGGTGACGCGGATCATTTTGCATGCGTTGTTCTGGGGCGTGTCGCTGACGATTCTGCCGGGGATTGCCGGTTGGCATTTGCTGCGCCGTCGGCCGTTACGGCGCATCCGGGCGATTCAGGACAGCGCTCAGGCGATTGTGGCCGGCGACCTGACCCACCGTTTGCCACTGTCCAATCGCCGCGATGAACTGGACATGCTCGCCGCCATCGTCAACGCCATGCTTGAGCGCATCGAGCGTTTGATGAATGAAGTCAAAGGCGTCTGCGACAACATCGCCCATGATTTGCGCACGCCGCTGACGCGCCTGCGCGCGCAGTTGTATCGCATGCAGCAACAGGCCGGCGAAGGTTCGCAGGAGGCGGCGCAACTGGATCTGGTGTTGGCCGAAGCAGACACGCTGATGGCGCGGTTTCGCGGGTTGCTGCGGATTTCCGAACTGGAAGATCGCCAGCGCCGTTCAGGTTTTGTCGAACTCGACCCGGTGCAACTGCTGGAAGAACTGCATGAGTTTTATCTGCCACTGGCCGAGGAAGGCGAGCTGCGTTTCGACTTGAACATGCCGGAAACATTACCGCTGCTCAATGGTGATCGCGCGTTGTTGTTCGAGGCGCTGGCGAATCTGCTGAGCAATTCGATCAAGTTCACCCCGGTCGGCGGAACGGTGATGTTGCGTGGAGTCAACGTGGGTGGGCAGACACGGATTGAGGTGCACGACTCAGGGCCGGGGATTCCCGAGGCTGAACGTGAGGCGGTGTTCCAGAGGTTTTATCGCGCCGAGGGTGGGCAGCCGCAGGGTGGCTTTGGTTTGGGGCTGTCGATTGTCGCGGCGATTGTCAGCTTGCATGGCTTCAGTCTTGAAGTCGGCAGCAGTGATCTCGGTGGAGCGAAACTGGTGCTCGATTGCCGGCAGAGCCTGATCGAAAATTCCTGAATCCCACTTTGGAATGCAACCCCTGTAGGAGTGAGCCTGCTCGCGATAGCGGTGTGTCAGTCAACAACTCATTGAATGACAAAACGCCATCGCGAGCAGGCGAAGGCCTACATTGGATCGTGGTTTTGATCAGGCTGGGTAATTGGCTCGGAGTGCTTCGAGGCCACCCTGGTAGATACCGCTGAACAGCGCCACTACTTCCTCATCACTCACGCCTTTGGCGTTGAAACGTCCCGACCACGTCACCCGCGCGCCCTGCCCTTGGGCTTCGACCTTGATCGTCGCCAGATAATCAGTCGCCGGGAACGGTGCCTGTTCGATCGAATAGCTGTAAGTCTTCGCCGCGTTGTCGAACGCTTGCAGTCGCTCGACCACCACGCCGCCGTCAGCGGTTTGCAAGGTGCGCACGCGGCCGCCGTCGCTCAGCTCACTGTTGGGAATAAAGGGCAGCCAATCGGGCAGCGTGTTGAAGCCGCCGATCAATTGCCAGACCTGATCGGCCGAGGCCGGGATGTCGATGGTTGCGGATGCTGTAGGCATAAATAAACGTCTCTCCAGAATTCAGATAGTCAGGCTGTCGACCACGCCGCCATCGACGCGCAAAGCAGCGCCGGTGGTGGCCGAGGACAGCGGCGAAGCAATGTAGGTCACCAGATGCGCGACCTCTTCGACATCCGCTACGCGCTGGATGATCGAGGTCGGGCGGGCCTTGCGTACAAAGGCGTCGGCTTCATCGCGCAGGTTGCGCCCGGATTCAGCGGCGGCATCCTTGAGCATGTCTTCGAGGCCATCGGTGAAGGTCGGCCCCGGCAGGATCGCATTGACCGTCACCCCGGTGCCAGCCAGACGTTTGGCCAGGCCGTGGGACACCGCCAGGTTGGCGCTTTTGGTCACGCCATAGTTGATCATGTCGGCTGGGGTGGCGACGCCGGATTCCGAGGACAGGAAGATCACCCGGCCCCAGCCCTGCTCGACCATCGCCGGCACGTAATGACGGGACAGACGCACCCCGGAAATCACGTTGACCTCATAGAAGCGCGTCCACTCGCTGTCCGGTGCTTCGAAGAAATCAACCGCGTCGAAGATGCCGAGGTTATTCACCAGAATGTCCGCACGCGGTTCAGCGGCGAACAGTTTCTGCGCGCCTTCGGCGGTGCCCAGATCGGCAGTCAAACCACGCAACTGCGCGCCCGGCACTTTATCGCGAATGCTCGCCAGCGCCTGCTCGACCTTGGCGGTATCGCGACCGATCACCACCACCGTGGCGCCGGATTCGGCCAGAGACTGGCTGATGCCCAGTCCAATGCCGGCGGTGCTGCCGCTGACGATGGCCAGTTTTCCACTCAGATCAATCTTCATGCTTTCACCTCATCGATTGGCAATGGTGCACGTTCGGAAACCAGTTGGGCGTCGCGCATCGCCTGCCAGAAACCGGCAGGAATGATCGCCGACAACGCCGCGACATCTTCGGCGATTCGACCTGGTTTGCTCGCGCCTGGAATCACTGCGGCGACCGCCGGATTGGCCAGCGAGAACTGTAGCGCAGCGGCTTTGATATCGACGTTGTAACCGGCGGCGATACGTTTGATCTGCTCGACCTTGGCGATGACTTCAGGACTGGCCTGCTGGTATTCGAAGTGCGCACCACCCGCCAAGATTCCTGAGCTATAAGGACCACCGACAACGATTTCAACGTTCTGCGCCAGCGCTGCATCCATCAGGCGTTGCAGTGGGCGTTCGTGATCGAGCAGCGTGTAGCGACCGGCCAACAGGAAGCCATCCGGCTGCGCTTCGCTGAGGTCGAGGGTCAATTCGCACGGCTCGACTTTGTTCACGCCCAAGCCCCAGCCCTTGATCACGCCTTCTTCGCGCAAGCGGGTGAGGACTTTGAACGCACCGGTGCGGGCCTGGTTGAAGTATTCCAGCCACTGATCACCGTAGAAATCCTGCGCGATGTCGTGCACCCAGACAATGTCGAGGCGATCGGTTTGCAGGCGTTTGAGGCTGTCCTCAATGGAGCGCAGGGTTGCGTCGGCGCTGTAGTCGTTGACGATCTTGTTCGGGCGACCGTGTTCGAATACACCACTCTTCTCGCCGAGATCGCGGGCGGCGGCGTCTTCGACTTCATCGAGAATCACCCGGCCGACCTTGCTGCTCAGCACGTAGTCGTCGCGCTTGTATTGCTTTAGGGCTTCGCCGAGGCGGATCTCAGACAGACCGGAGCCGTAAAACGGCGCAGTATCGAAGTAACGCACGCCGGCATCCCACGCGGCATGCACGGTGGCTTGCGCTTCGTCTTCGGGGATGGCGCGGAACATGTTGCCCAGTGGTGCAGTGCCGAAGCCCAGCTGGCCGGGCAGTTTGTCTTTCAAGCTCATTGGTTTTTCCTCGATAGGTTCTGGGTCTGTGTGACCGTTGAGCAGATCCTAGATTGCGACACCGAGACCGTCCAAGACATAATGCGCAGCACTTGAGTCCCTATAGGTCTGACATGATCGATATCCGCCAATTGCGCTACTTCGTTGTAGTCGCCGAGGAAGAACACGTCGGCCGCGCCGCCGAACGGCTGCATATTTCCCAGTCGCCACTGAGCCGGCAGATCGCCCAGCTCGAAGAACGCCTGGGCCTGACGCTGTTCGAGCGCAGCCAGCAACGCATTCGCCTGACCCGCGACGGCCAGACTTTTCTTGCCGAAACCCGCGCCCTGCTGACCCACGCCAATCGCCTGGAATCCCTCGGCAAACGTCTCGGGCGCGGCGAAGAAGGCGGCTTGTGCATCGGCTATATCGAGAACGCCATGCACGCCGGCGTGCTGCCCAATGCCTTGCGCGTGCTGCGCGCGGATCGTCCCAACGTGCACGTCGCGCTGTACAACCTCAGTTCCGCCGAGCAATTGGAAGGCTTGCGACAGCGTAGTCTCGATATCGCGTTAGTGAGCGAGCCGCCGACCGACGACGATCCTGATCTGTTGGGCTTTCAGGTGCTGGATGAGCCGATGCTGCTGGCATTGCCGGAACATCATCCATTAGCGCAGCAGGCTGCGTTGAAGCCGCAGGATCTGGCCGCTCAAGAGTGGATCGGCGTGCAGCCGCGTCAGGATGCCAACGATGAATTTGTCAGCGCGTGCATTCGTGCGGGGTTCACCCCGGATGTGCGCATGCAGGCGAGCGAGCCGTTTACCGCGCTGGGCTTGGTAGCGTCGGGGCTGGGGATTGCGATGATTCAGAAAGGTTTGAGCCATAACGCCCCGCCGGGGGTGGTGTTGCGTGAACTGCCGTGGCTGACGTTGACCACGCCGTTGTGGGCGGCGTGGCACCGGATCAATTTGCGGCCGTTGGTAGAAACGTTCCGCAAAGTCCTGACTGACGACAAGGTATCTGCTGACTGACATGGCCCCTTCGAGAGCAAGCTCGCTCCCACAGTTTCAGATGTGAGCTCGCATTCTCTATACAACGCAGAACCCTGTGGGAGCGAGCTTGCTCGCGAAAGGGCCGGCACATCCAAGATCAAAATTGACTGACCCAATGCTTTCGCGAGCAGGCTCGCTCCCACAGTTTCAGATGTGAGCTCGCATTCTCTATACGACGC
>NZ_UTBZ01000115.1 GCF_900580865.1 Pseudomonas viridiflava
ATCTGATTCTGCGCTACCAGCTGACTCAGGATGAAGAAGGCCTGGGGCTGGGCGACATGCGCAAGGTGGTCCAATACCTGGCGCAGAAATCGCCGCGTGGCAAAGTGCTGGAGATTCAGGACTGGGTGCTGGCGCAGCGGCAGAAAGTCATGTCCAAGGCCAACCTCAATCGCGTGCTGTTGCTCGAAGCATTGCTGGTCCAGTGGGCAGGCCTGCCTGGACAGGCGTAGACTGCGCTCATCAACCGTTGAGGTATTGTCATGAACCTGCCGCCCAACACAGGCCCGCGTAACGGCATTCTGTCCCTGACCATCAAGGACAAGGCCGTTCTCTATGCCGCCTACATGCCATTCATCAGGAACGGCGGTCTGTTCATTCCGACCGGCAAAAGCTACAAGCTGGGCGATGAAGTGTTCAT
>NZ_UTBZ01000052.1 GCF_900580865.1 Pseudomonas viridiflava
CCTCTCCCGGAGGGAGAAGGAATTGACCGAGGTGATTGGTAGAGGTCGCCGACTTGAAATACCGAGCTGGAGTCAAATACAAAAGCAGATCAAAAGCCCCTCACCCTAGCCCTCTCCCGGAGGGAGAGGGAACTGACCGAGGTGACTGGTAAAGGTACGCCGACGTGAAATACCGAGCCGTGCTCAAACACAGAAACAGATCAAAAGCCCCTCACCCTGGCCCTCTCCCGGAGGGAGAAGGAATTGACCGAGGTGATTGGTAGAGGTCGCCGACTTGAAATACCGAGCTGGAGTCAAATACAAAAGCAGATCAAAAGCCCCTCACCCTAGCCCTCTCCCGGAGGGAGAAGGAACTGACCGAGGTGACTGGTAGAGGTACGCCAACGTGAAATACCGAGCCGCACTCAAATCCAGAAACAAATCAAAAGCCGCCCCCACCCTTGCTTCTCACCACTCAACAGGATGAGCGTTAGCTCGGCTGCAGCTCTTGATCTTGCCGTGCTGGCCCCTTCGGCAGGCTGAGTGGAGTGATTTATCCGGGGGTGGGAGCGCAGCGACCGTTTGGCGAAGCCAAATGCATCGAGAGGAGGTGCAGCGAAGCAAACCGTAGGCGATGCCCCCGGATAGATCGCGTAACGAAGGAACCCCGAGCCTCAGCGAGGGGCCGAACGCCGGGGCCCAGCCTTTTGGTTACTTTTTGGCGTTTGAAAAAGTGACCCGCTGTAAGAGCGGAACCGCCAGCAGCACCCCCCGCAGAATCGGATATTCACAAAGAACACCCAAAGCATGGTCGGCCCAAAGGCCGCCAAGCCCAACCCGAAATCACAAGAAAAAGACAAACCCCCAACAAAATTTCTACATTTTTTCTTTCATGATTTGTCGTGCTGATACGTCTTGTTTAGAGAGAGCAAAAAAAACCCTCCCCCGATCAGACTCTGAAAAGGAGTAATCGCATGTACAACTCGCAACTACCAACGGACGGTAGCCAGGCACCCAAAGGAGCTTCCATGAGCCCACACGCGAGCGATTTCGGGCAACGCGTCGAGCGTCACGGTAACGAACGCATCCGGTTGCTGCTGAAAAGTTTCGGACTGCGCACCAGCCTGATTCGTCTGAAAGTCATCGACGCCCTGCTGGTCGCCGCACAAAGCGAGCGGCGTCTGGGTGTGCGCGGTGTCCACAGCCAATTGCTGGATCTGGATATTCCGCTGTCCTTTCTCAGTGTGCGCGAAGTGCTCAAGCGCCTGTGCGCCGAAGGTGTCATCACCTTCAATGAAGACAAGAGCTACAGCCTGCATCCACAGGCTGCGGCCGTCCTCAACAACGATTGAAGCCTGCGGTAATCGCCGTCAAGGCTTGACCTTGCGGCGCATGACGCCATTGATCACCACCACGATCACCGCCACACCGATGGCGACGAACTGGAACGTCTTCTCCGAAATCATGCCGGCGTTTTGCAGCCAGGACAGGCCGAGCATGATCGCCAGGACCGACACGGCGATCAGAATCGAATAAATCAAGCGTTGCTTGTGGGTCATTGCGGCTTCCTGAAACGTTTAAATGTATCCGGTTTGTATCCGTTTGCATGCCATGCACTTACCGTTCTACGGGGATGCACTGCTGCAATCGGGGTCTCATGTTACAGCCGATGAAGAGTTTTGGCTTCATGACGGCGTAACCATGAGGAATTTTCAAAATGCTGCGTCGAATCACCTGGCTGATTCCCGTTCTTGCCCTGCTGACCCTGAGTGGCTGCATCATCTTCCCCCACGGCGGCTGGCACGGCGATCATCATCGTTACTACCAGGGTGGCCCTGGCTATTACCAACATCGATAGAACAGGATTGTTCATCCCTCCCGCTTGTCGATGAACAAGCCGAGGCGGAAAACTCACCAGCCCGATCCACTTCAAACAAAGCCCGCCGTGTCGCGGGCTTTTCTGTTTTCGCCACCAGCGTCTGCCACGCAGATGTAACGAGTGTTATGCGCAAAGTGCAAACCACTAAACAAGTTGCAAGTATTTGAAATCTAATGTCGCAGCAAAAAAATAGGTCACGCAAGCCTCTGCAACTAGTCTCTGGCAACTTTCTTCCACTCACCAACAGGGACGTTTATGCAGAGAACACTTATACCAATCGGGCCGCTTCAAGTGCTCGGGTTTTGTTTGGCAATCAGCGCTTTTGAACTTCTGACTTACTTGGCCAGCGACTTGATCATGCCGGCCATGCTTACCGTTACAACAGAACTTCAAGCGGATGTGCGCCATGTTCCCAACGCCTTCAATCTCTATCTGCTGGGCGGCGTCTGCCTGCAATGGCTGATCGGGCCGCTGTCCGATCAATGGGGTCGAAGGCGAGTATTGTTGATCGGTTGTGCATTGTTCGGCGTCGCCTGCGCCGGAGCATTTGCCAGCCACAGCATTGAAGCCTTCAATCTCTTGCGACTGCTGCAAGGCATGGGCCTGGGTTTTGTGGTGGCGGTCAGTTATCCCGCCCTTCAAGAAGTGTTCTGCGAGGCCGATGCGGTGCGCTTGATGGCACTGCTTGGCAATATCGCCCTGCTGTCACCGCTGGTGGGGCCGCTGCTGGGCATCCTGCTCCTGCAATGGTTGTCCTGGCGTGAGTTGTTTCTCGGTCTGGGTCTTGCCGTATCAATGGTCTGGCTGGGGCTGTTCGTCTGCATGCCGGAAACCGTCGGGGTCGTACGTCGCGATGGAGGTCTGCAACCGGCGGTGCGTTTTTCCTGGCGCCAGACCGGCCAGCGTTACCGCGCGCTGTTTGGTAATTGCCGGTTTCTCGCCGCAAGCCTTGCGCTGGGGCTGATGAGCCTGCCGCTGATCGCCTGGATCGGCCTGGCGCCATTGCTGCTGATGCAGTTGCTGGGATTGCCGCCACTGGAATATGCCTTGTGGCAGATGCCGGTTTTCTCTGCCGTTATCGTCGGCAATCTGATCCTCGACCGTTTGCTGGCCACGCACTCGTTACCCCGGCTGATTCGCTTGGCACTCTGGCCATTTTGCCTGGGACTTCTGGCGCTGATCGGCTGCGCACTGTCGGGCGCCGGGCTCGGCCCGGTGGTCGCGAGTCTGGCGCTGTATGCGGTAGGACTGGGCATGAGCAACGCCGCGCTGTATCGGCTGGCGCTGTTTGCCAGCGATGACAGCAAGGGGCTGGTCTCGGCGCTGGTCGGGATGATTTCGATTGCGGTGATGGGCCTCGGCGGTTCGCTCATTGCCGTCATCGGTGGTGGCGCACGCCTCGAACTCTTTGCGCTCTACGCCGCCTTCAGCGGCCTGATGAGCCTGCCTCTGATACAGGGAATGTTGCAACGCAACCGTCCCGATTCCGCTTCTGCCCAATAAAGGAATATTGATGAACCACTTCCCCGCCAGCGACGCGCTCTGCGCGTTGCCGCACCCCTATTGCCCGGATTCCGTGCCTGCCGGCCTGTTCAATCAGGCCATGGCCGAGATCAGTCGGTTTCATTGCCAGCACACTCCCGGCTACGCACATTGGCTGAACGCGAACGGCTTTGACGTGCAGGACCTCGACAGTCTCGATGACTGGTCGCGACTGCCGCCGATTCTGGCCAATTTCTTCAAACAGCAACTGCTGCTCAGCCCGACCGGAGAAACCGCTCTGGAACTGACATCGTCCGGCACCAGTGGCCAGAAAAGCCGCATGCGCTACGACCCACGCAGCCTGTCGAGCGCGCAGTTCATGGTCGAGCGGATCTTTAGCCACTACGGCTGGACCACCCCGGACACGCCGTGTAACTACTTGCTGCTGAGCTACGAGCCGCAAGGCGTCATTACGCTGGGGACGTCCTACACCGACCAGTTCCTCTGCCGCTTTGCCCCCATCAATCGGGTCGTCTACGCCTTGCGCTGCAACGGCGACGGCCACCAGTTCGATGTGTTTGGCGTGATCGCTGCACTGCAATCGTTTGCCGAAGAAGGCCTGCCGGTGCGCATTTTCGGTTTCCCGGCATTTCTCTGGCAGACCCTGCAGCAGATGCAGGCCACCGGCGTGCCTGCGCTGCAACTGCCCGCCGATTCGCTGGTGTTTTTCGGCGGTGGCTGGAAAACCCGCGCCAGCGAGGAAATTCCAAAACAGCAACTGTACGAGCACATCGCCCGGCAACTGGGCATTGAGATGTCGCGCTGCCGAGACGGTTACGGTGCGGTCGAGCACGCAGTGCCCTACATCGAATGTGCCCGGCATCATTTTCATGTCCCGGTTTACGCCAAGGCTTACGTGCGCAATCCGCGCGACTTTTCCGTCCAGCCCTACGGCCAGCAAGGCTTGCTGGGTTTCGTCTCACCCTACATTTCATCCAGCCCGGCGCACGCGGTGGTGATGAGCGACCTGGCGACGCTGTATCCCGGCTCGAGTTGCGGCTGCGGCCTGGCCAGTGACTGGTTCGAACTGCATGGCCGCGCGGGCACTACCGCCGGCAGAAGCTGCGCGATGGCGGCATCTGAATTATTGGGGAAACACTGATATGTACCTGATCAACGGAGAACTGCACGCGGATTTCGATCTCGACACCGCACTGACGCTGCTGCATCAGACCTTGGCGCAACACCTGAGCACGCCGCTGCAGCGCGCCACCGTGCTGACCGCCGCAGCAAATTTTGCGCAGCAACTGCACAGCGTCGAGTTGCCGCTGGATGACGAGCAACGCCAGGCCCTGATCGATTTCTGTCAACCTCACGCTCTGCAAAACAAGCTAGAACGCGAACTGGGTGATCACGCCGATTCCCTGCGCCGCTTCGATTGTCGGCAATCGCGTTTCGAACGCTGGAGCCCCCTGGGTCTGGTGATCCACGTCACACCGGCCAACGCGCCATTGCTGGCGTGCTGCGCGATGATTGAAAGCCTCTTGGCCGGCAACCTCAACTGGCTGCGCCCCAGTCGCAGCGACCAAGGCCTGACCGCACGTCTGCTGCACGCTTTGGTGCAAAGCGACCCCAGCGGTCAATTGCGTCATTACGTGGCGGTGCTACCGGCGGCGACCGCGCAAATCGGCCGCTTGTGCCAAATGGCCAATGGCGTATCGGCGTGGGGTGGTGAAGCAGCGCTGCAAGCCATCCGCCAACAGTTGCCGCCCGGATGTCGCTGGATCGACTGGGGCCACCGCATAAGTTTTGCCTACCTGACGCCGGACGCTGCCACCCCGCAAACGCTGGAGGCGATAGTCGATGAGGTTTGCCGACTGGATCAGCAGGCCTGTTCCAGCCCGCAATGGTTACTGGTCGACAGCGACGAACCGGCCGTGCTGCACGAAATCGGCTCAGCGTTGGCCAAGGCGTTCGAGCGCCGTGCCGGGCAATGGCCGGCGCTGACCCCGACGGTTCAGGAAGCCAGCGAGATCACCAGCCACACCTTGATGACGCGCCTGGGCCAGAGCTTTTCTGCTGTGACCGCACAAGTCTGGAGCGCGCCGGGCTGGCGAGTTGTCTGGCGCCATGATCGAGTACTCGCGCCCTCGCCTTTGTTTCGCACGCTGCTGCTCAAGCCCCTGCCACGCGAGCATCTGGTCCAGACGCTACTGCCCTGGCGCAACGTATTGCAGAGTTGTGCGCTGGTGTGTGCCGAACCGCAGATCGCGCAACTGTCGCGCACGCTGATTGCTGCGGGCGTCAGCCGAATTACGCCAGTCAACGCCATCCATGACGGCTACGACGGCGAACCTCACGACGGTGTTTACGCCCTGCAACGCCTGAGCCGACGTGTTTCGGTCAGCGTCGCGCCAACGCAGTTGTCTACGCATATGACCCTCGACCTACCGCCGTGCGCGCCGACCCTGGCGGGCCTGCCGATCACCGACAAAGCGGCGTTTATCGCACGCCCGACGACAGCAGCCGCGCAGCTGTTTTTCCGCTCCGGTGGCAGTAGCGGCACACCGGCGCTGGCGGGATTCAGTTACCGCGACTTTCAACGCCAGATGCGCGCCGCCGCCGATGGCCTGTTTGCGGCAGGACTCGATCCGGGTCGCGACAAGGTCATGAACCTGTTCTTCAGTGGCAGCCTGTACGGCGGTTTCTTCAGTTTCGCCAAAGTACTGGAACTGTTGGGCGCAACCCACCTGCCCATGGGCGCACCCACCGACGATGACTACAGCGACATTGCTCAAGTGATCATCGAGCAGCGCGTCACCGTGCTGATCGGCATGCCCAGCACCCTGCATCGATTATTTCTCAACGAACAGCTGCGTCTGAGCCGTTACGGCGGTATTGAAAAAGTCTTTCTCGGCGGTGAACACATCAGTGATCAGTGCCGCGAGCTCTTGCAGCGCTGCGGTGTCGCCAGCATCCGCTCGGCGGTGTACGGCAGTGTCGATGCAGGGCCGTTCGGGCATGCCTGCGCGGCGACCGCTGATGGTGTGTTTCACCTGATGGAAGACATCCAGCATCTGGAAATCGTCGCAATGGAGCAGGACGTGCCGGTCGTCGGTGATGAAGTCGGCCGGTTGCTGTTCACCTCGAAAGCTCGCGAGGGTCAGCAAGTCCAGCGTTATGAAGTTGGCGACACCGGTCGTTGGCAACCGGGCGAATGCCCGTGCGGGCTGAGTTCGCCACGCTTCGAGCTGCTGCAGCGGCACGGCAGATTGCTGCGTATCGGCAGCGACTTCATCTGCCTGAACGAACTCGCGCGGCACCTGCAAACCGCGTTTCAGTTGCACCTCGATCAAGCACCCGATGGCCTGGAACGTTTGCTGATTCGCAGCCCGGGCAACCCCGCCGACATTCTCGACCGACTGCAAGGTTACTCGACGCTGGCCACTTTGATGCGCAGCAGACTGCTCACAGTAGAAGCGCAAATCTGCGAGCCCCAGCAGTTCAGCAGAAACAAACACAGCGGAAAGATTCCATCCGTCATCGATGCGCGCCGGTAAAACATTTATCGCCCACGGTCATAACAATTAAAGAGAACACCATGAACGCAACACTCGAACTCAATCAGTTGGTCACTTTTGCCCGAGCGCATTCAAAGTATTACGCCAGACATTTGCATAACGTTGCACCACAGTTCACTGCACTGGATCAACTTCCAGTGACGGATCCACAACTCTATTGGGAAAACAGCCAGAACTTCGAACAATGGCCAGTACTGACTTCTACCGTCGAACGCGCATTGGTCTTCAAAACCGGTGGAACCACCAGCGCCGGTAAACTTTCAGTATTTACCCGCGAAGAATGGCAGACACTGGTACGAGACTTCGGCAGCCATCTCAGTCACCAACTCAAACCCGGAGACCGGGTTGCCAACCTGTTCTTTGTCGGCGATCTATATGCCAGTTTCATCTTCATCCACGATGCACTGGCGCACGAAACGGCGGGTGTTACCGAATTCCCGTTCACCGGTGATGTGGCGAACGGGGTGTTGGCTGACGCTATCCGTCAGCACCGGATCAACGTACTGGCCGGGCTGCCTGCGCATTTGCTGACGTTCGCCAGTGAGCTGGAGCGCCAGGCGCAAATCCTGACCGAGGTCGAAACCCTGCTGTATGGCGGGGAAAGCCTGTTCGCCGGGCAACTGCAGATGTTGCGCCGGGTGTTCCCCAACGCACGGATCGCCTCCATCGGCTATGCCAGTGTCGACGCGGGACTCATCGGCACCACGGGTCGCGATTGCGCCCTGGGCGAGCACCGGATGCTGCCCGGTCACAGCGTGCTGGAAATCATTGATGAACACACCGGCGAAGTGATTGAAGAATGCGACCGAACCGGGCGGTTGGTGATGACTAATCTCACCCGTCGGCTGATGCCGTTGATCCGTTACCCCGTAGGCGACCTCGCCTGTTGGCGAGAACCTGCCACGGCGCCCACGCGCAAGTTCGCCTTGATGGGTCGCAGCGCAAGCAGTCAGCGCGTGCGCGTGAGCACTCTGACACTGATGATCGAAGACATCGCCGGAATGGTCCGGCGTGCCACTGGCAGCGAAGACTGGCAACTGGTGCTCAGCCAATCGGCGAACGTCGATATCTTGCATCTGAAGTGGGTACCGGATGCGCTGACGGCCGCAACCGCACAAGCCAGCTCAACATTGCACCATGACTTGATCGAGCATTACCCGCTGATCGCGCAACTCAGCGTTGATCGGCGACTTGAACTGCAGGTTGCCCATTGCGCAACCGATGAACTCGCTCGCCATCCGCGCTCCGGCAAGCGCTTGCGCGTCGTCGACCTGCGCCGCTATGACACCCCGCGGTCGGAGCAATGCCCATGGACAACGTGACGCTGCGCAGTTATCGCCGTACCGACGCCGGGGCCGTCAGCCGCCTGTTCCGGAAAATCTACGGTGACCATTACGTGCAACCGCACGTGTACTTGCCGTTGATGATCAACCAGAACCATGGCGATGGCAGCTGGCATTCACTGGTTGCGGAATCCGGCAAAAAGATCCTCGGTCACGCGACGTTGTGCAGAAACACCGGATCGCACACCGCGGAACTGGCATTGAGCGTGGTACACCCGTCGACACGCGGACAGAACATCGCTACGCAACTGGGCATACGATTAATGATCCATGCACAAGCACTGGGTTGCCATGGCGTGACCATCAAACAGGTGACGCAGCATGCCTACTCCCAACGCATGGCTGGCACGCTCGGCTTTTGCAGCACGGGATTGTTGCTCGACTATGTGCCCTCGCCGTTTGGCGAACCGTTGCCCGAGTCCATCGTCATTGGCTTCACCCCTATCGACGGTTATCGGCGCCCGCTTCCGGCGCTGCCCTGGCCGCCCAGCTGTCGCGATTTCATGGACCATTTGTCCGGCGTTTACGGAACACAGGAAAAACAACCGCTTTGGGTCGGACCGCCCATGCATGTCGAACAATGTTCCGGGCGCTATGACGTGCTGCTGAAAAAACTCGACAGCTGTTTGCTTAAACAGCTACGACAATTGCCCCGGCACTGGATGATCTCGATCAGGCTCAGACTGGCAACGGGTTTTGCCAGCGCCGTCGACAGCCTGTCGGCGATGGGCTTCATCTTCACCGGGATTGCCCCGAATGATCGTTGCGGAGGATGGCTGGCGTTATTTCATCGGGGTTATCGCCCGCGCACGCTGGAGTTGCGTTGCCCGCACATCCAGCGCCTGCACGATCAGGCGCAACAGCAGATCGCAGCGCACGCCCGCGAGGCAGCGCCGCATACTTGAGTCAAACGAGGGCCCGCTCGGGTGAGCGGGCTACAACGCTTGAACTCAGGCCTTCGCCTTGACGCCCTGGTCGACAGGTTTGGCGACGTTGCCGTCACCGTAGGTCTTCAGGTTCTGCAGGACATAAATCGCTTTCTTGAACTCGGGAATCAGGTTCTTGCCGTAGGCGTTGCCGTTGAGGCCATTGCTCTGGATCGCATCGAGCTGAGTCGCGAAATACTCCAGGGCGTTGAATTTGGCATCGATATCTTTGGTCACGCCGAAACGGTCGAACTTGTCACCCGCGCTCTTCAACGTGAAGGAAGTGATCTCGGAGATCAGCCCGCGGCTACGCAGCATCTCGCTGAGATTGCCCATTTGCTTGACTGAAACGTTCGCCGGATCGAAACCCTTGATCGCCTTGCGCAAACCCTGCTTGTCCATTTCGGCGGTATTCAGCGCGTTGGGATCATTACCGACCAGCGTCAGCATCTGCTGCACCTTGACGCTCTGGGACACTTGTTTCTTTGCGCCGGTGTCGCGCACCAGTAGTCCAGCCTTGGCCTGCCAGCCGCCGACAATACCGATCGTCATGAAAAGACTCCCTGTGAAATGACCTGAAATATCCGTGTGAACGGCATTAATGGCCGCGAGTATCGGCGGGCGAACTGATGGCACCAACCTCTTTCTGCACTTTTTTACAATTCTTGTACATTCTCGATACAAAAGCTCAACGCCCCGCAATCGCTGATCCAGAGCTGTCATCACAATGAAATGAAAATGGCTTTTTTCAGCCAGTCCGGACGATGACCAGCGCTTGTGTATCGAAGTCGATACCGACCAGTCATCGGCGCTGAGGTTTTTTAGGACGCATGTACCTAAAGCTTCGCGATGTAACGACGATACGTTGTGGATACCCGCACTGTTTTACCCCTGCCTTCTAATAAGAAACGCTGCTCAAGGACCGGTCTCCATGCCCGCATTCCGTACCATTCAGGCTCGCTATACGCTGTTTCTGGTTCTGTTCATCCTGCTGTTGTCGGTGTTGACCGTGGTCGGCATCAGCCAACTGGTCGCCCCCAAGCTGCGGCAAACCGAAGAACAAGTTGTCCTCAACCGCATCGCCGAAGTGGCCGAGCAGATTCAGGGCGAGTTGAACAAAGTGCAGGCGCAACAGCGCAGCATCACCCAGACCATCCCGCTGCTCGACAGCGCCGCCATCGACACGGTGCTGCCAGGCCTGGTCGACCAGTACGGCGAGCTGAAGGTATTCGGCGGCGGGATCTGGCCGTTGCCGGGGCAGCGTGAAGCCGGGCGCAATAAATTCAGTACGTTCTGGCACCGCGATGCTTCGGGCAAACTGGCGGTAAACACGTTCTGGAACAGCGACGCGGCGCCCAACTACTACGACCAGAGCTGGCACAAGGGCGGTATGGCCACACCACGCGGCCAATGCGCCTGGGCGGCAGCGTACAAAGATGACGCCAGCGCCGAGCCGCGCACCAACTGCGCCATGGCCATCCAGAAAAATGGCAATGCATGGGGCGTGTCGACCATTGACGTCACCCTCGGCTTCTTCAACGATCTGGTGGCGCGCAAGGAAAAAGACCTCAACGCCGAAATGCTCATCGTTGAAGCCGACGGCAAGATCATCAGTAACAGCTCGCGCATCAGTGGCCCGATCGTGCTGAAGAACATCAGCGAACTGGCCGGCACATCGACCTTCGCCAGCCAGGTCAAAGCCGGGCTGCAGAATCGTGATCAGGCGCAGCGCATCGAATTCGATAACAACGGTGAGGCCAGCACCTTCTTCATGCGCCCGATTGAAGGCACGCCGTGGTTCCTCGCCACTGCCCTGCCGACGAAAATGCTCACCGCCCAGCGTGATGACGTCCTCAGCACCCTGAGCCTGTTGCAGATTCCGCTGGTGATTTTGCTGGTGCTTTTACAGGTCTATGCGATTCGCCAGTTGGTACAGCGCATGAAAGCGTTGAAAGCCAACATCGATTTGCTCTCCAGCGGCGATGCCGACCTGACCCGCCGCATCACCATTCGCGCCGAAGATGAACTCGGCGCCATCGGTCATTCGGTCAACACCTTCATCGCCTACCTGCAGAACATGATCGGCGAAGTCACCCAGGCCACCGGCGCCATGGCATCGAGCCTCGACAACCTGCAACGCACCTCGGCAAACACCAGCCAGATCCTCCTGCGTCATGCTTCGGAAACCGACCAGACCGTTACCGCTATCACCGAGATGAGTTCGACGGCAGAAAGCGTTGCGCAGAATGCCGCCGAAACTGCCGCGTTTACCCAACGCGCGAACGAAAACGCCGACCGTTCCCGCGTGGTGGTGGGCGAAGCCACCAATAGTGTCGTGGCGCTGATCGATGAAGTGGCCAGCGCCACCCACAAAGTCGAAAACATGCAGCAGGACGCTCAGCGCATCACCGAGATTCTCGGGGTGATCGGCGCGATTGCCGGGCAGACCAACCTGTTGGCGCTCAACGCCGCAATCGAAGCAGCTCGCGCCGGTGAACAGGGCCGGGGGTTTGCCGTGGTTGCCGATGAAGTCCGCGCCCTCGCCGCGCGTACTCAGGCCAGCACCTCGGAAATCAACGAGATGTTGACGCGTCTGACGCAGGGCGTGAGCTCGTCGGTCAGCGCCATGGAAAACACCCAGGCCAGTTGCCAGTCGGCCGCCGACGCCACTGCACGGGTCAATTCGGGTCTGGATGAAATGGCCGGCTCGGTCAGCCATATCAACAGCCTCAGCACCCAGATCGCCACCGCCGCCGAGCAGCAAAGCGCGGTGACCGAAGAGATCAACCGCAGCATGGTGCAGATCCGCCACATGGTTGATGAACTGGTGCAGAGCGGCAAAGCCAGCGAACTGAATACCCACCAGTTGCTCGAAGCCAACAGCCGGGTGAGCGCGATCATGGGGCGGTTCAAGGTCCGCTGATTCATGCAGGAATTCCTGCAAACCATATAACCCCTGTGGGAGCGAGCCTGCTCGCGAAAGCGTCCTTTCAGGCACTGCATCCAGTGCCTGACACACTGCCTTCGCGAGCAGGCTCGCTCCCACAGGGTTCGTTCACACAATTGCCACCTGACAGCTTTGTCATCTCGCGCTCAGCAACCTGTCAGCCTTGATCTACGATCACCCTGCCCGCCTGCCTTGCAACAACTGGAAACATTGCGTTGATGCCAGACGGCAAAAACCGGTCAAAATGCGTTCTTTTCTGATCGTCACCCGAGCCGAGAATCCGTCATGCGAAGCCATCTGCGTCTGGTCGCCCTGAGCGCCCTGTTCATCTCCTCCCTGGCCCAGGCCGCCGATCTGATCCCCATCGAAGTGCACCGCGACGCCAATTGCGGTTGCTGCAAAAAATGGATCAGCCATCTCGAAGCCAATGGTTTCAAAGTCGAAGATCACGTCGAAAGCGACATGAGCAGCTTCAAGCAGCAACATGGCGTGCCGCCGCGTCTGGCGTCGTGCCACACCGCGATCATCAACGGTAAGTTCGTCGAAGGCCACGTGCCGGCGGAGCAGGTGTTGGCCCTGAGCAAGCGTGACGATCTGCTCGGCGTCGCCGCACCGGGTATGCCGATGGGCTCGCCGGGCATGGACGGCATGAGCGATGCTTATCAAGTGATCGGCCTGAAAAAGGACGGCGCTGATGTGGTCGTGGCGGATTACCCGGCACATTGATCATCGCGGCTTACGGTGGGCTGTTTCTCGCCGCATTCGGCGCGGCGACCTTGTTGCCGCTACAGTCCGAGGCAGTGCTGGTCGGATTGATCGTCAGCGAGCGTTACTGGCTGTGGGGGCTGCTCGCGGTGGCGACGCTGGGCAACGTACTCGGTTCGCTGGTCAACTGGTGGCTGGGCCGCGGCATCGAGCGCTTTCAGGATCGGCGCTGGTTTCCGATCAGCCCCGCGCACATGGCCAGGGCGCGCAAACATTATGAGCGCTACGGGCATTGGTCGTTGCTGCTGAGCTGGTTGCCGATCATTGGCGATCCGCTGACGCTGATTGCCGGCGTCATGCGCGAACCGCTCGGGCGCTTCCTGTTGATTGTCACTCTGGCCAAAGGTGCCCGTTATGGTGTGCTGGCCATGCTGACGCTGGGCTGGCTGGGTTGAACGTTCGGGCGCGGGCATTGCCTGTGTTTAACGTCGGCATAATCCAGCCGTTCCAGCATCGGCCAATTTCAAACGGAGTTTGACCTTATGTCTGTCACGTTTTCCCGTTGGCTCCCCTCCTTGCTCCTCTGCGCCGCCCTGCCCCTGTCGGCACAGGCCGCAACGTCAACCGCAGCCGCGCCGGAAGGCCCGGCCTATGGCCCGGAGCTGCAAGGCTTCGAATACCCTTACACGCTTAAACACTTTGCCTTTCAATCCCAAGGCAAATCCCTGCAGATGGGTTACATGGACGTCGCAGCCCACGGCAAGGCCAATGGCCGCACCGTGGTGCTGATGCACGGCAAGAATTTTTGCGCAGCCACCTGGGACAGTTCGATCAAGGCCTTGAGCGAGTCCGGTTACCGGGTGATCGCGCCGGATCAGATCGGCTTCTGCACCTCCAGCAAACCCGACAACTATCAGTACAGCTTCCAGCAACTGGCGACCAATACCCAGCAGTTGCTCAAAGCGCTGGGCATTCAGAAAGCCACGCTGCTCGGCCACTCCACCGGCGGCATGCTCGCCACCCGTTATGCCTTGTTGTTCCCTGAACAGGTCGAACAATTGGCACTGGTCAACCCGATCGGTCTGGAGGACTGGAAAGCCCTTGGCGTGCCCTATCGCACGGTGGATCAGTGGTATCAACGCGAGCTGAAAGTCAGCGCCCAAGGCATTCGCGACTATGAGCGCACCACTTATTACGACGGCCGCTGGAAACCGGAATTCGACCGTTGGGTGGACATGCTCGCCGGGCTGAGCAAAGGCCCGGGCAAGACGCAAGTGGCGTGGAACTCGGCGCTGATCTACGACATGATTTTCACCCAGCCGGTGTACTACGAGTTCAAGGACCTGAAGATGCCGACCCTGCTGCTGATCGGCACCTCCGACACTACGGCCATCGGCAAAGACCTCGCGCCGCCTGAGGTGAAAGCGAAAATCGGCCACTATGAGGTGCTCGGCAAACAAGTGGCCAAGCTGATCCCGCAGTCGACGCTAGTGGAATTTCCCGGCATGGGCCACGCGCCACAAATGGAAGAACCGGCGCAGTTCCACAAGGCCCTGCTCGACTGGCTGAATACATCCAATCCCGTTCGTTGATGAGGTAAGGCTGATGGCGGTGCAGATTGCAGTGATCGATGACTGGCAGGACGTGGCCCGCGACGTGGTCGACTGGTCAGTCCTCGATAGCCTCGGCGAAGTGACGTTCGAACATGATTACCCGGCCGACAACGTAACACTGGCCGAGCGCCTGGGCCGCTATCAGGTGATCTGCGTGATGCGCGAACGCACACGCTTCGATGAGGACTTGCTCAAGCGTTTGCCCAATCTCAAGTTGCTGGTCACCGGCGGCATGCGCAACGCAGCGCTGGACATGCAAGCGGCGGCAAAACTGGGCATCAGGGTCTGCGGCACTGACAGTTACAAGCACGCGGCGCCAGAGCTGACCTGGGCGCTGATCATGGCGGCGACACGCAATCTGGTGAAGGAAGCCAATGCCCTGCGCGACGGTCAATGGCAGCAAGAGCTGGGTGGCGACCTCTACGGCAAAACCCTCGGCATTCTCGGTCTGGGCAGCATTGGCCAGCGCGTTGCGCAGTTTGGCCAGGTGTTCGGCATGAAGGTGATCGCCTGGAGCGAAAACCTCACGGCCGAACGGGCACAGCAGGTTGGCGTGACGTACGTGAACAAGCAGGAACTGTTCGAGCAGGCCGATGTGTTGTCAGTGCATCTGGTGCTCAGCGAGCGCAGTCGCGGACTGGTCGATGCGCAGGCGCTGAGCTGGATGAAACCGACGGCGCTGCTGGTCAATACCGCACGCGGGCCGATTGTCGATGAAGCAGCGTTGATCAAAGCATTGCAGAAACGGCACATCGCCGGGGCAGCGCTGGATGTGTTCGAGCAGGAGCCGTTGCCGCACATGCACCCGTTTCGCACACTCGACAATGTCCTGGCGACGCCGCATGTGGGGTATGTCAGCCGGCAGAACTATGAACAGTTCTTTTCGCAGATGATCGAGGATATTCAGGCTTGGGCTGATGGGGAGCCGATTCGCCTGTTGAATTGAGTCATACCGTAATCGCGGCGGTGTCATGGCGATCGCTTTCGCGAGCAGGCTCGCTCCCACAGGGGATCTTCAGTGAGCAGAAAATCTGTTCCCGGCACAGATCCAATGTGGGAGCGAGCCTGCTCGCGAAGGGGCACTCACTGCCTCCCCATCAACAAACTGCCCGCACCACAACAGTGCGCCCGCGCTGCCCGCTAGCACAAAATCGTGACCTCCCAGTCACCGTTTTGACCCTCACTTGCAGAAAAACCTGCACTTCGTCGGTGCGATTCCCCCTCAAAAGTTCGGTTTGCGCGGCGTGCCAACCGATTGTCGAACAATTTACCCATTTGCACCGCCCCGCTCTAGGATCTGGCCTAGACTGACTTTCGCGGGGTAAAACCGACCAGTCACATTGCCGAAAAAAAGTCGAAACTTTTGCGCGCGGCGGCGGGTCATCTGAAAGGCAGGGCCAAAGCGACTGGTGCAATCCTTGCAACGGCCCGATCACCCATTCTGCTTGCGCGTGTTGGGTAGCGTTTGCTCACCGATGCGTGGCGCGTTTGCGCCCGGCCACAGGACTTGGCCATGGACATCGCTTGTTCAAGACAAGAATCAGATCAACGAGACGGGAGATTCATATGATCAGTGCGGCATTGGATATTCAGGGAGAGCGTGCTCAGCAGGCGGTTGGTGAATCGAGCAGCGTCAGTGTTCCCGGCAGCCGACAGATCAACGTCCCCGGCACCAAAACGCTGACTCCAGTAGCGAGCCAGAACCCCAACAAGAAAAAAGTGTTGTTCGTCACCTCGGAAATCGCCGACCTGGTCAAGACCGGCGGGCTGGGTGACGTGTCAGCCGCCCTGCCCCGGGCCATGGCCCATCTGCACGATGTGCGCGTGTTGATCCCCGGTTACCCGCAGGTGATGCACAGCGAAAACCCGATCCACATCATCGGCGAACTCGGCGGCCATGCCGCGCTGCCACCGTGCAAGATCGGCCGTATGGACATGCCGGACGGTCTGGTCATCTACGTGTTGATCTGCCCCGAGCTCTACGAGCGCGAAGGCTCGCCTTACGGCGCCAACAACGGTCGCGACTGGCCGGACAACCACATTCGATTCGCCCGTCTGGGTCTGGCTGCCGCCGATATCGCCGCCAACCTTGCGCAAATTCACTGGTGCCCGGATCTGGTGCACGCCCATGACTGGCCGGCAGGTCTCGCCCCTGCCTATATGCACTGGCGCGGGCAGCGCACGCCGACCCTGTTCACCATTCACAACCTCGCCTATCAAGGCGTGACCAGCCTAGGCTCCTGCCCTGAGCTGGGTATTCCCAACCATGCCTTGCAACAGGAAGGCATGGAGTTCTACGGCAAGATGTCGTTCCTCAAGGCTGGCATGGCCTATTCGAGCCACATCACCACGGTCAGTGCTACCTACGCGCAGGAAATCACCACCCCGGATTTCGGCTGCGGCCTCGACGGCTTTCTCGCCGCCAAGACCCAGCAAGGCTTGCTCAGCGGCATCCCCAACGGCATCGATGAGAGCTGGGACGCTGCCACCGATCCGCACCTGTTCGCGCCATTTGCCATCGGCGACTGGGAAGGCAAAGCGGTCAACGCCGCGCATGTGCGTGAGCTATTTGAATTGAATGACTCAGAAGGCCCGCTGTTCGCCGTGGTGTCGCGACTGGTCTATCAAAAAGGTCTGGACCTGACAATCGCAGTGTCCGAGTACATCGTGCAGAACGGTGGCCAGATCGCCATCATCGGTCGCGGCGAACCGGAAGAAGAACAAGCCATGCGCGAACTGGCGCTGCGTTTCCCCGGGCAGATCGGCGTGCGCATCGGCTTCAATGAAACCGACGCCCGGCGCATGTTTGCCGGCAGCGACTTCCTGCTGATGCCCTCGCGTTACGAGCCTTGCGGTTTGAGCCAGATGTACGCCCAGCGTTTCGGCTCGCTGCCGGTGGCGCGCAATACCGGCGGGCTGGCCGACACCATTGAAAACGGCGTCACCGGTTTCCTTTTCGACGAATCCTCCGCTGAAAGCTATCAAGAGGCCCTGAGCCGCGCGTTCAAGGTGTTCGCCTTCCCCGAACTGCTCAATGCCATGCGTTGCCGGGCAATGGCCGCGCCGTTCAACTGGTGCAAAGCGGTTGAACCGTACGCCGAACTCTACGAACAACTGGTCGCCAAGGCGCTGGGTAAAGCACATCACAAATAACCAGGGAGGTTCACCACGATGCCGTTACGGTCTACTGAAACCTGGCCCCACGGCGCGATCATGCTGGACGCCGAACACACGCAATTTGCGCTATGGGCGCCGGATGCGTTTTACGTCAGTGTCGAACTTGAAAACGGTCAGTCGCTGCCGATGCTGCCTCAGGCAGACGGCTGGTTTGTAATCAAGGCCCGCTGTCCGGCAGGCACCCGCTACCGCTACAACATCGATGGCGAACTGGAGGTACCCGACCCGGCCTCCAGAGCGCAGGATGACGACCTCGAGCACCACAGCGTGGTGGTCGATCCGCTGGCTTATCAATGGCGCCACACTGCCTGGCACGGTCGGCCGTGGAGCGACGCGGTGATCTACGAGCTGCACGTCGGTGCGCTCGGGGGGTTCGCTGAAGTCGAACAACATCTGGCGCGCCTCGCCGGCCTGGGCATCACCGCCATCGAACTGATGCCGCTGGCGCAGTTTCCCGGCGAACGCAATTGGGGTTACGACGGTGTTTTGCCCTACGCCCCGCAAGCCTCCTACGGCACGCCGGAACAGCTCAAACACCTGATCGACAGCGCCCACGGCCATGGTCTGGCGGTGATTCTCGACGTGGTTTACAACCACTTCGGCCCCGACGGCAATTACCTGCATCGTTACGCCAAAGGCTTTTTTCGCGAAGACAAACACACACCATGGGGCGCAGCGATCGATTTCCGCCGCGACGAGGTGCGGGAATTTTTCATCGAAAACGCTCTGATGTGGTTGCTCGAATACCGCTTCGACGGTCTGCGTCTGGACGCGGTGCATGCCATCGAAGACCCGGACTTCCTTACGGTAATGGCCCAGCGCATCCGCGCGCAGATCGACCCGAGTCGGCATGTCTGGCTGACCGTGGAAAACGAACTCAACCAGTCGAGCCTGCTCGAATACGACTACGACGCGCAGTGGAACGACGATGGTCATAACGCCCTGCACGTGCTGCTCACCGGCGAAACCGACGCCTATTACGCTGACTACGCCGCGCAACCCACCGAACAATTGGCGCGCTGCCTCAGTCAGGGGTTTGTCTTCCAGGGTCACATCACCCGCCACGGCGAACCGCGCGGCGAGCCCAGCGAACATCTGCCCTCCACCGCGTTCGTGCTGTTCCTGCAAAACCACGATCAGATCGGCAACCGTGCGTTCGGCGAACGTCTGCATCATCTGGCCGATCCGCGTGCCGTGCAGGCAGCGACCGTGTTGTTGCTGCTGTCACCGATGATTCCGCTGATGTTCATGGGCGACGAGTTCGCCGCCGAGCAGCCGTTCCTGTTTTTCACCAGTCACCACGGTGAACTGGCCAAGTTGGTGCGTGAGGGCCGGCGCAATGAATTCGCTGCATTCAGCGCCTTCACCGATCCGCACAAGCGCGAGCAGATTCCCGACCCGAACGGCGAAAAAACCTTCCACGCCTCACAGCCAAGGTTGATCGGCCATGGCAGCGCAAAACAGCAGGAAACCCTCGCGCTTTACCAAAAGCTCCTGCAATTTCGCCATCAATACATCATTCCCCATCTCTCCGGCACGCAAGCGCTGGGTGCGCACATGCTCGGTTACGGCGCAGTCAGTGCACGCTGGCGCCTGGGCAATGGCAGCGAGCTGCGAATTGACCTGAACCTCAGCGACACGCCAGTGGTCAACCCTCCACAGACCGAGGCCGTGTGGTTGTTTCAACAGCCATCCACCGTCGATCTATCGGAATCGGGCGAACTGCCCGCGTATTGCGCGCTTGTCAGCCTCACGGCCGCAACCCCTTTGCAACCTCTGGATGGAGAGCGCCTATGAGCGATGCGCAACTGGAAATTCTCGCAAGCCGCGCCGGCCTCGCCGTCGACTGGATCGACGCCAACGGCCGCCCGCAAAAAGTCGCACCGGCGGTGCTGCGCAATGTCCTGATCGGCCTCGGCCACCCCGCCAGCACGGCGCAGGAAATCGACGCCAGCCTGTTGGAACTGCAAGCCGTACAACAAGATCGCCACTTGCCGCCACTATTGACTGCCGATGTCGGTATCGGCGTGGATCTGGCTCGTTACTTCGCCCCGGAAACGCCTTGCGAAATCCACCTTGAAGACGGCTCCCGGCTGAACCTGAAACTCGATTCCGAAGCGATATTGCCGGGGCTGATCCCGGTCGGCTATCAACAGGTGCACATCAGCGATCAGTATTTCACCCTGGCCGTGGCGCCGGAGCGCTGCTTCAGCGTCGGCGATGCAGTGGATAATCCGATTCCCCGCGTGTGGGGCCTGAGTGCGCAGTTGTATTCGCTGCGCCGCGCTGGCGACGGCGGTTTCGGCGATACCCAAGCACTAGAAGATCTGGTCCGCGTGGCTGGTGAGCGCGGCGCCGATGCCCTGGCGATCAGCCCGCTGCACGCCATGTTCAGCGCTGATACCGGGCGCTACAGCCCTTATTCGCCGTCCAGTCGGTTATTCCTCAATCCTCTTTACGCAGCACCCGGGGCAATTCTCGGTGAGCGCGCATTGCGTGATGCGATCGACGCGGCCGGCCTGGCCGAGCAGTTCGCGCAACTGGAAGACCTGACACTGATCGACTGGCCGAGCGCCGCCGAGGCCAAGCAAAAACTCTTGCAGGCCTTGTACGAAGGTTTTATCGCCGGTGAGCATCCGCTGCACCCGGACTTCGCCAGTTTCCGCCATGCCGGTGGCGAAGCGCTGGAAAACCACTGCCGTTTCGAAGCGATTCAGGAAATGCGCGCCGCCCGTGGCGAAAACCTCGACTGGCGGCAATGGCCGGAACACTGGCACGACCCACGTGGCGCAGCGTTGGAAGCGTTTGCCGAGGAGTACGCCGAACGCATCGGCTATTTCGCTTTTTGCCAGTGGCTGATTCACCGTTGCCTGGAACGCGCGCAAACCGCCGCCCGTAGCGCCGGTATGGGCATTGGCCTGATCGCCGATCTGGCGGTGGGTGCCGACGGCGCCGGCAGTCAGGCCTGGAGTTTTCAGGATGAACTGCTCGCTTCGCTGACCGTGGGCGCACCGCCGGACATTCTCAATCGTTCGGGCCAGGGCTGGGGCATTTCCGCGTTCTCCCCCGAAGGCCTGATCCGCAATGGCTTTCGCGCCTTCATCGACATGCTGCGCGCCAACTTCGCCCACGCCGGTGGTTTGCGCATCGATCATGTGATGGGCCTGCAACGCTTGTGGGTGATACCCAATGGCGCCGCGCCGGCCGATGGCGCGTACCTGTATTACCCGGTCGATGACTTGCTGCGCTTGCTGACCCTCGAATCCCATCGTCATCAGGCGATCGTCCTCGGCGAAGACCTTGGCACGGTGCCCGATGGCTTGCGTGAAAAGCTTATCGCCCGTTCGATGCTCGGCATGCGCGTACTGCTGTTCGAGCAGGACAACACTCATTTCAAACCGATTCTCGACTGGCCGGACAACGCACTGGCGACCACCAGCACCCACGATCTGCCGACGCTCAACGGCTGGTGGCATGGCCGCGATATCGACTGGAATGCGCGCTTGGGTTTTGTCGATGCCAACGGTGAAATCGAATGGCGCCATCACCGCCAGCGTGAGCGTGAAGGCCTGCGCAGTGCGTTGAGTCAGGACCCGCAAAACTTTCGCGAAGAATCCCACGAGGCCGATCAAGTGGTCGATGCCGCCGTACGCTTCCTCGGCCACACCCGCGCGCCGCTGGTGCTGTTGCCGCTGGAGGATGCGTTGGGCATCAACGAACAAGCGAACCTGCCGGGGACCATCGATACCCATCCGAACTGGTCACGGCGTTTGCCCGGCAGCAGTGAGGCGCTGCTCGATGGCGCCGATGCGGCGCGACGACTGGAATTGCTCGCCTGCGCGCGTCTTCAGGCTGCCGAGCGTGACCAATGAATCAAGCGCTTATCCAGCCCCTGCGCGCGACATTGCGCGTGCAATTTCATAAGGGTTTTACCCTCGAACAAGCCGTGCCATTGGTGCCGTACTTCGCCCGGCTCGGCATCAGCCATATTTACGCCTCACCGCTACTCGCGGCGCGGGCCGGCTCGATGCACGGTTACGACGTGGTCGACCCGACCCAGGTCAACCCGGAGCTTGGTGGCGAGCCGGCGCTTCGGCGCTTGGTCAGCACCCTGCGTGAGCACAACATGGGGCTGATCCTCGACATCGTCTCCAATCACATGGCCGTCGGCGGCAACGACAACCCGTGGTGGCTCGATCTGCTGGAATGGGGCCGACTCAGCCCTTACGGCGAATTTTTCGACATTCAGTGGCACTCGCCCGATCCGTTGATGGAAGGCCAATTGCTCCTGCCATTTCTTGGCAGCGATTACGGTGTGGCTTTGCAGGAGGGCACGCTGAAACTGCTGTTCAACCCACAAACAGGCAGCTTTTACGCCGAGCACTACGACCATCACTTCCCGATCTGCCCGAATGATTACGGTGAGTTGCTCAAGTCCGCAGAAGCGCTGAAACCGCTGGCCGATCGCTTCAGCGCCCTCAGTTATCAGACCGATGCCCATTCACTGGCGATTCCGCTGAAAGAGGAATTGCGCCAATTGGCGAGTGATCCGGCAATCGCCGAGGCCATTGAAGACAACCTGAAGCATTTCGACTCAACAAGCGAAGAAGGCTTCCACAAACTGCATCAGTTGTTGGAGCGTCAGAGCTATCGTCTGGCGAGTTGGCGCACGGCGGCAGATGACATCAACTGGCGGCGCTTTTTCGATATCAACGAACTCGGCGGCCTGCGCGTCGAACGTCCGGCGGTGTTCGAAGCCACCCACGGCAAAATCTTCCAGTTGATCGCCGAAGGCCTGGTCGACGGTTTGCGCATCGACCATATCGACGGCCTCGCCGACCCGCGTGGTTACTGCCGCAAACTGCGCCGCCGCGTCGATCTGCTGGCACCGGGCAGGCACTTGCCGATCTACGTCGAGAAGATCCTCGGCGCCGGTGAAACCCCGCGCCGCGACTGGACGGTGGATGGCACCACCGGTTACGAGTTCATGAATCAGCTATCACTGCTGCAACACGACCCCGACGGCGAATACGTCCTCGGCGACCTCTGGCAACGCCGCACCGAGCGCCCGGCCGCGTTCATCGAAGAAGCACAGCTGGCGCGTCAACAGATCCTCAATGGCTCGCTGGCCAGTGATTGCGAAAGCGTCGCCCAGGCCCTGCTGCAAGTCGCCCGCGATGACCTGATGACTCGCGACCTGACCCTCGGCGCGATCCGCCGAGTGTTGCAAGCGTTGATCGTGCACTTCCCGGTTTACCGCACTTACATCAGCGCGATGGGTCGCTCCGAGCAGGACGACATGTTTTTCCAACAAGCCATGGACGGGGCCCGGCAAACGCTTAGCGAAGCCGATTGGCCGGTGCTCGACTGCGTTGCCGCTTGGCTTGGCGGCACGCCATGGCGGCACAAACCGCGCGGTCGCTCACGCAAGATCCTCAAACACGCCTGCGTACGCTTTCAGCAACTGACTTCACCGGCAGCAGCCAAAGCCGTGGAGGACACCGCGCTGTATCGCTCGGCGGTACTGCTGTCGCGCAACGACGTCGGCTACAACACCGAGCAGTTCAGTGCGCCGGTCAGCGACTTTCATGCCGTCAATCAGCAACGGCTGAACGAGTTCCCCGACAACTTGCTGGCCACCGCGACCCACGATCACAAACGCGGCGAAGACACCCGCGCACGTCTGGCAGTGCTCAGCGAGCGCAGCCACTGGTATGCCGAGCAGATCGAATTATGGCGCGCCCTCGCCCGCCCCGTTCGGGTTGACGAGCAGATGCCGTCGAGCGGCGATGAGCTGATCCTTTATCAAGCGTTGCTCGGTAGCTGGCCGCTGCAACTGCGTGATGACGATCAGGCCGGGTTCGCCGACTACGCCAAACGTATCTGGCAATGGCAGCAGAAAGCCCTGCGTGAAGCCAAGCTGCAAAGCAGTTGGAGCGCGCCGAACGAAGCCTATGAAAACGCCGCGCAGGCGTTCACCGAAAAACTCCTCACCGGTGAGGAAGGCGAACTGCTGCGCGCCGCGCTGAGCAAGACCGTCAACAGCATTGCCGCCGCCGGTGCCCTCAATGGCTTGGCGCAAACCTTGCTGCGCATGACCGTGCCTGGTGTGCCGGATCTGTATCAAGGCAATGAGTTCTGGGACTTCAGCCTGGTCGATCCGGACAATCGCCGGCCGGTGGATTACGCCGCTCGCGAGCAGGCCTTGCAGGAGCCATGGCCACCTGTGGAACTGCTGGCGAACTGGCGTGACGGGCGCATCAAGCAAGCCTTGATCGCCGAGGTGCTGAACCTGCGTGTCGAGCACGCCGAGCTGTTCCGGCGTGGCACTTACCAGGCCCTGGAGGTACTGGGTAGTCAGGCGCACAACGTGCTCGCGTTCGCCCGTGAGCACGAGGGCAAGCAGGCCATCGTGATCGTGCCGATCCGTTGCGCAACCCTGCTGGAAAACGGTGCTGTACCTCAGGTCGATGCGCTGCGCTGGGGCGATACGCGGGTGGTTTTACCGTTCGCCGCCTCTGCGACAAACCTGAAGGGACTTTTTTCAAGCAGCGCAGTCACAAAAAACAGGGAGCTGAATATCAGCGACGCGCTGGGGGATGTCCCGGTCAATCTCTTTATCCAACACTTAACACAAGCATGAGTTCAGTTCAGGAGCATTGCGATGAGTACCGACGATAAACGCATCCGCGAATTCGCCTATCAAATCTGGGAATCGGAAGGTCAGCCCGACGGTCAGGAGGAGCGCCATTGGGAGATGGCGCGCAAACTGGCTGAAGCAGAAGCGCTGGCGCCGAAGAAGCCACCGAAAGCCGCTGGCAGCAAAACCGCGGGCAAGACTGCCGAGGTCAAAGCGCCGGCCGCCAAACCGAAACCGGCGGCCAAGGCCAAACCGGCCAGCGCCGCCAAAGTGATTCCCCCGGGCGAAAAAGCCGCTGAGAAAAAGCCCCGAGCGCCGCGAAAGCCTTCGGCGATCTGACGCTAACCGGATTATTGAACTGAATGAATGTGTGGCGGGTTCACTCGCCACCGAGGGCGCGTTCGTCCTCAAGAAACCCACCAATCCCCTGTAGGAGTGAGCCTGCTCGCGATAGCTATCTGACATTCAACATTGATGTCGCCTGATAGACCGCTATCGCGAGCAGGCTCACTCCTACAGGGGGATGTGTAAGCCCAGAAATTACCCGTTTTGCAGGAGCAATCATGACCCGTCCAAAAAAAGCCGAGCCCACCGCGCACGCCGAGCCGTCGAGAATCCGTGAAGGTCTGCCCTTCCCGCTCGGTGCGACCTGGGATGGGCTGGGGGTCAACTTCGCGCTGTTTTCCGCCAACGCCACCAAGGTCGAACTGTGTATTTTCGACGATGCCGGCGAAGTCGAACTCGAACGCATCGAACTGCCGGAATACACCGACGAGATCTACCACGGCTACCTGCCCGATGCGCATCCGGGGCTGATCTACGGCTACCGTGTGTACGGCCCGTATGACCCGGCCAACGGTCACCGCTTCAACCACAATAAATTGCTCATCGACCCGTACGCCAAGCAATTGGTGGGCGAACTAAAATGGTCGGAAGCGCTGTTCGGCTACACCATCGGCCACCCCGACGCCGACCTCAGTTTCGACGAACGCGACAGCGC
The DNA here is from genome assembly GCF_900580865.1 of Pseudomonas viridiflava. Taxonomy (GTDB): domain Bacteria; phylum Pseudomonadota; class Gammaproteobacteria; order Pseudomonadales; family Pseudomonadaceae; genus Aquipseudomonas. The sequence goes on from NZ_UTBZ01000052.1 coordinate 25,273, forward strand.
GCCGTTTGTGCCCAAATGTAAGGTCATCGACCCGGCGCACACCTGGGGCAACGATCACCGCGTCAGCGTGCCGTGGGACAAAACCATCATTTATGAAACCCATGTGCGCGGCATCAGCATGCGTCACCCTTCGGTACCGGAGAATGTACGCGGCACCTTCGCCGGGTTGATGGTTGACGATGTGCTTGAACACATTCGCAAGCTCGGCGTGTCCACTGTCGAGTTGCTGCCGATCCACGCCTTCGTCAACGACCAGCATCTGCTGCACAAAGGCATGACCAATTACTGGGGCTACAACAGCATCGCCTTCTTCGCCCCGGACCCGCGTTATCTGGCCAGCGGCAAGATTGCCGAGTTCAAGGAGATGGTCGCGCACCTGCACGAAGCCAACCTCGAAGTGATCCTCGACGTGGTCTACAACCACACCGCCGAGGGCAACGAGCAAGGCCCGACCCTGTCGATGCGCGGTATCGACAACGCCTCGTACTACCGTTTGATGCCTGACGACAAGCGCTTTTACATCAACGATTCCGGCACCGGCAACACCCTCGACCTGAGTCACCCGTGCGTGCTGCAAATGGTCACCGACTCTTTGCGTTACTGGGCCAGCGAGATGCACGTCGACGGTTTCCGCTTCGATCTGGCGACCATTCTCGGCCGTTATCACGACGGTTTCGACGAGCGTCACAGCTTCCTCGTCGCCTGCCGTCAGGACCCGGTGCTGCGTCAGGTGAAGATGATTGCCGAGCCGTGGGACTGCGGCCCCGGCGGTTATCAGGTGGGCAACTTCCCGCCGGGATGGGTCGAATGGAACGACAAGTTCCGCGACACCGTGCGTGCGTTCTGGAAAGGTGACGACGGCCAGGTCGCCGACTTCGCCAGTCGCATGACCGCTTCCGGCGAGATGTTCAACCAGCGCGGGCGTCGGCCGTATTCGTCGGTGAACTTCATCACCGCCCACGACGGTTTTACCCTCAACGATCTGGTCTCGTACAACGACAAACACAACGAAGCCAACGACGAGAACAATCAGGACGGCAGCAACAACAACCTGTCGTGGAACCACGGCGTCGAAGGCCCGACCGACGACCCAGAGATCAATGCTCTGCGCCATCGGCAGATGCGCAACTTCTTCGCCACCCTGCTGCTCGCCCAAGGCACGCCGATGATTGTCGCCGGCGATGAATTTGCCCGTACTCAGGACGGCAACAACAACGCTTATTGCCAGGACAGCGACATCGGTTGGGTCAACTGGGACCTGAGCGAAGACGGCAAGGCGCTGCTGAAATTCGTCAAACGCCTGATCAAGTTGCGCCTGGCCTATCCGATCCTGCGCCGTGGGCGTTTTCTGGTCGGCGAGTACAACGAGGACATCGGCGTCAAGGACGTCACCTGGCTGGCGCCGGACGCCACCGAGATGACCACCGAGCATTGGCACGACGCGCACAACCGCTGCCTGGGCATGTTGCTCGATGGCCGCGCGCAGGAAACCGGGATTCGCCGTAAAGGTGCGGATGCGACGCTGCTGCTGGTGGTCAACGCCCATCACGACATCGTCAATTTCACATTGCCGGAAGTGCCGGAAGGCAGCTTCTGGACGTGCATGATCGACACCAATCAGCCGTCGATTCGTGGGCAGGAACGCTTCGATTTCGGCCACGAATACTCGGTGACCGGCCGCTCGTTGCTGCTGTTCGAACTGCAACGTGATGAAGAAGATTGATATGGATCTGCACAGTTATCTCGCCCGCCGCCCAGCGGACTATCCGCACACCGTAGCCCTCGGCGATTGCCTGCGGGCGCTGGTCGAGGCCGGGCTGGATCGGTTGCCGTTGCCGGGCAGCGGCCACACGCTGGAACGCTTTCAGCGGTTGGCCGAGGTCGGCGGGCATGATCTGGGTTTATGCAAATTGTTCGAAGGGCATACCGACGCACTGGCGATCATCGAGCAATTGGGCGGCTCACCGACACCGGGCAGTACGTGGGGCATGTGGGCAGCAGAACCGCCGCAGGCGCGGGTCAAGGTCAGCCCGGCCGGGCACATGGTCGCGCTGCATGGGCGCAAGGCGTGGTGCTCCGGGGCCGCCGTGCTCAGCCATGCCTTGCTCACCGCGTGGGACGCCGATGATCAGCAACAGCTGGTCGCCGTCGCCCTCGATCAACCGGGCGTCACCGTCACCGAACAAGGCTGGCAAGCGGTGGGCATGGCCGCCACCGGCAGCGTCGAAGTGCTGTTCGACGGCGCCGAAGCGCAGGCCATCGGCAACCCCGGCGACTATCTGCAACGCCCGGGTTTCTGGCAGGGCGGGATTGGTATTGCCGCGTGCTGGTACGGCGCCGCGCGGCAAATCGCCGAAACCTTGCGCAACCAGTGTGGGCAACGTCCGGAACCGCACGCCCTCGCCCATCTCGGTGCGGTCGACAGCGCGTTACAGGCGGCGGCCGATGTGCTGCGTTTCAGCGCGTTGCACATTGATGCCCATCCCGAGGACACCGCCGAATTGCTCGCGCGCCGTGCCCGCGCGGTGGTCGAGCAGTCGGCCGAACAGGTGATGCGTGAGGTCGGTCGCGCGCTCGGCGCCGGACCGTTTTGCAAGGATCGACACTTTGCGCGACTCAGCGCCGATCTGCCGGTGTTCCTGCGCCAGAGTCATGCCGAACGCGATCTGGCCGCCCTCGGGCAGTCGGTTGCCGGGCAATCCGCGGAGGTATGGGCGCTATGAAAACCAATCCGATTGTCGGTCAAGGCACCAGCCTGCATCAGTGGCAGGCTTCGCGGCACCTGGCGGAACTGGAGAGCATCGACATCCTCAGCCTGGTGCCACCGGGCGCGCGGGCGGTGATTGTCGCGCCGCACCCGGACGACGAAGTGCTCGGCTGTGGTGGTTTGCTGCAATTGCTCGCCGAGGCCGGCCGGCCACTGCAATTGATTTCGGTGACCGATGGCAGCGCCAGTCACCCCGGCTCCCGTCGTTGGCCGGTGGAACGTTTGAGCGTGGTACGCCCGCAGGAATCCGCCGAAGCGCTGCGCCGCCTCGGTCTGCCGATGCATCGCGTGAAGTGGCTGCGCGGCGGTTTCAGCGACACGCAGGTCGCGGTTGAGGAAGCTCAGTTGGTTGATTTCATCGAGCGTCACCTGCGCCCCGACGACGTGCTGTTCACCACCTGGAGCGAGGACGGTCATTGCGACCACGAAGCTGTCGGCCGCGCCAGTGCCGAAGCTGCGCGCCGGGTCGGTGCGACCTGCCACGAACTGCCGGTGTGGACCTGGCACTGGGCGACTCCGGAAGACGCTTTTGTGCCGTGGCAACGGGCGCGCAAGATTCTCCTGACGCCCGCGCAAGTCGCGCGCAAGCGTCACGCGGTGCACGCCTTCGCCAGTCAACTGGAAGGCGACCCTGACGCCGGACTCGGCCCGGTGCTCGCGCCCTACGTGCTTGATCGCCTGCTGCAACCCTTCGAAGTGGTGTTTCTATGAGTGTCGACGATCGCTATTTCGACGGCCTGTTTGCCGGTAACGACGACCCGTGGGCCTTCCGCGAGCGCTGGTACGAGCAGCGCAAACGCGCGATCACCCTCGCCGCTCTGCCGCGTCCGCACTATCGGGCGATCTTTGAACCGGGCTGCGCCAATGGTGAGTTGAGCGCCGAACTCGCTGGCCGTTGCGATCGCTTGCTGTGCTGTGACACCGCCAGTGCGGCGGTGACATTGGCGCGCACGCGTCTGAGCCTGTTCGATCACGCCGAAGTGCGGCAAAACCGTCTTCCCGGCGACTGGCCGGAGGAAAAATTCGACCTGATCGTATTTAGCGAGATCGGCTACTACCTCGATGGCGAAGATCTGACAGACGTGATCCGTCGGGCCAGTGATTGCCTGACTGCCGACGGCCAGTTCCTCGCCTGTCACTGGCGTCCGCCCATCGACGGCTGCCCGCTGAATGCCCGGCAGGTTCACGACCTGATTCACGAAAAACTGCATCTGCCGCGAGTGGTTTTGCATCAGGAAGCGGACTTCATTCTTGAAGTCTGGAGCCGTGAACCACGCTCGGTGGCGGCACTGGAGGGCTTGCGATGATTGGCATTCTGATCCCGGCGCACAACGAAGAAGACTTGCTCGACGAGTGCCTGAGCGCGGCCATGCGCGCCAGCCGCCATGGGTTGCTGGCCGGCGAACGGGTCGAGGTTCTGGTGGTGCTCGACAGTTGCACCGATCGCTCGGCGCAGATTGTCAGCCGCTATCCGGTGCTGAGCCTGCACATCGACGCACGCAATGTCGGCCAGGCTCGGGCGGCCGGCGCACAGCTATTGCTGGAACGCGGCGCACGCTGGATCTCCTGTTCGGACGCCGACAGCCGCGTGGCCGATGACTGGCTGGTGGCGCAGCTGGGGTTGGGCGCCGACGCGGTATGCGGTACCGTCACTGTCGAACGCTGGCATGAGTCGTTCGATGCAGCGGCGCAAATTCGCTACCACCGGAATTACCGTGCCTGCGATGGCCATCGGCATATCCACGGCGCCAATCTGGGCATCAGCGCCGACGCCTATCGCTGGGCCGGAGGATTTAAACCGCTGGCCTGCGACGAAGATGTGCAATTGGTGCGGGAGCTGGAACTCGACGGCGCGAACATCGCCTGGAGTCATCGCCCGCAAGTGCTCACCAGCGCGCGGTTCGACAGTCGTGCGCGCGGTGGCTTTGGTGACTATCTGCGAAATCTGGCACAGATAGAGCAAAAAAAAGCGGATCAGATTGATCTGTGACGCGACGAACTTCGCTTCATGAGCAATACTCTGCTGCGCGGCAATCCAGGGTTCGGAGCGTCGCAAGGCATTCAACCCGCCTTCACGGGTCGGCAGCGACTGGCAATCATTGCCACGCACACGACTGAGGGCCAAACAACACAAGGACGTCACACCATGAAACCGTTATCCCTCAGCGACAGCAGTTCGCCGGCGCAAATCTGGAACAGCGCCCCGCAACTGGACAACATCCCCGTCATCAATACCCTCAGCCTGGTACCCGCCGGCGCCCGCGCCGTGGTCATCGCGCCGCATCCGGGCGATGAAGTGGTCACCTGCGGCGGCCTGCTGCAATTACTCTCCAGCCTCGGTCATCCGCTGCAATTGCTCTCGATCACCGATGGCAGCGCCAGCCATCCGGGCTCGCGGCAGTGGTCGGAAAAACGCCTGAGCGTGTTCCGCCCACAGGAAAGCGTCGAAGCCCTGCGCCGCCTCGGTCTGCCGATGCACAGCCTGAAATGGGTGCGCGGCGGCTTCACCGACAACGCTCTATGCGAACAGCAAGCGCAAGTGACCGAGTTCATCAGCCGCTACCTGCGCCCCGGTGACGTAGTGTTCAGCACCTGGCGCGGCGATGGCAACGATGACCACGAAGCAGTAGGTCGGGCCAGTGCGCAAGCAGCGGAACAAGCCGGCGCGACCTTCCATGACGTGCCGGTGTGGGCCTGGCACTGGCCCGAGCGCGACCAGCAGATGATCCCTTGGGAGCGTGCGCGCAAACTGCGCCTCGACACCTGGACCGTGGCGCGCAAGAGCCACGCCACTCACGCTTATGCCAGCCAGTTGAAGGGCGAACCGGCGATCGGCATTGCACCGATGCTGCCACCGGTGATTCTCGAAAGAATGCGCCTGCCCTATGAAATCGTGTTTGTCTGACGCCGTTTAGGGTGGGAGCGAGCCTGCTCGCGAAAGCGGTGGTTCTACCAACTGATGTATTGGATTTGCCGACGCCTTCGCGAGCAGGCTCGTTCCCACAGCAATTGGGTTGTCATCAACCATGATTTGCAAGGAACTGCCGCCCCTCCCCATCAGTCGCATGAATAAGCGGCCCGCAATCCAGAGGAGTGAACGTGTCCAGCGATCCCAAGCGTCATGTTGTCGACGCGCCCGTCATCCATCGTTTAAGGGTGCTGACGGTCAACACCCACAAGGGTTTTACCGCGCTCAATCGGCGCTTCATCCTGCCGGAGCTGCGCGAAGCGGTGCGCAGCACCTCGGCCGATCTGGTGTTTCTGCAGGAAGTGGTGGGTGAACACGAGCGGCATTCGAGCCGTTACAACGAATGGCCGCAAACCTCGCAATACGAATTTCTCGCCGACAGCATGTGGAGCGATTTCGCCTACGGGCGCAACGCCGTCTACCCCGACGGCCATCATGGCAATGCGCTGCTGTCGAAATACCCGATCCGTGAGTACCGCAACCTCGATGTGTCGATCACTGGGCCCGAACGCCGTGGCCTGCTGCATTGTGTGCTCGACGTACCAGGGCACGCTGAGGTCCACGCGATCTGCGTGCATTTGAGTCTGCTCGAAAGCCATCGGCAATTGCAGTTGCAACTGCTCTGCCAGTTGCTCGAATCCCTGCCCGACGATGCCCCGGTGATCATCGCCGGCGACTTCAACGACTGGCAGTTGCAGGGCAATGCCGCCCTCGCCCGTCGTGACTACCTGCACGAAGCGTTCGAGCGTCATCACGGGCGCCCGGCCAAGACCTACCCGGCGCGGTTTCCGTTGCTGCGGCTGGACCGTATCTATTTGCGCAATGCCAGCAGCCATGACCCACGGATCCTCGGCAACAAGCCGTGGACACATCTTTCGGATCATCTGCCACTGGCGGTCGAAGTGCACCTGTAGCCGCAGTAGTGACAGCAATGCCGGACGAAATGGGGCAGCTCATTCGGCAGTTAAAGATTACCGGCAGACCATCTGTCGGTAACTGAAAGCCTCTGTGCCGGGGGTTTCAACGTGTTTTTCCATACAAACAACCACTTAGTTATGTGCAGAAAAACAAACGCTTGCAAAGCCTGTTTTGCCACTACCGCTCATCGTTCAATTTCTTGACGGGCACGCTCGACTCTTCTTATCTCTACCTTACTACCCCCGGAATCACTACCCGGGACGAGCCTTCGGACACTCGCGAAATCGAGCGGCCACGGTTCGCCCCGCTCCATTCGGTCGCCCCTCGTTCGGGGTAGGAGAGACGCCACACAGAGAGAATGCATGCGCCTGCAAGGTAGACCTCCATGAAAACTTCCATCAGCCCACACGAGATCAAAATCACTTTCTGCACAGTGTCGAGTTCTATCTTGCTGTGCTCATCCATGGAGGCGCAGGCCGGTCCTGCAGCGGATGAAACCACCCCGTGGTATCGCGCGGATGTGCCCGTAATGACGCTGCCTGCCACCGTCATCACCCCCGGCCCGCAACGCTTCAGCCCCCGCCCCGATCTGCAGGGCACACGCTTGATCACCGAAGACCTCGCACCGTCGGCCTGGGATGAGTTGTACGGCAGAAGCGCCCGGCAGGCGCAAACCGATGTGCTGTCGTCAGGCTACGCGATGCCCGGCAGTGGCGACTTCAAAGGCCCCGCCGTGTTGACTCTGCAAAGTGGTAGCCATACCCAGAAAATCGGCCTGATCGGCGGCGTCAATCAGATTCAGGCCAATGGCAATGGTCCACTTACCAGCCGCGCCCTGGCAGACCCGAACAGTGACACCCTCAATCTGCAAGGCCAAAGCCTTGGCGCTTATTACAGCCTGATCGGAGCCCAGGGCTGGCACGTGGATTTATCCGCCAGTGGCGGCCGGGTCAGTGGTTTCAGTCGCAACGGCCAAGGCGCGCGGCAAGCCACCGAAGGCAGCGCCATGACCTTCTCGGTGGAAGGCGGCTTTCCGATTGGTCTGAGTGACAACTGGGTGGTCGAACCGCAGGCGCAATTGATCAATCAACGCATCACCCTCGACACGCCGTACGCCGGTTCCGGCAACGCTTCTTCCACTGATCTGACGGCGTGGAGCGGTCGCGTCGGCGCACGCTTGAAAGGCAGTTACGATTTGAACGGTTTGCCGGTCGAACCCTATGTGCGCACCAACCTCTGGCACACGGTGTACACCGGCAATACCGTGACACTGGATCAGGTCGACAAGATCAGCAGCAGCCGCAAGTCATCCACCGTCGAGTTGGGCCTCGGCCTGGTGGCGCGGGTGACGCCGGCGGTGAGTCTGTATGTCAGTGCCGATTACAGCAGTGATGTCGATGACAATGATTTGAACGGGATCATTGGCAGCCTTGGGGTGCGGATGCGTTGGTGAGCGTCAGGTCACCGAAGCCCCCTGTGGGAGCGAGCTTGCTCGCGAAAGCGGTTGAGCACTCAACATCATCGTTGACTGACAAACCGCCTTCGCGAGCAAGCTCGCTCCCACAGGTTTTACAGTGACTTGGATCAGCCCTCCGGTTTAAGGATCAACACCGCCAACGGCGGCAGATTCAGCTCCAGCGACAACGACTGACCATGACTCGGCACTTCCTCGGTAAACACCCCGCCGCCATTGCCATAATTGGAACCGGCATAGGTGTCGGCATCGCTGTTGAGCAATTCAGTCCAGCGCCCGGCAAACGGAACACCGACGCGATAGGCCTGACGCGGCACCGGCGTAAAGTTGGCCACCACCAGCACCGGTTTACCGTCCTTGCTCCAGCGCAGCCAGGCATAAACGCTGTTGATCGCATCGTCGCCGATCAACCACTGAAAACCCTGCGGCGCGTCGTCCTGGTCATGCAGCGCCGGCTCCTCGCGATAGAGCCGATTGAGATCGCCAACCAGTTTCTGCACGCCTTTGTGCTCGGAGTACTGCAACAGATACCAATCCAGCTGTTGATCGTGATTCCACTCGCGCCACTGACCGAACTCGCAACCCATGAACAACAGCTTTTTGCCCGGATGGGTCCACATGAAGCTCAGATAAGCGCGCAGGTTGGCGAACTTCTGCCAGCGATCGCCGGGCATCTTGTCGATCAGCGAATGCTTGCCGTGCACCACTTCATCGTGGGAGATCGGCAGGATGAAACGCTCGGACCAGGCGTAGACCAGGCCAAAACTCAGCTCGTTGTGATGATGCGCGCGGTACACCGGATCCTGCTGGATGTAATGCAGCGAATCGTGCATCCAGCCCATGTTCCATTTATAGGCGAAACCCAGCCCGCCCTGCTGCGTGCTTTGGCTGACACCGGGCCATGCGGTTGATTCTTCAGCGATCACCAGTGCGCCCGGCGCTTCCAGTTCAACCACATCGTTCAGATGCCGGAGGAAGTCGATGGCTTCCAGATTCTCCCGGCCACCGTGGCGGTTGGGTACCCATTCGCCGGCCTTGCGCGAATAGTCGCGATAAAGCATCGACGCCACCGCATCGACGCGCAGACCGTCGACATGGAAATGCTTCAACCAGTGCAGCCCCGAGGCCAGCATGTAGCCGTGTACCTCGGTGCGCCCGAGGTTGTAGATCAGCGTATCCCAGTCCTGATGGAAGCCTTCCAGCGGGTTGCCGTACTCGTACAATGCGGTGCCGTCGAACTGCGCCAGACCATGGGTATCGGTCGGAAAATGCGCCGGCACCCAGTCGAGAATCACACCGATCTCGGCCCGGTGGCAGGCGTCGACGAATTCGGCAAACTGCGCCGGCGTGCCATAGCGGGCGCTCGGCGCAAATTGCGAGAGCAACTGATAACCCCAGGAACCGCCGAACGGGTGCTCCATGATCGGCATCAGTTCGATGTGGGTGAAGCCCAGCTCCTTGACGTAGGGAATCAGCCGCTCAGCCAATTCCGGCCAGGTGTACTGACGCGCCACTTCGCCGAGATCATCCAGCTCGCACTGCCATGAACCGGCGTGCAGTTCATAGATCGACAGCGGCGCCGAATGCTTGTGACGGTCACGGCGGCTGTTCATCCAGTCCTGATCCTGCCAGTCGATCTGCAGCGGCTCGGCGACTTTCGACGCGGTGTCCGGCGGCAGACTGGTGGCCAGCGCCATCGGGTCGGCCTTGAGCGGCAGAATACTGTGGGCACCGAGAATCTCGTACTTGTACAGCTCGCCCGCTTGCAGGCGCGGGATGAACAACTCCCAGACCCCGGACGGATGCCGCAGGCGCATCGGATGACGGCGACCGTCCCAGACGTTGAAATCACCGACCACCGACACGCGTCGGGCATTCGGCGCCCACACTGCGAAACGCACACCGTCGACGCCATCCACGGTTTTCAGTTGCGCGCCCAAGCACGCGCTGAGGTCACGGTGATTGCCTTCGGCGAACAGATACAAATCCATTTCACCGAGCAACTGGCCGAAGCTATACGGATCCTCGGCAACCTGCTCGCCGCCGGCCCAGCGCGTGCGCAACTGATACGGCCGCGCCTGATCGAAGTGGCCGACAAACAGCCCCGGTGTTTCAGTCTGCTCCAGTGGACCGCGTTCTTCCCCGCTGTCCTTGTCCAGCACCACGACACTCAACGCACCCGGTAGATAAGCGCGAATGAATTGCCCGCCAGCGCCATCGCCATGCGGGCCAAGAATGGAAAAAGGGTCGTGATGCTCAGCGCGGACCAAGGCGTCGATATCTTTCGCCGAGGGCAGCAATGCTTCTTTGACCACACCCTGTTCCTTGTTCGAGAAACTCATGACTACTCTCCACCAAGATCGGAAAAGGGTTTAAGCCCCGTCAATAACCCGTACAAACCGTGCAATGGCACGGGCAGCCACGTGGGGCGATTTTCGGCTTCATAGGCCACTTCATAGGCCGCCTTCTCCAGGCCGAACAACGCAAGCGCGGCGTCGGCACCTTCAGGATCTTGCCAGGCATGATCAAGACTAGCTGCCGCGCGGCGATATGCCTGAACAAATGCCTCACGGGCCTCACGCAGATAGCGCTCGGCGACCAGACGCCGCGCGGTTTCAGACTCGGCGCTGTGGTCAACGTTGTGCACGTTGATGGTCATCGCCGCCGCGTAATCGAACGAGCGCAGCACGCCGCTGACATCTTTGTACGGACTGTGTTTGCCACGCCGCTCGCTCAACGGCCGCGCCGGTTCACCCTCGAAGTCGATCAGATAGGCATCGCCCTTGATCACCAGCACCTGGCCCAAATGCAGATCGCCGTGGACGCGGATGCGCAAACCACCGACGGCTTTTTTCGCCAGATCCTGCACGTGGGCGAGAATGGTTTTCTTCTCGTCGACCAGCCTCTTCACCAGTTTCTGATCCGCTGCGCTGAGTTCACCCTGATGCTGCTTGAGCAGTTTCAAGGCGTGCTCAACCTGGGCCACGACATCCTTGCCCGTGGACTGCATGTCCTTGGCCGTCGACACCTGCGGCGCGAAATCGGCATTGCCCGTAGGCGCGGCAAGCATTTGATGCATTTCGCCCAGACGCTGACCGAGCATGCCGGCAAAATCCTTCAGCTCACCGAGGGCATTGTAATGCTGCTCCTGTTCGGACATGGCATCGGCCAATTCATCGCGCAGCGCCCTTTCAAGGTTGTTCTGCGTCCATTCCCAAGCGTCGCCCTGATTGCTCAGATAGCCTTGGGCAATCATCAGCAAGTTGTCTTCGCCCTTGGCATCGCGACGGATTACCGAGCCGAGCAGCGGGGAGATATTGGCAAATCCGGCCTCGGTCAAGTAAGCGCTCATCTCCAGTTCCGGGTGTACGCCAGAAGCGACTTTACGTATCAGCTTGAGCACCAGGCTGTTGCCGATCACCACCGAACTGTTCGATTGCTCGGCGGACAGATAACGCACTTCCGACTCGGCACCGAGGCCGAGTTTTTCCAGATGCGGCGTCGGCGCGAAGCGGATTTCACCCTCGTTCGACTCCAATACCGTGTTGTTCTGCATGCCTTGCAGCACCGCACGAATAAACGCTTCGAGGCTGAACGCATCGGTGATCAGACCAACCTGTCGCACTCGGCGTACACGGGACAAGGCCAATTGCTGCGGCAACGCCGGGCCGACCTGATCTTCGGCAATAAAGCCGAACGGCAGTTGATAGCGACTGGTCTGCCCGCCGCTGGTGACTTCGATTTCGCTGAGCAGCACCGGATGCTGGGCATCGCCGAAGCGCACGCCGTAGGCCAGGTGCACCTTGTCGATGGCCGCGTCCTTGCCGGCGAACCAGCGGCGGTTCTGCAACCAGCTCGGCAGGATGCTTTGCTCCAGCGTCGTACGCGACGGCGCTTCGAGCAGTTCTTCCATGCGCTTTTTCAGCACCAGCGTGGTGAAGTCCGGCAGGCTCTGCGCCGGTTCCACGTGCCAGCTCGGCATCTGGTTTTCTGCCGCCAGGGCGAACCAGTAGAAACCGTACGGCGCCAGGGTCAGGAGGAAATTCAACTGACCAATCGGCGGGAACGCGTTACCGCCAAGCATTTCCACCGGCACCATGCCGACGTACGCCGACAGGTCCAGCTCCACCGCTTGCGCACTGCGCGATACGTTGGCCACGCACAGGATGATTTCGTGTTTGCCGTCGACATCGGTGAATTCGCGGGTGTAAGCCAGCACGCGACGGTTGTTCGGCGAGAGCATTTTCAAGGTGCCACGGCCAAAAGCCTTGGATTGTTTGCGCACCGCCAGCAGACGCCGGGTCCAGTTCAACAGCGAATGCGGATCGCCGGATTGGGTTTCGACGTTGACCGACAGATAGCCGTACTGCGGGTCCATGATCGGCGGTAGCACCAGACTCGCCGGGTCGGCGCGGGAGAAGCCGCCGTTGCGGTCGATCGACCACTGCATCGGCGTACGCACACCGTCGCGGTCGCCGAGGTAGATGTTATCGCCCATGCCGATTTCATCGCCGTAATACAACGTCGGCGTGCCGGGCATCGACAGCAGCAGACTGTTGAGCAATTCGATACGGCGACGGTCGCGTTCCATCAGTGGCGCCAGGCGCCGACGAATACCGAGGTTGATCCGCGCTCGACGGTCTGCGGCGTAGTAATTCCACAGATAGTCACGTTCTTTGTCGGTGACCATCTCCAGCGTCAGCTCATCGTGGTTGCGCAGGAAAATTGCCCATTGGCAATTGGCAGGAATTTCCGGGGTCTGGCGCAGAATATCGGTGATCGGGAAGCGATCTTCCTGGGCCAGCGCCATGTACATGCGCGGCATCAGCGGGAAGTGGAACGCCATGTGGCATTCATCGCCATTGAGGCCCTCGGCATCGGTATCACCGAAGTACAGCTGAGTATCTTCCGGCCATTGGTTGGCTTCGGCGAGCAGCATGCGGTCGGGGTAATTGGCGTCGATCTCGGCGCGGATCTGCTTGAGGACGTCGTGGGTTTCGGGAAGGTTTTCGTTGTTGGTGCCGTCGCGCTCGATCAGGTACGGAATGGCGTCCAGACGCAGACCGTCGATGCCCATGTCCAGCCAGTAACGCATCACCGAGAGCACGGCTTTCATCACTTGCGGGTTGTCGAAGTTCAGATCGGGCTGGTGCGAATAGAAACGGTGCCAGAAGTATTGGCCGGCGACCGGGTCCCAGGTCCAGTTGGATTTTTCCGTGTCGAGGAAAATGATCCGCGTGCCGTCGTATTTCTGATCGTCATCCGACCACACGTAGAAATCCCGCGCCGCCGAGCCGGGTTTGGCCTTGCGTGCACGCTGGAACCACGGGTGCTGGTCGGAGGTGTGGTTGATGACCAACTCGGTGATCACCCGCAAGCCGCGTTTGTGCGCCTCGGCGATAAAGCGCTTGGCGTCGGCCATGGTCCCGTAATCGCTGTGTACACCACGGTATTCGGCGATGTCATAGCCATCGTCGCGACGTGGTGACGGGTAGAACGGCAACAGCCAGATGGTGTTGACGCCGAGGTCGGCGATGTAATCGAGTTTGGCGATCAGGCCGGGAAAGTCGCCGATCCCGTCGTTGTTGGAGTCGAAAAACGATTTGACGTGAACTTGATAGATCACCGCGTCCTTGTACCAGAGCGGGTCTTTGATGAAGGTGGCTGCCTTGGGTTTCTTCGCCATGTGAAACTCCTGTTCAATTCTAGAAAAGCCGTGAGCCGATCACCTGACTCCAACTCAATGAGCAACCTGTGGGAGCGAGCCTGCTCGCGAATGCGGATTAACATTCAGCAAAAATGTCGCCTGCAAAATTGCTTTCGCGAGCAGGCTCGCTCCCACAGGGGGATCTGTGTTCAGGCGGTGATTCGCCAGATGCCAAACGGCTGATACGCCGGGTCCAGGCGCATGAACTGATATTTGCCATGCCAGTCCCAGCGATGCCCGTTCATCAAGTCTTCGCCGTGGGTCGTCGCGTCATCAGGCAGGCCCATTTCCCACAATGGCAGTTCGAAATTCGCCTCCTGCACGTTGTGCGGATCAAGGCTGACCGCCACCAGAATGAAGTTGCTGCCATCAAAGCTACGCTTGCCGAAATACAGAATGTTGTCGTTCCAGGCGTTGTAGACCTTCAGGCCCAGGTGCGTGTGCAGCGCCGGGTTCTGCCGGCGGATGCGATTGAGCTGGGCGATCTCGGCAATGATGTTGCCGGGCGCGGTGAAGTCGCGGACGCGGATCTCGTACTTTTCCGAGTCCAGATACTCCTCCTTGCCCGGCACCGGTGCCGACTCGCACAGCTCGAACCCCGAATACATCCCCCACAGGCCCGAACCCATGGTTGCCAGCGCCGCGCGGATCAGAAAACCCGGGCGCCCGGATTCGTGCAGAAACGCCGGGTTGATGTCCGGTGTGTTGACGAAGAAATTCGGCCGGTAGCATTCACGCCACGGCGATTCATTCAATTCGGTGAAATACGTCGCCAGTTCAGCTTTGGTATTGCGCCAGGTGAAATAGGTGTAACTCTGGGTGTAACCGACCTTGCCCAGCCGCGCCATCATTGCCGGCGTAGTGAAGGCCTCGGCGAGAAAGATCACTTCCGGGTACAACGCGCGCACATCGGCAATCAGCCACTGCCAGAACGGCAGCGGTTTGGTGTGCGGATTGTCGACGCGGAAGATTTTCACGCCCTCCTCGACCCAGCCAATGACGATGTCGCGCAACTCGACCCACAGGCTCGGAATCGCCTCCGGCGCATAGAAGTCGACGTTGACGATGTCCTGATATTTCTTCGGCGGGTTTTCCGCGTATTTGATCGTGCCGTCGGGGCGCCAGTTGAACCAGCCCGGATGCTGCTTGAGCCACGGGTGATCCTGCGAACACTGGATGGCGAAGTCGAGAGCGATTTCCAGGCCGTGATCGGCAGCAGCAGCGACCAATCGGCGGAAGTCTTCGCGGGTGCCGAGTTGCGAGTGGATCGCCTCGTGACCGCCCTCCTCACTGCCGATGGCATATGGACTACCCGGATCATCGGGGCCGGCGGTCAATGAATTGTTGCGACCCTTGCGATGGGCGCGGCCGATCGGGTGGATCGGCGTGAAGTACAGCACGTCGAAGCCCATGTCCTGAATCATCGGCAAGCGCGCGTGTACGTCATTGAAGGTGCCGTGCCGGTGCGGATCGTCGGTGATCGAACGCGGAAACAACTCGTACCAGCTGGCAAATTCCGCCAGTTCACGCTCGACGTCCATGGGGAACTCGGGACTGACGCTCAAGTAGGCGCGATGATCGGCCTCAGCCATCAATTGCGCACTGCGCGAGTGCAGAAACAACGCGACCTGCTCGGTTTCGAGCAGCCCGGACAATTCGTGGTGCAACGCGGCGAGCTGTTCGCTGAGTTGGCCTTCGCTGCGTTCCGCGGCCTGTTGCACCATGCTCCGGCCTTCCTGCAACTCCAGCGAAACCGGAACAGCAGCGGTGTGTTTTTTCTCCAGTTCATACTGGAAACTGGCGAATTGATCGATCCACGCTTCGATGCAATACAAGAAGCGCCCTTGATGTTCCGGGCGGAACTGGCCTTGCCAGCCGTTATTGCCCTGATCGGACATGACCTCGCTTTGCCAGGTCTGCTCACCTTCCTCGCGCCAGCGGATGCGTACGGCGAGTTTGTCGTGACCGTCGGCAAACACCTTGCTGGTGACCACTACTTCTCGGCCGGCAATCGACTTCACGGCGAATTGCCCGCCATCGAGGGTCGGCATGGTGTTTTCAATGACAATGCGCGGCAGCAGCAACGCCTGCGACAGCGGCATGTGCGGGTTGTAGCTTTGTTCAGAGGGTTTTTCAGCAGTCATTGAGCATCTCTCCTTAACGCCCCAAGGACGCTCTTGTGCCGGATCAGTGTTTACGACGAAGCACCTGCCCCGTCATGAACTCACTTAGGTTCCGAGCGACCGGCGCCGGGAAAAGTTCAGATGAAATTGCTGTGTCAGAAAAGCGGATCGAATTGCGTGGCGGGTGGTCAATCCACTTAAGCACTTCTCACGCCATGTGCCACACGGAGGTCATCAGATGAATATCCCGATCCCGGCCGAAACGCCTGATCCGAACATCGACAAACCCACTTTGCCCGAGACCGAGCCAAAACCGGTTCCGGAGCAGGAACCGCCGGGCACCACGCCACCACCGAAGGAAGAACCGCCAAGCACGATGCCGCCTGTCATCGTGTAACTGACAGTGTGGGAGCTTGCCTGCAAGCGATGAGGCCAGATCAGTCACCTCTTCATTGGCTGATGCGCCGCTATCGCCAGCAGGCTGGCTCCCACAAATCGACACAATCAGTGGTCATCAGTCTTCTCCTCTTCCTTTTCGAAAAGCTTCACGATGCGCGGCATCACGCTGAAAATTCCCAGCGCCAGCAAGGTACTGAGCAGCGCCGTCGCTTCCCTGCCCAACCCGGCCGCGACGCCAATGGCCGCCGTCATCCACAACCCGGCAGCCGTGGTCAGGCCTTTGACGTGACCTTCATCGCCTTCCTTGTTTTTCAGAATAGTCCCGGCACCGAGAAAGCCGATCCCGGCAATCACCCCTTGCACCACGCGGCTCATCGCATCCGACTCTGCCCCTGACGTCTGCGGCACCAGTACAAACAACGCCGCCCCCAGCGCCACCAACATATGCGTGCGCACCCCGGCGGCCTTGCCTTTGTGCTCACGCTCGAACCCGAGAATTCCGCCCAGAATCGCCGCCATCAGCAGACGCACGGTAATGCGCGTCAGTTGCGAAGCATCGCCAACGTCGGCGAATTCCGCTTGCAGGGTTTCCCACACTTCATGCCACCACGCGTTCATCCGGCAGTCCTTTCCAAGGGTCTATAAAGGATGGACAGCGGCGACCATTAATCAGTTGCGCAGAACGATCAGCGCGTCGTGCGCCCTAACCTTGCAGACCTCCCTGAAAAAAGGACTGCTCCCATGCCTCTTCGAGTCGATGAATCCAATCCCGAACAGAAAGTGTGTTTTTTCACCGTTGAACATGGCGAGGAAATTCGCATTTGCGACACCCTGGAAGTCATGACGGATAGCGAAAAATCCATGTCGTACGTGGAAATAGAAGGCCGGCGCGTTTACATCAGCGAAAAAGAAGCTGACGCCTTGACCGTCGCTGGCGCCAAGGATGGACGCAAACACCTGAAAGCCGACGAGAGTGATTCGGTGATTTGACTGACCCTGATCAACACCCCGCGCAAACGTCTGCGATAGGCGTTTGCGCCTTTACCTACGGGTTGCTTCAAGTTGTCGCAGGCGTTGCGCAAAATCGCATCTGATCTGGTTTTTATTGAAATACCTGAGTCTGTTATGCAAACAGATCGACGCTCATAGTGCTCTGGCCTGATGGAGGCTGATGAGCGAATAACCATGAGCGAACAAATCCCCGTCCGAACCGTAGAAGCGACGCCAACCATAAAAAGTGTGCCCGCACGCCCAATGAAGGCGACGGCCAAGTCCAGCGACAACCAGATCCACACCCGCAGCTTCACCGGCCTGTTCCGCACCCTGCGCATGAGCGGCGCGGGATTTCTGTTCGTGTTGTTTTTCGGCACTGTGTGGCTGAACTGGGGCGGACGTCAGGCGGTGCTCTGGGATCTTTCCGAAAGCAAATTCCACATCTTCGGCGCGACGTTCTGGCCGCAGGATTTCATCCTGCTCTCGGCGCTGCTGATCATCGCCGCGTTCGGCCTGTTCGCCATCACCGTGTTCGCCGGCCGGGTCTGGTGCGGCTACACCTGCCCGCAGAGTTCGTGGACGTGGATCTTCATGTGGTGCGAGAAAATCACCGAAGGCGAGCGCAACCAACGCATCAAACTGCAAGCCGCGCCGTGGAGCCTGAATAAACTGGCACGGCGTGCGGCCAAGCACACCTTGTGGCTGGCGATCAGCGTACTGACCGGCCTGACCTTTGTCGGTTACTTCACGCCGATCCGGCCACTGGCCGAAGAACTGCTGACCCTGCAAATCGGCGGCGTCAGCCTGTTCTGGGTGCTGTTCTTCACCGCTGCCACCTACATCAACGCCGGTTGGCTGCGCGAGGCGGTGTGCATGCACATGTGCCCGTATGCGCGGTTCCAGAGCGTGATGTTCGACAAGGACACCCTGGCGATTTCCTATGACGTGGCCCGTGGCGAAAACCGTGGTCCGCGTAAACGCGACGTGAAACCGCTGGAAGCAGGCCTGGGCGATTGCATCGACTGCCAGTTGTGCGTGCAGGTCTGCCCGACCGGCATCGACATTCGTGACGGCTTGCAAATGGAATGCATCGGCTGCGCCGCGTGCATTGACGCCTGTGACTCGATCATGGACAAGATGAACTACCCGCGCGGTTTGATCCGCTACAGTTCCGAGCGCGAATTGCAGGGTGGCAAGACCCACCTGCTGCGCCCACGCTTGATCGGCTACACCGTTGTGCTGGTGGCGATGATCGGTGCATTGGCATTGGCGCTGGTCGAGCGGCCGATGGTCTCGCTGGACGTGACCAAGGATCGCGGGTTGTTCCGTGAAAACGGTCAGGGCCAGATCGAAAACATCTATAGCCTTAAAGTCATCAACAAGACCCAGCAACGCCAGGATTACAACCTGAGCCTGGTCGACGGCGACGGCTTCCAGTTGCAAGGCAAGACCGAACTGAGCCTGGCGCCGGGGGAGATTGTTGATGTGCCGGTGTCGGTGGCGATGACCACGGAACGTCCGGCCAGCAGCTCGCAGACCTTGAGTTTCAAGATTGCCGACAGTGATGAGCCTGAGGTTTACAGCGTGGCGAAGAGCAGGTTTGTTGCGCCGATGAATCGTTGAGCCGTTAGAATCCGCTCCCTCACCCCAGCCCTCTCCCAGGGGGAGAGGGGGCCGACCGAGGTGTCTGTCGCTATACACCGACCTGACAGACCGAGTCGATTATGGATTCCGCAAAACATTCTCAGGCTGAGTCGATTGTGGATTCAGCAAAGCACTTTCAGGCTGAGTCGATTGTGGATTCAGCAAAACACTTTCAGGCTGAGTCGATTGTGGATTCAGCAAAACACTTTCAGGCTGAGTCGATTGTGGATTCAGCAAAACACTTTCAGGCTGAGTCGATTGTGGATTCAGCAAAGCACTTTCAGGTCGGTGTAGTTCACAAGCATCCCCCAATCAGTCCCCTCTCCCTATGGGCGGTCCGACGTTTCGGGAGGGCTAGGGTGAGGGGCAGTTCTCCTGACACAACTCATCATCAACCAGCACCAAGGCTCCTCGATGAAACGCTACGAAAAATTCGCCGACGACATCGCTGAACTGATCCGCTCCGGCGTCCTCGGCCCCGGCCAGCGCGTGCCTTCGGTGCGCTACGCCAGCCAGACCTACGGGGTCAGCCCGTCCACGGTGTTCCAGGCCTATTACCTGCTCGAACGCCGCGGCCTGATCCGCGCGCGGCCGCGTTCCGGTTACTTCGTCAACACCCACGCACCGAGCCCGTTCTCGGAACCGGTGATCAGCAGCCACGTCAACGATTCCACTGAAGTCGACGTCAGCGAACTGGTGTTTTCGGTGCTGGAATCAATCAAGGATCCGAGCACCGTTCCATTCGGCTCGGCATTCCCCAGCCCCACCTTGTTCCCGCTGCAACGCCTGTCGCGCTCACTGGCCAGCGCCGCCCGCGAGATGGATCCGCGCATGGTCGTCACCGACATGTCGCCGGGCAATCCGCAACTACGCCGGCAGATCGCCCTGCGCTACATGGTCGGTGGCTTGATGCTGCCGATGGAAGAATTACTGATCACCAACGGCGCCCTCGAAGCGCTGAACCTGTGCCTGCAAGCCGTCACCGAACCCGGCGATCTGGTGGCGATCGAAGCCCCGGCGTTCTACGCCAGCCTGCAAGTACTGGAACGGCTGAAACTCAAAGCCGTGGAAATCCCTGTGCACCCGCGCGACGGCATCGACCTCGGCGTGCTCGCACAGACTCTGGAACGCCACCCGATCAAGGCCTGCTGGTGCATGACCAGTTTCCAGAACCCGATGGGCGCCACCATGCCCGAGGCGAAGAAACAGGAACTGGTCGAACTGCTGCGTCGCCATCAGGTGCCATTGATCGAAGACGACGTCTACGCCGAACTCTATTACGGCCAACAGGCCCCGAAACCGGCCAAAGCCTTCGACACCGAAGGGCTGGTGATGCACTGCGGCTCGTTCGCGAAGAGCCTGGCCCCCGGCTACCGCATCGGCTGGGTCGCCGCCGGGCGCTACGCGCAGAAAATCGAGCGGCTGAAACTGATGACCTCGCTGTGCGCCTCTATGCCCGCGCAGGCAGCGATTGCCGACTACCTGCAACACGGCGGCTATGACCGGCATCTACGCAAACTGCGCTACGCGCTGGAAGAACAGCAGAGCGCGATGCTTGCGGCGATCGCGCGCTATTTCCCGGCGCAGACGCGGGTCAGCCAACCGGCCGGTGGCTACTTTTTGTGGCTGGAATTGCCGCCGCAAATGGATTCGCTGAAGTTGTTTCAGATGGCACTGGCGCAGGGGATCAGCATTGCGCCGGGGCCGATTTTCTCGCCGACGCAGCGGTTCAGGAATTGTATTCGGTTGAATTATGGCAGCCCGTGGACCGAGGACTCGGAGAAGGCCATGGAGACGTTGGGGCGGATTGTGCGGTCGTTCTGACAGAGTGCTGAGTCCCCCAACTATCGCAGTTGCAAGTTTGTGAGAACTCTTGACTGCCGGTATTAATTTGGTAATTGAACAGCAGCAGCCCTACGAAGCTTTATTTGCATGCAGCTACAGGTATTTCTGATGGACGGCAGTTTATCCGGACAAAACCTGTCAACTCTGACAGGTGACGGCATTGATCGGGAATGGCTGAATACAGGAGTAATTTAACTACATGGAGCGTTGAAAATGTCTGACAAAAAAATTCTGCACTCAACCAACTTTGATGATGGCAAACGAAATGGTTGGGGAGA
The DNA here is from genome assembly GCF_900580865.1 of Pseudomonas viridiflava. Taxonomy (GTDB): domain Bacteria; phylum Pseudomonadota; class Gammaproteobacteria; order Pseudomonadales; family Pseudomonadaceae; genus Aquipseudomonas. Next base: position 46,389 of record NZ_UTBZ01000052.1, read on the forward strand.
AATTGGTCATGAACAATTGAGTGATTTGGTGCGTGAGGGCACAGGCCTGTGCCTCGCCACTAAAGAAAACCTTGAACCTCGTATGACGCTTGAGTGCTTCCAGAGAACGCTCAAGAGTTATATCGGCAAGAAAGTTCTCCTGTCTTTCGACCTGCGTGTTGTTGATCCCCCCGAAGGTTTTAGTGCCGTTTGGGTTAACACCGGTAAAAATAACAATTTTTCTGTTAAGTCCCCTGCGCCTAGTGTCGATTGGCATCGATACTCCATTGCTGTGGATCTGACGAAGCCTACAGCTGGCAGCTTTGATATTGGACCCAGCTATTCTCACGAACTAAAACCGACCACTCGCGCATTTTTTGACAATATCCTGATTGAGTCCGACGATTAATTACTTACCTGATTGCTAAAACACAGTGGGCTCCGAGACGGGGCCCTTTCAGTGTGTATTACACGCAAAACCAACGCGGGAGATACTGGATCGCAAACGGACCGGAACCACCCATACATATTCGATGTTGTTAACGCCCTCCACCGAGATCAACAAAAGTCCCGGTCGCATACGACGCTTTATCCGACAACAACCAGACAATCGCCTCCGCCACCTCATCCGGCCGCCCGCCGCGGGCCATCGGAATCGCCGACTCCAGCTTGCTGACCCGATCCGGATCGCCGCTCAAGGCGTGGAAATCGGTGTAGATATAACCCGGGCGAACTGCGTTGACCCGAATCCCCTCGCCCGCGACTTCCTTGGACAAACCGATGGTAAAGGTATCGAGCGCACCTTTTGAGGCCGCGTAATCGACGTACTCGTTGGGCGAACCAAGGCGTGAAGCCACCGACGACACGTTGACGATACTGCCGCCCTGCCCGCCGTGCTTGGGTGACATACGCAAGATCGCGTGCTTGGCGCAGAGGATCGGAGCCAGCACGTTGGTTTTCATGATTTTCAGAATGCGGAATTCGGACATTTCATCGACCCGCGACTTTTGCCCGACGGTGCCAGCGTTGTTCACCAGTGCGGTGACCCGGCCCAACTCGGTGTCGACCCGCTGGAACAGCGCGATCACTTCGTCTTCAATGCTGACGTCGGCGCGCACGGCGATGGCTTGTGCGCCCAATGCGCGGACTTGCTCCAGCACGCTTTGCGCAGCCTGTTCATCCGACTGATAGTTGATGCAGATCCGATAGCCTTGCTCGGCAGCCAACAGCGCCGTAGCGGCGCCAATCCCGCGCCCGCCCCCGGTGATCACAATGACTTTATCCATGCTGGCCTTTCTCCCCCAATGCACACGTAACAGTCGGGGGGAAGAATAACCGCCATTGACGGGTTTTGCATGGGGTCTGTGGTGTCTGGGCAGACGCCTTCGCGAGCAAGCTCGCTCCCACAGGGTTCTGTGTCGTTCACACAGCCAATGTGGGAGCGAGCCTGCTCGCGAAGAACGATAACGCGGTCGATCAGACCGCCGCCACCTGCTTGCCGCGCGCAATATCCTGCATGAATTTGTCCGCCGGCATCGGATGCCCCAGCAGATAACCCTGCAGCGAGTCACAACCCAACTGCGTCAAAAATTCCTGCTGCACACCGGTTTCCACGCCTTCAGCGACAATCCGCAATCCCAGCGCCTGCCCCAGCGCGACAATCGCCGAGACAATCGCCGCATCATCGCTGTCATGCTCCAGATCGCGCACAAAGCCACGGTCGATCTTCAGCTCGTTGGCCGGCAAACGCTTGAGGTACATCAGGCTGGAATAACCGGTGCCAAAGTCATCGATCGACAGATCGACGCCCATGTCCGACAACTCCTGCAACACCGTCATGCTCGCATCGGCATCGCTCATGGCCGTGGTTTCGGTGATTTCCAGGGTCAGGCTGTTGGCCGGTAAATGGTGAGTGGCCAAGGCCTTGGCCACGCTGCGCACCAGCCCGGTGTGGCAGAACTGCAGCGCCGACAAGTTCACCGCGATACGCCAATCGGTGTAACCGAGCACGAACCACTCGCGCATCTGCCGACAGGCTTCATTGAGCACCCAGTCGCCGATCGGGATGATCAGGCCGGATTTCTCGGCCAGGTCGATAAACTTGTCCGGCATCAGCATGCCGTGGATCGGGTGTTGCCAACGCAGCAGCGCTTCGGCCCCGACCGGACGGCCATTGGCGGCATCGAATTTGGGCTGGTAATGCAAGCTGAACTGACTGTGTTCCAGTGCCGCACGCAGGTCCTGTAACAACTGCAACTGCTTGCGTGCGTTGTTGTTCATCGACGCATCGAAGAAGCTGTAACCGTTTTTGCCGCCGCCCTTGGCGTGGTACATCGCCGCGTCGGCATTCATCAGCAGTTCCTGCGCGCTCTGGCCGTTGCCCGGATACAGGGCAATGCCGACGCTGGCGGAAATCTGCAAGTCATGTTCGGCGACGCGGAATGATTGCGCGATCAGGCCGACCTGACGCGCGGCCAGTCCCAGCGCATCATCGGGTTCGCTCAGACGCACCAGCAACACGAACTCATCGCCACCGATCCGCGCCAGTGTGTCGAGGCTGCGCAAGTCTTCACGCAGACGCACACCGACTTCGCGCAACAACTGATCGCCCATGTGATGGCCGAACGCATCATTGACCGGTTTGAAGCCGTCAAGATCGATGAACATCAAGGCAAAACAGCCGCCCTGCTCGTTGACCTTTTTCATCGCCTGATTGATCCGGTCGTCCAGCAGCATGCGGTTCGGCAGGCCGGTCAGGGTGTCGTGCAGGGCCAGTTGGGTGAGTTCGCGGTTGGCCACGGTCAACGAGTGCGCGAGATCAGCGGTACGCGCTTCGAGGCGCGCGTCGAGAATCGAGGTCAGCAAGGCAATCGACAGCACTGCCAACGTGGTGATCAACACCAGACTGTCGAGGCCATTGCCCTTCAAGCCATTGACGGTGGCGCCACAGAAGCTGCCGTCAGGGAACTGCGCGGCGGCCATGCCGGTGTAATGCATGCCGACAATGGCGATGCCCATGATGATCGCCGCGCCGCCACGAATCAGGCGCACATAGGGCGAATGCTGACGCAGGCGAAAGGCGATCCACAGCGCCGCCGCCGACGCACCAACGGCGATCAGCAACGAGGCGCCAAACAGCGTCGGGTCGTAGTCGATCCCCGGGGTCATGCGCATCGCCGCCATGCCGGTGTAATGCATGGCGCTGATGCCGGCGCCCATGATCAGTGCGCCGAACACCAGTTGCAGAATCGGCAATTTCGGCTGACTGACCAGCCACAAGGCAAATCCGCAGGACAACACGGCGATGAGCAGCGAAAGCGCCGTCAGGGTGATGTCATAGCCCAGATCGATTGGCAGTTTGAAGGCCAGCATGCCAATGAAATGCATCGACCACACGCCGATGCCCATGGCAAACGCGCCCCCGGCAGTCCAGAAATGCACGGCCCGGCCCTTGGCCGTGGCAATGCGGCCGGTAAGGTCGAGCGCGGTGTAGGAAGCGAGAATCGCCACGCACAACGAAATGAAAACCAGGGTGGAGGAATAACTACCGATGAGCATGGGATTTCTCGTGGCCACCCAACGCGGATTGCGTCCATTCTCGGTCGGGCAAATGCGGCGATTGTACTGATTGCGCAGAAGAACGCACTGACAAAGTGAGCAATTGGCCATCAACCCGATGAAACGCTTGTTCGATCGTCCGACAAGGCTCTGGCGCGGCGTTCACAGCTTTGCTCAAAGCTGAAACACATACCTGTAGGAGCTGCCGGAGGCTGCGATCTTTTGATCTTGTCGTTAACAGAAAAATCAAAAGATCGCAGCCTCCGGCAGCTCCTACAAGGGGCATGGAATCAGTTGGAGTTGCTCACGTCCAGCTGCCCATCCCAACCGCCGCCCAGCGCCGCAATCAGTTGCACGCTGGCGATCAAACGGCTTTGCAGAATGTTCAGCACACTGCGCTCATTGCTCAACGCCGTGGCTTGCACCACCACCACATCGATGTAAGCAATCAGCCCGGCCTTGTACTGGTTTTCCGTCAGGCGCAGGGAGTCGCGTGCTGCATCCAGCGCTTCCTGGCGCACCGCCGCTTCGTCTTCGTACACCTTGAGCTGCACCAGATAATTTTCAACCTCGCGGAAACCGTCGAGCACGGTCTGGCGGTACTTGGCCACGGTCTGGTCATACACTGCCTCGGTACGATCGACTTCTGCCGAACGTATGCCGCCGTCGAACAGCGGCAGCGCCAGTTTCGGCCCCACCGACCAGAAGCGGTTAGGCAGGCTGATCAGGTTCTGCGAGGTACTGCTGCTGTAACCGCCGCTCAGACTCAAGCTCAGATCCGGGTAATACGCGGCTTTGGCCACGCCGATGTTGGCGTTGGCGGCAATCACCGAACGCTCCGCCGAAGCAATGTCCGGACGCCGCTCAAGCAATTGCGACGGCAGGCTCAACGGCACCTGCGGCAGCTTTGGAATGGTCTGCACTTCGGCTATGTTGAAATCCGCCGGCGCTTGCCCGGTGAGCACGGCAATCGCATTTTCGAATTGCGCGCGCTGCCAGATCAGGTCGACCAGATCAGCCTGGGTGCTTTTCAGTTGCGTCTGTGCCTGCGCTACCGCATCACGCCCGGAAACCCCGGCGCGGTACTGGTTCTGGGTCATTTTCAGCGAGCGTTCGTAGGCGGCGACCGTGGCTTCGAGCAGGCGTTTCTGCTGGTCGATCACGCGCAGTTGCAGGTAGTTCTGCACCAGCTCCGATTGCTGGCTCAGGCGCATGGCCGCCAAGTCGGCAAAACTGGCCTGGGCGCTGGCCTCATCGGCTTCCAGGCCACGGCGCAGCTTGCCCCAGACATCGGCTTCCCAACTGACGCCCAGTTCGGCGTTATAGGTGTCGCGGATACCGCTGGAAGAACTGCTCAAACTCGAACTGCTGCTGCCAGTGCCCTGACTGGAGCGGGTCTTGCCCAGACTCAAGTCAACGCTGGGATAGAACGCCCCGCGAGCACTGCGCACCAAGGCTTGGGCCTGACGATACTGGGCTTCTGATTGCGCGACCGTCTGGTTGGAACTGTTGAGTTTCTCGATCAGCCCGTTGAGCTGCTGATCGCCATACAACTCCCACCACGCACCCCGGGCCAGCGAATCGCTCGGGTTGGCCTGGGTCCAGCCCTCGGCTTCTTTGTACAGGGCAATTTCAGCGGTTTGCGGGCGCTGGTAATCCGGGCCGACAGCGCAGGCACTGAGCATCGCCACGCACAGCGACAGGCTGAGCAGACGCGAGCCTCGAACGGTGGCCAGATTGAAAAGCGAACGGTCAGTCATAGCGGAGTTTCCAGAGCGGCGTCAGTACGCACGCCACGCCATTTGTTGAAACGATGGCGCAGCTTGTCGAGATAGAGGTAAACCACCGGAGTGGTGTAAAGCGTCAGCACTTGGCTGAAAATCAGCCCGCCGATAATGGTCAAACCCAACGGCTGGCGCATTTCCGCGCCTTCGGCACGGCCGAGCAGCAGCGGCAAGGCACCGAGAATCGCCGCCAGGGTGGTCATCAGAATCGGGCGCAGACGTTGCAGGCAAGCACTGCGGATCGATTCCAGCGGCGACAGGCCCTGATGACGCTCCAGTTGCAAAGCCAGGTCGATCATCAGAATGGCGTTTTTCTTCACCACACCAATCAGCAGGAACAACCCGAGCAGCGAAATCAGGCTGAACTCGCCGCCCAGCGCATAGATCGACAGCAACGCACCGACACCGGCCGACGGCAGGGTCGACAGGATCGTCAGCGGATGGATGTAGCTTTCGTACAGCACGCCCAGCACCAGATACACCGCCAGCAACGCGCCGAGAATCATGAACGGCTGGCTCTTCTGCGTCGCGGCGAAGGCGTCGGCGGTGCCGGCCATTTTTGCGATGACGTCTTCCGGCAGGCCCAGCTTGGCAATCGCCCGCTCGATGGCAGCGCTGCCCTGCTCCACCGTCACGCCTTCAGCCATGTCGAAGGAAATGTCCTCGGAGGCGAACTGACCTTCGTGGCTGACGCGGTCATCTTCCAGGCTGTTTTCGTAATGGGCAAAGGTCGACAGCGGTACTCGCGCACCGTCAGCGGTGATCACCTGAACCTGCTTGAGCGTCACCGGGTCCTGGGCGTATTTCGGATTGACCTCCATCACTACCTGATACTGGTTGAGGCTGTCGTAGATCGTTGAAATCTGTCGCTGGCTGTAGGCGTTGTTCAGCACCGCGGTGACCATGTCCATGTCGACACCCAGGCGTTTGGCCTGATCGCGATCGACAATCAGCGTCACCTGCTGGGCACCCGCTCCCTCACGGGCATCAATCGCCGTCAACTCCGGCAAGGCCCTTAACGCGGTAACCACTTTCGGGTACCACTTGCGCAACTCGCTCAAATCACCGCTTTGCAGAATGTAGCTGTATTGCGAGGTGGTCTGTTCGCGGCCACCGCCGAATTGCAGGTCCTGATCGGCCATCAGCATCAATTGCGCACCGGGGACCTTGGGCATTTCCTTGCGCATGCGCTCGATAACTTTCTGCGCCGACAGATTGCGTTCCTTGATGGGTTTCAGGCGCACCAGCATAAAAGCGTTATTGGTGCCGTTGGTGCCGCCGATGAATCCGGCGACACTTTCCACCGCTTCGTCCTTGAGCACGGCGCGGCGGAAAATCTCCATTTTCGGCTGCATCACGCTGAACGACAGGCCGTCATCACCGCGCACAAATCCGATTAACTGGCCGGTGTCCTGCTGCGGCATGAAGGTTTTCGGCACCACCACGTACAGCGCGACGTTCACGCCAACGGTGATCAGCAGACTGAGCAAGGTCAGACGCCGATGGCGCAACACCCAGTCGAGGCTGCTGGCGTATTTGCCGACCATCCAGTCGTTGGTACGACGGCTCCAGCGTTGCAAGCGATTTTCCTGCCCCGGCGTGTGCGGCTTCAGCCAACGGGCGCAGAGCATCGGCGTCAGCGTCAGCGAAACCACCAGCGAGACGACGATGGCCGCGGCCAAGGTAATGGAAAACTCACGGAACAGGCTCTCGACGATGCCGCCCATGAACAGAATCGACAGGAACACTGCGACCAGTGAGACGTTCATCGACAGCAAGGTAAACCCGACTTCCTTGGCCCCGAGGTACGCGGCCTGCATCGGTTTGACGCCCTCGTCGATGTGCCGGGAAATGTTCTCCAGTACAACAATGGCGTCGTCCACCACCAGGCCGGTGGCGAGAATCAGCGCCATCAGCGACAGGTTGTTCAGCGAGAAACCGTAGAGGTACATCACCGCAAAGGTGCCGACCAGCGACACCGGCACGGCCAATGTCGGAATCAGCGAAGCGCGGAAGTTACCGAGGAACAGGAACACCACCAGTATCACCAGCGCCACGGCAATCAGCAGGGTCATCTCGGCTTCGTGCAACGTTGCCTTGATCACCGGCGAGCGATCCATGGCCAGATTCAGCTTCACGCTGGCCGGCAACACGGCTTGCAGCGCCGGCAACTGAGCCTTGATCTCGTTGACTGTCTCGATGATGTTGGCGCCGGCCTGACGGTTGATCACCAGCAGCACGGCTGCGTCATCGTTGAAGAAACCACTGTTGTAGCGGTCTTCGACGCCGTCACTGACCTTGGCCACGTCCTTGAGGCGCAACGCGGCGCCGTCGGCGTAGTGGATGATCAGTGATTCGTAATCCTTGGCTTTCTCCAACTGGTCATTGGCCTGGATCTGCCACAAGCGCTGGCCGTCCTCGACCGAACCCTTGGGCCGGCGCACGTTGGCATCGGCGATGGTCTTGCGCACATCGTCGAGCGCCACGCCGTACTGGTTCAGCGCCTGCGGTTCGAGTTCGATGCGTACCGCCGGCAGCGAACTGCCGCCGATCTGCACTTCGCCGACGCCCTGCACTTGGGACAGACTCTGGGAAAGAATGGTCGAAGCCAAATCGTAGAGCTGGCCTTTTTCCAACACGTCGGAGGTCAGCGACAGCACCATGATCGGCGCCTGCGACGGGTTGACCTTCTTGTAGGTCGGCATGCTGCGCATACCGCTCGGCAACAGGTTGCGCGAGGCGTTGATCGCCGCCTGCACTTCCCGTGCGGCGCCGTTGATGTCGCGGTCGAGGTCGAACTGCAGAATGACCCGGGTCGAACCCTGACTGGAGCGGCTGCTCATGGTGTTGACGCCGGCGATCGCGCCGAAAGAGCGCTCCAGCGGTGTCGCCACGGTGGACGCCATGACCTCCGGGCTGGCACCGGGCAAACTCGCCTGCACGACGATCACCGGGAAATCCATCTGCGGCAGCGGTGCCACCGGCAGCAGACCGAAGCTGACACCGCCGAGCAGCATGATCGCCAGGCTCAGCAGCATCGTCGCCACGGGACGCTTGATGAAAGGACCGGAGAGGTTCATCGAACACGATCCCCTGCTCCACCGCCCAACCCTGTGGGAGCGAGCTTGCTCGCGAAGAGGCCGGCACATCCAACATCGTTAGTGACTGCCTGACCGCTTTCGCGAGCAAGCTCGCTCCCACAGGTTACGTGGCGATGCAAAGTCATACCGACACCTCCTCAGTGTCAGCATTGGTCTTGCCAAAGCGTCGACCGAGGCGGTCGAAATACAGGTAGATCACTGGCGTGGTGAACAGCGTCAGCACCTGACTCACCAGCAAACCGCCGACCATCACCAGACCCAGCGGCTGACGCAATTCAGCCCCGGAACCGGTGGCGAGCATCAACGGCACCGCGCCAAACAGCGCCGCCAGCGTGGTCATGAGGATTGGCCGGAAGCGCAGCAGCGCCGCCTGATAAATCGCCTGCTCCGGCGCCATACCTTGGGTGCGTTCAGCATCGAGGGCGAAGTCGATCATCATGATCGCGTTCTTTTTCACGATACCGATCAACAGAATGATGCCGATGATCGCGATCATGCCCAGGTCATTGCCACTGAGCAGCAGCGCCAGCAACGCGCCGACCGCCGCCGACGGCAAAGTCGAAAGAATGGTGATCGGGTGAATGTAGCTCTCGTACAGCACGCCCAGCACGATGTACATGGTCACCACGGCGGCCAGAATCAGCAGCAAGGTGCTCGACAGCGAGGCCTGGAACGCTTCGGCCGCGCCCTGGAACTGGGTCTGCACGCCGACCGGCATGCCGATGTCCTTTTGCACCTGTTCGATAATGTCCACCGCATGCCCCAGCGCCACGCCGGGCGCCAGGTTGAACGACATCATCACCGCCGGGAACTGACCGATATGGGTGATCGCCAGTTGCGCCTGCCGCTCTTCGACATGGGCCAGACTCGACAGGCGTACCTGTGCGCCGTCAGTAGTCTTCACATGAATCTGGTCCAGCGCCTGCGGGCCGATCTTCTCCCCGGCCTGGGCTTGCAGCACTACGCGGTACTGGCTGGCCTGGGTGTAAATGGTCGAGATCTGCCGCTGGCCGAAGGCGTCGTACAGCGCGTCGGTGATGTTCGCCACCGAGACGCCGAGGCGTGACGCGGCATCGCGGTCGATCACCAGATAGACCTGCAAGCCCTTGTCCTGCAAATCACTGGCAACGTCGGTCAGTTCCGGACGTTGTGCCAGCGCTTCGACCAGACGGCCGCTCCATTGACTGAGAAGTTCGGAGTCCGGCGAAGACATGCTGAACTGATATTGGGTGCGGCTGACACGGTCTTCGATGGTCAGGTCCTGCACCGGTTGCATGAACAGACGGATGCCGACCAGTTTGTCCAGTTGCGGTTGCAGACGCGCGATCACTTCTGTGGCCGACAGATCACGCTCACCATGGGGCTTGAGGTTGATCAGCAAGCGCCCGCTGTTGAGCGTGGCGTTATCGCCGTCGACACCGATGTAGGACGACAGGCTCTGCACCGCCGGATCTTCGAGAATGATTTTCGCCAGTTCCTGTTGGCGCTCGCCCATGGCAGCAAAGGAAATCGACTGCGGTGCCTCGGAAATGCCCTGAATCACCCCGGTGTCCTGCACCGGGAAGAAGCCCTTCGGCACGACCATATAGAGAAATACGGTCAACCCGAGCGTAGCGATGGCCACCAGCAAGGTCAGTGGCTGGTGCTTGAGCACCCAGCGCAGCATCCGCCCGTACTCGGTGATCATCCAGTCAATCACCGCACCGCTGGCGCGGTAGAAACGGCCTTGCTCATGTTCTTCCGGCTCACGCTTGAGCAGACGCGCGCACATCATCGGCGTCAGGGTCAGCGAAACCACCAGGGAAATCAGGATGGCCACCGCCAGGGTGATGGCGAATTCGCGGAACAGGCGCCCGACTACATCGGCCATGAACAGCAGCGGAATCAGTACTGCAATCAGTGACAGCGTCAGCGAGATCAGGGTAAAGCCGATCTGCCTGGCGCCCTTCAGCGCGGCCTGCATCGGGCTGTCGCCCTCTTCGATGAAGCGCGAAATGTTCTCCAGCATGACGATGGCGTCGTCGACCACAAAACCGGTGGCAATGGTCAGCGCCATCAGGGTCAGGTTGTTCACCGAGAACCCGGCCAGATACATCACGCCAAAGGTGCCGATCAGCGACAGCGGAACGGCCACCGACGGAATGATCGTCGCACTGGCGCGCCGCAGGAACAGGAAGGTCACCATCACCACCAGGGCGATGGCGATCAGCAATTCGTGTTGTACGTCGGTGACCGAGGCGCGAATGGTCTGCGTGCGGTCGGTCAGCACCGTCACTTCGAGGCCGGCCGGCAGGTTGTCGGTGATGCTCGGCAGCAACGCCTTGATGCGGTCGACCACTTCAATCACGTTGGCACCCGGCTGACGCTGGATGTTCAGCAATACGGCCTGATTCAGGTTGGCCCACGCAGCAAGGCGTTCGTTCTCGGCGCCGTCGACGATTTCCGCCACGTCCTTGAGCCGCAGCGGCGCGCCGTTCTTGTAGGCGAGGATCAGGTTGGCGTAGTCCTCGGGCGAGGTCAGTTGGTCGTTGGCGTCCAGCATCGACACTCGGGTCGGGCCGTCGAAGTTGCCTTTCGGCTGATTGACGTTGGAGGCGCCGATCAGGGTGCGCACGTCCGACAGGTTGAGGCTGTTGGCCGCCAACGCTTCCGGGTTGACCTTGATGCGCACGGCCTGACGCTGACCGCCGGCAATGCTGACCATGCCCACGCCGCTGATCTGGGCGATTTTCTGCGCCATGCGCGTATCGACCAGATCATTGAGTTTGGGCAGCAGCATGGTTTTCGAGGTGATCGCCAGCGTCAGTACCGGGGTGTCCGCCGGGTTGACCTTGTTGTACACCGGCGGCGCCGGCAAATCGGTCGGCAACAGGTTGGTCGCGGCGTTGATCGCGGCTTGCACCTGCTGCTCGGCGACGTCCATGTTGATGTCGAGGCTGAAACGCAGGGTCAGCACCGACGCACCGCCGGAACTGGTTGAAGCCATTTGCGTGAGGCCCGGCATTTGCCCGAACTGGCGCTCAAGCGGCGCGGTGACGGCACTGGTCATCACATCCGGGCTGGCGCCGGGATACAGGGTCATGACGCGGATGGTCGGGTAATCGACCTGTGGCAGCGCCGACACCGGCAACAGGCGGTAAGCGATCAGGCCGGCCAGGACAATGGCCAGCATGCTCAGGGTGGTGGCTACCGGTCGGAGGATGAACAGCCGCGAAATGTTCATGCGCCCTTCTTGGCCTTGTCGGAGACAGCAGCGTCAGTCGGGGTCGCGGCAGATTTGCCTTGCAGGTGTTCGGTCGGCGTGGTCGGTACTTGATTGCTGTCGTTGACCACTTCCACTTCACTGCCTTCCTTCAGGCGGTCGGTGCCTTCCAACACCACGCGGTCGCCGGCGGCCAGGCCTTCGGTGACCACGGTGTTTTCGCCATCACTGGCGCCAATCTTCAGTTGGCGAATGGTGACCTTCTTGTCGCCGTCCAGCGCATAGACGAAGGTACCGTTGGTGCCAAACTGGATGGCCGCCGACGGCGCCAATACCACGCCTTTCAGCGTGTCAGCGAGCAAGTGGACATTGACAAACTGATTGGGGAACAACGCCTGATCGCGGTTTTCGTAGCGGGCCTTGAACTTCAGGGTGCCGGTGGCGACGTCGATCTGGTTGTCGAGGCTTTGCAGCACGCCGGTGGCCTGCAGCTTAGTGTCGCCGCGATCCCACGCTTCGGCTGGCAGCTTGGCGCCACTGCGATAACGGGCGAGCACGGTTTCGAGGCTGTTTTCCGGCAAGGTGAAAGCGACGCTGATCGGTTGCGTCTGGGTGATCACCGCGAGGAATGTGGTGTCGTTGGCGGTAACGAGGTTGCCGACGTCAACCTGACGCAGACCGACACGGCCGGCAATCGGTGCGCGGATCTTGGTGAATTCAAGATTGAGCTTGGCATCGTTGACCGCTGCCTGATTGGTCTTGACCGTACCCAGATACTGGCCGACCAGTGCTTCAGCGGTGTCCAGCGTCTGTTTGGCGATGCTGTCCTCTTTGTACAGACCGCGATAACGCTCGACGTCAACCTGGGCGTTTTTCAGTTGTGCCTGATTCTGCAGCAAAGTGCCTTCGGCTTGCAGCAAGGCGTTCTGGTACGGGCGCGGGTCGATCTCGGCCAGCAGGTCGCCAGCCTTGACCATCTGCCCTTCTTCGAAATTGATCTTGACCAGCTCGCCGCCCACCCGGCTGCGCACATTGATGGTGTTGAGCGCGGTCACCGTACCCAGCGCCTTGTAATACAGCGGGAAATCACCGGTAACCGCCGGCGCCACGCGCACCGGAATTGGCCCGGCGCCGCCACCGAAGCCCGGCCGCATCATTCCCGAACGCCCGGTGTGCCCGGCCGCAGCCTTGTCTGCGCCCTCCTTGGGGCTCGAGCCGGCAGGCCAGAATTTCCAGCACAGGACAGCGATCACCAACAGGACAAGCAGGCTGATCAGCCAGCGACGGGAGTTACGGGGAGACGATTGCATGGAGTGATTAACCATTGGGCGCGTGGGCTTCTTTTACGGGAGGCTGAACGATAAGCACTGATGGGGAATTAGCAAAGCAGCTTTACCGGCAATTTACTTACACCTTACGTTTCAAGGTGTGAGGCAAAACACTGATACACAAATGAAAACGGCCTGGACAGGGCCAGGCCGTTAACAATTGTAAAAGCTTTGTGGCAGAGCTTACTTCAATACGGCCAGAGCGGCGTCGTAGTTAGGCTCTTCAGCGATTTCCTTGACCAGTTCGCTGTGCAGGACGTTGTCGTTTTCGTCCAGAACCACAACGGCGCGAGCAGTCAGGCCTTTCAGCGGGCCGTCAGCGATGGCCACGCCGTAGTTTTCGATGAACTCGGCACCGCGCAGGGTCGACAGGTTCTGGACGTTTTCCAGACCTTCGGCGCCGCAGAAACGCGCTTGAGCGAACGGCAGGTCAGCCGAGATGCACAGCACCACGGTGTTTGCCACTTCGTTGGCCTGAGCGTTGAACTTGCGCACGGAAGTGGCGCAGGTCGGGGTGTCGACGCTTGGGAAGATGTTCAGCACTTTGCGCTTGCCGGCAAAGTCTTTCAGGGTGACGTCGGACAGATTGCCGGCAACCAGAGAAAAGGCTGGCGCCTTGGAACCGGCTTGTGGCAACTGGCCGTTGACTTGAACCGGATTGCCTTTAAGGGTGACTTGAGCCATGACTTGAGTCCTTCTGATGTTTTGATTGGAAAGCATGCAAGAGGCCGAAGTTAACCACGAAATTGTCCGACGACCTATGCCCTGTTTGGAAATTGTTGGGTGCCTGCCTGAAAAATTGTATACAAAACCAGCGCAATTCCCCATGTGGGAGCGAGCCTGCTCGCGAAGGCGCTGGATCAGTCAGCATAAATGTTGAATGTGACGACCTCTTCGTGAGCAGGCTCGCTCCCACATTGGATTCTGCGGTGTTACTGGTCTTTTATTCAGAGACCCTGTCGATTCACCGCTGGCTCGTTCGACTAAACAACGAATCCCCACAATCCACGGAGTAACCGCCATGCGATTCATGATCCTTGTAAAAGCCAGCGCCGATTCCGAAGCCGGCATCATGCCCAGCGAAGAGCTGATCACCGCGATGGGCAACTTCAACGAAGAACTGGTCAAGGCCGGCATCCTGATCGACGCCGACGGTTTACACCCCAGCAGCAAAGGTGCCCGCGTGCATTTCTCCGGTGACAAACGCACGGTCATCGACGGGCCGTTCATCGAGACCAAAGAGTTGGTGGCGGGTTACTGGATCTGGGAAGTGAAGTCGAAAGAAGAAGCCATCGAATGGGTCAAGCGCTGCCCCAATCCGATGCCGGGCGAGTCTGACATTGAAATCCGTCAGATATTTTCTGCCGAAGACTTCGGCGCCGAATTCACCCCCGAAGCACGTGCGCAAGAAGAACGCGTTCGCGAACAGGCCAAGAAAAACAGCTGAACCGACTCCTCCCTGTAGGAGCTCCCGAAGGCTGCGATCTTTTGAAGTTGATTTTCAAAAGCAAGATCCAAAGATCGCAGCCTTAGACGACTTCTACCAAAGCGGTATTTCAGATTGCCCGCACATCAGTGGCTTGAGGTCCGTTTTTCCCCTGCCCTACTTCGAATTCAACCCTCTGACCTTCTTGAAGTTCCTGAAAACCGCTACCCCCGAGCGCGGAGTAATGCACAAATACGTCCTGGCCATCGCTATCCTGGGTAATAAAACCGAATCCTTTTTCTGCGTTAAACCACTTAACCGTTCCGGTAGCCATGCTCGCTATCCTCTTGTAAATCAAATAGGTGCCATACCAATCCATCAAACACCCGCCAACACCAACCAACAACTGTCAAACCTGACAGGGTGTATATATCCCCAGTCCCTGTAGAGGCGGTCGAGTGAAACGAGGTTGCGATCTTTTGATCTCGAAAAGCGAAGCACACTCGTTTCACTAGACAGCTAAAGAGTCGATCAATCGGGCATAGAGCGGATGATGTCAGCCAGATCATCCTTGGTTATTTCATTGGCCTTGATCGCAGCGGCGACATCTGTTCTGGAAAGCGGAAAACGTTTGAAAGTTTCTTTCAAGGTTTCCTCATCAACATTGTCCAGCCAGAGCGGATCGATAAATGAACCGCCATATTCAGGCTTCATGGGAATTTCTTCGTGTGCAATTGCACCTTTATGGTTGAGATACACCACATAGCGGTCATGCCCTTCAGGAAATCTTTTATCGTGATAAAGCGTAGTTCCCAACGGCAGAACATAGTAGTTCTCGTCGCCATTTGGCCCTTCAATCAGCAACGGCTCTTTGGTTTTGATCATTTTCCTGTCGTGCCCCTCCCCGATATCACCAAAAATCAGGAAAGCCAAAAAAATCGCATTGACGGATAAAACTGCCATCAGCCATAGGCTAATCCGCCTGTTTGTAACCATCTTCCTTATCAAACCTTTGCTCCTGCAATCGTCACGGTTATGTCCAATCGTCTTTCAAGGGACGCTCTGAGTTCAACTTGCGAATTTGACGCAGAGCGCCAAGGGCTGCATTCCCACGCAGAGCGTGGGAATGATCATTCAATAGATCAGTTCTTGACCTCGACGTGATCCAAGGCTTGATTCACCGCGAGTTCCCCCAGCATGACGACTTGCGCGATGCCCAATGCAGTCTTGCGCTGAGAGGTTTCCAGCGAGGCGGCGAAGTTGATCAGCATTTCGCTGGCCGAGCCGAGGGTTTCGCTGGCGTTGGCGAGCAGGGATTCGGTGTTGTACCTGGGATTGGCGAGGTACATGGGTTCCGGCTCGTTGGCGCTGGACATGATGCGGGCGGCGGGATTGAGGTAGTAGTCGAGGGCGCGATCGGCGGCTTCGTGGAGTTTTTTACTGTCGACTGAGGCGTAGGGGGATGTGCTGTCGGCGTCTGATTCTGGGGGATTGGGTGTTGGCTTTTTCATAGTGTTTTCTCTATCCGAACGGTGGAGCTGGCCCATTCGGCTTCCGGTCGAATGGGTGGCAGCTGTACGCAGGCTGGAAACCCGGGGGACAGAGAAACCCGGACGACCCGAAGGTCCCCCACGCACAGCCGCCATAACTAAGTACGCACCAAAAAAGGTGCGCAAGCATACGTCATGAACGGTGCTGTTGCGTTCAGTTTTCCCCCGGGGTTTCCAGTCCCGGTCGCTGATTTGGCAGCGACGAACACAGGCTAGTGACCCGACGTCCGACGGACAACCTGAAAACCTTGTGGGAACGTTCCGCAAATTCAAAACAACCTTTAAACATCCCGAATTGAAATACGCACAGGTAAGAGCTGCCGAAGACTCGGGCCGCGATCGGACGATCTTTTGATTTTGCATTTAAAAAACAAGATCAAAAGATCGCAGCCTCGTTTCACTCGACAGCTCCTACACCATGAGCAATGGAGTGGTTAGTACACAATCATCTGTGAACCCGTAGACAAAACCAAAGAATTAATCCATTCGACTGGCTAACTCCCGATTAGCTGCTAGCGTCATTCAGACGTGTCCTACAGGCTTGATAAGAAAGGGATTACGCAGTAACGGCCGCGAAGTGCCAAGTTATCCAAAAGCCACCAAGGAATCGGGGATGATGGTCAATCGAGTGGGGAAGACTCTTTTTCTGGCGAGTTCGCTGGCGGCTGCGTGTGGCGCGCAGGCGGACAACGCCGAGGACTCGAACAAAAGCAACAACCCGTTGAACGTGGCGCCCGGCGCCAATCTGCAGGACTACTACACTCCGAAACTCTATGACAGCAACGCGCACAGCAATGACGTGTTGCTGCGCGGCACCCTGCCGATTGCGCCCAACGATTTCATCGGCGTGCCGCAACTGGTCCGTGCCACTCTGCCGATCAGCACCCGACCCGATCCGCACAACGGTTACAGCACCGGCATCGGCGATCTGAACCTGTTCGATATTTTCATTCTTAAATCCGAAGGCGTGCAACTGGGCGTAGGCCCGTTGATCACCGCGCCGACCGCCGAACAGGACGAGCTCGGCACCGGCAAATGGCAAGGTGGTCTCGCTGCTGTGGCCATCGACGCCTCGCCGCGCGGTCTGCTTGGCGCGCTGGTGCAGTACCAGAGTTCGTTTGCCGGCGACAACGACCGCGCCCATGTCGAGAGCGCAACCATGCAGCCGTTCATCATCCATAACCTGGAAAAAGGCTGGTACCTGCGCTCCACCGGTACCTGGACTTTCGACCTGAAAAACGACACGCACTACATCCCGCTCGGTCTGGGTGTCGGCAAAGCCTGGAAGTCCGGCAGCAACATCCTCAACGCTTTCGTCGAGCCGCAGTGGACGGTCGACCGCAAAGGCGACGGGCTGCCGCAGTTCGTGGTGTACACGGGCATCAATGTGACATTCGGCAAATAAGGAAACGCCATGCACGCTGCTTTCAAAGCCGCCGGATACGGCCTGATGATCATGTTTGTCAGCTGTGGCGTCGGCGCCCAGCAGCCCAACTGCCCCACGACGCCAAATGGGTCGGCACAGGAGATTGTTCGCTTTGATATGCCGACACCGGAAGTCGCCAGTGGTGAATGGAAAATGCCGTTGCTCAACCCGATCAATTCAAAACAATAAGCGGAGTTTTTGATGATCAAGCCCAATGTAGTGCGCCCGCTGTTGGCGCTGTGCATGATCGGCAGTCCTCTGCTTTACGCAGCAGAGGGCGGCGTCGGCCGACCGATCACCGGCCAACAGGTGTTTGCCAATGCCGGGATCGTCCCACCCGAGCCGGGTTGGGTCATGTCGCTCACCAGCATCTGGTACGACGGCTCGCTCAAGGGCAGTAGCGGAGCACCGATTTCCGGCGCAGTCAGCGGCGGGATCGACATGAAAGTCTCGTACACCATGGCCAACTTCACTCATGTCTGGGACACCGGCAAGGGCCGTTGGAATTACGCCTCGGCGGTGGGCATTCCCGTGCAATACACAGACATCAAAGCCAGCATCACCGGCCCGCGCGGACGGACGTTGGGTGACAGTGACTCAGGTACGCAATTCGCCGACGCCTTGATCACGCCGATCGCCGCCGGTTATCACTTCGATGAACTGAACCACATTTCGCTGTCCCTGCCGATCTACGTGCCGACCGGCGCCTACAACAAGGATCGGCTGGCCAACCCCGGGCAGAACAACTACACGTTCATGCCGACCGTGGCGTTCACCCACCTGGATGGCAAGGGTGGCGAACTCACGCTGTCCAGCGGTCTTGAGTTCTATACCGAGAACGACGCCACCGACTATCGCAACGGCAACATCTTCACCCTCGACGCGCTGTGGACCCATGGTTTTGGCGATGGCTGGAGCGCGGGTATTGCGGCCGGCTACATCCAGCAACTCACCGATGACAAAGGCCAGACCGCCGACACGTTCAATGGCTATCGCGGACGCTCGGTGGGCGCCGGCCCGGTGATCGGCTGGGCCGGCAAATTCGCCGACGCCCAAGCCAACATCAGTGCGCGCTGGGTACCGGAGTTCGACACCAAGAACCGCCCTGAAGGCAACGGCTTCAGCGTCAATCTGACCCTGGCCTTTTTCTAGACCGGACACAAAGGACTGCCCCCATGACCGCGCTTACCGACCTCAATGCCCTGCAAGCCAGTATCGCCGAAGCCGTACTCGGCCAGGATCAGGTGATCCGCCAGATCCTCCTCGGCCTGTTGGCTAACGGTCACTTGCTGCTGGAAAGTCTGCCGGGGCTGGCCAAGACCCGCACGGTCAAGGCACTGGCCAAACACCTCGACGCGAAGATGAGCCGCATCCAGTTCACCCCGGATCTACTGCCGTCGGACATCACCGGGGCCGAGGTGCTGCATCAGGTCGAAGGCAAGAACGAAATCCGCTTCCAGCCGGGTCCGCTGTTCGGCAATCTGATCCTCGCCGACGAGATCAACCGCGCGCCGGCCAAGGTGCAGGCAGCGTTGCTCGAAGCCATGGAAGAACGCCAGATTACGGTGGCCGGCAACAGCCATGCCCTGCCCGACCTGTTTATTGTGGTGGCAACGCAAAATCCGATCGAACAGGAAGGCACCTATCCGCTGCCGGAAGCGCAGATGGACCGTTTCCTGATGAAAGTCCTGCTCGACTACCCGAGTGCCGAAAACGAAAGCCAGGTGCTGCGCCTGCTGCGCAACGAAGAGTTCGCTCAGGGCGCCAGCACCACGCCTGCCAAGGGTTTCAGCCTGGCGCAGGACGTGATCTTCGCCGCGCGCAAGGAAGTCAGTGCGGTACATGTCTCTCCGGCCATCGACAGCTATCTGATCGACCTGATCAACGCCACCCGCCACCCCGCCGATTACGACGAAGACCTCGCGCGATGGATTGCTATTGGCGCCAGCCCGCGGGGCGGCATCGGTCTCGATCGTTGCGCGCGTGCCGATGCGTGGCTGCAAGGTCAGGACTTTGTCTCGCCGGACAACGTGCGCGCGGTGGTACATCCAGTGCTGCGCCATCGTCTGCAATTGAGCTACGACGCGGTGGCCGACGGCGTGAGTGCCGATCAGGTGCTTGATCGGATCCTCGATAAAGTGGCGATTCCGGCATGAACGATGAAGGTCTGGTCTACGTCTCTCTCGCGCAATTGATGGCGCTGGAGTTCAAGGCCCGTGACCTGAGCTTTCTCGCCCGGCAACCGCGCGGCAGCATCCTCGCCGGCAACCATGCTTCGCGCCTGCGCGGACGTGGCTTGAATTTCGATGAATTGCGTCGCTATCAACCGGGCGACGATTTGCGTCACCTCGACTGGCGCGCCTCGCTGCGCACCGGCAAACCGGTGGTGCGTACCTTCACCGAAGAGCGCGACCGCCCGGCGTTGATCGTCGTTGATCAGCGCATGTCGATGTTCTTCGGCTCGCAACGCAGCTTCAAATCCGCGCTCGGCGCCGAGCTTGCAGCACTGGCGGCGTGGATGGTGTTCAACGCCGGCGATCGGGTCGGCGGGCTGGTGTTCAATGATCAGCGGATCGACAGCGTGGCGCCGCTGCGCAGCCGTAAACGCGTGGAAGCCTTGCTTAGCCGTATTGCCGAGCAGAATCAGGCACTCAGCGCGGCCAACCCTGACGCTGAAGACGAGGATCAACTGGACAAGGTCCTGCAGCGCTGCCTCGCCCTGGCCGGGCATGATCATTTGATCTGCATCGTCAGCGACTTCGCCGGGGCCGGCGAACGCACCTTGCAACTGATGCGGCAATTGTCGGCGCACAACGATGTGATTGCACTGCAAGTCTACGACCCGCTGGCCATGAAGCTGCCAAGCAATGGCCGCCTGCTGGTGACCCAGGGCGAGTTGCAAGTGGAGCTGGCGGTGGAAAAACGCAACGTGCACCAACCGCTGGGGGACTTTCTCAGCGGTCGGCTGAAAGACGTCGCCACTTTGCTGCGCCGCAGTCAGGTGCCGCTGATGATGTTCAGCACTGCCGAAGAGGCCCATGCGCAACTGCGTGCTGAGTTGGGTAAAAGTGCCGGGGCAAAACGGTGAATCCGCAGATCCCCAGTATCGAACAGCTTAAAGAGCTGAGCCTGCCTGCGCCGGTCAGTTACGCGCCGCAGACGTGGGGCTGGTGGGTGCTGCTCGCCCTTTTGATATTGGCCGCGTTGCTGATCGGTATCCGCCGTTATTGGCAATGGAGAAGGGATGCTTATCGCCGCGAGGGCCTGGCGCGTCTGGCGCAATTGCGCAGCCGCAGTGATGACCTCAATGCCTTGCGCGAGCTACCGGAGCTGCTCAAACGCGTGGCGCTCTCGATGCCCACACACAAATCTTTCTTGTGGAATGCAAACCCTGTGGGAGCGAGCCTGCTCGCGAAGAGGCCGGCACATTCAACATCTGTGGTGTCTGACACATCGCCTTCGCGAGCAGGCTCGCTCCCACAGGGGATCGCGGCGCGTGGGCGGGAGGATTGGCAAGTCTTTTTGCAGCAACACAGCAAGAAACCGCTGCCTGCAGACTTCAGCACACAACTCGCGCAACTCGCCTACGCCCCCGACGACACCCTGCGCGCCCTGCCCGCGCCGCAACGTCAGGCGTTGTTCGACACCTGCCAATCGTGGATGGAGCATCACCATGTGGCAGCTTGATTACCCGTGGCTATTGCTCCTGCTGCCAATACCTTGGCTGGCTTACCGCTATCTGCCCGCGTACAACGAGGCCCGCAGCGCCGTGCGCGTGCCGTTTTTCGCCGCCATGAGTCGCGCCGTCGGTGAAGAACCGGGCATCGTCGGCAGCCGCAGCAATCATTGGCAATTGCTGTTGAACGTCCTCGTCTGGGCATTGATCCTGCTGGCCGCCGCGCGCCCGGTATTCGTTGAAAAACCCATCGAACGACAACAACCGGTGCGCGACCTGATGCTCGCCATCGACCTTTCGCAGTCGATGGAAACTGAAGACTTCACCAACGCCAACGGCGCAAAAATCAATCGCCTCGCCGCCGTCAAGGAAGTGGTGCAAGGCTTCATTGACAAGCGTAAGGATGACCGTCTCGGCCTGATCGTGTTCGGTAGCGGCGCCTACCCGCAGGCGCCGCTGACCCTCGACCACGCCAGCCTCTCGCTGCTGCTGGCCGACACCGGTATCGGCATGGCCGGCCCCAACACCGCGATTGGCGACGCCATCGGATTGAGCCTGAAGCTGCTGGACAAGGCCCATGAGCAGGAAAAAGTACTGATCTTGCTCACTGACGGCAATGACACCAGCAGCGCGATCACCCCGGATCACGCCGCTGAAATGGCCGCCAACAAAGGCGTGATCATTCACACCATCGGCATCGGTGACCCGAGCGCGTCCGGTGAAGCCAAGGTCAACTTGTCGGCGCTGGAACAGATCGCCAAAACCACCGGCGGCCAGTTCTTCCGCGCCGAGGACCGCAACGCACTGGATCAGGTCTACGCCACCCTCGATCGCCTCACCCCGCACCAGGTGAAAACCCTCAGCCATCAACCGCAACGCGAGTTGTTCTACTGGCCGCTCGGCGCGGCGGTAACGCTGTTGGGGCTGTATCACCTCGGCGCGCTGCTGCGTGTGCGTCTGGCGTTTGCCCGTCAGCGGCAGGAGGCCTGAGATGGAGATCAACCTCAGCGACTTCCATTTCCTCCGCCCCCTATGGCTGCTGCTCGCACTGTTCGGTGCCGTGCTGCCGCTGCTCTGGCGGCGTGGTCGCGACCTGCAACGACGGCTGCGCGGCAATATCGCCGAGCACTTGTTGCCGCACTTACTCATCACTCCTCAAGACCATCAGCGCCTGCGCCCGGTGCACCTGCTGTGCGCGCTGTTGATCCTCGGTGCGGTCGCGGCCGCCGGGCCGACTTGGGAACAGGATCGGCCGGACTTCCTTGAAAATCGTGCGCCGCTGATTGTCGCCGTGGATCTGTCGCCATCGATGGACGCCAGCGATGTGCAGCCGAGTCGACTGGAAGCGGCGAAACACAAACTGCACGACCTGATCCAGCGCCGCGCCGGTGCGCGCACCGCATTGATTGCCTACGCCGGCAGCGCCCATCTGGTGTTGCCACCGACCGATGATCCGGCGCTGCTCGACACCTTCATTGAAGCCTTGGGCAGCGGATTGATCGACAAACCGGGCAAAGACGTCGGCGCGGTGATCGATCAGGCGAAACGCTTGCTCAACGCGGAAAAAACACCCGGCAGCCTGCTGCTGATCACTGACGGCGCTGACACCGCAGAACTCGACGGCCTCGACAAGCGTGTGGGCGACAGCCCGTTACAAGTGCTGGTATTGGCCGTTGGCAATGAGGACGGCGGCATTATCCATGATGCCAACGGCCAGCCGCGCACCGATGCCAACGGGCGCCCGGCACTGGGCCGTTTCGATCCGGCAGCAATCAAGCAACTGGCCTCCGCTCTCGATGCGCCACTAGGTAGCCTGACCGTCAATGACGATGATCTGGACTGGATCGAGTTGCACGCGCAGCAGCATTTTCAGAGTGCCAGCGCCGAGCAGCGCGAACTGCACTGGAAAGACACCGGTTACTGGCTGTGCTGGCCGTTGTTGCTGTTGGCGCTGTGCAATGTGCGCAAGGGCTGGAGCGTCAACTGGATGCCCGCGCTGGCACTGGCGATTGGCTTGAGCTGGCCAGCAGCACCAGCACAGGCCAACGCCCTGACCGATGCGTTTTTCACCCGCGATCAGCAAGGGCGCTGGGCGTTCGAACATGAGCATTTGCCGCAGGCTGCCGCGCTGTTTGTCGACCCGTACTGGAAAGGTGTAGCGGCGTATCACGCGGCCGATTACGACCTCGCGCTGGCAACTTTCGCGCGGCTCGACACGCCGCAGGCGTATTTCTATCTGGGCAATATTTACGTGCGCCGCTTCAAGTTCGATGAAGCCATCGCTGCGTATACCCAAGCCTTGAAGCTGCAACCGCAATTCGCGGAAGCGACGGCCAATCTGGCCTTGGCCCAGGCCTTGCTCAAGGACACCGAAAGCGCCGAGAAAAACGCCCCGGAGACCAAACCCGACGAGGTGAAATTCGACAAGGCGCCGGGTAAGGGTCAGAGCAAAAAGGTCGAGACCGAACAGGCTGCGTCCGATGCCTTGTGGCTGCAGAACCTTACCACCTCGCCGGCGAAGTTTCTCAAGCAGAAGTTCAGCTTGCAGGATCAGCAGGAGGCCAGGCGATGAACCGAGTCGCGGCCTTCGCGAGCAGGCTCGCTCCCACAGGGGATTCGCGCCGTACACAACACCCGTGTGGGAGCGAGCCTGCTCGCGAAGAGGCCCATTCAGTCGCCACAACCGTCGGCACCTTATTGCTGTTCAGCCTGTTCAGCCTCAATGCTTTCGCCGCCGAACCGCAACTCAAAGTCCAGGCCCACCTGCAAACCACCGAGGGCGCCATGGTCGGCGGCCTTGTCGAACTGCAAATCGACGTCCTCACCGACACCTGGTTCACCAGCGCTGCCACCCTGCCCGACCTGAAACTCGACGGCGCCCTGGTCATGCCGCCGGACGGTCAGGCGCAGCATCTCAATCAAAACATCGACGGTCAGGCCTTCAGCGGTTTGCGCTACAGCTACCTGATCACCCCGAACGTCGCACGCAGCTTCGACATTCCGGCGCTGACCGTGCGCGCCACACCCGGCCAAGCCACGACAGAAATCAGTGCGCAGAGCCAACCGGTGCAGTTCAGCGCCGCCCAGCCGCCCGGTTTCAAATCCGGGGAAACACCGCTGGTGGCCAGCGGTTTGCGTTTCACTCAGAGCATCACCCACTCGGCGACGCCGTTGAAAGTCGGCGACAGCATCACCCGCCAATTGACCCTGCAAGCGGACGGCGCACTGGCCATGACCCTGCCGATTCCAGCGCTCGGTGATGTTGCCGGCCTGAGCCGCTATGCGAAAACCCCGCAGGTCACCAGTCTCGATGACGGTCGTGGCGACATCCTCGGCGGTCAGCGCATCGACAGCGTCACCTACCGCATCGACAAGGCCGGCTCGCACACGCTGCCGGCCATTGATGTGAAGTGGTGGGACGCCAGCACTCGCCAATCGCGCACCGCGCAGGTGCCGGCGGTGACGTTTGAGGCAATGGCCAGCAGCGCCTACAAACCGGTCTTCTCGATCAGCGAAGACCTCAAGCAACTGGGCCAGAATCGCCTGCATTTTTCCACGCATTGGCTTTGGTGGCTGAGCTTGTTCGCGGCAGTCGTCGGCGCCGCTTATCTGTTGCGTCCTGCACTCAGCCGCGCCAGAAAAAACTGGCAAGCGCGCCGGCAGGCGCAACAACGGGCGTGGCAGCAATCGCCCGACTTCGCCTGGCAACAAATCGATGCACAACTGCAAGCCCGCCCTCCTCAATTGAGCGCGCTGTACCTGTGGCTACGCCGCAGTCGGCAGGGGCTGAAACTGGTCGATGCCGGCCCGCGCCTGCAAGGCCTGTTACGCGGGCTTTACGGTCGCCAACCCAGCACCGAGCAAACACTCGTTCAACTGCGCGAATCATTGTCTACGCTTCACAGTCAGGCCGAACGGCAGCACGCAAAACCGGCCTCGGCCCTGCGCCCGCTCAACCCCGTTCACGAGAAGGATTTCCCATGACGACTGCGCTCCTGCACCGCCAACGCTTCGGACTCGCCCTGCTGTTCGGTCTGACCCTGTCGCTGCTGGCCCAAGCTAACGAGCCACTACCGTCGTGGAATGATGGCCCGGCGAAGAAGAGCATTATCGAATTCGTGCAGACCGTGACCGACCAGACCAGCAAGGACTTCGTCAAACCGGGCGACCGTATCGCCGTGTTCGACAACGACGGCACCTTGTGGAGTGAACAACCGGCCTATTTCGAATTACTGTTTGCCTTCGACGAGGTCAAGCGCAACGCCGCGCAGCATCCGGAATGGAAAACTACCCAGCCGTTCAAAGCCGTGCTGGAAAACGATCACAAGGCTCTGGCCGCTTCCGGCATGGAAGGCCTGCTGAAAATCGTCGGGGCGACCCACACCGGCATGACCACCGAAGCCTTCGATGACTACGCCAAAACCTGGCTCAGTCAGGCGCGGCATCCAAGGACCGGCAAGCCGTACACCGAGATGATCTTCCAGCCGATGCTGGAAATGCTCGATTACCTGCGCAAACAGGACTTCAAGACCTACATCGTCTCCGGCGGCGACACCGGGTTCATGCGCGCCTTCGCCGAGAAGGTCTACGGCATCCCGCCGGAACAAGTGATCGGCACCACGTTCATCACTTCATTTCAATACAAGGACGGCAAGGCCTCGATCGTGCGCACAGCGAAACTGGCGCACAACGACGACGGCCCCGGCAAACCGGAAAGCATTGACGCGGTGATCGGCAAACGGCCGATCCTCGCCTTCGGCAATTCCGACGGCGACCTGCAAATGCTGCAGTGGACCGCCGCCGGTTCCGGCAAACGGTTTATGGGGCTGGTGCACCACACCGACGCCAAGCGCGAATGGGCCTATGACCGTCAATCCGATATCGGCCGGCTCGACAAAGCCCTCGATGAAGCAAATTCCCGTGGCTGGACCGTGGTTGACATGGCGTCGGAGTGGCGCCGGATCTACCCGTTCGAGCCTGCGGTCACCGGGCAGGTGCAATAAGAAAGCGTGATGCAGGACTGCAATAAACGTTAGTCGCAATAAACGACCCCCGCGAAAAGGAGCAAGTCAGATGACTCGCATACGCAAATGGCTACCGAAACTCGCCTTGGTGGCGACTTCGGTCATGGCGCTGTCGGCTACGGCCACGGCGGCTGAAAAACCCAACATTCTGGTGATCTTCGGCGATGACATCGGCCAGACCAACATCAGCGCCTACTCGATGGGGGTGGTTGGCTACAAAACCCCGAACATCGACCGTATCGCCAAAGAAGGCATGATCTTCACCGACTACTATGCGGAGAACAGCTGTACGGCTGGACGATCGTCGTTCATCACCGGTCAGACGCCGCTGCGGACCGGCCTTTCGAAAGTGGGCATGCCTGGCGTGCCAGTCGGCTTGCAGCCCCGCGATATAACCATCGCCCAAGCATTGAAAGCCCAAGGTTACGCAACGGGCCAGTTCGGTAAAAACCACCTCGGTGATAAAGATGAATACCTGCCGACCAACCATGGTTTCGACGAGTTCTTCGGCAACCTCTATCACCTCAATGCCGAAGAAGAGCCGGAGCGTCCGTACTGGCCCAAGAATGATGCCGAGTTCGTCAAGGCAGCCTCTCCGCGTGGCGTGATCCACAGTTTTGCCGATGGCAAGATCGAGGACACCGGGGCCTTGACCAAAAAACGCATGGAGACCATCGACGACGAAACCACTGCCGCCGCTCAGGCGTTCATCGAGAAGCAATCGAAGGCGAACAAACCGTTCTTCGTCTGGATGAACACCACCCGCATGCACGCGTTCACCCATGTGCGTGAATCAATGCAGGGTCAAAGCGGCATGGTCGGCAACGAATATGCCGATGGCATGATCGAGCACGACGGCGACGTCGGTAAACTGCTCAAAACGCTCGATGACCTGAAGCTGACCGACAACACCATCGTGGTCTACACCACCGACAACGGCCCTAACCAATGGTCGTGGCCGGATGCGGCAACCACACCGTTCCGCAACGAGAAAAACTCCAACTGGGAGGGTGCGTATCGAGTGCCTGCGATGATTCGCTGGCCGGGTAAAGTCAAGGCGGGTGAAGTTTCGACGCAGCTGTTCTCGGGTCTGGACTGGTTCCCGACGCTGTTGGCTGCGGTCGGCGACACCGATATCAAGGATCGCCTGCTCAAAGGTGCCGACGTCGGCGGCAAAAACTTCAAGGTGCATCTGGACGGTTACAACCAGCTGGATTACCTGACGGGTAAAACCGACAAGAGCGCGCGTGACGAGTTTTACTACTTCAACGATGACGGTGTGCTGGTCAGCATGCGTTTCAACGACTGGAAACTGGTCTTCTGCGAGCAGCGAGCTCCTGGTGGTCTGGAAGTGTGGAGCGAACCGTTCGTGTGCCTGCGAGTACCGAAAATGTTCAACCTGCGCATGGACCCGTACGAACGGGCTGACATCGTGTCTGACCAATACTATGACTGGCTGACGAAAAACGACTATCTGATTTTCGACGGCACCCGCCGGGCTGCGAAGTTCCTGCAAACCTTCGTCGACTACCCACCGAGTCAGCGTCCGGCGAGCTTCAGCATCGACCAGATCCGTGAAGACGTGGATCGTCGCATCCAGGAAAAAATGAAAAAAGCCCAGTAACACCGCTCGACTGCCGCTCGCCCTCACTGGCGGGCGGCCTTATTTTTGACTTGGGACTGTGTCGGCTTCTTCGCGAGCAGGCTCGCTCCCACACTGGACTTGTGTTCGCCACAGATCCCTTGTGGGAGCGAGCCTGCTCGCGAAGGGGCCAGCACCGTCACAATCACTTTTGAATTAAGGCCTCCGCATGTCCTCACGTATCGCCAGCAAGCCGTCGGCCATACCCGCCTCACATACCGCCGCTCCCACGCTGCTGTTCCCCGCCCTGCTGCTGTGCATCTCCGGCGTCGCGGCGCTGGTCTATCAGGTGCTGTGGATCAAGCAACTGTCACTGGTGGTCGGCGTCGAGGTGTATGCGATCACCACCGGTATCAGTGCGTTTTTCGCAGGACTGGCTCTTGGTGGCTGGCTGTTCGGACGTTGGGCGGATCGCTTGCAGCAGCCGGTGTTGCTGTATGCCGGGCTGGAAGTGCTGGTGGCGATTCTCGGCGTCGGCGCGACCGTGGCCATGAGCCTGGCAGCCAGCCCGTTTGCCTGGCTGCAAGGGCACGTCGGCGTGCTTGCATGGCTGTTACCGTTCGCACTGGTTGGCCTGCCGGCGGTGCTGATGGGCGGCACTCTGCCGGTGCTGGTGCGTTCGCTCGCCGCTGATCCGGGCAAGGCTGGCGGTCAGTTATATGCGGCCAACACCTTGGGGGCGATTGTCGGCACCCTCCTCGCCGCGTTCGTGTTGATCGCCAGCCTTGGTGTGCGTGGCAGTGCCTTGTTTGCGGCGATGCTTAATCTGCTGGCCGCCGTCGGTGCGTTATGGCTGGCCCGGCAGCATCCGGCGCCCCTGACCACCACCATCAAACATCACGTAGAAAAAGCCCCGGACCGAACTGCGCTGTGGCTGTACTCCATCGCCGGTGGCGTGGCGCTGGGCTATGAAGTGGTCTGGTCGCAATCGATCGTGCAGTTCATGAGCACGCGCACCTACGCGTTTGCCGTGGTGTTGGCGACCTATCTGACCGGGCTGTTTATCGGCAGCGCCCTGCTCGCCCGCCGGGTCGAGCGCATCCGCGATCCTTGGGGCGTGTTCGGTTTGCTGATTGCCGGCGCCGGGCTGGTCGCGCTGCTGGAAATCGCCCTGCTCGGGCGCTGGCTGGTGATCGCACAGAGTCAGGCGGAGATGTGGCTCTTGAGCCTGGGTGCCAGTGAGTTGGCGGGTATGAGTGCACGCTTCGCCGTGGCAGCGTTGAGCATTGTCTTTGTGCCTACGTTGTTGCTCGGTGCGGCGTTTCCGCTGGCCTTGCGTTTGAGTGTCGGCCATGAGCGCGTCGGCCGGGATGTCGGCGCCGTGGTGGCTTTCAATACGCTCGGCGGAATTGTCGGGGTGATGCTTTGCGGCTTTCTGCTGATCCCGCTATTGGGGCTGGTGCGCACGCTGGGCCTGCTGGCGCTCATCGCTGCCGGCGTCGGCTACTTTGCCGTGCGCAAAGGTCATCACGTCAAGAAAGGCCGGCGTCAGGCCGTGGTTGCGCTCGGGCTGGTGTCGGTGGTGTTGGCCGTGTTCACCCCGGTCGACAAGCTCGCCAGCCTGTTACCCGGCGCGCGCAACGGCACACTGGCGTTCTATGAAGAAGGTCGCGGCGGTACGGTTGCGGTGGTTGCTCAAGGACGCGGCGAGAACACCTTCCACCGTTTGTACATTCAAGGCGTATCGAACACCGGCGATGCCATGCCCTCACTGCGCTACATGCGCGTGCAAGCCCTGCTGCCGCTGTTGATTCACAACGGTGAGCCACGCTCGACACTGGTGATCGGTTTCGGCACCGGCATCACCGCCGGCGCCATGCTGCGCTACCCGGGGCTGGAACATCGGGTGGTCGCCGAGTTGCTGCCGTCAGTGGTCAAAGCCGCGCCGTTGTTCAAGGGCAACTTCAACGCCGCCAACGATCCCGGCGTCGATGTGCGTCTGCGCGACGGGCGCCAGGAACTGCTGCGCAGCGCACAAACCTACGACCTGATCACCCTCGAACCGCCACCGCCCTCTGCGGCCGGTGTGGTCAACCTGTATTCGCGGGACTTCTACCAGTTGGCGGCCAGTCGTCTGGAGGACAAAGGCATCGTCGCCCAGTGGCTGCCATTACCGACGCAGAATATCGACGACTCGCGTTCACTGGTGCGCAGCTTCCTTGATGTGTTCCCGTATGCCTCGCTGTGGACCAGCGAGTTCCACGAGACGCTTCTGGTCGGTTCGCTGCAACCGATGGAACTGGATGCCGCGAAAATCACCGCGCGCTTCCAGCAGGACAGCGTGCGCAGCACCTTGCAGGATGTCGGCATCGGTTCCGCCGCTGCCCTGCTGGCGACCTGGGTCACCGATCGCGCCGGGCTTGAACGCTTTGCCGCCGATGCACCGGCGGTGACCGACGATCAACCGCGCATCGAGTACGCACCATGGGTGCGCAGCAAGGAAATCACGCGCGTGCTGCCAGCACTGTTGGACCTGTATCAGGCACCGCCACTGGTGAATGCCGATGCCGGGTTCAACGAGCGTATGGAAAGCCATCGCCAGCGCCTGATGCAGTTCTATCGCGCCAGCCTGCATGCCTACGACGGCGACCGCGATGCCTGGGCGCGGGATATCGGCGAGGTGATGCGCGGCGATGGCGGCAACCCGTATTTCCGCTGGTTCGTCGGCAAATAAATGGCGGCTGAGGACTTTTCGACGCGAAACAGGTAGGGTGCGCAAAATCAAAGTGCCATCACTGGACCGCGTCGCAGGTTTTCATGGAGTTGTACACGCAATGAGTTGCTGGACCGTCCTTGGCCTCACGGCCGACGCCGATACGCGCAGTATCAAACGCCAATACGCTGCCCTGCTCAAACAGACCCGCCCGGACGAAGACGCTGAGGGCTTCCAGCGCCTGCGTGACGCCTACGAGCAAGCCCTGAATTACAAGGAATGGGCCCAGGCCAACGAAGACAACGAGGCTGATGACGACACCTGGGACCTGACCGGCCTGACCGTGGTCGAAGTCGATGCCTTGCAGCAGGCGACGCGCTCACTGCACGGCACCAGCCTTGCACAATTGCAACAGCGCCATGTCCTCGCCGTTGAACAGGGCTGCGCGCATATCCTCGAAGAGACCCTGCTGCAGCATTGCATCGAGAACCCGCAAACATCGGCGCCGATGGTCGATTGGGCGGTGCAGACTTATCACTGGTTCAGTGCCTGGCAACGCCTGGAACTGGACGAGGAATCCATCGAACATTTGCTCGATCAGCAGCGGGAACGTATTACTCGACCGCTGCGTGATGCCCTTGATCGTGAGGACAGTGCGGCCTTTTTGCAGGCCTACGCACAGTGCGGCCAATGTCTGTGGCTCGACGCTGAAGTACACCGGCTGTGGTTCAACCTGTTCCTGAGTCGATTGCTACTGGACAGCGAACACTGGTCCTGCGCTGTTTTCGAGCAGGTTTGTGCGGGTCAGGGCTGGCATTCCGGCCCGGCCAACCGTTGCCCGCAAGATGAATGGAAGCGTCTGGTCGCGCGCCATGAGGCACCGATTTTTATCGCGCAACAGCGTCAACTCGCGCAAGAGCCGCCCGCCACTGCCGAACACCGCGCCGCCCGCCTATTGCTCGGCAGCGGCCCGTTCAGCCAGCGTCGCGCGCTGGCCCGGCGCCTGCGTGAGAAAGATTGGGAACATTGCCGACACTTGAGTTCGGCGCTGTACGCCAATCATCCGAAGGTCTGTGCAGAGTTACCCGGTGGCACCGCGTTCTTCTGGCGCGACTGGGAACTGAAACGCGGCGAATGGCCGACCTACGTTGGCGTAGTGCTGGCCTGTCTGATCGGTGCGTTTACTCATTTCATCCCGCTGGGGCTGCGCGTACCCGGGCTGATCAATATCGTCATGACCTCAACGATCGTGTTTGGGGTGATCGCTGCGGGCATCAACTGGCTGACTCACGAACTGGCGCACACCCATTGGCTGCTGGATGATCGCCTCAGCGCGCGGTTGTGGCCATGGTTCGCCAAGGACGCTGCACCGTTCGGCATACTGCGTGATCTGATTCCCTGCGCATTGATGGTGGCCGGGCTCACTTGGTTTTTCGGCCCCATCGCTGGCGTCGTCTATGCCGCCACACTGGCCTGCGTGGGTTTGATCCGTCGCCGTCAGGTCAAGCCACACACGTCCTGGGAAAAGACCAACCTACCGGTGAAAATCGGCCTGACGCTACTCGGGGTTGTCGCCCTGGTGCTGGTGCTGGGCGTGTTCAAAGTGGCCGCCAGCCAAGGCACGGTCAATCGCAATCAGGGACTGCAACCCTGGGCGGAGCGTTTGTGTAGCCGGTTGCCGGCGAGTTCGTTCGACTGTGGCGTGCCCGCCACCCGTGAACAGTGGTATCCGGCGGAGGCACGACCATGACCTCAAGACTCATGTTTGTCAGCGGCGTAGTGGTCGTTCTGGTGGTGATGGGGCTGTCGAGCGCGACCCGGCCGTTCCTGAAGCTCGATCTGTGGCTTGATCAGCGCGAATCCCCCGTGACCGCGCAGGCCAACGCGTTGAGCCCGATCATCGCCTGCGTCAACCGCGTCGATGTGCACTGGCGCAACGCCTACGACAAATTCGAACGTCCGCGGCCAACAAGTGATGCATTCGGGCATTATCTTGCTGAGGCACGGGATTTCGACAACACGGACGCGTACACCGTACAGGACATCCAAAAGGATCTCTGCCTCAGTCATATCAACGAAAAACTCGAACTCTTGGCCTATCAGCCAGTGCTTTCACAAAAAGTCCGTGACTACGCGCAAGCACTGCAGGGGGCAGCGGTGATCTTTACGCCGGAGCGACTCGACAGAAGTGCGAACTTTTATGCCACGCCGCTCGCCCGGTTGTCCCAGGGCTCGGGGCAAATCCAGGCCGCCAGCAATGCCTACATCAATGCATCGACAGCCTTGCGAGAGGAACTGCTGCCACTGGACGTGGCTCAGCGCCCCGAGCAGCTCAAGCTGCTGGAAGCGCGCGTGGGTAAGGAGATCCACTGGTCGCTGCTGGCGTACATGATTCAGGCCCGGGAGACACTGGAGTTGCTAGAAAACGGGATGAAACACCGCACCCTGAGCCCGCAAGCCGTGGCCGATACCACCGCCGATCTGCAACAGGCATGGAATCGTCGCGAGCCTTTCATCGCTCGTCGCGCGGGTGGATTTCGAAACAAGGACGATGACGCGCGAGAGCTGTGGCGGCACATCAGTGAGCCAGCGCAAAACTATCTCGACGCGCTGAACACCTTGCACAAGGACTGGCAAAACCACGCCGAACCGCAACGTTTGAGCGACGATTACTACGCCGTCACCCGTGGCTACGACGCCCTGCTCAGCCAATACAACCGTCAGGCACGCGCCAACTTCTAAGGGTGTGGCACAGGCCGGACCGTCCTCGCGGACAATCCGGCCGGGCACACTTATTTGGCAGCCTTGAGCTTCAGATACGACTGACGCATGTCCGAAGCCCAGCCATCGATCACCGGTTTGACGTCATTCGCCGTCATCGCCTGCGAGTCATTTTCCAACGGTTTGCCGGTGCCTTTGCGCACTACTTGCGAGATAACCTTGTTGTTCGCGCCATCGAGGAACACCGCTTCGGTGGCCAGGGTGGTTTCCTGATCGCGGATACCGCTGGCCGTGCTGACCGCTGCTGCTACCAGGGCAATCGGAATCACCTCATAAGCGTGCAGGCCTTCGGTCTTGCTGCTCACGGCGGTGATCGCCGCACGCACCACGATCACGCCAGGGCCTGGGCCAGTGGCCAACGGCAGGTCTTTGCCGATCTCACGCTTGAGTGCCTGATCGTAGTAGGAAGTGATGCCATTGAGGGTCTGCTGGGAAATCTTCGCGGTCGGCTGCGGTTTCGGATAGAGCTGAGTCGGCTCGATGTACACACTGGTGAATTTCTTGATGTCGACCTTCGGATCGATCCAGCGCATGACCTCGGCACCGGACGGCGATTTGGCCTCCTTGAGCTGGCTGTAGTCTTTGAGGAAGCCGGAGTACTCTTTCGGGTCGACGGTTTTGCTGGAACAACCCACCACTGCGAGAGTGGCAAAACACAGAGTGCCCATCATCACTGCTAGCTTCATGCTGTAACTCCTGTCAGAAGGCCAAAAACTTTGCCCGGGGGAATTACAGGTATAGCTAAAACCTCAGTAATTGCGATTGCAAAGCACAATATTCACGCAAGGCTGCGCGGCGCATCACAACGGTCATTTGACAGACGCCGGTCATCCGGCAAAGCTGCATCGAGTTTGAACGCACGCCAGACGGCAAATGCACCTGGACTACGGAAGTCGCAATGCCCAAGCATAAAAACAAAACAGCACAACCTGACCCTGATTCGCCTCGATCTGCAATTACCAAATACGTGTTCCCGATCACCATCGGAGTGCTGCTCGCCGCTATCGCCGGCATCGGCTGGTTTTTGTTCAGCCCAGCTCCTGCTCCCGTGAAACCGCCGCCGATCAGCACGCCCGTAGCCGCCCCGGCCAAGCCACAACCCGTTGTGGCGAGCACGCCGGCAACGATGGTCGATGAGCAACAATGCCAGGCCTGCCACACCGAGCAGGTCAAGGACTGGCAAGGTTCGCATCACCAGTTGGCGATGCAACCGGCGAACGCTGAAACCCTGCTCGGCGACTTCAACAACGTCACCTTCAAAGCCGAAAACGAGACCACGCGGTTCTTACGCAAGGGCGATGAATTCTGGGTCAACACCCCCGGTATCGACGGCAAGAATGCCGATTTCAAAGTCGCCTACACCTTTGGCATCGCGCCATTGCAGCAATACCTGATCGAGGTCGGCGAAGGTCGTTTGCAGGCGCTCGGCGTGGCGTGGGATACCGAGAAAAATCGCTGGTTTCATCTCTACCCCGGCCAAGGCGTGAACTTCAAGAATCCGCTGCACTGGAGCAAGCCGAGCCAGAACGCCAACTTCATGTGCGTCGAGTGCCACACCACCGGCTTCAAGCGCAATTTTGATGCGGCCAGCAACACCTTCAACAGTCAGTGGAACAGCCTCGGTGTCGGTTGCCAGGCGTGTCACGGTCCGGCGTCGAATCACCTGGAGTGGACGCAGAAAAAAACCGACCTGATCCATCAGGGGTTTGACGTCGACCTCAAGGACAAGAACGCCACCGTCGAGATCGAAACCTGCGCCCGTTGCCACGCGCGGCGTGCGCCGTTGGGCGATGGCTACACCGTCGGCAAGCGCCTGATGGACGATTATCTGCCGAGCACCCTCACCCGCGAGTTGTATGCGCTGGACGGCAAGATCAAGGATGAGGTGTTCGAACACGGCTCGTTCCTGCAAAGCAAAATGTTCGACAAGGGTGTGCGTTGCAGCAACTGCCACAACCCGCACAGCAGCGAACTGAAAGCCCCGGGCAACGCGGTGTGCCTGCAATGCCACAACACCGCCGGCAAGACCTCCGTCGAGGGCGTTGATGGCAAAGGCTTGCAAGCGAAGAACTACGATTCCATCGAGCATACGCGCCACACCATGGGCAAGCCTGGTTCGCAATGCGTGGATTGTCACATGCCGGGCAAGTTCTACATGGGCAACGACTTCCGCCATGACCACAGCTTCAGCATTCCCAACCCGGAGCGAGCGCAGAAACTCGGCACGCCGGACGCCTGCCTGACGTGTCATCAGGGCAAGGCTGGCGACAAGATCACCGCGCAGTTCAAGTTGTGGAGCGCCTCCAGCGCAACCCAGGCTCCGCGTTATGACGAAAGCCTGTGGCTGATCCGCAATGGCCAGCCGGGTGCCGCTGATGCGCTGTACGAGCAGTTGCAGCGCAGCAACCTGCCAGCGATCCAACGCGCGACCTTGCTCGCGGAGTTGCCGCTGTATCCGAGCGAACAGGCCTTGAAGCTGGCCACGCAAGATCTGAAGAACCCGGCGCCTCAGGTGCGCGAAAGTGCCGTGCGGGCGATCAGTGCATTCCTGCCGCCGCCGGAGCGTGCGCCGTTGTTGGCGCCGTTGCTGGGTGATTCGGTGAAAGCCGTGCGCATCGTTGCCGCGCGGGATCTGTTGAGTGTTGCGCGCAATAATGGTCTCGGCGCGGCGCAAGCCAATTGGGATGCGGCGATTGCCGAGTACGAAGCGGTGCAGAAGAGTCTGCTGGAGCGTGCCGAGGCCAATCTGAATCTGGCGATGTTGTATCAGGCCAGTGGCCGGGGTTCGGAGGTCGAAGGTCTGTTGCGCTCGGCGCTTAAGCGCGACCCGGATTTCTACCCGGCGCTGGTGACGCTGGTGCAATGGCTGGAGGCTAATGGTCGTGGCCAGGAGGCGCAGACACTGTTGGATGACAGCCTCAAGCAGCATCCGGACGCGGCGCTGTTGCAGCACACTCAGGGGCTGGCGCTGATCCGCGCGGGCAAGGCTGCTGAAGCCATGTCACCGCTGAAGAAAGCCGCGCAACTGGAGCCGCAGAACGCGCAGTACGGTTATGTACTGGCAGTGGCGCTGCATGAGCGCGGCAAGGTCGATGAGGCCTGCGCGGTGCTGGAAGGTCTGCTCAAGGTGCAACCGGCGAACCGCAATGCGCGGTTGTCGCTGATTCAGTGGTATCTCGACAGCGGGCAGGAGCCAAAGGCGCAGGTGCTGTTGCAGGGCTGGAAGAAGATGAACATGGGGGATCCGGCGCTTAAGTGATTGGCTGGAGATTGTTGGCCCTCACCCTAGCCCTCCCGAAACGTCGGACCGCCCAGAGGTAGAGGGGACCGATTGGGGGAGATTCAAGAGATACGCCGACGTGAACGATTGGCGTTGAATCCATAATCGATTCGGTTTTTCACGTCGGTGCAGGACGACAGACACCTCGGTCAGTCCCCTCTCCCTCTGGGAGAGGGTTAGGGTGAGGGGCTCTTCAAGGCTCAACCGTTTACCAGGAAAAAACGCAGGTGCTGTTGCAGGGGCGGAAGAAGATGAATATGGGGGATCCGGCGCTAAAGTGATTGGCTGAAGATTGTCTACCCTCACCCTAGCCCTCTCCCAAAGGTAGAGGGAACCGATTGGGGGATATTCAAGAGATACACCGACTTGAGCGATTGCCTTTGAATCCATAATCGACTCGGTTTTTCACGTCGGTGTCACTCGCCAGACAACTCGGTCAGTCCCCTCTCCCAGAGGTAGAGGGGACCGATTGGGGGAGATTCAAGAGATACGCCGACGTGAACGATTGGCGTTGAATCCATAATCGACTCGGTTTTTCACGTCGGTGTCACTCGCCAGACAACTCGGTCAGTCCCCTCTCCCTCCGGGAGAGGGTTAGGGTTAGGGTGAGGGGCTTTTCAAGGTTCAACCGATCTACCAGGACGAAGTCTCACCACTGCGCAACGCCATCTCGCGCCGACTATTGATGTGCATCGCCTTGATCAACGACACCGTGCCAACCAGCAAAATGGCCGCGCCCAACAGGAAGTCGATGTTGTACAGCTGAAAATCCTGCACCGGCCCAATCAGCAGCACCCGCACAATCGCCGCCCCCAGCAGCGTGGCGAGGAAGTCGATCCCCGGTTCATTACGGTAAAACACCAGCAGCAACGGCAGGCACAGCACCAACAACAGCAACAACACGACAACCTTGAACGAGCCTTTGCGCTCGACACTGAATGCGCATTCGTGCGGTCCGTACGCCTTGTAATCCTCGTCGCGAATCATCGAGGTTTTCTCGTTGATGTAATCGACGCGGTTGTACTTCTGGATCGGTGTGAAGGTGTTGGACATCTCCATCAGCGTGGTGATGTTCTTGAAACGCAGGTCGATGCGCTCGCTGCCCTTGAGGTAATAGAGCACCGGTTTGTAGCCGTAGCGATAGGTGTCGAAAGGGAATTCGGTGACCTGACCCTGTACGCCGATCGGCCGTGGTTCAAGTTCGGCGTACGCACTTTTATTGGTGGCCGACAGGTTGCGGCTCAGCGGCTGCACCTTGACCTGCTCAAGGAAGATCGGCGTGACACCGAAGGACCACTGCAACGGTTCCAGACGCAAACGCAGTTCGTTGCGGCTGAGGTCGTAACGGTTAAAGGTGCGTTCCGAAACCACCAGGGAACCGCTGAGCATGAACTCGCCGCGCAGGTTGTTGGTGACGCGCAAGGTCAGTTGGTCCTTGCCCAGCAACGCCGCTTCGGTGGACGGTGGCGTGCCGCACCACGCGGTGCTTTCGCCGACACCGCCGAGCTGGCCGCCGCTGTTTTCCTTGAATACATAAAAGTAACTGGCCCACAGCGTCAGCATCAAAAGCACCGCTGTGAGGCCGAGGATTTTTTTGCCCGGACTCACTGATCAGACTCCCTTCTTCGGTTCCATCGTCCAGCCGAAAACCCGCTGGCGACGGCGACTCTACCAAAAGGCCAGCATCGACCCAAGGGAAAATGCCCAACGAGTGAGGGTTGTAGGGGTTTCCCCGGTGGCAGAAGCAAGATCAAAAGATCGCAGCCTGCGGCAGCTCCTACACGGGATCAAATGTAGGAGCTGCCGAAGGCTGCGATCTTTTTTAACCGTCAACGCCGACGGAAAAGCGGGCGCGGCTCGATCACCGAACGCCCGTACAGCACACTCATGCCGGCCAACCCCTTCAGCGCATCCTCGGCGGATTTGTCCTCGCGCACCGCAAAACTGTCGAACCCGCACTGGCGCATATGGCTGAGCTGATCACGCAACACGTCGCCAATCGCGCGCAACTCCCCTGCCCAACCGAACCGGCTGCGCAGCAGATACGCCTGACTGTAAGCACGCCCGTCGCGAAAGCTCGGGAAATCCAGGGCGATCAGCGGTAAAGAGGCCAGCCATGGCACCAGGCTTTCAACCTCATCGTCCGGGCCGAGCCACACGGCGTGGGTCGACGGTGATTGCAGCCAGTGCGCCAGCGGCAACATCAGCAAACCTGCAGGCCTTGGCGTCGATGGCTCACGCACCAGCGTCCACGGATCGTCCGCCACCATTCGCGCGACACCCTGCTCCAGCCGCAACAGATTATTCATGCCGTGGCCTCCAGCGTTTTCGGATAGACCCGCTCCTTGAACGGCTCCAGGCCGATCCGTGCCACGGTGTCGACGAACAATTCCTCGTGCTCGCGGTAGCGCACGAAGGTGCCGATGATCCGCTCGATCACCTGGGGCACCTCGGCGGCGCTGAACGATGGGCCGATGACTTTGCCCAGTGCGCTGTGCTTGCCCTGGGCGCCGCCGAGGGTGATCTGATACCACTCGCTGCCGTTCTTATCGACGCCGAGGATGCCGATATTGCCGATGTGGTGATGGCCGCAGGCATTCATGCAGCCGGAGATGTTCAGGCTGATATCGCCGAGATCATGCAGGTAATCGAGGTTGTCGAAGCGCGCCTGAATCGCCTGGGCGATCGGGATCGACTTGGCGTTGGCCAACGCACAGAAATCGCCACCGGGGCAGGCAATGATATCGGTGAGCAGGCCAACGTTGGCGCTGCCCAGGTCGTGTTTACACGCCAGTTGCCACAGCGCATAGAGGTCGGTTTTCGGAACATCGGGCAAGACGATGTTCTGCTCATGGGCAATACGGATCTCGCCAAAACCGAAACGTTGCGACCAGTCGGCCACCGCCAGCATCTGCACGCCGGTGACATCCCCCGGCGGTGAGGCCATGCCCGGTTTGGTCGACAGCACCACACTGGTGTAACCCGGCACTTTGTGCGGTTGCACGTTACGCGCGACCCAACGGGCGAACGCTGGGCTTTCGGCCAGGCGCGTGCCGAAGTCCAGATCGGTGTCGGCCAGGGTGTGATAGATCGGCGGCACGAAGGCGCTGGCGACCCGCTGGTACTCGGCCTCGGTCAACTGCGCCGGGCCGTCCTTGAGGTGTTGCCATTCCTCTTCGACTTCCTTGGCAAACGTCTCGATGCCCAATGCCTTGACCAGAATCTTGATCCGCGCTTTGTACTTGTTGTCACGCCGACCATGACGGTTGTAGACGCGCAAAACCGCTTCGACGTAGGACAGCAAATGCTGCCACGGCAAACCTTCGCGGATCTGCAAACCGAGGATCGGCGTGCGCCCCAGACCACCGCCGACGATCACTCGCAGGAGCATCTGCCCGTCGCGACCGGGGTAAAGATACAGTCCGATATCGTGCATCATGATCGCCGCGCGATCCTGTTTGGCCGAGCAGATGGCGATCTTGAATTTGCGTGGCAAAAAGAGGAATTCCGGGTTGATCGTCGACCACTGCCGCAGAATCTCGGCCAGTGGACGCGGGTCGATCAGCTCATCTGCAGCAACCCCGGCGAAGGCCTCGGTGGTGATGTTGCGCACGCAGTTGCCGGAGGTCTGGATCGCATGCATGTTGACCTGCGCCAGACGCTCGAGGATGTCCGGCACCTCGGCGAGTTCGATCCAGTTGAACTGCATGTTCTGCCGCGTAGTGAAGTGGCCGTAACCGCGATCGTAATCACTGGCGATGCTGGCCAACGTGCGCATCTGTTCGGCACTCAAGGTGCCGTAGGGAATCGCCACGCGCAGCATGTAGGCGTGCTTCTGCATGTACAGGCCGTTTTGCAGGCGCAACGGCAGAAACTCCTCTTCGCTCAGTTCCCCGGCCATGAAGCGCTCGACCTGATCGCGGAATTGCGCAACACGCTCAAACACCAGCGCCCGGTCGTAATCATCGTATTGATACATGCCTGCCACCTCATCAGTTATTCCTGTGGGAGCGAGCCTGCTCGCGAATGCGGTGTGTCAGGCAACTGCATTGTTGGCTGACACACCGCATTCGCGAGCAGGCTCGCTCCCACAGTTTTCTTCAGAGCACTATGACGAAGCAGCGCAGCACGTTACAGATTCACCTGAAGTCATAAAAACCATATCAGGGCGCGGCAGAACGCCGCAGTCAGCACTTCAATCTGATCCGCACAAATGAAAGATTCCTGAGCCTGTTTTGTTTCTGGCGGGGTTTCTACAGTGCAGCTCATGCCAGACCGGGTGGCCTGGCAAGACTTTGCAACCGTGGATGAACTGACCATGAGCACAGCAACAATCGGACAAGCTTATAACTATAAGGTCGTCCGCCAATTCGTTATTGCGACGATTTTCTGGGGTGTGGTGGGCATGGCGATGGGGGTTTTTATCGCCTCGCAACTGGTGTGGCCAGAGATGAATCTTGACCTGCCGTGGACCACCTTCGGCCGCTTGCGACCGCTGCACACCAGCCTGGTGATTTTCGGTTTCGCCGGCAGCGCGCAATTTGCCGCCAGTTACTACGCGGTGCAGCGTACCTGCCAGGTGCGGCTGTATTCAGACAAACTCGCCGCGTTCACCTTCTGGGGCTGGCAATCGGTGATTGTGATCATGCTGATCACCCTGCCGCTGGGCTACACCACCACCAAGGAATACGCCGAGATCGAATTCTCCGGCGCGGTGTGGATGGCCGTCGTCTGGGTCGCCTACGCCATCGTGTTTTTCACCACCGTGGTGCAGCGCAAGACCAAGCATATCTACGTCGGCAACTGGTTTTTCGGCGCGTTCATCCTGGTGATCGCCATGCTCCACGTGGTCAATCACCTGTCAATTCCGGTGGACTGGTTCAAATCCTATCCGGTGTATTCCGGGGCTACCGACGCGATGGTGCAGTGGTGGTATGGGCACAACGCGGTGGGCTTTTTCCTGACCACCGGCTTCCTCGGGATGATGTATTACTTCGTGCCGAAACAGGTCAATCGGCCGGTGTATTCGTACCGGTTGTCGATCGTGCATTTCTGGGCGCTGATCACCCTGTACATCTGGGCCGGCCCGCACCATTTGCATTACACCGCACTGCCGGACTGGGCGCAGTCGCTGGGCATGGCCATGTCACTGATCCTGCTCGCGCCGAGCTGGGGCGGGATGATCAACGGCATGATGACCTTGTCCGGCGCCTGGCATAAGTTGCGCACCGACCCGATTCTGCGCTTCCTCGTGCTGTCACTGGCGTTCTACGGCATGTCGACGTTCGAAGGGCCGATGATGGCAATCAAAACGGTCAATGCCCTCTCCCACTACACCGACTGGACCATCGGCCACGTCCACGCCGGCGCCTTGGGCTGGGTGGCGATGATCACCTTCGGCGCGACCTATCACATGGTGCCCAAAGTGTTTGGCCGCGAGCAGATGTACAGCACGCCGCTGATCAACCTGCACTTCTGGCTGGCGACCATCGGCACGGTGTTGTACATCGCTTCGATGTGGGTCAACGGCATCACCCAGGGCCTGATGTGGCGGGCGATCAACGAGGACGGCACGCTGACTTACTCGTTTGTCGAGGCACTGCAGGCCAGTCATCCGGGGTTCATCGTGCGCTTTGCCGGCGGGGTGTTCTTCCTTACCGGGATGTTGCTGATGGCTTACAACGTGTGGCGTACGGTGCGAGTAGCGGACGTCGCGCTGGCTCACCGTGAAGCGCAGATCGCCTGAGGCAGGGAGCCGCTCGTGATGGAGATTTTCTTTGATGTGTTGGGGGTGGTGTTTCTGTGGCTGGCGGTGGAGTACTGCTTGCGGCGGGAGACGGCGGACAGTCTGGATGAAGCGAGTATGGTGCCATTTGCCGATGATCCGGAGGTGGCGCGGCGGGTTGAGCTGGCCACTGGCAAGACAGTGAAAGCGGTGGCGCCTGAAGTGGCCAAGCCGGGGTGGGTCAATCTCGATATGTGAGGGGTGTCAGGTGGGCTGCCCTCACCCTAGCCCTCTCCCAGGGGGAGAGGGAACTGACCGAGTTGTTTGTTCGGGTTACGTCGACCTGAAATATCTCGGGTGAACGCAATCTCAAACACAACGAAGATCGACTCCCTTTCCCCCTCGCCCCCTTGGGGGAGAGGGCTGGGGTGAGGGGGTAAGCTCTTGATCTTAACTACGATCCCGAGGAATCAGGCTCTGCAACTGCTGCGCCAGAAAATTCGCATCAAACACAAATGTATCCGGATCCTTCAAACCATTGGTCTTGCGCCACTGCCACTCACCATTCGCCAATCCCACCAGCGAAATGCTGCCATAACGCGCCGCCGTCAGCCCCATCACCGCAAGCGAAATCTGCCCGCCACTGCCCATCACATCCGGCACGAACTCCACCGGTTTGCCGGCAATCACGATGCTCAGTTTCTCGGTCTTGAAGGTCGAGGTTTCCACCGGCGTGCTCGGCCCAAACGCGACATAGGCCTCGCGACTCACCTCCAGCAGATTCGGCGCCTGCACAGGTTCCA
Organism: Pseudomonas viridiflava; assembly: GCF_900580865.1. GTDB lineage: Bacteria > Pseudomonadota > Gammaproteobacteria > Pseudomonadales > Pseudomonadaceae > Aquipseudomonas. Next base: position 89,327 of record NZ_UTBZ01000052.1, read on the forward strand.
GCCATTGCTGAATATCACCGAACAGTGCAGTAATCCGCGCGGTCCAAGCGGCCGATTGCGTCTCGAACAGTTGCTTCTTGTGCGCTTCGCTCTCGGCGTAATGACGAAGCATCTCGCCCAGTTGTTGTACGTCGTCCATAGCGGTGTTCCTCGGAAAGGACCTGCAATACTCGATAGTGGCAGATACCAGCCCCGGCGTACGTTTAACCTGCACCCGCCCCGACAAAGCACCATGACACTTGCGTGAAAGATCAGCGGTACAGTCACTTGCTGCTGGCATCGAAGCATGAAGAAAAGGAAACTCCGCGCAAACCTGAACGTTCGACACTGCAATTTGCCTGAGGACATCCAATGCGCACCATCGGCCTGATCGGCGGCATGAGCTGGGAATCCAGCGCCGAATACTATCGACTCATCAATCAGCAAGTCCGGGATCGTCTCGGCCCGTTGCGCTCCGCGCAGTTGCTGATGCACAGCGTCGATTTCGGCCCTGTCGAACAGGCCCAGCACGCCGGGCGCTGGGACGATGCGGCGGCAATTCTGGTGGACGCCGCGCGCAGGCTCGAAGCCGGCGGCGCCGAATGCGTGGTGCTGTGTACCAACACCATGCACAAGGTCGCCGAACAGATTCAGGCGGCGATCAGCATTCCGTTTCTACACATTGCCGAACCGGCCGCGCAGGCGGCTCTGGACATCGATGCACGCACGGTCGGCCTGCTCGGCACGGCATTTACCATGGAACAGGATTTCCTCAAGCAACGCCTGGTCGCCAAGGGTTTGACCGTGTTAGTGCCGGACGAAACAGAGCGCAAGGATGTACACCGGATCATCTACGACGAACTCTGCGTCGGCGTGATCAGCGATCAGTCGCGGCAAATCTATCAGCGGGTGATCGAATCCCTCACCGCGCGCGGCGCGCAGGCGATCATCCTCGGCTGCACGGAAATTGGCATGTTGATCAAACCCGAACACAGTGCCCTGCCCCTGCTCGACACCACCGAACTGCATGCGCAGTCGGCGGTGGCGTTTGCCCTGGGCGACTGAGTCAGGTTTTCGAACGACTGCGCAGACGGGCCATGCTCAGGGTGTCGACCCACTGCCCGTCACGCACCGCGTAATCGCGAAACAGGCCTTCGGTCTCGAAACCGAACTTGTGGTAGAGCGCGATGGCGGCCTCGTTATCGGCATACACGGTGAGTTCGACGCGGTGCAAGTTCATCCAGTTATCGGCGACCTCCAGTGCCGCCGCCAACAGTTTCGAACCCACGCCTTTGCCTTGCCACGCCACGGCGACAGCCATACCGACGCTGCCGGCGTGGCTGCGACGAATCCGCGAATGGTTTTCCAGGCCCAGATGGCCGATGACCTGACACTGATGCAGCGCGACCAGCTTCAACACCCGTTCATTTTCCGCCAGCAGCCGTTGGCGCCAGACGTCGACGGACTGGAACGGCATCTGCAACACCTCCCGGGTGACAGCCCGCTCGTTGTAGAGCGCAGTGACAGCCTCGAGGTGCGACTCGCTGAAGCGTTCGATGTGAATGGCGGCGTTGTGGTCGGGCATGGCGGATCCTTCCTGGATCGATGTGTGGCCGATCACTCTAAACCGCCAAACACGACATCTGCCATAGGTAAATACTTGTAGGAGTGAGCCTGCTCGCGATAGCGGTGTGTCAGTCAACATTGATCAATCTGACACACTGCTATCGCGAGCAGGCTCACTCCTGCAGGGGAATGTGGGCACAGGAGGATTGCGTCAGCTCTGGAACCACTCCTGGCGTTCGTTGAAGGTGTGGTGGATAAGATCGACCAGGGTTTGCACCTCGGCCAGTGCTTGCGAGTCCGCGTTGACCGCCAGCCATGCCTGCAATTGCATGGGTTCCTCGAACAGCCCCGGTAGCGCGATCAGGCCTCGATCAAACCGGCTCATGTACGCCGGCAACAACCCGATGCACGCGCTGCAGCGAATCATCTCCAGCATCAATTCATAAGACTGCATCTGCACCACCCCGGCCAACCGCTGTTCAACCAATTCATTCCAAGGGCGAAAACTGTCGATCTGCCGGTCATGTTGCCATTGCACCAGCATGAAGTCGGCGAGGTCGTCGGGGGTGTCCGGGCGGGCGGTGACGCGGGAGTAGCGTTTGGCGATGTGCGGCAGGTAGTCAAGGCGTGCCAGCGCTTGCGGTTCGCTGGTGGCGAAGGTCGGGCCGGGGTGCGGGGTTTCGCCGTTGGCCAGCCAGAGGACGACGTCGGCGCTGACGGCACGCAGGGACAGTTCGCTGTCCAGCGCGATGATTTCCAGGCGTACGCTGGCGTTGCGGCGCAGCAGGGCGATAAGGTCGCGGCCGAGGATGTCGTGGAGGATTGATTCAGCGACGGCGAGGCGAATCAGTGGCTGTTCGATCACCGGGAGTTTGCGTTCGTTAGCCAGCGTTATCAGTTTGGCCTGCAGTTGCTGGCCTTCGCGGGTGAGGCTCAGGGCGCTGCCTTGAAAGCTGAACAGGGTGTGTTGCAGTTCTTGTTCGAGCTGTGCCAGTTGTTTGCGCAGCAAGGTCGAGCGCACGTTGAGGCTGCGCGCGGCTTGCATGAAGCAGCCGCAGCGGGCGCTGACCAGGAAGTATTGGGCGACGTCGGCGTCGATGGTCGCGGCGTGTGCGAGCCAAGGTTCGCTGTTGTCCTGTGGCCAGCGGTAATCGCTGGTGCCCTGTCGTCCTGCGGGTTCGGTGAATGACATCGATGACTCCCTGTCGATCTTTGTATTTATGAATGTCCACCAATTCCCCTGTGGGAGCGAGCCTGCTCGCGAAAGCGGCGCGTCAGTCACCGCAATTGTTGGATGTGCAGACGCTTTCGCGAGCAGGCTCGCACCCACAGGGGTTGTGGTGAAAGTGAAATCAGTGTTTTTCCTCGAGGACTTTGTTGAGTTCGGCGCCGTCGATGCTCAGGGTTGCGGTGTTGAGCATGCCGTCCAGATAGGCTTGGGCAATCTGCTCTTGCCGCTGTGCACGCAGGGCCTGGGTCAGTTGATCGCGCAGTTCATCGATGGTTGCGGTACGGGCGGGTTGTTGCTCGGTGAGTTTGATCACGTGGAACCCGGCAGCACTTTGAACAGGATCGGAAACCGCGCCGACCTTGAGCCGAGCCACGGCGCCTCGCACTTCCGGGACCAGTTGCTGCAACGGTTGCAGGCCGCTATCACCGCCGCGTTCAGCGGTGACGCGATCCTGCGAATATTGAGTCGCCAGCGCGGCAAATTCCGCCGGTGTTGCCTGAGCTTTCTTGCTCAGGTCAAGCGCCTGCTTGCGCACGGCTTCAAGCGTCTGCGGATCATTCACCCCAAGGAAAATCTGACTGACCCGATACAACGCCGGGGTCTGCCAATTCGCCTTGCCGGCGTCATAAGCCTGCTGCAATTCAGCCGCACTCGGATAATCCGCCGGCACCTGACTGACCGAACGCAAGTAATCGCGGAAGACAATCTGTTCAGTCGCCGCGCGAGTCTGCCGCGCTACGTCCGGACGCTGCGCCCAACCCTGCGCATCAGCCTGCTCCAGCACCGCTTTCTCGGCCAGACGCGTGCGAATCCAGCGCTCGAGCGCTTCACGATTACCGCGCAATTGCTCGCGGGTTTCCGGTGGCACCGTTGCCAGCAACGCTTGCAACTCGTCAGGCGACACCTGTTGATTACCCAACCGCGCCACCGCTGGTCCCGCAGCAACCGCCGCCACAGACGACGATTGCTGGGCGGCGACCGGGTCACTGCCCGGCCGCACCACCAGTGCCACGGCCACCACCAACAGCGCCACCGCAGCGGCGCTGATCACCATGGCTGGCTTTTTCACAGCGCGACTTCCTCTTGCTCGGCCACGGCGACTTTAGCGGTCTGCGCACCGGCAGCGCTCTGTGTGAAATCACGCAGATAAACGATGAACTCCTGCAACAGACGATCCCACAATTCCAGGTTGCCGCGCAGGTGATCGTTGCTCACGCCCGCCGCCACGACCACGTCCATTTCCATCACCAGAAACTCGCCCTGCAACGACAAGCGCGCAAAGCGACGGCTGGCGTTCCACTGCTCGGCCACACCCTGTGGCAACTCACCCTGCACGCGCAGCGCACAGCTGAAAGTGAAATCGACGTAGCTACCCTGCTCCACCGCCGGATTGCCGAAACGCACAGCGTAACCAATGCCCTGGCTGGCGCTGAGCAACTGAACAATACCATTCTGCTCGGTTTCGTTGACGCGATAACCCGCAGCTTGCAGGACTTCGGTCAGGGATTTTGGCGATACGTGGCTGATCAATTGAGTCATTACTTCTTCCTTGTCTATCAGTGCGAGAGCGCGGCTTGCGGCGCGTCGAATTGAGTCTTGTAAAGGTCATCGCCGAACCCCTGGGCCAGTTCATCGAACTTGACCCGGGCGCTGCCCGCGAAGGGCTGGCGGATCTTCATCACCTCGGCCACGTCGATGTTTTCGTAGGCAGTGAGGATCTGCTTGGCGACGCCGTACATCTGCTGATTCTTGACTGAACATTGCTGCACTTGTGTGTCACGTTCAGCCAATTGCGCTTGAAGCTTAGACCGTTCTGCCTCTTTGGCACGGGCCATGACCAGCAACTCGTCATAGGCCTTTTTGAACTTGCCGGTCTGCTCGGCGCTGGCCGCCACTTGTGCCTGCGCCTGGCTGTGCAGGCTCTGTTGCTGTCCGGCCAATTGCTCGGCGACGCCTTTGGCCTTGGCCAGTTCAGCGCTCAATTGCTTGATTTGCGCCTGCGCAGCCTTGGCTTCGTTTTGTGCCGCCAGTTGCGCGGCGCTGGCCTGGGCCTGCTGACTTTGCAGGGCCTGCAACTGTTGCGTGGTGCTGCGCAATTGCGTGCGCAGGCGCTCTTCCATGCCTTCGGCATTCACCTCGGTGGCAATCAACAGCCCGAGCCCGAGCAACACAAATCGCGTTTTCATAACCCTCTCCCGGCGCCTTAGAAGCGCGTGTTGATCTCAAGCTGCAAGACGTCGATGTCGAACGGCGCGCCGTACACCGCTTCGGTGCTCATCCAGCGACCGGTGGCGTAAACGTTCTTCGCCAGACCGTAGTTGCCGCCGATGAAATAACCCTTGGCGTTGGTGCCGCCGAGGTGGAACGACGAGTCGTTGAAACCGTCCGGCAAGGCATCCGGCTGGATGTACTTGTAGCCAGCGAACATGTTCCAGTCGCCCTGCTTTTTCAGGTCCAGCGCGCTGCCGAGGGTGAACTGCACCATCCACGCATTGGCGCCACTTTCGATGTCGCCATTGCTGTCGAGGTTGTTGACGATCTGCCCGGCCGAGCGCTTGCGCATGTCGCCTTCGTCGTAGGCAAGGTTGTGGATGTAGTTGCCCTGGCTGCGCAGTTTGAAATCTTCCGGCAGGTCGGCGTCCCACACCACGTTCAGATCCAGCAGGTTGAATTCCGAAGCAAGGCCAACAAACTGCGGTTGCGGCGTGGTGGTCGGGTTGAGCGGGTTCGGCGTGATGTCGCGCAGCAGGAACACGCTGTTGCCCTTCTGCATAAACGCTGCGCGGCTGCCATCGCTGTCACAGCCCGGTGCGCCGGCCCAAGGCTCGCAAGGGCTGGAGCGCTGACCCTGAATGTCGTCGAAGCGGTAGTACGCCAGTGCGCCTTTCAAGCGGTTGTTACTGTTGATCGCCCACTTGGCGCCGATCTGCGCGCCGTACAGCCATTTGTTGTCGCTCTCTTCCTTGTCGAAACCGTTGCTGCTGGCGGTGTCGTTGGTGTAATCCACCGGAAACGCGCCGACCGTGCCGAACACGCCCCAATCGCGATTGAGTTTGTGGTCGAAAATCGCCGCCACGCCGTCGAAATTCAAGTCGTTGGAATAGAGCATGTCGGTGGACATGAACGGGTTGGCGAAGCGCCCGCCGGTCAGTGTCAGCTCATCCGTAGGCTTCCAGTTCAGGTAGCCCTGATCAAGCCAGATGTCCTTTTTGGCGAATCCGCCGCCGAGGTTTTGCGTGGTCGACACCGGGTTGTTGTCCGAGCCGGTGCCGATGCGGATGCCGGCGGTCCATTGCGGCGAGATCTCAGCTTTCATGCCCAGTCGCGCACGGATGCGGAACTGGTTGGTGCGGTCTTCGCGGGTGTTGAGCAGCGGTGGCAGACTGGTGCTGCTGTTGGGGTTTACGTCGTACGGGCCGTTGTTGTTGAGCTTGGCGAAATCGACGATCTCGTTGCTGTTGCTATCGGAGTAGTAGCGCGATTCGTTACGCAGGCGAATGTCGCCGTCGAAGCTGATGCGCGCAGCCCATTCCGGGAAGCTATTGGGCGCGGCCCAGTTTTCCTGTTTGGCGGTGGCCATGACTTCGGCTTTGACCTGATCACGGATCTGGTCGCGCACGGCGGCCGGCACGTATTGCACACGGACGTCGCCCGGCGCAGCGACCGGCCCGGCCGCGACTGCGGTGGATGCGGCGGCCTGTTTGGCCTGGGCCGCTTCGTTCTGCGCCTGAGCGATCAGCGCATCAGCCTTGTCCTGTTTCAGAATGCCCTGCTCGACCAGCAAGCGGATCAGATTGATCGTGGCGTTCTCCGAGGGCGCAGGCGCTGCCACGGCCTGACCGACCAGGGTCGCAATGACCATGCCGACCGCCAGGGACAATCGATTCACGTTGGAAATCATCTGCACACAACTCCTTTTGCCAAAGCGTAAATAAATGAATTAACCCGGACGCCGCCCTTGCAGGGACAGGCGCACAGGCAAAGTGATGGAGGCTGGTGGCCGTTCGCTCAGCGCCGGCGCGCCACGTAGCGCAGCCAACACTTGCGTATCAATCTCGGGGTTGCCGCTGGACTTGATCAGCTCGACGCGAGTGATCTCGCCGACGCTGCTCAGCCAGACATCGGCCTGCAACGAGAACGCGAGGTTGCGCAGCTCAGGGTTCTCGCGCAGCAAACGCTGGAAGGTGAACGCCAGAAACTGGCTGTACGTCCCCGTGCCCAAACGCCCGCCACCGGTACCGGCCATGCCACCGCCCTTGCCCGCGCCGATGTTGAAAGCGTCGTTGCCGGACTGCGCATCGCCGTCCATTTGCATCGGATTGGCCAGGTCGTCCGCTGGCGATGGCGGCGCTTCTTCCTCGGGCTTGACCTCTTCTGGCTCTGGCGTTGGCTCTGGCTCGACGACTTTTTCTTCCACCGGGGTTTCCGGTTCCGGCGGTTTTTCCGGCGGCGGAGGTGGCGGTGGCGGCAACGGAATGATCGTCGGCACCTTCGGCGCTTCGCGGCGGATACCGCTCATGTCGTTGGCCCACTGCCACAGAAACCATGCGGCGAGCGCACCGATCAGTAATCCGGCGCCCCACTTCGCATAACGCAGCACTGGCTTTTTCACCGGCAGCGGCTCGATCGGGAGTTGTGCGGTCATGACTCAGCCCTGACTCGGTTTGCCGGTGACGAGACCGACCTGGGACAGTTCGAGCCGGCGCAACAGATCCAGCACTTCAATGACTTTTTGGTATTGCACCGTCGCGTCGCCGCGCACGATCACCGGGAAATCCGGACTCTGTGCCTTTTCGATGCGCAGGCGTTCTTCCAGCTCGGCCAAGGTCACCGGATAGGCGTCGAGGAACACCTGGCCGCCGTCGTTGACCGAGATCGCCTTGGTCTTGGCTTCGGACAGCGACACCGAGGCGCTGGCCTTGGGCAGGTTGATCTGGATCCCGGAGACCTGCGCGGTGGCGGTGAGGATGAACATCACCAGCACCACCATCAGCACGTCGACCAGTGGAGTGATGTTGATGCTGTCCACTGCGGCATCTTCGTCATCGTTGTGGGAGGCATTTACGGACGCCATGTCAGTGCTCCTCAGGCCGGTACGGAGTGGTTGGCGTGATGGCCGCGCTGATGCGATGCCTCACTGAACTGGCTCTCGCCGTGCATCTCCGCCAGACGGGTGATGAACTCGTCGACGAACACACGCATATCGGCGCTGACTTCCTTGTTGCGGGTGATCAGGCGGTTGTAGCCAAACAGCGCCGGGATCGCGACGAACAGGCCCATCGCGGTCGCGAGCAACGCGGCAGCCATACCCGGAGCGATGGCGTTGATGTTGACGTCGCCGGCCATTGCCGTGCCGAGGAACACCACCATGATCCCCAGCACGGTACCGAGCAGGCCGATGTACGGGCCGCCGGCGATCGCGTTGGACAGGGTCGAGAGTTTCGAACTCAATTGCTGGTTTTCGCGGGTGCGCACGCCGTCCATGGAGCAGCGGATCGCTTCGATAGTCGCCGCTGACACCGACGAGGTATCAGCGCCCTGCTCTCGGCGAGTGCGAATCTCTTTGACCGCCACCAGGTACAGGCGCCACAGCGACGAATGCTGCAAACGTTGGGCGAGTTGCGCGTCGTCGGCGAACATCTCCAGACGTGTGCCGACCTTGGCGAACTGCACACGGAAGTCTTCGTTGGCGGCGCTGACGCGGCTGAGGCTGCGGTTCTTGCGCAGCATGATGATCCACGACTGGAACATCATCAACACCAGCACGGCGATGATCACCCAGGCGTCGATTGGCACGGCGTTGAGCAGGAAGCCGAGGCTGCCGAAACCGAAACCGGATTGCTCTTCATCGACGCCGTAAGCGACCAGTTTCGACTCGGCGCCTTGCGAAGTGGCGTCGGCGAGCAACAGCGGCGCCGGGCGTGAAACCTTCGACAGGCGCAATTCATCGATAGCGCCAACGAATGGCTGGAACGGACCTTCGTGCACGTCAGCGCCGATGGCCATGACCGAATTGAAGGCCGGCATCGCCTGGGCGAGCGTGGCAGCTTCGCGACCGTTGATGAACAGGGTCACTTTGGAGCCTTCAGCGGTCAGCGCGACGTGTTGCCATTGGCCCGGATTCAGCGCTTGTGTGGCAACAGCACGTTGGCCATCGACCTCAACAAACGGTACGCCTTGGTTCGCGCCGATCAGCAGACTGTTGGCGCCCTCACGACGGGCGAGAATCAGTTGTTCGCCACTGGCCTGATCCAGACGCAACCAGGCACTGAAGGTAAATGCGCTGCCGGCGTTGTGTTGCAACGAAGGGCTGGCCGGCAGCAACAACGGCTGGCCGCTGAACTGCAAGGCGCGCCCAACTACGCCGTCAATCGCCGCGCCGGTCGCGCTTTGCGCAGTGTTGCCATACGCGGTGGTGTCTTTGGCCGGGGTGCCGGTGGCGCCGTCGAAGTGATAGAGCGCGGTGTAATTCGGATCAAACGTCAGTTGGCCGTTGCCGGTCGCCGGCGCCTTCTGATTGCCGTAGTACATCCAGATGTCCTGACGCTGACCGCCCTCGACATTCGGCACATCGACCCAGATCAGCGCCATGCCCATCAGCGCGTCGAAGCTTTCGATCTGGTGGTTGAGCACAGTCTTGTCATCGGCGGCGACGAAGCGCAGATCGGCGCCGTCCTCTTTCACCCCGTCGAAGGTGAAATTGCCAGTGTGCAGGCGCACCAGCAGCGCGGTGCGACCGAGGGCCTGATTGATGGCCGCGCCTTGTGGCGTGGTGTCGACAGCGATCTGTTTGCGGTAGTGCCAGTCGTCCTGCCACCAGGCCTGAGCCGTGGCCGGGAGCACGAAGCCCAGGCAGATCAACAACGAAAGGAAGAGGCGCTGCATGAACGTGCTCCTTGTCAGAAAGTGGCTTGAAGGTTGAAGTGCAGGCGCGATTCCTGTTTCGAGGTGTTCGGCCCTTCGAGTAGCGGGTAGCCCCAGTCGAGGCTGCCGGACAGCCATTTGCTCAGGCTGGCGCGGGTGCCGAGGCCGACGCTGGCCATGGCGTAATTGGCGTCCTGATCCGGCAGTTCGTCGCGCAGATACAGTTGCGCGCCTTCGGCGAAGGCATAGAAGCGCCAGTCCTGCATCCACGTGCCGGCGTACTTGGCCAGCGACGGCGTGCGCAGTTCCTGGCTGAGCAGCAAGCCGTCATCGCCAGTGCGTTCGGCGGCCAGATAGCCACGCACCGAAGTGGCGCCGCCGGCGGAGAATTGTTCGTTGGAAACCAGTGGCCCGGACGCAAGTTGGAACGCTGCTTTGCTTGCGCTCTGCCAATCGCTGTCGAAGGTCCAGGTGTAATTGGTGTCGCCCTTGAGCACGGCGAAACTCGGTTTGGCGCGGTAGCGTTTGTAGTCAAAATCTTCGTCGGAACTGCCGTAGCCGAAAATGCTGCGGGTGGCGGCGACCAGGCTCAGGCCGAGGCCGAGCTGGCTCTTCTCGCTGTAGCGATAGCCGTTGTAGGCGAAGGTGAACGGCGCGTATTGCAACGGGACTTTGTCGCTTTCGCCAGACAGGGTCAGGCGTTCGTCGAAGTCCTTGAAGTCGATGCCGGCGGACAGCGAGTTCGACCAGTTGCCGCTCGACGGCAGCGTGTAAATCGCCGACACACCATAGGAGTGGCCCTTGCCGAGCACGTTGCTGCCGCCGATGGTGGCGACGTTGCTGTCGGACTGGTAACCGGAGAACTGCACGCTCCAGCGATCGGTCAGCGGCGCGGTGTAGGAGCCGGACCAGACCTTGGCATTGTCGGTTTCCTGCGGTGCGGTGAAGAACGTCAGGTTGACGCTATGGCCGAGTTGCCAGAGGTTGTTGTAGCCGAGGCTGGTGACGGTGCGCAGCTTTTCCGTGTCGGCGCTGTAGTCGTTATTGAGGCCGACGCTGGCGGTCCACGGGTTCTGGTCTTCGACCTGCAAATCGACGTCCATGGTGCCGGGGCGCTGACCTTCGCGCACCAGCGGCATCACTTGCCGTCCCGGGGTTTTGTTGAGCTGCGCCAGTTCGCCCTGGACCTTGGCGAAATCCGGCACCTCGCCTTCTTTCAATGCCGGAACGTCGTCGCGGATGTCCAGCGGCGAATAGTGTTTGGCGCCGACTACACGTACCCGGCCAACCTTGGTTTCGCTGACTTGCAGGTAGACGATGCCATCCGCGACCGCTTGCTCCGGCAGCTCGACGAACACCGATTGGTAGCCGCGTTCCTGATAGGCTTTTTGCAACGCGTCGCGAGCGCCTTCGATATCCGTAAGGGCTTTTTGTGGGCCGAGAAACGGGTACACCGCTTCTTCAATCGCCCGTGCATCGAGCACGGTGTTGCCGCGCACGAAGTATTCGTTGACGTCGACCAGTCGCTTCGCCGCCGCGTTTTCCGCAGCCTCTTCGGCCAATGCCGGCTGCACGCCCGCCGTCACCAGCAGCCAGCCCCACAGCGCCAGCCGTGACTTGAAAATCGGTTCCACACTACCCCCTGAATTCGCGATGACCTGTTGGCGTTTCGAACGCCGCGTGTATGGCGTCAATTGCTGGCTGTCGAGGCGCAGGCGTGTTTGCCCAGCCATGTGTGCAAAAGCGCGAAGTTCAGCGAGAACTCGGGCATTTGCAGCAAGGCACCGCAGAACACTTCGCCAATGATTTTTTGAATGAGCAGCACCGCCCGTGGCTCGTTGAGCAGCGTGGCGATGTCGCGACTGAGGGCGTTGAAGCTCCAGACTTTCTGGTTCAGGCCAAGACCAACGAACCAGCGGAACAACAGGTTGTAATTGAGCTGTTCATACAGTTGCTGCTCGCTGGGCACCGAATACAGCAGTTGCAGAAGCAGAATGTGCATGACCGTTTGCGCGGGGATCAGCATGCCAGGCTCTGCATTGAGGTCATGCAGGAGCTCGCGGTGGGCGTCGAGCAAATCGTCGATCTGCGGGCGCAGCAACACCAGCGAATGGCCCGGCGGAATGTAGCTCGACACCTCTTTCAAGGCGCCCTGCCAGTCATCCTGCGAGACGATCCAGACCCACGGCGCGCCGTAGCGATACACCGAAACCGGCTTCTTGCGCGCGGCCTCGACGATCTTCGACAGGCGTTGATCGAGTTCCTGCATGCCCACTTTCGAGTAGCGTTCCATAGTCCCCATTGCCTCACTCCCGGCGTCCCGCCTCGGCTTGTGAAAAGCGCCCCGTTGGGCCCCTCAAGCGCGTTACATAGGCATGACCGGACTGGCGATGTGCTACCGAACTTTTGTCATAAAAGCTTCATTACAGAATCGCTAGGGATTTAACAGACAACACAAAACCCTGTGGGAGCGAGCCTGCTCGCGAAAGCGGTGTGCCAGTCAATTAGAAGGTGACTGACAGGACGCCTTCGCGAGCAGGCTCGCTCCCACAGGGGGATGTGCGTGATTTCGGGATCAGGAGTAGACCGGCCAGGTGTCGACGATCTTGCCGTTGCGCACGGCGAGCAGGTCGCCGAATTGCAGGAGTACGGCTTCGGTCTGGGTCGGGCGCAGGAAAACCTGATCTTCCAGGTTCAGGCCGACCGCATTCGACCCGTTGACCATCTCCTGATTGGAGCTGCGCCCATACACGCCATTGCTTTGCAGACCGGCTGGCGATTCGAACTCGGCCATCCAGTTGCCGCCGTAGATGAAATAGGTCTGGCGCTGGTTCTGATCCCACCACGAAAACAGCTTCGACTTGTCATCCAGCGCCGGGATATTCACCGCGCCAGTGCTTTTCAATACGGGCGTGGCGATATAGGTCGCGGGCACATGCTCGGTCAGCGATGGCAAATCATAGTGCGTCGGTTTTAGCATCGCCGTGCCCACCGACACTTCGCTGCTGAGCTTCTCGTTTTCATGAATGCGATAACTCGGACTGCCAGCAGTGTTCAGGCACAAGCCGTCATGCCACAACGCCGGAAACTGCTGCCGGGTGAAATCGACGCAGCGCTGATAAATCACCATGACCTTGGCGAACAGTTCCTCCGGTGAACCAAGAACGCCCGGCACGCCCATGCCCACGAACGGGTCGTAACCCATGAACCCGGCGAATTCCAGATGCTGGGGGTTGGCGCTGATCAGCGCGAGCATCTGCCCCAGCTCATTCACATCACTGACCCCGCCGCGATGCAGGCCGACGTCCAGTTCAATGTTGATGCGCATCCTTGTGCCAAAACCCTGAGCCAGCGCGAGGTATTGCTGCAATCGCTCCGGGCCGTCGAGCAGCCATTGCAGTTGCTTCGCGGGATCGAACGGGCCTTTGTGGGATTGATAAAACAGTTCTGCCGAGCGCACCGGCAACGGCTTGCCCAGCAGAATGTCGGAATGCGGAAAAACCTGTGCATCGTGATTGAGAAACGGCTGATGGAACGACATCAGCTTCTGCGTTCCGGCACGTTGCGCGATGTAGCTCAACAGCCCCGGCGATGGCAACGACTTCTCCACCAGACGCAATTGCTTGCCACCACGCTTGACCGATCGCATCACCACATCGATGTTGTGATCGAGCCGATCCAGATCGATGAGCAGCACCGGACGCATTGGCCCGTTGTCCTTCAATTCTTTGTTCAGCGCGCGGAAATAGTCGCTGTACGGCGCGCCGTGATCCCCTGGGCGCAACCACGCGCCAACACCGACCAAGAGAGCGCCGACACCCAACGTACCGAGAAGAAAGTTACGTCGATTGACCGCCATCAGCTCACCCCCAAAATCGACGACAAATGCGCATTGAGAAAGCGCCCACTCGGATCCAGCGCCTGGCGCACATCGATAAATTCGCGCCAGCGCGGATACAGCGGTTGCAGGTTCTTCGCGTTGAGCGTGTGCAACTTCCCCCAGTGCGGCCGACCGTTGTACTTCCAGAAGATCGGCTCGACCGCCGCGAAGAAGTTGTGATGGTCCATCTGATAATGCTGATGCACCGAGATCGAACAGCTGTCGCGGCCTTCGAACATGCTCAACGGAATGTCGTCAGCCTTGACGTAGCGGTACTCGATGGGAAACCAGGTACGCAGATCCTTGTTCTGAATCAGCTTGAGAATTTCGCGCAGGCACGCTGGGCCGTGTTCGGCGGGGACCGAATATTCCATTTCATTGAAACGCACGGTGCGCACGTTGGCGTAGATGTCGAACGAGTCGCCGACGCGCTCATCGAAACTGGCCAGATGGCGTAGGCTGTTGAGCAGCGTGCGGCGCAGGTCGGGGAAGTCGCTGCCGTACTTGTCGATCTTCTCGATCAAGGTGACGAACTCGTTGCCGCCCTCTTCTTCCGGGCTGATCGGCGGCGTGGCCGGTTCGTCGGTTTCATTGAGGGCGATGGACAAGGCGTAGTCGGAATGCGTGACGACGAGCATTTCCCAGTGCTGGTTTTCACTTGTGTTCTTTTCGAGGTCCTCGAGCAACTCTTCGGTCTTGGCGATCCATTGGCGCTCGCGCAAGCGATAAGCCGGGCGGTTTTGCAGACGGATTTTGGTGGCCACGCCGAGTGCGCCGAGGGAGACGCGTGCGGCGTTGAATACTTCCGGATGGCGCTGGTTGTCGCAGTCCAACACTTCACCACTGGCCGTGACCAATTGCATACCGCAGACATGCGCCGAGTAGGACTGGAAGTTTTTGCCGGTGCCGTGGGTCGAGGTGGCAATGGCCCCGGCGAGGGTCTGGTAATCGATATCGGCCATGTTCTGCAGGGCCTGGCCGATGTCTTTCAGCGGCAGGCCCATGCGTGACATCGGCGTGCCGGCGGCAAATTCGGCTTGCAGGGTTTTCGCATCGTGGTCGAGCAGTCCGTTGAAATAGCTCAGCGACAACAGCGTGCCATCGGTGGGCACCAGTGCGCTGAAGGAATGTGCCGAGCCGACCGGGCGGATCTTGCCTTGTGCCTGCCTGATCGCTGCCACCAGCTCATCGAGGTTTTTCGGCGCCAGTCGCGCCGCAGGCAGGCAACTCTGCCCGCCCGACCAGTTGCGCCAGGGAATCAAGCGCGGCGCACGCAACAATTGGCCCAACGCCGGGCTGCTGGCCAGCGCGCTGAAGGCGCCGACAATGCTTGCCCGTTGCAACAACTGACGCCGTGTCAGATCCATGGTCATGCCGGGCACCTTATTGTGGGAGGGGCTGGTCGGCCATGAAGCCGATCAATTGCAGGAATTGTTCTTCCGAACACTCGACGCACTGGCCCATCGGCGGCATGCCGTTGTAGCCGTTGATGGCGTGGTCGAGCAGCGTGTCGGCGCCCTGCTGGATGCGCGGCTCCCAGGCGTTGCGGTCACCGGTGAGAGGGGCGTTGGCAGCCGGGTTGGCGTGGCAGAGTTGGCAGCTGTTGGCGTAGATCTGCGCCAGTGCCGGGTCTTTGGGCATGGCGTTATGATCGGTGGTGGCCGGGGGTTTGGGGCCTTCGCCGCAGCCGAACAGCGCCAGCGATAACGCCATTAATAATGTGAGTCGGATTGCCCGCATAACGGCCTCGCTTATTGTTGTGCTCACACCTTAAGGCAGCGGCCGCAGCAGGTTGAGGGCATTGCAGGCCAGAGAGGGGGGCATCCGGGGACATGACTTCTATGTAGGAGCCGCCGAAGGCTGCGATCTTTTGATCTTGATCTTAAAAATCAAAGTCAAAAGATCGCAGCCTTCGGCAGCTCCTACAGGATTTCCGATGTGGATGTCCGCTCTGCTGTGCGCCTTTGCGTGACATTCGGGTGACATTTGCGGGTTTAAATTCCGGCGCATTCAGGCGTATAACCTGTGAAGGCTTTTTGATCTGCATACGGACATCAACACGGGGTAGCGACATGACCACAGCAAACATCCTTGGCAACCTGTTCCCTTCTGTCAGCGACATCCCGGAAAAATACCGCCTCGACGCTCAGGTCGAGCAACGCGAATATCTCGTCGACGGCCAATTGCGCCGCTGGGACGGCCCGCTCGCCACCGTGCGCAGCCCGGTCTATCTGAAAGGCGATAACGGCGACGAACAAGTCATTCTCGGCAGCACGCCGCTGCTCGATGCCGAGACCGCGCTCACTGCCCTCGACGCCGCCGTGCGCGCCTACGACCGTGGCCAGGGCCTGTGGCCGACCATGCGCGTGGCCGAACGCATCCAGCACGTCGAAGCCTTTCTCGGCCGCATGCGCCAGCAGCGCGACGCGGTGGTGAAGCTGTTGATGTGGGAAATCGGCAAGAACCTCAAGGACTCGGAAAAAGAATTCGATCGCACCTGCGACTACATCGTCGACACCATCAATGCGCTCAAGGAACTCGACCGCCGCTCCAGCCGCTTCGAGCTGGAACAGGACACCCTCGGGCAGATTCGCCGCGTGCCGCTCGGCGTCGCCCTGTGCATGGGCCCTTACAACTATCCGCTGAACGAAACCTTCACCACGCTGATCCCGGCGCTGATCATGGGCAACACCGTGGTGTTCAAACCGGCCAAGCTCGGCGTGCTGCTGATTCGTCCGTTGCTCGAAGCGTTCCGCGACAGCTTCCCGACCGGTGTGATCAACGTCATCTACGGCAGCGGCCGTGAAACCGTCAGCGCGCTGATGGCCAGCGGCAAGATCGACATCTTCGCCTTCATCGGCACCAACAAAGCCGCCAGCGACCTTAAGAAACTGCACCCCAAACCACACCGTTTGCGCGCGGCGCTGGGGCTGGACGCAAAAAACCCCGGCATCGTCTTGCCGGAAGTTGATCTCGACAATGCTGTCAGTGAAGCGGTCACCGGTTCGCTGTCGTTCAACGGTCAGCGTTGCACCGCGCTGAAAATCCTCTTTGTGCATGAAGATGTGGTCGACAGCTTCATCGAAAAATTCAACGCCAAACTGGCCACGCTGAAACCGGGCATGCCGTGGGACAGCGGTGTTTCGCTGACGCCGCTGCCAGAGTCGGGCAAGGTCGATTATTTGCATGGCCTGGTGGCAGATGCGCGCAGCAAGGGTGCCGAAGTGGTCAACCCCAATGGCGGCGAATCCCGCGAATCGTTCTTCTACCCGGCGGTGCTGTACCCGGTGAATCCGCAGATGCGCGTCTATCAGGAGGAACAGTTCGGCCCGGTCGTGCCGATCGTGCCTTATCGTCATCTCGATACCGTGATCGACTACGTGCTGGAGTCGGATTTCGGCCAGCAGTTGAGCATCTTCGGCACCAACCCGGTGGCGGTCGGGCGGCTGGTCGACACCTTTGCCAACCAGGTCGGGCGGATCAACCTCAACGCCCAGTGCCAGCGCGGGCCGGACACTTACCCGTTCAACGGCCGCAAGAATTCCGCCGAGGGTACGCTGTCGGTGCATGATGCATTGCGGGTGTTCTCGATCCGTACGCTGGTGGCGACCAAGTTCCAGGACAGCAACAAGGACCTGATCAGCGAGATCATTCGCGGGCGTGATTCGAGCTTCCTGACCACCGACTACATCTTCTGATCAACCGTCACCGGGATCGTGAATAAGCAAGAAGGCGACCACATGCAGTTCTGATCCAAAGTCGCCAAGCGCCCGGCAAATCAGTGTCTACACTGATGCCAGCACTGTGCTGGATGCCGGGAGCTTGACCATGCTGGATTACTTTGCGCTAGGGGTTTTGGTGTTTGCCGGGCTCGTACTGTTTTACGGGATCATCGTGCTGCATGACATTCCGTACGAAATTGCTGTCCACCGTAACCATCCGCATCAGGATGCAATCCATGCCACTGGCTGGGTCAGTCTGTTCACGCTGCATGCGCTCTGGCCGTTCCTGTGGATCTGGGCGATGGCCTATCGAGAAGATCGCGGCTGGGGGTTCGGTGACGGCAAATCCGTGCAAAACCATGTCGTTCGCCTGGAGCAACAGGTGGTCGAACTGCAAGGACGCCTCGAGCGACTCGAAGCGCTGAATGCCACTGCTCCCCACAACAGGGAGGGCTGAACGCCATGGATCTGCTCCTTATCCTGACTTACGCCGCGATCTGCGTCGCAGTGTTCAAGATCTTCCGTATCCCGCTGAACAAATGGACGGTGCCCACCGCCGTACTGGGCGGGATCCTGATGATCGGCGCCTTGATTTTCACCATGAACTACAACCATCCCTACTCCGAGGTGGCACGTACCTATTTCGTTTCTGTGCCGGTTATCCCCATCGTCAGCGGCCAGGTGATTGATGTGCCGGTGAAGGGTAACGAGCCACTGGAAAAGGGTGATGTGCTGTTCCGCATCGACCCTACGCCGTTTGAAAACCGGCTGAAATCACTCAAGGCGCAACTGGTCGCTGCCAAGGGCGATCGCTACCGGATCACCGAATTGATCCGCCGCAACTTCGGCACCCAGCGTGAACTGGATGCGGCCATCGCCCGCACCGATGATCTGCAAGCGCAACTGGACAACGCCCAATTCGAGCTGGACAACACCACCGTCCGCGCGCCGAGCAAAGGCTTTGTCACCCATGTTTCGCTACGGCCGGGGATGATGGCGAGCAAGTTGCCATTGCGCCCGTCGATGGTGTTCATTCCCGAGGAAGGCCAGTATTTTGCTGCGTGGATGCGTCAGAACAGCCTGCTGCGCCTCACCGTCGGGGATGAGGCGGAAGTTGCGTTCGACGGCATTCCCGGTAGGGTTTTCGCCGGGCGGGTGAAAAACGTCATCGGTGTGATTGCCGAAGGCCAGGTGCAACCTTCCGGCACACTGATCGGCTATACCGGTTCGCCGCCGGCCGGGCGCGTGCCGGTGATCATTGAAATCACCGATCCCGAGTTCGCCCAGTACAGCAAGTTGATGCCGGGCGGTGCTTACGGGCAGGCCGCGTTGTACAGTCAGCACTTCCACCACATTGGCACGATGCGCAAAATCCTCCTGCGCATGGCAGCATGGATGAATTACATTTTCCCTTTCCATTGACTTGAAACCCAATCACGAGAGGCCCGCACTGAGTACTTACAGCACCCATCGACTTCCGCCCTTGCTGCGCCGTGTCTTGCGTCCGTTGCTTGATCCTTATCGACGCTACCGGCACGCGCGGCTGATCCATGCGGTGCGCGTGGCCCTCGGCTTGCTGGCAACGATCCTGCTGACCACCGGCATCAACCTGCCTCACGGCGAGTGGGCATCGGTGACCATGCTGGTGGTGATCGGTGGTTTGCAGCACCACGGCAACATCGGCAAAAAAGCCGCCGAACGCGCCACCGGCACCTTGATCGGTGCCGGCGTCGGTTTGTTGTTGGTTGCACAGCAGGCGTGGCTCGGCATGCCGTGGCTGACGTATTTTGCGATGGCGGTGGTCTGCGGTTTCTTCTCTTATCACGCCATCGGCAAAGGCGGTTACACCGCGCTGCTTTCGGCGATCACCGTGTTCATCGTTGCCGGGCATGGCGACAACCCGATCACCGATGGTTTGTGGCGCGGCGTCGACATTCTGATCGGCATCGCCCTGGCACTGGCCTTCTCGTTCGCCCTTCCGCTGTATGCGGTGTATTCGTGGCGCTACAACCTCGCCGATGCCCTGCGCGATTGCGCCACCGTTTACGGGCGGATCATCAGCGGTCAGCCAGTCAGCGCTGATGAGCATTTGAAATTGATGGGCCGTCTCGGTGCGGTGATGGTGCAGTTGCGTTCGCTGATGCCGTCGGTGTCCAAGGAAGTGAAGATTTCCATGACCGAACTCGATGCCATTCAGCGCAATCTGCGCATGTGCATCAGCACGCTGGAGATCCTTGGCAACACGCGACCGGATGCCAACGATCCAGAAGCCATGGCCCATCTGCAATCAGCGCTGAAGGCCGAGCACCGGCAGATTCGCGTGCAACTGATCGGCATGGCCCGGGCCTTGAAGACCGGCGCCTCGCAACGCCTGGACAGGCCGCTGGAGTTGCCGGAAGCAAACCTCGACGCCCCGGTTTTCAGCGCGTTGGACGGTTATCGATTGTTGACCCGGCAACTGGCGACGAACGTTACCGAGATGCGCCAGCGCCTGGCGAAAACCGCGCCGCGCTGGAATATCTGAGGATTACTGCGCGGCGAGTCGCCGGGTCTTCAGGCCCCAGCCCTGCTGCATGCCGGCGGCGGCCAACAGAATCGCCGCCACGCCGACCCATTGCAGGATTTCCAGACGATGGCCGAACGCGAACCAGTCGACGAAAATCGCCGCAATCGGGTAGATGAACGACAGCGCGCCGGTCAATGCGGTTGGCAACTTCTGGATTGCGCCGTACAGCAGCACATACATCAGACCGGTGTGGACGATGCCCAGCGTCACCAGGCTGGCCCAGGCACTCGGCGCTTGCGGCAATGCGCTGAAATGCGCGAACGGCGCCAGCAATAACACGCCTGTGCAGACCTGAATCAGCGCAATCAAATGCGGTGGCGTGCCGGTCAGGCGTTTGATGATCAGCGCCGCAATGGCATAGAGAAACGCAGCACCCAACGCCAACGCAATGCCCATCAGGTAGTCATTCCCACTCTCGCCCTGAGTGCCGTGAGCACTGACGATGGCCAGCATGCCGATAAAGGAAATCACCAGCCAGAACAGTTTCTGCACGGTGATTTTTTCGCCAAGAAACAGCGCCGCCAACCCCACCAGCATGAACGGCTGCACGTTGTACACCGCTGTGCCAATGGCAATCGAAGCGCGGGAGTACGAGGCAAACAACAGCACCCAGTTACCGACAATCGCCATCCCGCTGACCACGGCGAGCAGGAATGTAGTGCGGCTCAGAATGCCCGGGCGCAGAAAGCCGAATGCCGCGCAAATCAGCAGCAAGGTGCCCGCCCCGAACA
Source organism: Pseudomonas viridiflava (assembly GCF_900580865.1). Classification (GTDB taxonomy): domain Bacteria; phylum Pseudomonadota; class Gammaproteobacteria; order Pseudomonadales; family Pseudomonadaceae; genus Aquipseudomonas. The sequence goes on from NZ_UTBZ01000052.1 coordinate 109,866, forward strand.
CGCAGCGCCAGAACACCACGTCGAACACCGGTTGCCCGGAGACCAGCACGAACCAGCCGATCGTCCCGGATATCAGCATGGCAGCGGTCATTTCAAATGAGCCGCGACGGATTGTATTGTCCATCTTCTATCTCCTGTCTTTGTGACAAAAGTATGCCAAGCGAACCGGCAGGCGCTCCAGAGCAAAAAGCAGGCTAAACTCGAAATCTGCCTTTTTTATCGTGGGTAGTTTTCACCAATTGCCTAATGCTGGAGTTTCTTCATGACTGACGATATCGATCAGGTCCTCATCGGCGCATTGATGGAGGATTCGCGGCGCTCGCTCAAGGCCTTGGCACAAATCAGCGGATTGTCGTCGCCAAGCGTGGCTGAACGCTTGCGGCGCCTGGAGGAACGCGGCGTGCTCAAGGGCTACACCGTGGAGATCGACCCGAAATGCTTTGGTTACCAGTTGCAGGCGATCGTGCGGGTGCGCCCGCTGCCGGGGCAGTTGCAAGAGGTCGAGCGGCAGATCATGTCGATTCCCGAATTCACCGAGTGCGACAAGGTCACCGGCGAAGACTGCTTTATCGCTCGCCTGCACGTGCGCTCGATGGAACAGCTGGATACCCTGCTCGACCGTCTCAATACGCTGGCTGAAACCAACACGGCTATCGTCAAGAAGACCCCGGTCAAGCGCCGCTTGCCACCGATGGCGTAAGTGCTTTTCCTGCGCGTTTGGCTTAGATTGAGGTTTTTCCGGCGAAGGATTGGCGGTATGAAAGTTAAGGCAATGATGCTGATGGCGTTAATGCTCAGTGGATGCGGAACCGTGCAGACGGTGATGCGTAATGACCAGGTCGCCGTGGACGATTTAAGATCCAACAAGTCTTATTGCGGGGCGGTGCCACGGATCTACAGCGGCGTGATGTATGACTTCTGCAGTCTGCATGCACCGATAGAGGAAGGTAACAAGTACAACGCAGCCCTGCCGGGCTGGGCGATTGATGCCGTGGCTTCCGGGGTGCTCGACACCTTGTTATTGCCTTACACCATTTATAAGCAACAGGCTGATGGCAGCATCATTATCAATTGATCGACGGATTGTCCGCGTCCACCTCCTTTCTCACAGGCAACAAAAAACCCGCCTAAGCGGGTTTTTTGTTTACGTCATTACAACGATCAGTCGTCGCGGCTCATGATGCCGAAGATCTGCAACAAGCTGATGAACAGGTTGTAGATCGATACATACAGGCTGATGGTCGCCATGATGTAGTTACGCTCGCCGCCGTGAATGATGGCGCTGGTCTGGAACAGGATGCACACGGACGAGAACAGCACGAAACCTGCGCTGATTGCCAGTTGCAGGCCGCTGACCTGGAAGAAGAAGCTGGCCAGCGTTGCACCCAGCAACACGAAGAAGCCAGCGGTGATGAAACCACCGAGGAAGCTCATGTCCTTGCGGGTGATCAGCACGTAGGCCGACAGACCACCGAACACCAGCGCGGTCATCGCGAACGCCGAGCTGACCACTTCAGCGCCGCCCTGCATACCCAGGTAACGGTTGAGGATCGGGCCGAGCAGGAAACCCATGAAACCGGTCAGCGCAAAAGCGGACACCAGGCCCCACGCGGAATCACGGAGTTTGTTGGTGAGGAAGAACAGCCCGTAGAAGCCGATCAGCACCACGAAAATATTCGGGTAGCCAACACGCATCTGCTGTGCGACGAAAGCCATGACGCCGCTGAATGCGAGGGTTAGAGCCAGTAGGCCGTAAGTGTTGCGCAGGACGCGGCTAACCTCTAGCTGCTCAGCCTGCACGCTGTTATTAACTGCGTAATCCTGTTCGCGCATGGCGACACTCCTGTTGGTTTGAAACGTTCAGTCGCAAAGATCATAACAGACGCTCTGTAACAAGCCATGCAGAGAGTTTGACAGTGTGTTTCATTCAGGTATTATGGCGCCCGCAACGCAACGGAGGTGTGGCCGAGTGGTTTAAGGCAACGGTCTTGAAAACCGTCGACTGTAACAGGTCCATGAGTTCGAATCCCATCGCCTCCGCCATATTTTGTACCGACAAAGCCCTGATTATTCAGGGCTTTGTCGTTTCTGGCATTCAGAAATTTTGCGCCTCTTTTCATGGATCGTTTCCGCATCTTTTCGGCCATTCACGCAACCTTACCCTTCTGACTCCACTACGTTAGCGCTAGTCAAATCACACCAAGCAGAGCGCTTTGGTTGCATTGACTGCGGTCGGTAGGCAGCTTCCGACCAGGAGCATCCAATGGACACGGGCCTTCAAAGGGAGTTAGCGTCGCCCTTTGATCATGAGGCTGTTCCATGGATGTTATTGCCGATTACTCAAACGAACACCATCGAATTCCTGTCATGGCGCTATGGGAAACCGTTTTCGGTTACGAAACCGCGCACAACACGCCGAGCCTTGCTATCGATAAGAAACTGGCCGTCAAGGACGGTCTCTTTTTTTTCGCGCTGTCCGGAAATGACGTAGTCGGCACCGTTCTTGCGGGATATGACGGTCATCGTGGCTGGTTATATTCCGTTGCTGTGCACCCTGCACATCGCAGAAAGGGTTTGGGCGCACAACTCGTTAATCATGCGGAGCGCGCCTTGACCTTGCGCGGCTGCATGAAAATCAATCTGCAAATCGTCAACACCAATGAAAGCGTCAAAACCTTCTACGAATCTCTTGGCTACTCGACCGAACCGCGCATCAGCATGGGGAAAAAGGTCGATTCGAATATCGCAACACCAGGGCAGTAGTTTACAGAGCGTCCGCCGGCTGATTGCTGACCATCATCAAGGGCAGCAGCCGGCCAATAGCGGACATTTGCTTCGGCAGGTATTGGCCTGGACTGGGTCGACTCAATAATCGAAGGACATAGAATGCTTATTGTCTTTAGCGGCCTTCCAGGTACTGGAAAAACGACTATAGCAAGTGACCTTGCCACCAGAACAAGGGCGGTGTATCTGCGGATAGATACGATTGAACAGGCTATCCGAAACTCCGGAGCTCTGGCACAAGACGTGGGGCGGAGCGGTTATATGGTCGCTAATGAGCTTGCTCTGAGCAATCTTCGTTTTGGCAGTACTGTCATAGTCGACTGTGTTAACCCGGTAATCGAGAGCCGAAACGCGTGGAGCGAGATCGCTACTCGCTCTGGTACTCCATTAGTGAATATCCAGGTGGTTTGCTCTGATAAATATGAACACCAGCGACGGGTAGATACCAGGAAGATTGATATTCCTGGCCTGTCGCCTCCTACATGGCAGTCTGTATTGGATCATGAATATGAGCCGTGGGATGATGCTCCCTTTGATATAGACACAGCCTTGACGTCCCCGGCGGAGGCAGTGGCAATGATCACTAAACGATTTTTATCCGAGGAGTAGCCCCAGCTAAAAGCGCTACGTAGCAAGGGGCGATCAGCAGAAGCTCAGCAACTGAAACCACTCAAGCGTGACCGCGCCTATCTGGCGCAGCAATGCATGCAGGTGGTACGCCGTCTGGTGGAGCGACTCGGCGCCTCAGCACTGGTCGCCGCCAACCCGCTGCTGCGTCACTGGCGCGATGTCCAGGCCATGGCCGCACACCGAGACCTGGATCACTGTTGCGCTATCGCAATCATCTGGAGGCATGCTATTGCATTGCCGGGGAAGGCGAAGTCGAAGACATGCAAGGGAATGTCTTCCAGATTCGCCCGGGTGATGTTTCTGTACTCGACCAGCACGACCGTCATTACCTGCGCGGGGACGAGCGGCACAATCTCGACGACAGCCAAGGATCGGCGTACTGAAGCACGGCTGGCCATGCGGCCAGACCGTCAACAACAAGGAGCTTACTTTGCGCAAGGACTACCTGGCTTTTTTCACCTCGCTGTTTCTGTCGCGGCTGGCGGATCAAATCCTGCTGTTCATCGTGCCATTGGTGGTGTTCCAGACCACAAACAGCGCCTCTTGGGCAGGTCTGGCGTTTTTCGTCGAATCGCTGCCACGGTTTCTCGCGTTTCCGCTGTGCGGAGCCTTGTGTGACAAGTTTTCGCCCATCAGGATTCTGCACATCAGCCAGGTTTACCGAGCACTGCTCTGCCTGATCGCGGTGGCAATGTTTGCCCTCTTCGGCGGTATCGCCTGGGTCGTCGTGCTGTCAGCGCTATGTGGCGTGCTGACCACCCAGGGCATCATGGCCCGCGAGGTGCTGATGCCACACATTTTCCAACACTACAGCTACACCAAGACCTTGTCCTATTCGCAGATCGCCGATCAGACCGGGCTGGTGCTCGGGCCACTGGTGGCTGCGCTGCTGTTGGAAATCTGGGCGTGGCATTGGGTGGTGCTGTGGGTCGCCGGGCTGTTCCTGCTGGCGGACCTGAGCATGCTGGTATGGCAACGCCTCAGCCGTATCACCCTGGAAGTGTTCGAGCAGCATCAGGACATCTGGCTGCAACCGCTGCGTATCGCTTTCGGGCATATACGTGAACTGGCGGAGCTGAAAAAAATCATTCTGCTGGCGGTCGGGGTCAACCTGATCGTCGGCGTCACTCTGGCGACGTCAGCGGCGATGGTGATCGGCGAGTACAGCGCTGGCAAAGATGCGTATGCCGGACTGCAGGCTGCTGGCGCGGTCACCACCATCGTGATTCTGTTCTTCCTCGCCCGGGTTGAAATCCCGCAGCGGTTACTGGGTGGGCTCGCTTACTCGATGATCGCCGCTGGCGCCCTCATCAGTGCACTGAGTCCGAACCTGACTGGCTATGTGGTGGGTTTCCTGCTGATCGTCGGCTTCGACAAGATGTTCAACATCTACATGCGCAGCATCCGTCAGCGGGTGATTCCGGCCAAGGACTTCGGCAAGACCGTGGGCGTGATCACGTTGCTCAATAATCTCTCACAACCTTTGGCGGGGTTGCTGGTGGCGCTGTTGGCCTCAAGCCTGGGTACGCAAGGAGTGATCCTGATTCTGGCCGTGCTGACTATGCTGTTGGGCGCCGCAGCGGTATGGTGGTTTGCCGTCAGCAGAGGAACCCTGAATGCCGAAGAAACCACCGGCCCCTAAAGAGCGCGCAACCGCCGCAGACATCGAGCGCTCGATCCAGGCCCTGAACAAAATGGCCGAGCGCTTGTGGGGCGAAGGCCGGGAAGCCGAGGCCAAAGCGCTGCTCGATGCCCTCGACGCGTTGAACCGAGCGCTCGATCGAATCAGGATTGGAGAAAGTCGCCGAGCGGCGACGCTCCATTGAGGCGTGGGCCTACGGTTTGAGAATCAGCAACGGCTCGCCCTTTTTGACGATGTAAGTCGCCAGCTCCGAGCCCTTCTCCGCCCCCACATTCTTGGCGACATGCGCCACCCCTTGCGGAATAAACAACGAATCCCCCGCCTTCAACGTCACCGGCGCCCTGCCCTCCAGTTGATATTCGAACGTGCCGCTGATCACGTAAGCGACCTCGACACCCGGGTGTGCATGCCGGGGCGAGGTTACGCCCGGCTCAAAATCGACACGCGCCTGAATCACTTCGCGCTCGGCAGCCCCCAGATCCTGGCGAACCAGATCGGTGCGGCTCAAGCCTTGTTGCCAACTCTTGGCTGGCGCGTCAGCCGCGTGGGTGACGCCGATGATTGAAGCGAGTAGCGCAGCGCTGGCCAGTAACAGTGGACGATGCATGATGTTGCCCTCTCAAACGCAGTGGTGGTGTGACCGCTACTTTGTGAGCCGCGTGTATGGCGGATGTGTCGCAAACCCCGAGTTTATTGTTCGCGTGTGTCTGCGCAGCAACTTGATACACGCTTATACAAACGCGTCTCTGCTGGGTGGCAGTGCCAACAGCCATGTCCTGAACGCCACGATCTTCTTTGCTTCCGCCGTTTCATGGGGCGCTACCAGATAAAAGCCGAGTTCATCCTTCAGGCGCAGATCGAACGGAGCCACCAGGCGCCCGGCCCGCAGATCGTCCTCAACGTAGGTTGAGCGGCCAATACACACGCCCTGCCCGTCGACAGCGGCCTGTACCGCCATCAGCGCCAGATCGAAGGTCAGGCGCGGGCCTTCGGCGAGTTGCGGCGGTTGACCGGCGGCACGCAGCCAGGCGCTCCAGTCACCGGCTGTCGCGCCGCTGACTTGCAACAACGTCTGACTGGCCAGGTCTGCGGGCGCGCGCAAGGTCTTCGCCAGTGCCGGACTGCAAACCGGGAAAACTTCATCGGACATCAAAAAATCGCCACGCAAACCCTTCCAGTCGCCGCGCCCGTAGCGGATGGCTGCATCGATAGCGCCCTTGCGAAAATCGACTAACTCAGTCGACGCGCTGATTCGCACATCAATAGCGGGACACGCCTGCTGAAAGGACGGCAACCGCGGCAACAGCCACTTCGATGCAAACGACACCAGCGTACTGATCGTCAGCACGCTTTTATCGCGAGCGGCGAGCAACTGTTCAGTCGAATACCGCAGTTCTTGAAAAGCCGCACGCACACCTGGCAAGTAGGCGTGCCCGTCCTCGCTCAGTGCCAACCCCTCGTTGAGCCGCAAAAAAAGCGGCCCGCCCAGCTCTGCTTCGAGTCGGCGGATCTGGTGACTGACAGCGGTCTGGGTGACGTTGAGCTCTTCGGCAGCCTTGGTGAAGCTCATATGCCGGGCGACCGCTTCAAAGGCGCGCAAACCGTTCAGCGAGGGAAGTCGGAACGTCATGGTTCTGAGTGCTCATGAGATTTTGTCATACGCTAGCACCGCAAATGACCTTTGCGAAAGCCGCTTCGGCAATGGAATCTGGCGCCTTCTCTCAGCAAGGAAGTGCCATGAAACTGTATTTCGCGCCCATGACCTGTTCGCTTTCCCCGCATATTGTGCTGCGGGAACTGGGTTTGCCGTTCGAACTGGTTCGCGTCAATAACCAGAGCAAACGCACTGCCGATGGCCATGACTTTCGTGAGATCAACCCGAAGGGCTACGTTGCCGCGCTGGTTCTGGATAACGGCGACGTACTGACGGAGGGGCCGGCGATCCTGCAGTTTCTGCTCGATCAGGTGCCCGGCAACACGTTGGCGCCACCCCACGGTTCATGGCAGCGCACGCGTCTGCAGGAGCATCTGAACTTCATCAGTACCGAAATTCATGGCGCCAGTGCACCACTGTTCAATGCGCAGATTCCGGAATCGGTCAAAACGATTTTCCGCCACACACTGTTCAAGCGCCTTGATTACCTGAATCAGCAACTGTCGTCTCGGGACTATCTGATGGACAAATTCGGCGTCGCCGATGCTTATCTGTTTACGGTACTGAGGTGGCTGCCAACCTTTGCCATCGACATACAAGACTGGCCGGCACTTGCCGGCTATATGCAGCGCATCGGCGCGCGCCCCTGCGTTGTTGCAGCCCTTGCGACGGAGGCGGCGACGCAGCCTGTCTGACCGATCTCTGGAGTCATGGAACGGGCCATGTCGACGCTGTATCTGTAAACTGCGGCCATCTTCACTCGCTCAATCAAAGGATCAGCATGGCTAACCAAGACATCACCTTCACCCCCGACCCGGACGCCGACTCGATTTCCTCGGACGTCACCACGTTTAACGGGATCATGATGTCCACGCAAATCCCGACCCGTGCCGACGGCAGTCTGGAACTGGGCGACATCACCGCGCAAAGCGAATGCACACTGCAGGCGCTGAAGGTTGCACTGGAGCGTGCTGGCAGCTCGATGGATCGCGTGATGCACCTGACCATTTACCTGACCGACATGGCTGATCGCGCCGCGTTCAACGAGGTTTACAAGCGTTTCTTCGCCAAGCCTTGGCCGGTGCGTGCGGCAGTAGGTGTGGCGGCGCTGGCGGTTGAAGGCATGCGCGTGGAAGTCACTGCGACGGCGGCCAAGGCCTGACACACCACCCCTGCCCCTGTAGGAGCTGTCGAGTGAAACGAGGCTGCGATCTTTTGATCTGAGCTTCAAGATCAAAAGATCGCAGCGTGCCGCAGCTCCTACAGGTCCGGAGTGGAAGTTCACCATCGGGCAGCACAGGCGTGCCGGGCGCGCGTTTCACGGGTAGAATGCGCGCCTAACCGTGACAGCCTGACTAAAAAAACTATGTCCTTGCCCAAGCATCATCTGGAATTGCTCAGCCCTGCCCGCGATGTGGCCATCGCCCGTGAGGCGATCCTGCACGGCGCTGATGCCGTGTACATCGGCGGCCCGAGCTTCGGCGCGCGCCATAACGCCTGCAACGAAGTCGGCGAAATCGCCGAACTGGTGGAATTTGCCCGCAAGTACCACGCGCGCATCTTCACCACCATCAACACCATCCTGCACGACAACGAACTGGAGCCGGCGCGCAAGCTGATCCATCAGTTGTACGACGCCGGTGTCGACGCGCTGATCGTTCAGGATCTGGGCGTGATGGAGCTGGACATTCCGCCGATCGAACTGCACGCCTCGACGCAGACCGACATCCGCACCCTTGAGCGGGCGAAGTTCCTCGATCAGGCTGGCTTCTCGCAGTTGGTATTGGCCCGTGAGCTGAACCTGCAAGAAATCCGCGCGATCGCCGACGAAACCGACGCCGCCATCGAGTTCTTCATCCATGGCGCGTTGTGCGTGGCTTTCTCCGGCCAGTGCAACATCTCTCACGCGCAGACCGGCCGCAGCGCCAACCGTGGCGATTGCTCGCAGGCCTGCCGTTTGCCGTACACCCTCAAAGATGAAAAGGGTGGCGTGATCGCCTACGAAAAACACCTGCTGTCGATGAAAGACAACAACCAGAGCGCCAACATCCGCGCGCTGGTTGAAGCCGGTGTGCGTTCGTTCAAGATCGAAGGTCGCTACAAGGACATGGGCTATGTGAAGAACATTACCGCCTATTACCGCCAGCGCCTCGACGACGTGCTCGAAGACCGCCCGGACCTGGCCCGCGCCTCCAGCGGCCGCACTGCGCACTTCTTCCTGCCGGACCCGGAAAAGACTTTCCACCGCGGCAGCACCGACTACTTCGTCACTGATCGCAAGATCGACATCGGCGCTTTCGATTCGCCAACCTTCACCGGTCTGCCAGTGGGCACAGTCGAGAAAGTCGGCAAGCGCGACATGCAGGTCGTGACCCAAGAGCCGTTGTCAAACGGTGACGGCCTCAACGTACTGGTCAAACGCGAAGTGGTCGGTTTCCGCGCCAACATCGCTGAAGCCAAAGGCGAGTTCGAAGAAGACGGCGAGAAGCGCTACCGCTATCGCGTCGAGCCGAACGAAATGCCGGAAGGCCTGTACAAGCTGCGCCCGAACCACCCGCTCAATCGCAACCTCGATCACAACTGGCAACAGGCACTGCAGAAGACCTCTTCGGAGCGTCGCGTGGCCCTGAGCTGGGTCGCACGCCTGCGTGAAGAGCAGCTGGAAGTGACCGCCACCAGTGAAGAAGGCATCAGCGCCAGCATCACCCTGAACGGCCCATTCGGTGTGGCCAACAAGCCTGAGCAAGCGCTGGAACAGTTGCGCGATCTGCTCGGCCAGCTCGGCACCACGCAATACCACGCCACCGACATCAAACTCGATGCGCCACAGGCCTTCTTCATCCCGAACTCGCAGCTCAAAGCCCTGCGCCGTGAAGTGATCGAAGCCCTGACTGCCGCCCGTGTCGCTGCGCATCCGCGTGGCGGCCGTAAAGCCGAAACCAGTCCGCCGCCGGTTTACCCGGATTCGCATCTGACCTTCCTCGCCAACGTCTACAACCAGAAGGCGCGCGACTTCTACCACCGTCACGGCGTGAAGCTGATCGACGCGGCGTATGAGGCGCACGAAGAGCCAGGCGAAGTGCCGGTGATGATCACCAAGCACTGCCTGCGCTTCTCCTTCAATCTGTGCCCGAAACAGGCGAAAGGCGTGACCGGCGTGCGCACCAAGGTGGCACCGATGCAGTTGATCCACGGCGATGAAGTGCTGACGCTGAAGTTCGATTGCAAGCCGTGCGAGATGCACATCATCGGCAAGATGAAAGGCCACATCCTCAACCTGCCACAACCAGGCAGCGTGATCGGCCACATCAGCCCGGAAGACCTGATGAAAACCATTCCGCGCGCACCGCACTGAGTGGATGGCGTGTGCGGTGCTTCGGCGCCGCGCACGCCTGCCCCACTCCGCCAGGCCAAATCGCAGGCATAAAAAAACGCCAACTTCTTGCGAAGTTGGCGTTTTTTCGAATATGGCAGGGGCGGCTGGATTCGAACCAACGCATGGCAGGATCAAAACCTGCTGCCTTACCGCTTGGCGACGCCCCTACTGCTCTGTCCAGCTACTTCGTTAGGTTCGCTGTGAGAACGGGGCGCAATTTACCAAGGTTTTTTTGCTTTGGGAAGCGCGAAGTGAAATATTTTTTGTTTTAAAACAGCGACTTATTATTTTGGCCTGAATCAGGTCCATGCTGAGTCGGTTTCGCCGCCGTGTATCACACTGTGTACGAACCCCACCGCGACACATCGACTTGCAACAAAGCCGTTCTTCGACACAGCCCAGACACGTCCCAACGCTCAAATGCACTCAAGGTTTCAAGGGTTCATTCAGCACCCTTGGCCAAAAGGCTCGCAAAGGAGACGTCACCATGAAGATGGCACTGCACACCCGCAAAACTGCATTCGGTTTGTCGATTCTGGCTTTGTCGTTGTTCGGCGCTTTTGGCAGCGCTCAGGCGCAAACCACTGAACCCGCCGCCGTCAGTTATTCCGCGCCCTCGCCTTTCGGCCCGCTCAAGCATGTGAAGGCTGGCGTGCTTGATGTCGCCTACGCCGAAACCGGTCCCGCGAATGGCCCGGTGGTGATTTTGCTGCACGGCTGGCCCTACGACATTCACAGCTACGATGAAGTTGCGCCGTTGCTCGCGGCCAAGGGTTATCGGGTGTTGATGCCGTATGCGCGCGGTTATGGTGATACGCAGTTCCTCTCCAAAGACACCTTGCGCAACGGCCAACCGGCGGCGCTGGCCAGTGACGTCGTCGACTTCATGGATGCACTGAAGATCAAGCAAGCGGTGCTTGGCGGTTATGACTGGGGCGCGCGCTCGGCGGACATCGTCTCGGCGTTGTGGCCAGAACGCGTAAAAGCGCTGGTTTCGGTCAGCGGTTACCTGATCGGCAATCAGGCCGCCGGGCAGAATCCGCTGCCGCCCAAGACGGAATTGCAGTGGTGGTATCAGTTCTACTTTGCGACTGACCGTGGCCGCGCCGGGTATGAGAAGAACACCCACGACTTCGCCAAACTGATCTGGCAGACCGCTTCGCCGCAGTGGAAGTTTGATGACGCCACGTTCGACCGCAGCGCCAAGGCGTTGGAGAACCCCGATCATGTCGACATCACCGTGTTCAACTACCGCTGGCGTCTGGGCCTGGTGCAGGGCGAAGCGAAGTACGCTGCGCTGGAGCAGAAGCTCGCCACCGCACCGTCGATCAGCGTGCCGACCATCACCCTTGAAGGCGACGCCAACGGCGCGCCGCACCCGGCACCGGAGGATTACGCCAAGCGCTTTACCGGCAAGTATCAGTTCCGTTTGATCAATGGCGGGATTGGCCACAACTTGCCGCAGGAAGATCCGCAGGCGTTTGCCAAGGCTGTGATTGATGCGGATCACCTGTAGAAACAAAAAAGCAGTCAGCCGCAATGGCTGACTGCTTGATCATCAACGTGTGATTACTCGGTTGGAACAACAAGATCCAACGCTTTGTTCACAGCCAATTCCACCAACATGACCACTTGCGCAATACCCAGCAGCGTATGGCGATTTGATCCCTCCAGCACGCCGGCAAAATTACCGAGCATGACCGACGCGGACGCCAACGACCCGCAAGCATTGGTCAGCAACGACTCGGTGTCTGCTTGCGGGTTGGCCATGAACAGAGCGTTGGGCGTATAGGGCTCGGCCATGATCGCGGCAGGCAACAGGTAATGGTCAAGCGCACGTTCTGCTGCTTCGTGCAGTTTTCTTGAATTGGGCGATGCGTACGGGGACACCAGGTCTGTGACCGGTGGTTCGGGTGGCTGAGACATTCGCTGAAACTCCAGGCAAGAACCGTTTGCGGTTCTTAGATAGAAGGCGTGAAGCGCCGCGATCGCGGACGCTTCCGTGCAAATGAGGGGGCACGCCCCTCACCCATCTGCATCGCGACTAGTGCGGCAAGCGCTGGTTATCCAGGACTCGACCGACCACCAGTTCACTGAGCATGATCACCTGTTGCAGGATCAGCATCTTTTTGCGCTGTGAAGGGTCAATCGAATCGGCGAGATCTCGGGCCATGTCATTGGCTGAGGACAAGGTTTCGGTCGCTTCGACGAGCAGGGTTTCGTTATCCACTGTGGGGTCGATGAGGTAGATCTTGCCGGTTTTGCGGGTGGGTATTGAAGTCTTCTGCGCGGAAGGATTGAGGTAGAAATTGATCGCGCGTTCGGTGGCCTCTTTGATGTTTCGAGGTTTGCAGTGGTCAACTAATTCCGGACACCTCGATAGGTGGTTTTGACGCCATCGCCCGCTCATAGACGGTCGGTGGCAGATATCCCAGTTTCGAGTGCAGCCGTTCGTTGTTGTAAAACCCAACGATGTACTCAGTAATGTCGCGGATGGCTTCAGCATGGTTGGCGTAGTCACGTCGCCATACCCGCTCCATTTTCAAACTCAGGAAGAAACGCTCCATCACTGCGTTGTCCCAGCAATTACCTTTACGGCTCATGCTCTGCTGCATGTCGTTTCTTGCCAGTAATTCTCTGTAAGTTGCACTCGCATATTGGCTACCCCGATCTGAGTGGGCAATCAAGCCTGGCGGCGGTTGACGCTGCGCGATAGCCAGTTGCATCGCGGTGCACACCAGCTCTGCCGGCATGTTCGGAGCCATTGACCAGCCCACTATCTTGCGTGAAAACAAGTCCAACACCACGGCCAGGTACAGCCAGCCACTTCGAGTGCGGATGTAGGTGATGTCTGCCACCCAAGCCTTGTTTGGCGCCGCCGGATCAAATTTTCGGCTCAGTACATTTTCGGCAATCGGCAGATCATGATTGCTATCGGTCGTGTGCACAAACTTGCGTTTCCAAGCAGAACGCAGCCCATTAGCCCGCATCAAACGACGGATTTTATACAGCCCGACAAGCATACCTTTACTACGTAACGCGTCGCGTAAGGGGCGGCTGCCGTAGCAGCCACCACTTTCGGCAAAAGATGCCTTGAGTTGCACAGCGACAGGACAACTCTGCCGAAGGGAGGCATCAGCACGCTTTTGAGACTCATAGAAGCCCGAGCGACTGATGCTCAGTAACCGACAGACATGTGCCACTGAGTAAGCCTTCTGTTGCAGCTGCCGAACCAGTCGATACCTTACTTCAGCTCGCGGGCAAAGAAGGCGGTAGCCTTTTTTAAGATGTCGTTGTCCACCTTGAGCTGCCGATTTTCCTGTTCCAATTGCCGGATGCGCTGTTGCTCTGCCGTCAATGGCTTGCCGATTCCGGCCTGCCCCAGTTGCTCTGCCTCGTATTGCTGAACCCAGCGTCGAACGGCTGTCTCACCAATGTTCAGATCCTGGCAAACCTGCGTAACGGTTAGCCCCTGATCCTTGATCATCTTCACGACTTGCAGCTTGAAGCTGTCGTCGAATGCCCTGCGTTTTTTGGTCATGGTTAACTCCTCGATAGATGTATTTTCCACCTATCGGGGTGTCCGGGGAAATTAGACCACTGCATTTCACGTTGGCGTAGCTCTCCCAAACACCTCGGTCAGTCCCCTCTCCCTCTGGGAGAGGGTTAGGGTGAGGGGCTTTTGATCTGTTTCAGAATTTGAATTCAACACGGTATCGCACGTCGGCGTACATCTCCCAAACACCTCGGTCAGTCCCCTCTCCCTCCGGGAGAGGGCTAGGGTGAGGGGCTTTTGATCTGTTTCAAAACCTGAGTTCACGGTATCGCACGTCGGCGTATCTCTCCCAAACTACTCGGTCAGTCCCCTCTCCCTCCGGGAGAGGGTTAGGGTGAGGGGCTCTTGATCTTCGGCACGGTTTTATCGCGCGTAATGGCTGTAGGACGACTCCGTTTTTTGTGATCTCGATGTCCCCGAACGCGACAACCAGCGTACTGACCGTTAGTGTTCCAGCTCCACCCAAGTCGCTCTGAGAGGTCAATGGAATGGCGAGTCGGTTGACTCACTTGCTGAGGCTGAACGGTTATTTCGGCGTGATGGCCTGGGTGCTCGCGGCGCTGTTGTTCATCAATCGCCTGAGCAGCATGGTCAAGCTGTTCATGGCGCTGTATCTGCGTCAGGAGCTGGGGCTGGCGATCGAGACGGTTGGCTGGTTGCTGTCGGCCTATGGCGCGGGTTTGCTGATAGGCTCGATGCTCGGTGGCTGGCTCAGTGATCATGTGCGCACGGCGCGGTTGACGGCGGCGTTGTTCTTTATTTCGGTGTGGGTGCTGATTCTGCTGGGGCTGGTGACGCAGGTGCCGTTGCTCGCTGCGTTGTTGTTGCTTAGCGGAACCATCGATGGGGCTATTCGCACGTTGCACCAACGCCTGATCATGGAATATTGCGAAGTCGCTCAACGTTCGCGTGCGCAGGCCTTGAGCCGGGTGGCGCGTAATCTCGGCATGGCCGCCGCCGGGGTGGCGGGCGGGGTTTTGGCGCAGACGGATTTTCGCTGGGTATTTTTCGCCAGTGCGGCGATGACGTTGCTGGCGCTGCTGTGGTTTGTCCGGACCACGTGGCGGCGTCCGGTGCTGATCATTGATGAGTCTTCCACGACCGCTGCCGGTGGCTCGGGTGTGCCGTATCGCGACAAACCGTTCCTGTGGCTGCTGGCGGCGACGGCCGTGCTTGGCATCGCGTTCGATACGGTTTACAGCACGCTGGGCAACTATCTGCGTGATTACTATCAGTTGAGCACCGAGGCCATCGGCTGGCAGTTCGGGCTCAATGCGTTGCTGGTGATCGCCCTGCAGATTCCGCTGTCGCACTGGGGTGAGCGTTGGGGCACGCGTCGGCAGATGCTCGCGGGTAGTTTGCTGGTGGCGTGCGGGCTGGGCATGTTGCCGTTCGGTTCCGGGCTGGCGTTCGTCTGTCTGTCGACGCTGATCTGGACGTTGGGCGAGGCGTTGTTCATGCCACCGCTGAATGTGCTGGCGATGCAGTTTGCGCAGAGTGGCAAAAGCGGTCAGTACTTTGGCCTGTTCTTTATGAGCTGGAGTGCCAGCGCATTGTTGTCACCGGTGCTCAGCGGTCAGTTGTACGGCAATTTCGGTGGCCACAGTGTCTGGCTGGCCACCACGCTGTTGGTGCTGATGTCGATTCCCTTAACGTGGCAAGCCACCCGCCCGCTTAGCTGATCCGGCGATAGACATTATTCGAAACCCGTCTGTGTGCGAAGGGCATTTCTGCCTGCCCGTTAGCGTCCTATCTGGTGAACCCGATGGATCGGAACTAGATTTCACACAGCGCCAGTCAGGCACGAATGTCTCACCTGAAAATGGATGGAGTCGGCTATGAAAAGCAGGTTGCTACGAGTTTTATTGCTGTTGAAAGTGATGGTCATGCTGTCCCTTGGCACCGCGACGGCCTGGGCCGAGTGCGAGGATCACGATTCCCAGGCCTCCATCGGACAGATCGGGCACAGCGGCTTGATGCTCGCCAAGTCCGAGTCCGAGCCGGGCGATCAGGGGCAGGGTGGTGCTGCCGATGATGACGACTCGACCACTGACGAACCGGACCCTGATGATCCGGACGCCGAAGGCGACAGCCAGACGTAAATTGCAGGCAAAAGAAAACCCCTTCTGCCTCGACTGATGCGCAATCGAGGTGGGAGGGGTTTGCTCAACACTTTATCCCTGAATAAACACGATCCCTGTAGGAGCTGCGGCACGCTGCGATCTTTTGATTCTGATTCTGACAATCAAAAGATCGCAGCCTCGTTTCACTCGACAGCTCCTACAGGTTTCGTGTCGCTCTCCAGATTTGCTTACGCCGCGCCGTCGAGGAACTGCTCGGCGTAGTGGCAAGCCACCTGCCGGCTGTCGAGCTGGCGTAACGCCGGCTCTTCCGTGCTGCAACGCTCGGTCGCATACGGGCAGCGCTTGTGGAAAGCGCAGCCCGGCGGCGGGTTCAGCGGGTTGGGCAGCTCGCCGACGATCTTGATTTTCGGCTTGTTCGGGTCCGGGTGAATGGTCGGGGTCGCCGACAGCAGCGCCTGGGTGTACGGGTGCAGCGGACGCTCGTAGATGTCGTTCTTCGGACCCAGTTCCACCGGGCGACCGAGGTACATCACCATTACGTCATCGGCCACGTGTTGCACCACCGCGAGGTTGTGCGAGATGAACACGTAAGCGGTGTTGAACTCCTGCTGCAGATCCATGAACAGGTTGAGCACCTGCGCCTGAATCGACACGTCCAGTGCCGACGTCGGTTCATCTGCCACCAGCACTTTCGGTTGCAACATCATCGCCCGCGCCAGCGCGATACGCTGACGCTGGCCGCCGGAGAACATGTGCGGATAGCGCTGATAGTGCTCAGGGCGCAAGCCGACCTGCTTCATCATCGCCTGGACTTTCTCGCGACGTTCGGCAGCGCTCAGGTTGGTGTTGATCAGCAGCGGCTCGCCGAGCTGGTCACCGACTTTTTGCCGAGGGTTCAACGACGCGTACGGGCTCTGAAACACCATCTGCACGTCTTTTCGCAGTTGCTTGCGCTGGGCTTTGTCAGCGCCGGCGACTTCCTGGCCGGCGATTTTCAGCGAGCCGGACGACGGATCTTCAATCAGCGTCAACGCGCGGGCGAGGGTGGATTTGCCGCAGCCCGACTCGCCTACAACAGCGAGGGTCTTGCCGGCTTCCAGTTCGAACGACACACCGTTCAGTGCGCGCACGGTCGCATGGCCCTTGAACAGGCCACGGGAGACTTCGTAGTGACGGGTCAGGTCGCGGGCGGTAAGTACGACGGCCATTACGCCACCTCCTGGTTCAGCGGGAAGAAGCAGCGGGCGAGGCTGTGGCTTTTCGGATCAAGACCTGGACGCTGCGCGCGGCAGCTGTCCTGCACGTACGGGCAGCGTGGCGACAGCAGGCAACCCTGCGGACGGTCGTAGCGGCCCGGGACGATGCCCGGCAGGGTCGACAGGCGTGAGGCGCCGAGGCTGTGCTCGGGAATCGCCTTGAGCAGGGCTTCGCTGTACGGGTGCGCCGGGATGTCGAACAGTTGCGGCACTTGACCGACTTCAACGGCTTGCCCTGCGTACATCACGCAGACGCGCTGGGCGGTTTCAGCCACGACCGCGAGGTCGTGAGTGATCAGCACCAGGCCCATATTCTGTTCTTTCTGCAACGCCAGCAGCAGATCCATGATCTGCGCCTGAATGGTTACGTCCAGCGCAGTGGTCGGTTCGTCGGCGATCAGCAGTTTCGGTTCGCCGGCAATCGCCATGGCGATCGCAACGCGTTGGCTCATACCGCCGGAGAGTTGATGCGGGTAGGCGTCCATACGGCTGGCTGCGCCCGGGATTTCGACTTTTTCCAGCAGTTCGATCGCACGTTTACGCGCCTGCTTGCCGGAAATTTTCAGGTGCAGACGCAGCACTTCTTCGATCTGGAAACCGACGGTGTAGCTCGGGTTCAGTGCGGTCATCGGGTCCTGAAAGACCATCGACAGGTCTTTGCCGACGATTTGCCGACGCTGACGGTTGCTCAGCTTGAGCATGTCTTTGCCGTCAAAGCTGAGCGCGTCGGCGGTGACGATGCCGGGATGCTCGATCAGGCCCATCAGCGCCATCATGGTCACGGATTTACCCGAACCCGACTCGCCAACGATGGCCAGTACTTCGCCCTTGTCGACTTTCAGGTCGAGGCCATCGACCACCGGGGTCGCGGTCTTGTCGCCGAAGCGAACGTTGAGATTCTTGATTTCTAGCAGTGACATGGGAATCTCCTCAGGCGGCGTTCTTGAGTTTCGGGTCCAGCGCATCGCGCAGGCCGTCGCCCATCAAGTTGATTGCCAGCACGCTGAGCAAAATGGTCAAACCAGGCAGGCTCACCACCCACCAGGCGCGTTCGATGTAGTCGCGAGCCGAAGCGAGCATGGTGCCCCACTCAGGGGTTGGCGGTTGTACGCCAAGGCCGAGGAAGCCCAGTGCAGCGGCATCGAGAATCGCCGAAGAGAAGCTCAAGGTTGCCTGAACGATCAGCGGCGCCATGCAGTTCGGCAGCACGGTGATGAACATCAGACGTGGCAGACCGGCACCGGCCAGGCGCGCGGCGGTCACGTAGTCGCGGTTCAGTTCGCCCATCACGGCGGCACGGGTCAGACGCACGTAGGACGGCAGCGAGACCACAGCAATAGCGATCACGGTGTTGATCAGGCCAGGGCCGAGGATGGCGACAATCGCCACGGCCAGCAGCAGCGACGGCAGGGCCAGCATGATGTCCATCAGACGCATGATGGTCGGGCCGATCATCTTCGGGAAGAAACCGGCGAACAGACCGAGCAGAATCCCCGGGATCAGCGACATGACGACCGACGACAAACCGATCAGCAGCGACAGGCGCGAGCCTTGGATCAGACGCGACAGCAGGTCACGCCCCAGTTCATCGGTGCCGAGCAGGAACTGGATTTGCCCGCCTTCGAGCCACGCCGGTGGCGTCAGCAGGAAGTCACGGTATTGCTCGCTCGGGTTATGCGGCGCGACCCACGGCGCGAACAGCGCGCAGAAGATGATCAGCAGCATGAACAGCAGGCCGGCAACTGCGCCCTTGTTCTTCGAGAAAGCTTGCCAGAATTCTTTGTACGGCGACGGGTACAGCAGGCTTTGATCCGCGTTGGCGGCGGTGGCTACTGAGGATGTTGGAGTGCTCATGGTTATTGACCTCAGCGCTGATGACGGATGCGTGGGTTGGCAAAGCCGTAGAGGATGTCCACTACGAAGTTGACCAGAATCACCAGGCAGGCGATTAACAGGATGCCGTTTTGCACAACCGGGTAGTCCCGGGCGCCGATGGCTTCGATCAGCCATTTACCGATGCCGGGCCAGGAGAAAATGGTTTCGGTCAGAACCGCACCGGCCAGCAGGGTGCCGACTTGCAGACCGACCACGGTGAGTACCGGAATCAGCGCGTTACGCAGACCATGGACGAACACCACGCGCGACGGCGACAGGCCTTTGGCTTTGGCGGTGCGGATGTAGTCTTCGCGCAGCACTTCGAGCATCGACGAACGGGTCATCCGTGCGATCACTGCCAGCGGAATGGTGCCGAGCACGATGGCCGGCAGGATCAGGTGATGCAGTGCATCAAAGAACGCCCCGACGTCATCGGCCAGCAGCGTGTCGATCAACATGAAGCCGGTGCGCGGCTCGATGTCGTAGAGCAAGTCGATCCGCCCGGAAACCGGGGTCCAGCCCAGGCTCACCGAGAAGAACATGATCAGGATCAGGCCCCACCAGAAGATCGGCATCGAATAGCCCGCGAGGGAGATGCCCATCACCCCGTGGTCGAACAGCGATCCTCGCTTGAGTGCCGCGATCACCCCGGCCAGAAGACCGAGAATGCCGGCGAACAGCAGGGCGGCCATGGACAGTTCCAGGGTCGCCGGGAAGAGAGAGGTGAACTCGGTCCATACGCTCTCACGCGTGCGCAGGGATTCGCCGAGATCGCCTTGAGCCAGTTTGCCGATGTAGTCCAGATACTGGGCATACAGTGGCTTGTTCAGACCTAGGCGTTCCATTGCCTGAGCGTGCATTTCGGGGTCGACCCGACGTTCGCCCATCATCACTTCCACGGGGTCGCCCGGAATCATGCGAATCAACGCGAAAGTCAGCAAGGTGATGCCGAAAAACGTGGGGATCAACAACCCCAGTCGGCGGGCAATAAAACTAAACATCTTGTGTGGTACCTCATCAGCCGGTTAGGCGTGCCCGGCTTCCCTGGGGTCAGGGAGGCCGGGAGTTTCTTATCTACTTCACCTGGGTAGTGGCGAAGTTATTAGTTGTGAGGGGGCTGATGTGATAGCCCTCTACGTTGTTGCGCATTGCAGTAAACATCCGCGTGTGGGCCATGCTGATCCATGGTTGATCCTGGTTAAAGATCACCTGGGCTTGTTCATACAGCTTGGCGCGTTCGGCCGGATCTACTTTAGCTCGTGCTTCGTCGATCAGCGCCTGGAACTTCTCGCTGCACCAGCGCGCGTAGTTTTCGCCGTTCTTGGCCGCTTCGCAACTGAGCATAGGCGTCAGGAAGTTATCCGGGTCGCCGTTGTCGCCCGCCCATCCGGCCGAGACCATGTCGTGCTCGCCGGCCTTGGCGCGTTTAAGCATCTCGCCCCATTCCATCACACGGATGTCGATCTTGATCCCGACTTTCGCCAGGTCAGCCTGCATCATTTGTGCGCCAAGCATCGGGTTCGGGTTGGTCGGACCGCCGCCGTTGCGGGTAAACAGGGTAAACGTGGTGCCTTCTGGAACCCCGGCCTCCTTGAGCAGGGCGCGAGCCTTGTCGAGGTCGCGTGGCGGGTTCTTCAGTTCGTGGTTGTAGCCGAGCAAGGTGTCCGGGTACGGGTTGACCGCGACGGTCGCGTTGCCCTTGCCGAACAGCGCGTTGACGTAAGCGGCTTTGTCGAAGGCGATGTCGATCGCCTTACGCACGCGCACGTCGCTCATGTATTTGTGCTGGGTGTTCATGGCGATGTACGAAACGGTCATCGCGTTCAGTTCATCGACCTTGAGCTTGTCGTCTTTCTTGATGCTCGGGATGTCATCCGGCTTCGGATACAGCGCGATCTGGCACTCGTTGGCCTTGAGCTTTTGCAGGCGCACGTTGTTGTCGGTGGCAATCGCCAGGATCAACGCATCGGCTGGCGGCTTGCCACGGAAATACTCCGGGTTGGCCTTGAAGCGAACCTGAGCATCCTTGGCGTAGCGCTGGAAGATGAACGGGCCGGTGCCGACAGGCTTGTTGTTCAGGTCGCCGGTCTTGTTGGCCTTGAGCAACTGATCGGCGTACTCGGCGGAGTAGATGGCAGTGAACGGCATCGCGACATCGGCCAGGAACGGCGCTTCGCGGCGGGTCAGAGTGAACTTGACCGTGTGGTCGTCGACTTTTTCGACGCTTTTGAGCAGTTCTTTGAAGCCCATGCTTTCAAAGTACGGGAAGCCCACGCTCGACAATTTGTGCCACGGGTGATTCGGGTCCAGCTGACGCTGGAAGCTCCAGACCACGTCGTCGGCGTTCATGTCGCGGGTCGGCTTGAAGTATTCGGTGGTGTGAAACTTGACGCCTTTACGCAGGTGGAACGTGTAGGTCAGACCGTCTTCACTGATGTCCCAGGTGTCTGCCAGGGCCGGAACGATTTCCGTGGTGCCGGGCTTGAAGTCCACCAGACGGTTGAAGATGGTTTCGGCCACAGCGTCCGCCGTGACTGCAGTTGTGTACTGGACCATATCGAAGCCTTCCGGACTGGCTTCGGTGCAGACCACCAAGGGTTTGGCCGAGACGCCAACAGCGACACTCAGCAACGCAGCCGCGATGGCCGCACGTAGGGGAAGCATTTTCATCGATAACCCTCTGCAATCGGTTGAAGACAAAAAGCCGAACGGCCGACTCATCATGAGTCAGCCGTCGACTGGCGTTTTTACAGGATGTTGAATGGAATCGTGGTCACGAGACGGAACTCGTTGATGCTGCCGTCGGACTGGAATTCGCTCGCACGGTGCGCGGTGTAAGTGCCGCGAATGGTGGTGGCTTTCAGAGGACCGCTCTGTACGGCATAGGTCGCCCCGATTCCGTATTCATAGTGATGCTCGCCGTCCTGCTCCTGAATACCGTCATAGCCCTTCTTGGCGACGCCTTTGTTGCCGTCGTAGTGAGTACCGTCGATACCCCAGCCGCGCGCCTGATAGATGTTGAACTTCAGACCAGGTACACCGTATTCAGCCATGTTGATGGCGTAGGAAACCTGGAAGGATTTCTCGTTCGGGCCGTTGAAGTCCGACAGCAGGGAGTTGGCCAGGTAGATGCCGTTGGTTTCGTGCAGGTAGTCGAAGTACTCGTTACCGTTCACTTGCTGGTAAGAGAAGGTCAGGTTGTGTGCCTGGTGAGTCAGGCCGAACGACAGCGAGTAAGTATCGTTGTCGATGTCGCCCAGCAGCTTTTTGCCTTCATCCACGGTTTTGTAGTAGTTCAGGCCGGTGGTCAAGGCGAGGACACTGCTGTCACCCAATTCATGGGTGGCGCCGAAGTAGTACTGGTTCCACAGGTCTTCGACCTGAGTGCCCCACAGGCTGGTTTTCAGGCTTTCGAGCGGCTGATAGCTGATGCCAGCGGTGTTGACCTTGTCTGATTCAACACGGCCGTTGGCGTACTCGGCGCGGAATTTTTGCAGGCTTTGTTCCGAACGTGGCGATACGCGATCGAACGTGGCGAGGTCGAAGGACAGGTTGTTCAGTTCTTCACTGTGCAGGGCCACACCCTCGAAGCTCGAAGGCAGTGCACGGTTGCCGATCACGTCGACCTGCGGGCTGCTGAAGCCCATGCGGCCGGCGGTCAGAGTAGTGTTGGACACGCGGGCCTTGATGTTGGCGAGACCGACTTTGCTCCACTGATCGACGGCTTCACCGTTGTTCTTGTGGGTCAGGGTACGGTTGTTGCCAGAGCCGTCGCCGGTCTTTGGCGCACCACCGTTGGCCGATGCCAGATTCTTGCGGTCACGTTCCAGCGCCACAGCGTTGTACGCCGCCACTTCGGTGCTGAAACCTACAGTGCCCTCGGTGAAGCCCGAGTTGTACTTGACGATAGTGCCTTGGACCCAGTTGATGCGACGGTCTGTTTCAGCCAGCGAACCATTCTTTTTATAGGCGAACTTGCCGCCGCGCTTGAGTTGTTCGTTGGCGTACCAGTTACGCGTCGTACCGGTGATCGACTGTCCTTCGACGAAGCCGGTCGCTTCTGCCTGGGCGCTCTTGGTGTTGACGGTCACCGGGGTGAACGCCTGACTCTGGGTTTCCGCATAAGCCGTGGCGGTGACGCTGCTGATGGCCAGGGCCAGTATCGCGGTGCTGCTCAGTTTCATGGGTGAAGCTCCTTTACTTTCTTTTTATGCCGGCTTTTTTTGGTATGCCGGTTATTGGTTTAGAACTCATTCACACATCGCAAACGTTTGCCAAGGGCCGGATTGGCGAATTTCGGCAAAACGCTTGCGTGAGGGGCTAGACAGCGCCCCTCAGCGTTGCGGCTAATCGTCTGGTTTAATCGATACCGACACCCGAGAACACGTTGCGACCGAACGGGCTGACTTTGAACCCTTCGATCCTCGCGCTTAACGGCTGGTTGACCGTCGAGTGGGCGACAGGCGTGATCGGCACTTGCTGTTTAAGCAATTGCTGGGCCTGTTTGTAGAGCGCGGTGCGCTGGTCGCGGTCGGTGACGACCTTGGCCTGTTTAATCAGCTTGTCGTAAGCCGGATCGCACCACATGGAGTAGTTGTTGCCGCCGATGGCATCGCAGCTGTACAGCGTGCCGAGCCAGTTGTCCGGATCGCCATTGTCACCGGTCCAGCCGATCAGGCTGATGTCATGCTCGCCATTTTTGGTGCGCTTGATGTACTCGCCCCATTCGTAGCTGACGATCTTCACTTTCAGACCGATTTTGGCCCAGTCCGCCTGAAGCATTTCGGCCATCAGTTTGGCGTTCGGGTTGTATGGACGCTGCACCGGCATTGCCCACAGGGTGATTTCGGTGCCTTCCTTGACGCCGGCAGCCTTGAGCAGCTCTTTGGCTTTTTCCGGGTTGTAGGCGGCGTCTTTGATGCTGTCGTCGTAGGACCACTGGGTCGGCGGCATGGCGTTGACGGCCAGTTGGCCGGCGCCTTGATAAACAGCGTTGAGAATCCCTTGTTTATTCACCGCCATGTCCAGCGCCTGGCGCACTTCGAGCTGGTCGAACGGCTTGTGGCGCACGTTGTAAGCGATGTAGCCGAGGTTGAAACCTGGCTTGGAGATCAGTTGCAGTTTCGGGTCGGCCTTCAGCGCTTCAACATCGGCAGGGCGCGGATGCAGGGTGATCTGGCATTCGCCGGCCTTGAGCTTCTGCACGCGCACCGAGGCGTCGGTGTTGATCGCGAAGATCAGGTTGTCGAGTTTGACCCGGCTCGGATCCCAGTAGTGTTTATTACCGGTGTAACGAATGTTCGAGTCTTTCTGATAACTCTTGAACACGAACGGCCCGGTGCCGATCGGTTTCTGGTTGATGTCGCTCGGCTTGCCTTCGGCCAGCAGTTTGTCGGCGTATTCGGCGGACAGGATGGCGGCGAAGCTCATGGCGATGTTCTGGATGAACGCGGCGTCGACGCTGTTGAGTGTGAATTCAACGGTCAGCGGCCCGGTCTTCTCGACCTTGGCAATATTCTTGTTCAGGCTCATCCCGTTGAAATACGGGAACTCGGTTGGATAAGCCTTACGGAAAGGTTGCTGTGCATCCAGCATGCGATTAAACGTGAACAGAACGTCGTCGGCGTTCATGTCGCGGGTCGGTTTGAAGTACGGCGTTGTATGAAACTTCACACCTTCACGCAGGTGAAAGGTGTACTTGAGACCGTCCTCGGAAATATCCCACGTGGTTGCCAGGCCAGGTACGACATTGGTCGCGCCTTTTTCGAACTCAACCAAGCGGTTGTACAGCGGTTCGGCGGCGTCGTTATCGGTCGCTGTTGTGTACTGCGCAGTGTCAAAGCCCGCCGGGCTGCCTTCAGAGCAGAACACCAGGCTTTTGCTGGCGGCGAAACTGGCGGACGAGGCGGCCAACAGGCCGGCGCCCAGCAATGCGGAAAAAATCAAGGTATGGCGCATGACGCTCCCTCTTTTTTAGTGTTGTGCAATGCGCCGTCGTCTCATCCGGAGACGTTTTGGCAGCATTGAGCTCAATCCAGTACGTGCAGCAAACCGGTGGCCCACACAGAAACTGGTCAGTACCCGACGGTAGGGGCCGCGGTCCTGGCAGTAAATGCGTAAATGCCTTAAAGCTCGTAGGAAAAGGCGACGCGTCCTATACCACTGCGGTAATCCGCAGTGGAATTGGCTGTAGGCAATTTCCTAACTTCCCGGCAGGTAAAACAACGGCGACGTCAAAAACGTCGCCGTTGCAGTGCCTTATTTGCTGACGCTGACGCCGTAGAAGGAGTTCAAGCCAAATGGGCTGATCTTGAAGTCCTGCACGTTGGCGCGCATGGGTTGGTACACCGTCGAGTGAGCGATAGGTGTCATAGGGACTGCATCTTTGAGGACGTGTTGTGCCTCTTTGTACAGTTCGGTGCGCTTACCTTGGTCGGTTGTGCGCTTGGCTTCTTTGACGAGGCCGTCGAACTTCTTGTCGCACCACTTGGAGAAGTTGTTGCCGCTGAGCGAGTCGCAACCGAACAGCACGTTCAGCCAGTTGTCCGGATCACCATTGTCACCGCTCCAGCCAATGATCATGGCCTGGTTCTCGCCACCTTTGGAACGCTTGATGTACTCGCCCCACTCGTAGCTGGTGATTTTCACTTTCAAGCCGATCTTGGCCCAGTCGGACTGGAGCATTTCAGCCATCAGTTTGGCGTTCGGGTTGTACGGACGCTGCACCGGCATCGCCCACAGCACGATCTCGGTACCTTCCTTGACGCCGGCTTCCTTGAGCAGCTGTTTGGCTTTCTCAGGGTCGTACTTGGCATCTTTGATGGTGGTGTCGTAAGACCATTGGGTCGGCGGCATGGCATTGACGGCCAGTTGGCCTGCGCCCTGGTAAACCGAGTCGATGATCTGCGGCTTGTTCACCGCCATGTCCAGCGCCTGACGTACTCGCAGGTCAGCCAGCGGGTTGGCCTCGTTGCTGCCCTTGACCTTGTCCATCACGTTGTAGGCGATGTAGCCCAGGTTGAAGCCAGCCTGATCAGGCATCTTCAGGGATTTGTCTTCTTTCAGCGCTTTCAGGTCAGCCGGACGCGGGAACAGGGTGACCTGGCACTCGTTCTTTTTCAGCTTCTGAATACGTACCGACGGGTCGGTGGTGATGGCGAAGATCAGGTTGTCGATCTTCACGTCATCCGGCTTCCAGTAGTCCTTGTTGCCGGTGTAACGGATGTTGGAATCTTTCTGGTAGCTCTTGAACACGAACGGACCAGTGCCGATCGGCTTCTGGTTGATGTCGGCAGCCTTGCCGTCCTTGAGCAGTTGGGCAGCGTACTCGGCGGACTGTACCGAAGCGAAGCTCATGGCCATGTTCTGGATAAACGCGGCATCAACTTCTTTCAACGTGAACTTGACGGTGTGGTCGTCGACTTTATCGATCTTGGTGATGTTGGTGTCCATCCCCATGTCGGTGAAGTACGGGAATTCGGTCGGGTACGCCTTACGGAACGGGTCATCCTTGTTAATCATGCGATTAAAGGTGAACAGCACGTCGTCGGCGTTGAACTCACGGGTCGGCTTGAAATACGGGGTGGTGTGGAACTTGACGCCTTCACGCAGGTGGAAGGTGTAAGTCAGGCCGTCATCGGAAATGTCCCACTTGGTCGCCAGACCAGGAATCACGGCGGTGCCGCCGCGCTCGAACTGGGTCAGACGGTTGAACATGGTTTCGGCTGAGGCGTCGAAGTCGGTTCCGGTGGTGTACTGGCCTGGGTCGAAACCGGCCGGGCTGCCTTCGGAGCAGAACACCAGGTTAGTCGCAGCGGATGCGAAAGGTGCGGAGGCTAACAAGCCTGCGCCGACTAAAAACGGAATGACCGCGTGTTTAAGCATGTTGGCCTCATGATTTGTTGTCATTTTTTAGTTGTGAGGTACGACCTCGTGAGTCGTGCCTGCGGATACTTATGCAGGGGCCATACCCATTGCAAGATCCAGAGTGACTGCCGGCCTCAAAGCGTGGCACGAACGTACCTTAATGTCGCATCTGTATAACTTCTGACGCATTTGACCGTTTGCGAGTGGTTTTTACGGTGCAAATGGAGCCCCAAAACGGTGCGCCGGTCACCTTGTGCGCGCCGCCTTGGGGCTTGGTGTTACTTATTTATACCCACGCCATAGAAGGGGGTTAGACCGAAGGGGCTGATCCGGAAGTCGGTGACTTCCTTGCGCAGCGGCTGAAACACCGTGGAGTTGGCAATCGGTGTGATCGGCACTTGCTGTTTAAGGATCAGTTGCGCCTGTTGATACAGTTTTACCCGCTGTTCTTTGTCCGTGGATAACTTGGCCTGTTGCACCAGTTTGTCGTAGGCCGGATCGCACCATTTGGCGTAGTTGCTGCCTTTGACCGCCGCGCAGCTGTAGAGCACGCCAAGCCAGTTGTCCGGGTCACCGTTGTCACCTGTCCAACCATAGATCATGGCGTCGTGTTCGCCATTTTTCGCACGTTTGATGTACTCGCCCCATTCGTAGCTGACGATGTTGGCCTTGATGCCGATTTTCTCCCAATCCTGCTGGATCATCTGCGCCGACATGCGCGCATTCGGGTTTGAAGCGCGCTGCACTGTCATCGCCCAAAGGTTGATGGTTGTACCCGGCGCAACCCCTGCTTCTTTCAGTAGCACCTTTGCTTTTGCAGGGTCGTAGGGCGCGTCCTTGATGTTCGGGTCATACGACCATTGCGCCGGCGGCAAGGCGTTTTGCGCCAACTGGCCGGCGCTTTGGTAGACGGCTTTGATGATTGCCGGTTTGTCGATGGCCATGTCCAGCGCCTGCCGCACTTTGAGCTGATCGAGAGGCGCGTGGGTGGTGTTGTAAGCGAGGAACCCGAGGTTGAAACCGGCCTGTTTGAGCACGCGCAGGTTCGGGTCTTTTTCCATCACCTCGATGTCGGCCGGGCGTGGGTAGCCGCTGACCTGGCATTCGCCGGCCTTGAGTTTTTGCAGGCGCACGGCGGCGTCCGGGGTGATCGAGAAAATCAGGTTATCGATTTTGACGTCTTCGGGTTTCCAGTAGGCCGTGTTGGCGGCGTAGCGGATTTGTGAATCCTTCTGATAGCGCTTGAACACGAACGGGCCGGTGCCGACGGGTTTCTGGTTGAGGTCGGCGGCTTTGCCTTCCTTCAACAGTTGGGCGGCGTATTCGGCTGATTGCACCGAGGCGAAGCTCATGGCGAGGTTTTGCACAAATGCGGCGTCGACGTTGTTGAGGTTGAAGCGCACGGTTTGCTCGTCGAGTTTTTCTACCGATTTGATCGTGGTGTTCAGGCCCATGTCGGTGAAGTACGGGGATTCGGCGGGGTAGGCCTTGCGGAAGGCGTTGTCCGGGTCGAGCAGGCGCTGGAAGGTGAAGAGCACGTCGTCGGCGTTGAAGTCTCGGGTTGGTTTGAAGTAGTCGGTGGTGTGGAATTTTACGTTTTGGCGCAGGTGGAAGGTGTATTGCAGGCCATCCGGGGAGATGTCCCATTTGGTTGCCAGGCCGGGTTCGATGTCGGTGCCGCCGCGTTTGAATTGGGTGAGGCGGTTGAAGACGGTTTCGGCGGAGGCGTCGAAGTCGGTGCCGCTGGTGTATTGGCTGGGGTCGAAGCCTGCCGGGCTGGCTTCGGAGCAGTAGACCAGGGTTGTGGCGGCGTTTGCTAGCGGGGCTATGGTTGTTAGTGCGAGGGTGATTAATAGTGGTTTGAGGGTGAATCTTTCCATGGAGTCCCCGGGGAGGTTGGAGGTGGTTGTTGGTTGAGGTTAGCGGGGAATTGGGGGTGTTCGGAAATATCGTTTTTCCTGTTGGAGTGTCTATCTCGGTATATGTGGGGGCTTTTTTGGGTACATATCCGTTGCTGCGGTAATGGCGGCTTAGGGTTCCGCCCTTACGGCGGGTCACTTTTTCCAGACGCCCGGAATGCCGGCCCAGAAAAAAGTAACCAAAAAGGCTTGCTCCTGCGTGCGGCCCGCTCGCTGGGGCTCGGGGTTCCTTCTCTCCGTGATCGATCCGGGCGCAGCGTCTCCGGTTTGCTTCGCTGCACCTACTCCCGCTGTGTTTGGCTGCGCCAAACGGTCGCTGCGCTCCCACGCCCGGATCAATCCCTCCACTCAGCCTTCCGACGTCGCCCGTGGGTTAAGATCAAAAGCAGGCGAGCTGACACTCGGCCTGTGGTGAAGAGCGCGGGTGTTCGGCTTTTGATTTGTGGTGGGTTTGCCCCTCACCCCAGCCCTCTCCCGAGGGAGAGGGAGCCGATTTGTGTGTTTTTCAAAGTCTGAGTTCAACTCGGTATCGCACGTCGGCGTAGCTCTCCCAAACACCACGGTCAGTCCCCTCTCCCTACGGGCGGTCCGACGTTTCGGGAGGGCTAGGGTGAGGGGCTTTTGATCTGTTTCAGAATCTGAGTTCAACTCGGTATTTCAAGTCGGCGTAACTCTCCCAAACACCTCGATCAGTCCCCTCTCCCTACGGGCGGTCTGACGTTTCGGGAGGGCTAGGGTGAGGGGCTTTTGATCTGCCTCAGAATCTGAGTTCAACTCGGTATTTCAAGTCGGCGTAGCTCTGCCAAACACCGCGATCAGTTCCCTCTCCCTCTGGGAGAGGGCCAGGGTGAGGGTTGGCTTTTGGCTGTTTAAATCTGTGTCAGATAACCAGAACCTTCCCACAAGGTTTTCAGGTTGTCCGTCGGACGTCGGCTCTCTAGTCTTTGGCTGTCGCTGAAGACTCAGCGATCGGGAGGTGAGATTCCCGGTTATTGAATTTGGAAACCTGCACAAGCCCCTCCATAATCGCCGCCAGCTCATGCTGTCAGCAGTTTTTATGGCGGCTATGTACGGGCGGACTTTTGTCCGGCCGGGTTGGTTTCCTTACCGGTAATCTCACTCCGTACATAGTTGCCACCTCATTTCTCGAGTGAGATCGGAAATGAATGGCGTCAGTTCATAAGGAAATTTTCCATGGATAAATTGATACCTGACCCACCTCTCGATACCCCACTCGAAGAAGCCATCCGCGCCGACGATCAGATCAAAACCCGCGAAGCTATCAAACGCGCCCTGGATTTCTACCTCAGCCCCGACCCGGTCAAACCCCGGCAGCCCAGCACGATGTTCCTGATCCAGCCAAACATCGACACCGAAAGCCTGCTGGCGCATGCCTGTGAGTCACTGGCGTCGGCGAACACGCTTACCGGCAATTTTGCCGATCAGCTTGGTCGCCCCGAGCGTCATACGGCGTTGGCGATTCAGCAGATCATCATGCTGGCCGAGCTGGCGGTGAACCGGGCGCTGGATCGGGTTGATCCGCAGAACTGAAACCGCGTTATCGTTCTTCGCGAGCAGGCTCGCTCCCACATTGGAATGCGTTCAACCTGTGGG
Organism: Pseudomonas viridiflava; assembly: GCF_900580865.1. GTDB lineage: Bacteria > Pseudomonadota > Gammaproteobacteria > Pseudomonadales > Pseudomonadaceae > Aquipseudomonas. Next base: position 140,122 of record NZ_UTBZ01000052.1, read on the forward strand.
AGCGAGCTTGCTCGCGAGGGTGGTGGTTCATCCGCAGCAAATCCCAGGCACAAAAAAACCGCCGACCCTTCACAGATCGGCGGTTTTTCATTCAGCCCACTTCAAATCACTGCATCAACACTTCAATCGAGCCGTCAGCCGTCATGCTCACCTGGCTGGTGCCCGCTTCAACTTCAGGTGTCACCGGCGCTGAATCCATCGCTGCCGCTTTCATCATCATCGGCGCGCGCAGATATGGCTGTGGATAACCGTTGCTGTTGAGGTTCAGGTTGACGATTTTGTAACCCTTGCCGCCCAGTGCATCGGTGGCCAGTTGCGCGCGGGCCTTGAATGCGGTCACGGCTTCTTTGAGCAACTGGTCTTCACTGGATTTGCGGGTCGGGTCGGCGATGGCGAAGTCCATGCCGCCCATTTTCAGGTCGCCGAGCAGTTCGCCGGTGAGTTTGGACAGGGCGGCGAAGTCGGCGCTTTCCAGGCGCAGTTCGGCGCGTTCACGCCAGCCGGTGATCTTCTGGCCCTTGGTGTCGTAGATCGGGTAGCTGTTGCGGCTGCCTTGGCGCAGGGTGATGTCTTTGACTTGCTTGGCCTGGGCCAGGGCCTTGTTCATGGTGGTGCTGACGTCGGCGGCGAGTTTGGCCGGGTCGGTGTTTTGCTCTTCGGTGTAGAGGGTGACGATCATCAGGTCGCGGGCGACTTCCGTGCTGACTTCGGCGCGCAGGGAAATCTGGTTGTAGTGCAGCTCATCGGCGGCCAGGGCCGGAAGGCTGGCGATGCTGCCGACGGTCAGGGCGAGAAGGGCGGCGCTGCGGCGAAATGTGTGCATGAAAGCTCCTTGATGAGGGCGCAGGTGATGGTTCGGGGCCTGCGTGAAACCATCAGACTCTAGCTTTTATGATCCGGTTCGCCCAGTTACAACTTCTATACACATGCCCGGGGCTGCTGCGCAGCCCTTCGCGAGCAGGCTCGCTCCCACAGGGGAATGCTTTTCAAAGGTGGGAGCGAGCCTGCTCGCGAAGGCGTCCTTATAGCCGCCAAAGATCTTTTCGCCATGTGGTCGTTTGCCGCACTTTCGCCTCTCGGGCGCGTGGCTTGGTTATACTCCGTACGATCCGCCTGGAGCGCTCATCAGGAGAGCTCATGCTCGCCCCCGTACAACTGACTTCCGCCACTCGCCAGAACCTCTGGCGACTGACTTTCATCCGCACCCTGGTGCTCGCCGCGCAGGCCGGCTCCGTTGGCCTGGCCTACTGGCTGCAATTGTTGCCGTTGCCGTGGGTGCAACTGGCGATGACCCTCGGCTGCTCAACGCTGCTCTGCGTGTTCACTGCCGTGCGTTTGCGCACTTCGTGGCCGGTGACCGAACTTGAATATGCGCTGCAACTGGCATGTGATCTGGTGATCCACAGTGCGCTGCTGTATTTCTCCGGCGGCTCGACCAACCCGTTTGTTTCCTATTACCTGGTGCCGCTGACCATCGCCGCGGTGACGCTGCCGTGGCGTTATTCAGTGATTCTGTCCGGCATCGCGCTGGCGCTTTACACGGTGATGCTGACGCGTTTCTATCCACTGGAAACCTTGCCGGTCGCTCGCGAGAATCTGCAGATCTACGGCATGTGGCTGAGCTTCGCGCTCGCGGCGGCGGTGATCACCTTCTTCGCGGCGCGCATGGCTGAAGAGCTGCGTCGTCAGGAGGAATTGCGCGCTATCCGTCGTGAAGAAGGCCTGCGCGATCAGCAATTGCTCGCCGTTGCCACCCAGGCCGCTGGCGCTGCCCATGAACTCGGCACGCCGCTGGCGACCATGAGCGTGTTGCTCAAGGAAATGCAGCAGGATCATCCCGACCCGATGCTGCAGGATGATCTGAAAGTGCTGCAGGATCAGGTCAAGCTCTGCAAAGAAACCTTGCAGCAACTGGTGCGGGCCGCCGAGGCCAATCGTCGTCTGGCTGTCGAGATGCAGGACGTCACTGACTGGCTCGACGAAGCGCTGAACCGCTGGCACTTGATGCGTCCGGAAGCCAGTTACCGCTTCCACCGTCTCGGCCAGGGTACCGTTCCGCGCATGGCGCCGCCGCCGGATCTGACTCAGGCGCTGTTGAATCTGCTCAACAACGCCGCCGATGCCTGCCCGGAAAACCTCAAAGTGACCCTGGACTGGGATGTCGAGAACCTGACCATCAGCATCCGTGACCACGGCGCCGGCGTGCCGCTGGCCATCGCCGAACAGATCGGCAAACCGTTTTTTACCACCAAGGGCAAAGGTTTCGGCCTGGGCCTGTTTTTGAGCAAGGCCAGCGTGACACGCGCCGGCGGCTCAGTGAAACTCTATAGTCATGAGGAAGGCGGCACGCTCACCGAGCTGCGCCTGCCCCACGGCGCCCGAGGAGACCAACATGAGTGACGAAATCCAAGTCGAAGGCGAAGAACTGCCGCATTTGCTGCTGGTCGACGACGACGCAACCTTCACCCGAGTGATGGCCCGTGCCATGGCTCGTCGTGGCTTTCGCGTCAGCACCGCAGGTTCGGCCGAAGAAGGTTTGACCATCGCCCAGGCCGATCTGCCTGATTACGCCGCGCTCGACCTGAAAATGGATGGCGATTCCGGTCTGGTGTTGCTGCCCAAGTTGCTGGAACTTGATCCGGAAATGCGCGTGGTGATTCTCACCGGTTATTCGAGCATCGCCACCGCGGTCGAAGCGATCAAACGCGGCGCCTGCAATTATCTGTGCAAACCGGCCGACGCCGACGATGTGCTGGCCGCGTTGCTGTCCGAGCACGCCGACCTCGACAGTCTGGTGCCGGAAAACCCGATGTCGGTCGACCGCCTGCAGTGGGAGCACATTCAGCGCGTGCTCACTGAGCACGAAGGCAATATCTCCGCCACTGCCCGTGCCCTGGGCATGCATCGCCGCACCCTGCAGCGCAAACTGCAGAAGCGCCCGGTTCGTCGCTGAACCTGCGCTGAACGACTATCGTCAGCCCTCGCGATAAAACGCACCGATCATCTATGATCGGTGCGTGTCTGTTCTTTTCTATATTGAGCCTTATCCATGAATCAGAACGCTGAATATTCCGCGGTCAACGATGCTGTGCGCGGGCAGTTTTTTCGCAAGGTCTGGGGAATCATCACGCCTTATTGGCGCAGTGAAGAGAAGGGCAAGGCCTGGACGCTGTTGATTGCGGTGATCGCACTCTCGCTGCTGAGCGTGGGTATCTCGGTGTGGTTCAACACTTGGTACAAGGATTTCTACAACGCGTTGCAAAAGAAGGATGAAGCAGCGTTCTGGCGCTTGATTCTGTATTTTTGCGGCATTGCGGCCGTGGCGATCATCGGTGCGGTGTATCGGCTCTACCTGACTCAGATGCTGACGATTCGCTGGCGGGCGTGGCTCACCGAAAAGCATTTTTCCCGTTGGCTTGCCGACAAGAATTACTACCAGCTGGAGCAGGGCGGTTACACCGATAACCCGGACCAGCGGATTTCCGAGGACCTCAACAACTTCACCTCCAACACCCTTGAGCTGGGGATCGGCCTGCTGCGCAATATTGTCAGCCTGGTGTCGTTCTCGATCATTCTCTGGGGCGTCTCGGGCAGTATCGAAGTCTATGGAATCACCATCCCCGGCTACATGTTCTGGTGTGTACTCGTTTACGCGGTGGTGGGTAGCTGGCTGACGCATTTGATCGGTCGTCGCTTGATTGGCCTGAACAACCAACAACAACGCTTTGAAGCCGACCTGCGGTTTTCGATGATACGGATTCGCGAAAATGCCGAGAGCATCGCGTTGTACAACGGCGAACCGAACGAAAATCGTCGTTTGAACGCCCGCTTCAGCAATGTCTGGCACAATTTCTGGGACATCATGAAAGTGTCCAAACGCCTGACCTTCTTCACCGCTGGTTACAGCCAGGCGGCGATTATCTTTCCGTTTATCGTGGCCTCGCCGCGTTACCTCGCCGGCAAGATCGAGCTAGGTGAACTGATGCAGATCAGCTCGGCATTCGGCAACGTCCAGGAAAGCTTCAGCTGGTTTATCAGTGCGTACCAGAGCCTCGCGTCCTGGCGTGCCACCTGTGATCGTCTGCTGAGTTTCCGGCAGGCGATGACCGACAACGAAGAACGCACGCCAGCGATCGACGTGCAGAATCAGGGCAACGAATTGCAGGTGCACAACCTCGGTCTGGATCTGGCCGACGGTCGTCATCTGCTGACCAATGCCGATATGACCGTCGAACCGGGTGAGCGAGTGATGCTCAGCGGGCGTTCCGGCAGCGGCAAGTCGACGCTGCTACGGGCGATGGGGCATTTGTGGCCGGCAGGGCACGGCAACATTCGTCTGCCGGCAGCGCGCTATTTGTTCCTGCCGCAGAAACCTTATCTGCCGATCGGCACCCTGCGCGAGGCGTTGAGTTATCCACAACCGGGCGACACCTACGCGCCGGAACGTTATGCACAAGTGTTGGAAACCTGTCGCTTGCCGCATCTGGTCGCGCGACTGGACGAGGCCAATCACTGGCAACGCATGCTCTCGCCGGGCGAACAGCAACGACTGGCCTTCGCTCGCGCACTGCTTTACGCGCCGCAATGGCTGTACATGGACGAAGCCACTTCGGCGATGGATGAGGAAGACGAAGCGACGCTGTATCAGGCGTTGATTGATCAGATACCGGGGTTGAGCATTGTCAGCGTCGGCCATCGCAGCAGTTTGAAACGCTTCCATCCACGGCATGTGCGGATCGACAGCGGCTATTTGGTTGAACAGACCGTGACTGCCTGACGCCACGGATCCCTTGTAGGAGCTGCCGAAGGCTGCGATCTTTTGATTTTAAAGATCAAAATAAAAAGATCGCAGCCTTCGGCAGCTCCTACAGGAACGTCGTGTTGGCAGTGATCGTACAACCCGCTTGAGCTATCATGCCTCCAAGCCGAATTCTCGAGACAAGATGCACACCATGGAAAACCTGATCGAAACCCCGCGTCTCCCGCGCAAGCGCCGCAGCCTGGCCCAGGAACTGGTGACGGTGCTGAGCGAGCAGATCCGCGATGGCCTGCTCAAGCGCGGTGACAAACTGCCTACCGAGTCGGCGATCATGGAAGCCCATGGCGTCAGCCGCACCGTGGTGCGCGAGGCGATTTCCCGTTTGCAGGCTGCCGGTCAGGTTGAAACCCGCCACGGCATCGGCACCTTCGTGCTCGACACGCCGAGCCCGAGTGGTTTCCGCATCGACCCGGCCACCGTCGTCACCCTGCGTGACGTGTTGGCAATTCTCGAATTGCGCATCAGCCTCGAAGTGGAGTCTGCCGGCCTTGCCGCGCAACGTCGCAGTGCCGAGCAATTGGCGACCATGCGCGCCGCGCTCGATGCGCTTAATGAAAGCGCTGCCCATGCCAGCGATGCTGTGGCTTCGGACTTCGCCTTCCACCTGGAAATTGCACTGTCCACCGGCAACCGCTACTTCACCGACATCATGACTCACCTGGGCACCAGCATCATTCCGCGTACGCGGCTGAACTCGGCGAGACTGGCTCATGATGATCAACAGCACTACATGGGTCGCCTGAGCCGTGAACACGAAGAAATCTACGACGCGATTGCCCGTCAGGATTCCGATGCGGCGCGTGCGGCGATGCGTCTGCACCTGACCAACAGCCGTGAAAGACTGCGCCAGGCCCATGAAGAGGCGCAGGCGCAGGGTTAGTATTTATTAGAGTTTGAGGTAAAGCCGCAGCTCTGGAGACTCAGCCGTATTACCTGACGAGGTCTGCACGCTATAACCCAATTTAGCGATGGCATCCGGTACGAGCTTTTCTGCAAATATCTGTTTCGGGATCTTGAATACAAATGGAGCATCGGCGGGTGACTCTACGGCAAGTTCCTGGCTGTATCCATTCCCTGTGGAAGTACTGACCTTGAATGTAATCTTGTCTCCCTTGCTAACATTTAGATATGACTGGACTTCGCCGTGGGCAGGATCAACCAGGTTGTCCACGTAGAGTGTGAACTCTCCATTGTGCTCGATGGCTTCGCGGAGGCGGGGGGTAGCGAGTGCTTGAACATTCATGATTGAAATTCCTTTTATAACCAATCAAACCTTTGCAATCGCGTAGTGATGACACACTACGATGGGAGTCGGTTTGTTATCTCCTGACTTCATTAGTTCAGGGATCCCCATTCTTACGCACCTGTAAGAAATACCAGTCCCGACGAACGGTCATCATCCAAAGCGCAAGCGCCAGGGATCGTGAACTGATCAAGCGAAAATTCATTATCAAGCTTCAATCCGCAACCTCAACACCTCCGAAAACGGCTCCATACTCGACTCATCGGAAAACTTGTAGCGCAATTCGACGTCCGTGTTCAGGTACGGACGCAGCGCCTCTTTAGGTATCTGCAACTCGATCCCCGTCAGTTTCTCCATCTCGTCTTCAGCATCGTCCCAAGTGCCAGTGTTCACTTCTTCACCTGCCCATTCGGGCTCCTCAGGGTCGTCACCGAGAATCGGGTAAACGCTCCAGTTCGCCGGAAAATCGCTGGAATCCGGGACCTGTACGATCAACAAATCGGGTAGCGCGGATAGCTGAAGGGTGAGGGTGTCAGAGCCAGAAGAGGCGATTTGCGCGAGGGTCGGTGCAGCATAATTCACGAACATTTCAGTTTCCTTCGAAGGTCCGCCACGATCCTTCGTGGCAGTCATCGCACCTTACCCGGCGTTTCTCCAACGCTCAGTAAACGAATCTTGACCAGACATTTCCGCGTTAGAACCCTTTAAGCACGGGCTTTTGCGACGATTCCTGCCAAGCCTTAAACAGCTTTGTCCGACAAAAAAACACCCACAACGATGAAATGCAGTTGACGGTTATTATTTAAGTTGTACGATGACCTACAACTTCAGCGAAGGCTGAACGGACCAATCACAAAAAACGTTGCTACCAGGGTGTTCGAATAATGAATCCACAAGAACTGAAGTCCATCCTCTCTGCCGGCCTGTTGTCTTTCCCGGTGACCGATTTCAACGCGCAGGGCGATTTCAATCGCGCCGGCTACATCAAACGCCTGGAATGGCTGGCCCCGTATGGCGCTTCAGCCTTGTTCGCCGCCGGCGGCACCGGTGAGTTCTTCTCCCTCGCCGCCAGCGAATACTCGGAAATCATCAAGACTGCCGTCGACACTTGCGAAACCAGCGTGCCGATCCTCGCCGGTGTCGGTGGTTCGACCCGTCAGGCCATCGAATACGCTCAGGAAGCCGAGCGTCTGGGCGCAAAAGGTCTGTTGCTGCTGCCGCACTACCTGACCGAAGCGAGCCAGGACGGTGTTGCCGCTCACGTTGAAGCCGTGTGTAAATCGGTCAACATCGGCGTGGTCGTATACAACCGCAACGTTTGCCGCTTGACCGCGCCGCTGCTGGAACGTCTGGCCGAGCGCTGCCCGAACCTGATCGGCTACAAGGATGGTCTGGGCGATATCGAGTTGATGGTGTCGATCCGTCGCCGCCTCGGTGATCGTTTCAGCTACCTGGGTGGCTTGCCGACCGCCGAAGTCTACGCCGCTGCCTACAAGGCGCTGGGCGTACCGGTTTACTCGTCGGCGGTGTTCAACTTCATCCCGAAAACCGCGATGGACTTCTACCACGCGATCGCTCGTGAAGATCACGCCACCGTCGGCAAGATCATCGACGACTTCTTCCTGCCGTACCTCGACATCCGCAACCGCAAGGCCGGTTACGCCGTGAGCATCGTCAAGGCAGGCGCGAAAATCGCTGGCTATGACGCAGGCCCGGTGCGGGCACCGCTGACCGATCTGACTGGCGAAGAGTACGAAATGCTCGCTGCTCTGATCGACAAGCAAGGTGCGCAGTAACACCCGACAAAAACGCGGCCGCTGAGTAATCAGCGGCTTTTTGCGTAAAGGCTTTTAGTTTTGAGGGCTGCCCCTGTGACAAATGCAAAACGCTACGACAACTACATCAACGGCGAATGGGTTGCCGGTGCCGACTACTCGGCCAACATCAACCCGTCGGAACTGAGCGACACCATCGGCGATTACGCCAAGGCTGACCTGACTCAGGTTCACGCCGCCATCGACGCCGCCCGCGCCGCGTTCCCGGCCTATTCCACTTCGGGTATTCAGGCCCGTCACGATTCGCTGGATAAAGTCGGAACTGAGATTCTCGCCCGTCGCGAAGAGCTCGGCACCTTGCTGGCCCGGGAAGAGGGCAAGACCCTGCCTGAAGCCATCGGCGAAGTGACCCGCGCCGGTAACATCTTCAAGTTCTTCGCCGGCGAATGCCTGCGTCTGTCCGGCGACTACGTGCCGTCGGTGCGTCCGGGCGTTAACGTCGAAGTGACCCGTGAAGCACTGGGCGTGGTCGGTCTGATCACTCCGTGGAACTTCCCGATCGCGATTCCTGCATGGAAAATCGCTCCAGCGCTGGCCTACGGCAACTGCGTGGTGTTGAAACCGGCCGATCTGGTGCCGGGCTGCGCCTGGGCACTGGCGGAAATCATCTCCCGTGCTGGCTTCCCGGCCGGCGTGTTCAACCTGGTGATGGGCAGCGGTCGCGTGGTCGGTGATGCTTTGGTGCAGAGCCCGAAAGTCGACGGTATCAGCTTCACCGGTTCTGTCGGCGTGGGTCGTCAGATCGCCGTCAACTGCGTGTCACGCCAGGCCAAGGTTCAGCTGGAAATGGGCGGCAAGAACCCGCAGATCATTCTCGACGACGCCGACCTCAAGCAAGCGGTCGAGCTGTCGGTGCAGAGCGCGTTCTACTCCACCGGTCAGCGTTGCACCGCCTCCAGCCGTTTGATTGTCACTGCCGGGATTCACGACAAATTCGTTGAAGCCATGGCCGAGCGCATGAAGTCGATCAAGGTCGGCCACGCACTGAAATCCGGCACCGACATCGGTCCAGTGGTTTCCCAGGCTCAGCTTGAGCAGGACATGAAGTACATCGACATCGGCCAGTCCGAAGGTGCTCGCCTGGTCAGCGGTGGCGGTCTGGTGACTTGCGACACCGAAGGCTACTTCCTCGCGCCAACGCTGTTTGCCGACAGTGAAGCGTCGATGCGCATCAGCCGTGAAGAGATCTTCGGCCCGGTGGCCAACATCGTTCGCGTGGCCGATTACGAAGCGGCGCTGGCGATGGCCAACGACACCGAATTCGGCCTGTCGGCGGGTATTGCAACCACCTCGTTGAAGTACGCCAACCACTTCAAGCGCCATTCGCAAGCCGGGATGGTGATGGTCAATCTGCCGACCGCTGGCGTCGATTACCACGTTCCGTTCGGTGGCCGTAAAGGTTCATCCTATGGATCACGTGAGCAAGGCCGCTATGCGCAAGAGTTCTACACGGTTGTGAAGACCAGCTACATCGGTTCCTGATACACGCAATACCCCTGTAGGAGCTGCCGCAGGCTGCGATCTTTTAAGATCAAAAGATCGCAGCCTTCGGCAGCTCCTACAGGGAATAAATGCAAGACCAAAGAAGATTCACCCGCGCATAAAAATAATCAGTGGGAGTACATCTACATGCAACCAACTCAAAAGCCGACTCACGTCCGCTATTTGATCCTGCTCATGCTGTTTCTGGTGACCACGATCAACTACGCCGACCGCGCCACGATCGCCATCGCCGGCTCCAGCCTGCAAAAAGATCTGGGCATCGACGCAGTCACCCTCGGCTACATCTTCTCCGCATTCGGTTGGGCCTACGTGGCCGGGCAAATTCCCGGTGGCTGGCTGCTCGATCGCTTCGGCTCGAAAAAAGTCTATGCCCTGAGCATTTTCACCTGGTCGCTGTTCACCGTGCTGCAAGGCTTTGTCGGTGAGTTCGGCATGTCCACGGCCATCGTTGCGCTGTTCATGCTGCGCTTCCTCGTGGGCCTGGCTGAAGCGCCATCGTTCCCCGGTAACGCGCGCATCGTGGCGGCGTGGTTCCCGACCGCTGAACGCGGTACCGCTTCGGCGATCTTCAACTCGGCGCAGTACTTCGCCACCGTGTTGTTTGCACCGCTGATGGGCTGGATCGTGTACTCCTTCGGTTGGGAGCACGTGTTTATCGTCATGGGCATCCTCGGGATCATCTTCTCGCTGGTCTGGCTGAAAGTGATCTACAGCCCGCGTGAACACCCGCGTATCAACGAAGCCGAGTTCAAGCACATCGCTGAAAACGGCGGCATGGTCGACATGGATCAGAAGGGCAAAAAGTCCGACGGTCCGAAGTGGGATTACATCCGTCAGCTGCTGACCAACCGCATGATGCTGGGCGTGTATCTGGGCCAGTACTGCATCAACGGCATCACCTATTTCTTCCTGACCTGGTTCCCGGTGTACCTGGTGCAAGAGCGTGGCATGACCATTCTCAAGGCTGGTTTCATCGCCTCGTTGCCGGCAATCTGTGGCTTTATCGGCGGCGTGCTCGGTGGGGTGATTTCCGACTACCTGCTGCGCAAGGGCCACTCGCTGACCTTCGCGCGCAAAGCGCCGATCATTGCCGGCCTGCTGGTTTCCAGCAGCATCGTTGCCTGCAACTATGTTGAAGTGGAATGGATGGTCGTTGGCTTCATGGCGTTGGCTTTCTTCGGCAAAGGCGTTGGCGCACTGGGTTGGGCGGTGGTTTCCGACACTTCGCCAAAACAGATCGCCGGTCTGAGCGGTGGCCTGTTCAACACCTTTGGCAACATCGCTTCGATTACTACGCCGATTGTGATTGGCTACATCATCAGCTCCACTGGCTCGTTCAAATGGGCGCTGGTGTTCGTCGGTGCCAACGCACTGGTCGCGGTGTTCAGCTATCTGGTCATCGTTGGCCCGATCAAACGTGTGGTACTCAAAGAGCCGCCAACCAACGGCGGTGTTGAAGCCAGCGGTAAATTGTCCCAAGCGCATTCCTGAGGAGCGGCGTCATGCAGTTGATTGAACATTCCGACTCGCCGCGCCACATCCGCCTGCACGAGCGGGACAATGTGGTGGTAGTGGTCAACGACCAGGGCGCCCCGGCCGGCACTGAATTTGCCGATGGCCTGGTGACGCTGGAATTTGTGCCGCAGAGCCACAAGGTCACCCTCGAAGACATTCCCGAGGGCGGCCAGGTGATTCGCTACGGTCAGGTGATTGGCTATGCGTTGCAGCCGATTCGCCGTGGCAGTTGGGTCAAGGAAGATCAACTGCGCATGCCGACCGCGCCGCCGCTGGACAGCTTGCCGCTGTCCACCGAGGTGCCGGACGCGCAGGCACCGCTGGAAGGCTTCACCTTCGAGGGCTATCGCAACGCTGACGGTACCGTCGGCACGCGCAATATTCTCGGCATCACCACCACCGTGCAGTGCGTCACTGGCGTGCTCGATCACGCGGTGAAACGCATCAAGGAAGAGTTGCTGCCGAAGTATCCGCACGTCGATGACGTGGTGGCGCTGACGCATAGTTACGGCTGCGGCGTGGCGATTACCGCCACTGACGCTTATATCCCGATTCGTACCGTGCGCAATCTGGCGCGCAACCCGAATCTCGGTGGCGAAGCGTTGGTGATCAGTCTGGGCTGCGAGAAATTGCAGGCCGGGCAGGTGATGCATGAGGACGATGCTTCTGTGGATCTCAGCGATCCCTGGCTGTATCGCTTGCAGGATTCCAGTCACGGTTTCACCGAGATGATCGAGCAGATCATGGAATTGGCCGAGGTTCGTCTGAAGAAGCTCGACCAGCGCCGCCGCGAAACCGTGCCGGCGTCCGAGTTGATCCTCGGCATGCAGTGTGGCGGCAGCGATGCGTTTTCCGGAATCACCGCCAATCCGGCGCTGGGCTATGCCTCGGACTTGCTGTTGCGTGCAGGGGCGACGGTGATGTTTTCCGAAGTCACCGAAGTGCGCGATGCGATTTACCTGCTGACTTCACGCGCCGAAAGCAAAACCGTTGCCGAAGAACTGGTGCGGGAAATGGACTGGTACGACCGTTACCTGGCCAAGGGTGAGGCAGATCGCAGCGCCAACACCACGCCGGGCAACAAGAAGGGCGGGCTGTCGAACATTGTCGAGAAGTCGCTCGGTTCGATCGTCAAATCCGGCAGCAGCGCGATCAATGGCGTGCTCGGCCCGGGCGAGCGTTTCAAGCAGAAGGGGCTGATTTTCTGTGCGACGCCGGCGAGTGATTTTGTCTGCGGGACGTTGCAGTTGGCTGCGGGGATGAACCTGCACGTGTTCACTACCGGGCGTGGCACGCCTTACGGTTTGGCGATGGCGCCGGTGGTGAAGGTCTCGACGCGTACGGAGTTGGCGCAGCGCTGGCCGGATCTGATCGATATCGACGCCGGGCGAATTGCTACCGGGCGCGCGACGATCGAGGAATTGGGTTGGGAGTTGTTTCACTACTATCTGGATGTGGCGAGCGGCAAACAGCAGACGTGGGCGGAGAAGCACAAGCTGCATAACGACATTACGTTGTTCAATCCGGCGCCGATTACTTGATGGATTGGGGGGGGAGGTCAAAAGCTGCCCTCACCCCAGCCCTCTCCCGGAGGGAGAGGGGGCCGACCGAGGTGTCTTGCGCAATACATCGACCTGAAATACCGAGTTGATTATGGACTCGACAAGCAGTTCTGGATTCAGCGAAGTCATTTCAGGTCGATGGATTTCTGCAATATCCCCCGATCGGTCCCTTCTCCCTCGGGGAGAGGGTTAGGGTGAGGGGCTGATCGAGTTGTCTGGCGCTATACATCGACTTGAAATACCGAGTTGATTATGGATTCAACGAAGTCATTTCAGGTCGATGGATTTCTGCAATTTCCCCCGATCGGTCCCCTCTCCCTCCGGGAGAGGGCTAGGGTGAGGGGCTTTTGCTTTATCATTGGCCACTAACGACGCTCACCCAAGGCTCCCCGGCATGCTGGCAATTTTCCTCGAAACCCTGAACATCACCGCGCCGGTGTTTGCCATGCTGTTTCTCGGTGTGCTGCTCAAGCGCATCGACTGGATCAACGACAACTTCATCCACACGGCCTCGTCGCTGGTGTTCAACGTCACCATGCCGGCGCTGCTGTTCCTCGGCATTCTGCATGCCGACCTGCACGCCGCACTGCAACCGTCCCTGCTGATCTACTTTTCCCTCGCCACGCTGGTGAGTTTTGCCGTGGCCTGGGGCTGGGCGATTTTCAAATGCCCGCGCGAAGATCGCGGCATCTATACCCAAGGCGCATTTCGCGGTAACAACGGTGTGATTGGTCTGGCACTGGCCGCGAGCATGTACGGCGATTACGGGATTTCCCTCGGGGCGATTCTTGCGGCGCTGGTGATCCTGTTCTACAACACGCTGTCGACCATCGTGCTGGCGGTTTACAGCCCGGTGATCAAGTCCGATCCGTGGAGCATCTGCAAAAGTGTATTCAGCAATCCGCTGATCATCAGCGTGATTGCGGCGGCGCCGTTTGCTTATTTCAAGATCGGTTTGCCGGGATGGCTGGAGACGTCAGGTCAGTATCTGGCGCAGACCACCTTGCCGCTGGCGTTGATCTGCATTGGCGGCACGCTATCACTGGCGGCGCTACGCAAAAGCGGCAGCATGGCACTGAGTTCCAGCCTGGTGAAGATGATCGGTTTGCCGGTGCTGGCGACGCTGGGGGCGTGGTTGTGGGGCTTTCGTGGGGCGGAGTTGGGGATTCTGTTTCTGTATTTCGGCAGCCCGACGGCAGCGGCGAGTTTCGTCATGGCCCGGGCAGCGCAGGGCAATCATGAGCTGGCGGCGGCGATTATCGTGATGACCACGTTGATGGCGGCGATTACCACCAATGTCGGGATCTTTGTTTTGCAGTGGGGTGGGTGGATCTGACAGTGAGATATGTGGTGAATGGACCGGCTTCATCGCGAGCAGGCTCACTCCTACAGGGGGAACGCATTCTAAATGTAGGAGTGAGCCTGCTCGCGATAGCTATTTAACAGACGCCAAATTACTCAGGCTTTTGGTAGGTATCGATCACTTCCTGCGCCGCACGAAACGCATCAATCGCCGCCGGTACACCGGCATACACCGCGCAATGCAGCAACGCCTCACGAATCTCGTCCACCGTGCAGCCATTGTTCAGCGCACCGCGCACATGGCCTTTCAGCTCTTGCGGGCACTTCAGTGCCGTCAGCGCAGCAAGGGTAATCAAACTGCGGGTTTTCAACGGCAGACCTTCACGATTCCACACGCCACCCCAGGCATGTTCATTGACGAAATCCTGCAAGGGTTGAGTGAACTCGGTGGCATTGCCCAAGGCGCGATCAACAAACGCATCGCCCATTACCTGGCGGCGGACTTCAACCCCGGACTGCTTCGATTCGGTCATGGCATATCCCTCTTGTGGTGTTGGCGGCGCCAGGCGCGGATCGACGTGAACAGCAGAAACGTCAACAGCGTCGGCAGGACATAAAACAGCATCAGCCGCTCAAGCTTGCCGGCCAGCGGCATGCCGGTGGTGAACGACACCACGTGCAGCCCGTACGCCAAATACAAACCGAGCAACAGCAAACCTTCGGCGCGCGTCACGCGATAGCCGGAGTAGAACACCGGCAGACACAGTGCGGCGACGCCGAGCATCACCGGCAGATCGAAATCCAGTGCATTAGGTGATACTGACAGCGGCGTTGGCGCGATCAACGCCGTCAGGCCCAGCACCCCGAGCAGATTGAACAGATTGGCGCCGATCACGTTGCCGACGGCAATATCCCGTTGCCCGCGTAGTGCGGCGATCAACGAAGTGGCCAGTTCCGGTAGAGAGGTGCCGACAGCGACGACGGTCAGGCCAATGACGCGCTCGGAAAAACCAAGATCAGTTGCCACCACCACGGCAGCCCCGAGCAAAAGGTGCCCGGCAAATACCAGCATCGCCAAACCGACGATGATCATCAGCGAACTGCCGATCCATGACGCTTGGCTTGTTTCAACGCGCTCGGTGTGCGGTCGCGTCGAGTGCCGTGACTGGCGCAACAATAAGCCGAGATACAGCGCCAATGCGGCCAACAACAGGATGCCGTCGAAACGCCCGATCTCTTCGTTCCAGGCCAATACGAACACCAGCAGGCTGGCGCCGATCATCAGCGGAATATCGAGTCGCACCAGTTGCCGCGAAACGCGCAGAGGAATGATCAGTGCGGAAAGGCCGAGGGTGACGAGGATATTGAAGATGCTGCTGCCGACCACGCTGCCGACCGCGATGTCGGGGTTGTGCGCCAATGCGGCTTGCAGGCTGACGGCCATTTGCGGCGCACTGCTGCCGAGGGCGACGATGGTCAGGCCGATGATCAGCGGCCGCACATGCAGGCGCGCTGCCAGACGCACCGCCGCACGCACCATCAGTTCGGCGCCGAAGATCAGCAGGCACAGACCGGCGAGCAGTTCGATCACGCTGATCAGGGGTAAGTCGGCTAATCCGAAAATGGTCAGCGCTCCATCAATCGAGGGCCTGCACGCGAACCCGTGCGGTGCCGCTGCGCAGCATGCCGAGCTGTTCGGCGGCCTCGCGGGATACGTCGATCAGACGCCCACGGGTGTGCGGGCCGCGGTCGTTGATACGGACCACAACGGATTCATCGTTTTTCAGGTTGGTGACCTTCACCCGTGTGCCGAAGGGTAACTGGCGATGGGCGGCGGTCAGGGAATTCTGGTTGAACGGCTCGCCACTGGCGGTGCGTTTACCGTGGTGCTTTGCACCGTAATAGGAAGCGACACCGGTCTGGTCGTAACCGTGCGGGTCGATGGTGTCGGTGCTGGCGCAACCGGCCAAGAGAGAGAGCAGGGCGCAGGCGCCGAGCAGACGTTTCATTCGAAAGCTCCCAAATAACAATGTGGGAGCGAGCTTGCTCGCGAAGAGGCCGTCACATTCAGTACTCATGTTGAATGTCATGACGCCTTCGCGAGCAAGCTCGCTCCCACAGGGAATAGAGCCAGGCTTTGGATCTGGCTCCATTGTGGTCAGCCTTCGAGCTTGCTTTTCAGCAGTTCGTTCACTTGCTGCGGGTTGGCTTTGCCTTTCGACGCTTTCATCGCCTGACCGACGAAGAAGCCGAACATCTTGCCGCGTTTGGCTTCATCCGCTGCACGATATTGTTCAACCTGCTCGGCGTTGGCCGCGAGCATTTCGTCCAGCACTGCCGAGATCGCACCGCTGTCGGTAACCTGCTTCAGGCCACGTTTTTCGATGATCTCGTCCGCGCTGCCTTCACCGTTGGCCATCGCTTCGAACACCACTTTGGCGATCTTGCCGGAGATGGTGTTGTCCTTGATGCGCTGCAGCATGCCGCCCAACAGTTCAGCCGAAACCGGCGACTCGTCGATGTCCAGGCCTTGCTTGTTGAGCAGGCTGCCCAACTCGACCATCACCCAGTTCGCCGCCAGTTTGGCATCGCCGCCGATGGCCGCAACCTTCTCGAAGTAGTCCGCTTGCTCACGGCTGGTGGCCAGCACGTTGGCGTCGTACGCCGACAGACCGAACTGGCTCTGGAAGCGTTCGCGTTTCTGCGGTGGCAGTTCCGGCAGAGTGGCGCGCACCTCGCCGAGGAACGACTCTTCGATGACCACCGGCAGCAGGTCCGGATCGGGGAAGTAACGGTAGTCGTTGGCTTCTTCTTTCGAACGCATCGGACGGGTTTCGTCCTTGTTCGGATCGTACAGACGGGTCTGCTGGATCACTTTGCCGCCGTCTTCGATCAGCTCGATCTGACGCTGGATCTCGGAGTTGATCGCCTTCTCGATGAAACGGAACGAGTTGACGTTCTTGATCTCGCAGCGAGTGCCGAACTCAACCTGGCCTTTCGGACGGATTGACACGTTGCAGTCGCAACGCAGCGAACCTTCGGCCATGTTGCCGTCGCAAATACCGAGGTAACGCACCAACGCGTGGATCGCCTTGACGTAAGCCACGGCTTCCTTGGCGCTGCGCATGTCCGGCTCGGAAACGATTTCCAGCAGCGGCGTGCCGGCACGGTTCAGGTCGATGCCGGTGGCACCGTTGAATTCTTCGTGCAGGCTCTTGCCGGCGTCTTCTTCCAGGTGCGCGCGGGTGATGCCGACACGTTTGACGGTGCCGTCTTCCAGGGCGATGTCCAGGTGGCCCTTGCCAACGATCGGCAATTCCATCTGGCTGATCTGGTAGCCCTTCGGCAGGTCCGGATAGAAGTAGTTCTTACGGGCGAACACGTTGTGCTGACCGATCTCGGCGTCAATCGCCAAGCCGAACATCACCGCCATGCGCACCGCTTCCTGGTTCAGCACCGGCAGAACGCCGGGCATGCCCAGGTCGATCAGGCTGGCCTGGGTGTTCGGCTCGGAACCGAATGTGGTGGAACTACCGGAAAAGATTTTCGACCGGGTAGTGAGCTGAGTGTGAATCTCCAGCCCGATCACGACTTCCCATTGCATGTGTGTCTCCTCAGAAGCCGGTTGGGGTGCGGGTGTGCCAGTCAGTGTTGAGCTGATACTGGTGGGCAACGTTCAACAGGCGACCTTCCTGGAAATACGGCGCGAGCAACTGCACGCCAACCGGCAAACCGTCGACAAACCCGGCCGGCATCGACAGGCCCGGCAGGCCGGCGAGGTTGGCGGTGATGGTGTAGACGTCTTCCAGATAGGCAGCGACCGGGTCGCTGTTCTTGGCGCCAAGTTTCCAGGCCGGGTTCGGCGTGGTTGGGCCGAGGATGATGTCGACTTCATTAAAGGCAGCCATGAAATCGTTCTTCACCAGACGACGGATCTTCTGCGCTTTCAGGTAGTAGGCGTCGTAGTAACCGGCGGACAGCGCGTACGCACCGACCATGATCCGGCGCTGGACTTCCGGGCCGAAGCCTTCGCCACGGGAGCGCTTGTACAGGTCTATGAGGTTTTCCGGGTTTTCGCAGCGATGGCCGAAACGCACGCCGTCGAAACGCGACAGGTTCGAAGAGGCTTCAGCCGGGGCGATCACGTAGTACGCAGGAATCGCGTGCTGCATGTTCGGCAGGCTGATTTCCTTGATCACCGCACCGAGCTTCTGCAGCTCTTTGATGCTGTTCTGGATCAGCTCGGCGATGCGCGGGTCGAGACCGGCGCTGAAGTATTCCTTCGGCACGCCAATGCGCAGGCCTTGCAGCGAATCGCCCAGGCTTGTGGAGTAATCCGGAACCGGCTCATCGATGCTGGTGGAGTCGTTCTGATCGAAGCCCGCCATGCCTTGCAACAAAATTGCGCAGTCTTCGGCCGTGCGCGCCAACGGGCCGCCCTGATCAAGGCTGGAGGCGTAAGCGATCATGCCCCAGCGCGAAACGCGACCGTAGGTCGGTTTCAGGCCAGTGAGGTTGGTGAATGCCGCCGGCTGACGAATAGAACCGCCGGTGTCGGTAGCCGTCGCCGCTGGCAACAGACGAGCGGCAACCGCCGCCGCCGAACCCCCGGACGAACCGCCAGGCACGTGTTCCAGGTTCCACGGGTTTTTCACCGCGCCGTACCAGCTCGACTCGTTGGCCGAACCCATGGCGAATTCGTCCATGTTGGTCTTGCCCAGAGTCACGGCACCGGCAGCCGCCAGTTTCGCGACCACGGTGGCGTCGTACGGCGCTTTGAAGTTGTCGAGCATCTTCGAGCCGCAGCTGGTGCGAATGCCCTGGGTGCAGAACAGGTCTTTGTGCGCGATCGGCGCGCCGAGCAGGGCGCCGCTCTCACCGTTGGCGCGGCGGGCATCGGCGGCTTTCGCCTGCTCGAGGGCCAGCTCTTCGGTGAGGCTGATGAAACTGTTGAGCTGCGGATCGAGCTGGGTGATACGCGCCAGCAGGACTTTGGTCAGCTCTTCGGAGGAAAACTTTTTATCGGCGAGACCGCGGGCGATCTCGGCCAGAGTCATTTGATGCATTGCAGGCTCTTTCCCTTTAGTCGATGACTTTCGGAACCAGATACAGGCCGTTTTCGACCGCTGGTGCGATGGACTGGTAGGCCTCGCGGTGATTGGTCTCGGTCACAACGTCGGCGCGCAGGCGCTGACTGGCTTCCAGCGGGTGGGCCAGAGGCTCGATTCCGTCGGTATTAACAGCCTGCATTTCGTCGACCAGACCGAGAATGCTGTTGAGAGCGGAAGTAATGTGTGGAAGATCGGCATCATTGAGGCCAAGGCAGGCCAGATGAGCGATTTTTTCCACGTCGGAGCGTTCTAGCGCCATCGGGATTCTCCTGTGGAAAACAGAACGGACGGCGTCCGTGTGTTAGATTGTCGGAACACTACCGCACTTCTACGGTCATAAGGCCGCGATTGTGGGGCTTGGTGCACAGAAAAGCGGCCAATTTAACATATTGGCGCCTTGCCCAAAATCCCTGTCGTTGTTAGAGTTTGCCGCACTTTTTTACCCACGCGTTGCCTAGGGTCCCTTTCCCATGTTCAAGAAACTGCGTGGCATGTTTTCCAGCGATCTTTCCATTGACCTGGGCACTGCCAACACCCTTATTTACGTGCGCGAGCGCGGTATCGTCCTGAATGAGCCATCGGTTGTGGCCATTCGGACACACGGTAACCAGAAAAGTGTCGTTGCTGTCGGCACCGAGGCCAAGCGCATGCTCGGCCGTACGCCGGGCAACATTGCTGCCATTCGTCCGATGAAGGACGGCGTGATCGCCGACTTCAGCGTCTGCGAAAAGATGCTGCAATACTTTATTAACAAGGTTCACGAAAACAGCTTTCTGCAGCCTAGCCCTCGTGTGCTGATCTGCGTTCCATGCAAATCCACCCAGGTTGAGCGTCGCGCCATCCGTGAATCGGCCCTTGGTGCCGGTGCCCGTGAAGTGTTCCTGATCGAAGAGCCAATGGCTGCTGCGATCGGTGCCGGCCTGCCGGTCGAAGAAGCGCGCGGCTCGATGGTCGTGGATATCGGTGGTGGTACTACCGAAATCGCGCTGATCTCCTTGAACGGTGTGGTCTATGCCGAATCCGTGCGTGTTGGCGGCGACCGTTTCGATGAAGCGATCATCACCTACGTGCGTCGTAACTACGGCAGCCTGATCGGTGAATCCACCGCTGAGCGCATCAAGCAGGAAATCGGCACAGCCTACCCGGGCGGCGAAGTTCGCGAAGTCGACGTTCGCGGTCGCAACCTGGCCGAAGGCGTTCCACGCGCATTCACCCTGAACTCCAACGAAGTGCTGGAAGCTCTGCAAGAGTCCCTGGCTACCATCGTTCAGGCTGTAAAAAGCGCACTGGAGCAATCGCCGCCGGAACTGGCTTCCGACATCGCCGAGCGTGGCCTGGTGCTGACCGGTGGTGGCGCATTGCTGCGTGACCTCGACAAGTTGCTGGCCCAGGAAACCGGTCTGCCAGTCATCGTTGCCGAAGATCCGCTGACCTGTGTTGCTCGCGGCGGTGGCCGTGCATTGGAAATGATGGATAAGCACACCATGGACCTGCTCTCCAGCGAATAAGTCGCCGGGTGCAATACGTGGGTGAGCGCGCAGGCAGCACTTTGCAGTGCTGCCTGTTGGCGTTTATCTTCTGTCAGTCTTCATCCAGGCCGGTTTGATGCCGTATGAATAAACAGAACATTTGCCTGGGAGGAGCGGCTTATTAAACCGCTTTTCGCCAAAGGCCCTTCGTTGGGTGTGCGCCTGTTGGTGCTGGCCGTGCTGTCGGTCGCGCTGATGGTGGTCGATGCCCGCTTCGACCTGCTCAAACCCGCGCGCAAACAAGCGTCGCTGGTATTGATGGACGCCTACTGGATCACCGACCTGCCCGGACGGCTGTGGGAAGGTATTGCCAGTCAGTTCGGCAGTCGCACCGAACTGGTCGCCGAAAACGAAAAACTCAAGACCGAAAATCTGCTGTATCAGGGGCGCATGCAAAAGCTTGCTGCACTGACCGAGCAGAACGTTCGGCTACGCGAGTTGCTCAATTCCTCTGCGCTGGTCAATGAAAAGGTCGAAGTGGCCGAGTTGATCGGCATGGACCCGAACCCCTTCACTCATCGCATCATCATCAATAAAGGTGAGCGCGACGGCGTGGTGCTGGGGCAGCCGGTGCTCGATGCGCGCGGTCTGATGGGCCAGGTGGTCGAGTTGATGCCGTACACCTCCCGTGTATTGTTGTTGACCGACACCACCCACAGCATTCCTGTGCAGGTGAACCGCAACGGTCTGCGCGCGATCGCCAGCGGCACCGGTAACCCGGAGCGTCTGGAACTGCGTCACGTTGCCGACACCGCCGATATCAAAGAAGGCGATTTGCTGGTCAGTTCCGGACTCGGCCAGCGGTTCCCGGCCGGCTATCCGGTGGCCACGGTCAAGGAAGTGATCCACGATTCCGGCCAGCCGTTCGCGATCGTTCGAGCGGTACCGACTGCTGCGCTCAACCGTAGCCGCTACCTGTTGCTGGTGTTCAGTGACAGTCGCACCGCCGAAGAGCGCGCCAACGATGCGGCGATAGCTCAGGAACATCTCGACGCACATGGCGGCGGCCCGATGCAGCCGGTCAACGTTTCGCGACCGCTGGTCATGCCGGCGCCGGCTGCAACGCCAGCTGCCGAGCAGGCACCTGCCGCTGCAGTGCCCGCCGCAACGCCGGTCAAACCTGGTGCGAGCAAGCCGCCTGCAACTGCTCCGGCGGCGACCAAGCCTCCGGCCTCTGCGCCAGCCACCGGCAAACCACCCGCCAAGCCGCCAGCTACGGCGCCGGCCACAACCGGGAGACAAGAATAATGGTCGGGGCTACCGCATCGCGGAACGGCTGGATCGTCTGGCTGACCTTCATCGTCGGCTTGTTGCTCAGCGTGTCACCGTTGCCGCAATTCATGGAAATCCTGCGTCCACTGTGGCTCGCCTTGTTGCTCACATTCTGGGCTTTGTACATGCCGCATACCGTCGGCATGGTCACGGCGTTCTGCCTGGGGTTGGCCGAGGACGTGCTCAAAGGTGATCTGTTCGGACAGAACGCGCTGATACTCACGTTGATCACTTTCCTCGTGCTGTCATTGCAACAGCGCCTGCGCATGTTTCCAATGTGGCAGCAGTGCCTGGTAATCCTGGTGATCTTCGGCCTCGCGCAGCTTGCGCAGCTATGGCTCAGTGCTTTGACTGGCAATCGTCAGCCCACACTGGCGCTGGTCCTGCCGGCATTGGTCAGCGCGTTGCTCTGGCCCTGGATCAGTTTCGCCCTCCGCGGATTGCGCCGACGCTACAAAATCAATTGAGCCGGTGAAGCAGGGCACTGAACAGGGAGACGTTTTGATGAAGCCGCTTTACCTCGCCTCAGGATCGCCGCGTCGACGTGAATTGCTCACGCAGATCGGCGTTCCATTTTCCGCCATCAGCGCGGATATCGACGAAACCCCATTCACTGAAGAGTCGCCATCGGCCTACGTCGAGCGTCTGGCGCGCGGCAAGGCCGAGGCCGGTCGGCGCATGGTCGTGTCCGCTCAGCCATTCTGCGTGCTGGGTGCCGACACCGCCGTGGTGCTGGATGGCAAAATTCTTGGCAAACCGGTGGACGAAGCCGATGCATGCGCCATGCTGATGATGTTGTCCGGCAAGGAGCATGAAGTGCTGACCGCTATCGCCGTGCTTGAGGGCGATCGCTGCGAGTCGCGGGTGGTGCGCAGTCTGGTGCGGTTCCGCCCGATCAGCAGTGAAGAAGCTGCTGCCTATTGGGCCAGCGGTGAGCCGCGAGACAAGGCCGGCGGTTATGGCATTCAGGGGCTCGGTGCGGTGTTTGTCGCGGGGCTCAATGGCAGCTATTCGGCGGTGGTCGGGCTGCCAGTTTGCGAAACCGCAGAACTGTTAGGCCATTTCGGCATACCCTGTTGGCAAAACCTGAACGCGCAATAAGCGTCGTACGAATCCAGATGCGGCCATTATCGTGAACATGCCTGAACGAGATCCTGCCATGAGTGAAGAGATTCTGATCAACATCACGCCGATGGAGTCGCGCGTGGCGGTGGTCGAAAACGGTGTGCTGCAAGAAGTCCACGTTGAGCGCACGCAAAAACGCGGGATCGTCGGCAACATCTATAAAGGCAAGATCGTCCGGGTGCTGCCGGGTATGCAGGCGGCATTCGTCGACATCGGTCTTGATCGCGCGGCATTCATTCACGCCGCCGAAATCTCTCTGCGTGAAGGCCCTGCCGTCGAAAGTATCAGCGCGCTGGTGCACGAAGGTCAAAGCCTGGTGGTGCAAGTCACCAAGGATCCGATCGGGTCGAAAGGCGCGCGCTTGACCACGCAACTGTCGATTCCGTCGCGCTATCTGGTGTACATGCCACGTACCGCCCACGTTGGCATTTCGCTGAAAATCGAAGACGAAGCCGAACGCGAGCGCCTCAAGCAGGTGGTCAGCGATTGCGTGGCCAAAGAAGGCATCAAGGAGGCCGGCGGTTTCATTCTGCGCACCGCCGCTGAAGGCGCTGGCGCCGATGAAATCCTCATGGACATCCGTTACCTGCGGCGCCTGTGGGACCAGATCAACGAACAGATCAAAACCATCTCCGCGCCAAGCGTGATTTACGAAGACCTCGGTCTGGCGTTGCGTACGCTGCGTGATCTGGTCAACCCGAAGATCGAGAAGATTCGCATCGATTCCCGGGAAACCTTCCAGAAAACCACGCAGTTCGTCGCCGAACTGATGCCGGAAATCGCCGATCGTCTGGAACATTATCCCGGTGAGCGTCCGATTTTTGACCTGTACGGCGTCGAAGACGAAATCCAGAAAGCCCTCGAACGCAAGGTGCCGCTGAAGTCCGGCGGTTATCTGGTGGTCGATCCGGCAGAAGCCATGACCACCATTGATGTGAACACCGGAGCCTTCGTCGGCCATCGCAACCTCGAAGAAACCATCTTCAAAACCAATCTCGAAGCGGCTACGGCGATTGCCCGGCAAATGCGCCTGCGCAATCTGGGCGGGATCATCATCATCGACTTCATCGACATGGAAGATGAAGAGCATCAGCGCCAGGTTCTGCGCACCCTGGAAAAACAGCTGGAGCGCGATCACGCCAAGACCAACATCATCGGCATCACCGAGTTGGGCCTGGTACAGATGACCCGCAAGCGCACCCGCGAAAGTCTCGAGCAAGTGCTGTGCGAACCGTGCAGCAGTTGCCAGGGTCGCGGCAAACTGAAAACTGCGGAAACCATCTGTTACGAGATTTTCCGCGAGATCCTCCGTGAAGCCCGGGCCTATCAGGCCGAGGGTTACCGGGTGCTGGCGAACCAGAAAGTGGTCGACCGTTTGCTCGACGAAGAATCCGGTAACGTCGCCGAGCTTGAAGGGTTTATCGGGCGCACCATACGCTTCCAGGTGGAAACCATGTATTCCCAGGAACAATATGACGTGGTGTTGCTCTGATCCCCTGCGTCACTTTTATTCCACCGCGGCTGGCCTCAGCTTTTCGCAGTATTTTTGCCATGGGAGCCGACTGACATGGAGCGTCTGACACGCATTTTGGCCGCACTCACCCGCTGGGGGCTGGGCCTGTGCGCGTTGGTTCTGGTGTTGATGGCGTTGTATGTCAGTCTTGGCCGCGAACTGACCCCGCTGGTGGCTGAATACCGCGCCGACATCGAGGACAAGGCCAGTGCCGCCCTCGGCATGCCGTTGCAGATCGGCGAGCTGGAGGGCAACTGGAGCGGTTTTGCGCCGATCTTGCTGGCTCATGATGTGATGGTTGGCTCCGGCGCCAATGCCTTGCGTCTGGATCGGGTGCGCGCGGTGCCGGATTTGTGGGCCAGCCTGCTGGCGCGCGAAGTGCGCATTGCCCATCTCGAACTCAACGGCCTGAAAATCAGCCTCAAGGAAGCCGAGGACGGCACTTGGGCGCTGGAAGGTCTGCCGGTGCAGAACGATCAGCCGCTCGATCCGCAGCAACTGTTCAATCGATCGCAAATGATTCAGCAGCTGTCGGTGCTCGACAGTCAGGTGACCTTGCAGCCGCAGGATCACCCACCACTGACCCTCACCTATGTCGGCCTCAATCTGAAAACCGGCGCCAGCCGCCAACGCCTCGATGCGCGGTTGACCTTGCCTGATGGTCAACCGGTGGCGCTGAGTTTGCGTACGCGGATTCGCCCCGACCAATGGCAGGACAGCGTGGTCGATGGCTATGCCAGTCTGCCGCAAAGCGACTGGTCGAAGTGGCTGCCGGAGCGCCTGACCCAGCAGTGGAATTTTTCCGAGATCAAGGCTGGCGGCGAACTCTGGGTCAATTGGGCTAAAGGCACGCTGCAAAGCGCGGCGCTCCGTTTGAATGCGCCGCAACTGATCGGCGCCTATGCCGATCGCAAGCCGATCCAGATCAACAATCTGGCGCTCAACGCTTACTACGCGAACGGTGCCGAGGGCGCGACACTCACCCTCGATTCACTGGCGATGAATTTCGGCGAAAACCGTTGGGAGTCGCATGTACAGCTGAAGCAGACACGTGCGACCGACAAGGTCGAAGAGCTCTGGCACTTGCAGGCGGATCGCCTCGATCTGACCCCGATCACTCCACTCTTGAACGCCTTGGGGCCGCTGCCGCAAGGATTCGCCACGGCCGTCGATCATCTGAAGGTCACCGGCGGTCTGCGCAATGTATTGCTGGATTTTCGCCCCAACGCCACCGACGGCAACAAATTCAGTTTTGCCAGCAATCTGGATAACGTCGGTTTCGACGCTTATCACGGCGCACCGGCGGCACGAAACGTCAGCGGCAGCCTCAGCGGCAACCTCGACGGTGGCGAGTTGCGCATGGACAGCAAGGATTTTGTTCTGCACCTCGACCCGATTTTCGCCAAGCCATGGCAGTACATTCAGGCCAACGCACGCCTGACCTGGAAGCTCGATAAAGACGGCTTCACCCTGATCGCTCCA
The DNA here is from genome assembly GCF_900580865.1 of Pseudomonas viridiflava. Classification (GTDB taxonomy): domain Bacteria; phylum Pseudomonadota; class Gammaproteobacteria; order Pseudomonadales; family Pseudomonadaceae; genus Aquipseudomonas. Next base: position 165,933 of record NZ_UTBZ01000052.1, read on the forward strand.
TACCTGAAGGTGCTTGGCGAGGAGGGCAAGATTGCCGGCGACTTCCTGATTCGTCTGCATTTCGACCATAGCCAGGAAGACTACATGGACCTGCGGGTCGGACTGGTCGAGGGCGATGGTCGCTACACGGCCAAATACCTGCCAGAAGTCTTGAGCCCGGCGCTCGACGAGTGGCTGCGCACGGCAATCCTCAAAGGTGCAGTCGATCAGGGCTTCTTCCAGTATCAGGGTTCGCTGAGCAAGAATGCCGGTGAGGCCGATCGCAGCATCAGCCTGTTCTTCAAAGTGCACGACGCTGAACTGGCCTTCCAGCCGGGCTGGCCGCACGTGAGCAAGGTCAGTGGCGATGTGTTCATCGAAGACAGCGGTGTGCGGATCTGGGCCGACAAGGGCCAGTTGCTCGACACTCAGGTCAGTGATGTCTTCGTCAATATTCCCCATGTGCCGGCCGGACAACACACGCACATGTATCTCGATGGTGGCTTTGCCGGCGGCCTCAGTGATGGCTTGAAAATTTTGCAGGACGCACCGATCGGCACCGGTGAAACCTTCGCCGGTTGGGAAGGGGCAGGGGATCTGCAAGGCAAGCTCAAGCTCGATATCCCGTTGGACAAGGGCGGCGACCAGCCGAAAATCCTTGTCGACTTCAAAACCGCCAATGCGCGGCTGAAACTGGCTGAGCCGAAACTGGAGCTGACTCAGCTCAAAGGCGATTTCCGTTTTGACAGCGCCAAAGGACTCAGCGGGCAGAACATCGCCGCGCGCGCCTTCGACAAACCGGTCACGGCGCAGATCTTCGCCGATGGCAGCCCTGGCAAACTCAGGACTCGGGTGGCGGCATCCGGGCAGGTCGAGGTCAAGAAACTCACTGACTGGCTGGGCGTGACACAACCATTGCCGGTCTCCGGGACCATTCCTTATCAATTGCAATTGAATCTGGACGGTGCCGACAGCCAGTTGATGGTCAGCTCCAGCATGAAAGGTGTCGCGGTGGATCTGCCGGCACCGTTCGGCATGGCGGCTGATGTAGGGCGCGATACGGTGTTCCGCATGACCTTGCAGGGGCAGGAACGGCGTTACTGGGTCAATTACGACCAACTGGCCAATTTCACTTTTGCGGCACCGCCGACGAACTTTGCTGAGGGCCGTGGCGAGTTGTTCCTTGGTGCCGGCGAAGCGGTGCTGCCGGGCGCCAAAGGCTTGCGGATTCGCGGGGTGCTCTCGGAGCTGGACGTCGCGCCGTGGCAGGACCTGGCCAATAAATACGCCGGGCAGGATCCGGGCGGCAGCGCCAAGCAGTTGCTCAACAGTGCTGATTTCAAGGTTGGCAAACTCACGGCATTCGGGACCACGCTGGATCAGGCGTCGGTTCAGGTCAATCGCAAGCCAGGCGCGTGGAACCTGGCCCTCGACAGCCAGCAGGCCAAGGGCTCGGCGAGCCTGCCGGACGCCAAGGGCGTACCGATTGCGGTCAATCTGCAATACGTGAAACTGCCGGCGCCGGACCCGACGGTGCAGGCTGACGAGAATTCGCCAGACCCTTTAATCTCGGTCGACCCGACGAAGATTCCGGCATTGGATATCACCGTCAATCAATTGTTTCTCGGGCCGGATCTGGTCGGTGGCTGGTCGCTTAAGGTGCGGCCGACAGCCAAAGGTATTGCCCTGAACAACCTCGACATGGGCCTCAAAGGCATTTTGTTGCAGGGTAACGGGGGTTGGGAAGGCACGCCGGGTGCGACCAACAGCTGGTTCAAAGGCCGGATTGGCGGCAAGAACCTCGCCGATGTCCTCAAGGGCTGGGGCTTTGCACCGAGCGTGACCAGCGAAGAATTCCACATGGACGTCGACGGCCGCTGGCCTGGTTCGCCGGCATGGCTGGCGACCAAGCGCTTCTCCGGCACGCTCGATGCGTCGCTGAACAAAGGCCAGTTTGTTGAAGTGGAGGGCGGCGCGCAGGCGTTGCGGGTGTTCGGCCTGCTCAACTTCAACTCTATCGGCAGGCGTTTGCGTCTGGATTTCTCTGATCTGTTCGGCAAAGGCTTGAGCTATGACCGGGTCAAAGGTTTGCTGGTCGCCACCAACGGTGTCTACGTGACCCGCGAACCGATCCGCCTGACCGGCCCTTCGAGCAACCTTGAGCTGGACGGTACGCTGGATCTGGTCGGTGACAAGGTCGACGCCAAGTTGCTGGTGACCTTGCCGGTGACCAACAACCTGCCGATCGCTGCGCTGATCGTCGGTGCACCGGCGGTGGGCGGTGCGTTGTTCCTCATCGATAAGTTGATCGGTGACCGTGTGGCACGCTTTGCCAGTGTGAAATACACCGTCAAAGGCCCATGGAAAGAGCCGAAAATCACCTTCGACAAGCCTTTTTAACTAGCAGACACTACGCCTTGGTAGGAGCTGCCGAAGGCTGCGATCTTTTGTTTTAAGAGTCAGATCAAAAGATCGCAGCCTGCGGCAGCTCCTACAGATTTATGTGCAGATTCCGAGGAGCGGCCATGTCTTTAGCGGTGATTCAAATGGTCAGCCAGAGCGACGTGCTGGCCAATCTGGCTCAGGCCCGGCGCCTGCTCGAACAGGCTGCGGCCGGTGGCGCCAATCTGGCGGTGTTGCCGGAAAACTTCGCCGCCATGGGCCGTCGCGACATCGCTGACATCGGCCGTGCCGAAGCAATGGGCGAAGGACCGATCCTGCCATGGTTGAAACAGACCGCCCGCGACCTCAGGTTATGGATAGTAGCGGGCACCTTGCCGTTGCCGCCTGTGGATCAGCCGACGGCCAAGGCCAATGCCTGCTCGCTGCTGTTCGACGATCAGGGCGAAATCGTTGCACGCTATGAAAAGTTGCATCTGTTCGATGTCGATGTAGCGGACAATCGCGGTCGTTACCGCGAATCCGATGACTATGCTTATGGCAGTGGCGTCGTAGTTGCCGATACGCCGGTGGGCCGACTCGGCCTGACCGTGTGTTACGACTTGCGTTTTCCCGAGCTGTACAGCGAATTGCGTGCTGCCGGTGCCGAATTGATTACCGCACCGTCGGCCTTTACTGCGGTGACCGGCGCAGCACATTGGGATGTGTTGATTCGCGCGCGGGCCATCGAGACCCAGTGTTATGTGCTGGCCGCAGCGCAGGGCGGGACCCATCCCGGACCGCGGGAAACCTTTGGCCACGCGGCGATTGTCGACCCGTGGGGCCGCGTGCTGGCGAGTCAGGATCAGGGCGAAGCGGTGTTGTTGGCCGAGCGCGACAGCAATGAACAAGCGTCCATCAGGGCGCGAATGCCGGTGACGAGTCATCGGCGGTTTTTCTCGCAGGGCGCACAGCGGCCTGCTTCAGAACACGAATTTAAGGCGTAAACCTATGAGCGAGTTGTTGTCCTCAGTCAGTGATCACCTGTTGGCGCCTGGCGGCGTGACGATCGAGAGCCTGCAAGGCGTGCTCGGTGATCTGGCCGGTCCTGGCATCGATGCCGCCGACCTGTATTTCCAAGGGCAGATTTCCGAGTCCTGGGCGCTGGAAGACGGCATCGTCAAGGAAGGCAGCTTCAACCTCGACCAGGGTGTCGGCGTGCGCGCGCAGTCCGGTGAGAAAACCGGTTTCGCTTACAGCAACGCGATCACGCTCGAAGCGCTCGGCGCAGCGGCCCGTGCGGCACGTTCGATCTCCCGTGCCGGGCAAAACGGCACGGTGCAGGCGTTCACCAGCCAAGACGTCGCCCTGTTGTACGCGCCGGATAACCCGCTGGAAGTGCTGAGTCGCGCCGAGAAAGTCGAGCTGCTCAAGAGCATCGATGTCGCGACCCGCGCGCTAGATCCGCGTATCCAGCAAGTCAGCGTGAGCATGGCCGGTGTCTGGGAGCGGATTCTGGTCGCGTCCACCGACGGCGGTCTGGCGGCGGATGTGCGCCCGTTGGTGCGTTTCAACGTCAGCGTTATCGTTGAGCAGAATGGTCGTCGCGAGCGCGGCGGGCATGGCGGCGGCGGGCGTACCGACTACCGTTATTTCCTCGCCGAAGACCGCGCCATGGGCTATGCCCGTGAAGCGTTGCGTCAGGCGCTGGTGAACCTGGAAGCGATCCCTGCGCCGGCCGGTACTTTTCCGGTGGTGTTGGGTTCGGGCTGGTCTGGCGTGCTGCTGCACGAAGCGGTCGGCCACGGTCTGGAAGGCGATTTCAACCGCAAGGGCAGTTCGGCCTACAGCGGTCGCATGGGGGAAATGGTTGCTTCCAAGCTGTGCACCATCGTCGATGACGGCACCTTGAGCGGCCGTCGCGGTTCGCTGAGTGTCGACGACGAAGGCACGCCGACCGAGTGCACCACGCTGATCGAAAATGGCGTACTCAAGGGCTACATGCAGGACAAGCTCAACGCGCGCCTGATGGGCGTGGCCCGCACCGGTAACGGGCGTCGTGAGTCCTATGCGCATCTGCCGATGCCGCGCATGACCAACACCTACATGCTCGGCGGCGAAAGCGATCCGGCAGAAATCATCGCCTCTGTGAAGAAGGGCATTTACTGCGCCAACCTCGGCGGTGGTCAGGTTGACATCACCAGCGGCAAGTTCGTGTTTTCCACCAGCGAGGCGTACCTGATCGAAGACGGCAAGATCACTGCGCCGGTCAAAGGCGCGACGTTGATCGGCAACGGCCCCGAGGCGATGAGCCGGGTGTCGATGGTCGGTAACGATCTGGCGCTGGACAGCGGTGTGGGCACGTGCGGCAAGGATGGGCAATCGGTGCCTGTAGGTGTGGGTCAGCCGACGCTGAAAATCGATGCGATCACCGTGGGTGGCACGGGCGCATAAGAAGAGGTGGAGCTTCGGGTGGCGCGCAGGGCGGCCACCCGATGGCGAATATCAACGCAGACCGCGTTGAGTCTCGTCCAGCTCACGGATGTACTTGAAGATCTTGCGGCTGGAAGCAGGAGGTTTGTTTTGCGCAACCTCGTGCTGAGCCTGACGGATCAGGGAACGCAATTGCTGGCGATCGGCGTCCGGGTACTCGACGACGAATTTTTCCAGCACGGCATCGTCGCCCGCGATCAGGCGATCACGCCAGCGTTCGAGATTGTGGAAACGCTCGTTGTACTGACGAGTCGAGGCATCGAGTTGATCGAGCAAGGTCAGAATCGCGTCAGTGTCCTGATCGCGCATCAGTTTGCCGATGAACTGCAAGTGCCGTTTACGCGCGATGTTCGCGGTGTGCTTGGGCGCATCGGCCAAGGCCCGGCGCATGGCGTCGGTCAGCGGCAGTTTTGCGATCAAGTCTGGCTTGAGTGTTGTCAGGCGCTCGCCGAGGTCAACCAGAGCATGCAGCTCGCGTTTGACCTGAGATTTGCTTTTTTCTCCCGTATCGAGGGAGTCGTCGTAAGAATCAACCATGGTGGCAGTCCGCAAAGAAACGCCGCCATGATAACCAGTCGGGGGCCGCTTGTCCGGCCCGGTCGCTCGATGACCCCAGCCGAAAGCAGAATTTGAGTGGAGATGAGCATGAGTGCAGTTCAAAGCGTCGGCCCGCAGGCATTGCCGGCACTGCAGGAACAGGTCGAGCAGATCATCGCCGAAGCCAAGCGTCAGGGCGCCAGCGCCTGCGAAGTAGCTGTGTCGCTGGAGCAGGGCCTGTCGACCTCGGTGCGTCAGCGCGAAGTCGAAACGGTCGAATTCAACCGTGATCAGGGCTTTGGCATCACGCTGTATGTGGGCCAGCGCAAAGGCTCGGCCAGCACCTCTGCCACTGGACCGGACGCCATTCGCGAGACCGTCGCCGCCGCACTGGCGATAGCCAAACACACCTCGGAAGACGAGGCCTCGGGCCTGGCAGATGCTGCGCTGATGGCCCGCGAGCAGCAGGATTTCGATCTGTTCCACGAATGGGACATCACCCCGGAGCAAGCCATCGAGAAGGCTCTGCTCTGCGAAGCGGCGGCATTTGATGCCGATGCGCGGATCAAGAACGCCGATGGCACCACGCTCAGCACCCATCAGGGCTGCCGCGTTTACGGCAATAGCCACGGTTTCATTGGCGGTTACGCCTCGACCCGGCACAGCCTGAGCTGCGTGATGATTGCCGAGGCTGATGGCCAGATGCAGCGCGATTACTGGTACGACGTGAGCCGTCAGGGCGAATTGCTCGCCGATCCGGTGAGCATCGGTCAGCGTGCTGCGCAACGAGCGGCGAGTCGTCTGGGCGCGCGTCCGGTACCGACCTGTGAGGTGCCGGTACTGTTTTCCGCAGAGCTGGCGGGCGGGTTGTTTGGCAGTTTCCTCTCGGCGGTATCCGGTGGCAGCCTTTACCGCAAATCGTCGTTCCTTGAGGGCACGCTGGGGCAGAAGCTGTTCCCGGAATGGCTGACTATCGATGAGCGTCCCCATTTGATGCGTGCGATGGGTAGCGCCTCTTATGACGGTGATGGTCTGGCGACTTACGCCAAACCGTTCGTCGAAAAGGGCGAATTGGTCTCGTACATTCTCGGTACCTACTCCGGGCGCAAACTGGGAATGCCGAGTACCGCTAACGCTGGCGGCGTACACAACCTGTTCGTCACCCATGGCGACGAAGACCAGGCAGCGCTGTTGAAGCGCATGGGCCGTGGCTTGCTGGTCACCGAACTGATGGGCCATGGTCTGAACATGGTCACCGGCGACTATTCGCGCGGTGCGGCAGGGTTCTGGGTCGAGAATGGTGAAATCCAGTTCGCGGTGCAGGAAGTGACCATTGCCGGCAACATGCGCGACATGTTCAAGCAGATCGTGGCCGTTGGTAATGATCTTGAGCTGCGCAGCAACATTCGCACCGGCTCGGTGTTGATTGAGCGGATGACTGTCGCGGGCAGCTAAAGCGCAACTGTCACACAAAAGGCGCGCCACCCCACCGGGTAGCGCGCCTTTTTTATTGGCTCCACACGAAACCCATGTGGGTGCGAGCCTGCTCGCGAAAGCGGTTTAACTGCCGACCGTCATGGTGACTGACACGACGCCTTCGCGAACAGGCTCGCTCCCACAATGGAGTGTGTGTAACCAGATGCTCTTGTTTTGGTTCTCATTATCATCTAATAATAAATCTCATTATCGGATGAGCCTCGGATCATGAGTTCTGCCTTGCACGAGCAGCCGTACCTCGAAAGCTGGCGCTGGATGAGTCGCCAGATCCGTTGCGCAATGGATCCTGACGAGCCGCGCCTGATCGAACACTACCTCGCCGAAGGCCGCTATCTGTCCTGTTGCACCGCGACCTCACCGTGGACGGTCGCCGAAACCTCCTTCCGTTTGCTGCTCGACACCGCCACCGACATCGCCTTGCCGTGGCACTGGCGCAGCCTCTGTCTCGATCAAGCCTGGCGCCCGTTGCGTGAAATAGAGCGCCTCTCTCTGTGCAAATGCCGGCTCAAGCGCTGGCAACGCTACACCTGGCAGCTCGCCACATGCGAACTGCTTCCCTCGATTCCTCTCATTGAACTGGTGCAAGGATTTTCAGATGACCAAGACACGTATTGAGCGCGACAGCATGGGCGAACTGCAGGTGCCGGTGGACGCTCTCTACGGCGCGCAAACCCAGCGCGCAGTGGATAACTTCCCGATCAGCGGCAAACCAATGCCGACGCAATTCATCCGCGCACTGATCCTCGCCAAAGCCGCCGCAGCCCGCGCCAACGTCGAACTCAACCAGATCACTGCCGCTCAGGGCAAAGCCATCAGCGACGCCGCGCAAGGTTTGCTCGAAGGCGATTTCATGCAGCATTTCCCGGTGGACATTTTCCAGACCGGCTCCGGCACCAGCTCCAACATGAACGCCAACGAAGTGATCGCCACCCTCGCCAGTCGCCTGCTCGGCGAGCCGGTCAATGCCAACGATCACGTCAACTGCGGCCAGAGCAGCAACGACATCATCCCGACCACCATCCACGTCAGCGCTGCGCTGGCCCTGCACGAACAACTGCTGCCGGCGCTGCTGCATTTGGTGCATGTGATCGAGCAAAAAGCCGGGCAGGTGCATCACCACGTCAAAACCGGCCGCACGCATTTGATGGACGCGATGCCGGTGCGCATGAGCCAGGTACTCAATGGCTGGGCGCAGCAGCTCAAGGCCAACATCGGCCACCTGCAGGATTTGCTGCCGAGCCTGCAAGCGCTGGCGCAGGGCGGCACGGCGGTTGGCACCGGGATCAACGCGCATCCTGAATTCGCCGCTCGATTCAGCCGTCAGTTGAGTCAGTTGACCGACGTGCAATTCACCCCGGGCAAGGATCTGTTCGCGCTGATCGGCTCGCAAGATACCGCCGTGGCTGTCTCCGGCCAGCTCAAGGCCATCGCGGTATCCCTGATGAAAATCGCCAACGACCTGCGCTGGATGAACTCCGGCCCACTCGCCGGCCTTGGTGAAATTGAACTGGAAGCCCTGCAACCGGGCTCGTCGATCATGCCGGGCAAGGTCAATCCGGTGATTCCGGAAGCCACCGCCATGGTTGCGGCGCAAGTGATCGGCAACGATTCGGTGATCACCATCGCCGGCCAGTCGGGCAACTTCGAACTCAACGTGATGTTGCCGATCATCGCGCAGAACCTGTTGAGCAGCATCGAACTGCTGGCCAATTCCAGCCGTCTGCTCGGTGACAAGGCGATCGCCAGCTTCAAGGTCAACGAGTCGCGCTTGAAAGAGGCGTTGTCACGCAACCCGATTCTGGTCACCGCGCTCAACCCGATCATCGGTTATCAGAAAGCCGCTGAAATCGCCAAGCAGGCCTACAAGGAAGGTCGCGCGGTGATCGACGTCGCACTGGAACACACCGATCTGTCGCGCAGCCAACTGGAAGAGTTGCTCAATCCCGAGAAACTCACCGCCGGCGGCGTGTAAACCCCGCAACCGCTTTGGAGGCTCACCATGGAGCACTGGAAACGCACGATCGAACGGGCCAATCGCTGCTTCATGCTCGGCGAATTGATCGACGCCCGTGAGGCTTACCTGCAAGCCCTGGCCCTGGCGCAAGTGTTGTTCGAACGCTGGGCGGATGCTGACGAAGCGGTGGCGGCTTGCGTCATCTCCCATCACAACCTGGCGGACCTGCACCTGCGCCTGAATCAGCCGGAGGAGAGCGCCGAGTATCTCTGCGCCATCCACCAACGGCTCTTGCAGACCATGCAGGACGAACGTCAGCGCCTGGCATTGCGTGAAGCGGCGCTGCGCCAGAGCAGCAAGACCTACATCGAGCTGCTGAATTTCATCAGCGAACACGGCGAATACCCGCGCACCCAGCGTCTGCTGCATCCGGATACCGGCAATGCGCGCCGCGCGCATGCCCCACATCACCATGGAGTCCATTGAAATGGCTTTTACCTTGCCTGCCTTGCCTTACGCCTACGACGCCCTCGAACCGCACATTGATGCGCAGACCATGGAGATCCACTACACCAAGCATCACCAGACCTACATCAACAATCTCAACGCGGCGGTTGAAGGCACTGAATACGCCGAATGGCCGGTGGAAAAACTGGTCGCCAGTGTTCAGCAACTGCCGGAAAAACTCCGTGCAGCGGTGATCAATCAGGGCGGCGGCCACGCCAACCATTCGCTGTTCTGGGAAGTGATGGTACCGAGCGGTGGCGGCAAGCCGGACGGTGCGCTGGCCAAGGCCATCGATGAACAACTGGGCGGCCTCGACAGCTTCAAGGAAGCCTTCACCAAAGCCGCACTGACCCGTTTTGGCAGCGGTTGGGCATGGCTGAGCGTGACCCCGGAGAAAAAGCTCATCGTGGAAAGCAGCGGCAACCAGGACAGTCCGTTGATGAACGGCAACACGCCGATTCTCGGTCTCGACGTCTGGGAGCATGCCTATTACCTGCGTTATCAGAACCGTCGCCCGGAATACATCAACGCCTTTTACAACGTGATCAATTGGCCTGAAGTCGCTGCGCGCTATCAGGCCGCACTGGTTTAAGTCTTCTATAAAAACAATCCAAGGCTGACTATGGGCACTGAAACACTGGCGATCGGAAGTGGGCGTATGTTTCGTTACGCAGTGGGATCGCTATTGCTGTTGGCGGGCATGACCTTGCTGGTTGCCCACGGACTGGAATGGCTGAATCTTGAGCCAAGGCTGTCGCGGGCATTGCAGGGCGGTGCGATCTGCGCCCTCGGCACTGCGCTTGGCGCTGTTCCGGTGCTGGTGATTCGGCGCATGCCGCAGGCACTTAGCGATACTTTGCTGGGCTTTGGCGCCGGGGTAATGCTAGCGGCGACGGCGTTTTCGCTGATTGTGCCGGGCATCGCTGCCGCTGAAAGCCTCGGCCTGACGCCGTGGGGCGCCAGTGGCCTGATCTGCTTCGGCATCATGCTCGGTGCGTTTGGCCTGTATCTGGTTGATCGCAAGCTGTCGGGTGCGTCCCCGGAAATGCTCGTCGGCACGGTCGAACATCCGGTTATACCGCCGCGGATCTGGCTGTTCGTATTTGCCATCATTGCTCATAACATCCCTGAAGGCATGGCTGTCGGCGTTTCTGCCGGCGGCGGCATGCCGGACGCGGACAGTCTGGCCATGGGCATCGCTTTGCAGGATGTGCCGGAAGGTCTGGTGATTGCGCTGGTGCTGGCCGGGGCAGGGATGTCGCGAGTCAAGGCGTTTCTGATCGGCGCGGCGTCAGGTCTGGTCGAGCCGGTGTTTGCGCTGTTGTGCGCGTGGCTGGTCAGTCTGGCGCAGGTGTTGTTGCCGTTAGGTCTGGCACTGGCGGCGGGGGCGATGCTGCTGGTGGTGACCCACGAAGTGATTCCCGAGTCGCGACGCAATGGTCATGACAAACTGGCCAGTCTTGGTCTGTTGATCGGGTTTTGTCTGATGATGGTGATGGATACGGCGTTGGGGTGAAGCAGAGCAAAAGATCGCAGCCTGCGGCAGCTCCTACACTGGGGATTTGTGCGACATGGGCTGCGATTTTTTGATTTTGGCTGTCAGCCACCTTCATCGAAGTAGTTGTTGATCAACGCCACCAGCGCATCCAGCGCTTCCTGTTCTTGATGCCCTTCAGTACTCAAATAGATCTTGGTGCCCTTGCCCGCGGCCAGCATCATCATCGCCATGATGCTTTTGCCATCCACCGTGGTCTCTGGCGTACGGCCCACTCTGATCGTGCAATCCGGATACTGTCCGGCCACCCCGACGAACTTGGCCGATGCGCGGGCATGCAGGCCCAGTTTGTTGATGATTTCGATTTCCAGAGCAGGCATCGCGGTGTGAATCCTTTAAGTGAGGTCGCGGTGGCGAACCTGGACGTTCTTCAGGGTTTTCTGCAGGGCCTGACCCAGGCGTTCGGTCAGGTAGACGGAGCGATGGTGTCCGCCGGTGCAGCCAATGGCAATGGTGACGTAGGCGCGGTTGCTCGCGGCAAAGCGCGGTAGCCATTTGTGCAGGTAGGCGAAGATGTCCTGAAACATTTCCTCGACCTCCGGTTGCGCCGCGAGGTACTCGGCCACCGGCGCATCAAGACCTGATTGCGCACGCAGTTCCGGCTTCCAGTAAGGATTGGGCAGGCAGCGCACATCGAAGACCAGATCCGCGTCTACCGGCATGCCGCGCTTGAAGCCAAATGACTCGACCAGAAACGCGGTGCCGGGCTCCGGCTGATTCAGCAGACGCAGCTTGATGGAGTCGCGCAACTGATACAGGTTGAGGTTGGTGGTGTTGATTTTCAGGTCGGCGAGGTCGGCGATCGGGCCGAGCAGGGCGGTTTCATCCTGGATCGCTTCGGCCAGCGAGCGATTGGCGTTGCTCAGTGGATGGCGACGGCGGGTCTCGGAAAAACGCTTGAGCAGGGTTTCTTCGTCGGCGTCCAGATACAGGACATCGCACTGGATGTGCTTGGCCCGGACATCTTCAAGCAGCTCGGGAAAGCGCGTCAGATGACTCGGCAGGTTACGCGCATCGATCGACACGGCTACCAGCGGTTGCGCCAGCTCAGTGTGAATCAGCGCGCGTTCGGCGAGTTCCGGCAGCAAGCCTGCGGGCAAGTTGTCGATGCAGTAATAGCCGTTGTCCTCAAGGACATCCAGAGCCGTACTTTTACCCGAGCCGGAACGGCCGCTGACGATGATCAAGCGCATGATTAATGCCCGTTCTGCTCGCTCAGGACGACCTGATACAAGGCTTCGCTACTCGGTGCGCTGCGCAGTTTTTCGCGCACTTCCTTACGATCCAGCATGCTGGCGATCTGGCGCAGTAACTCCAGGTGTGCATCGGTGGCAGCTTCCGGGACCAGCAACACAAACAGCAGGTCAACCGGAGCGCCATCAATGGCGTCGAAATCGATCGGAGCATCAAGGTGCATCAGCGCACTGATCGGCGCTTCGCAACCCTTGAGGCGGCAATGGGGGATGGCGATGCCGTTACCAAAACCGGTGGAACCGAGTTTTTCACGGGCAATCAACGCCTCGAAGACATCCTGCATGGCCAGATCCGGCACTTCGCGGGCGATCAGGTTGGCAATTTGTTCGAGGGCTTTCTTTTTACTGCCGCCCGGCACGTTCACGAGGGAACGGCCGGGGGTCAGGATACTTTCAAGTCGAATCATGGAATGGGGGGTTATCGACCGGTTGCGCCCTGGAGGAGGCTCTGGGTCTTTTCCTTATGCTTTTTGAGTTGGCGATCCAGCTTGTCGGTCAGTGAGTCGATCGCAGCATACATATCAGTATCTTCTGCGTTGGCGACCACTTCGCTGCCGGGGATATGCAAGGTGGCTTCGATTTTCTGCTTCAGCTTTTCGACGCACATCGTGACTTGCACGTTGGTGATCTTGTCGAAATGGCGCTCCAGTCTTTGGAGTTTTTCCTCGATATAGGAACGCAGAGGTTGGGTCACTTCCAGTTGGTGTCCACTGATATTGACTTGCATACAGCTTCTCCTTCGTTGCCAGTGCATAAAGCGGCAGGCCGAAGAGCCTGCCACTGGAACGCTGTAACGTGGCTTACATCAACCGCTTGCGTTCGCTCGAAGGCGCGATCCCGAGGGATTCGCGGTACTTGGCGACGGTGCGGCGAGCCACCTGAATGCCTTGTGCCTCCAGTAAACCAGCGATCTTGCTGTCACTCAACGGCTTTTTCTGATTTTCCGCTGCAACCAGTTTTTTGATGATCGCGCGGATTGCCGTGGACGAGCATTCGCCGCCTTCGGAGGTGCTGACGTGGCTGGAGAAAAAGTATTTCAACTCATAAATACCGCGCGGGGTATGCATGAATTTCTGTGTGGTCACCCGGGAAATCGTTGATTCGTGCATGCCGACCGCTTCGGCGATGTCATGCAGGACCAGCGGCTTCATGGCTTCGTCGCCGTACTCCAGAAAACCGCGTTGATGCTCGACGATCTGGGTGGCAACTTTCATCAGCGTTTCGTTGCGGCTTTGCAGGCTCTTGATGAACCAGCGAGCTTCCTGCAACTGATTGCGCATGAAAGTGTTGTCGGCACTGGTGTCGGCGCGACGGACGAAACCAGCGTACTGGGCGTTGACGCGCAGGCGCGGCACCGATTCCTGATTGAGCTCGACCAGCCAGCGCTCGTTGTCCTTGCGCACGATGACATCAGGGACGACGTACTCGGCTTCAGAGGACTCGATCTGTGAACCCGGACGCGGATTGAGGCTTTGCACCAGCTCGATGACCTGGCGCAGTTCGTCTTCCTTGAGCTTCATGCGCCGCATCAACTGGCTGTAGTCGCGGCTGCCGAGCAGGTCGATGTAGTCGCTGACCAGGCGTTTCGCTTCAGCCAGCCAAGGCGTCTTGGCTGGCAGCTGGCGCAATTGCAGCAGCAGGCACTCGCCGAGGTTGCGCGCACCGATACCGGCCGGTTCAAACTGCTGGATGCGATGCAGGACGGCTTCGATTTCGTCCAGTTCGATGTCCAGTTCCGGGTCGAACGCCTCAAGGATCTCTTCGAGGGTTTCGTCCAGGTAGCCCTGATTGTTGATGCAATCGATCAGGGTCACGGCGATCAGGCGATCGGTGTCGGACATCGGTGCGAGGTTCAGTTGCCACAGCAGGTGACTTTGCAGGCTCTCGCCGGCGGAGGTGCGGGTGGTGAAGTCCCATTCGTCATCGTCGCTGCTGGGCAGGCTGCTGGCGCTGGTCTGGTAAACGTCTTCCCACGCGGTATCGACGGGAAGTTCGTTGGGGATACGCTCGCTCCAGTCACCTTCCTCAAGGTTGTCCACCGTGGGTGCGGTTTCCTGATAGGAGGGTTCCTGGATTTCGGTATTGGGCTTTTGTTCGGCGTTGTCGGCCATTGGGTCGGAATTGTCGAAGTCGTCGCCTTCCTCCTGGCGTTCGAGCATCGGATTGGATTCCAGAGCCTCCTGGATTTCCTGTTGCAGATCCAGGGTCGACAATTGGAGCAGGCGGATGGCCTGTTGCAGCTGCGGTGTCATCGTCAGCTGCTGGCCCATTCTCAAGACTAGCGATGGTTTCATGGCAGGGGCTTAACACCTTATTCGCCGGCGCTATGCGCCATCCACTACAGGGCGCCGAAGCGCCAAACTTAAGCAAATTATATGCCTGAAACTGAAGTGTTTGCCTAGAGCGCTGTAACAATTAAAGCGTATTAATTCCTGCTTGAATCGATACAGCGCCCCGGCGGCGCACCGGGCACTGTCGCGCTTACAGGCGGAACTCGTGACCCAGATACACTTCCTTGACCAGATCGTTGGCCAGGATGGTTTCTGCGTCGCCTTCAGCGATCAGTTGACCATCGTTGACGATGTAAGCGGTTTCGCAGATGTCCAGCGTCTCTCGAACGTTGTGGTCGGTGATCAACACACCGATACCCTTGGCCTTGAGGTGATGGATGATCTGCTTGATGTCGCCGACCGAAATCGGGTCGACACCGGCGAAGGGTTCGTCGAGCAGGATGAACTTCGGTGCCGTGGCCAGCGCGCGAGCGATTTCCACCCGGCGGCGTTCACCACCGGACAGGCTCATGCCGAGGTTGTCGCGGATGTGGCTGATGTGGAATTCCTGCAGCAGGCTTTCCAGCTCTTTGCGGCGACCGGTCTTGTCGAGTTCCTGACGGGTCTCGAGGATGGCCATGATGTTGTCGGCCACTGACAGTTTGCGGAAGATCGACGCTTCTTGCGGCAGATAGCCGATGCCGGCCTTTGCACGGCCGTGCATCGGCTGGTGGCTGACGTCCAGATCATCGATCAGCACGCGGCCCTGATCGGCTTGTACCAGGCCGACGATCATGTAGAAGCAGGTGGTCTTGCCGGCACCGTTCGGGCCGAGCAGACCGACGATCTGGCCGCTGTCGATCGACAGGCTGACGTCACGCACGACCTGGCGGCTTTTATAGGCCTTGGCCAGGTGCTGAGCTTTCAGAGTTGCCATTACTGGGGTTTCTCGTCGGTTTTCTTCTTCGGCTGGATCACCATGTCGATGCGCGGACGCGCCTCGGTGACTTTGCTGCCGGTAGCGCGACCGGCGCTGGCCAGTTTCTTCACGGTGTCATAGACGATTTTTTCGCCCTGGGTCGTGTTGTTGTCCTTGTCGACAACCTTGGCCTTGTCGATCAGCACCACGCGGTTTTGTGCGGCGTGGTACTGGATCGTCACGCCCCAGCCCTGAACAGGCTTGGTGTCGCCAGCGGTTTGCAATTGCTCGAAGTAGGCGAGGTTGCCGACCGAAGTCACCACGTCGATGTCACCGGTCGGGGTGCGGGTGATGGTCACGGTATTGCCGGTCACCTTCATCGACCCCTGAGTGATGATCACGTCACCTTTATAGGTGGCAACGCCGTTCTTGTCGTCCAGTTGGGCATCGTCGGCCTGAATGCGGATTGGCTGCTCTTGATCGTTCGGCAGAGCCCAGGCGCTCACGCTTCCCAGTGCTGCGCCCAGACTGAGCAAAATAGGGAGGGTTTTAACGAGCCTCATACTGTCCTCTTACGTTCGATAGCAGGTGTATCCTGCTTTCCTTCAGGTACGCTTTCATTCCAACGCCAGTCGATACACCGCCAGCGCCGTCGATTCTAACGGGTTGCTCGGTCTGCGCATATTCCTGCTGCGGGAACACGGTCATGCGGGTGGACGTGATCAGGATGTCACGCTTCTTTTCATCGGTGCGCGCAACGCGTACCGAATCGATCAGTTCGACTTCGGTGCCGCCTGAGTTCACTTCGCCGCGCTCACTGGTCACGTGCCACGGAAATTCCGTTCCGCGATACATGTTCAGGTCGGGTTTGGTCACTAGCGTGACGTCGGTTGCCTTCACGTGCTCGGCTTTTTCGGACGTCATTTCATACTGCACCTTGCCATCCGGCAGGTATTGCAGGGTATGCGTGTTGGTTGCATACCAGTCGATAGGCGTTTCCACCGAGGTGACCGGTGGTTTGTCGAGAAAGCGTTCCGGGCTGATATTCCAGTAGCCGACTGCTGCGAAAATCGCAGCGATGCAGCCGAACAGCAGGAAGTTACGAATTTTTTTGCTGAACATGGCTTGGCTCACAGGTACGCGGCGTTGGCCGCATCGAGATGGCCTTGGGCGCGCAGGATCAATTCGCAGAATTCGCGGGCGGCGCCTTCACCACCGCGGGCGCGGGTAACGCCATGGGCGTGCTCGCGGACGAAGTCGGCAGCGTTGGCCACGGCCATGCCCAGGCCTACACGGCGAATCACCGGCAAGTCAGGCAGGTCGTCACCGAGATAGGCAACCTGTTCATAGCTTAGGCCCAGTTGCTCCAGCAGGCCGTCGAGAACGACCAATTTGTCTTCGCGCCCCTGAAACAGATGGGGGATGCCCAGGTTTTTCGCTCGACGCTCGACCACCGGTGTTTTGCGGCCACTGATGATGGCGGTCTGCACGCCGGCATTCATCAGCATCTTGATGCCCTGACCGTCAAGGGTGTTGAAGGTCTTGAATTCGCTACCGTCTTCAAGAAAGTACAGGCGCCCATCGGTAAGGACGCCGTCGACGTCGAAGACCGCCAGTTTGATCGCTTTGCCGCGTTGCAGCAGATCGTTGCTCATTACATGACTCCTGCGCGCAGCAGATCGGAGAGGTTGAAGGCGCCGACCGGGCGATCTTCCTCGTCTACGACTACCAATGCGTTGATTCGGTTATCTTCCATGATTTTCAGGGCTTCGGCGGCCAGCATTTCCGGCCGCGCCGTCTTGCCATGGGCCGTCATCACCTGATCGATGGTGGCGCTGCGAATGTCGATGCTGCGATCCAGTGTGCGGCGCAAATCGCCGTCAGTGAAGATCCCGGCCAGTTTACCGTCAGTTTCAAGGATGACGGTCATGCCCAGGCCCTTGCGGGTCATTTCCATCAGCGCATCCTTGAGCAGCGTACCGCGTTGTACTTGCGGCAACGCCTGACCGGAATGCATGACGTTTTCCACTTTAAGCAACAAGCGACGGCCGAGGGCACCGCCAGGATGGGAGAAGGCGAAGTCTTCGGCGGTAAAGCCGCGGGCCTCAAGCAGCGCGACCGCGAGGGCGTCGCCCATGACCAGGGCGGCAGTCGTCGAAGAGGTCGGCGCCAGGTTCAACGGGCAGGCCTCGTGCTCGACGTGCACGTTGAGATTGACTTCAGCAGCTTTGGACAGCGGCGATTGCGGGTTGCCGGTGACGCTGATCAACTGGATGCCCAGGCGCTTGATCAGCGGCAGCAGCGTGACGATTTCGTTGGTCGAGCCGGAGTTCGACAGGGCCAGGATTACATCGTCGCGAGTGATCATGCCCATGTCGCCATGACTGGCTTCGGCCGGGTGGACAAAAAAGGCCGGAGTGCCGGTGCTGGCCAGGGTCGCGGCAATCTTGTTGCCGATGTGTCCTGATTTGCCCATGCCGACCACGACTACACGGCCCTTGCTGTTCAGGATTATCTCGCAAGCGCGTACGAAATCGGCGTCGATATGGGGCAACAAGCCTTGTACGGCTTCCACTTCGAGTTGGATGGTGCGTTGTGCCGATTGAATCAGATCGCTGGATTGGCTCATGTCAGAAATCGTTTAGCCCGATGAAAAGGCGGCGATTATAGCGGTTATGTTGCAAAGCCTCACGCTAGTTCGTCGTGCTTTGTCATTCCTCGTTACCAAAACCCGGCAAAACAGCCTGCGCACCTGTCATATCGCCGAACTCAGGCTGGTACAAGCCTTGGGCGCTTAGCCTTTGCAGTGATATAGTTCGCCGCCAGTTCGGCCTGCCCGGGATGTACGTACTTTTTAAGTAAAGACAGGCGTCCGAGTGAGAGGCTGCATCGCAAGGAGTTTAGATGAGTGCCGATAACGCCTACGCGGTCGAGCTGAAGGGAGTCTCCTTCAAGCGCGGTGCGCGCAGCATTTTCAATAACGTCGATATTCGCATCCCGCGCGGCAAGGTCACCGGTATCATGGGGCCTTCCGGGTGTGGCAAGACCACGCTGCTGCGATTGATGGGCGCACAATTGCGTCCTGCCAGCGGCGAAGTCTGGGTCAACGGCCAGAATCTGCCTGCGCTTTCGCGCAGCGATCTGTTCGATGCGCGAAAGCACATGGGTGTGCTGTTTCAAAGCGGCGCGCTGTTCACCGATCTCGATGTATTCGAGAACGTGGCTTTCCCCCTGCGTGTTCATACCGATTTGCCGGAAGAAATGATCCGCGACATCGTCCTGCTGAAACTGCAGGCGGTCGGTCTGCGCGGTGCCATCGAGCTGATGCCGGACGAATTGTCCGGTGGCATGAAACGCCGCGTCGCACTGGCGCGGGCGATTGCGCTCGATCCGCAGATCCTCATGTACGACGAACCGTTCGTCGGGCAGGACCCGATCGCCATGGGCGTGCTGGTCCGTCTGATCCGTCTGCTCAACGATGCGCTGGGGATCACCAGTATCGTGGTGTCCCACGATCTGGCTGAAACCGCGAGCATCGCCGACTACATCTACGTTGTCGGTGATGGTCAGGTGCTGGGGCAGGGTACGCCGGACGAGTTGATGAACTCGGACGAGCCGCGTATCCGTCAGTTCATGACCGGCGATCCCGATGGCCCGGTGCCGTACCATTTTCCAGCGACGGATTACCGCGCAGATCTTCTGGGGAAGCGCTGATGCGCAGAATTTCATTAATAGAACGCGTGCGCCGGTTTGGCGAGGCGGCGATCGACGCCGTCGCGGTGTTCGGTCGTGCGACGCTGTTCCTGTTTCATGCCTTGCTGGGGCGTGGCGGGATCAGCGGCGGTTTCAGTCTGCTGGTCAAGCAGCTGCATTCAGTCGGCGTCATGTCGCTGGTGATCATCGTCGTTTCCGGGATCTTCATCGGCATGGTACTGGCGTTGCAGGGCTTCAGCATTCTGTCGAGCTACGGTTCGGAGCAGGCGGTGGGGCAGATGGTTGCGTTGACCCTGTTGCGTGAGCTGGGTCCGGTGGTGACCGCGCTGTTGTTTGCCGGTCGTGCCGGGTCGGCGCTGACCGCAGAGATCGGCAACATGAAGTCCACCGAACAGCTTTCCAGCCTGGAAATGATCGGCGTCGATCCACTCAAATACATTATTGCTCCGCGCCTGTGGGCCGGCTTCATTTCCCTGCCGGTGCTGGCGATGATTTTCAGCGTCGTGGGCATTTGGGGTGGTTCATGGGTGGCCGTCGACTGGCTGGGTGTGTATGAAGGCTCTTATTGGGCGAACATGCAGAACAGCGTGAACTTCACCAGTGACGTGCTCAATGGCGTGATCAAAAGCATCGTTTTCGCCTTTGTAGTGACCTGGATTGCCGTATTCCAAGGCTATGACTGTGAGCCCACTTCCGAGGGGATCAGTCGTGCCACCACCAAGACCGTGGTGTTTGCCTCGCTGGCAGTGCTCGGCCTGGACTTTATTCTGACCGCTTTGATGTTTGGAGATTTCTGATGCAAAACCGCACCCTGGAAATCGGTGTCGGCCTGTTCCTGCTGGCAGGGATCCTGGCTTTGTTGCTGCTTGCTTTGCGGGTCAGTGGTCTGTCTCCGACGTCGACCACCGACACCTATAAACTGTATGCCTACTTTGACAATATCGCCGGTTTGACGGTCAGAGCCAAAGTGACCATGGCCGGTGTGACCATCGGCAAGGTCACGGCAATCGATCTGGATCGCGACAGCTTCACCGGTCGGGTAACCCTGCAAGTGGATAAAAAGGTCGACAACCTGCCGACCGACTCCACAGCGTCTATCCTGACCGCTGGTCTGCTGGGCGAGAAGTACATCGGTATCAGCGTAGGCGGGGAAGACAAACCGCTGAAGGATGGTGGAACCATTCACGACACGCAGTCGTCACTGGTACTGGAAGACCTGATCGGTAAATTCCTGCTCAATACCGTTAGCAAAGACGCCAAATGAGGAGCTTTTGAATGATTTCTACCTTGCGACGTGGCCTGTTGGTGTTGCTCGCGGCATTGCCACTGATGGCTAACGCTGCGTCTGGGCAATCCGCGCATGATCTGGTGCAGGACACGACCACCCGGTTGCTGGCCGACCTGGCTGCCAACAAAGAGAAATACAAGCAGGACCCGACTGATTTCTACGCGGCGCTCAACAGCATCGTCGGGCCAGTGGTGGACGCCGAAGGCATTTCCAAGAGCATCATGACGGTCAAGTACTCGCGCAAGGCCACGCCTGCGCAGATGCAGACCTTCCAGGAAAACTTCAAGAAAGGCCTGTTCCAGTTCTACGGCAACGCCTTGCTCGAGTACAACAATCAGGGCATTACCGTTGACCCTGCCAAGGACGAATCGGGCGATCGCACCAGCGTCAACATGACCGTCAAGGGCAGCAGCGGCGCAATCTATCCTGTGCAGTACACGCTGGAGAAGATCAACGGTGAGTGGAAACTGCGTAACGTGATCATCAACGGCATCAACATCGGCAAACTGTTCCGTGATCAGTTCGCCGACGCGATGCAGCGCAACGGCAACGATCTGGACAAGACCATCAATGGTTGGGCCGGGGAAGTGGCCAAGGCCAAAGAAGCCACCGAAAAGAACCCCGCGCAATGAATGAGGCCGCAGTTCGTATGAGTGATGTCGACGAGCTTCTGCTCAGCGGGGTGCTGGACTATCGCACCGGCGCTGACCTGCGCAAGCAAGGCCAGGCGTTGATCAAGTCCAGCAAGGCGTCTTCGCTGGTGATCGACTGCTCGGCGGTGAAGAAGTCCAGCAGCGTCGGCTTGTCGTTGCTACTGTGCTTCATGCGCGATGCCAGCGCGGCCGGCAAGGCTGTCAGCATCCGTGCGATGCCCGAAGACATGCGCGAAATTGCTCAGGTCAGTGAACTGACCGAACTGTTGGCGCAACCCTGAACCCGCATCAATAAAGAAGCCCCCCGTCAGAGTCCTGCCATGCGGGGTTCGCAGGCGCGGGGCTTTTTTGTATGATGTCCGACCCGTGCGCACAGGGCGCCGATTGAGGTTGAGCATGCAGGCCGTAGAAGTGAAGAGCTTCCTTGAAGGAAAGCTGCCCGGAACGTTGGTAGAAGTTGAGGGCGAAGGCTGCAATTTCCAGCTGAACGTGATTAGCGATGAACTGGCGGCGTTGAGCCCGGTGAAGCGTCAGCAGCAGATCTATGCCCATTTGAACCCATGGATCACCGATGGCAGCATCCATGCGGTCACTATGAAATTTTTCAGCAGCGCGGCCTGGGCCGAGCGCACCTGAGCCTAAGGGCGTCGAGATTCTTATGGATAAATTGATTATTACCGGTGGCGCTCGTCTTGATGGCGAGATCCGCATTTCCGGGGCAAAGAACTCTGCCCTGCCGATCCTGGCTGCCACCCTGCTGTGCGATGGCCCGGTGACCGTTGGCAACCTGCCGCACCTGCACGACATCACCACCATGATCGAGCTGTTCGGTCGCATGGGCATTGAGCCGGTGATCGACGAGAAGCTCAGCGTCGAAATCGACCCGCGCACCATCAAGACCCTGATCGCCCCGTACGAACTGGTGAAAACCATGCGTGCATCGATCCTGGTACTGGGCCCGATGGTTGCCCGTTTCGGTGAAGCCGAAGTGGCACTGCCTGGCGGTTGCGCCATCGGTTCGCGTCCGGTCGACCTGCACATCCGTGGCCTCGAAGCCATGGGCGCGGTGATCGACGTCGAAGGCGGCTACATCAAGGCCAAGGCGCCTGAAGGCGGCCTGCGCGGTGCGCACTTCTTCTTTGATACCGTCAGCGTGACCGGTACCGAGAACATCATGATGGCCGCCGCTCTGGCCAAGGGCCGCAGCGTGTTGCAGAACGCCGCCCGTGAACCAGAAGTGGTTGACCTGGCGAACTTCCTCAACGCCATGGGCGCCAAGGTTTCCGGTGCTGGCACCGACACCATCACCATCGATGGCGTCGAGCGTCTGGGTTCGGCGTTCTATAAGGTCATGCCTGACCGTATCGAAACCGGCACCTACCTGGTTGCCGCTGCCGTTACCGGTGGTCGCGTCAAGGTCAAGGACACTGATCCGACCATCCTTGAAGCCGTTCTGGAAAAACTCCGCGAAGCCGGCGCAGAAATCACCTGCGGTGAAGACTGGATCGAGCTGAACATGCACGGCAAGCGTCCGAAAGCAGTCAACGTGCGCACCGCGCCGTACCCTGCATTCCCGACCGACATGCAAGCGCAGTTCATCTCGCTCAACGCCATTGCCGAAGGCACCGGTGCGGTAATCGAGACGATCTTCGAAAACCGTTTCATGCACGTCTATGAGCTGCACCGCATGGGCGCCAAGATTCAGGTCGAAGGCAACACTGCCATCGTTACCGGTACTGAAGTCCTCAAGGGCGCGCCAGTCATGGCCACCGACCTGCGTGCTTCGGCCAGCTTGGTGATCTCGGCACTGGTTGCCGAAGGCGACACGCTGATCGACCGCATCTACCACATTGACCGTGGTTACGAGTGCATCGAAGAAAAACTGCAGATGCTGGGCGCCAAGATCCGTCGCGTTCCGGGCTGATTGCTGCATTGGGACACAGGGACGTGTCCACTGATTTTAAGAGTCGAGCCGGTTTCCGGCTCGATGTGTGTCCGGCGCCGATTGCGACCGGACATGAGTACCTTGATAAGGACTGACGTTTCCCATGTTGACCATCGCACTGTCCAAGGGCCGCATCCTTGACGACACCCTGCCGCTTCTCGCCGAAGCGGGCATTGTGCCGACCGAGAATCCGGACAAGAGCCGCAAGCTGATCATTCCCACGACGCAGGACGACGTTCGTCTGCTGATCGTGCGTGCCACCGATGTGCCGACTTACGTCGAGCATGGCGCGGCTGACCTCGGCGTTGCCGGTAAAGACGTGTTGATGGAATACACCGGCCAGGGCCTGTACGAGCCGCTGGATCTGCAGATCGCCCAGTGCAAGCTGATGACCGCCGGCAAAATCGGCGCGCCTGAGCCCAAGGGCCGCTTGCGCGTGGCGACCAAGTTCGTCAACGTCGCCAAGCGCTACTACGCCGAGCAGGGCCGTCAGGTCGATATCATCAAGCTCTACGGCTCGATGGAGCTGGCGCCGCTGATCGGTCTCGCCGACAAGATCATCGACGTGGTCGACACCGGTAACACCCTGCGCGCCAACGGCCTGGAACCTCAGGAACTGATCGCCACGATCAGCTCGCGCCTGGTCGTCAATAAAGCTTCGATGAAAATGCAACACGCCCGAATCCAGGCGTTGATCGATACCCTGCGCAACGCAGTGGAATCGCGACACCGCGGCTGATTTACCTGCGCGACCTTAAGTCGCGCCCGTCTATCCGCCTCATAGCCAGAATCTCAGGTGCCCAAGCGGAAACGACTGCTAAGTTAGGGCGCCTGAGTTTTTGCCATTCCTATGAGGCTCTCGCTATGACCGCACCGACTGCAATTCGCCGACTCAACGCTGCTGACCCGGATTTCGCGCATCATCTGGATCATTTGCTGAGCTGGGAAAGTGTGTCTGACGACTCGGTCAATCAGCGGGTGCTGGACATCATCAAGGCTGTGCGCGAACGCGGCGACGCGGCGCTGGTCGAGTTCACCCAGAAATTCGACGGCCTCGAAGTCGCTTCGATGGCCGACCTGATACTGCCGCGCGAGCGCCTGGAACTGGCCCTGACCCGCATCACCGTGCCACAGCGCGAAGCACTGGAAAAAGCCGCCGCCCGCGTGCGCAGCTATCACGAAAAACAGAAGCAGGATTCCTGGAGCTACACCGAAGCTGACGGCACTGTGCTCGGCCAGAAGGTCACGCCGCTGGATCGCGCTGGTCTGTACGTGCCGGGCGGCAAGGCGTCGTACCCGTCGTCGGTGTTGATGAACGCGATTCCGGCCAAGGTCGCGGGCGTGACAGAAGTGGTCATGGTCGTGCCGACGCCACGCGGTGAAATCAATGAGCTGGTGCTGGCGGCTGCGTGCATTGCGGGTGTCGACCGGGTGTTCACCATCGGTGGCGCACAAGCGGTTGCTGCTTTGGCCTACGGCACCGAAAGCGTGCCGAAAGTCGACAAAGTCGTTGGCCCGGGCAACATCTATGTCGCCACTGCCAAGCGCCACGTATTCGGTCAGGTCGGCATCGACATGATCGCCGGCCCTTCAGAAATCCTCGTGGTCTGCGATGGCCAGACCGATCCGGACTGGATCGCCATGGACCTGTTCTCGCAAGCTGAGCACGACGAAGACGCGCAGGCGATTCTGGTCAGCCCGGACGCCGAGTTCCTCGACAAGGTCGCCGCGAGCATCGATAAACTGCTGCCGACCATGGACCGCGCGACCATCATCGAAACCTCGATCAATGGCCGTGGTGCGCTGATTCACGTGAAGGACATGGCCCAAGCGATCGAAGTCGCCAACCGCATTGCCCCGGAACACTTGGAGCTGTCGGTCGCTGACCCGCAAGCCTGGCTGCCGCAGATCCGCCACGCTGGCGCTATCTTCATGGGCCGCCACACCTCCGAAGCCCTGGGCGATTACTGCGCAGGCCCGAACCACGTGCTGCCGACCTCCGGCACCGCGCGGTTCTCTTCGCCGCTGGGCGTGTACGACTTCCAGAAGCGTTCGTCGATCATCTTCTGCTCTGAAGCCGGTGCTTCTGAGTTGGGTAAAACCGCATCGGTTCTGGCCCGTGGCGAATCGCTGAGCGCCCACGCGCGCAGCGCCGAATACCGCATCAAAGACGAAGACTTTCTAAAAGGGCAGGGGAACTGAGCGATGAGTAAATTCTGGAGCCCGTTCGTCAAGGATCTGGTGCCGTACGTGCCGGGCGAACAGCCGAAGCTGACCAAACTGGTCAAGCTCAACACCAACGAAAACCCGTACGGCCCATCGCCAAAAGCCTTGGCGGCGATGCAGACCGAACTGAATGACAACCTGCGTCTGTACCCGGACCCGAACAGCGACCTGCTGAAAACCGCCGTCGCCCAGTATTACGGTGTGCAGAGCAATCAGGTGTTCCTCGGCAACGGTTCGGACGAAGTGCTCGCGCACATCTTCCACGGTTTGCTGCAGCATGATCAGCCGCTGCTGTTCCCGGACATCAGCTACAGCTTCTATCCGGTTTACTGCGGTTTGTACGGCATCGAGTTTGATGCGGTGCCGCTGGACGCGCAGTTCCAGATCGATCCGGTGGACTATGCCAAGCCGAATGGCGGGATCATCTTCCCTAACCCGAACGCGCCAACCGGTTGCCTGCTGGCGCTGGAAGCGGTCGAACAGATCCTCAGGGCCAGCCCGGATTCGGTGGTCGTGGTGGACGAGGCGTACATCGACTTCGGCGGCGAAACGGCGATCAGTCTGGTGGATCGTTATCCGAACCTACTGGTGACGCAGACCCTGTCCAAGTCGCGTTCGCTGGCTGGTTTGCGCGTTGGTTTCGCGGTCGGGCATCCCGATCTGATCGAGGCGCTGGAGCGAATCAAGAACAGCTTCAACTCCTATCCGTTGGATCGTCTGGCGATTGTCGGTGCGGCAGCGGCGTTCGAAGATCGCGAGTACTTCGACAAGACATGCCGTCTGGTCATCGAGAGCCGTGAGTGGGTGATTGCGCAGTTGCAGGCCAAGGGTTTTGAGGTGCTGCCGTCGGCGGCGAACTTTATTTTCGCCCGGCATCCGCAGCATGATGCGGCAGGGCTGGCGGCCAAGCTGCGTGAGCAGGGCGTGATTGTGCGGCACTTCAAGCAGGAGCGGATTGCGCAGTTCCTGCGGATTTCGATTGGCACGCCGGAGCAGAATCAGGCGCTGATCGATGGGCTTGGCGACCTCTAAAGGCAAGAGCCCCTCACCCTAGCCCTCCCGAAACGTCGGACCGCCCAGAGGGAGAGGGGACTGATTGGGGATGCTCCCGAGTTGCACCGACCTGAACTTGCTTTACCGAATCCATAATCGACTCGGTAATTCAGGTCGATGCATGACGCCTTACACCTCGGTCGGCCCCCTCTCCCTCCGGGAGAGGGCTGGGGTGAGGGGGCGCTTTTATTCGTGATGTGGTTCGCCGAGGAACGTCAGTGAGCTAAACAAGCCGCGACTATCCACATCTGCGCTGCCTTTCACCTTCACTTCTACCTGCGCCGCAATCACATTCAACCCTTCATTCCTCACCAACACCTGCGCCCGCCCATCCTTATCAGTCTCGGTGCTCAATGTGTTCGGCGCGCTGCGATAGTCGCCAATCAACTTCACCCCCGCCGCCGGTTTACCATCGAGCAACACCCGCACTGGCAAAGACTTGCCCGGTCCAACGGTCAACGGATCGACCTCAGGCAAAATCAGCAACTTGATCTGATCGAGCTTGGGCAGCTTCGCCCCCGGCTGATAGATCGCCAGACTGTATTTGAACGTCTCGGTCGCCTCGACAGCGCCCGGCACTTTGCTGCGACCTTGGTTGATCCACTTCTTGTCAGCCGTTTGCGACCACATGCCATTGTTCAATGCCACGGCCATCACCGCGGGCGACTTCAAAGGTTTCAGACGAGCATGATCTGTCAGGCGCTCGACGCTGACGGGAATCATCTTGCCGGCAACGTCGTAGGCCCAGGCACCGCTGACCTTCTGCGCTTTGAACGCATTGTCCTCAGCGCCGTGACCGTAGACCACTTCGATATTGCCGCGGCGTTGTTCCGTCCACAGGCCATGGGCCGAGACCTGGCCCGCGAACAGCGCGGCGATGAGCCCAAGGGTTTTTCCGTATTGCATGGTGACTTCCTTTTACAGGTTGAGTGTCAGGCTGACGGTGAAATTGCGCGGCTCACCGGGGTTGACCCAGTAGTTGCTGTAGGAGCGCTCGTAATACTTTTCGTCGAAGATGTTATTGAGGTTCAGGCCGACGGTGACGTTGTCGCTGGCATTGTAGTGCGCGAGCAAGTCGACGGTCTGATAGGCCGGCAATTCGAAGTCGCTGCCGGATTCGCCTGAGCGGTCACCGACATAGGTGAACGCTGCGCCAATGTCCGAGCCGCGCAAATGGCCGTCCTGAAACTCGTAAACACCGAGCAGACTGCCGCTGCGTTTGGCCACGCCGAGGATGCGGCTGCCGGTCGGAATCACCGCGTCGCCCTTGGTCACTTCGGCGTCGATGTAAGCGAAGGCGCCGATCACCCGCACTGCGTCAGTCACTTGTCCGGTGATTTGCAGATCGAAACCGCGACTGCGTGCTTTGCCCATCGCGCGGCTGGTGTCGGTGGCCGGGTCGAGGGCGAGGACGTTTTCCTTGTCGATGTGGAAGAAGGCGAGGGTGCTGCTCAGGCGCTCGTCGAACAGTTCGTTCTTGATCCCGATTTCATAGCCGACGCCTTCTTCCGGATCGAAGGATTTGCCGGAGGCGTCGAGGCCATTGTTCGGTTTGAACGAGGTCGAGGCGTTGGCGAACAGCCCGGTGTTCGGTGTCAGTTGGTAAAGCAGGCCGGCGCGCTGGGTGAGGGCATCGTGACGCTGGCTGCTCGTGGCGTTGCGGCTGTGATCGTCGATGCGCTGGTCGAAATGCTCGAAACGCGCACCGATCATCCCGCGCAGTTTGTCGGTGAAGATGATCTGATCCTGCAGGTTCAGCGCATGACTTTCGACCTGTTCGAAGAAGTCAGTGCCCGAGCGTGCCCCGTTGGGTTTCGGCTGACCGTAGATCGGTTTATAGATGTCGATGGCGTACGGGCCGCCGGCAATCGTGGTGACGCGCTCGTTCTTGCGGAAGTTTTCATACTCGGTGCCAATCAGCAGTTCGTGTTGCCATGAGCCTAGATCGAACAGGCCGCGCAATTCCAGTTGGGTGATGCTGTCGTGCCAGCTCGTATCGCGTTCGCGCAAGCGACGGTTGACCGTGTGGCCATCGGCGTTCAGCGCTCGTTGTTCCGAGGCGTCACCCCAGAGTTTGCCTTCCTTGTAATGGCTGGCCAGGCGCAGCTTCCAGCTGTCGTTGAGGTGATGTTCGAGGGTCGCCTGCAGCAGGTTGTTGTGGTTGTCGATGTTGCCGTCGTTGGGTTCGCCGAGGAAGGTCGAGCGCGACACGCCGCTCCATTTATTGTTGGGGGCGACGATGCCGCGATCGAACGTGGAGCTGTGACGGACGATTTCGCTTTCCACCAACAGCGACGTGTCCGGGTTCAGTTGCCAACTGATCGAGGGCGCGACGAATACGCGTTGACTGTCGACGTGATCGCGAAAGCTGTGGTTGTCCTCGACCGCGAGGTTGATCCGCGAGAGCACATTGCCCTGATCATCCAGCGGCGTGTTGACGTCCAGCGCGGTGCGATAGCGGTCCCAACTGCCGGCGCTGGTTTGCAACGTGGTGAAGGCTTCGGGCTGCGGTTTCTTGGTGACGATGTTCACTGTGCCGCCGGGATCGCCGCGGCCGTACAGACTGGCGGCGGGGCCTTTGAGCACTTCGATGCGCTCGATGTTGGCCGCGTCGGGTGTGCTCGGATAACCGCGATTGGCGCTGAAGCCGTCCTTGTAGAACTCCGAGGTGGAGAAGCCGCGCACGCTGTATTCGTAAAGCGTCAGGCCGCCGAAGTTGTTCTGCTTCGACACGCCACCGGCGAAATCCAGCGCGCGCTCGACACTGCTGCTGCCCAGGTCCTTGAGTACGCTGGCGGGTACGACGCTGATCGCTTGCGGGATATCGCGAATCGCCGTGTCGGTTTTGGTCGCGCTGGACGAGCGCGTGGCGCGATAGCCCTTGACCGGGCCGGTCGGCGATTCGTAATCGGAGACGACGCTGATGGCGTCGAGTTCGAGGGGTTTGGGTTCTTCGGCGAAGGCTGGGTCGACCAGCAAACCGAGGCTCAGGCCGAGCAGGGAGGCCTTTGTTCGAGACGACATGTTATGTTGTTCCAATTATTAGAATTGAAACAATATAACATGCCCGTTGAGAATGTCTTTTATTCGCGCGACTGGCGCGAAAAAAGTTTTATTCTTCTTTTTCTTTCACCGGCGCCGGTGGTGGGCGCAAGCCGATTTCCGCGGTGAGCTTGATCTCTTTGCCATTGCGCATCACCTGAATTGTCACTTTGTCCGTCGGTTTGATCCGCGCGACCTGGTTCATCGAACGGCGACCATCACCGGCCGGCTCGCCATCAATGCTCAGAATCACGTCGCCCAATTGCAGGCCTGCCTTCTGTGCCGGGCCATCGCGGAAGATCCCTGCGACGACAATCCCCGGACGCCCGGACAAGCCGAACGACTCAGCCAGTTCCTGGGTCAGCGGTTGCACTTCAATGCCCAGCCAGCCGCGAATCACCTGACCGTGTTCGATGATCGACTTCATCACTTCCATCGCCAGTTTCACCGGGATCGCGAAGCCGATGCCTTGCGAGCCACCGGATTTGGAGAAGATCGCCGTGTTGATGCCGGTCAGATTGCCGTTGGCATCGACCAGCGCACCGCCAGAGTTGCCCGGGTTGATCGCCGCGTCGGTCTGGATGAAGTCTTCGTAGTTGTTCAGGCCCAACTGATTACGCCCGGTGGCGCTGATGATGCCCATGGTCACGGTCTGGCCGACGCCAAACGGGTTGCCGATGGCCAGCGCGACGTCGCCGATGCGAATGTTGTCGGAGCGGCCCACGGTGATCGCCGGCAGGGTCTTCAGATCGATCTTCAACACCGCGAGGTCGGTTTCCGGATCGCTGCCGATGACGCGGGCGAGGGTTTCACGGCCGTCCTTCAGCGCCACGACGATTTGATCGGCACCGCTGGTTACGTGGTTGTTGGTGAGGATGTAGCCTTCCGGACTCATGATCACGCCGGAACCGAGGCTCGATTCCATGCGTTTCTGCTTCGGCGAGTTATCACCGAAGAAGCGCCGGAACTGCGGATCCTCAAACAGCGGATGCGCCGGTTTGTTGATGACTTTGGTGGTGTAGAGGTTGACCACCGAAGGCGCGGCAATGGTCACCGCGTCCGCATAGGACACCGGCCCCTGCTGCACGCTGGTGGTTTGCGGGGCCTGTTGCAGGTTGACGTCGAGGCTCGGAAGCCCGACCCACTGCGGGTAACGCTGAATAATCAACAGAGCGATAAGCACACCGGCCAACAGCGGCCAGCCGAAAAAACGCAGCGCCTTGAGCATTAAGCACGTCCTGGAAAAGTTGCAGGCGGGGTCAGACCGCCCATAATGTCGCGCATTATACGAGGCCGCGCGTGCCTCTGAACGGGATATTTAGGAGTCTTTCATGGCCGTTGCCCTCAGCACCCTCGTCGAAGAAGCCGACCGATACCTTGGCAGTGCAAAAATTGCCGATTATTGCCCGAATGGATTGCAGGTTGAGGGCCGTCCTCAGGTGATGCGCATCGTCAGCGGCGTTACCGCCAGTCAGGCGTTGCTCGATGCGGCTGTCGAAGCAGAGGCTGATCTCGTGCTGGTACACCACGGTTACTTCTGGAAGGGCGAAAACCCGTGCATCACCGGCATGAAACAGCGTCGGCTGAAGACCTTGCTCAAGCATGACATCAGTCTACTCGCATACCATCTGCCGCTGGATCTGCACCCGGATGTTGGCAATAACGTGCAGCTTGCTCGCCAACTGGACATCACCGTCGAAGGTCCACTGGATCCGGATAACCTGAAAATCGTCGGCCTTGTCGGTTCGCTGAAGGAACCGATGACCGCACGCGATTTCGCCCGCAAGGTGCAGGATGTGATGGGCCGTGAGCCGTTGCTGATTGAGGGTAATCCGATGATTCGTCGGGTCGGTTGGTGCACTGGCGGTGGCCAAGGCTACATCGATCACGGCGTCGCGGCGGGTGTCGATTTGTTCCTTAGTGGCGAAGCGTCCGAGCAGACCTTCCACAGTGCTCGCGAAAACGACATCAGCTTCATCGCCGCCGGCCACCACGCCACCGAACGCTACGGCGTGCAAGCGCTGGGCGACTACCTGGCGAAACGCTTTGCCCTCGAACACATCTTCATCGATTGCCCCAACCCGATCTGACTCCACGCCGTTCCCTGTGTAGGAGCTGCCGAAGGCTGCGATCTTTTGATCTGTTTTTTAACAGACCAGATCAAAAAGATCGCAGCCTTCGGCAGCTCCTACAGGAGGCATCGCCCAAACGAGCGGGCATATTCATATACCCTTTCGATCTAGTTGGCGTCCTGATTAGAAGAAGCCGCTGTGCTAGGATTTCCCGCTCGAACACGGCCCGCTGGCCGTTCATAAGAAAGTTTTCGTGAGTAGCCATGGTCGACAAACTGACGCATCTGAAACAGCTGGAGGCGGAAAGCATCCACATCATCCGCGAGGTGGCCGCCGAGTTCGATAACCCGGTGATGCTGTACTCCATCGGTAAAGACTCCGCCGTGATGCTGCACCTGGCACGCAAGGCGTTCTTCCCGGGCAAACTGCCGTTTCCGGTGATGCACGTCGACACCCGCTGGAAATTCCAGGAGATGTACAAGTTCCGCGACAAGATGGTCGAAGAACTGGGCCTGGACCTGATCACCCACATCAACCCCGATGGCGTGGCGCAGAACATCAACCCGTTCACCCACGGCAGCGCCAAGCACACCGACATCATGAAAACCGAGGGCCTGAAACAGGCACTCGACAAGCATGGTTTCGACGCAGCGTTCGGCGGCGCCCGTCGCGATGAAGAGAAATCCCGCGCCAAAGAGCGCGTGTACTCGTTCCGCGACAGCAAGCACCGCTGGGACCCGAAAAACCAGCGCCCGGAGCTGTGGAACGTCTACAACGGCAAGGTCAACAAGGGCGAATCCATCCGCGTATTCCCTCTATCGAACTGGACCGAGCTGGACATCTGGCAGTACATCTACCTCGAAGGCATCCCGATTGTGCCGCTGTACTTCGCCGCTGAACGCGAAGTGATCGAGAAGAACGGTACGCTGATCATGATCGACGACGAGCGCATCCTCGAGCACCTGTCCGATGAAGACAAAGCACGCATCGTCAAAAAGAAAGTGCGTTTCCGTACCCTTGGCTGCTACCCGTTGACGGGCGCCGTGGAGTCCGAGGCCGAAAGCCTGACGGACATCATTCAGGAAATGCTCCTGACGCGAACTTCCGAGCGCCAGGGCCGTGTCATCGACCACGATGGCGCAGGCTCGATGGAAGACAAAAAACGTCAGGGTTATTTCTAAGGGGTTGTCATGTCGCACGTATCTGATTTGATCAGCGAGGACATCCTCGCCTACCTGGGCCAGCACGAACGTAAAGAGCTGCTGCGCTTTTTGACTTGCGGTAACGTCGATGACGGCAAGAGCACCCTGATCGGGCGCCTGCTGCACGACTCGAAAATGATCTACGAAGATCACCTCGAAGCCATTACCCGCGACTCGAAGAAAGTCGGCACCACCGGTGACGACATCGACCTGGCACTGCTGGTCGACGGCCTGCAAGCCGAGCGTGAGCAGGGCATCACCATCGATGTCGCCTACCGTTATTTCTCCACCGCGAAACGCAAATTCATCATCGCCGATACCCCAGGCCATGAGCAGTACACCCGCAACATGGCCACCGGTGCGTCCACCTGTGACCTGGCGATCATCCTTGTCGACGCGCGTTATGGCGTGCAGACCCAGACCCGCCGTCACAGCTTCATCGCCTCGTTGCTAGGGATCAAACACATCGTCGTCGCCATCAACAAGATGGATTTGAAAGGCTTCGATGAAGGCGTGTTCGAGTCGATCAAGGCTGATTACCTGAAGTTCGCCGAAGGCTTGAAGATGAAGCCGACCAGCATGCACTTCGTGCCGATGTCTGCCCTCAAGGGCGACAACGTGGTGAACAAGTCCGAGCGCTCGCCTTGGTACAAAGGCCAGTCGCTGATGGAAATCCTCGAGACCGTGGAAGTGGCGGGCGACCGCAACTTCACCGATCTGCGTTTCCCGGTGCAGTACGTCAACCGTCCGAACCTGAACTTCCGTGGTTTCGCCGGCACGCTGGCCAGCGGCATCGTGCACAAGGGTGACGAAGTCGTGGTGCTGCCGTCGGGCAAAAGCAGCCGGGTGAAATCCATCGTCACTTTCGAAGGTGAGCTGGAACACGCCGGTCCAGGTCAGGCCGTAACGCTGACCATGGAAGACGAAATCGACATCTCCCGTGGCGACCTGCTGGTGCATGCCGACAACGTGCCGCCAGTCACCGACAGCTTCGAAGCGATGCTGGTGTGGATGGCTGAAGAGCCGATGCTGCCAGGCAAGAAATATGACATCAAACGCGCCACCAGTTACGTGCCGGGCTCGATCGCCAGCATCGTCAATAAGGTCGACGTGAACACCCTTGAAGAAGGCCCGGCGAGCGCTTTGCAGCTCAACGAAATCGGCAAGGTGAAGATCGCGCTCGACGCGCCGATCGCCCTCGACGGTTACGAAAGCAACCGCACCACCGGCGCGTTTATCATCATCGACCGTTTGACCAACGGCACTGTGGGCGCCGGCATGATCGTCGCGCAGCCAGTGACCCACGGCACTGCCACGCATCACGGCAAACTGGCGCACGTTGCCACTGAGGAACGTGCTCAGCGCTTCGGCCAGCAACCGGCCACCGTGTTGTTCAGCGGCCTGTCGGGCGCCGGCAAGAGCACGCTGGCTTATGCGGTTGAGCGCAAGCTGTTCGACCTGGGCCGTGCGGTGTTTGTGCTGGATGGCCAGAACCTGCGTCACGACCTCAACAAAGGTCTGCCACAGGATCGCGCCGGGCGTACCGAGAACTGGCGTCGTGCCGCGCACGTCGCGCGTCAGTTCAACGAAGCCGGTCTGCTGACCCTGGCTGCGTTCGTCGCGCCAAGTGCTGAGGGTCGCGAGCAGGCCAAGGACCTGATCGGCAAGGATCGTCTGCTGACGGTCTACGTACAGGCCTCGCCGGCGGTGTGCGCCGAGCGTGATCCGCAAGGTCTGTATGCCGCCGCTGGCGACAACATCCCGGGCGAATCCTTCCCGTACGACGTGCCGCTGAATGCCGATCTGGTGATCGACACGCAGACGCTGAGTCTGGAAGAGAGCGTCAAGCAAGTGCTGGATCTGCTGCGCAAGCGTGGCGCGATCTAAGCACTGAAGCAGCGACTAGCTTCTAGCTTCAAGCTGCAAGAAAAAGCCCGCCGATGAGTGATCATCGGCGGGCTTTTTTATTCGGGCCAACTCGGTCCATTGTAGGAGTGAGCCTGCTCGCGATAGCGGTGTGTCATTAAACAATGGTGGTGGCTGATGCACCGCTTTCGCGAGCATGCTCGCTCCCACAGGGGTTAGTTGTGATCGGAGTATTCGCGGTGCATCTGTTCGAGCAGCGCATCCTTGTCCAGCCACAGCTGGTTGATCCAGCCCTGAAACTGCAATCGATACTCGCCGTCCTGATCGTAGTTCTTGCCGATGAATTGCTGCGGAATCTTCAGCTCTTCAAAGTGCACCACCACATCGCGCACATTGCCGCACAGCAAGTCCCAGAACCCCGGACGCCCGGCCGGATAGTGAATGGTCACGTTGACGATCGACTCCAGCTGTTCACCCATCGCATCCAGCACAAAGGCGATACCGCCAGCCTTGGGCTTGAGCAGATATTTGAACGGTGATTGCTGCTGCGCATGCTTGCCTTCAGTGAACCGCGTGCCTTCAACGAAGTTGAAAATCCCCACCGGGTTATTGCGAAACTTCGCGCAGGTCTTGCGCGTGGTTTCGAGGTCTTTGCCTTTCTTCTCCGGGTGCTTGGCGAGGTAGGCCTTGGAGTAACGCTTCATGAACGGAAAGCCCAGCGCCCACCAGGCCAGACCAATCACCGGGACCCAGATCAATTCCTGCTTGAGGAAAAACTTCAGCGGCTGAATCCGGCGGTTGAGCACGTATTGCAGCACCAGAATGTCGACCCAACTCTGGTGATTGCTGGTGATCAGATATGAGTGCTGATAGTCGAGTCCTTGCAGGCCGCTGATGTGCCAGCGTGTACGCCGAACCAGATTCATCCAGCCCTTGTTGTTGCTGATCCACGCTTCATGGGTGTGACTCATCAGCCAGAGTGAGGCGCGTCGGGCAAGGTCGAACGGCAGCACTTTGATCAGCGCCACGCAGAACAGAAACGAGCAGAGCAGAATGGTGTTGAGTGCCAACAGCAGCGAAGCGATCACGCCGCGCAGCGGTGCAGGTAGAAAATCCAGCATTTACACATCCATAGGTCGGTTGGCGGCTTGAATCGCGGTGAGGGCAATGGTGTAGACGATGTCATCGACTTGCGCGCCGCGCGGCAAATCGTTCACCGGTTTACGCAAGCCTTGCAGCATCGGGCCGAGGCTTACGCAATCGGCGCTGCGTTGCACGGCTTTGTGCGTGGTGTTGCCGGTATTCAGATCCGGGAACACAAAGACTGTGGCGCGACCGGCCACCTGACTGTTCGGCGCCAGTTGCCGGGCGACTTCGGCGTTGGCCGCGGCGTCGTATTGCAGCGGACCGTCGATCAGCAGCGAATGCTGTTGTTCGTGGGCGAGCAGGGTGGCTTCGCGGACTTTCTCGACTTCTTCGCCGGTGGCCGATTCGCCACTGGAGTAGCTGATCATCGCCACACGCGGGGTGATGCCGAAGGCCGCTGCCGAGTCGGCGCTTTGCAAAGCGATCTCGGCCAGTTCCGTAGCGCTCGGGTGCGGGTTCATTACGCAGTCGCCGTAAATCAGCACTTCTTCCGGGAACAACATGAAGAACACCGACGACACCAGCGTGCAGCCCGGTGCCGTTTTGATCAGCTGCAGCGCCGGGCGGATGGTATTGGCAGTGGTGTTGATTACGCCCGAAACCAGACCATCGACTTCATCCAGTGCGAGCATCATGGTGCCGATCACTACGGTATCTTCCAGCTGCTGCTCGGCCATTGGCGCGTTGAGGCTTTTGGTTTTGCGCAGAGCGACCATCGGCTCTACGTAGCGCTCGCGGATCAGGTCCGGATCGAGAATCTCCAGACCCGGCGGCAACGTAATGCCTTGGGCGCGGGCCACCGCTTCGACGTCTTCCGGTTTCGCCAGCAATACACAACGGGCGATCCCGCGTTCCTGACAGATCGCCGCCGCTTGCACGGTGAACGGCTCGCTGCCTTCGGGCAGGACGATGCGCTTGTTCGCCGCCTGCGCGCGCTGAATCAACTGATAGCGGAATACTGCCGGCGACAGGCGCATTTCCCGAGGCGTACCACAGCGCTGGTGCAGCCACTTGGCGTCGAGGTGGCTGGCGACGAAGTCGGTGATGATTTCCGCACGCTCGCGGTCATCAATGGGGATTTCCTTGTTCAAACCGTTGAGCAGGTTGGCGGTGTCGTAGGATCCGGTGCTCACGGACAACACCGGCAAACCGGCCTGCAACGCGCCACGGCACAGATCCATGATGCGCGGATCCGGCAGGGTGTCGCTGGTCAGCAACAGGCCGGCCAGCGGCACGCCGTTGATCGCCGCGAGGCTGACGGCGAGGATGATGTCGTCGCGATCGCCCGGGGTCACCACCAGCACACCGGGCTTGAGCAGTTCGACGGTGTTGCGCATGGTCCGCGCACAGATGATGATTTTGGTCATCCGCCGTGTTTCGTAGTCACCGGCGTTGAGCACCTGTGCGCCCATCAGGTCGGCGACGTCGCGGGTGCGCGGTGCGTTGAGTTCCGGCTGATAGGGAATGCAGCCGAGCAGGCGGAAATCACCGCTGCGCAGCAACGGCGAGTGCTCCTTCAGACGCGCGGCGAAGGCGTCCATGCTTTCTTCGGTCTTGACCTTGTTGAGGATCACCCCGAGGACTTTCGGGTCTTTCGGCCCGCCGAACAATTGCGCCTGCAATTCGACCCGGCCGGAGAGCTCGGCGAGCACTTCGTTTTCCGGCGCCGAGACCAGAATCACCTCGGCATCGAGGCTCTTGGCCAAATGCAGATTGACCCGCGCGGCATAGCTGGCGCTGCGGGTCGGCACCATGCCTTCGACGACCAGCACGTCTTTGCCGACGGCCGCCTGTTGATAAAGGGTGATGATTTCTTCGAGCAACTCATCGAGCTGACCGTCGCCGAGCATCCGCTCAACGTGAGCAAGGCCCAGCGGTTGTGGTGGTTTCAGACCGTGAGTGCGCGCAACCAGTTCGGTGGAACGCTCAGGGCCGGTGTCACCCGGATGCGGCTGCGCAATCGGTTTGAAGAATCCGACTTTCAGCCCGGCGCGCTCAAGCGTGCGCACCAGCCCGAGGCTGATGGAGGTCAGACCCACGCCAAAATCGGTGGGTGCGATAAAAAAAGTTTGCATGCGAATTCTCTAAAGTTGCATGGCAATGGCGATCATCTATCTCTGACAATCTGCCGAAATTCAGTCGCCAAGGTTAGCGCTAACCGAGCCTTGTGCGCACCAACCGCAGGCAAAGGGTTGGCCTATTTTTTCAATACGTTGCGCCGGGTCGAGCACCCAGGCGCGTGATTGCCATGGCGGTTGATGGCGCAGGTGCTGGGTGTGGCCACAGGAAAGCTCGGCGACCCAGTGGTCATCTTCGTCCTGATGGAAGCCGGTGATCGTCGAAACCCGTTTGTCCGGGTTGTGTTCGCTTTCGCGCGATCGCTTCGCTAAACTTGGCCTTTCTATATTCTTCTGCAAAAGGTCTCGCCCCATGCTGATCGCCGCCAATAAGGCTGTCTCCATCGACTATACCCTGACCAACGACGCTGGTGAGGTCATCGACAGCTCCGCCGGCGGCGCTCCGCTGGTCTACCTGCAAGGCGCAGGCAACATCATCCCGGGCCTGGAAAAAGCTCTGGAAGGCAAAGCTGTTGGTGACGAGCTGGAAGTTTCCGTTGAACCGGAAGACGCTTACGGCGAATACGCCGCTGAGCTGGTCAGCACCCTGAGCCGCAGCATGTTCGAAGGCGTTGACGAGCTGGAAGTCGGCATGCAGTTCCACGCTTCGGCGCCGGACGGCCAGATGCAAATCGTCACCATCCGTGACCTCGACGGCGACGACGTGACTGTCGACGGCAACCACCCACTGGCCGGTCAGCGCCTGAACTTCAAAGTGAAGATCGTTGATATCCGTGACGCCAGCCAGGAAGAAATCGCTCATGGTCACGTCCATGGCGAAGGTGGCCATCACCACTGATTTTCTGCGCTAAGCTTCGAGTACTGGAGAGGCGCCTGCGGGCGCCTTTTTAGTCCGCGGCTGTCCTTGGTGACCTCGCCAAGTGGCTGTTTCGAGTAGAACACGGGAATCTTGGAGTTCGTCATGAGTGCTTTTCACGACCTTAAGTTGACAGCCCTGGATGGTCAGGAGCTACCGCTGGCGCCGTTCAAGGGCCAAGTCGTGCTGGTGGTCAACGTCGCCTCCAAATGCGGCTTGACCCCACAGTACGCGGCGCTGGAAAACCTCCATCAGCAATTCAAAGGCAAAGGCTTCAGCGTGCTGGGCCTGCCGTGCAACCAGTTTGCCGGCCAGGAACCAGGTACTGAACAGGAAATTCAGGATTTCTGCAGCCTCAACTATGGCGTGACGTTTCCGTTGTCGAGCAAGCTCGAAGTCAACGGTCACGAGCGGCATCAGCTCTACCGTCTGCTGGCGGGCGAGGGCGCCGAGTTTCCCGGTGATATCACCTGGAATTTCGAGAAGTTCCTGCTCGGCAAGGACGGTCGTGTGCTGGCCCGGTTCTCGCCGCGTACGGCGCCGGATGATCCAACCATTGTTCATGCGATTGAAAAAGCGCTGAGCTGAAACAGCAAGATCAAAAGATCGCAGCCTTCGGCAGCTCTTACAGGGCCTGCCGGTGCTGCGATCTTTTCGTTTCTGATCCTTGATCATTCAAATCAATAGTGCTGTTCAAAGCTTTTGACTCTCCATATTATCGCCGTCATAAAGTCATTCCCTGTGGAGCCTTCCAATGCCGGTTCAAGCTTTGTTCAAACCGTTCCATCTCGGTGCCCTCGAACTGCCGACCCGCGTGGTCATGGCGCCAATGACCCGCTCGTTTTCCCCGGGTGGCGTACCTAATTCGAAAGTCATCGAGTACTACCGTCGTCGCGCGGCGGCCGGTGTCGGCCTGATCATCACTGAAGGCACCACCGTCGGCCACATCGCCTCCAACGGCTACCCGAACGTGCCGCAGTTCTTTGGTGACGCACCATTGGCCGGCTGGAAGAAGGTCGTTGATGCGGTTCACGCCGAAGGCGGCAAGATCGTTCCGCAACTGTGGCACGTGGGCAGCGTACGCCGTATCGGCACCGAGCCGGACGCCAGCGTGCCGGCTTACGGCCCGTCGGAAAAACTCAAGGATGGTCAGGTTGTGGTGCACGGCATGACCCAACAGGACATCAAGGACGTGATCGCCGCATTCGCTCAAGCGGCCAAAGATGCAAAAAGCATCGGCATGGACGGCGTGGAAGTCCACGGCGCCCACGGTTATCTGATCGACCAGTTCTTCTGGGAAGGCAGCAATCAGCGTACCGACGAGTACGGCGGCAGCCTGGCCAACCGTTCGCGCTTCGCCATCGAGCTGATTCAAGCCGTACGTGCGGCCGTTGGCGAAGGTTTCCCGATCATCTTCCGTTTCTCGCAATGGAAGCAGCAGGATTACACCGCGCGTCTGGTGCAGACTCCGGAAGCGTTGGGTGAGTTTCTCAAGCCGCTGTCCGACGCTGGCGTGGATATTTTTCACTGCTCGACGCGGCGTTTCTGGGAGCCTGAATTTGACGGTTCCGAGCTGAACCTCGCGGGCTGGACCCGCAAGCTCACCGGCAAGCCGACCATCACTGTTGGCAGCGTGGGCCTGGATGGCGAGTTCCTGCAGTTCATGGTCAACACCGATAAGGTCGCGCAACCGGCCAGTCTGGAGAACCTGCTGGAGCGTTTGAACAAAGAGGAATTCGATCTGGTCGCGGTGGGGCGCGCGCTGCTGGTTGATCCGGACTGGGCGCAGAAGGTTCGCGAAGGGCGTGAACAGGATATTTTGCCGTTCAGCCGAGAGGCGTTGATGACGCTGGTTTAACCAGCGACTGTACTGACGCCATCGCGAGCAGGCTCACTCCTACAATTGGAATGCATTTCCCCTGTAGGAGTGAGCCTGCTCGCGATGGCGTTCTCCAAGTCGCCTGAACTCAAGGCAATGTCTGCGCATTCGGCACCACCTGCTCCCCCAAACAAGCCCCGCGCAAATGCTTTTCAAACTGCTCGATAACCGCCGGCCAGCCCTGGCGACTCGCATGCTGCCGCGCATTCAGGCGCACGCAACGCAACGTCTCATCCTCCTCCAGCAACCACGCCGCCGCCTCGCAAAACGCCTGTTCATCACCGGGCATCGCCAGCACGCCGTTGTAGCCGTGGCGAATATGCTGCGCCGCCGCTGCCTGATCGTAAGCCACCACACCAAGGCCTGACGCCAATGCTTCAAGCACAACATTGCCGAAGGTTTCGGTAAGGCTTGGAAACAAAAATACGTCGCCCGACGCGTAGTGCGCCGCCAACGCCTCACCGCGCTGTGATCCGCAGAAGATCGCTTCGGGCAGTTCCTTTTCCAGCGCCAGCCGTTGCGGCCCGTCGCCGACGACGATCAGTTTCAGATTGCGTTGTGGATAAGTGTCACGCAGATTTTCGAAGCAGCGTTTAAGCAAGCCAAGGTTCTTCTCCGGCGCGAGTCGTCCGACATGAATCACGGCAATGTCCTGCTCGGCCAGACCCCATTGCTCACGCAAGGCGTTCAGGCGTTTGCTCGGATGAAACAACTGACTGTCCACACCTCGCGACAATAGCGCCAAGCGCTCGAAATGCCGTCTCTCCAGTTCCAGCCGCTGGCTGACGCTCGGCACCAGCGTCAGCGCCGAGCGATTGTGAAACCAGCGCAAATAATGCGTGAGCATTCGCGTCAGCAGGCCGAGACCGTACTGACTGGTGTACTGCTGAAAGTTGGTGTGAAACCCGCTGACCACCGAAATACCCAACCGCCGTGCCGCACGCAGGGCCGATAGCCCGAGCGGCCCTTCCGTGGCGATGTACAGCACATCGGGACGCTGACGTTTCCAGCGTCGCAGCAGTTTGTGCATCGACGACTGACCCCATTGCAGCCCCGGATACCCCGGCAATGGCCAACCCCGACACAGCAACAGCGAGTCATCTTCACTGCGCTGCGGATCACCGGCCTGCCGCGGGCGCACCAGTTCCACCTGATGCCCACGCGCGCGCAGTCCATCGCACAAGCGGCCAAGAGTATTGGCCACCCCGTTGATTTCCGGTGGGAAGGTTTCGCTGATCAGAGTGATGTTTAGAGCTGTCGTCATGGCCTCAGTGTCGGCTGAGGCCATGTCGTGCTTGTGACGTTTGGATGATGGATTTGTGACGCGCTATGGCTGGGGGGCTCAGCGTTGAGTCACCAGATTCTCGGCACCGCGCTCACGCACCCAGAACAATGTCGCCCCGGCCACCGCGGCCGGCATCATCAGGATGTTGACCACCGGAATCAGCAGCACCAGATAGACGAT
Source organism: Pseudomonas viridiflava (assembly GCF_900580865.1). Taxonomy (GTDB): domain Bacteria; phylum Pseudomonadota; class Gammaproteobacteria; order Pseudomonadales; family Pseudomonadaceae; genus Aquipseudomonas. The sequence continues at coordinate 207,761 of NZ_UTBZ01000052.1, forward strand.
CCCGCCAAAACTCATGCTCTGCCAGCGCTTCTGCCGCAGCCAGGCGAGCATTTCGTTCCAGCCGAGTTTGTGGTTGTCCGCCGGGTAGTCGATGTACTGGATCGCCATCATCCACACGCCGAACAACAACCACAGCGGTGCGGCAATGATGTTCACAACAGGGATGAACGAGAGGATGAACAGGCCGATGGCGCGGGGCAGGAAGTAACCGAGTTTGCGCATTTCCCGGGTGAGGGTGCGCGGAACCATCGCGATCAATTCTCCCCAACTGAACGCCGGGAAGTCATCAGTGCCGCGCACTACCACTTCGACTTTTTCCGCGAGGAAGCCGTTGAATGGTGCCGCGATCACGTTGGCCAGCATGGTGAAGGTAAAGAACACCATCAATGCCACCAGCACCACGAACAAGGGCCAGAGGATGTAGCTGAGGAAGTTCAACCATTCCGGCAGCGACGGCATTAGCGTATCGACCCACAGGCTGAACTGGTGGCCGGCCAGATAGATCAATCCGACGAACAGCACCAGGTTGATCGCCAGCGGCAACAACACGAACAGGCGCAAGCCAGGGCTGAGAACCAGTTTCAGGCCTTCGCGCAGGTATTGCGGGCCGGACAGAACAGGGGCGGGCATAAGGTGCTCCGAGCAAGGGAAAACGCGCCGACCTTACCGACTTTGCCACGGCGGCGAAAGCGCGGTAGAGCGATCGACATTCACTGTAACAAAGACGTCCATCTCGTCAGTGTGTCGGCATAGAGACCACCTATGAGCTGGATTGTTAAACCGTATTTCCTTAATCTTGCCCCCCTCGATACGCTGCACCCAACTTTTTACAGGACTGTCGAGCTCAAGCCTTCCCCAAGGTTTTCCACAGTCCTTTTTTATTCCCGCCGGCAGTCCGGCGATCCGGGCCTGTTTTTCGGCCCGGTCAACAGGAGCAGGTCATGTCTGAAGTCCGTCATTCGCGAGTGATTATTCTCGGTTCCGGCCCTGCCGGTTACAGCGCTGCGGTATACGCGGCCCGTGCCAATCTCAAGCCACTGCTGATCACCGGCATGCAGGCTGGCGGTCAACTGACCACCACCACCGAAGTCGACAACTGGCCGGGCGACGTCCATGGCCTGACCGGTCCTGCACTGATGGAGCGTATGCGCGAGCACGCCGAGCGATTTGAAACCGAGATCGTTTTCGATCACATCAACGCCGTCGACTTCGCTGCCAAGCCTTACACCCTGACCGGCGACAGCGCGACTTACACCTGCGACGCCCTGATCATCGCCACCGGCGCCAGCGCGCGTTACCTGGGCCTGCCGTCGGAAGAAGCGTTCATGGGCAAAGGCGTTTCGGCCTGCGCGACCTGCGACGGTTTCTTCTATCGCAACAAGCCGGTTGCAGTGGTCGGCGGCGGCAACACCGCTGTGGAAGAAGCACTGTACCTGGCCAACATCGCCAGCACTGTGACCCTGATCCACCGTCGCGAAACCTTCCGCGCCGAGAAGATCCTGATCGACAAGCTCAATGCTCGCGTGGCTGAAGGCAAGATCATCCTCAAGTTGAACGCCAACCTCGACGAAGTGCTGGGCGACAACATGGGCGTGACCGGTGCGCGTCTGAAGAACAACGACGGCAGCTTCGACGAAATCACCGTCGACGGCGTGTTCATCGCCATCGGCCACACTCCGAACACGTCGCTGTTCGAAGGCCAGCTGACCTTGAAAGACGGTTATCTGGTGGTGCAGGGCGGCCGTGACGGCAACGCTACCGCGACCAGTGTCGAAGGCATCTTCGCCGCCGGTGACGTGGCTGACCACGTTTACCGCCAAGCGATCACCTCGGCCGGCGCTGGCTGCATGGCGGCACTGGACACCGAGCGTTACCTGGACGGTCTGCAGAACGCTTCGTTCTAAGATCGCAGGCATAAAAAAACCGGCCACATTGGCCGGTTTTTTTTGTGCCCGTTATTCACAGCCACCACACATCGAATGTGGGAGCGAGCCTGCTCGCGAATGCGGTGTATCAATCGACATCAATGTTGAATGTCAGTCCGTATTCGCGAGCAGGCTCGCTCCCACAGGGGACTGTGGTTGGCTATGGAATCAGCGGCGGGTCAGGGGTTGGGTGGTGAACTTCACGCCGGCCAGGCCATGCTGGATCAATGCACGGATGTTGCCGTGATCACTGCCCTCAGGCGTCGCCACCACCGAGCGATAGTGCTCGCCAAACGCCAACAGCGCTTCTTCATCGCTCAGACCTTCCAGCAGTGCCAGACCCAGCGTCTTGCACGAGCCTTCGTTCTGCCCGGCAGCGTTTTCCACGCCACCGTTGTTGAACGCCTGCGGCTGATAATCGTAACCGGCGGCAATGAACGCCAGGGTGTCAGCGAAAGCGTGTTCGCCGCTCTTGAGGCTGTCGCGCAGGGTATTCAGATCACTCATGGGTTTTTCCTTTGGCGAACGCTGCTTGTTGCTCCGCGTTGGCTTCTTGCTGAAATTGGGCTTTCCACTCGGCGTAAGGCATGCCGTAAACCACTTCACGGGCGTCGTCGAGGCTGACCTCAATCTGGCGCTCGTCGGCTTCGGCCTTGTACCACTTCGACAGGCAGTTGCGGCAGAACCCGGCGAGGTTCATCAGGTCGATGTTCTGCACGTCCTTACGGCTGTCCAGGTGGGCGACCAGCCGGCGGAAAGCGGCGGCTTCGAGTTCGAGGCGTTGTTGATCAGTCATAAAAGTCTCTGCGAGACAGCTTCGAGCGGCGAGCTTCAAGCTGCAAGATAGGTGGCGGTGACGCGAAGTTTACAGCTTGCCGCTTGAAGCTTGAAGCTAGCGGCTTGCTGCAAGCGTGATTGATACCGACTCGGCAAATCGCAGCGCATGTGGCTTGTCGACTTCGACTTCGGCGTACAGCACCGAACCGTTACTCATAACCAGATCGAGCAATTCCTGAGTCAGGCGTTCGAGCAGCGCAAAGCGATTGCCCTCGACGTGCGCGATGATCGCTTTGGTTATTGTGCGGTAATTCAGCGCGTGGTCGATGTCGTTGTCACGCACCGCTTCCTGCGCGGCATACAGAATGGTCAGGTTGATCAGTACATCCTGCTTGTTGAGGATTTCGTCCTCGTTGATCCCGATAAAGGTGCGCAAGCGCAGATCCTTGACCCGGATACGCGCCATTCCCGGCTGAAGTTGTGACATTTATTTGCTCCGTCCAATCAATTGCAGGAACTCCTGGCGGGTGTTGCTCGACTCGCGGAAGGCGCCGAGCATGACCGAGGTGTTCATGGTCGAATTCTGTTTTTCGACACCGCGCATCATCATGCACATGTGTCTGGCCTCGATGACGACCGCGACGCCCGCGGCATCGGTGACCTGTTGCACTGCATCGGCGATTTGCCGGGTGAGGTTTTCCTGAATTTGCAGGCGCCGGGCGAACATGTCCACCAGGCGCGCGATTTTCGATAAGCCCAACACCTTGCCCGTCGGAATATAAGCCACATGGGCTTTGCCGATGAAGGGCAGCAGGTGATGTTCGCACAAAGAGTACAACTCGATGTCGGCGACGATGATCATCTCGTCACTGTCCGAGGCAAACAGTGCGCCATTGACGATCTCGTCGACGCTCTGCTCATAGCCGTGACACAGGTATTGCATGGCCTTGGCCGCGCGCAGCGGGGTGTCGAGCAATCCTTCACGGTCGGGATCTTCACCGAGGCCGATGAGGATTTCGCGGTAATTCTCGGGCAGTGAGCGGGTCATGGACTTCCTCGCAGGCAGGCGTTATTTGACGTGCCTTCCGCCGTTGACGGTCAGGGTTGTCCCGGTGACATAAGGGTTGTCGAGCAGGTAGCGCAGGCTTTGATAGATCACTTCGCTGCCCGGTTCGATGCCCAGCGCAGACTTGGCCAGGGCCTTGGCGCGATACGCTGCGTCGTCGTCGGGATTGAACAATAGCAGGGCCGGCGCGATGCCGTTGACCTTGATGGCCGGCGCATAGCGGGCGGCGAAGGACAGGGTCAGGTTGTCGAGCCCGGCCTTGCTGGCGCAATAACCGATGTGCTTGCTGCTGCCTTTGCGGGTGACATCGTCGCTGATATGGATGATGTCGGCGGGCGTCGAGCGCTTCAACAATTCACCGCAGTGCAGGTTGATCAGATAGGGCGCGAGCATGTGCAGATTGAACATGCGCGTGAAGGCTTCGGCCTCGCTGTCCGGGGTTTCGGCCAGCCATTCGGAAGCGTTGTGCACGATGGCGCGCAGGCTCTCGGTGTGGCTTTTCAGTGTTTCGATGAAGGCGAGAATCCCGGCTTCGCTGGAAAAATCGGCGAACAGGCCGATGGCACCCAGATCGCGCAGCGTCTGCACGCCGGGGCGTTCGCTGCGGTAGGTGAAGATGACGCGATAGCCTTCTTCGAGTAACCGCTGCGCGCAATGCAGGCCGACACGCTGGCCGGCACCGGTGATGAGGATCGGGGCTGAGGAATCAGGCATGAACGGCTCGCATCGCGGTGGGAGCAAAAACTATAACAGCGACATGGCTTGCCCACCTATCGTCGGCTGTCCCCATTACTGTGGGAGCGAGCCTGCTCGCGAAAGCGGTGTCTCAGTCGACATCAATGTTGAAGGTCAGTCCGTATTCGCGAGCAGGCTCGCTCCCACACAGAGATCATCGATTCTGTGCAGAAGACGTCACTGGCAACGGGCGCACCGGGGTGCTGTTCAGCCAGTTCGCCAGCAAGCGGGTCGACAATGGAATAAAGAAGTAAACCATCAACGGCGTCAGGCACGCGGTGCTGATCAATACGCGCGGCAACAGGCTCATTTCCGCGAGCAACGGGCCAAGGACAAAGTTGAACAGCAGTGACACCGGGAAGAACGCCAGCCAGATCGCGACGGCCTGCTTCCAGCGCGGCGGACGCTGACCAGCGGCGCCGAACCAGCCTTCGATGCCGCTGACCCGGTGTTCTTTCGGGTGGGCAAACAGATCACTGCCACGGCTCAACCACGCGGTGCGTGAAACCGAATGCTCCCACGCATGCAACGTCTGCTCATCGACAAAGCGGAAAATGATCTGGAATTCGTTATCGCCGGGTGGCGGAGCGAGCACGCCAGAACCCAGGTAACCGGGGAAATCTGTGGCCAGTTGTTCGCCTTCGCGCAGCCAGGCGATCAAGTCCTGATAGCGGCCATCAGCGACGCGACGGGCAACCATCAGCGTGACGGGGGAAGTAGACATTATGTATCTCCGTATTTCGGTTGCGTCGCTCCGGGTAGGAGTTTCGCCTGACGCAGGGCCGGGGTAGAGGCCTGCGCTTTTCAACAAGCAAGGATTATTCCGGTTTTTCATGATTAAACCAGCGACTTTCGTCGCATTTCATCACTTGATCGTGATCGGGGCATAAGCGTTAGAATGGGATCCAATAAAACCGACATGGAAGTTGAACGCCAAATGCCTGTCATCACGGACGCAAACCCCGCTACGCAGGCCTCTGTTGCGATCGAACGCGCTGATCTGTTCCCGATCCGTGAGGTCGCACGGCTCACCGGTGTAAACCCGGTGACCTTGCGCGCCTGGGAGCGGCGCTATGGTTTGATTCAGCCGACACGCACCGAAAGTGGGCATCGGCTCTATTCGATGACCGATATCGAGCGCGTGCGCAGCATTGTCGACTGGATTGATCGCGGTGTAGCGGTGAGCAAAGTCGGCAAGATCCTCGCCAAGACTGAACCGATGAAAGTGCTGGCACACATCATCCCCGATGATCTGGTGCAGGCTGATTACTTGCAGTGGCAGGAACAGATCCAGCAGGCGGTCAGCGCTTTCGATGATCAGCAACTGGACCGCGTCTATGGTCAGATTTTCTCTTCCTATTCATTGCCGGTGGTGTTTCAGGACATCCTCATGCCGTTGTGGCTGCAATTGCTGCAGCGTCAAGAGGCTTTCGGGCAAACCAGCGAGTGGCTGTTTTTTGATGGATTCCTGCGGGCGCGGGTGTTGCAACGGATCGTCATGCTGCGTGGTACTCAACCGCGCCGTGTGATCGTCAGCGCGCTGGCCGGGCAATGTCGAGAGCTGGAGTTGCTGGTGGCGGCGCTGTTTCTCAGCGACAGCAATTCTGGTGTTCGCGTGCTGACGACAGGTCAGCCGTTCGATGAGCTGACGTTGGTGTGCGAAAAGATCAAACCTGATGCACTCGTGCTGTTTTCCAATCACGCGCCCAGCGCCGAATTGCCTCGACGTTTGAACCGGTTGGCATTGAGCCTCGATTGTCAGTTGATGCTGGCGGGCGATGCTTCAGATCTGGCGCAGGACAGCCTGGCCGGATCCTCTGTTGCCTGTCTGGGCAATGAAGGGGCAAACATGCGTCAGCGCATGTTGCAGTTTCTGGCCGGCAATCTGGATACCTGAAACTCAGGTGTGAAGGGCGGGATGCGTGAGGCGATGTTGCTGCAGGATGAACTGGCGCAGGCGCTCGGTTTCGTCGCTGTCGGTCTGGCTCAGTTCGTAGGCATAGAAACCATTTTCGGTTTCCCGTTCGAAATTGCCGCGCAGTGAAATCCGCTCGTAACCCGATGGGCTGAACCACAGCGCGAAGTGCTTGGGCGGTTTGGTCTTGTTGCGTACTTCCAGCAACACACCTTTGTGCGAAACCTCGTGGACCCACAACGTGCCCGGCTGCCCCTTGGCATTTTCCAGGGCTACCGGCTCTTCGAGAGCCAGACGCCATGGCCGCACCATCGGGCCGTCTTCATAAATACTCGGCACGCCAAGACGCAGATGCAGCGCGTGAAACTCGTCTTCCACCAAATGCAGCGGGAAGGTCATCTGCTGATTTTCGAAGTTGGCCTGAATGGTCACTTGCTCATGAGCGGCTAGGCGCGTGAGCAAATCACGGATCTGCGAACCGCCATTAACCAGCAGACTCGACGTCGCATCCCGCACGTTCAGTTGCGGGTTGTGCTGCATGGTCTGGATGAAATCCAGCTCATCCTGAGTGAGGAGGGCGTCGCGCTGCATGGCTAACTCGAAAGATATATATACAAAGTCATTGGTGATTGTAGTTAATGACAATTAGTTCGCGATTTTGTTTTGACCGTTTGTCGCTTTAAGGGCCGCCAGTTCCGCTTTGAGGGCATTGACCTCGGCTTCCAGCTGCGCCACGCGCTGTTGCGCCTTGACCTGAACGGTGACGTCCTTCTGCACGCCAACGAAATAAGTCTGCCCGTCATCGGCGTTTTTTACCGTGGAAAGCGACAGCTCATTCCAGAACGGCGTGCCGTCCTTGCGATAGTTGCGCAGGATTTCCCGGCAAGAGCCGCCGTTATCCAGCGTCTCGCGAATCAGTTTCAGGCTGTCCTGATCTCGGTCTCCAGACTGCAGAAAGCGGCAGTCCTGATAGAGGATTTCCTCACTGGTGTAGCCGGTCAGTCGTTCAAAGGCCGGGTTCACATAGATCAGGATATCGTTCTGTTCACCTTCCTTCTCGGCGACCACGATCCCGTCGTTCGACGCGTTGATCACCATCTGCAGCAAGCTCGCTTTGATCATCCTTGAATCCTTTCAGAGTTGTCAGTGGCTCGCATTCTAGAAGAACCGTAAGCGCTGTCTACTGGCCATTACCGCCAATTGAGATCCAATCGCAGCTTTGCGCTCGAGGCTGTTACTATCGCCGCTCTTTTTTTCAGTTTCAGGATCAGATTGATGAAAGTCGCCATCCTCTCCGGTTCGGTCTACGGCACCGCCGAAGAAGTCGCCCGTCACGCCCAGAACCTGTTGAAAGCCGCTGGCTTTGAAACCTTCTACAACTCGCGCGCCAGCCTGGCTGACATTCAAGCGTTTGGCCCCGAAGCGTTGCTCGCGGTAACGTCGACCACCGGCATGGGCGAATTGCCCGACAACCTGCAACCACTGTATTCGGCGATTCGCGACCAGTTGCCAGCCGCATGGCGCGGTTTGCCGGGCGCGGTGATTGCCTTGGGCGACGCCAGTTACGGCGACACCTTCTGCGGCGGTGGCGAGCAAATGCGTGAACTGTTTGGCGAACTCGGCGTGCGTGAAGTGCAGGAGATGCTGCGCATCGACGCCAGCGAAAGCGTCACCCCGGAAACCGACGCCGAGCCTTGGCTGGCGCAGTTGATCGACACGCTCAAGGGCTGATTGCGCGCTCGCGCAACAGCGCCAGCCATGCCTGCGCCGCTTTCGACAGATACGCGCCGCGGCGCCAGATGAAGGCGATATCCCAACGCAGATAATCCGGCGCTCGCAAGGCCAGGCGCACCACGCCTGGCCGCACCAGCCCGCGTGCGACCACGCTGGGTAACAGCACCACGCCTTGCCCGGCGGCGACCAGCGCCGCAAGAAAATCGGCCTGACCGCTACGTCCACCTTCCTTCGGCGTGAAGCCCAGTTGCTGGCACGCCTGCAGCAAGCGGTCGTTGAGCACGAAGCTGCGCTGATAGAGCAGAAAGGGCGTCTCGGCCAATTCTTCCAGACCGATCTCACCCCGCTCGGCCAGTGGATGATCCACCGGCAGCAAGGCGTCGAGTTGTTCATCGCAAAACGGCTGACAGTCGAATTGCGGATCCTTTGGCAACAGACTGCCGCCCAACTCCAGTTCACCGCTCAGCACAGCCTGCTCGATGTTGCGGCTGCCGCCCTCGAGCAACTGGATGCTGATATTCGGATAGCGCCGCCGGTATTCCGCAAACAGTTCGGCGAATAGCGCGTCGCTGCCGAGCAGTGGCAGGCCCAGGCGCAGCTCTCCACGTGCCATATGACTGAGGTCGTCCAGTTCCGCGAGCAATTCGTTGCGCAAACGCAGCATGCCCTCGGCCCGTTGCAGCACGACGCTGCCCGCGGCGGTCAGGCGTAATTGCGAACCGAGCCGTTCGAGCAAGGGCGTGCCGAGGCTCTGCTCCAGTTGCGCGATTTGCTTGCTGACCGCTGACTGGCTGATGTGCAGGGTTTTTGCGGCCTGGGTAAAACCGGCCTGATGCATGACTTCGACAAAACTGCGCAGCTGTTTGAATTCCATTGCCTGATTCCATTCTGGAATGGCTTTGAGTCTAACAATTCGCTTCGGGGATAGCAGAGCGCTTCGTAAAATAAGTGCCTGTCAGGAGCAAAATCATGAACGCCGTCACCCTCAAACATCTGTCTCGCTTAGTCGTCGAACTCGCCGTATTGCTCGGTCTCTACCTGATCGGCTGCCAACTGGCGGCTTGGCTCGCGTGGCCTATCCCGGGTGGCGTCATCGGTATGGCGCTGTTGCTGCTGGCATTTGCCTTTGGCTGGGTCAAACCGGCAGCCCTGCAATTGGGCGCGGGACTGCTGATGGCCGAGATGTTGTTGTTCTTCATCCCGGCGCTGATGAGTCTGCTCGACTACGGCGCGCTGTTGCGCAATGACGGCTGGCGGATTCTGTTGGTGATCGCCGCCAGCACCTTGATGGTGATGCTGGTAACCGCCTTCACCGTCGAACTTGCGGTGCGCATGAGGCGGTCCCATGAAGCTTGAGTGGATGCCGATGTTCTGGCTGGCCTTCACCCTGTTGGCGTATCTGTTCAGCCGCTGGTTGTATCGGCGCACCGGGCGCTACGTCTTGTCACCACTGATTCTGGTGCCGGCGTTGCTGCTGGCGCTCGCCGTGCCCCTGCACACCGCCTATGCCGAGTATTCCAGCAACACCCACTGGCTGATGTTGGTGCTGGGCCCGGTCACCGTGGCTTTCGCCGTGCCGATCTGGCAGCAGCGCCGTTTGTTGATGCGGCACTGGTCGGCACTGCTGCTGGGCATGATTGCCGGTAGTGCGGCGTCGATCGGCACGTCCTTCGGATTGGCCAGGGCGCTGGCGCTCGACAGTTCGGTAACGATGTCACTGGTGCCGCGCTCGATCACCACACCGTTTGCCATGCCGCTGGCGCAGGATCTCGGTGGCGTGCCGGAGTTGACGGCAGTCTTCGTGATGTTCACGGGTGTGTTCGGCGCGATGTTCGGCGGCGTGCTGTTGAAGTGGTTGCCGCTGCGCAGTGCCTTGGCCCGCGGTGCGTTGTTCGGAGTTGGCGCGCACGGTGCCGGGGTCAGCCGGGCCCATGAAGTGGGGGGCGAAGAAGGCTCCGTCGCCGGGCTGGTGATGGTGCTTACCGGTTTGCTGAATCTATTCGCTGCACCTTTGTTGGCGTCGGTGCTTTGACATGGATCCAAGCTGTTTGCATGGCTGACCCGGTCAGTCATCAAGCTGGCTGCCAATGCAACTACGCGATTGCCTGCACATGACTAGACTGCTGTCACGTGCAGAACAATAAGAACGCAGAGGTGCATACAGTGAGCGTAGCCCCCGTCCAATCGTCCCTTAATGTCAAAGACCAGGTCAGTGCTGCGGAATGGCAGACCCGAGTCGATCTCGCCGCTTGTTATCGTCTGGTCGCCGCCCATGGCTGGGATGATCTGATCTTCACCCATATTTCCGCCAAGGTCCCGGACACTGAAGACTTCCTGATCAACCCGTTCGGTCTGATGTTCCATGAGATCACCGCCTCCAGCCTGGTGAAAGTCGATCAGGCCGGCAACAAACTCATGGACAGCCCATACGAGATCAACCCCGCCGGCTACACCATCCACAGCGCCGTGCACGAAGTGCGGCACGACGTGGTTTGCGTGCTGCATACGCACACCGCTTCCGGTGTCGCGGTGTCGGCGCAAAAGCAGGGCGTGTTGCCGATCAGCCAGCAGTCACTGTTCGTGCTGTCGAGCCTGGCCTATCACGCTTATGAGGGCGTGGCGCTCAACCACGAAGAGAAGGCGCGCCTTCAGGCTGATTTGGGCGAGAACAATTTCCTGATGCTGCACAACCACGGTCTGCTGACCTGTGGCGGCACCATCGCCGATACCTTTCTGATGATGTTCACCTTCCAGCGCGCCTGCGACATTCAGGTCATGGCGCAAACCGGTGGCGCGGAACTCATCGCCATCGAATCGCAGATTCTGGCAGGCGCCAAAGCGATGATCGCCGGCGTCACCAAAAGTGCTCAAGGCATGGGTGGCGCGCTGGCCTGGCCGGCGTTGCTGCGCAAACTCGATAAACAAGACCCCGGATATAAACTCTAATGCCTCTTGCCGAGATTCCTCTGTGTGTCTGGCGCAAACGCAGCCAGACGTTTGTCTTTCGTGGCCAGTCGATCCGTTACTGGACGGCGGGGCAGGGTGAGCCACTGCTACTGATCCACGGCTTCCCGACCGCCAGTTGGGATTGGCATTACCTGTGGCAACCACTGGCCCAGCGTTATCGCGTGATCGCCTGCGACATGCTCGGTTTTGGCGATTCAGCGAAACCGCTCAATCACACGTACAGCCTGCTGGAACAGGCTGATCTGCAACAGGCGTTGCTCGCACATCTGCAGGTCGAACAACCGGTGCATGTGCTGGCGCATGATTACGGTGACAGCGTTGCGCAGGAACTGCTCGCCCGCCATTACGAAGACAAGATCGACGTGGCCAGTTGCGTGTTTCTCAATGGTGGGCTGTTTCCGGAAACCCATCGCCCGGTGCTGATGCAGAAATTGCTGCTCAGCCCACTGGGCTGGATGATCGGCCGTGCGTTCACCCGCGATGCTCTGGTGAAAAGCTTCCGGCAGATCTTCGGTGCGCAAACCCGGCCGAGCGAAAGTGAACTGGACGATTTCTGGAGTCTGGTCGACAGCAACCGCGGGCCACGGATCATGCACAAATTGATCAGCTATATTCCCGAGCGCCGGGTGCAGCGTGATCGCTGGGTAACGGCGATGCAGCGCGGTGAGGTGCCGTTGCGGGTGATCGATGGCGAAGTCGATCCGATTTCCGGGGCACACATGGTCGAGCGTTACCGTGAATTGATCGCCGATGCGGATACAGTGCTGTTGCCGGGTATTGGTCACTACCCGCAAACCGAAGCGCCGGTGCAGGTGCTTAAGCACTATCTGGAATTTCGCGAACGCCAAGTGCTGCCGCCACGCAAAGTGGCCTGTTCTTGAAGATCAAAAGATCGCAGCCTTCGGCAGCTCCTACACCGATCCCCTGTAGAAGCTGCCGAAGGCTGCGATCTTTTGCTTTTCAAACCTGACTATCCCCCAACCTTATCGCACACCATTCAGGCCCAGCCCTGTTCGTTGTGACACCACGCCCTGTGCCTGACACTCGGGATCAATACTGGCCTGCTGGAGTTGCTGCGATGAATGAGTCTGTGCGTTTCGAAGATAAAGTAGTCATCGTCACCGGAGCCGGTGGGGGCCTCGGACGCGCCCACGCATTGCTGTTTGCCAGACAGGGCGCCAGGGTGCTGGTCAACGACCTCGGCGGCTCGACGCAGGGCGAGGGTGCCAATGCGTCCGCTGCCGACCGCGTCGTCGCAGAAATCCGCGAAGCCGGCGGCACTGCCGAAGCCAACCACGACTCGGTCACCGACGGTGACAAACTGGTGCAGAACGCCCTCGATGTCTTTGGCCGCGTCGACGTAGTGGTCAACAACGCCGGCATCCTGCGCGACAAGACTTTCCACAAAATGGACGACGCCGACTGGGATCTGGTGTACCGCGTCCACGTCGAAGGCGCCTACAAAGTCACCCGCGCCGCATGGCCGCACCTGCGTGAGCAAAACTATGGCCGAGTGATCTTCACCGCCTCCACCTCCGGCATCTACGGCAACTTCGGCCAGTCCAACTACGGCATGGCCAAACTGGGTCTCTACGGTTTGACCCGCACCCTGGCCATCGAAGGTCGCAAGAACAACATCCTGGTCAACGCCATCGCGCCTACCGGCGGCACGCGCATGACCGAAGGCCTGATCCCGCCGCAAGTGTTCGAGCAATTGAAGCCGGAGCTGGTCAGTCCGCTGGTGGTGTATCTGGCCAGCGAGCAATGCCAGGAGACTTCCGGGTTGTTCGAGGTCGGTGGCGGCTGGATGGGCAAGGTACGCTGGGAGCGCAGCCTCGGTGCAGGGTTTGATCCACGAGTGGGCTTCTCGCCGGAGGATGTCGCGGCGCACTGGCAGCAGATTTGCGATTTCGAAGGCGCGGCGCATCCGAAGGACAATATTGAGGCGCTGAAAGAGATGATGGCGAATTTGCAGAAGTATTCGCTTTAAAAGACGTTTGAGCCTTGCCGCGTTCTCGATGCGGCGAGGCTCGTTCCATTATTCCTTGTACCGTTTATCAATCATGAACTCCGGGATTCTCCAGTTTGGACCCGGAATGGCGACAGCCGCATTGCCCTCAGCCAATACACCCTCATGAAATAATTCCTCATGCGCTCTCCACAATTCACCGCGCGCGATGACTTCAAATCGATAACGCCCGAACAGTGTGTCGATTGAGGGAAATGCCAAACCGATAGCCAAAACTGATAACAAGTCTCTGAGATTTTCTTGCCTGACAGCTTGTTCGAGTTTTGCAATCGAACTCTTGGATCCGCTGACGCATTCAAATGCTTCCACCTCCTGTTTTTTCGCCGCGTCGATGGCCTCGTCGGTATAGCGTAATGACTCATCGTCGCTCAGTTTGAAGTCTTCAAGTGTGGCCGTATGGAGGTTATTCCAAAGGGACGGATTACTTTTGGGAATGTAGTCGTCGGCGAATCCCATCGCTCTGAATCGCTCCATCATTCGAAGTGAATAGGCATAGAACCGTCGATCGGTATCGGTCATCTCGAGCTTGCGCTCCAGTATGGCGTCAAGACGCTTGATCATGATGAGGTCGGCTGCAGATCCTTTTCCTTCAATTTTTGTTTCGTCTCCCTCAATAAAACTTTGCTCCAACATTCGTTTTACTCACTGCGAATTTTTCGGTTTGCGGAGCAATTAACCTACATCAGCTTTCGAACGGAAATATCTGCATCAATCGTCAGTAATGACCTGCTTGGTTGTATGAAAAATGTGGAAGGCGGTTTGATAGCTTGGCATTAAAAGATCAAAAGGATATTTCCTACAGCAATGGGGGGCTTCCCGCTTATGCAGGTGAGGTGGGTAAAACGGCGCCCATAAAAAAGGCCGCTGCAAACGCAGCGGCCAAGGTAAGACGTTGGATCAAGGAGCTACAAATCAACGTCAGTGAACACCGGGGCGATAAACCGAACCTTCGATTCATCTGAAATCTGTCAGCAATGGCCTGAGTGACTCAAAGGCCAATGCTTCGTGCTTTACGGCGTGTCCCGTGAAAGCGCGTTCAGAATAAGGTCTTGAACATGTAGGAAAAACACCAATTCCGGACATGCACTGTTGCGGGGCATGCAACAGTCCCGTGATCCGATGCGCACCATGCGCTGCACTGATGATCCTCCATCCAGCCGATCCATGAGCGGCGCAAAGTCCCGTCCTGCAAGACCATTCATCCTTTCGAGCGACAGCACGAATACCTCCTTGGTGCGCTTATCGACCTGCTGGCGCGGCAGTAGGGTGGGGCCTTCTGTCACTCACCGGGGAAGACGCATGACAAAAACAACAATGCGCGCCATCTTCACACCGCAGGCGCTGGCAGCCGCGGTGGCTCTGGGTTGCTGCGCCCAGGCGCAAGCGGTTGCGTTCAACATTGGCGAAATCGAGGGCACTTTTGACTCGTCGCTGTCGATCGGTGCGAGTTGGGGCATGCGCGATGCCGACAAGTCGCTGGTCGGCACGGTCAATGGTGGTACCGGGCAATCTTCGACCGGTGATGACGGGCGTTTGAATTTCAAGAAGGGCGAGACCTTCTCGAAGATCTTCAAAGGCATTCACGACCTCGAACTAAAGTACGGCGACACTGGTGTCTTCGTGCGCGGCAAGTACTGGTATGACTTCGAGCTGAAGGACGAGGACCGCGAGTTCAAGCCGATCAGCGACAGCGGCCGCAAGGAGGGGGCGAAATCTTCCGGCGCACAAATTCTCGATGCATTCGTCTATCACAACTATTCCATCGCCGATCTGCCGGGCACTGTGCGTGCGGGCAAACAGGTGGTGAGCTGGGGCGAAAGTACTTTCATCGGCAACTCGATCAACAGCATTAACCCGATCGACGTTTCAGCGTTTCGCCGCCCCGGTGCGGAGATCAAGGAAGGCCTGATTCCGGTCAACATGTTGTTTGGTTCGCAAGGCCTGACCGATCAACTGACCGTTGAAGGCTTCTATCAACTGGAATGGGACCAGACCGTTCTCGACAACTGCGGCACTTTCTTCGGCGTCGATGTGGCGGCGGACGGTTGCAACAACGGCTACACCGTCGGCAACCCGGCAATCGCACCGTTTGTCCCGTTGACCCAGGCATTTGGCCAAGGCATTCAGGTGACGCGCGAAGGCGTGGTGATCCCGCGTGGTGGCGACCGTGATGCGCGAGATTCCGGGCAATGGGGTACGGCGTTGCGCTGGCTCGGTGACGACACCGAGTACGGTCTCTACTTCATGAACTACCACAGCCGTACGCCAGCCGTCGGCACCACCACGGCCGGTTTGTCGACGCTGGCGGCATTGCCGGGCATGGTCGGAATTGCCAACACACTGGCCCCCGGTAGCGGTTCCGGTCTGGCGCAGAGCGTGATGCTCGGACGCGGTCAGTACTACCTCGACTATCCGGAAGACATCCGTCTGTACGGCGCCAGTTTCTCCACCACCTTACCGACCGGTACCGCGTGGACCGGCGAGATCAGCTACCGGCCCAACGCTCCGGTGCAGGTCAATACCAACGATCTGACGCTGGCGTTGCTCAACCCGATTGCGGGTGGCACGGCGTCGCCACTTGCGACGTCACCGGGAGCGGACAACAAAGGCTATCGGCGCAAGGAAGTCACGCAAATCCAGAGCACCCTCACGCACTTCTTCGATCAGGTCTGGGGCGCTCAGCGTTTGACTCTGGTCGGTGAAGCGGCGGTGGTGCGGGTCGGCGGTCTGGAGTCGCGCGACAAGCTGCGTTATGGCCGCGACTCGGTTTACGGGCAGTACGGTTTCGGCGGCGACACCGACGGTTTCGTCACCTCGACCTCGTGGGGCTACCGCGCCCGGGCGATCCTCGATTACGCCAACGTGATCGGCGGGATCAACCTCAAACCCAACCTGTCGTGGTCGCATGACGTTGCCGGTTACGGCCCCAACGGGCTGTTCAACGAAGGCGCGAAAGCGATCAGCGTCGGTGTCGATGCCGACTACCGCAACACCTACACCGCGAGCCTCAGTTACACCGACTTTTTCGGTGGCGACTACAACGTCCTCGAAGACCGTGACTTCGTGGCACTGAGCTTCGGCGTGAACTTCTGATCTGCCCGAGAAGGATGACTGCAATGCGCAAAACGATTCTGCAATGTGGTGTGCTGGCCCTGAGTCTGCTGGCAGCCAACGTGATGGCGGCGGTGTCGCCAGACGAGGCCAACAAGCTCGGCACCAGCCTGACCCCGCTGGGTGCCGAGAAGGCTGGCAATGCTGACGGTTCGATTCCGGCATGGACCGGCGGCATTCCGAAAAATGCCGGTGCGGTGGACAGCAAAGGTTTCCTCGCCGACCCGTTCGCCAATGAAAAACCGCTGTTCACCATCACCGCGGCCAACGTCGACAAGTACAAGGACAAGCTCTCCGCTGGCCAGGTGGCGATGTTCAAACGCTACCCGGAGACCTACAAGATCCCGGTCTATCCGACCCACCGCACCGTTGCTGCACCAGCGCAAATCTACGAGTCAGCCAAACGCAGTGCGCTCAACGTGACCACCATCAACGACGGTAACGGTCTGGCCAATTTCACCGGCAATCGCTACTACGCGTTCCCGATTCCGAAGAACGGCGTCGAGGTGTTGTGGAACCACATCACCCGTTATCACGGCGGCAACGTCAAACGCATCATCACCCAGGTGACCCCGCAAACCAACGGCAGCTACACGCCGATCCGCTTCGAAGAAGAGATCGCCGTGCCGCAACTGATGAAAGATCTCGACCCGGAAAAAGCCGCCAACGTGCTGACCTTCTTCAAGCAGTCGGTGACCGCGCCGGCACGGCTGGCCGGTAACGTGCTGTTGGTGCACGAAACCCTCGATCAGGTGAAGGAGCCGCGTCTGGCGTGGATCTACAACGCCGGGCAGCGTCGGGTTCGCCGCGCGCCGCAAGTCGCATATGACGGTCCGGGCACGGCGGCCGATGGCCTGCGCACCTCGGACAACTTCGACATGTTCTCCGGCGCACCGGATCGCTATGACTGGAAACTGGTCGGCAAGAAGGAAATGTACATCCCGTACAACAGCTACAAACTCGATTCGCCGAGCCTCAAGTACGACGACATCGTCAAGGCCGGGCATATCAATCAGGACCTGACGCGTTATGAATTGCACCGTGTCTGGGAAGTGATCGGTACGGTGAAGCCCAACGAGCGGCACATCTACGCCAAGCGTCACATGTACATCGATGAAGACAGCTGGCAGGTGGCGCTCGCTGACCACTATGACGGTCGCGGACAGCTGTGGCGCGTCGCCGAAGGTCACTCTGAATATCACTACGAGCATCAGGCACAGGCTTACACGCTCGAAGCGCTCTACGACATCATCGCCGGTCGCTACATTGCCCTGGGGATGAAGAACGAAGAGAAGCACAGTTATATATTCGACTTCGAAGCCAAGGCTGCCGACTACACCCCATCGGCCTTGCGCGCAGAGGGAGTGCGGTAACTGTTTTGATACAATGGCAAGGCAAAAGGCGACCGCACGGTCGCCTTTTTTATGGTCGTCAATCAGCGTGCTGAATACTCGTCAACAAGCGCGCGGGAGAGGGCTAGGGTGAGCGCACAATGATAAGAAGGCTCACTCGATGACCGCCATGACCCCGTGCCTGGATCGACCCGGATTTTTGCCCAGGCTTTCTTCACATCATCAGCTACGCAGTCGCTTGACTGCACCTCTGCTGGCATCGAACGCGCGGGTCAGGCTGTTGTGCGCACCCGCTGGCAGTGGCAAAACCGCACTGCTTACCGAATGTCTTCTGCAGGTGCGTGCAGACTGCGAGACGATTTGGCTGCCCCTGGCAGGAGCAGCGCTCAGCCGCGAGGAGTTTTGCCTGCGTCTGACTCGGGCGCTCGGACTGGTCGATGGCCTTGACGGTACGCAACTGATGGCGGAGTTGGCCCGTTGGATCAGGCCGACTTCGCTGTTTATCGACGATTACAGTCGTCTGCCAGATCCGGCTCTGGATGCTCTCCTGGATCGTTTGCTGGCGGTCAGCAGCCCGGCGCTCACCTGGTGGATCAGCACTCGCCGCCGGCCGCAATGCAACTGGCCGCGCCTGTTGCTCGATGACGAACTCTACGAATCCGAGCGCGCCAGCCTGGCGCTGACTCACGATGAGGTTGTACCGGTGTTGCGTCATTTGCCGCCAGACCAGGCAGACCGTGTCGCCGCCCGTATCATCCAGCGTACCGGTGGCTGGTGCGCGGGTGCCCGCATGGCGCTTCTGCAAAAG
The DNA here is from genome assembly GCF_900580865.1 of Pseudomonas viridiflava. Lineage (GTDB taxonomy): Bacteria > Pseudomonadota > Gammaproteobacteria > Pseudomonadales > Pseudomonadaceae > Aquipseudomonas. Next base: position 226,180 of record NZ_UTBZ01000052.1, read on the forward strand.
TGCGACTGGTCGCAAAACCTGCAGCCGCAACAGCGTGTCGACACCCTGCTCGATTATCTGCAACACGAACTTTTCGGCAACCTGACGCCAGAGCAGGACGAGGCATGGCGTGTTCTGGCCCACCTGCCACGGTTCAACGCGCCATTATGCGAGCATTTGTTCGGCCCCGGCGAAGGCGCACAGTTGCTGCATGATCTGCAAATGCTGGGCTGCTTTATCGAGCCATGGCAGGAGTCTGCTGATTGGCTGCAGGTCTTCCGCCCGCTGTCGCGAATCATGCAAGCGTCGCATTGGCCGTGTGCGCGTTCGTGGCACCGACGCGCCTGTCAGTGGTTCACTGCGGCGCAGGATTGGCGAGCAGCGTTCGAGCAAGCGTTGTTGGCCGAAGAATACGAAGCGGCTGTGAGTCTGTTGCATCATTTGAGCTTCGAGGACTTGTTGGAAGATCAGACGGTCGTCCTGCTGTTGCGCTTGCATGAACAGCAAAGTCGCGAGCTGACCTTGATGACACCGCAATTGATCGGGCTGGTCACGGGGGCATTACTGTTCGCCGGCCGATTCGAACAGGCCGCGCAATGCATGGCCCATCTCGCCCGCTTCATGCCGCAGCCGACGAGGCATCTGGAGCAGCAACTGCTGGCACGCTGGCAGGCGCAGCAAGGTTGGCTCTGCCACCTGCAAGGGCAAATGGCGCCGGCGCGTGCCTGTTTTCAGGAGGCATTGTCAGCGCTGGCTGACGATGCCTGGCAGGCCCGTTTGATGTGTCTGTCGGGACTGACGCAGCAGGCCTTACTGTGCGGTGAACTCGATCAGGCCCATGCCCTCAACCGCGAGGCGTTGTGCCTGGCGCGCACGCATGGCTCCCTGTTGTTCGAAGGGTTGCTTGAACTTGATCATGCGCAGTGGCTCGAGCAGCGAGGAGCACCCGTGCGTGCCGAAAATCTGCTGGTGGACATCGAGCATTTGTTGCGCGAACGCACTCTGGTGCCCACGCCACTGCTGGGCCGTATTGCCCTGCGACGAGGACGGCTGGCGCTGTGCATGGGTCTTGAAGAGCAAGCTGCGGATCTGTTCAGCCAGGGCCTTGAAGATTGCTTGCGCAGTGAAGACAAGCGAGTCTTGTATGGCTACCTCGGGCAGGCTCAACTGGCCGGCAATCGAGGCGATTATGCCTACGCTTTCGAACGCCTGCGCGAGGCCGAAAGGGTCATGCAGCAGCGGCAGATTCCCGATACGGTCTATCGCGGTGTCGTGCTTCAGGTCAGCAGCCAGTTCTGGTTGCAGCAGGGCCGACCGCAATTGGTGCAAGAGGCGTTGGGCCGGCTGTTACGGCATTACCGTGGCCCCTCTGCACTCCAGGCGCCGCCCGCAACGTTCGAGCTGATTATCCGCATTGAATACCTGCTGGCCTGCGCGCAGGCGCAATTGAATCCTGATGAAAACTGCCTGCCAACCATTGAACGATTGTTGAATCAGGCCCAAGCCAAAGGCATGTTGACGGCGGAAACGGAGCTGCTGCTGGCCTTCGCCCAGTTGGCCGAAGCGAACGGTGACACGGTGGCGGCGCAGCACGCTTTCCAGCGCGCCGGAGTGCTGATGGAGCGCTGCCAATTGCAGCAAGCCATGCGGGAGTGGGAATTACGCCGTGGCAGCCTTGGCACAGTGTCTGACAAGCAGTGTTCCGCCTGGCAATGCGACAACCGTGATCTTGCGCCGGGCCTCAGTCGGCGGGAGCGCGAAGTGCTGATGTTGATTGCTCAAGGTGCTTCGAATCAGCAAGTTGCAGAACAACTTTTTATTTCGTTGCATACAGTAAAAACACATGCGAGACGGATTAACGGGAAGTTGGGTGTAGAACGCAGAACTCAGGCTGTGGCGAAAGCAAAGTTGATGGGGATACTGGTTTAGTGTTGTGATTTTTTTGCGAGTACAAATGATTCTGGTTTGTTATCGGCATGTTTTGTAAATTGTTCGGACTTCAGGTTGATTGAAAAAGAAATTACCTTGCGACTATCTATAGGGCTGCACTCGCGGCTCTGGATGGTCAAGTAGGGAAATATGATGGTCAAGTTATTTAAAAGTTTGATGCGCGGTTCTTTGGGTGAGCAAGTTTCCTGGGCTGAAGAGTGGGGAAAGGCAGATCAGGCCAAAGCAGGTCTTTTCAAGATCATCGACGCCATGCCGAGCGTGCTGGATATTCTTCGCAACATGCTTGAAAGTGAATTAAGGCGTTTGGGTAAAACAGTCGATATCGACAAAGTCTATGTCAATACGGATCCTGCTTTTCCGGCCAACGAAAATCGGCCCTCGGGCACTCTTTGGGACGTGACTGTTCATTGTCTGAATAACAATGTCAGTCCCACTTATATAGTGGGTGGCGATGGTGTTTTTTTCTTGCCGGGCACGTTTAGTGAGCAATTCAAAGTCAATGTTCTGAATACCCTGATTGTCGAAGATCTGGTCGCTGCTGTAGCTGCCGGACTGGAAAAAACGCTGAGAATCGAGATCGCAAAGTTCTGGGCGGCACCCGCGAAACCCATTCGCCCGGACACTGCTCCGCTGTCGAACAAGCAGGCTTTCATCGAAGCGTACGCCGAGGTCACAAGTGCAGAACTGTCCCTGTCGGTCATGGCTAACAATTTTGATGCCCGGTTGGGTGAGAGATTCGCTCATTTGCTCGACGCAGATACCGGTCGCGCAGCGTTTGAAGTCAACCTGCAACCGTCGCAGGATTACCTTCTGTCGCTTCAGCCCTGTTTCGTTCTGGACAACGCCGAGCGTCCGAATGCAGAAATGCCGCTGGTCAACGAGTCGACTTCCTATCTGATGCACACGCCGGAATACGGCTTTGAGTTTTTTGAAAAAAATACCGATTTGCACAGCAAACTTCAGCAGCGATTGTCCTTGGGCAGTGACCAGATCAGATACCTGAAGGCTGCGCGAAGTCCTCACGCCTTTTGTGTAGAGACTCATCTCAAAGGCCAGCTTGAAAGCGTGTCATCCTTGTTCAGTGGTCGGGAACAACTGGAAGATCCGCTCACCTCGGTGCTGCAGGACAATCAAGGCCTGCATGTGCTGCGCTACGGTATCAACACCCGCTTCTACCTGCTTTGGGCTGCGTTGAAACGTACCGACTGGCCGTTTTGGCTCCATCGCGCGGGTAGCGATATTCAACAACGATATAACGAGCTTGAAGAGTCCAAGGATCAATACCAGGTTGCGTTTTCAAGCGCGTTCGATGCGTGCTTTTCGTTTAAGGATTATGTGGTGCGTACGTTCGCTGAATGGGCGGACAGGGTGCTCGGTGAGCACCTCGATCCAGAAGCGATAAGTGTTCATAGCTCGTACACGCTGAAAATTGCCGGACGTACTATCGAACAGGAAGAAACCCGGACACTGACGGAATTTATCGTTTCGGTCTGCATGACAATGGTTATAAAGCCGCCCTGACTATCATCGGCGTTCCTGACGGAAGTCGGCTGACGACAGTGGCGCTCGAGCAATGGTTGGAGAGCCGCAATCTGCGACTGGAATTTACCGGCAGCCTTGCATCCTCGCCCTCGGTTGATTACCAGGAGGCTTATCGCAACTACCTTTTCAGCCAGCTGGCATTTGCAGTTTTTGTTGCTCGCCACTCTGGAAAGCTGGACTCCACCGATGCGAATATCATCTCGCGAGCCATGGCCAACGACGCTTCGGTGACTATTCAGGGATTGAGAACAAGTTTACAGGCACCCGCGTTGAAAGATGTCCTGATCTTTTCGGCCAGAGAATATGTGCCGTCTCTGATGTTGGTCAAAACGCCGGGTGGTGAGTTTGAACTGCTGAAATTTCCCGATATTCACACGGCGAACCGCTGGCTGGAATCGGCATTGTCCGCAGATCGTGAATACGCTGCATTGCTGATCCATCCAGACTACCTGCACGAAGCAGGCAAGTTGCTCGGCAGCGATCCCACAGAGCTGAACTACCGCTACACGCTTGATGGCCGGCCGGTCGATCTTGGCCTGAATCTAAAGGCACCGTTGGCAGACTACGTAAGTATCGCTTACCGAGCCGAAGTTGCCCTGCACAAGGCCATTGCTCCGGCAAGTTATCGGGCGCTTGGCATCGAAGGTCGCAAGCGCTATTCGCGTCTGACAACCGAACTCAAGGCACTGTCTACGGTTGATGCACGAGATAATGGTTTTCCGACATTCGAGCAGTTCACTTATGACTCGGTGAAAGCTCAGATAGAAGATATTTTGCGTACTCGTGGGAGCAACGTTTCGGTCAATCCCGACCAGATCATTGTGCAGACCGAAGAGTTTCGTAAGAGCGTTACCGACGTTTTGCTCGAGGGACTCGCCTTTGAAGCGGTGCATCCGGCTTACGAAACTAAATTCAGCCCAAAATATTATTTGGTGAATGGCCATCCCAGCGTTGAAAAACTGGATATCCGAGACCTGTCCTCGCTGTCGAAAACTTTCCGTCCCGGCGACAGATATACCTCCATGCTGAAAGCGCAATACCAGGACAAGGCTCATCCTGACTACGGGTTCAAGCGCGCAGTACACGCGCGAAGAATCCGCTGCGAAATGTACTGCAATGCTTTTACCGACTTTACCAATGGCAGATTATCAAATGAGTCTTTCTCTGCTATCCAACGGATTATCGATAATCTTAAAGAAAGCGGTGGCTATCAGCGAATTGTGGATAGCGTCGCCGAAGGTGACATCGGGCTGTATAAATTCAATATCGGCGCGCTGGGTTTGACGGCTGCCTGGGACCGCACGGTTGGCGGCGTTTATATTTTCCGGCTGAAGTTGTCTTCAGGGTTTATCGATTTGCTCTATACGCCTGACGCGCCGGATCTGGTCAGCTTCCGGCCAATCGCTGAGTTCATTCCTTCGATTCGTTTTCGATACGGCCCGTTCCGGGACTACTACAGCCAGCGGTTACTGCTGGTCGACCAAAAGGTGATCAACGACTATTTCGACAATCTGGTCGCAACCGTCGATACCAAACCGGTCATTCGCACGCAGCAGCGTTCGTTGTTGCCTGATCTGTTCACCTTCCATGACGAGCGAGTGCGCCGTGTACTGAGTGATATCGACGAACGCACCACCAGTCTCAATGAAATAATCGCCGGTATTGTTTACGACAACCTGTTGAAGGTCGCGAACATCGTGAGCCTGCTGGTGCCTCCTGTGGGCACTGTCGTGGTGGCTGTGCAGGTGATGAAAAGCATCTACGACGCTTCGCAGTCGCACCGCCGGGGTGATTACTCCGCTGCGCTGGGACATGTACGGGATGTATTGAGCGGACTGCTGACATTGGGTCAGGCTGCGGCGGCGGGCGCACCGGTTAAAGAACTTACTCGTGCGCAACGCTCGTTCCTCAGTTTGTTTGAAGATGCTCGCACAGTCGCGGAACTCGTTACGTATTACACCGGCCATGAAGACCCCACAGATGAACTGATCGGATTCTTCAAGTCACTGATGGAAGATGCTGACTCCGCATTAAGCAAGACCACGGTTCGTTGAGCCGTTTCGAGCGCTCTTAGTCCGCGGATTTATCTTTCATAACCCATCCGCCAACTCACGGCCCGCGTCGCCGCCAGCAACCGCTGCGCCGCCGGGCCGTTTTCGTCGGCGTGGAACAGCGAGGTCGGGCCAACGATGGTCAACACGGCGGCGACCTGGCCGACGGCGTTGAACACTGGCGCCGACAATGCGTCCACACCCGGCATCAACAGGCCATGTACATGATGCAGACCACGTTCGCGGATCTGTTCACACAGGGTTGCGTAGGTTTTTTCATCCTTCAGTGGATGATCCACGGTGGCAATTTCCTGATCGCGCAATTCATCGGTTTCCCGGTGCGGCAAATAGGCGCTGAACACCAGCCCTGTCGATGAACTGAGCAGTGGCAGCACTGAACCCAGTTGCGTCACCACCGTCACCGCACGCACCGCCGGTTCGATGTGCACGACGGTTGCGCCCTGATTGCCCCACACCGCCAAAAAGCAGGTTTCGTTGAGTTCGTCGCGCAGTTCGGCCAACGGCAGGGCGGCGACCTTCAGCACGTCCATACTGTTGAGGGCGGCCAGGCCCACGCGCAGTGCTTCCCGGCCCAGGCCGTAATGGTTGGTGGCGGCGTTCTGCTCGGCGAATCCCGAGGCGATCAACGCCTGCAGATAGCGATGGACCTTGCTCGCCGGCATCTGCACATGTTCGGCCAGCCGCGACAACGAAGTGGAGGGCGACAACTCGGCCAAAGCCTTGAGGATGTCGGTGCCGACTTCGGCGGAGCGGACTTTCTGTTTGCCGTTGCTGTCGCTGGTTTTTTCCATGGTGCGGCCGGGTTCCGAAACGAATGGGCGTCTTTATAGCTTGACGCTGGATAGCGAGCAAATTACGTTATGCGTAATCGAATTACGATAATAACAACCCCGGCGTGCCGAAACCTCTGAGCCAGAGTGATGGGCCACTGCCGACTCCCTGTTCAGGAGGCTCCATGAACCTCGATTCAACCGCGCAGGCCTTGGCTTACCAGTCCGGTTTCGGCAACGAATTCAGCACTGAAGCGTTGCCCGGCGCGCTGCCCGTCGGCCAGAACTCCCCGCAAAAAGCTCCATACGGCCTCTACACCGAATTGTTTTCCGGCACCGCGTTCACCATGACCCGCAGTGAAGCGCGGCGCACCTGGATGTACCGGATTCAGCCGTCGGCCAATCACCCGGCCTTTGTCAAACTGGAGCGGCAACTGGCCGGTGGTCCGTTGGGTGAAGTGACGCCTAATCGCCTGCGCTGGAATCCGCTGGAACTCCCGGCCGAGCCAACCGATTTCATCGACGGACTGGTGAGCATGGCCGCTAACGCCGGCGCCGAGAAACCGACCGGGATCAGCATCTACAACTACGCCGCCAATCGATCGATGGAGCGCGTATTCTTCAACGCCGACGGCGAACTGCTGCTGGTGCCGCAACTCGGCCGTCTGCGCATCGCCACCGAACTGGGTGTGCTGGAAGTCGCGCCGCTGGAAATCGCCGTGCTGCCGCGCGGCCTGAAATTCCGCGTTGAGTTGCTCGACCCGCAAGCACGCGGCTATGTCGCCGAAAACCACGGCGCGCCGCTGCGTCTGCCGGATCTGGGGCCGATCGGCAGTAACGGTCTGGCCAATCCGCGCGACTTCCTGACGCCGGTCGCCGCTTACGAAAACCTCCAGCAACCGACCACCCTGGTACAGAAATTCCTCGGCCAGCTATGGGCCACCGAGCTCAATCACTCGCCGCTCAACGTGGTCGCCTGGCACGGCAACAACGTGCCGTACAAATACGATCTGCGCCGTTTCAACACCATCGGCACGGTGAGTTTTGATCACCCGGATCCGTCGATCTTCACCGTGCTGACCTCGCCGACCAGCGTGCACGGTTTGGCCAACCTCGACTTCGTAATCTTCCCGCCGCGCTGGATGGTCGCTGAAAACACCTTCCGGCCGCCGTGGTTTCACCGCAACCTGATGAACGAGTTCATGGGTTTGATCCAGGGCGAATACGACGCCAAGGCTGAAGGTTTTGTGCCCGGCGGTGCGTCGCTGCACAGCTGCATGAGCGCCCACGGCCCGGATGGCGAGACCTGCACCAAAGCGATCAATGCTGAACTCAAACCGGCAAAAATCGACAACACCATGGCCTTCATGTTTGAAACCAGTCAGGTGCTGCGCCCAAGCCGCTTCGCCCTCGACTGCCCGCAACTGCAACCCAATTACGACGCCTGCTGGGCTACTTTGCCTGCCACGTTCGACCCGACCCGGAGATAACCCATGACGCAGAATTCCATCACCCGCAGTTGGGTCGCTTCGGCCAACGGCCACGCTGATTTCCCGTTGCAGAACCTGCCATTGGGTGTGTTCAGCAGCAACGGTGCGGCGCCGCGCGCTGGCGTGGCGATAGGTGAGCACATCTTCGATCTGCAGGTGGCGCTGGAGGCGGGTCTGTTTGACGGCGTCGCGCGCAGTGCAGTGGAAGCCATGCACGGCGGCCAGTTGAACGCTTTCTTTGATCTCGGTCGCGAGGCGCGTGTGGCTCTGCGCGCACGCCTGCTGGAACTGTTCAGCGAAGGCAGCACTCACCGTGGCAACATCGAAGCCCAAGGCGCGAAACTGCTGCCACTGGCCGCCGATTGCCAACTGCATCTGCCGGCACGCATCAGCGATTACACCGACTTCTACGTGGGCATCGAGCACGCGCAGAACGTCGGCAAACTGTTCCGTCCGGATAACCCGCTGCTGCCGAACTACAAGCATGTGCCGATCGGTTATCACGGTCGCGCCTCCACTGTGCGCGCCTCCGGCACCGACGTGCGTCGCCCCAAAGGCCAGACTTTGCCGGCCGGTCAGACCGAACCCACTTTTGGTCCGTGCGCACGCCTGGACTATGAACTGGAGCTGGGCATCTGGATCGGTCAGGGCAACGAGATGGGCGACTCAATCGCCATCGGTGACGCCGCTGATCACATCGCCGGTTTCTGCCTGCTCAACGACTGGTCGGCGCGCGACATTCAGGCCTGGGAATACCAGCCGCTGGGGCCGTTCCTGTCGAAGAGTTTCATCACCAGCGTGTCGCCGTGGGTCGTCACTGCCGAAGCGCTGGAGCCGTTCCGCACCGCGCAACCGGCGCGCCCTGAAGGTGATCCGCAGCCGCTGCCGTATCTGTTCGACAAGCGTGATCAGGACGGCGGAGCCTTTGACATCGAACTGGAAGTGCTGCTGCTCACCGAAGCCATGCGTGAGCAGAACCTGCCGGCTCATCGCCTGACCCTGAGCAACACCCGCTACATGTACTGGACCGTCGCGCAAATGGTCGCGCACCACAGCGTCAACGGTTGCCAGTTGCAGGCCGGTGACCTGTTCGGTTCGGGCACTTTGTCCGGCCCTGAGAGCGGTCAGTTCGGCAGCCTGCTGGAAATCACTGAGGGCGGCAAAAAGCCGATCGAACTGGCTTCCGGCGAAGTGCGCAAATTCCTTGAGGACGGTGACGAAATCATTCTGCGCGCACGTTGTGCCCGTGATGGTTTTGCTTCGATCGGCTTCGGCGAGTGCCGCGGCAAAGTGCTGGCGGCGCGCTGACAGGAGCGGCTTATGGATCTCTATACCTATTACCGTTCCACCTCGTCGTACCGGGTGCGGATCGCGCTGGCGCTCAAAGGTTTGGACTACCAGGCGCTGCCGGTCAACTTGATCGCGCCGCCGGGTGGCGAGCATCGGCAAGCGGCGTATCTGGCGATCAACCCGCAGGGCCGGGTGCCGGCCTTGCGCACTGACGAAGGCGGTTTGCTGATTCAGTCGCCAGCCATCATCGAGTACCTGGAAGAGCGTTATCCACAGGTGCCGTTGCTGCCTGAAGATCTGCTCGCCCGTGCACAGGTGCGCGGTGTGGCGGCGGTGATCGGTTGCGACGTGCATCCGCTGCACAACGTCAGCGTGCTCAATCGTCTGCGCCGGCTGGGGCACGACGAGCCGCAAGTGGTCGAGTGGATCAGTCACTGGATCAGCCAAGGGCTGGCGACGGTGGAGCAACTGATTGGCGATGAGGGTTTCTGTTTTGGCGAGTGGCCGTGCGTGGCCGATGTTTACCTGATTCCGCAGTTGTATGCGGCGGAGCGGTTTAACGTCAGCCTTGAGGCGTATCCGAAAATTCGTCGGGTCGCCGCACTGGCGGCTGAACATCCGGCGTTCATCAAGGCGCATCCGGCCAACCAACCAGATACACCGTAACCCTGTGGGAGCGAGCTTGCTCGCGAAGACGGTCTGTCAGGCAACATTTATCTACCTGATACACCGCTTTCGCGAGCAAGCTCGCTCCCACAAGGGGTCTCGGTTGCGGCACCAAAAAATCATAAAAACAAAACAGGTACCTTGCGATGCACAACCAGATTGCCAGCTTCCGGGCGGCACTCGACGCCCGTCCTGTGTCCCGCTATCAGTGGTTGCTCTTGATCCTGCTCGCCTTGCTGCTGGTCACCGATGGCTATGACGCCCAGGTGCTCGGTTATGTGGTGCCCGCGCTGGCGCAGGACTGGGGCCTGGAAAAGTCTGCGTTCGGGCCTGTGTTCAGTGCCAACCTGCTTGGCCTTACCCTCGGTTCCCTGGCCGTCACGCCGCTGGCTGACCGCTTTGGCGTGCGCCGGATTCTGCTCGCCTGCGTGCTGATCTACGCCACGCTGACCGTGTTGATGGTCTTCGCTGACTCGCTGAACACACTGATGATTGCGCGCTTCATCTGTGGCATCGGCATGGGCGGGGCGATGCCCAGTGCCATGGCGTTGATGTCGGAATATTCGCCACCGCGGTTGCGCACCTTGATGGTGACGCTGGCGGCTTGTGGCTTCTCGTTCGGTGGCGCGGCGGGTGGTTTCGTCGCCGCCGGGTTTATCGACCGGTTCGGCTGGCAAGCGGTGTTCCTCGCTGGTGGCGTTACACCGTTGCTGCTGTTTCCGTTTCTCTGGTGGATGCTGCCGGAATCGCTGCCACGTCTGCTGCGGGATGCACCGCCGTATGCGCGACTGCGCAAAGTCACCGCGCGCATGCTGCCGGACTGGCAACCGCCCGTTGCCAGCGTCGAACAGAGCGAGCGTGAGCAGGGCAGCAAACTGACTGTGGTCGAGCTGTTCCGCAACGGCTATGCGCGGCCGACCTTGCTGATCTGGGCGACATTTTTCGTCAGTCTGATTCTGTTGTATTTCATGATCAGCTGGCTGCCGACGCTGCTGCTGGAAAGTGGCTTGAAACTCAACGAAGCCAATCTGGTGACGTCGATGTTCCTGTTCGCCGGCACCCTCGGCGCGATCTGCATGGCCTGGTTTGCCGACCGCTTGAAACGCAAGGTTCGTTTGTTGTCGGCGGTGTTGGCCGGTGCGGCGTTGTGCACAATTCTACTCGGTCTCAATCACGACAATCCGCGCTATCTGGTGGCCTGCGTGTTCGCCGCCGGGTTCTGCATCATCGGCGGGCAACTGACGCTGAATGCGTTTGCCAGCAATTTCTACCCGGCGCATGTGCGCGCGACGGGCACGGGTTGGGCGTTGGGCGTGGGGCGTTTTGGTTCGATTCTCGGGCCGCTGTTTGGCAGCCTGTTGCTGGCGATGCACATTCCGGTGGCGCAGATTTTCTTCTTCTGTGCGATCCCGGCGGTCATCGCCGCGTTGCTGATTATTCAGGTACGTTCGCCCACCGACACAGCGCAATCTCCTGTGGGAGCTAGCCTGCTAGCGAAGAACGATAACGCGGTTTAACTGAGAGACCGAGCCGCCTGCATCGCCAGCAGGCTAGCTCCCACAAGGGCGTCAGTGGACGACTGAGTTGGGCGGCAGGTGCCCGAGGCGTTCGGTCAGGCGCAATCGTTGTATCGGATCGTCGCTGAGCAGCAGCGCATGTTCCAGGTCGAAGCGCTCGGCGTTCGGGCAGTCGAGCCGCTGATAAAGACTGGCCCGGGCCAAGTAATCGGCGGCGCCGGCGTCACCCAGTTCGAGCACGCGTTCGGCGTCGATCAGCGCAGCGATGAAGTCATCATGGGTCAGGTACAGCTGGCGCAGGTTGCGCGACAGGCGCTGGAGCATCTGTTGGGGTGTGGCGGTCAGCAGATGCTCGGCATTGAGCTTCATGTTCGGCCCGTATTGGCGCTGCAACAGTTCGCGACAGTCGTTGGGATACAAGCGCCGGCCACCGCAGGGATCCAGCAAGTGATCGGCGCCGGGCACCCGCAACAGGAAGTGCCCGGGGAAGTTGACCCCGACCAGCGGGATCTCCAGCCCGCGCGCCAACTCCAGGGCAATCAGCGCCAATGCCAGCGGCTGGCCGCGACGGGTCTGCAACACTTTGTGCAGCAGCGCAGCCTGCGGACGCAGTGGCAGAAAATCGTCCTGTGCAAAACCCAGATCGGTCATGCGGCGTAACAAAGGTTGCGCCAGCTCGCTTACCGGCAGCATTGGCAAACCGTAACTGACCCGTTGTTGCAGGTCTTTGAATTCCTCCAAAAGCGCGTCGGGATCGACCGCTTTTTCGTGCTCGGCCGCCATCCATAGCGCGGCTTCGAACAGCGCGGGCGGTGAACGGTGCAGGCATTCGAAAAAACGTTGACGCGCACTCATCGAAATCTCCGGGGAATGCCTCGTTTTAGCCCGGTCCGCGAGATTCGTCCAGTGCCCCGCTGCGCCGGTGTCGGGTTATGCCGCAAAGCCGTTGTCTGCGCGGGCGCTTATTCCGGTGCGCTCCAGCAATTTTCAGACGCAGGCCTATACTGGCGTTCTACAAGAAGTGATTCGGGAGCCCAACGATGTTTGCGCTCATGCAAAGCACTCGCCTGGAATCGCTGCACCTTAGCGTTGATCCGGTCACCGGGTTGAAGGCGGTCATTGCCATCCATAACAGTCGTCTCGGGCCAGCCTTGGGCGGATGTCGTTATCTTGCCTATCCCAATGACGAATCCGCCGTCGAAGATGCCATTCGCCTTGCTCAGGGCATGAGCTACAAAGCCGCACTGGCAGGGCTGGCTCAGGGCGGTGGCGTCGCGGTGATCGTGCGTCCGGTCCATGTGGAGAGTCGTGGCGCGCTGTTCGAGGCCTTTGGCCGCTGCATCGATCAGCTCGATGGCCGCTATATCACCGCCATCGACAGCGGCACCTCGGTCGCGGACATGGATTGCATCGCCCAGCAGACCCAACATGTCACCAGCACCACGTCGGCCGGCGACCCGGCACCGCATGCTGCCATGGGCGTGTTTGCCGGCATTCGCGCAACGGCGATGGCTCGGCTGGGCAGCGATAATCTCGAAGGCTTGCGCATTGCTATTCAGGGCCTGGGCAATGTCGGTTTTGCCTTGGCCGAGCAACTGCACGCTGCCGGTGCTGAACTGCTGGTCAGCGATATCGACCACGGCAAGGTGCAACTGGCGATGGAGCAACTCAACGCCCATCCGATCGCCAACGACGCGTTACTCAGCACCCCGTGCGACATCCTTGCACCGTGCGGTCTGGGCGGTGTGCTGAACAGCCACAGCGTCACGCAACTGCGCTGCTCGGCGGTGGCAGGTTCGGCGAATAATCAACTGACGCATCTGGATGTCGCGGATCAACTGGAACGGCGCGGGATTCTGTATGCGCCGGATTATGTGATCAATGCCGGTGGCTTGATCTACGTCTCGCTGAAACATCGTGGCGAGGAGTTGCCGACGATTACTGCGCATCTGTCGAAAATCAGTTCGCGGCTGACCGAGGTGTTTGCCCATGCGCAGGCGGAAAAACGTTCGCCGGCGCGGGTGGCGGATGAGTTGGCGGAGAAAGTTTTGTATCGCTGAGTTTCACAGGCATGAAAAAGGCCCTGAGCCATTCGACTCAGGGCCTATTCAATTCGGTCATTGCTTACTTCGCCGCTTTTGACGCTTTGGCAGGCTTGGCCGGCGCTTCAGCAGGTTCCGCCACTTCAGCTTGTTCAGCAGGTTCTGCTGGTGCATTGAGCAGTTCGGACAGTGCATCCGGCTGGCTCTTGAACGCCCGGGCGAATACATCGCGATTCTTCGCCATGTAGATCCCGGCTTCTTCCACTTGCTGCTCAGTCAGAGACGGAACGGCTTTTTGCAGCACATCAGCCAGATATTCGGCCAGTTCGAGCATTTTGTCATGACGGTCAGCTTCGGCTTTATCCATGAACAAGCGCTCCAGATCTCGGCTGCTGCGGTATACCACTTCGACGGCCATTCACCACCTCACATGCCTTCACATTAAGTTGTCTTGACGACTACTGTATCCATATACAGCGAAAAGGATAAGCGAATCCCTGCGCCATGGGTAGTGGCTTTTCAATGTAGACCGGATTTCGGGTTTGTCAGGGAGCCCGTGTTGCTGCATTCGCGAGCAGGCTCGCTCCCACAAAAGCACAGCGGTGCGACCAAACGCCACGGCGCGGGTTTGGCGGCGGCTCGCCATGATGGCGTGGCCTCTTTTCTGCATGAAAACCGTTACGTGCAGAAAACCGTCACGTCCAACACGCATCATCCGCTCGCATTCGGGCTAAGGAACATCATCGTGAAAATCAACTGGGCCGAGAAACTGCGGCAAAACGTGCATCAACTGGCCGAGTCCCTGGGCAACCTGTTCGTCGAGACCTTCCACTATCTGGCGCTGTTTGCCATCGGTGCGGTGACGGCGTGGGCGGCGGTTATGGAGTTTCTCGGGATGCTCGAGGAAGGCCACATCAAGATCGATGACATTCTGTTGCTGTTCATCTATCTGGAATTGGGGGCGATGGTCGGGATCTACTTCAAGACCAACCACATGCCGGTGCGCTTCCTGATCTACGTGGCGATCACCGCGCTGACCCGTTTGCTGATCTCCAATGTCTCGCACCACAACCCGCCGGACATGGGCATCATCTACCTGTGCGGCGGGATTCTGCTGCTGGCGTTCTCGATTCTGGTGGTGCGTTACGCCTCGTCACAATTTCCTTCGGTGAAGATCGAGAAACCGCAGCGCAAACTCGGCACCGGTTCCAGCGAGCATCCCGAGGTCGAGAAGGGCGAGCTTTAAAGCCCGGCCGTCTGTCCGGGCTGGTCGATGAGGCGCGGCGGTGGCGGGGTCAGCCCGTCACCGTTGGTCATCGCTTCGAGGATGGCCATGGCGCTGTGGCCTTGTTCGATAGCGATGCCGAATTGAATGCTTTGCACCAGCCGCTTGAGGCGCGTGGGGTCATTGCGTTGTTCGGCACTGATCATGCGTTTGGCCACGATCCGGCCGCTGTTGGACAGGGTCAGCATGATGCTGCCGTCCAGGCCCTGAATGCTCAGGTTGATCTGATAGTCCGGCGCGAAGGCATCGGTAATGATCTGAAAAGGATTGTCCATGATGCGTCACCGCCTGATTGAACGTGCAGTTGTTGACCGGCCGTGATCGGGTTGGTTCGCCAAACCGGATCACCGGCCATTCCGTGGCCTGTATTTGTTGCTTCATGTAGGAGCTGTCGAGTGAAACGAGGCTGCGATCTTTTGATCTTCGGTGTTTTGATTTCGATCATGAAGATCAAAGGATCGCAGCCTGCGACAGCTCTCACAGGGGAGTAGCAAGGGCTGTGCCGGGAAAATTGTCGAACAATGAACACGGGCATAAAAAAGGCGAGCCACACGGCTCGCCTTTTTTAATGGCCCGTTTTCAGGGCAGAACCAGATAGATGATCGCTGACAGTGCAATCAGACCGATCAACACCACAAATACGTTGGACGCTTGCCCCGAATACTGGCGCAAGGCTGGCACGCGGCGGATGGCGTACATGGGCATCAAGAACAGCAGACAGGCAATCACTGGCCCACCGAAAGCCTCGATCATCCCGAGGATGCTCGGGTTGAATGTTGCCACGGCCCAGCAGCTGAGAATCATGAACACGGCGGTAATGCGGTTCAGCCAGCTCGCCGACATCACCCGGCCACGGCCGCGCAGGCTTTTCACGATCATGCCCTGGAAGCCTTCGCTGGCGCCGATGTAGTGGCCGAGGAAGGATTTGGTGATCGCCACCAGCGCAATCAGCGGCGCGGCATAAGCAATGACCGGGGTCTGGAAGTGGTTGGCCAGGTACGACAGGATCGAAATGTTCTGCGCCTTCGCCGCTGCCAGATCCGCCGGCGACAACGCCAGCACGCAGCTGAAACAGAAGAACATCACCGTGACGACCATCATGCCGTGGGCCATGGCGAGGATGCCGCTGCTCTTGCGTTCGGCCTGCTCGCCGTAGCGTTGTTTTTGATCAACGGCGAACGCGGAAATGATCGGCGAATGGTTGAACGAGAACACCATCACCGGGATCGCCAGCCATAGCGTCTTGAGAAAAACAGACATCGGCATGGCTTCTTGAGCACTGGCGAAAAACGCGCCGTTCCAGTTCGGAATCAGGCTGACCGCGAGCAACAGCAAAGCGGCAACAAACGGGTAAACCAGCACGCTCATGGCTTTGACGATGACGCTCTGACCGCAACGAACAATCGCCATCAAACCGAGGATCAATGCCAGCGAGAGGATCGCTCGTGGCGGCGGGGCGATGTGCAGTTGATGTTCGAGGAAACTGCTCAGGGTGTTGGTCAGCGCAACGCTGTACACCAACAGGATCGGGAAGATCGCAAAGAAATACAGCAGCGTGATCAGTTTGCCGGCACCGAAGCCGAAGTGTTCTTCGACCACTTCGGTGATGTCCCCGGAGCGACCGGACAAGACAAAACGGCACAGACCACGGTGGGCAAAAAATGTCATCGGGAAGGCCAGCACAGCCAGAATCAACAACGGCCAGAAACCGCCGACACCGGCGTTGATCGGCAGGAACAAAGTCCCGGCGCCAATGGCGGTGCCGTACAGTCCCAGCATCCAGGTGGTGTCGAATTTGTTCCAGCCCTTGTGGGCTGTTTCTGCATTGCGTGTGCGGTCTACCGCGGGATTATCGGCAGCAGGTGTACGTACATCGGTCATCGGTATCGCCTCGTTATTATTTTTGCTCGGGCTCACGGTTGGCAGACCATCAGGTGCGGTCTGCCGGGGCGGTCAGGGAATGCGCCTCAGCACTCCACCCAGCTCACAGCCAGGCCGCCCCGTGAAGTCTCTTTGTATTTGTCGTGCATGTCGGCACCGGTATCGCGCATGGTGCGGATCACCCGGTCGAGGGAAATGAAGTGCTTGCCGTCGCCGCGCAGGGCCATTTGCGTGGCGTTGATCGCTTTCACAGCGGCGATGGCGTTGCGCTCGATGCACGGCACCTGCACGAGGCCACCGACCGGATCGCAGGTCAGGCCAAGGTTGTGTTCCAGACCGATTTCGGCGGCGTTTTCCAACTGTTCCGGCGTAGCGCCGAGCACGTCAGCGAGGCCGGCGGCGGCCATTGCGCAGGCTGAACCGACTTCGCCCTGGCAGCCGACTTCGGCACCGGAGATCGAGGCATTTTTCTTACACAGAATGCCGACGGCGGCCGCACCGAGAAAGAAAGCGACCACGTCATCGTCAGACGCGTCCGGATTGAATTTCATGTAGTAGTGCAGAACCGCCGGAATGATCCCCGCTGCACCGTTGGTCGGCGCGGTGACCATGCGGCCGCCGGCAGCATTCTCTTCGTTGACGGCGAGGGCGAACAGGTTGACCCATTCCATCGCCGACAGCGTTGAGCTGATCACGTTGGGCTTGCCGATTTCCAGCAGGCTGCGATGCAATTTCGCGGCGCGGCGTGGCACATTCAGACCGCCGGGCAGGATGCCTTCGTGGCGCAGGCCTTGTTCGACGCATTCACGCATCACCGACCAGATGTGCAGCAGGCCTTGGCGGATTTCGGCGTCGCTACGCCATGCGCGTTCGTTGGCCATCATCAGTTCAGACACGCGCAGGTTGTGCAGTTTGCACAGTGACAACAGTTCGGCGGCGCTGGAGAAATCGTACGGCAACACCACGTCGCCGGCCGGAGCGACACCGGACTCGGCTTCCGCTGCTTCGATGATGAAGCCGCCGCCGATCGAGTAGTACGTCTGCTCAAACAACTCGGCGGTTTCGCCAAAGGCTGTCAGCGACATGGCGTTGGGGTGGTAGGGCAGGCTCTCATCCAGCAGCAGGAGATCACGCTGCCAGTCGAAAGCAATTTCTCTTTTCCCGGCGAGGGACAGTTGGCCTGTCTCGCGCAGTTGCTGGATGCGGGGATCGATGGTCGCCGGATCGATGCCGTCCGGCCATTCGCCCATCAGGCCCATGACCGTAGCGCGGTCGGTGGCGTGACCGACGCCGGTGGCTGACAGCGAGCCATATAAACGGATTTCTACACGGCGCACATCGTTCAACACATGCTGATCAATCAGCTCTTGAGCGAAGGTCGCTGCAGCCCGCATCGGGCCGACGGTGTGGGAACTGGACGGGCCGATGCCGACTTTGAATAGATCGAAAACACTGATAGCCATGCTAAACCCTTACAAGCAATGGAGTAGGAATCGCTGCCATTTTTTGTAGGACAAGCGCAATGTCGGCGATACTGCCTACCTCAGTCCTACGTGACTAACGAAATTTCCTAAGTAAGCCTTTAGCAGGACTAAACGATGAGTCGTCAATTGCATGCCCAGACCTACGTCTGGCTGCAGGTGTTTTCCTGTGCCGCGCGGCATCTGTCGTTCACTCGTTGCGCCGAAGAACTGCACATCACCCCGGGGGCGGTCAGTCAGCAGATTCGGCAATTGGAAGAACGCCTCGGGTTTCGTCTGTTTCATCGGCGCGCGCGCGGTGTCGAGTTGAGCGCGGAGGGGCAGCGGCTGGCGATTACCGTTAACGAAGCGTACGGCAGCATCGATGCCGAATTGCGTCGACTGGATGCCGGAATGATCAGCGGGATTTTGCGTGTGCGTTCGATTCCGTCGTTCCTCAGCAAATGGCTGACGCCGCGCTTGCCGCGCCTGCAACAGCGCTATCCGGACATCCATCTACGGCTGGTTGCCGAGGACAGCAGCGTGCCGTTGCACGAGGGCGACTTCGACCTGGCCATTGATCTGAACGACGGCAGTTATCCGGGATTGTTATCCACAGCCTTGCTCGACGAGCAGATTTTCCCGGTGTGCGCGCCGAGCCTGCTACGCGGACGACCACCGCTACACGGGCCGGCGGATCTGGTGCATTTCCCGTTGCTGCACGACATCACTGCGTGGCGCGGCAGTTATGAATACGCGGAGTGGGAATTCTATTTGAACGCGATCGGCTTTGAGGGCGCCGACGTACGGCGCGGGCATACCTTCAATCGCAATCACCTGACCATCGAAGCAGCGATCGCCGGCATGGGCGTGGCGATTGCCCGGCGTACATTGCTAAACGATGAGCTGGAGCGGGGGACATTGATCGTGCCGTTTGGCCTGTCGGTGCCCAATCACAAACGCTATGTGTTGCTGTATGCGCCGGGGGCGTTGAGCCATCCGGGCGTGCGTGCGGTGCATGACTGGCTGGTGGAGGAAGCGGGGATTTTTCGCAGCTTGCACCCGTTGAATGACGGGTAATTGTGAGCAAATTTTGCAGGGTTGCGAGGCGACCCAACTCCCGACCTTACCAGTGCTTTGCTCGGTTGTCCGGCTTTTTTTGCGAATGAATATTTATCTTTTTTCAGGGGTTGAAATGTTCGCCGGTCGGGCCGATTGTTGTAACCAGGAGGTCAGGAAATTCAACTCAAGGCCTCTGACGAGCTAGCTGAAATAAGGGATGAACTATGCAAATCCAAGTCAACAGCGATAACCATATTCAAAGTAGTCAACGACTGGAGGAGTGGGTACGTACAACCATTGAGAGCACGCTCGAACGTTATGAAGAAGACCTGACCCGCGTCGAAGTCCATCTGGCCGACGAGAACGGGGACAAACCAGGTCCCCATGACATGCGCTGCCAACTGGAAGCGCGGCCAAAAGGCCATCAACCGATTTCCGTGACCCACAAGGCCGATTCGCTGGAACAGGCGATCGACGGTGCAGCCGAAAAACTCGAGCACGCTCTGGAGCACCTTTTCGGCAAACTGCGGGGTAAGCCACGTGCCGCTGTGGTGCCATTTAGCAAGGCGAATGATGCTCTGCTGGAGGAAGAATTTCTTGAGAACGAACAGGCAGCGATCAACAGTTGATGCGCTGATTTTATAAGCCACCCAATGAGAACGGGCCTGCGGAAGCAGGCCCGTTTTTGTTTGTGGCGGTTTTTGCACAGGGCGTAAGAGAGCGGCCCCTCACCCCAGCCCTCTCCCTCCGGGAGAGGGGGCCGACCGAGGTGTCTGAAGAGGTACGTCGACCTGAAAGACCGAGTTGATTATGGATCCGACGCAGTACTTTCAGGCCAATGCACTTCTGAAACATCCCGGTCAGTCCATTTTATTCTGGAAGAGGCCGACCGAGGTGTCTGAAGAGGTACGTCGACCTGAAAGACCGAGTTGATTATGGATCCGACGCAGTACTTTCAGGCCAATGCACTTCTGAAACATCCCGGTCAGCCCATTTTATTCTGGAAGAGGCCGACCGAGGTGTCTGAAGAGGTACGTCGACCTGAAAGACCGAGTTGATTATGGATCCGACGCAGTACTTTCAGGCCAATGCATTTCTGAAACATCCCGGTCAGCCCATTTTCTTCTGGAAGAGGCCGACCGAGGTGTCTTGCGGGGTACATCGACCTGAAAGACCGAGTCGATTATGGATTCGGCAATGCAGAATCAGGTCGGCGTAGCTCGCAAGCATCCCCCGGTCAGTCCCCTCTCCCTCTGGGCGGTCCGACGTTTCGGGAGGGTTAGGGTGAGGGTGAGGGCATTTTTCGATTCGCCGCAATTCTTATGATCTGCTCTAGCACATCGTCCATCTGCTGGATCACCTCAAGATTACTGAAGCGCACGACTTCAATGCCCTTTTGATTCAGTGCGTCCGTCGTTGATCATGAATCACTTTCGGCGTTTCATAATGCTGACCACCGTCCAGCTCAATCGCCAACTTCATCTCAGCGCAATAAAAATCCAGCACGTAAGGCGGACAGGGAAACTGCCGACGAAATTTCAGATTGGCGATTTGGCGGGAGCGGATTTTTTCCCAGAGCAGGTGTTCGCAGTCGGTTTGATTGACGCGTAGATGGCGGGCGAACTGGGCGAGGGTGGGCGGGTTTGCATGCTTCACGATCCTTGTGAAGTTGGGTTGAAGTTTTACTGTAGACCATGACCCGCTGACCCTCACCCTAACCCTCTCCCAGAGGGAGAGGGGGCCGATTTTTACGCTTTTCAAACGTAAGCTCGACTCGATATCTCATGTCGGCGTAACCCGCCAAAACAACGCGGTCAGTCCCCTCTCCCTCTGGGAGAGGGTTAGGGTGAGGGGCTTCTCAATCCTCAGAACGCTACAGAAGTCTGCACATAAACCGTCCTCGGTTCACCCACATACTTGCCCTTGTTATTGTCATCAAACGAACGCGTGAAGTACTGCGTGTTGAAGATATTCTTCACCCCCACCGCGACATTCAGATCCGACAACTGCGGTCCGAAGTCATACCCCGCGCGGCTGCTGAACAGCATGTACCCCGGGATCTTCCCGGTGCTGCCATCGGCACTTTCCTTCGAGGTGTTGGCGTTGTCGGCGAACTGGTCGCTCTGGAAGCTGCTGTCCAGATTCAGCTTCCACGGTCCTTCGGTGTAACCGACGCCAATCGTGCCTTTGTGCTTCGAGGAGAACGGCACGCGATTGCCTTTGTTCGGTCCGTCTTCGCGGATGGTCGCGTCAACGTAGGCGTAGCTGGCGTAGACATCGAAACCGGCGAGCGCCGGGCTCAAGTCATCCAGTGCGTAATTGACGCTGGTCTCGATCCCTTGATGGCGGGTTTCGCCACGGGCGATCACCGAGTCGTTGGTCTGGTTGCTTTCGTACTGGTTGTCGAAGTTGATCAGGAATGCGCCGATCTCCGCGCGCAATGCGCCATTGTCATAGCGAGTGCCGAGTTCCCAGGTGCGCGCCTTCTCCGGTTTCACTTCACCGCTGGTGACACGGTTGGGCATCTGGCTGTACTGCACGCTGCCGAACGAGCCTTCGGTGTTGGCGTACAGGTTCCAGCTGTCGGTCAGGTGATAGAGCACGTTCAGCGCCGGCAACGCGGTGTTGTAATCACCCTTGTATTTGACGTTGGTCAGGTTGTTGGTCTGCTGCGACTCGATCATCTCGTAGCGCACGCCCGGGGTGATTGTCCATTTGCCGATGTCGATGCGATCGTCGACGAAGAACGCATTGGCTTCGGTGCCGCCACGGGTATCGCGATCGTTGCGGCTGGCGGTGGTCGGGTATTGGTTGCTGCTGATCGGCGTGCGATAGCGCAGTTCGTGGCCGGCCTCGTTGATGTAGCGATAGCCGACGCCGACTTCATGGCTGGTCGGGCCGAGGTCGAAGCCTTGGGCGAAACGGGTTTCCAGACCGCGCACCCAATACTCGCGCGGCGACAGCGAGAGGAACGTGCCCTGATCGAGATAGCCGCTGCGCAGGGTCTTGGTGAAGAAGGTGTTGGCGGTGAATTCACGGCGATCTTCCTGATAGCGATAGCCGAAATTGAACATCGTGCGACGGCCCCAGAACTGGTCTTTCGGCCGCGTCGATTGGTACGGGTCGGCGTCGTAATCGGCGACGTTCAAACCGCCGGGCATGTCGGCCTTGCCTTCGTAATACTGGGCCATGGCGTTGAAGCTGTTGGCCTCGTCGAGCTGGTATTTGCCCTTGAGGATCAGGTCGTCGATCTCGGTGTCGCTGTGTTCGCGCCAGTCACCGCCACGGGTGCCGGAGTAGAGCAACGCGCCGCCGAGACCATTGGCATTGGTGCCGCCGGCCAGCAGGTTGGCGCTGGTCTTGAAACCGTCATGGCTCGACGATGGGCTGGTTTCCGTCTGGAAGCCACCCTTGACCGTTGGTTCGTCAGGAATCGCCCGGGTCACGAAGTTGACCACGCCGCCGACGTTCTGCGGGCCGTAACGCACGGCGCCACCGCCACGTACCACGTCCACGGCATCCATGTTGCCCATGCTGATTGGCGCGAACGATAACTGCGGTTGGCCATAAGGCGCGAACGGCACCGGAATGCCGTCCATCAACACCGTCGAGCGCGCGGCCAGGCGTGGGTTCAAACCACGAATGCCGAAGTTCAGCGCCATGTCATGGCTGCCTGTGCCATTGTTTTCCGGGGCATTGACGCCGGGGATGCGATTGAGCACATCACGCGCCTGAGTGGCGCCCTGACGTTCGAATTCTTCGCGGCGGATCACATCGCGAGCACCAGGATGTTCGAAGATATTGATTTGCGCGGCGTCGCCCAGCCAGTCACCGACGACTTTCGACGTGTCCAGTTCCAGCGCGGCATCCGCCAGCGGTTGCAGACTGAACGCATTGTTGCCCTCGGCGCGTGCTTGCAGACCGGTGCCTTCAAGCAGCGCATTCAAACCTTGTTCAGGCGTGTAGCTGCCCTCCAGACCTCGACTTTGCACACCGCTGGTGACTTGCGAACCGAATGAAATCAACACGCCTGCTTCACGGCCAAACTGGTTGAGGGCGTTTTCCAGCGACGATGGTGCGATGTGGTAAGCCTTGGCATCAGCGGCCAGCGCGGCGGGCAGGGCGCAGATGCTCAGGCTGGCGCCGAGGACAAGATTGCGCAGGGTGCGAGCCAGTGGCGTGAGGCGGGTTGGGTGCATGTGGATGATCCTGAGAAGGTTGAATCAAGGGGGGCTTTCCTTCTCTGTCACGCCAGATCTGAAAAACGGCTCATTTATTTTTGAGTTTTTTAAACCCGCGCTTCGACGGTCACCCAGTAGCGGGTAAAGCGCTTCACCTTCACCGGCAAACTGATTTCCAGCAGATCGAGAATCCGCTCGCTGTCGTCCAGTGGATAAGTCCCGGAGATCAGCAGGTCGGCGACGTTCTTGGCGCAATTGAGTTGGCCGCGACGGTAGCGGCCGAGTTCATCGAGGAAGTCGCCGAGGCGCATGTGTGCGGCCACCAGCATGCCGTCGGCCCAAGCGCCGCTGTTGACGTCCAGCGGCTTGGCTGCGCTGACGGATGTCGAGGTAAAACTCAACTGACGCGCGACTGGCAGCAGCATCGGCGCACGTCCATTACCGCTCAGTTCGACGCGACCTTCGAACAGCGCGATCTGCGTACGATCGGCAAACTGGCGCACATTGAGGCGTGCACCCTGAGTTTTCAGAAGGCCCTGAGCTGTGCGTACTTCGAAGGATTGCGCGGCCGTCAGGAGAATTTCGCCTTCGAGCAAACGGATCAACCGCTGCGAGCCGTCGACATCCACTGCACTGGCCGTGTTGAGTTGCAATTGATCGCCGCCGCCCAAGGAAATTATGCGTCGCTGACCCAGCGGGCTGCGGTAATCGGCGAGCAACGACGGCAGCGGGTTGTGTTCGCGCATGCCCCACGTAACAGCCGAACCGGCGCCGAGAATCAGCAGCAGTTTCAGCGCCTGACGACGGCTGCCCGACTTCGGCCCGTTCAGCGCCGCGTGGGCCAACGGCGACGACACACCGCGCAAGCGCTGGTTGACCCGCTGGATATGCTCCCACGCCCGACGATGCTCGCTGTGCGCATCCAGCCACTGTTGCATTGCCATTTGCTGGCGCGGACTCAGTGCGCCTTGCTGCGTTTCCATCAACCAATGCACGGCCTGCTCAGCCACCTGAGAGGAAAAATCCGCCGGGCGGTTCATAGGGCGAAGTAGCAGCGCATCGCCGCTTTGTTCAGATGGCGCTTGACCGTGGCCACGGAGATGCCGAGTTCGACGGCAATCTGTGGATAGGTCAGGCCATCTACCTGCGCCAGCAAAAAGGCACGTTTGACCTGGCGCGGCAAACCGTCGAGCAACTCATCCAGTTCCATCAGGGTTTGCAGGATGATCGCTTTGTCCTCTTCCGACGGCGCGACCATTTCCGGCATCTGCGCCAGAGTATCGAGGTAAGCGCGTTCCAGATCCTGACGGCGGTAATGATTGAACAGAACCCGTTTGGCCAACGTCGTCAGAAAGGCGCGCGGCTCGATGATCAGCGGCGGTTCGCGGGCGGTCAGCACTTTGACGAACGTGTCCTGGGCCAGATCCGCCGCACTGTCCGGGCAGCCGAGCTTGCGCCGCAGCCAGCCGGTGAGCCAGCTGTGATGGGCCTGATAGAGCGATTCGACGGGGTGGGCGGATGACAACGGTGGACTCCGGGCGCTTTCTTTACGCAGTAGAGAGTGTGCGTTAGAGAACAAGAACTGTTCGCATTGTAGGGTGGGGCTACACTATCCGGCAATCAGATGCTTTTGCGTATGAGAATATTTATCATTAATATTGATCACCTATAGGTTCGGCTGATCGGTCGGACGTTTTTCGTTTCAGGGTCGAAACATGAAAGGCAAACTCGCCACACTTCCCATGTCCTATCGCCTGGCCGTCACCTCACGGGTGCTGGCCGCGGTGTTTGGCGGCTATCTGGTTGCGGCGCTGGCCAGTGTTACCTTGACGCTGTGGCTGCCGTTGAGCCGTGCCGAAGCGGTGGTGACCGGTATGACCATCTCGTTTCTGGTTTATCTGGTGGCCGTGCTCTGGTGTTTTGCCTGCCGTACGGCGTGGTCGGCCTGGGTCGGATTGCTGGTGCCTAGTGTGATTCTGGCGACCATTTCCGGCGCGGCGCGTGGATTGGGCCTGGCATGAAAGAGGGCTTTCGTCAGGCGATGGCCTGGCTGCACACCTGGACCGGACTGCTGTTCGGCTGGTTGCTGTTCGCGATTTTTCTGACCGGGACGCTGGCGTACTTCAAGGAGGAGATCAGCCACTGGATGCAGCCGGAAATCCCGGCGCGTTCGGTGAATGCCGAGACCAGCCTGACGCTGGCCCAGGATTATCTGCAACAACACGCGGCCGGCGCCTCACGCTGGCTGATCGATTTGCCTGATGCCCGCGACCCGGGCCTGACTGTGCGCTGGCAGCAAGCACCGGCCAATCCCGGCGAGCGCGGCCGTTTCGAAGCGAAAACCCTTGATGCGCAAACCGGCGCCGAAGTGCAGGGCCGCGACAGCATGGGCGGTGAATTCTTTTACCGTTTCCACTTCCAACTGCAAATGCCTTATCCGTGGGGCCGTTGGCTATCGACCATTGCTGCGATGGTGATGTTCGTCGCGTTGATCACCGGGATCATCACCCACAAGAAAATCTTCAAGGACTTCTTCACATTCCGCCCGCGCAAGGGCCAGCGTTCCTGGCTCGACGGGCATAACGCGGTCGGCGTATTGGTGCTGCCGTTTCACTTGATGATCACCTACAGCAGCCTGGTGATTTTCATGTCGATGGTCATGCCGGCGAGCATCGTCGCTTCTTACGGCAATGACGTGCGCAAGTTCTATGACGAAGTTTTCCCCGCCTCGAAAACCCCGGAACGCGCCGATGTAGCGGCACCGTTGGCGGCCATGGCGCCGCTGTTGAGCAAGGCCAGCGAGCAATGGTCGGGCGGCCACACGGCGCGTCTGTCGGTGAGCAATCCGGGCGATGCCAATGCCACCGTGGTGCTGTCCCGCGCGGGCGATCGCGTGGTGCATGATTTCGGCCGCGCCGTGACCTTCAACGGTGTGACCGGGCAGATGCTCGGCAGCACACCGGAACAGCCGATGGCGATGGCGGTGGGGGGCACGTTCTATGGTTTGCACATGGGCCACTTCGCCGGGCCGGTGCTGCGCTGGCTGTACTTCATCTGCGGGCTGGCGGGTACGGCGATGATCGGCACCGGGCTGGTGATCTGGCTGGGCAAGCGTCAGCTCAAACACGCCAAGAGCGGCGTGATGCCGTTCGAGTTGCGGCTGGTGGAAGTATTGAATATCGCCAGCATGGCCGGGCTGGTGTCGGCGGTGGCGGTGTTCTTCCTGGCCAATCGTCTGTTGCCGGTGAGCCTTGCCGAGCGTGCAGATTGGGAGGTGAACGCGTTCTTCATGGCCTGGGGCTTGAGCGTGCTGCACGCGATGTTACGACCGGGGCGCAAAGCCTGGGTCGAACAGCTTGTTTTCGGTGCTGCGCTGTTTGTCGCGGTGCCGCTGATCAATGCGCTGACCACCCCTTGGAACCTCGGCGTGGATTTGATGCAGGGCGATTGGGCGTTGGCCGGTTTTGATCTGACGTGCCTCGCAACCGGCCTGTTTCTGGCATGGGCCGCGTGGAAAATGCAGCGCGCCGGCAGCACCGTCAGCGTTAGAAAGCCACGTCGCGAAACGCCAAGGCCGATCACTCTTGAGCAAGGGGTGAACTGATGCTGCTGGCACTGTTGCTCACCTACGCCGGATTCACTGCGTTGTGCCTGTCGATGCCTCGGCACCACGATGAATTGCTCAGCCGCAAAGCTTCCACGCGTCGCCGTCAGTGCCTGAAACTGGCCGGGTGGTTTTTGTTGGGCTTGTCGCTGTGGGCTGCCGTTTCTGCCAATGGCTGGAGCTTCGGTCTGGTCGACTGGTTCGCCGTACTGATGCTCAGCGCCCTGGCGTTGGTATTGCTGCTGCCGTATCGCCCGCGTCTGGCCTTGGCGCTGGCCGGGGTCAGCCTGTTGGCCAGCCCGGTCGCCGCATGGGCGCAGTGCTGAGGTGCTGATCGATCTGCCACCGGAATCCCGCGACGACGAGCCGCAAGGGGCGCGTGCGCATTTTCTGCAGGTGTTCCTGTCCCAGCGTTCGCAAATGGAGGCGCTGGTGAGCCGTCGCGTCGGTTGTCGGGCGACGGCGGCGGACCTGGTGCAGGATCTGTTTCTGCGTTTCTGGCGGCGACCGCTGGTGCAGGTTGAAGAACTCAGTACCTATTTGTTGCGCTGCGCCGGCAACATCGCCATCGACCATCTGCGCAGCGAAGGCACACGCACGCGCGTCAACGAGGGCTGGCAACCGGACGCGCCGGACAGCCACGGCAGCGAACCACAAGCAGCGCTGGAAGCGGGCAATGATCTGAAGCATGTCGAAGCGGCGTTGCGCGCGTTGCCCGAGCGCACCCGGCAGATCTTTTTGCTCAATCGCATCCACGGCCGCAAGTACGCGGAAATCGCCAAAGCCATGGGCCTGTCCCAAAGTGCCGTGGAAAAACAAATGATGCGCGCCCTCGAGGCCTGCAAGGCCAGCCTGCGCGACCCCGCGCCACGCCTGCCAGGGAAAGCACCGTGAAGCCATCCGACTCCATCACCCCGACCCCCGCTCAGGAACAGGCCGCGTTTGCCTGGCTGAGCCTGTTGCATGACCGGCCGAGCGCGGGTGACCAACTGACCTTCAGCCAATGGCTGCGTGCCGATCCTGCTCACGCCGAGGCCTATGCGCAGGCGCAGGTGGTCTGGGAATTGAGCGAAAGTCCGGCGCGCACGCTGGCCGATGAAGAGGCTGTGGTATTGCAGGGTTATCTCGATGCGATGGTTCGTCCGCGTCGTCCTCAGCTGTTGCGCTGGTCGGGCGCGCTGGCTATGGCCGCGTGCCTGTTGCTGATGGTCAGCCTTGGCACCGGCTGGCAGCCGCAGCGCTGGATCGATGATCTGGGTGCAGATTACGTTTCGGCGCCGGGTGAAATACGCACCGTGACCCTGGCTGATCAATCGCAAGTGACGCTGGATGCCGACAGTGCGATTGCCGTGGATTTCAGTCAGGGCGAGCGGCATGTGCAGTTGCGTCGTGGTGCCGGATTTTTCACGGTTACGCACACCGGCGAGCCGTTTGTGGTCGAGGCCGGGAAAGGTCAGGCTCGGGTGCTCGGCACGCAATTCGAAGTGCGACTGCAACCGCATGGCGCGCAGGTCACGGTGCTGTCCGGACGCGTCGGGGTGACGGCGGCTCGTGGTGGCGAACAGCAAATTCTTACAGCCGGCCAGCAGGTTGCTTACGGTGACGGTGCGGCGGAAAAACTGCATGCCGTGGACAGCGAAGCGCAATTGGCCTGGCGTCAGGGCTGGCTGACTTACTACAAGTCGACGCTGGCTGATGTGGTCGAGGATTTGCGCCGTTATTACCCGGGGCGGATTGTGTTGCTCAACGATGAGCTGGCGGCGCGCAAGGTCAGTGGCAGTTTTCCGAGCAAGGATCCGCAGGCGGTGTTGAGTTCTCTGCAAGGGGTGATGGGGTTTGAGCAGCATCAGGTGCTTGGGCATCTGATTATTTTGCGTTGAGGCAAAGTCAAAAGATCGCAGCCTTCGGCAGCTCCTACAGGGATCGCATTCCAATGTAGGAGCTGCCGAAGGCTGCGATCTTTTGATCTGCAAAAATATTTTCAGATTTGTGGTGAGGTAAACCCGAGCCCCATCCGTGTAGTGACTGAAACTGCGAGTCATTCGCATCCGTTGCGGTTCTACACAGGTCATTGAGTCATGAAGTCCAGGGCAAAATCGGGTTCGGTCAAACAGTGGTTGGGCGTGTCGGCATTGAGTTTTTCGGCATTGGCGTTGTTGCCGATGAGCGTGGCGCTTGCCGCCGAAACTGTCAGCAGCCAGACGCAGAAGCAGTTCAACTTTTCGCTGGCCGCCAAGCCACTGCCGCAAGCCCTGAACGACTTCAGCCGCGTCACCGGGCAGAGCGTGGTCTACACCGACGAAGCGCCGTACGGCCTCACCGCGCCGGCCGTCAATGGCCAGATGAGTGCCGAACAGGCCCTGCAACGCCTGCTCAGCGGCTCCGGCCTCAACTTCCGCCGCACCGACAGCCACACGCTGGCACTGGAGCCGAAACCCACCGAAGGCGCGTTGAACCTCGGCGCCACCACCATCACCTCGATGCGCGACGAGTCGATGAGCTACCAGCCGCCGGAAACCAGTTCGGTGATGCGCTCTTCGGCGTCGTTGCAGGAAGTCCCGCAGACCGTCAACGTTATCCCGGCGCAAGTCATCCGTGATCAGGCGCCGCGCAATCTGGATGATGCACTGGCCAATGTCAGCGGCATCACCCAGGGCAACACCTTGGGCAGCACGCAGGATTCGGTGATGACCCGCGGTTTCGGTGACAACCGCAACGGCTCGATCATGCGCGACGGCATGCCGATCGTGCAGGGCCGTGGCATGAACGCCACCGTTGATCGTGTCGAAGTGCTCAAAGGCCCGGCTTCGTTGCTCTACGGCATTCAAGACCCGGGCGGCGTGGTCAACCTGGTCAGCAAGAAGCCCGAACTGACGCAGTACAATGCGCTGACCTTGCGCGGCTCGACTTACGGCGAGGGCAAGAACGGCAGCGGCGGCACCTTCGACAGCACCGGCCCGTTGGGCGATTCCGGGCTGGCCTACCGCATGGTGCTCGATCACGAAGATGAAGATTACTGGCGCAACTTTGGCACCCATCGTGAAACCCTGATCGCCCCGTCGCTGGCCTGGTTCGGCGAGAGCACCAAGCTGTTGTTCGCCTACGAGCACCGTGAATTTCTCACGCCGTTCGACCGTGGCACGCTGATTGATCCGCGCACCAATCATCCGCTGGACATCTCGCGCAAGGAGCGTCTGGACGAACCGTTCAACAACATGGAAGGCCGTTCGGATCTGTATCACTTTGAAGCCGACCACGAACTCAACGACGACTGGAAAGCGCACTTCGGCTACAGCTGGAACCGCGAAACCTACGACGCCAGCCAGGTCCGCGTGACCGCCATCGATACCAACAAGGGCACGCTGACCCGCAGCATGGACGGCACCCAGAACGCGATCAGCACCGACCGTTTCACCACCGCCAGTCTCGAAGGCAAGGTCAACGTGCTGGGCATGCAGCATGATCTGGTGTTCGGCGTCGATGACGAGTACCGCAAGATCTACCGCGCTGACCTGATCCGCCAGAAAAGCCTGACCACGTTCAGCTACCTCAATCCGGTGTATGGCCGCGAAGTTGCCGGCACCACGGTCAGCGCTCCCGACAGCGCGCAGACCGATGAGCTGCGCAGTGATTCGGTATTCATGCAGGACTCGATTCACCTCAACGATCAGTGGATTCTGGTCGCCGGCGGACGCTTTCAGGAGTACGACCAGTACGCCGGCAAAGGTGTACCGTTCAAGGCCAACACCGACAGCAACGGGCAGAAGTGGGTGCCGCGCGCCGGTCTGGTGTATCGCTACACCGACGCCTTGTCGTTCTACGGCAGCTACACCGAATCGTTCAAACCCAACTCGACCATCGCCCCGCTGAGCGGCAGCAGCACCGTGCTCGATGGCAGCATCGCGCCGGAAGAAGCCAAGTCGTGGGAGCTGGGCGCGCGGCTCGACCTGCCGGGGCGTGTCACTGGCAACATTGCGTTGTTCGACATCAAGAAACGCAATGTGCTGGTGGCCAACTCGGAAGGCCCGACGACGATTTACAGCGCGGCCGGTGAGGTGCGTTCGCGCGGTCTGGAAATGGATCTGACCGGTCAACTGACTGATCACTGGAGCATGATCGGCAGCTACGCCTACACCGATGCCGAAGTCACCGAAGACCCGGATTACAAAGGCAAGCGCCTGCAAAACGTGGCGAAGAATTCCGGTTCGTTGTCGGCGGTGTATGACTTCGGCAGCGTGATCGGCGGCGACCAGCTGCGCGTCGGCGCCGGGGCGCGTTACGTCGGTGAACGTGCGGGTAACGCGGTGAATGATTTCGATCTGCCGAGCTATACCGTGGCCGATGCGTTTGCCACTTACGACACCAGGGTTGAGGGGCAGAAGGTCAAGTTTCAGCTCAATGTGAAGAACCTGTTTGACCGCACGTATTACACCTCGGCGGCGAGCCGGTTCTTTGTGTCGATGGGGGATTCGCGGCAGGTTTCGCTGTCGAGCACCTTGGAGTTCTAGGGCAAGATCAAAAGCCCCTCACCCTAACCCTCTCCCCGAGGGAGAGGGGACTGACCGTGGGATATTGGAGAGCTCCGCCGACGTGATCGATCTTTACCGAATCCATAATCGACTCGGTCATTCAGGTCGATGTACAACGCCAGACACCTCGGTCGGCTCCCTCTCTTTGGGGGAGAGGGGACTGATTGGGGGATATTGGAGAACTGCGCCGACGTGATCGATCTTTACCGAATCCATAATCGACGCGGTCATTCAGGTCGATGTAGAGCGCAAGACACCTCGGTCGGCCCCCTCTCCCTCTGGGCGGTCCGACGTTTCGGGAGGGCTGGGGTGAGGGGAAAGGCTCAACGCAAAAACGCCTGCCGATACTCGCCCGGCGTCCCCCCCAAAACCTGCTTGAACCGATTAGTGAAATGACTCGCGCTGGCAAACCCGCACGCCAGCGCAATCTCACCCAGCGGCAACGCCGTCCCGCGCAACAACTCCCGCGCCCGGCTCAAGCGCCGCGCCAGCACATATTGATGCGGCGGCAGGCCGAAGCTCGTACGGAACATCCGCGCAAAGTGGTATTCCGACAGGGCACACATCCCGGCCAGTTGACCGAGGCTGATCGGCTCGGCCAACTGAGTGTCGATGAACTCCACCAGTTGCCGACGCTGGTGAGGCGCCAATCCACCCTTCAAACGCAAACCCTGACGCGCGCCGACCTGGCTGAGCAAGGTGTGGCTGATCAATTCATGGGCGAGACTGCTGGTCAGCAGACGTTCAGCAGGCTCATCCCAATTCAGCGTCAGCAACTGCCGGAAGCGTCGCGCCTGTTGCGGGTCTTCGAGAAAGGTCTGCTCGCGCAACTGCATTTCGCGGGGTTCGCGATCGAGCAAGGTGACGCAACCGAGGGCGAATTGTTCGGCGCTGAAATACAGATGCGCCAGGCGGATATCGCCGTTGATCACCCAGCCCGATTCGTGATCGGCCGGCAGGATGCAGAGCTTGTCCGGCCCGCCCTTGTGGCCCGGTTGCCCGCGACGAAACGTGCCAGTGCCACCGGCGATGTAGCAGGACAGAGTGTGGTGGCTCGGCGCTTCGTACTCCTGGGCATCGTGGTGGTTGGTCCACAAAGCGGCAGACAAGCCGTCACCGAGCTCGGCGCTGTGCACAAGGCGTGCATTGGGCGAGCGGTTTAACGCTTGAAAGACTTGCAGGGTATCGATGGCGGCCATGAGCGGTTCTCTTCAACGCCTTGCATCCTACTCCGTAGACGCCGCGCTGCCAGCCTGCCGCCAGACAAAAGCGCAAGAATCTGCAAGTGCACAGGCCGACCCGGGCAGACACTCAAGGCCTATCGAGGAGTGTGTGCCATGAACCTGTCGTTGTATTTGTTGACCGTGCTGATCTGGGGCACCACCTGGATTGCCCTGAAATGGCAACTGGGCGTGGTGGCGATTCCGGTGTCGATCGTCTATCGCTTCGGCCTTGCTTCGCTGGTGCTGTTTGCACTGTTGTTGCTTAGCCGGCGCCTGCAACCGATGAACCGCCGTGGGCATCTGATCTGCGTGGCGCAGGGCTTGTGCCTGTTCTGCGTCAACTTCATGTGTTTTTTGACCGCCAGTCAGTGGATTCCCAGCGGTCTGGTCGCGGTGGTGTTCTCAACCGCGACGCTGTGGAACGCGCTGAATGCGCGAGTGTTCTTCGGCCAGCGCATCGCGCGCAATGTGCTGATGGGCGGTGCACTTGGGTTGTTCGGACTGGGCATGTTGTTCTGGCCGGAATTGGCGGGGCATCAGGCCAGCCCGCAAACCTTGCTCGGTCTCGGCCTGGCGTTGTGCGGCACCTTGTGTTTCTCGGCGGGCAATATGCTCTCGAGTCTGCAGCAGAAGGCCGGTCTCAAGCCGCTGACCACCAACGCCTGGGGCATGGCCTATGGCGCGGCGATGCTGTCGGTGTGGTGCTTGGCCAAGGGCATTCCATTCGACATGGATTGGAGCCCGCGTTATGTCGGTGCGTTGCTGTACCTGGTGATTCCGGGTTCGGTTATCGGCTTCACTGCTTATCTGACGTTGGTCGGACGCATGGGGCCGGAGCGTGCGGCTTACTGCACGGTGCTGTTTCCGGTGGTGGCGCTGAACGTCTCGGCGTTTGCCGAAGGTTATCAGTGGACAGCGCCAGCGCTGGTCGGTCTGGTATTGGTGATGCTGGGCAATGTGCTGGTGTTTCGTAAACCGAAGGTGGTGGTAACGCCAGTGCAGGGAAAGTTGGCTTGAATAAACGAGCGCTGAACTTCAGCGCTCGACTTTCAAGGTGATGTAAATCATCACCGGGAAGATGAAGTCAACAATATGTCGCGCCCAATCCTTGGCATTCCATGATTGCGAAGTGTCCATATCAAACCATTCCACTCCCACAGTTTGCAGGCATACGTAATAAATGAAGATGGCCGCCAGTATGCCCATGATCGAGAACTTTTTTGCCTCGTGGAATACTTCTGCGGACGCATTTATGTGGCGGTATAGCTGATACGTGCCTATCAGGCACAGCACGGTATAAGTGACTTCCAGCGTGATGATGAACCAGTAGATCCGGTGATGGATCATCGGTGATTCAATGGCTCTGTACTTGATGGTTTCACTGGCAGTGGTGGTGTCCATACTCAGGATATGAGCCACATAGGTGTAGTTTGAGTTGTAGTCGGTAAAGTTGTGGATCATCACCAGCACGCCAAAGAAACTGATGTAGGCCATCAATATGACTTTGCTGTAACGAATAAGTTTGTCGGTGGTCAGGGTGTTCAAGGTATTGGCTCTCCATAGCGTTTGTCGATTATTCGACAGGCAGGCAGAGCTTATAATGCTGTTGTTTAATTGGCTTTGTTGTTCAATTTCAAGTTGTGTAAGGCATAACTAACGGGCAAGTGCGATAACGCACTTGCCCGTGTTTTTTTATCCGCGCCAGACTTGCGGGTTGACCAGATCCTGCGGGCGTTCGCCGAGCAGGGCGCTACGCAGATTGGCCAGCGCACGATTGGCCATGGCTTCGCGGGTTTCGTTCGTCGCCGAGCCGATGTGCGGCAGAGTTACGGCATTGCTGAGCTGGAACAGCGGCGACTCGGCCAGCGGTTCTTTTTCGTACACATCAAGGCCGGCGCCACGAATGCGCTTGTTTTGCAGGGCTTCGATCAACGCCGGTTCATCGACGACCGGGCCACGGGAGATGTTTACCAGGATGGCGTCCGGTTTCATCAGGGCCAGTTCGCGATGGCTGATCAGGTGGCGGGTCTTTTCGCTGAGCGGCACCACCAGGCAGACGAAATCGGCTTCGGCGAGCAGTTGATCGAGGCTGCGAAATTGCGCGCCGAGTTCCTGTTCCAGGTCGGTTTTGCGGCTGTTGCCGCTGTAGATGATCGGCATGTTGAAGCCGAAGCGGCCACGGCGGGCGACGGCGGCGCCGATGTTGCCCATGCCGACGATGCCGAGGGTTTTGCCGTGCACGTCACAGCCGAACAGTGGCGCGCCGACGCTGGCTTGCCATTGGCCGGCCTTGGTCCAGGCGTCGAGTTCGGCGACGCGGCGGGCGCTGCTCATGATCAGGGCGAAGGCGAGGTCGGCGGTGCTTTCGGTGAGCACGTCTGGAGTGTTGGTGAGCATGATCCCGCGTTCGTTGAAGTAGTCGAGGTCGTAGTTGTCGTAGCCGACGGAGACGCTTGAGACCACTTCGAGTTTTGTCGCGGTTTCGAGTTGGGCCTGGCCGAGTTTGCGGCCGACGCCGATGAGGCCGTGGGCGTGGGGCAGGGCTTCGTTGAATTGGGCGTTGATGTCGCCGTTCTTTGGGTTGGGGACGATGACGTCGAACTCTTGTTGCAGGCGTTCGATCATGGGCGGGGTGATGCGGCTGAAGGCCAGGACAGTCTTTTTCATCGTTTTTGGCTCTTGTTCGGGCTTGATACCTAGCAAGCTAACATTTTTGTTTTGAGGTGTCTTGGCGGCCTTTGGGCCGACCATGTTCTTGGGGTTTTGGGTGTATATCCGTTGCTTCGGGTGTTGCGGATTAGGGTTCCGCCCTTACGGCGGGTCACCTTTTCCAAACGCCGAAAAGGTAACCCAAAAGGCTTGCTCCTACGTGCGGCCCGCTCGCTGGGGCTCGGGGTTCCTTCGCTCCGGGATCGATCCGGGCGCAGCGTCTACGGTTTGCTTCGCTGCACCTCCTCTCGCTGTGTTTGGCTTCGCCAAACGGTCGCTGCGCTCCCACGCCCGGATCAATCCCTCCACTCAGCCTTCCGACGTCGCCCGTGGATCAAGATCAAAAGCAGGCGAGCTGGCACTCGGCCTATTGAGTGGTGAAGAGCGGGGCGTGGTCGGCTTTGGATTTGTTGTGGATTTGCCCCTCACCCCAGCCCTCTCCCGAGGGAGAGGGCTGGGGTGAGGGGCTTTTGATCTGATTCAGAATCTGAGTTCGACTCGGTATTTCACGTCGGCGTAACTCTCCCAAACACCTCGATCAGTCCCCTCTCCCTCCGGGAGAGGGTTAGGGTGAGGGGCTTTTGATCTGTTTCAGAATCTGAAGGTCGACTCGGTATTTCACGTCGGCGTAACTCTCCCAAACACCTCGATCAGTCCCCTCTCCCTCCGGGAGAGGGCTAGGGTGAGG
The DNA here is from genome assembly GCF_900580865.1 of Pseudomonas viridiflava. Lineage (GTDB taxonomy): Bacteria > Pseudomonadota > Gammaproteobacteria > Pseudomonadales > Pseudomonadaceae > Aquipseudomonas. The sequence goes on from NZ_UTBZ01000052.1 coordinate 262,120, forward strand.
GGCTTTTGATCTGTTTCAGAATCTGAGTTCGACTCGGTATTTCACGTCGGCGTAACTCTCCCAAACACCTCGATCAGTCCCCTCTCCCTCCGGGAGAGGGTTAGGGTGAGGGGCTTTTGATCTGTTTCAAAATCTGAGTTCGACTTGGTATTTCACGTCGGCGTAACTCTCCCAAACACCTCGATCAGTCCCCTCTCCCTACGGGCGGTCCGACGTTTCGGGAGGGTTAGGGTGAGGGGCTTTTCAGCTGTGTGCCGGGGATTGGGGGATTTCGTGGTTATCCAGCACGCGATTCACCGCCAGTTCGGCGAGCATGATGATCTGCTGAATCGCCAGGATCGTCCGTCGTTGCGGCAGGTCGATGTAGGCGGCGATGTCGCTGGTCATGAGGCTGGCTTGTGCCAGTGATTCGCAGGCGTGGACCAGCAGGCTTTCGCTGTCCTGTTCGGGGGCGACCTGGAACATGGTGCTGGGTTTGTGGAAGCGCAGGGTGAGGGCGTTGGGTTTGAGGTAGTGGTCGAGGGCGCGGTCGGCGGCTTCGTGGAATTTCTTTGAACCGGGGAATTCGTAGGGGGTGGTGTCGTCGGTTTCAGGTGGATTAGGCGTTGGTTTGAACATAGGAAACATACTCGTGGCAAGTTGAGTTGAAGCTGCCACTTTTCGTTTTCCAGGCGAAAGGGTGGCAGCTGTGCGCGGACTGGAAAAACCGGTCAACCTCACCAAAAACCGGCAGGCCCTAGGGCCTCCCGCGCACAGCCGCCATAACATTGCGAGCTAAAAAGCGCCGCAGTATGCCATGAGCTTTGGTAGTTGAAATCGGGTTTTCCAGACCCGGTCGCTGATGCGTCAGCGACACCCAAATCCTAGCCAGCGCACTTCCGACGGACAACCTGCAAAACCTGTCGGAAACATCCGCGAAATCCCCGTTCTGTAGGAGCTGCCGTAGGCTGCGATCTTTTGATTTTTAAACAGCAAGATCAAAAGACCGCAGCCTGCGGCAGCTCCTGCACGTTTTGTGGTGTGTTGAAAATCAGTTGGCCACGCGCGCGCCGGAGAGGCTGCCGCTGAGTTCGTAGGCGGTCAATTCGGCCTGATGCGCCGCCAATATTTCCGGCAACGACCCGCGCAGATACTCAACCCACGTCTTGATCTTCGCATCCAGATATTGCCGCGACGGGTAGATCGCATACAGGTTCAGCTCTTGCGAGCGGTAGTTCGGCATGACCCGCACCAGCGTGCCGTTGCGCAGTCCTTCGATCGCCGCATACACCGGCAACACGCCCACGCCCATGCCGCTGGTGATCGCGGTTTTCATCGCATCGGCGGAGTTCACCAGAAACGGTGAGCTGTTGATGGTGACCATCTCCTGGCCTTCCGGGCCGTCGAAGGCCCATTTTTCCAGGGGGATTACCGGGCTGACCAGGCGCAGGCAGGCGTGGTTGAGCAGGTCGCTGGGCTTTTGCGCGGCGCCGTTGGCTTTCACGTAGGCGGGTGAGGCGCAGACGATGCTGTAGGTGATGCCCAGCCGTTGCGAGACGAAACCCGAGTCCGGCAGTTCGCTGGCGAGCACGATGGACACGTCGTAGCCCTCGTCGAGCAGGTCTGGCACGCGGTTGGCCAGGGTCAGGTCGAAGGTCACGTCGGGGTGGGTCTTGCGGTAGCGGGCGATGGCGTCGATGACGAAGTGCTGACCGATGCCGGTCATGGTGTGCACTTTCAATTGCCCGGCCGGGCGCGCGTGGGCGTCGCTGGCTTCGGCTTCGGCTTCTTCGACGTAGGCCAGAATCTGTTCGCAGCGCAGCAGGTAGCGCTTGCCCGCTTCGGTCAGGGCAATGCGCCGCGTGGTGCGGTTGAGCAAGCGGGTTTGCAGGTGGGCTTCCAGGTTGGAGACCGCGCGCGAGACGTTGGCGGTGGTGGTGTCGAGTTGCACGGCGGCGGCAGTGAAGCTGCCGGCTTCGGCGACACAACTGAAGGCGCGCATGTTTTGCAAAGTGTCCATGGGGTGCTCTCAAGGGAGATGGCAAATTGTGACACGAAGTTTCCGGGGCGAGACCCCCGACTTAGGGATTATCTCGTTAACCGTAACAAAGATTCACAGAAATCCCAGCTTATCGCCGTACAGGGCCTTCCCTAGAATTGCGCCGAACCCTGTAGGAGCTGCCGAAGGCTGCGATCTTTTGATTTTGTTTTAAGGGAATCAAGATCAAAAGATCGCAGCCTTCGGCAGCTCCTACACGGGTCCTCGATCTACCCCTCTTTCAGGAATTCGCAGCTGTGCCGCGTCGCATCAACAGAGCGCTTTTGCCGCTCAGTGTTCTGGCTTTTACCCTGGGTCTTGGCGGCTGCATCTCAACGGACGGAATCGCCCCACAGGGCAAGGCATTGGAGGCCAATACACTGGCCACCGACGACGCCATTGCCCACGCCGCCCGTGACGCCAACTGGCCCACCGCGCAATGGTGGCAAGCCTACGGCGACCCGCAACTCAATCGCTGGATCGACCTCGCTGTGCAAGGCAGCCCGAGCATGGCCATGGCCGCTGCGCGGGTGCGTCAGGCCAAAGCCTTGGCCGGCGTCGCCGAAGCGGCCGAGTCGTTGCAGATCAATGGCGAGTCGACCCTCAAACGGCACAACTGGCCGACTGACCAGTTCTACGGCCCCGGCGAGCTAGCCAACACCACCACTTGGGATAACAACGCCGCGCTCGGTTTCAGCTACGCGCTCGACCTCTGGGGCCGTGAAAGCAATGCCAGCGAACGTGCGGTCGATCTTGCGCACATGAGTGCGGCCGAGGCGCGGCTGGCGCAGCTCGAATTGCAGAACAACATCGTCCGCGCCTACATCGAGCTGTCGTTGCATTACGCGCAGCGCGACATCGTTGCCGCGACGCTCAAGCAGCAACAGCAGATTCTCGATCTGGCGCAAAAGCGTTTGAACGGCGGGATCGGCACGCACTTCGAAGTCAGCCAGGCCGAAACGCCGTTGCCGGAAACCCATCGTCAGCTCGATGCGCTGGACGAAGAAATCGCCCTCAGTCGCAACCAGATCGCTGCACTCGCCGGCAAAGGTCCAGGGGCGGGGGCGCAGTTGCAGCGCCCGACCCTGTCACTCGGTGCTGCGCTGAAACTGCCGTCGGCATTGCCCGCCGAACTGCTCGGCCAGCGTCCGGATGTGGTTGCCAGTCGCTGGCAGGTGGCGGCGCAGGCGCGCGGTATCGATGTGGCGCATGCCGGGTTTTACCCCAACGTCGATCTGGTCGGCAGCCTCGGTTACATGGCCACCGGCGGTGGCGCGCTGGAGTTTTTGACCGGCAAGAAACTCAACTACAACGTCGGCCCGGCGATCTCATTGCCAATCTTCGACGGTGGTCGATTGCGCTCAGAGCTGGGTGAAGCCTCCGCCGGTTACGACATTGCCGTGGCGCATTACAACCAGACGCTGGTCAATGCGCTGAAGAACATCTCCGACCAGTTGATCCGCCGCGAGTCGATGGACAAGCAGCAAGGTTTTGCCGCCGAGTCGGTGGCCACGGCGCAGAAGACCTACGACATCGCGATGATCGCGTATCAGCGCGGCCTCACCGATTACCTCAACGTGCTCAATGCGCAGACGTTGCTGTTCAAGCAACAGCAGGTGCAGCAGCAGGTGCAGGCGGCGCGGTTGAGTGCGCATGCCGAACTGGTGACTGCGCTGGGTGGCGGCCTCGGTGCCGGCAACGATGTGCCGGCGGCCGAGAAAACCCAGGCACCGAAAACCCCGGTTCTCCTGCGTTGAACACACAACCTGTGGGAGCGAGCTTGCTCGCGAAGAGGGAGTGTCAGCCAGCACATTGGTTGCCTGACTCACCGCATTCGCGAGCAAGCTCGCTCCCACAGGATCCCGGTTCAACCCGACTTTCTGAGCAGAATTCATGACTCCCTTGCCCGCACCTCTGCGCTGGCTCTACTCCCTGGAATGGCGCCGGGGTTTCTTCGACTGGGCGCGCAGCGATGGCGTGACCTGGGTCTACATCTTCAAGGTGTTGCTCGCCGCTTTCCTCACGCTGTGGCTGGCCATGCGTCTGGAATTGCCGCAACCGCGCACGGCGATGATCACCGTGTTCATCGTCATGCAGCCGCAGAGCGGCCAGGTGTTTGCCAAGAGCTTCTATCGCTTCCTCGGTACGCTGGCCGGGTCGGCGATGATGGTCACGCTGATCGCATTGTTCGCGCAGAACACCGAGCTGTTCCTCGGCTCACTGGCGATCTGGGTCGGCATCTGCTCGGCCGGTGCCGCGCGTTGCCGCAACTTCCGCGCCTACGGTTTTGTCCTCGCCGGCTACACCGCCGCGATGGTCGGATTACCGGCGCTGGCGCACCCGGACGGCGCATTTATGGCGGCGGTGTGGCGGGTGCTGGAAATCTCGCTGGGGATCCTCTGCTCGACCCTGATCAGCGCCGCGATCCTGCCGCAAACCGCCAGCGCCGCCATGCGTAACGCCCTGTATCAGCGTTTCGGCGTGTTCGCGCTGTTCGTCACCGATGGCCTGCGCGGGCGCAGCAAAGCCGAGTCTTTCGAAGCGAGCAACGTGCGTTTTATTGCCGAAGCGGTGGGCCTCGAAGGCTTGCGCAGCGTGACCGTTTTCGAAGACCCGCACATGCGCCGACGCAACGGTCGCCTGAGCCGTTTGAACAGCGAATTCATGGGCATCACCACACGCTTCAACGCCTTGCATCAGTTGCTTGAACGGCTGCGCGGCAACGGCGAAGAACACGTTGTTGCGGCGATCAGGCCGGGCTTGCAGGATTTGGCCGAAGTGCTCGACGGCTTCAGTGGCCGCGCCCTGACCAGCCCCGATGCCGCCCGTTTGGCGACTGCGCTGGCGAGCTACAAGGAAGGACTGCCGGCTCGTGTGCGCAGCCTGCGCGCGATCTTTCAGGACACCGAGCCAAGCGAAGCCGAACAACTGGATTTCCACACCGCTTACGAACTGCTTTATCGCTTCGTCGATGATTTGCACAGTTATGCACAGACCCACGCATCCTTGGCCGATCACCGCCACGAACGCGAGCGTTGGGACGAGCCCTTTACTCCGCAAACCAACTGGTGGGCCGCCGCTGCCTCGGGCATTCGCGCCTCGTTCATTCTCGTAGTGTTGGGCAGTTATTGGGTTGCCACCGCATGGCCAAGTGGCGCGACCATGACCCTGATCGCCGCCGCCACCGTGGGCCTCTCCGCCGCTACGCCGAACCCGAAACGCATGGCATTTCAAATGGCCTGCGGCACCTTCCTCGGCGCATTGATCGGCTTCGTAGAGATGTTTTTCATCTTCCCGTGGATCGACGGTTTCCCGCTGCTGTGCGTGATGCTCGCGCCGGTAATCGTGCTCGGCTCGTTCCTCACGTCGCGGCCGCAATACGCCGGCGTTGGTCTCGGTTTGCTGATTTTCTTCAGCACCGGTTCGGTGCCGGATAACCTCACGATTTATAACCCTTACACCTTTATCAACGACTACATCGCCATGGTCATGGGCATGCTGGTCTGTGCCGCTGCCGGGGCGATTATTCTGCCGCCGAACAGTCGCTGGTTATGGAAGCGTCTGGAGCAGGATCTGCGCGGCCAGGTGGTCTACGCGATCAGCGGCAAACTCAAAGGCCTGGCGTCGAGTTTCGAGAGCCGCACCCGCGATTTGCTGCATCAGGCCTACGGTCTCGCGGCGGGTGAGCCGAAGGTGCAAAAGAACCTGCTGCGCTGGATGTTCGTGGTACTGGAAGTCGGCCACGCGATCATCGAGTTGCGCAAGGAACAGGCGATCCTGCCGGTGCACCCGGCCTATGCCGAATCGCAGCCGTGGCGGCAGGCAATCCGCGTGATGGGCCGCGCGCTGGTGCGACTGTTCCTGCAACCGAACTCCAGCAATCTCGAACGCGCACTGGTCGCGGTCGACCATGCGATCAGCCGTGTCGCCGCCACCGATGAGCCGTTCGCGCCGCATTTCGACACCTCGGCGTTGCGCCGGGTGAAGAGTTATTTGCACTTCATCCGTACCTCGCTGCTCGACCCGCAATCACCGCTCGCTGCCTACGCCATCGCCAAGCCCGAAGGACTTGCCCATGCCTCGTGAAATCGCCTTCCACGGCGTGTACATGCCGACCATGACCTTGATGTTTTTCATCGCTGCGGCATTGGCCTGGGCGGTGGACCGGTTTTTGTCCGGGTTCGATCTGTACCGCTTTTTCTGGCACCCGGCGCTGCTGCGTCTGAGTCTGTTTACCTGTCTGTTCGGCGCCATGGCGCTGACTGTCTACCGTTGAGAAAGTCCCGATGAAAAAGTTTTTCAGCCTGCTCGCGACCCTGCTGGTGCTGGCCCTGGCGTTGTGGATCGGCCGCACGTTGTGGGAGCACTACATGAACACGCCGTGGACCCGCGACGGCCGCGTGCGTGCCGACATCATCAACGTCGCCGCCGACGTCACCGGTGAAGTGATCGATGTGCCGGTGCGCGACAACCAGTTAGTGAAGAAGGGTGATTTGCTCATGCAGATCGACCCCGAGCATTACCGCATCGCGGTGAAACAGGCGCAGTCGCTGGTCGCCTCGCGCAAGTCGACGTGGGAGATGCGCAAGGTCAACGCCCATCGCCGCGCCGACCTCGACAATCTGGTGATCTCCAAGGAAAACCGTGACGACGCCAGCAATATCGCCGACGCCGCGCTGGCTGATTACCAACACGCCCAGGCGCAACTGGAAGCTGCCGAACTCAACCTGAAACGCACCGAAGTGCGCGCGGCGGTCGACGGTTATGTGACCAACCTCAATGTGCATCGCGGTGACTACGCGCGCATCGGCGAGGCAAAAATGGCCGTGGTCGACGTGAACTCGTTCTGGGTCTACGGCTTCTTCGAAGAGACCAAACTGCCCCACGTGAAAGTAGGGGACAAGGCCGACATGCAACTGATGAGCGGCGAAGTCCTGAAGGGCCATGTGGAGAGTATTTCGCGCGGTATCTATGACCGCGACAACCCGGAAAGCCGCGAGCTGATAGCCGATGTGAACCCGACGTTCAACTGGGTGCGCCTGGCGCAGCGGGTGCCGGTGCGGATTCACATTGATGAAGTGCCTGAGGGCGTGTTGCTGGCGGCGGGGATTACCTGCACGGTAGTGGTGAATCAGAACACGGTGGATAACTGATGAATCGTGTTGCTGCCATTCGCGAGCAAGCTCGCTCCCACATTGGATCTGCGTCACAACCAGGATCCTTTGTGGGAGCGAGCTTGCTCGCGAAGAGGGCGGCGCGGTATTTCAGGAGACTGCCGCGCACTCACTCAGCGCAAAACGTCTCCTGCAAATGCAACCAGAACACCCGTCCGGATTCGAGTTTTTCAAACACCACCGTCGAGCGCCGATCCGTGTGAACACCGCTCGCGTCGGTCTGCTGCTCGCGGTAACTCACGGTCGCACCGCGCTGATGCAGGGCAATCACGCGTAACTCACTGAGCTGGATTCTGAAACCTTTCTTCTGCCCGCCTGCGGCTCGGAACAGCAGGCGCAAGGCATCGACATCCAGCGCTCGGCCCGACGGCGTCACCATGGAAAAACGTGGCGAAAAACGCGCCAGCAATCGCTGCAGCGCGGCGTCATCTTCTTCTACGGCAAACCATCGTTCGATGGCTTCGTGCGCCTGGATCACTTCGTCCAGGTAGGGCGTGGCGTCATTCATGCAGTTTTTTCCTCAAGGGCAGTCGGGTTCAATAGCGCGAGCACGTGGGTCGAGTCGAAACGCAGGACGGCGACCATCGGCAACAGAGTCAGCAGCGCAGCGGCAATAAAACAGGAGTGGAAATCGTTGCCGCTCAACGCACCCAACAGTGAACTGAGCAGTGCCGCGGCGAGGCAGAAACCGAGCTGCCGATTGATATTCCACAAGGCACTGGAGTGGCCCATTTTTTCCGCTGCAATGCCGACGAAGGCCAAGGTCTGCGCGGTGACGCTGCACAGGCTGCCGCCCAACCCCATAAGGGCGTAGGCGATGATCAGCGGCGTGCTGGCCGGTTGTTCGATGCGCATTAGGAAAACGATGCCGACGCATTGCAGGAGCATGCCGGCGCTGAGCAATGGCTTGGGGCCGACGCGGTTGAAGCTGCGTTTACCGAGCATGATCGCCACGCCCGAACCGACTGCCCATGGCAGCATCAATGCGCCGGTTTGCGCCGCGCCGACGCCGAGGTTGTGCAGGTACAACACAGCAATCATGTGGGTGCCGGTGAACACCCCCGGCACGCACAGGTAGATCAACATCGCCAGACGCAACGACGGGTTCTTGATCAGTTGCAGGTCGAGGATCGCGCCGGGTTTGCGCCAGCCATCGCGCAGGTAAAGGCCCAGGATCAGGAGGCTGAGTATCAGGACAATGATGCCGAGTGCTCGGGTGCTGGCGTCGCTTACCAGACTGACGGCGATCAACAATAAACTCAGTGCCGACGCCGCCAGCAGCAGACCGCGGCCATCCAGCGACGGGCGCTCATGCAAAGGCTGATCGGCTTTCAACCAGAGCAGGCCGAGCCCGAATGCGAGCAGTGTCAGCGGCAGATTCAGGTAAAAAATCCAGCGCCACGACAACGCCTGAACGATCAGCCCGCCGGCCGCCGGCGACAGAGCCGGCACCAGCAACGCCACCAGCAACACCACACCGGTGAAGTGCGCGCGTTGCGTCGCCGGAAACTGTCGATATGCCAGGGCTTGGCCCACCGGCAATAGCAGTCCACCGCCAAGGCCTTGCAGGAGGCGCCAGGCAATCAGGCTTTCAATCGAACCCGCCTGCGCCACCAGCGCAGACCCGATCCCGAACAACAGCAGCGAAGCGAGGATCAGCCGCCGTTCACCGACCCGGGTCGCCAGCCACACGCTCAGCGGAATGATAAGCGTCAGGCCGAGCATGTAAGCGTTACTGATCCACGCCAGTTGCGTCACCGAGGCGTGCAGTTGTTGCGCAATGTCGGGGTAAGCGATGCTGGCGACGAACATGTTCAGCAGATCGAGGGCGAAGCCCAGCAAATACACCAGCGCGACTTTCGAGCGATAAGCCATGGCAGCTTCCCTGTGATGAGACGTGCAGGGTAGGGCGCTTCTGGTCGTAGGAAAACGCTGGTTTGCCTGCTAGTTTGTCAAAATAATTTTGACAAGGATTGCTGTGGATATGGTCAGTCTGGATCGGTTCGACACCTTCAAAGCCGTGGTCGAGGCGGGATCGCTCACGGCTGCGGCCGATACATTGGGGCAAACGCGCGCCGTGGTCAGCTTCAACCTCAAACGTCTGGAAGAAGAGTTGGGCGTGACCTTGCTCACGCGCAACACCCGGCAACTGGCGCTGACCGATGCCGGTGAGCGCTTTTATCGACGCTGCCTGCGCACGCTGGACGAAGCGCGGCTGGCCATCGAGGAGGCGCGTTCCGAGCACGCACAGCTCAAGGGCACGTTGCGCATTACCACAACCGTGGAGTTTGCCCTGGCTCAGGTCGTGCCGGCGCTGGAAGTGTTTCGCCAGCAGCAACCGCAGCTGAACATTCATTTGTCGACATCGTCGACCCATGCCGATCTGATTTCCGAGCGGTTTGACATGGCGATTCGTCTGGGGCGCATGCACGACTCCAATCTGCGTGCGGTGCAGTTGTCGACGTTTGAGGTATTTGCAGTGGCGGCGCCGGTATTGGTCGAACGCTTTGCGCCGGTGGTTACGCTGGCAACGCTGGAGTCGATGCCGACGTTAGGGCATGGGCGGGTGCCGGAAATGACCGTGGTCGATCCGCACGGCTTGGAGCATTTCTACCAGCCAAAACCCGGAACCACTGCCATCGTCGCGGACAACTCGGCGACGCTCAGGGCGTTTGCATTGACCGGGCAAGGCGTGGCGATTCTGCCGCAGTGGTTGATCCAGGACGATCTTGATGCGGGGCGGTTACAGCGTTTGCTGGTGGATTACCGGTTTGCGCCGCAAGGGGTGTATGCGCTGTACCCCGACACCCGGCATCTGCCGCTGAAAGTGCGGGCGTTCATTGATTTCATGAAGGGCTGGGGCTGAATGCTGGCTGATCTGGCCTTTTCGCGAGCAAGCTCACTCCCACAGGGGATCTTCGGCATGACAGAGAGCCAATGTGGGAGCGAGCCTGCTCGTGAAAGCGTCAACCCGGTCTCAGAGCTTTGCGCGCAATCCGAACCGCTTCATCAACGTCGATTCCAGCAAGCCCTTGGGCAACAACGCCGCCAACAACGGCAACGCCCGGCTGCCGTTACCAATGCGGATCAAGCGTGGCGGTTTGCTCTGTTGCACAGCCTTGAGCAACACCGCCGCAAACTCATTGGCCGGCGTCGGTTTGTCCTGCGACGCCTTGGCCCGTGCCCGGATGCCTTCACGCAGTGGAAACCACGGTGATTGTTCATTGATCAACTGCTCGGCTTCATGCCCGGCGTTCTTGGCGAAACTCGATTGAATCGCCCCCGGCTGCACTTCCATCACGCGAATGCCGAAGGGCGCCAGCTCCATGCGCAAGGCATCGCTTAACGCATGCACCGCCGCTTTCGAAGCGCAGTAAGCACCGGCAAACGGCGTGACCAGAACGCCGGACACACTGCCGATGTTCACCACCAGACCTTTAGTCCGGCGCAGCACCGGAAACAGCGCGCGGGTGACGCCGACAATCGAAAACACATTGGTCTCGAACTGGCGCTGCATCGCCGGTACACCGCCGTCGAGCAGCGGCCCCATGGCGCCGTAACCGGCGTTGTTGATCAGCACGTCAAGACCGCCGTGTTGCTGGTTGATCCGCTCGCCGAGTTGCTCCAGCGCCGTATTGTCGTTGACGTCGAGTTGCACGGCGGTGAACCCGGCTGACGCCAGCAAAGCGACATCTTCAGCCTTGCGCGCACTGGCCCAGACTTCGAAACCAGCAGCTTTGAACGCATCGGCGAGGGCGCGGCCGATGCCGCTGGAACAACCGGTAATCAACGCAACGGGCATGGCGCATTCCTTGTGCAAAAAATGGGGGGAAGGGGATCAGTCGGAGAAACTACCCTGCAATCGCTCGGCGCGAAACTCCAGCGTTTGCGGGCGATAACCGGGACGCAGCGGCGGCATTGGCAAGCAGTCTTCCCAACTACCGCCGGCCTGCAATTCGCCGGGACCACGATAGCGCGGCGCGGTGTATTGGTTGTCGGCCAGATTGACCGAGTCGCCCGGCGCATAGGCTGCGATGCGCCAGCGCAGTTCGGTCAGGGGCACGTCGTTGCCGTTTTTCATTTTCAGTTGCAGCGGACGATCGGCCGGGCATTGTTCGGGTGCATAAACAATGCGCATCTCAAGGCGCGCCAGTTGCTTGATCTCGCGATTGTCCAGCCATACCACCCAGACGGCCACCAGGCCGAGGCCGATGGCGGCTGCAACGGAGACCGGCAAGGCCTTGGCCGGATAGCGCAGCAACAGGATCAGCCAGGTGATGACCAGCAAAACGCCGATGAACATGTGGGTACGCTCCTTGGACTCGTGCACACCATCCTACCGAAGGGGCAGCGCAATAGACATTCACACGTCAAGCCAATGCACCGTCGGTCGGAACTGTAATTTCTGACAGTAGGCAGTCCTGACCACCGCTGCTCTGATGCAGCAGGCAGAAAGAATGAGGTCATGTGCTGAGGAAAACCCATGGGCATCTATCGAAAAACGCCGACGCTTGAAGGTTACGATCCGCGTGGACTGCCGACCCGCACAGTGGACTATTGGCGTGTCGAGGAGCTGTGCCCTGCTCAGGCCCGCATCCATCGCGTCGCGCATGACGCTGCCGGGCGTGCTGTCGAGCAGTGGGACCCACGTTTGTGGACGCTGCAAATGACCGATCCACGGGCACCGGCCAACGTGCTCACGGTTTATTCACTGAGTGGGCAAGTGCTGCGCTCAGACAGTGTCGACGCTGGAACGCGTCTCGCATTGCCCGGACTCGGCGCTCAAGTGCTGTTTGATTGGGACAGTCGTGGAACCCGTCGCGACATCACGCATGATTCGTCGCTGCGACCGGTAGCCGTGTTCGAAGAAGGAGAGTCGCAGTCGCGACGTTGTGTCGAGCGCTTTGTGTATGGTCAGCCGGGTATGGGGGATCCGCTGCAAAACCAGCTCGGCCAGGTGATTCGTCACGATGATCCGGCGGGCAGTGTGCTTTTCCATGCCTTTGCGATCAGCGCACAATGCCTCGAAAACAGCCGCCACTACACCGTTGAGCTCAATACCCCGGATTGGCCTGAACCGATTGATGATCGCCAGCGCCTGCTGGAACCGGGCGAGGGCGCAATCAGCCACTGGCGTTTCGGGCCGCTCGGTCAGGTGCTTGAACAGACCGATGCGCGGGGCAACCGTCACGGTTGTGAGTTGACGCTCGATGGACGCTTGCGGGCCCGTCACTTGCAGTTGAAGGATGACCCCGCAGCACAAACGCTGATCAGCGATATCCAATACAACGCCGATGGGCAAGTCACGCAGGAGGTGGCGGGCAATGGCGTGCGGACAACCCTGACCTATCGACCCGAGGACGGACGTTTGAAGGAGCGTCGGGCCGGGAAAACCGGCAGCGAGTTATTGCAGCAGCTGATCTACGACTATGACCCGATGGGTAATGTGCTGAGCATCGAGGACAAGGCGATTCCCGTTCGCTATTTCGCCAATCAGCGCATCGACCCGATCAGCCGCTTCAACTACGACAGCCAATACCGATTGAGTGACGCTACCGGTTGGGAGGGCGGCGGCCCGGACGCGATTCGACACAGCGTTCCGGCAGCCGTCGTCAACTACCGACAGGCGTACCGCTACGACGATGGGGGCAATCTGTTGCAGCTCATCCATGTCGGAGGCCAGAACCCCGGGCATCAGCTTGAAGCCGCACGCTACAGTAACCGTTGCCTGTCCTGGGGCGACGGCGCTCCGCCTACCGAAGCGGAAATCGCTGCGGCCTTCGATGCCAGAGGCAACCTGCTGGAACCCGATCGAGGCAGAAGGCTGCAGTGGGATCTGCGCAACCAGCTCGTTAGCGTGACACCGGTACAGCGTCAGAGTGGGCTCGATGACTGCGAGTCATACCATTACGACGGTGCCGGCCTGCGCGTGCGCAAGGTTCACCAATGGCAGACCAATGCCCGCACGATCATCGCTGAAACCCGCTACCTGCCTGGGCTGGAACTGCACGCGCATGCAGGCCGTGACGAGCGACGACAGCTCATCACCGTAAAAGGTGCGCTGAACACTGTACGGATTGTGCATTGGGACAGTCCGCCGCCGTCGGGCATCAACGACCGCTTTAGCTATGACTTCACCGATCACCTGGGCTCCATCAGCCTGAGGCTCGATGACGCAGGGTTGCTGCTCAGCCTTGAAGTGTTTTATCCCTTCGGTGGAACGGCCTTGATCGACGGCGATATCAGTTACAAAAACTTTGGTTATCTGGGCAAGGAACTGGATGCCACCGGGTTTTATTATTTCGGCTTTCGCTATTACTCCGCAGGGTTGCAGCGCTGGATCAATCCAGACCCGGCAGAGCATGTCGATGGCCTCAATCGATACTGGGCGATGCGCAACAATCCGGTGTTTTATCTTGATCGGGATGGCTTGGTGACCGAGCCAGGTCACCAAGCCGGGCGTGACAGCAGGCCTATTTCCGGTCGGTCTGGCGCGCTGCCTGCAATGTCGGTAGAAACCAGAGGAAAAGTTATCGAAGGAGCCCAGGTACTTGGCAAGACCCTGTCATATGCCAAGAACCCGTTGGTTGGCGCACTCGGCAGCGCTTTGGAGACTGGAGCCCGACTGGTGGAAATTCGTGATGCTCAAGCACAGATGAGTTCCCGGCAAGGCAGTCATATCAATCCTCAGCTATCGCGTATGCCTTTTTCCGCAGGGCCCGCGGGATTGATCGGTCTGCGCACGGACCCCGTTGGCGCTGCACGTTTTGACAATCCATGGGGCAATACCCTTGAGTTACCGAGTAGCTCTCTCAGCCCGTTGGCGTTGCAAATGTTGCAGGCGGGATTCGGTTCGGCGGCACCTGAATCAACTTCGATGGCGGTGATTGCCGAGGACCCTCTCGCCACTGCAAATAGACGCAACAAGCGTGGTTTGCCTGGGTTGAGTGCTCAGCAATAGATAAATGAACATCGCGAAAAAAGCCCCCGCCCAACCCGCTGCGGATAGGGGACGCAGTGGGCTGGACGGGGGCTTCTTGTTTTATCGATCAGTTATTGCGCGATGGTTTTCACCGACACGCCGCGTTCGATCGGGGTGGAGCGGCCGTAGATATCTTCGAAGCGTTCGATATCGTCTTCACCCAAGTACGAACCCGACTGAACTTCGATGATTTCCAGCGGGATCTTGCCTGGGTTGCGCAGGCGATGCACCGAGGCGATCGGGATGTAGGTCGACTGGTTTTCGCAGAGCAGGAACACGTTTTCATCGCAGGTCACTTCGGCGGTGCCGCTGACCACGATCCAGTGTTCGGCGCGGTGGTGGTGCATCTGCAGCGACAGGCACGCGCCCGGTTTCACCGAGATGTGCTTGACCTGGAAACGCCCGCCCATGTCCACCGAGTCATACGAGCCCCACGGACGATAAACCTCGCAGTGGTTCTGGGTTTCGCTGCGGCCCTGCTCGTTGAGCGTGTTGACCATTTGCTTGACGCCCTGAACCTTGTCTTTGTGGGCAATCATCATGGCGTCTTTGGTTTCGACCACGACAATGTTTTCCAGACCGATCACCGACACCAGTTTGCCGTTGCCGTGGATCATGCAGTTCTTGCTGTCCTGGATGACCACGTCGCCTTTGGTGACGTTGCCGTTGGCATCTTTCTCGTTGACTTCCCACAGCGACGACCAGCAACCGACATCGCTCCAGCCAGCGGTCAGCGGCACCACGCAGGCGCGCTGGGTTTTTTCCATGACGGAGTAGTCGATGGAGTTGTCCGGGCAGCAGGCGAAGGTGGCTTCGTCGAAGGTGATGGTGTCGGCGTCCTGCTGGCTGCGTTCGAGGGTCAGCAGGCAGGTGTCGTAGATGTCCGGATCGTGCTTTTTCAGCTCTTCAAGGAAGCGGCTGGCGCGGAACAGGAACATGCCGCTGTTCCAGTAGTAACCGCCGGATTCGACGTACTCGGTGGCACGTTTGACGTCAGGTTTTTCGACGAAGTGCGAAACGCGGCTGACGCCTTCGGGCAGCAGCGAATCACCGGTGGATTTGATGTAGCCGTAACCGGTTTCCGGTTTGGTCGCCGGCACGCCGAACAGCACCATTTCGCCGTTTTCGGCAGCAACGGTGGCCAGGGCCAGAGCGCGTTGCAGGGCTTTCTGGTCTTCCAGTACGTGGTCGGCCGGCAGCACCAGCATCAACTCGTCTCGGCCTTCATTGACCAGCATCATCGCGGTCAGCGCCACGGCCGGCGCGGTGTTGCGGCCGAACGGTTCCATGAGGATGCGCTGGCATTCCAGATTGCGGTTGCTCAACTGCTCGTTGACGATAAAGCGGTGATCCTTGTTGCAGACCACGATCGGGGTGTCCATGCCTTCGAACACCAGGCGCTCGAGGGTCTGCTGGAACAGGGTGTGTTCGCCGGTCAGGGCGAGGAATTGCTTAGGGAACTGCTTACGCGAAAGCGGCCAAAGACGTGAACCGCTACCACCTGACAAGATCACCGGAATCATATTGTTTACTCCATAAAATCGATTGGTTAGAGGCACGAACGCTGTGTCGTTTCACTCTTGTTTTTGTCTCGTACCGAGAGGCCGCCGCATTCCCCTGTAGGAGCTGCCGAAGGCTGCGATCTGTTGATCTTGATCTTCAAAAACAAAGTCAAAAGATCGCAGCGTGCCGCAGCTCCTACAGGGGTCAGCGTCTCATCGGAAAAATCGTTAGCGAGTCGATACCGGGCGTTTTACCCAGACTGGCGACAGGCTGCTGCCGCTGCCGGTGACGTACAGCACTGCGGCTTCACCGCGCTCCAGGGCGACCGGTTTGACGTCGCCGACTTTCTTGTCACCTTCGTACAGCGCCAGGCTGACTTTCACCGGGTTGATTTCACGTTCGCCACGGCCCTTGGCGGCCACGTTCGGCACCACGTCGGTCTTGCCGTCGGCGGTCTTCAGGGTCAGCGGTTTGTCGCTGAGGTTCTGCACGCGTACCAACGATTTCTGCTTGTTCTTGAACGGCGGCTCTTCGATCAGTTGCGGCGCGCCGGAAGCGTTGTTGACCAAGGTGTAGTAGTGATCACCAGCAAGTTTCACCGGCAGGGTCTGGCTGCCGACCTTGGCGCTGTAATCACCGCCCGGCATGAAGCTGAAGTCGCTGCTGGCCAGTGGCGCAACGTCGCTCAGGTTGGTGCTGCCGACAGTGGCGCTGACTTCAGCGTTGCTGGCGTTGTAGATACGCACGAAGGTCGAGCCTTTTGGTGCGGTCGGGCCGTACAGGGCGGCGTCGCCACCGGCGAAGGCAGGCACGGAAAGCACGCTGAGGCCAGCAACCAGAGCGAAGCTTTTAGCGAGACGACGAGGAGTAGTAGTGAAAGTCATGGTGTACCTCTCTTTCAGTTTTGCGCCCGATCGGGCGTCTCGGATTTAGTGTTGATGGCTACGTTTTGTTGGCGAGCACCGGCTTGTTTGAGCTCTGCGACCCACTGCGGGTCGGCGTCGCCGATTTCGTTGTTCACAGGCAGATAACGTTCAGGAAACTCCCAGATCAGCACCTGTGGCGGGCTGTTCTTGAAGTCATCGCTTTTCAGGTAGCTGAGCATCGGCAGGATCGGGCCGTGGCCGTCTTCGGCGTAGCTCACCACGTCGCTGTGCAGCGCTTGTTTCAGGGCACCGACGAAGTTCCAGTTGGGGTTGGCGCTGTAGCTGGTGCCGACCAGTGCCACCGGCACTTCATTGCTGGCGAACAGCGCGTCGTCACCGGCAGGCTGATCGCCGGCTGCGACGGTGTTGCGCTTTTGCAGCGGCTCTTGCGCCGGCATCAGGTTTTCAAACAGCGGATCGAGCGGCAGGAACAAGCGCAGATCGCCCTTGTGCGTGACCTTCTCCGCCGGCGTGGTAACGAAGCGTTGTGGCTCGCCGCTAAGCGGGAACTTGTCGGCGATGGTTTTCGCCAGGGTGTTCGCGGCAATCTCGGCGCCTTCCGGCGTCCAGTGGGTGTCGGTGCGCAGGAACACTTGCTGACCGTTCTGCTTGGCCTGTTGCAATGGCTTGAGCAGGTCAGGGGCGAGGATCTTGTCGGCCGCCACGCGCTGGTGGAAATCCTGATAGAGGTTTTCGTGAATGCTTGCCGGTTTCACTTCACCCAGATGCTCCGGGTACAGACGAACCTTGGCCGGCACAATCGCCATCACCAGTTTCACGCCTTTCTCTTTCAGGGTCTGGCGCACGCCTTCGACCAGCGCGTAGTTGCCTTGCAGGTTCAGCTCTTCGTTGACGATCGGGTTGAATTCTTCATCGCTGTACAACCACTGATCGCGACCGAGCACCACGCCTGGACGACCTTCATTGAACAGTTTGAAATCCAGCGCGGCCCAGAGGTTGGTGCCCAAACGCTTGATCGGGAATTCATCGTCGTAGTGCGTTTCCACAGCCTTGGTCCAACGGCCGTTGAGCACCGTCGCCTCGGCATTGGTGCTGAAGCCGAAGAAGCTGCGAACCGACCACAGACCGAGGACCAACAGGGTCACCAGGAACAGGGCGATGTAGAAAATGCGTAATGAGCGGGTCATGTCAGATCCCTCAGAACTGGAAGTAAAGGAACGGCGAGAAGCTTTGCGCCGAGAGTTTGAGAATCGAGGCGATGAACAGCAGCAGGATCAAGCCGCGCATCACGTAGCGCGACCAGTCCGCGCTCCAGTAGGCCGGTTGTACCTGGGCTTCGACGCCGACGGTGTAGCCAGGCTCATGGATGCTCGCCGGGTTTTCGCCGGGTGCTGCCTTGATCATTCCCGGGGTCGCGGTGGCAGGGCCGTTTGCCTCGACGTTGACTTCAGGTTTGGTCTTGGCCGGCGGCTGGTTGGTGTACAGATCGCGCAGACCGAAGAAGGCCAGCGTTACGTAGGCAACAACGAGGGTCGCCACTTGCAGACCGGTGAGGCTGGCCTGATTGAGTTCCGACAGCGACCAGTCGCCGAAGCTGAACATCGCGCCGTACATACGCCCGGCAACGTGCAGGTTCTCGGCGCGGAAGATCACCCAGCCCATGACCACCAGCAGGAAGGTCAGCGCCCAGCGGATCGGATTGAGGCTGCGCGGCGAGGTGTTCAGGCCCAGCGCTTTTTCAATCGCCAGCCACATGCCGTGCCATGCGCCCCAGACGATGTAGGTGATGTTCGCGCCGTGCCACAGACCGCCGAGGAGCATGGTCAGGAACAGGTTGCGATAGGTCATCAGCGTGCCTTTACGGTTACCGCCGAGGGTGATGTAGAGGTAGTCACGCAGCCAGGTCGACAGGCTGATGTGCCAGCGGCGCCAGAACTCGGTGATCGACTGGCTGATGTACGGCTGTTTGAAGTTTTCCATGAAACGGAAACCCATCATCAAGCCCAGACCAATCGCCATGTCGCTGTAACCGGAGAAGTCGAAATACAGCTGCGCGGTGTACGCCAGCGCGCCGAGCCAGGCATCACCGGTAGTCGGGTTTTGCAGGGCGAAGCAATGGTCGGCCACCACCGCGAGGGTGTCGGCGATGAAGACCTTCTTGATGAAACCCTGCATGAACCGCGTGCAGCCCTCGGAGAATTTATCGAGGGTGTGCGTGCGGTTGTTGAACTGGTCGGCGAGGTCGCGAAAACGCAGAACCGGGCCGGCAATCAGGTGCGGGAAGATCGCCACGAACGCGGCGAAGTCGATCAGGTTGCGCGTCGCCGGGGTGTCGCCGCGATACACGTCGATGATGTAGCTGATCGACTCGAAGATGTAGAACGAGATCCCGATCGGCAGCAGCACGTGGGTGAGGATGAACGGTTCGAGACCGACCGACGTCATCATCGCGTTGATGCTGTCGACGCCGAAGTTGGCGTACTTGAAGTAGCCGAGAATGCACAAATCGACTGCCACACCGAGCAACAGCCAGCGCTGGGCCGGTTTGGTTCTGACGCCGGCGGCACCGACTTTGAGGCCGATCCAGTAGTTCCACAGCGTGACAGCCGCGAACAGCGCGAGGAAGTCCACGCGCCACCAGGCATAGAACACGTAGCTGGCGATCAGCAGCAGCAGGTTGCGATAGCGTTGCCCGCTCAAGTAGTACAAGCCGAGAAAGATCGGCAAGAACAGAAACAGGAACACGTTGGATGAAAATACCATCCCGATCTCTCCATGTTTGAACCAACAGTCAAGGGCCAAAGCCCCCCCAAACCCCCCGTGGTAGTGGAGGGGTGATGCGTGTCTGCTTGAGGTTTCGGGGAGGCCTTCAGACCGCGCCCCTCACCCCCCGCCCTCTCCCGGAGGGAGAGGGAGCCTGATCTCCATGGTTTTCAGAAAAGGAGATCGACCCGATATTTCTGTGCAGCCTGATCTCGGTTTTTTTCAAAGCCTGAGATCGACTCGGTATTTCTGTGCAGCCTGATCTCGGTTGTTTTTCAACGCCTGAGATCGACTCGGTATTTCCTTGCAGCCTGATCTCGGTTGTTTTTCAACACCTGAGATCAACTCGGTATTTCTGTGCAGCCTGATCTCGGTTGTTTTTCGACACCTGAGATCAACTCGATATTTCTGTGCAGCCTGATCTCGGTTGTTTTTCAACACCTGAGATCAACTCGGTATTTCTGTGCAGCCTGATCTCGGTTGTTTTTCAACATCTGAGATCAACTCGATATTTCATTTCGGCGTAACTCGTACAGCCACCTCGGTCAGTCCCCTCTCCCTCCGGGAGAGGGTTAGGGTGAGGGGCTTTTGCTTTTCGCCTTTCAAGAGCCTTTGTTGCCCTTCTCATGCGACGGGTCGTAAACCTTGGTCAGATCCCCACCGAGGCGGAAAGTCTTGAACGGCTGCATGCCGCGCTTCTTCTCGATGACATCCGGCGGGCAGGTGTAGAGCGTGCAGAACGGTTCGAGCCAGGCGAATTTCATGTCCTCTTTCAGATCGGTCATGTCCTGCTCTTTGCCGTTCTTCTTCTCGAATTCATCCGGGTCTTTCACCCCGGACAACACTCGATCACCCAGACGCTTCAGCGCGCCGTTGTTTTCCTGACGCAGATCGACACCATTGACCTGAGCAAAACTGGCGATCATCGCCAGCGGCGGCAGGGCGTAGTTGTGATAGGCGAGGGCGCGTTGCTGGCGCTTGAGTTCGTTCGGCAAGTAGCCGTCGGCATCAACCTGATTGGCGCCGACCTTGTATTCCTTCACCGCCCAGTCAAACAGGTCGCGGCGGTTGGTTGCGACCGACGTCGCCATCACCGACCATGCAGCCCAGTACGAGTGGTTGTTGGTTTTTTCCAGCGGCAGGTTGTCCCAGTCGCTGACCACCTGATCAGCCATTTTGCTGAACCACACCTCGATCAACTGCGCTTCCTGCTGATGCTGGGCCAGCGGATGCGAGTCGGAGAATTTCAGGCGAATGTACGAAGAGGCCATGCTGCCCAACGCCCATTTGCGCATCGACTTGCCGGTGTGGTTGAAGTCTTTCGACATCAACGCATCGGCCTTCGCCCACGCAGTCAGCCAGTTCAGCGTGCAATCAAGCTGTTCCGGACGACCATCGCGCATGAACTGCATCACCCGTTTGGCGGTACCGCGTTCCAGCGTGGTGATGTCTTTGGTGGTGTCGCGGAAGGCTTTTTCCGACTGCACGTTCAGGGTCGAACGGGCCTTGTCCGAACCTTCGTATTTGCTGCGAAATTGCAGCGGCCCGGTGTACGGCGCCGGCATTGCATCGCAGCCTTCGCTTTTGTCACCGGTCTTGAATTTATCCACAGGCGCAAAATAGCCCTGAGGTGGACGCAGTGGCGCTGCGGCCTGCGCGGTGCCGGCGAAGATCGCCAGCCCGAGCAGCGTCGGCGCTAAAAGAGTTTTCAGTTTCGAGTTTCGCATAGCAGACCTCATTGCCCGACCTGAGCGGTTTGTTGCCCAGCGCCCGGGAATACGTTGCGTTTGCAGATTTTCGCTTCGACTTTCTGTGGCGCGGCGCCCGCTTCCGGGCCCTGGACTTCGACCGCCAGCAGGT
Organism: Pseudomonas viridiflava; assembly: GCF_900580865.1. Lineage (GTDB taxonomy): Bacteria > Pseudomonadota > Gammaproteobacteria > Pseudomonadales > Pseudomonadaceae > Aquipseudomonas. The sequence goes on from NZ_UTBZ01000052.1 coordinate 283,306, forward strand.
TTTGCGAGGCCCAGTCTTCGTCCGTGCGCAGCTCAAAGGCGAAACGACCGTCGGTGTCGGAGGTTTCCGGTTTCTCGATCTTGATGTCCTCGTGGCGACCGTTCATGTACCAGAGGGTGGCTTGCAGGGTTTTCACCGAAGGATCGGCGAAGCGGATGTCGACCTGATGGCTGCTGTTCTGCAGGTTCAGGTTCTTGCTGTTGACCAGCAGTTCTTGTTTGCTGCCCGGCTTGAGCGTGGTGCTCGCGGACATTTGCGCGTCTTTGCCTTCGCAACCGTTGTCGAGAAGGGACATCATCTGGCGATAGATGGTTTCCTGGTCGAGGCGGTACAGCGGCGAGAATTCCCAGATAAGAATCTTCGGCGGCGTCTTCTGGAATTCGTCGCTGCCCAGGTACTGCAACATCGAACCTTCCAGGCCACCGCCGGGGAAGGCGACGTTGAGAATGTCAGCACCGATCGCCTCTTCGAGGAAGCCGGCAAAGTTGTAGTTCTTGCCACTGTGCGAGGTGCCCACAAGAGTGATTTGCGGGTTGCCGGAATCACCGAACAGGTCGCCGTCACCGGCCTCGCCCTTAGGCTCGGTGGTGAACTGATCCATGTACTGGATCGCGTAACTGGTGCCGCACAGTTGCCCGGCCATGTTGTGCAGGGTGCCGGTCTTGCCCATGCGCCCGGAGCGCTTGGTTTCGAATTCGCGCTTGGGCACGTCGGCGAAGGCCGGGATCTGCTTGACCTTTTCGGCGACGATTTTCGCCGTGCGCTGCGCGCCGTATGGCGTCCAGTGTTGGTCGCCGCGGAAGTAGAAGTCGTGGGCGGGCAGGGTGTCCGGCAGCGATTCGTTGGTCAGCGGCGACAGGTCCGGCACCACGTAACCCATCTTGGCGAAACGGCCGAGCATGGTCTTGTAGTTGCCCAGCGCTTTCTCGTAATCGAACGCGGCTTTTTCCTGCGGGTTGAGCTTGTTGCGGTTCACCAGGCCACGGGTCGGCTGGTAGACGATCACCAACTCAACGCCTTTGGCCTTGAACGCATCGTGCAGTTGTTGCAGGCGTTTGTAGCCGGCCGGGGTGGTGTTGAACTCGGTGCGCAAATCTTCTTGAGTCCGGAACAACCAGTCGCCTTGCGCCTGCACCAGGGTGGTGAAGTTCTGCTGATAACGCGTGGTGTAATTCTTCGCGTCATGCGCAGCCGGGCACAGGTTGCAGCACGGTTCGGCGCTGAACTTTGGCGGTGTGGCAGCGGCGCCTTCATCGGCGCGCGCACCGTTGCTGGCCGCGAGAATGCCCACGGTCAGGGCCGACAGGCTGAGTAATTTGATCAGGTGTGGGTGCATAAAATTATCCTCAGTCCTGCATTTCGGTCTGGCGTTCGACAGGGTCGATCAGCACGGCTTTCTGCTGGCGCACCAGCAGGTCGAGAATTTCATCCTGGCGCTCGCCGAGGATGCCGTTGAAGCTGATGCCGCTGGATTTGGTCGGCGCCAGCATCGACACGCGATACAGCTCGACACTCAAAGGCGAATCGATCGACAGCGGGCCGCTGCCATTGGCCGCCAGTTCACCGCCAACGACGATCAGCGACACCTGCGCATCGAACGGGTCGAGCTTGATGTCACGGTCGGTGTCGGTGAGGTCCTTGATGTGGCCATAGACGCCGGTCAGACCGTTGGCCATGGCGACGTTTTCGTAGAGGCGGATGTTCACGCTGTTACGAATGCGGATGCCGTGGCGCTTGTTGCTGATGACCTTGTTGCCCCACAGCAGGTTGTCGGCAGACTCGTAGAGGGTGATGCCGTCGGTGTGATTCTTGTAGATCTCGTTGTAGGCAATGATGTTGTTGACGCTGTTACGGTCGATCACCAGGCCCGAGAGATTGTTGTCATAGCTCTTGTTGTTGAAGATGAAGCTATCGTTGACCTCACGGGAAATAATGATCCCGTGCTTCTTCTTCGTGCCGTGCACGGTGTTCTCGGCAATGATCAGGCCGTGGGAACGGTCGTGCGGGTCGATGCCGTAGACGATGTTGTCTTTGTAGGTGTTGCCCTTGACCACGAAGTCGCGGGTCTCGTAGCAGTAGAAGCCGTACCACATGTCGGAGAACTCGGAACCGACGATCCAGCCGGTCGGTTCAGGGCGCTTGAGGACCTTGGCCATGTTCGGCGTGTACTGGGAAATACTCACGCCGTACGACTTACTGTTGGCGTAGCCGAAGCTGGCCATTTTGCTGTTGACGATGTAGGTCTCGGTGCCGCCCCAGGCGAGCAGGAACGGACGGAATTCCTTCGGCGAACGGAAGGTCGCCGGGCCGTTTTCCTTCTCGCGCCAGCCGGTGACTTTGGTGTCACGCACGAACAGTTGGCCGTCGTTGACCATGAACGCACCGGCCTCTTGCGACAGGCGCAGTTCCTGGGTCTGGCCGTCGATTTCGAGGATGCCTTTACGGCCAACCACGATCGGCAGCTTCGACAGGTACACGCCCGGCGAGGTCTCGCTGAAATACTGCTTTGGCAGTTTCTGCGCCAGGTCCTTGAGGTTCATGTAGCCGTCATCGACGAAGATCGCCTGCGGGATGCCGTGCTGACGCACCACCCATTCGGCCATCTTGTTGTCGCCGCCGATGAAGTCCTTCAGCGCGTCTTCCTGCATCATCCGGCGCACGCTGATTTTGCCTGCTTTGCTGCGGACGATTTTCGCCGCAGCAGCTTCGGCGGTGTAGCCGGAAATGTCCGGCAGTTTCGGCGCGGCCAGATTCAACGCTTCGGTCGGCGCGCTGCTGACGGTGTAGGTCTTGGCCTGTTGCAGCTCTTTGGCCATGGTGGCCGGCTTGGCCGGTTGTGGCGCCGTCGGCTCCACATTGGCGAAGGCGCCGGCGCTGGCCAGCAGCATCGCGCCGGCCAGCAGGCTGAGTGAGCCTGTCCTGGTGCTGATCATGTCGGGCACTCCCTTGGCGGTTTGCATCAGAAGCGCCAGATCACGTCGATGAACGCGCGGTGCATGTACGAATCAACCTGCTTGCCATAGGCATCGCCCGGTTTGAACACACCGCCACGGAAACGCACCAGGGCCGAAGGCTCGTCGATCGACTGACTCAGCGCCGCCGGCAACAGGCCTTGCTTGAAGTACTTGGTGACGACCAGGTCCATCTCCTGACCCAGATCCTTGTTGCCGTCTTCAAGCGGCAGCGAAGTGCTGGAGAGGATCGCGCCGGTGGCGTCGTCGGTGTTGTTTTCCACGGCGTTGATGCCGTTGCTACCCACCGGCTTGTTGCCGTCGACACGCCAGAACTTGTGGTAGATCAGGCTGGCGTCGTACTCGTCGTTGACCATCCACGAACCGAACAGGGTGGCGGTCTGCATGTTGTTCATTTCGCCACGGAAGGCTTCGCCGAAACGGTGCACACGCGAGCGGGTACCGGTGTAGCTGGAGCGGTTGCTCTCCAGACCGTTCTGTTCGTAATCGGCGCTGGCGCGGGCGTAGGCACCGCCGACTTGCCATTGCGGATCGAGGCGCAGACGTACACCGATGTCGGTGGCCCAGCCGTTGACGTCATCGCTGCGCTTGGCTTGCGCCGGGCGCGAGCCATCGGCGTTCAGCGCGTTGACCGTGTCGCGGTCGCCGCTCATACCGGTGATGCTGCCCCAGTAGTTGACGGTGTTGGTGTTGCGCCAGTTGTAGGCATCGCTGTCGGCGGTCAGGCCGATCCAGCTGATGTCGCCGTTCTCGGTCTTGTCCAGCGAGTCGCGCGGAACACCCGGCTCGGCGTAATCGAGTTTGCCGTCATCGTGGGTGTGATGACCGCGAATGCCGACCCAGTTGCCCGGGGTCCACTGGTAAGCGGCATCGGCGTAGGCGTGCAGGCGATCCTTGTCTTTCGGCGCCAGCTCTTTGAGGTCGGTGCGGTATTCGCTGAAGCGTTCGGCAACACCGGCGTTGGCACGCAACAGGGTGGTGTCGAAGGTCCAGTTCAGCGCTTCGATGTTGGTGTCGCGCCACTGGCCGTCGTCATTGCGCAGGCGCTGGCGACCGAACTTGAGCATCTCGCCCGGGTACGGGGTGAGGCCGCTGTAGCCGACCCAGAACTCGCGCATCGCCAAGTAGTTTTTCTTGGTTTTACGATCACTGTTGTCGGTGGCTTGTTCACCGTCGGATTGTTGCAGGGTGTCGGTTTCGATGATGTCGGTCGAAGTCACGGCCTGACCCATGGCGTAGGCGCTCCACGCGCCGCTTTCGCCGTAGATCCACGGACGCAGGTCGAGGCCGACGCCGTTGACGTCGCCGCCGCTGGCAGTGCCGAGGTCACGGTCGTCTTCGGACTGGCCGGTGACTTTCACTTCGAGGCCGAAGTTCTTGGTTTCAGTCATCGCGGCCAGTGTCGGGCAAGACCAGATCAGCGCGAACGAAAGGCCAATGCCGGCCTTCACGAATGGATTCAACTTCATAATTTTTCCTCGCCGTCTTCTTCTTGCAGGGCGTGCAGTTGCAGCGTGTTCGGGTTCAGAGCGCCACGGCTGGCTTGCTCTTGTTGCAGCAGACGTTGGGCTTCGGCCAGACGCTCGGGCGGCAGTTGCGCGGCGAGGGTGGTCGCCAGCTCATCGGCTTGCGGGGTGTTTTGCGCCTTGGCCAATTGGCTGAACACGTAGGCGTTGAGCGGGTCGGGTTTAGTGCCCTTGCCTTGGGAAAACAGTTGGGCGATGGCGAAGTCGGCGCTGTTCTGGCCGTTGCGCGCAGCGGTCAGCAGATGGTCGAGGGCCTTCTGCGGATAGACCTTGCCGAGGTAGCCACGGCGATAGATCTGGCCGAGGTAGTAGTCGGCGGCGACTTCGCGGCCAACGGCTTTCTGGAAATGTTCCTCGGCGACTTTGGCGTCGGCCGGGACCATTTTGCCTTCGTAGTAGAGCTTGCCCAGCAACAGTTCGGCGCGCGGCTGATCGGCGGCGCGGCCGTTGTCGAGGTACTTCATCATCTGGTCGACGTCGCCCAGTTCCGGGTAGTCGTAGAGCAATTGCGCGAGGGTCACCCACGACGCCGGGTAGCCCGGAGCGATCGGCTCGAGCAACGACTGCGCGGTTTTCTCGTCGGTCTTGCCCAGAGTCGAATCGGCCAAGACACGGGCGACTGAATCGACGCGCTGCGCGGTGACGGTGCCACGGCTGTAACCCGCCTGCATCTGCTTGATCAGCTCGGCTTGTTGCTCAGGCTGGGCACGTTTCTGATAGACCGTGGCCAGTTCGACGTAGCAGATGTCGGTGGTGTTGAGCGCGGCTTTGCAGATCTTTTCCACGTCATCCAGGTGCTGGTCGTAGGTACCTTGGGTGCGATACAGCAGCACTTGCGCCAGACCCGCTTCCGGGTAACCGGATTTGCGCCACTGATCGATCTGCTGCTGCGCGTTGATGTTGGGGAAACTGTGCGGGTATTGCAGATAGAGCATCGCGAGCGGGATCAGCGTATTGCCTTCGCCATTGGCGGCGGCTTTTTTCAGCAGGCTTTCGGCTTCGTGGTGCTCGGCTTCGGTGGAGCCCGGTTTGGCCACCAGCAAGCGGCCGAGACGCGCCTGCGCGCGCGGCGAAACACTGGCGGCGGCGCGGTAAGTCGCCTCGGCCTGTTTCATTTGCGCAGGATCGCGGCTGTCGACCTGGATGTCGGCGAGACCGACTTGCGCCTCGCTGTAACCCAGATCGGCCAGTTGCTGATAGTTCTGCGCGGCGGTGGCGGTGTCGCCACGCTTGAGCGCTTCGTTGGCCAGACGCTGATCGGGCAGGCCGGCGCAACCGGCCAGAGAGACTGCCAAAGCCAGCGAGCACACCACTAGTCCCATGTGGGAGCGACGGTGCGGCGATCCGACCTGCTCGCGAAGCAGTCGACTCGGTACATCAGACAAACCGTGCTGACCCTTTCGCGAGCAGGCTCGCTCCCACAGGGTCGGCGGTGTGTTGAAGATAGGAGTAGTCACAGGCATGTCCTCGACTTAAAGACCGGCAGCCATGGCTTTGTCGATCAGCCAGTTCAGGTTCGGGCCACGGTCGCTGTTCACTTCCACCGGGCGACCGGCGAGGCTGCTGTCGAGTGGCTCGTCAGGCTTGATCTGCACGCGGATGTCGGAGGACAAGTCTTCGCTTTTCAGGCTGGTGCTGCTGACGATCTTGCCGGTGCGGGTCTTGTCTTCGCCGGCGATCTGGAAGCTCACCGGGGTGCCCGGTCGTACGTCGCCGAACTGGCGATAGGAGAAGCGTGCGTCAACGTTGGCCTGGGTGTTGCGCGGCACCAGTTGGAAGATCACGTCGCCCTTGCTCGCGTATTGACCGTCAGCCACCAGTTGCTGGGCCACGGTGCAATCGCACGGCGAGGTCAGGGTGCCGGTCATTTGCTTGCCGAACAGTTCTTCAACCTTGGCCGGCGACAGTTGATCCTCTTCCAGATGGCCCTTGAGCACGTCGAGCATGCTGGTGCTGAAGGTCGCCAGTGGCGCGCCTTTCGCTGCCACGCCGTCGGACTTGACCAGGCTCTGCACGGTGCCGTCACGCGGCATGGTGATGTTCATCCCCGGCACGCTGACCAGACCGGCCTGCGCATGGCTGACGAAGTACATGCCGTACACCGATTTGAAAATGAAACCCGCCGCGACCAGACCGACCGCGAAGATACCGGCGCTGAACGTTACCGCTTTCAGGCGCCCGAACGGGGTCATGCCAGAGCCGCCGTCCTTGACCTTGCGTGCCTTGGTGAAGTTGTCGCGCTGCAGGGTCGCCAGCACTTCGCCGATGCTGACGATGTCGCCGGCCAGGTGCGAAGTGATCAAGTGGCGCAGGGTGGAAATGTCCTGCTGCTCGAGGTTCTGGAACTGGCAGCCGACGCGGCCGGTCGGGCGGTCGTAGGAACGCACTTGCAGTTCAACGTCCATCGCCAGGCCGAGGTTGTCGATGACGAATTGCAGACGTGCCTTGTACACCTCGCCGATGGTCAGCGGCATTTGCCCGGCGTTGAACGCCAGACCGCCAGCAGACAGGTCGATGACCCGCGCCTCGACCGGTGTCCGGTCGGGGCCGAAGAAGCGCAGTTTGGCCGGGATTTTCACGCGGGCGTGTTGGCGCTGGGCTTCGGATTCATGCACTACGTTGACGTTCACGGCGGTATTCATAGGGGCGATTTCCTTGTTAATTCAATAGGAGCGGGTCAGACCATCATCAGCAGCACGGCGACGAAAATGCTGCCGGCGGAGAAGGTCATGGTCCGAGACGACCAGGTGTTGAACCAACGTTGAAAGCTGGCGAGATCACGGGTCAGGGATGTGGGTTGGCGAGTCCAGGATTGTTGGTCAAGGCGGAAGAACACGTAGATCTTCACCAGCGCACCGACGATCTGGTTGTAATAAAGAATTGCTGGGTAAGCCGGGCCGATGCGGTGACCGGAGCACGACAGCAGCAGGGTCAGAATCAGGCGGGTGATGCCGATCCACAGCAGGTAAACGAGGATGAATGCGGTGCCGTACTTGAAGCTGGCGATGATCGCCACGGTCAGGCCGAGCAATGACGTCCACATCGATACGCGTTGATCGAACAGCACCACCGAGGTGAAGGCGCCGAGGCGTTTCACACCCAGGCCCAGCGCTCGCGAGTTCTGGCGCAGGTTGTTGCCGTACCAGCGGAACATCAGTTTGCGGCTGGCCTTGATGAAGCTCTTTTCCGGCGGGTGTTCAACGGTGTTGATCGCCGCGTCAGGCACGTAGAAGGTGTCGTAACCGAGGCGCATCAGGCTGAACCAGCTCGACTTGTCGTCACCGGTCAAAAACTTGAAGCGGCCCAGACGCCAGTGTTGCAGCGAGTCGCTTTCAACGTCGGCGATGAATTCCGGGTTGGTCACCACTGTGGCACGAAACACCGACATACGACCGGTCATGGTCAGCACGCGCTTGGACAGGGCCATCGAGCACATGTTGATGTGGCGCTGGGCGAAACGCAGCTTGTGCCATTCGCTCATGATGTAGCCGCCGCGCACTTCGCAGAACTCGTTGGTGGTCAGGCCGCCGACGTTGCCGAACAGCTGGAACCACGGCACGGTCTTGCGCACGGTGCCTTCGCCGAGCACGGTGTCGCCGTCGATCACGGCCACCACAGCGCGGTCGTCCGGCAGGTGACGGGAGATCGCGCGGAAACCGTAGGCCAGGCCATCACGTTTGCCGGTACCGGGAATGCGCACGAAGTCGAGCTTCACGCGGTCGGGCGGATTCATCCGCGCCCACAGTGCCTTGACCAGCAGCTCATCGGACATTTCCACGATCGAGCAGACCACGGTGGTCGGTAGTTCGCAGTCGATGGCTTCACGGATCACCGAGCTGTAGACCTGCGCGGTGGTGAGCGCGTCGATACGGAAACTGGTGACCATCAGAAACACATGCGACGGATCTGCCGCTTTACCCAGCTTGCGCACTTTGCGGCGCAGGTGCGGGTAAACGATGTAGAGAAAAATCATGCCGCGCACAAAGTGCGTTGCACCCATCGAGTAGCGCCAGATACCCACGGCGCCAATCAGGAAAATGAAGTCCTTCGACTCGGAGTCGAATGTGGACGTGGGCAGCATCAAGGCCAGGCCCATCAGCAGACTGAGATAAAAAAGCCAGCCGGCTGATTGCAGAAAAAAATGTTTGAGCTTGGTCATCAACGTCATCCGAAGGTGAGAAGGCTTCAAGCCGCAAGCTTCGAGCTGCCAGCGGAACGCTTTGGCTTGCAGCTCGAGGCTTGTCGCTTAGGGCTGCTTTACCAGCAGATACCTTCGGTGCGAGTACCGGCGTCGGTGGCTTTGGCCATGAAGCCGACCAGGTCGATGACCTGTTTGCCGTGCGGCGCTTGCTGGGCCAGCGCACGGAATTTCTCGTCGCGGTTGCCGAGGATGATTACGTCGGAGTTGTCGATCACCGAATCGAAGTCCGCGTTGAGCAGGGACGACACGTGGGGGATCTTCGACTCGATGTAGTCTTTGTTCGCGCCGTGAACACGGGCGTACTCGACGTTGCTGTCGTAGATGCTCAGGTCGTAACCCTTGCCGATCAGCATCTCGGCCAGTTCTACCAGCGGGCTTTCACGCAGGTCGTCGGTGCCGGCCTTGAAGCTCAGGCCAAGCAGGGCGACTTTGCGTTTGTCGTGGCTTTCAACGATGTCGAAGGCGTTCTGTACTTGCGATTCGTTGCTGCGCATCAGCGAGTTGAGCAGCGGCGCTTCGACGTCCAGGGAACCGGCGCGGTAGGTCAGGGCGCGCACGTCTTTCGGCAGGCACGAACCGCCGAAGGCGAAGCCCGGGCGCATGTAGTACTGGGACAGGTTGAGGGTCTTGTCCTGGCAGACCACTTCCATCACTTCACGGCCATCGACGCCGACCGCTTTGGCGATGTTGCCGATCTCGTTGGCGAAGGTCACTTTGGTCGCGTGCCAGACGTTGCAGGTGTACTTGATCATCTCGGCAACGGCGATGTCCTTGCGGATGATCGGTGCGTCGAGTTCTTCGTACAGTGACTGCAGAACGTCGCCCGAAGCCTTGTCGAACTCGCCGATGACGGTCATCGGTGGCAGGTCGTAGTCGGCAATGGCGGTGGACTCACGCAGGAACTCAGGGTTGACCGCAACGCCGAAGTCGACACCGGCCTTCTTGCCCGAGCAGTCTTCAAGAATCGGGATCACCACGTTGGCAACAGTGCCCGGCAGCACGGTGCTGCGTACGACGATGGTATGGCGGGTGGTCTTTTCACGCAGAACAAAACCGATCTCGCGGCACACGGCTTCGATGTAGTTCAGTTCGAGGTCGCCGTTCTTTTTGCTCGGCGTTCCGACGCAGATCATCGACAGGTCAGTGTCACGAATCGCCTCGGCGAAGTTGGTCGTGCCACGCAGACGACCGGTTTGAATACCCTGCTGCAGAAGTTCGCCCAGGCCTGGTTCAACAATGGGGGATTTGCCAGCGTTGATCATGTCGATCTTGTCTTTGGCAACATCGACGCCAACTACGTCATGGCCCCGTGCAGACAGGCAACCGGCACATACTGCGCCAACGTAACCCAAACCAAATATGCTGATGCGCATCGCAATTACCTCTGTATATATCAGGCCTTAGAAGGCCGGAGTTAATGGTGTTCAGCGTTCATTAGTGCACTCGAAAGTGCGGCATACAGGCGCCACAATGCCGTGTGCAGGCATACTAAGTTCCGAGTGTCTAAATAAGTGCACTCAAGATGTGCGCAACCAGGCCTTGTTGTTATGACTTGCCCTGTTATGCAGCCGATCTTCTTGATAGAAGACTCTTGTGCAATCGTCTTGCGCGCTCGACGTCAGGATTAAAGTCCCGTAAATCAAGCGGTTGGGTGCTCAGGCGAGCACGTTTATAGGGGCGCGGCCATGGCCTTTGTAGGGGATATAAATGGTGCGTATCTCCTGTCCATCGTCTGTTTTGAGACTAGTTAGTCATCAAGGCAAGTTGCTGTGACAACTTGGTTACATGGCTATCTGCTCTGCGTAAGTTATCTCGTACAAACTCGGCGAGAATCGTTACCGGTGGTATGAGCTATGCATTCGGACGAAGTTCCTGTCCACTCATCGCGAAACCTGAAATTTCTTGAAATATTGTCAGAGATGGCACTAGTCTCAATTTGATAGCACTTTCGTTTTCGACCTTTAATAACAGGCGGAAAATCACGTTAGATAGTTTTGTGCCACTACGGTAAAAAAAATCAGGTGCCACTACTGAAAAAAATGATCAGTGTCGAGTGAAACTAATCTTAGAAAAGACAGGGAGGATTTTTTGGCGTCAGTAAAATGGCGAAATGTGGCGAGGGTTTTTTGACATCGTGCGAGCTGCACGACTCTTTATATAAAGAGTCGTGCATTGGGCATGCTCTATTCGGGGGCGTGATCGCGCAAAAACACCAGATTATCCGGTTTCGACTGCTCGACGCTGTAGCGATAACCCTGCACGTCGAACTGCTTGAGCAGCGCTGGATCGTTGATTTTTTCCTGAATCACGAAACGGCTCATCAGGCCCCGCGCTTTCTTCGCGTAGAAACTGATGATCTTGTACTGGCCGTTCTTCTGGTCCTTGAACTCGGTGTTGATGATTCGTGCGTTCAATGCCGTGCGTTTGACCGCGGAGAAGTACTCGTTGGAGGCCAGGTTGAGCAGCACGTCGTCGCCCTGATCGACCAGCGCTTCGTTCAGCCATTCGCTGATGCGCGTGCCCCAGAAGGCATAAAGGTCTTTGCCGCGAGCGTTGGCCAGTTTGGTGCCCATTTCCAGGCGATACGGTTGCATGAGGTCGAGCGGGCGCAGCAAGCCGTACAGACCGGAGAGCATGCGCAGGTGTTTTTGCGCGTAGTCGAAATCGGCTTCGCTGAAGGATTGCGCGTCGAGACCGGTGTAGACGTCACCCTTGAACGCGAGCAGCGCCTGCTTGGCGTTTTCCGGGGTGAAAGCTGGCGTCCAGCTTCCGAAACGCGCGGCGTTGAGCCCGCCGATTTTGTCTGACACGTGCATCAGTTCGCTGATCTGCGCAGGTGTCAGGTCGCGCAGTTGCTGGATCAGTTCCTGGGAGTGGTCGAGGTACTGCGGCTGGGTGAAGCGCTGGGTCGCCGGCGGTGTTTCGTAATCGAGGGTCTTGGCGGGGGAAATCACCATCAGCATGAAGTCGTCTCCTTTAATCGTGGGGGCGATTCTAGGGGGTTGTCCGAGTTGACTCCAGCTATGAGCGTGATAGGTGATCGGTGGTGTCATGGAACAAGATCGCAGCCTCGCTGGAGCTCGACAGCTCCTACAGGTTGCGGTTGACATGAAATCGCAGTGAATTCAATGGAGGCACAGGTAGGAGCTGCCGAAGGCTGCGATCTTTTGATCTTTCTTTTGATCCACCCGCGATATAGTGCCGCGCGGGTTTTGTTATGGAGACATCCCTTTTGCGCATTGTTCTTTTATTCACCGCGTGGCTGTTGAGCGTCGGTGCCATCGCGGCGCCGGGCGATGTGGCGACGCTGGATCGCAGCACCTGGCCGGAGCAGCTCGGCAATCCGACGCTGTTTGACGTGGCGTCACGGGCGGAAATCCTGATGTTCGCCCGTGTCCTGCTGGGCACCGAGTCGATGGATGAGGCCGCTCTGGCTCAGCGTCTGGGCCTGCGCACGGTCAACATCGATGCGGTCAACATTCTGCGCCAACGCCTCTGGCAGCGCCTGCTGGCCAACTACAACTTCGCCCAGCAAAGCTGCGATCAGGACGCTTCTTTCTGCTTCCTTGTAGAAGACTTGCCAACGCTGCGTGAGCAAGCCGCCAAGTTCGTCGTCAGTGACGACAGTTATTACACCAAGTGGGCCGAGCCGAGCCGGATCTTCCATGTGCAGTATCTCGACGAACTCATGCGCAAGGCTGCGCTGTCGCCGCAGACCAGCAACGAATTCGATCGTTTCGGTGACTACGAGCGCAACGGCGACGAGATGCACGACCGGCTGTTTCTGCTGACCTTCGACAGCGCCGCGAACCTGCAACCGGACAACACCGGCTGGCTCACCGAATACCTGCGCAAGGCGAATCTGAGCGGCACGTTCTTCGTGTTGGGCAAGGATATTCAGGCGCGGTTGGCCGATCGCTCCGTGAGCAGCCTGCAAGCCGGGTTCTCGAAACAATGCGTCGGCGTGCAGGGTTGGGAGTTCCGTTCCCACAGCCACTGGCAGGACTGGCAGGATTCGGTGCGGCGCAGCGCTGATCTGGTGAAGAGCAAATTACCGGAGAATTACGTGCCGCTGTTCCGCCCGCCGGACGGGCAACGTCGCAGCGACGCTCAAGGTTTCTTCAACACCCAGGGCCTGCAAGTGGCGCTGTGGGACATCGATGCTCAGGACGGTGCCGGCAAACTCAAGGGCGCGCCGAGCGCGCAGCGGGTGCTGACCCTGATGCTGCTGTGGCGGCACGGGGTGATCAATTTCAACATGAAGCAGGACGCGGTGAAGACTTCGTTGTCGTGGCTGATCACGCAAACCGCGCAGAGCGGCATCGGTTGGGAAGACTGTCAGGACGCGTTTCGCTGAGAAACGACAAAAGCCCGGAAACATTGGGCTTTGGGTGATTTTTTACGGGATTTCGGTGCAGGCGGACTTCCGACTTTAGCGGGCTATGGACAGTCCGCCAAGGGCTTTTCGTCACTCTGCAAAATAAACTTAAAAAAACCGTCAAAGTACTTTTTTATGTCATCGGTTTTGGAGTATTACGAAGACAGACCGCCGAAACCTGCAACACAGGTGGCGTCTTCCAAGACCCGTTTGTTTGCAGTCACTTGAATCTCCGCAGGTGAGATTTCGGCAGTCACTTCGAGGCGCAGCACCGCTCAGGTATTGCGTCTACTGGCTCTGACAAAGGTGACCGAGTATGGATGATCACGGACGTAGCCCTTCCTCCAACCAGCCAATCCTTTATGTACTCGATACCAACGTATTGATTCACGATCCAAACGCCCTGCTGAATTTCGAAGAACACCACGTCGCGATCCCGATGACCGTGCTTGAAGAGCTGGACAAGCTCAAGAGCGGGCATCACAGCGTGGCCGCTGAATGCCGCCAGGCCATCCGGCTGATCGACAAGACCTTGGGCGATGCCTCCCCTGAAGACGTCGAACTGGGTGTGCCGATTCAGCGCGGTAAGGGCGGGCCAAAGGGCTTGCTGTCAATTCTGATGAGCAAGCAGGCCGAATCGAACCTGATTCTGCCCGAGCATCTGAACGACAACAAAATCATCAACCAACTGATCGACCTGCACACCCGCGATCCGAAAAAACCGGTGGTGCTGGTCACCAAAGACATCAACATGCGCCTCAAGGCGCGCGCCTGCGGTATTGCCTCCGAGGACTACAGCACCGACCAACTGGTCGATGACGTGTCCCTGCTGCCCAATGGCTACCACAACATGACCGGCTCCTTCTGGGACCGCGTAAGCAAGGTCGATACCCGTCAGGATCACGGCCGCACCTGGCATCAAGTGCAACTGATCGACAACCTGCCGGCGGTGCACATCAACGAGTTCATCATCGACGAACAGGGCTTTGTCGGCTGGATCAAGGAGATCGACGAGGCCAAGCTGCTGATCCTCGACCTGCATCAGGAACCGCTGCTGCATCAAGAGGCCTGGGGACTCAAGCCACGCGACATCTATCAGAGTCTGGCGCTGTACGCGTTGCTCGATCCGGACATCCATCTGGTCAACCTGTCGGGTGCCGCGGGCTCCGGTAAAACCATTCTGGCACTGGCCGCTGCGATCGAGCAGACCATGGTCAGCAAGCGTTATCGCCGCATCATCGCCACCCGTAGCGTGCAGGGCCTGGATCAGGAAATCGGCTTCCTGCCCGGCACCGAAGCGGAAAAAATGGAGCCGTGGCTGGGCGCCATCACCGACAACCTCGAAGCCTTGCACATGGATGACGAAAACACCCATGGCAGCGTCGATTACATCCTCAGCAAAGTGCCGTTGCAGTTCAAATCACTCAACTACATTCGCGGTCGCAGCTTCCAGCAGAGCCTGATCCTGATCGACGAATGCCAGAACCTCACGCCGCACCAGATGAAAACCATCATCACCCGTGCCGGCGCCGGTTCCAAAGTGGTGTGCCTGGGCAACCTCGCACAGATAGACACCCCTTACCTGTCCGCGACGAGCTCCGGGCTGACCTACCTGACCGAACGCTTCAAGGATTTCCCCAACGGTGTGCACATCACCCTGCAAGGGGTGCCTCGCTCGATTCTGGCTGAATACGCCGAATCGCATTTGTAACCCTTCACCCAAAACCGGGCGGCCTAACAGCCGCCCGGTTTTTTATGCCCCTGCACAAATCCCAATGTAGGAGCTGCCGAAGGCTGCGATCTTTTGATCTTGCTTTTAAAAATCAAAGTCAAAAGATCGCAGCCTTCGGCAGCTCCTACACGAAGAACACCATATTCGTGCGTGCGGAAATTTGACCCGCAGGTTTACAATCCCCGCTCCTGATCAGGAGTAATCCCGTGCTGACTCATCTCGATTCCCAAGGTCGCGCCAACATGGTCGACGTCACCGAAAAAGCCGTGACGTTCCGTGAAGCGACGGCCCAAGCGCTGGTGCGCATGCTCCCCGAAACGCTGCAGATGATCGTCAGTGGCGGCCACCCCAAAGGCGACGTGTTCGCCGTGGCGCGCATTGCCGGCATTCAAGCGGCGAAGAAAACCAGTGATCTGATTCCCCTGTGCCATCCGCTGATGCTCACCGGCGTCAAAGTCGAACTCAGTGCCGACGGTGAAGACACCGTGCGCATCGTCGCCCGCTGCAAAATCTCCGGGCAGACCGGTGTGGAAATGGAAGCACTGACCGCTGCCAGCGTCGCCGCCCTGACCATCTACGATATGTGCAAAGCCGTCGATCGCGGCATGATCATCGAAAGCGTGCGTCTGCTGGAGAAGGTCGGTGGCAAGAGCGGGCACTTTCAGGCGGAGCAGCCATGAACCTGACCGTGAAGTTTTTTGCCCGTTACCGTGAAGCGCTGGGCGTGGATTCGGTGAAGGTTGAGGGCGATTTCGCCACTGTTGACGACGTGCGTGCGCTGTTGGCGCAACGTGATGGCGCTGAAGTGCTGAGCGAGCAGAACCTGATGTGCGCACGCAACGAAGACCTCTGCCAGCTCGACGAGCCTGTGGTTGATGGCGACGAAGTGGCGTTTTTCCCCACCGTGACGGGAGGCTGAGCCATGGCGATTCGCGTGCAAGCCACACCGTTCGATCCGGGCGCTGAAGTCAACGCGATGCACGCGGCCAATGTCGGCGTCGGAGCGGTGGTGAGTTTCGTCGGCTATGTGCGCGACTTCAACGACGGACTGGATGTAGCGGGGATGTTCCTCGAGCACTATCCGGGCATGACCGAAAAAGCCCTCGGCAAGATCGCTGTCGAAGCCGAACAGCGCTGGCCGCTGTTGAAGCTGGAAGTGCTGCACCGCATCGGCGCGCTGGAGCCGGGCGAGCCGATCGTGTTTGTCGGCTGTGCCAGCGCCCATCGCCAGGCCGCATTCGATGCCTGCGCCTTCGTCATGGACTACCTGAAAACCCGTGCACCGTTCTGGAAGAAAGAAAACACCAGCGACGGGCCGCGCTGGGTTGAGGGGCGGGACAGTGATCATGCTGCCGCCGATCGCTGGAAGAAGTAATTCCTGTAGCGCCCTTCAGTAAGCCTTCGCGAGCAGGCTCGCTCCCACATTGGATCTCCATGAACGCAGATATTGTGTTCGCTACAGATCCCCTGTGGGAGCGAGCCTGCTCGCGAAGGCGTCATCTGAATCACCACAATCTTGCCTCTCTGGCCCGATTGACGACTTGTACGTATAAGTCCAATATGGATTTCCAAGTACAAAAAAAGCTTCAATCTTGCCGCTCGTAGCTCCCCGCTAGCAGCTGCTCTTCTTCATCTTGCCAAACCAACAACAACCCGCGAGAGAACGAACATGAAGAAACTCCCCCTCATCACCGGTCTGGCCCTCAGCCTGTTGGCCTCCGCCAGTGTGTTCGCCGCCGAGCAGACGCTGCGTATCGGCATCGAAGCCGCTTACCCGCCATTCGCTTCGAAAACCGACAAGGGCGAAATCGTCGGTTTCGACTACGACATCGGCAACGCCTTGTGCGCGCAGATGAAGGTCAAGTGTGTGTGGGTCGAAGGTGAGTTCGACGGTCTGATTCCTTCGCTGAAAGTGAAGAAGATCGACATGGCGCTGTCATCGATGACGATCAACGAAGACCGCAAGAAGTCGGTGGATTTCACCCACAAGTATTACTTCACTTCGTCACGCCTCGTGATGAAGGAAGGCGCCACCGTCGACGATCAATACGCCAGCCTCAAGGGCAAGAACGTCGGCGTGCAGCGTGCGACCACCACCGATCGTTATGCCACTGAGGTATTCGAACCGAAGGGCATCAACGTCAAGCGCTACAGCAACAACGAAGAGATTTACATGGACCTGGCGGCGGGGCGTCTCGACGCGATCTTTGCCGACACCATTCCGCTCAATGACTTTCTGTCGATGCCGCGGGGCAAGGGTTATGCGTTTGTCGGGCCTGAGTTGAAGGATCCCAAGTACGTGGGCGAGGGCGCGGGGATTGCGGTGCGCAAGGGCAATACTGAACTGGTCAGCCAGTTGAATGGTGCGATTGATGGCATTCGTGCGAGTGGCGAGTACCAGAAGATTTCCGAGAAGTATTTCAAGTCCGATATCTACGGCGACTGATCTACCGCTTTCGCGAGCAGGCTCGCTCCCACAGGGGATTTGTGAACGCCACAGGTCCAATGTGGGAGCGAGCCTGCTCGCGAAGAGGTCGTTCCAGGCAATACAGCTCCTGGATCTTCAGCCCTTCAATTCCTTCAAATGCTTGTACACCGTGGCCCGCCCCATGTTCAGCACATTGGCCACATAGTTCGACGCGCTCTTGCCCTTGAACGCGCCTTCGGCGTGCAGCGCCAGCACTAGTTCACGTTTGTGATCGCGGGTCAGCAGGTTCAGGCTCAATTGCCGCTCGCGCAGCCAGGCGTGGAGGAAAGTGTTGATGCGCTCCTGCCAGTCATCGCGAAACAGTGAGTCCGGTTGCGGGATCAGTTTGCTCGGCGAGAGGAACAGGTCCAGCGCAGCCTTGGCATTTTCGAACAGCGAAATATTCAGATTGATGCACAGCACCGCCAGCGGCAGGCCCTCGCTGTCACGCAGGACGCTGCTCAGGCTGCGAATCTTCTGGCCGTCCCAATTGAGCTTTTCGTACGGACCGATATTGCGGTCACTGACATCCTCACTGAGCATGTCTTCCAGCGAGGAGTCGTCACCGATTTCACGCTTGGACAGGTTGTTGGCGATGTAATCGACCTTCTGCGTACGCAGGTCGTGCAGCACCACTTCGGCGTGGGGAAAGAACAGTGTGGCGATGGCATCGGCGATGGCACGGAAGTTATCCAGCGCCGGGTCGAATTCAGGGGCGGTCATGACAGTGGAGCTCCAGGCAGCGTCAACGCCCCCCTGATCAGGAGGCGTTGCGAGTGTGCCGCAATCCGTTGAGCGCGTCATCCGGATGGACGATCAGGCGAGGCGGGCGGGCGAGAGCATGGCGCTGCTCAGGCCGAAGTTGCGCAAGTGCTCGGGCAGCGGCTGACCACGCACCAACGCCGCGCTGGCCTGGCCCATCGCTGGCGAAGTCTGAATGCCGTAACCACCTTGCGCGGCGACCCAGAACAATCCCGGCACCTGCGGATCGAAACCGCTGAGCAGATCACCGTCGCCGACGAAACTGCGCAGGCCGGCCCAGGTGCGGGTTGGACGGCGGATGGTCAGCGTGGTGGCTTCTTCGATCTGGTAAATGCCCATGGCGATGTCCAGTTCTTCCGGCTGCACATCGTGAGGTTCGACCGGGTCGGCATTGGCGGGCGAGCCGAGAAACATGCCGGCGTCGGGCTTCATGTAGAAGGATTCGTCGAGGCTGACCAGCATCGGCCAGTGATGAATATCGACGCCTTCGGGGCCGGCGAATATGAACGCGGCGCGGCGTTTCGGTTGCAGGCCCAGCGGCTTGGCGCCGGCCAGTGCGCCGATCTTGTCGGCCCAGGCGCCGGCGGCGTTGATGATCACGGGTGCACTGAAGGTCTGGCCGTTGGTCTGCACGTGCCAGTTGCCTTCGGCGTCACGGCTTAAGCCAAGCACTTCGCAGTCGGTATGGACTTCACCGTTGTTGCGACGGATGCCGCGCAGGTAGCCTTGATGCAGGGCATCGGTGTCGATGTCGCTGGCGCTCGGGTCGTAGATCGCGCCGTGGACTTTTTCCCGGCGCAGGATCGGCAGGCGCGCGCAGGCTTCGTCGGCGCTGAGCAGTTGCATCTCCGGCACGGTGGCTTTGGCGCTGAGGTATTGGTTGTTGAGTTCGGCGGCGTCTCCGGTGAAATCCACGGTCATTTCGCCGCGCGGGGTCAGCAGTGGGTGTTCGCAGAAACCGGCAGGCGGATGGTCGAAAAACTCACGACTGGCCTGGGTCAGCGCGCGTACTTGCGGCGTGCCGTACGCCGCCGTGAACAGCGCAGCGGAGCGCCCGGTGGAGTGATAGGCCGGGTGGGATTCACGTTCGAGCACGATCACTTTGCCGTGCGGCGACAGCCAGAAACCGCTGGAAGCGCCGGCAATTCCGCCGCCGATGATGATGAAATCTGCCTGGCTCATGAAAAACTCCAAAGCTGTCGAGGTTCTCTGGGAATCTGCCATTGGCAACTCCCCAATCGGAATGCGATCCCTGTAGGAGCTGCCGAAGGCTGCGATCTTTTGATCTGGTTTTTTAAGATCAAGATCAAAAGATCGCAGCCTTCGGCAGCTCCTACAGGGGATTTGTGGTGTTAGTGAGTCAAGTGATAAATCGCATTGGCGAGGGCAATGTCTTCCAGACCCAAGCCGATTGAACGGAAGAACACGTGACGGTCGTAACCCGGGCGCTGCACTTTCTCGCTGAGCAGATCCGCCAGATCGCCGACAATCAAATCCTTGCTCCAGCCATGCTGTTCATTGGCAATCAACATCTCACCCGCCGACCCTGGCGTGGTCAGACGATAGTCGCAGAACACCTGCATATCGTTGAGGCTCTGCGGCGGCACTTCGTGGGCGCGCGGGGCGTTGGTGCTGATCGAGGTGATCAGCGCCGGCTTGCTAAGCGCGGCGGGATCGATGACCGGGCCGGCGGACGAGGTGCACAGCATGATCACGTCGGCCTCGGCGATGGCCGCTTCACGGCTGTCAGCGATCTTCAGATTGGGCGTGATGGCTTTCAACAGGGATTGGGTTTGCGCGTCGGCGGACAGGCTTGGCGAAAACAGGCTGATGCTCTGCCAGTCACGCAGTGATCTCACGTAGTGCAAATGCGCCTGGGCAACCTTGCCGCTGCCGATGATCGCCAGTCGCGTGGCATTCACCGGAGCGAGGGCGTCGACCGCCACGGCCGTGGTCGCGGCGGTGCGCGCGGTGGTCAGTTCACCGGCATCGCAGAGCAGCAGCGGTTGACCGGTTTTCATCGACATCAACAGCGTCCACGCCGTCACCAGCGGGCCTTGCTCTCGAACGATGTAGGGCGAGGTCTTCACGCCGTACACGCCGTCTTCAGCCAATACGCCTAAGTAGTTGATGAAGTCGCCGGCACCCTGCGGGAACTCCACCAGTTGCTGCGCCGGTTGCACGGCATTCCCCGCCGCAAGATCTCGGAACAGCTTGCGCAGGATTTGCGGCACATCGATGCGCGCCAGCAGCTCGCGGGCCTGATGCTGGTCGATCACGTAGGGCGTACTGGACATGTCAGGCTCCGAAAATGGAAAAATAAACTTATTTGTCCATTATGGACTTTTAGTTTTGTCGGGCAAGCGCCTGATGAAAATCCGGGCGAAAAAAAAGCGCAGTCCGTTGCCGGCTGCGCTTTTCTTTTAAGCGTCGTTTACTGCGGACGCTTGCGCTCAACTGCGCGCAACAGATGCGTTGGCGGCGTTTCACAGCTGATCTTGCGACCGAGCTTCTCTTCGATGGACGGCAACTGATAGGAGTCGTCTTCGCCAGCGAAGCTGATCGACACGCCATCGGCGCCAGCACGACCGGTACGGCCGATGCGGTGCACGTAGTCGTCCGGTACTTCTGGCAGGGTGAAGTTGATCACGTGGCTGATGCCGTCGATGTGGATGCCGCGACCGGCCACATCAGTGGCGACCAGCACGCGAATCTTGCCTTCGCGGAAACCTTCCAGGGTCTTGATGCGCTTGTGCTGCGGCACATCGCCGGACAACTGCGCAGCATTCACACCGTCGCGCACCAGGCGCTCTTCGATACGGCGGACTTCGTCCTTGCGGTTGGCGAAGACCATCACCCGCTCCCAGCCATTATCGTTGACCAGGTTGTAGAGCAATTTGTACTTGTCGGCACCGGCCACGGCGTAGATGTGTTGCTCAACGTTTTCGCTGGCGACGTTGGTGACTTCGATTTCGACGATGGACGGGTCGGTGGTCCACTGCTTGGCGAGGTTCATCACGTCTTCGGTGAAGGTCGCGGAGAACAGCAAGGTCTGGCGCTCGGACTTCGGCGGCGTCTGGCGAATGATCTGGCGTACTTGTGGGATGAAGCCCATGTCGAGCATGCGGTCGGCTTCGTCCAGCACCATCACTTCGACCATGTCCAGGTGCACGTCGCCACGCTGGTTGAAGTCGAGCAGACGGCCCGGGGTCGCGACGAGGATGTCGCAGTGGCGCGCTTCGAGGTGCTTGAGCTGCTTGTCGAAGTCCATACCGCCAACGAACGTCATGACATTGAGGCCGGTGTACTTGGTCAGGTCAGCGGCGTCCTTGGCGATCTGTACCACCAGCTCACGGGTCGGCGCGATGATCAGCGCACGGGGTTCGCCCATGTAGCGTTCTTTCGGCGGCGGCGTTTGCAACAGCTGGGTGATGATCGAGATCAGGAACGCGGCGGTTTTACCGGTGCCGGTCTGTGCGCGGCCAATGGCGTCTTTGCCGGCGAGGGTAAAGCCGAGCACCTGTGCCTGGATCGGCGTGCAATACGGGAAGCCCAGATCCTGGATGGCGTGCATCAGTTCTGGAGACAGCTTGAAATCGTGGAAGCGGGTTTTGCCTTCCTGTGGCTCGACGACGAAATCTTCGAGTTTCCAGGGAATCACCGGCGCCTTGGGCTTCGGTTCGCGGCGCGGTCTGGCCGGTTTCGGCGTTTCGCTGCGGGCAGGTTCGGCGGCGATGGGCGCGGCCGGTGCAGGTTGCGGTGCTTGCTTCGGTGCCGCTACGGGAGCGGGGCGGTCGGCCTGGGGCGCATCGGTGCGATGACCGGGGGCGTGCGACGGCGCACTGGGAACTGGCGCGAGCTGCTCAGCCTCGCTTTTACCGAACATTTTCTTGAGTGCTTTGAGCACGGTCATCTCATCAATTGGTTAAGGAATGTACGCCGGCCAGTGTAATGCAAGAAACGGGCGCGGCGTAGTGGGAGGGATCAAAGGGTGATTTTAATCTCGACGCTTAGCGCAGACGTTCGCTCAACCAGACACCGATGTCGCGAATTTCCTCGGGTAACACTTCGTGCTCCATTGGGTATTCCTGCCATGTCACGGTGACACCATGCTTCAGCAAATGCTCGTAGGCAGAGCGGCCCATCGAGTTCTGCACCACGCCATCGAACTGGCCGTGCAGGCACAGCGCGGGAATCCGTTGCTGACTGGCTGAAAGCTCCATCTCATCACTGAAGGTCGGCGCATACGTCGACAACGCCAGTACACCACCCAACGGCCCCTGCCATTTCACAAATGCGCTGTGCAAGACCACGGCGCCACCCTGGGAAAAACCGGCAAGGAAAATCCGCGAGGCGTCTATTCCGCTGGCGCGCTCGTTTTCGATCAATTCAATGATGCGATCCGCCGATGCTTCCAACTGGTCACGGTCAATCGCGCGGGCCGGGCTCATGGCTTTAATGTCGTACCAGCTCGGCATGGCATATCCGCCATTTATCGTCACTGGAAGTGTGGGCGCCTGCGGCAGCACGAAGCGTGTGCTCAGCAGGCTTTCCTGCAACGCTTCGGCCACCGGC
Organism: Pseudomonas viridiflava; assembly: GCF_900580865.1. GTDB lineage: Bacteria > Pseudomonadota > Gammaproteobacteria > Pseudomonadales > Pseudomonadaceae > Aquipseudomonas. The sequence continues at coordinate 305,919 of NZ_UTBZ01000052.1, forward strand.
AAGAAGTCGTAGCGATCGGCGCCGAGGCCGTGCAGCCAGATCACGCAGGCGTCTGCGGGCTTAACAGGCTGAAGAATCAAGGGCTCGGTCATGTCTGCTCCAAATATGTGCGGGCGCTCTCATTGAGTGCGTGATTCGAGTGCGCGCCCGGTTGATCCGTTAAGAAGATGTCGCAAGGTTACAAGTTTTGCTATTGACCTGTCGTCGAATCGATTCGGCGAGCGGTGTGGTACGGGCTTTGCTATGGAACGTTCTGTACGAAGCATCCTACGCGTGGCGGTAACACTATCAGTGTACGACCCGCGACGGGATGGCAAAGAATCCGGTGATGGATGTTCGCCAATGGCCGCTACGGGCGCAGCGAACGTGAAAGGGCTACAGCCCGTTCGGCCGATTGGTGAGAAGTGAGTTGTCCATGATGTGGATTTTCTCCTACTAGACTCATAGCGAAGGTCTTACGTCGGTTGACCCCAAAAAAAGCCAACACGGGTCAACAACGCCTCAAAAGGGTGCGACTGGACTCAAGCTCCGACACAACAAGAGCAAAACTGGAGGTTTGAATGAAGATGTTGAAATCCACTCTGGCGATCGTGACTGCAGCAACAGTACTCGGCGTCAGCGGGTTCGCTCAGGCGGGTGCAACCCTGGATGCCGTGCAGAAGAAAGGTTTCGTGCAGTGTGGCGTGAGCGACGGTCTGCCGGGCTTCTCGGTACCGGACGCGACCGGCAAGATCCTCGGGATCGACGCTGACGTCTGCCGCGCTGTGGCCGCTGCCGTATTCGGCGACGCGACCAAGGTCAAGTTCAGTCAGTTGAACGCCAAGGAGCGCTTCACCGCGCTGCAATCGGGCGAGATCGACATCCTGTCGCGCAACACCACCATGACCAGTTCGCGTGACGCGGGCATGGGCCTGAAATTCCCGGGCTTCATTACCTACTACGACGGCATCGGCTTCCTGGTGAACAACAAGCTGGGCGTGAAGAGTGCCAAAGAGCTGGACGGTGCAACCATCTGCATCCAGGCCGGTACCACCACCGAGCTGAACGTTTCCGACTACTTCCGTGGCAACGGTCTGAAATACACCCCGATCACTTTCGACACCTCCGATGAAAGCGCCAAGTCGCTGGAATCCGGTCGTTGCGACGTGCTGACCTCCGACAAGTCCCAACTGTTCGCCCAGCGCTCCAAGCTGGCATCGCCGAAGGACTACGTGGTTCTGCCGGAAACCATTTCCAAAGAACCTCTGGGCCCGGTCGTACGTAACGGCGACGACGAGTGGCTGGCCATCGTGCGTTGGGTTGGCTACGCGCTGCTCAACACCGAAGAAGCCGGCATCACGTCGAAGAACGTTGAAGCTGAAGCCAAGTCGACCAAGAACCCGGACGTCGCCCGTATGCTCGGCGCTGACGGCGAGTACGGCAAAGACCTGAAACTGCCGAAAGACTGGGTTGTGCAGATCGTCAAACAAGTCGGCAACTACGGCGAAATCTTCGAGAAAAACCTCGGCAAGAGCACTCCGCTGGAAATCGACCGCGGCTTGAACGCCCTGTGGAACAACGGCGGCATTCAGTACGCACCACCAGTGCGCTAATGGTTCTATCACCCGGCGGGCCAACCGCCGGGTGATGTTCTTGTTCCATTTTTTCCGGGGCACTTCATGCAAAATTCAATCGGCGCACCAAAGCAGAGGCTCAGCCTCAGCGATCCACGAGTGCGTGCGTGGCTATTTCAGATCATCACCGTTGTGGCGGTGGTCTCGCTGGGCTGGTACCTGTTCGACAACACCCAAACCAACCTTCAGCACCGGGGCATTACCTCCGGTTTCGGCTTTCTGGAGCGCAGTGCCGGATTCGGCATCGCTCAACACCTGATCGACTACACCGAAGCGGACAGCTATGCCCGCGTCTTCGTTATCGGCCTGCTTAACACTTTGTTGGTAACCGTCATCGGCGTGGTTCTGGCGACGATCCTCGGTTTTATCATCGGCGTGGCGCGGCTGTCGCAGAACTGGATCATCAGCAAACTGGCGACCGTGTATGTGGAAGTGTTCCGCAACATTCCGCCGCTGCTGCAAATCCTGTTCTGGTACTTCGCGGTATTCCTGACCATGCCGGGGCCGCGCAACAGCCACAACTTCGGCGACACCTTCTTCGTCAGCAGCCGTGGCCTGAACATGCCGGCCGCGCTGGCGGCTGATGGTTTCTGGGCGTTCGTGGTCAGCATCGTGGTGGCCATCGTCGGCATCGTGCTGATGACCCGCTGGGCCAACAAGCGCTTCGAAGAAACCGGCGTGCCATTCCACAAGTTCTGGGTCGGTCTGGCGATTCTGCTAGTGATCCCGACCTTGTGCGCACTGATCTTCGGCGCACCGCTGCACTGGGAAATGCCTGAACTCAAAGGCTTCAACTTTGTTGGCGGCTGGGTGCTGATCCCGGAACTGCTCGCCTTGACTCTGGCCTTGACGGTGTACACCGCGGCGTTTATCGCCGAGATCGTGCGTTCCGGGATCAAGTCGGTCAGCCATGGCCAGACCGAAGCGGCGCGTTCCCTCGGCCTGCGCAACGGCCCGACCCTGCGCAAGGTGATTATTCCGCAGGCCCTACGCGTGATCATTCCGCCGCTGACCAGCCAATACCTCAACCTGGCGAAAAACTCTTCGCTGGCCGCCGGTATCGGTTACCCGGAAATGGTTTCGCTGTTTGCCGGCACCGTGCTCAACCAGACCGGTCAGGCCATCGAGGTGATTGCCATCACCATGAGCGTGTACCTGGCGATCAGTATCAGCATTTCCCTGCTGATGAACTGGTACAACAAGCGCATTGCGCTGATCGAGCGGTAAGGAAAAGCGCATGAGTACTCATACTTTCAAACCTGACATGCCCCCACCGAACAGCAGCATCGGCGTGGTGGCGTGGATGCGCGCGAACATGTTCTCCAGCTGGCTCAACACCCTGCTGACGCTGTTTGCGTTTTACCTGATCTACCTGGTAGTGCCACCGATCCTCAGCTGGGCGATTGTCGATGCCAACTGGGTCGGCACCACCCGCGCCGACTGCACCAAGGAGGGCGCCTGCTGGGTGTTCATTCAGCAGCGTTTCGGCCAGTTCATGTACGGCTATTACCCGACGGAACTGCGCTGGCGCGTCGACCTTACCGTGTGGCTGGCGGTGATCGGCGCGGCGCCATTGTTCATCTCGCGTGTGCCGCGTAAAGCGATCTACGGGCTGAGCTTTCTGGTGCTGTACCCGATCATTGCCTTCATCCTGCTGCACGGCGGTTTCGGTCTGGCCCCGGTGGCGACCAGCCAGTGGGGTGGCCTGATGCTGACTCTGGTGATCGCCACTGTCGGTATCGCTGGCGCCTTGCCGCTGGGGATTGTGCTGGCGCTGGGTCGTCGCTCGAACATGCCGGCGATTCGTGTGGTCTGCGTGACCTTTATCGAGTTCTGGCGCGGCGTGCCGTTGATTACCGTGCTGTTCATGTCTTCGGTGATGTTGCCGCTGTTCCTGCCGGAAGGCATGAACTTCGACAAGCTGCTGCGGGCACTGATCGGCGTGATCCTGTTCCAGTCGGCGTACGTCGCCGAAGTGGTGCGCGGCGGTCTGCAAGCGATTCCCAAAGGGCAGTACGAAGCGGCTGCGGCGATGGGTCTCGGTTACTGGCGTTCGATGGGCCTGGTGATTCTGCCGCAAGCCCTGAAGCTGGTGATTCCCGGCATCGTCAACACCTTCATTGCGCTGTTCAAGGACACCAGCCTTGTGATCATCATCGGCCTGTTTGACCTGCTCAACAGTGTCAAACAAGCCGCTGCCGATCCGAAATGGCTGGGCATGGCCACCGAAGGCTACGTGTTCGCCGCCCTGGTGTTCTGGATTTTCTGTTTTGGTATGTCGCGCTATTCCATGCATCTGGAACGCAAGCTCGACACTGGCCACAAGCGTTAGGAGTTCTGTAAATGAGTGAAGCAATCAAAAAGCCTGCAGGTCCTGAAGGCATTATTCAGATGCAGGGCGTCAACAAGTGGTACGGCCAGTTCCACGTGCTGAAAGACATCAACCTCAACGTCAAACAGGGCGAGCGGATCGTCCTGTGCGGCCCGTCGGGTTCCGGCAAATCGACAACGATTCGCTGCCTCAATCGTCTGGAAGAACACCAGCAGGGCCGCATCGTCGTCGACGGCGTGGAACTGACCAACGACCTCAAGCAGATCGAAGCGATCCGCCGCGAAGTCGGCATGGTGTTCCAGCACTTCAACCTGTTCCCGCACCTGACCATTTTGCAGAACTGCACCCTGGCGCCGATGTGGGTACGCAAGATGCCCAAGCGCAAGGCGGAGGAAATCGCCATGCATTACCTGGAGCGCGTACGCATTCCGGAGCAGGCGCATAAATTCCCGGGGCAACTGTCCGGTGGTCAGCAACAGCGTGTGGCGATTGCCCGCGCCCTGTGCATGAAGCCGAAAATCATGCTGTTCGATGAGCCGACTTCAGCGCTCGATCCGGAGATGGTGAAGGAAGTACTCGACACCATGATCGGTCTGGCGGAAGACGGCATGACCATGCTTTGCGTGACCCACGAGATGGGCTTTGCCCGGACTGTGGCCAACCGCGTGATCTTCATGGACAAGGGGGAGATCGTTGAACAGGCGGCGCCGAATGACTTCTTCGATAATCCGCAGAATGAGCGGACGAAGTTGTTCTTGAGTCAGATTTTGCATTGATGGTTTGTGAGTAAAAAACAACCCGGCCTTGTGCCGGGTTTGTTTTTTGGAGTCAGGAAACGGTGAGGGTTTCTTGTTCCTTGTGCACGGTGTGGGTGAAACCTCGCAGGTCTGCGCCTTCAGCCAAGCTCTGGATATCGACGAGCATGTAGGGATGACGATCCAATAGACGCATCAGCAGCACCAATGCTTTGGGTGGAAGTAACTCGCCGCGTTCGTAGCGAGAGAATGCGTTATGCCCGCCACCAGAGAGCAGTTGCACCGTCTCTTTCTGCGTCAGGTGCAGTTTGCGTCGAATACGTTTCATCTCGGCGCCGATCATTTGTCTGCCAGCGAGAACCAACTCGTCACCGGCATTACAATAACGCTCAGCACTATCGGTGTCGAAATCCCATTCCACTTCACCGCACTTCTGGCACTCCCAACCAGACAGATCGTCTACACGGCGCTCCATGCCTTTGACACTCAGGGTTTCTCCGCGACCCTGGAAATGCCTCATTCCCTCACGTGCACCGCAGCTGACACATTGCTGGGTTTTCATGGGTTTTTCTCCTTGAAGGAGATTACCGGTGGGCTGCCGCCGGGGCGGTAGGTCACCTTGATGTAAATCTCCTGATCTCGTGAATTGATGTGATACACGTCTTGCCAGATTCGATGATCGTCATAAGTAGTCATCGATTTGTACAACATCCTGGTTTGTAGCTCGAAAACGATCTCTAGCATTTCGCTGAGGTTGAAGCCGAGCTTCTCCGCTGATTTGACCGAAGCTTTTGTGAACGCTTTTTGACCTAACCGCCTCACCTCAGCCTTGATTACCGCCAGCTCATAATGGGGTGTGTTCTTTTCCATAAGAAACCAAAACCCTGTCCCTGAAATTACCCTTAAAGGGTAATTTTGACCAATCGAAAATACCGCTTCATGTGTCTCCGATTGACCCTAGGTGGTTGCCGTCCTACACGGGTCTGACTAACATGTCAGAAAATTCATCCTATGATTGGATGAAAGGGCGAATCCTATGTCAGACATTTCTCCACTTATTAAGCGCTCCTTGGTCGATCAGGCCCTGGATCAACTCCGCCATCGCATCAACAGCGGTGCCTGGCAGGTTGGCGAGCGTTTACCCACCGAACCCGAGCTCTGCGCGGAGTTGGGCATCAGCCGCAACACCGTGCGTGAAGCCATGCGCGTACTGGCGTTTTCCGGATTGATCGAGATTCGCCAGGGCGACGGTAGTTACTTGCGCGCGGTGGTTGATCCGCTCGACACGTTGAAAGCCTTGTCGCGCTGCTCGCTCGATCAAGCGCGGGAAACCCGCCACATCCTCGAAGTCGAGGCCATCGGCCTGGCCGCGTTGCGTCGCACCGACGAAGACCTCGCCGCATTGCGTGAGGCGCTCGGCACCAGCGGCAGCCACTACCACGGCGACCTCGACACCTACATCGCCTGCGATCTGGTATTCCACCGTCGTCTGGTTGATGCCGCGCACAACCCGACCCTCAGCGAGTTGTATCGCTATTTCTCCAGCATCGTCGGCGCGCAATTGCGCCAGACCCTGAACATCGTCCCGCGCCGTCAGGAAGTGTTCGACCTGCATATCGAGTTGCTCGATGCAGTCGAACAACGCGACCCGGAGCGGGCCAAAGCCTTGTCGAGGCAGTTGATCAATGAACCTTGAAACCGAGAAAACCATGTCCCGCAGTGAGATATCCACAACCCCAAAGCGCACGGCAGAACTCGAAGAGCTGTTGATCGACGCCGAGGCCGACGACGAGCAAGTGCAAAAAAGTCATCCGCTGGTGCGCCGGCCGTGGTTGTTGCTGCTCGGCTTGATTCTGGTCGCGCTGAACCTGCGTCCGGCGCTGTCGAGCATGGCGCCGCTGCTCAGCGACGTGTCGAAAAGCCTCGGTTTATCGGCGGCTCAGGCCGGTTTGCTGACCACGCTGCCGGTGCTTTGCCTCGGTTTGTTTGCACCCTTGGCGCCGATTCTGGCGCGACGTTTTGGCGCTGAACGGGTGGTGCTGGGGATTCTGCTGACGCTGGCCGGCGGGATTATCCTGCGCAGCAACTTCGGTGAGATCGGACTGTTCGCCGGCAGCGTATTGGGCGGCGCCAGCATCGGCATCATCGGTGTTCTGCTGCCGGGTATCGTCAAACGCGACTTCGCCAGACACGCTGGCACCATGACCGGCGTCTACACCATGGCGCTGTGCCTGGGCGCGGCGATGGCGGCAGGCTCCAGCGTGCCGTTGAGTGAACACTTCAGTCACAGCTGGGCGATGGGCCTGGGTTTCTGGGTAATTCCGGCGCTGGTTGCGGCGGTGTTCTGGCTGCCGCAAGTCGGGCAGAAACATGGTGCGCACAACGTTGCTTATCGTGTGCGCGGTCTGCTGCGTGATCCGTTGGCCTGGCAGGTGACCTTGTACATGGGCCTGCAATCGTCGCTGGCCTACATCGTGTTTGGCTGGTTGCCGTCGATCTTGATTGGTCGTGGTCTGACGCCGACCCAGGCCGGTCTGGTGTTGTCCGGTTCGGTGATCATCCAGCTTGCCAGTTCGTTGGCCGCGCCATGGCTGGCCACTCGTGGCAAGGATCAGCGTCTGGCGATCGTCGTGGTCATGGCGCTGACCCTTGGCGGGCTGTTCGGTTGCCTGTATGCACCGATTGAAGGCTTGTGGGGCTGGGCGATTCTGCTGGGGCTGGGGCAGGGCGGTACGTTCAGTCTGGCGTTGACGTTGATTGTGCTGCGTTCACGCGATTCCCATGTCGCGGCGAACCTGTCGAGCATGTCCCAGGGTTTCGGCTATACGCTGGCGTCGATGGGGCCGTTCGCGGTCGGCGTAGTGCATGACTGGACCGGCGGCTGGAATGCGGTGGGCTGGATCTTTGGCATCATTGGTACAGGCGCGATCATCGCCGGGCTTGGCGCCGGGCGTGCGCTGTACGTGCAAGTGCAAAGCGAAAAAATCTGAATGCACTGATTTTAAATGTGGGAGCGAGACTGCTCGCGAAGGCGATTTTACATTCAATATCTGTGTCGACTGACACGCCGCTTTCGCGAGCAGGCTCGCTCCCACATTGGTTTTGCGTGCTGCAGGTATTCGCTCTGCGAATGCCGATAGTGTTTCTGCGCATTGCAGATTATCGTGCTGGCACTCTGTAACTATCTTGGAGATTGCCCATGAGCGAAGCCCACGCCGCGTTGATCACCCGCTTCTACCTGGCCTTCCAGCGCCTGGATGCCGAAGCCATGGCCGCCTGTTACACCGATGACGTCGTGTTCAGCGATCCGGCCTTCGGTGAACTGCGCGGGCGCGATGCCGGCGATATGTGGCGCATGCTCACCACCCGGGCCAAGGACTTTTCGCTGACCTTCGACAACGTCCGCGCCGATGAGCGCAGCGGTGGCGCACATTGGGTCGCGACTTATCTGTTCAGCCAGACCGGCAACATCGTGGTCAACGATATCCAGGCCCGCTTCGTCTTCCGTGACGGCAAGATCTGCGAGCACCACGACCACTTCGATCTGTGGCGCTGGTCGCGTCAGGCCCTCGGTTTCAAAGGCCTGCTGCTGGGCTGGACGCCGCTGGTGCGCAACGCCGTGCGCGCTCAGGCATTGAAGGGACTGAAGGCATTCCAGGCCGGTCGCTGATAAGATCGTCGCTTGTTTCCTACACGTCTTGATCCCGAAGTGACCAGCCTTAGCGAAAAATCTGTCGATGTCGCCGAACCGGTGAGGAAGTCCTGGTTCGTCTATCTCGTTCGCGCCGCCAATGGTTCGTTGTATTGCGGGATCAGCGACGACCCGGTGCGTCGTTTCGCCAAGCATCAAAGTGGCAAAGGCGCGCGGTTCTTCCTCTCCAGCCCGGCGATGGCGCTGGTTTATACCGAGCTGTGCCGCGATAAAAGCGATGCGTTGCGCCAGGAACGGTTGATCAAAAAACTCAGGAAGAGCGCCAAGGAATATTTGGTTGCGTCTTATCAGTCTGACTGATCAGTTCCCATCAGGCAGATCTGTAGGCTGCTAAGCAAATGCACGCTAAGCTGCTGGCTCACTATCTGAGCGGCGGAGCCGAGCATGTCCGAGTTGATTCTCCACCATTACCCGACCTCTCCATTTGCCGAGAAGGCCCGCCTGCTGCTGGGCTTCAAAGGCTTGTCGTGGCGCTCGGTGCATATCTCGCCGGTGATGCCGAAACCGGATCTGACCGCCCTGACTGGCGGCTATCGCAAGACCCCGGTGTTGCAGATTGGCGCTGACATCTATTGCGACACATCGTTAATCGCCCGGCGCCTGGAGCAGGAAAAAGCGCTGCCGGCGTTCTTTCCCGAAGGCCAGGAATTCACCACCGCCAGTTTTGCCACTTGGGCAGACTCGGTGGTGTTTCAACATGCGGTCAGCCTGGTGTTTCAGCCGGAATCGGTCGCCGTGCGTTTCGCCAAGTTGCCACCGGAAGCGATCAAGGCGTTTATCGCCGACCGTGCAGGTTTGTTCTCGGGCGGCAGTGCCACACGTCTGTCCGCCGAACAGGCCAAACATCAATGGCCGACGATCATGGCCCGTCTCGAGCAGCAGTTGCAGCGCGAGCAGGGGGACTTCCTGTTTGGCGAGCCGTCGATTGCCGACTTTGCGCTGGCGCATCCGCTGTGGTTCCTCAAGGCGACGCATGTGACGGCGCCACTGGTGGATGAGTACCCGGCGGTTTCGGCGTGGCTGAGTCGCGTGTTGGGCTTCGGTCATGGTGCGGCGAGTGCGATGTCGTCCGAAGAGGCACTAGAGGTTGCACGCAATGCGACGCCGGCGGCATTGCCGGACGAGCAGTTCGTTGATCCGAACGGTTTCAAGGCTGGTCAGCAGGTGGCGATTGCCGCGACGGATTACGGGGTTGATCCGGTGGTGGGTGAGTTGCTGTTTGCCGGTAGTGAAGAGTTGATCATTCGTCGCGAAGACGAGCGTGGCGGTGTGGTGCATGTGCACTTTCCGCGTTTTGGTTTCCGCATCGAAGCACGCTAAGGATCCATTGTGGGAGAGAGCCTGCTCGCGAAAGCGGTGTGTCAGACAACAACAGTGTTGAATGATCAGCCGTCTTCGTCGGAACGCCGCCCGGAGCAGGCTCGCTCCCACATTGGTTATTTCAGGGCAGCGAGAATCTCGTCCGGGTCAAATCCGCGAATCAATGTGCCGTTCACATCGATCAACGGAATCCCGCGTCCACCTAATGCCTCATACGCCTTGCGCGCCTCGGCATCCTTCTCGATATCGAACTCCTTGAAGGGAATCCCCTTGCTGTCGAGAAAGCGCTTGGTCTGTTTGCAGTAGCCGCACCAGTCGGTGGCGTAGAGCACGACTTTGGCCTCTGCCCGGGTCTGCTCTGCAACCATCTGCGACGGGTTGAACACCCGCTCGATCTTGCCCCAGTTCTGATAGACCACCACCACCAGCAGAACCAGCGCAACCTTCTTCAGCACATTGCCAAGCATCAGTTACGCCGCTTCAACTGATCGGTGAGCGATGTTGGCAGGCCTTTGATTACCAAGGTGCCAGCTTCTTCGTCGTACTCGATCTTCGAACCCAGCAGGTGTGCTTCGAAGCTGATCGACAGGCCTTCGGCGCGGCCAGTGAAACGTCGGAATTGGTTGAGGGTGCGTTTGTCCGCCGGAATCTCCGGCGACAGGCCGTAATCCTTGTTGCGGATGTGATCGTAGAAGGCTTTCGGGCGCTCTTCGTCGATCAGCTCTGAGAGTTCTTCCAGGCCCATCGGTTCGCCGAGTTTGGCCTGGCTGCTGGCGTAATCGACCAGGGTCTTGGTCTTCTCGCGAGCGGATTCTTCCGGCAGGTCTTCGCTCTCGACGAAGTCACTGAAGGCCTTGAGCAGCGTGCGCGTCTCGCCCGGGCCGTCGACACCTTCCTGGCAACCGATGAAGTCGCGGAAGTATTCCGACACCTTCTTGCCGTTCTTGCCCTTGATGAACGAGATGTACTGCTTGGACTGCTTGTTGTTCTGCCACTCGGAGACGTTGATCCGCGCTGCCAGGTGCAATTGACCGAGATCGAGGTGGCGCGACGGGGTCACGTCCAGCTCGTCGGTCACCGCCACGCCTTCGCTGTGGTGCAGCAGGGCGATCGCCAGGTAATCGGTCATGCCTTGCTGATAGTGGGCGAACAGCACGTGGCCGCCCACTGACAGGTTCGACTCTTCCATCAGTTTTTGCAGGTGCTCGACCGCGACTTTGCTGAACGCGGTGAAGTCTTTGCCGCCTTCCATGTATTCCTTCAGCCAGCCGCTGAACGGGAACGCGCCGGACTCCGGATGGAACAGGCCCCAGGCTTTGCCCTGTTTGGCGTTATAGCTCTCGTTGAGGTCGGCGAGCATGTTCTCGATGGCTGCAGACTCGGCCAGTTCCGTGTCACGGGCGTGCAGAACTGCGGGCGTGCCGTCGGGTTTTTTGTCGATCAGGTGGACGATGCAATGACGGATCGGCATGGGCTTCTCGGCTGTTGGATGGGAGGAGGGCAGGCTCCCCCGAAAAAGCGCTAAGTGTACCCGAATCTCCGGTCGAGACTCTCCGTAGGAGCTGCCGAAGGCTGCGATCTTTTGATCTTGTTTTCTTGAAAAGCCAGATCAAAAGATCGCAGCCTTCGGCAGCTCCTACAGGGGGTTGTAGGGCGAAACCGGGGCGCGCGACCGGGCTTATGCAGTTTTTTACCGATTTAGAGCAATAAAGCTGACCAAATGGGTAGCTAGAGGCGGATATTTCCCCGTCTCTGTGCTAGTTTTGCCCGGTCTTACGCGAAGTCACTGCGTTAAGCGTGCAATCAGCATTTGTCAGGTCGAACCAAACCCTGATTTCGGTATCTATAACCCGACTCGTCGTGGTTATCGCCGAGGGTGCCAGATCCAGAAGATCGGGCTCGATGGCTGACACTGCACTCTGCAATCCATATGAATTTGATAGGGAAGGAACACTACATGGCTCTTACTAAAGACCAACTGATCGCCGACATCGCTGAAGCTATCGACGCGCCGAAAACCACCGCGCGTAACGCTCTGGACCAACTGGGCCAAATCGTTGCCGATCAGCTGGAAAACGGCGGCGAAATCACCTTGCCAGGTATCGGCAAGCTGAAAGTGACCGAGCGTCCTGCCCGCACTGGCCGTAACCCTTCGACTGGCGCTGCCATCGAAATCCCTGCTAAGAAAGTGATCAAGCTGGTTGTGGCCAAAGGCCTGACCGACGCTGTGAACAAGTAAGACGCAGCGATAAAAAACCGTGCACCGGAGCGATCCGGGCACGGTTTTTTTGTGTCTGCGATTTGGCGAGGCGTTACGCCGCCTGTAGGAGCTGTCGAGTGAAACGAGGCTGCGATCTTTTGATCTGGCTCTTCAGGATCAAGATCAAAAGATCGCAGCGTGCCGCAGCTCCTACAGGGGCATCTGCGCAGCTATCAGCGAACCCAGCGCTCGCGGCGCCAGATCTGCTGCTCGGACTTGGTCTGGAACGTCCAGGCGACGAAACGGCTCTGCTTCTGGCCCTGAGACATCTCCACGACCTGGCTTTCCAGCACGCCGGCCTTTTTCAGCGCGGTTTCGATAGCCGGCAGGTTTGACGCTTTCGACACCAAGGTGCTGAACCACAGCACCTTGTGCTGGAAATTCGCGCTCTCGGCGATCAGTTGCGTCACGAAGCGCGCTTCACCGCCCTCGCACCACAACTCTGCCGATTGGCCACCGAAGTTCAACACCGGCAGTTTGCGTTTCGGGTCAGCCTTGCCCAGTGCGCGCCACTTGCGCTCGCTGCCCTTGGTCGCTTCATCCATCGAGGCGTGGAACGGCGGGTTGCACATGGTCAGGTCAAAGCGCTCACCCGGTTCCAGCAAGCCGATCAGGATGTGCTTGCGGTTTTCCTGCTGGCGCAGCTGGATGACCTTGCTCAGATCGTTGGACTGGACGATGGCTTTGGCTGCGGCCACGGCGGTCGGATCGATCTCCGAGCCGAGGAAGTGCCAGCGGTATTCGCTGTTACCGATCAGCGGATACACGCAGTTGGCACCCATGCCGATGTCCAGCACGTTGACGATCGCGCCGCGAGGCACCTTGCCGTCGTTCATGCTCGCCAGCAGGTCGGCTAGAAAGTGCACGTAATCGGCACGGCCCGGCACCGGTGGGCAAAGGTAATCCGCCGGGATGTCCCAATGCTGGATGCCATAGAACGACTTGAGCAGCGCCCGGTTGAACACGCGCACCGCATCGGGGCTGGCGAAGTCGATGCTTTCCTTGCCGTACGGGTTGGTGATCACGAACTTCGCCAGTTCCGGCGTGGTCTTGATCAGCGCCGGGAAGTCGTAACGACCCTGATGGCGATTGCGCGGGTGCAGGCTGGCCTTTTCACGCGGCGCAACGGTCTTGGCCGGGGTCGCGGAGTCAGGCTTCTTGCGCGCAGGTTTGGGTGTGCGGGGGGCGTTCATGGGCGTGGTCGATTCGGGTATGGCTGAAAGTGGCGGGTATTGTCCCACATCTAAAGGCAACACCGTTCAAACTGTGGGAGCGAGCCTGCTCGCGAAGGCGGTTTCACATCCGGCTGATTTGTCGACTGACACACTGCTTTCGCGAGCAGGCTCGCTCCCACAGGGGATTTGTGGTGATCAGGAATAAAAAAGGGAGGCCACTCGGGCCTCCCTTTTTCATTGCGATTTACCGTTACAGGCTGGCAATCCGCGCGTGCTGCTCGGCCAGTTTGCCCAAGGCTTGTTCCGCCTCGGCCAGTTTGGCGCGTTCCTTCTCGATGACTTCGGCCGGGGCCTTGTCGACGAAACCGGCGTTGGACAGTTTGCCGCCAACGCGCTGGACTTCGCCCTGCAGACGCAGGATTTCCTTGTCCAGGCGTGCCAGTTCGGCACCCTTGTCGATCAGACCGGCCATCGGCACCAGCACTTCCATCTCGCCAACCAGGGCGGTGGCGGACAGCGGTGCTTCTTCGCCAGCCTTCAGAACAGTGATCGATTCCAGACGTGCCAGCTTCTTCAGCAGCGCTTCGTTCTCGGTCAGACGGCGCTGGTCTTCAGCGCTGACGTTCTTCAGGTAGATCGGCAGTGGCTTGCCCGGACCGATGTTCATCTCGCCACGGATGTTACGCGTGCCGAGCATCAGTTCCTTGAGCCATTCGATGTCGTCTTCGGCAGCCGGATCAATGCGCTCTTCGTTGGCCACTGGCCACGCTTGCAGCATGATCGTCTTGCCCTGAATGCCGGCCAGCGGCGCGATGCGCTGCCAGATTTCTTCAGTGATGAACGGCATGAACGGATGCGCCAGACGCAGCGCCACTTCCAGCACACGTACCAGCGTACGGCGAGTGCCGCGCTGACGCTCAACCGGCGCGTTCTCGTCCCACAGCACTGGCTTGGACAGTTCCAGGTACCAGTCGCAGTACTGGTTCCAAATGAACTCGTACAGCGCTTGCGCCGCCAGGTCGAAACGGAACTGATCGAGTTGACGGGTCACTTCGGCTTCGGTGCGTTGCAGTTGCGAGATGATCCAGCGATCCGCCAGCGACAGCTCGTAGGCTTCGCCGTTCTGACCGCAGTCTTCGCCCTTGTCCAGAACGTAACGCGCAGCGTTCCAGATCTTGTTGCAGAAGTTGCGATAGCCTTCGACGCGGCCCATGTCGAACTTGATGTCGCGACCGGTCGAGGCCAGCGAGCAGAAGGTGAAGCGCAGGGCGTCGGTGCCGTAGCTGGCGATGCCGTCGGCGAACTCGTCGCGGGTCTGCTTCTCGATCTTTTTCGCCAGTTTCGGCTGCATCAGGCCGGAGGTGCGTTTCTGCACCAGCTCTTCCAGCTCGATACCGTCGATGATGTCCAGCGGGTCAAGGACGTTGCCCTTGGACTTGGACATCTTCTGGCCTTGGCCATCGCGCACCAGACCGTGCACATAAACGGTCTTGAACGGCACCTGCGGGGTACCGTCCTCGTTCTTGATCAGGTGCATGGTCAGCATGATCATCCGGGCAACCCAGAAGAAAATGATGTCGAAGCCCGTCACCAGCACGTCGGTGGAGTGGAATTTCTTCAGGAACTCGGTCTGCTCAGGCCAGCCGAGTGTGGAGAAGGTCCACAGGCCGGAGCTGAACCAGGTGTCGAGTACGTCGTTGTCCTGCTGCAGGGCAACGTCCGGACCGAGGTTGTGCTTGGCACGCACTTCGGCTTCGTCGCGACCGACGTAGACCTTGCCCGACTCGTCGTACCAGGCCGGAATCCGGTGGCCCCACCACAGCTGACGGCTGATGCACCAGTCCTGGATGTCGCGCATCCACGAGAAGTACATGTTTTCGTACTGCTTCGGCACGAACTGGATGCGACCGTCTTCAACGGCGGCAATCGCAGGCTCGGCCAAAGGCTTGGTCGACACGTACCACTGGTCGGTAAGCCACGGCTCGATGATGGTGCCGGAGCGGTCGCCTTTCGGTACTTTCAGGCCGTGGTCGTTGACGCTGACCAACAGGCCGGCGGCGTCGAACGCGGCAACGATTTGCTTGCGCGCTTCGAAACGCTCGAGACCGGCGTATTCGGCCGGGATCTTGCCGTCGATGCTGTCGTTCAGCGTACCGTCGAGGTTGAACACCTGCGCCGCTGGCAGCACGTTGGCGTTCTTGTCGAAGATGTTCAGCAACGGCAGGTTGTGACGCTTGCCGACTTCGTAGTCGTTGAAGTCGTGGGCCGGGGTGATTTTCACGCAGCCGGTGCCGAATTCAGGATCGCAGTAATCGTCGGCGATGATCGGGATGCGGCGGCCAACCAGTGGCAGCTCGACAAACTTGCCGATCAGGGCCTGGTAGCGCTCATCGTTCGGATTCACCGCGACGGCGGAGTCGCCGAGCATGGTTTCCGGACGGGTGGTCGCGACGATCAGGAAATCGTTGCCATCAGCGGTTTTCGCGCCGTCGGCCAGCGGGTACTTCAGGTTCCACAGGAAACCTTTCTCGTCGTGGTTTTCCACTTCGAGGTCGGAAATCGCCGTGTGCAGTTTGGTGTCCCAGTTGACCAGACGCTTGCCGCGATAGATCAGACCGTCTTCGTGCAGGCGCACGAACGCTTCTTTGACCGCTTCCGAGAGGCCGTCGTCCATGGTGAAGCGCTCGCGGCTCCAGTCAACGGACGAGCCGAGACGGCGGATCTGACGGCTGATGTTGCCGCCGGACTGATCCTTCCACTCCCAGACCTTCTCGAGGAATTTCTCGCGGCCCAGATCGTGACGATTCTGGCCGGTGGCTTCCAGTTGACGCTCCACCAGCATTTGCGTGGCGATACCGGCGTGGTCGGTGCCCGGCTGCCACAGGGTGTTGCGACCCTGCATGCGGCGGAAACGGATCAGGGCGTCCATGATCGCGTTGTTGAAACCGTGACCCATGTGCAGGCTGCCGGTGACGTTCGGCGGCGGGATCATGATGGTGTAGGAGTCGCCCGCGCCTTGCGGGGCGAAGTAGTTCTCGGACTCCCAGGTGTTGTACCAGGAAGTTTCAATGGCGTGCGGCTGGTAGGTCTTATCCATGCGCGGCGGGACCCTATTGGCATTTATTCAGGAAAAGCCGGGAAGTATAGCGGGGCATGGGGCCGAGGGCGAGCGGGGCAGGCCGGATGGAGATCTAAATGTAGGAGCTGCCGAAGGCTGCGATCTTTTGATCTTGTCTTTAAAAAACAAAGGTCAAAAGATCGCAGCCTGCGGCAGCTCCTACACGGGGTGCGTTATTCGTACTGGCTGAGCAGCCGTTCCATCCGTGCATCGAGGCGGCGTTTGATTTCGGTTTCGATGTGCGGTGCGAAGTCGTCGATCACGTCCTGCATGATCAATTGCGCGGCGGCGCGCAGTTCGCTGTCGAGGTGGAGCAGGGCGTCCGGGCCCTTGTTCGCCGGCGCCGCTGGTTGCGCGGCAGGTGTCGGGGCTGGCGCGGGTGGTGGTTCGACAGCGGCCGGCTCGTTGCCGACCGAATCAAACAACATCGGAATCTGTTCCTGTTCGCCATCGTCGACCGTGTCGGTCAGCAGCGGCGGTTGCAGGTTGTCATCGCCGAGCAACTGGCGGATCGATTCGAGATCGTCCAGCAGGTGAGTTGGCTTTTGCTGCGGTTTCGGAGTGTCCATTGGAATGCTCAGAGTCGCTGTAAACGGTGATCTTGCAGAGGATAGCCCTGTTCGCGGTAGAAACGGAAACTCTCCCGCGCGGCTGCTCGAATCGTCGGGTCCTCGACCACCACTTCCGCCACCCGGGCGAATTTGTTGGCGAAGGCCGGGACTTTCAGGTCGAGATTGACCAGTAAATCCTGATGCTGACCGCAGTCGTCACCCAGTCCCAATACAATCAAACCGTCCGGCTCACTGTCGGCAGGGCCATGCGGCACGAACGTTTCGCCCTTGAATGCCCACAGGCGCGCATCGAGATCATCGCGCTGAGCCGCATCGCAGCAATGCAGATAGATGCGATGCCCCATGCGCCAGGCTTTCTCGGTGAGCTTGCAGGCAAAGTCCAGGCGAGCCGACGGATCGGCGCTGGGCAGGATATAGAAGTCGACTTTGGTCATTGCGGTTCCAGAGCAGCAAGCGGCGTCACCCGAAGGTAACGCCGCCCGTCAGCGGTTTCAGGCTTTGGCGCGATCCAGCAGGTACTGGGTCAGCAGCGGTACTGGACGGCCAGTGGCACCCTTGTCTTTGCCGCCGCTGGTCCACGCGGTGCCGGCGATGTCCAGGTGCGCCCAGTTGAGGTTCTTGGTGAAGCGCGACAGGAAGCACGCTGCGGTGATGGTGCCGGCTTTCGGCCCGCCAATGTTGGCGATGTCGGCGAACGGGCTGTCCAGCTGTTCCTGGTACTCGTCGAACAGCGGCAATTGCCAGGCGCGGTCGTCAGCGGCCTTACCGGCGCTGAGCAGTTGGTCGATCAGTTCGTCATTGTTGCCCAGCAGGCCCGAGGTGTGCGCGCCCAAGGCAACGACGCAAGCGCCGGTCAGGGTGGCGATGTCGATCACTGCTTGTGGCTTGAAGCGCTCGGAGTAAGTCAGCGCATCGCACAGCACCAGACGGCCTTCGGCGTCGGTGTTGAGGATTTCCACGGTCTGGCCGCTCATGGTGGTGACGATGTCGCCCGGACGGGTTGCGTTGCCGCTCGGCATGTTTTCCGCGCAAGCGAGGATGCACACCAGGTTGATCGGCAGTTTCAGTTCAAGCACGGCGCGCAGGGTACCGAACACGGAGGCAGCGCCGCCCATGTCGTATTTCATTTCGTCCATGCCGGCGCCCGGCTTCAGGCTGATGCCGCCGGTGTCGAAAGTGATGCCTTTACCGACCAGTGCGTACGGCTTCTCGGATTTCTTGCCGCCGTTGTATTGCATGACGATCAGGCGTGGCGGCTGTTCGCTGCCCTGGCCGACGGCGTAGAACGAACCCATGCCCAGGGATTTGATCTTCTTCTCGTCGAGGACTTCGACTTTCAGATCCTTGAACTCTTTGCCAAGGTTCTTCGCTTGTTCGCCGAGGAAGGTCGGGTGGCAGATGTTCGGCGGCAGGTTGCCCAGGTCGCGGGTGAACGCCATGCCGTTGGCGATTGCAGTGGCGTGATTCACCGCGCGCTGCACTTCGGCTTGCGCTGCCTTGATGGTCAGCAGGGTGATTTTCTTCAGGGCGCGTGGTTCGGCTTTCTGGCTTTTGAACTGGTCGAAGGTGTATTCGCCATCCACCAGGGTTTCTGCCAGCAGGCGGGTTTTGCCGTAGCTATCGCGGTTTTTGACAATGACTTCATCCAGCGCCAGTACGGCGTCGCTGCCGCCCAGCCCCTTCAGGGTGTTGAGGATGCCGGCCACGATTTTGCGGAACGGACGATCGCCCAGTTCTTCATCCTTGCCCACGCCGACCAGCAGCACGCGCTCGGCTTTCAGGTTCGGCAGGCTGTGCAGCAGCAGGCTTTGACCGACTTTACCAGCCAGATCGCCACGCTTGAGTACGGCGCTGATCGCGCCACCGCTCAGTTCGTCGACTTGTCTGGCGGCGACGCCGAGTTTGCGGCCTTCGCCGACGGCAACCACCAGGGTGGCGGTTTTCAACGTTTCTGGGCTAACGCTTTTTACAACCAGTTCCATGTCCGGATCCCTGAATGAATGGTCAACACGCAGGCGTTCGACGGTGTCCGCAGTCGCCTGCTTATAGATAGAAGAGGCGCAGGCCAAAGCCTGCGACAAGGGCCGCAGTTTGAACCCCGCTCCCCGCGCCTGACAACCCTCGCTTGTACGATCTGCAAAGGATTACAACGATGGATGAGTGTGCGCAGTGACAGGCGCCCCCAATCACAGGATAATGCCGCATCTTTTTTCGACGGCTCTGCGTTGCGGGCCGGTCGATGTGTTTGCTTGTTTGGCCGCCTTAGCCTGACAACCCTGGAGTGTCTGGTTTGATCGTCTTCCGTTATCTGTCCCGCGAAGTCCTGTTGACCCTCAGCGCCGTGAGTGCCGTGCTGCTGGTCATCATCATGAGCGGTCGCTTCATCAAATATCTGGCTCAGGCCGCTGCCGGCCAGCTTGATCCGGGCTCGCTGTTCCTGATCATGGGCTTTCGTCTGCCGGGTTTCCTGCAACTGATTCTGCCGCTGGGCCTGTTCCTCGGGATCCTGCTGGCGTACGGTCGCCTGTACCTCGAAAGCGAGATGACTGTGCTTTCGGCCACCGGCATGAGCCAGCAGAAGCTGTTTCGCATGACCTTGTTTCCGGCGACCCTGGTTGCGCTGGTCGTGGCGTGGCTGAGCCTGGGCCTGGCCCCGCAAGGCGCCAACCAGTTCCAGTTGCTGCTGAACAAGCAGGACGCGCTGACCGAATTCGATACCCTCGAGCCGGGACGCTTCCAGGCCCTGCGTGACGGTACCCGGGTGACCTACACCGAGACGTTGAGCGACGATCGCGTCAATCTGGGTAGTGTATTCATTTCGCAGAAAAACCTCGGTGCCGATCAAAAGGATCGCGGGATTTCCGTGCTGGTGGCCGAAAGCGGTCGTCAGGAAGTGCGGCCCGACGGCAATCGCTACCTGATCCTCGATAACGGCTATCGCTACGACGGCAGCCCGGGGCAGGCCGATTATCGGGCCATTCATTACGAAACCTACGGTGTGCTGTTGCCCAAGCCGGACGTCAGCGAAGAAGTCACCGATCGCGACGCCATGCCGACCTCGTCTCTGCTGGGCAGCGATGACATCCGCTCCAAAACCGAACTGCAATGGCGTTTGTCCCTGCCGCTGCTGGTATTTATCGTGACCCTGATGGCGGTGCCGCTGTCGCGAGTCAATCCGCGCCAAGGGCGTTTCCTCAAGCTGCTGCCGGCGATTCTTCTTTATATGGCTTACCTGACCATCCTGATTGCCGCCCGCGGCGCCCTTGAAAAAGGCAAGATCCCGCCGGCCCTTGGCCTGTGGTGGGTGCACGCGATCTTCCTTGTCATCGGTCTCGGCCTGCTTTATTGGGAGCCGCTACGCCTGAAAATGGCCAGCCGTCGCTCCGCAGCGCTGGAGGTGGCCCGTGGTTAAACTCGACCGCTACATCGGCAGCAGCGTGTTCATGGCGATTATCGCCGTGCTGGCAATCATTCTCGGTCTGGCGACTTTGTTTGCTTTTATCGATGAGATGGGTGACGTCAGCGATACCTACACGCTGGTCGATGTTCTGAGCTTTGTGTTGCTGACCGCACCGCGCCGTCTCTACGAAATGTTGCCAATGGCCGCATTGATCGGCTGCCTGATCGGCCTCGGCAGTCTGGCCAGCAGCAGTGAGCTGACGGTCATGCGCGCTGCGGGCGTGTCCATCGGCCGTATCGTCTGGGCTGTCATGAAGCCAATGCTGGTGCTGATGCTGGCCGGCGTACTGATCGGCGAATACGTCGCTCCGGCGACCGAAAGCATGGCTCAGGCCAATCGCTCGCTGGCGCAGGGCAGCGGCGACGCGCAAAGCGCCAAGCACGGTATGTGGCACCGTCAGGGTGAAGAGTTCATCCACATCAACGCCGTGCAACCGAACGGCCTGTTGTATGGCGTGACTCGCTACCACTTCGATAAGGAGCGCCACCTGCTGAGTTCGAGCTTCGCCAAAAAGGCTGAGTTCGACGGCAATAAATGGCAGCTCACCGACGTTGCCACCACACTGTTCCACGAGCGCAGTACTGAAGTCGTCAATACCCCGAGCGAGCCATGGGACGTGGCGTTGAGCCCGCAACTGCTCAGCACCGTGGTCATGGCACCGGAATCGCTGTCGATCAGTGGTCTGTGGGGCTATATCCACTATTTGTCCGAGCAGGGACTGAGCAACGGCCGCTACTGGCTGGCATTTTGGGTCAAGGTGTTGCAACCGCTGGTGACCGCTGCATTGGTGCTGATGGCTATCTCATTCATCTTCGGCCCGCTGCGCTCGGTGACCCTCGGTCAACGGGTATTCACCGGCGTGCTGGTCGGCTTCACCTTCCGTATCGTCCAGGATTTGCTCGGCCCCTCGAGCCTGGTGTTCGGTTTCTCGCCGCTGTTCGCGGTGCTGGTACCGGCCGGCGTCTGTGCGCTGGCGGGTGTCTGGCTGCTGCGAAGAGCCGGTTGATGCGCGCATTTTTACCCGCGCTTTGAACTCGAAAACGCCTCGGTCGACAGATCGGGGCGTTTTTGCATGCAATCCGGGTGACAGGTGAGCGTGACGCTTGCGCCGTGTATCAGGTACAATTCCCGGCTATTTTTCGGCGGGCTATGCCTGCAGCCTTTTTGAGTGTTGATCCGTGAGTGATTTGAGTCATATCCGCAATTTCTCCATCATCGCCCACATTGACCATGGCAAGTCGACGCTGGCCGATCGCTTCATCCAGATGTGCGGCGGCCTGGCCGAGCGTGAAATGGAAGCCCAGGTACTGGACTCCATGGATCTGGAGCGTGAACGCGGGATCACCATCAAGGCCCATAGCGTCACCCTTTATTACACCGCCAAAGACGGCATCAAGTATCAGCTGAACTTCATTGACACCCCGGGCCACGTTGACTTCACCTATGAAGTCAGCCGTTCCCTGGCCGCGTGTGAAGGTGCCTTGCTGGTGGTTGACGCCGGTCAGGGTGTTGAAGCCCAGTCCGTTGCCAACTGCTACACCGCGATCGAGCAGGGTCTTGAGGTCATGCCGGTATTGAACAAGATCGACCTGCCACAGGCCGATCCTGATCGCGTCAAGGACGAGATCGAGAAGATCATCGGCATCGACGCCACCGACGCCGTCACCTGCAGCGCCAAGACCGGCCTGGGTGTCGACGAAGTGCTCGAGCGTCTGGTGCACACCATTCCTGCGCCGACCGGCAACATCGAAGATCCGCTGCAAGCGTTGATCATCGACTCCTGGTTCGACAACTACCTGGGCGTTGTCTCCCTGGTGCGCGTGCGTCATGGCCGCGTGAAGAAGGGCGACAAGATCCTCGTCAAGTCCACCGGCAAGATCCATCTGGTCGACAGCGTTGGCGTGTTCAACCCGAAACACACCGCTACGTCTGACCTCAAGGCCGGCGAAGTGGGCTTCATCATCGCCAGCATCAAGGACATTCACGGTGCACCGGTCGGTGACACCCTGACCCTGAGTTCGACCCCGGACGTTGAAGTGCTGCCCGGCTTCAAGCGCATCCAGCCACAGGTTTACGCCGGTCTGTTCCCGGTCAGCTCCGACGACTTCGAGGATTTCCGCGAAGCGCTGCAGAAGCTGACCCTCAACGACTCGTCGCTGCAATACACCCCGGAAAGCTCCGACGCACTGGGCTTCGGCTTCCGTTGCGGCTTCCTCGGCATGCTGCACATGGAGATCATTCAGGAGCGCCTTGAGCGCGAATACGACCTGGACCTGATCACCACCGCGCCAACCGTAATCTTCGAGCTGGTGCTGAAAACCGGTGAAACGATTTACGTCGACAACCCGTCCAAGCTTCCGGATGTGTCGTCGATCGAAGACATGCGCGAGCCGATCGTGCGCGCCAACATTCTGGTGCCGCAGGAACACTTGGGCAACGTCATCACCCTGTGCATCGAGAAACGCGGCGTTCAGGTCGACATGTTGTTCCTCGGTAATCAGGTACAGGTCACTTATGACCTGCCGATGAACGAAGTGGTCCTGGACTTCTTCGACCGTCTCAAATCCACCAGTCGCGGCTATGCTTCGCTGGATTACCATTTCGACCGTTACCAATCGGCTAATCTGGTGAAACTGGACGTGCTGATCAACGGCGACAAGGTCGATGCCCTCGCATTGATCGTGCACCGTGACAACTCGCACTACAAAGGTCGCCAGTTGACCGAGAAGATGAAAGAACTGATTCCTCGTCAGATGTTCGACGTAGCCATTCAGGCCGCCATCGGTGGTCAGATCGTTGCCCGGACAACCGTCAAGGCGCTCAGAAAGAACGTATTGGCCAAATGCTACGGTGGTGACGTCAGCCGTAAGAAGAAACTGCTCGAGAAGCAAAAGGCCGGTAAGAAACGCATGAAGCAGGTCGGCAACGTGGAAATTCCACAAGAAGCCTTCCTTGCCGTGCTCAGGTTGGATAGTTAGGTCCTATGTCACTAAATTTCCCGCTGTTGCTGGTCATCGCCGTGTTCGTCTGCGGCCTGTTGGCGTTGCTTGATCTGTTGATCCTGGCACCCCGTCGCCGGGCGGCCATTGCCTCTTATCAAGGCAGTGTCAGCCAGCCCGATGTCGTGGTCGTCGAGAAACTCAACAAAGAGCCGCTGCTGGTTGAATACGGCAAGTCGTTCTTTCCGGTGTTGTTCATTGTGCTGGTGCTGCGTTCGTTCCTCGTGGAGCCGTTCCAGATTCCGTCTGGTTCGATGAAGCCAACCCTGGACGTCGGCGACTTCATTCTGGTGAACAAGTTTTCTTACGGGATCCGCTTGCCGGTGATCGACAAGAAAATCATCGAAGTCGGTGATCCGCAGCGCGGCGATGTGATGGTGTTCCGCTACCCGAGCGATCCGAACGTCAACTACATCAAGCGTGTGGTTGGCCTGCCGGGCGACACGGTGCGTTACACCGCTGACAAGCGTCTGTTGGTGAATGGCGAATCGATTGCCGAGCAGATGGTCGGCGCCGAGCCGGGCACGCTGGGCAGCGCCGAACTGTACAAAGAGAAGCTGGGCGCCGCCGAGCATCTGATCCGCAAGGAAATGAGCCGCTACCGCGCCACGCCGGACCGCTCGTGGACAGTGCCCGCCGGGCACTACTTCATGATGGGCGACAACCGCGACAACTCGAACGACAGTCGCTACTGGGATGATCCGAACATTCCCAAGGATCTGCTGGGCATGGTTCCCGACCAGAATATCGTCGGCAAGGCCTTCGCGGTCTGGATGAGCTGGCCGGAACCGAAACTCAGTCACCTGCCGAATTTTTCGCGGGTTGGCCTGATCAAGTAATCACACACGGCGCTGTTGACCACAGCGCCGAATGCATTTCTGGAGCCGGCACAATCGGCTTCGCAATCGCCAGGATTTAATTTTTGAACACAGCGTTAATTGTCCCAGGCCTGCGCCGCATCCCGGCGATGGCAGTGGAATCCAGCCACGAACTCAGCGTGGGTAAACCGTGAGCGTTTCTCTAAGCCGTCTCGAGCGCCAGCTCGGTTACACCTTCAAGGACCAGGAGCTGATGCTGCTGGCCCTGACGCACCGCAGTTTTGCCGGGCGCAACAACGAACGCCTGGAATTCCTCGGTGATGCCATCCTTAATTTCGTTGCTGGCGAGGCGCTGTTCGATCGCTTCCCGCTGGCCCGCGAAGGCCAGTTGTCGCGTTTGCGCGCACGCTTGGTAAAAGGTGAGACGCTGGCCGTACTGGCGCGTGGTTTCGACCTTGGCGATTACCTGCGACTGGGTTCCGGCGAATTGAAAAGCGGCGGTTTCCGTCGCGAATCGATTCTGGCCGATGCTCTCGAAGCCTTGATAGGTGCGATCTATCTCGATGCCGGCATGGACATGGCGCGCGAGCGCGTGCTGGCCTGGCTGGCCGGTGAGTTCGAAGGCCTGACGCTGGTCGACACCAACAAGGATCCGAAAACCCGCCTGCAGGAACACCTGCAATCGCGCGGTTGCGATCTGCCACGCTATGAAGTGGTGGATATCCAGGGCGAGCCGCACTGCCGAACCTTCTTCGTCGAGTGCGAAGTTGTCTTACTGAATGAAAAAAGCCGAGGTCAGGGTGTCAGCCGTCGTATTGCCGAACAGGTAGCGGCCGCTGCAGCACTGATTGCCCTGGGCGTGGAGAATGGCAATGACTGATACAAACGCAACTCGCTGTGGCTATGTTGCCATCGTCGGCCGTCCCAACGTCGGTAAGTCGACGCTGCTGAATCACATCCTCGGCCAGAAACTCGCGATCACCTCGCGCAAGCCGCAGACCACGCGCCACAACATGCTCGGGATCAAAACCGAAGGTGACGTGCAGGCGATCTACGTCGACACCCCCGGCATGCACAAGGGTGGCGAGAAGGCCCTGAACCGTTACATGAACAAAACCGCTTCGGCGGCGTTGAAAGACGTCGACGTGGTGATCTTCGTGGTTGACCGCACCAAGTGGACCGACGAAGACCAGATGGTGCTGGAGCGCGTGCAATACGTGACCGGCCCGCTGATCGTCGCGCTGAACAAGACCGACCGCATCGAAGACAAAGCCGAGCTGATGCCGCACCTGAGCTGGCTGCAGGAACAACTGCCGAACGCGCAGATCATTCCGATTTCCGCGCAGCATGGGCACAACCTCGACGCGCTGGAAAAGGTCATCGCTGACCATCTGCCGGAGAACGATCACTTCTTCCCGGAAGACCAGATCACCGACCGCAGCAGCCGTTTCCTTGCCGCTGAACTGGTGCGCGAGAAAATCATGCGCCAGATGGGCGCCGAGCTGCCGTACCAGATCACCGTCGAGATCGAAGAGTTCAAGCAGCAGGGCAAGACCCTGCACATCCATGCCTTGATCCTCGTTGAACGTGACGGCCAGAAGAAGATCATCATTGGCGACAAGGGCGAGCGCATCAAACGCATCGGCACCGAAGCGCGCAAGGACATGGAGCTGCTGTTCGACTCCAAGATCATGCTCAACCTGTGGGTCAAGGTGAAGGGCGGCTGGTCCGACGACGAGCGTGCACTGCGTTCGCTGGGTTACGGCGACCTTTAATCACTGTTCCAGAGAACACCGATACCCACTGTGGGAGCGAGCCTGCTCGCGAAGGGATGTAACATTCAGCATTGATGTTGACTGTCACTCCGCTTTCGCGAGCAGGCTCGCTCCCACATTTGGTTTTTGGGTGGTATGTAAAACTGCGTTTCTTCATAGAGAACTCAATGTCGCAAAACCCGCCTCCCGCCCAACCCGCCTACGTTCTGCACAGTCGCGCCTACCGCGAAACCAGTGCGTTGGTGGATTTCCTCACGCCGCAAGGTCGGCTGCGGGCGGTGTTGCGCAGTGCGCGCGGCAAGGCCGGGACATTGGCGCGGCCATTCGTGTCGCTGGAAGTCGAGTTTCGTGGCAAGGGTGAGCTGAAAAATGTCGGGCGCATGGAGAGTTCAGGCACCTCGGCGTGGCTCAATGGTGAAGCGTTGTTCAGCGGTCTCTATCTGAATGAATTGCTGATCCGTTTGCTGCCTGCCGAGGATCCGCACCCTGGCGTGTTCGATCATTACGCCGCGACTTTGCTGGCACTGGCCGAAGGTCGACCGCTGGAGCCGTTGCTGCGCTCTTTCGAGTGGCGGCTGCTGGATGATCTCGGCTACGGTTTTTCCCTGAATACCGATGTCCACGGCGAACCCGTCGCGCCGGACGGTCTCTATCGTCTGCAGGTGGATGCGGGACTTGAGCGAGTCTTTCTGCTGCAGCCAGGCCTGTTCAACGGCGTTGAACTACTGGCCATGGCCGAAGCCGACTGGACCGCTCCCGGGGCTCTCTCTGCTGCCAAGCGCTTGATGCGTCAGGCATTGGCCGTTCACCTGGGCGGTCGCCCCCTCGTCAGTCGCGAACTGTTTCGCAAGCCCTGATCACCCCGTATGCTGTGCGCCGAATCTCTCAATTCAGGAGCGCACTCGTGACCACCAGCAATCGCATTCTTCTTGGCGTGAACATCGACCACGTCGCCACCCTGCGTCAGGCCCGTGGCACGCGCTACCCGGATCCGGTCAAAGCAGCGCTGGACGCGGAAGAGGCGGGCGCCGATGGCATCACCGTGCACCTGCGTGAAGACCGTCGGCACATTCAGGAGCGCGATGTGCTGCTGCTTAAAGATGTGCTGCAAACCCGCATGAACTTCGAAATGGGCGTCACCGAAGAAATGATGGCGTTCGCCGAGCGCATCCGTCCGGCGCACATCTGCCTGGTACCGGAAACCCGTCAGGAGCTGACCACTGAAGGTGGTCTGGATGTAGCGGGGCAGGAAGAGCGGATCAAGGCTGCGGTTGAGCGTCTGTCGAAAATCGGTAGCGAAGTGTCGCTGTTCATTGATGCTGATGAGCGGCAGATCGCTGCATCGAAGCGTGTTGGTGCGCCGGCCATTGAGCTGCACACCGGGCGTTACGCCGATGCCGAAACCCCGACTGAAGTGGCTGGAGAGCTAAAGCGCGTCGCCGATGGTGTGGCGTTTGGATTGGCCCAAGGCCTGATCGTTAACGCCGGTCACGGCCTGCATTACCACAACGTTGAAGCCGTAGCGGCCATCAAAGGCATCAACGAATTGAACATCGGTCATGCGCTGGTGGCGCATGCGTTGTTCGTCGGCTTCAAGTCTGCCGTATCGGAAATGAAGGCGCTGATCCTGGCCGCTGCCAAGTACTAAAGGTCACCGCATAACAACTGTGGGAGCGAGCCTGCTCGCGAAAGCGTTGTATCAGTCAAAGATGATGTCGACTGACACGACGCCTTCGCGAGCAGGCTCGCTCCCACAGTTGTTTTTGGGGTGTTTGTTAGAGCGGGGCAGGTTCTTGAGCGGGTTTTGACTTGTCGATACCGGGCACATGCAAGTTGCCCTCAGCCACTTGATCACCTTCAAGCTGCGGCTGGGTCACCCAGGTCAAAATGTCGTAGTAGCGACGAATGTTCGCCACAAAATGCACCGGCTCGCCGCCCCGGGCGTAGCCATAACGCGTCTTGCTGTACCACTGCTTCTGCGACAGGCGCGGCAGGATCTTCTTCACGTCCAGCCATTTGTCCGGGTTCAACCCTTCCTTGGCCGTCAGTTTGCGCGCGTCATCCAGATGACCGCTGCCGACGTTGTACGCCGCCAAAGCGAACCAGGTGCGATCCGGCTCCTTGATCGAGTCGTCGAGCTGGTCCTTCATGTAAGCCAGGTACTTGGCGCCGCCCATGATGCTCTGCTTGGGGTCGAGGCGGTTGGACACGCCCATCGCCTGCGCGGTGTTCTGGGTCAGCATCATCAGGCCGCGCACGCCGGTTTTCGAGGTGACGGTCGGTTGCCACAATGATTCCTGATAACCGATCGCCGCCAGCAGGCGCCAGTCGACCTTTTCTTTCTTTGCGTAGTTCTTGAAGTGCTGTTCGTATTTCGGCAGGCGCTGCTGCAAGTGCTGGGCGAAGGTCGTAGCGCCCATATAGCCAAGCACATCGACGTGACCGTAATAACGATCCTTCAAGCGTTGCAAGGTGCCGTTCTTCTGTACTTTGTCGAGGTACGCGTTGATTTCGTTGAGCAGACTGTTGTCTTCACCCGGGCCAACGGCCCAGCTCTGGCTGCGCGCATCGCCAAGGTCAAAGGCGACGCGGATGTTAGTGAAGTACACCTGATTCATCGCCACTTCGTTGGAATCGACCAGGGTCAGATCAATCTGACCCTCATCGACCATGCGTAGCAGGTCGACCACTTCAACTGCATCGGACTCTTCATATTCAATGCCGGGGAATTTCTTTTTCAGCTCCGCCAGTTGTTCGGCGTGGGTGCTGCCCTTGAGCACCATGATCTTCTTGCCGACCAGATCACCGGGGTCGGTCGGCCGCGACTGGCCATTGCGATAGATGATCTGCGGGGTAACTTCAAGGTAGGAATGCGAGAACCGCACCTGCTGCTTGCGCTGTTCGCTGCTGACCAGACCGGCGGCGGCCAGCACCGGGCCGTTCGGTTTGCCGATCTGATCGAACAGGTCATCGAGGTTGTCGGCGGTCTCGATCTTGAGTTCTACGCCCAAATCGTCGGCGAAACGCTTCACCAGCTCGTATTCGAAGCCGGTTTCACCGCTGCGGTCCTGAAAGTAGGTGGCGGGGCTGTTACGGGTAATCACCCGCAGCACACCATCCTCCTTTATGCGCTCCAGTGTGTTGGGTTTATCAACACAGCCACTGAGCATCAGGAAGAGTCCGGTTGCGATCAGCCATTTGGCGTACCGCGGACGCAAAGCCGTTGGAAAAAACATCTGCGCAGTATACGCAAACGGCCGCGGGCGCCATATCTCGACAGCGCAGGGCGAGTCTGCTAGCGATCACAAAACCGAGCGAAACCCCACAGGAATGGGCCTTCACGGCTTTTTGTTACAGTAAAAATAAGCGCCCTTTGAATAGCTGATTTACCTGACTCTGAAGTCGGAAACACAGATTGATACCCGAGTGCAACCGTGCGTAGCGTTTCGGGTGATGTTGAGGGCGGTTTAGGCTAGAATGCACGGCCTCAAAGCACACCCCTTCCCGAGGCTGTCCCGAAGATGTTGATCCTGCGCGGCGCTCCTGCCCTTTCTGCCTTTCGCCACAGCAAACTCCTTGAGCAACTGAGCCAGAAGGTTCCAGCTGTCAGTGGCCTGTATGCTGAATTCGCTCACTTCGCCGAAGTCACCGGCGTCCTGACCGGCGACGAACAGCAGGTGCTTGCGCGCCTTCTGAAGTACGGTCCAAGTGTTCCGGTTCAAGAGCCGACCGGCCGTCTGTTTCTGGTGTTGCCGCGTTTCGGCACCATCTCGCCATGGTCGAGCAAGGCCAGCGACATCGCCCGCAACTGCGGCCTGAGCAAGATCCAGCGTCTGGAGCGCGGTATCGCCTTCTACGTGGCCGGTCAGTTCAGCGAAGCCGAAGCCCAGCAGATTGCCGACGTGCTGCATGACCGCATGACCCAGATCGTCCTGAGCAATCTCGAACAGGCTGCCGGTCTGTTCAGCCACGCCGAGCCGAAGCCGCTGACTGCAATCGACATCCTCGGTGGCGGTCGCGCCGCGCTGGAAAAAGCCAACACCGAGCTGGGCCTGGCCCTGGCCGAAGACGAGATCGACTATCTGGTCGATGCCTTCAACGGTTTGAAGCGCAACCCGCACGACATCGAACTGATGATGTTCGCCCAGGCCAACTCCGAGCACTGCCGCCACAAGATCTTCAACGCCAGTTGGGATATTGACGGTGAAAACCAGGAAAAAAGCCTGTTCGGCATGATCAAGAACACCTACGTGATGCACAGCGAAGGCGTTCTCTCGGCTTATAAGGACAACGCCTCGGTAATCGTCGGCAACGTCGCCGGCCGTTTCTTCCCGAACCCTGAAACCCGCCAGTACGGCGCGGTGCAGGAGCCGGTGCACATCCTGATGAAGGTGGAAACCCACAACCACCCGACCGCGATCGCTCCGTTCCCGGGCGCCTCCACCGGCTCCGGTGGCGAGATCCGTGACGAAGGTGCAACCGGTCGCGGCGCCAAGCCAAAGGCTGGCCTGACCGGTTTCACCGTATCGAACCTGCAGATCCCGGGCTTTGAACAACCGTGGGAAGTGCCGTACGGCAAGCCTGAGCGCATCGTCACCGCGCTGGACATCATGATTGAAGGCCCGCTCGGCGGCGCTGCGTTCAACAACGAATTCGGTCGTCCGGCCCTGACCGGCTACTTCCGTACCTTCGAGCAGTCGATCACCACCCCGCACGGTGACGAAGTTCGTGGTTACCACAAGCCGATCATGCTCGCTGGCGGCATGGGCAACATCCGCGAAGAGCACGTCAAGAAAGGCGAGATCGTGGTTGGCTCCAAGCTGATCGTCCTCGGCGGCCCGGCGATGTTGATCGGTCTGGGCGGCGGCGCTGCTTCCTCGATGGCCACCGGCACCAGCTCGGCGGATCTCGACTTCGCTTCCGTGCAGCGTGAAAACCCTGAAATGGAGCGTCGCTGCCAGGAAGTCATCGACCGTTGCTGGCAACTGGGTGACAAGAACCCGATCAGCTTCATCCACGACGTGGGTGCGGGCGGTCTGTCCAACGCCTTCCCGGAACTGGTCAACGACGGCGACCGCGGTGGCCGTTTCGAACTGCGCAACATTCCCAACGACGAGCCGGGCATGGCCCCGCACGAAATCTGGTCCAACGAATCCCAGGAACGTTACGTTCTGGCGGTCGGCCCGGAAGACTTCGAGCGCCTCCAGGCGATCTGCGAACGTGAGCGTTGCCCGTTTGCCGTCGTCGGTGAAGCCACCGCTGAACCGCAGCTGACCGTGACCGACAGCCACTTCGGCAACAACCCGGTGGACATGCCACTGGAAGTGCTGCTGGGCAAGGCTCCGCGCATGCACCGTTCGGTGGTTCGTGAAGCGGAACTGGGCGATGACTTCGATCCGTCGAACCTCGACATCAGCGAATCCATCGAACGCGTTCTGCATCACCCGGCCGTGGCCAGCAAAAGCTTCCTGATCACCATCGGCGACCGCACCATCACCGGCCTCGTGGCCCGTGATCAGATGGTTGGCCCATGGCAGGTTCCGGTGGCAGACGTTGCTGTCACCGCCACCAGTTTCGACGTTTACACCGGTGAAGCAATGGCGATGGGCGAGCGTACTCCGCTGGCATTGCTGGACGCTCCGGCGTCGGGCCGTATGGCCATCGGCGAAACCCTGACCAACATCGCTGCTTCGCGCATCAACAAGATCTCCGACATCAAACTGTCGGCGAACTGGATGTCCGCTGCCGGCCACCCGGGCGAAGACGCGCGTCTGTACGACACCGTGAAAGCGGTCGGTATGGAGCTGTGCCCTGAGCTGGGCATTACCATTCCGGTGGGCAAGGACTCGATGTCCATGGCCACTCGCTGGAACGACAACGGCGAAGAAAAAACCGTGACCTCGCCGATGTCGCTGATCGTGACCGGTTTCGCGCCAGTGGCTGACATCCGTCAGACCCTGACCCCGGAACTGCGCATGGACAAGGGCACCACCGACCTGATCCTGATCGACCTCGGTCGCGGTCAGAACCGTATGGGTGCTTCGATCCTTGCACAGGTTCACGGCAAGCTTGGCAAACACGCGCCGGACGTCGATGACGCCGAAGACCTGAAAGCCTTCTTCGCGGTGATCCAGGGCTTGAACGCCGACGGTCACCTGCTGGCTTACCACGACCGTTCCGACGGTGGTCTGCTGACTTCCGTGGTGGAAATGGCCTTCGCCGGCCACTGCGGTCTGAGCCTGAACCTCGACAGCGTTGCCGAGTCCTCGGCGGAAATCGCTGCCATCCTGTTCAACGAAGAACTGGGCGCAGTGATCCAGGTTCGTCAGGACGCCACACCAGACATCCTCGCGCAATTCAGCGCGGCCGGTCTGGGCGACTGCGTGTCGGTGATCGGTCAGCCGATCAACAATGGCCAGATCAACATCACCTTCAACGGTGACACCGTGTTCGAAGGCCAGCGTCGTCTGCTGCAACGCACCTGGGCTGAAACCAGCTACCAGATCCAGCGTCTGCGCGACAATGCCGACTGCGCCGAGCAAGAGTTCGACGTGCTGCTGGAAGAAGACAACCCGGGCCTGAGCGTCAAGCTCAGCTACGACGTCAACCAGGACATCGCCGCGCCTTACATCAAGAAAGGCATCCGCCCACAGGTTGCCGTGCTGCGTGAGCAGGGCGTCAACGGTCAGGTGGAAATGGCCGCTGCGTTCGACCGCGCCGGTTTCAACGCGATCGACGTGCACATGAGCGACATTCTCGCTGGCCGTGTCGACCTGAACGAGTTCAAAGGTCTGGTGGCCTGCGGTGGTTTCTCCTACGGCGATGTGCTCGGCGCCGGTGAGGGCTGGGCCAAGTCGGCACTGTTCAACAGCCGTGCCCGCGATGCTTTCCAGGGCTTCTTCGAGCGTAACGACAGCTTCACCCTCGGCGTGTGCAACGGTTGCCAGATGATGTCCAACCTGCACGAGCTGATCCCGGGCAGCGAGTTCTGGCCGCACTTCGTGCGTAACCGCTCCGAGCAGTTCGAAGCGCGCGTGGCGATGGTGCAGATCCAGGAATCGAACTCGATCTTCCTGCAGGGCATGGCCGGTTCGCGTATGCCGATCGCCATTGCCCACGGTGAAGGTCACGCCGAGTTCTCCAGCGAAGAGGCACTGCTGGAAGCCGATCTGTCGGGTTGCGTGGCGATGCGTTTCGTCGACAACCATGGCAAGGTCACTGAGCGTTATCCGGCCAACCCGAACGGTTCGCCGCGCGGGATTACCGGTCTCACCAGCCGTGATGGCCGTGTGACGATCATGATGCCGCACCCGGAGCGTGTGTTCCGTGCCGTGCAGAACTCGTGGCGTTCGGAAGACTGGAACGAAGATGCACCTTGGATGCGTATGTTCCGTAATGCACGTGTCTGGGTTAATTAAGGCCTGTGTACAAGCTGGCGTTTTTTGTTCCTGACAGTCATGTCGAGGTGGTCAAAGGGGCTGTGTTCGCTGCCGGTGGTGGGCGGGTCGGTGACTATGACCACTGTGCGTGGCAGGTGCTTGGTCTGGGCCAGTTTCGACCATTGGACGGCAGTCAGCCGTTTATTGGCGAGGCGGGGCAGGTTGAGCGGGTTGAGGAATGGAAGGTTGAGCTTGTAGTGGCGGATGAGTTGATTGTTGCTGTTGTGGCGGCGCTCAAGTTGAGCCATCCCTACGAGACGCCGGCTTATGAGGTGTGGCGGCTGGAAGATTTCTGATCTTTCTTGCTGCTGAAACGGGAAGCCCGCAGATGAGTGATTGTCTGCGGGTTTTTTGTTGCCCCCCGATTTTCCAGGCAATGGGAATCCAATGTGGGAGCGAGCCTGCTCGCGAAGGCGTCGTATCAGGCAATGATGTTCTGGCTGATCGGGTACATATCCGTTGCTGCGGTAACGGCTTCTTAGGGTTCCGCCCTTACGGCGGGTCACCTTTTCCAAACGCCGAAAAGGTAACCCAAAAGGCTTGCCCCAACGTTCGGCCCACTCGCTAAAGCTCGGGGTTCCTTCGCTCCGGAATTCATCCGGGCGCATCGCCTACGGTTTGCTTCGCTGCACCTCCTCTCGATGCATTTGGCTACGCCAAACGGTCGCTGCGCTCCCACCCCCGGATAAATCCCTCCACTCAGCCTGCCGACGGGGCCGGTGGATCAAGATCAAAAGCAGGCGAGCTGACACTCGGCCTATTGAGTGGTGAAGAGCACGGGGTGTTCGGCTTTGGTTTTGTGGTGGATTCGCCCCTCAACGCCGCCCGCACAGCCCTCTCCCGAGGGAGAGGGAGCCGATTTTTGGGCTTTTCAGGATCTGAATTCGACTCGGTATTTCACGTCAGCGTAGATCCACCAAACACCCCGGTCAGTCCCCTCTCCCTCTGGGAGAGGGCTAGGGTGAGGGGCTTTTGATCTGTTTCAGAATCTGAATTCGACTCGGTATTTCACGTCGGCGTACATCCACCAAACACCTCGGTCGGTCCCCTCTCCCTCTGGGAGAGGGGAGGGTGAGGGGCCTTTGATCTGTTTCAGGATCTGAATTCGACTCGGTATTTCACGTCGGCGTACATCCACCAAACACCTCGGTCGGTCCCCTCTCCCTCTGGGAGAGGGCTAGGGTGAGGGTTTGTTTCTGGCTGTTTAATGATGTGTCGAATAGACAGAGTCTTCCCACAAGGTTTTCAGGTTGTCCGTCGGACGTCGGGTCTCTAGTCTTTGGTTGTCACCGCAAATCGGTGATCGGGTGTGAGAACCCGGTAAGAGGTTTTAATCAAACGTCAGTAGCACCATAATCGCCGCCAGCTCATTTGCTGCCGGTGATGTTCTATGGCGGCTGTGTGCGGGCGGACTTCGGTTCGGCCGGGTTGATCTCTTACCGGTTTCTCACTCCGCACATAGCTGCCACCTCTTCGTCGCGTGAGAAACGACCAGTGATGGCTCAATCATTGATTAGAGATCATTGCAATGACTAAGCCCGTACCCGATCCACCCGAAACCAAAACCCCACTCGAAGAAGCCCTCCGCGCCGAAGACCAGGCCCGAAACCGCGAAGCCATCAAACGCGCCCTCGACTTCTACCTGTGCCCCGAACCCGCAAAGCCCCGCCGACCGAGCACCATGTTCATGGTCTGCCCAGAGGTCGACACCGAAAGCCTGCTCGCTCACGCCTGCGAATCGTTAGCCTCGGCAAGCGCTGCTACCAGCAACTTTGCCAATGAGTTAACCGGCCTGCAGCGCAGCACCGCGCTAGGCATCCAGCAAATCATCATGCTCGCCGTACTCGCGGTAAACCGGGCGCTGGATCGAGTCGATCCACAAACCTGACGATCGCGTCATCGTTCATCGCCAGCAGGCTGGCTCCCACAAGGAGAACAATGCGCAACCTGTGGGAGCCTGGCTTGCCAGCGATGGCGACCTGATAGCCGACCTGATTCTTCGGGTAGATAGCTTCCCTGTAGGAGCTGTCGAGTGAAACGAGGCTGCGATCTTTTGCTCTTGCTTATGATTGTAAAAAAGCAAAATCAAAAGATCGCAGCCTGCGGCAGCTCCTACAGGGGTGATGTGTGGGGTCAGACTTTGGCACTGACCTCGCTGCGGTTGACCAGCGCTTCCAGCGCCCCACTCAAACTCGCCGCCTTATCCCCTACCAGCAAATGCCAGATCCCACCATCCAACTGGCTGACGCCGTGACACCCCAGATCCTTCAACTGCGTTTCAGACAACGCCTTGCCATCCACCAATTGCAGGCGAATTCGCGTCATGGCAATGCAATCCAGTTGCAGCACGTTGTCGCCGCCACCCAGTGCATTCAGCCATTGCTGCGCTTCCGAACCCGCGATCACGACAGCTTTCGGTTCATCGACCACCGCCACGGGCTCAGCAAGAACCGCCCGGCCTAACGCCGGCATCGCCAGGCGAATTTCATCGGCAATACTGTCCGCCATCGGCCCCACAACAACCTGCAAACTCCCACCTTTACCCGGACGCACAACCGCCATCGCACCCAACGCTTTCAGATCCGCATCCGACGCCTTGTTGCGATCAACCATCTCCAACCGCAACCGCGTGGTGCAGGCGCCAACGGTGAGCAAATTCTCCGCTCCGCCCAATGCCTTGATGTAAGCACTGGCCCGTTCGTTTTCAGTAAGGACCGCTTTCTCAGCAGCAGCGACATCCTCACGCCCCGGCGTCTTCAGATTGAAGCGACGAATACAGAAATCAAACACCGCGTAATACACCACGGCATAGGCCAGTCCGACCGGGATCACCAGCCAGCCATTGGTCGAGCGCCCCCAACCCAGCACCATGTCGATGAAACCACCGGAGAAGGTGAAACCGAGGTGGATGTTCAGCGCATTGGTAATCGCCATCGACAACCCGGTCAGCAACGCATGCAGCAGATACAACAGCGGCGCCAGGAACATAAAGGCGAATTCAATCGGCTCGGTCACCCCGGTCAAAAACGAAGTCAGCGCCATCGACAGGAAAATCCCGCCCATCACCTTGCGGCGTTCTGGCAAGGCATTGCGATACATCGCCAGGCACGCTGCCGGCAAGCCGAAGATCATCATCGGGAACATGCCGGTCATGAACTGGCCGCCCTTTGGATCGCCGGCGAAGTAACGCGAAAGGTCACCGGTCACCAGCGCTCCCGTGGTGGGGTCGGTGAAGTTGCCGAACACAAACCACGCCATGTTGTTGAGGATGTGGTGCAGGCCGGTGACGATCAGCAGGCGGTTGAACACACCAAACACGAACGCGCCGATGCTGCCGCTTTCCATCATCAAGGCGCCGAAGCTGTTGATGCCATGCTGGATTGGCGGCCAGATATAGCCGAACACCACACCGAGGCCGACCGCTGCAAACCCGGTGACAATCGGCACAAAGCGTCGTCCGCCGAAGAACGCCAGATACTCCGGCAACTTGATGTCCTTGAAGCGGTTGTACAGCGCACCGGCCATCAGACCGCTGACGATGCCGGCGAGCATGCCCATGTTGATGCTCGCATCGAGCACCTTCAGCGTGGAGATCATCACCAGATAACCGATCACTCCGGCCAGGCCGGCGGTGCCGTTGTTGTCCTTGGCGAAACCGACGGCGATGCCGATGGCGAAGATCATTGCCAGGTTGGCGAAGATCACCTGACCTGCGTCGTGAATGATCGCGATGTTCAAAAGGTCAGTGTCACCCAGACGCAGCAGCAGGCCGGCAATCGGCAGGATCGCGATCGGCAGCATCAGCGCGCGGCCAAGGCGTTGCAGGCCTTCGATAAAGAGTTGGTACATGGCGTTTGTCCTTGTTGTTTTTGTTAGCGCAGAGGCCAATGTTGATGACAGGCGTGACGCACGGCGGCGGCGCTGCTGAGTTTGAGCAGGTCGCGGCTGAGGCGCTGGCATTCGGCTTCGTGCACCTGGCGCACGCGATCCTTGATTTCGCCGATCTGCACCGGGCTGACCGACAGTTCGGTTACGCCCAGACCGATCAGCACTGGCGTCGCCAGCGGATCGGAGGCGAGGGCGCCGCAGACGCCGACCCAGCGCTTGTGCACCGCCGCGCCTTCGCAGGTCATAGCGATCAGGCGTAGTAGCGCCGGGTGCAGGGCGTCGACACGGGCGGCCAGACCGGCGTGATCGCGATCCATGGCCAAGGTGTATTGCGACAGGTCGTTGGTACCGATCGAAAGGAAGTCGGCATGTTCGGCCAGTTGTTCGGCTTGCAACGCGGCGGCGGGGACCTCGATCATCACACCGATTTCCGGGCGCTGCGTAATGCTCATCTCCAGGCACAGCGCATCGACGCGTTGGCGGATGTGCAGCAGTTCATCGACTTCGGTGACCATTGGCAACAGGATCCGGCAACGACGCAGCGGGCTGACTTGCAGCAGTGCGCGCAATTGTTGATCGAGGATTTCCGGACGGGCCTGAGCCAGACGAATTCCGCGCAGGCCGAGCACCGGGTTGGCTTCGATGGGCAGAGGCAGGTATTCGAGTTGCTTGTCGCCGCCGACGTCGATGGTGCGGATGATTACTGGGTGATCGCCCATTGCATCCAGCACGCCTTGATAGGCCGCACGCTGTTCCTCGACATCGGGTGCGGTCTGACGATCGACGAAGAGAAACTCGGTGCGCAGCAGACCGACACCATCGGCACCGTTGGCGAAGGCATCTGCCGCTTCACCGCTGGAGGCAACGTTGGCGACGACTTCGATCACCACTCCATTGCGGGTTTCGGCCGGTAAATGGGCTTTGGCTTGTTGAGCATCGCGACGTTGCTGACGGTCGATTTGTGCTTGCTGAACTTCAGCCAGGCGTTCGGCATTTGGCGTCAGTTCGAGGCGACCACCGTCGGCGTCGAGCACCACCGATTGCCCTTGCGGTTGATCAAGCAATGCCGAACCCAATGCAACCATGCACGGCAGACCTTTGCCGCGCGCCAGAATTGCCACGTGCGACGTCGCGCCACCCTCAGCCATGCACAACCCGGCGACACCTTGCGCGCTGAGTTGCAGCAGATCCGACGGTGTCAGTTCATGAGCGGCAACAATTGCACCCGCTGGCACGTCGTAATTCCACGCCTCGCCGAGCAACGCACGCAGCACGCGTTGTTTGAGGTCGCGTAGATCATTGGCACGTTCCGCCAGCAGGGCGCTGCCGGTGTGTTGCAGGACTTCGCACTGTACGTCGATCGACTGGCTCCAGGCGTGAGTCGCCGCCGTGCCTTGTTCGATGGATTGCTGTGCAGCATCGAGCAGTGCCGGATCTTCCAGCAGTGCCAAGTGCGCGGCAAAGATTGCTTCTTCGTCGGCATTCTTGTGTTTTTTCGCTTGGGCGAGGGTGCCGTCGATTTCACTGCGCACCTGATTCAATGCAGTGTCGAGCGCCTGCAGTTGTTGCAACGGATCATGATTGCCCGTATCCACCGGCAAACTGATCGCGTTCAAACGAAACAGCAGCCCGCCGACCAATCCCGGTGCAGCGCACACACCGTGCAACACGCCAGCCTCGGCCGGGCGTTTGACCAACACGACATTCACCGACGCCGCAGCGTGACAGTCATCCGGCAGCGCCGTGGCCAACGCGGTGAGCAACGCTTGCAGCGCCGCTTCGGCATCCGGCCCCTGACAGCTGACCTGCACTTCATCCTGCTCGCCAACCGCCAGCCCCATCAGACCGATCAGGCTGTTGCACGGCGCCGATTTGCCGGCGAAATGCAGCTGCGACTGGCTTTTGAAACCTTGCGCCGTCTGACGAATCAGCGCAGCGGGGCGCGCATGCAAACCGCCTCGATGCGCAACCAGCACATGACCGTAAACCTCAGGCCCGGCGATTTCTTCTGCATTCGCCGCCGAAGCGTTGCGCGCAACGATGTGCAACAACGGCTCGCCGACTTTCACCGCTTTCAGCGTGATCGGCCGCACCTGAAAGTCCTGGCTGTTGGTCAGGATCAACAGGCTGACGAGGCTTTTGCATTGCTGGCCGACCTTGTCGAGGTCATAGCGCAGCAACGGCTGGCCCTTGCTGACGCGCGTGCCATCCTTGACCAGCATCGAAAAGCCTTCGCCGTTCAGTTCAACGGTGTCGAGGCCAAGGTGCAGGAGGATTTCCGCGCCGTTATCGGCCCGCACAGTGAGTGCATGGCCGGTGCGCGCGACGTGAATGATCACCCCGGCGCACGGCGAGTACAGCGTGTCGTTGATGGGGTCGATGGCAATCCCGTCTCCCATCGCGCCGCTGGCGAACACCGCGTCCGGGACTTTGGCGAGCGTGAGCACCGGGCCGCTGAGCGGGGCGCTGAGGGTCAGCTCTTTATTGTTGTTGTGCATGGCTCGGTCTCATCGGTTAGATCTCGGTTCGATGTCCCCTGTAGGAGCTGCATCAATCAGCAGTTGTTAGTGCGTGCGGGTCACTTTGCTCAGGTGGCGCGGCTGATCCGGGTCCATGCCACGGGCCACGGCCAGACCAGCGGCCATCACGTAGAAACTCTGGATCGCCAGAATCGGATCAAGGGCCGGGTGTTCGGCGCGGGTCAGGGTCAGGTCGCGCTCGGTCACGTCATCCGGTGCGGCCAGCAACACACGAGCACCGCGTTGACGCATTTCTGCTGCCAGACTCAGCAGGCCAGCCTGTTCGGCGCCGCGTGGAGCGAAAACCAGCAACGGATAGTGTTCGTCGATCAGTGCCATCGGGCCATGACGGACTTCGGCGCTGCTGAAGGCTTCGGCCTGAATCGCCGAGGTTTCCTTGAATTTCAGCGCCGCCTCTTGGGCGATGGCGAAACCGGCACCACGACCGATGACCATCAAACGCTCGCAATCACGCAACGCTTCGATGGCTAGGCTCCAGTCCTGTTTGGCGGCTTCGCGCAGGCCTTCGGGCAGGGCGTTGCCGGCTTCGAGCAATTCGCTGTCCTCTTTCCAGTGCGCGATCAAACGGGCGCTGGCGCTGAGGGTGGCGATAAAACTCTTGGTCGCAGCGACGCTGCTTTCAGTACCAGCGAGCAGCGGCACGCTGAATTCGCAGGCAGCTTCCAGCGGTGAATCGGCAGCGTTGACCATCGACACACTGAGCGCGCCACGTTTGCGCAACAGGCGCAGGCTGTTGACCAGATCCGGGCTCTGCCCCGACTGCGAGAACGCGAACGCGACCTGACCGCTGACCTTCAACGGCGCTTGCTGCATGGTCACCACCGACATCGGCAGCGACGCTACCGGCACACCGAGTTGCTGCATGGTCAGGTAGGCGAAATAGCTCGCCGCGTGGTCGGAGCTGCCGCGTGCGACGGTCATTGCCACTTGCGGTGGCTGCCGGCGCAGGCGCCCGGCGATCTCAATCATTTGTGGGTCGAGCTGTTGCAGTTGGGCTTGCACGGCCTCGAACGAGGACAGCGCCTCCTCAAGCATTTTTGAAGTCAATGTCTTCTCCTTCGACCATGACGGCGGTCAGTGTGAGTGAGCGATCCAGCCGCACGCAGTCGGCCCAGGCGCCGGGTTGCAGACGCCCGCGTTCGTTGATGCCGAGGTAGTCGGCGGGGAATTGCGAAAGACGTTGTGAGGCCTCGGCGATCGGCAAACCGATCTTCACCAGGTTGCGCAGCGCTTGATCCATGGTCAGCGTGCTGCCGGCCAAGGTGCCGTCGGGGAGGCGCACACCGCCCAGGCATTTGGTCACGGTGTGGCTGCCGAGCTTGTATTCACCGTCGGGCATGCCGGAGGCAGCGGTCGAATCGGTGACGCAATACAGGCACGGGATCGAACGCAGGGCCACGCGGATGGCGCCGGGATGCACGTGGAGCAAATCCGGAATCAGCTCGGCGAACTTGGCGTGGGCCAATGCCGCACCGACGATGCCCGGCTCGCGGTGATGCAGCGGGCTCATGGCGTTGTAGAGGTGAGTGAAACTGGTCGCGCCGGCATCCAGGGCGGCGACGCCTTCCTCGTAACTGCCGAGGGTGTGGCCGATCTGCATGCGCACGCCACGGCTGCTCAGCTCACGGATCAAACCGTCGTGGCCGGCGATTTCCGGGGCGATGGTGATCACCCGGATCGGCGCCAGCGCCAGGTATTCTTCGACTTCGGCCATCAACGCGGTGTGGGCGAAATTCGGTTGCGCGCCGAGTTTTCCCGGATTGATGTACGGGCCTTCGAGGTGGACGCCGAGAACGCGCGCGGCACCTTTCGGACGCTGTTCGCAGAATTCTCCGACCTCTTTCAGGACGCTGGAAATCTCGGCGCTCGGCGCGGTCATGGTGGTGGCCAGCAGCGAAGTGGTGCCGAAGCGCACGTGGGTTCTGGTGATGGTTTCGAAAGCGCTGGCGCCTTCCATGATGTCTTTACCACCGCCGCCGTGGACGTGCAGATCGATGAAACCGGGCAGCAGATACGGCAGATCATTAGTTGCCGGATCGCAGGGTACGCCTTCGATCGACACGACTTTGCCGTGTTCGTGGATCAGCCGGCCGCGAATCCAGCCGCTGGCGGTAAGGATGTTGTCTTCGGACATTTTGGTTCTCGCTTGTGGCTGCGCTTATCGACGCAGCTCTTTATCGACGAAGCTCTGCAACAAAGTCGTAGTAGTCGTTGCGGCAATAGGTGTCGGTGACTTCGATTGGCGTGTTGTCTTCCAGGTAGCCAACCCGGGTCATCAGCAGCATGGCGGTGCCGGGGGCGATGCCGACCAGCGCGGCGAACTCGTCCGAGGCGTTGATTGCCTGGATGTGCTGCAGGGCGCGGACGATCGGTTTGCCGATGCCGTCGAGGTATTCGTAGAGCGAATCGCCGACCAGTTGCGGCTTGGGCATGATCGAGGCGGGCAGGGTGCTCATTTCGATGGCCATAACGGTGTCATCGGCTTTGCGCAGACGCTTCATGCGCGCGACCTTGTCGTTCGGCGACAGGCTGAGGCGGATCAGTTCTTCGTGGGTCGGCAGGGTGATTTCGCGTTCCAGCCAGTGTGAGCTGGGTACGAAGCCTTTGAGGCGGAGCATTTCGCTGAAGCCCGAGAGGCGCGACAGCGGTTGTTCGAGGCGTGGGGTGATGAAGGTGCCGGAGCCTTGCAAGCGGCGGATCAGTCCTTGATCGAGCAGAACTTCCAACGCCTTGCGTGCAGTCACCCGGGAAATGCCCAGTTGCTCGCTGAGGTTGCGTTCCGAGGGCATCGCCTGCTCGGACTTCCACTGCCCGGCATGAATCGCCGCTTCCAGATTGCGCGCCAGTTGCAGGTACAGCGGCGTCGGCTGGGAGTCATCAGGACGTAGGGCGTGAAGGTCGTTCATGTAGGGCATTTCCGTCGCGAGTATAGGATTGTTGTGGCTCGCTTGTGGGGCGGAAATTAATACCACTTGAATACCATGTCAACGCGGTGAAATGGCATCTGGCCCAATGAATTGGCGGCTCTCAGGGGTTATGGTTTCAAGTGGTATTAGTGGTGGCCTGTAAAAAACAAAAGATCGCAGCCTGCGGCAGCTCCTACAGTTGAGAGTGGTATCACCTCGGTAGGAGCTGCTGCAGGCTGCGATCTTTTGATTTATTTTTTTGCAGGTGACCAGTGGTCAGGGATCAAGGGCGGATTTCGACCATCGTGCCATCCGGCACCAGGTTCCACACTTCGCGCATATCAACGTTGCGCATGGCGACGCAGCCATCAGTCCAGTCGAGGGTGTGGAACAGGTCTTCCGGGGTTTCTTCCGAATCCGGCGTGCCGTGGATCATGATCATCCCGCCGGGCTCGACACCTTCGCGACGGGCGCGGGCCGAATCGCTGATGTTCGGGTAGGAGATGTGCATCGACAGATTGAATTTGTCGCTGGTCTTGCGCCAGTCGATCCAATAGAAACCTTCCGGGGTGCGCTTGTCGCCTTCAATCAGTTTCGGGCCTTTTTTCGCGCCCTTGCCCAAGGATATGCGATAGGTCTTGAGTGGTTTGCCGTCGGCGATCAACTGCAGTTGATGAGCCGATTTGAGCACCAGGACTTTTTCAATAAGAGGCGTATTCGCAGGCGTCACAGTGGTCACGAATGACGCTTGGGAGACGGTAACGAACGACAGGCAGAACAGGGCAAGCAACCAGCGCATTGAAACGATTCCCCAAGGAGTGACGCAAACAGGTTTTATATAGGAGCTGCCGCAGGCTGCGATCTTTTGATCTTCTAGCCGGTGCCATCGCCCGATCAAATAATGACCGGCTGCACCAACGGCGGGATCGATTCC
The DNA here is from genome assembly GCF_900580865.1 of Pseudomonas viridiflava. Lineage (GTDB taxonomy): Bacteria > Pseudomonadota > Gammaproteobacteria > Pseudomonadales > Pseudomonadaceae > Aquipseudomonas. The sequence goes on from NZ_UTBZ01000052.1 coordinate 349,535, forward strand.
GAACGAACCGGATAAGTCTCGATACGCCGATCAGCGAAGAAGCATTCTAAGGTACGCCCCACCGTGCGGAAAGCCAGCTCGTCCCAGGGAATGTCGGCTTCGTCGAATAGTTGCACTTCGAGGCTCTCGGGGCCGGCGGCAAAATCCAGATCGACCAGCTCGGCACGAAAGAACACATGCACCTGACTGATGTGCGGCACATCGATCAATGTGTAGATGCTCAGATTGCGCACCCGGGCGCAGGCTTCTTCGGCAGTTTCACGCACGGCGGCCTGTTCGATGGTCTCGCCGTTCTCCATGAAACCGGCCGGCAAGGTCCAGTAACCCAGGCGTGGCTCGATGGCGCGGCGGCACAACAGCACTTTCGTGCCCCAGGTCGGCACGCAGCCGGCAACAATGTTGGGGTTCTGATAGTGAATGGTCTGACAGCTGTCACAGACAAATCGCAGCCGCGAATCGCCTTCGGGAATGCGCTGGGTGACCGGGTTACCGCAGTGGCTGCAAAATTTCATGCTGGGCTTCCTGAATGCTGCGCCTATCTTGGCGTGCAGCGGTGCCGGTCGGCAAGTTGTCGTTTCGCGACACGACGGGTTTCGGGGGCTTGGGCGCTCGCAATGATTGGTGCATGATGCAGGGTAAGGCACAGATCGAGAACACTCATGCTGGACGAGCTACTGCATCGGGTAAGCAACCACACACCGCGCACGCTGGAGACCGACACACGTTTCCCCGAGGCCGCCGTTCTGGTGCCGATCACCCGCAGTGACGAGCCGGAACTGGTACTGACCCTACGTGCCAGCGGGCTCTCGACCCACGGCGGCGAAGTCGCTTTCCCCGGTGGCCGCCGCGATCCGGAAGACCCGGACCTGATCTTCACCGCGCTACGTGAGGCCGAAGAAGAAATCGGCCTGCCGCCGGGACTGGTAGAAGTCATTGGTCCACTCAGCCCGTTGATTTCCCTGCACGGCATCAAGGTCACACCTTATGTCGGCGTCATTCCCGACTTTGTCGAATACCGCGCCAATGATGCCGAAATCGCCGCGGTCTTCAGCGTGCCGCTGGAGTTTTTCCGCAAAGACCCTCGAGAGCATACTCACCGCATCGACTATCAGGGCCGCAGCTGGTACGTGCCGAGTTATCGCTACGGCGATTTCAAGATCTGGGGCCTGACGGCGATCATGATCGTCGAGTTGATCAATCTGCTCTATGACGCCAAGATCAGTCTGCATCAACCACCGAAAAGCTTTATTAACACCTAAGCCATCGTTCGAAATGGCCATCACACCGTGAGCCCTGAGGAAAACAAGATGAAATACCGCTTGGGCGACGCCCGTGTCGAGACCCATCCACAGAGCTGGGTCGCCCCCAATGCCGTGCTGGTGGGCAAGGTCAAACTCGAAGACGGGGCCAACGTCTGGTTCAACGCCGTGCTGCGCGGCGACAACGAGCTGATCCTGATTGGCAAAAACAGCAACGTGCAGGACGGCACGGTGATGCACACCGACATGGGCTTTCCACTGACCATTGGCACCGGCGTGACCATCGGCCATAACGCTATGCTCCACGGCTGTACGGTCGGCGATTACAGCCTGATCGGCATCAACGCGGTGATTCTCAATGGCGCGAAGATTGGCAAGAACTGCATCATCGGCGCCAACTCGTTGATTGGCGAAGGCAAGGAAATTCCTGATGGTTCGCTGGTGATGGGCTCGCCGGGCAAGGTTGTGCGTGAGCTGACCGAGGCGCAGAAGAAGATGCTTGAGGCCAGCGCCGCCCACTATGTGCATAACTCCCAGCGTTATGCGCGCGATCTGGTTGAGCAGGAAGAATGAACACGCCCGAAAGACCGGTCGCCTCGCCATGCGTGAATATTTGTGCGCTGGATGAGGAGGATATTTGTACTGGCTGCCAGCGTACGGTCGAGGAGATCACCCGCTGGGGCCGCATGAGCAATGACGAGCGCCGGGTGGTGCTGGGGTTGTGTCATGAGCGGGCTAAGGCGAGTGGGTTGGTTTGGATGATGCCGTCGTCGAAGACGTGATCGGCTTGGGACGGCCCTCACCCTAACCCTCTCCCAGAGGGAGAGGGGACTGACCGAGGTGTCTTTCGCTATACGCCGACTTGGCATACCGAGTCGAACTCAAGATTTGAAAGGTCCCCAATAGGCTCCCTTTCCCCCTCGCCCCCTTGGGGGGAGAGGGCTGGGGTGAGGGGGTGGCTCTTGATCTACTGGTCAAGTAATCTGTGCGCCAATCTGCCAGGTCGCCTCCATGATTTTCCTCATCGCCTACATCAGCAGTGTCGTGCTGATCAACTTCGCCTTTTCCACTGCGCCGCACCTGGACATCATCTGGTCGGCCTGGGGTGGTCTGGTGTTCGTGCTGCGCGATATGGTGCAAACCCGCTTCGGCCACGGCGCGATCGTCGCGATGCTGGCGGCGCTGGTGCTGTCCTACGTCACCTCTGATCCCTCCATCGCGCTGGCCAGTGCCACGGCGTTCGCGGTCTCCGAGTGCATCGACTGGCTGGTGTTCAGCATCACCAAGCGTCCCTTGCGCGACCGCTTGTGGATCAGCTCGGCGTTGAGTATTCCCCTCGATACTTTCATCTTCTTCGGCATGATCGACTTGCTGACGCCGCCGGTGATTATCACCGCGCTGGCCTCCAAGTTTGCTGGCGTGACGGCTGTCTGGCTGATCATGGCCTGGCGTGAGCGCAAACAGGCCGTCGCCGGCTGAAGCCAAACCCTCAGGTTCATGTAAAATGCCGCGCTTTCTCCCTATGGAAAGCGCGTCTGGCGTTGCTTTCCTCGATGATCCGCTTCTTTGAGGACCTGAGATGACCCGTATCGGAACTCCATTGTCGCCAACCGCGACCCGCGTATTGCTGTGTGGCTGTGGTGAGTTGGGCAAGGAAGTGGTGATCGAGCTGCAACGCCTGGGCGTTGAAGTGATTGCCGTCGACCGCTACGCCAACGCGCCGGCCATGCAAGTCGCCCATCGCAGCCACGTGATCAACATGCTCGACGGCGCCGCCCTGCGTGCGGTGATCGAAGCCGAGAAGCCGCACTTCATCGTGCCGGAAATCGAAGCCATCGCTACCGCTACTCTGGTCGAACTGGAAGCCGAAGGCTTCACCGTGATCCCGACCGCGCGTGCTGCGCAACTGACCATGAACCGTGAAGGCATCCGTCGTCTGGCCGCTGAAGAGCTGGATCTGCCGACCTCGCCGTACCACTTTGCCGACACCTTCGAGGACTACAGCAAAGCCGTTGAAGACCTGGGCTTCCCATGTGTCGTCAAACCGGTGATGAGTTCGTCGGGCAAAGGCCAGAGCTTGCTGCGCAGCGTCGATGATGTACAGAAAGCCTGGGATTACGCGCAGGAGGGCGGTCGCGCCGGCAAAGGTCGGGTGATCATCGAAGGCTTCATCGATTTCGACTATGAAATCACCCTGCTGACTGTGCGCCACATCGGCGGCACCACGTTCTGCGCGCCGGTCGGTCACCGTCAGGAGAAGGGCGACTATCAGGAATCCTGGCAGCCACAAGCCATGAGCCCGATTGCCCTGGCTGAGTCCGAGCGTGTTGCCAAAGCGGTGACTGAAGCGCTGGGTGGTCGTGGTCTGTTCGGCGTTGAGCTGTTCATCAAGGGTGATCAGGTGTGGTTCAGCGAAGTCTCGCCGCGCCCTCATGACACCGGTCTGGTGACACTGATTTCGCAGGACCTGTCGCAGTTCGCCCTGCACGCTCGCGCGATTCTGGGCCTGCCGGTGCCGCTGATCCGTCAATTCGGGCCTTCGGCTTCGGCGGTGATTCTGGTGGAAGGGCAGTCGACACAGACCGCCTTCGCCAACCTCGGCGCAGCGCTGAGCGAGCCGGATACGGCGTTGCGTCTGTTTGGTAAGCCAGAAGTGAATGGTCAGCGTCGCATGGGTGTGGCGCTGGCGCGGGATGAGTCGATCGAGGCTGCTCGCGCGAAAGCGACCCATGCTGCTCAGGCTGTTGTCGTAGAACTCTAAACCGAGTTGCGACATTCGCGAGCAGGCTCGCTCCCACATGGGATTGGGTGAACACAGAATCTGTGACCAACCCCAAAACCTTGTGGGAGCGAGCCTGCTCGCGAAGCTTTTGATCTTCTGTCAGGCAATCTGATTCAGATCGTTATTGCGCGTTTCCTTCAGGCACAACACCGCAATCAAACTCAGCACCGCCGCCGCCGACACATACCCGCCGACATAACTCAAACCACCCATCGCCACCAGTTTCTGCGCAAAGAACGGCGCCGCCGAGGCCCCGACTATGCCGCCCAGGTTATACGCCGCCGAAGCACCGGTATAACGCACGTGGGTCGGAAACAGCTCAGGCAACAGCGCTCCCATCGGCGCGAACGTCACGCCCATCAAGAACAATTCGATGCACAAAAAAAGCGCCACGCCCCAGGTCGAACCCTGAGTCAGCAACGGCTCCATCAAAAACCCGGAAAGAATCGCCAGTACGCCACCGATGATCAGCACCGGTTTGCGTCCATAACGGTCGCTAGCCCACGCGGACAATGGCGTAGCGGCGGCCATGAACAGCACCGCGAAACACAGCAACCCAAGGAACGTCTCACGGCTATAGCCGAGGGTGGAAACCCCGTAACTCAGGGAGAACACCGTCGAGATATAGAACAGCGCATAACACACCACCATCGCCGCCGCGCCGAGCAAAGTCGGTGCCCAATACTGGCTGAACAGCTCGACCAGCGGCACTTTTACCCGTTCCTGGCGGGCGATGGCGTTGGCGAACACTGGTGTTTCATGCAGCTTCAAGCGCACGTACAGACCGACCATCACCAGCGCCGCGCTGAGCAGGAACGGAATCCTCCAGCCCCAGCTGCGGAATTGCTCATCATCGAGCGTCATCGCCAGGGTCAGGAACAAACCGTTGGCCGCGAGAAAGCCAATCGAAGGGCCGAGCTGCGGGAACATGCCGAACCACGCACGTTTACCTTTCGGCGCGTTTTCCGTGGCCAGCAGCGCAGCGCCGCCCCATTCGCCGCCCAATCCCAGGCCCTGACCAAAGCGCAGCACACACAACAGAATCGGTGCCCAGGCGCCAATAGTGGCGTAACCCGGCAGCACGCCGATCAGCGTCGTACACACGCCCATCAACAGCAGCGAGGCAACCAGCGTCGATTTGCGTCCGATGCGGTCACCGAAGTGGCCGAACAGCGCCGAGCCCAATGGCCGGGCGAGGAAGGCGATACCAAAAGTCAGAAACGCCGACAACATTTGCGCGGTGCCGGAGGTTTGTGGAAAGAACACTGGCCCGATTACCAGAGCGGCGGCGGTGGCGTAAACGTAGAAATCGTAGAACTCGATGGCGGTGCCGATAAAGCTCGCCGTCGCCACGCGGGTGGCGGAATTCGTCGGTTGGGCAGGCGTGGTGTCGCTATAAGCGGTACTGGTCGTCATGCGGTGATCCCTGACAGTCATGAGCTCCGTTGGAGCGAATTATTATGGTCGAACACCCAGGGATGTGGGATGAGGCGCGGTCGCTGTTTCAGGTAGGAACAGTCGCCGGAGTACAAAAGAAATGGCCGAAACCTGTTGGGTGCGGGGTAAGCACGGGTACGGCGGCGCTTGGGTAAGCGCCTCGATTATAGGAAGGGTGCTAACAATCAAACAAGACCAAAGATCGTCCAGACACGGCCTGCATATGGAATGCGTTCCCCTGTAGGAGCTGCCGAAGGTTCGGGCCGCGTTCGGACGATCTTTTGATCTTCTATCGGGCAGGCACCAAAGCAGGCACAGAAGAGGTGTGCCAAATCAGGACTTTGCTCACCCGGTTCTCTTCAGTCTCAAGAATTTCCAGGCGATAACGCCCGATCTTCAAGCAAACCGCACTTTCCGGAATAGTCTCCAACGCCTCGGTCACCAGCCCGTTCAGGGTTTTCGGCCCATCGCTCGGCAAATGCCAGCCCAGGCACTTGTTCAGCTCACGGATCGATGCGGTGCCATCAATCACCATGCGGCCATCGCCCTGTGGGTGGATGTGCGGATTATCCAGGCTGTGCTCGCTTTCGAATTCGCCAACGATTTCTTCGAGAATGTCTTCCAGCGTAACGATGCCGAGTACTTCGCCGTACTCGTCGACCACCATGCCGAGGCGGCGTTGTTGCTTGTGGAAGTTCAGCAGTTGCAGTTGCAGCGGCGTGCTTTCCGGTACGAAGTACGGCTCGTAACTGGCGGCCAGCAAGGCTTCGAGCGTCAGATCTCCGTTGCTCAGCAGATGGCGGATCTGCCGGGTATTGAGCACCGCCTCGACCTGATTGATGTCGCTGTGGAACACCGGCAGGCGGGTGCGCTTGTTATGGCGTAGTTGTTCGATGATCTCTTCGATCGAGTCGTCGAGGTTGATGCCGTCGACGTCACTGCGCGGCACCAGAATGTCGTTGACCGTAATGTTGTCCAGCGCATGAATACCTGAAACCGGGTGTGCCCGGACCGGGTGTTCGGGATCGTCGTAGCGATCGGCAGGCGAGTCATCTTCGCTTTGCTGCACGACCTGAACCTTGCGCGCAAATGGAGTCATCAGCAAACCGCTGGTACGACTGAACAGCCAGGCAAACGGATAGACAATCTTCAGTGGCACCGCCAGCAAGGTATTGCCGAACGCCAGCACGGCATCGGGATAGCGCCGGGCGACGGTACGCGGGAAGTAATCGGCAAACACCAGCAGAATTGCGCCGGCACCGAGGCACGCAGCCCATGGGCCATTTTCTTCGCAGAGGAAGATCGCCAGCAGCGTCGCGATGATCACGGCGAGGGCACGGCACAGGGTATTGCAGAGGATCAGGCTGTCGAGCGGGAAGCTTAGCTTCGCCAGCGGTTTATCGCTGGCGCGCGAGGCGGTGCGTTGCGCGAGCAGGTGCTGCTGCGCGATTTCGACGGCGGTAAACAGCCCTGACCACAAAATCAGAAGGATAAATACCGCGAGCATCGGCCCTATGGGCAAAGCGTCCATTTATGCCGCCCGTCAGATGTGCAGGATGTATTCACGAACCAGTTTGCTGCCGAAATATGCCAACATCAGCAGGCAGAAACCGGCGAGGGTCCAGCGAATCGCCTTGTGACCGCGCCAGCCGAGACGATTACGGCCCCAGAGCAGTACGCTGAATACGATCCAGGCCAGGCACGCCAGCAGGGTCTTGTGCACCAGATGCTGGGCGAACAGGTTCTCGACGAACAGCCAGCCGGAGATCAGCGACAGCGACAACAGCGTCCAGCCGGCCCAGAGGAAACCGAACAGCAGGCTTTCCATGGTTTGCAGCGGCGGGAAGTTCTTGATCAGCCCGGACGGATGCTTGTGCTTGAGCTGATGGTCTTGCACCAGCAGCAGCAAGGCCTGGAACACCGCGATGGTGAACATGCCGTACGCGAGGATCGACAATAGAATGTGCGCGAGGATGCCCGGCTCTTCATCGATGATCTGCACCGTACCGGTCGGCGCGAATTGCGCCAGCAGCACGGTGATCGCACCGAGCGGGAACAGCAGCACCAGCAGGTTTTCCACCGGAATCCGCGAGCAGGCAATCAGTGTTAGTGCGATCACTGCCGCGGCAATCAGGCTGGAGGCGCTGAAGAAATCCAGGCCCAGACCGATCGGCGTCAGCAAATGCGTGAGCAGGCTGGCAGCGTGGGCCACCACGGCGAAAACGCCGAGGCCAACCAGCAGGCGCTTGTTCGCCTTGGCGCCGGTGGCCAGACGGGTGCTCTGATAAAGGGTCGCAGCGGCATATAGAAGGGCGGCGGCGAGGGTGGTCAATAAACTGGGTGACAAGGGGAGCATAAATCCTGTTAGGCAAGCCCGAAAGGGGCTGAGTTTGGCATAGAACCGCCATGGCACGAAAGACTCAGGAAGCTGACAGCGAGGTGTCCGCCAGCCGCAGTCTTCGCTATAATCCGCGACCTGCCCACGCCGCAGGCTCGCCGAGCACATGTTGATTCCGGTCTGGGCCGCCATTATCCCGGTCTACACAGGGCCTGAAAGGATCGCGCAATGTTTGAAAACTTAACCGACCGTCTCTCGCAGACGCTGCGCCATGTCACCGGCAAGGCGAAGCTGACCGAGGACAACATCAAAGACACCCTGCGTGAAGTGCGCATGGCGTTGCTCGAAGCCGACGTCGCCCTGCCGGTGGTCAAGGACTTCGTCAATTCGGTCAAGGAGCGCGCTGTCGGCACCGAGGTGTCGCGCAGCCTGACGCCGGGCCAGGCGTTCGTGAAGATCGTCCAGGCCGAACTCGAAAGCCTGATGGGCGCGGCCAACGAAGATTTGAACCTGAGCGCTGTGCCGCCTGCCGTTATTCTGATGGCTGGTCTGCAGGGCGCCGGTAAAACCACCACCGCCGGCAAACTGGCGCGCTTCCTTAAAGAGCGCAAGAAGAAGTCGGTCATGGTCGTGTCGGCGGACGTTTACCGCCCGGCAGCTATTAAACAGCTGGAAACCCTGGCCAACGACATCGGCGTGACGTTCTTTCCGTCCGATCTGAGCCAGAAACCGGTGGACATCGCCACCGCAGCTATTAAAGAAGCCAAACTGAAATTCATCGACGTGGTCATCGTCGACACCGCCGGTCGTCTGCACATCGACGAAGAGATGATGGGCGAGATCAAGGCGCTGCACGCCGCGATCAACCCTGTCGAAACCCTGTTCGTGGTTGACGCCATGACCGGTCAGGACGCGGCCAACACGGCCAAGGCCTTCGGTGATGCCCTGCCGCTGACCGGTGTGATCCTGACCAAGGTCGACGGCGACGCCCGTGGCGGTGCCGCCCTGTCGGTACGCGCCATCACCGGCAAGCCGATCAAGTTCATCGGCATGGGCGAGAAGAGCGAAGCGCTCGATCCGTTCCACCCTGAGCGTATCGCCTCGCGGATTCTCGGCATGGGCGACGTGCTCAGCCTGATCGAACAGGCTGAAGCGACCCTCGACAAAGACAAGGCCGACAAACTGGCCAAGAAGCTGAAGAAGGGTAAGGGCTTCGACCTCGAAGACTTCCGCGATCAGCTGCAACAGATGAAGAACATGGGTGGCCTCGGCGGCCTGATGGACAAACTGCCGAGCATCGGCGGTGTCAACCTGTCGCAAATGGGCAATGCCCAGAACGCCGCAGAGAAACAATTCAAACAGATGGAAGCCATCATCAATTCCATGACCCCGGCCGAACGCCGTGACCCTGAGCTGATCAGCGGTTCGCGCAAGCGCCGGATCGCCATGGGTTCAGGCACTCAGGTGCAGGACATCGGTCGCTTGATCAAGCAGCACAAGCAGATGCAGAAGATGATGAAAAAATTCTCCGCCAAGGGCGGTATGGCAAAAATGATGCGCGGCATGGGCGGAATGTTGCCCGGCGGCGGCATGCCGAAGATGTGAGGTGTCCCGTCTCACCCATTCTGCTCACTTATGGCGGCGCCTGATGCCCTCATGCTGCGTTGCCGCTCCTCGCCATAGCGGGCTATGACTCGTCGCGGCACCTTGCTTGAGGGCATCAGTCACTCGCCAAAAGTGAGCGAAATGGGTGAGACAGGACACTAAGACTTCGCCGGTCGTCGCACCGGCGCAGACCCTGCAAGGACGCAGGATCAACAGCAAACCCGCACTCGGCGGGAGCTGACTGGCCGTTTTCATCGACGGCTCTCTATGCAAATCTGCACGGCATGCCATAGGCGCCGGAAAAAGTCATTTGCAAAAGTCCGGATATTCCTTAGAATATGCGGCCTTTCGGGCACCCATGCCCGCTGTGCATTTAGATTTGCAGCACCGACTACAGGAACGATGTTCACATGCTAACAATCCGTCTTGCCCTTGGCGGCTCCAAAAAGCGCCCGTTTTACCACCTGACCGTAACCGACTCGCGTAACCCGCGTGACGGCTCCCACAAAGAACAGGTTGGTTTCTTCAACCCTGTTGCCCGTGGTCAGGAAGTTCGTCTGTCCGTGAACCAAGAGCGCGTAGCCTACTGGCTGAGCGTTGGTGCACAACCTTCTGAGCGTGTTGCTCAGTTGTTGAAGGAATCTGCCAAGGCTGCGGCCTGAGCAATATGAACGCGACGCCTGCTGTTGCCGATGATTTGATCGTTATTGGCAAAATTTATTCTGTTCATGGCGTTCGCGGCGAAGTGAAGGTTTATTCCTTTACTGATCCGACTGAAAACCTGTTGCAGTACAAAACCTGGACGCTCAAGCGCGAAGGCAATGTGAAACAGGTCGAGCTGGTCAGTGGACGCGGGAACGACAAGTTCCTGGTCGCAAAGCTCAAGGGTCTTGATGATCGTGAAGAAGCTCGTCTTCTGGCCGGTTACGAGATCTGCGTGCCGCGCAATCTGTTCGCTGAATTGACCGAAGGCGAGTACTACTGGTACCAGCTGGAAGGTCTGAAGGTCATCGACACCCTTGGGCAATTGCTCGGGAAAATCGATCATCTTCTGGAAACCGGCGCCAATGATGTAATGGTCGTCAAGCCTTGCGCTGGCAGCCTGGATGATCGCGAACGCCTGTTGCCCTATACGGAGCAATGCGTGTTGGCCATCGACCTGGCAGCGGGCGAGATGAAGGTGGATTGGGACGCGGACTTCTAAACGTGGCTAATTTGCGCGTAGAAGTGATCAGTTTGTTTCCCGAGATGTTTTCCGCCATCGGCGACTACGGCATCACCAGTCGTGCGGTCAAACAGGGGCTCTTGCAGCTGACCTGTTGGAATCCGCGAGATTACACGACGGATCGGCATCACACTGTGGACGATCGCCCGTTTGGCGGTGGTCCGGGCATGGTGATGAAGATCAAGCCCCTGGAAGATGCTCTGGCTCAGGCCAAGGCAGCAGCCGGGGAGGCGGCGAAGGTGATTTACCTGTCCCCCCAAGGCCGTCAACTGACTCAGTCGGCGGTACGCGAGCTGGCACAATCGGATGCATTGATCCTGATTGCCGGCCGCTATGAAGGCATTGACGAGCGCTTTATTGAGGCTCATGTCGATGAAGAGTGGTCGATTGGCGACTATGTACTGTCTGGCGGCGAGCTGCCGGCCATGGTCCTGATCGATGCGGTTACACGACTGCTGCCTGGAGCTTTAGGGCATGCGGATTCCGCTGAGGAAGATTCCTTTACGGATGGTCTGCTGGATTGCCCGCACTACACCCGACCTGAGGTGTATGCGGATCAGCGTGTTCCCGACGTGTTGCTGAGTGGCAATCACGCGCATATCCGGCGTTGGCGTTTACAGCAGTCCCTTGGTAGGACCTTTGAACGACGCGCCGATCTTCTGGAAAGCCGCTCGCTTTCTGGAGAAGAGAAGAAGCTGCTCGAGGAATACATCCGCGAGCGGGACGATAGTTAACAACGTATCGATGGTAGATCGAACGATTTACCTTAGGAGCACAGCATGACCAACAAAATCATCCTTGCACTCGAAGCAGAGCAGATGACCAAAGAAATCCCTACCTTCGCCCCAGGCGACACTATTGTCGTTCAGGTGAAAGTGAAGGAAGGCGATCGTTCCCGTCTGCAAGCGTTCGAAGGCGTTGTAATCGCCAAGCGTAACCGCGGCGTGAACAGTGCGTTCACCGTTCGTAAAATCTCCAACGGTGTTGGCGTAGAACGTACTTTCCAGACCTACTCCCCGCAGATCGACAGCATGGCTGTTAAACGTCGCGGTGACGTACGTAAAGCCAAGCTGTACTACCTGCGCGACCTGTCGGGTAAAGCAGCTCGCATCAAGGAAAAACTGGCTTAAGTCCAGCTTCCGATGCAGAAAAAAGCAGCCTACGGGCTGCTTTTTTGTTGCCCGTAATAAACTGCCCCCATCTTGTAGGAGCTGCCGAAGGCTGCGATCTTTTGATCTTGTTTTCGATTTGCAGTCTACTTTTTACGAGTCATCTCACATGTCTACCCGCGACCAGGAAATCGAACGCCGCACCGAACTCTCGGTGACCCGTGTAACCAAAGCCGTCTTCCCGCCGACCACCAACCACCACAACACCCTGTTCGGTGGCACCGCGCTGGCATGGATGGACGAAGTCTCGTTCATCACTGCTACGCGCTTCTGCCGCTTGCCGCTGGTGACAGTGTCCACCGACCGCATCGACTTCAATCACGCGATCCCGGCCGGCTCCATCGTTGAGCTGGTCGGGAAGGTGATCAAGGTTGGCAACACCAGCCTCAAGGTTGAGGTGGAAGTGTTTGTCGAAAGCATGAGCTGCGATGGTCGTGAGAAAGCCATCCATGGGCAGTTCAGCTTTGTTGCCATTGATGATGACAAGCGGCCGGTGCCGGTGCTGCCCGGGTTTGCGGCCTGATCAAATACCGCGTCGCGTCATTCGCGAGCAGGCTCGCTCCCACATTGGATCGCGGTCCCCTGTGGGAGCGAGCCTGCTCGCGAAGGCGTCAGCTCAGGCGCCACTGGCCTCAGGCTGAATCAACGCCAACAACGTCCATCCCGCCCCAGGCTTCACCGTCGTCTCCGGCGTCACCACATGCACCCAGCCACTGTCATCGCGCATGAACAATAACGTCGCGCGATTACCATGCAGCGCGCGGTAATCCTCCCAACCAAACCCGTCCGTCAACGTCGTGCTGTAAAGCTCGGCACCCTGGCCCATCTGACTGGCCAGTTTCGCGTAGGTAAACGCCTCGCTACCCAACTGATTGCCGCGATGCTCAAGGCTTGCGCGGTGTTTATCGCTGCGCCGGCTCTCATGACCGCTGGCCAGACCAAACAAGCGTTGATGGCCGAAATCATGCCGAAAACGCATCGCCGCCAAAGTATTGAGTTCACCCGACGGCGACAGCGCCAGCAAGTGCCCTAGCCCGACCAGATCCAGATGCGCATCGGCATGCTGCGAAGCCGGATTGCCGAAGTAGGTGGGCAAGCCTTCCATACGCGCGGCACGAATGTTTTCCCAGCTCGAATCGGTCAGCAGCACACGGCTGCCCAGTTGCTGCAGCGATTTTCCCAGCTCTCGCGCCGGGCCGTTGGCGCCGACGATCAGGAACCCACTCGGCGCGGGCTCCGCGACCTTGAGCAGTCGTGCAAGTGGTCGCGCAGTCGCACTCTGCAGCACAACAGTGCCGATGATCACCGCAAACGTCAGCGGCACCAGCAGCAGTGCGCCTTCATGCCCGGCTTCATGCAGACGAATCGCGAAAATCGCCGACACCGCCGCCGCGACAATCCCGCGCGGCGCGATCCAGCACAGCAATGCACGCTCACGCCAGCTCAGGCTGGACCCCGCTGTACTGAGCAGCACATTCAATGGCCGGGCAATCAGCTGGATTACCAGTAGCAGGATCAGCACCAGCGGGCCTAATCCGATCAAGGCGTACAAATCCAGGCGCGCCGCCAACAGAATGAACAACCCGGAAATCAGCAGCACGCTGAGGTTTTCCTTGAAGTGCAAGATATGCCGCACATCCACGCCTTTCATGTTGGCCAGCCACATGCCCATCAGCGTCACCGCCAGCAGGCCGGACTCGTGCATCACGGTGTTCGAAGCAATGAAAATCCCCAGCACCGCCGCCAACGACGCAAGGTTATGCAGATATTCCGGCAGCCACTGCCGGCGGATCACCGTGCCGAGCAGCCAGCCTCCGACAATGCCGAACACCGCGCCGCACACAATCACGCCGCCGAAGGTAAACAGACTTTGCTTGAGCCCATGACCTTCGGCGCTGGCAATGATGAAGCTGTAAACCACCACGGCGAGGAGGGCGCCGATCGGATCGATGACAATGCCTTCCCAGCGCAGAATGTTGGCGATCGAGGCTTTCGGTCGCACCACGCGCAGCATCGGCACAATCACTGTCGGGCCAGTGACCAGCGTCAGGCTGCCGAAGAGGATGGCCAGCATCCAGTCGAAACCGAGCAGGAAATGCGTGGCGACGGCGATGACGATCCAGGTCGAGATCGCGCCCAGGGTCACCAGTCGATGGACGACGCTGCCGATCTCCTTCCACTCCGACAGGTGCAGGGTCAGGCTGCCCTCGAACAGAATCAGCGCCACCGCCAGTGACACCAGCGGCATCAACAGCGGGCCGAACATTTCCTGCGGATCGAGCCAGCCCAGCACCGGCCCGACCAGAATCCCCGTCAGCAACAAGAACAGAATCGCTGGCAGCTTCAGACGCCAGGCCAGCCATTGGCAACCCAGCGCCGCCGCGCCAATCCCGCCAAATGCCAAGAGAATTTGCTGCTCGTTCATTGATGCTCCCTGTTCCTTGAAATAGCGGGCTATGAAAGACTAGCGCCCATTCCTACAGTTCACTCTACATTTGCGCACAGTCCTTGAGGCTGTGTGACTTGAGCGCCCATGCCTGCCATCGACCATCCGCTGATTGACCAATTCCTCGACGCTTTATGGCTGGAGAAAGGCCTGTCCGACAACACCCGCGGCGCTTATCGCAGCGATCTGGCGCTGTTCAACGGCTGGTTGCAGGAGAAAAACCTGGAGCTGATCAATGCTGGCCGCGAGTTGATCCTTGATCACTTGTCCTGGCGTCTGGAGCAGAACTACAAACCACGCTCCACCGCGAGATTCCTCTCCGGGGTGCGTGGCTTTTATCGCTATCTGCTGCGAGAAAAAATGATCAGCGTCGACCCGACGTTGCGCGTCGATATGCCGCAACTCGGTAGGCCGTTGCCTAAATCCCTGTCGGAAGCCGACGTCGAAGCCCTGCTTAAAGCACCCGATCTGAGCGAAGCGATCGGCCAGCGTGACCGCGCCATGCTTGAAGTGCTGTACGCCTGTGGCCTGCGCGTGACCGAACTGGTCAGCCTGACGCTGGAACAGGTCAACCTGCGTCAAGGTGTGTTGCGGGTGATGGGCAAGGGCAGCAAGGAGCGACTGGTGCCAATGGGCGAAGAGGCGATCGTCTGGATTGAGCGCTACATGCGCGATGGTCGCGGTGAGCTGCTCGGTGGCCGGCCCAGTGATGTGCTGTTTCCCAGCCAGCGCGGGGAGCAGATGACCCGCCAGACCTTCTGGCACCGGATCAAGCATCAGGCCAAGGTTGCCGGGATCGGCAAGTCGCTGTCGCCGCACACCCTGCGCCACGCGTTTGCCACGCACCTGCTCAACCACGGCGCGGATTTGCGCGTGGTGCAGATGTTGCTGGGTCATAGCGACCTTTCCACCACGCAGATCTACACCCACGTCGCCCGTGCCCGCCTGCAGGATCTGCACGCCAAACACCATCCACGCGGCTGAACAAAAAATCCTGTGGGAGCGAGCCTGCTCGCGAAGAGGGAGTGTCAGTCAGCGCTCATTTAGCTGACACACCGCTTTCGCGAGCAGGCTCGCTCCCACAAGGATCTGTGCAGTCCTGAAAGTGTGGCGACAGGCGCATTCGGCCACCGTGGCCTTATGTGTTAGGCTTTGCCGGTTTGCACGATGGGCGGTTATGACCCGGTGTTCCGGCACGGGCGTT
This sequence comes from Pseudomonas viridiflava, assembly GCF_900580865.1. Classification (GTDB taxonomy): domain Bacteria; phylum Pseudomonadota; class Gammaproteobacteria; order Pseudomonadales; family Pseudomonadaceae; genus Aquipseudomonas. The sequence goes on from NZ_UTBZ01000052.1 coordinate 365,000, forward strand.
CTGATCGTTTCATTTGTCCGCCTTCAGGAGTTCTCATGCGTCTGACCCAGATTTTCGCCGCCGCAGCCATTGCGTTGGTCAGCACCTTTGCCGTCGCCGATGACGCGGCCGACAAAGCGATTCGTCAAAGCCTGGAAAAACTCGAACTCGAGGTTCCGGTAGAAAGCATCAATGCCAGCCCGCTGCCGGGCATGTACGAAGTCAAACTCAAAGGCAGCCGCGTGCTGTACGCCAGCGCCGATGGCCAGTACATCGTTCAGGGTTATCTGTTCCAGCTCAAGGACGGCAAACCGGTCAACCTGACCGAGAAGACCGAGCGCCTGGGCATCTCCAAACTGGTCAATGCCATCCCGGTGGCCGAAACCGTGGTTTACCCGGCCGTGGGCGAAACCAAATCGCACATCACCGTGTTCACCGACACCACCTGCCCGTACTGCCACAAGCTGCACGCCGAAGTGCCTGAGCTGAACAAACGCGGCATCGAAGTTCGCTACGTTGCGTTCCCGCGCCAGGGCCTCGGCTCGCCGGGTGACGAGCAACTGCAAGCCGTGTGGTGCTCGAAAGACAAGAAGGCCGCCATGGACAAAATGGTCGATGGCAAGGAAATCAAGGCCGCCAAATGCGATAACCCGGTTTCCAGGCAGTTCGCCCTCGGTCAGTCGATTGGCGTGAACGGCACACCGGCCATCGTTTTGGCTGACGGACAAGTGATTCCGGGCTACCAGCCTGCGCCACAAGTCGCCAAACTGGCGCTGGGCGCGAAGTAAATTCGCATCGTCACGGTCAGCCGTGACGATCATGGTCCGGTAGCCACATCGCCGGGCCATTAATAGAGAGCCGCGAGCACGCGGTTGTTTTCCGGCCGACCCCGCGTCGGCCGTTTTATGGGGAGTTCACAGTGAATCCGGTCAAAGTAGGCATCTGTGGGTTAGGGACCGTCGGTGGCGGTACCTTCAACGTACTTCAGCGCAACGCCGAGGAAATCGCTCGTCGTGCCGGGCGTGGAATCGAAGTGGCACAAATTGCCATGCGCACGCCAAAGCCTCAGTTCCAGACGACCGGTATTGCGATTACCAACGATGTCTTCGAAGTGGCCACGAACCCTGAGATCGACATCGTCATAGAGCTGATGGGCGGCTACACCGTTGCCCGCGAGCTGGTACTCAAGGCCATCGAGAATGGCAAGCATGTGGTCACCGCGAACAAGGCTCTGATTGCCGTTCACGGTAATGAAATTTTCGCCAAGGCTCGCGAGAAAGGCGTGATCGTGGCGTTCGAAGCGGCCGTGGCCGGTGGCATTCCGGTGATCAAGGCGATCCGTGAAGGCCTGTCCGCCAACCGCATCAATTGGGTCGCCGGGATCATCAACGGCACCGGTAACTTCATCCTCACCGAAATGCGCGAAAAGGGCCGTACCTTCGAAGACGTGCTGGCCGAAGCTCAGGCACTGGGTTACGCCGAAGCCGATCCGACCTTCGACGTTGAAGGCATCGACGCGGCGCACAAGCTGACGATTCTGGCCTCCATCGCGTTCGGCATCCCGCTGCAATTCGACAAGGCTTACACCGAAGGCATCACCAAACTGACCACCGCTGACGTCAACTACGCCGAAGCGCTGGGCTATCGCATCAAGCACCTTGGCGTAGCGCGCAGCACTGCCGCCGGCATCGAGTTGCGCGTACACCCGACGCTGATCCCGGCCGATCGTCTGATCGCCAACGTCAACGGCGTGATGAACGCAGTGATGGTCAACGGTGACGCTGCCGGTTCGACGCTGTTCTACGGTGCTGGCGCCGGCATGGAGCCAACCGCTTCGTCGGTGATCGCCGATCTGGTCGACGTGGTTCGCGCCATGACTTCCGATCCGGAAAACCGCGTACCGCACCTGGCCTTCCAGCCGGACTCGCTGTCGGCCCACCCGATCCTGCCGATCGAAGCCTGCGAAAGCGCCTACTACCTGCGCATTCAGGCCAAGGACCATCCGGGCGTTCTCGCTCAGGTGGCGAGCATCCTGTCGGAGCGCGGCATCAACATCGAGTCGATCATGCAGAAGGAAGTCGAGGAACACGACGGTCTGGTGCCAATGATCCTGCTGACCCACCGCGTGGTCGAGCAGCGCATCAACGATGCCATCGCCGCCCTCGAAGCGCTGGCCGGCGTCAATGGTCCGGTTGTACGGATCCGCGTCGAGCACCTGAACTAAACAGAAGCAGCTGCAAGCTTCGAGCTTCAAGCTGCAAGTAAAAGCACAGCCGCTTTTCACTTGTAGCTTGCAGCTTACGGCTTGAAGCCCAAACCGAAGGTTTGCCCTTATGCGTTATATCAGTACCCGCGGCCAGGCACCGGCCCTGAATTTCGAAGACGTCCTGCTGGCTGGTCTGGCGACCGACGGCGGTCTGTACGTTCCGGAAAACCTGCCACGTTTCACTCAGGAAGAAATTGCTTCCTGGGCCGGCCTGCCTTATCACGAGCTGGCTTTCCGCGTCATGCGCCCGTTTGTCACCGGGAGCATTCCGGATGCCGATTTCAAAAAGATCCTTGAAGAAACCTACGGCGTGTTCGCCCACAGCGCCGTCGCGCCGCTGCGTCAGCTGAACGGCAACGAATGGGTCATGGAGCTGTTCCACGGTCCGACCCTGGCGTTCAAGGACTTCGCCCTGCAACTGCTCGGTCGTCTGCTCGACTACGTGCTGGAAAAACGCGGTGAGCGCGTTGTTATCGTCGGCGCTACTTCCGGTGACACCGGTTCGGCTGCTATCGAAGGCTGCAAACACTGCGAAAACGTCGACATCTTCATCCTGCACCCGCACAACCGTGTGTCCGAAGTGCAGCGTCGCCAGATGACCACGATTTTCGGCGAGAACATCCACAACATCGCCATCGAAGGCAACTTCGATGACTGCCAGGAAATGGTCAAGAACAGCTTCGCTGACCAGAGCTTCCTCAAAGGCACGCGTCTGGTGGCAGTGAACTCGATCAACTGGGCGCGGATCATGGCCCAGATCGTTTACTACTTCCACGCAGCCCTGCAGTTGGGCGGCCCGGCGCGTTCGGTGTCGTTCTCGGTGCCGACCGGCAACTTCGGCGACATCTTCGCCGGTTACCTGGCGCGCAACATGGGCCTGCCGATCAACCAGTTGATCGTCGCCACCAACCGCAACGACATCCTGCACCGCTTCATGAGCGGCAATCAGTACGTCAAGGAAACCCTGCACGCCACGCTGTCGCCGTCGATGGACATCATGGTCTCGTCGAACTTCGAGCGCCTGCTGTTCGACCTGCACGGTCGCAACGGCGCGGCGATTGCCGGCCTGATGGACTCGTTCAAAAAGGGCGGCGGTTTCAGCGTCGAGCCAGAGCGCTGGACCGAAGCCCGTAAGCTGTTCGACTCGCTGGCCGTGGACGATGCGCAAACCTGCGAAACCATCGCCGAAGTCTACGAGCAGACCGGCGAAGTGCTGGATCCACACACGGCCATCGGCGTTAAAGCTGCGCGTGAATGTCGCCGCAGTCTGGACATACCGATGGTGATCCTCGGCACCGCGCACCCGGTGAAATTCCCGGATGCAGTGGAGAAAGCCGGTGTAGGAAAAGCGCTCGAGCTACCTACACATCTTTCTGATTTGTTTGAGCGAAACGAGCGTTGCACCGTTCTGCCAAACGAGCTGAAAGCCGTGCAAGCCTTTGTCAGCCAGCATGGCAACCGCGGCAAGCCGCTTTAAGCCAGTAAAAGCTGTCACATTTTGAAGCCCGTCTCCTGACGGGCTTTTTTGTTTCTGCTGCCACACTGCTCGGGTTTTCACCCACGAAGGACGGGTGAGTCGATCACGAAGGAAGTGGCAATGCTGTTTTATAGAGGTTTGAAACCGGCACTGGGTGGGCTGTTCTTGTTCGCATTACTGGCCTTGATGCGCAGCAGTGAGGCGGCGCAACTGGCGCTGCATGACGAGGCCGTGGCTGGCAAAGTCCAGCCCATCGAACTGGCCGCACACGAGCGTCAATGGATTCGCGACAACCCCGAGGTGACGGTCACGTCGGTGCAGTACCCGTTGTATCTGTTCCAGGATGAACACGGGCAGTGGAGCGGCTTGAACAACGATGTACTCAAGCGTGTGACGGCGATGACCGGGTTGCGGTTTGTGCATCAGGAATCGTTTTCCACCGATCACATGCTCGAACGACTGGAGAGCGGCGCGGCGGATATCAGTACGACCCTGGCCATGAGCGAGGAGCGCAAGGCATTCCTGGATTACAGCCACGCGTTCGGTGGCGCGGGCTGGGTGTTTGTCGGCCGCGCTGATGCGCCACGGCTGGAATCCTTCGAGCAATTGAGCAAACGGGTGCTGGTGCTGCCGGCCCGGCATGCGCTGGAAGACATGATCAGGCGTGACTTCCCCTCGATCGAGATTCGCTCGGTCAAGACTTACGCCGAGGCGCGGGCGCTGGTCGAGAGCGGCGAAGCCTACGCCACTATCGAAAACGAAATCGGCGCACAGCTTTACCCTTTGGGGTTGCTCAAGGTGGGGGGGCTGGTCGAAGGCAAATGGGAAGCCGACAACCTGGCCGTGCGCAAAGGCATGCCGGTGCTGCTGAGTATCCTCAACAAGGCCCTTGAGGCATTTCCTGCGGCGGAGTTGCGGGCGATCCGCCTGAAATGGCTGGAAGGTATTGCGCCGGCACCCGTGCCGTCGGTCTGGCAGCAGATGCTTGAATGGGCTTGTTGGGGCATGGGCGGGCTCGGTGTGTTCGGCCTGCTGTCGCTGGCGTGGAATCGGCGTTTGACGGCAGTGATCAAACTGCGGCGTGCGGCGGAAAAGGATCTGGGCGATCAACTGGCGTTTCAGCATGCGCTGATCGACTCCATGCCTGATCCGGTGTTCGTCCGCGATCTGCAAGGACGGCTGGTCATGTGCAATCGCAGCTATGAGGAGGCGTTGTCGGTTCGACTGGATCAGGTGCAGGGGCGGTTGCTGATCGAAGTTGACTCGCTGCCCGACGCCACGGCGCTGATGTTGCACGATGAGTTCATGGTGCAGTTGCGCACGCGCAAGTCGCGCTTCAGCAAACGGCGATTGCAGTTCAAGAGCGGTGCTCGTGAGGTCTATCAGTGGACGGTGCCGTTCTACAGTGCCGACGGTAAATTGCGTGGGCTTTTGGGGGGCTGGACGGACATCACCCAGCGCCGCACAGAGAGCGGGTGCCGATGTCTGCATTGAAGATGGGAAATGTCCTATACGACGCGGCTACTTTTCCGATGGGAGGCTTAGGACGGCTGCCCTAGAGTGACAACAACTGCGGTGAGAGTCCGCGATTGTCGCTTCAGAGGTCGCTTATGCGCTCGCTTAAAGTCCTGATACTAGAACCCAATCCGTTCCAGCTGATGGCATTGCATCAAATGCTCAATGCCATTGGCATCTATGATGTGCTGACGGCGCCATCGCTGGCATCGGCCCTGTCATCCTTGAGCCATCGCGGCGTGGTCGACATCGCGATTTGCGATCCGCAACTCAAGGGCGGCGATGGCCTGGCGTTGATCCAGCATCTGGCGGTTCAACATGAGGCACGTGCGCTGATCCTGCTGGGGACGGTCGCACCGAGCCTGCTGAACGATCTTGAACCGTTGCTGTGCGAGCACCGGTTGCGGTTGCTGGGGCGCCTGCAAACCCCGGTGTCGGCGGTGTTGATGCGCGGTTTGCTCGACAGCTACCTGAGCGCCGCTTCGCCCCTCGTGCGGGTTTGACGGGGGCGGTTATTTTTCTGTCATCTTCGCCGTGCATGCTCTGACAGACCGGTGACACTCCAGGAACGGAGCGATCGGTATGCAGAACTTTCTTCTCGGGCCGGTGGTCATTTATTGTGAACACGCCCCAGGCACACAGTTTTCGGACTATTGAGTGGAGATCGAGATGGAAAGTATCAGTCTATTGCTCGGTGAGGCTCTGAGCCCGTATCAGGTTTCGTTGTCTCCAAGCGGTTCCCATGGCGAATGCCTGGTGACCTTGAAGAACAGTCACGGCGCCATTGTGGTGGAGCGCGAATTCAATCAGGCGCAACTGACCGACAAGCGCCAGTTGACCGATGTCGTCGACGGTTTGCACCGCGACGTTCTGATTGCTGAAGGACGGCTGGAGCCTTGTGTAATCGCGGCCTTGCGCAACGCTGCACTGGACAAGCGTGCGGCGCTGTAAAGATGAAATATTTTTTGTGGGAACCTTCCTGCATCCCTGTCAGTCAGACCCCATAACAGCAGGATCAAGCATTGTGCTCCGGTGCTTGTCGCTTGCTGCTACGGGTCTTTATGTAGGCCACGTTTAACCCCGAGTCGTCTCCCCACTTCTCGGGGTTTCTTTTGTCTGCGATTTGCTTACTGCGCGGCCTGGTGTTCGAAAAACGCACGGGCTTCTTGCAGGTAGTCCGCTTGGCGCTCGGGGTCCAGCCAGGCGGCATAAAGCTGATTGAGGTGTTCGTGGGGCAGGGTCCGCAGCAGCTGGTTGATCTCGCTGATGGCCTGGCGTCCCTGGCTGGTGTCGGAACACGCCACGTAGCCCGATAGATATTTTCCCGCGCCGCGAACCGCATAGAACACCAGCTCATCCTCGGCAATCTGCGCTTGTCTGGCCTGATAGCGGATCTCCGGCCAGTAACCCAGCACCACCTGCAACCGGCCCAGACGCTGCATCGACAGTAGATTGGTCAGCGCATCATTGCCGTAATGGGCAGTCAATGCGCCGCTCGGCGCCTGATGCAGAATATTGTCGATAAATTCGCCGTAACTGCGCTCAGCGACCACGCCGACTTTTCTCTCGGTGGCGGCCAGCAATGCCGACAGATCGACTTCGCCGTCCACCAGATAGGGATCAAGCACCGCGCGATCTTGTTGGCGAACCACCAGGCCATTGCTCACCGCACGGATCGCCGGGATCGAATACGCGACCCACTGCGCGCGCTCCTTGTTCCACAGCAGCGCGGGGTCACAGGCAAACGGGTTCTCGTGAAGCATCTGCAGACCGCGGGCGCGATTGACCCGCATCAGCGTGTGTTCGTATTGCGGCATGCCAGCGATCAGCAGCGGCATCAGTTGGTCGATCACGCCCTGGCCCTTTTTCGGGCCTTCGAAAATGGTCAGTGGCGGCAAGTCGCGCAGCAACCAGATGAGCGTCGGTTTCGCTTGCGCACCGGTCGACAGGGCGAGCAAAAACAACAGGCCGAACAGCCGCCACGTCCACCAATGGTGGGCGCGGTTGGCGTGCGATGGCGGCCGGCGTTTCAGCTTAGATGGCTCCGTCTTCACGCAGCTTGGCGATCTGTTTGTCGTCGTAGCCAAGCTCGTGAAGTACCTGCGCATTGTGTTCACCCAGTTGCGGTCCGACCCATTCTGAACTGCCCGGTGTCTCAGAGAGTTTCGGCACGATGCCCGGCATCTTGAAATCTTTGCCGTCGGGCAGCTTGGCCTGCAGGAACATCTCTCGTGCCAGATACTGTGGATCGTTGAACATGTCCTCGGCGCTGAAGATCCGGCTGGCCGGCACCTCGGCCTGATTGAGCAGGTCGAGCACGGTTTGCAGCGGCAATGAATTGACCCAGCGATCGATCACGCCGTACAACTCGTCGCGGCGATTGTCACGTCCATCGTTGCTGGCGAGCGTCGGATCGTTGGCCAGATCTTCGCGGCCGATGATCAGCATGAAGCGTTTGAAGATTGCGTCACCATTGGCGCCGATCTGCACGTGCTTGCCGTCGGCGCTGGTGTGAATGGAGGAGGGCGTGATGCCCGGCATGATGTTGCCGGTGCGCTCGCGGATAAAACCGAACACGTCGAACTCCGGCACCATGCTTTCCATCATCGCGAAAATCGCTTCATACAGCGCCACATCGACAACCTGACCGGTGCCACCGTTGACCTCGCGATGACGCAGCGCCATCAGTGCACCAATCACGCCCCACAGCGCGGCAATCGAATCGCCGATGGAGATCCCGGTGCGCACCGGTGGCCGGTCCTCGAAACCGGTGATATAGCGCAGACCGCCCATGGACTCGCCGACCGCGCCGAAGCCCGGTTGATCTTTCATCGGCCCGGTCTGACCGAAACCGGACAGGCGCACCATTACCAGTTTCGGGTTCAAGGCATGCAGGGTTTCCCAGCTCAGACCCAGTTTTTCCAGGACGCCGGGGCGGAAGTTCTCGATGAGGATATCGGCTTCACTGAGCAGTTTTTTCAGGATCGCCAAACCGTCAGGGTGTTTGAGGTTCAGCGTCAGTGATTTCTTGTTGCGCGCCTGGACGAACCACCACAGCGACGTGCCTTCGTAGAGTTTTCGCCATTTGCGCAAGGGATCACCACCGTCGGGCGACTCGATCTTGATCACCTCGGCGCCGAACTCGCCGCAAATGCGCGAGGCAAACGGCCCGGCAATCAATGTACCCAATTCAATGACTTTCAGACCCGAGAGCGGTTTGCTGGTGAACGGCATGCGAAATCCTGTAGGACAAGGCTGAGCGGATACAGCGTTTTAACATAGCCGGCTGTCAGACGCCGCAGCTTGATCGCCATCAATTCGATGATTGCCTACCGCATCGGTTAGACTTGCCGACTTTCCTCGTATCAAGAAGCCCGTTCATGGCCCAGCCGTCCACTACCTACAAGTTTGAACTGAACCTCACCGACCTCGACCGCAGCGTCTACGAGAGCGTCAAGCAGACCATCGCCCGTCACCCTTCGGAAACCGAAGAGCGCATGACCGTGCGGCTGCTGGCCTACGCCCTCTGGTACAACGAGCAGTTGTCGTTTGGTCGCGGTCTGTCAGACGTGGATGAACCAGCACTGTGGGAAAAGAGCCTGGACGACCGTGTTCTGCACTGGATCGAAGTCGGCCAGCCAGACGCCGACCGTCTGACCTGGTGCTCGCGTCGTACCGAGCGCACCAGCCTGCTGGCCTACGGCAGCCTGCGCGTGTGGGAAACCAAGGTGATCCCGGCGATCAAGAACCTGAAAAACGTCAACATCGCTGCGGTTCCGCAAGAGGTGCTGGAAACCCTGGCCAAGGACATGCCCCGCGTTATCAAGTGGGACGTGATGATCAGCGAAGGCACGATCTTCGTCACCGACGACCGTGGTCAGCACGAAGTCCAGTTGCAATGGCTGCAAGGTGAGCGCGGCTGATCCCGCAGCACCACCGGAATAATCCCACGTAATCAAGAGAAGTCTCTGTCACCCCATGCGTATCGAACCTCGTCAACTGCCTGCCACTCTGCCTTTTCTCGGTGATCTGCCGCCGCTGCTGACCCGCTTGTACGCGGCGCGGGGCGTGCAATCCGAGGCGGAGCTGGACAAGAGCCTGGCGCGGTTGATTCCGTTCCAGCAGCTCAAGGGCATTGATGCGGCAGTGGACCTGCTGGTGACGGCGCTGGAGCAACGTCAGCGCATTCTTATCGTCGGCGACTTCGATGCGGACGGCGCGACGGCGAGTACCGTCGGCATGCTCGGTTTGCGCTTGTTGGGCGCGGCACACGTCGATTATCTGGTGCCGAACCGTTTCGAATATGGCTATGGCCTGACCCCGGAAATTGTCGAGGTCGCACTGACCCGCGAGCCGCAATTGCTGATCACCGTCGACAACGGCATCTCCAGCGTCGAAGGCGTGGCAGCAGCCAAGCGTGCAGGTCTGAAGGTCTTGATCACCGACCACCACTTGCCCGGCGATGAACTGCCTCTGGCCGATGCGCTGGTCAACCCGAACCAGCCCGGTTGCGAATTTCCGAGCAAGGCGCTGGCCGGCGTCGGGGTGATTTTCTACGTGCTGATGGCGTTGCGCGCGCGCTTGCGCAATCTCGGCTGGTACGAGAACAAGCCGCAGCCGAACATCGGCGAACTGCTCGATCTGGTGGCACTGGGCAGCGTCGCCGACGTGGTGCCGCTGGACGCCAACAACCGGATTCTGGTGCATCAGGGCTTGGAACGAATTCGCGCCGGTCGCGCACGGCCGGGGATCAAAGCGATCCTTGAAGTGGCCAAGCGAGACGCTGCACGTATTACCTCTACCGATCTCGGGTTTATCGTCGGCCCGCGCCTGAATGCCGCCGGGCGTCTGGATGACATGAGTCTGGGCATCGAATGCCTGCTCACCGCCGACGCCAACCTGGCCCGGGAAATGGCCGCGCAACTGGACGGCATGAACCAGGATCGAAAATCCATCGAGCAGGGCATGCAGCGTGAAGCACTGGCGCAGCTCAAGGACTTGCCGGTCGAGTCGATGCCGTTTGGTCTATGCCTGTTCGATCCGGAGTGGCACCAGGGTGTGATCGGCATCCTCGCTTCACGCATGAAAGAACGTTATTTCCGTCCGACCATTGCCTTTGCCGATGCGGGCGATGGGTTGCTCAAGGGCTCGGGGCGTTCGGTGCAAGGTTTCCACATTCGCGATGCTTTGAGCGTGGTCGCAGCGCAACATCCAAACCTGATCGCCAAGTACGGTGGCCACGCTATGGCGGCCGGTCTGACCTTGCCGCAAGAGAATTTTCCGCTGTTCGCCGAGGCTTTTGACGCTGAAGTGCGTAGGCAACTTCGCGAAGACGACCTGACCGGGCGCATGCTGACCGATGGCACGCTGGCGGTCGAAGAGTTCCACCTCGAACTGGCCCGTGCCCTGCGTCATGCCGGGCCTTGGGGGCAGCACTTCCCGGAGCCGCTGTTTCATGGTGTGTTTCAGTTGGTCGAACAGCGGGTGGTCGGCGAGCGGCATTTGAAAGTGGTGCTGAAGAGCGAATGCGGCTCGGTGAAACTGGATGGCATTGCCTTTGGTATTGACCGCGATATCTGGCCGAATCCGACCATTCAGTGGGTTGAGCTGGCTTACAAGCTCGACGTTAACGAGTTTCGGGGTAATGAGACTGTTCAGTTGATGATTGCCCACATCGAACCGCGCTAAGCCCTTCGCGAGCTGGCTCGCTCCCACAGGTACGGTGTTGTCCTTGTGGGAGCGAGCCTGCTCGCGAAGGCGGACTTTCACACACAGAATCACTCTGAACCCTCCCTCATCCCCGGTTGTCGACTAGGCTCTAAGCACTGCTTGATTGGCCTTGTGACGTCTTGTCGAATTTTTTGCCCGCGGGGGCGGGTGCTGCACCTTTTTCCTGTCACTCGTCGACTATTCAAACAGAACCCTGGAGCCTGCCCACTGATTTGAGAGGTGCCCCATGAGTCTGCTGCTTGAACCCTTCACCCTGCGCCAACTGACCCTGCCCAACCGCATCGCCGTCTCGCCGATGTGCCAATACTCGAGTGTCGACGGCCTGGCCAACGACTGGCATTTGGTGCATCTCGGCAGCCGCGCGGTGGGCGGCGCCGGTCTGGTCTTCACTGAAGCCACGGCGATCACGGCCGACGGGCGGATTACCGCCGAAGACCTTGGCCTGTGGAATGACGAACAGATCGAACCGCTGCAACGCATCACCCGCTTCATCACGTCCCAAGGCGCGGTCGCCGGCATTCAACTGGCTCACGCCGGACGCAAGGCCAGCACCCATCGGCCGTGGATCGGCAAGCATGGCAGCGTCAAACCCGAGGATGGCGGCTGGACCCCGGTCGGGCCCTCGCCGATTGCTTTCGACCCTCAACACACTCAACCGAAACAGCTCGACGAAGGGCAGATTGCTGACGTCATTCAGGCATTTGTCGATGCCGCGAAACGTGCACTGAAAGCGGGTTTCAGCGTGGTTGAGGTGCATGCGGCGCACGGTTATCTGCTGCATCAGTTTCTCTCGCCGTTAAGTAATCAGCGCCGGGACCAGTATGGTGGTTCGTTTGAAAATCGTATTCGTCTGGTGCTGCAAGTGACTGAAGCAGTGAGGGCGGTCTGGCCTGAGGAATTGCCGGTGTTTGTCCGCGTGTCGGCCACTGACTGGGTGGAGGACGGCTGGAACCCGGATGAAACCGTGGAGCTGGCGCGACGCCTGCACACTTTGGGCGCGGACCTGATCGATGTGTCGTCGGGCGGGACCGCGGCCAACGCGGAAATTCCGGTCGGGCCGGGTTATCAGACGCGCTTCGCCGAACGTGTGCGCAAGGAGTCAGGCATCGCCACCGGCACCGTGGGAATGATTACCGAGCCGGCGCAGGCCGAGCACATTCTGCGCACTTGTCAGGCCGACATCATCTTCCTCGCCCGCGAGCTGCTGCGTGATCCGTACTGGCCGTTGCATGCCGATGATGATCTGGGTGGGCGCAAAGCGGTGTGGCCGGCGCAGTATCAGCGCGCGACTCATCGGGATCAGCCGATTCATGAGTCTGATTTGCGCGATTGAGTCAGTCGCGGTAAAGCAAAAAGCCCCGGTCAGTGATGGCCGGGGCTTTGTTTTTGTCTGCTGATTATGTTTTGCCTGTGCTGCGGCCTTCGCGAGCAGGCTCGCTCCCACATTGGATCATGCCGGTCATGACTTTTGTGATCGGCCGAGATCAACTGTGGGAGCGAGCCTGCTCGCGAAGAGGCCCGCCCAAACGCTAGAGAATCATCAAGGGTACTTACGCTTGTCCGGTGCCGGCGGGAAGTACTGGTACAACCAGGTCTCGCTCAACGTGCGATCGTTGGTGCGGATAAACAACCGAAGTTCCACCGGCTCCACGCTGTCATTGGTCGGGTACCAGTCGAACAGGATCCGGTAACCCTTGATGTCATCCAGCACCAGCACGCTGAAGTCCTGCACCTTGCCGTTCGAGCAGGTCACCACCGGCTCGATCCCGGTGCCCTGCGGTAAACGATCCAGACCGCCGCCAGTGAAATCCACAGCAAAACGACGCGCCCAGACCGGCGGATAATGCTCGCCCGGTGCCCAGCCTTCGGTGAATCCGCCCATGCCGGAACGGGTCGCGTGCACCCGTGCCAACGGCGTACCCACTGGCGGCAATGCGCTCCAGTAGAGCTTGTAGCCATAGTTCAGCGAATCGCCGGCAGCCACCGGTTTTTTCGGTGTCCAGAACGCGACGATGTTGTCGAGGGTTTCCCCGGTTGTAGGAATTTCCAGCAGATCGATAGAGCCTTCACCCCACGCCGTGGTCGGTTCTACCCACAGGCTCGGGCGCTTGCTGTACCAGTCGACGGTGTCCTGGTAGTTGGCGAACTCGTGGTCGGTCTGCACCAGACCGAAACCTTTCGGATCGGTGTCGGCAAACGCATTGAATTGCAGGGTCGCCGGGTTGTTCAGCGGACGGCAGATCCACTCGCCGTTGCCGCGCCACATCGCTAGACGATCCGAATCGTGGATCTGCGGGTGGATGGTGTCGCACATGCGGCGCTCGTGAGTACCGCAACTGAACATACTGGTCATCGGCGAGATGCCCAATTGCTCGATCGCCGTGCGCGCATTGATGTGCGCATCGACTTCCATCACCACGCGCTCGGCCTGGCAATCGATGTCGAAGCGATAAGCGCCGGTTGCGCTCGGCGAGTCGAGCAGGGCGTAGACCACAAATCGGGTGGCGTTCTTGTCCGGGGTCTCGAACCAGAACTTGGTGAAGTCGGGGAATTCTTCGCGTTTTTTCGCGTACGTGTCGATCGCCAGGCCGCGCGCCGAGAGGCCATATTGGCCAGTAGCGTCTACCGCACGGAAATAACTGGCGCCGAGGAACGACAACACATCGTGACGATCCAGCTCCGGCGCTTTGAACAGCTTGAAGCCGGCAAAACCGAGGTCACCCTTGAGCTGCTGGGTGTCGACTGACGTGTTTTCATAGTTGAACAGCGCCGGGCGGAAATGCACTTCGCGGGCAGTGCGGGTCTTGGCGTCGACGCTGTACATGCGCACCGGCTGACGGAACCCCATGCCGACGTGGAAGAACTGCACGTCCAGCTGACCCTTGTTTTCCTTCCACAGCGAATGCTCGCCGTCGTAGCGGATCGCGTTGAAGTTCTGCGGAGTCATGGTCGCCAGGGTTGGCGGCAGCACCTGTTTGGTGTCCTGATAGGCGCTGCCAGCCAGTTGCTTGGCCTGGCGCTTCAGCGCTTCGAAGTCGAAGGCCTGCGCCTCGCCATCGGCGGCGCCACCATTGGCCGCCCACGCACGGCTGGCCAGCAGGCCAGTGGCCGAAAGACCGGTGTAAGCCGCAATGGCCATGGACGCTTTGAGCAAATTCCTGCGGTGCATAAATACAACCTGTCGTGTGCAATCCCGCGCCGTTCCTGGCACGTGCTGGATCAGAAATAACGGTTCGGACAAGCCTTCGGCCAAACGCAACGGACTATTAACAGATGCCCGCTAGCTTAAACGGTTCGCTCGCAATGCAAAATTCGTTGATTCACCGCGCCAGTGTGTCAATGAAACAAGACATGTCGGTTAAATATCTGACAGGGCATTCTGATTTACACGGCATATCTGCTTTTTTCGACTAATTACTCTAAAAACCGCTTTTCAGCGCCGATTTAATTTCTATTCTATGGGCATGACCGGTGCTGACCGGTAGGGCACACGGCGCTGCTGTAAGGGGCAGGGCGATGTGGTGGTTTAGCAATTCTTTGAAGTATTGAAGGACATCGTCCATGGCAAAAATACAAGGTATCACCGACATGCTGGGCATCTTTCCCTGCCTCGGCAGCGGCCGCAAAAGGCGTCGGCTCAGCTCTGACGAAGTGAAACTGGTGGAGCGTTATCGGGAGCTTTCGGAGAATGACCGGATTGCGATGCGGTACCTGGTGGATGCGATGCGGAGTGTTTCGCGGTTTTAACGCTGGGGTGGGCACCGGGAAAGCCATTTGGCTTTTACGCTGGCCAGGTCAATCAAATTGCCTGCGTCGGCATCGTCGATGCCGACGGCAATGGCTTTCTGAAGCTCGGCACTGTCGTTTAGTTTCAGGTAAGAGATCGCAAAGCTTTCATCGCAGGGAATGACTTCCTCAATCTGAGGAAATTTGAGAACAGTTCTACTCATCTGAATTCAACTCGCTAGAGGGGACACGCTAAACCTGTGGCGAGGGAGCTAGCTTCCTCGCCACAGGTTTTTTGTTTATGAGCCTTAGCTGCAAGTGGCCAGAACCGGATACGGCCGTTGGCCGTGCATTAACTCCGGCACATCCCGCCATTTGACCCACGCCTGCTGTTGCCAGTGCAGCAACGGCACGGTAACGCCTGCCCAATGCATCGAACTCACGCTGGGGTGGTTTTTCACAGAGCTTGAATGGGTTTCGCGCAGCATCGGGATGACTTCATGGCTCAGCCATTGGCGCAGGTGTCGGTTTTCCGGGACGAAGTGATGGACGAGCAGGGCGAACAGGCCGGATTCGCTGACCATCGCGCAATCGATGATTTCGCCGTCCCGACGCAGAAGGACATGGCGACGCTGGTCGGGATCGAGTTTCAGAGTAAGGCGTTCGTTCAGCGGATAGCCCATCAAGCGACCGAGATCCTGAACACAGAACCAGGTTTCGTGATCTTGCATGAAGGCGTGGAGGAAACGGTTGTGGCGGGTGAAGACGACGGGGGTGAAGAAAGCGGAGCTTTCAGAAGGAATTTGTACGTGGTTAGGCATTTTTCGACTCCAATATTGAGAATAGAGCCGCCACTCAAATGAGTGCGGTTGCGCCATGTTGATTTTCTTCCGGCTTCGACACCGGGCCGCTGATGTCACAGCCGGAAAGAAGACTATCTGCCGTGTGCTCTACGCACCAAGTCTGTTCTATCGACAATAACTGTAGGAAATGGGGCTTTTTAATGAAGGCTGTGTCTGTAGGAAATGCCTGTTTTTGCACTCGCTGCAGTCCGTCTGCATCTGAAGCCTGTTTTTTCGTTTATTCATGAAAACCCAAGCAATGAACTGCAGGTTTTCTTCATGTTGATCGAATTCTCGGTATCCAATTACCGCTCATTTCGGGACAGGCAAACCCTGTCCATGGCGGCGAGCCCTCGTCTGAGCAAAACACGCAATACGTTCAAAGCCTCCACGAGCGCAGAAAAGCTTCCGGAGCTGTTGAAGGTTGCAGCTATTTACGGTCCGAACGCCTCCGGAAAGTCTTCACTGATCCGCGCAATGGGCATCGTCGGACGCTTGCTAGCGACACCACGTGGTTCAAATGACGAAGCGCTACCCGTTTCCCCCTTCCGATTTGATTGCACTCTGAGCGATGCGCCCAGTGTCTTTGAGTACGACTTTATTCAGGGCGGACTGCGCTATCGGTTTGTCCTCGGGCTGACCGCGCAGAGGATTGTTCAGGAACAACTGACTGCTTACCCGAAAGGTAAGGAAACACTGCTTTATGACCGCCGGTTTGATGCTGAAGGTGAGCATTACCTGTTTGGTAAAACCCTTGAGGGCGGCAAGGAAGTGCATTGCGCCTGGCGTCGATTGACCAGTCCGACGATGCTGTTTATTGCACAAGCCGTCACTCATAGCAGCGAAGAGCTGAGTCAACTGCGCACTCCATTCAGTTGGTTTCAAACCGGTTTGCTAGTCATTGAACAAAACAACATGCTTGGCTTATCCACAGCCTCGATTCGCTTTCTGCAAATGGTGAAAAATCATACGAGCAACCTGCGCGATTTTCTCAGTGCGCTGGATATTCCTGTGTCTGCGATACAGCTCGACCCGGATGACGCCTCTGCAGACTTGAGCAACAGAAAACTGACCTTGAAGGAGTTCTTCGCGGCGGCTCAAAGGGACAAACTGACCCTCACGCATTCCAGCATTTCAGGCGATGCGCAGTTCGACTTCTCGGAGGAGTCTTGCGGAACCAAAAACCTGATTGGCTTCTGGTTGCCCTGGTTCATGATGAATCAGGCCGGTGGCAGTGGGATCCTCTGCGTCGACGAACTGAATAGCAGTCTTCATCCCGAAATCGTCGCTGACTTGATCGCAAAGCATCTGGACAGTGGGTTGGATACCCAACTGATTTTCACGACACACGATACCCACCTGATGAATGAAAAGATTCTGCGGCGTGACCAGTTCTGGATTACAGAACGTGATGCTCATGGCGCCACGAGCTTGTTTTCCGTACACGATTTTGGAGGCCGGGAAAGCGAGGATGTCGAGAAGCGTTACTTCGAAGGGCGTTATCGCGGGCTGCCGCTGATAAGGCAGGGGTGAGGGTCGTGAGTTCGTTCAAATCGTTTGATCGCAAGGCTTCCCGCTTCAAACCGCAGCCTAAGGTGCTGGTGTTGTGTGAAGACAGTAAGTCAGGGAAACGTTATCTGGAGGAAGCCGCGTTTTATTTTCGGGCCAAGGCCCAGGTTGAGATCGTCCACTGCGGTGTTACACATCCAAGCGGCATTGTTGAGCGAGCAGTCGTAAGGCAAAAAAGCTTCGATAAGGTGTTCTGTGTTTTGGATCGAGACACCCACATGTGCTTCGAGCGAGCGTTGAATGTGGCGAAGTCGTATCCAAAAATCCAAGTCATCGCATCTTATCCGTGCTTCGAGTTTTGGCTACTACTGCACTTTGGCTACAGTCGAAAACCGTTCAGCACAGCCGGGAAGAACTCTCCGGCTGATTTGGTTACCAAGAGCCTCAGAGCAAAACCCAGCATGGCTGACTATCAGAAAGGCAAAGACGTCAGCTACTTCGCTCAGCTACTCGGAAAGCCATTTCAGCAGGCAAGAGCGCTGGCCCCCAAAGTTCTTGAGGATGTCGCCCTCAGTGGCGAACACAACCCAAGCACTGAAATTCACCTATTGATGGATGAGTTCGAAGCCCTCTCAAAGCCCCAGCCGATTGACACATAAGCCCTCTCCGAGCCTCCCCCCATTGGCCTGGCTCAGTAGCTGAGAGGAGACGTTGCTGGCAGGCGCTCGCTGAACCAAGGCCATTCAGCCGCCATCCACTGTAGGAAACAAGATTTTTCTTTGAAGGTCACGCCTGTAGGAAATGCCTGTTTTGCACTGGCATCAGTGAAACCACCCCTAATCAGTATTTTTTCCGTTATTTGTTTGAATCTCGCGCATCGCTACAGATGCTCGGCCCTTGGTTTCCGGGCTCAAAGGATTGTTACGAATAACGAGAAATCACTACCGATGGATGCTGGAATGTTTTGGTTGTAGATGATTTGTTTGATAGCGGGGCGTCCATGGACGCGGCCTGCGCTGTTTTGCGTAAATATCCGAAGGTAGGGAAAATTTACGTCGCAGCGCTAACTTGGAAGTGAATTCAATGACGACTGTATTTATTGCCGGCTCTATCAACATCAAGAACCTTGATCCGAAGGTTAAAGAGCGCATCAATAATATCGTAGCGTCAGATTTCGAGGTGGTGGTGGGTGATGCTGGGGGCGCCGATACCTCCATTCAGGAGTACCTGCTGAGTCTCGAACGATCCAGAACCACGGTGTTCTGCAGCGGTTCGGCACCGAGGAACAACCTAGGGCACTGGCCCGCCAGAACAGTCGACTCCAAGCATTCCAAAGGGTCGAGAGCTTTCTTCACCGAGAAAGACGTCGTCATGGCCGAAGCAGCCGACTACGGTTTGATGATCTGGGACGCAAAGAGCACCGGTACGCTCAGTAACGTCATTGAACTGTTGTCGAGAAAGAAGAAGTCGCTTGTATTCGTCAACAAGGAAAAGGAATTCAAAGTAGTCGGAGACGTCAGTCAGCTCGAAGAATTGGTTGCATTCATGTCCGATCACGCCAAGCAAAAAGCCAATGAAAAAATCAAACTGTTCGACCGTATTTCCCTGTTGAAGCACGATCAGGCAGAGCTTTCTTTTTGATGATGTTTCACGGCTTACCTGAACCCCGGCACCTTGTCGGTGCCGGGATCGCAGGCTCTTAGCGACTGACCTTCCACGCATCCCCAGCCGGCGCCTTGCCATGGTCATACGGCTTGCCAATCCACATGTAAACCAGCCCCAAACCAATCACGATCGCGGTGCTCAACACCATCGCATAATTCACATACCACGCCGCATCTGGCGTACGTGGCCAGGCCATGTTGATGATTGCGCCAACGCCATACACCAGCGCGCCGATGTTCACCGGCCAGCCCCATGCGCCGAGGGTGAATTTGCCGCTCGGGCTCCAGCCTTTGCTACGGGCGTACAGCGCGGCCAGGACGATCATCTGGAACGCGAGGTAGATGCCGATCGCGGCGAAGCTGACGATGGTTGCGACGGCGTCTTGCAGGAAGAAGCCGAGGGCGATGATCAGCGCCGGCAGGACGCCGGACACGAACAGTGCGGCAACCGGTACTTGGGTGGTAGGAGAAATCTTTTTCAGCAGTCGGCTGCCGATGACCATTTCATCGCGAGCGTAGGAGTACAGCAGACGGCTCGCCGCTGCTTGTAGGCTGATGACGCAGGAGATGAAGGAAATCATCACCACGCCCATCACTACTTTCGAACCGACCGGGCCGAAGGCGTTGTTGAGGATGGTGGTGACCGGGTCTTTGTCGGTGCCGTTGATGACCGCTTGCATGTCCGGCACGGCGAGGATCAGCGCCAGGCAGGCGAACATCGCCGCGATGCCGCCGATGTAGATGGTCATGCGCATGGCCACCGGGATTTTCGCGCTTGGGTTCGGGGTTTCTTCGGCGACGTCGCCGCAGGCCTCGAAGCCGTAGTACAGGAACATCCCCGCCAGCGAGGCAGTGAGGAACGCCGGCAGGTACGAGCCGTCGACGCTGATGTCGAAGGTGTTGAACAGCACGCTCAGCGGTTGGTGACGTTCGAAGATCAGCAGGTAAACGCCGACGATCACCGCGCCGATCAGTTCGCAGAGGAAGCCGAACATGGCGATGCGCGCCAGCACTTTGGTGCCGCTGAGGTTGACCAGTGTGGCGAACAGGGTCAGCACCAGGGCGATGACGATGTTGGTGTTGTTGCTCGGCTCAAAACCGAGCATGGCGGCCAGGTATGGGCCGGCACCGACCGCAACGGCGGCGATGGTGACGCAGAGGGCGATGGAGTAGATCCAGCCGACCATCCACGCCCATTTCTTGCCCACCAACCGGCGTGCCCAAGGGTAAACGCCCCCGGAGATCGGGAACTGCGAAACCACTTCGCCGAAGATCAGACACACCAGCAACTGGCCGCAACCAACCAGCAAATAGGCCCAGAACATCGGTGGGCCGCCAGCGGCGAGGCATAGGCCGAACAGGGTATAAACCCCTACGACCGGTGACAGATAAGTGAAGCCCAACGCGAAGTTTTCCCACAGGCTCATGCTGCGGTTGAAGTTCGAGGTGTAGCCCAGTTTGCGCAGTTGTTCGGCATCGCTGTCGGCAACGGCTGCGGCGAGATCGGGTGAGGCACTCATGTGTGATTGCTCCGTGAAATCGGCAGATTTCGGATGGCCGAGGCCGTGGCGGGGCTTTGTGGGCGCCGCCCGGTTCGGTAGTTATTGTTTTGGGATCCTGGTGGTGCGTAATGCCGGTTTCCTTCCTGACACCGGGGTGACACCTTCGCGAGCAGGCTCGCTCCCACAATTGGAATGCAGTTCCCTGTGGGAGCGAGCCTGCTCGCGAAGCTTTTAAAGGCTTAGTGCTTGAACATCACATGCCGAACCGTGGTGTAGTCCTCCAGCCCGTACATGGACATGTCTTTCCCGTAACCGGACAATTTCTGACCGCCATGGGGCATTTCGCTGACGAGCATGAAGTGCGTATTCACCCACGTGCAGCCGTACTGCAAACGCGCCGACATGCGATGCGCGCGTCCGACATCTGCCGTCCACACGGAGGAGGCGAGGCCGTAGTCCGAGTCGTTGGCCCATTCCAGCGCCTGCGCTTCATCAGTGAACTTGGTCACTGAAACCACCGGACCAAACACTTCGCGGCGGACGATTTCATCGTCCTGCTGCGCATCGGCCAATACCGTCGGTTCAAAGAAGAAGCCGTTACCGTCAACAGCCTTGCCACCGGTGATCAAACGAATGTGCGATTGCGCCACAGCACGCTCGACAAACCCTGCAACACGGTCGCGATGTTGCGCGGTGATCAAAGGCCCCAGCTCGGTCGACGGATCATCCTGCAAGCCATACTTGATAGTGCTGACCGCCGCGCCGAGCTTCTCGACAAACTTGTCGTAGATGCCTTGCTGCGCATAGATCCGGCACGCGGCAGTGCAATCCTGCCCGGCGTTGTAGAAACCGAAGGTACGAATACCTTCCACCGCCGCATCGATATCGGCGTCGTCGAAGATGATCACCGGCGCCTTGCCGCCCAGTTCCATGTGCATGCGTTTAACGCTGTCGGCAGTGCTGGAAATGATGTTGGCGCCCGTGGCGATGGAGCCGGTCAGCGAAACCATGCGCACTTTCGGATGGGTAACCAACGGACTGCCAACGGTAGGACCGCGACCAAATACCAGATTGAGTACGCCGGCCGGGAAGATTTCCGACGCCAGTTCGGCCAGACGCAACGCGGTTAGCGGGGTTTGTTCCGACGGCTTGAGCACTACGGTATTACCCGCGGCCAGCGCCGGGGCGATTTTCCAGGCGACCATCATCAGCGGGTAGTTCCATGGCGCGATCGAGGCGATCACACCCACCGGATCGCGGCGGATCATCGAGGTGTGGCCGGGCAGGTATTCGCCACCGGCCGAGCCGCTCATGCAACGGCTGGCGCCAGCGAAGAAACGGAACACGTCGGCAATCGCCGGAATCTCGTCGTTGAGCGCGGCGCTGTAGGGTTTGCCGCAGTTATCGGATTCGAGCTTGGCCAGTTCTTCGCCGTGGGCCTCGATGGCATCGGCGAGTTTGAGCAGCAGCAGCGAACGGTCTTTCGGCGCGGTTTGCGACCAGTCGGCGAAGGCGTTGTCGGCGGCGCGCACGGCGGCGTCGACCTGGGCTTCAGTGGCTTCGTTGATCTCTACCAGGACTTCGCCAAGCGACGGGTTGAGCACCGGTTGCGCCGGGCCTTCGCCGTTGACCAGTTGGCCGTTGATCAGGAGTTTGGTTTGCATGCTTTTGTCCTCTTCGAATCTATTATTTTTCTGCCGAAACCGGATTAAAAACTGTGGGAGCGAGCCTGCTCGCGAAAGCGGTGTATCAGTCGACATCAATGTCGGATGTGGCGGCCTCTTCGCGAGCAGGCTCGCTCCCACAGGGGGATTTTTGGTGTCTGTTAGATATTTATTTACCGCCGCTACCGGCGACGCTTTCGCCACCACGCGTCAGGTAGTACGCGCCGAGGATCGGCAGCATGGTCACCATCATCACCAGCATGGCGACGACGTTGGTCACCGGCACATCCCGTGGCCGGCTGAGTTGGTTGAGCAACCACAACGGCAACGTGCGTTCATGCCCGGCGGTAAACGTGGTGACGATGATTTCGTCGAACGACAGCGCAAACGCCAACATGCCGCCGGCCAGCAACGCCGAGCCAAGGTTCGGCAGGATGATGTAGCGAAAGGTCTGCCAGCCATCGGCACCGAGGTCCATCGACGCCTCGATCAAGCTGTGCGAAGTACGGCGCAGGCGGGCGATGACGTTGTTGTAGACGATCACCACGCAGAAGGTCGCGTGGCCGACGATGATGGTGAACATCCCCGGCTCGATCCCCAGCGTCTTGAACGTCGCCAGCAGCGCGATCCCGGTGATGATCCCCGGCAGCGCAATCGGCAAAATCAGCATCAGCGAAATGCCTTGTTTGCCGAAGAAATCCCGGCGGTACAAAGCGGCCGATGCGAGTGTGCCGAGCACCATCGCAATCAATGTGGCGATGGCGGCGATTTGCAGCGACAGCTTGATCGACTCCAGAACATCCGGTCGCGAAAACGCCACGCTGAACCAGTGCAACGTGAAGCCCTTCGGCGGAAAACTGAACGCGGCTTCTTCGGTGTTGAAGGCGTAAAGGAAGATGATCAGGATCGGGAAGTGCAGAAACAGCAACCCGCCCCAGGCCGCGGTCTTTAAGCCTAATGATGCTTTCTCAGAGCGCATCGAAAGCCCCCAGTCGTTTGACGATGGACAGGTAAACCGCGATCAACACAATCGGCACCAGCGTAAACGCCGCCGCCATCGGCATATTGCCGATTGCACCCTGCTGCGCGTAAACCATGCTGCCGACGAAGTAGCCCGGCGGGCCGACCAGTTGCGGCACGATGAAGTCACCCAAGGTCAGCGAAAACGTGAAAATCGAACCCGCCGCAATACCCGGAATCGACAGCGGCAAAATCACCTGCATAAAGGTCTGACGCGGCTTCGCACCAAGGTCAGCGGAGGCCTGCAACAGCGACGGCGGCAGACGTTCCAGCGACG
Source organism: Pseudomonas viridiflava (assembly GCF_900580865.1). GTDB lineage: Bacteria > Pseudomonadota > Gammaproteobacteria > Pseudomonadales > Pseudomonadaceae > Aquipseudomonas. The sequence goes on from NZ_UTBZ01000052.1 coordinate 388,171, forward strand.
CCTGAATCGGCAGAATCATGAACGGCAGCCAGATATAAACGAACACCATGAACCGCCCCAGATGCGAGGTCGACAAGGTGCTACCGCCCACCCCGGGAATGCCCAGAATGAACTGCAACACCGGCTCCAGCCCCAAGTGCTGCACGAACCACTGCGCCACGCCGCCCTTGGCCAACAGCAACGTCCACGCATACGCTTTGACGATGTAACTGGCCCACATCGGCATCATCACCGCGATGTAGAAAAACGCCTTGGTCTTGCCGGTGGTGTAGCGCGCCATGTAATAGGCAATCGGGAACGCGACGATGGCGCTGGCGATCGACACGACGATGGCCATGCTCAGCGTGCGCAGGATGATGTCGAAGTTCGACGGTTGAAACAGCGCGGCAAAATTCGCCAGGGTCAGGTCGGGGGTGACCGCCATGGTGAAGTCGTCGAAGGTGTAGAAACCCTGCCACAACAGCACCAGCAACGAGCCGAGATAAATCGCGCCGAACCACAGCAGTGGCGGCACCAGCAGCATCGACAAGTACAGGTTCGGCTTGCGGTAGAGCAGGTTGGAAAACCGGCGCAACGGCGGCGATGTTGTCATCGCGAGCGTGCTCATGTCACACCCCGCTCGTCACGGTATCGTGCAGCGGGATCATCGCTTCCCGCGCCCAACGCGCGCTCAGGCGCTGGCCGGTCTGGTGCTGTGCGCTGCTGTCGATCCACTGATTGTTGGCGTGGCTGATGCTCAGGGTCTGACCATTTTCCAGTTTCAATTCATAGCGCGTGGCGCTGCCCTGATACTGGATGTCGTGGAGCAGACCGCTGACTTCGATTTCGTGACTGGCCAGCGGGCCTTCGGCAAACCGCACGTGTTCCGGGCGGATCGAAAACGGCTGCGGGTGACCGCTGATTTCACGCGCCAAATCGCCGCGAATCACGTTCGAAGTGCCGACGAATTCAGCGACAAACGTTGTGATCGGTTTCATGTACAGATTGCGCGGCGTATCGACCTGCTCGATGCGGCCCTTGTTGAACACGGCGACGCGATCAGACATCGACAGCGCTTCGGTTTGATCGTGAGTGACGAAGATGAAGGTGATGCCGAGCTGGCGTTGCAGCTTCTTCAATTCGCTTTGCATTTGTTCGCGCAGTTTCAGATCGAGCGCTCCCAAAGGCTCATCGAGCAACAGCACGCGCGGGCGGTTGACCAGGGCGCGGGCGAGGGCGACACGCTGGCGCTGACCGCCGGACAACTGCACCGGTTTGCGGGCGCCGTAACCGCCGAGGGCGACCATGTCCAAGGCCTCTTCGGCGCGCTTGTGCCGTTCGGTCTTGCCGACGCCTTTGACCTTTAAACCGTAGGCAACGTTGTCGAGGACGTTCATGTGCGGGAACAGCGCGTAATCCTGAAACACAGTGTTGACGTCGCGTTGATACGGCGGCAGACCAGCCGCTTCAGCGCCGTGAATGCGGATCGAGCCAGCGCTCGGTTGTTCGAACCCGGCGATCAGACGCAGGCAGGTGGTTTTGCCGGAGCCGGAAGGGCCGAGCATGGAAAAGAACTCGCCGTCCTCGATATCGATGGAAACCCGGTCAACGGCTTTCACCTCGCCGAATTGCCGGGAAACGTTGGTGAACTGGACTGCAAGCGTCATGGTGCGGTGCTCCAAAAAGGCGAAGGCCGTCGCAGCTGCCCTGCCTGGACTTCTGAAAAATCTGAAACGTTTTACGGTTTGCTTAGCTCACACATTCGGCGGACGAGATGCGATCCGCTTTTAGCTCCCTCTCCCTCCGGGAGAGGGCGGGGGGTGAGGGTGGCTTTTTTGGCCGCTGCTCTTCAATCAAGAGCAAGGTCAAAAGCTACCCCCTCACCCCAGCCCTCTCCCCCAGGGGGGCGAGGGGGAAAGGGAGCTCGACCGAGTTGCTCTCGGGCTTAGCGTCCACCCATGATCGCGATGTAGTCCTGCGTCCAGCGGCTATACGGCACAAACTTGCCGCCTTCAGCCTGCGGGGTTTTCCAGAAGGCGATCTTGTCGAACTGGTCGAAGCCGTTGGTCTTGCAGCCTTCAGCGCCGAGCAATTCGCTCTCCTTGCACGCCGCCGGCACCGCTGGCAATGAACCAAACCACGCCGCCACATCACCCTGTACTTTTGGCTTCAGCGACCAGTCCATCCACTTGTACGCGCAGTTCGGGTGCTTGGCCTCGGCGTGCAACATGGTGGTGTCGGCCCAACCCGTGGCGCCTTCTTTCGGAATGGTCGACGCAATCGGCTGCTTCTCGTTCATCAAGCCATTGACCTGATACGGCCAGGCGCTCGACGCGACCACGCCTTCGTTTTTGAAGTCGCTCATCTGCACCGTGGTGTCATGCCAGTAGCGGTGGATCAACGGCTGCTGCGCGCGCAACAGATCGAGCACGGCTTTGTACTGATCTTCGGTGAGTTGGTACGGGTCCTTGATGCCCAGTTCAGGCTTGGTCGATTTCAGATACAGCGCCGCGTCTGCGATGTAGATCGGGCCGTCATAAGCCTGCACGCGGCCCTTGTTCGGCTTGCCGTCGGGCAGATCCTGCGCGGCGAATACCACGTTCCAACTGGTCGGCGCGGTTTTGAACACGTTGGTGTTGTACATCAACACGTTCGGGCCCCACTGGTACGGGGTGCCGTAAGTCTGCTGGTTGACCACGTACCACGGCGCGTCTTTGAGGCGCGGGTCGAGGGTGTTCCAGTTCGGGATCAATGCGGTGTTGATCGGTTGCACACGCTTGCCGACGATCAACCGCAGCGAGGCATCGCCCGACGCGGTGACCAGGTCATAACCGCCCTTGGCCATCAGGCTGACCATTTCGTCCGAGGTTGCAGCGGTCTTCACATTGACCTTGCAGCCGGTTTCTTTTTCGAAACCGGTGACCCAGTCGTAAGCCTTGTCGCTCTCGCCACGTTCGATGTAACCCGGCCACGCAACGATATCCAGCTGACCTTCGCCAGCCCCGACAGCCTTCAGCGGCTCAGCAGCTTGCAGGCTGGCGCTGGCCAGCAGGGCCGTGGTGATTGCACTGAGCAGTGCGGTCTTGTGCACGAACATGGTTGAACCCTCTTCTTTAAATTATGGTCGGGGCAGTTGTGAACGCGGTGCAGCATGCCGTTGGCGGCTTGTTATTAGCGTAGTCAGAGATGCTGGCCGTGGCGGGCCATGATGTGCCGCACCACGCTGTAGTCCTGCAGCGAATCACTGGATAAGTCTTTGCCGTAACCGGAGCGCTTCAGCCCGCCGTGGGGCATTTCGCTGACCAGCATGAAATGGCTGTTGATCCACGTGCAGCCGTACTGCAGGCGTGCGGCGACCTGCATCGCCTTGTCCAGATTCTGTGTCCACACCGACGAGGCGAGGCCGTATTCGGAATCGTTGGCCCAGTCGACGGCCTGCGCGAGTTCGTCGAAACGGGTCACGGTGACCACCGGACCGAACACTTCACGCTGGACGATTTCATCGCTTTGTTTGCAACCGGCGAGCAGGGTCGGTTGATAGTAGAAACCGGCGCCGGAATGCACCGCCGCACCGGTAACGCGCTCAATATGCGGCTGACCGAGGGCGCGTTCGACGAAACTGGCGACGCGGTCACGTTGACGGGTGCTGATCAGCGGGCCGATCTCGTTGTCGGCATCACGTTTGCCGGCGAAGCGCAGGCTGCTGACGGCGGCGCCAAGTTCGGCGACCAATTTGTCGTGAATCCCGGCTTGCGCGTAGATCCGGCAGGCGGCGGTGCAGTCTTGGCCAGCGTTGTAGTAACCGTAGGTGCGCACGCCTTCGACCACGGCCTGAATATCAGCGTCGTTGCAGACGATCACCGGGGCTTTGCCACCGAGTTCGAGGTGCGTACGTTTAAGGGTTTTCGCGGCGGCCTGGAGGATTTTCTGCCCGGTGACGATATCGCCAGTCAGCGAGACCATGCGCACTTTGGCGTGACCGACCAAATGGCTGCCGACGCCTTCGCCGCCTCCGCAGATGATATTGATCACCCCGCGCGGGAGGATTTCGGCCAGCGCTGGCGCCAGTGCGAGGATCGACAGCGGTGTGTGTTCGGAAGGTTTGAACACCAGCGTGTTACCGGCGGCGAGGGCCGGGGCGATTTTCCACGCGGCCATCATGATCGGGTAATTCCACGGCGCAATCGAGGCGACCACGCCAATCGGGTCGCGGCGCACCATGCTGGTGTAGCCCGGCAGGTATTCGCCACTGAGCTGACCTGTCTGACAACGCACGGCGCCAGCGAAGAAACGGAACACATCGACGGTCGCGGTCAAATCGTCCTGACGCGCCAAGTGCAACGGCTTACCACAGTTCAGCGATTCGAGGCGGGCGAGGTGGTCGGCGTGTTTTTCGACGGCGTTGGCGATGTCGAGCAACAGATTCGAACGTTGCTGCGGCGTGGTGCGCGACCATTCGGCGAAGGCGCGGTGGGCGGCAAGAATGGCGGCTTCGACTTGCTCAGTGCTGGCTTCGGCGATGTGCGTGAGGATTTCGCCGGTGGCCGGATTGAGAATCGGCTCGACAAAACCTTCCCCGGCGACCAGTTCGCCGTCAATCAACAACGCGGTACACATCGGGGTCTGCGCGCCAGCCATTTTCCGCGATCTCTTTTCTTGTGTGGCCATTGTTGCTCCCTGATATCGGGAGCCGACCGTCTTATAGATGCAGCAAGACTAGTGCGCGGCTCCGAGGTCGACAAATTCTAAATACTGAAGGCAGCATTCGATTAAATAGATGGCTTGCGTCCGCCGTGGGGTTGTTCACGGGCCACGGTCAGGAATGGGTCGACCAATGCGGGACGCGCGGTGCCGCGGCGCCAGGCCAGGCCCACGTCCAAGGTCTGATTGAGGTCGGCGATGGGCCGCGCTTCGATGATGTCGCCCTCCAGCGACCATGGGCGGTAAGTCATGTCGGGCTGGATCGACACACCCAAACCGGCGGCGACCAGACTTCGCACGGCCTCGGTGGATGCGGTTCTCAGGGTTATTTTTGGTTGCAGCCCGGAACCGCGCCAGAAACGCTGGGCGTTGCGATCCATTTCATCGACGTTGAGTTGAATCAACGGCTCGCGGGCGACATCGGCGAGGTTGATGCTGTCGTGTTCCAGCAGTGGATGCTGCGCCGGCAGCCACAAACGGTGCGGCGAGTGGGTCAGGACTTCGGTCTGCAAGGCGTGGCGATCTTCCAGATTGGAAAGGATCAACACGCCCACATCGATCTCGCCACTGACCAGCAAATGTTCGATGTAAGGGCGCTCGTCTTCCATCACGCGGATTTCGACGTTGGGGTAGGCACGTTGAAACCGGGTAAGCAAATCTGCCAGGTAATAACCGGCTACCAGACTGGTTACGCCGACGATCAACTGCCCGGCGAACTGATCGGTGCTCTGTTGCAGGCTGCGCTTGGCGTTGTCCACGGTCGCCAGAATCAGGTGCGCCTGGCGTAGGAATTGATGACCTTGATGCGTAAGGGTCATGCCCTTGGCATGGCGGCTGAACAGGCTGACGCCGATTTCTTCTTCCAGTTGCTGGATCGCCAACGTCAGGGTCGATTGGGAAATGAACGCGGTTTGCGCAGCGGCGGAGATTGAGCCGGTTTCGGCCACGGCGATGAAGTGACGGATCTGACGCAGGGTCATCATGAGAAAGGTTACCCAGTGGGCGGTTTTTATAGATTGGCTTGAGTGTATATCTATTTTCACGAAGGGCTGCGGCAGGGCAAGCAACATCTGGAAGCACACTCGCAGGTTGGGCAGGGGCACTTTCGAACTAGGCTGGAGGCCTTATAGATCCGGATAACCCCTGTTTTGGAGGCGGAACATGAACACCCGTGGATTGCTCGATCAACTGCTCAAGTCCGGCCAGGATCTGTTGCAGAACAAGGCCGGTGGCACGCAGAACAAACCGGCTGGTGGTGGTTTGGGCGGTTTGCTCGGCGGTGCTTCAGGCTCCGGTGGCCTTGGCGGTTTGCTGTCAGGTGCAGGTGGCGGTGCATTGGCGGCCGGCGCGATGGGCTTGTTGCTTGGTAACAAGAAAGTGCGCAAGGTCGGCGGCAAAGTCGCGATTTATGGCGGTCTCGCGGCGCTGGGTGTGCTGGCGTACAAGGCTTACGGCAACTACAACGCGCAAAAGGGCACCGCCCCACAACGCGAACCGCAAACCCTCGACCGTTTGCCACCGGCACAAGCCGAGCAACACAGCCAGGCCATTCTCAAGGCGCTGGTCGCTGCCGCGAAGGCCGACGGCCACATCGATGACCGCGAACGCGAACTGATCGAAGGCGAATTCACCAAACTCGACAACGACCAGGAACTGCAGCACTGGCTGCACGCCGAACTCAACAAACCCCTCGACCCGACCGACGTCGCCCGAGCCGCGAGCACGCCAGAGATGGCGGCAGAGATGTATATCGCCAGCGTGATGCTGGTGGATGAGGAGAACTTCATGGAGAAGAGCTATCTCGATGAACTGGCGCGGCAGTTGAAGCTGGAGCCGGGGTTGAAGGTGGAGCTGGAGAAGCAGGTGCGGCAGGCGACCGTCTGATTTTCCGTTGTTGCCTGCGGGCGCTGTTGGCGCGGATGCCTCAGTGCAATCCAGCGGCCTTGCAGGCTTCGACGAACGTTGCGCCTTTCTTGTCCATGGCGGTCTTGACCAGTTGATTGGCTTTTACCAATGCAGCGCTGGGCTTGGCCCATTGCTCTGGTGGCAACGGCTGAGACCATGTTTGCACTTGTTCCGGAAGGGTCGGCCGGCCCTTGCGATGCGCCCATTCGGCGAGCATGTAAGGCATTTTCCAGAAGCTCAGCACGCGCCACATGTACCAACGACGCAGTGGCCAATAGGATTTTTGCGAGTAACCGTAGTGTTCGCGTTGCTCGGGCGTCAGTTCGTCGCCGCCCTCGTCCAGCGAACCCATCGCGCGCGCGTCTTCGCGTTCGATTTCAAAAGTGTGCAGCCCTTCGTACGGTTTGAGCCGATCCCCGGTGGGAATCAGACCTAGAGCCTTGAGCATCGGGTTTGGAACATCGACCAATTGACCGTCTTCCATGTAATTACGAATCGACGTCCACATTCCCAGAGCATGCGCATCGCTGGGCTGTGGCAGCAGGAGGAACTGCACTTTGTCCTGCTCTTCATCCTCCAGACCCATGCCGAAGGTGTATTGGCGAGTGGCGCCGTAACTGGTGACGCCTTGGGTGTTGGAAACCCAGGCGACGACGCTTTCCCAAGGCACGATCAGGACACGATGGGTTTTGTTGTCGATGTAGCAGACTTCGCGGCGTTGACGGTTGAAGCGGACGGGGTAAGTTTTTGCTGCTTTGAAAACGCCGGAGAACATTCCGTAGATATACGCACTTAAAGGGAGGATGCCGTAGAGCGCGTATCCAGAAAAGGCCTGTACAAACATCGAAAGATCTTTGAGTGGTGTGGGAAAATTTTGCGGATAGGCGAGCATTCCATATAGAACGATGAGAGCAGGCGCGATAAAGGCGAGAATCAGCAGTATCCAAATCCCTGCTGCCAGTATCTTGCCCTGCTCAACCGTTCCCCAATTACTTCCTCCTAGTTCTAGGAAGGTAGCGTTCATCTCTGAAAAATTACGACGGGATGATTGTGTTTGCCCTGTGTAAACCGGGAGGGGGGATAGGAAAAGAATTTCATCCGTGCCGCTCGTACGAATCTCTCCGGTATGAGGGCGCTGGTTGCGGATTTCCGGTGCAGGATTGCTCTTATGTTTGAACAGATTTCTAAACATCGGAAGCAGAAAACCTGTTTGCTCGCTGTTCATCAATGCAAACCAGCCGCTTTACAAGCTTCGACAAACGTCACGCCCTTCTTGTCCATTGCGGTCTTGACCACCTGATTGGCTTTCACCAGTGCCATACTAGGTTTCGCCCATTTTTCCTGCGGTAAAGGCTTAGACCATTTCTGCACTTGTTCTGGAAGAGTAGGGCGTCCCTTGCGATGCCCCCACTCGGCGAGCAGGTAAGGCATTTTCCAGAAGCTCAGCACGCGCCAGATATACCAGCGGCGAAGCGGCCAACGGGATCGTTTGGAGTATCCATATTGCTCGCGCTGTTCAGGCGTCAGGTCGTCCCCGCCATCGTCCAGAGACCCCATCGCACGCGCATCTTCACGCTCTATTTCAAAGCTGTGCAGCCCTTCGTACGGTTTGAGCCGATCTCCGGTGGGAATCAAGCCCAGTGCTTTGAACATTGGGTTTGGAACATCGACCAATTGACCGTCTTCCATGTAATTGCGAATGGATGCCCACATTCCCAAGGCGTGTGCATCACTGGCCTGTTGCAGCAGCAGAAATTGCACTTTGTCCTGTTCGTCATCTTCCAGACCCATACCAAAAGTGTACTGCCGGGTGGCTCCGTAGCTGGTGATGCCTTGCGTGTTGGAGACCCAGGCGACGACGCGTTCCCAAGGAGTGATCAATACACGATGGGTTTTACTGTCGACGTAGCAGACTTCGCGGCGTTGACGATTGAAACGAACAGGGTAGGTTTTTGTTCCTTTGAATACGTCGGAGAGCATTCCGTATAAGTACGCGCCTATCGGAAGAAACAGAAGAAGCGACCCCGTCGCGAAGACCGGCAAGATACCTCTGAGTGTGTCAAAAAAACTCCGCTCAATGCCGGGAGGCTGGAAAACTACGAGCCAAGTTGAAATAAGTACAGGGACGACGAATGCCGTCCCCAGGATCATCCAGATTCCCGCTGCGAGTATTTTTCCTTGCTCTACCATCCCCCAATTGTTGCCACCCAACTCTAGATAGGTGTCGTTCATCTCCGAAAAATTACGGCGTGATGACTGAGGCTGACCGGTGTAAACAGGTAAAGGCGACAGGAACAGGGTCTCGCTCAAACTGCTGACGCGGATTTCCCCGGCGCAAGGTCTCCGGCTGCGGATGTCCGGTTCAGACTCGGCTGCATCATGACGATTTTTACGCTTGAATAGTGCCTTAAACATCGACAGTCGCCATGTCTTCTTTCCTTAAAAATATGAACTGAGTTTTGCCTGTTCCAGTCGGCATTGTGTCAACAGAATCGACTTTAAACGTGCCCAGCGTCGGGTCTTGCCTGTAAGGCGCACCAGTAATGTGCCAGTCGCTATTCCTGAAAATGGTCTGATGCATGATGTCGCGTTCGGTCTCCAATTGGTAACCGATGTTCAAAGCCAAGCCAAAGTCCTTGGTTTGCAACAATTCGCTGATGGGCAAATGGAGTGTCAATGCTTCTTGTCCTTTGCTCGCCACAATGAAACGAGTGACCCAAACGGCGGTAGCTTCTTTCCAGATCAGAGGAAATGGTCCGGGGCCAAGATGTCTGTTTTTGGTTTCACGGTATTGTTCGTAAACCTGTAGTCGCAATTTACGGCTATCCATTTCCTGGGTGCAAACGCCCGGCAATATCACCTTCAGATAGGTCTGCCGGAGTTGCGGGCGGACCAACTCACAAGTTGGTTTCTGCACGACTTTCGCCAGTTCATTCCACTCGTCCTGAACGTTACGATTTTTGGTCTTGAGACCCCAGACACTGCTTTCCATCCATTTTTGTAAATCATCCAGATTGAAGTAATTGTAAAGGCTCTCGCCCACCAGTTGCAGCGCGGTGGCGATCAATCCGACTAGATTGGCGCGTACGCTGATCGCCAAAATACGTGGGCTGGCCTCAGCCCACGCCAGTGCGCGTAGCCCTGCTGGAGCTTTCATGATGTTAGTGGCTATGGCAGTCGTGTGTTTAGCTGCCCACGTATTGGTACCGACCAGTATTCCATCACCGGTAATTTGCAATGTAGTGGCTCCCAGGCTTTTGTAGTCGCCCTGCGCCAAAGCTTTGCCCCATTGCAGTGAGTGTTTGCCCAAGTCAATTGCTGCCGCCGCGACGCCAAACGCATATGCCCCCAATCCCGCAATGCTGGTCCAGCGACCTAAACGGCTCATTGTGTTGAGCTTCCCGGCAGCACTCTCCATTTGTTCTATATGAGCCTGAAATACCGTTACAGATAAACCTTGAACAGACGCGAAACCCGCCGCTGACATCCCCACGAATGCCTCAAACGCTGCGAGCTTGTCAGCTAGAGTAGCGGTGCTTTTCGCATTCATTGACGTCATCGCTTCAATAAACTTTTGCCCTTGAATCACAAACAATACAAACGCGATTCCGTCTCCTTTGGATTTAAGGACTCCCTCCAGCGGTTTGTTGAGTGTTCCTGTTGCCCTGAAATCACGCACAGTTCGGCCCATCTCCGCACGTAACTGCGGGTCCAGACCCTCTATCACTGTGCCGATTTTCGCAGGACCATCGCCGCCGACAGTCAAGGCGTCACTCAGCTTTTCTTCTAGCGGTATCAACGCTTTTTTCAGTTGCTCGATGCGTTGGTTTAGAAGCTTTGCAGTGTTGGGCGCCGCAGAGTCGGCAGCTTGTCGGGCCAACTCCCGATTGCGCTGTTTGTAAGTACCCTTTAATTGGCCGCGCAAGTTCAGCGCCTGTTCTCGAGCCTGAGTGAATGCCGCGAGCTCCGCCGATGTGGCTACGCGTAGCGTCAGCCCCCGACGGGAAAATTCACGCAACATTTGCAAGCGTGCCGGTGCGCCGATTTTGCGGATATAGCGGTTGGGGTCGATGTTTTGTCCGCGGCTGAATGCTGAACTTGTCTTGTCCAGTTCATCGGCAAGTTGCATCTCACGGGCCGGGTTATAGGCTCCGTCCAGCATGCTTTGCATGCCCTTGAACTGCGTGTCCAGTTTGGTGAAGTTGGGCAGGTGCTCGGTCATCAGGCTGTGGAACTGGTTGGTCAGCACATTGATGTTGGCGAGGTTTTCCTTGGCCGAGATCACGTTGATAGTGAAACTGCTCAAGTCCGCCAGTTTTTTTGAGAGATCGACTTGTGAGGCAAGGGTGAGGGTGTCGAGCCCCGGAACCGTTATGAGCAGGTTGGCTTCCATGTAGGCGGCCATTTTCGCAACGGCCGCTGGATCGGCGCACATCGCGGCCACGCAGACAAACTCGGTCTCCAGACGATGTTTGATCTGCGCATCGAGATTAAAGTCGTAATACCAGGCCGCACGGTGGAAGTAACCGCTCGTGAACATATTCAACCGGTCTTCCCGTATGTTGTTCAGGCGTCTGTGCCAGTGACTCAGCAGCATTTGCTGTTTTACGACAAAGGCCTCCATCTCTGCGCGGTTGACCAAATCGTCAACGCCGCGCTGACCAAGTTCCTTGCCGTGCATTGAGTAATAGCTTTGCAGGCTCAGTTTATTCAAGGTGTCCTGATGTTTACGGTAGAGCGAGTACCCCATGGAGTCCCAAAGGTCGACGAGGGCGCGGGCATAAGGATCTTTATCAGCCACTTCTCGCCAATACGCTTCTGTACCGAAGATCCCGGGATTGCGGTTTTCTCGACGAACCCTCAGGTATTCATAAATCTGCGCTTGTTGTGCTTCGTTAGTGTCATCTTTGAGTGCCTGGATGTCCGGATCGGTTTTGCTCAACGCCTCCAGTCGGGGCCCGTTTACGTCATACAACGACTGGACGTATGAACCTGTGAGGTACTGCACCTGGCACCTGTCATCGGCGCTCCACTGATCGATCCAGTCCGCCACTTTCAACTGCGCATTGGCCAGATCACGCATCACACCAATGTCGTCACGCAGCACGAGGAACAAATAATCGTCCTTATAAAGACCCTGTACTTTACTCGTCAGTGTTTCAATCGCAGTCGTCTGGAATAACTGCTGGTCTTCCCAGTGGTAGGCCTTTTCGTCTTCGGGGTTGATGCCTTCGGGGAGGGCGGATATCTGTGCCAGATCGACAACCCCCGATGAATCGCGTTCTGAGGCGTTTTCTGCTACTTCGGCGACCCATTTTTGCGCCTGCTGTTTGCTCAACAAATGCTCGCCACCCTTTTCCGGGCAGGCGCTTGCCAGTTCGAGCTGCTGCATCAAGCGCTTGCGCTCATCTTTGGAATTGAGCACTTGCGAGCACTTGAAGGCTGTCCACTGAATCTCGGAGTAGCTGGCGTACAAGGTGTGTTGGCGCGTGAATACCAGATAGGGCTCACCGACCGAACTGGTCCGGCTATCGCCTGACACCTCTTTGCTATTCCACAATAACTTGGTGATCTGGCCTTTCTCGATGCGGTATTCGTGCAGGTAACCGGTGGTGCCATTGACGATGTACAGATAGCCGTCGCGCAGCAAGCGAATGCCCAGCGGCTGGCTCTTGGTTTTGTACGGCATCGACAGCTCGGAAGCCGGGTCAAGGTGCTGAACCAGACCGTAGCGCAGCGGCAGCAGTTGCACTTTCTTGTTCATCAGCGGGCATACGCCCATCGGCACACGAGTGTCCTTGGACGGCTTGGCCATCGCGGCAGTATTGGCACTGGGTTTTGGTGTTTGATGAGCGGTCACGATAGGCTTCCTTGTCGATCGGCGGCACGGCGTTCGGCCAGTTCTGCAGCGCGTTCCACGCGTTTCAATGGTGCTTCAGGTGACGATTGCGTCAGTAGCTGAACGATGTCGTGATGATCAGTGAGTGGCTCACCGGCCAGGTAACCGAAAACGTTCGCGTAGAGGGTGATTTCCTGTTCTGAGGCAAAACCCTTTTGATAGGCATCATCCGCGAGTGCTTGCGCATACGGGCGTCGATCTTCAGGTGCAAAAGTTGCCATGAAGTCCGCAAAGTAAGTGTGCAAGTGTTCAGCGAGACCTGAGACGAAATTACGAAACTCGACTTCACCCAACGCGGTGAGTTCTTGATCCGTCAAACGGTAGGTCTCGGGTTCAGCAATGGCGGGTTGCGGGCGCGTGTGCTGCTGCCAGTTGATTGCTACTCCGTCCGGCAGGCAGACATGGCTGACCGGGCCGAACCAGCGCGCGCTGCTGTTTTTTTCAGCCAGCCCAAATAGCTGATGCATGACCGCCGGATCCGCAATGCGCGGCATGACTTCCACGCCGCTCGGATGCTCCACGCTCAGCAAGTGGCGCCAATGCCCCCATAACGCATGCGCATCGACGTCGCTGAAAAGCAGATACCCCCACTCCTCGGAAGCATGCTCTGTGAAGTACGCCAAGAGCGGATCGCTGGCGCCCTTCAGCGCGATCAAACAGGGCGAAATATCTGCCAGATCCTGCCAGCGAGTGGACTGGTACAGGCTGTAGGCCTGGTTGTCCCACTGAAACAATTGCTGTGCGAGGTTGGGAACACTGACGCCATCCAGCAGCAGATAGGCTGGGGTTTTCCATGGCAGATCATTCGGGAGTGGCGGTAGCTCGATCATTTACTGGGCCTCCGTTTGCGCGGCCAGTTTGGCGGCTTCGCACACCGCACAAATCGGCTTCTTTTGCAGCAACGCCTGCCGCTGCGCCGGCACCAGCAACTGCCCAGCCTTATCGGTATCCGCCTGTTTCAACGGCCCCGGCAATAACGGCGCCGCACCGGCGCCACTCCCCGGGCTACCCCCCGAGTTCATATTGATCACCGGCCCACTCATCGTCACGCCGCCAGCATCAATCTTGATAAAGCTGCCACCGCCGATCAGGGTCAGCTCTGCGCCTGCTTCCATCACCACTTTCATGCCGCTGCTGAGGTGGATTTCCTGGCCGGCATCGATGAACTGGCCGGTGCCGATCTTGATGTGCTGATTGACGCCGACGG
>NZ_UTBZ01000112.1 GCF_900580865.1 Pseudomonas viridiflava
GACGAAGGGCTGCGTCCGCAGCACATTCAGGCCAGCGGCGACCTGTTCCTGACCACCATGCGCAGCATCTATGAAGCCTATGAGGCGGCCTGCCAACGTGCCGGCGTGATCGACTTCTCCGAACTGCTGCTGCGCGCGCTCGACCTGTGGCGCGACAACCCCGGTCTGCTGGCGCACTATTAGCGCCGCTTCCGCCACGTGCTGGTGGACGAATTCCAGGACACCAACGCCGTACAGTACGCTTGGTTGCGTCTGTTGGCTCAGGGCGGTGACAGCCTGATGGTGGTCGGCGACGACGATCAGTCCATCTATGGC
>NZ_UTBZ01000015.1 GCF_900580865.1 Pseudomonas viridiflava
CATTTACGTTTCAGGAACTGCTGCGCCTGCTCGCGGTTGGTGATGAATACGGCACGATTGCGCCAGTGGGTATCTGGCGTATAGGCCAGCGCGACTTTCTCGGGGTTGCGGCTGTTTCAGCCGTCTTCGGCCAGACGAACCTTTTCAATGGCCGATTCGCGGGTAAACGGTGGCAGGGGTGGACGTGTTGCGGCGTTGGATGACATGCAGAAGCCTCCGGGCAGATTGACTGTTGAGGTAACCAGACCTTGTCACAGGCCGCAAGCCCCAAACCAGAC
>NZ_UTBZ01000078.1 GCF_900580865.1 Pseudomonas viridiflava
GCACACACGCACACGCTCGGCGATCTGCCCGGCCACGCGCAGGCATTGCTGGCGGCTGCGGGCTGCGCTGGCCTCCTCCATCAGGTCACTGATGTCGAGCAGTTGCAGCAACCACTCCTTGCCGTGCGCCTGAACCCAGCCGCGTGCGTGCAGGATGTGGGCATCGGCACTCTTGAAATCCAGATCGGGCATATGCCCCAGCCATTCCTGCGGCACACCCTCGATCACCAGCGCGCTGTTGGGCGACAGCAGACTCATCAGGCGCTGTGATTCAGCCATGGGTGCCGCGATACCCAGCCTCGAAGCCAGGTG
>NZ_UTBZ01000035.1 GCF_900580865.1 Pseudomonas viridiflava
CACTCACACAGTGTTGTCGTCGACCCCCTTGCTTACCAGTGGAAAAACACCGACTGGAATGGCGCCCTTGGCACGAAGCAGTCATTTATGAACTGCACGTCGGCGCGTTGGGAGGCTATGCAGGTGTTGAAAAACATTTGCAGCATCTGGCCGACCTTGGTGTGACTGCCATCGAACTGATGCCTCTGGCGCAATTTCCCGGCGACCGCAACTGGGGCTACGACGGCGTGCTGCCGTATGCGCCGCAGTCCTCCTACGGCACGCCCGAGCAGCTCAAGCACCTGATCGACACGGCGCACGGGCACGGTCTGGCGGTCATTCTGGGCGTCGCCTACAAC
>NZ_UTBZ01000214.1 GCF_900580865.1 Pseudomonas viridiflava
TAGTTCTCGTGGACCGGCGTGAGCGCGAAGTCGGCAATATGGCTGGTCGCAGTCAGTTGGAGCAGTTCGCTGAACGACTGCTGGCGGGCAACGTAGTAATGGACTGCGCTCATGCCGATGCACAGTTTCAGCGTGCCCTGGCCCACCGTGCGCTGGAAGGTCCGCTCGGCCACATCACCCCAGGCCGCTGCCAGGTGTTGCAGCAGGTCGGTGTTGACGCCGGTGGGAATGAGCAGCTTGGCAGGACCGCGCTGATCGGCCGGCAGAGCGAGGTAATGATTGATTGCATCCGCCAGCGCCAGCGGCTGAATCCCCAGCGTTCTGGGCATTTGTTCGTCGGTAAACGGCGTCCGGTAAAGCGGTGGTTTGTCGCTGGCAGGGTCCAGTGCCA
>NZ_UTBZ01000206.1 GCF_900580865.1 Pseudomonas viridiflava
GCCTCAACATGAGCGGGCTGTCGATGCTGTATGGCGCGCAAAGCGATGGCGACGGTGCCTTGATCGCCTCGCATCTGGCCATGACGGTACAGAAAGCCGGACAGCGAACCCTGCTGTTGGACCTGGGTCTGCCGCGCGGTGACGGCCTGGCCATGCTGGGCCTGGAATCATCGTTCAGCTTTGGCGATGCCCTGCGCCATTTGCGCAGGCTCGATGCAACGCTGATCGACAGCGCCTTCACGACCCACCAAAGCGGCCTGCGAATCCTCGCCTACACC
>NZ_UTBZ01000114.1 GCF_900580865.1 Pseudomonas viridiflava
TCGGAATTCCTGTCCGGGTGCAGCTTCTGAGCGATCTTGCGATAAGCCTTCTTGATCTGATCAGGAGAGGCATCGCGAGCGACATTCAGCAGCTCGTAATGCGTGGGCGTTCTCTGCATTGCACTAGCTGTCCATGGCCGACTGCCATTTTGATACAGCTATATCGGCCAGAACCGCCGGAACTCCAATCGCAATGCAACAGACCGGATACAAACGCAAAAAAATGCCCGGATCCTGAGATCCGGGCATCGTTTAAAGCATCGAGACCATCAAAGACCCGCCGTAGCGACCTTGACCGTACCCGACTCGGTGATGACTCCATCAGCGTCCAGACGCACATTCATGCGATTCAGACGGCAATGCACAGACTCTCTGTCACCTGACGCCTGCCCGACCGGACAAAACGTCGTTACCAATATCTTCAAA
>NZ_UTBZ01000001.1 GCF_900580865.1 Pseudomonas viridiflava
ATCGGCGCTTGGGTGAAAGGAGGAGGGGCGAAATCTCCCACGGTCTGTGCTGCGTCAACAGCCAGAATCGAGCCTTGTCCCTCCTCCTCCCTTCAAGTCCTACCATACAAGCGAGCCTGCTCGCGAAGGGGCCGGCACATCCAGCATTGAAGTTGGCTGACAGACCGCTTTCGCGAGCAGGCTCGCTCCCACAGGGGTCAGGTGTATGCCGTGCGGATGGCGAGCAGCAGGAGGAAATGCGCGGGGTAGAGGGCGTAAGCCCAGCGGCGCATTGGCGGTGGCTGGAGATGTCGCCCATGTCGCAACAGGAACATTCCGAGCATGGGCGCAAACAGACAGGTGGCAATACCAAGAATGGCGACGCTGCTACCGAACCTTGCCGAGTCGTAAAGCACTTGCCACTGATTCGCTGCGAGACAAATCAATCCCGGCAGCAAGCTGAAGTACCACGGACGGCGAAACACCTGCAGCAGCACCAGCGGCAAGAGAACCCCGAAGAAGCCGAACATCAGTCGTTCCGGGAAAACTATCGCCAGCACCAGCGCAGCAACGCCCAGCAATCGCGCCATGACCGAGGGATCCTGCCACCCCCGCGCCACCAGTAATCCGAGCGCCAGCGTCGGCATCACATTCAGCGTATCGGGTTCAGGAATGTACAACCGGTAAGGAATTTCACTCACCGCACTGAACAGCAACAACCAGCCCAGATACCGCCACTCCATCCTTCGCGAACCATCACGCGCCAGATTCGCCGCCATCGCCAGACAGAACCACGGAAACGCCAACCGCCCCGGCACGTACAGCCAATCGGCGGAGAACCCGACATATCGCAGGTGATCGAGCAACATGCTCAGCAGCGCCAGCCACTTGAGCAGATCCAGCGCGCCGTCGCGTTTTCTCAGGTGCATAATCGGCCTGCGTCCATGTAATGTTCTGCCAGCGACATCCCGTGTGCTCCCCGGAAGATCTTCGGTAAAGTGCGCACCATCATTGACCACGAGCCTTCACAAGAGTCTCGACCACGGAAGCCGGCCATGACCGACAAGAGCCAACAATTCGCCAGCGACAACTACTCCGGTATCTGCCCTGAAGCCTGGGCTGCGATGGAGCAGGCCAACCACGGCCACCAGCGCGCTTATGGCGACGATGAATGGACCGCACGCGCGTCCGACCATTTCCGCCAGTTGTTCGAAACAGACTGCGAAGTGTTCTTCGCCTTCAACGGCACCGCCGCCAACTCGCTGGCCCTGTCGTCGCTGTGCCAGAGTTACCACAGCGTGATCTGCTCGGAAACCGCCCACGTCGAAACCGACGAATGCGGCGCTCCGGAATTCTTTTCCAACGGCTCGAAACTGCTGATCGCCGGCACTGAAAACGGCAAGATCACCCCGCAATCGATCCGCGAAGTCGCGCTCAAGCGCCAGGACATCCACTACCCGAAACCGCGCGTGGTCACCCTGACTCAAGCCACCGAAGTCGGCAGCGTCTACACCCCGGAAGAAGTCCGCGCCATCAGCGCCACTTGCAAAGAGCTGGGCCTGCATCTGCACATGGACGGCGCGCGTTTCTCCAACGCCTGCGCATTCCTCGGCTGCTCGCCAGCGGATCTGACCTGGAAGGCCGGCGTTGATGTGTTGTGCTTTGGCGGCACGAAAAACGGCATGGCCGTGGGTGAAGCGATCCTGTTCTTCAACCACAAACTGGCTGAAGACTTCGATTACCGCTGCAAACAGGCCGGGCAACTGGCGTCGAAAATGCGTTTCCTCTCGGCACCGTGGGTCGGCATTCTCGAAAACGACGCCTGGCTGAAATACGCACGGCACGCCAACCACTGCGCGCAACTGCTGGCAGAACTGGTCAGCGACATTCCCGGTGTCGAACTGATGTTCCCGGTGCAGGCCAACGGCGTATTCCTGCAACTCTCGGAACCGGCGATCGCCGCGCTGACCGCGAAGAACTGGCGCTTCTACACCTTCATCGGCAAGGGCGGCGCGCGCTTCATGTGCTCCTGGGACACCGAAGAAGAACGCGTCCGCGAACTGGCACGCGACATCCGCGAAGTCATGTCCGCCTGACCTGACGCGACACCCTCCCCTGTAGGAGCTGCCGCAGGCTGCGATCTTTTGATTTGTTTTTAAGATCAAGATCAAAAGATCGCAGCCTTCGGCAGCTCCTACAGAGATTGCGTTGCCCTTGGTCTACATTGTCTGTCGAGCCCTTCGCTCACATAACAATAAGCAGGAGCATCGGCATGTCGTTACAAGGCAAAACCCTGTTCATCACCGGCGCCAGCCGTGGCATTGGCCGTGAGATTGCGCTGCGTGCCGCGAAGGACGGGGCCAATATCGTTATTGCGGCGAAAAGCGCCGAACCCCACGCCAAACTGCCCGGCACCATTCACAGTGTCGCAGCGGAAGTCGAGGCGGCGGGCGGCAAGGCGCTGGCCTTGCAGGTGGATGTGCGTGATGAGGATGCCGTGCAGCAGGCGCTGGCGCAGGCCAATGAGCACTTCGGCGGCATCGATGCGCTGGTGAACAACGCCGGGGCGATCAAGCTCACGGGTGTGCAGCACATCGAACTCAAGCGTTTCGACCTGATGCACCAGATCAACACTCGCGCGGTGCTGCTGTGCAGTCAGGCTGCCCTGCCCTATCTGAAGAAATCCGCCGGACACATTCTCAACCTGTCGCCGCCGCTGAATCTGGCAAGCAAGTGGTTTGCGCAATTCAGCCCGTACACGGTGACCAAGTACGGCATGAGCATGCTGACGCTGGGGATGAGTGAGGAATTTGCCGGTTACGGCATCAGCGTCAATTCGCTGTGGCCGCAGACGATGATTGCCACGGCGGCGATTGAGTTTCAGCTGGGCAGCCGGGAGTCGTTCAAACAGGCGCGAACGCCAGAGATTATGGCGGATGCAGCGCATGTGATTCTGGATAGCAGCGGGCGGCGGATTACCGGGCGGTTGTTGATTGATGAGGAAATTTTGCGGGAGAGCGGTGTGACGGAGTTCGGTCAATATCGCTTTGATCGAGAAAGCGACGCGGCACTAATGCCGGATTTGTTTATCGACTGAAAAGCCCCTCACCCTAGCCCTCTCCCAGAGGGAGAGGGGACTGATTGGGGGATATTTGAGAATTACGCCGACATGAAACTGCTTCGCCGAATCCATAATCGACAAGGTCTTTCAGGTCGGTGTAGAACGCCAGACACCCCGGTCGGCCCCTCCCAGAGGGAGAGGGCGCTGATTGGGGGATGTTCGAGGAATACGTCGACTTGAATCTGCTTTGCCGAATCCATAATCGATAAGGTCTTTCAGGTCGATGTACAGCGCCAGACACCTCGGTCGGCCCCCTCTCCCTCTGGGAGAGGGCTGGGGTGAGGGGCAAGCCGTACGCCAAAATTCGCCCCACTCAAAAATCGATTCGCACATCTCCCTTCGGCACGCTGCAGCACGACAAGATAAACCCTTCAGCCTCGTCGTCCTCGGTAATCCCGCCGTTGTGTTCCATCTCCACTTCGCCCCCTAGCTTCAATACCTTGCACGTCCCGCAAATCCCCATGCCGCATGCTTTCGGAATCATCAAGCCAAGCTTGGCCGCTGCCGCATGCACGGTCTCACCCGGTGCCACACGAATGCTCTTGCCGGACGAAGTGAATTCCACCTGATGCAGATCCGCCGCATCGATTTCCGGCGCATCCGCAGCCTGCTCGGCCTGTTCCACTGCATCGGCACGGGCTTCCGGTGGCGTGGCACCGAAGGATTCCTCGTGATAACGCGACATGTCATACCCGGCCACTTCCAGCAAACGCTTGACCGCATTCATGTACGGCGTCGGCCCGCAGCAGAACACTTCGCGCTCGAGGAAGTCCGGCACCATCAATTCCAGCATCTTGTGGTTCAGGTAACCGCGATAACCGGCCCATGGTTCGCCCAAGCCGTGCTTCTCGCAAATCAGGTGCAGGCTGAAGTTGTCGATCCGCGACGCCATGTGTTCCAGCTCGCGGTGATAGATGATGTCCTTCGGCGAGCGCGCGCTGTGGATAAAGGTCATGTCGACGTTGGCGTTGGTGTCGTAAAACCAGCGCGCCATCGACATGCACGGCGTGATGCCGACGCCACCGCTCAGGTACAGGACTTTCGGGCTCGGAAAGTCGATGGCATTGAACAGCCCGACCGGCCCGTGCACCGCCAACTCTTGTCCCTCGTGAAGCGTGTCGTGCAGCCAGTTGGACACCTTGCCCCCCGGCACGCGCTTGATCGTCACCGAAAAGCTGTACGGCACCGACGGCGAACTGGAAATGGTGTAGGAGCGCATGATCGGCTGGCCTTCGATTTCCAGCTCCAGGGTCACGAACTGCCCGGGCTTGAAGAAGAACAGGATCGGCTGGTCAGCCATAAAGCAGAAGGTGCGCACGTCCCAGGTTTCCTGGATGACTTTGACGCAACGGACGATGTGTCGGCCATTGGCCCAGGTCTGGGTGGTGACCGGATTCAGGAAGCTGTTGGACATGCTGTTCTCCACGGCCGACTGTCGGCCTTCATGTGGCGATTCTGCGTATAGCGCAGACCGCCCGTTTACCTATCCGCGACATCGGCATACTTATCGCGACCAGCCCCCAACCACCGGGGGTTGCGCGTCGGGAACAGATTGCACCATGTCGCCCATGGATAAGGTTCCGCCCCGCGCCGGCCCCACACTCGCCCCAACACCAAGACAGCTTCTTTACACCTTGCGTAGCAACCGTTAGCAGCACACCTGATCAGCCACTTTTCGCCGGCCACGCAGATGGCCATGAGGATCACATCGATGGACGTCACCGCAAAAATCAGCCTGGGCGATCCGCTGGAACCCGCACGCAAGGCCACCGCACAAATGCTCCAGGAGCGCGAGCGCACCTTTTCCCTGCCGCAACCGTTCTATAGCGACGAGCGGCTGTTCGATATCGACATGCAGGAGATCTTCCAGAAAGAGTGGTTGATCGCCGGCATGACCTGCGAGATCCCGGCCAAGGGCAACTACCTGACCCTGCAGATCGGCAAGAACCCGATCATCGTCATCCGTGGCGCCGAGGGCGTGGTGCATGCGTTCCACAACGTCTGCCGCCACCGTGGCTCGCGCCTGTGCACCAGTGAAAAAGGCAAGGTCGCAAAACTGGTCTGCCACTACCACCAGTGGACCTATGAGCTGGACGGTCGCCTGCTGTTCGCCGGCACCGAAATGGGCGCCGACTTCGACATGAAGCAGTACGGCCTGAAACCGGTGAACGTGAAGACCGCCGGCGGCTATATCTTTATCAGCCTGGCGGAGAACCCGCCGGCCATTGATGACTTCCTGTCGACGCTGAACCACTACATGGAACCGTATGACATGGAGAACACCAAGGTGGCGATCACCACCACCTTGATGGAAAAGGCCAACTGGAAACTGGTGCTGGAAAACAACCGCGAGTGCTACCACTGCAACGCGTCGCACCCGGAACTGCTGAAAACCCTGCTGGAATGGGACGACGTCACCGACCCGCGCGCCGATCAGGCGTTCAAGGATCACGTCGCCGCCTCCGCTGCTGCCTGGGAAGCCGAGAAGATCCCTTACGCCCACGCCAGTTTCGGCCTGCGCAACCGCATCGTGCGCATGCCGCTACTCAAAGGCACCGTGTCGATGACCCTCGACGGCAAACAGGGCTGCGCAAAACTGATGGGCCGCATCAAGAACCCGGACCTCGGCTCGATGCGCATCCTGCACCTGCCGCACTCGTGGAACCACTGCATGGGCGATCACATCATCGTCTTCACCGTGTGGCCGATCAGCGCGCAGGAAACCATGGTCACCACCAAGTGGATCGTGCACAAGGATGCGGTTGAGGGCGTGGATTACGACGTCGAGCGCATGCGCCAGGTGTGGGATGCGACCAACGATCAGGATCGGCGTCTGGCTGAGGAAAACCAGCGCGGGATCAACTCGACCGCTTATCAGCCTGGGCCTTATTCGAAGACGTATGAGTTTGGCGTGGTCAACTTCGTCGATTGGTACAGCGAGCGCTTGCTGAACAACCTCGGCGCCGAGCCGGCGCCGTACCTCAAAGGCGTGCCTGTGCAGGGCTGATCAAAATCAAAAGATCGCAGCCTTCGGCAGCTCCTACAGGTGGAATGCGCTCCCCTGTAGGAGTGAGCCTGCTCGCGATAGCTATTCCACATTCACCCCACCCCTAAACCTTGATTGCACAATTTCTGATCAACCACCCCGCACCCTATACCCACCAAGCCTCCCAGCCTTCCGCAAACAAGTTACCCACACACCCACCCACAGCAAATGGGGGTAACTGTGGATGAACGGAAAAATAACTCGCTGATTTGTGAAGAAAAATCGTGACTTATCCAGAAGCACGGTTTGCAAGACCTATTGGTTGATTTTTGATCACATTCTTGTAAGCCACGCTCTGCATGGCCTGTAGAGGATGGCAAACACGTTATCCACAGAAGCGCCAACAGAGTTCGGGGGTAACTTTGCCTTGTCTGTGGAAAAGCGTTGGAGGCTGTGTGAAATCGAGGTTTGCGCGGGAATTTAGTCCGGAAACTGACGAATTGACTGTTTTTTGATCACACTCTCGAAAGCCACGGTTTGTATGGGATTCAGCGGATAGCGAACATCTTATCCACAGAAGCGCCAACAGAGATTGGGGGCAACTATCCAAGTTATCCTGGCGAAAAAGCTCTGAAAATCCGTGACTTAGACTGGTTGTTTTTTGATCGGAGGGCTGCAGGGCTTGATTGGCGTGGGGTGTAGAGAGGGGCAAACATGTTATCCACAGATCCGCCAACAGGGATTGTGGGTAAACCGCTACCCTCATCGGAACGCCGCCCGCCCAGCCCTCTCCCGGAGGGAGAGGGAGCCGACCGAGGTGTATTGGAAAAATGCAGCGACCTGCGACTTATGCGGTGTCCTTAGCTTGGCCAGACCTGAGTTCACGCCGATCTCTCAGGTCGATGTAACGCTTGAGCACGCCACCGTAGGTCCCCTCTCCCTCCGGGAGAGGGCTAGGGTGAGGGGCTTTTCAGCGAACCACACCTTCTTCAATCAGCAACTTGAGGATCGCTTCAGCACCGGCCTGCGCGGTGACTCCCTTGAGCACCTGCCCCCCGCCACCACTGGCCTTGGCCGTCGCGGCCTTCATCCGGTCTGCCCCGCTTTTGGCCTTGATCACCTTCAAGCGTTTCGGCCGTGGCTTGGCCGCTTGCAAAGTGGCAACCGCGAGCAACTCATCGTCCACCACCTCCACATCTTCAGCCTCCAAAACACCCCGTCGCGCCGGCCCATAAGCACTCTGCCGAGGTTTCGGCGCAGCGTTATCCACAGTCGCGAGAAACGGCAACTTCACCTTCAACCGCCGCCGCTGCCCACGCGGCAAGGCTTGCAGGACCAGCGCCGAACCGTCATTGATCGACTCGACCTGCGCCAGCCCGACCACCAACGGCCAGCCCAGTCCTTCGGCGAGCAAAAACGGTAACATCCCCGAACCTTCGCCGGTTTCCGCCTGGCTACCGGTCAGCACCACTTGCGCCCCCGCATCGCGCAGATACGCGGTCAGCGCCGGCAACGCATCGGCGCCAGCCGGTTGCTCCAGCACGTGCATCTGCTCAAGACCCATGCCCAAATAGGCGCGCAATGCCGGCTCCGCGACATCCCCGGCATGCAGCACTTGCAGGTTATCCCCAGCCAGTTGCAAACCCAGTTCCACGGCGCGCGCATCCTGATCAGCACGGCGTGGCCGACCGGAAGTCGGGTGAGCGCCGATGGAAACCAGACTGATAACTTTCGTGTTCATAGCGTTTCCTTAAGCTGCATCGCGCTTGGCTTCGTTGCGGTAAGCCGCGACCGCTTCGATCAACGCCTGGAGAATCTCTGCGCTCTCGCCGATCACCGACAAATCGGCACGCTTGATCATGTCGCAACCTGGATCAAGGTTGATCGCCACGACCTTGTCGCAGGCGCCAATGCCTTGCAGGTGCTGGATTGCGCCGGAGATACCCACAGCCACGTAAACCCGCGCGGTGACCCAGGTGCCGGATGCGCCGACCTGGCGATCACGGGCCATGAAGCCATCGTCCACCGCGACCCGCGAGGCGCCTTCAGTGGCGCCAAGTGCTGCGGCCGTTTCGTGGAACAGTGCCCAGTCCTTGACGCCGTTGCCGCCGGAGAAAATGAACTCGGCTTCGGCCATCGGAATCGCCGCCGGGTCGACCGCCACAGCGCCGAGATCTTCAATCCGCGACAGGCTGCGCGCGACACTTGTGGATAACTCCACCGGCAACGCTTCATGTCGGGTTTCGCTGACCGGCTCGGCGCATTCTGCCGCCGCCAGAATCAACCGTGCGACGGGACGGGCAAGGTCTTGCAGCCCAGCGCCAGCGCGGCCGATGCATTCCTGATCCTTGACCTGCCAGACCCGCGTGGCCGGGCGCTCACCCAGTGCAGCGGCAAAGCGCCGACCGAGTTCACCACCACCACTGCGGCTGTCCGGCAGCAGCCAATGACGTGGATTGAACTGGTTATCCACAGCGCGCAAACCTTGCACGCGCTGTTCCGGTGCATAACCGCTGAACTGTTCGCCTTCGAGCACCAACAAGCGATCGACGCCTGCCGTGGCGAAAGCATTTTCCTTGTGTTCGCCAAACACCACCGCGAGCACCGCGCCGTCCTGGCCGGCGAGTTGATGAGCGAGGCCGAGCAAGTCGCGGTCGTGGCTGCTCAAGCGGCCACCGACCATGTCCGGCACCACGCTGATATAGAACGCCGGGGCCGGCACCTGATGCAGCGGCAATTGCACTTCCACAGCAGCTGAACGTTTGACCGCCCCGCCCTGTTGCGCGCCGCTGCGATCGATACGTTTGATGCCATTGGGGCCGATAAAACCAATGCCGTGCAAATTCTTGCGGATGACGCCGTTGGGGCCCATCCAGCTGTGTTGCGCCGGTTGCATCGCCGCGTGCAGCGGATGCAGACGGTTACGCGCAATCCATTCGGCGCGTGGGTCGCGGCGGATAATGTCGCTCATCAGTGGGCCTCCGCAGGTTCACGTTTGGCCGGGGTGGCAGGCTTGTTCGGCGCGGCGTCTTCGAGCAGCGCGTCGGCCACCAGTTCGGCGATGTCCTTGATCAGCGGACGCGGTTCGACCACGCCTTCGAGCATCGCCGTGCACTGTGGACAACCCACCGCCACCAGTTCGGCGCCGGTCTCGCGGATGTCTTCCATGCGCATATCGGGAATCCGCTGCTTGCCCGGAATGTCAGTGATCGGCGCCCCGCCACCGCCGCCGCAGCAGCGCGAACGGAAGCCGGAACGTTGCATCTCTTTCACTTCGATACCAAGCGCACGCAGCACTTCGCGCGGCGCTTCGTACTCGCCGTTGTAGCGGCCGAGGTAGCACGGATCGTGATAGGTCACGCTGTTGCCTTTGTGCTGACCGAGATTCAGCGCACCGGCCTGAATGATCTCTGCCATGTAGGTGCTGTGGTGCTGCACCAGGTAGTTGCCATCAAACGCGCCGTACTCGTTTTTCAGCACGTGGAAGCTGTGCGGATCGCAAGTGACGATGCGGTTGAAGCTGTATTTGGCCAGGGTCTGGATGTTGCGTTTGGCGAGCAACTGGAAGGTCGCTTCATCGCCCAGACGACGGGCCACGTCACCGCTGTCACGTTCTTCGAGACCGAGCACGGCGAAGTCGATTTTCGCCGCTTTCAGCACTTTGACGAAGGCGCGCAGGGTGCGCTGGTTGCGCATGTCGAAGGCACCGTCGCCGACCCAGAACAGTACGTCGGTGGATTTCTTCTCGCTGAGCAGATTGAGGTTCAGATCCGCCGCCCAGTTCATCCGCCCACCCGGGGCGAAACCGCCGGGGTTGTCGGTGGCAATGAGGTTTTCGAGGACTTCGGCGCCCTTGTTCGGCGTCGCGCCTTTTTCCAGGGTCAGGTGCCGGCGCATGTCGACGATGGCGTCGACGTGCTCGATCATCATCGGGCACTCCTCGACGCAGGCACGGCAGGTGGTGCACGACCACAGGGTTTCGGCGTCGACCAGACCGTTAACGATCGGTTGATGTGGATTACCGCTGTGTTCGCCCACTGGTTTGCCGGGATACGGGCTGCCGGCGAACTTCGCATCGGTGCCACCGGCGAGACCGACGACCATGTCCTGAATCAGTTTCTTCGGGTTCAGCGGCTGACCGGCAGCGAACGCCGGGCACGCCGCTTCGCACTTGCCGCACTGCACGCAGGCGTCGAAACCGAGCAACTGGTTCCAGGTGAAATCCTTGGGTTTCTCAACCCCTAACGGCGCTGAAGGATCATTGAGATCCAGCGGTTTCAGGCCGGTGGAACGACCACCGCCAAAACGCTCGGCGCGACGGTGCCAAGCCAGATGCAACGCACCGGCGAAGGCGTGCTTCATCGGCCCGCCCCAGGTCATGCCGAAAAACAGCTCCGACACGCCCCACAGCACGCCAATCCCGAGAATGACCGCGAGCACCCAGCCGCCGAAGTTCTCCGGCAGAATCCCGGCCACCGGCAAGGTCAGCAGAAAGAACGACACCGAGAACGCCAGCAGGCTTTTCGGCAGGCGCATCCACGGGCCTTTCGATAGCCGCGCCGGCGGGTTGCGCCGGCGCAGGTAAACGAAGATCGCGCCGACGAACATCACCGCCGTCATCAGCAGCAAGGCGTAACCGAGAATGCGGTTATGCAGGCCGAAACCGTGCACCAGCAGCGCCAGCACAATCGACGCCACCGCACCGCCCGCTGTAGCGACGTGGGTGTTGGCGATGTATTTGTCCCGCGCCACCACATGGTGCAAGTCGACCATATAGCGCTTGGGCATGGCCAACAGGCCGCCGATCAGATCGACCTTCGAGGCCCGGCCCCGGCGCCACATCGCTACCCGCCGCAACGCGCCGAGGACACCAAGGCCGATAGCTGCGAACAACAGGATTGGAAGAAGGGTGTTCAACATGGTGAAGCTCCCACCAGTACAACCTGGAGAAACACGATCCGCTTTACTGTGGGAGCGAGCCTGCTCGCGAAAGCGGTAGGTCAGTCGACATCATCGTCAACTGACAGATTGCATTCGCGAGCAGGCTCGCTCCCACAGGGTTTGGTGCAAGCCTTAGAAATCCTTGCAGAGCCGCAGGGCGTCATAAATGGCGGCGTGGGTGTTGCGCTGCGCCACGCAGTCGCCGATGCGGAACAGCAAGTAGCCGTCGCCCGCCTCGCTCAGCGAAGGTTGCGGCTGGATCGCGAACAACGCTTCGACGTCGATCTGCCCCTTGTTGCGCGAACCTTCTTTGAGCGCGTAGTAGATTTCCTCATCCGGCCGCACGCCGTTTTCCACCACCACCTGATCGACCACCCGCTCCTCCTTGGCGCCGGTGTATTCGTTCTCCAGCACCGCGACCAGTTTGTCGCCTTCGCGGTAGACCTTCTCCAGCATCATGTCGCCGGTCATGATCACTTCTTTCGGGTACATGCTGCGGTAGTAGGTCGGGAACGACGTACCGCCGATGGCCACACCCGGTTTGATGTCGTCGGTGACGATCTCGACCTGGCTGCCCTTGTCGGCGAGGAAGTCGGCAACCGACATCCCGGTGAACTCGCAAATGGTGTCGTAGACCAGCACGTTCTTGCCCGGCGCGACCTTGCCGTCGAGCACGTCCCAACTGCTGACCACCAGCCCTTCGGCGGCGCCCCAGTGTTCGTTCTGCTCCAGATACGGATGCCCGCCGACCGCCAGCACCACCACGTCTGGACGCATATCCATGATGGTGTCGGCATCTGCCGCCGTGCCCAGGCGCAGATCGACTTTCAGTCGCGCCAGTTCCAGCTGGAACCAGCGAGTAATACCGGCGATCTGGTCGCGCTGCGGCGCTTTCGAGGCGGTGGTGATTTGCCCACCGATGAATTCCTTCTTCTCGAACAGGGTCACGTCGTGGCCACGCTCGGCAGCAACACGCGCCGCTTCCATCCCGGCAGGGCCGGCACCGACGATCACCACTTTGCGTTTCGGCCCGGTGGATTTCTCGATGATGTGCGGCACGCCCATGTATTCACGGGACGTCGCGGCGTTCTGGATGCACAGCACGTCGAGGCCTTGATACTGGCGGTCGATGCAGTAGTTGGCGCCCACGCACTGTTTGATCTGGTCGATCTGGCCCATCTTGATCTTGGCGATCAGGTGCGGGTCAGCGATGTGCGCGCGGGTCATGCCGACCATGTCGACGTAACCACCTTCAAGAATCCGTGTCGCTTGGTTCGGGTCCTTGATGTTCTGTGCGTGCAGCACCGGTACCTTGACCACTTCCTTGATTCCGGCGGCCAGATGCAGGAACGGCTCCGGTGGATAACTCATGTTCGGAATCACGTTGGCCAGGGTGTTGTGGGTGTCACAGCCCGAGCCGACGACGCCGATGAAATCGAGCATGCCGGTGTCGTCGTAATACTTGGCGATCTGCTTCATGTCCTCGTGGGACAAACCGTCCGGGTGGAACTCGTCACCGCACAGACGCATGCCCACGCAGAAGTCGTCACCGACCTCGGCGCGCACGGCTTTCAGTACTTCCAGACCGAACTTCATCCGGCCTTCGAAGGTGCCGCCCCATTCGTCGGTACGCTTGTTGACGCGCGGGCTCCAGAACTGGTCGATCATGTGCTGGTGCACCGCCGAGAGTTCGACACCGTCCAGGCCACCGGCCTTGGCCCGGCGCGCGGCCTGGGCGTAGTTGCCGATCACCCGCCAGATTTCTTCCGGCTCAATGGTTTTGCAGGTGGCGCGGTGCACCGGTTCACGGATGCCCGACGGCGACATCAGCGTCGGCCAGTTGAAGCCGTCCCAGCGCGAGCGGCGGCCCATGTGGGTAATCTGAATCATGATCTTGGCGCCATGCTTGTGCATGGCGTCGGCCAGATTCTGGAAATGCGGAATGATCCGGTCGGTCGACAGGTTGACCGAGCTCCACCATTCCTGCGGGCTGTCGACGGCGACCACGGAGGAGCCGCCACAGATCGCCAGGCCGATGCCGCCCTTGGCTTTCTCTTCGTAATACTTGACGTACCGGTCGGTGGTCATGCCTCCGTCCGTCGCGTAGACCTCAGCGTGCGCGGTGCTGAGCACGCGGTTGCGGATGGTCAGTTTGCCGATCTGGATCGGCTGGAACATTGCTTCGAAAGCCATGGCGGGTTCCTCGACTTACAACGGCTTGACGGTGAACAGGCCGTCGTCGTGGCCTTCTTCGGAGCCACCGTAGACTTGCTCGGCGACGGTGCGAATCTTGCTGCCGCGTGCTTCAAGAATCTGATCCATGGCCCCGGCAAACCAACCGGTGAACATGTAGTCGACCTTGCGCCCGACCTTGCCGTACACATAGACGAATGCCGAGTGTTCGAGCTTGACGCTGGCGGTGCCTTTGTCGAGGTCGATGTCCTGGATCTTGAACAGGCCCCAGCCGCGTTGCGACAGGCGCTTCATGTAGTGCTCGAACACCGCGACGCCTTCCAGGCCGTGGCATTCGGCTTCTTTTTCACACCAGTGCCAGGCGGACTTGTAGCCGGCTTTGTAGAGGATCTCGGCGTAGGCGTCAGCGCCCAGAACCTCTTCGATGCCCATGTGGTTATTGACGAAGAAGTGACGTGGCACGTAGAGCATTGGCAGGGCGTCGGAGGTCCAGACACCGGTCTCGCTGTCGACTTCAATTGGCAATTGCGGGGCGATCTTGGCCATGGAAACTTAACTCCAGAAAAATAGTGGATTCAGTGGTGACCGCTGCCCTCACCCCGGCCCTCTCCTACAGGAGAGGGGGCAGATCGGCGGCGGTCTTGAGGCAGCGTTACTCGCCCCAGACGTCCTTGAGGACGTTGACCCAGTTCTCGCCCATGATCTTGCGCACGACGCGCTCGGAATGGCCGCGCTTGAGCAGGGTTTCGGTCAGGTTCGGGAACTCGCCGACGGTGCGGATGCCCAGCGGGTTGATGATCTTGCCGAAGCTGGTCAGACGGCGGGCGTAGCCCTTGTCGTGGGTCAGGTATTCGAAGAAGTCCTGACCGTGACCCTGGGTAAAGTCGGTGCCGATGCCGATGGCGTCTTCGCCGACGATGTTCATCACGTATTCGATCGCTTCGGCGTAGTCGTCGATGGTCGAATCGATGCCCTTGGCGAGGAACGGCGCGAACATAGTCACGCCGACAAAACCGCCGTGGTCGGCAATGAACTTCAGTTCTTCATCGGACTTGTTGCGCGGGTGCTCTTTGAGACCCGACGGCAGGCAGTGGGAATAGCACACCGGTTTTTTCGATTCGAGGATGACTTCTTCCGAGGTCTTGGAACCGACGTGGGACAGGTCGCACATGACGCCGACGCGGTTCATCTCGGCAACGATTTCGCGACCGAATCCCGACAGGCCGCCGTCACGCTCGTAGCAACCGGTACCGACCAGATTCTGGGTGTTGTAGCACATCTGCACGATGCCGACGCCGAGCTGCTTGAACACCTCGACATAGCCGATCTGGTCTTCAAAGGCGTGGGCATTCTGGAAGCCGAAGAGGATGCCGGTCTTGCCTTGTTCCTTGGCGCGACGGATGTCGGCAGTGGTGCGTACTGGCATCACCAGATCGCTGTTTTCGCGGATCAGCTTCTGGCTGGCGGCAATATTGTTCACAGTCGCCTGAAAGCCTTCCCACACCGACACAGTGCAGTTGGCTGCCGTCAGACCGCCCTTGCGCATGTCTTCAAACAGCTCGCGGTTCCATTTGGCAATGATCAGACCGTCGATAACGATGCTGTCGGCGTGTAATTCGGCTGGGCTCATCAGGCGTCCCCTTATTGGCGATTCATGCGCCGAATCGTCTGCCGGCGCTTTGGGGCCAGCATATGCCTCGGTGCCGGGGCGACCGGGTGCAAAAACGACAGGGGAATTGCCGAAAGCGTCAATCCGCGACAAAGGGTCGCCAGACGCTCCGATCAGCTACCTGTTCAAGCCCGCAAGCTTGAGCCAGAATCTCCCGCATCTTGGAAACACCACTGGATTAGAGCGGCGACAACAATGAAATCGATCTTCCTGGCTTTGGCACTGATGGCGACCGGCGTACACGCCGCTGAAGAGTCCGACAACAACCCGTGCGACGCGGTGGAAAACGACGTCCAGACCCTGGAATGCTCGACCTACAGCCGCACCACCGCCGAAGACCTGCTCAAAGACAACTACGCCAGCCTGACCGAACGCATGCAGACGGCGTACGGCAAAAACGCGACGCAACTGGCGGACATCACCGCCAAGATGAAGACGGCTCAGCAGCAGTGGCTGAAGACACGGGATGCGGATTGCGCGGTTGAGGCATTCCCGGCTACGGCGGGGAGCAAGGCGTTCACGATCGCGCAGAATGATTGCGTGGCGCGGATGAGTGATGAGCGGTCGGAGTTTTTGGAGTCGATTGGGCAGGAATAGTCCTCAAAATTTGAAGGAAAATTGGCACTGCTTTCTGCAATTGCCTCGTGAATCTCTTCTTCTTACGGCACATGCCGACTTCGCCTACACCTATTGCGTGAAAGCTCCGATCTACGGGCCTTTCACGCAATATGCTGACAACAGTTCTTGATTGGTCGCCTTGAAAATATAAGTAAAGATTCGCGAATCTTATAAAAGACTTATATTCTTCCATGAACAGCATCCACTGGACTCGAAAGGCCGTTAAGCAACTCTTGAAATTGCATTCTGTGCATCAGGTACAGGTTCGGGATGCCGTTACGGCGCTTGCCCACATGCCTGATGTGGGCAATGTCAAAGCACTGATTGGCCATGACTACGCCTACCGCCTGCGTGTCGGCAATTATCGAGTGATGTTCGACTGGGACGGAGCAATCAAAGTGGTCAGTATTCAAGAGGTCAAGAAACGCGATGAACGCACCTACTGACATCCAAATCATCAACGACGCCGAGGGCAACCCCGCCTTCGTCGTCATTCCCTACGCGCAGTACGTTGCGCAAAAAATGCAGCCCGACCTGATTCCCCATGAGGTCGTCAGCCGGATGGTCGATGGGGCAACACCGATCCGTGCCTGGCGCGAACACCTCAACCTGACTCAGGAAGAAGTCGCTAAACGCATGGGTATTTCGCAACCGGCGTTTGCCCAGCAGGAAACAGTCGCCAAGCCACGCAAGGCCACTCGCGAGAAAATTGCGTCGGCGTTCGGCATCACCGCCAATCAGCTTGAGCTGTAAGCTGCCCTCTTCACTTCAAGGAATTCCCCATGAACATCTGCGGCATCGAAATCAAAGGCAGCGAAGCGATCATCGCCGTAGCCGCTCTCGACGGTTCGACCCTGAGCCACATTCCCCTTGCCACCAAGAAGATCGCCCTCGAAGACGATGACGAAGCGGCAAACGTTAAGCTCTTTGCGGCGCAGGTGGCGTCGTTTGTGCGGGAGAATTCGGTTGACCGTATCGCGATCAAGAAGCGCAGCAAGAAGGGTGAGTTTGCCGGTGGGCCGACGACGTTCAAGATTGAAGGGATTTTGCAGTTGCTCGATGGCTGTGAGGTGACGTTGTTGTCGCCGCAGACGATCAATGCGCAGGCGAAGAAGCACAACTTCGAGCTGCCGGGGACGCTGAACAAGTATCAGCATGAGGCTTATAAGGCGGCGTGTTCGGCGTTGGTGAAGAAGTAAGCGTTTTTTCAGACAATGAAGATCCAAATGTGGGAGCGAGCCTGCTCGCGAAAGCGGTGGATCAGTCAATCCTGTATTGACTGACACGCCGTCTTCGCGAGCAGGCTCGCTCCCACATTGGTTTTGGGTACATCCATTCAGGCCTGCGCGGTACGGCGGTCTTCGCGGGGGCAGCGGGCGAACTTCGCCCGGTAGCTGCGGGTGAAGTAGGACGGTGATTCAAACCCGCAGGCGATGCTGACTTCGAGCACGCTCATGTCGGTCTGGCGCAGCAGTTGCCGGGCCTTTTCCAGGCGCAGACGTAGGTAGAAATTGCTCGGCGTATCGTTCAGGTGTAGCCGGAACAAGCGTTCCAGTTGCCGTCGCGTCACTTTGATCGATTCCGCCAGTTGCAGCGTGGTCAGCGGCGGTTCGCTGTGTTGCTCCATCTCGCCGATCACCTGCACCAGTTTCTTGTTATTGATCCCGTAACGCGTGGCCACTTCCATGCGCTGGTGGTCTTTGCGCGGACGAATGCGCCCCAGCACAAATTGCTCACTGACCTGAATCGCCAGTTGCGGGCCATGAGCCTGGGCGATCAGATCGAGCATTAAATCGATGGAAGCCGTGCCGCCGGCCGAGGTGATGCGTCGGCGGTCGATCTCGAACAGCTCCTGCGTCACGCTGAGCTGTGGATAAGATTCCTTGAAGGCGTCGAGGGCTTCCCAGTGCAGGGTCAGGCGATGGCCATCGAGCAAACCGGCTTCAGCGAGGACAAAACTGCCGGTGTCGATGGCGCCAAGTGTGACGCCTTCGTTGTCCAGTCGGCGCAGCCAATGCTCCAGCACCGGGGTGGCGAACTTCAGCGGTTCAAACCCGGCCACCACCAACAACGTCGCGCCTTTCTCCAACGGCTCCAGCGCCGCGTCGGCGTTGACCGACATGCCGTTGCTCGCCAACACCGCCCCGCCATCAGCGCTCAACACATGCCAGCGGTAGAGCTCGCCACGAAAGCGGTTGGCCACGCGCAGCGGTTCGATCGCGGAGATAAAGCCAATGGCGGAGAACCCCGGCATCAGCAAAAAGTAGAAATCCTGAGACATGTGCGCACTCGGTTGGCGGGTAGCGTGGCTCGTTGATACGCCGATTGTCGCCAGCGTTCAAGCATGCAGGTCGCTACAGTGCAAATGCCAGTCGCCGCAGTGCGCTTTCATGGGCGTATAGCTGCGTAACTTTGCATCACCGGCACGACAGATGCCGGAACTCACAATAAACGACCTGCCGAGGAACCCGACATGAAACGACTGATCAGCAGCTGTGTTCTTGCACTCAGCGGTACCGCTTTCTTGAGCGCCAGCGTCATGGCGGCCGACCCGGCATCGTGCCAGAACGTGCGCATGGGCGTGGTCAACTGGACCGACGTGATCGCCACCAGTGCCATGACCCAGGTCCTGCTCGACGGCCTCGGCTACAACACCAAACAAACCAGCGCCTCCCAGCAAATCATCTTCGCCGGGATCCGCGATCAACGGCTGGACCTGTTCCTCGGTTACTGGAACCCGCTGATGACGCAGACCATTACGCCGTTCGTCGACGCCAATCAGGTCAAAGTCCTCGAAGCGCCGAGCCTGAAAGACGCCCGCGCCACCCTCGCGGTGCCGACTTATCTGGCCGACAAAGGCCTGAAAACCTTCGCTGACATCGCCAAGTTTGAAAAAGAACTGGGCGGCAAGATCTACGGCATCGAGCCTGGCTCGGGCGCCAACACGCAGATCAAGGCAATGATCGCCAAGAACCAGTTCGGCCTCGGCAAATTCCAGCTGGTCGAGTCCAGCGAGGCCGGCATGCTCGCCGCCGTCGATCGCGCCGTGCGCCGCAAAGAGGCCGTGGTGTTCTTCGGCTGGGCACCGCACCCGATGAACGTCAACGTGCAGATGACCTATCTCACCGGTAGCGACGACGCCCTCGGCCCGAACGAAGGCATGGCCACCGTGTGGACCGTCACTGCGCCGAAGTACGCCGAGCAGTGCCCGAACATCGGTCGCCTGCTGACCAACCTGACGTTCACCGCCGAGGACGAGAGCCGGATGATGCAGCCGCTGCTCGATCACAAGGATGCTTTCGAATCGGCCAGGCAATGGCTCAAGGATCACCCCGAAGACAAGCAGCGCTGGCTTGAGGGTGTGACCACGTTCGATGGCAAACCGGCCGCTGAAAACCTCCAGCTGACCAGCAAATAACCCTCTATTGAAAAGCCCCTCTCCCGGATGGGAGAGGGGACTGACCGACGCTTCGCAGCCCCGAAAAGCCTGCGGACAGACCCATCACGCCTGAAGGAAACCGCACCATGAACCACGACGTCATCATCACCTGCGCACTCACCGGTGCTGGCGACACGACCGCCAAGAGCCCACACGTGCCGGTCACCCCGAAACAAATCGCTGCCGCCGCCGTTGAAGCGGCCAAGGCTGGCGCCACCGTTGTGCACTGCCATGTGCGCGATCCGCAGACCGGCAAGTTCAGCCGCGACGTGGCTCTGTACCGCGAAGTGATGGAGCGCATCCGCGAGGCGGACGTCGACATCATCGTCAACCTCACCGCCGGTATGGGTGGCGACCTCGAAATCGGCGCCGGCGAGAATCCGATGGAGTTCGGCCCGAACACCGATCTGGTCGGCCCGCTGACCCGTCTCGCTCATGTCGAAGCGTTGCTACCGGAAATCTGCACTCTCGATTGCGGCACGCTGAACTTCGGCGATGGCGACACCATTTACGTGTCCACACCGGCGCAACTGCGCGCAGGCGCCAAGCGCATCACCGAACTGGGCGTGAAGGCCGAGCTGGAGATTTTCGACACCGGGCACCTGTGGTTTGCCAAGCAGATGATCAAGGAAGGTCTGCTCGATAACCCGTTGTTCCAGCTGTGTCTGGGGATTCCATGGGGTGCGCCGGCAGACACCACCACGATGAAAGCCATGGTCGATAACTTGCCGGCCGATGCGGTGTGGGCCGGGTTCGGGATTGGCCGGATGCAGATGCCGATGGCGGCGCAAGCGGTGCTATTGGGCGGCAACGTGCGGGTCGGGCTGGAAGACAACCTGTGGCTGGACAAGGGTGTGCTGGCGACCAATGGTCAACTGGTCGAGCGCGCCACCGAGATACTTAGCCGCCTCGGCGCCCGCGTACTCACGCCTGCCGAAGGCCGCAAGAAAATGGGCCTGACCCAGCGCGGTTAACGAACTCACCTCAAACCCTGTGGGAGCGAGCCTGCTCGCGAAGAGGCCCGTACATCCGAAGCATCTTCATCAGCAGAGCCACCGCTTTCGCGAGCAGGCTCGCTCCCACAGTTGATCGCCGAACTATTCAGGAATGTCACCATGAGCTTTATCACCGAAATCAAAACCTTCGCCGCGCTGGGCAGCGGTGTCATTGGCAGCGGTTGGGTCGCTCGCGCCCTCGCCCATGGCCTCGATGTGGTGGCATGGGATCCGGCGCCCGGCGCCGAAGCGGCGCTGCGCAAACGCGTGGCCAATGCCTGGGGTGCGCTTGAAAAAAACGGTCTGGCGCCGGGCGCGTCGCAGGATCGTCTGCGCTTTGTCACGACCATCGAAGAGTGTGTTCGGGATGCCGACTTCATTCAAGAAAGCGCCCCGGAACGTCTCGAACTGAAACTCGATCTGCACAGCAAAATCAGCGCGGCAGCCAAGCCCGATGCGTTGATCGGTTCGAGTACGTCGGGCCTGCTGCCGAGCGAGTTCTACGAGAGTTCGACGCACCCGGAGCGCTGCGTAGTAGGCCACCCCTTCAACCCGGTTTATCTGCTGCCGCTGGTCGAAGTGGTCGGTGGCAAGAACACCGCACCGGAAGCTGTTCAGGCAGCGATGAAAGTCTACGAATCCCTCGGCATGCGTCCGTTGCATGTGCGCAAGGAAGTGCCAGGGTTTATCGCCGACCGCTTGCTTGAAGCGCTGTGGCGTGAGGCGCTGCATCTGGTCAACGACGGTGTCGCGACCACTGGCGAGATCGACGACGCGATTCGCTTTGGCGCTGGCCTGCGCTGGTCGTTCATGGGTACGTTCCTGACTTACACGCTGGCAGGTGGTGATGCGGGCATGCGCCACTTCATGTCGCAATTCGGCCCGGCGTTGCAGTTGCCGTGGACCTATCTGCCGGCGCCGGAGCTGACGGAGAAGTTGATTGATGATGTGGTGGATGGCACCAGTGATCAGCTTGGCCGTCACAGCATTTCGGCGCTGGAGCGCTATCGTGATGATTGCCTGCTGGCGGTGCTTGAGGCGGTGAAGAGCACCAAGGAAAAACATGGGATGGCGTTCAGCGAGTGATGGGGTTGGCATGACATCGCTGCCCTCACCCTAACCCTCTCCCGGAGGGAGAGGGGACTGACCGCGTTGATTGTTCGAGTGACGCCGACTTGCACCACCGAGCCGAACTCAAGTTTTGAAAGGCCCGCGATCTGCTCCCTGTCCCCCTCGCCCCCCTGAGGGAGAGGGGACTGATCGCGTTGATTGTTCGAGTGACGCCGACTTTCACCCCCGAGCCGAACTCAAGTTTTGAAAGGTCCCCGATCTGCTCCCTTTCCCCCTCTCCCCCCTGGGGGGAGAGGGCTGGGGTGAGGGGGTAGCTCTTGATCTTAACGACCCGCCCACTGCCGGAACCCAATCATGCCCAACCTCACCACCTACCAAACCAGAGTCATCCCCGACTGGGTCGACTACAACGGCCACCTGCGCGATGCCTTCTACCTGCTGATTTTCAGCTACGCCACCGACGCCCTGATGGACCGTCTCGGCATGGACAGCAACAACCGCGAAGCCAGCGGCAACTCGCTGTTCACCCTCGAACTGCACCTCAATTATCTGCACGAAGTGAAACTTGATACCGAGGTGGAAGTACGCACGCAAATCATCGCCCACGACAGCAAACGCCTGCACCTCTATCACAGCCTGCACAAGGTCGGTGATGCGCAGGAGCTGGCCGGCAACGAACAGATGCTGTTGCACGTCGATCTCTCCGGCCCGCGCTCGGCGCCGTTCAACCCGGACACGTTGAGCCGCCTGCAAAGCATCGTCGCCGAGCAAAACGACCTACCCGCTCCCGCTTACATCGGCCGCGTCATCGCGCTGCCGCCTGCAAGGTAAATCCCTCGATCGCAAGGAGCCGCCATGAACACCGCTGCCGCTGTTGCCGATTACCGTAGTTATCCGTTGATCAGCGCGCTCGGTGGCGTGCAGAGCCTGGCGGATCGTGTTGCCATTGAATGGGCTGACGGGCGCATCAGCCCGTTCCACCATGTCTGGTTGCGCGACAATTGTCCGTGCGAACGTTGCGTCTACAACGTCACCCGCGAGCAGGTGTTCGAGAGTGTCGATGCCGCTGAAGATCTCAAGCCTGCCGCCGTGCATATCGACACCGACGGATGCCTGCGCATCGACTGGCAGGACGGACACCTCAGCCTCTTCGATCCCGGTTGGTTACGCGCACACGCCTACGACGATGATTCCCGCGCCGAACGTCTGGCGGGCAAACCCAAACCTTACCTGTGGCGCAGCGATTTGCAGTTGCCGGTGTTCGACTATTCGGCACTGATGAACGACAACGCCGCGCTGCTGCAATGGCTGATTGCGGTACGCGACATCGGCCTGACGCAAGTGCGCGGTGTGCCCACTGAACCCGGTTCGCTGAAGCTCATCGCGCAACGTATTTCCTTTATCCGCGAGAGCAACTTCGGTGTGCTGTTCAACGTGCAATCCAAGGCCGACGCCGACAGTAACGCCTACACTGCTTTCAACCTGCCGTTGCACACCGACCTGCCCACCCGCGAGCTGCAACCGGGGCTGCAATTTCTGCATTGCCTGGTGAATGACGCCGAGGGTGGCGAGAGCATTTTTGTCGACGGTTTTGCGATTGCCGATGCGTTGCGCAGTGAAGAACCGGCGTCGTTTCAGGCGCTGTGTGAAATCCCCGTGGAATTTCGCAACAAGGATCGCCACAGCGACTATCGCTGCCTGGCGCCGATCATTGCGTTGGATGCGTTGGGGCGCGTGGCGGAAATCCGCATGGCGAACTTTCTGCGCGGGGCGTTTGATACCTCGGTGGAGCAGATGCCACGGTTATATGGGGCGTATCGACGCTTCATTGCGATGACTCGCGAGCCACGGTTTCGGCTGATGCAACGGCTCAACCCCGGTGAGCTGTGGTGCTTCGATAATCGCCGCACGTTGCATGCGCGCAATGCCTTTGACCCAGCTACGGGAGGGCGGCATTTTCAGGGCTGCTATGTCGATCGGGATGAGTTGTTGTCGCGGATTCTCGTGTTGCAACGCTAGACCTTAAAAAGATCGCAGCCTTCGGCAGCTCCTACATTGGAATGCGTTCCCTGTAGGAGCTGCCGAAGGCTGCGATCTTTGCTTTTATAAGCAGGCAAAAAAAGCCCCGATGCAAGCCGTGACAGGATCGGGGCAGAGGGTACTGTTGAGGAGCTGCCAAGCGAGGGTGACCAAACCTTCGTGTTGCAAGCTGAGTTCAGTGTGCCCACTCCCTTGAGCGGCGAGTTAGCCGAAAACGACCTGTTCATAGCCGTCGCGGCCACTGCGACAAATCGCCCTTGCCGTGCCTCGGCGTGGCTACCAGAATCGAGCCACGACCTCCGTTATTGAAGAAGGATGCGCGTCATGATGTATGCCGATTTGATCGATCAGGAAGATTTGTTGGGCCAGCTCAAGGCGTTGGGTATTCAGGTCCCCAGTGGCACTACCGCCGAGCAGGCCTGCGAGTGCGCGGTGCGCGGTCTGGATAATGTTCGCGCGTTTGAACTGCGCAAGATGGTCAAGGACATGTACACCAGCGGCGCCAGTATCCAGCCGGCGGTGCGTCAGGCGATCGACAAGCAGTTGTTGCCGGCACTCGCGGACTACCAGCAAAGCCATAGCGCCTGACGTTGCTCACCTGATCGTTCCCACGCTCTGCGTGGGAATGCCTCAACGGACGCACCGCGTTCGGCCTTTTGGGACGCAGAGCGTCCCGGGCTGCGTTCCCACGCAGAGCGTGGGAACGATCCTTATCAGAGCCTTACGCTGGCAAACGTCGACTCATTCCGCGCCTGACTCAACGCCGACATCGGCCCCGACAGCGGCGACATCACGATCGCCTGCGGCAGCGGCAGCATCGCCACTTGCTGGGTAGTGTTGGAGCCTACGCGCTCGTCACGCGGCGGAATGCCGAAGTACTCGCGGTAGCACTTGGAGAAGTGCGGCGTCGAGACGAAACCACACACCGACGCCACTTCGATGATCGACATCGGCGTTTGCTTGAGCAACTGCCGGGCGCGGATCAGGCGCAGCTTCAAGTAGTAGCGCGACGGCGAGCAGTGCAGGTATTTCTGGAACAACCGCTCCAGCTGTCGACGCGACACGGCGACGTACACCGCCAATTCATCGAGGTCGATCGGCTCTTCGAGGTTGGCTTCCATCAGCGCAACGATTTCCTGCAGCTTCGGCTGGTTGGTGCCGAGCATGTGCTTGAGCGGCACGCGCTGGTGATCCTGTTCGTTGCGGATGCGTTCGTAGACGAACATTTCCGAGATCGCGGCGGACAGTTCACGACCGTGATCACGGCTGATCAGGTGCAGCATCATGTCCAGTGGCGCGGTGCCGCCGGAGCTGGTGAAACGGTTACGGTCGAGAGTGAACAAGCGAGTGCTCATGGCCACACGCGGGAAAGCTTCCTGCATCGCCGCCAGACATTCCCAGTGCACGCTGCAATCGAAGCCGTCGAGCAGGCCGGCGCAGGCCAAAGCCCAACTGCCGGTGCACACCGCGCCGAGACGCTTGGACTGACGCGCCTGGCTTTGCAGCCATGAAACGTGTTCGCGGGTCACGGTGCGTTGAATACCGATACCGCCGCAGACAATCACGGTGTCCAGTGGCGGGGCTTTGTGCATGGAGGCGTCGGGAGTGATTTGCAGACCGTCACTGGCCCACACCTGCCCGCCATCGACGGTGAGGGTGCTCCAGCGATACAGCTCGCGACCGGACAATTGGTTGGCCATGCGTAGAGGTTCTACTGCGGAGGCCAGAGAAATCAGCGTGAAATTGTCCAGCAGCAGAAAGCCGATGGATTGAGGCGCACGGTTCTGGGGTTGGGCCCCGGAGTTGAACGACGTCATCGCGGTATCTCCTCACACAAAGCGGGTGATGGCCTCAGGCGGAGGCTCTTGTTATTGCCAGCGTTCTCGCGTGGGAGACGGGCTTTGTTATGACAGAGCAATTGCCATGCCTAAAATTGGATGGCCGTTCAATAACTCCTGAAAACGACGTCGCGACGTGTCTATACGAGACGTCCGACGAAAGGTATTTCGAAGTGCCATCAGCGTGGGTGAAAGCCCTGCCCCGAGGCGTGTGAGCAAATCGGTAGCACTTGTGGGAACTGGCCTGCGCGCAGTTTGGGGGGAG
This sequence comes from Pseudomonas viridiflava, assembly GCF_900580865.1. Lineage (GTDB taxonomy): Bacteria > Pseudomonadota > Gammaproteobacteria > Pseudomonadales > Pseudomonadaceae > Aquipseudomonas. The sequence continues at coordinate 25,156 of NZ_UTBZ01000001.1, forward strand.
TGTCACCGCAGGCACGGGTGACGGACGGTAGGGGGTGCTGAACGCATGTAACAGGTGGGAAAGACTCTTATCTGTTTGCGACGCGCTAAAAGGTGGCGTGATTTATTGTCTGTGTTCACTTGGTGAGCAGTTTTGACTGGTCTGGCCCCTTCGCGAGCAGGCTCGCTCCCACAGTAGATCTCCAGTGAACACAAAATGTGTGAACGCCAGGTTCCAATGTGGGAGCGAGCCTGCTCGCGAAGAATTCACCTCGGTGGAGCTGACTCAGCACTCAACAGCGCTGACCGCCAGTCCACCGCGTGAGGTCTCTTTATATTTGTCATGCATGTCAGCGCCGGTATCTCGCATGGTGCGAATCACCCGATCCAGCGAAATAAAGTGCTGACCATCGCCACGCAACGCCATCTGCGCCGCGTTGATCGCCTTCACCGCCGCAATCGCATTGCGCTCGATGCACGGCACTTGCACCAGTCCACCGACCGGATCACAGGTCAGCCCAAGGTTATGCTCCAGGCCAATCTCCGCCGCGTTGCACAACTGCTCCGGCGTAGCGCCAAGAATTTCCGCCAGCCCCGCCGCCGCCATCGCGCAGGCCGAACCGACCTCGCCCTGACAGCCGACTTCGGCGCCAGAGATCGAAGCATTCTTCTTGCACAGAATCCCCACCGCCGCCGCACCCAGGAAGTAGTCGACCACGTTGGCGTCCGTCACCGCTTCGCTGAACTTCATAAAGTAGTGCAACACCGCCGGGATGATCCCCGCCGCGCCATTGGTCGGCGCCGTGACCATGCGCCCACCCGCCGCGTTTTCTTCATTAACAGCCAGCGCAAACAGGTTGACCCACTCCATCGCACTCAGCGTCGAGCCGATCACATTGGGCTTGCCCAATTCCTGAAGGCTGCGATGCAACTTCGCCGCGCGCCGACGCACATTCAAACCGCCGGGCAGGATGCCTTCGTGCTTGAGCCCCTGCTCGACGCAATCCTGCATCGCTCGCCACAGTTTCATCAGACCGGCGCGAATCTCTTCTTCACTGCGCCAGACCTTTTCGTTGGCCATCATCAATTCAGCGACGCGCAGGTTGTTCTGCTTGCACAGCTCCAGCAGCTCGACCGCGCTGGAAAAGTCGTAAGGCAATTCAGTTCGATCCAGATCGACCACGCCACTTGACGCCTGCGCTTCATCGACGACAAAGCCGCCCCCAACTGAATAGTAGGTATCGCGATGCAGCTCACCGTGATCACCCTCGGCAACAATCGTCATCGCATTGGGATGGAACCGCAGGTTCTCGTCGATCAGGCGCATGTCCCGTGCCCAGACAAACGGCACCGACAAACGACCATCCAATAGCAGGGTATGCGTTTCGCGCAGCGCCTGAATCCGCGGGCCGATCTGCGCCGGGTCGATTGCGTCCGGCCACTCGCCCATCAGGCCCATGATCACCGCGTTGTCGCTGCCGTGACCGATGCCGGTGGCCGAGAGCGAACCATACAGCTGCACTTCGATCCGCCGCACCTGTTCCAGTTGATGCTGGCCCCTTAACGACTCGACAAACAACGCCGCCGCGCGCATGGGCCCGACGGTGTGGGAACTGGAAGGGCCGATGCCGATTTTGAACAGGTCGAAAACACTGATAGCCATTGCTGCAGAGCTCCTGAGGATACCGGTCCGGGACGCAAAAGCGCCCGCTGGCGGAGCTGCTACGCTCAAGCTGCGATCCGCCGGAATGCCCGCATCATCAGGCTTTTGTCGGGACGCACGGCGTCTGACACCGACGCACTCATGTCCACCAGCGCCGCGCCGTTTTTGCCCCGGTTTTTCGCCGTTTTTTTGCGGTTCAGAGAGTCATTCGGGGCTGAAAAAAGCTGTAAACGACGTCACTGACACTAGATACGACCATCCCTGTACTGGATACGACCCCCCCTGTAGGCGTCAGATTTTCACTGGTACATGATCGTTATGACTCGATTGCAAGGCGCCGTGACAGAGCTGTCTCCAGAACGCCATCCAACCGCAACCTATAAGTGCGGTGGTCCACAGTCGGAACACTGCCAAAAAAAACACCAAGGAGTCCATCCATGAAAGGTTCCCCGTCGTTGTTGTTGGCCGCCATGCTGAGTCTGCCGTTACTGGCGCAAGCTGCAGAACCGGCGCAGTGCAGTACCGTTAACTTCTCCGATGTCGGCTGGACCGACATCACCGCGACCACCGCCACCACCTCCGTTGTCCTCAACGCCCTCGGCTACAAGACCAAGACCACCATGATTTCCGTGCCGGTGACCTACAAGTCGCTGGCCGACGGCAAGAACATGGACGTGTTCCTCGGTAACTGGATGCCGACCATGGAAAACGACATCAAGGCCTACCGCGACGCCGGCACCGTGGAAACCGTGCGCACCAACCTCAAGGGCGCCAAATACACCCTCGCCGTGCCGCAAGCCCTGTATGACAAAGGTCTGCATGACTTCGCCGACATCGCCAAATTCAAGAAAGAACTCGACGGCAAGATCTACGGGATCGAGCCTGGCAACGACGGCAACCGTCTGATCCAGAGCATGATCGACAAGGACGCCTTCGGCCTGAAAACCGCTGGTTTCAAAGTCGTCGAATCTTCCGAAGCGGGCATGCTCTCGCAGGTTGACCGCGCGCAGAAACGCGACACCGCCGTGGTCTTCCTCGGCTGGGCGCCGCACCCGATGAACAAGCGCTTCAAGATTCAATACCTGACCGGTGGCGATGATTTCTTCGGCCCCGATTTCGGTGCGGCGACCGTGGCGACCAACACCCGCAAGGGTTACGCCACGGAATGCAGCAACGTCGGTCAGTTGCTGAAGAACCTGGAGTTCACCGTCGACATGGAAAGCGAACTGATGGGCAACATCCTCGACGACAAGATGAAGCCTGACGCGGCCGCCAAGGCCTGGCTGAAAAAGAATCCACAAGTGCTCGATACCTGGCTCACTGGCGTGACCACCATTGACGGTAAACCTGGCCTGGAGGCCGTGAAAGCCAAGCTTCAGTAATCGCTTATGCCGGACGGCTGCGGCCGTCCGGGCTGTTTATTTCCTTGCATGCGGACGTTCACTACCATGCTGATTGATCAGAAAATACCTTTAGGCCAGTACATCGCGGGCTTCGTTGAATGGTTGACGCAACACGGCGCCAACACCTTCGACGCAATCGCCGTGACCCTGGAAACGATGATCCACGGCGTGACGTTCGCGCTGACCTGGTTCAACCCACTGGTCTTGATTGGCCTGATTGCAATCATCGCCCATCTGATTCAACGCAAGTGGGGCCTGACCGCGTTTGTGGTCGCCTCCTTCCTGCTGATCCTCAATCTGGGGTACTGGCAGGAAACCATGGAAACCCTCGCCCAGGTCATGTTCGCGACCCTGGTCTGCGTGGTCATCGGCGTACCGCTGGGCATCGTCGCCGCGCACAAACCGATGTTCTACACTGTCATGCGTCCGGTACTCGATCTGATGCAGACCGTACCGACCTTCGTTTACCTCATTCCTACCCTGACCCTCTTCGGGCTGGGTGTGGTCCCGGGCCTGATCTCCACGGTGGTGTTCGCCATCGCTGCGCCGATCCGCCTGACCTACCTGGGCATCCGCGATGTCCCGCAAGAACTGATGGACGCCGGCAAAGCCTTCGGCTGCTCGCGTCGCCAATTGCTCTCACGGATCGAACTGCCTCACGCCATGCCGAGCATCGCAGCCGGCATCACCCAGTGCATCATGCTGTCGTTGTCGATGGTGGTGATCGCGGCACTGGTGGGCGCCGACGGACTCGGCAAACCGGTGGTCAACGCACTGAACACTGCTGATATCGCCTTGGGCTTCGAAGCGGGCCTGGCGATCGTACTGCTGGCGATCATGCTCGACCGTATCTGCAAACAACCCGACGCCAAAGTAGGGGGTGACGCATGAGCATAATTCGCTTCGAAGACGTTGACGTAATCTTCTCCAAGGATCCACGCGAGGCGCTCAAGCTGCTGGATCAGGGCATGACCCGCAACGAGATCCTGAAAAAGACCGGACAGATTGTCGGTGTGGAAAAAGCCACGCTGGACATCAACAAAGGCGAGATCTGCGTGCTGATGGGCTTGTCCGGTTCCGGCAAGTCGAGCCTGCTGCGCTGCATCAACGGCCTCAACACCGTGAGCCGCGGCAAGCTGTTCGTCGAGCATGAAAACCGTCAGATCGACATCGCCTCCTGCACCCCGGCCGAGCTGAAAATGATGCGCACCAAGCGCATCGCCATGGTCTTTCAGAAGTTCGCCCTGATGCCATGGCTGACGGTGCGCGAGAACATCAGTTTCGGTCTGGAAATGCAGGGTCGCCCGGAGAAGGAACGCAAGAAGCTCGTCGATGAAAAACTCGAACTGGTCGGCCTGACCCAATGGCGCAACAAGAAGCCGGACGAACTCTCCGGCGGCATGCAGCAACGTGTCGGTCTGGCGCGGGCGCTGGCGATGGACGCCGATATTCTGCTGATGGACGAACCGTTCTCGGCGCTCGACCCGCTGATCCGTCAGGGTCTGCAGGATGAACTGCTGGAACTGCAACGCAAGCTGAGCAAGACCATCGTGTTCGTGAGTCACGACCTCGACGAGGCGCTCAAATTGGGTAGCCGCATCGCGATCATGAAAGACGGCCGGATCATCCAGTACAGCGTGCCGGAAGAGATCGTGCTGAACCCGGCGGACGATTATGTGCGCACTTTCGTCGCCCACACCAACCCGCTCAACGTGCTCTGTGGTCGCAGCCTGATGCGCACGCTGGACAAGTGCAAACGCATCAACGGTTCGGTGTGTCTCGATCCGGGCGGCGATTCGTGGCTGGACCTGGCCGAAGGCAACACCATCAAAGGCGCGCGGCAGAACGGCTCGGTGCTGAACCTGCAGAACTGGGCACCGGGGCAAGCGGTCGAGGGCCTGGAGCGCAAGCCGACGCTGGTGGACTCGAACATCGGCATGCGCGATGCGTTGCAGATTCGTTATCAGACCGGCAACAAGCTGGTGCTGCACGATGACAATCATGTGGTGGGAATCTTGGGTGACAGCGAGTTGTATCACGCGCTGTTGGGCAAGAACCTCGGGTAATGCGCCAGGTGGGATAAAAAAAGGGATCGCAGTGAGCGATCCCTTTTTTATTGGGTCAGGAAAAAAGCCCCTCACCCTAGCCCTCTCCCAGAGGGAGAGGGGACTGACCGAGTTGTATTTTCGAACTACGCCGACCTGAATGACCGAGTGGAACTCAGATTTGGAGAAGCTCGCAACCTGCTGCAGCCAATCCATAATCGACTCGATCTTTCAAGTCGGCGTATAGCGCAAGACACCTCGGTCAGCTCCCTCTCCCTTAGGGAGAGGGTTGGGGTGAGGGGCTTTTGACTGGCATTGAAATATCGAGTCGAACTCAGGTATTGAAAAGCCCCCGATCTGCTCCCTTTCCCCCTCTCCCTTAGGGAGAGGGCTGGGGTGAGGGGGCTTTTGACTTTAGCTGTACACCCGGCCAAGGAGCTGCCGATGGCTTTCAAACTGATCGAGCACATCCCGTGTGATCTGATCCTGCGTGAAGCCCATCAGGTCGTAATCCTGGCTGCCGTTGTGCAGATACACCTCAGCGCGGTAGTAACGCTGACGCGCTTCATCAGACTGCGCCGATTCGGTCGGTGTCGCCAGATAGCCGTCCAGGCTCACTTCGTAAACGAAAGGGTTGCCCTCTTCCATCTCGACGCGCACACCCATGCAGCGCTTGGATTTACCCAACAACGTCTGCACTTCCAGACCCTGCGCACGCATCTGCGCGGTGGCATCTTCCAGCGCCGGGCTGACCTGCTTGTCCATGAAACGCTGCACCACCGATTGGCTCGGTTGCAGGTCCAGTTGCGTCAGACGCTCGCTGAAACCACGACGACCGCGCTCCGCCAGTTGCGCCTGCTCCTGTTCGATCTGCACGTCCTGGCGCATCGCCTTGTGCAGGCCGAACATGAAGAACACCAGCACCACCGAGAACGGCAGACCGGCCAGCACGACCATGGTTTGCATGGCTTCGAAGTTACCGGCGAACAACAGACCGATGGTCACCAGGGTGATCACCACCGACCAGAAGATCCGCAGCCAGTGCGGCGCATCTTCATCGACGTTGCCGCCCTTGCAGGACAGGTTCGCCATCATTACCGCGCCAGAGTCGGCCGGGGTCAGGAACAGCACGAAACCGACAAAGATCGACACACCGATGACGACTTTCGACGCAGGGTAGTGTTCGAGCAATTGATAGATCGCCATCGACGGCTGTTCCAGTGCCGTCTTGCCAAGCTCAACCGCCCCCTGGTTCATCACCAGGTCCAGTGCCGAGTTACCGAAGATCGACAGCCAGGCCAAAGTAAAGCCCAGCGGAATCAGCAGCACGCCAGCCACCAGTTCACGCACGGTACGACCACGGGAAATACGCGCAATGAACATGCCGACGAATGGCGCCCAGGAAATCCACCACGCCCAGTAGAACAGGGTCCACAGGCCCATCCAGCGCTCGGACTTGGCGTTGTCGCCTTCGTACACATAAAGGTCGAAGGTTTTCAGCACGATGCCATTGAGGTAATCGCCGATGTTCTGCACGAAGCCGTTGAGCAGGTGCAGGGTCGGGCCAAACAGCAGGACGAAAATCAGCAGACCGCTGAACAGCACGATGTTCAGGTTGGACAGACGACGGATGCCGTTTTCCACGCCGGACACGGCAGCGATGGTCGCCACGGTGCTCATCACGATGATCACGATCAACAGGTTAGTGTTGCTGTGTTCCATGCCGAACAGGTTTTCCAGCCCCGACGACACTTGCAGCGAACCAATCCCCAGGTTCGTCACCAGACCCAGCAGGGTCACGAACATGCCGAAGCCGTCCACCGCGTGACCGGCCGCGCCTTTGACCCAACGCTCGCCCACCAGCGGATACAGCGCCGAACGCAATGCCAGCGGCTGGTTATGACGGTAAGCGAAATACGCCACGGCCAGACCGACCAGCGCATAGATCGCCCAGCCGTGCAGGCCCCAATGCAAGAAAGTCAGCTGTACAGCCTGACGCGCGGCCATGTTGCTGGCCGAGGCGCCTTCCGGCGGATTGAAGTAGTGATCCAGTGGCTCGGATGCGCCGAAGTACAGCAGCGAAATACCGATACCCGACGAGAACAGCATCCCCGCCCAGGCGCCGTAACTGAAATCCGGGGTGTCGTCCTTGCTGCCCAGTTTGAGTTTGCCGTACGAGGAAAACGCCAGACCGACGACGAATACCAGGTAGGCGGCGATCACCACCATGTAGTACCAGCCAAAGCTGCGCGACAACCAGGCTTGAGCGATACCCAACAGTCTGCCGGCCTCTTGCGGGGCGATAATCAGAATGGCGGTCAACAACAGAATCAGCGCGGTAGAGGTGTAAAACACCCAACCGTTGACCGTCACCTTCTCGGGCGGGGTCTTTATAAGCGAGGCAGAACTCATGGCACAAATGCTCCAGGCAGTGCGAGAGAAGAACACAAGGCAACACGGAACCCGACCAATCGGTTAGTTGGCAGCCGACCGGCGGGTGATATAAAGACACCCCGAAAAAAGCCCGAACCTGCCGAAATGGCGCTGCGAATCGCTTTCGTGGCCGAAGGTGGACGGACGTTCATCCGAAACCTGGCCCTGAGCGTCTTGCCCTTTCAACACGTCCATCGAATCGCGAACCGCGCCATGCCCCACGCAGGTTTCGAGCTGTTTCGGATGTCGGTTTTATCGCCACTTACACGTAGGAAAAATCTGTAGGCAGCGACGATTTGTCGCAGATCTTATTCTTTGTTGATTGAACGTTCAATCAAAACAAAATAGACTGGCCGTCAATCCGATAGGCGTGATTCGCCGCTCGGAAGGCCTAAGGAGATGTGCAAGATGCCCAAGGTCGGTATGCAACCCATCCGCCGCCAACAACTGATCGAAGCCACTTTGCAGGCGGTCGATCAGGTCGGAATGGGGGACGCCAGCATTGCGCTGATCGCCCGTTTGGCCGGTGTCTCGAATGGCATCATCAGTCATTACTTTCAGGACAAGAACGGCCTGATTGCCGCCACGATGCGGTATCTGATGAACGTCCTCAGCGAGAACGTCACCCTGCGCCGCCAAGCGCTGGCAGATGACAGCCCACGGGCGCATCTGCAGGTGATCATCGAAGGCAACTTCGACGCCAGCCAGGTCAATGGCCCGGCAATGAAAACCTGGCTGGCCTTCTGGGCCACCAGCATGCACCAGCCGTCTTTGCACAGGTTGCAGCGGATCAACGATCACCGTCTGTATTCAAACCTGTGCTGCGAGTTCCGCCGTGTGTTGCCGCTCGAAGATGCGCGCAGCGCAGCGCGTGGCCTGGCAGCGTTGATTGACGGCTTGTGGTTGCGCGGCGCTTTGTCGGGAGACGCTTTCGACACAGCGCAGGCGCAACAGATCGCTTACGAATACATGGATTTCCAATTGGCCAAGAAGGTGAGCTAGAGCACACAGAAAACGCTCGGCCCCTGAACGCCACCGCAGCCTCACCGCGGTGGTCAACGCCAACCACCAATGCACTTGCGAGGACACTATGGCCCGTTTCGAACTGCAAAAACTTTACATCGATGGCGCGTACTCCGACGCCGGCAGCGATGCCACCTTCGAAGCCATCAACCCGGCTAACGGTGAAGTCCTCGCACTGGTGCAACGTGCGACCAAGGAAGACGTCGAGCGCGCTGTGGTCAGCGCTGAAAAGGGCCAGAAAATCTGGGCCGCGATGACCGCCATGGAGCGTTCGCGCATCCTGCGTCGCGCCGTCGACATCCTGCGTGAGCGCAACGATGAACTGGCCGCGCTGGAAACCCTGGACACCGGTAAATCCTTCTCCGAAACCAAGTACGTCGACATCGTTACCGGCGCTGACGTGCTGGAATACTACGCTGGTCTGGTACCGGCCATCGAAGGCGAGCAGATCCCGCTGCGTGACACTTCTTTCGTCTACACCCGTCGCGAGCCGCTGGGCGTTGTCGCCGGTATCGGCGCGTGGAACTACCCGATCCAGATCGCCCTGTGGAAATCCGCGCCAGCCCTGGCCGCTGGTAACGCGATGATCTTCAAGCCAAGCGAAGTCACCTCGCTGACCACCCTGAAACTGGCCGAGATCTACACCGAAGCCGGCGTTCCTAACGGTGTATTCAACGTGCTGACCGGCAGCGGCCGTGAAGTCGGCACCTGGCTGACCGAACACCCGCGCATCGAAAAAATCTCCTTCACCGGCGGCACCGACACCGGCAAGAAAGTAATGGCCAGCGCTTCGGCTTCGTCGCTGAAAGACGTGACCATGGAACTGGGCGGCAAGTCCCCGCTGATCATCTGTGACGACGCCGATCTCGATCGCGCTGCCGACACCGCGATGATGGCCAACTTCTACAGCTCCGGTCAGGTCTGCACCAACGGCACTCGCGTGTTCGTACCGGCGCACCTGAAAGCCGCTTTCGAAGCCAAGATCGTTGAGCGCGTTAAGCGCATCCGCGTTGGCAACCCGGAAGACGAAAACACCAACTTCGGCCCGCTGGTCAGCTTCGCGCACATGGAAAGCGTGTTGGGCTACATCGCCAAAGGTAAAGAACAAGGCGCACGCGTACTGTGCGGCGGCGACCGTCTGACCGACGGCGAATTCGCCAAAGGCGCATTCGTTGCTCCAACCGTGTTCACCGATTGCACCGACGACATGACCATCGTTCGTGAAGAAATCTTTGGCCCAGTGATGGCGATCCTGTCGTACGAAACCGAAGAAGAAGTGATCCGCCGCGCCAACGACACCGACTTCGGCCTGGCCGCCGGTATCGTCACCAAAGACCTGAACCGCGCCCACCGCGTGATTCATCAACTCGAAGCCGGTATCTGCTGGATCAACGCCTGGGGCGAGTCCGACGCGAAGATGCCGGTCGGCGGTTACAAGCAGTCGGGTGTTGGCCGTGAAAACGGCATCAGCTCGCTGAACAACTTCACCCGCATCAAATCGGTACAGGTCGAGCTGGGCGATTACGTCTCGGTGTTCTAAGAACCGAGATTTGCATTGCCCGCGAAGGCCTCTTCGCGGGCAAGCCCGCTCCCACAGGTTTGGAGTCGTCCATCCAATTTGTGGCAGCCCCCAATCCCTGTGGGAGCTGGCTTGCCAGCGATTCGAGTGCACAGCACTCGCCAAGGTCCGACCTGACCACTATCAAAGAGGGTGCATTCAATGTCCCAAGAATTCGATTACATCATCATCGGTGCCGGCTCGGCCGGTAACACCCTGGCGACCCGTCTGACTGAAGACGCTGGCGTCACCGTTCTGCTGCTCGAAGCAGGCGGCCCGGACTACCGTTTTGACTTCCGCACGCAAATGCCGGCTGCACTGGCGTTCCCGCTGCAAGGTCGTCGTTACAACTGGGCGTACGAAACCGATCCAGAGCCACACATGGACGGTCGCCGGATGGAATGCGGTCGCGGCAAAGGCCTCGGCGGCTCTTCGCTGATCAACGGCATGTGCTACATCCGTGGCAACGCGATGGACTACGACGGCTGGGCGAAACTGCCAGGTCTGGAAAACTGGTCGTACCTCGACTGCCTGCCGTACTTCCGCAAAGCCGAAACCCGCGACATCGGCCCGAACGATTACCACGGTGGCGAAGGCCCGGTCAGCGTGACCACGCCGAAGGCTGGCAACAACCCGCTGTTCCACGCCATGGTTGAAGCCGGCGTACAAGCTGGTTACCCGCGCACCGAAGACTTGAACGGTTACCAGCAGGAAGGCTTCGGCCCGATGGACCGCACCGTGACGCCGAACGGCCGTCGTGCTTCCACCGCCCGTGGCTACCTCGACACCGCGAAAAAGCGCTCGACCCTGACCATCGTCACCCACGCCCTGACCGACAAGATTCTGTTCGAAGGCAAGCGTGCGGTTGGCGTGCGTTATCTGGTCGGCGACGCCGAAGAGCGCGTTGAAGCCAAGGCGCGCAAAGAAGTGCTGCTGTGCTCCGGCGCCATCGCTTCGCCGCAGATTCTGCAGCGTTCCGGTGTCGGCCCGGCCGAACTGCTGAAGTCGCTCGACATTCCGGTCGTTCACGATCTGCCGGGCGTCGGTGAAAACCTGCAGGATCACCTTGAGCTGTACCTGCAATACGCCTGCACTCAGCCGGTTTCGCTGTACCCGTCGCTGCTCTGGTACAACCAGCCGGCCATCGGTGCCGAGTGGCTGTTCAACGGCACCGGCATCGGCGCCAGCAACCAGTTCGAAGCCGGCGGTTTCATCCGTTCGCGTCCGGAATTCGAATGGCCAAACATCCAGTACCACTTCTTGCCGGTGGCGATTAACTACAACGGCAGCAATGGTGTGAAAGAGCACGGTTTCCAGGCGCACATGGGCTCCATGCGCTCGCCAAGCCGTGGTCGCATCCAGGCCAAGTCGAAAGACCCGCGCCAGCACCCGAGCATCCTGTTCAACTACATGGCCACCGAGCAGGACTGGCAGGAATTCCGTGACGGCATCCGCCTGACCCGCGAAATCATGCAGCAGCCAGCACTCGACGCTTTCCGTGGCCGTGAAATCAGCCCGGGCATCGAAGTGCAAACCGATGAGCAGCTGGACAAGTTCATCCGCGAGCACGCCGAAACCGCGTTCCACCCGTCCTGCTCGTGCAAGATGGGCACTGACGAGATGGCGGTAGTGGATGGCGAAGGTCGCGTGCACGGCATGCAGAGCCTGCGTGTGGTCGATGCTTCGATCATGCCGATCATCACCACCGGTAACCTGAACGCGCCGACGATCATGATCGCCGAGAAAATCGCCGACAAGATCCGTGGTCGCCAGCCGCTGCCGCGCAGCAACGCTGCTTACTATGTAGCGGGCGATGCACCGGTGAAGGGCAAGCCGATGCGTGATATCACCCCGGCTGCTCAGTAAGACTTGGTACCGCATCAAGGCTGATCGCGAGCAGGCTCACTCCTACAAGGATCTCCAGTGAACACAAACTCTGTGGACACTGGAGATTAACTGTAGGAGTGAGCCTGCTCGCGATGAGGCCCTACAATTCAGCACAAATCCCTCTGCTTCAAGTAAATCCCCCTACACCCCCTCTTCACTTGATCCTACCCCCACGCAGGCCTACTCTAGACCTCGCGCAACCGTTTCACCCCTCCCCGCCGAGTAGCCTCACCCCGCTTCCCCCTGACAAGGAGGTTCCCGAATGTTCGATTTCCACCCCCAGCTCAAGCAGCGCTTCGCTGCCTTGCGCACGGGCGCTGAGTTTTTTTCCCTGCGATACGTACGCGAGTCCGGCCAGTACCTGTCGGTACGCAAGAACGTCGCCGAACCGCCGAGCCTGAGCCGTGACGAAGGCGCGATGCTCACCGTTCGCGTCAACGGCGTTGAGGCCTACGCGGCGACCAACGACTTGTCGCAACAAGGTCTGCAAGCCGCCCTCGAACGCGCCGAACAGCAAGCCCGCCGGCTCAAGCCGCACGCCTTGCTCGACCTGCGTGATCAGCCAGTGTCCAGCGATCGCGCTGATTACTTTTCGCCCAATCTTGAACAAGCCTTTCCGTCCCTGAGCGAATGCTTCGAGCTGCTCGGCGCGGAATCCGCCTCGGTGCCAAAGGATGAGCGCCTGGTGAACTGGCAAGTGAGCATCGGCATCACTCACGTCGAGCAGATCTACCTGAGCAGCGCCGGGGCTGAATTGCGCCAGGCCCAGCGCTTCGTCTATCCGGGCCTCGACGTCACCGCCTACGACGGCAACGACAGCCAGACCCGCAGCCTCGGCCGCGAGAACTTCGGCCAACAGGGCGGCGCTGACGTGATCAGCCGTTGCGGTTTGATCGGCGCTGGCCCGCAAGTCGCCGATCAGGCGCTGCAACTGCTGCTCGCGCCGAACACCCCGCAAGGCCCGCGCGACCTGTTGTTGATGCCCGATCAAATGATGCTGCAGATCCACGAATCCATCGGCCACCCGCTGGAACTCGACCGCATCCTCGGCGACGAGCGCAATTACGCCGGCACCAGTTTCGTCAAGGCCAGCGACTTCGGCAGCCTGCAATACGGCTCGAAACTGCTCAACGTGACGTTCGATCCGGGCATTCCCGAAGAACTTGCCAGCTACGGTCATGACGACGACGGCAGCAAGGCCAGCAAACAATTCCTGATTCGCGATGGCCTGTTGTTGCGTCCGCTGGGCGGTGCGCTGTCGCAGTTCCGCGCCGGTCTCGACGGCGTTGCCAACAGTCGCGCCTGTGGCTGGAACCGGCCGCCGATCGACCGCATGGCCAACCTCAATATCGAGCCGGGTGATCAGCCGTTGAACAAGCTGATCGAAGGCATCGAGCACGGCATCCTGATGAGCACCAACCGCTCGTGGTCGATTGACGATGCGCGCAACAAATTCCAGTTCGGCTGCGAATGGGGCCAGTTGATCGAAAACGGTGAGCTCAAAGGCGTGGTAAAAAACCCGAACTACCGGGCTATTTCCGCGCACTTCTGGAAAAGCCTGCGCGCCGTCGGCGATGCCAACACCATCAAGGTGCTCGGCACGCCGAACTGCGGCAAGGGCGAACCGAACCAGGTGATCCGCGTCGGCCACGCTTCGCCGGCCTGCGTATTCAGCAACATTGATGTGTTTGGGGGAGACGCCTGATGAGCATTTCGAAGAGTCAGTCCGACGCCTTCAAGGTCATGGTCAACTGGCTGCGTGACAGTGTGCGCGAGCCGGAACAGTTCACCCTTAGCTATGCCGCCGAATCCTCGGCCTTCGTGCGCTTCAATCACGCCAAGGTGCGTCAGGCCGGGCAGGTGCAGCAGGCCAACATCGTTCTGAAACTGATCAACGACGGTCGCCACGCCGACCTGCAAGTCACCCTCTCCGGTGATCAGGAAGGCGATCTGCAACGCCTCGCCGAAGGCCTGCAACAACTGCGCGAAACCCTGCCGCTGCTGCCGCAGGATCCGTATCTGCTGCTCAATCACAATGGCTGGCAGAGCCAGAACGTGCAGGATCATCCGCTGCCGGACACTGAACTGGTTGTCGATGAAATCTGCGCCGCCGCGGAAGGTCTGGACCTGGTGGGCTTCTACGCCGCCGGCCCGATCAGCCGGGGTTTCGCCAGTTCAGCGGGGGCGTTTGGCTGGCATCAGGCCAACAGTTTCAACTTCGATTTCAGCCTGTTCCACGACAACGGCGAAGCGGTGAAAGCCAGCTACGCCGGGCACGACTGGAGCAGCGAAGGTTTCGCCAAGCGTTTCGGCCAGGCACGCGAGCAACTGGAGTTTCTCGGCCGACCGCTGCGCACTTTGGCGCCGGGGCAGTACCGAGCCTATCTGGCACCGGCAGCGCTGGAAGAAATCATGGGCATGCTGAGCTGGGGCGGTTTCTCGGCGCAGTCGATCGCCAGCAAGAGCAGCCCGTTGCAGAAGCTGTATGTCGGCGATCAGGCGTTCAGCCCGCTGGTATCGCTGGACGAAAAGGTCAGCGACTCGCTGAGCCCGGCATTTTCCGGCGAAGGTTATCCACGCAGTGATCTGCGTTTGATCGTCGAGGGCAAGGCAGGCGATCAATTGGTTGGTTCGCGCAGTGCGGCGGAATATGGTCTGGCCGCCAACGGCGCCGGTGGCGGTGAAATGCCAAGCGCGTTGAACATGGCGGCGGGTGATCTGTCCCAAGCAGAGATCCTCAAGCAGTTGGGCACCGGCTTGTACATCAGCAACCTGTGGTACCTCAACTACTCGGATCAACCGGCGGCGCGCATGACCGGCATGACCCGCTTCGCGACCTTCTGGGTCGAGAACGGCGAGATCCAGGCCCCGGTGAGTACCATGCGCTTCGATGACAGCGCTTACAGCCTGCTCGGTTCGCAGCTGGAAGCGCTGACCGTCGAGCGCGAGTTGCTGCTGTCGGCGAGCACGTACAGCCAGCGCAATACCTCGTCGGCTTTGCTGCCGGGGGCACTGGTCAGCCGCCTGACCCTGACCCTGTAACACCGCAAAAACCTGTGGGAGCGAGCTTGCTCGCGAAGAGGCCATGTCATTCAACATTGATGGCGACTGACCTAGCGCTTTCGCGAGCAAGCTCGCTCCCACACTGACCGCGCTTGACAATAGATATGCATTAACTCCAACGACAAGAGGTTCCATGCCCAACCGCCCGCCTCTCGACGCCATCACCGCCCGCTGGTTGCCGTGGGTCGTCGCCATCGCTTTCTTCATGCAGTCCCTCGACGGGACCATCCTCAACACCGCCCTGCCCGCCATGGCCCGCGATCTGGCCGAAGACCCTTTGCGCATGCAAGGCGTGATCATCGCCTACATGCTCACCGTGGCCTTGCTGATCCCGGCCTCAGGCTGGATCGCCGATCGCTTCGGCACCAAGAAAATCTTCTTCGGCGCGATTCTGCTGTTCAGTTTCGGCTCACTGCTCTGCGCGCTGTCGAGCAGCCTGAGCATGCTGATTGGTGCCCGCGTTATTCAGGGTCTGGGCGGTGCGCTGATGCTGCCGGTCGGGCGACTGGTGGTGCTGCGCGCTTATCCACGGTCCGAGCTGGTGCGGATCATGGGCTTCATCACCATCCCCGGTCTGCTCGGTCCGCTGATCGGCCCGACCATGGGCGGCTGGATGGTCGAATACCTGACGTGGCACTGGATCTTCCTGATCAACCTGCCGGTCGGCGTGATCGGCTGCTACGCGGTGTGGAAGTTCATTCCCGACCTGCGCGGCACCGAACGCACGCGCTTCGATAGCCTCGGTTTTCTGCTGTTCGGCGCGGCGATGATCCTGATCACCATCGCCATGGAAGGCCTCGGCGAACTTCACTTGCCGCACCTGCGGGTAATGTTGCTGCTGTTCGGTGGCATGGCCTGTCTGGCGGCGTACTGGTTGCGCGCCGGGCACATCGAAAACCCGCTGTTCGCACCGTCGCTGTTCAAGACCCGCACGTTTGCCGTCGGTATTCTCGGCAACCTCTTCGCGCGTTTGGGCAGCGGTGCTCTGCCGTTTCTGGTGCCGTTGCTGTTGCAAGTGGCGCTGGGCTATTCGCCGTCGCAAGCGGGGATGAGCATGCTGCCGCTGGCGGCGGCGGCGATGATCGCCAAGTGGGTGGCGCGACCGCTGATCGAACGGCTCGGCTATCGCATCGTCCTCACGGGCAACACGCTGGCGCTGGGGATCATGCTGGCGAGCATGGGGCTGGTCAGCGAGCAAACGCCGTACTGGCTGTTGTTGTGCCTGCTGGCGATTCTCGGTGCGATCAACTCACTGCAATTCACCGCGATGAACACCGTGACCCTGATTGATCTCGACGATGCCAGCGCCAGCAGCGGCAACAGCTTGCTGTCGGTGGTGGCGCAGTTGTCGTTGAGTCTCGGGGTGGCGTGCGCCGGTGCGTTGCTGGGCGGGTTTACCGCAGAGATCGGTAACGATGGCGTGGAAACCGTGCTCGGTGCCTTCCAGCTGACCTTCGTCACCGTCGGCATCATGGCGATGCTCGCCGCGACGATCTTCTCGCAACTGTCGAAAGAAGACGGCCGCCGCGCCAAGCGTCCGGAAGAACACATCGAACATTAACCACTGTTCGTCCAGAACTTTCGAAGAAAGTGGCACGGGGCTGCTACACTGCGCAACATTTTGTTTTGCAGGCCAGTCCCGTGACCACCATCGCCACCGCTTTTAATACTCTGCCGCTGTCCGCCGCCATGCTGGCTAACCTCGATTCCCTCGGTTATGCCCAGATGACGCCGATCCAGGCGCAGAGCTTGCCGGTGATCCTCAAGGGGATGGACCTGATCGCCCAGGCCAAGACCGGCAGCGGCAAAACCGCCGCGTTCGGCATCGGCCTGCTCAACCCGATCAATCCGCGCTACTTTGGTTGCCAGGCGCTTGTGATCTGCCCGACGCGTGAGCTGGCCGACCAGGTTGCCAAAGAAATCCGTCGTCTGGCCCGTGCCGAAGACAACATCAAGGTCCTGACCCTGTGCGGCGGCGTGTCGTTTGGCCCGCAGATCGCTTCGCTGGAGCACGGCGCGCACATCATCGTCGGCACCCCGGGCCGTATCCAGCAGCACCTGCGCAAGGGTTCGCTGGTCCTCGATGGCCTGAACACGCTGATCCTCGACGAAGCCGACCGCATGCTCGACATGGGTTTCTACGACGCCATCGAAGACATCATCATCAAGACCCCGGAGCGTCGTCAGACCCTGCTGTTCTCCGCGACTTACCCGGTGGGCATCAAGCAACTGGCGTCGAAATTCATGCGTGATCCGCAAACGGTGAAAGCCGAAGCGTTCCACGATGACACGCAGATCGAGCAGCGCTTCTACGAGATCTCCCCGGAAGATCGCATGGGCGTGGTGACCAAAGTCCTGCACCACTTCCGCCCCGCTTCGTGCGTGGCGTTCTGCTTCACCAAGCAGCAGGTGCAGGAAACCGTTGATCACCTGACCGCCAAAGGCATTTCCGCCGTCGGCCTGCACGGCGATCTGGAACAGCGTGACCGCGATCAGGTGCTGGCGATGTTCGCCAACCGCAGTACTTCGGTACTGGTTGCCACCGACGTCGCCGCCCGTGGTCTGGACATCGATGCGCTGGACATGGTGATCAACGTCGAACTGGCCCGCGATTCGGAAATCCACATTCACCGCGTTGGCCGTACCGGTCGCGCTGGCGAGAAAGGCATCGCGATCAGCCTGGTTGCTCCGGGCGAAGCGCACCGTGCACAGGCCATCGAGCAACTGCAGAAGTCGCCGCTGAACTGGGATCAGGTCGATAACCTCAAGTCCCAGGGCCTCGCGCCGCTGCAGCCGCCGATGACCACGCTGTGCATCGGCGCGGGCCGTAAAGACAAGGTTCGTCCGGGCGACATTCTGGGCGCACTGACTGGCGATGCCGGTATTCCGGGTGCGCAGGTGGGCAAGATTGCGATTTTCGACTTCCAGGCTTATGTAGCCGTGGACCGCACCGTGGCCATGCAGGCCTTGCAGCGTTTGAACGACGGCAAGATCAAGGGCCGTTCGCTGCGCGTCCGCATCCTGTAAGAACAACGTAACTCCCCTGTAGGAGCTGCCGCAGGCTGCGATCTTTTGACTTTGTTTTTTAAGAGCAAGATCAAAAGATCGCAGCCTGCGGCAGCTCCTACAGTTCGTTTTGTGGTGATATTTCAGAGGACACCGTTTTGCGCTCTACCGAAGTCGTGATCATTGGCGCTGGCGCCGCTGGGTTGATGTGTGCACTGACCGCCGCCGGGCGTGGGCGTCAGGTGTTGCTGCTTGACCACGCGAACAAGGCCGGCAAGAAAATCCTGATGTCGGGCGGTGGCCGCTGCAATTTCACCAACATGTACACCGAGCCGAGCAATTTCCTCTCGCAGAACCCGCACTTCTGCAAATCCGCACTGGCGCGTTACACCCAGTGGGATTTCATCGGCATGGTCGGCAAGCATGCCGTGCCGTACCACGAGAAAAAACTCGGCCAGTTGTTCTGCGATAACAAATCCAGCGACATTCTCGAAATGCTCCTCACCGAGTGCGATCAGGCCGGCGTCGAGCTGCATCTGGACACGTCGATTCAAACGATCGAGAAGCTCGAAAGCGGTTACCTGCTCGACACCACCCTCGGCCAGATCCAGTGCCAGTCGCTGGTGATCGCTACCGGCGGTCTGTCGATCCCGACGCTCGGCGCTACCGGTTTCGGTTATCAAGTGGCCAAGCAGTTCGGCCATGAATTGCTGCCGACCCGCGCCGGTCTGGTGCCGTTCACCATCACCGATCAGCTCAAGGAACTGTGCACCGAGTTGTCCGGGACGTCGGTGGATTGTCTGGTCAGCTGCAACGATCAGAGCTTTCGCGAGAACATCCTGTTCACTCACCGCGGCCTCAGTGGCCCGGCGATTTTGCAGATTTCTTCGTTCTGGGAATCCGGCGACACGGTGGAGATCAATCTACTGCCGGATCACAACGCGGCGAGCTGGCTACAACAGCAAGTGGCCGAGCGCCCGAACAGTGAATTGAAAACCCTGCTGGGTGAGATCTTCACCAAGAAAATGGCCAATCTGCTGGCGGACAACTGGTTTGTGTCCAAACCGATGAAGCAATACACCCATGCTGAACTGGCGGAGATCGCCGAGAAGCTGGGCAGCTGGAAAGTCGTGCCGGCGGGGACTGAGGGTTATCGCACCGCCGAAGTGACCCTCGGCGGCGTTGATACCCGTGAAGTGTCGTCGAAAACCATGGAATCGCTGAAAAGCCCGGGCCTGTATTTCATTGGCGAAGTCCTCGACGTCACCGGCCACCTCGGCGGTTTCAACTTCCAGTGGGCCTGGGCCTCCGGTTACGCGGCCGCGCAGTACGCCTGATCCAAAACCAAACACAAAACCCTGTGGGAGCGAGCCTGCTCGCGAATGCGGTGAACCAGTCGACATCAATGTTGAAGGACACTCCGCTTTCGCGAGCAGGCTCGCTCCCACATTTGCTCCGTGTGATGCAGTAAGGAACACTTTTTGCTGTCAGATGTGATCGGCGCCATTGCGTCGGCGTCATTACTGGCTCAATTTAGCGGCATCGCCTCGGAAGGCCTTCGCACTTCATGTCCTCGACCTCGTTTCGTCAGTCTTTGCGGCGCCTGTGGGCGCTGGATAAATTCAGCTACAGCGTGCGGGTGTTCATCGCCCTGACCGGCAGCATGGCACTGTGTTGGTATCAGGATGAAATGGGCCTGCTGATCCCGTTGTTCCTGGGGATTATCGCCAGCGCCCTGGCCGAAACCGACGACAGTTGGCAGGGCCGCCTCAATGCCCTCGCCGTGACGCTGGTGTGCTTCAGCATCGCCGCGCTGTCGGTGGAATTGCTCTTCCCCTACCCCATCGTCTTCGCCATTGCCTTGGCGCTGGCCAGTTTCGGCCTGACCATGCTCGGTGCGCTCGGCGAGCGTTATGGGGCGATTGCTTCGGCAACGTTGATTCTGTCGGTGTACACGATGATCGGCGTTGACCAGCGCGGTGGCGCGGTCACCGACTTCTGGCACGAGCCGATGCTGCTGGTCGCCGGTGCGGCGTGGTACGGCTTGCTCTCGGTGGTGTGGCAGGCGCTGTTTTCCAACCAGCCGGTGCAGCAGAGTCTGGCGCGGTTATTCCGTGAGCTGGGCTTTTACCTGAAGCTGAAATCCTCGCTGTTCGAGCCGATCCGGCAAATGGACGTCGAAGCCCGACGTCTGGAACTGGCTCAGCAAAACGGTCGCGTGGTGGCGGCGCTGAACAGTGCCAAGGAAATCATCCTGCACCGCGTCGGCAACGGCCGCCCCGGCTCGAAAGTCAGCCGCTACCTGAAGCTGTATTTCCTCGCGCAAGACATCCACGAACGCGCCAGTTCCTCGCACTATCCGTACAACGCATTGGCCGAAGCGTTCTTCCACAGTGACGTGCTGTTCCGCTGCCAGCGTCTGCTGCGCCAGCAAGGCAAAGCCTGCCGCGCGCTGGCCGAATCGATCCAGATGCGCCAGCCGTTCATTTACGACGCGAGTTTC
The DNA here is from genome assembly GCF_900580865.1 of Pseudomonas viridiflava. Lineage (GTDB taxonomy): Bacteria > Pseudomonadota > Gammaproteobacteria > Pseudomonadales > Pseudomonadaceae > Aquipseudomonas. Next base: position 45,718 of record NZ_UTBZ01000001.1, read on the forward strand.
GCCGAAGCCCTGAGCGATCTCGATGCGTCCCTCGAACACCTGCGCATCCAGAGCAACCCGGCCTGGCGCGGACTGCTGCGTTCGCTGCGTGCACTGGCGGCCAACCTTGGCACTCTCGATCGCTTGCTCAGCGACGCGAGCAACCCCGATGCCTTGGCTGACGCGACCGACAGCAGCCTGCTCGACCGTTCGCCGCGCAACCTCAAGGACGTCTGGGTGCGTCTGCGCACGCAGCTGACGCCGACGTCTTTGCTGTTCCGTCATGCCCTGCGCCTGCCATTGGCGCTGAGTATCGGCTACGGCATGGTGCATTTGATTCACCCGTCGCAGGGTTACTGGATCATCCTCACCACCCTGTTCGTCTGCCAGCCGAACTACGGCGCGACCCGGCGCAAACTCGGTCAGCGGATCCTTGGCACCGCCATCGGCCTGACGGTGGCGTGGGCGCTGTTCGATCTGTTCCCGAGTCCGTTGGTGCAGTCGTGCTTTGCCATCGCCGCCGGCGTGGTGTTCTTTACCAACCGCACCACCCGCTACACCCTGGCGACGGCGGCGATCACCATCATGGTGCTGTTCTGCTTCAACCAGGTCGGTGACGGTTACGGGCTGTTCCTGCCACGCTTGTTCGATACCTTGCTCGGCAGCCTGATTGCCGGCCTGACGGTGTTCCTGTTCCTGCCGGACTGGCAGGGCCGACGCCTGAACAAAGTGCTGGCCAACACCCTGACCTGTAACAGCATCTACCTGCGCCAGATCATGCAGCAATACGCCGCCGGCAAGAGCGACGACCTCGCCTATCGGCTGGCCCGGCGCAATGCGCACAACGCCGATGCAGCGCTGTCGACGACGCTGGCAAACATGCTCATGGAGCCGGGGCATTTCCGTAAGGAAGCGGATGTCGGATTCCGCTTTCTGGTGCTGTCGCACACGTTGTTGAGTTATCTGTCAGGGCTGGGCGCGCATCGCGAGACTCAGCTACCCGCCGATGTGCGCGAGCATTTGATCGATGGCGCCGGAGTGAAACTGGCGACGAGCATTGATGAAATCGCCCAAGGGCTGGCGAACAAACAGCCGGTGGCGATTCAGAGTGATGAAGAAGAAGCGCTGGCCAATGAGCTGGAGCAGATGCCTGATGAGATCGATGAAGGGCAGCGGTTGGTGCAGACGCAATTGGCGTTGATTTGCCGGCAGTTGGGGCCGTTGCGGACGTTGGCGGCGCATCTGATCAAGGACAGCTCAGAAATCAGCGGCGGCTGACAGGGCGTCATCGCGAGCAGGCTCACTCCTACAGGGGAACGCATTCCAAATTGTAGGAGTGAGCCTGCTCGCGAAGAGGCCATCAGACACCCAGCAAATTCAGGATCAGAAACTCACATCCCATGCTGCCTCAACAACTTGTCATAACTCCCATCCGCCTTCATCGCCGCAATCGCCTTATCAAACCCCGCAACAATCTGCTCATGCTGCGGATTCTTCAGGCTCACCAGAATGTGCAGGCTGTTCTCACTCAACGGCTTGGGCAAAAACTCCACTGAATTGCGCACCTTGGCTGATTCGCGCGCCAGGTAATACTTCGCCACATACTCATCCTCCAGCGTCAGCTTGACCCGATCCGCCGCGAGCATGCGCACGGCCATGGCGAAGTTATGCACAGGGACTTTTTGCAACGCCGTGTCGGCATCGAACGGCGCCGAATAGGCGTAACCGCGCACCACCGCAATCGGATAGGTGTGCAGTTGTTGCAGATTGGAATACTCGAGTGGCGTGTCTTTGCGCTTGAGAAAGCGGATGCGGTTGAGCAGATACTCACCGGAAAACTGCCCCAGCTTCGTCCGCTCATCGTTGTACCAGGCGTTGACCAGTACATCGTAACGCCCCTCACCCACGCCAAGCAGCGCCCGCGCCCACGGCACCTGTTCGTAACCACTGGCATAACCGGCCCGGGCCAGCGCGGTGCTGACGATGTCGGTGGCCAGCCCGCCGTTGACCAGTGTGTCGTCGGTAAAGGGTGGCCAGATATCAAACACCAGCCGCAGCTTATCCGCTGCAGCGGTCTGAGCCAGCAAGAGCAATCCGGTCAAAGCAAAGGCTCGATGCAAACGCGGCATGCTTGAAAATCCTTAGCGGGCGAGTTGCCCAGCATGTTTTCAGCCAAAACCCCAAGGCCCCTTACCGGCAAAACCCAGGCCCTAACATTAGCTCATTGCAGCCAGTGCACAGGGCTCTCCAGCAGATTACACAAAGTCGCCGAGGCTGCGAGAAAGGAATGATGGCATTTTGACCTTTGTCACAGACTCTTACGCCATACAGACATCTTTGCCGCAGGCGCTTAGTATCGGGCGACACGTTCAAGGAATCGGCAAATGACAATCGAATGGGTCTGCAAACATCACAGTGATCTGGGCAAGGAACAGCTGTACGCGCTGTTGAAGCTGCGCTCGGACGTGTTCGTGGTTGAACAGAAATGTGCCTATCCGGACCTCGACGGCCAGGACCTGGAAGGCGATACCTATCACCTGATGGGTTGGGAAGATGACCAGTTGATGGCCTACCTGCGCCTGCTGGATCCGGAATCCCAGGGCGGAGACGTAGTGATCGGCCGCGTGATTACCGCACCGCAGGGGCGCGGCAAAGGGCTGGGGCACGAAATGATGGAGCAGGCGTTGAAACAGGCCGAGAAGCATTGGCCGCAGGTGCCGATCTATCTGTCGGCGCAGGCGCATTTGCAGGGGTATTACGGCAAGTACGGGTTTGTTGTGGCGGGTGAAGAGTATCTGGAGGATGACATTCCGCATATCGGGATGCGTCGCGCCTGAACAGCCCCTCACCCTAGCCCTCCCGAAACGTCGGACCGCCCAGAGGGAGAGGGGACTGACCGAGTTGTCGTGCGTCAGACATCGACCTGCAAAACCGAGTCGATTATGGATTCACAGCAACACTTTCAGGTCGGCGTACCTCTCCAATATCCCCAATCGGCCCCCTCTCCCTCTGGGCGGTCCGACGTTTCGGGAGGGCTGGGGTGAGGGCATTTAGGGATACTCCAGAACTGCCTTGATCTGCCGCAAATTCCTCTCGATCCACCCGCGATCAATCGCCCCCCACTCACGAATCCGATAGCGCCCGGCGTGATTACGCGCGCCCTCTTCCTGCTCGAATTCACAGACGATATCCAGATCCGCCAACGCCGCAATCGTGTCCTGCGCCGTGCGCCGGGGCATGCCGGTCACTTCGGTCAGCGTCGGCACACTCGGCGCCAGACCGCTGTCGATCAGGTACGCCACATACAAGCGGCGGTAGAAACTGCTTTTGGTCTTGCTGACGTCCATCCACACCTTCCTGATTGCGTACTGTTAAGCCTGCAGATCCCGCCACGTCAGGTACACGCGCAGATCAAACTCGACCTGGTGATACCCCGGCAGCATGTGCTCACACAATTTATAGAACGCCTTGTTGTGATCCGATTCCTTGAAGTGCGCCAGTTCATGCACCACGATCATTTTCAGAAAGTCCGGCGCGGCGTCCTTGAACAACGAGGCGATACGAATCTCTTTCTTGGCCTTGAGCTTGCCGCCCTGCACCCGTGAAACCGTGGTGTGCAGGCCCAACGCGCGGTGGGTCAGGTCGAGGCGGTTGTCGAACAGCACCTTGTCGATGGCCGGCGCGTTGCGCAGGTATTCCTGCTTCAAGTCCAGCGCGTAGCTGTACAAGGCCTTGTCGCTCTGCACGTCGTGGCGCCCCGAATAGCGTTGATTGAGGTATTCACCCAGACGCCCTTCGGCGATCAGTTGGCGCACCTGGTCCTGCAATTGCGCGGGATAGGCCTGGAGGTACTTCAACACAGTCATGACGGGCGACACGGTTCGAAAAAGGTCCGCCAGTGTAGCGAATTCAACCGGGCAGCGCGCTCCAGTCAAACGGTTCGGCGAAGCTGGCCGCGTCCTCGGCGATCAATGGACGCGCCACGAGGAAGCCCTGCACGTACTCGCAGCCGTGAGCTTGCAGCCATTGGTATTGCTCAATGGTTTCGACACCTTCGGCAATCACCAGCAAGCCGTATTGTTTGCACAGACTGATCACCGTGCTGACCAGCGAGGCGTCGCGTTGGGAGTCCGGCAATCGCGCGATAAGATGGCGATCGAGCTTGAGCGTATCCAGTTCCAGATCGCGCAGATGCGCCAGCGAACACGGCCCGGAACCGAAGTCATCCAACGCCACGCGCACACCCAGATTGCGCAACAAGCGCAGCTGCTTGCGGGTTTCGTCGGGATTCTGCATCAGCGCTTCTTCGGTGACCTCGACCTCCAGCTGCCGGGGCTGCAAGGCGTGTCGCTCCATGACCTGACGCAATTCGGTGACCAGATTCGGCAGACTGAACTGGGTGTTGCTCAAACTTACGCCGAGCACCAGATCTTCGGCAAACAGGGTTTCCCAGGCTTTGCGCTGGCCGGCACCACGATGATAAATCCAGCTGCCGAGACGACTGATCAACCGCGCCTCCTCCAACAGCGGAAGAAACAGCCCTGGCGGGACATCGCCGACACTTGGATGCTGCCAGCGCAGCAAGGCTTCAAAACCGCGAATCTGACCAGTGTCGATGGCCACTTGCGGCTGATACACCAAGTTGAAATCGCGATTCTCAATGGCGGCACGCACGCTCTCTTCGAGCATCAACCGCGAGCGCGCCCGGCCATTCATTTCATGATCGTAGAAACGATATTGCTGACGTCCGGCGCGCTTGGCCTCGTACATGGCGATGTCGGAAGCACGCAGCAATCCGTCGAGGTTCGAGCCGCAGTCCGGGTAAGTGGCGATGCCGATGCTGGCGCCCAAGGCGATGTCCAACCCTTCGATCTGCTGACAAATCGACACCCGTTCGATGAGTTTCTCGGCAATCTTCGCCGCTTGCTCGGGAAACTCCAGATCCAGCAGCGCGGTAAATTCATCGCCGCCCATGCGCGCAAGAATGTCGAATGGTCGCAGACAGGCTTTTAACTGCTCGGAAACCCAGCGCAGTACGCGGTCGCCGGCATCGTGACCGAGCGAATCGTTGACCCGCTTGAAGCCGTCGAGGTCCAGATACAGCAACACCCAACTGCTGTCGCTGCGCTCGCCACGCAGCAGCAGATTTTCAACGGTCTGGTAAAAGCCGCGACGGTTGAGCAAACCGGTCAGTGGATCGGTGACCGCTTGAAATTCGAGCTGCTGGTGCAAGTGCCGCACCACCGACATGTCCAGCACGGTGACCACCATCGCATGCTGTTCGGCGGGCAACGCCGCACAGGACAGCGCAACTGGCACCTGCTGGCCGGGCGCCGTGCGCAGCAAGGCATCGTGCAGTCTTAATGTTTCGCCACGCTTGTAGCTGGCATAAAACTCGGAATCAGCCCACAGCGGAATGTGCGGCTTCTGAAGAAAATCGAGAAACTCTTTACCCTCTAGCTCCTTCACCGGCGCATTCAACAACCGCGAAATCGCCGGATTGGCAAAACGGATCAAACCGTCTTCGCCCACCACCAGAATGCCTTCGGCGGCGTTATCCAGCACCGAGGCATTGAAGGCGCGCGCCACTTCCAGGTCATGGCTCAGGCGCTGCAAGGCGCGGCGATTACGCTGGTGTTCCAGCAACGCCTGCACCTTGGGTTTGAGGATCTGCGGGTCGAACGGCTTGAACAGGTAATCCACCGCACCACTGGCATAGCCCTTGATCACGGCGTCCTGGGATTGTTCGTTGGCGGTCAGAAAGATGATCGGCGTCAAGCGCGTGCGCTGACTGCCGCGCATCAGCCGTGCGACTTCAAAGCCGTCCATGCCCGGCATCTGCACATCCAGCAGCACCAGATCGACGTCGTGGGAGAGCAGAATATTGAGCGCTTCGAAACCGGAGGCTGCGGTGAGGACGTGCCAATCCTGACGCTGCAGCAACGCGCGCATGCTGATCAGATTTTCAGGGTAATCATCAACGATCAAAAGGACAGAGCTGCCTTCACCTGGCGGGGGTTGCGCGCATTCCATGCTGCTTCTCTTGTCGGGACTTTTGGTCGGTTGCCGGTAAAAACCGCACTCATACTGAGCCTTCACTCTAGTACTGGATCCAAGAAAGCAGAAGCTGTCATCAGGCCATCATTTAACCAAAGCGTGAATTTGCCGACTAACGGTCACCGCTGAAGCCCCCGGAAACCGGCAGAGATGGCATTTCGACAGGATGTTGACGTCAATCATCTGCCAAACGGGCGTTAACAAAAAATCCCTCTACGCTTATAAAGGCCGCCCCAAAACGTGCGGGCTAGAGCTTCTGGCACGTACGTGCAGTGAAACTTGAGTGGAAGAACCGATATGATCGATCTCGCAACCTGGAACCTCAGCGTTCCCGTTGGCAGCCCGCCATACACCGTCGAAACCTCCAAACTGGTGAACGGCTTCAAAGATCAGTACTTCCATTCCGACACCGGCACCTTGTTCTTCTGGTCACCGGTTACCGGGTCAAAAACCGAAAACGCCATTTATCCGCGCACTGAACTGCGGGAGACCTACAGCAACGGCACTTTGCGTAACTGGTACTACCCGGATGCCGACAACCTGCTGCGAGCGACCCTTACGGTTAACAAAGTGCCGAGTTCAGGCAAGATCGTCATCGGCCAGATTCACGCTTATGAAAGCCAGAAGCCGATGGTCAAACTCGAATACCAGTACAAGACCAAAACCGAGACCGGCAATCTGGTGATCAAAGTGCGAATGCACCCCGATGACGACGAAAGCCGTGTCATCACCCTTGCCACCGGGGTCAAACTGGATCGCGAATTCAACTACCTTATTCACCTGAGTCCTGGCGGTGCGTTGGGTGTCAGTGCGGCGGGTTATCAGTGGGATTCACAGATCAGCGCGACCTGGCGCAACAAGCCGCTGTATTTCAAGGCTGGGGTTTATGTGCAGGACAACACCGGGTATACGAGTGAGGGTGGGCAAGTTACCTTCAGCAAGCTTGATATTGATCATGACAAATAACAGGGCACTGACCTGAGCATCAATTATCGATAACTTAAAATCAAAATCGGCAGACTTTCTCAAGTCTGCCGCATGACATTGATATCGCAGCAAAGATGAAATTAACTACTTTTAAAATCAAACATCGCAATCAAAGAAAATGCTTTTTCTTCAGCACAATAGATCACACCCTTCGGATAATCTCCGCCTCGCTCCAAACAAACAAAGCCCTTGGCACTCCTTGAATTATCAATGCCATCCAACTCCAGATGCACGTGGGCAGCTGTGCCGGGAGCACCCAGATCGTGCGGCACGTTAAGCGGAAGATTTCTGTCGAAGCTGGAACCAATATAGAACTCATTACTGCCTAAATACTGAAAATACTTAAAATTAAAATATTCTTTATAGTGCTCCAAAAACTCTCTTCCACGAATTGAGACGGTAAAGCTTTCCCCCCCGGGAATCGCCAGAAACATTTGAACGTCGCCAACACCAACACGAGTGACTCTCTTGTCCTTTTGCATTTTTTCCATCCTGAAAGATAACTGAGCCCTTACAATAAATGGCTAACAACTTCTCCACACCTGTAACATTTGACAGGTTTTTATACTTAAAAAGCATAGACAGAACCTTTTTAATGACTCAACAAAAAATCTAGGTCACTCATCCAGTTAAAGGTTGGGTACTTGGTTGAGCGCTCTCAAATTCGAAATGCACCAATGCGGACGCATTATCTAAACGATACGTTTAACTTCCTCGGCCGTTACTTCCGGATGCCTACAACAGCTTGCGTCGTTGCCTACCACTACGCCAGAATCCGCCGGCTTGTGCGCCTGGCGGGCCATCGGTAACTTGATTCGCGTCACTGATTTCCAGTGATCGGGTTTAGTAGCCCGAGGTTTCAAGCGTTGTGCACAAGCATCTGTCAGTCAGGTATTCCCATACCTGCGCTTGATGGTAGCTGTGCGCAGGGCACCTTCGGGTGCGCCGGCTTGCTCGAAACCCCGGTCTACTAACCTGCGTACAGTTGCCTCCACTTTGATTTAGTAGCCAAAGCGGGGGCACTCAAATCAGGTTTCGAGCAAATGACAAAATCAACGCCTCACCCGCCAGAAACAGATCCCGCATCCCCCTACGAATCTTTCGATTCGAGAAAACTCCACGACGCCGCCGAACGCGCCCTCGACCATTACCTCAAACCGTCCGCCTTCATCATGGCCAGCACGCACAAACCCGAGCCCATGTACCTCGCCAACCCGAAGTACAACACCGAATCCCTGCTGGCCAACGCCAGCGAGACCTTGGGTTCAGCCAGCGAAATGCTCAACAACTTCGCCGCCATGCTCGACACCTCACACCGCAAGACCGCGCTAGGCATCGCGCAGGTGGTCATGCTTGGAGAACTTGCGGTGAATCAGGCGCTGGATCACGTTGAACTAAAGGAATAACCGCCCCAAAAAAAACCCGCTTCATGGCGGGTTTCTTAAGCCAAATGGATTAAATGTTCCGCATACGCAACATCGACATCAAAATGTGACGGTAGCGCAACATGGATTACTCTCTTTTAATCACCCGTCTCGGTATTCAACTACGCGAAAAACGTATAAATCGTGGCCTGACGCAGGCGCAGCTTGCCGATCTAGCGGGACTGACACGATACAAAATCATCGCGGTGGAGAAGGGCATCCTTTTTTTGTCCGCATAATCGCTTACGCGCGCACATTGGCTGCTCTGGACTGCGAACTCTCGGTGGTTCCAGCAACGATGCCAATCCTTGAAGAGCTTGGGGCTTTATTCGAATGAAAACGGCCTCTCTTCAAGTAAGCACATCTCAAGGCAATAGCGGCAGACCTTTTCAGCGACACCGAGGATTTCACTTTTCGTTATCACGAAGTTGCATCGCCACAAATGGCCATCAGCCTCTCGATGCCTGTACAGCATGATGAGTTTCGAAATCACCACCGACAAAAACCCGCCTCACGGCGTTTTGTTTGAATCAGCAGTTTAATGCTCAGCCTAGTTATTCTTAGCCTTCAACTCACCCCTCAGATAACGCTGACACTTCACTTCTAGCGACATCTTAATTAAATGAATCCGTACTCTTTCGACACACCTCCTTTTCCCATTTCCCTTTTTATTTCAGAAAACGCATAACTCCTATAGCAAAAAAATATTAAAAACTGTCATTTCTTACAGGTGCATCTCGAGAAGCAGATCTCTAACATCTCTCCTGCAGCATGCAATACAGAAAAACCGATAGATAAACGTGTTCACTTTTCACTTGCAACATGCGAAGCAGATGTAAAGATCGATGCTAAGTTCGACCTTTTCTTTCTGCAAAAACCAAACCATGGAGGAAATCAACATGTCAGTTACAAGCATTCGACTAAACTATTGTTCCGGGCCAGGAAGTGCTGTAATTTCCGGCACAGTTAGCCGGCCGCACGACCCTGTTTACGCATGCATGACGGGTCATGGAGGTCTTCTAGGATCCGCTATGTCTGATGCGAGCGGGAGTTTCACTATCAACATCTCTGCTGCGCCCGGTACGTACTCAGCTCAACTAACCGATGTGCCAGGTGGCTCCGGGTCTTGGTCTACCCCGATCACAATCAGCACTCAGTAATGACTCTCTCCGAACACATAGCGTATTAACTTAATAATTATTTTATCTAATTAAAAACCCGCCTCACGGCGGGTTTCTTTTAAAGCAGTCTAACGCTCAGGCTCAGTTAACCTTAGCGTTCAACTCACCCTTCAGATAACGCTGGTACATCGCTTCCAGCGAGATCGGTTTGATCTTCGAAGCATTACCGGCAGTGCCGAACGCCTCATAACGAGCGATACAAACATCACGCATCGCAGTAACAGTGGCGCCGAAGAATTTACGTGGGTCGAATTCGCTCGGGTTGGTGGCCATCAGGCGACGCATCGCACCGGTGGATGCCAGGCGCAGGTCAGTGTCGATGTTGACCTTGCGCACGCCGTGCTTGATGCCTTCGACGATTTCTTCAACCGGTACGCCGTAGGTTTCTTTGATGTCGCCGCCGTACTGGTTGATGATCGCCAGCCACTCTTGTGGCACCGAGGACGAACCGTGCATCACCAGGTGGGTGTTCGGGATGCGTTTGTGGATTTCCTTGATGCGGTCGATCGCCAGCACGTCGCCGGTTGGAGGCTTGGTGAACTTGTAGGCGCCGTGGCTGGTGCCGATGGCGATGGCCAGGGCATCGACTTGTGTGCGCTTGACGAAGTCAGCGGCTTCTTCCGGGTCGGTCAGCATTTGGCTGTGATCCAGAACGCCTTCGGCGCCGATGCCGTCTTCTTCACCGGCCATGCCGGTTTCCAGCGAACCCAGGCAGCCCAGCTCGCCTTCTACCGAAACGCCGCAGGCGTGCGCCATGGCCACGGTTTGTTGGGTAACGCGGACGTTGTAGTCGTAGTCGGTCGGGGTCTTGCCGTCTTCGCCCAGCGAGCCGTCCATCATCACCGAACTGAAGCCCAGTTGGATCGAGCGCTGGCAGACGTCAGGGCTGGTGCCGTGGTCCTGGTGCATGCACACCGGGATGTGCGGGAATTCTTCGATCGCGGCGAGGATCAGGTGACGCAGGAAAGGCGCGCCGGCGTATTTGCGGGCGCCGGCCGAAGCCTGAACGATCACCGGGGAGTCAGTCTTGTCAGCAGCTTCCATGATGGCGCGCATCTGCTCAAGGTTGTTGACGTTGAAGGCTGGAACGCCGTAGCCGAATTCGGCTGCGTGGTCCAACATCTGGCGCATGCTGATAAGTGCCATTGTGTGTGTCTCTCCCGGTTGAGGGTCGTTAATCGTGCCAGCCTGCCGGAGCGGCGGCGGCTATTCAAGTGATTGCAGATCGGGGGTTGAGGCCCGGTCTGGTGATTCGATAAAGCAAAATCCTGAGAACTGCACAGAACCCCTGTGGGAGCGAGCCTGCTCGCGAAAGCAATCTTGCAGTCGCTGATGCAGTGCCTGTCAGACCGCTTTCGCGAGCAGGCTCGCTCCCACATTAGAACTGTGGTGTGTCAATTACTGCGCTTTGCAGCCGCGGCCGATCAGGTCATTGGTGGCGACCCAGTACACCAGGCCTTCCTCTCCCTTGACGTGAAACGCCAGCATGCCGTCGCTGTACAGCGTGCCCGAGGCGCCCGGCTCTTCTTTCAGGCGATAGACCTGATCACCGCCACCCAGTCGAACGTCGACTTCCTTCTGGCCGGCGTCGGCGTAACGCCACAGCACTTTGGCCTGGCTGTCGCAGGTCCAGGTCGTCCAGTTGTCCGCCGGGGCAGATGACTGAAACAGGTTCAACTGCGCGCAACCGCCCAACAATGCCAACGCCGCAATGGCGATCAAGCCTTTCATCCGTGTTCCTCGACTGACGGCGCACGCCGCCAGCCCTGAGTTAAAGAGTCAGACCCGTCAAGGACAACCATGTTCCTTCGCCGGGGTTTGCGTCTCGTATTTGTCCAGACCGTCCGGCCCGGAACGCTTGTTCAGCACCGGGTTGGTTTCGGCCTGCCAGTCGGCCTGATAACAGCCCTTCTGCGACTCGCTCGGCGCCGGCGTGGCTTCGGCCTTCGGGTTACTCCCGCAGGCCGCCAGCGTACCGGTCAGCAACAACAGCGCTAACGACTTGACCATGTGAACACTCCTTTGCCTGGCCAAACGGGCGGCCTCAGGCCTTGGCCCGGCTTTCCAGGACTTCTACGGCTGGCAGCACTTTGCCCTCGACGAATTCGAGGAACGCGCCACCACCGGTGGAAATGTAGGAGATTTGCTCAGCCACGCCATATTTATCGATCGCGGCCAGGGTGTCGCCGCCGCCGGCGATGGAGAACGCCGAGCTTTCAGCGATGGCCTGCGCCAGCACTTTGGTGCCGTTGCCGAACTGGTCGAATTCAAACACGCCGACCGGGCCGTTCCACAGAATGGTTTTCGAAGATTTCAGCAGTTCAGCGAAGTTGGCTGCGGTTTGCGGGCCGATGTCCAGAATCATGTCGTCAGCCGCGACGTCAGCGATCAGCTTGACGGTGGCTTCTGCGGTTTCAGCGAATTCTTTGGCGACTACAACGTCAACCGGCAATGGCACGCTGACTTTGGCAGCGATGGCGCGCGCGGTGTCGAGCAGATCCGGTTCGTACAACGACTTGCCAACCGGGTGACCGGCTGCCGCGAGGAAAGTGTTGGCGATGCCGCCGCCGACGATCAGTTGATCGCAGATCTGGCTCAGGCTGTTCAGCACGTCGAGTTTGGTCGACACCTTGGAGCCGGCAACAATGGCCGCCATTGGCTGAGCCGGTGCGCCGAGAGCTTTGCCCAGTGCATCCAGTTCAGCGGCCAACAGTGGGCCAGCAGCAGCGACTTTGGCGAACTTGGCCACGCCGTGGGTCGAACCTTCGGCGCGGTGAGCGGTGCCGAAAGCGTCCATCACGAATACGTCGCACAGGGCGGCGTATTGCTGGGCCAGTTCGTCAGCGTTCTTTTTCTCGCCTTTGTTGAAGCGCACGTTTTCGAATAGCACGATGTCGCCGGCCTTGACGTCAACGCCGCCGAGGTAATCAGCGACCAGCGGCACTTCGCGGCCCAGCGCTTTGCTCAGGTAGTCAGCGACAGGCTTGAGGCTGTTCTCGGCGGAGAACTCGCCTTCGGTCGGACGGCCAAGGTGTGAGCAGACCATCACCGCCGCGCCTTTTTCCAGGGCCAGCTTGATGGTCGGCAGCGAAGCCAGGATACGCGCGTCGCTGGTGACAACACCGTCCTTGACTGGGACGTTGAGGTCTTCGCGGATCAATACGCGCTTACCTTGCAGATCGAGGTCGGACATCTTCAACACGGTCATGGGTCGCACTTCCTACGGTTTTTTTGAAGTTGCTGTTTGCAGATAGTGTTCTGCAACGTCCAGCATTCGGTTGGCAAAACCCCACTCGTTGTCGAACCAGGCCAGGATGTTCACCAGTTTTGGGCCGGAAACACGGGTCTGACTGGCATCGACGATGGCCGAATGTGGGTCATGGTTGAAATCACAACTGGCGTGCGGCAGCTCGGTGTAGGCGAGCAAGCCTTTGAGCGGGCCATTGGTGGCGGCCTCGCGCAGGATCCGGTTGACCTCATTGGCATCAGTCGCGGTGGCAGTCTGCATCGTGATGTCGAGGCAGGACACGTTGACCGTCGGCACGCGTACGGCTTTGGCCTGAATTCGCCCGGCAAGTTCCGGCAGCAGGCGCTCGATACCGCGCGCCAGACCAGTGGACACCGGGATCACCGACTGAAACGCCGAACGCGTGCGGCGCAGGTCTTCGTGGTGATAGGCGTCGATCACCGGCTGGTCGTTCATCGCCGAGTGAATGGTGGTGATCGACACGTAATCGAGGCCGATCGCCTTGTCGAGCAGGCGCAACAGCGGCACACCGCAGTTGGTGGTGCAGGAGGCGTTGGACACCAGCAGTTCGTCACCGGTCAGGCAATCCTGATTGACGCCGTAAACGATGGTGGCGTCGACATCCGCCTCGCTGGCCATCGGCTGCGAGAACAACACGCGCGGCGCGCCAGCGTCGAGAAAGCGCTGGCCGTCGGCACGGGTGTTATAGGCACCGGAGCATTCGAGCACCAGATCGACGCCGAGTGACGCCCAATCGATGCCTTCGGGGGTGGCACTGCGCAAAACCTTCACGCAGTCACCATTAATATGCAGACAATCGCCTTCTACTCGCACCTCGCCCGGAAAGCGGCCGTGGGTGGAGTCAAAGCGTGTCAGGTATTCGATGCTGGCCATGTCCGCCAGATCGTTGATCGCGACAATTTCAAACCCGGCTTTCTCGCCTCGCTCAAACAACGCACGCAAGACGCAACGACCAATCCGGCCGTAGCCGTTGAGTGCAACTTTGTAGGGACGCGGTTGAGGCATGGGGTTCTCGATAGTATTCGCTACAACACACCCCCCTGTAGGAGCTGCCGAAGGCTGCGATCTTTTGATCCTGTTTTTTAAGATCAAGATCAAAAGATCGCAGCCTTCGGCAGCTCCTACAGGGGAACGCGGTGGCCGGGGCCACCGCATTCGTACTGCTTAGTCTTCCAGCAGCTCTTCAGCCTGACCCAGGATGTTTTCCAGGGTGAAGCCGAACTCTTCGAACAATGCCGAAGCCGGAGCCGATTCGCCGTAAGTGGTCATGCCGATCACGCGACCTTCCAGACCCACGTACTTGAACCAGAAGTCGGCGTGAGCCGCTTCGATGGCGATACGCGCGCTGACCTGCAACGGCAGCACGGCTTGCTTGTAGCCGGCGTCCTGAGCATCGAACACGCTGGTGCACGGCATGGAAACCACACGCACCTTGCGACCTTGTTCGGTCAGCTTGTCGAAAGCCTGAACCGCCAGACCGACTTCCGAACCGGTGGCGATCAGGATCAGCTCAGGCTCGCCTGCGCAGTCCTTCAGCACGTAACCGCCACGGCTGATGTCGGCAATCTGGCCGGCATCGCGTTTCTGGTGCTGCAGGTTCTGACGCGAGAAGATCAGCGCCGATGGGCCGTCCTTGCGCTCCAGAGCGTTTTTCCAGGCCACGGCCGATTCCACGGCATCGGCTGGACGCCAGGTGTCGAGGTTCGGGGTAGTGCGCAGGCTGGTCAGTTGCTCGATCGGCTGGTGCGTCGGGCCGTCTTCGCCCAGACCGATGGAGTCGTGGGTGTAGACGTGGATCACCTGCTTCTTCATCAGCGCCGACATGCGCACGGCGTTGCGCGCATATTCCATGAACATCAGGAAGGTCGCGCCGTAAGGCACCAGGCCACCGTGCAGGGTCACGCCGTTCATGATTGCGGTCATGCCGAATTCGCGCACGCCGTAGTACATGTAGTTGCCGCTGGCATCTTCAGCGCTGACGCCTTTGCAACCTTTCCACAGGGTCAGGTTGGAACCGGCCAGGTCAGCCGAACCGCCGAGCAGTTCCGGCAGCAACGGGCCGAACGCGTTCAGGGTGTTCTGGCTGGCTTTACGGCTGGCGATGGTTTCGCCTTTGGCCGCGACTTCAGCGATGTAAGCCGAGGCTTTTTCGGAGAAGTCGGCCGGCAGCTCACCGCTCAGGCGACGTACCAGTTCATTGGCTTCAGTCGGGAATGCAGCGGAGTAAGCAGCGAAACGCTGATCCCACTCGGCTTCGGTTGCGCGACCTTTTTCTTTGGCATCCCATTCGGCATAGATGTCGGCCGGGATTTCGAACGGGCCGTGGTTCCAGTTCAGCGCTTGGCGGGTCAGGGCGATTTCCGCGTCACCCAATGGGGCGCCGTGGCAGTCTTCTTTGCCCTGCTTGTTCGGCGAGCCGAAACCGATGGTGGTCTTGCAGCAGATCAGCGTCGGCAGCGGGCTCTTGCGCGCGGTCTCGATGGCGGTCTTGATCTCTTCCGGGTCGTGACCGTCAACGTTACGGATCACTTGCCAGTTGTAGGCTTCGAAACGCTTCGGCGTGTCATCGGTGAACCAGCCTTCGACTTCGCCGTCGATGGAGATGCCGTTGTCATCGTAGAAAGCGATCAGCTTGCCCAGACCCAAAGTACCGGCCAGGGAAGCGACTTCGTGGGAAATGCCTTCCATCATGCAGCCATCACCCAGGAATACGTAGGTGTGGTGGTCAACGATGTTGTGGTTTGGACGGTTGAACTGCGCTGCCAGAACTTTTTCTGCCAGAGCGAAACCGACGGCGTTAGCCAAACCCTGACCCAGCGGGCCGGTGGTGGTTTCAACGCCCGGGGTGTAACCGAATTCCGGGTGGCCAGGGGTGCGGCTGTGCAGTTGACGGAACTGCTTGAGGTCTTCGATCGACAGGTCATAACCGGTCAGGTGCAGCAGCGAGTAGATCAACATCGAACCGTGACCATTGGACAGCACGAAGCGGTCACGGTCGGCGAACGATGGATTGCTCGGGTTGTGCTTGAGGTAGTCGCGCCAAAGCACTTCGGCGATATCTGCCATACCCATAGGGGCACCGGGATGGCCGCTGTTGGCTTTTTGCACGGCATCCATGCTGAGGGCACGAATGGCGTTGGCACGCTCACGACGGCTAGGCATCGCTGATCTCCTGGGTGTGAATAGATTGAAACGGAAAAAAGGAGGGCATTTTCCCTCACCGGGGCGCCTCGGGGCAATGACAGATAGTCATCGGGGGGCGTTTTTCCAATGGATAGCGGCGCTTTCTGTTGGTGAAACCTTTCCGCTACTCGTTTGTAGAGTTAACCGCTTGGTGAGAAGTGCCATTTATCGAGCAATATCAAAACTTTTTGATATTGGCCTTGCGATGAATTCCCCCCGTCTCTAGACTGCGGCCCTATGAATTTACGCGTGCCTTCCATTCTCCATGACGATTGCGACGAGCTGGCGGCCCTGTGCAAGGCCGGCGGCGATCCGTTGCGGCTGAATGTACTGCGCGCATTGGCCAACGATTCGTTCGGTGTTCTGGAACTGGCGCAGATTTTCGGCATTGGCCAGTCCGGCATGAGCCACCACCTCAAGGTACTGGCCCAGGCCGATCTGGTGGCGACGCGCCGCGAAGGCAACGCGATTTTCTATCGCCGCGCCCTGCCCCACACCGAATTGCTCGGCGGCAAGTTGCACGCGGCATTGTTAGAAGAAGTCGACAATCTGGATCTGCCTGACGACGTGCAAGCGCGCATCGAACAGGTTCACGGCCAGCGTGCCGCCGCCAGCCAGGACTTTTTCGCAAGGGTCGCAGAGAAATTTCGCGCCCAGCAAGATTTGATCGCAGGCCTGCCGCAGTACCGCGAAAGCGTGCTGGCCCTGCTCGACAAACTGAACTTCGATGGCGCTGCCACGGCCATTGAAGTCGGCCCCGGCGATGGTGCTTTTCTGCCGGAACTGGCCCGCCGCTTCGGCACCGTAACCGCGCTGGACAACAGCCCGGCGATGCTCGAACTGGCGCGTCAGGTATGTGAACGTGAACAGCTGGCTAACGTCAGCCTGCAATTGGCCGATGCATTGAACGGCACAAGCCTTATGGCCGATTGCGTAGTGTTGAACATGGTGTTGCACCATTTCGCCGCACCGGCCGATGCGCTCAGGCACATGGCCGACCTGCTGCAACCGGGCGGTAGCCTGCTCGTGACAGAGTTATGTAGCCACAACCAGAGTTGGGCCAGGGAGGCCTGCGGTGATCTGTGGTTGGGGTTTGAACAGGACGATTTGGCCCGTTGGGCCACCGCTGCGGGACTCGTTCCCGGGGAAAGCCTCTATGTAGGCTTACGTAATGGTTTCCAGATCCAGGTCCGCCATTTTCAGCGACCGGCTGGCGACACTCACCATCGGTAAATTCAGGAAAACATCGAGATGAGCGAATACTCCCTCTTCACCTCCGAGTCCGTGTCCGAAGGGCACCCGGACAAAATCGCCGACCAGATTTCCGATGCGGTGCTGGACGCCATCATTACCCAGGACAAACACGCACGCGTTGCCGTGGAGACGCTGGTCAAGACTGGCGTGGCCATTGTTGCCGGTGAAGTGACCACCAGCGCCTGGGTCGATCTGGAAGAGATCGTGCGTAACGTGATTCTCGACATCGGCTACAACAGCTCCGACGTCGGCTTCGACGGCGCGACCTGCGGCGTGATGAACATCATCGGCAAGCAGTCCCCAGACATCAACCAGGGTGTTGACCGTGCCAAGCCTGAAGATCAGGGCGCTGGCGACCAGGGCCTGATGTTCGGCTACGCCAGCAACGAAACCGACGTTTTGATGCCAGCACCGATCACCTTCTCGCACCAGTTGGTACAGCGCCAGGCCGAAGCCCGTAAATCGGGTCTGCTGCCTTGGCTGCGTCCAGACGCCAAGTCGCAGGTGACTTGCCGTTACGAAGGCGGCAAGGTTGTCGGTATCGACGCGGTTGTTCTGTCGACCCAGCACAACCCTGAAGTGTCGTACAAAGACCTGCGCGAAGGCGTGATGGAGCTGATCGTCAAGCACGTGCTGCCTGCCGAACTGTTGAGCAAAGACACCCAGTTCCACATCAACCCGACCGGCCAGTTCATCATTGGCGGCCCGGTAGGTGACTGCGGTCTGACCGGTCGCAAGATCATCGTCGACAGCTACGGCGGCATGGCCCGTCACGGCGGCGGCGCGTTCTCCGGTAAAGATCCATCGAAGGTTGACCGTTCGGCTGCCTACGCTGGCCGTTATGTTGCCAAGAACATCGTCGCTGCCGGCTTGGCCGAGCGTTGCGAGATTCAGGTTTCCTACGCGATCGGTGTGGCTCAGCCTACCTCGATCTCGCTGAACACCTTCGGCACCGGCAAGATCAGTGATGACAAGATCGTCAAACTGGTCCGTGAAGTGTTCGACCTGCGTCCATACGCAATCACCACCATGCTCGATCTGCTGCACCCGATGTACCAGGAAACTGCAGCGTACGGCCACTTCGGTCGCGCGCCAGAGACCAAGACCGTTGGCGAAGACACCTTCACCACGTTCACCTGGGAAAAAACCGACCGCGCCGACGCCCTGCGTTCTGCTGCTGGCCTGTAAGACTTCCCCGGCGGTACGAAAAGCCCCGCACGGTTCGCGCCGTGCGGGGCTTTTTCATGCCTGAAACCGGGAGTACAACTCAGAACGTTCAGGTCGATGCATATCCAACAAACCACTCGGTCAGTCCCCTCTCCCCCCGGGAGAGGGTTAGGGTGAGGGGCTGTTTTCACTGCACAGAAACAAGCCGTAAAACACCCATCCGGCGGAGTAAATATCTTCGCCTAACCTTCAAACATTCCCCTTGAGCAAGGACGCTCACGATGCTTGCCACGCTGCGCCTGTTATTTATTTTCCTGCTGATACCCGCAACATTCAGCGCGCAAGCCACCTGCCCAAACTGGCCCGCTGCACACGCCCAACGCGAAATCTCCGCCCTGCAAATACAGATCGACCAATGGGACGACGCCTACCACCGCGAAGGCCGCTCGCTGATTGCCGATGAACTCTACGATCAGTCACGTCTGCGCTTGAGCCAGTGGCGGCGGTGCTCCGATTTGCCATCCACGCCGGCGCCACTGCGCACTGCCTCCGGCTCAATCGCACACCCCATCGCCCATACCGGCCTGGACAAGTTGCACGAGGCAGCCGCCGTGGAAATGTGGCTGCGCGACCGCCGGGATGTCTGGGTACAACCCAAAGTCGATGGCGTCGCGGTGACGCTGATTTATCGCGCGGGCGTTTTGCATCAAGCCATCAGTCGTGGTGACGGGATTCACGGGCAAGACTGGACGCCATCAGCGCAGAAGATCGGCGCTATCCCTCAACGCCTGTCACAACCACTGGATCTACTGGTGCAGGGTGAACTTTACTGGCGGCTCAACCAGCATGTGCAATCCCGAGCGGGCAGCGTTAACGCTCGCGCCACCGTGGCTGGATTGATGAGTCGCAAATCCTTGAATACAGAACAAGCCACCGGCATAGGGCTGTTCGTTTGGGACTGGCCACAAGGGCCTTTGGACTTGCCCGAGCGCCTATCCGGATTGGCAACGCTGGGGTTCGCCACGATTGAGCCGTACAGCCATCCCGTCCGCGAATTTGCAAAGGCGCAGAAATGGCGCGATCACTGGTATCGCTCGCCCCTGCCGTTTGCCACTGATGGCGTGGTTTTGCGCCAGAGCCAACGACCACCCGCCGAGCGCTGGCAGACTCGCGCTCCGTATTGGGCAGTTGCGTGGAAGTATCCTTTTGCTCAAGCGCTGGCCGAAGTGCGCAAGGTCAACTTCAAGATCGGGCGCACCGGGCGTATCACGCCAGTACTCGAACTCAAACCCGTCATGCTCGATGACCGGGAAATCAAACGGGTCAGCGCCAGTTCCTTCAAACGCTGGCAAGACCTGGATATCCGCCCCGGCGATCAAGTGGCAATCAGCCTCGCCGGCCTGACCATTCCACGGCTCGACAGCGTGGTGCTGCGCGCCGCCGAACGCACAGACCTCAACATCCCCAACGCCGACGACTTCCACACCTTGAGCTGCTGGCAACCCACGCCCGGCTGCGAAAGCCAGTTTCTCGCGCGCCTGACCTGGCTCAGTGGCAAGCGCGGACTGGCGATGCAACATGTCGGTCGCGGCACCTGGGAGAAACTTCTCGAAACACGCCGCGTGAACAACCTGCTGGATTGGTTGACCCTCGATGGGCCGGAGCTTGCTAACATTGCCGGCTTCGGCGAGCGCAGTAGCGAACGCCTGATGCACAGTTTTCACAGCGCCCGCCAGCGACCCTTTGCGCAATGGCTCAAGGCCTTGGGCTTGCCGCCAACCGGTCAGGCCCAACTGCCTGATTCGTGGCAGGCGCTGGCGCAGCGTGACACTGAACAATGGCAGGCCGAAGCCGGTATCGGCCCGGGACGCGCAGCGCAATTGAGCGCATTCTTTCGCGATCCGCAGGTACTGGCCTTGAGCGAAACCCTACATGCCGCCGGAATCGACGGTTTCTGACTACGCAATCCAGGCGCGCCGGGAACCCAAAGGCCGCCGCGGCGCTCCAACAGCGCAGTGCCGCCCTGACCCGATTGCCTTTGCACATGGAGCTTTTATGAAATTTCTCGCACCGCTCGCCATGCTGACTCTTTGCGGCGTAATGGCCGCCCCTGTCATGGCCGACGAAGACGCCCCGGGCCTGACCGGTTGCGCCGCCAAGAAGCAGGGCATCATGAATCAGATCGAACAGGCCAAGTCGCGCGGCAACACCGATCAGCAGGCAGGCCTGGAAACGGCCTTGCGCGAAGTGACCGAGCATTGCACCGACGCCGGCCTGAAGAAAGAACGCGAAAACAAGGTGCTCGAAGCCAAGCACGAAGTGAGCAAGCGTCAGGCTGATCTCGACAAGGCCATGAAGAAAGGCGACCCGGAGAAGATCAACAAGCGCAAAGACAAACTCGCCGAGTCGCGCAAAGAACTGCAAGACGCGCTGGACGAAATCGACAAGTAAAAATCAAAGGATCGCAGCCTCCGGCAGCTCCTACCCTGATCAATGCAGGAGCTGCCGCTGGCTGCGATCTTTTAAATATCAATGATCGCGAAACTGTTTATGGCAAGCGCTGCAGGCATCTTCAACTTTCTGCACCGCAGGCCCGAGATTGCTGGCCTTGTAAGGCTGAACCTGACTGGCGACCACCAATTCACCGGTGGCGGCCTCAAGGTTGCGGGCCATTTCCTGAAAACGCGCCTGCTGCTTCCAGACATCGTCCTTGGCGCTGGTGTGATCTTCTTCGCGAACCTGCGGAAAATGCTTCCACGGTTCATGGGACAACGCATCGAGTTTCACCGCGCCGTCGGCGAACTTCGGCCCGTCGAACGGAATACGTCCACGCAACATGCCGCCCAGGTCTTCGCCGGTCTTGAGCATTTGCTTGAAGATCGCTTTGCGCTGGCCCAGCGGAGAATTCGGATCGACACCGCCACAGGCGGACAAGGTCAGACAGGCCAGCAATACAACAGAAATGCGCTTAAGAGTCATGGTGGCTTCAGGTCACGGAATTCGGCGGCCAGTATCCTCGCGTCACCACCAAACACCAATAGCCCTATTAAAAATACGGGTTGTTCGAGCGCATGGAGCACTCCGGCAACCGGCACAGGAATTACTCCATGAACAGCCGTCTCAAGGCCTGGCGTCACCCGCTCATCGCCACCCTTCCACTGTTGGCAATCCTCGCCGGCTGCACCGGTGGCGAACCCGCCAAACCAAAAACCCACGCGCTGGCCACTTATTCCAGCGCCACCTGGGAGGCATTGCCGGCGGTATCCGATAGCGATCTGGTCGCCGGTTTCGGTTCGTGGCGCAGCGCCTGCACCCGACTCAAGGCAGATCCTGTCTGGGGCAACACCTGCGCTGCCGCGACCAGTGTGCCGCAGAGTGCTGGCGAGATTCGCGCCTTCCTCAAGCAAAACCTCGACGTCTACGGCCTGCGCGCTGAGAACGACAATCCGAACGGGTTGATCACCGGTTATTACGAACCGGTCTACCCGGGCAGCCTGACGCCCACCGACGCGGCCAATGTGCCGGTGTATGGCGTGCCGGAAGACATGATCATCGTCTCGCTGGACAGCATTTATCCCGAACTCAAAGGCAAACGCCTGCGCGGTCGCCTCGAAGGTCGAGTGCTCAAGCCTTACGACGACGCAGCAACCATCGAATCCAAAGGTGTGAAGGCCCCCGTGGTTGCCTACCTGACCGACCCGATGAACCTGCAATTTCTGCAGATCCAGGGTTCCGGGCGGATTCAGACCGAGGACGGTAAACAGCTGCGCATCGCCTACGCCGATCAGAACGGCCACCCGTACCGGCCAATCGGCCGCTGGCTGGTCGAGCAAGGCGAGCTGAAGAAAGAAGACGTGACCATGACCGCGATCAGCAACTGGGCCAGGGCCAATCCGTCGCGCATCCCCGAACTGTTGGGTAGCAACCCTAGCTATGTGTTCTTCACCCGCAACCCGGACAGCAACGAAGGCCCGCGCGGTTCGCTGAACGTGCCGCTAACTGCCGGCTACAGCGCGGCGGTGGATCGCAAGGTGATTCCGTTGGGCAGTCTGCTGTGGCTGTCGACCACACGTCCGGATGGCACGGCACTGGTCCGTCCGGTGGCGGCACAGGATACCGGCGGCGCGATTGCTGGCGAGGTTCGCGCGGATCTGTTCTGGGGCACCGGTGATGCGGCCGGGCAACTGGCCGGAGACATGAAACAGCAGGGGCAGATCTGGATGCTCTGGCCTAAAGGTGCAGCGCTGCCGCAAGTGCCGCAGGTGGCTGATACAGAGAAGAAGTAACCCTTAGGATCTTTGTCGTTTGAACAATGGCTTTCGCGAGCAGGCTCGCTCCCACAGTTGGAATGCATATCCATGTGGGAGTGAGCCTGCTCGCGATGAGGCCATCAGCAACACCAGTAAAGTAATCAGACCGACACGAAGAAGAACGAAGCAATCAACACCATTCCCACAAACCACACCAGCGACCGCAAGATCGCCCAGTCCGCCAGGTAGCAAATGATGTAAAGCAGGCGACTGGTAATAAACAGCACCGCCAGCACATTGACCGTCACCAGCTGCGCCGTCCCTACCAGATGCGCGACGATCACTGCCGCAGCAAACGCCGGCATCACTTCAAAGCTGTTCAGCTGTGCCGCATGCGCCCGCCGGGCCACACCACCCACGCTATCGAGGAAATCCCGGGGATCATGATTGTCTCCCAGCCTGAAACCGCCCGAGACCTTGGCCACGATCGTGCACACATACGGCAGAAAAATCGCAATCAACACACACCACAGAGCCACTGTCATAACGCCGTCCTTTTTTCGAGTTATAGAATTCGCGGGCGGTCAGAACTTCATCACCAGCATGCCGATCAGCACCAGCCCACAGGCTAAGAGCCGCGGCCGGCCGAAAGGTTCTTTCAAGTAGCGCATACCGAACAGCACCACCAGAATCACGCTGATTTCGCGCAATGCTGCCGCCTCCGCAATCGAGCCCAACTGCATCGCCCACAGCACCAGAGCGTAGCTGAACAACACGCAGAACCCGACGGCCAGTCCCAGCTTCCATTGCTCACGCCAGAACTGCATGAAGGCCGGACGCTTGGCGACCCACGCCAGCAACGGAAACGGCCAGGCGCTGAGCAACGTGACCCAGACCAGGTAATCAAGCGGATGCGACCAGCGCCGCAACGCCTGGCCATCGATGTAGGTGTAGCAGCCGATACACAGGCCGATCAGCGCCACCACCGGCAGCATCGACCATGGCAAATGTTTGCCACCGCCACCCTGCCAAAGCAGACAGGCCATACCGAACGGAATCAGCATGATGCCGAAAATCTGCTGCGTGGTGAGCACTTCGCCGGCGAAGATCAAGGTCAACGCCAGTACTACCAACGGCGATAGTCCACGCATCAGCGGATAGACCAGTCCGAGATCGCCGACGCGGTAAGCCTGAATCAGCAGATAGCGATAGAGCAGTTCGAAAGCCGCCGAGGCGAGAATCCATGGCCAGATTTCAACTGGCGGCAAATTCACGAATGGCAACGCGATGGCAACCACCAACAGCGCCACCGTGTCCATGCACGCCACCACCAGCAGCCGCTCGGCACTGAATTTGATCAGGGTATTCCACGCTGCATGCAACAGCGCCGCCACCAATACCAACCCCGTCGCCAGCACAAACACACTCCTTATTTTTATTAGCCCCTGCAGGAGCTGCCGAAGGCTCGGGCCGCGTTCGGACGGTCTTTTGATCCTCATTTTTCAACAGCAAGATCAAAAGATCGCAGCCTGCGGCAGCGCCTACAGTGAAAACCCGAAAATCCGAATAGTCAGATTATTGATTCGCGATGTGTCAGCAGCTGTTTATACTGCAAGCGACCACGCCGCACTCAGTTGCGCACAGAAAAAAACCAATAATTCCTGCCTGCCCTGCTCTCTCTCGAGAGCGGTCGTCGGCCTGCGTATGCCTGATCAAAGCGTCAAGACTACCGACAGAGACCTTGCGCATGCCACTCGCCTTGCTTGCACTCGCTGTTGCCGCATTCGGCATCGGCACCACTGAATTCGTCATCATGGGCTTGTTGCCCGACGTCGCCCGCGATCTCGCTGTGAGCATTCCTCACGCGGGCCTGCTGATCACCGGTTACGCGTTGGGCGTGGTCTTCGGCGCACCGATCCTGGCGATCGGCACCGCGAACATGCCGCGCAAAGCAACATTGCTGGGCATGACGCTGATGTTCATTCTCGGCAACATACTCTGCGCACTGGCACCGAACTACGCGACGCTGATGGCCGCCCGCGTGGTCACCGCGCTGTGCCACGGCGCGTTCTTTGGCATTGGCTCGGTGGTCGCCGCCGGACTGGTCGCACCGAACAAACGCGCGCAAGCGATTGCGATGATGTTCACCGGCCTGACATTGGCCAACGTTCTCGGCGTGCCGCTGGGAACCGCGCTGGGTCAGTACGCCGGTTGGCGCTCGACATTCTGGGCGGTGTCGGTGATCGGCCTGATCGCCGCCCTCGCACAATGGTTGTGGCTGCCGAAACACATCCCGATGGACAAGGCCAACCTCGCCAGCGAGTTCAAGGTGCTGGGCAAAGTCAACGTGCTGCTGGCACTGGGCATGAGCGTTTTGGCGTCGACCAGCCTGTTCAGCGTGTTCACCTATATCGCGCCGATCCTGCAGGACATCACCGGCGTCAGCCCGCATGGCGTGACGGTGATGTTGCTGTTGTTCGGCGTCGGCCTGACCGGCGGCAGCATGCTCGGCGGGCGACTGGCCGATAGCCGTTTGTTGCCGTCGCTGGTCGGCGTGGCGCTGGCCGTGGTGGTGATTCTGGCGGCGTTCAGCCAGACCAGTCGCTCGGTGGTGCCGGCAGCGATCACGCTGGTGCTGTGGGGGATTTTTGCTTTTGCGCTGTGCCCGATTCTGCAATTGCTGATCATCGATCAGGCCCATGAGGCACCGAACCTCGGCTCGACGTTGAACCAGAGCGCTTTCAACCTCGGTAATGCAGCGGGTGCGTGGATCGGCGGATTGGTGGTGGCCAGCGGTGCGGATCTGGCGGACTTGCCATGGACCGGTGCGCTGGTTGGCGTATTGACGGTGCTGACGGCGCTGTTTTTCATCTATCTGCAACGTCGCGGCGCGGCTGCGGTCAATGTGTCCGGCTAGCCCTCACCCTAACCCTCTCCCGGTGGGAGAGGGGACTGAATGGGGGATATATGAGAGATACGCCGACGTGAAACTGCTTTGCTGAATCCATAAGCGATAAGGTCTTCCAGGTCGATGTCTGACGCCAGACACCTCGGTTTGCCCCCTCTCCCTCTGGGAGAGGGCTGGGGTGAGGGGTTCTTGATCTCCCCCATCATTTGAACTGTGCCCTCAATCGCCCTCAACCCATCCAACCCCTGCACCAACGATTCGGTGCGCTATCTTTCCACCCTCATCCAAAGGACCCCGGATGCTTGAACTTGTCGCCGCTTTCATCTGCCTCACCACCCTCCTTACCTTCGTCAACTTCCGCTTCATCGGCCTGCCGCCAACCATAGGCGTGATGGTTACCGCGTTGATGTTTTCCCTGCTGCTGCAAGGCCTGAGCGTGCTCGGCTACCCCGGCCTCGAAGAACGCGTGCAGCAATTGATCGGCCAGATCGACTTCGGCGATCTGCTGATGAACTGGATGCTCTCGTTCCTGCTGTTCGCCGGCGCGCTGCACGTTAATCTCAACGACCTGCGCAGCTACCGCTGGCCCATCGGCCTGTTGGCGACCTTCGGTGTGTTGATTGCCACCACGGTGATCGGCAGCCTCGCCTATTACATTTTTGCCCTGTTCGGCTGGCACGTGAGCTTCTTGTATTGCCTGCTGTTCGGCGCGCTGATTTCGCCGACCGACCCGATTGCGGTGCTCGGTGTGCTGCGTACCGCCAACGCCTCGAAACCACTGAAAACCACCATCGTCGGCGAGTCGCTGTTCAATGACGGCACGGCGGTAGTGGTGTTCACCGTGCTGCTGGGCATCGCTCAACTCGGCGAAACCCCGACCATCAGCGCCACGGCAATGCTCTTCGTTCACGAAGCGATTGGCGGCGTGCTGTTTGGCGCGCTGATCGGTTATCTGGTCTATCGAATGATCAAAAGCGTCGAGCAGCATCAGATCACCGTGATGCTGACGCTGGCGCTGGTCATTGGCGGTTCGGCGATGGCCACCGAGATTCACGTTTCCGCGCCGATCGCGATGGTGGTCGCCGGTCTGATCATCGGCAACGTCGGGCGCAATCTGGCGATGAATGACATGACCCGCCGCTACCTCGACGGTTTCTGGGAATTGCTCGATGACATGCTCAACGCGCTGCTGTTCGCGCTGATCGGTATGGAGCTGTTGCTGCTGCCATTCAACTGGCTGCACATGGCCGCGGCAGGTTTGCTGGCGGTGGCGATTCTGCTCTCGCGCCTGCTCACCGTAGCACCAGCGATTCTGCTGCTGCGACGCTGGCGGACAGTGCCCGCCGGCACCATCCGGATTCTGACCTGGGGCGGTTTGCGCGGCGGTGTCTCGGTGGCACTGGCGCTGGCCCTGCCGTTGGGCCCGGAGCGCGATCTGCTGCTGAGCATCACCTACATCGTGGTGCTGTCGTCAATCCTGTTGCAGGGTCTGACCATCGGCAAACTGGTCAAGCACGCGACTCGCAACGAGCCCGCGACCACCAGCGAACCTGCTCACCACTGATCATTTTTTGATCTCCTGCGGATCAGGTTTCCCGGCCTGATCCGCAGATTCCTTTGGCGCCCCGCTTTCGCTGCGAATCTGCGCATGGCTGATCAGCGCAAAGATAAAGCTACCGCCAATGATGTTCCCCGCCAGCGTCGGCCCCGCGAAGACCATCCAGAAATCACTCCACGGCAATTCGCCGGCAAACACCAGATACGACACCTCCGCCGAACCCACCACGATGTGAGTGAAGTCGCCGAGCGCCATCAGATAGGTGATGAGGATGATGATCCACATCTTCGCGCTCTCCATGGACGGAATCATCCAGACCATGGTGGCGATCATCCAGCCGGAAACGATGCCCTTGGCGAACATCTGGCTGGCGTGGTTTTCCATGACCTTGCGGCCGATTTCGAGAAAGGCGTGATCAGTCTTGGTGTCGAAGATCGGCAGTTCGAGCATCACGTACGCGACCAGAATCGTGCCGCACAGGTTGCCGACCAGCACCACCGTCCACAGCCGGATCAGCCGGCCGAAGTTTTGCAGGGTCGGCTTGGTCATGACCGGCAGCACGGCGGTCAGGGTGTTTTCGGTGAACAGTTGCTGACGGGCGAGGATCACCGCGAGAAAACCGGCGCAGTAGCCGAAACTGGCGATCACTTTGAATTCGTCACCGTCGGGCAGGCGCGAGTTGAGCAGGCCCATGCCCATCAGCGACAGGCCCATGGTCAGCCCGGCCGCCAGCGCCGACCACCAGAGCGCGGCAATGCTGCGCTCCAGTTCCTGATCGCCTTGGCTGCGGATGATTTCATGCAGGACGGCCGCGCGGGGCGGCTGGTTTTTCTCGACTTCGTGCTGTTCTTTGGCCGAGAGATCGGGGGTCTTGCCGTCGGTGGGAGTGGTCATGGCGTGGGAACCGTGGGGGTGGTGTTTACCTACGACCCCGGCGGTTCATGGCTGTTCAGTGGCCAGATCAATCTTCGGTGACAGGACAACCGCTTTCGCGAGCAGGCTCGCTCCCACAGGTACAGCGTGATCCTTGTGGGAGCGAGCTTGCTCGCGAAGAAAGCACCGCCGATGTTATTTGGTGACCAATTCATCTTCCTGGAACTGGTCTTTCACATATTTGATTTCGGTCCGCCCGTGCGGCGCCGGCAAACCATCCTCACCGAGGTTCACAAAAACCATCTTCTCGACGGTGAGAATGCTCTTGCGAGTGATCTTGTTGCGCACTTCGCAAGTCAGGGTAATCGAGGTGCGGCCGAACTCGGTGGCGGTGATGCCCAGTTCGATGATGTCGCCCTGGCGTGAGGCGCTGACGAAGTTGATTTCGGAAATGTACTTGGTCACCACGCGCTGATTGCCCAACTGCACAATGGCGTAGATCGCCGCTTCTTCGTCGATCCAGCGCAGCAGGCTGCCGCCGAACAGGGTGCCGTTGGGGTTGAGGTCTTCGGGTTTTACCCATTTGCGGGTGTGGAAATTCATCTTCACTCCTGAGTGTCTTGCCGAACGATGGACGGTATCTTGGCAGACTGAGCGGTCAGGCTCCATGCGGCTTCGACTATGGTCGTCATTAACGATCTTCATCTGGCCGACAGAAACCCTTTGGAAGATCAGTCTAGACGGCTATAATCGCCCCCGTTTCAAAACGGTAACGTTCACTTGCTACCGTTTTCCCGCCACCTGTCCGAGGGGCGCTGCAGCAGGTTCAACCTGTCAGGCTCGGATGGGGCGTTGACTGGCTCAGGCCAGACACTAAACGCACAACGGCGCCCATTCGCATACATTACGAATGGAGGCTCTTCATGAGCGCTGTTATCACGCCTGCAGATTTTAACGATTACAAAGTTGCCGACATGTCCCTGGCTGCCTGGGGCCGTCGCGAAACCATCATCGCCGAATCGGAAATGCCGGCTCTGATGGGTCTGCGTCGCAAGTACTCCGGCGAACAGCCGTTGAAAGGCGCCAAGATCCTCGGCTGCATCCACATGACCATTCAGACTGCCGTGCTGATCGAAACCCTGGTTGCCCTGGGTGCCGAAGTACGCTGGTCGTCGTGCAACATTTTCTCGACTCAGGATCAGGCTGCTGCCGCTATCGCTGCTGCCGGCATCCCGGTGTTCGCCTGGAAAGGCGAAACTGAAGAAGAGTACGAGTGGTGCCTGGAGCAGACCATCCTCAAGGATGGCCAGCCATGGGACGCCAACATGATCCTCGACGACGGCGGCGACCTGACTCAGCTGCTGCACGACAAGTACCCACAAGTACTGGATCGCGTTCACGGCGTGACCGAAGAAACCACCACCGGCGTACACCGTCTGCTGGACATGCTGGCCAAGGGCGAGCTGAAAATCCCGGCCATCAACGTCAACGACTCGGTGACCAAGTCCAAGAACGACAACAAGTACGGCTGCCGTCACAGCCTGAACGATGCGATCAAGCGTGGTACCGACCACCTGCTGTCCGGCAAGCAAGCGCTGGTCATCGGTTACGGTGACGTGGGCAAGGGCTCGGCCCAGTCCCTGCGTCAGGAAGGCATGATCGTTAAGGTTTCCGAAGTTGACCCGATCTGCGCCATGCAAGCGTGCATGGACGGTTTCGAACTGGTTTCGCCGTTCATCGACGGTATCAACAACGGCACCGAAGCAAGCATCGACAAAGCGCTGCTGGGCAAGATCGACCTGATCGTGACCACCACCGGTAACGTCAATGTTTGCGACGCGAACATGCTCAAAGCCCTGAAGAAGCGCGCCGTTGTCTGCAACATCGGTCACTTCGACAACGAAATCGACACCGCTTTCATGCGCAAGAACTGGGCATGGGAAGAAGTGAAGCCACAGGTTCACAAGATCCACCGTACCGGCGCTGGCGCTTTCGACGCTCAGAACGACGACTACCTGATCCTGCTGGCCGAAGGCCGTCTGGTTAACCTGGGCAACGCCACTGGTCACCCAAGCCGCATCATGGACGGTTCGTTCGCCAACCAGGTGCTGGCGCAGATCTTCCTGTTCGGCCAGAAGTACGCCGACCTGTCGCCAGCTCAGAAAGCCGAGCGTCTGACCGTTGAAGTACTGCCGAAGAAACTCGACGAAGAAGTGGCCCTGGAAATGGTTCGCGGCTTCGGCGGCGTGGTCACGCAACTGACCAAGCAACAGGCTGACTACATCGGCGTCACCGTCGAAGGCCCGTTCAAGCCGCACGCTTACCGCTACTAACAGGCGCAGACTGCTCGCTCTCCCTGTGGGAGCGAGCCTGCTCGCGAAGGCGTCTAAACATTCAACATCCGTGTTGTCTGACCCGGCGCTTTCGCGAGCAGGCTAGCTCCCACACGGGATTGCAGCGCCTCGAAGGTTCTTGTTTCCAAGGGTATGACCATGTCCCAAGACCGTCGCTACAGCTTCGAGTTCTTCCCGACCAAGACCGATGCTGGGCATGAAAAACTGCTCGCCACTGCCCGTCAGTTGGCCACTTACAACCCTGATTTCTTTTCCTGCACCTATGGCGCTGGTGGTTCGACCCGTGATCGCACCCTCAACACCGTTCTGCAACTGGAAAGCGAAGTCAAAATCCCGGCCGCACCGCACCTGTCGTGCGTCGGCGACAGCAAGGACGATCTGCGCGGCCTGCTGAACGAGTACAAGGCTGCCGGCATCAAGCGCATCGTCGCCCTGCGTGGTGACCTGCCGTCCGGCATGGGCATGACCAGCGGCGAGCTGCGTCACGCCAATGAACTGGTTGAATTCATTCGTGAAGAAACCGGCGATCATTTCCACATCGAAGTTGCCGCTTACCCGGAGATGCATCCACAAGCACGCAACTACGAAGACGATCTGGCCAACTTCGTGCGCAAGGCCCGTGCCGGCGCCGACAGCGCAATCACCCAGTACTTCTTCAACGCCGACAGCTACTTCTATTTCGTCGACCGTTTGCAGGCGCAGGGTGTCGATCTGCCAATCGTTCCGGGGATCATGCCGATCACCAACTACAGCAAACTCGCGCGCTTCTCCGATGCCTGCGGTGCGGAAATCCCGCGCTGGATCCGCAAGCAACTGGAAGCCTACGGCGATGACACACATAGCATTCAGCGCTTTGGTGAGCAAGTCGTCAGCGAGATGTGCGAGCGTCTGTTGCAGGGCGGCGCACCGGGGCTGCATTTTTATTCCATGAACCAGGCCGAGCCTAGTCTGGCGATCTGGAATAACCTGAAGTTGCCGCGTTAAGCGTTAGAAACAAGATCAAAAGATCGCAGCCTTCGGCAGCTCCTACAGGGGTTGTCGGCGCTGCGTTTTTTTGCGTTTGAATCCCCGAATTAGAGCTTGTGCAGGCACTTTCTGGCTCTTTCGCGTTTCTCGTCGTAATCTCAAGCCATGCCTTTGATCACGCAGTTATTCGCCGTGCTGGTTTTTGCTTGCCTGAGCTTCGCCGCTCGAGGCGAGAAGTTGCGTATTGTCACCGAGCCGTGGGCGCCTTACGTCTATGAAGAGAACGGTAAGAACCTCGGACTGGATTACGAAACCACGGCCATCGTCTTCAAACGGCTGGGCATAGAAGTCGAATGGCAATTCCTGCCGTGGAAGCGTTGCCTGTCGATGCTTGAAACCGGCCTTGCCGATGGCGCGCTGGATATCTTCCATAGCGATGAGCGCGACGCCACCCTGCTCTACCCGAGCGAGCCGCTGTCGGACGTCGAATTCGTGATGTTTTACGCCAACGACCGGCCGCACCCGTTCAGCAAACTCGAAGAACTCAAAGGCCTGACCATCGGCACCTCGCCGGGTTATCTCTATAGCCCAGACTTCAGCGAATCAACATTGTTTACCCGTGAACCGGCCCCGACCCACGAAGCCAACTTCGGCAAACTGGTGCGCGGTCGCATTGACTTGCTGATCACCGATCGCCGCGTCGGCCAGCATTTGCTCGATGAACTGGACATCCGCAATCAGATCACTGAAAACCCCACGGTCATTAGCCGCCAAAGCCAGTTTTTGGCGGTTCGGCGCAATGCCGGCATGGATTTACTGGTGCAGCGTTTCGGTGCCGAGCTCAAGCGTTTCAAGCGCGAACCGGCCTACGCCGAACTGAGCGCGCGCTATGGCGCGGCCCCGTCCGATGTCGCGCCGCTGGGCAATGCCACGGCCAGCGGCAAAACCGTTGAGCAGCAGGAAAGCAGCGCGCAGTGATTGCTCTGTTATACTCCGGCGTTCCCGCCAGGCTCACGCCCGGACGCCCGGAACCGTAACAGGCCTCTCGACCCGCTACAGCGCAGCTTTGCAGCCCGCGCGAGCGCTCCAGACGTGCCTTCGGAACCGCAGCTGGACCGGACGGGATTGCGTCCTCTTAAACGTGATTCGCGCCAGGCAAGACTCCCATTGGGCCAAGCCCTAACTAAAACAGGATTACTCATGTCCTTTGCTTCCCTCGGTCTCTCCGAGGCTTTAGTCCGCGCCATCGAAGATGCGGGCTATACCGAGCCTACTCCGGTGCAACAGCGGGCCATTCCCGCCGTGTTGCAAGGTCGCGACCTGATGGTTGCGGCACAGACAGGTACCGGTAAAACCGGCGGTTTCGCCCTTCCGATCCTGGAGCGGTTGTTCCCCAACGGTCACCCGGACAAATCCCAGCGTCATGGCCCGCGCCAACCGCGCGTACTGGTCCTGACCCCGACCCGCGAACTCGCGGCCCAGGTACACGAGAGCTTCAAGATCTACGCCCGTGACCTGAAATTCGTCAGCGCCTGCATCTTCGGCGGCGTCGGCATGAACCCACAGGTTCAGGCCATGTCCCGTGGTGTCGACGTGCTCGTTGCGTGCCCGGGTCGTTTGCTCGACCTCTGCGGCCAGGGCAGCGTTGACCTGTCCCACGTGGAAATTCTCGTCCTCGACGAAGCCGACCGCATGCTCGACATGGGTTTTGTGCATGACGTGAAGAAAGTCCTCGCACGCCTGCCGTCCAAGCGTCAGAACCTGCTGTTCTCGGCGACCTTCTCCAAAGACATCACCGACCTCGCCGGCAAGCTGCTGCACAACCCGGAACGCATCGAAGTGACGCCGCCGAACACCACGGTCGAGCGCATCGAACAACGCGTATTCCGTCTGCCGGCCAGCCACAAACGTGCGCTGCTGGCGCACCTGATCACCGCCGGCGCATGGGAACAGGTACTGGTCTTCACCCGTACCAAGCACGGCGCCAACCGTCTGGCCGAGTACCTGGACAAGCACGGCCTGCCGGCTGTGGCGATCCACGGCAACAAGAGCCAGAACGCGCGCACCAAAGCGCTGGCCGACTTCAAGGCCAACCAGGTGCGCATCCTGGTGGCTACCGACATCGCCGCGCGCGGTCTGGACATCGATCAGTTGCCACACGTGGTCAACTTCGAACTGCCGAACGTCGATGAAGACTACGTGCACCGTATCGGCCGTACGGGCCGTGCCGGTCGTTCGGGCGAGGCGATTTCGCTGGTCGCGCCGGACGAAGAAAAACTGCTGAAAAGCATCGAACGCATGACCAAGCAGAAAATCGCCGACGGCGACCTGATGGGCTTCGATTCGAGCACCATTGAAGCCGAGAAACCGGAAGTGCGTGAGCGTCCGGACGTGCGCAACCCGCGCAATCCACGTGGCCCACGCGGCGACGGCCCGAATGGTGGCGGCGGTGGTGGCGGTCGTAAAGACAAAGGCAAAGACAAGGGCAAGGAAAAACCGGCCGGTGAACGTGGCGAGCGCCCTGCCCGTCAGCAAAAACCGCGCGAAGGCACTCCGAGCCGTGAACAGCGTCCGAGCCAACCGCCACGTGCGGCAGCTGATCGCGCACCGGACGAGTTCCTCGACGACGATGTGGATAACTTCGGCAACCGCGTTGACTACGTGCCCAAGCCTGCCCCGGCTGGCGGTCGCGGCCGTCGTCCAGGCGCACCGGCTCAAGGTGCTGGCGCAGGTTCGGGCGCACCACGCGGCGGTCAGTCGCAGGGTCGTCAGAACGGTCCGCGCAACAGCAACGGCTCGAGCACCGGCACCCCGCCAGCCAAACGCAGCGGCGGCCCGCGCAACGGCGCACCGCGTGATGGTCAGTCGGGTCGTCGCGACGATTCCGCTTCGTCCTCGCGCAACCGCCGTCCGGCCCGTGACGATCAGCCACGCAGCGAGCCAGCCGTGCAGAACCCGCGCAGCAACGGCCCGAAGATCATGCACAAGGAATCGAAAGCCGACCGCTTCCCGACGCCTGAGCAGCTCGATCAACTGCCAAGCCGCCCGCGTGGCGAGAAACCAGCCTTGCTGACCCGCAATCGCTGATTTGACGCTGCAATGAAAAATGCCCCGCCTCGCAAGAGCCGGGGCATTTTTTATGGCGCCACAAATACCCCTGAATCACCGCATATCCCCTGTGGGAGCGAGCCTGCTCGCGAAAGCGGTCATTCAGCCAACATCAATGCTGACTGCCCCGTCACCTTCGCGAGCAGGCTCGCTCCCACAGGGAAGTGTGTGTCGTAGACAATAAAAAACGCCCTCGGCCTTTCAACCGGGGGCGTTTTTATGTGGCAGGGCGAAAGTTACTTAACTTTCACGCCTTCCAGCGAGATGTCCAGATCCGCAGTCTGCGAGGTAGGACCTGGGCCCTTGATCCCGAAATCGTTCAGGTTGAGGGTGGTCTTGGCGTTGAAGCCAGCACGCTCGCCGCCCCATGGATCCTTGCCTTCGCCATTGAACGTGGCCTTGAAGGTCACAGGCTTGGTCACACCGTGCAGGGTCAGGTCGCCAGTCACGTCAGCAGTCTTTTCGCCGGTCGACTTAACAGCGGTGGAGACGAACTTGGCATCAGCAAACTTGCCCACGTCCAGGAAGTCTTTGCTGGCGATGTGCTTGTCACGTTCAGCGTGGTTCGACCACAGGCTGGCGGTTTTCACGTCGACAGCGATCTTGCTGGCTTCAGGCTTGGCCGAATCCCACGAGAAAGTACCGTCGAAATCTTTGAAAGTACCGTGGATGAAGCTGTAACCCAGGTGGCTGATTTTCCAGTCAACGAAGGCGTGCTGACCTTCCTTGTCGATTTTGTAGTCCGCTGCCATGGCCTGGGCCGAGAGCAGGGCAGAACCGATTGCCAGAGCGGCCAGAGTCTTTTTCAACATGCTTTCTTTTCCTTTGAGTCGAGGTTGAATTTCAGGCTTTGCGACCGAGCATTCGTGTCAGGGTCGCATCACGATCGATAAAGTGGTGCTTCAATGCTGCCAACGCATGGAGGCCGGAAAAAATTACCAGTGCCCACGCCAGCCAGAGATGAATCACCCCAGCGGTATCTGCCTGATCCGGTAGCCCGGAAACCAGTGCAGGAACTTCAAACAGGCCAAACACCGGGATCCCGACACCGTCTGCGGTGGAAATCAGGTAACCGGCAAGCATCACAGCGAACAACGCCAGATACAGAAACCCGTGGCCGAATTTAGCGCCGATACGGGTCATGCGGCTGTAGCTTTGCAGCGTCGGCGGCGGTGGGCTGATAAAGCGCCACAGCACCCGCAACACCATCAGACCCAACAGCACCAGACCGATACTCTTGTGCAGATCCGGCGCCTCTTTGCGCCAGCTGCTGTAGTAATCCAGCCCGACCATCCACAGGCCCAGCGCGAACAGTCCGAAGACCACCAGCGCCACGCCCCAGTGCATGAAGATGCTGACCCAACCATAGCGCGAAGAAGAGTTACGTAGCTGCATTGCCCAAATCCTGTGAGAACTGCGAACCAAGACTAGCGAGTTATCTATCGAATTAAAGCGGAAAATTTTGCTTTGAAATATCGAGAAATACGATCAAGAGTCTGGAAGTGGCGTGTTAAGGAAAGATTAAAGGCGATTTTGCCGCGCAGCGCTCGGGCCAACCTGCTCGTTTCTCGCTGGCAATCCGACGCTCCCCGGAGCAGGTGGCGATCACAGGAAGGTCGTCGCTAGAGAAATTCTCAATCGATAACTATGTATCGCTGGTTGTACGTCTGCACCTGCTCAAATGATGACTCAATCATTCTTTGAAAAGGTGAACAACATGGCTCTTCGTTACACCCCCTTTCAAGCAAGTGGCACTTCCGAGTTACCGCCCAACCAAACCTTGACACCAGGCCAATATCTGCAATCCGAGAACGGCCAATTTCGCCTTATATTGCAGGCCGATGGAAATCTGCTGATCAAAGAAGGTGAAGCGGTAGTGTGGACTGCCGATAACCATCAGCCTTACAGTCTAACTTTGCATCCAAAAAAGATGCGTGAGCCACTGCAGTTTGTCATCAGCAATAACGGCTTTCTATACGACCCTTCCCGACGGCGCCTGTGGATTGCTGAAAGCACTCACAGCCTCGACAAATCGCTGTGGCACAACACCTACATGACGATGCAGGACGATGGGAATCTGGTCATCTACGATCAGCGCACCGGGAATCTGCGCTGGGCTCGCTTTGGATTTGTGCCCGGACGAATTCGAAAACCCAAGCAACGATGGCTCAGAAAGTTGCCGAACGGCACGGAGTTCTTCAAATGGGACTTTTAACAAGTCTGAGTTATTTTGATTGATTAGTTAGTGAAAACCGCCGGCGGTTGCAAACAATCCGCACTGTACGGATCTATCTTGCATTGATGGGCAAGTTCAGCACCATAACCTCCGGGAAAGAAACGCCCATTGGCACAACCGGAAAGTATCGTTAACAGAAATATTGCCATTAGCCTTTTCATCGAGCGCCTCCAGTTTTTTTCAAGCATAAAGTTGGAGCTCTGGCACCCGCTATCATTTCGTTCCGATTGTTTTGTGGGAAGTCTCCTGCGCGAAGGTAAGCCTTGAGACTGCACCGGGAAGGATCGAAGTGCGCGCTTCCGGCAAAAAAAAACGCGGCCCGTATGGCCGCGTTTTTTATTGAAGCAAAGGCTTACTGCGCCTTCGTCTCAGTAGTGGCTGCCGGCTTGGCTGCTGGCTTCTTCGCCGGTTCAGCCTTTTTCGCCGCTGGTTTGGCCGCAGGCTTTTTCGCCTCGGTTTTCGCAGCCGGCTTCTTCGCCGCAGGCTTGGCCGCTGCTTTCTTCGCTGGTTCAGCTTTCACCGGGGCCGCTGGCTTCGGCGCTTCCACCGGAGCTGGAGCAGGTGCCGGAGTCGGCGCAGGCGCTGGAGCAACCGGAGCTGGAGCCGGCTCTGGCGCCTTCACAGGCTCAGGCTTCTTCTCGTCATCCGAACCGCCGAACAGATTAGTGAAGAAGTTGCCCTTCTTCGCCGCCACGGCACCCGCCGCGCCTGCCGCTGCTGCGGCCGGGACCACTTTGGCTGGCTCGAACGATTTGCCCGCCGCCAGATCTTCAACCTGACTGGCCGCACGCTGACCGGTGCGCAGTGCGCCTTCCAGCGTGCCCGGGTACAAGGTGTCGGTGTGTTCGCCAGCGAACGCCACGCGTTGCAGCGGACGTTCCCACAGACGCCAGAACTTGCTGATCTGGCCCGGGCCATAAGCCAAGTAGGCGCCACCCATCGACGGGTCGGTGCTGTAGCGACGGATTTCATAACCAGTGAACGAGCCACGGGCCTGTGGATAAAACGCGTGCAGACGGATCAGCACCTGATCGACCATCTGCTTGTCGCCGAACGCCTGCATCACGCGGGCATTGTCGCCGGACAGGTTGATCACCACGTTGGCGCCGCCCTTCAGGGCAGGTTCGATCCAGAGCATGCCGAGACCGGTGTTGCTGTAGATCTCGCCGGACATGCGCGCCTTGCTTTCCCACACTGGCGTCTTGAACTTCAGCATGATCTGGTCGCGCCAGCCGTAGTTGGTGCCCTTGATCGCGGCCAAGTGCTGAGCATCCAGCGCCGGGGTCAAAGCAATCTTGTTCAGTGCACGCAGCGGCACGGCCAGCACGACGTAGTCAGCCTGGTAGCCAACACTGCCGACTTTAACGGTCACGCCGTCCTTGTCTTGAACGATCGCCGACACCGGCGAGTTGGTCTTGATGGTCTTGATCTGTTTGACGAACGCCTGCGCCAGCACCTGGCTGCCGCCGACCAGACGCGAAGCGCGCAGGTCACGGTCGGAGATGCCGCGATACACACGGTTCTGCTGAGCGAAGTACAGCAGCGACAGACGCGAAGGTTCGTCGTAGTGAGTGCGGATGTCCTGGTTGATCAACTGACGCGCAGTGGCCGGCAGGTTCTGCTTGTCGAGCCAGCTCGATACGGTGATCTGGTCCAGCGCGTGCAGGGTGCTGGTCGCCGCCGGGTTCTGCGGGTCGTCGATCGAGCGCGCCAGATCGTCGAGGGTTTTCTGATAGCGCTTCAAGGCATCAGCAGTGGCTGGCTGCTTGGTCGCCAGATCGGCGGCGGAGAAATACTCGCCGTCGATCAGGTAGCCCGGGGTCCGCACGAACTCAGGTGCCGGCGTGGTGCCGAGCTTGAATGTCGACACGTACTTGTTCAGCACTGGCTGCGTCTTGTCGTTGCCGATCCACTCGCTGGTGGCCATGCCCGAGCGACCGCCCAGGCTCGGCTTGGCTTCCAGCAGCGTGACCTGCCAGCCCTTGTTTTGCAGTTCGTAAGCGGCGGTCAGACCCGACAGGCCGCCGCCGATCACGATTGCGGTTTTATCCTTGGCCAGCGCCGTAACGCTGAACAGCCCCAACATCACCAGCGCACAGGCGCGCAGCCAACCGACAGACATTCAGCGAACTCCGGAAATAACACAGAAAAAAGCAGTTGTGCGGGTCAGACGACCCAAAGAACCGCGAAGAATACGTTAGCCATCAAAACGCCGCCAGCGACGTCTATCGGCTCATACAAAGTAGCTCAATCGACACAATGGGTTGTCCCCACGCGATGCATTGCATAGGCTTGCGCGATTGTTTGCCCGCGCCTGACGCGAGCCGCCTCGAGGAGACTGTAAATGGGCCTGAATAATCAGTGGATGCAACGCGACCTCGCGGTGTTGTGGCACCCCTGCACCCAGATGAAAGACCACGAACAGCTGCCGCTGATCCCGATCAAGCGCGGTGAAGGCGTCTGGCTCGAAGACTTCGAAGGCAAGCGTTACCTCGATGCTGTCAGCTCG
This sequence comes from Pseudomonas viridiflava, assembly GCF_900580865.1. Classification (GTDB taxonomy): domain Bacteria; phylum Pseudomonadota; class Gammaproteobacteria; order Pseudomonadales; family Pseudomonadaceae; genus Aquipseudomonas. The sequence goes on from NZ_UTBZ01000001.1 coordinate 84,980, forward strand.
TGGTGGGTCAACGTGTTCGGCCATGCCAACCCGCGGATCAACCAGCGCATCAAGGATCAGGTCGATCAACTCGAGCACGTGATTCTGGCCGGTTTCAGCCATCAGCCAGTGATCGAGCTGTCCGAGCGTCTGGTGAAGATGACCCCGGAAGGCCTGAACCGAGTGTTCTACGCCGATAACGGTTCGTCCTGTATCGAAGTTGCGCTGAAAATGAGCTTTCATTACTGGCTCAATCGCGGCCAACCGAACAAGAAACGCTTCGTCACTCTGACCAACAGCTACCACGGTGAAACCATGGCGGCGATGGCGGTCGGCGACGTGCCGCTGTTCACTGAGACCTACAAAGCGCTGCTGATGGACACCATCAAAGTGCCGAGCCCGGATTGCTACGGGCGTCCCGAAGGCATGAGCTGGGAAGAACATTCGCGCAATATGTTCGCGGCCATGGAACAGACCTTGGCAGAAAATCATGACAGCGTCGCGGCAGTGATCGTCGAGCCGTTGATTCAGGGCGCTGGCGGCATGCGCATGTATCACCCGGTGTATCTGACGTTGCTGCGCGAGGCCTGCGATCGCTACGGCGTGCACCTGATCCTCGACGAAATCGCCGTCGGCTTCGGTCGCACCGGAACCATGTTTGCCTGTGAACAGGCCGGCATTCGCCCGGACTTCCTCTGCCTGTCGAAAGCCCTGACCGGCGGCTATCTGCCGCTGGCGGCGTGCCTGACCACCGACGAAGTCTACAGCGCGTTCTACGACGACTATCCGACCCTGCGCGCCTTCCTCCATTCGCACAGCTACACCGGCAACCCGCTGGCATGCGCGGCGGCATTGGCGACGCTGGATATCTTCGAACACGACAACGTCATCGAGAACAACAAGGCCCTGGCCCAGCGCATGGCCTCGGCGACGGCGCATCTGGTCGATCACCCCAATGTGTCTGAAGTGCGCCAGACCGGCATGGTCCTGGCCATCGAGATGGTCAAGGATAAAGCCACGAAAGAGGCCTACCCTTGGCAGGAACGTCGCGGTTTGAAGGTGTTCCAGCATGCGCTGGAGCGTGGCGCGCTGCTGCGTCCGCTGGGCAGCGTGGTGTATTTCCTGCCGCCGTACGTGATCACCCCGGAGCAGATCGACTTCCTTGCTGAAGTGGCTAGCGAAGGCATCGACATTGCCACGCGTGACAGCGTCAGCGTCGCCGTGCCGAAAGACTTCCATCCCGGCTTCCGCGATCCGGGTTGATTCGGCCTACTTGAGATTTGCGGTGTTTTAATGACCGCTTTCGCGAGCAGGCTCGCTCCCACAGGGGAATGCATTTCAAATGTGGGAGCGAGCCTGCTCGCGAATGAAGTCGACACCGATCCACCTGATTCACATCTTTCCAGAGACCCGAAATGAGACTGTCCCGCTTCTTTATCGACGCCCCCCTGAGCACCGGCGAACACGAATTGCCGGAGGCCCAGGCGCATTACATCAGCCGCGTGCTGCGCATGGCCGAGGGCGATGCGGTGCAGTTGTTCGACGGTTCCGGCCATGAATTTCGCGGCGCCCTGCTGGAAGTCGGCAAGAAGCGCGTGACCGTGCAGATCAACGAGCAATTCGCCGGTCAGATCGAATCACCGCTGCACATCCACCTCGGCCAGGGCCTGTCCCGTGGCGAGCGGATGGATTGGGCGATTCAGAAAGCCACTGAACTGGGCGTGAATGAAATTACGCCGATCTTCAGCGATCGCTGCGAAGTCCGCCTCAAGGACGAACGCGCCGACAAACGCCTGCTGCACTGGCGTCAGGTGGCGATCAGCGCGTGCGAGCAATGTGGGCGCTCGCGGGTGCCGGTGATTCATCCGCCGGTGTTGTTGGCGGACTGGATCAAGCAAACCGAAGCCGAGTTGAAACTGGTGTTGCACCCGGTGGCAGAGCCAATGGTCAGTCATGCCAAACCGGCGACTTTGGCGTTCCTGATCGGGCCTGAAGGCGGTTTGACTGACGCTGAAGTCGAGCAAGCCAAAGGCAACGGTTTCCACGCCGCCCGCCTCGGACCGCGGGTGCTGCGCACCGAGACCGCGCCAGTGGTTGCGCTGGCGGTGGCCCAGCAGCTTTGGGGTGATTTCTAAGGCCTCTTCGCGAGCAAGCTCGCTCCCACAGTAGATCTCCAGTGAGCACAGATTTTGTGAACGCCCTAGATCCAGTGTGGGAGCGAGCTTGCTCGCGAATGCGGTGTGTCATTCAGCAAAAATGTTGATTGACCTGACGCCTTCGCGAGCAAGCTCGCTCCCACAGAGATCGCATTTACAGGACATAAAACAAGATCGCGACAAAGTGCAGCAAACTCCCGGCAATCACGAACAAATGCCAGATCCCATGCGCATGCCGCAACCGGTGATCAAGGGCAAAAAAGATAATCCCCACCGTGTACAAAACCCCGCCCGACGCCAGCCAGGCAAAACCTGTCGTACCCAACGCCGCAATCAACGGCTTGACCGCCACCAACACAATCCAGCCCATCACCGCGTAAATTACGATCGACAGAATCCGCGCTTCCGAACGCGGTTTGATTTCCTGCAGGATGCCGATCAGCGCCAGTCCCCAGACAATTCCGAACAACGTCCAGCCCCACGGCCCGCGCAGGGTCACCAGACAGAACGGCGTGTAGCTGCCGGCAATCAGCAGGTAGATCGAAAAGTGATCGACCTTCTTCATGATCGCTTTCTTGCGCCCGCGCACGCTGTGGTACACGGTCGAGGCGCTGTAGAGCACCAGCAGGGTAAACGCGTAAATCGCCACACTGACAATCTTCCACGGGCTGCCGTCCAGGCAGGCAATCACCAACATCCACACGCCGCCGACAAAAGCCGCCACCGCCCCGACCAGATGGGTCCAGGCGTTCAATCGTTCTCCGTGATACATGTATCGCTCACCTCACATTCGTTACCGCAGCGCGCAAGGCTCGGGCCTTGAGCGTAAAAGCGCAATGTTTCTGTTCAACATCAGGATCAAAAGATCGCAGCCTGCGGCAGCTCCTACAGGAAGCTCGCATTCCAAAGGCAGGAGCTGCCGAAGGCTGCGATCTTTTGATCTTCAAGGCACAATCGACGCATTCCAAAAAGAGTCCGCGCCATGCTGATCGACGAAGAATTGACCCTGAAAAAACTCGAGGTGTTCCTCGCTTTCATGCGCACCGGCAACCTCGCCCGTGCCGCTGCCGAGTTGCAGACCAGCAACGTCAGCGTGCACCGCGCGATTCATTCGCTGGAAAGCGCCCTGCGCTGCCCGCTGTTCAAACACGAAGGCCGAAACCTGACGCCGCTGGAAAGCGCTTACGTACTCGAAGAACGCGCGCAGAAGCTGATCAATGACGTCGTCGAAAGCGTGCGCCTGACGCGCGAAGCCGCCGGTTTTTCCGCTGAACGCTTCAAGCTTGGCTCGCTGTATTCGTTGACCGTGAAGACCGTGCCGCAACTGATCATGGGCCTGAAGATTCGCCGCAGCGAACTCAACATCGACCTGATCCTCGGCTCGAACATCGACCTGCTCTACAAGCTGAAAAACATGGAAGTCGACGCGATTCTGGTGTCACTGGACGACAGCATCAACGACCCGGACTGCGAGCAGATTGCGCTGTTCTCCGACGACATCTTCCTCGCCACACCGGCGGATTCAAAGTTTGCCCAGCGCAGTGACGTGGATCTGGCGGAGGTGCGTGATGAAACGTTTATCACGCTGACCCAGGGCTTTGCCACGCATCAGGATGGTGTGCGGGTGTTCAAGCAGGCGGGGTTCGAGCCGAAGGTGGCGATGCAGGTGAATGACATCTTCACGCTGTTGAGCATGGTCAGCTCGGGGGTGGGTTATGCGTTGCTGCCGGGACGGATTGCGGCGGTGTATGAGAACCGGGTGAAGCTGATTCCGCTGCAGGAGAAGTACCGGTTGCAGCAGCACATTGGTGTGGTGTTTTTGAAGGCCAAGGAGAGGGACCCGAATTTGCTGGCGTTGCTGGCGGAGTGTCGGATGTATGCCAATCGCCAGGCTGGGGTTTAGATCAAGATCAAGAGCTACCCCCTCACCCCAGCCCTCTCCCCCAAGGGGTAGAGGGGGAAAGGGAGCAGATCTTCGTGGGTTTCAAGACCTGAGTTCGACTCAGGACTTACAGGTCGGCGTACCTCCAACATCCAACTCGGTCAGTCCCCTCTCCGCCCAATGGTAGAGGGGAAAGGGAGCAGATCGGGGGCTTTTCAGAACCAGAGTTCCACTCAGAAATTTCAGGTAGATGTATAACGCCAAAACACCTCGGTCAGTCCCCTCTCCCCCCGGGAGAGGGCTAGGGTGAGGGGCTTTTGATCTTCAGCCCACAATTCCGCGAACAATGAAGAACAACAGCGATGGCCCAAGCAAGCACCCAAGCCCGGTGTGAAACGTAGCCGTCAACGCCCCATAAGGCACCAACCGCCGATCCGTCGCCGCCAAACCTGCTGTTACACCGCTGACAGTCCCGGCCAAACCACCAAACACCATCGCCGAACGCGGGTTATCCAGGCCCATCCAGCGCGCCGCGACCGGCGTGCCGACCATCACCAGAATCGCCTTGATCAACCCGGTGGCAATCGACAACGCCATCACATCCGATGTCGCGCCAATCGCCGCACCCGTCACCGGCCCAACAATGTAGGTCACCGCGCCCGCGCCGATGGTGGTCATGCTCACCGCATCGCGATAACCGAACGCCCAGGCCATGCACGCGCCGACAATGAACGGTAGGATCGTGCCCAGCAGCAGCGCAACCACACCAATCATCCCGGCCTTCTTCGCCTCGGTCGCCTGCACTTCAAACGCCGTGGCCACAATCGCAAAATCACGCAGCATCGCCCCGCCCATCAGGCCGATGCCGGAGAATAACGTCAGGTCCGCCAGGCCCTTCTGCCCGCCGGTCATGGTGCCGCCGACCCAGGCCAGTACCAGACCAATAACAATGGCAATCGCCGAGCCGTGAATACGTCCGAACGTTAGGCGCTTAGAGAGCACCACCGACACCCACATGATCACGCCGACAAAGGCGAATGCAGTGATCAGCCCGTTGTGTTCCAGACCTTTCTCGATGAGATCCCACATATCAGCGACCTCCTGCTGGCGTGCCGACCGGGGAGATTTCCGCCGGCTCGTCAGGCAGTGGCTCGCCCTTGTGAGTGCGGCTGATCAGGGCAATCGTGCAACCACAGACCACCACCGAACCGATCGCCGCCAGCACCGCCACCGGCCCGCCGTGCAGCGCCGTGACGACGTTCTGTTGCGCCGCCATCGCGACCACTACCGGAATGTACATCGCGCCCCAGAAGCCGACGCCCATCTCGCATTCCTTGGTCATGCCGCCGCGTTTCTGCATCCACAACCGCGCGCAGATCAACAGGATCATGGCGATGCCGACCCCGCCGACATTGGATTTCACGCCCAACAACACGCCGAGCATGTCACCCATGATCACCCCTGCCAGCGTACAGATCGCGAGCAGCGCCACACCGTAAATAATCATTGTTGTAGTCCTCAAAGTGCATCGTCGAATGTTGTTTTTGTTGTTCGAAGCTTGAGTCGCGGCGGTTTAGAGTTGGCGGCTACCCTCCTCACGCAACAGCGCCTGCAGGGTGTCGAGACGCGCACTGTCGAAGGCAGTGACAGTGCCTTGTTCGAACACCCGGCGCGCCAGCCCGGTCAGCACCGCACCGGGCGGCAGTTCGATTTGTAAACGTACGCCACGCTCGTAAGCGCTTTGCACGGTGCCGCGCCAATCCACCACGCGGCACATGTTGAAGGCGAGGTCGTCGCGCAGGGCTTCTACTTTGGTCACAGGACGCGCACGGCTGCCGCTCAGGTAAGCGATTTTCGGGGTTCTCAGTTCAATCTTGGCGAAAGCTTCGGCGAGTGTTTGCGCTGGTTTTTCCAGCAACGGACAGTGCGACGGCACGCTCACTGCCAGACGTTTTGCCAGACCGGCGCCACGACTGCGCGCCAGTTCGGCCACCGCTTGCATGGCCTTGTCACTGCCGGCAATCACCACCTGATTGTCGGCGTTGATGTTGGCCAGATACACCGGCGAATCTTCGCTGTGTACCTGCGCCAGCAACGTTTCGACTGTGGATAATTGCAGGCCGATGATCGCGGTCATGCCGTAGCCTTGTGGATAAGCTTGCTGCATCAACTCACCGCGCAGGCTGACCAGATGCAGTGCATCGCTGAAGCTCAAAGCGCCAGCAACCACCGCTGCCGGGTAAGCGCCGATGGACAGGCCGGCGACGTAGTCCGCCGTGAGTCCGTCCTGCAATAACTGCCGAGAAGCAGCGACGCCAGCGATCAGCAGGCAGAGCTGAACCGCCCTTGTTGTGCGCAATGCTGCGCTGGAATCTAGCAGCGAGACATCTTCACCAAGCACATCACTGGCTTCGACCAAGGTTTCCCGAGGCAAGCGCTGAAGCATGCCCGCTTGCTGCGCACCCTGGCCGGGGAACACCAGCAGACTGCTCACGCTGCCTGCTCCTGCGGGTTCCATGGATCGATCACCAGGCAAGCCTGATGAGCATTCTTCAGCAGCACACGCGCCGAACCGCTGGCCCATTCACGCAATGCCACAGCACCGAACGGCGTCTGCAATTGCAGGTCGACCCGGCATACAGCCTGATCAAAAACCTCGACCAGTTTGCGTGCCTGATTTCGCGTGATCATCTGCGGCGTACGCAGAATCAGATCGAGATCGCTGGCCGCGTGCATCGCGGTAAAACCGCTGGCCAATTCAAACCCGACACTGCCGCTGACACCCCAGACCCAACCGCAATCGTCGAGCATCGGCCGCAGTTGTTTGAGCGCCTGCATGACCGGCAGATCGCGCTCGCTGTCGACATGACACAGCGCTTCGGGGCTGACCCGACAGGCTATCGAATCCAACGCCATAAACGCCGCCAACCGCTGCTCGCGCAACACACCGCGCAAACCGACCGCGACGTAACCTTCCTCGCTCAACGCCCGCCGCACCACCACCGGTTGCCCGGCGCCCAGCGATTCGACTGCCCACAGCGGCGCATCCGCCGGCAACTGCGCCGGGGTCATGCCCCAGAGCAGATCGTGGGCCAGAGGCGTGCTCACCACTGCGCCCTCAGCAGTTCGCGAACCTTGCTGGAGGCCGCACGATTTTTCGCGCCGAGGCGATTGCTCAAGTCAGTGCTGGAAACATCGCTAATGGCCTGTTTCAGGCATTCCTTCACCCGTGCCAGATCCTCTGCGGTCGGCTGTTCAATCTGCTCCACCGACAAGGTTTCCCAGAGCAAGCCAAGACTCGCATAACTGTCGATGTCATAAGCCATCGGCGGCACACTGGCGGCCAGCGCTTCCAGTTCTTCAACACTGCGCAAGGTCACCCGCGCCGCCGACGCCTTGCCCATCGCATGCACCATCACGCCCGGATCACGCAGCGCGATCAAACGATTGGCCTGGTAACCATGAGCCAAAAACGCCCCGGACATCGCCTTGCCCACCAACAACGCAATCACCGGATGCCCGGCCAAACGTGCGCGGGCATAACTGTCCGCCGCACCGGCCAACGCCTGATGAATGCCGAGCGCTTCTTCGCGCCGACCATAAGCCTGGCTCGGCACATCGACGATGGCGATGATCGGGCGCTTCTGGGCTTTATCACGATCAGCAGTGATCGCGTCATCCACAGCCTTGGCCAGACCCCAGCCTTCAAGCAAGCCGACTTCGCCATTGCGAGCGCGAGGAAAACGATTGTCCGGATCAGCCACCACAGCGATAAAACGCCCTAGCTCACCGTCGGCAACTTTCAACGAGGGCGGCAGCCCTTCGACACTTTTAGCGCCCGCACTCAACGCGTCGAACCAGTGCAAACCGCGCAGCGAATAACCGCTCATGAGCGCTCTCCTTGATACAGATCGCGAACCACCGACGGTTCGATTTGCGGGTCAGTGTTCAGACTGCCAAGTCGTTGCAGAAACCACTCAGCACGTTGGCTACGTGGCTGCTTTGGCAAACCTTGCTGGAACAATTCACCGACCTGCTGACGAATCTTCGCCACGTCGTCTGCGACATAACGATCCACCAGACCACTGGCGAACCGCTGCTCGCCACCGGTCAGGCTCCAAATGAAGGGTCGGTCGCGCGAGTCGTACTCTTCGATCCCGGCTTCTTGCTCGATCACCTGCGGGCCATTCAAACCAAGGCGTGCTTCCTGAGTCACCAGCAAATAGCTGCACAGTGCCGCCGCAATCGACATACCGCCGAAACAACCGACACTGCCAGCAACCACGCCGACCACCGGTTGGTACTGCTGCAAATCGACAATCGCCGCATGAATATCAGCAATCGCCGCCAGCCCGAGATTGGCTTCCTGCAAGCGCACGCCGCCGGTTTCCAGCAGCAACACCGCGCGGGTCGGAATACCTTTGCGGTTGTCTCCAGCCGCCAGCTCCAGCGCACCGGCAATCTTCGCCCCGCCGACTTCGCCAAGGCTGCCGCCCTGAAACGCGCCTTCAATCGCGGCAACAACCACCGGCAAACCATCGAGGCTGCCCTTGGCGATCACTACACCGTCATCGGCTTGCGGTACCACGCCCTGACGTTCGAGCCATGGCGACATCACCCGTTGAAACGGATCGAGCAATTCGCGAAAGCTGCCGGCATCGAGCAGGGCTTGCGCCCGTTGCCGCGCGCCGAGTTCGACGAAGCTGTGTTTGTTGAGCAACGCTGCGCTGTCAGTCATGGCCGATCTCCTCGAAACCTTGTTCCAGACGCAAACGCACCACCCCCGGCGTCGCACCGAAATCGTGGATATCGATGGCCATCGCCGGCGGCGTGGTGCCGTCGAACATCCGCGCAAACAGGTGCTGCCAGCGCAGCTGCGCACCATTGACCGAGGTCTGCACATTGATGGTCAGCTTGCCGGCCAGGCCCGGTTCAATCAGCACTTCCAGATCACCCGAACCGACACAACCGACCAGCGCACGACCGCGTGGCGGCTGCCCGGCGGGGAATTCAAACGATAGGGTTTCCATCAAAACGCTCCCTGAAGGATGCCGTCGCACTCGATGCGATCGAGCAGCAGCGTGGCGGCGAGCAAGTCGGCGGCGCCACCGGGCGAGGCATTCAATGCGATGAGTTGTTGATCGAGTTCGTGCAGGCGACGGCGACCGCTGAGGCTGGCGCTGCCACCGGCGTCGAGCACGGCTTGCGCGCCAAGTTGCATGGCGTGCAGGCCCTCTTCACCGGCGCGGTAGAGCACGCAGGTGTCGGCCAGATTCGTCATGATCGCGAGCAAGGCGTCGAGCCGGGCGTTCTGTTCGCCATGGCCGTTGGCGCGGCTGCGTTTGAGTTGTGGCAGACCGCGTTGCAGCACCGAAGGGAAGCCGAGTTGTGCTTCTTCGCGAGCGCCACGGGCGCCGTAACGCAGGGCAACTTGGGCGCCGTGGCTCAATGGTTTTGGTGCGTAGCGGTCATCTAGTAAGGCTAGGCGCGCGGCGCGCAGAGATACCGCGTTGGCGCTGGAAGATTGCGGTTCCAGTGCAGCGGCCGTCACCAACAGACCCAAGGCCCAGATCGCCCCGCGATGGGTGTTCACACCGTTGGTGGTCGCGAGCATCGATTGCTCACCTTCACGACCAATCCGGCCAATCGCTTCGCGTAACGTTGAATCGACTTCGCCGATTGCAACCGCCGCTTCGGCCATCTCCTTGAACGCCGGCCACAACGACAGCGCCGAAGCGTGCATCAGGCCCAGGTGCAAATCGGTGTGCGCGCCATTTCCGCGACGGTCGACCAGCGCCGGTTTCGGCGACAGATCGGCTTCGTCGATCAGCGCGTCCACCGCCAGATCGGCCAATCGATCAGCCAGGGACAGCGGTTTCGCTTGCAGGTTAAATGCGTGCATTACCAGCTCCTGAATTTCGCGGGCGGGTTGTACAAACCGCCGGACCACTCGACCAGATCGGCCACACTCTTCGCCGCGAGCAATTCGCGAGTGGCGTCGGTGCGGCGGATACCGAGGTCTTCGGGCAAGGCGATCAGGCCTTCGCGGCGCATGCGTTCGGTGTCTTTCGGGTTGTGGCGCAGGCCGATAGCGGTGACGCCCGCGACGGCGGCGATCATCGCTTGGCGTTCTTCCAGCGAGCGCGCCTTGTACAGGTAGGCGATGCCTTCTTCGGTGAGCAAGTGGGTGACGTCGTCGCCGTAAATCATGATCGGCGCCAGCGGCATGCCGCTTTTCTTCGCCACCTCGACCGCGTCGAGGGTTTCGACGAAGGTCGGTTTGCCGCCCTCCTGGAAGGTCTCAACCATCTGCACCACGAGTTTTTTGCCGCGTTCGAGCATCGGTTGCTGCGAGTCGTCGTGACGCATATCCAGCCACGCCGGGGTGCCGTGACGGCGACCGCGCGGGTCGTGGCCCATGTTCGGCGCGCCGCCGAAACCGGCGAGGCGGCCACGGGTCACGGTCGAAGAATGGCCGTCGCCATCGACCTGCAACGTCGCGCCGATAAACAGATCCACCGCGTATTGCCCGGCGAGTTGGCAGAACATCCGGTTGGAACGCAGCGAGCCGTCGCGGCCGGTGAAGAACACGTCCGGGCGCGCGGCGATGTAGTTTTCCATGCCCAGCTCGGTGCCGAAGCAATGCACGCTTTCGACCCAGCCGCTCTCGATCGCCGGGATCAGCGTCGGATGCGGATTCAGCGTCCAGTTCCGGCAGATCTTGCCCTTGAGGCCGAGGGATTCGCCGTAAGTCGGCAGGATCAATTCGATGGCGGCGGTGTTGAAACCGATGCCGTGGTTGAGCGACTGCACGTTGTGCTTTTCGTAGATGCCACGAATCGCCATCATCGCCATCAACACGTGCACAGGCTTGATGTGGCGCGGGTCACGGGTGAACAGCGGTTCGATGTAGAACGGCTTGTCGGCGACCACGACGAAATCAACCCATGAGGCGGGAATATCAACGCGTGGTAGCTCGCTGACGTCGTCGACCAACTGATTGACCTGGACGATGACGATGCCGTCGCTGAAGGCGGCCGGTTCGATCAGTGCCGGCGTGTCTTCGGTGCTGGGGCCGGTGTAGATGTTGCCGGCGCGGTCGGCCATGAAACCGGCGGAGAGCACGACGTTGGGGATCAGGTCCACCACCAGCCGTGCATAGAGTTCGATGTAGGTGTGGATCGCGCCGATTTCCAGCAGGCCGTCTTCGAGCAACTGGCTGATGCGCAGGCTTTGAGTGCCAGCGAAAGAGAAATCGAGCTTGCGGGCGATGCCGCGTTCGAACAGATCGAGGTGCTCCGAGCGGCCGACGCTGGGCATGATCATGTGCAGGTCGTGGAGCTTTTCCGGGTCGGCCTTGGCCAGCGAACGGGAGAGGAAATCCGCCTGCTTCTGGTTGTTGCCCTCGAGTACCACACGGTCGCCGGAATGAATCAGCGCTTCGAGCGCGGCGACGATCTTGTCGGTGGGCAACACCACACCGTCGGCCAGCCCGCGCACCTTGTCGAGCCGGCGCTGCTTCTCGTCACGCCGCCGCGTCCAGCGCGAGTCGGGGGAAATTGTTGTTGTCATGCTCACTCCACGGGGTTCGCTGTCGTGGGGCTAAGGTAGGCGTCTGGGGTGGGGGCATCAATCAAGCGCGGTGGTGAATCATTACGCTGAGCGTAACGATCAAGAGCCGCCCTCACCCTAGCCCTCTCCCGGAGGGAGAGGGGACTGATTGGGGGATGCTCAAGGGATACGCCGACCTGATCGTGCTTTACCGAATCCATAATCGACTCGGTTTACCAAACCCATAATCGACTCGGTTTTTCAGGTCGATGTATGACGCCAGACACCTCGGTCGGCCCCCTCTCCCTCCGGGAGAGGGCTGGGGTGAGGGTCAGCTTTTAAGTCACTCCGTCGGCACCAACCTGTCCAACAAACGGTTGACGGCCATCTCCGCCACCATCACTACCTGCGCAATACCTTGCACAGTCTTGCGGTGCGTACCCTCCACCATTGCCGCATGGTTGTTAAGCATCACCGTAGCCGAGCCAAGGGTTTCGCTTGCGTCGGCCAGCAGGGATTCGGTGTCGGCATTGGGGTTGGCCATGTACAGCGTGTTGGGGGTGTAAGGCGTCGCCATCAGATCGGCGTTGGTCGGGCCGAGGTAATGGTCGAGCGCGCGTTCGGCGGCTTCGTGGAATTTCTTCGAATCGGGGGATTCGTAGGGGGATGCGGGATCTGCAAGCGGGGGGTTAGGCGTAGGTTTAATCATCTTCAGGTTCCGAAATTAAGCTGGAACCGCTTCTCTGCTAAAAGAAGGGGTGGCAGCTGAACGCAGGTTAGCAGACCGGGGAACCTAAGGAAGCCGGCGCGCCGAAGCGCCCTGCGCACAGCCGCCATCGAATGCAGGCGCGGAGCCTGACGATGATGCATGTGCACCCTTAGATTAACCACGGGCTGCTAAACCCGATCACTGGGAGTCAGTGACGGAATCAAGTTACGCAGCCAGCCCAAGGCGCACAAGCCAGCGGATTCTGGTGCATGCGTAGGCAGCGGCGCAAGGATTTGTAGGCTGGGGAGCCGTAACACAGAGTGTCTTTAAACAACGCGACTGGAAGGCGTTTATTGCGCACGGAGATTGAGGATTTGTCTGTCGGATTAAGGTGTTCTGGCTGGCCTCTTCGCGAGCAGGCTCGCTCCCACAGGAGGTCTGTGTCGTACGCAAAATCCGGGATCACCGAAGATCAACTGTGGGAGCGAGCCTGCTCGCGAAGAGGCCAGCCAGAACACTGAAGACTCTGGATCAATGGACCAGCCCCGCATCCACCAACAACTTCTCCAGCCCAAGCAAATCCGGCACCTTCGCCACCTGTTCCCCCACCTGCACCGCCGCCTGCTCCAGCCCACACAACGGCACGTCGACATAGCTCAACTGGCTATCAAGCTTGTACGAACGCGGGATCCCCTGCACCAGCAGCGCAATGAACTTCAGCTCCGGCAACCCGCCGAGAGCATTGAGGATGACAATCCGCGCGCGCTCGCCAATGACGATTTTCTGCCCGCAAGCCGACTCGAAACTCAGCAGCGGAATCTGCCGCTCACGCCACGTAACCTTGCCGAGATACCACGGCGGCGTGTCCAGATCGAAGGCGCTGGCCTGATAGTCGATCAACTCAGCGACAGCGACGTTAGGCAGGATCAAATTGCGATCCGCCAACGGCAACAACAGACCAGTGAGTTGGCTGCTGCGCTGATTATGCCGGCGCTCATGCATGTTTCTTGCTCCACTGGGCAATGCTTTCAAGCAGCACCGACTCTTGATACGGCTTGCCGAGGTAGTCGTTAACGCCGATGGCCATGGCGCGGTCGCGGTGTTTCTGGCCGGTGCGTGAGGTGATCATGATGATCGGCAGGTGTTGCAGGCGTTCGTCGTTGCGCACCTGGGTGGCGACTTCGAAGCCGTCCATGCGTGGCATTTCGATGTCGAGCAGCATCAGGTCGGGCATGTGTTCTTCGAGCAGCAGCATGGCGTCGACACCGTCCTTGGCCGTGAGCACGTTCATGCCGTGACGTTCGAGCAAACGGCTGGTGACCTTGCGCACGGTGACCGAGTCGTCGACCACCATCACCAGTAGCGGCTTGTGCGGTTCGCTGTCGATCTCCGGCAGCGTCGGAGTCTGCGCAACCCGCGCTTGCATCGCACGGATTGGCGCGAGCAAATCGAGAATCAGCACCACCCGGCCATCGCCAAGAATCGTCGCGCCGGACACGCCCTGCACCGCCGCAAACTGCGCGCCAAGGCTCTTGACCACGATCTCGCGGGTGCCGGCCATGGTGTCGACCAGCACGGCGATGCGCCGGTCGTTGTAATGCACCAGCAGCACCGGCAACGGCAGGTTCTGCCCCAGCAATTTCGGCCGTGGCGCGGTTTTCAGCAGTTCGCCGAGATAGCACAGCTCATAGGTCTGGCCGCCGTATTGGTAGCGCGGCGGATCAACGCGGAAGTGCGCTTCCAGATCATTCGGCAACACGCGAACAATGCCTTCGATGGTGTTCAGCGGGATCGCATATTGATCCTCACCGCACTGCACCATCAACGCACGGTTGACCGACACGGTGAACGGCAGACGAATGCGGAAATGCACGCCCTGCCCCGGCACCGAGTCGATGCTCATGCTGCCGCCCAGTTGCCGCACCTCTTCGTGCACCACGTCCATACCGACGCCGCGCCCGGAAATCTGGGTGATCTTTTCCGCCGTGGAAAACCCCGGCTGGAGGATGAACTGCAACACGTCGCGGTCGCTGATCTCGGCTTCCGGCGCGAGCATGCCGCGCTTGATCGCCTTCTTGCGCACCGCTTCCAGCGGCACCCCGGCGCCGTCATCGCGAATATCGAAAACAATGTCGCCGCCCTCGCGGGACAGGTCGAGGCTGATCTGTCCTTGCGCCGGCTTACCCGCCGCCAGCCGCACTTCGGCCGACTCCAGACCATGGTCGACGGCGTTGCGCAGCATGTGTTCCAGCGGCGCAGCCATGCGCTCCAGCACGTTGCGATCCATCTCGCCTTCAGCGTTGCCGACGACGAAGGCGACGTCTTTGTTCAGCTCTTCAGCGACCTGACGGACGATGCGTTTCAAGCGCGGCAACATGCGCTCGAACGGCACCATGCGCGTGCGCATCAGGCCTTCCTGCAATTCGGTGTTGATGCGGCCCTGTTGCTGCAACAGGTTCTCGGCGTCGTGATTGCGGCGGTCGAGGGTTTCCTTGAGGTCGAGCAAGTCAGAGGCGGATTCGAACAGCGCCCGCGACAGTTGTTGCAACTGCGAATGGCGGTCCATTTCCAGCGGATCGAATTCTTCGTAGCCGAGGCGTTCGGCATCGACCTGCTGACGGCTGAGAATCCGCCCCTGGGTTTCAGTGTCGAGACGACGCAACTGATCACGCATGCGTTCGATGGTGGTTTCCATCTCGTTCAACGCGATCTGTGCGTCGTTGACTTGCTGCTCGATGCGACCACGGAAGATTGAGGTTTCCCCGGCCAGATTGACCAGTTCATCGAGCAGTTCGGCGGAGACTTTGACCATGTCCGCGCCAGCATCGGCAGCCTGTGGCGCCGCGTCAGTCTTGACCGGCACAGGCAGCACTGGCGGCGTTTCTACCGTCACCGGGTGGCTGAAACTCTGGATCGCGTTGATCAGCCGATCCGCCGGTGGGCACGGTTGCCCGGCGCGCACGCCATCGAGCATTTGCGCCAAGCGATCATGACCGCGCTGCACCAGCGCAAACAGCTCCGCCGATGGCTGCAACGCGCCGCTGGAAAGACTTTCGTAAAGGTATTCCAGCTCATGGGCGAGGTCGCCGATCGGCCCGATCTCGACCATCCGCGCGCCGCCCTTGAGGGTGTGCAGATCGCGCAGCAGGGTTTCCACTTCCTGACGATTGCCAGGCTCGGCCTGCCAGCGCAGCAGCGCGGCGCCGGAGTTTTCGATGATGTCGAAACCTTCCTCGAGGAAGATCTCCAGCAGCTCCGGGTCGTGGCCAGCGCTGTCATGATCGGCCGCTGGCTGGGGCGTTTCGCTGACGGCCTGGCCTTGACGCACCTGACGCAGGGTTTCGATCAAATCCTGCGCCGGGGTCAGTGGCTGATGTTGTTGCAGTTGTTCAAGCAGCAGCGCCAAACGCTCATGACTCTTGAGCAGCAGACGCCTCAAGGTTTCGCTGTAGTTGAAGCGACGATCGACCAGACCTTCGTAAAGGCTTTCCAGCTCCTGGGCCAGATCGCCAATGGCCTCGACTTCGGCCATCCGCGCGCCGCCCTTGAGGGTGTGCAAATCGCGCTGCAACGAGGACAGCGGCGCAACGTTGTCCGGGTCGCTCAGCCAGCGCTGCAGGGCTTGGCCGGAACTGTCGAGAATGTCCACGGCCTCTTCAAGGAAGATCTCGACGATCTCGTCATCGGGTTCAAGCGCCGTTGCCTTTTGCTGCAACTCGGCGGTGGCGCTGCCCAGTTCACGGATGCTCAGGGTGCGGCTGCCATCGCTGCGAATCAGGCCCATGGAAGAAGGATCGAGGCTCTGATCGAGCAGATCATGCAAGGCGCGAATCCGCTCTGGCTGCGGCGTGACTTCCTGACCGGCAGCCAGTTCATCGAGCATGTTGATCAGCGCTTCGTGGGCGTTCTGCGCTTCCTGGAAAAACCGTTCGCTGACCGCCAGGCTGCTTTCTTCCACGGCGCCATACAGGTCGAGCAAGGCTTCACACAGCACGTCGACCGGCAGCAGATCGGCCATGTGCGCGCCTTCGCCGAGGGTGGTCAGTTCATCCAGCAAGGCGCTGAGTTCCTGACGTTCGCCGGGGTGTTGCTGCCAGCGCTGCAACAGGCTCTCAGCATCGAGCAGGATGTCCATGCCCTGGGCGAGGAAGTTGTTGATCAGTTGCGGATCGCGCTTGATCCGCAGGCCGGTATTGGGCGCATCGAGGATCGACGCCAGACGCTCGGCAAGCAGGGTTTCCGAGCGTTTGATCAGCGACTGCGCACCGACAATTGGCGCCAGCGGATCGTGCTTGAGCTGACGCAGGCCGACACGGAACAGGCCCTCGGCTTCGAGGAGCAATTCCACTTCGTCGAGGTCCAGCGGCAACTGGTGCGCCTTGAACTCGCGGGCCAGTTGATCGAGCGGTGTAGCGAGTTCAGCAATCGGCAACACGCCGGCCATCGACGCACTGCCCTTGAGCGTGTGCAGGGCGCGCTGCAATTCATCGCTGGCCTGTAGCGGCACATGCTCGGCGGCTTGATCGAGAAAGCGATTGAGGCTGGCGAGGTGGGTTTCGGCTTCTTTACGGAAGATTTCCAGCAGCAGCGGATCGAGTGCGGCGACATCGTCGATGTCTTCGGCAGCCAGCGGCTCGTCACCCTTGGCCAAAGCGTGGGCACGGGCAGCGAGTTGATCGACATCGCTGCGTTGCCGTTGGCTGTTGGTGGCGAATTCGCTGATCAGTTCGGGCAGCAACAGCACGGTGTCGGTCAGCACTTGCTGCACCACCGAGCCCGGCTCGACACTTTGTTCGAGCACACGGTTGAGCAGGTTTTCCACCGACCACGCCAGTTCACCGAGAATCAGCGCGCGGACCATGCGCCCGCTGCCCTTCAAGGTGTGAAAGGCGCGACGCAGCTCGGTCAGCGCATCGCGGTCCTGCGAATTGGCGATCCAGCGCGGCAAGTATTCGTGGAGGACTTCGAGCACCTCGTCGGTCTCTTCGAGGAACACTTCGCGCAGCTCATCGTCGACCGGTTCTTCATCGGCCGGCGGCGGCATCAGGCTGCCGGGCGTGCTCAATGCCGGCGGGTTGAGCGCTGAAACCGGGCTGGCCAGAACGTCGGCCAGCGACTGCACGATCTCGGGATCGTCGAGCGCTTGCATGTCCTGCATCACCAGCGCTTCGCTGGGGCTGAGCACGTCGTCGAGCACGGGCACATGCGGTTCATTTGGAAAGAACCCCAGACTGGCGAGGGACTTCTGCGCAACGTCCAGCAATTGTTCGCCCGGGGCCTGCGGGTCATCGCTCAAGCGTTCGAGGTAATACTCGAGGCTGCTGATGACATCGGCCAGATGATCGAGTTGTTCCCAACCCGGCTCGTGCGGGTCGAGCAGCAAATGCTCGCGGATAAACCCGTTGCAGGCCTCGACCAGACTTGCCGCGCGGTTCAACGGAATCATCGCCAGTGCCCCGCGCACCTGCGTCAGCAGCGCCGGCAACGGTTGCAGGTGCTGGCGATCCCAATCGGCGTCGATGTAGTCGACGATCATGTCCTTGGCCTGTTGCAGGCAGATGCGTGCTTCCTTGATGACGATCTGATGGATCTGCGTCAGGTCGGTGGTCGGCAGGCGCGAATCTTCCGGGCTTTCCGGCTCGACGGTGCCGACCATGCCGGCCAGCGTCGCCTCGACGTAAAGCAAGGCGCCGGCGACGTCCATCAGGATCGCATCGTTCGGCTCACGCTGGCCCTGGGCGAGGCTGAGCACCACGGCCAATTGATCAATGATGACTTTGCGCGGCTGGCCGAAACCGAGCACGGCGAGGGTGTCGGCGATCTGCCGCAGCGGCGCGAGCAGGCTTTCCAGATCCGAAGTGTGCTGGCGGTCGCTGCGCACGAACAGGTCGAGGCGTTCCTTGACCCGCACCAGCTCTTCGCACAATGCCGCCAGCACCGAGCGCATCGCATCGCGGTCGGGGCCGGCCAGGCGCGCACGTTCTTCGTCGACCATCGCGCTGTCGGGCAACGCGTCGTCCAGGGAGTAGCGATCTTTCATGGTCAGCATCTGCCCGGTGGGATGTTCGGCTTTGGCAATATAGAACAACAGGCTTTTCAGCAGCTCCGCCGGTGGCGGCTGGTTGAGGCCGGCCATGCCCTGATCGAGCAGGCGCTTGAGTTCTTTGTCGGCGTCCTTGAACAGGCTGCGCAGCGCTGGGCTGTTGGCGATCACGCCTTCGCGCATGCCTTCGACCAGCGCCGAGGCGACTTGCCACAGCGGGCTCAGCGGCGAATCACCGCTCAGCGCTTCGAGGCGGGTGAAGACTTTGGCCAGATAACCGAGGTGGGTCTGGTCATCCTGCTCGCGCAGCAAACCGACCAAAGCCATTTGCAGCATCTGGCGTAATTTGCGCAGCACGTTCGGCAACTCTGCCGGCTCAAGCCGCGCCAGTGCTTCGGCGCTCAGGGGCGGGAAGTCAGGCAACTGCGGGCTGAACAGGCTGGTTTCAGACAACAGGCTTTCGCCCCGAGCACTGCGCAGATCGTTGATCAGCGGCAACACCACCAGCGGCAAATCGCGGCGAGCGCTCTGCACGCGGTCGAGGTAGATCGGCAATTGCCCAAGGGCTTGCAGCAACAAGTGCAACGCTTCGTCGCGATGGCTGACGCGCTCATGCTGCAAGGCTTCGACCAGATGTTCCATCTCTTCGGCGAGCAAGGCTGCGCCGTAGAACTCGACCATCTGCAGGCTGCCGTGGACCTGATGGATGTAATCCAGGCACTCGTCCAGCCCGGGAAAGGCTTGCGGATCATCGAGCACGGCTTCAATCGCCTGATGCGCCAGCCTCAGCGTTTCGGCAATTTCGCCTTTGACCCATTCGAGGGCCACATAGTCGTGCCGATCACCCATAACCACTCCACTCACGCTTTATCTGTCGCCGCCGGCAAGGTGAAGCCGGACACCGAACGCCGTAGCTGACTGGCCATTTTCGTCAGGTTGCCGATGCTTTCGGCGGTGGCCGTGGAGCCGGACGAGGTTTGCGAGGTGATTTGCTGGATCACGTTCATCGTCAGCGAGATCTGCCCGGCGGAAGTCGTCTGCTGCTGCGCTGCGTTGGAAATGCTTTGAATCAGCGCCGCGAGGGTCTTCGATACGCCTTCGATTTCTTCCAGGGCCACACCGGCATCCTGCGCCAGTCGCGCGCCGCGCACCACTTCGGTGGTGGTTTGCTCCATGGAAATCACGGCTTCATTGGTGTCGGTCTGAATCGCCCGCACCAGGGTTTCGATCTGCCGGGTGGCGGCGGACGAGCGTTCGGCGAGGCGCTGTACTTCGTCGGCGACCACGGCAAAACCGCGTCCGGCATCACCGGCCATCGACGCCTGAATCGCCGCGTTGAGGGCGAGGATGTTGGTCTGATCGGCAATGTCGTCGATCAGGCTGACGATGTCGCCGATTTCCTGCGACGACTCGCCGAGGCGCTTGATGCGTTTGGCGGTGTCCTGGATCTGTTCGCGAATGTTGTCCATGCCGTGGATGGTGTTGTGCACCACCTCGTTGCCCTTGTTGGCGATCTCCACGGAGCGCTCGGCTACGGCAGAGGATTCGGCAGCGTTGGCCGAAACCTGATCGATGGATTCAGCCATGTCGCTGATTGCCGTCGACGCTTCGGAAATCTGCTGGGCCTGGTGTTCCGAGGCCTGGGCCAGGTGCATGGCGGTGGCCTGGGTTTCCTGCACCGCTGCGGCGACCTGGCCGGCGGTGAGGTTGATCGTCGCGACCAGATCGCGCAATTGGTCGACGGAGTAGTTGATCGAGTCGGCGATGGTGCCGGTGAAGTCTTCGGTCACCGAGGCGGTCACGGTGAGGTCGCCGTCAGCGAGATCTTCGATCTCGTCGAGCAGACGCATGATCGCGTTCTGGTTGCGCTCGTTCTTCTCGGCGGTTTCGCGCAGTTGCCGGTTGGTTTCGCGGACCATCACCAGACCGATGAGGATGATCGAGGCCAGCGCCAGCAAGCCCAAAACGTAGCCACCGATGGTGTCGGTATTGCGCCCGCCGGCAAGGTTCTCAAAGCGAGTGGCCAGGTGCGAGGCTTCGTCGAGCAGGGTTTGCGAGAGGCTGAAAATGTTGCTCGCCGATTCACGCACCTTGAACAGCTCTGGCGAGGTCTCGAGGATTTCATCCACCGAGCCGGAAACGAACTGGAACAGCTCGGAAATCTCACTCAAACGGGCACGGGCGTCGCGGTCTTCGACTTGGCTGATTTTCAGCGCCGGGTTGCCTTGCAGCATGCCGTTGAGCACCTGGCCGAAACGGGTGGCGTCGCGGCCGAAGGCATCGGCGGCTTGCTGGGAGTTTTCGTCGCCGGCGAGCACGGTGTTGACCGCGCCGAGAATGCGTTCAGCCAGCAGCGATTGACGCTGGGCCATCGCCACTTGCGCCGCCGGGGCGCCACGTTGCAGGAGGATTTCGACGACTTTTTCGTATTCGATCTGCAACTGCGGCACGGTTTCGGCCAGGGTCGCGGCGACCTGATGCAGCGACAGCACGGTCTGTTCGCTGGAAAGAATCGCGTCGGTGTTTTTCAGCAGGCGCTCCCAATCCAGCTGCACAGCGCGCATTTCCGGGCGCACGGTGGCGGGTGCCGGCGGCAGGCCGGTGGCCGGGTCGCCCTTTTTCAGGTAACCCCAGCGCTGGGCGAAATCGTTGCGCGCATCGCTGAGCAACTTGAATGCGGCGGCCTTGCCGGCTGCGGCTTCGGTGGCGTTCTTGGCGATACGTTGCGAGAGCACGCGCAGCTCACCGGCGTGGCCGATGTACTGTTTGTCGTAGTTCGCCTGGGTGTTGAGGTACGCGAAGTTGGCGAACAGCAGCATGATGAACACGATCAGTGCGATGAACAGCACGATGATCTGCGAGCGACTGCGCGAGCCTTCCGCCGGCTTGCCTGTTTTTGCTTTTGTCATCGGTCCTCGCCTGTTTGAAGCTCACCGGTAGAACCTGTAGGAGTGAGCCTGCTCGCGATTGAACGATAACGCGGTGTGTTTGATACACCGCGGCGCCTGAATCGCGAGCAGGCTCACTCCTACAAGGGATCTTTGTTGTTTCGACTAAATTGCGACGCTCATGAACACTGGGGATTTCGCCAGGGCAAACAGGCTGAACACCCGCCAGTTCTGCTCACGGCGAAAATAGCCTTTGACGAACTCGGCCTTCGAGCCCTGGCGCTTGCTGATCGAGATCGGTTCGAAGCTGTCCTGCTCGAAATGCTGCAGACCAATAACCTCATCGACCATCAACCCGGCAAACACATCGCCATGCTCGACCACCAACACCCGCCGCTGTTTACGCAACGGCGACAGTTCATGGCCGAAAAATCCGCACAAATCCATGATCGGCAAAAGCCGCCCGCGCAGATTAGCCACGCCCTTGACCCACGGCTTGACCCCGGGCAACTGAGTGAAGCGCGGTTCGTGCAGCACTTCGCTGACTTCGCCCATCGGCGCCACATACCAATGCTCGCCGAGGCGAAAACCGATGCCGCTCCAGCGATCCTGGCGCGCCGGTTGCGACGGCAAGTCCGCCGCCAGCAAGCGGCAGCGCTGGTCGATTTGCCAGAGCAGTTCGAACGCGGTCAGCGATTCGCTCATGGTCGCGCGATCAGCCTTTGAGCACGTTGTTCAGGGTCTTGATCAGCGTTTCTTCATCGACCGGTTTGGTCAGGTAATCCTTGGCGCCCTGGCGGGTGCCCCAGACCTTGTCGGTTTCCTGATCCTTGGTGGTGATGATGATCACCGGAATGTGGCTGGTGTCGGCATCCTTGGTCAGCTGCCGCGTCGCCTGAAAACCGTTGAGGCCGGGCATGACGATGTCCATCAGTACCGCGTCGGGTTTTTCCTGACGGGCCAGGGCCACGCCGTCGGCGCCGTTTTCGGCTTTGAGCACTTCATGGCCGTGCTTTTCGAGCATGCCGGTGAGTTTGTACATTTCAGTCGGCGAATCATCGACGATCAGGATACGTGCCATGGTTTTCCCCATTTTTCTTGTCGACGCCCGGCCCGCTGGCCGAGTGTCTCTGTACGTGTCTTACTGCGGCAAAACGGCGGCGAAGCCCGGAACATGGGCCTGGATCGCGTTGAGCAGTTCTTCCTTGCTGAAAGGCTTGGTCAAAAATTGATCAGAACCGACAATCCGCCCCTTGGCCTTGTCGAACAGTCCGTCGCGCGATGACAGCATGATCACCGGCGTCGCTTTGAACGCACTGTTGTTCTTGATTAAAGCGCAGGTCTGATAACCATCCAGACGCGGCATCATGATGTCGACAAAAATGATCCCGGGGTGGTTGTCGGCGATCTTCGCCAAAGCGTCGAAACCGTCGATCGCCGTGATCACTTCGCAACCGACATTCTTCAACAAGGTTTCGGCGGTGCGACGAATCGTTTTCGAGTCGTCGATTACCATGACCTTCAAGGCGCTGGACTGCTGTTCCATAAGAGGGCTCTACCGTCGCCTTTGCGAATCAAATTGTCCGTTTTGCGATGACTGATGGCTGGAAACCCTTGATGCTCAAGGGCCAGCACGGCATGGCAGCCTTTTTAGCACAGTCTCCAGATGCAATCTATCGACGGGTTTTTCCTTGACCGAAAACCCGCCCGGCGCCACTCTGGCGGCACTTTTTCAATACCGATCCGGTAGCCAATTTTCGAGGAAAACCCAATGAGCGTTCGCGTCGGGATTGTCATGGACCCTATCGCCAGCATCTCCTATAAAAAGGATAGCTCGCTGGCCATGCTGCTGGCCGCGCAGAAGCGTGGCTGGGAACTGTTCTATATGGAGCAGCGCGACCTGTATCAGGGTGAAGGTCAGGCACGGGCGCGGATGAAGCCGCTGAAAGTCTTCGCCAACCCGGAAAAATGGTTCGAACTGGACGCCGAGCAGGACAACCTGCTGAGCGATCTGGACGTGATCCTGATGCGCAAGGATCCGCCGTTCGACATGGAGTTCGTTTACTCCACCTACTTGCTCGAACAGGCTGAAACCGCCGGTGTACTGGTGGTGAACAAGCCGCAAAGCCTGCGCGACTGCAATGAAAAGCTGTTCGCCACGCTGTTCCCGCAGTGCACACCGCCAACCATCGTCAGCCGCCGCGCTGACGTGCTGCGTGAATTCGCCGCCAAGCACGGCGACGTGATCCTCAAGCCGTTGGACGGCATGGGCGGCACGTCGATCTTCCGTCACCGCGCGGGCGACCCGAACCTGTCGGTGATTCTGGAAACCCTGACCGCCCTCGGTGGCCAGCAGATCATGGGCCAGGCCTACCTGCCGGCGATCAAGGACGGCGACAAACGCATCCTGATGATCGACGGCGAACCGGTGGATTACTGCCTGGCGCGGATTCCGGCGCAGGGCGAAACCCGTGGCAACCTGGCGGCCGGTGGCCGTGGTGAAGCGCGTCCGCTGACTGACAAGGATCGCTGGATCGCCGCTCAGGTCGGCCCGACCCTGCGTGAGAAAGGCCTGCTGTTCGTCGGTCTCGATGTGATCGGCGAAAGCCTCACCGAAATCAACGTCACCAGCCCGACCTGCATCCGTGAAATCGATAATGCGTTTGGTACTGATATCGGCGGCATGCTGATGGATGCCATCGCCAAGAAGCTGCAAGCTGCCGGCAAAAAGCCACAAGCTTGATGCGCGTCACATGCAGTCTGTCGCTTGAAGCGTGAAGCCCAAGGCGTGAAACCAACATTGCGTTATCATGCGCAGCCTCTGAAAAACGCGATGTTGGTTTTCTTGTCATGACCCTCCCGTCCGATCTGCCCGCAGAACTCGCCCATCGTGGCGTGCGCCCGGCCGATCGCCTCGGTTTTACCCTGTTCCTCGCGGCGCTGATTCATTTGGCGCTGCTGCTCGGCGTCGGCTTCACGATGGTCGAGCCCAAGCAAATCAGCAAAACCCTGGAAATCACCCTCGCCACCTTCAAGAGCGAAAAGAAGCCGGAGAAGGCTGACTTTCTCGCGCAGGAAAATCAGGAAGGCAGCGGCACGCTGGACAAGAAGGCGATCCCCAAGACCACCGAAGTGGCGCCGTTCCAGGACAATCAGGTCAAGAAAGTCACCCCGCCCCCGGCCGCCAAGCCAGAAGTGCAGGAAGCCGCGCCCAAGGCTGCGGTGACTACGGTTGCGCCGAAGCCGAAAAAGGCGCCGACCAAGAAAGAAGAAACCAAGACCGAGGTCAAACCGACGGTCGACGCGCCGGAATTCGACAGCTCGCAGCTGTCCAGTGACATCGCCAGCCTCGAAGCCGAACTGGCCAAGGAACAACAGCTGTACGCCAAGCGCCCGCGTATTCACCGTTTGAGCGCGGCTTCGACCATGCGCGACAAGGGTGCCTGGTACAAGGACGACTGGCGCAAGAAAGTCGAGCGCATCGGCAACCTCAATTACCCCGAAGAAGCACGGCGCAAGCAGATCTACGGCAATTTGCGCCTGATGGTGTCGATCAACCGTGACGGCTCGCTGTATGAAGTGCTGGTGCTGGAATCCTCCGGCCAGCCGTTGCTGGATCAGGCGGCGCAGCGCATCGTCCGACTGGCGGCACCGTTTGCGCCGTTTACCGGCGATTTGTCGGATATCGACCGTCTTGAAATCATTCGTACCTGGAAATTCGCCCGGGGCGACAAGCTCTCGAGCAATTAAGGGCAAGATCAAAAGATCGCAGCCTTCGGCAGCTCCTACATTGGCCTGCATTCACATGTAGGAGCTGCCGAAGGCTGCGATCTTTTGGCGGCTTCAGCTTGTCAGTTTGCCCCCCGAACGCCACACTAGCGCACATGAAAAACGTCAGCCCCAGCTACCTCAAGCATCAATTCCTGATCGCCATGCCACACATGGCCGACCCGAACTTTGCCCACACCTTGACCTACATCGTCGAGCACACGGCCAATGGCGCTATGGGGATTGTGGTCAACAGGCCGCAAGAGCTGAATCTGGCCGACATTCTTGAGCAATTGCGCCCGGACATCGACCCGCCAGCACTCTGCCAACACGTACCGATCTTTATCGGCGGCCCGGTGCAGACCGATCGCGGTTTCGTCCTGCACCCGGCGGGCAAAACTTTCCAGGCCACCGCGCAACTGGACGGCGATCTGGCTCTGTCGACCTCGCAGGATGTGCTGTTCGCCATCGCGGACGGCGTCGGCCCGGCGAAAAGCCTGATTGCCCTCGGTTACGCCGGTTGGGAAGCCGGGCAGCTGGAAGCGGAACTCGCCGACAACGCCTGGCTGAACTGCCCGTACGACGCCGATATCCTGTTCAACACCAGCAGCGAACTGCGCCTCGAAGCGGCGGCCAGGCATTTGGGGATCAACCTCAGCCTGCTGACCAGCCAGGCAGGTCACGCCTGATGGCCCTGCGCCTGATTCTCGGCTTCGACTACGGCACCAAACAGATCGGCGTCGCGGTCGGCCAGGTGATTACCGGCCAGGCTCGCGAGCTGTGCACCTTGAAGGCACAGAACGGCGTTCCCGACTGGAACCAGGTCGAAGCCCTTATCAAAGAATGGAAACCCGACGCCGTTGTCGTCGGCCTGCCGTTGAACATGGACGGCACACCGAGCGACATGTGCCTGCGCGCGGAGAAATTCGCACGCCGCCTCAACGGCCGCTTCAATCTGCCCTTCTATACCCACGACGAACGCCTGACCACGTTTGAAGCCAAGGGCGAGCGCCTGGCCCGTGGCGGTCAGAAAGGCAGTTACCGCGACAACCCGGTGGACGCCATCGCCGCCGCTCTGCTGTTGCAGGGCTGGCTCGATGAAAACACTGCATTGTTTGAATCCTGACAAGCGCTTCGGCGCTTTTCTTTTGAGTGAAAAACCGAGTTGCGTCCAAGGACCCGACTTGCCCCCAACAAGGAGCAACCATGAGCCTGCCAAATCCCGCCGATCTGATCAGCCAGATGGCGACCCGCCTCAAGGCGCACCTTGCCCAGCGTGACATCACTGAACCGCGTTACATCGGCATCCGCACCGGCGGCATCTGGGTCGCGCAGGCCTTGCTCAAGGAACTGTGCAGCGACGCGCCACTGGGCACGCTGGATGTTTCTTTCTACCGCGACGACTTCAGCCAGAACGGCCTGCACCCGCAAGTGCGCCCGTCCGCCCTGCCCTTCGAGATTGAAGGCCAGCACTTGGTGCTGATCGACGACGTATTGATGAGCGGCCGTACCATCCGCGCCGCCATGAACGAATTGTTCGACTACGGCCGCCCGGCCAGCGTGACTCTGGTCTGCCTGCTCGATCTGGACGCCGGCGAGCTGCCGATCCGCCCGAATGTGGTCGGCGCGACGCTGTCGCTGGCCGCTCACGAACGGGTGAAGCTGTCCGGCCCCGAGCCGCTGACGCTCGAATTGCAAGACCTCAACCTTTAATCCGCCCTATTGAGAGTCCCCTTCGCGATGACGCCTCTAGATACCAAGCGCCCGCTGCAGCTCAATGATCAGGGCCAGCTGCGCCACTTCCTCTCGCTCGACGGCCTGCGCCGCGAGTTGCTGACGGAAATCCTCGACACTGCCGACTCGTTCCTCGAAGTCGGTGCCCGGGCGGTGAAGAAGGTCCCGTTGCTGCGCGGCAAGACCGTGTGCAACGTGTTCTTCGAAAACTCCACGCGCACCCGCACCACCTTCGAACTGGCGGCCCAGCGATTGTCGGCGGACGTGATCACCCTGAACGTGTCGACCTCGTCGGCGAGTAAAGGTGAAACCCTGCTCGACACCCTGCGCAACCTCGAAGCCATGGCCGCCGACATGTTTGTCGTGCGCCACGGTGATTCCGGCGCCGCGCACTTCATCGCCGAACATGTCTGCCCGCAAGTGGCGATCATCAACGGCGGCGACGGCCGTCACGCGCACCCGACGCAGGGCATGCTCGACATGCTCACCATCCGTCGGCACAAGGGCGGTTTCGAAAACCTCTCGGTGGCCATCGTCGGCGACATCCTGCACTCGCGGGTTGCGCGCTCGAACATGCTCGCGCTGAAAACCCTCGGTTGCCCGGACATCCGCGTGATCGCGCCGAAAACCCTGCTGCCGATCGGCATCGAGCAATACGGCGTGAAGGTCTACACCGACATGACCGAAGGCCTGAAAGACGTCGACGTGGTGATCATGTTGCGCCTGCAGCGTGAACGCATGACCGGCGGCCTGTTGCCGAGCGAAGGTGAGTTCTACCGACTGTTCGGCCTGACCACCGCGCGTCTGGCCGGGGCCAAACCCGATTGCATCGTCATGCACCCGGGGCCGATCAACCGTGGGGTGGAGATTGAGTCCGCAGTGGCCGACGGCCCGCACTCGGTGATCCTCAATCAGGTCACCTACGGCATCGCGA
Source organism: Pseudomonas viridiflava (assembly GCF_900580865.1). GTDB lineage: Bacteria > Pseudomonadota > Gammaproteobacteria > Pseudomonadales > Pseudomonadaceae > Aquipseudomonas. The sequence goes on from NZ_UTBZ01000001.1 coordinate 112,624, forward strand.
TTCGTATGGCCGTGCTGTCCATGGCCATGAGCGGGCAAACAGCCCAGCGCCAATTCGAGCAGGAGAACGCCCAGTGAAGCTCAGCATTCTCGGCGCACGCGTCATCGATCCAAGCAGCGGCCTGGATCAAATCACCGACATCCACGTTGAAGCCTGCAAGATCGTCGCCCTCGGCGCGGCCCCAGCGGGCTTCACGGCAGTAGAAACCATTGATGCCCAAGGCCTTGTCGCCGCTCCGGGCCTCGTCGATCTGAACGTGGCCCTGCGCGAGCCGGGTTACAGCCGCAAAGGCTCAATCATCAGCGAAACCCGCGCAGCTGCGGCCGGCGGCGTGACCAGCCTGTGCTGCCCACCGAAGACCAAACCGGTGCTCGACACTTCCGCCGTGGCCGAACTGATCATCGACCGCGCACGCGAAGCCGGCAATACCAAGGTGTTCCCGATCGGCGCGCTGAGCAAAGGTCTGGACGGCGAGCAACTGGCTGAGCTGGTTGCGTTGCGCGACGCTGGTTGCGTGGCGTTCGGCAATGGTCTGGAGAGTTTCCGCAATACCCGCACGCTGTGCCGGGCGCTGGAATATGCGGCGACTTTCGACCTGACGGTGATTTTCAATTCGCAGGATCATGATCTGGCTGAAGGTGGTCTGGCCCACGAAGGCGCCGTCGCCAGCTTCCTCGGCCTGCCGGGGATTCCGGAAACCGCTGAAACCGTGGCATTGGCCCGTGATCTGTTGCTGGTCGAGCAGACTGGCGTACGCGCGCACTTCAGCCAGTTGACCAGCGCTCGCGGTGTTGCCCTGATCGCTCAGGCGCAGGCGCGTGGTTTGAAGGTGACGGCGGACGTGGCGTTGTATCAGCTGATTCTGACTGACGAAGCGCTGATCGACTTCAGCAGCCTGTATCACGTGCAACCGCCGCTGCGCACCCGTGCGGATCGCGATGGTCTGCGTGAGGCAGTGAAATCCGGCGTGGTCTCGGCGATTTCCAGCCATCACCAGCCGCACGAACGCGACGCCAAACTGGCGCCGTTCGGCGCGACCGAGCCGGGCATCAGCAGCGTTGAGCTGTTGCTGCCATTGGCGATGACGCTGGTTGAGGATGGTTTGCTGGATCTGCCGACCTTGCTGGCACGTCTGAGCGCAGGCCCGGCTGAAGCGCTACGTCTGCCGGCTGGCAAACTGGCGGTGGGTGGGGCGGCGGATATCGTGCTGTTCGATCCGCAGGCTTCGACGGTGGCTGGTGAGAACTGGTTGTCGAAGGGTGAGAACTGCCCGTTCATCGGGCACACTTTGCCGGGCGTGGTTCGCTACACGCTAGTGGATGGGCGGATCACCCACCAAGCCTAAAAAGCAAAAGATCGCAGCCTGCGGCAGCTCCTACAGTTGGAACGCATTCCCTTGTAGGAGCTGCCGCAGGCTGCGATCTTTTGATCTGGCAATGACTTACTGGAAGGCGCCGCGATTCTGCGCGTTACGCACCGACACCTGATCATTCAGCGTCCAGAAGTCATACAGCACCCCCAGAAAGAACAACCCGCCCGTCAGCAGATAGATCAACCCACTGATCCACTTGCCCTGATACATCCGGTGCACGCCCAGTGCTCCGAGGAACGTCAGCAGAATCCACGCCACGTTGTATTCGATTGGCCCGGCGGTAAAACGCAGATCCGCCTCGCGATCCATCGCCGGGATCAAGAACAGGTCGATCAGCCAGCCAATACCCAGCAATCCGAAGGTAAAAAACCAGATCGTCCCGGTCACCGGCTTGCCGTAATAGAAGCGGTGAGCACCGGTAAAACCGAAAATCCACAGCAGATAACCGATGATTTTGCTGTGCGTATCTTGCTGCTGAACAAATTGTTGATAGGGGTTCATGAAGACCTCGATACACTCGATAGATAAATATTCTTGAATTCTTTGTGACTTTTTTACAGGTAGCCGACGTACGGCAAATGTTACCGTGGCTACCGTCAAAGCCTTATAGCACCTGACTTCTGTCCGACAATTGCGTCCATTTGCCGCTTATTTGGTTCCGTTGGCCTCTAACTGAATCGACCAACGGACTCGGAATGAAAAAAAACTCTGTTATAAAGTTGCGCGCTATCACTAAAGAGCCACGCCTAATGCGACCATTTTTCAAGACATGGCTAACCATCTGCCTATTAATGCCACTGGCCGCCCACGCCACCAATCGTGAGCAACGTCTCCCTAACGTTAACGGCTTTACCCCTAAATCCCATGCTTCGGCTCCTTCGAGCAAAAGCAGCAAAAGCAAAACCACCACGCTGAGCAGCAAGAGCCACAGCAAGCTGGTGCCACCGATGGCGAGCAAGGAAAGCAGCAACGTGCTGAGCCGCGCGGTGAACGTTCTCGGTACACCTTACCGTTGGGGCGGCAGCAGCCCAAGTAAAGGTTTTGATTGCAGCGGTCTGGTGAAATACGCGTTCAACGACGCTACGTTCGACCTGCCACGTACCTCGAATGCCATGGCCAGCGGCCACGGCGAGAAAGTCGAACGCAAGGATCTCAAGCCGGGCGACCTGATTTTCTTCAACATCAAGAGCCGTCGGGTCAACCACGTTGCCATCTACCTGGGCAACGACCGCTTCATCCACGCGCCACGTCGTGGCAAAGCGGTGAGCATCGATACGCTGAACAAGCCGTACTGGCAGCAGCATTACGTGGTTGCCAAGCGTGTGTTGCCGAAAGAACAGAGCCAGATGCGCGTGGTTCAGCGCTAAGTCGTCGAAGCAAGATCAAAAGATCGCAGCCTTCGGCAACTCCTACATCGGGATCAGCGTTTCCCTGTAGGAGCTGCCGAAGGCTGCGATCTTTTGCTTCTGGTCTCAGAAATTATCCGGCGTACGCGCCTTCTCCCGCGCATGCTCGCGACTGATCAAGCCCTTGGTCAGCAGATCCTTCAGGCACATGTCCAGTGTCTGCATCCCCAACGATCCCCCCGTCTGAATCGCCGAATACATCTGCGCCACTTTGTCCTCACGGATCAGGTTACGGATCGCCGACGTCCCCAGCATGATCTCGTGCGCCGCCACCCGCCCGCCACCGATCTTCTTGATCAACGTCTGCGAGACCACCGCCAGCAACGACTCCGAAAGCATTGAGCGCACCATCGACTTCTCGTCACCGGGGAATACGTCGACCACGCGATCGATGGTTTTCGCCGCGGAGGTGGTGTGCAGCGTGCCGAACACCAGATGCCCGGTTTCCGCAGCGGTCAGCGCCAGGCGAATGGTTTCCAGATCGCGCATCTCGCCGACCAGGATCACATCCGGGTCTTCGCGCAGTGCTGAACGCAAAGCCGTAGCGAAACTGCGGGTATCACGGTGAACTTCACGCTGATTGATCAGGCATTTGCGCGATTCGTGAACAAACTCGATCGGATCTTCGATGGTGAGGATGTGGTGATGACGGTGGGTATTGAGGTAATCGATCATCGCCGCCAGCGTGGTCGACTTGCCGGAACCGGTCGGCCCGGTGACCAGCACCAGCCCACGCGGTGCATCGGTGATCTTGCGGAAGACGTCGCCCATGGCCAGGTCTTCCATGCTCAACACTTTCGACGGAATCGTACGGAATACGGCGCCCGCACCTCGGTTCTGGTTAAAGGCGTTAACCCGGAACCGCGCCACACCCGGCACCTCGAAGGAAAAGTCGGTTTCCAGATGTTTCTCGAAGTCGACACGCTGGGTGTCGTTCATGATGTCGTAGATCAGTTCGTGCACTTGCTTGTGATCCAGCGCCGGCAGATTGATCCGCCGCACATCGCCATCGACACGGATCATCGGCGGCAGACCGGCCGACAGGTGCAGATCGGAAGCGCCCTGTTTAGCGCTGAAGGCCAGCAATTCAGTGATATCCATAGCGCTCCTCAATTCCAGTAGAATGCCGCGAACCTTCAGACCGCCGGCGCCTCTTGATGTCCACGATAGCAGACAACATTCTTCAGGTTCGTTCGCGCATCCAGACCGCGATCCAAGCCGCACACCGTCCTGAAAACAGCGTCCAGTTGCTCGCCGTGAGCAAGACCAAACCCGCCGAGGCCCTGCGCGAAGCGTATGCCGCCGGCCTGTGCGACTTTGGTGAGAACTACCTGCAGGAAGCCCTGGGCAAACAGCTCGAACTGGCTGATCTGCCCTTGATCTGGCACTTCATCGGCCCCATTCAATCGAACAAGACTCGTGCGATTGCCGAGCATTTCGACTGGGTGCACTCCGTGGATCGCCTGAAAATTGCTCAACGTCTGTCCGAACAGCGCCCGGCCGAACTGCCGCCGCTGAACATCTGCATTCAGGTCAACGTCAGCGGTGAAGCCAGCAAGTCCGGCTGCACGCCTGACGATCTGCCGGCATTGGCCGCTGCCATCAGCGCTTTGCCGCGCCTGAAACTGCGCGGCTTGATGGCAATTCCCGAGCCGACCGAAGATCGCGCCGAGCAAGACGCGGCCTTCGCCGCCGTGCAGAAGTTGCAGGCGAGCCTCGATCTGCCGCTCGACACACTGTCCATGGGCATGAGCCACGACCTCGAGTCGGCCATTGCTCAAGGCGCCACTTGGGTTCGTATCGGTACGGCCCTGTTTGGCGCCCGTGATTATTCCCAATCTTGAACGTTTCCAGATAAGGACCACACATGAGCAACACACGTATTGCGTTTATCGGTGCGGGCAACATGGCGGCCAGCCTGATCGGCGGCCTGCGCGCCAAGGGCCTGGAAGCCGGACAGATCCGTGCCAGCGACCCGGGTGAAGAAACCCGCGCCAAGGTCAGTGCCGAACACGGCATCGAAACCTTTGCCGATAACGCCCAAGCCATCGACGGCGTCGATGTGATCGTACTGGCGGTCAAGCCGCAGGCGATGAAAACCGTGTGCGAGGCGATTCGCCCGAGCCTGAAACCGAATCAACTGGTGGTCTCCATTGCCGCCGGCATCACTTGCGCCAGCATGACCGCATGGCTCGGCGAGCAGCCAATCGTGCGCTGCATGCCGAACACCCCGGCGCTGCTGCGTCAGGGCGTCAGCGGTTTGTACGCGACCAGCGAAGTGACCGCCGAGCAGCGTCAACAAGCCGAAGAACTGCTGTCCGCCGTCGGTATCGCGCTGTGGCTGAATGAAGAACAGCAACTGGACGCCGTCACCGCTGTGTCCGGCTCCGGCCCGGCGTACTTCTTCCTGCTGATCGAAGCCATGACCGCCGCCGGCGTCAAACTCGGCCTGCCGAAAGACATCGCAGAACAACTGACCCTGCAAACAGCGCTGGGCGCCGCACACATGGCCGTCTCCAGCGATGTTGACGCCGCCGAACTACGCCGCCGTGTGACCTCGCCAAACGGCACAACCGAAGCCGCGATCAAATCATTCCAGGCCAATGGCTTTGAAGCCCTGGTCGAAACCGCACTCGGCGCCGCCGCGCACCGCTCGGCCGAAATGGCCGAACAACTGGGCAAATAAGGAGCCTTACATGATTGGATTGAATACCGCAGCGGTTTACGTGCTGCAAACCCTCGGCAGTCTGTACCTGCTGATCGTGCTGCTGCGCTTCGTGCTGCAACTGGTACGGGCGAACTTCTACAACCCGCTGTGCCAGTTCATCGTCAAAGCGACCCAGCCACTGCTCAAGCCACTGCGCAGGATCATCCCGAGCATGTTTGGTCTGGACATGTCGTCACTGGTGCTGGCGATTCTGGTGCAACTGGCGCTGATGGCGCTGACCCTGTTGCTGACTTACGGCACCACCGGCAATCCGCTGCAGCTGTTTATCTGGTCGCTGATCGGCGTGACCGCGCTGTTCCTGAAGATCTTCTTCTTCGCCCTGATCATCAGCGTGATCCTGTCGTGGGTCGCGCCGGGCAGTCACAATCCGGGCGCTGAGCTGGTCAATCAGATCTGCGAGCCGGCGCTGGCACCGTTCCGCAAGTTTCTGCCGAATCTCGGCGGCCTGGACCTGTCGCCGATCTTCGCCTTTCTCGCGCTGAAGCTGATCGACATGCTGGTGATCAACAATCTGGCGGCGATGACGATGATGCCGGAAATCCTCCGTCTGCTGATGTGAGCTGGTTTCGATGGGACGGTGACGACTTGATCCTCGAGTGTCACCTGCAACCGGCAGCCCGCAGCGATGACTTCGCCGGGCTGCACGGTGATCGTTTGAAAATCCGCCTCACCGCGCCGCCGGTTGAGGGCAAGGCCAATGCTTATCTGATGGGCTTTCTGGCCAAGGCGTTTGGGGTGTCCAAGAGTCAGGTCAGTTTGCTCAGTGGCGAGTTGAACCGGCAGAAGCGGGTGAAGATTTGTTCGCCGAAGAAGTTGCCGGACTTGCCGGGGTTGGTTGCGCGTTTGTCTTGAGTTTGGCGGCGTCTGTGCCCCTCACCCCAGCCCTCTCCCCCTGGAGAGGGAGCCGATCTATTGTGTTTTCAAAACTTGAGTTCGACTCGATAGCTCTGGTCGGTGTATCTCGAACATCCACCCAATCAGTCCCCTCTCCCACCGGGAGAGGAACCTGATTTGGCTGGTTTTCAAGACCTGAGTTCGACTCGATAGATCAGGTCGGCGTATCTCGAACATCCTCCCCAACCAGTCCCTTCTCCCACCGGGAGAGGAACCTGATTTGGCTGGTTTTCAAGACCTGAGTTCGACTCGATAGATCAGGTCGGCGTATCTCGAACATCCTCCCCAACCAGTCCCTTCTCCCACCGGGAGAGGAACCTGATTTGGCTGGTTTTCAAGACCTGAGTTCGACTCGATAGATCAGGTCGGCGTATCTCGAACATCCTCCCCAACCAGTCCCCTCTCCCACCGGGAGAGGAACCTGATTCGGCTGGTTTTCAAGGCCTGAGTTCAACTCGATAGATCAGGTCGGCGTAGCTCAAAAGAACACCTCGGTCAGTCCCCTCTACCTCTGGGAGAGGGCTAGGGTGAGGGCCGCTTGCCGCTAACCCCCCCGGTCTTTAGACTTACGCCTCATTTCAACGAGAGCAGGGTCGATGCCAACTGCCTTTCCCCCCGATTCTGTTGGTCTGGTGACGCCGCAAACCGCGCACTTCAGCGAACCGCTGGCGCTGGCCTGCGGCCGTTCGCTGGCCGCCTATGACCTGATCTACGAAACCTACGGCACGCTGAACGCGCAAGCGAGCAACGCCGTGCTGATTTGCCACGCCTTGTCCGGCCATCATCACGCTGCCGGCTACCACAGCGTCGACGATCGCAAACCCGGTTGGTGGGACAGCTGCATCGGCCCGGGCAAACCGATCGACACCAACAAGTTCTTCGTGGTCAGCCTGAACAACCTCGGCGGCTGCAACGGCTCCACCGGCCCGAGCAGCATCAACCCGGAAACCGGCAAACCTTTCGGCGCCGACTTCCCGGTGCTCACCGTGGAAGACTGGGTGCACAGCCAGGCACGCCTCGCTGACCTGCTCGGCATCGGCCAGTGGGCGGCGGTGATCGGCGGCAGCCTCGGCGGCATGCAGGCGCTGCAATGGACCATCACTTACCCGGATCGCGTGCGGCACTGTCTGGCCATCGCCTCGGCCCCGAAGCTGTCGGCGCAGAACATTGCCTTCAACGAAGTCGCGCGTCAGGCAATCCTGACTGACCCGGAGTTCCACGGCGGTTCGTTCCAGGAAGCGGGCGTGATCCCCAAGCGCGGCCTGATGCTGGCGCGCATGGTCGGCCACATCACTTACCTGTCCGACGATTCGATGGGCGAGAAATTCGGCCGTGGCCTGAAGAGCGAAAAGCTCAACTACGACTTCCACAGCGTCGAGTTCCAGGTCGAAAGCTACCTGCGCTATCAGGGCGAAGAGTTCTCCGGTCGTTTCGACGCCAACACCTATCTGTTGATGACCAAAGCGCTGGATTACTTCGATCCAGCGGCGAACTTCGACGATAACCTGGCGAAAACCTTTGAAAACGCCACGGCCAAGTTCTGCGTGATGTCGTTCACCACCGACTGGCGGTTCTCCCCGGCCCGTTCCCGCGAGCTGGTGGATGCGCTGATGGCGGCGCGCAAAGACGTCAGCTATCTGGAAATCGATGCACCGCAGGGCCACGACGCCTTCCTGATTCCGATCCCGCGCTACTTGCAGGCGTTCGGCAATTACATGAACCGCATCACGTTGTGAGAAAGCCATGAGAGCTGATCTGGAAATCATCCAGGAATGGATCCCCGCCGGCAGCCGCGTCCTCGACCTCGGTTGCGGTGACGGCGAGCTGCTGACCTGGCTGCGCGACAACAAGAATGTCACCGGTTATGGCCTGGAAAACGACGCTGACAACATTGCCCAGTGCGTGGCCAAAGGCGTCAACGTCATCGAGCAGGACCTGGACAAGGGGCTGGGCAACTTCGCCAGCAACAGTTTCGACATCGTCGTCATGACTCAGGCCCTGCAAGCCGTGCATTACCCGGACAAAATCCTCGACGAAATGCTCCGGGTCGGTCGTCAGTGCATCATTACTTTCCCGAATTTTGGTCACTGGCGCTGCCGCTGGTACCTGGCGAGCAAGGGCCGCATGCCGGTCTCCGAGTTCCTGCCGTACACCTGGTACAACACGCCGAACATTCACTTCTGCACCTTCGAAGACTTTGAAGAACTTTGCCGCGAACGTGATGCGAAGGTCATTGATCGGCTTGCCGTGGATCAACAGCACCGTCACGGGTGGGCCAGTAAGCTATGGCCTAATCTGTTAGGTGAGATCGGTATCTACCGCGTCAGCAGCCCGCAGCTTGCAGACCACAAAGTCGCGGTCTGAATCCCGTCATTTCGAGGAGCACGATCATGGGTCGTTTAGCGTTGTTGTTATTGACTGCCTGCCTGAGCGCCAGCGCCTTGGCGGCTGACGTCATCAAAGGTGAGCGCAAGGAAACCTTTGGCGACGTGACGGTGCACTACAACACTTTCAACTCGACGTTTCTGACGCCGGACATCGCCAAGGCTGCGGAGCTGATCCGCAGCAAGAACCAGGGCGTGATCAATGTCTCGGTGATCAAGGACGGCAAACCGCTGGTCGCCAGCGTCACCGGCACGGTCAAAGACCTGACCAGCCAGAGCGTGCCGCTGAATTTCAAGCAAGTCACCGAGCAGGGTGCGATCTACTACATCGCCCAATACCCGGTGCCTCAGCAGGAAACCCGCACCTTTGAAATCAAGGTGCAGAACGGCGACAAGATCAACACCATCAATTTCAACCAAGAACTCTTTCCCGGCGAATGATGAACATCAAGCAGCTCGTACTGGCCAGCCATAACGCCGGCAAACTCAAAGAACTCCAGGCCATGCTCGGCGAATCGGTGCAACTGCGCTCGATTGGCGAATGGAGCAAGGTCGAGCCGGAAGAAACCGGTCTGTCGTTCGTCGAGAACGCGATCCTCAAGGCGCGCAATGCCGCGCGCATTTCCGGGCTGCCGGCGCTGGCCGACGATTCCGGTCTGGCAGTGGATTTCCTCGGCGGCGCGCCAGGCATCTATTCGGCGCGTTATGCCGACGGCAAGGGCGATGCGGCGAACAACGCCAAACTGCTCGACGCGCTGAAGGATGTGCCGGAAGCCGAGCGGGGTGCGCAATTCGTCTGCGTGCTGGCGCTGGTGCGTCACGCTGACGATCCGTTGCCGATCCTCTGTGAAGGTCTGTGGCACGGGCGCATTCTGACCGCTGCCAGCGGCGAACACGGTTTCGGTTATGACCCGCTGTTCTGGGTGCCGGAGCGTGACGTCTCCAGCGCCGAATTGAGCCCGGCCGACAAGAACCAGATCAGCCACCGCGCCCGTGCAATGGATCTGCTGCGCCAGCGTCTGGGCTTGAAATGACCGGTGATTCTTCCGCGTCGTCGCTGATCATCGGCGGCGCCGCCTCTTCGCCTCGGGCGCCGCTGCCAACGCTGCCGCCCCTGGCGCTGTACATCCACATCCCGTGGTGTGTGCGCAAATGCCCGTATTGCGACTTCAACTCGCACACCGCCAGCCCGGTATTGCCGGAGCAGGAATACGTCGACGCCTTGCTGGCCGATCTCGATCAGGATCTGCACGCTGTTTATGGGCGTGAAATCAGCTCGATCTTTTTTGGTGGCGGCACACCGAGTCTGTTCAGCGCCGAAGCCCTCGGGCGGCTGCTGGAAGGCGTCGAGCAGCGCATCCCGTTTGCTCAAGACATCGAAATCACTCTGGAAGCCAACCCCGGAACGTTCGAGCAAGAGAAGTTCGTCGCCTACCGCAAGCTGGGGATCAATCGCCTGTCGATCGGTATCCAGAGCTTCCAGCAGGAAAAGCTCAAGGCGCTGGGCCGGATTCACAATGGCGACGAAGCGGTGCGCGCGGCCGGCATGGCACGTCAGGCCGGGTTCGATAACTTCAATCTCGACTTGATGCACGGTTTGCCCGACCAGTCGCTGGACGATGCCTTGAGCGACCTGCGCCAGGCCATCGCACTGAACCCGACGCACATCTCCTGGTATCAGCTGACACTGGAGCCGAACACGGTGTTCTGGAATCAGCCACCGGTGCTGCCGGAAGACGACACGCTGTGGGACATTCAGGAAGCCGGGCAGGCATTGTTGGCCGAGCACGGTTACGCGCAATACGAAGTGTCGGCTTATGCCCAGGCCGGGCGTCCGGCGCGGCATAACCTCAATTACTGGAGTTTCGGCGACTTCATCGGCATCGGCGCGGGCGCGCACGGCAAGCTCAGCCATCCGGACGGACGCATCGTTCGTACCTGGAAGACCCGTTTGCCGAAGGACTATCTCAACCCGGCAAAAAGCTTCCAGGCTGGCGAAAAAGCGCTGACCAATGACGAGATGCCGTTCGAGTTTCTGATGAACGCTTTGCGCCTGACCGCCGGCGTCGAATCGCGCCTGTATCCGCAGCGCACTGGCCTGTCGCTGGAAAGCCTCGCCGAAGGCCGGGCAGCGGCAGAACAAAGCGGTCTGTTGCAGGTCGAACCGTCACGTCTGGCGGCCACCGAGCGCGGACAGCTGTTTCTCAACGACTTGCTGCAACAATTTCTGAACTGATTTCAGTGCTAAGGGAAAACGCATGGATTTGATACTCGACCTGCTCGCCACCGTCTCCCGCTGGAGCCGCAGCAACCTCTCGGAAATCGCCCTGGCGCTGGTCGGCTGCCTGCTGGTGCTGTTCGGCGCCGACTTCAAAGGCTGGGTCGAGCAACGCCTGGGCAGCATCGCCGGCGCCCTGCGCGTGCCGTTGATGGCACTGCTTTGCGTTATCGGCAGCGGCGCGGCGCTGATCTATGCAACGCCGTGGGTGATCAAGGGTTTGAGCCAGTTCAACAACTACAGCCTGGCGCCAGTCCTGCTGGTAGTCCTCGTCCTGATCGGCGTAGTCGCCGACCGCCGCTGATTCCGCAAACACCCAAAAACAACTGTGGGAGCGAGCCTGCTCGCGAATACGGTGTGTCAGTCAACATCAACGTTGAATGAACATCCGCTTTCGCGAGCAGGCTCGCTCCCACAGTTGATCGCAATGACAGGGAAGCTCATGAGTAAAAAACTGCTGGATGAGACGAGCAAATTTCTTAGCTACGTCTTGCGCCACGAGCCTCAGGCGATTGGTCTGACGCTGGATTCGGAGGGCTGGGCAGATATCGAAGCACTGATCAGCGGCGCTGCTCGTGATGGTAAAAGCCTGGATCGCTCACTGATTGAAAACGTCGTAGCGAACAGCGACAAAAAGCGCTTTTCGATTTCGGAAGACGGCCAGTCCATTCGCGCCGTTCAGGGCCACTCGACGAAAAGCGTAGCGCTTCAACTGGAGGAAAAGCAGCCACCGCAAACGCTGTATCACGGTACGGCGACGCGCTTCATGGACTCTATCAACCAGCAAGGCTTGATCCCGGGATCGCGTCACCACGTGCATCTATCGGCAGAATCCGCCACTGCGTCAGCCGTTGGGCAACGTTACGGAACCGTGGAAATCCTGAAAGTCGCCGCGCTTCAAATGCATGAGCAAGGCTTCAAGTTTTATCAGGCCGAAAATGGCGTCTGGCTGACAGAGCAAGTGCCAGTGCGCTTCATTTCCACCCTGTAACTTCTGACGAACCCGAAAACAACTGTGGGAGCGAGCCTGCTCGCGAATACGGTGTGTCAGTCAACATCAGTGTTGAATGAACATCCGCTTTCGCGGGCAGGCTCGCTCCCACAGTTTTTATTGCGTGATGCTTAAGCGAGTTTTTCGAACTTCAGGTCCCACACGCCATGGCCAAGACGTTCGCCGCGGCGTTCGAACTTGGTGATCGGGCGTTCGGCCGGGCGTGGCACGCACTTGCCATCTTCGGCGAGGTTGCGGTAGCCCGGGGCGACGTTCATCACTTCCAGCATGTATTCGGCGTACGGTTCCCAGTCGGTGGCCATGTGCAGAATGCCGCCAACCTTCAACTTGCTGCGCACCAGTTCAGCGAACGAAGCCTGAACGATACGACGCTTGTGGTGACGGCTCTTGTGCCACGGATCCGGGAAGAACAGCATCAGGCGATCGAGGCTGTTGTCGGCGATGCAGCGATTGAGCACTTCGATCGCGTCGCAATCGTAAACCCGCAGGTTGGTCAGGCCCTGAGTCAGCACGCCATTGAGCAGCGCGCCAACACCCGGACGGTGCACTTCAACACCGATGAAATCCTGATCCGGCGCCGCGGCGGCCATTTCCAGCAGCGAGTGGCCCATGCCGAAACCGATCTCCAGCGAGCGCGGTGCCGAACGGCCGAAAACCTGATCGTAATCCACTGGCGCGTCAGCCAAGGGCAGCACGTACAGCGGCGCGCCCTGATCCAGACCGCGTTGCTGGCCTTCGGTCATGCGCCCGGCGCGCATCACGAAACTCTTGATGCGGCGGTGTTGGCGCTCGTCGCCTTCTTCCGTCTGGATAGGCGTGTCGTTCGATTCAGTCATCAATGGCTCTTACTTGATCAGACCATCCAGCGGCGAAGAGGCGCTGGCATAGAGTTTTTTCGGCATACGGCCAGCGAGGTAGGCCAGACGGCCTGCAACGATGGCGTGTTTCATGGCCTCAGCCATCATCACCGGCTGCTGGGCGTGGGCGATGGCCGAATTCATCAGCACCGCATCGCAACCCAGTTCCATGGCGATGGTTGCGTCGGACGCAGTGCCGACACCGGCATCGACCAACACAGGAATTTTCGCTTCTTCGAGGATGATCTGCAGGTTGTACGGGTTGCAGATCCCCAGACCGGAACCGATCAGACCGGCCAGCGGCATGACCGCGATGCAGCCGATTTCCGCCAGTTGTCGGGCAATGATCGGGTCATCGCTGGTGTACACCATCACGTCGAAACCTTCCTTGACCAGCGTTTCCGCGGCCTTGAGGGTTTCGATCACGTTAGGAAACAGGGTTTTCTGGTCCGCCAGTACTTCCAGCTTCACCAGGTTGTGGCCGTCGAGCAGCTCACGGGCCAGGCGGCAGGTGCGCACAGCTTCGATGGCGTCGTAGCAACCGGCGGTGTTCGGCAGGAAGGTGTAGCGCTCCGGCGACAATACGTCGAGCAGGTTCGGCTCGCCTTCGATCTGGCCCAGGTTGGTGCGGCGCACAGCGAAGGTGACGATCTCGGCACCCGAGGCTTCGATGGCCTGACGGGTTTCTTCCATGTCACGGTACTTGCCGGTACCGACCAGCAAACGCGACTGGTAAGTACGACCGGCCAGCACAAAAGGCTTGTCGCTACGAACGATGCTCATGGGGAATCCTCTTTAGGAGTGAGGGTCTTGCAGAATTCTGTGCCCTTGCGGGCCGGGCGATCAGCCGCCGCCGATGGCGTGCACCACTTCAACGTTGTCGCCATCGTTGAGCGTGGTGTCGGCATGCTGGCTGCGCGGGACGATATCCAGATTGAGTTCGACTGCCACTCGACGTCCGGTCAGTTCCAGACGCGTGATCAGGGCCGCAACGGTCTCGCCGTCGGGCAGTTCAAGGGATTCGCCGTTCAACTGAATGCGCATGCGCAACGCCGCCATCATTTTTAGGGGCTGGCATTCTAGCCCGATCATGACCTAAAGGTCAGCACCAAGCGTCAAGCGGTTGGTTGCAAACGCCAGGCGGCGAGGCCCAGGCATACCCAACCGACCAGAAACGCCAGGCCACCAAATGGGGTGATGATGCCGAGCTTGCTGATGCCGGTAGTGGTCAACACATACAGGCTACCGGAGAACAGCAGGATGCCAATGGTGAACGACACGCCGGCCCAAGTGACCAGTCGGCCCTGAATCTGCGTGGCCAACAGCGCCACACCGAACAGCGCCAGGGTGTGCACCAGTTGATAGGTGACGCCGGTATGGAAGATCGCCAGATACTCGGGTGTCAGGCGGTTTTTCAGGGCATGGGCGGCGAAGGCACCCAAGGCGACCCCGGTGAAACCGAAAAAAGCAGCCAGCATCAAAAAGCCACGCAGCATTGGGAACTCCAGTCAGACGCGATCGGCAGGGTCTGTATAATGGCCCGCTCCACGGGTTCGGCCAAGCCATCTCTATGCTGCGTACTATTTTCCGTCGTCTCACGAAGGCCCTGCTCTGGTTTGCGGGCGGCAGCGTCTTGCTGGTGCTGGTGTTTCGCTTTGTGCCACCGCCGGGCACGGCGTTGATGGTCGAGCGCAAGGTCGAATCGTGGGTCGATGGCGAGCCGATTGACCTGCAGCGCACATGGAAGCCGTGGGACGAGATCTCCGACGATCTCAAAGTCGCGGTCATGGCCGGCGAGGATCAAAAATTCCCGGAGCACTGGGGTTTTGATTTCAGCGCGATCCAGGCCGCACTGGCGCACAACGAGCTCGGCGGCTCGATTCGCGGCGCCAGCACCTTGAGCCAGCAAGTGTCGAAGAACCTGTTTCTGTGGGCCGGACGTAGCTATCTGCGTAAAGGCCTGGAAGCCTGGTTTACCGCGCTGATCGAAGTGTTCTGGCCCAAGCAGCGGATTCTTGAGGTGTATCTGAACAGCGTCGAGTGGGATGACGGGGTGTTTGGTGCGGAAGCGGCGGCTCGGCATCACTTTGGTGTCAGCGCGAAGTCTTTGTCACGGCAGCAGGCGAGTTATCTGGCGGCCGTTCTGCCCAATCCGCGTGTCTGGAGTGCCAGCCATCCGACCGCTTATGTGTCGCGCCGGGCCGGATGGATTAGGCAGCAGATGAGTCAGTTGGGTGGGGATAGTTATCTGTTGGGCCTCAACGATTCGCGCCGGGCACCTTGGTCTCGATAACACCGAGGCTCACTCCTACAATGGGTTTGTGTGAAGCCGGAAATGAAAACGCCCCGATCATCGCTGATCGGGGCGTTTTTTATTGCCTGCTCGCCGGTTATGCGGCGATCGACAACTTGAGCTTGTTCATCGCGCTCTTCTCGAGCTGACGGATCCGCTCGGCCGACACGTTGTATTTCTGCGCCAGGTCATGCAGCGTGGCTTTCTCTTCGGCCAGCCAGCGCTGGTAGAGGATGTCACGGCTGCGCTCGTCCAGCACTTCCAGTGCTTCGTGCAGGTTGCTGTTGGAGTTGTCACTCCAGTCGGCATCTTCCAGTTGACGCGCCGGGTCGTACCGGTGGTCTTCCAGGTAGTTGGCCGGCGACTGGAAAGCGCTGTCGTCGTCGGCTTCAGCAGCCGGGTCGAAGGCCATGTCATGGCCGGTCAGGCGACTTTCCATTTCGCGCACTTCACGCGGCTCGACGCCGAGGCTTTCCGCCACACGGTGGACTTCCTCGTTGTTCAGCCACGCCAGACGCTTCTTCTGGCTGCGCAGGTTGAAGAACAGCTTGCGCTGGGCCTTGGTGGTCGCGACTTTCACAATGCGCCAGTTGCGCAGGATGAACTCGTGAATTTCCGCCTTGATCCAGTGCACGGCGAACGACACCAGACGCACACCCATTTCCGGGTTGAAGCGCTTTACGGCCTTCATCAGGCCAACGTTACCTTCCTGGATCAGGTCAGCCTGAGCCAGACCGTAGCCGGAATAGCTACGGGCGATATGTACGACAAAACGCAGGTGGGCGAGCACCATCTGCCGAGCCGCCCCCAAATCCTGCTCATAGTAGAGACTCTCGGCCAGTTCACGCTCCTGCTCCGGCGTCAGCAATGGAATGCTGTTGACGGTGTGCACGTAAGCTTCCAGGTTCGCACCCGGAACCAACGCATACGCAGGTTGCAAAGAATTGGTCATACGAAAAAACCTCCCACTTACATACTCGTGCCTCTCGGCACTGCGAAAAATTGACCGGGAATTCAAGTGCAAGTTCCCAAAAAACCGTAAGGCCAATCACGCGCAAAAAAGATTCTACTTCGGCGCCAGCTCCCTGAGATGGCGTGCGACTGCAATCCATGCACCGATATAACCCAACAGCACCGCGCCAAGCAAGAGCGACAGACCGTCGGCAACTGGCACTCCGGCCAGCGCGAAATCACTGCCGTACAAGCCGGCCAGCCCAACCACCGCATCGTTCAGCCAGTTCAGGCCAAACGCCAATACACCCCAGGACAACAGTCCCGCACCGAAGCCATACAGCGCGCCCATATAAAGGAAGGGACGACGCACATAGCTGTCAGTGCCGCCGACGAGTTTAATCACTTCTATCTCTGTGCGGCGGTTTTCAATATGAAGACGAATGGTATTGCCTATCACCAAAAGTAATGCAGAAACCAGCAACACCGTCAGACCGAAGACAAAACGATCGCCCAGCTTGAGGATGGCGGCCAGACGTTCGACCCAGACTAGATCAAGTTGCGCCTGTTGTACCTTGGGCAGCTCGGAAAGTTTTTGTCTTAATGCTTCCAGGGTCGGCTTGTCGACTTCGTTCGGGGTAACCAGCACCACGCCCGGCAACGGGTTCTCCGGCAGCTCGCGCAGGGCTTCGCCCAGTCCGGACTGCTGCTGGAACTCTTCCAGCGCCTGATCACGGCCGACATATTCAGCATCAGCTACGCCGGGCATACCTTTTATCTGCTCGCGCAACGACTCGCCCTGTTCCGGGCTGGCGTCGAGTTGCAGATACAACGAAATCTGCGCCGCGCGCTGCCACGAACCGCCGAGACGCTCGACGTTGTTAAGCAACAGCGAAAGCCCCATCGGCAGGCTCAGCGCAACCGCCATCACCATGCAGGTGAAGAAGCTGCCGATCGGCTGTTTGCCGAGACGACGCAGGCTGTCGAGCAGGCTGGCACGATGGCTTTCGACCCAGGCACGGAACAGCGTGGCGAAATCCGGACCGTCGTCATCGTCGTGCTTTTTCTTCTTCGGCGGCTGCGGATCGGCGGCTTTCGGGGCCACGCGCTCGGAAACCTTCGGACTGCGTGTCGCACTCATACCCCGGCCTCCCCGTCACCGATCAATCGGCCGCGCTGCAGGGTCAGCATGCGATGGCGCATACGTGCGATCAGCGCCAGGTCGTGGCTGGCGATCAACACGCTGGTGCCGAGACGATTGATGTCTTCGAACACGCCCATGATTTCCGCCGCCAGACGCGGATCGAGGTTACCGGTCGGTTCGTCCGCCAACAGCAAGGCCGGGCGGTGAACGATCGCGCGGGCAATGCCGACGCGCTGTTGCTGACCGGTGGACAGGTCGCCCGGGTACAGATCGGTTTTATCCGACAGAGCCACACGCTCCAGCGCCGAATCGACACGCTTGGCGATTTCGGCCTTGGACAGCCCGAGAATCTGCAGCGGCAAGGCGACGTTGTTGAACACCGTGCGATCGAACAGCAACTGGTGATTCTGGAACACCACGCCGATCTGCCGGCGCAGAAACGGTATCTGCGCGTTGCTGATGGTGCTCAGGTCTTGCCCGGCGAGCAGCAACTTGCCGCTGGTCGGACGCTCCATCGCCAGCAACAGGCGTAACAAGGTGGATTTACCGGCACCGGAGTGGCCGGTAACAAACAAGAACTCGCCACGACGGACTCGAAAGCTCAGCTCATGCAAGCCGACGTGACCGTTCGGGTAGCGTTTACCGACCTGTTCGAAACGAATCATGAACGCTCCCGCTCGGCAAACAGTGCCTGGACAAAGGGTTCGGCTTCAAAGGTACGTAGATCGTCGATGCCTTCACCGACGCCGATGTAGCGGATCGGCAAACCGAACTGCTTGGCCAGGGCGAAGATCACCCCGCCCTTGGCGGTGCCATCCAGCTTGGTCAGCGCCAGGCCGGTCAGTTCGACGGTCTGGTTGAATTGTTTGGCCTGGTTGATGGCGTTCTGGCCGGTACCGGCGTCAAGCACCAGCAGCACTTCGTGCGGCGCGTCGGCGTCGAGCTTGCCGATCACCCGGCGAACCTTTTTCAGTTCTTCCATCAGGTTGTCTTTGGTGTGCAGACGACCGGCGGTGTCGGCGATCAATACGTCGATGCCGCGGGCCTTGGCAGCCTGCACGGCGTCGAAGATCACCGAGGCCGAGTCGGCGCCAGTGTGCTGAGCGATCACCGGGATCTTGTTGCGTTCGCCCCAGACCTGCAATTGCTCTACGGCAGCGGCGCGGAAGGTGTCACCGGCAGCCAGCATGACTTTCTTGCCTTCCAGTTGCAGCTTCTTCGCCAGCTTGCCGATGGTGGTGGTCTTGCCGGCGCCGTTGACGCCAACCACCAGAATCACGAACGGCTTGTTCTGCGAGACGATCTTCAGCGGTTGTTCGACCGGCTTGAGCATCGCGGCCAGCTCGGCCTGCAGGGATTTGTACAGCGCGTCGGCGTCGGCCAGCTCTTTGCGGGCGACCTTCTGGGTCAGGCGCTGGATGATCTGCGTGGTGGCTTCAACACCGACGTCGGCGGTGAGCAGACGGGTTTCGAGGTCATCGAGCAGATCGTCATCAATGGTTTTGCGGCCGAGGAACAGGCTGGCCATGCCTTCGCCGATGCTGGCGCTGGTTTTCGACAGGCCTTGCTTGAGGCGGGCGAAGAAGCCGGCTTTGGTTTCTTCGGTGCGCGGGGCTTCGACCGGAGCCTCGGCAATCACTTCAACTGGAGTAACAGGAGCAGCGACAACCGGTGCAGGTGCAGGTGCAGGTGCAGGTGCAGGTGCAGGCTCGGGCTGTGGGACAACTGGCGCAACAAACACGGGCGCAACAGGCTCGACAACAACCGGCGCAGGCTCGACAACCGGCTCAACCACCAGCGCCGGAGCAACCTCTGGAACGAATGCAGCAGGCGCAGGGATCTCTGGGGTGATGTGCGGCGCAGCCTCTTCAACCAATGCCACTGGCTCTTCCGCCACTGGCAAAGTCAGCCATGGCTCAGCCGCCGGGGTCAGCGGCAATTCCGCCGCTACAGGCGCTTCAGGCTCGGGTTCTGGCTCGACCGGTTGCAACACCGGCTCGGCAATCGGCAGAACGATCGGTGCCGGCTCTTCTTCTATTACCGGAGCAGGCTCAGGAATCGCGGGCGGCTGTTCGACGACGGGTTCCTGCGGTTTCTTACGCAGCCATCCGAACAGGCTTTTCTTCTCGCCAGCCGCAGCTGGGGTCTTCTTGTCGTCGTTGGAACCAAACATGGAGGACGGCTATCTCACGGTAGCGACGCGCCATAAGGGCGCCCCGGCAAATAAATATTCGATGCAGAACAGACTGTGTTTCATCCAGCTTGTTCACGCGCAACATTTTGTCGAGGTGCCAGCGGCACCCCAAAGAATCGTATAAACGAAGGACTAAACCGGCAAATTCGGCGAAAAAGCGAAGTTTAGTCGATAAACCGCAGCTTTCTGCCGTAAACCCATACAGCCGGATCAGGCCCGAAAACCTGATAGGCGTGGTCGCCGGTAAAACGGATCAGTATCCTAGCACCCTCTCGCCCGCTGACGCTAAGACCAAGCGGGCAGCCCAACAGGTTAAAAAACGAATGAATGCTCTAGCCCGCCGCGCTGCAGGCCTGCTGCTCAGCACAGTCTGCCTGCCCCTTTCGGCCCTGGCGGCCGACCCGCAACCGACCCACGAATTCACCCTCGACAACGGCCTCAAGGTCGTCGTGCGCGAAGACCATCGCGCGCCGGTGGTGGTGTCGCAGGTCTGGTACAAGGTCGGTTCCAGCTACGAAACCCCGGGCCAGACCGGTCTGTCCCACGCGCTTGAGCACATGATGTTCAAGGGCAGCGAGAAAGTCGGTCCCGGCGAAGCCTCGCTGATCCTGCGCGATCTCGGTGCCGAAGAGAACGCCTTCACCAGTGACGACTTCACCGCGTATTACCAGGTGCTGGCCCGCGACCGCCTGGGCGTAGCGTTTGAACTGGAAGCCGACCGCATGGCCAATCTGCGCCTGCCGGCCGACGAGTTCACCAAGGAAATCGAAGTTATCAAGGAAGAGCGCCGCTTGCGCACCGATGACAAGCCGATGTCCAAGGCTTACGAGCGCTACAAGGCCATGGCTTACCCGGCCAGCGGTTACCACACACCGACCATCGGCTGGATGGCCGATCTCGACCGCATGAAAGTCGAAGAACTGCGCCACTGGTACCAATCCTGGTACGTGCCGAACAACGCCACGCTGGTGGTGGTCGGCGACGTGACTCCGGACGAAGTGAAAACCCTCGCCCAGCGCTATTTCGGCCCGATCGCCAAGCGCGACGTGCCACCAGCGAAAAAGCCGCTGGAACTGGCTGAACCCGGCGAACGCCAGATCACCCTGCATGTGCAGACGCAACTGCCAAGCCTGATGCTCGGTTTCAACGTGCCAAGCATCGCCACCGCTGAAGAGAAGCGCTCGGTCAACGCCTTGCGCCTGATCTCGGCGCTGCTCGACGGCGGTTACAGCGGTCGTATCCCGACACAGCTGGAGCGCGGCGAAGAACTGGTCTCCGGCGGTTCGTCGAGCTACGACGCCTACACCCGTGGTGACAGCCTGTTCACCCTGTCGGCAACCCCGAACACCCAGAAGAAAAAGACCATGGCGCAAGCCGAGGCTGGTCTGTGGAAGTTGCTGGAACAGCTGAAAACCACCGCACCGTCCGCTGAAGAACTGGAGCGCGTGCGTGCGCAAGTGATTGCCGGTCTGGTCTTCGAACGTGATTCGATCACCAGCCAGGCCACCGCCATCGGCCAACTGGAAACCGTCGGCCTGTCGTGGAAGCTGATGGACACCGAACTGGCTGATCTGGAAAGCGTGACCCCACAAGACATCCAGAACGCCGCCAAGCTGTATTTCACCCGCGAACGTCTCAGCGTCGCCCACGTCCTGCCACTGGAGACGACTCATGAGTAAGCGCAAATCCCCACGCCTGCTGCTCGGCTTGATCGCCATCGCGGTGATCGGCTCTGCCGCTTTCTACCTGACGCCAAGCGCTGACAGCAAAGCGAGTGAAGCCCTCGACAACGCCAAGACCAGCCAAAAGCTGCAATCGCTGGCCGAACTCGACGGCAAGGCCCCGGCCAGCCGCAAACTCGACGTACAGACCTGGAACACCGCCGAAGGCGCCAAGGTGCTGTTCGTCGAAGCCCATGAGTTGCCGATGTTCGACATGCGCCTGATTTTCGCCGCCGGCAGCAGCCAGGACGGCAGCGCATCGGGTCTGGCGGTGCTGACCAACGCCATGCTCAACGAAGGTGTCGCCGGCAAAGACGTCGGCGCTATCGCCCAAGGCTTTGAAGGCCTGGGTGCGGATTTCGGCAACGGTGCGTTCAAGGACATGGCATTGGCCTCGCTGCGCAGTCTGAGTGCGCCTGAGCAACGTGAACCGGCGCTGAAGCTGTTCTCGGAAGTGGTCGGTAAACCGACCTTCCCGGCCGACTCCTTTGCGCGCATCAAGAACCAGATGCTCGCCGGTTTCGAATACCAGAAACAGAACCCCGGCAAACTCGCCAGCCTTGAGCTGATGAAGCGTCTGTACGGCGATCACCCGTACGCGCATTCGAGCGACGGCAATCCGCAGAGCGTACCGAAAATCACCCTCGCGCAACTGCGTGAATTCCATGCCAAAGCTTACGCCGCTGGCAACGCGGTCATCGCGCTGGTCGGCGATTTGTCCCGCGCCGAAGCCGAGGCGATTGCCAATCAGGTTTCCACTGCACTGCCCAAAGGCCCGGCGCTGGCGAAGATAGCTCAGCCGCAGGAACCGAAGGCCAGCATCAACCACATCGAGTTCCCGTCGAAGCAGACCAATCTGACGCTCGCGCAACTGGGTATCGATCGGGATGATCCGGATTACGCGGCGCTGTCGATGGGCAACCAGATTCTCGGTGGCGGCGGTTTCGGTACGCGCCTGATGAGTGAAGTGCGCGAGAAGCGCGGCCTGACCTACGGCGTGTATTCGGCGTTCAGCCCGATGCAGTCCCGTGGCCCGTTCATGATCAATCTGCAGACCCGCGCGGAAATGAGCGAAGGCACCCTGAAACTGGTGCAGGACGTGCTCGCCGACTACCTGAAAACCGGTCCGACGCAGAAAGAACTCGATGACGCCAAACGCGAGCTCGCCGGCAGCTTCCCGCTGTCCACCGCGAGCAATGCCGATATCGTCGGCCAACTCGGCGCGATGGGCTTCTATAATCTGCCGTTGAGCTACCTGGATGACTTCATGCGTCAATCGCAGAGCCTGACCGTCGAACAAGTCCGCGACGCCCTGAACAAACACCTGAGCACGGACAAAATGGTCATCGTCACCGCTGGCCCGACCGTGCCGCAAAAGCCGTTACCGGCCCCATCTGATAAACCTGCCGAGCAACCGCTCGGGGTTCCGGAGCATTAATGGCAACTCGTTCCCCTAAAAAACCTGCGCAAAACGTTCACAACGGTGTGAACCAGTTGCGCATCATTGGCGGCCAATGGCGCAGCCGCAAGCTGAGTTTCCCCGATGCGCCGGGCCTGCGCCCGACGCCGGATCGCGTGCGTGAAACCCTGTTCAACTGGCTCGCGCCGTACGTTGAAGGGGCCAAGGTACTCGACCCGTTCGCCGGCAGCGGCGCGCTGTTTCTCGAAGCACTGTCCCGTGGCGCGGCCATGGGTCAGGCGCTGGATGCCAGCAACATCGCTGTCTCCAGTCTGAAGGAACACCTCGGCACCCTGCGCTGCACCAACGGTCAGGTGCAGACCGCCGACGCCCTGCGTTATCTGGAAACCCAGACCGCGACACCGTTCGACCTGGTGTTCCTCGATCCGCCATTCAACCAGAACCTGCTGCCGGCCGTGTGCACCTTGCTCGAAGAGCGTCAGTGGCTAGCGCAGGATTCGTGGATCTACACTGAAAGCGAAACGGCGCCATCGACGCTGGGCCTGCCGGGCAACTGGCGCCTGCACCGCGAGCAGAAATCCGGCCGGGTTTACTACGCGCTGTGGCAACGTACGGCAGAGATCGCCGGTTAACCGACCGGCCTGAGTATGCGGCGCCCCTTCCAACAGGGTCGCCGCGCTGCATCGAGAACCATCGTGCCCCCTTCGTCAGAACGCTTCCTCCCCGCCTTCGGCCTCGGCAATCCGCACCTGCAAACCTTGTGGGGGCCGCTGTGGCGCAAAACCGTGCATATCGAACGTGAACGCGAACGCCTGTGGCTTGAGGATGGCGACTTTCTCGATCTCGACTGGCACGGCCCGCACACCGCCGATGCGCCCCTGGTGTTGGTACTGCACGGCTTGACCGGCTCCTCCAATTCGCCTTACGTCGCCGGCATCCAGAAGGCGCTGGCCGATCAAGGCTGGGCAAGTGTCGCGTTGAACTGGCGCGGTTGCTCGGGCGAGCCGAATCTGCTCCCGCGCAGCTACCATTCCGGCGCCAGCGAAGACCTCGCCGAAACCATCAGACACCTGCGCGCCAAGCGACCGTTGGCACCGTTGTATACCGTTGGCTATTCGCTGGGCGGCAATGTGTTGCTCAAACATCTTGGGGAGACCGGCAGCGCCAGTGGTGTGCTAGGTGCCGTGGCGGTGTCCGTGCCGTTTCGCCTCGATCAATGTGCCGACCGCATCGGCCAGGGATTTTCCAAGGTCTATCAAGCGCACTTCATGCGCGAGATGGTCGCCTACATCAAGAACAAGCAGCGGCAGTTTCAGCACGACGGGCGTGAAGACGGACTCGCCGCGCTGGCAGCCCTCGGTTCGTTGGAAAACATGCGTACGTTCTGGGATTTCGATGGCCGGGTGACCGCGCCGTTGCACGGTTTCAATGATGCCGAGGATTACTATCGCCGCGCCTCGAGCCGCTATTTCCTCGGCGAAATCCGCACGCCGACCCTGATCATTCAGGCGGCGGATGATCCGTTCGTGTTCCCGCACAGTTTGCCGCAGGCCAGTGAGCTGTCGGCCTCGACTGCCTTCGAATTGCAGGCACGCGGTGGGCATGTCGGCTTTGTCGACGGCTCGCTGCGTCAGCCCGGTTATTACCTGGAACGACGCATCCCGCAGTGGCTGGCTCGCGTGTCCGCATGAGCGATCAGGGCGAGTCGATCCGCTTCTGGCAAACCGCGCCGCTGGCCGGGGTCGAGTTGTTGTCAGCACGCTACATCGAGCATCGTTTCGCCCCGCATGTGCACGACGGCTTCGTGATCGGCATGATCATGGCCGGCGCCCAGCGTTATCGCTATCGCGGCGCCGAACATCTGGCCGGCAGCGGCACGCTGGTGTTGATCAATCCGGACGAACTGCACACCGGGCACAAAGGTACTGAGGACGGCTGGCTGTATCGGGCGTTTTATCCCGATACGGCGCAAATCGTCTCGCTGCTGGATGAACTGGAGCTGTCCACCACGAGTCTGCCGGCGTTTGGCGCCACGCTGTACCGCGATGCGGATCTGGTCAACGGCTTTGCCCAGTTGCACCGTTTGCTCGAAAGCCCGGCCACCGCACTGCAACAGCAAACGCTGTGGCGCGAGATGATGTTGCTGCTGTTGCAGCGCCATGCGGCAGTGTCGGTGCCCGGTCGAGCCGGCAAAGAACACCGCGCAGTGCTGCTGGGCAAAGAATTGCTACACGCGCAACTGGCGGCGCCACCGTCACTGGAAGAACTGGCGGCGGCGGTCAATCTCTCACCCTTTCATTTCGCCCGGG
Organism: Pseudomonas viridiflava; assembly: GCF_900580865.1. Lineage (GTDB taxonomy): Bacteria > Pseudomonadota > Gammaproteobacteria > Pseudomonadales > Pseudomonadaceae > Aquipseudomonas. Next base: position 137,587 of record NZ_UTBZ01000001.1, read on the forward strand.
TGTTCCGCCGCGCCACCGGCATGCCGCCGCACACCTGGCTGATGCAGCAACGCATCGCCCAGGCCCGCGCACTCTTGCAACACGGCTGCCTGCCGGTGGAGGTCGCCACGCAACTGGGGTTTGCCGACCAGAGCCATTTGAGCCGGCAGTTCAAGCAGGCTTATGGCGTTGGACCGGCGGCGTACCGCAGCGCCCGACAATTTCCTTCAGACAACGAATAACCAATGTGGGAGCGAGCCTGCTCGCGAAAGCGGTGTGTCAGTCCAAGAAATAGTGGCTGACAGGACGCATTCGCGAGCAGGCTCGCTCCCACAGGTGTTGTTTATTCTCCAGTGGCGATACCGCGCGAAGGCTCGTTGATCCACTCGCTCCACGACCCGGCGTATAACGAACCCAATGGATAACCCGCCAGGCACAAGGCAAACAGGTTGTGACACGCCGTCACGCCAGAACCGCAATACGCAACCAGATCCGCTGGCGAACGCTCACCGAGCTTCGCGGCAAAGCGCTGCTTGAGTTGCTCAGCTGGCAGGAATCGCCCATCGCTGCCGAGGTTGTCGGTGAATGCCGCGCATTGCGCACCGGGAATGTGCCCGGCCACCGGGTCGATCGGTTCCACTTCACCCTTGAAGCGCGGCAAGGCGCGGGCGTCGAGCAGGGTCAGCGTTGGCTGCCCAAGGCGTTGCTGCAATTGCTTGGCGTTAAGCAGCAGTTGCATATCCGGCTGGCCACTGAAGTTGCCCGTCGTGACAGTCGGCGCATCCAGGCTCAGCGGCAGCCCCGCCGCATGCCACGCTTTGAGCCCGCCATCGAGAATGAACACACCGTCACGTTTGCCCAGCCAAGCGAGCAACCACCATGCCCGCGCGGCATAGGCACCGGGACCGTCGTCATACAGAACCACGTCGCTGTCGTTGTTGATGCCCCACGCCTGCAGCCGCTCGATCAACGCCACCGGCTCGGGCAACGGATGCCGACCGCTCACGCCCTTGACCACTGTGCCGCTGAGGTCACGCTCAAGGTCGGCGAAGCTCGCCCCGGCAATGTGCCCTTCGGCATAGCTGCGCTGACCGTAGTCCGGGTCTTCGAGGGCAAAACGACAATCGAGAATCACCAGCCCCGGCTGCGCCTTGCGGGCATCCAGCGCTTCGGGGCTGATCAGTTGCGCAATCGGCATAACGGGCTCCTGGGGGAATTCAACAGAACGGTTTATTTCACGTCTTCAAGGGCCTGGGCCAGCGGCACGTAGAACTCCTCGAACAACGCATTGACCTCGTCACGCGCCTGCGCGGTGACAAACCCGGCTTCCAGCACCAGCACCTGATACACGCCACGTTTAATGGCTTGCTCACTGAGGTGGTTGGAGTTTTCCCGGGTGGTGCACAGGAAGCGCACCCACGACGTCAGGATGATCCAGGCATTGAGGGTCAGGGATTCAATCTGCACGCGATCCATGTCGAGAATCCCGGCGGCGACAAAACCTTCGTAGATCGCCGCACCCTGAATCACGCAGCGCTGGGAAAAACGCCGATAGCGCGCGGCCAGTTCCGGATCGCTGTCGAGCAGATGCTCGAGATCGCGGTGCAGAAAACGGTAGCGCCACATCGCCGAGAGCAATTCCTTGAGATAGAAACGCTTGTCCTCGACCGTCGCCGCACGCCCCTGCGGCGGGCGCAGAAAGCTGTCCACGAGGCTTTCGTACTCACTGAACAACACGGCGATGATCGCCTGCTTGTTGGGGAAGTGGTAGTACAGGTTGCCCGGAGAAATCTCCATGTGGGCAGCGATGTGATTGGTGCTGATGCTGCGCTCGCCCTGCTGATTGAACAGCTCAAGGCTGTTCAGCACGATACGCTCGCTGGTTTTTATTCGTGGGGCCATGGCTTGAGCTTTAATTCAGAGTGCGTTGGGGGGCATCTTACGACCTAACCGGAAATGGATAAAACACTGCTGTGCAAGGAAGTCATTTGACTTTCTAGAGCATAGACTCTAAAAAGTTCATCAATACAATAAATCCGGAGCAGACCATGACTGCCGACATTGCCTACCTGCAAACGCTGCAACAACCGCTGGCCGAGCTGGATCGGTTGTTCGAGGCGCAGCGGGCCGCGTATGCCGCCAATCCAATGCCGCCCGCCGCTCAGCGCCAGCAATGGCTCAAAGCGCTGAGTGATTTGCTGAGCAACGAGCGTCAGGCATTGATCGAGGCAATCAGCTCTGATTTCAGCCACCGCAGCGCCGATGAAACCCTGCTCGCAGAGTTGATGCCAAGCCTGCACGGCATTCATTACGCCAGTCGCCATCTCAAAGGCTGGATGAAAGCTTCGCGACGCAAGGTCGGTATTGCGTTCCAGCCAGCGTCAGCGAAAGTGGTTTATCAGCCACTGGGCGTAGTCGGCGTCATCGTGCCGTGGAATTACCCGTTGTACCTGGCCGTTGGCCCGCTGGTTGGCGCCTTGGCGGCGGGTAACCGGGTGATGCTCAAACTCAGTGAATCGACCCCGGCCACCGGCTTGTTGCTCAAAGAATTGCTGGCGCGAATCTTCCCCGAAGACCTGGTCTGCGTGGTGCTCGGTGAAGCCGACATCGGCGTGGCATTCTCGCGCCTGCGCTTCGATCACTTGCTGTTTACCGGCGCCACCAGCATCGGCAAACACGTGATGCGCGCCGCCGCCGAAAACCTGACTCCGGTGACACTGGAACTGGGCGGCAAGTCGCCGGCCATCGTCTCCCGCGACGTACCGCTCAAGGATGCTGCCGAGCGCATCGCCTTCGGTAAAACTCTCAACGCCGGGCAGACCTGCGTTGCCCCGGATTACGTGCTGGTGCCGGAAGATCGGGTCGGCGGCTTTGTCGAAGCCTATCGCCAGGCCGTACAGGGTTTTTATCCGACACTCACCGACAATCCGGACTACACCGCGATCATCAACGAACGCCAATTGGCGCGGCTCAATGGCTACGTCAGCGACGCGACCAGCAAGGGCGCGCTGCTGATTCCGCTGTTCGAGCAGGGTCAGGGGCGACGCATGCCGCACAGCGTGCTGCTGAATGTCAGCGATGAAATGACGGTGATGCAGGACGAAATCTTCGGCCCGCTGCTGCCGATCGTGCCGTATCAGGATCTGGAGCAGGCATTCGCTTACATCAATCAGCGGCCACGTCCTCTGGCTCTTTACTACTTTGGCTACGACAAACGCGAACAGAACCGTGTGCTGCACGAAACACATTCCGGCGGCGTGTGCCTGAACGACACGTTGCTGCACGTGGCTCAGGACGATATGCCGTTTGGCGGTGTCGGCGCTTCCGGCATGGGCCACTACCATGGCCACGAAGGCTTCCTGACCTTCAGCAAAGCCAAAGGCGTGCTGATCAAACAGCGGTTCAACGCAGCCAGACTGATTTACCCGCCCTACGGCAAATCGATTCAGAAGCTGATTCAGAAGCTGTTTATTCGCTAAACCTTCGTCACCGCCGGGTAATAAAAATAATGCACCCAAGCATGACCGAAACACCTGCACTGTCCCGCCGTGGCCTGCTGAAATTCAGTCTCGGCGCCACGGCGTTCCTCGCCACCGCCGGACTCGGCGCTAGCCTTAGCGGCTGCTCGTCGAGCGTCGCGGCCAACGGATTTGTCTCGCTGCGCGACGGCGACCTGCTGTTTCTGCGCGCACTGATTCCGGTGATGCTCGACGGCGCCGTGGCGGCCGAGAGGATGCCGGGCGCCGTTGAAGGCACGCTCAAGTCGCTGGACTACAGCCTCGATCACCTATCGCCAGAAATGCTCAAACTCACCCGGCAGCTGTTCGACGTCCTCGGCATGGCGGTGACGCGCGGGCCACTCACCGGGATCTGGGGCAGTTGGGAAAATGCCAGTCCCGAAGCGATGCGGCATTTTCTTGATCGTTGGGAAAACAGCTCGTTGAGCCTGCTGCGCATGGGGCATAGCTCGTTGCAGCAGATGGTGATGATGGCTTGGTATACCCGCTCGGAGTCGTGGGCGCATTGCGGTTATCCAGGGCCGCCTTCGGTCTGAGACCGAGTCGTACCTATCGCGAGCAGGCTCACTCCTACAGGGGGTTGCATTCCAAATGTAGGAGTGAGCCTGCTCGCGATGAGGCCCGCCAGAACAACAAAAACAAGAGAACCTGATCGATGCCCGTACCCGACCCGTTCCGCGAAGGCCTCGCCCGAGGCTGGAAAACCTACAACGGCGCACAACTGAGCGACGACCTGACCCTGGAAGCCGACGTCGCTATCATCGGCAGCGGCGCCGGTGGCGGCACCACCGCGGAAATCCTCAGCACCGCCGGCTACAAAGTCCTGCTGATCGAAGAAGGCCCGCTGAAAACCAGTTCAGATTTCAAAATGCTCGAAGACCAGGCCTACAGCAGCCTCTATCAGGAAGGCATCGGCCGCATGAGCAAGGACGGCGCGATCACCATCCTCCAGGGTCGCGCGGTCGGCGGCACCACGCTGATCAACTGGACATCGAGCTTTCGCACCCCGGAGCCGACCCTCGAACACTGGGCCAAGGAACACAACGTCAAAGGCCATAGCCCTGCCGAGATGGCGCCGTGGTTCGAAAAAATGGAACAGCGCCTCGGCGTCGCCCCGTGGATGGTCCCGCCCAACGCCAACAACGATGTGATCCGCAAAGGCTGCGAACAACTCGGTTACAGCTGGCACGTAATTCCGCGCAACGTACGCGGATGCTGGAATCTGGGCTACTGCGGCATGGGCTGCCCGACCAACGCCAAGCAATCGATGATGGTCACGACCATACCGGCGGCGCTGGAAAAGGGCGGCGAGCTGCTCTATCTGGCCCGCGCGGAGAAGCTGCTGATCAGCGGCGACAAGGTCACTGGCCTGAAATGCGTGGCGATGGATGAGCGCTGCGTCGAACCGACCGGGCGCACAATCCACGTCAAGGCGCGGCATTACGTATTGGCCGGCGGCGGCATCAACAGCCCGGCGCTGTTGCTGCGTTCGGACGCACCGGATCCGCATGAAAACTTGGGAAAACGCACCTTCCTGCACCCGGTGAACATGTCCGCAGCGCGTTTCGACGAAGTCATCAACCCGTTCTACGGGGCGCCGCAGTCGATCTATTCCGACCATTTCCAATGGAAGGACGGCACCACCGGGCCGATGGCCTTCAAACTCGAAGTACCACCGCTGCATCCGGCACTGGCGGCCACCCTGCTCGGCAGCTTTGGCGCAGAAAGCGCGCAACACATGGCTGACCTGCCGCACACCCACGCCATGCTGGCCTTGCTGCGTGATGGTTTTCACCCGGACAGCACCGGCGGTACAGTCGAGCTGCGTGGCGATGGTTCGCCGGTGCTCGACTATCAGGTTTCACCCTACGCCTGGGAAGGCCTGCGCCGGGCCTTTCAGGTCATGGCCGAAATCCAGTTCGCCGGCGGCGCCAAAGCGGTGATGCCGATGCACGCCGACGCCCGTTACGTAAAAACCCTGGCCGAAGCGCGCACGCTGATCGACGGTTTGAGCCTCAAGCTGTATCGCACGCGACTCGGCAGCGCGCATGTCATGGGCGGTTGCGCGATGGGCGAAGACCCGAAAAGCGCGGTCACCGACAGTCTCGGCCGTCATCATCAACTGGCCAATCTGTCGATCCATGACGGCTCGCTGTTCCCCACCAGCATCGGCGCCAACCCGCAGCTGTCGGTGTATGGCCTGACCGCACAACTGGCGACATCCCTCGCCGATCGGCTGAGAAACCCGTGAAAAAACCAATTATTGCCATCGTCTATAGTGCTTTCTTACCCAACAGGCGACTTGGCCGACCGGGACGGCTGCGATACCATCCGACTCCCCAACGGACTCCCGCCAGGACGACGCGATGAACCGAGTGTTGTACCCAGGTACCTTCGACCCTATTACCAAGGGCCATGGCGATCTGGTCGAACGCGCCTCGCGCCTGTTCGACCACGTGATTATTGCGGTCGCTGCCAGCCCGAAGAAAAACCCGCTGTTCCCGCTGGAACAACGGGTCGAACTGGCTCGCGAGGTCACCAAACACCTGCCGAACGTGGAAGTCGTCGGCTTCTCGACGCTGTTGGCGCATTTCGCCAAAGAGCAGAACGCCAATGTGTTCCTGCGTGGTCTGCGCGCGGTGTCGGACTTCGAATACGAATTCCAACTGGCCAATATGAACCGCCAGTTGGCCCCGGATGTCGAGAGTCTGTTTCTCACCCCGTCCGAGCGTTATTCGTTCATTTCCTCGACGCTGGTGCGGGAAATTGCTGCGCTGGGCGGCGATATCAGCAAGTTCGTCCACCCGGCCGTGGCTGATGCACTGACCCTGCGCTTCAAGAAGTAAGCGTTGCCGAAGGCTCGGGCTGCGATCCTGGCTGTTGATTACAGCCCTTGATCGCAGCAGCGTGCACTGCGCGCGCCAATGCGGCACAATTGCGCGCATTGATTTATAGCGCCCGGGCCTGCCGCCCCGGCTGGAGTTAGCATGTCCCTGATCATCACCGACGATTGCATCAACTGCGACGTCTGCGAACCCGAGTGCCCGAACGCCGCCATCTCCCAAGGCGAAGAGATCTACGTGATCGACCCGAACCTGTGCACCCAGTGCGTCGGCCACTACGACGAACCGCAATGCCAGCAGGTTTGCCCGGTGGATTGCATTCCGCTGGACGAGGCGCATCCGGAGACTGAAGAACAGTTGATGGAGAAGTACCGCAAGATCACTGGCAAGGCCTGATTTTTCAGCACCTGTACCGACGCCATCGCGAGCAGGCTCACTCCTACATTGGAATGCATTTCAAATTGTGGGAGCGAGCTTGCTCGCGAAAGGGCAGTCAGCCACACAGCAAAACCCTGATCAGCTCACTCGCGCTGCTCAAACCCCTCCCCCGTACACCCCAGACACCGCACAAACGCCGCCTTCGCCGGATCCACCACCAGCGCCTGACCGGCATCGCCAATCCCGCCACCCAGCGCGGTAAACGGTAACGACACGACAAACGCCCCCGCACCAATCACCGTCGCCACCACCAGTAAAGGTCGGGCAATCAGCAAATCGCCAAGCATGGCGTAGGCCGGTGGATTCTGGATGGTATAGCGCGGATCACCGCTGCCGTTTTCCGAGGCCTGAACAGCCAGACTGGAACACAGCAGCAGTGCAACAAAGAGGACTTGCAAGGACTTCATGGCACGATCCTTCGGGCTGAACAGTGAGACAACTCACTATAGACCGTAGGACTTTTTCAGCTTTTTGCCTCAGCTCTGACAGCGCGGGCAGAACACACTCGCACGCTGACCCAGCTTCACTTCCCGCAGCCCTGTGCCACAGACCTTGCAGTGTTCACCGCCACGGCCGTAGACAAACAGTTCCTGCTGGAAATAGCCCGGCTGACCGTCACCGCCGATGAAATCACGCAACGTCGTACCGCCACGCTCAATGGCAGCGGCAAGAATGCGTTTGATCTCGATCGCCAGCTTCAGATAGCGCCCCCGGGAAATGCCCCCGGCTTCACGACGCGGATCAATCCCGGCGGCAAACAATGCTTCGGTCGCATAAATATTGCCGACCCCGACCACCACCGCATTGTCCATGATGAACGGTTTGACCGCCATCGAACGCCCGCGCGACAGCTGAAACAAGCGCTCGCCATCGAACAGATCGGTCAGTGGCTCCGGACCGAGACGAATCAGCAATTCATGGTTGAATGGGTCATTGCTCCACAACATCGCGCCAAACCGGCGCGGATCGGTGTAGCGCAGCGCCAGCCCCGACTCCAGTTCGATATCCACGTGTTCATGCTTGAGCGCCGGCAAACCGACTTCGACCAGACGCAAATTACCCGACATGCCCAAATGGCTGATCAGCGTGCCGACCTCGGCATTGATCAACAGGTACTTGGCGCGGCGCTCGACCAACACGATGCGCTGCCCCGACAGGCGCACATCGAGGTCTTCGGGAATCGGCCAGCGCAACCGCCGGTCACGCACGATCACCCGACTGACCCGCTGGCCTTCCAGGTGCGGGGCAATCCCGCGACGGGTAGTTTCTACTTCCGGCAGTTCAGGCATGGTGTCCTCGAATCAATGCGCGCCGAGGTCGCGGATCGTTTGTTTGAGGGTTTCGAAGTCGTAATCCGACAGCCCTACGTAATCGAGTACCAGCGGGCCGACGGCGTTCCATTCGAAGTCTTCGGTCTGGTTGCCCAGCACGCGATAAGACGCGCAAATGTGTTCGGCCATTTTCAGGATCGCCAGCAAGTTTTTCAGCTGGCTATTGCGCGACGATTCATCGCTGAAGATCGCCAAGGCGTTGTGGTGATTGGCGATCGCCGCGCTGACATGCTCCGGCAGGCGCCACGACTTGGCGGTGTAGTAACCGACCACGGCGTGGTTGGTGTTGAACTCGCTATTCTCGGTGTCGACGACTCGACATTCGGCGCTGGCATTGGCGTAAGCCTTTTCCAGAACCGTCATGTAATTGGGGAACCGCTGCAACATCAAAGGTACGCCGCAATCGTGGAACAGGCCCAAAGCGTAAGCCTCGTCGCCGGCTTGAGTACCGATCCGCTTGGCCAGCGTCAGGCACGTCATCGCCACGTCCTGAGCGGTGTCCCAGAAACGGTTGAGGGTGACGATGGTGTCGTCGTTCATCTCACCCTTGATCGACTGCGCGTTGATCAGGTTGATGATCGAACGGCTGCCCAACAGGTTCACCGCACGCTGGATCGAAGTGATCTTGTTGCTCAGGCCGTAATACGGCGAGTTGACGATTTTCAGCAGCGCACCGGACAAACCGGGATCCTGGGAGATCAGCTTGGCGATCACCTCCAGGTCCGGGTCGGGCATGTACTGCTCCATTTGCAGATCCACCATGATCTGCGGTTGCGCCGGCACACTGATGCCTTGCAGCGATTGTTGAATCTGTTCGGTGGTCAGCTCTTGGGACATAAGTACACACTCTGGGACAGGCGGCGATTCTAACCTCTAAAAACCGCGAGACGACACACCAGTGGGCAATTGTCAGGAACTTTCATTCAGGCCATGGCTTCGGAATCTGTAATGCCCAGCGGATCACTCCGGTCCATTACGGCGGTAATCTCCCACAGACTCAGGAGCTTATGATGGCCACTTCCCTCAACGGCAAACGCGTCGCGATTTTGGTAACAGACGGTTTCGAGCAGGTCGAACTGACCGGTCCCAAGCAGGCACTGGAGCAGGCCGGCGCCCAGGTGGACATCCTTTCCACCGAGGCTGGCAAGGTCAAAGGCTGGAATCACGACAAACCGGCGGACGACTTTAAGGTCGACCAGACGTTCCAGGGCGCCAGCAGCGAGCAGTACGACGCAATTGTCCTGCCGGGCGGCGTGCAGAACTCCGACACCATCCGCATCGATCAGGATGCCCAGCACCTGGTCAAGACCGGCGCCTCGGCCGGCAAGCCGATCGCGGTGATCTGCCATGGTGGCTGGCTGCTGATTTCCGCGGGGCTGGTCAACGGCAAGACCATGACCAGTTACAAGACCCTCAAGGATGATCTGGTGAATGCCGGGGCCAACTGGGTCGACAAAGAAGTGGTCAAGGACGGTCACTTGATCAGCAGCCGTCAGCCGGATGATATTCCGGCGTTCAACAAAGAGCTGATCGACGCACTGTCTGCGTAGAAGTCAAAACCGCCTTCGCGAGCAAGTCGAATCGTCGCTCCCACATGGGGTCTTGTGTCAGTCACAAATCCTCTGTGGGAGCGAGCCTGCTCGCGAAGAGGCCATCAGCGTTTCATCGCTCATCAAACCCGGCACAAGTCGCAACACGCTATACTCCCGCTCTTTTTTCCGGAGCGACGTCATGTCCCTGCCTAGCTTGCGCCTCAAAGCCAACGCCGACCGTCGCCTGCGCGCCGGTCACCTGTGGGTCTATAGCAACGAAATCGATGTAGCCGCCACCCCTTTGCACGGCTTCCAGGCCGGCGATCAAGCCATCCTCGAAGCTGCCGGCGGCAAACCGCTGGGCATCGTGGCGATGAGCCCGAACAACCTGATCTGCGCCCGCCTGCTGTCGCGCGACATCAAGCTGTCGCTGGACAAGTCGCTGCTGGTGCACCGCCTGAACGTCGCTCTGTCGCTGCGCGAGCGCCTGTTCGACAAGCCGTTCTATCGTCTGGTCTACGGTGACTCCGACTTGCTGCCAGGTCTGGTGGTCGACCGTTTCGGCGACATCCTTGTGGTGCAGATCGCTTCAGCAACCATGGAAGCGCATAAAGACGACGTGATTGCAGCGCTGACCCAAGTGCTCAAGCCAAGCGGCATTCTGTTCAAGAACGACTCTGCCGCCCGTGACGCCGAAGGCCTCAACCGTTACGTCGAAACCGTGTTCGGCCTGGTGCCGGAGTGGGTGGCGCTGGAAGAGAACGGCGTGAAGTTCGAAGCCCCGGTGATTCAGGGCCAGAAAACCGGCTGGTTCTACGACCACCGCATGAACCGCGCCCGCCTGGCGCCGTACGCCAAAGGCAAACGCGTCCTCGACCTCTATAGCTACATCGGTGGCTGGGGCGTGCAGGCTGCCGCGTTCGGCGCCAGCGAAGTGTTCTGCGTCGATGCCTCGGCTTTCGCCCTCGACGGTGTCGAGCGTAACGCCGCGCTGAATGGTTTCGCCGACAAGATGACCTGCATCGAAGGCGACGTTTTCGAAGCCCTGAAAGAGCTGAAAGCCAGCGAAGAACGCTTCGACGTGATCGTTGCCGACCCGCCAGCGTTCATCAAGCGCAAGAAAGACATGAAAAACGGCGAAGGCGCCTACCGTCGCCTGAACGAGCAAGCCATGCGCCTGCTCAACAAGGACGGCATCCTGGTCAGCGCATCGTGCTCGATGCACCTGCCGGAAGATGATCTGCAAAACATCCTGCTGACCAGCGCCCGTCACCTGGATCGCAATATCCAGTTGCTGGAACGTGGCGGTCAGGGTCCGGATCACCCGGTGCACCCGGCCATCGCCGAAACGCGTTACATCAAGAGCATCACCTGCCGCCTGCTGCCCAACAGCTGATCCTGCGGATGACGGGGAGCCAGCAGGCTCCCCGTTTGCTTTGCGCGCCGCGCTGATGGCGCCCTGCCCCTTTGCTGTCGCCCCCACCCTTCCTACAATTATTTTCCCGCTGACTTGCAGGATATTTCCTTACATCTTTTAATTACTGAAACTTGCCCTACAAGTTTATTTCCAGCCAAAGACTACTCCGACAAAATTACTGGAATTTTCCTACTTAATATCCCCTTGCCAATAATCCATTACAAACTATTATGAAGTTGTCACCACGAGGTGACTTCAACTATCAATGAACAAGGAGTTCACATTATGAAAAGCATTTCTCTGGAAAGTAAAAAAATCGCAAACCTGGCTTTCCTGGTTGCCCCTAAAGCCCGCTAAGTAAGTCAGGACGCCGGGAAGTGCCGGCAACCCGGCGTCCTTTTAACTTTATCCAGAGTGAATAACCTTCATGCACATCAATCCCTTTCTATTTATATTGCCGCGCTCGCCCGGACAAATCGTATGGAACTATAAAGATCATACACAGCACGAACTTGACCTCAACCATACAATTCGCCTTGCACAATTAATCAACAACCCGGAACTGTTCGACACCCACAACATAATAGACACACAACTATTAAGCGCGGGCATTCTAACCGTTTCAAAAATAGACAATCCGCAATGGGGTTGGGACGAGCTGTCGATGATTTATCACATCGGTACGCAGAACATTCCCTGTGAACATACCCCTCAGAATATTCACGAGTGGTCCAGACAATATCTGGCGCACTGCAATGAAGTATTAGCCACACCAACGCCTGCGACAGACCGCCCGACGCTTGAAACCGGACAGCGTATTACCCTGCCCGCACCGGGCGCATTGAGTGACGACAGTCTTGAAAAGGTGCTACTCCAGCGCAAAACCTGTCGCAGCTACACAGGTGCAGCGATAACGCTGAATGACGTCGGCACCCTGCTCTACCTGTCCCTCGGTTATCTCCATGAACGTGACAATGATCGCGACGACAGCATCGCCCACGGGCTCAGCGCACGGCGCAGCAGTCCTTCCGCGGGCGGCCTGAACGCTTGCGAAGGCTTCCTGCTGGTGCAGAACGTAGATGGCCTGGAGCCGGGCATCTATGTCTATCATCCGGCCGACCATACCTTGAGCCGGGTCAATCCGTTACCTGAACCCGCGCTGGGCCACTTGCTCGGCGGTCAGCATTTCATCAACAACCTGCCGCTGGGGTTGTTCATCACCGCTCGATTTGACCGGCTCTGGTGGAAGTACGAACACTCGCGGGCCTATCGCATGGCATTCGTCGAGGCCGGTCACCTGTCGCAAACCTTCCAACTGGTCGCCACGGCACTGGGCCTCAATACCTGGCTCACCGGGGCGTTTGCCGACCAGCAGGTTGAAGCACTCCTCAACATCGAGGGCAGTGCTGAACAACCGCTGTTCTTTGTTGGCTGTGGAGAAAGCGACGGGCAAGTGATGTGCCACGAAATGCGCGCGCTGTTGTGTGAGGGGCAAGCATGACCCTGTCAATTGCCGACCCGGATGAAGCGCCGGTGTCCTGGGCGCTGAAGTTCACTCTGGGCGACTGGGAAACACGCGCCTCAGTGCGCAGCAGCACCCATGATTATCAATTGCCCGACGATGTACCGCTGCAACTGCAAACCCGCCACTGGTTTCCACCGGCGTTTCTGCCTTATCTGGCACATCCGGCCATCCAGGCGGCAGGGCGTGATGTGTTGCACCGGCTGTCAGCCAACCACCTGGTGCACTTTCTCGATTACACCACTCTGCTTGAGCACCGCATCGTCAATCGTGCCGTGGAAGTCATCGTGCACCGGGAACTGCCCATTTACGTGCCTCTGCCGATGAAACACGCGGCGCTACAGCTCTACACCGACGAGGGTTATCACGCGCTGTTCTCCAATCGCCTCGCTGAACAGATCGCCGCGTTCTACGGGTTCACCGGACGTCCGGCGATTCCGAAGCGCATCACCCGCCTCAATGCACTGATCGCCCGCACCCCGGAAAAAAACCGCGCACTGGCATGGTTTCTGCTCGGCTTCGTCTCGGAAACCATTATTGCCCGGGAGCTGCTGGACGTTTGCCGCGACAGTCTGGTGTCCAGCGTCAACGACATGCTGCGTGACCATCTGGCGGACGAAGCCCGCCACAGTCGCTACTTCGCCGAAGCGTTCCATTACTTCTGGCTGTCGATGAACAGCCGTCAGCGCACGTTTGTAAGCAGAACACTGCTGGAAATCATCGGGATCTTTTTCGAGGCCGACGAACGCTGGCTGCAACAGAGCCTGCGAGGAGCCGGCATCGCTGACAGTGACGTGATGGAAATTGTCGGCGGCATGGCAACGGTGCAAGCCAATCGTGCGCGTGCACGATCAGGTGCCATCGCAACGCTGGACGCACTGCGCAAGGCCGGATTCTTCGCACTCCCCCATAACCAGAAACTTTTCGCCAAGGCAGGACTGATCGATGGATAAAGGAAAATCCGTGGCAACTACCCGACAGCGCCGTGGGGCTGTCAGTCTGTTGCTGGCCATGGTGCTGCTGGGTGTGTTTCCACTGGACGTGCTGCTGCCTTCCTTTCCGGCAATGGCGACACACTTTCTCCGTTCACCGGCAGACATCGCACTGTCCATCAGCCTGTTCGCCGTGGGGATCGCGTTTGCCCAGCTCTTGATCGGCCCTCTCTCGGACGTGATCGGGCGCAAGGGCCTGTTACTCGCCGGCATGAGCGTATCGATGCTGGGTGCGGTCGGTTGCGTGATGACCTCCGATTACACGCTGTTCCTGGTATTTCGGGTGATGCAGGCCTTGGGCTGTGGCTGTTTCGTGCTGTCCCAGGCGCTGGTGCAGGATCTGTTCGAAGGTGAAGAGCGCGACCGGTTACGCATCCTGATGGTCACAGCGACCGGAATATTCATCTCGGTGTCGCCGCTGGCCGGCACTTTTCTGCAGGCCACACTCGGCTGGCGCGGCAGCTTCTGGGTGTTTACCGCGCTGTCCGCCATGGTGCTGATCAAGGCGTGGCTGTTTCTATCGAACGACCGGCCGACCTACAGTGGTGCGCGGCTCGGTTTCATTCAATCCTACCGACGTGTGCTGGGGGATTTCGAGTTTGTCGGTTACTGGCTGATCTCTGCATTTGCGTTCGCCTGCCACTTCTCGTTCATCGTGATTTCGCCGCTGATCTTCATGGACCAACTGCAACTTGCGCCTTATGACTTTTCATTGATCCTGCTGGTTTACGGTGCCGCCTATGTGGTTGGTGGCATTCTGGCCGCCGTACTGAATCGACGGATCACGCCGGTTCAGCAAATCCTCACCGGACTGAGCCTGATACTGCTGTCGGGAATGGCGATGCTGTACCTGGCGGCGAATCATGCGCTGGCGCCGGCCACGGTGTTGATTCCGATGCTGATCTGCACCGCGGGCACCACCATTGCACGCCCCGCTGCCACCTCTCGGGCCATGGGTCTGTTTCCTGAAAACGCCGGCACCTCGGCCTCTGCGGGCAGCACGATCATCTTTATTTGTGGCGGGCTTATCAGTGCATTGATCAGCCTCAGTCCAGCCAATCTGCAATCGACGCTGGGCTACAGCTTTGTGCTGCTGAGCACGATCGCGCTGCTGCTCAACAACAGGCTCAGCCGTCGCGCGAGAAACCTTGAAGCCAATGCCGTAGCGCAGACCGGCGGTGATTAAACCCGCCGGTCGTCATCCCATACACGCCGTCGGCACTGGAACAACGCTTTGCGCCATTCCCTCCAGACGCCAGCGGTGTAGAATCGGCTGATTCATCGCCATTCATCCCCCGGCGGGTTTATGAGCTCAGGCTGAGACCAGCGGCGATCCCGCAACGTCATCGGCAACTTCACGAACACACGGCCATTTCTGAGTGTTCCAGACGTCAATAGAAGCTCACTCCCCTTTTGCACCTGATTAGTAAGTGATTAGCCGCCCGGAGTGCTCCATGCCAGATTACCGCTCGAAAACATCCACCCACGGCCGCAATATGGCCGGTGCCCGCGCACTGTGGCGCGCCACGGGGATGAAAGATGACGACTTCAAAAAGCCGATCATCGCCATTGCCAACTCGTTCACCCAGTTCGTACCGGGCCACGTGCACCTCAAGGATCTGGGCCAACTGGTCGCCCGTGAAATCGAACGCGCCGGCGGTGTAGCGAAAGAATTCAACACCATCGCCGTGGATGACGGCATCGCCATGGGCCACGACGGCATGCTGTATTCGCTGCCGAGCCGCGAGATCATCGCTGATTCCGTCGAGTACATGGTCAACGCCCACTGCGCCGACGCCATCGTCTGCATCTCCAACTGCGACAAGATCACCCCGGGCATGTTGATGGCCGCGTTGCGCCTGAACATTCCGGTGATCTTCGTTTCCGGCGGCCCGATGGAAGCCGGCAAAACCAAACTCGCGTCCCACGGCCTCGACCTCGTCGATGCCATGGTAATCGCCGCCGACGAAAGCGCTTCTGACGAGAAAGTCGCTGAGTACGAGCGCAGCGCCTGCCCGACTTGCGGTTCGTGCTCCGGCATGTTCACCGCCAACTCGATGAACTGCCTGACCGAAGCATTGGGCCTGGCACTGCCGGGCAACGGTTCGACGCTCGCCACCCACAGCGACCGCGAACAACTGTTCCTGCAGGCTGGCCGCACCATCGTCGAGCTGTGCAAGCGTTACTACGGCGAAAACGACGAATCGGTACTGCCGCGCAACATCGCCAATTTCAAGGCGTTCGAGAACGCGATGATGCTCGATATCGCCATGGGCGGTTCGACCAACACCATCCTGCACTTGCTCGCTGCCGCTCAGGAAGCCGAAATCGATTTCGACCTGCGCGACATCGACCGTCTCTCGCGCAGCGTTCCGCAACTGTGCAAAGTCGCGCCGAACATCCAGAAGTACCACATGGAAGACGTGCACCGCGCCGGCGGCATCTTCAGCATCCTCGGCTCGCTGGCCCGTGGCGGTCTGCTGCACACTGACCTGCCGACCGTGCACAGCCGCAGCATGGAAGAAGCCATCGCCAAGTGGGACATCACCCAGACCACCGATGAAGCGGTGCATCACTTCTTCAAGGCCGGCCCTGCTGGTATCCCGACCCAAACGGCGTTCAGCCAGTCGACCCGTTGGGAAACCCTGGATGACGACCGTGAAAACGGCTGCATCCGCAGCTTCGAACATGCCTATTCGCAAGAAGGTGGTCTGGCCGTGCTGTACGGCAACATCGCTGTCGATGGCTGCGTGGTGAAAACCGCCGGTGTTGACGAATCGATTCACGTCTTCGAGGGCAACGCGAAAATCTTCGAAAGCCAGGACAGCGCCGTACGCGGCATCCTCGCTGACGAAGTGAAGGCTGGCGACATCGTCATCATTCGCTACGAAGGCCCGAAAGGCGGCCCGGGCATGCAGGAAATGCTTTACCCGACGTCGTACCTGAAATCCAAAGGTCTGGGCAAAGCCTGTGCCCTGCTCACCGACGGTCGTTTCTCTGGCGGTACTTCCGGTCTGTCCATCGGCCACGCTTCGCCAGAAGCCGCCGCCGGTGGCGCGATCGGTCTGGTGCAGGATGGCGACAAAGTGCTGATCGACATTCCGAACCGCTCGATCAACCTGTTGGTCAGCGACGAGGAACTGGCGGCACGCCGCGCCGAGCAGGACAAGAAAGGCTGGAAACCGGTCGAGATTCGTCCACGCAAAGTGACCACTGCCCTCAAGGCTTACGCCCTGCTGGCGACCAGTGCCGACAAAGGTGCTGTGCGTAACAAGGCGATGCTCGACGGGCTGTAAGTCTTAAGCGTCGAATAAAAAATGCCCCGCCTGAGTGCGGGGCATTTTTTTGTCTGAGCGAAATCCCAAAGTCACGGCAGATCAAACTGTGGGAGCGAGCCTGCTCGCGAATACGGTATGTCAGAAACAGAGATGGTGACTGACACTACGCTTTCGCGAGCAGGCTCGCTCCCACACTGGCCCTGGGTCTGTTACTGAATTTCTTCAGGCTTTACGATCACCCAGTTCTTGTCTGCCGTCACCGGCAACCCTTCCTTGGCCTGCGCTGCCGCATGCTTGGCCATCATGCCGTTGATCTGCGCCATATACTTGTCCTTGCGGTTGATCCACAAGTGAATTCCGCCTTTGGCCACGTCGACATCGTGGAACAGCATGTAACCATCGCTGGTCGGGGTATCGCCACCAACCAGTACCGGCTTCTTCCACTCGTCAATGTAGGTGAGGATCGCTGCGTGCTTGCCGGCCATCCACGTCGCCGGCGTCCATAGATACGGCGTCAGTTCCAGGCCGAGGTTGGCCTTCTCGTCATATTTACCGGCGGTGATCTGTTTGCGCGCGGTGGTCAGTTCGCCGGTCTTCGGATCCTTGAGCAACATCGAAACACCAATGACGTTCTGCGGTTTGACGTTGTAGCCATACTTCGGATCCGCCGCGACCATGCGTACCAGCTCTTCAGAGGCGGCAGTCATCACGTAAACCTCGATGCCATTCTCCATCAGCTTGTTGTACAGCTCTTGCTGGCCAGTGAAGATCTTCGGCGGATTGACGTCGAGCTTCTTCACCACATCGCCTTCGTAATAAGTCGCCGGCACCGGTTTGCCCGAGGCCATCAACTCATCGACGTAGCCTTTGAGTTCCTTGAGGGTGAAGCCGGAGAACACCTGCGCCACCCACGGGTAGCAGACCATGTCGTCGACTTCGCAGAGGCGATAGTAGTAACTGAACAGGCTTTCCTTGTGGTCGGCGGTGTCCTTGAACGGCATCAGTTTCAGGGAAGGATCGAGTTTGTCGCGGGTGATCAGGCCCTTGTTTTCCATGAACGGCAACAACGACTCTTCGAGGTCGTAGCGGTAACTGGTGTTGTCCATGTCGAACACCGCGTAGTTACCCTTGTTGGCGTTGGCCGCGATCATCGCATCCAGCGCCTTGGCCTGATCGGCCGGCCAGTGTTTCAGGTCAGTGGCGAAGGCCTGAGTGGCCAGACCCATGCCCACCGTTAGTGCGACAGCCAGAAATTTCGGTGCGAACTTCATACGCCTCTTCTCCCTGATTCAAAGAGATCGACGCTAACAAATAAGTGTGACAGTCCTCGTCTGTCAGCGACCGCTCACGTCCCTATTGCGCCAGATGCATTGCCGAGAGCGACACAGGCTTATTCCAAAAACGACGGACACCCTGCTATTTCGGTATTAAATCATTGCAAATCAAACTGTTAGGCTTGCCGGTTCGCAGTTGCCCAAGAATGCGACTGGCACAAGTCTTATCGGAGTTTTCATGAATCTGCCGCTGATCCTCAATCTGCTGGTGTTCCTCACCCTCCTGTTCGGTCTGGCGCAAACCCGCCACACCACGTGGAGTCTGGCGAAAAAAGTCCTGCTCGCGCTGGTGCTCGGCGTTGCGTTCGGCGTGGCCCTGCACACTGTTTACGGTGCCGGTAACCCGGTGCTGAAAGCCTCGATCGGCTGGTTCGATCTGGTCGGCAACGGCTACGTGCAGTTGCTGCAAATGATCGTCATCCCGCTGGTGTTCGCCTCGATCCTCAGCGCAGTGGCGCGCCTGCACAATGCTTCGTCGCTGGGCAAGATCAGTTTCCTGACCATCGGCACCCTGCTGTTCACCACCGCGATTGCCGCGCTGATCGGCATCGGCCTGACCAACCTGTTCGGCCTCACCGCTGAAGGTCTGGTCGCCGGCACCCAGGAAATGGCCCGTCTGCAAACCATTCAGTCTGACTATGCCGGCAAGGTCGCCGACCTTAATGTGCCGCAACTGCTGCTGTCGTTCATCCCGCAAAACCCGTTTGCCGATCTGGCGCGGGCCAAGCCGACCTCGATCATCAGCGTGGTAATTTTCGCCGCATTCCTCGGGGTTGCCGCGCTGCAACTGCTCAAGGATGACGTCGAGAAAGGTCAGAAAGTGATCAACGCCATCGACACCCTGCAAGCCTGGGTGATGCGTCTGGTGCGTCTGGTGATGAAGCTGACCCCGTACGGCGTGCTGGCGCTGATGACCAAAGTAGTCGCCGGTTCCAACCTGCAAGACATCATCAAGCTCGGCAGTTTTGTCGTGGTGTCGTACCTCGGTCTGGGCCTGATGTTCGTGGTGCACGGCTTGCTGGTGTCGGCGGCCGGGATCAACCCGCTGCGTTTCTTCCGCAAGATCTGGCCGGTGCTGACGTTCGCATTCACCAGCCGTTCCAGCGCGGCGAGCATTCCGCTGAGCATTGAAGCGCAGACCCGTCGTCTGGGGATTCCGCAGTCGGTGGCGAGTTTCGCCGCGTCGTTCGGTGCGACCATCGGCCAGAACGGTTGCGCCGGTCTTTACCCGGCGATGTTGGCGGTGATGGTTGCGCCAACCGTAGGCATCAATCCGCTTGATCCACTGTGGATCGCAACGCTGGTGGCGATTGTGACGTTGAGTTCGGCGGGCGTGGCCGGTGTTGGTGGCGGCGCGACCTTCGCGGCGCTGATCGTGCTGCCGGCGATGGGCTTGCCGGTGTCACTGGTGGCGTTGCTGATTTCGGTTGAGCCGCTGATCGATATGGGGCGCACGGCGTTGAACGTGAGTGGTTCGATCACCGCTGGTGCGATTACCAGTCAGGTGATGCAGCAGACTGATAAAGAACTGCTGGATGCCGATGAGCATGCGGAGTTGGCGCAGGCTTAAGCTCTTCTTTGCCTGATCCGACCTCTTTGCGAGCAGGCTCGCTCCCACATTGGATCTGTGATCGATACAAATCCCCTGTGGGAGCGAGCCTGCTCCGGGCGGCGTTCCGACGAAGCTTTTTAGGCTTTTTCCCAGACTTCGAAGTTGTACGCGGGCTTATCTTCGACCGCCGGGTTTTCAACGTTGGAAACCAGCTTCCACTGCTGCAAATCAAACTCCGGAAACCACGCATCCCCTTCCGGGCTCAGCGCCACGCGAGTCAGATACAGTCGATCCGCCTGCGCCAGCCCTTGCGCGTACAACTGCGCGCCACCAATCAGCATCAGCTCATCAACGCCCTGCTCTTTCGCCCATTCCTCGGCGCGAACCACCGCCGCTTCCAGCGATGGATAAACTTCCGCACCTTCCAGCACCAGATCCGCCTGACGGCTGACTACGATGTTCAAGCGCCCCGGTAATGGCCGACCGAGCGAATCCCAGGTCTTGCGACCCATGATGATCGGCTTGCCCAAGGTGGTGGCCTTGAAGTATTTGAAGTCCCCCGGCAGGTGCCAGGGCATGCTGTTGTCGACGCCGATCACGCGGTTTTCACCGAGGGCTGCGATCAGGCTGAGGGGGAGTGATTTAGTCATGCCGGCGAGGATACCAGAGCCGCGCTTACCCCGATAAGCGCCACAGCGGTTATGCTCAGCGCTCAATTAAGCGACGGGACGCTGCGTGACTGAACTGACTCCACTGCAAAACCTCTGGCTGACCGAGACCGTGCGCCTGCGCGAAGAACACGCCGGCACTCTGGATGACCTGGAAGCCAACCGACTGGCGCGCACCGCTGGCGGCGATCTGCCGAGCCGCATTCAACGCCGCGCGTTATGGCTGGCCGAGCGTGACGGGCTGACCAATGCCCTCAAACACTGGCTGCAGGGCGCGCGTCTGGCGCTGCTGCTGTTGATGATTTTCGCTGTGCTTAGCGGCGCTGGTCTGGCCTTTGCTGCGCTGGGCCAAACGCCGGTCAATGTGTTTTGGGCCTTGGGCAGTCTGCTCGGGCTGAACCTGATTCTGTTGCTGAGCTGGTTGCTGGGCTTGATCTTTGCCGGTGAACACGGCGCCACGCTCGGACGATTGTGGTTATGGCTCAGCGAAAAACTTGCTCGCGACGCTAAAGCCGCGCAACTGGCGCCGGCACTGCTGTTGATGCTGCAACGCAAGAAACTCAATCGCTGGGCGCTCGGTACGCTGGTCAACGGTTTGTGGTTGCTGGCGATGCTCAGCGCATTGATTCTGCTGCTGACGCTGATGGCAACCCGGCGCTACGGCTTCGTCTGGGAAACCACGATTCTCAGCGCCGACACGTTTATTCACGTCACCCATGCGCTCGGTTACTTGCCGTCGCTGCTTGGTTTCAATGTGCCGACCGTGGAGATGATCCGCGCCAGCGGGGACGGCGCGCTCGACATCGAAAGCGCCCGTCAGGCCTGGGCAACATGGCTGGTCGGCGTGTTGGTGGTCTACGGCGTGCTACCGCGTCTGCTGCTGACGCTGTTGTGTTTCTGGCGCTGGAACAGCGGCAAAGCCGCGCTGCGTCTGGACTTGAACCTGCCCGGCTACGCGCAACTGCGCGAACGTCTGATGCCAACCAGCGAACGCCTCGGCGTCAACGACCCGGAGCCGGCACAATTGCACCGCGTCGAAAGCGCCGTCGGCGAATTCGCCAGTGAAGGCGCATTGCTGGTGGCCATCGAACTTGACGAACAACGCCCATGGCCGCCCGCGCTGCCAAAGAATGTCAGCAATGCCGGCATCCTCGACAGCCGCGAATCACGCCACAAACTCCTCGAACAACTCAGCCGTTTTCCACCGGCACGTCTGGCGATTGCCTGCGACCCACGGCGCTCGCCGGATCGCGGCAGCCTCGCCTTGATCGCTGAACTGGCGCGCAGTGCAGGGGAGACGCGCGTCTGGCTGCTGCAAGCGCCGCCGGGCGAAGCACTGGATGCCGAACGCCTCGGTGATTGGCACGTGGCGCTGCAACAGCTTGATCTGAAGTTTGCCGATTGCGCGCCTTTGACCTGGCTGGAGACTGGCCATGACTGATGCCTGGAAAGCGCCGCTGAAACTCGCGGTGGTCGGCCACACCAACGTCGGCAAAACCTCGCTGCTGCGCACGCTGACCCGCGATGTCGGTTTCGGCGAAGTCTCCCATCGCCCGAGCACTACGCGGCATGTCGAAGGCGCACGGTTATCGGTGGACGGCGAGCCGTTGCTCGACCTCTACGATACGCCGGGGCTGGAAGACGCCATTGCCCTGCTGGATTTTCTCGAACGCCTGGAACGTCCCGGCGAACGCCTTGATGGCCCGGCGCGACTGGCGCGGTTTCTCGACGGCAGCGAGGCGCGTCAGCGTTTCGAACAGGAAGCCAAAGTGCTGCGGCAACTGCTCGCCTCCGACGCCGGTTTGTATGTGATCGATGCACGCGAACCGGTGCTGGCCAAGTATCGCGATGAACTGGAGGTGCTCGCCAGTTGCGGCAAACCGCTGCTGCCGGTACTGAATTTCGTCAGCAGCGCCAATCATCGCGAGCCGGATTGGCGTGAAGCGTTGGCGCGGCTTGGATTGCATGCGCTGGTGCGTTTCGACAGTGTGGCGCCGCCGGAGGATGGCGAGCGGCGGCTGTATGAAAGTCTTGCGCTGCTGCTGGAAAATGCTCGGCCGCAACTGGAGCGATTGATTGCCGATCAGCAGGCCCAGCGCCTCGCCCGTCAGCAAAGTGCGGCGCGGTTGATTGCTGAATTGTTGATCGACTGTGCGGCTTGTCGGCGCAGTGTGGTCAGTGAAGCGGAGCAGGAGCAGCAAGCCATCAGCGAATTGCGCAAGGCTGTGCGTCAGCGCGAGCAGAAGTGTGTTGAGGCGTTGCTCAAGCTGTATGCGTTTCGTCCGCAGGATGCGGCGGCGAGTGATTTGCCGTTGCTGGATGGGCGCTGGGGCGATGACCTGTTTAACCCGGAAACCTTGAAGCAGCTCGGCGTACGGGTTGGCGGTGGGATTGCGGCAGGCGCGGCGGCCGGGGCTGGCGTGGATCTGCTGGTTGGCGGAATCACCCTCGGCGCGGCGGCATTGGCCGGGGCGATTGCCGGTGGCGCGCTGCAAACGGCGCGCAGTTATGGCAGTCGCTTGCTCGGCAAGATCAAAGGGCAGCGCGAACTTACGGTGGATGATGGTGTGTTGCGTTTGTTGGCGTTGCGTCAGCGGCAACTGGTGTTGGCGCTGGATCAGCGTGGGCACGCGGCGATGGACGCGGTTCAGGTGGCGACGCCCCAAGACAAGACCTGGCGTGAGGGCAAGTTGCCCGAGGCGCTGAACAAGGCGCGGGCGCACCCGCAGTGGTCGTCGCTCAATCCGCAGGCGAAGTTGAATCAGGCGGAAAGGCAGGAGCAGATTGAGGCGTTGGTTGCTCGGGTGCTTGAGCTTTAGATCGCTACCCCCTCACCCCAGCCCTCTCCCCCAAGGGGTAGAGGGGGAAGGGAGCAGATCTCCAGGCTTTTCAAAACCTGAGTTCGACTGGATATTTCAGGTCGGCGTATGACAGAAGATCAATCGGTCGGCCCCCTCTCCCTCCGGGAGAGGGCTGGGGTGAGGGCTGCAATCACTCAGCCGCCAACAAAACCTCAGCCTTGCGCTTCAGCACCGCCAAATCAATCACCGGCACCGCCATCTCCTTCGCCAGTTCATCCCACTGGCGCATCCGCAGGCTGACCGCACACAACGGATCCCGCTCAAACACGTCCGCCTCAGCCTCGGTCATCACCCCACCCTGATACTCAAGCGTCCGCCGACTCGCCTCACTCAACCGATCAAAATACCCCGGCTCACGCAACGTCAGATACCGTTTGGCCTGCACGTGATACTCCACCAGCCGCGCCATCCGCTCGCTGAAACCAGCTTCACGCAAATAATCCGCGCCCAAACGCTCATGACTGACCACGCCATAACCGCCCATGTTCTCCGCGCCCTCGGCACACAGATGACCGATGTCATGAAAGAACGCCGCCAGCACCACTTCATCATCGAAGCCCTCGGCCATCGCCAGTTCGGCCGCCTGCGACATGTGCTCGATCTGCGACACCGGCTCGCCGATGTAATCGCGGGTGCCGAAGCGTTCGTACAGCCCGAATACCCGCGCAACGACTTGCTCATGACCTGCCATCAAACTTCCTCCAGTAACTGCGCAACGTTGCGCTCGGCCAACGCCGGACCGACGCTCATGCCGACACCGGTGTGCATCAGCGCCACGCTCAAACCCGCTGCCGGGCGCAGCAACGAAAACGGCCCCGGCCCCCGGGAACCATAGACGCCCTGCCAGCGCTCGACCACTTGCACCTTGCAGCCCAATGTCTGTTCGGCCAGTTCGAGCATCCAGTTGTCGACTTGCTCGGCGTTGAAAGGCGAAGGGTCGCTGCCGTAATGGTGCGAGTCGCCGATGATCAGTTCGCCGTACGGCGTCGGGCTGATCAGCAGGTGGATGCCGTTGTCGTGCAGGTGCGGTTGCTCTCGAAGAATCTGCGCCTGCACCGCCGCCGCTTCCGGTAGATCGGCGAAGGCGCCGTAGTGCACGCAACTGAGGCCGGTGAGCAAGGCGTGTTGCAGATTCAGATCGATCTGCGGTTTGGCGCGGAGCATTTGCAGGCGGCAGATTTGTGGGTCGAGCGCGGCAATCGGCTCGGCGAGCAGGGTCTGATAATCGTGGCCGGAGCAAACGATGATCTGCTTGGCGGTAAAGCTGCCGGCGGTGCTGTGCAGGCGTCCCGGCTCCACGTCACGTACCAGCGTGGAAAAGTGAAACTCGACGCCGAGGTCGCGACGCAGATAATCGATCAGCGCCGGGATTGCTTCCCGTGAGTACAGCTGTTGATCGTCGATGCCGTGGAGTGCGGCGCGGTGGTGGCTGAACTGGCCGTTGTACAGATCGCGCAGGGCGGCACCGCGCAGCAGGTCGACGTTGTACCCGTGTTCCACCGCGCGGCCGGCACAGAAGGTGTCGAGCAGGTGTTCTTCGGCTTCGGTTCTGGCGAACAGGTAAGAACCGTTGCGCTTGATTTGCAGGCCAGCGAGTTGCGCCCAGTCGCCCCAGATGTCGCGGCTGGCCTTGGCCAGCTCGAGCATTTGGCCCGGTGGTTGGCCAGTGACCAGCGCCTGGCCGAAGTTGCGCACCGAAGCGCCGAGGGGGGTGGCGGTGCGTTCGAAAACAGCGACCTTGAGGCCGCGTTTGGCGGCGGCATACGCGTGGGACAGGCCGAGGATGCCGGCGCCGACGATGAGCAGGTCTTTGTGTTGTGTCATTTAGAAATGTCCTGCATGAGAGACCGCTTTCGCGAGCAGGCTCGCTCCCACAGGGGATTTTTAGTGCCCACAGAATTTGCGTTCACTGGAGATCCAATGTGTCAGCCCCCCTCAGAGAATTGTGTGTGAACACGATCCAATGTGGGAGCGAGCCTGCTCGCGAAGGGGCCCTGTCAGTCGATAAAAATCTTACTTGGCGGCGACTTTCTCGGACTTGCCGTCATAACGTTTGCGCCACTCGGTCAGAATCTCGTCACGATTCTTCGAGGCCCAGGCAAAGTCGTTCTTGATCAGACGCTGCTCATAATCCGCCGGCAATTCGGTCTGCGGCTTGGCGATCCCTGGCTGCGCAAGAACAGCGAAGTTCTCCTTGTACAAATCCATCGCCTCAGCGCTGGCGGAGAAGTCGGCGAGTT
Source organism: Pseudomonas viridiflava (assembly GCF_900580865.1). Taxonomy (GTDB): domain Bacteria; phylum Pseudomonadota; class Gammaproteobacteria; order Pseudomonadales; family Pseudomonadaceae; genus Aquipseudomonas. The sequence goes on from NZ_UTBZ01000001.1 coordinate 163,092, forward strand.
TCTTCGCCGCCTCTTCATGCGGCGTGCCCTTGATCACCGCAGTCGCTTCGATCTCCCAGCCCAGACCTTCCTTCGGCAGGATGATGTCCAGCGGCGCGCCCTGACGCTTCAGCTGTACCGCTGGGTATTCAAAGGAAATACCGATCGGGAACTCGCCCGCCGCTGCTAACTTGCAAGGCTTGGAACCGGAGTGAACGTACTGGCCGATGTTCTGGTGCAGACCGTCCATGTAGGCCCAGCCCTGTTTCTCGCCGAAGGTTTGCAGCCAGGCGCTGACATCGAGGAAACCGGTGCCGGACGAGGCCGGGTTAGGCATGACGATCTTGCCCTTGTACTCAGGCCTGGTCAGATCCTGCCAGCTCACCGGTTTGCTCAAACCCTGCTTCTCGGCCTCGACGGTGTTGAAGCAAATCGTTGCCGCCCAGACGTCCATGCCAACCCAAGCGGGCGGGTTGGCGGCGTCGCGGTAGTTCGCGCCGATCTTGCCGAGGTCCTTCGGCGCATAGCTTTGCAGCATGCCTTGCTGATCGAGGATCGCCAGGCTCGAAGCAGCCAGGCCCCACACCGCGTCAGCCTGTGGACGGGCCTTTTCGGCGAGCAGTTTGGCGGTGATGATCCCGGTGGAATCGCGTACCCATTTGATCTCGACGTCCGGATTGGCCTTTTCGAACGCTTCTTTATAGGACTTCAGTTGCTCGGCTTCGAGGGCGGTGTACACCGTCAACTCGGTTTTTGCCGCGAAGGCATTCAGGCTGAAAGTAGCGAGCACAGCAGCGGCCAGGGCCATAGGCTTGAACATGATCGGTATCCTGTCTTTGAGTTGAGGGTGTAAGTCAGTGACCGGGCGCGGTTTGCCGCCAGGCCTGGGAGCGGCGCAACAAGCCGCGCGAAGCCCACGCCAGCAGCAAGGACACGCCCGCCGAGGTGAACAGAATCAGGGTCGACATCGCCGCCGCGCCGCCAACGTTGCCGGCGTCATCCATGTTCAGCACCGCCACCGCCGCGAGGATGGTGTCGGGGCTGTAGAGGAAGATCGCGGCGGACACGGTGGTCATCGCCGAGACGAACAGGTAGCGCACGATGTCCAGCAACGCCGGCAGGCAGATCGGCACGGTCACGCGCAGGTAATGCCGGTACAGCGGCGCCTTGAGCGACAGCGCGGCGGCTTCGAACTCGGCGTCGAGCTGACGCAGCGCGGTGGTCGCGGTCATTTGGGCGGTGGTCAGGTAGTGCGCAATGGTGCAGACGATCAGCAGCGTCATCGTCCCGTAGAGCACATGCAGCGGGTTACCCGTGAGGTTGAAGAAGAAGACGTAACCCAAGCCGAGCACCAGCCCCGGCACCGCCATCGGCACGAAACTGAGCATGCGCAACGCCAGGTTGAGGCCGCGCTGGCTACGGGTTTTCTCCATCAGGTAAGCGCCGGTGAAAATCAGCACGCTGCCGATCAGCGCCGTGCCCAAGGCCATCTTCAAACTGTTGCTGTAGGCCAGCCAGCCACCGCCAGCGGTTTCGTTGAACTGGTAATGGTTAAGTGACAGCGACAGGTTGTACGGCCAGAACTTCACCAAGGAGGAGAACACCGCCATGCCGAACACCAGAATCAACGCGGCGCTGATCAGCAAGACAATCGCCAGATAGCAGCCATCGCGCAGTTTCGACGGCGCCGGTTTGAACACCTGCGCCTGACCGCTCATGGAGTCGCCGTGACGCCGACGCAGCCAGGCATCGACGCCGAAGCTGAACAGCGCCGGCAGCAACAGCACCATGCCGATCAATGCGCCGCGACCGAATTGTTGTTGGCCGACCACGGCTTTGTAGGCCTCCAGCGCCAGCACTTGATAGTCGCCACCGACCACCACCGGCACGCCGAAATCGGTGATGGTCAGGGTGAACACCAGACAGAACGCGGCAAACACCGCTTGGCGAGTGGCCGGCCAGGTGATGCTGCGGAAAGCCTTGGCGGGACTGGCGCCCATGCTCGACGCCGCATCGAACAAGCGCGCATCGGCCAGCGACAACGCCGAGAGCAGAATCATCAACGCATGGGGAAAGGTATAAATCACCTCACCCAGCACAATCCCCCAGAACCCGTAGATGTTGTCCGAGAGCAACCCTCGCAACATGCCCTGGTTGCCGAACAGATAGACCAGTGCAATTCCCGGCAGCATCGACGGCGCCATCAGCGGCAGCAGGGAAATACCGCGCCAGATTCCCTTGGCCGGAATCAGCGTGCGTTGCAGCGCGTAGGCAAACAGGTAAGCCAGCGGAACGACAATGGCCGCGACGCTGAGGGAAACCTTCAGGCTGTTGCCGAGCAGCCAGTGGAAATTCTCGCTGGTCACCAACTCCTTCGCCGCGACCCAGCCACCGCCCTGCCCGGCTTCACTGCTGAAGCCACGCCAGAAGATCGCCAGCAACGGCAGCAACACCGCGACGCCGAGCAACAGCAGCAGAAGGACTTTGCCGCCGACGACAAAAATGCGATCGCCGATCTCGGCTTTCGAAGTCTGGCGCACCTGCTTGTGCGGTAGCGGCAGCGCGAGGTTGCTGTTCATCAGGCAAACACCTGCAGGCTGCGCGGCGGCAAGGCGACCATGATTTGCTGGGCGCCGAGGCGCGGCATGGCTTCCGGGGCGAGTTCGGCGAGGAGTGCGTGACCTGGCAGTTGATCGAGTTCGAAGCTCATGCGGCAGCGGTTACCGAGGAAGGTGATCTCGCGGACTTTGGCCGGGAACAGGTTTTCTTCGTGCACCGGTGGATTGACGTTGATCGCTTCCGGGCGGCAAAACAAACGGCCCGAGGCGCGCTGAACGCTGCCGTCGCTGAGGCGCAGGTTCATCCCGCCGACCTGCGCGTGAGTGTCGCTGCTGCGCTGGAACGGCAACCAGTTGCCCTGGCCGACGAACTCGGCCACGAACGGCGTGGCCGGGCGGTTGTAGATTTCCTGCGGCGTGGCGTACTGCTCGACGCGGCCGTTGTTCATCACCGCGATGCGGTCGGCCATGAGCATGGCTTCGTCCTGATTGTGCGTGACCATCAGGGTGGTGATGCCAAGGTTGCGTTGCAGTTGGCGCAACTCGGTGCACAGATGCTCGCGGACGCGGGCGTCGAGGGCGGACATCGGTTCGTCGAGCAACAACAACGACGGTGCCGGCGCCAAGGCCCGAGCTAGAGCAACGCGCTGTTGCTGGCCGCCGGACAACTGGCCGGGGTACTTTTTCTCGCTGCCGGTGAGGCCGACCAGTTCCAGCATCTGCCCGACGCGACGACGCACTTCGTCACGACCGCTGCCAGCGAGGCCGTAGGCAATGTTCGCTTCGACGGTCAGATTGGGGAACAGCGCGTAGGACTGGAACAAAATCCCGTAATCACGGGCTTGCGGGGCGAGGTGCGAGACGTCGCGCTCGCCGAGGTACAGCTCGCCGCTGTCCTGTTTCTCCAGACCGGCGATGCAACGCAGCAACGTGGTCTTGCCGCAGCCCGACGGGCCAAGCAGGCACACCAGTTCACCGGCGGCGACGTCAAGGGAGACGTTATCCAGCGCAGTGAACGCGCCGAAGCGTTTCTGCACGCCGCGCACTTTCATGGGTGCGCCGGGGTTGGTCAGGGCAGTTGCGATGGCAGGATTCATGGACAGACCTCATCAAGCAGATAGGGCCAATCCTAGAGTTGTAATGCGTCCGTCATGTGGCAACGAGGCAAAAACTGCTGATAGTGGTATTCGGGGATTTTGGTTCAAGTGATGGGGTGACTGATCTGGCGCCTTCGCGAGCAGGCTCGCTCCCACAGGGGATAGTGTTCACAACCCAAATCCAAAGTGGGAGCGAGCCTGCTCGCGAAGAGGCCAGCTCGCACACTGAAGATCTCAGGCCGGGGACATTTCCTGTGCCAAGCCGAGGAACGCCGCCGGCAACCTCGCGCCCTTGCGCTCTTTCAGGCAATACAGATACTCAGGAATCTGCGGCGCATTCTCGATCGTCAGCACGCGCAACTGCGGATCATGCGGCACTTCCTGCCGGGCAATGATGCTGATGCCGATATTGCGCAACACCGCCTCACGAATCGACTCACGGCTGCCAATCTCCAGCAACGGCCCGAAGCTCACCCCGGCAGTGGCCAGCAATTCTTCCGTCAGCCGCCGCGTGGTCGAACCCGACTCGCGCATCAACAAGGTATGCCCGGCCAGCGCACTCAACGCCACATGTTCCTGCGCCGCCAGCGGATGATTGCGATGCACTGCCAGCACCAGCGGATCCGTACCCAATACCCGCCGAATCAGCCGCGCGTCATCGAGCAATTGCGACGACGCGGCGATATCCACCCGGTAATCCTCCAATGCTTCCAGCACCTGCTGCGAGTTGCCGATTTCCACCGACACTTCCACCTGCGGCAGACGCTCGCGAAAGGTCTTCACCAGATCGAGGATGTAATACGGCGCCGTCGCGGCGATGCGCAACGTGCCCTGCACCTGACCGCTGTTGCGCAGGAAGAACTCGATATCGGCCTCTTGCTGCAGCAGGGTCTTGACCATCGGCAGCAACCGCGCGCCTTCATCACTGACGCTTAGGCGTCGGCCGCCACGGTAGAACAGCTCCACCGAATACTGACTTTCCAGATTGCGGATCTGCGTGGTCACGGTCGGTTGGCTGAGGCCGAGTTTTTTCGCCGCCAGCGTGATGCTGCCCAGACGGGCGACCATGTAAAACGCTTTCAGCTCGGCACTCAGCACATCCTTTCCTCATCTATTTGCGCAGCAGGCGCAAACCGTTGAACACCACCAACAGGCTCACGCCCATGTCGGCAAACACCGCCATCCACATGGTGGCGAGCCCGGCGAAGGTTACCGCAAGAAAGATAGCTTTGATCACCAGCGCCAGCGCGATGTTCTGTTTCAGGATGCTGGCGGTATTGCGCGACAGGCTGATGAACGCCGGGATCTTGCGCAGATCATCGTCCATCAGGGCGACATCGGCGGTTTCAATCGCGGTGTCGGTGCCGGCAGCGGCCATGGCGAAACCGATCTCTGCACGGGCCAGTGCCGGGGCGTCATTGATGCCGTCGCCGACCATACCGACTCGCCGGCCCTGTGCATAAAGGTGTTCGATGGCTTGCAGCTTGTCCGTCGGCAGCAAGTCACCTCTGGCCTCGTCGATGCCGACCTGTGCGGCAATCGCCTGGGCGGTGTGGACGTTGTCGCCAGTCAGCATCAAGGTTTTCACCCCGAGTTCGTGCAGCTGGCGGATCGCTTCGCGGCTGGTTTCCTTGACGGTGTCGGCCACAGCGAACAGTGCCAGCGGGCCGGAGCTGTCGAGCAGCAGCACCACGGACTTGCCCTGTTTCTCCAGCGCGAAGAGTTTTTCTTCCAGTGCCGGCGAGCACAGGCCCAGTTCTTCGACCAGACGATGGTTGCCCAAGTGGTAGGTCTGGCCGTTGATTTCGCCTTTGACGCCACGCCCGCCCAATGCTTCGAAGTTATCCACAATCAGCGCGGCGAAGTTTTTATCCACAGCGGCATTGGCGATGGCCAGCGACACCGGGTGATCGGAGCGACCGGCCAATGCAGCGGCGATTGCCGGTGCGGTGGCATCGGCGGTTGGGTCGAGGGACAGGTAATCGGTCTGCACCGGTTTGCCGTGGGTGATCGTGCCGGTTTTATCCAGCGCCAGATAATCCAGTTTGAAACCGCCCTCCAGGTACACGCCACCCTTGACCAGAATGCCTTTGCGCGCCGCTGCGGCGAGGCCGCTGACGATGGTCACCGGGGTGGAAATCACCAGTGCACATGGGCACGCGACCACCAGCAACACCAGCGCGCGGTAGATCCAGTCGAACCACACGGCGCCCATGAACAGCGGCGGAATGATCGCCACGGCCAAGGCAAACACGAACACCACGGGCGTGTAGATTTTCGAGAATTGATCGACGAAGCGCTGGGTCGGTGCGCGCGCGCCTTGCGCCTGTTCGACGGCGTGAATGATGCGCGCCAGGGTTGAGTTGTTCGCCGCAGCGGTGACCGTGTATTCCAGCGAACCGGCCTGGTTGATGGTGCCGGCGAAGACTTTGTCGCCGACGGTTTTCTCCACCGGCAGGCTTTCCCCGGTGATCGGCGCCTGGTCGATGGTCGAACTGCCGCTGGCCACTTCGCCGTCCAGCGCAATGCGCTCGCCGGGCTTCACCCGCACACGGGCGCCGAGTTCGACGCTTTTCACGTCCTGTTCGATCCAGTTCCCGTCAGCCTGCAACACCGTGGCTTGCTCCGGCGTCATCTGCATCAGGCCGCTGATCGCATTGCGCGCACGGTCCAGCGAGCGCGCTTCGATCAGCTCGGCGACGGTGAACAGGAACATCACCATCGCCGCTTCCGGCCACTGGCCGATGAGGATCGCACCGGTCACGGCGATGCTCATCAGCGCGTTGATGTTGAGGTTGCGGTTCTTCAGGGCAATCCAGCCCTTTTTATAAGTGGTCAGGCCACCGCTGAGGATCGACACCAGCGCGATGATCGCCACCACCCAGGTTGGCGCGGCGTTGGTGAAGTGGATGACTTCGGCAGCGAGTGCGCCGACGCCGGACAGCGCCAACGGCCACCAGTGTTTTTTCACTGGCGCCGCGGCTGGCGCTTCGACGCCCGCCTCCAAAGGCTCGGCGTGCATGCCGAGGGATTTGATCGCATCGGTGATCGGCTCGGTACCCGGCAGATTGTGGGTCACGCCGAGTACGCGGTTGATCAGATTGAATTCCAGTTGCTGCACACCGGCGAGTTTGCCGAGCTTGTTCTGGATCAGCGTCTGCTCCGTCGGGCAGTCCATCGCCTCGATGCGGAAACTGCTCAGCCGCGCATCGGCGCTGGTTTTCTCGCTCAGTTGCACCAACGCAGGCGCGGCGGCTTTCGACGAGCAGCAGGAATCTTCGTGCGCATGAACCGGTGCCGGTGCTGCGACTTTCGACCCGCAGCAGGAATCGCCTCCATGTGAATGTTTATGCACAGGCTGCAATTTATGGCTGTGATCGTGTCCGTCGCCGGGTTTGTGGGTGTGCTGGGAATCGCTCATTGGTCGCGTCCATGAAGGTGCCTGTTGCCAAGTAAAGACCCTGTAGCCACTATAGGGTCAAGCACCCTTTTGGAGATTGCCGTCATGAAGATCGGAGAACTGGCCAAACTCACCGACTGCGCCGTGGAAACCATCCGCTACTACGAGCGCGAAAACCTGCTGCCAGAACCGGCGCGCAGCGACGGCAACTACCGCGTCTACACCCAGGCGCACGCCGAACGCCTGACCTTTATCCGCAACTGCCGCACCCTCGACATGACCCTTGAAGAGATTCGCAGTTTGCTGGCCATGCGTGATAGCCCGCAGGATCAGTGTGAAAGCGTGAATACGCTGATCGACGAGCACATTCAGCATGTGAAGGCGCGGATCGATGGGTTGCTGGCGTTGCAGACACAACTGCTCGACCTGCGCCAACGCTGTGGCGAAGGGCCAATGGCCGATCAATGCGGGATTTTGCAGCGGCTGGAAGTGAGTGGCGGGGTTGTCGCAACCGAAGTCGAACACTCCCACGTCGGCCGCAGCCACGGCCATTGAGCCCAACACAAAACCAAATGTAGGAGCTGCCGCAGGCTGCGATCTTTTGATCTTGTAAACAGCAAGATCAAAAGATCGCAGCCTTCGGCAGCTCCTACACAGGGGTATTGCGTATTGCTTGTCAGACCGCCATTGGCGCGGTCATTGGCGCGTGATGCTCATAGCCTTCCAGCGAGAAATCGCTCGGCTCGACCAGTTCCAGCCATTCCGGCTGGTACACGCCAGTCTTGGCAAACTCCGGCACACGATCGGAGATCTTCAGCTTCGGCATGGCGAACGGCTCGCGCTTGAGCTGTTCGTTGAGCATGTCCAGATGGTTCTCGTAGACGTGCGCATCACCGATGAAATAGGTGAACCAGCGCGGCGTGTAACCGGTCAAGCGACCGATCAGGCTCAGCAGCGCGGCGCCTTCGGTGAGGTTGAACGGTGTGCCCAGACCCAGATCGTTGGAGCGAATGTAGAGAGTCAGCGAAATCTCTTTGGTCTCGACGTTCGGGTGGAACTGGTACAGCAGGTGGCACGGCGGCAGGGCCATTTCATCCAGCTGAGCGACGTTCCAGCCGTGGAACAGGATGCGGCGGCTGCCCGGATCGTTGATGATCGTGTCGACGCACTGGCGCACCTGATCGATGGCTTTGTACAGCACCACGTAGGCCTGGCCGTCTTCTTCGCCCTGAGCGATCTGCTTGTAGCCGTTGGCCAGGGTTTGTTCGATGGCGGCGGTGTTGCTCAGCGGGATCTGCTTGTACGCCGGCCATTTGCGCCATTGCACGCCGTAGATTTCGCCGAGGTCGTCGTCGCCCTGACGGAACGGGTTGGCCAGCCATTGCGCGTTTTCGTTGGCGTTCTGGTCCCAGACCTTGCAGCCCAGCGCACGGAACTCAGCGGCATTGTTCACGCCACGGAGAAAACCGCACATCTCGCCGATGGCCGATTTGAAGGCCATTTTGCGCGTGGTGATCGCCGGAAAACCTTCCTGCAGATCGAAACGCAGCATCGCACCCGGGAAGCTGATGGTGTTGATGCCGGTGCGGTTGGCCTGTTTGCTGCCGTTCTGAATGACGTGCGAGACCAGTTCGAGATATTGCTTCATGAGTTACCTGTGTCCTTTGAGCCCCGGCGTCGCGCGCCGGGGTTCGTAGTTTAAGCCGTCGGCGCAAGCGGTGCTGCCGGTGCGCGACGATAGGCCAGCCAGATCAGGAACAGCCCGCCGACGATCATCGGCACGCAGAGTACCTGGCCCATGGTCAGCCAGTTCCAGGCCAAGTAGCCCAGTTGCGCATCCGGCACGCGAACGAATTCGACGATGAACCGGAAGATGCCGTAGAACAGCGCGAACATGCCAGAGACCGCCATGGTCGGGCGCGGCTTGCGCGAGAAAATCCACAGGATCAGGAACAGCGCCACGCCTTCCAGTGCGAACTGATACAGCTGTGACGGGTGACGCGGCAGTTGCGCCGGATCGCTGAATGGCGGGAAGACCATGGCCCACGGTACGTCGGTGGCTTTGCCCCACAACTCGGCGTTGATGAAGTTACCGATGCGCCCGGCACCCAGGCCGATCGGCACCATCGGCGCGACGAAGTCCATCAACTGGAAGAACGACTTGCCGTTACGCTTGCCGAACCACAGGGCTGCGAGCATCACGCCGATGAAGCCGCCATGGAACGACATGCCGCCCTTCCACACTTCGAAAATCAGCGTCGGGTTGGCCAGATAAGCGCTCAGATCGTAGAACAGCACATAGCCCAGACGTCCGCCGACGATCACGCCCATCGACATCCAGAAGACCATGTCGGAGAGTTTCTCCTTGGTCCAGGTCGGGTCGAAACGGTTGAGCCGGCGCGACGCCAGCAGCCACGCACCGCCGATACCGATCAGGTACATCAGACCGTACCAGTGGATTTTCAGCGGACCGATGGCCAGGGCCACCGGGTCGATCTGCGGGTAAGGCAGCATTGCGACTCCTCGTTAGAGTTGAAACCAAAATTCCCGGGCGACGCTGCCACCTCAGGATTAAGCCAGGATTGCGACGCGATTAAAGCAGGAAGCTCACACCCACGCTGAACAGCAAAGCGGCGAACAGCCGTTTCAGCAAGCGCGGCGACAATCGATGCGCCAAACGCGCGCCGATGCGGGCGAAGATCATGCTGGTCAGGGCAATGCCCAACAGCGCCGGTAAATACACAAAACCGAGACTATGGGCTGGCAACAACGGATCGTGCCACCCCAGAATCATGAAACTTAATGCACTGACCAAGGCAATCGGCAGACCGCAGGCCGATGACGTTGCCACCGCTTGCTGCATCGGCACGCTGCGCCAGGTCAGGAACGGCACGGTCAGCGAGCCGCCGCCCACACCAAAAATCGCCGAGGCCCAACCGATGATGCTGCCGGCCACGGTCAGACCGAGTTTACCCGGCACCGTTCGACTGGCCTTGGGTTTGATGTCCAGCGCCAGTTGCACCGAGATGATCAAGGCGAACACGCCGATGATCTTTTGCAAGTGCGGGCCGGAAATCGCTTCAGCGGTCAGCGCACCGAAACCTGCACCGAGCAGAATGCCGACGGCCATCCACATGAAGATCGGCCAGCGCACCGCGCCTCGTCGATGATGCTCACGCACGGCGTTGACCGAGGTGAAGATGATCGTCGCCAGCGACGTGCCGACCGCCAGATGGGTGAGAATCGACTGATCAAAGCCCTGCAAGGTGAAACTGAACACCAGCACCGGGACGATGATGATCCCGCCGCCGACGCCAAACAGTCCGGCCAGCACGCCCGCACAGGCGCCCAGCGCCAGATAGAGCAGAAATTCCATGACCGTCTCCCCAGACCGCATCCCCAAAACCGGAGCGGCATGGTAACGGATGCACACCCTTTGGCTCCACTGGCGATGGATGCACGGACGCCGGATGCGTAGAGTGAGCAAAAAACACACAAGGACCACCTTATGTGCCTGATTGTTTTCGCCTGGCGCCCGGGCGATGCCCAGCCGCTGATCGTCGCGGCCAACCGTGACGAGTTCTACGCCCGACCGAGCCTGCCGCTGGCGCAATGGCCGGAAGCGCCGCACGTACATGCCGGGCGTGATCTTGAGGCCGGCGGCACCTGGCTGGGGATTGGCGCCAACGGCCGCTTTGCTGCGTTGACCAATATTCGCGATCCGCAGCAGGCGTCAGCGCGCAAGTCACGAGGGGAACTGGTGGCGCGGTTTCTCACCGGCGATGCGTCGATTGATGATTATTTGAGCGAAGTGGTCGGGCGTTCGGCGGAATATGCCGGGTTTAATCTGTTGCTCGGCAATAGTCATGAGCTGTGGCATTTCAATGCGCGGATGTCGGAACCGGTGATGCTGGAGCCGGGGGTTTACGGACTGTCGAATGCCGGTCTGGATACACCGTGGCCGAAGTTGCTCAAGGCCAAGGCTGGGTTGAGTGTGGTGCTGGATGATCCGCAGCCGCAGCAGTTGCTCGATTTGCTAAGCGATGCCCAGTCCGCGCCGGAAGCGGAATTGCCAGATACCGGGGTGGGTCTGGCCACTGAAACATTGTTGTCGAGTGTGTTTATTGCCAGCCAGAGTTACGGGACGCGGGCGAGTACGGCGTTGATCGTCCAGGCGGATGGGACTCGACGGATGGTGGAGCGGAGTTTTGGGCCGTATGGCGGGCATTTGGGCGAGGTGGAAATAACAGCTTAAAAGCCGACCCTCACCCCAGCCCTCTCCCAAAGGGAGAGGGGGCCGACCGAGGTGTATTGAGCCATACATCGACCTGAAAGACCGAGTTGATTATGGATTCAGCAGCACCTTCACTCGGTGTGATTCGATTATGGATTCGGCAAAGCACCTTCAGGTCGGTGCGGGTCGATCATGGATTCAGCAAAGCACCTTCAAATCGGTGTGAATTGATTATGGATTCAGCACAGTACTTTCAAGTCGGCGGAGTTCTGCAGCAACCCCCAATCAGTCCCCTCTCCCTTTGGGAGAGGGTTAGGGTGAGGGGCTTTTGATCTTCAGAGGGCCTTGATAACCGCCGGCGGATGCATCTTCGACAACCCAAGGTTCTTCAGCGCCAATTGCAGCGAGCTGTGGATAACTTGCGGGTTGTCGATGGTCATCAACTCGGCCAACAACTCCTTGGCCTTGCTCAGATTCACCTGACGCAACATCCACTTCACCTTCGGCAAGTTGGTGGCGTTCATCGACAAACTGTCGAAACCCATCGCCATCAACAGCACCGCCGCCGCCGGATCGCCGGCCATTTCGCCGCAGATACTCACCGGTTTGCCTTCGGCATGGGCATCGCGCACCACGGTTTGCAGGGCTTGCAGCACCGCCGGGTGCAGGTAGTCGTAAAGATCGGCCACGCGCGGGTTGTTACGGTCGACCGCCAGCAAATACTGGGTCAAGTCGTTGGAACCGACCGACAGAAAATCGACCATCCGCGCCAGCTCCTTGGTCTGATACACCGCTGCCGGAATCTCGATCATCACGCCAATTGGCGGCATCGGCACGTCGGTGCCTTCGTCGCGCACTTCGCCCCAGGCCCGGTGGATCAGGTGCAGGGCTTCTTCGAGTTCGTGGGTGCCGGAGATCATCGGCAGCAGAATCCGCAGGTTGTTCAGGCCTTCGCTGGCCTTGAGCATCGCGCGGGTCTGCACCAGGAAGATTTCCGGGTGGTCGAGGGTGACGCGAATGCCGCGCCAGCCGAGGAACGGGTTGTCTTCCTTGATCGGGAAGTACGACAGCGACTTGTCACCACCGATGTCGAGGCTGCGCATGGTCACCGGTTGCGGGTGGAACGCGGCGAGCTGCTCGCGGTAGATCGCCAGTTGTTCCTTCTCGCTCGGGAAACGCTGGTTGATCATGAACGGCACTTCGGTGCGGTACAGACCGACACCTTCGGCGCCGCGCTTCTGCGCCCGCGCCACGTCCGCCAGCAAACCAGTGTTGACCCACAGCGGCATGCGGTGGCCGTCGAGGGTCACGCATGGCAAGTCACGCAGGGTGTCGAGGCCCAGCGCCAGTTGTTTCTCTTCTTCGACGACTTCGGCGAACTGCTTGCGCAGCACTTCGCTCGGGTTGGTATAGACCTCGCCACGGGTGCCATCGACGATCATCTCGATGCCGTCGACCTTGGCGTACGGCAGGTCGACCAGACCCATGACCGTCGGAATGCCCATCGCGCGGGCGAGGATCGCCACGTGGGAGTTACCCGAACCGAGTACCGAGACCAGACCGACCAGCGTGCCTTCCGGCACCTCGCCGAGCATGGCCGGCGTCAGTTCTTCGCTGACCAGAATGGTTTTTTCCGGGTAGACCAGGTTCTGCTGACGCTCTTCCTGCAAATAGGCGAGCAAGCGGCGACCGAGGTCTTTGACGTCCGAGGCACGCTCACGCAGGTAGGCGTCGTCCATCAGTTCGAAACGATTGACGTGTTCAGTGACTACCTGACGCAGCGCGCCCTGGGCCCACTGGCCGGTCTTGATCACCGTGGTGATTTCGCTGCCCAGCGAGGCATCGTCGAGCATCATCAGGTAGACGTCGAACAACGCGCGCTCTTCCGGGCGCAACTGGGTCGCAAGCTTGGCGGACAGCGCGCGCATGTCGGCGCGCACGCCTTCGATGGCGGTCTTGAACAGCGCCAGCTCGGCGTTGATATCGGTGATGGTCTTGTCCGGCACCACGTCGAGATCGGCCGGCGGCAACATGACCACGGCGGTGCCGACGGCAGCGCCCGGCGAACCCGGCACGCCGACAAACTTGGCTTCCTGAATACCCTTGCCCTGACGGCCCAGACCACGGATCGACCCCGTGGCCTCGGCGTGGGCGATAACCCCGGCGAGCTGCGCGCTCATGGTCACGAGGAAGGCTTCTTCACCTTCATCGAACTGGCGGCGTTCTTTTTGCTGGATGACCAACACGCCGACGACGCGGCGGTGGTGAATGATCGGTGCACCGAGGAACGAGGCATAACGCTCTTCACCGGTTTCGGCGAAGTAACGGTAGCGCGGGTGAACCGAGGCGTTTTCGAGGTTCAGGGGTTCTTCACGCGTGCCGACCAGACCGACCAGACCTTCGTTGGGTGCCATGCTGACCTTGCCGATCGAGCGCTTGTTCAAGCCCTCGGTGGCCATCAGGACGAAGCGGTTGGTCTCGGGATCAAGCAGGTAGACCGAGCAGACCTGGCTGCCCATGGCCTCTTTGACGCGCAACACAATAATCCCCAACGCCGCCTTGAGATCCTTGGCGGAGTTAACTTCCTGGACGATCTTGCGCAGCGTATTGAGCATGGCTCGGGGTCGAACTCCGTCGTCAGTCGCGCGCTAAAAGGCGCGGGGCAAGCTCTTTGAGGGCGCGGCGATACACCTCGCGCTTGAATGTCACCACCTGGCCCAACGGATACCAATAGCTGACCCAGCGCCAGCCATCGAACTCCGGTTTACCGGTCAAATCCATCCGCACCCGCTGCTCATTGGAGATCAGGCGCAGGAGAAACCATTTCTGTTTCTGGCCGATGCACAGCGGTTGGCTGTGGGTACGCACCAGACGTTGCGGCAAACGATAGCGCAACCAGCCCCGAGTACAGGCCAGTATTTCAACATCTTCACGTTCCAGGCCAACTTCTTCGTTCAGCTCGCGGTACAAGGCGTCTTCCGGCGTCTCTTCAGGGTTGATTCCCCCTTGCGGAAACTGCCAGGCATCTTGATTGATACGGCGAGCCCATAGCACCTGGCCGGCGTCATTCGTCAGAATGATCCCGACATTGGGACGGAAACCATCGGGGTCGATCACGGCAACAACCTCGCAAACGCATGTCGCCGCATTGTTCCACAAAGCTTGATAAGGCGGCAACGAAGCTTCCTACCTTATGTGCACTCTTGTGAAAAGACCGTATTCTTGTCGCCTTTTTACAGACTTATCAGCGGGTAACTGCAATGCGCCTGGCACTCTTCGATTTGGACAACACCCTTCTGGGCGGCGACAGCGATCACGCCTGGGGCGACTATCTGTGTGAACGCGGCTTCCTCGACCCGATTGCGTACAAAGCGCGCAACGACGAGTTCTATCAGGATTACCTGGCCGGCAAACTGGATAACGCCGCGTACCTGAACTTCTGCCTGGAGATCCTCGGCCGCACCGACATGGCCGTGCTCGAGCAATGGCACAGCGATTACATGCGCGACTGCATCGAGCCGATCGTACTGCCCAAGGCGCTGGAACTGCTGAAAAAGCACCGCGACGCCGGCGACAAACTGGTGATCATCACCGCAACCAACCGCTTCGTTACCGCGCCGATTGCCGTGCGTTTGGGCGTTGAAACCCTGATCGCTACCGAATGCGAGATGGTCGATGGCCGTTACAGCGGGCGCAGCACTGATATTCCGTGCTTTCGCGAGGGCAAGGTGACACGCTTAAACCGCTGGCTGGAAGAGACCGGGTATTCGTTGGATGACAGCTATTTCTATAGCGATTCGATGAATGACTTGCCGTTGCTGGAGCAGGTGGCGAATCCGGTGGCTGTCGATCCGGATCCGAATTTGCGTGCTGAAGCAGAGAAGCGTGGCTGGCCGGTCATTACTCTGCGCGACTGATATCGCTTTCGCGAGCAGGCTCGCTCCCACATTGGATCTGTGTCGTGCACAAATCCCTGTGGGAGCGAGCCTGCTCGCGAATGGGTCGACTCGGTCTCAAGCCTTAAACAGGCTTGGCCCCCATCAACCCGGCAATGGCAAGAAACCCGACGCCGCTGACAATCGCCAGCGCCAGGCTGAATTTCCAGTTGCCGACCCCGCTCGTCCACAGCCGATTCAGCCGAACCAGCAGCCAGACCGCACTGAACGTGGCCACGGCATAGATCACGCTTGAACCCAGAATCCAGAACTGCCCCAATGGCCAGCCAATCAGGTGCACCAGCCACCAGCCGGTGAAAGGCATGCTGAGCATACCGATCAGCATCAAACACCAGATAAACAGCCAGGGACGCTGCATCGTGCTGGCCGGCCCTTCGCTGCGATTACGCCAGGTCAGAACGGCGAGCCCCAGCCCGCTCGCGAGTATGACCACGGTCGCCGCAACGTGAAGGACTTTCAGGGTGGTCAGGGTTTCCATGTATTTCTCTTCCTTGGGCCATGCCCATCAGCGTAGCCGTTCAGCCAAGAAACAGCTGATAGGCCGGGTTCTCGCTTTCATCCCAGTACGGGTAACCGATTTCCGCAAGCGCCGCCGGCACCAGATGACGCTCGTCGTGCGGCACTTGCAGGCCCGCGACCACACGGCCATCAGCCGCGCCGTGGTTGCGGTAATGAAACATCGAAATGTTCCAGCGCCCACCGAGCTTATTAAGGAAGTTGAACAGCGCGCCCGGACGCTCCGGGAACTCGAAGCGGAACACCACTTCATCAATCACGTGCGCCGCGTGGCCGCCGACCATGTGGCGGATGTGCAGTTTGGCCAGTTCGTTGTCGGTCAGGTCGATGACCGGGAAACCCTGTTCGGTCAGGCTCGCCAGCAATGCACTGCGCGGGTCGTTGTCCGGGTGCGTCTGTACGCCGACGAAAATGTGCGCTTCGCTACCGGTGTTGTAACGGTAGTTGAATTCGGTGATCTGGCGCTTGCCGACGGCCTCGCAGAACGCCTTGAAGCTGCCGGCCTTCTCCGGGATGGTCACGGCGATGATCGCTTCGCGGCCCTCACCCAGCTCGGCACGCTCGGCAACATGACGCAGGCGGTCGAAGTTGACATTGGCGCCGGAGTCGATGGCCACGAAAGTCTGGCCGCTGACACCGCGTTGCTCGACGTATTTCTTGATCCCGGCCACGCCCAAGGCGCCGGCAGGTTCGGTGATCGAGCGGGTATCATCGTAGATATCCTTGATAGCCGCACAGATCTCGTCGGTGCTGACGGTGATCACTTCATCGACGTAGTCTTTGCAGATGTCGAAGGTGTGCTGGCCGATCTGCGCCACCGCCACGCCGTCAGCGAAGATGCCCACAGTCGGCAGCACCACGCGTTCACCGGCAGCCATCGCCGCTTGCAAGCAGTTGGAATCGTCCGGCTCGACGCCGATGACTTTGATGTCCGGGCGCAGGTATTTCACGTACGCAGCGATGCCGGCAATCAGACCGCCGCCGCCGACCGGAACAAAAATCGCGTCCAGTGGCTGCGGGTGCTGGCGCAGAATCTCCATCGCCACGGTGCCCTGCCCGGCGATGGTGTGCGGATCGTCGTACGGATGGATGTAAACGTAGCCTTTTTCATCGACCAGTTTCAGCGAATAGGCCAAGGCTTCCGGGAACGAATCACCGTGCAGCACCACTTTGCCGCCGCGCGAACGCACGCCTTCGACTTTGATCTCGGGGGTGGTTTTGGGCATGACGATGGTCGCTTTGACGCCCAGGACTTTCGCCGCCAGGGCCAGGCCCTGCGCATGATTGCCCGCCGAAGCAGTGACCACGCCACGGGCGCGCTCTTCATCGCTCAGTTGCGTCAGCTTGTTGTAGGCGCCGCGAATCTTGAACGAGAACACTGGCTGCAAGTCTTCGCGCTTGAGCCAAATGTCGTTGCCCAGCCGCTCGGAGAGCTGGCGAGCGTTCTGCAGCGGGGTTTCTACGGCAACGTCATAAACGCGCGAGGTGAGGATCTTTTTGACGTACTGTTCGAGCATCGGAAAGCATCACTGAGCGGTTGAGCGGGACCGGGGAGTCTAACCCGGCTTTTGCCCGCACGACCACACGAATCCAGAGGTTTTAGCCGCGCTTGCGGCTATAATGCCGGCCTTTCCGTTCTCACCTTGCCCGCTTCCGGAGCCCGCATGACCCAGGATCAACTCAAACAGGCAGTGGCTCAGGCCGCCGTCGACTTCATCCTTCCGAAACTCGACGACAAGAGCATCGTCGGGGTCGGCACCGGCTCCACCGCCAACTGTTTCATCGACGCCTTGGCCCAGCACAAGGGCGCATTCGATGGCGCGGTCGCCAGTTCCGAAGCCACCGCCGCGCGCCTGAAAGGCCACGGGATTCCGGTGTATGAGCTGAACACCGTCAGCGACCTGGAGTTCTACGTCGACGGCGCCGACGAAAGCGACGCGCACCTGAACCTGATCAAGGGCGGCGGCGCTGCACTGACCCGCGAGAAGATCGTCGCGGCCGTGGCCAAGACCTTCATCTGCATCGCCGACGCCAGCAAACTGGTGCCGGTATTGGGCGAGTTCCCGCTGCCAGTCGAAGTGATTCCGATGGCGCGCAGCCATGTCGCCCGCCAACTGGTGAAGCTGGGCGGCGACCCGGTGTACCGCGAAGGCGTTTTGACCGATAACGGCAACATCATTCTGGATGTGTTCAACCTGCAGATCACCAACCCGGTGGAGCTGGAAGCGCAGATCAATGCGATTGTCGGCGTCGTCACCAATGGTTTGTTCGCGGCGCGTCCGGCGGACTTGCTGTTGCTGGGTACTAGCGAAGGCGTGAAAACCCTTAAGGCCGAGTAAGTCCAGACTGTCCACCCTTTATGGGCAGACGAATAAACCTGTAGGAGTGAGCCTGCTCGCGATAGCGGTGTTGCAGTTGATATTAATGTCGACTGACACACCGCTATCGCGAGCAGGCTCACTCCTACAATGGTTTTGTGGTGTTGATTAGTTCGGTGTTGGCTTTTTGAAGACGTAAAACAGGTTCGGCTCACTCACCAGATACAACGTCCCGTCATCATCCATAGCAATGCCTTCCGCCTGCGGTACGGTCTTCTTCAAACCCTGCCGACCGCCACTAATGGACATCGTGCTCAACGGTCGTCCACCGACATCCAGTTCCAGAATCAATCTCGACTCATCCGACAGCGCCAATAAATGGCCGCTGCGCTCGTCGTATTGCAAACTCGATAGATCGCGCACAAACATTCCGGCATCGCGCTTGGGGTCGTTGATCACATGCACCGCGTAGGACTTCTCCGGATTGAAGTGCGGAAAGCCGTGCACTTCGTAGATCAGCATCGGATTGCGCTCTTTCGCGACGAACAGACGTTTGCCCACCGAATCGTAAGCCAGCCCTTCGAAACCCTTGTTACTGGCCATATGCACGCCAAGGGTCATCTGCTCGGCATCAGCAGCGTCGAGGAAGGTGGTGTCTGCCTCCAGGTGAATCTTGATCAACCGCTGTTGGCGCTCGTCGGTGATCACGTAGGTGTCGGCGCTGATGTACTCGACGGCTTCCGGATCGCCAAAACCAATCAGTGCGATGCGGCGCAGGATCTTGCCTTCGAGCGACAGTTCGACCAGTTCGGAATTCTTGTTGGTCACGGTGAACAGGCTTTTGCGCACCGGATCGAAGGTCAGCGCCGAAACATCGTCGTCCAGCCCGTCAATCACTCGCGCTTCAATCTCGACGCGATACTGATCCAGCCCAATCGACTCGCTACTCTGCGGTTGCCACAGAGTGTGCAGGTTGAACCAGGCGCGCTCGAACAGCCGCATGTATTGGCCGATCGCGATCAACGCGATCAAGACAATCACCGACAGGATGATAATCAGAGGTTTGGGACGGGCAAGTCGACGCATTCGGGTAGGCTCGGGATCAAGACAGGCGGATGAAATATCACGCCCGTCTGAACTGAAGCTTAATGGCCACTTGCCTGTCAGGACAATCAGACTTGTCTGAAATTGCCGCGAGGACTGTTATTTCTGTTTTTCGAAGCGATAGAACAGGTTCGGCTCGCTGACCATGTACAGCGTGCCCGCCTCGTCCATGGTCACGCCTTCGGCGCGGGGGATGGTGTTTTTCAGACCGTTGAAGCCGCCAAGCAGGGTCATGAAGCTGACCTGCTCGCCCTTCTCGTCCAGTTCCAGCAGCAGGTGAGAATCAGCGGACAGCACCAGTGTGTGCTGGGTGCGCGGGTCAATCGCCAAGGCCGAGAGGTTGCGAATATCCAGTTCATCACTGGCGAGTTTTTGCTTGTCGCCCTTGAGAGTCTGGCTACCATCGCTTTTCCAGGTGAACAGCGCCGGTGGCCGCTCCTCGCCCAACAGCAATTGCTGATTGTGCGCATCCCAGGTAATAGCTTCGAAGGCTTTGTTCTGGTCTTTCGACGGGCCGAGATCGTATTTCGGGAAATCGGCGATGTTCAATTCACGAGTATCCGCGTCGACCTTGACGATCGACAGCATGTGCTGACGCTCATCGACGATGGCCATCAGGCCGTTTTCCATCATCGTCAGGCCTTCCGGATTGCTCCAGCCCACCAGCGGCATCTTGCGCAGTACATCGCCCTGTAAAGTCAGTTCAGCGAGAAACGGGTTCTTGCCCATCACCGAGAACAGCGTTTTGGTCTGCGGGTTGTACGCCAGATCCGAAGCCTCGTCCTTCTCCATCCCCTTGAGCGGCTTGGCATCGATCACCACGCGATAGTCCGGCAGCCAGATACTTTCCTTCTGCTCGGCCTGGCTTTCGAAGCGTTCCTGCAGCCAAAGCGCACCGCGATCATCCCAATGCATGGCAAACGCCAAGGCATATGCGGCGGCAATCACCAGCAACAGCCAGACATACCAACGCAGGGCGAAACGTGAACGGCGAGTGGGTTTGAGCTGAGTTTGAGATGACATCGAGGGACGCGTTCCGAAAATTCAGGCTAAGGGTAATAGCACAAAGAGGCCGGCTCAGACGCCAGAATGAGAGGAATTATCCGTACAGGATGTGAAAAAAACGGCAAATGGCGGGATTGCCCTGCACGTTTGCAAGGTGGATCACATAACAAATGTGGGAGCGAGCCTGCTCGCGAAGACGGAGTGTCAGGCAACGATGATGTCGACTGACCTGGCGCCTTCGCGAGCAGGCTCGCTCCCACAGGGGATTTGCGGCGTGGCGGTTAGCGCACGCTGCTGGTGAAGCTGCTCGCACCGACCAGTTCGAGGACGATGTCATCGCCAACGTTCAGCGGGCCAACACCCACCGGCGTGCCGGTGAGGATCACGTCACCGGCCTGCAGCGAGAAGCAGCCGGCCATGTGCTGGATCATCGGCACGATCGGGTTGAGCATCGCGCTGCTGTTGCCATCCTGGCGCACTTCGCCGTTGATGGTCAGGCGGATGCCTATGTCGGTCAGGTCGGCAAACGTGCTGCCGACCACGAACGGTGCAAGCACCGCCGCGCCGTCGAACGACTTGGCGATTTCCCACGGCAGGCCCTTGGCTTTCAGCTCGGCCTGCTTGTCACGCAAGGTCAGATCGAGCGCCGGGGCGAAACCGGAGATGGCGTCGAGGACTTCTTCGCGGCTCGGCTTGGTCGACAACGGCTTGCCGATCAACACGGCGATTTCCGCTTCGTAGTGCACCGAACCGCGCTCGGTCGGAATGGCGAAACCGCCTTCCAGCTCAACCACGCAACTGCCCGGCTTGATGAACAGCAACGGCTCGGTAGGCACCGGGTTGTCCAGTTCCTTGGCGTGTTCGGCGTAATTGCGGCCAATGCACACGACTTTCCCGATCGGGAAGTGGATGCGCGTGCCGTCGACGTACTGGTGCTGATAGCTCATTTACCGACTCCTGCCTTCATTGATTCATCAAAGATTGCCGATCAAACCGCGAAAATCTTGCCCGGGTTCATGATGCCGTTCGGGTCGAACACCGCTTTGACCGCTTTCATGTACTCGATCTCAACCGGCGAGCGGCTGTAGGTCAAATAATCGCGTTTGGTCATGCCAACGCCGTGTTCAGCGGAGATCGAACCGTTGTACTTCTCGACGGTTTCGAACACCCACTTGTTGACGGTCGCGCACTTGGCGAAGAACTCGTCCTTGCTCAGGTTATCCGGCTTGAGGATGTTCAAGTGCAGGTTGCCGTCGCCAATGTGGCCGAACCAGACGATTTCAAAATCCGGATAGTGTTCACCGACGATCGCGTCGATTTCCTTCAGAAATGCCGGCACTTTCGACACAGTGACCGAGATGTCGTTTTTGTACGGCGTCCAGTGCGAGATGGTTTCGGAGATGTACTCGCGCAATTTCCACAGGTTCTGCAGCTGGGTTTCGCTCTGGCTCATCACGCCGTCCAGTACCCAGCCCTGCTCGACGCAATGCTCGAAGGTTTCCAGGGCGCTGTTGGCCACTTCTTCGGTGGTTGCTTCAAATTCCAGTAATGCGTAGAACGGGCAATCGGTTTCGAATGGTGCCGGAACGTCGCCTCGGCCCATGACTTTGGCCAAGGCTTTGTCGGAGAAAAATTCGAACGCGGTCAGATCGAGTTTGCCTTGGAAGGCGTGCAGCACCGGCATGATCGAGTCGAAATCGGCGGTACCAAGGACCATCGCGGTGAGGTTTTTCGGCGCGCGATCAAGGCGCATGGTCGCTTCGACGACGAAACCGAGGGTCCCTTCAGCACCGATGAACAGCTGGCGCAGGTCATAACCGGTGGCGTTCTTGATCAGGTCTTTGTTCAGTTCCAGCACATCGCCCTTACCGGTGACGACTTTCATGCCCGCCACCCAGTTGCGGGTCATGCCGTAGCGAATCACCTTGATCCCACCGGCATTGGTGCCGATATTGCCGCCAATCTGACTGGAACCTGCAGAAGCGAAGTCGACCGGGTAGTACAGGCCCCTCTCTTCGGCGACGTTCTGCAAATGCTCGGTGACCACACCCGGCTGACAAACGGCGGTGCGGTCGGTGAGGTTCACGTCGAGAATCTGATTCATGTAGTCGAACGAGACGACCACTTCGCCATTCGCCGCCACCGCAGCGGCGGAAAGCCCGGTGCGCCCGCCCGATGGCACCAGTGCGACCTTGTGCGAGTTGGCCCAACGGACCACCGCCTGCACCTGCTCAATAGTCTTGGGAAACACGATGGCGCTTGGCGCCGGGGCGAAGTGCTTGGTCCAATCCTTGCCGTACGCATTCAGGGAGTCGGCGTCGGTCAGGACCTTGCCAGGCTCGACCAGGGTCTTCAGTTCATCAATCAGGGCAGGATTGGTCATCGACAGAACTCTCGAACAATTCATGGTCATCCTGAGAACGCTTCACGTCGCAGGAATGAGTGTTTAGCGGGGAGGCTATGCTAGCATATCGACCCCGCAGGACAGTGCCCAAGGCCAGATCCGCGGAGACGACTTTCTTGTCGTCCGGGTCAGCGTCTGTTGACCATTTCCTGCCATTTTTCTCCGGGATACAGGTTTACGCAGATGAGCAAGACTTCTCTCGATAAGAGCAAGATCAAGTTCCTTCTTCTCGAAGGCGTCCACCAATCGGCTGTCGACGTCCTCAAGGCGGCGGGCTACACCAGCATCGAATACCTGACAGGTTCCTTGCCGGAAGCCCAGCTCAAGGAAAAGATCGCTGACGCTCACTTCATCGGCATTCGTTCGCGCACCCAACTGACCGAAGAGATCTTCGATCACGCGAAGAAGCTGGTTGCGGTCGGCTGCTTCTGCATCGGCACCAACCAGGTTGACCTGAGTGCTGCCCGTGAGCGCGGTATTGCCGTGTTCAACGCGCCGTACTCCAACACCCGCTCCGTTGCCGAGCTGGTACTGGCCGAAGCGATCCTGCTGCTGCGCGGCATCCCGGAGAAAAACGCTTCCTGCCACCGTGGCGGCTGGATCAAATCCGCAGCCAACTCCTTCGAGATCCGTGGCAAGAAACTCGGCATCGTCGGCTACGGCTCGATCGGTACGCAGCTGTCGGTTCTGGCTGAGGGCCTGGGCATGCAGGTGTACTTCTATGACACCGTGACCAAGCTGCCACTGGGCAACGCGACTCAGATCGGCAGCCTGACCGAACTGCTGGGCATGTCCGACATCGTCACTCTGCACGTTCCGGAAACCGCTGCGACCCAGTGGATGATCGGCGAGAAGGAAATCCGCGCCATCAAGAAGGGCGGCATCCTGATCAACGCGGCGCGCGGTACCGTGGTCGAGCTGGACGCTCTGGCGGACGCGATCAAGGACAAGCACCTGATCGGCGCGGCCATCGACGTATTCCCGGTGGAGCCACGCTCCAACGACGAAGAGTTCGAAAGCCCGCTGCGTGGCCTCGACAACGTGATCCTGACCCCGCACATCGGTGGCTCGACCGCCGAAGCGCAAGCCAACATCGGTCTGGAAGTGGCAGAGAAACTGGTCAAGTACAGCGACAACGGTACGTCCGTTTCGTCGGTGAACTTCCCGGAAGTGGCCCTGCCGGCTCACCCTGGCAAGCACCGCCTGCTGCACATCCACGAGAACATCCCGGGTGTGATGAGCGAGATCAACAAGGTCTTCGCCGAAAACGGCATCAACATCTCCGGTCAGTTCCTGCAGACCAACGAGAAGGTGGGCTACGTGGTGATCGACGTCGACGCCGAGTACTCGGACCTGGCGCAAGAGAAGCTGCAGCACATCAACGGTACTATCCGTAGCCGCGTGTTGTTCTGATCAAACGCTGAGCGACAAAAAAGGGAGCCTTCGGGCTCCCTTTTTCATTCACGGCGAAAAGGTTATTCGACGTTGATGGTGATTTTCTTCGAGACGATTGGCGGATCGAACGCCATGTGACCGCTGTCGCCAAGTTCCAGCTGCAAGGTGTGTTTGCCCGGGGCGAGCTTGATGTCAGCCTGGGTCTGCGCCTTGCCGAAGTGCATGTGGTTGGCATCGGTAGGGACGACCGAACCGGCAGGAACGATTTCCTTGGCGTCGATCAGCAGGTGATGGTGACCGGTGTTCTTGGTGACGTCACCGGCCGGCGCCAGTGCGACGTCCTTGGTACCGAATTTGACGGTGAAGGTCTGCGAAACCGTGGCCCCGTCCTCGGGAGAAACGATGAACACTTCGGCGCCTTTGGGGGCCGGTGTCGCCGCACTGGCCAGCACCGAAATACCCATCAGCACACCCGCCAACGCTGCACGTGACATAAAGCTTTTCATTTTCTTCTCCAGTTTTTCCGTAAAATCCGCACGGTCATGACAACTTCATGACCATTCGTTGTCGAAGGCACTCGACAACCATAGCAAAGCGAGCCTGAATCAGAGCGTCGCAATAATGATTTCAAAGGAGTGACCATGCGTTTTCTGCCTGGCCTGATCTG
Source organism: Pseudomonas viridiflava (assembly GCF_900580865.1). Classification (GTDB taxonomy): domain Bacteria; phylum Pseudomonadota; class Gammaproteobacteria; order Pseudomonadales; family Pseudomonadaceae; genus Aquipseudomonas. Next base: position 187,725 of record NZ_UTBZ01000001.1, read on the forward strand.
CCTGCTACCCCTTTTGAGCCCTTTGGCTCATGCCGAACTGATTGATGACGTCAACGACCGTGGCGAGCTGCGCATTGCCCTTGAGGCTAATACACCGCCATTCAATTTCAAGGAAGGCGACACACTCACGGGGTTCGAGGTCGAGCTTGGGCAACTGCTGGCCAACGAACTGGATGTACGCGCCGACTTCATCGTCACCGATGAGGCCGACCTGCTTCAGGGCGTTGAAAGCGGCAAATACGATGTTGCGCTCAACCACATAGCACTGACACCGGAGCTCAAGGATCGTTTCGACTTCAGCGAGCCTTACGGCAAGGTCGATGGGCAGTTGCTGGCGAAGAAAGACGAGACACCACGGCCGATGGTGCTGGTGCAGGCGTTGACTGAAGAGAAGCCGAAAGCGGCGGAGCCGGTCGAATTGGCGATTCCGTTTCAGAAAGGTAATCCGGCGTTTCAGGCCAGTCTTGCGAGTGCGATGCAGAGGATCAGGGCGGATGGACGTTTGGCGGCGCTGACTGAGAAGTGGTTGAAGCCTTAAAAGCCCCTCACCCTAGCCCTCTCCCCGAGGGAGAGGGGACTGATTGGGGATGCTGAAGGAATACGCCGACCTGGGATGGCTATACCGAATCCGAAATCGACTGGTCATGGCTTTGTTGAATCCATAATCGATCGGTCATGGCATTGTCGAATCCATAGTCGATCGGTATGGCTGTGTCGAATCCATAGTCGATCGGTCATGGCTGTGTCGAATCCATAGTCGATCGGTCATGGCTGTGTCGAATCCATAGTCGATAAGGTCTTTCAGGTCGATGCAAGACGCCAGACACTTCGGTCGGCCCCCTCTCCCTCCGGGAGAGGGCTGGGGTGAGGGCAACGATTCAGGATCAGTCCAAAGCAACCAGAGCCAGCGCGGCCTGCGGCAATTCAAGCTCACTGAAAACCTGCACACCATGACGCTTGAGCAACGCGGCCGTCACGCCCTCACCAGAGATTTTGACCCCGCTGAACGTCCCGTCATACGTCAGCAAATTCCCGCAAGAAGGACTGTTGGCCTTCAGCACCGCCACGCGAATCCCGTGCTTCCGCACCAGCTCCAGCGCCTGCCGCGCACCATCGAGAAACTGCGCACTGACATCTTCGCCCTCAGTGGTGATCACCGCCGCGACACCATCGAGCACTTCACCACCCTGCCCGCCCGGGATCTCCGCCGCTGCCCGTGGCGTTGGCAAACCACCCGCAACCTCCGGACACAACGGCACCACCCGCCCTTCGGCAATCCACTGTTCAAGCAAATCAAACGGCCCGCTCGCACCACCGTCATAACGCACGCGATGACCCAACAGGCAGCGACTGACCAGAATCCTGTCCATCTCAGAACGGCTCGTTGCCACGGCGGCGGAACCAGCCAGTCAGCGACAGGCGCTCGCGGTTCGCCGGCAGCACTTCGTGGGGCACTTCGCCGGAAAGGAACACCACCAGACAACCGCCGGTGGGCTGCACGTCATGCACGCGTTCATCGTTCAGGTACATGCGCAACTGACCGCCGTCCTCCGGTAGCCAGGCATCATTGAGGTAGACCACCACCGAGACCATGCGCTTGTCGTCGTCGCGAAAACGGTCGACGTGCTTGCGATAAAAAGCACCCGGCGGATACAGCGCGAAATGGCATTCAAAGTCCTCAAGACCAAGAAACAAGCCACGGTTGAGCGCCTCGCGCAGGCTCTCCATCAGGTTCAGATAGCGGTCGCTGGCCTCGGCCTGACCGGGGTCGATCCATTGAATGTGGTCGCCACGAATACCCTCGCGAATCTCTGAAAACGGCCCGCGACCGACCGCCGCCGGCGCCAGCTCACCTTCGGCCTCACGTTTACGGCACTCGGCCGCCAGCTCGCGGGTCAAACCGGCGGGCAGGAAAATGTTCTGCTGCGACCAGCCGTGTTCGGCCAAGTCGTCGACAATGCGTAACAGCAGTGGGTGTTCAGAGGATATTTGCATGGCGCGCATAGTATGTCGGCGGCAAGAAATCCGACAGAGCCACGCGGCGGCTTGATACGAATTCTCGACAAGTACCGGCACCGCACGGAGAATAGTCCGCTGCTGACAGGAGTCCCTATGCGCCGTTTGCTTTTTTCACTGTTGATGTTCTGCGTTTTGCCCGCCTGGGCGGACGGCCACGATCAGTTGTACAAGGTCGCCGGCTGGCCAGATCAACGTGCGCATTTCAATGACGCCCTGAGCGCCGCACAGCAGCGCTATCAGAACAGCCTGCCGCCCGCCGTGTTTCAGGCCTTGGTGAATAACAGCAACCAGCGCTTTGCCCCGCAGGCCGTCGATCAACGCGCCGAAGCGCAACTGCGGCAGAAGCTTGCCGACCCGAAACCGGCGCTGACCTTCTTTCAATCGCCGCTGGGCAAGAAAATCGTCGCAGCCGAATTGCTGGCGACCCGGCGCGATCAATTGGCGAAAAATGCCAAGGGTCTGCCAAAGATGCAGGCCAGCGACAGCCGTCTGCTGATCATCGGCCACCTCGCGCAAGCCTTGCCGGCCCGTGAGGCCGGCGCCGAAGTGAGTCTGGCGATTGCCGGCGTGGCGGCGGACAGTTTGAGTTCGATGATCCCGGGGCTGCTCGGTGGTGGTCAGGCGCAAGGCATGCTCAACGGTCAGCGCCAGCGTTTAATGGATCAGATTGGCGCGGACATGAACAACACGCTGCTCTATGTCTATCGCGATCTGTCGGATGAAGAACTGGAGGAGTTCGCGACATTTGCCGAGTCGGCTGAGGGCAAGGCGTATTACCAGGCCGCTCTGGCAGCGATTCGCGCGGGGCTTGCGGTCGGGCAGTGATCTTTAGCGCCTGATAAGCCGCCTTCGCGAGCAAGCTCGCTCCCACATGGGATTCGGGATGTTCGGAAGTTTTGTGTCCACTGAAGATCCAATGTGGGAGCGAGCCTGCTCGCGAAGAGGCCCTCAAAGACGCTAAAGATTCCTGCCCCTGATGCGCTTGCTCAAGAACTCGAAATACTCCTCGCGCATCTCCACCGTCTCATTCGCCAGATGATGCCGCGCCTCGGCCAGCAGCAAGATCTGCGGCCGGTCGAACTTCCACTTCATCACCTGTAAATTGTGCTGCCAGTCCACTGTCATGTCCGCCTGCCCCTGAATGATCAGCGGCCGTCGCGGACTTTTTTTCGCGTGCTCGACGCGAATGATCCAACGCGATAACGCGCCCACCCACTTGGTTGGCAAACGTCGCGGCTGCAACGGATCGGCCTGGAGAAACGGCAGGAAATCCGGGTCATTGGAGTTCTCGCTGAAGCGTCGCGTGACACCCCGAACGAAAGGCCGGAGCAGGTAATAACTTAACTGCGACCAGCCCCATGCCCTTGGACGCACCAGCGGCGCCATCAAAATCACCTGGCCTTGCGCCGGGCTGTTTTCGCCATGGTTGAGCAGGTGATCGACCACAATCGCCCCGCCGGTGCTCTGCCCGCACAGATGCCACGGCTGCGGCAGCGCGATCGACTGCGCCTCGGCGAACAAGGCCTGCAGGACATCCTGATATTCAGAGAAATCGCGAATGCTCGCACGCGGCCCGCTCGACAGGCCATGGCCCGGCAAGTCGCAGGCGATCACCGCGAAGTCCTGATCCAGCGCCCACTCGATCACATGCCGGTAGAGCCCGACGTGATCGTAGTAACCGTGCAGCAGAAACAACGTCGCCTTGACCTTCTCCGGCCACCAGCAATGGCTGACCACTTCATAGCCATCGACCTCGAAACGGCCCATGCCACGCCAGACATCGCGATGAGGAAAGTCGGTCTGGTAAAAGCGCTGATAAGCCTTGGCCCCGTCCGACAACGGCTGCCACTCAGCCAGAGGCTTGAGGCTGGCGCGGATTTGATCGGGATCGAAAGTGGCAGGCATGCGGGAATTCCAAAGCGGTAAACAGACTTTATCGGCCTGCGATATTCATCTGTAGTGACAGACATGGCAAGCTAGCCGACCTTCCGAGGATCGAAAACCATGCGTTCGCCCTACCGCACCGCACTGTTTGCCAGCCTGCTCGCGCTGATTTGCGCCGGGGTGCTGTGGGCGGCGTACGACTGGTTTCAGGGGCGTTATCTGCGCGCGTTCAGCGAACACACGGCGGTGTTTTCCGGTGATCCCCTGCGCCTTCCCGACAATCTCGCCGGCCCCGGCAAGATCCGTCTGGTGCACTTCTGGGACCCGGCCTGCCCATGCAACGTCGGCAATCAACAGCACCTGACCGAGATGGTCGAGCAGTTCGGCGCCAAGGGAGTTGAGTTCTTCGCCGTGCAAAAGACTGGCAGCCACGGTCAGCTGCCCGCGACCCTCAGCAGCCTGAAAACCATCACGATATTGCCCGGTTCCGAACAGGTGCCTGCCAGCCCGGCCGTGGCGATCTGGGATCGCAGCGGCAAACTGGCGTACTTAGGCCCGTACAGCGAAGGCCTGACCTGCAACTCCAGCAACAGCTTTATCGAACCGATTTTGAATGCCCTGACGGAAGATCGTCCGGTCAATGCCACACACACGCTGGCGGTCGGTTGCTACTGCCCGTGGCCTGTGGAGACGCAGTAAGGCATTCCGGACTTTTCAAGGACAGCGCTGCACGGCACAGAAGGTCTGTGCTAATTGTTTGCAGCCCGACGGGCGGCAATCCCGCCTGCACAAGGAGTCACCATGAAGCGCGTGTTCACCGTACTTGGCTTGCTCATCGTTGTTCTGCTTGCCGGCGCAGGCTGGTACGTCTACAGCAAACAGCCAACGCGGCAGGGCCAGGTCGAGCTGCGCAACCTGCAGGGTTCAGTGACCGTGCGCTACGACGAACGTGGCGTGCCGCACATTCGCGCCGAGAACGAAACCGATCTCTACCGCGCCCTCGGCTATGTGCATGCCCAGGATCGCCTGTTCCAGATGGAAGCCATGCGCCGTCTCGCCCGTGGCGAGCTGGCCGAAGTGCTCGGGCCGAAGCTGCTCGACACCGACAAACTGTTCCGCAGCCTGCGCATCCGCGAGCGCGCCGCCAGTTACGTCGCCAGTCTCGATAAACAGTCTCCGGCGTGGAAGGGCCTGCAAGCCTATCTGGATGGCATCAACCAATATCAGGACAGCCACGCCGCGCCGATCGAGTTCGACGTGCTGGGCATCCCCAAGCGGCCGTTCACCGCCGAAGACAGCATCAGCGTCGCCGGCTACATGGCCTATAGCTTTGCCGCGGCGTTTCGCACCGAGCCGCTGCTGACTTACGTGCGCGATCAGCTCGGCGCCGATTATCTCAACGTTTTCGACCTCGACTGGCAGCCCAAAGGTGTGCTGGTCAACGGTCACGCCAAACCGACGCCGGCTCTCGCTGCCGGCGACTGGAAAGACCTCAACGCCCTCGCCCGCCTCAGCGAACAGGCACTGATCGACAATGGCCTGCCGCAGTTCGAAGGCAGCAACGCCTGGGTCATCGCGGGCAGCCGCAGCCAGAGCGGCAAACCGCTGCTGGCCGGTGATCCGCATATTCGCTTCTCGGTGCCGTCGGTGTGGTACGAGGCGCAATTGTCGGCGCCAGGCTTCGAGCTGTACGGCCATCATCAGGCGCTGGTGCCTTTCGCCTTCCTCGGCCACAACCTCGATTTCGGCTGGAGCCTGACCATGTTCCAGAACGACGATCTGGACCTGATCGCCGAGAAGGTCAACCCGGATAATCCGAATCAGGTCTGGTATCGCGACCAGTGGACCGACATGGTCGTCACACAGCAGCAGATCAACGTGAAGGGGCAGTCGCCGGTGACCCTGACCCTGCGCCAATCGCCCCACGGCCCGATCGTCAACGATGCCCTCGGCACCGCTGCCGGCAAGACGCCGATTGCGATGTGGTGGGCCTTCCTCGAAATACCGAACCCGATCCTCGAAGGCTTCTACCAGCTCAACCGTGCCGACACCCTGGCCAAGGCCCGCGCCGCTGCCGCAAAAGTCCAGGCACCGGGGCTGAATCTGGTTTACGCCAACGCCAAGGGCGATATCGCCTGGTGGGCCTCGGCATTGCTGCCCAAGCGCCCGGCCGGGGTGCGGCCGGAATTCATCCTCGACGGCAGCAGCAATCAGGCCGACAAGGATGGCTTCTACCCGTTCAGCGCCAACCCGCAGGAAGAGAACCCGGCGCGCGGCTACATCGTCTCGGCCAACTTCCAGCCGCTGTCGCCGACGGGCATGGAGATTCCCGGTTACTACAACCTCGCCGATCGCGGGCAACAGCTCAATCGCCAGCTCAGCGACAAAAGCGTGAAGTGGACCAACGAGGCCAATCAGAAACTGCAACTGGGTACCGCCACCGGCTACGGCCCGCGCTTGCTGGCGCCATTGTTGCCGGTGCTGCGCGAGGTGGTCAGCGATCCGGCGCAACTGAAACTGGTCGAGCAACTGGCGCAGTGGTCGGGCGACTATCCGCTGGATTCGGTCAATGCAACGGTGTTCAACCAGTTCCTCTACGACCTGGCCGATGCGGCGATGCGTGATGAGTTGGGCAATGATTTCTTCGAGACACTGCTGTCGACGCGAGTGATCGATGCGGCGCTGCCGAAGCTGGCGGCGAACGCCGATTCACCGTGGTGGGACAACCGCAGCACATCGAACAAGGAGACCCGCGCCGATATCGTGCGGGCGGCGTGGCAGGCAAGCATGCAGCACCTGAAGCTGACCCTCGGCGACAATTCTGCCGAGTGGAAATGGGGGGCGGCGCACACGCTGACTCACGGCCATCCTCTGGGGCAGCAAAAGCCGCTGGATCGAATATTCAACGTTGGACCATTTGCGGCGCCGGGCAGTCATGAAGTGCCGAACAACCTTTCGGCGAGGATCGGCCCGGCGCCGTGGCCGGTGACTTACGGGCCGTCGACGCGGCGCTTGGTGGATTTTGCCGATCCGGCGCATGGGTTGACGATCAACCCGGTTGGACAGAGTGGTGTGCCGTTTGATAGCCACTATGACGATCAGGCTGAGACGTATGTCGACGGGATGTATGTGCAGGCGCATTTCAATGACGAAGAGGTGACGGCGAATACGCGCAGTACCTTGAAGCTGTTGCCGGCGCGGACAGCGCCTTAAGAGCCCCTCACCCTAGCCCTCTCCCAAGGGAGAGGGGACTGACCGAGGTGTCTTTTGTCATACATCGACCTGAAAGAGCGGTGCCGATTATGGATTCACAACCGCTCGCTCAGGTCGGCGTATCTCGCCAATCTCCCCGAATCGGCCCCCTCTCCCTCTGGGAGAGGGCTGGGGTGAGGGTCACAGCTTCAACGCAAAATTCAGCCGAAACTGCTGCGGCGTCACCCCCAACCGCCGGTTAAACACCCCGCGCATATGTTGCGCATCACGAAACCCACACTGATACGCCACCGTCTTCAACGGCGCCGCCGTGCTCTCCAGCATCACCCGCGCCGCATCCACCCGCGCCCGCTCGACAAACTCCGCCGGGGTGACTTTGGCTTCCCGGGCGAACACCCGCGAGAAATTACGCGCACTCATGTTCGCCGCATTGGCCAGATCGGCAATCGTCAGATCACCCGTGAGATTGGCCAGCACATACAACTGCACCATCGCCACCGCCGACGTCGGTTCCGCATGCGGCGTGAGGAACGGACTGAACTGCGACTGGCCACCGGAGCGCTGAGTAAACACCACCAAGCGCTTGGCCACGCTCAGCGCCACCTCCGCGCCGTGATCACGCGCCAGCAGATACAACGACAGATCGATCCCCGCCGTGACCCCCGCCGAGGTGTAGAGCGTGCCGTCCTCGACATACAAGCGATCCGCCTCGACCTGCGTGGTCGGACACAACTGCGCCAACGCTTCGGCATCGTTCCAGTGCGTGGTCACGGTGCGCCCGTCAAGCAATCCGGCGCGCGCCAGCATGAACGCGCCGTTGCAGATCGAACCGAAGCGCTGCGCCCGTGAACACGCCTCGCGCAGCCAATCATCAAACGTCGCGCCAAAATCCATGAATGGCAGTTGCGGGCCGCCAGCGACCAGCAACAGGTCGTAGGCCTCGAGGGCTTCGCTGAAATGCCAATGGGCATTCAGGTTCAAACCGTTGGAGCAGGCCATCGGGCCGCGTTCGACGCCGATCACGTCGAGCCGATAGTGATCCTCGGGCGCCAGGAAGCGATTGGCCTCGGCGAACACATCCATGGGGCCGCTGACATCCAGTGACTGCACGCCTGCGAACACGACGATGGCGACGGTTTTGTTCATGGCTGTGAGGCTCCTTTGTGGTCTCTGAGCCGAGTTGGCACGATTTGCAGGTGGATTGGCAAGGATCGCAGCCATGCATCGATTGTTCGCTTTCAGTACCGGGAACAGACTTTCCTCATCAGCGCCACGACGGCGTTCACTGAGGAAACTTCCCATGAGCACGACCATTGCCGGCATCAAAATCCCCGACAGCGCCCTCACCCGGGCTACCACCGAGTACATCCGCGACATCGAGTCCGACCTGCTCTACCACCACTCGCGCCGGGTATTTCTGTTCGGCGCACTGAGCGGTGAGCGCCAGCAACTGGCCTACAACCCCGAACTGTTGTACGTCGGCGCGATGTTCCATGACCTCGGTCTGGTCGAAGGCCATCGTAGCGATGACGAGCGTTTTGAAGTGGATGGCGCCAATGCGGCGGCGGCGTTTCTCAAACCCTACGGGTTGAGTGATGACGACATCGAACAGGTCTGGCTGTCGATTGCCTTGCACACCACGCCGGGCGTGCCCAAGCATCTGCGTCCGACCGTGGCGCTGGTCACTGCAGGTGTCGAGATGGATGTACTCGGAATGGACTACGCCGCATTCAGCACCGTACAACGTGAAGCGGTGGTGCATGCGCACCCGCGTGGGGAAGGTTTCAAGGAGTGCATCATCTGCGCGTTTGCCGATGGCTTGCGTCATCGTCCACAGACCACGTTCGGCAATGTGAAGACCGATGTGCTGAAGGATCAGGAGCCGGGGTTCAAGCCGATGAACTTCGTCGAAGTCATCCGCCAATCACCTTGGATTTGAAGGCCACCCAAAAACATGTGGGAGCGAGCTTGCTCGCGAATGCGGTGGGTCTGCCAACATTTCAGTCGACTGACACGCCCTCTTCGCGAGCAAGCTCGCTCCCACAGGGATTGGGGTTGGTCACAGATTTGTGATCAACCCCATTGGCTTACGCAGCTTCCGGGTTTGGCGCCCGACGCACGTCCGGCTGCTTCCACGAATCGGCTGCGCTTTCTTCGATGGCTTGCTGGATGGCTTTCTTGCGTGCTTCTTCGGCACGGCGGCTGAAGAACCACACCATGAAGGTCACGATCGACACGGCCAGCAGAATCAGACTCGCCACAGCATTGATCTCAGGCTTCACGCCCAGGCGCACCGCCGAGAACACTTCCATCGGCAGGGTCGTCGAACCCGGCCCGGAGACGAAGCTCGCCAGCACCAGGTCATCCAGCGACAGCGCGAAGGACATCATGCCGCCCGCTGCCAGCGATGGCGCGATCATCGGGATGGTGATCAGGAAGAACACCTTCCACGGCCGTGCACCCAGATCCATCGCCGCTTCTTCGATCGACAGGTCGAGCTCACGCAGACGTGCCGACACCACCACCGCCACATACGCCGCACAGAACGTGGTGTGGGCGATCCAGATGGTGACGATGCCACGCTCCTGCGGCCAGCCGATCATCTGCGCCATGGCCACGAACAACAGCAACAGCGACAGACCGGTGATCACTTCCGGCATCACCAGCGGCGCCGTCACCAGGCCGCCGAACAGCGTGCGGCCCTTGAAACGGGTGATGCGCGTCAGCACGAACGCTGCCAGCGTACCCAGCGCCACCGCGGCGACCGCGGTGTAGCAGGCGATTTCCAGCGAGCGCAGCACCGAGCCCATCAGTTGGGTGTTGTCGAGCAAGCCGACGTACCACTTGATCGACCAGCCGCCCCACACCGTCACCAGTTTCGAGGCGTTGAACGAATAGATCACCAGGATCAGCATCGGCAGGTAGATGAACAACAGACCGATGACCAGCATCAGGCTGGAGAAACGGATGCGCTTCATTCTTTGCCCTCCATTTCTTTGGCCTGACTGCGGTTGAACAGAATGATCGGCACAATCAGGATCGCCAGCATCACCACTGCCAGCGCGGATGCCACCGGCCAGTCACGGTTGTTGAAGAACTCTTGCCAGAGCACTTTACCGATCATCAGGGTTTCCGGACCGCCAAGCAGTTCCGGGATCACGAACTCACCCACCACCGGGATAAACACCAGCATGCAGCCGGCAATAATGCCGTTCTTGGACAGCGGAATGGTGATTTTCCAGAAGCTGTTGAAGGTGCTCGAACCCAGGTCCGATGCCGCTTCGAGCAGACTGTTGTCGTGCTTCACCAGGTTGGCGTACAACGGCAGGATCATGAACGGCAGATACGAGTAAACGACGCCGATGTACACCGCCAGATTGGTGTTGAGAATCTGCAGCGGCTCGTCGATGAAGCCCATGCTCATCAGGAAACCGTTGAGCAAACCGTTGTTGCTGAGGATGCCCATCCACGCGTAAACGCGGATCAGGATCGCCGTCCAGGTCGGCATCATGATCAGCAGCACCAGCACCGTTTGCAGCTCTTTACGGGCGGTGGCAATGGCGTAGGCCATCGGGTAACCGATCAGCAGGCACAACAGCGTGCTGATAAATGCCATTTTCAGCGAGCCGAGATAAGCGGCGATGTACAACTCGTCGCCCGCCAGCATCGCGTAGTTGCCCAGGTTCAGCAGCAGTTGCAGCTTCTGCTCGGCGTAGGTGTAAATCTCGGTGTACGGCGGGATCGCCACGTCGGCTTCGGCGAAGCTGATCTTCAGAACGATGAAGAACGGCAACATGAAGAACAGGAACAGCCAGATGAACGGGACCCCGATGACCAGTTGGCGGCCATTGGGGATTATTCGGTTGATGCGGCGTTTGAATTTGCGCATGTTCATGAGCGAAGTACCACGCCGCTGTCGTCTTCCCACCACACGTAAACCTGATCGCCCCAGGTCGGACGCGCGCCACGGCGCTCGGCATTGGCGACGAACGACTGCACCAGTTTGCCGCTCGGCAATTCAACGTAGAACACCGAGTGCCCGCCGAGGTAGGCGATGTCGTGCACCTTGCCGCTCGACCAGTTGTATTCGCAGGTCGGTTGATCGGCGGTGACCAGCAGCTTCTCCGGACGGATCGCGTAAGTCACGGACTTGTCCTGCACCGAGGTGCTGATGCCGTGGCCGACGTAGATCTGCCGATCGAGGTCTTTGCAGGTGATGGTTGCGTGGCCCTCAGCGTCGTCGATCACTTCGCCTTCGAAGATGTTGACGTTGCCGATGAATTCGCAGACCAGACGGCTGGTCGGGGTTTCGTAGATATCGATCGGGCTGCCGATCTGGGCGATCCAGCCCAGGTGCATGATCGCGATGCGCTCGGCCATGGTCATGGCCTCTTCCTGGTCGTGGGTCACCATTACGCAGGTCACGCCGACGCGCTCGATGATTTCCACCAGTTCCAGCTGCATCTGTGAACGCAGTTTCTTGTCCAGTGCGCCCATCGGCTCATCGAGCAGCAGCAGTTTTGGCCGCTTGGCCAGCGAACGTGCCAGCGCGACACGCTGACGCTGACCGCCGGACAATTGATGCGGCTTGCGCTTGGCGTACTGGCTCATCTGCACCAGCTTGAGCATCTCGGCCACGCGAGCATCGACTTCAGCCGCCGAGATCTTGTCCTGCTTGAGGCCGAAGGCGATGTTCTGCGCCACGGTCATGTGCGGGAACAAGGCGTACGACTGGAACATCATGTTGATCGGACGTTCGTACGGCGGCATGTCGGTAATGTCGACGCCGTCGAGGAAAATGCGCCCCTCCGTGGGCCGTTCGAACCCTGCCAGCATCCGCAGCAGAGTGGATTTGCCCGATCCCGAACCGCCGAGCAGGGCGAAGATCTCGCCCTTTTTGATTTCCAGGGACACATCGTCCACGGCAATCGTCTCGTCGAACTTCTTCGTGACCCGGTCGATTTTGACCAACACCTGTTTCGGTGTCTGGTCGCCCTCGAGGGCTTTCTTATAGGCGCCGGAGGCAACTGCCATTTACGAAACTCCCAGAAAAAAACAATGCAGTTCGCCCCGCAAGGCGAACCCAGGATAGTGTGTGCCTTACATCCCCGACTTGACCTTGGTCCAGCTGCGGGTCATCAGACGCTGAATGTTCGGTGGCAACTCGATCGACACATAAGCCTTGTCGATAACGGCCTGCGGCGGATACACCGACGCATCGGTACGGATGGATTGCTCCATCAACTTGTCCGACCCCGGATTGGGGTTGGCGTAACCGACGTAATCACTGACCTGAGCGATCACCTCAGGTTTCAGCAGATAGTTGATGAAGGCATGGGCCTGCTTCACGTTCGACGAATCCTTGGGGATTGCCAGCATGTCGAACCACAGCGCACCACCCTCTTTCGGCACCGCGTAGGCGATGTTCACGCCTTTCTTGGCTTCGGCTGCGCGATTCTTCGCCTGGAAGATATCGCCGGAGAAACCGATGGCCACGCAGATGTCGCCGTTGGCCAGATCACCGATGTATTTCGAGGAGTGGAAGTAGGTCACGTAAGGACGCACCGCGAGCAATTTGTCGGTGGCTTTTTCGTAGTCCTTCGGATTGGTGCTATTGGCATTCAGGCCCAGATAGTTGAGCACGGTCGGCATCATTTCATCCGCCGAATCGAGGAATGCCACGCCGCAGCTTTGCAGCTTTTTGATGTTCTCAGGTTCGAACAAAACGCCCCAAGAATCGATCTTGTCGACACCCAAAACGGCCTTCACTTTATCGACGTTGTAACCGATGCCGTTGGTGCCCCACAGGTACGGCACGGCGTACAGGTTGCCCGGATCGTTCTGTTCCAGACGCTTGAGCAGCGCCGGGTCGAGATTGGAATAATTCGGCAACTGCGACTTGTCGAGCTTCTGGAACGCGCCCGCCTTGATCTGCTTGCCGAGGAAGTGGTTCGACGGCACGACCACGTCGTAACCGGTACGCCCGGCCAGCAACTTGCCTTCCAGGGTTTCGTTGGAATCGAAGACGTCGTAGACCGGTTTGATCCCGGTCTCTTTCTGGAAGTCGGCCAGCGTGGTCTCGCCGATGTAATCGGACCAGTTATAAATATGCACCGTACCGGCGGCCTGGGCTCCGACAGCAATCGTCAGGCCGGCAGTGGCTAGCAGGGCTTTGCGCAAAGAAGAAAAAATAGGCAAGTGGAGGTCCTCTAAATTAGTTGGGCCCAAGTTGCCCCGCGCTGCATGACAGCCGTGGCTGCCCGGCAACAAAACCGGCGCGCAACTTACCCTCGAAAAACCGTTCCTGCAAAACTTCCTGTCATTTAATTAATCCACTGGCCGCCTTCGCGGGAGACGACGGCCAGTGGTTGTTGCTTCAAACCGGCTTATTTACCGGATTTGATCTTGGTCCAGCTGCGAGTGATCAGGCGCAGGGTCGCTGCGTCCAGATCGCTGATCGCGTAGAGCTGTTTCTTCACTTCAGCCGATGGGTAGATGCTCGGATCGCTGGTGATGTCCTTGTCCACCAGCGGCGTGGCAGCTTTGTTGCCGTTCGGGAAACGCACGGCGTTAGTGATCTCGGCCATCACTTCCGGTTGCAGCAGGTAGTTCATGAATTTGTAAGCGGCTTCGACGTTTTCGGCATCCTTGGGAATGGCGACCATGTCGTAGAAAGTACCGGCGCCTTCTTTCGGAATGGTATAGGCCAGCTTGACCTTGTCACCGGCTTCCTGGGCGCGGGTCTTGGATTGTTCCAGGTCACCCGAGTAACCGACGGCGACGCAGATGTTGCCGTTGGCCAGGTCGGAGATGTACTTGGAGGAATGGAAGTAGGCAACCGAAGGACGAATTTTCAGGAACAGGTCTTCGGCGGCTTTCAGGTCAGCCTTGTCCTTGCTGTTGGTCGGCTTGCCCAGGTAGTGCAACGCCGCCGGAATCATTTCGGTCGGCGCGTCGAGGAAACTCACGCCACAGCTTTTGAGCTTTTCGATGTTCTCTGGCTTGAACACGATGTCCCACGAATCGATCTTGTCGATGCCCAGCGCAGCCTTGACCTTCGCCGGGTTATAGCCGATGCCGATGGAACCCCACATGTACGGGAAGGCATGCTTGTTGCCCGGGTCGCTGGCATCGCCGACAGCCTTGAGCAGGTCTTCGTCGAGGTTCTTCCAGTTTGGCAGCTTGGACTTGTCCAGCTCCTGGTAAACACCGGCCTTGATCTGCTTGGCGAGGAAGTTATTGGAAGGCACCACAATGTCGTAACCGGACTTGCCGGCCAGCAGTTTGGCTTCCAGGGTTTCGTTGCTGTCGAACACGTCGTAGACGACTTTGATACCCGACTCTTTCTCGAATTTGGCAACGGTGTCCGGCGCGATGTAGTCGGACCAGTTGTAGACGTGCAATACCTTGTCGTCCGCCTGTACCGCACCCGCCATCATGCCCGCCACGGACAGCGCGAGAAGTGTCTTGCCAGCAAGCTTTTTGCCTAATGCCTTCATGCGTTAATGCTCCAAATTTTTCTTTTTTGAACCACTTTGTTCAGCGGCCGAACCCGGACAACTGGAACCGCGGCTAGTCTGGCAAGATCCGAGGCGGTCTTTCAAGAAAAGACCAGCCTTTCTGACAGCTTTGAGCGCGAGCGCCACGGCTCCCCCGCTCAAAGCCTAGCACCTAGCCCTGCAACGCACTGAGGGTCAGGTCCAGACACTTGCGTGCCTTTGTAACCAGCTCATCGATCTCGGCTTTGCTGATCACCAGCGGCGGCGCGATGATCATGGTGTCGCCCACAGCGCGCATGATCAGGCCGTTGTCGAAGCAGAACTGGCGGCAGATCATGCCGACGCCCTTGCCTTCGTAACGCTTGCGAGTGGCCTTGTCCTGCACCAGCTCGATCGCGCCCAACAGACCGACTCCGCGAACTTCACCCACCAACGGGTGATCGTTCAGTTCCCGCAGACGTTTCTGCAAATACGGTGCCGTTTCGTTGTGCGCGTTCTCGATAATTTTTTCGTCGCGCAGGATGCGGATGTTTTCCAGGCCCACTG
Source organism: Pseudomonas viridiflava (assembly GCF_900580865.1). Classification (GTDB taxonomy): domain Bacteria; phylum Pseudomonadota; class Gammaproteobacteria; order Pseudomonadales; family Pseudomonadaceae; genus Aquipseudomonas. The sequence goes on from NZ_UTBZ01000001.1 coordinate 202,886, forward strand.
CTGCTGCCACCGGGTGACCGGAGTAGGTGAAGCCGTGGTTGAAATCGCCACCTTCGTTGAGCACCGCAACAACGGAGTCACGGACGATCAGGCCGCCCATCGGGATGTAGCCGGACGTCAGGCCTTTGGCGATGGTCATCATGTCGGGCGCAAGGTCGTAGAAATCGCTGCCGAACCACTCACCGGTACGGCCGAAACCGCAAATCACTTCGTCCGCCACGAACAGGATGTCGTACTTGGCGAGGATTTCCTTGATGCGCGGCCAGTAGCTGTCGGGCGGAATGATCACGCCGCCGGCGCCCTGGATCGGCTCGGCAATAAAGGCACCGACGTTGTCGACGCCGACTTCGAGAATCTTCTCTTCCAGCTGATTGGCCGCCCAGATGCCGAACTCTTCCGGGGACATCTCGCCACCTTCAGCGAACCAGTACGGCTGCGCGATGTGGACGATGCCTGGAATCGGCAAATCGCCCTGCTCGTGCATATACGTCATGCCACCGAGGCTCGCGCCGGCCACGGTCGAACCGTGATAACCGTTCTTGCGGCTGATGATGACTTTCTTGTTCGGCTGGCCTTTGATCGCCCAATAGTGGCGGACCATACGCAGCATGGTGTCGTTGCCTTCGGAACCGGAACCGGTGAAGAACACATGATTCATGCCTTCCGGTGCCACGTCGGCGATTGCCTTGGCCAGTTCCAACGCTGGCGGGTGCGCGGTCTGGAAGAACAGGTTGTAGTACGGCAGTTCGCGCATCTGTTTGGCGGCCGCGTCGGCCAGCTCATCGCGACCATAACCGATGGCCACACACCACAGACCGGCCATGCCGTCGAGAATCTTGTTGCCTTCGCTGTCCCACAGGTAAACGCCCTTGGCGTTGGTGATGATCCGCGGGCCCTTCTCTTTCAGTTGCTTGAAGTCGCTGAACGGGGCCAGGTGGTGATCATTGCTGAGTGCTTGCCACTCGCGGGTTTGCGGGTTGTTGCTGGTCATGCCAATTCTCCTTGTTATCGGTGAAGGCGCGGCCGCTGAGGGCCGCGCCCGGCGTATCAGACGGCGAAGAGCAGGTACTCACGCTCCCAGGAACTGATCACGCGCTTGAAGTTTTCATGCTCGGCCCGTTTTACTGCGACGTAGCCTGTGATGAAGGTTTTGCCCAGGTACTTCTCGATGGTCGCGCTGTTTTCCATACGTTCCAGCGCATCTTCGATGGTCAGCGGCAAGCGCAGATTGCGGCGCTCATAACCACGGCCCACCACTGGCGCGCTCGGATTGAGGCCTTCGACCATGCCGATGTAGCCGCAGAGCAGGCTCGCGGCAATCGCCAGATACGGGTTGGCGTCGGCGCCCGGCAGGCGGTTCTCGACACGACGGTTCTGCGGGCCGGCATCCGGTACGCGCAGGCCGACGGTGCGGTTTTCTTCGCCCCACTCCACGTTCACCGGTGCCGAGGTGTCCGGCAGGAAGCGGCGGAACGAGTTGACGTTCGGCGCGAACAGCGGCAACAGCTCAGGAATCAGTTTCTGCAGGCCACCGATGTGGTGCAGAAACAACTGGCTCATGGTGCCGTCATCATTGGAGAAGACGTTCTTGCCGGTCTCGATGTCGATGATGCTCTGGTGCAAGTGCATCGCACTGCCCGGCTCGCCGGTCATGGGTTTGGCCATGAAGGTGGCGGCCACGTCGTGCTTGAGCGCGGCTTCACGCATGGTGCGCTTGAACACCAGAATCTGGTCGGCCAGCGACAGGGCGTCGCCGTGACGGAAGTTGATTTCCATCTGCGCCGTGCCGTCCTCGTGAATCAGCGTGTCGAGGTCCAGCTCCTGCAGTTCGCACCAGTCATAGACGTCTTCGAACAGCGGATCAAATTCGTTCGCTGCTTCAATGGAGAACGACTGACGACCGATTTCCGGACGGCCCGAGCGGCCAATCGGCGGTTGCAACGGATAGTCAGGGTCATCGCTGCGCTTGGTCAGGTAGAACTCCATTTCCGGCGCCACGATCGGCTGCCAGCCTTTGTCGGCATAGAGTTTCAAAACCTTCTTGAGGACGTTGCGCGGCGACAGCTCGATCGGGTTGCCTTGCTTGTCGTAGGTGTCGTGGATCACCTGCGCGGTCGGCTCGATGGCCCACGGCACCATGTACACGGCGTTCTGGTCGGGGCGGCAGATCATGTCGATGTCGGCCGGGTCGAGCAGTTCGTAATAGATGTCGTCTTCGACGTAGTCGCCGGTCACGGTCTGCAACAGCACGCTCTCGGGCAGGCGCATGCCTTTTTCAGCGATGAACTTGTTGGTCGGCGAAATCTTGCCACGGGTGATCCCGGTCAAGTCGGCGATCATGCATTCGACTTCTGTGATCTTATGGTCTTTCAACCAATCGGTGAGCTGGTCGAGGTTGTTACTCATAAATGCCTCTGGGCTGAGTCTCCTGACGTGATGTCAGGCAAAGTTTGACGCTTGGAGCGTCGCGTTGAAGGGGGCTTGCTCGCGCAGTACCGGCTTACGCCTGGCACCGCGCATAGACAATGAAAGAGGAGCTTACCTGCCCTTTACGCTGGCGTTGCATTTCCTGTGCACAGTCCAGGCGTGCAGAATCATGAGCACGGCTTGGCAAGCGGCACAGGCTTTGGGAGTAAAAGCGATCTATATTGGAAGGGGACGCCATAAACAGGATGCTTTCCCGTACGTCCAGAATATCGGACGCTGGCGCTTGAACGGCCATGGACGGGAACATCGTCGGCAACTTGTCAGCCATGCTGGCTGCGCTATCGACGGATTGGTCGCCACTGATGTGATGAGCATGCAGACCGGACTGTTGCGAGCAGTCGGTGATGCCGATTAACGGCAGGCGAGACATGAAGCACCCCGGTATTATTGCTGTTATGGGTTTGATCCGAGCTTAGCCTTGTTCATTTTTTTACACAACACCCCCGTAAAAAATACAACACGGCCTGCTCAAGCCCGCGGGTGCAGAGTCTCCCAAGGACAAAAAAACGCCCGAAAGTGCCCCATAAATGCCCTTGCAGCGCTTTTTTAGGGCAAAAAAGGCCTCGCTTGACTTCGGCAGGCCGTTCGGGTTGACTGAAACCAGAAAAGATCAATGATTGATATTTTTAACAACAAAGGTGTTGCATCATGTCGGTACCCCCGCGTGCCGTTCAGCTTAACGAAGCGAACGCGTTCCTTAAGGAACATCCTGAGGTTCTGTACGTTGACCTTCTGATTGCGGATATGAATGGTGTGGTGCGCGGCAAGCGCATTGAACGCACCAGCCTCCACAAGGTTTACGAGAAAGGCATCAACCTGCCGGCCTCCCTATTTGCTCTGGATATCAATGGCTCTACGGTGGAAAGCACCGGCCTGGGCCTGGACATCGGCGACGCCGATCGTATCTGCTATCCAATCCCCGATACCCTGTGCAACGAGCCATGGCAGAAGCGCCCGACCGCGCAACTGTTGATGACCATGCACGAACTCGAAGGTGACCCGTTTTTCGCCGATCCGCGCGAAGTGCTCCGTCAAGTTGTTGCAAAGTTTGACGAGCTGGGCCTGACCATCTGCGCCGCCTTCGAACTCGAGTTCTACCTGATCGACCAGGAAAACGTGAACGGCCGGCCACAGCCGCCACGCTCGCCGATCTCCGGCAAACGTCCGCACTCGACGCAGGTCTACCTGATCGACGACCTCGACGAATACGTCGACTGCCTCCAGGACATTCTGGAAGGTGCCAAAGAACAAGGCATCCCGGCCGACGCCATCGTCAAGGAAAGTGCCCCGGCGCAGTTCGAAGTGAACCTGCACCACGTCGCCGACCCGATCAAGGCATGCGATTACGCGGTATTGCTCAAGCGTCTGATCAAGAACATCGCCTACGACCATGAAATGGACACCACCTTCATGGCCAAGCCGTACCCGGGCCAGGCCGGTAATGGTCTGCACGTACACATTTCGATTCTGGATAAAGAAGGCAAAAACATTTTTGCCAGCGAGGATCCCGAGCAGAACGCCGCGCTGCGTCACGCGATCGGCGGTGTGCTCGAGACCCTGCCCGCGCAGATGGCTTTCCTCTGCCCGAACGTCAACTCGTACCGCCGTTTCGGCGCACAGTTCTACGTACCGAACTCGCCGTGCTGGGGCCTGGACAACCGCACCGTGGCGATTCGCGTACCGACCGGCTCGTCCGATGCCGTGCGTATCGAACACCGCGTGGCCGGTGCCGATGCCAACCCGTACCTGCTGATGGCCTCGGTTCTGGCGGGCGTGCACCACGGTCTGACCAACAAGATCGAACCGGGCGCGCCTGTTGAAGGCAACAGCTACGAGCAGAACGAGCAAAGCCTGCCGAACAACTTGCGCGATGCCCTGCGCGAGCTGGACGACAGCGAGGTGATGGCCAAGTACATCGATCCGAAGTACATCGATATCTTCGTCGCCTGCAAGGAAAGCGAGCTGGAGGAGTTCGAACACTCCATCTCTGACCTTGAGTACAACTGGTATCTGCATACCGTTTAAGCGGATTGCAGCTTCAGAAAAAACGCCGTTGGCTAATTCAGCCAGCGGCGTTTTTTTATGGCCGAACACAAATCCTTGGGATGGGAGTGAATGGCCGCCTGCGGCGGTTCGCGAGCAGGCTCGCTCCCACAGGGATCTCCATTCAACATGACTTGTGCGTACACAGGAGATCCCCTGTGGGAGCGAGCTTGCTCCGGGCGGCGTTCCGACGAAAGCGGTCGACAAGACAACACAAGAGCCGGCTCGTACAATGCCCGCTGCCCCGCAGGAGACTTCCATGACGCGACCCGCCCCCGTCCGCAAACCCCGTGCCCGCAGCCAGGCGCGTATCGACTCGATACTCGATGCCGCACGCACGCTGCTGGCTGCCGAGGGCGTGGCCAGTCTGTCGATCTACAGCGTCGCCGAGCGCGCGCAGATTCCGCCCTCCTCCGTGTACCACTTCTTCGCCAGCGTCCCGGCATTGCTCGAAGCGCTGACGGCCGATGTCCACGCCGCGTTTCGCGCCTGCCTGCAAGCGCCGATCGATCACGAAGCCCTGCGAGACTGGCGTGATCTGTCGCGACTGGTCGAGCAACGCATGCTGGAGATCTACGACGAAGACGCCGCCGCACGGCAGTTGATCCTTGCTCAGCATGGTCTGACCGAGGTCACTCAGGCTGACCGTCAGCACGACATCGAACTGGGCGACTTGATGCACAAGCTGTTCGATCATCACTTCGAGCTGCCGAGACTGCCGGAGGATGTCGATGTGTTTGCCTTGGCGATGGAGTTGGGTGACCGGGTGTATGCGCGTTCGGTGCAGCAGCATGGGCAGATTACGCCGCGCATGGCCGAGGAAGGGATGCGGGTGTTTGACGCCTATATCGGGTTGTATCTGCCGCCGTATCTACCCAAAAGAATTATCTAGCGCCCTCAACGGCCCCTTCGCGAACAGGCTCGCTCCCACATTTGGAATGCGGTCCCCTGTGGGAGCGAGCCTGCTCGAAGGCCGCACCGCGGTTTTCAGGCCAGGCACAAAAAACCCCGAAGGGCTCACGCCCTCCGGGGTTGTTTTTTGCTCACCGGCTTACAACTTGGCGATCGACACCTCGGTGGATTTCACAAAGGCGATCACTTCGCTGCCGACCACCAGTTCCAGCTCTTTGACCGAGCGGGTGGTGATCACCGAAGTGACGATGCCGGAAGCGGTCTGCACGTCGATTTCCGACAGCACGTCACCGAGGACGATTTCCTTGATCGAGCCTTTGAACTGGTTACGGACGTTGATGGCTTTGATAGTCATGGCAATGATTCCTGTCGTTTGCTTGAGTTATTGAGCCCAACGCAGTTGCGTAGGCAGTGGTGAAACAGGTTCCGGCTCTGGCGGTTCGCCGGGCAGGGAGAGAACACGGTTAAGCACTTCGGTTTCCAGCGCCGCCAGGCGATGCGAACCGCGCACTCGCGGCCGCGGCAGTTCAACATGCAGGTCGAGGCCGACTTCGCCGTCCTCGATGAGAATCACCCGGTCGGCAATCGCCACCGCTTCGCTGACGTCGTGGGTCACCAGCAGCACGGTGAAGCCGTGTTGCTGCCAGAGACGTTCGATCAGTTGCTGCATTTCAATGCGGGTCAGCGCATCCAGTGCACCGAGCGGTTCATCGAGCAACAGCAGACGCGGTTGATGGATCAGTGCGCGGGCCAGGGCAACCCGCTGCTTCTGCCCTCCGGACAACGCCGCCGGCCACTCATTGGCGCGATCCGCCAGCCCCACCGCTTCCAGCGCCTCTAACGCTTGCGGACGCCAGTTGCCTTTAAGGCCGAGGCCGACGTTATCGATGATCTTTTTCCACGGCAGCAGACGTGCTTCCTGGAACATCAATCGGGTGTCTTCCTGCGCATCGCTGAGCGGCGCAGAGCCGGCCAGCAAGTCGCCGCCAGTCGGTTGATCGAGGCCGGCGAGCAAGCGCAGCAAGGTGCTTTTGCCGCAGCCACTGCGCCCGACCACAGCGACGAATTGCCCTGCCGGAATGTGCAGATCGATGTCACGCAGCACCTGCCGCGCGCCGAAGGTTTTCTGCAGATTGCGCACCGCCAGCGGAATCCCGCGCAGCAGGCGTGGAGGTTGTTGAGCAGTCATGCCGCACCTCCTTTGGCAACCTGATAAGCCGGGTGCCAACGCAACCACACACGTTCAAGTCCACGGGCGGCGAGGTCGGCGAGTTTGCCGAGCACCGCGTAAAGCAGGATCGCCAGTACCACCACATCGGTCTGCAGGAACTCCCGAGCGTTCATCGCCAGATAGCCGATGCCGGAGCTGGCGGAAATGGTTTCGGCGACGATCAGCGTCAGCCACATAAAGCCCAGGGCGAAACGCACACCGACCAGAATCGAAGGCAATGCGCCCGGCAGAATCACCTGCCAGAACAGGCTGAAACCGCTCAAGCCATAACTGCGCGCCATCTCCACCAGCGCCGGGTCGACGTTGCGGATGCCGTGATAAGTGTTGAGGTAGATCGGAAACAACGTGCCCAGCGCCACCAGAAAAATCTTCGCCGACTCGTCGATGCCGAACCACAGGATCACCAGTGGAATCAGCGCCAGGTGCGGCACGTTGCGGATCATCTGCACCGAACTGTCGAGCAGGCGTTCGCCCCATTTCGACAGACCGGTGATAAAACCCAAGACCAGACCGATGCTGCCACCGATGGTGAATCCCAGTGCCGCACGCCAACCGCTGATCGCCAGGTGCGTCCAGATTTCGCCGCTGCGCACCAGGCTCACGCCGGCTTCTATCACCGCCACCGGTGCCGGCAGAATCCGTGTCGACAACCAACCGGCCGACACCGACAACTGCCACACCGCCAGCAGCAAAATCGGCAACGCCCAAGGCGCGAGGCTATGGATGATTTTTTTCATGGCGCGCCTCAGCTCTGCGACGCGGCTTTGGGAAGAATATCGTTGGCGACCATCTCGCCGAACGGGCTGACATAACCGGCGCTTTTCGGCAGTTCCGGACGCTCGATGTCGAGGTGCGGGAACAACAGTTCGGCGACGCGATACGACTCTTCAAGGTGTGGATAACCGGAGAAGATGAAGGTGTCGATGCCCAGATCGGCGTATTCCTTCACGCGCGCTGCGACGGTCGGGCCATCGCCGACCAGCGCCGTACCGGCACCGCCGCGCACCAGACCGACGCCGGCCCAAAGGTTCGGGCTGACTTCGAGGTTGTCGCGGCTGCCGCCGTGTAGTGCGGCCATGCGTTGCTGGCCGACCGAATCGAAACGCGCCAGCGAAGCCTGAGCGCGAGCGATGGTGTCGTCGTCCAGGTGCGAGATCAGCCGATCCGCCGCTTGCCAGGCTTCCGCATTGGTTTCACGGACGATCACGTGCAGACGAATGCCGAAGCGCACGGTGCGGCCGAGCTTGGCAGCTTTGGCACGGACTTGTGCAATCTTCTCGGCCACCGCGGCTGGCGGCTCGCCCCAGGTCAGGACCATTTCCACTTGTTCAGCGGCCAAGTCTTGCGCCGCTTCCGACGAGCCACCGAAGTACAACGGCGGACGCGGTTGCTGGATTGGCGGATAGAGCAATTTCGCGCCTTTCACGCTGATGTGCTCGCCATCGTAATCGACGGTTTCGCCTTCCAGCACACGGCGCCAGATGCGGGTGAATTCCACCGAGGCTTGATAGCGTTCTTCGTGGCTGAGGAACAGACCGTCGCCAGCCAATTCTTCCGGGTCACCGCCAGTCACCAGATTGAACAGCGCACGGCCGCCGGACAGACGATCCAGGGTCGCAGCCTGTCGCGCCGCCACCGTCGGGGAGATGATCCCGGGGCGCAGGGCAACGAGAAATTTCAGGCGCTGGGTCACAGGGATCAGCGACGCCGCCACCAGCCACGAGTCTTCGCAGGAGCGGCCGGTAGGAATCAGCACGCCGCCGAAACCCAGACGATCCGCCGCTTGCGCGACCTGTTGCAGATAACCGTGGTCGACGGCGCGTGCGCCTTCGGCGGTGCCAAGGTAATGGCCGTCGCCGTGGGTAGGCAGGAACCAGAAGATATTGAGGCTCATGGAGTGGTCTCCTTGGGGATTCGAATTACTGCGCTTTAGCCACAGCGGCCGGTGGTGTCCAGATCACATCCTTGATGCTCAGCGGCTTGGGAATCAGCTTGAGCTGGAAGAACGTGTCGGCGATTTTCTGTTGCGCGGCGACCACTTCCGGGGTCAAAAACAGCGCGCCGTAGCCCTGGCGTTTCACCGAGGTCAGGGTGATGTCCGCCGGCAGACCGAGCAGTGGTGCAACCTGTTGGGTCACGTCTTCTGGGTTGGCTTTCGACCACTCACCAACGGCGCGCACTTCCTCGACGAGGGTCTTGATCACCTCAGGGTTTTTCTGCGCGTAAGGTTTGGTCGCGAGATAGAACTGGTGGTTGTCGACGATGCCTTTGCCGTCGCGCAGGGTGTGCGCTTGCAGTTGTTTCTCGGCCGCAGCCTGGTACGGATCCCAGATGACCCAGGCGTCGACGCTGCCGCGTTCGAACGCAGCACGCGCATCGGCGGGCGGCAGGAATACGGTTTGAATGTCGGAGTACTTGAGGCCGGCGTCTTCCAGTGCGCGTACCAGCAAGTAGTGGACGTTGGAGCCTTTGTTCAGAGCAACTTTCTTGCCCTTGAGATCGGCCACCGATTTGATCGGTGAGTCTTTCGGCACAAGGATCGCTTCGCTGTTCGGCGCTGGCGGTTCGTAGGCAACGTAGAGCAGATCGGCGCCAGCAGCCTGGGCGAATACAGGTGGGGTTTCGCCAGTGACTCCGAAGTCGATCGAGCCGACGTTCAGGCCCTCAAGCAACTGCGGGCCACCAGGGAACTCAGTCCATTGCACGTCGACGCCTTGGGCGGCCAGACGCTTTTCCAAAGTACCTTTGGCTTTGAGCAGCACCAGCGTGCCGTACTTCTGATAACCGATCCGCAATGTCTCGGCTTGGGCTTGAGTGATGGCGCCGAAGGTGACAGCCGCAGCAAACAGAGCGACCAGACCACGACGCAAAAATACAGTGCGCATAGCGCTCTCCTTTTTGCTGTTGGGTTTTGGCTGCACCTGCTTAACCGTTAGCGGCGAAGTAAGGTGAGTTACATCAAATGCGGGTGTGGCTTAAATGCTCCAGCGAGCACTCAACAAACGTTCGTTCAACAGGCCCGGTTCCAACGGCTTGGGCCGGCGCGCCATGGCGCCGACAAACTGATCCAGCGCTTCGTGCAGTCGCTGCTCCAGCGCCGGTGCCAGTTGCGCGGCGGCACTGCCTTCGCCGTAAGCGATCTGGCTGTCCTCGGCGAAAATCCCCTGGAGCATTTCCTGGGCTTTCAATGCCGACAACACGGGCTTGAGGGCGTAGTCGACCACCAGCATGTGGGCGATGCTGCCGCCCGTGGCCATCGGCAAGACAATCTTGTGATTCAGGGCGCGCTCGGGCAGCAGGTCCAACAGAGTTTTCAGGGCGCCGGAGAACGACGCTTTGTAAACCGGCGTGGCGATCAGCAGGCCGTCAGCGTTTTCGATCTGTTGCAGCAGGTCGAGCACCTTCGGGCTGTCGAAGCGGGCGTGGAGCAAATCCTCGGCCGGGAAGTCCCGCACCTGATAACTCACCACTTCCACCCCTTGCTGCTGCAACCAGCGCTGCGAACGCTCCAGCAGCACCCCGGAACGGGAGCGCAGGCTGGGACTGCCACCGAGTGAGACGACCAGCATTGAGACCATTCCTTAAGCGTTACAGGCGATTCGCGGGTTGCGATCTCGCTTCGATGGAGAGACCTTACCAGCTGATTTATATATCCATAAATCATATTTATTCATTTGGTTATGCTTTTAGGCTATATGAAATTTACGTTATTCAAGGCGAAAAAAAAGGCCGTCTAAACGGCCTGAAATCCCCTGCTTAGTAGCTACCACTGATCGTTACCACGCTCTGCGTGGGAATGAATCCATGGACGCTCCGCGTCCACTGTGACGCGGAGCGTCACGGGCGGCATTCCCACGCGGACGGTTCGACGCCTCGACGTGGGAACGATCTGCCCAAGAAGATCACTTGTTCGGCTGTGGCGTCAGGCGCAGGTACGGTTTCACCGCGCGATAGCCCTTCGGAAAGCGCTTTTTGATTTCGTCTTCATCCTTGAGCGAAGGCACGATCACCACCTCTTCACCGTCCTGCCAGTTGGCCGGGGTGGCCACCTTGTAGTTGTCGGTGAGCTGCAGCGAATCGATTACCCGCAGAATTTCGTGGAAGTTACGCCCGGTGCTCGCTGGATAGGTGATGGTCAGGCGAATCTTCTTGTTCGGATCGATCACGAACAGCGAGCGCACGGTCAGCGTGTCGTTGGCGTTCGGGTGGATCAAATCATAGAGATCGGAGACCTTGCGATCGGCATCAGCCAGGATCGGGAAGTTGACGACAGTGTTCTGGGTCTCGTTGATGTCTTCGATCCACTTGTGGTGCGAATCCACCGGATCGACCGACAGCGCAATGGCTTTGACGCCGCGCTGGCTGAACTCATCCTTGAGCTTGGCGGTGAAGCCCAGCTCCGTGGTGCACACCGGGGTGAAGTCCGCCGGGTGGGAGAACAGCACGCCCCAGCTATCGCCCAGCCATTCGTGGAAACGAATCTTGCCGGCGCTGGAATCCTGTTCGAAATCGGGGGCGATGTCGCCGAGTCTGAGGCTCATGGTGCTGCTCCTGATGAGTTGTTCGAGACCTCAACTGTAGCCCGGGATTTGCCATCGTGAAAAAGAATAAATAATGAGATATCTAGATCATAAGTGAATATTAAACATCTGTTCACTGGACGCTCGACGGCATCCCGACGAACATCGACCTCAAGGTTCGAGAAGGCCTTGAGTTGCTGTAAAGAGGGAAATTCGGGGAGGGCTTACGGGGGTGGGCCTGACTCGAAAACGCAAAAGCCCCGTCCGGCGCGATGCCGGACGGGGCTTTTTTTACCTCAACGAATCGAGACGCGCTATTACAGCAGCGGGATCGAGTAGCTGAGGATCAAGCGGTTTTCGTCCTGGTCGCGAACGCCAGCGATGTTGGTACGCCAGGTAGCGTTTTTCCACATGAAGCCAACGTTTTTCAGCGGGCCTTCCGGTACGACGTAACCGATAGTCAGGTCACGTTCCCACTCGGAGTCGCCATTACCGTTTTCACGGCCGCCGGAAGTTACGGTGTCGATATTGTCGCCACGCAGGTAAACCATACCAGCCGTCAGGCCAGGTACGCCGACTTTGGCGAAGTCATACGAGTAGCGAGCTTGCCAGGTACGCTCGCCGGCACGGCCGAACTTCTGAATCTGCATGTCGGTGATGGTGTAGTTCGACGAGCCGTCGCCCTGGTTCAGCCAAGGGAAGTCACTGCTGCCGTTGGAAACCTGGTAGCCACCACCGAAGGTGTGACCAGCAACGGTGTACAGGAACAGGCCGCTGTACAGGTTGTTGTCGACTTTACCGCGACCGCTGGCAACACCGGAATAGTTACCGCTGCTGAAGTAAGCAGGGGTATTGCCGTTGGCGCCGTCGTCGGAGCTGTTGAAGTAACGGAAGTCAGACTTCAGCACGCCCGGGCCGATTGCCCAGTTGTGAACCAGACCCAGGAAGTGTTGCTTGTAGAAATCTTCCAGGTTGCCGTAGTAGTACTGGGCAGTCAGGTCTTTGGTGATTTTGTAGTCACCACCGGCGTAGATGAACTTGTTGCTGTTAACGGTACGCGGTGCCGCGCCGTTGATAGACAGCTGTTCATTGTTGCTGGAGTTACGGCCTTTGGCGTGCTCGATCTGACCGCCGACCAGGGTCAGGTCCTTGATCTCGCCGGAAGTGATCTGGCCACCCTGCCAGGTTTGTGGCAGCAGACGACCGTCGTTGGTCACGATGACCGGGTTCTTCGGCTGCAGAGTACCCAGCTTCAGTTCAGTCTGGGAGATCTTGGCTTTGGCAGTCAGACCCAGGCTGGAGAAGTTATCGACCGCTTGGCCATTGGATTCGCTTGGGAAAACAGTGCCACCGTAGGCGGAACCTGGGCTGCCGTTAGCAGCAACGTTGCCATTGGTGCCGCCGCCCGAATCCAGACGTACGCCCAGCAGGCCGATCGCGTCGATACCAAAACCAACGGTGCCTTGGGTATAGCCGGAAATGAAACGCAGATCGAAGCCTTGGCCCCACTCTTCGTTGCGGCTTGGTTCGTTTGTTCCGCTACGGTTGTCAGTGTTGATGTAGAAGTTACGCAGCCCCAAAGTAGCTTTGCTGTCTTCGATGAAACCGGCGGCGCCTGCCTGCTGCGCCATAACCCCTACGGCCACAGCCAGGGCCAAGGTGGACTTGTTCATGTAAAGCTCCTCTCGTTTCTAATTCTTGTGTTCCTGGCCCGGGGTCTGATGCCCTGAGTCCTAAGATGCGCGATTAGCGCCAGACCGTGACTGACAAGTCAATCGTAACCTTGTGTGTCTACGACCAAGGTCTAATCGCAGTGATTTGGTCCGTGCAGAGTAAAGATTTCCTGATAAACCCAAAAAGAATTTATTCATTCTTTTTCATACCATTTCGGAATATGGCCATTATCGTGCCACCTCCGCCGGGAAACAGCGTATCGGCGACTAAGCTCATTCCTAAATGGTATTTGTTAGCCTTTTTTTATATCGATTAGCTTTGGCGCGACCCCGAATCGTCAAACCCTATCGAAAAGGCGACGCCATGATGGCCAAACGCGCACTATCTAGTCAATTTGTTACAGTTTGTGTGTCGGCGATGATTAGTTTTTCCGCCCACGCCGCAAACCTCACCGTCGGCTATCAAACCGGTATCGACCCGAGCAAAGTTCCCCAGGCCGACGGCGTCTACGAGAAAACCATCGGCGAGAAAATCGACTGGCGCCGCTTCAACAGTGGCCCGGAAGTTGTGACAGCCATTGCTTCGGGTGACGTGCAGATCGGCAACCTCGGTTCCAGCCCGTTGGCCGCTGCCGCTTCGCGCAATCTGCCGATTGTGGCGTTCATCGTTTCGGCGCAGATCAATGCTGCCGAAGCGCTGGTGGTGCGCAATGGCAGCGGTATCAATACGCCGCAGGATCTGGTCGGCAAGACCATCGCCACGCCCTTCGTTTCCACCTCACACTACAGCCTGCTCGGTGCACTCAAGCACTGGGGGCTGGATAGCTCGAAAGTCAAAGTGGTGAACCTGCAACCGGCAGAGATCGCAGCGGCGTGGAAGCGTGGCGATATCGATGGCGCATTTGTCTGGTCGCCGGCGCTGGGGGAAATCCGCAAGACCGGCAAGACCCTGACCGATGCTGCACAGGTTGGTCAGTGGGGCGCGCCGACCTTCGAAGTCTGGGTGGCGCGCAAGGATTTCGCCGAGAAGCATCCTGAGGTTGTCGCGAAGTTCGCCAAGGTCACGCTGGATTCATTTGCCGATTACGCGGCGCATAAGGACAGCTGGACAGCTGACTCTGTGCCGGTACAGAAAATCGCCAAACTGACCGGTGCCAATGCCGCCGATGTGCCGGAATTGCTCGCGGGATCGGCGTTCCCGGATGCCAAGGCGCAGCAAACCGAGGCGTTGCTGGACGGCGGCACGGCGAAGGCGATTGGCGAGACGGCGAAATTTTTGAAGGAACAGGGCAAGGTTGAGACGGTGCTGCCGGATTATTCGCCGTACGTCAGCGCGAAGTTCATCACCCAGTAAAAAGCTTCGCGAGCAGGTCGAATCGTCGCACCGTCGCTCCCACAGGAGTGAGAACGAGCCTGCTCGCGAATGGAGTGCCTCGGTTACAGGGTCTTTTCGAAGATCTTCGAATTACGCTGAAAGTTGTACAGCGAAGCCCGCGCTGCCGGCAGGCGCTCGACGCTGCTTGGCTCGAACCCACGCTCGCGGAACCAGTGCGCAGTACGCGTGGTGAGAACGAACAAGGTCTTCAAACCCTGCGCCCGAGCACGGGTTTCGATGCGTTCCAGCAATTCATCACCGCGACCGCCATGGCGATACTCCGGATTCACCGCCAGGCACGCCAGTTCACCGGCATCGGAATCAGCAATCTGATACAGCGCCGCACAGGCGATGATCATGCCTTCACGCTCGACCACGCTGAACTGCTCGATCTCACGCTCCAGCACTTCGCGCGAACGACGCACCAGAATCCCCTGCTCTTCCAGCGGACTGATCAAATCGAGCAAACCACCGACGTCTTCAATTGCCGCCTCGCGTACCAGTTCGAACTGCTCTTGAGCGACCAGCGTACCGCCACCGTCACGGGTGAACAGCTCGGTCAACAGCGCGCCGTCTTCGGCGTAACTGACGATATGGCTGCGCGCCACGCCGCCACGGCAGGCTTCGGCAGCGGCATCGAGCAGTTCTGCCTGATAGTTGCTGCCCAAACGCTGCAAGTGCGCCGGCACTTGTTGCGGACGCAGTTCCCGCACCAGTTTGCCGTTCTCATCGATCAGGCCGAGGTCGGCGCCAAACAGCAGCAACTTGTCAGCGCCCAGATCGATGGCGGCGCGGGTGGCGACGTCTTCGCAGGCGAGGTTAAAGATTTCACCGGTCGGCGAATAACCCAGCGGCGACAGCAGCACGATCGAACGCTCATCGAGCAGACGGTTGATGCCTTTGCGGTCGACCCGGCGCACTTCGCCGGTGTGGTGATAGTCGACGCCTTCCAGCACGCCGATCGGCCGCGCCGTGACAAGGTTGCCGCTGGCCACGCGCAGACGCGAGCCCTGCATCGGCGACGAGGCCATGTCCATCGACAGCCGCGCTTCAATGGCAATGCGCAACTGACCGACCGCGTCGATCACACACTCCAGCGTCGCGGCATCGGTGATGCGCATGCCGTGATGGTAATGCGGGGTCAGGCCGCGTGCAGCGAGGCGGGTTTCAATCTGCGGGCGCGAACCGTGCACCAGCACCAGTCGTACGCCAAGGCTGTGCAGCAAGACCAGGTCGTGGACGATGTTGCCGAAATTCGGATGCTCGACACCGTCGCCGGGCAGCATGACGACGAAGGTGCAGTCGCGGTGGGCATTGATGTAGGGAGATGCGTGACGAAGCCAATTAACGTATTCGGGCATGAACCTGGGCCTGTAATAAATAGCAGCCGAAAAAGGGGCGAAACGGAAAACGCACAGCGGGCTGATGGTTATCGTCGGAACAGGCTTGGCGACACGCGCGCTCTCCTCATGAATACGGGTTGGGATGCTGGCAATTTACAGCGTTTGATCAGACAAAACACATACCTCCTGTGGGAGCGAGCCTGCTCGCGAAAGCGGTGTATCTGTCGACATCGAGGTGTCTGAACTGGCGCTTTCGCGAGCAGGCTCGCTCCCACAGGGGTGGATCATCGTTCGTCAGCGGTCAGGCAGTAATGTTCAATCAGTTGCCGTAATAGATGCACGGTAGGCTGCAAACGTGACATTTCAAGGTACTCGCCGGGCTGATGCGCACAGGCAATGTCGCCGGGGCCGAGCACAATGGTTTCGCAACCAAGGCGCTGAAGATAAGGCGCTTCAGTGCCGAACGCTACTGCTTCGGCGCTATGACCGGTGAGCTTTTCGGCGATACGCACAAGTTCGGCGTCTTCATCCTGTTCGAACGGCGGCACTTCCGGGAACAACGGTTTGTAATCGATCTTGACCTGATGTCGCTCGGCCACCGGGTTGAGCTTGCGCAGAATCTCCGCACGCAGGACTTTCGGATCCATGCCCGGCAATGGCCGCAGATCAAACTCCAGCGAACACTGGCCGCAGATGCGGTTGGGATTGTCGCCGCCATGAATGCAGCCGAAATTCATCGTCGGCTGCGGCACGCTGAACTGCGGATTGTTGAATTCACGCTGCCACAACAGGCGCAAACCGCGCAGTTCGCCGATCGCATCGTGCATCGCTTCAAGCGCGCTGTGGCCCAGCCGTGGATCCGACGAATGGCCGCTCTGCCCGAGGATGTCGATGCGTTCCATCATGATGCCTTTGTGCATGCGGACCGGCTTGAGCCCGGTCGGCTCGCCAATCACCGCCGCGCGGCCCAGCGGGTGTCCGGCCTCGGCCAGTGCACGGGCGCCGGACATCGAGCTTTCTTCATCGCAGGTGGCGAGGATCAGCAGCGGCTGCTTGAACGGCTGATCGAGCAGCGGCAGCACCGCTTCGATGATCAGCGCGAAGAAACCTTTCATGTCGCAACTGCCCAAGCCAACCCAGCGGCCATCGACTTCGGTGAGTTTCAGCGGGTCGGTCTGCCACAACGCATCGTCGTATGGCACGGTGTCGCTGTGCCCGGCCAGCACCAGCCCGCCGGGGCCACTGCCAAAACTGGCGAGCAGGTTGAATTTGCCGGGGCTGACCTGCTGGATATCGCAGCTGAAACCCAGGTCACCCAGCCATCCGGCGAGCAAATCGATCACCGCGCGGTTGGACTGATCAAGGTTCGGTTGGGTACAGCTGACCGATGGCGCGGCGATCAGCGCAGCGAACTGGTCTTGCATGGACGGCAAAGGCATCGCTGACTCCAACTCCCGAATTGAAGTCCATCATAGAACCATCCGGCGTCAGGAATAAACCGCCGCAGGGCGTAGGACCAATCAGTCCTGTACACTGCACGGCCTTGGCAGCCACATATTCCCCGGCTGCGCTCCCGATCCTGGATTTTCCGGCCATGCAGAAAGAAACCGAAATCAAACTCCGCGTCAGCCGCGAAACCCTCGCTGCCCTGCGCGAGCACCCGTTACTGAAAAAACGCAACAAAAGTGGCTGGGAACGCCGTGAGTTGATGAACCAGTATTTCGACACCCCCGAGCGCGACCTGGCCCAGGCCAAAGTCGCCCTGCGCCTGCGCAAGGACGGTGACGAAGTGATTCAGACCCTCAAGACCCGAGGCCAGAGCGTCGCCGGTCTGTCCGAGCGTAATGAATACGATTGGAAATTGCCGAAAGCCAAGCTCGACGTGAAGAAACTCGACGGCGAATGCTGGCCCGAGTCGCTGGCCGAGCTGGACAAGAAAACCCTCAAGCCGATCTTTACCACCGATTTTGTCCGTGAACGCGCGGAAATCGCCTGGGGTCGTGGCAAGAGCAAAGTAGTTATCGAAGCCGCGCTGGATCTTGGTCACGTGGTCGTCGGCAAGCAGAAAGAAGAAATCTGCGAGCTGGAACTGGAGTTGCGCGAAGGCGAGCCTGCCGCGCTGCTGGAACTGGCCGCCGAACTGGCGGAAACCCTGGCGCTGATGCCGTGCGACATCAGCAAGGCTGAGCGCGGTTATCGTCTGTACGACGCCAACAGCTACTCGCTGAGCCTGCCGGCGCCAGAACTGACCGCGGAAACCCAACTCGACGACGCCTTCGCCGCGCTGAGCTGGCACTTGCTCGGTAGCAGCCAGCGTCTGGCTGAACAATATCGCTTCAACGGCCACTGGCGCCTGCTGCTCGACTGGGTCGAGAACCTTGCCGAAATGCGCGCCCTGCTCAGCAGCCTCGGCCAGGCCGCGCCGCGTCAGTCGACTCACGACTTGCGCGTTGCCCTGGATGCGTTGCTGGAAGACTGGCGCCCGCTGGTGCAAGCCGGTATCGAAGATGAAGACGTGCGCAAAGCCGCGCCAGAGCAGTTCCTCGAAGAACTCGAAGACCCGCGCTGGGGCTTGTTCTCGCTGAACACTTCGCGTTGGTTGCTGGCCCGCACCTGGACCGCCGAGCGCAACGTGCGTGGCAACCGTCAGGGCGGCGCGCAATTGCACAGCTGGCTGCCACGTACCTTGGGCGAAGAAGCCACGGCCCTGCAATTGCAGCGCTATCAGCAACAGCCGGAAGATCTGGCCGAACAACTGCCGCGTATCGAACGCATTCAGGTCTGGCTGCACCACGCCCGTAACGTGCTGGAGATCCCGGAAATGGATCGCTTGTACGGCGAACTGAACAAGCTAGCGCAACTGGCCAACGAACCGACGATCACTGACGAACTGCTCGACGCACGCAAGCAACAGGCGATTGCGGTTTACCAGAATCGCGCGTGGAAAATGCTCCTGCGCATGTAAAACCGCTTTCGCGAGCAGGCTCGCTCCCACATTGGAATGCAATCCCCTGTGGGAGCGAGCCTGCTCGCGAAGAGGCCAACTGCCTTGCCTCAAACCGGCAAACTGGTGGTGGATTTTATCTCCGACAACGCCACAATCGAATTCACTTCCTGAATCCCCGGCACCAGCGACAGCTTCTCGAAGAAGAACCGCTCATAGGCCTCGATGTCCGCCGCGACAATCCGCAGTAAAAAATCCACCGCGCCCATCAGCACATAACACTCCAGCACTTCCGGAAACCCGCGAATCGCTTCGGTGAACTCAGTGAAGTTCGAACGCCCGTGTGCGTTGAGTTTGATCTCGGCAAAGATCTGCGTATTCAGGCCAATCTTCTTGCGATCGAGCAAGGTCACCTGGCCACGAATGATCCCCTCCTCCTTCATCCGCTGAATCCGCCGCCAGCACGGCGATTGCGACAGGCCGACCTGCTCGGCGATCTGCGCACTCGAGAGCGATGCGTCCTCTTGCAGCAGGGCGAGAATCTTGCGGTCGTAGCTGTCCAGCTCGCTGTGCATGGAAAAACCTCCAATCGAATATATTGCGAATTGATCAATTCGAGCGATCGCCAATAACGCCGATCATAGCCAAGAAATACCCCGCGACGAATGTAAAAATTCCTCCAGAAATTTTGGAGACTCGTCATGCCGCACCTCGAAGCCGTAACCACCGCACCAACCCGCGCCGATGTCTGGAACGTCAGCAATGCCCATTGCCTGGCGCAGTATCAGATTCTCGCCGAGGCTGAGCCGGACTTGCTGGTGCGGGTGCTTAACCTGTTCGCCCTGCAATTCCTCACGCCCGAGCAGGTCAACGTGCAGCGGATGGACGACTTGATGTCGATCGACATCGTCATGGGTGGTTTCAGCTGGCATCGCGCGCAAGTGATCGCGGAAAAACTTCGTAACCTGATCAGCGTCTGCTCGGTCAACCTGCAAAACGCCGACAGCGCTTGGGATGCGCCGGCACAAGCGGCCGGCTGACAAATCCGGCAACGGCTTCGTCGGGTAGTGGCCCAACGGTCTGCGGGGCCGCGACTATCCTTTTGCGCACTGTCGCTCAAAAGGAAGCCCGCATGTCCGTTCAACTTGCCACTCAGGACCGCTGGCTGGAACTCAACGAGGTGCTGCGTGAACTGGTCGCCCAAGGCTTTATCTGCCAGGACTCGGCGGAGCAGGCACTGAATGCCCGCCGCCGCCACGCCGCCCACGGCCAGATGCATCCGCTGGAATTCATCGCCAGCCAGCAACTGGACGATCTCAGCCGGCCAGGCAAACACCTCGACCTGGAAAGTCTGACCCTGTGGCTGGCGCAACAGGCCGGTCAGCCGTATCTGCGTATCGATCCGTTGAAAATCAATGTCGCCGCGATCACGCCGTTGATGTCTTACGCCTTTGCGCAACGGCACAAGATCCTCGCCGTAGCGGTGGACCGTGACGCGGTGACCGTCGCCAGCGGCCAGCCTTATGTCACCGGCTGGGAGGCCGATCTCACCCATGTATTGAAACTGCCGATCAAGCGAGTGGTGGCCAATCCGGCGGATATCCAGCGTTTCAGCGTCGAGTTCTTCCGCTTGGCCAAATCGGTCAGCGGCGCCAGCAATGCCGACGCCCAGGGCGGTAACCTCGGCAACTTCGAACAACTGCTCAACCTCGGCGCCAGCGATCAGGAGCCGGACGCCAACGACGCGCACATCGTCAACATCGTCGACTGGCTGTTCCAGTACGCCTTCCAGCAGCGCGCCAGCGATATCCACATCGAACCCCGCCGCGAGCAAGGCACCGTGCGTTTTCGCATCGACGGCGTATTGCACAACGTCTATCAATTTCCGCCGCAGGTGACCATGGCAATTGTCAGTCGCCTGAAAAGCCTCGGGCGCATGAACGTCGCCGAGAAGCGCAAACCCCAGGATGGCCGGGTCAAGACCAAGACCCCGGACGGCGGCGAAGTCGAGCTGCGCCTTTCAACGCTGCCCACCGCGTTCGGCGAAAAAATGGTCATGCGGATTTTCGACCCGGAAGTGCTGCTCAAGGATTTCGACCAGTTAGGTTTCAGTGCCGATGACCTGCGCCGCTGGCAGGACATGACCCGCCAGCCCAACGGCATCATTCTGGTCACCGGGCCGACCGGTTCGGGCAAGACCACCACGCTGTACACCACGCTGAAAAAGCTGGCGACCCCAGAGGTCAACCTCTGCACCATCGAAGACCCGATCGAAATGGTCGAGCCGGCGTTCAACCAGATGCAGGTACAGCACAACATTGACCTGAGCTTCGCCGCCGGTGTGCGTGCACTGATGCGGCAAGACCCGGACATCATCATGATCGGCGAGATCCGTGATCTGGAAACCGCTGAAATGGCGATTCAGGCGGCGCTCACCGGGCACTTGGTGCTGTCGACGCTGCACACCAACGACGCCCCCAGCGCGATCAGCCGTTTGCTCGAACTCGGCGTGCCGCATTACCTGATCAAAGCCACCGTGCTCGGGGTCATGGCCCAGCGTTTGGTGCGCACATTGTGTCCGCATTGCAAGGCGCCGCTGACGCTCGAAGACGAAGACTGGCAAACCTTGACCCGCCCGTGGCAGGCGCCGCTGCCGGGCAACGCGCAACGTGCCATCGGTTGCGTGGAATGCCGCGACACCGGCTATCGCGGCCGCGCCGGGGTCTACGAAATCATGCAATTGAGCGACAGCCTCAAAGCCTTCATCACCCCGGACACCGACCTCACCGCCATTCGGCGGCAGGCGTTCAAGGAAGGCATGCGCAGCCTGCGCCTGTCCGGCGCGCAGAAAGTTGCAGCAGGACTGACGACAGTCGAGGAAGTGCTGCGGGTGACGCCGCAGAGCGAGCAGAAATAAGCCGCCACGGAACCGGATCGGGGAAATGGCGATCCAACGCCTCAGTTAACCCCCAGGAGTCATCTCATCATGCGTCTCAAACTTGCTGTCGCCACTCTGGCCTTGCTGTCCCTTCCCGTTGGTTCGGCCATGGCGGACAGCTTTTGGCGTAACGTCATCTCGTCCGGTGCCACCACCGGTTCGACCTACCTGACCTTCAAGGATCACAAGCTGGTCATCGCCGCGCAGGACGATGCCGGCAGTTTCGTTGCCAGCGACGGCGGCATCCGTGGCCCGTATCTGGAAGCGGCGATGCAGAAAGTCCGCGCCGACAATCCGGGCCTGCAGGCGACCGATATGGAGTTGGCCAACGCGATTCTGGCGAAGAACGCCGTGGCTTCCGAGTAAACCGTTCGCTAACAGAAATGCCGCTCATATGAGCGGCATTTTTTTGCCTGGATTTCAGTCCCACCCCATAACCCTGTGGGAGCGAGCCTGCTCGCGAAAGCAATCTTTCACTCAACATTTTCGGTCACTGAATCACCGCTTTCGCGAGCAGGCTCGCTCCCACGGGGGACGGTGTACCACCAGAGAGTTCAGCGGTAATCATCCACCGGGACGCAGGCGCAGAACAGGTTGCGATCGCCATAGACATTGTCGACCCGATTCACCGCCGGCCAATACTTGTGCGCTTTGGTATGCGCATCCGGGGCAATGCCCTGCTCGATGCTGTACGGCCGCTCCCAAATCCCGGTGACATCCGCCAGGGTATGCGGCGCCCGTTTCAGCGGGTTGTCCTCGGCCGGCCAGTTGCCGTTCTGCACTTCGGTGATTTCTGCACGAATGCTCAGCATCGCACCGATAAAGCGATCCAGTTCAGCCTTGGATTCACTCTCGGTCGGCTCGACCATCAAGGTGCCCGGCACCGGGAAGGACATGGTCGGCGCATGGAAACCGTAATCCATCAAACGCTTGGCTACGTCCTCTTCGCTGATACCGGTCAGCGCCTTCAATGGCCGCAGATCGAGAATGCATTCGTGGGCCACGCGCCCGTTGCGCCCGGTATACAGCACCGGGAACGCGCCGGATAAATGCTGCGCCAGGTAATTCGCCGCCAGAATCGCCACCTCGCTGGCGTCCGCCAATTGCGGCCCCATCATGGCGATGTACATCCAGCTGATCGGCAATATGCTTGCGCTGCCCCATGGCGCCGCGCTGACGGCGCCGTTCTGCGCCAACGGCCCATCGATTGGCACCACCGGATGATTGGCGACGAACGGCGCCAGATGCGCGCGAATGCCGATCGGCCCCATGCCCGGGCCGCCACCGCCGTGGGGAATGCAGAAGGTTTTGTGCAAATTCATGTGCGAGACGTCGGCACCAATGTCCGCCGGCCGCGCCAGCCCGACCTGCGCATTGAGATTGGCGCCGTCCATGTACACCTGACCGCCGTGTTTGTGGATAACTTCGCAGATCTCGCTGATGCCCTCCTCGTACACACCGTGAGTCGACGGATAGGTTGCCATCAGGCACGACAACTTATCCCCAGCCTCGGCGGCTTTCGACTTCAAATCTTCCAGGTCGACGTTGCCGGCCTCGTCGCACTCGACGATCACCACACGCATCCCGGCCATTTGCGCTGAGGCCGGGTTGGTACCGTGAGCCGAGGACGGAATCAGGCAGATATCCCGCGCGCCCTGCTGTCGGCTCTCGTGATATTTGCGGATCGCCAGCAGCCCGGCGTATTCGCCCTGGGCGCCGGAGTTGGGCTGCATGCAGATCGCATCGAACCCGGTGATTGCGCAGAGCCAGCGCTCCAGTTCTTCGATCATCAAGGTGTAACCAACTGCCTGCTCACGCGGCACGAACGGATGCAGGTTGGCGAATTGCGGCCAGGTGATCGGGATCATTTCGCTGGTGGCGTTGAGTTTCATCGTGCACGAGCCCAATGGGATCATCGACTGGTTAAGCGCGAGATCCTTGTTCTCCAGTTGTTTGAGATAGCGCAGCATCTCGGTTTCGCTGTGATGAGCGTTGAATACCGGATGGCGCAGATAAGGCGTCTTGCGCTGAAGGTTGTCGGGGATGCCGGAAACCAGTACTTCGGCGTCGAGATCGTCGACGTTCAGCCCGTGATCGGCACCGAGCAGTACATCGAACAGTTTCGCCACGGTGCGTTCATCGCAGGTCTCATCGAGACTCAGCCCGACCCGCCCACGCCCGAGAATCCTCAGGTTGATCTGTGCAGCCTGGGCGCTCTCGATAATCGCCGTTTGCGCACCGCCGACGTCCAGCGTCAGCGTGTCGAAGAACTGCGCATTGATCCGGTTGATCCCTTTGCGCTCAAGTCCCGCCGCCAGAATGCAGGTCAGCCTGTGCACACGCTGGGCGATGCGCTTCAAGCCTTCCGGGCCGTGATAGACCGCGTAGAAACTGGCGATGTTGGCCAGCAGGACTTGTGCGGTGCAGATGTTCGAATTGGCCTTCTCACGACGAATATGTTGCTCACGGGTTTGCAGGGCCATGCGCAATGCGACGTTACCCCGCGCGTCCTTTGATACGCCGATGATCCGCCCCGGAATCGCCCGTTTGTATTCCTCCCGACTGGCAAAGAACGCCGCGTGCGGCCCGCCATAACCCATCGGCACGCCAAAACGCTGAGAGGAACCGAACACCACATCGGCGCCCAGCTCACCCGGCGGCGTCAGCAACAGCAGACTCAACAAATCCGTAGCGACACAGGCCAGCGCCTGTTGCGCATGCAGGTGATCGATTAGCGGACGCAGATCGCGAATCTCGCCGTGGGTGTCGGGATACTGCAGCAGTGCGCCGAACACCTGATGTTGTTTCAAGTTATCCACAGCGTCGATGATCAGCTCGAAACCGAAGCCTTCGGCGCGGGTCTGCACCACGGAAATGGTTTGCGGGTGGCAGTTCTCATCGACGAAAAACAGATTGCTCTTCGACTTCGCCACACGCTTGGCCAACGCCATGGCTTCGGCCGCCGCCGTGGCTTCATCGAGCAGCGAGGCGTTGGCCAGTTCGAGGCCGGTGAGGTCGATGGTCAGTTGCTGGAAATTCAGCAACGCTTCGAGCCGGCCTTGAGCGATCTCCGGTTGATAGGGCGTGTACGCGGTGTACCAGCCGGGATTTTCCAGCACGTTGCGCAAAATGACAGTGGGCGTGAGCGTGCCGTGATAGCCCATGCCGATCAGGCTGGTCCAGACCTGGTTCTGCTCGGCGTAACCCCGCAGTTTGGCCAGTGCGGCTTGTTCATCCAGCGCCGCTGGCAAATCCAGTGCGCGATTGAAGCGAATGCCCGGCGGCACGGTCTGCTCGATCAGTTCGGCCCGACTGCCGAGGCCGAGACTGTCGAGCATCGCTTGTTGCTCGGCGGCATCCGGGCCGAGGTGGCGGCGCAGGAAGGCATCGGGATCGCGTAACTGGCTCAGGGACGGCAACTGGGACATGACGGGCTCTCTCTTGGCTGGCGCTCGGCGTCAATGCAACACGGTCAAACCAGCATAGCAGCCCACATCGCCGCCAATTTTCAGAGCAACCCCTTTCCCCTTGTGGGAGCGAGCCTGCTCGCGAATGCGGTGTGTCAGTCAATTCAAATGTTTCTGACAGACCGCATTCGCGAGCAGGCTCGCTCCCACAGGGGGAAATCATCGTGCATAAAAAAGCCCCGACAGGTCGGGGCTTTGGGTATTGCTTAGAGCTTACTCGCCGATAGCAGCCTTATACGCCGCAGCATCCAGCAGCTTGTCCAGCTCAGCCTTGTCGCTTGGCTTGAGCTTGAAGATCCACGCGCCGTACGGGTCGGAGTTCAACAGTTCCGGCGAACCGCCCAGTTCTTCGTTGATTGCGATGACTTCACCGCTGATCGGCGAATAGATGTCGGAAGCAGCTTTCACCGATTCAACGACGCCAGCCTGATCTTCAGCGGCGAACACCTTGCCCACTTCAGTCAGCTCGACAAACACCACATCGCCCAGCGCTTCCTGCGCGTGATCGCTGATGCCCACGGTGACGGTGCCGTCGGCTTCCAGACGTGCCCATTCATGACTTTCGGCAAAACGCAGTTCAGCGGGGATATTACTCATCTTCGGTGTCCTCGGAATTGGTTCAGCGGTCATGCCCGCCGGAAAAGGTTAGATCAAAGTTTTGCCATGGCGTACGAACGTCGGTTTGACCACCCGTACCGGGTACCACTTGCCACGGATTTCCACTTCGGCGCGGTCGGCGGTGGCCATCGGAACACGCGCCAGGGCAATCGATTTGCTTAGCGTAGGAGAGAAACTACCACTGGTGATCTCCCCTTCGCCAACATCGGCGATACGAACCACTTGATGAGCACGCAAAACACCGCGTTCTTCCAGCACCAGGCCGACCAGTTTGTGTGCAACGCCGGCGGCTTTTTCCGCTTCCAGCGCGGCGCGGCCGATGAACTGGCGCGTGGCCGGCTCCCAGGCAATGCTCCAGGCCATGTTTGACGCCAGCGGCGACACGTCCTGATGAATGTCCTGACCGTAGAGGTTCATTCCGGCTTCGACCCGCAGGGTGTCGCGGGCACCGAGGCCGATCGGGGAAATTCCGGCACCGACCAGATCGTTGAAGAAACCCGGCGCCTGACTGGCCGGCAGGCAGATTTCCAGGCCATCTTCACCGGTATAACCGGTACGCGCGATGAACCAGTCACCGTCGGTGTAGCCTTCGAAGGGTTTGAGGTGCTGGATCAGCGTGGCGCGGGACTGGGTCACCAGTTCGGCAATCTTGTGCCGGGCCTGCGGGCCTTGAATGGCGAGCATCGCCAGTTCGGCGCGTTCGTGCAGTTGCACGTCGTAAGCGCCGCGCTGCGCGTTCATCCAGGCCAGATCCTGATCGCGGGTGGAAGCGTTGAACACCAGTCGATAAGCGTCGTCGAGGCGGTAGACGATCATGTCGTCGACGATGCCGCCACGCTCGTTGAGCATAGTGCTGTACAACGCACGGCCGGGGCGGTGCAGACGATCAACGTCATTGGCCAGCAAATGCTGCAGCCAGGCCTTGGCCTGGGGGCCAGTAACATCGATCACGGTCATGTGGGATACATCGAACACCCCGCAATCGCGGCGCACTTCGTGATGCTCCTCGACCTGCGAGCCGTAATGCAGGGGCATGTCCCAACCGCCAAAATCGACCATCTTCGCGCCGAGGGCGAGATGCAGGTCATACAGAGGCGTACGCTGTCCCATGGGTTTCTCCTTCCGGGCGTGGCGAAGGTGCGGACAGTCGCTGCACAGCGTGAAAGCCTTGTAATAGAAGGCTTTCAGCCAATCTCAGCGAAAAGATCTGTCAGACGAACCGCACCGAATGCCGCGCATTGTAGCCGCATGATTCAGGACTCACTACTAAGTGTTTCGATGGGCGGAGCGGCGAATCAGGCCGATAACCGGTAACAGTCCGACCAGCACCAGGGTCAGCGCCGGCAGAGACGCCCGCGCCCATTCGCCTTCGCTGGTCATTTCAAAGATGCGTACGGCCAGCGTATCCCAGCCAAACGGGCGCATCAGCAGGGTCGCGGGCATTTCCTTGAGCACATCGACGAACACCAGCAACGCCGCGCTCAGCGTGCCGGGCAGCAACAACGGCAGATACACTTTGAAAAACAGTCGCGGCCCACTGACACCCAGGCTACGTGCCGCTTCAGGCAAAGATGGCCGTATACGCGCCAGACTGCTTTCCAATGGTCCATAAGCCACGGCCACGAAGCGCACCAGGTAAGCCATCAGCAATGCCGCCAGACTGCCGAGCAGCAACGGCTTACCGGTACCACCCAGCCAGGCGGAGAGCGGAATCACCAGCTCGCGATCCAGATAACTGAACGCCAGCATGATCGACACCGCCAGCACCGAACCCGGCAAGGCGTAGCCAAGATTGGCCAGGCCAACGCCGGAGTTGATCGCCTGCGTGGGTGCCAAGCGCCGGGCAAACGCCAGCAGCAACGCAACGCTTACGGTAATCAGCGCCGCCATGCCGCCCAGATACAAGGTGTGCATGATCAGCCCGGCGTAGCGCTCATCGAGATCGAACCGCCCGCGCTGCCAAAACCAGACAATCAATTGCAGCACCGGAATGACGAAGGCGCAGGCGAACACCAGGCCGCACCAGCTCATCGCCGCAAAGGCCTTGAACCCGCGCAGGTGATACAGCGCTTTCACCCGCGGGCGTTCGTTACTCGCTCGATTCGCCCCGCGCGCACGGCGCTCGCCGTACAGCACCAGCATCACCACCAGCAGCAACAGGCTGGCCAGTTGCGCTGCACTCGGCAGGCTGAAGAAGCCGTACCAGGTTTTGTAAATTGCAGTGGTGAAGGTGTCAAAGTTGAACACCGACACCGCGCCAAAATCCGCCAGGGTTTCCATCAGCGCCAGCGCCACACCCGCACCGATAGCCGGCCGCGCCATCGGCAACGCCACCCGCCAGAAGGCCTGCCAGGGTGATTGCCCGAGCACCCGCGCCGCTTCCATCAGGCCCTTGCCCTGTGCGAGGAATGCGGTGCGTGCCAGCAGGTAAACGTAGGGATAGAAGACCAGCACCAGCACGATGATCACCCCGCCGGTGGAGCGCACGCGCGGCAGACGCAGGCCTGTGCCGAACCATTCCCTGAGCAGTGTCTGCACCGGGCCGGCGAAGTCGAGCAGGCCGACGAAGACGAACGCCAGCACGTACGCGGGGATGGCGAAGGGCAGCATCAGCGCCCAGTCCAGCCAGCGCCGACCGGGAAATTCGCAGAGGCTGGTGAGCCAGGCCAGGCTGACACCGAGCAGCGTTACGCCGACACCGACGCCAACGACCAGCGTCAGGGTGTTGCCCAGTAGGCGCGGCATCTGGGTTTCCCACAGGTGCGCCCAGATTTGCTGATCAATGGTCTGCCAGGACAGCAGCAGAACGCTCAGGGGCAACAGCACCAGCGCGGCGATGGCGAAGACGATGGGGTACCAGCGGCGTTGGGCGGGGTGGGCCACTTTTGGGTCTCTGGGGGGATTGGGGTGTTCTTGGATTGGGTATTTCAGGTTGGGATTTTTGCCCTCACCCTAACCCTCTCCCGGAGGGAGAGGGGACTGACCGCGTAGTTTATGGGAATTACGCCGACCTGAAACATCGAGCCGAACTCAGGATTTAAATTCAACATAGATCGGCTCCCTCACCCGGTGGGAGAGGGGACTGACCGAGGCGCTCGTTCAAGCTACATCGACCTGAGATATCGAGTTGAACTCAGGATTTGAATCCAACACAGATCGGCTCCCTCTCCCTCCGGGAGAGGGCTGGGGTGAGGGCAGCGATCTAAAGTGAACAGTGTTATCGGAACAGACTCAATTCCAACCCGCCCGATCCATCATGCGGATCGCCTCAGCCTGACGTTTGCCCGCCACTTCCACCGGCAAGGTATCAGCGATAAACTTGCCCCACGCTGCCACTTCTTCCGAAGGTGCCACCGCCGGGTTGGCCGGGAATTCCTGGTTCACGTCAGCGAAGATCTTCTGCGCCTCAGGCGTGGTCATCCACTCAACCAGTGCCTTGGCCGCTTCCGGGTGCGGCGCATGCTTGGTCAGGCCAATGCCTGAAAGGTTCACGTGCACGCCACGATCGGCCTGATTCGGCCAGAACAATTTCACCGGCAGCTCCGGCTTCTGCTTGTGCAGGCGACCGTAGTAGTAAGTGTTGACGATGCCAACGTCGCACTGCCCGGCATTGATCGCTTCGAGCACCGCGACGTCATCGGAGAACACGTCGGTGGACAGGTTGTTGACCCAGCCCTTGAGGATTTTCTCGGTCTTCTCGGCGCCATGGACTTCGATCATGGTCGCGGTCAGCGACTGGTTGTAGACCTTCTTCGCCGTACGCAGACACAGGCGCCCTTCCCAGTTCTTGTCGGCCAGCGCTTCGTAAGTGGTCAGTTCGCCCGGTTTCACCCGTTCGGTGGAGTAGGCGATGGTCCGCGCGCGCAGGCTCAGGCCGGTCCAGGCATGGCTGGACGAGCGATACTGCAGCGGAATGTTGGCGTCGATGGTCTTCGAAGTGAACGGCTGCAGGATGCCCATCTGCTCGGCCTGCCAGAGATTGCCGGCGTCAACGGTGAGCAGCAGGTCGGCGGTGGCGTTTTCACCTTCGGCCTTGATGCGCTGCATCAGCGGCGCTTCCTTGTCGGTGATGAACTTGATTTTCACCCCGGTCTTGGCGGTGTAGGCATCGAACACCGGTTTGATCAGCTCATCGATGCGCGACGAGTAAACCACCACCTCATCAGCGGCCTGAGCGGTTGTACTGCCGATCAGGGTCAGGGCCAGTGCGGACAGAAGACGCTTGGGTGCCAACATGGGAGTGGTCTCTCGGTCGGGAAATGTTGGCCAAATGATAAGGACTCACATTTACCACCTCAATCGAACTCTTTTTGAAGGAGTTACCAGATGTTGCACAACCTGAAATTTGTGGTGGCTGTTCTGGCCCCTTCGCGAGCAGGCTCGCTCCCACATTGGAATGCATTTCAAATGTGGGAGCGAGCCTGCTCGCGAAGAGGCCATCAGCCTCGATGAACATCTCAGGCTTTGGCGAGGGCCGGTAGATCGCCCGTCAACCCAAGGGCTTCACGCACAAACAACGCCTTCGCCTCCGGCATCTGCTCCACCAGCTTCAACCCGGCATTACGCAACCAGCGCACCGGCAACGGATCGGCCTGGAACAACCGCTCAAAACCTTCCATCGCCGCCATCAACGCGAGGTTGTGTGGCATGCGCCGACGCTCGTAACGGCTCAGCACTTTCACATCCGCCAAGCGCTCACCGCGCTCCGCCGCCTGCAACAGCACCTCCGCCAGCACCGCCGCATCAAGGAAACCGAGGTTCACACCTTGCCCCGCCAAAGGGTGAATGGTGTGCGCCGCATCGCCGATCAGCGCCAGACCTTCCGCCACGTAACGCTTGGCGTGGCGCTGACGCAGCGGCACGCACAGTCGTGGATCAGCACTGATGACGTCGCCGAGACGACCTTCAAAGGCGCGCTCCAGCTCACGGCAGAAATCCGTTTCATCCAGCGCCATCAAGCGCTCGGCCTCGCTCGGCGTGGTCGACCAGACGATCGAACACCAATCCTGCTGCCCGTCGCGTTCCAACGGCAGAAACGCCAACGGCCCGTGATCGGTGAAACGCTGCCATGCGGTCATCTGATGCGGCTTGCTACTGCGCACGCTGGTGACGATGGCGTGATGCAGGTAATCCCACTCACGCGTCGCCACACCGGTGAGACGGCGAACAGCTGAGTTGGCACCGTCAGCGGCAATCACCAGCGGCGCGCGCAACTGGCGACCGTCAGCCAACGTCAGCAGCCAGTCATCGCCGGAGCGGCGCATCTGTTCCAGCCGCGCATTGGCCAGCATGCCCAGATCACAATCGTGCAAGCGGTCGAGCAAGGCATCCTGCACGACACGGTTTTCGACGATATGACCCAGCACCTCGGCGTGCACACTGCTCGCCGAGAAATGAATCTGCCCAGTGCCACTGCCGTCCCACACGTGCATGTCGGTGTATGGGCTGCTGCGGCGTTTGGCGATGCCTTCCCACACGCCAAGGCGTTCGAGAATCCGCTGGCTGGCCGCCGACAAGGCGCTCACGCGCGGTTCGAACGCCGCGTCGGCATCGAACGGTTTGACGCTCAACGGGCTGCCGTCAAGCAGCAGGACTTCAAGCCCGCTGTCCTGCAACGCCAACGCCAAAGCGCTGCCGACCATTCCGGCTCCGACAATCAGCAGATCTGCGCGCATGTCCATGCTTTAAGCCTGTCTCGCTTGCGGCTTGAGCCGCACGTAAAGAGTTTTACCGACCCGCGCCACCAGATTGCCGGCGCCGTCATGAATGTCGACCTGCAACTGCGGCAGGTATTTCTCGCCATTGGCGGTCTGCCGGCGGACCTCGGCGAGCAAGGTCTCGTCGATCGTGAACCGGGCGAACACCGGGCCTTTGCCCGGCGCAATGAAATCGATGTCGGCAGCCTTGTCCCAGACGATGTAGCGCGAACCGAGGTTTTCCATGAGCATCAGCATGAAGAACGGGTCGACCATCGAATACAGACTGCCGCCGAACTGGGTACCGACGTAATTGCGGTTGTACCAACCGAGGCCCATCGACACTTGTACGTCGCGAAAGTCATCGCTGATGTGCCGAACGCGAACACCGGCGCCGAGGTACGGTGGGTATAAGGTCATCACCCAGCGCATTAACCGCGCCTTACCGAATTTTCCGGTTAACCACTTAAGCATCCGGACGCGTTCCCAGACCCATGGCCTGACGCGCAAACCAGCGCTTGGCCGGCGGCAACAGATCGAGACCGAGCAACCCGATGTTGCGGCCCAGCGACACCAATGGCTGCGTGCTGCCGAACAGCCGCGTGACCTGATCGGAAAAACCGACGGTGAGGTCCTGATCGAGACGCTGACGCTCGCGATAGGCCTGCAACGTGGCGAAGTCGCCCAGCGGCTTTTCACTGGACAACAACGCAGCGGCCAAGGCATCGGCATCCCGCAGCGACAGGTTGAAACCCTGGCCGGCAATCGGATGCAGGCTGTGCGCCGCGTTGCCGAGCACGGCCAGATGCGAACGCACTTGTTCTTCGGCCTCGACCAGCGTCAGCGGATACAGATGCCGCGCGCCAACCTGTTTCAGCGTGCCGAGGCGATAACCGAACACGCCCTGCAATTCGCTGAGAAATTCACGTTCGCTCAAGTCAGCCAAACGCTGCGCGTCCATGCCCAAACGGGTCCAGACCAAAGCGCAGCGGTTTTCCGGCAGCGGCAGCAGCGCCATCGGCCCTTCGTCGGTGAAACGCTCGAAGGCCATGCCGTTGTGCGCTTCGCTCGGGGTGATGTTGGCGATCAGCGCGCTCTGGTTGTACGGACGCTTGCGCACGTTGATGCCCAACTGCTCGCGCAGCCCGGAGCGACCGCCATCGGCGAGCACCGCGAGGTCGCATTCCAGCGTGGTTTCATCGTTGAGGGTCAGGCGATAGCCATCGGGCAGCGGCTCCATGCGCGTGACTTCCGCCGGGCAGCGCCAACTGATTACGTCTTTGTCGATGTGCTGCCACAGGCACTGGCCGAGCCAGGCGTTTTCCACCACATAACCGAGCGCTGGCACACCCTCTTCCATCGCTGACAAACGCGCGGTAGAGAAGCGGCCACGGTCGGAGACGTGAATCTGTTTGATCGGCTCGGCGCGGCGGGAGATTTCCTGCCACACGCCCAACCGTTGATAAATCTGTCGCGAACCGAAGGACAGCGCCGACGAACGTGCGTCGTAGCTCGGCTGCCAGCTGTCGCCGGGGGCGAACGGTTCGATCAGCACGATCTTCCAGCCACGCGCCTTGGCCCCGGCCTGCAAGGCCAACGCCAGACTGGCGCCGACCAGACCGCCACCGATGATTGCCAGATTGACTCGACTCATGCCGCGTGTGTCCTTGCTTGCGCCATCAGCGCTTCGATGTCGGCGACGGTTTTCGGCACGCCGTGGGTGAGGATTTCACAACCGGTTTTGGTCACCACCACGTCATCCTCGATGCGCACGCCAATGCCGCGCCATTTCTTCGCGACGTTTTGATTGTCCGGGGCGATGTAGATGCCCGGCTCCACGGTCAGCGCCATGCCGACCTCGAGCACGCGCCATTCGCCGCCTACCTTGTACTCGCCAACGTCGTGTACATCCATGCCCAGCCAGTGACCGGCGCGGTGCATGTAAAAGGCTTTGTAGGCTTCGCTGGCGATCAATTCGTCGACCTCGCCTTGCAGCAAACCGAGTTTCACCAAGCCTGTGGTAATCACTTGAACCGTGGCTTCGTGCGCCTGATTCCAGTGCTTGTTCGGGGCGATTTCGGCGAATGCAGCTTCCTGCGAAGCCAGCACCAATTCGTAGATCGCTTTCTGCTCGGGCGAAAACTTGCCGTTGACCGGCCAGGTGCGGGTGATGTCGCTGGCGTAGCAGTCGATTTCGCAACCGGCGTCGATCAACACCAGATCACCGTCCTTGAGCAGCGCGTCATTCTGCTGGTAATGCAGGATGCAGCTATTGCGTCCGGCGGCGACGATCGAGCCGTACGCCGGCATTTTCGCCCCGCCCTTGCGGAATTCGTAATCGAGTTCGGCTTCGAGGCTGTACTCGTAGAGCCCGGCCCGACTGGCCTGCATCGCACGAATATGCGCCTGCGCGGAGATCCGTGCGGCTTCGCGCATCACCTTCACTTCTGCCGCCGATTTATACAGGCGCATGTCGTGCAGCAGATGATCCAGCGCAACGAATTCGTTCGGCGGCTGGGCGCCGAGGTGCGCCTTGGAGCGGATCACGTTGATCCAGTCCATCAGGTGACGGTCGAACTCTGGGTTGCTCCCCATCGCCGAATACACCCGGTCGCGACCTTCGATCAGGCCCGGGAGGATGTCGTCGATGTCGGTGATCGGAAAGGCGTCGTCGGCACCGAAGTCGCGGATCGCGCCTTCTTGCCCTGCACGCAAGCCGTCCCACAATTCGCGTTCGGCGTTGCGTTCACGGCAGAACAGCACGTATTCACCGTGCTCGCGGCCGGGCATCAGGACGATGACGGCTTGCGGCTCGGGAAAGCCGCTGAGGTACTGGAAATCGCTGTCCTGACGGTAGACATGCTCGACGTCGCGGTTGCGAATAGCGACCGCGGCGGCCGGCAGGATCGCGATGCTGTTGGGTTCCATCTGCGCCATCAGAGCCTTGCGGCGACGGCTGTATTCCGCTTTCGGGATATGGGTCATGGGCAGATGGCTTTCCCTGGCACGCGATTAATGCAGCGACGGCTTGGCGGCTGGCGGCACGTCGGTTTTCTTGGTTTCCGAGAACAGCAGCAGCGGCGCAACGCGCAGGTACTCCATGACTTCCATGTAGTCGGTTTCGCCGTCTTCGGACTCTTCGAGGGCGTCTTGCACCTGGGAAATGGCAGCCAGATCCTGCAGCACTTCGGTAGCTTCGGTGCTGAGCATGCTGCTGTCGCGGCAGTTCAGGCCGAAACCGCTGAGGAAGCCTTGGCACCACTCGCCCAGTGCAGCGGCGCGGTCGGCCAGTGGCGCGTCGTCGGTTGGCAGCAGCAGAACGACGGTGACGTCGTCGCCGGTCAGCTCGCCTTTGACCATCTCTTGCAGGCCGATCAGGGCGTTGCGGACGTTGTCCTGGATGTCGCCTTCGAGCAGTTCGGCGGCGTCGATCAACCAGCCTTCGTTATCGAAGCCGGCACCGGCGCAGCTGCGTCCGAGCAGCACGCCGTGCAGTTCGGCAGGCGAGACGTTGTGGCCGCTGGAGGTCAGCAGGGTGGCAAAGGCTTGGTACGGGGAATTCGCAATGGTCATGGGCAGCTAGGCGCCAGACGGCGCTATGTCTAGAATGAAGGCCTTGTATCCTACATCGACAGACTCGCCAAGACTATTAAAGGCTGTCCGCCAGCTATCCCATCAGACAGACTCCGACCCAGTGGACACAATGGAAGACACCGACCTGCAAGCGCTGATGGCCAGACTCGAACTGCTGATTGGCCGAGTCGAGCAACTAAAGAGTCAAAACGCACTCTTACTAGCTCAGGAAAAAACCTGGCGCGAGGAACGCGCTCACCTCATTGAAAAAAACGAAATCGCCCGGCGTAAGGTCGAATCGATGATTTCGCGCCTCAAGGCCCTGGAGCAAGACTCATGAGTTCAAGCAATAGCGTCACCGTGCAGATCCTCGACAAAGAGTATTCGATCATCTGCCCGCAGGAAGAACGCAGCAATCTGGTCAGCGCCGCGCGTTATCTGGATGGCAAGATGCGCGAGATCCGCAGCAGCGGCAAAGTCATCGGTGCCGATCGCATTGCCGTGATGGCCGCGCTGAACATCACCCACGACCTCTTGCACAAAGAAGAGCGTCCGGACATCCAGGCCAGCGGTTCGACCCGTGAACAGGTGCGCGACTTGCTCGATCGTGTCGATCTGGTGCTCGCCGACGATCAGACCAACACCAAGGGCTGATTCGACTGGCCGCTTGCGGTATACTCGCGGCACTCCCTGGGGTGCTTGCCAGTTGACGATGTCCCTGAGCCGATTCGCACTACCCTGGAAGTTGCACGTTGGGCTGGTGTGCATGTCCGCTAGACGGAAAGCCTTAAAGTCTACTGCATCTTCCACCTTGAACTTTCGGGTTCAAGGGCTAAGTTGACAGCGGTTCATCCGGGGAGCCTGATTCGAATCCGATGTCGGTGAAAACCGACATCGGATTTTTTATGCGTACGTTTTTGCACCCACCCTGCCGAAGCCGAACCATGACCGAACCCGCGCTGCTGCCCCGCCCGCAACTCCGCCGCCTGCTGCGCAAGGCGCGCCGCTCGCTGAGCAAAAGCGAACAACGCCAGGCCGCCAAAGGTCTGTACCAGCAACTGGCACAAGACCCGCACTTTCGTCGGGCCAAACATATTTCTCTATACCTGCCCACCGACGGCGAAATCGATCCGCGTCTGCTGCTGCGCGAAGCACAGCGTCGGGGCAAAGCGACTTACCTGCCGGTGCTCAGCGCCTGGCCGCGAACCAAAATGGTCTTTCAGCGGATTCGTCCCGGCGAAAAACTAAAACCCAATCGCTTCCGCATTCTCGAGCCGCGAGCCAATCTGGCGCAGCAACGCAAGGTCTGGGCGCTGGATCTGGTGTTACTGCCGTTGGTAGGGTTTGACGATGTCGGCGGGCGCCTGGGCATGGGCGGCGGTTTTTATGATCGCAGCCTGGCGTATCTGGCCCGCCGTAAAAACTGGCGCAAGCCGACGCTGCTGGGTCTGGCCCATGAATGTCAGAAGGTCGAGCGATTGGCGCAGGCGAGCTGGGATGTACCGTTACAAGGTACGGTCAGCGACAAGGCGTGGTATTTCGCAGGATAGGACGCCGCGCAGATCAGCGGCGTCGAAAAAGCCGTTTCAGCGCTTGAAGGCTGTCGACTGTTGTACTTGCTGTGCAACTTCGATCGGCGCGTCGGCCTTGTTCGCCCACAAGCTTTGCGCGTAACCCGTGGTCACCACGCCCAGGCCAAACAAAATTACCAAAGTCCATAGTAAATCCGGTTTGCGTTTCATCGATTGCCCCCCTCAAGGCACATCATCACGATGACAGCAGCGGTTTCCGTTTGTAGGCCGTGCAGCAGCGTCAAGCTTTAAAGGCCGGCATTTTGCGACAACGTGAACCTGCGCGCAAACGCTGACGCCAACCGACTGTCGGTTTGTCATAAAATTGCCCGACAACCTGCCCAATGACCGTTTCAGGAGCAAAAAACCATGGCCTATTGGCTGATGAAGTCCGAGCCCGACGAACTCTCGATCAAAGGTCTGGAAAAACTCGGCAAAGCTCGCTGGGACGGCGTCCGCAATTATCAGGCGCGCAACTTCCTGCGCGCGATGGCGGTGGGCGATGAGTTCTTTTTTTACCATTCCAGCTGCCCGGAGCCGGGAATTGCCGGAATCGGCAAAATAATCGAGGCGGCGTACCCGGATCCCACCGCATTGGAGCCGGAGAGCCATTACTTTGATCCGAAGGCTACGCAGGAGAAGAACGCGTGGAGTGCGATTGACGTTGAACACGTCGAGACGTTTGCGCGGGTGTTGAAGCTGGATTATCTGAAGCAGCAGAGCGCGCTGGCGGAGATGCCGTTGGTACAGAAGGGGTCGCGGTTGTCGGTGATGCCGGTGACGCCGGAGCAATGGGCGGCGGTGATTGCGCTGAAACCCTGAGGGAAATGTCGCCTGAAACATTGCCATCGCGAGCAGGCTCACTCCTACAGGGGAACGTATTCCAACTGTAGGAGTGAGCCTGCTCGCGATAAGGCCGGCCCGGACAACAAATGGCTTATTGAATGATCAGATTGTTAAACAGCAGATCCTCAACCACCGGCTTGCCGGTCTCGTCATTCATCACTTGCTGGGTCTGCTTCAACGCTTCCTGACGCAGCTTCTCCTTGCCTTCAATGCTCGCCATCGCATCAGAGGTCTGCTGGGTGAACAGCGCCACCAGTTGATTACGGATCAGCGGCTCGTTGGCCTTGACCAGTTTGGTCGCCTCTTCACCGGTCACGCGCAATGCCACATCGGCCTTGTAGACCTTGAGCTTCGGCGTGCCGTCCAGCCCGTAGTTGCCCACGAACGGCGGGCTCAGGGTGATGTAGTTGACCTTCGGCGCCTCGCCTTCTTTGGCTTCTTCGGCCAGCGCTGCCACAGGCAGAGACAGGGCCAGCAACAACATGATCCACGCTTTCACAATTCGCTCCTTATCCGGTTTGCGGCCTAGCATAACGACCCGCCGCGCAAGCACAAGCTTATGGCTGACTATCAGGGCCGGGCATGCTCGTTGACCCGTTGACTGACACACCTACACTTATCGGCCATCACTCCCAAAGGAATAGCCCTGATGAAAGCCGTGCTGTGCAAAGCCTTCGGCCCTGCCGAATCGCTGGTGCTGGAAGACGTCGCCAGCCCTGTCGCGAAGAAGAATGAAATCCTGCTGGACGTGCACGCCGCCGGGGTCAACTTCCCGGACACGCTGATCATCGAGGGCAAGTACCAGTTCAAGCCGCCCTTCCCGTTCTCGCCGGGTGGTGAAGCGGCGGGCGTAGTGCGCGAAGTTGGCGAAAAAGTCAGCCACCTCAAGGTCGGTGACCGGGTCATGGCCCTGACCGGCTGGGGCAGCTTCGCCGAGCAGGTCGCCGTGCCGGGCTACAACGTGCTGCCGATTCCGCCGTCGATGGACTTCAATATTGCTGCCGCCTTCAGCATGACCTACGGCACTTCGATGCACGCCCTCAAGCAACGCGCCAACTTGCAACCGGGCGAAAGCCTGCTGGTGCTCGGTGCGTCCGGCGGCGTTGGCCTGGCAGCCGTGGAAATCGGCAAAGCCATGGGCGCCCGTGTGATTGCTGCCGCCAGCAGCGCCGAGAAACTCGCAGTAGCCAAGGCAGCCGGCGCCGATGAGCTGATCAACTACAGCGAAACCAGCCTCAAAGATGAAATCAAACGCCTGACCGATGGCCAGGGCGCCGACGTGATTTACGACCCGGTCGGCGGTGACCTGTTCGATCAAGCCATTCGCGCCATCGCCTGGAACGGCCGCCTGCTGGTGGTCGGCTTCGCCAGCGGGCGCATTCCGGAACTGCCGGTCAACCTCGCCCTGCTCAAAGGCGCGGCAGTGCTCGGCGTGTTCTGGGGCTCCTTCGCCCAGCGCCAGCCGCAGGACAACGCAGCGAACTTCCAGCAGCTGTTCGGCTGGTTTGCCGAGGGCAAGTTGAAACCGCTGGTGTCGCAGGTGTATCCGCTGAGCAATGCGGCGCAGGCGATCAATGATCTTGGCCAGCGCAAAGCGGTGGGCAAAATTGTTGTGCAAGTGCGCTGAGCTACCTATCGACGAAGGTCAGAATGCCCGGCTCGGTCGTTCTGGCCTTAGTGATCAAAGCAATTCACGAATCTCAGTTGGTAACAGGCTTATGAATTTGCGCGTCGGACTCTCCCGACAAGCCCTGACGATCGTCTCGACCTGCCGATTCATCTTGGCAATCATTGCCAGACGCTGTGCGTCCGGTAGCTGAGTTTTATGGAAGACGTTCGAAAGATAGGCGCGGGTTTGTGCGAACACCGTCGAATCGATCCATGAGTACTCTGCAATGTTGGCGAGGTTCTCGGTAAGCGTTCGGCATCGCAAGACTTTCAGTTGCTGATTGACGTGAATGGGCTGATCCAGATCGAGCCGAAAGACTATCGGCGCGACGACTTCCTGCTTTTCGGGTTTGTCCTCCTCTACGGCCCAAGGCTTGAAACGCCACTGCGCCAGCGCAACTCTGACCGCTTCAGCCAGATCGGGGTGGTCGCTTTTCAGAATGCTGATTTCGCTGACCGAGCCATCCGCCCTGACGATGAAACGGGCCTTCACCTCTCCCGTAATCCCGGCCCTGGACAATGCCAGTGGATAAATTGGTCGGGGGCTGTCTTCGGGAATCAACAGCGCTCCCGCCGCGTGCACGACACCGCCGACCAGCAATAAAAGCAACGCCACAATCCACCGCATGATCCGCCCCCTGAGCACCCGAATGCCGATGCCGGCAACAGCACAAAGGTTACGAAGCAATGACGTTTAACTGAATGGCGCAACTTCTGCTTTGGACGCAGGACATTTCCCAAGACACAACGGTAAATCGGGCGAACGCACCACGCGAATGCTCAAAGGTAACTTTTCTGACGGA
Source organism: Pseudomonas viridiflava (assembly GCF_900580865.1). Lineage (GTDB taxonomy): Bacteria > Pseudomonadota > Gammaproteobacteria > Pseudomonadales > Pseudomonadaceae > Aquipseudomonas. The sequence continues at coordinate 242,594 of NZ_UTBZ01000001.1, forward strand.
TCCTCTTACCGTTTCAGCCTGCAACATCGCCCGGCATCAGATGTTCCTGAACCTTCTGACTCCGAGACTGGATCAACTGCCCCTTGTCGTCGAAGCGCAAAACAATCAGCCAGTCATAGACATCCACCGGCCATTTCGGCTGACCGATCAACGCCGGGCCATCGCCGCCGAAAGCGCCAATGAGTTTGTTGATGTGGCTGTGGTGCCAGGCGATCAGCACGGTTTTCGCCTGATTACTCTTGCGCAGCGAGCTGACCAGTTTGTCGACCTCGTTATTGGCGTAGGGCTGTTCGATCGGCAGTTGCAGGCGTTGGGAAAGTGGAATCAGCGTCTGTCGCGGGCGGATGCTTTCCGGGCTGTCGGCGGTAGCTATCAGACGTTGGGGCGTGAGTGTCTGGTCGTCCAACTGCAACGAGGTGAAATAGTCCGCGTAAGCGGCGGCGCGCTGTTCGCCCCGGGCATTGAGTTCTCGGCCGGCATCAGGCTTTTCCGCATGGCGGACGATCAATACGGTGACATTGCGCAGGCCTGGTGCTGCAGAACTTTGGGCGAAGCTCAGTGCCAACACTGAAACAGTCACCGCTGCGACCATCAACAGTCTGGGCAATAGCCTGCGAACTTTCGGGGTCATCGTTTATCTCGAGATATCAGTCGATCTGTAGATCGCGAGTCTAAGGCACAACGTCCCGACCGCCACAAAAACGCCCTGTTCTTACAGCTGAGCGACAGGTTCGTAAAAGAACATGCGACTTCCAACATTTTCCGCTGTTTGGTCGATGCGAACCGGTGCTATTTTCGGTAACGAAACTGTAACATTCGCATCCGCAGTCAAAACAAGAAATCTGGAGCTCTTGAATGTTTGCTTTCTTTCGTCCTGCCGCACATCAGGCTCCATTGCCTGAAGAAAAAATAGACAGCACGTACCGACGCCTGCGCTGGCAGATCTTCGCCGGTATTTTCTTTGGCTATGCGGGTTACTACCTGCTGCGCAAAAACTTCTCCCTGGCCATGCCGTACCTGATCGACGAAGGCTATAGCCGCGGTGATCTGGGTCTGGCGATGTCGGCGATCGCCATTGCTTATGGTTTGTCGAAATTCCTCATGGGTCTGGTGTCCGACCGTTCCAACCCGCGGTACTTCCTGCCGTTCGGCCTGCTGGTCTCGGCCGGGGTGATGTTCATTTTCGGTTTCGCGCCTTGGGCAACGTCCAGCGTGACCATGATGTTCATCCTGCTGTTCATCAACGGCTGGGCCCAGGGCATGGGTTGGCCGCCAAGTGGCCGGACCATGGTGCACTGGTGGTCGCAGAAGGAACGTGGTGGCGTGGTGTCCGTATGGAACGTGGCGCATAACGTCGGCGGCGGTCTGATCGGCCCGCTGTTCCTGCTCGGCATGGGCTTGTTCAACGACTGGCATGCAGCGTTCTACGTACCGGCAGCGGTGGCGCTGGGCGTCGCGGTGTTTGCGTTCATCACCATGCGTGACACCCCGCAATCGGTCGGCCTGCCGCCAATCGAGAAGTACAAGAACGATTATCCGGAAGGCTACGACGCCAGCCACGAAGACGAATTCAGCGCGAAAGAGATCTTCGTCAAATACGTGCTGCGCAACAAAATGCTCTGGTATATCGCCCTGGCCAACGTCTTCGTCTACCTGCTGCGCTACGGCGTGCTGGACTGGGCACCGACCTACCTGAAAGAAGCCAAGGGTTTCACCGTGGATAAAACCTCGTGGGCCTATTTCTTCTACGAGTGGGCGGGTATTCCGGGCACGCTGCTGTGCGGCTGGATGTCGGACAAGATCTTCCGTGGCAACCGTGGCCTGACCGGCATGGTGTTCATGGCACTGGTGACCGTGGCAACGCTGGTTTACTGGCTGAACCCGGCCGGCAACCCGACCGTCGACATGATCGCGCTGTTCTCGATCGGCTTCCTGATCTACGGCCCGGTGATGCTGATTGGTCTACAGGCTTTGGAACTGGCGCCGAAGAAAGCCGCCGGTACTGCTGCGGGCTTCACTGGCCTGTTCGGTTATCTCGGTGGTTCGGTCGCGGCCAGTGCCGCGATGGGCTACACCGTTGACCATTTCGGCTGGGACGGTGGTTTCGTCCTGCTGGTGGGCGCATGCCTGCTGTCGATGGCCTTCCTGGCCCCGACGCTGTGGCACAAGCAAGTCGCCAGTCAGAGCCGTGAAGCGGTCGCTTGATCGACCTGTGATTTACAGCGCTTGAGCCGCGCCTCCAGATTGCGGTCTGGCATGGCGTGGCTGCGCAGGGCATGGGCGGTCTGCTCGACATAATCGCGAGTGGTACCGTAACGCCCGCTGGCGCTTTCGAACACCTGGCTCAGCACGTGATCCGGCAAGTTGCCGGCATAGCTGGGCAGGTGTCGCTCCAGAACGAATCCCAAGGCCTGCACCTGAGTGCCGTCTTCGAGCCGGCAGTTGAGCCAGTGTGGTCGGTAGGATGGCACCGGCATCTCGCGCTTCCACAACGCGTACAGCGCAGCGTCGAGGTTGTCTTCCGGCAAGCGATAAGCAAAGCCACTGCACGAACCGCCACGATCCAGACCGAATACCAGACCGGGCATTTCCGGCGTACCACGGTGCTCGTGAGACCACAGGTACAAGCCACGATGGTAGCCATGCACGCGCCCCCGTACGCGCTCCACTGCCGAACATTCCGGCCGCCAGATCAGCGAACCGTACGCGAACAGCCACACCGGCCCGCCCTTGTGGCGCGCCATGGTCGATTGCATGGAAGCGAGAAGTTGTTCGTGCGTCAGCTGCGGCCCAAGATCGAGCCGCGGAGGGTAATGCAAATTCAGAAAAGCGTTTTCAATGGCGCTCATGGCGAATAGCGTTCAGCTCCCCGCGGGTAAAGAATTACTTAATAGAACGCACCGCTGTAACAATAAGGCACATATGTTTTAAGGCAATTTGAGTGCCATGGCACAGTTCTTAATTGATTGCCTGATTGATATATAACCTAGCGGTATTTATGCAATTACATAAATACCGATCGGCTATATAGCGAGTTATAAAGAATCAGGAGCGAGGGGCGTAAGCGAATACATCAGCGCGCATTTGATGGGCATCCATCCCGGCTTCGACCAGCGCGTCGAGGGTGCCGTAGACCATGGCTGGCGAGCCGCTGGCGTAGACGTGCAAAGGTTTCAGGTCGGGGAAGTCTTCACAGACCGCCTCGTGCAGCATGCCGCAGCGTCCTTCCCAACCGCATTGATCGCTGACGACTTTGTGCAGGAACAGGTTGGGCAATTTCAGCCATTCGTCCCAATGTTCGATCTGATAGAAATCTTCCGGACGGCGCACGCCCCAGTACAGATGCACCGGGTGTTTGAAGCCGTTGGCGCGGCAATGTTCGATCAGCGCGTGAATCTGGCCCATGCCGGTGCCGGCGGCGACCAGCACCAGCGGCCCGTCGGGCAGTTCCGCCAGATGCGTATCACCGAATGGCAGCTCGACGCGCACCATCGAGTTGCGTTGCAGCTGCTCGATCAGGCTCAGTGCACTGGCTTCGCGCGCGAGCACATGGATTTCCAGATCACGTCCGCCGTGCGGCGCCGAGGCCATGGAGAACGCTGATTTCTCACCGGTCTCGCGCTCGATCATCAAGTACTGCCCGGCGTGATAACGCGGTGGCTTGCCCGCTGGCGCACGCAGACGCACGCGCCAGGTGTCGCCACCCACATCGCGGCATTCGATGACCTGACATGACAGGCTGCGCACCGGCAGTTCTCCCAGCGCGAGCACGCCATCCCACAGCAGGATGCAGTCTTCCAGCGGCTCGGCTATGCAAGTGTAGAACTCGCCGTGGTCATGCACCTTGCCGTCCTGCGCGACACTACCTTCAACCAGCAGCGCCGCACACACATGACAATTGCCGTTGCGGCAGCTTTGCGGGCATTCGTAGCCCAAGCGTCGCGCGCCGTCGAGAATCCGCTCACCGGGCTGTATCTCAAGCACTGCTCCGGAGGGCTGCAGGGTTACACGCATCAATCTATTCCTAACTGATTCCAGATGGCATCGATCCGTTGGGTGACGGCGTCGTCCTTGACGATCACGCGGCCCCACTCGCGAGTGGTTTCGCCCGGCCACTTGTGGGTGGCATCGAGGCCCATTTTCGAACCCAGGCCGGAGATCGGCGAGGCGAAGTCGAGGTAGTCGATCGGCGTGTTATCGATCATCACCGTGTCGCGCTTGGGGTCCATGCGCGTGGTGATGGCCCAGATCACGTCGTTCCAGTCGCGGGCGTTGATATCGTCGTCGGTGACGATAACGAACTTGGTGTACATGAACTGTCGCAAAAACGACCAGACACCGAGCATCACGCGTTTGGCATGCCCCGGATACGACTTCTTCATGGTCACGATGGCCATGCGGTACGAGCAGCCTTCCGGCGGCAGGTAGAAGTCGGTGATTTCCGGGAACTGCTTCTGCAGGATCGGCACGAACACTTCGTTCAGCGCCACGCCGAGGATTGCCGGCTCATCCGGCGGACGGCCGGTGTAGGTGCTGTGGTAGATCGGTTTGATCCGGTGGGTGATGCGCTCGACGGTGAACACCGGGAAGCTGTCGACTTCGTTGTAATAACCGGTGTGGTCGCCGTACGGGCCTTCATCGGCCATTTCGCCCGGATGGATCACGCCTTCGAGGATGATTTCGGCGGTGGCCGGCACTTGCAGGTCGTTGCCACGGCACTTGACCAGTTCGGTGCGGTTACCACGCAAGAGCCCTGCGAAAGCGTATTCGGAAAGACTGTCTGGCACCGGCGTCACGGCGCCGAGAATGGTCGCCGGATCCGCGCCAAGGGCCACGGACACCGGGAACGGCTGACCCGGATGCTTCTCGCACCACTCGCGGAAGTCGAGGGCGCCGCCACGGTGGCTGAGCCAGCGCATGATCACCTTGTTGCGGCCGATCACTTGCTGACGGTAGATGCCGAGGTTCTGGCGTTCCTTGTTCGGGCCTTTGGTGACGGTCAGGCCCCAGGTGATCAGCGGGCCGACGTCGCCGGGCCAGCAGGTCTGCACCGGCAGCATGGCCAGGTCGACGTCGTCGCCTTCGATGACCACTTCCTGGCACACCGCGTCTTTGACGACTTTCGGCGCCATCGAGATGATCTTGCGGAAGATCGGCAGCTTCGACCACGCGTCTTTCAAGCCCTTCGGCGGCTCCGGCTCCTTGAGGAACGCCAGCAGCTTGCCGATTTCGCGCAGCTCACTGACCGACTCGGCGCCCATGCCCATGGCCACCCGCTCAGGGGTGCCAAACAGGTTGCCGAGCACCGGAATGTCATAGCCGGTGGGTTTTTCGAACAACAGCGCCGGGCCCTTGGCCCGCAGCGTGCGGTCGCACACCTCGGTCATTTCCAGCACCGGCGAGACGGGAATCTGGATGCGTTTCAACTCTCCGCGCTGCTCAAGCTGCTGCACGAAATCCCGAAGATCCTTGAATTTCATTGACGATGGCACCCTCAAAATAGGCGTACATCCTACCTGCTCTGACGGGCAAACAGCAGCCCGTCAGTGCCCTTAATCCGTCGATTGCCAAACGGGCGCATAACGCTTCTTGCCCTTATGGATACCTGCCGATCAAACAAGGACACTGCCGCATCAGCAAAATCATGCACCACGAAAGCAAAAAAAACGCCCCCTTTCGGGAGCGTTCTTTTACACAGCTGCGTATTACTTGCGCTTCATCGACAAGAAGAACTCGTCGTTGGTCTTGGTCGTTTTCAGCTTGTCGACCAGGAACTCGATGGCAGCCACTTCGTCCATCGGGTGCAGCAGCTTGCGCAGGATCCACATACGCTGCAGTTCGTCGTCGGCGGTCAGCAACTCTTCGCGGCGGGTGCCGGAGCGGTTGATGTTGATGGCCGGGAACACACGCTTTTCGGCGATCTTGCGATCCAGAGGCAGTTCCATGTTGCCGGTACCCTTGAACTCTTCGTAGATCACTTCGTCCATCTTCGAGCCGGTTTCAACCAGCGCGGTGGCGATAATGGTCAGCGAGCCGCCTTCTTCGATGTTACGCGCAGCACCGAAGAAACGCTTTGGCTTCTCGAGGGCGTGGGCATCGACACCACCGGTCAATACCTTGCCGGAGCTCGGGATCACGGTGTTGTAGGCACGGGCCAGACGGGTGATGGAGTCGAGCAGGATCACCACGTCTTTCTTGTGTTCAACAAGGCGCTTGGCCTTCTCGATCACCATTTCAGCAACCTGCACGTGACGGGTCGGCGGCTCGTCGAAGGTCGAGGCAACCACTTCGCCGCGCACGGTGCGCTGCATTTCGGTCACTTCTTCCGGACGTTCGTCGATCAGCAGTACGATCAGGTGAACTTCAGGGTTGTTACGGGCGATGTTCGCTGCGATGTTCTGCAGCATGATCGTTTTACCGGCTTTCGGCGGTGCCACGATCAGACCACGCTGGCCTTTGCCGATCGGGGCGCACAGGTCGATCACGCGACCGGTCAAGTCTTCGGTGGAACCGTTACCGGCTTCCATCTTCATGCGCACGGTCGGGAACAGCGGGGTCAGGTTCTCGAAGAGAATCTTGTTTTTCGCGTTCTCAGGACGATCGAAGTTGATCGTGTCGACCTTGAGCAGGGCGAAATACCGCTCGCCTTCCTTCGGAGGGCGGATCTTGCCAACGATGGTGTCACCGGTGCGCAAGTTGAAGCGGCGGATCTGGCTTGGCGAGACGTAGATATCGTCCGGGCCGGCCAGGTAGGAAGCGTCAGCGGAGCGCAGGAAGCCGAAGCCGTCCTGGAGAATCTCCAGCACGCCATCACCGGAGATTTCCTCGCCGCTTTTCGCGTGCTTTTTCAGCAGGGAGAAAATCACGTCCTGCTTGCGCGAACGGGCCATATTTTCTATGCCCATCTGTTCGGCCAATTCGAGCAGTTCGGTAATCGGCTTTTGCTTGAGTTCAGTCAGATTCATATAGGAATGACGTAATCATTTATGGAGGGGGGGAAATTAAGCTTTTGGCTTAATGAGGCCGCGCCGCGGAGAAGGCGACAGGATCGCGAACTAATTCGAAAAGGAGTGCGTCGGCGACGGCTAGCAGGGGGCAATGGAGAAACCAGTGCGGGGCCGAATGTACCACCTGAGTTTCGGAGCGTCTAGCCCTGAATACGCAAAAAGCCCCGCTATTTGCGGGGCTTTTTTTCAGGCTCTTTACTGCGACGCTTAGATGTTGGCGTCGAGGAAAGCAGCCAGTTGCGACTTCGACAGGGCGCCGACCTTGGTCGCTTCAACGTTGCCGTTCTTGAACAGCATCAGGGTCGGGATACCACGCACGCCGTGCTTGGCCGGGGTTTCCTGGTTCTCGTCGATGTTCAGTTTGGCAACGGTCAGCTTGCCTTTGTAAGTCTCGGCAATCTCGTCCAGAACCGGAGCGATCATTTTGCAAGGACCGCACCATTCAGCCCAGTAATCGACCAGGACAGCGCCTTCGGCCTTGAGTACGTCGGCTTCGAAGCTAGCGTCGCTAACGTGTTTGATAAGATCGCTGCTCATGGAATTCTCCAGGTTGTAAGCAAAAAAACGTGGCCCATCATAGCCGCCCTTCCCCTGTTCAGGAAGCCGCAGTTGATTGAGTCTTGCTATGACACTCGATGAGTTTGGGTATAGCTCAAGTCACGCCGTGGCGGGGGCGATGAAGGCAATTCCGGTGCGCAGGGCGGCGTTGCGCACGTGTTCCTGCATGGCTTTTTGCGCCGCAGCGGACGCCCGGCGTGCGAGGGCCCGCAGAATCTTGCGGTGCTCCTGCCAGGTTTCCATGGCGCGTTCGGCGCGGATGAACGGTAGTTTCTGGCTTTCCAGGAACATTTCAGCGCTGGCGGTGAGGATGCTCAACATCGCCTGATTGCCGCTGGCCAGCAGGATGCGTCGGTGAAATTCGAAGTCCAGTTTCGCCGCCGCTTCAAAGTCGCCAGCCTTCAATTGATCACGCATCGCCGCGACGTTGTCTTCCAGCGCATCCAGATCGAACGTGCTTAACGTCACCGCCGCCAGCCCGGCGGCAAACCCTTCCAGTGCATAGCGCAATTGAAAGATATCCAGCGGTGAGGCCTGCGCCGCGAACGCCCAACCGGGCGTGCTTTCGCCGGACGACAACGCCACCGGCGACTGCACAAACACGCCTTTGCCCGGCTGAATACTGACCACACCCAACGCGCTCAGCGACGACAACGCCTCACGCAACGACGCCCGACTCACGCCCAATTGCAGCGCCAGGTCCCGCTGCGAAGGCAAAGCATCACCCGCACCGAAGCCCTGTTCGGTAATCAGTTTGCGGATCGCTTGCAGCGCCACTTCGGGTACCGCACGGGAAATCGAATTCATGGTTTTTCAGACGCATCTGGCCAATGTGCGGCTAGTTGTAAAGCTATTCGTCGAGTCCGGCAAGTCGTGCCCCAGCGGGGTTCGGTGAACCACGCCGGTGCGCCATGGCAGTGCGAAAAACAACCTGACTGTTCAGACCAGTAAGACCGAACAAACCCGCTAAAACCATGGCCTGCCGGGATGAAAGCCACGTATTGGCACGGCGCATGCTCTGTCCGAACGCAGAAATCACTTCCCGCCGATCCGGAGATTGTTCATGACCAAGCGTTACAGCGCCCTCCTCGCCGCCCTGCTTTCCAGCCTGCTGCTCAGCCAGGCACCCGCTCACGCCGACGGTCTCGACGACGTGGTCAAACGCGGCACGCTGAAAGTCGCCGTGCCCCAGGACTTCCCGCCGTTCGGCTCGGTCGGCCCGGACATGAAGCCGCGCGGCCTGGACATCGACACGGCGAAACTGCTGGCCGATCAACTCAAGGTCAAACTCGAACTGACCCCGGTCAACAGCACCAACCGCATTCCGTTCCTGACCACCGGCAAAGTCGATCTGGTGATTTCCAGCCTCGGCAAAAACCCTGAGCGCGAGAAAGTCATCGACTTCTCCCGTGCCTACGCACCGTTCTACCTCGCCGTGTTCGGCCCGCCAGACGCTGCCATCGCCAGCCTCGACGACCTCAAGGGCAAGACGATCAGCGTCACCCGTGGCGCCATCGAAGACATCGAGTTGACCAAGGTCGCCCCGGAAGGCGTGACCATCAAGCGCTTCGAAGACAACAACTCGACCATTGCCGCCTACCTCGCAGGACAAGTTGACCTGATCGCCAGCGGCAACGTGGTGATGGTCGCAATCAGCGAAAAGAACCCGAAACGTGTGCCAGCGCTGAAAGTGAAGCTCAAGGATTCGCCGGTTTACGTCGGCGTGAACAAGAACGAAGCAGCGCTGCTGGCCAAGGTCAACGACATCCTGACCACCGCCAAGGCTGACGGCGCACTGGAGAAAAACTCGCAGACCTGGCTGAAAGAGCCGCTGCCGGCCGATCTCTGATCGACTGCGCGGGAGACCTTCATGGCTTATCAGTTCGATTTCATGCCGGTGGTGGAAAACACCGACCTGTTGCTGCGCGGGGCGCTGTTTACCCTTGAGCTGACGGCCATCGGCGCGTTGCTCGGGGTCGGCGTCGGAATTGTCGGGGCGTTGGTGCGGGCGTGGAACATCCGCCCGTTCTCGGCAATCTTTGGCGTCTACGTCGAGTTGATCCGCAACACGCCGTTTCTGGTGCAGTTGTTCTTTATCTTCTTCGGGCTACCATCGCTTGGCGTGCAGATTTCCGAGTGGCAAGCGGCGGTGCTGGCGATGGTGATCAACCTCGGTGCCTATTCGACCGAGATTATCCGCGCCGGCATTCAGGCGATCCCGCGCGGGCAACTGGAAGCCGCAGCGGCATTGGCGATGACGCGCTTCGAGGCGTTTCGTCATGTGGTGCTGCTGCCGGCACTGGGCAAGGTCTGGCCGGCGCTGAGCAGCCAGATCATCATCGTCATGCTCGGTTCGGCGGTGTGTTCGCAGATCGCCACCGAAGAGTTGAGTTTTGCCGCCAACTTCATTCAGTCGCGCAACTTCCGCGCCTTTGAAACCTACGCGCTGACCACGCTGATCTACCTGTGCATGGCGCTGCTGATCCGCCAGTTGCTGAACTGGATCGGCCGACGCTACATCAGCAGGAGCCGCGCATGAGCGATTTCACCTTCTGGGACATCCTGCGCAACCTGCTCGTCGGCCTGCAATGGACGCTGGCGCTGTCGCTGGTGGCGTTTATCGGCGGCGGCCTCGTCGGACTGCTGATCCTGATCATGCGCATCTCGAAAAACTCTGTGTCGAGCAGCATTGCCCGCACCTGGATCGAACTGTTCCAGGGTACGCCGCTGTTGATGCAGCTGTTTCTGGTGTTCTTCGGTGTGGCCTTGGCCGGGATCGAAATCTCGCCGTGGATGGCCGCAGCGATTGCCCTGACCTTGTTTACCAGTGCTTATCTGGCGGAGATCTGGCGCGGCTGCGTCGAGTCGATCTCCAATGGCCAGTGGGAAGCCTCGGCGAGTCTGGCGCTCAATCCGCTGGAGCAACTGCGCTACGTGATCCTGCCGCAAGCGCTGCGCATTGCCGTGGCGCCGACCGTGGGTTTCTCGGTGCAAGTGGTCAAAGGCACTGCCGTGACCTCGATCATCGGTTTCACCGAGCTGACCAAGACTGGCGGCATGCTTGCCAACGCCACGTTTGAACCGTTCATGGTCTACGGCCTCGTCGCCCTCGGCTACTTCTTGCTCTGCTACCCCTTGTCGCTCAGTGCGCGTTACCTGGAAAGGAGACTGCATGCCTCTGCTTAGAATTTCCGCCCTGCATAAATACTACGGCGATCACCACGTGCTCAAAGGCATCGACCTCAGCGTCGAGGAAGGCCAGGTCGTGGCGATCATCGGCCGCAGCGGCTCGGGCAAATCCACCCTGCTGCGCACGCTTAATGGCCTGGAGTCGATCAACGACGGCGTGATCGAAGTCGACGGCGAATACCTCGACGCCGCCCGCGCTGATCTGCGCAGCTTGCGGCAGAAGGTCGGCATGGTGTTTCAGCAATTCAACCTGTTCCCGCACCTGACCGTGGGTGAAAACGTCATGCTCGCGCCGCAGGTGGTGCAGAAAGTGCCGAAAGCCAAAGCGGCGGAACTGGCGCGGGAGATGCTTGAGCGGGTTGGTCTCGGAGAAAAATTTGATGCTTTCCCGGATCGGTTGTCCGGTGGTCAGCAGCAGCGCGTGGCGATTGCCCGAGCGCTGGCGATGTCGCCGAAGGTTTTGCTCTGCGACGAGATCACCTCGGCGCTCGACCCGGAACTGGTCAATGAAGTGCTCAGCGTGGTGCGGCAACTGGCCAAGGAAGGCATGACGCTGATCATGGTCACCCACGAAATGCGCTTTGCCCGTGAGGTTGGGGATAAATTGGTGTTCATGCACCATGGCAAGGTGCATGAGGTGGGGGATCCGAAGGTGTTGTTTGCAAATCCGCAGACGGCGGAGCTGGCGAACTTTATTGGCACGGTGGAAGCGACAGCCTGAAATAGCCGTAGTGATGCGGCGGACGCCTTCGCGAGCAGGCTCGCTCCCACAGGGATCTCTGTTGGACCACTATGGTGAGTTCGCTGCAAAACCTGTGGGAGCGAGCCTGCTCGCGAATGGCCGCGCCGCGATCTCTAGACTTTCTGCGATGAATCAACGGTTTGAACCATGCGCGTTGGCGCCAGCCTTTGATCGTGGCACGATGTCGGGGTTATCGACCGAGACCCCCTGACCATGCCGCAATCCCAAGCCAAGAATCTGTCCCTGATCGCCGCAATCGACCTGGGCTCCAACAGCTTTCACATGGTCGTGGCCAAGGCCCAGAACGGCGAAATCCGCATTCTCGAGCGGCTCGGCGAGAAGGTTCAGCTGGCTGCCGGCATCGACGACGAGCGCAAGCTCAACGAAGAATCGATGCAACGCGGCCTCGATTGCCTCAAGCGTTTTGCCCAACTGATCAACGGTATGCCGCTTGGCGCCGTGCGCATCGTCGGCACCAACGCCCTGCGTGAAGCGCGCAACCGCCTCGAATTCATCCACCGTGCCGAAGAAATCCTCGGCCATCCGGTGGAAGTCATCTCCGGTCGTGAAGAAGCGCGGCTGATCTATCTGGGCGTGTCGCACACCCTCGCTGACACCCCGGGCAAACGTCTGGTCGCCGACATCGGCGGCGGTAGCACCGAGTTCATCATTGGCCAGCGCTTCGAACCGCTGCTGCGCGAAAGCCTGCAAATGGGCTGCGTCAGCTTCACTCAGCGCTACTTCAAGGACGGCAAGATCACCCCGGCCCGCTACGCCCAGGCATATACGGCGGCGCGGCTGGAGATCATGAGCATCGAACACGCTCTGCATCGGCTGACCTGGGATGAAGCCATCGGCTCCTCGGGCACCATCCGAGCCATCGGCCTGGCCCTGAAGGCCGGCGGTCACGGCACTGGCGAAGTGAATGCCGAAGGCCTGGCGTGGCTCAAGCGTCGCCTGTTCAAACTCGGCGACGTCGACAAGATCGACTTCGAAGGCATCAAGCCTGACCGCCGGACAATCTTCCCGGCGGGCCTGGCGATTCTCGAAGCGATTTTCGACGCCCTCGAACTGCAACGCATGGATCACTGTGACGGCGCCCTGCGTGAGGGCGTGCTCTACGACCTGCTCGGCCGTCATCATCACGAAGACGTGCGCGAACGCACGCTGACCTCGCTGATGGAGCGCTACCACGTCGATCTGGAACAGGCCGCGCGGGTTGAACGCAAAGCCTTGCACGCGTTCGATCAAGTGGCGGCGGATTGGGAGCTGGATGACGGCATCTGGCGCGAACTCCTCGGTTGGGCAGCGAAAGTGCACGAAGTCGGCCTCGACATCGCTCACTATCATTACCACAAGCATGGCGCCTACCTGATCGAACACTCGGACCTCGCCGGGTTCTCCCGCGAAGACCAACAGATGCTCGCGCTATTGGTGCGTGGCCACCGCCGCAACATTCCCAAGGACAAGTTTGCTGATTTCGGCGACGACGGTGACAAGCTGATTCGCCTGTGCGTGCTGCTGCGCTTTGCGATCCTGTTCCACCATATTCGAGGAACCCAAGCGATGCCGCAGGTGGTGTTGCATGCAAAGGGCAACACCCTGGATGTGGAATTCCCGGAGAACTGGCTGGATGAAAATCAGCTGACTCAGGCGGATTTCGGGCTTGAGGCGGATTGGCTGACGCGGGTGGGCATCGTTCTTAGCGTCCACTGAGTCGGGCAGGCACAAAAAAGGCGATCCACAGGGATCGCCTTTTTATTGGGTGTTCGGCTGGGTTCAGGGGGTGTGACTAAGATCGATCCCCCTCACCCCAACCCTCTCCCCCAAGGGGTAGAGGGGGAAAGGGAGCACACCGCATGCTGTTCAAAACCTGAGTTCGACTCGATAGTTCAGGTCGGCGTAGCTCGAAAAGACACCTCGGTCAGTCCCCTCTCCCTCTGGGAGAGGGTTAGGCGGGCGGCGTTCCGATGAGGGGCTTTTGACTTTCAACTCTCAGCTGCTAACCGGCAAAATCGGACTACCCAACCGTTCCAGCAACGTCGCCTGCGCACTCCTCGGATTCTGGTTGCCGGTTGGCGTGTTGCGGATGTAACGGCCATCCGACTGCAGGCTCCAGCTATGAGTGTTGTCAGTCAGATACAACTCCAGCTCTTTCTTCACCCGGGTCAGCAACTTCTTGCCTTCCACCGGGAAGCAAGTCTCGACACGCTTGTCGAGGTTGCGCTCCATCCAGTCGGCACTGGAAAGGAACATCTGCTCGTCGCCGCCATTGAGGAAGTAGAACACTCGGGTGTGCTCAAGGAAGCGGCCGATGATCGAGCGCACATGAATGTTGTGCGAAACCCCGGCAATCCCCGGACGCAGACAGCACATGCCGCGCACCACCAGGTCGATACGCACACCGGACTGGCTGGCCTTGTACAGCGCGCGAATGATCTTCGGATCGGTCAGCGAGTTGAACTTGGCGATGATGTGCGCCGGCTTGCCGTCGAGCGCAAATTGCGTCTCGCGGGTGATCATGTCGAGCATGCCCTTTTTCAGGGTGAACGGCGCATGCAGCAGCTTTTTCATGCGCAGGGTTTTACCCATGCCGATCAACTGGCTGAACAGCTTGCCGACGTCTTCGCACAAGGCGTCGTCGGAGGTCAGCAGGCTGTAGTCGGTGTAGAGCTTGGCGTTGCCGGCGTGGTAGTTACCGGTGCCGAGGTGCGCGTAACGCACGATTTCGCCGGCCTCGCGGCGCAGGATCAGCATCATCTTGGCGTGGGTCTTGAAGCCGACCACGCCGTAGATCACCACCGCACCGGCCGCTTGCAGACGGCTGGCCAGTTGCAGGTTGGATTCTTCGTCGAACCGCGCACGCAGCTCGATGACCGCCGTCACTTCCTTGCCGTTACGCGCGGCATCGACCAGCGCATCAACGATCTCGGAGTTGGCGCCGGAGCGGTACAGCGTCTGACGCACAGCGAGAACGTGCGGGTCTTTGGCGGCCTGACGCAGCAGGTCGACCACCGGGGTGAACGACTCGAACGGGTGCAGCAAGAGGATGTCCTGCTTGCTGACCACGCTGAAAATGTTTTCGCTGTTCTGCAGCAGTTTCGGGATCTGCGGGGTGAACGGCGTGTATTGCAGCTCCGGATGGCTGTCCAGACCGGTGATGCTGAACAGTCGCGTCAGGTTGACCGGACCGTTGACCTGATACAACTCGCTCTCGCTCAGGTTGAACTGCTTGAGCAGGTAGTCCGAAAGATGTTTCGGGCAAGTGTCGGCGACTTCCAGACGTACCGCATCGCCGTAGCGACGCGAGAACAACTCGCCACGCAGGGCGCGGGCCAGGTCTTCGACGTCTTCGGAGTCGAGCGCCAGGTCGGCATTTCGGGTCAGACGGAACTGGTAGCAGCCCTTCACCTTCATGCCCTGGAACAGGTCATCGGCGTGGGCGTGGATCATCGACGACAGGAACACATAGTTGTCGCCCGGGCCGCCGACTTCTTCCGGCACCTTGATTATCCGTGGCAGCAGTCGCGGCGCCGGGATGATCGCCAGACCGGAGTCGCGACCGAAGGCGTCGATGCCTTCCAGCTCGACGATGAAGTTCAGGCTCTTGTTCACCAGCAACGGGAACGGGTGCGTCGGGTCGAGGCCGATCGGGGTGATGATCGGCGCGATCTCGTCGCGGAAGTAGCGGCGCACCCAGGTTTTGATCTTGGTCGTCCAGTGGCGACGACGGATGAAGCGCACTTGGTGCTTTTCCAGCTCCGGCAACAGAATGTCGTTGAGGATCGCGTACTGACGGTCAACGTGACCGTGCACCAGCTCGCTGATCCGCGCCAGCGCTTGATGCGGCTGCAAGCCGTCAGCACCGGCCTGTTCACGGGCGAAGGTGATCTGCTTCTTCAGACCGGCGACGCGGATTTCAAAGAATTCATCGAGGTTGCTGGAGAAGATCAGCAGGAACTTCAAGCGTTCCAGCAACGGATAGGACTCGTCCAGCGCCTGTTCCAGCACGCGGATATTGAATTGCAGTTGCGAAAGCTCACGGTGGATGTACAGGCTGCTGTCATCCAGGCCCGGTATCGCAATCACTGGCGCCGCCGCGACAGGTTCGGCGACTGGCGCGGGTGGCGCAGGCTCCAGTTCCGGCGGGGTCTCGGTGATTTGCTCGACCACCGGTTGAGCTTCTTTTACTGCAACTTCCGTGAGTCCTTCGGTATTCATTGAATGTTCCTGGGAGGGCTATTTCTGCTCTCGTAACAATTGAGCGGCGCGGACAGCAAAGTAAGTCAGGATGCCATCAGCGCCGGCACGTTTAAAGGCGGTCAGTGATTCGACAATCACCGCCTCGCTCAACCAGCCATTCTGGATCGCCGCCATGTGCATGGCGTATTCGCCGCTAACCTGATAGACGAAGGTCGGCACTTTGAAGGCATCTTTTACCCGGAAAAGAATGTCCAGGTAGGGCATGCCCGGCTTGACCATGACCATGTCCGCGCCTTCAGACAAGTCCGCACCGACTTCGTGCAGCGCTTCGTCGCTGTTGGCCGGGTCCATCTGATAGGAGGCCTTGTTGGCCTTGCCAAGGTTCGACGCCGAACCGACCGCATCGCGGAACGGGCCGTAATAGGCGCTGGCGTACTTGGCCGAGTAGGCCATGATCCGTACGTTGACGTGACCGGCGACTTCCAGCGCTTCGCGAATTGCCTGAATGCGACCGTCCATCATGTCCGACGGTGCCACCACCTGCGCACCGGCTTCGGCATGAGACAGGGCCTGGCGCACCAGTGCGTCGACAGTGATGTCGTTCTGTACGTAGCCTTCTTCGTCGAGAATGCCGTCCTGGCCGTGAGTGGTGAACGGATCCAGCGCCACGTCGGTGATCACCCCCAGTTCCGGAAAACGCTCACGCAGCGCGCGGGTGGCGCGCTGGGCGATGCCTTGCGGATTCCAGGCTTCGGCGGCGTCGAGGGATTTCAATTCAGCTGGCGTGACCGGAAACAACGCCAGCGCCGGAATCCCCAGCTCGACCCACTTCGCCGCTTCTTCGAGCAGCAGATCGATAGTCAACCGCTCTACCCCGGGCATCGAAGCCACGGCTTCGCGGCGGCTTTCACCGTCGAGCACGAACACCGGCAGGATCAGGTCATCGACCGTCAGCACATTTTCCCGCACCAGCCGACGCGAAAAATCATCACGACGGTTGCGACGCAGGCGAGTGGCAGGGAACAGACGATTGGCAGGGGTAAAGCTCACGGCGGACTCCTGAGCCCGCGCAAACGGGCGAGCGTGACAGTTATAGACGGCCATTATGACGAACAGATGACAGTTATGTGTGCCCCGTGACATGTAGCCGCATTCCATTGTCAGTGTAGGAATTGTTCACGTCGAGACACATTTGGACACTTTCATGAATGTGTCCGAAGGGTTAGGCTGCGCGTTCATTTCGCCAGCACCCAGACAATGCTCCAACAATTTCTGCATGACTTTGGCTACTTTGCCTTGTTTCTCGGCACGTTTTTCGAAGGCGAAACCATTCTGGTGCTCGCGGGCTTCCTCGCGTTCCGTGGATACATGGACATCAATATGGTGGTGGTCGTGGCGTTCTTCGGCAGCTATGCCGGCGATCAGCTGTGGTACTTCCTCGGCCGCAAGCACGGGCGCAAGTTACTCGCGCGCAAACCGCGCTGGCAGATGATGGGCGATCGCGCGCTGGAGCATATTCGTAAGCATCCGGACATCTGGGTTCTGAGCTTTCGCTTCGTCTATGGCTTGCGCACAGTGATGCCAGTGGCGATCGGTCTGTCGGGTTATCCGCCGGGGCGTTATCTGCTGCTCAACGGCATCGGTGCAGCGATCTGGGCGACCGCGCTGGCCGCTGCGGCTTACCACTTCGGGGCGGTGCTGGAAGGCATGCTCGGCAGTATCAAGAAGTACGAGCTGTGGGTGTTGGGTGCATTTCTGGTGCTGGGCGTTGGCTTGTGGCTGCGCCGTCGTTTCAAGAATGCCCGTCTCGCCAGGCAGGTCTACGCCGACGAGCAAGCCGCAAAAGCTGCACTGCTGAATCAAGCCGAAGTGACCAAACCTGCCGAACCGAAGACGCCAGCCGAGTAACTCGCTGGCGACTGGCGGACAGCCCTGCGCCCAGCGCGGGCTGGCCGCCTCTTTCAGTCATTTCCCTCCTCTGCACTAGCGGACTCCCCTTCGCCAGCGGCGTTCTCACGCGAAAAATCTCCCGCTCGTTACGCAGCAGGCAACCGCAAATAATGAACACCCCGCCGTTGTTGCGATCCATGTAGAAAGCGTTCCATGCAGGTGCCGCCACCACTTGAGCCTATGGCAACGCGCGACAATTTAGTGGACATTTAGCGCCATGAATCTGGAGAGAAACCCATGAGCAAAAAAGTTGCAGTGATCCTGTCCGGCAGTGGCGTGTACGACGGCGCCGA
This sequence comes from Pseudomonas viridiflava, assembly GCF_900580865.1. Lineage (GTDB taxonomy): Bacteria > Pseudomonadota > Gammaproteobacteria > Pseudomonadales > Pseudomonadaceae > Aquipseudomonas. Next base: position 260,536 of record NZ_UTBZ01000001.1, read on the forward strand.
GATCCATGAAAGCGTGATCACCCTGCTGCGTCTCGACCAACGCGGCGCGCAGGTGCAGTGCTTCGCCCCGAACATCGCGCAATTGCATGTGATCAACCACCTGACCGGCGAAGAAATGCCCGAGTCGCGTAACGTCCTGGTGGAATCGGCGCGGATTGCCCGCGGCAACATCAAGGACATCCGCGAGGCCGACGTCGACGACTTCGATGCGTTGATCGTGCCGGGTGGGTTTGGTGCGGCGAAGAACCTTTCGAACTTTGCCGTTGAAGGCGCGGGCTGCACCGTGCAGCCTGAGGTGCTGGCACTGGCCGAGGCGTTTGCCGAAGCGGGTAAACCGGTGGGACTGATGTGTATTTCCCCGGCACTGGCGGCGAAAATCTACGGTCCGGGCGTAACCTGCACCATCGGCAATGACGCCGACACGGCCACGGCGATGAACAAGATGGGCGCTACCCACGAAGACTGTGCGGTGACGGAAATCATTGAAGACAAGGCGCGCAAACTGGTGACGACCCCGGCTTACATGCTGGCGCAGAACATCAGTGAGGCGGCTTCGGGGATCTACAAGCTCGTGGATCGCGTCCTCGAACTGACCCACGAAAACGACGCCTGATCCCCCGCAGCGTACAAAAACAAATGTGGGAGCGAGCTTTCTCGCGAAGACGATGGGTCATTCAACACAGCGTTGCCTGATCCGGCGCCTTCGCGAGCAAGCTCGCTCCCACAGGTTTTGTGTACCGCTCAAGACTGGCGTGAAAGGCGCGTGAGAATCCGGTCCAGCGCGTTGGCAAACGCCTGTTTCTCGCGATCGCCAAATGGCGCCGGTCCGCCGCTCATCTGGCCTTGTTCGCGCAGATCGGTGAACAAGTTGCGTACGGCCAAGCGCTCGCCCATGTTCTGCGCATCGAACTCCTTGCCACGCGGATCCAGCGCCGCGACGCCCTTCTTCACCAAGCGATCGGCCAATGGAATGTCGCTGCAAATCACCAGTTCACCCGGCACCGCGTACTCGACCAGATAATCGTCCGCCGCATCCGGCCCGCTCGGGACCACGATCAGTTTGACGATGGACAGTCCCGGCTTGATCTGCGGCTGCCCGGCCACCAGCACCACTTCAAACTGACGCTTGAGGGCGAACTTCACCACCAGATCCTTCGCCGCCCTTGGGCAGGCGTCGGCATCGATCCATACACGCATTTTCTTTACCTCTAAAAGCAAAAGATCGCAGCCTTCGGCAACTCCTACAGAGTGCGCGTCGCGCCGCAATATTGCGACATGCTACGCCCCTGTAGGAGCTGCCGAAGGCTGCGATCTTTTAAGGGAGCACTCAATCAAGCAGCCGAAACCCGCCGCTTTTCCGCCATCCAGCTACGCCCATACAACACAGCAATCGCCAGAATCGCCACCGCCTGCGCCGCCAACGAATACCCATCGGCATGAATCCCCAGCCAATCGAATTCAAAGAACGCCACCGGCCGCGTGCCGAAGATCCCGGCTTCCTGCAACGCCTTCACGCCATGCCCGGCAAACACCACCGACAACGCGCACAGCAGCGCCGCGTTGATGCTGAAGAACAGCGTCAGCGGCAGTTTCGCCGAACCGCGCAGAATCACCCACGCCAGACCGACCAGCAGCACCAGCGCCGTGGCGCCACCCGCGAGCACCGCGTCATGCCCGGCCGGGCCGGCTTGCAGCCACAGGGTTTCGTAAAACAGGATCACTTCGAACAACTCGCGATACACCGAGAAGAACGCCAGAATCGCGAAGCCGAAACGCCCGCCGCCGCCAACCAGACTGCTCTTGATGTAATCCTGCCAGGCCGCGGCGTGACGACGGTCATGCATCCACACGCCCAGCCACAAGACCATGACGCTGGCAAACAGCGCCGTCGCGCCTTCGAGCAGTTCACGCTGCGAGCCGCTGACGTCGATCACATACGCCGCCAGCGCCCAGGTGCCGAGGCCGGCCAGCAGCGCCAGACCCCAACCGACGTTGACGCTGCGCACCGCCGATTGCTGGCCGGTGTTACGCAGGAAGGCGAGGATCGCCGCCAGCACCAGAATCGCTTCCAGCCCTTCGCGCAGCAGAATCAACAGACCGGAGATGTAGCTCAGCGACCAGCTCAAGCCATCACTGCCGAGCAACCCGGCGGACTCTTTCAACTTCGCCTTGGCCGCGTCCAGACGCTGCTCGGCCTGCTCGACCGGCAAACCGTCCTGCAACGATTGCCGATAAGCCATCAGGGATTTTTCGGTGTCCTTGCGCACATTGGCGTCGACGTTATCCAGCGAGCTCTCGACCAGCTCGAAGCCCTCCAGATAGGCCGCTACCGACAGGTCGTAAGCCTGATCGTGCTCTCCGGCGCGATACGCGGCCAGACTCTTGTCCAGCGTTGCGGCGGTGTAGTCGAGCAACTGCGCCGGGCCACGCTTGACCTGCGGCGGCTGCGCGCGTTGTGCACGGAAGGTCGCTGCGGCTTGCGGGCCATCGGCGGCCTGCACTTCGGCCGGGGTCTGGCGCGCCAGATCGGCGATGTTGTAGGTCTTCTCGGCTTTGGCCGCTGCCGGATCGGCGCTGAAACCGGCAATGTAAGTCGCCAGATCCCAACGCTGGCGATCATCGAGCTGATCGGCAAACGCCGGCATGTCCGTGCCTTCGACGCCTTGGCCGAGGGTGTTGTAGATCGCATACAGACTCAGGTGATCCAGCCGCGCCGCACCACGCAGATTGGCCGGCGGCGGGGTCATGCCGAGTCCCGCCGGGCCGTCACCGGCGCCGCTGTCGCCGTGGCACACCGAGCAGTTCTGCGCATAGAGTGGCGCGCCTCGGGTGGGATCGGGGGTGATGATCGGTGCCTGGCTGACTTCATATGCCACCGCCAGTTGCGCGCCCAGTTGCCGCGCCTGCCGAGCGACTTCAGCGCCGTCCTGCTTCGCGGTGATCGCCGCCTTCAATGCGCTGACACCTTGCTCCAGCGCAGCTTTTTCAGGCTTGGCCGGCATGCCGGCGATCAAGCCTTGCAGCGCCTGCGTGAACTCCAGTTGCTCGCGGTATTCGGAGTCATCGACAACCTTGCCCGCCGCAACCGTCGGCGGGTAATCCGCACTGATGTAATCGAGCAGGTGCAGCGCTTGCGGCGCGCCTTCCACGGTATCGGCCAGCAGATTGAAGCTGCTCAAGGCAAACAACGGGAACACCAGCCAGGCCAGAATTCGGGACGAGGCAGTCATGAACGGATCTCAAATGGAAATGCGAAGTTACATATTGTTCACTTCGCGGACTTTTCTCTCAAGCTTTGTCGGTTTTTCGCCTTTATTGGGTGGATATGCCCGGCAGACGAACACCGCAATATCACAGAGGATTGCCGCAGTGACAGGGTCCTAGATCGGCGCACATCGGCGCCAACCTGAATCGCAGCCATTGGCCAGCATCCGCCACTATACTGCGCGCGCCCTCAACATTTCGGCTCAAGGAGACACCCCCGTTTATGCGGATCATCCCGTTGCTCGTCCTGTTCGCCACTGCTCTTTTATTGAACAGCTGCGCGGCTTACCGCAATTACGATCAGGAAATGCAGCAAACCACCGACGAGATGACCAAGGGCAACCTTACCGGCGCACTGGCACTGGTCGAGATGCACAACCCGTGGGAAGACAAGGATCTGCTGTATTACCTGGAAACAGGCGCCATCCTCAGCGCTGGCAGCGCCCTGCCCGAAAGTCAGCAAGCGTGGCGCAGTGCTGACCGGATGATCTTCCAGCGTGAAGAAGTCAACCCGTCAGGCGCCATGAAGTTGCTGGCGCGGTTCGGCGATGAAATGGGCACCATGCTGGTCAACGACAAGTTGCGGCGTTACGAAGGCTACGATTACGAAAAGGTCATGCTGACCACGCAAATGGCCCTCAATCAGTTGTCCACCAACGATTTCGACGGGGCACGCGCCGACATCAAGAAAACCCACGAACGCGAAGCACTGATCGCCCGGCAGCGGGAAAAACAATACGAAGAAGCCGAAGAACAAGCCAAGTCCCAAGGCATCGTCTTGCGTTACAAGGATCTGCAAGGCTACCCCGTGGCCATTCTTGACGCGCCGAATGTGGTAGAGCTGAAGAACGGCTATCAGAGTGCTTTCAGCCATTATCTGGCTGGCTTCACTTACGAGGCCTTGGGCGAGCGAAACCTCGCGGCGCCCGGCTATCGCCAAGCGATCGAATTGCGCCCGGACCTGCCCTTTCTGCAAAAAGCCTTGCGCAATCTCGACAAGCCCATCGCGAAAACCGATGAAAGCGATGTGTTGATCATTATCCAGAGTGGCCTGGCGCCTGCCCGCAGTTCGGTGCAAGTGCCTATTCCTGTGCGCCTGAACGAAAATCTGGTCATCGTCGCGCCGATCTCTTTTCCGGTCATGGTGCCGGACACCGTGACCCCCGGCTTCAGTCATGTCACGGTGGATGGTCGAAAACAGCCGCTGACCGTGATCAACAGCGTCACCGACATGTCCATCCGCACATTACGCGATGACATGCCGGCAATCATCTCGCGGGCGATGTTCCGCGCCAACATGGCCGCCATCAGTCAAGCTCAGGAGAACGAGCGCAATCCGGCCAAGGCTTCGCTGACAGTCACCCAGCATGATCCGTTTGAAGAAGCTGACACGCGAACCTGGCGGGCGCTGCCGGACAAAACACTGATCGCCCGCCTGCGCCTGAAAAAAGGTTTGCATACGTTTCGGTTGCCAATCCCTCCGACTGATTACCCGTTTCAATTACGCGTCGACCAAGACCACCAGATTCTGCATCTGCGAGTGTTCCGGGATCAGACGTACACGGTGGGTTCGGCTTTCGTCCCGCGTGACACTCCGTTGCCGGAAAAAACGCCGACGCCTGCCAAGTAATGGCACGCCACTATCCAGTGCAATCAAAAAGCAATTACATAGCCACTACGTCACGCCTATAATGCCGCGCCCTCGCCATGCGAGCCGGCACAAAAGCTCCTCCGGTAACGAGGAATTGGCAGGAGGCCAACGCCCTGTCGATGGGTCACATCAGCCCGACCAGCACACGCGGCTGCAGTTAAATCAGCTACTCAGGGAAGAAGTACCCCATGGTTTTCCGCGCTCCCACCTTGATCGCGCTCAGCGCTGTCACTCTGCTCTCCGGCTGTTCGGCGTTTCGCAACTACGACTCCGAACTGGCCCAGACCAATCAGCAACTGGCGTCCGGCAACGTCGACGCTGCGCTGACCCTGCTGGAAAAGAACAACACCGGCCCAGACAAAGACCTGCTCTATTACTTCGAGAAAGGTGAGTTGCTGCGCGCCAAGGGTGACCTCTCCGGCAGCCAGAATGCCTGGACCAGCGCCGATGTGGTGGTCGGTCAGTGGGAAGACTCGGTCAAGCTCGACACCGGTAAGTACCTGGCCCAGTTCGGCAGTTTCATCGTCAACGATAAAGTGCGTCGCTACGAAGGCTACGACTACGAAAAAGTCATGCTGACCACGCAGATGGCCCTGAACCTGCTGGCGGTCAATGACTTCGACGGCGCGCGTACCGCGATCAAGAAGACTCACGAGCGCGAAGCGGTGATCGCCGAACTGCGTGACAAGGAATACCTCAAGAGCGAAGAAGAGGCCGAGAAAGAAGGCATCAAGACTCAGTACAAAGACCTGCAGGGTTATCCAGTCGCCAGCCTCGACGCACCGGAAGTGGTCGGTCTGAAGAACAGCTACCAGAGTGCTTTCAGCCATTACCTGTCCGGCTTCGTCTATGAAGCCCTGGGCGAGAAAGGCCTGGCTGCACCGGGCTACCGCAAGGCTGCCGAATTGCGTCCGAACACGCCGTTGCTGGAGCAGGCACTGGTCAATCTCGACAAGCCGAGCAAGTCCGACGACAGCGATATCCTTATCGTCGTCCAGAGCGGTCTGGCCCCGGCCCGCGACTCGATCCGCGTTCCGCTGCCATTGCCGATCTCCAACAACGTGGTGATCACGCCGCTGTCGTTCCCGATCATCAAACCTGACACCTCCACGGCGACTTTCGCGCAAATCGGCGTCGACGGTCAGCAGGTCGATCTGACCGCACTCAATAGCACCACCGCGATGTCCCGCCGCGCCCTGCGCGATGACATGCCAGGGATCATCGTGCGCACCACCGTGCGGGCGATCACCAAGGGTGTAGCGCAGAAGCAGATCAACGAAACCAACCCGCTGGCCGGCCTGGCGGTCGGTATCTCTTCAGCTGTGCTCGAAGGTGCCGATACCCGTACGTGGCGCACCCTGCCGGACTACACCCAAGTGGTGCGCCTGCGTCTGAAAAAGGGTGAGCATCAGGTTACCCTGCCGAGCGCCGTCGGCGGTTCGGTGGTCAAGGTCAACGTCGATCAGCGTTATCAAGTGATCACCCTGCGCGCCGTGGGCAACCAGGTGTTCGCCGGTGGCCTCGCCGCACACGTCATCCCGAGCGCCAGCGCGACCAACGTCGCCAGCCTCAAACAACCTTAAGAACGGAGTCTTTGCATGCGCTTCAAACTCATCGCCGTCGCCGCCCTCGCCTTGTTGGCGAGCGGCTGCGCCACCCCGCCACCGCCAGAGCCGGGCAGCGCCGCGAGCAAAGTCGTGGCCATGGGTCCGCAGAAACACATCGTCGTCGGCGCCATGCGCGTCGCCCGCGAAAACGGCTTCATGACGGTCAACGTGCAGTTGAGCAACACCCTCAACAGCAACAAGACGTTCTACTACCGCTTCGCCTGGCTCGGCGCGGAAGGCTTCCCGATTGCCGAAGAAGAAGTGTGGAAAAGCCAAATGATGTACGGCGCCCAGACCAGCTTCATTCAAGGCATCGCCCCGACCCCGAAAGCCGTGGACTTCCGTCTGGAAATCAAGACGCCGTAAGCCTGTCATCCTATTCCTGTTTTAGAGAGCATTCCCATGTTTGCACGCTTTTCCTGCATCGCCGTTATCGCCCTGCTGGCCTCCGGTTGCGCCAACACCTCGCCGACCCTGGGCAGCAAGAACATCAGCTACGGCGACACCAAAGCGGTTGAAACCGTGACCAACGAATTCGGTTCGACCGACCTGCAAATGATCGCTGAATCGATGACCCGCTCGCTGGCTCAGTCCGGCATCCTGCAGGGCCGTCCGGTGGTTCAGGTCTACGACGTGAAGAACAAGACCAGCGAGTACATCGATACCCGCGAAATCACCACCAGCATCAAGACCCAGCTGATGAAGACCGGTGTGGCACGCTTCGCCAGCGACAACAACGCGATGCAAAGCCAGGTTGACCAGCTCAAGCTGCAAAACCAGAGCGGTCTGTACAAGAAAAGCACCGTGGCCAAGACTGGCAACATGGTTGCCGCCAAGTACCGCATCGAAGGTTCGATCAGCTCGATCGTCAAGCGCAGCAGCGACTACAAGGACGTCTTCTACAAATTCAGCCTGCAACTGATCGACGTTGAAAGCGGTCTGGCCGAGTGGATGGACGAAAAAGAGATCCGCAAAACCACGGAGCGTTAATTGATGCGCGCATGGATTGGCATGATGGCCCTGGCTTGCGCGTTCAGCGTGCAAGCGGCCCCGAAAGTCGCGGTGACGGATCTGGCCTATCAGGAACGTGTGGAGCAATACATCCACATCGTTTCCGCCCAGAGCAATCATCGCGAGGGTTACTACAGCTCCAGCGGCTCTTCGAGCTACAACGAGATCGAAGCGAGCACCAGCTACATCGAGCAAGGCGAGCTGCGCAAATTCACTGGCGACATCAAAGGTGAAATCCTGCGTACCGGCATGTTCCAGCTGGTGCAAGGCACGCCGTACACCGCGTCGTCCAAGGGCGACGTCTACGACGTGATCAAGCGCATCAAGGCCGGCAACTTCAAAGGCGCCGACTATGTGCTGTTTGGTACGGTGTCGGACATCGACTTCACTCAGGACGTCAACGAGCTGGCGAACACCGACAGCTATTCGGCGGTACTGGGCCTGACGCTGGTAGCGGACTTCAGCCTGATCAACACCAAGACCTTCGAAATCACCTCGGCCTTCACGGCGATGGGCGAAGCGCAGGACACCAAACTGGTGAACCACCGCGACATCAAGATCTCGCTGAACCGTCCTCGGGTGGTGCGTGACGTGTCGAAGGCGCTGGGTGAGGACGTGGCCGGGCAACTGAGCATGCAGCTCGGTAGCGGCGGTTACGAGCAGCCGCGTGAGGCGCCACAACGCAATAATCTGCCGCGTGATACTGCGCCGGTGATCTTGCGCTGATGACTGGCCCCTGATCGCTCCCATGCTCTGCGTGGGAATGCAGCCCGGAACGCTCTGCGTTCCAGCCACAAAAAAGGCGACCCGCAAAGGTCGCCTTTTTTGTTTCCGCGATGTTTATGCGGCCGCTTTGCGCAACGTCGCCATAAACGCCGCCGCGCCGATGAACAGCCCGGCAAATGTACGGTTCATGCGCTTCTGCTGCTGCGGTGTGCGCAACAGACGCAGCACCTTCGACGCCAGACCGGTGTAGCCCGCCATCACGATCAGGTCGACGCAGATCATCGTCACGCCAATCACCACATACTGAATCAGCAACGGCGCATGCGGATTGATGAACTGCGGCAGCACCGCGAGCATGAAGACCAAGGCCTTGGGGTTGCTGATGTTCACCAGAAAGCCACGGAATACTAGTGCCAGCGGCTTGCCGATCGGCCGCACCGCCGCGTCATCGCTCATGTCCATGGGCAGCGCGCGCCATTGCTTGATGGCCAGATACACCAGATAAGCCACACCAAACCATTTGATCGCGTGGAAGGCCGTGGCCGAAGCGGTCAGGATCGCGCCAACGCCAGCGCCGACAATTGCAATCTGCACCGCCAGGCCGATCTGCAAGCCGAGGGCGTTCCAGTAACCGCGCCAGAAACCGTATTGCAAACCGCTGGACATCGACGCAATGGCGCCAGCACCCGGGGACAGACTGATCACCCAGCAGGCAGCAAAAAACGCCAGCCATGTTTGAAGCTCCATCGCACACCTCGACTCATGCTCGTGACAAATGCCTAAGCTAATCCGGGTTTGAATGGATGACTACCGATTTTTTGCTGAATGTTGCGGGCAGCTAAGGGCCCCTTCGCGAGCAGGCTCGCTCCCACAGGGGGAATGCATTCCAAATGTGGGAGCGAGCCTGCTCGCGAAGGCGTCGGAACAGACGCCGTAGAAATTACTTCTCGAACCCGCTCGACGGAAACACATCCGTCCCGCGCCAACGCCGCACCGAGCGCTGGAAGAACAAGCTGTTCGGCACCTGCACCATCGCGCTGCCAGTCCCCAACTCTTCCGCCTCGATCAACGTCGTGTAGAGCAGATTGATCGCCACCACTCGCCCCTTCACGCCCGGCTTGTCCGTGGTGTCCACCAACTCAACGATATCGCCCAGCCGAAACGGCCCGACCGTGAAGATCAGAATCGCGCAGAGCAAATTCGACAGCACACTCCACATCGCAAAGAACGCGACCGCTGCCACCGCAACGAAGCCCGACAGCGCCGTCCACAACACCGTGGCCGAGACGCCGAGGCGCTCCAATACGAAGATCAGCGCGCTGCCCATGATCAGCCAGCGCAACACGCCACGCAGCGGCATCAGCAACTGCGGTGGGAACGGATAGCGCTCGCCCAACCGGGTCAGGCCTTTGGCGACGAAGCGCTGAGTGAGGTAACCGGCCAGAAGAATCAGCAGAATCTGCACCGTAAACCAGATCGGCTCGACCCACACCGCCGGCAGCGGCAGCTTGAACGCTTCCATCAGGACAGCGCCTCCAGCTCCGCCTGCATGCTTTCCAGCACCTCGAGGGCTTCCATCCACGCTTCTTCCAGCTCGCCTTCGCGAACCTTCAGTTTGGCCTGCTCGGCGAGCAGATCACGCAGTTCGTTCTTGCGCGCCGGCTCGTAGATGTCGCTGTCGCCAAGGCTGGCATCGACCTTGGCGAGCTTCTCGTGAAGCTTGCCCAGTTCAGCTTCAAGCTTGTCGGCTTCACGCTTGTGCGGGGCCAGTTGCTGACGCAACGCCGCAGCGGCCTGACGCTGAGCCTTCTTATCGGTTTTGTCCGGGTTGACCGGGGTATTGCTGACCGGCGCATTGCGTTGACGATATTCCACCAGCCAGCGCGCGTAGTCTTCGAGGTCGCCATCGAACTCTTCGACCTTGCCGTCAGCGACCAGGTAGAAATTGTCGGTGGTGCTCTTGAGCAAATGCCGATCGTGAGAAACCACCAGCACCGCGCCGCTGAATTCCTGCAGCGCCATGGTCAGCGCCAGGCGCATTTCCAGGTCGAGATGGTTGGTCGGTTCGTCGAGCAGCAGCAGGTTCGGGCGTTCCCAGGCAATCAACGCCAGGGCCAGACGCGCTTTTTCGCCACCGGAGAAATTCAGCACTGGCTCGTCGATGCGCGCACCACGGAAGTCGAAACCACCAAGGAAATCACGCAGGGTCTGCTCGCGTTCGGTCGGCGCCAGACGCTGCAAGTGCAGCAACGGGCTGGCCTTGGCGTCCAGCGAATCGAGTTGATGCTGGGCGAAGTAGCCGACCACGGTGTTCTCGCCACGGGTCAGGCGCCCACCGAGCGGCGACAGCTCGCCGGCGAGATTCTTGATCAGGGTCGACTTACCCGCGCCGTTCGGGCCGAGCAGGCCGATCCGCGCACCCGGGGTCAGTTGCAGCTTGACCTTCTCCAGGATGGTTTTTTCGCCATAGCCCAGACGCGCATCCGACAGGTCGATCAGCGGGCTGGAGATCTTGCTCGACTCGCGGAAGACGAAGTCGAACGGCGAATCAACGTGGGCCGCCGACAACTCCTCCATCCGCTCCAGGGCTTTGATCCGGCTCTGCGCCTGACGGGCCTTGGTGGCTTGGGCCTTGAAGCGGGCGATGTAGCTTTCCATGTGCGCACGTTGCGCCTGCTGCTTCTCGTAGGCCTGTTGCTGCTGGGCCAGACGCTCGGCACGGGCGCGTTCGAACGCGGTGTAGCCGCCGCGATACAGGGTGATCTTGCGCTGATCGACATGCGCGACGTGATCGACGACTTCGTCGAGGAAATCACGGTCGTGGGAGATCAGCAGCAAGGTGCCCGGGTAGCTTTTCAGCCACTCTTCGAGCCAGATGATTGCGTCGAGATCCAAGTGGTTGGTCGGTTCGTCGAGCAGCAACAAGTCCGACGGGCACATCAATGCCTGCGCCAGATTCAGACGCATCCGCCAGCCACCGGAGAAATCCCCGACCTGACGATCCATCTGCTCGTTGGTGAAACCGAGACCGGCGAGCAGCTTGCGCGCCCGCGCATCGGCGGTGTAACCGTCGGCGCTGTCGAGTTCCGAGTGCAGGCGGGCCTGAGCGGCACCGTCGTGCGCCGCTTCGGCGGCGGCGAGGTCACGTTGCACCTCGCGTAGACGCAGGTCGCCATCGAGCACATAGTCGACGGCAAGGCGCTCGAGCGTCTCGATTTCCTGGCGCATGTGGGCGATGCGCCAGTCAGCCGGCAGGAAGCAATCACCCGAGTCGGGGTGCAGCTCACCCCGAATCAGGGCGAACAGGCTCGATTTGCCGGCACCGTTGGCACCGATGAGGCCGGCTTTGTGGCCGGCGTGCAGGGTCAGCTCGGCGTCTTCTAGCAGACGTTGCGGGCCACGCTGTAAAGTCAGGTTCTGAAGTCGGATCATAATGGCGGCGGAGTCTACCAGCTTCGCTCACAACTGGCGCGAGTAGCACGATGTCCTCTGACCTGTGGAGCTTTTCCCTTGCCACCTACGCCCGACCGGGCGTGGAAGACGCCTGCCTGCAACTGCAAACGGCAGGCGCGAATGTGTGCCTGCTGTTGTGTGGTTTGTGGCTGGAGCAGCGCGGGGTGACCTGCGATGTACCACGCGTTCGCCAGCTTCAGGCGCTGACCGAACCGTGGGATATAGGAGTGGTACAGCCGCTGCGAACACTGCGCATGCAATGGAAAGCGCGGGCGGTGGATGATGCGGTGTTGAAAGGTATGCGCGAGCAGATCAAATCACTTGAGCTGGAAGCTGAGCGAGCGTTGCTGTCACGACTTGAAGGTGTGGCGCAGGAGTGGACGCGAAACGACACAGGCTCGACGACCTGGCTGGAGGGATTGGCCGGCACAGCGGCCAGCCCGAACCGCGACGCGCTGCAAGTGCTGCGCGTCGCGGCAACCGGCACTTAGGAAGCGCTGGTCGGGTTGTTGCTGACGCTCGACGCCGCGGCTGGCGATGGCGCAGTCGAAGGGGTCGAGGTAGTAGCGGCTGGCGCAGCGGCGGCTGGCGTGGCCGGAGTAGCTGGCGCGGCAGGCTTGGCAGCTGGAGTGGTGGCTGGTTTTGCCGCAGCAGGCTTGGTAGCGGCTGGCTTTTTCACCGCAGGTTTTGCGGCAGGTTTTGCAACTGGCTTGGCGGCTGGTTTTGCAGCAGCAGGCTTGGCAGCAGTGGTCGCTGGTTTAGCAGCGGCGGCCGGTTTCGAGGCTGGCTTGGCTGCCGGTTTGGCGGTGGCTTTCACTGCTGGTTTGGCAGCTGGTTTCGCCGCAGCTTTGGCAGCAGCCGGTTTAGCGGCAGTCTTGGCAGCTGGTTTGGCAGCGGCGGTTTTTGCTGCTGGTTTTGCGGCTGGTTTCGCGACAGCTTTGGCAGCAGTTTTAGCGGCCGGTTTGGCGGCTGCAGTTTTCGCTGGAGCTGCTTTGGTTGCGGCTGGTTTTGCAGCCGGTTTGGCAGCGGCAGCTTTTGCAGCTGGCTTGGCGGCAGCGGGTTTTGCCGCGGTAGTTTTAGCCGCTGGTTTTGCAGCGCTCGCCGCAGCCGGTTTTTTCGCCGCAGGTTTTGCGGCCGCTTTGGCTGCTGGTTTTGCAGCCGCTTTCACCGGTGTTTTTGCAGCTGGCTTGGCAGCGGTTTTAACAGCAGCTTTTGCAGCAGGCTTGGCCGCTGCGGTTTTCGCTGGAGCTTTTGCAGCAGCAGGTTTGGCAGCTGCTTTCTTCGCCGGTGCCGCTGCCGGTTTGGCTGCGCGCGAGGACAACACTTTGCCCACGGCTTCTTGAACGCGACCAACACCCTGGGCCAGCTTCAGGCTTTCCTGAGCATCGCGCTTGAGTTGCAGAATGTAGCTGCGGGTGTCGGACTGACGATCCTTCAAGGCATCGAGCAGGTCTTCCAGTTCTTTCACTGCGCCCTTGGCTTTGGTCTGTGCCTTGGCTTTGCCGGCGGCAGCTGCGTCCTGCAATTTGGTGCGGGATTTATGCAGTTTTTCCTGCGCCTTGCCGCGTTGCTTTTCCAGTTTGGCGAGCAGTTTTTCAGCATCAGCCAAGGCTTGGGAGCAAGCGTTTTCCAGATGCTCGAGCAAGCTGCCCGAGAGTTGTTGGAGTAAGTGCAACGGAGTGTTTACAGGCTTCTTGGTGGCCGACATGGTTTACCTCCTGGCTGACGTGAGTGCGGCTCATACTAGACCTCTGCAGTTACCGCCGCTAGGGCATCTTGACAGTATCGATTGCGTTGCGTTGCACCGAATCGAAAATGTTCTGCGCGAAGTCAAAAGCAGTTCACCGTTGCAGACGTTCGCGCTGGCATAATCCACCGCATCTCAGGACGGAGAGTGCCCATGTCGCGCTACTTTTTTTTATCCCTCTGCATGGTTTTTTCGGCCGCTCACGCTGACGAAAAAACCACTGCGAACGACGCTCACGATCTGGCCTACAGCCTCGGTGCCAGCCTCGGTGAACGGCTGCGCCAGGAAGTCCCGCAATTGCAGATTCAAGCGTTGGTCGATGGCTTGCAGCAAGCCTATCAAGGCAAGCCGCTGGCATTGAGCGAGGCCCGCATCGAACAGATTCTGGCCGACCATGAAGCGCAAAATGCCGAACACTCGACACAACCTTCGAACGACGCGGCGATGGAAAACGAACAGCGTTTTCTCACCGCAGAAAAAGCCAGACCCGGCGTGAAGGAATTGGCCGATGGCATCCTGCTCACCGAGCTGACACCAGGCACGGGTGCCAAGGCCGGCCCGGACGGAAAAGTGCAGGTGCTGTATGTCGGTCGCCTGCCGGACGGCACCGTGTTCGATCAGAACACTCAGCCGCAATGGTTCAATCTCGACAGCGTGATTGCCGGTTGGCGCACCGCGTTGCAGAACATGCCGGTGGGCGCGAAATGGCGTCTGGTGATTCCATCGGATCAGGCCTATGGCGCCGACGGTGCCGGCGACCTGATCGCTCCGTTCACACCGCTGGTGTTCGAAGTGGAATTGCGCGGCGCCACCAGTTGAGCAGGCAATAAAAAACGGTGCGCTTTTGAGCGCACCGTTTTTTTTCGATCAGGGAAAAAGATCAGGCCTGAACCGGATCCTCTTCCTTGTGTGCTGTATGCAGCACTTCAATCAGGCAGTCTTCGAGTTCGAAGCGCTCGTGCAGCAGGCCACCGAGTTCCTTGAACTTCTCGGCGACGCACTTGCCTTCATCGCACAGATCGTTGAAGGCGAGCAGCTTCTCGGTGATGACGTCGATACGTGGATAGATCGTCTCGGCGAGCTCCAGACCGCGCTTGTCGTTGAACGCCTTGGCTTCGCCAGTCAGCTGTTCGTAGATTTCGAAGTGCCCGGCCGAAACGTAATCGACCAGCACACCGCAGAATTCCTGCAAGGGCTTGCGGCTCTCGGCCAGCGACTCGGGCTGCGCACCGAGTTTGTCGTAGGCGCCGATCAGCTCTTCACGCTCTTGCAACCAGCGGTCGATCAGCAGATGAACTCCACCCCAACGTTCCTGAGCATTCTGACAACTTTCGAGCATGGCGATCTCTCTTCCCTTGTGGGTCATGCTGCTCTACACCCGCGCCCCTCTTTTGATTTTGCCTTGGGGGACGGCCGGGCAGAGCGTCATCGAGCAACATAAATCCAATGACACGTGCGGGCCAGATTATGCCCGCACGCCTATGGCTTCAAGGTACGCAGGAGATAAAGTTCATACAAGTGTTTAATCCCGCAGCAGCACCGGGTGCGACGCTTCGCCGCTGAGCGGGCGTTGCAGAGCACTCCAGACCAGCCGCAACATCTGATACACCGCCAGAATCGAGACGGCGACAAAGAACAACAGGCTCCACTCCGGGATGCTCAGGTCGAACAGCGTCCAGGAAATTTCCGCACAATCGGCACCTCCGCTAAACATACTTTGCAGCGCACAGATCCACGGCAGACCACTGAACAATGTCTCGGGGGCTGGCGAGCAATTGAGCAGATGCAGCAGCGGATCGCTCTGTATCAATACCTGGCGCCAGGCCGCCGTGGTACCTCCCAGGCTCGCGCCCAGGGTTAACAGCCAGTAGAGCCATAAACCGACACGCTTGGGGCCATGCACCGCCGCCACACCGCTGGATACGCACAGCAGCGTGAGGAACAGGCGCTGCACCAGACACAGGCTGCATGGGGTCAGACCGACAGCATATTCAAGATAATAGGAAGCTCCCAGAGCAAAGGCCCCCGCAGTGAAAGCCATGAAGAACAAGGAGCGTGAGCAGGCCAACGACATGGCTTTTCCGTACCAGTAGAGACAGACGGTTACGGTAGAGGAAAGCGTGTCAGCCTTTCAAGGCAAGGCCCTGCCGACAGTTCACCAGAGGTGTAGGGAAAACCCGACAGGTTCGAGAGGAATCGGTGTAACCCGCTGTAGGAATTTGCCCCGAGCACTCACAGAAGTTGAAATTTCAGCCACAAAAGACAAGCGAGGGAGCGAACTCCCCCGCCACTTCAGACGTGAGCAGGGACCGGCAACGGCGCGGCCAGCAGGCGTTCGTCCAGCAGACCGAGGCCTTCCTGAAACAATTGATTGCTGCGTTCGGTATCGCCCAACTGGGCGAGCAGGCGCGCCAGTTCCGCACAGGCTTCCGGATTGCGCTGCACACGCAAGCTGCTTTCCAGATAATCCCGCGCCTTGCCCCACAGACTGGTTTGCAGACACAGGCGGCCGAGGGTCAATAGCAAGCTCGGATCGTGCGGATGATCCTTCAGCCAGCCTTCGGCGGTTTGCAACTGACGGGCCGGATCGCTGCCGCGCACCAGACCGTAGAGACGGGCCAGATGGCTGTCGTATTTGCGCTTGAGGGCGGTGCGCAGTACTTCTTCCGCTTCGACCTGAGCGCCCAACTGACGCAACTGCTCGGCGTACGCCAACACCAGCGGCGGCTCCTGCCGTTGCGCCGAGGTGAGCTGTTCCCAGGCGCGCGTGAGCGACTGCAAACCAACGCTGCCATCCTCTTCACGTTGCGCAGCCAGCGAGAGGTTTTCACCCCAGGCACGGCGCTCAAGTTCAGCCAGCTCGGCGGGGGGCAGGACTTTGTCCTTGCGCAATTCCGGCAGCAAACGAATCACCGCCGACCATTCACCGCGCTGCTGATACAAGCGCTGCAACTGACGCAGTGTCTGCGCATTGCGGGGATGGCGATCGTGCATCGCTTGCAGGGTCACCAGGGCACCGTCGGTATCGCCTCGGTCGGTCTGCAGTTGCGCATGGCTCAGAGCAATTGCCAGTTCCGCTTGCGGCTGACGCTCCAGCGCGCGCTCCAGCAATCGATCGCATTCCTCGTAGTTTCCTTGCTCATTGGCCGCGCGGGCTGCGCCGAGGTAATACAGGAGTGGTTGGCGCTCGGCTTCAGCCGCTCGATACAGATGACGCTGCGCGCTGGCCCAGCGACCTTCGGCCAGATCCAGTTGACCGTGCTCGATAGCCACCTGCACGCGACGACTGCGGTTGCGCCGTGACCATGGATTGACCACGCCACTTGAGGTCATCACCAACTCAACCAGCGCCTTGATGCCCCAGATCAGCAGCCACACCACCGCGATCACCGCCAGTGTCGCCCACAGACTCGCTTCGTAACGGAAGCTCTTGTAGGCAATCAGCACGTAGCCAGAATGCTGTGCCACTGCAAAGCCCAGCGCCGCCGTCGCCGCGATCACCAGAAACACGATCACATACAGGCGTTTCATGGCGTGGCCTCCTGCGCGGTGTTGGCGGCAGGTTTGGCAAAGGGTTTCACCGACTCTTCGGCGTTGACGTTGCGCCGCTCAAGATAGGCTTGCACCGCACTCAGCGTACCGGCCAGATCCGGAGTCACGACCGTAACCGGTTCCTTGCTGAGCTCGCCGACCTGCTCCAGCATCACTTTGCTTTGCGGATTGTCCGGATTGAAATTGCCCTTGAGCACATCACGTGCTTCGGCCAGTGCCTGGGTGTAGACCGGCGCCTGCCCGTTGAGCGCTGCCCACTGCGCCTGTTCAAGCGCAAGGCTCAGGGCCAGACGAACCTGACTCAGGCTCTGCCCGGCCAGCAACGGCCGCACATTCTTGTCGGCGTTGAAATCGATACGGATGTAGCGCGAGACCTGATCCCACCACTGCGCCCAGCGGCTGGCGCCATCACCGTCGGCCGTCAGGCCCAGCAGTGATTCGCCGCGATCCTTGTACTCCGGCGCCAGCTCGGTGAGGTCGATGACCTGATCACGCAGCGCGCCGAGACGCAGGAACAAACCGGTACGATCCGGTTGCGCGGTGCTGCGCAGCGCCACCAGGGTTTTCGCCACCTGCTCGCGAGCGGCGAAGGAGCCGGGATCGTTTTGTTCACGAAGGATTTCGTCAGCGCCCTGTACCAGCGCCTGAGCGCTGCTGATGTCCTGCAAAGCCGAAAGGCGCAAGCTGGCTAGACGCAGCAGATGCTCGGCCTCAGCCAGACGCCAGTCCTTGCGGCTGGCACCCAGCACTGTTTCCAGACGTTGATTGAGGCGCTGTTGATCGCCCTGAAGTTGCGTCACCAGACGCTGGCGCTCGGCGAGTTCGTCGGCACCCGGTAGCTGCGCGAGGCGCTCGGTCAGACGCTGCTCATTGAGCTTCAGACTCTGCGCCTGATCGTTCAATGCCTGCACTTCACCGGACTGCTGCTGAGTATTGGTCTGCAGGTGACGGACCTGCCAGACACCCCAGCCACCGATTGCAACGCCGGCAGCGCCGAGCAACAGGGCGACGATGGCCAGTCCATTGCCTCGGCGCGGCTCTGTGGCCGGCGGTGGAGTTTCAACCTGGGTTTCAATCACAGGCTGGACGTCATCTTTAGGCAAGGCTGTTTCGCTCACGTATCCATCCTTTGCATTAGAAAACGGGTTCGGGATGCTCCCGCAACGCCGTCAGCAAAGCCGCGGCACTCGCGCCGCGGCAATCCACAACTGTTTGAGCCCCGGCGGCACGTGCCAGCTCGGCGACCCTTGGGCTTGGTACAAACAACGGCAACCGCGCGATGCTCGGCCAGATATCGCCGGCCATTTTTCGCAGGTGCTCGAAACCCTGTCCACTGCTGACCACCAGCCCGTTCAAGCGTTCCGCTGCGATCCGCCGTGGCAGCTGATCCGGGGCATAGGCTGGCAGGTCGCGTCGATACAACTCCAGATACTCGACACTAGCACCAAGCTCGCGCAGGCGCTCGGCAAGCAACTCGCGGCCGCCCTCTCCGCGCAGGATCAACACCTGCGCACCGGGCTGGCTGACCGCCTCACGCAGACGCGGTAATTGCAGCAAGGCTTCGCTATCATCGCCATCCGCCGGGAAGCTCACGTCCAGACCATGATCGCCAAGAATCTGCGCGGTTGCCGCTCCGACGCTGAACCACGGCATCGTCAGCGAAGACGAATTACCGAGCAGACCCAGCGCAATGCGCGCCGCGGGTTTGCTGACCACGATCACCGCATTGCAACGCGGCAACTGCGCAATCGCCTGACGAATTTTGGCAGAGACCGGCAGTGGAACAATGTCCAGAAGCGGCAAACAGCTACTGAAAATTCCCTGCCCGGCCAACGTCTCGGCCAGCGCCGCACAGTCCTCCGCTGGGCGCGTCAGCAGCAGGCGCCAGCCAGTCACTCGTGACCTGCCTCGCCGTACACCGCTTTGAGAATGTCATCGGCGCCCTGGCGCAGCAGGTCTTCGGCAACTTGCACACCCAGCGCTTCGGCCTCGGCGCGCGGTGCCCGGGCTTCGGCGCTGAGCAGTTTGCCGCCACTCGGCTCACCGACCAGACCGCGCAGCCACAACTGCTCGCCTTCGAGCACGGCGTAGCAGGCGATCGGCACTTGGCAGCCGCCATTCAAATGTTTGTTGAGGGCACGTTCGGCGGTCACACGCGAAGTGGTATCGGCGTGATGCAAAGGTGCGAGCAAGGCGTGGATTTCCGTGTCGGCGCTGCGGCATTCGATGCCGACTGCACCTTGGCCCCCGGCCGGCAGACTGTCGTCAACGCTGATTGCCGAAGTGATGCGATCTTCGAAGCCGAGGCGGATCAGGCCAGCGGCCGCGAGGATGATCGCGTCGTACTCGCCGGCATCAAGCTTGGCCAGACGGGTGTTGACGTTGCCACGCAGGAAACGGATTTCCAGGTCCGGGCGGCGAGTCAGCAATTGCGCCTGACGACGCAGGCTGGAGGTGCCGACAATGGCGCCGGCAGGCAACGCTTCGAGGCTGGCGTAAGTATTGGAAACGAAGGCATCGCGCGGATCTTCGCGCTCGCAAATGCAGAAGAGACCGAGACCTTCAGGGAAGTCCATCGGCACGTCTTTCATCGAATGCACGGCGATGTCGGCTTCGTTTTCCAGCAGCGCGGTTTCCAGTTCTTTGACGAACAGACCCTTGCCGCCAATCTTCGACAGTGGCGAATCAAGCAGCTTGTCGCCGCGACTGACCATGGGCACCAGCGTCACCAGCAGGCCCGGATGGGCCGCTTCCAGACGGGCTTTTACGTATTCGGCCTGCCAGAGGGCCAGCGCACTTTTACGGGTGGCGATGCGGATTTCGCGAGAGGACATGGATCAATCCGTACTGAATAGATACGGCGGATAATAACAGCTCAGCCAAATCCACTTTGACTTGAATCAGAGTCGGCGCGGCCTCCCTGGCCTGCAATGCCCGGTAAAAAGGAGTAGGAGCCGCCCGGAGTGCCCGGTTTACAGGCCCTGCATCATCTTGCGCACACCGGCCACATGCCGGCGGCTGACAATCAGCGCATCACCATTGAGCCCTTTGAGGAACAACTGGAAATGCCCCAGCGGTGTGCGCTGTAAACGCTCGATGCGATCGCGGGCGACCAGCGCGTTGCGGTGGATACGCACAAAGCGCTCGCCGAATTCGTCTTCGAGGGCTTTGAGCGGTTCGTCCAGCAGCACCTCACCAGCCTCGTGGCGCAAGGTCACGTATTTGTGGTCGGCGATAAAGTAGACCACCTGATCCAGCGGGATCAGTTCGATGCCTTTGCGGGTGCGGGCGCTGATATGGCTGCGCGGGCCGGTGCCACTTTCGGCAGCGGGGCGGGTCAGGGCCGAGAGTTGCGCCCGATTGGGACGTTCAGCCCGTTTCAGGGCGTCATGCAGATGTTCGGTTCGCACAGGTTTCACCACATAGCCCACGGCGCTGGCCTGCAGGGCTTCCACGGCAAATTCATCGGGGCTGGTGCAAAACACCACGGCCGGCGGCGTTTCGCGTTCGCACAGACGGGCAGCAACCTGCAGGCCATCGAGGCCCGGCATACGAATATCGAGCAGCACGATATCCGGCTTGTGGCTGTCGATCAGTGCCAACGCCTCTTCGCCATTCGTGGCGCTGGGCTCCAGAACTGTGTAGCCCTCGAGCTCGCTCACCATTCGGCTGAGGCGCTCGCGAGCCAGTGGTTCGTCATCAACGATCAGGACATTCATATTGCGCTGGATTCCTGCGTGAGTCTCGCACAAGGATAGCGTAGACAGGTGAAGTGACGTCCGTCACCGCGATCCACGCTAAGACTAGCCCGAGCGCCAAAAAGTGCCGTACGTCGGCCAGCAATATTTGCCAGTGTCCGGGTCGTACTGCTCAAAGCCCGCTGTTTCCTGCGTTTCTCACGGGGATTGCCGAAGGACAATTACACCCATCCCCTCTTCTTATAGTCGGCGGCCAGACCTTTGCCCGATCCAAGTCACACCGACCCTTATGTCCAACTGTAGACGCTTGCCGGGCCGATATTGCTCAATCGAAAAATATCCTTGCACGAAACCTCCGGAGCGAGCGCCGACTATGGCGTACACAATGAGAAAAAAACGTATCGACCAGTGTCAGCGACAGGATTGGCAACCCTGTTATTATCCGCGCCAGCGTTTCACGCCTTTTTTCTTCAAGCCGATACGAGCGAATTCATGAGCACTGACAAGACCAATCAGTCCTGGGGCGGCCGCTTCAGTGAACCCGTCGACGCCTTCGTCGCCCGCTTCACCGCCTCCGTCACTTTCGACCAGCGCCTGTATCGCCACGACATCATGGGCTCGATCGCCCACGCCACCATGCTGGCCAAGGTCGGCGTGCTGACCGATGCCGAGCGCGACAGCATCATCGACGGCCTGAAGACCATTCAGGGCGAAATCGAGGCCGGCCAGTTCGAGTGGCGCATCGACCTCGAAGACGTGCACATGAACATCGAAGCACGCCTGACCGATCGCATCGGCGTGACCGGCAAAAAGCTGCACACCGGGCGTAGCCGTAACGACCAGGTCGCGACCGACATCCGCCTGTGGCTGCGTGACGAAATCGACCTGATCCTCGCCGAGATCACCCGCTTGCAAAAAGGCCTGCTGGAGCAAGCCGAGCGCGAAGCGGCGAGCATCATGCCGGGCTTCACCCACCTGCAGACCGCGCAGCCGGTGACTTTCGGGCACCACATGCTGGCCTGGTTCGAGATGCTCAGCCGCGACTACGAGCGCCTGGTCGACTGCCGCAAGCGCACCAACCGCATGCCACTGGGCAGCGCCGCGCTGGCCGGCACCACCTACCCGATCGACCGCGAATACACCGCGCAACTGCTGGGCTTCGACGCGGTGGGCGGTAACTCGCTGGACAACGTCTCCGATCGCGACTTCGCCATCGAATTCTGCTCCGCCGCGAGCATCGCGATGATGCACTTGTCGCGCTTCTCCGAAGAGCTGGTGCTGTGGACCAGCGCGCAGTTCCAGTTCATCGATCTACCGGATCGTTTCTGCACCGGCAGCTCGATCATGCCGCAAAAGAAAAACCCTGACGTGCCGGAGCTGGTGCGTGGCAAGACCGGCCGCGTGTTTGGCGCACTGATGGGCCTGCTGACGTTGATGAAAGGCCAACCGTTGGCCTACAACAAGGACAACCAGGAAGACAAAGAGCCGCTGTTCGACGCCGCCGATACCCTGCGCGACTCGCTGCGCGCCTTTGCCGACATGATCCCGGCGATCAAACCGAAGCACGCGATCATGCGTGAAGCGGCGTTGCGCGGCTTCTCCACCGCGACTGACCTGGCGGATTATCTGGTGCGCCGTGGTCTGCCGTTCCGTGATTGTCACGAGATCGTTGGCCATGCGGTGAAGTACGGCGTGGACACCGGCAAGGATCTGGCCGAGATGAGTCTGGAAGAACTGCGTCAGTTCAGCGACCAGATCGAGCAGGACGTATTTGCCGTGCTGACCCTGGAAGGCTCGGTGAATGCCCGTGACCATATCGGCGGCACTGCGCCGGCGCAGGTCAAGGCTGCGGTGGTGCGCGGTCAAGCGCTGATCGCCAGCCGCTAACAGCTTCGCGAGCAGGCTCGCTCCCACATTTGGATATTTGTTGAACACAAAATTTGTGGCCGACCAAAATCTAAAATGTGGGAGCGAGCCTGCTCGCGAATGCGATCTTCAAAACACCGAATAACTCACTTCTTGGCAGCGATCATCGCCAAAAAAGCCGGCATCGCCGCCTCTTTATCCGCTGCAATCTTCTGCACATGCGGATTCCGCTCAAGCCGCTCCAGCAGCGCTTTCGCCTGTGGCATCTGCGCCAGCAAATCGATCCCGAACAGCTTCTGCCCAACCGCACAGGCCAGCGGCACGCTGTAGAGGAAATACAAATCGGCGATGCTCAGACTGTCACCCGCGACATAAGGGGCAAACTTGCCGTGCCGGCCCAACGCCGCAAAACCCAGCTGCAACTCGGTCCTGGTCTTTTCCTTGATCGCCTCCGGGAGGCTCATGCCGAAAAATGCTTCGCCATAACAGGCCCGGCCGGGCAACTCGATATACAGCTCGATTTCCTTGGCAATCGCCAGCACCTGCGCGCGATCGAACGGATCGCTCGGCAGCAGCGGCGTGCCTTTCTGGGTCTGCTCCAGGTATTCGAGAATGATCGCGGTTTCGTTGATGAAACCGGCGTCCACGCCGAGCACCGGCACTTTTCCGCGCGGGCTGATAGCCAGAGATTCCGTGGTTTGCGCCGGATAGAACGTAACCTCTTCGAACGGCAGGCCTTTTTCCAGCAGCGCCAGTTTGACCATGTTGTAGTAGTTGCTGACTGAGAATCCGTAGAGCTTGAGCATCACATAGCCTCCAGGCCGTGCGGGGTGGGCAGGGCCTGTTTATAGATCGCGCAGGCCAATCGCGCCAGCAGCATCATCCCGCTGAATGCGGGTAAACTGGCGCCTTTCCTTAAGGAGCCTGCCATGAGCGAGCCGACAGACATCGACAACGACGAAGAAGAGTTCACCGAGGCTACTTTGATCGAAGCCATCGAGAACCAGATCGAAAGCGACAACCCGCCAGCGGCCAAGGCAACCTTCAACAAGCTGACACTGGTCGGAACTGAGCGTGAAGAGATCCTCAACCTGATGGCGCACGTGCTGGCCTACGAGATTGACGCGATGCTCGATGAAGACCGCGCATTTGATACTGAATGGTACGAAGCGGCGCTGCGTGCATTGCCAGAGCTGCCACCGGAAAAGCAGTAACCCCCGATCCTGTAGGAGTGAGCCTGCTCGCGATAGCGTTCTGTCAGTGAAGAATATGCTGACAGGCACTCCGCTATCGCGAGCAGGCTCACTCCTACAATGTTTGTAACGTATCCATCCAGCCAACTCCCGCCTCCCGACTACACTGGAATCCGCCTCAAGACAAAATCCCTGATCTGAGCACTGGACATGCCGCAAAAGCGGGTTCACCTTAGGGACGCTGTCGTCCAATTCCTAGAAAGTCTGGAGTCCTTATGTCGCTTACCCCTGAGTTGGTTGCCGAACTGGAAGTCCTCGCACTCTTTCCCCTGGACAGTTCCCAGGAAGGTTTGAAAATTCATCAGACCGCTGCCCCGAAACATATTTCTGCCGCCAAACGCCTCTTTGAAAAAGACCTGACCGATCAGCCCGATGGCGGGTATCTGACCAGCCTCGGTCGCGATGCCGCACAAAATGTGCAGACCGTGCTGACCATTCTGAGAGAGCAAGAAACCGCCTGATCCTTCCCGACTTTGCCCACGGGAACTCCTGCCACGGGATTTCCGCGGGCCTGCCCGGTCGCCCGCGATAAAAATCTGACGTCAAAAAACAAATTCAGCTAAAAGTCCCGCTGCGCTAAGGCTAAACTGCCTGACATTCCGAGACCCTCTACGTCCGAGCCTGCGAGCCGGTTTGAGCTGACATGACGCGCACCCACGAAATCCGCCCCGACCTGGACGAAGGCATTGATCGCAAGGTCCTCAACCAGCTGCGCGCGCGTTTTCTCAAACTCAATGAAGGCCGCCTCGGCCGCGCCCTCGAAGGATTGTCGACGCGCCAACAAAGCGTGCTGACGCTATTGCCGCTGTTCTTTCACGTCAATCATCCGCTGCTTCCGGGTTATGTCTCGGGCAGTACACCGGCCGGTCTGTCGAATTACGAGCCGGATGCCAACACCCTCGCCGAAGCGCAACGCCTGACCCGTTCGTTCTCCTACAAGCCACGCCACGGCAGCAATCCACCGCGACCGATTCATGGCCTGTTCTTGATGGGCAGCCTCGGCACGCTGGCGCAGGCCGATCAGAGCGACATGGACGTGTGGGTCTGCCACGCGCCGGATCTGAGTGAAAGCGAACTCGCTGAACTGGGCAAAAAATGTCAGTTGCTTGAGTCCTGGGCCGCGAGCCAGGGCGCCGAGGCGCATTTCTTTCTGATCGACCCGGTGCGCTTCGTCAAAGGCGAACGCGACACCCAGCTCAGTTCGGAAAACTGCGGGTCGACCCAGCACTATCTGCTACTCGACGAGTTCTACCGCACCGCGATCTGGCTGGCCGGGCGCACGCCGATCTGGTGGCTGGTGCCGGTTTACGAAGAAACCGCCTACGACCTTTACACCCATACCCTGCTGTCCAAACGCTTTATCCGCGCCGACGAAACCCTCGACCTTGGCCATCTGGCGAGAATTCCGCCGGGCGAGTTCATCGGTGCCGGATTGTGGCAGTTGTTCAAAGGCATCGAATCACCCTACAAGTCGGTACTGAAACTGTTGCTGACCGAGGTCTACGCCAGCGAACACCCGCAGGTGCAGTGTCTGAGCCTGCGCTTCAAAAAAGCCGTGTTTGCCAACCAGCTGGATCTGGATGAACTGGATCCGTACATGGTCGTGTACCGGCGTATCGAGGAATACCTCACCGCGCGCAACGAGCCGGAACGCTTGGAACTGGTGCGCCGCGCGCTGTACCTGAAGGTCAACCGCAAGCTCACCGGCAACAGCCGCACCCAGAGCTGGCAACGTTCGTTGCTGGAACGGCTTGCCAGCGAGTGGCATTGGGATCAGCGACAACTGACCCTGCTCGACAGCCGCAGCCAATGGAAAGTCCGCCAGGTCAGCGCCGAACGCCGCGCGCTGGTCAATGAGCTGAACTACAGCTATCGCTTCCTGACCCAGTTCGCCCGCACCGAGCAGACCGTCAGCCTGATCAACAAGCGTGACCTCAATGTGCTCGGCCGCCGGCTCTATGCAGCCTTCGAACGCAAGGCCGACAAGGTCGAGTTCATCAACCCCGGCATCGCCCCGGATCTGGCCGAAGACACCCTGACCCTGGTGCAGTCGCGCAACAAAAAGGAACCGGGCCAAACCCAGTGGGGCCTGTATAACGGCAGCCTCACGGCGCTGGAGTGGGAACACTTCGCACCGATCAAGCGCAGCCGCGAATTGCTTGAATTGCTGACTTGGTGCCACCGCAACGGCGTAATCGACAGCAGCACCCGCCTGGCTTTGCATCCCGGCACCAGCGACCTGAGCGAGTTCGAACTGTTCAACCTGCTCGGCAGCCTGCAACAGTGCATCGCCCTGCCCCTGCCGACAGTGGCCGAAGAGCCGCTGTTGCGCGCCGCAGTGCCGAGCGAAGTGCTGATTCTGGTCAACGTCGGGGTTGATCCGCTCAAGCATCACCGCGATCTCAACATCCTTATGACCACCGAGCGCACCGACTCGCTGAGTTACGCCGGCGTGCGCGAAAACCTTGTGCTGACCCTGGATCAGGTCACGCTCAACAGCTGGAACGAAGTGCTGGTCAACCGTTTCGACGGCCCCCACGCCCTGCTCGACTGCCTGCGTGATTACCTCAACAACCTGCCGCGCGGGCCATTGCAGCCGTCGTTGAAGGTGCGTTGCTTCTGCCACAACCGCGCGCAGTTCATTGCCCGCCGCGTCGAGGAAATCATCGACACTGCGCAGAATCTGCTGCTCAGCGATTTGAATCACCGCTACCTGATCCAGGTGCAGCAGCACTATCACGTGCTGGAATTGGTGCCGGGCCAGGTCAACCACGTCGCCCTCGCCACCCTTCCGGCCCTGCTCGACTACCTCGGTGAAGAGCAGCCGCGCTACAGCCCGCTGCATCTGGACCCGATGGCGCTGGAGGATCACGACCTCGCTCTGATCCTGCCGATGGGCCAGCCGGAATGCATTCAAGTGTTCTACCGGATCACCGAGCAGCAGGCCGAGCTGTACGTGCTGGATGAATTCAATGCACTGTGGCAGCAGCATTTGCCGTACCACGACGAGCAAAGTCTGTTGGTGCCGTTGCAACGCTTCCTGCAATCGATCCTGTTCCGCCGCGAAGCCGTGCTGCCGATGGACGCCAGCCCCGATGCCCGTCTCGACACGTTGTATTACCAGTTATTGCCTTCCGGTCCGGGGCGCGCGCGCCGGGTCGAAGCGCGACCAGCACCGCAGACGCCGGTAAACAAGCCGTTCTACGATGTACAGGCGATCGTCGGCAAAGCCGCACCGGGCGAAGTGCAGGTCACCCTGTATTGCAATCAACGGGAATTCAGCGAGCTGGAACATGGCGACCAGCTGTTCAGCGTGGTCGCCCGGGAAATCGTCGAACAGCGCCGCGACAGCGAGCGCTATCGCTGCTACATCACCGACCTCGACCTTTCAGGCCTGCTCGGTGACGGGCAAAGTTCAAGCAATCTGTATCTGCGCTACAAGGCTGACCTGGAGCGCGCCCTGAACGAGGCACTCGAACAGGTCTGAGGCGGGTTACTCGGGAAACGCGCCACCGTTGGCCGGTTGCGATTCGACTTCAAGCAAAGTCAGTTTGAGGGTCTTGCCACCCGGTGCCGGCCAGTCGATGTGCTGACCAACCTTCAGGCCCAGCAGCGCACTGCCGACCGGCGCCAGAATCGAGATCTTGCCTTCGTCGGCGTTGGCATCCTTGGGATAGACCAGCGTCAGGTGATAGTCCTTGCCACTGCCTTCTTCGCGGCAATGCACACGGGAATTCATCGTCACGACATCGGCGGGCACTTCATCGTGGCCGACCACGGTGTCGGCGCGGTCCAGCTCGGTTTGCAGCGCAATCACGCCCGGCGCAGCCTGATCTTTATCGTTCAGGCTATCGATCAAGCGCTCCAGACGTTGCACGTCCAGACGGGTAAGGGTGATGGAAGGTGCGGTCATGATCCGGGCAGACTCCTTTCTTCTGCACACAAAAAAAGCAAAACCCCGCCAAAAAAGACGGGGTTTTCACCAGGCCTCGATGGGTTGAGGCGTGTTCGGACACTATCACAGCTCAAAAAATATACAAGTCACGCCCCGCCGCACTGTTTGCGCTGCGACGCCTGCGCGCAAATCACTCGCCGCCGCTCGTCGTCCGCCGAGCGCCATTCGCGAATGTCTTCGACATGGCGGAAGCAGCCGAGGCAAACCTTTTGTTCGTCCAGGCGGCACACGCCGCTGCACGGCGACGGCACTGCCGGGCTGATGTTGCTGTAAAGCGGCTTCGGCGGACGAACAGGCGCGGTGTCAGTCACGAAATCACAGACCTTCGAAGTCGAATTCAGCGCCAGCCTGCTGCTTGACGATGCGCTCGAGCATTTCGCCCAATTGCTCTTCGCTCTTGTCGCACATCCAGCGCTCGCTTTCTTCGTCGTAGTCGAAGTGGAAACCACCGGACACCGCCGCCAGCCACAGCTGACGCAGCGGCTCCTGACGGCTGAAGATCAGCTGCGAGCCGTTTTCGAACTTGACGGTGAGCACACCGGCCGAGTTCTCCATGTCGATATCCAGGTCGCTTTCATCAAAGATGTCTTCCAGTTTTTCCTGGGTTTCATCGACCAGATCGTGGAAACGGGCTTCGGACAAACTCATTGCGGCAACCTCAAAAAATGTTCTGATCAGGCTCAAGCGCCGAAAGATACGGACGCTGCTGGCCGATTGCAAAGATTAACGACCAAGGACCCGTTGGCCCATACAACGCCGAACCCTGTGGGAGCGAGCCTGCTCGCGAATGGCCGGCACATTCAACACTATTGCTGGCTGACACACCGCATTCGCGAGCAGGCTCGCTCCCACAGGGAATCATGCGCTTCTCGGGAGCCCCGCCGGACGGGTGGGCCATCACATAGGCAAGCCGCCGGGTGGCCGGTATACTCCGGCGCAATTAACGCATTTTCAAGGATTTCGCCATGAAGCGCCTGATCTCTTCCCTTGCTGCGCTCGTCGCGGTTGCCTGCCTTGTCTCGGCCTGCGGTCAAAAAGGCCCGCTGTACCTGCCCGATGATGATCAGGACCCGGCCGAGCAAGCCCAGTCTTCGCAAAAGCAGCCTGCTTCGAAAGCACACAAGCACGACGTTTACTAAGGGATCGCCATGGACGCTTTTAACTACCGTGGCGGGGAGCTGTTCGCGGAAGGGGTGGCGCTGTCAGCCATCGCCGACCGTTTCGGCACGCCCACCTATGTTTACTCGCGCGCGCACATCGAAGCCCAGTATCTGGCCTACGCCGATGCGCTGGCCGGCATGCCGCACCTGGTCTGCTTTGCCGTCAAAGCCAACTCCAACCTCGGCGTACTGAATGTCCTGGCCCGCCTCGGCGCCGGTTTCGACATCGTTTCCCGTGGTGAACTCGAGCGCGTCCTTGCCGCTGGCGGCAGCGCTGACAAGATCGTCTTCTCCGGTGTCGGCAAGACCCGTGACGACATGCGTCGCGCCCTCGAAGTCGGCGTGCACTGCTTCAACGTCGAATCCACCGACGAGCTCGAGCGCCTGCAAGTGGTCGCCGCCGAGCTGGGCGTTCGCGCGCCGGTGTCGTTGCGGGTGAACCCGGACGTCGATGCCGGCACCCACCCGTACATTTCCACCGGTCTCAAAGAGAACAAGTTCGGCATCGCTATTGCCGACGCCGAAGACGTGTACGTGCGCGCCGCGCATCTGCCAAACCTGGAAGTGGTTGGCGTCGATTGCCACATCGGTTCGCAACTGACCACGCTGCCGCCATTCCTCGATGCACTTGATCGCCTGCTGGATCTGGTCGATCGTCTCGGCGACTGCGGCATTCACCTGCGCCACATCGATCTCGGTGGCGGTTTGGGTGTGCGTTATCGCGATGAAGAGCCGCCATTGGCTGCCGATTACATCAAAGCCGTGCGTGAGCGTCTGAACGGTCGCGATCTGGCACTGGTGTTCGAGCCGGGCCGCTTCATTGTAGCCAACGCTGGCGTGCTACTGACCCAGGTCGAATACCTCAAGCACACCGAACACAAAGACTTCGCCATCGTCGACGCGGCGATGAACGACCTGATCCGCCCGGCACTGTATCAGGCGTGGATGGACGTTACGGCGGTCAAACCGCGTGACACCGCTGCGCGCAAATACGACATCGTCGGCCCGATCTGCGAAACCGGCGACTTCCTCGCCAAGGATCGTGAACTGGCGCTGGAAGAAGGCGACTTGCTGGCCGTGCATTCGGCCGGTGCCTACGGTTTTGTGATGAGTTCCAACTACAACACTCGCGGTCGTGCCGCCGAAGTGTTGGTAGACGGTGACCAGGTTTTTGAAGTGCGCCGCCGCGAAACCGTGGCTGAGCTGTTTGCCGGCGAAAGCCTGCTGCCGGAGTAACCCATGCTGCTGCGTTTTACCAAAATGCACGGCTTGGGCAATGACTTCATGGTTCTCGACCTGGTCAGCCAGCACGCGCATATTCAGCCAAAGCACGCCAAGCAATGGGGTGACCGCCATACCGGCATCGGTTTCGATCAGTTGCTGATCGTCGAGGCGCCAAGCAACCCGGATGTGGATTTCCGTTACCGGATCTTCAATTCCGATGGCTCGGAAGTTGAGCAGTGCGGCAACGGTGCGCGCTGCTTTGCGCGCTTCGTGCTCGACAAGCGTTTGACCGCCAAACGGCAGATTCGCGTCGAGACCAAGGGCGGCATCATCGAACTGGACGTGCGTAACGACGGCCAGATCGGCGTGAACATGGGTGCTCCGCGCCTGGTGCCGGCGGACATTCCGTTCGAAGCGCCAGCGCAGGCGACCAGCTATCAGCTGGAAGTCGAAGGCACCACCGTCGAACTGGCTGCCGTATCGATGGGCAATCCGCACGCGGTATTGCGCGTGCAGGACATCAACAGTGCACCGGTGCATGAACTGGGGCCGAAAATCGAACACCATCCGCGCTTCCCGGCGCGGGTCAATGTCGGTTTTCTCCAGGTCATCGACCGCAACCGCGCGCAGTTGCGCGTGTGGGAACGCGGCGCCGGGGAAACCCAGGCCTGCGGCACCGGCGCATGTGCAGCGGCTGTCGCTGCAATCAGCCAGGGGTGGATGGATTCGCCGCTATTGATCGACCTGCCTGGCGGGCGCCTGTCCATAGAATGGGCAGGCCCTGGCCAACCGGTGCTGATGACCGGTCCGGCAGTGCGTGTATACGAAGGACAAGTACGTCTTTGAGTGAGCAGAAACCATGACCGATAAGCCTCAGGTACCCGCCCGACAGTCCGACGAATCAGCGTCCGAGAGCCTGGAGGCGGCAGCGGTTGCCGCGTACCTCGAGGCGCATCCGGACTTCTTCGTCGAGCACGAAGAGCTGCTACCCGCCCTGCGCATTCCTCACCAGCGTGGCGATACCGTGTCGCTGGTCGAGCGGCAGATGACCATTCTGCGCGACCGCAACATCGAGATGCGTCACCGCCTCTCGCATTTGATGGACGTCGCCCGCGACAACGATCGCCTGTTCGACAAGACCCGCCGTTTGATTTTGTCCCTGATGGACGCCAGCAGCCTGGAGGACGTAGTGATCAGCGTCGAAGACAGTCTGCGTCAGGACTTCCAGGTGCCTTTTGTCAGCCTGATCCTGCTTGGCGACAATCCGGCGCCAGTCGGCCGTTGGGTTACCCACGCTGACGCCCAAGTCGCCATCGGCGGTCTGCTTACCGAAGGCAAAAGCGTCAGCGGCAGCCTGCGCGAGCACGAACTGGACTTCCTCTTCGGCGAAGAACAGCGCAAGCAGATCGGCTCCACCGCCGTGGTTGCGGTCAGCCATCAAGGCATCCACGGCATTCTGGCAATCGCCAGCCGTGATCCGCAGCACTACAAGAGTTCGGTGGGTACGCTGTTCTTGAGCTACATCGCCGAAGTCATGGGCCGCGTGCTGCCACGGGTCAACAGCTCCCTGCGCTCGGTACGCTGAGCATGGAACGGCAACTGGACGCTTACTGCGAACACCTGCGCAGTGAGCGACAGGTGTCGCCGCACACGCTGTCGGCCTACCGCCGCGACCTCGACAAAGTCCTCGGCTGGTGTGTGAAGCAGAACATCGGCAGTTGGGCCGCGCTGGATATTCAACGCCTGCGCAGCCTGATCGCCCGACTGCATGCGCAGGGCCAATCCTCGCGCAGCCTCGCCCGATTGCTCTCGGCAGTGCGCGGGCTTTATCACTACCTGAATCGCGAAGGGCTTTGCGACCACGATCCGGCGACCGGTCTGGCACCGCCGAAAGGCGAGCGCCGCCTGCCGAAAACCCTCGACACTGACCGCGCGCTGCAACTGCTTGAAGGCGCGGTCGAGGATGATTTTCTCGCGCGTCGCGATCAGGCGATTCTGGAGTTGTTCTATTCCTCAGGCCTGCGCCTTTCCGAACTGACTGGGCTCAATCTCGATCAACTCGACCTCGCCGACGGCATGGTTCAAGTCCTCGGCAAGGGCAGTAAAACCCGGCTGCTGCCGGTGGGTAAAAAGGCCCGCGAAGCACTCGAACAATGGCTACCGTTGCGGGCCATGACCAACCCGGCGGACGACGCCGTGTTCGTCAGCCAGCAAGGCCGGCGCCTCGGCCCGCGAGCGATTCAGGTGCGAGTCAAACTGGCCGGCGAGCGCGAGTTGGGGCAGAACCTGCACCCGCACATGCTGCGGCACTCCTTCGCCAGCCACTTGCTGGAATCCTCGCAGGACCTGCGCGCGGTGCAGGAACTGCTCGGCCACTCCGATATCAAGACCACGCAGATCTACACCCACCTGGACTTCCAGCATCTGGCAGCGGTCTACGACAGCGCCCATCCACGGGCCAAACGCATGAAAGGCGATGATTCATGAGCATCCAGTTGATCACCTTCGACCTCGACGACACCCTCTGGGACACCGCCCCGGTGATCGTTAGTGCCGAAGCGGTATTGCGCGAATGGCTGAGCGAACATGCGCCGAATCTGGGCGCTGTGCCGGTGGAGCATTTGTGGGCGATTCGTGAGCGAGTGTTGGCTAATGAGCCGGGCCTCAAGCATCGGATCAGCGCTCTACGTCGGCGGGTGTTGTTTCATGCGATGGAAGACGCTGGGTACGCCCATGGAGAAGCAACCGACCTGGCAGACAAGGGCTTTGAAGTGTTTCTGCATGCGCGGCATCAGATCGAAGTTTTTCCTGAAGTCGAGCCTGTGCTGGAGATTCTCGCCAATCACTATGCGCTTGGCGTGGTCACCAATGGCAATGCCGATGTGGGGCGGTTGGGCCTGGCGGATTACTTCAAGTTTGCTTTGTGTGCGGAAGACATCGGCATCGCCAAACCGGATGCAAGGTTGTTCCACGAGGCCTTGCAGCGCGGTGGCGCCACGGCCGAAACCGCCGTACATATCGGCGATCATCCGGGCGATGACATTGCCGGGGCACAGCAGGCCGGGTTGCGGGCGATCTGGTTCAACCCGGCGGGCAAGGTCTGGGAGGCGGATCGCCTGCCGGATGCCGAGATTCGTAGCCTGAGCGACCTGCCAGCGGTGCTCGCACGCTGGAATGCCCTCTCGAACTGACCACAAACCCTGTGGGAGCGAGCTTGCTCGCGAAAGCGCCAGGTCAGTCGCTGCAATGCTGTACGACCTAGCGCATTCGCGAGCAAGCTCGCTCCCACAAGGGAACTGCATTCACTTCAGCTCCTTTATTCCAGACATGAAAAAGCCCGCAGCGACGGCGGGCCTTTTCAGCAAGCCAGCGGCACGCCTCAGATAGGGCGGCTGCCGTACTTGTTGTCCGGCTTCTTCGGCGGATCGGCGACCACATTGGCCTCCACTTCCTGCACTTTTCCGCCGCGCGACAAGAACTCTTCCATGGCCTTGGCCAGGGCGTCACGTTCCTTGTTCTTGGCTTCAATGCTCGGCAACTCGTCTACCGACACCGCAGCCTTGGCTTTGCCTTTGGCAGCCGGGGCCGGCGTATCGTCACCGCCATCGTCGTCAGCAACGTCTTCCGCTGCTGCTTCCAGGCCTTCCTCGGCCTCGTCTTCGTCGCCTACTTCGAGGTCGTCGTTTTCCAGATCATCGTCGCTCATGTTCTACCTCATGACTTGCGAAAAGCAGATTAGTTATAGACCAGCTTTGGCAACTGTCGAAAGTTGCCGTTAAAAAATCAGTAACCATTGGTGACCAACGGCTTATGCCCCTTCACCGTGCAAGGTGGCGAGGACTTTTCGGGCACCGCCATGATCACGGTGCTCGCCCAGATAAACGCCTTGCCAGGTCCCCAGTGCCAGGCGACCTGCCGAAACCGGCAGACTGATCTGGCAACCAAGCACGCTGGCCTTGAAGTGCGCCGGGAGGTCGTCCAGGCCTTCGTCGTTATGCTCATAGCCGTCTGTTCCTTGTGGGATCAGACGATTGAAAAATCGTTCGAAGTCGCGACGTACCGCCGGATCGGCGTTCTCGTTGATGGTCAACGACGCCGAGGTATGCTGCAGCCACAAATGCAACAGACCGACCCGGCACTCCCTGAGTTCAGGCAGCCCCGCGAGTAACTCGTCCGTTACCAGATGAAAGCCCCGGGGCCGTGCCCGCAGGGTTATCAGAGTCTGTTGCCACATACAGTTCTCCGCACGTTCGGGGCGCATTCTAGCGCGCTCTGGGAAAAAACAAAGGCCCTAATATTCCTGCAATGATGTAAGCCATTGGCCGCAGAAAAACGCTCGTCGTAAACACGACTAAAGGCGTACGAAAAATCCTTTCAGCTGTTCTCTCAATGACAAATTCCAGACAAAAAAATGCCCGGCGAACCGGGCAAGTTTTTAATGCGCGTACTTACAGGTTGTAGCCGCGTTCGTTGTGTTGTGCCAGATCGAGGCCGACCGACTCTTCTTCCTCGGTCACACGCAGACCCATGACGGCGTCGAGTACCTTGAGGATGATGAAGGTGACGATCGCGGTGTAGATCACCGTGAAGCCCACGCCTTTGACCTGAATCCACACTTGCGCACCGATATCGGTAACGGTGCCGAAGCCACCCAGAGCCGGAGCTGCGAAGACACCGGTCAGAATCGCGCCGAGGATACCGCCGATACCGTGCACGCCGAACGCGTCCAGGGAATCGTCATAACCGAGTTTGCGTTTCAGGGTGGTGGCGCAGAAGAAGCACACCACACCTGCGGCCAGACCGATCACCAGTGCGCCCATCGGGCCCACGGTGCCGGCAGCCGGAGTAATCGCTACCAGACCGGCAACCACACCCGATGCGATACCCAGTGCGCTTGGCTTGCCGTGGGTGACCCACTCGGCAAACATCCAGCCCAGTGCCGCAGCAGCGGTAGCAATCTGAGTGACCAGCATCGCCATGCCGGCAGTGCCGTTGGCCGCCGCAGCGGAGCCGGCGTTGAAGCCGAACCAGCCGACCCACAGCATCGCCGCGCCCATCAGGGTGTAACCCAGATTGTGCGGAGCCATCGGGGTGGTCGGGAAGCCTTTACGCTTGCCCAACACCAGGCAGGCAATCAGACCGGCGACACCGGCGTTGATGTGCACCACGGTGCCGCCCGCGAAGTCGAGTACGCCCCAGTCCCACATCAGGCCGCCGTTGCCGGACCAGACCATGTGCGCGATCGGTGCATAAACCAGGGTGAACCAGATAGCCATGAAGATCAGCATCGCGGAGAACTTCATCCGCTCGGCGAACGCACCGACGATCAGCGCCGGAGTGATGATCGCGAAGGTCATCTGGAAGGTGATGAACACCGCCTCAGGGAACAAAGCCGCTGGGCCGGTCAGGCTCGAAGGCGTGACACCGGCGAGGAACGCCTTGCCCATGCCGCCGAAGAACGAGTTGAAGTTGACGACGCCCTGCTCCATGCCGGTGGTGTCGAACGCAATGCTGTAGCCATAAATGACCCACAGGATGCTGATCAGACCGGTAATGGCGAAGCACTGCATCATCACGGAAAGAATGTTTTTCGAGCGAACCATGCCGCCGTAGAACAGCGCCAGGCCCGGGATGGTCATGAACAGCACGAGTGCCGTCGAGGTGAGCATCCAGGCAGTGTCGCCAGAATTGAGGACTGGGGCCGCCACTTCGTCTGCCGCCATTGCAAGGCTTGGCATTACGATGGACAACAGGGCTCCTAGCCCTGCGAATTTACGCAGAGTCATATTGTTTTCTCCTGGGGCGTTGGGGTTTGTGGCGGCGTTAGATCGCGTCGGTATCGGTTTCGCCGGTACGGATGCGGATCGCCTGTTCCAGATTGACCACGAAGATCTTGCCGTCACCGATCTTGCCGGTGTTGGCCGCCTTGGTTATCGCCTCGATCACCCGATCCAGATCCTTGTCGTCGATGGCCACGTCGATTTTCACCTTGGGCAGAAAATCGACCACATATTCCGCGCCGCGATACAGCTCGGTGTGACCCTTCTGCCGGCCGAAGCCTTTGACTTCAGTAACGGTAATGCCCTGCACGCCGATTTCGGACAGCGACTCGCGCACGTCGTCCAACTTGAACGGCTTGATGATGGCAGTGACTAGCTTCATGAAACTCTCTCCCGAATTGGTGGACTTGCCCCAGGAAAACAAACCCGACTCAAGTCTAAGCGCAGTGCCTGGCTTTGTAACGCATCGTCGGCCGTACCTGCCCGACTGACGCCAGCTAACCGCTGCCGACGAAACTCCCCGCTCCGTCTGCCGCACTGCATTCGTCACAGCGACTGCATCAGTGCATGGGTCGAAGGTGACTAAGCAGAAACCTTGCCATCTCGCCAAAATCCCCTGATTTCAATCCCTTGGCCGCTGCCGCAAGCCATCTCGTGCAAAACGCCATCCGGATACGCACAACAACGGTGCGTCGCCGTCCGTCCGCCTGCGCGAAAAGCGTGCATCCCTGACCACGAGATTGACTATAGACACTGCGTGATACACTGCCGGCCATTGTTTCCAGGACATCCACCATGCTCGCGCCCAAAGACTTCCTCGACGCCCTGAGCGGCACCGCCTCCCGCCTGTTCAGCGGCGATACCCCGCTGCCGAAAGCCGAAATCGAAAGCCAGTTCAAGATGCTGCTGCAAAGCGCCTTCAGCAAACTCGACCTGGTGAGTCGTGAAGAGTTTGATAGTCAGATGGTTGTGTTGGCGCGTACTCGTGCCCGGCTTGAGAGCCTTGAAGCCAAGGTTGCCGAGATGGAAGCGAAGCTGACGCCGCCTGCTGAGTAACACGCTGCTCTCCCCTGTGGGAGCTAGCCTGCTAGCGATTGAAGGTCGGCACGACCTTCCCGTTCTTGGCAAACATTCGAAGTATGTATGTCGAAAGGTCAATCAAACCGCTCCTGCCGAGACAGGAGCGGTTTCCGTCAGCTCAATCCTTACAACGAATTATTCCAACGGTCTCGCAGAATCTCGTACAGGCGAAAAGCCAATAACGCGATCCTGACGAGGCGCCACATATGTTTAAGAAACTTAGACATACTTTGGCCCTCCTTGCGTGGGGCCAAACCTCCGATGCACTTTCCGGCGTACGAACACCTTCGGGACTACACACGAGTGTGTCCGCCAAGGCGGCCGGGTGTGGGTTCCCCAAGATCAGCACCGGCACGGGTCTCAAACCGTGTCGAGGAACATGAATTTTTTTCGCTCCCGGCCACACTTTGCGAACACTCGATGAGTGGGCATCGTCACGGCGAATGGTATTCGCTGTCCGACCGTGGCATTTAAACAAGTTGTATCAAGTCGTTATCATGTACCGGCAAACCGATTTCGGTCCTCGAATCTTTTAATCGATTGGTTGGCTGAAATTTCAATGATGCTTGCGCCACCGGTCAAATATGCATAATCTCGGGCAACACGAGTGTGTCCGCTAAGGATGCGCAGGCCTTGGCCTCACCGAAGCCTGCATATAAAAACCGCCTTCTCAAGGCGGTTTTTTTTCGTCTCGATTTTTATGGGGCATGACCCATAATCCATGTTTACCTCATGGAGGCCACTGCGAAGCATCCATGTGAAAGCACCGAACTATT
The DNA here is from genome assembly GCF_900580865.1 of Pseudomonas viridiflava. Lineage (GTDB taxonomy): Bacteria > Pseudomonadota > Gammaproteobacteria > Pseudomonadales > Pseudomonadaceae > Aquipseudomonas. Next base: position 298,339 of record NZ_UTBZ01000001.1, read on the forward strand.
TGCGGAGAGCCTACGCCTGCCATGCTAGCCAGCTCCAATGTCCTTCATTCAAGTAAGCAGCGTCCTACAATGACTTTCCCCTCGCCTGATTGAGTGAGCATCCTCACTTCGATATTGTCTGCTACCCGATACAAGCAGAGCACAAACTATGTCTATGGATCTAGAAGCCTTGGCAGCAGGCGTTCGAGACCTAAGGTGTCCATGAAACAGAAGAAGCAGAAAACCCAACCGGCACGGGTTTCCAAACCGGGTACCGAGGAACTCGGTTTGCCGGACAGAGTTTCAGCCAGTCAGCGGCATTTTCTGAAAGTGGCCGCGACCTATGGCAAGGAAATGGAGCCCGATGGTTGGCTCGCCGGTGGTGGAACCTGAGTACCGCAAAAATGACCGCCTGACAGGCGGTTTTTTTATGCCTGAGGATTAGTGCCTTCAGCAACATCCAGTGAAAGTTCGCCCTTAAAACTGTCCGACCAACGCCCTCTCCCCAGACTACCCTTCAAAAACCCGCAGGAAGCGGCCCCCGATTCAGCTCAAGGAACGACCATGTCCCTCTCCATCGTCCACAGCCGCGCCCAGATTGGCGTGGAAGCCCCCGCTGTCACCGTCGAAGTCCATCTGGCCAACGGTCTGCCGTCGCTGACCATGGTCGGTCTGCCCGAGGCGGCGGTGAAGGAGAGCAAGGATCGGGTGCGCAGCGCGATCATCAATTCCGGGTTGCAGTTTCCGGCGCGGCGGATCACCTTGAATCTGGCGCCGGCGGATCTGCCCAAGGACGGCGGGCGGTTTGATCTGGCGATTGCCTTGGGGATTCTGTCGGCGAGTGTGCAGGTGCCGTGTCTGACGCTGGATGATGTGGAATGTCTGGGTGAGTTGGCGTTGTCCGGCGCCGTACGAGCGGTGCGTGGCGTGTTGCCGGCAGCACTGGCGGCGCGCAAGGCGGGTCGTGCGCTGGTGGTGCCGCGGGCGAATGCCGAGGAGGCGTGTCTGGCTTCGGGGTTGAAGGTGTTTGCTGTGGATCATTTGCTGGAGGCGGTGGCGCATTTCAATGGGCATACGCCGGTTGAGCCCTATGTATCTGACGGGTTGATGCATGCCAGCAAGCCCTATCCGGACTTGAATGAAGTGCAGGGCCAACTGGCGGCGAAACGAGCGTTGCTGATTGCTGCTGCGGGGGCGCATAACTTGTTGTTCAGCGGGCCTCCGGGAACCGGCAAAACATTGTTGGCCAGCCGATTGCCGGGGCTTCTTCCGCCGCTGACCGAAAGTGAAGCGCTGGAGGTCGCGGCGATTCAGTCAGTTGCCAGTGGCGCGCCGCTGACCCATTGGCCGCAGCGTCCCTTCCGGCAACCGCACCATTCGGCATCCGGGCCGGCACTGGTCGGTGGCAGCTCAAAACCGCAACCCGGCGAAATCACCCTCGCCCATCACGGTGTCTTGTTTCTCGACGAACTGCCGGAGTTTGATCGCAAGGTCCTGGAGGTCCTGCGCGAGCCTTTGGAGTCCGGGCATATCGTCATCGCCCGGGCCAAGGATCGCGTGCGTTTTCCCGCGCGCTTTCAGTTGGTGGCAGCCATGAACCCTTGCCCCTGTGGATATCTTGGCGAACCCAGTGGCAAGTGTTCGTGCACACCGGACATGGTCCAACGCTATCGCAACAAGTTGTCAGGACCGCTACTGGACCGGATCGACTTACACCTGACGGTAGCGCGGGAGGCGACAGCACTGAATCCTGCGGTAAAGCCAGGAGAAGACAGCGCCAGTGCGGCCGCGTTGGTAGCCGAGGCTCGCGAGCGACAACAGAAACGCCAGGGATGTGCCAATGCGTTTCTTGATCTGCCAGGCCTGCGTCGCCACTGCAAGTTATCCACAGCCGATGAGACCTGGCTGGAATCAGCCTGTGAACGGCTGACCCTGTCACTGCGCTCGGCGCACAGGTTGCTCAAGGTCGCCAGGACGTTGGCCGATTTGAGCCAGGAAAAAGACATCACGCGCGAACACTTGGCGGAGGCTTTGCAGTATCGGCCGGCAACACAATGAAAATGGCAACGCTACTCGCAACGGACTGCTCCGAAAATAACCATCGAGCGCTGATGGCCATTGACCGACATGTGATATAACGGCAGCGCTCTTTTTTACGACTTATCCGTCTATCGTCAAGACATCGAGCATTTTTCAGCGTGGAAATGGAGGCGGGATATCATGGACAAGATTTCTACTGTTCACCGGGCAAAGCCGCTCGATCAACCAGCGTATTCATAATCCAAGCCAAACCTGGCCTGGGTGCGTGTATCTGGTCATTAGCTTATATCCAGACAACTAAAAAAGCCCTCGCCCGACGTTATTACTCCGTTTGACATTGGCCTTATTTAAACAACTCAAAAAGCAAAACTTCATCATGAAAACAGTTTATTTGCTCAGCAACGTAGCGGACGGTGGCAAAACATATCTCGAGTATTTGATCCCGGCGCTCAACTCGCTTCGAGAAAAATATAACTGTGTCGTCCTCAATACTGATCGCACCGGCTCAAGCCGGGAGGAAGTTGAAGCCGTCCTCGATTACCCGGTACAGCAGGTTGGCAATGACTTCATTGCGAGCCTGAAATCGCAGGTTGTCATTTCAAATGATGCCTACGCCGGACGTATACTGGACCATTCAAATTTTGGCATCTTCATCAGCCACGGCAATGTCGGGATGCCGACCAAAGACAAGTATTACTACGCTGAGCTGACCTCTTACTGGGATGCGATCATCTCTTCCTCCCGGTCGGGTTTTGATTTGATGACGGCCGGGCTGCAGGCCTACCGTCGCGACAGAAAGGCCCTGAAAACAATGTTGATTGATGGGCTGGCCTTGCGTTCGGACATGCGCATCACCAGCCCGGTGGCTACGCTGCCGGTGAAGATTCCCGGCTTCTTTGAATCATCGCCACCTTCTAAAAAAACCTCGGACGACTATGTCGTTGGGCTTCTGCCGACCCAAGTGGGTATCTGCCCGAACGGGGCGACACTGTATGAAAATCTGCAGACCGTGATCAATGCAGTCAAGTCGCAAATTCCCCACGCAACCTTCATCTTGCGCCCGTACATGGCCGAACTTTCCCATCCGACCGTGAAGGATCTGTGCGAACAACTGTCTGCCCATGACTGGATAACCGTCGACAAGACCGGGACCAGCAGCACGGTTTTCTACGCGCAATGCGACACGGTCATCACCGATGCATCCACCGGTGGTGTGTCGTTCATGCTCAACACCTGCAAGCTGCCGATTTATTACGTGCCCTTTACCGAAGAGAGCAATCTCACGGTCGACGCCTGGCTAAAGCAAATGGACAACCTGTTGCCAATTGCCAGAAGCAGCAATGAGCTCAGAGACATGGCGCTAGGGTTCAGCCTGCTGAAACCAGAAGACAGCCATTACATATACAACAAGTTCTACCAGGCACAATACAGCGACTTGCCCCTGCCACAGGAAGTGTTCCAAGACCTGATTGAATACCGGCACGAGTCGAAGTACTGCTCACTCTCGATTGACTCTTTCGGGGACATTTACGAGCGGGGCAAACAGTAAAATAACGCAGGCCTGACCTCATGCGAGGAAACAGCCTGCCGATACACTCGAATCGAACACAAGTCAGAACACTATGAAATGTGATGCGGGTGGACAGGTAATCTGGATTACGGGCCTTTCAGGAGCGGGCAAATCAACGCTGGCCGGTGAATTGGTTGCCAGACTGCGTGCTGAAAGACGATCGGTGGTCATGCTCGATGGCGATGAATTGCGCGAAGTGTTCGGCGCAGCCGCTGCCAACTCACAGAACCATGGCCGCGAAGGTCGCCTGGCCCTCGCTCTGCAATACGCTCGTCTGTGCAAAATGATCGCAGCACAGGGACAAACCGTGGTGATCGCCACGATTTCGCTGTTTCGCGAGGTTCACGAGTGGAACCGCGCCCACCTGCCCAAATATTTCGAGATTTATCTGAAGGTGCCCGTCGAGGAGTTGCGTCGCCGCGACCCCAAGGACATCTATCGCCGTTTCGATGCAGGCGAACTGCACAACGTTGCCGGGCTCGACCTGGCCATTGATGAACCGCTGGCCGCCGACTGCCTGGTTGAGTTCGATCGCGAACGCTCCAGCCAACGCCTGGCCGATGATTTGCTCCCTAAAATTCTTCGAAGGAACTGACTATGAAAACCGAATGGGACTACACCACTCTGGCCGATGCCTATTTGAAACGCCCTGACTACGCCGACGCGGCCATCGACGCCATGCTGTCGATTGCCGGTGCCGAGCAAGGCGACAAGTTCTGCGACGTCGGCGCGGGTGTTGCGCACTTGACGCTGATGCTGGCCGCCCGCGGCCTGGATGTCACAGCGGTAGAGCCCAACGATGCGATGCGCGGCAATGGCATCAAGCGCACCGCCGAACTGCCGAACGTCAAATGGCACGAAGGCACCGGTGAAGCCACCGGCCAGTCGACTCAAGCGTTCGACATGGTCACGTTCGGCAGCTCCTTCAACGTCTGCGACCGTCAGCAGGCCCTCAAGGAAACTGCGCGCATTCTCAAGCCACGTGGCTGGTTTGCCTGCATGTGGAACCACCGCAATCTGGAAGACCCGATCCAGGCGCGCATCGAAGCGATCATCAAAGAGCGCGTGGCCGGTTATGGCTACGGCACCCGTCGCGAAGACCAGACCGCCGTGATCGATGCCAGCGAGCTGTTCGGCCCGGTCGTGCATCTGGATGCCCGCGTGATTCACGAGCAGTCGATCGAAGAATGCCTCGAAGCCTGGCGCTCGCACGCCACGCTGGAACGTCAGGCTGGCGCCAGCTTCCATGAAGTGATCGCGGCCATCGACGACTACCTGAAAAGCCTGCAGACGCCGTCGATCCAGATTCCGTACTCGACCAACATCTGGGTTGCTCAACTGAGATAACCGCTGATGGCCCTGCATTTCTCAACCAAGGCCGGCACCCTGACCAGCCTGCAAGGGCGGCTCGCCTCGGCGCACATTGCGCCGTTGCTGGCGTTCACTGTGGCGGACTGGCAACTGGATCAGCGCGCCTGCGTTGAGAACATCCAGCGCCGGCTGCCGGTCGCTCCGTGGATCGTGCGCTCCAGTTGCGGGCGCGAGGACAGTGCGCAGGCGTCGTTCGCCGGCGCCTTCCTGTCGGTGCCGAATGTCGATGAGGCTGGACTGGTCTCGGCGATCGAACAGGTCATCGCCAGTTACGGCGACGTGTACCTGACCGACGAGATTCTGATTCAGCCAATGCTCGGCAATGTCACGCGCTCCGGCGTGGCCTTCTCTCACGACCCCAATACCTGCGCACCGTATCGCGTGGTGAATTGGTCGGAGGGCGATGACACCGCCGCAGTCACTGGCGGCATGGGTGGGCGGCTTTGGCAGCAGGCGGCGCACAGTGCAGTGGCAGCGCCCGCGTCGCTCGCACCGGTGGTGGCCTTGCTCGAGGAATTGCTCAGCCTGTTTGGTGATCGACCGATCGACTGCGAGTTCGCGGTTACCCGCGATGCTGAAGCCGAGACGCTCTGGCTGCTGCAAGCCCGGCCACTGATTCTGCCGACGGCGCCTGAGTCTGCGGCCACCCAGTTCGCCCGCCTGCAAAGCATTCAGAGCAAAGTCGAACGGGGCATGCGTCCGCACCCATTTCTGATCGGTCAGCGCACGGTGTACGGCGTGATGCCCGACTGGAACCCGGCCGAGATCATCGGCATCCGGCCCAAACCGCTGGCGCTTTCGCTGTATCGGGATCTGGTCACTGACTCGATCTGGGCCTACCAGCGCCACAACTATGGCTACCGTAACTTGCGCAGCTTCCCGCTGATGCCGCACTTTTTCGGTCTGCCGTATATCGACGTGCGCCTGTCGTTCAACTCGTTTATCCCGGCCGATCTTGATGAAGGACTGGCGGGGCGGTTGGTCGATTACTACATCGATCGCTTGCTGGCGGAACCGACGCTGCACGACAAGGTAGAGTTCGAGATCGTTTTCTCCTGCTACACCCTCGACCTGTCGCAGCAACTGGAGCGGTTGCGCAGTGCCGGTTTTCTTCAGCATGAACTGGACGCCATCAGCACCAGTCTGCGCAAGCTGACCAACCGCATCGTGCACCCCAAGGACGGTTTGTGGCGCAGCGATGCCAACAAGCTCGAGGTACTCAACGCTCGTCGCGAAGAGCTGCTGGCCTCCAATGCCGATCCGCTCGAGCGCATCTACTGGCTGCTGGAGGATGCCAAGCGTTACGGCACCCTGCCCTTCGCCGGCCTGGCCCGCGCCGGGTTTGTTGCCGTGCAGATGCTTCGATCGCTGGTCAACGTCGGCGTGTTTTCGCAGGCGGATTACGATGCGTTCATGGCCGGGGTGTCCACGGTCAGCGGGCAGTTGGCCCGGGACCGCGCCACCCTCGACAAAACCACGTTCCTCGCCCGTTACGGGCACTTACGTCCGGGCACTTACGACATCCTCTCGCCGCGTTACGACGAGGCGCCGGAGCTGTATTTCGACTGGACGCAAAGCCCCGCCGCGCCTGAACCGCTGCGACCGTTTTCCCTGACGCTGCCGCAGATGCGCGAAATCGTCAAACAGCTCGAAGCCCATGGCCTGCAGCCTGATCCGGTGGGGCTGCTGGACTTCCTGCAGAACGGCATCGAGCTGCGCGAGCTGGCCAAGTTTCACTTCACGCGCAACCTCTCCGATGCATTGGCGCTGATCGCGCAGGTCGGTGCGCAGTACGGCATTGATCGCGAGGATCTGGCCTATTGCGACATCAGTGCCTTCCAGGAGCTGCATGTAGCTGCAGCAGATCCGAAGGAAGTGCTGATGCGCAGCATCGAACAGGGCAAGGCGCGTTACGCCGAAACGCTGAAGGTGTCGCTGCCGCCGGTGATCACGTGCCCGGAAGATGTCTGGTGTTTCGAGTGGCCGGAAACGGCGCCCAACTTCATCACGCAAAAACGCGTGACCGCGCCGGTGGTGCTGTGTGATGACCGGGAAAAGCTCGCTGGGGCGATCGTCTGTATTCCCAATGCCGATCCGGGGTTTGACTGGCTGTTCGCCTACCCGATTGCCGGGCTGATCACCGCGTGGGGCGGCGCCAATTCGCACATGGCGATCCGTGCCGGTGAGCTTGGCTTGCCGGCGGTCATTGGCGCGGGCGAAGTGCTCTACCGTCGCTGGTCGACGGCGGACTTTCTGCACCTCGATTGTCCGGGGCGCCGAGTGGAGTTGATGTCATGAAAGTGGTCGCGATCAGTCAGCGTGTCGACGCCCACCCTGAGCGCGGCGAAAGCCGTGATGCGCTGGATCAGCGCCTGATCGCGTTTGTGCTGGCGGCGGGCTTTCTCCCCGTGCCGGCGCCCAACCGTTGGCAATCACCTGATGACCTCGATCGCTGGCTGGCAGCGGTTAACCCGCAAGCCATCGTGCTGTCGGGTGGCAATGATATCGGTCAGTGCCCGGCGCGTGACCAGACCGAAAGCAGGCTGCTGGATCACGCACAGGCGCGCCATCTGCCGTTGCTGGGGATTTGCCGGGGTATGCAGATGCTGGCGCACGGGTTCGGTGTCTCGTTGAAACCGGTCACCGGTCATGTACGCACCCGGCATCAGTTGTCCGGGCAGATCGCCGCCGAGGTCAACAGCTATCACACCCTTGCCCTCGCCGATTGCCCGCCCGGGTTCGAAGTACTGGCGCGCAGCGAGGACGGCGAAATCGAAGCGATCCGCCACCTGCAACTACCGTGGCAGGGCTGGATGTGGCACCCGGAGCGCGAGAGCGATTTCGCAGCGCACGACCTTCAGCGTCTGCAGCAACTGTTTGGCGAAGCCAAATCCACTGAAGAACTCACGGGATAGACCTGTTGTGAAAGCCATTATTCTGGCTGCCGGACGTGGCAGTCGCATGAAAAGCCTCACCGATGAACGTCCAAAATGTCTGGTCGAATTGCGCGGTAAACCCCTGCTGGAATGGCAGCTGGAGTCGTTGCGTGCAGCGGGTATCAGCGACATCGCGGTGGTGACCGGCTACAAGCGTGAGCTGCTGGCAGAGCGTGGTCTGAGCGAGTTTCACAACCCGCGCTGGGCCGAGACCAACATGGTTTCGTCACTGGCCTGCGCCGAGTCCTGGCTTCAGGGCGAGCCATGCATCGTCAGCTATTCGGATATTTTCTACAGCCCTGTGGCCGTACAGTCGTTGATCAACAGCGACGCAACGCTGGCCGTAACCTACGATCCCAATTGGTTGCAGCTGTGGACCGAGCGCTTCGGCGACCCGTTGCTGGATGCCGAAACCTTTCGCCTGACCGCCACGCACACGCTGGCCGAAATCGGCAACAAGCCGCAATCGGTGGACGATGTTCAGGGACAGTACATGGGGCTTTTGCGCTTCACGCCCGAAGGCTGGGCAGAAGTCGTACGGCTGCGCGCCGAACTGTCGCCGCAGCAACGCGACAGCATGCACATGACCAACACCCTGCAACGCGTTATCGATGCCGGTCGTGTGCCGATTGAAGCTGTCGCCTACACTGGCGAATGGGGAGAGGTCGACTCCAGTGAAGACCTCTCGGTGTATCAATAAGGCACCGGCGCCTTAACGGAACCGGTCAACCTCCTGACGCAGTTCGGCCGCCAGGCTTTCCAGTTCCTTGGCGGTCACGGCCAGATTCGACACCACTTCGCGCTGCTCACTGTTGGCCATTGCAATGCTTTGCAGGTTGCTGCTCAGCAAGGTCGCGGTGCTGCTCTGCTCCTGAGTCGCCGTGGTAATCGCGGCAAACTGCTGACCCGCCGAACGGCTCTGCTCATCGATGCGCGCCAGCGCCGAGGCGACATTGGCGTTACGCGACAGACCTTCCTGCATCAGCACATTGCCCTGTTCCATGGTGCTGATCGCGTTGCCGGTTTCCTGCTGGATGCTGTGGATCATGCTGGAAATTTCATCAGTCGCCTGACGAGTGCGCGAGGCCAGACTGCGCACTTCATCCGCTACCACGGCAAAGCCGCGACCTTGTTCGCCGGCACGGGCGGCTTCAATAGCGGCGTTGAGCGCCAGCAAGTTGGTTTGCTCGGCAATCGAAGTAATCACGCCAACGATGCCGCCAATTTCCTGGGAACGCTGACCGAGGGTGTTGATCACAGTCGCGGTGCTGTTCAGAGCACCAGCGATTTGCTCAAGCGAGGACGACGCTTCTTCCATCGAGCTGCGGCCAATCTGGGTTTGCTGAGCATTTTCCTGGGCCAGACGCTGGGTCGCGCCCATGTTGTCGGCGATGTTCAACGAAGTGGCGCTGAACTCTTCCACCGCACCGGCCATGCTGGTGATTTCGCCGGACTGTTGCTCCATGCCCTCATAGGCACCGCCGGACAAACCAGACAACGCCTGCGCGCGGCTATTAACCTCTTGCGAGGCGCGACGGATGTGCTCAACCATGGTCGATAAAGCCTGACTCATCTGGTTGAACGCGCGCGACAACTGGCCGATCTCGTCATTGCTCGACACGTTCAGGCGCACGCTCAGATCACCGGCGCCCAAGGCTTCAGCCTGACGTACCAGATCGCTCAGTGGCGCCAGTTTGCTGCGCAGCAGCCAGACCACCGAACCGACCGCCAGCAGCATTGCCAGCAAGCTGCCAATGGCCAGTTGCGTACCGACGCTCCAGGTCACCGCGCGGATCTCGGCTTTCGGCATGCTCGCCACGACCGACCATGGCCCGCCGTCGAAAGGCACGGCAACGCTGTAGAAATCCTCGGATTTGTCGTTCCAGAACTGCCCCTTGCCCGGCGATTTGGCCAAACCATTGATCACGGCAATGGCCTGATCCGCGGCCTGCACGCCTGCCGGCGCGACCAGCCATTTGTTCTGTTCATCAAGCAGCGCCAGCGAACCGGTCTGGCCGATACGGAAGCGCTTGAGGTTGTCGAACTGGGCGTTCTGCGCGTCGGTGTAATCGAAACCAACGAACAGCACCGCAATCACCTTGCCGCTGCCATCGCGCACCGGGGTGTATTGGGTCATGTAGGAGCGCTCGAACAACAAGGCGCGACCGACGTAGCTTTGTCCTGCCATCAGCTTCGCGTAGGCCGGGTGCGCGTGGTCGAGCAAGGTGCCGATGGCACGCGTGCCGTCCTGTTTGGTCAGCGAGGTGCTGACGCGCACGAAGTCTTCGCCGCTGCGCACGAACAGGGTGGCGACGCCGGCAGTCATCTGCTTGAACTCGTCGACTTCCTTGAAGTTGTTGTTCAGCACTTCGCTGCCCAGGTGCAAGCCCGGGGTCTGGGTGCCTGCCACTGTCACCGGTTCACTCGGGTGAATGCTCAGGCCGGCGCTGAAGCGCTTCTCGAACAACCCGCTAAGGCGCTGGGTACTTTCACGCAGCGTGCCGTGAAAGGTGCTCAGTTGGTCGGCCAACAGCCGCGCCTCACTGGCCAGATGCTCTTCACGGGTGGCGAGGTTGGCCGAATCCAGCGAACGCAGGGCGAACACCGTACTGCCACTGATAACTATCGCCAGTATCACGGCGAGGGCGAGGCCTAACTGTGAGGCGATCCGAGCGCGAGGTTGAGACATGACAGCTCCTGGCCGAACTTTCCGATCCTCCTTGATCGCAGCTCGGATAATTTTTAATAGTGGGGGTGAATCGTGGATACCGGCACGACGGTTCCACATGCACGTATTCGGCGGTAAAGCCGAATACTTGAGCGAGCAGCAGGGTTATGGCACAAGGCCGGCATTGTGGCGGCTCGAACGTTTCAGCTCAAGCGTGTTACATCCGGAAGTTCCATGGCGCGGACTTCGCCTTGCAGAAAGTCGCTGAGGCGGCGCAAACGTTCACCTCCCGGGCGGGTTTTTGGCCACACCAGGTAATAATTCAGTCCGCTGGCGACGGCGGTCGGCCACGGCAGGCTCAGCCGTCCTTGCGCGACATCTTCGGCGACCATCAACAGATCGCCCATCGATACCCCATAACCGCGCGCCGCCGCGATCATGCCCAGTTCGAGGGTATCGAACACCTGTCCACCCTTTAGCGACACCTGATCGGACAGCCCCATGCATTCCAGCCAACTGCGCCAGTCGCGGCGATCCGGGGTCGGATGCAGCAACTCGGCGCTGGCCAGCCGTGCCACGTCCCACGGCTGATCGTTCAGCAGATTCGCGGCGCCGACCGGAATCAGCTCCTCGGGAAACAACAGACTCGCTTCCCAGTCCGGCGGAAAATGGCCGTCACTCAATAGCACCGCGCAGTCGAAAGGTTCATCGTTGAAGTCCACTGAATCGACGTCCATCCACGCGCTGGTCAGTTGCACTTCATTGCCTGGCTGTAAATGGCGGAAGCGACTCAATCGCGCCAGCAGCCAGCGCATGGTCAGGGTCGACGGGGCTTTCATGCGCAGAATGTCGTCTTCGGCGCGCAAGGTATTGCAGGCTCGCTCCAGCGCCGTGAAGCCCTCGCGAATACCCGGCAACAACAAACGGGCCGACTCGGTGAGCTGCAAGTGACGACCGCTGCGGTGAAACAGCTTGCAGGCAAAGTGATCTTCGAGCGTACGAATATGCCGGCTCACCGCACTCTGAGTAATCGACAATTCCTCCGCCGCACGCGTGAACGAGCTGTGTCGCGCTGCGGCTTCGAATGCGCGCAGGGCATACAACGGAGGAAGTCGACGGGACATGTACAAGGCTCCTGCAGCGGGATCCAGCGAAATGGACAATTTCAACCAAGGATGAGTTTTACTCATGCTATCCATCCTTTTTATCCCTTTGTGCTACGCCTGCCAAGCGCCGAGAATCGACGGTCTCCTGTTCCCTCTGAGAATCGAGTGGTGATGACCATGCAGCATCCTGTGCGTACCGAACTCTGGGCCATCCTGCGGCTGGCAGGGCCGCTGATTGCTTCACAGTTGGCGCACATGTTGATGGTGCTGACCGACACCCTGATGATGGCGCGCCTGAGTCCCGAAGCGCTGGCCGGTGGCGGACTGGGGGCGGCGACCTATTCGTTCGTATCGATTTTCTGCATTGGCGTGATTGCGGCCGTTGGCACGCTGGTGGCGATTCGCAAGGGTGCCGGCGACATCATCGGCGCTGCACGGCTGACTCAGGCCGGGTTGTGGCTGGCGTGGCTCATGGCGCTGGGCGCCGGCTTATTGCTGTGGAACCTGAAACCGGTGTTGCTGCTGTTCGGCCAGACCGAAACCAACGTCAACGCCGCCGGGCAATTCCTCATCGCCCTGCCCTTCGCCCTGCCCGGCTATTTGAGCTTTATGGCCCTGCGCGGTTTCACCAGTGCCATTGGCCGGGCGACGCCGGTGATGGTCATCAGCCTCGCCGGCACGGTGGCCAACTTCCTGCTCAATTACGCGTTCATTACCGGCATGTTGGGTCTGCCAAAAATGGGCCTGACGGGGATCGGCCTGGTCACGGCAATTGTTGCCAACTGCATGGCGTTGGCGCTGGCTTGGCACATCCGCCGGCATCCGGCCTATGACGCTTACCCTTTGCGTGCGGGCCTGTCTCGGCCGAATCGGCAGTACCTGAAAGAGCTGTGGCGCCTCGGCCTGCCAATCGGCGGCACGTATGCGGTAGAGGTCGGTTTGTTCGCCTTCGCGGCGCTGTGCATGGGCACCATGGGCAGCACGCAACTGGGCGCGCACCAGATCGCCCTGCAAATCGTCTCGGTGGCGTTCATGGTGCCGGCGGGGATGTCGTACGCAATCACCATGCGTGTCGGTCAGCATTACGGTGCCGGGCAATTGAGCGATGCGCGGATGTCCGGGCGGGTCGGGATCGTCTTTGGCGCGGTGGTGATGCTGGGTTTCGCCATGGTGTTCTGGCTGTTGCCGAACCAGTTGGTCGGGTTGTTCCTCGATCACAATGATCCGGCGTTTGCCGAGGTGATTCGTTTGGCGGTGAGCCTGCTGGCAGTGGCGGCGTGGTTCGAGTTGTTCGATGGCACACAGACGATTGCCATGGGCTGCATCCGTGGGCTCAAGGATGCGAAAACCACGTTTCTGGTCGGGCTCGGCTGCTATTGGCTGATCGGCGCGCCGGCAGCGTGGTGGATGGCGTTCCACTTGAACTGGGGGCCGACGGGCGTCTGGTGGGGATTGGCGCTGGGGTTGGCGTGTGCGGCGGTGAGTTTGACGCTGGCGTTCGAATGGAAGATGAAGCGGATGATTCGGCTGGAGCCGCAATCTCAGGGCTTCAACATCCCTCAACCTGAATGAAGTTCCCCTTGTGGGAGCGAGCCTGCTCCGGGCGGCGTTCCGACGAATGCGATCGGCCAGTCAAATCATCTTTGCCTGACACACCGCTTTCGCGAGCAGGCTCGCTCCCACAGGGGCTCATGCCTGACCCGGAGATTGTGTTTAGCTGACGATTTCTAGTGCTGGCTGTTGGCTTGAGCCGTAGGTGAGATATTCAACCAGTTCCGCCAACGGCAAAGGCCGGCTGATCAGATACCCCTGCACCTGATCGCAGCCAAACCCGCGCAGCAGTTCCAGTTGCTCCGGTGTCTCGACCCCTTCGGCGACCACTTCCAGATGCAGGTTGTGCGCAAGATTGATCATCGCGTGCACCAGTTTGCGGTTTTCTTCACGCTGTTCCATGCCCCCGACAAAGCTCTTGTCGATCTTCAGCAAAGTGATCGGCAGGCTGTTGAGGTGCACGAACGAGGAAAACCCGGTGCCGAAGTCATCCAGCGAAAAGCGCACACCGAGACGGCCGAGCGCATCCATGGTCTGCTTGACCAGATCGCTGCGGCGCATCACCGCGGTTTCAGTCAGTTCGAATTCCAGCCACTGCGCTTCAACACCGCGCTCAGCAATCAAGCGGCTGAGCGTCGGCAACAACTGGCTGTCCTGAAACTGGCGGAACGACAAGTTGATGGCCATGTGCAGCGCCGGCAACCCGCGCTCGCGCAGCGCCTGCATGTCACGCAGGGCCCGCGAGATCACCCAATAGCCCAGCGGCACGATCAACCCGCTCTGCTCAGCCAGCGGCACGAATTCGCTCGGTGGCAGCAAGCCGCGCTCGCCATGACGCCAGCGCACCAGCGCTTCGAGGCCGACGATCTGGCCGTCCGCAAGATTCAGGCGTGGCTGGTAATGCAGCTCCAGCTCATCGCGACGCAAGGCCCGGCGCAGCTCGCTTTCCAGATCAGCCATGCTCCGTGCATTGCGGTTGATGCGTTCGTTGAAGATATGAAAGGTGCAGCCCTGGGTGCTCTTGGCCTGCTGCATGGCGATGTGCGCGTGCCACATCAGCGGATCGGCGCCGCCCTGAGCACGGGCATGGGCAATGCCGAGGCTTGAGCCGATCAGCAGGCTTTCGCCATCCACCCAATAAGGCTCGGCAAGCGCTTCAGTGATGCGTTCAGCTATCCACTCGGCGCGCTGCGGCGCACGGCGGGTGTCTATCAACAGAGCGAATTCGTCGCTGCCCAGCCGCGCCAGTTGATCGCCGGCCTCCAGCTGACTTTTCAGCCGCGCGACCACTTGCAGGATCAAACGATCGCCGGCCTGGTGGCCGAGGGCATCGTTGGCGTGACGGAAGTTGTCGAGATCAAGATGCCCGAGGGCCAGGCCGCGACCGTCGTTTTCCGCGAGGCGCGCGGCGAGCAAAGTCTGGAAACCCTGGCGATTGGCGATGCCGGTCAGCGGATCCTGTTCGGCGAGGCGTTGCAGGGTGTTTTCGAGAACGCCGCGCTCGCGCACATGGCGCAGGCAACGGCGCAGCATGCCGGCGTCGAGGGCGTCGAACACCAGCCAGTCGCTGACGCCGACCGGCGCGGTCTCCGGTTCGTGTTCCAGCAGCAATACCGTCGGCAGGCTGCAACGGCCCGGTGCCGGTTGCAACGCCGGAATCGTCAACAACACCGCGTGGCGGTTGTCTTCGAACAAACTGCTGACCGAGTCCCAGCTCGGCGCGCTGATCAGCACCGCCGCGCTCCCCATCGGAGCCAGACACTCGCGCAATAACGCTGTCCACGCTGGCTCTTCGGCCAGTAGCAGCAAACGCAAGGGTTCGACAGGCGTAGACAAGCTAGCTCCCTAGACTCTGCAATGATGTGGGCGGGGCATTATGCCGTTGCGCCGTTCAATGACCAAATGACAACGGTTATCAAATCGTTATTTTGTGTCACGAATGAGAACATTAGCCGCAAAATCACCGCGCATCCTCCGCGAAAGTAACAAAACCGGCAAATTTGAATCGCGTGGTACGTCACAAGTCGGAGAGAGCAGCACAATTCTCTGAGCCTGTTAAAATGCCGGCCCATTTCGTCAACGACTCCCGAATTTTCGTATGTCCCGACTCAATCCCCGGCAGCAAGAAGCCGTGAACTACGTCGGCGGCCCTCTATTGGTGCTCGCCGGTGCTGGCTCCGGCAAGACCAGCGTGATCACGCGCAAAATCGCGCACCTGATCCAGAACTGCGGCATCCGCGCCCAGTACATCGTCGCCATGACCTTTACCAACAAGGCCGCGCGCGAGATGAAAGAGCGGGTCGGCACCCTGCTGCGCGCCGGCGAAGGTCGCGGCCTGACCGTCTGCACCTTCCACAACCTCGGTCTGAACATCATCCGCAAGGAACACGTGCGACTGGGCTACAAACCCGGTTTCTCGATCTTTGACGAGACCGATGTCAAAGCGCTGATGACCGACATAATGCAGAAGGAATACGCGGGCGACGACGGCGTCGACGAGATCAAGAACATGATCGGCGCCTGGAAAAACGACCTGATCCTGCCGCCTCAGGCGCTGGAAAACGCGCGTAATCCCAAGGAACAGACCGCCGCCATCGTCTACACCCACTATCAGCGCACGCTGAAAGCGTTCAACGCGGTGGACTTCGACGACCTGATCCTGCTGCCGGTAAAACTCTTCGAAGAGCACGCCGACATTCTCGAAAAGTGGCAGAACAAGGTGCGCTACCTGCTGGTCGACGAATACCAGGACACTAACGCCAGCCAATACCTGCTGGTGAAAATGCTCATCGGCAAGCGCAACCAGTTCACCGTGGTAGGCGACGACGACCAGTCGATCTACGCCTGGCGCGGCGCGCGGCCGGAAAACCTGATGCTGCTCAAGGACGACTATCCATCGCTGAAAGTGGTGATGCTCGAGCAGAACTACCGCTCGACGAGTCGCATCCTGCGCTGTGCCAACGTGCTGATCTCGAACAACCCGCACGAGTTCGAAAAGCAGTTATGGAGCGAGATGGGCCACGGCGATGAGATCCGCGTGATCCGCTGCCGCAACGAAGACGCCGAAGCCGAGCGCGTGGCCATGGAAATCCTCAGCCTGCACTTGCGCACCGACCGTCCGTACAGCGATTTCGCGATCCTCTATCGCGGTAACTATCAGGCCAAGCTGATCGAGCTAAAGCTGCAGCACCATCAGGTGCCGTACCGCCTGAGCGGCGGCAACAGCTTCTTCGGCCGTCAGGAAGTGAAAGACCTGATGGCCTACTTCCGCTTGATCGTCAACCCGGACGATGACAACGCCTTCCTGCGGGTGATCAACGTGCCGCGCCGTGAAATCGGCTCGACCACTCTGGAAAAACTCGGCAACTACGCCACCGAACGCAAAATCTCGATGTACGCCGCCACCGACGAAATCGGTCTGGGCGAGCATCTGGACAGCCGCTTCACCGATCGCCTGGGGCGCTTCAAGCGCTTCATGGACAAAGTCCGCGAGCAGTGCGCCGGCGAGGATCCGATCTCGGCGCTGCGCAGCATGGTCATGGACATCGACTACGAGAACTGGCTGCGCACCAACAGCTCCAGCGACAAGGCTGCCGATTACCGGATGAGTAACGTCTGGTTCTTGATCGAGGCGTTGAAAAACACCCTCGAGAAGGACGAAGAAGGCGAAATGACCGTCGAGGACGCCATCGGCAAACTGGTCCTGCGCGACATGCTCGAGCGTCAGCAGGAAGAAGAGGACGGCGCCGAAGGCGTGCAGATGATGACGCTGCATGCGTCCAAGGGTCTGGAATTCCCTTACGTGTTCATCATGGGCATGGAAGAGGAAATCCTCCCGCACCGCTCCAGCATCGAAGCCGACACCATCGAAGAAGAACGCCGCCTGGCCTACGTGGGCATCACCCGCGCGCGCCAGACCCTGGCCTTCACCTTCGCCGCCAAGCGCAAGCAGTACGGCGAGATCATCGACTGCGCGCCGAGCCGCTTCCTCGATGAGCTGCCGCCGGACGATCTGGCGTGGGAAGGCAACGACGACACACCGACCGAAGTCAAAGTCGTGCGCGGCAATAGCGCATTGGCTGATATACGCGCGATGTTAAAGCGCTAGAATTGACCACTTTTTTTACTAGACCTTCGGCGCACAAAGCGCCAAAAGAGGACAGCTTCATGGAAGCATTGCACCAGAAAATCCGCGAACAAGGCATTGTGCTTTCCGACCAGGTCCTGAAGGTCGACGCCTTCCTGAACCACCAGATCGACCCGGCCCTGATGAAGCTGATCGGCGACGAATTCGCCACGCTGTTCAAGGACTCGGGCATCACCAAGATCGTCACCATCGAAGCCTCAGGGATAGCCCCGGCGATCATGACCGGTCTGAACCTCGGCGTGCCGGTGATCTTCGCCCGCAAGCAACAGTCCCTGACCCTGACAGAAAACCTGCTGTCGGCGACCGTTTACTCGTTCACCAAAAAGACCGAAAGCACCGTGGCCATCTCCCCGCGTCACCTGACCAGCAGCGACCGCGTGCTGATCATCGACGACTTCCTGGCCAACGGTAAGGCCTCGCAAGCGCTGATCTCGATCATCAAACAGGCCGGCGCCACCGTTGCCGGTCTGGGCATCGTCATCGAGAAGTCGTTCCAGGGCGGCCGCGCCGAGCTGGATTCGCAGGGCTATCGCGTTGAGTCGCTGGCTCGCGTGAAATCGCTGACAGGTGGCGTGGTCACCTTCATCGAGTAACCGCTGAAAGCCGCAAGCTCACCGCAATACCTGTGGGAGCGAGCTTGCTCGCGAAGGCGTAGTGTCCGTCGATATATTTTTTGACTGATCCAATCGCCTTCGCGAGCAAGCCCGCTCCCACAGGTAAGTCTCAAGCCTTCGACAAATCCATTCTGTACCCCGCACCCGGCACCCCTTCATGCATCGCAGCTTGAATATCCGCGTACAAGGCATTCGCCTCGCCGGTGGTAATCGAACGCGAACAATCACGCAGCACCACATGCAAAAGCACGTTCTCCTGACCCGGCAGCATTCCGAGTCGCTCAATGGCCTGCGCCGGTAAATCCGAACGCTGCCAACGCCCCTTGATTCGCATCTCCTCGATCCACCCAGAACAATCACCCGCCGCTTGCAACATCCTCTCGGTCAATACCTCTTCACTCAATCCCGGCGTTACTGCCAACGAGATATCTCGGGCAATCGACGGCAAACGAGATACCGCAGTCCACGGATCCAGATCATGCATCTGCGCCTGCACGCGAACATTCTGATCACGCAACAAACGAATATCAGGAATGCCTTTGCGTAACATCGTCAGGCGATCCAGCCCCATCCCAAGAGCGAGCCCGCCATGGCGCAGAGGATCAATCTGCAAACGCTGCAATAGAGACTTCGCAATACGCCCGCACTCAAGAACCTCGACCGGCACGCCATCATTCAACACATTCACTTCAATCCCGCCCTCGGTGTAGTGATGTGGACTATCGCTATAAACCCAGGATTTTTCAGGAACGGCCAACTGCAAAATATCGCCAACAAGACGCAGCAAATGCTCATGGGATGCCAACTCCGGGTCGCCCAACACCCAAATGTCCATTTGATGCGGCTCGGCGCAATGCCAACGATCTCGGCTATCACGCCTGAAGGTAATGCCCGGCGCTGCCAGCAAAATGGTTTGTCCCGGCTGACGAACCTCGGCGGCCTGCTGAAGCGCCGCAGGGATCTGGCTCGTGGTCTGTGTTCGCAAAAGCGAATGCTCATCGACCCAACGTGTGTGCTCACTGCCGAGGGTAATTTCTGCCGGGTCGTAACCGAGCAAACCGTAGTTTTCTTCTGCGGACACAATCCTTGGGCCAATCTGCAACTGTGCTCGGGGCCAGCCCTTTTCTTCGAGTCCCTGAAGGACCTTATTCAGTAATAGTCGGACAGCGTGTTCGGGGCGGCTCTTTTCGGTTAAGTCAGTCAGAAGTAAGGCTTGATGGACAGATAGATCTGTCAGGTATTTCTTTGATATATGCACTTTGCACCCCTGTATTTATGATTGTCATGAGCCCCAGAAAACAAGCCCCATAAATAAAACCTAACCAGACAAGACCTCTCACCACAACTTAAAAACCTTGAATTTACAACTTTCAGATTAGGCCTACAGACGCAACCCACTCAAATAACCGAACCACACATCTCACAAAACAAGACAGATGAAATGATTCTTAAAAAGCAAAAATAATTATTTAACACGCTCACAAACTCATGCATTAATCCGCTCACCCCATGCAACATCCGGGCTCACAACAAAATCAGAAAAAGGAAAATAAAATGCAAACTGAAAAAACCATAAAAGAAAATCTTAATCGAATCACTTCTGGCCCGGAAAATTTCGGGTGGGCACCGTTAGCTTGGGCGCACACTGAAGATTAATTGAAAGCACCGCGCGGCAACCGCCCTTGCCGCGCACTTCAGAATAAGGAGGGTTTTATGTCACCGCCAAATATAGCGTCGACGCTCTTCAATCATGAAGAATTTTCGATTATCGCCGACTCGAATGAGTTCCTTAGAGAATGCGAGTTTTTGGGTTTCGCAACGGCCAATATTGCTCAGTTAGAGACATTCCCACAAAACAGCATCGTTTTTTCTTTCAGCAACGAAGCTGCAAAAATGACATTTGAGATCGCCAAAAAAACAGAGCGCAAAAAAATCGTCTTCTGCGCAACCCAAGTATTTGAGCCGTCCTTAGCCGCCGCGCTATACAGCCTAAGGCTTCTGATGGGCAGCGATTTTCAGCAATCGCTCTGCTCGCAGCGAGCTGTATTGAATATGCTTAACTCCCACCGGACCTTTTCGTTATCTGGCAACGAATCCAATGCAACCGTATCTATTCTTCCCCATGCACAGCCTTATGCATTGCTTGGCGAAGATGTGACCGAAAACTTCGTGCAGTCCGTCGCAGAATTCTTTGAAGTTCATTACGCACATATGAACCCATTAGAGCCCTGCCCTTTTATATTCTCAGGCACGTTGAATATTTCCGGAATACTGACTGTACTCAGAAAGCCTAATCCCGACTTACCTGCCGGTGTAAAAACATCTCTAAAATGGCTAAGCGATCGGATATCAAACGAAGAGACCTTGCTCACAATAGAAGAAAACAATATCACCTCATTAAGAATAAACAACGAAGAACATATAAAGCTTCTGGATCTGGCTGCGGGCAAACGCGGACTGAAACTTACGGAATTTGCCATCGGTGTTAACGAATCCATCTCGAACAAAATCGATTACAAAATCAACTCCCAAATGAACGAGGGAGTCAGCGGTGTTCATTTAGCTATTGGTGATGGTTCCTCTGGCTACCACATAGATTTTCTTAGCCCATCCGTGAGCGTCCATCCAACTCATTCGCTAGAATGCGCTTAATATGTAGGAGTGAGCCTGCTCGCGATAGCGTAGTGTCAGTCGGTATATTCGTCGGCTGAAACACCGCCATCGCGAGCAGGCTCACTCCTACAGTTGTTTTGGGTCCGGCAGTTATTGGGTGGTGGCTTTTAGGCCGGTGAGGAGCAGGCGTTGGAACAGGTCTTCTTTCAGGCCTTCCGGGTTTGTCAGCTGCATGCGTTGAAGATGCTCGGGATACAGCGAAGCCTCCGGCGCATCGAGGGCCGCCTTGCCGAGTTCGAGGATTTCGGTGAGTTTGAATTTGCTCTTCAGCCAGTTCAGCGCCCGCAGCAAATCCCGTTCGATCGCCGTGAAATCACAGCCCAGCGGATACTCCGGAAACAGGTTCGGATGCCGTGCGGCAATCGCTTGCAAACGCTGTGGCGTGTTGTCGGCGAAGCGTGGATCGAGGCGGAAATCCTTTGGCAGCTTGCCGACCTTTTGCGCTTGCTCGATCAAGCCTTGCTGGAAGCGGGAGTCGCTGATGTTCAGCAGCGATTCGATCACTACGGCATCGGATTTACCGCGCAGATCAGCGATGCCGTACTCGGTCACGACGATGTCGCGCAGGTGCCGTGGGATCGTGCAGTGGCCGTATTCCCAGACAATGTTGGAACTGACGTCGCCACCGGATTCACGCCAGCTGCGCAGGATCAGAATCGAGCGCGCATCGTGCAGCGCGTGCCCTTGCGCGACGAAGTTGTACTGCCCGCCGACACCGCTGAGTACTCGGCCATCCTCCAGTTGATCCGCCACACCGGCGCCCAGCAACGTCATGGTGAAAACAGTGTTGATAAACCGCGCATCAAGACGCTGCAAGCGCTTGAGTTCTTCCTGCCCGTAGAGCTCGTTGATGTAGCTGATGCGGGTCATGTTGAATTCAAGGCGCTTGCTCTGCGGTAACTCACGCAGGCGCTCGTAGAAACTGCGCGGACCGAGGAAGAAGCCGCCGTGCACCGAGATACCGTCAGTCTGCGCGGCCTCGTCGAGGGTGCCGGCGTTGGCCTGTTCTTGGGTCGGCACATCGGGATAAACCTTGCGCCGGATGATCCCGGCATCCGCCAGCACCAGCAAGCCGTTGACGAACATTTCGCTGCAGCCGTAAAGGCCTTTGGCGAATGGCCCGGTGCCGCCCTCGCGGTTGATCAACTGCGCCCATTGGCTGAGGTTGATGTCGTCGAGCAACGCTTGATAACCGGTATTATCGGCTTGTCGTGCGAGCAGTGCGGCAGTCAGTGCATCGCCCATCGAGCCGATGCCGATCTGCAACGTACCGCCGTCGCGCACCAGCGTACTCGCGTGCAAACCAATGAAATGATCCTGAAATCCCACCGGCATGTTCGGCGTGGAGAACAGCGTGCTGCTGTCCTTCGCGTCTATCAGCAGGTCGAAGGTGTCGATATCGACTTCAGCATCGCCGGGCATGTACGGCAGATCGCTGTGCACCTGGCCGACCAGCAGAATGGTCTCTCCAGCTTCGCGGCGCTTGGCGATCATCGGCAACAGGTCGAGGGTGATATCGGGGTTGCAACTCAGGCTCAGGCGATCCGGGTGTTCGCTGCTGCTGGCCAATAATTGCGCTACCAGATTCAGGCCAGCGGCGTTGATATCGCGGGCGGCGTGGCTGTAATTGCTGCTGACGTAATCCTGCTGGGCCGGCGCGCTGTTGAGCAGGCTGCCGGGTTGCATGAAGAACTGTTCGATGCGGATGTTGGCGGGCAGGCTGTCGCGGTGCAGGTCGGCGAGGAAATCGAATTCCGGGTAGTCACCGAAGACGCGCTCGACGAAGGGTTCGATGAAGCGCTTTTGCAAACCGTCGCCCAACGCCGGGCGACCGAGGCACAGCGCGGTGTAGATCGTCAGCTGCCGCTCGGGCAGGCCTTTGATCCGCCGGTACAGCGCGTTGACGAAGTGATTGGGTTTACCCAGGCCCAGCGGCATGCCCATGTGGATATGCGCCGGCAACCGCGCCAGCACGTCGTCCACTGCCTGTTCGATCGAACACAACTGCACCATCTGAAGCCTCCTGCCCGTTCCGTGAATAGGGGTAGACCGAGCTTGCCTTGAGTTTGCTGCAATGAACAGCTTCAGAGTGAATGTGCGCTGTTCTTGAAATGTTTTTCCGACTTGAAATTGTTGCCCTCACCCTAGCCCTCTCCCAGAGGTAGAGGGGACTGAATGGGGGATATTGGATATGTACGCCGACGTGAGCCTGCTTTGCTGAATCCATAATCGACTTGATGTTTCAGGTCGATGTCGGACGAAAGACAACTCGGTCGGCCCCCTCTCCCTACGGGCGGTCCGACGTTTCGGGAGGGCTGGGGTGAGGGGCTCTTGAATCGCAGGCAAAAAAAAACCGTCCGAAGACGGTTTTTTTCGTCAGAGACGCGGCTTATTTAAGGCCGGACATCTTCTCGATTGCGCCTTTCAGGTCAGCATCGGTGCAGTCAGCGCAGGTGCCTTTAGGCGGCATGGCGTTGATGCCGGTGATGGCCTTGGCCAGGATACCGTCGAGGCCACCCTGGTGATCGGCGCGTTCCTTCCAGGCGGCGGTATCACCAATTTTCGGCGCGCCTAAAAGGCCGGAGCCATGGCAAGCGTTGCAATGTTTGGCAATGATTGAGTCTGGAGTCTTCGCATCACCGCCGCCGGCAGTCGCAGCCACTTCCATCCCTTTGCATTCCTGCCCTTGTACACACACCTGGCCGACCGGCTCGAGGCGTTTGGCAATGTCGTCATTCGTCGCAGCTTGAGCGCTGACAGCCCAGAGGGCCAGTACGGTTGCTGGTGCAGCCAGCATTTTCATAATTAGGTTCACGCGTTCACCCTCAATGGTGGCTATTCACGCCTGCGGCCACGGTTCGCAGGCGGGCGGAAGTATAGCGGGTAGCCCGTCACACTGAAACAACCCCATAGTCGAAGGGGTTATACCGCACGGTAGAAAAACTGTCCGGATGCCTTTGCCATCATGGCTTGGCACCTCTTTGTTAAAAATTCGCCGGCGTGGCTGCGCTGATTAGTCGCGCAGGCGCGTCGAACGGATTACGGAAACGATGCGGCTTGGTACTTTCAAAGTAGTAGCTGTCGCCGGCTTCGAGAATAAAAGTTTCCAGACCCACCACCAGTTCCAGACGACCTTCCACCAGAATCCCGGTTTCTTCGCCTTCATGGGTGAGCATTTCTTCACCGGTGTCGGCGCCTGGCGGGTAGATTTCATTGAGAAACGCAATGGCGCGGCTGGGGTGCGCGCGGCCGACCAGTTTCATGGTCACGGCGCCGTCGGAAATGTCGATCAGCTCGTTGGCCTTGTAGACGATCTGGGTCGGGACTTCCTGCAGGATTTCTTCGGAAAAGAACTCGACCATGGACATGGGAATGCCGCCAAGCACCTTCCTCAGCGAACTGATCGAAGGGCTGACGCTGTTCTTTTCGATCATCGAAATGGTGCTGTTGGTGACGCCCGCGCGTTTGGCGAGTTCACGCTGGGAAAGCCCTTTGAGCTTGCGGATCGATTGCAGTCGTTCACCGACGTCCAAGGCGGGAGCCTCCTGATGTTGTAAGAATATTGAGCGTTATCATGGCGACAGCGTTCAGTATTTACAACACTTGGCCCCCGCAGCGGCGTCAACCCTCGGAATAGAGCCTTGGCACTCGACGCAGGTTGCAGAAGATCTGGTACGGAATGGTGTCGGCCCACTGCGCCACTTCGCTGGCGAGGATGTTTTTGCCCCACAGTTCGACGCTCGAACCAAGGCCGGCTTCCGGCACGTCGGTGAGATCAATGCAAAGCATGTCCATCGACACGCGACCGAGAATGCGACTGCGTTTACCCGCCACCAACACTGGCGTGCCCGTCGGCGCCTGACGCGGATAGCCATCGGCGTAACCCATGGCGACCACGCCGATGCGCATCGGCTTGTCGGTGATAAATTTTGCGCCGTAACCGATCGGTTCGCCGGCCGGCAGTTCACGCACGCAGATGACTTTCGATTCCAGGGTCATCACCGGTTGCAGGCGATCGGCGACGGCGTTGGCTTCTTCGAACGGCGTGGCGCCGTAGAGCATGATGCCCGGACGCACCCAGTCGCTTTGAATCTGCGGCCAACCGAGCACCGCGGGCGAGTTGCGCAGGCTGACTTCAGCGGCCAAACCCTGACGCGCCGCTTCAAACACCGCGACCTGCTCGGTGCTGCTCTGCGCGTGCAACTCATCGGCGCGGGCGAAATGGCTCATCAGGACGATTTTCGCCACTTTGCCGCTGGCCAGCAGACGCTGGTAAGCCGCCGGATAATCCTTTGGATGCAAACCGACGCGGTGCATGCCGGAATCGAGCTTCAGCCACACGGTGATCGGCTTGCTCAGTACTGCTTTCTCGATCGCTTCGAGCTGCCACAGCGAATGCACTACGGTCCAGAAATCATGCTCGACGATCAGCGCCAGCTCATCGGCCTCGAAAATCCCTTCTAGCAACAACACCGGCGCACGAATGCCGGCGGCGCGCAGTTCCAGTGCTTCCTCGATGCAGGCGACAGCGAAGCCATCGGCCTCGGCTTCCAGCGCCTGCGCGCAACGCACCGCGCCATGGCCATAGGCGTCCGCCTTGATCACCGCAAGCGCCTTGGCGCCGGTGACTTCGCGGGCAATTCGGTAGTTGTGGCGCAGGGCTTCTAGGTCGATCAGGGCACGGGCAGGACGCATGGCGGCAGACTTCTAGGCGGTCATGGGAAGAAAAACCGGCGCCGACTGACGACGTGAACCGCCAACAGCACCGGGAGAGGGATCTTTACAACGGTTACGGCAGCGCGGCGACGATAGAGATTTCTACCAGAATGCTCGGCTTGGCCATCTTCGCTTCGACGGTGGCACGGGCCGGGGCGGCGCCTTTGGGTAACCACTGGTCCCAAACCGAGTTCATCCCGGCAAAGTGTGCTTCGATGTCGTTCAGGTAGATCGTTGCCGACAACAGATGCTGTTTGTCAGTGCCGGCCAGATCAAGCAAACGCTCGATATTGGCCAGTACGTCGCGGGTCTGCTGTTCAATTCCGCCGTCAAAGTCGTCGCCGACCTGCCCGGCCAGATACACGGTGCCATTGTGGCTGACGATCTGACTCATGCGCTCATTGGTGAGCTGGCGCTGGATTGCCATGTTTTGCGGACTCCTGAATTTTGTTGCCGTAACGGGAAATATCGAGGCCTTCGGCGCTGATCTGTGGCTTTTTCTTCGCCATCAGGTCGGCCAGCAAACGACCGGAACCGCACGCCATGGTCCAACCGAGCGTGCCGTGACCGGTGTTGAGGAACAGGTTCTTGAACGGCGTTGCGCCAACGATCGGCGTACCGTCCGGGGTGGTCGGACGCAGACCGGTCCAGAAACTCGCCTCGGCCAGATTACCGCCCTGAGGATAAAGGTCGTTGACGATCATCTCCAGGGTTTCGCGGCGGCGCGGGTTCAGCGACAGGTCAAAACCGGCGATCTCGGCCATGCCGCCAACGCGGATGCGGTTGTCGAAACGGGTGATCGCGACCTTGTAGGTCTCGTCGAGAATGGTCGAGGTCGGGGCCATTGCCGGGTTGGTGATCGGCACGGTCAGCGAGTAACCCTTGAGCGGATACACCGGGGCCTTGATGCCCAGCGGTTTGAGCAGTTGCGGCGAGTAGCTGCCGAGCGCCAGTACGTAGCGGTCAGCGGTTTCCAGCTTGCCGTCGATCCACACACCGTTGATGCGATCACCGGCGTAGTCGAGTTTCTGGATGTCCTGGCCGAAGCGGAATTCGACACCGAGCTTCACCGCCATTTCGGCGAGACGCGTGGTGAAGATCTGGCAGTCGCCGGTCTGGTCATTCGGCAGGCGCAGGGCACCGGCGAGAATGTCAGTGACACCTGCCAGCGCTGGCTCAACGCGGGCAATGCCGGCGCGGTCGAGGACTTCAAACGGCACGCCGGACTCTTTCAGCACAGCGATGTCTTTGGCGGCGTTATCCAGTTGTGCCTGGGTGCGGAACAGCTGAGTCGTGCCGAGGCTGCGGCCTTCGTAGGCGATGCCGGTTTCGGCGCGCAATTCATCGAGGCAGTCGCGGCTGTACTCGGACAGTCGCACCATGCGCTCCTTGTTCACCGCGTAACGGCTGGCGGTGCAGTTGCGCAGCATCTGCGCCATCCACAGGTACTGGTCGATGTCGGCGGTGGCCTTGATCGCGAGAGGGGCGTGGCGTTGCAGCAGCCACTTGATCGCCTTGAGCGGCACGCCCGGCGCGGCCCACGGCGAGGCGTAGCCCGGCGAGACCTGGCCGGCGTTGGCGAAACTGGTCTCCATGGCCGCAGCGGGCTGTCGGTCGACCACCACCACTTCAAACCCGGCACGGGCCAGATAGTAAGCACTGGCGGTACCGATGACGCCGCTACCCAAGACCATTACGCGCATTTTTGTATCCCTCATCGCGGCAGGGCCGCGTACGTCTGTTGTTAGAGCAATGATGCGCGCAGTGTAAAAAAGAAATGCCAGTGCTTTTCACTATATAAGCGCCTATATTTGGCGACAATTCTCGGCAAAAACCCTTTTCACGGAGGCGCATCCCCTATGCGTACCAACACTCAGACCAAACGTGAGCTGGACAAGATCGACCGCAACATCTTGCGGATCCTGCAGGCGGATGGGCGGATTTCCTTTACCGAACTGGGCGAAAAGGTCGGTCTCTCCACCACGCCGTGCACCGAGCGCGTGCGGCGTCTGGAGCGCGAAGGAATCATCATGGGCTACAACGCCCGGCTGAATCCGCAGCATTTGAAGGGTAGCTTGCTGGTGTTCGTCGAGATCAGCCTCGACTACAAATCCGGCGACACGTTCGAGGAGTTCCGCCGCGCGGTGCTGAAATTGCCGCACGTGCTGGAGTGTCATCTGGTGTCAGGGGACTTCGACTACCTGGTGAAGGCGCGGATTTCCGAGATGGCCTCGTACCGCAAGCTGCTGGGCGACATTCTGCTGAAGCTGCCGCATGTGCGGGAGTCGAAGAGTTAT
Organism: Pseudomonas viridiflava; assembly: GCF_900580865.1. Taxonomy (GTDB): domain Bacteria; phylum Pseudomonadota; class Gammaproteobacteria; order Pseudomonadales; family Pseudomonadaceae; genus Aquipseudomonas. Next base: position 326,007 of record NZ_UTBZ01000001.1, read on the forward strand.
ATCGTCATGGAAGAGGTTAAAGAGAGCCTGAGCTTACCTATTCCGGATTGAAGATCGGTGGCGCTCCATTCGCGAGCAGGCTCGCTCCCACAGGGGAATGCATTTCAAATGTGGGAGCGAGCCTGCTCGCGAAGGCCGCAACTCGGTCTCGAGTGAACGCGTTAAACCAACACCTGCCGATTCGCCGCCATGTACTCGAAAATCTGCTTCTCCACGCGCGGATGAATCAGCTCCACCGGCCGCCGCTCATTCGGGCAAGGCAAGGTTTCGGTCGTACCGAACAACCGGCAAATCAGCGGTCGCTCTTCATACACCGTGCAGCCATTCGGCCCCAGGTGCACACAGTTCAACTCTTCCATGGCCGCATCCTGCTCGGCGCGGGTCTTGCGCGGCAGGCGGGCCATTTCCTCGGGCGAGGTGGTCACCGGCCCACAGCAATCGTGGCAGCCGGGCACGCACTCGAACGAGGGGATCTGCTGGCGCAAGGTACGGATTTTCTGGCTGTTGCAGCTCATTGCAGCGGTGACCGAGGTGAAATAGACGGCAATTGTGCCGCAAAAGCCGTGATCCAGACACCGCAGGCCGACCAGTGTTGCCCGCGTTCGGGCGTGCGGCTTATGCTCCGTCAAATTTTCTCGACACCTTAGCCGTTGGATGACGCCCATGACCGCCCGCGCCCATACCTCCGCGAGCCAACCCCACGTTGCCTCTTATTACGCCGCCAGCAGCCTGCCGCAGCCCGATCACCCGGTATTGCAAGGTGAAGTGATTGCCGACGTCTGCGTGGTCGGCGGTGGCTTTTCCGGGTTGAACACGGCGTTGGAACTGACTGAACGCGGCCTCAGCGTAGTGCTGCTGGAAGCGCACAAGATCGGCTGGGGCGCCAGTGGTCGCAACGGTGGGCAATTGATTCGCGGCGTCGGTCACGGTCTTGATCAGTTCGCCAACGTCATCGGCGCCGACGGCGTGCGCGAGATGAAACTCATGGGTCTGGAGGCAGTGGAAATCGTTCGCCAGCGGGTCGAACGCTTTCAGATTGCCTGCGATCTGACCTGGGGCTACTGCGACCTCGCCAACAAGCCTTCCGACCTCGAAGGCTTTGCCGAAGACGCCGAAGAACTGCGCAGCCTCGGTTATCGCTACGAAACCCGCTTGCTGCAAGCCCACGAAATGCACACGGTGGTCGGCTCCAGGCGCTATGTCGGTGGTTTGATCGACATGGGCTCCGGGCATTTGCATCCGCTCAACCTGGCGTTAGGCGAGGCGGCAGCGGCGCAGCAGTTGGGCGTGAAGCTGTTCGAACATTCGGCAGTGACCCGTATCGATTACGGCCCTGAAGTGAAAGTCCACACAGCTCAGGGTTCGGTGCGCGCCAAAACATTGGTGCTCGGTTGCAACGCCTATCTCAATGATTTGAATTCACAGCTCAGCGGTAAGGTTCTGCCCGCCGGCAGCTACATCATCGCCACCGAACCGTTGAGCGAAGAGCAGGCGCACAACCTGCTACCGCAGAACATGGCGGTGTGCGACCAACGTGTGGCGCTGGATTACTACCGACTCTCGGCGGATCGGCGCTTGTTGTTTGGCGGTGCCTGCCATTATTCGGGGCGTGATCCAAAAGACATCGCCGCGTACATGCAGCCGAAGATGCTCGAAGTGTTTCCGCAACTGGCCGGGGTGAAGATCGATTATCAGTGGGGCGGCATGATCGGCATCGGTGCCAACCGCTTGCCGCAGATCGGCCGACTCGCGGATCAGCCGAATGTGTATTACGCCCAGGCGTACTCCGGGCACGGGGTGAATGCCACGCACCTGGCGGGCAAGTTATTGGCCGAAGCGATCAGCGGACAGCACAGCGGTGGCTTTGATCTGTTTGCCAAGGTGCCGCACATCACCTTCCCGGGCGGCAAACATTTGCGCTCGCCGTTGTTGGCGTTGGGGATGTTGTGGCATCGGCTGAAAGAGTTGGTCTGATGGTTTTGCGGCGCTCATGAGGCCGTTTTCGCGAGCAGGCTCGCTCCCACAGGGGATCTGCGGTGGATGGGAATCTTGTATCCACTGGAGATCAATGCGGGAGCGATCCTGCTCGCGAATGGATCGAAAAAACAATACAGATCTCAGATCCGCCAGAACGGCTTCAACCCCTCCTCCTGCGCTTGCTCACGGGTCAGTCCGATGTCCTTGAGCTGATCCGCCGTCAGCGCCAGCAACGCCCTGCGCGTGTGCAGACGATGCCAGAACAGATCCCAGTGGCTCAGGCCGGACGGTGCATTACGCAGAGTCTCATTGCGCGCACGATCCTTCTGCCCTGCCTCCAGTTCCTGACTGTGTAACGTCAGCCGCACATCGCTCAAGCCGTTCATTTTCATTGCTCCTGTTTACTTGGGTAGCCAGAGATTCCATGATGCGCGGGCGAGCAAAACCATTACAGATTCAAAGCTACTGTATTAACTCCATACAGATTTGCTGCTTTGCTCACTGAATTGTCGATTTTTGCCGCATCTGTATTGGTTTATCGAATCATCGCACCGAGGCAGCGCCATGACCCTTTATGTAAACCTCGCCGAATTGCTCGGCACACGCATCGAAAACGGCTTTTATCGTCCCGGCGATCGGTTGCCGTCGGTGCGCGCATTGAGCGTCGAACACGGGGTTAGCCTAAGCACGGTGCAACAGGCTTATCGCATGCTCGAAGACAGCGGTCTGGCCACGCCGAAACCCAAGTCCGGCTACTTCGTACCGGTCGGGCGCGAACTGCCCGAGCTGCCCGCGGTTGGCCGCCCGGCCCAGCGGCCGGTGGAGATTTCGCAATGGGATCAAGTGCTGGAGTTGATTCGCGCGGTGCCGCGCAAGGATGTCGTGCAACTGGGTCGCGGCATGCCCGACATCAGCTCGCCGACCATGAAACCGTTGCTGCGCGGCTTGGCACGAATCAGCCGCCGTCAGGACATGCCCGGCCTGTATTACGACAACATCCACGGCACCCTCGAACTGCGCGAACAGATCGCTCGACTGATGCTCGACTCCGGCTGCCAGTTGAGCGCCAGCGATCTGGTGATCACCACCGGTTGCCACGAAGCGCTGTCCACCAGCATCCACGCGATCTGCGAACCGGGCGACATCGTCGCGGTCGATTCGCCGAGCTTCCACGGCGCCATGCAAACGCTCAAAGGCCTGGGCATGAAAGCCCTGGAAATCCCCACCGACCCGCTCACCGGGATCAGCCTCGAAGCGCTGGAACTGGCGCTGGAACAATGGCCGATCAAAGTCATCCAGCTCACCCCGAACTGCAACAACCCGCTCGGCTACATCATGCCGGAGTCGCGCAAACGCGCCCTGCTCACCCTCGCGCAGCGCTTCGACGTGGCGATCATCGAGGACGATGTGTATGGCGAACTGGCCTACACCTACCCGCGTCCGCGCACGATCAAATCCTTCGACGAAGACGGCCGCGTATTGCTGTGCAGTTCGTTTTCCAAGACCCTTGCGCCAGGGCTGCGTATTGGCTGGGTAGCGCCGGGCCGCTACCTCGAGCGCGTGCTGCACATGAAATACATCAGCACCGGATCGACCGCACCGCAGCCACAGATCGCCATCGCCGAATTTCTCAAGTCCGGGCATTTCGAACCGCATTTGCGGCGGATGCGCACGCAATACCAGCGCAGTCGCGACCTGATGATCGATTGGGTGACCCGCTATTTCCCGGCAGGTACCCGCGCCAGCCGGCCGCAAGGCAGCTTCATGTTGTGGGTCGAATTGCCGGAAGGTTTCGACACCCTGAAACTGAATCGTGAGTTGCACGACCAAGGCGTACAGATTGCCGTCGGCAGCATATTTTCCGCTTCGGGCAAATACCGCAACTGCCTGCGGATGAACTACGCTGCCAAACCGACAGCGCAGATCGAAGAGGCTGTGCGCAAAGTCGGCGAGACAGCAGTCAGATTGCTGGCCGAAGCCGACTGACCTTTTTCCAGAGAACCGCGTCCATATGCCGACCCTAGCCGCCATTCGGAATGACCCTACGTGAGCTTCAGACAGCCCCTACTCGCTTTGCTGTTACTCGCCTCGTTCCTGAGCGGCTGTGCCAGTCTCGATGTCCCGCGCGAGCCGAGTCAGGCGTTGCCGGCTTCCGATTCCAGCTTCGGTCGTTCGATTCAGGCGCAAGCGGCGCCCTATCAAGGCCGCTCGGGTTTTCGCCTGCTTTCGAACAGCAGCGAGGCGTTCACCGCCCGCGCCGAACTGATCCGCAACGCTCAGACCAGTCTCGATCTGCAGTACTACATCGTCCACGACGGCATCAGCACGCGGATGCTGGTGGAGGAACTGCTCAAGGCCGCTGATCGCGGCGTGCGCGTGCGCATCCTGCTCGACGACACCACCAGCGATGGCCTCGACCAGATCATCGCGACACTGGCGGCGCATCCGCAGATCCAGATCCGCCTGTTCAACCCGCTGCATCTGGGCCGTAGCACCGGCGTCACCCGCGCGGCAGGCCGCTTGTTCAATCTGTCGCTGCAACACCGGCGCATGCACAACAAACTTTGGCTGGCGGACAACAGTGTGGCCATCGTTGGCGGGCGCAATCTGGGTGACGAGTATTTCGACGCCGAGCCAAACCTGAATTTCACCGACATCGACATGCTCAGTGTCGGGCCGGTGGCCGAGCAACTGGGCCACAGTTTCGACCAGTACTGGAACAGCGCCCTGAGCAAACCGATCGACGAGTTCCTCACCAGCCAACCAACCGCCAAGGATCTGCAGAACACCCGCACCCGCCTGGAAGAATCGCTGGAAGACACGCGCAAACAGAATCATGCGCTGTATCAACAGTTGATGACGTTCAAGACTGCGCCGCGCATGGATATCTGGCGCAAGGAGCTGATCTGGGCGTGGAATCAGGCGTTGTGGGACGCGCCGAGCAAGGTCTTGGCCAAGGGTGAGCCAGATGCGCAATTGCTGCTGACCACGCAACTGGCACCCGAGCTCAGGGGCGTGAGCAAAGAGCTGATCATGATTTCAGCGTATTTCGTACCGGGCCAGCCGGGGCTGGTTTATCTGACCGGTCGCGCCGATGCGGGCGTCTCGGTGAGCCTGCTGACCAACGCGCTGGAGGCCACCGATGTACCGGCGGTGCATGGCGGCTATGCGCCGTATCGCAAAGCGTTGCTGGAGCATGGCGTGAAGTTGTATGAACTGCGCCGTCAGCCTGGGGATAACTACGGCAGCGGCCCGCATGTGTTTTACAGCAAGTCGTTTCGTGGCTCGGACTCAAGCCTGCACAGCAAAGCAATGATTTTTGATCGGCAGAAGTCGTTTATCGGCTCATTCAACTTCGACCCGCGCTCGGTGCTGTGGAACACCGAAGTCGGGGTCTTGGTCGACAGCCCCGAGCTGGCCGAACATGTGCGTGAACTGGCCCTGCAAGGCATGGCGCCAGCGTTGAGTTATCAGGCGAAATTACAGGATGGCCAGATCGTCTGGGTCACCGAAGACAACGGCCAGATACATACCCTGACCAAAGAACCGGGGAGTTTGTGGCGGCAGTTCAATGCGTGGTTCAGCACCACGGTAGGGCTTGAGCGAATGCTTTAAAAAAGCAAAGGATCGCAGCCTTCGGCAGCTCCTACAGAACGAATGCATTTCAATTGTAGAAGCTGCCGAAGGCTGCGATCTTTTGATCTTAGACAGGCTCGGTAATGGGTCCGAACGCCCCTTGGCGCAAGAGCAGAATCACCAACCCAAACGCCCCTATCGCCATCAACAACGGCAACGCATGCCCACTGACCCACTGACTGCCCGCCCCCGCCGCGAGCGGCCCGACCAGACATCCCACGCCCCACAGCTGCGCAATGTGGGCGTTCGCCCGCACCAGTGCATCGTCGCGATAACGCTCGCCAATCAAAATCAACGACAGGGTGAACAGCCCGCCGGCACTCGCCCCGAACAATACCCACAGCGGCCAGATCAGCAGCGTATCGAGCAACAGCGGGATCGCCAGACTCGACAGCATCAACACCAGCGCACAACCGGCGAACAACGTGCGCCGCGACAGGTAGTCGGCCAACGCGCCAATCGGCAATTGCAGCAGCGCATCGCCCACCACCACCGTGCTGACCATCGCCAGTGCAATCTCGGCGGTAAAACCCTGCTGCAGGCAATACACCGGCAGCAGCGTCAAGATCATCGCCTCGAACGCGGCGAACAACGAGACCGCCCAGGCAATCGCCGGCAGCTCACGAGCGAATCCCCACAGGTCACGGAACGTTACGCTACTCGCTTCGCTGCTTGGTGCACCGCTGCGGCCCAGCAGCAACAAGGGCGAAACCAGCAGCAGGCTCACGCCGACCCAGAAGCCGTAATCATGCTCGGTACCCAGCGCACCCAGCAGTAACGGGCCGGAGAGCTGGCTCAACGCATAGCTGCTGCCATACAGCGCCACCAATCGCCCGCGCCAGTTCTCGACTACCAACTGATTGATCCAGCTCTCGCCGAGGATGAACACGATGGTCAGGATCACGCCGATCATCAGGCGCAGCACAAGCCAGACCGGATAGCTCGGCAGCAGCGCCAACAAGCCGATCGACAGCGCCCCGGCCCACAGGCACAGGCGCATCAGGTTCGCCGTGCCGAAACGTGCCGCCAGATGGCTGGAAATTTTCGCGCCCAGCAGTACGCCAATCGCCGGCATCGCCGCCATCACACCAATGGCAAAAGAGCCGTAACCCCAACCTTCCAGACGCAACGACACCAATGGCATGCTGACCCCCAGGGCCAGGCCGACACTCAAGACAGACGCCAACACGGCGAAATACGTCGCCCACCGCATGTTCCACGCTCCTGTGGATAATTATTTTTAGAGGCCACATCAAACAAATGTGGGAGCGAGCCTGCTCGCGAATACGGCTGCACATTCAGCACATGGGCTGACTGATACACCGCTTTCGCGAGCAGGCTCGCTCCCACAGGGGATCTGCTTCGTCTGAAGGATCTGCTCTCGCGACCAGGCCCTCCTAACGGCTTACAGCTTGATCCACGTCGCTTTCAGCTCGGTGTACTTGTCGAACGCGTGCAGCGACTTGTCGCGGCCGTTGCCCGATTGCTTGAAACCGCCAAACGGCGCAGTCATGTCGCCGCCGTCGTACTGGTTGACCCAGACGCTGCCGGCACGCAGTGCCTTGGCGGTCAGGTGCGCCTTGGAGATATCCTGCGTCCATACCGCAGCCGCCAGGCCATACGGCGTGTCGTTGGCGATCTGGATCGCCTCTTCAGCCGTATCGAAAGCGATCACCGACAGTACCGGGCCGAAGATCTCTTCCTGAGCGATCTTCATGGCGTTGCTCACGCCGTCGAAAATCGTTGGTTCAACGTAAGTACCCCCGGTTTCCTGAAGAATGCGCTTGCCGCCAGCGACCAGTTTGGCGCCATCGGTATGACCGGATTCGATGTACGAAAGCACGGTATTCATCTGCTGAGTGTCGACCAGTGCACCGACGTTGGTCGCCGGATCCAGCGGATTGCCCGGCTTCCAGGTTTTCAGTGCTTCGATCACCATCGGCAGGAATTTGTCCTTGATCGAACGCTCGACCAGCAGACGCGAGCCGGCGGTGCAGACTTCGCCCTGGTTAAAAGCGATGGCACTGGCGGCAGATTCAGCCGCGGCCTGCAGATCCGGCGCATCGGCAAAGACGATGTTCGGGCTCTTGCCGCCGGCTTCCAGCCAGACACGCTTCATGTTCGATTCGCCGGAGTAGATCATCAGTTGCTTGGCGATCTTGGTCGAACCGGTGAACACCAGCGTGTCGACATCGTTGTGCAGGGCCAGCGCCTTGCCGACAGTGTGGCCGTAGCCCGGGAGCACGTTGAGCACGCCTTTCGGGATGCCGGCTTCAACGGCCAGCGCAGCGATGCGGATGGCGGTCAGCGGCGACTTTTCCGATGGTTTGAGGATCACCGAGTTACCGGTCGACAGCGCCGGGCCGAGTTTCCAGCAGGCCATCATCAACGGGAAGTTCCACGGCACGATAGCGCCGACAACGCCCACCGGCTCACGGGTCACCAGACCCAGTTGATCGTGCGGTGTAGCGGCGACTTCGTCGTAAATCTTGTCGATCGCCTCACCGCTCCAGCTCAGCGCTTGCGCCGCGCCCGGCACGTCGATGTACAGCGAATCGCTGATCGGCTTGCCCATGTCGAGGGTTTCGAGCAGGGCCAGTTCTTCGGCGTGCTGTTTCAGCAGGCCGGCAAAACGGATCATGGTGGCTTTGCGCTTGGTCGGTGCAAGGCGCGACCAGACGCCGGAATTGAACGTGGCGCGAGCGTTTTCCACAGCGCGCTGGGCGTCGGCGGCGTCACAGCTGGCAATTTTGCCGAGCAGACGGCCATCGACCGGGCTGATGCACTCGAATGTCTCACCGGAGACCGCATCGGTGTATTCGCCATTGAGGTAGGCGCGGCCTTCGATCTTCAGGTCACGGGCGCGTTGTTCCCAGTCGGCACGAGTCAGGGTGGTCATTTAAGTGTCCTCCTCTTGTTGAATACGAGCGCCGCGCGATCGTCGCCAGCGTCCTCAAAAATTCTGCCCGGCCAGCCTGCATTTCGGCCCAAGGCATCCGCCACCCTAAACCAGCGGCCGGGGTTGTTTCAATATATTTGACATAAGCTCGCCATACGGCCTTGCGGTGTTCAATTTAATAAACATAGACTTTCGCCCATTCCAACCATCGCGCCGTCATCACGGGAGAAAACAACAATGAACATCCAGAACGTCGTCGACATCAACCTCGCCAGCGGCGAAGCCGAACGCTATCGCCCGGACCCGGCCAAAGTGCTCAAGGGTGATCCTGAACAAGCCGTGTTCCACCAATACGACAGCCCTTGTGGGCAAATGGGTGTCGGCGTGTGGGAAGGTGCGGTGGGCCAATGGACAGTGAACTACACCGAGCATGAGTACTGCGAGATTTTGCAGGGGGTTTCGGTGCTGCGAGATGGCGATGGCAATGCCAAGACCTTGCGCGTTGGTGACCGATTTGTGATTCCGGCAGGATTTCGTGGCACTTGGGAAGTGCTCGAAGCTTGCCGCAAGATCTATGTGATCTTTGAACAAAAAGCCTGAGTCTTTCGCTGATTTCGCCTACCTCTTGGCGAGCAGGCAGCACGAAAAACCGAAACAAAGAAAGGCCCGTATCGCGAGATACGGGCCTTTTTGTCAGAGGCACCGTCTGCGGGAACCTCGCTCCGCGTGAAAAAATCTCACCCGATATACATATGTACCGCACAAGGACAATGCGTGAAGCACAGCATGGGGTGTCCCTAAGGACATTCTCCAATTTCAAGGATTAACCCATGACTGACAATGATGCCGCCCAGCCACTCAAGTTTCTGGTCGGAAGTTCGCTCAACGAACGACTAATGGAATTCATCCGCGGAGCCAACGCGTGCAAAGGCTTCCCGTTCGATTTCTCGATTCCGGAAAACAAAGAAATCAACGTCGTAGTCGATGATCAGGGCACCATTCAAGACCTGCTTCTATCTGACACCTCAGACTAATCAGCGTAGCGCCGCAAAGGTCCGTGTCGAAAGACACGGACCTTTTTTCATCCGCTGGAACGGCTCAGCGCGCATGGCAATTCATGCCAACAAAAAAGGCCCGTATCGTGAGATACGGGCCTTTTTCGTAAGTCGGGAAAAATCAATTACTTGATTTTGCCTTCCTTGTAGATCACGTGCTTGCGAACAACCGGATCATATTTCTTGATCTCGATTTTGTCCGGGGTAGTACGCTTGTTCTTGTCGGTAGTGTAGAAGTGACCAGTACCGGCGCTCGAGATCAAACGAATCAATTCACGCATGATTAGCTCCCTTAAATCTTGCCATCGCGGCGAAGTTCGGCGAGCACGACAGTGATGCCACGCTTGTCGATGATACGCATGCCTTTGGCAGATACGCGCAGACGCACAAAACGTTTCTCTTCTTCAACCCAGAAGCGGTGATGCTGCAGGTTCGGCAGGAAACGACGACGGGTTTTGTTGTTTGCGTGGGAAATGTTATTCCCAGTCACCGGACCCTTACCGGTAACTTGACATACTCTCGACATGCCTCAGCCCTCTAAAACCACATGCCCAACCCGGCATGGGTTGGCCGCTTAATCTCTCAGTCATTTGGCGCCAGGCGCCGCGTTTCTTTAGAGGTCTTACCGGCTACACCTACAGTGAAGGAACCGGGCCCCTAGAAAAGAGCGCTGCTTTATACCAGAAAGACCGGGGTGCAACAACATTCGGTGTGCAATCAATCGGTAAAAAGGCATTTTTTTGCCCCGCGAGCGCCTTGGATAAAGGCTGGCATCGATTTTTACCACTCGTCGCAGAAAACCACCCTCGTGGGTGTTTCAGACTTTTGGCCGCGCCCCGCAGTCTGAAAAACTGCCATCACTGTGCCCCGAAAATGCAAAAGGGGGATAGTCATTTGTAATCCAGACCTCTAGGGTAGGCCTTTTCCAGACTGCACTTGCAGATGGGCCTTCGATCTGTAAAAGGAAACCGACCATGCGCCTCGCTGCCCTACCCCTGTTGCTCGCCCCGCTCCTGCTGAGCCCCCTGGCCCAGGCCGCCGCGCTGAGCGTCTGCACCGAGGCCAGCCCGGAAGGGTTCGACGTGGTGCAATACAACTCGCTGACCACCACCAACGCCTCGGCCGACGTGCTGATGAACCGACTGGTGGATTTCGACACCGCCAGCGGCAAAGTCGTGCCGAGCCTGGCTGATAGCTGGGAAGTCAGCACCGATGGCCTGACTTACGTGTTCAAACTGCACCCGCAGGTGAAGTTTCACACGACTGAATACTTCAAGCCGAGCCGTGAACTGACCGCCGAAGACGTCAAATTCAGTTTCGACCGCATGCTCGACCCGGCCAACCCGTGGCACAAAGTTGCCCAGAGCGGCTTCCCGCATGCGCAGTCGATGCAGTTGCCTGCGCTGATCAAAAAGATCGACGCCCTCGATCCGCTGACCGTGCGCTTCACCCTTGATCATCCAGATTCGACGTTTTTGGCAACCTTGAGCATGGGCTTCGCATCGATCTACTCCGCCGAATATGCCGACAAACTGATGAAAGCCAATGCCACGGACAAGCTCAACAGCCAGCCAATCGGCACCGGCCCGTTCGTGTTCAACCGCTTCCAGAAAGATGCAGCCATCCGCTACAAGGCCAACCCGGATTACTTCCGCGGCAAGCCTTCGGTTGACCCGTTGATCTTCGCCATCACCCCGGACGCCAACGTGCGCCTGCAGAAACTGCGGCGCAACGAATGCCAGATCGCCCTGTCGCCGAAACCACTCGACGTACAGGCCGCGCTGAAAGAACCGATGCTGAAAGTCGAAAAGACTGACGCGTTCATGACCGCTTTCGTCGGCATCAACAGCCAGCATCCGCCGCTGGACAAGCCGGAAGTGCGGCAGGCAATCAACCTCGCGTTCGACAAGGCCAACTACATCAAGGCTGTGTTTGAAGACACCGCCGAAGCGGCCAATGGCCCTTACCCGCCGAACACCTGGAGCTACGCGAAGAACCTGCCGGGTTACCCGCACGATGTCGCCAAAGCCAAGGCATTACTGGCCAAGGCCGGGTTGAAGGACGGTTTCCAGACCACCATCTGGACGCGTCCTTCCGGCAGCCTGCTGAATCCGAACCCAAGCCTGGGTGCGCAGATGCTGCAGTCGGATCTGGCGGAAATCGGCATTCAGGCGGAAATCCGCGTGATCGAGTGGGGCGAACTGATTCGCCGCGCCAAAGCCGGCGAGCATGACCTGTTGTTCATGGGCTGGGCCGGCGATAACGGCGACCCGGACAACTTCCTCACACCGCAGTTTTCCTGCGCGGCGGTCAAATCGGGCACCAACTTCGCGCGGTACTGCAACGCCGATCTGGACAAGCTGATCAGCGCCGGCAAGACCACCAGTGAGCAAGGTGTGCGCACCAAACTGTACGAACAGGCGCAGACGCAGATTCAGCAGCAGGCGCTGTGGCTGCCGTTGGCGCATCCGACGGCCTATGCACTCACACGCAAAGACGTGCAGGGTTACTCCGTCAGCCCGTTCGGCCGGCAGGACTATTCCAAGGTCAACCTCAAATAACCTGCCCCGCACATCACCTGTAGGAGTGAGCCTGCTCGCGATGGCGTCATTTCAGTCAACCCATTCGGTGACTGGAAAATTGCTATCGCGAGCAGGCTCACTCCTACAGGGGTTCAGCGTTTGTCCCTGAGAACTACATCCAGCCACACTCCGCCATCGACAGCGGTTCACCATCGCCCACGATGAAGTGATCCAGCACCCGCACATCAATCAGCTCCAGCGCCTTCTGCAGACGCTTGGTCAGCAATCGATCAGCCTGACTGGGGTCCGTGTTCCCCGATGGATGGTTGTGGCACAGGATCAACGCCGCCGCGTTATTGGCCAGACATCGCTTCACAACCTCGCGGGGATGCACGCTGGTGTTGTCGATGGAGCCGCGAAACAGGATCTCGAAATTCAATACTTGATGCTTGGAGTCGAGAAACAGGCAACCAAACACCTCATGCGGTTCGTGACGCAGCATCGCTTTCAGATAATCGCGAACCACCTGAGGGTTTTCCAGGGCTGGCTTCTGCCGTGACTTCTCAGCCAGATGTCGCCTGTTCATTTCCTGAGCCGCCTGCAGTTGCGCAAACTTCGCCGGCCCGAGCCCCAATTGTTTGCTGAATGCGTGCTGATCGGCCTCGAGCAGCAAACGCAGGCTGCCAAATTGAATCAACAGATTGCGCGCCAGGTCCACGGCGCTGATTCCGGGCAATCCGGTGCGCAGAAAAATCGCCAGTAACTCAGCGTCTGAAAGACTCGCTGCCCCGTGTTCCAACAACCTTTCCCGCGGCCGTTCCGCCGCAGGCCAATCGCGAATACTCATACACATTCCCTGTCTGTGGGCGCCGCTGTTCCGTAGCGGTCGCTGTGATATCGTAGCCCATCTTTTTTGCGGTCGATTCAACCCTGGGGAGGGGCATCGCATCGCAGTCATCAACGAAATGAAAGGCAGACCTATGCAGCGGCTGTATCGGAAACGCATCGTTCTGGGCGTCGGCGGCGGCATCGCTGCCTACAAGAGCGCCGATCTGGTTCGTCGCCTGATCGACCAGGGCGCCGAAGTGCGTGTGGTCATGACCCACGGTGGTGCCGAGTTCATCACCCCGCTGACCATGCAGGCGCTGTCTGGCCACCCTGTGCACCTCGACTTGCTCGATCCTGCTGCCGAGGCCGCGATGGGCCACATCGAGCTGGCCAAGTGGGCCGATCTGGTGCTGATCGCCCCGGCCACCGCTGACCTGCTCGCCCGCCTGGCGCAAGGCATCGCCAACGATTTGCTGACCACGCTGGTGCTGGCCACCGACGCTGTCGTCGCCGTTGCTCCAGCGATGAACCAGGCGATGTGGCGTGATCCAGCGACCCAGGCCAATCTGCAACTCCTTGAAAGCCGTGGCCTGAAGACCTTCGGCCCGGCGTCCGGCAGTCAGGCCTGCGGCGACGTCGGCATGGGCCGCATGATGGAAGCCACCGACCTCGCACAATGCGCAGCGGACTGCTTCCAGCGTCAGGCACTGACCGGCAAGCACGTGGTGATTACCGCCGGCCCGACCCAGGAAAACATTGATCCGGTGCGCTACATCACCAACCACAGCTCCGGCAAAATGGGTTTTGCCCTCGCCGAAGCCGCGGTAGAAGCCGGCGCCCGCGTCACATTGATCAGCGGCCCGGTGCACCTGTCGACGCCGGATCGCGTCACCCGTATCGACGTGGTCAGCGCCCGCGACATGCTCGCCGCTTGCGAAGCCGCGATCCCGTGCGACGTGTTCATTTCCTCGGCAGCGGTTGCGGACTACCGTCCGGAAGTCGTTGCCCCGCAAAAACTCAAGAAAGATCCTACGAGCGGTGACGGCTTCGTCCTGCAAATGGTGCGTAACCCGGACATCCTGGCCACCATCGCGACCCGTCCCGACCGTCCGTTCAGTGTCGGCTTTGCCGCCGAGACCGAACACCTGCTCGACTACGCTGCACGCAAGCTGAAGGACAAGAATCTCGATTTGATCGTCGCCAACGACGTCGCCAACCCGAGCATCGGTTTCAACAGCGAAGAAAACGCCTGCAGCGTGATTGACCGTGAGCTGCACGCCACGGTTTTCGCCCAGACCAGCAAGAGCAAGATCGCTCGCCAACTGGTCACTTTTATCGCCGAACGTCTGAACCAGGTTTAATTTACATGCACGCTTTGCAAGCCAAGATCCTCGACCCACGCATCGGTACTGAATTCCCGCTGCCGCAATACGCCACGCCAGGCTCGGCCGGCCTCGACCTGCGCGCCATGCTGGAACAGGACATCGTGATCAAGCCGGGTGAAACCGTGCTGATCCCGACCGGTCTGTCGGTTTACATCGGCGACCCCAACCTCGCCGCGCTGATTCTGCCGCGCTCGGGCATGGGCCATAAGCACGGCATCGTGCTGGGCAACCTCGTCGGCCTGATCGACTCGGATTACCAGGGCCCACTGATGGTGTCCTGCTGGAACCGCGGCCAGACCGACTTCACCATGACCGTCGGTGAACGTCTGGCGCAACTGGTGCTGGTGCCGGTGGTGCAGGCGCACTTCGAAATGGTGGAAGAGTTCGTCGAAACCGAGCGCGGCACCGGCGGGTTTGGCCATACCGGCACCAAATAACCGGAGTCATCCTCTGTAGGAGTTGCCGCAGGCTGCGATCTTTTGATTTTGATCTTAAAAAACAAAGTCAAAAGATCGCAGCCTGCGGCAGCTCCTACGGGGAAATTTGTGCAGTTTCAGCGGCAGGTTTTAACACCGTAAATCAAGGTTTTGCCGGCCGAAAGCCACGCCAGCCGAGGCGTCATGGCCCTTTCATACCACGAACTCTCTGTGGAAAACGCCGTCATACCCTTCAGTTTGAGCCTGCCGTCGAACGATTCGTCGGTCTGTCCCGCCACTTTCGAGATGGAGCATTTCCGTAGATGAGCACCCCAGCCAAGATCGCCCCGAAGCTGCCCGACAGCATTTTCCGCGCCTATGACATTCGCGGCACCGTGCCGGAATTCCTCAATGCCGAAACCGCTTACTGGATCGGCCGCGCCATCGGTTCGCAGAGCCTGGCCCAAGGTGAGCCGAACGTGTCCGTCGGTCGCGACGGTCGCTTGTCCGGCCCGGAACTGGTTGCCGAGCTGATTCGCGGTATCGCCGAAAGCGGCTGTCACGTCAGCGATGTAGGTCTGGTGCCGACGCCGGCGCTGTACTACGCCGCCAACGTCCTGGCCGGCAAGTCCGGGGTTATGCTCACCGGTAGCCACAACCCGTCGAACTACAACGGCTTCAAGATCGTCATCGCCGGCGACACCCTCGCCAACGAACAGATCCAGGCCCTGCACGAGCGCCTCAAGAGCAACAACTTGAGCAGCGGCACCGGCAGCGTCACCCAGGTCGAGATCCTCGACCGCTACAACACCGAAATCGTCCAGGACATCAAACTGGCCCGGCGCATGAAGGTCGTGGTCGACTGCGGCAACGGCGCGGCCGGCGTGATCGCCCCGCAACTGATCGAAGCGCTGAACTGCGAAGTCATCCCGCTGTTCTGCGAAGTCGACGGCAACTTCCCGAACCATCACCCGGATCCGGGCAAGCCTGAAAACCTCGTCGACCTGATCGCCAAAGTAAAAGAAACCAACGCGGATATCGGTCTGGCTTTCGACGGCGACGGCGACCGTGTCGGCGTGGTGACCAATACCGGCAGCATCGTTTACCCCGATCGCCTGCTGATGCTGTTCGCCCGCGACGTAGTGGCGCGCAACCCGGACGCGGAAATCATCTTCGACGTCAAATGCACCCGCCGCCTGGTGCCGCTGATCAAGGAATACGGCGGTCGGCCGCTAATGTGGAAGACCGGTCATTCGTTGATCAAAAAGAAAATGAAACAATCCGGTGCGCTATTGGCCGGTGAAATGAGCGGGCACATCTTCTTCAAGGAGCGCTGGTTCGGTTTCGACGACGGTATCTACAGCGCCGCACGGCTGCTGGAGATCCTCAGCAAGGAAAAATCTACCGCGGAAGAGCTGTTTGCGACCTTCCCGAACGATATTTCTACGCCAGAAATCAATATCCATGTGACCGAAGAGAGCAAATTCAGCATCATTGATGCACTGCACGACGCACAGTGGGGCGCAGGCGCTGACCTGACCACCATCGACGGCGTGCGAGTCGATTACGCCAAAGGCTGGGGCCTGGTGCGCGCGTCCAACACCACACCGGTGCTGGTGCTGCGCTTCGAGGCCGATGACGAGGCTGAATTACAGCGCATCAAAGACGTGTTCCACGCACAATTGAAACGTGTTGCACCTGATCTCCAACTACCGTTCTGATCCACCCGGAGCCCTGAATGACCCTCGAACGCGATGCCGCCGCCAACACTGCCAAGGTCCTGTCCGAAGCGCTGCCTTACATCCGACGTTATGTCGGCAAGACCCTGGTGATCAAATACGGCGGCAACGCGATGGAAAGCGAGGAGCTGAAAACCGGCTTCGCCCGCGACATCGTGCTGATGAAAGCCGTGGGCATCAACCCGGTGGTCGTGCACGGCGGCGGCCCGCAGATCGGTGATCTGCTCAAGCGCTTGTCGATCGAAAGCCATTTTGTCGACGGCATGCGCGTCACCGACGCCGCGACCATGGACGTGGTGGAAATGGTCCTCGGCGGCCAGGTCAACAAAAGCATCGTCAACCTGATCAACCGTCACGGTGGCAGCGCCATCGGTCTGACGGGTAAAGATGCCGGGCTGATTCGCGCGAAGAAGCTCACCGTCACCCGCCAGACCCCGGAGATGACCCAGCCGGAAATCATCGACATCGGTCACGTTGGCGAAGTGGTCGGGATCAACACCGAGCTGCTCAACCTGCTGGTCAAAGGCAACTTCATCCCGGTCATCGCGCCGATTGGTGTGGGTGAGAACGGCGAGTCGTACAACATCAACGCCGATCTGGTGGCCGGTAAAGTCGCCGAGGCGCTGAAAGCCGAGAAGCTGATGCTGCTGACCAACATCGCCGGCCTGATGGACAAGTCGGGCACCGTACTGACCGGCCTGAGCACCCAGCAGGTCGACGACCTGATCGCCGACGGCACCATCTACGGCGGCATGCTGCCGAAGATCCGTTGCGCGCTGGAAGCAGTTCAGGGCGGCGTCGGTAGCTCGTTGATCATCGACGGTCGTGTACCGAATGCGATCCTGCTGGAAATCTTCACCGACACCGGTGTGGGTACGCTGATCAGCAATCGCAAGCGTCCTTGATCGGTAATCGCTGAAAAGCAAAAGATCGCAGCCTGCGGCAGCTCCAAAAGCGAATTTCGTGTGTATGAAATTTCTGTAGGAGCTGACGAAGTCTGCGATCTTTTTTATGCGCGAAAGAAACGTCCGACTTAACACAGCGAAACGTCCGACATCACCTCAGAACAAATCTCCCTAGGATCTTCCCTTCATCCACCGGAGATTGACTCATGCAAAAAGACTACGCCCCTTACGGCAGCGACGTTTCCCCAGGCACTTACGAGTGCGTTGATTGCGGCCATCAGTATTCCAATCAAGCCAAAACCTCGATGCCACCGTGCCCGCAGTTTCGCAAAACGGCGCACGCGTTAAATGGCTGGAAAATCCTCACCGGGCAAGGTGATGCGATCAAAGACCCTTATCCAGAGCAGCCTGCCAACATCAAAAGCGCCGAGGTCATCACGCCCTCGAACAAAAAATAACCTCGGAGCGCCTGAGCCATGCAGATCTCGTTCACGATCGACGCCGACGCTTTCGAGCTGGAACAAAAGGAACCGGTCAAGAAGACTTTGCGCATTGGCGACGCGGAAATCGCCCACGCCCTGCAGCGTATCGCCAAGGCCAGCCTGACCGAGTACCTGAAAATGCTGGTCGAGGGCGGCATGCCCAGCCGGGCCGACGAGGCCAAACAGGATCGCCTGCTCTACCTGATTCAAAACTACTTCGGGCAAACACTGCCGACTGAGTCGCAGATATCGACGATCTTCCAACTGACCCAAAGCCAAAGCAAAACCTTGCTGAAGAACACGGTATCGCGCTTTCGCAATCAGCTCGATGACATCCTCCAGCACAGCATGCGTGCCGTGATCGAGACCGCAGAGCACGCGCAAACCGTGTTTCTGGTGGTCATCAGCTCGGACGTGATACGCGATGAGCTGAACATGCTGATCACGCAGAACGAGCCGACCTTCAAACCCATTACCAAGCGCAAGGGCAGCGCCGGGCAGTTCGAGATCAGCGAGGATTCTCACGCCTTGCTCTGCGCGACGTTGGGGCTCAATGCCGTTCAGTGACATCGTCGCGGTCAGTGGCTTGCTGCTGACCCTGACCACCTTCATGTTCAATCTGGCGTGGCCAGCGCTCGGTGAAGCATTGGCGCTGGATGAATACCAGTCTGGTCCACAGAACCGAAGGCGCAATCGAGAGAAAGTAGGGAAGGCGTTTTACTCGCGGGCGCTGCCGTTGACATGCGCGTTTGTGGGGCTGTTTTACGTCAACCTACCCTCGGCCATTCGCATCTTGAGTACCAGCACACTGGATCTTTGGAACTTCGACGTGAGCAGTACCCTTTACGTGATGGTCGTGTGGGTACTTCTGGTTTTGGCACTGTTCAGCGGGCTGATTGCGGCAAAAATCGCTCTTAAATGGAGGAGCCTCCGCTGAAACAGCGGCGGCTTCACTGTTTCAGGCTTTTTCAACAAACGCTGAAATACTACATTTTAGTGAAATATCGACAAATTTCACCAGAATGGCTATTTTCAACATTCGCTGAAAAGGTCGATAGCAATGAAAGATCTAGATAACCGCTCAAGAGAAAAACTAAGTGATCTCCTGAACAGAATTCCTATTCTGATAGTAGAAACGTTGAAGTCCGCCCCGCCTGCAAATCGCTGGAATCCTGATTTCATTGTAGAAACCAGGGTATCCGGAAAGCCCCACCACCTGATTTGCGAAGTGAAGGCGAGTGGGCAGCCGCGATTTGTCAGCACAGCGATTCTCCAGCTGCGCGACTATGTTTGTGACTCACCCGTAAGTGCCACTCCCATCCTCATAGCACCCTATCTGTCGCCTGCCGCGAGGCAGCTCTGTCGCGAAAAGAGCGTCGGTTATCTCGATATGGAAGGCAACTGCTGGATCGCATTCGACGGTATTTCCATTGATCACCAAGTGACAGACAAACCGGCTACAGAGCGCAGAGAGTTAAAGTTTCTCTTCAAGCCTAAATCTGCTCGAATCATGCACACCATGCTTCAAAGGCCAGAACATGCGTGGCGCGTTGTAGAGCTTTCCGAAGCAGCGGGAGTGAGCTTGGGCCAAGTCAGCAATGTGCGCAAAGCACTACTGGACAGAGAATGGGCCGACGCAACGAACGAAGGAGTACAGCTATCTGACCCGACTGCGCTGCTCGATGCATGGGTTGAAGTTTATGAACCACCCGTTGCTGCGCGTAAAACGTTTTACACCACACTACATGGACATGCTTTGCAAGAAGCCGCGCGCAATGCGCTTAGCGACCGGAGCAGTGGAAGCGCAGTTTTTTCTTCATTTTCTGCTGCTCAATGGCTCGCGCCCTATGCACGAATAAACACGAGTTTTTTCTATGCAGATAACGAAGGGCTGGAAAAACTGATCAACGCATTGAAGCTCGTTCCTGCTTCGAAAGGCGAAAATGTCGTCATCAATGTCACCCAAGACGAAGGCTTACTGCTAGATACCATTGAACCTGCTCCAGGCATCTTATGCACGAGCCCGGTTCAGACTTATCTGGACCTGAGTGTTGCTGGTGAGCGCGGCAAGGAAGCAGCGGAACACTTGCGCGAGGAAAAACTCATATGGCCGCTCTGACCCCTCAAGAACCCCAGTCAGCTTCGGATTATGACGATCGAACAACGACGGCCGTGAAGACGGTACTTGTTGAAATGGGGCAGATATTGGGTAGCTTCAAAGGTAAATTCGTAGTGATCGGCGGTGCCGTGCCATGGTTGCTGATTGCAAATGAGGATATGCAACACGTTGGCACGCTCGATGTGGATTTGAGCCTAGACGCAGAAGCTCTCGGCGATGGGGAATACGCAACGTTAGTTGAGGCCCTTATGGGCAACGGGTACGAACAGAGAGGGGAATTACGCCGCTTTCAACTCGTCCGCCAAGTACCCGCGCAGGACGATGGGGCTGCTATAGATGTGATCGTGGACTTCCTGATGCCACGTGACGCTGAAATCATCCAGAACAAGCCACCTATTCTCACCGAGTTCGCAGTTCAGCGTGCTGACGGGGCCGATCTGGCGCTGCGATTTTATCAAATGGTTGCGATTGAAGGCCCCATGCCAATGGGTGGGACGAATCGCGTCGAGGTCGCTGTTTGTTCAATCCCCGCATTGCTGGCGATGAAAGGGTTCGCGCTAAATGGCAGGTACAAACAGAAAGATGCTTATGACATTTATTATTGCGTGCGCAATTTCCCTGGAGGAATAGAAGCGCTCGCTGATGAGTGTCAGCCCGTTCTCGCAACGGGAAACGGTGAGCAGGGCTTCCTTCACATCAATGAAAAATTTGATGTCGTTGGTGGTTACGGACCCGTGTCAGTAAGACGATTCGTAGAAGACAGCCAAATCCTGGAAGACCGAACACCGGAACAGTGGCAGCAAGATGCTTTTGGCCAGGTTGATGCGCTACTGCGCGCAATAAACCTACGCGACTGAATGTTTTTTCGGCAGCAGCTAATAAAGCCCTGTTCTCACAGGGCCTCTCATCATCAGACGCCGAACTGCGTGCGATAGGCTTCCACCGCTGGCAAGTGCTGCTTGAGCTGCGGATCGTCAGCCAAGAACTCCAGCACCTGATTCAGCGAAACAATGCTGATCACCGGAATGCCGAAATCACGCTCGACTTCCTGAATCGCCGATAACTCACCGTTGCCACGCTCTTGACGGTTCAGCGCGATCAGCACGCCGGCAGCCTTGGCGCCGTCCTGCGAGGCGATGATTTGCATCACTTCGCGAATCGCGGTGCCAGCGGTGATCACGTCGTCGATGATCAGCACGTCGCCGGTCAGCGGGGCGCCTACCAGGCTGCCGCCTTCGCCGTGGGCCTTGGCCTCTTTGCGGTTAAAGCACCATGGCAGATCACGGTCGTGATGCTCGGCCAGTGCCACGGCGGTGGTTGCCGCCAGCGGGATGCCTTTGTAGGCAGGACCAAACAGAACGTCGAACGGAATGCCGCTTTCGGCAATGGCTGCCGCGTAGAAACGCCCCAGCTGCGCCAGGGCCGAACCCGAGTTGAACAGGCCGGCGTTAAAGAAGTAAGGACTGGTGCGCCCGGACTTCAGGGTGAACTCACCGAAGCGCAAAACGCCGCGATCGATGGCAAAACGAATGAAATCGCGCTGATACGCTTGCATGAAAAAAACCCCAAATACCACGGATTTAGCTAATTAGCTTGACGCCGTGTATCATACACGCACGCGATTTTTGGGGCCATTTATGCGGATCATCAGTGTGAACGTCAATGGTATTCAGGCTGCAGTCGAGCGTGGTTTGCTCAGTTGGCTGCAAGCACAGAATGCCGACGTCATCTGCCTGCAGGACACCCGTGCCTCCGCCTTTGAACTGGATGACCCAGCCTTCCAACTGGATGGCTACTTCCTTTATGCCTGCGATGCTGAAGTCCCTGCCCAAGGTGGCGTGGCTTTGTACTCGCGGTTGCAACCGAAGGCTGTCATCAGCGGTCTCGGTTTCGAGACGGCCGACCGCTACGGGCGCTACCTGCAAGCAGATTTCGACAAAGTCAGTATTGCCACCTTGCTGCTCCCTTCGGGGATGAACGGCGATGAGGACTTGAACCAGAAGTTCAAGCTCATGGACGACTTCGGCAAGTACCTGGACAAACAGCGACGCAAACGTCGCGAGTACATTTATTGTGGCTCGCTGTACGTGGCGCAGCAGAAGCTCGACATCAAGAACTGGCGCGACAGCCAGCAATCCCCGGGCTTCCTGGCGCCAGAACGCGCCTGGATGGACGAGATTGTCGGCAACATGGGCTACGTTGATGCGCTGCGCGAAGTCAGCCGTGAAGGCGACCAGTACAGCTGGTGGCCGGATAACGAACAGGCCGAGATGCTCAATCTGGGCTGGCGCTTCGACTACCAGATCCTGACCCCAGGGCTGCGGCGCTTCGTGCGCAGCGCACGCCTGCCGCGTCAGCCACGGTTCTCGCAGCATGCGCCGCTGATTGTCGACTACGACTGGACGCTGACCATCTAGGCGTCGTGTCGAAGTTAAAAAATGCCCGTATCGCAAGATACGGGCATTTTTTGTGCCTGTGCTCGAAGCGGAATCGAACTCAGACGGCTGCGAAAAAGGGCAGCATCAAGTACAGCTTGATCACGATGACATTGATAATGTCGATGAAGAACGCCCCCACCATTGGCACCACCAGAAACGCGATCTGCGAAGGGCCATACCGCTGGGTCACCGCTTGCATGTTGGCAATGGCAGTCGGTGTGGCACCCAGGCCGAAACCGCAGTGCCCCGCAGCCAGCACGGCGGCATCGTAGTTGCGGCCCATCACCCGGAACGTCACGAAAATTGCGAACAGCGCCATGACCAGTGCCTGCACCGCCAGAATGATGAAGATCGGTAACGCCAGTGCGGCCAGATCCCACAACTTGAGCGACATCAGGGCGATCGCCAGAAACAGCGAAAGGCTGACATTGCCCAGTACCGAGACTTCACGCTCAAACACTTGATACAAGCCCAGCGCTGAAAGGCCGTTGCGCAGCACCACGCCTACGAACAGAACACAAACGAACGTCGGCAACTCAAATGCAGTCCCGTGCAGAAGCCCATTCAACAGATTGCCCGCCAGCAGGCTGACTGCAATCAGTGCCAGGGTTTCGATAAACGAAAATGGCGTAATCGAGCGCTCCTTGTTTGGCTGCTCAAAACCTTTTGGCAGTCGTGGCACATCCTGTTGTTGGCCGCCGGGCACTTTCACTCGCTTGATGAGCAAACGCGCGACCGGCCCGCCAATCAAACCACCCAGTACCAGACCAAACGTCGCGGAGGCCATCGCCAGTTCCGAGGCAGAGGCCAGACCATACTTCTCACTGAATACCGTGCCCCACGCAGCACCGGTACCGTGACCGCCCGCCAGGGTGATCGAGCCGGTCAGCAGCCCCATCAATGGATCGAGCCCGAGCATTTTTGCCAGCCCGATACCCATCGCGTTCTGGACCACCAATAGCCCCGTGACCGCCAGGAGAAATATCCCCACTATCCGGCCACCTTTCTTCAAGCTGGCAAAGTCTGCGCTGAGACCAATGGTGGCAAAAAAGGCCAGCATCAAAGGTGTCTGCAGAGAAGTATCGAAACGAATTTCAATATCGAACGTTCGCAGCAGCAACAACAGCAAGGCAACTACCAGACCACCCGCTACAGGCTCCGGGATATTGTAACTTCGCATGAAACCAACACGCGTAACGAGCCCGCGCCCTAATAGAAGCACTAAGGAAGCGGCCACAAGTGTTCCGTAAAAATCGAGCTGAATCATTGGGATTATTCTTGGCTATATATTCAGAGGCGCGCTTTTTACCTGCACCCGCCTCATGAACCGGCTGATTGTCTCAACACTGATTACTGTGGAATTCAAGAGCCTTCGATGGCTTGAATATATCTTAATATTTCAGAAGAAATATTAGCCCGGAAACTTTAACAATCGCCATCCGTGATTCCAAGGATATAAACCAGAACCAAGGCACTACAGTTGTGACCAAAAGTGTAATTACGCCATTGATATAAAATGTTACTTGCCACTCATCGCAACAAGATTATTCCTACATACCGAAGAGATAACTTTAGTTGCGCAAATAAAAATGCCCTGACATCTCAGGGCATTTTTTAAACTTTGCGAGCTTTTATTTGATCAACCGCCAGGTAAACGGATATCGGTACGGGAAGCCTTCATTAGCCTTCACCCCCGCAATGATCGTCAAAACCAGTGCGCCGATAGCCAGTATTCCCAGCAGAAAGAACCCGATGATCAGCACCATCAGCAGAAAGCAGATCAACGATGCGATGGCGATGGTGATCTGGAAATTCAGCGCCTCTTTACCTTGCGCATCGATGAACGGGTCCGTTTCGCGCTTCATTTGCCAAAGGATCAACGGTCCGATCAGATTACCAAACGGAATCCAGATCCCCAGCAAGGCGGACAAGTGACAAAACATCGCCCATTGGCGAACCTCCCGGCTCGGTTTGGGCAGCAGCTCTTGCTCGTCACTCATCGCATCCTCCTTGCGGTTATGAACCTGCTCAGTCGGCCAGTGCAGCCTTTTGCAGTTCAAAGATTTCGTTCATGCCTTGCTTGGCCAGTTCCAGCATGGCGTTCAAGTCTTCAGGCTGGAACGGCGCGCCTTCGGCAGTGCCCTGCACTTCGATGAAACCACCGGTGCTGGTCATCACCACGTTAAGGTCAGTCTCGGCGGCGGAATCTTCAAGATAGTCCAGATCCAGCACGGCCTCGCCCTGATACATGCCGACCGATACGGCACCGATCATTTGCTTGAGCGGATCGCCGCCCTTCAGGCCGCCACGTTTCTTGATCACTTTCAGCGCATCAACCAAGGCAACCATTGCCCCGGTGATCGAAGCGGTGCGAGTACCACCGTCGGCCTGGATCACGTCGCAGTCGACGTACAGGGTCACGTCGCCCAGTTTGGACATGTCCAGCGCAGCGCGCAGGGAACGGCCGATCAGACGCTGGATTTCCAGGGTGCGACCGCCCTGCTTGCCACGGCTCGCTTCACGCTGGTTACGCTCGCCAGTGGCGCGCGGCAGCATGCCGTACTCGGCGGTCAACCAACCTTGGCCCTGGCCCTTGAGGAAGCGCGGCACGCCGTTTTCGACACTGACGGTGCAGATGACTTTGGTATCACCGAATTCGACCAGTACGGATCCCTCGGCGTGTTTGGTGTAGTTGCGGGTAATGCGGATCGAGCGGAGCTGATCGGCAGCGCGACCACTTGGACGTTTCATAGGGAATACCTGTACTGGGGACGGAAAACTGCCGAGCATTATAGAGCGCTGCACCGCGCGTGGGCACTCGTTAAAAAACCGGGCGACGACCGAAGGCTCTGAAACACCCATTACCGACGGGCTGCAGCCCTTTGTCACACCGTGTGTTTGGGCGCATTCGCCGCACTGCGCTACAATCCTGCGCCTTTGCTGCCAGTCGGCTTAAATTCATACATATCGCGCCTGCGGAACACAGGTTTCGCGCCGATCTGCATTTGCGAGGTCACCGCCATGGTGCACAGCATGACCGCCTTCGCCCGCGTCGAAAAAGCCGGCGCACAGGGCACCCTGAGCTGGGAACTGCGCTCGGTCAACAGCCGCTATCTGGAACCCCACCTGCGCCTGCCGGAGTCGTTTCGCGACCTCGAAGGCGCGGTGCGTGAGGCGCTGCGTCAGGGCCTGTCGCGGGGCAAACTCGAATGCACCCTGCGCTTCACCGAAGAAAGCACCGGCAAAACCCTGCAAGTCGATCGCGAGCGCGCCGCGCAGTTGGTCGCCGCTGCCGAGACCGTTGCCGGCCTGATCAAAAACCCTGCCGCTCTAAACCCACTGGAAGTGCTGGCCTGGCCCGGCGTGCTGGTGGGCGATGCGACCGACCCGCAGGCGCTGAATGCGGACGCACTGGCGCTGTTCAATCAAGGCCTCAAAGAGTTGAAGGCTGGCCGCGAGCGCGAAGGCGCGGAGCTGGCACGCCTGATCAACGAGCGTCTGACCTCCATTGAGGAAGACGTCGTGACCCTGCGCGAACTGGTGCCACAGATGCTGGCCACCCAACGCCAGAAAGTCCTCGACCGCTTCGCCGACATGAAGGCCGAGCTGGACCCGCAGCGCCTCGAACAGGAAATGGTCATGCTCGCGCAAAAGAGCGACGTGGCCGAAGAACTGGATCGCCTTAGCACCCACATCATCGAAGTGCGCCGGGTGCTCAAATCCGGCGGTGCGGCCGGACGCCGCCTCGATTTCCTGATGCAGGAACTCAACCGCGAAGCCAACACACTGGGCTCCAAGGCCTTCGACCCGCGCAGCACCCAAGCCGCCGTCAACCTCAAGGTGTTGATCGAGCAAATGCGCGAACAAGTGCAGAATATTGAGTAAGGCAACCCCGACATGACCCACAGCACCGGCACCCTGTACATCATTTCCGCGCCATCGGGCGCGGGCAAGAGCAGCCTGGTCAAGGCGTTGACCGACGCCATACCGGAAATACGCGTTTCGGTTTCCCACACCACGCGCGCCATGCGTCCGGGTGAAGTGGACGGCGTGAACTATCACTTCGTGACCCGCGAAGAGTTCGTGAAGATGGGCGAGCACGGCGACTTCCTCGAACGCGCCGAAGTCTTCGGCAACTTCTACGGCACCTCGCAAAGCCGCCTGCAGCAGACGCTGGACGAAGGTCACGACCTGATTCTGGAAATCGACTGGCAGGGCGCCGAGCAAGTACGCAAGCTGATGCCGCAAGCTCGCTCGATCTTTATCCTGCCGCCGTCGCTTCAAGCCCTGCACCAGCGCCTGACCAACCGCGGCCAGGACAGCGACGAGATCATCGACGGCCGGATGCGCGAAGCGGTCAGCGAGATGAGTCACTATGTCGAGTACGACTACCTGATCATCAACGACGATTTTGCTCACGCACTGGACGATCTGAAGGCGATTTTCCGCGCCAATCAACTGCAGCAGAAACGCCAGCAGGTACGTTTCGGCAAGTTGCTGGCCGAATTGCTCGGGTAAAACAGCACTTCCCAAAACAGCTGCAAGCGCTTTACATTGGCGCTTGCAGCGCGTTGAAGGGCTTGGTCAAAAAATCAGCGCTTCCCTAATCGCTGGTGATTTTTTAAACTGTTCAGTCCGCTCGCCCAACCGGGCAGCGCGCATATTGCATTCGCTCCGAGGAATACCATGGCCCGCGTAACCGTTGAAGACTGCCTGAACCACGTGGAAAACCGCTTTGAGCTGGTCATGCTCTCTACCAAGCGTGCCCGTCAACTGGCCACCGGCGGCAAAGAGCCACTGGTTCAGTGGGAAAACGACAAGCCTACCGTTGTAGCGCTGCGTGAAATCGCTGAAGGCCTGATGAGCTACGAGTTCATCGCCGAGCAGGAAATCGTCCAGGATGAGCCGCTGTTCGCAGCGTTCGAGGACGAGTCCAACGAGGCCGTCTAAGCCTATGCCTGGTCGACGTAGCACGGCGCGGGATCACAGCTTACGGCAGGAATTATCATGCCGAGCATAGACGCCCTCGCCGATCGCTTATCGACCTACCTCGGCAATGACCAGGTCAACCTGGTCCGCCGAGCGTATTTCTACGCCGAACAAGCCCATGACGGTCAGCGCCGTCGCAGCGGTGAGGCGTACGTCACGCATCCTCTTGCCGTGGCCAATATTCTTGCCGACATGCACATGGACCATCAAAGCCTGATGGCCGCGATGCTGCATGACGTGATCGAAGACACCGGTATCGCCAAAGAAGCGCTGCAAGCGCAGTTCGGTGAAACCGTGGCCGAACTGGTCGACGGGGTCAGCAAACTGACCCAGATGAATTTCGAGACCAAGGCCGAAGCCCAAGCCGAAAACTTCCAGAAAATGGCCATGGCCATGGCGCGCGACATTCGCGTGATCCTGGTCAAGCTTGCCGACCGCCTGCACAACATGCGCACGCTGGAAGTGCTGTCCGGGGAAAAACGCCGCCGCATCGCCAAGGAAACCCTCGAAATCTACGCGCCCATCGCCAATCGGCTGGGCATGCATGCGATCCGCATCGAATTCGAAGACCTCGGCTTCAAGGCCATGCACCCGATGCGTTCCGCGCGGATCTACCAGGCGGTCAAGCGCGCTCGGGGCAACCGCAAGGAAATCGTCAACAAAATCGAAGAATCCCTCGGCCATTGCCTCGCTATCGACGGCATCCAGGGTGAAGTCAGCGGTCGGCAGAAACACCTCTACGGCATCTACAAGAAAATGCGCGGCAAGCGTCGGGCCTTCAACGAGATCATGGACGTTTACGCGTTCCGGATCATCGTCGACAAGGTCGATACCTGCTACCGCGTACTGGGTGCTGTACATAATTTGTACAAACCGTTGCCGGGGCGCTTCAAGGATTACATCGCGATCCCCAAGGCCAACGGCTATCAGTCGCTGCACACCACATTGTTCGGCATGCACGGCGTACCGATCGAGATTCAGATCCGTACCCGTGAAATGGAAGAAATGGCCAACAATGGCATCGCCGCCCATTGGCTGTACAAATCCAGCGGTGACGAACAGCCGAAAGGCACTCATGCCCGCGCCCGTCAGTGGGTCAAAGGCGTGCTGGAAATGCAGCAACGTGCCGGCAACTCGCTGGAATTCATCGAGAGCGTGAAGATCGACCTGTTCCCGGACGAGGTCTACGTGTTCACGCCGAAAGGCCGGATCATGGAGCTGCCGAAAGGCTCCACGGCGGTCGACTTTGCCTACGCGGTACACACCGACGTCGGCAACAGCTGCATTGCCTGCCGGATCAACCGCCGTCTTGCACCGCTGTCCGAACCGCTGCAGAGCGGCTCCACGGTCGAGATCGTCAGCGCCCCCGGCGCACGGCCGAATCCGGCGTGGCTCAACTTCGTGGTCACCGGCAAGGCGCGCACGCACATACGCCACGCGCTGAAACTGCAACGCCGCTCCGAATCCATCAGCCTCGGCGAACGCCTGCTGAACAAAGTGCTCAACGGTTTCGACAGCGCGCTGGAGAAGATCCCGGCCGAACGCGTCAAAGCGATGCTCACCGAGTACCGCCTCGAACTGATCGAAGATTTGCTCGAAGACATTGGCCTCGGTAACCGCATGGCCTACGTGGTCGCCCGCCGCCTGCTCGGCGAAGGCGAACAGTTGCCAAGCCCGGAAGGCCCGCTGGCGATTCGCGGCACCGAAGGTCTGGTGCTGAGCTACGCCAAGTGCTGCACGCCGATCCCGGGCGACCCGATTGTCGGGCACCTGTCGGCGGGCAAAGGCATGGTCGTGCACCTGGACAACTGCCGCAACATCAGCGAAATCAGGCACAACCCGGAAAAATGCATCCAGCTCTCGTGGGCCAAGGATGTCACCGGCGAATTCAACGTCGAACTGCGCGTCGAGCTGGAACACCAGCGCGGCCTGATCGCCCTGCTGGCCAGCAGCGTCAACGCAGCCGACGGCAATATCGAGAAAATCAGCATGGACGAACGCGATGGTCGCATCAGCGTGGTCCAGTTGGTGGTCAGCGTCCACGATCGTGTGCACCTGGCCCGCGTGATCAAGAAGCTGCGCGCCTTGACCGGGGTGATTCGCATCACCCGCATGCGTGCATAACTCAACCATTACAAGGAGTCATACATGACCAAGACTGTTATCACCAGCGACAAGGCCCCGGCCGCCATCGGCACTTACTCCCAGGCGATCAAGGCAGGCAACACCGTTTACATGTCGGGACAGATTCCTCTGGACCCAAAAACCATGGAACTGGTTGAAGGCTTCGAAGCCCAGACCGTCCAGGTGTTCGAGAACCTCAAAGCCGTGGCCGAAGCCGCTGGCGGTTCGTTCAAGGACATCGTCAAACTGAACATCTTCCTCATCGACCTGAGCCACTTCGCCAAGGTCAACGAGATCATGGGCAAATACTTCGACCAGCCATACCCGGCCCGCGCCGCCATTGGCGTTGCTGCCCTGCCAAAGGGTTCGCAGGTTGAAATGGATGCCATTCTGGTCATCGAGTGATGCGCGCGGCGCGGCCTTCAAACGCCGCGCCGGTTGCTGCAAGAAAAGGTTTTGAAAGGATTCCACCATGCGCAAAGCGCTAGCTCTCCCGCTGCTCGCCATTTTCCTCGGCGGCTGCGCCAGCAACCCTGCCGACCGTGATATCAGCGGCACCTGGATCAACCAGGTGGCGATCGATGCCGCAGCCAAGGGCGGCCCCCTGCGCGAAGCGCTTCAGGCTTACGGCCCGAACCTTGAGTGGGACGTCAACACCAAGGCCAGTCAGGCCCGCTACACCAACGGTTTTGAGAACGTCGAAGGACGGCTGCTGGGTGAAAAATCCGGCGCCTGGAAAGTCGACTTCTATGGCAGCTCCGCCAGTGAGCTGAAACGCGATGGCGGGCAACTGCAGCAAGCCGCCAGTGACAACGAACCGGAGCAGGTTTTCGACCGCGCACAAATTCCGGTTCCAGAGGGCGCACCGATTGGCGCCAGTTTCGAACGCGCACTGTATTCGGCCTATCTGGGCGGTGACTGGAAAATCACCAACGGCCAGGGCGAAGGCAGCACCGTGCAATTTCAGGCGGATGGTCAGGTCTCCGGCTTACCGGGTGCCGACCGGTATGCGTTGTGCCTGGCGGGCGATTGCGCCTCGATGAGCAACGGCAACGACAGCATGTGGTTGCAACAGAACGGCCAGGGCAATAACTGGATCTTTGTGCGCAAGGGCAAAGAGCTGGAAATTCTGCAGGCGGTGAATGCCGCGCTGGCGGATGAACAACCGCAGTTCACCGCCGGTGAGCGCAAGTGGATGCTCGAGAAGCAGTAACCCGCTTCTGAAACCACTGAAGATCAAATGTGGGAGCGAGCCTGCTCGCGAAAGCAGTGTGTCAGTCAAAGTAATATTGCCTGATACACCGCATTCGCGAGCAGGCTCGCTCCCACAGTTGTTTTGGGGTGCCAGGAAGTCAGCATTTACCTTCGAGGATCGCGGCATAGCCCTCGCGATAGCTTGGGTACATTGGCGTCCAGCCCAACGCTTTCGCCCTGCCATTGCTGCAGCGCTTGCTGCCGGTTCGGCGCACGCTCGCGTCGTCCGACCATTCGGTAACGCCCAGATACTCACGCAACCAACCCACCACTTCGGCCAACGGTGCCGGCGCGTCGTCGACGCCGATGTAGAAATCGTCCAGTTTCACGCCCTGCCGAGCCTTTTCTAGCAAAAACGCCAACAACCCTGCTGCGTCATCGGCATGAATTCGATTGCCATACAGCGGCGGCTCAACCGCCACTCGATAACCGCGACGTACCTGGGTCAGCAGCCATTCGCGGCCCGGACCATAGATCCCGGTCAAACGCAGAATGCTCGCAGGAATGCCACTCTTAAGCGCGACCTGCTCGGCTTCCAGCATCAATCGCCCGGAATAACCGGCAGCGATGGTCTCTGAGTTCTCATCGACCCACTCACCCTCCTGCTGCCCATACACACTGCTGCTGGAGACGAAGATCAGCCGCTCAGGCACCTGCCCATAGTCGTCGAGCCAGCTCAGGACATTCTGCAATCCCTGCACATAAGCCGCGCGATAACCGGCCTCATCGTGATCAGTGGCCGCTGCGCAATACACCAGATAGTCCACGGCGCCCACCGGCCAGGTTGCCGGGCAGTCTTCGTTGAACAGGTCGCCTGCAACGCCAATCACCCCAGCAGGCAGCTTCGAAACATCCCGGCGCAGGCCGTGAACTTCCCAGCCAGCCGCCAATAATTGTTTTGCCAGACGACTGCCGACATCACCACAACCGGCAATCAAAACAGAAGGCGCGGACATCAAAAAACTCCTATCGGAAAGACACAGACTAGCCTCGGGACAGGACGAGCGGCTAGCAATGCAGGAAAAAAAGATACTCTATTACTTTTGTTAACAAGAATTACTTGCAATAATGCACGCCACTTTTGTTCTCGGCCTTACGAGGCCTGGAAGAGCATCAACGTTTTTCTATCTCAGGTCCGGCCAGCATGACACGTAATCAAATCCCCGCTTCGCCAACCAATCGACCTCGCGCCTGGAGCGCAGTGGCGGCTCTGCTGCTCAGCTTGATGCTGGCGCCGACTGCCGCTTTCGCCGACGCCCAGGCACCTGCAACGCCAGCCGCCACCGAGCAAAGCGCACCAGCTGCCGCTCCGGCTGCCCCGGCCGCTACCGATCCAGTGCAAGCAGTTGACGCTGCCGACGTCCCTGAAGTTCTCGAAGCCGACAACAGCCTGGGCATGGCCCACGACCTGTCGCCGTGGGGCATGTACCAGAACGCCGACATCATCGTGAAAATCGTGATGATCGGTCTGGCCATCGCTTCCATCATCACCTGGACGATCTGGATCGCCAAAGGCTTCGAGCTGATGGGCGCCAAGCGTCGTCTGCGTGGTGAAATCGCCGCCCTGAAGAAAGCCACCACCCTTAAAGAAGCCAGCGCCACCGCCGGCAAGGAAGGCACCCTCGCCAACCTGCTGGTGCACGACGCGCTCGAAGAGATGCGCCTGTCGGTCAACAGCCGTGAGAAAGAAGGCATCAAGGAACGCGTCAGCTTCCGTCTCGAGCGCCTGGTTGCAGCCTGCGGTCGCAACATGAGCAGCGGCACCGGCGTTCTCGCCACTATCGGTTCCACCGCGCCGTTCGTGGGCCTGTTCGGTACCGTATGGGGCATCATGAACTCCTTCATCGGCATCGCCAAAACCCAGACCACCAACCTTGCTGTTGTCGCGCCCGGTATTGCTGAAGCACTGCTGGCCACCGCACTGGGTCTGGTTGCCGCGATTCCAGCCGTGGTGATCTACAACGTCTTCGCCCGCTCCATCGCCGGTTACAAGGCGCAGGTTTCCGACGCCTCGGCAGAAGTGCTGCTGCTGGTCAGCCGTGACCTCGATCACCAGCCTGAGCGCAGCTCGCAGCCGCACATGGTCAAAGTGGGGTAATCGGCCATGGGCCTGCATTTGAAAGAAGGCGCAGACGACGATCTGGCCGAGAACCACGAAATCAACGTCACGCCGTTCATCGACGTGATGCTGGTGCTATTGATCATCTTCATGGTGGCCGCTCCATTGGCCACCGTAGACATCAAAGTCGACCTGCCTGCCTCGACCGCCAAACCGGCGCCGCGGCCAGAGAAACCAGTGTTCCTAAGCGTCAAGGCTGACCAGCGCCTGTACATCGGCGACGACGAAGTCAAAGCGGAAACTCTTGGCGCCGTTCTCGACGCCAAGACTCAGGGCAAGAAAGACACCACCATCTTCTTCCAGGCCGATAAAGGCGTGGATTACGGCGATCTCATGAGCGTGATGGACAAACTGCGCTCTGCCGGTTACCTGAAGGTCGGTCTGGTCGGACTTGAGACGGCAGCCAAGAAATGATCACGACGCGCCATAAGCTGACGCGTTACAGCGGTAGCCTGGCCGTGGTGCTGGGCGTTCACGCGCTGGCCATCGCGCTGGCGCTGAACTGGACCGCCCGCCCACCCATCGAATTGCCCCCACAGGCAATGATGGTCGAGCTGGCCCCGGTACCGGCCCCGCCACCGCCTGCTCCGCCGAAAGTCGTCACACCGCCGCAGCCACCGGCTCCGGTTGAAGAGTTGCCGATTCCGAAGCTGGCCGAAGCACCGAAAGCTGAAATCGCGGTGCAGAAACCCAAGCCGAAGCCAAAGCCGAAACCGCCGAAGCCGATCGAGAAGAAGCTGCCTGATCCACCGAAGGAAAAACCTTCCGAGGAGAAACCGGCCGACACGCAACCGACTCAGGCACCGACGGAGAAATCCGCCCAGCCTGCGCCGGGTCCGTCGCCTGCTCAGATGGCTGCCAAGGCCAGTTGGCAAGGCACCCTGCTCGCGCATTTGGCCAAGTA
Organism: Pseudomonas viridiflava; assembly: GCF_900580865.1. Taxonomy (GTDB): domain Bacteria; phylum Pseudomonadota; class Gammaproteobacteria; order Pseudomonadales; family Pseudomonadaceae; genus Aquipseudomonas. Next base: position 359,798 of record NZ_UTBZ01000001.1, read on the forward strand.
CAAAAAGTACCCGGCCAGTGCTCAGGCACGCGGTAAAGAAGGCTTGAACCGCCTGCGCTTCGTGGTCGATGCCGAAGGTAATGTGTTGTCGTTCGAACTGGTGGGCCGCTCGGGCAACGCTGATCTGGACCGGGCCACCCTGGAAATGATCCGCCGCGCACAACCGCTGCCCAAGCCACCGGCCGACATGCTGAACAACGGCTCGATTGAAATTGTTGCGCCGTTTGTTTACTCCCTCGAACGCCGCCGCTAAGTAGCAAGATCAAAAGATCGCAGCCTTCGGCAGCTCCTACATTGGAATGCACTTCCCTGTAGGAGCTGCCGAAGGCTGCGATCTTTTGCTTTTTGCAGTAGTCGCATTGAGCGCTCAGTCTGATAACGTGCGTCTATCGATTGCAGCCGGTATGCTTGGCCCGCATCTTCATGGACGCTTGCTATGACCCTCACAGAATTACGCTACATCGTTACCCTCGCCCAAGAGCAGCATTTCGGCCACGCCGCCGAACGTTGCCACGTCAGCCAGCCAACCCTGTCGGTGGGCGTGAAAAAGCTTGAAGACGAACTCGGTGTGCTGATTTTCGAGCGCAGCAAAAGTGCCGTGCGCCTGACCCCGGTCGGCGAAGGCATCGTCGCCCAGGCGCAGAAAGTGCTGGAGCAGGCCCAAGGCATCCGCGAACTGGCCCAGGCCGGCAAGAATCAGCTGACCGCACCGCTGAAAGTCGGCGCGATCTACACCGTCGGCCCGTACCTGTTCCCGCACCTGATTCCACAACTGCACCGGGTCGCCCCGCAGATGCCGTTGTACATCGAAGAAAACTTCACCCACGTGCTGCGCGACAAACTGCGCAACGGCGAGCTCGACGCGATCATCATCGCCCTGCCGTTCAACGAAGCCGACGTGCTGACCTTGCCGCTGTACGACGAGCCGTTCTACGTGTTGATGCCGGCCCAGCACCCGTGGACGCAAAAAGAAACCATCGACGCCGGCCTGCTCAACGACAAGAGCCTGCTGCTGCTCGGCGAAGGCCACTGCTTCCGCGATCAAGTGCTGGAAGCTTGCCCGACCCTGACCAAGGGCAACGACGGCGCCAAGCACACCACGGTCGAATCCAGCTCGCTGGAAACCATTCGCCACATGGTTGCCTCTGGTCTGGGCATCTCGATCCTGCCGCTGTCGGCGGTCGACAGCCATCACTACGCCCCGGGCGTGATCGAAGTGCGGCCACTGTCGCCGCCAGTGCCGTTCCGCACCGTGGCCATTGCCTGGCGCGCGAGTTTCCCACGGCCGAAAGCCATCGAGATCCTCGCCGACTCCATTCGCCTGTGTTCGGTGGCCAAGCCAGCGGCACCGGTTACAGCCGGTTAAGCGAGCGTCATGACGGAGCTGTCGCAAGTGTCGGTGACGGCACTCAAGGGTGTCGGCGAAGCCATGGCCGAGAAATTGGCCAAGGTCGGTCTTGAGAACCTGCAGGACGTGCTGTTCCACCTGCCGCTGCGCTATCAGGATCGCACCCGTGTGGTGCCGATCGGCGCGTTGCGACCGGGACAGGACGCCGTGGTCGAAGGCACCGTCAGCGGCGCCGACGTGGTCATGGGCCGCCGTCGCAGCCTCGTTGTGCGTTTGCAGGACGGCACCGGCGGCCTCAGTCTGCGTTTCTACCATTTCAGCAATGCGCAGAAAGAAGGCCTCAAGCGCGGCACGCGGGTGCGCTGTTACGGCGAAGCCCGGCCCGGCGCGTCAGGACTGGAAATCTACCACCCGGAATACCGCGCCATCACCGGTGACGAACCACCGCCGGTAGATGAAACCCTGACCCCGGTCTATCCACTGACCGAAGGCCTGACCCAAGCGCGCCTGCGTCAGTTGTGCATGCAGACGCTGACAATGCTCAAGTCAGACACCTTGCCCGACTGGCTGCCGACTGAGCTGGCCCGCGACTATCAACTGGCGCCGCTCGCCGATGCGATCCGCTACCTGCACAACCCGCCCGCCGATGCCGACGTCGATGAACTCGCCCTCGGCCATCACTGGGCGCAGCATCGTCTGGCCTTCGAAGAACTGCTGACCCATCAACTGTCGCAACAGCGTCTGCGCGAAAGCATGCGCTCCTTGCGCGCCCCAGCGATGCCGAAAGCGACGAAGCTGCCGCCGAAATATCTGGCCAACCTCGGCTTCAACCCGACCGGTGCGCAACAGCGCGTCGGCAATGAAATCGCCTACGACCTCAGTCAGCACGAACCGATGCTGCGCCTGATTCAAGGCGACGTGGGCGCGGGCAAAACCGTGGTCGCCGCCCTCGCTGCGCTGCAAGCATTAGAGGCTGGCTATCAAGTCGCGCTGATGGCGCCAACCGAGATTCTCGCCGAGCAACACTTCATCACCTTCAAGCGCTGGCTCGAGCCGCTGGGCATTGAAGTCGCCTGGCTGGCCGGCAAGCTCAAAGGCAAAAACCGCGTAGCAGCGCTGGAACAGATCGCCAGCGGCGCACCGATGGTGGTCGGCACTCACGCGCTGTTTCAAGACGAAGTGCAGTTCAAGAACCTCGCGCTGGTAATCATCGACGAACAGCACCGCTTCGGCGTGCAACAGCGTCTGGCGCTACGGCAGAAAGGCGTCGGCGGACGCATGTGCCCGCACCAACTGATCATGACCGCCACGCCGATTCCACGAACGCTGGCGATGAGCGCCTACGCCGACCTCGACACCTCGATCCTCGATGAACTGCCGCCCGGGCGCACCCCGGTCAACACCGTGCTGGTCACCGACACCCGCCGCGTCGAAGTCATCGAACGGGTGCGCAGCGCCTGCGCCGAAGGACGTCAGGCCTATTGGGTCTGCACGCTGATTGAAGAATCCGAAGAGCTGACCTGTCAGGCCGCCGAAACCACGTTTGAAGACCTCACTCTGGCCCTCGGCGAACTGAAAGTCGGGCTGATTCACGGGCGCATGAAACCTGTCGAGAAAGCCGCCGTCATGGCCGAGTTCAAGGCCGGCAACCTGCAACTGCTGGTCGCGACCACGGTGATCGAAGTCGGCGTCGACGTGCCCAACGCCAGTCTGATGATCATCGAAAACCCCGAGCGCCTCGGTCTCGCGCAACTGCACCAATTGCGTGGACGTGTCGGCCGGGGCAGCGCCGCCAGCCATTGCGTGCTGCTTTATCATCCGCCGCTGTCGCAGATCGGTCGCCAGCGCCTGGGCATCATGCGCGAGACCAACGACGGTTTCGTCATCGCCGAAAAAGACCTCGAACTGCGCGGCCCCGGGGAAATGCTCGGCACCCGCCAGACTGGCCTGCTGCAATTCAAAGTCGCCGACCTGATGCGCGACGCCGACTTATTGCCCGCCGTACGCGACGCCGCGCAAGCCCTGCTGGAACGCTGGCCGACCCACGTCAGCCCATTACTCGATCGCTGGTTGCGTCACGGGCAGCAATACGGCCAAGTGTGAGCACCGTCGCAGTTTCTGACAGATCGTTCCGACCAAGCTGGTTATACTCCTGCCATTGTTTCAAAAACGGATACAGACCATGACCGAAGCCGCTCTCGCCCCCGAATCCCCGCACGCGCCGTCTGTCATTCGGCTGCTGCTAGGCAAGCTGGGCATCGCCTACGAAGAAGTGCTCGACCACCACGGCCTCAATGCATCGCGCAAGGTACAAGCCGTGTTGCTGGACGACGCCGTCGGCGCGCTGATGGTGCTGTTTCCGCAGAGCCAATTGCTCGACCTCAACCGCCTCGCCGAACTGACTGGCCGCCGCCTCACCGCCGTCTCCACCGAGCGCCTGGAAAAGATGCTCGGCAAACACAGCCTCAGCCTGCTGCCAGGCCTGCCGGCGCTGACCAGTTCGCCGTGCCTCTACGAAGAAAGCCTGCTGCGAGAGCCGAAGCTGCTGATCAACTCCGGCGAGCCGGGCCTGCTGCTGGAAATCGCCAGCGAAGACTTCAAGACCATGCTGACCAAGGCCAGCGCCGCCAACTTCGGCGAAGCCCTGAGCAGCATCCGCCCGAACCTCGATCGCCCGGACGATGACCGCGAGGAAATCACCCAAGCCGTGCAGGCGTTCACCGCGCGGCGCATTCAGCAACGGCTGGAAGCGACCATCGAGATTCCGCCGCTGGCCGAAACCGCGCAAAAAATCATCAAGCTGCGTGTTGACCCCAACGCCACCATCGACGACATCACCGGCGTGGTCGAAACCGACCCGGCACTGGCCGCACAAGTGGTGAGCTGGGCGGCGTCGCCGTACTACGCCTCGCCGGGCAAGATTCGTTCGGTGGAAGACGCGATCGTTCGCGTACTCGGTTTCGATCTGGTGATCAACCTTGCGCTGGGCCTCGCCCTCGGCAAGACCCTGAGCCTGCCGAAAGACCACCCGCAACACACCACGCCGTACTGGCAGCAATCGATTTACACCGCCGCCGTCATCGAAGGCCTGACCCGCGCCATGCCGCGCGCCCAGCGCCCGGAAGCCGGCCTGACCTATCTGGCCGGTCTGCTGCACAACTTCGGTTACCTGCTGCTGGCCCACGTGTTCCCGCCGCACTTCTCGCTGATCTGCCGCCACCTGGAGGTCAACCCGCACCTGTGCCACAGCTACATTGAGCAACACCTGCTCGGTATCAGCCGCGAACAGATCGGCTCATGGCTGATGCGCTACTGGGACATGCCCGACGAACTGGCCACCGCCCTGCGCTTCCAGCACGACCCAAGCTACGACGGCGCTTATGCCGAATACCCGAACCTCGTCTGCCTGGCCGTGCGCCTGCTGCGCAGCCGTGGGATTGGCTCCGGCCCCGACGAAGACATCCCCGACGCCCTGCTCGAACGCGTCGGCCTGACCCGCGACAAAGCCAACGACGTCGTCAGCAAAGTCCTCGAAGCCGAAGTCCTGCTGCGCGAACTGGCTTCGCAGTTCAGCCAGGCCTAAACAAAACAGGCCCGCTCCCCCAAGGATCACCAAAATCCCTGTGGGAGCGAGCCTGCTCGCGAAGAATCCAACTCGGTCTAACTGACCACCTCAAGCCTTAGGCTTAGCCTTCCTCGGCTTCAAATACTTCATCAACCCCTGAAACCACATCACCAGCGCCGGATTACCCTTGAGCTGGATCGACTTGTCCTGAATCCCCTGCATAAACGCCAACTGCTTGTTCTTCGCCTGCATCGTGGCAAAGCCATAACCGGCATCTTTAAACGCAATCGCAAACGCCGGCTCAGCCACCACGCCAGACTTGCTGGTGATGCGCTGATCCTTGACCACGAAATGCCGCGCCACTTTCCCGTCCAGCGTCTGCAGCTGAAACACCAGATCCTTGTCACCCAACTGCTGCTGGAACGCAGGATTTGTCCGGCTGGCCTTACCCATCAACAAACCCATCATCCACAGAAGAAAACGAAATTTCATGCGCACAGCCTCAAAAGGAAAATGAACGGCCGGGGCAGTGTAAGGGATTCGGACGATAACGCCAGTATCTGACGCTGTTGGAAGAGGATGCAGACCATTTCCCGCACGATGACTGCCAAGTCACGATTCCGCAAGCAACGTCCTACACCTGTTGAAACACATCCCTGTAGGAGCTGGCGAAGCCTGCGATCTTTTGATCTTCCGGCCCGCGAATCTATGGGAAATTTCCTGCAAAGTGCGGTGCTGTCCATGAACTAGGCGAGTTGGCTGGCTATCGATAGGCTCTGTGTGTCGCCGCAGATTGGCGATACGGACGTGCAAGTCCGGTTGGAGTACACATTGGTTATGGCAATTCGCCGAGCGTTTTCCTATGCTCGCGGATCGTTATGGCGGCTGTGTATGGGAGGCCTTCGGGTCTGCCGGGTTACTCCACCGGTCTTGCACACCTATGCACAGCTGCCACCACTTTCGAAGTGCGAGCGAAACGGTGTCGGCTCCTTAAACTGGAGTAAGACCGAATGATCAAACCAACACCCAATCCCCCAGAAAACCCGGATATTTCGCCCTACGAATCTCTGGAATCAAAGAAATTCCACGAAGCCGCCGAGCGCGCCCTCGACCACCATTTCAAACCAGCCGTCGAACCACACCCCAAACGCGAGAACGGCCTCTTCAAACTCTCCCCCGGCACCGACGCCGAAGCCCTCATGGCCAACGCCTCCGAAGACCTCCTGTCCATCAGCGTCATCGCCTGCGACCTCGCCGACGACCTCCACGGCTCCCGCCGCTCGGTAGCCCTTGCCCTGAGCAGAATGGCGGACGGTGTGAGATTGATGGTGGAAGGGACGCTCGACCAGATTGAAGTGCGAAGCGTGGCGGCCAAGCCGTAGCGAGATTTGCGGATGAAAAAAGGGGACGTTAAGTCCCCTTTCTGCAACTGTCTGTAAAAATCCAGGCACAAAAAAACTGCCAATCACGGCAGCTTTTTTGAGAATCCGAAACCTTCAGCCGGCCAGTCGACCGACAGGCTCGAAGTCACTGCCATTGGACAGAGCAACATCCAGAAAGCGGCTGCGCTTACCGGAACGCTTGGCCAAGGCTTCACGAGCTTCGGCCTGGAACCGGGCAGCCATCATAGGCTTTGGTTCATGTTTGGACTTTTTCATGGAAACCTCTCGGGTCTCGAAATTTGACTGGATCGCCCTGTCTGGCGGCGCCACCCGCCCCCTTGATTCCTGGGCATGGATAATCAATGGCAATTTTGAAGGTCCAGAGAGTAGCGATATTTGAAAGCTCTTGAATACCCGCCGGAAACACCCCGACATTGATTATCTGATCGAAGAAAACCGCAGGCTCTAACCCTGTCGCTGACTCATCACGCATCGGCGAGACGGGATTGACTACCCATAAAGGGACGTTAAGTCCCCTTCCTGAATATTCCCTGCCTCACCATTGGCAACCTGTTTCAGGTTTCGAATCCACGTTGTAATCGTTTTCAAACGAATACTTCTTTGCGGATTTGTAATTCGTATACGACATCGCATCAACCCGGCCACCCTGAGTGACCATCTGATACTCACCTGTCAGTGCGCCATCAACTACTTCAACCCAAGTTGTCGTGTACTGGTAGGGCCGGCCATACACGAGTTCTTCTTGTTCAGTACTGCGATGAACCAGCCCAATAGCCTTTTTCGACTTACTGTACTTGACGCCAGCACCGCTCCATTTGGCGACAGAGTCGTAATAGGTTCGGAATTCAAAATTTATGGGTTTGCCTTCGTAGGAGCGGAAGCAAAAAACCTCGGTCGTGACCTCGCTATGAGCCGCCAGAGGAACGAAAACGAGCAACGCGGAAAACAATGCAGACGAAAATTTCAAACCGAACATTCCTTTAGCGGTTTCAGGGGTATCAGCAAATTACTCTGGCCGGTTATGCCCCAGGCTCAAGCGCGCCGCACTTCAGCTCTTTGATTTGCTCACTCTGAATCGGAACCACACATGCAAGGCGCTTCTCTCCGAGCCCGCGAAGCTCCGTCAAACTGAGCGTCACGTGTAACCCATCCTCGGCAAACGCATGATCCTCAAACCCGGCATCGGCATAGTCCGTCCAAAATGCCTTGCCCTCGAAACTGCAAAACCGCTTGGAGGACAGCACTCTCCAACCGCCGTTGGGCGCCAGTATCTGGACCGTCAGGCATGGGCTGCCAAAGGTGCTGACATAACGTGCCACGACATCGCCGAAGCGCTGGGAGCCGGACAGGTACACCTTGTTGAGATCGACCACATTACCCGGCTCATCAGCGACGATTGTGTCCAGGTAAGCAGCACGTTCCAGACTCAGTCTGGCCATGCAGTTGTTGATCGTCGTGACATGCGCTGCCACACCAGGCTCGATTTCCGTGGCTTCAAGTGGGCAGGTGGTGTCGCGTAACTTGATCCAGGCGCGCTGGGATTCTCTGGCCATCGCGACCAGCGCGTTGCCCTGCTCAGGGTCGCGCCGTTGTTGAGCCTCAAACCGTCCCAGCAGATTCTTGTAGCTCGCATTGAGTTGCGTGTCGGCTTCCTTGCGGGCTGCCTCCACACACCGATCGACCTGGGCGCTCACGGTGATTTCTTTGCAGTCGTCCTCGGCCATCGCGCAGGAGGCAAACAGGCATCCAAAGGACAACGCGATAAAACGCACAAGCATGTTCAATTTTTCATTCCCTGAATGGCAGATCGCTCAACGACACGTTGAGGTATTTTCTGCGCCTTGCCATCGGCGCTCATCGCGTCGCGGTACTGGCTGTAATAGCGCTGCGCTTCGTCTTTGCGATCAAGGCGCCAGAGCGAGTCGGCAATGTTCAACATCAGTACCGTCCGTTTACCAACGGCCTCAACGCCGCGATAAAACTTCAGCGCCAGCTCATCTCTACCGCCCTCGGCCAAATAGAAGGCCAAGTCGTTAAAAGCTTGAACATTGCGCGCCGGTGGGTGACAAGCCATATAGGACTCTGGACTTATAGTGCGAAGATTGAATGCGAGTTCTTCCACGCGAGATTGCGGCATCTCAATATTTGAGACCTGCTTCAATAAGTCCTTTGGAGACGGCGTCTGCATGACGAGGTCAGGCGCATCCTCTTCCCCGGAAGTCCACCGATTGCCCTCCCACTTGCCGTAGCAAAACCTGGCTGCCGGCTGACTGAGCACGCAACCGGTCTCCATTGAAATGACCCCGCAACCAGTTTCCTCTGTCGGGATTTCTTCACCCTCCTGGCCAATGACAACGCCATACAGAGTCTGAAGGAGGAGCAATGTTTTCTTGTCGGGACTTAACCAAGCCTCATGCGTTTCAGTACCCACCGCGGGTACATAGAGGGGAAACGTTTTTCCATTGGCGGTAAACGAGGCAACCGCCGACTCCGCAGCGGGCCTGCCCCATGTCTTGTCCTTCAGCGTCACTAAGTGCCCGCCAACCCCCACGATCTGAATATTTTCAGACAAGGCATTGGCTGAAACTAACAGGCCCATGACAAACATCAACCGCTTAAGACTGCCCGCGAGAAGACGGTTCATCTACTCACTCCTCATCCATCGGCGACGATTCCACGTCGGTCATGCTCAGCAGTCGAAATTCATTGTTCACAAACTCGTAGTAACGATCCCGGTTACCGCTTTCCAAAGCGTTCCCCTGGGCGTCTTCTTCGCCGTCGAGCGTGATGCCGGAGACGATGATCAAGCGGCTGTCAGGCTGGTAAACCATGCCGAAGTTGCTGCCGTCGTAAGCATTCGGCAGACCGCCAACGACTTCCCCAGTCTGAGCGTCCAGCACTTCGCCGCAAATGGCGCTGCCGCCACAGCCGAGCCTGTGAAGGATGTAATGGCCAGCGAAGTTGACCTTGCCTTTCAGGGCTTGCACCCGTGCCTGATCCATCATTGGACTGCTGTTTTCTTGCGGTACCAATTTATGGTTGGGGCCGGTGAAAACAGGCGTGACGGTGTAATCCTTGAAGGTTGGATCGGCAGCGAATGCCATGGACGCGGCAGCCAATATCAAGCTGCCGAGAAGAACCGAAAATCCTTTCACGCTGTAGCTCCGTCGACGTAATGCATTTATGGGGATGTTCATTCGAAGGCAATGCCGCGCACCGCTTTCTTGATTTGCTCGAACCCTTCGTTGCTGATCGCCAGCGGGGCGGATGAACCCGATTCCGCCGAGCCAATCAGCACGTCTTTGCCCCTCAGCAGGCAAAAAGCGACGCGGGTTATGTGCCGTCGTGACTTGTCGTGGAAACCGAAAATGAATCCCGAAGAGTTCTCCCCGCCCCATTGCTCAAAGGTATAGGTGTTCGCACGACCGGCCAGCGAATTGGGCACCCAGCCCTGATCGGTAAGGGTCGCCGGACACCTGCGGTCGTTGTCGTCACGCAGGATTTGCACCGCAAACGCATCGTCTTCCGGGGGTTTCCAGTCGGTGAGAAGCGAAAAGTACTCCGAGTTTTCACACATCAAACCAAACCACGGCTGGCTCAGGTCGCCGTGTTTCTCGAAGTGCCAGTCGGCACCACTTGACGTCTGCGCTTGCCACAAGCTGGGGGCACTGGACGGCTTTGGCAGTTGTTTGGCCGCGACAAAAATCGAATAGAAATCATTGAACTCCAGCCATTGGTCCTGCAGCAGCGGCATGGAAAACCGACACGAACCCATGTCGACGACTGTCTCGGTCGGGCCTTGCGCAACCGGCGACTGGCCGGGTTCGTTACCGACCAACACACCAGCTGCGGCGGTCACATAACCCACCTGTAAAAGCACGACCAGACCAAAGACCAATTCGCGGAGGCATCGTAGTTTCACTTCACATCCTTCGAATTGATCAATTCCAACTCACCATCCCGATACTACACCTCACACCCCACCCACGCCGGATCAACCTGTGGCATCACCGCCGATGGCTTGCGCAATTCGCGCAGCAACGTCGAGCCATGCGACAAGCGCCCACCCATCCGCGCAATCACCGCCCGCGCTGTTTGATAGTGCGCATGTCGCCCCGGATCGAGGGAGTCTTCGAGCAGGATGTCGGCGCCGAGGATGCCCCGCACCTGCCCCGGATAAATCATGAACCCGGTGGCCTGCTCCGCACCTTCGCGACCGTCCTGCCAGAAGCTGCCGTCGCGGGTGCGCACGTCCGGATGCGGTGCAAACCAGTGCTCGCGGTCCGCCAACGGCATGGCGTGGTGCAGGCGGAAGAAGATGCGCATGAGGTTGTCGCGGTACCACTCGCGCACTTGCAGGTAGTAGCCGCGCAGGCCCGGCAGGCCGGTCGAATGGGCGAGACGGACCAGACCTGGCCATTGCGGGAATGGTTGTAATGGCAGCTCACTCGACGCGGGTCGAGGGGTGGCCGGATCGGTTTCCCACGGCAATCGATGCGGACTGTTTTCAAGGTTGTCGTAAGCGGTCGGCGGGCGCCCCAGCCAATCGCCGCCGCTGCTGGCCAGCGCTGTGGCGATGCACAGATTGCCTTGCACTACGAACACGTAAAACCGGGTGAACCAGTCCGCCAATTGCTGACCATCGGCAGCTTGCGCGACGAGTTCGGCCAGTTCCCGATCGAAGCGGTGCAAGCCGTTTTCAAGATTCAGTAAATGCCCGCGAGCCTTGCGTTGCATACGCAAAAACAGCGGCAACGAACGCAGTATCTTCAGCGGTTGCCACGGCAGATGCGGAGTCGCGCCACCGACTTCACCAGCGTAGTTACTCGCGCTGATGCCCCAGTCGGCCAGCCTTGCGAGGAACAAATCATTGTTGATATAGGACGCGCCGCCGAACACGGCAGTGAACGCCTCGTTGTCCTGCAACACCCGCGCATCCCAACGCGCCATGATCGCCGGGATACTCGCTGCCGCGCGGCGCTGGGCGTACTCAACCAGCACGCTCGGTTGTGGCGGCAGGATCTCGGCGATATTGGCGGCGGTCAGGTGGCGGCGCCAGCCGTAATCGCTGATTGGCCGGTATTGCAGCAACCACAGTTGCGCGCCATCCCAGGCCCATTCGACGTCGCCGGGCACGTAGTGGAACACGCGCAACACGTCTTGCAGAAAGCGCCAGAGCAGGTCTTCGGTCAAGCCATGGGCCGGTGTGAACGTGCCGCTGCGCCACGCATCGCCGAGCCGCGAAAGCGTTGCCCGTGAGGGGCTGACGTGACCGTCGGCCAGCGATTCGAGATGGCCTTCCACCCATTCCAGCTCTACCGAGAGATGGCGCACGAAAGCGATCCCGGACACTACCGGCGTGATGAAGCGTTGCACCACCACTTCCTCGACGCCCTCGGCGGTCAGTTCGGCAATGCGTTTCGGCACATTGGCGGTCGGTTCGCGCAGATAGGTGGTGCTCAAACCGGCATTCGCCGAATCGGCCTGATCCTCGCCATAACTGGAGGAGCGCACCGCCCAGGTCACATCAGGTTGGGCGGCGAGAAATGCCGGCAGACGCGGATCGCTGCAATCGTTGAGCGTCAGCGCCGCCGGCACCGCTTGCCGCGCCAATTCAGCCAGGCGCAAACGCCCGCCCTTGGTGTGCGCGACAAACCCGCGCTCGCCCGACTCCAGCCACTGCGCGAACTGCGCGGGCGAGTCGATCCACGGGTAATGACCCCAACCAGATTTGAGGCTGATGGTCAGATCAGCGCGCGCAAGAATCGCCGACCACGCCGCCGCTTGCTCGATGCCGAGCACCGCGTCCTGATCACCCCAGACCAGCTCGACCGGATCGCTGATCCACTCCAGCAGTGGCAACGCGGTATCGGCGCGAATCAGATCCCAATGTGGCACAAACGCACGGCAGCGCGCATAGCCGGCGCCCATGCGCTGGTACTGCTCGGGCGTCCAGGTCTGGTTGGAAAACTTGCGCGCGAACAGCTTGGGTTTGTTCGACAGCAGCCAGTGGATGGTCTTGCGGATCGGCAGCGGTGACATCAGCGCCGGCAATCGACGCTGCCACAAAAATGCCCCAACCGGCGCCAACAGAACACTGCGCGAAAAGTGCCCGGGCCGACGCTGCAACGCGTGCAGCACCAGCAACGCATTGACCCCGACTGCCATGATCGCGCTGCCCTTCTGCGTCATCGCCAACAAGGTCTGCGCGTAGTCCGCCAGATCCTCGCAAGGCGGCTGCGGATTCGCGCCGAAGCCCGGCAACTCCAGCGGCACCACGTCGTAGCGCTGAAAGTGCGGCAGCGCGTCATTCCACCAATCGGCGGCGCTGCCGTTGCCGGCCAGCAGGTACATCAACGGCTTGCTCATGGACGATCCTCAGGTCAGATCGCGCAGAGCGGCGTCGAGGGTTGGATAACGGAATGTGTAGCCGGCCTCGGTCAAACGCTGCGGCACCACGCGCTGACCGTCGAAAAATAGCTGCGCCATTTCCCCTGCCATTGCACGCACTGGCGCGGCGGGAATGTGCAACCACACCGGACGCTTGAGGACCTTGCCGGCCTGCTCGGCGAACGCAGCCTGACTGACCGTTTCGGGCGCGACCATGTTGTAGGTGCCACGCAGATTTTCGTCGTTGAAAGCCCGCGCGATCACCTGAAGCACATCGTCGCGATGCACCCAACTCATGATCTGCTGACCATCGCCCATGCGCCCGCCGAAACCCAGGCGGAACGGCAGCAGCAAAGGCGTCAACGCACCGCCGGGACCGAACACTACGCCTAGGCGCAGCACCACCTGACGCACGCCAAACTCGGTGGCCGGTTGCGCGGCGGCTTCCCAACGCGCACAGAGTTCGGCCATGAAACCGTCACCCTTGCTGGCGTGTTCGTGGAGGCTTTCGCTGGCATCGCGCACGCCGTAGAAGCCGATGGCCGAGGCTTGAATCCATAGGGCTGGTTTGTGCTTGGTGTTCTTCAGCCAGGTCATCAACGCTTCGGTGGTGCCGACTCGACTGGCGAGCAGTTGCGCCTGACGTTTGGGAGTCCAGCGTGGGCCGGCGACGGGTGCTCCGGCAAGATTGATGATTACGTCGAAGGTTTCGTCGTGGCTGAGTTCGCTGAGGGAATGCACGCAGCGGGCGCGGCCGTTGAATAGATTGGCCGCGTTCAATGGATCGCGCGTCAGTACGCTGACCGAGTGGCCGGCGTCGAGTAATTGATTGACCAAGGCTTCGCCGATAAACCCGGTGCCGCCGGTGATTAGCACGCGTTTGAAAGCGCTGTCGGCAGACGGGTTGGATTGGCTCGGTGTCTTTACTGCAGGAGACTTCCGGCGGTCATGCCGATACAGCCAAAACAGTGGCGGCAACAACACCAGCAACGCAAAACCGTCTAGCCACAGGTGCGACCAGACCTGTTGTTGCGCTGAGAGCCACATGTCCTGCGGCGCCCATAACAGGATGCCGGCGATCAACCAGACCCACACTGCCGGGACTTTCAAGCGATTGCCCAGGTGTACCAGCGCGAGCATGTACAACGAATAACTTTGCAGCGTCGCGCCGAACAGCGCGAGCCACCAGACTTGTTGTTCGTGGCCGGGAATAGGTACCGCATCAGCGCCCCAGAATGCGAGTTCGAGATTGTGCAGGTAGCCGTCGAGTAATCCGGAATGACCGGCCCAGGTCAGGGTGAGACCAGCGAGAATGTGCAAGATTGCGGCGGCGTATAGCCAGAGCACTAACGCTGGGCGAAGGGAGTTCGAGGGGGCTGGCATTCCGTGTCCTGAGCGCATTCCTTGGGGGTGGGGAGTTTAAAGGAAATGCGTGGGGTTTCGGGGGGTGTCAGTAGCAGTAGCTGGGTTTGATTGGTGTGGTGGAGTTTTTCTTCAAGTGTTCCAAACCGAAACTCGCGCCTTCGCTACCCTTCGCGAGAGCCAGTTGATAACAGGCCATGGCTCGGGATGGATCTTTGGTACCCCATTCGCCGCTCGCGAAGGTAGATCCCAACTTGCTGATCGCGCTGGCATTGCCCATTTTCACGGCGCCCATCAGTGCTTGCTCTGCAAGCGCAGGATTTTTGCAGGGACCGTCGGATGTTAGTTCGTTGCCATCGCAGTAAAACTCGGAAAGTCCCATCGCACCGTTCGGCAACGTAGTGGCCGCTGCTTTGAATAGTGACTCCAAAGTATCCGTCGGCACCTGCGGCGCCATGCCCGAGAGGCTCAAAACTGCGGCTTTATAACTGGCGAGTGGGTCCCCGGAGTGCGCTGCACATAACAAGTTTTCTAGCGTGGCCTCAAACAACTCAACGGTGCGAGGCTGGTCCTCCGGTGCTCCCAATGCTTCGAACGCCTCGGCACGCTGGAAACAGTAACTCTCTTCCTTGCTCATCGTCGGCGTACTGGCCGCGACTAGGTCTTTCTCGCGAATAGACCAGTCTTCAACGCCTTCAAGCACCCAGCACGCCTGACGGGAAAAATTGAAGGCTTTGACATTGCTCCAGCCGGCGCGTCGATCCACAACAGTGGAGTGGCTGTCGTCGTATTCCCAAATCACAACACCCGGGGTTTTACGAGACTCGATAGGCGTCATCAACGGATAGGCCAACCCTGCCCCCTTCTCGCCCGTGGTCACAGGCTCGAAACGTCCCGGCTCGGTCTTTGGTTTTAACACCAACGATTTGACGGTAAGCGCAGTGAGCCGGCGCTGGGCTTCGACATCGGCAGAAAACACTGCCAGGAACGGTAAGAAATCCTCGGATGGGCAAGCGTCGCTGGCATTGCCTTTATCGGATAGATGCGCGGACTGTTCCGGCGCAATCTTGTCCAGATACGCCGAACGCTCGCGGCTCATTCTGGCGATACACGAGTTGACGGCGAACACATGCGCCGGCATCCCGGTCTCGATCTCGAACGCCTCCAATGGACAGTTCGTATCGCGCAATTTTAGCCACGCACGTTGCGACTCCTTGACCTTCGCCGCGTACTCCGCGCCCAACGCCGGATCTGCTCGATAGTCAGACTCAAGCCGCGACATCAACTGCTTGTAGCTGACGTTCAACTGCGCATCGGCAGCCTTCTTCGCCGCCTCCGAACAGGGCACCATTTCCAGGCTTGAGGTGACATGGCTGCAGTCATCCTGCGCATAGGCCGCTGAAACCGGCAGTAGCACGGCCAGCAGGGTAAAAACAAAACGTTTCACGGGGTTCTTCCTTGAGTCATTCAGGCTTTGCGTTTGGTGAGTCGGGTGATGCATTGCTTGGGTATGTTCATTTCCCAGTAGGTGCTGAGCAACGCTTTACGTTTTTTATCGACGCGCAGGTTAACGAAGCCATCGCCGCAGTCCGGCTGCAACTCTTCGAACGTGCCGGTTTTCGCTTGATAAACGAACACTCGGTAGTAATCGTAAGTACCCATACCGTCATCAAGCTGCCAGACCGCGAAGTCCCGGGCGCCGTCGAAATTGAAATCGTCGAACTGCATGTGGAGTTCATTTTCGGCTTCAAAATCGATTGTTCGCGACTCGCTGTGCGTTTCGCTTTTAACCGCGATGTTCAGCTTGGATCCTTCGAGAACCAGCGTCGCGTCGACGCCTTTGGTTGGACTGAACGTGGTGGTTTGGGCTAACGCCGGGATCGTCCACATCAGGAAAATCAGTAATAGCGTGATATTTTTCAATTGCATAAACTCGCAATAATTCCACTTGCACCCACCGATGCTAAATTCAATTCATAGTTTTCATCTGCACACCTAATATACGTCACCACAGGGAGAGACACCTTTCAGTAGTCCTCCCCTGACACCCCCAAAGCTTCAAAGGCCGGGGTATGTTATTTTTTTTGCAAAAGAACTTTCATCCACCAAATCTTTCTTACTAACACCATACTTATTAATTAAATCGTCACGCGACCCTAACGACCCAAAAGAGCGAAACGAATTACTATAAACGTAATTCACCAACTTTCCATCTAACGAATAATAACCATGCCACTCAGGGCACGCACCACAGCCGCCGTAACCGCCGATGGAAATTAAGCTTCCCTTGCTCCCTCTAACACAAGCCATCGAAACGACCACATTAGAAAGTATCTTCACATTCGAACCGCTGCTGGTCACCTGTGATATTTTATCAACCTTCCGACGGTTCTCTTGTCCATTTATCTTGATTATCTGATCTGTACATACTGGGAGGCCACTGTGTTCCTCCGACTTTGCGACGGTGTCATTTTGACAAATAGATACAAGCTCCACCTTCGACCCATCACATTCCAAGATATCTATTTTTTCAGGCAAGCTGGAATTTTGAGCAGAAGCAGCCATTGCCGAAGCACAAAGAAATGCTGCGACACCAACACGATATTTATTGAAATTCACCACATCACTCCATCAAGTCTGCAACAAAACCGACTTTCATCGGCAGATCACTTTCACCAGCCAACTCTTGACTTACCATATTATTATACTCTGCAACGACATCCTCCAGCTTCACGGTAGGCTGACCATAAGGAGACCCTGGAAGACTCGCCCACTCTTTATTACATTTTTTAATAGCTGCCTTTATATCCCCTCTCATGATCTCTGGAAGTGCATCTCGACGATATTTCAGAATAACAACGCAGTATCTATCTTGCATTGCAGGTGTAAAATCGGTAATACCGTGCTCTTCCCGCAGCTTAATGATACCTGGGTCATCCCAAACATATCTCATGACCTGATAGGCGCCGGCAGCAGTAGAAGAGATAACTTGACCGGTTTTCTTAACCGTCTTCTCCATAAGAAGACGAGGATGATCTGCAAACGTTTTTCCATAATCCTTAATAAAGGATTCTCCGCCAAACAGATGCTCATAACCTTCGAGGCCGATCGTTCCCTCACCAATCTTGAGCATTCTCAGGAAAGCCCGAATCCGCGCCTCCTCAATGGTCATAACATGAATTTTCTTCAAGTTATCGATAAATGCTATTGGGTGAAAGTGATAAATGGATTTCGGCAAAGCAATTTGCATTGCCCCTGCCATTTCGTCCCAAAAAACGAGCTTATCTATTCTTTCTTGTTCGAGTTTTAGTACAGTTGGGGATTCTAAAAGGATTTTTTTTAAGCGTGCCCACTTCGGTTCAGATGATTTTGCCTGCCATTCCGTAGGATGATAGGCAATAAGTTTGGTCCAGCGACTCCGGAGTTCTGCGTCTCGGAGCGCCGACTGCAACTCTTCAACAGTAACATTACCGTCCGCCACACCCTTGCTGTCGATTTCCGAGTAAATTTTCTTAAAGAAATCCGGCATCGCATCAACATCGAGAAAACCATCAGCACTTTCGTTATTTTCTTTGACAATGCTGAATCCTAGCCTTTCCCAATCATGCTGACTGATTACCGTAGCACTCTCTTTTTGCAAGAAACCTTCAAGCGAAGTAGTCTCCCCCTTTACTGAAAGCCCAAACCATTCTTTTCCGCTTGAATCTTTTGTAACTTTCGCCTTACTCAAAGCTACAATTATTTTTTCCCCAAGAGGTGGCTGCTTTGGAGAAAAAGAGATTTTTCCATCCGCGTCAGTTTTTTCATATAGTACTGTGCCACTTTCAAGAACGAGATGCTGATTACCGCCTGTTAACCCTTTCGGATTTTTTATAAGGCTAGCGATATCATCACTACTGAAGACTTCAAGATGGACCTGACGCTTACTTATTTTCCCGCCACCTGGCCCTGCCAACACCTCATTCAAACCCAGGTAACCAATCGGGTCGCCAGCTTTGATTGCAATATTAGTAAGAACCACGCGATCATAATTAACAGGTATAACTGGCGCCCAATCAACAAGATGATTTGACTTATCATTCTCCACACAAGCCCAAAATGTAGATGGAACCGATCCACCCTTTTTCAATCCAGTAGGAGCGCCTGAACTACTAGGTACAAAAGTGCACTCAGCCATTTTCAGCAGCTTACCTCTCACATCTAAATTCAGAACTTTTTCACTGTCAAACTCGATAACACTAGAAGTACACAAAACCATTTCTGAACTTATTGGACTACCTGCTTTTGCACCGTTAACTTGTGACTCTGGCGGATTACGCAATTGCAGGCCTTTCGCGGTGACTGTAGCTCGAACCTTACCCTGCCAATATACAGGTCTCAACCTCTCAGTTTTAGCCTCTGATGGGTATTGCGCAAAAGGCAGAAGATGCATATAAAGACTGAAAAAAGTCATTACATCTTCTGAAACCACACTACCTTTTTCAACAGGCCTACCAGGAAACTTATAATCATGCCTCACCAAGCAAAACGAACTTGAATAACGCAATTCGGTACTTGCGCCATCTTGCTCAAATACTGACTTTACGTAGTCTTCATTCAAACGATAGGCAACTACAACGCCGTCAGCAATACACCGAACAGGTTGGACGTCGGTGCATTGTGGCGCACTCAGCTCACTTACATGGATGCCACCATGCCAAAAACTATGTCCGCCCAGCAAATAGTTTCCTGATACTTCTTTTTCAAGCACCGAATAGATTTCGTCCGAGCTCTCATATTGACTCCCATCCGCCTTTCGAATTGGAAACTGAAAAGTCATTATTGGTGCAGGGCTATTCTGTTTTGGTGCAGGAACTGGTGCGGGGGACGAAGCTTCGCCTGTTCGAAACTCTTCTTTAGCCCTGAGAAACTTTGTAGGAATCGGCCAATAGAATGCCGGATCTTTAGTGCCAAAATAAGTAAATGATGGCCCTTTCCTCGTCTGCGCGCCGAAGAACTTGCCTGCAGTACCGGTGGGATTAACGTCAACAACAATACCGGTATGAAATAACTTATCCCCACCACCCAGCGGATCTTCATTAATCCAAAGAGCGATATCACCTTTCTTGACGTCTGGCGGCACAACGGTCGTGTAGTACTTGGAATCCTCCATTACCCGCGTATCTTCATACGGGATTTTGTAGCCTGCCCCTGTTAGCAGCAAATTAACCATGTGCGAGCAGTCGATTAACTTATTACCGGCCGCATTTGTTTTTATGCCATCGCCACCCATCTTGTACACGTAGCCACGGTTTTCGTAATTACCCGTTAAATCTAATGGTTCTGTCATTTCTGCATCCTGCAAATCAATAGCAATGGCTGGTTTCTGTGGCGTCAGCGGTTTGCGATTTCAATCTGGTTAAATTACTCAGGGCGATGGCATTTCCTTTACTGGCGGCCAAGCGATAGCAATCCAGTGCTCTGGAGGCATCCTTGGTTCCCAATCTTCCGGTCTCGAATGTATCACCCAGTTTATTTTGAGCATCGGAAGAGCCCATTGATGCGGCGCGAATCAATTCCCTTTCTGCTTCTTCAGGATGCTGACAAGGACCCTCGGGGTCTGTGTCGTTGCCATAACAATAGAAAGTGGACAATGCAGAAGCTCCGCTTGCCAGAGTAGCGGCGGCGGCCTTGAACAGGGCTTCGACCTTCTCTGTTTCCAATTGAGATGCCATTCCGGAAAGACTCAGACTGGCAGCACTGAGACTTGCCTGAGGATCGCCGGAAGCTGCTGCACACAGGTAGTTTTCCAATGCAGCTTCAAAGAGTTCTCCGGTCAGGGAGTATTTGTCCAGGCCACCAAGGCGTCCGTAAGTTCGCGCACGCTGATAGCAAAAGTTCTCGGCGGTACTCAGGGTCGGCGTGGTCGCTTCAACAAGGTCTTTATCATTGATCGACCAGTTCTCGACGCCCTCGAGTACCCAGCATGCCTGACGAGAAAAATTGAAAATCTTGATGTTGCTGTTACCCGCTCGCTTGTCCACAACGCTGACGTGACTGTCGTCGATTATTTCGACTTCAACCCCGTCTGTCTTGTCTATGGCTAAAGGTGCCATCAGCGGAAACGTCAATGTGGACCTGTTGATCTCCGTCGTTTGCGGCTCAAGAGTCCCCTCCTCTCCCACCGGTTTCAAAACCAGCGATTTCACCGTCATCGCAGTCAACCGCTGCTGAGTTTCGGCATTCGCAGAAAACGCCGGCAGAAACTCGGAAAAATCCTCGGACGGACACTCTTCCGCATAAGCGCGACCATGAAACAGGCTCAACAGCGACGCGGTGAAAACCGCTATCGCGATGCCATTGCTCTTCTTCAAAACACCATTCATGTCGATCACTCGGAAAACACAAAAAAAGCCTTCGGCTTAACCTTCTCAGGCGGTGCATTCAACAACGCCTGATCCATCAAACTCCCCGCCTTGTCCTTATCCGCCGCCCCCGGCAGCACCGGCGGCTTAATCCCAATGCCCGTGCCCGACCCAGCCGACCCACCGGCATTGATCTTGATCACCGGCCCAACCACCGTCACCCCACCGCCATCCAGCTTGATAAAGCTCCCACCCCCAAGAATGGTCAGCTCTGTCCCCGCCTCAATAACGATCTTGTCCCCAGCCTTAAGATGAATCTCTTTCCCCACGCTGGTGAGCTGCGCAGTCCCCAGCTTCACATGCTGGTTCTGCCCAATCGTCAGGTGATCATCCAGCTTCGCTTCAATTTTGCGGTCAGAGATCGTGGTGCGGTGTTCTTCAGCCTTCAGCTCGGTGTAGGTGTTCTTAACCACCGTGTCGTGACGTTCATTACCGACCCGAATCTTCTGGTCATGCTCAACGTTCTCATCCCAATCCCGCTGGGCATGAATGTAGATCTGCTCCGCACCTTTCTTGTCTTCAATACGCAGTTCGTTGTACCCACCACCACCCGGCGAGCTGAGCGTTTTGAACACGCTGCGCGTCTTGTTCGCCGGCAGTGCATACGGCACCGGGTTTTCCTTGTGGTACAGGCAGCCGGTCACCAGCGGTTGGTCGGGGTCGCCTTCGAGGAAGGTGACGAGGACTTCCATGCCGATGCGCGGGATGCTGATGGCGCCGTAGCGGTCGCCGGCCCAGGAGCTGGAGACGCGTAGCCAGCAGCTGGTTTTGTCGTCGGCCTGGCCTTCGCGGTCCCAGTGGAACTGGACTTTGATGCGGCCGTACTGGTCGCAGTGGATTTCTTCGCCTTTGGGGCCGGTGACCATGGCGGTCTGGCTGCCGAGCACGCGTGGTTTCGGGTGTTCGAGCGCCGGGCGGTAGAACACGTCCCACGGGGTGGCGAGGAAGGTGTTGCGGTAGCCCTGGTGGAAGTCGTCTTTGTTGCCGGTGGTGTCGCTGGTCACGCCTTCTTCGAGGACTTGCGGCTGTTTGCCTTCGTGGAAGAGTTCGGTGAGCAGCCACAGGTCGTTCCACTCGGTGCGCGGGTGGTCTGACAGTTCCATGAAGTGGCCGCTGACCAGTTTGGTCTGGTCGCCGCGACCTTCGGCCTGACGATAATCGGCGCGGTGGCGTTCGAGGGCGCGCTGGCTGAGGAACTTGCCACGGGCGCGGTCGATGAAGCGGCCGGGGTAGTCGTAGTCTTCCAGATCCGGCTCGGCGTCTTTGCTATCGAGAGCGCCTTCGGGTTTGTACGCCGCTTCCATTTGCAGGCGCGGTTTTTCGAAGTCGTAGTCGCGGCGCGTGGTGCGGCTGGTGCGGGTTTCCAGGCGCAGTTTGAAGCCTTTGATCACCGGTTCTTCGGCGACCATGCCGCTGCCCTGCACGTACGCGGTTGGCTGGCCGAGTTTGCGGAACACGGTCTGGTCGTCGCCGAACACCAGCAGGTGGCCTTTGTCGCTGTGCTGGAAGTGGTAGTGAATGCCTTCCTCTTCGCACAGGCGCTGGACGAAGTGCAGGTCGGTTTCGTCGTACTGCACGCAGTAGTCGCGGTCCGGGCACGGCTCGCTGAGCTGGAAGCTGTAGGCGTTGCCCTTGATGCCGTGCTCTTCAAGGATCAGCGCGATGATTTTCGGCGCCGACATCTGCTGGTAGATGCGCTGGTTGGTGCGGTGATGCAGGTATTGCAGTTGCGGCACCATCGACACTTTGTAGCGGGTCAGGCGCTTGCCGGCATCGCCTTGAGCAACGCGGTAGATCTGGCCGTGGATGCCACTGCCCTGCGGATCGAATGCGAGAAACGCCTGCTTGTGCAGCAGTTGTTCGAGGTCCAGATCAGGGTTTTCGCTGACCAGTTCGAGGTCGAAACGAAACGGCTGGCTGATGCCTTCGGTGCCGGTGAACGACAGCACTTGCAGGTCGCCGACGTAGTCTTCGACCTTGAGGCTGAAGTGGGTTTCGTTAGCTGGGTTGAACATAAAGTGCTCCCTGTTCGAATGTCATCCGTTAGGCCCGAAGTCGCAGACGTTGCAGCCAGGACGAAGTGGCGCCCAAGGCGTCACGCAATTGTTGGGCAGTGATGCTGCGTTCTGCCGGGTCGAAGCTCAGCGCGGTTCGCAGCGCTGGCCAGCCGTGTTTCGGTAAGTTCGCCGGTGCTTGCAGTTCGCGCTCCAGGTGCTCGTCGCGGGCCTGGGTCGAGGGCAAGCGGCGGAACGGGTGTTTGCCGCCCGCCAGTTCATAGATCACGCAGGCCACGCCGTACACGTCCGCGCTGGCCGACAACGGTTGGCCCTCAAGCAGTTCGGGGGCGGCGTAACCCGGGGTCCAGGCGTTGAAGCGTTCGCGGCTCAGGTGCGGCAGGCCGGGCATCACGCCCTCCTCTGCCTGACCGAGGCCGAAGTCGAAAAGGCGCAAGCCGTCTTCGCTGAGCATGACGTTGCTCGGTTTCATGTCACCGTGGAGCACGCCGCGACCGTGGGCGTAGGCCAGCGTGTCGAGCAGCGGCAGGACGATGTCGCGCAGTTCGTGCCACGGCAGGCCGAGGGGCCGCTCGCAGAGCAATTTGTCCAGGGTCAGGCCACGCATGTATTCCATGGTAATGAAGGCCCGCTGGCAGTCGGTGTCGACTTCAAAGGTGTGTGCACGCACGACGTTGTCGTGGCGCAGGCGTCGGGTCAGGACGAACTCGCTGTAGAGCAAGGCACTGGCGTCCGGCGATTCGGCAAATTCTTCGCTGAGGATTTTCAGCGCAATGTAAGGATCGGGATCACCGAACTGTTCGTGCAGCAGATCCCGCGCCCGGTAAACGGCGCCCATGCCGCCAGCCCCGAGCAGACGCTCGAGGTGGTAGCGACCGGCGAGTACATCCGGCAGTGCACCGATGCTGGCCTTGGTCGGCGCCAGCAAAGGTTCTGCCTTGTTTTCCTTGGCGAAGGCGAAGTAGGTCAGGTTGCTGGCCTGTTCTTCGCTCATCAGCAAGTCGTCGACTGAGGATTCGATTTCAGTCATTGGCGGATCACCACGGCTGTCAGGTTGTCGCGCGCGGCGCCACGCAGGGCGCCGTCGAACAAACGTTCCAGCGCCACGTGCGGCGCGCTGAGGCTGAGGGCGTTGCCGAGGGCATCGCTGCTCAGGCCCTGATACAAACCATCGCTGCAGAGCAAAAACGCATCGCCCGGATAGACCTCGAGTTCGAGGACGTCCAGGGTCAGTGTTTCGGCCGCACCAACAGCTCGGGTCAACGCCTGAGCCGCTGGGTGCGCTGCCGCTTGTTCGACGCTCATTTGCTGCTCGTCGATCAATTGCTGTTGCAGCGAATGGTCCTTGGACAGCTGATACAGCCGCTGCCCACGCCACATGTAACAACGGCTATCACCGGCCCAGATGCAGGCCGCGCGATTGCCTTCCACCAGCAGCGCGACGACGGTGCTGCCCATGATGCTGTCGTGACGCCCGGCGGTGACCGTCAACTCCTGCCCCAAACGCCGGTTCAACCAGTGCAGGCACTGGCGGATGGCTTTGAGGCGTTCGTCGAAGTCCTCGTGTTGCGGCAGTTCAGCCAGGCTGGCGACAATCAACTGGCTGGCGATGTCGCCACCCTGATGACCGCCCATGCCGTCCGCGACCACCCACAGCCCCTGCTGTGGCGAGTCGAGGAAAGCATCTTCGTTGCGCGCCCGCACCTTGCCCGGGTCGGTACGCGCCGCGCTGCGCCAGGCACTGGCCACCAGCATCAGAGCTGCACCGGCATACGGAAGGTGCGCAGTACGCCCATGTCGAACGGGTTCGGCGTGCGCTGGCTGGTCAGCAGGTAGTTGGCGCGCAGGCCACCTACGTCGGCTTTCAGCACCAGTACATCGCGACCGGTCAGGTACTCGGTCTGCATCAGGTCGAACAGACGGAACAGCGACCATGGGCCGGAGTTCTTCTCGATGCCGATCGGGCGCCCGGCCATTTTGTCCATGACCAGACTGGTGCGACCGTCTTCAGCATCGGTCGGCCATTTGAACGACATTGGCAGGATCGGACCGTGGCGGTATTCCATGGTCTTGTCGCCGAACTTGAACTCGGAACGGCTGACCGCCGGGTCGAGGGTGTACGGCTCCAGTTTGAACTGCACGGTCGGCTCGGCCGGGTTGATCGAGAAGAAGCTCTGACGAATCGTCAGCGCTGCGGCCATCTGGTCCAGATACATTTTCGACACCGGCAGGCTGTGGCCGTCGACGCTGCGCATGCGGTAGTTGCCCGGATCGCCGCTGACGAATGGACGCAGGTAGCTGTCGAAGAAGCGGTCGACGGTGCCTTGAGCCCGGAAGAACTCGCGGAAATCGCTGATCGCTACGTCGCTGGTGCTGCTGGCGCTGAACGGATAACGCTTGCTGATAGTTTTGCCATACACGCTGTACAGTTCGTTTTGATAACGACCGTTCAGGTATTGGTAAGCATCGTTAAGCACCAGACGCCACGAGTCTTCGGCCAGCACGTTGAACCACACGCTGAGCGGACGCGGCAGACGGCTGGACGCATTGCGCAGGTTGGTCAGCGCATCACGCTGGCCGCTCATGCGGGTTTTCGCCATTTCGAACGCGGCTTGTTCCGGCGTGCTGGAACGGGCCAGACCGGCCAGTTGCAGTTGCAGGTCGTTGAGCGCGCTCAGTGCCGGGGTCAGGTCCGCCGCCGGACCGTTGTTGTCATCGAGCAAACGATGCAGCGGTTCGAAGCGGCGTTGCAGCGACTTCTTCGCGGTGTCCGGCAGTGTCTTCGCCACGTTCAGGGCCGAAGCCTTGTCCGCTGCGGCGGCGGCAAGTTTGCCAACCTTACCCAGTTTGCCTTTCTGCCCAGCCAGCGCATCAGCAGCGTCGCCAGCTTCTTCGACAGGATCTGCTGCCGCCTGGAAGCGGGTGTTCTCACGCACTTCGGTGAGCAATGCCAGCACCGGCGAGTTGGCCGAGGTCAGGCCCGCCAGTTGTTCGGCGCCTTCACCGGCGTCGCTGATCGGCGGCAGGGCAACCTGGCCGACGGCTTCGCTCCAGTAGTTGGCGTAGTCGCGGAAGTACAACTGCTCCAGCTCGACCATCAGACGACGCAAGTCCATGTCGCTGATGCCCGCGCCTTCGCCGAGTACCCAGTTGTCACGCAGGATGTCAGTGACCAGCGCCGAACCCTGTACCGAGAAATACTGCTGATAACCGGTTTGCGTGTAGAAACCCGGGATCACGTATTCGGTGCCGATAAACAGCGAGCCTTGTGGGCCTAGGTGTTGGCTGAAGCGATAGTCCGGCAGATTGCGCGCCTGCTCGCGGAGCATGCGGTACACCACCGTGGCCAGCGATTCGCTGCGCAAGACCTGACGCGCCTGAGTGACCAATTGGTCGTTCAGCGGGTAGATAAACGGCTGTTTCAGCAGACGCTCCAGATGCGTGCTCAAACCGTTTTGCACAGCGGTGTTGCCGGTGTAGCGCGTCGACCAGTCAGTGGCGACCCAGTCCTTGAGCCACGCGGCATCGCGACGGTCTTTCATGTTCAGCATCAGGTACGCGCGCAGGCTGTTGAGCAGGCGATCGCGGTCCTTCATGTTGGCGCGGATCTGCCCTTCGAGCATGGTCGCAACCCGTGGCAGAAGCTGCTTTTCAAGCTCGCGCTCGTAAGCCTCTTTGACCACTGGATTGACGTCTTCACCCTGATACAGACCACCACGTTCGTGATACGAAACGTCGCCCTTCTTCGGGAACACCTGGGTCGCGGCGTAGCTGCTGTCGAGGGTTTTCAGTACGCCCATGGCGTCATCACGCGGCGACAATGCCGTGCGTTGCTGCGTCCAGTTCTGCGCCAGATTGCGCAGGTTTTCCAGGCGCTCGTAGTTGGCCGAGAACCCGCCCGCCCAGAGCATGCCGAACAGTGCCAGTGCCGCCAGTGCGCCGACGTACAGCGCACGCTGGCCCCAATGAATACGGCTGCGTTCGCGCTTGTCCAGACCAGCCAGATCGGATTCAGGGAAAATCACCTGGCTGAACAAGTGGTGGATGAACCGCGAACGGCCGCTGCGCAGGGTCGGCAGCACGCCGGCGCTCATGCCGAGGCTGGCGCCGATGCCAGCGGTGGTCGCATCCATTTCCTGGGTCAGGTGTGGCGCGCTGGTCAGGTAGAAACCACGCAGTTGCGTGGCACGCTGATAACGGTTGCCGGTGAACGCCATGTCGACGAACAGGCACAGGCGCTCGCCGATCTGCCCGAGTTGATGCGGGAAGTCGAGGATGCGGCCACGGCGCTGAGTGTCGCGCTCGGAGTGCATGCGCATGATTACTTGGCTGTTGAGGCGGCGCAGCAGTTCTTCGAACTCGTTGCGCAGCACAGCGACGTCGGTGCCGACCTGATCCTTGCGGAAACTGGTGCCGAGCACTTGATCGCTTTCTTCGCGGGTCAGTTGATCGAAGAACTCGTCGAAGCCGAGCAGCTTGTCAGCCTTGCTCAGGACCAGATAGACCGGCACGTCGACGTGCAGTTTCTGATGCACGTCTTGCAGACGGCCGCGAATCTGGCGCGCGAGAGTGTCGATGTCCTGCTCACTGCCACCGAGCAGGGTTTCCACCGGAATAGTCACCAGCACGCCGTTCAACGGACGCCCGCGACGACGCTTGCGCAGTAGCTCCAGCAGCGTTGTCCAGGCACCGCCGTCGACTTCCACATCCGGTTGCGTGGTGTAACGCCCGGCAGTGTCGATCAGCACACCGTGGTCGGCAAAGTACCAGTCGCAATGACGGGTGCCGAGGGTGTCGCGGGTCAGCTTGCGGTCGATTTTGTTGATCGGGAATTCCAGACCGGAAAAATCCAGCAGGCTGGTCTTGCCCGAGGCCTGCGGACCGATCAACAGGTACCACGGCAAGTCACTGCGCCAGCGCTCGCTGCGGCCGCGATACAGGCTCGACGTCTTCAGGGTTTTCAGCGCGTCTTTGAAGCGCGCCTTCAACTCCTTCTGTTCTTCGTCGATCAGCTCTTCGCGGCGAATGCGGTCCTGGCCGTCCTCGCTTTCTTCCTCGGCTTTCTTGCGGATACCGCTGCGCCAGCCGACGAAGACCATGGTCAGGCCCCAGATCAGGAACAGCACAGCGATGGTCAGCAAGCGCGCGGTCGCGCTCTCCCAGAACTTGTAGTCATCAACCGCCAACAACGGGCCGACGAACCACACCAGCAGCGCCACAAACAGCACCAGCAGCAAGGTCCAGACCCAGGTCTGGCGCAGGAAGGCGCCGACTTTCTTGAAAAACTTTTTCATCACACGTCCCTGTTTACGGCTGCGACTGCGGTTGCACCGCGGCCGGATCAAGCGGCTGATATGGTTGCAGAACGGTGTCGCGCTGCTCGCCCAAGACCCAGGCGAAGCCCGAATACATCACCACCAGACAGACGAAAGTGAACAACACCACCATCCACGCCGGCACGATGCGCACCAGGTTACGGCGCTGATCGTTCAAGCCTTCCCAGTGCGGCGACAACTCGCGCGGCACGTCGCCACGCAACTGACGGATCTGCCGGTACAGAGCATCACGGATGCCTTCAAGCTCGAGCATGCCGCGTGCCTGTACGCGGTACTTGCCCTCGAAACCGAGGGACAGGCACAGGTACATCAACTCGAGCATCGGCAGGTGCTTGACCGGGTTCTT
The DNA here is from genome assembly GCF_900580865.1 of Pseudomonas viridiflava. Taxonomy (GTDB): domain Bacteria; phylum Pseudomonadota; class Gammaproteobacteria; order Pseudomonadales; family Pseudomonadaceae; genus Aquipseudomonas. Next base: position 387,967 of record NZ_UTBZ01000001.1, read on the forward strand.
CGAAAGTCGATCAAGCAACTGGAAGAACTTCTCGCCACCGAAGGTTTCGTTGTGGAAGCTGCTCAGCAGGCTCATCTGCGACCATTCGCTTTCGTTGCCCCATGGCGTGGTCACGACAGCTTCGTCGACCACGGTGCAGAGCACGTAACGCGCGGCCATCACCTGGCTGCTTTCGGCGCCGTTGTGCAGGGCGCGTACTTCAAACAATTTCAGCCCGGCAGTCAGACGCTCGTTGAGTGCGTACAAGTCTTCGCGGGTTTCGCTGTGCTTGAGGCGCACCACTTCCGAAAGCAGCTCGGACGAGGCCGCCACCAGCGAATTGAGGCTGATGTTGAACGCTTCGGCCGGGCGCAGGCGCGCGGCGTAGATCATGCGTTCTTCCAGTTGCTCGAAACGCGGCGGCGCGGCGAAGTCGGTCAGCGGACTCGATGCCGGTCCGTGGCCTTGACGATCGAGCAGGACAGTTTTGTCGTCCTGGTTGTAATCCGTTTCCTTGATCATGTCGGTCAGTTCCTGATGGCCCAGAATTTCAGTTCAAGCTCGGCGAATTCGCCGGACACATGGAACGCGAAACCGCCGGAGCGCTCGAGTTGTGCCAGGTCTTCGGAACTGAGTTCGAGGATGAAATAGGTTTTGTTCGAGTGGAACGCGATCTGCCGCGGGGCCACCGGCAACGGTTTGACCTTGATCCCCGGCAAGTGCAGGTTGACCAGTTGGCGGATGCGCTCCACCGGGCCGACCTTGAGGTGCGCCGGCAAGCGGTGGCGCAGTTCTTCGGAGTCGCAGTTGGCACTGGCTGCCAGCACGAACGACGCCGAGCCAAGCAGTTTGTGGTCGTGCAACGGCGAGACGATGATGCCGTACTGACGCGCTTGCAGGATCAGCTCGATGGCGTGCTGTTCGAGCACCATCGACAGCACCTGACGAATCGCTTCCATCAGTTTGCGGAAGCTCCCACCCTGATCGGCGTGGGAGTAGCGGCTGTCCAGACGTGGACGTTTGCTCTCGCCGGAGAAGGTCGCCAGATCGCCGAGCATGGTCAGCAGCGTGCGGTACAACTCTTCGGGGTGCACCTGCTCCAGACCGAGGTAGTGACGCAGCAGCAGTTCGGTGCGGTTGATCAGTTGCAGCATCATGAAGTCGCCGACTTCGGCCCCGCCAACCTTGCCGTTGGAGCGAATCCGCTCGGCAATCGTGTCGCCACGGTGGTTGAGCATGCTGATGACTTCTTTCAGGCACGACAGCAGATAGCTGGAGGCGTGGGCCTGAATGTAGGTCGGCACGAAGTCCGGGTCGAGGCTGATCACGCCGTCGGGGGTGGTGTCGAGCACGTCGCAGATCTTTAGCTTCACGTAGGCCTGATCGCTCTGCTGCTCGCCGAGCAACAGTTTGAAGTCCGGGCGACCGCAGCTGACCTGGCTGGCGGAATCGTCGCCGGCGTTGGAATCAGCGACTTCGGCGTCGTACGCGGTGTAACGCGCAAGCACGTCGGATTGCTCCGGACGGCGCGACTCGATGTGGTTACCGGTGACCAGCGGCAGCGCCAGGTAGATCGGCGTGTTGCCGGTGTTCGGCGGTACGTCCAGCGCCAGCGGCTCGGTGTTGCCACCGAGTTCGAACAGGCTGCCGTCCGGCAGAATCCCCGAGGCTTCACTGATCACCAGTTTGCCCATGTTGAGGAACTGCAAGTCGATCTCCAGATTGAGGAAACCCCAGGTGTAGCCACCCAGCAACTGAGTGCGGGTTTTCATCTGGTGATCGTAATAACGATCGTTGTGCTGGAAGTGCTGCGGGCGCAGCAGCATGCCTTCCTGCCAAATGACTTTATGGGTATTCATGATCAGTCATCCGCCTTGGCGAGCACTTGATTGGTGTTGCGGATGCCGGTCTGGTCCAGAGTCAGATCGACTTCAGTGACCTCCAGCGGAGTGATCTGAACGGTGTGGCGCCATTGGGTGTCCGGCAAGTCGCGGTAAGCGGCGAGAACGCCGACATAAAGGCTGCCCTCTTCCACCTTGAGCTTCATTTCCACGGTTTCACCCGGGCGCAATTCGAGTTCTTCGCTGGCCACCAGATCCGGGTTGAGGGATTCCTTGGCGCGTTCGTACAGGCTGAAGAAGTCAGCGTTCTCGAAGGTCACCGGGTGCTTGAGTTCGAACAGGCGCACGACGATCGGCGACGGCCGACCGTTGAGGTCCGGGTTGAGCTGATCGCTGCCGGTCAGCTTCAGGTTGATCTTGGTCACTTTCGAGTACGGCGACAGCGACGAGCAACCGGCGAGCAACACCAGTACGGTGAGCGCAGTCAGCGTCTTGAAAAAAGCGGTCGAGCGGCGAGACATGCGCATCATCCTTGGTGGTCGGTGTGGAGGGTGGAGATCAGGCGGATCTGTTCTTCGTAGGCCTGGGCGAAGTCCCGAGCCAGCAGACGCTCGCTCCAGTCATCGTCCTGACGCAGCGCCTGGTGATAACGGCCGAACGCTCTCCAGCGCCCGCCCGACGTGGCGATCAACGGCTTGCTGTCACGCTCGAAACGCAGGGTCAGCTGCTCCGGCGAGAAGTGCTCCAGCGTGCCGCGCACGGCGGCGCGGCTGGCGGTCAGCAGGGCCACTTGATGCGCCTGCAGGTCGCGGAACGCGCGGGAGATGGCTTGCTCGGCCGGCAGATGACCGGGCTTGCTTGGCTGCAACAGAATCTGCAGGGCTTCGCTCGGATCGACAGCGAATTTCAGCGGGTTCTTGTTGGTGCCTTGCACGGTGGTCTGGGCCAGACGCAGCTCGTTTTTCAACTCGGAACGAGTGCGCAGGCTCTGCTGCAAACCGCCGATGCTCTGCCGCAGCAAACGCGCAGCGTTCAGCGCCAGGGCTTCGCGCTCGTCGTGGCTGAGACCTTTGACGTCGACGCCCAGCGCCGCACCGAAGTGCTCCCAGAAACCTTCGCTCTGACGCTCAACGGCTTTCGGCGCGGGAGCGGGCTCAGGTTCGGCAGGCGCGGCGATCAGCTCCGGCACCATCAGGCTTTCCATGTCGATGCGTGCGTAATCGGCGCGCTGACGGGAATCCTCAGGCTTGGTGTTCGGCGCCAGCAGCTCGTCGATTTCCGAGTACACACGCTCTTGCTGTTCGAGGGCATTGAGCGGATCGAGATCGAGGAAGGCGTCGTCGGGGATGATGCTGCCCGCAGCGCGTGGACGACCGACTTCACCGTCGAACGTCGCCGGGTCGCGCACCAGTCGCGCGCGAATTTCGAAGTCACCCAGCACGTAGGTGCTGCCGTGCTCGATGCGCACCGGTTCGCCTTTGTGCAGACGCGCGCCACTGTCACCGTCCTGGACACCGTTGCTGCTGGTGTCGGTGAGGAAGAACGTGCCTTCGCGGTAGCTGACAATCGCGTGGTGATTGGACAGGTGACGCTTGCGGTCAGGGATGATCCAGTCGCAGTCCTCGCCCCGCCCGATCACGCCGCCGGCCTGTTTAAAGGTCTTCTGGCACAACTCGGTGGGCACGAACTGCTTGGTGTTCAGCATTTCGAAAACCAATTCCATGTTTGATGCTCCTTGCGGTCACTTGCCGCGATTGACCGCTTGCGGATCACCCAACGGGCGATAGTCGTTGTCGTTGAATTTGTAGTTGCCGCTACAGCCGCCAAGGCCGCATAGAACGACGAGGGTCAGCAGGACAGCGTGCCAGTGACGAACAGACATCAGAGGGTCTCCAGGGGTAGACAAAGCACAAAGCGCCGACCCTTGCGGGCGGCGCTGAAATTGGTTTTTGCGAGGATTTCGATGACGTTTTGCCTACCCATCGAAATCTCCCAGATTGATGTTCAGACGGCCAAGCCGATAAAGCAGCGTGCGCCGTGGCAGGCCCAGTTCGCGGGCGGCGAGGGTCTGGTTGCCATCGTTTTTGCGCAGACAATCGAGCAATAAAGTGCGTTCGACCTGCTCGAGGCGTTCGCGCAAATTCAGGTGGCTGTTGTCTTCCGGCATCGGCTCCATGCGCAGGGAGAAATGCTCGGCGAGCAACTCGCCGCCTTCGCACAACAGCACCGCGCGCTCGACCAATGCCTTGAGTTCACGCACGTTGCCGGGGAAGTTGTAGCCGGACAGGTGTTCCAGCGCCGCACTCGACCAACGCACCGGATCGCGTTGCAAATACGTGCAGGTCTTCTCGGCGAAGTGCTGGGCCAGTTCGAGGATGTCGCCTTCGCGCTGGCGCAGCGCCGGCAGCTCGATCGGGAATTGCGCGAGGCGGTAGTACAAGTCCTCGCGGAATTTGCCTTCGCTGACCAGCGTCGACAGATCGCGGTGAGTCGCAGCGATGATGCGTACGTCGATCTTGTGGGTGTCGTTGGAACCCAGCGGACGAATCTCGCCTTCCTGCAACACGCGCAAGATCTTCGCTTGCAACGACAGCGGCATATCGCCGATTTCGTCGAGCAACAGCGTGCCGCCATTGGCCGCATCGAACAGGCCGGCGCGGTCACGGTCGGCACCAGTGAAGGCGCCTTTGCGATAACCGAACAACTCGCTTTCCAGCAAATTTTCCGGAACCGCCGCGCAGTTCTGCACGATGAACGCCTGAGACCGACGAGGGCCGCAATCGTGAATCGCCCGCGCAACGACTTCCTTGCCGGTACCGGTTTCACCGCGCAACAACACGGTGTACGGACTGTGCAGGACTTTGCTGATCAGTGAATGGGTCTGGCGCATCGCCGCGCTTTTACCGATCAACCCGTAACCACTGATGCTCGGCACGCTGCGCGCTACCGTTGCAGATTCCGCCAGCGGCTGACGCAAGCGTTGCAGCAGATGCAACTGGCCAAGCACGAACGAGCCGAGCTGGCCGAGGGAATCAGCGAAACCTTGCAGGTTGGTACGACGACGGCTGGCGCACAGCAGCAAACCTTCAACAGCCTTGTGCTGATTGACCAGTGGCACGCACAACAGCGACTGCCACGGCGAGGTTGCCGCCGGCAGAAAACTGGTTTCGTGCAGGCTGCCGCTCAAGTCATCGAGGCACACCACGCGGTTCTGGCACAGGGCGAATTGCAGCAGTTGTTCACCGTTGTAATCCGCCGGCAGGCTCGCCGCTTCGCGCGGTTGCAGTGCGCCGTCGAGGCATTCGGCGTTCATCCCCAAGCACGTGTGGGTAGCGTCGAGCAGATACAGCTGCGTCAATTCGCAGCCGCTCAGCTCGGCCAGACCGCGCACAAAGTCACCCAGCAACGCAGCACCGTCCGCCGCCCGCGACAGACTGGCGAACTGCGCCAGCAACGCTTCGGCATAGACCAGTGGCTGCGGCACCTGAGTGAACATCACACCCACCTCAGGCGAACTCGCACGTCACGCTGGCTTCGCCGTCGAGCGTGGCATGTACACGCTTGAGGCTTTCGCCGGTGGCCATGGCGTCGAGCAGACGATCCGCCACCAGCGGCAGCACATGCTGATCGAGCAGATGGTCGATCAGGCGCGCGCCGCTGTCGCTTTGCGTGCAACGCTCGGACAGGTGATCGACGAGGTTCTGGCACCAGCTGAAATCCAGCTGACGACGGTTGAGGCGCTCGCCGAGACGACCGAGTTTGATCTCGATCAGCTCGCGCAATACCGGGCCGCCGACCGGGTAGTACGGCACCACTTTCATCCGCGCCAGCAGCGCCGGTTTGAAGTGTTTGCTGAGTACCGGGCGAATGGTTTCTTCGAGGACTTCAGCGGTCGGCCGTGCGCCGTTCTCGCAGAGATCGCTGATCTTGTCGCTACCGAGGTTCGAGGTCATCAGGATCAACGTGTTACGGAAGTCGATCTCGCGTCCTTCGCCGTCGTTGGCCACGCCTTTGTCGAAGATTTGGTAGAACAGGTTAAGCACGTCCGGGTCAGCCTTTTCGACTTCATCGAGCAGCACCACCGAGTACGGCTTCTGGCGTACGGCTTCGGTGAGCATGCCGCCCTCGCCGTAACCGACGTAGCCCGGTGGCGCGCCGATCAGGCGGGAAACGGTGTGTTTCTCCTGGAACTCGGACATGTTGATGGTGGTGATGAAACGGTCACCGCCGTACAGCAAGTCAGCGAGGGCCAGTGCGGTTTCGGTTTTACCGACGCCGCTTGGGCCGACCAGCAGGAACACACCGACCGGTGCGTCCGGTTTGTTCAGGCCGGCAGCGGTGGCGCGCATCGAGCGATCCAGGGCGTGTACGGCTTGTTCCTGACCGCGAATGCGCGTGCGCAGGTCGGTGGCGAAACTGGCGACTTTGGCGTTGTGCTCGCGGGCCAGTTGCGCCAACGGCACGCCGGTCCAGGCGCTGATTACTTCGGCGACCAGACGCGGGCACACTTCGAAGCTGACCAGACGCTCTTTGACCTGGGCGGCAGTCAGGGCGCTGTGGGTTTCGTTGAGTTGGGCTTCCAGCGCTTCGACGCTTTGGCCTTCTTCGACTTCGGCAGCGATGGTTTCGATAACCGTGCCTTCGGCGTCTTCTTCAACGTTGACGGTCGGCTCGACAGCGGCGGCTTCACGAGCCTTGGCCAGTTGCTGACGCAGTTCCAGCAGACGCTCGGCCAGTTGTTTCTGTTCAGTCCACAGGGTTTCCAGCGCGACCATTTCGTCTTCGGCTTCGTCGAGACGAGCTTCCAGAGCATCCAGTGCTTCGTGGTCGATCAGCAGACCGGCTTCGGCATCGCGGCGCAGGGCCTGACGCTGGCGGCCACCTTCAGCCAGTTCGCCACGCAGGCGCTCAAGACTTTCCGGGGCGGCGGCGAGGCTGATGCGTACGCGGGCGCAAGCGGTGTCGAGCACATCGACGGCTTTGTCCGGCAGTTGCCGACCGGCCAGATAACGTGCGGACAGTTCAGCGGCCGAGACCACCGCATCATCACGCAGATAGATGCCGTGGCTCTTCTCGTAAACCTGGGCCAGACCACGGAGGATGGTCACCGCTTCGCTGACGGTCGGTTCGTGCAGTTGCACCGGTTGGAAACGACGGGCCAGCGCCGGGTCTTTCTCGAAGTATTTCTTGTACTCGGCCCAGGTGGTGGCGGCGATGGTGCGCAGTTCGCCACGGGCCAGTGCCGGCTTCAGCAGGTTGGCCGCGTCGGAACCGCCCGCGTTGCCGCCCGCGCCGATCAGGGTGTGGGCTTCGTCGATGAACAGAATGATCGGTTTCGGCGAGGCTTTGACTTCGTCGATCACGCCTTTGAGACGACGTTCGAATTCACCTTTGACGCTGGCGCCGGCCTGCAGCAAGCCCATGTCCAACGACAGCAGTTCAACGCCTTTGAGCACTTGCGGTACTTCACCGGCGGCGATGCGCGAAGCCAGGCCTTCGACGATGGCGGTCTTGCCGACACCGGCCTCACCGACGACGATCGGGTTGTTCTTGCGACGACGGGCGAGGATGTCGACCATCTGCCGGATCGCGCCGTCACGGCACAGCACCGGGTCGAGTTTGCCGTCGCGGGCCTGCTGGGTCAGATTGTGGGTGAAGCGCTGCAGCAGCGATTCGCCCTGTGCCGCTGGTTTGCCATTGGCCGCCGGTTGCTCTTTTTGCGACAGGGCAAATTCCTTCAGGCGATCAATGTTCAGCTTGGCGAGCAGCGGCTGATAACGGCTGCCGGCATAGCGCATCGGATTGCGCAGCAGCGCGAGGATCAGCGCCGCATCTTCAACCTGGGTCTGGCCCAGTTCGAGGTTGGCCACCAGCAGCGCATCTTGCAGCCACTGCACCAGTTCCGGGGCGAACACCGGGTTACGCGAAGCACTGTGTTCAACCCGCGATTGCAGCGCGGCGCTGAGTTCACCGGCGTCGACGTCGGCATCCTGCAGTGCGCGCGACAGCAAGCCGTTCGGACGCTCGAGCAGGCCGAGCATCAGGTCTTCGACGAGGATCTTGCTGCCGCCACGGGCCACGCAACGCTCGGCGGAACGTTCCAGATCACGACGGGTTTCGGCGTCCAGCGCCTGGATGAGTTGTTGCAGGTCTACGTTGATCATGGCTCACGTCCTTAATGAATTTTGCTGCCCAGGGTCACCACGCCGTCCGCTTTTTCGCGGCCCAGCCAACTGGTCCAACCGAGGCGACAGGCGTTCTGCTCACCGATGCGCAGTTCGCGGATTTCTTCCTGGCGCAGAACCAGGCGGATGTCGTAATCGAGCGGGTCACGCAAGGTGAACCGCACCAGCGCACAGAGCGGCTGGTAACCGAAACCGATCGGCAGGAATTCATGGAATCGCTGCCAGTCGAGTTCGGTGATGTGAATGCGGAATTTGCCGCTGCGGTCGCGCACGTGTTCGCCGAGCACAAGGTCTTCACCGAGCAGGCTGTTGGCGCGGCCCAAACGATTGCGCTGCTCTTCGAGAATTTCTACGCGGCGCTCGATGCACTGCTCGATGACCAGGTCTTCGTGCTTGAAGTAGTAACGCAGCACGGCCTCGATCAGCGCCGCCGAGTGCGCGCGCAAGCTGAGCAAACCGAGGTACGGCAGCAGGCGTTTCCAGTTGAGTTCCTTGGCCTTGCGGATCTCTTCGCCACCGAGGCCGATCAGGGCAAACAGCTGCGAGGAGAACGGGTCAATCGCGCCACTCTGGAAGCTTGCGCGATAGCGATACTTGCGCCAGATCGGCAGCATCAGCCGTTGCAGGCGATGGTGGAACAGGTCGAGGAAGTTGCGTGTCGGGTTGCCGTCTTCGCTATCGCCCAGGGCTTGTTCGCCGTAGAACGCCGGCAGCGGCGAACCCGAGCCGACCAGGCCAATCAGGTTGAAACGCATGCGCGCGCGCATCTGCCCGTGTTCTTCGAAAAACTCGACGCGATCGACGTCGCTGCGCGGAAAGCCCAGGCTCGGGTTGGCCTGGAACTCCACGTGGTCGTACAGATCGTCTTCGCTCAGGTGCGGGTGTGCCTCGCGCAGCCGGTCGATCACCAGCAGCACGGCCTGAAACAGCGAGTACTCGCGTATTACCTTGGTCAGCCCGCTTAAAGCAGGGGCTGCAGGCCCATACGTGGTGTCCATTGGTACACCTCTCCCTGTGTGCTTTTTACGCGCAGCTCATGGAATGAATTGAGACTGGCGTAAAGCGCGAAAAACTCGTTAAGAACCGAAGCGAAAACGAACAGGTCGCCTTCGCCGATATACCCTTCCGGGTCGATGGTCAGTTCGGTGCGCAAACCGCGCACCGGCAAGCCACGGTGCAAGCGGTCGACGTGGTGATGTTTGATGTGCTTGAGACCGCCGAGCAGGCGTTTGCTGACCTTCTCCGCGTGCTGGTCGTAGTAGCGCGGCAAGTCGTAGGTTTCGAGAATCACCTTCAATGCATTGACGTCGGCCAGCGACAGATAGTTAAGCGACATGTTGCTGATCAGCTTCCACAGGAAGTCACGGTTCAGCGGTGGCGCGAAGCTCGACGTGGCCGGGGTGATGTTGCGGAAACTCAAGAACTCCGGCGTCTCTTCGCAGGCCATGCAGATGTCGCCAAGCTTGAGCTTGCGCGGCAGGTTCTGGTTGGTGCAGATCAGCTCGATCGACAGGGTTTCATGGGCTTCGGTGTGACGAATGCCGAAGCTCAGATAGGTGTCGAGGCCGTCGTGCAGCAAGGACGAACGCTGGCGGATGCTGTAGTGCGGACGGCTGTTGGGCACGTCGAAACTCGGGTCGTGCTCGAAGGATTCGAACGGCACGTACTCTTGATAACCAAGACCGCCGGGCTTCCAGCCGGTCACGGTTTCCACCGAGAACACGCCGCAGTTTTCCAGATCGTATTCCGCTGGCAGCAACAGGTATTCGTCCTGCTTGCCGTCGAGGCGAATCGGCAGCGCGTCGTGGGCGAACAGGTTGGCAATCGGCGTGCAAAACAGCTTCACATTATCCAGCGTCGGCCGCATGCGCATGATGCCGCTCTTGCGAATATCGAAGCGCAATTCCAGCCCGCGCATCTGCTTGAGCGTGTCTTCCGGCAGCGCGTTGATGATGTCCAGACCGTTGACGTCGACGAACAGGAACTTGTCCTGGAAGGCGAAGTATTCCTGCAGGTAGCGATAGCCGCGGAAGGTGTTCAGCGGATACGGGATCAACGCTTCTTCTTCGGCAAAGCCCACCGGTTTGACCCGATCACCGGGAATCTTGAACGCCATCGGCTTGCCGCTGACGCCATCGATCGGCTTGCCAGCGCCGTCGAGTGGGATCAACTCGATGCCTTCGAGGTTGCGCAGCAGGCTCAGGTAGAGCATCTGGCTGATGTAGCGCTCACCGGCAAAGTGCAGACGCAGCTTGCTCAGTTCCAGCTCACCGAGGTGGCCGTCAGCGCTCATTTCCAGACGCAGGCTGAGCAGCGAGCCGTCGCCCTTCACCGAGTAGTTCAGTGCGGCCAGATCGAGGGGCAACACTTCGGTCGGATAGCAGGTGCGGAAGCGGCAACGCACGTCTTCGATCGGCTTGCTTTCAATCGGCGTATCACGCTCGACGCGCAACGCCGGCCCGGAACGCTTGAGCGGATCGAACTGCAAAATGCTGAACGCCGGCAGCGGGCGCATGTAGTTCGGCCACAGCAATTGCATCAGCGAATGGCTGAGCTCCGGCAACTCGTCATCAAGCTTCTGGCGCAGCCGCCCAGTCAGAAACGCAAAGCCTTCGAGCAACCGCTCCACGTCCGGATCCCGCCCGGCCTGGCCCAGATACGGCGCCAACGCCGGACTACGCTCGGCGAAACGGCGACCGAGTTGGCGCAGTGCGGTGAGTTCGCTTTGGTAGTAGTGGTTAAAGGACACGGGGTACCTGCCTGAAAAATGAACTCATAAAAAAAACGCTCCGCCACCGAAATGCCGGTTCATTTTTAACCGCCGCCTTCTGCGGCGCACCACGTGGCATGGTCAAGCCGATCAAATGACGGACATGCATTGGATTTACGAATGAATACGTAAGGCGCTGCGGGCTCGTAGGAGAAGTAGTAATAGTTCTTACCATCCTCGCCATAGATCCAGTAATTCGACGACCCCTCATTTATCTCATAAGGCTTGAATGAAAAAATGGAGGATTCAGACGGGATGAAGTTAACACCATCCATCAACATCATGAGCGCATTGGGAAACACGTTTGTCAGTGAAAACAAAGCCACAGCAAGAATTGCGACAGACAGCTTCATGAGCTTGCGCCTACATACTTCATCATTTGAAAAATATAATAGAGCTGCACTCATCACTTCACCTTTCTCGATTTCCAAATCACGAGCTTACTACCATTTGGAACAGCCATCTTTTTTGATACGCCAGATAACAGGGCTTATCACAAGCATTTCTAACGCTTCTCGGAAAACAGTAAAAACTTACTCAAGACTTTAAAAGCAACAACCGTAACAACTGAAAAAAATGCGCCAACCACTAAAACATAGGGAATATAAGTTAACCACAAAAACATCATACCCAGACCAGCTAGCCTGCCAAACGCCAAACATCCGATGCCATAAACAACCCAAGGCACACCATAAAACGGGATAAAAACTACAGGAGCCCACCAAGCAAGACGTACGACTTCAAGCTCAGTTCTCCTAGAAATCAAACGAGTAGAAAAGACCGCGAATAACACATAGGCCACCAGCCCGAAACCAAGAACGTATATAAGGACGAACTGTTCCATCCCACCACGTAGCGGGCTGGAAAAATAGAAAGCATCAAGCAACAGCAAAACCGGCAACACCACCATTGGCAACCAAATCGCTGTTTTAAAATAACTCACATACGTCATTTCAACGTCGACTCGGTAGAGTCGTCCGGCATAGGCTCTTCCCAGATACCCATCCAGCGGCCATCGTTCGGACTAAGATTTTTGAAAAAATTATTCCACTCCTCAATCGGCCGCATTTCCAGAGCTTCTTTTTTTAACTTTCGCCTTCTCATCTCGTTTCCAAGAGTGCCTTTGAAGTTCCCCTCTTCATCAACTTCTATGCGAATCGCCGAAGAGATCATCGGATACTTCTTATCACCAAATAGCGCAACAAGAGCTGCAGCCTTCCGAACATGCACACCTAAAAAAACAGACTGTCCAGAAGCATCAGTAATAAAAGCCTCACAGTTCGGAAATCCATCACCAGTTATATATGTCACTACATCTAAATGCTTTGCCACTCGATCGAGCGTCATTATAACTTTGTAACTTACGTCCAGGCTTGGCACGAATGTCATTCCTGTCAATTTTTTTGTTTCCGCTGAAAATGGAAAAGCGTGATTCTCACCTGCGTAACCACCATCAACCCAAACAGTAGTGACTGCACCCTTTTCACTTTTAATTGATGGCCAGCTTCCGCCTTTGGGCTTTAACTCTGCATCATAGTGAGTATGTTCTTCACCCGCCTTCCCGGAATCATTCGACTCCGTTTGCGTATTAACAACTTCGTTCGTTGCCAGCTTTACAAAAAACCTATGCCATACACGTGAAGTTATTAGCGTACCTTGAGCGCCAGAGAGGCCGCTTGGCTTTAACGAAAAGCCGCGTGCATCACCTTCGAAGTAAAAGCCGCTCCACCCAAACGTTTTCCCTGGGTGAAACGATCTTATGTTGAATTCATAAGTTGAAAGCTTTGCTAATTTTACGGTCGCGACCTGCCCCTCACGATTGGTAGAAGGGGTGGAAGGAGCCTGCGCCAGAGGCGTAACGTTAGACATTCGCGACTCCTGCTGGAGGAAGCAGGGAAATTTTCAATATCTGGGAAGCTTTACCGGTGCTAACAGCTTTGGTGTGGCCGTTGGCGTCCGTCACGCCCTCATAAATCTCACCTGACTCGGTCTCCAATCGGTAGCCGTAATTTGCCACCGGGCTACCTTCGTCGTCCCTCAAAACGAAAAAGTCATTGAAATAGCCAGGCATTGGAACTGGCGGCACAAACGGCGCCGGCGTATGCGAATTGCCAATAATCACCGTCCCGGACCCAGCCGTAACCTTGTTCCCATGCGAACCCACCGAACCGACCGTTGCAGCAGGTTTGCCGTTAATCAACACCGTGGTCGCCAGATCGCCGACCATCGCACCACCACACGCCGAGGCATCGCCTTGGCGGGCGGCCGCGAGGCCATCGAAGAACACGTCGCCGGAACCGGCGGCGATCGGGTTGGTACCGTGGCCTGGAAGTGGGCAAGCGGTGGGGTCGGATACGCGTGCTGCTGGTTTGCCAGACATCGGGGATCTCCTTAGGTGACCTTCACTTGTCCGCTGCCATCCAGGCGGGCGGAAAAACTGACCTGACGCTTGAAACCTTCAACTTCCAGCAGGCCTTCGATGCTGAAGGCGAGGCGCAGTTGATCGTGGTCACGCGGCAGGGAAATGACACGCACGTTGCTCAGGCGCGGCTCGTAGGCTTCGATGAAGTTTTCGATGGCCAGACGGGCCTGACTCAGGGAGTCGTGCAGGCTCAGACGCATGTCATTGAGATCGGGCAACCCGTAGTCGGCCAGCGTTTGCACGCTGCCGGCCCGGGTGCTGAGCATTTTGGCCAGATGGGCAGCCACTGACGCCATGGCACAAGCCTCAAGGCTGTTGCCCTTGCGTAGTTGCGCGTCGCCGTTGAGGCGTTCGAACAGGCTGCCGTATCCGTCCATGAGTCGCTCTTACTCTTTGTCCAGCTTGCCAACCAGCGACAGGGTGAAATCGGCACCCATGTACTTGAAGTGCGGACGCACGTTCAAGCTCACGCGGTACCAGCCCGGCTCGCCTTCAACGTCGCTGACGATCACTTGCGCAGCGCGCAGCGGACGACGGCCACGGACTTCGGCGCTCGGGTTTTCCTGGTCGGCGACGTACTGACGGATCCACTTGTTCAGTTCCAGCTCGAGGTCGGTACGTTCTTTCCACGAACCGAGTTGCTCGCGCTGCAGCACTTTCAAGTAGTGAGCCAGGCGGTTGACGATCATCATGTACGGCAGTTGGGTGCCGAGCTTGTAGTTCAGCTCTGCGGCCTTGCCTTCTGCGCTGATGCCGAAGAACTTCGGCTTCTGCACCGAGCTGGCGGAGAAGAACGCCGCGTTGTCGGAGCCTTTACGCATGGTCAGGGAGATGAAGCCTTCCTCGGCCAGTTCGTATTCACGACGGTCGGAAACCAGAACCTCAGTAGGGATCTTGGTTTCGATTTCGCCCATGCTTTCGAAATGGTGCAACGGCAGGTCTTCAACCGCGCCACCGCTCTGCGGGCCGATGATGTTCGGGCACCAGCGGAATTTGGCGAAGCTGTCGGTCAGCTTGGTGCCGAACGCGTAAGCAGTGTTGCCCCACAGGTAGTGCTCGTGGCTGTTGGCAACGGTTTCCTTGTACACGAACGATTTGACCGGGTTTTCTTCCGGATCGTACGGGTTACGCAGCAGGAAACGCGGCACGGTCAGGCCAACATAACGAGAGTCTTCCGAAGTACGGAAGCTCTGCCATTTGGCGAATTGCGGGCCTTCGAAGTGGTCTTTCAGATCTTTCAGATCCGGCAGGCCGGTGAAGCTTTCCAGACCGAAGAATTTCGGGCCGGCCGCAGCGATGAACGGCGCGTGCGACATGCACGAAACGCTGGCCACGTACTGCATCAGCTTCACGTCTGGCGAGCTTGGCGACATGTAGTAGTTGGCGATGATCGCGCCCACAGGCTGACCACCGAACTGGCCGTATTCAGCGGTGTAGATGTGCTTGTACAGGCCCGACTGCATGACTTCCGGCGAATCTTCGAAATCGTCCAGCAGGTCTTCTTTCGAGACGTTGAGGATTTCGATCTTGATGTTTTCGCGGAAGTTGGTGCGGTCGACCAGCAACTGCAGACCACGCCACGACGATTCCAGCGCCTGGAAATCCGGGTGGTGCAGGATTTCGTCCATCTGACGGCTGAGCTTGGCATCGATCTCGGCGATCATGCGGTCAACCATGGCCTTCTTGACCGGCTCACCGTTGTTCTGCGGCTTGAGCAGTTCTTCGATAAACGCCGACACACCGCGCTTGGCGATGTCGTAGGCTTCGTCGTCCGGAGTCAGACGGGTTTCGGCGATGATGCTGTCGAGAATGCTGTATTCGCCGCTGGCGGCGCTCTTCTCTTGTGCTGCGCTAGTGCTCATTGTGTTGGCTTCCTTGGCTGGAGTCTCAGGCGTCCGGGGCTGCGGCGTTCAGGCCCAGCTCACCGAGTACGCGACCGCGGGATTCGTCGTCGGCGAGCACGCCTTCGATCGCTTTACGGAACGCAGGTGCGTTACCCAGCGGGCCTTTGAGGGCCACCAGCGCATCGCGCAGTTCCATCAGTTTTTTCAGCTCAGGCACTTGCTCGACCAGGCTGGCCGGGTTGAAGTCCTTCATCGAATTGACGCGCAGTTGCACAGCCAGCTCGTCGGCCTCGCCATCTTCCTGCAGACGGTTCGGCACGCTCAGCGTCAGACCCAGTTCTTGCTTGGCCAACACTTCGTCGAAGGTCATCTTGTCGATGCTGATCGGCTTGCGATCTTCGATTTTGCGATCGTCCTTGCGGTGGGTGTAGTCACCGATTGCCAGCAGCTTCAGCGGCAGTTCAATCTCTTCCTGAGCACCGCCGGTGGCGGGTTTGAAGGTGACGTTGATGCGTTCCTTGGGGGCTACCGAGCCTTCTTTGGCCATGGCTTTTCTCCTTGCGGTTGTGGCCCTGGGGCCTATTCGAGTACCACTTCGAGGTCGAGGTGGCACAGCCTGCGATAAATCTCTTCCTTGCGTTCACGTACGGCATGGTTCTGCGGCAACAACTCGCAGCAGCTATGCAGTAGATGCAGCACTTCCAATGCAAGATCGGGCTCCCAGGCGTGCAGGCCTGAGTCCTGTAATGTCTGATCGAGGGTTTCCAGCTGGTTCTTGGCCAGTTCGTATTTCTTGGCCGTGAAGCACAGGCGCGCGAGGGCGAACTGCCAGAAGAAGCGTTCGCGGCCACCGTGAGCGGATTGCAAACCCTGCTTGAGGGTCTGCACGGCAGGCTTCAGGCCTTCCTTGCGCAGCAGCGGCAGAACTTCTTCGAGGGCCTTTTCCCAAGCCGGCTGGGTTTCGACGTTTTCGCTTTCGACCTTGCGCGGCGCGCTGGCGCTTTGCAGGTGCGGCATGACGTTGGCGGCGATCCACGCCCGGGTGGACGGATCGGCAAACGGCGCGCCGTCATGGAAACGCAACTCGACAATGCCGGGCAGCCTTTGAACCAAAAGCGCGAAGTGGATTTCCACTTCGCGCATTGCCAGCTCGGCGTTGAGGTTCTGGAGACACTCCCAGACCATCCTCTGGCCATCGAACCAGAACGGCGCCTTCGCCAGGCTCGCCTCCAGTTCCACCAGCAGGTCAGCGTATTTGCCCTGATCGAAACGGTCCTGATAGAGCTTGAGCTTTTCCAGCGGCAAGCCGCGCAGCACGGTGATCTGCTCGGCGTTGCGCTCGGGCACCGCGTCGATGGTCATCCACAACAACGTGCGGTTCAGGCGCAGGGCACGCAGGTCGGTGGCTTTCTGCTTGAGCCACCAGGCGCACAACGGGCGGGCACTTTCCTGCTGGGCGCGCAGAGCTTTGTGCGCGTCTCGTTCGTTATCGATCGGAGCGCCGGGGGTGAGCAACTGGCTCGCCGCCTGCTTGACCTGCGCCACCGCCGCACCGACCACACCGGGGGCCGGCTGATTGTCGGCCGCGCGCTGGATCATGGTTTTCAGGCGACGGGAGATCGGCAGCAACAGCGGCGAGTCATCGCCCAGGTGCTCAGCACACGCCGCTTCGAGACCGGACAGGTGCTCGGAGAGCTGCCGGAACATCGGCAACTGCTCTTTGATCGCAATGTTTTCGGTGATGACCTGCTCGAGACGCGGCACCAGCCAGCCGATGGCGGCGGCACGGGTGCGGGGTTTGAGCGGGTGAACGTCGGCCCAGTTGTTTTCCGACAAATGGTGCAGCAAGCCGAGGCCGGCAAGGAGGCCGGGGAAGGATTCGCGCTGGTACAGCGACCAGGTCAGCCAGGCGCCGACACGCAAATCCTTGGATTGGGTACGCAGCAGATTTTCGCTGTTTTCGCGAATTTTCAGCCAGTCGATCTGCCCGCTTTCGTGCATCGACGAAGCTTTGGCCAGCTCACTTTCCAACGCCTCGAATTCGCTCGAAAAACGAACGTCTTCGCCCGCAAAATTCTCTTTGGAAACAGAGACTTTAGCGAGTTCGAGGTAATGGGCGGAAAGTTTGCTTGAGTAGGACATCCATGGCCTTTATTAAGGATTACAGTCAGGCGCCTGTTGGAGTTACCGCGGCGCGGGACAGTATCGAAGAGCGGTGATGCGACTCATCCAATTGAGATGTGCTCTTTCAAGTGGGCGCATCGTAATCACTATGATGGCCACTAGCAAGCATCTGATTAAACAACAAGACGAAGTGTTCTTTGTTTGTTGTAGGAGGTTTCCCTATATTCAGTCAGGGAATCCCCGATGCCCTGTTTATTTTCTCATACCCTTACAAAACACCGGGAAAGCCTGATTTAGAGCGATCGTTCCACCTGTCGTCGATCACGGGAAACCGGGCGTGGCAAGAATGGCGCGGAGCATGACGGGTTTTGAAAAAATCGGATGTAGGATGATTCCGAAATACTTCGGTGTTGTTTCAACAAATCACAGCGAGACAACCAACAACACGGGAAGTGCCATCAATATGATGGCTTTTATATATAGAGTAATGATTAAACTGTGAGGCGGATCGATAGCCAACAAATGCAATCAGTTACTCGACCTTTATAAAGGCTGCACGCCAGATTAAATCGGCAGGCATAAAAAATGGGCACCCGACCGCAATCGGTGTGCCCATTTTTCTACACGGTTCTCCCCGTTATTCGAGGAGTTCGCCGCAATTAAGGATTGACGCTGTCTTTCAACGATTTGCCTGGCTTGAACGCAACGGTGTTGCTGGCCTTGATTTTCACCGGCTCGCCGGTTTGCGGGTTTTTGCCGGTGCGGGCGCCGCGGTGGCGTTGCAGGAAGGTGCCGAAGCCGACCAGCGTCACGCTGTCCTTGCGGTGCAGAGCGCCGGTGATTTCTTCGAGAACGGCGTTGAGTACGCGATTGGCCTGCTCTTTGGTCAGATCTGCTTTTTCAGCGATTGCAGCGGCGAGTTCTGGTTTACGCATTAGTGAAGCCCCTTTGACGGTTTTTTGTTGTTATGTCCGTGCTGTTCTCGTTGGAACAGCGCCCAAGGCGCCGCAGGCTCTACTCTGCGGCAGACGGGAGTGAGAATGGCACGCGGATACCGGCGGCGCCAGTCTCCCCGCGACCTTTGTAGGGGCAAAAGCGGGGTGATTCCGACAGAACGACCGGTATTTACGCCAGCAGGGCCGGAAGCTGTTTGTTCAGGGCGAGTTTTTCCATCACCGCCGCGCCGGTCAGCGCATAACCGAGCAATTGGCCGTCGGCGCTGTGACACAGGGCCTTGATGTCGGCGCCCTGCCCTTCGACCGTCCAGACGCCTTCGCTGCCCCGTGGCGGTGGCGATACGACCAGCGGACACACCGGGGTTTTCACAGTGATCGGCATCGGGCCGTAGCTGACGGCGGTCGGGTTACCGGCGAGGGTTTGTGCCAGTGCTCGCGCACAGCTCATGAGAGGCATTACGTACAACAGATTCAGCCCGTCGACCTCAGCGCAGTCGCCCAAGGCGTAGATATTGGCGTGGGAGGTTTTCAGGTGCCGGTCGACCACGACGCCGCGATTGACCTGTACGCCAGCGGCCGCCGCCAGATCGATGCGCGGACGCAGACCAATGGCCGAGACCACCACATCGCATGGGATGACCTGGCCGTCGGACAGATGCGCTTCGAGACCGTCGGCGACTTTCTGCAATCGGGTCAGTACCGGGCCGAGATGAAATTTCGCACCGAGGCTTTCCAGCCCGGCCTGCACGGCTGCCGCAGCCGCCGGGTGCAGCAGCATCGGCATGACTTGTTCACAGGGTGCAACCAGTTGCACTTCGTAGCCGCCGAGGATCAGGTCGTTGGCGAATTCGCAGCCAATCAGACCGGCGCCCAGCAGCAAGACGCGGCGCTTACCGGCCGCTGCCGCACGGAAACGTGCATAGTCTTCGAGATCATTGATCGGGAACACCAGATCCGCGCCATCGCCTTCGATGGGCACACGCACGGTTTCTGCGCCCCAGGCGAGGATCAGATCGCGGTAATAAACCGCTTCTTCGCCGATCCACAGGCGTTTGTGCCCGGCATCGATGCCGCTGATGCGCGTATGAGTGCGCACCTCGGCCTTCAACTGCTCGGCCATCGCGCCTGGTTCAGCCATGCTCAGGCCGTCGGCGTCCTTGTTCTTGCCGAAACCGGTGGAGAGCATCGGTTTGGAGTAAGAGCGGCCGTCATCAGCCGTAATCAACAGCAACGGGGTTTCGCTATCGAGTTTGCGAAACTCGCGGGCCAGGTTATAGCCCGCCAGCCCAGTGCCAACGATGACGACAGGTGCGCTCATGCCTTACTCCTTTCGATTTGCTTAGTTGATTTCGATCATTTCGAAGTCCATTTTGCCGACGCCGCAGTCCGGGCACAGCCAGTCTGCCGGTACGTCTTCCCAACGGGTGCCCGGCGCAATGCCGTCATCCGGCCAGCCATCGGCTTCGTTGTAGATCAGGCCACAGACGATGCATTGCCACTTTTTCATTCAGATACTTCCTCAGGGTTCAGGCTGGGTGCCGGCGCGGACGGTCGATGGGTGCTGCGCTGCCATCCGGCTCAGGGCGTTTTGTACTGATGGTGCCGGGCAGATGCAAGCCTGTTCGGCGCAACGGCGACCCGGATCAATCAATCTCGCCGCTCGCCATGGTAAGCTCGCCGCCTCATTTGCGGCCAATAATGACTCATTGTGCAACATTCAAATGCCTGCCCGACCCCGCTCTGGCTGACCCAAAGCCGACTGACGCCCCTCCCCGATTCGTTGACCCTCGACTGGTTGTTCGACGAAGGCTCCCTCACCCGCCGACTGACCCGGCTGTCCAATGACGGCTTCAGCGTCACGCCGCTGTTTGAAGGCTGGGACACCTTGCGCGCTGACGAATGTGCGGCGCTGGATCTGGCTGAGGGCAGCGAAGGCTGGGTACGCGAGGTGTATTTGCGCGGTCACGGCGAGGCTTGGGTGTTCGCCCGTAGCGTCGCATCGCGCGCCGCTTTGCAGGGTGACGGCTTGCACATGGACGAACTGGGCAGCCGCTCGCTGGGCGAATTGCTGTTTTGCGATCAGGCGTTCCAGCGCCGCGCCATCGAAGTGTGTCACTACCCTGAAGAATGGCTGCCACCAGCCGCGAAAGCGCCCGAGCTGTGGGGCCGACGCTCGCGTTTCGACCGCGGCGCGCTGAGCGTATTGGTCGCGGAAATCTTCCTGCCGAGCCTGTGGAACGCCGCCCGCGCCCATCCGGAGAACTGCTGATGTATCAGAGCCTGCTCAAGTCGCTGAATCGCTTGAACCCGCGTGCCTGGGATTTCATTCAGTTGACGCGGATGGACAAGCCGATCGGCATTTACCTGCTGTTGTGGCCGACGCTGTGGGCGCTGTGGATTGCCGGCAAAGGCTCGCCGTCGCTGGCCAATATCGTGATTTTTGTCCTCGGCGTGGTGCTGACCCGCGCCGGCGGTTGCGTGATCAACGACTGGGCGGATCGCAAGGTCGACGGCCACGTCAAACGCACCGCGCAACGACCATTAGCTGCGGGCAGAATCAGTTCGAAAGAAGCCTTGGTGTTCTTCGCCCTGCTGATGGGCGTGAGTTTCCTGCTGGTGCTGTGCACCAATGCACCGACCATCGGGCTGTCGCTGGGCGGTCTGGCGCTGGCCTTCACTTATCCGTTCATGAAGCGCTACACCTATTACCCGCAAGTGGTGCTGGGCGCGGCGTTTTCGTGGGGCATGCCAATGGCGTTCACTGCCGAGACCGGTGAGTTGCCGGCGGCGGCATGGCTGCTGTGGATCGCCAACCTGCTGTGGACGGTGGGTTACGACACCTATTACGCGATGACTGACCGTGATGATGATTTGAAGATCGGCGTTAAGTCGACGGCGATTCTGTTTGGCGAGGCGGATCGGGTGATCATCCTGAGCCTGCAGGCGTTGTCGCTGGGCTGCCTGTTGCTGGCCGGCTCGAAGTTCGAGTTGGGCGTCTGGTTCCATCTCGGCTTGCTGGTGGCTGCAGGGTGTTATGCGTGGGAGTTCTGGTACACGCGGGATCGAGATCGCATGCGTTGCTTCAAGGCGTTTTTGCACAACCACTGGGCCGGGTTGGCGATTTTCGTCGGGATCGTGCTGGATTACGCGTTACGCTAAACGCAATTCAATGTAGGAGTGAGCCTGCTCGCGATAGCGGTGTATCAGTTAACGAAAATGCCGACTGATACACCGCTATCGCGAGCAGGCTCACTCCTACAAGGGACCGCGTTTACTTGGCTTTGGCGACTTTCCAGGCGCCGTCCATTTTGCCGTCACCGGTCATGTCACCGGCCTTCTTGTCCATCACGAAGGTGTACAGCGGCATGCCTTGGTAGGCCCATTGCATTGAACCGTCGTCACGCTTGATCACCGTCCAATCGCCCATCGATTTGTCACCCGCCGTGGCCATCAACGGAGGCCAGTTCGTCGCGCACTTGTCATTGCACATGGACTTGCCCGCAGAGTCTTTGGCGAAGGTATACAGGGTCATGCCCTTGTGATCGGTGTACATGCCGTCCTTCTCCATCGCCGGATCGGCAGCCATGGCCAGTCCCGGCAATGTCAGGGCCGCAGCCATCAGCAGGGCTTTGAAAGAAACAGTCATTTGAGTCATGGAAACCTTCTTCTGTGGTTGTCAGGATTCGGACTTAGAGCTTAGTTCACCATTCGCACAATCGCCGCCGGACTGAAATACTGTCACACGACTGCAATAATTCCGTTATCTAATGCGGCGCAAGACAGTTAAATGACAAGAGGATTAAGGCATGGTTGGCAGGAGCATTTTGATCGTCGACGACGAAGCGCCCATTCGCGAAATGATCGCCGTTGCGTTGGAAATGGCCGGCTATGACTGCCTCGAGGCGGAGAACTCGCAGCAGGCACACGCCATCATCGTCGACCGCAAGCCCGACCTGATCCTGCTCGACTGGATGCTGCCCGGCACCTCCGGCATCGAGCTGGCCCGTCGCCTGAAGCGTGATGAGCTGACCGGGGACATCCCGATCATCATGCTCACCGCCAAGGGCGAAGAGGACAACAAGATCCAGGGTCTGGAAGTCGGCGCCGACGACTACATCACCAAACCGTTTTCCCCGCGTGAACTGGTCGCCCGCCTGAAAGCCGTGCTGCGTCGCGCCGGTCCGACCGACGGCGAAGCGCCGATCGAAGTCGGTGGCCTGCTGCTCGACCCGATCAGCCACCGCGTGACCATCGACGGCAAACCGGCCGAGATGGGCCCGACCGAATACCGTCTGCTGCAATTCTTCATGACCCACCAGGAACGCGCCTACACCCGTGGCCAGTTGCTGGATCAGGTCTGGGGCGGCAACGTCTATGTTGAAGAGCGTACCGTCGACGTGCACATCCGCCGCCTGCGCAAGGCCCTCGGCGACGCCTACGAAAATCTGGTACAAACCGTGCGCGGCACCGGCTACCGGTTTTCCACCAAGGCATAAAAAGCAGCTGCAAGCTTCTAGCTATAAGCGGCAAGTAAAAGCCGATTCGCTTTAGCTTGAAGCTTGCGGCTTGAAACTCGAAGCTGCGTAAGGACGCTCCGTGAATCAAAACTGGCATGGCACCCTGATTCGCCACATGCTGTTGCTGGTCACCGCCTGCCTGGTGATCGGCCTGATCACCGGCTATTACGGCTGGAGCCTCGCGGCGGGCCTGGGGATTTATCTGGCCTGGACGCTCAAGCAATTGCTGCGTCTGCACGAGTGGCTGCGCCAGCATCAACCCGACGAAGCACCGCCCGACGGCTATGGCCTGTGGGGCGAAGTGTTCGACAGCATCTACCACCTGCAACGCCGTGATCAACGTGTGCGCGGACGTCTGCAAGCGGTGATCGACCGGGTGCAGGAATCCACCGCCGCGCTGAAAGACGCGGTGATCATGCTCGACAGCGACGGCAACCTGGAATGGTGGAACCGTGCCGCCGAAACCCTTCTCGGCCTCAAGACCCCGCAGGACAGTGGCCAACCGGTGACCAACCTGGTGCGCCATCCGCGCTTCAAGGAATACTTCGAGCAGGACAGCTACGCCGAGCCACTGGAAATCCCCTCGCCGACCAATGATCGCGTACGCATTCAGCTGTACCTGACCCGCTACGGCAACAATGAACACTTGATGCTGGTGCGCGACGTCACGCGTATCCATCAGCTGGAACAGATGCGCAAAGACTTCATCGCCAACGTCTCCCACGAGTTGCGCACACCGCTGACGGTGATCTGCGGCTATCTGGAAACCCTGCTCGACAACGTCGAAGAAGTTAACCCGCGCTGGAGTCGCGCTCTGCAGCAGATGCAACAACAGGGCGGACGCATGCAGACGCTGCTCAACGATTTGTTGTTGCTGGCGAAACTCGAGGCCACCGATTACCCGTCGGACAACCAACCGGTGCAGGTCGACTCGCTGCTGCAATCGATCAAGAGCGATGCTCAGCAATTGTCCGGCGCGAAAAACCAGCGCATCACCCTCGAAGCTGACGCCAGCCTCTTGCTCAAGGGCAGCGAGGCGGAGTTGCGCAGCGCGTTTTCCAATCTGGTGTTCAACGCGGTGAAGTACACGCCGGCCGAGGGCAACATCCGCATTCGCTGGTGGGGTGACGATCAGGGCGCGCATCTGAGCGTGCAGGATTCCGGGATCGGCATCGACAGCAAACACCTGCCGCGCCTGACTGAACGTTTCTACCGCGTCGACTCCAGCCGCAACTCCAACACCGGCGGCACCGGGCTGGGTCTGGCCATCGTCAAACACGTACTGCTGCGCCACCGTGCGCGCATGGAGATCAGCAGCGTGCCCGGCCATGGCAGCACGTTCACCTGCCATTTCGCCCCGGCGCAAGTGGCCAGCGCACGGGCGATCAGCACCGCTGAGTAATGTCGCACTAGGCAATCGCCAGGTCAGCCGCTACATTGGCTGACTTGTGCCTGCCTTTCAGGCGCGACTTTTCTCTCTTTTGAATCACACGGAACCCGCAAAACTCCATCATGGACCCTTCCCCTGGCTTGTCCCTCGCTACAATTTTCGCCGACTTCGGCATGATCCTTTTCGCTCTGATCCTGGTTTTGCTCAACGGCTTTTTCGTTGCGGCGGAATTCGCCATGGTCAAACTGCGCTCGACCCGGGTCGAGGCCATCGCTGAACAGAACGGCTGGCGCGGGCATATCCTGCGCACCGTGCACAGTCAGCTCGATGCGTACCTCTCGGCCTGTCAGCTCGGTATCACTCTCGCCTCGCTTGGCCTTGGCTGGGTCGGTGAGCCGGCCTTCGCGCACATTCTCGAGCCGCTGCTGAGCGCGGTCGGCGTGCAGTCGCCGGAGATCGTAAAGGGCGTGTCGTTCTTCACCGCGTTCTTCATCATTTCGTACCTGCACATCGTGGTCGGCGAACTGGCCCCGAAATCCTGGGCGATCCGCAAACCCGAGCTGCTGTCGCTGTGGACGGCGGTGCCGCTGTACCTGTTCTACTGGGCGATGTACCCGGCGATCTACCTGCTCAACGCCAGCGCCAACGCGATTCTGCGTATCGCCGGTCAGGGCGAACCCGGCCCGCACCACGAACACCATTACAGCCGCGAAGAACTGAAACTGATCCTGCACTCCAGCCGTGGTCAGGACCCGAGCGATCAAGGCATGCGCGTTTTGGCCTCGGCGGTGGAAATGGGCGAGCTGGAAGTGGTCGACTGGGCCAACTCCCGCGAAGACCTGATCACGCTGGAATTCAACGCACCGCTGAAAGAAATCCTGGCGATGTTCCGTCGCCACAAGTTCAGCCGTTATCCGGTGTACGACAGCGAGCGCCAGGAGTTCGTCGGCCTGCTGCACATCAAGGATCTGCTGCTGGAACTGGCGGCGCTGGACCACATTCCCGAGTCGTTCAACCTCGCAGAGCTGACCCGCCCGCTGGAGCGCGTGTCACGGCACATGCCGCTGTCGCAGTTGCTGGAGCAGTTCCGCAAGGGCGGCTCGCACTTCGCCGTGGTCGAGGAGGCTGACGGCAACATCATCGGCTACCTGACCATGGAAGACGTGCTGGAAGTGCTGGTCGGTGACATTCAGGACGAACATCGCAAGGCTGAGCGCGGCATCCTCGCTTATCAGCCGGGCAAGCTGCTGGTGCGTGGCGACACGCCGCTGTTCAAGGTGGAACGCCTGTTGGGCATCGACCTTGATCACATCGAAGCGGAAACCCTCGCTGGTCTGGTCTACGAAACCCTGAAACGGGTGCCGGAAGAGGAAGAAGTGCTGGAAGTCGAAGGCCTGCGGATTATCATCAAGAAGATGAAAGGGCCGAAGATTGTGCTGGCCAAGGTGTTGATGCTGGATTGAGTGCAATGCGGGGAAACCGCGTTGCCTGCTAAAAGATCGCAGCCTTCGGCAGCTCCTACAGGGATCACATTTCCATGTAGGAGCTGCCGCAGGCTGCGATCTTTTGCTTTATTGCTTGCCCAACGCAAAGTTGGGCAACGCCCCCAGCGGCTGATTGAACTGATACGGAATCGACACCAGCCCCTCTCCCGTATTGCGCTGCACCACAAAGTGCAGGTGCGGGCCGCTGCTGTTGCCGGTGTTGCCCGACAGCGCCAACGGACTGCCCACCGTCACTCGTTGCCCCTCACGCACGCTCACCGAACCTTGCTTGAGGTGCAGGTACACGCCCATCGTGCCGTCATTGTGCAGCACCCGCACAAAGTTGCCGGAAGCATCGTTGCCGCGTCCGCTCTGTGAATTTTCGGTCTTCACCACCACCCCGGCACGCGCGGCAATGATCGGCGTGCCCACGGGCATGGCGATGTCCATCGCGTACTTGTTCTTCGGCCCGTAGTGGCTGTATTGGCCGTTGGCACCCTGACTCAGGCGGAACGGCCCGCCGCGCCATGGCAGTGGATAGCGATAGCCCTGCGCGGTGCCTGTGGGGTCGCCGAGGGAGTAATGGAACTGCGGCGTATACACCAGCGGCTGCTTGCCGGACACCGCCGTCAGCAACGCCAGCCGCGTATTACTGCGCGCGGGCAGCACCCGGCGGATGGTTTGCGCCGGTGCGCCGCGCACATTGCTCATCCCGGTAAACGCCAGCGCCACCTCGACCGGCGCGTACAGATCGTTGCGCACGAAGACCACGTCGGCGCCCTTCTGCTTCTTGATGTCGAGGTACACCTGACGCTCGAGGCGTTCGACCATCCGATCCTGAAAGACGAACACCTGCGCGCCTTTGCTCGGCCGATCGCTGTAGGAGACCACGCCGTTGGCATCGGTGGATTTGTAAATGGTCATGGCCGCAGCCGAGGTGGAGGCCATAAAAAGACCACAGAAAAACAGCAGGCGCGTGAGCATGGGCAAAAGTCTGTCGAAGTGAGGCCTGGGGATGAGCCTAGCAGGTGAAGCAGACCAGGCTAGTCGACAGATGTTTCAAATTGCCCAGCGCACAAAGCAAAAGATCGCAGCCTTCGGCAGCTCCTACAGGGAAAATGCATTCCAATGTAGGAGCTGCCGAAGGCTGCGATCTTTTCACAGACGCCGATTACGCGCCCGGAACGAAGTGCTTCTGCGCCGTGCCGCGGGCGATCAGGCGGGAGATGTAGTCGAGCTTCTGCGCGTCCTGGTCGACGAAGCGGAAGGTCAGTTGCAGCCAGTCGCTGTCCGGCTTCGGCTCAAACGCGACGACGGCGTGCAGGTAACCATTGAGTCGGGCAATTTCGGCGTTGTCGCCCTGCTCCAGATCGAGCACGGCGCTGTCGAGGATCTGCGGCAGGGTGTCGGTGCGTTTCACCACCAACAATGCTTCCTTGATGCTCAGAGCCTTGATCACACATTGCTGAGTTCCGCTTGGCAGGCGCAATTGGCCCTGACCGCGACCACTGGCCGGCGCCGACGCGGCGGCTGGTGCCTTGACCGGTGGGCTGTTGAGCAGGCCACGGGACGGCGCAGCGGCGGGCGCTGGCGCGGCAGCAGCCGGTTTGGCGAAAGGGTTGACCGCAGCAGCTGCCGGCGCGCCGCCGACGACGGCAGGCTTGCCGCCGGTCAGGGCGCTCAGGGAATCGTTGCCGAACGCCGAGTTCATCTTGGTCGGCGCGCTGTTCATCAGGGTGTCGAGCTTGCCGACCTTGTTCAGCGCCTGTTTGACCTTGGTCAGCAGTTGCTCGTTGGTGAACGGCTTGCTGACGTAGCCGGACACACCGGCCTGAATCGCCTGCACGACGTTTTCCTTGTCGCCACGGCTGGTAACCATAACGAACGGCATGGTCTTCAAATTGTCTTGCTCGCGGCACCAGGTCAGCAGCTCGAGACCGGACATTTCCGGCATTTCCCAGTCGCACAGCACCAGGTCGAAGGCTTCCCTGGCCAGCATGGCCTGAGCCTTTTTACCGTTGACGGCGTCCTCGGTGCGGATCCCCGGGAAGTAATTACGCAGGCACTTTTTCACCAGGTCACGAATGAACGAAGCATCGTCCACGACCAACACACTGATCTTGCTCATCCAACACCCCTATTAAAATCCCGGCAAGCATAACGCTGGCTGATGGCACATTGCCAAAACTCTTCAGTCACGCCGGGACTTTTCGTTCGCGGGTGCTGCTTTTTAATTCGATCTGCCTTGTGAAAAGCAGAAACAAAAACGCCCGGCCAAAGGGCCGGGCGCTTTTCTCAGGCAATCTTACTTATCGTCAGCATCGCCCGGAACATTAGCGGTTTCGCCGCTTGTACCCTCAACTTCTTCCTTCATGCGCTTGAGGCCCATGTGGCGCACGTCGGTGCCGCGCACCAGGTAGATGACCAATTCGGAGATGTTGCGCGCGTGGTCGCCGATGCGCTCCAGCGAACGCAGCACCCAGATGATGCTCAAGACCCGCGAGATAGAGCGCGGGTCTTCCATCATGTAGGTCGCCAGCTCACGCAGGGCGGTTTTGTATTCGCGGTCGATAATCTTGTCGTACTGCGCCACCGACAACGCCAGATCGGCGTCGAAACGGGCGAACGCGTCCAGTGCATCGCGAACCATGTTGCGCACCTGATCGCCAATGTGGCGAACCTCGACATAACCGCGCGGCGCTTCGCCTTCTTCACACAGTTGAATGGCGCGACGGGCGATCTTGGTCGCTTCGTCACCGATGCGCTCAAGGTCGATCACCGACTTGGAGATGCTGATGATCAAACGCAAGTCGGACGCCGCAGGCTGACGACGAGCAAGAATGCGCAGGCATTCTTCGTCGATGTTGCGTTCCATCTGGTTGATCTGGTCATCAATCTCGCGCACCTGCTGAGCCAGGCCGGAGTCGGCCTCGATCAGCGCGGTCACCGCGTCGTTGACCTGCTTCTCGACCAGCCCGCCCATGGCCAGGAGGTGGCTGCGCACTTCCTCAAGCTCAGCGTTGAACTGCGCGGAGATGTGATGAGTGAGGCCTTCTTTGGAAATCATGCATTCGCTCCGAAAAAGCGTTTAACCAAGAGCTGCAAGCTACAAGCTGCAAGCTGTTATGTGGTGATCCATGGCGCTTCGCTTCTAACTTGCCGCTTGAAGCTTGCCGCTCGCAGCCGCTTCAATCAGCCATAACGACCGGTGATGTAGTCTTCGGTCTGCTTCTTCGCCGGATTGGTGAACAAGGTATCGGTGTCGCCAAATTCCACCAGTTTGCCCATGTACATGAACGCCGTGTAGTCGGACACCCGCGCGGCTTGCTGCATGTTGTGGGTCACGATGACGATGGTGAACTTGGACTTCAGCTCGTAGATCAGCTCTTCAACCTTCAGGGTCGAGATCGGGTCGAGGGCCGAGCACGGTTCGTCGAGCAGCAGCACTTCCGGCTCAACCGCGATGGTACGGGCGATCACCAGACGCTGCTGCTGACCACCGGACAGACCGAGGGCTGACTCGTGCAGACGGTCTTTGACTTCGTCCCACAGTGCCGCGCCTTTCAACGCCCACTCGACCGCTTCATCGAGGACGCGCTTCTTGTTGATGCCCTGGATGCGCAAGCCATAGACCACGTTTTCGTAGATGGTCTTCGGGAACGGGTTGGGCTTCTGGAACACCATGCCGACGCGACGACGCAGCTCGGCAACGTCTTCGCCCTTGCGATAGATGTTGTTGCCGTACAGGTTGATCGCGCCTTCTACACGGCAGCCGTCAACCAGGTCGTTCATGCGGTTGAAGGTGCGCAGCAGCGTCGATTTACCGCAGCCCGACGGGCCGATGAACGCAGTCACGCGCTGCTTCGGGATGTTCATGCTGACGTCGAACAGTGCTTGTTTCTCGCCGTAGTACAGACTCAGGCCCGGTACTTCGATGGCCACGGTTTCCTGCTCGAGACTGAGGCTCTGCTTGTCGCGGCCCAGGGCCGACATGTTGATGCCGTGGGTATGTGTTTCGTGCTGCATGGGAGGCTCCCTGTGCTAACAAATTTGGTTCGGAACACTGCTTGTTGCAGCTTCCATCGATATTCCAGTGGACGCGGTTCAATGTGGGAGCGAGCTTGCTCGCGAAGGGGCCCTTGAGGCCGCCAAAAGCTTCGCGAGCAAGCTCGCTCCCACAGGGTTCGCTCGTCCTTAGCTATCCAGTGCTTTGTATTTTTCGCGCAGGTGGTTACGGATATACACCGCCGACAGGTTCAACGTGGCGATCACCAGCACCAGCAGCAGCGCCGTGGCGTACACCAGCGGACGCGCCGCTTCGACGTTCGGGCTCTGGAAGCCGACGTCATAGATGTGGAAGCCCAAGTGCATGATCTTCTGATCCAGGTGCAGGTACGGGTAGTTGCCGTCCACCGGCAGCGACGGCGCCAGTTTCACCACACCCACCAGCATCAGCGGCGCCACTTCACCGGCGGCGCGAGCCACGGCGAGAATCATGCCGGTCATCATTGCCGGGCTGGCCATCGGGATCACAATCTTCCAAAGGGTTTCAGCCTTGGTCGCGCCGAGGGCCAGCGAGCCTTCACGCACGGTACGTGGAATACGCGCCAGACCTTCCTCGGTCGCCACAATCACCACCGGCACCGCCAGCAGCGCCAAAGTCAGCGAGGCCCAGAGCAGACCCGGGGTACCGAAGGTCGGTGCCGGCAGTGCTTCGGGGAAGAACAAGCGGTCGACCGAACCACCCAGCACATAAACGAAGAAGCCCAGACCGAACACGCCGTAAACGATCGCCGGAACGCCCGCGAGGTTGTTCACCGCGATACGGATGATCCGTGTCAGGGTGTTCTGTTTGGCGTATTCACGCAGGTACACCGCCGCCAGCACGCCGAACGGGGTGACGATCATCGCCATGATCAACGTCATCATCACGGTGCCGAAGATCGCCGGGAAAATCCCGCCTTCGGTGTTCGCTTCACGCGGGTCGTCCGAAAGGAATTCCCAGATCTTGCTGAAGTAGAAGCCGACCTTGGTGAAGGTGCTCATCGCGTTCGGCTGGTAGGCGTGAACCACTTTGCCCAGACCGATTTCAATCTCTTTGCCGTTGGCATCGCGAGCAGTCAGGGCATCGCGGTTGAACTGCGCATGCAGATCCGCCAGACGCGCTTCGATGTCCTGATAACGCGCGTTCAGCTCGGCACGCTCGGATTCCATGTCCGCTTGCGCGGTGGCGTCGAGTTTGCCTTCCAGTTCCAGTTTGCGGCCGTGCAGACGGATGCGTTCCAGGCCGGCGTTGATCGCACCGATGTCAGTCTTTTCCAGCGACTTGAGTTGTGCCGCCAGACCGTTTACACGGTTGATCCGCGCCTGCAGCTCAGGCCATGCAGCTTCGCCCTCGGCGATGACCTTGCCGTCCTGTTTGACGTTGACCAGGTAGCCGTAGAAGTTGCCCCACTCGCGACGTTCGATCGCCATCAGTTCTGGCGGCGTGGTCTGGTTGGTCAGCCACTCGCCGACGATCCAGGTGAAGTCGTTGCCGTTCAGGTCACGGTTGCCGACCTTGATCAGCTCGCGGGTCATGAATTCCGGGCCTTCATCCGGCACCGGCAAACCGGCGCTCTTCAGACGGGCGCGGGGCACTTCTTCTTTCTGTACCACTTCGCCGATGACCAGGTGATTGGCCTGACCCGGTACGTCGTAATTGGCGTGGACCAGGTCCGCCGGCCAGAAGTGACCGAGACCGCGCACGGCAATTACCGCCAGCAGACCAATGGTCATGATGACCGCGATGGACACCGCGCCACCGCTGATCCAGACGCCCGGGGCGCCGCTCTTGAACCATCCTTTCAGGGAGTTCTGTTTCACAGACTTCTACCTTTGCTTAAAGCGACGAGTATTTCTTGCGCAGACGCTGACGAATCAGTTCTGCCAGGGTGTTCATGACGAAGGTGAACAACAGCAACACCAGCGCCGAGAGGAACAGCACGCGGTAGTGGCTGCCGCCGACTTCCGACTCGGGCATTTCCACCGCGACGTTGGCAGCCAGGGTGCGCAGGCCTTCGAACAGGTTCATTTCCATGACCGGAGTGTTGCCGGTGGCCATCAGCACGATCATGGTTTCGCCGACCGCGCGGCCCATGCCGATCATCAGCGCCGAGAATATCCCCGGGCTGGCGGTCAGGATGACGACGCGGGTCATGGTCTGCCACGGCGTGGCACCGAGGGCCAGCGAACCGAGGGTCAGGCCACGCGGCACACTGAACACGGCGTCTTCAGCGATCGAGTAGATGTTCGGGATCACCGCGAAGCCCATGGCCAGACCGACCACCAGAGCGTTGCGCTGGTCGTAGGTGATGCCCAGGTCGTGGGAGATCCACATGCGCATGTCGCCGCCGAAGAACCAGTTCTCCATGAACGGGCTCATGTACAGCGACAGCCAGCCCACGAACAGAATCACCGGAATCAGCAGCGCACTTTCCCAACCGTCCGGGACTTTCAGGCGGATCGATTCAGGCAGGCGGCTGAAGGTGAAACCGGCCACCAGAATGCCGATCGGCAGCAACATCAGCAGGCTGAAGATGCCCGGCAGATGCCCTTCGACATATGGCGCGAGGAACAGGCCGGCGAAGAAACCGAGGATCACCGTCGGCATCGCTTCCATCAGCTCAATCACCGGTTTGACCTTGCGGCGCATTCCCGGGGCCATGAAGTACGCGGTGTAGATCGCCGCGGCGACAGCCAGCGGAGCCGCCAGCAGCATGGCGTAGAACGCGGCTTTCAGGGTGCCGAAGGTCAGTGGCGACAGGCTCAGTTTCGGTTCGAAATCGGTGTTGGCCGCGGTCGATTGCCAGACGTATTTAGGCTCGTCGTAGTTCTCGTACCAGACTTTGCTCCACAGCGCGCTCCAGGAAACTTCCGGGTGCGGGTTATCGAGCAGCAACGGTTGCAGCTTGCCGCCAGCTTCGACGATCACGCGGTTGGCGCGTGGCGACAGGCCGAATACGCCTTGGCCATCGACCACCTGATCGACCAGCAAGGTGCGGTGCGCAGTGCTGTGGAACACGCCGAGCTTGCCGCTGGCATCCAGCGCGAGGAAGCCTTTGCGACGCTCTTCGGCGGTGATTTCAACGATTGGCGTGGTGCCCATCTGGAAGGTGCGGATCTGCTTCAGGCGCAGCTCGCCGTCAGTGTCACGGGCCATGAACCACTGGGCCAGACCACCTTTGGAGTCACCGACGATCAGCGAAATGCCACCGACCAGTTGCGTGGTTGCAGTGACTTCAGCGTCAGCGTTTTCCAGCAGTTTGTAACGACCGTTGAGACTCTTGTCGCGCAGGCTGAACACATCGGCCTGAGCGCGACCGTTGACCACGTACAGCCATTGCTGGCGCGGGTCGACGAAGATGTTTTTCACCGGCTCAGTCATCTGCGGCAGATCGATACGCTTCTGCTCGTTGGTGACTTCACCGGTCATCATGTTTTCTTCGCTGGTCAGCGACAGCACGTTGAGTTGCGAACCGGTCGACCCGACCAGCATCAGCGTCGTGTCGGTGGCATTCAGGCTGACATGCTCCAGCGCACCGCCGGCTTCGTTCAACGCGATTGGCGCCTCGCCGTACGGGTATTCGATGGCCGGGGTGATGGTTTTCTTGCCATCGGGGTAGCTGACTTTATAGGTGTGGCGGAACACCAGCGCCTGACCGTTGGACAGGCCCACGGCTACCAGCGGATGGCCCGGCTGGTCTTCACCAATGGAGGTCACGGTGGCGCCGGCAGGCACCGGCAGATCGACGCGCTTCAGTTCAGCGCCACTGTCGATATCAAAGAACAATGCCTGGCCCTTGTCGGAAACGCGCATCGCCACCTGATTCTGCTCTTCGAGCGAAATCATCAGCGGCTTGCCGGCGTCCTGCATCCAGGCTGGGGTGATCGAGTCTTTCGCGGTCAGGTCGGCACCCTGGAACAGCGGCGCAACCACGTAGGCGAGGAAGAAAAAGATCAGGGTGATGGCTGCCAGCACCGCGAGACCGCCAACGAGGACGTACCAGCGGGTGAAGCGATCCTTGAGCGCACGAATGCGGCGCTTGCGTTGCAGCTCAGGCGTATTGAAGTCAATGCGCTTGGGAGGATTAGTAGTCATTTGGGAATTGGCCAGATCATTCATGCGCTCACCCTAGCGATCCTGTATGACAGAAAGATGACAATGCAGTGACGCAGCAAATCCACCGCCAGCGGGACTGGCAGAGGATCAAAAATTTGAGGTGTGGAAAAGGCCGGCCTGCGAGCAGATCCGGCCTTTTACCTGAGTCCGGTGGGGTTCACCCTGGACTCAATTTGTTACTTCTTTGCGACAGCGCCGCCTTCCTGCAGACCCAGGTCAGCCAGTGCTTTTGCAGCAACCTTGGCTGGCAGCGGGATGTAGCCGTCTTTCACCACAACTTCCTGGCCCTGCTTCGACAGCACCAGTTTCACGAACTCGGCTTCCAGCGGAGCCAGAGGCTTGTTCGGGGCTTTGTTGACGTACACGTAGAGGAAACGCGACAGCGGGTACTTGCCGTTCAGGGCGTTTTCTTCGGTGTCTTCGATGAAGTCAGTGCTGCCTTTCTTGGCCAATGGCACGGTTTTCACGCTGGCGGTCTTGTAACCGATGCCCGAGTAACCGATGCCGTTCAGCGAGGAGCTGATCGACTGCACCACCGACGCCGAACCTGGTTGTTCGTTGACGTTTGGCTTGTAGTCACCTTTGCACAGGGCTTCTTCCTTGAAGTAGCCGTAGGTGCCGGATACCGAGTTACGGCCGAACAGTTGTACTGGTTTGTTGGCCAGGTCGCCGGTCACACCCAGTTCGCCCCAGGTTTTCACGTCGGCTTTGGCGCCGCACAGACGGGTCGACGAGAAGATCGCGTCAACCTGTTCCATGGTCAGGTGCTGGATCGGGTTGTCCTTGTGCACGAACACAGCCAGGGCATCCACGGCAACCGGGATAGCGGTTGGCTTGTAACCGTACTTCTGCTCGAAGGCCGCCAGTTCGGTGTCCTTCATCTTGCGGCTCATCGGGCCCAGGTTAGAGGTGCCTTCAGTCAGCGCAGGTGGCGCAGTGGCGGAGCCAGCGGCCTGAATCTGGATGTTGACGTTCGGGTATTCTTTTTTGTAGTTCTCAGCCCACAGGGTCATGAGGTTGGCCAGGGTATCGGAGCCGACGCTGGACAGGTTGCCCGACACACCAGTGGTCTTGGTGTAGCTCGGGATAGCAGGGTCAACAGCGGCAACCGCGTTGGCAGTCGCAACGCCAGCAGCGACAAAAGTCATTGCCGCCATCAAACGCTTCAGTTTCATGCCTTACTCCTAGCAGATAGGGTGTGTTAAGTCGGGGCCAAGTATCAGCAGGCCGTGTGAACACTCTATGGCTGAAATATGACAATTGGATGAAAGGCCAGCATCCGGTTTTTTTACTGGATGATTCGTGGTGCCGCCATTCGCGAGCAGGCTCGCTCCCACAGCTGAAATGCATTCCAATGTGGGAGCGAGCCTGCTCGCGAATGGGCCGGGACTATTGAGGGAGATTTCGGATCAGCGCCCTTTCTTCCAGAGCCACGCCCCCACCAGAATCCCCATCGCGCACAGCACCGCCACATAGTAGGCAGGCCCCATCGCGCTTTCTTTCAACAGCAGACTCACCACCATCGGCGTCAGGCCACCAAAGATCGCGTAAGCCACGTTGTACGAGAACGACAAGCCGCTAAAGCGCACCACCGGTGGAAACGCTTTCACCATCACATACGGCACCGCACCAATGGTGCCGACCAGAAAACCGGTCAACGCGTACAGCGGGAACAGCCAGTTCGGGTGATCGGCGAGGCTGTGATAGAAGGTCCACGAGCTAGCTAGCAGGCCCAGGCAACCGAACACGAATACGCGACCGGCGCCAAAGCGATCTGCCAATGCGCCGGAGATAACGCAGCCAATGCTCAGGAACACGATCGCCAGACTGTTCGATTGCAGCGACTCGGTCGGCGAGAAGTGATAGACCGTTTGCAGCACGGTCGGGGTCATCAGAATGACCACGACGATGCCTGCGGAAAGCAACCAGGTCAGCAGCATCGAGATCGCAATCGCCCCGCGATGATCACGCAGCACCGCGCGCAGCGGCACTTCTTCAGCCAAGGCTTTGCGCAGTTGCAGCTCGGCGAACACCGGGGTTTCGTGCAGCCAGCGACGCAAGTAGACCGAGAACAGACCGAATACACCACCCAGCAGGAACGGGATCCGCCAGGCGTAATCGGCCACCTCGGCAGGGGTATAAATGCTGTTGATCGCCGTGGCGACCAGCGAGCCGAGCAGAATGCCGGCGGTCAGGCCGCTGGTGAGCGTACCGCAGGCGTAACCCATGTGTTTTTGCGGTACGTGTTCGGAAACGAAGACCCATGCCCCCGGCACTTCACCGCCAATCGCCGCGCCTTGAATGACCCGCATCAATAGAAGAAGGATCGGCGCCCACATGCCGATCTGCGCATAGGTTGGCAGCAGACCCATGATCAGGGTCGGCACGGCCATCATGAAAATGCTCAGGGTGAACATCTTCTTGCGCCCCAGCAGGTCGCCGAAGTGCGCCATGACGATGCCGCCCAGCGGCCGCGCGAGGTAGCCGGCGGCGAAGATGCCGAAGGTCTGCATCAGGCGCAGCCACTCGGGCATGTCGGCCGGGAAGAACAGCTTGCCGACCACGGTGGCGAAGAAAACGAAGATGATGAAATCGTAGAATTCCAGCGCACCACCAAGGGCGGACAGCGACAGAGTCTTGTAGTCATTGCGGGTCAACGGTCGTGCGGGTTGCTCGGGCTGCGCGAGGCTCGAAGGCGCTGTGGTCATGGCAAGGGCTTCTCTTATAGTCGGATCTGCCGCCACAACAACGCTGGCGGTGGCTTGGGCAGGTTCGGCACCATAGCAAATTGTTCGAAAAAGCACATAGAGGCGCGTAATTGACGGTCGAAATGAGAACCGGATGGTCGTCGCGGAGTCTACCGACCGATATACTCGCAACCTGCTCCGGTTTGTAAGGGGTTGCTGTGCGAAAACGTCGTTGGCCCGGCCTTTGCTCGGGATTAGCCGGTTTCGCAGAGTTTCTCCTTAGGCGCCTGATGGAAAACGTGACGAACGTAGTATGTTCGGTGCTGAATCGTTTTTCCCGAAGACGGCTACCACCAGCAATACCAACAAGAGTCACGGGTCAGAGGCACCCCCGGCATGATAGAGCTCGAACAAGAAGATCCGATCCCGCAAGGCGACCTGGCCTTGCAAATCACCGCACTTCCACGCGAAACCAACGGCTTTGGCGATATTTTCGGCGGCTGGCTGGTGGCGCAGATGGATTTGGCCGGCACCGCAATGGCCAGCCGCGTGGCAGGTGGTCGTGTAGCGACCGTCGCCATCGACCGCATGGCGTTTCTGGTGCCTGTCGCTGTCGGTGCGCAACTGTCCTTTTATACCCAGACCCTGGAAATCGGCCGCAGCTCGATCCAGATGATGGTCGAAGTGTGGAGCGACGACCCGCTGTCCAGCGAGTGGCGTAAAGTCACCGAAGCGGTATTCGTCTTCGTTGCCATCGACGGCAGCGGCCGCACTCGCTCGGTTCCACCACGCGCGCGCTAAACCTCGTGGCCGTTTGACGGTCGATAGTGGTCCTAGTTACTGATCGAGAGCTGTCCCATGAACACCCCCAACGTTGAAGCGGTGAAACTGGATGAACTGAACTGCTGGCGCATCCGCCACGGTCAGGCCGAAGTGCTGGTGGCCCAGCAAGGCGCGCACATCCTCAGTTATCAGATCGATGGCCAGCCACCGATCATCTGGCTCAACGACAAGGCCGACTTTAAGACCGGCAAAAGCATTCGCGCCGGCGTGCCGGTGTGCTGGCCGTGGTTCGGCAAGTTCGAACGCAACCCGCAGAGCGTGCAGGCCATGTACACCGGCGAGCAACCGGCACCCGCGCACGGTCTGGTGCGGGCGATGGATTGGGAGTTGGGCGGCATCGAATCAGAGGCTGACGGCGTCAAGGTCGAATTCAAGCTGCCCTACCCCGAAGGTGGCCTGCCGGGCTGGCCGCATCAAGTCGATCTGACCCTGACCCTGCATTTGTCCGAGCAACTGAGCTTCAGCCTGACCAGCCATAACCGTGGCACTGACACCGTCAGCCTGAGCCAGGCGCTGCACACCTATTTCGCGGTCAGTGACGTGCGCAATGTGCAGGTCGACGGTGTAGATGGCTTGAATTACATCGAGACGCTGGATGACTGGAAAACCAACAACCAGCAAGGTGACCTGCATTTTGCCGGTGAGACCGACCGCATCTACCTTGATGCGCCGCCACAGCTGAGCATTGTCGATCCGGCCTGGGAGCGGCGCATTGTGCTGACGGCTACCGGTTCACGCACGGCGGTGATCTGGAACCCTTGGATCGATCGCGCGGCAGCGTTGGCGGATATGGATAACGATGGCTGGCAGCGCATGCTGTGCATCGAGACGGCGAATGTGATGGATGATTTGGTTACGCTGGCACCGGGTGCGAGCCATACCATGGGTGTTAGCGTCGGCTGCAAACCGCTTTAAGATCAAAAGATCGCAGCCTTCGGCAGCTCCTACATTGGAATGCATTTCCCTGTAGGAGCTGCCGAAGGCTGCGATCTTTTGCTTTAGAGATCAGACTCCTGCACCACCCGCACTTTATCCGCTTCCAGCGCATACGCCGCATCAGCCAGATCATTGCTGACCTTCTCGACCTTCAGCGTGCCGGTCACCCACAGCGGCGTGTAGATATCGTCCAGTTTCAAACCCTTCGGATACCGCACCAGCACCAGTTGATTCGGCGGCGGTGGCGGCACGTGGATGCACGCGCCCGGATACGGCACGAGGAAGAACAACGTGCTGCGACCCTTGGCGTCGGACTCCAGCGGCACCGGATAACCACCGATGCGGATGTGCTTGTCGTTCATCGACGCCACGGTTTTGGTCGAATACATCACCGCCGGCAGACCTTTGGCCTGCTTCATCCCGCCCTTCTCGGTGAAGGTGCCGGTGGCTTCCGGTGAGTTGTGATCGATTTCAGGCATGGCCTCGAGGGCCTTTTGATCCGACTTGGGCATAAGTTCGAGCCAGTCGGTTTCCGGCAGTTCGCCGGCGTGGGCCAAACCGCTGCCCAGGAAAAGGAGAGTCAACAGAAGACGGCGCATGAAGGTGCTCGGTATAGAAAGGAAGGAACAGTGAATCGCCGAGCATTCTAGCCCTCCCGGCCACTTTGGCAGAGAGGGCTTTGTCGCTTTGGATCAGTTCTTTTTGATCAGACCGTAGATCACCAGCAACACGATCGCGCCGACCAGTGCGCCGATGAAACCTGCGCCCTCGCCCGCGTGATAGATGCCCAGAGCCTGGCCGCCGTAAGTGGCTGCCAGCGAACCGCCGATACCGAGCAGGATGGTCATGATCCAGCCCATGCTGTCATCGCCCGGTTTCAGGAACCGCGCCAGCAGGCCGACGATCAAGCCGATAAAGATGGTTCCGATAATTCCCATGGCATTTCCCTCTGAATAGTAGATATGCGAAGCCTAGTCAGACTTTGGCATCCTGCCATGAGAGAACGGCGGCCCCTGAATGGTTCCGCCGCTGCCACATGAAACTGTTTTACTCGGCGATCAGCGCTTCGACCTTGACGATCTGCGCTTGCAGCGTGGCCATGTCGGCGCAGCGCAGGTTGGCGTGACCGACCTTGCGCCCGGCCTTGAAGGCTTTGCCGTAGTGATGCAGATGGCAGTCGTCGATGGCGATGACTTTATCAACCGGCGGCACAACGCCGATGAAGTTGAGCATCGCGCTCTCGCCGACTTTGGCCGTCGAACCCAGCGGCAGACCGGCAACGGCGCGCAGGTGGTTTTCGAACTGGCTGCACTCGGCGCCTTCGGTGGTCCAGTGCCCGGAGTTGTGCACGCGCGGGGCGATTTCGTTGGCTTTCAGGCCACCGTCGACTTCAAAGAACTCGAACGCCATCACGCCAACGTAATTCAACTGCTTGAGCACACGGCTCGAGTAGTCTTCAGCGAGTGCCTGCAACGGGTGATCGGTACTGGCAACCGACAGCTTGAGAATGCCGCTGTCGTGGGTGTTGTGCACCAACGGATAGAACTTGGTTTCACCATCGCGGGCACGCACGGCGATCAGCGAGACTTCACCGGTGAATGGCACAAAACCTTCCAGCAGGCAGGACACGCTGCCCAGTTCGGCGAAAGTGCCGACCACATCTTCCGGCTTGCGCAGGACTTTCTGGCCCTTGCCGTCGTAACCCAAAGTGCGGGTTTTCAGCACGGCCGGCAGACCGATCGAAGCAACAGCAGCATCCAGATCGGCTTGCGACTGAATGTCGGCGAAGGCCGGGGTCGGGATGCCCAGGTCCTTGAACATGCTCTTTTCGAACCAGCGATCGCGAGCGATGCGCAGGGCTTCGGCGCTCGGGTAGACCGGAACGAATTGCGAGAGGAATGCCACGGTTTCGGCCGGGACGCTTTCGAATTCGAAGGTCACCAGATCGACTTCATCGGCCAATTGGCGCAGATGATCCTGATCGCCGTAATCGGCCCGCAGGTGTTCGCCCAGCGCGGCCGCACAAGCGTCCGGCGCAGGGTCGAGGAAAGCGAAGTTCATGCCCAGCGGAGTGCCCGCCAGGGCCAACATACGACCCAACTGGCCGCCACCGATTACACCGATCTTCATCTCAACAACCTCAGGCAATACGTGGGTCTGGATTGTCCAGGACGCTGTCTGTCTGCTCGGCACGGAAGGTTTTCAGTACCGCGTGGAACTGCGGATGCTTGGCGCCGAGGATGCTCGCCGAGAGCAGCGCTGCGTTGATTGCGCCGGCCTTGCCGATAGCGAGGGTGGCGACCGGAATGCCCGCTGGCATCTGCACGATCGACAGCAGCGAGTCGACGCCCGAGAGCATGGCCGACTGCACCGGCACGCCCAGTACCGGCAGGTGGGTCTTGGCCGCACACATGCCTGGCAAGTGGGCTGCGCCACCAGCACCGGCGATAATCACCTCGATGCCGCGGCCTTCAGCCTCTTCGGCGTACTGGAACAGCAGATCCGGGGTGCGGTGGGCAGAGACCACTTTGACCTCGTACGGGATGCCGAGCTTTTCCAGCATATCGGCGGTGTGGCTAAGGGTGGACCAATCGGACTTGGAGCCCATGATCACGCCAACCAGTGCACTCATCGTCGCGCCTCTTCTCTCTGGAGCGCCCGCAGGCGCGTCATAAAACAACAAGCCACGCAGGTTGCGTGGCTTGATTGTACGAAAAATGGCCGGACGTGCCGGCCGAAGGCCGCGCAGTATACCGCAAAGAAAGCAATAAACAGCCCCCCGCACGACCATCTGTCATCTGCCGCAAATGCCCGGTTTTATTGACCTGAAGGTCAGCGATAGAACACCGCAAATCCCTTGTGGGAGCGAGCTTGCTCGCGAAGAGGGAGTGTCAGGCAACATTGATGTTGTCTGGCACACCGCTTTCGCGAGCAAGCTCGCTCCCACAGGGGCTGCGGGTGGGTTCAAGAGTTTTGGGCAGCGCCGCCTTCAAGCTTGCGCCACAGCAGGCGCACGTTGGCTTTGCGCACCAGCGCGCAGCGGTATAAGCGAATCTCCAGCGGCACATGCCACTGCGGGCCACCGCAGACCACCAACTCACCACGCGCCAGTTCCGCGCGCACGCTCAGTTGCGGCACCCAGGCAATGCCCAGTCCTTCCAGCGCCATGCTTTTCAGGCTGTCCGCCATCGCGGTTTCATAAATGGTGGTGAAACGCAGCTGACGCTGACGCAGCAAACCATTCACCGAACGCCCGAGAAACGCACCGGCGCTGTACGCCAGCAAGGGCACGCTGGCGTCCCCTTCGAGATCGAACAGGGGCTTGCCATCAGCATCCGCTGCGCACACCGGGAGCATTTCGGTCTGGCCCAAATGCAGCGACGGAAAAATCTCCGGGTCCATCTGCATCGCCGCGTCCGGGTCATAAAACGCCAGCATCAGATCGCAGCCACCTTCACGCAACGCATGCACCGCATCGCCAACGTTGGTCGCGACCAGCCGCGTGGCGATGTTCAGCCCTTCATTACGCAATTGCGCGATCCAGCGCGGGAAGAAGCCCAGCGCCAGCGAGTGAGCAGCGGCGACCTGCATCACTTCGCCCTGCCCGCCTTCCAGATGATGCAGATGGCGCAGCACTTCGCCGAGCTGTTCGACCACGGTGCGCGCGGTCACCAGAAACAATTGCCCCGCTGCCGTCAGTTCGATCGGCGTGCGCGAGCGATTGACCAGGGTCAGCCCCAGCGCAGCCTCCAGACTGCGGATCCGTCGGCTGAACGCCGGCTGGGTCACGAAGCGCCGTTCGGCCGCCTGCGAGAAGCTGCGGGTGGCGGCCAGAGCACTGAAGTCCTCGAGCCATTTGCTTTCCAGATTCATCACGTCCTCCCGGGCACGCACCAAAACAGGTCACACGTCTGCCGCGCACGCGGCGTCACACGGGCATTATGCCGAATGTGCATAGGGCAGTGCTGAACAGCATTGGCCCAAAATTTCCCACAAGCCTAGCATTCGCAGCGTTCCGGCACAGACCGGGTCCATATCGAGATGATTTCTATCATGTCCTCCGCTGCATCTTTCCGCACAGAAAACGACCTGCTTGGCGCCCTCGAAGTACCGGCTCAAGCGTATTACGGCATCCAGACCCTGCGAGCGGTGAATAACTTCCGCCTCTCGGGCGTTCCGATTTCGCATTACCCGAAACTGGTTGTCGGCCTGGCAATGGTCAAACAGGCCGCTGCTGACGCCAACCGCGAGTTGGGTCACCTGAGCGAAGCCAAGCACGCTGCTATCAGCGAAGCCTGTGCCCGATTGATCCGCGGTGATTACCACGAAGAGTTCGTGGTCGACATGATTCAAGGTGGCGCCGGTACTTCCACCAACATGAACGCCAACGAAGTGATCGCCAACATTGCTCTGGAAGCAATGGGTCATCAGAAAGGCGAGTACCAGTTCCTGCACCCGAACGACGACGTCAACATGGCGCAGTCGACCAACGACGCCTACCCGACGGCGATCCGCCTGGGTCTGTTGCTCGGTCACGACACCCTGCTGGCCAGCCTCGACAGCCTGATTCAGGCGTTCGCGGCCAAGGGCAAAGAATTCGATCACGTCCTGAAAATGGGCCGTACCCAGCTGCAAGACGCCGTGCCGATGACCCTCGGCCAGGAATTCCGTGCCTTCGCCACCACCATGGGCGAAGACCTGGCCCGTCTGAAGACGCTGGCCCCGGAACTGCTGACTGAAGTGAACCTGGGTGGCACCGCGATCGGCACCGGTATCAACGCTGACCCGCGTTATCAAGCGCTGGCGGTACAGCGTCTGGCCCTGATCAGCGGTCAACCGCTGGTTCCGGCGGCCGACCTGATCGAAGCGACTTCCGACATGGGCGCCTTCGTGCTGTTCTCAGGCATGCTCAAGCGCACCGCAGTCAAGCTGTCGAAGATCTGCAACGACCTGCGCCTGCTGTCCAGCGGCCCACGCACCGGCATCAACGAAATCAACCTGCCAGCGCGTCAGCCAGGCAGCTCGATCATGCCTGGCAAGGTCAACCCGGTCATCCCGGAAGCGGTTAACCAGGTTGCATTCCAGGTGATCGGTAACGACCTGGCGCTGACCATGGCAGCCGAAGGCGGCCAACTGCAACTGAACGTGATGGAGCCGTTGATCGCGTTCAAGATCTTCGACTCGATCCGCCTGCTGCAGCGCGCCATGGACATGCTGCGCGAGCACTGCATCGTCGGCATCACCGCCAACGAAGCGCGCTGCCGTGAACTGGTCGAGCACTCGATCGGTCTGGTCACCGCACTGAACCCGTACATCGGCTACAAAAACGCCACCCGTATCGCCGGTCTCGCTCTTGAAAGCGGCCGCGGCGTGCTGGAACTGGTGCGCGAAGAAGGTCTGCTCGACGAAGCCATGCTCGCCGACATCCTGCGCCCGGAAAACATGATTGCTCCGCGTCTGGTTCCGCTCAAAGCCTGAACCGACACGTTACTTGTAGCACCGCTCACCAGGTCGAGGGACTAGACACCTCTCACCTTTTGAGGGCTTGGGGATTTAGTCCCCAAGCCCTTTTTTTTAACTTTCTGACCCTGAGACCCGTATGTCTGGGGATTGCTCTATGTGGGAGCGAGCCTGTTCGCGAAGACGGCGGCACATTCAAAAACGATGTGTCTGCAATACCGCTTTCGCGAGCAGGCTCGCTCCCACGCAGAGCAGTTCCCGCACAAGCCCGGCGCCGGTAACGCCGGGTGTTTCAAAGCCTCGTTTCGTCGCTTGCACCACTACCGTGCAGACGGGCGCGTCACTGATCGGTATAGTGCCGCCCCTCTTCGCGTGAGCGGTCGTCGGTAACGAGGCCACAACCCATGCGAAACCCGAACTAATAACAAACCCGCGAAATGGATCCGGGACGAAACCTTCGCCTCACCTGTCGTGCCGTGCGCGCACCGGTGTAACACGATATTTCTTCCATCC
Source organism: Pseudomonas viridiflava (assembly GCF_900580865.1). Classification (GTDB taxonomy): domain Bacteria; phylum Pseudomonadota; class Gammaproteobacteria; order Pseudomonadales; family Pseudomonadaceae; genus Aquipseudomonas. The sequence goes on from NZ_UTBZ01000001.1 coordinate 432,079, forward strand.
AGCATTTGCTTACACAATAAACAGCGAGGAAAAATCCATGCTCGAAGTCATTAACGACTTCCTCTCAGGGAAAGTACTGATCGTGCTCATTGTCGGGCTCGGTAGCTACTTCACGATTCGCTCGCGTTTCGTTCAATTGCGTCACTTTTTCCACATGTTCGCGGTGTTCCGCGACAGCCTCAAAGGCAGCGCCGGGCAACTCAGCTCGTTCCAGGCCCTGATGCTCAGCCTCGCCGGCCGTGTCGGTGCGGGCAACATCGCCGGTGTCGGCATCGCCGTGACCCTCGGTGGTCCAGGTGCGGTGTTCTGGATGTGGGTGACCGCGCTGGTCGGCATGTCCAGCAGCTTCTTCGAGTGCACCCTGGCCCAGGTCTACAAGCGCGCCGATGGCGACGGTCTGTACCGTGGCGGCCCGGCCTACTACATCCAGCACGGCCTCAAGCTCAAAGGCATGGCGGTGGTGTTCTCCGTCCTGCTGCTGGTCACCTACGGCTTCGCCTTCATTGGTCTGCAGTCCTACACCGTGACCCACTCGCTGCAGAACGCCTTTGAATTCAACCCACAGCACACCGGTATCGTCCTGGCGGTGCTGCTGGCGATCACCTTCATCGGCGGCATCAAGCGCATCGCCTCGGTGTCCGATCTGCTGGTACCGATCAAGACCCTGGCCTATATCGGCGTGACCCTGTACGTGATCGGCACCCAGATCGAACACGTGCCCGCCATGCTGGAAACCATCTTCAAGAGCGCCTTCGGTCTCGACCCGGCCTTTGGCGGCCTGCTCGGCAGCGCCATCGTCATGGGCGTGAAGCGTGGCGTGTTCGCCAACGAAGCGGGCCTGGGCAGTGCGCCGAACGTCGCTGCAGTGGCCGCCGTGAAGCACCCGGGTGCGCAGGGCGTGGTTCAGGCTTTCAGCGTGTTCCTCGACACCTTCGTGATCTGCACCTGCACCGCGCTGCTGATCCTGCTGTCGGGTTTCTACACCCCGGGCTTCGAAGGTGACGGCATCGTCCTGACCCAGAACTCGCTGGCCGCCGTGGTCGGTGACTGGGGTCGCATGTTCGTCAGCGTCGCGCTGTCGCTGTTCGTCTTCACCTGCATCCTCTACAACTACTACCTGGGCGAAAACAGCCTGCAGTTCCTCACCCGCAACCGTGCCGCGCTGATGATTTTCCGCGGCCTGGTACTGGCGCTGGTAGTCTGGGGTTCGATGCAGGACCTGTCGACCGTGTTCGCCTTCGCCGACATCACCATGACCTGCCTCGCGTTCGTTAACCTGGTGGCCTTGGCCATGCTGTTCAAGGTCGGCATGCGTGTGATGCGCGACTACGACGGACAGCGCCGCGCCGGCGTCAAACAGCCGGTGTTCGATTCCAGCAAATTCAATGATCTGGATCTGGACCTGAAAGCCTGGCCGGCCAACCCGTCTGCTGCTGCCGGCAATACTGAAACCGAGCCGCAAGGCGTACCTGCAGCGCAACGCTGACAGGTGAATGACGGGCGCATCCCCTGCGCCCGTCAGTTATTGTGATGCAATAACTTGTAGGAGCGAGCCTGCTCGCGATAGCTGTCTTTCAACCAACATCAATGTTGAATGATGACCCGCCATCGCGAGCAGGCTTGCTCCCACAAGGACCTCATCCTTTCGGAGAATCCCCATGAATTCGTCGACCTACCCCGCCGCCCAACACGTCATGGTGCTCTACACCGGTGGCACCATCGGCATGCAGGCCAGCGCGAATGGCTTGGCCCCGGCGTCCGGTTTCGAAGCGCGGATGCGCGACTACCTGCACAGCCAGCCTGAACTCGTCGTGCCGCAGTGGCGCTTCCGTGAGATGTCGCCGCTGATCGACAGCGCCAACATGACCCCGGCCTATTGGCAGCAACTGCGTGAAGCGGTGGTCGATGCCGTGGATGTGCAAGGCTGCGACAGCGTGCTGATCCTGCACGGCACCGACACCCTGGCCTACAGCGCCGCAGCGATGAGCTTCCAGTTGCTGGGACTTAATGCACGCGTGTGCTTCACTGGCTCCATGCTGCCGGCCGGCGTCACCGACAGCGATGCCTGGGAAAACCTCGGCGGCGCACTGGTTGCCCTCGGCCAGGGTCTGGCACCGGGCGTGCACCTGTACTTCCACGGCGAACTGCTGGCGCCGACCCGTTGCGCGAAAGTGCGCAGCTTTGGCCGACATCCGTTCAAGCGCCTGGAGCGTCAGGGCGGCGGAATCAAAGCGCCTTCGATTCCAGCGTCGCTGAACTACAACCAGCCAAAGCAGTTGGCCAAGGTTGCGGTGTTGCCACTGTTCCCGGGCATCAGCGCGGAAGTCCTCGACGGCCTGCTCGACAGCGGCATTCAAGGTCTGGTGCTGGAGTGCTACGGCAGCGGCACCGGGCCGAGCGACAACCCTGAGTTTCTGGCAAGCCTTGGCCAGGCGCGGGATAACGGCGTGGTGGTGGTTGCCGTGACGCAATGCCATGAGGGTGGCGTCGAGCTAGATGTTTACGAGGCTGGCAGTCGCTTGCGCGGTGTCGGCGTATTGTCCGGTGGTGGCATGACTCGCGAGGCAGCGTTCGGCAAGTTACACGGCCTGCTCGGTGCAGGGCTGGATATCGCGCAAGTACGACAGCTTATTGAGCTGGATCTCTGTGGCGAGCTGAAATCACCGCAGGACTAACCGGAATCAGCCTGTTGGCATTGAACAGCGAGCCGCTCTTGATCAACTCCTAAAGCAGCGGCTCGTGCCAACTACCGATCTTCCCATATTTCAAAAATACCGCTAACTTTTTCAGGAATACCAGGATACGCCTCTGAATTAAACTCAGCCTTAAACGATCCAAAATACCGCCCGCTTACACCATCGTAATTAACCGTTAACTGCCCCTCAGGTCGCCACGGTATAGACGCATTGTCGAGATTATAGGAGACCAGTTCAAACACGCCATTACGAAGCGATATATAGTCAGATTCCCACTCCTCCCGAACACCAAACGTCGCAGAAACAGCCTTGAAATCTTCAATAATATACAAGGATGAAGCAGGATAGATTCTATCTACCCCATCGACCGTTGCTTTCAACTCACCCTTGATAGCCTTCCCCCGTCGTGGCCGGGAGATTTTTTTCTTCGGTTGCTTATTGTCCATAACTGCACCTTTATCATTCAACAAATTAACTGTTTACGAAAAAACCCTACACCTGAAAAGCCCCCATAACAACACTTCCGAGGAAAAAGAAAAGAACTCTCAAGAACATTAAAACAAAGCGACAAACGGTGACTTATTAGTTAAAAACCTGTCAACTTTGACAGTATTAAAATATACCTGGCGCAGTTAGTCTGACGAGAACATAAAACCATCTTTAACAAACACACTAACTCTAAAATAACAAACCCCCTATCCAATTTTCCGAGCAACCCTGCTTCGGGCATGTACCTTGCTACTCTCCAGCCAGGCCTCAGATCTGGAAACAAACATGCTCCACTCCCACCTCACCACCCTCAACGCCGTATCGCTGATCCTCAACACCTTCAAAGCCGAAGGTCTGTCGAGCGAGGCGCTGCTGGCCGGCAGCGGCATCAGTGCGGCGGATCTCAGCCGTGCCGACACGCGCATCACCACCAATCAGGAGATGCAGGTCTGCGCCAACGCGGTCGCGCTCAAGCACGATATCGGTCTGGAATTGGGCCGGCGCATGCATGTTTCTTGCTACGGCATCCTCGGTTACGCACTGCTGACCTGTGCCACCTTCGGTGACGCTTTGCGTCTGGCGATCCGGTATCCGGCGCTGTTGGGAACACTTTTCGAACTGAGTCTGGAAGACGATGGCGAGCGCGTCTGGTTCGTCGCCGCCGATTACCGCGAGAGCCCGGCGATGGCGGTGTTCAATGCCGAATTCTGTCTGGTCTCGCTGAAGGTGATTTGCGATGACCTGCTCGGGCACCCGCTGCCCTTGCTCGCCACGCGGTTCGAACACGCCGCGCCGGACTATCGCAACAGTTATGCCGAACACTTCGACAGCCCGCTGCACTTCGCCGCCAAGGACAACGCTTTCGCCTTCGATCGCCACTGGCTCGATCAACCGCTGCCGCTGGCCGATGGCATTACCCATCAAGCCATGGCCGAACGGTGCCGCAAGCAGAATCTTGAGTTCACCGGGCGTCAGGCATGGCTGGGGCGGATTCGACAGTTGCTCAGCGCGCAACTGAATGCTGCACCGGGACTGGAAGGTCTGGCGCAGCAGATGAAGTGCTCGCCACGCACGTTGCGCCGGCATCTCAAGGACATGGGCAGCAGCTATCAGGAACTGCTCGACGAACTGCGTTTCGAGCGAGCCAAGCAGATGTTGTGTGAGGATCAATTGCCGATCTATCGCATTGCCGAAACGCTCGGGTTCAGCGAGACCGCCAGTTTCCGCCATGCCTTTGTGCGCTGGAGCGGCGTGGCGCCGAGCCAGTTCAGGGCCTGAAGAAGGGGCGAATTGCGGTCAGTTTTTTTGGCCATATCCATCCCCTTTTGGCCTTTCCTGCCGTTTTCCGATTCGTCTAGTCCCGCAACACTGAGAGCAACCGAATCAGCCCTGCGGAGAACAACAAATGCTGACGATCTACTCGGACGATCACCACCTGCACCACGGCCGCTGCGAACTCATCGATGGCCAGCTCAAGCCGTGCTTCGAGATGCCGTCGCGCGCCGACCACGTCCTGCAGCGCGTGAAAAGCCAGAACCTCGGCGCGGTCGAGGAGCCGAAGGATTTCGGTCTGGAGCCGATCGCCCGGATCCACAGCCGCGAGTACCTCGATTTCTTCAAAGGCGCATGGGCGCGCTGGACTGAATTCAACACCGACGGTGACTTGCTGCCCTACACCTGGCCAGCACGCACCCTGCGTGCCATCAAACCGACCAGCCTGCATGGCCAGCTCGGCTATTACAGCTTCGACGGCGGCGCACCGATAACCGCCGGCACCTGGCAAGCGGCGTACAGCGCGGCGCAGGTTGCCCTCACCGCGCAAGCAGAAATCCAGCATGGCGCCCGCAGTGCCTTCGCCCTGTGCCGTCCGCCGGGACACCACGCTGCCAGCGATTTGATGGGCGGTTATTGCTACCTCAACAATGCTGCCATCGCCGCGCAGGCGTTTCTCGATCAGGGCCACAAAAAGGTCGCGATCCTCGACGTCGACTATCACCACGGCAATGGCACACAGTCGATTTTCTACGAACGCAGCGATGTGCTGTTCACCTCGATCCACGGTCATCCGGAAGCGGAGTTCCCGTTCTTCCTTGGCTACGACGATGAGCGCGGCGAAGGTGCCGGTGAGGGCTTCAACTTCAACTATCCGCTGCCCGCGGGTTCCGGTTGGGAGGTGTGGAGTGCGGCGCTGGATCAGGCCTGCGATGAAATCGACCGCTACGGCGCCGACATCATTGTCGTATCGCTCGGCGTCGACACGTTCAAGGACGACCCGATCTCGCAGTTCAAACTCGACAGCCCGGACTATCTGGCGATGGGCAAACGCATTGCCGCCCTTGGCAAACCGACGCTGTTCGTCATGGAAGGCGGCTACGCCGTGGAAGAAATCGGTATCAACGCGGTGAACGTGCTGGAAGGTTTCGAACAATAACCAGACACAAGTCGCACCTGTAAAAAACAGACCCGCTCCTGCGGGTCTTTTTTCGCCTGCGATATTTATGTACCGCACCCGCCCCGCAACCCGCCTCTACCTTGCCCGCAACCGCCGCCCTTTCGGCGCGCCCATCAGAGCAGGAGTTGCCCATGCCCGAAATCCCCTCTCCCAGTGCCGTCGATGTCGTGACCCAACTGGTGACCGGTCCTTCACTGCGAGAAGTTGCCTCGAAAACTCTGCGCCCGGCGCTCAAAACGCTGTACCCGGACCTCGATCTCGACCCGCAGTTGGCCATGGTCGTGAGACCGACCTGGATCATCGAAGGTGATCAAGTCGTTCCCGGCCGCCACCTGATCGAATCGCTGACCGACACGCTGGTCCGTCTGGGCCTCTCCGGCACCGCCGTGGCGTATCTCGACGGTGAACATTATCTGACCTTGCAGCCAGACCTGCCCTCAGCCATCCAGCTACCGGTGAAAATCAGCGAAATCGGCAAATTGCTCAATGAACTGGCACCGTTGCTGTTCGTCGCCTACAAGGAACATCAGATCAATTACTGGGACGATTTTACCTACCCGGGACAACCGCGCTGGCAACAGATGTCGCAGGCCCTGCATAACTTGTGGAAGGTCGATGCGAATACAGACTGGGATGCCGACCAGCGCGCCATGGTCGAGGCGGTCTACAAGCATCCGGACAAAAACCAGCGGCTGACCACCGACCAATACCAGACACGCGCCTGTCTGATCGATCTGGACCGCGGCGAAGGCGTTGACCAGAACCACGTGACGCTGCTCGATACGGCAGTGCTGATCGGCACCCAAGGCGAGCGCACCCTGATCATGACCCACTCGGTGATTCAGGGGTTCGAGAACTTCGAGTCGCTGGACAAACTCGGTGAAGCCCTGCCCCACCGTTACTGGAAAGACGCCTCCGGTGCCGGACTGAAATGGCGCCTGGTCGAGCCCCAAGGCAATTTCTTCGACTATCAGGCCTGCACGCTGATCGCCCTGGAGGCGGAAGCGTTGGGTGCGATCAATTTTTTCCAGGGTTCGAACGCCAGCGAGCTTTATCCGCACACCGGAACTGCTGGCGATCCTCGAGAACCGACACCGCGCCTCAAGCCCCATATCGAACGTCTGCGTCCGATGCTGCCAGACTGGCTCGACAGCGCCAGCCCCGCCGATCAAACCCGTTACAGCCGACATCTGTTGGATCTGACCATGGTGCAGCATACAAACAAGGGAAAAACCTTCCAGAGCGAAGTCATCAGCCTGCAAGCCTTTACCCGTGATGCCCTGAAACAACAGATGCTCAAGGATCATCCGCAGGCCGGCGAGGTGAAGATCGATGCCATCGAAATCAGCATCACCAGCCTGGTGGTCTGGGGCACGTTCGTCTTGCCGGGCAATACGCAGACCCAGACGTTGTCGCTCATTGACCTTGCCCTGCAGAACCTCGCAGGGCAGCCGCTTGGCAATAAAACCGCACACTACAAGGATGGCGGCGTGTTACCTGAGTGGATGACCGTGAGCTACCTGGAACAACTGGTGAGCAGCGTCGATATCGGCAAGACCTACCCGGCGCACCTGCAAAACCTGCTGGTCGACGACAGCGAGCAGGCAGCGACGCTGCAAACGCTCTACACCAGCCAGTTACCCATCGAGCTGCCGCTGCTGGCGTTGCAACACAAGATACAAGGCAAGGCCGGCATTACCGAGGCGGGTTACCGCTATGTCGTTGCCGCATTGGCCAACACCGGTGATGAACGTCACGTCGATCACAATGAAATCGTCATTCGCCCGCTGGCATTCCTTGCTCATCGCAGCGGTTCACAGGCGGACACCGTCAACAACATGTTTGTCATCGGCCCGCGTGAAGTGGATAAAGGACCGTGCGTACTTTACCGGCCGCTGTTCGACATGGCGCTGATGCAATTTCCCTCCCACGCCAACTTGCTGTACGAGATCCAGCATTCACGAGATCTGCGCGAGTCGGTGCTGGCCTGGTTGCCGGACGATGTGCGCTTCAACTACAGCCAGTTCGTCTTTACCGCCCGACTGCCTTCGGTCTGGACAATCCCGCAATCGCTGGTGAATCCCTTCACCGCCCTCGACATGTCCGGCCCCGTCACCCTGGCGACTGCGAAAATTGAATACGATGTATTGGGGACACTGCATGACAGTAACGTACAGGCGGTCATTACCCAGGCCGATCGCCAGTCGGTTTCCGATGCTGAGGCCCGCTGGGCTACGCTCAAACACGGCGGCTGGATGATCTTCAACGCGGCGCTGCCATTCCTCGGACGCAGCGTTGGCACAGCCGCGTGGATCTGGCAGATCATGGATGACCTGCAAGAGATCAGCGATGTGGCCAATGAGCAAACCGGCAAGATCGCCTGGACCGCACTGGCCGACATTCTTCTGGCATTGGGCATGGTGCTCGCCCATCGCGCAGCGGTTGGCGACCAGCCCGCCAGCGAGTCGATCCCGCAGGAAGAACCCACACCGAAGGTCACCACCGACATCGTGGTCAGCAAACCGGCGCAGTTGGCGGACATTTCCAGCACGGCACTGCCCATTTCGCATGAGATGGTGGTCAACCCGTTCACTGCACTGAAACGATCACCCGTCGCCCTGGCCAAGCTGCTCGACAGCTTCCAGATTGCCAAACCCAGAGGTATTGGCGTCGCCGCCAGCGAGGGTACGCACAGACATCTCTATCCCCGCCAGAAACAATGGTTCGCTTGCGTAGGCGTGCGCTGGTTCGAGGTCATGATCAATGAACACGCCGAGGTCCAGATCATCGACTCTCGCCAGCAGCCGTCGCGTAAGGGGCCGACGCTGGCCCGCACCGCCAACGGTCAATGGGTGATCGACCTTCGATTGCGCCTGCGAGGCGGTGGTCTCGACGTCGCCCATCAGGAAGTTCAGAACGTCAATAAAATGGACGCAATCCAACTGATCGCCGAAATCAGTGCTTTTGACGCCACGATGGAAGCCAAGCAGATCCAGCGTGACGCCGACCACGACGCGTTTAACGCGGCGCTCCCGGACGTCCGGATGCAGGCGCGCCAGCAGTATCTGGCTACGCTCGAATCACAGCGCAAGGCTTACGGTACGAGCATCGAACAGATCAAGGCGTTGCATCAAAAACAGCCCGTTCCCAATTACCGGCGGGTGATGATTCAGCGGCTCGAGATGCAGTTGTTTCTCGGCCAGGAATGGCTCGAACTGCATTGCACGGAACTTCAGGCCAACCTGAAGACGATGAGCACAATGCTTGCCGATGAAGCGGGTTTCACAGCGCAGGCGTTTGTTCAGACCTTCGAAACAATGACCGATCAGACCCAGGCCATCATTGAAAAAATGGAGCTGGCCCAGACTCGTTTCGACGAACTGATGTTGTTGGGGAAAAAAGCTGTCGACGTTGTTTATACCTATCGCAAGGCGTTGCCCAAATATGATCTGAACGAACTCAAACTCTTGCAGATCAGTCTCGGCCAGGAGATCTGCATCAAGAACCGTGACACGGCGACTGGCGCCAACGCCTATCAGGCACTGGCCGATCTCATCGAAAACGCTGCGCTGAGCATCCAGAGCACATTGAACCTGACGGCTGATGAAAGCCTCGACAACCTGCGTGAACGCACGGATGTCTTGAGTAATGTGGCCGAACAGTTTTCCACCCTTGATCAACGCTTGGGCGATCTGCTTATCGACTACCCCGAGCAGATCAACACTGAGCGACTGGAGCATGTGCGTAACCGCGTGATCGCGTTCAAGGCGCGCACGGATGTAAAGCTGGCCGAATTGCTGCGTTACAAGCACCTGCTGGAACCGACTCCGGGGCCTTCGAGACCGAGATCATCGACGCGCCAGATCATCAAGACCAAATCCAGGGGCACGGTGGTCGGTGATCGGAAAAAGCGCATCAAGGGTCAAAAATCCGACCTGGTGGAAGTACGAACGACCCTGACCGGGGTCATCGCTACATTCGAGGAAGAGTCACCCGGAATCTGGGTCGAACAGCGCAGAACAAAACCCAAACCGCCCAAGGCCAGCCCCACGCTCAATAACAGCATTCGGGAAGGTCAGGCACTGATCGACGGGTTGGCCGCATTCCACCGGCGTATCGAGGCCCAACTCAAACGGGGGCGGCGTATTCCTGTCGAGGTCGAGGAGGAATATCACAAGCATGCTGCTGCCTTGCGCGCAGCCAACGCGGCAATCGATGAAGCATTGACCACCAGCAATCTGACCGCCGACCTGAAGGAGCCAACCGAAGCGCTTGGCCACAAGCTTGATGAGGCCGCCAACAAACTTGATGAAAAAGGCACCAGCACCCGCATGAGGATGATCAAGCAACAGCCACCGACTGCGGCAGGGGTCCTATGGCTGAAAGACAAGGGCGAAGTAAAAATTTCACAAACCGTGACGCGACGCCCACTCAAAGGCCAGGCCAGGGATTTTCTCGACGAGTACGAAATACGCGACGCCCACACCGACAAAGTGTTGTGTTACGCACATTTCCATTACAGCAGCGTGCAAGACACCGTCGCGCCATTTCCCGTCGGACATATGAAAACCGTTGCCCAGCGCCGCATGGGGGGAGCGTATGAGCCACGTTTTCTGAGCAATCAGGCGCTGATCGAAATCCATCGAAGCGACATTTCAGACAAGTCAGCGCGCGCGCTGTTTCTCACGCCTGCCACGCCTGTCGCAGCCGAGTCAGCGCCGCTTTGATCGCCGGTTCAGGTACAGCGGCGAAGCCCAGTACCAGCCCGGCGCGCAAATCCAGCGGTGTGGTGGAATCGGGCAGCCAGTAGCTACTCAAGCCGTTGATCTCGACATCGACGCCGGCAGCCTGCGCAATCAACTGCTGCTCGCGTTCGATGCTGTCGACGGCCACAGTCAGGTGCAGCCCGGCCGACACGGCAGGCAAATTACCCACGCCGGCAATGGTTGCCGGCCAACCGTCGAGCAGGGTGTTGCGCCGGCTCAGAGCGGCGCGGCGCATGCGCCGGATATGCCGCTGGAAATGCCCGGCCGCCATGAATTCGGCCATCACCGCTTGGGTACTGACCTCGGAATGCCGGACATCGACGGCCCGGCGTTGCGAGAATGCATCGACCAACGCCGGGGGCAGCACCAGATAACCGAGACGCAGTGCCGGGAAAGCGACTTTGCCGAAGGTGCCGACATACAGCACCCGCCCCTGGCGGTCGAGTGCCGCCAAGGGTGCCAGCGGCGCACCGGTGTAACGGTACTCGCCATCGTAGTCATCTTCGACGATCCAGCCCTGGCTGCGCTCGGCCCAGGCGAGCAGTTCCAGGCGTCGTGCAAGGCTCATTACCACGCCGGTGGGGTACTGATGAGAGGGGGTCACATACGCCACCCGACAATCCCCGGTTGCCGATAACGCCGAGCAGTCCATGCCCTCTTCATCCACAGCGATGCCGTGCAAACGCCCCCCGGCAACAGCGAACGCATGACCGGCCGCGCGGTAGCCCGGATTCTCGATCGCCACGCCATCGCCCGGCTCCACCAGCAACTGTGCACAAAGGCTAATGCCCTGTTGTGCGCCGCTGGTGATCACAATTTGCTCAGGTGAGCACTGCATGCCGCGCGAACTGCGCAGATAAGCGGCGATCATTGCACGCAGACGCGCATCACCGGACGGATCGCCGTAACACAGTTGCTCCAGATCCGGTTTGCGCCAGAAAGCCGCATTCAGCTTGGCCCACACCTCGAACGGGAACAGATCAAACGCCGGAACACCCACCCTGAATGCTCGCGGCGGGCCACTCGGTGGCCGGGCCAAATGGTTCTTTTCGATGCGCGAAAAACTATCGCTGTGGATAACTTTACTGGATGAAATTACAGGTAAATCAAGCCAATTTGTGGATAAGGCTGTGGGTAAGCCTGTTGAAAACCCTGTGGATACTTTTGTGGATAATTTTTTAGCAGGGCTCGATACCGGCATCAATTGTGCGACGTAGGTGCCATCCCCTACCCGCCCTTCAATAAAGCCTTCGGCATACAGTTGATCGTAGGCGCGCACCACGCTGTTGCGGGAAATCCCCAGCGCCGTCGCCAGGTCGCGACTGGCCGGCAACCGCGTGCCGCTCGCCAGTCGCCCGTCCAGTACCCGCAGGCGCAACGCCTGATAGAGCTGACGACTCAAACCCTGGCGGCGATCAAGCTCGATACCGGCAGGGTTGAATGGCATGGACATCGTTGGCGAATCGGACATGACAATGGACCTATGAAATTGGTCATCAATGGCTCTTACAACAGACCAATAGCCTGCCTACGATGCAGGCATTCGCCAAGGAAAATCTGTCCATGTACACGCCACGCGCCTTTGCCATCGAAGACCTGTCCCAACTGCACGAACTGATTCTCGCCACCCGCCTCGCCATTCTGGTGACCCACGGCGAAAGTGGCTTGCAGGCCAGCCATGTGCCGGTGTTGCTGCATTGCGAACAAGGCGAGTACGGCACGCTGTACGGGCACCTGGCCCGCGCCAACCCGCAGTGGAAAGACCTGCGCGACGGCGCCGAGGCCATGCTGATCTTCGCCGGCGCCGATGCCTACGTCAGCCCGGGCTTTTATCCGAGCAAGGCCGAGCACGGCAAAGTCGTGCCGACCTGGAACTACATCGCCGTGCACGCCTATGGCCACGCCGAAACCTTCAGCGATGGCGGACGCCTGCTCGACATCGTCAGCACCCTGACCGACCGTCATGAGGCCGGCCGCGCCCAGCCGTGGTCCGTCGCCGACGCGCCCGCCGACTACATCGACGGCATGCTCAAAGCGATTGTCGGTTTCGCCATTCCCATCGACCGCCTCGAAGGCAAACGCAAGCTCAGCCAGAACCGCAGCGCCGAGGACATTGCCGGCGTGCGCGAAGGCTTGGCCGCCAGCCCGGAAATCAATGATCAAACCCTCGCCCGATTGATGCGCTAAGGAAATCACCATGAGTCAGATCGACATTCGACAGGTCAGCGCCGACGACCACGCCGCGTGGCTACCGCTGTGGCAGGCTTACTTGCGTTTCTACAACACTGAATTGCCGGAAGCTGTGACGCACAGCACCTGGCAGCGTTTTCTCGACCCGAGCGAACCAACCCACGCAGCATTGGCGTGGGCCGACGGTAAAGCCGTGGGCATGGTGCATTACATCTACCATCGCTCGAACTGGAGCATCGAAAACTCCTGCTACCTGCAAGACTTGCTGGTGATGCCGCAAACCCGTGGCACCGGCGTCGGCCGTCTGCTGATCGAACACGTCTACGCTACGGCCAAGGCTGATGGCTGCGGCAAAGTCCATTGGTTGACCCACGAAACCAACGCCACTGCGATCCAGCTCTACGAGCGCATCGCCGAACGCCCGGGCTTCATCCAGTTTCGCAAAGCCATTTAAGGAGACGCACGCATGACCGCATCACTCGCTGACTGGAAAGGCGTCCCCGCCCCTACCGCCACCCTGCTAGAAGGTCGCTTCATTCGCCTGGAACGACTCGACCCGGCGCGCCACGGCGACCAGCTGTTCGCCGCACTCGAAGGCCCAGGTGCCGATCCAAAACTCTGGGATTATTTGCCCTATGGCCCGTTCCCGGAGCGCACTGCGTTCGACGCTTGGCTTAACAACCACGCAGCCGCCAGCGACCCGTATTTCTTTAGCGTCGTCGACCGCGCCACCAATCAGGTGCAAGGCATCCTCAGCCTGATGTCGATTGTCCCGGCCCAGGGCCGCATCGAAATCGGTCACGTCACCTTCGGCGCGCCGATGCAACGCTCGCCGAGAAGCACCGAAGCGGTTTACCTGTTGGCCAAATATTCCTTCGACCTCGGCTACCGTCGCCTCGAATGGAAATGCAACAACGGCAACGCCCGCTCCAAGTACGCCGCCGAGCGTTTGGGTTTCAGCTTCGAAGGCGTGTTCCGCCAGCACATGGTGGTCAAGGGACAGAACCGCGACACCGCGTGGTATTCGATTCTGGATGGAGAGTGGCCGGCGATTGCGGCAGGTTTCGAGCAGTGGCTGTCCGATGAAAACCAGACGCCCGACGGGCAGGTGAAAGGCTTGGTCGAATGTCGCGTCTGATTATGTAAAAAGCAAAAGATCGTCCGAACGCGGCCCGAGCCTTCGACAGCTCCTACAGGGTGAACGTCAATCCCATGCAGGAGCTGCCGCAGGCTGCGATCTTTTGATCTGCGGTTACACCAGTTTCTGCGCCAGCACCGCAATGTGTTCCGGCCCGATCCCGCAGCAACCGCCCAAATGGCTCGCACCGCGCTGCTGCCAGTCAATCGCCCAATGCAAGTAACCCGGCGGATCCAGATCCTCACGCAGCGGATCGAGCCCGTCATTGGCCGTGGCTTCTTTTGGCTGCGGCGGAAACGCATTGGCGTAAGCACCAATGTGAATCTTCACCCCCAGACGCTCGAAGGTTTCACGCGCGGCATCAATCGCGGCACCGATCACTTCTGGCTGGCTGCAATTGAACAACAACGTCTCGACGCCCAATTCAGCCGCCACCGCAGCGGCTTCGGCGACAGGCTCACCGGAGCGCAAGCGCGGCACTTCATCGGTGTCTTCATCCTTCAAGGTGAACGACAGCCAGAACGGTTTGCCATCCTTCGGCAATCCCGCGTGAATGGCTCGCGCCTCGACGATCGAACTCTGGGTTTCCGCCAGCCACAGATCAACGTGCGGTGCCAGGCCATCGACCAACGGCGCCAGCAACTCGGGCACTCGGGCGGCCTCGAACAGATCCGGACGATAGGAGCCAAACAGCGGCGGCAATGAGCCGGCCACGCGCACGTTTTTTCCCGAGGCTTGCACTGCACGCCGCGCCAGCTCTCCGGCCAATGCGGCCAGCGCCTGCCCTTCGGCGGCGAAGCGCTCTTCGCCAATATGGAACGGCACCACGGCATAACTGTTGGTGGTAATCACATTGGCGCCACTGGCGATATAAGCGGCATGTACCGCCTCAACCGCTTGCGGCGCCTCGCTCAAGGCCAGCGCCGACCACTCCGGCTGGCGAAATGGCGCACCGGCGCGCTGCAATTCACGGCCCATGCCGCCATCGAGAATAATCGTGCTGCCTGCGCCCATATGCTTTTCACTCATATGCTTATGAAAATAACTCACTATCAGAGTCGTTCTTATAACTATTTAATACGCACCATTCCGTTAAAAACAACCTCTTTTTTACCCAGGGATCGACTGTGAAATTTCAACCGCTACTGGCCCTGGGCCTGACCGTTCTGGCCGCCTCGACTCAAGCCTTTGGTGGCACGACGCTGGACCGTATCGAACAAAAGAAAGAGCTGGTCGGCGTGCTGATGGAAAGCTATCCACCGTTCTCGTTTCTCAATGACCAGAACCAGCTCGATGGCTTCGACGTGGACGTCGCCAAGGCCGTGGCTGACAAGTTGGGCGTCAAGCTACGACTGGAAACGCCGTCCTGGGACGTCATTGCGGCCGGCCGCTGGAGCGGGCGTTACGATATCTGCATCTGCTCGATGACGCCGAGCAAGGCCCGCGCCGAAGTGTTCGATTTCCCGGTCAAATACTACGCTTCGCCGGCAGTGATCGTGGTCAACGCCAAGGATGAGCGGATCCACGATGCGAAGGATCTGAGTGGCAAAAAAGTCGGCCTCACCAGCGCTTCCAGCTACGAAAGCTATCTGAACAAGAACCTGATCATCGAAGGTGCCGAAGACACGCAGCTGCAGTACCCGTTCGACGATGTGCAGATCGCGCCGTACGACACCGACAACGTCGCCTTCCAGGATTTGGGTCTGGGGGCCGGCGTGCGCCTGGATGCAATCCTCACCAACCTTGTCACCGCGCAGCCACGCCTGAACCAAGACAAACGCTTCAAACTGGCCGGCGAGCCGCTGTATTCGGAACCGAACTCCGTGGCCATCGAAAAGGGTGATGCGCAATGGGACGCCAAGGTGCGTGAAGTCTTCGCGCAACTGAAGAAGGACGGCACCCTGAGCAAGCTGTCGCAAAAATGGATCGGCGCTGATATCAGCCAATGACTTCTTTCCCGACACCGCCACAGCCACCGCAACCGGTGGCTGAATCACGCCTGCAACGCTTGTTCGGTTTTCGTACGCGGCTGTACCTGACATGGGCAGCGTTGTTCTGCCTGTTCGCCGGGTTCTTCCTGAGCTTCGACCTGAAGTTCTCGATCATCCTCGACAAACTGCCCAATCTGGTCGGCTTGCATCTGGCACCCAACGGCTTTTTGCAAGGCGCGGCGCTGACGCTTTTCCTCTGTGTGTGCTCGATTGTCGCCTCGTCCCTGCTGGGCTTCATCACGGCATTGGCACGCCTGTCGAAAAGCGCCGTGGCATTCGGCATCGCCAGTTTTTACACCTCGTTCTTTCGCGGCACGCCACTGCTCATTCAGATCCTGTTGATCTACCTGGGCTTGCCACAACTGGGCATCGTGCCTGGCGCCATCGTCGCGGGCATCATTGCCCTGTCGTTGAACTACGGCGCCTATCTCAGCGAAATCTTCCGCGCCGGCATCCTCGGTGTCGACCACGGCCAGCGCGAAGCTTCGCTGGCACTGGGTATGCGCGAGACAGTGATTTTCTGGCGTATCACCCTGCCGCAAGCCATGCGCACGATCATCCCGCCCACGACCAACCAGTTCATCTCGATGCTCAAGGACTCGTCGCTGATTTCGGTAATGGGCGTCTGGGAAGTGATGTTTCTCGCCCAGTCATACGGGCGCTCAAGCTACCGCTACATCGAAATGCTGACGACGGCGGCGATCATTTACTGGCTGATGTCGATTGGCCTGGAATTGATTCAGGCGAAAATGGAACGCCATTATGGAAAGGCATATGTGCGGCGTAGCTAGGGCGATCAGCACATTGCGGGCTGCGTCGGGTTTTAATGGGGCTCTCGGCGTATCCGCACGACGCCCATTTTCAGGCCAAACAATCGGAATATTGAGTCCAACGACCTCAACGTCTGATTACCCTCAGCGTGCTCTATGTGTATCAACGTGCGGACCGAAATTTTGCACATCTTAGCGAATTGGATTTGATGCAGCCCTGTCACCTCCACTCGTAAACGGCGGACGGCTTCGCTGATGTCCAATGTCCCGTCGGCCAGCGCTTCTTGGATGCTTTCGATGAGCGCCATGCGCTCAGCTACCGTCAGGCTCATTGCAGATCCCACGCTTTCATTTCCTCTACTTTTAAATACATTTCAACAGAACCTTCATTGATGCCGGATGCAATGTAGTGCATTCAAAGCCTGATAGAACGCCAAAATCTGCAACAAAATGCAGATTTACTCTTGGCAAGCGAAATCTGAATGCAAAACAATGCAGATCAGCCACAGACATCATTCTGTAAAAACCCTTCGCTATACAGGACGGCCCGCTTATAACAAAAAGGCCGTCCGACCATGCCGTTCCCGCCCCAGCGTCTGTCCCTCGCCATTGCCCTGTTGATCGCTGCCACGGCAGCCCACGGCAAAACCGTGCAGATCGACACCGCCACCACGGCAGCACAAACGCTGGGTGGCAGCGACACGTTGACGATTTCCGCGCCGGGCAGCATCACCAACAGCGGCAAGGCCGTGAGCCTGAAAGACAAGACCAGTGGTGCCGGTGTGGTGATCGACAACGCAGGCAAAATCGTCTCCAGCGGTGGCCGGGCCATCGACAGCAGCGGCGACCTGACCCAGGCGCGCAACTACACGATCTACAACCGCAGCGGCGGGCAGATTCTCGGCGCCAACGACGCTTTGCGCATCGACAGCAACTTTGTCAGCGGCAGTCTGTTGATCGACAACAGCGGTGTGATTCGCTCCACCACCGGCCAGGGACTGGACCTGGATGCGCTGCGCAGTGACGGCGTGAAGACCACCATTATCAACCGCGTCGGCGGGCTGATTCGCGGCGACGCCAGCGACGGCATGAAGACCGGCGCCAACGCGACGATCAGCAACTATGGCGAGATTTCGACCGGCGATTCGCACAATGCCGACGAGAAGTTCGATGGCATCGATATTGACTCCGCGAGCGGCGTCAGCGTGACCAACTACGGGGTGATTTCCGGTGGCCGCCACGGCATCACCACCGATCTTGGCGCGACGCTGATCAACTACGGGCAGATCACCGGCCGCAATGGTTCCGGCTTCGGTTCCGACGGCGATGGCACGGTGATTAACCACGGCACCATCACCGGGGCTTACTCAGGCTTGCAAGCGAACGGTGACGGCGACGGCGTGGACATCGACAAGATCGCCCACATCGAAAACTACGGGACCATTCAGGGCGTCGGTGCGGGCGGTGTCGACAAGGGCGGTTTCGCCAACGGCAGCGAGGGTATCGCGCTGGGTGGCGGTTACATCCTCAACGCCAGCAACGCTTTGATCAGCGGTGCCGACAGCGCCATTCTGGTGGACGATGGCAGCGGCGGTTCGGGGCTGGCGGCGACCACGCTGGAAAACTTCGGCACCATTCAAGGCCTCAACGGTTTCGGCGTGAAGCTCGTCGGTGAATTCGCCGACAACGTCATCAACGGCGGCACGATCACTGGCAGCAATGACCTGGCGCTGGATCTGGGTGGCGGTAACGACAGCCTGACCTTGCGCAGCGGCAGTCGCTTTGTCGGCGTTGTGGATGGCGGCAGCGGTTACGACCGGGTGGTGATGGATGATGCGGCCGGTGGCAGCTTCGGCGCCAGTCGCAACTTCGAATGGCTGGAGGTCAAGCAAGGCGCGTGGACACTCACAGGCAGCGGCGACTTTAGCGACGGCGGTGCAGTGCGCAACGGCGCAACGCTGATCAATCAGGGCAGCATCGCCGGCAACCTGTCCGTGGATGCCGGCGGCGTGTATGCCGGCGGCGGTTCGGTGGGCAATCTCAACGTCAACGGTACGTTGCGCACCGACACCGGCCTCGATCGCGCAACGATCGTTCACGATTTGAACCTGGGCAACGCTGCCACCCTCGCCTACGGTGTCAACGCCGACGGCAGCAGCGCGCCGGTACAGGTCGGCGGCATCGCCAATCTCAACGGCGCAACCCTCGCGGTGAATCCCGGCAGCGGCACCTATCCATGGCAGAGCCACTACACCGTGCTGCAAGCGGCGCAGGTCAACGGCACCTTCGGCAAGGTCAGCAGCGACTATGCGTTCCTGACGCCGACCCTCGCCTACACGCCAACCCAGGTTGACCTGACCTACACCCGCAATGACGTGGCTTTCAATGAGTTCGCCGCTACTGCCAACGGCAACAACGCCGCCAACAGCCTCGCCTCGATCGGCAAAGACAACGCTTTGTACAACGCCTTGCTCAATACCAGCCAAAGCAGCGCTGGCGCGGCGATTGAGCAACTGGCAGGCGCCAGCAACGCCAACCTGACCAGCGCCACCCTCAGCGCCAGCAGTCAAGTCGGCAGCAGCATGCTCTCGGCCATGCAGCAAATGGGCGGCAGCCCGGGACTGCTGGTCGGCCTCGATCAACGCGACACGCCCGTGCTGGCGGCCAACGGCGTGCCGACCGAGGCGCGCAACCTGAATGATCCGAACGCTCGCGGCCGCCTCTGGCTGCAAGGCATTGGCGGCTACGGCAAGCTCGATGGCGAACACGGCAGCAGCGGTCTGGAGCAACGCACCAAGGGCAGCGTGCTGGGCGCCGACTGGTCACTGAATCCGGCATGGCGCCTGGGCATACTGGGCGGCTATTCGAAAACCGATCTGGACGCGACCGGCGTCGACGGCAACGTCGAGAGCTGGCACGCCGGCGTCTACGCGTTGCATCAGAACGGCCCGATCTCGCTGCGTCTGGGCGCGGCATACAGCGGCCATCAGGGCGAAAGCAAACGCACCATCGCATTCAACGGTTTCAGCGACCGCCCGAAAGGCGACTACGACGCCGATAGTCAGCAAGCCTTCGCCGAACTCGGCTACGCCATGGGCAGCGGCCGCCTCAGCGCAGAACCGTTCGCCAGCCTCGGTTATCAGCGCTACCACCGCGACAGCTACAAGGAAAAAGGCGGCGCCGCCGCGCTGCAAGTCAACAGCCAGACTCAAGATAACTTCAGCAGCACCTTCGGCCTGCGCCTGGCGCACCTGAGCAGCCTCGACAATGGCATGAGCGTAACGCCGCGCATGGCCGCTGGCTGGAAACACACCTATGGCGATGTCAGCAGCTCGACGCGGCAGGCGTTTGTGACCGGCGGCACGGCGTTCAGTGTCGATGGCAGCTCGCTGGATCGCGACAGCCTGGTGCTGGAGGCCGGGCTGGACGTGGGGATTTCTGCGCGGCACACGTTAGGCGTGGGATACAGCGGTGAGATCGGCAGCAACAGTCGCAATCACGGGTTGATCGGGCAGTGGCAGATGAGTTTTTGAGGTTGAACAGGCGGCGCGGTCTTGATTGGCTGTAGGAAAAAGAGCCGCGGCAGCCGAGCAAAACTACGGGTTCCAGATCACACGGTCATTTTCTACAAGATGATCCGATGTCGCCTGCAAGCGTGCGGGAAGCAGCCGACATCGGTTTTTTCGGTGCATCAATAGAGTTGGGTCTCTTACTAAAAGAGATCCAATTGAATGTCTGTTCAACACAACTGCAAACCAAAACATCTGGCACTGGCGATTGCACTGGCAATCGGCTGGGTAGAGACCTCGATAGCACAACAACCAGAAATACCCGCTGTCGCAGAAGTAGAAGACAGCAAGCCGAAAAAAAAGACGCGCGTCCCCAAAGCAGCAACACCCGCTGTTACAGAAGACGTGATGGAACCGATAGAGGACCTCTTCGCAATCGAGGAATTTATCGGACCGCTCGAACACACAGCACCGTTCCTCAGAGATATGAGAAAGCACGTCGCAACGGTTCAGTTTGACGATGCCTTTTACGCAGATCTGGAGTTCCCTGAGATCGTCATGGAAGAAAAGGCTGATGGCGAGTTTGACCTGGTCGATCCTTTTGACCGGGACATGTATGCCTACACAACGGCAGTTTCGTTTCTTTCCCATCCGGTTGAGAGCGTCGATGGTGTGTCCCTGCAACTGGGCGAAGGAGACGATTTACTGGTGATCAATAACGGTGCCCGCTGGAGTGGGCGCCTGGACGGTGGCACCGGCATCAATGGCCTGCAACTCAATGCAACCGAGGGCGGCGAGATCGGTGAGACGCGCAATTTTTCGAGCCTGCGTGTCGCCCGAGGTATATGGACGCTCAGCCATGAGTTTGCCGGTGATGCTGACGTCAAGTCGGGGGCGGCTCTGGTCAACTTCGGCTCGATTGGCGGGGTTACCGTAAACAAAGGTGCGGTGTTCGGTGGTTCCGGTGATGTTGCCAACTTGTATGTCGGCGGATCGCTGGTGGCCACCCGGCCGCATGGAGCGCCGAAAATACAGGGCGATCTGGAGTTCGCTGAAGACGCAATATTTTCCTATGGTGTCTCTGCTGAAGGTGGATCAGACCCCGTGGTCGTCAAAGGCACCGCAACACTGGGCGGTGCTCAGGTTCAGGTTTACGGTAAGCCCGGAGTCTACGCAATCAACTCGGAACACTTGATTCTGACCGCCAACACCATTGAAGGAGAGTTCGGCGAGGTCACCACCAACCTCGCTTATATGACCCCGACGCTGTCGTATGAAAAACAAAAGGTGAACTTGAATTATGCCCGCAATGATGTAGCACTCGCGGATCTTGCAAAGACCCGTAACGCACGGTCGGTGGCCAACAGCATTGTCGAATCAGCGTCGCCCCCACGCACAGCAACTGCAAGCGCCAGCACTGTTGCCACCCAAGCATCGCCTCAAACAACAAAACCCGCCAATACAGCCGTCGCGGCATTGCTCGCCAGCGACAAAACCACCGCCCCCATCGCCATCGAACAACTCGCCGCCGGCAGCAACGCCAACCTCGCCAAAGCCACGTTGAGCAGCATCACCCCCGTGAGCGCGAGCATGCTCTCGGCCATGCAACAACTGAATAGCCGTTACGGTTCTGCCTACAGCTCCGGTAACTCGCCGCGTCAGGCCGCCGGCGGCGCGGATTCCGGGCGCGTGTGGATTCAAGCGCTCGGCCATGGCGGCAAGGTTGATCGCGAGTTCGACAGCACCCTCAAACACGCGACCCAGGGTCTGGTCATGGGCGCCGACTGGCGGCTCGATGAACAATGGCATATCGGCCTGGTCGGTGGAAAATCGCAGACCAGACTCGATGCCCGACAATAC
This sequence comes from Pseudomonas viridiflava, assembly GCF_900580865.1. Taxonomy (GTDB): domain Bacteria; phylum Pseudomonadota; class Gammaproteobacteria; order Pseudomonadales; family Pseudomonadaceae; genus Aquipseudomonas. Next base: position 453,940 of record NZ_UTBZ01000001.1, read on the forward strand.
GATGGCGACCTCGACAGCTGGCACCTCGGTGCCTACGCCGTGCGCCAGGACGGACCATTTTCACTGCGTCTCGGGGCGACCTATGCCAGCCATGACGGCGACAGCAAGCGGCGAGTGGCATTCAACGGGTTCAGCGATCGCCTCAAGGGCAACTACGACGCCAACACCCAACAAGCCTTTGCCGAACTGGCGGTCAATGTTGGCCGCCACAACGCGACGCTCGAACCGTTCGCCAGCCTCGGCTATCAGCGCTACCAGCGTGACAGCTACAGCGAAAAAGGCGGGGATGCGGCGCTGAAAGTCTTTGGGCAAACCCGCGACAACCTCAGCAGCACCTTCGGTCTGCGTACGGCAAAAATCAATCGGCTGGATAACGGCATGACGTTGACGCCGCGATTCAGTGCCGGTTGGAAACATACCTTTGGCGAGATTGAAAGCGACACCCGCCAGCAACTGGTCAAGGGTGGCAAGCGGTTTGAGGTTACCGGTGCAGCGCTGGATCGAAACAGTCTGTCCGTGGATGCCGGCCTCGACCTCGGGCTGTCTGCCAATCACTCCGTCGGCGTTGGTCTTACCGGTGAAATGGCCACTGACAGCCGCACTCATGGCGTGATGGGCCAGTGGCGCATGGCGTTCTGACGGATTGAACATCGTCACTGTGGGAGCGAGCCTGCTCGCGAATGCGATCTGTCAGTTGAATAAATATCGACTGACACTCCTCTTCGCGAGCAGGCTCGCTCCCACATAGGCCTCATGTGATGCAGACAAATTCCGCATGAAAAAAAGGGGAGCACATGCCCCCCCGAGGTTTAAAGCGTTGGATCGCGGCCGTTATCTCAGCCTTCGATCTCGATCAGAATTTCACCCGGATTGACCCGATCACCCTTGGCCACATGAATCGCGGTGACCTTGCCGGCAATCGCTGCCTGGACTTCGGTTTCCATCTTCATCGCTTCGGTGATCAGCACAGCCTGGCCGGCCTTGACGGTGTCGCCTTCCTTGACCAGCACATCGACGATGTTACCCGGCATGGTGGTGCTGACGTGGCCCGGTGCCGAAGCCTGTTTGCGCTTGCTGCTGCCACCGCCAACGAACTCGTTGAGTGGCTCGAACACCACCTCTTCCGGCATGCCGTCGATGGACAGGTAGAAGTGACGCTTGCCCTCTGCCTTGACGCCAACACCGGTGATGTCGACGCGGTAGGTTTCGCCGTGGACGTCGATAACGAACTCGGTCGGCACGCCTTCGCCGCCAGCCTTGGTCACACCGCCAGCCTCTGGAATCGGCAGCAGCACTTCAGGGGTCAGGGTGCCGGCAGCACGCTCTTCGAGGAACTTGCGGCCGATGTCCGGGAACATGGCGAAGGTCAGCACGTCTTCTTCGGACTTGGCCAGTGCACCGATATCGGCACGCAGCTTGGTCATTTCCGGCTTGAGCAGATCGGCCGGACGCACATCGATGACTTCTTCACTGCCGATGGCCTGACGACGCAGTTTTTCGTTCATTACACCCGGTGCTTTGCCATAGCCGCCTTGCAGGTAAAGCTTCACTTCGTTGGTGATGGTCTTGTAACGCTCGCCGGCCAGCACGTTGAAGAACGCCTGAGTGCCGACAATCTGCGAGGTCGGGGTCACCAGCGGCGGGAAGCCGAGGTCTTCACGCACGCGCGGAATTTCCGCCAGCACTTCGGCCATGCGGTTCAGTGCGCCCTGCTCTTTCAACTGGTTGGCGAGGTTGGAGATCATCCCGCCCGGCACCTGGTTGACTTGCACCCGGGTGTCGACGGCGGTGAATTCGCTTTCGAACTGGTGGTACTTCTTGCGCACGGCGTAGAAGTACAGACCGATCTCTTGCAGCAGCTCGAGGTTCAGGCCGGTGTCGTACTCGGTGCCCTTGAGTGCAGCAACCATCGACTCGGTGCCCGGGTGGCTGGTGCCCGACGCGAAGCTGGAGATCGCGGTGTCGATATGGTCGGCGCCGTTTTCGATCGCCTTGAGCTGGCACATGGTCGCCAGACCCGCCGTGTCGTGGGAGTGGATGAACACCGGCAGCGACTGCTCGGCCTTCAACGCACGAACCAGTTCACCGGTAGCGTACGGGGTCAGCAGACCGGCCATGTCCTTGATCGCTACCGAGTCGCAACCCATGGCTTCCATCTGCTTGGCTTGCGCCACGAACGCATCGATGGTGTGCACCGGGCTGGTGGTGTACGCGATGGTGCCTTGGGCATGTTTGCCGGCAGCCTTTACCGCTTCGATGGCCACGCGCAGGTTACGCACGTCGTTCATCGCGTCGAAGATGCGGAACACATCGATGCCGTTTACTGCAGCTTTAGCGACGAAGGCTTTGACCACGTCGTCGCTGTAGTGGCGGTAGCCCAGCAGGTTCTGCCCGCGCAGAAGCATTTGCAGACGAGTGTTAGGCAGCGCCGCGCGCAGTTGACGCAGACGCTCCCACGGGTCTTCTTTCAGAAAGCGTACGCAGGCGTCGAACGTCGCACCGCCCCAGCATTCCAGCGACCAGTAGCCGACTTTGTCGAGCTTGTCGCAGATCGGCAGCATGTCTTCGGTGCGCATGCGGGTGGCGAGCAGCGATTGGTGAGCGTCGCGCAGGATGGTATCGGTGACATGTATTTTTTTAGAAACTGGGGTCTTGGACATTGTTGTATTCCTCACAGGCCTGCGTGGGCGGCGATGGCGGCGGCGATGGCCAGGGCCAGCTCTTCGGGTTTGCGCTTGATCGAGTAGTTGGTCAGTTCCGGGTGGCTTTCAACGAAGCTGGTATTGAACTGGCCGCTACGGAATTCCGGGTTGCGCAGGATTTCCTGGTAGTACGCGGCGGTGGTCTTCACCCCCTGCAGACGCATGTCGTCGAGCGCGCGCAGGCCACGGTCCATGGCCTCCTCCCAGGTCAGTGCCCAGACCACCAGTTTCAGGCACATCGAGTCGTAGAACGGCGGGATGGTGTAGCCGGTGTAGATCGCTGTATCGGTGCGCACGCCCGGACCGCCGGGGGCGTAGTAACGGGTGATCTTGCCGAAGCTCGGCAGGAAGTTGTTCTTCGGGTCTTCGGCGTTGATGCGGAACTGCAACGCGAAACCACGGTGCTGGATGTCTTCCTGCTTCACCGACAGCGGCAGGCCGGAAGCGATGCGAATCTGTTCGCGGACGATGTCGATCCCGGTGATCTCTTCGGTGATGGTGTGTTCCACCTGCACCCGGGTGTTCATCTCCATGAAGTACACCTCGCCCTCAGCGAGCAGGAACTCCACAGTACCGGCGTTCTCGTAACCCACCGCCTTCGCCGCACGCACCGACAGGTCGCCGATATAGGCGCGCTGTTCCGGAGTCAGTTGCGGACTCGGGGCGATTTCGATGAGTTTCTGGTTGCGGCGCTGGATCGAGCAGTCACGCTCGAACAGGTGCACGACGTTGCCGAAGCTGTCGCCGAGAATCTGCGCTTCGATGTGCTTGGGGTTAACGATGCATTTTTCCAGGAACACTTCGGCAGAACCGAAGGCCTTGGTCGCTTCTGAAATCACCCGAGGGAAATTCTGTTCGAGCTCTTCGCGGCTGTTGCAGCGACGGATACCGCGACCGCCACCGCCGGAGGTGGCCTTGAGCATCACCGGGTAACCGATGCGGTCGCCCTCGGCCAAGGCCTCTTCGATGTCGGCGACGTTACCTTCGGTGCCCGGCGTCACCGGTACGCCGGCCTTGATCATGCTGCGCCGCGCTTCGGTCTTGTCGCCCATGCGGCGGATGACTTCTGCCGACGGGCCAATGAATTTGATCCCGCGCTCGGCGCAGATGTCAGCCAGTTCAGCGTTTTCCGAGAGGAAACCGTAACCGGGGTGAAGTGCATCGCAGCCGGTTTCAACAGCGAGGTTCACCAGTTTGCGCGGGTTCAGGTAACCGGCCAGTGGCTCGGCACCGATGCTGTGGGCCTCGTCCGCACGCTTCACATGCAAGGCATGACGGTCGGCGTCGGAAAAAATCGCAACCGAGCGAATGCCCATTTCGGCGCAGGCTCGCACGATTCGTACGGCAATCTCACCACGGTTGGCGATCAGGATCTTTGTTATCACTTGGAGGTTCCCTTGAGCCGGTGGCACCACGACCTGCTAGACCCAGGTCGACGCGTGACCAAATGTTTCAATTTAGTCGCAGGTCCACACTAGCGCTCATGAGGGATTAACAAAAATGAATAAAAATTGGGTCAGGCATAAGCAAAGACTTATAGTTGAAACATCAGCCAGCCGTCAGAGCCTATAAAAAATGCGTAAGTCCTTGATGCGTATGACATTGCGTCAATTGCAGATCTTCAACGAAGTGTGTGATTTACGCTCTTACAGCCGCGCAGCCGAGGAAATGTCCCTCACCCAACCGGCCGTCAGCCTACAGATTCGTCAGCTCGAAGAGCTGATTGGCCAACCATTATTCGATTATGTGGGCAAAAAACTCTACATGACCGAAGCCGCTGAAGCCTTGCAGCGTGCCAGTCGAGACATTTTCGGGCGCCTGGAAAACCTCGATATGCAGCTGTCGGACATGCAGGGCTCGCTGCAAGGTCAGCTGAAACTGGCAGTCGAATCGAGCGCCAAATACTTCGTCCCGCACCTCTTCGCCGCGTTCAAGCGCCAGCACCCGGAAGTGAACCTGCAACTGACGGTGGTCAACCGTGGCCAAGTGATCCGGCGGCTGTCAGACAACCGCGACGATCTGGTGATCATGTCGATGGTGCCACAGGACATGGGCCTGGAATTCCTGCCGTTTCTCAACAACCCGATTGTTGCCGTGGCGCGTCCGGATCACCCGTTGGCACACATGGGCCCGTTGCGGTTACAGGATCTGGAACCCTACACGCTGCTGATCCGCGAGCCCGGCTCGGGTACGCGACTGGCGTGTGAAGAGTATTTCAAAGAGAAGCGCGTGCACTTCACCCAGACTCAGGAAGTGGCCTCGGCTGAAGCGCAGCGTGAGTGTGTGCAAGCGGGTCTGGGCCTGGCGCTGTTGACGCGCCACGCCCTGAACCTGGAGCTGGCGACCGGCGGCCTCGTCGAGTTGCCGGTCGAGGAATTGCCGCTATTCCGTAGCTGGTGTCTGGTGCAAGCGAAAGCCAAACGCTTGTCACCGGTGGCGCACGCCTTCCTGGCGTTTATCCGCAGCGAACGGGTGCAGATCAGCGCGCTGGTTGAGCGTTTCGACGGGAAGCTGCGGGTGCCGCCTGCCAGTGAGTGATCTCGGGAAAGTCGCCGATATCGGCTTGAAGCTGGCGAAGTTCGAAGCGATCTTCGATGGCGCGACGGAATTCCATGCGGCGCTGGTCTTCCTGCTGACGACGGGTTTTCGCGGCGCTGTTGCGTTCTTCGTAGGGCTGAGCCATTTCGAGTCTCCCAAGGCGATTACGGGAGTTTTACGATAGGCGGGAGGGATGACGGTTTGGCTGCACGGGGATGACAGTGCGATGAAACTTACGCAGGGATGTGGTGTTTTTGAGGACGCCTTCGCGAGCAGGCTCGCTCCCACATTTGATCTCGGTATGACACAGAATTTATGTACACCGGAGATCCCCTGTGGGAGCGAGCCTGCTCGCGATCACGGTCGGAACGACCTTAGATGGCTTCAGTCATCCAGCGCCTTGGCGGCCTTGGGCGACAAGCGCAAGCTACGCAAACTGCGCTTCACGCTCTTGAGGTGATTGACCAGACTCGGCCCGCGCGCCATGGCCACGCCCATCGCCAGCACATCGATCACCACAAGGTGCGCAATGCGCGAAGTCAGCGGCGTGTAGATTTCCGTATCCTCATGCACATCGATCGCCAGATTGACCGTCGACAGCTCGGCCAACGGTGTCTGGCTCGGGCACAGGGTAATCAGCGAAGCCCCACTCTCGCGCACCAGATTGGCGGTGATCAGCAGATCCTTGGAGCGCCCCGACTGGGAAATGCAGATCGCCACGTCGGTCGGTTTCAACGTCACCGCCGACATCGCCTGCATGTGCGGATCGGAATACGCCGCCGCGGTCAGCAACAGACGGAAGAACTTGTGCTGTGCATCCGCCGCCACCGCGCCCGACGCGCCGAAGCCGTAGAACTCGACCCGCTGCGCCTGCGACATCAGCGTCACCGCACGCTGCAACTCGATCGGGTCGAGCTTCTCGCGAACCTCCATCAAGGTGTGCAAGGTGGTGTCGAAAATCTTCAGGCTGTAATCGGCAACCGAGTCGTCTTCATGGATCGCGAACTGGCCGAAGCTGGCACCGGCGGCCAGGCTTTGCGCCAGTTTGAGTTTGAGATCCTGAAAACCGGAACAACCGATGGCGCGACAGAAGCGCACGATGGTCGGCTCACTGATGCCGACACTGTGGGCCAGGTCGGCCATGGAACTGTGCATCACCGCCGCAGGGTCAAGCAGCACGTGGTCGGCGACCTTGAGCTCCGACTTGCGTAACAGGTGACGTGACTGGGCGATGTGTTGCAGCAGATTCAAGGGGCTGGACTCTTCTTATGGGCAAGGATGTAGCACGCTTGTAGTTATACTACATGAATTGGCTTTTTGCCTGCTCAATGCGTAACTCCATGTCCCCATATCAGGCGCGATGAAGACATGTAGCCCTTAAAACGGTTTTGCCTGCTCGCGCAAAAGCCCGGCCAGCGCATCAGCCTCCACCGGACGACTGATCAGATAACCTTGTACCTCATCGCAACGCTCAGCCCGCAAAAACTCCAGCTGCTCTTGCCGCTCGACGCCTTCGGCGACCACCTTCAGCGATAGCCCGTGAGCCATGGCAATGATCGCGCGAGTAATCGCCGCATCTTCACTGCCCTCACCCAACCCGCGAATGAACGCCTGATCGATTTTCACGTAATCCACCGGGATGCGTTTGAGGTAACTCAGCGATGAATAGCCGGTACCGAAGTCGTCGATAGCCAGTTTTACCCCCAGATCACGCAGTTGCTGGAAGGTCGCGATGATGTGTTCGACGCTGTCGAGCAACTGGCTCTCGGTCAATTCCAGCTCAAGGAAATGCGGCGCCAGCCCGGTTTCTTCCAGCACCTGGCGCACCAGACTGACCAGTTTGCCCTGGCGCAGTTGATGCACCGACAGGTTCACCGAAACGCGGATCGGTTCCAGCCCCTGGCGCTGCCATTCGCAGGCCTGCCAACACGCCTGACGCAGAACGAATTCGCCGATCGGCCCGATCAGGCCGGTTTCCTCGGCCAGCCCGATGAAATCCCCCGGCGGCACCCGGCCCATGGTCGGATGGTCCCAGCGCACCAGCGCTTCTGCCGCATTCAGGCGACCGGTATCCAGGCACAGCTTCGGTTGATAGAACACTTTCAGCTGTTTGTCTTCGATAGCTTTGCGCAACTGGTTTTCCAGCTGCAAACGCTCAAGGGTGCTGGCCTGCAGGCTGTCGGTGTAGAACTGGAAATTGTTACCGCCCAGGTGCTTGGCATGCTGCATGGCCATGTTCGATTGACTGACCAGCGCAGAAATCTCCCGGGCATTGTCCGGCAGCATGCTGATGCCCATCGAGGCGCTGACCACCAGTTCATGACCTTCCACCGTCAATGGCAGGCGCAACTTGCTCGACAGGCGCGTGGCGACCCGGGCCAGACTCGACAGGTTGCCGTAAGCATCAAACAGCACCGCAAATTCATCGCCGGACAAACGCGCAATGGTGTCGGCCTCCGGCAACGCGTTGACCAGCCGCCGCGCCATCTTCTGCAACAACTGGTCAGCGACTTCATGGCCGAGACTGTCGTTGAGCAATTTGAAGCGATCGAGATTGATGTGCAGCAACGCCAGACTGCGCCGGCCCTGACGCGAACGTTGATGCGCTTCATGCAGGCGCTCGCGGAACAGCGACCGATTGGCCAGCCCAGTCAATTCGTCATAATGGGTCAGATAACGCATGCGCTCTTCGGATTCGCGGCGTGCTGACAGATCGGCGAAGAAGCCGACGATATGACTGACATTTCCCCGACCATCACGCACTGCATTCAGTTGCAGCCACTGCGGGTACAACTCGCCGTTCTTGCGCGTCTCCACCAGTTCGCCCTGCCAACTGCCGTGCTGCTCCAGTGCATGACGGATCGCCAAGTAATGGCGGCGGGCATCACGGCTGCACGGTAACTCGACGACGTTGCGCCCGAGCATGTCCTCGATGTCGTAACCGGTGACCCGGCTGAACGCCTGATTGATCGCGATCAGCGCGTAGTTCGGGTCGAGAATCACGATGCCTTCACTGGCCGCTTCGAACACCGTCGCCGCCAGTCGCTGCTGCTCTTCAAGGCTTTTACTGGCACTGATGTCGCGACGGGTGCCGACCATGCGAATCACCCGGCCGCTTTCGCTGCGCTCAACTGCGCGGCCACGGTCTTCGATCCACACCCAGTGGCCATCGCTGTGACGCACGCGGTATTCGATCTGGTAGTCCTCGGTGCGCCCCTTCAAATGCTCGATCAACGCGTATTTCAGCGTCGGCACATCGTCTGGGTGCAGGCGTGGCTTGAGGTCGCGCAACAGCGCCGTGACATATTCCGGAGCGAGGCCGAACAGCTCCTGAATCTGCGTGTGGTGGACTTCGTCGGTTTGCAGGTTCCAGTCCCACAGCCCCAGTTCACTGGCCTTCAACGCCAGCGCCAGCCGTGCCTCGCTTTTGCTCAAGGCCTGATTGGCCGCGTCCAGCTCGCGGCTGCGCTGGGCAACGCGGTCTTCGAGTTCGACCTGGGCTTCGCGCAGCTTGCCTTCGGCGCAGCGCCGGTGGTCGATTTCCTTGGCCAGTTCCTGATTGAGCTGCTCGCTGCGCAATTGAGTCTGTTGCAGGTGTTCGATCAAGTGCTGATTCTGGAAGCGGCGCAGCAAGCCGCGATCGATCAGGCGATTGACCTGCCACGCGACCACACTCAGCGAGCCAAGCAGAATCAGCCCGAGCCAGCCCCAGCCACGCGCCTGTTCATCGCCCCCCCAGAACAGATAGCCGATCGCCGGCAACAAACAGGGCAAGGTAAACGACAGGAACGCCGGCAGGCTCACCGCATAGGCAACGCTGGCCGACAGGGTCGCGGCGCCGATCAGGCCGAACACCCAGGCTTGTTGCATGAAGTTGTCGGCGGGCACCAGGGCGATGCCGGCGCCGGCCAGGGTCAGGCCGGTCATGGTCGAGCCGAGCAAAAACATCCGCCGCCAGATCGGTTGCGCCTGACGGTCAGGGATCGCCGAATCGAACGCGGCAACCTGAATCACCCGCAACGCCACGAGTGACAGCAACCACACCAGCCAGACGCTGACCACGAAGTAGCGCTGCGGGCTCCAGAGCAAACCGGCGCAGACCAGACCATTGATCAACATGAACAGCGTGGGCAACAACGAGCCCTGATACAGCAGACGCGTGCGCTCCACCGCCATTTCGACGGCATAGTGCTTGCGGATAACCCGGGGTTCCACAGAGGGGCCCGACAGTTCGGAGCTGAGGGTCATGGGCAACGTTCTTGTTCTTATAAGGAGGGCGTGCGCCCGAAACGTGGACGGAGCATACACAAGCCGATCCCGTTGCCAAACTGCTCCAGATCATAATTTCAGCGAAACTTTTCCGCCCTTTGGCACCGGCAAAACCCTTGGAGCGCGGCGGGCCGATGCTTGTAGCCAGTGACTGACCGGTCGTCATCAGCAGCACTTTCATCGGCTAATGCAAAGCTCGGTTTGCCCGGGCCTGCGGCGCACCCTAGAATGCCCCGATGCGCGATGATCTCTCCCTTCTGCTGAACTCCCTCAACGATGCCCAACGCCAGGCCGTAGCAGCCCCCGTTGGCCGTCAGTTGGTCCTGGCCGGTGCTGGCTCCGGTAAAACCCGAGTGCTGGTGCACCGTATCGCCTGGTTGATCCAGGTCGAAAACGCCTCGCCCCACTCCATTCTGTCGGTGACCTTCACCAACAAGGCCGCTGCCGAGATGCGTCATCGCATCGAGCAGTTGCTGGGTATCAACCCGGCCGGCATGTGGGTCGGCACCTTCCACGGCCTGGCGCACCGCTTGCTGCGGGCGCACTGGCAGGAAGCCGGACTGAGCCAGACCTTCCAGATTCTCGACAGCGACGACCAGCAACGCCTGGTCAAGCGGGTGATCCGCGAACTCGGTCTCGACGAGCAGCGCTGGCCAGCCCGTCAGGCGCAGTGGTTCATCAACGGCCAGAAAGACGAAGGTCTGCGCCCGCAACACATTCAGGCCAGCGGCGATCTGTATTTGGCGACCATGCGCGGCATTTACGAAGCCTACGAGGCGGCGTGCCAGCGTGCCGGCGTTATCGACTTCTCCGAACTGCTGCTGCGTGCACTCGACTTGTGGCGCGATCACCCGGGCCTGCTGGCGCACTACCAAAAGCGCTTCCGGCATATTCTGGTGGACGAGTTCCAGGACACCAACGCCGTGCAGTACGCCTGGTTGCGCCTGCTCGGCAAGGGCGGCGACAGCCTGATGGTGGTTGGCGACGACGACCAGTCGATTTACGGCTGGCGTGGCGCGAAGATCGAGAACATTCATCAGTACTCCTCTGACTTCCCGGATTCGGTGACCATTCGTCTGGAGCAGAACTACCGCTCAACCGCCGGCATCCTCAAGGCCGCCAACGCCTTGATCGCCAACAACACCGGTCGTCTCGGCAAAGAACTGTGGACCGACGGCGGCGATGGCGAAGCGATCAATCTGTACGCCGCGTTCAACGAACACGACGAAGCACGCTACGTTGTCGAAACCATTGAAAGCGCGCTGAAAACCGGCCTGGCTCGCAGCGATATTGCGATTCTGTACCGCTCCAACGCCCAATCGCGCGTTTTGGAAGAAGCCTTGCTGCGTGAGCGCATTCCGTACCGCATCTATGGTGGTCAACGCTTCTTCGAGCGTGCGGAAATCAAGAACGCCATGGCGTACCTGCGTTTGCTCGAAGGCCGCGGCAACGATGCAGCGCTGGAACGGGTGATCAACGTGCCCGCCCGTGGCATCGGCGAAAAGACCGTCGAAGCCATCCGTGATCACGCGCGCCACAGCGATGTGTCGATGTGGGAAGCGATGCGCCAACTGGTCGCCAACAAAGGCCTGACCGGTCGCGCCGCCGGTGCCCTGGGTGCGTTTATCGAACTGATCGAAAACCTCGCCGCCAAGTGCATGGAAATGCCGCTGCACCTGATGACGCAAACCGTCATCGAGCAATCCGGCCTGATTGCTTATCACGAAGCGGAAAAAGGCGAGAAAGGCCAGGCCCGGGTAGAAAACCTTGAGGAACTGGTCAGCGCCGCGCGCAACTTCGAGAACACCGAAGAAGACGAAGAGCTGACGCCACTGGCCGCGTTCCTCGGCCACGCTTCGCTGGAGGCCGGCGACACCCAGGCCGACGAACACGAAGACAGCATTCAGCTGATGACCCTGCACAGCGCCAAAGGCCTGGAGTTCCCTTACGTGTTCCTCGTGGGCATGGAAGAAGGCCTGTTCCCGCACAAGATGAGCCTGGAAGAACCGGGACGTCTGGAAGAAGAGCGGCGCTTGGCTTACGTAGGCATTACCCGGGCAATGCAGAATCTGGTGATGACCTACGCGGAAACCCGACGCCTGTACGGCAGTGAAACCTACAACAAGGTTTCGCGTTTCGTCCGCGAAGTGCCGAAGGGTCTGATTCAGGAAGTGCGCTTGTCGAACAGCGTCAGCCGACCGTTCGGCGGCAATCAGTCGATGAGCGGCAGCAACCTGTTCAGCGGCAGCGAAATTCCGGAAACGGGTTTCAGCCTCGGTCAGGCGGTGCGTCATTCGATCTTTGGCGACGGGGTGATCCTCAACTTCGAAGGCGCCGGCGCACAGGCCCGGGTGCAGGTGAACTTCAGCGAAGGCAGCAAGTGGCTGATGCTTGGTTATGCCAAGCTGGAAGCTATTTGACGCCTGTTTCGCTGTTCTGTGGAAGCGAGCCTGCTCGCGAATGAAATCACCGCGGTTGATCTGATAGACCGCGGTGCGGCTTTCGCGAGCAGGCTCGCTCCCACAGGGTTTGGTGTTCTGACCAACAATCCCGCGGAACCTATCTCCTTTTCCTACAGCCAAAAGTACACGCTCTTATTGCCTCGCGAAGCTGAACGCGACCTGTCAGGCAAAAGCCCGAAACACTCTCTCGCTAGCCAGTAACACTTCAGCTGTGCAACATGGCGCGCGTGTCTCCACAAACGGGAATACCCTTTATGAAACGTTTTCTTAGCATCGCCATGGCGTTGTGCATCGGCCTGACGATGAGCCTCGACGCCAACGCCAAGCGCTTTGGTGGTGGCAAAAGCGCCGGCGCTGCGCCGACGCACCAGACCAGCCAGATGGCTCCTTCTTCTCCAGGTGTCGGCGGCGCAGCAGCGACCGCTGGTGCTGCCGGTGCCGCAGGCGCTGCCGCCAAGGCTGGCGGTGCTTCGAAATGGCTCGGCCCTCTGGCCGGTATCGCCGCCGGTGGCCTGCTCGCTTCCATGTTCATGGGCGGCGGCTTCCAGGGCATGCAGATCTTCGACATCCTGATCATGGCCGTGATCGCGTTCGTGATCTTCCGCTTCATCGCCGCGCGTCGCCGCAAGCAGCAAGAGCAATTCGCTCCGGCCGGTGCGCCGATGCAGCGTGAAGTGTTCGAGCAGAAGCCTGCCGCCATGGGTTCGATCTTCGGTGGTTCGGCTGCACCTGCTGCCGCCCGTCCGGTGATCAACGCACCGGCCTGGTTCAACGAGCAGAACTTCCTTGAAGCTGCACGCAGCCACTTCCAGTCGCTGCAGCAGCACTGGGACGCCAACGAAATGGACAAGATCGCCGAGTTCGTGACCCCGCAAATGCTCGAGTTCCTCAAGCGTGAGCGTGCAGATCTGGGCGACGCGTTCCAGTCGACCTACATCGACAACCTCCAGGTTCAACTGGACGGCGTGGATGATCGTGCCGACAAGACCATCGCCACCCTGACCTTCAGCGGTGTGTCGAAAACCTCGCGCTTCGACCAGGGCGAAGTGTTCAGCGAAAGCTGGAACATGGAACGCCCGCAGGGCGAGAACCAGCCTTGGCTGGTTGCCGGTATCCGCCAGAACGGCTGATCCCTTCCAGGCGTCACTTGCGGTAATAAAAAACCCCAGCCTCGGCTGGGGTTTTCTATTTCGCGGTTGCATCTATAGCGAGCTACTGTATAAACCGGCCCATATAAACCGCGCCATTCAAGCAAGAGGATCCCGGACGTGGAAGAAATCATCGAACAACTGCGTGAAGCCAACGAACCCGTGCCGGTTCCTTTGGAATTGCCTGACGAAGATCTGCTGGTCGAAATCGAAGAACAACTGTTCATCGACATTCCGTTTGTCTTCAAAGAGTTTCTGCTGACCGTCAGCGATGTGGTTTACGGCAGCCTTGAGCCGGTGACCGTCACCGACCCGCAATCCCACACCTACTTGCCGGAGGTTGCCGCCAACGCCTGGGATGTCGGTGTTGATCGCAGCCTGATCCCGATCTGTCAGGACGGCGATGACTACTACTGCGTCGAAGAAGATGGCACGGTGGTGCTGTGGCAGGCCGAAGAAGAGCTGATTGCCGAAGAAACCTGGGAATCGGTATGGCACTGGGCGCGGGACGTCTGGCTGGAAAGCTGATCGGCCAGACGCCCCGCCAAGTCAATGCCCCGACGACTCCTTGTGGTTGTCGAGGGTTTCCAGCAGCGCCACCTGCATCCGCGTGTGCACGCGGATGAACCAGCGCCAAAGCAGCGCCGCTACTGCTGCCGCAACCACGGCGATCAGCACCAGCAACTTGTTGGTCGGCAAAATACTGGCCGACAAGGCTGCCAACAGCAGGAAAATCACCAGCAGCGAGAGAATCGGGATCACTTCGGAGATCACCCGGCGCACTCGCTGCGTGTGACGCCCGGCCATCTCCGGTTTCACCCCCATTTCAGCCAGCAGCATCGATAGCGCCTTGAGCTTGCGATACGCCGCAATCAGGAACGGCAGCGACACCAGCAACGCCCCGCCCCAGATCAACGCCTTCTGCCAGCTCGGATCACTGATCCAGTCTTGCAGTGACATCGAGATGCGTTCGGCGAAATACGCGCCGGCGAAGAAGATCGCGATGACCAGTGCCAGATTGACCCCGACCTGCAGCAAGATCTTGCGAATGATGGAAGCCAGCATCGCGCCCTCGCCTTGCGGCTGGATGCTACGCAGCCATTCGCCGTACATGCCCAGCACACGGCCAAGAGGCCTGGGCACCGCCGCAGACAGCTTGATCGACAGCGGATCAGCCGCACGGATCAGATACGGCGTCAGCAGCGTGGTAATCACCGACACAGCCACAGCGACTGGATAAAGGAAGTTGCTGGTGACCTGCAAGGTCATGCCCAGCGCGGCGATGATGAAGGAAAATTCGCCAATCTGTGACAGTCCCATCCCCACCCGCAGTGAGGTGCGTCCGTCGTTGCCGGCGATAAACGCCCCGAGGCCGCAGGACAACATCTTGCCCAGCACAACGGCCACGGTGATCACCGCAATCGGCCACGCATATTCGAGAAGAATCATCGGGTCGAGCATCAGGCCGATGGCAACGAAGAAGATCGCACTGAACAGGTCGCGAACCGGCTCGATCAGGCGCTCGATTTTTAATAATTGCCGCGACTCGGCCATGATCGCACCGATCAGGAAGGCGCCGAGGACCATGCTGTACTCAAGCTTGACTACCAGCAGGCAGAAGCCGAAACACAGGCCGAGCACAGTGATCAGCAACATCTCGTTGCTTTCGAATTTGGCCACGTAAGCCAGCAGGCGCGGGACCAGCAGGATGCCGATGACCAGCGCGACGATCATGAACAGCGACAGCTTGCCGACCGTGGAAAACACTTCGCCGGAGCTGACCGTACCGCTGACCGCGATGCTCGATAGCAGCGCAATGATGCCGATGCCAAGGATGTCTTCGACGATCAGTACGCCGAAGATCAACTGCGCAAAGCGCTCGTTTTTCATCTTCAGATCGTTGAGCGCCTTGACGATGATGGTGGTCGAGGAGATCGCCAGAATCGCGCCGAGGAATAGCGAATCCATGGTGTTCCAGTCGAACCAGCGGCCGATTTCATAACCGATCCAGATCATCAGGACGATTTCGAGGAACGCCGCAATAAACGCCGTGGCGCCGACCTTGAACAGCTTGCGCAGGCTGAACTCGAGGCCAAGGCAGAACATCAGGAAAATCACCCCGAGCTCGGCGAGGGTCTTGATGGTTTCTTCGTCGTGGATCAGGCCGAACGGCGGCGTGTGCGGGCCAATGATGAAACCGGCGACGATGTAACCAAGCACCACCGGCTGCTTGAAACGGTGGAACAACACGGTCACCACACCTGCGACCAACATGATCACTGCCAGGTCCTGAATAAAACTGATGGCATGCATGGCGTGGGCTCCTTGAATGACGAGGCTCGCGTACAGACGTCAGAAATGTCTGAGCGAGCTAGGTAAAAATCCGCTTTTCGTGTGGGAATTGCCCTTGAGGCGGGCTTTTGCAGGGTAACACCGCGACTTCCGCCTGGAAGGCGGTGCAATATATGGAAACAGATCGATACCGGCGTGACGGCGGCCAGTCGTTCGGCGTCCCGATAACGGTGCTTTTGAAAAGCGACCAGGCACCCGCAGAGGTGCTTCCAGCAACCAGCCTTGATCCGTGAGAACGTTATGGAACCCGGAAACGCCCAGCTGTCGATGACGGTACTGATGACCCCCGACATGGCCAACTTCTCTGGCAATGTCCACGGCGGTACCCTGCTCAAATACCTCGACGAAGTGGCCTACGCTTGCGCGAGCCGTTATGCCGGCCGCTACGTGGTAACGCTGTCGGTGGATCAGGTGATTTTCCGCGAGCCGATCCATGTCGGCGAACTGGTGACCTTCCTCGCGTCGGTCAACTACACCGGCAATACCTCGATGGAAGTCGGCATCAAAGTCGTGACCGAAAACATCCGCGAGCGCTCGGTGCGCCACACCAACAGCTGCTTCTTCACTATGGTGGCGGTGGACGACCAGCGCAAACCGGCACCCGTGCCGCCGCTGCAACCGCAGAACAGCGAAGACAAGCGTCGTTATATGCAGGCGCAGCAACGCCGGCAGATTCGTCAGGAGCTGGAAAAGC
Source organism: Pseudomonas viridiflava (assembly GCF_900580865.1). Classification (GTDB taxonomy): domain Bacteria; phylum Pseudomonadota; class Gammaproteobacteria; order Pseudomonadales; family Pseudomonadaceae; genus Aquipseudomonas. The sequence goes on from NZ_UTBZ01000001.1 coordinate 470,105, forward strand.
GCTATCAGGAGATCAAGGGCGACGCCTGATCTTTGTAGCGCTCAGACCTCTTTCGCGAGCAGGTCGAATCGTCGCTCCCACAGATGAATGCATTTCAAGTGTGGGAGCGAGCCTGCTCGCGAATGGGGGCAACGCGGTCTTAAAGACTGATTGCAGTAGCCTCGAACTTCACTCGCGGATGCGCTATCCGATCCTGCGCCCGCACCAGTTGCAGCTCATAACTGGCGCAAGCCTGAGTTTCCAGCAACACCTCATGCACCGCCGCCGCCGTGAATTCAAACGCCGCCACCAGACTGTCGCCCAGCAGCACCCGCGCCAGAAACAGACCGGACGTCAGATCGCCCACGCCCACCGGCTGACGCGGAAACGCCAGCAGCGGACGGCGTAGATGCCAACTGCCGTCGGCCGTCACCAACAACATCTCGAAGCCATCGGCCGGTTTGCCCGGATAATCCAGATGCTTGACCAGCACGACTTTCGGCCCGCGCGCCAGCAGCGCCCGCGCCATCGCCAGACAGTCGAACAACGACTGCGGCTTGCGCCCGGAGAAGCTGTCCAGCTCCAACTGGTTCGGACACATGATGTCCGCCACGGCCGCCGCCTCTTCCAGCAGGAAGTCACTGACTTCGGTCGGCACGCTGCAACCCTTCTCGGGGTGACCCATCACCGGATCACACAGATACAACGCCTTCGGATTGACCGACTTGATGCGCTCCACGCCACTGAGAATCGCCCGGCCCTGCGCCGCGCTGCCGAGGTAACCGGACAGAACTGCGTCGCAGTTGCCCAGCTCGCCAATCGCCGCGATGCCCTCGACCAGCTCGGGAATCTGCTGCGGCGCCAGCACTTCGCCGGCCCACTGGCCGTACTGGGTGTGGTTGGAAAACTGCACAGTGTTCAGCGGCCAGACATTGACCCCGACCCGCTGCATCGGAAAAACCGCGGCGCTGTTGCCGGCGTGGCCGAACACCACATGGGACTGAATGGCGAGCAGATGAGGCGTACGTTTCATTCGGGTCATTCCGTAAAACGATTGAAATTCAAGCCGCGCAGTATGCGACGAAACGCAGCCTGTACGACAGACCGGCGACGCAGTTAAGCTGACGCTATCTTTTGGAGTTCGATGTTGATGCTGACCCTGGAAAACATCTTTGTGCTGATGCTGTTCGCCGCTGCCGGCGCCTGGCTGTGGCACAACCACGGCTTGCGTGAACGTGCACTGGAGCGGGTCAAACAGCATTGTCTGAACGTGCGGGTCGAGCTGCTTGACGGCAACGTTGCCCTGAAGAAGATCGGTTTCATCAAGGACGCCAACGGTCGCCGACGACTGGCGCGGGTGTACAACTTCGAGTTCACCGTGACCGGCGAAACCCGCCATAACGGCACCATCACCCAGTTTGGCGCACACAGTGCGCAAATCGAGCTGGCACCCTACCCGGCACCGTTCGATGACACGCCGCCGGTGGTTGAGGTGCACAAGCCGCGCGCGGAAGTCATCGAGCTAAGCCAGTGGCGCCAGGAACACACCAAATGGAAGCCCTGACAGCCATGTAGGAGCTGCCGAAGGCTGCGATCTTTTGATCTTAACCCTCCCGGCACCCCGACAACCCTCTCTGCAGCACCTCAACATCCTGCGCATCACTGAAGATCAGCTCGATGCGCGAATCTTTCCGCCATTCACTGGCCTGCCAACTCAGCTCGGCATTATCCAGGGCATTCGCAGACACCCAGCCATCCGCACTGTGGATAACCAGTTTCGCTCTCTTGCAATTGAGGCTGGTGAGCCATTCAGCAATGCGTTGCTTGTCGAACGTCTGACTCGGATGCCAACGCCAGCCAATGCTCCAGCCTCCCTCCTGTGCCTGACTCAGACACATCGGCAGCGTCGGATCAGTCCAGACTGCCGGCATTTGTCCCATTCCCTTGGGCACGGCCAGGTGATCCACGCCACTGATCGCTTTCGCAGCCACACCCGGCAGTTCGCTAAGCGGTAATCGCGCCTGTTGCGTCCAGATCAGCCTGACTGGCGGCAACTGGCTAGTGATTTGCGCTCGGGCAGTTTCATCAAGGTTCTCTGCTTTATTCAGCAACAACAAGCCAGCACTGGCCAAAGTTGCCTGTTGCGCTGCCGGCAATGCTCTCCCCGCTTCAAGCGCCTGAGCATCCAGCACCAGCACACACGGCTGAACCGCCAGCACGCCCAACCAGGGTGTCTCGTTCAATTGCTTGAGCAATTGCGCCGGATGCCCCAACCCGGACGGTTCGATGAACAGCCGATCAGGCTTCGCCTTGCGCAGTAACCGCCCCAGGCCAATCTGAAACGGCGCGCCGTTGACACAACAAAGGCAGCCACCGGCCACTTCGCCCAGTGCGATACCATCGGCGTCACTGGTCAACAGGGCGGCGTCGAGACCAATCTGGCCGAACTCATTGATCAGCACCGCCCAACGCTCGCCTTCGGGACGCTGGGCCATGAGTTGGCGAATCAGGCTGGTCTTGCCGGCGCCCAAAGGGCCAGCAATGACATGGGTAGGAATGTTCTGCAACATGGCCGGGAGCTTTCTTGGGAGATTCAAAGATGCGTTGGATGGGATGGTCGTTGCTGTTGGCGCTGCTGTCGAGCGAAGCGTGGGCTCAGGCCTGTGTCGTGCACAGTCAGGGTGAGCGGCTCGACGTCAAAGTCTGTCAGCAGAACCGCAATATCCCGGAGAAACTGTTCAACGACGGTTTCTGCCAGCCAACGCTGGCCGGGCAAAAAGTCGAAGTGCAATACGTCGATCAGTGCCCGAGCGGTGCGTTTGGCGTGTGCAGCAACGCGCAAGTCGCCAATATGCCTTATCGCCAGGACATCCACTATTACGGCGTGGCCACGGACGCGGCATATCTGAAACCGTATTGCGAAGGCCAGAGCCAGGGTTCGTGGCTCAAGCCTTGAGGCATTAGCCGAGCCAGTCGAGAGTCAGTATCAATCGACGCTCTCCCGCGTCCGGTTGCGGCGAGCGGTGAATCAAACCGAAGCCTTCATTGCCGTGCCATTTCTCGCCTTTCAATAGCGCGACGTCGCCGCTACTCAGTTGCTCGATTGGCGCTCGAGGTTCGGCATTGGCCTGCCCCAGCTGACTGCGATCCATCGCGCCTTCCTTGAGCCATTGACTGCCGACGCCGGCGTAGGTGGTGATCAGCCGCACTGGCACGTGATCGACGTGGAAACGTGGGCACATGGCTTTATCGAGCACCCGCAGGCGCAGTCCGATTCGCCTGGCGCCCAGCAAACAGGCGAAGGCGCTGACCAGCCATTTCAGGTCGGCGATGAAAGCCTCGTAGCCTTCCACGTCACGGAAGCCTGACGCCAGGCCGGTGAGATCAGCCTCGGTGTCCTCATCCGTCATTTCGAGGCACAACGATTCAGCCAAGGGCTCATTAAGCGACAGCAGCAACTCGGCGAATTCGCTGATGTGCAACGGCAGTTGGCGCTGCCAGACGGCGAGGTTGGTGTCGTCATCGAGAATACGCGTCAGCGTTTTGGGCGTCGGGCCTTGATGCTGATGGCGGGTGCGGTTTTGCTGCAATTTGAGGGCAAGCATCAGGCAGCCTCTTCGTGCCAAGGGCCAAAGGGATCCGGTAGCGCACGCCAGCCTTCTACACCGAGCGCCATCTCCTCATCGGTAAGCAGACACTCATCCAGTTCGACCGAGAGCTGTAGGAAATCGATGTTCTGACCGATGAACACCAGCTCCTGGCGGCAGTCTCCTACGCTCGGCGTCCAGTTTTCCATGATGGCTGCGGTGCTTTCCTGATCTTGTGGCCACTGATCCTTCGGCACAAAACGCCACCAGCGTCCCGCAAAACCATGGCGCATCAACCCACCGGCCTGCGACCAGCTGCCGGCATCGGTGGGTTTGCTTGCGAGCCAGAAGAAGCCTTTGGAGCGCAGCAGTTTGCCGTTTAGCCATGGACGGTCAATGAAGCTGAAGAAGCGTTGCGGATGAAACGGACGACGCGCGCGGTACGCGGTTGAAGCGATGCCGTACTCGTCTGTTTCCGGCACGTGTCCACCGCGCAGCTCTTGCAGCCAACCCGGCGCTTGCGCGGCTTTCTCGAAGTCAAACCGACCCGTATTGAGGATTTTTTCCAGCGGCACCTCGCCCATCACCATCGGGATGATTTCGGCCTGAGCGTTGAGACGCTTGAGGATGGCCATCAGTTCTTCGCGCTGGCTTTGGCTGATCAGGTCGATCTTGCTGATCAACAGCACATCGGCGAATTCAATTTGTTCGATCAACAGATCGGTGATCGATCGTTCGTCCTCTTCGCCGAGGATCTCCCCACGGGAGGCGAGACTCTCTGCCGCGTGGTAGTCCGGCAGGAAATTCAAGCCGTCGACTACAGTGACCATGGTGTCGAGACGCGCAATGTCGGAGAGGCTTTGGCCCTGCTCATCGCGGAAGGTAAAGGTTTCTGCCACGGGCAATGGTTCGGAAATGCCGGTGGATTCGATCAGCAAATAATCGAAACGTCCTTCACGGGCGAGCTTGCTGACTTCCTCCAACAAATCTTCCCGTAACGTACAGCAGATACAGCCGTTACTCATTTCGACGATTTTTTCTTCTGCGCGATTTAAGCTGACATCACGCTGGACTTCGCTGCCATCGATGTTGATCTCGCTCATATCATTGACGATCACAGCGACGCGCAAGCCCTTTCGATTACGTAGTACGTAATTTAAAAGTGTACTTTTTCCAGCGCCCAAAAATCCTGAAAGTACGGTGACGGGCAATTTGGATGACATTGGATAATCCTCATAGGAGGGCAGCCGATTGGCGCTTTTGCTAGCGCTTTGGCGTTTTGGTACCTCATACGAAGTAAACGCTTGAAATCGGCCCGCTCAGACTCAGTTGATATTTATGTTATAGTATAACAACACAAATAAACCAGCCCCGCTCTTGTTCTTAGCGATAAACAGCAGGAAGCTGAGCCAGCCTCACACCCGGAATTGGTAATGAAAACTGTATTGAAATGCTGGTTTTTGAGCCTTGGATTGCTGGTTGCTGATAATGCGTGGGCGCAGCTACCGGCGCTCGCGAGCTGTACACGCAGCGCTAACTTACTGGCGTGCGTAGATGCCGAGGGCAACGCTTATAGCGTCAACACGGTCGGCAACACGCTTTATCTGCGCGGATTTGAAAAGGCGGGCCAGCGTTATTGGGCACAAACCAACAGCCGTTTTGGTCAACTGACGTTCTTCACCGGCATCGCCTCCGATGGGGAGGCCTGGGTCGGCTACACCCGCCGCGTCGGCTGGACTACCATCAATCGCTTCTCCAGCTCCGGCGGCAGTAGCGCGAAATTCACTTGCAGCCGGATTGCTGGCTGCTAGGCCTGCGCTTTGCGTTGCTGCTGCCAGGCGAGATAGCTGTCGATCGGTGGATTTTTCTCGAAGTAACGCTGCAATCCCTCAAACAAACCATCCGCCACGGCCTGCTGATGCCGCATCGTGACCAGACGCTGACTGTCACGCGCATTGGAAATGAAGCCGGTTTCCACCAGAATTGACGGCACATCGGGCGATTTCAACACGGCGAATCCGGCCTGTTCCACGCGCTTCTGATGCAGGGTGGTGATGCCGGCCAGACTGCCTAGCACCGTATTACCCAGTTGCAGGCTGGCGGCAATCGTTGCATTCATCGACATGTCGAGAATCACCCCGGCGAGCATCGGGTCCTTATCCTTCAGATTGAGCAGACTGGAGGAGCCAAGCAGATCCGCGCCGTTCTCCCGCTGCGCCATGAAACGTGCCGTCGCCGACGTCGCACCACCTTCCGATAGACAATAGACCGACGCGCCTGAAGCTGTCAGACGTGGCGCAGCATCGGCGTGCACCGAGATAAACATGTCTGCCTTGTGCCGGCGGGCGATCTCCACGCGCTTGCGCAAAGGCACGAAGAAGTCGTCATTGCGCACCAGTTTTACGTCGAAGCCTTTCTCTTTTTTCAAACGCTTGGCGAGCAATTGTGCGATGGAAAGCACCACATCCTTTTCTCTTTCACCCTTGGCGCCGACCGCACCGGGATCTTTCCCGCCGTGTCCTGGGTCGACGACAACGATGATGTCGCGCTTCGGATGAGCGCCAACCCTGGGTGTTTCACGTGGAACCATTGGTGATGTGGGTGCCGTTTTTGCGCTGACTAAATCCAGAACAAGCCGATGCCTCTGTCCATCCTGCGGCGCCAATAGAAAGCTGTTCAGCAGCACTGGACTGCTTAAATCGAGAACAATCCGCGTGTTTCCCTGACCAAAAGGCCCGGATCGAATCGAACGAATCACCGTGCCACTGAGCGCCAACTGACTGAAGTCACTGCTCAGACTCGCACCGGCTACATCGACAATCAGCCGTTCCGGAGCGCTGAGCGTGAAGGTTTTAAAGCGTACGGGCCCGCTCAAATCGAAGACCAATCGTAGCTTTTCATCCGAACGCCAAAGCCGCGCTTTACCAATTTGTGTAGCCGACGCGCTGAAGGGCAAAGCGAAAGCCGCGCAGGCCAGAATCAGATTGAGCACGTGACGTCGACGCATATGAAAACCCGTTCATGAAAAAGACATCGTGATTTGAATTGTTATAATGTAACATCTATTTCAATCAACACGATGGTCCCGAACATGAATTCGCTGACACTCCCGGATATTGCCGCGCAGGCCAACCGACAAGCTTTACCACTCGAATGGGTGGGCATGCACGGCATCGCATTGCCTGTCTTGCTGGAAGGAAAACGACTGAGCGCAAAGGCAGACGCTGGCGTAAACCTGGATGATGGCGAGGCGCGTGGCATTCACATGTCGCGCCTGTATCTGGCGCTAGAAGTGCTTGAGCGGGAGAACCTTTCTCCTGCCCTGTTGCGGAAGATTCTCGAGGAGTTTTTGCACAGTCACGCGGGTTTATCCAACTGTGGCTTTCTGAATATTCACACTGATTTATTACTGAAGAGACCGGCACTGGTCAGTCCGTTAGCGGGATGGAAATCCTATCCAGCGACTATTTCCGCGAGCCTGAAAGATCAGATGTTCCACGTGGAACTCAAAATCGAAGTGCCCTACTCCTCAACTTGCCCTTGTTCAGCTGCGCTGGCGAGGCAGTTGATTCAGCAGCAATTCATCGACGACTTCGCCAACAAACCTCTTCAACACGCAGATATTCTGACCTGGCTCGGTTCTACCCAAGGCATCGTTGCCACACCCCACAGCCAACGCAGCACTGCACAACTGCACCTTCACCTCGACGAATTCATTGATGAGTTGCCGTTGAGCGCAATCATCAACGACGCTGAGGCGGCGCTCGGAACCGCTGTACAGACCGCCGTGAAACGCGCAGACGAACAAGCTTTCGCCCTCGCCAACGGGCAGAACCTGATGTTCTGTGAAGACGCCGCGCGCCGACTAAATCTCGCGCTTCGTCGAACCCCCGGCGTCAGTCAGTTCCACCTCCGAGTGGTCCACGCTGAAAGTCTGCACGCCCACGATGCCGTCGCCGAAAGTAACTGGCAGCGTGAGCAAGCATGATCCGCTGCCAATCCCTGAGTTGGGGCGCACCCGGCAACCCACTGACTGCTCCTCTGACTCTTGAGCTCGACAAAGGCAGCCTGACGGCCATCATTGGTGCAAACGGCTGCGGCAAAAGTAGCCTGTTGAAAGTCATCGCCGGGCTACAAAAGCCATTGGCTGGCAACATCGCCCTGAGTGTTCCACGTCAAAGCGGATTGTCCTTTCTCCCTCAACAGCAACATCTCGATCGCCAATTCCCCATCAGCCTCGAGGAGCTGATCGCGGCGGGTTTCTGGGGACGTCGACTCTCAACCCAACTGCGCGCACAACGCCTGAAAGACGCATTGGAAAACTGGCACCTGAGCGGGCTCGAACAGCGTCCACTGATGGCCCTGTCCGGCGGTGAACTACAACGCGCCCTGCTCGCTCGACTGAGTCTGACCGACGCTGCGGTATTGCTCCTCGATGAACCCCACGCGGCACTGGATGAACTCGGCCAACAGTTGCTCTGGCAACACATCCACGCCTGGCATGGCCAAGGTCGAACACTGGTTGTGGTGTGCCACGACCTCGCCGCCGTGCGCCAGCACATCCCCAAGACGTTGCTGATCAAAAACCGCGACTGCGTATTCGGCGCAAGCGCAGAACTCATTCAACAGACACCTCACACGCAGGTGGCCTGATGCTCACCGTCGCGCACCTTTGGCAGCCGTTCAACGAGTTCGTCTTCATGCGCCGCGCCCTGCTTGGCGGTTTGGTATTGGCGTGCAGCACGGCGCCACTCGGCGTATTTTTGATCCTGCGACGGATGAGCCTGATCGGCGATGCAGTCGCCCACGGCATCCTCCCCGGTGCGGCCTTGGGGTTCTGGTTCGCCGGCCTGAGTCTCCCCGCTCTCACACTCGGCGGCCTCGGTGCGGGTCTGAGCATGGCCGGTCTCGCCGCCTGGATTACCCGCCGCACCGGTCTGCGCGAAGACGCCAGCCTCGCCGCAATCTACCCAATCTCCCTCGCCAGCGGCGTGCTGATTCTCGGCATCGCCGGCAAACGCCTCGATCTGTTGCACCTGCTGTTCGGCTCGGCATTGGCCGTCGACGGGCCGACCCTCAACGGCATGTTATGGGTCTCGGCATTCAGCCTGATCGCCATGACGCTAATCTATAAACCGCTGTTGCTCGACACCCTCGACCCACTGTTCCTGAGAACCGTCAGCCGACTTGGCCCCCTCGCCCACGGCGTCTTCCTGACGCTGGTGGTGCTCAATCTGGTCATCGGTTTCCAGGCCATCGGCGCACTGATGGTGGTCGGGCTGATGATGCTCCCGGCCGCGGCGTCGCGATTCTGGAGCCGACGCCTGCCGATCCTGATAGCCATCGCGGCCGTCATCGGTTGCCTCTCGGTCTGGTTCGGCCTGCTGCTGTCGTTCTACTACTCGCTGCCCAGCGGCCCGGCCATCGTGCTGGTTGCCGGTCTCGGTTATCTGCTGTCAGTGGTGTTCGGACCGGTACACGGTCTGCTGCGCCGCCCACCGTTGCTCACATCCCAATGAGGTGTTTCCCGATGCGTGCTCTAGTCGTGTTGTTTAGCCTGATGCTGTCGATGTCCTTGTCGGCGGCAGAAAAATTGCCGGTGGTCACCAGCTTCAGCATTCTCGCCGACATGGTTCATCAGGTCGGCGGCGAGCATATCCAGATCACCAACATGGTCGGCCCGGACGCCGACGCACACACTTATGAGCCGACGCCGGACGATGCCAAAGCCCTGCTAAAGGCCAGACTGATCATCAAGAATGGCCTGGGGTTCGAACCCTGGCTGGATCGTCTGGTCACCAGCACCGACACCAAAGCCACGGTCATCAGTGCCAGTCACGGTGTGATTCCACGCTCACTGGATGAAGACGGCGAGACCGTTGCCGATCCACATGCCTGGCACAACCTGGCCAACGCAGAGTTGTACGTCGCCAATATCACCAAGGCACTGATCGCTGCGGATCCTGCGAACAAAGCCGACTACGAACGTAACAGCAAAGCCTATCTGAAGCAGATCTACGCCTTGCTCGCCGAAGCCAAAACCAAACTCGGTTCGTTGCCACCGGGCAACCGCAAGATCGTCACCAGTCACGATGCTTTCGGTTATCTCGGCCAGGCGTACGGCATCGACTTCATGGCGCCGCAGGGTTTGTCCACGGAACGCGAGCCATCAGCCGCTGAAGTCGGGGCGCTGATCACTCAGATTCGTCAGGCCAAAGTCAAAGCGGTGTTCATGGAAAACATCAAGGATGCACGCCTGCTCAAACAGATCGCCGACGAAAGCGGTGCGCATATCGGCGGCACGCTCTACTCCGACGCCCTCGCCGCCAACGGCCCGGCCAGCACCTTCACGGGTCTGTTCGAATACAACCTCAACACCCTTTACGACGCACTGAGCCAACCATGATCCGCAAGAACCCTTCAGGTGATTTGCCACAGATTGCCGAGTCGGCCTATGTCGATAAAACCGCAATCATCTGCGGCAAGGTGGTGATCGGTGAGAACGTTTTTGTCGGACCCTACGCGGTGATCCGCGCCGATGAAGTGGATGCGTCTGGAGAGATGGAGCCGATCACCATCGGCGCCAACTCGAACATCCAGGATGGCGTGGTGATCCACTCCAAATCCGGCGCGGCAGTCACCATCGGCGAGTTCAGTTCCATCGCCCACCGCTCGATTGTGCACGGCCCTTGCGTCGTGGGCGACCGAGTGTTCATCGGTTTCAATAGTGTCCTGTTCAACTGTGTCGTCGGCAATGGTTGTGTGGTGCGGCACAACTCAGTCGTCGACGGCCGCGATTTACCCGAGGCGTTCTACGTGCCCTCCACCACCCGCATCGGACCGAACACCGACCTCTCGCAATTTCCGCCGGTGAGCGTCAGTGCCTCGGAGTTTTCCGAAGACGTGGCGCGCACTAACGTCGATCTGGTGCGCGGCTACAAAGCCTTGCAGAACGAGTTTTGAACCATGAGCAGCGTGCTGATTCGCAACGCCAGACTGGTTAACGAGGGTCGCGAGTTCGAAGGTGAGGTCTTGGTCAGCAACGGGCGAATCGTCAAGATCGCCCGTAACATCGACGGCGAAAACGCGGCGGTAGAAATCGACGCCAATGGCCAATGGCTGCTGCCGGGCATGATCGATGACCAGGTACATTTCCGCGAACCAGGTGCGCCGGCCAAGGGCAGCATACATACCGAGTCGCGTGCGGCCGTCGCCGGCGGCATCACCAGCTTCATGGACATGCCCAATACAAACCCGGCCACCCTCACCCTCGAAGCACTGGCGGATAAAAAACGTCGAGCAGCGATCAGTTCGGTGGCCAATTATGGTTTTCACTTTGGCGTGAGTCAGGACAACCTCGACACGGTTGCGGCGCTGAATCCCTGCGAAGTGGCTGGGGTGAAAGTGTTCATGGGCGCGTCCACCGGCAACATGTTGGTGGATGATCCGCAAATTCTTGAGCGACTGTTCGCCGAGGTGCCAACGATCCTGTTGGCCCACTGCGAACACACGCCGAGTATCGACGCCAACGCGGCCAATCTGTGTGAGTTGTTCGGTGAACGAATACCGCCCGGCGCGCACCCGCTTATCCGTAATGCCGAGGCCTGTTATCGCTCCTCTTCACTGGCGGTGGAGCTGGCGAACCGTCACGGCACGCGCCTGCATGTTTTGCACCTGACCACCGCGCGTGAACTGGCGATGTTCGAGGACAAACCGCTGGCGCAAAAACGCATCACTGCCGAAGTCTGCCTGCACCATTTGCTGTTCGATGATCGCGATTACTCAAGCCTTGGAAACTTGATCAAATGCAATCCGGCGATCAAGACCCAGGCGGATCGCGATGCGTTGCGCGCGGCCCTGAGCAGCAATCTGCTGGACGTGATTGGCAGTGACCATGCACCGCATACCTGGGAAGAAAAGCAGCGAGCTTATGCGCAGGCGCCTTCAGGATTACCGCTGGTACAGCACGCGTTGCCGGCACTGATGGAGTTGGTTGCGGACGATGTATTGCCAATCACCACGTTGGTAGCGAAGACCAGCCACAGAGTCGCGGATCTGTTTGCGATTCCCGATCGTGGGTATTTACGTGAAGGCTACTGGGCGGATCTGGTGTTGGTTGAACGGCAAACACTGGAGGTCGATCGGCAACCCATTCTGTCGCAGTGCGGCTGGACGCCGTTCGCCGGGCGCAGCTTTCGGCATCGGGTGAGTACGACGATTGTCTCGGGGCAGATTGCGTGGCGGGAGGGCCGGGTAAATGAGGGATGTCGCGGGCTGGCGCTAAGATTTATGCGCTGATTCAAAAACCCTGTAGGAGCTGACGAGTGCAACGAGGCTGCGATCTTTTGATCTTGTTTTTACAATCAAGATCAAAAGATCGCAGCGTGCCGCAGCTCCTACAGGGGATGTTTTTAAGCGCGGGGTTTCACGGCGCCGCAATCCTGGCCGAGCCAAACAGCGCGCGTCTCAAGGCTTCCCTTTTGGTTGATCCCGATCGCATTGAACGTGCCGTTGGCCACCGTCGTGAACTCACGATCACTGAGGAACGTCGCCACACCGGTGCCCTGCGCTTTCGGGCAACTGAAGCGGAATTTCCATTGGTTGCCGCTGCGCTCGGTGATCTGCTGTTTGCAGCCCGATTGCGGATCGGCCAGCGGAATATCGTTGGTCGCCACTTGCTCCGGCGTCAGGCACGCGCGAATACCCTTGCCGCCGATATTGATCCCGTTCTTCTCTAGCGCCGCGCGCTGTTGCGGGGTCATCTGGCCTTGCAGCTGGCCAAGGATCGATTGCACATCCATCGGCTGGTCATCGACCTTGACGTTGCTCGATGTCATTTCCCACAGCCCCGGCTGCAGCATCTGCGCCTGCGCAACCACCGGCAATGCCAAACCCAGGCCCAGCGCCAAACCCAGCAGACGAACGTTCATCGAAAAACTCCTGATCAGTAGTGGCCGTTAGACGTCGGCCGATTGCTTCGGTTCATGCACCAATTAAATAGCGACAATCGCAACAGAACATGGTCTGTTAAGCATTGAATCTTCCGGAGCAAGGCTGCCCCATGGATTATTTTGGACCGCACATTTTCGGTTATCTGATCGCCCTGATACACACCCTCGGCATGATCGCCGCCATCCATGCGGTGCTCACCGTGCGCACGGCTCAAGGCTCGATCGCCTGGGCATTGTCGCTGATCTTCATTCCCTACCTCACGCTTATTCCGTACCTGGTGTTCGGCCGCAGCACCTTCGATGGATACATCAAGGCGCGGCGCCAGGCGAATGAACAGATGCGTCAAGCCATATCCGAGTTGAACTGGCGCCCGTGGGTGGAAGAGGCACTGACTGCCCGCGCCTCGAATGCCTACGCCTCGTTACGCGCAATGCCCAAGCTCGGCCGCATGCCGTGCCTGGCGAACAATCAAGTGCAACTGTTGATAAACGGTGCGGCCACTTTCGACGCGATCTTCCAGGCTATCGATCAAGCGAAAGAAGCGGTGCTGATCCAGTTTTTCATCATTCACGATGATCGGCTCGGCCAGCGCCTGCGTGATTTGCTACTGAAGAAGGCCACCGAAGGCGTCTCTATTCATCTGCTCTACGACGGCATCGGCAGCCACGCCCTGCCCCACAGCTATGTGCAGGCATTGCGCGACGGCGGCGTCGAGGTCAAAGCCTTCGCCACACGCAGCGGCTGGCTCAATCGCTTTCAGGTCAACTTCCGTAACCATCGCAAGATCGTCGTGGTCGACGGCGTGGTGGGATTTGTCGGCGGACATAACGTCGGCGATGAATACATGGGCGAAAAACCACCACTGGCACCTTGGCGCGATACCCATGTGAAGGTACGTGGTCCGGTCGTCGCGTGTATGCAGGAATCCTTCGCCGAAGACTGGTTCTGGGCCGCGCGCACCCTGCCGCCGCTGATCCTGCCGGATGAATACCCGGATGACGGCGTGCTCTGCCAATTGCTCGCCAGCGGCCCGGCGGATGCCTACGAAACCTGCTCGCTGTTTTTTGTCGAAGCAATCCACGCAGCGACGGAGCGAGTATGGATCACCAGCCCGTATTTCATTCCCGACGAGGCGGTATTCGCCGCATTGCGTCTGGCCGTCTTGCGTGGAGTGGATGTGCGTTTACTGCTGCCGTCGCGTCCAGATCACCGTATCGTTTACGCCGCTTCCAGTCTTTACGCATTTGAAGCCGTGCGCGCTGGCGTGCGGGTATTCCGCTACGAACCCGGTTTCCTGCATCAGAAAGTGGTGTTGATCGACAGCGAGATCAGCGCCATCGGCAGCGCCAATCTGGACAACCGCTCATTCCGGCTGAATTTCGAAGTGATGCTGCTGACCGTCGACAGTGACTTCGCCGCCAGTGTGGAAACCATGCTCAAAGAGGATTTCGAACAAGCCTACGAAATCGCCAAAGAAGAAAGCCGGGAGATCCACCGCCTGCAACAGGTCGGTATGCGGATCGCCCGGCTGATTTCGCCGATTCTGTAAAAACCCCTCTCCCGGGGAGAGCGGATCATTCAGTGTTAAGGGTTATAGATGTCGTCGCGAGTCCACGGCAGTTCATGGCTGCCATCCGGGTGTGCCTTCACCGCGAGGATCTGGTGCAGATTGATCCAGCCACGCGCGAACGCATAGGCGCAGCCCGCCAGGTACAAACGCCAGATGCGCAACGCTTGATCCGGCACCAGTTTGCCAGCGGCTTCGAGATTGTCCTCCAGCCGCTCGCTCCAGTGATCGAGCGTGCGCGCGTAGTGCAGGCGCAGACTTTCGACGTCGACAATCTCCAGGCCCGCGTCGCTGATCTCGGCCGAGATCATCGCCAGGTGCGGTAACTCACCGTTGGGGAATACGTATTTCTCGATGAATTCCCCGGCACCGCGCCCCACCGGACGACCATCGGTGTGTTTGGCGGTGATGCCATGGTTCATCACCAGACCGCCCTCCTTGACCGCGCCGAACAGGGTTTTGCAGTACTCGGCGAGATTAGCGTGACCGACGTGTTCGAACATGCCGACGCTGACGACCTTGTCGAAACGCCCGTCCTGGGGCAGATCGCGGTAGTCGAGCAACTGCAGTTCGATCTGGTCTTCGAGGCCTTCGGCTTCAACCCGCTCGCGTGCCAGTTCAAGCTGTTCCTTGCTCAGGGTGATGCCGAAGACCTTGGCGCCGAACTCTCGAGCGGCATACCGTGCCAGCCCACCCCAACCGCACCCGACATCCAGCAGATAGTCACCCGGCTGCAAACGCAGCTTGCGGCACAGATGACGGAATTTGGCTTGTTGCGCTTGCTCAAGCGTTTCGCTGCCCGTTTCGAAATACGCGCAGGAATACGCCATGTCGCTGTCCAGCCAGAGCTGGTAGAACGCATTGGACAGGTCGTAGTGGTAGGAGATGGCTTTGGCGTCGGTTTCCTTGTCGTGCACCGAACGCACGGGGTTACTGTCTGCATCCTCACCGAGCAAAGCATTGCTCAATTCGTCGCAGACCCGGATGACTTCGCTGATCGAACCCTCCAGTTCGAGTTTGCCTTCGACAAATGCCGCTCCAAGCGCATCAAGACTAGGATGGGTGAACTGGGTAACCATCTGCGGGTCCTTGACCACGATGGTGACGCTGGGCGCTGGCCCAAGATTGAACTCATGGCCGTCCCAGAGCCGCAGTCGAAGCGGTAGCTGCAGATTCTGTAAGGCCGGTGGAAGTTGCGCGAGCATGGAAAATCCCCCCTTGTTTCAGACGTCTGATCTGAGGGTAGACCATCCTTGAAAAATAGCAGGCTATCGATTTGATAGCCGCCGACTATGAACCCGGAAGGCTGTTTGATCCGTTATCAACGCGCTTGAGCTGAGGACAAACAGCCCGGCGCGCGGTTTAAAAAACGATCAATTCTGCTCTTTTACCTTTAGCAGAGGCTCCTGAAAACGCAACAAACGACCGGCGTTACCCAGTACCAGCAAGGTGCTGAGGTTGTGCAGCAGCGCGGCAATCATTGCCCCGGCAGCGCCGAGCCAACCGAAGGCGGCGAACACGACGATGGCCAGCGTCCATCCCAGCCCGATGATCACGTTGACCTGCAACGTCCTGCGGCACTGACGACTGAGTCGTACACAGGTGCCGAGCCGACGCAGATCGCTGCCAATCAAGACGATGTCAGCCGAGGCCAGCGCGATATCCGCCCCGCCTGCGCCCATTGCCACACCGACCACACCTGCCTTGAGCGCTAGCGAATCGTTGATGCCGTCACCCACCACCATTGGCCGGAAGCCGTTGTCGATTTCCTTGAGCACGCGATTGAGTTTGTCTTCGGGCAAGGCTTGCGCCTGGACTTCGTGCAATCCGACATCGCGCGCCAGGGACTGGGCCACGCTCTGACGATCCCCGGTCAGCAACAGTTGCCGACCAATGCCCAGTTCACGCAATTCGCCGAGGGCAAAGCGGGCTTCCGGTTTAACCGTGTCGGCCAGCAACAACCAGGCGAGGAATTCACCATTCAGAGCCAGCCCGGCGATCGGTCCATCGTGCTCAGGGACCGCGGTGGTTGCGATCGCCAACTGCGCAAACAATTCCGGTCGACCAAGCGCCGCTTCGCCCTGCTCCGTCATGGCCACCACGCCAAGGCCTTGGCGTTCGTGGATATCGCTCAGTGGCACACATTCTTCCTGACCGACCAACCCCGCTAGCGCACGACTGACCGGGTGACTGCTCGCCGCGCCGAGACTGGCGGCGAGCGACATGACCGTGGAGGACTCTGCGCGCGGGCTATTGATCGACTGCAAGCGGAGAGTGCCGTAAGTCAGGGTTCCGGTCTTGTCGACGACCAGTGAAGTGAGGTCGGCCAGTTCTTCAAGGAACGCCGAACTGCGGATCAGAATGCCGTGGCGTGCCGCTACCGCGACACCGGCAATCGCCGTGGCCGGTGCCGACAGCACCAACGCGCACGGACAGGCTGCGACCAGAACGGCGAGCATCGCTTGGGCGTCGTGGGTGATAAACCAGGTCACCGCCGCCAGCAGCAACACCAGCACCATGTAGCTGCCGGCATAACGTTCGAGCAAGCGCGTGATCGGCGGTTTCGAACGCTCTGCGTTTTGCATCAAGGCGATGACTTTGCCCAGCGTCGACTCATCTCCAGTGCGCGTCACTTCGATCCGCAGCAGACCGTCGAGGTTGATCGCTCCACCGAACACCGTCATGCCGACGCCCGCTTCGATCGGTACCGATTCACCGGTAATAGAAGCCGTATCGAGACTCGCTTGGCCGGACAGCACCCGACCGTCCGCCGGAACCCGATCACCCGCACGTACCTCGACCATGTCGCCGGCCTTCAGCGTGGCGTTATCCACTTCGATGATCGCGCCATCAGCCTGAAACTTGCGCGCATGGCTGCGGGTCAGTTGACCGAGGGCGTGAATCGCTTCCTGCGATCCAATGACACTGCGCTCTTCCAACACATGGCCGAAGATCATGATGATCGGCAGCAGTGCCGCCGTCAGCAGATCACCGGTCGCCCATGCGCCGAGCATAGCCAGGGCAATCAGTTGATCGGTGATGCCATGCAGGCTCGGATAGCGAAGGCTGAACCACGCTGAACGCATCACCGGTACGGCCACCAATAAGGAAGCAAAACCGAGCAGCAATTGGCTGACCCCGGTTTGCTCCGGAACCCACCAGCGCCAGATCAGACCCAGGCCAAGCAGGCCCAGCGCAAGCATGGCCAGGGTCAATTGCCGTGCAGCGCGGCGTTGTTCGGCAGAAGACAACAGGCTCGGTGCGGCAGTTGTCGTAGTCATTTACTGGCTCCCTGAATGATCAGGCGGGAATCGTCTTTCGGGTCGACCGTGGTCACCGAACCGGCCGCACCGAGAATCTTCGGCATGCGTTCGCGGTAAAGGCGCAGGAGCATTTGCGGGTCGGTGGCGCTGGCCAGACTCGATACTGTGGCGGTGTCGGCAGCAGCCTTGGCCAGACGCTCACCGGCCTGCGCATGAGCGACTTGCAGCGTACGGTCAGCTTGTTCGTTGGCAGTCTGAGTGAGTTTCTCGGCGTCCGTGCGTGCATTGGCCACGGTTTTGTCAGCTTGCTGGCTGGCCGTAAGAACCGCGTTGAACGCACTGACCGCCGGAGCCGGCAGACTCGATTGCACATCGACCCGCGCCACTTCGATGCCGATGCCCTGCCCGCTCGCCTTCAACTCGGCCAAGCGTTTGTTGATGCCTTGCACCAGATCACCGCGCAGTCTTTCACGGCGTTCGGCCGCTTGATTGTCTGCGCCGATCAACTCCGGTCGAGCGACGAGAATGGTGTCCAGATCCCGCGCGGCAGTCAGCGACACGGCGCTGCGGGTGACCAATCGGTCCAGCGCTGGCAGCACATGATCGGCCTGTAATACGAAGTCGTACGGGTCGCTGACTTTGTAAAAAACCCGCACATCGAGCTGCACTACGCCGGCATCGCCGGTCAATAAATATCCAGATCCAGCCAGGGCATCGCTCAGCGGTACGGCGAACGAAGCGACACGATCGGCCTTCAGTGCTTCATCGCTGCGCAACAGGTTTTCCACTCGACGCTCAATGACCCGATCCGCTGCCGGCAGCAAAATCACCTGTTCAAACGGTTGCGGCCAGGCCAATAACAGACCGGCATTCTGGATGCGATCAAGTGCGCCGAAATGCAAAACCACCGCACGACTCTGCGGGTCGATCTGCCGCACATTAGAAAATGCCCACGCTAGCGCGGCCAATACTGTCACCGCATACAGGGCAAAAAAAGCCAAACGCCCAGCCTGAATCCACGGACTGTTCAGCGAATGTGTTCCACGTGGAACTTCATCACTCATGGCTGCGATCCGGATTTGCTGTCGAGTGTCGGCGGGCCATCGACCAGCACGCGGAATGGTGCAGCGTCGGTGCGCAGAATCAATTTGGTGTCCGGGGTGACAATGGTGCCGAGGGTGTCCAGTGAGCGCAGCAAATTGTAGAGCTGCGGTGAACTGGCGTAAGCGCGACCATAAATCTGCGCCGCTTCGACGCGAGACTGCGCTTCGATTTCTGCTGCCTTCACCGTGGCATCGGCTTGAACGATCCGGGCATCACGCTCGGCAGCAGAGCGGATTTGTGCAGCTTCACGCTTACCGATGGCCGTGCGTTCAGTGGCGATGGTTTCACGCTCGGCGCGCATGCGATCGACGGTGGCGGTAAGTGTCACCGACGGCAAGGTCAAACGCTCGATACCAACCTGAACCACCCGCACGCCATAGGTCGCCAGCAATTGCTGATCGATCTGCTCGCGCAGTTGCGCTTCGAAATCGGCGATGCGAACCTGACTGGCATCGGTGTTGACCAGATTCGCCAGATCGAAGCTGCTGGCGGTGGTTTCCAGCGCCGAGCCGACAAAGGTGCGAATCTGCCGCGCCGCTTCATCCGGTTGGTTCTGCACCGCCCGCATAAAGCGCTGCACATTGTCCGGATCACCCTGTACCTGCCACGCCACGTAAGCTTGCACAATGATGCGCAAACCGTCGCGCGTGCCGACATCCTGCAAGCCACTGGAAGTTGTCCGCAGACGCAAATCCACCGGAATCGCCGCCTCGAACGGCGCCGGCCAGCGCCAGCTCAAACCTGGGTCCAGCAGCACCCGCGATGGATTTCCGAAACGGGTAATGACCGTGGCTTCGCCGGAACGCACTTGCACCAGGCTCGCCGCCGCAATGGCAAACGCCAACAACAAGGCTGCCCAGCCCATCCGTCGCCACGGAAAAGGCCCGGCCTCTTCCGGCGCACCATGGTGGTGATGGCCATGATGATGGTGATGCCCGCCGTGACCGTGATCGTGGCCGCTGTGGTCATGATGATCGTGTGTGTGCGACTGGCTCAATGGGCGACTCCTGGTTGAGCGGTGGTGCGCGCGGGCGTCGGGTCAGCCGGCAGCGAGAACGTACGCAGGTCGATGGTCGGGGCATTGCTGCTGCCACCCAAACGATGATCGAGTATCAGTAATTTGGCTTTGCTCAGGCCTTGGCTGAGCTGACCGAGGTATTGCTCGAGCACAAAGGCCTGACCAGCGCTGGCAAAAGCTTTTCGCTCGGCACTGAATCTCAGGTCCGCCGCCTGCGCCGTAGCGCTGGTTTCCCGCGCATTGGCACTGGCCTGGTCGCGAGCAAGACTGGCCTGTAACTGCGCCTGATTGCTCGCTTCGGCCGCCGCGCCACGCTCACGGGAGATCAAGGCTTGCGCGCCAATCTGCGCCGCTTGCACGCTGTGATAGGCATTGGCGGCACCGGCTGGCGGATGAATGGCTTCGACGACCGTGGCGAGAATTTCCACGCCACTGTCGAGTTTTTGCAGATCGCTTTGCACCGCGCGACCGATCTCTTCGCCCAGCCCGACACGGCCTTGACCGAGCAAACCGTCGAGCGTGCGTGAGGCAAAGTCGTGCACCAGAATCCGGCTGGCGGTGCTGCGGACCAGCGTCGGCACATCGGCACTGTTGTAGGTGGCGGCCAACGCGGCCTGATCGCTCAGGCCAATGCGATAGACGAAGCGCACATCCATGTTGACGATCTGAAAGCTCTGCTGCTCGCCACGGCTGCTGGCGATGACTTGCGACTTGTCGTTGACATGACTGGCGTCCCACAAACGGTTGGCGGTTATGGGCGCCGGCCCTTCTGCCGGGTCGGCTTGCTGCGGCGCAGAGTTCTCGTCGACGCTGGTGGCCAATTCATGGACCACGCCGTTTTCAACGATCAACACCCGCCCCAACGGCCACGGCAGACCCGTGTGCAGTCCCGGGCCGAACACCTGCACCGGTTTGCCGAAACGCTCATAGATACCCCGTCCTTGTAACGGGATTTCATGGACGCCGGTGAGTAACCAGCCCACTGCAGAGACCAAGGTCAGCACCGGCAGAAAAGCCCGGCGCATGTAACTGAACGCCCAGATCTGGCGCAGATCGATGCCAAAGCGGTTGTGCAATTCATGCTGCAAGGCGAGTAACGGCTGTGGTGGCCAACGCAGCATGTCGGCGACAAAACTGCGCGCCAGCAACGTCGGTTCAAGCTGCTCACGGCGAGGGCTAAACACTGAGAGAACGGCGCGCAATAGCAACTCGATCGAGACCAGTCCTGGCAAGATACCGATCAACACGGCAACGCGAACCGGCCACACTGAGCTCTCGCCGGCGAACAGCAAACACAACGCGCCCAGCACCAGACTGACGATCGCCACGCGCGTCAGTTGCGCCAATACTCTCGCTTCGGGCCATTGCGCCGGATTTTCCTGGGCCAATTGCCGCTCCAGCACCAGCAAGCCGAACGCCAGCAACAGCGCCAACGCAGCCCCCACAGTGGCAGACACCCCCACGGCAGCGGCGGGCAACGCGAGGTTCCACGCCGGCTCGATGCTCAGCATCACCAGCAGCGACCAGCCCGCCAGCCACAGCGTCGCCGCACCGAGCTGATTGAGTAGATGCAGACTGCCTTGACTCATGCGCTCCAACAGCCGCTCGTACCAGCCCTGCGGCGCGGATTGTTCGTCCGCAAGTGGCACCAGCACAACAGCAGGATTGATCACCTGCGCGCGCCATTGCGTCACCCACCACGCCGATTGCAGTCCTGCGACCAGCACCAGCAATGCCGCACTCTGGTTGACCAATAGCGGCAGCCACAAGGACTGCGGGGCAAACAGCCCGACAAAGAACGCTAGCACCCATCCTGCCCCGGCCAATCCGCCGAGACCGATCGCCCAGCGTCGCAGGCGTCGGCTTTGCACGGCTGCCTGCTGAAAGCGCGGCAGTCCGGTCACTTGCGTGCCTTCTACGTCCAGATCGACTTGCATATCACCCCAAATTCATTGGCTCACACCGGTATATCGTTACGATATAACGAAATAGGTGAAATATTCGTACACAATTACCCTTATTCAAAGATGCCCAACCTGTCGCTTGCCTGAAGCCTTGACCGAAATGTGGGGAAACGCACATATTACGTTCGTAATTTTCATCCGGAACTACTTTTAGCGATCCGCATCCATCAAACAGGAGCAAGCGCATGAGCAACTATGACGTGGTAATTCTGGGCGGCGGTCCCGGTGGTTATAACGCGGCGATCCGCGCCGGCCAGTTGGGCCTCAAGGCCGCTTGCGTGGAAGGCCGGGCAACGCTCGGCGGCACCTGCCTGAACGTCGGTTGCATGCCGTCAAAAGCATTGCTGCATGCCTCGGAGCTGTACGACGCGGCGATGGGTGCGGAATTCGCCAACCTCGGCATCGAGGTCAAACCGACGTTGAATCTCGCGCAGATGATGAAACAGAAAGACGAGAGCGTGGCCGGCCTGACCAAAGGCATCGAGTTTCTCTTTCGCAAGAACAAGGTCGACTGGATCAAGGGCTGGGGCCACATCGACGGCCCGGGCAAAGTCACCGTGACCGACAATCAGGGCAACAAGATCGAAGTGACCGCCAAGGACATCATTATCGCCACCGGTTCCGAGCCCACTCCCCTGCCCGGCGTCGAGATCGACAACCAGCGCATTCTTGATTCAACCGGTGCGCTGTCCCTCAGCGAAGTGCCCAAGCACCTGGTGGTGATCGGTGCCGGGGTGATTGGCCTGGAACTGGGCTCGGTATGGCGGCGTCTGGGCGCGCAGGTCACCGTGGTCGAATACCTTGACCGCATCTGCCCCGGCGTCGATGGCGAGGCCGGTAAAACCCTGCAACGCTCGCTGAGCAAACAAGGCATCGCCTTCAAGCTGAGTTCGAAAGTCACCAGCGCCACATCTTCCGCCAACGGCGTACAACTCAGCGTCGAGCCTGCCGCCGGCGGCACTGCCGAGTTGCTTGAAGCCGATTACGTATTGGTCGCTATCGGTCGCCGCCCGTACACAAAAGACCTCGGTCTGGAGAACGTCGGCCTGAGTACCGACAAACGCGGCATGCTCGCCAACAAACAACACCGCACCGAAGCCACCGGCGTCTGGGTGATTGGCGACGTGACCTCCGGGCCGATGCTTGCGCACAAGGCTGAAGATGAAGCGATGGCTTGCGTCGAGCAGATCCACGGCAAGGCTGGCGAGGTCAATTACGACCTGATCCCCAACGTGATCTACACCAGACCGGAACTGGCCAGCGTCGGCAAGACCGAAGAACAGCTCAAGGCCGAGGGCCGCGCCTACAAGGTTGGCAAGTTTCCGTTCACCGCCAACAGCCGAGCGAAGATCAACCATGAGACCGAAGGCTTTGCCAAAGTCCTCGCCGATGAGCGTACCGATGAAGTACTCGGCGTGCATCTCGTGGGGCCGAGCGTGAGTGAAATGATTGGCGAATTCTGTGTGGCAATGGAATTCAGCGCTTCGGCTGAGGACATTGCGTTGACGTGTCACCCGCATCCAACCCGGTCGGAAGCGTTGCGCCAGGCGGCGATGAATGTCGAGGGGATGGCGACGCAGATGTAGGTTTCAGAATTTTTATTGGCTGACCCAGCGCTTTCGCGAGCAGGCTCGCTCCCACAGTTGACCGTGTTCCTTCTGAAAGACTGCGGTCGAATGTGGGAGCGAGCCTGCTCGCGAATGGGGCCACCCGGTCTCAGGCCGGGAGATGCCCCAGCGGCAAAGCACCTGGCGTCTTCACCGTGTGAATCGCAAAGTTGCTGCGAATATCGCTCACCCCCGGCAGTTTCAATAGGCAGCCGCTGAGAAAACGGTCATACGCGCGTAAATCCGGCACCACTACCTGCAACAGAAAGTCCGACTCACCCGAGACCAGAAACGCTGAGATCACCTCCGGCAGCGCCGTTACCGCAGCATAAAACGCCTCGGCCTGTTCATCGTTGTGGCGCTCGACCTTGACCCCGACAAACACCGTCAGCCCCAGGCCGACTTCATCGCGATCGAGATTGGCCTGATAACCGCGAATCACCCCGGCTTCTTCAAGCATGCGCACCCGGCGCAGGCACGGCGAGGCCGACAGGCCGATTTCGTCCGCCAGCTCGACATTGCTCAGGCGTCCATTACGTTGCAGGGCCGCGAGAATCCTGCGATCAAAGGCGTCGAGTTTCATGTTTGGCAGATCCTGATAGTCGTTACGGTGAAAACCAGCAGGTTATGCCAAAGCAGCAGGCTTTTGAAGCGGACTACGCAAGCACCTGCCCCACCTTTCGGCCCTAGACTTGGCTCACCGAATCGACAACGAAAGGGGTGTAGCGTGGCGAGTCTCTGGCTGTTTTTCCTGGCATTGGCCGTGGTCTATCTGTTGCCCGGTCCGGACATGATCCTGCTTTTGCAAACCGGTGCCCGCCAGGGGCGCGGCGCAGCGCTGGCCACTGCCATCGGTCTGGGCGTTGCCCGTGGTTGTCACGTGGCCTTGGCGGCGTTGGGGCTGGCGGCGCTGTTCAAGGCAGCACCGTGGACATTCGAAGTGGTGCGATTGGCGGGGGCGGCGTATCTGCTGTGGATCGGCATTCAATGCCTGCGCAGCACCCTGCTGCCGAAACTGAATACTGGCGAGCCTGACGACGCCCACGGGCAATGGCGCGAAGCGGTCCGCCGCGGCTTGCTGACTAATCTGCTCAATCCCAAAGCGTTGTTGTTCTCTTCGGTGTTGCTGCCGCAATTCATCGTCAATGATGGTGCGCCGGTGGTAAGCCAGTTCGCCGTGCTCGGCATGCTGCTGGTCGGCGTCGGCCTGCTGTTCGACAGTGCTTACGCCTTGACCGGCGCCGCGCTGGGCCGTTGGCTGCAATACAGTCCAACGGCCCAGCGCGTACAACAATGGCTGTTCGGCAGCCTGTTGATCGGTTTCGCCGTGCGCCTGACGTTCGTCCAGCAGGCTTAGCCTTTACGGGCCTTGCGCTGGCGACGACTGATCAACAGCAACGCAGCGCCCGCGACCAGCACGACCGCGCCGATCTGCACCGGCCACTTGTACGGCCGCAGTGATGAACGCACGGCATCAGTGACTTGGGTGACGTAACGCTTGTCGGCGTTTTCGAAATCCGGGTACGGGCACTGATTGCCGAAATCCACCGCCCATGGGACGAACGGGCCTTCCTTGATATAACGCTGATACAGCGCGCTCTGATCTTCCAGGCTGCTGTTCCAGCCAGCGGCGTTGCACAGCACAGCGGCAAACGCCTGACTGGTGTGCGGCAGGTTATCAGCGGCGCGCCGGGCCAGTTCGGTGGCGACGAAACGGTAGTGATAGCGCTGATCCGGTTTCGCTTCACTGGCGACCTGACGCTGCACTTCGGCTTCGCTGACCAGCGGGCCGACTTTCAGCTCAGTGCTTTCCAGGCTGTAGTTGCCACCGAACGTGGCGTAGTCCGGCGCCATCTCGTAACCGAGAATATCCATGCCCCACTCACGCGCCGTCCAAGCGGCGTTGTACAGCGCACTGGCGCGCTTGGTTGGCCACCACGCGGCATCGGCCTTCAGCCGTTGTTCGCCGTAGAGGCGAGCCTTGTTTTGCAGGTCGGGATTGTCGAAGTAAGCGACCGCGTCGGCGTAATGCCCTTCACGCAGCAAGCGCCGACCGAGCAGATTGCGCAGGCTGGCGGCAACCGGCAGCGGCACGTAGTTGTCGCGCTCCTGCTGAGTCAACGCCGGCGGCGCCGGGACGTTGTCGTCGACGTATTTTTGCAGTTCTTCGACCGTCAGCACGCGTTCGGCCACGGTCGCGGCATCGAACCAATAGGTGCTGTTGCTGCGATACAACTGCACGAACGCTTGCAGATACTCGCCACGCTGCAAGGCAAGAATCGCGCTTTCGCCCTCGACCCGGCACTTCGGCTGAACGGCTTCATACGCCCAGTCCGGTGTACGCCGGTAACCCCAGTCTTCGCTCTGCGGGAAGGCCTGCGCGGCTTTCGAATAGGCGGCGGCCGCAGCATTTTTATCGCCGTCACGCACCGCCAGTTTCGCCCGTAGCCACCACGCCAGGCCGCCGTCACCGGCATTTTCAAGGAAGGCTTTGGCGCTGGCGTAATCGCCCTGTTGATAACTCATCGCCGCCAGTCGATCAGCGTTGTCGAGGCTGCCACGGGTGCTGTTCTGCAGCAGCTTGACCAGTTTCTTCTCGTTCGGCGGCTCATCGCCAAACGACCAGCCCTGGCGGCTGACCAGCGATGCCGTGACCAGTTGCTGCACGGCTTTGTGCTGCAGCAACTCGGCGAGTTTGGCCTCGGGCAACTCCGCCAGTTCATTCATCAATTGCTTGAGCGAGGTGTAACCCACGGCCGAGCCGTGCAGGTTCTGTGCTTCATACAATTCGATGGCACCGCTCCAGTCGCCCGCCGTGCGCAACACCCGCGCCTCTTCACCGAGGCTGGCAACAGCCAACTCCAGCGGATCGCTGAAACCGTCGATGCTCAGTTGCCGGGCCTGGCGGAACGCATCACGCGATTGCTCCAGCGCCTCGACCGCATCCCCGCCTTCGCTGCTCATGGCAAACCAGGTACGGCCCTTCGAATACGCCGCCCACGTGCTGCGCAACGGACGCTGATCTGCCGGCAGGGCCAGCAGCTTGTTGAAATACTCGACCGCGAGTTGATGATCGCCCGTGGCAAACGCCACCGCACCGGCCACGTACAAACGGATTTCCGCCGGCAGGCTGGCGCCCTGCGCCTCGACCTGACGCGCATCGGTCAGGCCGCGCAGTTGTTTGATCAACGCTTGCTGCTCAACGCTCAGTCCGGCCTGTTCAGCCTTTTCCCGAGCCTCGGCCGCCGCGTTTTCCTCGCCGTACATATCGTTGGGATTGTGCGTCGCCGCGGTGACGTTCTTCAGCCCGGCGATGGTTTTGCCGAGGCGGCTGAGTTCGAAGTTGAAGTTGCCCTCAGGCAGATCCGCGAGAGTCTGCCCGCGATTGTCGAGCAGGCGCATCGGGAAATCCGGCCCGCAGGCCAATGCCGAACCCAGCGGCAAGCAGAGGCTCAGGCAGAGCAGATGGCGGGGCCAGTTACGGGTCAACATGCGAACCTCCTTGATCAATATTTGCGCAACGCGCCCAACCGATAGCGCGTTGTCCGCCCGCCGGTGAACGGCCGTCGTGCAGGCGGGTGAAGGTAAGCAGATCCGGGCTTTGTTGCAACGAGTAACCGGCGAGTGCATCGGCGCCTTCACAACTTTGCGCCTTGAGGGTGATCCGCGCAGGCCAGGCACTGTCCAGGTTGCCGGGATTGTCGAGCGTGATGTCGTAGAGACCGTCGTGTTCGCTCAACGTCACGCCGAGCTGGCTGACGAGTTGATCACCCCGGGCCACCGCACGCAGGGTGGTCAGACTCCAGGCACGACGATCATTGACCAGCGGCAAGCGAAACCAGATCAGCCCGGCCAGATGCGCCGGCGGGTCTTCGCGCAGGGTCTTGCCGAGTAGGCTCAACTGCAGCGGATCGGCGAGTAACTCCTGACGCTCACCGCCGCGCTCAAGTTGCACTTCGCTTTCCACCACCGGCGCCCCGCCGTCATCGGGCAACAGCGCAACGCCGTAAGCCGGCAGCGCCAGATAGAACGGCTTGTCAGTGATACCTGCCCAAGCCTTGGCCCACTTCAACGCCTGATCAGGATCGAACAGACCGCGACGCGGATCACTGACGGCGTGCACTTGCAGCACGCTGCTGTCGACGGTTTGCAGGAGTTCGGGCAATTGCGCACTGCCGAGCCAGGCCGGCAGTGCCGTGATGCTCAAGGGTAGATTCGTCGGTAAGGCCGAGCGCAGATGTTTGAGAAATTCAGCGTACGCCGGCAACCGCGCATTACCCGCATCATGGTCGATTTCGACGCCTCTCAGCGTCAGGCCTTGCGTTTGCCAATCGGCAAGCACCTGCAGAATCTGCGCGGTGACCTGATCCTGATCCAGCGACTTGATCTGGCCGTCCAAGCGAATCACCGCGATCAAAGGGCGTCCATCCGCTTTCAATAACGGCGCATCGATTCGTGCGCGGCTCCATCCGGCGTTGGGGAAGGCTTGCAGGGCAAGGACGCGCAGCGTCGAGAAATCCTGGCGACTGTCACGCAGCGCCGCCTCGTGGGCCGGTGTCCATTGGCGTTGCCAGATGTAGAGTTGTTGGTCGAGGGGTGGGGCGGCGCGTTGCTCGCAACCCGACAGCAACACGCCCAAAAACAGACCGACAATAAACCGCATACCTTCCAACCCCTGACACCACGAGGCTGCAAGGTTACACAAATCCCTGTGGGAGCGAGCCTGCTCGCGAAAACGTTGTGTCATTCAACCATGATGTCGACTGAAACGGCCTCTTCGCGAGCAGGCTCACTCCCACAGGGGAAGGTGTTCAGGGTTTACGGGCAATGATCACCTGGCTTTTCGCAACAACGGCATCCAGCGCCTGTTTGATCTGCGCGCCGCGCGGCGAGTCCAGCACCGCTTGCCAGGTGTCGGCCCAGTGATTGAGCAGCGGATGATCCGGGTTACTGAAATCGACCTTGGCTTCCCAGAACAGCAACATCCACATTGACCAGTAAAACCCGTATTGGCTGTGGCTGATGATCTCCAGCCCCGCTTCACTGACCATCGCCTTGAACTGCTCTTCGCTGATGATGCGAATGTGATTGGGCTTCTGGAAATACTCGGCCGCGGCGATATCTTTTTGCAGGTCTTCGGAGCTTGGGTGTGGCACGCTCAGCAAGTACAGAGCGCCAGGCTTGCCGACGCGAACCAGTTCGGCAAGGAACTGCGCCGGGTCGTCGACGTGTTCGATGACTTCCGTGGACACCACACGCGTGGCTGTGCCGTCGGCAATCGGCAGCGGGTTGCAGTCGGTGACGTGGCATTCGATATCCCGTGCTGGCGTATCGCTGAGACGCTGACGGGTCGCTTCGACCTTCGCTGCGTCGATGTCGGCAATGATGATTTTCGCCCCACGCATGCCGCAGAAATGCACGTTGCCGCCATCACCGCAGCCGACGTCGAGCAGGGTGTCATCGGCGGTCACCGGAAAGCCTTTGAACAGCTCGCCGGTTTCCTGGTTGAACCAGCCACTGAGCATCGCATCGTGCAGGCCGAGCATGTACGGATCGGTCTTCTCGGCGACCGCCGCGACAGGCTGCGCGGCGGCCGGAGCAGGCGTGCCCGCCGTGAGTTTCTTCAAAAGGCTCAGCATGAGGTGGCTCCAGAGGATGGGATGGCGGTTCGGGACGTGCCGAGGCGTTTGACCAATGCTGCGCCACGGTTGCGCATCGGCATTTCGATAACGCGGTAATTCAGTTCGCTGAGAAGCACGATCAGGCCGAACGCCAGCAACAATGTGACGATCGGATGTCCGGCGGGGCTGGGCAAACCGGCGTTCTGCAAACGGAAGATCAGTTCACGCACCAGTTGATAGGCCGGAATGTGGATCAGGTACATACCGTAGGAGCGACTGCCGACCCACGCCAGCACACGCTGCACAGCACCGGCAGGCATCAGGTAGTCGCGGTTGTACGAAGCGATCCACACGAGCAAGGCGCCGAGTACGGCAATCGAGCCGATGCGGTAAGGGGCAAAGGTAAAACGGTCGGTGGCCATGAAGCTCAACAGTGATCCGATGGCGATCAACGCCGCAATTGCGGCCCACGGTCGACGCAAGAAGGTCGGCTCCCAGCGTTGATAACCCGGCTGCGCGCTCCACATCGCCAACAACACGCCGAGTGCCAGCGCGTCTGTGCGCACGACCATCAGCAACGGCGTGCGCACGGTCAGAATCTGCACCGCCACCAGCGCCAGCAATGCCCAGACCAGACGCTGGCGAAACAGCAGAATCAACAGCGGGAACAGCAGATAAAATTGCTCCTCCAGCACCAGGCTCCAGTAAACGAAACTGCTGCCGTATTCGTAATGAAAGAAGCTGTCGGCAAAACGGAAGTTCGCGTACTGCAGCACCCCGGCCAGCGTCGCTTGCAGGTTCGCGGACAGCGTCCCGAACGCGCCGGAACGGTTGAGAAAAACGCAGGCCAGCAGCATCAGCGCCAGCCACAACCAGGCCGAAGGCAACAGGCGAAACGCCCGGCGCAGCCAGAAATTGCGCGTTTGCTGCCAATATTCCCGGCGAGTCGTACAGCCTTGCAGCGTCGGAATCAGGCTACGGGCGATGACAAAACCGGAAATCGCGAAGAACAGATCGACTCCCCACCACGGCTGCGCCCAGCCATGAATCTTCTCCAGCAACGGCACCGGGTCGGTGAACAGGCTGCCCTGCAGATGGTGGAACAGCACGCCCAGCACGGCAATGGCGCGCAGGACTTCAATGTCCATGATCCGTTTGCTGGTCATGCTTCAGGGGCTTCCATGGCCACTGCGCATTGTTCGAACAATTGCGCGAGGAACACCTGTAAACGTTGTTCGGCCACGGCCTGACTGCAGAAACCTTGCAGACTGCTGACGGCTTGCGCCGACATCTGTGCGTAACGCGCCGGGTAGTTTTTCGCCACCTCGTAACTGGCTTTGTAGGCTGCACACAACGACGCCCAATTGGTCACATAACGCACGGTGCGAAAGGCCCGGCGCGGGTCGTGCGGCCAAGCGGTCAGTTCGTCGGTTGACTCGATCAGAAAGGCATTGTCGGCGCTCAGGTAATCGATCATTGCCGTGGTGCGCGGCGCCACCGCCGGTTTGCCGCAGGACATGAACTCCATCAATGGCAAACACTGACCTTCACCATACGAAGTGTTGACCACGTAACGGGTGGCCTGCACCAACCGCTCATAATCCGGATCGGCAAGGTAGCCATAGATCAACACGATGCGGCAGCGGTAGGACTGGTTTTTGTACAGGTGGTGGAGGATGTCGCTGAGGGCTTCTTCGGCATCGTGGTGGGTCAGTTTCAGCACCAGCGTGGCATCTTCGACGTCGCGAAAACTCACACAGAAAGCGCTGAGCATGTCTTCCCAGTTCTTGCGCCCGTCGCCGGGATTGAACACCGAGGTGTACACCACACCGTCGAGCAACAGTTCCTGCTCGGTGACCGGCGCGGTGAAATCGATGCCGGCGCCACTGCGCAAATGGGCCGGGCCGAACGCATTCAGATCAAGCGTGCGACTGTCCGCCACCAGCCCTTTAATCGTCAGGCGCAACGGCTCCGTCGTGGTTTGCTCCTGCAACTGCGAACCGCGTGCGGCAAAGCGATCCCACACCGGCGCCGGCACCGCAATTATCGGGTAGTCATCCGCCATCGCTTCGCGCACAGCGTTCACTGTGTAACTGGAATGGGTGATCGCTGCGCCGCAGGCTGCCAGCACCGTGCGCCAGTCGTTGCGCGGTTCACCGGCAAACGGCTCGTTGGGGATGGTGCTGAATTCCCACGCAAACACCGGCAACGTCGGACACGCCAGGTGCACCGGGGTGCGATGCGGCGGCGAGAACGACAGAAATACACACGGCTCGCCACGGCTCAGACATTCCAGGTACAGCGCATCGACCTCGGCTTGCGGATCGAGCACTTCCACCACCCGCCCGAGTCGTTCGAGTACCGGACGATATTCCTTGAGCACAAAGTAGTAGCTGTACTCCGAACGCCCGAGGTTCTGCGCGATGGTGTGGTGGTTGGTTTCCGAGTGAATGATGATCAGCATGAGGCGTTATCCGTCACGGTCGCGGCATCGGCAGCCCTGGGTGCCAGCGCGAAAAAGTCCGCCATGCGTTTTTGCACCGGGGCGAACGCGCAGTAATCGTGCATGCGATCGATGGCGGCCATGGACATCCGCTGATAATCCTGAGGCCGGGTCCTGGCCATCCGATAGCTGTGTTCGTAGGCGTTTTTCAACGAGCCCCAGTCCGGGCGATGACGCAATGTGCGGTAGATGATGCGGGTGTCCTGCGGCCAGATCGTCAGCTCTTCGCTGGACTTGATCACGAAGGCCACCGAGTCATCGATGTAGTCTTCCATCGCCGTGTGATCGGGGGCAATCACCGGTTTGCCGCTGGACATGAACTCCATCAGTGGCAGGCACAGCCCTTCACAGCGCGAGGCGTTCACGTAGAAACTTGCGGCCTGATACAGCCTGGCGTACTGCGCGTCGTCGAGATAACCGTGCATCACCACCACCCGGCAGGCGAACGGCGTGAGTTGCGCAAGCAATGTCATCAACTCGCTGTAGTAGGAAGCCAGATCGTTCTGGGTAATCTTCAACACAAGCGTCGCGTCGGACGTTTCGCGAAACGCCCAACAGAACGCGGTGATCAGTTGATGCCAGTTCTTGCGGCCATCCTTGGGGTTGAACACGGTGACGTACACCACACCATCGACCGTGGTTTCGACCACCGAAGTGGTGTCCGGCAAGTTCAGCATCACCGGTTCGACTACAGGCACCGGCAGCGGCCCGCACACAGCCGGCAGACGCTGTTCGAGCCAGCCGTGCAGCGTGTCCGGCACCAGATCGCGAATGCCTTCCCAATACCAGTGATAGAGAAACTTAACCC
The DNA here is from genome assembly GCF_900580865.1 of Pseudomonas viridiflava. Taxonomy (GTDB): domain Bacteria; phylum Pseudomonadota; class Gammaproteobacteria; order Pseudomonadales; family Pseudomonadaceae; genus Aquipseudomonas. The sequence continues at coordinate 502,078 of NZ_UTBZ01000001.1, forward strand.
GTGGCACCGGCGCTGCCTGCGCGTGTCCCAGATCCAGCGCCCATAGACGCAGGTAATGCCGGGCAATGACGAAGCGGCGTTTGAGGGTCAGCGGTGGCGGACGTGCGGCTTCGATTTCGGCCGCCAGCGCGGCTTCCTCTTCAGGCGTGATCGGCGTCGGAATCAGCGCATCGGCGCAGAGGCCGAGGATACGGGTATCGAAAATGCAGCCTTTGATCGCCAGCGACGTGCCTGGTTTGACCGGCAGACTGAGCGTCTGCTGACGAATCGCCGCGAAGTTTTCCCATAGCGGCGTGGGCAATACCAACACCGGGAAGTCTTCGCCCATGGCACGGCGAATGGCCCGGGCGGTGTGGCTCGACAGGGTGATAACCCGCCCATGGCGAGCGAGCATCTGCGTCCAGTCCTGGCGCGGGTCGTTGTCCCATTGCTCGTCAGGAATCGAGTCGAACTCCCACGCCACCACACACACGGTCGGGCATTCGAGGTCGACCAGGGTTTTCTGCGGCGGAGTGAACGACAGGAAGAGGCTGTCTTCGCCGGCGGCAAGCAGTTGTCGATACAGCGGATCGACATCGGCGGTGGACGACACCACGTGCACATGCCCAAGACTTTCCAGCACCGGGCGATAGGCTTTGAGCACGAAGTAGTAACTGTATTCCGGACGCCCGAGACTCTGGCCGATGGAACTGTCATTGACGTCCGAGTAAAGAATGAAATTCATGGCATCCCACGATGAAGCAGCCGTCCTGGCAACCTCATGCTATGACGACCGGGCGTTGGATCAAGTCGGCAGTGCCGCGACTTGTCCAGCAACCTCAGACCCGTCTTCGTTTTTGTTTTAGTGGTCAGTTTCACCCCGTTGCGCTACGCCCACGGCAGACCGGAGGAAATAGCGACGAGGGCCATTCTAAACACATCCAACCGGGATCCGGGAACCGCCCGACGGGAATAAATCGTACTAGGCTTACGAGAACTGACCAGTCACGGTTTGGCCTGTTGAAATTGCCGAGCAATTGGCACAGATTGACAACAAACAACTACAACAACTGACTTCGCCTGTCTTTTAGCCGGTTTTTCTTTCGGTCTGTCAGACCCTTCCTTAAAGCCTGTGGGAAAGTGGCGCAAGTTCAAAGACCAAGGGGTCGCTGTTTGAAAAAGCGTCTGTTCGTCACGGGTCTCAGTGGCTTCGTGGGACAACATATTCAATCGCGTCTGGCGTTGCCGGATTCGTCGTGGGAGCTACTGCCTGCCGCAGCAGCCTATGACCTCACCGATCCGCACAGCCTCACCGACCTGTGGCCGCAACTGCCTGATGCGGTCATCCATCTGGCCGGGCAGACTTTCGTCCCCGAAGCGTTCCGCGATCCGGCACGTACGCTTGAGATCAATCTGCTCGGTACGCTGAACCTGTTGCAAGCCCTCAAGACCCGCGGCTTTTGCGGCACCTTCCTGTATGTCAGTTCCGGTGACGTGTACGGCCAGGTCAGCGAAAGTGACCTGCCGATCACCGAACGACAACCACCCTGCCCGCGTAACCCCTACGCGGTGAGCAAGCTCTCGGCAGAATTTCTCAGCCTGCAATGGGGCCTGAGCGAAGGTTGGCCAGTGCTGATCGCGCGGCCGTTCAATCACATTGGCAGCGGACAAAACCCGGGCTTTGTCATTGCCAGTGCCGCACGCCAGATCAATCGCATCAAACAAGGCCTGCAAGCACCGCAACTGGAAGTCGGCGATATCGACGTGACGCGGGATTTCCTCGATGTCGGCGATGTGATCTCGGCCTACTTCGCGCTGCTGGAAAAAGGTGCGCCGGGACAGGTCTACAACATCTGCTCGGGCCGAGAGCAAAGTATCCGCAGCCTGATCGAGCAGCTCGGCGATCTGGCCGAAGTCGAACTGCAACTGGTTCAGGACCCCGCACGCATGCGGCGCGCCGATCAGCGTCGCGTTTGCGGCAGCCACGCCAGGCTGACCCGGACCACAGGATGGACGCCTGAAATCACAACACAACAATCCCTGCGGGCGATCCTGTCCGACTGGGAGACGCGAGTAAAACAAGAATGACTAAAAGTGCACTGATCACAGGGATCACCGGCCAGGACGGCGCATATCTGGCCAAGCTGTTGCTCGACAAGGGCTACAAGGTTCATGGCCTCGTCGCACGGCGCAGCAGTGATTCGCGCTGGCGCCTGCGCGAGATGGGCATCGAGGCCGACATCGTCTATCTGGACGGTGACATGGCCGACGCCTGCTCGGTGCAGCGTGCAGTCATCAAGTCGGCGCCGGACGAGGTCTATAACCTCGCCGCGCAAAGCTTCGTCGCCGCCTCGTGGGATCAACCGGTGACCACTGGCATCGTCGATGGCCTGGGCGTTACTCACTTGCTCGAAGCGATCCGTCAGTTCAGTCCGCACACACGCTTTTATCAGGCCTCGACCAGCGAAATGTTTGGTCTGATCCAGGCCGAGCAGCAGGACGAGAACACCCCGTTCTACCCGCGCAGCCCGTACGGCGTGGCCAAACTGTATGGTCATTGGATCACCGTCAACTACCGCGAAAGTTTCAACCTGCACGCCAGCAGCGGCATCCTCTTCAACCACGAATCACCGCTGCGCGGCATCGAGTTCGTCACCCGCAAGGTCACCGACGCTGCCGCACGCATCAAGCAGGGCAAACAGCAGGAGCTGGCCCTGGGCAATATCGATGCGAAACGCGACTGGGGGTTTGCCGGCGATTACGTCGAAGCCATGTGGCTGATGCTGCAACAGGACAAGCCTGACGATTTTGTGGTCGCCACCGGCGTCACTACAACGGTGCGGGAAATGTGCCGCATCGCCTTCGATCACGTCGGCCTCAACTACCGCGACTACGTGAAAATCGACCCGGCATTCTTCCGCCCGGCCGAAGTCGAAGTGCTGCTCGGCAATCCGGCCAAGGCTCAGCGTGTGCTGGGCTGGAAGCCGAAAACCGATCTGGATACCTTGATCCGCATGATGATGGATGCGGACATGAAACGCGTCGCCAAGGAGTAGGCCATGCTGATCCCCGTGATTCTGTCCGGCGGCGCCGGCACCCGTTTGTGGCCGGTGTCCCGCGAGGGCCATCCGAAACCGTTCATGAATCTGCCCGACGGCCAGTCGCTGCTGGGCAAGACCTACCAGCGTGCGGCAGCGTTACTCGACGGTTGGGGCGACATTGTCACGGTGACCAACCGCGAGTACTACTTCCAGAGCAAGGATCACTATTGCGCCGCCCACGTGTCGCGCCATCGCGGGCATTTCCTGCTGGAGCCGACCGGGCGTAACACGGCGCCGGCCATCGCTGCGGCGGCGTTGTCGTTGCAAGCACTGCATGGTGATGACGCGATCATGGTGGTGATGCCCGCCGACCATTTGATCGTCAACCAGGACGCGCTGAAAACCGCGGTCGAGCACGCGGTCAATCTGGCCAAGGACGGTTATCTGGTGACCTTCGGCGTGATCCCTACAGCACCGGAAACCGGCTTCGGCTACATCGAGACCGGCGCCCCGCTGGACGCCAAAGGCGCGGCGAAAGTACAGCGTTTCGTCGAGAAACCCGACCTGCAAACCGCTACGCATTATCTGGAGAGCGGCAACTTCCTGTGGAATTCGGGAATGTTCTGCTTCACCACCGCCAGCGTGATTGCCGAACTGCAATTGCACGCGCCCGAACTGCTGGAACAGACCCGCGCCTGCATGGCCGCCAGCGCACCGATCGAAACCGTCGGTTGCCTGCAACAGGAACTGTCGCCGGCGCTGTTCGCTGAAATCACCGACATTTCCATCGACTACGCGTTGATGGAGCGTTCGGAAAAAGTCGTCGTCGTACCGGCCGGTTTCGATTGGAGCGACATCGGTTCATGGGGCGCTGTCGCGGCACTGGTGCCGGCCGATGCCGACAATAACCGCGCCAGCGGCGAAGCGATCTTCATCGACAGCCACAACAACTTCGTCCAGAGCGAAGGTCGTCTGGTGGCGACGGTGGGTGTGGATAACCTGATCGTGGTCGACACCGCCGACGCCGTGCTGGTGGCCCATGCCGACCGTGCGCAGGACGTGCGCCGGGTGGCCAAGCAACTCAAGGACAAATCCCACGAGGCCTATCGTCTGCATCGTACCGTCAGCCGTCCGTGGGGCACTTACACCGTGCTCGAAGAAGGCCCGCGCTTCAAGATCAAACGCATCGTGGTCAAGCCTGGCGGCAAGCTCTCGCTGCAAATGCACCATCACCGCAACGAACATTGGGTGGTGGTCGAAGGCATGGCCAAGGTCACCAACAACGGCAGCGGCACAACGCTGGTAGCCAAGAACGAGTCGACCTTCATCGCCGCCGGTCACAAGCATCGCCTGGAAAACCCCGGCGTGATCGATCTGGTGATCATCGAAGTGCAAAGCGGCGAATACCTGGGAGAGGACGACATCGTCCGCTTCGAAGACCAATACGGCAGGACGGATTAAATGCTGCTTTCCCTGTACCGCTCGTTGCTTGGCTACCGGGGTTTCATCCTCGGCAGCGTGCAGCGAGAGTTTCAAGCGCGGTACCGCAATTCTTTATTCGGTGCCCTGTGGCCGATCTTCAATCCACTGTCGATGATCGTCGTTTACACCGTGATTTTTTCCCACATCATGCGCGCCCGTTTACCCGGGGTGGATGACAGCATGGCCTACAGCGTCTACCTCTGCGCCGGGCTGCTGGCGTGGGGACTGTTTTCTGAAATCACCTTGCGCAGCCAGAACATGTTTCTGGAAAACGCCAACCTGCTGAAGAAAATCAGCTTCCCGCGCATCTGCCTGCCAGTGATTGTGCTGTGCAACGCCGGAATCAACTTCGCGATCATCATCAGCCTGTTCCTGGGCTTTCTGCTGATCACCGGACGCTGGCCAGGCATGGCGTTGCTGGCGCTGATTCCATTGATCGCCCTGCAAATGATGTTCTGCGCCGGACTGGGCATGGTGCTGGGCGTATTGAATGTGTTCTTCCGCGATGTCGGCCAGCTCTTCGGCATCTGCCTGCAATTCTGGTTCTGGCTGACGCCGATCGTTTACCCGATCACGATCCTGCCGGAATGGGTGCAGCGCCTGCTGCAACTCAACCCGCTGACCAACCTGTTCAGCAGTTATCAGAACCTGTTTCTCTACGGTCAGTGGCCGGTCTGGAGCTCGCTGCTGCCGATCTTCATCACGGGTGTGCTGTTTTGTCTGATCGGTCTGCGGCTATTTCGCCAGCGCGTCGGCGAAATGGTGGATGAACTCTGATGGGACATATTCGCGTTACCGGCCTGAGCAAGGCCTATAAACAATACCCCAACCGCTGGAGCCGCCTGGCCGAGTGGCTGATCCCGTTTTCGCCGATCCGTCACCACCAGCACTGGGTACTGCGAGACGTCGAATTCGAAATCGCCCCCGGTGAAGCCGTGGGCATCGTCGGCGCCAACGGCGCTGGCAAAAGCACCTTGCTGAAGATGATCACCGGCACCACCCAACCCACCAGCGGCACGATCGAACTGCAAGGCCGCGTGGCCGCACTGCTGGAACTGGGTATGGGCTTCCACCCGGATTTCACCGGGCGTCAGAACGCAATCATGGCCGGTCAACTGTTGGGGATGCAGCTCGAAGAAATCGAAGCACTGCTGCCCGAGATCGAGCATTTCGCCGAAATCGGCGACGCCATCGACCACCCGGTGCGCACCTATTCCAGCGGCATGCAAATGCGTCTGGCGTTCAGCGTCGCCACGGCTCGACGCCCGGACATCCTCATCGTCGACGAGGCGCTGTCGGTGGGCGACGCCTACTTCCAGCACAAAAGCTTCGAACGCATCCGCAGCTTCCGCAAATCCGGGACCACGCTGCTGATCGTGTCCCACGACCGTTCAGCCATTCAATCGATCTGCGATTCGGCGATCCTGCTCAAGGATGGCCGCATGGCCATGTACGGTAAACCGGAACCGGTACTCGATTACTACAACGCGCTGATGGCTGAACGCGAAGGCCAGATCGTCCGCCAGGAAATGCTCGCCGGGGGCGAAGTGCAAACGGTATCAGGCACTGGCGAAGCAGCCATTCTCGGCGTGCGCCTGCTCGATGAAAACGATCGCAGCATCGATGCCGCCGAAGTCGGTCAGCCGGTGGTACTCGAAGTCAAAGTCGAAGTGCGCAAGGACATCGAACGACTAGTGCTGGGCTTTATCCTCAAGGATCGTCTGGGCCAGATGATGTACGGCATCAACACCCACCGTCTGGACAAGGCGCTAACCGACCTGCACGCCGGCGAGCGTTTCACCTATCGCTTTGCCTTCGTCATGGGGCTGGGCAAAGGAAATTATTCCGTATCGCTGAGCCTGTCGCGCCTGGACTCTCACCTCGATCGCAATTTCGAATGGCGTGACTACGGGTTGGTGTTCCACGTGATCAACAACCGTCAGGAGGATTTCGTCGGCTGTTCGTGGCTTGGCGCCAAGACCACCATCACCCGCGATAGCGAAGTCCGGCCTGTCGAGCGTTTGCCATGACCCGCCTGCTAGTCGAATGCACTCACGTGTTCCAGCACCCGACGGTCAACTCGGGAATTCAGCGCGTGGTGCGCAACGTCATCAAGCAACTGCCTGCCAGCGCCGCAGGCGTCGAGTGCATGCCAGTGGTGGTGCTCAATGGCGAACTCTATCGCGTACTGCAACTGGCACCGTTCGATACGCCTTTTTTCAACAAACTGGAAACCTTCGGTGGACGCCTCGAGCGTCTCGCCCATCGCTTCTGGCAATGGCATCAGAAGCGTGACGCACAATGCACCTCAAAACTGGCGCGACGGGTTTTGTATGTCGGTTATCGGCTGAGCATTTTCGCTGCGTTCGGCCTGCCGATCCGCCTGATTCGACGGGTCAATCGCACGCAGTTGCTTAAACGTTGTTCGCCACTGCAACACCAGCCGGGCGATCAACTGGTGCTGCTGGATTCTTCCTGGCACTCGGATTTTTCCGCCCACGTCGAACGGCTCAAACGCGACGGCGTCGGCATCATTGCGGTGATCTACGACCTGATCCCGCTGACTCACCCAAAGTTTTACGACACGCGTCTGGTCGACGTTTTCAGCGAGTGGTTCGACTGGATCACCCGCACGGCCGATGGCTACATGGCGATTTCCGCCACGGTGCGCGATCAGGTACGTGATGAGTTACGGCGCCGGATGGGGAGCGAGCAGACCGAGAAGCACTGGTTCGATTTCTTTCATCTGGGTTCCGAGCTCGATCTGCATCACAGTCAGGCAACCGTTGAACCGCGCCTGAAGCAGTTGTTCACGACAACCGATCCGGTCTACTTGATGGTCAGCACCATCGAGCCGCGCAAGAACCACGCGTATCTGCTCGATGCCTTCGATCGCGCCTGGGCCGCAGGCTCGATGGCACGACTGTGCATCGCCGGGCGGGTCGGCTGGAAGTGCGACGCCCTGCTTGAGCGGGTACGCAATCATCCGCAACTGAATCAGCGCCTGTTCATGTTCAACGACCTCAGCGACACCAGCCTCGAACATGCCTACGCCCACGCCAGTGCGTTGGTGTTCCCGTCGTTCGTCGAAGGATTTGGTTTGCCCCTGGTGGAAGCCATGCAGCGTGGCTTGCCGGCGATGGGCAGCGATATTGCGGTGTTTCGCGAAATTGGCGGCGAGTTCATGGCGTACTTTGATCTGCAGGACCCGCAAAGCCTTGCCGACCTGATCGACCAATTCCAGCGCAACGGCCAGTTCCCCGCGGGCCGCGATGTCACGGACTGGCAGTGGATCGGCTGGCGTGAAGCCAGTCAGCAACTGGTCGAGCGCAGTGTGCGGAATGTTCTGCAAGCGCCGGCGGCGCCAGCGAGGCAACATGCGCATAGCGCTTAACGCACGCATTCTTCAGGCGCCGCGCACCGGCATCGGCCATTACGTTGCCGAGTTGGTCAACGCCTTGCGCAGCGAGCCCGACATTGATGTGACGCTGTTCCACGGCTGGGGCTGGAACTCGGCACTGCCGGAAGCGGCCATGCCCGGTTACTCGCGCCTGACACCGCTGCTGCGACAGATTCCCGGGGCCTATCAGGCGCGCCGCTGGCTGGAGCAGAAACGCTTCGATCAAGGGCGCGCGCAAGGTATCGACCTCTATCACGAACCGAGCCTGTGGCCACTGGCCTTCGACGGCCCGACGGTGATCACCCTGCACGATCTGACGCACCTGCATTTCCCCGAGACCCAGCCCGCAGCACGGCTCAAGGAAATCGAGCGTCGATTGGCTGTCGGGGTGCAACAGGCGCAGGTGATTCTCACCGACTCGCAAGCCATTGCCGACGAAGCTCAAGCGTATTTCGGCCTGCCTGCCGAACGCTTTGTGGTGGCACCACTGGGCGTCGCCGCGCGCTTTCATCCGCGTGAGGCGAGCGCCATTGACGCGGTGCTCAAGGCGCACGCGGTTGCGGCGCGGGAATATTTCCTGTGTGTGGGCACGCTGGAGCCGCGCAAGAACCTTGGGCTGGCTCTGCGCGCCCATGCCTTGTTGCCAGAAGCGGTGCGTCAGCGCTTCCCGCTGCTGATCGTCGGCATGGCCGGCTGGGAGCGCGAGCAGTTCAGTGAAGCGTTGCGTCAGGCACTGGCCAGCGGTCATGTTTGCCTGCTCGGCTATCTGCCCGACGAACAAGTGGCGCAGCTGTTGGCCGGCGCCCGGGCGCTGATTTTTCCGTCGCTGTATGAAGGTTTTGGTCTGCCGGTACTGGAGGCCATGGCCAGCGGCACTCCAGTGCTGCTCACGCGCTCTTCGGCGATGCCGGAAGTCGCCGGCGCGGCGGGCAACTATATTGAAGCTGACGATGCAGAAGGCCTGCGCGATGCGCTGAGCCGACTGATCGACGATCAAGCGCATTGGCAGGCATGCCAAGAAGCCGGGTTGCAGCAGTCACGGCTTTTTTCCTGGGAGCGTTGTGCACAGGCCACGGCCGGTGCCTACCGCCAGGCCATGGGAGGTTGAATGCGAGTTCTTCATTTTTTCAAAACGTACCTGCCCGACTCGGTCGGCGGCATTGAGCAAGTGATCTTCCAACTGTGCGAAAGCGGCGCCCAACACGGCATCGACGGCCAGGTGCTGACGCTCAGCGCCGACCCGACGCCCGCCGTGGTGCAACTCGGTCACCACGAAGTGCACCGGGCCAAACTCGACATCCAGTTCGCCTCTACCGGGTTCTCATGGAGCGTGTTCAAACAGTTTCGCGAGATGGCTGCCGAGGCCGATGTCGTCAATTATCACTTCCCATGGCCGTTCATGGACCTGGTGCATTTCGCCAGCGCCAGGAACAAGCCCACCGTGGTGACCTACCACTCGGACATTATTCGCCAGAAGCACCTGCTCAAACTCTATCGACCGCTGATGAACCGCTTCCTCGCCAGTGCCAACCGCATAGTTGCGGCGTCGCCAAACTACCTGCACACCAGCGATGTGTTGCAACAGTTTCAGGACAAGACCCGGGTGATCCCCTACGGTTTGAACAAGGCCGGTTATCCACAGGCAGATACCGAACGGATGAATCGCTGGCGCCAGCAGCTTGGGGATAAGTTTTTCCTGTTTGTCGGCGTGATGCGTTACTACAAAGGCCTGCACATTTTGCTCGAGGCCCTTAAAGACGTGGACTATCCCGTCGTCATCGTTGGTGCCGGGCCGCTGGAACTGGAGCTGCACGCTCAAGCGCAGGCGTTGGGACTGCGCAACATTCATTTCCTCGGGCGCCTGGGTGACGAGGACAAAGTCGCACTGCTGCAACTGAGCTACGCCATTGTGTTCCCGTCACACCTGCGCTCGGAAGCGTTCGGCATTTCTTTGCTGGAAGGCGCGATGTACGGCAAACCGATGATCTCCAGCGAGATCGGCACCGGCACCAGCTACATCAATATCCACAACGAAACCGGGCTGGTGGTACCGCCAAGTCATCCACAGGCGTTTCGCGAAGCGATGCGCACACTCTGGGAAGACCCGGTGCGCGCCGCCGCCATGGGGGTGAAAGCTGAAGCGCGTTACCGGCAGTTATTCACAGCCGATGAAATGGGGCGCAAGTGGACAGAGCTGTATCAGGAGTTGCTGGAAGAGAAATCGCTGTCCTACGCCTGAACCCTGTTTTGGAACGCATACCCACTGTGGGAGCGAGCCTGCTCGCGAAAGCGGACTGTCAGCAACAATGATGTTGACTGATCCGACGCATTCGCGAGCAGGCTCGCTCCCACAGGGTATTTGTGGTGGGTTCGGAATTACAGATCCAGCACTAAAGGCTGCGTACTTTGTGCCGGCACCGCGCAGCAAATCAGTACATGCCCCGCTTCCGGAATATCCGCCGGCACCTGTGGATAATTCACTGCACCGCTAACCAGCCGGGTCTTACAGGTTCCACACGAACCACCGCGGCAACTGAACTCCGGACGTAATCCGCGGCTTTCTGCCAGCTCCAGCAAACTGCCGCCATCGGGCTGCCAGCGCGCCTCTTTTGCCGAGCGCTCGAACACCACCGGCACCGAAGTGGTCGCTGCGGGCGGTTGCTCGATCACGATCGCGTCCGGATCGTTCTGACGTTTCAAGGTCGACGGGCCAAAGGTTTCCGCGTGAATCTGCGCATCGCGCACATCCAGTTCACGCAAAGTGTCGTACAGCCCTTGAGTAAAATCACCGGGGCCGCAGAGCACAAAGTCGAGCTGATCAAAATCTTCGGCTTGCAGCAGGTTCCTCAGCACTATGCCGTCGATGCGCCCACGCACATCGAAATCCTCGCCCTCTCGCAGATCCGCTTCCGGCTGGCTGAGCAGACGCAGGACTCGCACAGAGTCGCCCGCGGTTTCGAGCAGACGATCCAGCTCCTTGCGAAACGGTTGATCCGCCAGACTGCGGGAACTCTGCAACAACAATGTCGGACGAATTCCCCGCGTCCGCAGGCCTTGGTACACCACCTCGCGCAGCATCGACAGCAACGGCGTGATTCCCACCCCGGCGGCCAGCAGCACCAACGGTCGCTGCTCCAGCGGTGCCACGGTGAAATGCCCCTGCGGTGCCCGCGCCTCAAGCACATCGCCAACGCGGATCTGCTCATGCAGGTGCGACGAAATCAGCCCTTCGCGCTTGACGCTGATCCGGTAGAAACCATCCGATGGCGCACTCGAAAGACTGTAGGTACGGATATGCACCTCGCCATCAATCGTGAAACGCACTGGCAAATGCTGACCAGCGAGAAACACTGGCAACCCGGCGCCATCGGTTGGCTCCAGATAGATTGAACGGATGCTGCGACTTTCTGCTTCAATCTTCGCTACGCGCAGCGGCCGCCACTGGTTGCCCAGCGCCTGCGCCTGCAAACGCGCATCCGCCTCAGCCCAATTGCCGGTCAACAGACTGGTCGGCGACATGCCGTCGAAGCGCCAGCGCAACGCCAGGGCTGCCGGGCGGCGCACCAGTTTCTCCACCTCAAATGTCCACAACCTTTCCGCACCTTGGAAGGCTTCGATCTGCGGGTCATCGAGAAGAATCTCGGTACGCCCGCTCAGTTGCAGCAGATCGCCTGTGGAAAAGTCGATGAACAGCAAACCAGCCTTAGGGTTGAGCAACAAATTGCCGAGGGTGTTGAAATGTAGATTGCCGGCGAAGTCGGGGATGGTCAGACGATTGCCTTCCACCCGTACGAAACCGGCCTGGCCACCCCGGTGGGAAACATCCACCGCGCGATCGCCCTCGACATCCACATAACTGGCGACGAAGAACGTATCGGCGCCAGCGATCAGCGAGATGGCGGCGTCATCGAGGCCGTTCAGATGCTGAGCCGGACGAGCATTCGGATCCGTCAGCGGCACACGTTGAAACTGGCGCAACTGAATGTACTGCGGGCAATTGCCGAAAGCCTGATCCACGCTCACATCGAAGCCGTCGGCCGTCAGATTGCCAACATGACCGTTAAGGCGATTGCGCCGGCGAGTGTGCAACTCGATACCGAGCAAACCGATCGGCTTGCCATTACCCAGTTGCGCCGGATCATCGGCAGCGACCTGGCTGGCAAAATGCAGATGCTCGGGATCAGGCGAATGGGCAAACCCCGGCGCGCCTTCGAGCACACTGGCCCACGGCCGCCCCTGCGCATCGACTGCGCCGTACAGCAGGAAAGGTAGTTGCTGATAGAACTCACGGTGCTGATCCGGCATCCAGGTGCGAATCACCTTGCGCCCGAAGGCTTCCATGCGCTCGGCAACGCCGACATGGGCCTGTAACTGTTGCTCGCCAGCGTGCCACGGTGAACGTTCCATCACGACCTCTCCCCTGCACCGTCGGCACAGTGTGGATTGCGAAAAATCAGGCGGTGGTTTGCAGGCCGGCGACAGTGCGTGGCATGCCGACGAAGCCGGACAAGGCTTCAACCCGGGCCAGCCAGGCGCGAACGTTGCCGTATTCATCCAGCGACACGTTGCCTTCCGGCGCGTGTGCGATGTAACTGTAGGCAGAAACGTCGGCAATGCTCGGTTCGTCGCCAGCCAGATACGCGGTTTTTCCCAACTCGATGTCCATCACCTTGAGCAGGTTGTGTGCACGGGTGATCGCCTCTTCGGCATTCAGTTGTGCGCCGAACACCGTAACCAACCGCGCTGCAGCGGGTCCGAAGGCAATCGGCCCGGCGGCGGCCGACAACCAGCGCTGCACCCGTGCGGCGCCGACCGGGTCGGTTGGCAGCCAACGACCGTGGCCGTATTTCTGCGCCAGATAGACCAGAATCGCATTGGAGTCAGCCAACACCACGCCGTCGTCATCAATGGCCGGCACCTGCCCGAAACTGTTGATCGCCAGATACGCCGGCTGCTTGTGCTCACCTTTGGCCAGATCGACGAAGATCAGCTCGGTCGGCAATTGCAGCAGGGACAACATCAGCTCGACCCGGTGGGCGTGGCCGGAGCGTGGAAAGTTGTAGAGTTTGATCGCTTGCATGGTCGACTCCGCTGAACAGGGGCGCCGCTGCGGGGATGAGAGCGCCGATGGAGGCCATCTTGCGCTGATCGCGAAAACAACAGAATCACCAGCAACTGCAATCGATTATTTCACTGAGTGAAATAACGCAGCATTTTTCAAGGCCGGATGTTCGCGCAAAGCCTCTGCCGTGAAATCGACAAAACTGCGGATCCGCGCGGGAGCCTTGCGCCCACCCTGATAGACGACGTGGATGGGCAGCGGCGGCAGTTCAAATTCGGCGAGCACTATTTCCAGTGTGCCGGCGGCAACCTGACTCGCCACTTGATAGGACAACACCCGGGTCAAACCCAAGCCCGTGCAAGCTGCGGTAATCGCAGCCTGATTGGCGGTCACGATCAGCCGCGGCTCAGGACGCACGCTGAGCGGTTCGCCCGCGTCGAGAAACGGCCAACTGCGTTGCTGGCCAATCGCTGAAGTCGCCACCACTGGCGCGCCCGCCAACGCGTGAGGGTGAAGCGGTCGTCCATACTCGGCAAAATATTTCGGCGAGCCGCAAATGACCCGACGCACCTCACCTACCCGAACCGCGTGCTGATTGCTGTCCGGCAGATCGCCGATGCGCACCGCCACATCGATGCCTTCCTCGACCATGTTGACGATCCGATCAACCAACACAGCGTTGATCGTGACATCCGGATACTGCGCGAGATAACGCGCCATCACCGGCGTCACAAACAAATCACCGAACAACACCGGCGCCGTCACCGTCAGTTGCCCACGCGGCTCGGCATGACTGCCCGCCGCCGAATCCTCGGCCTCCTGCACCTCGGCGAGAATCCGCCGACAGTCTTCCAGATAACGCTGCCCCGCTTCGCTCAAATGCACACTGCGCGTGGTGCGGATCAACAACTGCGTACCAATCCGCAACTCCAGTGCCGCCACCGCCCGCGTCACGCTCGCCGCAGAGAGACCCAGACGCCGCGCGGCGGCGGAGAAACCTTGCTCTTGGGCGACAGTGGTGAAGATGTGCATTTCCTGGAAGCGATCCATTCCTTGACTCCTACGTCGCAGCGTTCATCCGCTGGTGCAAATCCGGGAACAACAACTGAGCAAACCAAATCGGTAGACCCGGATAAAGATCACGCGCTTTCGGTGTCGCACTTTCCACCAACCCCAACTGCACCAAACCTTTCAACTGATCCGTGGCTACGCGATCCGACAGTCCGGTGAAAATCTTGAAGTCGGCTCGACTCAACGTTCCCTGAGTCAGCAGAACATGCAATGCCCGTGCAGCCTCAGGTTTAATTCCCGCCATTTTTACACGCTCGTGCCACACAAAAATGCTGTGCAATCTTTCGCGCATATTCGATATGTTCAGCGCCCGCTCGGTATAACGCATTTGGTCGAGACAGGTTTCCAACATGAAGCCGACAAACTCGAACAAGCCTGCTTGAGTCAGTTGACCACGACCGTCCAGATCTCCGCGGCGGGGTTTGTCGGCATTGGCTAATCGGGCGTAATAGGTTCCCTGCTGTCGAGCGAGACCGCGAGATAACGACCAGAGAGGTGAGACCAGCCCAAGTTTTTGCAGTTGAAGATGAGTAAGTAACCTGATGGTTCGCCCGTTGCCATCGATAAATGGATGTACCCAAGCCAGTCTATGGTGATACGCCATCACCGAAAGCAATCGACTCCGCGCATCCGGCAAACGCCCATACACATTCTGCATTCGAGCGAGCATCGGACTCACGGATTGACAGGGTGGTGCAGAATGGTTGCCGACCAGAACTTCTCGTCCCCTCACATCGCGCAATTCGCCGGGTACCAAGGGGCTACCGTCGCTCAACATCAATTGATCTTCGCGGGCTCCGTAGAAGAGTCTTTTGTGCAAACGCGCAACGAAAGCCGGGCTGAAGAGAACTTCCCAAGGAAGGCTCTTATGCATGGACAACGCGCGCTCGAAAGCCTGCTGCGTACCGATATGCGTCATCGCCAGTTCGGTCAGCTCTTTGCGTTGCCGTTTGGGAGACGTCGGGGCGAGGGTCACCGGCTCGGTGAACTGGCCTTCAATCAAGTTACTGTAAAAGCTGCTGGTAACCCGAAGTAACCCGCCGACCCGCTGCAACATGGGGGGAGAAACCATCGCGCTGAGCTTCCCAGCCTGAAACGGCACCTGCTCAGCCAAATGCAGTATTTCATTCGGAAATACCGGCATAAGCGGCTCAAGCCAATGGGTTCCCAAGACTGTTTCAGCACACATTCAACCTCCTGAATCGCGGATTTATCTGCGGATTCAAGAATACGCTCAAGGCCGCTATTTACCTAGCCTTGAGTTCTGTAGGAGGTTTCTCATACTGAGGTAATACGCGGATTATTTTGCGGATTTTTTGACAGAAAAAAACCAATAGTGAGAGTCTGGTTCCAATGTCCTACACTAGAGCGCGAAATCTCGCGCTCTCATGCAAAAATCGTTACTCCACCGTCACCGACTTCGCCAGGTTACGTGGCTGATCCACGTCCGTACCTTTAAGCACCGCCACGTAGTACGACAGCAACTGCAGCGGAACCGTGTAGAGGATTGGCGAAAGGATGTCGTGGATATGCGGCATCTGCACCACGTGGGTGCCTTCGCCGTTGGTCATCCCGGCTTTTTCGTCGGCGAACACGATCAGTTCGCCGCCACGGGCGCGGACTTCCTGCAGGTTGGATTTGAGCTTTTCCAGCAGTTCGTTGTTCGGCGCGACGGTGACCACGGGCATGTCGTTATCCACAAGTGCCAGAGGGCCGTGCTTCAGCTCGCCGGCCGGGTAGGCTTCGGCGTGGATGTAGGAGATTTCCTTGAGTTTCAGGGCACCTTCCATCGCCACCGGGAATTGCGCGCCACGACCGAGGAACAGGGTGTGGTTCTTCTCGGCGAACAGCTCAGCGATTTTTTCCACCGTGCTGTCCATGGCCAGTGCTTCGCCGAGACGGGTTGGCAGGCGACGCAGCTCTTCGACCAGACGTGCTTCGACGCCGTCGGCCAAGGTGCCGCGTATCTGACCCAGCGACAGCGTCAGCAACAACAGACCGACCAGTTGCGTGGTGAACGCTTTGGTCGAGGCCACACCGATTTCGCGGCCGGCCTGGGTCAGCAGAGTCAGGTCGGATTCGCGCACCAGCGAGCTGATGCCCACATTGCAGATCGCCAGGCTGGCCAAGAAGCCCAGCTCTTTGGCGTTGCGCAGCGCAGCGAGGGTGTCGGCGGTTTCGCCGGACTGCGAGATGGTCACGAACAGGGTGTCCGGCTGCACCACCACTTTGCGGTAGCGGAATTCGCTGGCGACTTCGACTTGGCAAGGAATGCCGGCCAATTCTTCGAGCCAGTAACGCGCGACCATACCGGCGTGATAACTGGTGCCGCAGGCGACGATTTGTACATTGCGGACTTTGGCGAACAGCTCGGCCGCTTGTGGGCCGAATGCTTGCACCAAAACCTGATCGTTGCTCAGACGGCCTTCGAGGGTGCGCTGAACCACAGCCGGTTGCTCGTGGATTTCCTTGAGCATGTAGTGGCGGTATTCACCTTTGTCAGCGGCTTCGGCACCGTCGCTGTACTGCACGGTCTGGCGCTCGACGGCATTGCCGTTGATGTCCCAGATCTGCACGTTATCGCGGCGAATTTCGGCGATATCGCCTTCTTCCAGGTACATGAAGCGGTCGGTGACCTGACGCAGGGCCAACTGGTCAGACGCGAGGAAGTTCTCGCCCAGACCCAGACCGATCACCAACGGACTGCCACTGCGCGCGGCCACCAGACGATCCGGTTGTTTGGCATTGATCACGGCCAGACCGTAAGCACCGTGCAGTTCCTTGACCGTCGCTTTAAGCGCAACGCTCAGGTCTGGCTGGTCCTTGAGTTTGTGACTGAGCAGGTGGGCGATGACTTCTGTGTCGGTGTCGGAGGTGAACACGTAACCCAGCGCTTTCAGTTGTTCACGCAGGGTTTCGTGGTTTTCGATGATGCCGTTGTGCACCACGGCGATGTCGCCGGAGAAATGTGGGTGGGCGTTGCGCTCGCAAGGCGCGCCGTGGGTGGCCCAACGAGTGTGAGCAATGCCGAGACGGCCAACCAGCGGATGCTCGGCCAATGCGGCTTCGAGTTCGCTGACCTTGCCCGGTCGACGCATGCGCTCAAGGGTTTCGTCGTTGGTGAAGACCGCGACACCGGCGCTGTCATAGCCGCGGTATTCAAGGCGCTTGAGGCCTTCGAGCAGGATGGCGGTGATATTACGTTCAGCAACTGCGCCGACAATTCCACACATGCTTATTTCTCCTGACTGACAGCCGCGCAAATCACGGTGATACCGCGGGCCTGAATCTGATCGCGTGCCTCGCTAGGCAGGCGATCATCGGTAATTAGGGTATGGACGCTGCTCCACGGCAGCTCCAGATTGGGGATCTTGCGACCGATCTTGTCGGCCTCGACCATGACGATGACTTCCCGCGCCACTTCAGCCATGACCCGGCTCAGTCCCAGCAATTCATTGAAAGTCGTCGTGCCGCGCACCAGATCGATACCGTCGGCGCCAATGAACAACTGGTCGAAGTCGTAAGAGCGTAGTACTTGCTCGGCGACCTGGCCCTGAAAGGATTCCGAATGCGGATCCCAAGTGCCGCCGGTCATCAACAGCACCGGTTCGTGCTCGAGTTCGCTCAAGGCATTGGCGACGTGCAGGGAGTTGGTCATCACCACTAGACCGGGCTGTTGGCCAAGCTCCGGGATCATCGCAGCGGTGGTGCTGCCGCTGTCGATGATGATCCGCGCGTGTTCGCGGATGCGTTTCACCGCCGCGCGGGCAATCGCCTGTTTGTATTTGGAAACGCTCTGCGCAGTTTCCGCGACCAGTTCCTGGGGCATGGTGATCGCCCCACCATAACGGCGCAGCAACAGGCCGTGACTTTCCAGCGCGGCGAGGTCCTTGCGAATCGTAACTTCGGAGGTTTCGAAGCGCTTGGCCAGTTCATCCACACTGACTTCGCCCTGCTCGTTGAGCAAGGCGAGAATGTTGTGACGCCGCTGCGGTGTATTACGTTTCGACATGGCGTCTTAAGTTTCGATTCGAAAGATAACGGAAGCAATCAAAACCTATTGGCCATAAATCGTCAAGCGGCCGTAAGACTTTTTTGAAAACGACACAAACAAAAATGTGGGAGCGAGCTTGCTCGCGAAGGCATCGTGTCAGTCAACATCAATGTTGAATGATCTACCGCATTCGCGAGCAAGCTCGCTCCCACATTGGATTTTCGTCGCTAAAAAGAAACTGTGGATAACTCAGCTCTTCTTGATCTTCTCCGGCCGCTTCCAGCCGTCAATGTTCTTCTGCCGCGCTCGACCCACGGCCAACTGGGCGTTATCCACATTCTGCGTAATGGTCGACCCGGCCGCCGTGGTCGCCCCTTCGGAGATATCCACAGGCGCCACCAACGAATTATTGGAGCCGATGAACACGTCTGCACCCAACACGGTTTTCCACTTGTTGGCGCCATCGTAGTTGCAGGTGATGGTGCCCGCGCCGATGTTGGTGCGCGCACCGATTTCGGCATCGCCCAAATACGTGAGGTGACCGGCCTTGGCGCCTTCGCCCATGTGGGCATTTTTCAGTTCAACAAAGTTACCCACATGCGCGCGCGCTTCAAGCACGGTGCCTGGACGCAGACGTGCGAACGGGCCGGCATCGCTGCCCTCGCCCAGAACGGCACCTTCAATGTGCGAGTTGGCCTTGATCACCACGCCTTTACGCAGGGTGCTGTCCTTGATCACGCAGTTCGGGCCGATGACCACGTCGTCTTCAATAACCACGTTGCCTTCAAGGATCACGTTGATGTCGATCAGCACGTCACGACCTACGGTCACTTCGCCACGCACATCGAAACGTGCCGGATCACGCAAGGTGACGCCTTGCGCCATCAAACGACGGCCGGCGCGCAACTGGTAATGACGCTCCAGTTCGGAAAGCTGCTTGCGATCGTTGGCGCCCTGCACTTCCATCGGGTCGTGCGGTTGTTCGGTGGCAACAACCAGACCATCGCTCACCGCCATCTCGATCACGTCGGTCAGGTAGTACTCGCCCTGGGCATTGTTGTTCGACAGACGACTCATCCAGTCCGCCAGACGATTGGCCGGTACCGCGAGAATGCCTGTGTTGCCTTCAGTTATGGCGCGCTGGGCTTCGCTGGCATCTTTGTGCTCAACGATGGCAGCGACCTTGCCGTCGGCATCGCGCACGATGCGGCCGTAACCGGTCGGGTCGTCCAGCTCGACGGTGAGCAAGCCCATTTGCCCGGTCACAACATGCTTGAGCAGCCGTTGCAGGGTTTCGACTTCAATCAGCGGCACGTCACCGTAGAGGATCAGCACGGTGTCGGCAGTAATGAACGGCACCGCTTGAGCAGTGGCGTGGCCGGTGCCGAGTTGTTTGTCCTGCAGGACGAAATTCAGATCATCAGCAGCCAGACGTTCGCGCACCACATCCGCGCCATGGCCGATGACCACATGGATGCGCTGTGGATCAAGTTGCCGGGCGCTGTGGATAACATGACCCAGCATGGAGTTGCCGGCAATCGGATGCAGCACTTTCGGCAGCGCCGAACGCATACGGGTGCCTTGACCGGCCGCGAGGATAACGATTTCAAGAGACATGACTGGCTACCAATCCTGGGTGGTCAGCAACTGCGACCGGGTTTCGGGAATTCGGAAAAGAAAAAAGGGTAGCCGAGGCTACCCTTTTTTATCAATCGCACAACAAGCGGCTGACGGATTAACCGCCAAACTTCTTGCGGATCTGCTGGACGGTGCGCAGCTGTGCTGCAGCCTCGGCCAGACGTGCGGACGCAGCTCCGTAGTCGAAATCTGCGCTCTTCTCGTGCAGAGCAGCTTCGGCAGCCTTGAGAGCTGCCTGGGCTTGAGCTTCATCCAGGTCGGCGGCGCGTTGCACGGTATCGGCAAGCACCTTGACCATGTTCGGCTGAACCTCGAGGAAACCACCGGAGATGTAGAACACCTCGGCTTCCCCGCCTTGCTTGATCAGGCGGATCGGACCTGGCTTCAGATTAGTGATCAGCGGCGCGTGACCCAGAGCGATACCAAGATCACCCAGTGCACCGTGCGCAATCACCATCTCGACCAGGCCGGAAAAGATTTCCCCTTCCGCGCTGACGATATCGCAATGGACTGTCATAGCCATCTGATTGCCTCAACCTAAATTAGCGCCCGTTGCCGGGCGCCGGGATTACAGTTTCTTGGCTTTCTCGATCGCTTCTTCGATGCCGCCAACCATGTAGAACGCTTGTTCTGGCAGGTGGTCGTAGTCACCGTTGAGGATGCCTTTGAAGCCAGCAATGGTGTCTTTCAGGGAAACGTATTTACCCGAAGCACCGGTGAAGACTTCAGCCACGAAGAACGGCTGCGACAAGAAGCGCTGGATCTTACGAGCACGGTTTACCAACTGCTTGTCGGCTTCCGACAGCTCGTCCATACCCAGGATCGCGATGATGTCCTTCAGCTCTTTGTAACGTTGCAGAACGTACTGAACGCCGCGAGCGGTGTCGTAGTGGTCCTGGCCGATTACGTTCGGATCCAGCTGGCGCGAAGTCGAATCCAGTGGATCTACCGCTGGGTAGATACCCAGGGAAGCGATGTCACGGGACAGAACGACGGTGGCGTCCAAGTGGGCGAAGGTGGTCGCTGGCGACGGGTCGGTCAAGTCATCCGCAGGTACGTATACCGCTTGGATCGAAGTGATCGAACCTTCCTTGGTCGAAGTGATACGTTCTTGCAGAACGCCCATCTCTTCAGCCAGGGTCGGCTGGTAACCTACTGCCGAAGGCATACGGCCCAGCAGTGCGGATACTTCAGTACCGGCCAGGGTGTAACGATAGATGTTGTCGACGAACAGCAGAACGTCGTTACCTTCGTCACGGAACTTCTCGGCCATGGTCAGGCCGGTCAGTGCTACGCGCAGACGGTTACCCGGCGGCTCGTTCATCTGACCGTAAACCAGTGCCACTTTGTCCAGAACGTTGGAGTCCTTCATCTCGTGGTAGAAGTCGTTACCCTCACGAGTACGCTCACCCACACCGGCGAACACGGAATAACCGCTGTGCTCGATGGCGATGTTACGGATCAGTTCCATCATGTTTACGGTTTTGCCTACACCGGCACCACCGAACAGACCGACTTTACCGCCTTTGGCAAACGGGCAAACCAGGTCGATAACCTTGATGCCGGTTTCCAGCAGGTCGTTGCCGCCTGCCTGTTCAGCGAACGAAGGCGCTGGACGGTGAATGCCCCAACGCTCTTCGGTGTCAATCGGGCCAGCTTCGTCGATCGGGTTACCGAGGACGTCCATGATCCGGCCCAGGGTCGCTTTACCGACCGGTACGGAGATGGCTGCGCCAGAGTCGGTAACTTCCAGACCGCGCTTCAAGCCTTCGGTGGAACCCATCGCAATGGTGCGAACCACGCCGTCGCCCAGCTGTTGCTGAACTTCCAGGGTGGTTTCAGCCGCGCTCACTACTTTCAGCGCGTTGTAGATGCTCGGTACGCTGTCGCGTGGAAATTCCACGTCGATAACGGCGCCGATGATTTGAACGATACGTCCGCTACTCATAGCTGGATCCTCTGAATATTTGAACCGTTAAACCGCGGCAGCGCCGCCGACGATTTCCGAGATCTCTTGGGTGATCGCAGCCTGACGCGCCTTGTTGTAGATCAGCTGCAAATCGCTGATCAAATCACCGGCGTTGTCGGTAGCGTTCTTCATCGCGATCATCCGCGCAGCTTGTTCAGCCGCGTTGTTCTCGACCACCGCCTGGTAGACCTGCGACTCAACGTAGCGGACCATCAAGCCGTCAAGCAGCTCTTTGGCATCCGGTTCGTAGAGGTAGTCCCAGTGGTGCTTGAGATCCTGATCCGGGGTGGCCACCAGTGGAATCAACTGCTCCACGGTAGGCTGCTGCGTCATGGTGTTGATGAACTTGTTGGACACCACGGACAGGCGGTCAATACGGCCATCCAGGTAGGCATCCAGCATCACCTTGACGCTGCCGATCAGATCATTGATCGACGGCTCTTCACCCAGGTGGCTGATAGCTGCAACGACGTTACCGCCGAAGTTGCGGAAAAAGGCCGCACCCTTGCTACCAACGACACACAGATCAATCTCGACGCCGTTTTCGCGGTTTACCGCCATGTCCTTGACCAGGGCCTTGAACAGGTTGGTATTCAAGCCGCCGCACAAACCACGGTCACTGCTCACCACAACATAACCGACACGCTTGATGGCGCGCTCGATCATGAACGGGTGGCGGTATTCCGGGTTGGCGTTGGCCAGATGCCCAATAACCTGGCGGATACGCTCCGCATAAGGACGGCTAGCAGCCATGCGCATTTGTGCCTTGCGCATTTTGCTGACCGCCACTTTTTCCATGGCGCTGGTAATCTTTTGCGTGCTTTTGATGCTC
This sequence comes from Pseudomonas viridiflava, assembly GCF_900580865.1. GTDB lineage: Bacteria > Pseudomonadota > Gammaproteobacteria > Pseudomonadales > Pseudomonadaceae > Aquipseudomonas. Next base: position 524,546 of record NZ_UTBZ01000001.1, read on the forward strand.
GCAATCTTACTGCGAATCTCTTTTGCGCCTGCCATGTAACACCTATCAGGTTAGCAAGCGGGAGCCTCGCGGCTCCCGCTGCGGCTTACCAGGTTTGGGTGGCCTTGAACTTCTCGATACCGGCTTTCATGCCAGCGTCGATTTCGTCATTGAAGTCACCTTTAACGTTGATCTTGGCCATCAAATCGGCGTGATCGCGGTTGAAGAAAGCAATCAGCGCTTGTTCGAAGCTGCCGATCTTGGCGATTTCAATGTCAGTCAGGAACCCACGCTCAGCGGCATACAGCGACAGCGCCATGTCAGCGATCGACATTGGTGCGTATTGCTTCTGCTTCATCAGCTCGGTAACGCGCTGACCATGCTCAAGTTGCTTACGGGTCGCTTCGTCCAGGTCAGAAGCGAACTGGGCGAATGCCGCCAGTTCACGGTACTGAGCCAGAGCGGTACGGATACCACCGGAGAGCTTCTTGATGATCTTGGTCTGAGCGGCACCACCCACACGGGATACCGAAACACCGGCGTTCACTGCAGGACGGATGCCCGAGTTGAACATGGCCGATTCCAGGAAGATCTGACCGTCGGTGATGGAAATCACGTTGGTCGGAACGAACGCGGAAACGTCGCCAGCCTGGGTTTCGATGATCGGCAGTGCGGTCAGGGAACCGGTTTTGCCGGTCACTGCGCCGTTGGTGAACTTCTCTACGTATTCTTCCGAAACGCGGGATGCGCGCTCCAGCAGACGGGAGTGGAGATAGAACACGTCGCCTGGGTAAGCTTCACGGCCTGGTGGACGGCGCAGCAGCAGGGAAATCTGGCGGTAAGCCACTGCTTGCTTGGACAGATCGTCATAAACGATCAGCGCGTCTTCACCGCGGTCGCGGAAGAATTCACCCATGGTGCAACCGGAGTACGGTGCCAGGAATTGCAGCGCAGGAGATTCCGAAGCACTGGCAGCCACGATGATCGTGTTGGCCAGGGCGCCGTTTTCTTCCAGCTTGCGAACCACGTTGGCGATGGTCGATTGCTTCTGACCAATAGCTACGTAGACGCAGAAAATGCCGCTGTCTTTCTGGTTGATGATCGCGTCGATCGCCAGAGCGGTTTTACCGATCTGACGGTCACCGATGATCAGCTCACGCTGGCCACGGCCGACAGGGATCATGGCATCGACAGCCTTGTAGCCAGTCTGTACAGGCTGGTCTACCGACTTACGCCAGATCACGCCCGGAGCAACTTTCTCGACCGCGTCGGTCTCGGTGTTGCCCAGTGGACCTTTGCCGTCAACAGGGTTACCCAGTGCGTCGACTACGCGACCCAGCAGTTCCTTACCAACAGGAACTTCGAGGATGCGGCCGGTGCACTTGGCGCTCATGCCTTCAGCCAGAGACTGGTAAGCGCCCAGTACAACGGCACCTACGGAGTCTTGCTCCAGGTTGAGGGCCATACCGTAGACGCCGCCCGGAAACTCGATCATCTCGCCGTACATAACGTCGGCCAGACCGTGAATCCGCACGATGCCGTCAGATACGCTGACGACAGTGCCTTCGTTACGGGCTTGGGAGGTCACATCGAGCTTGTCGATGCGGCCCTTGATAATTTCACTTATTTCGGAAGGATTGAGTTGCTGCATTGCTCTGCTGCCCCTTCAAACTCAAGATTTCAATGCTTCGGCAAGTTTCGCGATTTTGCCGCGAATCGAGCCATCGATAACCAGGTCGCCGGCGCGGATAACGACACCACCTATAAGGGCAGCATCCTCCGCAACTTGCAGGCGCACTTCCCGGTTGAGTCGTGCACTGAGAACCTTGGCGAGTTTGTCTTGCTGTTCTTGGTTCAATGCAAAAGCACTGGTCACTTCAACGTCTACCGACTTCTCTTGTTCGGCCTTGTACAGGTCGAAAAGAGCGGCAATCTCCGGCAGAAGCGGGAGACGGTCGTTTTCGGCAACGACATTGATGAAGTTCTGTGCCTTGGCATCAAACTTGTCGCCGCACACGTCAATAAACGTGGCGGCCTTTTCTGCGCTCGTCAGTCGCGGGGCCTTGAGCACGCGCTGCATGGTGTCATCTTGTGACACCGCTGCAGCCAGGCCGAGCATGGCTGACCAATTGGCCAGTTGCTGGTGGGCCTGAGCGTGCTCGAAGGCCGCCTTAGCGTAAGGTCGGGCCAACGTGGTCAGTTCTGCCATGATCGCCCTCGCTTAGATTTCAGCAGCCAGTTGGTTAACCAGCTCTGCGTGCGCGTTTTGATCGATTGTGGCACCCAGGATCTTCTCGGCGCCGCCGACAGCCAGCAAACCCACTTGGGCCCGCAGCTTGTCTTTGACACTGTTCAGTTCCTGTTCGATCTCGGCTTGAGCCTGAACCTTCACACGGTCAGCGTCGACACGGGCCTTTTCAACGGCCTCTTCGACAATCTGGTTACCGCGTTTCTTGGCTTGCTCGATGATTTCAGCTGCCTGAGCTTTCGCTTCGCGCAGTTGCTGACCCGCTTTTTCTTGGGCCAACTCCAGGTCGCGAGCTGCACGGCTGGCAGCGTCCAGACCATCAGCGATCTTCTTTTGACGTTCGTGCAGAGCAGCGATGACCGGAGGCCATACATACTTCATGCAGAACAGTACAAAAATCAGGAACGCAACGGACTGGCCAATCAGGGTCGCATTAATGTTCACGCCAACACCTCGCAGTTACGTTGTCCATCACATCAAATTACTCGGAAGAATCCGGGTAATTAGCCAGCGATCTGACCAACGAACGGGTTCGCAAAGGTGAAGAACAGAGCGATACCAACACCGATCATGGTTACGGCGTCGAGCAGACCGGCAACGATGAACATTTTAACTTGCAGCATTGGAACCATTTCTGGCTGACGCGCTGCGCCTTCCAGGAACTTGCCGCCCAGCAGGCCGAAACCAATTGCGGTACCCAGTGCGCCCAGGCCGATCAACAGTGCAACAGCGATAGCGGTTAGACCAACTACAGTTTCCATCTTTCCTCCCGACTTTTACGTCGTATGGTTTAGGTTTTTTAGATTAAAGCGGTAAAACAAATCGTTTCAGGTGCCCTGTGAAGAGCCCCTTCCCGTTTGACCGGGAAGGACATCAGACTAGTCGAGACTGGCCTTAATGGTTTTCTTCGTGCGCCATCGACAGGTAGACGATGGTCAGCATCATGAAGATGAACGCCTGCAGCGTGATGATCAGGATGTGGAACACAGCCCACGCCCACTGCAGAACAACGCCCAGGCCGCTCAGCCAGAGCAGGCCGCTGCCGAACATCACAGCGATCAGAATGAACACCAGCTCGCCGGCATACATGTTGCCGAACAGACGCAGAGCCAGAGAGATCGGTTTGGCGATCAGGGTCACGAATTCCAGCAGGAAGTTCACCGGGATCAGCAGGGCTTGAACGAAGATGTTCTTGCTGCCGAACGGGTGCAGGGTCAGTTCGCCGATGAAGCCGCCGAAGCCCTTGACCTTGATGCTATAGAAAATGATCAGTGCGAAAACCGAGAACGCCATGCCCAGGGTCGCGTTCGGGTCGGTAGTCGACACGGCGCGGAACGGGATGTGGTGGTCACCGGAGATCAGGATGGCCAGTTGAGGAATCCAGTCGACCGGTACCAGGTCGACGGCGTTCATCAGGAACACCCAGACGAAGATGGTCAGTGCCAGCGGTGCAATCACCGGGCTACGGCCATGGAAGCTGTCTTTCACGCTGCCATCGACGAATTCGACCAATACTTCAACGAAGTTCTGCAAAGCACCCGGCTGACCCGAAGTCGCTTTCTTTGCCGCCATGCGGAAAAGAAGAACGAAGATCAGACCCAACGCGACCGACCAGCCGAGAGTATCGACGTGGAAAGCCCAGAAGCCCATTTCTTTGGCTTCTGCTGCGGTATGGGCAAAGCCCCAGCCGCCGTTAGGTAGCTGACCGAAGGTCAGGTTCTGCAAGTGGTGCTGGATATAGCCCGAAGCGGTTGTTTCTGCCATGGTTGCCTCAAACGCCCTAAGGTCTCGAAAGTCTTGTTCTCATCAGCAGGGGAGCGAACCAGCTGACCGACTGAGTCAGCACGAACGCGCCGAATACAGCTATCGGCGCCAGTGGCTTCACACCTGCAAACACCAGTGCAAAGAGCACTGCCGTCAAAATCAGTTTGCCTGCCTCGCCGGCATAAAATGACCGGACGATGGACTGGGCTGCTCGGGCGCCGGAAAACCGAAATGCCTTATGAGCGAAATAAACATTGGGCAGCAAGGCTATCAGGCCTCCGCAAAGTCCCGAGTATCCGGCAACGACTCCGTGCCATTGCCAGAGCGCCAAAGCGGCAATGAGCAAAATGACAAATTGAGCCATTAACACCGGAAAAACCGCCAGGCGATGGAACGGCAGGCGGTTTGGCTTGCGGGTTTCCATCACGTTTGCTCTCCAATGGTCGGCTGCCAGAATTCAATAACTTGGCATAATTTGTGCCGACAAAATGCGCGCAGAGTATAGGGGCGGTTCTGCCCCTATTCAACTGTCAGGTAGTGATTTCCGACTGCGCGCTACATGAGGAAATGTTTCAGCGGATGTGTGCGAGCACACCTTGAAGCTCATCAAGGGAGTTGTAACCGATCACCAACTGCCCCTTTCCCTTCTTGCCGTGGCGAATCTGCACCGCAGAGCCTAGGCGCTCGGCCAGACGCTGTTCGAGACGCGCGATATCCGGGTCGGGTTTGGTCGCTTCCACAGGCTCCGGTTTGCCACTCAACCACTGGCGAACCAGTGCCTCAGTTTGGCGCACGGTGAGACCGCGTGCGACAACATGTCGCGCCCCTTCAACCTGTTGATTGTCCGGCAGACCGAGCAAAGCACGGGCATGGCCCATTTCCAGGTCGCCATGGGACAGCATGGTCTTGATGACTTCCGGCAGCGCAATAAGCCGCAACAGGTTAGCCACAGTGACGCGGGACTTACCCACAGCCTCGGCAACTTGTTGCTGAGTGAGCTGGAATTCCTGCTGCAAACGCTGCAGGGCCACCGCTTCTTCGATCGGGTTGAGGTCTTCGCGCTGGATGTTCTCGATCAGCGCAATGGCGATTGCAGTTTCATCCGGCACATCGCGGACCATCGCCGGGATGGTTTCCTGCCCGGCTTGCTGACTCGCGCGCCAGCGACGTTCACCGGCGATGATCTCGAAGCGGCCACCGCCAATCGGGCGCACCACGATCGGCTGCATCACGCCTTGCGCCTTGATCGACGCTGCCAGTTCTTCCAGCGCCTGAGGATCCATGTCGCGGCGCGGCTGGTATTTGCCGCGCTGCAGAAGATCCAGTGGCAAGTGCTGCAGTTCGCGGGTGTCAGCTTGCGCCGCTTGTTCTTCCAGCGCGCTGACGGTCGGACCACTCAGCAGTGCATCCAGTCCACGTCCGAGACCTCGTTTCTTGACGGCCATGGGGATTCCTTAAGTTGCCTGAGCGGCGGCGATGCGTGAGTTTTTGCGCTGACGACGTACCATCTCGCCGGCCAGGGCAAGATAAGCCAGGGCGCCGCGCGATTGCTTGTCGTAGGCCAGCGCCGGCATGCCGTAGCTCGGCGCTTCGGCCAGGCGGATGTTGCGCGGAATCACCGTGTCGTACAACTGATCGCCGAAGTGTTCCTTGAGCTGCGCCGAAACGTCATTCATCAGGCTCAGACGCGGGTCATACATGGTCCGCAGCAACCCTTCGACTTTCAGGTTCGGATTCAGCAGCTCAGCGATGCGCTTGATGTTATCCACAAGGTCGCTCAAGCCTTCGAGCGCAAAGTACTCGCACTGCATGGGGATAATTACCCCATCGGCGGCGACCAATGCGTTCAGCGTAAGCATCGAGAGCGACGGCGGGCAGTCAATCAGAATGTAATCGTAGTTTTCACGGATCGGCGCCAGCGCGCTGCGCAGACGGCTTTCCTTCATCTGCATTTCCAGCAGCACGACTTCCGCAGCCGTCAGGTCGCGGTTGGCCGGCAGCAGTTGATAACCGCCGTGCTCGGAATAGTGCATGGCCTGGGCCAGATCGCATTCGCCGATCAGCAGGTCGTAGACCGAGTTTTCCAGGCCGTGTTTATCCACACCGCTACCCATGGTGGCGTTGCCCTGTGGATCGAGATCGATCAACAACACCCGGCGCTTGGTAGCGACCAGGGATGCTGCGAGGTTGATGCAGGTGGTGGTCTTGCCCACACCACCCTTCTGGTTCGCTATCGCGAATACCTTAGCCATTCTTGCTTGTGTTCCCAATCATGCCGTGCGGCGCAGTATCAGCAGATGGCGTTGGCCTTGGCAACCGGGTACGGCCAGGGCGTGTTCGCTATCGAGTTTGAAGTCTGCCGGCAATGCTACCAGCTCATCGGCCGGATGAACGCCCTTCATTGCCAGCCAGCGTGTATCGGCGTCGCCAAGATGGCGAGTCCAATTGGTGAAGTTCTCCATGCTGCTGAACGCCCGGGAAATGATCCCGTTGAACGGTTGAGCAGGCTGGAACGCTTCGACACGACTGTGGATAACTTGCAGGTTATCCAGTTTGAGTTCGAGTTTGACCTGGGTCAGGAAGCGGGTTTTCTTGCCGTTGCTGTCCAGGCAGGTCACTTGCGAGTCCGGATAGAGGATCGCCAAAGGAATCCCCGGCATGCCGCCGCCGCTGCCGACGTCGAGCCAGCGGCCGTTTTCGATGAACGACATCACGCTCAGACTATCGAGCAAGTGCCGCGAGACCATTTCGTCCGGATCACGCACGGCGGTCAGGTTGTAGGCCTGGTTCCATTTGATCAACAGGGCCAGATAACCCAGCAGTAATTCATGCTGGGCTTCAGTGAGATTGACACCGAGCTCGCGGGCTCCTGTGGATAACTCTTCGGCGTGTTGCGAAGTGACCTTAGAACTCAAGCGCTTTGCTCCAACTGACGGCCCGCGCCGCGTTTTTTCAAATGAATCATCAACAGCGAAATCGCTGCCGGGGTCACGCCCGGGATCCGCGAAGCCTGGCCCAGCGTCTCTGGTCGAGTCGCGCCGAGCTTGCTCTGGATCTCCTTGGAGAGACCGGAAATGTTGGTGTAATCGATATCCACAGGCAATTTCGTGTCTTCACTGGCGCGCAGACGGGCGATTTCGTCCTGTTGACGATCAATGTAACCGGCGTATTTGGTCTTGATTTCAACCTGTTCGGCGACCTGTGGATCTTCGGCGCCGTTGCCGGTCACCTCGACCAGACCAGCGTAGTCGATTTCCGGACGGCTCAAGAGGTTGAGCAGGTTGTATTCGTGAGTCAGCGGCGTGCCGAATTTCTCGGCAATCGCATCGCCCTGCTGCGTGTTCGGGCGAACCCAGGTGCTTTTCAGGCGCTGCTCTTCCAGCTCGATGCTTTCGCGCTTCTTGCAGAAGGCCGCCCAACGCGCGTCATCGACCAGACCGAGCTCGCGACCTTTTTCGGTCAAACGCAGGTCGGCGTTGTCCTCGCGCAGGATCAGGCGGTACTCGGCACGGGAAGTGAACATGCGGTACGGCTCTTGGGTACCGAGGGTGATCAGGTCGTCGACCAACACACCGATGTACGCTTCATCGCGACGCGGGCACCAGGCTTCTCTGCCCTTGGCGCGCAGTGCGGCGTTGGCGCCAGCGAGCAAACCTTGGGCGCCGGCTTCTTCGTAACCGGTGGTGCCGTTGATTTGTCCGGCAAAGAACAGACCGCCGATGACTTTGGTCTCGAGGCTGTATTTCAAATCACGCGGATCGAAGTAGTCGTACTCGATCGCATAGCCCGGACGCACGATGTGCGCGTTTTCCATGCCGCGGATCGATTGCACGATCTGCAATTGCACGTCGAACGGCAAGCTTGTGGATATCCCGTTCGGATACAGCTCATGGGTGGTCAAACCTTCCGGTTCGATAAACACCTGATGGCTTTCCTTGTCGGCAAAGCGATGAATCTTGTCTTCGATCGACGGGCAATAGCGCGGGCCGATGCCTTCGATTTCACCGGCAGCCGAATACATCGGCGAACGATCGAGGTTCGCCGCGATTATTTCGTGGGTGCGGGCGTTTGTGTGAGTAATCCAGCAACTGACCTGGCGCGGATGTTGTTCTTTGTTGCCCATGAAGGACATCACCGGGATCGGCGTATCGCCGGGTTGCTCGGTCATTACCGAGAAATCCACAGATTTGCCGTCAATACGCGGCGGTGTACCGGTTTTCAGGCGACCGACACGCAGTGGCAGTTCACGCAAACGGTGAGCCAGTGCAATCGATGGCGGATCACCGGCGCGGCCACCGGAGAAATTCTGCAAACCGATGTGGATAAGTCCACCAAGGAAGGTACCGGTGGTCAACACCACGGAATCGGCGAAGAAGCGCAGACCCATTTGCGTGACAACACCACGGACTTGTTCCTGCTCAACGATCAGGTCGTCAGCAGCTTGTTGAAATATCCACAGGTTCGGTTGGTTTTCGAGGATTTCGCGGACAGCGGCTTTGTACAGAATCCGGTCGGCTTGCGCACGAGTCGCCCGAACGGCTGGGCCTTTGCGGCTATTCAACACACGAAACTGGATGCCACCCAAATCGGTAGCCGTGGCCATCGCGCCGCCGAGGGCATCGATTTCCTTGACCAGATGGCTTTTGCCGATGCCACCGATGGCCGGGTTGCAACTCATGGCACCGAGGGTTTCCACGTTATGCGTCAGCAACAGGGTTTTTGCCCCCATACGTGCTGAGGCCAGTGCTGCCTCGGTACCGGCATGACCGCCGCCGATGACGATCACTTCAAAACGGGAAGGGAAATCCACCACGCACCTCGTGCCTGCTTAAGTAGGTAATTCAGGAATAGTTTGAGATCAGGTTTTTGGACCTGGTCGACAAGTATAGGGACTTCGCCCTTCCTAAAGAACCCTTTGCACAAAATTTAACCAGCTGTGGAGAACTCGAGGTTAAAAGAATAAAAAAGAGAGAAATTTATAAAACCTTTGTTTTTATGTTTATTCTTACTGAGCCACATTTCTGTGGATAGATCGCTACAGGCCTTTATATTCAATATGTACAGAGTTTCAAAACCCTGTGCTCATGTGCCAATGAGGGCCTTGGATAACCGGTGTAAGCCTGTGGATGAAAGGGGTGGTTATCCACAGAGGGGTTTATATCCAGTTTTGAAGCCCTGTTATCAACCGACCTCAGTGGCAGTTATTCACAGGGCTTAATCCACAGAAAAACGATAAACCGGCTCTTTCAGGGCGCAAAAAAAGCGCCACGGAAGAATCGGTGACGGTCAGAAAGCCGATAGAGGAATGTGAAAGGACTATTGTGAGAGGACGTAACAGAGGCTAATAATAGCCATTATCATTAACCCGCCAGTTTTCCCCATGCCCTTACCCGCCCATAACGCTGCGATCGAGCAAATCTACGAGCAACACCATTCGTGGCTATATGGATGGCTCAAGGGCAAATTGCATGACGCCTGCGATGCCGCCGATGTGGCGCATGACACGTTCGTACGGATTCTGGCGGCGCGTAATGCCGCACAGATTCGTGAACCACGGGATTATCTGGCGACCATTGCACGCGGTCTGGTCATTGATCGTTATAGAAGACAGGCAATCGAAGCCGCCTATTTGCAGACCTTGGCTGCTCGTCCGGAAGCAACCGTCATCAGCGAAGAAGACAAAGCACTGATCATCGAAACCCTGGTTGCTGTGGATAAAGCCTTGGCCGGTCTGGGCGGACGGACCCGGCAGATCTTCACGCTTTCGCAGATCGACGGCCTGTCTTATCAACAGATCGCTGTGCAGTTGAAGGTTTCCCTGACCACAGTAAAGAAGCACATGATCCGCGCTTTGACGGAATGTGCCCTGATCATGGCGCAGCGCTGATGGCCATCGCCCCCAGCCGCAAAGTGTTCGAAGCCGCTGCCGGTTGGTATGTGCAGTTTCAGGCCGATCCGCCGACTCTAGCCGAACAGAAAGCCTGGCAGCTGTGGATAGATAGCGATCCAGCGCACTTGGCGGCGTGGAACCAGATGGAACAATTGCAGCGTCATCTCGGCACCCTGCCGCAGGATTTGAAACGTCGCGCGCTGAATACCGGCCAGCAACGGCGTCAAGTACTGAAGCTGTTGCTGCTCGCGACCGGGACAGGGTTCTTGGGTTGGAACGCTCAGCAACATACATCCCTGGGGAATGTCTGGGCCGATTACAAAACTGGCGTTGGCCAGCGTCGTAGCATTTCATTGGCGGATGGCAGCCAGATCCAGCTCAACACAGACACCGCCATTGATGTGTCCTTCGATGCGGTGCAACGCCTGATTCGCTTGCGCTCGGGTGAAATCCTCATTCAAACCGGCAAGCTTGGTGATCAGCGGCCGTTTTTTGTCGAGACCCGCGATGGCCGGATTCAAGCGTTGGGCACGCGTTTTTCTGTGCATCAGCTGCCGGGCTCAACGCGGGTCGGCGTGCTGGAAGATCGGGTCAGCGTGCAACCCGCTGATCCATCAACGGCCGCGATGATCTTGAAAGCAGGCGAAGGCGCGGACTTCGATAGTCGGCACATCGGACGCCTTCATCCCTATAAATCCTCGGCAGTGGCGTGGACCAACGGCCAGCTGATTGTGCTCGATGCACGATTGGGCGAGGTGATCGAAGAGCTGGGGCGTTATCGCAGCGGCGTTCTGCACTGCGATAGCCGCGCCCGGGATCTGCGGGTATCCGGCACCTTTCGGCTCGATTCCACCGATGCCGTGCTGGCCAACCTTCAGGCCTCGTTACCGATCAACGTCCGCTACTTCACCCGTTACTGGGTCTCGATCAGCCACAACGTCTGATCGAAAATCACCTGGGGAAAAATAAATCGAAAACAGGGTTATCTTTTTTTGCCCTGACCCGGCCCTACAGGTAATCGCGATAAACGCGGCTCTTCGCCACCTTCAGGGCTTATCCACACATGCGTCTTCCCACGTTCCGTCAGCGTTTTTCCCACCACTGCATTGCCTACAGCCTACTGATGACCAGTGCCGCGTCCTGCCTGGTAATGACCAACAACGCCTTCGCGGCGATGGCCGCCCAGCGCTACACCATTGCTGCCGGCCCGCTGGACAATGCGTTGAGCCAGTTCGCCTCCGCAGCAAACGTGATTCTGTCGTTCTCGCCGCAACAGACCAGCCGTTTACGCAGTGCGGGACTGAACGGCAACTTCACCGTCGAACAGGGATTCTCCCAACTGCTGCAAGGCTCGGGGTTGCAAGCCATACCGCAGGCGCCTAGCAGCTACATTCTGCAGGCGCTGCCCACTGGTGACTCGCTGGAACTGGCCCCGACCAACATCAACGGGCAATTAGCCAACCCGATGAACCTGGATTACACCGCCGACGTCGGCTACAAAGCGCAGAGCAGCCGGATCGGTACGAAAACCAGTACACCGTTGTCGGAAACGCCCCGTTCGGTGTCAGTCGTAACCGCGCAACGTATGAAGGATCAGAAATCTCAGACGCTCACCGAAGTACTCGGCTACGTCCCGGGGATCTTTGCCCCACCGTTTGCCGCCGGCGACAGTCTGGCCGGGGATCTGTTTTTCATTCGCGGTTTCAACGCGACCGATTATGGCTACGGTCTGCTGCGCGATGGACTGCGTGTACAAGGCAATCGCTATGACACCAGTACCGAGCCTTATGGACTTGAGCGGGTGGAAATTTTCCGTGGTCCATCCTCGCTGCTGTATGGGGAAAACGCGCCGGGCGGCCTGGTCAATCTGGTCAGCAAACGGCCAACCGCTGCACCGCAAGGCGAAGTGCAACTGGGCTATGGCTCGAACAATCGTCGGCAGATTGGCGTTGATGTGTCGGGGCCACTCAACGACAGCGGCAACATTCTCGGGCGCGTTGTCATGCTCGGGCGCAAGTCGGACACCCAGACCGATCACGTCCCGGATGACCGCATTTACATCGCGCCTTCGCTGACTCTGAATTTCGATGACTTCAATACTCTGACCCTGCTGGCCAACTACCAGAAGGATCACACCAACATGGAACTTGGCCTGCCGGCCGCCGGGACACTGCTGACCAACCCCAATGGGAAGTTATCCAAAGGCACCATGCTCGGCGACCCGGACTGGAACACCTTCGAACGGGAAACCTGGAGCAGCGGTTACGAGTTCAGTCACTCGTTCAATGATGATTGGCAGTTCCGGCAGAACTCACGCTACATGCAGTCGCGCATCACCCGCCACGAAACCTGGCCAGGCAACCTCAACAATGCGGGCTTCGGCACGCGCCTGAACATGACCGCCTACGATCGCTTCAACAAATCGATGGTGTACTCGCTGGATAACCAACTGGAAGGCAAATTCCAGGTCGGCGAATTGGAAAACACCGTGCTGTTTGGTGCCAGCTACGATCGCACTTCGTTCAATCAGGACTGGAATGCCGGCATCGTCGGGCCGATCGATATCTACAACCCGGTTTACCTGCGCGATCCCACCACCCCGATCGCGGTGCAAAACACGCTGCTCGAGCAACAGATGAAAGGTGTTTATGCACAGATCCAAAGCAAATATGACCACTGGTTGTTCTTGCTTGGCGGTCGTCAGGACTGGGTCGACAGTGATTTTCGCGACAAGGTGGCCAAGGGCAGTAACATCAGCTCCGAGGACAAAAAATTCACTTATCAAGGCGGGGTGATGTACCAGTTCGACAACGGCATGACGCCTTATGTCAGCTATTCCACCTCATTCGTGCCTGTGCAGCAGATTTCCAATGCCGGCGCACCGCTCGATCCGATCACCAGCAGCCAATACGAAGTGGGCCTGAAATACGAGCCGATCGGCTGGGACACAGCGTTCACTGCTTCGGTGTACGACCTGCGCAAAAAGGACGACACCTACTTAGACTCGACGACTGCGACCTACCGCCAGGTCGGCGAAAGCCGTTCCAAAGGTGTGGAACTGGAACTGAACAGCAATCTGACGCAGAACCTCAATGTAACAGCGGCCTACACCTACACCGATGCGCGGATTACCAAAGATGCCGCCACGTCATTGGTCAAAGGCCATCAAATGACTGGCGTGCCACGTAATCAGGCTTCGGTCTGGGCGAAATACCGTTTCCTCGATGGCGATCTGAAAGGTCTGTACGTTGGGAGCGGTGTGCGTTACTTCGACAGTGCCTTCGCTTACACCTCGCCTACTCTATACGGGAAGCTGGATGCCGGCGATGTCACGTTGGTGGATGCGGCGATCGGTTATCAGATCGATACGCACTGGAGCGTCGACCTGAACGCGAAAAACCTGTTCGACAAGGAGTATGTGTCGGGATGCAACGATGCCGGCCGCTGCTACTGGGGTGAAGACCGCACCTTGCTCGGTACGGTCTCCTACAACTGGTAAAACGAAAAAGGGGCTGTGGATAAATTTCCGCAGCCCCTTATTGTTATTTGCCGATGCAGAAGCTGGAAAAGATCCTTCCCAGCAGATCATCGGAGCTGAACGCCCCGGTGATTTCACCCAGAGAATGCTGGGCCTGACGCAAATCTTCAGCGAGCAATTCGCCGGCGCCGGCCAATGTAAGCTGCGCGCGGCCGTGTTCCAAAGCCGCGCTGGCGTGACGTAATGCCTCCAAATGGCGGCGACGTGCACTGAAGCTGCTTTCCGAAGTTTGCTCGTAACCCATGCAGGCTTTGAGATGGTCACGCAGCAAGTCCAGCCCTTCACCGGCCGACTTGGCACTCAGACTGATCGTCACATGCCCGTCGTCACTGGTTTCGAGGGCAATTGCTTCGCCGGTCAGATCAGCTTTGTTGCGGATCAGGGTCACTTTCGCCGGATCGGGACGGGTTTCGAGGAATTCCGGCCATAACGCAAACGGATCCAGTGCTTCGGGGGCGGTCGCATCGACCACCAACAACACCCGATCGGCTTCACTGATAGCCTTCAATGCCCGTTCAACACCGATCTTTTCCACATGATCATCGGTATCTCGCAGACCTGCAGTATCGACAACGTGCAGCGGCATGCCGTCGATGTGGATATGTTCGCGCAGGATATCCCGGGTGGTGCCGGCAATCTCCGTCACGATGGCAGCTTCGCGACCAGCCAAAGCATTCAACAGGCTGGACTTGCCGGCATTCGGACGACCGGCAATCACCACGGTCATGCCATCACGCAGCAAAGCTCCTTGCCCGGCTTCACGCAGTACTGTGGATAACTCATCGCGCACTTTGTCGAGCATGCTCAACACATGACCATCAGCGAGGAAGTCGATTTCTTCTTCCGGGAAGTCGATGGCGGCTTCGACGTAAATGCGCAGACCGATCAGTTGTTCGGTCAAGTTATGCACACGTTGGGAAAATGCCCCCTGCAATGAACGCAGGGCATTACGCGCAGCCTGTGCCGAACTGGCTTCGATCAAATCGGCAATCGCCTCGGCCTGGGCCAGGTCGAGTTTGTCATTGAGAAAGGCGCGTTCACTGAATTCACCCGGACGGGCCAAACGACAACCCAATTCCAGGCAACGCTTGAGCAGCATATCAAGAACGATCGGGCCGCCGTGGCCTTGCAGTTCCAGCACGTCTTCGCCGGTGAACGAGTTCGGCCCCGGGAAATACAGGGCCAGGCCCTCGTCCAGGATTTGCTGGTCGTCACTGAAAAACGGCCCGTAATGGGCGTAACGCGGTTTCAGTTCGCGGCCGCTGATGGCTTTGGCTGCAACACTGGCCAGCGGTCCGGAAATACGGACGATGCCGACACCGCCGCGACCCTGAGCGGTGGCGACGGCGGCGATGGTTTCACGAGGTGTGCTCATAAACCGGAATCCAGACAAAAGTGGCAGATAGCAAAACGCCCCACTAGGGGGCGTTTTGAGTGGTGTTATCCACAGTGCAAGTTACGCCTCGGCTTTTTTCGTCGCCGCTTCGATCTTACGCGTGATGTACCACTGTTGTGCAATCGACAGGCAGTTGTTCACAACCCAGTACAGCACCAGACCTGCCGGGAACCACAGGAAGAAGAAGGTGAAGATGATTGGCATCATTTTCATGACCTTCGCCTGCATCGGATCCGGAGGAGTCGGGTTCAGCTGCTGCTGGATGAACATGGTTGCGCCCATGATGATCGGCAGAATGAAGAACGGATCCTTGATCGACAGGTCAGTAATCCACAGCATGAACGGCGCTTGGCGCATTTCCACGCTTTCCAGCAGAACCCAGTACAGCGAAAGGAAAACCGGCATCTGCACGAGGATCGGCAAGCAGCCGCCCAGTGGGTTGATCTTCTCTTTCTTGTACAGTTCCATCATGGCTTGCGACATTTTCTGCCGGTCATCGCCATGTTGCTCTTTCAGAGCAGCCAGTTTCGGCGCGACAGCACGCATGCGCGCCATCGATTTGTAGCTGGCAGCCGACAGAGGGAAGAAAATACCCTTGATCAGCATGGTCAGGAAGATGATCGACCAGCCCCAGTTACCGACAATGGCGTGGATGTGTTGCAGCAGCCAGAAGATTGGCTGGGCAATGAACCACAGAATGCCGTAGTCGACGGTCAGTTCCAGACCTGGGGACAACTCTTTCAGCACAGCCTGGCTTTTCGGACCGGCGTACAGCACAGCGCTGGTTTCAACTTTGGCACCCGGAGCAGCGGTCAGTGTTGGACCGGTGTAACCGATGATGTAGTTGCCTTTGCTGTCTTTACGGGTCTGGACGATGTTGTTTTCGCCCTTGGCCGGAATCCACGCAGTCACGAAGTAGTGTTGCAGCCAGGCTACCCAACCACCGGTGACGGTTTCTTTCAGCTGTGCCTTGTCCATGTCCTTCATGGACACTTTTTTGTACGGCTCCGAACTTGTCCACAGGGCGGCGCCCAGGTAAGTCGCGGTGCCAGTAGCGGTTGTGGACGAAGGATCAGCGCTAGCATCGCGCTTCAACTGCGCGAACATCGCGCCATTCCAGGGCTGAGCGCTCTGGTTATCCACAATGTAGGAAACGGCTACGTCATACAGGCCGCGTTTCAGAGTGAAACGCTTGATGTAATTGACGCCGTCCTTGCTGAACTTCAGATCAACGACCAGTTGGTCCTGACCGTCAGCCAGTTGATAAGTCTTCTTCTCCGCAGAGTAGACCGGACGACCGGCCGGATTTGCATCCGGGCCATTGGTGCCGATCAGACCGCTTTGTGCCAGATAAACACGTTCACCGCCGTTATCGAACAGCTGGAACGGAACATCAGGACGATCCTGACGACGTGGATACAAAGGCAAGGTCAGTTGAGCAACATCACCACCTTGTGGATCGATCGCGAGATCGAGCACGTCGGTTTTGATCTGGATCAGATCCTTGCTGGCGGCTACCGGCGTTTCGGCAGGTGCGCTGGTATCGCTAGCGGCGCGCGGAATATCGTCACTGGCGGCAGCATTATTGCCAGTGGCGGTGTCCGGCAAACCGGATGTAGTCGTACTGGAAGCAACATTCTGAGTCGGCAGGGCAGCCTGACCATAGTCCTGGTTCCATTTAAGGACCATAACGTAGGCCACGATTGCCAGGGCGACGATCAGGATCGTGCGTTTGATATCCATGATTACTCGGCCATCGAAGAAGAACGGGAGGTAGGGATAGGTGGAACCGGGTCATAACCACCGGGATTCCACGGATGACAGCGACCTAAACGACGAAAGGTCAGCCAGCCACCGCGCAGAAGGCCATGATTTTCAATGGCTTCATACGCGTAGCAGGAACAGCTGGGGTAGAAACGACAGTGGCTGGCCATCAAAGGACTAATGGCATAGCGATAAAACTGGATCGGAACGAGGGCCAGTTTACGCATCG
Organism: Pseudomonas viridiflava; assembly: GCF_900580865.1. Lineage (GTDB taxonomy): Bacteria > Pseudomonadota > Gammaproteobacteria > Pseudomonadales > Pseudomonadaceae > Aquipseudomonas. Next base: position 541,354 of record NZ_UTBZ01000001.1, read on the forward strand.
GTACTGTCTACCCCTACAGTTTCGGTTTTGACTTCTGGAACTGGCTTGCTGCGTGCCAGACGCTTCCAGAGCTTGCCGAAATGCTGAATCAATTCGGGGTTTTCTACATCGCCCAGACCTTTGCGCGCGACGATAACGATATCCCAGCCGACCAGTGAATCCTGGTGCAGACGGAATGATTCGCGCATCAAACGTTTGAGGCGATTGCGCTCAACGGAGAGCTTTACGCTCTTTTTCCCGATAACCAGCCCAAGACGGGGGTGATCAAGATCGTTGTTGCGTGCAAGGAGCAGGAGATTTTTCCCCGGAACCTTGCCGGTAGGGGAGTCAAAGACTGCCTTGAAATGCCGGGGAGTAAGCAGACGCTTTTCCCGACTGAAGTCCTGACTCACCTCCAGTACCGGATTATCAAACTGCCAGACGCGCACGACCTTTGGCGCGGCGACGCGACAGGACTGCACGGCCGTTCTTGGTAGCCATGCGAGCACGGAAACCGTGGGTACGGGCGCGTTTGATAGTGCTTGGTTGGAAAGTACGTTTCATGTCGTGTTACCTGGTTCGTCCACAACGGGCCGGAATGGCCCCCGTTTTAAGAGACCGGGGATTCTAGAGAAAGCAAGCCTTCAGGTCAATTTCCAACCAGCGTTTCCTTATAAATAGATCTTTCATGTCTCTGTGGCTGAAGGCCTGTCTGCCATACATAAAAATAAAGAAGGGAATTATTTAAAGCTTTTCTGTAAAGCTTATAAAAGCTAGGCACACCTTCTTCTGTGGATAAGTGACATCAGCCCATGTTTTACCTGGTGTACAGAGAATGACAACTACAGTGGAAAACCGTGTTCAGCCTGTGCTGCGCTATCGGATAACCTGTGTGTGGAATGGCCTGTTATCCACAGGCAGGTTATCCACCGAGTTCAACCCCCAGTTGTCCAGTGCCCTTAGCGGCGGTTATCCACAGAGCTTATTCACACACCGTTGGTCGCTTTCTTGTCGGTTAACACATTGATAAATCATGTTCACCGGGCAACCTGCATGTGGATAAGTGGACGGCTCGCCGCTACAATGGCCGCTTGTTTTTGCCTCACCGGCTTTCAACTTAGGGGATATCCGTGTCAGTGGAACTTTGGCAGCAGTGCGTGGAGCTTTTGCGCGAGGAGCTGCCTGCCCAACAATTCAACACCTGGATCCGTCCACTACAGGTCGAAGCCGAAGGCGACGAGTTGCGCGTCTACGCACCGAACCGTTTTGTGCTGGACTGGGTCAACGAAAAGTACCTGGGCCGCGTCCTTGAACTGCTGGATGAGCATGGCAACGGCATGGCGCCGGCGCTTTCCTTATTAATAGGCAGCAAACGCAGTTCCGCTCCGCGTGCCGCACCGAACGCGCCGCTTGCAGCCGCGCAGGTTTCCCAGCAGGCCCAGGCAAATGCCGCACCTGTGAGTACGCCGGCACCTACGCAGACTTCAGCGCCATCGGCCAAGCGCTCGACTCAGAAAAGCCCTGAAGTCAGCGATGAACCGTCTCGCGACAGTTTCGACCCGATGTCCGGTGCTGCTTCGCAACAAGCCCCGGTCCGCGCCGAACAGCGCACCGTGCAGGTTGAGGGCGCGCTCAAGCACACCAGTTACCTGAACCGCACCTTCACCTTCGAGAACTTTGTCGAAGGCAAGTCCAACCAGCTCGCCCGCGCGGCGGCCTGGCAAGTGGCGGACAACCCCAAGCACGGCTACAACCCACTGTTCCTTTATGGTGGCGTCGGCCTGGGTAAAACCCACTTGATGCACGCGGTGGGTAACCATCTATTAAAGAAGAACCCGAATGCCAAGGTCGTGTACCTGCATTCCGAGCGTTTCGTGGCCGACATGGTCAAGGCGCTGCAACTGAACGCGATCAACGAGTTCAAGCGTTTCTACCGTTCGGTGGATGCTCTGCTGATCGACGACATTCAGTTCTTCGCTCGCAAAGAGCGCTCGCAGGAAGAGTTTTTCCACACCTTCAACGCCCTGCTTGAAGGTGGCCAGCAGGTCATTCTCACCAGTGACCGCTACCCGAAAGAAATCGAAGGCCTTGAAGAGCGCCTCAAGTCCCGCTTTGGCTGGGGCCTGACGGTTGCCGTCGAGCCGCCGGAACTGGAAACCCGCGTCGCGATCTTGATGAAGAAGGCCGACCAGGCCAAAGTCGAGTTGCCGCATGACGCCGCTTTCTTCATTGCCCAGCGTATTCGTTCCAACGTCCGTGAGCTGGAAGGCGCGCTGAAACGCGTGATCGCCCACTCGCACTTCATGGGCCGCGACATCACCATCGAGCTGATTCGCGAATCCCTGAAAGACTTGTTGGCGCTGCAAGACAAACTGGTCTCTGTGGATAACATTCAGCGCACCGTCGCCGAGTACTACAAGATCAAGATCTCGGATCTGCTGTCCAAGCGCCGTTCGCGCTCGGTAGCGCGTCCGCGTCAAGTGGCGATGGCGTTGTCCAAGGAGCTGACCAACCACAGCCTGCCGGAAATCGGCGACGTGTTTGGCGGCCGCGACCACACCACCGTGTTGCACGCCTGCCGCAAGATCAACGAACTTAAGGAATCCGACGCGGACATCCGCGAGGACTACAAGAACCTGCTGCGTACACTGACCACTTGATGAACACCAGCGCAGCTTATTAAGGCAAGGGACTAGACCATGCATTTCACCATTCAACGCGAAGCCCTGTTGAAACCCCTGCAACTGGTCGCAGGCGTCGTCGAGCGTCGACAGACCTTGCCGGTACTGTCCAACGTGCTGTTGGTAGTCGAAGGCCAGCAACTGTCGCTGACCGGTACCGACCTGGAAGTCGAACTGGTCGGTCGTGTGCAACTTGAAGAGCCGGCGGAAACAGGTTCCATCACCGTGCCTGCGCGCAAGTTGATGGATATCTGCAAAAGCCTGCCCAACGACGCGCTGATCGACATCAAGGTCGATGAGCAGAAGTTGGTCGTGAAGGCTGGCCGTAGCCGCTTCACCCTGTCGACGCTGCCAGCCAACGATTTCCCGACCGTTGAAGAAGGTCCGGGCTCGCTGACGTGCAGCCTCGAGCAAAGCAAACTGCGTCGTCTGATCGAACGCACCAGCTTTGCCATGGCCCAGCAGGACGTGCGTTACTACCTCAACGGCATGCTGTTGGAAGTGTCCGAAGGCATTATCCGCGCGGTGGCCACCGACGGTCACCGTCTGGCCATGTGCTCGATGAAAGCCGATATCGGTCAGCCAGATCGTCATCAGGTGATCGTGCCGCGCAAAGGTATCCTTGAACTGGCGCGTCTGCTCACCGAGCCGGACGGCAACGTCAGCATCGTGTTGGGTCAGCACCACATCCGTGCGACCACCGGTGAATTCACCTTCACTTCGAAACTGGTCGACGGCAAATTCCCGGACTACGAGCGCGTTCTGCCGAAGGGCGGCGACAAGTTGGTACTGGGCGATCGCCAGGCGCTGCGTGAGGCGTTCAGCCGTACCGCGATTCTGTCCAACGAGAAGTACCGTGGTATCCGTCTGCAACTGGCCAGCGGTCAGTTGAAGATTCAGGCCAACAACCCGGAGCAGGAAGAAGCGGAAGAGGAAGTGGGCGTTGAATACAACGGCGGCTCCCTGGAAATCGGCTTCAACGTGAGCTACTTGCTCGACGTATTGGGCGTGATGACCACCGAGCAGGTTCGTCTGATCCTGTCCGACTCCAACAGCAGTGCGCTGGTGCAAGAGTCCGACAACGACGATTCGGCTTACGTTGTCATGCCGATGCGTCTGTAATCAGCTGACCCTGGATGTCCTTAAGTCGTGTTTCGGTCACCGCGGTGCGCAATCTGCACCCGGTGACCTTCTCCCCCTCCCCCCGCATCAACATTCTCTACGGCGCCAACGGCAGCGGCAAAACCAGTGTTCTGGAAGCCATTCATCTGCTGGGGCTTGCCCGTTCGTTTCGTAGCACGCGGCTTTTGCCGGTCATCCAGTATGAGCAACTCGCCTGTACCGTGTTCGGTCAGGTCGAACTGGCCGAGGGTGGGCATAGCGCTTTGGGCATCTCGCGCGATCGTCAGGGCGAGTTCCAGATTCGCATTGACGGCCAGAACGCCCGCAGCGCCGCGCAACTGGCGGAGATCCTGCCGCTGCAGTTGATCAACCCCGACAGCTTCCGCCTGCTTGAAGGTGCACCGAAGATTCGCCGGCAGTTTCTCGACTGGGGGGTGTTCCACGTCGAACCGCGCTTCATGGCCACCTGGCAGCGTTTGCAGAAGACTTTGCGCCAGAGAAACTCCTGGCTGCGGCATGGTACACTTGACGCCGTTTCGCAAGCGGTTTGGGACAGGGAACTGTGCCAGGCCAGCGCTGAAATCGATGAATACCGCCGCGCTTACATCAAAGCCTTGAAACCAGTCTTTGAACAAACCTTGAGCGAACTGGTTGAGCTCGAAGGTTTGACGCTCAGCTATTACCGAGGCTGGGACAAAGACCGGGAATTGAGCGCCGTACTGGCCGGATCCCTGCAACGGGATCAGCAAATGGGTCATACCCAGGCCGGACCGCAACGGGCTGATTTGCGTCTTAGATTGGGCGCACACAACGCCGCGGACATTTTGTCCCGGGGTCAGCAGAAGTTGGTGGTCTGTGCACTGCGGATTGCCCAAGGGCATCTGGTCAGCCAGGCCCGCCGCGGTCAGTGTATTTATCTGGTGGATGACTTGCCGTCCGAGCTGGACGAGAGCCATCGTCGCGCGCTGTGCCGCTTGCTGGAAGACTTACGCTGCCAGGTGTTTATCACCTGTGTAGATCACGAATTATTGAGGGAAGGCTGGCAGACGGAAACGCCAGTCGCTTTGTTCCACGTGGAACAGGGCCGTATCACCCAGACCCACGACCATCGGGAGTGAAGGCATTGAGCGAAGAAAATACGTACGACTCAACGAGCATTAAAGTGCTGAAAGGCCTGGATGCCGTACGCAAACGTCCCGGTATGTACATTGGTGACACCGACGATGGCAGCGGTCTGCACCACATGGTGTTCGAGGTGGTCGACAACTCGATCGACGAAGCCCTCGCCGGCCACTGCGACGACATCAGCATCATCATCCACCCGGACGAATCCATCACCGTTAAAGACAACGGCCGTGGCATCCCGGTAGACGTGCACAAAGAGGAAGGCGTTTCCGCCGCCGAGGTCATCATGACCGTCCTCCACGCTGGTGGTAAGTTCGACGACAACTCCTACAAAGTATCCGGCGGTCTGCACGGTGTAGGTGTGTCGGTAGTGAACGCACTGTCCGAAGAACTGGTACTGACCGTTCGCCGCAGCGGCAAGATCTGGGAACAGACCTATGTCCACGGCGTACCTCAGGCGCCGATGGCCATCGTTGGCGATAGCGAAACCACCGGTACCCAGATCCACTTCAAGGCTTCCAGCGAAACCTTCAAGAACATTCACTTCAGCTGGGACATCCTGGCCAAGCGCATTCGTGAACTGTCCTTCCTCAACTCCGGTGTCGGCATCGTCCTCAAGGATGAGCGCAGCGGCAAGGAAGAGTTGTTCAAGTACGAAGGCGGCTTGCGTGCATTCGTTGAATACCTGAACACCAACAAGACCGCGGTCAACCAGGTGTTCCACTTCAACATTCAGCGTGAAGACGGCATCGGCGTGGAAATCGCCCTGCAGTGGAACGACAGCTTCAACGAGAACCTGTTGTGCTTCACCAACAACATTCCGCAGCGCGACGGTGGCACCCACTTGGTGGGTTTCCGTTCGGCACTGACGCGTAATTTGAACAACTACATCGAGCAGGAAGGTCTGGCGAAAAAGCACAAAGTCGCCACCACCGGTGACGATGCCCGTGAAGGCCTGACCGCGATCATTTCGGTGAAAGTGCCGGATCCGAAGTTCAGCTCGCAGACCAAAGACAAGCTTGTGTCTTCCGAAGTGAAGACCGCGGTCGAACAGGAGATGGGCAAGTACTTCTCCGACTTCCTCCTGGAAAACCCGAACGAAGCCAAGCTGGTCGTCGGCAAGATGATCGATGCTGCGCGTGCCCGTGAAGCGGCGCGTAAAGCACGTGAGATGACCCGCCGCAAAGGCGCGCTGGACATCGCTGGCCTGCCGGGCAAGCTCGCTGACTGCCAGGAAAAAGACCCGGCACTCTCCGAACTTTACCTCGTGGAAGGTGACTCCGCGGGCGGCTCTGCCAAGCAGGGACGTAACCGCAAGACCCAGGCGATCCTGCCGTTGAAGGGCAAGATCCTCAACGTCGAGAAAGCGCGTTTCGACAAGATGATCTCTTCTCAGGAAGTGGGCACCTTGATCACCGCACTGGGCTGCGGTATCGGTCGCGACGAATACAACATCGACAAGCTGCGTTATCACAACATCATCATCATGACCGATGCTGACGTCGACGGTTCGCACATCCGTACCCTGTTGCTGACCTTCTTCTTCCGTCAGTTGCCGGAGCTGATCGAGCGCGGCTACATCTACATCGCCCAGCCGCCGCTGTACAAGGTCAAGAAAGGCAAGCAAGAGCAATACATCAAAGACGACGACGCCATGGAAGAGTACATGACGCAGTCGGCCCTGGAAGATGCAAGCCTGCACCTGAACGAAGAAGCCCCGGGCATTTCCGGTGAAGCGCTTGAGCGTCTGGTGAACGACTTCCGCATGGTGATGAAGACCCTCAAGCGTCTGTCGCGTCTGTACCCGCAGGAGCTGACCGAGCACTTCATCTACCTGCCGGCAGTGAGCCTCGAAAAGCTTGGCGACCATGCAGCAATGCAAGAGTGGCTGGCCCAGTACGAAGCACGTCTGCGCACCGTGGAAAAATCCGGTCTGGTCTACAAGGCCAGCCTGCGTGAAGATCGTGAACGTGGCGTGTGGCTGCCAGAGGTTGAACTGATCTCCCACGGCCTGTCGAACTACGTCACCTTCAACCGCGACTTCTTCGGCAGCAACGACTACAAAACCGTCGTCACCCTCGGCGCTCAACTGAGCACCCTGCTCGACGAAGGCGCGTACATCCAGCGTGGCGAACGCAAGAAGGCGGTCACCGAGTTCAAGGAAGCTTTGGACTGGCTGATGGCCGAAAGCACCAAGCGTCACACCATCCAGCGATACAAAGGTCTGGGCGAAATGAATCCGGATCAGCTGTGGGAAACCACCATGGACCCAAGCGTACGCCGCATGCTGAAAGTCACCATCGAAGACGCCATTGGCGCAGACCAGATCTTCAACACCCTGATGGGTGATGCGGTCGAACCTCGTCGTGACTTCATCGAGAGCAATGCGTTGGCGGTTTCGAACCTGGATTTCTGATCCCAGCAATCCGTAAAGAAAATAAAAAACCCGGTGGATCATATTCACCGGGTTTTTTTATGACTAGTCGATGCTGGCGGAGCAATAACTCTAAGCGAGCCAGCGAACCATTTTGTTGATTTCAGCAATATGGTCCAAGCTTTCGGAGGCACTGGAGTCAGCTACCCGTCGCCACACTCTCCAAACGATACCCATACCCATAAATCGTCAACAACTGCCAACCCCGATCCGCAGTCAGCCCGAGCTTGTTGCGTAGCCGATAAATATGCGTATCCAATGGTCGCGACGACGCCATCTCTTCATGCGGCCAAAACCGCTCGTAGAGATAATCCCGCGACAACGGCCGGCCCAGATTGCTGAACAGACACCGGGCGAGACGATACTCGCGCTCGGTCATGACGATCGGCTTTCCCTCCCGGGTAACGGTCAGTTCGGCGTCATCAAACGTCAGGTCATTAAAACTCAGCACTTCCGTCGCCGCCGCACGTTGCTGACTATGTCGACGCAACACCGCAGCCACCCGCGCCTTCAACTCATTCGGCCGAAACGGCTTGCTGACGTAATCATCAGCCCCGGCATTCAACGCCTGAACGATATCGCTCTCGCCATCGCGACTGGTCAGCATGATCGCCGCCGGTGGCGCTTCCATGTGTTCGCGGGTCCAGCGCAGCAGCGCCAGGCCGGTGAGGTCGGGTAGTTGCCAGTCGAGGATCAGCAGGTCGAAGGTTTCCCGGCGTAGCTGTCGCAGCAGGTCTTCGCCACGCTCGAAGCTGTGCAGCGACCACGGCTGTTCGCCGCTATCGGCCATTTGCTGCAGGGTTTGCTCGACCCGGCGCAGTTCGGCGGGTTCGTCGTCCAGTATCGCAACGCGCATACGCGGTTATTCCTTGATGCTTGGGCAGTTGGCCGACAACCATAGTCGCTCGGTCAGTGTTGTGAAAGTAAGCGGCCGCCGTTGGTCGACGTCCGCTATGATTCTTCGGGTCTACGTCTCAGACCTGTGGCCCATGAAACCATTCACACCGCCCTGCCCTTTTTCCCTATGAACAACAATCGTCGGCGTGAGAGCCGTGAACCGAGCCAGGTACAGCGACTGTTTCGACAGTTGGTGCGCGAATGGGTGTGGATAAGTCTAGTGCTGTTGCCGCTGACTGCACTGCTGTCTTATCGCGCGCAGGTCAACTTGCACCACGCATCGTCCGGTATGGGTGCGTTGTTGTCGGTAGGCTTGGTGGCGGGTGTGCTCGGCCTGTTGCTGTGGCGCCCGCGCTGGGCGCTCTGGATAACGCTGATGGGAATGGCGTGCGCGCTGTTGACCAGTGCGGGTCTGGCGGAAACGCGACGCTGGTGGTCGCCGACACCGGCAGTGCTGGGCATGCTGTTCGGCTACCTGATCTGGAACTGGCGACGCCTGAGCGTAGTGCTGACCTATTTTGGTTGGGAGCTGGCACGTCTCGATAGCGAACCGAAAGTTTTCCCCGAACGCCGCCGCACGAAATTCACCGGCGCCGATCGCCTGCAGGGGCAGATCATGGCGCTTGAACAGGCCATGAGCCGTACTCGTGATACTCGGCGTTTCATTGCGGATGGTCTGGAATACTTGCCCGTCGCTACACTGATCAGCGATCCCAAGGGGCAGATCCTGCTGGGTAATCGCAAAGCTCGTCAGCTCTTCGATAACAATCTGGTAGGTGACGACGTTCTCGATCAACTGGCTCGACTCGGTTATCCGGAGTTGTCCACAGAGCAGCGCCCGCCGCTGTCGGCCATGCCGCTGCTGGAGTTTCGCGATTACAAGGAACGCAGCTTGCGGCTGGAGCGTGCCGCATTACTGCCGGTGGATGGAGACACGCCGATCGGTTGGCTGCTCAGCCTCACTGACCTTAGCGCCGAACGTGCCGCCGAGGAGCAACGCAGCGTGTTGCTGCGTTTTCTGTCCCACGACCTGCGCGCTCCTCATTCGGCGATTCTTGCGCTGCTGGACGTTCACCGCCATCAGGCCGGGGCGGACTCACCGTTGTTCGAGCAGATCGAACGCCAAGTCCGTCGCGCGCTGGATCTGACCGATGGATTTGTTTTGCTGGCGAGAGCCGAATCCGAGACCTACCAATTTCAGCCGACGCTGTTTGCGATGCTGGTGCTGGACGTCATGGACCAAGCGTTACCGATTGCCCAGCAAAAATGCATCGAACTGCTGCATGACATGGATGAGCAATCCCAGGAGCGCCTGATCAATGCTGATCAGGGCTTGCTGACCCGTGCACTGTTCAACTTGCTGGAAAACGCGATCAAGTACAGTCCGGCCGACACTACGATCAAGCTACGAGTGCATTGCGACGAAGAATGGTTGCAGTGTGAGCTGATCGACCAAGGCAAAGGCATCGCTGCCGAAGAGTTGCCCGACCTGTTCAGTCAGTACCGACGCTTTTCCTCCGCACAAGGGATCGACGGCGTAGGCCTGGGCCTGTCGATGGTCAAAGCGGTGGTCGATCATCATTGCGGTAGAATCGAATGCCGCAGCGTGGTCGATCAAGGCACCACGTTCCTGCTTGAGTTACCGCTGATCCCCGAATGATCAGGCACAAAAAAACCGGCTATATCAGCCGGTTTTTTTACTTCCGAAAAAAACTTATGCACCTTTTACGGTGTTTTATGAGCTTGAGAAATATATAGTTAAATCAATGACTTAGTTTCAATATTCAAGCGTTTTCAACAAAACCGTACACAGGTTATCCACAAAATCTCAGACAGCGATCTGATCACTTGCGGCCGGTGCCTGCGGGGCCGGTGGCAGCGAGCCCATTTCGCGCTGAGTCTTCTCATTCCAGGCTTGTACCCGGTCGTTCAGTTCGGCGACGGCGCGAGGGCCAGTACCTTCGGCGTACATCGGCTCGCCGATGACCACGGTGATCACGCCAGACTTTTTGCCCCAACCGATTTTCGGCCAGAACTTGCCGGCATTGTGTGCAATCGGCAGTACCGGAAGCGCCGCATTCACCGCCAAAGCGCTGCCACTGCGGGAGAACTTGCCGACAGTGCCGTAAGGAACGCGTGTACCTTCCGGGAAGATCAGCACCCAAACGTTGTCCTTGAGCAGTTCATCACCCTTCGCCGCGACTTGCTTCAACGCCGCTTTCGGGTTGTCGCGGTCAATCGCGATCGGCCGCAACATTGCCATCGCCCAGCCGAAGAACGGTACGTAAAGCAATTCGCGTTTGAGCACCTGGCTCAGCGGCGAGAAATAAGCAGAGAGAAAGAACGTCTCCCAAGTGCTCTGGTGGTTCGACTGAATCACGCAGGGCCGGTCAGGCACGTTTTGCGCGCCTTTGATTTCGTAACGGATACCGAGAAACACCTTGGTCAACCACAAGGCGCAACGGCACCAGTACACGTTGATAAAACGATAACGCGCCTTGAATGGCAAAAACGGCGCGATAAAAAAACTCAAGCTGCACCACAGCAGGGAAGTGGTGCCCAGCAGCAGGTAAAAGAGAAAAATTCTGATGGCCCGCAGTATCGACATAGTGACGTTTACCGTTACGGGGCAATGCCCGAGTGTTCAAGCGCACTCCCGATCAATCCCTGGTCAGGAAATTCAGAAGTACTCTAGTTGTGGATAAGTTCTGCGGCAATCGCCGCCAGATCGTCAAAAATCAGAGTGCCAACCGGCAGGGTTTTGCCCTGAGTCTTTGCGCCTTTTCCGGTCTTTACCAAAACTGGCTGTGAATCGACGGCTTTGGCGGCCTCCAGGTCACCAAGGCTGTCGCCGACGAACCAGACATTCGCCAGCTCAACGTTGTAATGCGCGGCGATGGTTTTCAACATCCCCGGTTTTGGCTTGCGGCAATCGCAGCCTTCGTCCGGGCCATGCGGGCAATACACGATCAACCCGACTTCACCGCCCTGCTCCGCGACCAGCTCGCGCAGGCGCGCGTGCATGGCATCCAGGGTGGCGAGGTCGTAATAGCCGCGAGCAATGCCCGACTGGTTGGTGGCGACCGCCACCGTCCAGCCGGCCTTGCTCAACTGCGCAATCGCTTCGATCGAGCCGGGCAACGGAATCCACTCCGCCACAGACTTGATGTAAGCGTCGGAGTCGTAATTGATCACTCCGTCCCGATCGAGAATCAGCAGTTTCAACAGCAATCCCTCAACCCAGCAGCGAAATGTCGGCAACACCGAGGAACAGACCACGCAGACGCGCCAGCAGCGCGTAACGGTTGGCCCGAACATTGGCGTCGTCGGCATTGACCATCACCGCGTCGAAGAACGCATCCACCGGTTCACGCAATGCCGCCAGGCGTGCCAGAGATTCGTTGTACTGACGCGCCGCGGCCATTGGCTGTACCGCCTGATCCGCTTGCTGAATCGCCGAGTACAGCGAGAACTCGTTGGCGTTGTCGAAGTACTTGGCTTGCACCTCGGTCGGCACCGCGCCTTCGAGTTTGCTCAACAGGTTCGATACACGCTTGTTCACCGCCGCCAGCGCTGCCGCTTCCGGCAGTTTGCGGAAGGCTTGCACCGCTTGCACACGCTGATCGAAGTCCAGCGCCGAACCCGGCTTCAGGGCACGGACCGACAGGTAAGTGGCAACTTCAACGCCTTCGTCTTCGTAACGCGCACGCAGACGGTCGAAGATGAATTCCAGCACGGACTCGTTGAGGCCGGCAGCCTTGACCTTGGCACCGAACGCGGCCACGGCGAAAGCCACGGCGTCGTTCAGGTCGAGGTCGAGTTTTTTCTCGATGAGGATACGCAGCACGCCAAGGGCCGCACGGCGCAGGGCATACGGGTCTTTGCTGCCGGTTGGCAGCATGCCGATACCGAAGATACCGACCAGGGTGTCGAGCTTGTCAGCGATCGCGACGGCTGCACCGGTCAGCGTGGCTGGCAGTTCTGCACCGGCACCGCGTGGCATGTATTGCTCGTTCAGCGCCAGCGCAACGTCTTCCGGCTCGCCGTCATTGAGGGCGTAGTAATAACCGGCGACACCTTGCATCTCCGGGAACTCGCCGACCATTTCGGTGGCCAGGTCGCACTTCGACAGCAGGCCAGCGCGGGCAGCCCACGAAGCATTGCCACCAATGCGGGCGGCGATGTACGCAGCCAGCTTGGAAACGCGCTCGGCCTTGTCGTAGACGCTGCCGAGTTTTTCCTGGAACACCACGTTCTTCAGGCGATCGTTGAAAGCTTCGAGCTTCTGCTTCTTGTCTTGCTTGAAGAAGAACTCGGCGTCGGTCAGACGTGGGCGAACCACTTTCTCGTTACCGGCGATGATCTGCTGCGGGTCTTTGCTTTCAATGTTGGCCACAGTGATGAAACGTGGCAGCAACTTGCCGTCGGCATCCAGCAGGCAGAAGTACTTCTGGTTGTCCTGCATGGTGGTGATCAGCGCTTCTTGCGGCACGTCGAGGAAGCGTTCCTCGAACGAGCACACCAGCGGCACCGGCCATTCAACCAGCGCGGTCACTTCGTCGAGCAGTGCCGGCGGAACGATTGCCGTGCCTTCCTGACGGGTGGCCAGCTCCTCGGTGCGCTTGCTGATGATCTCGCGACGCTCATTGGCGTCGGCCAGCACATAAGCGGCACGCAGGTCGGCGAGGTAGCTCGACGGCGAACCGATGCGCACGCTTTGCGGGTGATGGAAGCGGTGACCACGGGAGTCACGGCCAGCCTTCTGCGCGAGGATGGTGCAGTCGATGACCTGGTCACCAAGCAGCATCACCAGCCATTGGGTCGGACGCACGAACTCTTCCTTGCGCGCACCCCAACGCATGCGTTTCGGGATCGGCAGGTCGTTCAGCGAATCTTCGACGATGGTCGGCAGCAGGCTCGCGGTCGGCTTGCCGGCGATGCTCTGGCTGTAACGCAGTTTCGGACCGCTCTGGTCGATTTCGCTCAGATCAACGCCGCACTTCTTGGCAAAGCCCAGTGCTGCCTGAGTCGGGTTGCCGTCAGCGTCGAATGCCGCCTGACGTGGCGGGCCATCGAGGTTGATGCTGCGATCCGGTTGCTGGGTAGCCAGCGCGGTGATCAGCACAGCCAGACGACGCGGTGCGGCGTAGACGGTTTTAGTCTCGTAGCTCAGGCCGGCGGCTTGCAGGCCCTTGTCGATACCGGCGAGGAACGCCTCAGCCAAGGTGTTCAGGGCTTTCGGCGGCAGTTCTTCGGTGCCCAGTTCAACCAGAAAATCTTGCGCACTCATTGTGCAGCCTCCAGCTTGGCCAGTACTTCGTCACGCAGGTCCGGGGTCGCCATCGGGAAGCCCAGCTTGGCGCGAGCCAGCAGGTAGGCTTGCGCAACGGAACGCGCCAGGGTGCGTACGCGCAGAATGTATTGCTGACGCGCGGTCACCGAGATCGCCCGGCGCGCATCCAGCAGGTTGAAGGTGTGCGAGGCCTTCAACACCATTTCGTAGCTCGGCAACGGCAGCGGCTGGTCGAGTTCGATCAGACGCTTGGCTTCACTTTCATAGAAGTCGAACAGTTCGAACAGTTTGTCGACGTTGGCGTGCTCGAAGTTGTACGTGGACTGCTCCACTTCGTTCTGGTGGAACACGTCGCCGTAGGTGACTTTGCCCATCGGGCCGTCAGCCCAGACCAGGTCGTAGACCGAATCCACGCCTTGCAGGTACATGGCCAGACGCTCGAGACCGTAAGTGATCTCGCCGGTCACCGGGTAGCACTCGATGCCGCCAGCCTGCTGGAAGTAAGTGAACTGAGTCACTTCCATACCGTTCAGCCAGACTTCCCAGCCCAGACCCCAGGCGCCGAGGGTCGGCGATTCCCAGTTGTCTTCGACGAAGCGAATGTCGTGGACCAGCGGGTCGAGGCCGACATGCTTGAGCGAGCCCAGGTACAGTTCCTGGAAGTTGTCCGGGTTCGGCTTCAGCACGACCTGGAACTGATAGTAGTGCTGCAGACGGTTCGGGTTTTCGCCGTAACGGCCGTCAGTCGGACGGCGGCTTGGCTGCACGTAGGCGGCGTTCCAGGTTTCCGGGCCGATGGCGCGGAGGAAGGTCGCGGTGTGGAAAGTGCCGGCGCCTACTTCCATATCGTAGGGCTGAAGTACCACGCAACCTTGCTCGGCCCAGTATTGCTGGAGCGCGAGGATCAAGTCTTGGAAGGTACGCACGGCTGGCGTAGGCTGGCTCACGAAATTCACCTGTTTCTTGGGCTGCGATTTAAAGAGCGGGAGTATACCCGATTCATTGCTGCGCACGCCCCCTGGAGCCTTATGCCACGCTGCTTTTGGTGTACCGAAGATCCGCTGTACATGGCTTATCACGACCAGGAGTGGGGCACGCCGCTACGCGATGCGCAGGGTTTGTTCGAGTTGCTTTTGCTCGAAGGGTTCCAGGCCGGGCTGTCGTGGATCACCGTGCTGCGCAAACGCGAGCGCTATCGCGAGGTGTTATTCGGCTTCGATGTGCAGCGGGTGGCGCAGATGAGCGACGCCGAAATCGAAGAATTGATGCTCGATCCGGGGATCATCCGCAACCGCCTCAAACTCAACGCCGCCCGGCGCAATGCCCAGGCCTGGCTGGCGCTGGAGGATCCGGTGGCGTTCCTCTGGTCGTTCGTTAACGACCAACCGATCATCAATCATTTCAAGGATCGCAGCGAAGTCCCGGCGATCACCCCCGAAGCGCTGGCGATGAGCAAAGCCCTGAAAAAGGCCGGGTTCACGTTCGTCGGCCCGACCATTTGCTACGCACTGATGCAAGCCTCGGGCATGGTCATGGACCATACCCAGGATTGCGACCGCTACGCGCAGCTCGTCAACGGCGGTTAGAATGGCCGCCTCGCGCACCGCACAAGATCAGGAGTGACCTGTGGAAAAGTTTAAAGGCGCCTTGCTGGTAGGCGCTCTGCGGCTGTTTGCCCTGCTGCCATGGCGGGCCGTGCAGGCCGTGGGTTCGGCGATCGGCTGGATCATGTGGAAAACCCCCAACCGCTCCCGCGACGTGGTGCGGATCAACCTTGCGAAATGTTTTCCACAGATGGATCCGGCCGAACGTGAGCGTCTGGTCGGGCAGAGTCTGAAAGACATCGGCAAGTCGTTGACCGAAAGCGCCTGCGCGTGGATCTGGCCGGCGCAGCGTTCGATTGATCTAGTGCGCGAAGTCGAAGGTCTCGACGTTCTCAAGGATGCGCTGGCCTCGGGCAAAGGCGTGGTCGGCATCACCAGCCACCTCGGCAACTGGGAAGTGCTCAACCACTTCTATTGCAGCCAGTGCAAACCGATCATTTTCTATCGCCCGCCAAAGCTCAAAGCTGTGGACGAATTGCTGCGCAAACAGCGCGTGCAACTGGGCAACAAGGTCGCCGCCTCCACCAAGGAAGGCATCCTCAGCGTGATCAAGGAAGTGCGCAAAGGTGGTGCAGTGGGCATTCCTGCTGACCCGGAACCGGCCGAATCTGCCGGGATCTTCGTGCCGTTCTTCGCGACTCAAGCGCTGACCAGCAAATTCGTGCCGAACATGCTCGCCGGTGGCAAAGCCGTTGGCGTGTTCCTGCATGCGCTGCGCTTGCCCGACGGTTCTGGCTACAAAGTGATCCTCGAAGCGGCGCCGGAAGCCATGTACAGCACCGATACCGCCGAATCCTGCGCAGCGATGAGCAAAGTGGTCGAGCGTTATGTGGCGGCTTACCCGAGCCAGTACATGTGGAGCATGAAGCGCTTCAAAAAGCGTCCGCCGGGCGAAGAGCGCTGGTATTGAGCTGATTGGCATGATCTGTGGATAACTTCCCTGGCGAGGTTATCCACAACCGTTCATCAAAGGGCGCAACAAGATGTCCGAACAACGTAAATCCTTCCGCATAAAGATTACCCACGACAGCTTCGGCGAATGCCTCGGGCAGACGCGCAATCTGTCGCCCACCGGGGTGTTTGTGCAGCATCCGATCCTGTCGTCGTTGCCCAAAGGCGCGGTGGTCTATGGCCAGGTGCAGGGTTTACCTACAGGTGCGCCACGGGTGCGGATGGAAGTGGTGACGGTGGATGCCGACGGTATCGGTCTTCGTTACCTTTGATTCACTGCGCCTGACGATCGAGTTTCTTCAGAAACACCGTCATTTCCTTTTCGGCCTGCTTGTCGCCATGGGCGCGGGCCGCTTCCAGACCTTGTTCCCAGGCCTGACGTGCGGCGGCGATATCGCCCAGCGCCAGTTGCGCCTTGCCCAACAGTTTCCAAGCGGCCGAGTACTTCGGATCAAAACCGACACAGCGCTGGAAATGCTCGGCGGCCTTGGCGTTTTCGCCCAGATCCAGATAACCCTTGCCCAGGCCGAAGCGCAGCAGGGAGTTATCCACACCCTTGGCGAGCATTTTTTCCAGGGATTCGAGCATGGGAGATTCCTTGAGTGAGTTGTGTCAGGGATGAGTCTTGCTCACTGATACCGCCATCGCGAGCAGGCTCACTCCTACATTTGGAATGCGTTCCCCTGTAGGAGTGAGCCTGCTCGCGATGGCGCCAGTCTGATCACCCAAAAATCCGGATCAGAAGAAGCTGAGGCCCACATGAAACAGCTTCTCCACATCGCGAATATGTTTTTTATCCACAAGGAACAGAATCACGTGGTCGCCCGCTTCGATCACCGTGTCATCGTGGGCGATGATCACTTGTTCATTGCGGATCACCGCACCAATCGTGGTGCCGGGCGGCAGGCCGATCTTCTCGATCGGTTTGCCGATGACCTTGCTCGATTTCGCATCACCGTGGGCAATCGCCTCGATGGCTTCCGCCGCACCACGGCGCAGTGAGTGCACGCTGACGATATCGCCACGGCGCACATGGGCCAGCAGCGTGCCGATGGTCGCCAGTTGCGGGCTGATGGCGATGTCGATGTCGCCGCCCTGGATCAGATCAACGTAGGCAGGGTTGTTGATGATCGTCATGACCTTCTTCGCCCCCAGCCGTTTGGCCAGCAGCGACGACATGATGTTGGCTTCGTCATCGTTGGTCAGGGCGAGGAAGATATCGGCGTCGGCAATGTTCTCCTCCAGCAGTAAATCACGATCTGATGCACTGCCCTGCAGCACCACGGTGCTGTCGAGGGTGTCGGAGAGATAACGGCAGCGCGCCGGGCTCATCTCGATGATCTTCACCTGATAACGGCTTTCGATGGCCTCGGCCAGACGCTCGCCGATCTGCCCGCCGCCAGCAATGACGATGCGTTTGTAGGTTTCGTCGAGGCGGCGCATTTCGCTCATCACTGCGCGAATATTCTCACGGGCAGCGATGAAGAAGACTTCGTCATCGGCCTCGATCACCGTATCGCCCTGGGGCAGGATCGGCCGATCACGGCGGAAAATCGCTGCGACGCGGGTCTCGACGTTCGGCATGTGTTCACGCAACTGGCGCAGTTGCTGACCCACCAGCGGCCCGCCGTAATAGGCACGCACCGCGACCAGTTGCGCCGCGCCTTCGGCGAAGTCGATCACCTGCAAGGCGCCGGGATGCTGGATCAGACGCTTGATGTAGTTGGTCACCACTTGCTCGGGGCTGATCAGCACGTCGACCGGAATCGCTTCGTTCTGGAACAGTTGCTCCTCGCGATTGAGGTAAGACGCTTCGCGCACCCGGGCAATTTTGGTCGGGGTATGGAACAGCGTGTGGGCGACCTGGCAGGCGACCATGTTGGTCTCGTCGCTGTTGGTCACCGCCACCAGCATATCGGCGTCGTCGGCACCGGCCTGACGCAGCACCGATGGCAGCGAGCCACGGCCCTGCACGGTGCGGATGTCGAGGCGGTCGCCGAGGTCGCGCAGGCGCTCGCCGTCGGTGTCGACCACCGTGATGTCGTTGGCTTCACTGGCCAAATGCTCGGCCAGCGAACCGCCGACCTGTCCCGCACCAAGGATGATGATTTTCATCCAGTCACTCCGTTGAATCCGTTTAGCCGCGCGCGGCAGCGATCTTGATCAGCTTGGCGTAGTAGAACCCGTCATGGCCGCCCTGCTGGGCCAGCAATTGGCGACCATGGGGCTGTTTGATTCCGGCCGTGGTGGCCAGATCCAGTTCGCGGGCACCTGGGGTGCGCTCGAGGAACGCGGCGATGACTTCGGTGTTCTCGGTCGGCAGCGTCGAGCAGGTGGCGTACAGCAGGATGCCGCCGACTTCGAGGGTTTTCCACATGGCGTCGAGCAGCTCGCCCTGCAGTTGCGCGAGGGCAACGATGTCGTCCGGTTGACGCGTCAGCTTGATGTCTGGATGGCGGCGGATCACGCCAGTGGCCGAGCATGGTGCGTCGAGCAGAATGCGCTGGAACGGTTTGCCGTCCCACCACTTCTCGATATCACGACCGTCGGCGGCGATCAGTTCGGCGTTCAGGCCGAGGCGTTCTAGGTTTTCCTTAACGCGCACCAGTCGTTTGGCTTCCAGATCCACCGCGACTACGCCGGCCAGCGCCGGTTCGGCTTCGAGGATGTGGCAGGTCTTGCCGCCGGGGGCGCAACAGGCGTCGAGCACGCGTTGGCCGGGCGCCAGATCGAGCAGATCGGCAGCCAGTTGCGCGGCCTCGTCCTGCACGCTGATCCAGCCTTCGGCAAAACCCGGCAGGCTGCGCACGTCGGCGGCGGCTTCGAGAATAATGCCGTCGCGGCTGTACACACATGGCGTCGCGGCAATTCCAGCCTCAGTCAGTAGACCGAGGTAGGCGTCGCGGCTGTGATGACGGCGATTGACCCGCAGGATCATTGGCGGATGCGCGTTGTTCGCCTCACAGATGGCTTCCCACTGTTCCGGCCAGAACGCCTTCAGGGATTTTTGCAGCCAGCGCGGGTGAGCGGTACGCACCACCGGATCACGTTCCAGCTCGGCGAAAATCGTTTCGCTTTCGCGCTGGGCATTGCGCAGCACGGCGTTGAGCAGGCCTTTGGCCCACGGCTTTTTCAACTTGTCGGCGCAACCGACGGTTTCGCCGATGGCGGCGTGGGCCGGCACGCGGGTGTAGAGCAATTGGTAGAGACCGACCAGCAGCAGCGCTTCGACATCGGCGTCGGCGGCCTTGAACGGTTTCTGCAGCAGTTTCTCGGCCAGCGCCGACAGGCGTGGCTGCCAGCGCGCAGTGCCGAACGCCAGATCCTGAGTGAAACCGCGATCGCGATCCTCGACCTTGTCCAGTTGCGTCGGCAGGGAGCTGTTCAGCGAGGCTTTGCCGCTGAGCACGGCGGCGAGTGCCTTGGCGGCGGCCAGACGCGGATTCATTGCGCGTCCACCGTTGCACCCAACACAGTGCCGACAGCGAATTTCTCGCGACGGCTGTTGAACAGGTCGCTGAAGTTCAACGCCTTGCCGCCGGGCAATTGCAGACGGGTCAGGCACAGCGCCCGTTCACCGCAGGCGACGACCAGGCCGTCCTTGCTGGCGCCGAGGATTTCACCCGGCGCGCCTTTACCGTCGGCGAGTGTTGCCGCCAGGACTTTCAGCGCTTCACCGTTGAGGGTGCTGTGGGTGATCGGCCATGGGTTGAAGGCGCGCACCAGTCGCTCCAGCTCAACCGCCGGACGGCTCCAGTCAATGCGTGCTTCGTCCTTGTTCAGCTTGTGTGCGTAAGTGGCGAGCTCATCGTTCTGCACTTCGCCTTGCAGAGTGCCAGCAGCCAGACCGGCAATCGCCTGCACCACGGCCGGCGGGCCCATTTCGGCGAGGCGGTCGTGCAGTGTGCCGCCAGTGTCTTCACCGGTGATCGGCGTGACGACCTTGAGCAGCATCGGTCCGGTGTCGAGGCCGGCCTCCATGCGCATCACGGTAACGCCGCTTTCCGCATCACCGTGTTCCACGGCGCGTTGAATCGGCGCCGCACCGCGCCAGCGTGGCAGCAGGGACGCGTGACTGTTGATGCAGCCCAGACGCGGAATATCCAGCACCACTTGCGGCAGGATCAGGCCGTAGGCGACCACCACCAGCAAGTCTGGTTTCAGCGCAGCCAGTTCAGCCTGGGCATCGGCGTTACGCAAAGTCGGCGGCTGCAACACCTGGATATTATTTTCCAGGGCCAGCTGTTTGACCGGGCTCGGCATCAGTTTTTGCCCGCGACCGGCCGGACGATCCGGTTGGGTGTAAACCGCAACGATCTCATAAGGGCTGTTCAGCAGGGCCTTGAGGTGTTCGGCGGCGAATTCCGGGGTGCCGGCAAAAACGATGCGCAGTGGCTCAGTCATGAAGGGAGTCTCATAAAAAGAAAAAGGCTTGCCGCAGCAAGCCTTTGAAGAGGGGCATCAAGCGTTCTGGCGGTGCTGCTTTTCCAGTTTCTTCTTGATCCGGTCGCGTTTGAGCGTGGACAGGTAATCGACGAACAATTTGCCGTTGAGGTGGTCGCATTCGTGCTGGATGCACACCGCGAGCAGGCCTTCGGCGATCAGCTCATAGGGCTTGCCGTCGCGGTCCAGCGCCTTGATCCTGACCTTTTGCGGGCGGTCGACGTTTTCGTAGAAACCCGGTACCGACAGGCAGCCTTCCTGGTATTGGTCCATTTCGTCGGTCAGCGATTCGAACTCGGGGTTGATGAACACCCGCGGTTCGGTGCGGTCTTCGGAAAGGTCCATCACGACGATACGTTTGTGCACGTTGACCTGGGTCGCGGCAAGGCCGATGCCCGGCGCTTCATACATTGTTTCAAACATGTCATCGACCAACTGACGCACTTCGTCGTCCACTACAGCCACAGGCTTGGCGATAGTGCGCAGACGCGGGTCCGGGAATTCGAGGATGTTTAAAATGGCCATAGGCTTTGATTGCTGCACACGTTGAGTAAAGTCGGGCGATGGCCTGGCAGGTCCGAAGATGCAGGCTACCGTTGTGAAGCGTAGCTTGTGCATTTTGCACAAGCGAGCCACGGGGGCTCTGACGGTTCACGCGAATGCACATGATAAAGGGATTCACTGCATGAGGAAAACACTACTCGCCCTGCTGCTGTTGGCTTCGGCCGGCGTGGCGCAAGGGCAAGTGCAACTCAGGGATGGTTTTCCACAGCAATACACGGTGGTTTCGGGGGATACGCTCTGGGACATTTCCGGCAAATACCTGCGCGAGCCCTGGCAGTGGCCACAACTGTGGCGGGCCAATCCGCAAATCGAAAACCCCAACCTGATCTATCCCGGCGACACACTGACCCTCAGTTATGTCGATGGCCAGCCGCGTCTGACCGTCAATCGTGGCGAGTCGCGCGGCACCATCAAGCTCTCGCCACGGATCCGCACCAGCCCGGTCGCCGAGGCGATTCCGAGCATTCCACTGAAATCCATCAACAGCTTTTTGCTGAGCAACCGTATCGTCGACAAGGTCGAGGACTTCGACAAGGCGCCATACATCGTCGCCGGCGATGCCGAACGCGTGCTCAGCGGCACCGGTGACCGCATCTTTGCTCGCGGCCATTTCGATCCGGATCAACCGGTCTACGGCATCTTCCGTCAGGGCAAGGTCTACACCGATCCACAGACCAAGGAGTTCCTCGGGATCAACGCCGACGACATCGGCGGCGGTGAGATCGTGGCCACCGAAGGCGACGTCGCCACCCTCGCCCTGCAACGCACCACCCAGGAAGTACGCCTCGGCGACCGTTTGTTCAGTGGCGAAGAGCGCTCGATCAACTCGACCTTCATGCCTAGCGCGCCCACCACCAATATCAACGGCGTGATCATCGATGTGCCACGCGGTGTCACCCAGATCGGTGTAATGGACGTGGTCACGTTGAACAAAGGCAGGCGTGACGGTCTGGCCGAGGGTAACGTGTTGGTAGTGATGAAAACCGGTGAAACCGTGCGCGACCGCATTACTGGCCAGCCGCTGAAAATTCCCGATGAGCGCGCCGGGTTGCTGATGGTGTTTCGTACTTACGACAAACTCAGTTACGGCCTCGTCCTCAATGCATCGCGCTCGCTGGCGGTGCTCGACAAAGTGCGAAACCCTTAGCTGGCTTAACAAGTTACCAACAGACTTATCCACAGCTTGTTCCGAATGGTTCGGGGCTTATAACGATCAAGGATGATCCATCATGTTGCCTGTCTGTACGCCGGTTTCCCCGGCGGAACTGGAAGCGCGTTTGCGCCTGCACCGCTTGCCCGATGTCGGCCCGAAGCGCTTTGCCAAATTGCTCGAGGCTTTCGGCTCGGCATCCAAAGCCATCAGTGCACCGGCCAGCGCCTGGCGTTCGCTGGGTTTACCGGCGACGTGTGCCGAAGCGCGGCGCTGTCCCGAGGTTCGCGACGGCGCCAGCCATGCAATGCACTGGCTAGAGCGTCCTGAGCATCATTTGCTGATGTGGGATCAGCCGGATTACCCGGCGTTGCTGGCGCAGATTCCCGATCCGCCACCACTATTGTTTGTTGCCGGTGATCCGTTGATTCTGGAAAAACCGCAACTGGCGATGGTCGGCAGTCGCCGCGCCTCGCGTCCGGGTATGGACACGGCGGCGGCGTTTTCCCGAAGCCTTGCCGGGGCCGGTTTTGTCATCACCAGCGGTCTGGCATTGGGCATCGATGCCGCAGCGCATCAGGCCGCGCTGGACGTCGGTGGGCTGACTGTCGGGGTGCTTGGAACGGGACTGGAAAACTTTTATCCACAGCGCAATCGACGCTTGGCCGACGCGATGATTGCATCCGGCAGTGCGGTGCTTTCCGAGTTTCCGCTGGACGCCGGGCCGACGGCGAGCAACTTCCCGCGCCGCAACCGGATCATCAGCGGTTTGTCCCTTGGCGTACTGGTGGTCGAGGCGAGCGTTGCCAGTGGTTCATTGATCACCGCGCGACTGGCCGCGGAACAGGGGCGCGAGGTTTATGCCATTCCCGGTTCGATTCATCATCCCGGGGCGCGCGGTTGCCATCAGTTGATCCGCGACGGCGCGGTGCTGGTGGAAACCATTGGACATATCCTCGAAGCCCTGCGCGGTTGGCAGCATCTACCGTTATCGACAGAGACGGCGAAAGTCGATCATCCATTGCTCTCCCTGCTCCACGCCGCGCCTCACACCAGTGAAGGGTTGGCCGACAGCAGCGGCTGGGCGTTGCCCAAAGTGTTGGCGGCGCTTACCGAACTGGAAATGGATGGCCGTGCGGTGTGCGAAAACGGCCGCTGGTTGGCCAGGACACGCTAGGTTTTACAAGGAAGATCGGTAAACTGCGCGAAACCTGATTGCGGAGAGTTTTTTCATGGTCAACAGTTGGCGTGTGCAACAAGCCGCACGAGAGATTCGCGCCGGGGCGGTGATTGCCTATCCAACCGAAGCCGTCTGGGGGCTGGGTTGCGACCCGTGGAACGAAGAGGCAGTGGATCGGTTGCTGGCGATCAAGAATCGTTCGGTGGTCAAAGGGCTGATTCTGGTTGCCGACAACATTCGCCAGTTCGACTTCCTGTTCGAAGACTTCCCGCAAGAATGGATCGACCGCATGGCCAGTACCTGGCCGGGACCGAACACCTGGCTGGTACCACACCAGGGCTTGTTGCCGGAATGGGTGACAGGCGTGCACGACACTGTGGCGCTGCGGGTCAGCGATCACCCGCAGGTGCGCGATCTGTGCTCGATGGTCGGGCCATTGATTTCGACCTCTGCCAACCCGCAGGGCCGTCCGGCGGCGCGTACGCGTTTACGGGTTGAGCAATATTTCCGTGGCCAGGTGGATCTGGTGCTGGGCGGTAGCCTCGGCGGACGGAAAAACCCTAGCGTCATCCGCGATCTTGCGAGCGGTAAGGTCATTCGTCCCGACTGACCTGATTTCTGCTTCATTTGCTTTTGAACTCCTCGGCTTGATTGGCGAGGAGTTTTTTCTGTCTGCGATGTTCTTGGTAAACCTCTTTAACTTAAACAATCTGTTGTTTATGTTGTTCTGCTGTGTGTCAGATAAATCTATAAGTTTATATTCTCAGTAACTTTTCCCACGTCATTATCAGAAGTCGCGCAGTGGCGATATTTCCAAAAGCATCCATTATTTCAATGCGCTCAGAAAACTTCGATAAGTTAACGTCTGCGGAGAAGGAATGGACACTACGAATTTACAACTCAAGGATTATCTGCAGGGGCTTCAGGAAACGCTGAACAAGCAACATGCTGATTATCGAATCGCTATTCTCGATACGGGAGCAGACATAAGCGAGTTTGAAAGATTCATCGGCCGCCAGTTTCGTCTCCGGCTAAAGCATTACATGCTGACGTCCAGAGCCAGGGCACTTGAAACGAGGCTGGCGATTTCATCGCGCAGCACGCATTTTCTGTTGTACCAGCGCGATCAACTGACGGCGGTATTAAGAGTGACCCCCTCGCCGTTCGAATGGGCATCGTTGGCCCATCAATATGTCTCGCCAACCGTGGCGCTGGCGCGTCATGTCGAGTTCAGTCGCCTGATTACGCATTCGCAGCAACATCGGCCGGTACCGATCAATGCGCTGCTGGCTGCCGCCACCGAATGGGCAATCGTTCGCGGCTATCAAGGCGTTACCGCCTTGTGCAGGTCGCCACAACGGCGGTTGTTCCAGCGTTTCGGCCTGACCCCGATCACCTCCAATTCACTGCATATCGAACAACGCGCTCGTGGTGATTACTGGCTGTTGTCTGCCGAATGGCGGCAAATTCTCACAGCGCTTCAACAACCCTTTCCCATAAACACCAATTACCCGGAGAGTCGCGATGAATGCGTCCGTCAGTTTTGAACAACAGTTGATTGTGCTTGATCAGCGAATCGAAAAGACATGGGCCGATATTCTGGATAATTCCCGGCTGGTCAAGGCCATCCGCGAGGGCAGTGTCTCCAAAGCGTTATATGCGATCTATATGATCGAGACGTTTCATTACACCGCGCACAATGCACGAAACCAAGGCCTTGTCGGAGTGCGACATGCCGATAACCCGGTTTATGCAAAGTTCTGTTTTGAACATGCGGCGCAAGAAGTCGGTCATGAAAAAATGGCTCTGCATGATGTCATGAGTCTGGGATTGAAAAATCAGAACTTTGATGTGCCGCCGGCACTTCCTGAAACTGAAGTGCTGATCGCGTATTTGTACTGGATTTCTTTTACCGGTAATCCGTTACAACGACTGGGATACAGTTACTGGGCGGAAAATGCCTATCACTTCATTACTCCGCTGATCGACAAACTGAGTGAAACACTGGCGCTGAAGCCTGCACAACTGACGTTCTTCATCGCTCACTCGGATATCGATGTCGAGCACTTCAACGAAATCAAACTCATCCTGCAGCGCACCTGCAAGCACCAGGCTGACTGGGATGCCATTGCCACCGTGATGGAAACCAGTCTGCGCCTGACCGGCAACATGCTTGAGGCCGTTTATGAGCAGTATGAGGCCTGGCAAAACGGCCGCGCGCCCCGGTATGAATTCCTTCATGCCCTCGATAAGTCATGACGCCCTCAAGTGCATTCCCGGCATGGGCACGTGGAGGTCGTGATGGCTGAATACTTCAAGCGATTGAACTACGCGCTGGGGGATGAAGACACGGCGCTCGAATACGCCATTCTGCCCGAGCATGCCAGGCACGTGGTGGGGGTTGCCGGTTGTGGTGGACGCGTTCTGCCGTTGCTGGCCCGCAGGCCGGCCCGCATGACTTGCGCGGATATCAGTGCGCCGCAACTGGCCTTTACCCGCTTGCGTTTTGCCTTGCTGGCGCAGACCGATCACGATTCATTCATGGACTTCATGGGTTACCGATCGGGGACCTCGGCGATCAGGCGTCAGTCCATTTTTCAGCAGCTGGATCTGCCCCCGTCGGATCGTCACTGGCTGGCGGACCTGTTTCATTCCCGTCATTGGCAGGCACCGGTTTACATGGGGGCTTTCGAGCAGACCCTGCAGCGACTGGCAAAGATCAACGGACTGTTCACCGGCAAGGCCGGCCGAGCGATTTTCCAGTGCGGCGACCTGGGCGAACAAGCGGCTTATTACTCAAGCCACTTCCCTCTCAAGCGCTGGAAGGCTGTGGTCGCATTGTTGGGAAATGCAGCGGTGCTCAATTCGCTGCTGTACCGCGGGGCATTTCCTCGCAACAACCTGGGGATCAGTTCCCGCGAGGTGTATCTGGGTATTTTCCATACCTTGTTTACCACTCAGGTCGTGCGCGAAAGCTTTTTCCTGCAAATGCTGTTTTTCGGTGAATTGCGGTATCCGCAAGGCTTGCCGCTTGAGTGCGATCCGCAGGTTTTCCGACAGGCTCGCAAGGCACTTCAGGAGTGCGATTTGAGTGTGGTGCAGGGGGATATTTTCGACTGCGTTGCCAGGTGCAGGGATGTTGATTTTGTCTCGCTTTCCGACGTGACTTCATTTTTGCCCCCGGCAGACGGCAGCCGTGTCCTGCAGCGAATTCGGCCTGCCTTGAGCACGCATGCACTGACGGTCATTCGCGGTCATTTGCATGTGGTCAGGCCCGATTGCAAAGGCTTCTGCGACGTTACCATGCAGTATCAGGACGCCCTCGCACGCGAAAAAACCCAACTCTGGCGAGTACAAGTCTACCGCCAGACCTCATCTGTGCAGGTACCTCGATGAATACACCTCATCCAACCGTCAATTGGGTCAAGAACCGCGTTCGTCAGGCCCGTGATGATCAGCAGCAACTGTTTGATGCCGGGCTCAATGGTCTGAAACTGGTGAAGCGTGAGGGCAAGGTCATAGAGTTGGGCAATGGCGAGCAGTTGACTGAGTTTCTCTCATGCTCCTATCTGGGCCTTGAAAGTGATCCCCGTCTGATTCAAGGCGCAGTGCAAGCCGTCGAGTCTTTCGGTGTGCAGTTCGCGGCCGCCCGGACCCGAGCGCTGCTGCCGCCTATGCGCGAACTTGATGAGCAGTTGAACCGTATATTCCAGGGGCACACGGTGACATTCAACTCGGTGGGCAGTGCCCATCTGGGTTGTTTGCCACTATTGGGTTCCGGTGAGTTGCCGTCGTATACCTTGCGGCGCGGCCCAGGCTGGATCATCGACCGCGCGGCCCATGCCTCGATGCAAGTGCTGCAAGGCATTCTGTGGCAGTTCGGCCCGGTCCAGCGCTGTGATTGCAGTGATCTTCAGCAAGTCGAAGATGCCTGCTCCACCGCTGTCGCTGCAGGTAACACGCCCATCATCCTGACTGACAGCATTGGCTCGATGCGCGGGCTTTATCCCGTTAATCGATTGCTGCAACTGGCTGAGCGCTTTGAGGGTTATCTCTATGCGGATGACGCTCACGGCACGTCGATCCATGGCGAGGCCGGAGGCGGCTATGCCCTTGTTGCTGCCACTGAGCCGTTGCGCGCTCGCTTGATCCTGCTGTCGTCATTGTCCAAGGCCTTCGGTGCAACGGGCGGGGCAATTACCGTGCTGACGGCGGCGGATGCCGAGCTGATTCGGCGCCATGCGTCGACTTATACATTCGGTGGGCCATTGTCGATGGGCGGTGTCGGCGCGGCCGTCGCTTCGGCCAGGATTCATCTGTCCGCGCAGCTGGGCCGATTGCAGGCTTCACTGTGGCGAAACGTGGCGGTCATTGATGATCTGCTCGGACCAGTGTTGGGCAACCACCAGATTGCTTCACCCATACGTTTTGTCCGGGTCGGCGCCGAGCGTGACGCCATCAACCTGGCGTTGCACCTGCGTCGACGCGGCATCGCGGTCACCACTGCCTTGTTTCCGGTGGTAGCCAAGGGTGAAGCCATTCTGCGGCTGGCCATCAGCGCCAATCACAGTCAGGCCCAGTTGGAAGATCTGGCCCGTGCCGTCAACGACGGGTTCGCTGAACTGGGTATTCGTCAGGGAGAGTCGCGGCATGCGCAGTGAGTCGATGAGGCTGGCCAGTTCGACGGCGGTTCACGCGGCAGCGACAGAGGCCTTCGCGAGAAAGTTGGCCCATGCGCGATCACTGCCATGGTTCTGCATGTTGTATCCGCAGATTCAGCACGTACAGACCGCAGAGGATCTGCATCGGCTACCGATCCTGGCTGTGGAGGACGAACAGGGTGGATTGCTGTTTACTCAACTCGGCGAAGCGTCACACCGTGCGCCGGGTGGCGGGCTGACCCTGACCTCGGGTGGCAGCACTGGTAACCGCAAGCACATTACCCATTCCTGGGCATTCAACGAAAGCATCGTGCCCTTGGGCGCGCGGATGTTTGCTGCGACCGATGAGCATCCCCGTATCGTTATCAATGGCCTCACGCCCGGTGAAATGCAGGGTGCCTTTCAATACGCGGCGGCCATCGTCCAGCACATTGGCGCGCGCCTGCTGCCCGCCGGCGCACTGATGGGCGTTCAGCGCATAGCCGGGTTGATTCATTCCCAAGCAGCCGATGGCCTTATCTGCACCCCCTCTTTTGCGGCGGCGCTATTCAATCATGCCGATGTCGATAAGGCGCAATTGAGCAGTTTGAGATGGCTCTACTACATTGGCGAACCCTGCCGTCAGCCCTTGCGCGAGCAATTGGCCCGGGACTGGCCGGCCCTGCGCATACGGTCGTTGGGCTATAGCTCGACGGAGACCGGGCCGATCGGCTTCCAGTGCACACACCTCGAGCATGGTTTCTACCATCTGCACGCGGACGCAATGCTATTGGAAGTGATTGATCCCGTCAGTCTGCAAGCGCTGGCCGACGGTGAGACCGGCGAGTTTCTGCTGACCCCTTTGCTGCCCGATCAGGTGCCTTTGTTGCGGTACCGCATTGGCGATCGTGGCCGACTCTTGGGCAGGCAATCGAACTGTGCTTGCGGCAGCGCCCTGCCAACTCTGGAACTGGAGGGGCGAGTCGAGAGCTCGATCAAGCTGGGCGGTGCGCTCATCACTCAGAAACAGGTTCTGAGCGCGCTCGCAGAGGCGTTGCCCGAACTGCATGCTTCAGATGTGCAGGTGCAAATTGATCGACAGGCCGACGGCGCGCGCCTGTGGCTACTCATCGCGCAGGAGCGATTGCCGGCCGGGGCAGAACGCGTTATCGAAGAGGCTTTGCGCAACGAGGCGCAAGCGAGCGCATTGCTCGGACTGCCAGGTGTGCTGGGCTTGCAGGTGCGGCGTCTGGCTCGTGGTGACTTTGCAGCCACCGTAGCCGGCAAAACACCATTCTTTATTGAGTTGCGAGGCGCCTCGGGCGAGTCATGAAGACTCGTCCGGGGGGCTTCGTTGGCTGGCTACGTATCAGGGCAGCAGGACGGTGGAGCCGGTGGTGCGCCGCGCTGACAGTTCGGTTTGCGCCTTCGCCGCATCAGCCAGTGGGTAACGCTGGCTGATGTCCACCTTCAACTTGCCGCTGATGATCATCTCGAACAATTCATCGGCCATCCGCTGCAGGTTCTCGGCATTGTTGGCATAAGTCGCCAGGGTCGGTCGGGTCACGTAGAGCGATCCCTTGGCGGCCAGAATGCCCAGATTCACGCCGTCTACCGCACCGGAGGCATTGCCGAAGCTCACGACCAGGCCGCGCGGCGACACGCTGTCGAGGGAAGTCAGCCAAGTGTCCTTGCCGACGCCGTCATAGACCACCGGGACTTTCTTGCCATCGGTCAATTCCAGCACGCGCTGCGCAACGTTTTCGTGGCTGTAATCGATCGTCGCCCAGGCGCCGTTGGCCTTGGCCAGTTCAGCTTTCTCTTTGGAACTGACGGTGCCAATCAGCTTCACGCCCAGTGCCTTGGCCCACTGACAGGCCAGCGAACCGACACCCCCGGCAGCGGCATGAAACAGAATGGTTTCGCCACCCTTGAGCTCATAGGTCTGGCGCAACAGATATTGCACGGTCAGGCCTTTGAGCATGACCCCGGCAGCCGTTTCGAAACTGATTTCGTCGGGCAGGTGCACCAGATTGTCCTGGGGCAACACGTGCAATTCGCTGTAAGCACCCAGTGGGCCGCTGCCATAGGCGACGCGATCGCCGACCTTGAACCGGGTGACGTCGCTGCCCACGGCATCGACGATGCCCGCACCTTCAGCCCCCAGGCCGGACGGCAAGGCTGGCAGCGCGTAAAGGCCGCTGCGGTAATAGGTGTCGATGAAGTTCAGGCCGATGGCCTTGTTGGCCACACGCACCTGATTCGGGCCGGGCGCGGCGGGTTCGTAGTCAACATATTCGAGCACTTCGGGGCCGCCGTGGGCGCGGAACTGGATACGCTTTGCCATCTGCCTGCTCTCTTTGGGTCTCTTGTGAGCCCCCTATCCAACTCCCATGCTTGATCTTCGTCAACTGCGGCGCGTCGTTGTGCGGTGGTATGCTACGCGCCCATTTGCGTCGCCCGTCTGCCGGGGCGCCGCCCGATTCAAGGTGAAGCCATGACGACCCGCACCGACGCCGTAAAGGCCTATCTGCTCGATCTGCAAGACCGCATCTGCGCGGTTCTCGAAACCGAAGACGGCGGCACGCGCTTCGTCGAAGACGCCTGGACCCGGCCGGCCGGCGGTGGCGGTCGTACCCGCGTGATCGAAAACGGCACAGTGATCGAAAAGGGCGGCGTCAACTTCTCCCACGTCTTCGGCAGCGGTTTGCCGCCTTCGGCCAGTGCTCATCGTCCGGAACTGGCCGGTCGTGGATTTGAAGCCCTCGGTGTGTCGCTGGTGATCCATCCGCACAATCCGCATGTGCCGACGTCCCACGCCAACGTGCGCTTTTTCATCGCCGAGAAGGAAGGTGAAGAGCCGGTCTGGTGGTTCGGCGGCGGCTTCGACCTGACCCCGTATTACGGCAACGAAGAAGACTGCATCCACTGGCACCGCGTCGCCGAGCAGGCCTGTGCGCCGTTCGGGGCGGACGTCTACCCGCGCTATAAAGCCTGGTGCGACACCTACTTCCACATCAAGCATCGCCACGAACCGCGCGGCATCGGCGGTCTGTTCTTCGATGACCTGAACGAGTGGGACTTCGACACCAGTTTCGCCTTTATGCGCGCCATCGGCGATGCTTACATCGACGCCTATCTGCCGATCGTGCAGCGCCGCAAACACGATGCCTTCACGGCTCAACAGCGTGAATTCCAGGAATTTCGCCGTGGCCGCTACGTTGAGTTCAACCTGGTGTACGACCGTGGGACGCTGTTCGGTCTGCAATCGGGCGGGCGTACCGAGTCGATCCTGATGTCGCTGCCGCCGCAAGTGCGCTGGGGCTATGACTGGAAGGCCGAGCCTGGCAGCGAAGAGGCGCGTTTGACCGAGTACTTCCTGCAAGACCGCGACTGGTTAGCCGAAGCCTGAGGATTTCTGATGGATCGTTACGTCGTTTTCGGTAACCCGATCGGCCACAGCAAATCGCCGATGATTCACAAGCTGTTCGCCGAACAGACCGGTCAGAGCCTTGACTACAGCACGCTGCTGGCGCCGCTCGAGGATTTTGCGGGTTGCGCCACGGCGTTTTTCCAGGAAGGTCGCGGCGCCAACGTCACCGTGCCCTTCAAGGAAGACGCTTACCGTCTGGCCAACAGCCTGACCGCTCGTGCGCAAAGGGCCGGCGCGGTGAACACCTTGAGCAAACTGGCTGACGGTTCGCTGCTCGGTGACAACACCGACGGAGCCGGGCTGGTGCGTGATCTGACGGTGAATGCCGGGTTCAGCCTGACCGGCAAACGCATCTTGCTGCTCGGCGCCGGTGGCGCGGTGCGCGGAGCGCTGGAGCCGCTGCTGGCGGAGCAACCGGCGTCGGTGATCATCGCCAATCGCACGGTGGACAAGGCTGAATTGCTGGCCGAGTTGTTTTGCGACCTCGGGCCGGTGTCGGCCAGTGGTTTCGACTGGTTGCGTGAACCGGTCGACGTGATCATCAACGCCACGTCCGCCAGCCTCACCGGCGATGTGCCGCCGATTGCGCCGAGCCTGATCGAGCCGGGTAAAACCCTGTGCTACGACATGATGTACAGCAAGGAACCGACGGCGTTCTGCCGTTGGGCCAGTGAGCATGGCGCGGCGGTGTCGATGGATGGCTTGGGCATGTTGGCGGAGCAGGCGGCTGAGGCGTTCTTTTTGTGGCGCGGCGTGCGCCCTGATACCGCACCGGTACTCGCCGAACTGCGCCGCCAGTTGGCCCAATAAATACCCATGTGGGAGCGAGCCGGCTCCGGGCGGCGATCCGACGAAAGCGGTCTGTCTGACACATCAATGTTGGATGTGCCGCAGTCTTCGCGAGCAGGCTCGCTCCCACAAGGATTACCTCGATCGCCAATCAATCCTCAAACCTGATCGGGCATTTCTCCGGCCCCTCAAGCTTCCTTAATTCCTCCACCACCTGCGGCCGCGCCCGGCGCAAAGTGAGGCTGCGATCCTGACTCAGCAGGCGCCGTGCCTCCTGATGCAGCATCTCCACCCCTGAATAGTCGATGAAGTTGATCTGCTGCGCCTCGATCACCACTCGCGCGCCGTGCATCCGTTGCAGACGCACTTGCAGGTAATGGCTGGCGCCGAAAAAGATCGACCCGCCTACGCGCAAAATATCGTCCTCGCCGTCGCGCCAGTGCTGCACGCGCGGTTGCGAGGTGCGCTTGAGATAGAAGAACAGCGAGGCCAGCACACCGGCATAAATCGCCGTCTGCAACTCCAGCAGCAACGTCGCCAGACACGTCAGGGCCATGACCACGAACTCGGCGCGACTGACCCGCAGTAGCGAGCGAATGCCGCGGTGATCCACCAGTCCCCAGGCAATCAGCAGAATACTCCCGGCCATCGCCGGGATCGGTATGTGCGCAATCAGCCCGGCGCCGAATATCGCGAACAGTGCGACCCAGATCGCTGAAAACACCCCGGCCAATGGCGAACAGGCACCCGCTTCATAACTCAATCCCGAGCGAGTAAACGAGCCTGCCGACAATGATCCGGAAAAGAACGCGCCGACGATATTCGATAGACCCTGCGCGCGGACTTCCTGATTGGCATCAAGCAACTGTTGCGACCGCGCCGAAATCGAGCGGGCAATCGACAGGCTGGTGACCAGCCCGAGCATGCCCACCGCCACGGCGCTTGGCAGCAGGCGCAAGATCAAATCCAGATCCAGCGGCAACCCACTGAACGGCGGCAAACGCCCGACAAAGGCGCTGACCAGATGCACGTGGCCGAACATCGCCGGCCACAGCCACACCAGCAGACTGGCCAGCACCAGCGTGATCAGCAGCGTCGGCCAGCGTGGCAGCCATTGTTTGAGCAGCAAGCCGACGACCACCGTGGACAAACCCAATACCAGCGAAGGTTTATCCACAGCCCTGAGGTGTTGCAGCAGATCCATCAGACTCGCCAGCGCCGTGGCTTTGGCCGGCAACTCCAGCCCCAACAGGTTCGGCAACTGCCCGATGGCAATCACCACTGCCGCGCCGAGGGTGAACCCCAGCACCACCGAATGCGAAACGAAATTCACCAGCGCACCGAAGCGCAGCAGGCCGAGCAGCCATTGGAAAATCCCGGCAAGCAAGGTCAGCAACAAGATCAGCGTGATGTAGTCCTGCGACGCCGGAACCGCTAAGGGACTGACGCTGGCAAACAGCACGATTGAAATGGCTGCCGTCGGGCCGCAGATCAAATGCCACGACGAACCCCACAGGCAGGCGATCAGCACCGGGATGATTGCGGCATAGAGGCCGTATTCGGGTGGCAGACCGGCGATCAGCGCGTAGGCAATCGACTGGGGTAACGCGAGAATTGCGCCGCTTAGGCCGACGATCAGATCCCGTCCGACGCTGGCGCGGGTTTGCCGCGGGAGCCAGGTGAGGAAGGGCAAGAGAGAGTGGCGGCTGGGGAAGGCCATGGGTCCTCGCGGTTGGGGTTTTGTTCAAGGTTATCAGGGTGTCAGGGAAAGGGCCCCTCACCCTAGCCCTCTCCCAGAGGGAGAGGGGACTGACCGTGGTGTTTATTCAAGATTCACCGACCTGCGATTTCGGCGTTGAACTCAGGCTCTAGATCCAACAACGATCGGCTCCCTTTCCCCCTCGCCCCCTTGGGGAGAGGGCTGGGGTGAGGGGGCAAAAATCTCAAGCCGATCACTCATCCAGCAATCCCACGATCAGAGCTTGGCTTTCACCGCCGCCAACGCATCCTTCCCGTCAGCCGTCTTAACCCCCTCCAGCCACTTGTCCAACACCGCCGGATTCGCCTTGATCCACGCCTTCGCTGCCTCGGCATTGCTGACCTTCTTGTTCACCACCTCGGCCATGATGCTGTTCTCCATCTCCTGCGTGAACGACAGATTGGTCAGCAACTTACCCACATTCGGACACGCCTCGGCATACCCTTTACGCGTCAACGTAAACACGCTGCCAGTGTCGCCAAAGTACTTCTCGCCACCCTTGAGGTAATGCATCTTCAACTGCACATTCATCGGGTGCGGGGTCCAACCGAGGAAGGTGACGAATTTCTGTTTCTTCACCGCTCGCGACACTTCAGCCAGCATCGCCTGTTCGCTGGACTCGATCAGCTTCCACTGGCCCATGTCGAAGTCGTTCTTCTTGATGATTTCCTGCAGCGAGATATTCGCCGGCGCGCCCGAGCCGATGCCGTAGATCTTCTTGTCGAATTTGTCCGCGTATTTGTTCAGGTCGGCAAAGTTATGCACACCGGCGTCCCACACGTAGTCCGGCACGGCGAGGGTGAATTCGGTGCCGTCGAGGTTCTTCGCCAGTTGTGTGACGTCACCGGTGGCGACGAACTTGTCGTAGAAGCCCTGCTGCGCCGGCATCCAGTTGCCGAGAAAGACATCCACCTGGCCATCCTTCAACCCGCCAAAGGTGATCGGCACCGCGAGGGTGTCGACCTTGGCCTTGTAGCCCATGCCGTCCAGCAGAAACCCGGTGATCGCATTGGTCGCGGCAATGTCGCTCCAGCCCGGGTCGGCCATCTTCACCGTGTCGCAGCTCTGCTCGGCGAAGGCCGAAGCGCTGCTCAATGCGATCAGGCCAACCGTCACTACTGTGGATAACTTACGCATGGACTTCCCCTTACATTATTGGTTTTGGCAGGGTTGTGGATAACGTGCTTTGCGCTCCAGATCATCAAGATCGATGTGGTTGCGCATGTACTGCTGACTGGCGTCCACCAGGGGCTGGTGATCCCAGCTCTTCAGTTTGCCGATGGTTAGCGCATCGCCAACAAATCGACGACGGCGTTGGCTAGCCAGTACCTCCCGGTGAATCGCCGGAATGTCCCACTTGGCCCGTGCTTCGGCGATAAAATCGTCGAACAGCTGGCGATGTTGCGGCGATTGACTGAGTTCTTCCAGTTCGCGCGGATCGTTACTTACATCGAAGAGTAGGCAAGGGTCGCTTTCACTGTAGATAAATTTGTAGGCGCCGCGACGGATCATCATTAACGGGCTGATGGTGCCCTCGGCCATGTATTCGCCGAACACTTCGTCGTGACCGCCCTGCCCTTGCAGGTGTGAAACCAGTGAGCGGCCGTCCAGCGGCAAACCCGGCTCCAGCGTGCCGCCGGCCAGTTCAACGAAGGTCGGCAACAGGTCGGCCGTCGACACGGCAGCGCTCACTCGGGCGGAATCGAATTGGCCTGGGGCACTTATCAACAGGGGCACCCGGGCCGCCATTTCGTACCAGTGCATTTTGTACCAGAGGCCTTTCTCGCCGAGCATGTCGCCATGATCACCAGAGAACACAATGATCGTGTCATCGATCAGCCCAGTTTCCTCCAGTGTTTGCAGGAGTTTGCCGACGTTGGCATCGATATAACTGCACGCCCCGAAGTAAGCCCGGCGTGCGTCGCGGATCTTATCCACAGGCAACGGCTTGTCCCACAGGTCGTAAACCTTGAGCAGACGTTGCGAGTGTGGATCGAGTTCGTGTTGATCCGGCGTTGTCGGAAGCGGGATATCGGCATCGTCATACAAATCCCAGAATGCTTTGGGAATGGTGTACGGGTCGTGTGGGTGAGTCATTGATACGGTCAGGCAGAACGGCTGATCGCCCTCCTCGCGAATGTGATCGAACAGGTATTGCTGCGCCTTGAACACCACCTCTTCATCAAAATCGAGTTGGTTGGTACGCACACACGGACCGGCCTGCAGCACCGACGACATGTTGTGGTACCAGCTAGGCCGCACGTCCGGCTCATCCCAGTTCACGGCCCAGCCATAGTCGGCTGGGTAGATATCACTGGTCAGACGTTCTTCATAACCATGCAATTGGTCCGGGCCGCAAAAATGCATCTTGCCCGACAGCGCGGTGCGATAGCCGAGGCGGCGTAGATAGTGAGCGTAGGTGGGAACATCGGCGGGGAAGTCGGCCGCATTGTCGTAGGCGCCGATCTTGCTCGGCAACTGCCCGCTGACCAGGGTGAAACGCGAGGGCGCGCACAACGGGCTGTTGCAGTAAGCGGCGTCGAACACCACGCCTTGGGCGGCGAGGCGGGAAAGATTCGGCAGTTTGATCGGCGAAGGGCCGTAGAACGGCAATATTGGCGCGGCCATCTGATCGGCCATGATGAAAAGAATATTCTTGCGCTTCATGTGATCGCGGCATTCCATAGTGAATATTTATGCGACATTGCTGCGATCGAGCATGGAGTCCATGCTGTATCCGGTAAAGCCCGTGGCGGACAATGACTAGGATAAGCACAGCTTATGTATGAAGCCTTGGGTGATCTGTCCCTCGACCTGCTCCGCGCCTTTGAAGCGGCGGCGCGCCATCGCAGCTTTACCGCCGCTTCGGTAGAGCTGGGCACCACGCAACCGGCGATCAGTCAGCAGATCAAACGGCTGGAAGAACAGCTTGGCACGCGCCTGTTTGACCGAATCTACCGAGGCATCGAGCTGACGGAAGTCGGCGTGATCCTTTTCGAGCAAGTTGCCTTGGGTTTGCAGAATATCGACGCAGGATTAAGTGCGATCAGCGCGCAACAGCAACATGAGGTGCTGCAGGTCGCTACCGATTTCGCCTTCGCCGCGTATTGGCTGATGCCGCGCCTGCATCGCTTCCACGAAGCCAATCCGCATGTCGATGTCAGCCTGGTGACCAGCGAACGCAATCACAACATGCTGCGCACCGACATCGATGTGGCGATCCTGTTTGGCGACGGGCGCTTTAAACAGGGTGAAAGCCATTGGTTGTTCAGCGAGGAAGTGTTCCCAGTGTGCAGTCCGCAGTTGCTCAAGGATCGCGCCCTGCCTCTGCCTGCTCAGGCATTATTGGAGTTTCCGTTGTTGCACCTGCGCGGTGAAAACAGCAGCAACTGGTTTGACTGGAGTGGTCTGTTCCGTGAACTCGGTATCAATACACCGCCGGCGCCGGGGCAATTGCGCTTCGACAATTACACGCTGTTGATTCAAGCGGCGATTGGCGGCCAAGGCGTGGCGATTGGCTGGCGGCACCTTGTGGATAACTTGCTCACTCAGGGTTTGTTATGCCGGCCGATTGCTGAAACGACCCTGTCGCGGCTCGGTTATTACGTGGTGCTGCCGCAGCGCAAACGGCGCGGGGCGTTGATTCAGCAGTTTGTCGATTGGTTGATGGTGGAGCAGGCGAGTAGCGCTGAATCGCTCAATGGGTTGGCATTGCCTTCGATTGCGGTTTGAAGATCAAAAGATCGCAGCCTTCGGCAGCTCCTACACCGATTTCATGTATGAGTTGGCGAAGGCTGCGATGTTTTACGAATCTGAAGCCGCCACAAAATTCACGTGCTGACCCACATGCAAATTCAGCCTTAGCTCATCGGCTATACCCACCGCTACGCGATTCAAGCGCTCCAGCGGTTCGGCCAGACCTGGTTCGAGATTGCCGCCAACCTGACTGAAATGCTCAATCGTCAGCCCGGCCACACCGTGCGGCGCATTCACCAGCGTCCAGCGCAGCGGGCTGCTTTGCACGGCTTCGAGAATTTCTTCGGCGGCATGACGTTGCAGGCGATCATCGACATCCGGCTCATCGAGCACGGCAAAATCCCCCACCAGAAACAGCCGCGAAACATTGGCCGCTTGCAGTCCGTCGACCAGTGCGTCGACTGCCAACACCTGTTCGACCGGGCCGAGTACGACCGAGCGTTCCACATGATCGCTGCTGAACGGCAAGCCCGGCGCATCCAGTAAACAGATAACCGCCGAGCTGCCGGCCACACTCTGATTGACCCGCTCCAGATCGAACAGATCACCCGTTTTGGTGCGCAAGCCAGGACGCGGCGCAAGCGCAGTCAGATCGTCGAGAATGGCGATGACTTCATGCTGACGGCGCAGCAATTCAGCCATCAACGCGCTGCCCAGGCTACTCATGGCACCATAGAGCACCACTTTTACCGCCGGGGTTTCGGCATTTTTCATGGCTGATCCCTTTTCTTATCCCTTGTATGGCGTGTGACATACGGGCAACGCCGAGGGTTCGAACCGATTCAGAGGCTTTCAGATGCAAGCGATCAAGGGTTACCACGCCCACGTCTATTTCGACGCCGACACCATCGATCAGGCGCGCGCGTTGTGTGAGCAAGCCGCGCAGTTGTTTCCATTGAAAATGGGCCGCGTCCACGAACGCCCGGTCGGCCCGCATCCGGACTGGAGCTGCCAATTGGCCTTCGGCCCGGAGCTGATCGCCGATGTACTGCCGTGGCTGGCGCTCAATCGCCAAGGCCTGGTGGTATTCCTGCACCCGGACACCGGCGATGATTTGCTCGACCACACTGAGCATGCGATCTGGATGGGGGCGATCAGGCCGCTTAATCTGTCTGTTTTCTGATCAGATCGTTTCTTCGGCTTCGCCCGGCAGATGCTCGTCCAGGTGCAGCCAGGGCAATTGGCTGTCGGTCCAGATATGGCGCTCGGCCTGCGCCAGTTCCGGGTGATCGAGGGTGGCGATGGTCACGTCGATGCCCTCGGGACTGAGCGATGTCACCAGTGCCAGTTGCGCACCGCAACGCGGGCAGAAGTACCGCGCGCAACTGTCGGATGAGTCATAACGCGCCGGCGTAGCGGCCAGCCATTGAAAATTCGCCGCTGGCACGGTGATCCAGGTCGTGACAGTGCCGCCACTGACCTTGCGGCAAATCGAACAATGGCAATGAGCGATATCTTGCAACGCCCCGCTGAACTGATAACGAATGTGTCCGCAATGGCATCCGCCGCTGTGCAATTCGCTCATGTCGAACGTCCTCCTTCCCGTGTTTATTGACTCTGGTTCGCATCCGACGACCGGTTGACCGTTCACCCAAAGCTTTCTTCAGCGAAAGGTAGCTGAAAGCTTCCGCGATTAGCATCGCCTCCACTTCCGGCAACAGACCGGTTGGCCAACGCGTGTGATACCTCGCACGAACGGCCCAATTAACAACAACAATGGTGATTCTGATGTCCTCTGTAACCCGCCTCCTCGCTTCAACTCCGCCCGTACGTCTCGTGCTTCCCGTTCTGCGCTGATCGGCCCGATCCGCTCATTTAACTAGCCGCGCTACGCCTGGAGTATTCCCATGCTGACTTTCCTTGGCTTCGCCATGGTCATCACGTTCATGTTCCTGATCATGACCAAGCGCCTGTCCGCGCTGATCGCGCTGATCATCATCCCGATCGTCTTCGCCCTGTTCGGCGGTTTTGCACCGAAGATCGGCCCGATGATGCTCGAAGGCATCACCAAGCTGGCGCCGACTGGCGTGATGCTGATGTTCGCTATTCTCTATTTCGCCTTGATGATCGACTCCGGCCTGTTCGACCCGGCCGTGCGCAAGATCCTAAAACTGGTCAAAGGCGACCCGCTGAAGGTTTCGGTCGGCACCGCCGTACTGGCGCTCGTCGTTTCCCTCGATGGTGACGGCGCGACCACTTATATGATTTGCGTGGCCGCCATGCTGCCGCTGTACAGCCGCATCGGCATGAGCCCGCGAATCATGGCCGGTCTGATCATCCTCGCCGGCGGCGTGATGAACATGACCCCGTGGGGCGGCCCGACTGCCCGCGCCGCCAGTGCGCTGCATGTCGATCCGTCGGATATCTTCGTGCCGATGATTCCGGCGATGGCGGCTGGTGTTCTGGCGATCCTGGTCATCGCCTACTTTTACGGTAAGCGTGAGCGTGCGCGTCTCGGTGAGCTGCATCTGGTTGGCGATGATGTCGATCACAGCGAAATCAGCGTCTCGCAATTCCCCGACGCTCGCCGTCCAAAACTGATCTGGTTCAACGGT
Organism: Pseudomonas viridiflava; assembly: GCF_900580865.1. GTDB lineage: Bacteria > Pseudomonadota > Gammaproteobacteria > Pseudomonadales > Pseudomonadaceae > Aquipseudomonas. The sequence goes on from NZ_UTBZ01000001.1 coordinate 581,709, forward strand.
GCGCTGACCTTCGGCCTGATGTGCACGCTGATCGCCGGCCTGCTGCCATTGCCGGTGTTGTTCATGGTCGCGTTCAGTATTGCCATGATCGTCAACTACCCTTGCCTGCAGATGCAGAAGGATCGCGTTGCGGCTCACGCCGGTAGCGTGCTGGCAGTGGTCGGGCTGATCTTTGCGGCGGGTATCTTCACCGGTATCCTGAGCGGCACCGGCATGGTCGATGCGATGTCGAAGAGCCTGTTGGCAGTGATTCCGGATTTCCTCGGCCCGTACCTGGCCGTGATCACGGCGCTGGTGAGCATGCCGTTCACCTTCTTCATGTCCAACGATGCGTTCTACTATGGCGTGTTGCCGGTGTTGGCCGAGGCCGCCAGTCACTACGGGATCACCGCAGTGGAAATGGCCCGTGCCTCGATCGTCGGTCAGCCCGTCCACTTGCTGAGCCCGTTGGTGCCATCGACGTATCTGTTGGTAGCCCTGGCCGGCATTGATTTTGGTGACCACCAGCGTTTCACCCTGAAATGGGCGATCCTGGTTTGTATCTGCATCCTGATTGCTGCACTGCTGTTGGGGACTTTCCCGGTGTTCAGCACTCTATAAGCCCAAGACTCACCGTTTCGGGTCCTGGCTTCGCGGTTTGAAGCCCGGACCTTTTTCGGTTTAACAATCGCTCAAAGGAATACACATGGAATGGCTGACCAACCCCGAAATCTGGGTTGCCTTCTTCACCCTGACCGCCCTGGAAATCGTCCTCGGCATCGATAACATCATCATGATTTCGATCCTGGTCAGCCGCATGCCCAAACACATGCAGCAGCGCACCCGGATCTTCGGTCTTGGCCTGGCTATGATCACGCGCATCCTGTTGCTGCTGTCGATCACTTGGGTCATGCGCCTCACCGCTGACCTGTTCGAAGTGTTCGGCCAAGGTATTTCCGGCCGCGACCTTATCCTGTTCTTCGGTGGTCTGTTCCTGCTGTGGAAAAGCTCGCAAGAGATGTACCACGCGCTGGAAGGCGAAGACGAAAGCGACGAAACCCCGGGCGGCAAGGGTGGCAACTTCCTTTACACCATCATCCAGATCGCGATCATCGACATCGTCTTCTCGCTGGATTCGGTGATCACGGCGGTGGGCATGGTGTCCCACGTGCCGGTGATGGTCGCGGCGATTGTCGTAGCAGTGCTGGTGATGATGCTGGCCTCGGGCAAGATCAGCGAGTTCATCGACAAGCACCCGTCGCTGAAAATGCTGGCGCTGTCGTTCCTGCTGGTGGTCGGCACCGTGCTGATTGCCGAGTCGTTCGACGTGCATGTGCCGAAGGGCTACGTCTACTTCGCCATGGCGTTCTCGCTGGCGGTTGAGGCGATCAACATCAAGCTGCGCGGCGCGATGGCCAAGAAGAGACAGCAGCAAGATCCGGTGAAACTGCGCAAGGACATCCCGGGCCAGTAATCTGCTAGTCCGGCGATGCGCAGTACCCCCTGTGGGAGCGAGCCTGCTCGCGAAGACGGAGTGTCAGTCGACTGAAATGTTGGCTGATCCACCCCTTTCGCGAGCAGGCTCGCTCCCACATTTGTTTTGGGTAACACAGGAGGAACGTGTCGGATTCGAATGGGTGAATGAACCTGTTTTCATGACACTTTTGTTTCAATCGGCACTTTAGCTGTGCAATGCTGGCGCCCAGACCGTTAGCCAACTACAGCTTAAGTATCAAAAACGTAGAAACCGCGCGGTACCGTCCACTTGCCCCGCTGGGGCGCTGCTATTACAGGGGGTTTGCATGCTCACCCTGCTCAATCTGCTTTCCGCCGTGGCCCTGCTGATCTGGGGCACGCATATCGTCCGAACCGGCATCCTGCGGGTGTACGGCACCAACCTGCGCCATGTGATCGGCCAGAACATGTCCAAGCGCTGGCTGGCCTTTGTCGCTGGCATCGTCGTGACCGCGATGGTGCAAAGCAGCAACGCCACCGCCATGCTCGTTACCTCTTTCGTCGGCCAGGGTTTGATGGCGCTGACCCCGGCGCTGGCGACCATGCTCGGCGCCGACGTCGGTACCGCGCTGATGGCGCGGGTGCTGACGTTCGACCTGTCGTGGCTGTCGCCGCTGCTGATTTTCCTTGGGGTGATTTTCTTTCTGTCGCGCAAACAGACGCGCCTTGGGCAGATGGGCCGGGTGTCCATCGGGCTGGGGCTGATCATTCTCGCGCTGCAATTGATCGTCGAGGCCGCCGCGCCGATCACCCATGCGCAAGGGGTGAAGGTGATTTTCGCCTCGCTGACCGGCGATATCCTCCTCGACGCCCTGGTCGGCGCGTTGTTCGCGATGATTTCCTACTCCAGCCTCGCCGCCGTGCTGCTCACCGCGACCCTGGCCGGGGCCAGTGTGATCAGCCTGCCGGTGGCGATCGGTCTGGTGATCGGTGCCAACATCGGCAGCGGCATTCTCGCCTTCATGAGCACCAGCATGCAGAACGCCGCCGGCCGGCAAGTGGCGCTGGGCAGTCTGTTGTACAAACTGATCGGCTTGCTGCTGATCATCCCGGTACTTGACCCGCTGGTGCACTGGATCGACAGCCTCGATTTCAGCCCGCAGGAAATGGTCATCGGCTTTCATCTGCTCTACAACACTGCGCGTTGCCTGATTCTGCTGCCGTCGGTAGGGCCGATGGCGCGACTCTGCGCGTGGCTGCTGCCGGAGCGCCCCGAGGTCAACGGCACCGCCAAGCCGCGTCACCTCGACGCCACCGCACTGGTCACACCGAGTCTGGCGCTGGCCAACGCCGCGCGGGAAACCCTGCGCATGGGCGATCTGCTGGAGAATATGCTCGACGCCACCCTAGATGTGCTGCGCGGCAAGCAGACTGCCGTTACCCAGGAAATACGTCGGCTGACCGATGACATCGAATCTTTGTATAGCGCGATCAAACTCTATCTGGCGCAGATGCCCCGCGAAGACCTCGGCGAGCAGGACAGTCGACGCTGGGCCGAGATCATCGAGCTGTCGATCAACCTGAAACTGGCCAGCGATCTGATCGAACGCATGCTGCGCAAGATCCAGCAGCAGAAGACTTCGCAGCGCCGCTCGTTTTCTGAAGAAGGTCTGGAGGATCTGGCCGGATTGCAGCAGCAACTGATTTCCAACCTGCGTCTGGGTCTCTCGGTATTCCTCAGCGGCGACCGCGAAAGTGCCCGGCAATTGTTGCGCGAGAAACGCCGCTTTCGCGCGCAGGAACGCCGGTTGGCCCACGCGCATGTCAGCCGTTTGCAACGCAAGATCGTGCAGAGTATCGAGACCAGTTCGCTGCACCTGGAGTTGATTGCCGACATGAAGCGCTTGAATTCGCTGTTTTGCGGCAGTGCGTATGTGGTGCTGGAAACGGCGGACACCGGGGCGCTGGCGGCGGATGATATTGCCGACATTACGCATTCGCCTTGAACGTCTGGAGCTGGGTTTAGTCAGTTACATTGATTCAGCCTTCAGGCCGCTATCGCGAGCAGGCTCACTCCTACAGGGGGACGCATTCCAAATGCAGGAGTGAGCCTGCTCTCGATGGGGCCCTGACTGACGACACGGATCTCCAAATCAGCCGTACGGAAGCCTGTTATGCGTTGCCTGTTGTTCGCCTGTCTGTTGCTCGGTTCCCTGCCCGCCTTTGCCCTGGATCGTTTTCAGGTCGAAGGCTATGCGCTGCCCAACGGTTTGCAGTTGCTGCTCAAGCCCGGCACCGAGCGCGGGCATGTGGCGATCCGGCTGGTGGTCGGCGTCGGCCTCGATGATTTCGATTGCGATGACAAGGAGCTGCCGCACCTGCTTGAGCACTTGTTGTTCAGCGGCATCGACGCCACTGGCGAAGGCGGCCTGGAAGAACGCATGCAGGCGCTGGGTGGTGACTGGAATGCGTTCACCAGCAACGCCGACACCACGTTTGTCATCGAAGCACCGGCGAAAAACCAGCGCAAAGTGCTCGACCTGCTGCTCGCTCTGCTTACGCAAACGCGCATCGACGACAACGCGATCAACGCCGCCAAACGTGTGGTCGAGCGCGAGGACGGCGGCCATTACACACGCCTGCAACGCTTTCTCGATCGTCAGGATCTCGGCCACACCGCGAGCAATCAGCTCGCCGTCGAACTGGGCCTGAAATGCCCGCAGCGTGCCGAAGTCGGTCACCTGACTCAGGAGCAGTTGGAAAAGGTGCGCAAAGCCTGGTACGCGCCAAACAACATGACCCTGATCGTCGTCGGCGAACTCGACAAACTGCTGCCGGCCTATCTGGAACGCACTTGGGGCGCCCTCGAAGCGGTCGATCCGAGCGAGCATCGCCCGTTGCCGGACATCCGCACCAGCGCCGCCCATGCACGCACCCTCACCCGTGGCTTTATCGGCGACAGCGCCAAGTTGCACTGGCTGGTGCCGGAGCCGGTGATCGATGATCAGTACGACCAGACCTTCGACATTCTCAAGGATTATCTGGACTGGGCGTTGTACCGACAGATCCGCCTCAACCACGGTTTGTCCTACGGACCGTGGGCTGAGCGTGAGGTATTTGGTGGCGTCGGCTTCATGAGCCTGAATGCCGATCTGGATCGCGATGACGTCGACGAAGCCATTCAGGTACTGGAAGACCTCAAGGCTGATCTGCTGAAAAACGGTCTCGATCCGGACACCTTTGCGCGGATCAAACAGGCCTCGATCGCCCATCAGGCGTGGGCGGTGCAGGGTAATAGCGCGATGGCGGATTATTACTGGAGCGCCCTCGCTGATTACCAGGACGGTCGCTTTGCCAACCCCGCGCGCGAGCTGCAAGGAGTGACGCTGGAAGCAGCGAACAAGGCCATGCGCGAGTTGCTGCTGCAACCGGGGTATCTGCGGATCGAGAAGCCGTTGGTCAGTGATGATCAGGTGTTGTGGTTGAGTGCAGGTGGGTTGGGTCTGGTGTTGTTGATCCTGATCGGCTGGCGCCTGCACCGCAAGCGGGGTTGAAGATCAAAAGATCGCAGCCTGCGGCAGCTCCTGCAGGGGATTGCGTTCCAAATGTAGGAGCTGCCGCAGGCTGCGATCTTTTGAGGCCCTGAAATGCACCGAATAAGTGACCGGCAGCCTCGCCACAGCGCCCGGCGGGCGCTACTCTGTCGAGGTTTTTCCTATCCAGTCGTGAACCGCCCAAATGCCAAAAATACAGCTCCTGATCCAGCGCATTCTCGAACTGATGAAGCGTTATCCCGGGGTCATTGCGCTTGGCGGGTTCATCTCCGGGGTCGGCAGTTTCATCATGGTCGATCGTCAGCAGGGTCTGGCGAGCTGGATCACCGTGATCATGCTGCTCAGCTGGATCTGGCTGATGCTGGAAAACACCCTCACCGGCCTCTTCACTCGCGTGTTCAAACGCGAGATTCCCCAGCCGCTGCTGCGTTACGCGACGCAGATGATCCATCAGGAAAGCCTGTTTTTCGTCCTGCCGTTCTTTTTCATCACAACGACGTGGAATAGCGGACAGCTGTTTTTCACCGGCCTGCTCAGCGTCGCCGCTTTGATTTCCATCGTCGACCCGCTCTATTACAAATGGCTGGCGCCACGACGCTGGGCGTTTCTCGCACTGCACACCCTGACCCTGTTCGCCGCCCTGCTCACCGCGTTGCCGGTGATCATGCACCTGACTACCTCACAGAGCTTCAAGTGGGCGCTGGGCATTGCCGTGCTGTTGTCGTTCCCGAGTCTGGCGTCGATCTTCCCGATCCGCACGCTGCGCAATGCCCTGGCGATCTTGTGCATCACCGTCGGCATCGGTGGCGTTGGTTGGGCGCTGCGTTCGTGGGTGCCGCCGGCGACGCTGTGGATGACCGACGTGGCGATCAGCACGCAAATGCAGGATCGCACGCCCGGTGCCAGCCTCGACACGGTCAGCGCCGAGCAGATTCGTGGCGATGGCCTCTATGCCTACACCGCAATCAACGCGCCGCGCGGGCTGGATGAGCGGATTTATCACGTCTGGCAATTCAACGGCAAAGAGGTCGACCGCATCGCCCTCGACATCCACGGCGGGCGCAAGGAAGGCTACCGGGCGTGGACGCACAAACAGAATTTCCCCGGCAACCCGGCGGGCAAATGGCAGGTGCGGGTGTTGACCGAGGATGGCCAGGTGATCGGCGTGCTGCGCTTCGAAATCACGGACAGCACAGCGATCAAAGAAAAGTAACCCGGTTCGTGCTATTACGTTAGTTCGCATAAAGGCCGAACAAGCACGGAGCTTATGACCAGCAGCTCGATCAGCGGTAACGCCCAACTGGACACGTCGATAACCCCTGCCCGCTTGCGGGTCACGGGGGACTGGACGCTTGCCCATTACGCCGAGCTCAAGCAACTGAGCGAAAAACTCCACAGCCAGTACGACGCCAATACCCCGATCGACCTCAACAGTCTCGGCGCCCTCGACACCGCAGGCGCTTCGTTGCTGGTCGAGCTGCTCGGCTCCGAGCGCCTCGGCAAATCTGCCGAACACCCCGATTGCACCCTGACCTCCGCCGACCGCGCGCTGCTGCAAACCGTGTACTGCTCGATGACTGATTTCTGCGTGCCGATCAAGGAACCGGAAATCAGCGTCAGCGTGCAGCTGCTGACGCGCATTGGTCGTGCCGTCGACACCGTTTGGCAAGACACCCTGCAACTGCTTGGTTTTGTCGGCCTGATCATGGAAACCATCGCGCGCAACCTGTTCCGGCCCAAGCGCTGGCGCATCACCCCAATGATTGCGCACATCGAGCAGACCGGCCTCGATGCCGCACCCATCGTGGCGCTGCTGACCTTTCTGGTCGGCGCGGTGGTGGCGTTTCTCGGCGCCACGGTGCTGGCCAGTTTTGGCGCGACGATTTTTACCGTGGACCTGGTCGGGTTCTCGTTTCTGCGCGAATTCGGCGTACTGCTCACAGCGATCCTGATGGCCGGACGCACCGCCAGTGCCTTCACCGCGCAGATCGGCTCGATGAAGGCCAACGAGGAAATCGACGCAATCCGCACCCTCGGCCTCGATCCGATGGAGCTGCTGGTGGTGCCGCGCGTGCTGGCGATGCTGGTGGCGCTGCCGATGCTGACGTTTCTGGCGATGCTCTGCGGGATCATTGGCGGCGGCGTGGTCTGCGCGGTGTCGCTGGATATTTCGCCGGCGATGTTCCTGACGCTGCTGCAGTCGGACATCGGCGTTCAGCACTTTCTGGTCGGCTTGGTGAAGGCGCCGATCTTCGCCTTCATCATTGCCGCGATTGGTTGCCTGGAAGGCTTCAAGGTCAGCGGCAGCGCCGAGTCGGTCGGCGCCCACACCACCTCTGCTGTGGTGCAGTCGATTTTCGTGGTGATCGTGCTCGACGCGGTGGCCGCGCTGTTCTTCATGGAGATGGGCTGGTGAGTCGTCTACCCCGCGCGCCCTCGGAGGCGGTGATCGAAGTCCGTGGCCTGTGCAATCGCTTCGGCAGCCAGAGCGTGCACGAGAACCTCGATCTGGATTTGTACAAAGGCGAAATCCTCGCCGTGGTCGGCGGTTCCGGCAGCGGCAAATCGGTTTTGCTGCGCAGCATTGTTGGCCTGCGCCGGCCCAGCGAAGGCATGGTCAAAGTGTTTGGCAAGAACCTGCCGACTCTGTCCGAGCATGAGCGTTCGCTGGTCGAGCGACGCTTCGGTGTGCTGTTCCAGAAAGGCGCGCTGTTCTCCTCGCTGACTGTCACCGAGAACGTCGCCCTGCCCCTTATCGAACACGCTGGCCTCAGCCGCGACGACGCCGAGCACCTGGCGGCGGTGAAGCTGGCGCTGGCCGGTCTGCCGCTGTCGGCGGCAGACAAATACCCGGCGTCGCTCTCTGGCGGCATGATCAAGCGCGCGGCGTTGGCGCGGGCCCTGGCGCTGGATCCGGACATCCTGTTTCTCGACGAACCCACTGCCGGCCTCGATCCGATTGGCGCGGCGCAGTTCGATCAATTGATCCTGACCCTGCGCGATGCGCTCGGCCTCAGCGTGTTTCTGGTAACCCACGACCTCGACACGCTCTACACCATCACTGACCGCGTGGCGGTGCTGGCGCAGAAAAAGGTCTTGGTCGCAGGACCCATCGACGTCGTCTCGGAAACCGACGACGCGTGGATTCACGAATACTTCCACGGCCCGCGCGGCCGCTCGGCGCTGGACGCCGCCAAATTGCTCAACGAGGTCTGACATGGAAACCCGAGCGCATCATGTGTTGATCGGCTTGTTCACGGTGATCGTGGTGGCAGGCGCCCTGCTCTTCGGTCTGTTTCTGGCCAAGTCCAGTGTCGACACCGAATTCAAGGATTACGAGATTGTCTTCAGCGAGGCGGTCAGTGGCCTGTCCAAGGGCAGCCCGGTGCAGTACAGCGGGATCAAGGTCGGCGATGTGATCAACCTGCGCCTTGATCCAAAAGATCCACGGCGGGTGCTGGCGCGGATTCGTCTGGCCGGTGACACGCCGGTCAAGGAAGACACCCAGGCGAAACTGGCGCTGGCCGGGATCACGGGGACGTCGATCATCCAGCTCAGCGGTGGCACACCGGAAAGCCCGAAACTGCGTGGGCATGACGGTAATCTGCCGACCATCGTTGCATCGCCCTCGCCTATTTCGCGCTTGCTCAATGACTCCAACGATTTGATGACCGGCATTACTGCGCTGCTGCAGAACGCCAATCAGATGTTCTCTGCCGAGAACGTCCAGCGCGTCAGCAAAACCCTCGCCCATCTGGAGCAAACCACCGGGACGATCAACGATCAGCGCGGCGACATCAAGCAAGCCATGCAGCAACTGGCGGCGGTCGGCAAACAGGCCGGCAGCATGCTCGAACAGACGTCGCTGCTGATGCGTAATGCCAACGGCCTGATCAACGATCAAGGCAAGCAGGCACTGGGCAGCGCCGAGCAAGCGATGAAATCGCTGGAGCAAAGCACGACCACCATCAGCACCTTGCTCAGCAAAAACGAAAACTCCCTCGACAACGGCATGCAGGGCCTCAATGGCCTGGCCCCGGCGATCCGCGAACTGCGTGAGACGCTGACCTCGTTGCGCGCCATCTCGCAACGCCTTGAGGCTAATCCCAGCGGCTATCTGCTGGGCCGTGACAAGAACAAGGAATTCACACCATGAAGCTGACTCGACTCGCCCTCTTCGCTGCCGGTCTTTCCTTGATCAGCGCCTGTTCGATTCTGCCCGAGTCCGAGCCGTCGGATGTCTATCGCCTGCCGACGGCCCAGGCGCCCGCCTCGGCCATTTCACCGGCGACTCAGTCCTGGTCGCTGCGGCTGAACAAATTGCAGGCCAGTGAAGCGTTGAACCGGCCGACGATTGCGGTGATTCCGCAGGGTGACGTGATCAGCAGCTACAAGGGTTCGCGATGGAGCGATCCGGCACCGGTACTGGTGCGTAACCGTTTGCTGGACGGCTTTCAGCGCGATGGCCGGGTGACACTGCTCAGTACCGATGACAGCAACTTTGCTGCGGATCTGGAATTGGGCGGGAGTTTGCAGGCGTTTCAGACGGAATATCAGGGCACTCAGGCCAGCGTCGTGGTGCGCGTCGATGCGTTGCTGGTGCGCGGTTATGACCAGCGGATCCTCGCCAGCCGCCGCTTTGAAGAGCGCCAGCCTCTGAACGATGTGCAGGTGCCGGCGGTGGTCGCCGGGTTTGGTCAGGCCAGTGATCGCCTGACCGCCAAAGTCGTCGCCTGGGCCGTCGCCCAAGGCCAGAAACTGGCCCCTCAAAAGCGCTGATTCACCACAATCCATGTAGGAGTGAGCCTGCTCGCGATAGCGGTTTATCAATCGCCATCATCGGTGACTGATACACCACTATCGCGAGCAGGCTCACTCCTACAGTTTGGATTTTTGTTCAGCCGAAGAACCAGTAGCAGACGAAGATCGCACCCACGACCCCGGCAAACTCCGCCAACAACGCACACCCCACCGCATGCCTTGCCCGCTGAATCCCCACCGCGCCGAAGTACACGGCCAACACATAGAACGTGGTCTCGGTACTGCCCTGAATCGTCGCCGCGACCAGCGCCGGGAAGCTGTCGACGCCCGAGGTCTTCATCGTCTCGATCAACATCGCCCGCGCCGCACTGCCGGAGAACGGTTTGACCATCGCCGTCGGCAACGCATCGACAAACCGCGTGTCCCAACCGGCCCACTCGATCAGATGACGAATGCCGTCCAGACCGAAGTCCAGCGCCCCGGACGCACGCAGCACGCCCACCGCACAGAGCATCGCCACCAGATACGGCAGCAGGTTCTTCGCGACGTCAAAGCCTTCCTTCGCGCCTTCAACGAAAGCTTCGTAAACCTTCACTTTCCTTAAAGCGCCGATGATCAGAAACAGCATGATCAACCCAAACAGCGTGAGATTGCCGAGGATCGATGACAATCCCGCCAAAGCGGTTGCTGATAGGGTGCCGAGCAGCGCCATGAAGCCACCGAGGATCAGTGCACCGGGAATCAGATAGGCCAACACCACCGGATCCCAGATCCGCAGGCGCTGCATGAACGCTACCGAGAGGAAGCCGACAATCGTCGAGCAACTGGTCGCCAGCAGGATCGGCAGGAACACCAGCGTCGGATCCGGCGCGCCTTGCTGAGCGCGGTACATGAAGATCGTCACCGGCAGCAGGGTCAGGGAGGAGGCGTTGAGTACCAGGAAAAGGATTTGCGCGTTACTGGCGATGGTGGCGCTGGGATTGAGCTCTTGCAGCGCCTTCATGGCTTTCAGGCCGATGGGCGTCGCGGCATTGTCGAGGCCTAGACCGTTGGCAGCGAAGTTCAGGGTGATCAGGCCGAGGGCAGGGTGACCGGCCGGGACTTCCGGCATCAGCCGCAGAAACAGCGGGCCGAGCACCTTGGCCAGCCATTCGACGATCCCGGCCTTCTCGGCAATGCGCAGGAAGCCCAGCCACAGGGTGAGGGTGCCGAACAGCAGCACCATGACTTCGACCGAGAGCTTGGCCATGGCGAAAATGCTTTCCACCATCGCCGCAAAGATCCCGGCGTTGCCGCCGATCAGCCACTGCGCCAGCGCCGACACGGCTGCCACGATGAAGAAGCCAAGCCACAGGCCATTAAGCATCAGTCAAATCCCCCGAAGAATGCGGCGAATGATAGCGGGGTCGCCAGAAACGACAAACCCCGGATTTCTCCGGGGTTTGTGTGTACCTGCTGCCACCCCATTTACCGGGTTGACCTCAATCTCCTGTAGGAGCTGCCGAAGGCTGCGATCTTTTGATTTTGTTTTTAAAAAGCAAGATCAACAGATCCCAGCCTGCGGCAGCTCCTACAGGGGTGTGTCAGTTCTTCGAGATTTCGCCTGCTGGCAGTTTTTCCTTGCTGCGCCAGTGCGGCAGGGAATTCCAGTAGCGCTCGCCCTTGGCGTCGTCGTACATGCCTTCCCAACGCGAGATAACCAGTACGGCCAGCGCGTTACCGATCACGTTCAGTGCGGTACGGGCCATGTCCATGACGCGGTCGACACCGGCGATGAACGCCAGACCTTCCAGCGGAATACCCACGCTGCCCAGAGTGGCCAACAGCACCACGAAGGACACGCCCGGTACACCGGCAATGCCTTTGGAGGTGACCATCAGGGTCAGGACCAGGAGCAGTTGCTGGCTGATCGACAAGTCGATGCCGTACAGCTGAGCGATGAAGATTGCCGCGATCGACTGGTACAGGGTCGAACCGTCGAGGTTGAACGAGTAACCGGTCGGTACCACGAAGCTGCAGATGGCTTTCGGTGCGCCGTAGGCTTCCATCTTCTCGATCACGCGCGGCAGCACGGTTTCCGAGGAAGCGGTGGAGTAGGCCAGCACCAGCTCATCCTTGAAGATGCGCATCAGCTTGATCACCGAGAAGCCGAACAGCTTGGCGATCAGGCCCAGCACCACGAAGGCGAAGAAGGCGATGGCGACGTAAACCAGGATCACCAGTTTCGCCAGCGGCACCAGCGAAGCGAAGCCGAAGTTGGCGACGGTCACCGCGATCAGAGCGAATACGCCGATCGGCGCGTAGTTCATGATCATGTGGGTGACCTTGAACATGCTTTCCGAGACGCCCTGGAACATCTTCACCAGCGGCTCGCGCAGATCCGACTGCAGGCTCGACAGGCCGAGACCGAACAGCACGGAGAAGAAGATGATCGGCAGCATTTCGCCGCGGGCCATGGCCGCGAAGATGTTCGACGGGATCAGGTTGAGGATGGTCTCGATGAACGCGTGTTCATGCTGTACTTCGGCGGCGGTCGCCTGGTACTTGGAGATATCCACCGTGCCCAGGGTGCTCATGTCGATGCCGGCGCCCGGATGGAACACGTTTGCCAACACCAGGCCAACGAGGATGGCAATGGTGGTGACGATTTCGAAATAGATGATCGTCTTCAGGCCGATGCGCCCGAGCTTCTTGGCGTCGCCCACGCCGGCAATGCCGACGATCAGGGAGGAGATGACGATCGGGATCACGATCATCTTGATCAGACGGATAAAGATATCGCCTGCCGGTTGCAGGACGTTGCTGATCCACCAGGCCTTTTCGGCACTGAAGTGGTTGAGCAACGCACCAATTGCAATCCCTAGAACCAGACCGATGAGGATCTGCCAGGCGAGGCTGAGTTTTGCCTTCTTCATTATCTTTACCCTTACTTGCGTTTGACTCAGGCACATGCAGGAACTGGAACGCTCTTTAGCGGAAAAGTCTGTGCATCTGCCTCCGTATAAGGTGCCCCGAAGCGCGTATTTACGGCTCTTCGGCAGGCGAAAAAAGGCGCAACTATTCCGATGCAAGGTTGCGCCGTCTAATGCCGTAAACGCCTACCCTATGCCGAATCGGCATGAGCTTTTTTTAGTGAAACTGGCGTCCCAACCGGTTCGATTGTGACATTTCGGCCGGCATAAGTGCCGTGAACCGGCCATCACAGCGGAGGTTGGTTGTTTTTTGAACAAGAAAAATCGACTAAAAACTAAGGAAAAAGCCTACGCAGGAAGACTAGAAGTCCTACTGTTTAAACGGTTTTTTTGTCGATATACGGTCGCCAGGAAACACCACGTAATGTTTTCGCGCGCAGTGTCAGCGATAAAATCCACGAGCTGGACGCTCTGGATCAATGTTTTGACTGATTGAAAGCTCAGCGCAAGTCCGTCGAACCACTGTGGGTCGGCGAACCTGCGGCGCAGCTTTTACCCCGACCCGGCCCTTGCGCAGGCACTCCCTGTACCCGTAGGTCACTCCGACCCTGCAACAGTCAGAACGTCCCGGCCCCTTGGTCATGCGTCTGCCTTCCTCAGGCGGGCGCAATGGAAGGCAGCAGGGCTGCTGCCTTCATGTTCGAATCAGTACCACTTCGGATCTTTCTTCAGGGTTTCCATCAGCAGATCCTGCATGCCCTGATCGGGTTTGCCGAAGAAGCGATAGGTCGCATGTCGCGTCGGAGACTTGTCGGACGGCAGGCCTTCGGGCACGTCAACCAGCATGCCGTAGGCATCGTCCTTGTCGAAGCTGAACGCGACGATCAAGCGATGGTTGAGGCACTTGTCTGCATTCTCGCAGAGCGGGCCAACCAGATACTTGTCGCCATCTTCTTCCACCGCGTTCATCTGCTGTTCGGAAGTGCCGGACAGGTTCATCACCCATTCCGGCAGGCGTTCTTCCTTCTTCACCACGCCTTCCCAGGTCTCGCGGTATTGCGGGTCGGAACTCAACAGTTCGTTGACCCGCGTCTGGCCGTCATTGGCCGCCATCGCCATGGCACTACCGCCCAGAAGCAGGGCGGCTGCCAGTGTCTTTAAAGCACTCATCGTTAACCTCGGCCGCGACGGCCAAAGAAGAAGGAAGCGATGAACATCACCAGGAACACGACAAAGAGAATCTTGGCGATACCCGTGGCGGTGCCCGCGATACCACCGAAGCCCAGTACTGCAGCGATGATGGCAATGATCAAGAATGTAATTGCCCAGCTCAACATGGTGATTCTCCTTACTTCTCTATTTAGGGATGCTGCGTGTTCCGGCGCTGCGCGCCCGAATTCATTCAATCAGTCAGAAAACCCAACGCTCTTCACGTGGCAGTTGATCCAGTGGCTGCGCCTGATCGACATCTACCATGCGCATCGAAGCACTCTCGGCCTGGCTGCTGCTGACGGCGCTGAAGTGCGTTTGCGTGCTGTGCTGGATCGAGATCAGCGGCTCAACCTGCTGGCTGTTTTCCCAACGCAGGTATTGCTGGCAGGCGATCAGGGTGATCAACAGCGCAAGTACGCCAAACAGACCTTGCTGGATATGCAGTGGCGAGATACGCACTTGGGCGGCACGTTGGCGAGTCATCCTGGGTTCCTCACTCTTATTCGGTTAGGGCAATTCGTATCTGCCCGGGCTGAATGAGGTATTGCAGCCTGCATGCCAGTTTTTTAACTGAAAAATATCTAATAAAATCAATAAGTTATGTGTGAACAAAAAATTTCTGGCGACGCATCCTGCACGATGGGGCATCTGGAGTCGTGCGCAATGCACGATTTTTTCGTAGGAGATTTCAATCTTATGGAATTGAGAGCAGGGCGCAGATGTCAGAAAAGTACGCAGGCAACGCCCTGCAAATCGGTGATTGTTTAAAAAATCAACAAAATCAAGGTATTGGCTGTAAAGACAGGAGAGAGCTACCCTCCTATGGCTGGCATCGTTCAGAATCAACCATGCAACTTGCCCGATTTTTCCGGGACTAACCCAAGACCAATCACTATGGAGCGTAGGAAAAATGGAATCTGCCACTGAGCATCAAGGCCGCATTCTGCTGGTGGACGACGAATCTGCCATCCTGCGTACTTTCCGTTATTGCCTCGAAGACGAAGGCTATACGGTTGCCACAGCCAACAGCGCGGCTCAGGCCGACGCCTTGCTGCAACGTCAGGTTTTCGACCTGTGCTTCCTTGATCTGCGTCTGGGCGAAGACAACGGCCTCGACGTGCTGGCGCAGATGCGCATTCAGGCGCCATGGATGCGCGTGGTGATTGTGACCGCGCATTCGGCTGTCGATACTGCGGTAGATGCGATCCAGGCCGGCGCCGCCGACTATCTGGTCAAGCCGTGCAGCCCGGATCAACTGCGTCTGGCCACCGCCAAACAACTGGAAGTGCGCCAACTGTCCGCGCGCCTCGAAGCCCTTGAGGGCGAGATCCGCAAACCCAAGGACGGTCTCGATTCCCACAGCCCGGCGATGAAAGTCGTACTGGAAACGGCTCGCCAGGTTGCCAGCACTGACGCCAACATTCTTATCCTTGGCGAGTCCGGCACCGGTAAAGGTGAGCTGGCCCGAGCGATTCATGGCTGGAGCAAACGCGAGAAGAAATCCTGCGTAACCATCAACTGCCCGTCGTTGACCGCCGAACTGATGGAAAGCGAACTGTTCGGTCACAGCCGTGGCGCCTTTACCGGGGCCAGCGAAAGCACTTTGGGTCGGGTCAATCAAGCGGACGGCGGTACGCTGTTTCTCGACGAGATCGGCGACTTTCCCCTGACATTGCAACCAAAATTGCTGCGTTTTATTCAGGACAAGGAATACGAACGGGTAGGGGATCCGGTGACCCGGCGCGCTGATGTACGCATTTTGGCGGCCACCAACCTCAACCTCGAGGACATGGTTCGCGACGGGCGTTTCCGTGAGGATCTGCTCTATCGCTTGAACGTCATCACCCTCCACCTGCCGCCCCTGCGCGAGCGCACCGAGGACATTCTCACGCTGGCCGATCGCTTTCTCGCCCGTTTCGTCAAAGAGTACGCACGTCCGGCAAGAGGCTTCAGTGATGAGGCGCGTGAGGCGCTGCTCGGCTACCGCTGGCCAGGCAACATTCGAGAGCTGCGTAACGTGGTCGAGCGGGCGAGCATCATCTGCCCGCAGGAACGCGTGGAAATCAGCCACCTCGGTATGGCCGAACAACCGGCCAACAACGCCCCTCGCGTCGGCGCGGCGTTGAGTCTCGACGAGTTGGAAAAAGCCCACATCGGCGCGGTTCTCGCCACCGCCGGCACGCTGGATCAAGCGGCAAAAACCCTCGGCATCGACGCTTCGACCCTGTACCGCAAGCGCAAGCAGTACAACCTGTGAGTGCCGGGCGATGAAACTGGCGATGAAGTTGCGGACCCGTTTGTTCTTGAGCATTTCCGCGCTAATCACCGTGGCTTTGCTCGGGCTGCTGCTCGGGCTGGTCAGCGTGATGCAGATGGCCGGTACTCAAGAAGCCTTGGTGCGCAGCAACTTCGTCACTCTGGATCTGGGGCTCAAGTTGCGGCAGACGCTGGGTGATCAACTGATCATCATGCTCGCGGAAAAGCCTGATCCCGTGGCGTTCGAAGCGTCGAAGCAGCATTACTTCGAGTTGCTGGACCAAGGCATCGCCCAAGAGCAAGAGGGCGATGGCCGGTTATACGGCTTCAGTCGGGCAAAAGCGGATTATCTGAGCTTCCTGGAAGCTTTCGATTTGTCCCGAGATCCGGCCAGCTCGATGAGCAGCAGCGCCGACTTTCGAGAGCGCTTCAACACGCTGCGTAACGGGCTGATCACCGAACACAAGCATGCGCTGGACAACATCAACGCGGTACAGCGTGAGGCGCGTGACCGTGCCTTGTTGATTGCCGGTCTGCTGGGATTTGTCGGATTGGCGGTGCTGATCATCGGTTTCATCACGGCCCACGGCATTGCCAGGCGTTTCGGCGCGCCGATCGAGGCGCTGGCGAAAGCGGCAGACAATATCGGCCAAGGCAATTTTGAAGTAACCCTGCCGATTTCCTCGGCGATGGAGATGAATCTGCTGACCAAACGCTTCGGCCTGATGGCTGAAGCGCTGCGTGAGCATCAGGCGACCAACGTCGATGAATTGCTCGCGGGCCAGCAACGCTTGCAGGCGGTGCTCGACAGCATCGATGATGGCTTGCTGATGATCGACCGTCAGGGGAATCTGGAACACCTCAATCCCGTCGCCCAGCGGCAGTTGGGTTGGGACGATGATCGTCTCGGCCAGGGACTGGGTACGGCGCTTGGGCGGCCCGAGCTGGATGCGCAACTGCAATTGGTGCTGCGCGGCGGCACTCTGGAGCGGGCGCCGGAAGATTTGAGTATCGAGGTCGACGGCGAATCACGCCTGCTGACCTACAGCCTGACGCCGGTCAGTCATACCCAAGGTCATATCCTCGGTGCGGTGATGGTGCTGCACGATGTCACCGAGCAGCGCGCCTTTGAGCGGGTGCGCAGCGAATTCGTCTTGCGTGCTTCCCATGAGCTGCGCACGCCGGTCACTGGCATGCACATGGCGTTCGGCTTGTTCCGTGAGCGGGCGAAGTTTCCCGCGGAGTCCCGCGAGGCTGATCTGCTCGACACCGTGAACGAGGAAATGCAGCGCCTGATGCAGTTGATCAATGACCTGCTCAACTTTTCGCGTTATCAGAACGGCCTGCAGAAACTCACGCTGGCGCCGTGCTCCATCGAAGATTTGCTAGAGCAGGCGCAATTGCGTTTTGCCGATTCGGCGGCGGCCAAGGGCATCGCCCTGAATGTCGAAGTACAGGCGCCGCTGCCACGTTTGCAGGCCGATCAGGCGCAGCTCGATCGCGTACTCGATAACCTCATCGACAACGCCCTGCGCCATACCGCCCGTGACGGTCAGATCCGCTTGCAGGCGCGTCGACATGGTGAGCGGGTGATCATCAGTGTTGAAGACAATGGCGAAGGTATTGCTTACGGCCAGCAGGGGCGGATCTTCGAGCCGTTCGTGCAGGTCGGCCGCAAAAAGGGCGGTGCCGGGCTTGGTCTGGCGCTGTGCAAGGAAATCGTCCAGCTGCATGGCGGACGTATGGGGGTTTATTCGCGGCCGGGGCAGGGCACGCAGTTCTATATGGCGCTCGCCGTTTAGGCTTCGTCGTCCATGCGCCTTCCCGCGAGGCGTCGGCCACGGGTGATCAATTCAATGAATTGCACCGCGCTCAGCGCATGGGCGAACAACCAGCCCTGACCGAACTTCACTCCTTCGCTGCTGAGCAATTGTGCCTGTGATTCCAGCTCGATGCCTTCGGCAATCACTTTCAGATCCAGCGCCTGGGCCATGTGAATGATGTGCGGGGCGACGCCGCTGCTCGCCGCGTCATGGCCCAGTGCATCAATGAACGCCTTGTCGATTTTCAGGCAATCGACCGGCAAGGTCTGCAGGTAGGCAAGGCTGCAATAGCCGGTGCCGAAGTCATCGATCAACACTTGATGGCCGACATCGCGCAGCGCTTGCAGGTTTTCCCGCGCCACCACCACATCAATCAACCCGCGTTCGGTGACCTCGAAGGCAATCTGCCGCGCGGCGACTCGGTGCAATGTGAGCAAGCGCGCCATGACCAGACCGATGCGCGGCACCATCACGTCGCAGGCTGCGAGGTTGACCGAGATATACAGCTGCGGGTTGGCGCGCAGCAATTGGCCCAATTGCTCCAGCAGACGCTGCAGGACGAAATCGGTCATCTGGCGGATTTGCCCGGTGTTTTCCGCCATGGGGATAAACAGGTCAGGGCTGGTCAGTGTGCCGTCCGGGCGGCGCCAGCGCAGCAGGGCTTCGGCGCCCACGCAGTTGCGGCTGTCGAGATCGAAGATCGGCTGGTAGAGCACCTGCAACTCACCGCGACGAATCGCGCCGTGAAGCTCGGCGTCCATCGACTGACGCTGGCGCACCAGCAGGAAAACGAAGAATCCCGAAAATGCGCCAAGCAGCACACATGCCGGGATCATCCACCACCAGATAGCTGGAATATGCATACCGGTTCTGGGCGTAATCAACACCAGCTGATATTCCGGGTTGTCGGTGGGCATGCGGTAGATCAGCCGGGTTTGCGTGACTTGCAAGGCATCGCGGCTTTTCGGTGGCCAGTGTTCCGTTGGCGGCCAGGCTTGCGCCAGGCCGAGCACCGGAATGGCCCGGGTGCCGTGATCGAGCACCACTAGCAGGCTGCTGCCGGGCGACAGATCGACCATGTCGGTCAGGTGCCCGCGCGAAGTGGCTACGCGGAAATTGCCGCGGCCCAGCATCAGCGCGGCGCGGTTTTCATCGGGTTCGGTGGTGGTATTCAGCCAATAGCTGTAAGTCGGCCCTCTGATATCTGGCGCCCGCACTACCGACACGCCTTCCTGACGCGGACGGTTGGAGCAGATCCGTGAGGCGTCCATATAGGCTGCTTCATAGACGAAGCGATAGTTGAAGGTGACTTGCTGCAGGGTGGCGATCATTTCATCGTCACAACTGCGTAGCGGCTGCGCTTCGAGATCGTCGAGACTTTCGCGCAACTGACCGAACAATTGTTCGAGGCGGGCGAGGAAACGTTCCCCTTGCGCGTTCATTTCCTGACTTTCGCTTTGCTCGACCTGACGCATCGCCACAAACATACCGCCGGCGATCAACAGACTTGCACTGAGGACAGCCGCGATCATCGCCAAAAACCAGGGGCGATAAAACCAGCTACGCAGCGTCTCTCGGGTAGCAACCATCATGGAATATCCGAAGAATTACCAATGAGTTATAGCTGCTGATTGCAATTACGCCCTGACCGTCGGGCGGGCGTCATTATTTTGTCTGATTGAGGACCAGCAACAACGCTGCCGTTTGCGCATCCGGCGTGCCGTCGAAGCGCGAAGGCCGGAAGTGCATCTGGAAAGCTGCGAGGACATGGCGTGTCGCAACGTCCAGTTCGCCGGTCTGCGGCGTGTCGTAGCCCAAGTGCGCCAATTGCGCCTGGAACCAGCTGATGCTCGGCAGTTCACTGCTGTTGAACAGCGCCTGCTGACGCGCCACGGCTTGCTCGTTTGGCCACAGGCCGAGGCCTTCGGCGGCGAGGCGTTTCCACGGGAACATTGGCCCCGGATCGAGTTTGCGCAGCGGCGCGATGTCGCTATGGCCAATGATGTGCCGCGGGCTGATGCCGTTGCGCTTGCTGATGTCCTTGAGCAGGACGATCAGTGATTGAATCTGCGCTTCGCTGTACGGATACCACAGTCGCCCGGTCGGCGTGTCCTTGAAGCCCGGATTGACGATTTCGATACCGATGGAGCTGGAGTTGAGCCAGGTGCGGCCCTGCCATTGGCTTTCGCCGGCGTGCCAGGCGCGCTGGTTTTCATCCATCAGCTTGTAGACAGTGCCGCTCTTGTCGTCGCCGATCAGGTAATGGCTGCTGACTTCGCCGTGGGTCAGCAATTGCAGCGAGCGCTCCAGCGAGGCCGACGTGTAATGCACGACCACAAACTGAATGCGGCTGTCGTAATTGGCCGAAGGATGGCTGGTGTTGTAGCGCGGGCCGCTGGCACAACCGGCCAGAACGAGCAGCGAAGCGAGGAGGGTAAAGAATTTCATGGCAGAAGGCAGTACACGCAAGACAGTAATGCAACAGTGTAACGTACTGCCTTGCGTCTCGACGGTCAGCGGGCGGATTTAAACAAAATGGAACAATTTGCTCAGCCCAGCTCGACCCGGTTGCGTCCTGCATTTTTAGCGCGGTAAAGCGCCTGATCGGCTCTTTTCAGTACCAGATCGCTGTGTTCTCCCGCCCTGAACGACGCCAGGCCCATAGAAATGGTGATCGTCACCCGCTCGCCCTTGAAGTGGAAAGGGCAGGCTTCGATCGCTGCGCGCAGGGTTTCCAGCAGTTTGGCGCCGACCGCTGGCGGCGTCGCCGGCAGTAACAGGACGAACTCTTCCCCGCCGAAACGGGCAATGAAGTCCGAGCCGCGCAGGCGTTTGCGCAGCACGGTGGCAATGATCTTCAGCACTTTGTCGCCGGCAAGATGGCCGTAGTTGTCGTTGATACGTTTGAAGTGATCCAGATCGAGCATCGCCAGGCTCAGGGTGTTGCCGTGTTGCTGCCACTGCTTGATTTCATGCTCGAGGCGTTCGCTCCACGCAGCGCGATTGGGCAGACCGGTGAGCGGATCGATCAAGGCTTTCTGCCGTTGCACTTCAAGATGTTCGCGGAAACCCTGGGCTTCCTGCTCCATATGCGCTACGCGCTCGGACAGGCTTTTCAGTCGCGTCGCCACCTCCTGCTCCCGGGCATCGCGCTGCTTCTGGTGCTGGTCCATGGTGCCTAGCAGGCCCTCGAGATGGTTCTCCAGCACGTGCTTGAGGTCTTCCAGATCCGCCGCTTCCTGCACGCTGGTCTGCAAGCCATCGACTTGCTCGCGGATCTGCGTATCCATGGCCCGCGCCGCCGAGCTGTTGTCGGCATGGCCTTCACTGGCGGCTTGCAGGTTGCTCTGGAATGCTTCGAGGCGTTCGTTGAGTTGCTGCAGATACGCTTCGAACTCGTGTTGACCGCTGTCGGTGATCGCCAGCATCAATGTCGCGAGATCGTCGAGGATCGGGATCAGTTCGTACCAGTTCAGGCCATGTTTAAGCCTTTCCCGCATGGCTTCGGCTTGCGGACGGTGACGTTCTGGAAGGGTGAGGTCGTCGAGGAGACCGATCAGGGTGTCTTCGATGTGCTTGGCCACGGAGCTGTAGGACGGCTCCGGCGTGTCCGGCAGGGCGAACAGGATGTCGTGTTCGGGTTGTTCCGGGTCGATAGCGGCCAGCGCCCGCGCGATGGGTTCGGGCAAGGGCAGGCTGTCGAGGGTCAGCGGCGCTGGATCACCGGGGCGAATCAGCTCATCAGGATTGATGGCGGCAGGCGTGATCTGCGTTTGAGCTGGTGCAGCGTCGAAAACAGGCTCGGGTTCGAAGTGCTCGGCCTTGGGCTCGGTCGGGTCACTGATAACTTCGCTGACGACCGTGGGCGGCTCGAAGGCCACCATTTCTTCAACTCCCAGCCGGGTTTGCGTGGCTGGCGTCGTTTTTTCGACAGGCACGGCGGCTTCGAGGGCGAGAGCCGCCGTCACCGGTTCAATCGCTGCGACAGGGGCCGGCTCTGCGGATTCCGGTTCAGGTAGTGGGGCAGCAAGCGGCTGCGCGACTTGGGTCGGTGCGGGTGATTCTGTGGCGGGCGCCTCTTCGCTGTCACGGCTACCAAACAAACGCTGCAACAAACCCGGACGACCCGGCTCTGCGGGCGTTTCCAGCAGACTTAACGCCTTGCCCTGCAATCCGCTGAGTTCACTTAACAGCAATGGCATTTCCCGCGCCGACCCGACGCGACCATCCAGTTGTTTGGCGAATTTCTTCAGTGGCTGGGCGACCTCGCGCGGCAGCGGCAAAGCCTGCAACTGGCTGACCAGCGACGTCAGCGCGGTGCTGACCTGATCGATGCGGGTTTCGCGGCGCTGCTCGGAGTCGAGCACGGCTTTTTCCAGGCGCGGCAGCAGGGCGGCGAGGCCGGCGTCCATGTCGTCGGTGCGCACCACGTCGCGCATCTCTTTCATGCACTGATCAACGACTTTATCGGTGCCTTCAGCGGCCAGCGTGCTGCGCACCAGGCCGCGACGCAGCAAGTCGAGCCTGGCGGCCCAGCGACGTTCGAGTTTGTCCTGTTGTTCGATGCTTTTGAGGTACTTCTCTTTCCAGCGCTGGGCGTCGTCGCTCATTCAGGGGTTCCGCGAGGGGCAGGACTCAACGCGGGCAATGCATCGGCCGTGAGCGAACCCGGCAGACGAATCTCTACCGCGACCGGCAGGTGATCGGAAATCGGTTGTGCCAGCACTTCGACCTTTTCCAGGGTCAGGGTCGGGCTGAGCAAAATATGATCAAGGCAACGCTGAGGGCGCCAACTGGGGAATGTCGCTTCCACCTGCGGGGCCAGCAGGCCGAGATCGCGTAACGGTGACTGTTGTAGCAGATCGCTGGCATGGGTGTTCATGTCGCCCATCAATATCTGGTGTTTGTAGCCACCGATCAGCTCACGAATATAGGCCAGTTGCAGGCTGCGGGTTCGCGCGCCGAGGGCCAGGTGCATCATCACCACCACCAGCGCTTCCGGGCCTTCGCCGAAACGCAGAAGGATCGCGCCGCGACCTTTCGGGCCGGGCAGCGGGTGGTCTTCGATCGCCCACGGGCGCAGACGACTGAGCACGCCATTGCTGTGCTGGGCCAGTCGGCCGAGGTTGCGATTGAGTTGTTGATACCAGTAGGGGAAGGCGCCGAGCTGCGCCAGATGTTCGACCTGATTGACGTAGCCTGAACGCAGGCTGCCGCCATCAGCTTCCTGCAGAGCGACCAGATCGAAGTCGCCCAGCAAGTCACCGATCTTTTGCAGGTTGCCTGAACGCCCGTTGTGCGGCAGCAGATGCTGCCAGCTGCGGGTCAGGTAATGCCGATAGCGCTCGGTGCTGATGCCGACCTGGATATTGAAACTGAGCAGACGCAGACGCTGGTCTGCGGGCAAGCCCGTGGACTCCAGGTGATGCTCGTTGACCTGCGGATCATGCAGGCCAACGATGCGTTCAGACTTCCAGCGGCGCATGGCGGATGCCGCGCTTAGTTGGCAGCAGCCTTGGTTGCCGCTCGCTCTTTGGCGACCAGTTGGTCAGCCAGTTGCAAAGCTTGCTCGGCACCACCGGCAGAGCCGATGTCGAAGCGGTATTTGCCGTTGACGATCATGGTTGGCACGCCAGTGATTTCATACTTTTTGGCCAGTTCGCGAGCTTTTACGATCTGACCTTTGATGGCGAACGAGTCGAAGGTGGCGAGGAACTTGTCTTTGTCCACGCCTTGGGTGGCGAGGAAGTCAGCCATGTCGTTCTTGTCGGTCAGCTTCTTGTGTTGTTTCTGGATGGCTTCGAAAACCGCCGCATGAACCTTGTGCTCGACGCCCATGGCTTCGAGGGTCAGGAACATTTGGCCGTGGGCGTCCCATGGGCCGCCGAACATGGCTGGAATACGTACGAAGTTGACGTCGGACGGCAGTTTCTCAACCCAAGGGTTGATCACTGGCTCAAAGGCATAGCAATGCGGGCAGCCGTACCAGAACAGCTCGACCACTTCGATCTTGCCAGGCTCTGCAACCGGAACCGGGTTGGCCAGTTCCACGTAAGGGGCGGCAGGTGCTTCGGCGGCTTGAGCGGTCACGCCGAACAGGCTGGCAGCGACGAGAGCGGCGCTGATGATCAGATTACGCATGCTTTACTCCTGGACAATTTTGGTCGCCTCGCGCGACCTGTTTTCAGACAGATCCTGGCGGGCATGAGTTCTGTAGTGTAACGGTAGCGGCCACAAAAAAGGGCGGCCAAAGCCACCCTTTTTATACTTGCTGCGACGGATTAATCGAGCGTTAACGTTGCGCGAGATCCATCGCTACCAAATGCTCTTAGTGCAGACCTTGAATGTAGCTTGAGACGGCAGCGATGTCTTCGTCGCTCAGGCGCTTGGCGATGGTCTGCATGGTCATGGTGTCGCCGTCGTTGGTGCGGCCGCCTTCTTCCTTGCGGAAATCGGTCAGTTGCTTGGCGATGTATTGAGCGTGTTGGCCACCCAGATGCGGGAACCCGGCAGCGGCGTTGCCGGCGCCGTTCGGCGAGTGGCAGCCGGTGCAGGCTGGCAGGCCCTTGGCCAGGTTGCCGCCACGGAACAGCGCTTCACCGCGTGCGACGATCTTCGGATCGGCGGCGCCGACGCTGCCTTTCTGGCTGGCAAAGTAGGCGGCGATGTCAGCCAGATCCTGATCGCTCAGGTTGGTCAGCAGCCCGGTCATTTCCAGAACGGTGCGCTTGCCCGACTTGATGTCGTGCAGCTGCTTGGTCAGGTAGCGTTCACCCTGGCCGGCCAGTTTCGGGAAGTTTGGCGCCATGCTGTTGCCGTCCGGGCCATGGCAGGCTCCACAAACGGCGGCTTTTGCCTGGCCCGCTGCGGCATCACCGGCAGCATGGGCGAAGCCTGAGATTCCCACGGTCAACAGCAGACTCACGATCAATTTGTTCATCAGCTAATCCAACTACGGCTAAGGGTTAAGTTATGGACCGGGTTTACTCGCTCATCCAAAGGATGATGGCTTGGTAATCCTCGGCACTGCAGTCCATGCACAAACCACGCGGCGGCATCGCCTTGAAACCCTGGGTCACGTGTTGCACCAGCGTCCCCATACCTTTCGCCAACCTCGGCGTCCAAGCTTCCTGATCGCCTCTTTTGGGCGCCATGGGTAGTTGGCCGGAATGACAGGCACCACAAACACGGTTGTACACAGCTTCCGGATCCTGTGTAGCCTGTGCGCTGTAAAGCGGCATCAAGACTCCGGCAGCCAGCAGCCATTTCGTCATAAAACGACCTTTTCAGGGTTGAGAGCGTTCTGCGTTCTAATGCGCAATCAAGGTCTGTCGCTCTCGTGAACTTCATCCTACGCTGGGACAAAGCACACACAAAATCTGCGGCATTATATACTGGCGTCACTGAAACGGAAGCGACACCGCGTTCCGCGCCCAATCCCGGCGCCGCCCACATCGGAAATCCCATGCAACTCAAGAATCCCATCCTCGGCCTGTGCCAACAGTCCACGTTCATGCTCAGTGCCGCCAAAGTCGATCAATGCCCTGACGACGAAGGCTTCGAAGTGGCGTTTGCCGGTCGTTCCAACGCCGGCAAATCCAGCGCACTGAACACCCTGACTCACGCCAGCCTGGCGCGCACCTCGAAAACTCCGGGTCGCACACAGCTGTTGAACTTCTTCAAGCTAGACGAAGATCGTCGTCTGGTCGACCTGCCGGGCTACGGTTACGCAAAAGTACCCATCCCGCTGAAGATGCACTGGCAGCGTCACCTTGAGGCGTACCTCGGTGGCCGCGAGAGTTTGAAGGGTTTGATTCTGATGATGGACATCCGTCATCCAATGACCGACTTCGACCTGCTGATGCTCGACTGGGCCGTTGCCGCTGGCATGCCGATGCACATCCTGCTGACCAAGGCCGACAAGCTGACCTACGGCGCAGCCAAGAACACCCTGCTCAAAGTGCAGTCGGAAATTCGCAAGGGTTGGGGCGACTTGGTCACCATCCAGCTCTTCTCCGCGCCAAAACGCATGGGCCTGGAAGAGGCCTACACTGTACTGGCCGGCTGGATGGAACTGGCAGACAAAGGCGCCGAGGCGGCAGCCGAGTAAGTCGGGATATGGAAATTTGTTTGGATATGGAAATTTGTTTGTAGTGTGCTCAGGCAAGGCGAAAACACGGTGAAAAGCGGCCGGGGTCGCGCTCGACTTTAGGGGACCTAAATGAGCATTTGAGCTGTGCTTTCAACGCAGCATGAGCGCGCTACAGACAAATTTTGGGCAAAAAAAGCCCCGGATTTCATTGGGGAGGGAGAAATTCCGGGGTTTAAGTTCCGAACCGCTAGGGCGGGGTTCAGATATCTGCCAACACTTAACACAACATAGGAGCATCGAAGGGCTTCACCAGCCATTCAGTATCTCTGAGTGGTGTCCTTCCAGATTAGTTCAGATTTTTTTCAAAAAGCTTTGGAATAATCTCAAGCGCCTTTCGAAATAAGCAGGTTTCACCGGCGTTGCCGCTACAACAGGTCGCGGCAAACCGTGTTCAAAAGGCTCAGTGAGCCTGATCCCAATTGTTGCCCACACCTACTTCGACCAGCAGCGGTACATCCAGTTTCGCCGCTTCGCTCATGTGCACGCGAATCTCGGTACTGATCTGTTCGACCAGATCCTCGCGAACCTCAAGCACCAGTTCATCGTGTACCTGCAGAATGACTCGGGCGTCCAGGCCAGACGTCGCCAGCCACTCATCCACCGCCACCATGGCTTTCTTGATGATATCGGCCGCCGTGCCCTGCATCGGTGCGTTGATCGCCGTGCGCTCGGCGGCAGCGCGTTCCTGCGGCTTGTTCGAGTTGATCTCCGGCAGGTACAGACGACGACCGAAGAAGGTCTCGACATAACCCTGATCCGCTGCCTGCGCGCGGGTGCGGTCCATGTACTCGCGAACCCCCGGATAGCGGGCGAAGTAAGTGTCGATGTACGCCTTGGCAGTCTTGGTGTCGACGCCGATGTCCTTGCCGAGCTTCTGTGCGCCCATGCCGTAGATCAAACCGAAGTTGATCGCCTTGGCGCCACGGCGCTGGTCGGAGGTCACCTCGTTGAGTTCGACCTTGAACACTTCGGCAGCGGTGGCGGTGTGCACGTCCAGGTT
Organism: Pseudomonas viridiflava; assembly: GCF_900580865.1. Taxonomy (GTDB): domain Bacteria; phylum Pseudomonadota; class Gammaproteobacteria; order Pseudomonadales; family Pseudomonadaceae; genus Aquipseudomonas. Next base: position 608,813 of record NZ_UTBZ01000001.1, read on the forward strand.
GTTGCGGAAGGCATTCATCAGGCCTTCGTCCTTGGACAGGTGCGCCATGATCCGCAGCTCGATCTGCGAATAGTCTGCCGCCAGCAGTTTGTAGCCTTTCGGCGCGACGAACGCCTGACGAATGCGTCGACCTTCAGCCGTACGCACCGGAATGTTCTGCAGGTTCGGATCGCTGGAGGACAAGCGCCCGGTCGACGCCACAGCCTGATGATATGAGGTGTGAATACGGCCGGTGCGCGGGTTGATCTGCTCCGGCAAGCGATCGGTGTAAGTGCTTTTCAGCTTGCTCATCGAGCGGTGCTCCATCAGCACCTTCGGCAAGCGGTGATCGTCTTCAGCGAGCTTCGCCAACACTTCTTCAGCAGTGGACGGCTGGCCCTTGGCGGTCTTCTTCAGCACCGGAAGACCAAGTTTCTCGTAGAGAATCACGCCCAGTTGTTTCGGCGAGCCAAGGTTGAATTCTTCCCCGGCGATTTCGAACGCTTCGCGCTCCAGCGCAACCATTTTGTTGCCCAGCTCGATGCTCTGGATGCCGAGCAGCTCAGCGTCAACGAACGCGCCTTGGCGTTCGATGCGCGCCAGCACCGGCACCAGCGGAATTTCGATGTCGGTCAGCACGCTGGCCAGACTCGGGATCGCGCTGAGTTTTTCGAACAACGTTTGGTGCAGACGCAAGGTGATGTCGGCGTCTTCGGCGGCGTAAGGGCCGGCCTGCTCCAGGGCGATCTGGTCGAAGGTCAGCTGCTTGGCGCCTTTGCCGGCGATGTCCTGGAAGCTTACGGTGGTGTGATCGAGGTACTTCTGCGCGAGGCTGTCCATGTCGTGGCGGGTCGCGGTGGAATTGAGCACGTAGGACTCAAGCATCGTGTCGAAGGCGATGCCGCGCACGGTGATGCCTTGGCTCTGATCACCACCGATGGCGCAGTTGGCCAGGATATTCATGTCGAACTTGGCGTGCTGGCCGACCTTGAGCTTGCTCGGATCTTCCAGAATCGGCTTGAGTGCGCGCAGTACGGTGTCGCGATCCAGTTGCTCCGGCACGCCGATGTAGGAGTGGGTCAGCGGAATGTACGCGGCTTCGTTGGCCTGCACGGCGAACGACAGGCCGACCAGTTGCGCTTGTTGCGCGTCGATGCCGGTGGTTTCAGTATCGAAGGCGAACAGTTTGGCGTTCTTCAGTTTTTCCAGCCAGACGTCGAAACGCGCCTGATCGAGGATGGTTTCATACGCGGCTTCGGTCGGAGCAGCAGGCGCTTCTGCTGCTGGCGCGCTGAACAGATCGCCGGCCGGTGCAGGCTCGCTGGCCGCGCTCAGCTCCAGACGCTTGGCGTCGCGATCCAGATCGTTGATCCAGCTCTTGAACTCCAGCAGCGAGTACAGCTCGTAGAGCTTGGCCGGGTCTTCCGCGCCCATTTGCAGATCGTCGAGTTCGACGTCCAGCGGCACGTCGACCTTGATGGTCGCCAGTTGATAGGAGAGGAACGCCATCTCCTTGTGCTCTTCGAGCTTGGCCGGCAGGGTTTTCGCGCCGCGAATCGGCAGGGTCGGGACGATGTCGAGGTTGGCATACAGCTCGGTCAGGCCGCCATTGACGCCGACCAACAAGCCGGACGCGGTCTTCGGGCCGATGCCCGGAACGCCCGGGATGTTGTCGGACGAATCGCCCATCAGCGCCAGATAATCGATGATCTGCTCCGGTGCGACGCCGAATTTCTCCTTCACGCCCTCCACGTCCATCGAGCTACCGGACATGGTGTTGACCAAGGTAATGTGGCCATCGACCAGTTGCGCCATGTCCTTGTCGCCGGTGGAGATGACCACCGGGCGATCCGCCGCCGCGCTGCTGCGGGCGAGGGTGCCGATCACGTCGTCGGCCTCGACGCCTTCCACGCACAGCAGCGGGAAACCGAGAGCGATCACGCTCTGGTGCAGCGGCTCGATTTGCACGCGCATGTCGTCGGGCATGCTTGGGCGGTTGGCTTTGTATTCGGCGTACATTTCATCGCGAAATGTCCCACCCTTGGCGTCGAACACCACGGCGAACGGGCTGTCCGGGTACTGCTTGCGCAGACTCTTGAGCATGTTCAGCACGCCTTTGACCGCACCGGTCGGCAGGCCTTTGGAAGTGGTGAGTGGTGGCAGCGCGTGAAAGGCGCGGTACAGGTAAGACGAACCGTCCACCAGGACGAGGGGGGCTTGGCTCATGAGCAGGATCAACCTTTTCGGCGGGTCCGGCGCTAGAATAGCGGGACCGTTGACGACAAAGGGACAAGGTTATCATGCGTACGTTAAATCGCTTGCTGCTGGTCGGTCTGATTGCTACCTCACCGTTGGCCGCGATGGCGGCGGATGATGCGCCCGCTTCGGAGCCGGAAGTTACGATCAACACGCACACGGAAGGCGACAAGGTCATCCAGGAATACAGTCGCAGTGGCTTCGTCTATGCGATCAAGGTCACGCCAAAGGGTGGCAAACCGTATTTCCTGGTGCGCGCCGATGGTACGGACGCGAACTACATTCGCTCCGACCAGCCGGATATGCTGATTCCGTCGTGGGAAATCTTTACCTGGAAGTAAGTTTCCCGACTTTTAATCGGCGTCGCCTGACCACGACGCCTGAACTGAGCAGTTTTTAACCATGTCTGTGTTCACTCCCCTGGCTCGGCCCGAGCTGGAAACCTTTCTCGCCCCTTACGGGCTTGGCCGTCTGCTTGATTTCCAGGGGATCGCCGCCGGCAGCGAAAACACCAACTTCTTTATCAGCCTGGAGCAGGGCGAATTCGTCCTGACCCTGGTCGAACGCGGCCCGGTGCAGGAGATGCCGTTCTTCATCGACCTGCTCGATGTGCTCCACGAAGCCGACTTGCCGGTGCCGTACGCGTTGCGCACCACTGACGGTGTGGCGTTGCGTGAGCTGAAAGGCAAACCGGCGCTGCTGCAACCGCGCCTGTCCGGCAAGCACATCAAGGTCGCCAATGCTCAGCATTGCGCGCAGGTCGGCGAGTTGCAGGCGCATCTGCACCTGGCGACCCAGGGCGAGCGCATGATCAAGCGCAAGACCGACCGTGGCCTGGACTGGATGCTGGAGGAGGGCAACGAGTTGCTTTCGCACCTGAGCGATGAGCCGCGTGCCTTGCTGCAAAAGGCCTTGGATGAAATCAACGAGCGTAAAGACAAGATCCTCGCGCTGCCGCGGGCGAATATTCATGCCGACCTGTTTCGCGATAACGCGATGTTTGAAGGCACGCACCTGACCGGACTGATCGACTTCTACAATGCCTGCTCGGGGCCGATGCTCTATGACGTGGCGATCGCCTTGAATGACTGGTGCTCGGACGAGGGCGGTTTAATCGACGGGCCGCGTGCCCGCGCGTTTCTCGGCGCCTATGCGGCGTTGCGACCGTTCACGGCGGCGGAGGCTGAGTTGTGGCCGACGATGCTGCGTGTAGCCTGTGTGCGGTTCTGGCTGTCGCGGTTGATCGCGGCGGAGCAGTTCGCCGGGCAGGACGTGTTGATTCACGATCCCAAGGAGTTTGAGCAGCGCTTGGCGCAGCGGCAGCAGGTGCACACACCGCTACCTTTCGCCCTTTAAAAGCTTCGTCGGAGCGCCGCCCGGAGCAGGCTCGCTTCCACATTGGTTCTGGGCCGGGCACAAATCTAATGTGGGAGCGAGCCTGCTCGCGAAGACGTCGGTACATTCAGTCTCTATGTTGACTGACACACCGCTTTCGCGAGCAGGCTCGCTCCCACATTTATTGAGTTGTTACAACGATTCCAGGCACCCGGCCAGATCGTTACCTAACTTCTCCAGCACCTGCTCATAGCCCTGAGCCGTCGCCGGGGTGTACCCGCCCAACGCATCCAGCTCAGCCAGTTTCACCGGCAAACCCGCCACAAGGGTTTCGGCCAGACGCGGACGCAATGGCGGCTCACTGAACACACAGGTCTTGCCCACTTCCTGCAAACGCTTGCGCATCGCCGCAACATGCTGCGCACCGGGCTGCACTTCGGCGGCCACGCTGAACACACCGGCATGCTTCAGGCCATAAGCCTCTTCAAAGTAATCAAACGCTTCGTGGAAGACGAAGTAGGGCTTGCCTTCAACACTGGCCAGACGTTTCTTCAAACGCTGATCCAGTGCGTCCAGACGTTCGTCAAACGCCTTGGCGTTCTTCTGATAGCGCTCGGCATTGGCCGGATCTGCGGTGCTCAAGTCAGCGGCCATCTTGTCGGCAATCACCCGCGCGTTCACCGGCGATAACCACAAATGCGCATCCAGCGTGCCCGGGCGATGATCGTGATCATGCTCGTCAGCCTCTTCGGCGTGGGAATGGCTGTCTTCAGCAAAACGCCGCAGCTTCATCCCCGGCAGATCCTGCACCGCGACGCTCGGCAGCGTACGACCGTTCAGCACGCGCGGCAGGAAACCTTCCATGTCCGGGCCAATCCAGTAGAGCAGATCCACCGATTGCACCTTCCGTACGTCGGATGGCCGCAGGGCGTAATTGTGTGGCGAAGCACCCGGCGGTAGCAGCACTTCGGGAATCGCCACGCCGTCCTGCACGGCCGCTGCAATCAGCTGCAACGGTTTGATGCTGGTGAGGACTTTGACCTCGGCCTGAGCCGAACCGATCAGCAGAAAACTGGCGACAAAAGCCACAAAAACAGAAAAAAGTCGGGACACGATGACCACTCAAGGAGGCGAGAACGGGTAACATAATAACGTCTCTATCAAAACTCGTCGCCGCCCATGCCTATTACACCGATTGCCAGCCGTCCCCACGACCACTCACATTGCGTGCACAGCGCTTTGTCCGAGGCCGATACCTTGTGCGCCCAGAAAGGCTTGCGCCTGACCGCGTTGCGCCGCCGGGTGCTGGAACTGGTGTGGCAGAGTCACAAGCCACTGGGTGCCTACGACATTCTTGCCGTACTCAGCGAACAGGACGGCCGCCGCGCTGCGCCGCCGACCGTGTATCGCGCGCTGGATTTCCTTCTGGAAAACGGCCTGGTGCACCGCATCTCCTCGCTCAACGCCTTCGTTGGCTGCGTGCACCCGGAGCACGCGCATCAAGGCCAGTTCCTGATCTGCCGCGATTGCCACGCCGCCATCGAACTTGAGCAAAAAGTGATCAGCGACGCGATCATCAACAGCGCCAAAGACGTTGGCTTCATCGTCGAAGCGCAGACCGTCGAAGTCGTCGGCCTGTGCTCCGGTTGCCAGGGGGCTTGATGAGCAATGCGCTGATCCGTCTGGAGCAGGTCGCCGTCACGTTTGCCGGGCAGGCTGTGCTGGACAACATCGAGTTGAGCGTCGAGCCGGGGCAGATCGTCACCCTGATTGGCCCCAATGGCGCCGGTAAGACCACGCTGGTGCGCGCCGTGCTCGGCTTGCTCAAGCCGGACAGCGGCAGCGTCTGGCGCAAGCCGAAGCTGCGCGTTGGCTACATGCCGCAAAAACTCCACGTCGATCCGACACTTCCGCTTTCGGTGCTGCGCTTTCTGCGGCTGGTGCCGGGCGTTGATCGTCCGCGTGCGCTGGCCGCGTTGAAAGAAGTCGGCGCCGAACACGTCATCGACAGCCCGGTGCAAAGCGTTTCCGGCGGCGAAATGCAGCGCGTACTGTTGGCTCGGGCGTTGCTGCGCGAGCCGGAGTTGCTGGTGCTCGACGAGCCGGTGCAAGGCGTCGACGTCGCCGGCCAGGCCGAGTTGTACAGCCTGATCACCCGTCTGCGCGACCGCCATGGTTGCGGTGTGTTGATGGTGTCCCACGATTTGCATCTGGTGATGAGCACCACCGATCAGGTGGTCTGCCTCAACCGTCACGTCTGCTGCTCCGGGCATCCCGAGCAGGTCAGCGGCGATCCGGCGTTCGTCGAGCTGTTCGGCAAGAACGCGCAGAGCCTGGCGGTCTATCACCACCATCACGACCACGCTCACGACCTGCACGGTTCGGTGGTCAAAGGGCCGGTTATTGGCCAACCTCACGTTCACGGAGACAACTGCAAGCATGGCTGATTTTCTGTTGTATGCCCTGCTTGCAGGTCTGGCGTTGGCGATTGTTGCAGGTCCGCTGGGTTCGTTCGTGGTCTGGCGGCGCATGGCCTATTTCGGCGACACCTTGTCCCACGCCGCGCTGCTCGGTGTGGCGCTGGGCTTTCTGCTGGATGTCAGCCCGACCGTTGCGGTGACCGTAGGCTGCCTGTTGCTGGCGGTGCTGCTGGTCACGCTGCAACAGCGTCAACCGCTGGCGTCTGACACGCTTTTGGGAATTCTCGCACCAAGCACGCTCTCTCTCGGCCTGGTGGTACTAAGCTTCATGCATGAAGTGCGGATCGACCTGATGGCCTATCTGTTCGGCGACCTGCTGGCGATCAGTCCGACTGATCTGGCTTGGATTCTCGGCGGCAGCGCGGCGGTGCTGGTGCTGCTGGTGACGCTGTGGCGGCCACTGCTGGCGATCACCGTGCACGAAGAGCTGGCCAAGGTCGAAGGCCTGCCGGTCGCAGGCCTGCGCATGGCGCTGATGTTATTGATTGCGGTGGTGATCGCGGTGGCGATGAAAATCGTCGGTGTGTTGCTGATTACTTCACTGCTGATCATTCCGGCGGCTGCGGCACAGCGTCACGCCCGTTCGCCGGAGCAGATGGCACTGGGCGCGAGCCTGCTGGGCATGCTCGCGGTGTGTGGCGGGCTCGCCTTGTCGTGGTTCAAGGACACCCCGGCCGGGCCGTCAATCGTTGTGACGGCGGCCGCACTGTTTCTGCTGAGTTTTGTTCTGCCCCGCCGTGGGGTGTAGACTTGGCCGCTTTTTGCGCAATTAGAGAGTCGCAGGAATGAAGCCGTTCGCCTCCCGTTATCTGCTCCTTGTCGCATTTTCAGTGCTGCTGGGCGCCTGCCAAAGCACGCCGCCGGTGGCCGAAGTCCCCGATGCGCGGGCTACGGCCATCGCACAGCTGGAGCAAAGCCTGGCCAGCAGCGAACTGGCCACCGCCGAAGATCAATTGGCCGCTTTGCAAACCGAAGCGCCCAACGACCAATCCCTTGAGCAATACCAGCGCCAACTGGCCGAGGCGTATCTGCGCCGCAGCCAGATCGTGCTGCAGAAGGGTGATGTGAATGCGGCCGCCACGGCGCTGAGCCGTGCCCGTGCGTTGATGCCGAAAGCGCCAGCGCTAACGGGTGGCGTGAATGGGGCCATCACCGAAGCGCGCAAGGCTGAGCTGGAAAAAGCTGAAGCCGCGTTGCTGGCGGCGGAAGCCAAGCCGAAAGCCAAGGTGATCGATCCGACCGCCGAGAGCACCACGGTTGCGCTGAACATCACCGATAGCCGCAAACTTCGCCGCCAACTCGATGCGATCGCCGCTGATGTGGTGAATTATGAGTGTGCGGTGAGTATTCAGGCGCCGCGGACCAATGATTATCCGTGGCTGGCGAATCTGCTGACCAAGCGGGTGAAGAAGTTGAACCCGGATTTTGATCTGAAGATTGAGAAGCAGATCGTGCGCACCGTACCGGCGCAGATGGTCTTGAGTCCGCGTAAACCCTAAAAGCATCGCGAGCAGGCTCGCTCCCACATTGGATTCGTGTACGACACAGAACCAATGTGGGAGCGAGCCTGCTCGCGAAAGCGGTCTTTCTATTCCCGAAGATCTTAAGCCGGAATGGCCTTGGCTTTAGGCTCCCGCTCCCAAACCCGATGCTGCCCGATCGCCGCAAAGAACGGCTTGGTCAACGACGGCACATCCTTGCCTTGCAGCAATCCAGCATCCGCCTCGAGCTTCAGTAAGTCCTGCAACTGCTTGGCATCCCCGTGCAACGCAATCGCCTTCAAATGCTTGTACGCCTCCAGCAGGTAATGCAAGGCCACGCCATCGCCGCTCAACGCCTTGACCGACGCCGCGCCACCCGGCACAAACACCGCATCGAAGATCACTGATGGCATGCCTTCCATGGACGCATCCACCGGCAGGCTTTTCCCGTCAGCGGTCTTCACTGGTGCCGAAGTAGGCCCCAGCAACTTGGCATGTGCACCTTCAGCCGCCAATGCCTTCTTCATCGCATCAATCGCTGCACCATCGACGCCGTTGGCCGCAAGAATCGCCACTTTTCGCGTCTTGATGTTTTCCGGCAACAGGTTGGCCTGGCTCAATGACGGCGAATGATCGAAGGAGGTTTTACGAGCCTCGACCGTGCCTTTGCTTGGTGCCGGCAGGCCTAGATTGGCCGCGACGCGCTTGGCCAGTTCGAGGTCGATGTTGGCCAGAATCTCATTCACTTCCCGCGCACGGATGAACTCGCGCTCAACCTTGCCCAGTTCGAAGCTGTAAGCGGCAATGATGTGCTCCTTCTCGTGATCGCTCATGCTGTTGAAGAACAACGTCGCCTGAGAGAAGTGATCACTGAACGACTCACTGCGCTGACGAATTTTGTTGGCGTCGATGCGTTCCGGGTAGCTCTCGAAACCGCCGTCCTGCGCGGCCGGCGGCGTTTCTTTCGGCCAGCCACCATCAATCGAGTTCGGCTCGTAAGACGCGCGGCCCTTGTCGATCACCGTGCGGTGCTGCGCATCGCGCTGGCCATTGTGGAACGGCGCCACCGGGCGGTTGATCGGCAGCTCATGAAAATTCGGCCCGCCGAGTCGGCTGATCTGCGTATCGGTGTAGGAAAACAGCCGACCTTGCAGCAACGGGTCATTGGAGAAGTCGATGCCCGGCACGATATGGCCAGGGCAGAACGCGACCTGCTCAGTCTCGGCGAAGAAGTTGTCCGGGTTGCGGTTCAACGTCATTTTGCCGAGCGGCGTGATCGGCACGATTTCCTCGGGGATCAGCTTGGTCGGGTCGAGGATGTCGAAATCGAAGTCGTGCTCGTTTTCCTCCTCGATGATCTGTACGCCGAGTTCCCATTCCGGGTAATCGCCCATCTCGATCGCTTCCCAGAGGTCGCGACGGTGGTAGTCGGTATCTTTACCCGCGAGCTTCTGCGCTTCGTCCCACACCAGTGAGCAAGTACCCGCAGTAGGGCGCCAGTGGAATTTGACGAAGCGCGATTTACCCTCGGCATTGATCAACCTGAAGGTGTGCACACCGAAGCCCTGCATGCTGCGCAGGCTTTTCGGAATCGCCCGGTCGGACATCGCCCAGATGACCATGTGCGCCGATTCCGGCACCAACGAGACGAAATCCCAGAAGGTATCGTGGGCCGAGCCGCCGGTAGGGATTTCATTGTGCGGCTCGGGTTTCACCGCGTGGACGAAGTCGGGAAACTTGATCGCGTCCTGAATGAAAAACACCGGCATGTTGTTGCCGACCAGATCGAAGTTGCCTTCATCGGTGAAGAATTTCACCGCGAAGCCGCGCACGTCGCGCACGGTGTCGCCGGAGCCACGCGGCCCCTGCACGGTGGAAAAGCGCACGAACACCGGTGTCTTTTTCCCCGGATCCTGTAGGAACCCGGCCTTGGTCAGCGTCGAATGGTTCTCGTAGGCCTGAAAGAAACCATGCGCGCCGGTGCCGCGTGCGTGGACGATGCGTTCCGGAATACGCTCATGGTCAAAATGCGTGATCTTTTCCCGCATGATGAAGTCTTCAAGCAGCGACGGCCCGCGCGGGCCGGCCTTGAGCGTGTTCTGGTTGTCGGCGATCTTCACGCCTTGGTTAGTGCGCAGGGCCTGGCCGGTGGCGTCGGAGCGAAACTTTTCCAGGCTGTCGAGTTTGGCGTTGGTGTTGGCGCGATCCGGGGCATCGGTTCCGGCCATCTGGCTTTTATCGGTCGTAGGCTTCTTGCTCATCAGTCGTAAACTCCTCGGTTGACCCCGATGCTGGCCGGGGACTCTTGAGTGGTTCCCGGGCACGGCACCCAGGGTTTTCAAGTCGCTTACTTAGTGACTGATGGGCTGCTTTGGACGTTCCTTTTTTATGACCTTTGATCTTGTTATTGCCAAATCGAAGGTTAATTGCGAAATAAATGCTAAGAACCTCTATACGGACAGGCTAAAATGCGCGCCCGGCTAACCGCTGATCCTTTTCTAACGCGCCCCACAAGGTTCGCTACGTGATCGAGTTTCAAAACGTCCATAAGACTTACCGCGTCGCCGGTAAGGATATTCCCGCGCTGCACCCGACCAGTCTCTCTATCGAGAACGGGCAGGTGTTCGGCCTGATCGGTCATTCCGGCGCGGGCAAAAGTACCCTGCTGCGTCTGATCAATCGCCTGGAGAACTCCAGCGGCGGCAAGATCATCGTCGACGGCGAAGAAGTCACCGCGCTGGACGCCAACGGCCTGCGCCGTTTCCGTCAGCAAGTCGGGATGATCTTCCAGCACTTCAACCTGCTTGCCTCCAAGACCGTGGCCGACAACGTTGCGTTGCCGCTGACCCTGGCCGGCGAACTGTCGGGCAGCGAGATCGACAAGCGCGTCGCCGAGTTGCTGGCGCGAGTCGGGCTGTCCGACCACGCGAAAAAGTACCCGGCGCAATTGTCTGGCGGCCAGAAGCAGCGCGTCGGCATCGCCCGCGCCCTGGCGACCAAGCCAAAGATTCTGCTGTGCGACGAGGCCACCAGTGCCCTCGACCCGCAGACCACGGCCTCGGTCCTACAACTCCTGGCCGAGATCAACCGCGAGCTGAAACTGACCATCGTCCTGATCACCCACGAGATGGATGTCATCCGTCGCGTCTGCGATCAAGTCGCGGTGATGGATGCCGGCGTGATCGTCGAGCAAGGTTCGGTGGCCGATGTGTTCCTGCATCCAAAGCACCCGACCACCAAGCGCTTCGTTCAGGAAAGCGAGCAGATCGACGAGAGCGAACAGCGAGATGACTTCGCTCACGTGCCGGGTCGCATCGTGCGTCTGACCTTCCAGGGCGAAGCAACCTACGCGCCGCTGCTCGGTACCGTCGCCCGGGAAACCGGTGTCGACTACAGCATCCTCGCCGGTCGCATCGACCGCATCAAAGACATTCCGTACGGGCAATTGACCCTCGCCGTCACCGGTGGCGACATGGAAGCGGCATTCGCCCGCTTCACCGCCGCTGACGTTCACATGGAGGTATTGCGCTAATGGAAGACCTGATCAGTTTCTTCACCAATATCGACTGGTACGAAATCTGGCTGGCCACCGGCGACACGATGCTGATGCTCGGCGGTTCGCTGCTGTTCACCGTGCTGCTCGGCCTGCCGCTGGGCGTGTTGCTGTTCCTCTGCAGCCCGCGTCAGTTGCTGGAAAACCGTGGCCTGTACGCGTTCATGTCGCTGGCGGTGAACATCCTGCGTTCGCTGCCGTTCATTATTCTGTTGATCGTGATGATCCCGTTCACCGTGCTGATCACCGGCACATCGCTGGGCGTGGCCGGTGCGATTCCGCCGTTGGTCGTGGGTGCGACGCCGTTCTTCGCGCGTCTGGTGGAAACCGCGCTGCGTGAAGTCGATCGCGGCATTATCGAGGCGACCCAGTCGATGGGCGCGACCACACGGCAGATCATCATGAACGCCTTGTTGCCGGAAGCCCGTCCGGGCATCTTTGCGGCGATTACGGTGACGGCGATTACACTGGTGTCCTATACGGCGATGGCCGGTGTGGTCGGCGCCGGTGGTCTGGGTGACCTGGCGATCCGTTTCGGCTATCAGCGTTTCCAGACTGACGTGATGATCGTCACTGTGGTGTTGCTGCTGATTCTGGTGCAAGTGCTGCAGATGGTGGGCGACCGTTTGGTCGTGCATTTTTCGCGCAAATAAGCGGTTTTGTATTGAACAGATGAGCCGGCCATTCGCTGGCAGGCGCCAGACGGGCGCTTTAAAAAGGAGTTAGCTGAATGAAAAAACTGATCGCTGCTTTTGCTGCCGTTGCGGCATTCTCGGCCCACGCCGAAACCCTGACCGTAGCCGCCACCCCTGTGCCGCACGCGGAAATCCTCGAATTCGTGAAGCCGGCGCTGGCCAAAGAAGGCGTGGAGCTGAAGGTCAAGGTCTTCACCGACTACATTCAGCCGAACGTACAAGTCGCGGAAAAGCGTCTGGACGCCAACTTCTTCCAGCATCAGCCGTACCTCGATGAGTTCAACAAGGCCAAGGGCACTAATCTGGTGGCTGTGACCGGTGTGCACCTGGAGCCACTGGGCGCCTACTCGAGCAAGCTCAAGGACCTGAAGGATCTGCCAAGCGGCGCCAACGTGGTGATCCCGAACGACGCCACCAACGGCGGCCGTGCGCTGCTGCTGCTGGCCAAGGCGGGTGTGATCACCTTGAAGGATCCGAGCAACATCCTGTCGACCGTCAAAGATATCGCGGCAAACCCGAAAGACCTGAAGATCCGTGAACTGGAAGCCGCGACCATCCCGCGCGTGCTGACCCAGGTCGATCTGGCGCTGATCAACACCAACTACGCGCTGGAAGCCAAGCTCGATCCGTCCAAGGATGCGCTGGTGATCGAAGGCAATGATTCGCCGTACGTGAACATCCTTGTGTCCCGTGCGGACAACAAGGACAGCGACGCGATGCAGAAACTCGCTGCTGCGCTGCACAGCCCGGAAGTGAAGCAATTCATTACCGAGAAGTACAAAGGCGCGGTATTGCCGGCGTTCTGATTTGGGTGGCTGCAACGAAAAAGGGGACGCCATGCGCGTCCCCTTTTTTGTGTCTGGTGTTTGGCTTTGGAACTGTTGTGAAGCTTCCCCTCACCCCAGCCCTCTCCCGGAGGGAGAGGGGGCCGATCTTCAAGCTTTTCGAGCCTGAGTTCGACTCACAATTGCAGGTCGGCGCAACTCGAACAAACACCTCGGTAAGTTCCCTCTCCCTCCGGGAGAGGGCTAGGGTGAGGGGCTTTTCGCTCTTCAGCTTTTATTTGCGGTCAAGCATCACCGGCAGTTGCGCAACCAGTTTGGCGTTATTCAACGGCGCCCGAATAAACCCACGCTGCGTGCCATCCGGCCCGATCACCGCAAGGTTGCCGCTGTGATCCACCGTGTAATTCGGCTTACTCGTATCCGCCGGAATAAACGGAATACTCACCGCGTTCGCGACCTTCTGCAGCTCTTCAATCGAAGTCGGCGTCAGGCCAATAAACTGCGGATCAAAGTAACCCAGATACTGCTTCAACTGCTTGGGGTTATCGCGGTTCGGATCAACGCTGACCAGCACGATCTGCAACTTGTCCACAGCGTCTTTGGGCAATTCACTCTTGATCTGCCGCAGTTGCGCCAACGTGGTCGGACAGATGTCCGGGCAGAAGGTGTAGCCGAAAAACAGCAGGCTCCACTTGCCCTTGAGTTCATTGATCGCCACCGGTTTGCCGTCCTGATCGGTCATCGTCACGTCCGGCAGGTTGCGGCTCTGCGGCAGCAGAATGATGCCGGCGTCGATCAGCGCAGTCGGGTCGCCCTGGCCCTTGCCGCTCAGCACTTTGTTGACGGTAAGTCCCAGGATCAGCGCGATCACGGCGACGAGGATGAAGACGGTTTTCTGGGTTCGAGTCATAGGTTCAACAGTAAGTAGTGGTCTACGAGCAGGGCGGTGAACAGCAGAAACAAGTACCAGATAGAGTACTTGAAGGTGTTGATCGCCGCGTGCGGCCGAGTGCCACGGTACAGCACCACGGCCCATTGCAGAAACCTTGCGCCGAGGGCGAGGGCGCAAATCAGGTAGAGCATGCCGCTCATGTGAATCACGTACGGCAACAGACTCACCGCCAGCAGCGCGAAGGTGTACAGCAGAATGTGCACCTTGGTGTAGTGCTCGCCGTGGGTGACCGGCAGCATCGGGATGTCGGCCTTGGCGTATTCCTCTTTGCGATGAATCGCCAGCGCCCAGAAGTGCGGCGGCGTCCAAGCGAAAATAATCAGCACCAGCAACAACGGTTCGGCGCTGACGTGACCGGTGGCGGCGGTCCAGCCGAGCAGCGGCGGTGCGGCGCCGGCGAGGCCACCGATGACAATGTTCTGCGGCGTCGCGCGTTTGAGGAAACCGGTGTAGATCACGGCGTAACCGAGCAGTGAGGCTAGGGTCAGCCAAGCGGTCAGCGGATTGGTGAAGGTCAGCAACAGGGCCTGGCCGAGCAGGGCCAGCACCAGTGCAAAGGTCAGCGCTGCCGCCGGTGAAACCCGTCCTTCAGCGAGCGGCCGTTTATGTGTGCGCGCCATCACCGCATCGATGCGCCGATCCACCACATGGTTAACCGCCGCCGCGCCGCCGGCGCACAACGCAATCCCCAGATTGCCGAACACCAGCACCGTCCACGGCACCCCGGCACGGGTCGCGAGGAACATGCCGACCAGCGAGGTGATCAGCATCAGCACCACGACTTTCGGTTTGGTCAGCTCCAGATAATCACGCCAGATCGCCTGATGCGGGCGCTCGCCAATCAGAATCGCCACGGCGTTTCTCCTTTTATGGTGATGGGGGCAGCCGCGTGTTTACGCGGGCTCAGACGCCAGCGTGCGAGCACCGGTTGTTTGACCCGAACCAGACTGGTGCGCGCGTGATAGTTGACCAGCACCATCGTCAGCAACAGCGCCGCACCGCCGGCGTTATGCGCAACCGCCACCGGCAGCGGCAGATGGAACAGCACGTTGCTGATACCGAGGGTGATCTGTGCGGCGAGGGCGATCAGCACCAGACCGGCCAGCCGCGTCATGCCGACCACTTTCAGTTGCCAAGCGAGACCGAGCAGCACCAACGTCACCAGCAGCGCACCGATACGGTGGGTCAGGTGAATCGCCGTGCGCGCATCACTGTCGAGTTGTCCGCCCAAGTAATTCGGGCCGATGTGCTGAGTCAGGTGAAAACCATTGGCGAAATCCGCTGGCGGCAGCCATTGCCCGTGACAGGTCGGGAAGTCGATGCACGCCACCGCTGCGTAGTTCGAACTGACCCAGCCACCCAGCGCGATCTGGCCAATCACCAACAACAATCCCGCCGTCGCCCAATACTGCAAACGCTTGGGCACGGTCAGCGCCGGCAGCACGCCGGACAATCGCAACGTCAGCAAAAACAGCAGACTCAGCGTCGCGAAGCCGCCGAGCAAATGCCCGGTGACCACTTGCGGCCAGAGCTTCAGCGTCACCGTCCACATGCCGAACGCCGCTTGCGCAAACACCACCGCCAGCAGAAACAGCGGCAGCTTCAACGGCTGCCCCGGATGACGCCGATTGACCCACGCCCGCCCGGCGAGAATCGAAATCAGCAGGCCGAGGGTGCCGGCGAAATAGCGGTGGATCATCTCGTTCCAGCCCTTGTGCGCCTCCACCGGCGAATCGGGGTAATGCAGTTCGGCATGAGCCAGTTGCGCTTCGCTCTTCGGCACGCTGATAAAACCGTAGCAGCCCGGCCAGTCCGGACAGCCGAGGCCGGCGTGGGTCAGGCGCGTGTAGGCGCCGAGCAGCACCACAATCAGTGCCAGCAGGGTGGCAAACAGCGCGAGGCGAAATCCAGGTTTGGCCATGACGATGCCCTTATCCGATGTTCGACAGTTTCAGCAGATGACGCAGGTCGTTGAGCAGATCCTTGCCTTTCACATTCGGCTCGTAGCGCAGCACGAGGTTGCCGTGCGGATCGATGATCCACAGCTGCGGCGTGGCTTTGTCGCCCGTTGTTTTGCTGAACACACCAGCGTCCAGCGGATAGCGTTGCAGCTGTGGATATTCACGGGTCAGCTTGGCTTCGTAATCGGCGCTCACCGGTTGCGCAACGGCGAGGGCATGGCTGGCGCGGCCAGCCTCACGACCGAGACCGATCTGTATCTGCCGCGCCAGATACACCAGTTGCTGGCAATCCACCGCGCAATCCTTCGGCGCGGTGACCAGCATCTGCCAGCGTGCTTCATCGGCTTGCACGCCGAGGTCGGCGCGGGTCTGGCCGTTGCCGATCAGTTCGCCGTGATAGCTGCGACCTTCCGGTACCCAGAACTGCAATTTGTACATGCCGGTGGCGAGCAGCATCGGGCCGACTACGCCAAGCACGATCAGCAACAACTGAATGCGCCCGCGACGGCGGCTGGCGGCAGGTTTCGCCTCAGACATGCTGGGTGGATTCATGGCCGTTCCCATGGTGTTTCTCCTTTGCGTTGTGCAGGCCCAAGTAGATGTAGAGGCCGAGTAGGGCGGTGGCCATGGCGAACCACTGCACGGCGTAACCGAGGTGTTTTTCCGGGCCCATGGCGACCACCGGCCAATCGGTCTGGTAGCTGGCCGGGCCAGGTTCGGCGCGTAATTCGTAGGCGAAGCCGTCGCGCTCGAGGGTTTTCCACAGCTTGACCGGCTCGACGGCGGTGATGGTTTGCGGCCAGGTGCTGCTGACCGGATCAGCGTGTAGCTGGAAGGTCGCGCCGGGGGCGACGTAGACCCAGGCGTCGACATTCAATGCTTCGGAAGGCGTGGTGAATTGCGGCGGCACGCGGCGATCCGGCCACGGCAACCAGCCGCGATTGACCAGCAGCCACTGGCCGGTGCGTTGATCCTGAAACGGTTGCAGTAACTCGACGCCGACCTTGCCGTCGCGCTGGCGGTTGTCGAGCAACAGACTGTGCGCGGCATCGAACTGGCCGTGCAGGTGCACGCGGCGATAGGCCGGATCGTTGCTATTGATCAGTTCGGTGCTGGCCATCGGTTGCGCGGCGCGGCGTTCGGCGTAACTGGCGAGCAGGGCGGTTTTTTCGGCACCCCGGCTCAGTTGCCAGAAGCCCAGCGACACCAGCAGCGGCAGCAAAAGCGCCACCACCACGGTCGGTATCACGCCCGGGCGAAAACGCTTCATGGCTGCGCCACAAAGTCAGTCGTTGCGATCGCTATACTCAACTGCATCGCCTGTCCCCCGGAGTTCTTCCCATGCTCAAAACAGCGATCGTCCTGATGCTGATTGCCACGGTGATCAGCCTGTTCAGCGGCCTGTTTTTCCTGGTCAAGGACGACAGCAGCTCGAATCGCCTGGTCATCGCCTTGAGTGTTCGGGTGGCATTGGCCGCTGGCACCGTGGGCTTGATCGCCTGGGGCTTTTACAGCGGCCAATTGGTGTCGCATGCGCCTTGGTAGCGTTGCTCCTTAGAGCACGTAAACGAAGATAAAGAGGCCGATCCACACCACGTCGACGAAGTGCCAATACCAGCTCGCCGCTTCGAAGCCGAACTGGTGCTCGTTATCGAAATGGCCCTTCATGATGCGCATCAGCATCACAAACAGAATGATCGTGCCGATGGTCACGTGGGCGCCGTGGAAACCGGTGAGCATGAAGAACGTCGCGCCATAAATGCCCGAACCGAGGGTCAGCCCCAGTTCGTGATAGGCGTGGATGTATTCCTCAGCCTGGAAACCGAGAAACGCGCAACCGAGTAGCACGGTGATCGCCAGCCAGATTTTCAGTGCGCCGCGATGGCCCTTCTTCAGGGCATGGTGGGCGATGGTGATGGTCACGCTGGAGCTGACCAGCAGAATCGTGTTGATCAGCGGCAGGCCCCACGGGCTGATGATGTCTTTTGGTGGCGGGAACAGTTTCGGATCCGGCGTATGCAGCAGCGGCCAGGTGAACTGGAAGTTCGGCCAGAGCATGTGCGCGACGCCTTTCGGGCCTTCACCCCCGAGAGCCGGACCCGAGATGTGCCGCACGTAAAACAGCGCACCAAAAAAGGCGACAAAGAACATCACCTCGGAGAAGATGAACCAACTCATGCCCCAGCGGAACGAGCGATCCAGCTGCGCGCTGTAAAGTCCCGCGCGGCTTTCCTTGATCACCGTGCCGAACCAGCCGAACAGCATGTATGCCACCAGCAGGCCACCGACGAAAAAGATCAGCGGGCCGTGGGATTCCGGGCGCGCGGCCTTCAGATCGTTGAACCAGGTGGCCAGGCCGTACACGGTGACGAGCATCCCGACCGTGGCAATGATCGGCCATTTGCTTTGGGCCGGAACGAAATAGTGCTCATGAGTTGCCATTTATTGTTCTCCTTATCGGGCACGCTCAACCGCCAGTGTTTACAGCCACCGGCGGATGTCGGGCGGTGATATCGAACAGCGTGTAGGACAGCGTCAGGTGCTTCACATCCTTGGGCATGTCGCGGTCAACAATGAAGCGCACCGGCATCTCGATCTGCTGACCGGGCTGCAGCACCTGCTGGGTAAAACAAAAGCATTCGGTCTTGTGGAAATACGCCGCGGCGTTGCTCGGCGCGATACTCGGCACGGCTTGCGCACTCATCGGTTTGTCGGTGGGATTACGCGCGATGAAGATCATCTCGTTGACCGCGCCGGGGTTGGCGGTGAGTTCGTCATGCTTGGGGTAGAAGTCCCACGGCATATCGGCGGTGTTGGTCGACAGAAACTGCACGCGCACCTGACGCGAAGTGTCGACGACCTGCTCGCCCTCGTACTGCCCGGCAGTCTTGCCATTGATGCCGAAGGCCTTGCACATCACGTCGTAGATCGGCACCAAGGCAAAGCCGAAGACAAACATCGCCACCACCACCCCGAGCAGGCGGGTGACGAGTTTTTTCATCGAGATCGAGTCAGCCATGATTCGTGCCTCTCATCAGATCCCTCGTGGGAGCGAGCCTGCTCGCGAAGCAGACAACTCGGTGCACCAGATGAACCGCGTCATCGTTCTTCGCGAGCAGGCTCGCTCCCACAGGGAGATCTGTGTTCATTTCACTTCCGGCGGCGTGGTGAAGGTGTGATACGGCGCCGGTGACGGCACGCTCCACTCCAGACCTTCCGCGCCATCCCAAGGCTTGGCCGGTGCAGGCTCGCCACCCCGAATGGTCTTGATCACGATAAACAGGAAGAAGATCTGCGTGGCGCCAAACATGAACGCGCCAATCGACGAGACCATATTGAAGTCGGCGAACTGCAGGTTGTAGTCCGGAATCCTTCGCGGCATCCCCGCCAGTCCCACGAAGTGCATCGGGAAGAAGGTCAGGTTCATGCCGACGAACGACAGCCAGAAATGCAGCTTGCCGAGGGTTTCGTCGTACATGTGCCCGGTCCATTTCGGCAGCCAGTAATAGGCCGAAGCGAAGATCCCGAAGATCGCCCCCGGCACCAGCACATAGTGGAAGTGCGCGACCACAAAGTAGGTGTCCTGATACTGGAAGTCTGCCGGGGCGATGGCCAGCATCAGCCCGGAGAAACCGCCGATGGAAAACAGGATCACGAACGCCACCGCGAACAGCATCGGCGTCTCGAAGGTCATCGAGCCTTGCCACATGGTGCTGGCCCAGTTGAACACCTTGACCCCGGTCGGCACCGCAATGAGCATGGTCGCGTACATGAAGAACAGCTCGCCCACCAACGGAATGCCGACCACAAACATGTGGTGCGCCCAGACGATGAACGACAGGAACGCGATGCTCGCCGTGGCGTAGACCATCGAGGTGTAGCCGAACAGCGGTTTGCGCGCGAAGGTCGGGATGATCTGGCTGACCGCGCCGAACGCCGGCAGGATCATGATGTACACCTCCGGGTGGCCGAAGAACCAGAACACATGCTGGAACAGCACCGGGTCACCGCCACCGGCAGCACTGAAGAAACTGGTGCCGAAGTGGATGTCCATCAACATCATCGTCACGCACCCGGCCAGCACCGGCATCACCGCGATCAGCAGGAACGCGGTGATCAGCCAGGTCCAGACGAACAGCGGCATTTTCATCAGCGTCATGCCGGGGGCGCGCAGGTTGAGGATGGTCGCGATCACGTTGATCGCGCCCATGATCGAACTGATCCCCATCAGGTGGATGGCGAAGATGAAGAAGGTCACGCTTTCCGGCGCGTAGGTGGTCGACAGTGGTGCGTAAAAGGTCCAGCCGAAATTCGGCCCGCCACCGGGGGTGAACAGGGTCGAGACCAGTAGCAGAAACGCCGCCGGCAACAGCCAGAAGCTGAAGTTGTTCATCCGTGGCAGGGCCATGTCCGGCGCGCCGACCATCAGCGGGATCATCCAGTTGGCGAGGCCGACGAACGCCGGCATCACCGCACCGAAAACCATCACCAGACCATGCATGGTGGTCATCTGGTTGAAGAACGCCGGTTCGACGATCTGTAGACCGGGCTGAAACAGCTCGGCACGGATCACCATGGCGAACGAGCCGCCAAGCAGGAACATCAGGAACGCAAACCACAGGTACAGCGTGCCAATGTCCTTGTGGTTGGTGGTCAGCACCCAGCGCATCAGGCCTTTGGCGGGGCCGTGGGCGTGGTCGGCATGACCGTGGTCATCGATGACAGCGCTCATGGCCGGTCTCCTTTACGTGAGTGGGCGGGGCGGGCCGGGGCGTGGTGCCCCGACCGGTTCACGAGGTACGCGATAGACCGGCTCATTTGCTTTCCGCCTGTTTCAGCTCCAGCACTTCTTTTGGCGTGACCATGTCGCCCTTGTTGTTGCCCCAGGCGTTACGTTCGTAGGTCACGACCGCTGCGATATCGACTTCCGACAGCTGTTTGCCGAACGCCGCCATGGCGGTGCCGGGCTTGCCGTGGAAGACAATGCTCAAGTGATCCTTGATCGGGCCGGTGGCGATTTTCGAGCCCTTGAGCGCCGGGAACATCGGCGGCAGGCCTTGGCCTTCGGCCTGGTGACAGGCAACGCAGGTGGTGTGATACACCTTGTCGCCGCGCTCCTTGAGTTCGTCGAGGGTCCAATCCTTGCTGGTCAGCTCTTTAAGCTGCGCGGCCTCGGCCTTGCGCTCGGCGAGCCACTTCTCGTAATCGGCCTTCTCTTTGACCTCGACCACGATCGGCATGAAACCGTGATCCTTGCCGCACAGTTCGGCGCACTGGCCGCGGTAAATGCCGGGCTTGTCGACACGCGTCCAGGCCTCATTGACGAACCCCGGGATCGCATCGCGCTTGACCGCGAAGGCCGGCACCCACCAGGAGTGGATCACGTCGGCGGAGGTTACGAGGAAGCGCACCTTGGCCCCGGTCGGCAGCACCAATGGCTTGTCGACCTCGAGCAAGTAGTGCTCGCCCTTGGCTTCCTTGTTGTGGATCTGTTCGGCGGGGGTGGCCAGGTTGCTGAAGAACTCGACGTCCTGACCCAGGTATTTGTAGTGCCATTTCCACTGATAACCCGTGACCTGGATATCGATGTCCGGCTCACTGGTGTCATACATCTTGATCAGTGTCGCGGTCGCCGGTACAGCCATGGCCACCAGAATCAGCAGCGGCACGACGGTCCACATGATTTCGACGCCGGTGCTTTCGTGGAATTTTGCGGCGACCTGCCCGGTAGAACGGCGGTGCACCATCATCGACCAGAACATGGCGCCGAAGACGATGATCCCGATCACCACACAGATCCAGAAAATGGTCATGTGCAGGTCGAATACTGCGTGACTGATTTCAGTCGCTCCAGGCGCCATATTCACAGTCCAGGCAGCGTTGGCCTGGCTGAAAATCGACCACAACAGGAGGCCCATCCAGACGTGTGGATGTCGCATCATTGCGGGTTCCCCTTATCGTTCTTGTTATCCCGCCGGCTTTCGCCTGCGGCAAGGGAGCGGCTGCATCAGACTACGAACTTGAATCGCCGGGCCTTGCTGCGGGTGCAGTCGGGCGTCATCAGCTAACTCCATTCACTGGCGAGTATAGACAGCGACGGGAAATTGCAATGTGCGCACGTAAATGAACTGAAACAGCGGGGACTTGCGTTCAAGGGCACGAATGGAGAAGGATGCAGACGAGTGGTGGCAAACCGATATAACGCAGGCGCATCAAGGATGAAATAATTATGACAAATGCGTCTTAGCATTTTTCGTAAGCCAGCTAAGTTATGTCTTCCCTATTTCATTGCCTTGTTTCCTGGAGTTTTCATGAACACCGCCGCATTGCGCGAGCAGATCCAAAAAGCCCAACAACACGAAAAAGACACCGGCCTGCTGACCCGTCAGCTGGAAAGCAAGCTGCCTCATTTACACCCGGCGATCCAGTTGCCGGAAGCCGACGCCCAAGGCGTGCTGACGCGTTTTGTCGCCGCCTACATCGATGAAGTGCCAGACCTGCTGGATGCAGCCAATGAAGTCGCCAGGGAAGCGGGAATCGAATCGCAGATCAAACCGGTGCTGAAAATCGCCGAGCAGTATTTCCTCCAGCCGCCAGCCATCATGGCCGGGCACGTTGGCCTGGACAGCCTGCTTGATGAAGCCTATCTGGCGCACCGTTTTGTCGAAGAGGTCAACGACCTGTACATCAAGCATTTCGGCCAGCCACTGATCCCCCTGGACATGACGGTCGCCAACTTGATTGCTCACCAATTGATCGGTGAGGAATTTGCCAACCAACTGGACGAAGCGGTGCATCACGCCATTGACGAGATGCTCAACGACGAGAGTTTTGCGCTGGAGTCGGTAGAGGTCTACCGCGAAAAACTCAGCAGCCCGGACACCGGTGCTGCGTGGAAACGCTGGCCGTGCATGGGCCGCCGACTGGGTGTGGGCCTGGAACTCGATCAGCCTGCTGCGTAAGCCTCATACGCCATAGATCCAATGTGGGAGCGAGCCTGCTCGCGAATGCAGTCGATCATTCAACATCTCTGTTGGCTGATATACCGCTTTCGCGAGCAGGCTCGCTCCCACAGGGTTTGTGTTCACAACAGTTGTTTAGCCGGCCGCACCGATCCCGGTAGTCGTCCGAATCCGCCCTTCAAGTCGTCGCTTCAACCCGCGCGACTCAATCAACAGCTTCGACCCTTTCGCCGCATTCGCCCGGCCCCACTCCTCGAGCAACTCCAGACACGAATGGTCGATGTAGCTCAGGTTATTGAGCGGCACATGCACCGTCGTCCCCTGCGGAATACTGCCCAGCACTTGCGTCAGCGCCGGCACCTTGAGGAATGTCGCCGCACCGACCAGACGCAACTCCATCTCACCATCCTGTGGCAGATCGATCAGGCTGATCTTCAACCGCGACGCCTTGAACGCTAGCTTCAACATCGTCAGACCGAAACCGATCAACACACCTGTCAGCAGGTCGGTGAAGATGATCGCCAGCGCCGTTGATGCATAAGTGAACATCGGCATGCGCCCATAACGACCCAGACCTCGAAACGCTTTGAGATCGACCAGTTTGAACCCGGTGTACACCAGCACACCCGCCAGGCTTGCGACCGGAATGCTTTGCAGCACACTCGACAGCAGCAACACGAACGCCAGCAGCCACAGGCCATGGAAGATCGTCGAATAACGCGTGGTCGCGCCGGCCTGGACGTTGGCCGAACTGCGCACGATCACCCCGGTCATCGGCAGCGCGCCGAGCAGACCGCAGAGCATGTTGCCGACACCTTGCGCCGACAGTTCGCGGTCGAAATCCGAACGCACGCCGCTGTGCATGCGATCCACCGCGGCAGCGGACAACAGGGTTTCCGCGCTGGCGATAAACGCCACGGCGAACGCCGCGATCAGCAATGTAGGATCGGCCAGGCTAAGCAGGTCCGCAGGTTTGAGCCAATCAATGGCCTCCGCCAGATTCGCCGGCACTTCAACGCGTTTCACCTGCAACGCCAGCAGCAGACTTGCACCTGTTGCCAGACCCACGCCGAGCAATGCACCGGGAACGAAGCGCAACGAATGTGGGCGGAATTTTTCCCACAGCCACATCACTGCAATCGTCGACAGTCCGAGCAGCCCGGCCTGCCAGCCGAACGACGGCAAGGCCTGCGCCACTGCTGCCGGGAACGCCGTAAGGTTATCCAGGCCAGAGGGCTTCGGTGACGCATCGAGCATCACATGCACCTGCGACAGCACGATCAACACGCCAATCCCCGCCAGCATGCCGTAGACCACCGCTGGCGCCGTGACCCGAAACCAGCAACCGAGCTTCAAGCGCCCGGCGACCAGTTGCAGAAAACCGGCAAGCAACAGAATCGGCCCGAGCATCTCGATGCCGTGCTGGCGCACCAGTTCAAATACCAACACCGCCAGGCCCGCCGCCGGCCCGCTGACCTGTAGCGGCGAACCCGCCAGCCAACCGACCACCAGACCGCCGATGATCCCGGTGATCAGACCCTTGGCCGGTGGCAACCCTGACGCAATCGCGATACCCATGCACAGCGGCAACGCGACCAGAAACACAACCACTGAAGCGAGCAACTCCCGTGGCAACACCGCTTTCAATTGAGCCGCACGCATGGCGATTCTCCCGAAGTTTTCTTCAGGCATGGCTTCGCCGAACCGCTGAAACAGCGGCCGGCGTCAAACCACACAGATTTTTAGGAAGATTTAGAAGCGCGCTTTGGGCGTCGCCACCGGAATCGGATGGCTACCGTCTAGCGGCAGGAAACGTCCCTGATCCGCGTCGTAAGCTTTGATTTCGCTGGTTTCGATGTCGTAGACCCAGCCATGGATGAACAAATGACCGTTCGCCATGCGCGAGGCTACCGAAGGATGGGTACGCAAGTGCTGCAATTGGGCGATGACGTTTTCCTCGGTGAGGATCGGCATGCTTTCTTTTTCGTCGGCGCAGTTACAGTTTTCATGCACCATGGTTTTCGCGACTTCAGCGTGGCGCAGCCAGGCTTTGACCGTCGGCATTTTTTCCAGACTGTCCGGATTGAGCACCGCACGCATGGCGCCGCAATCGGAGTGGCCGCAGATAATGATGTGCTGCACACCGAGCGCCAGTACCGCGTATTCGATTGCAGTGGAAACGCCGCCGTTCATTTGCCCGTAAGGCGGCACGACGTTGCCGACGTTACGGGTCACGAACAGATCGCCGGGCGAGCTGTGGGTAATCAGCTCGGGGACGATGCGCGAGTCGGCGCAGGTGATGAACATCGCTTTTGGCGCCTGGGCCGTGGCGAGTTTCTTGAAGAGCTCTTCCTGCTGTGGGAAGACCTCATGATGAAAATGCAAAAAGCCGTCTACGATCTGTCGCAGCGCTGCATCGGCGGATTCCGCTTCAGGGGTTTGCGCCGACGCAGCCAACGGCTGTTTATCCTTGTCACTCATGATTCATCCTCTTTGGCGGATTAGGGGAGTCATTCCCATGTATTCCGGTATGAAGCCAGTGGCTGTTTAAAACATCCGGGTCATCCCGACCCGTCAGTCACTCGATGAACAAGGTAGCCGCCGAAACTTAACTCAAACTGAATCAAACGCTCTAGAACGTGTGTTCCAGGTCACAAAAAACGTGACTGGGTGATTTCGGCGGAAGGATTCCAACCCCTCAACCATAAGCCAATTGTCGCTAAATCAAAGACATCTGGCGACCCGGCGGACAGAAGGCTGTGCAATCGAGGTTGTAGCCTTCGCGATGATTCATGCCAAGACGCTTGATGGCTTTGGCGAAACGCTGCGCGAGCAGGTCGGCAAACGGCCCTTCGCCGCGCATGCGTGCGCCAAAACGGCTGTCGTAGAGCTCGCCACCACGGCTCTGGCGGATCAAGCTCAGCACATGCGCGGCGCGTTGCGGATAGTGCGCGGCCAGCCATTCCTCGAACAACGGCGCCACCTCCAGCGGCAGGCGCAGCATCATGTACGCCGCGCTTTGCGCACCGGCCGCGTGGGCTTCAGTGAGCAGACTCTCGATTTCGCTGTCGTTGATCATCGGAATCATTGGCGAACACAGCACGCCGACCGGAATGCCTGCTTCGCGCATGACCCGAATGGCGCGCAATCGCGCTTTAGGTGCAGCGGCGCGCGGTTCGAGGATGCGTTTGAGTTCGTCATCGAGCGTGGTCAGGCTGATCATCACCGCCACCAACCGTTGCTGCGCCAGCTCGGTCAACAGATCCAGATCGCGAAGAATCAGCGAACCCTTGGTGACGATGGTCACCGGGTGCCGATAGCGCAGCAGCACTTCGAGGGTCTGGCGGGTGATTTTGTGTTCACGCTCGATTGGCTGATACGGATCGGTATTGGAGCCCAGATTGATCGGCGCACATTGATAGCCTTTTTTCCCGAGCTGTTCTTCCAGCACTTGCGCGGCGTTGGTCTTGGCGATCAGCTTCGTTTCGAAATCCAGCCCCGGCGACATGTCCCAATAGGCGTGGCTGGGCCGCGCGTAACAATAGATGCAGCCATGTTCGCAGCCGCGATAAGGATTGATCGAGCGGTCAAAGGGCAGATCCGGAGAGGTGTTGCGAGTGATGATGGTTTTTGCGGTTTCGATCATCACCTCGGTGCCTTGGGTCATTGGCACTTCCTGATACCAGCCGTCATCCTCGGCCACCGAACGGTTCGGCGCAAAACGGTTGTGCGGGTTGCTGGCGGTGCCGCGACCACGGGGCGGAAGAGGATTGATCATTGGGTTGGCTCCTGATCTGTATATTCATACAGTACCTGAGCAGGGCCGTCGCGATCCAGTACCGTTCAGCGATGGGATAATTTCTGAGTGACAAAGATAATATATATGTACCGGTGAAGTACAACCCGAGATACATATGTTCCGTTGTCGCGCCAAGTTATCGAATATAGTCTTTGGCACTTCCCGGGACTGTTGTCCGATAATCAGCTTAAAAGGATTTAATTAATGTCTTATCTCAATCAACGTGGCGTGTTTATGCAAATGATGCTGCCAAATGCTTCTGAACCCAACACCATTGTTTCAATGCAACTGGCGCGCAAGGAACTGGGCTGGAACGCCGAGCAAGAGCTGTCCACCGAGACTCTGGTCGATTCGATCTATGTAGTGGCGGTTTCCAGCGACCTTGGCAAGTCCTTTACCATTCGTACCAACAAGAAAGATGTCGACGGCGATGGCGATATTGATAACGATGACAAGGCAAAGTTGATTGCACTGGCCAAGGCCTATGTAAGTATCGTCAATCCGTAAAATTGAAGTTTGTTGCTATATATATGCACATTAAAACCCTGCATGAATGATTCATGCAGGGTTTCTGTTTTTAATGATGTTCGGTTACTTGGCCAAGATCATCAGTGGATGTTGTTTTCATATCGTCGCTGCGTAAGCCCGCAACCTCCTTGGCGCTGACCGGCGCACCTTTGTTGCCCCAACTGCCACGGATGAAACTCACGACGTCCGCCACTTCCTGATCCGACAGGCGCCAGGCGAAACCCGGCATGGTGAAGGTCGACGGCGCGGTGTGTGTCGCAGGCAGCGTACCGCCCTTGAGCACGATGTGGATCAACGAAGTCGGGTCTTCCGATTGCAGCACCGGATTGCCCGCCAGTGCCGGGAAGACCCGGGTGTAACCGTGGCCGTCGGTGCGGTGGCAGGCCGCGCAGTTGTCGATGTACACCGACGCGCCGCGTTGACTGTCGTCACCGTTCCACAGGGCTTTGGCGGCTTTCTCATCGTACTGATGCGGTTGATCGTTCGGATCACTGGCCGGCAACGACTTGAGGTAGCGGGCAATCGCCGTCAGGTCGGCATTGGTCATGTATTGCATGCTGTGGGTGACCACATCGCTCATGCCGCCGAACACCGCGCTGCGATCGCTACGCCCGGTCTTGAGGAACTGCACCAGTTGCTCCTCGCTCCAACTGCCCAGACCGTCCTTGTGATCACCGCGCAGGCTTTTGGCGATCCAGCCTTCCAGCGGCGCACTGCCGGCGAGGAAGTTTTTGCCGTCAGCGGCGCTCAGGGATTTTTCCTGCATGGTCAGCGCACGTGGCGTATGGCACGCGCCGCAATGGCCAAGGCCTTCGACCAGATACGCGCCACGATCGATCACCGGGTCGGTACTCGTCGATTTGTAATCCTCGACCTTCGGCGCAAACATCCAGCGCCAGCCCATCAGCGGCCAGCGCATGCTGAGTGGCCACGGAATATCGCTGGCCTTGTTCTCTTGCGCCACCGGTTCGACGCCGTGCAGGAAGTACGCGTACAGCGCTTGCATGTCGGTTTCGCTGACACGGGCGTAGGACGGATACGGCATCGCCGGGTACAACGTACTGCCGTTTTTGGCGACGCCATGGCGCACGGCCTGATCGAAATCCTCGAAGCTGTAATCACCGACGCCGGTTTTATCCGGGGTGATGTTGGTCGAGTAAATCGTGCCGATCGGGGTTTCCATCGGCAGGCCACCGGCGAATGGCTTGCCGCCCTTGGCGGTGTGGCAGGCTACGCAGTCACCGGCGCGGGCGAGGTATTCGCCTTGTTTGATCAAAGCTTGATCAACGTCGGCCGCATGGATCGAGGCACTGCCGAGCAGCGCCAAAGTCGCGATAACGAAATTCTTCATGGTCATCGCTCCTTAAGCCTGCACCAGCGGGCCGGGGTTTTTCAGGTATTGCTCGCGGATCGCCTTCGCCGACCAATAGGTCAGTGCCGCAACCAGGCCGGTCGGGTTGTAGCCCAGGCCTTGCGGAAATGCCGAAGCACCCGGAACGAAAACGTTATGCACGTCCCAGCTCTGCAGGTAGCGGTTCAACGCGCTCTTCTTCGGATCGGTGCCCATGATCGCGCCACCGTTGAGGTGCGTGGTCTGGTAAGACGCGGTGTTGAAGTGGTCACCGACTTTCTTGCCGATCACTGCAATCGCTTTCGGCCCCATCGCTTCGGCGACCTTGCCCATTTTCTCGACCATGAAGCGGTTCATCTTGATGTCGTTTTCCTGCCAGTCGAAGGTCATGCGCAGCAGCGGCAAGCCGTAGGCATCGCGGTACACCGGATCGAGATCGAGGTAGTTGCCCCGGTAGGACTGATGCGCGCCGTGGGCGTCCATCGACACCTGGTGGGTGTAGTAATCGGCGGTCGCACGTTTCCAGGCACTGCCCCACGCAGGTGTGCCCGGCGGGTTCGAAGTGCCGGCAATCGGCCGGCTGCCAGCCTGGTTGACCCACATCGGCGAGCCGCCGACGAAGCCGTGCGGGCCGTGGTCGAAGTTGTCGGCGTTGAAGTCGTCCAGCGCCACGCCGTTGCCGCCGGCGCCGATGAAGTTGTTGGTGTGGGTGTCCTTGTCGAAGAACGCCTTGATGGTCGCCATGTTCTGGTAGGCGAAGTTACGCCCGACCACGCCTTCGCCGCTGATCGGGTCGTACGGCTTGCCGATTCCCGAGAGCAGCATCAGACGCACGTTGTGCAACTGGAAGGCGCCGAGGATCACCAGATCCGCCGGTTGCTCGATCTCGCGACCCTGACCGTCGATGTAGGTCACGCCGGTAGCTTTGGATTTCGTGCTGTCGAGGTTGACCCGCAGCACGTGCGAGTTAGGCCGCAGCTCGAAATTCGGCAACGGTTTCAGCGCGGGCAGAATGTTCACGTTTGGCGAAGCCTTGGAGTACATGTAGCACACGTAACCACTGCAGAAACCGCAGAAGTTGCACGGGCCCATTTGCGCGCCGTAAGGGTTGGTGTACGGCCCTGACGTATTCGCGGACGGCAGGTTGTAGGGTTTGTAACCGACTTCCGTAGCCGCTTTGCCGAACAGTTGTGCGGACACCGTATTCTTCTGTGCTTCCAGCGGGAACGGGTTGGAACGATCCGGCGCGTATGGGTTGCCGCCCTTGCCCTGACCGACCAGTTGGCCTTTCACGGTCCAGGCCTGGCCGGAGGTGCCGAAGACTTTCTCGGCGAAATCGAAGAACGGTTCCAGTTCTTCGTAGCTGACGCCGAAGTCCTGGATGGTCATGTCTTTGGGGATAAAGCTTTTGCCGTAGCGCTCTTCGTAGTGGCTGCGCATGCGCAACTCGATCGGGTCGACGCGGAAGTGTACGCCCGACCAATGCAGGCCGGCGCCGCCAACACCATTGCCTGGCAGGAACGCGCCCAACTGGCGGTTCGGCAGGGCGATGTCGTTGACGCTATGGCGAATGGTGACGGTCTCTTTGGAGATGTCCTGAAAGAGTTTTTTGCGCACGCTGTAGGTGAGTTCGTCGATCACCTGTGGATAGTTGCCGTCGGGGTAGGTGTCCTGCATAGGGCCGCGCTCAAGCGCCAGCACGTTGAGGCCCGCTTCGGTCAGCTCTTTGGCCATGATCGCGCCGGTCCAGCCGAAACCGACGATCACTGCGTCAACCTTCTTCATTACCGTTGCCATGCTTACGCCCTCTCGCCGCGAATCGAAACTGCCGGGAAGGGGTATTGCTCGTTGCGTTCCACCCAATCCATGAAATCGGCGCGGGCGCCGGGGAAGCCGATCATGGTCCAGCCGACCATGCCTTTGTTGCCGCCGTGGATCGGGTCGCAGAAGAACCCTTCCTTGGTGTTTTGCAGCAGCAGATTGAAGAAAATCTTCGCTGGAACGGCGTCGAACTGCGGTTTGCCGGCTTCGAGTTGCTTGAGCAAATCGTCTCGGGTAGCGCTGTCTTGCTCAGCAAATACTTTACCGTTGAGGGATTTTGCCCACTGATCCGTGGCGGCGATGCCGAGGCGATAGATCTCTTTGGGCACCAGTTTGCTCTGCCAACCCATTTCCGGCGCGGCGTCGGCATTGAACGGGCCTTGCATGTACCAAAGGGCACCGGCGGCGTAGGGCGTGTTCATCTGCCGGTCGATGTATTCCGGCACACCGGCTTCGAGCGCACCCGGGCCTTGGGCATCGCTGGGGATCAACTGCGCGACGGCGGCATTGATGAACGCCCATTCTTCGGCGGTGAAATAGTTCGGCTGGTAAACGCTGGCGTCAGCACGAACCGGTTGTGGCGCGGGTGCAGCCGGTGCCGCTTCAGGCGCTGCCTGCAGGACGCTGCTACCCAGACCGGTGCCGGCCAGGGTGACCACTGGAATCAGGGTCAGGGATTTGCGCAAAAACTCACGCCGCGGGTTGTCTCGATCTGCATCAGACATGGGGGTGCACCTCATCAGGCATTGGGGGACAGCCGTTTCTGCGAACGGCTTGAGGATTTTTCGTCGAGACGGATCCGGTCTGACCCGGAAAAAGGGGACGCGTCTGCAACATGATGTGACAAATGGTAGCAGGCTAAGCTTCCGGATGAACCGGTTCAGCGGAAAAAAGACCGGTTTTCTTGACTGCATTGATGGAAGCCGTGCGGATTCACGTTTCTTTGACAGGCGCCTCACAGCGCTTTGACCGCGCAACGCCGAAGCTGCGTGTCCTCTCATCGATGAATCCCGACACGGTCACCCCAGCATGTCCCGAGTGCGTTTTTTTCCTGCTTTGTGTTTAGCGTTTTTTGCGCTGTTGCCCTGGATCCCGGCCGAGGCGGAGACGGCAACGACGGTTCGCCCGACTGAGTGGGCGCAACCGGTCGAAGTGCAATACAACCTGTTCCAGATGTCACCGGCGCTCTATCGCAGTGCCTTGCCGGATGACGGCGCGGTGCCGTTGCTGAAAAGTCTCAAGGTCGCCACGGTGATCAACTTTCTGCCGGAAGCGGACAGCAACTGGTTGTCCGACCCCGGGATCCATCAGGTGCAACTGCCCTATCGCACCAATCACGTTGACGACGCCGACGTGCTCAAGGCTCTGCGGGCTATTCAGGCTGCCGAAGCCATCGGCCCGGTATTGATGCATTGCAAACACGGCTCCGACCGCACAGGTCTGATGGCGGCGATGTATCGCGTGGTGGTGCAGGGCTGGAGCAAAGAAGACGCCTTGAGCGAGATGACCCAGGGTGGTTTTGGTGAAAGCGGACACTTTCGCGACAGCGTGCGCTACGTGATGCAGGCCGATGTCGACAAGCTGCGCACGGCACTGGCCAATGGTGATTGCAGCACCAGCGCGTTTGCCACCTGCTCGATGAAGAGCTGGTTTCAATCGTCCGGCGTCGAATAATCCGGCGTTTCAAGCCGGCACAGGTGCGAAAAGATCAGCGCGCAGCGGTTGGCCGAGAAAGGTTTGCAGTGCACTCGGCAGCGAAGTCGCATCTCCGGAGAAGAACGCTTCACGCAAGTCCCGGCCCGTTTGGGAGTTGAACGCGCCGTCGCGCGCAATGCGTTTGAACGCTTCAGTCGCCAGGACGCCAGACCATTTGTAGGCGTAGACCGAGGCTTCGTAACCAGTCACCAGGTAATCAAAGCTGTTTGCCAACCGGCAGTAGGCTGGCAGTTGCAGTGCGGGTGTTTTCTCCTGCACCGCTTCAAAGCAGTCTTGAATGCTGCGGTCATCCACCGCGCTGCGGTGCAATTCAAGATCCAGTAATGCGTCCTGCAGCAGACTGGCGGTATCGCGACTGGTGTGAGCCGCGATGACCGCCAGCGCCGATGCCATGCGTGCGCTGCTCAAAGGCTCACCGCTTTGGTAATGGCAGGATAACCACAGCAGCAGCTCGGCAGACATGGCGAACTGCTCGTAGAGTTGCCCGGCAAACTCCCCCGTATCCCGTCCCAGTTGAGAAATTCCGGACAGGTTATGGTGGGGGGAGCGGGTCAAAACCTGCTGCAGGCAGTGGCCGAATTCATGGAATAACACCCGCAGATCTTTGTGTGATAGCAGGCAAGGATGCTCCGCTGTGGCGCGTGGAAAATTGCAGTGAAGTACGGCGATCGGCAGGGTCGGCCGACCTTCGGCATTGATACGGCGATTGCGCAGGGTGTTGGTCCAGGCAAAGTCGGGAGCGTCCTCGCGATGGAACGGGTCAATGTAGATGTGCCCGATGACTTGTCCGTATTCGCTGACTTCCAGCAGTTGCACCTGATCGTGCCAATGGTTGAGATCACTCCGCTCCGTGAACCTGATACCGAACAGGTGTTCGTTGAACCGACAGAATCGGCGCAACGTTTCTTCCAGCGGAAAATACTGGCGCAGGCCTTTCAGTGTGTGTTCCGAACGTTGCTGGCGAAACTGTTCGGCAAAAAAATCGTGGTCCCAGGCGTGGAGTTCGCTGATGCCTTGAGTCGCGGCAAACGTCTGCAGTTCTCGCATGTCCTGTTCCAGCGTCGTATTGTTTTGCGCGATCTGCTGGTGCAAAAAATACTCGACCTGAGCAGGAGAGGCGGCCATATGCGTGGAAAGCTGCAGTTGGGCAAAATTGCCGAAGCCTAACAAACGGGCTTTTTCATGGCGCAGCGCGAGCAACTTCTTCAGGACAGGAGCGTTGTTGAACTGATCGGCATGCGGGCCCTGATCGGATGCCCGTGTGCAGTACGCGGCGAAATACTCCTCACGCAAATCGCGGTTGCGCGCATGTTTCATGAGGGTTTCGAAGGTGTTTCGATCCAGCGTCAGCAACCAGCCGCTTTGCCCGGCTTCGCGCGCGTTGAGCGCAAGGTGTTCCTTGAAGGCGGCTGAAAGCCCGTCGAGTAGCGCCTCCTCATCAATCCGTTTGCTCCAGGCGGCGTTGGCGAGTTCCAGGTTAATCAGAAACATCTGCTCTTGGTGATTGATGTCGAGATTCACCTTGGCCAGTTGCTGTTGCTGTTCGCCAGGCAACTCGATACCCGACAGGCGCAACGCGCGCAGGGTCTTGGCCAGAGAGGCTTGGCGATAGTGATCGAAACTGTCTGCGATCGAACTGTTTTGCAAACGCTGGTAAGCGCGGTACAGATCTTGATTGGCAAATTTCTGCGTCCGATAGCGCGCAGCGGTGATGCTGCACAGGGCACTTTGTTGTATCCAGTCGACATCGTCTGGTTTGACGGTAGAGAGCAAGTCAATGATGCCCATGGTTTCCATCAGCCGCGCATCGGCTTCGTCCATGGCCAGCACCAGATCATCCCAGTTGGGGTGATCGGTCTGACTGGCAATCAGTTCGGCGATGATTCGCTGGTTATAGGTCACGATGGCATCGATTGCGGGCGCGAGGTGCTCGGCGCGTACGTCGGACCAGGCTGGCAAAGTCCAGCGTTGCAGCAGGGGATTGTTAGGGGGCATGGCGTCTTCCTTGACCGTAGGCTGAAAAAATCAGCCTACGCTGGAAGCGCGAGGGTAAAGCGGTAAATAGCTACCACCTTCCACCAGGGATTCGGTGCAAGGTGGGCGCGACTCAATGTTGCTCGTCGGGCTTTTTCTTCAGCTTTGGATTGGGGAAGAACTGTACGGCCTGCACGGTCTTGTCCGGCGCAGGTTTGTTCAGCGCGCTGGTGTTGACCCGCGTGCCCAGTTCTTTCGGCACCGACAGCCCTTGCTCGTTGAGCGTGTCCGAGTAACCGCAGGCCACGCATTCGCGGTGCGGCACGCTGTCCTCGTTCCACATCATCAGTTTGTCCGGCTCACTGCACGCCGGGCAGACCGCCCCGGCGATAAAGCGTTTCTTGGTAATCACAGGCCCCTCACTCATGCTGCCGCGTCCTCACTCAGACCGCTGTGGCGCAACAGTGCGTCAATTGACGGCTCACGGCCACGGAAGTCGACGAACAGCACCATCGGTGCCTGCGAACCACCACGCGCCAGAATGGCTTCGCGGAAAGCACGACCGGTTTCAGCGTTGAGCACGCCGTCTTCTTCGAACTTCGAGAAGGCATCTGCCGACAACACTTCAGCCCACTTGTAGCTGTAGTAACCCGCCGCATAACCGCCGGCGAAGATGTGCGCAAAGCTGTTGGGGAAGCGGTTGTAGGCCGGCGGACGCATCACCGACACTTCGTCACGCACGCCTTCGAGCACTTGCAGCACGCTGCGGCCGTCACCGTGGGTGGCGTGCAGTTCGAAGTCGAACAGCGAGAACTCCAGCTGACGGACCATCATCAGGCCGGACTGGAAATTCTTCGCCGCGAGCATTTTTTCCAGCAGGTCCTGCGGCAGCGGCTCGCCGCTTTCGTAGTGACCGGAAATCAGCGCGAGGCCTTCCGGCTCCCAGCACCAGTTTTCCATGAACTGGCTTGGCAGCTCGACCGCGTCCCACGCCACACCGTTGATGCCGGAAACGCCGGCGTGATCAACGCGGGTCAGCAAGTGATGCAAACCATGCCCGAATTCGTGGAACAGCGTGGTCACTTCATCGTGGGTCAGCAGCGCAGGCTTGCCGCTGTCGGCCGGGGTGAAGTTGCACACCAGATTGGCCACCGGGCTTTGCAGCACGCCGTCGACAGTGCGGCGGCGGTCGCGGGCGCCGTCCATCCAGGCACCGCCACGCTTGTTGGCGCGGGCATAGAGGTCGAAGAAGAAACGACCAACGTGCTGGCCGTTTTCCTTGATTTCGAACAGGCGTACGTCCGGGTGCCAGGTATCGAAGCCTTTCTGTTCGGCGATCTCGATGCCGTACAGACGTTGAACGATGGCGAACAGACCGCCCAGCACTTTGTCGATCGGGAAGTAGGCGCGCAGGGTTTCCTGGGCGACGCTGTAGCGTTGTTCACGCAACTTCTCGCCGTAGAAACCGCTGTCCCAGCTTTGCAGATCCGCGCAGCCCTGTTCGGCGGCGTAGGCGCGTAGCTGTTGCAGATCCTGTGCAGCGAACGGCTTGCTGCGTTTGGCCAGATCACGCAGGAAGCTCAGCACCTGATCGCTGGACTCGGCCATTTTCGTGGCCAGGCTCAGCTCGGAGAAGCTGGCGAAACCCAGCAATTTGGCCAATTCCTGACGCAGGCCGAGGATCTCTTCCATCACCGGGCCGTTGTCGTTCTGACCGGCGTTCGGGCCTTGATCTGAGGCGCGGGTGCAGTAGGCGGCGTAGACTTCTTCGCGCAGCGCACGGTCTTGCGCATAGGTCATCACCGCGTAGTAGCTCGGGAATTCCAGGGTGATCAGCCAGCCATCGAGGCCTTTGGCTTGTGCGGCAGCCGCCATTTGCGCCTTGGCCGAATCGGTCAGGCCGGCGAGGGCGGCTTCGTCGCTGACGTGTTTGGTCCACGCCTGCGTGGCGTCGAGCAGTTGATTGGAGAAGCGGCTGCCCAGCTCGGACAGTTTGCTCTGCACTTCGGCATAGCGCTTTTGCTCGGCTTCCGGCAGGTCGATACCCGACAGCCGGAAGTCACGCAGGGCGTGTTCCAGAATAGTCTTTTGCGCCACATCGAAACCGGCAGCTTCCGGGCTGTTGGCCAGCGCTTCATAGGCCTGGAACAGTTCGCGGTTCTGGCCCATCTCGGTGGAGTAGGCGCTCAAGGCTGGCAGGCACGACTCGTAGGCTTCGCGCAGTTCGGCGCTGTTGCACACGGCGTTGAGGTGGCTGACCGGGCTCCAGGCGGCGCCGAGGCGGTCATTGAGTTCGTCCATCGCCAGTACCAGGCCGGCCCAAGTCGGGTTCTGAACCTGAGTCTTGAGAATTTCGGCGATGGCGGCGCGGTTGTCGGCCAGGATCGTTTCGATGGCGGGCAGGACGTGTTCGGCACGGATCGTGGAGAACGGTGGCAGGTCGTAGGACTGCAGCAGAGGGTTGTTCACGCTCACGGTTGGCACCTTGGCTGGGGAAACATTGCCCCATCTTAATTACAATCGGCATTCACCGCAGCTATCGGCGACAGAGAGAGAAATTATCGTGTCCGTTCGCAAGTACCAGAATCACACCCCCAGCCTGAGCAAAGGCGCGTTTGTCGACGCCTCGGCGGTGGTCATCGGCGACGTCGAAATCGGCGAAGACAGCTCGGTCTGGCCGCTGACCGTGATCCGTGGCGACATGCACCGCATCCGCATCGGTGCGCGCACCAGCGTCCAGGACGGTTGCGTGTTGCACATCACCCACGCCGGCCCGTTCAACCCGGACGGTTTCCCGCTGCTGATCGGCGATGACGTGACCATCGCCCACAAAGTCATGCTGCATGGCTGTACTGTCGGCAGTCGCGTGTTGATCGGCATGGGCAGCATTGTCATGGACGGTGCGGTGGTCGAGGACGACGTGATCATCGGCGCTGGCAGCCTGGTGCCGCCGGGCAAACGTCTGCAAAGTGGCTTCCTTTATGTGGGTAGCCCGGTGAAGCAGGTGCGTCCGCTCACCGACAAGGAACAAGCCTTCTTCACTTACAGCGCGGCGAACTACGTGAAGCTCAAGGACCTGCATCTGGCCGAAGGCTACGACACACTCTGAATCGAATTCGCGACTGCTCAGGAATACCCATGCATTACCAAACCGTACTGTTCGACCTCGATGGCACCCTGACCGACCCGCGTGAGGGCATCACCCGTTCCATCCAGTTCGCCCTTGCCAAACTCGGTATCGATGAGCCGGATCTGACTAAACTCGAGCACTTCATCGGCCCGCCGCTGTTGCAGGCGTTTATGCAGTTCTATGAGTTTGATGAGGCCAAGGCGTGGCAGGCGGTGAATTTCTACCGCGAGCGCTTCAAGGTCACTGGCCTGTATGAAAACCGTGTGTTTGATGGTGTCACGCCTTTATTGGAAACCCTGAGCGGGCAGGGACGGCAGCTGTATATCGCCACTTCAAAGCCGTGGGAATTTGCTCGCGAGATTGCCCGGCACTTTGATTTTGCCCGGCACTTCAAGGTGATCTATGGCAGCGAGCTGGACGGCACGCGGACCAACAAGGTTGAGCTGATTGCGCATCTGATCAAGGAAGAAGGACTGGATCCGTCGGATACGCTGATGATCGGTGATCGCAAGCATGACCTGATCGGGGCGCGCAGCAATGGCTTGGATGCAGCGGCGGTCGGTTACGGGTTTGGCAGCTTTGAAGAGTTGAATGCCGAAGCGCCGGCTTATCACTTTGAAACGCTGGACGCGCTGCATCAGGCGTTTCTGCGGCGCTGATCAGATTGCTATCGCGAGCAGGCTCACTCCTGCATTTGGAACGCATTCCCCTGTAGGAGTGAGCCTGCTCGCGATGACTTACTCCCAATCAACTCAACTGTTTGGATCTGCCAACATTTTCAATGCCGCCTTACGCTCAGCCACCGGCAACCCACCCAGCCGCTCAACCTGCGCATAAAACGTCAGCCAATCCCCCCCAACCTGCCTGAACAACGCCGCAAACGCCGGCACCCACTGGTCATAAAGCCCAAACGGCAACAACCGCGCATTGTTCAGCGGCGCATTCACCCAGGCGTCATAACGCTTGTCCCCGGCCCACTGGCTGTCCCTCACTACCCGATAATCGCGGCGAAACCGCTCGAACTCGGCCGCTTTGCGTTCGCGCATCTGCTCAACCGGCAATGGCTGCGCATAGAGCTTCTCCAGCCGTGAGCGGGTATCGAGTACCAACTCAATAAACTGATCGCGCTGCTTCAGCCGTGAGTCGGTGTCTGCCGGCAACCCCCGAAACGCCCGCCACTGCCGCGTACCTTGCTGCTCGACAAACGTGGCGAAGGACTCGTTGAACTCGGTGTCATCCTTTACATAAAAACGCTGGTGCGCCAGTTCATGAAAGATCAGCGTGGCCAGGCGCTCATCACCCCAGCCCATCATCGAATTGAGGATCGGGTCGTTGAACCAGCCGAGCGTCGAGTAAGCCTCTACGCCGCCAATTGACACGTCCATGCCCTGCAAACGCTGGATCGCCGCTTCACCGCGCGCCGCGCTCTGGCTGTAGTAACCGCGATAGGCCACACAACCGGCAATCGGGAAGCAATGGTTCTGTGGCGTCAGGGAGAACTCCTGAGTGGCGAACACATTCCACACCACGTACGGGCGATGGATGTCGGCGTACAGGCGATAGCTCTGGTTATCCGGCAAGTGCAGATGCTCGCTGGCAAAGGCGCGGGCCTTTTGTGATTGCGCCAGATGTGCGCGCAGTGTCGCGTCGCGGCTCGGGTCGTTGATCACCTTTTCCACAGGCTCGCGCGCCTGCAGCAATTGCAGCTGACCGCTGGCCAACTGAGCGTAATAGCTGACGCTGGCGCAACCGTTGAGCAACAAAAACAACACACCCGGAAACAAAACCCGAAAAACGCGATCAAGTAACCCAAGGCTTGGAAACGGCCTGATCAAAATAAGAAATCCCCCGGAGAGTCTGCCCGCAAGACTATCCCGCCTAAAGGAGCACCGCTATGCGCATGTTGATGCTGTCAGGAGGCCTGTTGACGCTGGCCGGTTGTGCCGGATTCGGCATGCCCGATCCTGACCCTTCGCAAGCCTGGATCGATCTCGATGCCCGGCAACAGGATACGGCGCTGCAAGCGCTGCAAGTCGATACCCAGGCGACCGCCGATAAACGCTACTTTGAAGTGCAGCCCGGCAGCCATGAGTTGAAGGTACGTTATCAATTCCCGGTGGAGGCGACCAACATCGGTCCCGAGGCCGAGCCGCTGTGGCGCGATTGCCAGTTGAGCGTGAAATTCAAGGATTTCAACGCCGGCCAGCGTTATCAGTTGCAAGCCGGCAGTATCGGTTTCCGCCCTTGGGCCAAGCTCTATGACGAGCAGCGCAAAGTGGTAGGCCAAGGCACGCCGGCAGGCTGTCAGCGCACCTGAACGGCGCTATGCTGAGGATTCACATCCGTGGAAATTCATCATGCGCCAGTTGCTGTTGTTGCTCGCTGCCAGTCTTTTGGCCGCTTGTCAGACGCCGTTGCCCCCGGTTGATCCGCACATGGCCTGGGTCGATTTTTCAACACCCACGCCGGGCGGCAAGCTGTTGATGGCGGAGCGGCTGGATAATCGACGCCTGAACGACGGGCGTTTTTTTCAGGTAACGCCCGGCAGTCATGAGCTGCGCGTACGCTTTGATTTCGAAGTGTTCGGCGGTGGTGGCGCGCTGATGACCGGGCCGGTGGAGCGGTTGTGCTACATGTACATCCGCTATGACCATTTCGAGGCCGGCCAGCGTTACACGCTGGAGGGCCGCTCGCTGGCGTTCACCCCAAGTGCCCGGCTGTACAACGCCAAGCGCGAGATTGTCGCCGAGGACTACGACTACAACTGCATTATCTGAGGCGACTCAGCTGTCGTTCTTCTGATAGATGATTTTCTTGCGGCCATAATCGCAAGTGCCGACAACCATGGCGATATCGTGTTTTGCAGCCTCTTTCTTGCTGACGATTTCCAGCGTGTAGGAGGGCACGGCTTTGGCCTGAATCTTGATTTCGATCTCTTTCTTGAGTTCTTCGCAATCTTTGGGCGCCGCAATAACAGAAGTGGCCAGTGCACTGCAGAGAATCGCCAAGCCAATACGTTTCATGAGTGAAGCTCCCTGAGGCAGCGCGCACGGGCGTGCGCTGAAGCTGCTGTCATTGATTCGACCATACTTTTACAACGAGGGTTCTGACTTCGCTCACAAGTTGTGCTGAAGGTTTAAAACCTTGGGTGATCTGCAGATTGCTATCGCGAGCAGGCTCACTCCTACAGGGAATCTTGGTCGCTCACAATAATTGTGTCCGCTGGAGATCAACTGTAGGAGTGAGCCTGCTCGCGATAGCGTCAGACCGATCAGCGTCGAATTAGCTGACCAACGAAGCCTCAAGGGTGATCTTCGCATTCAGCACTTTCGATACCGGGCACCCTTCCTTGGCCTTATTGCTCAGCTCTTCAAACTGCGCCTGAGTCGCGCCCGGGATTTTCGCCTTGAGGATCAGCTTCACCGCGGTGATCGCGAACCCGCCATCCACCTGATCCAGGGTCACTTCAGCCTGAGTGTCGATGCTGTCGGCCTTCAGGCCCGCATCGCCCAGAATCATCGAAAACGCCATGGAGAAACAGCCGGCGTGCGCCGCGCCGATCAGTTCTTCCGGATTGGTGCCTTTGCCTCCTTCAAAGCGGGCCTTGAAGCCGTAAGGCGCCTCTCTGAGGACACCGGTTTCAGTGGAAATCGAGCCGATGCCGGTTTTCAGATCGCCAGCCCAATGTGCGGATGCTTTCTTCACGATAGCCATGTCTGCCTCCTCAAGATCTGACGCGGAAACGCCGCGTCGTCGTGGTTTTTACTTGCAAGGCTTCTGAGGATAGACGCCGGAACAAAGTTCAGCCCGGCTGAATCGTTGACTTTTTTAGTAGGAAATTTCATCACTGCTATTGAAACTCGGGTATATGCCCTCATTGCACAAAACACGCTTATGGATTTGGCAGGTTTTCGTTTGCAAGAAAAACCTGCCTCCTCACTCGGAGACGCAGGTTTATGAAGCAACTGTCCGACGTAAAATTCTCTACCCTCGATCTGGTGCCGGTGCGCGAGAACGGCAGCCCGGCGCAATCGCTGCGCAACTCGCTGGACCTGGCGCAGCATGTCGAAAAGTTCGGCTACACGCGGTTCTGGGTGGCGGAACACCACAACATGGACGGCATCGCCAGCTCCGCCACTTCAGTACTGCTCGGTTATCTGGCGGGCGGGACGTCGACCATTCGCGTCGGCTCCGGCGGCGTGATGCTGCCCAACCATGCGCCGCTGGTGATCGCCGAGCAGTTCGGCACACTGGAAAGTCTGTACCCGGGCCGGATTGACCTCGGCCTGGGCCGTGCTCCCGGTTCCGATCAGATGACCGCCCGCGCCTTGCGCCGTGAGCGCTCCGGTAGCGCCGATGATTTCCCCGAAGACGTCGCCGAACTGGTGCGCTACCTCGGCCCGCGTACCCCGGATCAGCGCGTGATCGCCATGCCGGGCACCGGCACCAATGTGCCGATCTGGTTGCTGGGTTCCAGCCTGTTCAGTGCGCAACTGGCCGGTGAGCGCGGTTTGCCTTACGCCTTCGCCTCGCATTTTGCCCCGCGTTTCATGCACGAGGCGATCCGCGTTTATCGCAATCACTTCAAGCCTTCGGCGGTGCTCGACAAACCGTACGTGATGCTCGGTGTGCCGCTGGTGGCGGCGGATACCGATGAACAAGCCGATTATCTGGCGACGTCGGTGTATCAGCGCATTCTTGCGTTGATGCGAGGGCAGAGCCTGGTGCAGCGTCCGCCGGTGAAAACCATGGATGGGCTGTGGTTGCCGCATGAGCGTGAAGCCGTCGGTGATTTCCTCGGACTGGCGATGGTCGGCAGCCCGCAGAAGATTCGCGCGAAGCTGGAGGTGCTTATTGAGCAGACGCAGGCGGATGAGCTGATTTTCACCAGTGATCTGTATGAACATGCTGATCGTGTGCATTCGTACGAGTTGTTGGCACAGGTCATGAAGGGCTGAAAAGCCCCTCACCCTAACCCTCTCCCGGAGGGAGAGGGGACTGACCGGGTTGAATGATCGAGATACGCCGACCTGAGATATCCAGCCGAACTCAGGATCTGAACAGCCTCCTCACCCCAGCCCTTTCCCCCTCGCCCCTCTGGGGGAGAGGGCTGGGGTGAGGGGGTTCGATTTCAAACACACCAAAAGCCCCAAATCCCAGACACAAAAAAGCCGACGCCTTCACGTCGGCTTTTGCATTTCAGGCGCGATCAATCTACTTCGTGTAGACGATGACCTTGGAGCCGCCCTCGCACGTGCCAACAACCTTGCCGTCAGCAGCCGCACCCTTATCAACAATCTCCAGCGAATACCCGGAAACGCCCTTGGCATCCAGCTTCGCCGCAATCTCGCTTTTCAGCTCTTCACATGGCTTGCCGGCAGCAAACGCACCACCCGCAAGGCTCAACAAACCTACTGCCAACACGAACTTCTTCATCGGTCGCACTCCCTGGTCGGATTAAAAGAGGCGGGCATCGAGTCGTTCACTCGATGCAGCCACCCTGTAGCGCTTTGCCATTCCTATGGCACTCGGCCAGCGCGCAAGTTCAGAAGACTAGACCAAACTCAGCTGCTGGCAATCTTGAAGCCGACTTTCAATGTCACCTGAAAGTGCGCGGCCTTGCCGTCCTTGATGTGACCACGGGTTTCGGTCACTTCAAACCATTCCAGGTTGCGAATGGTCTTGTTTGCTTCAGCAATCGCGTTGTTGATGGCGTCTTCAATGCTGCTGGTCGACGAACCGACCAGCTCGACTTTCTTGTACGTGTGATGGTCACTCATGGCGATCTCCTTGGCGTGTGGAATTGAGACTAGCAGTGAATCTGCACTGTTGAATTCGGTGGCTGCGCGCGGGCGAAGTTCAGATTTTCTGCACTTTCTCAAACCGCTGAAGTCCCAACCAACACACGCCACTCATCACCAATGCAGGAGAGCCACCATGGCCAACACCTCTTTACGTAAAGCCTCGTTGCAAAGCATGGAAGCCGAGATCGAGAGTCTGCTCAAGTCGTTGGAAAGCCTGAAGGACGACGCTTCGGACGAGTCGCGCAAGACCCTCAAGGCGCTGAAAAGCAATGCCGAAAGTGCGCTGAAACATTCGCGCCACCTGCTCAGCGATGCCTATGAAGAAGTCAAAGTGAAAACCCGCGAAACCGGGATCGCCACTCGTGATTACGCGCAGGAACATCCGTGGACAACCGCCGGTGTCGCGGTCGGTGCAATCGGTCTGCTCGCGGCTTACTTGCTGTTCAAGCGCGGCGAGTGATCGTTCTGGCGCAGCTCGTTCTTGAGCCATTGCGCCAGTTGCCGAGCGCGCCCGTCTGCGGCGCGTTTGGGTAGCCACAACGCCAGTTGCGCCGGGGTTTCACAGAAGCCCCACGGCGCAACCAGGCGACCAGCCTTTAAATCTTCTGTTACCAGCGGCTCCGGCGCGATGGCCACGCCGAGACCGGCCACTGCGGCCTCCAGCAAATAATACAAATGCTCGAAACCTTGCCCGAGCTTCAACGCTTTTGCGTCGAGGTCGCTTTGCTGTGCCCAGCTTGGCCACGCTTGTGGGCGCGATGTGGTGTGCAGCAGCGGTTCATTGAGCAGGGCCGAGGCTGGCGCGGTTTGCAGACGTTGATAGCCGCTGAACAGGGGGCTCATCACTGGGCCGATGCGTTCTGCGGCCAATTCATAAACCTGCATGTCTGCCGGCCATGGTGGCTCGGCAAATAGCAGCAAGGCATCCAGTCCCGGACGTCGAGGGTCGAGATCGCCTTCGCCCGCCGACAGGTGCAAACGCAAGTCCGGCAGATCCGCATTCAATCGCCCCAGACGCGGAATAAACCAGCGCGCCAGCAGACTTCCGGAGCAACCCAGGACGAACGGCGCATCGGCGGTACTTTGCGTCAGCTCTGCACAGACGCTGCGCAAGCGGTCGAACGCTTCGCCACTGGCATCGCGCAAACGCATGCCGGCATCTGTGAGTTTCAAGCCGCGCCCGTCCTTGACGAAAAGACTGATGCCGAGGTGTTCTTCAAGCACCTTGAGCTGACGACTGACCGCGCCATGAGTGACGTGAAGCTGCTCAGCGGCCTGACTGACACTGTTCAGACGGGCGGTCGCTTCGAACGCACGCAAGGCGTTCAGCGGAGGAAGGTCGTGGCTCATGGTATCTGTGAGTTTTCCTGACAGGTTGTGGCGATCTTATCGGTTTTCAGCTTGGAAGGTCAGGGGTAGAGTGGTCGTCATTGTCTCTTGACCCGAATTCACCTGGAGCGACTCATGACCCAGACTTCGAACACCTCTGATCTGCGTAACGGCCCGGACGATAACGGCCTGTTCGGCTCGTTCGGTGGCCGCTACGTGGCGGAAACCCTGATGCCGTTGATCCTCGATCTGGCCCGCGAATACGAAGCGGCCAAGGAAGATCCGGCATTCAAAGAAGAATTGGCCTACTTCCAGCGTGACTACGTCGGACGTCCGAGCCCGCTGTATTTCGCTGAACGCCTGACCGAGTTCTGTGGCGGCGCGAAGATCTATCTCAAGCGCGAAGAGCTGAACCACACCGGCGCGCACAAGATCAACAACTGCATTGGCCAGATCCTGCTGGCGCGGCGCATGGGCAAGAAACGCATCATCGCCGAGACCGGCGCCGGCATGCACGGCGTGGCCACTGCCACCGTTGCTGCGCGTTTCGGGCTGGATTGCGTGATCTACATGGGCACCACTGACATCGAACGTCAGCAGGC
Source organism: Pseudomonas viridiflava (assembly GCF_900580865.1). GTDB lineage: Bacteria > Pseudomonadota > Gammaproteobacteria > Pseudomonadales > Pseudomonadaceae > Aquipseudomonas. The sequence continues at coordinate 653,306 of NZ_UTBZ01000001.1, forward strand.
CAACGTATTCCGTATGAAGCTGCTCGGTGCTGAAGTGATTCCGGTGGTTGCCGGCACCGGCACCCTGAAAGATGCGATGAACGAAGCCCTGCGTGACTGGGTGACCAACGTCGATAGCACCTTCTACCTGATCGGCACCGTGGCCGGCCCGCACCCTTATCCAGCAATGGTTCGCGACTTCCAGGCCGTCATCGGCAAGGAAACCCGCGATCAGTTGCAGGCTCAGGAAGGTCGTCTGCCGGACAGTCTGGTGGCGTGCATCGGTGGCGGTTCCAACGCGATGGGCCTGTTCCACCCGTTCCTCGACGACAAGAGCGTCGAAATCATCGGTGTTGAAGCTGCGGGTTACGGCATTGAAACCGGCAAGCACGCGGCGAGCCTGAATGGCGGCGTTCCGGGTGTGTTGCACGGCAACCGTACTTTCCTGTTGCAGGACGACGACGGCCAGATCATCGACGCCCACTCGATTTCCGCCGGCCTCGACTATCCAGGCATCGGCCCGGAACACGCGTGGTTGCATGACATCGGCCGTGTTCAATACACCTCGGTGACCGACGACGAAGCCCTCGACGCGTTCCACAAATGCTGCCGTCTGGAAGGGATTATTCCTGCACTGGAAAGCGCCCACGCCTTGGCTGAAGTGTTCAAACGCGCACCGAAACTGCCGAAGGATCACCTGATGGTGGTCAACCTGTCGGGCCGTGGCGACAAAGACATGCAGACCGTCATGCACCATATGGAACAGTCCCAGCAGGAGAAACACTGATGAGCCGCCTGCAAACCCGTTTTGCTGACCTCAAAGAACAAAACCGCGCCGCGCTGGTGACCTTCGTCACCGCCGGTGATCCGGACTACGACACTTCGCTGGCGATCCTCAAAGGTTTGCCGGGTGCCGGCGCCGATGTGATCGAACTGGGTATGCCGTTCACCGACCCGATGGCCGACGGCCCGGCGATTCAACTGGCGAACATCCGTGCCTTGGGCGCCAAGCAGAACCTGGCGAAAACCCTGCAGATGGTTCGCGAGTTCCGTGAAGGCAACAGCGATACGCCGCTGGTGCTGATGGGCTACTTCAACCCGATCCACATGTATGGCGTCGAGCGCTTCATCGCTGATGCGAAAGAGGCCGGCGTCGATGGCTTGATCGTGGTCGACATGCCGCCTGAGCACAACGCTGAGCTGTGCGACCCGGCGCAGGCTGCCGGTCTGGACTTTATCCGCCTGACCACGCCGACCACCGACGATGCACGCCTGCCGAAGGTACTCAATGGCAGTTCCGGTTTCGTTTACTACGTGTCGGTCGCCGGTGTGACCGGTGCTGGCGCCGCAACGCTGGAGCATGTCGAAGAGGCGGTGACCCGTCTGCGTCGTCATACCGATCTGCCGATCAGCATCGGTTTTGGCATCCGCACTCCAGAGCAAGCGGCGTCCATCGCACGTCTGGCCGACGGCGTGGTGGTGGGCTCGGCGTTGATCGATCATATCGCCAATGCGACCACGCCTGCTCAAGCCGTCGACGGCGTATTGGGCCTGTGCTCGGCACTGTCGGAAGGCGTGCGTAAGGCCCGCGTCAGTTGAAGGTAAAGTTCCTGATACAGAGGAATTAGCACCTCAAAGCACAGACTAAATGAGCAAGACCGAGGGCTTCAGAACCACGTTCTGAGGCCCTTTTTGCTGTTTGTGCAGTGAGGAAAGACCCGATGAAAATGCCGAAACGTCTGATTGCCGGACTGGGCGTGCTGATGATTAGCGCGACGCCGCTGCTGGCCAGTGCCGACCCGCGCGATGATCACGACCACGGCGGCCCGCAGCAGGGCCATTACGATAACCGTGGCGACAATCACGGTGACGACCACCGTGGCCCGCAGAACGATCACCGTGGCGGCCCGCCGCCGCGTGACTTCGGGCCGGTGCGCCAGACCATTCGTGACAATCATGGCTACTTCGTGCGCGGTGCACCGCCGCCGCCGGGAATTCATCTGGAGCGTGGCCGGCCGTTGCCGCATGGGTATTACGGTGAACGTCTGGACGGTCGCGCGTTGGGTCGTTTACCGGTGTATCCGGGTTACGAATGGCGCCGGGCGGGAGGCGATATCGTGCTGATCGCGGTGGGCACCGGGATCGTCTACGAAATTCTAGATGGCGTTTTGTATTGATCCGCAGGCAATAAAAAAGACCGCAGCCAATGGCTGCGATCTTTTTTTCAGGGCAGCTCCAGTCCGCCGGAGGCCTTGTGCAATTTGCGCAGATGCGCGCCAATCTGCTTCACATTCTCTTCGCTGGCGGCAATCTCCGCGGCCCGCTTCGGCTCGAGCAATTTGCGTACTTCGGCGTCCAGATCACCCGACAGTGCCAGCAGCTTCTTCTGCCGCTGACTGCTCTCTGCTTCGAGTCGAGTGAACTCGGTCGGCTGCGGCAATCCGTAACCCTTGGAATCGAGCAATTCCGCCGGACGACTGAGGAACCCGCTGTTGGCGAGAATCTCCTGCAAGGTCGCGTTAGCCTTGTCCATACCGCCGTTTTCCAGCTCTCGCGCGCCGAGGTAACGCTGCTTGACCTCGTCCTGAGCCAGCAGTAACTGGCGCCGATAACTGGCCTGTTCCAACAGCAGCAGTGCGGCGCTGGTACGCAAGTCGGCGCGTTCGAACCACTCACGGCGTTCTTCGGCAGTGAGTGAAAGCCATTCCTCAACGGTGGTCTGTTTGATCGGCAATTGCTTCTTCAGTACATCGAACATCGCTTGATAGCGATCGCGGAACGAGTCGAAGCGATAACCCAGGCGCAGCGCTTCTTTCGGATCATCCAATACGCTGGTATCAGCCAGACCACGGCCCTTCATCACTTCCAGCAAACCGTTGGGCATGATGCTGTCCAGACCCACGAACTGGTTGTTGTTACTGCCGCTGCGCAACAGCTTCAGGCCTTCTACCGCACAGTTGTTGGAGAGGAAGAAGTAGTTGCCGTCATAGCTCCAGTGCATCTCGGCCGCATGCTCGACTACGCCTTCGATCTCGTCCCGTGACAGGTTCAGCGGCACTGAGGCGAGGCTGCGCAGTTCGGTCTTGGTGTATTCGTCGATGACCTGTGCAAGCGGCAGAACGAACAGCCGCGACGGGTATTTGCCGACCAGTCCATCCCAACTCGACAACTGCACATCGCCGACAAAGGCGCGGTAGGACAACACCAGATGCTGATCCAGGTCGAGTCGGCAATCCGGCCCACGCGGGCGGCCCGGTGCGCAGATCACCAGACGCAACATGCTGTGGCCCCAGCGGCTGACCCAGTTCTGATTGGCCTCGGCCAGCAGATAGTCGACGGCATAGACCCGCTCGGGATCGACCTGCCCCAATGGCTGTTTGGCGAAGTCATTGCCGGCATTCAGAAAGGAGAAGGTCTTGCTGCACGTGTCCTTGGCCGGCGGCGCCCAGCCGAAGTGTTGCTGATAATAGCGATACAGCGCCGGGCGGCGACAGGCATAGCTCGGGTCGAGGAGGAAATACTCCATGTTGACCGCGACGAACTCCTTGGGGCTGGAGATTTCGTACAGGTCCGGGCTGCGCGCGATTTGCCGGTTGTGTTGTTCGCGCTCACCCCGACGGCCGACGTATTGCTGCCAACCGGCGAGGTCGAGCAGGCGCGGGTCATCGCTGAGGGTGAAGCGCCGGCCGTTCTGACCACGGCATTCATCGGGGATGCCGATCAGCCCGGCGCTGTTGAACCGTCGAGTGCAACGCTGGATCAGCGTGCGCTCGGCACTCGGCCACAGGCGCGCGCGATCATAAATATGGGTGATTTCATGCAGCACCGTGGCGAGCAGTTCCTGACGCACAGTGCCGTGGGGGCGATTGGTTTTTTCTTTGGCCGCACTGCCGTCAGTCAGGCTGGCGAGCAGTTTGCGATTCAGGTCGAGTTCGGCGACCAGCGTGGCCTGGCCGTAGGCGTTGGCGGGCATGTCGTCGGTCCAGCCTACATCGATGCGCCGATCCAGCCGCTCGACAAAGCTCGGCGGCAGCTTTTGCATCGCCTCATCGATCAGCGCCTGGCTGGCCTGTTGTTGGGCGGGGCTCAGACCTTCGGACTTGAGCCGCAGTTGCAGGCCGGCGTGGGCGCTGTTGCCAAGCAGCAACAACGCCCCGGCCAGCAGCCAGGTGCTGAGTGACTTCACAGTGCGAGGATGGCTTCGGCGAGCACCTGATCACTGGCGTCACGCGCTTCCGGTACGCGATTGCGCAAGGTATTGAGCGCCGCTTCCAGATGTGCGCCACGGATATCACCGTTAGTGGCGACGAAACTGGCCGCGTCGTCGTGGGCTTCACGGATGATTTTCGAATCGCGAATCGACGTAGTGGTGTCGGAAGTGAAATCGATGGTGCGCTGGGAGGCACGAACGATGATGTTACTGGTGGCTACCAGGGTGTGCGCCTGGGCCACATCGGCCAACAAAAACAGGCCAAGGGCGGCAGCAATCAGCGGGCTACGCATGGAACGACTCCGAAGGGGCAAGGATAACGGGGGGACAGGATAACTATTGGACGAGAATTGCCTCTGCCAGTTCAAGGTCGCTGACATGAAGTTTCGGCCGGGTTTTGCGCAGGTAATGCAGCGCGGATTCCAGACGGGCACCTCGCCATTCACCGTCACTGGCAACAAATGCAGCCGCGTCATCGTGAGCGGCGAGCAGCAGTTTACGGTCGAAAGGCGCGGAAGACACCATGCTGGTGGCGTAACCACTGACGACGGTGCCTTGGGTTGATGCGTTGAAAGCATCAAAGGCATTGACCGGCGCCGTCCAGCAGGCGGTGAACAATAGGGAGGGGATCAGTAGATTTGGAAGAAAGCGCATCGGACTCGGTAATTTTTGGTGAGCCCAAAGGCTAGCGCAATGCCCGGGCCAGAGCCAGCGCCGAAACATCGGGACACGACGGGCGTGTCCCGATTTGCACCTGGCGCTTAGATCGTCAGGATGGCTTGCGCCAGTTGTGCGTCAGTGGCTTGCAGCTGTGGCGCCTGGTGACGGATGTGATCCAGTGCGCTTTCCAGTTTCACGCCACGGATTTCGCCTTCGCTGGCCACGAAGCTGGCAGCGTCGTCACGGGCGGCAAGGACAATTTTGTCGTCACGGAACGACGAAGTGACGTCGGAGGTGGCGTCGGAAGAGGATTTCAGAGCGCCGACAACGGCGTCGGTGGTCACGATGAAGCTGGTGGCGCTGGCGTTGGCAGCCACGGTCAGCAGGGCGGCAGCACTGAGCAGACGAAGACGGGACATGGTGTAACTCCTGTGGATTAACCGTAGAGAGAGGTGGCTCGGTATCTGAGGAGTCAGACGCCAGTGACACAGCATTCGCCACGTTCTGTGTGGATATTAGGCTTGCTTTGCGGGATTCGCACAGTGGGCAAAATGCTAGCGCTAGAAGGGTTTATCCAGTTCATGGAGGCGATCGGCGTGGCTGAGACCAAGATCGGCGAGGTCACGGCCACCCAGTTGAGCCAGCAGTCGCCGCGTTCTGGCGCGTGCCAGTCTGTCCCGAAGCCCGAGAAACAGGCGACGCAGAGCGTTTGGGCGAGGGTAGGAATGGCTGAAGTTTCTTGAAACATCCTGTAAGTCATTCATGACGTATTCCTTATTGCCGGTGAAGGCGGAAGGTCATGTTGAGCTTGCGACAGAAGAAGAGGCAGATACAGTAGAAGGAAATTGTACTTGTGGATATTGCTGTTTCGTTTAACTGTACTGGCCGGCAATCCAGATAGCTGTATTGAGATTTCCAGACCCTAAAACGACAAAACCCGTCGTGGTTTCCCACGACGGGTTTTGTTTGTTCAATTCGGGTTGCTGGCGGTGAGTCTAACGACCAGAGCCAGCGACGCTACTTAGCGCCAGAACGGCTTGCTCAGCTCTTCGTAGCGTTGTGCTTCGCTGATACCGGCGTCAGCCAGCAGACGCGAATCCAGACGAGCCAGTTGATGGCGGCTGGAGATGCGGCGCTGCCACAACATCAGGTTGGCGATAACGCGCAGGGGCAGGGAAGCCTGGGTGTTTACAGCTTTGTCTTCGAAGAACAGTTCGGAACTGAGTGTACGTTCCATGGTTGACATCCTTCCGCTTGTGGCGGGATCAGGTAGTGGTTTGACTGGTTCCCATGATCCTCTCGTTTGCCAAGTCTCTCTAGATACAGTTCAACTGTATTGTGAGTGACCAGTTAACTGTTTATAGGGGGTGTACGGGTCAAAATTGAGCAAACTGTACCTGTCCGCACTCTAGTGGTGCATTTTCGCTTGATTCACTCGGAAAGGTAGGCAAAGTCTGTAGGAAATGACCAGTACAGCAGTACAGTTTTTGTCAGTGAGGGAGGCTTGAGAAACTCCGCCGACACAAACTGTTTTTGCGTCGGCGGTTTATCTGTGTGGATCAGACAGCGAGCATGCGACCGGTTTCTTCCAGATTCATGTGCCAGCTCAAAGCTTCACGAAGAATGTGCGGGGTGTGACCACCGATTGCACAGGCCGCCGTGAAGTAATCGTTCAACGCCTGACGGAAGTCCGGGTGCACACAGTTATCGATGATCACTCGTGCACGCTCCCGTGGCGCCAGACCGCGCAAGTCCGCCAGACCTACCTCGGTCACCAGAATGTCGACGTCATGCTCGGTGTGGTCGACGTGGCTGACCATCGGCACCACACTGGAAATCGCTCCGCCCTTGGCGATCGACTTGGTCACGAACACCGCCAGATGCGCATTGCGCGCGAAATCACCCGAGCCGCCGATACCGTTCATCATCCGCGTACCGCAAACGTGGGTGGAATTGACGTTGCCGTAGATGTCGAACTCCAGCGCCGTGTTGATGCCGATGATGCCCAAGCGACGAACCACTTCCGGGTGGTTGGAGATCTCCTGCGGACGCAACACCAGTTTGTCCTTGTACTTCTCTAGGTTGCCGAACACATCGCTGTTGCGGCGCTCCGACAGCGTGATCGAGCTGCCCGAAGCAAAGCTCAGCTTGCCGGCGTCGATCAGGTCGAAGGTCGAATCCTGCAGTACTTCCGAGTACATGGTCAGGTCTTCGAACGGCGAATCGATCAGGCCGCACATCACCGCGTTGGCAATGTTGCCGATCCCCGCCTGCAACGGGCCGAGCTTGTTGGTCATGCGCCCGGCGTCGACTTCCTGCTTGAAGAAAGTGATCAGGTGCTCGGCGATGGCGTTGGTGTCGACATCCGGAGTGGACACGGTGGACGGCGAATCCGCCTGCTGGGTGATGACGATGGCGACAATCTTCTCCGGCGGAATCGGAATCGCCGTGCTGCCGATGCGGTCATCGACTTTTACCAGCGGGATCGGTGTGCGCGTCGGGCGGTAAGTCGGGATATAGATGTCGTGCAGGCCTTCGAGGTTGGCGTTGTGCGCCAGGTTGATCTCGACGATCACTTGTTTGGCGAAAATCGCAAAGCTCGCCGAGTTGCCCACCGACGTGGTCGGCACGATGTGGCCTTGTTCGGTGATGGCCACGGCTTCGATGACCGCGATGTCCGGCAGCTTCAATTGCTGGTTGCGCAGTTGCTCGACGGTTTCCGACAGGTGCTGGTCGATGAACATGACTTCGCCGGCGTTGATGGCTTTGCGCAAGGTGCTGTCGACCTGGAACGGCATCCGCCGCGACAGTACACCGGCTTCGGTCAGTTGCTTGTCGAGGTCGTTGCCCAGGCTGGCGCCGGTCATCAGGCTGATCTTCAGCGGCGTGACCTTGGCGCGCTCGGCCAGTGCGTGAGGGACGGCTTTGGCTTCGCCGGCGCGGGTGAAGCCGCTCATGCCAACGGTCATGCCGTCCTCAATCAGAGCGGCTGCGTCGGCGGCGCTCATCACTTTATCCAACAACGAAGGCAGGCGAATACGGTCACGGTACATGGATTATTATCTCGGGAAGCGAGTAGCAGGATGCGCAGTCTAGTGAATTTGACGGGCGCCTGTCCCGCTACCAAGGTCGCAAACGAGGCGTCTATTCAGCGGGTTTCAAGTAAAACACCGTTACCGGATCTGCAACAACGTGGCAAATTGTCCGACGTTTTGCGCAAACAAAAACGCCCCGACGAGTCGGGGCGTTCGGTGTTGCAGCGGCGTGTTACTCGACCGCTTTGACCATGTCTTCGATGACTTTCTTCGCGTCGCCGAACACCATCATGGTCTTGTCCAGATAGAACAGTTCGTTGTCCAGACCGGCATAGCCGCTGGCCATCGAGCGCTTGTTGACGATGATGGTCTTGGCCTTGAACGCTTCGAGGATCGGCATGCCGGCAATCGGCGATTTCGGATCGTTCTTCGCGGCCGGGTTGACCACGTCGTTCGCGCCGAGCACCAGCACCACGTCGGCCTGGCCGAACTCGGAGTTGATGTCCTCCATCTCGAACACCTGGTCGTAAGGCACTTCGGCCTCGGCGAGCAGAACGTTCATATGCCCTGGCATCCGACCCGCCACCGGGTGAATCGCATACTTCACGGTCACACCACGGTGGGTTAGCTTCTCGGTCAGCTCTTTCAGCGCATGCTGTGCACGTGCTACTGCCAGACCGTAGCCCGGCACGATGATCACGGTGTCGGCGTTGGTCAGCAGGAAGGTCGCGTCGTCAGCCGAACCGGATTTCACCGGACGTGCTTCTTTCGCACCGGCAGGACCTGCATCCGCCGTATTGCCGAAACCGCCGAGCAGTACATTAAAGAAGGAGCGGTTCATCGCCTTGCACATGATGTACGAGAGGATCGCGCCGCTCGAGCCCACCAAGGAACCGGCAATGATCAGCATCGAGTTGTTCAGCGAGAAGCCGATACCTGCCGCCGCCCAGCCCGAATAGCTGTTGAGCATCGACACCACTACCGGCATGTCGGCGCCGCCGATCGGGATAATGATCAACACGCCCATCACGAACGCCAGCGCCAGCATCAGCGCGAACGCGGTCAGGTTGCCGGTGAACATGAAGGTCAGGCCGAGTGCCAGCGTCGCCAGGCCCAGCACCGCATTCAGCTTGTGCTGACCGGCGAACTGTACCGGTGCGCCTTGAAACAGACGGAACTTGTACTTGCCCGACAGCTTGCCGAAGGCAATCACCGAACCGGAGAAGGTGATTGCACCGATGGCCGCGCCGAGGAACAGCTCCAGACGGTTGCCCGCCGGAATCGAGTCGCCCAGCTGTTTAACGATACCCAGCGACTGCGGCTCTACCACCGCGGCGATGGCAATGAACACTGCCGCGAGGCCGATCATGCTGTGCATGAAGGCGACCAGTTCCGGCATCTTGGTCATTTCAACGCGCTTGGCCATGATCGAACCGGCGGTGCCGCCGACCAGCAGACCGACGATGACGTAACCGATACCTGCAGTCGCCAGTTCAGCGCCCAACTTATAGATGAGGCCGACGGTGGTCAGGATCGCCAACGCCATGCCGAGCATGCCGAACATGTTGCCGCGCCGCGATGTGGTCGGGTGCGACAGGCCTTTGAGGGCCTGGATAAAGCAGATCGACGCGATCAGGTAGAGCGTCGTGACGAGATTCATGCTCATTACTTCGGCGCCTCTTCTTTTACTTTCGGGGCTTTCTTCTTGAACATCTCAAGCATGCGGCGGGTGACCAGGAAGCCACCGAACACATTGACCGCCGCCAGTGCCACGGCGAGGGTGCCCATGGTTTTGCCCAACGGCGTGACGGTCAGTGCGGCCGCGAGCATGGCGCCGACGATCACGATCGCCGAGATCGCGTTGGTTACCGCCATCAGCGGTGTGTGCAGCGCAGGTGTAACGTTCCAGACCACGTGGTAACCGACATAAATCGCCAGCACGAAGATGATCAGGTTGTAGATACCGGGGGAGATAAGCTCTTCCATCGTCTGAATCCCTGCTTAGGCGTTTTTGCGGATGACTTGGCCGTCGCGGCACATCAGGCACGCGGCGACGATGTCGTCTTCGAGGTTGACGTCGAGCTGGCCTTCTTTGGTGAACACCAGCTTGAGGAAGTCCAGCAGGTTGCGTGCGTACAGTGCCGAAGCGTCTGCAGCGACTTCACCGGCCAGATTGGTCGGGCCACAAATGGTCACGCCATTCTCGACGACGACCTGATCGGCCACGGTCAGCGGGCAGTTGCCACCCTGAGCCGCGGCGAGGTCGATGACCACCGAGCCCGGTTTCATCTGCGCCACAGTCTCCGCGCTCAACAGCGTCGGCGCCTTGCGGCCCGGAATCAGCGCGGTGGTGATGACGATGTCAGCCTGCTTGGCGCGCTCGTGCACAGCCTGCGCCTGACGCTGCATCCAGCTCGCCGGCATTGGCCGAGCGTAACCGCCGACACCGACAGCGCATTCACGCTCTTCATCGGTCTCGTAAGGCACGTCGACGAACTTGGCGCCGAGGGATTCGATCTGCTCTTTTACCGCCGGACGCACGTCGGACGCTTCGATCACCGCACCCAGACGTTTCGCCGTGGCGATCGCCTGCAACCCGGCCACACCGGCGCCGAGAATCAGCACGCGCGCCGCTTTCACGGTGCCCGCAGCCGTCATCAACATCGGCATGAAACGTGGATAGTGGTGAGCGGCCAGCAGCACAGCCTTATAGCCGGCAATGTTCGCCTGTGACGACAACACATCGAGACTCTGCGCGCGCGAGGTGCGCGGCGCCGCTTCGAGGGCGAACGCGGTAATGCCGCACTCGGCCATCTTCGCGATGGTTTCGTTGTTGAACGGGTTGAGCATGCCCACCAGCACCGTACCGCGCTTGATCAGCGTCAGTTCGGCATCGCTGGGGGCGACCACTTTGAGAATCAGCTCGGCGCCAAACGCGTCATTGGCACTGCCAATGGTTGCGCCTGCCGCTTCATAGGCACTGTCGACAACACTGGCTTTAACGCCGGCGCCGGTTTGCACAGTGACCTTATGACCTTGGCTGATCAGCTTTTTAATGGTTTCCGGGGTTGCAGCAACCCGTGTTTCACCGGTCTGGGTTTCGAGAGGAACACCAATGTGCACGTCAAATCTCCTGCGTGATCTTATTGAGTAAACCCATGCACTACGGATGGTGCGACTGGGGCGGCCGATCAGCACGATCCCGCCAAATCAGGGCGGGGCGCGGCATTTTGCAGGCGAACTTTATGCCCTTCAAGGGATTATGACGGGTGACGGAAAATTAACTACAAGTCATCCCGTGACCGAATGTCGCAGTGGCCGGCGCAACCCCTTGCAGGCCGTGCCCTGTAAGGATTCTGGCTGAATATGGAAAAATTTCTCATCGGTGGCGTGAATAGGCAGTAATGAGTCGCCGATGAAGGCTCAAAGCCACGTCGATAGGCGCTTGTGGGACGTCTGTACGACTTTCGGATACAGTCTGTTGAATTGCGACAAATACTTATATCTGTAGGGCTTTTGTTTTCCTGACTACGGGGTTAGGTAACGTTGTAAGCCTTTACCCTTCTAGGCTGTAGCTCTGTGCCTGAGTTACCAGCCAGTCACGAAATGCCTTTAATGACGCTGATTCGACCTTTCGCTCAGGAATCATCAGGTAGTAGGCCTTGATGCTGGAAAGCGCCTGCGGGTTTGCAATCACCAAGCGTTTCTCGGCCAGCTCGCGCTGAATCAGGAACGGTGGAATCAGCGCAATGCCCATGTCGTGCATGGCCGCTTGGGCGAGCATGGAGAATAGCTCGTAGCGCGGGCCTGTCATGTCGCGGGGGATATTCAGCTGTTGCGAGTTGAACCACTGGCGCCAGGCGTAAGGTCGGGTGGTCTGCTGCAGCAGCGGCAGTTCGGCGATGGCTGCGGCTGTCAGAAGCGTCTTGTTGCCGAGTAGGGCGGGGCTGCACACCGGCATCGGATTCTCGCCCATCAGCCTGTGGGATTCGGTACCGGACCAATCGGCATCACCGAAGTAGATCGCTGCATCGAATTCGGTATCGGCAAACAGAAAGGGCCGGGTGCGGTTGGTCAGGTTGACCGTGACTTCCGGATGCTTGAGCTGGAAATCTTTCAGACGTGGCAGCAGCCATTGCGTGCCGAAGGTCGGCACCACCGCCAGTTCAATTACGTTGGTGCCTTGCTGGCCCATCACTGACAGCGTGTCGCGTTCGACTGCATCCAGTTGCGTCGCGACTCGGCGGCTGTAGGAAAGCCCCGCCTCTGTCAGCTTCACCCCGCGTCGCGAGCGTCGGAACAGTTCCACACTGAGGAACTCCTCAAGGCTGGCTATTTGTCGGCAAATGGCGCCTTGAGTCAGGGAAAGTTCTTCGGCAGCGCGGGTAAAGCTCTCGTGGCGCGCGGCAGCTTCGAAACTGATCAGGGCGGTGGTGCTGGGGATCTTCCTGCGCATGTACGTCAACCTCACTAATGCGCCGCATAAAAGGCATTTCGCGACGTTTCGGAGTTAGAAATTAGCACAACAGAATGCGAAATCCTCGTTTGCCGCGACGGCGAACCGCGCCTAGGATCAATGCCACGTTAATTCACCGATTTGCGAGGACAGACTCATGGGCGGTAAAGCTAGCTTCAACTGGATCGATCCCCTGCTGCTGGATCAACAGCTCACTGAAGAAGAGCGCATGATCCGCGACACCGCCGAGCAGTTCGCTCAGCAGAAGCTCGCGCCACGCGTTCTTGAAGCCTTCCGTCATGAGAAAACCGACCCGGCGATCTTCCGCGAGATGGGCGAAGTCGGTCTGTTGGGCGCGACCATCCCTGAACAGTACGGCGGCAGCGGCCTGAACTATGTCAGCTACGGTCTGATTGCCCGTGAAGTCGAGCGTGTCGATTCCGGCTATCGCTCGATGATGAGTGTGCAGTCGTCGCTGGTAATGGTGCCGATCAACGAATTCGGTACCGAAGCGCAGAAACAGAAATACCTGCCGAAGCTGGCTTCCGGCGAGTGGATCGGCTGCTTCGGCTTGACCGAGCCAAACCACGGTTCCGACCCGGGTGCGATGATTACCCGTGCTCGTAAAGTCGACGGCGGCTACAGCCTGACCGGCGCGAAGATGTGGATCACCAACAGCCCGATCGCCGATGTGTTCGTGGTTTGGGCCAAGGACGATGCCGGCGATATCCGTGGTTTCGTCTTGGAAAAAGGCTGGAAAGGCCTGAGCGCTCCGGCGATTCACGGAAAAGTTGGCCTGCGCGCGTCGATCACCGGTGAGATCGTCATGGACAGCGTGTTTGTACCGGAAGAGAACATCTTCCCGGACGTGCGCGGCTTGAAAGGCCCATTCACCTGCCTTAACTCCGCACGTTACGGCATCTCCTGGGGCGCATTGGGCGCTGCCGAGTTCTGCTGGCACACCGCTCGCCAGTACACGCTGGATCGTCAGCAGTTCGGTCGTCCATTGGCCGCTACTCAACTCATTCAGAAGAAGCTGGCTGACATGCAGACCGAGATCACCCTGGCCCTGCAAGGCTGCCTGCGTCTGGGGCGCATGAAGGACGAAGGGACCGCTGCGGTCGAAATCACTTCGATCATGAAGCGTAACTCCTGCGGCAAATCGTTGGATATTGCTCGTATGGCGCGTGACATGCTCGGTGGTAACGGTATCTCCGATGAATTCGGCGTAGCCCGTCATCTGGTCAACCTGGAAGTGGTGAATACCTATGAAGGGACTCATGACGTCCACGCGCTGATCCTGGGGCGTGCGCAAACCGGTCTGCAGGCGTTCTATTAATAGGAGAGTGACCATGGGCGCGCTGTCGCATCTGCGGGTACTGGATCTATCGCGAGTGTTGGCCGGTCCGTGGGCCGGGCAGATCCTCGCCGACCTTGGCGCCGAAGTGATCAAGGTCGAGCGCCCGGGTAATGGTGACGACACCCGCGCCTGGGGGCCTCCTTTCCTTAAGGACGCTTATGGCGAGAATACGTCGGAGGCGGCTTATTACCTGTCGGCAAACCGCAACAAGCAATCGGTGACCATCGACTTCACCCGCCCTGAAGGGCAAAAGCTGGTGCGCGAGCTGGCGGCCAAGTCGGACATCCTCATCGAGAACTTCAAGGTGGGTGGGCTTGCGGCTTATGGTCTGGATTATGAGTCGCTGAAGGCGATCAATCCGAATCTGATCTATTGCTCGATTACCGGTTTCGGTCAGACCGGGCCCTATGCCAAGCGTGCCGGCTATGACTTCATGATTCAGGGGCTGGGAGGGCTGATGAGCCTGACCGGTCGTCCCGAAGGTGATGAGGGTGCCGGGCCGGTGAAGGTGGGTGTGGCGTTGACGGATATCCTCACCGGTTTGTATTCGACGGTGGCGATTCTGGCGGCGCTGGCTCATCGCGATCACGACGGTGGTGGTCAACACATCGATATGGCTTTGCTGGATGTGCAGGTTGCGTGTTTGGCTAACCAGGCAATGAACTACCTGACGACGGGCAATGCCCCGAAGCGCCTAGGCAATGCGCATCCAAACATCGTGCCTTATCAGGACTTTCCTGCGGCCGACGGCGACTTCATTCTTGCCGTGGGTAATGACGGGCAATTCCGCAAGTTTGCTGAGGTGGCAGGGCAACCGCAGTGGGCTGACGATCCGCGTTTTTCTACTAATAAGCTGCGGGTGGCTAATCGGGCGGTGTTGATTCCGCTGATTCGTCAGGCGACGGTGTTCAAGACTACCGCAGAATGGGTTGTTCAACTGGAGCAGGCGGGCGTCCCTTGTGGGCCGATCAACGATCTGTCGCAGGTGTTTGAGGATCCGCAGGTAAAAGCGCGTGGCCTGGCGATAGAGCTGCCGCATGCGTTGGCGGGGATGGTGCCCCAGGTGGCTAGCCCGATTCGTCTGTCGCAGACTCCGGTTGAATATCGCCGAGCGCCTCCTTTGTTGGGTGAGCATACGCTGGAGGTTCTGCAGAGTGTGCTGGGTCTGGGGGCGGGTGCGGTGGCTGAGTTGAAGGCGGCTGGGGTTCTCTGACGATCCCTTCTATATAGAAGGGAATGTGTTTTGTAGCTACATATGAAGGTTTTTGGTCGCTTTTTAACCAATCCGCAAGTGATTGAAAGAAAAGCGAAATTAACGGTTGACGGCAGATTTCAGATGTCTATAATTCGCCCCACTTCCGGCGCAGTCGAAACGGAAAACTCCTTGAGATTCAATGAGTTATGTAGGTTTCGGCAGCGGGTTGCTTCAGTTCATCGAAGCCGAAAGGGAGTTGAAAAAGAGGTGTTGACAGCAGCGTGTAACGCTGTAGAATTCGCCTCCCGCTGACGAGAGATCGGAAGCGCAAGTGGTTGAAGTTGTTGAAGAATTCTTCGAAAACTTCTGAAAATAATCACTTGACAGTAAATGAGGCTGCTGTAGAATGCGCGCCTCGGTTGAGACGAAAGATCTTAACCAACCGCTCTTTAACAACTGAATCAAGCAATTCGTGTGGGTGCTTGTGGAGTCAGACTGATAGTCAACAAGATTAT
>NZ_UTBZ01000002.1 GCF_900580865.1 Pseudomonas viridiflava
ATGAATAGCCCACCGCGTACAGCGGCGCGAGAGGGCGCAACGAACGCAGGTGCGCGATCACTTCCGCCAGGTCTTCGCTGGCCCCCGAGTGGTAGCTGCGCGACAGCAGGTTCGGCTCGCCGGAGCAGCCGCGCCAGTTCAACGCCACACTCGCCCAGCCTTGCGTCGCCAGTGCCTTTTGCAGTCCCGCCACATACGGCGAGTTCGATGAGCCAGTCAGGCCATGCAGCACCAGCACCAGGGGCGCATCGACCTGGTGCGGCCCGTGCCAGTCCATGTCGAGAAAGTCCCCGTCC
>NZ_UTBZ01000016.1 GCF_900580865.1 Pseudomonas viridiflava
GAAAGCAATACCGTCCAGCTTGACGCTGCCGCACTCGGTCTTGAGCACCATCTTCAAATGCCGCTCACCCACCACGCGTTGCTCCACCAGTTGGAATACGCCATGAAACAGCGGCTCAGGGAAATGCTGTCCCCAGGGCCCGGCATTACGCAGCGCGCGAGCCAGATCCAGATGAAACTCTTCGACTGCCAGCGAGCCATCCGACAGCAAGCGTCCGGTCAGGTCCTGCTCATCAAGCTGACGGCGTACCTCGTGATCGAACGCCTCGGCGAACGCCGGAAAGT
>NZ_UTBZ01000038.1 GCF_900580865.1 Pseudomonas viridiflava
GCAGCATTCCCACTCCAGCACGGCCCAGCCGTTGAAGTCGTATTGAGTCAGTTTGCTGAAGGTCGCCTTGAAGTCGATCTGGCCATCGCCCAGTGAACGGAATCGCCCCGGGCGATCAACCCAGCCCTGATAGCCGCCGTAGACTCCGGATCGCGCGTTAGCGTGAAACTCCGCGTCCTTGACGTGGAACATGCGGATGCGCGCGTGGTAGCGATCGATGAAGCCCAGGTAGTCCATTTGCTGTAGTAACAGATGGCTCGGGTCATACAGAATCGCCGCGCGTGGATGATGATTCACCGCTTCGAGGAATTGTTCGAAAGAGGCGCCATCGTGCAGGTCCTCGCCGGGGTGGATCTCGTAGCAGAGGTCGACACCGGCCTCATCGAAGCACTCGAGGATCGGTAACCAGCGTTTCGCCAATTCGGCAAAGCCCTGTTCCACCAGACCGGCAGGACGTTGCGGCCACGGGTAGACGTACGGCCAGAGCAGGGCGCCGGAAAAGGTGGCGTGGGCCGTTAGCCCCAAGCGCTGACTGGCGCGCGCCGCCAGTTTCAACTGGTTGATCGCCCATTCGGTGCGTGCTTGCGGATTGCCACGCAGCGCTGCTGGGGCAAAGTCGTCGAAAAGTGCGTCGAACGCCGGATGCACCGCGACCAGTTGACCTTGCAGGTGCGTCGACAGCTCGCTGATCACCACACCGGCCTTGGCGCATACGGCGATGAGTTCGTCGCAGTAATCCTGACTGTCGGCGGCGCGTTCAAGGTCGATGAAGCGCGTGCCGAGGGTCGGCAATTGAATGGCTTTGTAGCCTTGGGAAGCGGCCCATTGCGCGATGTTGGCCAAGGTATCGAAAGGTGCTTCGTCGGCGATGAATTGGGCGAGAAAGATGCCAGGGCCGCGCATCCCGCTCGGGCGTTGTTGATTAACGTTCATTGGCGGTTGCTCCATTGGCAAGGTCGGGTATTTGAGTCCATTTGGCTTCGCCACAATGATTGGCGATGGCGGTCTCGATGAATGCCATGCCGCGCAGCCCGGTGGCGATGCCAGGAACGCCGGGTGCGTCGGGGCCGCTCGCGCCTTGGAAAATGGCCTGCGCGAGGTCGCCGTAGAGATTGGCCATAGCCTCGAGGTAGCCTTCCGGGTGTCCGGCGGGCAAGCGCATGCGCCGGGTGGCGGCTGCGCACAGCCAAGGTTGACCAAGGCCTGAGCGCAGCACGCGCATCGGTTCATTCAAGGGTCGATGGATCAGACTGGCGGGCTCTTCCTGACGCCATTCCAGCCCGCCCTTGTCGCCATACAGACGAATCTTCAGCGGGTTCTCTTCGCCGGCGCACACTTGGCTGGCGATCAATACGCCGCTGGCGCCGTCGGCCATTTTGAACAGCATCGAGGCGTCGTCATCCAGTTGGCGACTGCTCAAATGTGAGCCGAGCATCGCGCTGATGAACTGGATGGGTTGACCGGCGACAAACTCCGCGAGGGAAAACGCGTGCGTGCCGATGTCACCGATGCAGCCACCAATACCGGATTGTTCAGGATTGTCGCGCCAGCCCGCCTGTTTGTTGCCTTCGCCAGCCACATCGCTGCTGAGCCAGCCTTGGGGGTATTCGACGAGGACTTTGCGCAGGCGCCCGATTTCACCGTTGGCGACCATCTCGCGTGCCTGCCAGACCATCGCATAACCCAGGTAGGTATGTGCCAAGGCGTAGATCCGCTGGCTGTTGTTGACCACGCGGGCCAGGTCCTGCACTTGCGCCAGATTGAGCGCAGCGGGCTTTTCACTGAACACATGGAAACCCGCACTCAGTGCTGCACTGGCGATAGGGGCGTGCAGGTGATTGGGCGTGACGATCACCAGCAGTTCCATGCGCTGATCGGCCGGCAGTGCGTTTTCGGCGGCCAGCATGTCTTGCCAGGCGTCATAGCAGCGTTGTGCAGGCAGCCCAAGCGCCGCACCACTGCGTTGATTGTTGGGTGCGTCGCGGCTGAACGCACCGCAGACCAGTTCGAAGCGTCCATCGAGGCCGGCGGCTTGCCGGTGTGCCTGAGCGATGAAGGCGCCTTCACCACCGCCGACGAAGCCCATTCTTATTTTTCTACCTGCTGCAATCATGGCAATTGTCTCAGTGGATTCATGCGGAATATTGATGATGTAACCGGTTACATCGTCGGCGAAATCTAGGCCTGAAATCAGCGGGTGTCAAACCGTGTCTGACGAATGCCAACGTTTCGGCGCGTGCAGCTGTACGGTAAGCTCGACGGCCGATTTGATTGAAAGAGCGAGGCAGTCTTGTCCAATATCCGCGAAGTGGCACGGCTGGCGGGTGTCTCGGTGGCAACGGTGTCGAGAACATTGAAGTCCCCCGAGCGTGTGCTGCCCGATACCCGCGAGCGGGTCATGGCCGCCGTCCAGCAAACCGGCTATCGACCGAATTTGATGGCGGTGCAGTTTCGCTCGCGTAGAACGGGAAACCTGGTGATTCTGGTCCCGACCATTGCCAACACCTTTTTCGCCAGAGTGATCAGCGGCGCACAAAAAGCCGCGCAGGCCGCCGGTTACCGGTTGCTGTTGTGCGACACCCAGGGCCAGGCATCGCTTGAGCGCCAGTTCGCCCATCTGGTGTATGCCCATCAAGCCGATGGCGTGATTCAGTTGCGTGCCTTTGATCCCTTCGATGAATCCGCCGCCGAGCCGGTAGTGACCCCGATCGTCAATGCCTGCGAAGTCATCCGGCATGGTCGGCATCCAACGATCAGTCTGGATAACGTTGCGGCGGCCAAAGCCATGACCGAACACCTGATCGCGCTGGGGCATCAGCGCATCGGACTGATCAAAGGACCCAAAGGCATCCCGCTCACACGTGATCGTCTGGCGGGGTATGAGGCGGCCCTGCGCGATGCAGGTCTCGCGCTGGATCACACGCTTATCTGTCACGGCGACTTCACCCTGGACGCGGGTTACTCGGGTGCCGGGAAACTGCTCGCGCTCAACAACCGACCGAGCGCGCTGTTTTGTGAAAATGACGAAATGGCCATCGGCGCGCTCAAGCGAATCAAAGAGCTGGGGCTGCGCGTGCCGGAGGATATTTCTCTCGCGGGATTTGACGATATTCCAATGGCCGCGTACTGCGATCCACCGCTGACGACCATTGCCCAACCCGCCGAAATGTTTGGCGAGAAAGCCGTGGAAATGCTGATTGCGCTGATCGAGAAACAGCCGTTGCCGCAACGGCATGTGGTATTGCCGTTCGCGTTGACGAGGCGTGATAGCACGGCGCGGATTGATGAAGCGGATAGATGAACCTCTGAATTTCCCGCGACGGTTTTTAGCCTGCACGTTAACCCGAGAATTGTCCTGCCTGAGTGGACGGTAAAACGCTTTTCAGCCGATTTATCCCGTCCCTGTGCGTCAGTAATCTGTACCCAACTTGAACGCAACAACAAATTCAAAAACTCAAAAGGGAAGCAGACCATGACCACTCCAACCTACAACCGCCTGAACAAAGACGACGCCATCGTGCTGCTGGTCGACCACCAGACTGGCCTGATTTCGCTGGTGCAGGATTTCTCGCCAAACGAATTCAAGAACAACGTGCTGGCCCTGGCCGATCTGGCCAAGTTCTTCGAACTGCCGACCATCCTCACCACCAGTTTCGAACAAGGTCCGAACGGCCCGCTGGTACCGGAACTGAAAGAGATGTTCCCGGACGCGCCGTACATTGCTCGCCCAGGCCAGATCAACGCCTGGGACAACGAAGATTTTGTGAAGGCGATCAAGGCTACCGGCCGCAAGCAGATCATCATTGCCGGTGTGGTTACTGATGTGTGCGTAGCGTTCCCGACCTTGTCGGCGCTGGCAGAAGGGTTTGATGTGTTTGTGGTGACTGACGCTTCCGGCACTTTCAACACCACCGTGCAACAAGCCGCGTGGAGCCGTATGACTCAGGCCGGTGCGCAGATGATGAACTGGTTCTCGGTGGCGTGTGAGTTGCACCGCGACTGGCGCAACGACATTGAAGGGCTGGGTAACTTGCTGTCGCAGCGGATCCCTAACTACCGCAACCTGATGAACAGCTACTCGGCGCTGACCGCCCAGCAGAAGTAAGCCTGCGCGCTGCAAACGAAAAGCCTGCCCTGAAAAGCAGGCTTTTTCTGTTTTTCTGCCGCTGCGCCTATCAGAACGGCGTTTCTAGACGGTCGACGGCATTCCCTCCTTTTCGCCGCCTCGGCCTTTGAACGCCAGTGCGAAACACAGCAGAACCATCACCGAAAATCCTGCCGGGAACAGCCATATACTTCTCCAGTCGTGGCCGTTTTGCGCGGTGAAGTGGTCAGTGATCTGACCTGCCACCCAGAATCCGATCAGCATGCCCACCCCATAAGTCGCCAAGGTGATCAGGCCCTGAGCCGAGCTGCGAAAGCGCTCGGGCGCTTTGGCATCGGTATAGATCTGCCCACAGACGAAGAAAAAGTCATAACACACGCCGTGCAGCGCAATACCGATCAGCAGCATGAAGGCCTGGTCACCGTTGTTGCCGTAGGCGAACAACACATAGCGCAAGGCCCAGGCCAGCATCCCGACCAGTAAGGCAATCTTGATGCCGAAACGCTGGATGAACAGGGGTAGCAGAAGCATGAACAGCACTTCGGAGACCTGACCCAGAGCCATCTTCGCGGTGGGGTTGGTAACACCGATTTCGGCCAGAAACGGATTGGCATTCTGGTAATAGAACGCCAGAGGAATGCAGATCAGGATGGACGCGAGAAAGAACACCAGATAGCTGCGATCCTTGAGCAAGCCCAATGCGTCCACCCCCAGCATCTGCTTGATGCCTGGCGAATCGCCCGTCGACTTCAGCGGCGCCGTGTTCGGCAGGCTGAAGCTGTAGAGTCCCAAGATCAGCGAAGCCACGGCAGACATCAGGAACGTGTTGCGCAAACCGCCCGCAGCGATCGCCTGTTGAGCGTCCCAGGCAAAGCCGAAACTGATCACGATGCCGGCGACGATCCAGCCAACGGTGCCCCACACGCGGATGCGGGAAAACTCCCGGGCCGGGTCTTTGATCTGTCGGAAGGCTACGGCGTTGACCAGGGCCAGGGTTGGCATGTAGACCAGCATGTAGGCCAGCACATAGGGATAAAACGCGCTGAAATCAGCTGCCTGATAAAGCTGAAAGAGCAGCACCGCGCCCAGCAGGTGCAACACCGCCAATATGCGTTCGGCATTGAAAAAACGATCAGCAATCAGACCAACCACAAAAGGCGCAATGATCGCGCCCCACGACTGCGTGGAAAAAGCCATTCCCACCTGGCCGCCGCTTGCTGCCAGTGTCGTGGTGAGGAAAGTGCCGAGGGTGACGAACCAGCCGCCCCAGATAAAAAACTGCAGAAACATCATGACGCTGAGTCGCGCATTCATTACGTTCATTTCAATCACCGTATCATTTTTATGTCGGTAACAGCGTTGTCATCAGCGTTCGCCAAGGCCCAGCAGACGCCGGTTGGATTGCTCGTCAGCGCTCACACTGGCGAAATCGTCGAATGCCTTGCGGGTTCGGGTGATCATGTGTCGTTCGATGAAGGCCGCCCCTTCGGCAGCGCCTTGTGCCGCGTCTTTCAGGCAGCATTCCCACTCCAGCACGGCCCAGCCGTTGAAGTCGTATTGAGTCAGTTTGCTGAAGGTCGCCTTGAAGTCGATCTGGCCATCGCCCAGTGAACGGAATCGCCCCGGGCGATCAACCCAGCCC
>NZ_UTBZ01000028.1 GCF_900580865.1 Pseudomonas viridiflava
GTCACCAGTGTGGCCTGCCCCGACGTAAAAGGTGAGTTGCCACTGGCCAAGGGCCGATGACTGTCGTCTGCGTTGGCCAGATTCAACAAGACCAGGGTGCAGGACTCATCATTGAATGCGGGCAGTTCGATCGTGATCGTGCCCGTGAGGGCAATTTCGTAAGTTTCTTCGGTGTCGTTTCTCCCGGTTTTTGCCTCTCTGACAAAAGGCACGGGAATGGTCGTGCTGGATGGGCTACTCATGGTTGATACCTGCAGACGGTTTGGCTGACTACCCGA
>NZ_UTBZ01000178.1 GCF_900580865.1 Pseudomonas viridiflava
GTATGTCCCAGGGCGACGCCCAATCTTGCATGGGTCCCCGCCTGTAACGGAACTGCAAAACCGGCAGCCAGACTTAGAGCAAAAGCAGTCACTACATTCATCAGACAGGTACCTCTTTTTTTCAGTGTTACCCAGCCGGGCGCGCACTGACCAATTCTCATTTCTGATGGGCGGTATTAGTGAGGCTTATTAAGTAGTGGCTTTTGGCTAGGAACTAGCCGAGCACCTGATGAGCCCTGGACGGGCCCTGGCGTGAGCGTCATTGAGTCGTGGTGTTGCCAGATAGTCAGACTTTTTCTGTTATTGGTTCATCGACTCATCTTTAAATAATGGAGCACGCTTGCGGTAATGAGGTGGAATCGTCACAGGCCCTCTTGATGAGCCGCTGCCTCAACCCCGCCTCATCATAAAAATAAAAAACAGCCCGCCCAGCAACGCCGTCGAAATCCCGATGGG
>NZ_UTBZ01000122.1 GCF_900580865.1 Pseudomonas viridiflava
CGCCAGGATCTGTGCGACACGCTCGACTTCGCTTTCGCGGCCGACCAGCGGATCGATGCGCCCCTGACGGGCCAGTTCGTTCAGATTGCTGGCATAGGCATCCAGAGGATTGCCAGAGGAAGATGCTTCACCGCCCTCGTCGTCCTGCATATCTTGCTCACCTTCAGAAGAGTGTTCGCCATGCCCTGGAACCTTGGAGATACCGTGGGCGATGTAATTGACGACATCAATCCGGGCAACGCTCTGCTGCTTGAGCAGAAACACGGCCTGGCTTTCCTGCTCACTGAAAATCGCAACCAGCACATTGGCACCGGTCACTTCACGCTTGCCGGAGCTCTGTACGTGGAAG
>NZ_UTBZ01000173.1 GCF_900580865.1 Pseudomonas viridiflava
CCAGCGGACTGCCCACCCTTACCCGCTGCCCTCCATTGACGCTCACCGAGCCCTGCATCAGGTGCAGATAGACGCCCATGGTGCCGTCGTCATGCAGGATGCGCACGAAGTTGCCCGAGGCGTTCGAACCCCGGCCTGACTGGCTGTTCTCGACCTTGATCACCGTACCGCCACGCGCCGCAATGATCGGCGTGCCCTCGGGCATGGCAATGTCCATTGCGTAGCGTCCTTTGACACCGAAGTGGCTGTACTTGCCATTTGGCCCCTGGGTCAGGCGAAACGGGCCGCCAATCCAGGGCAGCGGATAACGATAGGACTGCGCCGTGCTGCGTGGGTCGCCCAGGGTCGAGGTCAGCAT
>NZ_UTBZ01000030.1 GCF_900580865.1 Pseudomonas viridiflava
ACCTGATGCTGGACCATGGTTCTCAACGCCACCAGCCCGATGCTGACTACCAGAATGATACCGATGCCCCACAGCACTTGGCTTTCCTGCCCGCTGACCTCACCGCCCGCCTTCCACGTCGAGAGCAGATCCACGACCTGCCCCAGGAAGGAAAACAGCCAGGCTTCGTAAATCGACACACTGGCGCCCTGTAATGCCAGAGCGAGGATGTAACCGCGGGCACCCCGTGTGCAGGCCCATAGAAATTTCACCAAGCCTTCAGGCGGTGGTGGTGTTTCGTCGGGCGGGAAAGGGTCAAGCCGTTTTTCAAATGCCTGAAGCATCAGC
>NZ_UTBZ01000004.1 GCF_900580865.1 Pseudomonas viridiflava
CCCACGGGTCGATTGAGGCTCTTCTGGAAACAGCCGGTTTCAGAAAAGACGAAATACGCGCCATTTATTACGGCAACTGGTTGCGCGACTATTCGCAACTGGTCGACCCCAAGCTTGTCCGCGCACCTGACATGCCCAAGAGTTTCCCTGATTTGCTGTCTCGCGAAGCCCAGACCGGAATTGTTGATGTACTGGCCGTGAAAGCCTTCACCGATCTAATGAAAATAGACCGGTCGCGCTTCATCGTCACACCGCAGCGTCTGGGCGTGTATCGCGCCGCCGAACACATCGACAACCACAGGGCCATCAACCCTACCCCCGCCAACCCCAAAGCGCGTGACGCTGACTTCGACGACTGGACGCTGCGCGAC
>NZ_UTBZ01000036.1 GCF_900580865.1 Pseudomonas viridiflava
AATGTCACCGCCACACAGCGCGAACGGGCCGAACAAATGCTGTCCGCCGTCGGGATCGCGGTCTGGGTCGAGCAGGAAAAGCACATGGACGCTGTCACTGCGGTGTCCGGCAGCGGCCCTGCCTACTTTTTTCTAATGATGGAAGCGATGACCGCCGCAGGTGTGAAACTGGGCCTGCCGGAAGACATCGCCAAAAAACTCACCCTGCAAACCGCACTCGGCTCGGCGCTGATCGCGACGGGCAGCGATGTGGATGCAGGCGAATTGCGTCGTCGTGTCGCCTCACCGGGCGGCACCACAGAAGCCGCGATTAAGGCATTTCAGGCAGGCGGTTTCGAAGCACTGGTGCAAACCG
>NZ_UTBZ01000011.1 GCF_900580865.1 Pseudomonas viridiflava
GCACAATGGTTGCGCCAACGTACCCTCGAACAGGCTGAAGCGGCGCACCTGGACCCTGACCGGCTCGACGCGCCCTTCCCGTTTGTAGCACTGGCATCCGAAGCCGTTGCCCTGAGCCAGGTCGCCGAACTGCCCGTCTACCCGCTCGCCCCCGTCGAGCCGCGCATGAGTGCCGATGTACCGGGACGTAAGTGGCAGCAGATCGAAGCCTTCGGCGCAGCCCTGCCCTTTGCCGACACACCCAGGCACTGGCTGGACTGGTGCGCGGGCAAAGGCCACCTCGGCCGCCGTCTGCTGCACGCCGGGCAAGCGCTGACGTGCCTGGAAT
>NZ_UTBZ01000064.1 GCF_900580865.1 Pseudomonas viridiflava
GCATACACCCAGGTGGCGGGCAAACGCACCTGGCCTCGCTACCTGGGCTGGGGGCTGTTTCTGGTCGCACTGGCCTGGGCCTGGCAAGGCGCTGAAATGAACCCGCTGTCGCTGGTTCGTGACTCGGGGAACATGGCGACTTTCGCTTCCGACTTCTTCCCGCCGGATTTCCGCGAATGGCGCAGTTACCTCACGGAAATGGTGGTCACGATTCAGATCGCCTTATGGGGCACGGTGCTGGCCATCGTCTGTTCCATCCCGCTGGGCATTCTGTGTTCCGAAAACATCACGCCGTGGTGGATTCACCTGCCGTTGCGCCGCTGCATGGACGCCTTTCGCTCCATCAATGAAATGGTGTTCGCGATGCTTTTCGTG
>NZ_UTBZ01000044.1 GCF_900580865.1 Pseudomonas viridiflava
GTTGAGGCACCTGTGGCTGACGCTGCAGAGCCAGCGCCTGCTGTCGAAACGACAACTGCTGAAACGACAACTGTAGAAACAACCGCTGTTGAAGCCCCGACCGAGCAAGCGCCGGTAGCCGTTGAGCCGACCGTTGAGCAGCCTGCTGTTGAAGCGCCAGTTGCCGACGAAACACCGAAGGCCGAAGCAGCGCCTGAAGTCGAGGTTCAGCCAGCAGTGACCGAAGCGCCGGCTATCGCTGCGCAGACCGAGCTGTTCGAAGCCCCTCATGCAGAGCGCGTCGTACCGTTCACGCC
>NZ_UTBZ01000101.1 GCF_900580865.1 Pseudomonas viridiflava
AACCTCTGGGCGTGGTGCGTGCTTTTGACGTGCGCAGCAGCGAACTGGTCTGGGCCGGGGATCCTGGCAACCCTGTTATCTTTAAACATCCGGCGGCAGCCGAGATCTACACGCGTGGCACGCCGAATGTCTGGTCAGCCATGTCCTACGACGAAAAACTAGGCCTGATCTACCTGCCGACCGGCAACGCCACGCTGGACTTCTTCGGTGGCACGCGCACCGGGGCAGATGACAAGTGGTCGTCCTCGGTCGTTGCTGTTGACGTCAGGACCGGTCAGGTGCGCTGGCATTTCCAGATGACTCGCCACGACCTGTGGGACTTCGATATCC
>NZ_UTBZ01000006.1 GCF_900580865.1 Pseudomonas viridiflava
CTACTGGAGCGAAGACGCCTGCGAGCGTCTGCAACAGGGCAGGGCGCCTCTGGGCTTCTCCCAGTTGATCACCGTGGACAGCCACGCCAGCCACTTGCAGGTCGTCAACTACCTGACCAGCACCGCTCGCCCGGCCATCGTCATCGCGGGCAACGGAATGTGTGCGGGCGGACGTATCGTCAATTACCTCAAGGCCATGCTGGGCGACAGCCGCCACAACGTACTCTTTGTCGGTTATCAGGCCCGGGGCGACGCCTTTTGGCAGCCACTTGTCCCACACGCTGTTCATGCCTGCGAAGTCGGCATCGATGTCTTTCAGGTAAATGGTCACGGACAGGATACGGGTCTTGTCGGTGCCTGCCAGATCGAGCAGACGCTCGATGCTGTCCAGCG
>NZ_UTBZ01000093.1 GCF_900580865.1 Pseudomonas viridiflava
ATGTCGGTCGTCGTGTGCTGGCACAGATCTGCGGCGTCGAGACGATTGCCGCTCCGGACGAACCCTACATTCTGGTGATGGAGGAAGTCGGCCCGTCTGACGTGGCGCGCCTGGATCCGGCGCAAGTCGCGGGCATTCTGACCGCACGCGGCGGCGCGACTGCGCACAGCGCCATTGTTGCCCGTGCGCTGGGCATTCCGGCGCTGGTCGGTGCTGGTGAAGAGGTGCTGCTGCTCAAGCCGGGTACGGTATTGCTGCTGGACTGCCAGCGTGGCCGTCTGACGGTTGTGCCGGACGAAGCCACCCTGC
>NZ_UTBZ01000039.1 GCF_900580865.1 Pseudomonas viridiflava
GGGATAAAACGGGGTGACCGAAGTTCACATTCCCGCCTACCAATAATGCTCCATCTGCCTGTAGCTTCGGAGCGGTAATTAGATCCTGACTGCCCATTTCCGACTTGGCCCATCCAGAGTCGGTAAAAGACTAATCGGCAGTGCCATCAGGCAACAGGCGTGCGACAAATCCCGCACCATTATTGGTGCCCTGCCAAAAACTTCCGCCAATGATGAGCCGCTTGAGCGCATCAATTTCGATGCCGTACAACAGGGTTGCCGACTGATTGATGGAGTAAAACA
>NZ_UTBZ01000080.1 GCF_900580865.1 Pseudomonas viridiflava
GACCGTTATCTGTTCGAACAGCATCCAGAGGTGACACGGGTCAACCTGATCGGCCATTCGCTGGGCGGACGGCTGCTGATCAGTGCGCTCAAGGGGCTGGACCGGCCTCCCGAGCATGGCTTGGTGATCGGCGATGTGCTGCTCATGGCGGCGGCGGTGCGTGTCTCGGCGGACGACGCCAGGGTACTTAAACGACGTGTCTCCGGGCGGCTGATCAACGCCTGGTCTAGCGAAGACCATGTGCTGCTGCTCAATCTGGGCGAGAAGAGCCTGGGGCGCGGGCCGGTCGAGCACTTTGAAAACGTCTACATGCAGGGCTATCGCCACCACCATTACTGGAAC
>NZ_UTBZ01000025.1 GCF_900580865.1 Pseudomonas viridiflava
ATTCTCAACCACGCCACGTTCAAGGCCTCGCTGTTCATGGCGGCGGGCATCATCGACCACGAAAGTGGCACCCGGGATATCCAGCGACTCAGCGGGCTTATAAAGCTCTTGCCCTACACCGCGACGCTCGCCATGGTCGCCAGCGCCTCAATGGCCGGCGTACCGCTGCTCAACGGATTCCTCTCCAAGGAGATGTTCTTCGCCGAAACCGTGTTCATTTCCGCCACTGCCTGGGTCGAAATCGCACTGCCTGTCGTGGCGACCATCGCCGGTGTATTCAGCGTGGCCTATTCATTG
>NZ_UTBZ01000023.1 GCF_900580865.1 Pseudomonas viridiflava
GCAAGGACATGGCGCAAACAGGGATGAGTGCGATGCAGACGGCGCAAGGCGCGATGCAAACGGCGCAGCAGGTGAAAGGCGTGGTGCAGGGCGGGGTGGCCGGGTTGCCGAAATTGGCGAGTGCGGCGTTGCCGAGTGCGTCGAGCATCCTCGGCGCCGCGAGCAAGGGCGGACAGCTACCGACGCTTCCCGCGCCAACGCTTCCAAAACCTTCCTTGAAAACCCCTGGCCTGTTGGCGGGTGAGATGCTGTCATGACTAATGAAGTAGCTGCTGTAAAACGTGAACCTCAGGTTGCCATCGTTCCACTGAACGCCATCGACATTCAGGACGTCGCCAGCAGTGCGGCAACCTTCGATGCTTGGCTGCAATCGGCTACGGATGGCGTGGTCACGCTTGATCGAATCAAGAACTACGCCGGCTTCCTGCCGGTGGTGGGCAACATCATGGCGCTAGTCGATGCGCTGGGTGACATCGTCACCCTGTCGAACGCCAAGCAACGCGACTTGCTCGCTTGGGCCAGTCTTGGCATCAACCTGATCGGCGTCTTGCCGTTGCCGCCGTCGATGGCCGCGGCGCGGATGACCCTGCGCCCGACGCTGTTTCTGGTGCGTCAGGAAATGAGGGCCAGCAGCAAGGTGTTGCTCAGCACTTCCGTGATCGAGGTGCTGGTCGGCCACCTGAACGCCTCGATTATCGGCACGCTTGATGATTTTGTTGAGCAAGCCAAAGGCAAGTTACCGGGCATTTTGGCGGACGCTGGCAAGCTCGGCGAAGAAATCATTGATCAGATTGCAATAGGCATCGAAGCGGTGGCGTTCGGCAATCTGGATGCCAAAGGTGATCTGAATGCAGCCAGCGCCCAGGCGAGCGCCGCAGCCGATCAATTCAAGAATGATCCGCTGGCGTCATTCAGCAATGTTTTTGGGGCTGCCAACAGCGCCCTGAAGTCGGCAGGCAAAGGCCTGGCCAACAGCGTGGCGCAAAACCTTGTCCCCGATGACTTCAAAAAAACCGTTTCTGACGAAACCAAAAAACTGCGCGCCATGGGCCCGGAGCTGCGTACGCAGTTGAGCAAGCTCGACGATGAGTCGGTGCAGAACTCGATCGGCTGGTTGCTGCTGATCCTCTCCAGTGCCGTGACCTTGTGGCGCAAGCGCAATGCCCATGGGCAGAACGCCGCGGTCCACCCGGACAAGACCGGTCAGGCGAAGCGTACGGCATCCGAGGGGCAGTTGGCCTCTAACGGCCAACAGGCTTCGGCGACTCACGCACCCGAGCCGAAAAAAAACTGCGCCTGCGCCAGCACGGGGCGCAGTATCAATTTCGCCATAGGCTCTGAAAGCCTCAGTCATACCGATTTCAGCCTGCCCGGCCCCTTCCCGATCGAATGGACGCGCACCTACAACTCACGCCTCGACGCCTACGATCAGAGCGAACTCGGCGCTCGCTGGATCAACGAATTCACCACGCGTTTTGACTGCGTGGACGATGGCCTGACGTTCTACGGTGCCGACGGCCGCGACCACAGCTATCCGTTGCCAAAAGTCGGCCTGTTCCACTACGACGCCATCGAAGACATCACCCTGGTCCGCAACAGCGAAGATCAGCTGCTGCTGTGCCGTGGTTTCGAGCGCAAGGAAACCTACGTCCGCCGTGGCCAGCGCTATGTGCTGAGCAATATCTCGCTGCGTAACGGCGCCGGTATGATGCTGCATTACGAGCATCGACACGGCGAACACTCGCTGCTCTCCGACCTGATCACCTATCAGGAAAACGACTTCACCAAAGTGCACTTGCACCTCGGCACGATGATCGACGAGCACGGCCGGTTTATCGGCCTTTGGCAGATCGTTGACGGCGAACCACTGCGCCAGCTCTGCGCCTACCAGTACGACGCCTATGGCGACCTGGTTCAGGCGCAGGATGAGAACGGTGCAGTCTGGTCGTATCAGTTCCAGCACCACCTGATCACCCGCTACACCGACCGCACCGGGCGCGGCATGAATCTGCAGTGGGAGGGATCAAGCGCCAAGGCCAAAGCTGTGCGCGAATGGGCCGATGACGGCAGCTTCGACACGCGTCTGGAGTGGGACGAAAACATTCGTCTGACCTACGTCACCGACGCGCTCGGCAACGAGACCTGGCACTACTACGACATCCTTGGCTACACCTATCGCATTCGCTACGCCGACGAGCGTTCGGAATGGTTCTTCCGCGACGAGGCGAAGAATATCGTGCGCCGTGTCAATGCCGACGGCAGCACCGATCGCTACAGTTACGATGAACGCAGCAACTTGCTCGAACACATCCGCGCCGACCACACGGTGATGCATTACGCCTACGATGATCAGGATCTGCTGATCAAGATCAGCGATGCCGAGGGCGGTCAGTGGCAACGCGCCTATGACGACCAAGGCAATCTGGTTGAAGCGCTGGATCCGCTGGGCAACAAAACCGAATACGCCTACAACAAATCCGGCCAGCCCACCGCGATCAAGGACGCCAACGGCAACGAAAAAACCCTCGACTACAACGATGCCGGGCAACTGGTCGAGTACGTCGATTGCTCGGGCAAAACCAGCGCCTGGGACTACAACGAACTTGGGCAGATGATCTGCTTCACCGACGCTGCCGGCAACTCCACCGAATACGAATACAAGGCCGGCCAACTGGTGCTGATCAAGCACCCGGACAAGACCGAAGAGCGCTTTGATCGTGACGCCGAAGGTCGGCTGTTGGCGCACGTTGATGGACTCGATCGCTGCACCACCTGGAGCTACAGCGCTGCCGGTTTGATCGCCGAACGTGTCGATGCTGCCGAGCAGACCCTGCGCTATCGCTGGGACCGTCTCGGACGGCTAACGGCGCTGGAAAACGAAAACGAACAACGCGCGCACTTCCACTACGACCCGGTCGGACGCCTGCTCGAAGAGCGCGGTTTCGATGGGCGCAGCACGCGTTATCAATACGACCCACTCACTGGACGCCTCGCGCAATCGATCAATGGCCAACGCGTCATCTCGTTGAGCTTCGACCCGATGGGCCGCTTGACCGAGCGTCGCGCCACTCTGGGCGATCAGTCGCAAAGCGAAACCTTTGCCTATGACGGCAACGGCAACCTGGTGCTGGCCGACAACGCCGACAGCCGCCTGCAATGGTTCCATGACCCGGCCGGCAATCTGCTGCGCGAGCACCAGCATTATCTCGGCCTGGAAAAGCCCACCGTCGCAATCTGGCAGCACGAGTACGACGTGCTCAACCAACGAGTCGCCAGCGTGCGCCCCGACGGCCACCGCGTCAGTTGGCTGACTTACGGCAGCGGCCACCTGCTCGGCCTGCGCCTCGATGAACACGAACTGATCGGCTACGAACGCGACGACCTGCACCGCGAAGTCGCCCGCCATCAAGGCAACCACCTGCTGCAAACCCAGAGCTGGGACCCGGCCGGTCGTTTGCAGGAACAACTGCTGGGACGCAGCGACGACAAATCTACGCTGCTCAAACGCGAGTACAGCTACGACGCCGCCGGCCAACTGACCGACATCAACGACAGCCGCCGCGGGCCGCTCGCCTATCGCTACGATCCGGTCGGCCGACTGCTCAGCGCCGTGACGCGTCAAGGCGTTGAAACTTTCGCCTTCGACCCGGCGGGCAACCTGCTCGATGACAAGGCGACAGAAATTCGCCGACCACTGGACCTGACCCCACCGCGCAGCAAACTGGTCGACAACCTGCTGCGCGAATACGCCGGCACCCACTACGACTACGACGAACGCGGCAACCAGATCCAGCGCTGGCACAACGGCCAACGCAGCGATCTGCGTTGGGACCTGTTTGATCGATTGGTGCATTTCGAAGACCCGCGCCTCAGCGTTGATTTCGCCTACGACGCACTGGGACGCCGCCTGCACAAAAATTCCCGCGCGCATTACAAACAGCGCCCGGAAGCAGGTTCCCTCTGGAACAGAAACGAACACGCCCGCAAACAACGCGAACTTGGCTGCGGGCTCACGCTTTACGGTTGGGATGGTGACAACCTCGCCTGGGAAAGCAGTCCGGCACAGAGCGATGGCGAACCGGGTCGCACGGTGCACTATGTCTTCGAACCGGGCACTTTTGTCCCTGTGGCCCAGGCTGTACGGCATGCGCCAATTGATCTGATTGGGCTGCCGGATTACAGCGGTGAATACAGCCTCGATGACGACCCGGTGTGGAATCACAAGGCAACGGCTTTACCGTTTGATGCGTTGGCCTGGTATCAGTGTGATCACCTCGGCACGCCGCAGGAATTGACGGACTCGCACGGCAACATGGCCTGGACCGCGCAATACAAGGCGTGGGGACAGGTGACGGAGCAGCGTTCGGAGTGGGCGCAGCAGCATGGCGTGATGAACCCGATACGGTTCCAGGGGCAATATCACGATCATGAGACGGGGCTGCATTACAACCGGTATCGGTACTATGATCCGGGATGTGGACGCTTTATCAGTCATGATCCTATTGGTTTCGCAGGTGGCTTAAACTTCTATGCTTATGCACCAAACCCGATTGAATGGGTCGACCCATTTGGGTTGATACGATGCGGCCTGACAGGGGACGAAGTCGGAGATGCGAGTAATCTACCGATTATTAACAAAGGCAGTAAAG
This sequence comes from Pseudomonas viridiflava, assembly GCF_900580865.1. GTDB lineage: Bacteria > Pseudomonadota > Gammaproteobacteria > Pseudomonadales > Pseudomonadaceae > Aquipseudomonas. The sequence goes on from NZ_UTBZ01000023.1 coordinate 4,650, forward strand.
AATGGAAAACGGCCACAGAGAGCATTAAGGACGGCGGGAAAACCAATTTCCGGGTCAAAGATCAGGCGACTGGAGAAGAGCTGTTGAAGGCATCCAAAGGAAAAATGGATAACTATCCAACTTACACGGAGACACCTTACAAAAAAGGATATGAAAAGCATCCCGAAGAATCACATACAATTAACGCCCCAGAGAATAACCTTCCGCACTTGAAGTGGAAGGATTGGAGTCAAGGTAAAAAAACAGGCGGCGCAGGACATATATTTCATGAGTAAGAAAAGATATCAAATGGACGAAGATGCCTACCCGATCGCCTGGCGTTTCAATGCTCTGGACTGCTTGTTATCTGAGATTGATAAAAAAAGGATCGTGTTATTTGAAAGTCTGGAATCACAACGATTGTGGGATACGTTCATTCCAGTTAAAAACTTAATGGAGCTGGATAATAATGCTTTCATACTTCACGAGAAAGTTGCTTTGGACTTTGAGTGCAAGTCCGAGCCTTTAGAATTCTTTGTTGAACGACTGAGCTTTCCCGATTTTATATGGTTTTTTTGGGGGCGATCCTCGGCAGGAATTGTCCCGCGCGAAGTTTTTTTAAAATCTTGGAGTGATTTTTTTTACCCTTCTGATGAAAATTCAATATTGCTAATCCCCAAGAGTTCGAGAGTGATTTTTTCATTTGATGATATGTTTTTTTACGGCGACCTACTCAAAAACTGAGGAACTATTGTGTCGCTCCTCTTATGGATAGGCTAATTTGTTGGAATTTAATAAAGCGAAGTCTACCCCTGATTAATTCGGCAATCTATCATCCGGTCATGATCCGGGCTTGATTTTTTGGTCTTAGAGCGCCCCCGATATTAAATTTCTAGATGAAGACATGTTTTGATAGTCGAGTTATCAGGAAGGAGTTTAACTTAGTGCCTGTTGAATATCTAAGTGATAAGGATTGCTATCTCCGGTTAGAACGGATTTTTTATGATTTCTTCCGAGTGGAAGTTCAGAAAAGCCAAAGCATTACAGCGGTGTTCAAAGCACCTTATTACAATACATTCTTTTCAAATGGCACGCCGTTCATGGACGGAAATCCAATTTTTTCTGTAAGAAATGAGGTGAGTGGTCAGATTCTTAGAGTAGTATTAGACGAGGAGGTTGATGAGCTTTCCTCGTATCAAGACAAGGAAGCGGGATGTGAGCTTGTTATATTCGGAAATCTATCCTTGATGGATGAAATAAAGAAAATGATTTCCGCGTGGATCAAGGCGCAATAACTCTTCTAGAACCCTTCAGGGCACACCATTTTTGATGTTTACAAAACGTGAGTGTAGGGGGGGCAAGTTATGAAAAGACTAAGAAACTTCACCATTCATGGCACTGCAGTCGATTGTGATCAGAATATCAAGCTTGACGAAATATCAATTCTCGCTGATCCAGGAACGATAAGAGCCTTAGGGGATTTCTTGATCAGTGCTTCGTACGAAATGGAGGTCAATGGGCTAGAGCATATGCATCTACAAGATTTAGTCGAGAATTTCTCGAACAAAAAACATGTGGATTTGGTTGCTATTAATAAGAAGATGGTCGGTCTCTTAGGAGAATAATCACTGCGGTATATGGGTTTTTGACGCGGGTGGAGACGGGCTGCGGTTTTTGGATTAAATAGGCATAGCCTGCCTGATAAATACCTGCTGTCCGAGTGAGGTCGCGCGAATCATGAGTTATGAATACAAATTGGTGTTTGACGACAACTCTACAGCTCAGCATGTCATCGACATTGTTAAAGCTAGTAGTGCTTGTGTTCGCTCGGGCGACGGTGATCTTTATTTGAAGGATCACTCGTTGAATAGCAGTGGGGCTTACGATACTCGTCTCATTTATGGGGATGATAAATCCCTGTGGCTCCAAGTGAATTTCCAATCAGCAGAACTGTACGCCCTACTTAAAACAGCACTCAATGGAAGAAATTTCAGGTGTCTTGAAGATGGGGGCGAGGATGAAGAGGTTGGCTTAAATGAGGCCTTCCGCGTGTAGGTTGACTCTCGGTCAAATTGCAGCCGAATAGCCACTTTTTAATCTCTAAAAATTTATGAAATATATCAGGGGCAGGCCACGTTTTTGAAGGTTGATTAAACGCAACCTGCCTCTGATAAAACTCTCTGCCATTGGTGGTCGAAAGACGCGAAATTGATCGAGGCTGCAGTCAACCCTCGTAGTCGAAGGAATGACAACATGAAAGACGCCATTCGCTTGGGCGACTCCACCACTCACGGTGGCAAAGTCCTCGAAGCCTTTTCCCAGACTGACCTCAACGGCAAGCCCATCGCAGGGGTTGGCCACAAAGTCAGTTGTCCTCTGTGCAAAGGCATTTTTCCAATTGCCGAAGGCAGCAGCACTTACACCGTCGATGGAACGCCCATCGCGCTGGACGGCATGAAAACCGCCTGCGGGGCCGCGCTGATTGCCAGTGGCCCGAAAGGAGCGGTGGTCAGTTGAATCCGCGAGGGTGAGCTCTTCGTTCGCCCTCAGGAATATTGCAAGTAAACAACCTGGCTTCATCCATTAAAGGAATAAACATGAAGAACATCGCTTTGATCCTCGCACTGACCGCCGCTCTCGGTACCGTCAATGTTGCTCACGCAGAAGGACCGGACGCCGCTACGTTGAAAGGAATGTACGACACTGGGCGCAACATGTCCGGGCTGATTAACCATTGCGTTGACAAAGGTTTCCTGAAAGCTGAAAGCGCTACGAACGCCAATAAAATGGTGGCGTTTGTTGCTGGTATTCCAGGGCAGATGGACAAGAGCGACGGCGATAAGAACGAGGCCCATGGTCGCAAGGGTGAAGTATTGGACGATGGTCAATACAAAACCCTGGAGGCCAATCTGCCGCCGAGTCTGACGCTGAAGCAGTGGTGCGAGCAGGCGGATCAAGGCATGCGTCAGGGATTGGAGCGTGTGGGTCTGTAATCTCCTTGGTGATTGATCGTTCCCACGCGCAACAATGGAATGCCTCAAGGGACGCTCCGCGTTCCAGTTCGCGAAGGGACGCGGAGCGTGGGAACGATCAGCGTTGGAGGTTATTTCGCGGAGAACTTCAACACCACGCTGTGGCTGTAAGTCTGCCCCGGATCAAGCCGAGTGCTCGGGAAGTCCGGCTGATTTGGTGAATCCGGATAATGCTGAGTCTCCAGGGTAAACGCGCCCCAGTGCGGATACACCTTGCCACCCTTGCCCTTGACCGTGCCGTCGAGGAAGTTGCTGGTATAGAACTGCACACCCGGTTCCGTGGTGAACAACTGCAGCACGCGACCGGACTGCGGATCACTCACTTCAGTAGCAACTTTGCCGATATCGCCCTTGGTATCCAGTGCCCAGTTGAAGTCGAAGCCACCCTGTTTTGGCTCGGCAAATTTCAACTGTGGATGATCCGCCTTGATGTGCGTGCCGATCGCGGTTGGCTTGCTGAAATCCATCGGCGTGCCGGCCACGGGTGCCAGTTCGCCGGTCGGGATCAGTTTGGCGGTGACCGGGGTGTAATGGCTGGCGTGCAGGGTGGCGACCTGTTTAAGGATGTCGCCATTGCCGGCGCCGGCGAGGTTGAAGTAGCTGTGGTTGGTCAGGTTGAGCACGGTCGGTTTGTCGGTGCTGGCCTTGTAGTCGATGCGCAGTTCGTTGTTGTCGGTGAGGCGATAGGTCACTTCGGTGGAGAGGTTGCCGGGGAAGCCCATTTCGCCGTCCGCCGACAGATAGGTCAGGGTCACGCCGACAGAGTCCTTGTCCTTGGTTTCCTGTGCCTTCCAGACTTTCTTGTCGAAGCCCTGCGTGCCGCCGTGCAGCGCGTTGGTCTTGTCGTTCTGCGGCACTTGATAGCGCTTGCCTTCGAGTTCGAACGCACCTTCGGCGAGGCGATTGCCGAATCGGCCGATGGTCGCGCCGAAGTAGGCGGTGCCTTTCTGATAGCCCTGCACATCGTCGAAGCCGAGCACGACGTCGTCGAACTTGCCGTGCTTGTCCGCCACTTTCAGCGATTGCAGGGTCGCGCCGTAGGTGATGACGGTGGCTTGCATGCCGTGGCTGTTGCGCAGGATGTATTGCTCGACGGGCGTGCCGTCGTTGGTTTTACCGAAGGCTTTGTGTTCGGCGCTGAGGCCGGCCGCGTTGGCGGAGAGGGTGGCGATCATCAGGGACAGTCCGAGGCCGGAGAGCAGGTGACGGGATTGAAGCATGGTTGACCTTCCTTTTTGTTGTTGTTTTCAAAATGGCGCCGATGCCGTGTAGGAGCTGCCGCAGGCTGCAATCTTTTGATTCTGGTTTTCAAAGGCAAGGTCAAAAGATCGTCCGAACGCGGCCCGAGCCTGCGGCAGCTCCTACAGGGTAACTAGTCATGCTATTTGTATTTGCAATCAAGATTTATAGTCGATTAATCGTTTATTTCAACAATAAAGACAGACTAATTGGTTGAGGAGGCATTGCCGAAGGTCGGCTGATCGTGCGCACCACTGCACTTTTCCGCAATCGGCGGCTCTATCCATGGCCAGGATGCGGTGACTCCCGCCGCACAGGAATATGCCTGTTCGAGATTTCATGCCGAGAGTTTTTGCCCTGATCACTGCTTTTTTCCGCCGCCCGTGCCTGTTGCTGGCATGTTTGTCGTCGCTGCTGTTCAGCGGTTGCAGCCACCAGGACGGCAACGGCTTCTTCAACCAGATGCGTGAAGGGAAGCCGCAGGAGTTCCTGCAGACCAGCGTCGACCGCATGGCCACGCTGGCGATGCGCGACAACCTCAGCAGCCTCTATCGCTTGCAGGGCAAGCTGTACTTGCGCAACCCGGACGAACTGCGCAAGTCAGGGTTTCTCAACATCCATGCCGCCGTGAAACAGGTGCGCCAGGCCATTGAGCAGCAACAACCGCTGCCGGTGCTGGGAGGGCGCAAGGATCTGGCGGCGCTCAGCTATGCGATGAGTCCGGAGTTTCTCGGCGACCGCGTCGGCGCGTTCATCTATGCCATCGGCAGCATGCTGGTCACCGCCCATGGCAATCGCACCGAGTTCTATATGACGGACGCGATCAACCCGACGTTCGTTCACAACGCTGCACGCAATATCGAAAAAGCCACGTGGATTTTGTCCCAGCGACAGAACAAGGAAGGTCTGCCGCTGCTGTTTTCCAATGAGATCTCGGAGGAGGGCAGTAACCTGAGCTTCGCCACCGAGTTCGGCAAAATCGTTGCGCGACTGGACCTGATCACGCAGATGCTTGATGAGCGTTACCGGCGGATCGGCCTTAACTACGCGCAGAGTTTGCTGTTCCTGAATTTCTTGCCGGTGCAATGAGTTCTGTTGGGGCGGTGATCATCAATGCAGCACAAAACCCTGTGGGAGCTGGCTTGCCAGCGATAGCGGTGGGTCAGGCAAAGCAGTGTTGCCTGACCTGGCCTCATCGCTGGCAAGCCAGCTCCCACAAGGTTTTGTGGGATGCAGAGATCCATTGATCGAATAGTGAAGGTTGTTTTTGTATACAATCCGTCACCGCTATTGATCAAAATGGAGCCGCCCCCGTCATGACCGACCCCGCCAGCGCCGATTTCAGCCGCGTCGACCGCACCGCCCGTGCGGACAAACTGCCCTATGCCGCGTTACTGGCGTTCGCCATGACCGGGTTCATTGCCATCCTCACCGAAACCCTGCCGGCCGGCTTGCTGCCGCAAATCGGCGCCGGGCTCAACGTCAGTGAAGTACTCGCCGGACAACTGGTGACGCTCTACGCATTGGGTTCGATTGTCGCGGCGATTCCGCTGACCGTCGCCACACGCGGCTGGCCTCGGCGCCGGGTTTTATTGATGACGGTCGGCGGGTTTCTGATATTCAACACTGTGACCACATTCTCTAGTCATTACGGTCTGACCCTGGCCTCGCGCTTCCTCGCCGGGATGGCGGCGGGACTTTCGTGGGGGATTATGGCGGGTTATGCGCGCGGCATCGTGCCGGTGCATCAACAGGGGCGGGCGCTGGCGATTGCCATGCTCGGTACGCCGGTGGCGTTGTCATTGGGCACGCCGGCGGGGACGTGGCTGGGCAATCTGATCGGCTGGCGTGCGTCGTTCGGGATCATGTCGGCGCTGGCCCTGGTGCTGGCGGCTTGGATTGTCGTTGCAGTGCCGGATCGTCCGGGGCAGGCCAGTGCTGAGCGTTTGCCGCTGCTTGAATCGCTGCGCCTGCCGGGTGTGCGGCCGGTGTTGTTCGTGGTGCTGACGTGGATGCTCGGGCACAACATTCTCTACACCTACATCGCGCCGTTTCTGATGCAGGCCGGGCTGGCTGACCGGGTCGATCTGGTGCTGCTGGTGTTTGGCCTGTGCTCGCTGGTGGGGATCTGGATCATCGGCATGCTGGTGGATCGCTGGTTGCGCTGGCTGACGTTGATCAGCCTTGCGGTGTTTGCGTTGACCGCACTGGTGTTGGCGTTGGCAGCGCCGTCGGCGCTGATCATTTATGCCTGCATGGCGGTGTGGGGGTTATCGTTTGGCGGTTCGGCTACCTTGCTGCTGACCTCAGCGGCGGATTCGGCTGGGGATCACGTCGATGTAGTGCAGGCGATGCTCACCACCTCGTGGAACGTGGCGATTGCCGGGGGCGGGTTGTTTGGTGGCTTGTTGCTCGATCGGGCCGGAGCGATGTCGTTTCCGTGGGCGCTGCTGATTCTGTCGCTGATTGCCCTGGCCACGGTGTGGATCAACAAGACCCACAGCTTCAAACCTGGCCGGCGGGTGCACTGATCTATCAGCCACCCCATACACCTGTGGGAGCGAGCCTGCTCGCGAAGACGTTGTGTCAGTCGATAAATGTGTCGGATGACCCACCGCATTCGCGAGCAGGCTCGCTCCCACAGGGATATGGCGTGGTGAGTTCGATATGGCATAACGATAGACCGCATCGATATATGTGGTTATAAGAAAAATCGCTATGCTGCGGGCCAGATTTTTCCTGTCGTTTTTCTGGACGGTTTAATGGAATTGGCAAATTTCGGCCTGGTGATTGCCGGGCTGGTGGTGGGTTTTATTGTCGGCATGACCGGTGTCGGCGGTGGTTCGTTGATGACGCCGATCCTGCTGTGGTTCGGCATCAACCCGGCAACGGCGGTGGGCACTGATCTGTTGTACGCCGCCATTACCAAATCCAGCGGCGTCCTCGTTCATCGCAAAAACAAGAACATCGACTGGGCCATCACCGGTTGGCTGACCCTCGGCAGCGTGCCGGCGGTGGCCATGACCCTGTGGTTCCTCAGCACCCTGCACACTGCGCCGGACGCGATGAACGCCATCATCAAACAGGCGCTGGGCTTCGTCCTGTTCGCCACGGCGCTGGCGATCTTCTTCAAGAAGCGCTTGCTCGACTTCGCCCACAAACGCGCTGGCGGCAACTACAACCCGAGTGGTTCGCGCCTGAACGTGATGACCGTGATCACCGGTCTGATCCTCGGTACCATGGTTGCCCTGACCTCGATCGGCGCTGGCGCCCTGGGCACCGTTGCGCTGTTCATCCTCTATCCGCTGCTACCGACCCGCCGTCTGGTTGGCACTGAAATCGCTCACGCCGTGCCGCTGACCTTGGTCGCCGGCCTCGGCCACGCGAGCATGGGCAATATGGATTGGGGTGTGCTGGGCTTCTTGCTGGTGGGTTCGCTGCCAGGCATCTGGCTCGGCAGCCACCTGACCGGGCGCATCTCCGATGAAGTGCTGCGCCCGTGTCTGGCGACGATGCTGGTGCTGATCGGTTACAAACTAGCGTTCTGATCCGGCCATGAGTGAAACCACTGTCCACTGCGATGGCCGCCTCGCCATCACCGTCGAACCGCGTGAAATGCGCATGAGCCATTGGCTGTATGCGCCGCGGGTAGTCGATCTGCAGCAGCAAAAAGTGCTGCTGGATCTGAGCGAGAGCCTGTGGGATTTGCTCGGTACCGCCGACGAGACGGGCAATGGCATCGAGTTGGTGCTGCGCAAGTACCCGGGCGATCGGTCGTCGGTGAGGTTGAGTGTTGAACTCGACAGCGGTGAACTCAAGCTTGGCGGACACCCTGTCGACCCTGCGCAATTGCTCTCGACGCTTGATTCAGCTTTGGGTTAACGCGGAATGACGTATTTCATTACCGTCACTGGCAAATCGTCGTAGACCAGTTCTTCAACCACTTCCCAACCCAGTCGCGCATACAGCGATTGCGATGTGTCGGTGTAAAGATACAACTCCCGCACACCCAACGCCGCCGCTTCTGCAACCACTCGATTGACCAGTTGCGAAGCAATCCCGCGTCCACGTTCCTCGGCCTTCACATAAACCCCGGCCAGCCATGGCGTCAGACTCGGGCGCAGCTTCAGATCACTTTCGATCAGCAGCGCGCCGCCCAGCAGTCGCGAACCCTCTAGCGCTACCACGACACTCGGCACTGCACCTTTGCCGCAAGACTCGCGCATGTGTTCGATACGGTCCTCGACGGTTTGCCCGGGACGAAACTCGCCCCATTCCTGAAAGTTGAGCGTGGCCAGTTCTTCGATCAATTCGGGGTGATCGCACAGGTAATCGATGTGCATACGGGTGAACTCCATTTCATGGGCAGAACCGCCACCCTAATGCGGTCATAAAAGGTAATCAAATCCGCGTTGCGATCACCTCGGATATGTTGCGCAATGTCGCGCCTGTCCTAAGCTTCTGACTAGGCGGAAGATATTTGCCGGGTTGTCCCGGAACAATCGCCACGATGCGCAATCATTAGAGCGTGGATATCAAAAGGAGATGCGCATGCTCATCAGGTCATTGACCCTGACACTCTTGCTGGCGATTGCCGGCCCCTTGTTCGCCGCTGACAACGATTCGCCCATCGCCGGGGACATGGGCCGAGCCCGACCGCTGATCGTGATCGCACAAAGCACGGTCGACCCCGTGTGGGTAGCCCTGAAAAAGTCGCTGGAGGATCCGGCCAACAAAAAGGGCGTCACCGACCGCAACATCAAGGTCTACACCATCCTCAACATGTCCGGCCAGCTCGACGGCAAGGACATGGGCCAGCAAGACACCATGGCGCTACTGCGCTCGCTGAAGCTCGGTGCCGGGGCGTATCCGAAAGTGTTCCTGGTGGGCAAGGACGGCGAGACCAAACTCTCGGCGTCGGGGGATGAAGCGAAAGCGGTGGATTTGAAGAAGATCTTCGACACCATCGATGCCATGCCGATGGCTGAGAAAGAAGCGGCCGCTGCGGCTCAGGCGCCGGTTGCTGCTACCCCGGAACCGGCAAAAGGCGCGAAGAACGCCAAACCCACCAAGCCTGCGAAACCCGCCAAGCCGCCGGAAATACCGGATGACTGATCGGTTGTTGTAGAGACGATTTCACGTCAAAGGGGCGAGAGGATTCAATCTTCTCGCCCCTTTTTTTACGCGGGCATTTGGCGAATGATGTTCACCAGCACGGGGGAGAAGGCTTCGAGCTTATGCGCTTTGGGAAGAAGTAGATCATCCAGGAGCAGGTCGAGGATTTCCTTGTCCTCAATCTCCGGCAATTCGCCAGGTTGGACTCCTACCTTGTAAATCAGTGCTTCGACCAAAATTCTTCTTCTACCGATAAGCGCTCGATTGCTCTCTTCGGTGTGACCCAGATTTAGCGCCTCGATGGTTTCTTCTGCGCGCGCGGTTTTTCCTGCGACCAGCCCTGAAAGGTAGAACTTGAGTTCGGTTTCACACTCATCCATGAACGGAGTCAGCCGCAGCGGTTGTGTTCCTCGTCCATGTCCGCAATGCGGACGGTTCTCGCAACTGGCCACGATGTTGGTGAAATCCAATGTGCGGTTGTGTACGCGATTCTGGGCTTCAACATGCTCGTTGTGAGAGCCATCTACGGTGATGGCTTGGCAGCAATAAGCGCACAGTCCGAATTGTTCGGTAATGCAGGCGGCGCGGACGGATTGACGCTCTTCGGGCGGCAAGTCGGGATAAGTGGCGGTTTTGTTTTTCAGCTTCCATTTTGCAAGTGAATCCGGCTCAGCTCCTTTGATGATCTTACGCACGACGCAACTCCAGTTTGCGGATCAGCAGAGCGGCTTTTGCCAGTTCGATGTGACCTTCGGGGAGTTCTGAGGAAAGTTCGGCGAAAAGCGAATTGGCTTTCTCGAGATTACCGTCCTGCACCTCGTTAAGCAGTCTATTCAGGCGCTCCTGCACGTCGCTGTTGCGGATGTCGGTGTCCATGACTTCCAGAAGTACCTGATTGGCGTCGAGTCCATACAGGCCGTTGTGTTCGTGGAGTTCACCGTCCTTCAGCACATAAACCAGCACATCTTTGGCATCGCTGATAACCAAAGGAGAGTGGGTGGTCAGTACGAACTGGCATTTGGGGAAGGTTTCGCTCAACTGTCGAATCAGGCTGCGCTGCCATCTTGGGTGCAGGTGCAGATCAACTTCATCAATCAGTACGATGCCGTCGCCGTGCAGTGGGTTGGCCAGTGACTGGTTCATCATAGCTAAGCGTCGGGCGATATCCCCAACTAGCGCCATCATCGACTTTTCGCCTTGGGAGAGTTGGGCGACGTTAAGGGTTACCCCGTCCTTGTCAATGGCCATATGCAGGCGAGGTCTGCGTTGGACGCGCAGGTTGGAGAAGCCAGGCATGAATGCAGCGATGGCCGAACGTACGGCGGTCAACTGACGGTCACGGGAGGAGGCTTTCAAATTTGCTAGGGTTTTCCAGACATCACTGTCGGTGCCGAATTTTTCCGAGATTTCGGCTAGAGCCGCATCGGAAATTCCGGTCTCATTTTCGCTATCTTCGCGTTCGCGAAACCACTCGAAAAAGCGGCGGAAGTCGACGCCGCGATTGAGAGAGTTGTCGTAGCCGTCGAGTTGGTCGAAGGTGTGTTTAGTGCGGATTTTTAGCGGGATTTCGAGAACGGAGCGTTCTACCGGGTAGTAGGCGATGAGGGGCAGAGAGGCTTTATCGTTGGCAGTGAGCTGAGTGCGGTAGTGATCTGCCAGTAAAGTAACTTCTGAAAAATCACTATGGAGCGCTGATTTACTCCCTTTGCGCCCACGAGCCATGCTCCATACGAACCCGTAGTCCTCATAAGGAACTACGGAAAGATCGCAGCGGGGATGAGATTCGTCAGTTACTCCAATTGTGATGACAGCGGTTCGAGCGCTGTTTTGAATGTCTTCCACTGCAATTGGACTGCCCTGTCCCTTCTCTGTACGAATCCTTGCTACCAACCAACTGAGCGATGTAGCCAAAGACTTTAAAAGGGTTGTTTTTCCTGCGCCGTTGTCTCCAACGATAACGGTTATGTTCGTAGTGTGGTCAATGGTAGGGGCAAGAGGAATGTCCAAGTCGGTGAAGCAACCGACACCCTTCAGCATGAGTCTGTAGATTTCCATTACATCGCCCTTTTAGGGTCAGTCGTTTTGAATGCTTTGGCGCGCATTATGTCATTCCCGTCCACAGATTGATCCGATGCAGTGTAGATACAACAAATTCATTCAGTAACCCACAGTCGTTGCAGCATGTGTTGCCGAAATGTCTGACACAAAGCTCCTTCAAACCCCGGGGATTTTTCCTGCAAGTCGCGGCGGCGGTGGTGAACTGGTGGGTTTTGAGGAGGAGGGATAGTCTTCTTTAGCCGCTGCAACAAAACAGTGGTCGGATGTGGAAGTCCGCTGGATAGAGAATGAAACAGGCTTTCATAAAGCGCAGTGCGACATTATTTATGTCAACATTGCCGCGTTATGGCGGCTGTGCGCGGGAGCACTTTCGAGTGCGCCGGGGTTTCGTTCTCTTCCCAGGTCTTCCACACCTGCGTACAGCTGCCACCTTTCATGTGGAAGTGAGTTTGGGTGGCCTTCTGAAATTCAAATAGAGAACTTCTGACATGAAAAAACACACGCCAAACCCTCCCGAATCCCCCATGGATTCAGGATCCTTCGACGCCCACAACCCCCGCTTACGCAACCCGCATCACCCCGATCCCATCAGCCATCTCTTCACCATCCTCCCCGATATTGATACGCCCACGCTGCTCTGCCACGCTTGCGAAACCCTCGCTTCACTGAACGTCCTGACCACTGACCTGGCTGATGAACTGCAGGGTTCACCGCGCAGCCGTGCCTTGTCGATTCAGCAATTGGCGGTACTCGGCGAGTTGCTGGTCAACCGTGCGCTGGACAATCTCGATCCACCGGCGGCGACGCAGCATTGAACAGGGAGGTTCAAACATGACGCGATATATTCCGCTGACCGGGATTGACTGCAAGATTCCCGCTCTGCTGATCGACCGCGAAGCACCGGTGGATGTGCTGCATGGCACGGCGGCTTACCGTTTGCGTTGTGTGACGCAACTGATGGAGACACTGATGCTGGGGGATGGCAAGGGCCATGACGCCTTGCTGCTGCAGGATTTCGCCCGGGTGATGGCGATCCCGTTGCGTGACAGTTGCGACTTGATGGATGTCATCGGCTGGAAGTTGCAGGCGCAGCTTTAAAGACAAAGATCGCAGCCTGCGGCAGCTCCTACATTGGCCGAGTGGAAACCCGATCCTGTAGGAGCTGCCGCAGGCTGCGATCTTTTGATTTTCAGTCAGCAACAGCGCTAAGAATGTTGTGGGCGATCTTCACCCGCTCAGGAATCGGGAAGTTCTTGTTGGCCATGATCACGATGCCAATGTCTTGGCTCGGCACAAACGCCACGTAAGTCCCGAAACCACCGGTAGAGCCAGTCTTGTTGATCAACACGTCATGCGGTTGCGGTTGCGGCGGATTCAGCCACTGCACCTTGTGTGCCTGCATGGCCATTTCCGTCGAGTTGCCCGCCAGCAAACGATCGAGGCTGATCGGGTAGCGGTACATTTCCCAACCCAGACCTTGGGTCATGTCGCCAACCGTGTAGTAGCCTGTGTGGGTGTTGGCGATGGTTTTTTGCAGGGACGCTTCAAGCGTTTCAGGCTTCAGGTTGGCCTGCACGTAACGCAGCATGTCCACGGCGCTGGTTTTCACACCGTAGGCCTGCTCGTCCAGCGCACCGGGCGTAACGCGCACCGGTTTGCCGTTCTTGTCATAGCCCTGTGCATACAGATCCATTTGCGCGGCAGGCACACTGAGGTAGGTGTGCTGCAAACCGAGTTTCGGCAGCAGGGTTTGTGTCATCGCCTGATCAAACGGTTGGCCGAGGCTTTTCGCGGCCAGATAACCGAACAGGCCCAGACTCGGGTTGGAGTACTGGCGATGGCTGCCGGCGGGATATACCGGTTTCCACTGTTGGAAATAGCCGAGCATCTTGTCAGACGAATCCGCGTCGTCCGGGAATTGCAGCGGCAAACCGCCGGCACTGTAGGTGCCCAGTTGCAGCACGCTGATGTTGTCGAAGGCGCTGCCTTTCAGATCAGGCCAGAGTTGGCTGGCCTTGGTCGACAGATCGAGTTTGCCAGTCGCCTGGGCGTACCCGGCGAGGGTAGCGGTGAAGGTTTTGCTCACCGAGCCAATTTCGAACAGGGTGTTTTCGCTGACTTTTTGCCCGGTGTCTTGGCTGGCGACGCCGTAGTTAAAGTAATGCACTTTGCCGTTGACGGTCAGCGCCACGGTGAGGCCGGGAACGTTCTGTTGCTTCATCACCGGCGTCACCGCCGCGTTGACCAGCGCTGACAGTTGCGCATCGTCGGGCACGGCGGCGAAACAGGATGTGGCGCCGAAAAACAGGCCAAAAGCGGCGCAGGAAATGATTCTGGACGATTGAATGGATGACATGAATGAACCACTCTCCATGAGTGTTGATGACGTTATCCCGCTAAACTGCGGGCGATTTCTTCGTTGGGCGACTGATCAGCGCCGCCAATTTAGTTAGCGCGATGCCAATCGACAAACGACGAAAACTCGCACGAGCCATTAGAAAAATTTGGGACTGGGCATGATTCGACCGCAATTGCCGCTCAACGCACTGCGCGCCTTTGAAGCGTCCGCGCGTCATTTGAGCTTCACTCGCGCGGCCGTGGAGCTGTGTGTCACCCAGGCTGCCGTCAGCCATCAGGTGAAAAGCCTTGAGGCGCAACTTAACGTAACCCTGTTCAAACGCCTGCCCCGTGGGCTGATGTTGACCAGCGAGGGCGAAACTTTGTTGCCGGTGCTGAGCACTTCCTTCGATCACATCGCGCAGATTCTCGAACGCCTCGCCGGAGGACAGTACCGCGAAATGCTGACCGTCGGCGCGGTCGGTACGTTTGCCGTGGGTTGGCTGTTGCCGAGGCTGGCGGACTTCCGGTCGAAACATCCGCTCATAGATTTGCGCCTGTCGACCAACAACAATCGCGTGGATGTGGCGGCAGAAGGGTTGGATTATGCGATCCGCTTTGGCGCCGGGGCGTGGCATGGCATCGAGGCGACGCGTTTGCTCGATGCGCCGCTGTCGGTGTTGTGCGTGCCGGAAATCGCTCGGCAATTGCATTCGCCGGGGGATTTGCTGCAGCAGACGCTGCTGCGTTCCTATCGCACCGATGAATGGCCGGAGTGGTTTCAGGCTGCCGGGTTGGCGACTCAAGCGGCACCGCCGCAAAGCATCGTTTTCGACTCGTCGCTGGCGATGATGGAGGCGGCTTTGCAGGGCGGTGGGGTGGCATTGGCGCCGCCGCTGATGTTCGCCCGGCAACTGGCGGCGGAGGCGATTTGTCAGCCGTTTGCGATCGAGATTACGACGGGGAGTTACTGGTTGACGCGGTTGCAGTCGCGGCCGGAAACGGCGGCGATGCTCGCTTTCAAACAATGGCTGCTGCAAATATCAAGCTGACACAATCCTGTAGGAGCTGCCGAAGGCTGCGATCTTTTGATTCTGTTTTTAAGATCAAAAGATCGCAGCCTTCGGCAGCTCCTACAGTTATCAGTGAGGCATCAGCGCACCAGACACGGCCGCTTGTTATCGAACTTCCACCCCGGAATCAAAAACTGCATCGCCACGCTGTCATCCCGAGCGCCGAGGCCCATGCCTTTATATAGCTCATGAGCCTTGGCCACCTGGTCCATGTCCAGCTCGACGCCCAACCCCGGTTTCTTCGGTACTTGCACCAGGCCGTCGACAATTTGCAGCGGCGCCTTGGTCAACCGCTGGCCGTCCTGCCAGATCCAGTGGGTGTCGATCGCGGTGATCTCGCCCGGTGCGGCGGCAGCGACATGGGTGAACATCGCCAGCGAGATGTCGAAGTGGTTGTTGGAGTGCGAGCCCCAGGTCAGCCCCCATTCATGGCACATCTGCGCCACGCGCACCGAACCCTGCATGGTCCAGAAGTGCGGGTCGGCCAGTGGAATGTCCACCGACTGCAACTGGATCGCATGACCCATCTCGCGCCAGTCAGTGGCGATCATGTTGGTGGCGGTTTTCAGTCCGGTGGCGCGACGGAATTCGGCCATCACTTCGCGGCCGGAATAACCGTTTTCCGCACCGCACGGGTCTTCGGCATAGGCGAGCACCTGATGCTGATCGCGGCACAAGCGAATGGCTTCTTTCAATGACCACGCACCGTTCGGATCGAGGGTAATCCGCGCATCAGGAAAACGTTCGGCCAGCGCTGTCACCGCTTCGATTTCCGCATCGCCGCTGAGCACGCCGCCCTTGAGTTTGAAGTCCTTGAAACCGTACTTCGCGTGGGCCGCTTCGGCGAGGCGCACCACGGCTTCGGCCGTCATGGCCTTCTCGTGACGCACGCGGAACCAGTCATTGTCGGCGTCCGGTTCGCTGCGATAGGCGAGGTCGGTTTCGCGCTGATCACCAACGTAAAACAGATAGCCGAGCATCTTCACTTCGTCGCGTTGCTGACCTTCGCCGAGCAGCGCCGCCACCGGTACGTCGAGATGCTGACCGAGCAGATCGAGCAGCGCGGCTTCGAGACCGGTGACCGCGTGGATGGTGATGCGCAGGTCGAACGTTTGCAGGCCACGGCCGCCGGCGTCGCGATCAGCGAAGGTCTGGCGAACCTGATTAAGGATCTTCTGATACGTGCCGATCGGGCTGCCGACCACCAGGCTGCGCGCGTCTTCCAGGGTCTGGCGGATACGCTCGCCACCGGGTACTTCACCGACGCCGGTGTGGCCGGCGTTGTCCTTGAGAATGACGATGTTGCGGGTGAAAAACGGCCCATGGGCGCCGCTCAGATTGAGCAGCATGCCGTCGTGGCCGGCCACCGGGATGACTTGCATGTCGGTGATGATCGGGGCTTTGGCAGTGTCGTGTGCGGTCATGTTCTTATCCTTTTAATACGCAATCTTTAGAAATGGGCGTCAGGCGTGTTTCGGCGCGGTCTCGATCACGGCGATATCAGCAGCAGGTTTCGGTGTGGTGCGCGCGAAGAAGACAATGATCGCGGCGATGATCGAGGTCGCGGCCAGGCCATAGAGGCCGCCCTGAATCGAGCCGGTGTGTTCTTCGAGCAGGCCGAACGTGGTCGGCGCAACGAAGCCACCAAGGTTGCCCACCGAGTTGATCAACGCGATCACCGCCGCCGCGATGCGTGCATCCAGATACGCCTGCGGGATCGGCCAGAACAGCGACGAAGCGGATTTGAAACCCAGCGCGGCAAAGCAGATCGCAACGAAGGCGAAGATCGGCCCGCCGGTGGTGGACATGAACATCCCCGCAGCGGCGATCAACAGGGCGGTGGCGACCCACGCTTGCTGGTGTTTCCATTTGGCCGAGAACGAAGCGAAGGCGTACATGCCGATGATCGACAGCAACCACGGAATCGAGTTGAACAGGCCGACCTGGAAGTCGCTCATCTCACCCATTTTCTTGATGATGCTCGGCAGCCAGAAGGTTGCCGCGTAGATGGTCAACTGAATGAAGAAGTAGATCAGGCAGAACAGGATGATCTGGCGGTCCTTGAGCAGCTTGCCCATCGATGGTCGGATCGGCGTCGCCGCTTCGCGAGCCTTCTGTTCAGCGTCGATGGCGTTGACCAGTGCGTCCTGTTCGGCGCGGCTCAGCCATTTCGCGTCGTGGGGTTTGGCGTCGAGCCAGAACCAGACGAAGACGCACAGGCACACCGAGAACATCCCTTCAATGAAGTACATCCATTGCCAGCCGTGCATGCCCAGCCCGTTGATCTGCAGGAGCAGGCCGGACAACGGGCCGGAGATCAGCGAGGCCACCGCCGAGCCACTGAGGAAGATCGCAATCGCCTTGCCGCGTTCGGCGCCGGGCAGCCAACGGGTGAAGTAGTAGATCACCCCGGGAAAGAACCCGGCCTCGGCCACGCCGAGCAAAAAGCGCAATACGTAGAAGTGGGTTTCGTTCTGGATGAACGCCATACCGGCGGCGACCAGGCCCCAGGTGAACATGATGCGGGTCAGCCAGATGCGTGCGCCGACTTTCTGCAGCAGCATGTTCGACGGGACTTCGAACAGCGCGTAACCGATGAAGAACAGACCGGCGCCGAAGCCGTAAGCGGCGGCACCAATACCCAGGTCATGTTCCATGTGAGTGCGGACGAAACCGATGTTCACCCGGTCAATGTAATTGACGATGAACATGATCACGAAGAGGGGCAGGACGTGGCGTTTCACTTTCGAGATGGCGGAGGCGAGTGTCGAATCGACGCCCTCGTTCATCCCGGAGACGGAGGTTTTCACTTGGTTTTCTCCCACTGATTATTTTTATGCGGGGTAGGGCGGGTGCTGCGTTGTTGATAGACATCATACAACTGAGATTTTTTGTCCTACAAGTGGGGAGGGCCGATTAATTTTATCTGGAAGGTCGATTTCTTATGCTTTTTGGTATTTTGTCCCCGCGTTTATTGGGTTTTGTACTTTCAGGGTCGCGATAAATTTATCCGGCTGCGCACGAGTAACCTTCAGGGAGGCCTGATTTTTACCGATTCATTTGAGTGTTGTCATACAAGTTGAGGCGCTAGAATCAATCCCGTCAGCCAGCCTCGCAATGCTACGATCCGCAAGCCCCGATCACCGGAACCGACCATGCAAGAAGACCTCGACGCCCCCGCTCGCAAACGTGCGCACAACCTCGCTCATGATCTGGTGGAGAAGCTCACCCAGAGCATTCTTCTTGGTCAGCTGTCGCCCGGCGACAAGCTGCCGTCGGAGAATTCCATCGTTCAGGAATACGGCGTCAGCCGCACGGTGGTGCGTGAGGCGATTTCCAAATTGCAGGCTTCGGGACTGGTGGAGACGCGCCACGGCATCGGCACTTTCGTCATCGAGCGCGCGCAGGAGCAGGGCTTGCGCCTGAATGTCGACACGGCGCTCGGCGTGCGCAGCATTCTGGAATTGCGTCTGGGTCTGGAAACCCAAGCGGCGGCACTGGCGGCGCAACGGCGCACGGAGCCGCAATTGCTGCAAATGCGTCAGGCGCTGGATGACTATCAACGGCTGCTCGACAACAACGACAGTTGCGTCGAGGCCGATCGACGCTTTCATCTGCTGATCGCCGAAGCCACCGGCAACGTCTGCTTCAGCGAGATCATGCAGCACCTGGGCAGTGCGATGATTCCGCGTAACCGGCTCAATGCAGCTGAACGCGGTGCGGCGGATCTGAGCAAGCTCGGGCAACTGGCTCATCTGGAACATGAGGCGATTCTGAACGCGATCAAGCGTCAGGATGCGGATGCCGCGCGGGCAGCCATGTGGCTGCACCTGACCAACAGCCGCGACCGCTTTTCCGCGCAAGGTTAAGCGCCGTCGGTCTGTTCGATAGCACGCCGCTGCAAGACCTGATTCCAAGTTGTACGGCCCGGGTTTTCCGGACCTCCTTGGTGAGGTGTGTCATGGCTAATGATTTGCTGTTTCAGGGTGGTGTGCTGCCCACCGACCCAACCCGGCCGATGCCAGGTACCGATGAACCGACACTGGCCGATCACGATGCACCGCCGGGGATGAACCCGGGGCGTGATCCGTTGAGTGATGCAGATCGACCGGAGGACTGGCAGGATCCGCCGGCGGATGATGAGGACGTGCCGCCAGCGGATGAGCCGACGCCGTTGTCGGATGATCGGCGCTAAACCCTGGTGCTGTGCTGGATTTGCCGGCCTCTTCGCGAGCAGGCTCGCTCCCACAGGGAAGCGCGTTCCAATGTGGGAGCGAGCCTGCTCGCGAAGGCGGCATCTGCCTCAAAAAAATCCAGGGTCAGACCTCTGCTCTTCGAACAACCCCAACCGGCTGCTCCATATTCAACGCCAACACACTGATCACCGCCCACCCCGCCCGCACCAGCAATATCGGCCGCTCGCACAACCCGACCGAAGCAATCCCCTTTGCTGTCGGGGGTATCAGATATAACAAGCAATACGCGAAAGGGGCTGGGTGTGTGGGGTATGAGTTTGCGGAGCTGACGGCCGTCGACAATTTGTTTTACTGGCATGAAAACGCCGGAGTGCATCCGGCACGGGAGGCGTTTGTGGCGATGTTGCGGGAGGAGTTTGTTGCGTAGGAAAAGCTTACCCTCACCCCAGCCCTCTCCCGGAGGGAGAGGGGGCCGACCAAGGTGTCTCGGGTTATACGCCGACCTGAACAATCGAGTCGATTATGGATTCAGCCAAGCTGAACGACCGAGTCGATTATGGATTCAACCAAGCTGAACGACCGAGTCGATTATGGATTCAACCAAGTCCAGTGTGCTTCATCAGAAAAGTCGATTATGGATTCGGCGCAGTACGTTCAGGTCGGTATATTTCTCCAATATCCCCCAATCAGTTCCCTCTCCCTTTGGGAGAGGGCTAGGGTGAGGGGCTTTTTCAGGCACCCCCGATATCCCGCATCAACAACCCAAACCGCAAATCCACCGCCTCCGGAATCGGCACATAAACCGTATGCCCATCCCCCGGCGCCACCACAATCGCCTCACCCTTAAGGCTCTGCAATTCACGTAAATCAAAATGAAAATTGCCCATGGGCGTCATCAATTCCAGATGATCACCCAGTGCAAAACGATTCTTCACCTTGACCTCGGCCAGCCCCTCACGCCGCTCCCCAGTCAGCTCACCCACAAACTGCTGACGCTCCGACACCGAGCTGCCATTTTGATAATTCTGATACTCGTCATGCACATGCCGACGCAGAAAACCCTCGGTGTAGCCGCGCTGCGCCAATGACTCCAGGTCCGTCATCAGGCTGCGATCAAACTCACGCCCGGCCACCGCATCATCAATCGCCCGGCGATACACCTGGGTAGTGCGTGCGCAATAGAAGTGCGATTTGGTCCGCCCCTCGATCTTCAAGGAATGCACGCCCATGCGCGCCAGACGCTCGACGTGCTGCACCGCGCGCAGGTCCTTGGCGTTCATGATGTAAGTACCGTGTTCGTCCTCGAACGCCGGCATCAATTCGTCGGGACGGTTGGCTTCCTGCAACAGAAACACCTGATCGGTCGGCGCGCCCAGCCCCAATGTCGGCTCGGGCTGGAAAGTCTGGACGATCTCGCCGAGCTGATTTTCCGTGGCCTCTTGCGCCGAGTATTTCCAGCGACAAGCGTTGGTGCAGGTGCCCTGATTGGCATCGCGCTTGTTCATGTAGCCGGAGAGCAGACAGCGCCCGGAATAGGCCATGCACAGGGCACCATGAACGAACACTTCCAGTTCCATGCCTGGTACCTGTTCGCGGATTTCATCGATTTCTTCCAGCGACAACTCCCGCGACAGGATGATCCGGCTCACACCCTGCTGCTGCCAGAACTCGACACTCGCCCAGTTCACCGTGTTGGCCTGCACGGACAGGTGGATCGGCATCTGCGGGAAATGCCGGCGCACCAGCATGATCAGGCCCGGGTCGGACATGATCAGTGCATCCGGTGCCATTTCGATCACTGGCGCCAGATCCTTGAGAAAGGTTTTCAGTTTGGCGTTGTGCGGGGCGATGTTGACGACCACGTAGAAGCGTTTGCCCTGCGCCTGGGCTTCACCAATGCCCAGCGCCAGATTGGCATGATCGAACTCGTTGTTGCGCACCCGCAGGCTATAACGCGGCTGGCCGGCGTAGACCGCATCGGCGCCGTAGGCGAAGGCGTAGCGCATGTTTTTCAGGGTGCCGGCGGGGGCGAGCAATTCGGGGGCAGCGAGGGTGGAGATCATGGCGGCATCGTTTGCTAAAACGCGGCAGGGTAATGCGGATCCGGACGGGATTTATTGATCTGGGTCTAAGCCAGGTGCCGTTTCAATACCGGCTCGCGCCGATCCGCAACTATGCTCCATGAATAAAGATGGCACTCGTGCACGCCGCGGCTGACTAAGCATCGGGGCGTGCATGACGCCTGACTGACATGGACCGGACATGAACGAAAAGAGTCTGCAATTCAAATCCCTGACCGTGCTGCTGGTGCTGGTCACGGTGGCCTTTATCTGGATCCTGTTGCCGTTCTACGGTGCGGTGTTCTGGGCGGTGATCCTCGGCATACTGTTTGCGCCGATGCAACGCAAGTTGCAGGCGAAATTCGGCTGGCAACGCAACCTGACCTCGCTGTGCACGTTGAGCATCTGTCTGGTCATCGCGATTCTGCCGGTGATCATCGTTAGCGTGTTGCTGGTGCAGGAGGGGGCGACGGTTTACAAGAATATCGAAAGCGGTGAGCTGGACATTGCCGCGTATCTGGCGCAGTTCAAGCACAGCTTGCCGCCGTACTTTCAGCACTTGCTTGACCGCTTCGGCATGGGCGAACTCAATGGCCTGCGCGAGAAAATCGTCAAATCGGCGATGCAGGGCAGTCAGGTCCTGGCCAGTCAGGCGTTCAGTTTTGGCCAGGGTACGTTCGAATTCGTGGTGAGTTTTTTCATCATGCTGTACCTGCTGTTTTTCTTTTTGCGCGACGGTGCCGAGCTGGCGCGCAAGGTTCGCACCGCCGTGCCACTGGAGGAAGGCCACAAGCGGCGCTTGCAGTTGAAGTTCAACCGCGTGGTACGGGCGACGGTGAAGGGCAATCTCGTGGTCGCGGTGACTCAAGGCGCGCTGGGCGGAGCGATTTTCTGGTTTCTCGACATCCCCAGCGCATTGCTGTGGGCGGTCTTGATGGGGTTTTTGTCGTTGCTGCCAGCCGTGGGCGCGGGGATTGTCTGGGCGCCGGTGGCGGTGTATTTCCTGCTCAGCGGGATGATCTGGCAGGGCGTGGTGCTGGGCTTGTTCGGGGTGTTTGTGATCGGTTTGGTGGACAACGTGATGCGACCGATTCTGGTGGGCAAGGACACCAAAATGCCCGATTACCTGATTCTGATATCGACCCTGGGTGGCCTGGCGGTGTTCGGCCTGAATGGCTTTGTGATCGGGCCGCTGATCGCGGCGCTGTTCATGTCGAGCTGGGCGCTGTTCGCCGAGACCAAGCCCCGCGTGCAACTGCCTTAAGCGTGGAACGGCTCGCTGACGATCTTCTGCGACAGTGCCTGCGCAGCGGGCAGCGAAGTGAGCGGGCCGCTGATCGCTTCGCCGTCGCGCATCAGATACCAGCAGGCGAGCAAGCCTGAGGCCCTGAGCGAAGCGGGAACGGCGCTGCCGATAACGGACATGATTTGAACCTGAGCCATGACGAGTACCTCCATCTAACAATGGAGCTACCTTAAAGATTCGCCGCTTCTACGGACAATCAACGCTTTCGATAGTGGTCATTGACGCCGTTGAGGGCTGGCTCAATCGACCACTTGATCGAGCATGTGCATGACTTCGCGCTCGTTGAGCAAACCTTTGTGCACGAGGTTTTCCGCCAGCAGCGAAAGAAACTTGGCGCAGCGATGGCCTTCCAGGTGCTTGAGTTCGGTCAGCGCGCTGTACACCTTGCTGGAGGTGCACAGGCCGACGATGCGGTGCGGGTTTTGTGTTGGCATACAGTCGTCCTTGTTGTTATCAACTGTTGTTTACGGACGGATTCAGATTGCGGTTCCGTCATGACAAATAAGTGACCGTTTTGTGGAAATCTACATAACGGTCGAGTCAATCATGCCGACTTTAGCCGGTGAAACTGTCCTCACAGCGACCTTGGCGAGATTTTTTCAGACGCTCGCCGACCAACGGTCATAAAAAAGCCCCGCTATAAAAGCGGGGCCTTGTGTTTCGGTTACCAGCGTGGACCGCCGTAGTAGCCATGTGGCCGACCGTAATAACCGCGAGGCGGGCCGTAGTAGACGGGGGCCTGTTGAATGTAAACCGGTTGCTGCACATACACCGGCGCCGGCTGGTAGTAGACCGGTGGTGGCGGCTGCTGCACGTAGACCGGTTGCGGCTGAACGTAAACCGGCTGTTGTTGCACATATACCGGCCGATCCTGGTTGATCAGTGCCGAGCCGATGATGGCCGAGCCGACGATCGCGCCAAACACCGCAGGGCCTTGCCAGCCGTGGCCACCACCGGCTTCTGCCTGACCTGTGACAGCAAGTGCGCCAATCAACAAGGCCAGAATGGGGAGTTTACGAATCATGATAAGTCCTCGGTTCTTCGACCCGGCGGCAGGGCCTGCACCAGGCCCACAGTTGTCGCGGGGATACTTCTAAGACAGCGAAATTCTGAAAATCAGCACAGCCGCTGGGTAAATTTTGTGTAAGGTCTGTACCGGCTTCTTTACCGGGCCGCGCAAGGGCCACAGAACCCGTTTAAAACAGGCCTCTATGATCGTTCAGAACCCGATGGGCTGGCTAATCCCGTCTATCCGAAAGTGCGTTTGAAGGAGAAGTTTCATGCAGATGAACCCGAACAAAGACACCCAACTGTGCATGTCCCTGTCGGGGCGCCCAGGCAATTTCGGTCTGCGTTTTCATAACCATTTGTATGAACAACTGGACCTGAATTTCTACTACAAGGCATTCAGCAGTAAGGATCTGACCGGCGCGGTCGGCGGCATTCGTGCGTTGGGTATTCGCGGCTGCGGTGTGTCGATGCCGTTCAAAGAGGCGTGCATCGCGCTGGTCGATGAACTGGATGCGTCGGCGGCGGCGATCCAGTCGATCAACACCATCGTCAACACCGCCGGCCATCTCAAGGCTTACAACACCGATTACATTGCGGTCGCGCAGCTGCTGGAAAGCCACGCCGTGCCCAAGGATTCGACCTTCGCCCTGCGTGGCAGCGGCGGCATGGCCAAAGCGGTGGCCAGTGCCTTGCGCGATGGCGGTTATACAAACGGTTTGATCGTCGCCCGTAACGAGCGCGCCGGGCGTGCACTGGCGGATTCGCTGGGTTATCGCTGGCAGACGGAACTGGGCGATGAACGTCCGCAGATGCTGATCAATGTGACCCCGGTGGGCATGGATGGCGGACCGGAGGCGGGGCAACTGGCGTTCGAGCCTGAGGTGATCAAGGCTGCGGATACGGTGTTTGATGTGGTGGCGATTCCGTCGGAGACACCGTTGATCGTGCGTGCTCGGGCCGAGGGCAAGCGGGTGATTACCGGGCTTGAGGTGATTGCAATTCAGGCGCTGGAGCAATTTGTCCTGTACACCGGCGTGCGCCCGACTGAAGAGCAGTTTACGGCGGCGGTGGCGTTTGCCCGGAGCTGATTGAGTATTGTGGTGGCTGGGCGGGCCTCTTCGCGAGCAGGCTCGCTCCCACAGTGGAATTTTTGTCATACACAAGTTGTGTGTTCGCTGTAGATCCCTTGTGGGAGCGAGCCTGCTCGCGAAGGAAGCGACGCGGTTTCACGCCGGCCATCAATGCCTATACTGCCTCCCCAGCAAGCCCAGACTTGCCCACCACAAAAACCGTGACCGAGGCTCCCATGCATCCGCCCATCCTCAACCTGCATCAGGTCGAACTCGAACCCCTGCCCGAAGCCCTGGCCCCGGAAGGCGAAACCGCCGGACGCTATCAGCAGCGCATGGCGCGGGTTGGTCAGCAATTGGGTTCGCAAAAACTCGGTTATCGCTTGTACGCCTTGCCACCGGGCATGCGCGGCAGCCCGTTTCACAGTCATCGGGTCAACGAAGAAATGTTCTACGTGGTGGCCGGGGAGGGTGAGGTGCGTCTCGGCGCCGAGCGTTTTCCGATTCGCGAAGGTGATGTGATCGCCTGTCCGCCGGGTGGGCCGGAGAAGGCGCATCAGATCATCAACACCAGCCAGGCCGAACTGCGTTATCTGGCGGTGAGCACCCAGCAACAGCCGGAAATCTGCGAATACCCGGATTCGAACAAATATGCGGTGATGGATAACTTCAAGGTGGATGCCGAGGGTAATACTTCAGGCT
The DNA here is from genome assembly GCF_900580865.1 of Pseudomonas viridiflava. GTDB lineage: Bacteria > Pseudomonadota > Gammaproteobacteria > Pseudomonadales > Pseudomonadaceae > Aquipseudomonas. The sequence continues at coordinate 29,828 of NZ_UTBZ01000023.1, forward strand.
TTGTCGCCGTGGCGCGGCAGGCAGATGGTGTTGACTACTGGGATGGTGAATAACCCCAGATTCTGAAACCTGATGAATAACCCTTGTGGGAGCGAGCCTGCTCGCGAATAGGCCGTGTCAGTTACATCATCTTTGAATGACACACCGCATTCGCGAGCGAGCTCGCTCCCACAATGTATTTGTGGTGGTTATTCGAGGCGGGCCAGGCGTTCTTCCAGCGCGGCAATCCGCGCTTCCAGCTCTTCGATGCGCTCAACCGAAACGCCACTGCTTGCACCGCGATCCTGCGGATTCTGCCGCGCCGCCATAATTGCCTCGCTATCCGCCGGATCACCCAGCGCATGGGTATAGCGATCCTCACGCTGCCCGGCCTGGCGCGGAATCAACACCGCCAACCCCCGCGCGATCAAGCGCTCAAGCTGATGCACCACTTGCTCGGCATCTTCGAAATCATGCATGCGCCCGCTGCGGGTCAGCAGCTCATTGACGGTTTGCGGGCCGCGCAGAAACATCAAACCGCTGAGAATCACCTGTGCTGGCACCAGCTCCAACGCCTTGTCGACCTTGTGCTCCCAGCGGTCGGCGCGACTGCCCATTACCAGTTTGGCGAAACCGCGACCTTCCAGCGCACGCAAACTCTGCCCGACCTGACCCTGGGTCAGGTTCATCACCGGTTCGCGGCTGGTTTTCTGATTGCACGCCGTGACCAGCGCATTGAGCGTCAGCGGATAGGTTTCCGGGCTGGTGGCCTGTTTCTCGATCAACGAGCCGAGGATGCGAATTTCCGTGGCATTGAGCCGTGGCTCGTCGAAGGTGGATTCTGGTTCTGTGGTCATCGCGCGTTCCCTCTGCAGTCGAAGGCGCCTAGCCTAATCCTTGCCAAACAAAAGGCAAGCCGTGTGGTCATCAAGCATGGCTATAATCGCCTCCTTGTTCCACCCAGCCACCACACGAGACTGCCATGACCATTTCCCTGTACGCCGCATCCGTCCCGGTTTTTCAACAAATGCTCAACGCTTTGAGCGATGTACTGAAAAAGGCTGAAGCCCACGCCACCGAGAAAAACATCGACCCGAACGCGTTCCTGCAGGCGCGTTTGTACCCGGACATGTTCCCACTGACCCGTCAGGTGCAGATCGCCGTCGACTTCGCCAAAGGCGTTTCCTCGCGTCTGGCTGAAGTAGAAGTGCCGAAGTACGACGATACCGAAACCACCTTCGCCGAGCTGCAAGCCCTGATCGCCAAGGTTCTGGCCTACATCGGCGAGATCAAACCAGAGCAGATCGATGGCAAGGAAGGCATCGAAATCGTCACCCGTCCGGGCACGCCGAAAGAAAAGCGCTTCAGTGGTCAGGCTTACCTGCTGACCTATGGTCTGCCGCAGTTCTTCTTCCACGTCACCACCACCTATGCGCTGCTGCGTCATAACGGGGTTGAAGTGGGCAAGCGTGATTACATGGGCGCGTTCTAAACCGCCAGAAGCCCCTCACCCTAGCCCTCTCCCGGAGGGAGAGGGGACTGATCGCGTTGTTGGCTCGAAATACACCGACGTGAAATATCAAGTCGAACTCAAGTCTTGAGGGCAACAACGATCGGCTCCCTTCCCCTCGCCCCCTTGGGGGAGAGGGTTGGGGTGAGGGGGAAAAGATCTCAGCCACAAAAAAGCCCGCCAAGGTTCACACCGTGGCGGGCTTTTCATTACAGCGTCTGTTACGCAGTACGTTGGGCTTTCGCTTCCTCACCCAAACACGCCGCAGCGGTAAACAACACGTCAGTCGACGAGTTCAGCGCCGTCTCTGCCGAATCCTGCAACACGCCAATAATGAAACCGACCGCCACTACCTGCATGGCAATCTCGCTCGGAATCCCGAACAGGCTGCAAGCCAGCGGAATCAACAGCAACGAACCACCCGCCACACCCGACGCGCCACATGCGCAAATGGCGGCGACAACACTGAGCAGAATCGCCGTCGGGATATCCACAGCGATACCCAGCGTATGCACGGCAGCCAGGGTCAGCACGGTAATCGTGATCGCCGCACCGGCCATGTTGATGGTCGCGCCCAGCGGGATCGACACCGAATAAGTGTCTTCATGCAGACCCAGACGCTTGCTCAATTCCAGGTTGACCGGAATGTTCGCAGCCGAGCTGCGGGTGAAGAACGCGGTGATACCGCTTTCACGCAGGCACTTGAGGGTCAGCGGATATGGGTTGCGACGCAGTTTCCAGAACACGATCAGCGGGTTCATCACCAGTGCGACGAACAGCATGCAGCCGAGCAGCACGGCCAGCAGGTGTGCGTAACCGATCAATGCGCCAAAACCGGAGGTGGCCAGCGTCGAAGCCACCAGGCCGAAAATACCCAGCGGTGCAAAGCGAATCACCACACGCACGATCAAGGTCACGCCGTTGGACAGATCCCCCAGCACTTCGCGCGTGGTGTCACCGGCATGGCGAATCGCGATGCCCATGCCGATCGCCCAGGCCAGAATGCCGATGAAGTTGGCGTTCATCAGCGCGCTGACCGGGTTGTCGACCACGCTCAACAGCAGGCTCTGCAGCACTTCGCCGATACCGCCCGGCGCCGTCACCGAAACGTTATCGGTCGACAACACCAGGTGCGACGGGAACGCCATGCTCGCGACCACCGCCACGACCGCTGCCGCGAAGGTGCCCAGCAGATAGAGGAACAGGATCGGGCGGATATGGGTTTCCTGGCCGTGCTTGTGGTTGGCAATCGAGGCCATTACCAGCACGAACACCAGAATCGGTGCGACGGCTTTCAACGCTGAAACAAACACTTTGCCGATGAACGCCGTGCCTTTCGCCGCTTCCGGGGCAAACAGCGCCAGGGCGATACCGGCGATCAGGCCGATGAGGATCTGCGTGACCAGGCTGAGGTTCTTGAGGCGTTGCAATAGAGAAGGGGATGAAGCGGTCATAGCGGCATCTCTGATTTTTTATAGGGTGCAAGGTTGCGTAAAGCGATGGCAGAACAGGGGCAGACCACCGCCACGAACCGAAAGTGTTGACGCGACATCAACGCCAATAAACCGGTCGTTGAACAGGCTGTACGTTTTTCAGGGCGCGGACTTTATCACAGCGTAGGCCTTATCCTTCAGGCATGTGACGATCTGCCACCGGATCAGGCAACAAAGTCGGCAGGTTTGTGCAAGTCAGCCCGGACACACTCTGTTAAGATTGCGCATCCTTATTTTCAAACTCTGCCAGCGGGCCTCCGGGTCAACGCTGGTGTCGTCGTTTTGCTGGAGTTGCGCATGCTGTTGCCCATTCTTCTGTTGTCCGCCGCCGGCTTCACGGTGCTGACCACGGAATTCGTCATCGTCGGCCTGTTGCCGGCGATTGCCCGAGACCTCGCCGTCACCATCCCGCAGGCCGGGTTGCTGGTGACTCTATTCGCCTTCACGGTGGCGATGTTCGGGCCTTTCCTGACCGCGTATTTCGCCCGCTTCGAACGGCGCAAGCTGTTTATCAGCATCCTGATCATGTTTGGTCTGGCCAATACCGTGGCCGCACTGGCGCCGAACATCTGGGTGATGGCGATTGCCCGATTGATTCCGGCGCTCGGTCTGCCAGTGTTCTGGGCGTTGGCCAGTGAGACGGCAGTGGACATCGTCGGCCCGGACTTCGCCGGTCGGGCGATTGCCAAGATTGGTTTCGGCATTGTCTGCGCCACAGTGTTTGGCATTCCGGTCGGCACGCTGATTTCCGACGCCTTCGGCTGGCGCAGTGCCTTCGGCATTCTCGCGGTGATCGCATTTGCCAAAGCCTTGCTGCTGTTTGTCTACCTGCCGAAAACCAGTCTTCACCAGCATCAGGTCAGCTTCCGCTCGCAATTCAAGATCCTGCGCAGCCCGTTGATGATCGGCCACATTGTGCTGTCGATTCTGGTGTTCAGCGGCATGTTTACCGCTTACACCTATCTGGCCGACATTCTTGAGCGCCTCGCCGGTTTCAACGGCACCGTGGTCGGTTGGTGCCTGATGGCCTTCGGCGCGGTCGGGTTGATCGGCAACTCGCTGGGTGGTCGTGCGGTCGACCGCCATCCGCTGGGGGCGTCGGTGTTGTTCTGTGCATTCATGATTGCCGGCATGGTCTCGCTGGTGCCGAACATTCATTCGCCGCTGGGGCTGGCGGTGGCGATGGGCATCTGGGGCATCACTCAGGCCGCGTTGTTCCTGGTCAGCCATGTGCGTCTGATGAAAGCCGCGCCGGAAGCGCCGGCCTTTGCCGCTTCGTTGAACATCGCCGGGGCCAATCTGGGGATCGGCCTGGGCGCCATTGTTGGTGGTCGGGTCATCGACAGCGCAGGCCTGGGTTTCCTCGGCTTTGCCGCCGCCGGATTCATCTTGTTGTCGGTGTTCCTCGCCATGGTGCTGATGACGCTCAAGCCGCGCGAGATGTGCGCCGAGGCCTCATAACGCCGTAAACAGCTCGCGTCGGGCACCTTCGGTAATCGCAACGATGCCGGGGTGCTTGACCTTGCGCTCCACCGAAATGGCATAGAACGACTCGGTCACCGCATCGGTCTGGCCAATCAGCTCGACGCCGTACTGGCGCTTCACTTCATCGGCAATCACGCTCGGGCCAATAAAAATCCCGCTGCCGGATTGGCCGAAGGCCTGCATCAAGGCACTGTCATCAAACTCCCCAACGATTTGCGGCTGGATCTGCTGTTCGGCAAACCAGCGCTGCAGACGGCTGCGCACCACGGTTTCTGCGCCGGGAATCAACAGCGGCGCGCCATGCAGGCTGCGCGGGAAGTCCTGACCGTATCTGGCTGCCAGTTCCGGGGTGGCGAAGAAACTGATCCCGCATTCGCCAAGCTTCTGGCTGTAGCCCTTGATGTCGAGGTGCGAGGGCATCGGGCTGTCGGAAATCACCAGGTCCAGGCGCTGGATGGCCAGATCGGCGAGCAAACGTTCGAGTTTGTCCTCGCGGCAGGTGATGCGCAGCGGTTCGTTCAACTCCATGGTCGGTGCGATCAGGCGGTAGACGATGGATTTTGGCACCACGTCTGCAACGCCCACGCGGAACAGGATCTGCTGTTCGTTGGGTTGTGCGCGCAGCATCAACTCCAGCTCGCCACCCAGTTGAAACATTTGCTCGGCGTAGGGCAGGGCTTGTCTTCCGGCCTCGGTCAATTCGAGTTGCCGGCCGACCCGTCTGAATAACTCGATGCCGTAAGTCTGTTCGAGCAAAGAAATCTGCCCGCTGATGGTTTGTGGGGTCAGGTTCAGTTGCTCGCAGGCGCGCACGATGCTGCCGGTCTTGGCTACGACCCAGAAGTAATGCAGTTGTCGGTAATTGAGCATGACGTTCTACAGTTCGTGAAAACCGAAGTATAGCCGCTAAAAATACGAATTTTCCTGAAGTGTTCATCTCCCTAGAATGCCCAGCCATCGACGGCCGGTCTGTGAGCCTGTCTGTTCATTCGAAGGAAACCTTATGAAATATACAATCCCAGCATTGATGTTTACGTCTTTACTGCTTCTGGCCGGTTGCGATCAGGCCGAGAAAAGCGCTCAGCAACTGATGGGCAAGGCTGCCGAAAGCGCCAAACAAGCGATTGACGACACCCACAAAGCGGCTGAGCAAGCACTCAGCGATGCCACCGGCGGGTTGATCGAAAAGAAAGAAACACCGGAAAAAGATGCGGAACAATCCGAATCTTCCTCCAAGACCATCTAATTCGTCTTACACAGAGTCAGGACTGACCCATGGAATATCTGTTACAGCTCGCCGCCAGCCCCACCGCCTGGGTTGCATTGGCCACATTGGTGGTGATGGAAATCGTGCTCGGCATCGATAACCTGATCTTTATCTCGATCCTGACCAACAAATTGCCCAAGCAGTACCAGCAGAAGGCGCGCCGTATCGGTATCGGCATGGCGTTGATCCTGCGTCTGGCACTGTTGAGCACCATCGCCTTCATCGTGCAGCTGACTGCGCCGGTGATCGAGATCCTGGGTCAGGCGTTCTCCTGGAAGGACATGATCCTGATTGCCGGTGGTCTGTTCCTGGTCTGGAAAGCCACGACCGAGATCCATCACAGCATGGACCCGGCCCCGGAAGATCCGAAGTCGGCGACCTCGACGGTTACCTTGGGTTTTGCCGCCGCCATTGGTCAGATCCTGATGCTCGACATGGTGTTCTCGATCGACAGCATCATTACCGCGGTTGGCATGACCGAACACTTGCCGATCATGATCATCGCGGTGGTGGTGTCGGTACTGGTGATGCTGTTTGCTGCTGAGCCGCTGGCCAAGTTCATCAACGACAACCCGACTGTGGTGATGCTGGCTCTGGGCTTCTTGATCATGATCGGTATGACCTTGATCGCTGAAGGCTTCGGCGCCCATGTACCGAAAGGTTATGTGTATGCGGCGATGGCGTTCTCGGCAGCGATTGAAGTGCTGAACATGATGTCTCGCAGGGCGAGGCAGAAGAAGCTGGCTGAGCAGGCGTAACCGCTGAAAGTACAAAAACCGCCTGAACTCTTAGAGGTCAGGCGGTTTTTTTTGATTCAAGATTTGCAGTGTGGAATAGAACCAGCCCCTCACCCCAGCCCTCTCCCGAGGGAGAGGGAGCCGATCTGCGTGGTTTTTAAACCTGAGTTCGGCTCGATATTTCACGTCGATGTATTTCTCAATAGCGACTCGATCAGTCCCCTCTCCCTCCGGGAGAGGGCTAGGGTGAGGGGCTTTTGCTTTTGAAGTCTGGCCTCAGTGCGCAGCTGCGTGACGCGGGCTGTGCTTCTCGTTTTTCTCAACCGCAGCAGGCTGAACCGGATGATGATGGTGGCGCCGCGAAACCCGCAGCACCCCCCACAACATGGCAGCCGCCACGGCCAGCCAGCCGGCAATCAACATCACAATGGTCATGGTCAGGCTCATCAGTGCCTCCTCTTCGCCCTGCATCGGGCGCCCACTTTTTCAATTCGCTCTGTTTCACTGACAGTCTAGACAATGGGGTGTTTCAGACTATTGACCAAAGGTCGATTGCGACCAATCAGTTTGCTCTATGCAAGCGATGTGTCTGCCGCTTAAGGCTATACCGCAGACTGGCGCGGCCCTATGATCGCAAGCGTTGCCGGAACACGATGACCGGCGTCTGAACAGTGAGTGATGATGGTGCAGGTATTTTCTCGAATTCGTGCGGCGCTACTGGTGGCGGGTTGTGCGGCCGTGTTGGGCGGATGTGCAGGTACTGTGGCGCCCGAGGTCAAGCGTCTGCCGGAGCGGGTCGAACTCAGCGGTACGTTCTATCGCGGCGAAGCCAATCAGAGCGGGCCGCAAGTGTTGGCCAGCCTGTTGTCGCAGCAGGGCATCGTAATCACCCCGGGCCTGTTGGAAAAACCCCTGCATCTGCCGGGTGCCGAAGACAAATTGCAGCAGAACCTGCAGAACCTTGCCCGTGAGTACGGCATGGTGGTTTATCCGCTGGACAGCAACCTGCCCGCGCTGTTGACGCAGGTAGCGGCGGGTTATCCGGTGATGGTGCGCTTCAGCGAGGGTTCGGCATTTTGGGCCGAGCCGCGTTACGCGATCCTGTCCGGCTACGATCGCAACAAGCAGAAGGTCTTGCTACGTGCCGGGATGAACCGTCGCGAACTGATGAGTTTCAGTTCTTTTGAGTCGGCACTGGAGAAATCCGGTGGCTGGGCCGTGCTGATTCAGAAACCGTCGCAGATTCCTGCTGCCGTCGACCGTCAGCGCTGGCTCAAGGCGGCCGATGAACTGGCCCAGGCCGGTCAGGAAAACGAAGCGGCGCAGGCGAGGAAGGCGCTGGCAGCCCACTGAGTTTCCGTTCGTCATTTGCCGGGCACGACTGCGCCCGGCAAGCCTCCTACGAATAGAGCCCGTGTTCTGCGGGTCAATCAGGAGGAGACATGACCAATTCCCAAGCACCGAAAGGCCCGCACTCGTCCGAGCATTCTTCGGGGGATGATCTGGGGTTTGATCCGGACTCGCCCGACCTCGATGATCCGCAAGTCGATCCTGTCGGTCCCGCCAAGGCGCCTCTAGACGTCGAGCCCGGCGAGGACGCTAAGAAGCCCGCTAAACCCTATGATCCATTGGCTAATCTGAAACCTTGATGGGAGGTGCTTATGAGTACCGATTCGAGCTTCGACGACCAAAAAACACCGGACAGCGTACCTACGACGCCAGAGCCGGAGATTGATCCGGTGCTGGATCCAGACAGCCCTATGCGCGATCCAATGGCTCGGCCGAATGTGTCGACGCCCGAGCCCTCAAGGGATCCGAGTGCAGGCGATGGCATCCCCGATGACGACAAGATGCCGCTACCCAATGACTGATTCACAGATGAAAAAAAGCCCCGAGGATTCGGGGCTTTTTCTCGCGTGGCGGGTTACTTGGAGGCTTCAACCACGCCGCTCTGGCGCGATTTGAGGTTTTTCTGCGCCTTGTATTGCTGAGCCACTGCAGGAACGTTGGCACTCCTGCCAGTTTCCACCCAACTGCGAATACGGCTGGCATCGGCAAAATGGGTGTACTTGCCAAACGCGTCGAGAATCACCAAAGCGACCGGGCGGTTACCCATTTTCGTCACCAGCACCAGGCAATGCCCGGCGGGGTTGGTGAAACCGGTTTTGGTGATCTTGATGTCCCAGTCGGCTTTATTGACCAAGTGATCGGTATTACGGAAACCCAAGGTGTAATTGGGTTTGCGGAACGACACGGTTTTTTCCTTGGTGGTGGTCAGTTCGCTGAGGAGCGGGTACTTGTGCGCGGCCACCAGCAGCTTGCTCAGGTCGCGGGCGGTGGAAACGTTACGCTCCGACAGGCCTGTCGGCTCGACGAAATGCGTGCTGGTCATGCCCAGTGCCTTGGCCTTGGCGTTCATCGCCGCGATAAAGGCTGCGTAGCCACCCGGATAGTGGTGCGCGAGGCTGGCGGCGGCGCGGTTTTCCGAGGACATCAAGGCGATCAGCAACATCTCGCGACGCGGCAGCTCACTCTTGAGTTTGACTCGGGAGAACACACCTCTCATTTCCGGTGTGTTGCTGATATCGACATTGATCCATTCGTCCATGTTTTGCCGGGCTTCAACCACTACCAAACCGGTCATCAACTTGCTGACAGAGGCGATCGGCACGATCACGTCAGGGTTGCTGGAGTAGATGACTTTGTTGGTCTGCATATCCATGAGCAGGGCACTGCCGGAGGCGATCTTCAGGGTCGAAGCGTCACGGGGGGCAGCGGTGGTTTCCGCAGCGTTGATCGTTGGCGTGATGAAAGTGCCTGAAACTGCAAAAAACAGGCTCAGAATCGAAAGACGAATTTTCACGCGGGCGAACTCATAAAAGTTGGATATTCCGTTAGTTTGTAACGGGTTATTTCTTCAAAGCGTCGCATTCTAGGAGTATGTGCTAGGAAAGCTAGAGCCGCCCGTAAACAAAGGGCGAAATATGAAATAAATTTAAGCCTGTACCAATTTTGTACCAATTTGGCTTTCCAGCTTCCCGACTTCAGACCAGTCGGTAGTGGAGCTCAGCCAGCGAGCATATGTGGACAGTAACACCTGGACGCTATGCCCGAGTTGTCCTGCGATGAACGCGGGATTCATGCCCGCCATGAGGCACATTGTGGCGTAAGTGTGACGGCAGTTGTACTGACTGCGCGGCTTTATTTTCAGGGCTTCCAGTGCCTTGGCAAAGTGGCCACCCGGCGTGGTCGCGCCAAGAATGTATTCCGAGCTTCCGGAAGGCGGAAATACATACGGCGAAGACTGCCGCTTGCGCCGAACCTGGTTCAATCGGGCATCCGCAATTCGCTTAGCGCGCTCCAGCGCATTCATGGCTCGGCTGTTCAGCATCACCGTGCGGGCGTGCTTGGTCTTCGTGCGCTCCTCGACCTTCCCATCAACAACGATCCGGCAGACGTGCGCAACGCGCTTGTCCATGTCGATCTCATCCCAGCGCAGAGCCCGAAGCTCTCCCGTCCTCATGCCACAGTAAAATGCGAACTCGAAGTAGGCCGCGTAGATCTGTGCCGCCCTCGAAGTAAAGTTGGCATACATCCATTCGATGATCATGTCCGCTTCTTCCACGCTGAAGGGATCAATCACTTTCTTGGTTTTGCCAGGGAGCTTGATCGCCGTCGCCGGATTCCTTTCGATTACCTCATCCCGTACTGCTGCCTTGAACAAGGCATTTACCCGCGATATCGCCGTGCGTTTCACCGTGGTGCTTTCCCAAGTAGTCTCGGCAATCACCCGACGCAGCAGCATCGGGGTGATCGTGGTCATTGGCACCGTGGCCAGTTCCTGCATCCAGTAATTGTTGATCGTGCCCTTGTAGTTCCGGCGGGTGCCGGGGACGATCTCAAGGCCGTCGATCCACGTCTGCGCGTATTCGCCGAACGTGAGGCCTGTTGCGGCGGCGGAGTAGCTGGAGTTCGGGAACAGTTCGGCGTAACGCTTCTCGTCCAGAACCCCATGCTTGGCCAGGCTGATTACTTGATCGCGTAGATCGGCGGCCGCCTTGATCCCTTTTGGCGTTTGGGGATGGGCAAGGGTTTCGCACCGCCGCTCGCCGTTCCAAGTGAACCGGATACGGACAGACTGGCCAGCAAATTCAACTCCTCGGGGCAGGCCCACTGGCTTTCTTGCCATGCTTCATATCTCCTGATGCTATAAAAAACCCGGCCGTCAATCTTATTCCAGACGCCTTCGGGGATGATTCCGCGTGCCCGTTTGCCTTCGAGCGCTCGCTTTGTGGTGTCCAGCAGTGCGGCCATCCGCTCTTCGGGCACCTTGTCGAACGGATACGTTTCGACGGTTTCTTCTGTTTCGGACATAGCAGGCTCCATGCCGCGCGTGGCGGCAGAAGGTGGTGATGGGTTATTCGTCGTCATCCAGATCGAGGTCGTCATCGCCGTCATGACTGACGCTGATCGGTAATTTGCCGAGGCGTTCGAGGGCGAGCACGAGGCCGATCCGCAACCCATTAGCCATGTCCTTTGTCAAAGCGATCTCGACGGGGTCCTCGATGCCGAGCTGGAGCGTCACGCCTTCCTTTGCGTTGTCGCTGATGATCTGCAACTGGTCGGCCTGCCGTTTGTGCCAAGCCAGTAACGACTGGATCATTTCGCCGACGTCCTGCGGGGCGCTCACCGATCCTTCCAGCGCGCCGGTGACCAGCCTATTCAGTTCCGCTTTTTCTTCTTCGGCGCGTTCGAGCTGATCGTCTGCGGCGAACGGCCCGCCGACCATCGACCAACTGCTGGCGAACACTTGGGCCTGGTCCATGATGGTTTTGATATTTTTGTCAGACATACGAATTCCTCGCCCGCCGTACACCGGCAGGCTGTTGAGTGGTTGGGGTTATTGCAGGATCAACTTGGCCGGGACGCTCACCGCAGCGCCGCGCTTGGCGAACACCACGGCGCGGAACACCGCGATGGTTCTGGTTTCGCCGGTCTGGCGGTTGAAAGGGTCGTTGGTCATGTCGGCCAGCCAAGGGTGCCGGTGGCCAACATCGACCCAGACGCCGTACTTCGTGATCAGTTGCTCGGCGTCGGGCAGGTCGAAGAGATCCAGCTGGCCCGCGACGGGCTGCTGATCACCCTCGATCGCGTTGATTGCCCAGTCCAGCGCCGGGCCGGCCAGTTCCTCGGTGCGGACGCTGACCATGCGGTTCATGTTCGGCTGCCAATTTCTGCTGCGGCACGAACAATCGCACGTCGAGCTCCAAAATCATCCATCGCTTCGATAATCATCACACCTTGCGCAGAGTGTTCAGCTCCGACCGAGTCGTGATCTTCCATGAACACGATGGAGACCCCGAGCTTGATAGCCAGCCGGAGCGCCTGGCCGTCATCACTGAGCGGATCCCATTGCTCTCGACCAGAATCTGGATCGTCGTAGTAGAAAGCATCGCTGCCGCGCCTGTACTCGAGATCGAAGCCTGCTGCCTTGGCCGATAGCTGCAACAGTTCGTGTTCGTTCATCGCCACGGCCCCTTGTAGATGAGGTAGGCCATGTAGAGCGGTGCGGCTATTGGGAAGAGGATCATGCCGCCACCTTCTGGCCGAGCAGCACATCGCTGACGACCTCCCAAAGTTGAGCTGGCGAACACTGGAACCGATCGAAATCGGTGTCGGGCTGGATACCTACGCGACAGGTTGAGTGGGCGCCGGCCGGGTACTCGCCGCGCTTAGACATGATCGTTGCCACACGACCATCGCCGCCGGGCTCGGTGCGGTGATATTTGTACGCCCGGGTGTTGTAGTCGTTGCCGGCGGCAATACCTAGGGTTCCAATATGCAAAAGGTCCACACGACCATCCGGTGTCCATGGCCGGCCGCCGCCCGCTGTCCGAGCGCCTTCGTGCAGGTACAGCATGAATTCGCCGGCGTCATGGCAGACGAGTTCGAACTCGTGGTTGAACTGCGTGCCGACGATCACGCGGGATGTGAAGTTGAAGCGGTGGTCATGGATCGCTGAGTGTTCGAAGCATGCCCGTCGCGGCAGCTCTGGGTGCCAAACGTGAAGGCGCTGATTGCCCTGCAGCTGGACCTGCACAAAGCCGAGGCCGTGCAGGGTGATTTTGTCCGTCATTACGTCATCGATAATCATCCGATCACCGCCTTTATGGTCAGTACCAATGGAAGCCAGAAGAAGAGGGTGCAGCCGAGTGCGCACTTGGTGATCATGGCGTCACCCGCTTGAATTCGACGACCCAGACCCACGGGTTGGCGTCCCAGTCGCCGCCGGTGGAGTTCCACAACTCCTTCCAAGCCGCCGGGTACCAGTCTCGGTAATTCGGTGAAACGTCATCGCTTGCTAGTTCCGGCGGGCATTGCAGGCCTTCGGCCCGGATATCGGAGCGACTGATGTCCTGCAGCCGCTCGACGCGAACGCCGGTGATCTCCAGCAAGATGCGGCTCGCTGCTCGCGGCATATGAATCGAAGGCTTCCATGATTCGGCATCGGTGAACTTCCCGCCGCCGATGCTCTTCGGGAACTCCCCGTCAGCGCGGTAGTAATAAACGCCTTCCGCGCCACCCGGGTTGGTGCGATTGAAAGTTTCACGGACATACAGCCGATCGCCTTGCCGCCCGTACGGGCAGCCACCGTACATGGCCAGTTCCGCCGCGCATTCCTCCTCAGTCGCACCGAATGCACCGAAGCCCCAGCGCGGATGATCTTGAACCACGGCCATCCACTGATGTTCGGGGGAATCTGATTTTATATAGGTCGGGATCTGATTCCCTTTGATCGGGCGGCGCGTGACCGTCTTTTGGCCGGACAGAATCGCGCGCACCATCGCACCGTTGAAAAGAATGGGACGCTCTTTGTGGAATGGCTCTGGAGCCGGTCGCGGCTTTGCCATTTTCGCCAGGCATCGTTTGCAGCTGACAAATTCGCGTTGGTGGGTGCCGTCCCATGCGACTTCGGATTCTTCATTCAGGCCGCAAGCCGACAGCGACCAGCGCTCGTTGTCCTGCGTGCAGCCGGAGTCGACTATTAGGTGGTTTTTCCTGGGCATGCCGGTTCCTTGCCGCTATAGCGGCTGACTTTGAAGGGGGAGGGAGTTAGTGCGGGGTGCAGCGATTGGAGCGCTTGCGGAACTCGTAAACCATGCCGCGCATATCTACCAAAGATTCCCGCAGGTCTTGGCGGGTTGAATCGATCGCTTCAAGCAGCTCGCCTTCGCCATCGTCACCGCCCTCATCGACTGCCAGCAAAGCCAATCCGTATGCCTGGAACTTCGCCAGCACATCGTCGGCTGACTTGGCCATGTATTCGGCATGCTCGATGGCATAGTCCTCTGGTGATCGATCGGTGATCTCTTCCGCTACCGGCGCGGGCTGTTCCATCCGACACCAGAATGCAACCACCTTTTCGCCGTCACCTTTGAACGGAGCAAGCCACTGGCCGTCGACTTTCTCGTGAGAGAAAGACAGGTGGACGGCGCGAGTCCGCTCTTTGCCGTCTTCGAAGGCCTTTCCAGGTACACGCAGCATCGAAAGCGGGCGAAGGTCCTGATCAAGGGTCTCAAGCTGTCGGATCAGTTGCCGAATTGTTTTCGGCGCACCCCATTGCACCGGCTCGGAATTGCGCTGGGTAAGCTCATCAATCCGCTGATCCGCTGCGTTCAGGCGGAGCTGCAGGGCGTCACGCTCGGCGGTGACCCAGTCGAAATCATCGCCGAGAACATATACCGTCATGGCCGGGTACAGCTTGAGCAAGGCTGGATTCGCTTCGACTAGCTCGCCCATTCTTGCGTAGCGCTTTACTTCGCTCATCCTGCAATCTCCATCGATACCAGATCATGGGCATTCACAACCTTCATGCCGAGCTCGCGGGCAATATGCACTTCGAGTCGGGCACCTTTCGAGTTCTCCCAGCCGGGCAGCACCGCGACCTGGCCGCAAAGGCCGAGGCGGGTCAGGTCGTAGGCCATGTAGTCGGCCCAGTCCGCACCGTCGACGACGCCGTGCTCTGCCGGGTTCTCGACGACGTAGCCACTGGCGCGCAGCTCGGCGGCCATCTTGTTGAAGGCGGGGAAGTTGAAGTCTTCGAAGCCAGTCATCGGGCCGGCCAGGTACAGGCGGTTGGCGCGGTCGGCCTGAAGCGTTATCCCTGACGCTGCTGGCGCTGGCGCTAGGTCGTGCCAGGTGTCGACCTCGAACTCTGAAGGGCGCAGGCCAAGGCGCCTGCCATCTGGCAGCACAGCAGCTACCGCGCCGTGGCTGTTGGTCCATACGGGAAAGATTTGACCTTCAGGGCAGATCGGGCCATCACTCCGCAAGAGTGCGGACCCAATTCCCGGCATCGGATCAGCCACGACGGTCGTGAACATCTTCACCGTGCGAGGCACGCGGTCGCCGAACGGGTAGCTTTTGCTGCGCTTGTGCAGAGCTGGACAGTCGATAAGGTTTTCTGTGGGCATGGGGCGTCCTATGCCGGGGCATGCCCGGGCGGTGGAGGGTCGGAGAAGTTTGAAGCCACATATCTTGGTAGGGAGATCCTCTCTCCCTGATTTGTGGAGACTCCCCTCTAATGAAAGGCTTAATTGCTAATTTGATTTACCAAGTGCTTTTTGAACTGCTCAGCCAGATGCTGATGCGTCTGGTCGATTGGTTGTCGGCTTTGCCGTGGCTGTGACTTATGCCGCTGCGGCCTGCTGCTCGACAACGCGCCACGGGTCGTTGGCCCGTGCCAGCGCAGCCATTGGCGGTGGGCTGACGCTGTTGCCGCACATGTGGACCTGCTGGGTCTTCGTGAACGGCTTGCCGTCGGCGCCGTGGCTGATGATGTAGTCAGCGGGGAAGCCCTGAGCCTTGTACAGCTCAGCCGGTTGCAGCATCCGTAGGCAGATGTCGACGATCACGTAGGGCGTGCCCTTGATGGTGACGGTGACGAGGCCCAAGCGATCCTTGGTGGTGATCGTGGGTGCTGGTGCGTCGGCGGCGCTCATGTTCTCGGTGCCGTAGTAGCTGATCAGGAACGCGGCGACCCGCAGCGCACCGGCTTCAACCTCTGGCGAGAGCTGCAGCTCGACCAGCGAGCTTTTGCCGCCACCGCCGGCGATGATCGTTGGTGCTGGTTCGTCCACACCCTGGCCAACACTGGCGCCGAATTGGCGTTCCATGAATGCGGTGACCAGTCCATGGTGAGTGCCACCGGCGCTGATGGTGTGCAGCGGATCGGCGGTGTCCCGCGCATCGCAGTTGCCGCGCAGGTGCACCAGATTGGCCGTCACCAGTTGCTGCTGGCTGCCGGTGTTCGTCACCGTGGTCATCGGGTCATCGATGCTCTTGGCGTCGGTGGTGTTGAATCCGCCGTTCATCTGGGCCATGAATACTGTTGAGATACCCATGGCGTGGGCGGCACCGGCAGGGCGCTGGTAGTTACCGCCGCTGGTGATGGTCGGCAGCGGCTCGTCGAGTGCCTTGCCTTCGTCCGAGAACCGGAACTTCACCAGGTGAGCCGCGGCGAGCGCGCGGTGACCACGCGTCATTAAGGTGCCGAGAGGTTTGTCCGCCGCTACCGGGTTTCCGGCATATACCGGGCCACCAGCACCGACCAGCACCGGGCTAATCAGCGTCAGTTCGCCTCGGTTGGCGCATGTCACCGTCGGTAGCGGGGCGTGTGGGTCGTTGATTCGGTCGCTGCCCTGGTGTGTTGCTGGCGCGATGATGGGACTGGCCATGGCGAACGATCCACCTCGCGGCCATGAGGTCACGGTGCGCAGCGGGTCGTGCGCTGACTGCACGCTCTCGCCCGACCAGTTCGCGATCGGCACTATGAATGGGTCGGCCGCATCGATGACGAACTTTTTCATGCCCTTGGCGATTCGCCGTAGGGTTGCGGGTGCCAGCGGCTTTGGCCGGTCGAAGATACTTTTGGTCGGGATCGTCCAGTCTATGCACTCGGCGGCGGTACGCCATTTCTGCTGGCCCTTCACCGGGCGCTTGGCGTGCGTCGGCGCTGGCCAGACAATCGGCTCACCGTCACAGCGGGCAATCATGAACAGGCGTTCCCGACTGGTCGGTGCGCCGAAGTCGCAAGCCTTGATGACGCGCCATTCGACGACATAGCCAAGGTGCTGCAACTCGGCGACGAAGGTCGCCCAGGTCTGCCCGCGGCGTTTCGGATCAGGCACCAAAAACTGCTGGTGGACCGGAACCACTTCACCCGGCTCGGCGATGCCACCGCCCAACTTCACGACGCGGCCAGTGGCTTTGCAGCGCTTGGCGATCAGCGGCCCCCATTGGAGGATCTGTTTCACGTTCTCCAGGCTGATGACGCGGGGCTTCTTCTTGCCGGCCCACTTCAGGCCGATCCACGACAGGTTGCGAATCTCACGCTTGCGCGGTTGCCCGCCAGCGGCCTGGCTGTGGTGCGTGCAGTCCGGCGACATGTGGAACCAGCCAACGGCCTTGCCGCCGCACTCGGTGTCAGGATCACCGTCGAACACGTCGGTGGTGTAGTGCACGGCGCCCGGGTGGTTCACGGTGTGCATGCTGATCGCTTGCGGGCTGTGGTTCTTGGCGACATTCACCGCGCGACCCAGGCCCATCTCCAGCCCGGTACCGGCGCCGCCGCCACCGCAGAAGAAGTCGACAACGATCTCATCGTCCTGAGTGCTGAAGCCGAGTCCGTATTGAGTTTTGAAATCGAAGGGGTGTTTCTTCTGTTGTGCGGACATAGGGCATCCTCGCCGGCTGGCGTGATTCGTATAAGTGGGGTATTTGTGTCCGGCCCGGCATGGGGCCGGATCAGGCTGCGTCGAATAAACTCAACTGTGTTTCGGCGGAAGGTGGCGCGGCTTCTTCAGGCGCTTCCGCAGCTGGCTTTCCAAACTCGCAGATCACGATTTCGCAGGTGGGGCTGACACCTTTCCACTCACTCAGGTAGGTCGCGGTGTCGATCCCACAGTTCATTCCGAGCTCAATGCCGGTCTGTTCGATGAACTTCTGACACTCTTTGTCGATTTCGACGCTGTAGGTTTCGCGGCCTGAATATCGAAACGGCGCGGACGTCTGTGGAATGATGAACGTGCCCCATTCAGCAAGGCGGCTAGCCAGTTCGATTACCTTGTACTCAAACTTTGCGCCGGTGTAATTGCCCTCAAAGGCCGATCCGGTCTTGATAGCACCGAACGGCGGGTTCGAAACTGCCCAAGAGAACCTGCCGATATCTCCAATGCTGAACGCATCAGCCACTATCCACTCAGCATCAGGCATAACGCGCTTGCCAACCTCGGCATAGTCAGGGTTCTGCTCAACGCAAACAATTTGCTTCGCGCTGTGCATGCAGGCAAACGACAGGCGACCGATACCAGCGCAGAGGTCAATAATCGAATCGCACTCAGCTACCTCAATTGAAAGATCGCGAGCCAAACCCTCTGGAGTGAAGAAGGCGCCGGCCAGGCCGTTCATGTTCGTGGCGCCTTCATGGAAATTTTCGAGGATGAACAGGCGATCATCGAGGCTGAGGCGCTTATCACTCTTCACCAGATCGAGAGCACGGTTGTGTCGCTTGGCGGCTTCCTTTGGAATCTTCGCCATGGATTATCTCCAGTCAGGCGCCGCCCTCCGTGACCGGATACGCAGCGAAGGTAGGGTTGGGCTATATTCTCCAAATCATTCATTCGATTGGAGCGGTGATATGTCTCAAGACAATCAGCCGGGATTTACGGGCATCCGTATAGTTGGCTGCACCGGAAAAGTATCTAATAACGAGGTTAGGTTCTCAGGGCCTGGAACCGGAATATCGATCGACAGCACCGGATCAGACGGCAAGGGCGTCGATGTGTTGGATAATCGCGTTGAGCAACATCAGGCTAAATCGAATAGTTGGTGGGAAACCTACATGGTTGACGTTTTGAGCGGGTCAACTGTTCTTGCTGTAGGGATTTTCTGCGCTTGGCTGGGTTTAAAATCGTAACCAGCCATCAAGCCTCAATGCCGGTTTTCGCAAACTCCGTTAGCTGCCGCGACCACTTCTCCTTAATTACCAATTCAGGTCGCGACATACTCACGAAGCGTTCCGACTCAGCCGCTGGCGCTGCGGCCAGATTTATGATGAACGTCGACACCGTCTCCTGCCATTCCTCGAAGCCGTGGCGCTCACCCAGCACCTGAAGCGCATCATTGAGCGCTTTCGAAACAATCAGCGATCGCTTCTCGGCGCCGATCCGATCGAGCAGCGCCTTCTCCTTGGCTCGCTTGTCCTTCTGCAATTGCGCGTTGCTCTTGGCCATGGCCTACCTCTTCAATTCCGCTGGCCGGCAAGTCCAACCAGGTCTGTTTGCGGCGCTGCTGCACCTGTCTGCTGATGCGCTTCATTTCTCGGCGAACGTAATGCCGTTCTCCTGGGCGATCAGCTTCACGCGGCTGATGCGCATGTCGAGTGCCGCGGCTGCCGCCGGTGCGGTCTTGCCGGCTTCGGCCTGAGCCTTGACCTTCGGCGCGTCTTTGTCGCGCAGCGCACGCAGTTTCTTGCTGTGGGGCGTGGCGCCGAACATTGGCACCTCAGCGCTGACGCCGGACGGGATGTGTTGGACGTGTTTGCCGGCGCCGAAGAAATCTTCGAGTGCGCGGCTGATCTTTGCGGTTACCTCGTCGCGCGGATCAGGAAGGGGGACGCCGATCACTGGACACCTCCCGCCAG
The DNA here is from genome assembly GCF_900580865.1 of Pseudomonas viridiflava. GTDB lineage: Bacteria > Pseudomonadota > Gammaproteobacteria > Pseudomonadales > Pseudomonadaceae > Aquipseudomonas. The sequence goes on from NZ_UTBZ01000023.1 coordinate 49,002, forward strand.
CCGGTTGGCCTTCTCTTCGAATTGCATGGCGATGTCATACGCCGCCTTGAAGGTTTCACGGAAGGCGCGAGTCTTGCCGCTGCTCAGGTCGATGACCCGATACATCCCGCCGCTTTCGCCGGACACTTGAAAGCGAACCTTCTTCGGTGGCATGACCTGGTCAACGCGCTTGAAGAACTCCAGTCGCGCGGCGTGGGTTTTCTGGAGCAGCACACCGAGTTCGTCGATGCGCTCTTGAAATGATGGATGCATGGCAGATGCCTCGGTGTGGGTTGCGTGTATTCGTCAGCACTCTGTGCCGCCTGCAGGTTGCCGTTGGGCGCAGGGGAGAGTGCTGACGGATAAAGGCGGGCGTAAAAAAGCCCGAGTCGCCCCGGGCTTTCGTTGGTGTCACGAAGACCTCCCTACGTGACAGCCTCCCAGGCTCGCTACTGGCGACAGCCTGGGTTTGAATCGTCATCGGTTCATTGTCGCTGGGGTAGGCCTGCCGGTTGCCCGGTGGTGCGCGGTGACACCGTCGACCAAGATGTCCGCTGCCTGTAGATGTTCGGCGCAGGCTTCAGGCTTTCTGCGCCAAGCTGGTAGATCGTTGATCTATTTCATGATGGTCATCCTCCAATGCGCGCCGTTTTCATCTTGGCGGGCGCTCGCCGGTCTCTGTTGTTGCTAAGTGCAGGTGTCCAGCGTCTGCTGGGTTGGCTTCCGCATCCCGCTGCCCACTCAGTGAATGGGCAGAAGTGATGCTTACTCAGACTGGAGCGCTTCGATTGCTTGCCGGTAATCCGCGGCATTGGTGCGGTTGTTCGCTGCGTCTTCGTACTGACCTTCAGCCTCTTGAATCGCCGCGTTGTTCTCGCAGTTGGAGGCGTGTTTTTCAAGCTGGGCAATTGCTGATGCGTGCTTCATGGTTGATTACCTGTCGGTTGTCATCCCAAGCAGCCCTCGCAAGAAGGCTGCTCAGTGATGTTCGCCGCTGATGACCCGCTGCTGGCGGCCGTCATCAGGTCAACTCGATTGTTCTTCCGGCCGCGACATCGTCCGCCGGATAACTGATTCGGGGCTTTACGCTGCGCACCCTGGGACAGTTGCCATCCCTCTGAATCGTTGAGGCCGATTCATCGCTGCCTTGTTGAGGCCGGTGGTTATCCGGCGTTGAAATTAATTTAGCTTCTAGCTAAAGATGCGTCAATAGCTCCCAGCTAAATAATTTAGCTTTGGGTGAAATTCGGCAGCGGGATGGTAGGAAGGGATCGTTTCGACGGAGGGGGCTTTTGCATTGTGCTAAGTATCGCTATGCTGCGACATGAATACTGTACGAATATACAGCACAGGAACTACGACACATGGCGCGCCAACAAAAACAGAAACAAGAACGCACCCCTATGTCCGGAATAGAGCGCCTGAGTTTGCGGGTCTCAAACATGATCAATCACCCGATCGCGCAATTGAACCGGACGGTGACAATCCATCGACTGGATACAGACGGGGACAGGGAGTGGGATGAGGTGATGAATGTGCTCGCGGAGGTAGACGGCATCGATATCGTTTTCAACGACGACCCCGAATCAGTCACGTTACGGTGGGAGGCTGCTTCAGATAACGATGCGCAGGTAGAAATGCAAAACGAGCTGGAGCCACTTGAGGAGATAGCACCTTTTTAAAGGCGAAGAAAAGCCCGCTGGGTAGCGGGCTTCTTGTGCTGGCTCACGCTTTTCGAGCGTTCCAGATCAACAGCACCTTTGCATGAATATTGACGTCGTCGATTCTTGCAGTCTGGTTTTCGTAGTGCTGGTTGTCAGAAATCAATCTGTAGTGCTCTTCATCTAATCGCATCACGCGCTTGATGTAGAGCTCTTGGTGCCATGTCATCAAATATATGCCCTCACCAACAAACTCGTTGACGCCACGATCAACGATGACAAGGTCTTTATCGTTGATGGTTCCTTCCATCGACTGTCCCCATCCCGTGATCATCGCCAAAGCGTTTGCGGCGGTGTACGTCACTCCTTTTTCTCGAAGGATTTCTTCCCTAACAACGAGATTGCGAACGGCCTCGTTGTATTCCGGTGGCACCTGACCATGCCCCATGGCGGCACGCACATCGTATTGAGGGATCAAAATTTCTTCGCTCGTAGGGCGAAGTCGGGACAGGTTGGTCGAAATGACGTGCTCAGGTCCATCGTCCGGCTCTTCTGCAGCTGCGACGATGCGGTCCCTAGCCTCAACCGAAAGGCCTTTCACCTTGGCGAGCATCCGCTTCACCTGGTCCGCCGCGGAAGTTGCATTCGCAGCCACGCCTGACGTTTCCCCTTCGGGTTCTGTCCCCTTGGCAATCACGCCACCATCGCTTGGTATCGAGTCAAACCAGCCCCGAGGAAGTTTCTCGATCGACTCGATGCGCCGAGCAACGTCATCCCCAAGGTTCTTAGCGGTTTTGTCCGACAGGATCTGACTTAAGTGCGCAGGCGCCATCCCCCATCGCTCTGCGCAGGCGCCTTTTCTTTGGTCGCCAATCAACGTGATCAATTGGTGTTTGCGAATCGCATAAATATCCATGCGGCCAAGGATGACAGCGTTTAGCTCAATGCTAAATGTGCTCACAGCTAAATATTCCTTGCTCCAATGTTAGCCCTAAGCTAAATTTCTCCTACGTTTCAGGAGATTCCTTATGAATGACCATCTGCGCGACTGGCTCGCAAACGCTGCTTCCAGCCGCCGGGAAGAAGTTGCCGCTGCGGCTAAAACCACCGTCGGCCATCTATGGCAGCTCGCGGGTGGTCACCGCAAAGCATCTGCCGAACTTGCTGAGCGTTTGCAGGATGCCTCCGGAGGCGAAATCACCATCGCCGGCCTTCGTCCCGATCTCGTCGAGCTTGCCCACAAGGTTTTGCTCGGCGCTGCTTGACTTATCGCCCCGAGAAACATTTTGCAACGACTGATGGCATGCAGCCACATAAACAAGATTGAGGTTTTACGGATGCAAGATTTTCTGAAGGCCTGCGACGACGTGGTTGATGAAGCCAATACCAAGGAGTTGGCCACGCTTATGAACATGCCGCCGGTGAGCCTGCTCCAGCGGGCGAATGCCAACTACGACGGCGCGTGGTTTAACGCGAAGCATCTGTACGCATTGCTTCTACATACCCAAGACATGCGACCTCTGGCAGCTCTGGCTGGCGAGTTCGGGTACTCGATCGTGAAGCAGGACCAGCCTGTTGCGCTGGGAATTCATGAAGCGCTTGGCCGCGCAACGTTGGAATTCGCTGAGGTTACCGTCGAGACGCACACGGCAATGGCTGATGGTCGGGTCGATCAGGTAGAGCGTGCCCGGATCTTGAAAGAGATAGGCCAGGCGGAAGAAGCACTGGCTCAGCTGAAGGCATCGGTAAAAGTCGCCTGAATCGCAGGCATAAAAAAACCGCCTGGCAGGGCGGTTCTTTCAACAACTTGTAAAACACAGTGGGGCCATTATGAACACGATCGTCGCTCCAAGCAATACGGTCACCATGTCGAGTCGGGAAATAGCCGAACTCACCGGCAAGCAGCACAAGGATGTCATTCGTGACATTCGAGTGATGCAAAAGGCGTTGTCTGAGGATGGCGCAGATCTGCGCCATCTAATTGAGTCGAAGGACGCCCGGCATTACACCGCGGAGTTCCACCTCGACCGCGTACTGACTGAAACATTGCTGACCGGCTACAGCATCCCGCTCCGGCATCGTGTCGTGACACGCTTGGCGGAACTCGAAAACGTGTCGCGACATGTAGTAATACCGCAAACCCTTCCCGATGCACTTCGTCTCGCCGCAGATCTCGCGGACAAGAATGGCGAACTCCAGCGTGTCATTGAAAAACAAGCACCCAAGGTTGCGGCGATCACTCGCTTGGCAGCTGCTGGTGGGGCGATCTGCATCACCGACGCAGCCAAACAGCTTGGGATTGCCCCGGCCCGCTTGTTCTCCTGGCTTGAGCAGCATCGTTGGATATTCCGGCGTCACGGCTGCAAGCGTTGGGTTGCCTATCAGCCCCGCATTACTTCCGGACACATGACTCACAAAGTGACTGCGCTCAAGCCAGATCCAGAGACCGGTATTGAGCGCGCTGCCTTCGACCCGATGGTCACCCCCAAAGGCCTAACACGCCTTGCTGAACTTCTGCAGGAGGCCGCGTAATGGCCGGCGACTGGATCAAATTCGAACTCACCACATTGGACAAGCCCGAGGTTTGCCAGATCGCTGACCTGGCTGACATCGATCCTGACGCTGTCGTCGGCAAACTGATGCGCGTTTGGGGCTGGTTCGATCAACAGACCGAAAGCGGTAACGCTCCTAGCGTTAGTAAAAAGTTACTGGATCGTTTGGTCGGCGTTATCGGTTTCTGTGAACACATGAAATCTGTCGCGTGGATGATTGAGGCTGATGGCGTTATCAGCCTCCCGCACTTTGACCGTCACAACGGCAAGACCGCCAAAAACAGGCTTCTCACGGCAAAGCGCGTAGCAAACCACAAAGCCGGTAACGCAAAAGGTAACGCTGCCAGCGTTAGCAATGCGTTACCTAAAGAAGATGTAGAGAAGAATAAAGAACCTCTCTCTGTGCGCGACTCCGTTGACCCTCGTATGCCAAGCGAGATGACCCTCGACTGGGCGCCCGACGCGAAACTGCTGAAGACCTATGCCACTCACTCCGGGGTGGTATTGACCTTGTTTACCGATGAGGTGCGCCGCGCATTCACCGCTCACTACGAACCTCGCGGGCAGGTGAATACCCAGGCCGAATGGGTGCAGATGCTGGTCAAGTGGGTTGTGAACGACAAGGCCCGCTCAGCGGCTTCGAACGTCACACAGTTCAAACCGAAGGCCGCACCCACCTCAGATTTCGATGATAGCGATACCGACTGGCCGAACGGGGTGACGTCATGAAGACTGTTTCTGTGATCGCCCAAAACCTTTGGACCAAAGCTCAGTCCGGCGAGATCATCGCATCGGGGGATGCGGCTCCGGTAGTTAGTGAAGCCAACAATACGCTGGTGACCGCCATCAACGAGTTGTTCAAAGAGCTGCGCTCCATCCGCTCGGCGTGGCGCCAAGCATGGCCGGACAAGGAAACCTATCAGGCTTCGAAACGTCAGTGGTTTCAGGCTTTTCTCGAGGAAGGTATCTGTACGCAGGGGCAGATCGATTTTGGCATGGCCCAGGTGCGCAAGCAGCCCGGTGATTTCATCCCAAGCCCCGGGCAGTTCATCGAGTGGTGCAAGCCGACCCCTGAAATGCTTGGTCTGCCACCGCTTGCCGCAGCACACCGGGAAGCGTGCCGCAACGCTCACCCAGGCATGGCCGGGCAGGGCAAGTGGTCGCATGACGCGGTATGGCACACGGCCAAGGAGTGCGGTTTCGAAAGCCTGAACAAATTGGACACTTCCCTGAGCCTGAAGCTGTTTGAGCGTAACTACACCATAACCATTCGCCGCCTGTTGGCCGGTCTTCCGCTTCAGCCAATGCCAAAAGCACTGCCGCCGCGCACCGCTGCGAAGGCGACGCCTGAAGTCGGCCTGGGCGCTATTGCTCAGCTTCGCGCAACGCTGGGAGGTGCCCGTGGGTAATCCTCATCTCGTGACCACAGACCCAGCTGATTACCGTTTCGCAGTGCACTGCTGTAGCTACAAGTGGGAACTCACCGACAAGCCCGATCGAGCCGTCGCCTTGTTCGAACACTCGTCGGCCGCTTTGAAGTTCGGTCAGGTGATGTGGCCATCGACCTACGAGGTGATCGACCGCATCACCGGGGAGCGGGTATGCGCGTGACCTCGAAGAAACTCCGCGCCTCGGCGAACGGCCAGGACTGCACGCTGCGCCTGCCCGGCGTCTGCAACCACAACCCGGAAACCACTGTGCTCGCGCATTTGCCTTGCGGGCAGAAGGGTATTGGCATGAAGGGCTTCGACACTGTCGCCATTTACGCGTGCAGCGCGTGCCACGACGTGATCGACGGCCGTGCCGCCGGCGACATTGATTGGCAGGACATGCCACGCGCCATCGCCGAAACCCATGAAGCCTTGATCAGGGCTGGAATTCTCACCGTGAAGGGGGCCGCATGATCGCTTTTCTGGATAGCAATCTTGTTCACTTTTATTTCGGCTCCATGCTGATCGTTTTCGGTTGGGCACTCTGGGGCATCCGCCGTTTCACTCGCCGCATGCGGATTGTGCGGGGTGAGCGCGGATGAAGGCCTTCACTCCGAAGCTGTTCAAGCCGAAGTCCGGCCGAGCCAAGCCAGTCGACAGGGAAGGGCTTGAGCAGGCCGCGCTGATCCGTGAGCTTGAGCTGTGTTACCCGGCGGTGTTCGACCTGATCTATCACGTTCCAAACGGGGGCCACCGGGTGAAGGCAGTCGCCGCGAAGCTGAAAGCCCAGGGCGTGAAGGCTGGTATCCCCGATCTGGTGCTGAGCATGGCCCGCGGCGGCTACTTCGGCCTGTACATCGAATTCAAGGCTACACCACCGAACGATGCGGCAGTTTCGGCCAACCAGCAGGAGCGCCTGCGCAAGCTGAACGATCAGGGTTATCTGGCGATCGTCTGCCGTGGGCACTTCGACGCGCTGGAGCAGATCCGCGCCTACCTTCGACTCGCTCCTACAGTGGTGGCTGCATGACTCAAGCAAAAACGCTGACCGTCAACCTTTCCGATGCCGAGATTCGCCGGAATGCCGCCAGTGAGGTGCGCGACCTGCGTGACGCCCGTGAGCCGGCATTCCGGTTCCGATACAAAAAGGATCGAACCAGGGGTTCTTGGTACTTGGTGTTGGGTAGTGATTGGAACAAGATCGCCAATTTCCCTGACCTGAACACCAAACAGATACTCGCCGCGCTGCCTTCAGTTCGTGCCCGACTGGTCACCGAGCCCGAGGCGGGCACCGCGATAGGGACGTGGTCGACCGTTGGTGAGTTGCTATCGTGGTTCGACGACCGTATGGGTCGTGACCGCAATCTTTCCGTAAAGCGCAAGACCACTGCGCGATCAGTTATGAGCAAACACCTTCGCCCGCGTCTTGGCGACCTCCTGCTGTCCAGCGTGAACAAGTCCGAGATCGATCAGCGGCTGATGTGGCCATTGCAGGCCGAATTATCGCTCGAGTACCTGCGACTGATCTTCCGTCTGCTGGTGCTGGCCTTCCGTCAGGCTGCGCGACTCGGTTTGATCGAAACCAACCCTATGAACGCTATTCGCTTCAGCGACTTCTCCAAAACGAAGATCAAACCCAAGGCTGCGCGGCTGCGTGACGTCCAGGTCGAGGGAGTGCTAACCGGGTTGGCGATCAAGTTCGGTTCGGCGCCGGCGGATGCGATGTTGGCCCTGATGATGTTGTGCCACGGCTCGCGCGCTGGTGAAACGCGTATGGCTGAGTGGTCTGACTTCAGTTTCGAAGAGCGTCAGTGGCACATCCCAGCTGAACACACGAAGACTCGGTGCCAATTGACCCTGCCGCTCACTGAGCAGGTTTGCGCCTTGTTGAAGCGTTACCACGCTGCGCAGGCTGCCACCGGCTACCAAGGCAAATATCTGTTCCCTTCGCGAGGCGGCAAGCCACTGACCGATAGCCAAGCCTGCGCCGTATTCACTCGACTGGCACAGGGTGAGTGGACGAGCCACGACCTGCGCAAGGTTGCCCGAACTGGCTGGGTGGATCTGGGTGTGGACTTCCTCATTGGCGAGCTGCTGTTGAACCATGCGATGGGTCACAACGTGCAGGCCTACATCCACACTTGGGTCGAGGCGGGTAAGCGTGAGGCGCTGGAGAAGTGGCACGAATGGTTAGATGGGCGTGGGTTCAGTGCTATCCACACCATTGCCGAGCCATTACGCGAAGTTTCACGCATTTCGGCAGAGGCCACGGATTGCGGGGCCTACAGCCAAATCAACGACAAACCATAGGCGAGGTTTAAAAATGGATAAAAAGCAGCATGGCCCCGCCTTTGTGCGCCGCCAGATCCCGCTCACCGACTGCCCATCCTGTGCCGGGAAGGGGTTGGTCAAGGGCGTGTTTCATCAGCTCGACTGCATCGGTTGCCACGCTTCCGGCTTGGTGCACGCCGAAACATTGGAGCCGCTGCCTGTGGATGACCTGGTCGTTCAACTCGGCATGCTGATCCGCCAAGAGCGCTTCGTTGCATCGTTGCCGGTAAAGGTCGACGGGGTCGTCGCTCAATACCAAGACCTCAACCGTCGCGGGCCTGGTGGCTCGTCTTATAAGGGAGATTGAGCCATGGCCTTCACACCATCATTTAAAGAGCGCACTGCTGAGGACCTGCTTGAACATTGGGGGCGCTGGGTTGTCCAGGGCTCGGGCGTTTCCTGCTGTGCATCTCGTGAGAACACAATCCTGTCGCCGATGATTACGGATGACGACGCGCTGATGATTGACGGACTGATGGGGCGCCTGCTGAAACGCTACCCGGAATGCGGTCAGGTGTTGATGCGCTATTACACCAGTCGTGACACATCGCTGATGGAGGTGGGCAAGAAAATGAAGTTTGGCGAAGAGAAAACGCGCCAGCTCTGGAAGGCGGGTGTTGCGTGGATCGATGGGGCTTTAGATATTCGTCGCGAAGCCGCTTGACAGGGCCGGGGTCGATCTATAGATTTCAGTTACTTTGCGGTTTTTCCGCGTGCAAAGCCCGTCTCCGAGATGGGCTTTTTGCTTTCTACAGTTCACAGGGCCTCGGCATTTGCCGGGGCTCTTTCGTTTTCGGCTCCACCACACCCATTGCTCCGAGCTGGGAGTGCTGTTGGAGCTGACTTATTTCGCACGGTACCGCCAATGACTGAAGTCTCGCGCATTGCAGACAGCACCACATTCAAGGTCGCTGTCCCGATACTGCAAACGATCCTGTCAGCTGGTGCCATTGGCGCGTTTGTTTATGTTGTTGGCTCACTTGGATCGCTTCAGGTGCAGCTTGCCGCCTACCAAACCAATCAGGCGTTGATCGGTCAGCGGGTCGACTCGTTGGAGCGATCAAGGGAGTCGAACGACAAGCTCGTCGACTCCCTTCGCGTCAGTACCCAGCGTCAGGAGTTCAAGATCGACCAGGTAGGGGAGAGCCTGAAGGCCCTCGTCCAAACAGGTAGACCTAAGTGAATCGCCTGCTGATCGTCCTCATTCTGCTCACAGGCTGTGCGCATAAGGAAACGATCCGCGAACCCCTGAAGGTTCAACGCACAACCGTGTATCGATACGTCAGCGAACAATGTCAGCCAGGCCAAGACGATCGCCTACGTGAGGCACTGAAAAGTGCCAAAGAGTGGAAACGCTATGCCGAAAGCCTCGAAAAACTGCCAGCAGCGAAGTCGACCCATGAAATTAATCCCTGAATGGCGAAAGGCTTGGCGAATGACCAGTGTGCAATTGGCGATCGCAGGCGTGGTTCTGAATGCTGCCGCTACCGGCTGGTCATCGTTCCAAGGGTATGTGGACCCAGTGGTCTATGCCGGAGTGAACATGGTGCTTGGTATCGCCGTTGCAGTGTCCCGAGTGATCAAACAGCAAAACCTACATCAGCCAAGTGATGATCCAGCTCAGCCAGAATAGGTGAAGAGCAATGGTCAAAATCGATGCCAGCACCAATCTGGAAGAGCTGTCGAAAGCGCTGCGCACATTAGGCGCAAAACAGTTGCCTTTTGCATATGCACTGATGGCCACCCGGCTGGCTGTGTTGGTGAAGAAAGGCGAGCTATCGGTAATGCGGCAGCGCCTGGACCAGCCGACTAATACAACAATGAAAAGCCTCTATGTGAAGGCCGCCAAGAAGGAAAAGCCCGAGGCGAGGACCTTCTTCAAGGATGCGTGGACCTCTGGCGTTCCCGCTGACACGTATCTTCAACAGGCAGTGAAGGGTGGTCGCCGACCACACAAACGTTTCGAGAAAGCTCTAATCGCGAAAGGCCTCATGAAGCCAGGTCAGTACGCAATACCGGCACCTTCAGCGCTCAACCAGTTCGGCAACGTCCCGCGCGGCACAATCATGAAGATTCTGTCCGGTCTTGGTGCAGCTGAGACAGTCAGTGGTGTGACGGCCAATGCCACGGGCAGCAAGCGCAGCAAGCGCAAGGGCAACGCGGACAAGTATTTCGCCGGCGATGTCGATGGAACGCAGGGTATCTGGGAGAAGCGGAAGACCGCGTTCGGTGATGCCGTTCGCCCCGTCTTTGTCTTCAGTGACAGCGAGCCGGGGTATCGAGTGATCATTCCGTTCTACAAGATCGCAGACAACATCGTGAAGGCGAACCGAGAGCGAGAGTTTGCCAGCGCGATGGATCAGGCGCTGTCGTCAGCCCGGGGCTGACCGACAGGGCAGGGGGGGTACCCCCCTTTGGGTCCTTCCCGGGCCCCCAACCCCATGCGGGTAATTCGGGCCCCGCGCGCCAAACATGTATGACCTTTTTTCCACGGTTGGTTGTTGTGTAGTCATGGCCAAAAACGAAACAACCAAACAGCGCGGCTGGTTGAACAAATCCGAGATGGCTTCGAGCCTCGGGATTTCGCCGCAAGCCTTTGAAAAATGGGGAGTTACGCCTGTCGCCCGCATGGGCCGAGAGGCGTTCTATACCGTGCAGAACGTGGTCGAAAACCGCGTTGATCACGCACAGCGGAAACAACAACCTGGGGGTGATGGACCGGAAGGTCTTGATCCGTGGGCCGAACAAAAACTCGTGCAAGAGCGCTTGCGGTTGACCATTGCCCAAGCGGACGCGCAGGAGAAGAAAAACCAAGTCGCCGACAAGCTGTTGGTGCCGGTGTCCTTTTCTACATTCGCCCTGGAAAAAATCTCATCCAAGATTGGTTCAAAGCTCGAGACAGTTGGCAAGACGGTGAGTCGCCGTCATCCGGAAATTGATCCTCGGATACTAGAAACCATGGAGCGGGAGATCGCCCTGGCTCGCAATATCGCCGCACAGTTCGGCGACGAACTACCGGGATTCCTTGATGAGTATCTTGCAACCATGGATTCATGACCTCGGCAAAGCCGTACGGTTAGGGTTGCAAGGTCTATACAAAGAGCCGCCCATGACGGCGGTCCAATGGGCCGACGAACACTTCTACATGTCCTCGGAATCGTCGTATCACGAGGGCAAGTGGACGACAGATGCGTTTCAAATCGCCATCCTAAATGCCATGGGAAACGACTTGATCGCAGTCGTTAACTTCGTGAAATCTGCGCGGATCGGCTACACCAAGCTGCTCATGGCGAATATTGGTTACAAGTTGCAGCACAAGCGCCGAAACATCGTTATGTGGAGCCCTACTGACCCTGATGCTCAGGGCATTAGTAAGCGGCATGTCGACGGCCTGGTTCGAGATGTGCCTGTGATAAAGGAACTTGCGCCTTGGTTCGACAAGAAGCATCGCGACAACACACTCGACCAGAAAGTTTTTTCCAACCGAAAGAGCTTATGGATACGCGGCGGTAAAGCCTCGCGCAACTATCGGGAGTTGTCCGCCGACGAAGCGATCTATGACGAGCTTTCAAATTTCGACCAGGATATCGATGGTGAAGGTGATGCCGTTACCCTCGGTGACAAGCGTCTGGACGGAGCCACCTATCCAAAGTCAATTCGTGGGTCGACACCCAAAAGGGTCGATAGCTGCCAGGTCAACAAGGCAGCAAATGAATCGCCAGTAAGACTTCGGTTCCACATTGCATGTCCTCACTGTCAACAGGAGCAGACGCTAAAGTTCGGCGGGAAAGACTGCGCGTTCGGCCTGAAATGGGACAAGGACAAACTCGGCCAGGCGATCAAAGCTTGGTACGTATGCGAGCACTGCGCCGCATGCTTCTTTCACCCGGACATGGTTGCCGCCTCGCCACATGGTCGATGGATCTGCGAAGAGACTGGTATCTGGACGAGAGACGCAATGGACTGGTTCGACGCTGATGACCAGCCGGTGCGAACTCCTAAGTCTGTGGCGTTCTTCTGCTGGGCTATCTACAGCACATGGTCTGCATGGCTGAAAATTGCCGAAGAGTTTCTCAAGATCAAAGGCGATCGGGAGAAGCTGATAACTTTCACCAACACAACGCTCGGCGAAATGTGGGATGACGATCAGGGAGAAAAGCTTGATCACGAAGTCCTTTACGGTCGCCGCGAAGTTTATCCGCAGGTTCCGGCCCTTGGCCTGGTGCTCGTAGGCGGCATCGATACTCAAGACGACCGTTTCGAGGGCCGTGTCTGGGCGTTCGGTCCGGGCGAAGAAGCGTGGTTGGTGCATCGGTTCATTCTGATGGGCGACCCTGCGAGCGAAGAACTTCGCCGCAAGGTGGGCCTTGAGCTGCACCGGCAGTTCACCCGCGTGGACGGCACCGTCATGAAGGTTGAGCGCTGGACGTGGGACGCCGGCGGCCACTATGCGGACGAGGTCTACGCCGAAAGCCGCAAACACGGCGTGCATTGGGTCGTGCCAATCCGCGGCGCAACCATCTACGGCAAGCCGATCGCAAACTTTCCGCGCACGAAGAACAAGGTGCACAAGGTCTTCCTCACCGAGGTCGGTACCGATAACGCCAAGGAATTGCTCTACAGCCGGATGGGTCTACCGGTCGATACGGCTGCCTCCCAGGCGGGCGTATCTCAGCCCGGTGTCGTTCACCTTCCGGCCAACGACGTGATCTGCGACGAGTCGGAGGTCAAGCAGCTCACCTCTGAAAAGAAAAAAGCAGCCATCTCCAAAGGCAAGCGCGTGATGCGTTGGGACAGCGGCGGCCGTCGAAACGAGGCGCTCGATTGCTTCGTGTACGCGCTTGCCGCTCTGCGCATCTGCCAGCAGAGGTTTGGTCTTGATCTCGATCTGCTGGTTGCTGCGGTCACTGGCGGCAATGATCCGGACGTTGAAGAACGGCCGCGGAAGAAATCCTCTCACTGGAATAAAAACTGATGGCCTACACGATCGAGCAATACAACGCCCTTCAGGCGGCCATCGCCGAAGGGGCGTTGTCGGTCCGCTATGCCGACAAGAGTGTCACCTACCGGTCACTAGACGAGATGATGCGGATTCTCAAGCTGATGGCAGCCGAGCTTGGATTGAATGCCTGCAACGATGGCGGCCGACGGTACGCTTCGTTTTCGAAGGGGTACTGACATGGGGATGATTGACGATCTGTTCCCCGGGTACGCGGCCAAGCGTTCGGAAATGCGGTTGAAGAAAGCGCGTACCGACATGGCACTGAAGATGCTCGAGCGCCGGTTTGAAGGTGCAGCTGGTGGGCGCCGCAACGATGGCTGGCGCGCAACTGGTGCCGATGCAAACGTTGAGAACGCTCCGGCACTGGCCAAGCTTCGCAACCGGGCGCGCGATCAACGCCGCAACAATCCATTCGGTGAGCGTGGAATCACCGGCATCGCTGACAACGCCGTCGGCGCTGGGATTGTTCCACTGCCTTTGGCAAAACGTGATCGTGACGGATTGCGGTTAATGGACTTGTGGAAGGCGTGGGCAGAGACAACCATCTGTGATGCTGATGGGATGGATAATTTCTACGGCTTGCAGCACATGATCATGGAGGCCATCGCCGAAAGCGGTGAATGCCTAGTGCGCCGGCGCCGTCGCTTCAGTTCTGACGGCCTTCCTGTTCCCGTTCAGCTGCAGGTTCTTGAGGCTGACTTTCTAGACGAGTCGAAGGCTGAAATCGTAGGGCTGAATCGGATTATCCAAGGCGTCGAGTTTGACGCTCTCGGTCGGCGAGTCGCCTATTGGTTGTTCGATGAGCATCCTGGGGCGAACGCTGTTTGGGGTTCTCTGCAATCACGCAGGGTGCCCGCCGAGGACGTTATTCATGTCTTCTTGCGAAAACGTCCGGGTCAGGCTCGCGGATATAGCTGGTTGGCTCCCGTCATCCAGCGCATGCGCAACTTCGACGAGATGGAAGACGCTGTGATGGAGCAGGCGAAGATTGCCTCTTGCTTCGCCGCGTTCGTTACCAAGGACGAAAACAGCGGATCTGGCAATGGGAAAAAACCGGCCCTGATTGATCGGGTCGAGCCTGCAATGGTGCAGGAGTTGGGGTTTGGCGAGAGTGTCACCTTTGGCACTCCGCCGACATTCAATGGTTACACGGCTTACTCGTGGCAGCAGTTGCATGCGATGGCCGTCGGCTTGGGTGTGCCTTATGAACTGCTCGCTGGCGACCTCAAGGGCGTCAACTTTTCCAGCGGCCGAATGGGCTGGCTGAACTTCGCTCGGCGCGTGGATGTTTGGCAGTGGCGGATGTTGATTCCTCAGCTCTGCGATCAGGTCTGGCGCTGGTTCATGGAAGCACAGGTGCTCCTGCCGGGCGGCGTTACCGATGACGTAAAGGCTTACTGGGTTCCGCCGCGGCGCGACATGGTCGATCCGAAAGCGGAAACGGAAAACGTTATCACCCGCGTGCGCAATGGTTTGACTACCTGGCCTGATGCCCTCCGCGAGCTCGGAATCACCGACCCCAAACGTCATGCCGAACAGATCCAAAAAGCAAACGAAATGATCGACGAGTACGGGTTGGTGCTGGATTGCGACCCGCGCCGAGTTGCGGCTGCCGGTTCTCCGAGCCAGCCACCAGCCACCGAAGAGAAACCAGACGATGCCAAAGCCGAATCAGGTGATGACGAGAAAGACGCATGAAACGCCGGCGTTCAGCCTGCGCGCCGCAGTTCGACCGGAGTCGGTTGACATTGAAAATCGCACCGTCGAGCTGACTTGGACGACAGGCGCGAAAGGCCGCCGGTGGTCATGGGACGTCGGCAGTTACATGGAGGAGCTTGAGGTAAGCGATAAAGCAGTGCGCCTCGCCCGTTTGAACAACGGTGCTCCATTGCTCGGCGTTCACAATCAGTACGAGCTACGCGCAGTGCTGGCAGTGGTCGAGCGAGCTTGGCTCGCTGACGGAGAGGGCCATGCGCTGGTGCGTTTCAGCAAGCGCGAAGATGCCGACGTTGTGTTTAAGGACGTGGTTGACGGAATTCTGCGAAACGTCAGCGTCGGCTACGCCGTTCACCAGTACCAGTTGACCGAAGAAGAAGACGACAAGCTTCCAACCTACCGGGCTGTCGACTGGGAGCCTCTGGAAATCTCGTTGGTTCCGATCGGCTTCGACGATGGCGCCAAAGTGCGCAGCGCAAAAACACCCGCCGATTACACCGGCGACCGATTCAAAACCATTTTCGAAGTTCGCGAGGCCGCTACGCCTCCCGATCAACCGGCCGCCGTGGCCAACACCACCGAGGAAAACCCGATGACTGAAGAAGAAAAGCGCGCGGCCGAGGAGCTTATCCGTCGCGAATCGGCTGATGCCGAGCGTAAGCGCAGCCTGACTATTCGCCAGATGGCGAAGAAAGTTGGACTGGGTGATGACGTCGCTGATGACCTGATCGAGCGAGGTGTCTCTATCGCTGACGCCAGTTCGGCGCTGATCGATAAAGTCGCTGAGCGCCAAGCTGGTGGTCAGCCTGAAACCCGTAACAGTCAACCCACTGTCATCAGTGGTGTCGACACTGCCGTGCTGGTGGCCAAGCGTTCCGCGATGATGAACGCACTCGATCACCGTTGTGCACCAGCCACCATCAAGCTGGAAGAAGCGGGCCGCGAGTTCCGTGGCATGCGCTTGGTGGACATGGCTCGCGAGTGCGTCGAAATGGTCGGCGGCAACACCCGCGGACTGATGCCAGCGGAAATCGCTAAAGCAGCACTCGGTTGCGACCGTCAGGCGATGCGCTCCGCTGGAATGCACTCGACTAGCGACTTCCCACTGTTGCTCGGTAACACTGTGAACCGCACATTGCGCGCAGCCTACGAGCTTGCCCCGCAGACGTGGCGTCCGCTCGGCCGCCCGACCACGGTGCCGGACTTCCGCGCAGTAACCCGTGCTGCTCTGGGTGATATCGCCGCGCTGGAGAAAATCAAAGAACACGGTGAGTACCAGTACGGCACCCTCGACGAAGAGGGGGCCCCGATCAAGGTCGCCAAGTTCGGCAAGATCATCGCGATCACCTGGGAAGCAATCGTCAATGACGATCTCGGTGCGTTCACCCGCGTACCGCAGGCGCTGGGCGCCGCCGCTGCTCAAACTGAGTCCGATGTGGTCTGGTCTCTCTTGTTGGGAAATCCCAACTACACCGATGTGACGCCGATCTTTCACGCTGATCACGGCAACTTGGCAGCGTCTGGCGGTGCGATCAATACCACCACGCTGGCCGCAGCCCGCGCCGCGATGCGCAAGCAAAAATCCAAGGCCGGTGCGTTCCTCAACCTGTCTCCGGAGTTTTTGATTGTTGGTCCAGATAAGGAACTGGAAGCCTATCAATTCACCAGCTCCAACTACGTACCGGCCAAGAACGCCGACATCAACGACAGCCGCAACGCTGCGCTGACGGTGATCGTCGATGCTCGCATCACCGGCAACCAGTGGTACCTGTACGCCTCACCTGGTGTCGTCGATACCTTCGAGTATGCGTACCTGGAAGGTGAGCAGGGCGTATTCACCGAAACCCGCGAGGGCTTCGAGGTGGACGGCATGGAGATCAAGGCCCGCCTGGTCTTCGGCGCTGCGTGGATCGACTTCCGCCCAGCCTATAAGAATCCGGGCGCCTGATCCGCTGGGCGCCTAGTGGCGCCCGCTTCAACTTCCATCCCCTGTATCCATAGGTGAACCATGAAAAATTACATCCAAGCGGGTGACAACATCACTGTTATCGCCCCGAGTGGCGGTACCGTCTCTGACGGTTTGTACAAGGTCGGTGCAATCATCGGTGTTGCTGCAACCACCGAAGTCGCTGGCGACCCGGTCGTCCTCAAGACCGGCGGCGTCTTCGATCTGGCGAAAACCAGCGCTCAAGCCTGGGCCGTCGGCGACGTTCTGTTCATGAACACCACAACCCGTATTCTGACGAATGTCTCTGCTACCGGCCTGGTGTTGGTCGGCTTGGCCACCGAAGTGGCGACGAACCCGAGCGCAACCGGGGCATGCCGCCTCAACGGCGTCTCTGCACCGGCAGCGGTGGCTTAAATGGGCTGGGCCTCAATGGCCCAGCGCATGCTTGGCGTTTCGATCCGTACCTTCAGCGAACCATCGGCTTCCATCGATCCAGATGGCGCCGTGTACTGGCTGACCGATGGGGTCGCGCCTGGCGTGGCTCTGGCCCAGGCGGTGTTCGACACCGCTCACGTTTCAGTTGATCCAGGAACTGGCGCCCCGGTATCGACCAACAAGCCGGTTCTCGGTGTGCGACTGATCGACCTGCCGAACGAGCCGACGAATCGAGATCGCGTCCGGGCGCGTGGCGTCTTGTACAAGATCAATGACGTGCAGGCCGACGGCGTTGCCGGCGTAACCATCATTCTTCAGAAGGCCTGAGCATGGCTCACCCAAGAGAACTGATCCGCAAGCAGGCCGTTGCGGTCTTGATGGGTGCCACCAATGCGGCCGCAAGCGTTTTTGCCAGTCGGGTAGCACCGCTCATTTCCAACGGATGGCAGAGCGAGTTGCCGGCGATCATCGTTTATACGATGGACGAAACCGGCGAAATCTTTAATCAGGCGCCGCGCGAATACCGGCGGCGCGTGGAGTTGGTGGTGGAGATCCATGCCGAAGGTAACGAGGCATTGGATGACACGCTGGATACGCTTGCTCGGCAAGTCGAACGGCTGCTGCTTATGGACGACACCCTTGGCGACACCGTCAACGACTTGCAATACGTGCGCTCGCGAATGGTGCTTCTCGATCAATCGGAGCATCTGACCGGCGCGTGTCGCCTGATTTTCGAAGCCGAGTATTTCGACCGGCACCCCGACGACCTCTTTAATGAAAGCCTGCCGGATCTGAACACGGTCACGACCGAGTACAGCCTAAATAATGCGCAGCCGGATTCAGCTGACCGCGCCAAAACTATCATCGAGGACCTGAACCTATGACCACGCGTGTGCTCGTGAAGCCGGCCGAGGGCCGCCTGGTGCGACATCCAGACACCTACGAACAGATCGAGCCTGCAGGCAAGACTGTGGAACTCAACAGTTACTGGCTGCGCAAGGAAAAAGCCGGTGACGTCGTTATCGAAAAGGCTGCGGTACCGGCCGAAACCAAGGGTGAAAAATAATGACCATTGGAATGGATACGATCCCAGGCGCCGGCTCCCTTCGCAAGCCCGGTGTTTACAGCGAGATCGACAACAGCAAGGCAGTTCGCGGGCCTCAGCCGGTCAGTTATCGCCGTTTGCTTATTGGCCAAAAACTCGCAGGTGGTCTGGCCTCGGCTAATACCTTGGTCCGCATCACCAGCAAGGACCAGGCAGACATCCAATTTGGCAAGGGTTCGATGTTGGCGGGCATGGTCCGCGCCGTGATGGCCATCGACACCTACACCGAACTGCAAGTGCTCCCGGTAATCGACAATCCCGCCGGTGTTGCTGCCGCTGCCACCGTGGCTTTCACCGGTCCAGCCACTGCATCCGGCACCGTTGAGCTGATGATTGCAGGTCGCCGGGTTTCTGTTGGCGTGATCAGTGGCGATACCGCGACGGCTATCGCTACTGCCGTTGTCGCGGCGATCACCGCTGCGGATGATATTCCGGTCACCGCTACCGCAGCGACCGGTACTGTCACACTCACCAGTCGCCACAAGGGTGAAGCAGGCAACAGCTTGAACGCCCGAGTGAACTACTACACCGGCCAAGTCTTGCCAGCTGGTATCGCCGTCACTATCAGCGCCTTCACTGGGGGTTCTGGTAATCCGGATCTGGGTACCGCACTGGCCGCCTTGGGTGATGAGTGGTTCCAGGTATGGGGCCTGCCTTACTCGGACGCTGCAACGCTGGCTACTATGAAAGCTGAGCTCAACAGTCGATTCGCTTGGGATCGTGAAATTGAAGCGCACGCTTTCACCGCGGCGCGTGGCACACAAGGAACGCTCAGTACCCTCGGCGACAGTCATAACAACCAGCACCTTGTCATCATGATGGCCAATGATGAGCCGATGCCGGCTTATGAGAAGGCGGCTGAAACCATGGCCATTGCAGCGCTATACGCTGCAATCGACCCGGCCCGCCCGATTCAGAACCTGCAGTACGCCTGGTGCTTGGCGCCGGCGGCCGCTGACAAATTCACCAATCAGGAACGCAACCTGCTGTTGTTCGATGGCATCGCCACGAGCAAGGTCAACAACGACGGCACGATGGTCGTTGAGCGTCTGATCACAACCTACAAGACCAATACTGCCGGTGGCGCTGATATCAGCTACCTGGACAGCGAGACACTGTTCACGCTGATGTACATCCGCCACGACTGGCGCGACTACATCCTGCGCAAATATCCACGTCACAAGCTGGCCAACGATGGCACCCGCTACGGCATTGGGCAACCGGTGGTGACCCCGGTTCTGATGAAGGCAGAGGCCGTTTCGAAGTTCCGCGAGTGGGAGCGTCTGGGGTTGGTCGAAAACATGGCCGACTTCAAAGCCAATCTGATCGGCGAGCGAAACGAAAGCGACCCGAACCGGATGGATATGCTGCTGCCACCGGACCTGGTCAATCAATTGCGCATTGTCGCCAACAAAATTCAGTTCCGCCTGTAACGGCGAATCGCCAGGAGATAAACCATGGCAGGCAAAAACCGTATTGGCGGCACCATCGCCTTGAAGGTCAACGGCGAAATTTACTTCGCCAAAGGCAACTTCACGTACAACCTCGGCAAACCGAAACGCGAAGGTGTTATCGGCGCCGACACAGTGCACGGCTACAAGGAAACCCCTCAGATTCCTTTCGTCGAGGGCGAGATCACTGACCGCAAAGAGCTCAGCCTCGAGGACTTGGTAACGCTCGACGAGGCCACCATCACGCTGGAACTCGCCAACGGCAAGGTTATCGCTCTGAGCGAAGCCTGGTACGCGGGCGAGGGCACCGGCAACACCGAAGAAGGCAACATTGCTTGCCGTTTCGAAGGCATGTCTTGCGAGGAAGTGAAGTAATGGCAAAGGAAAAAGTTCTGACACTGGCCGGGCCGGTCACGTTCGGCAAAGACACCTTCAGTGAACTGACCGTCACCCGAAAGCTGAAGTACCTGCGCGGTCACGCGCTTCGCGTTACATCCGACGGCAAAGGCAGCGGCGGTGTGGATATCGATTTTTCTACGCTGATCGACCTCGGCGCGAAGATGGTTGGTCAGCCGCCGGCATTCATCGAGGAGTTGAGCGAGGACGACCAGGCTGCCGTCATTCAGGAAGCTCGCGATTTTTTGCTGAAGCACCTCGGGGGTGGCAGTCAGGAGTGACTGTCGTCGTCAAGGTCATGAGCGTTCAGCCTTCGGAAGTGATGGAGATGGATTTCGAAGAGCTGAACTGGTGGCTTGAGCGCACCGAGGAGTGGGTAGGATGGCAGACAAAGGATACTCCCTAAGCTTAATCATCAAGGCGGTCGACCGAGTCACCGCCCCTTTGCGGGGGATTTTCGGCAAGGTCAAGGCCGCCAGCGCCGGTATTACTGGCGCACTCGATCGCGTCGGTCTGCCAGTCTTCACCAACAGCTTGAAGGGTGTGGGCGGCGCGGTTTCTGGCATTGGCAAGGCTGTTGATTCGAGCGCAAAGCGATTGCTTGCTCTGGGCGCAACGCTCGGTATTACCGGCGCGGCGCTGAACGGTTTCTTTCAGGGGTTCGCCGACGCGACGGGCGCAATTGGCGATACCGCCGAGCGCACCGGTATCAGTCGCGAGCGATTCCAGGAACTGGGCTTCGCTGCGAAGCTCACGGGATCGTCGGCGGAGACGCTGGGTGGCGCGCTACAGAAGATGCAGATCAACGTTGGCGCCGCCACGGCCGGCTCGAAAGAGCTGAAGGAAATGTTCAAAGGGCTAGGTATCAACATCAAGGATGCGTCCGGCAAACTGAAAAGTTCGGACGCGCTGTTCGACACCTTCGTCGATCGCATTTCGAAGATCAAAGACCCATCGCTGCAGGCACAGGCCGCCGTGAAGATCTTCGGGAAAAGCGCCACCGAGCTGCTGCCGCTGATCCGTGGCGGCAGCGCGGGACTCAAAGAAATGTCGGACGAGGCTCGCCGCCTCGGCCTGGTCATTTCCGATGATGCTGTGCGTGAGGGTGAGGCCTTCGGCGATACTCTCGACACAATTCATGCAGCACTGACCGGCGTCGGTAACAGCATCGGTAGCGCCCTCGTTCCACAGTTGAACAAGCTCGGGGCTCAACTGATCGAAACCATCGTGAAATACCGGCCACAGATTGAGGCATTTGCAACTTCGTTTGCTGAGAATCTGCCCGAAAATATAGAGAAGGTCACCGGTTTCTTGGGTGATCTGCATGATCGCGTGCAGCCTGTAATCGATGTTTTTCAGTCGCTGTCGGATACCTTCGGCGCAGCCAACCTCATCTTTACTGCTCTGGGATTGTACATCGGGGGTGGTTTGCTGATTGCGGTCCTGAATCTCGCAGTGGCTTTGAAAAGCCTGGGCGTGGCAATAACCCTGACTCCCGTAGGTTGGTTCCTTGCCGCCGTAGTGGCAATCGCAGCGGCGGCCTATATCGTTTACAAAAACTGGGATGCCATCGCGAAGTTCTTTGAGGAAAAATGGGCGCGCGTCAAAGCTGCATTTTCCGACGGAATCATTAACGGAATCCTGAAAGTCTGGCAGGAATACAACCCTGTCAAGCTCATGATGGAGGCCTTCAACGGTCTCATCAAATATCTGACCGGCTGGGATCTCGGAGCGATCCTCGGCGAGAAAATCACCGCAGCGGTTGCCGCTATAAAAAACGGATTGCCTGATTGGGCCAAGGAGTTGTTGGGAATAGACGGGGCAACCGTAACAGTTGGGCAAGGCTCCTCACCGGCCGAAACCGCCGGCAGCCCTGAAGGTGTTTTGTCGGCGGCCGGTACCGGCGCAGCAAACACAGACCTTGGTCGGCGGGCGGCACAGATCGGCAGGGACGCCGCTCAGCAAATTGCGCCGCCTCCGCAGGCGGTGAGAGTGCAGGTCGACCTGAACAATGTGCCGGCTGGCTCCAAGGTGAAGACCGAGGGCAGTCAGGGCGCGACGTTTGACACCGATATCGGTTACTCAATGATGGCCCCATAACCGGAGTTTCCCATGGCTTGGCGAGACAACTACCGCGCCGCGACCTTTCGCGGCGTGGGCTTTTTCGTGGCCACGGCGGACAGCAGTCATGGCCGGCGCCAGGCAGTACACGAGACAGCCCAGCGCGATATTCCATACACCGAAGACCTCGGCCGCAAGTCGAGGGAGTTCGGGATCACAGGGTATTTGCTGGGCAAGGAATACGACGTTGCCCGCGAAGAACTGATCAAGGCTTGCGAACAAGCAGGCCCTGGCGTTCTGGTTCACCCGTATCGTGGCGAAATGACGGTCGTCTGCCGCGGTCTGACGGTGAGCGAATCGTCTGAAGAGGGTGGAATGTGCACCGTCTCTATGACGTTCCTCGAAGCTGGAGAGGCGTCGTACCCTTCGGCGAAGATCGACAACGTCAACGCGATCAGTGAAAAGGCTGGCGCAGTGACGGAGGCCGGCAAAGAGAGTTTCGTTTCTGACTTTCTCACCAAGGGCTACCCCTCTTTTGTTGCTGAAGCCGCGACGTCGCAAATAAAGGGTTTAAGCGATTTCCTCAGTTCGCCTGAGTTTATTGTCTCCAGTGACATACAGGCTGTCTCCGATTACTACGACAAGGTCAAAACCATCGGTTCTGACGCATTCGATCTGATTCAGCAACCCTTTGAGTTTGCAGACCAAGTCGTCGATGCAATCAGCAGCATCCGATCCGCCTTCGGAGGAAGCGCTTTCGGAATGCTGACGAGCTTGTACAACCAATACTTTTCGAACGACGGCAGTTCCAGCAGTAGCTCCAGCAACAGTACGCCGAGCCGTCAGCAGGTAGTGACGAACACCAACGCCGTTGCGGGGTTGGTGCGGCACGCTGCAATTTCACAGGCTGCAGTGGCGGCGGTTGTTACGCAGACCACTGAAGTTGTCTCGAACGGCGGCACGAAAACCACATCGGCTCCGATGAAATACGACAGTTACGAGGCCGCTATTGCCGTGCGGACCGAGCTCGCAGACAGTCTGGATCAGGAGAGCGAGACGACGAACAGCGACTTGGTTTATGTCGCGGTAACTGATTTGCGCACCGCCGTGGTTCAGGCAGTTCCAGACTCGGAGCAGGACTTGCCGCGCCTGGCTACCTTCTCGCCTCGGCAGACGCTGCCTTCATTGGTTGTGGCTTATCAGCTCTATGGCGATGCCGCCCGCGCCGAAGACATCGTCAAGCGTAATGATCCACGCCGCCCGGGTTTCCTGACCGGTGGCCAACCGCTTGAGGTTCTTGAAAATGGATGACCTAGAACTGCTGGTT
This sequence comes from Pseudomonas viridiflava, assembly GCF_900580865.1. Taxonomy (GTDB): domain Bacteria; phylum Pseudomonadota; class Gammaproteobacteria; order Pseudomonadales; family Pseudomonadaceae; genus Aquipseudomonas. Next base: position 72,396 of record NZ_UTBZ01000023.1, read on the forward strand.
AACGGAATGAATTATGCGGGTTGGACTCAGCTCGGTGTAACGCGCGCCGTTGATGCCTCATCCGGCGCGTTCACCGTGACGCTTACCGAGCGCTGGGAAGGGCAGGACGGTATGGCTGCACAGGAAGAGCCTTGGCCGATCCTGCCTGGTGATAAGTGCGAAGTTCGCTTGGGTGGGGTGGCGTTGGTGATCGGCTACGTCGATATCTTCAAACCGTCGTTCAGCGCTAATGACCACACCATCAACATTCAGGGGCGTGACCGCACGGCAGACCTTATTGATTGCAGCGCTGTGCATACGCCGGACGAGTGGAAAAACATTGATCTTCTGCGCTTCGCCCTGATCCTGGCCAAACCTTTTGGAGTCGGCGTTTCAGCCGATGTCGCGGTGGGTGAGGTTTTCCCCGTTTGTAAGTTGCAACAGGGGGAGACGGCATTCGAGGCCATCGAGCGTTATGCAAGGCAGCGCCGGCTTTTACTGATGCCGGACGGCGCCGGCGGCCTGCTGATCACTCGCGCCGGAAACAAACGCGCGTCGGTTGGGCTGGTCCAGGGTGAAAATATTCTGAACGCCTCGGGCAGCATCGATCACAGCCAGCGCTTCAGCAGCTACCTGGTCAAAGGGCAGGCCGCATACAGCCCTGACAGCGAAGGCGCTACCGAGGCTCACATCGAAGGCGGGGCCACTGACAGCGGCATCAGACGCTACCGGCCCTTGCTCGTCGTCGCTGAGTCGGGTGGATCGACCAGCAGCGCCCAGGAGCGGGCGACGTGGGAAGCCAACAGCCGTCTTGGAAAATCGGCGACTGCGTCAATTACCGTCCAAGGCTGGCGCCAAAGTCCGGGCGGCCCGCTCTGGGAGGCGGGAATGTTGGTGCACGTCAAGTCACCATGGTTGCGCCTGGACGGTCAAATGATCATTCGCCAGGCCACCTACGAGCGTGGCGAAGGCGGTACCACAACGAAACTCGACATCGTCAGTCCACAGGCCTTCTCGCCCGAGCCTCCTGATTCCAAGAAAGGAATAAAGGGTAAGGCGGGCAAGCGGGGCGGACGAAACATTTGGGCGGAAGCCATCGGCGAAGAGGACAAGAAGGATGGGTAACCCGATTCGCGATATCAGCAACCGCGTAATGATGATGTTCGCTCGGGGAGTTCTGCGCAGTGTCAATGACTCCAATGGCCGGCAGCAGTTGCAGGTAGAACTGTTGAAGGACGAGCTGCGAGATGGTGTAGAGCGTATGCAGAACTACGGCTTTACCAGTCACCCAACTGGCGGCGACGTAGCTTTCGCTGCCATCGGCGGAAACCGAGAGCAGGGCATCGTGCTGGTTGTTGACGACCGTCGTTACCGCATCCCGCTGGAAGCCGGTGAAGTCGCAATGTACGACGACCAGGGGAACAAGATCGAACTCCTGCGCGACATGATCAAGGTGACTGCCGTTCAGCACGTTGAAGTCGAGGCGCCGACGATCAAGATCATCGGGAATCTGGAGGTGGTCGGCAACATCACCACGACCGGCACTATCACCAACAACGGCAAACACGTCGACAGCACTCACACCCATTCGAATAGCGGCGCGGGAGCACCCAACTGATGGCCGATGCCGCAATGGCAATGAGCGAGTTCGGCGGCGACCTTGTGCTTTTCGGGTTTGACCTGGAGCGCGACGACGGTCTGGAAACTGCCGTAATCATCAGCCTGTTCACTGACCGCCGTGCAAGTGCCGAACAGATCCCGCCTGAGTACCCGCAGGATGATCTGCGTGGGTACTGGGGCGACATCACTAACGCGTCCGCTACTGACCAGACCGGGTCGCTGCTCTGGCTGCTGGCCCGTGAGAAGCAGTTGCCACAGATCCTCAGCAGGGCAGAGCAGTACTGTCGCGAGGCCCTGGCCTGGATGATCGACGACATGGTCGCAACCACGATAAGCGTCGCGGCTTCGTTCTACTCCTTGGGCGTAATGCTGCTGGAAATCAACATCGACCGGCCGACCGGCCCAGCGGTTCGCTATCGATATAACTACGAATGGTCGGCTCAGGCCGGCAAGAGGGCTGCCTGATGCCATATGCTCGACCCACGCTACCGGAGCTCATCGACCGGGTTACTACTGATATCAGCGGGCGCGTTACAGGCGTGCAAAGTGCGGTGCTACGCCGCTCGCTACTTGGCATCATCGGGCGATCCGAAGCCGGCGCCGTCCATATGCTTTACGGGTTCCTGGAGTGGGCCGCCAAGCAAGCAATTATCGACACCGCCGAGAAGGAATACCTCGAGCGGTGGGCGGCTATCTGGAAGGTTTTTCGCAAGGCTGCCGATTACTCGACTGGGGCCGTTTTGCTCGCCGGCGCGGTTGGATCTACGGTGCAGGCAGGAACAATCCTCCAGCGGCAGGACGGTGTGCAATACCGAGTCCTCGCTGATGGAGTATTCACAGGAACGACATTGCAGCTGACGATTGTTGCGGTGGATGCTGGTGCAATCGGTGACTCGCCAGCAGGAACACCGCTATTCCTGCTGTCTCCAGTGGTTGGAGTTCAGTCGACTGGCTCAGCAGCAACCGACATCGATGGCGGGCTGGATGTGGAAACCGATCCGCAACTTCTGAGCCGGTTACTGAAAAGGATTCAGAAACCACCGCACGGTGGCGCAAAGGACGATTACGAACTTTGGGCTCTTGAAGTGCCTGGCGTAACCCGGGTCTGGGTGTATCCAATCCAAATGGGAGCAGGGACAGTAACGGTCCTTTTCGTTTGCGATGGTGAGGCGGACATTATCCCGACGCCTGCCAAAGTTGCTGAAGTTCAAGCCTACATCAATGCTCGGCGCCCGGTTACCGCCGAGGTGTATGTGGTCGCCCCTGTCGCCGATCCGCTCAGCATGACGGTCAAGCTTTCACCCAACACTGCGGCGGTCCAAGCAGCGGTGCGCGCCGAGGTGGCCGATCTGATCGTGCGCGACGCGAAACCAGGTGACCCGATCCTTATCAGTCGCCTGAGAGAAGCAGTGTCAATTGCAGCTGGAGAGGCGGACAACGCAATCGTCACGCCGACTGCCGACGTTCCGCACGCTGTTGGCCATATGGCTGTTCCAGGAACCATAACCTTCACCAGCTTTTAAGGAGGCGTAATGCCGACAGCTGCCGACTACCTTGAGCAGCTAAAAGCGCTGCTGCCACCGGGTCAGGCCTTCCCGCGTGAGCCGGGCACCACTCTTCACAACCTACTTGATGGCATGTCTATCGAACTCGCGAGGGTTGACGGTCGTGGAGAGGCTCTGCCGGTCGAAGCAAACCCCTCAAGCACCAGTGAACTGCTTCCGGATTGGGAGCGCGTCGCCGGACTGCCAGACAAGTGCTCAGGTGCTCTCGAAGAAACTATTCAGGGACGGAAACAAGCACTGCTCACCAAGCTGACCAGCACGGGAGGTCAGTCAATCCAGTATTTCATCGAACTGGCAGCTGCGCTCGGGTACGACGTCACGATTGAAGAGTTCCGCCCATTCCGTGCTGGCGTCTCTCATGCGGGGGACTCCCTCACGAACGGCCCATGGATGTTCACTTGGCGCATCCGCGCCGCCGCCACCGCGATCATCGAATTTCGAGCAGGGTCTTCCGCTGCCGGCGAGCGTCTGCGTACCTGGGGTAACGACACCTTGGAATGCAAAATCAATCAGTTGAAACCAGCGCACACCATAGCGCTCTTCGCATACGGAGAATGATGCATGCACAGAATTGATGGCCCTGGGGCCACGGTCGACAACAAATTCACCGACGGGGATCCGCTAACCGGCACTCAAGCCACGATGGTTACCGATGAATGGCTGAACGACATTCAGGAGAGCCTGATTGCGATCCTGAGCTCGGCCGGTATTGCTCCAGTGAAGGGCAACTACACACAGCTTGTTTCTGCATTGAAGGGGCGACTGCTGAATATTCAGGCCATTACCGTAAGCGGCACCGTTACAAAAACGCCCGGAGCTAGCAAATGGCGGGTTCGAGGTGTCGCGCCAGGCGCCGGCGGTGGCGGAACGCAAGCTACTGGTGCTGGCGCATCTGCCGCTGGCGGGGGGGGCGGGGCGGGGGCGTATGGTGAGGGAATTTACGACGTCTCTGCAATCTCGTCTGTTGTGGCCGTTATGGGTGCGCCTGGAGTCGGTGTCGCTGGTGCGAACGGCACGAATGGGGGTACGAGCAGTCTCGGGTCTTTGATGACCTTGCCGGGTGGCAACGGCGGAGTCGTAGGCCTTGCCGCAACTACATTTGCTCAGCAGGGAGGTATTGGGGGAGCTCCAAGTTCGGCGCCGTCCGGTACAAATATCTTTGGCACTCCTGGTGATGCCGGTAGCGTCGGGCGCCTTTACCAAGCGAATAGCGCTGAGGGTGGGGTTGGGGGCAAATCACCGTTAGGAGCCACCAACTCACTGGGCGTGGTGAATGGTTACGGTGTGGGTGGAGCAGGTCAGAGAGCTACGGTATCTTCCGGCGCTGGTACAGGTTATTCGGGCGCGCCTTCAATCTTTATTATTGAGGAATATGCATGAGAACTTTCGCCAGGATTCAGGATAGTGTTGTCGTGGAGATGTTGCCACCGCCCGATCTGCCGAAAAAACTGATTCCAGAGGATGGAGATATCAGGTTGCTTTACCATCCGGACCTAGCTCTGATCGAGGTAACTGATATCGAACCCATGCCAGGCTTGGGGTGGCTGATCGATGGCGAGGGTTTTTCTGCGCCTATCCCTTATCAACGATCAACAGAAGAAATCCGAGCTGAAAATAAATCGACATTTGATGCGCTCGCCGCTTCAGCTTCGGTCGCGATGACTCCGCTACTGATGTCTTTGCAGCTTGGCAATGCTAGCGATGAGGAAAAAGTAAAGGCTACCTTATGGCAGGACTACTCTAGGAGACTTAACGAAGTCAATCTAGGTAGCGAAAAACCGGTGTGGCCAATAACCCCCGAATAGTCGAGATATCAACCAATTGTATATCATGTTGATTTTCTAAATTTGCATTAACGAAACCGGATGGAAAGGGCTATTGATGATCAAGCTTAGAGATATTTTAGCGATAACGGCTCTTGCTCCTTGTTTGGCGTTCGCATCATTTGCTTCATCAGATGATTATATATCGGCAGCGCGAAAAGCCAGTGACATGGCTGCAAGCGCAGTATTCCCAGCGAGTATGGTCAGCTCTGATTATGTTGAGGCTAATGCGGCCGGAGAGCCATATCTGATCAAGTGCACGCCGCAAGCTAATCGAATCATCCTATGGCTGCATACCTGGTCTAATGATTATCGAACGATCAAGCAGGTTTTTCCTGAGCTATCCACTCTGGATAGAGCGTGCATTGTTGCACCAAACTTCAACGGGCCGAACAATACACCCCAAGCCCTTGGTTCAGATGACACACTGGATCGCATTGATATCGTTTTGAAGGAGGTTCAGTACAAGACCGGCCTTTCCCGCGTTTACCTCACGGCGACATCAGGCGGAACCATGGCTGCCTTGAACTACATGGGGAAATATCCAGGCAAGATTCATCTCGCCTCATTGTGGTTGATCATTGATGATCTGTCGTCGTTGTATTCCACAACGCAGGATCCCGCTCTTAAGAGCGACATGGTTGCTGCGATTGGCGCTCCACCTACGGGCCCTGACGATCCTGCTTATCTTGCACGCTCGCCGCGCTCCAGGCTTCAGGGTATCAAAGGCAATACCATAATCTTCTTGAACTCTGGCTCGCAGGATACCACTTCGCCGCCAGCTCAGGCGGTTATGGCGAAAGATCAAATTCGTGCCGCGGCGCCAGAAATGAATGTCACGCTTAAAAGCTGGCCTATTCCCCACGCGTTCACAGAATCAACTCGGCTTGAAGCGTTGAAGCAATTAATTCTGGAATAGGTCCCAAGATATTTTAATGCCCGCCAAGTGCGGGCTTTTTTACGTCTGGAGAAAACTGATGATCGTGTCTGAGAAAGACCGCGACATCCTCGCCCGCACTATATGGGGGGAGGCACGAGGGGAAGGTACCGCTGGAAGAATCGCCGTGGCGTGGACGATCCGCAACCGTGTGTTCGATGGAAAGGAAAAGTCCTGGTGGGGCGAAGGCTACGCCGGCGTCTGCCAAAAGCCTTGGCAGTTCAGCTGTTGGAACAAGACCGACCCGAACTATCAGTTCCTGATCGGCGTGAAGCAGATCCCGTTTCGCGAGCTGGCGCAGTGCCGGATCGCCGCTGATCAGGTGATCGACGGCAAGGTGCCGGATCCCACTGGCGGAGCCACGCACTACTACGCCACCAGTATCAAGGCGCCGGCCTGGGCGGCGAAGGCGAAACAGACCCTCAAGCTGGGCGGGCACCTGTTCTTCAGGGACGTGCCGTGATGGTCGTGCCTTGGCGGTTGATCGGCGTGCTGGCGCTGGTGCTGCTTGGCGCTGGCAGCGCCTGGCAGTTTCAGGACTTGCGTTATGGGAAGCAGTTGGCCGAGCTGTCCAGGCTGCACGGCGAGACGCTGAACCAACTTGCCATGGCCGGTGCCGAGGCGCAGAAGTCCGAGCAAGAAAAACGCCTGGCGCTCGAGCAGAGGCTATCAGCCAGTGAAAAAAACCATTTCGAGAAAATGACCAATGCGCAAAATGACCAGGCTCGCCTGCGCGATCGCCTTGCCACTGCTGATCTCCGGCTGTCAGTCCTTATCGACGCGGGTTCAGCCAGTGGCTGTGACGTGCCAAAAGCCACCGGCGCCGGCGGCGTGGATCATGCAGCCGTACGAGCCCGACTTGACCCGGCGCATGCTCAACGAATTATCGCCATCACCGACACCGGTGACCGTGGATTGATAGCGCTGCAGGCGTGTCAGGCTTATGTTAGATCGGTCAGCTCTTCCGATCCCGCGCATCCCTGAGAAGGCGCTGATTTTCTTGGAAGAGATGGTCCCTCTGGTGCGCCACGTCCGCGAAACTGCGTTTTTCGCTCAGTAAATCCCTCTCGGCGTACTGAAGCTTTTCCCTGAGGGAATTCCTTTCCGCCGTGAGCGAGTCATTGTCACGAACCAATCCCTGAATATTTTCCAGTGCTCGCTCGAGCTGGAGGGTGAGCGCTTCGAATTCGTTTTCGTACATCCTGAGCTGGTGCCGGCAGGTTTCGAGCGAAGTCGGGTTACCGAGCCAATCGTCGGTTTCTTCTATATAGAGGGGATTCACGGGAATGCCTTGCTGAATACTGTTCGCATATACAGTAATCGAGGCGATGCTGGCGGGCGAGGATGAGGCGACGAGCTGTAGGATTTTGGATTGGTATTCGATCGGCAGGACGCCGTGGAGGGGATAAAGCTCGTACCAATTTTTGTACCACTGCGTGTGTTTCGCAGTAGTTCGGTGTGTGGCACAGGGTAGGCGAACCCCAACAAACATTGGGATTCTCTACACTGAGACACATAGCAAAACCCAAAAATAATACTAGGAGTATGGCTGAAGATCTGTCGATGGTTGTTTGAGTGACCTGAAAATCTCGTGAAAAGGCCTGTAAAAAGAGGGGTTTCCGGCGAACGGTTACAGTTTTTTCTCAGGCATGAAAAAACCCGCACAAGGCGGGTTTTTCTTATTGCTGAAAGTACCGATCAGGCGTGCAGGGTTTCTGCCGCATAGAGGGTGTTTTCCAGCAGGCAGGCGCGGGTCATCGGACCGACGCCGCCCGGTACCGGCGTGATCCAGCCAGCACGGGGCAGGGCGGTTTCGTAAACAACGTCACCGACCAGTTTGCCGTCGTCCTGACGGTTGATGCCGACGTCGATCACGATCGCGCCTTCCTTGATCCACTCGCCTTTGACCAGGCCCGGCTTGCCGGCGGCCACGACCACCAGATCGGCACGGCCGACGTGGCCGGCCAGATCCTTGGTGAAGCGGTGGGTCACGGTCACGGTGCAACCGGCCAGCAGCAATTCCATCGCCATCGGGCGACCGACGATGTTGGAAGCGCCGACAACCACTGCGTCCATGCCATAAAGGTCAGCGCCAGTGCTTTCCAGCAGCGTCATGATGCCTTTAGGCGTGCATGGACGTAGCAGCGGAATGCGCTGGGCCAGGCGACCGACGTTATAAGGATGGAAACCGTCGACGTCTTTGTCCGGGCGGATACGCTCCAGAAGTCTGGAGGCGTCCAGGTGCTCGGGTAGCGGCAGCTGCAGCAGGATGCCGTCGATTGCAGGGTCGTCGTTGAGGCGATCGATCAGATCGGTCAGCGCGTCTTGCGTGGTGTCGGAGGGCAGGTCGTAGGCTTGAGAGAGGAAGCCAACCTCTTCACAGTCTTTACGCTTGTGCGAGACATAAACCTGAGAGGCAGGATCGCTGCCGACCAGGATCACCGCGAGGCCGGGAGTGCGCAGGCCTTGCTGGCGACGCTCGGCAACTCGTTGGGCGATCTGCTGGCGCAGGCTGGCGGCGATCGATTTGCCGTCGATTAGTTGTGCAGTCATTGCGCGTGATTAACCATCGAGAGGGGAAAAAATGAGAACGCATTCTCGCATGTCGAGCGGTGAGGGCAAAGGCGCTTGGTCAGCAAATTCCTCTAACTCCTTTAATTAAATGAATTTTTTTCAAAAAGGATTTGACGACCTTCGGAGCGCTCTATACTATTCGTCGCACTTGTCGGGCACAGCCTAGCACTGGTTAAGAAGGTGAAGCGGAATCAAGGTTCTGCGACACTGGAAAGCACTTAGTTTGTAGTCCTTTAAGAGTACAGATTAATAAGGCGCCCGTAGCTCAGCTGGATAGAGCATCCGCCTTCTAAGCGGATGGTCGCAGGTTCGAGTCCTGCCGGGTGCGCCATTAGGCAGCTTTGGCACAAGTAACGCGATATGGTGGGCGTAGCTCAGTTGGTAGAGCACGGGATTGTGACTCCCGTTGTCGTGGGTTCGATCCCCATCGTCCACCCCATATTTCGAAAGGCGCCAGATGTAACAGTCTGGCGCCTTTGCTTTAAAGCTTCACCCGCGGATGTGGTGGAATTGGTAGACACACTGGATTTAGGTTCCAGCGCCGCGAGGCGTAAGAGTTCGAGTCTCTTCATCCGCACCAATTAAAGCTTCATTCATGTCTTCGGGCTGGTGAGGTTTCAACAAAGAAGTTGTTTGGCTTTTTTGTTACGCAATATGGTGGGCGTAGCTCAGTTGGTAGAGCACGGGATTGTGACTCCCGTTGTCGTGGGTTCGATCCCCATCGTCCACCCCATATTTCGAAAGGCGCCAGATTTAACAGTCTGGCGCCTTTTTTGTTTTAGCGGTTCTGAAAACCGGTGATTGTCGGTTTCGGGGCGCAGGGGCAGGGCGCTTCGTCGAATTTATGTTGCTCGATGATGCTGTACTGCTCGCCGGGCTTGCTTGCAAGAACGGCCGTCAGGGAGTGATCGGCAGTCTCTTCTATATATAGAAGCGGTTGGCGCAGAGCCCTGGCGTGATTGGTTGTATTCGCCTGTGGGGCGCGCTGCATTGATGTAGTGGTCCCGATAAAATGCCTGCTGTTTTTTTACCCGTTTTCAGTAGGGTGACTTCTTGAGTTTGACCCACTAGAATGCATGCCCTTGATTCTGGGGTCGGAAACGGCCGGCTAACGTCTGTGCAACGAGGAATATCCATGCAAGTTTCTGTTGAAAATACTACTGCTCTCGAGCGCCGCATGAGCGTCACCGTGCCGGCAGAGCGCATCGAGACTCAGGTCAACAAGCGTCTGCAGCAGACTGCCCAAAAGGCCAAGATTGCTGGCTTCCGTCCAGGCAAAGTGCCAATGAGCGAAATCAAGCGCCGTTTCGGTGCTGATGCTCGTCAGGAAGCTGTAGGCGACGTGATCCAGTCCTCCTTCTACGAAGCTGTGGTTGAGCAGAAGCTGAACCCTGCTGGTTCGCCATCGATCGAGCCTAAGTCGCTCGAAGCTGGCAAAGACCTGGAATACGTTGCTGTATTCGAAGTGTTCCCTGAGTTCACCGTTGCCGGTTTCGACGGCATCACTGTTGAGCGCCTGAGCGCTGACGTGGCTGACGCTGACCTGGACAAAATGCTCGACATCCTGCGCAAGCAGAACACCCGTTTTGAAGTGGCCGATCGTGCTGCCCAGAACGAAGACCAACTGAACATCGATTTCGTTGGCAAGGTTGACGGCGAAGTCTTCGCTGGCGGCTCTGCCAAAGGCACTCAGCTGGTACTGGGTTCCGGCCGTATGATCCCTGGCTTCGAAGAAGGTCTGGTGGGTGCAAAGGCTGGCGAAGAGCGCGTTCTGAACCTGACCTTCCCAGAGGACTATCAGAACCTGGACCTGGCTGGCAAAACCGCCGAGTTCACCGTGACTGTCAACACTGTTTCCGAGCCTAAGCTGCCAGAGCTGAACGAAGAGTTCTTCGCTCAATTCGGCATCAAGGAAAGCGGCATCGACGGTTTCCGCACCGAAGTTCGCAAGAACATGGAGCGTGAACTGCGTCAGGCGATCAAATCCAAGGTCAAGAATCAGGTAATGGATGGTCTGCTGGCCACCAACCCGATCGAAGTGCCTAAGGCGCTGCTGTCCAACGAAGTTGACCGTCTGCGCGTGCAGGCTGTTCAGCAGTTCGGCGGTAACATCAAACCTGATCAACTGCCGGCCGAGCTGTTCGAAGAGCAAGCCAAGCGCCGCGTTGTGCTGGGTCTGATCGTTGCTGAAGTGGTCAAGCAATTCGACTTGAAGCCTGACGACGCTCGCGTCCGCGAAATGATTCAGGAAATGGCTTCCGCTTACCAGGAGCCTGAGCAGGTTGTGTCGTGGTACTACAAAAACGAGCAGCAGCTGAACGAAGTGCGTTCGGTTGTGCTGGAAGAACAAGTTGTGGATACTGTTCTGCAGAAAGCTAGTGTGACCGACAAAGCGGTCTCTTACGAAGAAGCAGTCAAGCCGGTAGAAGCTCCAACAGCCGACTGATTGATTTTGCGTTAAGAAGTACACACCATAAGCCAGCTCTCGAGCTGGCTTATGCGTATTCAAGACATAACTATTTGGGAGCGACTGCAGAGCATGTTCCGTAATTCTTATATTCAGCAGAACTCTGATATCCAGGCCGCCGGCGGCCTGGTCCCGATGGTTGTCGAGCAATCTGCTCGTGGCGAACGCGCCTATGACATCTATTCGCGCCTGCTCAAGGAGCGAGTGATCTTTCTGGTTGGTCCGGTAGAGGACTACATGGCCAACCTGATCTGCGCGCAACTGCTGTTCCTTGAAGCGGAAAACCCGGACAAGGACATCCATCTCTACATCAACTCCCCGGGCGGTTCGGTGACAGCGGGCATGTCGATCTACGACACCATGCAGTTCATCAAGCCGAACGTGTCGACCACCTGCATCGGCCAGGCCTGCAGCATGGGTGCATTCCTGCTGACCGCAGGTGCCCCGGGCAAGCGTTTCTGCCTGCCGAACTCGCGCGTGATGATTCACCAGCCACTGGGCGGTTTCCAGGGCCAGGCGTCGGACATCGAAATCCACGCCAAGGAAATCCTCTTCATTCGTGAGCGTCTGAACACGCTGATGGCCAAGCACAGCGGCCGTACTCTGGAAGAAATCGAGCGCGATACCAATCGCGACAACTTCATGAGTGCAGAAGCTGCGAAGGAATATGGCCTGATCGACGAAGTGATCAACCAGCGCCCAGCTTAAAATAAGCAGCTCAAAATAGGCTTGGTCGGCTTGTCTGATCAGCGGCGGGCTTGAAAAAGCCCGCAATAGCCTTCATCTTGTGTTGCAAGCCTATCGGATTTGGATCGAACGAATGACTGACACCCGCAACGGCGAGGACAACGGCAAGCTGCTCTATTGCTCCTTCTGTGGCAAAAGCCAGCATGAAGTGCGCAAATTGATTGCCGGCCCCTCGGTCTTTATCTGCGACGAGTGCGTCGACCTGTGCAATGACATCATCCGTGAGGAGGTGCAGGAAGCCCAGGCCGAAAGCAGCGCGCATAAATTGCCTTCGCCTAAAGAAATCAGCGGCATCCTTGACCAGTACGTCATTGGTCAGGAGCGTGCGAAGAAGGTTCTGGCCGTAGCGGTGTACAACCACTACAAGCGCCTGAACCAGCGTGACAAGAAGGCTGACGACGTCGAACTCGGCAAGAGCAACATCCTGCTGATCGGCCCGACAGGCTCCGGTAAAACCCTGCTGGCCGAAACACTGGCCCGCTTGCTGAACGTTCCGTTCACCATCGCCGACGCAACCACCCTCACCGAGGCGGGTTATGTAGGTGAAGATGTCGAGAACATCATTCAGAAGCTGCTGCAGAAGTGCGATTACGACGTAGAGAAAGCCCAGATGGGTATTGTCTACATCGACGAAATCGACAAGATTTCCCGCAAGTCCGACAACCCGTCGATCACCCGGGACGTTTCCGGTGAAGGCGTGCAACAGGCCTTGCTGAAGTTGATCGAAGGCACGGTCGCTTCCGTACCGCCGCAAGGTGGTCGCAAGCACCCGCAGCAGGAATTCCTGCAGGTCGACACCCGTAACATCCTGTTCATCTGCGGTGGTGCGTTCTCTGGTCTGGAAAAGGTTATTCAAAACCGTTCCACCAAGGGTGGCATCGGCTTCAACGCAGAAGTGCGCAGCAAGGAAGAAGGCAAGAAAGTCGGTGAATCCCTGCGTGAAGTCGAGCCTGACGATCTGGTCAAGTTCGGTCTGATCCCGGAATTCGTCGGTCGTCTGCCGGTTCTTGCAACGCTGGACGAGCTGGATGAGGCTGCGTTGATGCAGATCCTCACTGAGCCGAAAAATGCTCTGACCAAACAGTATGCCAAGCTGTTCGAGATGGAAGGCGTGGATCTGGAGTTCCGCACGGACGCGCTGAAATCGGTCGCCAAGCGTGCCCTGGAACGTAAAACCGGTGCCCGTGGTCTGCGTTCGATTCTCGAAGGTGTACTGCTCGACACGATGTATGAAATCCCCTCGCAGTCCGAGGTGAGCAAAGTCGTGATCGATGAAAGCGTGATCGAAGGCAAGTCCAAGCCACTGTATATCTACGAAAACAGTGAGCCGACGGCCAAGGCGGCGCCGGACGCGTAAGTGTCCAGTCTGCTGGAATAAAGAAGGGGCCTTCGGGCCTCTTTTTTTTATGTCATTTTTTACATCCGCTTTGCGCTTGTTTTTTTTCAAGGCAGCCCCCATCTTGGTTTCAAGCTCAATTCCATCTGATTACGGCCATATGGCCGCCGTAGAGGCGAAATCATGAAGACAACCATCGAATTGCCTCTCCTGCCATTGCGTGATGTCGTGGTTTATCCGCACATGGTTATCCCGCTGTTCGTGGGGCGCGAGAAATCCATCGAAGCCCTCGAGGCCGCGATGACGGGCGACAAGCAGATCCTCCTGCTGGCCCAGAGAAACCCGGCTGACGACGATCCCGGTGAAGACGCTCTCTATCGCGTAGGTACCATCGCCACTGTTCTACAGCTTCTGAAGCTGCCTGACGGCACCGTAAAGGTTCTGGTCGAGGGTGAGCAGCGTGGCACCGTCGAGCGCTTCAGCGAAGTCGACGGCCACTGCCGTGCCGAAGTCTCTTTGATCGAAGAGGTCGACGCCGCCGAGCGCGAATCCGAAGTGTTCGTGCGCACACTGCTGTCGCAGTTCGAACAATATGTACAGTTGGGCAAGAAAGTACCGGCTGAAGTCCTGTCGTCGCTCAACAGCATCGATGAGCCGGGTCGCCTGGTCGACACCATGGCGGCGCACATGGCGCTGAAAATCGAGCAGAAGCAGGAAATCCTCGAAATCATTGATTTGTCGGCCCGGGTCGAACACGTTCTGGCTTTGCTGGACGCCGAGATCGACCTGCTGCAAGTCGAAAAACGCATTCGTGGTCGCGTCAAAAAACAAATGGAGCGCAGTCAGCGCGAGTACTACCTGAATGAGCAGATGAAGGCCATTCAGAAAGAACTCGGTGACAGCGACGAAGGCCACAACGAAATCGAAGACCTGAAAAAGCGTATCGACGCTGCCGGTCTGCCGAAAGACGCGTTGGCCAAAGCCACTGCCGAGCTGAACAAGCTCAAGCAAATGTCGCCGATGTCCGCTGAAGCCACCGTGGTGCGCTCGTACATCGACTGGCTGGTGCAAGTGCCGTGGAAGGCGCAGAGCAAGGTTCGCCTGGACCTGGCGCGCGCAGAAGACATTCTCGATGCCGATCACTACGGCCTCGAAGAGGTCAAGGAACGTATCCTTGAATACCTCGCCGTGCAAAAACGCGTGAAGAAAATCCGTGGCCCGGTGTTGTGCCTGGTCGGTCCTCCGGGTGTGGGTAAAACCTCGCTGGCAGAGTCGATCGCTCACGCCACCAACCGCAAATTCGTGCGCATGGCCCTCGGTGGCGTGCGTGATGAAGCGGAAATTCGCGGTCACCGCCGGACTTACATCGGTTCGATGCCGGGAAGATTGATTCAAAAGATGACAAAGGTGGGTGTGCGCAACCCGCTGTTCCTGCTCGATGAAATCGACAAAATGGGCAGCGATATGCGTGGCGACCCGGCGTCGGCGTTGCTGGAAGTGCTCGATCCAGAGCAGAACCACAACTTCAACGACCACTATCTGGAAGTCGATTACGACCTTTCCGATGTGATGTTCCTGTGTACCTCGAACTCGATGAACATTCCGCCGGCACTGCTCGACCGGATGGAAGTCATCCGTCTGCCGGGCTACACCGAAGACGAGAAGATCAACATCGCCGTCAAATACCTCTCGCCGAAGCAGATCGCCGCCAATGGTCTGAAGAAAGGCGAGCTGGAATTCGACGCAGAAGCGATCCGCGACATCATCCGTTACTACACCCGTGAAGCCGGTGTGCGTGGCCTCGAACGTCAGATCGCCAAGGTCTGCCGCAAGGCCGTTAAAGAGCATGCGCTGGAAAAACGCTTCTCGGTGAAAGTGACAGCTGACTTGCTGGAGCACTTCCTCGGTGTGCGCAAATTCCGCTATGGTCTGGCCGAGCAACAGGATCAGATCGGTCAGGTGACCGGCCTTGCCTGGACTCAGGTTGGTGGCGAATTGCTGACCATCGAAGCCGCTGTGGTGCCGGGCAAAGGACAATTGATCAAGACCGGTTCGCTGGGCGACGTGATGGTCGAATCGATCACTGCCGCATTGACCGTTGTCCGCAGTCGTGCCAAGAGCCTGGGCATTCCCCTGGACTTCCACGAGAAGCGCGACACGCACATCCACATGCCGGAAGGGGCGACCCCGAAGGACGGCCCTAGCGCTGGTGTAGGCATGTGCACGGCGCTGGTGTCGGCATTGACCGGCATTCCGGTGCGCGCTGATGTGGCCATGACCGGCGAAATTACTTTGCGTGGTCAGGTGCTGGCGATTGGCGGTCTGAAGGAAAAACTGCTTGCGGCTCACCGCGGCGGAATCAAGATCGTGATTATTCCGGAAGAGAACGTGCGTGATCTGAAGGAGATTCCTGACAATATCAAGCAGGATCTGCAGATTAAACCGGTTAAATGGATTGACGAGGTCCTGCAAATTGCGCTGCAATACGCGCCGGAGCCCTTGCCGGATGTGGCTCCGGAGATAGTTGCCAAGGACGAAAAACGTGAGTCTGACTCTAAGGAAAGAATTAGCACGCATTAATACGCTTTTGCCTGGGGGGCTTCCTTGACAGTTTTTTAGAGCCCTTGTTATAAAGCGGCTCTTAAGTGTCTGTAGGCCATTCAGCACTCGTTTTTGCTTTCACCAAAAAACTTAGAATCATCTCAAAATAGATATAAGGGGACTTAGAGTGAACAAGTCGGAACTGATTGATGCTATCGCTGCATCCGCTGATATCCCGAAAGCTGCTGCTGGCCGTGCGCTGGACGCTGTAATCGAATCCGTCACTGGCGCTCTGAAGGCTGGCGACTCCGTTGTTCTGGTTGGTTTCGGTACTTTCTCCGTGACGGATCGTCCGGCTCGTACCGGTCGTAACCCACAGACCGGCAAGACTCTGGAAATCCCGGCTGCCAAGAAGCCAGGTTTCAAAGCCGGTAAAGCACTGAAAGAAGCTGTTAACTAAGTTTTCAGGTTTTTACCCATCCGGGTCGGGGTCATGCCTGACTTGGCAGCGGAGCGGTAGAGCAGGTAGCTGAAACAGTTGCCTGTAACGCCGGGATCGAGGGTTCGAGCCCTGTCCGCTCCGCCAGTTACGAGAAGGCGCATCCTCGGATGCGCCTTTCTTCTATCCGGATTCTACCCACGCTCCACGGTTGCCTAATTTTGAAGTTCAACCGTTTCTGGGGGACGCATGCTGCAGAATATCAGGGACAATTCACAAGGCTGGATTGCCAAGACCATTATCGGGGTCATCGTTGCACTGATGGCTCTGACCGGTTTCGACGCCATTTTCCAGGCCACGACTCACAAGAATGAGGCGGCCAAGGTCAACGGTGAAGAAATCAGCCAGAACGAGCTGAGCCAGGCCGTTGATATGCAACGCCGTCAGCTGATGCAACAGCTGGGCAAAGACTTCGATGCTTCGTTGCTCGACGAAAAAATGCTCCGCGAATCGGCCCTCAAGGGTCTGATCGATCGCAAGCTGCTGCTGCAAGGCGCCGAACAAGCGAAGTTCGCTTTCTCCGAAGGCGCACTGGACCAAGTGATCCTGCAAACACCTGAATTCCAGGTGGACGGCAAGTTCAGCTCCGAGCGTTTCGACCAGGTAATCCGTCAACTGGGTTACAGCCGTATGCAATTCCGCCAGATGCTGGCTCAGGAAATGCTCATCGGCCAACTGCGCGCCGGTGTGGCGGGCAGCGGTTTCGTGACCGACGCCGAAGTGCTGGCATTTGCCCGTCTGGAAAAACAGACCCGCGATTTCGCCACCCTGAACGTCAAGGCTGACCCGGCGGCGGTCAAACTGACCGACGACGAGGTCAAGGCTTACTACGACGAACACGCCAAAGAGTTCATGACTCCGGACCAGGTGATCATCGATTACGTAGAGCTGAAGAAGGCTTCGTTCTTCGATCAGGTCGCGGTCAAGGACGAAGACCTGCAGGCGGCGTATCAGAAAGAGATCGCCAACCTGTCGGAACAGCGTCGTGCCGCGCACATTCTGATCGAAGTGAACGACAAGACCACCGAGGCTCAGGCCAAAGCGAAGATCGACGAAGTCCAGGCGCGTCTGGCCAAGGGCGAGAAGTTCGAAGCGCTGGCCAAAGAGTTCTCGCAGGATCCGGGTTCGGCCAATAACGGCGGTGACCTCGGTTACGCAGGCCCGGGCGTCTACGACCCTGCGTTCGAAAAAGCCTTGTACTCGCTGTCGAAAGACCAGGTGTCCGAGCCGATTCGCACCGACTTCGGTTACCACTTGATCAAGCTGTTGGGTGTGGAAGCGCCTGAAGTGCCGACCCTGGCCAGCCTGAAAGACAAGCTGACCCGCGAGCTGAAAGCCGCGCAGGTCGAGCAGCGTTTCGTCGAGGCGACCAAGCAACTCGAAGACTCGGCGTTCGAAGCGTCTGACCTGGCTCAGCCAGCGGCGGATCTGAAGCTGACCGTGCACACCTCCAAGCCGTTCGGCCGTGAAGGTGGCGAAGGTGTTGCGGCCAACCGTGCCGTAGTGACCGCTGCGTTCAGCACCGAAGTGATCGACGAAGGTGCCAACAGCACCGCCATCGAGCTGGACCCGGAAACCGTGATCGTGCTGCGTTCCAAGGAGCACTTCAAGCCTGCGCAATTGCCGCTGGAAAGCGTGAATGCGGCGATCCGCACTCAGTTGACCAAAGAGCATGCCAGCGCGGCTGCCAAGACCAAGGCCGAGAAGCTGATTGCGGATCTGCGTGATGGCAAGGCACCGTTGGACAAGGCGGTTGAGGGTCAGAACTGGAAAACCACTGAAGCGGCCACCCGTGGTCAGGAAGGTGTTGATCCGGCGGTGCTGCAAGCGTTGTTCCGTATGCCGAAGCCGGCTGCCAAGGACAAGCCGACGTTCACCAGCGTGACGTTGGCGGATGGCAGTCTGATGATCGTGCGTCTGAATGGCGTTAACGAAGCGGCTGCGCCGACGGATGAAGAGAAGGTTCAGTACCGTCGTTTCCTTGCTTCGCGTGAGGGGCAGCAGGACTTTGCGGCGTATCGCAAGCAGTTGGAAGCTCAGGCTGAGATCAAGCGGTTTTGATGTCTGATTTGAGCTGTGATGTGATGTGATGTGATGTGAAAGCCCCGGCCTTATGGTCGGGGCTTTTTTTTCGGCGTTGGGTCGTGGCGGCCTTTGGGCCGACCATGTTCTTGGGGTTTTGGGGGAATATCCGTTGCTTCGGGTGCTGCCGCTGGCGGTTTCGCTCTTACAGCGAGTCCCTTTGGCAAACGCCCCAAAGGAACCAAAGGTCTTTGCCCTGACGTTCGGCCCACTCGCTAAAGCTCGGGGTTCCTTCGCTCCGGGATTGATCCGGGCGCAGCGTCTCCGGTTTGCTTCGCTGCACCTACTCCCGCTGTGTTTGGCTTCGCCAAACGGTCGCTGCGCTCCCACGCCCGGATCAAGCCCTCCACTCAGCCTGCCGACGGGCCTTCAGATCAAGATCAAGAGCTGCAGCCGAGCTAACGCTCATCCTGTTGAGTGGGGCGGCTTTGCCGCGTGGGCCGCACACAGATTAAACCTGTGGGAGCGAGCCTGCTCGCGAAGGCGGCCTGCCAGCCGACCAATCTTCTGTCTGATGTACTCAGTTCCACTGTGGAGCGAGCTTGCTCGCGAAGACGGCCTGCCAGCCGACCAATCCTCTGTCTGATGTACTCAATCCAATTGTGGGAGCGAGCCTGCTCGCGAAGACGGCCTGCCAGCCGACCAATCCTCTGTCTGATGTACTCAATCCAATTGTGGGAGCGAGCCTGCTCGCGAAGACGGCCTGACAGCCGACCAATCCTCTGTCTGATGTACTCAGTCCCATTGTAGGAG
>NZ_UTBZ01000059.1 GCF_900580865.1 Pseudomonas viridiflava
GCAGGAAGCACTCGCGGCCATTCAGAAAGCCATACGCAGTGGCCAGGCATGCCGTCAGATACTGCGTAACTATCGCAAGGATGGCAGCACGTTCTGGAATGAGCTGTCGATCACGCCAGTGCGCAACGAAGCGAACCAGTTGATGTATTACATCGGGATTCAGAAATATGTCACCGTTCAGGTCCAGAATGAGCAACGGATCAAAGAACTTGTGGACCAGTTGGCAGAGGCCAAGGCAGAAATTGAAGCACTGAAATCGAAAAATAGCTGAGAATACGACGAACGGCAGGAACGCTGTGCAGATCAAAGGGTCTTCTTCAT
>NZ_UTBZ01000081.1 GCF_900580865.1 Pseudomonas viridiflava
CCCCCCCCCCCCCCCCCCCCCCCCCCCCCCCCCCCCCCCCCCCCCCCCCCCCCCCCCCCCCCCCCCCCCCCCCCCCCCCCCCCCCCCCCCCCCCCCCCCCCCCCCCCCCCCCCCCCCCCCCCCCCCCC
>NZ_UTBZ01000026.1 GCF_900580865.1 Pseudomonas viridiflava
ATCGGCGCTTGGGTGAAAGGAGGAGGGGCGAAATCTCCCACGGTCTGTGCTGCGTCAACAGCCAGAATCGAGCCTTGTCCCTCCTCCTCCCTTCAAGTCCTACCATACAAGCGAGCCTGCTCGCGAAGGGGCCGGCCCAAACACCACCAAAACATCAGAGACACCACTACTGGATCAACTCAGTGCTCTCAATGATCGAATGCAATTGACTTAACACCACAGAACAATGTGGGAGCGAGCTTGCTCGCGAAGGGGCCCGATCAGACACCATAAAAACCGGCTACTGGACCAGCTGATTGATCTCAATGATCGGCAGCAACACCGCCATCACAATCACCAGCACCACCCCGCCCATCACCACAATCATCAGCGGCTCAAGCAACGCGGTCATGCCCATTGCCCGTCGTTCAATGTCACGCGACAGGGTTTGCGCTGCGCGCTCCAGCATCGGTGGCAATGAACCGGTTTTCTCGCCACTGGCGATCAGATGAATCAGCACCGGCGGGAACACGTTTTCCACCCGCAACGCCGCCGCCAGGTTCACACCCTCACGCACCTTCGCCGTGGCCTCAGTGACGCTCAAACTCAAGCGGTCATTGGACAACGTCTGTCGTGCCGCCTCCAGCGCGCGCAACAACGGCACCCCGGCGCCGCCGAGAATCGCCAACGTCGAGGCGAAACGTGCGGTGTTCAGACCGAGGATGAATCGCCCGAACAACGGCAACTTCAGCACGCGATGATGCCAACTCAAACGCGCCGCCGGATTACGCAGATACAGGCGCCAGCTCCAAAACGCGCCGGCCATGATCCCTGCGCACAGCCAGCCCCAACTGCGGATGAAATCACTGGCGTTGAGCATCGCCAAGGTCAGCCCCGGCAAATCCTGCCGCGCCTGGGAAAACGCACTGACCACCTGCGGCACCACGTAACTGAGCAGGAAAATCACAATGCCGATCGACACCAGCCCAACCACGCCCGGATAGATAAACGCAGTGAGAATCTTGCCGCGCAGGTTGTTGCGCTCCTCAATGTAATCCGCCAGCCGTTCCATCACCTGCGCCAGATCGCCAGACTCCTCCCCCGCCGCAATCAGCGCGCGATAGATCTCAGGAAAATCCCGTGGCCGCGCCGCCAGCGACTCGGCCAGACGCATGCCGCTGCGCACATCCGCACGCACGGCGCTGAGGGTGTGGGCTATGTGCTTTTTTTCAGCCTGCTCGACCGTGGCACTCAGCGCCGCTTCCAACGGCAGACTCGCACCGAGCAGACTCGCGAGTTGGCGTGTAGCCCAGGCGAGGTCGTTGTCCGAGAGTTTGGCGCTGAACAGTCCGCCACCGCCGTGCTGGGCGACGTTGCTTTCCTTGTGCACCGATAAAGCGGTCAAACCACGCCCGCGTAATGTTGTGAACGCGGCAGCCTGGCTATCGGCCTCAAGGTGCCCGGATTCAATCTTGCCGGTCGCATCAGCGGCTTCAAAACGATAGCGATTCATCAGGCGTCCCGTGTCACACGCAAGATTTCTTCAGGCGCGGTGGCACCGCTGCGGATCCAGCGCTCACCGTCCTCGCGCAGGCTGAACATGCCGGCTTTCGCGGCGGATGCGCGCAAGGCCTGCTCCCCTGCCCCTTGGTGGATCAGGGTACGGATGTCGTCGTCGATGCAGAACAATTCGTGAATACCGGTGCGGCCGCTGTAGCCGGTTTGATTGCAGTTTGCGCAACCCACCGGGCGCCAAGTGCCGGGCGCGGTGGGGTCTTCTTCCTTGCATTGATTGCACAGGCGCCGCACCAAACGTTGCGCGAGCACGCCGAGCATCGACGAGGCCAGCAGAAACGGCTCGACGCCCATGTCGATCAAGCGGTTGACCGCCGACACCGCGTCGTTGGTGTGTAGCGTCGCCAGCACCAAGTGACCGGTCAGCGATGCTTGCACCGCGATTTGCGCGGTTTCGAGATCGCGGATTTCGCCGATCATGATGATGTCCGGGTCTTGCCGCAGAATCGCCCTTAACGCGAGGGCAAAAGTCATGTCGATCTTGGCGTTGACCTGAATCTGGCTGATGCCCGGTAGGTCGTATTCCACCGGATCTTCCACGGTAAGGATGTTGCTGGTGCTGGCATCGAGCCGGGCCAGTGCCGCATAGAGGCTGGTGGTTTTGCCACTACCGGTAGGGCCAGTGACCAGGACGATGCCGTGAGGCTGACGGATCAGGTGGTCGAGTTTGGCCAGCACCTGCGCGTCCATGCCGAGGGTTTCCAAGTGAAGGCGCCCGGCCTGTTTGTCGAGCAGACGCATCACCACGCGTTCACCATGCCCGGTCGGCACCGTGGAGACACGAATATCGATCGGCCGCCCGGCCACCCGCAAAGCGATACGACCGTCCTGCGGCAAGCGTTTTTCGGCGATGTCGAGTTGCGCCATGATCTTGATCCGCGACACCAGCGCACCGTGCAACGCCTTGCGCGGCGAGACCACGTCACGCAGCGTGCCATCGACGCGGTAGCGCACCACCGAATGGGTTTCGAACGGTTCGATGTGAATGTCGCTGGCTTCGTCGCGCGCGGCCTGGGTGAGCAAGGCGTTGATCATGCGGATCACCGGCGCACCGTCCTGGGTGTCGAGCAGGTCGGTGATTTCCGGCATGTCCTGCATCAGGCGGTCGAGGTCGACTTCATTCTCTGCCGCGCCGACCACAGCGGCGGCACTGCCGGTGTCGGCATAGGCAGCGGCGAGCAAGCCATCCAGCTCATCATCGCGCACCCGCTGTATCGTGGTCGCGCCGAATTGGCGCCGCGCCTCGCTGATCGACCAGCCCGGCGTCGACGGGCACACCGTCAACACGCCATCGCACAACAGAATGCGCTGCGCCTTGGCCCAAGCGTAAGGCAGCGCGCTCATTTCAAGCCCTCCCCAATCCCTGTAGGAGCTGCCGAAGGCTGCGATCTTTTGATCTTTGGTCGTTTGGGTCCGTCGAAGAGCAAGATCAAAAGATCGCAGCCTTCGGCAGCTCCTACAGGTCGGTTTTGCAGATCAAGAGGCAATGTCGGCGTCATTGGATGGGCACCGCTTTGATGGTTGCGCGTGGGCCAGAGCTCGGTAACACAGCCGGCACACCTTGTGCCGCCGTCGGCAACTGCGGCGCTTGCATATCCGGCATTGCCCAGCTGCGTTCCGGCTGCAAACCACCCTGCGCGCGGCGCATGAAGTCGTAGCGGTTGAGCGTGATGCTGCGCCCCGCTTCGCTGTCGCGGATGATATAAGGGCGCAGGAACACCATCAGGTTGGTCTTGGTGATCGCCCGGCGCTCGTTGCGAAACAGTGCGCCAATGCCCGGCAAGCTGCCCAGCCACGGCACCGCGTCGTTGCTTTGGCTGTAGCCGTCCTGCAGCAACCCGCCGAGCACCATGATCTGCCCGTCGTCGAGCAAAATACTGGTGTCGATTGCACGTTTGTTGGTGACGATGCCCGTCGATGTCGCGCTGTTGGAAGCGCGTTCGTCGATGCTGCTGACTTCCTGATAGATATCGAGCTTCACCGTGCCGCCCTCGGAAATCTGCGGGCGCACATTGAGCTTCAGGCCAACCTCTTCACGGGTCACGGTCTGGAACGGGTTATTGCTAGTGCCCCCGCCGCCAGTCACATAACTGCCGCTGACAAACGGAATGGTCTGGCCAACGAAAATACTCGCCGCTTCGTTATCGAGGGTCAGCAGGTTCGGCGTCGACAGCACGTTGGTGCCACCCTTACTTTTCAAGGCCCGGGCCAGCACCTTCAGGTCGAGAATCTTGCCGATCCCCGGAATATCCACGGTGCCGTTGACGTAGCCCAGGTTCAAACCTTGCGGCAACACGTCGATGCTGGTTTTGCCGTTGGTGTTGATCCCCGAGCCGCCCAGATTCGCGCCACCGATCACGCCATTACCCCCGAGGTTACCGGTCTGCCATTGCACGCCAAACTCACTGGCATCGTCCTCGCCGACTTCGACAATCAGGCTTTCAATCACCACTTGCGCGCGGCGCTGGTCGAGCAGATCGATCACCTCGCGCAGGTTGCGATACAACGGCTCCGGCGCAGAAATCAGCAAGGTGTTGGTGGTGGCGTCGGCCTGAATGGTCACGCCGCCAGCGCTGAAGGCGACGTTCTGCTCGCTGCTTTGCGCGCCGCCGCTACCGGTTGTGCTGCCACTGCTGCCCTGGGCGTAACTGCCACCCGTGCTGCCGCTGCTATTAGTCGTTGTTGTGCCGCTGCTTTGCGTACCGCTCTGACCGTTCTGCCCAGCGCTGCCACCAGTGCTTGCCCCCATGGAACTGAGCACCGAACGTGCACTGTCACTGCTGCCGCTATCACTCTCGCCCGTGAGCAAACCACGCAACGCCTGCGCCAGTTTCGCCGCTTGCGCGTTACGCAAATAAACCACGTGCAAATTGCTCGGATTACTCTGCGCATTGTCGAGTTTGTAGATCAGGTTACGCGCCAGCTCCGTGCGCTCCGGGCTGCCGGCGCGAATGATGATGGTGTTGGAACGCGGATCACCAATCACGGCGATTTTCTGCGTCGGATCATTGCCCGGCGCATCGAGCAAATCCGCCACCATCGGCGCAATGTCGGCAGCGATGCCGTTCTGGATCTGCACCACATCGGTGTCGATCGCACTGGGTGAATCAATGCTCGCGATCAACTGCGCAACACGGGTCAGGTTCTCCGCGTAATCGGTGATGACGATGGTGTTATTGCCCGGATAGGCGTTGATCGGATTGTTTGGCGAAACGATCGGCCGCAGCACCGGAATCAGGTTCACCGCGTTTTCGTATTGCAGGCGAAACGTGCGCGTGAGCATGCCGTTACCCGCCGGCTTATCGGCGCTGTAGATCGGCCCACCGAGCAACTTCGCATCAGCCTCCGGCACTACCTGCGCTACACCGCCGACATCGACCACGCTGAAACCCTGCATGCGCAACGCCGCCAGCAACATGTCGTAAGCCTGCCGCGCCGGCACCTGACCTTCAGAGACCAGCGTCAGCGTGCCCTTGACCCGAGGATCGACCAAAAACTGCTGCCCGGTCGAACGCGACAGCGCGCGCACCACCGCTTGAATATCGGCGTCGACAAAATTCAGCGTCACCGGCTGATCGCCCAAAGGATTACTCGGCAAGGCAATTCCCGACGACGCCGCACCACTGCGCGCACTCTTGCTGATGTTGTGCAATTGCTTCGGCGCAGGTCGCGCCTGCGCCTGTGCGCGCTCGCGGTCGAGCACCGCGTCGCCGCTACGCTGAGTGTTGGCCAGCGGTCGACCGAGTTCACTGTCGACCAGCAACGGCGGCTGATTCTGCGGCGTGCTGGTGTTGCTGCATGCGCTCAGTGCCAACAACAGAAACGGCGCGGCCGTACGTACATAATTGGAACCTGACCACTTCATGAAGCTTCCTTAGCGCCCTGCGCCTGATCCATGCGAACGGTTCCCGACAGAGTGCCTGCCGTATCATCGACCTTGACCTCACTTGCACGCTGCAAACGGGCCTCGACCACTTCAAGTGAAAACTGCACGGGGTGGATTAACAGCCAACTGATGACGGCATCAGCGGGCGCATCCTCGAACGTCAACTGCCAAGCGGTGCCAACTGCCTGCAATTGGTAGTGACCAAGCAGCCCGCTGCCATCGAGAGATTGCTGCAATGACCGCTCAAAGTTTTGCCCAATGGGCGCTGTCGCCACCTCGCGCAACAACAGATCCAGCGCTTCGGCCTGGCCACGCAACTTCGGCGTTTCGGTCTGCCAATGCTCAATTTTTTTCAGCGGTGGCTGGACGAGCAGCAGCCAGATCAGCACGCCCCCCAACATCAATGCGGTGCCCGCGACCAGGCGTTTTTCGCGCAAGCTCAGCGGCGCCCAGTGCCGATGAATCTGCGCACGTAGCAGGAGCCAGCGAGCCCGATAGATCGCCAGTAGATTATTCATCGTCGCTGTCCATGACGGCATCGTCCTCAACCGCTGCCGGCTCAACCTGCGGGCTGAAAATCCACACGTTGTCTTCGCGCCTGGCGACCAACCCGGCCTGCGTCAGCGCTTCCGGCAATGCGCCGTCGGCGGGTGCCTGCGCAGTATCGGCAGCCAACTCCAGCTGCAAACTTCCCTGCTCATAGGTCATGCGCTGGACGCTGCCCGCCATAAATGGCAGCGCGCTCGCGGCATGTTGCACCAGGTAGGCAAACCCATGATTCGCGTCGGCCGTCACACCGCTGTGCCGGGCTGTCAATTGCTGGCGAGCCTGCTGCAACGGATTGAGAATCACCGGTAACTCTGGAAAAGCCTGCTTCACCCGTTGGCTCATTTGCGCCTTGAGCTGCTCGCCCCGGGTCACCTCACGTGCCGCGTAAAGGTTCAGCCCAGACAACCAGATTGCAATCGCCAAGGCACAACAGAAGACGGCCTTGCCCCAACCGCGAGCGGGGCCGGCAGCCTTGCCGATGCCTGCATGCAACCCCCATCCCGGCGCAACGCCACACCAGCGCTGCGCCGCAGGTCGTGGTTCGACGACTGTTGCAGGAGCATCCGCGCCGATCCACTGCAAGCCGCGACCACTGGTGACGAGTTCATCCAGACGCTCCTGCGCCAAGGGTTCTACCGAAGCCTGCGCACGGCTGAAGCGCAGCAGCAATTGCCCCTCCAACACGCACGCGCTGACCTGCCCCTGCGCAGGGACCGGCAAAGCATAAGGCGCCGGATAAAGGCCTCGCAGCTTCAATCGGTGCTGAGTCAATAACTGCCCGAAACGATCCAGAGACGCCTGCGCGAGCCAGGCCAGCGACACTTGCCCCGAGACCTCACGAGCACTGTGTGCAACGTACATTTGTTCAGTGCCACCCAGAATCAGCGCCTGCGCGGCACACTTCACCGCCGCCTCGATCTTCACCGGCGCCAGCGGTGGCAACTGCAAACTGGTCAGTACGCTGTCCGCCGGATGCAAAAAAAACTCGACGGGCTGTAACGGCCACTCCTGTTCAATCAGCAACAGCGTACTGATACCGGTCTGACTGACCTGGTCGTGCCGATCCAGGCGCGCAAATTCAACCTCAGAGTCTGAGGTCAAACCCGCCAGCGGCGGCAAGGCGACTCGCAGGCGAGTCATACGCCGAGCCTCGACCAGACCACTTTCGGCAGGTCGTCGGCAGGTCGATGCAACAGCGCATCCAGGCTGACGCGGCGCTGGTCACGACGCGCGTGTCCACGCAGCAGAAACCAATCGCTGCTGATGCCGACGTTCAGTCCGTCGACAGTCAGATGCGGCAAGTGCAGACGGTTGACGAAGTCCCCGCGATTGAGGAACCACTGGCCACGATCGCGCTCTCCCACCACGGCCTTGGCCTGCGCGAGTGATAAACCCGGTACCACCGCCACCAATACCTCGGCGCTGGCAGTATTACCGTTGACCCAGGTCTTGGCCGGAATCAGGCTGACATACTGATTCAAGCGCACAAGCAGCTCCTCGTTCATGCCTTCGAGGCCACGTAAATCATCAAGGCTGCGTAACATCGGCTGAGTGGCCGGCAAGGGCCTTCGACGCGCACCCGGCGACGTCGCACGGACGCCGTCGAAAACCGTCTGCGCCATACTCTGCCCGGCAGCTTGCAGGTCGGGCGTTCTCGGGTAGGAGGCAATGACGCGCTGGCTGATGCGCTGGCTGAGGGCAGCATCGATTCCGATCATTTCGCAGAGGCGTTCGAAGCTGCGCAACTGTCCGCCATCGACGCGCTCATTGCTGAGTAAATTGCGCAAATTGAACTTGCCCTGCTGATCCTCGATGCGCCCCTCGAAACCGCTCCCCGGCGAATTCAACAAATGGCTTTTGACAGGCTGCGCCCAAGGTTGATCGAGCCGGGTCAGCGCGTCCTGTTGACGCGTGTCCCTGAGCAGTTGCCGACTGAGCTCCAGCCCCGCCAACAGCGCGGCAGAGCCCTGCACTCGGGACTGTTCCGCTTCAAGAGAACGGGTAAAGACGCTCTGCCGGGTGAGCATGCCAGCGGCAATCACCGCAACCACGGCGGCAATCAGCAAGGCGCTGATAATGGCCATGCCGCGCTGCTTCTGCGCCTGTGGCGAGGATGAGTTCATGGCCGCTCTCAGAGCTGCCAGGAACCGATATCGGCATTGACGCCGTCGCCGTCGGGTTGGCCGTCTGCGCCGAGGGAGAAGATGTCGATCTCACCGTTCGCGCCAGGATTCAGATAGTTGTAAGGACGACCCCACGGGTCGTTGGGCAAGCGCTCCAGATAAGAGCGCCAGTTGCTGCTCTTCGCATCCGCTGGGCGCTCCACCAGCACTTTCAAACCCTGATTCAGGGTCGGATAAGTGCCGTGGTCGAGGCGATAGAGTTTGAGCGCCTGCATCAGGCCGGCGATGTCTTGTTTCGCCGCAGTAGCTCGGGCCTGATCAGGTCGGTCGAGCACCTTGGGCACGACCATCGCCGCCAGAATGCCGAGGATGACCACCACCACCATGATCTCGATCAGGGTGAAACCCTGCTGGCCTCGACGGCCTGCGGACTGAGATTTGACGCGCGCGAAATCCATTTCAACCTTCCTTGGCATGATTACATTCGGCGCGCAGTGTAACAAAAGCCAGTCATCGTACAACAATCATTAACGCACTGTTTTTCTGCACATTCGCCAAAGGACGGGTGTTATTCTGCGGGCCGGTTTCAACCGCAGAGACAAGCATGGAAGCGTTGCACAAGGAGCGAGGTTTTACCCTCATCGAGGTTCTGGTGGCCTTGGCAATCATCGCCGTGGCCATGTCTGCGGCGGTTCGCGTTGCGGGCCTGATGACCCAGAGCAATGGTCTGCTGCGCGATCGCTCGATCGCTTTGCTGGCGGCGCAGACCCGGCTCGCCGAACTGCGTCTGGAGGAAGATTTTGCCCCGGGACTGAAAACCTTCGAGTGTGATCAAGGTCGCCTGCAACTGCGCTGTGATCAACGCGTGACCCCGAGCACCGACGGACAACTGATGCGCGTGACGCTGCTGGTTTCCGATCGCGAACGTCAGGCGCCACCCCTGGCGCGACTCGAAACCTTACTCGGTCGGCCGCAGGAAAAGCGCCAATGACGCTGCTCAGGGTCGAGTCAACCGAGGCAGCGACGGGGAGTCTGGCAGCGTGCTGACTTTTAATCGGCTCTGTTCTGCGCCACGCTCAATGACCACCGCATCCTGTTCAATAGCTATCACGCGCACCCCCTGGGTCAGGCGATCACCCACCAGAAAACTGCGCGGCGGACCGTCGTTGAGACTTAGAATTGCCACTGCAGCGTGCGCCCCTGCGAGCACTCCGGAAACCTTGATATCCAACGGTGCCGGCTGGTTGGAAAACCACTGCAAAGCCGCTGTGTCGGCGCGCGTCGGCAACACTTGGGGTGCCACCGCCGGAACGTGGGATTGTGCCGGCGTCAGCAATAGCGCAGACCAGAACAGTCCCCCTGCGAGTGCAGCGATCAGCGCCGCCGTTTGCACAAGCTGCGTTGCGGATAAGCGAAAAATAAATGCCAAGTGCCAACCTCCCTGTTGTCCTGCGTCGCAGTCTACAGGACAACATTCGCTTTTCTATCCGGATTGAAGGTTCGAATCCGCCAGAATGGATTCACAACGAAGGAACGTTGCGGAATGACCAAGGACAGACAAACAGGCTTCACCCTCATCGAATTGATGGTGGTGCTGATCATCATCGGCATTGCCAGCGCCGCCGTCAGCCTGAGTATCAAGCCTGACCCGGCGCAACTGCTGCGCAAGGACGCCAATCGCTTGATCCAGTTGCTGCAAATTGCCCATGCCGAAGCCCTGGCCGATGGACGCCCGATCACTTGGCTGGCGGACAAAAACGGCTTTCGTTTCAGCCGTCGCAATGAACAAGGCTCCGGCCTCGATCACTTCCTCGCCGATCCGCAACTGCGCCCTCGTCACTGGGAAACGCCATCGCTGAAGGTGCGAGTAACACCCAGGCAGCCGCTGATACTGAACGCCGAGTGGTTCGATTCACCCGTGCAACTGCAACTTTCGGACGGCCAGAACACGCTCATCGTGCAACGCACAGCCACGGGTAAATTGACCTTGGCCAATCAGCCATGAATAGCCGGCAAGAGGGTTTTACCCTGATCGAAGTGATGGTCGCGATCATGCTCATGGCGATCGTCAGCCTGATTGCCTGGCGCGGTCTGGACAGCGTGAGCCGCGCCGACACGCACCTGCAGGCGAGCACCGAACACACCGAAGCACTGCTGCGCACGCTGCATCAACTGGAACGAGATATCGCCTTGCGCGCCAGCATCGAACTGCGCGAACCACTGTTGAACGACAACGATGACGAACGATCCGGGCAGCCAGCGGCAATCAGCGTGCGCAGCGCCGACGGCCAGCGCTTTCGTCTTGACGTGATCCGCAGTGCAGCCACCTCGCAGAACGGCTTGCAGCGCGTGCGCTGGTGGTTGAAAGATCAAACCCTGTACCGCGCCGCCGCCACACCACGTGATCGCTACCCGCTGCCTGCGCCGAAACAGGCAGTGGCGGTGCTCGACAGAATCAGCGACCTGCAAGTGCGCGTCTGGGAACCCGAGATGGGTTGGCGCCAGCTCAGCGGCAACCACAAAGAAAACCCCCAAGGCCTGGAAATCCGCCTGACCCGGCAGACGCCTCAAGGCGAAGAACACTACCGCCAGGTCTTGGGCCCACTGGATTAGTCTCTGGGCAATATTGCGTATTGCCCTGACACGCACAGCAACTGTAACGTCGAAAGTCAGTTACCGAGGAAATCTCATTGCACGACTCTAAACTTCTCGAAGATCTACGCGCTCGCTTCAACGCCGGAGAGCCTCTGGATTTCACTTTTTTCTGGGGACACCAGCGAAGCAAGAACGCCGTCACGGCTTCGTGCTTCAGCCAGTGGTACGAAGCCGAATTCGTTGTCGAGGGGCAACGCTACCCGACAGCCGAACACTTCATGATGGCCGAGAAAGCAGCCTTGTTCGACGATCAGGAAGTTCGTGCACAAGTGCTGCAGGCCCCGACCCCGAACGCCGCCAAAGCCCTCGGCCGCAAGGTACGCGGATTCAACGACCAACACTGGTTGCAACACCGATACGACATCGTCGTCCGGGCAAACCAAGCCAAGTTTTCCCAAAATCCGGAACTGAACGAATACCTGATGCGCACTGGATCCCGGGTCATTGTCGAAGCGAGCCCGGTTGATGACATTTGGGGAATTGGGCTCGCGCAAGATCACGCAGATGTGAACGATCCGAATCTGTGGAAAGGCCTGAATCTTTTGGGGTTTGCACTGATGCAGGTTCGGGACGACAGGGTCGGATCGTCCTGAGTTTTATCGGCGATCGCGTCAGCAACGAAAAAGCCTTGGCGTGTGCCAAGGCTTTTCTAAGGGAGTTTTACATTGCTTTGGGTTGCACTACCCGCAAGTCAGAAATTGCAGGTGTATTGATATTCGAAGGGGAAGAATACGGTATCGACCACCAATGAAAATGGCGCGTCGATCAGTAAAAAGGGAATCAACTTGCCTTTGGATGTACCGACCAACCACCAGTCGAGCCGAACACCGATGTAGGGACATCGGTGCTTGTCATAATCCATCCGCATGGCCGTTGCTGCACAGCCGCTTGAACTGGCAATCAACACCAGTAACATCAGTTTTTGAAACACTTAATATCCTTATTAGTTGTTGATGCTGAGCTGCGTAAACGGGGTTGCAGATGGCTTTCCCTCTACAACGGGCCACCCACGTGGGTGAAGTAGAGCCCTACGCCGACTACCGAGCACGATCGTAAGGACAATGAGAGATCTCAACCAGATTGGAATTGGCAAGATGCATGAAACACGCAGGCGAGGATGCAGGATTGATGGACTTTATTGATTTCGTGGGAAACCTTTGCAGCGCATTCAGTAACTATCAAGGCTATGAAAAGCCTCGCCGGGTGTTTACCCGAAGATTCGTTGCGTTCTGCGTATTTGTGGCTGTGTTTGAGCTGATTGCGCTGAACCTCTACTACGCATAGACGGGATTGAACTGAAGGATTCAGCAAAGATCGCCAAGCCGGAGCGAATCCAGATCTTATTAAAGAAATCACTGTGTAGTTTCGCGCAGGCACAAAAAAGCCGATCCATCCGATCGGCTTAACTGTCTGATTCTACTCAGGAATTATGGTCGGGACGGAGTGATTCGAACACTCGACCCCTAGCACCCCATCTCCTTTTTCATACTTCTTGAAAGACTCCAGAATTTTATTGTGGATTTTTCAAGGCGAGTATTTACGTGAGCTCCAGCGGTGTTCTGCTCTACGAGAGTCCAGTAACGTCCATCAAGAGCCGACGTTTTTGTGGGGGTAAAAGTAGGGGGAGTCCGTTTCATGGCCAAAATCACCATCAAAGAACTTGAAGCACTAACTGCCAACGATGCCGGCCGAATCCTCCGGGAAGATGGCGATCTAGCCAGTCGAATTGCAGTGCACAAGGACGGCGCGTCGGTCAGCTTTTTCTATCGCAATCGGTGGGGCGGGCAAAACAAAGAGTACGCCTGCGGGTCTTGGCCGCGCAAATTACTGACGGACATCCGCAAGGTACGCAACCAAGACCGAGCGCTCACCGATGAGCAGATCAATCCCAACGAGCATAAGAAAACCGCCAAGGCATAGACATACGCCGCTGCTAACGTAGAGGCCGAACAAGTAAAAACGACGAAGGTGCAAACGCTGACCGTCCAGGACCTGATCAAGGCCTGGCTGTTGGATGGCGTCGCGCGTAAAGATGGCAACTCAGTTGGGCCAGAAAGCGCCAACTTGGCGGGCCTTGTTGGTCGAGGGCAATCCGACGGAACTGGTCGACATCACCCCACTGACCCCTGTCGACTACGAAGCCGAAAGAAACCGCTTCCTTTCACCGGCGGAGCTGTTGGAACTGCACAAAAAAAGGTGTTGAGGACGGGCGCAGGCACTTCCTGACTTTTCACTGCATCCCTGCCCCCCTTCTTTCGAAGACAACTGCTTGAACGATACTTGGGCAATGTGTTGATCAGGAACGAGCCGTCACGGGGAATTCTTGACCCTCTAGCTTCTCCATAACCAACTCAATGAATGCAGACACAGCTAGCGGCAAATGTTGCCGACTGGGGTAAAGCACGTGCAGGCCGTATCCGGTTCTATGGTACTGCGGAAGCACAGACACAAGGCGCCCTGTCTGAAGATCAGACTTTGTCATGGCGGGCGGCAGCAAGGCAATTCCTAGCCCGGCCAACGTCGCCTTGCGCAAAGCTTGGGCGGTGTTTCCATTGAAACGGCTAGTGACCCGCACTTCTTCCGCTGCACCATTTGGCCCATGGAGAGTCCAGGTAGTGACGCCACTAGGATGACCAAAAGTTACACAATCATGATTGACCAAATCTCCAAGCGAATCAGGTACGCCTCTTTTTCTGAGGTAATTCGGGCTGGCCACCAGACCTTCGTTACCAGCTCCAAGGAGTTGGCGACCCACATATCCTGAGTCTTGTAACGCTCCGCCTCGAAACGCAATGTCGATACGATCAGCGATCAAATCGGCGCGTGCATCACTCAGCACAAAGTCGACGTGTACCCGTGGATGCGCCTCGAGAAAATCGGCTACCCACTCCATAGGAAAGAAGTCGAAAAAATCAGCCATTGCCGCAATGCGGACGGTGCCACTCGGCTCTTGGTTTCCTGTCATCAGCTGCTCACCAGCGTCAATCAGTCCATCCACGGCTCCACAGCATCGCTCGTGAAAAGCCTCGCCAGACTGGGTGAGTGTGAGCTTGCGCGTGGAGCGCTGCAGCAGCCTTGTACCGAGTTGAGCCTCAAGCTGTTGAACCCGCCGGCTTAAGGTGTTTGAGGGCATTCCAAGCTGCCGTGCTGCCTCAGCGAAACTACCGCTGCGCACCACTTTTACAAACAATGCGACGTCATTCAGATCGATCATCTTGCTGCCACCCACTCCAAAAATGGATCAGTTCAATCCAATTATGCCATCTAATAAAGCAATCAATAGACGCATATCCTTCAGTCATTGCTGCAGCTGACCTTCACTTGCCGGAATCTCCTGCGGGCTGACCGTCAAGGCTTTTCGGCATCACTGAGTTCATCCACATCCAGTCCAGGCAGCCGGAACTCCGCTCGACGACATCGTCTGTCGGCAAGGGAGAACAAAGAGAAAACATATGACCGCCACCGTAGTAGTTCGACCACGCGCCATTGTCCATCGTACTGAAGGAACCACACATGGCCCCATAACGAGGCTTATGAGTCCAGGTGATCTAGGAGAGCTGTTGAAACCGTTTATTTTCCTGGACATTTTCAGTCTGAACGCCAGTGGTAGTAAGTCGAGTTTTGGCATGCATCCGCACTCAGGAATCGCAACGGTTACCTTCATGACAAAAGGGGATGTCTCTTATGAGGACACCACTGGGGCGACCGGTCTACTGCTCGCGGGTGGTGTTGAATGGATGCAGGCCGGCAATGGGGTGTGGCACGACGCTACGCTAGCAAGCGAGTCCGCAATACAGGGATTCCAGCTCTGGGTGGCATTGCCGCCGCCGCTTGAAAACGCTCCCGCGATGAGTACCTATCTTGATCCGTCGCAAGTTCCACAAGTGGGCCCAGCACGGGTACTACTGGGACGTTACGGGGCAGCCAAAAGCCTGATCGAAGTACCGAGTGAAATGAACTATCTCGCCGTGAGCTTAAAAGACGGTGAGCACTGGCGTTACACCCCACCGTCCGGTCACAACATTGCCTGGCTCGCGGTTAGTTCAGGAAGTCTGGATGCAGGAGGGTTGGTCAATGTCGGCGAATTAGCTGTGTTCGAAGAGTCAGAGCACCACATCAACTTCATCGCGAAAGGCGATTGCTCTTTCGTGATGGGCTCGGCGGTAAAGCATCCGTACGACCTGGTAACAGGTAACTACTCGGTTCACACGAGCAAGGCAGCTCTGGCGCAGGGCGAAACGGAAATACAGCGGATTGGCACACGGCTGCGGCAGCAAGGACGGCTCAACTAGCGCCGCTCAACCCGGCGTGAAAATCATCTCGACGATAACTATCCAACACCCCAAATCATACTGAGGCACGTCATGACAGTGAGCAATCTCAACCTTCTTTTGTCCCCCACCCGAATCGCCAACCTCCCCCTGAAAAATCACATGGTGATGGCGCCGCTGACGCGAAGCCGGGCTGGCCAAGGCGATGTTCCAACTTCCACAGTAGTCGAGTATTACCGTCAACGTGCAAGCGCCGGCCTGATCATTACTGAGGGTTCCCAGGTCTCGGCTCAAGGCAAAGGCTACATGAGAACACCGGGCATTTTCACCAACGAGCAAATCGCCGGCTGGAAACACGTGACCGACGCCGTGCATGCAGAAGGCGGACGGATATTTCTCCAGCTCTGGCACGTTGGGCGCCTGTCACACTCCCTGGTACAGATCGATAATCAGCTGCCGGTAGCCCCCTCAGCGATCAAGGCTGATGGCGAGATCTACACGCCTGAAGGATTGAAGCCTTACGAGTCGCCACGGGCTCTGAGTCTGCATGAAATTCCTGGCGTGATCGCGGATTTTCGCCAAGGTGCTGAAAACGCGAAGCGTGCAGGTTTTGACGGTGTGGAAATACATGGCGCGAACGGTTACTTGATCGATCAGTTCCTGCGCGATGGCACCAACACCCGAACCGATTCATACGGCGGCTCTGCAGAAAATCGCGCTCGGTTTCTTAAGGAGGTTGTGGAGTCGGTCATCGAAGTATTCGGGGCTAGCCGCGTGGGCGTTCGCCTGTCGCCGATTTTTAATTACTTCTCCATGAGCGACAGCGATCCCCAAGCGACTTTCAACTATGCAGCGAAAATGCTCAGTCGCTACGGGCTAGCCTACATTCACGTAGTAGAAGTCGGTGCGGGTTCATTCGACTTCAGAGAACTGAAGCGTCGTTTCGCAGGCACCTACATCGCCAATGGGGGCTATGACGCGGAACGCGCAGAAACGTCCCTCAGAGAAGGAAATGCTGATCTGGTGTCCTTTGGCACTGCGTTCCTGGCCAACCCGGATCTGGTAGAGCGATTCGAACAGGGTGTCGCATTGAATGACGCAGACCCGTCCACCTTCTATCAGGGTGAGGAGCGAGGTTATACGGATTACCCGACCATGGCCCAGATCCGATAACGATGTAGTGCTGAGGTAAGCGCAGTCGCCGCCGGCTGCCACTCGCAGAGTAATCGGGCCGTAGATTGCAATGCTGAACCGGGGTAGGAGTCTGCGCCCTCCCCGGTAATTCACCTGCAAACCTGCGGCAAGCCTGTCTTGACAAATAAACTGTGATCACATATCACTTAATGAGGTTTTCTTGTCTACGCACGCCGTAGCCACGAAAGAACTCATGAACAAAAATAAGACAGGACGCATTAGCTATGAACGTGATGAAGCGGCTGACACCCTATACCGGATTGAGAGTTTTGATTTCCGGTGGGGCAGCAGGCATTGGCGAATCGATCGCGGCTGCATATCTCGAAATTGGGGCAAGAGTCCATGTATGCGATGTAAGTGAGCAGGCGATCGCACAATTTCGTGAGCGCTATCCAGAGGCTTTGGCCACATTGGCTGACGTCTCCGACTCTGCTCAAATTAAGCGAGTCTTCGAGATACAACAGGATTGGGTGGATGGGCTCGATGTACTTATCAACAATGCAGGCATAGCAGGGCCGACCGGTGGAATCGACAAAATTAGCGATGCAGAATGGGAACAGACAATAGACATCAATCTCAATGCGCAGTATCGCTTCGCTCATCATGCTGTCCCCCTCCTAACGAAGTCAGAACACGCACACATCATTCATATTTCATCGGTCGCGGGTCGCTTAGGCTATGCCTGGCGGACTCCATACGCCGCGACCAAGTGGGCCATCGTTGGTCTTATGAAGTCATTGGCAGCCGAGTTGGGCGAAAAAGACATTCGAGTCAACGCACTGCTGCCAGGCATCGTCGAGGGCCCGCGCCAGGATCGCGTCATCAGTGATCGCGCCAAACAGTTAGGCATTTCAGAGCCGGAGATGCGCCAACAAACATTGAAGAAAATATCATTGCGCCGGATGACTCCACCCGAAGACGTGGCAGCAATGGCCCTATTTCTATGCTCTCCTGCTGCTAACAATGTGACAGGACAAGCGATCAGCATCGACGGCAATGTCGAGTATCTTTGATTAGTCAGACCTACACGTCTCGCCACCGACCTTGGTAGCGAGACGCTTATTGTGCGTGTTCTAGAGAGCTCGTTTCTCCCGGATTCCGTCACTTTCTTTACCGGCACATCCGTGATCACAGTTGTCTCATTTTCCTATGCTGGCTGATCGAACCTGCCTATAATTCTCGCCATGAACCTATCCACACTCGTAACGCCCATGATCCGCCAGACTCTCAGTGCGGACGTTTATGCCCAGCTGCGTGATCTGCTGATAAGTGGACGCGTTATGCCTGGGGAAAAGCTCTCGCTCAGATCTATAGCGGACGCTCTTGGTGTTAGCGTCATGCCAGTGCGAGAGGCTGTTCACAGGTTGGTCGCTGAGCAAGCGCTTGAAATGGCGGCTAATCGATATATTCGCGTTCCTGTACTGACAGTCAGCCAGTTCCGGGAAATCACCAGTATCCGGTTGAATCTGGAGGGGCAAGCTGCAGCTCGTGCTGCGGAGCTTGTTGATTCGCAGGCGCTGGCTGAGATTGAAAAGATACACGAGGCATTTTGCGCAGAGTTCGCAAAAGGCGCTCCCGATGAGTCACGGCTGATTACGCTGAACAAAGAATTGCATTTCGCAATTTATAATCAGGCGGACATGCCTATCCTGCTCCAGATAGTTGAGTCCCTGTGGCTGAGAATAGGGCCTATCATCAACTATGACCTACGATCTGGCACTGAGCGTGTGGTTCAGCGAGTGCAAGCCAGTCATCACGCAGCGATGGTTGATGCTTTAAAGAAGGGTGACTCCGTTGCCGCCTGTGAATCACTGCAAGATGACATCAAAAGTGCTGCCGAGTTTATCCTGAATACAGGGGCGCTGATCGTTGCCGATGCGCACAAGCCTGTCGAAGCTGATTAACCTCATCAACAAGGTTTAAAAAAGGCGCCCTGATATCAGGACGCCTTTTTTGTTCGCTCATTACATCTGAGCGCCGATCATCCAAGGAACTGTTTCTTCATTGCCGACGCCCAACGCCTCGCTTTTAGATTTTTCCCCAGAAGCCACTCGTATGAGCATGTCGAAAATCTCTTTACCCTTCGATTCAAGGGTGGCATCGCCATCCATGACATCCCCGCAGTTGATGTCCATATCATCCTTCATGCGAGTGTACATTTTGGTATTCGTCGCAAGCTTGATCGAAGGAGCAGGTTTGGCGCCAAAGCACGAGCCGCGTCCGGTGGTGAACGCAACGAGGTTTGCGCCGCTGGCGATTTGGCCAGTGGCTCCCATCGGGTCATAGCCAGGCGCATCCATGAACACCAAGCCTCGGACTGTAATGGGCTCGGCGTAACGATAAACGCCCATGAGTGCTGAGGAGCCACTTTTGGCAACTGCGCCTAGAGACTTTTCGAGAATGGTCGTCAGGCCGCCGGCCTTGTTACCAGGCGTGGGGTTGTTATCAATACTGCCTTTTTCGCGGTCTGCGTAGCTTTCCCACCATTTGATAAGGTCGACAATACCTTGGCCGACCTCACGGGTTGCAGCGCGACGAGTCAGCAGGTGTTCAGCGCCGTAGATCTCCGGCGTTTCGCTAAGGATGGCCGTTCCACCTTGCGCTACGAGCATATCGACAGCCACGCCGAGGGCGGGGTTGGCCGTGATGCCCGAGTATCCGTCTGAACCGCCGCACTGGAGCGCCACGGTCAGGTGCCGCGCCGAGACCGGCTCGCGTCGGCACTCGTTGGCAACCGGCAGCATCGATTCCACGGCGGCAATGGCGGCATCCGCTGCGTTGCGGGTTCCGCCAACGTCTTGGATGACCACGGGAGCGATAAGCTTGCCGGTCTCGATGCCCTGGGCCATGAACAGCGCGCCCATCTGATTGGCTTCACAGCCAAGGCCGATGACAACCACGCCAGCGAAGTTGGCGTGCTTGATGAACCCGCCTAGCGTGCGCCGCAGTTGGTTCACCCCCTCGCCATTGTGCTCTATGCAGCAACCGAAACTGTGAGTGATCGGCACCACACCGTCCACGTTTGGGTAAGCATCCAGCACACCGTTTCGCGAGAAGTGTTCAACCACCATTTTGGTAACAGTGGAGGAGCAGTTCACAGTGCTCACTACACCAATGTAGTTTCGAGTGGCTACTCGCCCGTCAGCGCGGACGAAACCTTGGAATGTCACAGGAGAGGCTGCAGGCGACGCGACTTTGGCATCCTCGCCGAACGCGTAGTCTCGCTCGAACGTCGCCATCTCCAGATTGTGCGTATGCACGTAATCGCCTGGCTCAATGGGTTTAGTAGCAAAGCCAATAATCTGGCCATAACGCACAACAGGATCACCAGGGTTTACGTGTGCAAGGGCGAACTTGTGCGCTGCGGGCACATCGGCGAGCACCACGATATTACCGAACTCCGTAACCACGGTTCCTTGAAGTACCGAAGCGCGTGCGATTGCAACATTATCGTCGGGATGTAGTTTAAGTGCCAGGGATGTACTCTTCATTTTGTCCTCGCATTATCAGTAATACACGGCGCAGCCTGGGGCAATACAATGTTGTCCCGCGTTTTTGTAGTAATCGTTTCTTGTGCCTGACGTAGCTTCAGACTCAGGAATGCCGCGAGCGTTAAAAGAGCCGCTACAATAATGAGCCCATTCTTCGTGCTCCCAGTAGTTTGTTCAACGAAGCCCAGAAGTGAAGGGCCGAAGAAACCACCAGTAATACCAAAGGTATTCACTAACGCCAGACCCGCCGCCATACCTGCTCCCGCCAGTCTTGAACTGGCAAAGAGGAATATCACAGGCTGAACAACGAAAAACATCGATGCCGTAAGAGTGAATCCTATTAGAGCTATCAATGGAGTGGTAAAGGCCGCGAGGGTCAATCCAGCCGACATCAGAAGCAGCCCACCGAACATTATTTTGCGTGAAATTTTCGGAGTAGTTGCATACTTTGGAAGAAACGCTGCCCCGAGTGCTGCTGCGATCCATGGGATTGAGTTTAACAATCCTATTTGTAACGATGACAAGCCTCCATACGTTCCAATGATGCCCGGCAAGAAAAAAATCACCGAATACACGCTAACTTGGTGGAGGAAGTACACCGCGATCGCAAGCCAAATCTGAGGGATTTTAAGAACGCCCTTAAAAGAATGACCTACATTGCCGGAGGCGATTTCTTCATCATGTTCTTTCTTCAGAACTTGCTCTACTTCAGTGACTTGTTCCTTTGATAGCCAACTTGCCGTAGATGGGCCGTCCGGAAGCTTGCGCCAAATCACGACGGAGAATAGAACAGCTGGAATTCCCTCCAAGAAGAACAGCCACTGCCAGCCGTGCCAACCCCAGATTCCATCCATCTCTAACAGCATCCCGCCAACCGGCCCGCTGATGATGTTCGCGAGACAGACCCCGATTAGAAAATAGCCACTGGCTCGTGCCCTTTGCTCACGACCAAACCAATAGGTTAAATAGAGCATTACACCTGGGAACAATCCGGCTTCAGCTGCGCCCAGTAGCGCGCGGGCAATGTAAAACGTAGTCTCATCGGTAATGAAGGCCATACCGGCAGACAACAACCCCCAGGTGATCATGATCCTGGTGATCCAGAGTCGGGCACCTACCCGGTGCATGATCAGGTTACTGGGTACCTCCATCAGTGCATAGGTAAGGAAGAAGAGCCCCGCGCCAAAACCGTAGGCGGCAGCGGAAATACCCAAGTCTACTGCCATGTGTGTTTTGGCAAGTGAAATGTTAGTTCTGTCTAGAAAGCTTATAACGTAAGCAAAGATTAACATCGGCATTAGTTTGCGAAACATTAAAGCGTTCAGCGACTGTCCCTTTTGTGTTTTTGTATGGGTCGTAGCTAACATGGTTCATTTTCTCCTCATGAGGATAAGTTGCTAAGGCGCGGGTGTTGTGCCGCGACCTTTAATTATCAAAATATCCTCTAGATAGACTTTATGGGGGGTGAGTGCCCGCGCTTAGAAATTGACGTTATCGCCACCTTTGAGCTTCAGGATTTCCCTCGCGTCAGCAGGTGTCGCCACTTCAAGTGAAAGCCCTTCGAGAATTTTGCGCATACGCGAGACTTGATCTGCGTTGCTTTTTGCCAATTGGCCCGGCCCGTCCCAAAGCGAGTCTTCAAGACCCACACGCACGTGTCCTCCAAGCGTGGCTGATTGAGCACCAATGCTCATCTGCTGCTTTCCTGCTGGAAGAACCGACCACTGATAGTCATCTCCGAAGAGACGATCAGCTGTGCGCCGCATATGCAGGACGTCCTCGGGGTGCCCGCCGATACCGCCCAAAATGCCGAAAACCGATTGGATCAAAAACGGGGGTTTGATGAGGCCACGATCAATGAAATGTGCTGCGGTGTAGAGATGCCCAATGTCATAGCATTCGATTTCAAAACGGGTACCGTTCTCACTGCATGACTCGAGGATGTGGGCTATGTCGGTAAATGTGTTTTTGAAAATGCGGTCATGGCTGCCGGCGAGATATGGTTCCTCCCAAGCGTGTTTGAACTCCTTAAACCGATTGAGCATTGGGTAAAGACCCATGTTCATCGTGCCCATGTTCAGCGAGGCCACTTCCGGTTTGAACTGATGTGCTGGACGAAGTCGATCTTCAAGCGACATTGTCGGTGCACCACCTGTAGTCAGGTTGATCACCACATCGCTAGCCTCTTTGATAGCCGGCAGAAACTGCTTAAACAGTTCCGGATCCTGAGAGGGGCTGCCATCAATTGGGTTACGAGCATGTAGGTGAACAATTGAGGCGCCAGCCTCAGCGGCACCAATCGCCGCTTCGGCAATTTGACCTGGTGTTACCGGCAGGTAACGAGACATGGAAGGTGTATGAATTGCGCCGGTGACCGCGCAAGTGATGATGACTTTACGAGCCATGGTGACCTCCTGGTTACTTTTATTTTGGTGTTCAGGATGAAGTGATGCCGTCAGGAATTTGGTGCTTGACGCTTGTGCGCAGCGAGAGCCATAAGGCGGCGGTCACGCCAAGCGGATCGCAATGCAATGCCTTCAAGTTCAAGTTTTTGGCGGCGCTCGTCATGTACTTTGGCGACTGCTGATTCCGACCAGTCGAAAGCATTTTCGGAATTGATCGTTTCGCGATTTTGCTGACCGTAGCGTTTGGCATAGTCAGATACGCCGGCAGGGGCGTTGAGATCGATGGTTTCGAAGGGGCCCATAAATGACCAGCGGAGGGCGAGTCCATCTTTGAGCACCCGATCAATATCCTCCGAGCTGGCAAAGCCTTCTTCATGCAATTTGAAGCATTCGTTGAGGACTGCGGCTTGG
The DNA here is from genome assembly GCF_900580865.1 of Pseudomonas viridiflava. GTDB lineage: Bacteria > Pseudomonadota > Gammaproteobacteria > Pseudomonadales > Pseudomonadaceae > Aquipseudomonas. The sequence continues at coordinate 22,540 of NZ_UTBZ01000026.1, forward strand.
ACTCGGTTCAATAAGAAGCCGTGGATCTCTCGGGATAGAACGACAGGGCTCTGCCCTGCTGCGGTGTAGATCTCATGCGCTCGAATCATCACTTCAGATTCTGTCCACGGCGCAGGGCAAAGCTCCACAAGAGGAACTAAATAAGGTGGGTTGGTAGGGTGTGCAACTACGCAGCGCCCCCGACCTGGTAGATCTTTAGTGAACTCGGAGGCCGGTAACCATGAAGTTGAACTGGCAAGAATCGCGTCCTTGGGCGCCAACGCATCCATTCGACTGAAGATATCGATTTTCGCCTCTACCGTTTCCCGAACGTTTTCCTGTACGAGCACTACATCACGTAGCGCATCAGCCAAGTCGGGAACGCAAGTAATGCGTGTCAGTACGGCGAGGGGGGCGTCATTAAGAAGATCGAATTCTGCGAGCTCATTAAGCCTCGCTTCGATGTAGGCATGGCTGTTCTGCATTGTCTGCAGATCCATATCGTGTAAACGCACCGGATGTCCTGCCCGAGCAAAAACAATCGCCCAAGCTCTCCCAATCAGGCCCGCGCCAACGATTGCAATGGGGCCACGCTCTGTCGCAGATGGAGTTGTACTTCGCATGATGTTCTCCAAATTTTGTATTTATGTTTAGGAGTAATCGTTTGAGCGGTTGGTGAACCATGCTGACGCTCAGATGTTCGCTCTGAGACAGATGCTATCCACTGTGATCACAGATCACAAGCAAATAATTCTGATCGTCTGACGATCGGCTATGCAAGGGATTCGAGGGTCGAGATAGCTCCCGCAACGGCCTAAGCCTCAGTGAGTCGGCGCGCTTTAGGTTTTTGTGCGGGAATAGAAAAGGCTTTTTTCGGGATTGAACCTTCGCGTTAAATAAACGCAGAAAAGCCCGCCTGACGAGCGGGCTCCTCAATCAGATCTTTCAGCCTGCGTGGCCGTGACCCGCTTCACGAAGGAAAGCGCGTACCGTGTCACAGAACTCCAATGGGTTCTCAGTCATTGGATAGTGGCCAGTACCTGCGAGCACGGCGATCTTACTGCCGGGAATGCGAGATGCGGTCTCCTCAACCTTCTCTTGGTACACCAACCAATCCGCGTCACCGCGCAGAAGTAAAACAGGCGCTTTGATCTTTCCAACTTGTTGCCGCTGATCAAAGTTCGCATAGCCTGTGAGGTCACCTTTCATCACCTGCGGCGTGGTGCGCGAGATCTGCCACACCACCTCCCTCGCACGATCTGGTGGAGTGCGATTGCCCGTCATCGAACGAGACCAGGCACCGATAATCTCTGGCCCATTCATGAGCAACATATCGAGGAAGAACTCGGAAACCGTCGGGGTAAAATCTGCCCCTTCAGCTGAAATGATCGCGCTGTACGCATCGGGCCGACGCGCCCCCAATTCCAGCACCAGATTGCCACCCATAGAGCATCCCATGATGGCGGGTTTCTCAAGTCCCAAGGCCTCCATAAGGTGCTCATTGAACTCCGCATGGCGAGTGAGGCTGTGGAATGGGCCTGATTCGGGTAGCTCTGATTTGCTGTGCCCGGGGGCGTCAATTGCAATGACGCGGAACTCATCTGAGAGACCGTCCAGTACGTGCCTGTACATCAGAGAATCTTGTGATGCTGCGTGGAAGCAAACGAGTGGACGCCCCTCCCCTGATTCTTCGTAATAAACGCGAATTCCATCAACGGTAATGTACCGTCCTACCGTCTCTTTCCCCGACGGCTTAGGCCCGGGAGAGTACGAGACTGGTGGGTTATTATTAGCTTTCCCTACACGCTTCATTGCGTCGAACGCGCGGGCCATCACATCTACGTACTGCCATGCAGCGACCACGTTGCCCTCAAGCTCAAGTTCTCCCAACCCAGGGGACAACGCTTCAAACCAGTCGATCTTTCCGTCAAGAACGCGCTGCCACTCATCATCAGCACCAGACACGATGATATCCGCACCCAAGGGGCTTCCTTCCGGGTAAACCGCAACGACCTTACCGGCGAGAACCGCAAGCGTTGAGAAGCCTGTGCTGTGCTTGAATTGAATGCGTCCATCGAAATAGCGAGCAGCGGCAGTCCAATCAGCATCACCGTTTAACTCGTCAGCGAATTGGCTCAACCATTTGGCATCATTAATAAGGGTCATGACTTTCTCCTAGCTTTAGCTATCCCCAAGGGGATTTTCTTGTAATTGCAGGTGCAATAGGTTTGTTATGAACCCATGTTGCAAGAGTGCTTCGAGACCAGCGCCTTGTCGTACTTAAGGAACCAGCCGGTAGTTTCACGTGTGAAGAAAATGGTGATGATGGCCGCCAACACCATCAGGCCTGAGATAAAGTAGAGTGCGTAGTTGTAACCAGCAGCCTGCTCAAAGCCACCACCTGCGCCGATGAACATCCCGATCACGAATGGCCCAAAGCCACCGGCGTAAATACCGACGTTGACGATTGAGCCTGCCAGGCCAGTCGTGCCTTGTTTCGCAGAATCAAACGCAATGGCATACAGCAACGTGTAGGGCGCGTTCATCGCGAACCCAGCAAACAACTGAATCGCGATAAGCCAAGTCAGGCTGACGGATGAGTATTTGAAGAGGTACATGCCCACCGCAAGCCACGCGAAAACAAGCACTAGGCAAAGTTTTCGGCCTGCACGGTCTGAAATCCATCCCCAAACGATCTGGCCGATACCACCGGTGATCGTGAAGAGCACCGAGTAAGCAGCTGCCTCTGCGAAGTTGTAATGGGCAACAAAGGCCAGGTACTGAGGTAGCCAGAAGCTGATGCCGAAGTAGCCAACGATTGCAAACATCGAGATTAGAGCGATAGCGGAGATGTTCGGATTTTTCATTGCCGACTTGAACGCGCCTTTGGGCACCTCCACCACACCTTGTACCGCTTCCATTGATGGAGGGGTCTCACCCACGGCCTGAGCGTGTTCAACAAAGGACTCGTAACGCTTCTTCGTACTGAACCACCAGTAGACCGAAAAGATGATGATCATCGGTACAGGGAACAGCAGGAATGCCAAGCGCCAATTTTCCGGGCCGTAAGCGTGGAGTAGAGCACTGATCGCCAAGCCACCGATCAATGTGCCCCAAGGGTATCCGGTGTGATGAAGTCCTAGGGCGAAACCACGGCGCTCCTTCGACCACCACTCAGACAAGGAAGTGACTTCGATGGCTTCGCCAGCACCGCCAAATGCGTGAGACATCACTTGCAGCGCGACAAGCACTCCAAGCGAGCCAGTCAAGAAATTGAGGCCGGTCAGAAAGGTGAATAGCGTGTAAGCAATCACGATTGGCAGATGGCGGTATTTACGCATCCATCCCTGACCGCCTTTATCAGCCCAAATCATGCAAGGCACGGCTATCAAAGATGTAGCGATCGTGATGAACGCGGCAAGCAGTCCAGTCAGCTCAGCGCTTGTCTTGAACTCGCTGGTGATGGAGGGCAATACCATAAAGAACATCTGGCGGGAGTTGGCATCCATGGCATACACGAGCCACAAAAGAGCCATCGCGCCCCACGAGGCTGCACCTGCTCCTTTCGGCACACGATTGACCGCAGGTAATGCTTCGATTTTGTCTTGAGCAAATCCCATGGGGATATCTCCGGGTGTTTATTTTTATTCTCCGGCTGAGGATCGGTGTTTTGCACACATACGCCTCAACATCCGAGATGATCCAGCACTTGTCGTACTGTTCACCATGGACAGAGGTTATGGCTCAATTTCAGGGCTGAATATAGCTGGCAAAGCACACCTGCTGTGACCGCCAGGAACAGGTCAGTGGCACAAAATGAGAGAGGCGCCAGCGAAGCATTTGGCTAAGTAATTACTGGGAAATAGGTCTCAATTTTTTGGGAGCTCTGTTGGGCACAGAGCAGGAGGTAAAATTACAGAGAGGTGGAGTATTGGCTCTCTTGTGCAGGAGCCAAAGTTGCACGCTTGCGCGGAGGGAAAGTGAAAGTAAGCGCGGGGCCTTAGTGGCTATCAAGTCGCTTCGGGTAGTCCTCTCACGACCTTCCATGGATGTGCTATCCATTTTTTTTGGAAAAACTCGATGAAAACTCGGATGCGGGGACTTAGATGTTTTCTATCCGAGTAGAGCAGGTAAATAGGCTCTAAGATCTCCGCTTTGTACTCGTCAAGCAGGAGCACCAGCGATCCGTCCTGAATGTCTTTTCCAATGTGGAAATCCGCAAGACGGACTATACCCGCACCTGATTTGGCCATATCTCTCAGCAGCTCACCCTGGGTAAAGGATACTCGAGGCTTCACAGGGGTCGTCACACCTAGGCCATCTTGGATAAAGGCCCATTTGTTCCAAGGGCTGGCAAAACTGAAGTTAAAGCATCGATGATTCATCAGGTCTTGTGGCTGCTGCGGTGTTCCATACTTTTCCAGGTAGTCAGGTGAAGCACACAGCAACCATTCACATTCGCCTATCTTCTTTGCGATTCTGGAAGAGCTCGGAAGAATCCCGCTATGGATGGCTATGTCCAATCCTTGTTCGAACTGGTCAACGAACTGAGCGCCTAACTGAATCTCGACATCAAGACCGGGATAGGTGTCGAGGAATTCCGGCAACCAAGGCACGATCTGCTGCTTCGCAAAAGAGGTCATCGTGTGGATGCGAAGCGTGCCACTGACCCTTGAAGGAAGCCCTTCTGCCAGAGAGTCAGCTTCACTCATCGCCTCAACCACAGCTTTCGCACTGCGCAGATAAGCCGCCCCCTCCTCCGTCAGAGTGAGGACTCGGGACCCCCTCTGAAAAAGTCGAACCCGAAGCCGATCCTCTAGCCGTGCTATCAATTTACTGATGGCCGACGGAGTCATCTCATGCGCCCTGGCGGCAGCAGAAAAACTTCCGCACTCTGTTGACCATATGAAGGCTAGCATTTGAGAGTATTGATCCATTTCGGTACGCTCCTTAAGCGACTGAATCTACCTGTTTATCTACACAAAAAAACGCGCCGTAGCGCGTTCTTTTTTGAACCAGAATCAGCGAATGAACTGCTCGATATAATCGTCCGGCAAGCCCAAATTTTTGTAATGGCTGCGGGCAGCTTCCAGCTTGGTGAAAACGTCTTCATAGCCAACCGCGACACCCTGTGGGTCGACGTAAGTGTAGCCACCCTGAACGTGGAACCAAGTAATCATTTCTTCGACATCTTCAGGGACGAACAGAGTGTGAGTCTCTCCTGGCGGCTCGAATGCAAAGGAGCCTTCATCAGCAACCCAATCGTGTTCGAGGTAGTACCAACGCCCCTTCAACACGATCGCATGTACTGCACCTGAGTGGCGGTGACGAGACAAAACCCCGCTCTGCCGCACTCGGAGCAAGTTGATGTAGTAACCACCGCTAACGCTCAGCAGCAGTGGTTTGAAAGATACTGACTTGGTGACAGGCACCCAGAGATTATCGTCTTCGAGCCAAGTGGTCATAACGCCTGGATGCACCATGTCTGGAGACATGAAAGGCACCTGCGGCAAAGCATAAGGAATGGCAAGTTCATCAGGTTTAACGGGCGTATTCATTATAATTTCTCTCAACGTGTGACTGGCGAGCGAGCCAGGATTTCAATCGCTGAGTGAGAGTAGGTGATGCTCTCGCACAGGAGAATACTTAGAAATTCACACCATCTGTGACCACTCGTCACAGCGCGTAAGACTCATCCCGTTGAAGGCCGCGACTCATCTAAGACGCCTACTGCGGACGAGTTCAAGCGCTTGACCCAGCAGATTTTTCATTGAGTGGATAGCGGCCACCAGTGGATCGCGCCCCATCAGAGGGGACACATTTTCCCCAATACCTTCACTACCATGCAGACCTGTTCATCTGAAAGCCGCTTACCCAGTAGTAATCGGCTTGAAATAATGAGGTTTAGCAATGACTTCTCTCTGCCCTTCCCTTGAGCTCAGTCCCGAGCTTGCAGCTCATCCGGCCTATTCGCGAGTGTTCCAGCCCGAAGGCCTCACCTTCGGATACATCATGCCCTTGGAGGGCTATCCGAATTCACCGTTTCCCACGCTGCAGGATCATCAACGCCTTGCTCGCATCGCGGACGAGGCTGGATTCGCAAGTCTGTGGATGAGAGATGTGCCCTTCTATGACCCGAGCTTTGGTGATACTGGTCAAATGATCGACCCGTTTGTATATCTGGGATATCTGGCTGCTGTTACCAAAAACATTGCCTTGGGCACAACGGGCATCGTTCTTCCGTTACGTGAACCACTGATCGTCGCTAAGCAGTCCGTTTCGGTCGACCAGCTAACCGGCGGTCGTTTCTTGCTAGGACTATCCAGCGGAGATCGCCCGATTGAATATCCAGCATTCGGGATTGATTTCGAAGCGAGAGAAGAACGATACCGGGAAGGCTTCGAGCTGATTAAGACAGTCACTGAAAACAGCTTCCCAAGCGTCTCAACCAAACTGTTCGGCCAGCTGGAAGGCTTGCTAGACATGGTACCCAAGCCAGTTGGCCCTCGACTCCCCATGATTGTCGTGGGCCGGGCCAGTCAGACGCTTGAGTGGATAGCGAATAATGCCGATGCCTGGATTTGGCATCTGAGCGACTTCAATCGTTTGCCGGGCCTCATCCGCGAGTTCCGTTCTGCCAGCCAGACCGGCAATGCAAAACCATACGGCTACGCGACATTTTTCGATCTGGCGAAGGATCCGAGTACACCGCTGGAACGCGGCTACAACGGAATAAGGATCGGGCGTAATGCTCTCGTGGAGCTCTGGAAACGGCAACAGGATGAGGGTGTTTCACACGTCGCACTGAATATCAAACCTCTGCAGCGACCAGCCGCTGATGTCCTGGAGGAGATGGCTGAGTATGTCCTGCCACACTTTCCCATAGGCCAACCTGCCTCGCAGGTGACCCAGTGACCGGCTCAAATGATCGCACCGAAATTAAGGGCGTTATAGCCACCTTTCTGGAAGCCTGGGAGAGCGGTAATTGGGAATCTGCCGGGGATATATTCACTGACAATTGCCAGTTGGTGACAAGCCACATGTCCGCTCATGAGGGTGGACGCAAGATTGTCAGAGCTTTCCAGCAAGACCGTGTCAAGGCTGATGGCTTTTCAGTGAAGGCAACCAATCACTATGTGGGTGGTGGATAAACCGACGCCAATTTCAGTTTCTACGCCTATGGCCATATCAGCAAAGCCACAAAGTCGGCCACGCTCGGATTTGGTATGACTGTCACAGGCTCTCTGAAAAAGACAGCAGGCACCTGGCGCCTCGACAGCGTGCTGATTGCCTTGAATTGGGTAACCGGGGACTACTCGCTTGCAATTCACTGGCAGCTTCCACCAGGTGACGATGGATGGGGGATTGGCGATCCAGCCCCCACCATCGTTAGCGAGCTGAATTCGCCATGGCTTGCTTTCCCTAACTCAACGCCTTCGGTACCCAGCGAGGAGTGTATTGCTGAAACCTACGCTCGTTACTCATGGGCGCTGGATCAGGCTGACATGCAGCTACTTGCCCATTGCTTTGCCAACGACGCCGCTGGTGATTTCCAACCGATGGGCCTTATTGAAGGGCGCCACGCGATCATCGGCTCCTTCAAAGAGTTTCGCAGGCCCTGGCCGTGGATGCAGCATTTCGCGGACGTGCTGGAGATCAAGTCCGACGAGGAAAAGGGTGTAGCGGAAATGATTGTCGGCAGAGTCATTCCTGGAAACTCACACACGCAAGATGGCACGCCTCTCTATGGCGCGCATTACCGAATGCGGCTTCGTCGCAAGCATGAGGGCTTCTGGCAACTGACCTGGAGCGAGTACCGCCCAGGCTGGTTCAATGCCAATGAAGCACCAAGAGTTTAGTCCCTTCCTGGAACCGCTCTAGGGCCGTGGCGCCGTACTATCTCGGACGACCAGTTCGATTTGTATGCGCTCGCGGCGTGCAAGTGGGCGCCCCTCGATCAGCGCAACGATGTTGTTGGCGCTGCTGATACCAATTTTCGAAGTCGGCACCCTGACGGTCGTCAGGGCTGGCACGTAGGCAGCCGCGAACTCGATATCATCGAAACCGCTGACTGATAGTTCTTTGGGGACGTCGATCCCATTAGAGCGCGCTTCCGCCAACGCTCCGATACAGGTGAGGTCAGTGCTGCAGACAATGGCCGTAGGCTTGGGGTTAAGCTCCATAGCAATCCGCAGCCCGGCGCGCCCTCCCTCAATCGTGAATGGCTGCTCAATAATCCGTTCACTTGAAAGCTCTATCCCTGACTCGAGTAGCTGAGCGGTGATTCCTTTCAGACGGTATTTTGCCCGTTCGTTGTTAGAAACAACTCCACTGATCATAGCGATACTTTGATGACCAAGGCTAAGCAGATGCTTGGCTATCAATCGACCACCCTCCTCATTGCTGAATCCCACGCAGTGATGGTCGTGAGCACCATCTAGCGACCACATGAGAATGAATGGGCATTGGGCGGCAGTTAGTGCTTCATAAATTTCAGGACTATGTTCAGTACCCACTAACAGTAGGCCTTCAACGCCCCGCTCAATCATGTTCCTTACGTTTACCAGTTCCTGCGCCTGGTCGTATTCATGGGAAGAAATGATTAGGTGATACCCAAGCTCCGTTAGCCTTAACTGGAGGGCCTGGACAGCTTCAGCGAACGCAGGGTTGTTAAAAGTAGGAAAAACGGCTCCGATGCTGTGCGTGCGCCTGGATGCCAAAGCACGCGCGGCCCCGTCTCGCACGTACCCGAGCTCTTGAACAGCTGCTTGTACTTTGGCCAGCGTGGCAGGTTTCACTAAGTGCGGGACAGCCAATGCTCTTGAAGCACTCCCCATCGAGACGCCCGCCAATTCAGCCACATCCTTGAGCTTCGGTTTCTCGATTTTTTTCATTGGAGATTCAGCATCCTCGATCGTAGCGCGGAGACAGGACGATCAGAAGAACGCCCTCGATTTGCGCAGAGGATGATAAGCCAACAGCCTGCCGTTCGGGAGCCGTTAATTGGAGGGAAAAACCTGAGAGCAGCGTTTCTGCTGCCCCCAGGCAAAAACACTTATTTAATGACGATCGGATTCACAGGAGCTCCGGTTCCCCCAACGACCTTTAGAGGGGCTGCGGTATAGAGAAACGTCCACTGACCGTCCTCAGCGCAGTCCTCAGCGAGAGGATCAAGCTGAGCGATCTCAGTGAGAGTAATGCCCAAATTCCTCATGAGTGCGTTGTGCAACGGCAACGCAACCCCTGACACGGGATCGACGGTGACTTCGTTAGCAATGGTGTCGGTGACGATGTTCGGAATTTCCATCTCCTGAAACCACTTCACCAGCTCAGGGCTGTAGGTCAGGCCTGGCTCGATAAAGTCTTTGTAGAACTCTTCCGGGTCGCGTTTATAAAACGAGCCAATCCATCCAGTGCGGATGATGAGAATGTCGCGCTTGTTGATAGAGACGCCTTGAGCCCGGGCCGCAGCCATTAGATCCTCATGGTTGAAAGTTTCACCTGCATCCAGCACGTCTTTACCACGGTGGCGCGCTATGTCGATCAGAATGCCTCGGCCAACGATGCCTTTTTCACCCAATGGAGCAACGCTCGCCTTGGCCAGGGAGCCGATAGTGGTATCGGCGCTGTAGCCATTCCAAATCTGATCGTCGTACCAGACATGCCCAAGGGCGTCGTACTGAGTTGACCCTTGAAGATGAAAAAACATCACGTCGTCGGCGAACTCGTAAGAGCCCGGAAAATGTGGGCCTTTGCCACAGTTGTAGTGACCACGATCCATGATATTCATGCGTTTTGACTGGGAGCGGCCAGGCCAGACCGGGTCACCAGCAGGATCTGCCATCCGCACTTGCAAAGTAAATGTCTTGCCTTGCTTGACCTCTTTGACCCCTTGGAGCACTTCGATACCTGTAAGGTAGTTGAGTGAGCCTACCTCATCATCCGGGCCCCACTTACCCCAGTTCTTAGGGGAGTCTTTGAGCAAGTCATGAATATGCGGAACGGTCTTGTCTGTCATTTTCTGAGCCTCTTTTATTCTTGGATTAGCTGTGCTGCATTTAGCGGTTAGTTGAAACGTTCAAATCGTTGTCCCAGCTCGTCGGCACGAGCGAGTCCTCGGATGAGTCGTTCAGCCGTAAGGGCTGGTGCCATATTTTTTGCGTACACCGCACCCAGTGTTGCCTGGACGACAATGTCCAATTCCTCAGAGGTAAACGGAGACGTCTGGCCAAGGCCGTCGAGGGTGACGGGCAGATTCACATCATTCAGAAGCTGAGCGACCTCTAGGATCTCTGAGTCTGGGCGCTCTTCGACGGACATCTGCACCAGCGTCCCGAATGCGACAAGCTCACCATGCAGCATGGAAGTAATCGCAGGAATTGCCGTAAGACCTCGCACAAGCGCATGAGCTAGCGACAAGCCGCCACTCTCGAACCCAACGCCACTGATAAGGACGGTTCCTTCAACAACCCGCTCGACATCATCATTAACCTCGTGCCGGCCTACTGCTTGGTAAGCGCTGTACCCGTAGGTCATAAGCGTCTTAAACACTGCCTCTGTTAGCAGCAATGCAGTGTTCAACGCTGGAGTACCAAATGAGTTATTGCCTCCGGCAGACTGACATTGTTGCGCCTCAAACTTTTTACTGATGGCGTCGCCGATGCCTGCGGCGAAAAACCTTGCAGGCGCACGGACAATCACTTCGGTGTCCACGACTACTGCAGAGGGGTTCATGTTCAGGTACTCGACACCAACGACCTTGTGCGCTTCGTCGTAAAGCACAATCAAACGGCTGGTTGGGGCGTCGCTGGAAGCAATGGTCGGGCATACGACAATGGGGACGTTGAGCTGAGCAGCCATCCCTTTAGCCGTGTCAATTGTCTTACCCCCGCCCAAAGCGATGATGGTGTCTGGCCTGTAATCTGCTGATCGCTCACAGAGAGACGCAATTGCAGCTTTAGTGCATTCACCAGGAAAAACGATACTGTTCGCCTCGAAGCCATGCTCTGACAATGCATTCCCTACCTCAGGCCACAGATGCCTCGAGACGAACTCGTCGCACAAGACCAATGGGCGCGATTTCCCCATATCGGAAAGGATTCTGCCAAGCTGCTTTAGCGCGCCTGGCCCTTGCTCGTATCGGCCAGGAAAACCCATTGTTCGAACCATGCCACCACCCGCTGCTGAAAAACTGTGAGATAAATCGTTACGTTGAATACGAGCCCGGATGGATCAGCGCATCAACCAGCCACCCGCCACATCCACAATTTGGCCCGTGATGAAGTCGCTGTCGTTTGAAGTCAAAAAGCATGCTGCTTTAGCTACCTCAAGTGGCGTTCCAAGACGGCCCAACGGAGTCTCATCAACGACTGCCTGGTTCGCTTGCGCAGAAACGGTTTTTAGAAGCGGCGTTTCGATGCGTCCCGGAGCCAGTGCGTTTGCCGTAATGCCATAGGGCCCGAGTTCACCTGCCAGGTGACGGGTAAAACCGATAACTGCGGCTTTCGTGGCGCTGTAATGCGCCGCGACGATAGGGAGGTAAGCGCTGCCAGCAACGGAAGACATATTCACTATTCTTCCAAAACGGCGTTCGACCATCGCTGGTGCGAGAGCTCTGACCAAGTTGAATGAGCCTGTCAGGTTGATGCCAACGACGCGATCCCATTCCTGAGGATCCATTTCCCAAATCGGCGCTGGTGCGCCCTCGTGTTTGGGTGAAATACCTGCATTGTTAATCAAGGTGTCGATCGGGCCGAGCTGCTCACTAAGCTCAAGACAGGCTCGATTGCATTGAGCGAAATCTGATACGTCAGCTTTAGCCCAAGCCACCAAATGTCCGGCAGCACTAAGTTGCCGGGAAAGCTCGGAAACTGACTGTTCGTCGAAATCTACCAAGGCAACCCGCGCGCCCTCCTCGCAGTACAGCCGGGCAATTGAGGCACCGATGCCCCCTCCTGCCCCGGTAATGAGAACTGTGCGTCCTGAATGTCGAAGATTCGTCATGCCAAATTCCCCGCGCTGAAAAAACAGAAACAAGAGGCGGTGATGCTCAAACGCGTCCGATGCCGCACTGGCTGACCGAAAATTTTGGACTCATTTAGGCGGGTGGTTTTAGGAGATTTGCGTGGCGAAGCCAGTGCCCCCGTGCCGGAGCGGTCTGTGACTTTAGGTAAGAGAGTGGCGAGGGCAGCCTGCGTCGTTGACCGAGCGAAGGCTAATGATGCAGTGATCATTATGATCTCCAGACTTGCCTAGGAAAACGGCAAATATGAATCGTTTCATTCTCATAGCTGCGGCCGTAAGCCAACAAAATCCATGATCTTTTCACGACTCTATTTTTTGTATTTATTCTCGAAAGAGATATTTATGAAGCGCTTCATTTTTATTCGGATATTTGACCGCTGTCAAGCGATCTGCATGGTCACTTCCCCAGCAAGGAGCGCCAGTAGTTCCGACGAAACGCAGTCATGAGCATCTGCGCCAATCATATTGAGGATGTGGAAAACACCGGCGCACTAAGCCTATGAGGCACCAGCTCCTTTGGCAGATGCACGGAATACGGGCGCAGTGCCCACGCCTGGAAGTCGGTGCTCAAGTGAAATGAATACGCGATGCATATGTTGGGTATCGACTAGTCGTGCGGGCTTCACTCACGGGTCAGGCAGAATGAATGCCTTCCGCAGAATGCTGATCCCATGGTGGGCATGGTGACCAAGCCTCCACGAGCTTATCGATGAAGAGTCGAATTTTTGGAGAGAGGTGCCGCTTGCTAGGGTAGATCACCCGAATAGGCTCTGCGGCCTCTGCATACCCAGCGAGCAATTGAACAAGCTTGCCGCTCCTCAAATCGTCGTTCACCACGTAGGAAGGAAGAGTCGCGATGCCCAGGCCAGCTACAGCTGACTGGTGTAATGACTCAGCACTGTCCATCTGTAGCCTTCCACCATGAGTAACGGACACAGAGCTACCATTCACGCGAAAATTCCAAGGAAGCAATCTCCCACCGCTCACGAAATGCAGGCACTGGTGCTCGGATAAATCCTCCGGCGTTTTAGGCTCGGCATGCTCAGCCAAATATTTGGGGGAAGCGCAGGTAATCATTTGTTGGTAGGCCACAGTGCGCGTTAACAACCGAGAATCTTCCTTCGGTGGCCCGATGCGCATGGCCAAATCAAATCCCTCATCGATCAGATCGACCAGCCTGTCAGAAAAGGTGATATCCACGCTCAGGGAGGGCCAATCCTTAAGGCAGCACTCAATGTGCTGAAGGACATGAAGTCTGCCCAGCGCAACCGGCAGACTCATCCGCAGTCGCCCACTGGGTGTCGAACGACGAAACGCAAGGGCATCCTCCACGTCGTCCAGATCCTGAAGAACGCCCACACAGCGCTCATACAGAACCTGGCCGTCATCCGTCATGCTTAAACTGCGCGTAGTGCGATTCAGTAAACGTACCTGCAAACGAGCCTCGAGCCTGACTATCGACTTCCCCACTGCAGAGCGCGTAAGGCCAAGCTGTTTTGCCGCCGCAGTGAAGCTTCCAGCGTTTACCGAGCTCACAAACGCGGCAATATCATTCAGGTTATGGAGTTCCATAGGGCCTCGGTGGTCTCAACGTTCGGGCGGCTTAGCACCTGTTATGGGGAACCCTATTCCCCAATACTAAGCATAGTATCTCAATTAGCTAATCCACTCCCAACGATCAATTGAGGTCATTATGAACACTAAAGTCCAAGCAGCCGTCCAAACCTGGGCCAATAGCCTTAGCGATCTGGTACCCGTTCTTAAGGGAATCGATACCACCACAAAAATGACCGACATCCGCGACTCTTACGCAAAAATGCTCGCGCAAAATCCAGCGCCAGCTGGCGTTAAATTCGAAGCAGTCGACATGGGTGGCGTACCAGGCACACTGGTTACTCCGGACGAGATCAAAACCGACGCGGTCGTGATGTACATCCACGGCGGCGCCTACATTGTAGGACGTCCAGACGGCTACCACGGTATCGGCGGCAACTACGCGAAAATGCTCGGTGCTCGTGTGTACATGCCGGACTACCGCCTCGCTCCTGAGCACAAGTTCCCAGCATCAATTGACGACACATTGCGCGCTTACGAATGGTTGCTTGAGCAGAAAATCCCGGCTAACAAAATTGCGTTCTCTGGCGAGTCGGCTGGCGGCGCAATGGTCGTCAGCGTCATGGTCGCGGCTAAATCGAAAGGGCTTCCATTGCCTGCGGTTGGCTCCTCCATCTCACCATGGGCGAACCTTGAACACACCGGTGCTTCCATGAGCAACCGTGAAGGTCTGGATCCTCTGAACTCCAAGCCTGTCTTGGACATCCTCGCCAGAGCATTCCTAGGCGACACATTGGCCAATCATCCTCTGGCCTCACCTGTGTTCGCGGACGTCACCGGTCTTCCACCAATCTTGGTGCAGATCGGCGAGAACGAGCTGATGTTGAGTGATGCAATGCGCCTTGCAACTCACCTGGCTGATAACCGGGTTCGCGTGAACCTGGAAGTATGGCCTGCGATGTTCCACGCCTGGCACTTCTACGCCACCATGCTGCCAGAAGGTCAGCAGGCTATGGAAAGTTCCGTTCGCTTCATCGAGGCTGGCTTGGCCAACGCTAACCGCTAAAACGCAGAACAACCGCGATGGCTTTTCCTGCTGTCGCGGTTTTACTAATGCTGTTCCACAAAAGCTTCATCAGGCTAATAAAAAACCTGAGCAAGCGCCCTGCCCAACTCTTGTCACTTACCCCCCCTTCTTGGCAGGTCATGTCCACTGAACTCAGAACATGGTTTTTCCGGTGACACGAGACCGCAGCACGATCAATCCCCGAGTCTACCCCGTCGTGCGCCACCTTAGAGCATCATCCGCATCACGGCGCGACCAGGCACCATGGAATGAATCGCAAGCAGTTTCTCGAGCAACCGGACATGCTCGGCCTCATCGAGTGGCTAATCGAAAACCTTCCCACTCTTCCAGTACATCTGAAGGTCGCGCGCAGTAGGCTCGTGCGCAACGCGATCGACTGCAAGGTTCAACGTATCGAAGCGGCGAATACCAGTGGGGCGGGAATTGGGAGACGGTCAAGGCGGAGCTGCGCCGGCTGCGCATTCGCTTGCGTTTGGCGGTTCGCGCCCGCGATGAGTTCGCCACGCATGGAGCCTGCGAAGCGATCCTAGCGTGGGGAAAAGTCGATGGCGCCGTCGGATTCCTCAAGAATCAAATGCACGACAAGAACTTGATGAATTACCTAAAGCAGTGCCAGGCGCTTCTCGCGCTGGACCGCAAGCAGCAGCTCAACCACCTCACCAAGCAGAACATCCTAAGATTCGACTCGGGCATGACTAAGATCCATGCCCTGCTCGACACCACTGGCTCTCCAATCTATGACGGCCGGGTCGGTGCCGCCATCGCGCTGCTCTACTGCCTGTAACGCCAAGGCACCGGCACCACTGCGCCGCAGGTAGTGGACTTCGCCTGGGGGCCAGGGATCGGCGACCAGATTCGAAACCCAAAACACTTAATGCTTGGCTACAACGGTACACCGCAACTCTCCACCACCAGTCACCACCTTTGGGCACGGCGCCAGCTCCAATTAGGTTGGATCATCCGCGCGGTACTAGAAGGGTCCGAACTATTCGCCAAGCAGCCTCAGCTGGTAGACCGCTGCCACGCCTTTGAAGCTGGATTATTCATGATGGGCTATGACCTACGCAGTCTAGTCCCCGACGGCTATACGATCCCAGTGCCGCCCAAGCCTAACTACCGGGTACGCAGGATGACCCGAGCGACCTGAGATAAACAAGCTGATGGTTGACCCGTATGTAGTTCTCAATAAGCAGGAAAATAGTCTTAAACACTCAAAAACGTCAGGACCGAAGAGAAAGACCAAACAACATTGGTAAAGAGACCACGCGTGAGCGCCAAAGCCTGCGTCCGCCCACGCGGAAGCCGTGAGGATTCCACCCAGAGCCGGTGGTTTTGTGGGGGTAAAAACGACCAAACATAAAAAAGGGTCGCGAGATAAAATCTCGCAACCCCTTGAATTATATGGTCGGGACGGAGTGATTCGAACACTCGACCCCTAGCACCCCATGCTGGGGGCTATAGCGGTCTAAGCTATTGTTATATATGAAAAACATGCCGTTTTAGCCATAGCAAAACATCCCGATTTTTGTGCTTATGCAAACGAAAACACGCGACCTCCAAGGGAGGTTTTGCGCACACCTTCCTGGCGTTCTGCCGAATGTACGATCTCCCTTCTATTCTGGTTTCGTCCACGGAGGAAACCGAATTGCCGAACTCTGACCTGCTCCCTTCCCTGCTTTACAAAATCGATGAAAACCAACTCTCCCTCGAAGCCGCCACCATGGAACTGTCCAACTGGGTCGAGCAGCGCGGTTCGGCCGATGTGGCCGAGAATGTCCGCGGCGCCCTCTGGACGATCGACAAAAATGAGGAGCTCATCAAAATTACGCTTGCGGTGATGATGACGCCTGACTGACATCTATCGGCCAGAAGCAGCCGCTCAACTGTGCCTATCAAATCAGGGACGACTCAAAAGCCTTGGAGCACTCCTACAAAGTTCACAGCGAGAACTGACTCAAAAAAATCGTACGAAGCGACGCGCGCAGTTTTTCATAGAGAAAGTTAACCGTGTCTCGTAATTGTATTGTGGCGTTTTTGTATACTAAAAGCACCTCCGCTTTGACACTGTGCGAAATAAATTTCGCTAATTCATTCTGGTCACTCTCCAAAATTTGGCCCGAACTCTCCTTCCTCGAAGTTCACAACTTTGAGCTTCTGCATGGCCATATCACTCTCAGCTGCGATGGGCGGTACAATTAAAGGGAAAAGCCCCTTCTTGGCATACTCCTTCGCTTTCACTTCAGCAGCGGCCAACTCCGTGCTCGCACGAGATCTAAAATTCTGCTCGTCTGCAAATATTGCATCGATGGTGTCACCCTTGAAAAAACGTTCGACACGTATCGCACTGTACGTAGTGAACCACTCACTTGGGTCATACAGCCGACTAACGGAGAACATTCCACGCTTGCTACTTTTTATTAGTCCACAATCCTCTTTGAATTCGTGTTTTACCGCTGGGCAATTCCCGAAGAACGCGTCGCGAAAGCCGAAACCGTTTGTACCGCCTTGTTGTGCTGAAAAATAACGAAACCCAGAAGCATCCTTGCTATCCAACACTGGCTGACCTGTAGCTCCTAGATATCCATAGAAAATGACTGCGTGGCCTGAACCATTAGTGCGGTTGAAATACACAAAATCTCCAGGTTTTGCCGTGTCAAAGGTCACGTAGCGTCCGATACCGAAAAGTACAAAGGCGTCTCCTGAGCCGGCAGAAAATTTTCTTCCGTACTCATGGAACGTCACTTTTGAAGCATATTGGAAAACATAGGGAGTAATGTTCAGCGCGCCTGAACCATCAATGGCTTTTCCAGTGAGTAGCTTCGCGCTGACGGGCTCCCCATTCGAATCCTTTGCTGCATCAAGTGTTCGAACTAACGTTTCAAAGACGCCCGCAACACACATTGTTTTCGGACCTTTTATAGAACGGAAAACGTGATTTCCGTACCTCAAGTCCTCAGTGAATCTAGCCCTTAGGTCATAGCCCAAACCTGATTTGTTCTTGACCAACCAACTGACGGTTTCCAGGATTTGCTCATTGAGATCCCGCTCAGCCAGCGCAGGTATTGACAAGGGGGCAGTAGCAAGGAAAAGCACAGCGACAGATTTATAGCGCATAGCTCACCTCTGGTAGGTGGTGGAGGACGGTGGTGGTGGTGGTGGTGGTGGCGGTGGTGGCGGTGGTTCTAAGTCAAGTACCGACTCTGGTGGAGATGGGGGTTCCCAATCCAAATCAGGGGAAGGCGGCGTCAGTGTTTCGCTACTGGTGCGTGCAGGGATAATCAATCCCTGCTTAGCCGTGGCACGGTATATCCATCTATCATCGGTCGCATTGTTCAGCATCATCAGACTCTCACTGCTCACGCAGATGCGATTTGGGTCGAAAACCCCAGTCATGATGTCTGTAGGAGGCAAACCGACGCTTTCTGGGTGAGGCATGCCAAACCAATGACCGACTTCATGAAGAATTACTGGGTCAACTTGAGTCGCCGTTTTTACCGACTCATCTCCCAAATTCGTATCACCGGATGGACTTGGGATGGAGAACAAGTAACCGGAAAGGGAGAGCTGGACCTCCCCCCCGGGAATTCCACAAGCGACCGCCGCCTCACCACAATCAGTCAGCCCGCGCTTGACCGTCAGCACCGGTCGAAGCTCCATATATGGCACGCTCGCCCCCTCGCAAAGGAAGCCTTGGGCGCTTTTTACCCAACTCTGGCTTTTGGAGCTTGGAATAGCGCAAAGTGTGCTGATGAGCGAGCGATCTTGGTCTATCTGCTCGTATCCCACTATGCTGCGCTTATCGAGAATCATGCCTGGAGCGGTAAAGTAACGACCGACTTCTCCTACAGCGGATATTGCAAGATCTAGCTCCGGGTATCGTTCAGGCTTTTCCATCAAAGTGCGAAGTCGATCTGTTGCCCTCATATCTAGCCAAACATTTTTCCCCAAGCGGATCACTGCCATGGCGCTGTCTGAGCAACGAAAACATCCCGATCGCCATATCGCGACAGCTTTAGCAAAGGCAACGCCTAGACCTTCCTGACATTCATCATTACAGGCATCTGCCTCATCGTTCACGGTAATATCCAGTGCGCTCTGAAGTCCGGCAGCAACTATATGCTGAGTAGATGTTTCCGCATCCTCACTGAATCGTGCCCGCCCCCAGTTGAAGGCATCAAGCGGCCAAGCTTGGTCAGGCTGAGCATCTTTAGTAGGCCGGCGTTCTGGTGGCTTCTCAGGATCACAGTATTGTTGGCGCGTTGCCTCAATACGGCCAATAAGTCTAGTTTCAGCAATCGCATGCGCCTCCCAAGCTACAAGTTGCCTAGCACCAACATCGACCGCGCCCATCAGCACTTGCCCATCCTCTAGCCTAGCCAAAAGTACTTGTTTTCCAGGGGTAACTAGGATCGAGTTTATTAAGTTACCGACTGATAACTGTTCAGTTGCAGTTCGAATAAAAATTTCAGCCGAGCGCGCTTTCTCAGGAATCTGGATGAGAGCGATCGTGTTGTCTCTTACGCCTGGCCAGCCTGCGTCAGCCATGCTACTCCCTACTTGAGTAGCTAGCCGTGAGGCAACAGTCTCAATACTGCCAGGACGATGTGAAGCATCTTCGAGATAACCATTAACGAGGGTACTCAGCACTTCCGAGTCGAATATTGTTTGATCACAAGGAGTTTGATTTTCAAAGCAAAAATTGGCCACGAATAGTGTAGCATCAGAAGCAATCTCCGCAGTTATTCTTGGGTCAACACCTATTTTCAATGAGCGTGAAGCCGCTTTCACAGCCCGATCTGTTTCCCTTCTGATTTCGCTAACTGTAGGCATTAAGATCTGATCAGCACTGAAAACCGCGAAAGGAAACATCTGTATGAATACAACACTCACGACCACGAATGGCTGCTTCATTACACCCATAGCGAGCCCCCTTGTGCAGGAAGAAAAATTGGTTGCTCGTCGATAGTTTTATCTTTGTTCCTTCTGCGGAACGAAAAGCTACGGATCGTCTTCAATCACCTGTAGCCGTGAAGACGATAGCTGCTGTTTGGTAAGGTTGCCAGTGAAGTGAAATATCGAAAATTTTCGAGGCGAGATCGAGCTGAGCAAAACCCTATTCCGGAGAAAATATATGCTGTCCATCAACCATCAGAGATGAGTCTTAGGTTAGGTATAAGAATTTATTACATTCCGCAATTGATCTTATGAACTTTAATTTTGTCGGTCCGCTGAATTCTCGCTGAACCCTTAGAGACATCTGATAGGCCGCTTTTGGCCGACAGCGGTCGCTTGCGAACGTCCGCTATTGGCCGATTGCTGCCGGCCGCAGACGATTCTCTACAACTGGCGTAGCCGTGTAATCGCATCGGTGATTGCTTTCGCATTTGTGTCCAAGGCTTTCATGGCCACGATTGCGTTCTCCGCAACAATTTCTACGCCATTCTCTGAAAGCCATTTCGTAACCTCCTCTATCGCAGCCCCTAGCGCATGCTGGTTATGCAGAAGCAATGTCAGTGCATCCGCAGTAGCAATGTTGGAGTCTGAATTATTTGGCATGGAAGTCATCCTTGATGTCAGGTCGCGCTAGCCTAGTCACTTTCCTACATTTCGTCGCCTCCTCCTCGCTTGCTCGCCACACCTCGATTACTGTACATACATACAGCATTTGTACAACGAACCCAGCAGCATGAATTTCGACGAAGCAAAAACCCTCCGGCTCCAGCGATGGCGCGTAGCTCTCGATGACCAGGACTTCCGACTACGGAACCCAGAGGGGCATCGGGAAACACTCCACGAGATGTCCGCGGCGCTGTATGCAGAGGGATTGATCGGCCCGCTTGAGCATTTCGACATGAATGAAATGGCAGACGCCGCATACTGGCATGCCATCGAGGAGCTGCAGAACTCGCCCGGGCACTACCGCGGTGCCTCGACCTATGACGTCGTGCAAGTCGACACTGGAAAGTTGCTGGGCACCATCAGCCGCTCGATCTTCAACTTCGCAAGTGACGAGCCGCGCGGGGCATCCTTCGCATACGATGGGAAGGTGTACTCCGATTCGGATGGGGTGCGGCTGACCTTGGGGCTTTCCCGAAGGATTGGGAAGATTTCAGGCTTGGTGCTGGAAATGAATGGGCGCTGGTATCAGCTAGTCGAGACCGAAAGAATGATCGCCGGCATCACCCACCGCCCTCTAGCTGACGCCGACGCTTACGGAGCGCTTATAGATGTAGCGCAAGTCGCGTATGAAGAACGGGATCTGCGCGCCTTCGCAAAGTTGCGACCTCACATCGAATCGGCAGCCTTCTGCATGTGCCCTGCCTGCCTCGATCGCTTCGGCGCACGTGACGACTGCCCGACCTGCGACGGCAAAGGTTTTGTGACGAAGCCGGCACCAATGAATTGGCGCTGAAAGCTCAGGCATACGATAGGCGCGAAGTAGCCGGGATTTTGGCTGGCGGCTTAAATGCCTTCACGTAATTCCTGATCCTCCCGCGTCCTAAGCGCAGAAATGGTACAAAATTTGATGCGAGTTTTAAGCATCTGAGCCTGAATGCTCTCGTTTAAAGAGCCGCGAGTGCAGCTTTGAGATACCTGTGAAGAAATGTTGTTTTTCCCTCACACATACCGATCAATGAACTCGTCTTATGACTCTGAAAATTACGGACATGGTCATTGTAAATGTCGCCGAAGTTTTCCTTGGGAACCTGTTCGTCAAACTCCTCGTCTTCGGCATCGTTTAGGACACTTTCATAAGGCTCGTTCTCGACCAAGTATCGACCGGCTAACATCATTGCAGTCAGTTCCACGACCTGCTCATGCTTGAGCTCATTGAATGCATCCCAGAGCGCTTTTTCTTCAGGGCTATGGTCTCCGAGGATGCTGTCTAATACTTGTTCCTTGGTTCGATCTTGAGGGATCGCCGAAAATCGTGCTTCCGATAGAATGATGATTTCGCGTACTTTCTCACTGGACAGATGCAGCATCACGGTTACTCGCTTTCAAGGTAAAGGGCGAATAATACACGGAGCATGCAGCCCTGCTCCATCGTCAAGATTTAGTATTTAGATAGCGATCTGACGTACGCCTGGCATGCCTGAAGCGCGATCAATCCCCGGTCGCCCTCGTGGGTGATGGCGATAATTCGTTGAGCATGCGCCGGGTCAAGTCGGGCGCGTACGGCTGCATGATCCACGCCGCCGGCGCCGGAGGTGGCTGGCACACCGCAGCCTTTGGCAACGTCGGTTGCGTCGAGGATGACTGACAACCGCAGATCAGCAGTGGCAAGGCGATCGCGCAGGCGATCTTGGTCACGTTGGGCATCGCTCATTTTCCTGAAATGTGTTTGCTCACTGGCCGAGAGCCGTTGCTCCAGCGCCAGACGTTTATCCTGCTCGGCCTGTTGTGCGAAGGCGGCAGCCTGGGTCAGTTGATTGAGCGCTTCGGCGTGCAGCCGCGATTGCTCGGCCAACTGCCGGCCGTAGCGCCAGTCCTGAAACTGCCAGGAGCCGCCGAAGCCGGCTATCACCAGCGCCAGCACGCCGATCAAACGCCAAGGCACGACCATCACGGCACATCCCTGAAGAAAACGTGACCGCCGAGTATCAGCGTCTGTTTGGCCTTAGCCGCCCACGCCGGCGCCTTGATGCTGGTGGCGTAATAGTGCGTGGCTCCACCGGTGGGATCCGGCACCTTGCCATCTATCACCTGATCAGCGGCGATCCGGCACTGCGCCAGCTCGCGGAACGGGATCTGCTTCACGCCGATCAGGAACTGATAGTTCGGGTCCGTCTTGTTCCAGCAGCTGAACTGCCACGGCTTTTGGCAAACGCCGGCGTAGCCTTCACCCCACCAGGACTTTTCCTTTCCATCGAACACACGATTGCGGATCGTCCACGCCACGGCGATCTGGCCGGCTGTTCCTTCACCGCGAGCTTCACCCCACAGCGTACGGGCGAGTACGTCACGGTCTTTACCAGTTGCAGTCATCACTTTTCTCCAGGCAAAAAAATACCCGCTCACTGGCGGGTAGCAGGTGTTATGGAAAATCAGTTCGGCGCGATTGGCCAGGTGATGCCAATCGGGTAACCGGGTTCCTCGGATAGCCGGTTCAGCGCCACGCGGTACTTCTTCCAAGTTTTAAGCAGAGCCACTTCCGCCTCGGTGGCTTCGTCGATGTCTACGGCATCCTGAAGCGGTGTAATCGCTTTATCGGCAATGGCTCGACGACGAGCGTTCTCAGCCACCACGCCCGCCAAAAGCTGTGCAGCTTCAGCCTCTTCCTTCATGGCTTTGGTGATGAGTTGCGACCAATCAATGTTCATCAGCGGCCTCCAATTCTTTTTGGAGCGGCTCGGGCAGTGAAACGGCGCCGTCAGGCACATTCACTAGGTCAGCGGGAAACGCCTGCGCTGGGCTGTAGTTCACCGGATTCGGTAAAAGCAAATGAATCAACAGTTCGCCGTTCTCACGACGTACGTCTTCAACAAACCATCCGCTGGCGATGGCTTCTGCTGGCAGAATCCCCCCCTCCGGCATAGGTGTGAAATCGAACACCTCGCCGTTGATGGCAAGTTTGTCGCCAGACTTCACCAAGATCAGTGCGTCATCACGGCGCTGAGGCGAAAGCTTGATGATCATCAGAACCACCTCCCGATGGCGAGTAACGTAACGTTTTTCACGTTTCCGGCTGCAAACGACGTGGCCGACCAAAGACGCCACTGCATGTTTGCGCTCGTCACAATTCGAGTGAATACGCCCAAGATCACCGTGCCGTCGTTTCGATAAACGTTTGGTGCTGGCGTGGGTGCGCCCACAAAAGTCGCGGGATATGTCCAGGTGAGTTCTTGGCCGGCCTGATAAAGAGCGCCAACCGCTGAGATGATCGCCATGGACGAAGCGTCAAAAGCCTGCGTACAGATCATCGTTCCGTCCGCGAACTTCACGAACTCGCCGTTACTGTTCGAGCCTCGCTCAATCACGGCCCCAGTTGGAACCCCGCTGCTTTGAGAAACGGTTCCCAAAATTGCAGCAACCGCAGCGGTACCAAGGCCGAGACCTGCGCGCGCTGTTGCTTGACTCGTCCCACCGGTACCGCCCTTCGCCACCGGCACAATGTTTTCAAGTGCTAAAGATCCAAGCCCAAGACCAGCGCGCGCCCCTGCCTGATCCGTACCGCCAGTCCCGCCCTTCGTTACCGGAACTACACTTTCAGTTGCTACTGCTCCTAGCCCCAGACCAGTGCGACCTTGCGCCTCGTCTGCTCCACCAGTACCGCCTTTGCTTACCGGCAGAATTTCGTAGTTGCCAGTAGTGCCGAGCGCCGCCAACTTATCGCCGTAATCCTTGAGAATGGCGCGCACCTGGTCGGACAGATCCTTCTGGTATCCCTGTACCGGCATGATCGAATAGAAACCGCCGGCGACAGCTGGTCCTTCGTAGTTCGGCGAGATCGACAGAGCGGTGTTGCTGGCGATATTGGTCACCTCGTACCAGCGACCGTCCGGCCCGCGAAAGCCGTCGCCGACCCGGCTATTGGAAATGAATGCAGTACCCGCGCCGATCACCGCATTGGAATTTTGGGTGACAGAGACCGTTCCCGTTTTGTACCAGGGCATTGTGTATCTCCAGAAATGAAAGGCTCAGGCCAGCAATTTGGCGCAGAGAAACGGCCTGTGGCCTTGGTCAGTCCAAGCAGTGCTTGCCAGGCTGTACATCATGATTCGACCGCCGCTGTAATCGACGCCCAGAGCACAACCGCCGCCGGTTGAGTCGTTATGGCAGTTCATCGCAAATGGATTCAGTGATACATATTCGCCAGCGCCGAGAGCTTTGTTTATCCCCCAGATGTAACGACGCCCAACCGTAAGCACCTCACTTCCGAGATACGTCCAGTTCCCGGCGGCGAAGGTCACTACAACCGCTGGGGCGCCGCTGTCATAGATAAGCGTGCCGCTCTGATCCCAAAGCCGCATGCCGTATGCAGCAGTCCCCATTGATGCCCAGGCAGCAACGAAATAGAGACCGCTCAACGTTGCGTCGACAACCGAGGCTTTCATGGAAAACCCGGTCCAGTTTCCCGGCCCACCAGTAAACCAAACAGAAATAGGCACCTGAATCGAGCCTGTCTGATTGGGGCGAATGAACACCAGTGGAGGATCTTGGCTTGTTACTGCTCGCGCAAAGGTCCCCGTCACATTGGTACTGCCGGAATATGAGCCTTTGGTAAGAACGCAGAGCCTCGGCGCTTCGGAGTCGATCTGGACATATGAATTGTCGTTGATGCTCTGAAATCCATAGCTCATGTCGAGTACCTGATCGCGTACGCCTTGGCGACTATCCTTGACTGAATAGTCGATGCGCTGGCCGATGGATTTTTCGGACGTACCACAACCTGCCCAGTTGAAGTGGTGACGTACGGATAGGACTTTGAGTTGCCAAGGCCGTCGTTCTCGGACGACTGCACGTCCTGTGCCCTCGTCGGAATGATCATGAAGACGCAGTTGGCCGGATTGAAACCCGGGATATTCAGCGTATAGCTGGGAGTGGAGCCGCTGAAATCGATAACGCCCTGCCAGATCACTTGGTAGGTAAAGCTGTTTGTGTCCATGGCGAGCTGACCGCTCTCGTCAAAGACGCGTAGGCCAAATTGAGCCATTGATTACCCCAGATAGCCGAGACGAACGCGCAGCACATTATTGGCGTCGTAGACCGAGACGTTCAGTGAGTTGATCACCAAGCGCCCCTGTCCTGGAACGATGCCGTTAATTTCGAGTGTGCCGTCTTTGTTCAGGATCCAGCCTTGCTGGCCGGCGATGTAGTTGGTGGAGCTGATGTAGCTGCCGATCTTGGCATTGGTGATCGTCCCGTCTTGGATGAACGCTGAGTTCATGAACACCTGCCCACCCTGCACTGCGAACGGCACCGCGATGGCACCGCCCGCAATGGTGTTGACGATGGCGAAACGGTCGGCACTCACCAGGAACTGGCTCTGCAAGCCTGCCCCTGTGTTCTCGATGCCAAGCCCAATGCCCGCCGCGACGTATTGCCCATTCGCTGTGACCTGCATCTTTACCGACCACATCGTCGAAAGCTTGCCAGCCGTGTCTGCGTAGGCTGTGGACGTCTGCTGAATGGCCGCCGAGTTTTGCCCGACGGAAACATTCAACTGGTCGATTTTCGTCGCGGTCGCCGATTCGTTCGTGGCCACCACCTCTTCCAGTTCGGTGATGTTCGCCGCGTTCTCTCCGATTTTCGCGTCGAAGGTCGTTACGCGCCTCGCCATTGCCTCATTCTCGGAGGCGCGAACCTTCGATTCGGAAGCGATCGCCGCGGTGCTGGTGTAGCTTTTGATCGCGTCCGCGAGATCGCCAGCACCGTCATCATCTCGATAGGAGGCGCGAAGGGCTTCGAAGGCCGAGGCCTGGGCAGTAACAACGCCATCGATCTCGATGATCTCGGCGGTGTTGGTCGCCACCTGCTGGGCCAGGCCGTTTGCACTTTCAACGGTCTGCCCAACGTCGAGCCAGTACAGAGGGTTCGGCGGCGGCATGTTGAGCGGGACAGGGCCGGTGGCCTGGTAGATCCGCTTGCCCAGCACTACGAGGTCGTACTCCCCATAGCTGGCTTCGGGGTCGTACCCCTTCAATCCGTCAAGCGCATCGATCTGCGCCTGCAAGCCTGGGATCTTGTCGATCTCGTCTCGCAGGTCCTGGCCGAGCTCTGTTTCCGTGATTTGGCCGGCGATCATTTCAAGAATGGCGGCCGCGTCCGAACTGGACTGGCCCTGCACGCCAAGCCCGATCGGATACCACGGACCGATGTTGCCGATCTTGTCGACGATTCGGCCCCAGAAGTAAAAGGTCACGCCTGCGCGCAGGCCGAGCATGGAGAAATCACTCTGCGGATAGGCCAGGTCTGTCAGCTTGGTCGCGGCATCCAGTTCGGTCGTCGGCCCGTACCAGATCTCCGTGCGCTGGCTGTCCTCAGCGCCAGCCGGAAATCCCCATTTCAGATAAATCCCGAACAGCAGCGGAGTCGCGGTCAGGTAGGCGAGCGCCGGCGGCAGTCCCTGCTTACCGCTTAGATTGGTCAGGATCGAGTTGCGCCAGATTGACGAGATGTCGAACGCACTCACCGCGCGAACACGGGCCACGTAAGCACCTGCGTAAATCCCGACCACGTCCACGTTGGTCATGCCGGTGCGCTGCAGCTTGATCCAGTTGCCGCTGTCCTTGCGCCATTCCACGTCGTAACCGACCGCGCCATCGACAGCAGGCCAACTGATGGTCATCGTTGCCACGGCCAAGCCCTGAACCACCGACGAAGTCGACGACAGCGAAACGCTCGCAGGCGCCGGCACAACCGTGATCGGGATCACACTGATTGGGCGTTCTTCCAAGCGTGCGCCGGTGTCGATGAAAGCGAACTTGCTCGGCTCGAACTGGAGCGCGCTGATTTCGTAGTCGCCCTCGGTAGTGCGCTTGGTGCGCAGCACCCGATACAGCGGGATAGCCAGGTCATCGGCATCGAGCGCCCACTGCAACTGCGCCACAGGCGGTTCGCTGTAGGCGACCGTGACAGTCACGGCGCGGCCGTTGACACTCTGTACGGTGCGGCCTTCGGCGCGGCCGCCCGGTAGGTTGATGATCAGTCGGTCACCAGCCTTGGCCTGGGTATCACGATCGAGCGTGATAACCCGCCCCGCCACTGCCGAGATCCGCCCGCCGACTTCGCGGCCAGCGAGCAAAGAATCCGCCACCGGGATGATGTGCCCCGGCAGCGGAATCACGCCCTCCATGCCGGTCTTGAACGACACAGTGCGGTCTTGGTTGTTGCTGAGGATTGCCCACTTGCCACGGCGCTGGGCCTCTGAGGCACGCGTGCAGCCAATGGCGCTCAGCTCGGTCGGGCGATCGCCATAGCGGCGCTGCAGATCAAGGTCGGCAAACGGAATGACATCGGTGTCGTAGTTGTTCGCCGGGTTGTCGTAGCTGACCAGCGCCCGGGTGTAACGAGTCTTCGCCGAGGCGCTGCCATAGGAGAACTTTCCGTCGATGACGTTGGCACGGGTGAAGACATAGTCGAAGTCCTGCGCGCGCGGCATGTCCGCCTGCATAACCAGTTGACCTTGCGCCCAGTACGTCATGCCTCGGTAAATCGCTGAGATATCACGCAGCAGCGACCAGGCATCAGCCTTGCCCTGCAGGTTCATGTCGCAGAGAAAGCGCGGTTCCTGCCCACCGAGTCCGTTCGGTACCAGTTGGTCGCAATACTGGGCGATTCGGTAAAGCTCCCACTTGTCGACCATGAACGGCTTGATGCGCTTGCCCAAGCCGAAGCGGTCTTCAGTGCAGATGCCGTAGGTGATCCACGCCGGGTTATTGGTCCAGGCCGATTTCATCGAACCGTCCCACGTCCCGGTGTAGGTGCGCAGAATCGGGTCGTAGTTGCTCGGCACCATCCAGCGACGGGCCTTGCACTTTACGGTCACCGCCGGGATGTTGGTGAACTGCTCGGCGTCGAACTCGATGTAAAGCAGCGCGGTGTTCGGATAGCGCAGCTTGGCGTCGATGACTTCGGTGTAGCCGGCCACCAGCATGGTGTCGGCGATCTTGTTGGTGTTCTGGTTCGGCGTCAGGCGGCGCACGCGGATCTGCCAGCCAGTTGTAGCGTCCGGCAAATCGATGCGGCGCGAGCACTCGTAGCGCGTAGTGCTCTTGCCGTCGACCGCATCCACCAGCACCTGCTGATAGGAGCCGCCATCGGTGGCCACGTCGATTGCGTATTCGATGCGATAGCCGCCGACATTACCCTGGTCATCAGACCGTTGCAGCGCCGGCCACGCCAAACGCATGCGCACTGCGGAAAGCTGAGTATTCGTGATCGAGCGCACCCACGGCGAATCGCTGCGCAACTCGATATTCAGCGACGTCTCGTTCTCCACCGATGGAATGCCCGGGATATACGTCTGATCCACCGAGCCCGGGCGCCAATCCCACTTCACGTTCGGGAAGTTGTAGTTGCCGCTGGCATCACGGATCGGCGTGTTGTCGAGGTAGATGTCGTAATCGGTCGGGACGCTATCGAACTCCCCCTCGCCCACGGCGATCAGCAGCTTGGCCAGGTTGGTCGAGCGCAGGCTGTCGCTGGCTTCGGTCGGCGACTTCGGCTTGCTGCTGCCGCCCTTCTCGCCGTGGATATCGATCTGTGCTGCTGCGCCCATGCTTTCCTCCAGGCATAAAAAAACCGCCTCTTGGGCGGCCTAATGGCATTTCTGTAAAAGTCGTGATGATAGAATTCGCATGCTGAGCCCTCCTACGATGAGGCGCTCGACTCAGTCATCAAGGAAATAAGTGCTGATGAAAAAAGCTCCAACTTGGCTACGAACAACCTTTTCGCTTCCGGTGTACGCAATTTCAGCCGTGTTGTGGATTTTCACCGCATACACAATCATCACCTCCTCGGTGAAAATGCTCTCCAGATATGTAACGCCCCAACAGATTGGTCAGGGATTGGCCGAATTGATTTTCGCTCTAGTGTTTGCCGCAGTTGGTAGCGGATTGTGGATGCTTGCCAGGTACATTCGGACCTCAAACTTTAAGAAGCAACCGCGCCCTTCCGCCTCCCCCCAGCCATAAACTTTTTACACTTTGTCTTCAGCCAGGATGGAGGCTGAGATGATCATGCCACCCCAGCGGCGCTCGCCGATGCAGATCGGTACCGGGTTGCCGCTGGCCGTGGTGTTCTTTGCGCTGCCGAATGCGTAGGACGGGGCGTTTTCCGGAGAAGAGCTTTGTTTGAGGCCTGAAGCCTGCGGGCTGAGCATTTGGATAACGCCTCCGAGCGCCATGGAGGCGCCGGCTGCATACAGAAACGGTGACGCTGCTGCGAACGGAGTGAAAGAAAGGACATAAGCCGCAGCTACCAGCACTGTTCCGATGATTGTTTGCAGGCCACCCGCGCGCTTGCTTCCGCCAATCACGGGGACGATGCGGATTTCCCTCGTACCGCCCAGTTCAAGTCCATCCATCCCAATATTCGCTCGGTTTCGGAAGATCGCGAACTTGAGCCCAAGACGCTCAAGGCGCCTTATTTCCTCGGTGAAACCTTCGATTGTCGCGTTGAGCGCGCGGAAGACTTCCGCAACGGATCCGCCATCAAGCAGAAACGGCTTGCTGCGGAAGAATTTTTTCGCCAGTGAGCCCGACAGCATCACAGTAGTCGTCGGGGTGTAAGTAATTGCAGGACTCATACCATTCTCCGGGCAATAAAAAACCGCCCGAAGGCGGTCAGTTCAAAGCGTTGTTGGCAGTATGTCTATCTGCCCATCACCGCCGGTGAAAACTCTATATTTCTTGATCGCGCCGTCTTTGACGATTGCTTCGCGCTCTACCCTGTCAGCGCCCATAGAGCAAATGCCAGAGCCGGTATATGCCGCTCCGACTGAAACGGAATCAGGCGGAAGATAGAAAGATGCTTTCTCTCCCGGGTCGAGCTTCGCGGCCTGTTTGCCGTCAATGAAAACTGCCATTGAACAAAGGCTCCCTGTTTGTCCAGAGTCGCGGATCACTTGCAAGGTGCCGAATGATCCCGCTGGTTTGCTCTGATAAGCCGAAAGCTGACTTGCTGGGGCTTGTCTGGCTTCGCCTGAAGGCGTTGGCGAAGTTGCACACCCCGCCAACAGCGCTACCGCCAACGCTCCTATCAAATTCCGCATGTTCTACCCTGGTTTTAAAGATGTAACTGTCAGTAAACGAATCCAATATAAAAAAACTATCTATCTGCTCGACCAGCTTCATCATATGCGATCAAGCAAATCAATTAAGCGCCTGACTTCAGTGACGTGCTTTCGAGCTTTACCATGGGACACAGGTGATGATAGATCATAGTCACAGTTATTTCGAAAACGCTTAGCTCTATCCATATCGGTGGCCAACGCTTTTGCCTTCGGACTGATACGACGAAGAGTTTCTATTACTGCCGAGTGGCTACCAGAGTTTTCGACTTTTACTATCGAGACTCCCAGCTCCCCCAATTTCTGCTGCGCCTTATGAAAAAGCGCATAATATGCTCGACTACTCGCATTTCTAAACTTAAATTCAGATGGATCGCAGCTATCGATTTCCATGCAAGCAAACTCTATAAACTCACCCGAAGAAACTGCCATGTTAGCCTGCCTCCTGCCACGGACTTACACCAATGCTAATATAATTCGACAAAGTATCTTCAAATTTATCGGCAAGAGATTCAGAAATAGCAAAATCCATATCTATCAAACGATCAAGCTCTGCATCAATTACAAATTCGAACGTAATCCCAAACCTGTTTGCTTGGACATTAAATTGTCTCAGGGCACCGGAAAGCTCAATTGCGACACGTGATGCGGTAACGACCCGACGGCCCACTTCGACCTCATCAACATTATGCATGTTTAAATACTCACACGCCGACGGTATATGTGCGTAATATTCATTACGAGCCAATCTCGCGCCCTCTTCACCCAAAGCACGCAGCTGCTCTAACGCTTTATTGGCACTGACAAACAATCCTGATTGATTACAGCTTTCAATCACTCTGCCAAGAACTCTAATGTTGCCTTTCGGATAATCAAAGTTCACCAAATCTTTTACAACATCGATGTCGCCCAAAATCGGCGCTTTCGAGGCACGTGTCAAATACCATTCGATATCCTTTCCGAACAGACCTGCATATGTATTCAGTAACTTATTGACTTTTACACTATTATTTTTAAAGCCCCAGAGAACGGTCTGATGGAGTAGTGAAATAGCAGCAAACTCTGGTAGTTTGCCAAACTCTTCTATCTCACGCAGGAGCTTCATCCAAGCCATTTCATTAAATGGCAATCCAAGGGTCAATGCGTCCCCAATAGCGTTTAGACGCTCTGCAAACTCAGAGACCTTGGATTTCGGATTAGCGCCAGTCATTGGCTTCATATCTCGGCATTGTGAAAATGCAACCTTAGCATAGGGCATGCAGGTTAGCTTCTGTACGTATCCCCACTAGCGCCCAGCCGACGTCCAATAGTAGCCTCTTGCCCTCACGCAACGGATTCCCCAGTCCTTTGCCTGCAAGCCCAAGGACTGGGATTGCGCCAATTTCGGCGCGGATGACGCAAGGAAAGTGAAATGAGCGATAAACGATCACTGACTTCATTTGATACAGGTGTGATTGCTGCAATCACGCTGATAGGCACAGCACTCGCTGCGCTGGAACCATCGAAACGGGACAAGATAAAGTCGTCGGCCGAATCTCTTATTGCGATGCTGCCTGCGGATGGGGAGCTCGCAGATGGATCTTCTGCGCATCACGTCCCGCTTCAAGCGTTGATTGCAGGTCTTTACCCAGAGAAGTCGAAGAAATCTGCCGACTGATCCATGTCAAAACCTTCCCTGCATCTTGATGTCCAGGGAAGGCATCTTTTTGGCGTCCATGAATGTCCGAAGCGTATTGAGTCATAAATTTCTCCTGCGGCTGCGCCGCATCATGTGGTTGGTTGTGCGTCTCTGTGCCTGAGAATCAGCCGCGTGCGTTCGAGCCACGGGCCGCCGAAGACAATGACCTCCGACGGCCTGCCGTACAGGTGATGCAGCAGGAAAGGCCCGGGGCCGAAGGTCGCAGAATCTTCCCCGGGTAATGTTGGATCCGCACCCAAGAAGATTCCTGCGTGGTTCGGGTAAACCGTGCGCCCTACTTCCATAACGATCATGTCGCCGCGCTGTGGCTGGTCGACCCGGTAGAAGCCGGCGGCCTCGTAGTTCGCCTCGTACAGGCTGGTGTTGTCCTTGCTCTCCCACCAGCCATCGGCGCGCTTGAAGGTCTCGAACTCCAGCCCCCATTCACGCTTATACCAGTCCGCGCAGACCTGCCAGCAGTCCCAGGCACCGTGGACGAAAGGCCGCTTAAGTAATGGGACATCGCCAGTCGGCACTACCGTCCTCAAATCCCCTTCCGGCCAGCTGAGGATGTGCCACGGCAGCGCAGTGGCCTCGCACATGGCCAAGTCACGCGGTGACGGCCGGCTAGTTGCGTCCGGATGTGAATGAACCACGCCGATTACTTCGCCGACGTCTTCGGCCACTGCGTACTCCTCCGGATCGATTCGGAACTCTTCGTTCGGCTCAGTCGAGACGTTGATGCAGGGGAAGTATTGTTGCTTGCGTCCTATCGCCAGCAGCAGCCCGCAGCACTCTTTCGGGTGCTCGGCCGCCGCGTGTTCCTGGATCGCGTTCAAGATGTGCTTTCGCATGTCAGCTCCGTGCGATCAAGGAAACAGCCGGGAAGCCACCGAAAGGCAGCGGATTGCCCTCGCCGAAGCGCGGGATGCAGCCTTTGCCCAGCGTGGCGTCACATTCATCCAGCTCCGGGTTGTCGGTGACGATGCCGTCCTTCGTGACGTAAGGCCCGGTGTATCCGCAGTTCGGCCCGCGATAGCCGCCGGTGAGACACCAGTGGCAAAGCGTCGTGGCCTGCCGTCCGATCGATTCGTTACCTACGTCGCCCGGGCTTGCCAGCTCCCAACTGACGTTTTCCCCGTCCTCGTTCGTTTTCTGATCGATGTACCAGACTTCGATCGTCTCTTGGGTTGGATCTGCCGTCGGATTGCCGGCTGGGAAGTTTGCAGCATCGAGGTAGCTGCCGAGCGTGTGGCGCATCGTCAGCTTGAACTCGAGTAGATCCTCGAATGCCAGACAGAGCGCGGTGATACGCCCGTTGACGTTGCCAACCGACAGTGTCGGCCGAACTGCGGTGCCGTCGCCGTTTGCCTCGATTCCGTCAATCTGCATCGGCCAGGCGCTGTACTCGTTGCCTTGCCAGTAGATCGCCTTTGCGGGAAGCAGGTCCGCATCAGCGCCGGCGGCGATCAGTTCGGCTGGTGTGTGCGGGATTGAATGCCCGTGAAAGCGCAGAACATCCGCGCCGTAGTCCGCGCCGTCCAATTCAAAGAGCAGCACTTCGCTGCCAGGCTCAAGAACCTGGATGTCACTGATCAGCGGCATGGCTGCCCCTTATGGTTGGAATGCCCGCTCGAACGTGGCGGTGAGTTTGAAGACCTCGCCGCCCATTGGTGTGGGAGCGGGATTTTTGCAGGTGAACAGTCCGAGTTCGCCGAGCGGCGTTGTCCAGAGAAACGCTTTTGCCCCGGCGTGCCGGTCGAGGAACGCCATGATCTGCTGCACCTTGGCCTTCTGGCCGGTATAGGTGATCGGATAGGAGTCCTCTTTGTTGTTCGGGCCGTCGCCGACGTTCTGCGCGTAGCCGTTGCCGAACTTCGAGGTGCGCACCCGATAGTTGATATCGGGTGTTTCCCCGCGCCCGGTTGGCCATGTGAATTTCTCGATGGCCATCAGGCCCTCCCATTTGCGTTTCGGAAGCTGGTACCGCCCGGGTACCAAGAGTCGGCGACGGCTTTTTCGGCCGCCGCCCGCATTTGTGACTGAAGGTTTTTCGACAGGGCCTGCTGGTCGATCTGCATCCCTTCGGAGCTGCGATCCTGCGTCATCACCGTCACCGGCGCGTTGATGCTGATCGAAGTTCCGTAGCCGCCACCGGCAGCGATAACCCCCAGCTTTCCGCTGGAGGTCCTGGTCAGCGGCATGATCGCCTCCGGCCCCGCCTCCCCCATGACACCCGCCCCGCCGCCGGCCATACCGAAGGCGGTCGGCGCGCTGACGATGCTGTTGGTGAAGGCACCGCCATTGGCGAACATCTGCACGCCCGACGACCAGGCACCGCCGAGCGCCTGCGGGAAGTAGCTGCTGGAGTAACCCGCCGACGATGCGCCGAGATTCGACGACGTCGCACCCGCTGATCCAGCCGCCAGCCCATTACCGCCACCGCCGCCAGTGAAGTAACTGGTGGCGGCACCCACGAGGCTGCTCAGCAGCGCCGAACTGGCCTGCCGAGTCGCGATCCGCGCCATGTCCGCCAGAATCGACTTGGTGAAGTCGGCGAACGACAACCTCCCGGTCATGGCGAAGTTCACGACCGCGTCTTCCATCGAGCTGAAGGCGCTGCCGAACAGGGTCTTTGTCTGGCCGGCGATATTGCTCGCCGAGTCCAGGTAGTTGGCCCAGGCCGACGTTGCGCCTTTCGTCCAATCACCCTGCGCTGCTTCCACATCCGCGTAGTTCTGGCGGATCTGGTCGGTGGCCGCCTTGTTCGCATCGGCCAGAGCCTGCGACTTACGGGCGAACTCCTCCTCCGACATATTCCGCGACGGATCGGACTTCTGGTTTGCCAGTTCCAGCGACTGCTGAGCAAACCGATCCTGCTGACTGTTCAGCTCGTTGTTGAGCGCGTTCTGGCGATCGCCCTGCCCGACGCCGAGAACAGCTCGCTGCCCTGCTAGTTCCAGCGCTCTCTGCTGCTGAGCCAAGGCCTGAACGTAGGTAGTGATCGAACGCTCTTGTCGGGCGAGACGGCCGGTCTCGTTTGTGGCCAGAACCTCGAGCTGGCTGTCTGCGTCCATCTGCGCTTTGACCATTCCCGCGCGGGCGTCGGCGATCTTCTGGTCCAGTTGGATGCTTTGCGCGGCAGAGGTGGTCTTTTTCGCCTTCGCGGCTTCTAGCGCGGATATCTCAGCCTCGTAGGCTGCGGTCACTTCGTCGCGCTCGTTGCCGATCAGCGCTTCGCGTTTCAGGGCATAGTCGGCTTGAGAAACAAGTCCGGACTTCTGCGCAGCGTCCAGTTCCTTCTGGGCGTTTTTGTACTCTTCGCTGATGGCTGCGAGGTTGTTCTTGGCGTTGTTGAAACTGGTCAGATCAACCTGCGACCCGGCCGCTTTCGAATCCTTGAACTGGTCGTTGATGTTCGCCAGGTTCTTGTCGATCGCCGCCTGACTCAGCCGCGGGTCATTGGGTGCGACCTTGCGGATGTCTTCGAGCTGCCGCTTGTACTCCTTGATCGCCTCGGTGCGCTTTTGCTCATTCGTCCAAGCCGACTTGGTCAGGGCGTCGATCTTCGCCATTGAGGAGACGGCATCAGCCTGGGCTTTCGCCTGCTCTCCTTGCCATTTGGCGATATCCGCTTCAGCCGATTTCTGATCCTCCAGCATGTTGAGACGATTCTGGTAGAGATCAATCATCTCCTGTTTGTTCTGGAACAGGCCGACATTGCCTGCCTGAGCGCTCGCCAAGTCGCGCTGGGCTTGCTCGATATCGGCGCCGATATCGCTACGCCCGATATTCTTCAAGCCATCAGCAGCACGAGCAACGGCGTTGTAACCCTTCTCCCAGAAACTCAGATTCTCGAGGATTCGCGGCGTGCGCTCGTTAATTGCATCAGCGAACGACTCGGTGGCCAGCTTCACGGCGCCTGCATGGTCGCCCTGCTTCTCCAGCGCGGTGATCTGCGAGTAAACCGAAGCGGTCAGATAGTGGTACTGCTCATTCAGCGCGGCAGACGCTTTGACCGGGTCGTCGGCGAGCTTGGCGAACTCGGCAACGGTCTCACTTACAGCCTTGCCGGTGGCTTCCTGCATCGACACGGCAGCCTGGGTGATTCCGGTGAAGCTTTCGCCGGCGATCTTGCCGTTACCCGCCAGCAGCGCTAAAACCTCTGCTGCTTGACCGGTGGTGCCGACCGTGGCGCTGACTTGCCGCGCCATATCGCCAAGCTGTCCCGCGCTCACGCCAGCATAGTTACCCGTCAGGATCAGCGATTTGTTGTAGCTGTCCTGCTCTTCGCTTCCCTTGTAGAAAGCGTATGCCAGCCCGCCCACTGCGGCGGTGGCCAGCGCAAGCGGGCCAAGAATGGCGAGCAGCCCTACGGCGCCCTCACCCGCACCGGCACCCAACTGAGCAACGGCGCGGACGCCGCTACCCCAGTCACCAGATGAAAGCGCATTCCCCAGTTGCACGACGTTTTCCTGTGCTTGGCGAGTGCCGAGGCGCAGCTTGTCGAAGCCGGTGGTGGTTTTGTTGAGTTTGTCGTAGTCCTTATCGATCTTGCTCAGGGCGGTGTTGTACTCGTCCTGGCTGATCCGGCCGGCATCCAGATGTTTGCCCAGTTGTTCGACCTGAGTATCCAGCTTCGCCAGCGCGGCGCGGGCCGGGTCAATGGCGCCCAACAGGCTGTTCAGTGCCTTCTGCTCATCCATGGTCGACTTGGCCAGCGCTACCTGCTGCTTGTCGAGCTGCGCAGAGATCTTCGCGGCCTCCGCCTCGCCATAGGCGCCTGTTTTGGTCAGCTTCGCCAGCGCATCACGTTGTTTGGCAAGGTCCTGCGTGGTCTTGGCGCTGGTGGAAAGCGACTTCTCCAGCGCCTGCATTTCATTCATCAGCGAAACGGCGGACTGCTCGGCCCGGCCCCCGGCCTTCGCCATTTCATCCAGGCTCGTTTTAGCCTCGATCGCATCGGCCGAGTCGATCTTGACGCCGAGTTCTGCAATGTTCATCGACTCACCTTGAATAAGTGCCCGAGGTTACGGGCTGTTTTCCCTTTCCTCCGCCATGACGCGCAGGGCTTCGCCTTCCAGCACCTGCAGGTCAGGAAAGATTTCAGCGAGTTTCTTTTTCTTGATTTCGAGGAAGTCGGCGACGTCGCGAATGCAGTTGTAATCGAGACCGATCGGGCCACCGGTGCCGACCCGCCACTGCGTGGACATTCGGTTGAACAAGAGAAAGGCCGGCCAGTTGCATGGCCAGACCTCTACATCGTCACCGGACAAATCGGCAGCCGTCAGCCCGAGGATTGCCAACTGCTCAGCAGATGGTCCGCTTTCGTACAACGCCGCGGCGGCCGCCCTCAGTTTCCCAAGCGGGCCTGATTGAATGCGCTCTGATAGGCATTCACTACCGCTTCGGCAGTACCCTGGCATGACTTCACTAGGGCGAGGATGCTCTTGTCGTCGAACTTGTCATCGAAGCCCCAGCCCGCGACCAAATCCTTGATCTGCTGCACCTGATACTCGGTTTCGGCAGCAACCACATCCGACAATGTGGTGCCTTCCCCGAACCTCTCGCGCATTTCCTTCGCCTTGAGGTTCCACTCGTCAAACAGCGCGGCGAGTGCCGGGCGATCGCGATACTTGAAGGTGAACTCGATTGCCTCAGGCTCACACCCAACGATGGGTATGTGCACGAGAGCCTTGAACGTAGGGTTCTGAGCGATCCTGATCTTTGCCATGGGAAGTCCTTATGCGCCGGCCAGGTAACGGAGCGAGCGAGCAGAAAGCCCGATGCTGATGGTTCGCGTCATGACGTTGTTGCGCTCCATCGTTGGATCGGGAGTAATGCTCACATAACCCGGATAGAGGATCTGATCGCCATTGCGCAACTTCATGCGCACGACGGCTAGCTCTTTGGTGTCGTCGAAGCCTTCGACGGTCTCGACGTATTGAGCAGTCGGCTGATCCTCCACCACGATTGTGATCGTGGTCGGGTTGCGGTTGGTAGGAAACTGCTTGTCGTCGTCATCTTCCAGGTAGCCGACAGTTTGATATTGCTGCTCGCCGCCGGAGGATGTGAAAGAAGTGACTTTCGAGATCTGCGTCCATCCGGACACTGGGATCACGGAGCCAGCACCTGCACCTACCGTGAATTTGTCGGTGTTGGTGGTATTGAGACCGGCCAACGCAAATGCATCGGCGGTAACGCCGGACGCCTTTACTGCGCGGTCATTGATAAGCGCCCAACCGGAGTTGATCAGCAAAACGTCGCCGTTTTCAATGTCGTGCCCTATAGAGGCCGCAACCGGCGGTTTCGCATTGGTCAAAGCAGTGAAAGCGACGGCGGATCCCATAATGCTGGCGATCTCCAGCACAGCGCCGTTCGGCAGCGGGAAGCGTGCGGCCATGGTGTGTTTCCTCTTGAGTGCCCGCCTGACGGCGGTAGGTTATGCCCCAGCGGGCGGTTGGTCTGCGACACCTGCATAGGTGAAGCTGTTCGGGACCGTGTAGGTCGCCGACTCTGTGATGGTTGGCCCCTGATCTACAGGCTCAGTGATGAGTCCATCGAACCCGTTGCGGGCCAGTGGCGTGTCTACGCGAAAGAGTCGGGTCAGCTCTTCAACAAGCGTCTCTGCGGTGGCCATGGCCTGGGCAGATGGACAAACGATGCTGATCTGATAAACACCGGCGTATTCGTAGGCGTCCCCGCCGAGATAACGGCAGGTGGTGCTGGCTGGAAGCTGAAAGGCCCGCAGATAGGTTTCAGATGGATTCGGAGTAAATGGCTGATTCGAGTAGGCCACTCGTATTGGGCGCGCAGCCGACCATGCGGCCAGCTTCGTTTCGATGGCCTGACGGGCGCGTGCGTGACTCATACCTGATTGTTCCTAATGGCCTCCTGCACGATTTGCTGGAAGCGGGCCACGGTTACCCGAACCATGCCGCCGGGGGCCTGAGTGGAATGGCCGAACTCCAGAGGAATCGCATAGGGCAAGTTGTTGATGATGTAAGCCATCTGGCCGGCAGTGAAATCGCTCATCGCGGCGACCAGCGCGGCGGTAGTTTCGGCGCCGCTCGGGTCAACCTCGTCGAAGGTGACGCTTTCGACCACACCGAGGGAAATATGCCAGTTCGCGCGGAACCGGCCGCCGACGTAGCCTTCGGGCGCCTTGATGTCCATGCCGTCGTTGAGCTTGCGGCCCTTCTTCAGTCTGCCGCCCTTCGTGAGGTTGGCCGGGTCACTGCGCAAAGCGCTGTTGTGGTCGTCGACGGCCTTGTTGTACTCGGTCGCGACTGCGTTCTGAGCCCAGATCTCCGGGTTACCCACGGGCGACATGCGGATCAGGCTGCTGCCTACCTCGATGATGATTTCGCGCACACTGGCATCAATCGCTTCGCTGGTCTGCGCCGCGAACTCAGCTAGGCTCAGGGCGAAGCTGCCAGATTGGCCAGAAAGCCTGGATGACATAGCATCTACTCGCTTAATAAAACTGTCATTCAGTTCACGAACTGAACTATTGGGTCGCTGTAACTCTCAGGCCTGCGAAGCTAGGATTTTCTAACAAGGGTTTCATTATGAAAAAAATTGGAATTGCAATTGCCACCTTGATGCTCATACCCGCATTCGCGTACAGCGCTCCTCCCGAAGCGATTAGCGCGATGAGAGAGCAGATTGAAGCCAGATACCCTGATAACTTCTCTATGCAAAAAGTGCTTCTCAGCGACCAAATTAGCTCCTATGACTTCCTTGAGAAATACAACCCAAGCACGTTACCTGCTGGACTATTGGAGAAGATAAAGGGTCCAATCGAAGCGAGATACCCCAGCAATTATTCGATGCAGAAAACGCTCATCGTTGATCAGGTTGAGAGCTATGAATTTCTCAAAACCTACGAACCTGACGGAATGCCCGCAGAGACTTTAAGCAGAACATCAACAAAAATCGCTGCCCGATACCCTTATAACTTTTCCATGCAAAAAACTTTAATCGTGGACCAAGTCCAATCCTATATTGAGCTACACGGGCAGTAACTAAGCACTAAGTCGCTCACACTCTTAACTGAGCGGTCCACGTCGCGTCAGCAGGATCGGCAGACACGTTCATCACGCGCATGCCGTTGACGATATCGCCGATGGCGGGCTCGGCCGGTTCAGCTGTTGGCGAGCCCGCCTCCGAAACGAACAGCTCGTTTTGCAGCACCAGTAGCTTCTTGTCGGTGGTTTGGACCAGTGAGCCGTCGATTTCCTTGGACAAATAGCTACCCAAGACGCCGCGCCCCATGTAAATGATGGTGGTCTCTGGCGTTTCGCCGCCCAGGTCGGGGTCATACTCGCCCGCGACCTTACGCACACCGGTCACCGTCTTTACCGCATCAGCGAGGCCGTCAGGATCTTCGAACGCCTCAGCCATTTCAGTCTGAATCTCTTCGCGCATACCCATGATCAGATCCTTTTCAGCATCATCACGCCGGAGCGCTTGATCCAAGGCTCTAGCAGCGCCAGCGCGAAGTTCACACTCGCCGACTGATCAGTAGATCCGGCCACGTAGGTCTTGCTCACAGACGTACCGGACTGAGCCGAAACCGTCTTACTCTGCACTTCCTTATGCGTGGACGTGTACAGCTTGCCCGTCGCCGCCTCTTTGGCGACCTGAGCGCCGGCTGTTTTGATCTCAGTCGGAACCGGATCAGGAACAGCCCGCTTAATCTTGGTCGTGAGCCAGGCATTGGCCATGGTCACGGCAAGGACCGGATCACCGGTACCGGCCCAGCCAGGACCGAGCTGGGCGTCAACATCGGCTACGGTGATGAAGTCGGTCATGTGCTTGTCCTTATTCCGCCGGCACCAAGGCCTGCAGGTCTTCTTTCTTGGCGGTCGGATCGAAGGCGATGCCCTTCTCGGTCAGCCATTCTTTCAACTGGGGAACCTTCATTTTCAGAGGGTCGGTTTCCGGGGCTTCCTGCTCATTGCCGTCGGATACCTTGATGCCAGCCGCTTGGTAGGCATCGACGATATCCGGGGCATCGCCATCGACGACCACCTCGGTAGCGGAGCCGATGACACCGAAGAATTCGCTCAGCAGGCGATAGCACACGCCGCGCTCTTTGCCTGGCTTGTCCGTGTAGATCACTTTCATAAGTCACCTCAAAAGCAACCCGGCGCCATACGGGCGCCAGGTTGTGTGGGCCGAGTTACGGCGTGGTGGTACCGCTGATCACAGCGGCGAATGGGACCTGCTTGCGGCTGAACACGCGCTGCCAGTTGGCTGCGGCGGCGTATTGGGTCGCGGTCGGGCTGAGGTTCTGAGCCTCGGAGCCTTTCCAGCTGAAACCAGCAGGCTGGAGGATGTAGGTCTTCCGCTCCCACAGCACTTCCGCACCGCCGCCGTTGCCGCCGCCCGGCTTACGCTCCAGCTCGACCGGCACCTTTGGAGCACCTTCGCCGTAGCCGAACGCGCCCTGCCCGAAGAACACCGACAGGTACTTGCCCGCGCCGTAGATCAGGCCGTCATCCATGAACACCGGTTTACCCAGGTAGGTAGCAAGGATGATCTTGCCGTCGGAGTCGCGCAGGTACTCGATCAGGTCTTGCTTGACCATCTGATTCATCACGACCGAGTGCACGCCGATCGCGCCGAACTGATCAGCAGCATCACCGGCGGTAAACGCGGCATCCTGAAAGGCGTTGGCGTTGATGGTCGCGCCCGCGTCGATAACCATGTCACCGCCGTTATTGGCGATGTTCGAGGCGATGATGCCGCGAGCGGCGCCCAGGGTGTACCGCTGCCACTGACGGGTCCAGTAGGTGCCGAAGCGGTTCCGGATCTGCTGCTGAGGCTCGGTATTGGCGAGTTCGGCAGTCAGATCGGTTACGCCGTAGCCTTTGTTGAGGTACAGGACACGGGCACGCATGCTGTCCTGCTCAACCTTGCCGACTTCGCCCTGATCGTTCGGGTCATCGTTGCTGATGTTTGGGGCTTCATCAGCGTTGAGATCCTGCCAGTAGCTGATCTCCGCGGTGCCTTGACTACCGGACGCGATCGCGTCCAGTACAGGCGAGCGAGTCACGATGCCCGACTCGTATACAGCAGTCTTTTCCGGGCTGTTAACCGGCGCCAGGGAGGCGTAGTAGTCGCCGACGAAGATGTCGGTCAGTTGGGTAGTTGCCATGGATTAAGTTCCTTTGGTGGCCTGGAGTTTTTTGAATGCGTCAGGGTTGTCCCGGGCCAGCGCGGCGCGCTCCTGCTCGGTGTACTCGCCCCATTTCTTCGTGGCCTTGCCACCGTTGTCGCCGATCTGCCCGGCGCCCTGAGCCCTTGGCCACAGGTGTGTTGCTGTTTCACGCAGCGATTCCGCCCATTCGAGCGGCGACAGCGGAGTTTTTCCGTCCTTCCCGTAAACGACCTCGCCGTCACGGTCCGTGGCAATTGCCTCGCCGTCTTCACTGAGTTTGAAAGTGCCCCGAGCGCGCAGGATGATGTCCTCGGCAGCCTCGGGAAGCGCGCCGGCCTTGATGGCGGCAGCGCGGATGGAGTCGGCCAGCACCTTGTCGCTGTACTTGGCAGCGAATGCTTCAGCCTTGTCGGCACGGGCCTTTTCGGCGGCCAGCTTGGCGTCGTAGTCGGTGCGCAGGCGCTCGGTACGGCGGGTGATGACCTCGTCCAGCTTGCCCTCGGCAATCAGCTTGGTCTCTTCATCCTGGCCAACCTTGGTCAGCAGCCCTTTCACCGCTGCGATGTCCAGGCCTTCGAACTGGGACTTGAAGCCTTCCAGTTCTGTTTTAGTGGTCCGGAGCGAGCCAAGCAGCTCGGTGTTTTTGTTCTTGAGGCCCATGGTCGCCGCTTCCACAGCTTCGGCGATCGCGGATTTAACTGCCGGGTCTTCAAGATCAATCTGGTTTTCGTCTGCCACTTGGTGCACCCCTTGGGTTTGGTCGGCCCGCTTTGCAGGCATAAAAAAACCCCGGCATAGCCGAGGTTCAGGTAGTAAAAATTAGATTGAATTACTATTTACGCAGGCAACTCCTGCACATCGATTACAGAATAAAATAGAATCTGCTCGTACAAATCAGAAGTTAAGAAGTCACCTTTATAACCCAGCGCTCTAAATTCTTTTTCTCTGGAATTTTTATCAGGCATATTTAGCCTAGGGTCGAACTCAATAGCATCTATCAAACTTCCCAACTCAACATCTAGGCCTAAAACTTTTGGAAATGGAGAATGCGAATCAGCCAGAGCCACTATTAGTCTAACCTCCGCCTCATGCGAGAAGCCCGCACGTTTACTCAAAAGCAGGTTTGCCCTATTGCTAGAAAGCTTGAAAACTTCTGTACCGTGGGCCTTTAGCATATTCCAAAGCTTCTGCTCCCACTCTGGCCTCAAGACGTAGTCGACCTGGCCTATGAAAGAAGACGCCCCTTCATAGGTAATCAATGCTTGGTTCATCGCTGCAATGAGCTTTCTTGGAGTACTTGTAACTTTTACGCCTTCCTCATCCGGAACCTGATTCTCACCGAGCCTCGTTTCTTTCACCACGCGGGAATAGGCGCGCAATAGGGTGTCGGAATCCTTCGTTAAGGACCAACTTTGAGCAAATATCGGAGGCAGATCATTTCCAACAATTACTTGAGGTGAGTAATTATTTCCACACCTGTATGACACGCCAATCTTGGCTTCCATGCTTTCAAAAGGATCATCCCAGAAATGGGGAGGAACCAAAACCAACTTATTACTAGTAAAAACCTCAACCAAACGTTTTTTAGGAAATATCCTGTAAATAGGGACGTCAAGATCGTCAATCCCTATAACTTTGCATCCACTAAGATTTTTATCCGTAATACCCATCAGCCGAGTCCTAG
The DNA here is from genome assembly GCF_900580865.1 of Pseudomonas viridiflava. Lineage (GTDB taxonomy): Bacteria > Pseudomonadota > Gammaproteobacteria > Pseudomonadales > Pseudomonadaceae > Aquipseudomonas. Next base: position 66,450 of record NZ_UTBZ01000026.1, read on the forward strand.
TAATGGCACATCCGACAGTCTGATATCAGAAAGACACTACGATCAACCCCCGCATCAACAAGTAGTCAGAAAATTGTGTCCTGCTCGGCGCGTACGGCGGCGGACGCATGCGCAGGCCGGGCGTACCTCGGTTGAGTCGCGTGCGCCGGCCGCTCGGCTCAGTGCAATGCGTCGGCTCTTCGATCTGGAATCCTTGCTCGACGGCGTACATTTCAGCAGCAAGCCGCACCTGGCCCCACTCAAGCTCAAAGGGCACGAACGTCTCGGAAAGCGTTTGGTATTCAATCTTGCAGTCACGCCGGGGCCAGGCCATCGCCTGATCAGGGTTGGCCTTGCCCCCCTTCCACTGGCGGCCATTGATATCGGCGGCAGCGCGCAGCAACAGTTCGACCTGGTCAGCCTCAGCTTCAGGTATCCGGAATCCGTAGTAGTCGCGGTAGAAGGTCAGCTTCTCCAGCGGCACGAAGCTATTCGCGTCTGGCCTGCCCTTCCCGTCCTCAACGATGATCTGCATGCGCTATCTCAACCTGGTTGAGCGCCGAGTGTAACGCCTGCTCGGGTGAACATGTCAGGCTCTACATCCTTCAACTGCGCCAGCGTCAGCGGCTTGAACGATTTGTCGAGCTGCAGCTTGGCGAACTTCTCCGGCGTCAGCCCGCCATCGCGGAACAACTTGCCCCGGACTGGACCTAGGGCGTGATCCTGAAAGCTCGCTGGCTGCGTTGCCAGCCACTCGTAATAGTTCAGGCCTGCGTCGACCTGGGCTCCACCGTTATCGCCCACCGATGCGCGTGTGGAGTCCTTAGCGAACATCTCCGAAAGCTTGGTGGTCGGCACCGTGGTTGACCGGCAGTTGATATGCGCCGGCGGCAGCGGACCTTTGCCCAGATCGAAGCGCATGCCATCCAGACCCTTGCACTGCTGTGAAGTCTTGCGATCGAGTGTCGACACCCAGCGGTAGCCCAGTACCACGTCACTGTTGGCCTTCAGCGTTTCCATCCGCGCCGTGGTGGCGACATGCTGGATCGCAGTCTGCACCACAGAGGCGGCGTTGCGATTGCTCACCGCAAGAACGCCGTCCGTGAAGTTTTGCGCCGCGGTACCGCGAATCGCCTGGATGATCTGGGCGTTCGTCTGGCCTTGGCCGAAACCAAGCCGGATTGTGTTCGTGACTCGCATCGTCTCGGTGCGCGTCCAGCCACTGACGAAGCTCTTCAGCAGCTTGCCGCCATCGATGCCCTTCACCTGCAGAGGATAGGAGAACACCGCCGCGCGGACCACCGTGTTGGTCGGCACCACCGCGTCGATAGACAGCGCATTGCTCAGGCTGTTGGCCTCAAAGGTAGACTCATACAGCGCGATATCGACCAGATCGGCCTGCACCAAGTCGCCATAGGCCTTGTAGATGTCCAGCAGCTTTCCGTCCACCCGGGCCAGGAACTGCTCAAGGCGATCCCGGCTGTAGGTGGTCAGCTCCTTGCGGGTCAATTGCTCGCGCACCAGCTTGTCGATCTGGCGCAGGTACGTCTCGAACTTTTTGACCTCGCCAGCCTTAAGCCGCTCCAGCATTACCGAGTGGCGCGTCGCCTGCTCCAGCAGTTGGCTGTCCGCCTGCGCCAGGTTTGTCGATGGCATCGTCTTTATCCAGGTTGATGCCGGCCGACTCGCGCTCATCGCTGATCAGGTCGGCTTCGTCTTCGTATGGGCGATCCGGCAGTTTGGCGGTGGTGAGGTACTGCCAGTAGGTGTCGGCGCTGATCGTGCCGGCCATCACGCCCTTGAGCAGCTCGGCAAGCACTTGGGCATCGACTACGGGGGTCACAAATTCAGGGTTCACCTTGAACTTGACCTGTTTGGGGTCGTAGCCCTTCCACTCCGCTGCGTAACGCAGGCCCTGCTCCACTGCCTCTGCCACCGTAACGACAATGCTGTGCAACGTGGCGTGCTGATCGTTCTGACGTGTTTTGCGCGCCTCACCCGACTCGGTTCCGCCGATGTCCATGACCTTGGCGCCGGCTTCAAGCGCGGCGTTCTTCTGGTCATCCATGGCTTTGCGGACGGCTTCGACGCCTGCGCCCTGGAACTCCAAGTAGCCACACGAACCGCTCGGACCTAAGTCCCATGCAGCTGATGGGCCAGTTACGCTTAGTTCGACCGACTCATCCATGCCGGCAACCCAAGGTTGCGGGTGACTGGTCTGGTGTAGCGCAGTGAAGTAGTCAGCGCTCAGCTGGTAGGACTTCAACGCGGCGCGCGCCATCGTGAGCAGTGGAACCTCGTCCACTTCTGGTGAATTGTCGGTCGAGCCGCAATAGATCACCGGTAGGTAGGACAGGCCTTTGACCAGTCGGTTGTTGGTGCCGGTGGTGCCGAGGGGTTTCTCCTCCTCGACAATGTCGCCACCTTCGTTCCGCACAGCGGTGTAACAGGTTTCGCCTTGCATGAAGAACTCGCGGAACACCGTGTCGCAGTCATGGCTGTAGCGGTCGCCGCCCTTCTTTCGGAACTCCCGGAACACTGAAAGGACCAGATCTTGCCGCCCACCTTGATCAGCGGTGTCCCAGTTGATGGCGTTGCGCGTGGCGTACGTTGAGAAGTACGGCTCGCCACGATCATCGATGTTTACCACCAGGGGAACACGACCGTGAGAGATAGCCTGCCGCACCATGCGGAAGAACAACTGCTTCAGGCCGAAGCCGTCAGAGGTGGCGTTGTCCTCCAGCCCCTTCAGGCCGGAGGGCAGCTCAATCTCCGGAATCAGCCTGGAAACCAGCCCCATCATCGATCGCAGCGAGTCGCGCACCCAGTGTTCGTACTGAGCCCGGTTTGTGTAGTTCTCGTAGAGATACTTGTTGCCCGCGCCGTCGAGCTTCTCAGCTTCGACCATTCCGCTCGGCCTGGGCAGGTTGCGCTCGTTACGCTTCACGGCGCACTCACCCTCGAGCGCATCGTCCATCATTTCCCACTCGACGATGTGCGCGTCGTAGTCAGGGTTTGTCGATTGCACTGGCATCAGGCCAAGCCTCCAATTCGGCGTGTTCCGCCTGTGCGTGTTTTGATCGGGTACCGCTTGGCAATGAAGTAGCCAGGGGCATCCACCAGGTGGTCGTAGCCGGCCTTCTTGTCGGGCTCGCCCTTGTCCGTGTAAATCTGGCGCTCCAGGCACTGCGTGTATTTCGGACACTGGTCGACGTTGACCAGATATCGATGCTCGCCGTAGGTATTGGCGAACATCGCGCACATGGCGTTGACCCGATCCTTCACAGCGGGGTTCGTCGAATCCACCACTACGGTAAATCCAGCCTTTTTCAGCAGTGACAGGTCAGATTCGCTTGCGCTCTTGCTGCTTGTGTTCTGACCGCTGGCGTCCGGGTAGATCGCAATGCTGTGATCAGGAAAGCGGAGCTTGATCTTCTCGATCATCTCAGGCGTGTCCCGCACATCTGAAAACTCGCTGAGCGCCAGTGGCAGGTCATCGCGAATTACGTGCACGACTGCCGCCATCTTCATGACGTTGAAGTCCATGCCGATGTGCAAGGCCTCGCCGCGCTTGATGGTTTCGCTGGTGCGGTTCGCCTCACGATTGAACGTGTAGTAGACAACACCCGCGTAGTTCTCAAAGCTGGCCTCGTATTCCTGCCGAAAGGTTCGAGGGTCCATCTTGCGACGGGCCGCGTCCAACTCTTCAGCCGGCACGTTGCCGCCATCAAGCGAGGTGTAGAGCCAGCTCTTGTGGTCGGGTTCATGCCCCGGCCGGCCGTCTTGGAACGTGTCGTAGCAGTGATTGAAACCCTTGGGTGTGCCGATGCGTAGCGCGTGACCGCCCTTCCGCATGCCGATGCCCGGTATCGAGTATTGGCAGGTCGAGAGCATCGGCCGAAGGACTTCTTCCCATGCTTCCCACGGGCAGTCCGCCCATTCATCCACCAGGACGAAGAACAGACCGGAGCCGCGCAGATTATCGTAGTTGTCGAGCCCTACCACGCGCATGACGTGGCCAGACTTGAGCGTGATCGAGCATTCCGTTTCGTTCGGACGGTGTGCACGCCACGCTTCAGGGATTGCCTGCTTCAGCCGACGCCAGAACACGCGCTTGGCCTGCTTGAAGGTCGGCGCGCCGTACCAGATTTCATCCTCGACGCTCACGCCCCACTCAGCAGCCAGCCGAGCAGCGCGTCGCATCTCAGCCTTACCTAAGAAAGTCTTGCCAAACCGTCGACCACAAACCGCATCGCGGAATCGCGCCTGAGGCTGGAAGCCCCAGCAGTAAATGTTCGCCTGTTTCGGCGTCAGCTTTACCGGCGGGTCATAGGTACGGGGTAGCGGGGACATTCTCATCAGGCTCCAAGGTGTACTCAGCAACGGCGTGCTGCTGGTCCGCTTGGGAGCCCAGAGGTTTTTCAGGTTCAAGGCGGCGATTCACGTAAACGTCGCCCACTTCTTTGGCTGCCTGCTCCAGCAATTGGGCAGTCAGCGCCATGTTCTTCATGTTCTCGGCCTTCTCGGCCATGCGTCCCAGGGTGCGAAGTCGATACGCCCGGTTCGCTATCGGAATGTCTGTGGTCTCTTCGCGGAATCTTTTGCGGGCTGCGTGGAACAACTCGACCCACTTCGCCCCAAGCCCTCGGCCAGCGAACTTAGTTGGGTCGTGGGATTCACACTGCTGCCGACTGAGCTCAATGCCGAACTCTTTCTTGACCGACTCGACTACCTGGGATGGCGTATCAAAGCAGGCTAGAGCCTGAACGATGAAGGCTTTGACCTCGCTTCGTAGTGCTGCCATATGGTTGTCATCCGTCAAAACCTGTCAGAAGTTCAGGCCGACTTGAGCAGACAGGTTCCGCAGGCCCTCGATATGTTCAATTTCCCTACCTCGGCAGGATTGTTTGCAGCGTCCACCAGTTCTTGAACTGCCGGGCTTGCACCATAGCGCCGGACCACACCGACGAACTCTTCAACGTCGTGTCCGCGCATCTCAAGCTTGGGCAATCCCTCCTGGGTGAATGCTGGCTGGCCATACTTATCGGTCGCTTGGGCTATGTGATACAGCTCGTGCTCGACCAGGGCGCAAAAGTCAGCGTCGGAACAGTCGGCGCAGTAATCGGCAGCCAAGGTGATGATGTAGGCCGGCACGTCACCGAACCAATCCAGCATCTGCTGCTCCATCCGGGCCTTCTGCCAGCCACCGGCACGGAACGCTACCTGTTCGGCTTGGCCTACCACCGTGCGCCCCTTCTTCGTGAAGGCGGCAGACGCCCACATCACACGAATGTCCGCGTCGATCAGATGGGCGTGTTCTTCATTGTGAATGCTGCCGGTGTCAGCAAGGATCTGGGACTGCAGCCACTCCCACACCTCGGGAGCCGGGGTCAGGCGAATACCAAAGTCCGATTGCTCTGATAATTCGATAAGCGACAAGGGAGGGTATGGCCTATCCATGGATCACCCTGAGCTTGAAATAGTGGCTAATTGCCTGTATTTGTGTGCGCCTTTTTATTCGTAAGGACACTTATCCGCATGTTTTTTGCTCATGTTCGCCCCGCTGCAGCCTGCCTGCTTGCTGCCACAACTCTTTTCGGATGCGTCGCTATTCCAGAAGAGACCTGGACCAACTTGGGTCCGTCTAATCTCGTCACCGAGGCTGGAAAAATTGTTTGCTACACAGATGCCAACATTATTGATGGCAAACGGGTTGTAGGCACTCTGTGCGCCACTCCGCGCTCGGGCTTCCTGAGCGATGGCGAGCCACAAGTTCTCGCAGGGGCGAATTACCGTCAACCGTTCCGAATAGACCTCAGCAAAGCCACAAAGGGCGAACAACTGCCATTCGGTGACAAGACGGGCCTTCTTGAATGCGAGCCAGATGAGGCCGACGGAGAAAAGTCCACGCCCGTGAAATTCTGCAAGGTAACAATCAATGGACAGGCTCTAGTCAGCGCTAAGATTACCTTCGCATACAAGTAACTAAGCCAAAGCCGCACTAATCCTGCGGCTTACCTACCCTTCCCCGCCATCAAGCAGCACATCAATCAGCTTCTGCTCATCCAGACGCATGGCACCTAGGCATTGCAGGTCGTCGCACTTAGGGCCGAGCCCGAACACAGTCACCTGCCCTTTCGGGCCGATCAGGGTTAAGGCGCCTACGGTGCATTCCGGATGGACACCAGCATCAAGGTCATCGGCGATCTTGCGCAGTGTCTTCGCAGCGTCGCGCCATCCCTCGCCCTGGAAGTCGATCAGCTTGGCGGTCATTCGCTCACCTTCTGCAACCACTCTTCGATAATGCGCTGCACTACCGGCTGGGTGAGGATGGTGGAGGGTTGCTTGCCGTCGATCACTGACTGAATCAGTGCGCGCGGGATGACATGGGCGCCGTCACTGGCTACCACCATCAGGTGCGGGCGCTGGTCGGCGATGTCGTGGATTTGTGCAGTCATGCCTTCACCATTTCGTGCGTCTGGGCGTGAGCCTGTCCATGGAGGATTGCCACGACCAGACCTTGAGGCAAGCCGGCAGCTTTGGCTGCGTCGATTGCCTTGGCGATCGCGCTATCCAGATCGGTCAGCGCCTTATTGATGTCCTGGCTCAGCGGCAGCGCGTGGCGCAGGCGAGTTACGTTGGTCATCAGCTGAAAGGGTCGGCGGGTTTAGCGATCGAGCGAACGAACCACATGAAGCCCTGCTGGAGATTGGTCTTGGCCAACGCCAGCAATCGAGGGTCAACACCTTCAATCTGGCCGATCTGCTTGAACAGTTCGCCGGCGTCGGCCTCCAGAGCCTTGATCGAGTTCATGCCGTCGATTTCGGACTGGGTCAGGTCGCGGTAGCCAGTGATCTTCTTGTGCTGGTTATCCATGTCGCTCTCCTCGTCGCGTGTCGCGACACAATTTGCACTATCGCGAAACGTGTCGCGACCTACTTGCTCTGGCTGCGCTTGATCTGCGCGTCCACCTGGTCTGCGCAGGTGTCGAGCAGGTTGATGGCTTGATTCTTCAATTCCCACAGCTGGCCGTTTTCGGCGAGATCCTCATCAGCTACCCGCTCACACGGCACCAGCTCAGGGGGTTCGACTCTTACTGCCGCTGTCTTTGTTACCACCGCCGGCTTTCCCGCGCAGGCCGTCAGGCAGAGGCTGAGCAGCCCAATCACGAACAGGCTTGCTGTTGCGTTTGAGTTCTTCAAAGTTCTTCTCCGCCTTTCTGGCTTTGGCCTGACTGGCCTGTAGGCGCTTGTTCAGGTCTTTCTGGTAGTTGGCGTTGCGCTGGGCTTCGGCGCGAAGCGTGGTGATCGTGGCCTGGCTTTCGGCGTTGGCGTCGACCGCCTTCTGTCTTTCGCCGGCTTCGAACTTCACGTCGGCGCGCAGGGCGATCACGCGGTACTGCTGAATCCCTACGAGCAGGATCGCTACCAGGGCGATGATGATTGCAGCTGCGAAGGCCTTCATGCGGCATCCGCCTTGCGACCGAGGAATCGGGTCACCAGCTCGCGAATGGCTGTCACGCCGAGGAACCCAATAGTCCCTCCAGCAGCAACCGACAGACTGGGCGGCCAGGTCATCCACTCGATCACGCTGGACGCAACAAGGCTCAGCGATCCACAGATCAGCGATTCGAAAAGGATCCGACGCTTACTGGTCTCCTTCGCGTCGTACATCACGCGAAGCAACGATACGGTGATGGCCATGATTGCGCCCTGCCAGAGCGGATTGCTCAACGCCAGCCAGATCTTGGCCCAGGTGTCTGGCTTATCAGGCATGGTAGGCATCCGAGTTGCCTCCCCCATGGGGAGATTGATAAATCCGGCGTCCGCTGCACTCCCAGCTCGGAGCAATGGGTGTGGGGAGCCGAAAACGAAAAAGCCCCAGCGAATGCCGAGGCTTAAAAGATTTGTTGGTAGAGGTTGATTTAAAACTACTCACCCCAAAATAAAACTGTTCATAGGTGGCGTATCGCCACCTAATCGACAAAGAAGAATTTATGAAAGTTTATTGCTATCCCGCTTTTGACGAGAAAGGCAACCGGACCTTGCTAGCCAGAGCAGAAGGGTTCGAGTTTTCGGACCTCCCACAATGGCTTCAGGACCGCAACAAAGACGTACCCGCGCAAGAAAGCGAAATTGATGTAAACGACTATGCCTGCCGTTGGTGGTTATCTAAACCGGTAGCCGAAAATCTGCTCACCCAAGGATGGGATGCATCCGTCTGGGGTCCAGATAAGCGTTAAAAGCCGCCTATGGTCGGTCGATGGAAGGATACTCGTATTCGTGTTGCTTCTAGAGAGGCAGCTTTTGGACCGCGGCAAACACCGCGTATCTACGACGCAATGTGCTCAAGCATTCACCTAAGGGATAAAAATGACGATTGTACTAAACGGACTTCGTTCTCTTCAAAAATCGATGTTGATTCAAGGCATCTCTCGCCAAAAATTCTGCTACCAACACAATGCCGTCGAGTTCGACGTTTACTATTTCATCGATGAGTCCCCGAACGAGCTCCTGTTCGGAGCTAAGGGTCACAACTTTGCCTTTACTGTGATCATCCAGCCAGGCTTCAAGGTTGCCCCTTATATGAAGCCAGAAGACTATGCTAGGTTGCGGGAAATTCTAGGCATCAAGGGTGGCTCAGGGAACCCATTTTCAATCTCGGCGTTTCTGATGGAGTTTGACAAAAAAATTCCGACCAACGCTTCCACTCCCGCGATTCCCGAACCTCACGAAATCTCTAATACTCGAGATGTTGATGAGGCTCATAAACGTTTCTTTTTTGGCTGGCGGGACAACGAAAAACGCGGAGAACAAGTCTCTGAAAAAAATTTGAATAAAACAAAAGAGCTGTTGGGTGTACCCACATACGAGGCATGCCTCAAACACAATATCAGCTCAAAATGGACGGACATTGAGACAGATAAAAAACCTGTTTCGCCGCCAACATCAGAGTAAAAAAAACCCGGTTCAAAGAACCGGGTTTTTCTTGTCAGGCTATGAGCGGCGCATTGAGGTTGCTGAACTCCTTGCCATGAAAACAGGATGTTATCCGCGTGGAAAGACTTTTTTAAGCCGCCTCGCGAATTCCTTCCAAAGCACAGTCAACCCAGGCAACTCCCGCTTTGATTACCTCCCTAGCCTTTGCCTCGCCGATGCCGTTTTCTCTGGCAATTCGTAAGGCTGGCCACTTGGCGCCGAAATAGAGCCAGATGAAATTTCCCATCTGATCATCACGATTAATCAATCGTGCGACAGCACCATCCAACACCAGCGCTAGATCATCGGTCAGCGAATATGCCTTCACGCCTCCCTCGCACGGCGTGTTGTCTCGGATCAGTGCGTAGAGCGGCGATATGTAGCTTGGCACGCCCATTCCGTCCATTCGCCAAAAGCCCCACTGCTCCAGCATCCACTCGGTATCTCCTAAGGGTTTGCCGATGTATGTTCGTTTTTTCATGCGGCCTTCCTCGGGTCTGGATCACTTAGGCCAAATAGGTCACGCAGTAACCGGTCAGCAGGTTTGTTCTTGGCATTACCTTCGATCAGCCACCGCTGGCCGAAGTCATGGAAACCAATCCGTGCTCGGCTGCCATGCCAACTCGCGACCATGTCCAGCAGATACGCGAGTGCGATCGGACCACCCAACTTAATCTTGGATAGCTCTTCGCCCGCGACCTTCAAAAAATGGCGCTCCAAATCACTCATACTCTTGCGCGGAAGCATTGCAGCAACTCGATCATTCATTGAGTGTTTCCCCTGTACTTACTAGCGAAGGGACGATTCATCTCGACCTCTTCGTCAGACGGCTCTCGGTTACCGGCGAAGTTGACGAAACGGGCGTACTGGCCTTGCTGCTGAACGAGACAGGAGCCGACCGGCGCATGCCTACACTTGGGCATGATCAGTTCGGTAACGCCGTTCTGCCCCTCTTCGGAGTCATTGTCGCGGTGAACGAGGATGATGCAGTGAGCGTCCGCCTCGATCTGTCCAGATTCACGCAGGTCAGAGGCGATTGGCTTCTTACCCGGGCGGTTCGTCGAGTTGCGGTTCAGTTGCGCCAGCAGGATCACAGGCACCTCCAGCTCCTTGGCAATGTTCACGATGCCGGTCGAGATTTTTCCCAGCTCCGAAGTGCGGTTGAACGCCTTGCCATCGGAGCCGATCAGTCCGATGTAATCGATCACCACCACGTCGAGTCCATGAGCGCGCTGCACCTGGCGAGCGATGCTGCGGATGCGCGCCACGGTCAGCCCGGACTTGTCGGAGACGAACAACGGAACATCAAGGATCTTGCTCACCGCTGAGGTCAGCCGCGGCCAGTCATCATCCTGGAGTTGACCATCATCGAGTTTTCGCAGGTCGATGCCGCCAATTGAAGCGAGCGCGCGATTGCCCAGCTCCTCCTCCGGCATTTCCAAAGAGAACACCATGCCGACGCCTGCACCGCTGCACGCGATGTGTTGGGCGATCTGCAGACCGAGTGTGGTTTTACCGCTCCCTGGCAGCCCGGCCACGATGGTGACGGTCTTTTTCCGTAGGCCGCGGATGAGCTTGTCCAGATCCAACAGCCCGGTCGATAAACCTGACTGCACCGTTTTGTTGAACTTTGCGTCGATAGTGTCAACGTTGCGCGCTACCACCTCATCCATCCGCTTGTAGTCCGGCTCACCGGTTTGCAGGTCGCGCAGATCCGCCATTGCCTGCTGGGCGTTGGCGATGATCTCTGCGGCCGGTCGATTTTCTGTTGCTAGTTCGCGCACCGCGTCAGCAGCGTCCACAAGACGGCGCAGCACGGCCCGCTCTGTTACAACCTTGGCGTAAGCCCTCCAGTTCGCGGTGCTGGGCGTGTTGCGTGCGAGCTCGCCCGCATAGGCCATGGTGCGGGTGCCGCTTGGCAAGTACTCGGCGAAGTCATGCAGCGTTACAGGGTCAACTGGACAGCCAGCCGCGTGACAGCCGATCATCGTCTGGAACAGCGCAGCATTCTCTGGGTCATGGAAGTCCGACACCTGCACTTGGGCTGTAATGGAGTCGAATAAATCGGAGTCCAACAACATGGCGCCCAACAGAGCGTGCTCCGCCTCATAGCTAAAGAGTTCTCGTGTCATACAGCACCTCGCGCGGATGCCCAGTTGAACCCAATAGCCTTCCCGCCGGCCTGGCGCAGGCGGTCGAGCGCTCGGTCTCCGATGTAACGAGCCAGATCCGCAGCAGCCAAGTTGGAAACCACGACAGTCGGCAAGACAAGCTGGTAACGGTGATCGATCACCTCATGAAGAACACCTAGCTCATATGCGCTGCCGCTTTGAGCACCAATTTCATCAATCACCAGCAAGTCGAAACTCGCCAGTTCGTCGAGGACATCTTTGTCCGAATACTCGGCGCTGCGATCCATCGCCCTCTTGAAGACGCGGATGATCTCAGCTGCGGTGACGATTACCGCTTGAGCTCCATGCTCACGGATGACTGCCTGGACCATCGCGCAAGCCAGATGGGTTTTGCCGTTACCGACATTGCCGGAAAGGACAAGTGAACGGCCGGCGGCATAGTTATCGGTAAATTGGGCAACATAGGTTTTACAGGCGCCTAAAGCTTTGGCCATACCTGCCCCTCCTTCAGCGGTCCTGTAGGTGTCGAATGTGCACCCGCTAAAACGCGGGGAAATACCAGAGCCTACGAGCAGCCTGTTCAGGTCTTCGGCTTTCTTCCTACCCCTCGCCAGGACGTGAGCCTCCGTCGACTTCGGAGCTGTGTGCAAAGCTTCCCAGTGGCAATGCTTGCAACCACGAGTCAATACAGAGCCGTCGAACTGCTCAATCTCGGAACTGCTCACCGAGCCATGCATCGGGCATTCCAGATCAAAGAAGCGGACACGAGGCTGTCTGCAAAAATTAGAAATTCGCGCCATTCTTCACCTCCGGATACATCTCGTGCATATGGTTTGGCAGGCCGTGATAGGCCGAAGCCGAACTGGTACCGGCCGGCTTAAGTACGTCGTGCCACCGTTCACCGTTCAGCCAGGTGGCGGCGTTCGGGATGTACCGTCCGCCGTCCTTGGTCCAGTCCTCGGAAATGCAGTGACTGCACAAAGCGGTGATCAGAGTCTGATGTAACTCGACGTTCGGCTTCAGCTTCGCCCAAGCTTTGGCAGCGTCCTTGCGTCCCTTCTTCTTCGGGTACAGCTTCCAAAATTGTTCAAACCCTTCCAACAGGTCCGTGTCCGGAGTGACCATAGGTTTAGGTTCATTGACTGGTTCAGAAGAGTGACTGGTTCTGGTGCTTTCTGGGCCTACACCCCCTGTAGGCTGTGGGCCTACACCTGTGCTTTCTGGGCCTACAGGTGTGCTGTTTCGGCCTACACCTCCGAAGGTCAAAAAATACAAGTTCGTCGAGTTACCTTTTGGGCCGTCCCTGTTCTCAATACGCAGCAAACCTTGAGCTTCCAATTGCTTGATATGCTTGCGCACTGTGCTCCGGTCGATCTCACATTGATCTGCAATGTGCTGATAAGAGGGCCAGCACTCACCCTGGTCACTGGCGTTATCTGCCAACTTGATTAGCACCAGCTTGCGCAGAGGATTGCCGACCTTGGTTTTCATGGCCTTGACCATCAATTCCATGCTCATAGGTCAGAGCTCCATCTCGTCTGTCACACGCTTGATGAAGGCGTCATAGGATTCAGCCATGACGAATCCCTGATCCTCCAGCGCCTGTCGATACGCCTTGGCGCTGCCGTAAAGAACCCAGCGCTCACGCTCAGGGAGATTTCGGAAGCTGGTATAGACAGGCCAAGGTCCAGCTATCTTGCAGGGCGTGGTGGGCTCCACAGGCGACTTAAGGAGAGACCTCATTTAGTTTTCTCCCGGCCTACGATGTGTGCCGAACCCGATGGATCAGCTCTCGGTGTCATAGGAATATTTGGCAGGCTCATGCGTCGAACTCCACGCTGCAATAACCACCCGCGGCATGCACTCGCCGAGTTCCGTAGAGTTCCAGGTTTACAGCCTCACAATCCCCCCGATAACGATCGTACTCAGGGCCGGTACCGACACCTTGATTCTTGACCCAATCTGGCAACGAGCCACGCGCGCGCATTTCGTTGAGAAAGGTCCACCATCTAACCGCATGCTTCCGCTCGGCCTGGATGAGCTCCGCGACCGCGATGCGTTGCTCTTCGGTCAAACCATGCAGCGCACTCCCTTTTTTGGCTTCGTACAACGTAACTTCAGAATCTCGTACCTGAGGACGAGGGAATGCATGCACATTCGAACTGACTTGTTCACTACGGATTGCGTGTGCCATGATTAGTACCTCTGTGAGATGTGTTGTCCTGGTTGCACAGGACGATTTGATAAGCCCGGTTCCCGCCGGGTTTGTTACTTTCTGGACCGGGCGAATTTCATCATCCACCCGTTTTAAATAATGCAAGTCCTGTCCTGGCTGGCGTATTCACGCCGCCTTCACCGATTCTTCAAGCATCAGCAAGCTCTGCCGCACATGGCCGATTTCTTTCTGGATGCCTGCCTTCTCAATTTGCGTCACACGCCCATCAGCCATCGCATCATGGACAGCCCGGGAAACGTCCCCGGACTCAGCTGCCAGGTGCACCAAGGCTTGAACCAGACTTTTGCCTTCAGGCTTAACCAGCGGCACCAACTCGTACCCCAAGGCACTAGCCAGTAACTGCAACGGCTCAGGGTTCTTGCTGTGCACCAGAATCTGTAGGAACTGCTCCAGGTTCAGTCGGTGCGAATCGTCATTTGGGTTACTGCGGTTGAGCAACGCGGTGTGGCTCATGCCCATCAGGTGCGCCAGTTGCTTAGGACCCGCATCAAGCACTGCTTCATGAATTGCGCGATGTACCTGTTCCATCTCGGGAAACCCCTTCGTTGTTGTCGTGGCGGCACGTCTTGTCGATGAGCGAAACTTTGCTCATCGGATCAGGCGGCAGATTGCTCGGAGCTGGTAGGTGAATTGCGCAGATAAGCCCAGTCGATATCAGGGCGCAGTTCTTCACACGTCACCGCCCTCCCCGACTCGCGATCAAGATTGATGGCGAGTCCAGGACCAGCCAGGCGATACCCGTAGGCAATCTGTTTGAGGTTGCCGACGCTGGTGCCGCTTCGCTCTGCTAGAGCATCAAGTTTTGCCGGCTCTAAGGAGCGGATGAGGTCGAGTAGCGTCATGGTGATCTCCGAAAGAGCTCAAGATTACACAATGCTAAATTGTATAGCAATAGCGCTTAGTAATTTACCAACTGCTAAATCGAGACCACTATTCGCGTATGGATATGAAAACTCTTCGGGTCGACGCGTTACGGCGCGTAATCGGCCAACTCAGCCAGAAAGAATTCGCCGACCAGCACGATCTGGACGCTTCCTATTTGTCCCAGATACTCAATGGTCATAGAGGCTTGGGCGAGAAAGCTGCGCTCAATCTTGAGCAGAAAATCGGCTTGGCACCTGGCGTACTTGTTAACCCGGGCAACTACGGTTCCAACGTCATCGAGGGCGAGTTCACCCGCCATGAGATCGTTCGGGAACAGTCCCCTGCTTACCAAGCGATGCTAGGAACCGCCTCACCTAGGGCGATTGCAATCATCGATAAGCTGGCCAGAGCCGCGGCTAAGGGCAAGCTTCAGGAGTCGGACTTGGTGTTGCTGGAAGGCATCGCCGGCCTCCTCGAAAAAGCCCACTCCGAAAAGCCTTGAACGCCAGGTAGCAAAAGCCCGGCGCTAGGCCGGGCTCTCTTCACTCCTATGTCAACGAGTCCTCTGCCCTACTCAGCCACATGGCCTGAAGCTTGGTGAGCCCCTTTCCGGTGATCAGCGTTGAACAGGTTGGGACTGTGCCGTCTAAAGGATGCTCGAACGTACCCATCTTCACATCAAGCAGACCCGCTTCGATCTTCGCTTGGTACGGCTCGTTGGTCCTCGTCACCCAACCTTCCTTGCGCATGAACCGCATTAACCGAGTGCGACCAGTACCGATGATCTTCGCCGCTTGGGCTGCGTTATAGGTTTTGTGCGACACCGTGACCATGTCGTGGAAAGCCACCTTCGGAGCGTCCTGCTCAACCTTCACTTCTAGTTCGTGGTTCTCTTTAGAGAGCTCAATGTTGTCCGCTTCCAACGCAACGACCTTTGTCACATTCTCGGTGAGCAGCGCCAAGAGCGTGCGGGGGTTGCTTAGCGCTGCTGCGTAGTCTAAGGCCGGCTTAGCAATTTGCTCTTCCAACTCTTGCCAGCGGTCAACCAGGCGAGCAGTGAACTCCGGGCAGAGCTGGGCGACCACAATGAAGCTGTCACGCTTGTTTACCAAGTACTCCTGAACAACCACTCCATTCCCTGATTTGGGTCCATCCACCAACGGTGGTCGGGAAATGATGCTCTTCTCTACCAGGCGCTCGATGGTGCGTTTCACGCTATCGTGCCGAGCGCTGACCAGATCCGCGATTTCTTGCGAGGACATAGTCCGCGGCACGTGCTGGTGAATCTGAAAATGTGTCGCTACCCCGGCTGGATGCCCATGTTGTCTCAAAGAGTTATTCATGCGAGCTTCTCCAGGCCTTCACCCACAGAGTCAATAACCGCTTTGGCTGACTCGACCGCCATGTGGAGCAACCATGCTTGGCTTGGAGATATGACCAGCGTTTGCATCCCGGCCTCACACAGCGACTCCCTCACGCTGTAGAGAATGCAGGACGCCTGGTTAAGCGCATCCACGGCAGGAATTCCTGGGCGCACCGCAAACAACTCCTGTCTCTCGACATTACAGCTAACGAATGAGTTCTCAACGGTGAGTGGCACCTTGACGGCGCCAGCATTGAGTTTTTCCTGTGATGCCGTATTCTGTTTCATGTGGTTGACCTCGAAATTAATCACACATCTGAGCCTCGGCGTCTGCAAACGCCGGGGCTTTTTCGTTTGAAGCATTCAACTCTTCCAACCGCGACTTCTCCTTCGTCAGCCTAAATACAATCTCTGCGGACTTGGAGCGTCGATTAGATAGCGCCTCCATCTCAAGCCACTGCTTCAGATCAGCGGGAAGCCGCACCTTCAACTGATATTGGCTACGCAATTTTGCCACCTCCTTACGGACCACCGTGGTCCGCAAGACCATAGAACCACGGTGGTCCTATTGCTGTCAACACCACCGTGGTCCATCATCTGCCGCATGAGTAGAGAAGATTCGCAGTTCAAATTACGCATGCCTCCAGATCTCCGAGAAAAAATCGAAGACGCTGCTAGAGAGGCAAAACGCTCCCTAAACGCGGAGATAATTGCTCGCCTCGAAGACAGCGTCTTTGAAGCGATGCCGGTTCCTGAATTATTACCAGCCAGCAGAGCGAAGGAGCTTTCCGCGAAAGCTCGCCGCAATCTCTCTCAAACGCTCCGAGAAGTACTACTGGAAGATCTCAACGAAGCAGTCTCTCGAGGGCTCAGCAGTACAACAGTAGAGCTAGTCGGGTACAACCTGGACTCCATGACCTCGGACGAGCGTGATGAGATCTTTGGAGGGATCGAACAGGAATTAACGAGTGCTGGCTATGAGATTTCCTGGGGCGGTGATGTAATCGTCGTATCATTTTGACCTGCTATTAAGTGACGCCAGAAAAGCGCACGTTAGTCTTGAATCCCACCACCGCCGAACTCATCAATCATTTCACGCGAGCTGAGCGCCATCTTCTGAAGAGGAATGGGGTATCAGTGGCTTATGTAGTCTGTTTCACTTGAACCCCAGTGCATGGGAGAAAGAATGCCGCACGAGCAGAGGCGATGAAAGTAGTGACATGCTGGCATGTCACTATGTCATATGGCATCAAATGTCTGGCTGACCGTCAGGCTTGATAGCCCCGGCAAGCTCCGCGGCCTTACGGTCATTCGGAATACCCGCACGCTCCGCGATAAAGGCTCTGACCTGTTTTTGAAGGGGTGGCCGATCAGCGTCGAAATCCATCCAGAAATGCTCCGCTGCGAGCTTCATTGCTGAAAGCAATTTGGTTGAGTAAGGGAACCTCTCGCCTGCACTTTCGGTTTTAAAGGCCAAATTCGACTGCTGTTGGATCTCAAGCAACATCCTCAGATCATTGTTCTCATCAACCAAAGCAAGGTTTTCGTTCTCGAGTTGAGTCAATCTGCGCTCAACCACTTTAAGACGAGCCTCATCTACAGCTGTTAAGCCTACAATCCCACCGTAACGACGCGACGCTACATCAACTACTTCTGGAATAGGCCATTTAATATTATTATTTTCAAACCACCCTACTACCTCAAACAAATTTATCTGCTGATCAATTCCAAGAACATCTGGTCTATCACCCTCATCTATTAACGTAATACGATCATTATTAAATCCTTCTCGCAAACTTTTAATAATGACAGGACGTTTATAATTGTAAGATTCCAAAAGCAGACTAATCTCTCTAGGCGTCGCCTTCCACACACTTGCAAGAATAGAAAGCTTACGATCACCAACCTTTGGATTAATCCTCCAGCTATTCTCTATTCCACTACGACTCAGTAGATCCCAAACATTGTTCTTAAACCCATAACGCAAGCTCTCATCTGCCACTACAAAGAAACCATCGCTAAACCGACCTAAGCTCTGTTCTCGGTAGTCTGAGGAGCCGGCTATTTTTTCGAGCAAATTCACAGCATATTTAGAGTCATCATCTATAGGCAAACCCGTCGCATCCAGCTTCTGCGGAACTAGCATACTATTCACTGACTGAAAACAGCCAAGCACAACCTGAGCAGCCTCTTGCAAGGACAACACGTTTTTTTCATCCGAGAAGGAAACACTTACAAGCAAATCAGTAACACAAACAAATTTCTCAAAAATCCTATCCAAAAAGTCAGACGCACCCATTCCCCTAGCCTCAGCCCCTTCGGCTCTTCTGATTTCGATAGCATCCAGTCTATCGCCAGTTAGCAAAATGTAATAGGTGAGATGCATCAGGCTCAGGTGAGCTGTACTGAAGCTCGGAACTGGACCGAAAAATAACCAGCAAAAGCACAGAGTAGAAGCGCACCAGCCCCCCCCCAGCGCTGCATGGTGTCACCCTGCAGAGGCGTGGCTGCGTGATCGCGCCTTAGCTTAGACCCCCTTGAGGTTGCGGCGCTGTACGCTCTCCGCGACTTACAGGTAAACCCCTAAAATTCAGCTAATCTCCTGCATGGGCGAATTGCCATCCCCCCCCTCACGTCTGGAAGAGAAGCTGGAGTTCATATGGAAAAAATCATAAGGATACCGATGACCGTGGTCGCCCTCGTCACCTTGTTCGGATGCGCAGTCCCAAGCACAACCGCCTCAAACAACACACCAAACAGTCAGGAGTTTGTATCGGTTAATCCAGGAAAATCAGACTGGGTTGAGAGGGAAACGGCGACAGGCTTGACCAAACAATACTGGCATTCGATGAGCAATAAAGAAATCAATGACCTGTTACCGCTAGAGCGAAATTCAGTGTCTATTCTCAGGGTCGACACAGAGACCAGCCTTGGCTATGCCGGGGCAAGGTACACAGGAAGCTCAGGGACCTACGTGGTTGTTTTAGATTATACAAAATACCGCGACGAGCTAACTGACAAAGAAAAAATTCCTTGCCTAGTTGGCATCGGCATCAGGGTAAGGGCTACTGTCACAACAAAAAAATCGGGTTTAGATCTGGGAAGTCTATTTGCGATCGCTTACGCGGCGAAGTCTGGGCATTTAACCGGAAACATTGAGGTGATAAAAATCGGTATTGATTCAGCTCAATTGAGATCAGCAATACCAGAGTTTACAGAAATAAGTGACAGCTCAATACAATCTGCAATACAGGCCATTGGCGCTGTTAAAAACCGTCTATATGACAATGATACAAGACTTACTCCTCACGTGTTAGCGATCCAGTTAGCTAAAAAAAGCCAATAGATTGCAACCTGCTTAGCAGCCGAGCCATTGGACTCGGCTTTCACACCGAAAGAAGTCTTTTTTTGTTTCAATGCTAAAAGATAATAAGCGCTACGTGGGTAAATATAAAGAAAAGACTGTACTTGTTACTAATGGTGGTACAACGCATCCAACTGATACGGACAGCCGTATTTGGATCTGGTGTTTTCACTCACTCTGCGAGACGAGTAATGGATTTGGATTATCGTTACCTAATTACATTAGCTTGTGCTGCCTTGGTATTCATTGAAGTTGTCACGACCAGGAAGCTGATACAAAAGCTGTCTGACAAAATAGACGTCATGGATATGCGATTGCTGGATATGCAGACCCAAGTTGATGAGATTGTTCATGAAGCAACCGCTGCCAAGCAGGTGTCGCTAAACGCATGGGATGACGCGAGGAAGCGGCATATCGAGATCATCCTGGCGGTGAAAGAGTCGAGGGAAGACAGTCTTAAGTAGCGCGCTCTTTGAACGCCGGCGTCAGTAAGACACTTTAATACTGTAGCCATTGCTAATGGTGGTTTAGCTGCGCGAAATGCTACGGTCGCCCTCCTCATTCCGCGTGAAGAGAAAAGAGCATGGCTGCACTCGAAAAGCGCTACCCACGCGAGTCGTTCACCAAGAAACTGGAGCGGATCTGCCAGAGGCTAGACGAGGCCCCCATCCGCACGACCACCTACAAAAACTTCCTCAACAGATCGGCGACCTCGCAGGTTGAGATCACCTCTTTGTGGGTAGTGGGCTCCTACGCCCGCGGCGCTCTGTTGTGTGGCGATTTGGATCTTGTCCTCGAATACAAGGTAGTAGAGGGAACCCATCCCTCTACTACCTCTATGACAAAGACGTTCTTTGGCACGCCTCAATACGTTCGCTACTACTTTGGAACGCCGGAGAGCAGCACTGCTGGCGTCGTGTTCGAGAACGCCGTCCAGATCTGGATCGGCTCTGGGTGTGATTGGAGAGCGTCGATCAATTCGATAACTCCGGATCCTGGCGCCGGTCGCGCTGAACGAGAGACGGACTTGATCCCCTTGCGGGCGGAACAGCTCTACATGGAGCCTGAGCGGCTTCAGCAGCTAGTGGCCCAGAAGAAAGACGGCATCATCGAGTGGGACTTTGTAGAGATCACCCGGGACGATCTCGAGCCCATCCCGACAGCGGCCGTCAGCGACCGTGACCAAAGACTAATTCGGGTCGCGAACATGATGGGCAAAAAATCCCAAGTGTTAGTACCAGCGATCATTCGGTTAATGGCGAAGCACTCACCTTATGGAGACTGGGACGCGTCAGAGAGCCATCGAGGAAGATTGAGATGCGGCGCCACAGTCTTGCATCTCGGCAGGCCCGCCCTACCGTACTACCCGCTTGACGATGAGCCGACCATCGAGCAATTCGCGCTGATCCCGCATATCAGTGCCAAAGGGCCGAACGGCGCTTGGATAGTACGGCGAGGCCCCAGGCATCCCGACGTTCTATTACTCGAACAATAGATCGCCTACTACCTTCTCTGCGCGGAAGAACCAGAGATCGTGCAATATCGCGAATATGGCAAATCCTGGTCGATCAAATTGCTTCAGCTCTTCAATACACGGAAAGAGGCGAAGGATTTTTCTGCAATGATAAACGAGGGTGATGAGTCGCGGCTTTTCGAGATCGGTAAAGCTAAAGGAACGGAATTGATTTCTCTATTTGCCATGGCAGACGTCGTCGAGATCGGAGACCACCAGTTCCCGGTTACAAACGCCGGCGCCGCCTACTTTGAGCGAGACAAGGCGACGATGAGCGAGATTGCGGCCGCCATCTCCATTAGTGCTCAGATTAGCTCTGAAGCTTGAGCAGTGGGGACGGATACCAAAAAGCCCACGCGCGGCAGGCTCATTTTGGGCTTGCGGCTCAGAATCGATAATTTCGACTCAGCTTCAAGCAGGAGCGAACTGAACTAGGAATGCAGTTGTGAATATCAATGCGCCAGAATCAGCTGTTCGGACGTTAAAGGTGACTGATTTTTTGTCTGTTGAAATGAATGTGGCAATTTCAAGATGTGGGGCAAAGATGGGCTCGGCACTAAGGGGGAAAAGTGCCCATGCATCATCGATGGTGTGTTCGCTTGTGACCGCGATCTCCACTACGCCGTTGTTACTGGCATCTACAAATATCGCTCCAGATGGAGGGACCTGCATATTCACATTGAATTGCACTCCCTCTGATAACGCGTAGCCAAAGCCCTCAGGGGTAGACCTCTTTATTTTCATCGTTATTTGTGTGTCCGGATTGTAGCCTCGCATCGTGAGTGTTGGGCTGCTCATGGTGTATACCCTGTTGACGGTAAAGGACTGTAGTTCTGCTCCAAAAGGATAGTCAGCATCACGGAAAGCCGATGGTACGCGTTGCGATTAGGCATAAACCAAATGGGAACATCCAAGCTTCTGCAAGCTGGAGAGCTAAATCCGTGGTCCAGTTCATCTCGAACCACTCAGTAAATTACAGGCAAAGAAAAGCCCGCGTGGGGAGCGCGGGCTAAAGGCTTCAATAGGAGCTGAAATCACCATAGACTGCAACCCGTGAAAAACTCGTGAAAGCGCAGAACGAAAAAGCCCGGCGCTGGGGCCGGGCTCATCTCTTTTCAATTTCGTCTTTACGATCCCTGAGACGCCTCCCCAAATCAGAAGAGGTCGTCATAAACCGCTTAACAAATGGATCGTCTGCGCTCAGCTGTGGGCGATCTGACTGCTGGAAGTTCGCTCCCGTAGTCTCAACCTTTAGCCTCAAGACATCGGTCTCGATCCCGTGCCACAGGAAGCTTTTGTAACGAGAGGCGGATACAGAAAGCTCCTTCACATGGTATACCAGCATAAGGCCATCTCGAGAGCTTGATCTCTCGGGTTGGAGCCAGTAGGCCATAGCTAGAGATCGTATCTCCGCGATATTCGCTTCAAGAGATTCAATTCTAGCGAGGTGATAATTTACCTTTTCCTTCCTATAGCTACGCCATTCGTTTACGAACTGCCAGATGAGACTGATACCGGCGAGCGCGAACGCACCCCATGTGGGCCAATCACCGATTTCCACGGCGCCGGTCTCAGGAGTTGGCATCGTCAATATAGATCCAAATCTCGTCGACCAAGGACGGTTCATCATCCGATTTAATTTTCAGCTTTTGCCGAAGCAGAGCAGGGTCCATTTTATGCTTACGCACAAGGCCGCCAAAAGCCTCCTCTAAAAACGATGATCCATACCCCATTGCGCCATCAAGATCGATCTCAACGACGTCGTGGCGATCAAGATATGGGGCAAGCCAATCATCTCGAAAAACTTCGCCTGAAAAATTTCCGTCCCTGCGGTAGCGCCCAGCGGGGTATTCACTGAACTGTTTTGTCACATTGATGGAGCCCACGCTCATTTCTCCATACCTGTTTTGAGTGGAATAGACCACTGGATAACCGTGCCCATTATAGAACGCTTGTACGATAGGGCACGCTCCACGAGATCGTTTTTCCTATAGTCTTTCCGGACGCAGCCGGCATTGCTGTGGATCGTTAGCACCCCGCCAAGTTCCTTAGCTGCAATTGCTATGTTTTTCAAGCCTTTTCCACGATGCTCCAATTCGGTTCTGGTTCTACCTACCTCAAAAGCCCTACGAATCATTCGCACATCTTTTTTTGCCCTGGAAAGGGCTAGAGTGACAATGTCTCTAGCTTCTTCTGCCCAGCTTGCCGGCAGGCTGCGAGGAATACCAATGCCTAAATCACAAAAATTGACATGAAGCCAGTCATCAAGCACCTCTGCGAAAAGCCACCATCTCCTGGCATCGGCCTCTTCCCACCGTCCGCTCAGTCGATCCCCTCGATTACTTATGTAAGCATGGTGCACAGAGTTGTCCATCGCCTCCTCAACTCCGACTACAACTTTTCTATAACTCTTTGGAATTTGAGTTTTTATTCCCTTGAGTATTGGATCCGCTTGAAATGCCGAAACATCGACTCCGCTGGCATACTTCCAATGGAAAACGTCTTTGTCATCTTCAGTGATCTGTAGCCGATGCTCCTTTCCGAGGAGCTTCAGAAGCCCTATCTGCTGAAAAACCTTCTCGACTTTTTCGTCATTTGGGTATGTGCAACTCATGAAGGCCAACCCTACCGACCTAACTATACGGTCAATTTCTGCGACCAGCAGTAGTGTTCCGCAGCTATGAACCTTTTTCGTATTTTTGAAATCGATCAGCACACGGATGCCTTGAGAAACATTTTTACGCATGGCCTTGATCAGGCCCACCAGTTGGTGATGGCCGTTCACGTCCGTCAGAGTAATTTCTGCAGGAGCGATTAAAGGAAGAGGCTTGTTGGCTTTCGCTCTGTCCCTTCGCTTGGGCTTGGTACTCGACAAATGCCTGCGATGCTGAGACTCACGATTCCGACGAACCCGCTCGAACCTGAGGCGTTCTTTAGACGTTATCCTTCTCATGACGCTGATCCGTTATTGTTTTTATACCGCTCCGTCCGAGCTAAAACAGAAACTCAGTCACTGCCCCCACACTAGCACCATTAAATCGCCACTACGAGCAGTGCCGCGTTGCACTTGGAGCTCCCTAAACGCATTAGCAAAATAGCATTTAGCAATTGATATTGACTAATTATTTAGCTATTGCTAAATTAGCATCACTTCTCCTTTGCCTCATGGCGAACTTAAAGCCTTCACCAAATTTGCGAAAGCCGACAACGCGGCGGGCTATTGCTCGCCTTGGAGAAAGTGCCTTGTAGGCAGCTATTAAGCGAGAGGATATGCAGTGAGTACTCAACCACAGAGTCCAGCAAGTGAATTCGCGGAGTTCGGCCAGCGCCTTATAGACCTGGGCATGGCGATGAAGCGCGACCAAACCACAGTGAGGGATCTACAAGAGCTAGCAAGGGCCTGCGGCATCAAGCTGCTGAACCTTCGCTCGGTACCTGGTGCAGAGGTGCGTAATGGCTAAAACGACCCTTCAGGTTCATCAAGGCGGCGTTCACTTCTACCTGAACACAGAGAGCTCTTCACCCAACACCGGGCACAGGAACCGCTATCGACTGTTCAAGACTGAAAACTATGGCCGCGAAAAGTCGGGATGGATACAGATTGGCTCCATAGCCGGGCAAGAACTGATATCGATTGAGAGTCAGACGGCCTTGTTTGAAGCCTGCGAGAAGCTGTTCGCCAGTAAAAAACCACACTGTTATGAACACCATGGAGCGATACGTGGCAAACCGGGGAGGTGGGAGGGAGAGGCCTTCCCTACCCGCCAAACCAACCATCTTCAGCTAAGCACCACACAGGAATAGCTGATCAATATCAGGGATCATCGAGGGTTAAACAATGAAGCGAGAACTGATCAAGATCAGTGAGTTCCAGCGCCGGCGCTGGGGCGAGAACGGCACGCCTCCGTGCTCTCAAGCAATCCGCAACTACATCCGCAATGGCCAGGTGCCCGGCGAGCAGATCGGGAAACTCTGGTACGTTGATTGGACGGCGTTCAGCAGGTCGGACGGCAATAACCTGGTCGCGATGGTATTGAAAGGAGCTGCATGATGGTCCCACGGCCGCGCAACAAGGCGAACAAGAGCCTACCGCAGAACCTATATTTCGACTCGCGGCGCTCGACATATCGCTACCGGCGGCCTACCGACGGTAAGTGGTTCCAGTTTGGCGCCGACAGAATCAAAGCGATAGACGCAGCGAAGCAACTGAACCTGGAGTTCATGCGCGGCGCAGATCTCGTTGGCAACGTGCTCAGCGCTTCCTCAATGCTGTTTTCTGAATTCCTCGATATTTACGAACGCGACATTCTCCCGGCTCGTGAGCTCGCCAAAGGAACGCTTGAGCTCTACGCGGTCCACTTTCGCCGCTTTCGGAAACAGTTCGAAGGCAAAGGGGTCGACCAGATCACGATCCGCATGATCGCGGAGATGCTGGATGCTCTCACACCGCGCACCGCGAACCAGTGCCGAGCCCTGCTGATCGACATATTCAATCACGCGGCGGCCAAGGGCCTGTGCCCTGACAATCCAGCGGCCAGCACCATCAACCGGATCGAGAAGAAGCAGCGCAAGCGGCATACCGTCGAGGGCCTGAAATCCATCCGAGAGAAGTCTCCGCCGTGGTTGCAGAACGCAATCGACCTGGCGCTGATCACTGCGCAGCGTCGAACCGACATCCTCAACATGCGATTCGATGGTGTTCGGGAAGGCTGTTTGTATGTGGTACAGCAAAAGACGGCCAAGGCCAGTGATGCGGCGTGGATCCGGTTCAAAGTGACCGACGAACTCCAGGCGGTGATCAGCCGGTGCCGGGATGACATCGTCTCGCCTTACCTGATCCACCGCAGACCTGATCGCAAGAAACAGAAACAGGCGCTGACGAAAGAACACTGGACAAAGGTCGAAGAACGATATTTGACCGGAGCCTTTAAAAAGGCTCGGGAGGCGGCGGGTTGCTACAAGGGATGGAAAGAAGAGGAAATGCCGGGCTTCCATGAAGTTCGGGCGCTGTCGCTGCACCTGTATCAGAAAGCCGGAAAGGACGGGCAGAAAATCGCCGGACATGCCAGTGAGAGCATGACCAAAAACTACCAGAAGGATCACGCCGAAATCGTCTGGTCTGAAGCAGTTCCAGACCTCAATATCAGCGAATTCACCGGGTAGTTTTGCGCAAGTTTTGCGCGGGTTTTGCGCAGGCACAAAAAAGCCGATCCATCTGATCGGCTTAAGTGTCTGATTTTAATCAGGAATTATGGTCGGGACGGAGTGATTCGAACACTCGACCCCTAGCACCCCATGCTAGTGCGCTACCGGACTGCGCTACGCCCCGACTGGTTCTGCAACTGTTCTTCACCTCGAAGAACGCTCAAGAATATAGCGCAAGCTTTTGAAAACTGGAAGTATTCAAACGCTGCTTTTTATTTCTTGAGAACCACCAGTACATCTTCCAATTCGGCAATCATCTGCCGAATCATCTGCTTGTATTGGGTCGTGTCGTCTTTGGCTTCATCGCCGGATAGACGCAAGCGCGCACCGCCGATAGTGAAACCTTGATCGTAAAGGAGCGCGCGGATCTGCCGGATCATCAGCACGTCCTGGCGCTGATAATACCGGCGGTTTCCGCGGCGTTTGACGGGGTTGAGTTGAGGAAACTCCTGCTCCCAGTAGCGCAGCACGTGTGGCTTTACAGCACACAGCTCGCTGACTTCACCGATGGTGAAGTAGCGTTTGCCCGGGATTACGGGTAGTTCGTCGTTATGACTTGGTTCCAGCATAAGCCTCAACTCGGGCCTTCAACTTCTGCCCTGGACGAAAGGTGACCACACGGCGAGCCGTGATCGGGATTTCTTCCCCCGTTTTCGGGTTGCGGCCAGGCCGCTGGCGTTTGTCCCGAAGGTCGAAATTGCCGAAACCGGACAATTTGACCTGCTCGTTGTCTTCAAGAGCGTGCCTGATTTCCTCGAAAAACAGTTCGACCAATTCCTTGGCTTCCCGCTTGTTCAGGCCCAGCTCTTCATACAGACGTTCCGCCATCTCAGCTTTCGTCAAAGCCCCCATACGTCACTTCCTTAACGTGGCGTTCAACCTTTGTTCGAGCGAGGTGAGGATATTTTGCGTCGTCGAATTCACCTCATCGTCATTAAGAGTGCGCGATGGATGCTGCCAGGTCAAGCCAACTGCAAGGCTTTTTCTATCAGGATCAATACCTTTACCCTGATACACGTCAAACAGCCTGAGATCTGTGAGCCATTCGCCTGCATTTTCACGGATTACGTCCAGTACAGCTGCGGACGCGACGTCTTTGTGCGCAATCAGTGCAAGGTCACGACGCACTTCAGGAAAGCGCGACAACTCGTGGAATTTCGGCATTTTACCGAGTGCCACTTCAGCCAGAACCAGCTCGAAAACGAAGACCGGACGATCCAGACCCAAGGCTTTCGACAATTCCGGGTGGATGGCGCCGATGAAACCGACTTCACGCCCTTCGCGCTCGATACGCGCGGTTTGACCCGGGTGCAGCGCCGGGTGTTTGCCCGGAGCGAAAGTGAACGAATCCAGTGCACCGGCAAAGCCCAGCACCGCTTCCACGTCAGCTTTGACGTCGAAGAAATCGACGGTGTCGCGACCTTGCGCCCAGCCTTCCGGCAGACGGCTACCGCAAACTACACCGGACAGCATAGGCTCTTGCTTCAGGCCTTCCAGCTGACCAACAAAGCGCAGGCCGCTTTCGAACAGACGCACGCGATCCTGCTGACGGTTTAGGTTGTGCTGCAGCGCTTTGACCAGACCCGGCCACAGCGACGAACGCATGGCCGCCATGTCATTGGAAATCGGATTGGCCAGCAACAACGGCTCGACGCCCGGGTTGAACAGTTCGAACTGACGCGGATCGATGAAGCTGTAAGTGATTGCTTCCTGGTATCCACGAGCTACCAGCAGACGGCGCAGCTCCGGCAGATCACTACGCGCTTCTGCTTTGGCTTGCGGCGCCAGACGCGCTTGCGGGTAACGAACCGGCAGACGGTTGTAACCGTACAGACGGGCCAGCTCTTCGATCAGATCGACTTCCAGGCTGATGTCGAAGCGATGGCTTGGCACTTCTACGCGCCACTGGCCTTCACCGTCGGCGGAAATACCGAGACCCAGGCCACCGAGCAAACGCTCAACCTGAGCGGAATCCATTTCCATACCGAGCATCTGAGTGATGCGCTGGGAACGCAGGGTGATCGGCGCGATCGACGGCAGATGCTGCTCGCTGACGGTCTCGATGATCGGGCCAGCTTCACCGCCAGTGATTTCCAGCAGCAGGCCAGTGGCGCGCTCCATGGCTTCACGGGCCAGTTGCCAGTCAACGCCACGCTCGTAGCGGTGCGATGCATCGGTGTGCAGGCCGTAGGAACGAGCCTTGCCAGCGACAGCGATCTGGTCGAAGAATGCGGATTCCAGGAAGACATCACGGGTGGTCGCGGACACACCGCTGTGCTCGCCACCCATGACACCGGCAATCGCCAGCGCGCGGGTATGGTCGGCGATCACCAGCGTATCGCTACGCAGGCTGACTTCCTGACCGTCGAGCAGCACCAGCTTCTCGCCCTCTTCCGCCATGCGCACACGAATGCCGCCATTGATTTCGGCGAGATCGAAAGCGTGCAGCGGCTGGCCCAGTTCGAGCATCACGTAGTTGGTGATGTCGACGGCCGCGTCGATGCTGCGCACGTCGGCGCGGCGCAGACGCTCAACCATCCACAGCGGCGTCGGCTTGGACAGATCAACGTTACGGATAACGCGACCCAGGTAACGTGGGCACGCGGCAGGCGCCAGCACTTCTACCGAACGCACTTCGTCGTGCACGGCAGGAATGGTCATGACCACCGGACGGGTGACCGGTGCGTCGTACAGCGCGCCGACTTCACGGGCCAGACCGGCCAGGGACAGGCAGTCGCCGCGGTTCGGGGTCAAGTCGACCTCGATGCTGGCGTCTTCCAGATCCAGATACACACGGAAATCTTCGCCCACCGGCGCATCGGCCGGCAGTTCCATCAGGCCGTCATTGCCTTCACCGACCTGCAGCTCGGATTGCGAGCAGAGCATGCCGTTGGATTCGACGCCACGGAGTTTGGCTTTCTTGATCTTGAAATCGCCTGGCAGCTCAGCACCGATCATGGCGAACGGAATCTTCAGGCCCGGACGCACGTTTGGCGCACCGCACACGACCTGGAAGGTTTCCGCGCCATTGCTGACCTGGCAAACGCGCAACTTGTCGGCATCAGGGTGTTGCTCGGTGCTCAGCACCTCGCCCACTACCACGCCGCTGAATACACCGGCGGCCGGGGTCACGCTATCGACCTCCAGGCCAGCCATCGACAGACGAGCAACCAGCTCGTCGCGATTTACCTGCGGGCTAACCCAGCCACGCAGCCATTGTTCACTGAATTTCATCCTGCTCTCCTAAGAATTCGTTACGACTAGCGAAATTGCGCGAGGAACCGCAAGTCGTTGTCGAAGAACAGACGCAAGTCGTTCACGCCGTAACGGAGCATGGCCAGACGCTCGACGCCCATGCCGAAAGCAAAACCGGAGAACTCTTCCGGATCGATGCCGGACATGCGCAGCACGTTCGGGTGAACCATGCCGCAGCCCATCACTTCCAGCCAGCCGGTCTGCTTGCAGACGCGGCAGCCTTTACCGCTGCACATCACGCATTCCATATCGACTTCAGCGGATGGCTCGGTGAACGGGAAGTACGAAGGACGGAAACGTACGGCCAGCTCTTTCTCGAAGAACACCCGCAGGAATTCTTCGATGGTGCCTTTGAGGTCGGCAAAATTGATGTCGCGATCAACCAGCAGGCCTTCGACCTGATGGAACATCGGCGAGTGGGTGATATCGGAGTCGCTGCGATACACGCGGCCTGGGCAGACGATGCGGATCGGCGGTTGCTTCGATTCCATGGTGCGGACCTGTACCGGCGAGGTATGGGTGCGCAGCAGCATGTTGGCGTTGAAATAGAAGGTGTCATGCATCGACCGGGCCGGGTGATGGCCTGGGATGTTGAGCGCTTCGAAGTTGTGATAGTCGTCTTCGACCTCAGGGCCTTCGGCAATGCCGTAGCCGATGCGGGTGAAGAACTGCTCTACACGTTCCAGAGTCCGGGTAACCGGATGCAGACCACCGGAGGTCTGACCACGGCCCGGCAACGTCACGTCAATGGATTCGGCGGACAGTTTGGCAGCCAGTTCGGCTTCTTCAAACAGGGCCATGCGCGCATTGAGTACGCCTGTGACACGTTCCTTGGCAACGTTGATCAGGGCGCCGACTTGCGGACGCTCTTCTGCCGGCAAATTTCCCAGGGTCTTCATCACCTGAGTCAATTCACCCTTTTTGCCAAGGTATTGAACCCGGATTTGCTCCAGGGCATTGATATCTTCAGCGCTTTGCACAGCCTCTAGTGCTTGAGAGACCAGCGCATCCAGGTTTTCCATGTACAGACTCCAGATACAAAATAGGGGAAGAGCTTGAAGGCTCTTCCCCTATTTAAGACGTTTACCACCTGACCCCACGGAAGTGAGGCCGGGTGATTGTCGGGGGTACTTAAGCCAAGGTGGCTTTAGCTTTCTCGACAATCGCAGCAAACACCGCTTTTTCGTTCACTGCCAGATCAGCCAGAACCTTACGGTCGATCTCGATGGACGCTTTTTTCAGGCCAGCGATGAAACGGCTGTAGGACAGACCGTTAACACGAGCACCAGCGTTGATACGAGCGATCCACAGAGCGCGGAACTGACGTTTTTTCTGACGACGGTCACGGTAGGCGTATTGGCCTGCCTTGATTACCGCTTGCTTGGCAACACGGAATACGCGGGAGCGTGCGCCGTAGTAGCCTTTAGCAAGTTTCAGAATTTTTTTGTGACGCTTACGGGCAATGACGCCACGCTTTACACGAGCCATGAGTTACTTCCTCTATTCTTGACTAAAATTAACGAAGGCGCAGCATGCGCTCGACTTTTGCCACGTCAGACGGATGCAGCAAGCTGCTACCGCGCAGTTGACGCTTACGCTTGGTCGACATTTTAGTCAGGATGTGGCTCTTGAAAGCGTGCTTGTGCTTGATACCGTTAGCAGTTTTCAGAAACCGCTTAGCAGCACCACTTTTGGTTTTCATTTTTGGCATGTTCGGATACTCCGCATTCAGTTGATAAACATAATCAGAAGGCCTGCCGTGCCCTGTTGATTACTTCTTCTTTTTCGGGGCGATGACCATGATCAGCTGGCGTCCTTCCATCTTAGGATGCTGTTCGACCGAACCGTACTCGAGCAGGTCAGCTTCAACCCGCTTGAGGAGTTCCATCCCCAGCTCCTGGTGGGCCATCTCACGGCCGCGGAATCGCAAGGATACCTTGGCCCTGTCCCCATCACTCAGGAAACGTACCAGGTTGCGCAGTTTTACCTGGTAATCCCCTTCCTCCGTCCCTGGACGAAACTTGATTTCTTTTACCTGAATCTGCTTCTGGTTTTTCTTGGCTGCGGCAACCTGTTTCTTCTTCTCGAAGATCGATTTGCCGTAGTCCATCAGTTTGCAAACAGGGGGTACTGCATCGGCGGAAATTTCCACCAAATCCAGTTTGGCCTCTTCAGCCTTAAGAAGCGCGTCTTCAATTGACACAATCCCAAGCTGTTCACCTTCAGCGCCAATTAACCGAACCTCGCGTGCCGAGATATTCTCGTTGATCGGGGCTTTCGGTGCAGCTCGTTTATCTTGTCTCATTTCACGCTTAATAATAATTACTCCGAATCTGGGCGACCACGCCGGGAAACCGCTTGCGCGAGAAACTCAGCGAACTGGGCGACGGGCATCGAGCCCAGGTCAGCACCTTCACGAGTACGCACAGCGACAGTCTGCATCTCGACTTCCTTATCTCCGATAACCAAAAGATAGGGAACCTTGAGCAAAGTATGCTCGCGGATTTTAAAGCCGATCTTTTCATTTCTCAAGTCGGACTTGGCACGAAATCCGCTTTCGTTGAGAGTTTTTTCAACTTCTGCAACAAAATCTGCCTGTTTATCAGTGATATTCATGATCACCGCCTGGGTTGGCGCAAGCCACGCAGGGAACGCACCTTCGTAGTGCTCGATCAGAATCCCGACGAAACGCTCGAAGGAACCGAGGATCGCACGGTGCAACATCACTGGGTGTTTGCGGCTGTTGTCTTCAGAGACGTATTCAGCGCCCAAACGGACAGGCAGGTTAAAATCGAGCTGCAGAGTACCACATTGCCAGACCCGACCAAGGCAGTCTTTCAGCGAGAATTCGATCTTCGGACCGTAGAACGCACCCTCACCCGGCTGCAGATCGTACGGCAGGCCCGCAGAATCAAGGGCTGCAGCCAATGCAGCTTCAGCGCGATCCCACAGTTCGTCGGAACCGACGCGTTTTTCCGGACGAGTGGACAGTTTCATCTCGACGTCGGTGAAGCCGAAGTCACGATAAACGTCCATGGTCAGCTTGATGAACGCAGCGGATTCAGCCTGCATCTGCTCTTCTGTGCAGAAGATGTGGGCGTCGTCCTGAGTGAACGCACGTACGCGCATGATGCCGTGCAACGCACCCGACGGCTCGTTACGGTGGCAGGCACCGAACTCGGCCAGACGCATCGGCAGCTCGCGGTAGCTCTTCAGGCCCTGATTGAACACCTGCACGTGGCATGGGCAGTTCATTGGCTTGATGGCGTAGTCGCGGTTTTCCGACTGCGTGGTGAACATGTTGTCGGCGTAGTTGGCCCAGTGCCCGGATTTCTCCCACAGGCTGCGGTCAACCACTTGCGGCGTCTTGATCTCAAGATAGCCGTTGTCGCGCTGGATCTTGCGCATGTACTGCTCGAGCACCTGGTACAGAGTCCAGCCGTTCGGGTGCCAGAACACCATGCCCGGGGATTCTTCCTGGGTGTGGAACAGGCCCAGACGCTTGCCGATCTTGCGGTGATCGCGCTTTTCAGCTTCTTCGATGCGCTGGATGTAAGCCGCCAGTTGCTTCTTGTCTGCCCAAGCGGTGCCGTAAACGCGCTGCAATTGCTCGTTCTTGGCGTCGCCGCGCCAGTAGGCACCGGACAGCTTGGTCAGCTTGAAGGATTTCAGGAAGCGGGTGTTCGGCACATGCGGACCGCGGCACATGTCGACGTATTCTTCGTGATAGTACAGACCCATGGCCTGTTCGTTCGGCATGTCCTCGACCAGGCGCAACTTGTAGTCTTCGCCACGGGCCTTGAACACTTCGATCACTTCGGCGCGCGGAGTGACTTTCTTGATGACGTCGTAATCTTTTTCGATCAGCTGCTGCATGCGCTGTTCGATAGCAGCCATGTCGTCCGGAGTGAAAGGACGTTCGAAGGCGATGTCGTAATAGAAGCCTTCGTCGATGACCGGCCCGATGACCATTTTCGCAGTCGGGTACAGCTGCTTGACCGCGTGGCCAACCAGGTGAGCGCAAGAGTGGCGAATGATCTCCAGCCCCTCTTCATCCTTTGGCGTAATGATTTGCAGGGTCGCGTCACTGCTGATGATGTCGCTGGCGTCGACCAGTTGACCGTTGACCTTGCCGGCCAGCGTGGCTTTGGCCAGACCAGCACCAATGGATGCGGCGACCTCGGCTACGGAAACCGGGTGATCGAATGAACGTTGACTGCCGTCGGGAAGAGTAATAGTTGGCATGGCGCCTCCTCTCCTAGTGGTGACCCCTACCAAAGGTCACGTGGGTTGGGATGAGCCAGTACAAGATCCGATCCAGGCCATTCAATGACGAACGCCTGCCTTACAGCGGCAGGAGCCTTGCGGCCAACCGGAAAACCGAACCAGAGTGACTGGGATTCAAATCGAAATATTCGCACATTGACCGCTGCCGGGACTGAAGGTCATCCGGAGCCTGAGAACGCTTGAGCCCGGCATGCTAGCACAGATGAGCGGTCACTTATGCCTATGTTTGATCAGAAGGCAAATCGTCTGTTTTTATGCCAGAGTGCTGAACTTGATGGCCCCTTCAGCCCTCAGATAACAAGACATTGACCCACAAGGAGCATCCTCGCATGCGTCTGAATACCCTGTTCGCCGTAGTCGCCCCTATCGTTATGCTGCTGCCGCTGAGCGCCCACGCCGACTGGCCGAAGGGCGAGCGCGAGAAGTACATGGCCCAGTGCACCCAGGCGGCGACTCCGCAAATTGGCGCTGCTGCGGCCAAATCGCACTGCGCTTGTGGCGCTGATGCCATCAAGTCTTATCCTGCAGCCGACATCCAGGCGCTGATGGACAACAAGGCCACCCCTGAATTGCAACAGAAAGCGTTGGGCCAAATTGCCAAATGCAAGGCAAATACCCCGGCTAAAAAGTGATCAAAAAGGTCTTTTGAGTCGGCTCAGCGCCTCTAAAAAGGGCTGATTTTGAGCCTTTTCAGACGATTTATGCAGGTTTTACAGGTTTTTTTATTGTCTTTACGTTCCGCGCAAAGCCTTGTAAACCGGGGCTTTCAGCCGAAACCAGCAGTAAAGAAAACACGACTGATTGGCAAACAGCACGTCCGGGGGGCTACCAAACCGAACATTTCGACTATGATACCCGGGTGTGCCCAGTTGGCCTGAGCAGCACAGTACTGAAAAATATATGTTTCTTGGAGATACACCATGTCTAATCGCCAAACCGGCACCGTTAAGTGGTTCAACGATGAAAAAGGCTTCGGCTTCATCACTCCTCAAGGTGGCGGTGACGACCTGTTCGTACACTTCAAAGCTATCGAATCCGACGGTTTCAAAAGCCTGAAAGAAGGCCAGACCGTCTCTTTCGTGGCTGAGAAAGGCCAAAAGGGTATGCAAGCTGCACAGGTTCGCCCAGAGTAATTTCTCGGCGCACTAAAAAAACCCCGTCCATGTGACGGGGTTTTTTATGCCTGCAACAAAAGCGCTGTGTGATCAGCCGCAGTTGACGCGAGTGATCACCAGATTGTTGTCGGTGTTCAGATTCAGGCGGTCAGAGCGGTACTCGAGCGTGATCATGTCGTTCGGCTTGAGAAAGCGGGCATTTTGCGCCCCGGCTTTGTTGCGTGCCTGCTCCAGCAGCTCTGGCGAAGCTTTCTTGCCAATGGCGAACTCCGCCGCCGATGCTTCACAGCGGCTATGACCGGCTTCGGTCGCCACAGATTCCTTTGCCGACTCGCTGGAGGTCGTGCTGCAACCGGCCAACATCACAGCGGCCATAAGTGCACCCAGTGTCGCGAACTTCAAAGGCATGAAGCCTCCTTGTTTTCTAAATGGTTAAGCTGAGATCGTGCGACCGCCGTTCCGGCATTTGGTTTCACGGCCAAGGCCATCACCCTGCCCCACGACCGGAAAAACGCCGAGTGTGCCTGAGCGGCATGCGTCACTTCATCAATCAATCGTGACTGAATATTAACGGCGATCAGTAGACGTCGATGTAGTCATACGGTGGATTCGGCCAGTTATCCTTCAGCGCGTTGAAAATCTGCATCACCCACACCTCGTCACTGGCCGCGACATTGCCCACGTAGCCCGAGCCCTTGGCCCAGGTTTCCAGGCGAAACAGCAAGCCGTCGATATCCTGCCCACCGGTAACGCCGGAGGAAATGTAAGCGATACCGCCCTTGGTCACGCGCAGTTGCGTGTGTTCGTCATCACTGGCCGAGGCGAGCAACTGGCGCACTGCGTCGAGTGTGAGGCCGCCAGGGGTGTTCAAATCGATCTGCACAGCACGATCCTTGAAAAGCCTTAAAAGACCAAGTGTCGCATAGCGCTCCGCTCATGCCTAAGTCGCAGTGCCAAATGTCCGGCAAAATGGTTAACTCAAACCCAGGATCTTCCGACTTTTCGAGCGCTCTCATGACCACCATCAGCATCGACGCCGCCATTAATGCCAAATGGGCAGACGGACACAGCTCTTACAGCCCGGGAACCACCGAGGAGCTTGCGCTGATTGGTATAGATCTATTGGTCAAAGAGTTGGGCACTGAAGCGGCCAAGCAATTCATCAAGCAGATTTTCGAGCGTTACCCGACCGAACAGGTCGCGCATGAACACGCAGAGAAGGGATAAAACCCGCAGGCTGGCACCTGCGGGCGAATGATTTACTTCAGGCGCTTCAGACGCTCGGTCAGCAAGTCAAAGAAGCCTTGCGCGTCGCCATTCTCTACCCAAAAGGCATTCTTTGGCGCCTTCAGGCCGTCGTACCAATCGACAATGGTCTGGCCAAACGTCGGCCCTTCGCGGCTATCAACAACGACATTCACCGAACGACCGGTGAACAGCTCAGGCTTGAGCAAGTAAGCCACGACCGTCGCGTCATGCACCGGGCCACCTGGAATACCGTAGTGCTCCATGTCGCCTTTGATGTACTCATTGAGAATGTCGCCGACAATCTTGCTGGCGTTGTTGTTCAGCGCAGCGATCTGTTTCAGGCGTGCATCACTGGTGAGGATCTTGTGGGTCACGTCCAGCGGCAGGTAAGTCAGTTTCACGCCGCTTTTCAGCACGACCTCAGCCGCTTGCGGGTCAGCAAACAGGTTGAATTCCGCCACCGGGGTAATGTTGCCGCCGTTGAAGTGCGCACCGCCCATGATCACCACTTCCTTGATACCCTGAACGATTTCAGGCTCCTGGATCAGCGCCAGCGCCAGATTGGTCTGTGGGCCGAGCATGGCGATAGTGATGCTGTGTGGCTTGGCTTTTTTCAGGGTATCGATCAGGTAGTTGACGGCATTGCCTTCAGCCAGCCCCTTTTTCGGTTCATGCACGGTGACACCCGACAGGCCTTCCTTGCCATGGATGTTCTCGGCATAGATCGGCGTGCGCATCAGCGGCTTTGGCGCACCCGCATAAACCGGTACGTCTTCGCGCCCTGCCCACTCGCGAGCCAGGCGCGCGTTACGCGACGTCTTGTCGAGACGCACGTTGCCGGCCACGGTGGTCAGCGCGCGAATATTCAGTTCGTCCGGCGAGGCCAGCGCGAACAGCAAGGCGACCACGTCGTCGGCACCCGGGTCGGTGTCAATGATCAGGTCGATTTTTTCCGCCGCGTGAGCGCCGGTGGCAGAGATAACGGACAAAAGCAGCAGGCTCCGGAGCAGTTGGTGCAGTTTCTGAGCATAGCGTTGCATGGCGCATTCCTTGTGCTTGTGAAATCAAAAGTTAAAAGGTAACTCCAGCGACCAGCACGATGTTGCAGTACGGCTGACATTCGCCTGTACGAACAATCGCCCGAGCCTGTCGGCTGAGCACCTTGAATTGCTCATGACCGAGCAGATCGCGACGCCCTAAAGCGCCCTCTTCATTCAACGCGTCCAGCGCAGTCAGTGCGGTCGGTTGCTTGTCGAAGATCTCTTTGGCCAACACATGGCTTTCCACCTGCATCTCGCTGAGCACGACCTTCAGGGTGCTGACGAAATCCGGGACGCCGTGGGTCAGCGCCAGATCAATCAACTCGACGCCCGGCGGCACTGGCAGCCCGGCATCACCAATCACCACCATGTCGCCATGGCCCAGGGAAGCGATCAGCCGCGACAATGCGACGTTAAGCAGAGGAGTCTTTTTCATGCGGGTTTAAAGGCCTGTACGTCGGATAGGGTTGGGATGGACGGCTGCGCGCCGGCGCGGGTTACCGACAGCGCGGCGGCAATCTGCCCGTAGCGAATCGCCTCGGCCTCGGATTTGCCATTGGCCAGCGCCGCCGCAAAGCCACCGACAAAAGTATCTCCGGCGGCGGTGGTGTCGACAGCCTTCACTTTCGGCGCCGGGAAATGCTCAAAGCTCTGGCCGTTAGCGAACAGCGAACCTTGAGCACCGAGGGTAATGATGACTTTACCCGCCCCCATGGTGATCAGTTGGCTGGCGGCACTTTCTGCGCTTTCCAGCGAGTCCACCGGCAATCCGCTCAACACGGTTGCTTCGCTCTCGTTGGGGATCAGGTAATCGACCGCGGCAAACCAGTCTGCCGGCAGTGGACGACTGGCCGGTGCCGGATTGAGGATGACGATTTTGCCCAGTGCACGCGCACGCTTGAGTGCATGCCCCACCGTGGCATCCGGAATTTCGAGTTGGCAGATGATCACGTCGGCGGCTTGCAGCACCGCATCAAACCGGTCGATCACTGCGGGCGTCATTGCGCCGTTGGCGCCGGCGACGATGACAATGGCGTTCTGACTGTTGTCATCGACCACGATCAATGCCACACCACTGGAATCAGCGACTGTGCTGACGGCCTGACAATCGATCTGCTCGGCCAACAAGGCGTCACGCAATTGCACGCCATAGTCGTCATTGCCAACGCAACCGACCATCGCCACCTGCGCACCCAAACGCGCTGCGGCCACCGCCTGATTGGCGCCCTTGCCACCGGAAACCGTGGCAAACGAATGACCGATCAGCGTTTCACCGCCTACCGGCAGTCTCGGCGCCCGGGTCACCAGATCCATGTTCAGGCTGCCTATTACCACTACATTTGCTGGCATACATCATTACTCGTCAATTCGGTTTCAGCGGTATTCGGTGAACACGCCGGACAACGGTGCGGTCGATTCGCGCAAGACAATACTCGGGGTCACGATTCGCTGATCAGTGCCCAGATTCGGCGAAGCAATCCGTCGCAGCAACACCTCGGCGGCCATCTCACCCAGTTGCAGGATCGACTGCCCGACCGTGGTGAGTGCCGGATACACGTAACGACTCATCTGGATATCGTCGAAGCCGATCACCGACAGCTCGCTCGGTACGCGGACATTTCGTTCCGCCGCCGCACGCAGCACCCCGATACCGATCATGTCGTTACCGGCGAAGATCGCGCTCGGCGGATTGTTTGCCAAGAGCATCGCCGCCGCGTTGTAACCGCCGGTACTAGTGAAATCACTTTCCAGCATGCGCTCCTGGCGGACCTCAACGCCCGCCTCCTTCAGTGCCCGGCAATATCCCGCCAGACGCATCTGCGCCACGCTGGTACTGGCCGGACCGCCAATAGTGGCAATGTCGCGGTGACCCAATTCCAGCAAGTGCCGGGTGGCGAGGTAAGCGCCATATTCGTGATCGATGCGCACCAAATCGGCATCGACGCCGTCCAGACCTCGGTCGACGATGACCATCGGCGTTTTCACGCCAGCCAGCCCTTGCGCCAGACCGCTGTCACCACCCGCGGAAGCAACGATCAGACCGTCGATGCGCTTCTCCAGCAATACGCGCAAATAGCTACGCTGCTTGTCGGGGTTGTCGTCGGAGTTGCAAAGGATCACGCAGTAGCCATTACGCTCGCAGTAATCCTCGATGCCCCGCGCCAGTTCCGCGAAGTACGGGTTGAGACTGTTCGGCACCAGCAGGCCGATGGTTGCAGTGGTCTTGGCCTTCAGCGAACGCGCCACCGCACTCGGCACATAGTCGAGGCTCTTGATCGCCGCCTCGACTTTCAGCCGCACTTCCTGACTGACCGGCCGGGTGTTGTTCACCACGTGCGACACCGTCGTGTAGGAAATCCCCGCGAGGGCTGCCACGTCCTTGATCGTTGCCATGTCTTAGCCCCGGCGACTGGCGCGTTGACTGCGATAAGTGTCGAGCACCACCGCGATCACAATGACGGCGCCGGTGATGATACGTTTGGTCGGCTCGGTCGCGCCGATCTGCGCCAGACCCGCCGCCAATACCGAGATGATCAATACGCCAAAGAACGTGCTGATCACCGAACCGCGTCCGCCCATCAGGCTGGTACCGCCGATCACCACCGCGGCGATCACTTGCAGCTCCAGACCGGAGCCGGCATTCGGGTCAGCAGCTTCCAGACGGGAAATCTGAAACAGCGCGGCGATGCCGGCCAGCAGGCCCATCAGGCTGAATACCAGAATCTTGTAGGGTTTCGGATTGATCCCCGCCAGACGCACCGCCTCTTCGTTGGTGCCGATGCCGATCAGGTAGCGACCGAATACGGTGCGGGTCAAAACCGCTTGAGCAATGATGATCACCAGCAAGGCAATGATGAACGATGGCGAGATACCGAACGCGATTGGATTCGACAGCCAGGCGAACGAGTCACCGATGTACGCGGTGCGCGATCCGGTCATCTGATACGCCAGACCCCGGGCCATTTCCAGCACACCCAGAGAGACGATGAACGATGGAATCCGCCACGCAACAGTGATCGAACCGGTGACGGTACCGGCCAGTGCCGCCACGGCCATGCCGAGCAACGCCGACGGCAATACGCCCCAACCCCAACCGAGAATGGCGACGCTGACCGTCGAAGCGGCCAGTGCCAGTACCGAACCCACCGAAAGGTCGATGCCGCCAATGATCAACACGAAGGTCATGCCGACGGCCAGCACCATCAGGTCAGGAATCTGGTTGGCCAACGTACTGAAGGTGTTATACGACAGAAAGTGGCTGCTCAAGACCGAGAACAGCGCAATCATCGCCAGCAAGGCACCGGCCAGGCCCAGATAAGTGCCCAAGCCATAGAAGTTGCCACCACGTTTGCCGGCAGGAGATGCAGTTTTCATGGGAGATCCCTAGGCGCTGCTTCATTGAGCAACGCATCACGTTTTTGGTAGCCGGCGAACGCGGCGGCAAGCAAATCATCCTGGGTCCAGCTGTCGCGCTCGAAGGTGTCGATCAACCGCCCTGCCGACAGCACGCCGATCCGGTCGCAGATCAGCATCAGCTCACGCAGGTCACTGGACACCACCACCAGCGCTTTGCCCTGGCGCGTCAGCTCGCCGAGCAGGGCATAAATGTCGAACTTGGCGCCGACGTCGATGCCGCGGGTCGGTTCGTCGAACAGCAGCACCGAACAGTCACGTTCCAGCCAGCGGCCAATCACGACCTTCTGCTGGTTGCCGCCGGACAGTTCTGATACCAGCTGTGTCGGACTTGAACTGCGGATGCGCATGGCGTCGATCTGACGCTGCGCCAGAGCGATCTCGTCGCCATTGTTGACGACACCGCCACTGGAAATTTCCGGCATGTTGCCGAGCGCGATGTTGGCGCTGATCGACTGACTCAACAGCAGTCCTTCACCCTTGCGATCCTCGGTGATCAACGCAATACCGTTGCGCACGGCATCGACCGGCGAGCGCACACTGACGACTTTGGCTGGCGAGCCAAGTGCAATGCTGCCGCTGTCAGCGGTGTCTGCACCGAATATCAAACGCAGTAATTCCGTGCGCCCTGCCCCAATCAGCCCGGAAATCCCGAAGATCTCGCCGGCACGCACTTCGAACGAGACATCGCGCACTTTGTCGGAGCGAGTCAAACCCGTGACAGTCAACACCGGAGCACCGATCTTGCGCGGGCCCATGTCGATATGCTCGCCCAGTTCACGACCAACCATCAGCGTAACCAGTTGCTCGCTGTTGTAATTGGCCATCGGCTCGACGCAGACCAGATTGCCGTCACGCAGCACGGCAATCCGCTGTGCGACGCGGGCCAGTTCTTCGAGACGGTGGGAAATGTAGATGATCGAAACGCCGCGCGCCTGCAAGCGGGTGATCTGCTCAAAGAGCATTTCGACTTCTCGCGCGGTGAGCATCGCGGTCGGCTCATCGAGAATCAGCACATGGCAATCGCCGATCAGGTTGCGGGCGATTTCGACCATCTGCTGATGCCCGATACCCAACTCGCCGACCAGCGTATCGGGATCGATCGCGTCGAGGCCGACCTGCGCCATGGCTTCGATCGCGGCTTTGCGCAATTGCTTGCGGCTGATCCAGCCACCGTTGCTCGGCAGGTTGTCGAGAAACAGGTTTTCCGCGACCGACAGTGTCGGCAACAGATTGAGTTCTTGCATGACCATACGCACGCCGAGCTCTTCAGCCTGGGTGCGACTGCCCGGTCGATAGTCCTTGCCGTGGAATTGCATCTGGCCGGTGGTCGGGGTGACCAGTCCGCCAATGATCTTCGACAGGGTACTTTTGCCGGCACCATTCTCGCCGGTCAGCGCCAGTACTTCACCGCGCATCAGCGTCAGATCGATGCCGGTGAGCACCGGTTGCGCATAGGTCTTACCGATACCGCTGACCGAGAGGACAGCGTTCGGGGCGGAAACTGACATAAAAACTCTCCATGCGCTCGCCCGGACGGACGAGCGCCGTTGTGTCGCCAGAAGACTTACTTGGTGACCAGCTCGACCGGTGTTTCGATCACGCCGTTGGCGCCGCTGTCGACTTTCTCACCCTTGATGATTTTCAGCGCGGTTTCGATGCCGAACACAGCTTGCTTCGCAGCGAACTGGTCAGCCGTGGCCAGCACGCGGCCATCCTTCAACATTGGCTTGATGGCATTGATGTTGTCATAACCGACCACCTGGACCTGACCGGCTTTACCCGCGGCACGTACTGCGGAAACGGCGCCGACGGCCATGCTGTCGTTGCCGGCCAGCAGCGCTTTGACGTCCGGATATTCACTGAGGATCGAAGCGGCAACCTTGTTGCCCTTGTCGATTTCCCAGTCACCGGATTGCAGGGAGACGATCTTGATTTGCGCAGCGTCCATCGCATCCTTGAAGCCAGCGGTACGTTGCTGAGCGTTGGTCGTGGTGGACACGCCTTCAATGATGCCGACTTCGTCACCGGCCTTGAGCTGCTTGGCCAGGTATTCACCGACCAGACGCGCGCCTTTACGGTTGTCCGGGCCTACGAAGGGCACGCTGATGTTTTTGCTTTTGACGATGGCCGGATCGAGCTGGTTGTCGATGTTGATCACGGTGATGCCGGCATCGACGGCTTTCTTGATCACCGGCACCATGGCCTTGGAATCGGAAGGCGCGATCACCAGCGCGTTGACCTTGGCGAGGATCATTTGCTCGACGATGCGGGTCTGGCCAGCAGTATCGGTTTCATCCTTGATGCCGTTGGAGATCAGGTCAAAATCGGCGGAGTGTTCTTTCTGGTAGGCCTTGGCGCCATCTTCCATGGTCAGGAAGAATTCGTTGGCCAGAGACTTCATGACCAGCGCGACTTTAGGTTTTTCGGCGGATTCGGCGAATGCCGAGGAGACAGGTAGTGCGGCGGCTGTGGCAGCCAGCATAGCGACAGCAAGAAGACGTCCAGCGAATGGCAGCTTCATGGGTTCACTCCGATCTTATGATTATTGTGAGCAACGTTTGCGCTGGCGTAAGCTACATCGCTTTCTTCCGGGCCATACAATGCCGGAAGAGCCGCGCAAACGTTTGCGTAGACCGAACTATGCGAATCCCGTCGGCATTTGTCAACAATCAGAAATCGTCATTTGTTGTAGGGCGAATCGTCCGACTCGCCCCTTCGCTGCTTATGCCGTGGTGCTGACCAAATTGCCGCTGGTGGCGCTCTTGGACATTTCCTTGACCAATGCACCCGCCACTTCTGCCATCGCCGCACTGGTTTGCGCGATCTGCCCCTGAATGGACATGACCGCTTGCGATTTCGCCTCGGGCGTCGGATAGGTCTTGGCTTGTGCGGCCGCCAGTTGTTGTTGCTGCTCCTGAAGTTGCTTCTGCAATTCCTGCATGCGCTTGAGCAGCATCTTGACGGTAACGCTCAGGTTACTGCCGCTTTCAGCCTTGCTGTCTTCTGGTGCAGCACCACCGGTTCTGACCTGATTGCTCTCATCTTTCTCAGTGCCCAGGGCCTCGGTGGAAGCATCCGCTTCCGCCTCGCTCATTGCATTGATGGTCGCTGCGGTTTTGCCGCCGATCGTGACTGCGCCAGGATTTGAAAAACCGACCGTCAGTGACATGTTAACTCCCTAAAATTCAGTTTCCTTGAACACCCATCGGCCCGCGCGAGGGTTTCTTTAGCAGAAAAGCCGAAACCGGCAACTCGAATCACTCGACAAAAGCAGTAGTCCTTTTCGGAGAGCCGAACACGAAAGTGTCCATTGTTCGGAAACCCGGATAAACGATTCATCCCGCAATTTGCCAGCTCATAAAATCTTGATGTAAATCATCAGGTTAAACATTTCTCTGACGCAAAGTACGGCTGGTACAGATCCTGCTCCCTTCACCGCACTCCGGGCATCCAGATCGGCTTGGGGTGCATCTAGATGAACCTGCATCAGCACCGTCTCACTACTAGAGAGAAAAATAATGAAATCTGCTTTCAACACCTTGGTTCCGGGCGCTTTGGCCCTACTCCTGCTCCTGCCCACCGCCCTTCAGGCAAAAGAAGTCGAAACCCAGACCAAGCTCGCGAACGTCGTAGTACTTGCCACGGGCGGCACCATTGCCGGTGCCGGCGCAAGTGCCGCCAACAGCGCCACCTATCAGGCGGCCAAGGTCGGCGTCGAACAATTGATCGCCGGCATTCCCGAGCTGAGCAAACTGGCGAATGTGCGCGGCGAACAAGTCATGCAGATCGCCTCGGAAAGCATCACCAACGAAAACCTGCTGCAATTGGGTCGTCGTGTAGCCGAACTGGCCGACAGCAAAGACGTCGACGGCATCGTCATCACCCACGGCACCGACACCCTGGAAGAAACCGCTTACTTCCTCAATCTGGTAGAAAAAACCGATAAGCCGATCATCGTGGTCGGCTCGATGCGTCCGGGCACCGCCATGTCTGCAGACGGCATGCTCAACCTGTACAACGCCGTGGCCGTGGCCAGCAGCAAAGAAGCGCACGGCAAAGGCGTACTGGTGACCATGAACGATGAAATCCAGTCCGGTCGCGACGTCAGCAAAATGATCAACATCAAAACCGAGGCGTTCAAAAGTGCCTGGGGCCCACTGGGCATGGTGGTTGAGGGCAAATCCTACTGGTTCCGCTTGCCAGCCAAGCGTCACACCATGGATTCGGAATTCGACATCAAAAACATCAAGAG
Organism: Pseudomonas viridiflava; assembly: GCF_900580865.1. Lineage (GTDB taxonomy): Bacteria > Pseudomonadota > Gammaproteobacteria > Pseudomonadales > Pseudomonadaceae > Aquipseudomonas. The sequence goes on from NZ_UTBZ01000026.1 coordinate 110,698, forward strand.
CCTTCCTGACGTAGAAATCGCTTATTCCTACGGCAACGTCAGCGACACTGCCTACAAGGCGCTCGCCCAATCCGGTGCCAAGGCGATTATCCATGCCGGTACTGGCAACGGCTCGGTATCCTCCCGCGTGGTGCCCGCTCTGCAAGCACTGCGCAAGGATGGCGTGCAAATCATTCGTTCGTCCCACGTCAACGCTGGCGGCTTCGTTCTGCGTAACGCCGAACAGCCAGACGACAAGTACGACTGGGTTGTGGCTCACGACCTGAACCCGCAAAAAGCCCGCATCCTGGCGATGGTCGCACTGACCAAAACCAACGACAGCAAAGAGCTGCAACGGATGTTCTGGGAATACTGATTCGCCTTCGCCCGATCAATTCTCGATCGGGCACCCTGCGCACTACTCGCCCAATGGGCGGGTGGTGCATCACTTACATCGCTCTCGCACTTTTCCCACAAAAAAATCGACACGACCTACACCAAAATCTGAAAACCGCTGTCAGAGGATTTTCTTGAATTTTAAGCAGTTGCGAAAATGCTTACAGTTAAATACTGTATGCACGTACAGCTTAATAAGGATAACCTCGTGGCCACCTCCCCAGATGCTCCTGACGCTTACGAACGCATGGGCATGCGCGTTCAGAAAATCATCAATTCCCCCACTGCCCAAAAAGCCAAAGCCGCACTGATCTTCCGTCTGCCGGACGAGCCGATGGACGAGTGGGAGCGCCTGCTTGAGGAAATCGACGAGAACGACAACGTCACCCTCGCCTATCGCGACGACGGTGGCGTGCAGATTTTTTGGGTTGTACCGAAGGAAGATTGATTCAATGAGTGTCCGCTGTTTTGCTTTGCTGCTTTTGTTCATCGCTATGGGTGCCCAGGCTGGCGCACCCCGCACCTTTACCGAAGCCAAGAAGGTCGCTTGGAGGCTTTATGCGCCGCAGTCCACAGAGTTTTATTGCGGGTGCAAATACACCGGCAACAAGGTAGATCTGAAGGCCTGCGGATACGTACCGCGCAAGAATGCTAAGCGTGCGTCACGTATTGAATGGGAACACATCGTGCCGGCCTGGCAGTTCGGCCATCAGCGTCAGTGCTGGCAGGAAGGTGGACGCAAGAACTGCACGCGTTACGACCCAAGCTATCAAAAGGCTGAAGCCGATCTGCATAACCTGGTACCGAGTATTGGCGAGGTCAACGGAGACCGCAGCAACTTCAGCTACGGCTGGCTGCCGGTGCAATCCGGGCAGTACGGTTCGTGCCTGACCCAGGTTGACTTCAAGGCGAAGAAGGTCATGCCTCGCCCGTCGATTCGCGGCATGATCGCCCGGACTTACTTCTACATGAGCAAGCAATACGGCTTGCGTCTGTCGAAACAGGATCGGCAATTGTACGAAGCATGGGACAAGACCTACCCGGTGCAGGACTGGGAGCGTCAACGCAATCAAAGCGTGGCGTGCGTGATGGGGCGCGGCAATGAATTTGTCGGCCCGGTGAATATGAAAGCCTGCGGCTGATCAAGCACCTAAAAGAAAAGGCCTCGAACGTCATGTCCGAGGCCTTTTTTGTGGCTAGCTGCCCGCCTTGTTGTAACGCCAGTAGCCCATCAGGTTGAGCGACTCCCGCGCGATTCCGCACTCTTTGATCAGGTACCTGCGCAGACTCATCACCGCAGCGCTTTCTCCAGCGATCCAGCCATAGAAACCCTCACTGGCTGTCTCGGCTATTTCCCAAAGAATCTCTTTGTCGATATCGACCTCGGCCAACTCGACAGCCTGGCCGATGGATGAGGCATGAAGGGGTGGAACGGCTTTCCGTACCGCCGCCACCATCAACGTACCGGCGCTGGCTTGATCCCGGATCAGCCACTGCACCGTCAGCCCGGGCCAATCGGGAACTGCCAGCATATCCTCAACACTGTCGACTTCGAAAAACGCCTGTGTCAGGGGCGGCTCGGCCATAGCGGCCAACTCATCGAGAATGCCCATGGCCGCCGGTAGCGCCGTGCCGTCGGCGACCAACAGAACCTGCTTGAGAGCCTGCGGCGGCTTCCATTCGAATCCTCCGGCGTCCCGCGCTGAAAAGCGGCGATCCGGAGCGAGAATCTGCATCGAATCACCGGGGTGCGCCCGAAGCGCCCAACGCGAAGCCGGTCCGGTTTCACCGTGCAGGACGAAATCGATATCCACTTCGCCTTGTTCGGCCCGCAAATGGCGAATGGTGTAAGTGCGCATCGCCGGACGTCGATCGGCAATCATTGCCTTGAAGCGGGCGTACCAACCCTCGCCCTGAGCCAGCCTGGCAGGCGAACCATCAGCCGCAGGAAAAAACAGTTTCACCCTTTGATCCGGCGCCCAGGTGGCCATTTCTTTAACAGCAGGACTGGCCAGCGTGATCCGCATCATGTGCGGGCTGAGTACGGTTTTGCGATGCAGGATGACGTCGAACAGCTTGTAAGGATTGGCGGAGGCCATGCGGAGCTCCTTCGGAAAATCGTGACTGACTCGTATAAGACGAGCCACATCCGAGGTCCTTTAGGTCGCTCCGCTGAAACGCAACGTTTACGGCGTGAGCGGGTGCTCGATCACCACCGATTCAATATTCTGCTTCTTGGCTTTCACCAGAGCGGCATCCACTTGTACTTTTCGGGCTTCAGCTTCGGCTTGCGAGTTGAAAGGACCGATCAGAATTCGTGCTTTGCCACTGCTGTCCTTGATCACCGTAGGTACGAAAGCGTGCTCGATCAACCAGCCGCTAAGGTCGCTGACAGCCTGCGGGGTTTCGCCGCGCACTTCGAGATCCCATTGTGGTGCAGCGGCCGCAGCCGGCGCCGTCACTACAGCCGATTGTGGTTTTGCTGCGTCTGCATTCTTGCCTTCACCACACCCAGTCAATACCAGTGCCGCGACCAACCAAACCAATTTGCGCACAACGCTTTCCTCGAAATTCTCAAAGCCGCGATCTTATCATTCATAAATACTTCGCGAGGCCCGCAAAATGGGCACAAAACAACGAGATTGATGGTTGCAGCCTCTGTATAGTTACGCCCTGGGAATTAATGCCGCTTCTGCGCGTCAGAAAGAGGCACCCAAACCGTGAGACTTCGCACTAATCTATACGTACCACCGACCTCTGCACTGTCTGAATCAGGTGCCCTACAAAGCAATCAAGGAGAAGACCATGCTGATACTCACCCGCAAAGTCGGTGAAAGCATAAACATCGGTGATGACATCACTATCACCATTCTGGGCGTAAGCGGCCAACAGGTCCGCATTGGCATCAACGCTCCGAAAAACGTTGCCGTGCACCGTGAAGAGATTTACCAGCGCATTCAGGCTGGCCTGACCGCCCCGGACAAGCCACAAACTCCCTGAGCCGCCTCGCAGTCAGTAGCCAGTCCGTTTACCTCGTGGAATGACTGGCTAGAGATTCACGCGCCGTTTTGCCATCCGCTCCCCACTTCGCTGGGTACGGCGCCTGACACGCCCCCTCCCCTTCACGCATCCCCTCTTGCTGCCGGATACTACCTGCCATCCCCCAGGCTGGCTGTCGGACGTTTCCGATAGAGCGCAGAGAATTCGCCCTCTAGCTGAATGTCACGCCACGCGCCATGCCTGTGGCCGCCACCATCATCAGTAGCAGCAACAACGCCTCGACATGACTGATTCGCGCGTACAGTTTTGCGCGTCCGGTGTCGATTGCTGCGCCACGTGCGGACGCGATCCGCCACTTGATCAACGTGATCATCGGGGCGAGCTCTACAATAAGGATCAGCACAAACAGCGTCATCTTCAGATGAAACAGTGGCTGATGAAGGTAATAGTCAGTGCCCTTTTCAAAGCCACCAAACGCCCGCATTCCACCTGTCACCAGCAGAATCAACGCAGAAATACCCCATAGATTATCGGCGAGCAAAACGCGCCTTGCCTCACCTGCGCCAGCAGCAAGGCGGCTGAATGCCGTCCCTCGAGTCAGAACCGCCCAAAAGCCCAGGGCAAAAGCCAGTAGATGAATAGCTGCAAGAAACCAATGAACCAGCATCGACACACCCCCATCAAGATGAGTTGAAAATCGGCCAGTCAGTAGTAGTCGAAAAAGCAGGGATTTGCTTGCGGCGCAATCGCCGGGCGCGATGAGGCATTGCGAGGAGAACTTGAAACAGCAGATGCCAAATCGCAGGCAAAAAAAATCCCAAGCAGCTGATGGAAGCTTGGGATTTAAAAATGCATAAACCGTGGTGGTGAACGCGGGGCGGATGTTACTTAATTCCACCAACAGTAACAACGTTTTTTTGATAACCGGCTGGTTAGTAACACTCGTAACCTGTTCAATATCCACACTTTTTCAAAGGGCGATGGCGACGAACGGTGAATCGTCAGCCAACTGCCTGACCCGACGACGCAGAAATTTGATCGTGGGTGGGGAGACGCCAAAGACTTGCGCACGCCATTCAGCAAGGACCGCAAAACGATGAAATACGACTCGCTGTGGATCAACACGCCTCGCATGGAATTTCGAATGCCCTGAGATCGACTAAACGCAAAGACCAGCTGGCGCCCTGAGGAGGGTTTTGCAAAAGCTTTGCAAATCGCAGACAACAAAAAAGGGCCCACCTTTCGGTGAGCCCTTCTAGACCGCCCAGCAGAGCGGATTTTGTTTGGTAGGCGCGATTGGACTCGAACCAACGACCCCCACCATGTCAAGGTGGTGCTCTAACCAACTGAGCTACGTGCCTGCTGTGAGGCGGCATTCTACGGAATTCCGGAGGGGTGTCAACACCTTTTTTTCACCTAACCCTATGAATATGCAAAATATTTAATTTCGGGTCGCCAGCGAAGATTTTCCGGTGGCTGGCGGAGGTTTTTCAACTCGGGTAGGATCGACGCACTCGTAAAATATATTAAACAGAGGCTGCAGGATGGCGAACACCCCTTACCCCGAGTCTTATTACGCTGCGTCGGCCAATGCAGTACCGCCCCGCCCTGCCTTGCAGGATGATGTGGAGACGGACGTCTGTGTGATCGGCGCCGGGTATACCGGATTGTCCTCTGCCCTGTTTTTGCTGGAAAACGGTTTTCGCGTCACCGTACTGGAAGCGGCCAAGGTCGGTTTCGGCGCCTCCGGGCGCAATGGCGGGCAAATCGTTAACAGTTATAGCCGTGACATTGACGTGATTGAGCGCAGCGTCGGCCCCAAACAGGCGCAACTGCTCGGGCAGATGGCGTTCGAGGGCGGCCGGATCATTCGCGAGCGCGTGGCCAAGTACAACATTCAGTGCGATCTGAAGGACGGTGGTGTGTTTGCCGCGCTGACGGCCAAGCAGATGGGTCATCTGGAATCGCAGAAGCGCCTCTGGGAGCGTTTTGGTCATACGCAGCTCGAACTGCTCGATCAACGCCGCATCCGCGAAGTGGTTGCCTGCGATCAGTACGTCGGCGGCATGCTCGACATGAGCGGCGGGCACATTCATCCGCTGAACCTCGCGCTCGGCGAAGCGGCAGCGGTCGAGTCCCTTGGCGGCACTATCTATGAACAATCACCCGCCGTACGTATCGAGCGCGGCGCCAGCCCGGTGGTGCATACACCGCAAGGCAAGGTCAGGGCCAAGTTCATCATCGTCGCGGGCAATGCCTACCTCGGTAACCTGGTGCCGGAGCTGGCGGCGAAATCGATGCCATGCGGTACGCAGGTGATCACCACCGAGCCGCTGGGTGATGAGTTGGCGAAAGCGCTGCTGCCGCAGGACTACTGTGTTGAAGACTGTAACTACCTGCTCGACTACTACCGCCTGACGGGCGACAAGCGCCTGATCTTCGGCGGCGGCGTGGTCTATGGCGCACGTGATCCGGCGAACATCGAGGCGATCATCCGTCCGAAAATGCTCAAGGCGTTTCCGCAGCTCAAAGATGTGAAGATTGATTACGCCTGGACCGGAAATTTCCTGCTGACCTTGTCGCGTTTGCCACAGGTTGGGCGTCTTGGCGACAACATCTATTACTCGCAGGGTTGTAGCGGTCATGGCGTGACCTATACACACTTGGCAGGCAAGGTGTTGGCAGAAGCGTTGCGCGGGCAGGCCGAGCGTTTTGATGCGTTTGCGGATTTGCCGCACTACCCGTTCCCGGGCGGGCAGATGCTGCGTACGCCGTTTGCCGCACTGGGTGCGTGGTATTACGGACTGCGCGATAAATTTGGGATGTAAAAAAAGGGCCGCTGTTAGCGGCCCTTTTTATTGAACACATAACTCAGAGCTGATCCCGAGCAATCCCATTACGGATGCGCAAGATATCTCCCAGCACGGCCAGTGCGATTTCCGCCGGCGTCTTGCTGCCTAGGTTAAGACCGATCGGCGCATGAATCCGCGCCAACTCAGCCTCGCCCAAACCGCCAATCCGACGCAACCGCTCAAAGCGTTTCTGCGAAGTCTGCAGCGACCCCATCACGCCAATGTAGAACGCTTCGGTGTGCACCGCTTCCATCATCGCCAAATCGTCGATGCGCGGATCATGCGTCAGCGCCACGACCGCCGTATCACGGTGACAGCCGCCATCAGCAATAAACACTGACGGCAATTGCCGACGAATCTCCACGCCATCCAGCACCACGCCTTCCAGCACTTCATCACGCGGATCGCAGAGAATCACTTCAAAGCCAAGGCCAACGGCAAACTCGGCACACGCCTGCGCTACGGTGGAATACCCGGCGAGCAACAAACGCTGGGCCGCGCCAACACGAATGCGCACCCGATCAATCTCACGCTCGATCCGCGCACCGTGCTCGCGATCAGCGAACAGACTGCGCGCACCGCTGGCCAGATCGACCTCGCGAATCAAGCGGCGCTGACCGAGCAGCGCCGACTCCAATTCACGCAGATGCGCCTGCACCTCGCAGTCAGCGTCAAATTTCTCTACCAGCACATCGAGAATGCCGCCACAAGGCAGGCTGACCCGCGAGCGCGGATCGTCGCCTTCGCCGTAACGCACGACATTGACCGCATCGAGAAACGCACCTTCGGCAACGCGCTCGAGAAAATCCTCTTCAACGCAGCCACCCGACAGCGAACCGATCCACTGTCCGCTGTCATTCACTGCCAGCAGCGAACCCGGCGCACGTGGTGCCGAGCCGTAAGTGGTCAGCACGGTGCAGAGCCAGATGCGCTGCCCCGCCACCGACCACTCCAGCGCACGGCGCACCACTTGCAGATCGAGATGCTGCATGTCAGTGGGCCCTGTGTTCGATGGACGGTGCGTCGGCTTGCAGTTTCTGCACATCGCTCACCGCCAATTCGGCGGACTGCCCGCCCCACCCTTGACGCAGGTAGTTGAGCAGATCGGTCAGCTGCTCAGGACTGAGCTTGTCGGCAAAACCCGGCATCGGTTGCATGTGCTCGAAACCGGAGAACTTCTGCTCGCCGATACCATCTTCGATCACGCGCAGCAGGTTGCGTGGATCTTCCAGACGCAGCGTGGTGTTGCCACGCATGGCCACCGCGATGTGCGGTTTGCCTTCGCCACCGACCGCATGACAACCGGCGCAGACGTTCAGGTATTCCTGACGGCCGCGCTGGGCACTGGCGCTGAGCTGTTCTACCGGCACTTCAACAAGTGCTTTGGCAGCCGGCGGTTTGTCGCCGAGCAGGAACGTCGCCATCGCCGCCAGATCCGCATCGCTCAGACCCTGAGTGCTGTTGTGGAACACCGGAAACATCTCGTTGAACATCGTCCCCTGCGCACTCATGCCGTGCTTGAGGAACGTGCCCAGATCCTGCTCGTTCCAGCCGCGAGCCGCCAGATCAGTGGCCAGCAGGCTCGGTGCCAGATAACCATTGAGGATGCCGCCGGTCAGGCGCTTATCCAACTGCATCGCACCCGGCAGGCCGCGTGGCGTGTGGCATTCGCCGCAATGACCGAGCACCTCGACCATGTACTGGCCGCGCTTCCACGCTTCACTTTTGCCTTCGGCCGGCTCCAGTTTCAGTGCTTTGCCGTACAGCACGTTCCAGCCCATCAGGCCCAGACGCACGCTGAACGGGAAGCTCAAACTGGTGACCGGTGCAGCGCGCTCGATCGGCTCGATGGTTTTCAGGTACGCATGGATCGCGTCCGAATCTTCACGCGGCATCAGGTGATACGAGGTGTACGGCATCGCCGGATACAGGTTCGCACCATCGCGACGCTTGCCCTCGGTCAGCGCTGCGAAGAACTCGTCATCGTTGTACAAACCGATGCCGTGCTCCTTGCTCGGCGTGATGTTGGTGCCGTAGATCGTGCCGAACGGCGAGACGATCGGCAGGCCACCGGCAAAAGGCGCGCCGCCCGCTGCGGTGTGGCAAGCCATGCAGTCAGCGGCGCGGGCAAGATATTCGCCGCGCTTGACCTGATCATCGGCGTGAGCAAACAACACCGGCGTAGCCAGGCCGACCGCCAGGGTCAGGCGGGTCAGAAAAAGCTTCATGCTTAACCCTCCTTGACCAGGCCGAGATCGGTCAGGACGTTGCGGGTGGCGTTGTAATAACGCACGTACCCGGTGCAACGGCAGACGTGATGGCCGAGGCTGTCCTCGATGACTTGTTCGAGCTTGCTCTGCACGGTCGGCTGGCGTTGCAGCTTTTCCACCAGCACGGTCGCGGCGTTGACGAAACCCGGCGCGCAGTAGCTGCACTGGAAGGCGAACTCGTCGACGAAGCGCTGCTGGATCGGGTTCAGTTCAGTGACCTGGCCCGACTCGTCACGCTTGGCGTGCGATTCGATGGTGCGGACTTTCTTGCCTTCGAAGTAATGCGCGCCAGTGATGCAGGTGCGCACTTCCTCGCTGGTGCCGTCCGGGTTGTCGACGATCACCACGCAGGCGTGGCAGATGCCCTGGCCGCAGCCCAGACGCGAGCCGGTGAGGTTTTTGTATTCGTGCAGGTAGTCGATCATCGGCAGGTCATCAGGGATGTCCACCGGGCCGACGGATTGACCGTTGAGGATCAGTTGAAGCGGACGGTTAGCCATTGAGGGCCTCCTTGATGCGCGTAGCAGTGATGGGCAGGTCGCGAACACGTTTACCGATGGCGTGCGCCACGGCGTTACCGATGGCACCGACAATCGGGATCATCACCACTTCGGCGATGCCTTTGGACGGGTCGCTCGGCGACAGCGCCGGGAGAATCTCCGACGTCTGTTTCCACACCGCAACGTGGCGCGCCATCGGCAGACGGTAACGGTTGAAGTTCCAGTCACCCTCCCCCGGCCCGCCTTCGTACAGCGGCATTTCTTCCATCAAGGCGTGACCGATGCCCATGGCGATACCGCCTTCCATCTGGCCCTTGACCAGCTCTTCGACCAGCACACGACCGCACTCGACCCACGAATGGTGGTTGAGCACTTCGACTTCGGCAGAACCTTTGTTGACCTTCAGCTCGACCAGCGTGGCGACCGGGCTGTAGTAAGTCACCGCAGCGTTGTTCAACTGAACAACCGGGTAGTTGATGTTCTGGCGATCCAGCAGATGGAAACCAGACGTGGTCATCAACGCTTTCTTCGCTTTCGGCGCGCCGTCACCGTATTTCACGGCCAGACCGTCGAGCGGCAGGCGTTCACGCACGCCGTCGATGCTGTATTCGGCCTCGGCCCAGCTCCAGCGGTTGAAGGCGTGAACGGTGGCGCCGGTCACCAGACCACGCTCGTGAGCGTGCTTGGCCAGCTCTTCAAAACTCAGCGGCTGCATGCCGTTAGCGGTGAGCTTGCCGTCAACCCAGTGCGCATCTTCGCGACGCACAACGTAAGGGTTGGCTTGACCGCCGTAAGGACCCTGACGCCAGATTTCCATGGCCGCCGGCCACAAACCGTTGTTGAACAGCACGCGCGCTGCTTCACGGGTAGCGTGACTGAAGTAGTACGCCGAGTTGGTCGCCGACGAGGCCGAGGCCAGTTTGCCGACCCAACGCGGATTGCGCAGCAGGTTGTCCTGCTCGGCCTGACTCATGATGTAAGGGTTGCCGCTAGTGATCAGCTGCATTTCCTTCCATTCGGTTTCGCCGGTCTTCACTTCGTGCGCCGGGCTGCCGAGGAAATCGGCCACGACCAGGGCTTGCGAGGTGGACATGCCGGTGCCGATTTCAATACCGATATGGCGCAGGGTAATGCGGCCATCGGCGGTGAATTCGATGCTCGCCATCGGCGCTTCGGAACCGGTGCCGAAGTCTTTCTGGCAGATGGCGAAACCTACGCCGTACCAGTTATCCGGGTCTGCGGCTTCGCGTTGTTTCTTGATCGCGTCGCGGTTTTTCCAGACTTCGTGCACCGAAGCCTTGTCGAGAATTTCGTGCAGGCGCAAGGCACCGGCCGGGATCGCGCCCTGGGTGTTTTTCATGCCGGAACGCAGGGCGTTCTTGCGACGCAAGTCGATCGCATCGACACCGAGGCGATTGGCGATTTCGTCGACCATCATTTCGGTCGCTGCCATGCTTTGCAGGGTGCCGTAACCGCGCATCGAACCCGCCTCGACACCGCGCGAGTGATAGGCGGTGACTTGCAAATCGTTCTGCGGCATGTAGTAGATCGACTGCGCCGCCGTGGCGCCAACCGCGGCTACCGATGGGCTGTAGTTGATCCGGCCACCACCGTCGACGCTCATTTCGGCACGGAAAATCTTGAAGCTGTAGTCGTTCTTGTCCACGGCCAGTTGATAGCGGATGTCGAACGGGTGGCGCTTGATGCCACTCTGGAACTGCTCGTAGCGGTCGTTGGCCAGACGCACTGGCACACCGGCGCCGTACAACGCGGCAAGAGCTGCGTAGTAGACGAAAATGTTGTGGTCTTTGGAACCGTAACCCACGGTGTAACCCGGATGCATGTTCAGGTTGGCCAGGCCGAAACGCGACGGCGAGATCATTTTCGCGGTTTCGGTCGCCGCTTCCAGTGGGCACTGGGTCGCTACCACGAAGTGCAGGGTTTTGGTCTTCGGGTCATACCAGCCGTTGCCGTTGTCCGGCTCCATTGCGGCCGGCTCGATCGACGGGGTCTTGTAGCGCTCGTCGAACACCAGCCAGTTGTCCGGCGGCGTATCGATCTCGTTCTTCATGCGGTCGGCGTAAAACAGGCCGCGCTCGGTCAGATTGCCGTGCAGGTTCGGTTGGGAATTCCACACCGGGCGACGGTTTTTCAGCATCGGAAACAGAATCGAGTCCTTGAGGCTGGCGAACTCATCTTCATCAGCCGAGGTCGCGCCGCCCACACGTACGTAGCGGAAGCTGCCATACGGATCGCCTTCGTAGAACGGCACTTGGGCACCGTAACGAATCGCTTTGTCATTGAATTTGAGTTTGTTCTTGGCCTGACGGAAACGTTCGAAGTCGTTCCAGATCAGGATCGCCACAGGATGACCGATGAACATCGGCACCTTGCCTTCCGGCAGCAGTGGATCCGGGGCGTGCTCTTCCGGGAAGACGATGCCGTCCTTGTCCAGATCGGCGGCGGTGACGATACGGTCAGGCTGCAAGTCAGCGCCAAGCCACGACAGGTCGTAGCCGTCGTAGATTCGATCGGCCTTGATGGTTTTCAGCAACATGGCATGGCCTTGCTGCTCGGGCCAACCCGGCATGTCCTTGGAACGGATGTCGCGAGCAAAGACTTTGCTGCCGCAGACTTTGGACAGGGCATCGTTACGCTGGCGCGCCTTGCCGTTATTGCCGAGCCATTTCTCGGACGGCACGGTGACGCTGTTTTCCATCAAGGCAGCCAGCGCCTGACTGCTGAGCGGCGTGAGCGTGACGCTCACACCCGCCACCAGCCCGCCCTGAAGGAACGAGCGCCGGGATATATCACGGTTGGACATGGATCATCCTCTGGGCGGTTATGTGTCCGCCCTTCTGGTTATCTACTGGGGAATCTCGAGTCTTGCAGAAGCCCTCTTTGGCGAAACAAAGGGCGTGTTGACAGTGCAAAGCTGACCGAAAGGTTAACTTTAAAGGTTTCTGCGCTCGCAGCAAACAACCAGTTACAAAAATTTGACTAAAGAATCAAAAAATCAATGCGACGTGGCACCGCAGGATGTTTACAGGCATCCCTTGTAGGAGCTGTCGAGTGAAACGAGGCTGCGATCTTTTGATCCTATTTTTTACGATCAAGATCAAAAGATCGCAGCGTGCCGCAGCTCCTACAGGGAGCCGGGTTGCGTGATGGGAGCGGAAGGCAAATTTCAGACACAAAAAACCCCGGTCTTTCGACCAGGGTCTTTGCTATCGATTCCGAATCAGCCAATGACTGCTTTCGGTGCTTCAAGGCGTTCAGTGGTCCTTGGAGCAGATATGGCGCAGCGGACGGGACTCGAACCCGCGACCCCCGGCGTGACAGGCCGGTATTCTAACCGACTGAACTACCGCTGCGTATCGCTTTGAGCTTGCGCTCAAGTAACTCGTGTTGACTGCTAGCTTCGGTGCTTTGCAATCGCGAACCAGACGATGTCTGACTCGTAAAATATGGCGCAGCGGACGGGACTCGAACCCGCGACCCCCGGCGTGACAGGCCGGTATTCTAACCGACTGAACTACCGCTGCGCGTCGGTGCAGGCACTTTCAGCCTACGCTCTTGCTTACGCAAGTTTCTCGGGGAGTGGTGGGTGATGACGGGATCGAACCGCCGACATTCTGCTTGTAAGGCAGACGCTCTCCCAGCTGAGCTAATCACCCGTTTGCATCTCCGAGGCCGCGAAATTTACGCAGGTAGCGAACCTAAGTCAATAGCAGGATTGAAGTTTTTCTAAAAAAGACGAAATTGCTTCAATCCTGCAAAACCGCGTTCGCGAGCAAACCCGCTCCCACAGGGGTATGCATTCCAAATGTGGGAGCGAGCCTGCTCGCGAAGGCGTCAGTTGATTCAACACAAATTCAGGAGAACAAGACGACCTACTCGCTGTAGATCATCTTTTTCGTCATACCACCATCGACGACAAATTCCTGCCCGGTGACAAACCCGGCATTCCTCGACAGCAACCAGGCGACCATCGCCGCTACGTCTTCAACCGTCCCTACCCTGCCCGCCGGATGCTGAGCATGATCGGCATCGGCCAAAGGCTCGGCTCGACGCGCAGAAGGATCGCGCGCATCGATCCAGCCCGGACTGACCGCGTTGACGCGAATCTCCGGCCCCAGGCTGATCGCCAGCGCATGCGTCAGCGCCAACAAGCCACCCTTGCTCGCCGCATAGGCCTCAGAGTCCGCCTCCGACTGCCGCGCCCGGGTCGAGGCCAGATTAACGATCGAACCGTTGTGCGCGCGCAGATAAGGCGCACAGTGCTTGGCCAACAGCATCGGTCCGCTGAGATTCACCGCCAGTACGCGATTCCAGTACGCCAGATCAAGGCTTTCCAGGGTGATGTTGTGCGGATCAGCGACCGCCGCGTTGCACACCAGCGCATCGAGACGACCAAACTGCCCCAGCACCTCAGCAACGCCAAGTGCCACCTGCCCTTCCTCCGCGACGTCCATGGCGATAAACCAGGCGTTCTCACCCAGCACCTTCGCCACTTTCGAGCCGCGCGCCCGATCCAGGTCGGTCAGCACCACTTGCCAACCCTCGCTGATCAGCCAGGCAGCAATGCCCAGACCGATACCACGCGCAGCCCCCGTGACCAGTGCAACACGGCCATGGGTACCCGCTGTCGGAGTGGACAACTCGATCACAGCGCCGCCAGACCGCGCGCCAGGTCGGCTTGCAGGTCAGCGACGTCTTCCAGACCGACCGCAATGCGGATAAGACTGTCACGGATACCCGCCGCCTCACGCTCCTGCGGCGCCAGACGGCCGTGGGAGGTGGTGCTCGGGTGCGTGATCGTGGTCTTGCTGTCGCCAAGGTTTGCGGTGATCGAAATCAGTCGAGTCGCATCGATGAAGCGCCACGCGCCCTCTTTGCCACCCTTGACCTCGAAACTCACTACCGCACCGAAGCCTTTCTGCTGACGCTGGGCCAGTTCGTGCTGCGGATGGCTCTTGAGACCGGCGTAATGCACCTTCTCGATGCCGTCCTGCTGCTCCAGCCATTCGGCCAGTTCCTGAGCATTCGCGCAGTGCGCCTTCATCCGCAGGTTCAGGGTTTCCAGACCTTTGAGAAAGATCCACGCGTTGAACGGGCTCAGGGTCGGCCCGGCAGTGCGCAGGAAACCGACGATTTCTTTCATCTGCTCACTGCGACCAGCGACCACGCCGCCCATGCAACGGCCTTGGCCGTCGATGAACTTGGTTGCCGAGTGCACAACGATGTCTGCACCCATTTTAAGCGGCTGCTGCAAGGCTGGCGTGCAGAAGCAGTTGTCGACTACCAGCATCGCGCCTTTGGCGTGCGCGATTTCTGCCAGTGCAGTGATATCAACCAGTTCGGCCAGTGGGTTGGACGGCGACTCGACAAAAAGCAGCTTGGTATTGGACTTGATCGCCGCATCCCAGGCCGACAGATCAGCCAATGGCACGTAATCGACTTCCACGCCGAAGCGCTTGAAGTACTTCTCGAACAGGCTGATGGTCGAGCCGAAGACGCTGCGCGAGACCAGCACATGATCGCCGGCGCTGCACAGGCTCATCACCACCGCCATGATCGCGGCCATGCCGGTGGCAGTCGCCACGGCTTGCTCGGCGCTTTCCAGCGCGGCAATGCGCTCTTCGAACGCGCGCACGGTCGGGTTGGTGTAACGCGAGTAAACGTTGCCCGGCACTTCGCCGGCAAACCGCGCGGCGGCGTCTGCAGCGGTGCGGAACACGTAGCTGGAGGTGAAGAACATCGGATCACCGTGCTCGCCTTCCGGCGTACGGTGCTGACCGGCACGTACGGCCAGGGTATCGAACGCTACGCCTTCGAGGTCGCTGTCCAGCCGACCGGCATCCCATTCCTGACTCATGCTGTCACTCCTTGCCCTGTTCTCGAAAATTGAAAGTCAGATACAAAACCGGCCCCTCAGGGCCGGTAGAAACTCAGTTGTTGTACAGATCGATGATCGCACTGACCGCTTGGGTCTTGACCTTCGAGGCATCGTTGCGTGCCTGCTCGATCTTGTCCAGGTAAGCCTCGTCGACGTCGCCGGTGACGTACTTGCCGTCAAATACCGCGCAATCGAAGTTCTCGATCTTGATCTTGCCGCCACCGACCGCTTCGATCAAGTCAGGCAGATCCTGATAGATCAGCCAGTCAGCGCCGATCAGATCCGCGACGTCCTGAGTCGAACGGTTGTGTGCGATCAGCTCGTGCGCGCTCGGCATGTCGATGCCGTACACGTTCGGGAAGCGTACCGCTGGGGCTGCCGAGCAGAAGTAGACGTTTTTCGCGCCGGCTTCGCGGGCCATCTGAATGATCTGCTTGCAAGTGGTGCCACGCACGATCGAGTCATCGACCAGCATTACGTTCTTGCCGCGGAATTCCAGCTCGATGGCGTTGAGCTTCTGGCGAACCGACTTCTTGCGCGCGGCCTGGCCCGGCATGATGAAGGTACGACCGATATAACGGTTCTTGACGAAACCTTCGCGGAATTTCACGCCCAGGTGGTTGGCCAGTTCCAGCGCCGCGGTACGGCTCGTGTCCGGAATCGGGATCACCACGTCGATGTCGTGCTCTGGACGCTCGCGCAGGATCTTCTCGGCGAGCTTCTCGCCCATGCGCAGACGGGCCTTGTAGACCGACACGCCGTCGATGATCGAATCCGGACGCGCCAGGTAGACGTGCTCGAAAATGCATGGAGTCAGGGACGGGTTGGTCGCGCACTGACGGGTGTGCAGCTTGCCGTCTTCAGTGATGTAGACCGCTTCGCCCGGTGCCAGGTCGCGAATCAGGGTAAAACCGAGCACGTCCAGCGAAACGCTTTCGGACGCGATCATGTATTCGACGCCTTCGTCGGTATGACGCTGGCCGAACACGATCGGGCGGATGCCGTGCGGGTCACGGAAACCGACGATGCCGTAGCCAGTCACCATGGCGACTACTGCGTAGCCGCCGACACAACGGTTGTGCACGTCGGTCACGGCGGCAAACACGTCTTCTTCGGTCGGCTGCAGCTTGCCGCGCTGGGCCAGCTCGTGGGCGAACACGTTGAGCAGCACTTCCGAGTCGGAACTGGTGTTGACGTGACGCAGATCGGATTCGTAGATCTCTTTGGCCAACTGCTCAACGTTGGTCAGGTTACCGTTGTGCGCCAAGGTGATGCCGTAAGGCGAGTTGACGTAAAACGGTTGGGCTTCGGCCGAAGTCGAGCTGCCCGCGGTCGGATAACGGACGTGGCCGATACCCATGTGGCCGACCAGACGCTGCATGTGACGCTGTTGAAACACGTCACGCACCAGGCCATTGTCCTTGCGCAGGAACAACCGGCCATCATGGCTGGTGACGATACCGGCAGCGTCCTGGCCGCGGTGCTGGAGCACGGTTAGCGCGTCATACAGCGCCTGATTGACGTTCGACTTACCGACGATACCGACGATGCCACACATGCGACGCAACCCCTACTTAATGGATCTGAACTGAGCAACACTCACTGAGGCGTTTTCGCCGACGGCAAGAGTTGCTCCTTGAACGGAATATCAGCGGGTACGCTGATTCCGCTGGCAAGCCACTGACTGCTCCACCCGAGAATCAGGTTTTTGGACCAATCAGCGACCAATAGAAATTTTGGTACGAGCTGTGATTCTTTCCACCACCCGTCCTGCTGTACCGGCCCCAGGCTCAACAGCCCGACCGCCACGACCACCAGCAACACGCCACGCGCTGCGCCGAAGGCCATGCCGAGGAATCGATCGGTCCCGGACAACCCGGTGACGCGAACCAACTCGCCGATAAGATAATTGATCATTGCGCCCACGATCAGTGTGGCGACAAACATGATGGCACAGCCCGCGATCACGCGAGCCGATGGGGTTTCGATGTATCCGGCGAGGTACTCGGACAATGAGCCACCGAACATCCAGGCGACGACTCCTGCGATGATCCAGGTCACCAGCGATAATGCTTCCTTGACGAAGCCGCGGCTCAAACTGATCAAAGCGGAGATGGCGACGATTGCAACGATCGCCCAGTCAACCCAGGTAAATGGCACAGTGCAGCCTACAGACGGATAAGGCGGCGCATTTTAGCAGAGCGCATGCCTCTCGGTAAGCTGCGATTGTCAGTGCATTTCAATCGAGGCGATAGTTTTTAACCGCGCTCGGGCTGGAAGCGCACGACAAAACCCTTGAGGTTCTGCTGACGACCCAACAGATCACGCAGACGATCGGCTTCGGCACGCTCAATCAGCGGCCCGACGAATACTCGATTCTTGCCGTCGGCAGAGCGGATGTAGGCGTTATAACCCTGGCTGCGCAGGGTCTTTTGCAGGCTTTCGGCACTGGCCCGGCTCGACAGACTGGCCAGTTGCACCGACCAGCTCACCGACAGACCATTGGCATCGACGCGACTTTGCGTGGTGTCCGGCTTGCTCGATGCCGAGGTAATCGGCTGGGCAGGCGCAGGAATCGGCTTGGCCACCGCGGGCGGCGCAACAGGCTTGGTGATCATAATGGGCGCTGTCGGTGCCGGCGCCGGCGCAACGGGTGCGGCAGGCGCCGCCTCTTCTGCGACCTCTTCATCGGTCGGCACCGGCTCTTGCGGCAAGGCTTGCGGCTCGGGGACGGCCACCGTTTCCATTTGCACTTGCGGCACGGCAGGCGCTTGCGGGGCAGCAGGCGCCTCAACGGTGACCTGACGCTGCTCATCCTGACGGGAAAACAGCATCGGCAGGAAGATCACCGCCAGCGCTACCAGCACCAAAGCGCCAACCATGCGCTGCTTGTACGCTTTATCCAGCAAAGCCATTTGCCGCGTCCTCCGTGGAGCGCCGGGCCAACCATTCAAGGGCCTCGGCGACACAATAAAATGATCCGAACAACAGAATCTCGTCGTCGCTTGTAGCCACTGCGCACTGCCCTTCCAGGGCGGCGGCGACACTGTCGTAAGACGTTACCGCAGCACCGAGGTTCTGCAATGCAGCGTTTAATTCAGCCACTGGACGTGCGCGCGGCGAATCCAGCGGCGCAACGGCCCAATGCTCGACACTAGCATTCAATTCGCTGACAACACCATCCAGATCCTTGTCGGCCAACAAGCCGAACACTGCCAGACGCTTGCCGACCGGCGGCCGCGACGCCAGACGACGGGCCAGATACTCGGCAGCATGCGGGTTGTGGCCAACATCCAGCAACAGATTCAGACGCTTGCCGTTCCACTCGAACGAGCGGCGATCCAGCCGCCCGACCACGCGAGTGGCCTGCAACGCCGCGACGATCTGCTGCGCATTCCACGGCAAACCGAGCAGCAGATACGCCTGCAACGCCAGCGCGGCGTTTTCCATCGGCAGATCAAGCAAGGGCAAGTCACGCAACTCGACGACCTGGCCTTGCGCGTCAGTACCGCGCCATTGCCAGTGCTGATCGGTGATGCCGAGGTCGAAATCGCGCCCACGCAGGAAGAATGGACAGGCCAGTTCTCGTGCCTTGTCGAGCAGCGGTTGCGGAGGATTCAGATCGCCGCACAAGGCAGGCTTGCCCTGACGGAAGATGCCGGCCTTCTCGAAAGCCACGGATTCGCGGGTATCACCGAGATAATCGGCGTGATCGACGCCAATGCTGGTGACCAGCGCAATGTCGGCATCGACCACGTTGACCGTATCCAGACGCCCGCCCAGCCCGACTTCCAGCACCACCGCATCGAGCCCGGCCTGTTGAAACAGCCAGAACGCCGCGAGGGTGCCCATTTCGAAGTAGGTCAGGGAAGTGTCGCCGCGCCCGGCCTCGACCGCCGCGAAGGCTTCGCACAACTGCGCGTCAGTGGCTTCGACGCCATTGAGCTGCACCCGCTCGTTGTAACGCAGCAGGTGTGGAGAATTGTAGACACCAACGCTCAGACCCTGCGCGCGCAGCAATGAAGCCACGAAAGCGCAGGTCGAACCCTTGCCGTTGGTGCCGGTGACCGTAATCACCCGAGGCGCCGGCTGGCCCAGCCCCATGCGGGACGCTACCTGTTGTGAACGCTCTAGGCCCATGTCGATGGCCGACGGATGCAACTGCTCAAGGTAGGCGAGCCATTCGCCAAGGGTGCGCTCGGTCATAGGCCAGCAGGTACCGGTGGAACCACGATCGGCTCGATTGGCGCAGCGACGAATTTCGGCGTCGGCTTGCCAGTCATTTGTGCCAGCAGGTTACCCAGACGCGGGCGCAGCTCCTGACGATGGATGATCATGTCGATCGCGCCGTGCTCCAGCAGGAATTCACTGCGCTGGAAGCCTTCCGGCAGTTTTTCACGTACGGTTTGCTCGATAACACGCGGACCGGCGAAGCCGATCAGGGCTTTCGGCTCACCGACGATGACGTCGCCGAGCATTGCCAGACTCGCCGAAACACCACCGTAGACCGGGTCGGTCAGTACGGAGATGAACGGAATGCCTTCTTCACGCAGACGCGCCAGCACAGCCGAGGTCTTGGCCATCTGCATCAGCGAGATCAGCGCTTCCTGCATGCGCGCACCACCGGAGGCGGCGAAGCAGATCATCGGGCAGCGATTTTCCAGCGCGTAGTTGGCGGCGCGCACGAAGCGCTCACCGACGATAGCGCCCATCGAACCACCCATGAAGCTGAATTCGAACGCCGAAACCACCACCGGCATGCCCAGCAAAGTGCCGCTGACGGAGATCAGCGCGTCTTTTTCGCCAGTCTGCTTCTGGGCAGCGGTCAGGCGATCCTTGTACTTCTTGCCGTCGCGGAATTTCAGACGGTCAACCGGCTCCAGATCGGCGCCCAGTTCGTTGCGACCTTCAGCATCGAGGAAGATGTCGATACGCGCACGTGCGCCGATGCGCATGTGGTGGTTGCACTTGGGGCAAACGTCCAGGGTCTTTTCCAGCTCCGGACGATACAACACCGCCTCGCAAGACGGGCATTTGTGCCACAGACCTTCAGGCACCGAGCTCTTCTTGACCTCGGAACGCATGATCGAAGGGATCAGTTTGTCTACTAACCAGTTGCTCATGCTTTCTTTCTCCAGTACCGGCGGCCCGAACGCTCTGGTTCGCAGCCCCGCGTATGCCCTTCAGCTAAATTCATGTGTGTGGCGATGGTTGATGGACAGCCACGGTCAGCGCGAAACATGACCTGCGTGCGATCCAGAAACCCTCAGCCGCGCCTGCTTTGTGCAAGTGCATTGATGGACGGCGGCAGACTGCCAGCCGTCACATCAATATGGTGCTTTGCGTACAGCGTCAATGAACGCGCGAACCTTTGCGTGATCCTTGATGCCCTTGCTCGCCTCTACCCCACCGCTGACGTCTACTGCGTAGGGTCTTACCCGAGCCACGGCGCCTGCGACGTTCTCTGGGGTCAAACCACCCGCGAGAATCAACGGCTTGCTCAGACCCTGCGGAATCAATGACCAGTCGAAGGCCTCACCGGTTCCGCCGGGCACGCCCTCGACATAAGTGTCGAGCAGCACGCCGCTGGCGCTCGGGAAAGCATCGACGGCGGCCGCGATGTCATCACCGGCCTTGACCCGCAGCGCTTTGATGTACGGGCGATGCCAGCCTTCGCAGTCATCAGCGACTTCATCGCCATGGAACTGCAACAGATCCAGCGGCACGGCATCGAGGATTTCCCCCAGCTCGCAGCGGCTGGCGTTGACGAACAGGCCCACGGTCGTCACAAACGGCGGCAACGCCTGGATGATCGCGCGCGCCTGTTGCACGGTTACTGCCCGCGGACTCTTGGCATAGAACACGAATCCGATCGCATCGGCCCCGGCCTCAACGGCGGCCAGCGCATCTTCTATGCGGGTAATCCCGCAGATCTTGCTGCGAACGGCTGACATATCGAGAAAAACTCCGAGGCAAAAACCGGGAAAGTCCCGGATGGTAACAAAAGCGTTCGAGGGCGTCAGCCGTCAAGTTCGGAGAATCCCGTAAGGAAATGTGGCCCGATAAAACGCTCGGGCAACGGGAATTCGTCGTGGTACTCGACCTGCACCAGGTACAGGCCGTACGGATGCGCCGTGACGCCGCCAGAACGACGCTCGCGGCTTTCCAGCACTTCCTTCATCCACTCCACCGGACGCTCGCCGGCTCCAATGGTCATTAGCACACCAGCGATATTGCGCACCATGTGGTGCAGGAATGCGTTGGCGCGGATGTCGAGCACGATCATCTTGCCGTGACGGGTCACACGCAGGTGATGCATCTTCTTGATCGGCGACTTGGCCTGGCACTGGCCGGCGCGGAATGCACTGAAGTCGTGGGTACCGATCAGGTACTGCGCGGCCTCGGCCATGCGCTCGACGTCCAGCGGGCGGTGATTCCAAGTGATTTCTTCGTTGAGATGCGCCGGGCGGATCTGATCGTTGTAGATCACGTAGCGGTAACGCCGGGCGATGGCTTTGAACCGCGCATGGAAATGCGCCGGCATCACCCGCGCCCAACTGACACTGATGTCGTGGGGCAGATTGATGTTGGCGCCCATGACCCAGGCTTTCAGCGAACGATCCACGGTTGTATCGAAATGCACCACTTGTCCGCAGGCATGCACGCCGGCGTCGGTACGCCCGGCGCACTGCAGGGAAACCGGCGAGTTGGCGACTTTTGACAAGGCTTTTTCAAGCTCTTCCTGCACCGTCGCCACACCCGTCAACTGACGCTGCCATCCGCTGTAGCGCGAGCCTTTGTACTCAACGCCCAGCGCGACGCGGTAAAAGCCGTCGGGAGCCATTTCGGCGACCGGGTTATCTATGTTTGCCAAGGTGGGACAGCCTGCTGTTTGTGCAAAGGCGGGCATTATAAGGCTGTGGCTAGGGGATACCAGAGTTCTCTATCAACAGTGCCGCCCTCTTCGCGAGCAGGCTCGCTCCCACAGGGGAATGCATTTCAAAGGTGGGAGCGAGCCTGCTCGCGAAGACGGCAAATCAGACAACACATAATCCAACCGAAACAAAAACGGCAGCCTCACTGGGCTGCCGTTTTTGTTTAGCGCTGGACTTACTACAAGCTCGAGAGCATGTCCTTGGCCTCGCCACGCTGCTTCTCGTCACCCTCGGTCAACACTTCGTTGAGGATGTCGCGCGCACCATCGCTGTCGCCCATATCGATGTAGGCCTGAGCCAGATCGAGTTTGGTCGCAGCTTCGTCGGTGCCGGCGAGGAAGTCGAAATCATCTTCGCCCAGATCACCACCGATTGCCGCATCAGCCTCGGTGAAGCTCGGTTCGGCGATGCTTTGCGACAGACGATCCAGCTCGGCGTTGACGTCATCCAGCTCGGCCGCGAACGCATCAGGCTCGGCCGCTGGGTTGCTGTCCATTTCGTCGGCCAGCGACAGATCGAAATCGGCCGGCAGCTCCAGATCATCCTGTGGCAATTCAGCCACCACCGGCGCCTCGACCGGCGGCAGATCCTTCACGCCTTCGTCCAGATCCAGCAGGAAATCGTCGTCCGCCAGATCAACCGCAGGCGCCGGCTCGGCACCCAAGTCCATATCTAGGTCGAAGTCCGACAGGTCGTCCAGGTTTTCTTTGATCTCGGTCTGCTGTTGCAGCACTGATTCGAAGCTCAGATCGTCGTCAGACGGGAATTCGTCCAGCTCGACCGGCGCTTCAGGCTCAACCACTGGCGCAGGCTCTACCGGCGTGATGTTATCGAGATCGTCCAGACTCAGATCAAACGCGCTGTCAAGATCGTCGTCCGCTGGTGCCGGCGCAGGTGCTTCAGGCTCATCCAGCAGCAGATCCTTGACGTATTGCGCGTCCAGCTCGGCAGCCACGGCAGCCGCCGCCAGACCCGCAGCAGCCACCACCGCCATGGCCGGGAAGCGGCTCTTCAGTTCTTCGACCTTAGCGAAGTTGTCGCCATTGGCCACCAGTTGACGCTCCTGACCGACGAACGCATCGCGATCGCCCTGCAGACCGTAGACTTCCATCAGTTTCAGCCGCAGATCACTGCGCTGCGGCTCCAGGCTGACGCCCTCTTCCAACAGCGCGGCAGCCTGATTCAGGCGACCGGCGTTGATGTGCGATTGCGCCTTGTCGAGTACGTCATCGGAACGCTCGGCGGCCGGTGCCACCAGCGGCGCGGCGATCGGCTCGGCCATTACGATCGGCGCCACTACCGGAGCCACGACTGGAGCAGGAGCAGGCGCCGGGGTGTTGAGTTTGACGCTCGCCGCCGGAGTTTCCAGACCTTCGAAGCTGCTTTCCGGCAGATCCTGTTCAGCGGAGAACTCTTGTTCCTCAGACAGGGCTCGGGCCATGCGCAGATGTTTCTCGGCTTCCTGCTGGGCTTTGCGGCGACGCGCCAGCAGCAACAGCAGAAGCAACAGAACGACGGCACCACCACCGACCAGACCCAGCAGGATCGGGTTGGTCAGCAGTTCGTTGAAGGTCTTTTCATCATCTGCGGCAGGCGTGGTTTCGACAACCGGTTCGACCACAGGCTCAACCGGCGTCTCGGCAGGCGGCGCAATGGCAGATTCTGGCGTCGGCGCTGCTTCTGCAGGAGTAGCCGGCGGTGTGGCAGCCAGCTCAGCAGTGATCGCCGGAACCGGTGCGACTGCGCCGTTCGCGGCCGGCGCAGCGCCCGCGCCTTCGGCCTGCAGTTTCGCCAGTTGATTGTTCTTCAGCTCAATCAGTTTTTGCAACTTGTCCATCTGACTTTGCAGATCGGACACGCGGCTTTTCAATTCTTCGTTGTCACGACGGGTCGTGTCGAGGCTTTCCTGAGTGACCGCAAGCTTGTTGCTCAAAGCCTGGGCGTCACCTGCCGGGCCTTTGCCGCGCGCCTTGGCACTTTCGGCGGAGACCAGGCTCAGATTGTCCTGGGCGTTCTGTGCACCAGCGGTATTGCCGCGACCACGGTTGGTCGCATCGAGCTGCTGCTGACCGGTGCCGGGCTTGGCCACATAGCGACGGCCCGTGCGCCAGGCTTCGTTCTGCGCCGCGACCTCGGCAATCGCTTTGGACTGCGGCAATGCAGTGCTTTGCACCGAATCCGGCAGACGTAGCACCTGACCGGTTTTCAGACGGTTGATGTTGCCGCCAATGAACGCATCCGGATTCAGGGCCTGAATAGCCAGCATGGTCTGCTGCACCGAGCCACCATTGCGCGCCTTCGCGGCGATTTCCCACAAGGTGTCGCGCGGCGTGGTGGTGTACTGCGTCGAGTGCGTAGCGCCAGTGGTGGGCGCGGTAATGGTCTGCGACGGCGCCGGTTGCGCGGCGGCATCAGCGGTCTGTGGCGAGAATTTCGAGGGATCGAGCAGCACGCTGTAGTCGCGCAGCAGACGGCCGTTCGGCCACATCACCTGCACGAGGAACTTCACCATCGGCTCCGACAACGGTTTGCTCGAGGTCACGCGCAGCACGCTTTTGCCGCTGGCGTTGAGCACCGGAGTGAAGGTCAGATCGTTGAGGAAGGCCTGACGATCAACGCCGGCCTTAGCGAAATCTTCAGGGGAAGCCAGGCTCGGCACCACTTCGGCAGCGGTGAGATCCTTGACGTCGAGCAACTCGATCTCGGCCACCAGCGGCTGGTTCAGGGTCGACTTCAGGGTCAGCTCCCCGAGCCCGAGGGCATGCGCCATACCGGAGGACAGCGCCGAGGCGGCCGCTATTGCTAACACCAGTTTGCGAACTTGAACCATAGCCTCATCCTTTGTTTGAACGTTCCTCGGCCAGCGAGAAGATATTGATTGTCGCTGCCGTAAGGCATTGCGCGCGACGACGACAGATGTCGCGCGCGATCATTTCTTTGATGCCCCGGAATGTCCCGGAGGGTGACACGTTATCGAGCAATCTGGGCAAGCATAGCGCTCACCTAGAATCAGTCGACAAATTGTTGCCAAGTATCTTTTACAGCAGGTCTTTTATCAACAACTCAGCCACCTGCACAGCGTTAAGGGCCGCGCCTTTGCGTACGTTATCTGACGCCAGCCACAAATTAAGTTCCGCCGGGTCGTCGACGCCACTGCGCACGCGACCGACATAGACAACGTCCTGCCCTACCGCGTCACCGACTGCGGTCGGGTAATCACCGGCCTCGACCAGCTCGATACCCAGCGCATCTTCGAGTGCAGCGTTAACTTTTGCCAGGTCGACAGCCGACGTTGACTGCAAGGTCACGCTAAAGCTATCGCCAAAAAACACCGGGGCTTGAACGCAAGTTGCGGAAATCTTTAATAAAGGCTTTGCCAGCACCTGGCGCAGCTCGCGCACCAGACGTTTTTCCAGCAGCGTATGGCCCTGCGCGTCAGGCGTGCCGACCTGGGCCAGCAGGTTGAAGGCCATCTGCCGATCGAAGAAGGTCGGCTCCAGCGGACGCATGTTCAGCAGCTCGGCGGTCTGCCGTGCCAGCTCGGTGACGGCTTCACGACCTTGGGCGGAAACGGCCAGATTGGCGGTGACGTTGACATATTGCAGGTCGATCAGATCGAGCAGCGGCGCCAGCACCACGGCGAGCGAAGTGGCCGATGGGCTTGGGCTGCTGACCTGGAAGGGTGCTTTCAGAGCGGCGAGCACTTCGGCGTTGGCTTCCGGCACGATTTGCGGCGCCTGATCGGCCGGCAGCGCGCCGGACAAGTCGATCAGCGAGCAACCGGCGGCGTGGGCACGGGCGGCGTAGCTCAGGGTAATCGCCGGGCCTGCGGCGAAAAACACCAGTTTGACTTTGCTGAAGTCGAACTCGTCGACTTCGCGAACGCGTACGTTCTTGTTGCGGAACAGCACCGAGCTGCCGGCGGATTCGCTGCTTGCCAGCAGGTGCAGGTTGCCGACCGGGAAGTCGCGCTCTTCGAGAATCTGCACGAGGGTTTCGCCGACAGTACCGGTGGCGCCGATTACGGCAATATCTAAGGTCTGGGTCATGGTGCGAGCCTCTGGCGAAACGGGGGGAGCGGCACTTTACCGGGTGACCGCCATGCAGGCAATTTCTGCCCGGGATTTGCGGCGGCAGTACCGGCCTCTTCGCGAGCAGGCTCGCTCCCACATTTGAAATGCATTCCCCCTGTGGGAGCGAGCCTGCTCGCGAAGGGGCCAGACCCGGCAACCGAGAAATCCAAGGCATAAAAAAACCCGCACCTCTCACAAGGCACGGGCTCTTTCATTGCTGCAAGCGATCAACGCTCAAGCAAAATCCGCAGCATGCGACGCAGCGGTTCGGCCGCGCCCCACAGCAGTTGGTCGCCGACGGTGAACGCACCGACGAATTGCGAACCCATGTTCAGCTTGCGCAGACGACCCACCGGAACATTCAGGGTGCCGGTGACCTTGGTCGGACTCAGCTCCTGCATGCTGATTTCGCGCTGGTTTGGCACCAGTTTGACCCAAGGGTTGTGCTGGCTGATCAGCCCTTCGATATCAGCGATCGGCACGTCTTTGTTCAGCTTGATGGTCAGCGCCTGGCTGTGGCAGCGCATCGCGCCGATGCGCACGCAGATGCCGTCGACCGGGATCGGGCTCTTGAAGCGACCGAGGATCTTGTTGGTCTCGGCCTGCGCTTTCCACTCTTCGCGGCTCTGACCGTTCGGCAGTTCCTTGTCGATCCACGGGATCAGGCTGCCGGCCAGCGGCACGCCGAAGTTTTCCGTCGGGTAGGCTTCGCTGCGCATGGCATCGGCCACGCGACGGTCGATGTCGAGGATCGCGCTGGCCGGATCGGCCAGTTGATCAGCAACAGCGGCGTGGGTCGCGCCCATTTGCTTGATCAGCTCACGCATGTTCTGCGCGCCGGCACCGGAGGCCGCCTGATAAGTCATGGCGCTCATCCACTCGACCAGACCGGCCTCGAACAGACCACCCAGGCCCATCAGCATCAGGCTGACGGTGCAGTTGCCGCCGATGTAGTTCTTGGTACCCGCGTCGAGCTGCTGATCGATGACCTTGCGGTTGACCGGGTCGAGAATGATCACCGCGTCATCGTTCATGCGCAGGCTCGAGGCCGCGTCGATCCAGTAACCCTGCCAGCCGGCTTCGCGCAGCTTGGGGAACACTTCGCTGGTGTAGTCGCCGCCCTGGCAGGTCAGAATCACGTCGAGGGTCTTCAGCTCGTCAATGCTGTAAGCATCCTTGAGCGGAGCAATGTCCTTGCCCACGGACGGGCCTTGGCCACCGACGTTGGACGTGGTGAAAAACACCGGCTCGATTAGATCGAAATCCTGCTCTTCCAGCATCCGCTGCATGAGCACGGAACCGACCATCCCGCGCCAACCGATCAGACCTACACGTTTCATCGCAACTACACCTTCTTGAAAAGTGGGCCGCTGCTTTGTATTGAATTTCGCAGCGGGCCCGAGAGATTACAGATTCCGCAGCGCGGCGACTACTGCGTCGCCCATTTCCTGCGTACCGACTTTGGTGCAACCGGCCGAATAGATGTCACCAGTACGCAGGCCTTGATCCAGCACCACGCTCACGGCTTTCTCGATGGCATCGGCCGCGTCATGCAGATTGAAGCTGTAACGCAACATCATCGACACCGACAGAATGGTCGCCAACGGGTTGGCAATGCCTTTACCGGCGATGTCCGGAGCGGAACCGTGGCAAGGCTCGTACATGCCCTTGTTGTTGGAGTCCAGCGAGGCCGACGGCAGCATGCCAATGGAACCGGTGAGCATCGACGCTTCGTCGGACAGGATGTCGCCGAACATATTGTCGGTGACGATCACGTCGAACTGCTTCGGTGCGCGCACCAGTTGCATGGCGGCGTTGTCGACGTACATGTGGCTCAGTTCGACTTCCGGGTAATCCTTGGCCACTTGCTCGACCACTTCACGCCACAGTTGGCTGGACGCCAGTACGTTGGCTTTGTCCACCGAGCAGAGCTTCTTGCCGCGAACCATGGCCATGTCGAAACCGACGCGGGCGATGCGGCGGATTTCGCTTTCGCTGTATGGCAGCGTGTCGTAGGACTGACGCTCGCCGTTCTCCAAAGTGCGGGTGCCACGCGGCGCGCCGAAGTAGATGCCACCGGTCAGCTCACGAACGATGAGGATGTCCAGACCGGCAACGATTTCCGGCTTCAGGCTCGAAGCATCGGCCAGTTGCGGGTAGAGGATCGCCGGTCGCAGGTTGCCGAACAGGCCCAGTTGCGCACGGATTTTCAGCAGACCGCGCTCAGGACGGATATCACGCTCGATGGTGTCCCATTTCGGGCCACCGACGGCGCCCAGCAGCACGGCATCGGCAGCGCGGGCACGGTCGAGCGTTTCGTCGGCCAGCGGCACGCCGTGCTTGTCGATGGCCGCGCCACCGATCACGTCATGGCTCAGCTCGAAGCCCAGACTGTACTTGTCATTGGCCAGCTCCAGCACTTTGACCGCTTCGGCCATGATTTCCGGACCAATGCCATCACCTGGGAGAATCAGAATCTGCTTGCTCATGCTTTCCTCGTGTCTTCAGTCGGTGCGCCTTTACCGGCACGCCCGGAAAAATTCTTATCGCTCGGCCATCAGCACGATCACATCGGTACTGAACGAGCCGTCGGCATCAATCTCAAAATATTCACGCACTTCGTGGCCCATCGACTGCTGCAACTGGCGGATCGCCGCGCGCATCACTTCAGGCGTGCGCATGCGTTCAACCCAGCTTGTGTACTCCAGACGCAGGCGCTGACGCGTGGTGCTGCGCACGTGCAGCCCGGCCTCACTGACCTGCCGCAGCCACTCAGCGGCGGAATAGTCGCGCACATGGCTGGTGTCGCGCAGCACTTCGACGCTTTGCAGGTAAGTGTCGAACAACGGACTGCCCGGTGACAACACGTCAACGAATGCCGCCACACCGCCTGGCTTCAGCACCCGACGCACTTCACGCAGGGCCACACCGAGATCGCTCCAGTGATGCGCCGAATAACGGCTGAACACGAAGTCGAACTCGCCATCGGCAAACGGCAGACGCTCGGCGGCGCCGTTGACCGTGGCAATGTTGGTAAAACCGCGATCAACGGCCGCGGCGGCGACCACGTCGAGCATTTGCTGTGACAGGTCGTAGGCGACCACTTCCCTGACCAGCGGTGCGACGTGGAAACTGACGTGACCGGCGCCGCAACCCAAGTCCAGCACCCGGGCCTCGCCCTGCCCGGCCAGCTCAGCCTGTAGCAGTGCGAATTCGGTGCCTTGAGCGTGAACGGCGCTGCTCAGGTAGGCGGCGGCCTGTTCACCGAATTGCTTCTGGACAACCTGGGTATGCTGGGCGGTGCTGATCATGGTCACATCCTGATATCTATGTTGTTTGGGCTGCCGTCTTCGCGAGCAAGTCGAATCGTCGCACCGTCGCTCCCACATTTGAAATGCATTCCCCTGTGGGAGCGAGCTTGCTCGCGAAGGCGCCGGCCCTGACTACATCAATCTCGAATCAATCACGCGTCGCGGAACAACCACGGCTGGCTAACCCGATGCTTGGCCTCAAACGTGGCAATCGCATCGCCGTCCTGCAAGGTCAGACCGATATCGTCCAGACCATTCAGCAGGCAGTGCTTGCGGAACGCATCGATCTCAAAGCTGTACACCTTGCCATCCGGGCGGGTCACAGTCTGCGCTTGCAGATCGACCTGCAACTGATAACCCGGCTCGGCCTCGACCTGCTTGAACAACTCATCAACCTCAGCGTCGCTCAAGATGATCGGCAGCAAGCCGTTCTTGAAGCTGTTGTTGAAGAAGATGTCGGCGTAGCTCGGCGCGATGATGCTGCGGAAACCGTATTCTTCCAGGGCCCACGGCGCGTGTTCACGGCTGGAGCCGCAACCGAAGTTCTCGCGGGCCAGCAACACGCTGGCGCCTTGATAACGCTCGGCGTTGAGGACGAAATCCTTGTTCAGCGGGCGCTTGGAGTTGTCCTGATACGGCTGGCCGACATCGAGGTAGCGCCACTCGTCGAACAGGTTCGGGCCGAAACCGGTGCGCTTGATCGACTTCAAAAACTGCTTCGGAATGATCTGGTCGGTGTCGACGTTGGCACGATCCAAAGGCGCGACAAGACCAGTGTGCTGGGTAAAAGCTTTCATGCTGCGCTCCTTTAAATCAATTCACGAACGTCGATGAAACGACCGTTCACCGCTGCCGCAGCAGCCATGGCCGGACTGACGAGGTGGGTACGGCCACCGGCGCCCTGACGGCCTTCGAAGTTACGGTTGGACGTCGAGGCGCAATGCTCGCCGGACTCCAAACGGTCCGGGTTCATCGCCAGACACATCGAGCAACCCGGCTCACGCCATTCGAAACCGGCTTCGAGGAAAATCTTGTCGAGGCCTTCGGCTTCCGCCTGAGCCTTTACCAGACCCGAGCCCGGCACCACGATCGCTTGCTTGATGGTCGAAGCGACTTTGCGGCCCTTGGCGATCACCGCCGCAGCGCGCAAGTCTTCAATCCGCGAGTTGGTGCAGGAACCGATGAATACACGATCCAGCTGAATGTCGGTGATCGCCTGATTGGCGCTCAAACCCATGTATTTCAAGGCACGGACGATCGAGTCGCGTTTGACCAGATCCATCTCTTTGGCCGGGTCCGGCACGTTCTGATCAACGGCCAAAACCATTTCCGGGGAGGTGCCCCAGCTGACTTGCGGCTTGATCTGCGCAGCGTCGAGTTCAACCACGGTGTCGAACTTGGCGTCGGCGTCGGAAACCAGATCTTTCCAGGCTTCGACGGCCATATCCCACTGCTCGCCTTTCGGCGCAAACGGACGGCCCTTCACATAGTCGATGGTCTTCTGATCCGCTGCCACCAAACCAACGCGAGCGCCGGCTTCGATGGACATGTTGCAGATGGTCATGCGGCCTTCAACGGACAAGTCGCGGATCGCGCTGCCAGCGAATTCGATGGCGTGGCCGTTACCGCCGGCGGTGCCGATCTTGCCGATCACCGCGAGGACGATGTCCTTGGCGGTCACGCCGAACGGCAATTGCCCTTCAACGCGCACCAGCATGTTCTTCATTTTCTTCGCGACGAGGCACTGGGTGGCGAGCACGTGCTCGACCTCGGAAGTGCCGATACCGTGAGCCAACGCGCCGAACGCGCCGTGGGTCGAAGTGTGCGAGTCGCCGCAGACCACGGTCATGCCCGGCAAGGTCGCGCCCTGCTCCGGGCTGATCACGTGGACGATGCCTTGGCGCACGTCGTTCATCTTGAACTCGACGATGCCGTATTCATCACAGTTGTCATCGAGGGTCTGAACCTGCAAACGCGAGACCTGATCGGCAATGGCTTCAATGCCGCCCTTACGCTCTGGTGTGGTCGGTACGTTGTGATCCGGGGTCGCGATGTTGGCATCGATACGCCAAGGCTTGCGCCCGGCCAGACGCAGGCCTTCGAAGGCTTGCGGCGAGGTCACTTCGTGAATGATGTGACGATCGATGTAAATCAGCGCCGAACCATCGTCGCGCTGTTTGACCAAATGCGAATCCCAGAGCTTGTCGTAGAGCGTTTTGCCGGCCATCAGACGGTTCCTCATCAGCTTGTTTCTATGCCCTGGGCTTATCAATAACCCTTTGGCTTGTGAGGCCGATCCTATGGGGTTAGATTAAATAACTCAAATTCATATTTTTTATGCTTTGGATAACCAACTGGAATACGAACATGGATCTGGCCAACCTCAATGCTTTTATCGCGATTGCCGAGACAGGTAGCTTCTCCGGCGCCGGCGAACGCCTGCACCTGACGCAGCCGGCGATCAGCAAACGCATCGCCGGCCTTGAGCAACAATTGAAGGTGCGCCTGTTCGATCGGCTAGGCCGTGAAGTTGGCCTGACCGAGGCCGGCCGCGCCCTGTTGCCGCGGGCTTACCAGATTCTCAATGTGCTGGATGACACCCGTCGCGCCCTGACCAACCTCACCGGCGAAGTCAGCGGGCGCCTGACCCTGGCCACCAGTCACCACATCGGTTTGCACCGTTTGCCGCCACTCCTAAGGGAATTCACCCGCCGTTACCCACAGGTGGCGCTGGATATTCAGTTCCTCGATTCAGAAGTGGCTTACGAAGAAATTCTTCACGGCCGCGCCGAACTGGCGGTCATCACCCTGGCGCCGGAGCCTCACGCACTGGTCAAAGCCACGCCAGTGTGGGACGACCCGCTGGATTTCGTGGTTGCCCCGGAGCATTCGCTGATCAGCAATGGCCCGGTCAATCTGGCGGACATCGCCGGTCATCCGGCGGTTTTCCCCGGTGGCAACACCTTTACCCACCATATTGTCCAACGGTTATTCGAGGCTCAGGGCCTGACGCCGAACATCGCCATGAGCACCAACTACCTGGAAACCATCAAGATGATGGTCTCGATCGGTCTGGCCTGGAGCGTTTTGCCACGGACCATGCTCGATGAGCAGGTGGCAAGCATCGTATTGCCGGGCATACAACTCAGTCGCCAGCTAGGCTATATCCTGCACACCGAACGGACGCTCTCGAATGCGGCAAAAGCCTTTATGGCACTGCTGGACGCACAAATCGATCTGCCAGGGACTTGAGGCCAACTTGTGCTACTCCTATAGAGCCGCTGCTCCTGTGCCTAACGCCACCATCAGCTCAAGGCCTGTCCACAATGCCGAAATCTGTTGACCGAATTCCGCCGATGCCGCGTATTCAAGCAATTGACCCGCGTCATTCCGAGCAGAGCTGGGAAAGCGCGCCGCAATTGCTGGCGGCGCTCAACGGCGCGCGGCTCGGCGCCTGGTATTGGGACATCGAGCGCGGGCAGATCAGTTGGTCGCGTGGCACCCAGGCATTGTTCGGCTTCGATCCTCGGCAACCGCTGCCCGAAGATCTGGAATACCTCGATCTGCTGCCGCCGGAAGACCGGGCGAAAACCGTTCGCGCCTTCCACGCGGTAATTGCCGGCGCACCGCTGGAACAGGCGATGCACCACCGCATTCGCTGGCCCGACGGCAGCCTGCACTGGCTGGAGATCAGCGGCAGCCTGCTGCCGGATAAAAACGGCCGCCCCCGAATGATCGGGGTGATTCGTGAAATCACCCACCAGCGCCAACGCGAACAGGCCCTGAGCAGTTCTGAGAAACGTTTCGCGACACTTTTTCACCTGTGCCCGAACATGGTCTTGCTGACCCGCCAGGAAGACGGCCTGATCAGCGAAGCCAATCAGTATTTCGAAAGCCTGTTCGGCTGGCCGGTGCAGAGCGCCATCGGTCGTACCACGCTGGAACTGGGCCTGTGGGTGCATCCCGAGCAGCGCGCCGAACTGGTCAAGAAGACCAACACCAAGGGCGAATTGATCAGCATGGAGGTGCAGTTTCGCGCCAGTAACGGGCAAATTCACGATGGCATTCTCAGTGCGCAGAAAGTCGAACTTGAAGGTCAGCCGTATCTGCTCAGCACCTTCCTCGACACCACCGAACGCAAAGCCGCCGAACACGCCTTGAAGGACAGCCAGGAACGCCTCGATCTGGCGCTGGACTCGGCGCAGCTCGGAACCTGGGACTGGCACATTCCCAGCGGCATGCTCTACGGATCGGCGCGGGCGGCGCAATTACACGGCCTGGAACCGAAACCGTTTCATGAATCGTTCGAAGAGTTTTTCGAAGGCGTCCCCGGTGAGGAGCGCGACAGCATGCGCGACGCCTACCGCAGCCTGCGCGAAGGCCCGGCGGGCAATTATCAACTGACCTATCGCGTGCAACTGTCGGACGGTAGCTCGCGCTATCTGGAAAGCCGTGCCCGCCTCTACCGTGACGATAATGGCGCGCCGTTGCGCATGGCCGGCACGTTGCTCGACATCACCGATCAGGTCGAGCGCGAGCAACGGCTGGTGGCCTCGGAAGAGAAATTCGCCACGCTGTTCCAGGTCAGCCCGGACCCGATCTGCGTCACCCGCCAGGACAGTGGCGAGTTCATCGAAATCAATAACAGTTTTACCCAGACTTTCGGCTGGAGCGCCGCCGACGTCATTGGCCACACCGCCGAAGAAATCGGCCTGTGGGACGCCTCGGCAAAAAGCCTGCAACGCATCGAACGGGTCATCCGCGAACAGGGTTTGAGCAATGTCGCGATCATCGTCCAGCACAAGGACGGCCAGTCGCTGACCTGTGTGATCTCCAGCCGACAGATCAGCGTCGGCGATCAGCCATGCATCGTCACCACCCTGCGCGACATCACCCAGCAGCAGCGCTCGGAAGCGGCGCTGAAAGCCAGTGAAGAAAAATTCGCCAAGGCGTTCCACTCCAGTCCCGACGCGATCACCATCACCGAACGCGACACCGGGCGTTATCTGGAGGTCAACGACGGTTTTTGCCGTCTCACTGGCTATCGTGCCGAAGAGGTCGTGGGCAAAACGGTTTATCAGGTGGGTATTTGGGCTGAAGAGAAACAGCGTTCGGCGTTACTCGCCGAGTTGCAGATCAAGGGCCGCGTGCACCATCAGGAAATGCTCGGGCGCAACAAACGCGGGGAAATGCTGACGGTGGAGGTCTCGGTCGAGCCGATCACTCTCAATGAAACCGCATGCCTGCTGCTGACCGCCCGAGACGTCAGCCTGCTGAAAAACGCCGAAGCGCAGATTCGTCACCTGGCCTATCACGACCCGCTGACCAACCTGCCCAACCGCGCCTTGCTGATGGATCGCCTGAGCCAGCAAATCGCCTTGCTCAAGCGCCACAATTTGCGTGGCGCCTTGTTGTTTCTCGACCTCGATCACTTCAAGCACATCAACGATTCCCTCGGCCATCCGGTCGGTGACACGGTGCTGAAGATCATTACCGCGCGGCTCGAAGCCAGCGTGCGCATGGAAGACACGGTCGCGCGCCTCGGTGGCGATGAGTTCGTGGTATTGCTCAGCGGTCTCGAAGGCTCGCGCAATGAAGTCAGCACACAAGTGCGCAATCTGGCCGACACCCTGCGTGAATTGCTCTCGGAACCGATGTTCCTCGACGGCCAGCGCCTGCAAGTGACGCCGAGCATCGGCGTGGCGCTGATCCCCGATCACGGCTCGACGCCGACCGACCTGCTCAAACGCGCCGACATTGCGCTGTACCGGGCCAAGGATTCCGGGCGCAACACCACGCAGATGTACCACAACACCATGCAGAAAGCCGCCAGCGAACGGTTGCGCATGGAGACCGACCTGCGCCTGGCGCTGTCGCGCGGGGAATTCAATGTGCACTTTCAGCCGCAGGTCGATGCCCGCGACAACCGCATCATCGGCGCCGAAGCCCTGGTGCGCTGGAATCACCCGGAGCTGGGTGCGCAATCACCCACCGAGTTCATCAAGGTGCTGGAAGACAGCGGCCTGATTCTCGAGGTCGGCACTTGGATCCTCGACGAAGCCTGCAACGCCTTCAAACAACTGATTGCGCTGAAGCTGGTCGATCCGCTGAATTTCAGCCTGTGCGTGAACATCAGTCCACGGCAGTTCCGCCAGAACGACTTCGTCGAGCGCATCGAACACAGCATGAGCAGCCATGGCCTGCCCTGCTCGCTGCTGAAACTGGAAATCACCGAAGGCATCGTCATCCAGAATCTGGAAGACACCATCAGCAAAATGCGCCGCCTGAAAAAGCTCGGCGTGAGCTTCGCCATGGATGACTTCGGCACCGGTTATTCGTCACTGACTTACCTCAAGCGCCTGCCGGTGGACACGCTTAAAATCGACCAGTCGTTTATCCGCGATGCGACGACCGACCCGAACGATGCCGAGATTATTCGCGCGATTGTCGCCATGGCGCGCAGCCTCGAGCTGGAGGTGATTGCCGAAGGCGTGGAAACCCCCGAACAACTGGCGTTCCTGCAAGGTTTGGGCTGCCATTTGTATCAGGGTTATCTGCACAGTCGACCGGTTGCGCTGGAGGATCTGAAAAAGCTCCTGCCATAACCGGCGCACGTTGCAACAGACGGGCAATTGCCACGATTTGCGGCAACCTGTAGGGTCGCGTTTTTTGCGCCGTTTCGAGATCTGTCATGCAGGATGCAACCCTCCCCCGCCCGGCTCTGCTGGGCATCGACCTTGGCACCACCAACAGTCTGATCGCCGTCTGGCAGGACGGTCAGGCCCGACTGATTCCCAACGCTCTGGGCGATGTGCTGACACCCTCGGTGATCAGCCTCGATGAAGACGACACCATTCTGGTCGGCAAAGCCGCCCGCGCCCGCCTGACCACACACCCGGAGCGCAGCGCTGCAGCGTTCAAGCGTTTCATGGGCAGCGATAAACAAGTCCAGCTCGGTGCACGTCAGTTCAGCCCAGAGGAGTTGTCGGCACTGGTGCTCGGCTCACTCAAGCAGGACGCCGAAGCCTTTCTCGGCCACGCCGTTTCGGAAGCGGTGATTTCCGTACCGGCGTATTTCAGTGATGAGCAACGCAAACGCACACTGTTTGCCGCCGAACTGGCCGGGCTCTCAGTGACGCGCCTGATCAACGAACCGACTGCCGCCGCCATGGCTTACGGACTGCATGAGCAGAAATTCGAACGCACGCTGATCTTCGATCTCGGCGGCGGTACGTTCGACGTCACGGTGCTGGAATACGCTTTGCCGCTGATCGAAGTGCACGCCTCCACCGGCGACAACTTTCTCGGCGGCGAAGACTTCACCGCCGCGCTGCTGCAGGCCTGCCTGAAACACTGGCAACTGACTCCGGCAATGGTCGATGCGCAAAGCATGGCCAGCCTCGGCGATGCGCTTGAACAGCTCAAATGCAAACTCGGCGAAGGCACTCAACACCTGAGCTGGCGCCACGCCGACAAAACCTTCGAATGGTCTCTGGACGAAGCGGCGGCGGTAAAAATCTGGGAACCGCTGCTGGCGCGTTTGCGGGCGCCAATCGAACAGGCGCTGCGCGATGCCCGACTCAAGCCCCGCGACCTCGACAGCCTGGTGCTGGTCGGCGGCGCCACGCGCATGCCCGCCGTACAGCAAATGGTCGCCACACTGTTCGGGCGTCTGCCTTACCGGCATCTTGATCCGGATACCATTGTTGCGCTGGGAGCGGCAACGCAAGCGGCGTGCAAGGCACGCGACGGGACGGTTGAAGAGTTGATCCTGACGGATGTCTGCCCGTATACGCTGGGGATTGCGACCATGCGTGGCGAAGACATCAAAGGTGCCTTCTCGCCCATCATCGAACGTAACACCATCATTCCGACGTCAAGGGTGGAGCGTTATTACACCACTCAGCCTAAGCAATCGCTGCTGCGCATCGCCGTCTATCAGGGTGAACGGCCGTGGGTTTGCGACAACATTCTGATTGATGCTTTCGATGTCACGTTGACGCCCACTGAACACATCCAGGAGCTGGACGTACGCTTCAGCTATGACATCAACGGTTTGCTCGAAGTCGACGTCACCCTGCTCGAAACCGGCGAGCGCCACAGTCACAGCATCGACCGCAGCCCCACTGGTCTGGACGAGCAAGCGCGCCGAGACAGCCATAACCGGCTGTCCACTCTGAAAGTCCATCCACGCGACGCGCTGCCCAACCGCACGTTGCTCGCCCGCCTGGAGCGGGCATGGATGCAAAGCCTCGGCACGCAACGCGAGCACATTGCCGAATGGTTGCACAACTTCACCAGCGTGCTCGGCGGCCAGCAACCCTCGGAAATTGCCAGCCATCGCTCAGAGCTGAACAAGGCGCTGGATCAACTGCGCCTCTAGCCGTTGAGCCGCCGCAAGGCAGCCTGCAGGCCGCCGGACAGCATCTCGGAATCGCCGCTGTCCGGCGGCACACCATAGCGGTTGGGCAACTTGTCACCGGCAAGCCCGAACAACACCAACGGCAGGAATGGCAAAAACGGCGTCAGCGCCATGAAGATCAGCAACGTCGGAATGCCCCGGCCCATGTCGTGCAATCGACGCAGAATGGCGCCGAACACCAGCAGCACGCCCAATAGCAGGATAAGAATGCCTGCGCCCGTAGTGCCACTGATCAGCCCTGCCACCGGCGCAATCACCACACACCCCAAGACCTGAGCGATAAAAGCCTTGCGCCCCAACCGCGAGCCGAGACGCCAGATCGCTGTCGCCGGTACCGGCTGCACATCGCTTTTCGCCAGCAGCAAACGCTCCGACCAGGACAGCAACGCGCACAGGGCCAAGCGCAGGCCGACGCCGTTGTGCACGTCATCCTTGCCCTGCTGCAACTGCCGCAGAACCCGGGTTTTCGGCACGCCGGCAGCGCCATAGCGAATCAAGCCCTTGAGCGCGTCCAGCGCCTCGTACGCCAGCAGTTTGTCGACACCAAAATCCGTCAGCACTTTGCGCGGCGGCCACACCGGTTCGCCCTTGATCAAGCCATCGCGGAAGCCTTCGAACCAGGCGTCTTCACAACTGATCGCCGCGATCGATTGCAACAATGCGCGATGCTGCTCGGCACTCAGGCTCGGGTCGTGATAGAGCACGCCCCAGAACATCATCAACCCCAGCAAATCGTCGCCGCATGCCGCACGATCACTTTCGAGGCAGGTGTAAAGCAGGGTATTGGCCGGCAACCGCACGCTGTCGAGTGCCTGCTCTACGCTGAACAATTGCTGCACCAACAAACCGTGCACCGGATCATTGCCTTGCAGCCATCCGAGCAAACCGTTGCAATTGCCTTGCTCGCGCAGCAAGCGCCGCAGCAGAGGCTGCAGTCGACTCAAAGGATGAGCCGGATTGAATGGCAGGCGCTCAAGGCACTGCGCGTCAATCATTTGCAACCAGCGCTCGGGTTGCTCCAGTAACGCCAGCAAAAACACGGTCTGCGCATGCCACTCCCAAGTGGCCTCACCCAGCCCGACTGGCGGCAACTGAATCCCGCGCCGGCCCAACTGCAGAATCAAATCGAGTTCGGACAAGTCGCAATCATCTTTGACCGCAGCCAGTTTGAACGCGTCTGCCAGTCGCTCCAGCGCAGCGCCGTTGTAAGGCCGCAAGCGACGCAACCACAGCCGACAGACCTTATGCGGCTCGCCGTCGGTCAGCACCTGCGGCAATGGCCGTGAACCTGAATCCGCATCGCTGAACGCGCTCATGGCCAACGCAATCGGCGCCCTGCGCAACCAGCGCAGGTGTTGCTCAGCCTGATATTTGAACCCGCTCATCACCAGGCTTTCGAGGGCATCGATCGGTAGCGGTGCATCCACGATCAGCTGCAACAACACCGTATCACCGCGATGCAGCGCCCAGGCGTGGCGATACAGATGCAGTAATCGGCTGTCGGCATTTTCGCCGAGCAATTGCGCGAGCAAGGGCAGCTCATCACCGCTCATGCGCCAATCGACAAAACTTTGCGCAAGGCTCTCAAGCTTTAACCGCCCGACACCCAGCCAGCGGTTCAGCGTCTCGGGATGTTGTGACGGACAGCCATACACTTGGGCGTCATCGCCAAGATCCACTGGCCAGTCAGAGACGCCCTGCAGGCGATCGAACGCCTGAATCAGCAGGGGCAGAAAAGTCGGCTGACGCTTGGCGCAGAGCTCCAGCAAACGACTTTCAGCCATCGGATGGCGATGCTCGTTCCACAGCCTGATCCAGCACGGCAATGCCTGATCGTCCCGCCCTAGCAGACTGTTCTGGCACGCCAACAGGTAAAGCCAGTCGACATCATCCGGTGCGGCAAGCTGCTGTTCGACACAGCACTGCAAAAACGTCGGCCCGCCGATACCTGCCTGAGTGAACTGCACCAACAGACGCTTGAGAAACGCGGCATCATCCGGCAACGGCAGACAGGTGTGCTGACTGGCGAAGTCGGCGAACTCCTGCAGTGGACGCTGGTTGAAGATGAAGTCGAGGCTACGGGCGTACCACAGCGATTCAGTCTGGGCTGCCTCTGACCATGTGCTCATCAGATCCGTATCGAACGGGTCCGGCGTTTCGATTCGCTGGAGAAAGAAGCCCACCTGATGTGCGTCGTCGAAGCCCAGATCCAGCAACTGTTGATCCCAGGCCATACGCTTGGCCAACAGATTCGCGCAGCGGTACGACAACGGACCGGCGTCGGCCATCCGGTGGTACAGCGGCCAGCTGAGTTCATCGAGCACGTCCAGCGACAGCTCATCCAGCCCTCGGACAAAGGCCTGCCACGCGGCGAAATTGAACCGGCGCGCGGGATCATCCAGCAGCTCACAGAACTCCCCGAACATCGGAGGAACCTCAACCACAGGCTGCTCAGCGGTTTGGGACTGGTACTCGTCCTCGGGCTCTTCTTCCTCGTCCTCACGGGCCAGACGCAGGGCGTTTTCGTAGGCCATGCGCAGCGCCTGAAAGCCTTGCGGATCGGTCTCCGGGTGATGCGCTGGCAGACGTGCGCGGTAGGCGTTACGAATCAGGTTTTCGTCGGTGGTAGGCTCGATGCCCAAGTGAATCCAGCAACTCATGACCAGTCGAACTCCTTGAGCGATGCCGGACGTGGCGGCAGGTCAATTTCCCT
This sequence comes from Pseudomonas viridiflava, assembly GCF_900580865.1. Classification (GTDB taxonomy): domain Bacteria; phylum Pseudomonadota; class Gammaproteobacteria; order Pseudomonadales; family Pseudomonadaceae; genus Aquipseudomonas. The sequence continues at coordinate 151,048 of NZ_UTBZ01000026.1, forward strand.
GTGCCACGGCAAATCAGCCAGAAACTGGGGGATGTTCGCCGCAAGGCCACGGGCAATCCGCACGTTCAGGGCACTGGCGCCTTGTCGATCCAGTTCGCGCGCAAGCTCATCGTCACTGGCGCTAAGGCACGACCAAAACGTCCGGCCCACCACAAAGCCATCGAAATAAGCCATCCAGCTACCGTAGTGAAATTGCGCTCTGAGGGCCAAACGACTGTGCAGCCAGTTGCTTTCGTCCAGGTCGATCCACTGATTGCGCACCGCGCAACGCAAGAGAAAGCCCATGCGGCCATAGTCCCAGGACAATATCCCGCCCGGCCCGCAACTGCCGAACGTGCGACTGGCAAACTCATGCAGGGTGCGTTCGCGGGGACTCAGGTCGTCGAGCAAGGCCTGCCATTCACTCGGCAGACAGCGCTGCCACGCCAGATAGGCCGCGCTGAGGTGCTTGGCATGGCCGTCGTCGGTCATCCGTTCGAGCATGTCGAACAATTGCCCACGGTCATCGATCCCCCAACTGTCCTGCAGATCGATGTAGCGATCGTTGCAGAACGCCGGGTCGTCGTAGCTGGCGCCGGTGTTGATCGCCGCCATGGGTGCAGACAGGGCGCACAGCCAGCGCTGTTGAATCTCGTCCATGAAAAAAGGCTCCAGGCCGACCGATGAGGAATGGGGGTCGGCAAAACTGCCGCGGATTGTAGAGAAACCGCCGTCAGCGGCAAAGTCGAACAGCGCTTTTCTTGCGCGCACAAAAAAGGCCCCGACGTATCGGGGCCTTCATTCAGCGGCTCATCGTCTGTTCAGACGATTGTGTTGCGGCACATGACTCAGTGCTGCAACGCCGGCTTCTGCACCCCGTTGATCGGGATGCGTTTGGCTTTCGCCTCTTCCGGGATCACGCGCAACAGGTCGATGCTCAGCAGACCGTTGCTCAGATCGGCAGCCTTGATCTCGATGTGATCGGCCAGACGGAAGGACAGCTTGAACGCACGCTGGGCGATGCCCTGGTGCAGGAAGGTCACGCCTTCGTTGGCATCACGCTTACCACCACTGATGGTCAGCACACCTTTTTCGACTTGCAGTTCCAGGTCTTCTTCCTGGAAACCGGCTGCCGCTACGACGATGCGGTATTGATCATCACCGTGTTTTTCGACGTTGTAAGGTGGGTAGCTGCTGCCTGGCTCATTGCGCAGGGCGGTTTCGAACAGGTCGTTGAAACGGTCGAAACCCACCGAGGAACGGAACAGTGGCGCGAGGGAAAATGCAGTACTCATGGTTCAAATCTCCTGAAAACAATCAGCAAGGTTTTTTGACTCCGCGACCCGAATTCGGCATCGCGTAACCCTTAGATAGGGACCGCTGAAATGATTTCAAGAGATTATTTGCAGATTTTTTCAGGCCGCTTCGGCGACCGGCAAACCGAGCAGACGCGAAACATGATCCGGCTCCGTCTCACGGCGCAGCACGGTGAACAGCTCGGTAGCCTCGGGATAATTGCGCGTCAGCATGGCCAGCCATTGCTTCAAGCGGCCCGGCGATTGGCGTGCGGTCATTTGCGCTTTGGCTTGCAGCCAGAAGTCCTGGATCAGCGGCATCAGCTCGGCCCAAGTCATCTCGACGACCTCTTCGCCAGCGCGGGCGGCAGCGATCTGTTTGGCCAGATCCGGGCGCGACACCAGGCCGCGACCGAGCATGATGTCTTCCACGCCACTGATCTCGCGGCAACGACGCCAGTCTTCGACGCTCCAGATATCGCCGTTGGCGAACACCGGGACTTTGACCACGTCCTGTACGCGCGGGATCCACTCCCAGTGTGCGGGCGGTTTGTAGCCGTCCATTTTCGTACGGGCATGAACCACAATGTGCTCGGCGCCGCCCTCAGCTAGTGCGGTGGCGCAGACCAGCGAACCGTCGGGGCTGTCGAAACCGAGGCGCATTTTTGCGGTGACGGGAATATGCGCAGGTACGGCGCGGCGCACGTGCTCGACGATTTGGTTAAGCAATTCCGGCTCTTTGAGCAACACGGCGCCGCCCCGAGATTTGTTCACAGTCTTGGCCGGGCAGCCGAAGTTGAGGTCGATCACTTCGGAGCCGAGTTCGCAGGCCAGTGCAGCGTTTTCCGCCAGGCATACAGGATCGGAGCCGAGCAATTGCACGCGCAATGGCACGCCGGATGCGGTGCGGGCGCCGTTGAGCAGCTCAGGGCCGAACTTGTGAAAGTAGGCTGGAGTGAGCAACTGGTCGTTGACGCGAATGAATTCGGTCACGCACCAGTCGATGCCGCCAACGCGGGTCAGCACGTCGCGGAGAATGTCGTCGACCAAACCCTCCATGGGCGCCAGAGCAATTTGCATGGGGAAAACACTACTTAAGGAAAAAACGTGCGGCAGTTTACTGGATTACGCACAAATCCGCAGATCCCTTGTAGGAGCTGCCGAAGGCTGCGATCTTTTGATTTTGCTGTTTGCAGATCAAGATCAAAAGATCGCAGCCTTCGGCAGCTCCTACAGGGATCGGGTCAGGCTAGTGCCAGGATCGCCGTCCCGTAGCCCTCGACGAACTCGACCGGCATGCGCTTTGGCTTGCCCGTGGACAGCTCGATACAGACAAACGTGGTCTGCGCGCGCAACAGCGTGGTGTTGTCGCTCGGGCGCTTGAGCTGGAAATGCCGGGTCATTTTCAGGCGCTGATCCCAATCGACGATCCACGTCGCCAATTGCAGTTCGTCGCCTTCATAGGCCGCAGCGAGGTAATCGATCTCGTGGCGCACTACAGCCATCGCCCGATCCAGTCGGCGATATTCGACCAGATCCAGGCCCAGACGCTGCGAGTGGCGCCAGGCGCAACGCTCGAGCCAAGTCACGTAGACCGCGTTGTTCGCGTGGCCCAGCCCATCGATGTCCTCTGCGCCTACTTGCAGATCAATGGTAAACGGCGTTGCCCGATCCCAGCCCATGCCCCACTCCCGGTCAATGATTCAACCGGGGCAGTGTAACGGAGCTCAAGCCGATTGGCGCGCCTGAAGGCTGCGGCCGGCGAGCAGTGATAACACACCATCAATCACCCGAGGGTCGGCCAGCACACGCTGATGACCGCCGCCCTCAAGGCGCAACAGGCGACTGTCGAACCAGGATTCGTGGATCAGTTGCGATTCCTTGACCGAAACGAAGTTGTCGTCCTCGGCATGCACGATCAAGCCGGGCATATCCAGTTGATAGTGGGCAACGTCGAGCGTGGCGGCGCGCATACCAACGTCTTGCTCGACCTGACGGATGAAAGCGGAACGGGCTCGCGGCGGCATGCCGACGTAGCGGGCAAAACCGCGCAATACGCCAAGAATGCGTGCAGGCGCGGCAATGCTGACGAGGGTTTCGGTGCGCAAGCCCAGTTGCACGGCGAGCATGGCGCTGGCGCCGCCCATGGAGTGACCGATAACCGCTTGCAACGGCGGCAACTCGGCAGCAGCTTCGAGCATCGCCCGAGCGAACAAAACGACATTGGCTTCACGCCCCGGCGAACGACCGTGGGCAGGACCATCGAGCGCAACAACGGTATAACCGGAATCGACCAGTGCGGTGATCAGCGCGGCGAACTGGGTCGGGCGCCCTTCCCAACCGTGCATCAACAGCACCGTCGGGCCTTGGCCCCAGCGCAGCGCCGAGAGGCCGAAGCGCAAAGTGATCCGCTCGGAACTGGCCAGCAGCGGCAGCTCCCAATCCCGCAGCGGCAGCGAACGTGGCGTCATGAATGCCAGACGCATTTTGCTCGCCACGCGTTGCGGTGCAATCCAGCCCAAGGTGCCATTAACGCCACGAACCCACTTCAACGTGTTCATCGCTCTCTCCTCAGGCGTGTTGCCTTCAGGTCAACGCACCGCCGACTTGGCAGCGCGCAGCAATCGATCGGATAAATCTCCCGGGCCCAGCGCCCTTGCGAGCGCCAGACCACCCACCATCAAGGCCACGTCGGCCAGGGCTTTGTCGGTGTCCTCAGGGCTGGACGCCAACTGCGCAATCATCAACTCCAGGTGTTCGTTCAGCGCGATGCGGAACGATTCCGGCAGACGACCCAATTCGCCAATCGAAGCTGGAATCGGGCATGCCGCGTCGCTGGAATCACGGTGCTTGCGCGACAGGTAGAACGCGGCGACCAGGGCGCGACGCTCTTCCCCGGTCAGTTCGGCATCCATATCGGCAATCAGGTCGCGGCGGCGGCCAAGAAGCTGCTTGAACGCTTCGAGCATCATTGCGTCCTTGCTTTCGAAGTGCGCATAGAAGCCACCGACGGTGAGGCCGGCTGCGCCCATCACTTCGCCCACGCTCGGGTCAGCCGGGCCACGCTGAATCAGTGCGGCGCTGGCAGCCTTGAGGATGCGTTCGCGGGTTTGAGCTTTTTTATCGTTCATCGTTGCCTCCGAATATTACGACTAGAATATTATTCGCATAATAATATTCTGCAAGTCAAGGATATGACCGCTGGTCTGAAGCACAGTGTAAGGAAAGAGGAGAATTGGCCAAACGCCAGACAAACAAAAGGGCCATTCAATAATTGAATGACCCTTATAAAATCCCGCAGAGCGGGTAATCGTGGCGTCCCCTAGGGGACTCGAACCCCTGTTACCGCCGTGAAAGGGCGGTGTCCTAGGCCACTAGACGAAGGGGACACAAACCTTCTATACAACTGATCAGTGCTGAGATCTGATCTATTCAAGGCCGGTGTGGCCAGACCTTGAACTTGTAAATTGGTGGAGCTTAGCGGGATCGAACCGCTGACCTCCTGCATGCCATGCAGGCGCTCTCCCAGCTGAGCTAAAGCCCCGGATTTTTCGCCTCGCGGCGGAGCGACATTTTGCAACATCGCTTCTGTAAAACTGGCGTCCCCTAGGGGACTCGAACCCCTGTTACCGCCGTGAAAGGGCGGTGTCCTAGGCCACTAGACGAAGGGGACGCAAACCCTTCTATACAACTGATCAACGCTGAGTGTTGATCGCTTCGGAGCCGGTGTGGCCAGGCTTCGAAGTGTAAATTGGTGGAGCTAAACGGGATCGAACCGTTGACCTCTTGCATGCCATGCAAGCGCTCTCCCAGCTGAGCTATAGCCCCTCATCGTTGATGTCATCGCTGAGGACGGGGCGAATCTTAAGGGCGTATCGAAAGCCTGTCAAACTTATTTTTGAAATTTTTCAAAGTTTTTCGTCGGCATAACAATCACTTACCGCCCTCCTCCCGAAAATCCGGGACTTGGGATAAAGCATGCCCCCTGTAGGAGCTGCCGCAGGCTGCGATCTTTTGACGTTGCCGTTTAAAGATCAAGATCAAAAGATCGCAGCCTGCGGCAGCTCCTACAGGGGGGTTAAGCTATCAGGCGATCGCGCCCAGCAGCTTTTCCCACTCTTTGTTTTCTTTCTTCGACACGCCGCCGAGCAGATCAATCGCCTGACGCAGACGATAACGGGTCAGATCCGGGCCAAGGATTTCCATGGCATCGAGCACCGACACCGAACTCGCCTGACCGGTGATCGCAGCGAACATCAGCGGCATCGCATCACGCAGTTTCAGCTCGAGGGATTCGACCACTGCCTGAATCGTCGCGGTGATGGCGTCTTTCTCCCACTGACGCAGGCTTTCCAGCTTCCACAGGATCAACTGCATCAACTGCCGAACCTGATCACCCGAAAGCTTCTTCGATTCGAACAGCTTGGCATCCGGGTTAACGCCGCCGGCGAAGAAGAACCCGCCCAGCGGCGCAACCTGGCTGAAGGTTTCAACGCGGCCCTGCACCAGCGGCGCGATCTTCATCATGTACTCCGGGTTCAGCGCCCAGGTCTGCAGACGGCTGGCGAACTCTTCCACCGGCAGGTCACGCAGCCACTGGCCGTTGAGCCACGACAGTTTCTCGATGTCGAAGATCGGCCCGCCCAGCGAGACACGCTTGAGGTCGAAGTTGTCGACCATTTCCTGCAGCGAGAACTTCTCGCGCTCGTCCGGCATCGACCAGCCCATGCGGCCGAGGTAGTTGAGCATCGCTTCCGGCATGAAACCCATGCGCTCGTAGAACGTCACCGAAGTCGGGTTCTTGCGCTTGGACAGCTTGCTCTTGTCCGGGTTACGCAGCAGCGGCATGTAGCACAGCTCTGGTTGTTCCCAGCCGAAGTATTCGTACAACAGAATCAGTTTAGGCGCCGATGGCAGCCACTCTTCGCCACGCAGGACGTGGGTGATGCCCATCAGGTGATCGTCGACGACGTTGGCGAGGAAGTACGTCGGCAGGCCGTCGGTCTTCATCAGCACCTGCATGTCCATGCGATCCCACGGGATCTCGACATCGCCACGGAGCATGTCCGGTACTACGCAAACGCCTTCGCTCGGCACTTTCATGCGGATCACGTGTGGTTCGCTGGCAGCCAGACGGGCGGCGACTTCTTCTTTCGACAGCAGCAGCGCGCGGCCGTCGTAGCGTGGGGTTTCGCCGCGAGCCATTTGCTCGGCGCGCATTTGATCCAGCTCTTCAGCGGTGCAGAAGCACGGGAAGGCGTGACCCATGTCGACCAGCTGCTGGCAATATTTCTGGTAGATATCGCCGCGCTCGCTCTGCCGATACGGGCCGTGCGGGCCGCCGACGTCCGGACCTTCGCTCCAGTCGATCCCCAGCCAGCGCAGGGCGTCGAAGATCTGCTGTTCGGACTCGCGGGTCGAACGCAACTGGTCGGTGTCTTCGATGCGCAGGATGAACTCACCGCCATGCTGCTTGGCAAAGCAGTAGTTGAACAATGCGATGTAAGCGGTACCTACGTGGGGGTCCCCGGTAGGCGATGGCGCGATGCGAGTGCGGACGGTGGTCATGGCATGTCTCGAAAATAATGAAAAGCAAAACAATCAAGCGGCGAATGGTAACAGGCGACACCCGCCCCGCTCCAGCAGGCAGGGCATTTAAGCCAAGTTTGCCTCTGGAACGCCCGTAAGCCGTGGTGAATGGGCAAATATCAGCGGATGGCATTTACCGTTTATCGGCTGTATGCCAGATTCGCCTGCTGATAACTTTCCTTACAATTCCTCGACTACAGTTTGCCCATGCCTGCCCAACTCAAGCGTCGCCTGTTGATCTTCCTGCTGCTCGTCCTGCTGATCGCAGGGGGCTTTTTCGCCCATTGGTTTTTCAAGGGCCGCTTTTATGAAAGCACCGACAACGCTTATGTCCAGGGCGAAATCACCCGCGTGTCGAGCCAATTGAGCGCGCGCATCGATGAAGTGCTGGTGCAGGACAATCAACACGTGGAAAAAGGCCAGTTGCTGGTGCGCCTGGAACCGAATGATTTCCGTCTGGCCATCGATCGCGCCAATGCCGCCCTCGCCACCCGCGAAGCCGAACGCCTGCAGGCACAAAGCAAACTGACTCAGCAATCGAGCCTGATCGCCGCCAGCGACGCGCAAGTGGCGACCACGCAAGCCACCCTCGGCCGTTCGCAGATGGACTTGTCACGAGCAGAAACCCTGCGCAAACCCGGCTATGTTTCCGAAGAACGGGTGACCACCCTCTCCGCTGACGCCCATATCGCCCGTTCGCAAGTGGCGAAGGCGCAGGCCGACGCACAAGGCCAGCGCCAGCAGGTCAACGCCCTGAACGCGGAAATCAAACGCCTCGACGCACAGATCGCCAACGCCCGCGCCGATCTGGCGCAAGCCGAACTCAACCTGACCCGCAGTGAAATCCATGCACCGATCAGCGGTCTGGTCGGCCAGCGCGCCGCGCGCAACGGTCAAGTGGTGCAGGCCGGTGCCTATCTGCTGTCGATCGTCCCGGACGAAGACATCTGGGTGCAGGCCAACTTCAAGGAAACCCAGATCGGTCATATGCAACCCGGACAAAAAGCCGAGCTGACCTTCGATGCCTATGGCGACACGCCAATCGAAGCGCGGGTCGATAGTCTGTTCGCCGCGTCCGGTGCGCAGTTCAGCTTGCTGCCGCCGGACAACGCCACCGGCAACTTCACCAAAGTCGTGCAGCGAATTCCGGTGAAGCTGACCTTCAAGGCCGACAACCCGCTGCACGGCAAGATCCGCCCGGGCATGTCCGTCACCGCCACAGTGAACATCAAAGACGCCCCGGACAATGGCCGGTGATTCGCTGATCCGCCCGGTCGGCGAACCGACCCGGCGCGACTGGATTGCGGTGATGAGCGTGATGCTCGGCGCCTTTATGGCGGTACTCGACATCCAGATCACCAACTCGTCGCTGAAAGATATTCAGGGCGCGCTGTCGGCGACGCTGGAAGAAGGCTCGTGGATTTCCACGTCGTATCTGGTCGCGGAAATCATCATGATTCCGCTGACCGCGTGGCTGGTGCAATTGCTGTCGGCGCGACGCCTGGCGGTGTGGGTGTCGCTGGGCTTTCTGGTTTCATCGCTGCTGTGCTCGATGGCCTGGAGCCTGGAGAGCATGATCGTTTTCCGCGCCATGCAGGGTTTCACCGGCGGCGCGTTGATTCCGCTAGCGTTCACCCTGACCCTGATCAAACTCCCCGAACACCACCGCGCCAAAGGCATGGCGATGTTTGCCATGACCGCCACGTTCGCGCCGTCGATCGGCCCGACGCTGGGCGGCTGGCTCACGGAAAACTGGGGTTGGGAATACATCTTCTACATCAACATTCCACCCGGGCTGATCATGATCGCCGGGTTGATGTACGGGCTGGAGAAGAAAGAAGCGCACTGGGAGTTGCTGAAAAGCACCGACTACACCGGCATCCTCACGCTGGGGATTGGCCTCGGTTGCCTGCAAGTCTTTCTTGAAGAAGGCCACCGTAAGGACTGGCTCGAATCGAGCCTGATCGTGACGCTGGGCAGCATTGCGCTGGTAAGTCTGATCACCTTTGTGATCGTGCAGATCTCCAAACCGAATCCGCTGATCAACCTCGGCATCCTGCGCAATCGCAACTTTGGTTTATCGAGTATTTCCAGCCTGGGCATGGGTGTCGGGCTGTACGGCTCGATCTACCTGCTGCCGCTGTACCTGGCGCAGATCCAGAACTACAACGCCCTGCAGATCGGTGAAGTGATCATGTGGATGGGCGTGCCGCAGCTGTTCCTGATTCCGCTGGTACCGAAGCTGATGAAGTTTGTCTCGCCGAAATGGCTGTGCACCATCGGCTTCGGGTTGTTCGGGCTGGCGAGTTTTTCTTCCGGCGTGCTCAATCCGGATTTCGCCGGGCCGCAGTTCAACCAGATCCAGATCATTCGTGCGCTGGGCCAGCCGTTGATCATGGTGACCATTTCGCTGATCGCCACGGCGTACATTCTGCCGCAGGACGCGGGATCGGCGTCGAGTCTGTTCAATATTCTGCGTAACCTCGGCGGTGCGATCGGCATTGCCCTGCTGGCGACACTTCTGGACGCGCGCACCAAGACCTATTTCGATTATCTGCGCGAGGCGGTGGTGCCGACCAATCCGCAGGTGGCTCAGCGGCTGGCATCGATGACGGATCGGTTTGGCAGTGATACGGCGGCGTTGGGCAAGTTGAGTGAGATCGTCCATCAACAGGCGGCGATCATGGCTTACAACGATGCGTTTCACTTTGTCGGGATTGCGTTGGGGATCAGCATGCTGGCCGTCTTGTTGACCAAGAAATTGCCGGAGGGGCTGAAGGCCGGGGAGTCTCACTGATTTGGAAATCAGTCCGTGTAGGAGCTGCCGAAGGCTGCGATCTTTTGATCCTGATCTTAAAAACAAAGATCAAAAGATCGCAGCCTTCGGCAGCTCCTACAGGTCTGGTGTCTGGGCGTATTGATCAAACAGCCAATAGCCGCTCGCGCAGCTTGGCAATCTCATCGCGCATCTGCGCCGCCGCTTCAAACTCCAGATCCCGCGCCAGCTGATACATCTTCTCTTCCAGCGCACGAATGCGTTTGGTGATCTCGCTCGGCGAGCGCAATTCGGCTTCGTACTTGGCGTTTTCTTCGGCGGCTTTGGCCATGCCTTTGCGCTTCTTGCTGCGCGAGCCCGGCACGGTGGCGCCTTCCATGATGTCGGCGACATCCTTGATCACACCGCGCGGGGTGATGCCGTTTTCCAGGTTGAACGCTATCTGCTTGTCACGACGCCGCTCGGTCTCGCCAATCGCCCGCTCCATCGAACCGGTCATACGATCAGCGTAGAGAATCGCCCGACCATTGAGGTTACGCGCGGCGCGGCCGATGGTCTGGATCAGCGAACGCTCGGAACGCAGGAAGCCTTCCTTGTCCGCATCAAGAATCGCCACCAGCGACACTTCCGGCATGTCCAGGCCTTCACGCAGCAGGTTGATCCCCACCAGCACATCGAATGTACCGAGGCGCAGGTCGCGGATGATTTCCACGCGTTCAACGGTGTCGATGTCCGAGTGCAGATAACGCACGCGCACGCCGTGGTCGGCGAGGTAATCGGTGAGGTCTTCGGCCATGCGCTTGGTCAGCGTGGTGACCAGCACCCGCTCTTCGACCGCGACACGCTTGCTGATTTCCGAGAGCAGATCGTCGACCTGAGTCAGCGCCGGGCGAACTTCTACCTGCGGGTCGACCAGACCGGTCGGCCGTACCACTTGCTCGACCACGCGTCCGGCGTGTTCCGCTTCGTAGTTGCCCGGGGTCGCCGAAACAAAAATGGTCTGTGGGCTGACCCCTTCCCACTCGTCAAAACGCATCGGCCGGTTATCCAGCGCGGAAGGCAGACGGAAGCCATATTCAACGAGGGTTTCCTTACGCGAACGGTCACCCTTATACATCGCGCCGACTTGCGGCACGCTGACGTGGGATTCGTCGATCACCAGCAAGGCATCCGCCGGCAGGTAATCGTAAAGGGTCGGCGGCGCGGCACCGGCCGGACGCCCGGACAGATAACGCGAGTAGTTTTCGATGCCGTTGCAGTAACCCAGCTCGAGGATCATTTCCAGGTCAAAACGGGTGCGCTGCTCCAGCCGCTGGGCTTCCACCAGTTTGTTGTTGCTGCGCAGGTATTCGAGGCGTTCCTGCAATTCGACTTTGATGTGTTCGATGGCGTCGAGCAGGGTTTCCCGTGGCGTCACATAGTGGCTCTTCGGGTAAAAGGTAAAGCGCGGCATCTTGCGGATAACTTCGCCGGTCAGCGGGTCGAACGCGGAAATGCTCTCCACCTCGTCGTCGAACAGCTCGATGCGGATCGCTTCCAGATCGGATTCCGCCGGGTAGATGTCGATCACATCGCCGCGCACACGGAAGGTCGCGCGGGCAAAATCCATGTCGTTGCGGGTGTATTGCAGATCGGCCAGACGCCGCAGCAATGCACGCTGATCGAGCTTGTCGCCGCGATCGACGTGCAAGACCATCTTCAGATAGGTTTCCGGGCTACCGAGACCGTAGATGCACGACACCGTGGTGACGATGATCGCGTCCTTGCGCTCCAGCAGCGCTTTGGTCGCGGACAGGCGCATCTGCTCGATGTGGTCGTTGATCGACGCATCCTTCTCGATGAAGGTGTCGGACGACGGCACATAGGCTTCCGGCTGATAGTAGTCGTAGTAGGAAACGAAGTATTCGACGGCGTTGTTCGGGAAGAACGCCTTGAACTCGCCATACAACTGCGCGGCCAAGGTCTTGTTCGGCGCCAGCACCAGGGTCGGGCGCTGTATCTGCGAGATGACATTGGCGATGCTGAAGGTCTTGCCCGAGCCGGTCACACCGAGCAGCGTCTGGTGCGCCAGCCCGGCCTCGATGCCCTCGACCAATTGGCGGATGGCTTCTGGCTGGTCGCCGGCGGGCTCGAAGCGGGTGACGAGCTGGAATTCGGACATATACACCTCTGGGATCGCGGCATTCCGAGCAAAGCGGAACACCACGGGGACGACCGCAAACGACCGATGTCGCGCAAGAAAAAACCTGGATTGTGCTCAATGTGGTGGCGATTGCCTCACCTTTCAAGGCAAACGTCCTACATCCGGTAAAGACTCTGACACGGGCAGTCGACTAACGGTCAAGAAATAATCGGAAAAACTTACCCGAAAAGCCGAATCGTCTGTCGCCATTGTTCAGTAATGGCCTCTATACTAGCTCCCCGTTTGTGCACCGCTCTAGTGCATCCGGCTGGAGCGCGACACGTCCCTCCACTCTCCATTCAGAGCCGCCGCAATAATGAGCCTGTTCTCCGCTGTCGAAATGGCACCCCGCGATCCAATCCTGGGCCTCAACGAAGCATTCAACGCCGATACCCGGACCACCAAGGTCAACCTGGGCGTTGGCGTGTACTGCAACGAAGAGGGGCGAATTCCACTTCTGCGCGCCGTGATCGAAGCCGAGACGATTCGCGTCGCTCAACACGCTTCGCGCGGTTACCTGCCGATCGATGGCATCGCCGCCTACGACCAGGCCGTGCAAAAGCTGCTGTTCGGCAACGACTCGCCGCTGATCAGTGCCGGTCGCGTCATCACCACTCAGGCTGTCGGCGGGACCGGCGCACTGAAAATCGGTGCCGACTTCCTCAAGCAACTGCTGCCGAACGCTGTCGTGGCGATCAGCGACCCGAGCTGGGAAAACCACCGCGCGCTGTTCGAAACCGCCGGCTTCCCGGTGCAGAACTACCGCTACTACGATGCTGCCACCCACGACGTAAACCGTGCCGGCATGCTCGAAGACCTCAACGCCCTGCCGAACGGCTCGATCGTTATCCTCCACGCCTGCTGCCACAACCCGACTGGCGTCGACCTGACCCCGGCGGACTGGAACAACGTGCTGGACGTGGTCAAAGCCAAAGGTCACGTGCCGTTCCTCGACATGGCCTATCAGGGTTTTGGCGACGGTATCGACGAAGACGCCGCTGCCGTGCGCCTGTTCGCCGAGTCCGGTCTGACGTTCTTCGTTTCGAGCTCGTTCTCCAAATCGTTCTCCCTGTACGGCGAGCGCGTTGGCGCCCTGTCGATCATCAGCGAATCGAAAGAAGAAAGCGCGCGCGTCCTGTCGCAAGTCAAACGCGTGATCCGCACCAACTACTCCAACCCGCCAACCCACGGTGCCAGCATCGTTGCTGCGGTACTGAACAGCCCGGAACTGCGCGCCCAGTGGGAAGCCGAGCTGGCTGAAATGCGTCTGCGCATTCGCGGCATGCGCGAGCAGATGGTTGCCTTGCTGGCAGAGAAAGCCCCGGGCCGCGACTTCAGCTTCGTCGGTCGCCAGCGCGGCATGTTCTCCTACTCGGGCCTGACCACTGAGCAAGTGCATCGCCTGCGTAACGAGTTCGGCATCTACGCCCTGGACACCGGCCGTATCTGCGTGGCTGCGCTGAACCAGAGCAACATCAAGGCAGTGACGGATGCGATTGTTCAGGTCATCTGATTTCGCCGCGTGATGAAAAACGGGAAGCCTTGGGGCTTCCCGTTTTTTATTTGTCTCAAACTAGCGCCAACACCCTCTAAACTGCACACAAATCAAAAACTGTAGGGTTTTGTGTACATCCGAGAATTTTGTGAGAAGCCAAATGAAAAACGACAACCTGCGCGCCGACCGTGACGATCTGGATGATTTCATCCCCCGCGCCTCGGCCAAACGCGAAAAAAGCCTGGTGCTACAAGTAGCGGCCGGGGTGTTTCTCGGTGGTCTGGCGCTGTGGCTGGTGCAACTGGCCGCCACCGCGGCTTACGCCAAACTGATGCTGGGCACCATCACCTTCGGCAGTTAAGCCAGTTCGCTCGCGCGCTGAGTCGCAGCATCGTCATAGACGACGTACAGCGATTCGGCGATCTGGCTTTTGATCGCCTTGGTGCTTTCCAGGCCGAGGACGAACCCTTCGGCCTTGCCGCCGGCACGGTTCAGTTCTTCAGCGCTGCTGGCCTGGGTGATTGCATCGAAGAGTTTTTCGGCGTGGGGACCGACGCCCTTGGGCAGACTGATTTGCGCGATGCTCATGCGAACACCTCGTTGTTGCGGAGTAAATGATTCATGGCGCGTACCTTTTTCGGCGAATGGCCGGCAGCGCGTGTGCCACTTCCGGGCGGCCATGGTAGACCTCTGCTACGGTTCTGGTAACCGCCAATCGCTGACAAACCACCGTTCATCCCGATGATTCACTCATTTTTGCAACCGGCGCTTGACTTCTCTTTTTGAATCAGTAACATACGCACCAATTCCGCAATAGCTCAGTTGGTAGAGCAAATGACTGTTAATCATTGGGTCCCTGGTTCGAGTCCAGGTTGTGGAGCCAAATAGCAAAGCCCCTGAATCGAAAGATTCAGGGGCTTTTTTGTGGGCGCTCGAAAAGATCAAAAGATCAAAAGATCGCAGCCTTCGGCAGCTCCTACAGGGGATAGGTGTTTTCATGTAGGAGCTGCCGAAGGCTGCGATCTTTTGATCTTCAAACAAAAAGGGCCGATCTGATTAACAGATCGGCCCTTTTCCATTCAGCTACAGCCGTCAGACATGCTCGCTGCTTTTCACCTGCACCTTCGGCGCACCGTGCCCATGATCGTGATCGTCCGGCTCGATCACCGGCACTTCCTTGCCATCGCAGTCGTGCAATTTGCCGTCGCTGAAGTAATCGCCTTCACGCAGCGCCGCCAGATCGCGGTAACGCAAAGTCCGTTCCTCCGCCGCGGCAAACACCGATTGCTGATCCGAGTTACCGGCGGTGAAGTGGTTGAAGGCCAGGTTGAGCAGGATCGCCATGATCGCCGACGAGCTGATGCCCGAGTGGAAAATGGTCGCAAACCAGCTCGGGAAGTGATCGTAGAAGTTCGGCGCAGCAATCGGGATCATGCCGAAACCGATCGAAGTGGCGACGATGATCAGGTTGACGTTGTTGCGGTAATCAACCTTGGACAGCGTGCGGATACCACTCGCCGCCACCGTACCGAACAGCACGATACCGGCGCCGCCGAGTACCGAAGTCGGCACGGCTGCGATGACCCGCCCCATGAACGGCAGCAGGCCAAGGATCACCAGGAAGATGCCGCCAGTGGCCACCACGTAACGGCTCTTGATCCCGGTCACCGCCACCAGGCCAACGTTCTGGGCGAAGGCGCTCTGGGTGAACGAACCGAAAATCGGCGCAAACATGCTCGACAGCATGTCCGCCCGCAGGCCATTGCCCAGACGTTTGGAATCGACTTTGGTGCCGATGATTTCACCGACCGCGAGAATGTCTGCCGAAGTCTCCACCAAGGTCACCATGACCACGATGCACATCGACAGGATCGCGGCGAAGTGGAAAGTCGGCATGCCGAAATGGAACGGCGTCGGGAAGCCGAACATCGGCCCTGTGGTGACGTTGGAGAAGTCCGCCATACCGAGGAATACCGCCAGTATCGTACCGATCACCATGGCCAACAGGATCGACAGACGCGAGATGGTCGAGCTGCCGACCTTGCTCAGCAGCAACACCAGCACCAGCGTGACCGCCGCCAGACCGATGTTCTGCATGCTGCCGAAGTCCGGCGCGTGGCTGTTGCCGCCCATCGCCCAGCGTGCGGCCACCGGCATCAGCGTCAGGCCGATGGTGGTGATCACGATACCGGTGACCAAGGGCGGAAAGAACTTGGTAATGCGTGAGAACACCGGCGTGATCAGCAGCCCTATCAAGGAGGCGGCAATCACCGCACCCAGCACCGACTGAAAGCCGCCCTCCCCGCCACTGCTGACGATCGCGACCATGGTCGCCACGCCGGAGAACGACACGCCCTGAACCAGCGGCAACTGACAGCCAAAAAACGGCAGACCCAGGGTTTGCAGCAGTGTCGCCAGCCCCCCCGCAAACAATGAAGCAGCAATCAGCAAACCGATGTCCGCCGGCGACAGGCCGGCCGCCTGGCCGATGATCAGTGGCACCGCAACGATACCGCCGTACATGGTCAGAACATGTTGCAGGCCGTAAGCCATATTCGCGCCGACCCCGAGATTTTCGTCCTCGGGCCGTTGGTGTGAAACATGGGGCGTTTTCATGGTGGGGGGTTCCCTGGTTTTTGTTATGCGCACACTGTATTCAATACTCACGACAAATGTCCATAGAGTTGTATACAACTTATCAGTCACATAATGGATAGGTAGCCACCCAACCTTCTATCCCGCCGCTTGCATCCCCCACAAATCCGGCAACACATGCGCTTCTGTGTCTGCGCCAACGCCCACTAGGCTGAAGTGTTCATGGCGACCGACGGCACCGTCGCACTCTTTTTTATACATATAAAGTATGCATAATGAAGTCATTCACTATTCAGTACGACAAAAGCAAGAACGCAGCCAACAAACTCAAGCACAAAGGCGTCAGCCTCGCCGAGACCGGGCCGGTGTTTGACGACGAAAGAGCGCTGACGATGGAGGACAACGACCATGACGAACAACGCTGGATCACTATTGGCCTCAACGGCAAAGGGCGTTTGTTGGTCGTTGCGTACGGTTACCGGGAAGCGAATGTCGTTCGAATCATTTCTGCACGTGTCGCCACACCAAGCGAACGTTGCGCGTATTTTCTGGAGGCTTGACCGATGAAAGACGAATATGACTTTTCTCAGGGCAAACGCGGCGCAGTGGCGTCAAACAAAGGCAAAACCCGCATCACCATCATGCTCGACGATGCCGTCATCGAGGCTGCGCGTACGGTCGCGGAGAACGAAGGGTTCGGTTACCAGACGGTGATCAATAACACCCTGCGGCATGCGCTGCTGGATGCCGTGGCAAAACCTGAGCCAGTCGATTCGAGCGGGCAATTCAAGAAGGGCATCACTGCCGCCGACCTCAAGAGCCTCGAGAAAAAGCTGTCGGCTGCGGTTGGGGAAATCCGTCGAGTGCTGGAGCCCGACGCCAAACCCTAGACGGAAACAGGCGCGATCACCCGCGCCAAAGACTGCCGCACGTCAGGCAGATCAGGCAGGTGCAGATCAAACTCGCGCGCCAGCAACTCAATCAACTCACTGACTTGCACCACCTCGCGCCGCTCACTGCCGGCGCCCATGCGATGGATAGCGAAACTACCGTTGTTCAGGGTCTTGCGCCAGCCATCACCGGTGCGCGCCACCATCAGGCGCTGTGCAAACGGTGATTCAGGGTGAGTCGAGACATACCAGTTGCCGATGGTGTAATCGATGTCTTCCTGGCGCTGCAGATCAAACAGGTACATCGGTCGCCATTCACCCGCCACGTTGGCATGCAGCATGTAGCCGTCGACCTGTTTTTCGATGCGATAAGGTTCGTGAGGGGTCGCCTGCTCAGTTTCGGTGTCGAGGAGCAGCGGCGCGGTCGGGACCATACCACCGAAGCCGACATCACTGATGTAACGCACGTCGTCGATAGTCACCAGGCTCAAACGGTGCGTGCGCGCTGTCCAGCTGCCTGCGGGCTGATTCATCACCACGCGCCCGCTGATGGCCCGGGCATCGAAGCCCAATTCATGCAACAAAGAAAAAAACAGATTATTCAGTTCGTAGCAGTAACCACCACGGCCACCGACGAGGATTTTTGCTTCGATGGACGACAGATCGATCAACACTGGCTCCCCGGCAATCGTCGCCAGATTCTCGAAAGGAAACACGCCGGTGTGGCGCCACTGCAATTGGCGCAGCGTTGCCAGCGTCGGTGCCGGCGGCGCATCGAAACCCAGACGTTGCAGGTACAGCTTCAGATTCGTCAGGCGAGGCTCGCTCATTGCTCGGTCCTTATGCAGGGGGCCGCAGTTCACTGCGTTGATGGTCGCCATGTATACGGGATCGGGCACTGGTTTCGACAATTGATTTCGCCAATCGCCCGCTAGCGTTTTTTCCGTGAACCGATACGAATCCACGTCGGTGCATGGTCGCTGGCGTGAGGTTCGTTGCGCACCCAGGCGTCTACCCCGGCCTCGTGCAAATACGGACTCAGTGCCGGGTTGAGCAATAGGTGATCGATGCGCAAACCGGAGTTGGTTTGCCAGTGCTGGCGGAAGTAATCCCAAAACGTATAGAGCCGATCTTCGGGATACAGATGGCGCAGCGAGTCCGTCCAGCCTTGATCGAGCAAGCGTTGATAACACTCGCGGCTCTCGGGTTGCAATAACGCATCCTTGAGCCAGGAACGGGTGTTGTAGATGTCCATGTCGGTGGGCACGACGTTGTAGTCACCGGCCAGCACCACCGGGTGATCGCTGCTTTGCAGGTCCTGCGCATAGCTGATCAGCCTTTCGAACCACGCCAGTTTGTAATCGAATTTCGGCCCGGGCTGCGGGTTGCCGTTGGGCAGATACAGGCAGCCGACCAGCACGCCATGCACCGCCGCTTCCAGATAACGGCTGTGCTGGTCATCGGGATCGCCCGGCAGGCCGCGCCGACTCTCCAGCGGCTGCGCGTCGCGGGCGAGAATCGCCACGCCGTTCCACGAGGCTTGCCCCTGCCAGATTGCGCCGTAACCGGCGGCTTCCAGCTCAGCGGCAGGAAACGCGCTGTCGACAGATTTGAGTTCTTGCAAGCAGGCGATGTCCGGTTGCTCGCGCTTGAGCCAATCCAGCAGATTCGGCAAACGTGCGCGTAAACCGTTGACGTTATAGGTGGCGATTCGCAGGTTTTTCATCGGCTGAGGCTCCTGCCCGTGGGCTGTAAAAAATCTGACCCTGCGATCATCGCGGCGGTTGCATCGGATCCTCTCGGTACGGCGTAATAGGCGCTCGCCTTTCGCCCGCACTGCCGAGACCGCAATCCCATGCAAACCACGCTGCAAGGTCCGCGCATTCTCTTGCGCCCGCTTCAGTATTCAGATGCCGCCGCCCTGCTCCACGCTGCCGCTGACGGCGAGTTATGGAACCTCACCGTCACCGTGGTGCCGTCGGCCAACACCGTCGACAGCTACCTGAAAAAAGCCCTCGATGGCCGTGACGCCGGCACGGTGATGCCGTTTGTCATTGTCTTGAAAGACACTGGCGAAGTGATCGGCTCAACGCGCTTCTGGAAGATCGACCCGCTCAATCGCAAGCTGGAAATCGGCAGCAGCTGGATCTCCGCGAGCTGGCAGAAATCCTTCGTCAACACCGAAGCCAAGTACCTGATGCTGCGCCACGCCTTCGACGTGCTCGATTGCGTGCGCGTGCAGTTCACCACCGACGAGAACAATCAGAAGTCACGCAACGCCATCCTGCGTCTTGGCGCACAACAGGAAGGCATCGTCCGGCATGAGCGGATCATGCCGGACGGGCGCAAGCGCAATTCGGTACGGTTCAGCATCATTGACGACGAGTGGCCGCAGGTGCGTCTGCACCTGGAACAGAAACTCGCTGCCTACGCATAACTTCAGGCGCGACTGCGCAGCCATTGCAGGAAGCCTTTCTTCGGCACCACCACCGGTGTTTCCTCGGTCAGCGATTGCGCCTTGTGCAGGCGATAATCGAGCAAGGCTTGCATCGCGTCGTTGATGTCGTGACGGGCGTCGAGGCACGGCTTGAGGTAGGACTTTTCAATGCGGTACAGCACGCAAAAGGTTTTCGCCGAAAAGTCCGCCGGCAGCGAGGAATCGGACAGAATCCCGGCCTCGCCGATCACCTCGCCCGGCCCCATGCGCCCGGATTCGAACGGGGTGCCGTGGCGTTTCAACGTCACCGAGACCACGCCTGACTCAATAATGAACAGGTGATCACTGACCTCCCCGCCCGCGAGAATGACTTCGCCGGCACGGAAGGTTTGCAGGTTCATGTTCTGGCTGAAGGTGTCTTTCTCTTCCTGACGCAGGGTCGAGAAGATCGGCGAACTGTCGAGCAACGCCCGGGGCCGCGACAGGTTGCTCGGCACGCTGCTTTCATCGCTCGACAGCAGATTGACCCCCGACGCCTGCAAGTGCCGATACGCCAGGTCAAACAGTTGATTGCGCACCACGCGCTTCTCGCCCATCGACGCAACGAACCCGCTGATCTCGTATTCCGCCCCGCTGCTGCCGGAGCTTTTCAGGGCGACGCTCGGCGCAGGTGTATCGAGCAGTTGCCGGCAGCCCTGCATCGCCCGCTCCAGTGCATCGATCACCGAACTGGGCCGCGCATGCGGGCTGACCTGCACGCTGACCGCGACACCAAACATATTGCTCGGCCGGCTGAAGTTGATGATCTTGGCCTTGGCCGCCAGCGAGTTGGGAATCACCGCCATGCTGCCCTGACTGGTTTGCAGGCGCGTGGCGCGCCAGTCGATATCGGTGACCCGACCTTCAGTGCCGTCGATGGAAATCCAGTCATCCAGTTGATACGGCTTGGTGGTGTTGAGGACGATCCCGGAGAACACATCGCTGAGCGTGCTCTGCAAGGCCAGACCAACGATGATCGCCAACGCGCCAGACGTCGCCAGCACGCCTTTGACCGGCAGATCCAGCACATAGGCCAGCGCCGCAATAATCGCGATAAGGAAAATCACCGCGCCGAGCAAATCCTGCAATAGCCGCCCGGTGTGGCCGACCCGCTGCATCATCACCGCGCCGATCAACACCGTAAGAGTGCGTGCGCCGAACAGCCACCAGCCAATCTGCAGCCCGGTCGCTGCCAGGTGCAGCGGCACGTTGTCGGCCCACGGCGCAGGCTCCATCGGGTTGAGACCTTCGTTGAACAGCAACACGCTGAACAAGGCGAAAATCAGCACCCGCACCAGCAGTTTCCACTCACTGCCATGGGAACTGATCAGGCGCCACAAGCCCAGATCGAGGAGGATCAGGATCAACGCGCAGAACAACGGATGTTCAGTGAGCAGAGACAGCATCAAACAACTCCGACGGGGGCCAATCGCGAGAAGATCGCACAGATTGAGCAAGTGTAGGAGCAATTGATTTCAGAGGATGAACACGCCCGCGAAAACACCACAAAACCAAATGTGGGAGCGAGCCTGCTCGCGAATGCGGTGGATCAGCCGAAGGTGCATTGACTGATACGACGCCTTCGCGAGCAGGCTCGCTCCCACAGGGGGACTGTGGTTTGGCTGGGGTTATTTGCCGTTGGTCAGGCTGTTGTAGCTGGTGAACAGGTTGCGGTAATCCGGGATGTGATTGGAGAACAGCGTGCCCAGCCCTTCGATGTCGTTGCGCCAGTCGCGGTGCAGCTCACAGGCCAGACCGAACCAGGTCATCAATTGCGCACCGGCGCTGGACATGCGGTTCCACGCCGATTCACGGGTCAATTCGTTGAACGTGCCCGAGGCATCGGTCACCACGAACACATCAAAACCTTCCTCTATCGCCGACAGTGCTGGGAATGCCACGCAGACCTCTGTCACCACGCCAGCAATGATCAGTTGCTTCTTGCCCGTCGCCTTGATCGCCTTGACGAAGTCTTCGTTGTCCCAAGCGTTGATCTGCCCTGGACGGGCGATGTACGGCGCGTCCGGGAACAGCGCTTTCAGCTCCGGCACCAGCGGGCCATTGGGGCCGGTTTCGAAACTGGTGGTGAGGATCGTTGGCAGCTTGAAGTACTTGGCCAGATCGGCCAGGGCCAGCACGTTGTTCTTGAATTTGTCCGGATCGATATCGCGCACCAGCGACAGCAGCCCGGCCTGATGGTCGACCAGCAGCACCGCGGCGTTGTTCTTGTCCAGACGTTTGTATTGGGTGTTCATGGGCGTTTCCTCTTTTCTATAGGCAACAGCCATCCCTGGCCTGCGAACCGGCCTACGCGTCCTGTGTAGAGCGGAGTGGTTATGCGTTAAGCGTGCATCTGGCCGAAGCGGCCGGACTGGAAGTCGGCGAAGGCCTGGTGGATTTCCTGCTCGGTGTTCATCACGAACGGGCCGTGGCCGACGATCGGTTCGTCGATCGGCTCGCCGCTGAGCAGCAACACCAACGCGTCCTGGCTGGCTTCGAGCGTCATCTGATGGCCGTCACGCTCGAACAGCGCTAACTGCCCTTCGCGCACCGATTCCACACCGTTGACCTGAATCGAACCTTTCAACACCACCAGCGCGGTGTTGCGGCCTTCATGCAGATCAAGCGTCAGCAACTTGCCGGCGTTCAGACGCAAATCCCACACGTCGATCGGCGTGAAGGTCCGCGACGGGCCTGTGTGACCCTCGAACTCACCGGCGATCAGCCGCAAGCGGCCGGCGTTGTCCTTGAGCGCAATGCTCGGGATGTCACGGTCGAGAATGGTCTGGTAGCCCGGCGCAGCCATTTTGTCCTTGGCCGGCAGGTTGACCCACAACTGGACCATTTCCAGTTTGCCGCCGGTTTTGGCGAAGTTTTCCGAGTGAAACTCCTCGTGAAGGATCCCGGAAGCGGCGGTCATCCATTGCACATCGCCCGGGCCGATCACGCCGCCACTACCGGTCGAGTCGCGGTGCTGCACTTCGCCTTCATAAACGATAGTCACGGTTTCGAAACCACGGTGCGGATGCTGACCAACGCCACGCCGTTCGGAGGTCGGGGTGAAATCGGCAGGGCCAGCGTGATCGAGCAGCAGGAAAGGGCTGATGTGTTTGCCCAGGTTGTCGTAGGAAAACAGCGTGCGAACCGGGAAACCATCGCCGACCCAATGGCCGCGCGGGCTGGTGTAGATACCGATGATGTTTTTCATGGTTGTCTCCAATGGGGTGAGTGGTGCGATGGATTAAGCTTAAATCCATGACCATTAATGCACTAGACTGCAAAAATCAGCCTTAGCGTTCTATCTGGAGAACGATGGTGGAAGACCTCAACACCCTTTACTACTTCACCCAAGTGGTCGAACATCACGGTTTCGCCGCCGCCGGGCGCGCACTGGACATGCCTAAATCGAAGCTCAGCCGGCGGATTTCCGAACTGGAAGAGCGCCTCGGTGTGCGCTTGCTGCACCGCACCAGCCGCCATTGCTCGTTGACCGAAATCGGCCAGGCCTATTACCAGCGCTGCCTGGCCATGCGCGTCGAAGCCGAAAGCGCCGCCGAGCTGATCGAACGCAACCGCTCCGAACCGCAAGGTCTGGTGCGCCTGAGTTGCCCGACGGCGCTGCTCAACTCGTGGGTCGGGCCGATGCTCACCCGCTACATGCTCAAGTACCCGCTGGTGGAGTTGTTTATCGAGAGCACCAACCGCCGCGTCGATCTGTTGCATGAGGGTTTCGACATCGCGTTGCGCGTGCGCTTTCCGCCGCTGGAGAACACCGACATGGTCATGAAGGTGCTCGGCAACAGCACGCAATCGGTGGTCGGTAGTCCACAGTTTGTCGAACGCCTGTCGTCACCGCCCTCGCCTGCTGACCTCAATGGCCTGCCGAGCCTGCATTGGGGCGCGGCGCAGCGCGAATATCAGTGGGAATTGCTTGGGCCGAATGACCACACGGCGCTGATCCGGCATACGCCACGAATGGTCACCGATGATTTGATCGCCTTGCGTCAGGCGGTGATTGCCGGGGTTGGCGTGGCGCATTTGCCGAGCGTGGTGGTGCGTGAGGATATTGCCGCCGGACGCGTCGTGGAGTTGATTCCGGGCTGGGCGCCGAAGTGCGGGGTGGTGCATGCGATTTTTCCGTCGCGGCGCGGGTTGTTGCCGTCAGTGCGCACGTTGATTGATTTTCTCGGGGAGGAGTTCGCGCGCAGCGACATTGCCTGAATCGGTGGTGCGCCCTTCGCGAGCAGGCTCGCTCCCACATGAGCACGCATTCCAATGTGGGAGCGAGCCTGCTCGCGAAGGGGTCAGCCCGGACAACACAAATCCTGAAAATGATTCATGACTTCTGATCAACAGTGCTTTGCCCCACCAGCGGTTTTTCTCAACGATTCAGACACGGATACTCCTGCCCATTCCCACTGCAACCCTGGAGTCTTTCATGTCTGTACCCGCTTTCGGTCTTGGTACGTTTCGTCTGCAAGGCCAAGTGGTCATTGATTCGGTGAGCACCGCCCTTGAACTCGGCTACCGGGTCATCGACACCGCGCAAATCTACGAAAACGAAGCCGATGTCGGCGCGGCCATCGCGGCCAGCGGCATCCCGCGCGACGAGCTGTTCATCACCAGCAAGATCTGGGTCGCCAACTTCGCCAAGGATCGCCTGATCGACAGCCTCAGGGAAAGCCTGGAAAAACTGCAGACCGACTACCTCGACCTGACCTTGATTCACTGGCCGTCGCCGGAAAACCAGGTGCCCGTCGAAGAGTTCATGACCGCCCTGCTCGAAGCCAAGCGCCTGGGCCTGACCCGGCAGATCGGCGTGTCCAACTTCACCATCGAGCTGATGCAACAGGCGATCACCGCAGTCGGTGCCGACAACATCGCAACCAACCAGATCGAACTGCACCCGTACCTGCAAAACCGCAAAGTGGTCGAGTTTGCCCGCAGCCAAGGCATCCACATTACCTCGTACATGACCCTCGCCTACGGCGAAGTGCTGAAAGATCCGCTGCTCCAGCAGATCGCCGAACGCCTGCAGGCGACTCCGGCGCAAGTCACCCTGGCTTGGGCCATGCAGTCGGGCTACGCGGTGATCCCGTCGTCGACCAAGCGCGACAACCTGCAAAGCAACCTTGCCGCCACCGCGCTGACCCTAAGCGAAGCCGATATGGCGCTGATTGCCACGCTTGATCGCGGCCATCGCCTGACCAGCCCGAAAGGCATCGCGCCGCACTGGGACTGAGTCGACACGCGTCAGATGTGCAGACGTTGCGCGAGGCTGGCCATGGCCTCGCGCAACGTTTCGCTCGCCACGTCCAGCAGCGTCGCGTGCGTCTCGCGACACGCCTGCTCCAGCGCAACACACGCTGCCACCACCCGCGCCGCACCGACCATCTGCGCCCCGCCCTTGATGTGATGCGCCAGTTCACGCAGCCCTGCGCGATCCTGCTCTCGCTGCAATACTTCCAGACGTTGCAGATCGAGGTGCAAGCTGTTCAACACTTCCTTGCGCAACTGCCCGATCAACGCACGATCATCCCCAGCCATTTGTTCCAATGTGCTCAGGTCGATTTCCACCAGCGCCGGCGCTTCGCCAGGTTCGAGCGTCGTTTCGCAATGACCGGCAGCCGCCAACGCCTGCGCGAGGTCAAGCAAGCGGATCGGTTTGAACAGACATTCGTCCATGCCGGCATTCAGGCAACTCGTCCGTTCCTCAGCCTGCGCGTTGGCGGTAAAACCCAGAATCAGACAGGGTTGGCGGCCGGCAAGCGCTTCCTCATCACGGATCGCCCGCGCCAGTTGATAACCGTTGCGCCGCGGCATGTTGCAATCGGTGATCACCACATCGAATGCCTGCGTGCGCCATCGCTCCAGGCCCAGATCACCGTTCTCAGTGTCGACCGTGCGATGGCCGAGTTCACTCAACTGCCAGCACAGCAGCAAGCGGTTCACCGGATGATCGTCCACCACCAGCACATTCAGTGAACAGCTCGCGGCCACCACAGCTCGCGCGGTTGCAGCGGGTTGAGCGAGGGCGGCCAACAGCGGCAGTTCGAGACTGACTTCGACTTGCGTTCCTTCACCCGGCGCACTGTCGAGTCGCAGCGTGCCGCCCATCATTTCGCAGAGGCTGCGACTGATCACCAGCCCCAGTCCGGAACCGCTGCGGGCCGACTGCGAGTGATTGCTCGCCTGCACGAACGGGCTGAACAGTCGTCGCCGGTCATCGTCGCTGATCCCCACCCCACTGTCTTCGATGAGCACCTTCACAGCCAGTCGCTCGGCCGTCGCTGCGGTCACCACCAGCCGCAGACTGACCTCGCCCTCTTCGGTGAACTTGATCGCATTGCTCAGCAGATTCGACAGCACTTGTTTGCAGCGTGTCGGGTCGATCAGCACATCAACGTTGCTGCGGGCGTCCAGTTCGATGTGCCACAGCAAACGCTTCTGCCGCGCCAGCCCTTCGAACACCCGGCACACCGACACCACCAGTTCGCGCAGATTGGCGCGTTCGGGGGCGAGGGACAAATGCCCGGCCTCGATCCGCGCGATGTCGAGGATGTCGCCGATCAGCGCGAGCAATTGTTGCCCGGCGTTGGACGCCACCTGAATCGCCAAGCGGTCGGTCACGCCCTCCTCGGCCCTTTTCAGCGCCAGTTCAAGCATGCCGATCAAGGCATTCATCGGCGTGCGGATTTCATGGCTCATGGTCGCCAGAAACGTGGTCTTGGCCCGATTGGCGTCGTCCGCCGCGTCCTTGGCTTCCTGCAATTGCTGCAACCACTGCTGGCGCCGACGAATCTGTTGACGCTGAAAAACGATCCAGGCCAGAGCCAGCGCCAGCAAAACCGCGGCGCCGGTAAAGCCCAGAAGAATCTCGCGACGATGCTGTAACCAGTAACTGTCATCCACCACCACATCGTGGCTCCAGCGCTCAACCAGTTCGTCCATCT
This sequence comes from Pseudomonas viridiflava, assembly GCF_900580865.1. Lineage (GTDB taxonomy): Bacteria > Pseudomonadota > Gammaproteobacteria > Pseudomonadales > Pseudomonadaceae > Aquipseudomonas. The sequence goes on from NZ_UTBZ01000026.1 coordinate 177,278, forward strand.
GTTGCGGGGCGATGCTCAGTAAGGCCTTGTTCAGGATCGAATGCAGTGCCGGCATTTGCGGCGCCGTCGCCAGCGCAATGCGCGCCGGTTGATCACCGACCGTGCCGCTGATGCGCAGACGCTCGCGGTAGTGACGAGCGATCAGAAAGCGTGCCACCAGCAACGAGCTGACCGTGGCATCGACTTGGCCTTTGGCAATCAACGCCATGCCTTCGGCGGGGCTTTTGACTTCGATCAGTCGGATGCGCGGCACCCGTTCCAATAAATATCCGCGCAACGGATGGCCGCGATAAATCGCCAGCCGCTTATCGTTCAGATCATCAAGGTTGAGTGGCCCCTGTGCGGTGATTGCGCCGACCAGCACAAACGGATTGTTCAGATAGGCGCGGGTAAATTGCAGTTCGGTTTCGCGCTCGCTACTTGGCGTCACCACCGGCAAGACATCCAGTTCACCGGCTTTGAGCTGTTCGATCTGGCGATCCAGCGATGTGCCGCGCACAACTTCGAAGTTCAGCCCGCTGCGCTGACTGATCAAGCTCAGCAGTTGCGCCGACAGCCCGCTGAAGCGGCCATCGGCATCAAAAAAAGTCAGCGGCGCGAAATCTTCGACGACACCGACCCGGATCAGCGGATGCTGATCCAGCCACGCCTGCTCACTGGCACTGAGCTGCACCCGCGACTGCTCAGCCATCTCGGCAAGGCCGGCGCTCCAGCGTTGTTCGATACGTTGGCGACGCTCCATGGGAATGGCCGCCAACGCCTGATCGACCATGCGTTTGAGGCGCACATCGCTGCGCAACAGGGCAAACGCGAACGCGTTGGCGTCCAGCCCTGCCGGGCCGGCCAGTTGCAGATCGTTACGATAATTGGTGTTGATCAGGTAATTGGCACTGATGAAGTCGCCCAGATACACATCATCCGCGCCGAACGCCACTGCTCCGAGCGCATCCATCGCCGAAGGGTAACGCTGCACGCTGGCCTGGGGATAGAACGCTTGCACGCTCGCCAGGGGCAGATAGTCCTCGACCATGGCCAGGCGCTTGCCGGCCAGATCGCTCGGCAACGGCTCTTCGAGTCGAGTCACCAGCATCGGTTGATCTTCGGCGTAGGCCCGGGACAGGATAAAGTCCGGGTCGGCGGCTTCAAAACTGTTGGAGGTCCCCAGCAGATCAAGATCGCCGCGTTTGAGTGCCGCCATCACCGCATCGCGGTTGGCAAACCGCTGCACTTCGATGCGCACGCCGAGCAACTGCGCGAGCAGATCAGCGTAATCGGCGGTCAGCCCTTCGAGTTCATGCTGATTGCGAGTGATCTCGAACGGTGGGTAATCCGGGCCGGAAACGCCCATGCGCAGTACCGGGTGCTGACGCAGCCATTGCCGGTCCTGTTCGTCCAGGCGCAACTGGTTGTTTTCCGGCCCGCTGCGGGTCAGCACTTGCAGCACTTGTGGCGAGTCACTCGCCCAGCAGGTGGCTATCAGACTCAGCCACAGCCAGAAAACCTGCCATCCCTGCTTCATGTCCGCTCGCTCAGATCACATGATTGCGCTTGGCGAAATCGCGCAAGTGCACGGCTGAGCTGACCCCGAGTTTTTTCATCAGACGGGTTTTATAGGTGCTGACGGTTTTGTGGCTCAGGTGCATGTCCGCTGCAATCACCTTGTTGGACTTGCCCTGCCCCAATTGCTGGAAAATGCTCAACTCACGGTCGGAGAGTTGATCGATCATCTGTTTTTCCGTGGTTTGCACGGCATTCAGCGTGCTGAAACTGTCCGGGAGCGAGGAAAAATAGGTGTGGCCCGACATCACCGCCCGAATGGCATTGCGCAGTTGCTCCAGTTGATTGGTTTTGGTCACGTAGGCCATGGCCCCGGCCCGCACGCAACGATCCTGATAGAACATGGGCTCGTGTGTACTGAACACCAGCACGCGGCAAGCAAAATCATTGGCCTTGATCCGGGCAAGAACCTCCAGCCCGCCGAGTACCGGCAAATTCAGATCGAGTATCACCAATCGAGGCTGGTGCTCCCGAATGAGCGACACCACCTCGTTGCCCTGGGACGCCTCGTAGATCAGCTTGAATCCTGCAGCTTGCAACACGATCCGGATGGCGGCGCGCACCACTGGATGATCATCGACGATCAGCGCTGACTTCATGGCCACTCCCGGTGCAAAGTCTGACGAACAGGCCACCGATGGGGGCTGATCCAGACTCAGTGGCTGCGCAGAGACTGTTACATGGAACGGCGAGCAGATCACCTGTCAGACCTGACAGTTGCGGCCAGTGTTTTTTTATGCATGAGCAGCGAGTTTCAGCGGTGAACATGGCTGGCAGGCTGACAAAAGCTGCCGCCTCGCGGGTGTATCGACCAACGCCATCAACTGACTGATCGACTGTTTTGAGGGCAGTGCCAAATGGCTGACTTGCACATTTTCCTGGGCGAAACCCGAGGCCTGTTGTAACGGCGCCGTGGATTCGTTGTAGATCAGCGCCTGACGAACCTGCGGGTTATCCAGAAAGAACCCCAGCAGATCCAGCGAACCTGCGGCCAGTTCGGCATTGATGACCACCGCATCGAACGGCTCGCAACCGTAGTCCACCAGCGTCAGCAGTTCGGTGAGGCTCTGTGCCGGAGCCACACGGTAATAATCGAGGCTGTTGAACAGACGCTCGATTTTCATTCGGTGGAAATGCTGCGTGTCGGCGATCAGGATGCGCAGGGCTTTATTGATCATGGTCAGTCTCCCGGGGTACGGTTTCTGGGTGCGGCAAGACTACGCAAGCCCCGGGGCAGGTTCTGTAGGAATATTCCGAAAAACACGGTTATTCATCGCAGGCTCAACAAGCCTGACCATCACTCGACGCTTTAGTGACCGTCTGAAACCCCTGGAAGATGGAGTACGGTTTACTCGGTGGTACTTTTATTCAGCAGTACTTTTATTCAGTAGTGCTAGGACTCCAGAACGCCTGCACCACCAGCGCCGATGTTGAAATCCGCGCCACCAGTGCGTCGAGTTCATCACCATCGACCGACGTTGTCGCCAGTGTCGCTTCGATCTCGATTTCATCGGCGCCAAATGCATGCACATCAACATCGCTGGCCGGGTAATTACTGCGCTCAAGCTCGGCTTCGAGCAAGGCGAACACGGCGGTCTGCTGCGAGCGGCGGGCGATGACGTAGACGATGTTGGTGACTTCCGCCGAAACCACGTCCAAAGGCTGGCGGTTGATGTTGTTGACGATCGGCCGCAGCAAGGTGTTGGCGGCCAGAATGAACAGTGTGCCGAGCACGGCTTCGGCGAGCAGGTCGGCACCGGCACAGGCGCCGACCGCCGCTGAAGTCCACAACGTCGCAGCGGTGTTGAGGCCGCGCACATTGCCTTCTTCACGCATGATCACCCCGGCGCCGAGAAAACCGATGCCGGAGACCACATAGGCGACCACGCGCACCGCGCCTTCGGCACCCGCGAGACGGTTGGCCATGTCGACGAAAATCGCTGCGCCGACGGCGACCAGCACGTTGGTGCGCAGGCCCGCCGTGCGTTGCCGGTACTGGCGCTCGAAACCGATCAGACCGCCGAGAATGAACGCAGCGCTGAGGCTGACGAGGGTGTCGAGCAGCGAATCGAGGTTGAGGTTGTTGATGGCTTGCATAGTAATTTCCCTGAATACACACAAATCCCCCTGTAGGAGCTGCCGCAGGCTGCGATCTTTTGATTTTGTTTTTAAAAGACAAGATCAAAAGATCGCAGCCTGCGGCAGCTCCTACAGGGGAGAGCAATCCTGCGGTTATTGCCAGCCGAACCGGCGGATGTAGAAACCTTTCACTGCCTGGGTCAGCGCCATGTACGCCAGCAGAATCACCGGCAGGAACACGAAGTACAGCGACGGCAGCGCCTGCAATTTGAAGTAGTGTGCCAGCGGCCCCATCGGCAGGAAGATGCCAACCGCCATGATGATCCCGGTCATCACCAGCAGCGGCATGGCTGCACGGCTTTGCAGGAACGGAATTTTCGGCGTGCGGATCATGTGCACGATCAGCGTCTGGGTCAGCAACCCGACCACGAACCAGCCGGACTGGAACAGCGTCTGGTGATCCGGGGTGTTGGCATCGAATACGTACCACATCAAGGCGAACGTGGTGATGTCAAAGATCGAACTGATCGGGCCGAAGAACAGCATGAAGCGCCCGACATCGCCCGGCTGCCAGCGTTGCGGTTTTTTCAGCATGTCCTCATCGACGTTATCGAACGGAATCGCAATCTGCGAAATGTCGTAGAGCAGGTTCTGCACCAGCAGATGCATCGGCAGCATCGGCAGGAACGGAATGAACGCACTGGCGACCAGCACCGAGAACACATTGCCGAAGTTGGAGCTGGCGGTCATCTTGATGTACTTGAGCATATTGGCGAAGGTGCGCCGCCCTTCGAGCACGCCCTCCTCCAGCACCATCAGGCTCTTTTCCAGCAGGATGATGTCGGCCGCTTCCTTGGCGATGTCCACCGCGCTGTCCACGGAAATACCGATGTCGGCGGTACGCAGCGCCGGCGCATCGTTGATGCCGTCGCCCATGAAACCGACCACGTGGCCGTTGCCCTTGAGGATGCGCACGATGCGCTCCTTGTGCGACGGTGTCAGCTTGGCGAAGACATTGGTGGTTTCCACGGCCACGGCCAGTTCAGCATCGCTCATACGCTCGACGTCATTGCCCAGCAGCAAGCCTTGTTGCGCGAGGCCGACTTCGCGGCAGATTTTCGCCGTCACCAGCTCGTTGTCGCCGGTCAGCACTTTGACCGCCACGCCGTGTTCGGCCAAGGCTTTGAGCGCCGGCGCGGTGCTTTCCTTCGGCGGATCGAGGAACGCCACGTAGCCGATCAGCGTCAGTTCATTTTCATCAGCCAGGCTGTAAGTATCGCGACCTTCCGGCATCGAGCGTGCGGCCACCGCCACCACGCGCAAGCCTTCAGCGTTGAATGCTGCGGTGACCTGACGAATCCGGGTCAGCAATTCATCGCTCAAGGCTTCATCGACGTCGCCGTGACGCACGCGGCTGCACACCGCAAGCACTTCTTCTACCGCGCCTTTGCAGATCAGTTGATGCGGCTGACCGCGCCCCTCGACCACCACCGACATGCGCCGACGGTTGAAGTCGAACGGGATCTCATCGACCTTGCGAAACGCCGTGCCGACTTTCAGTTCACGGTGAATTTCCACGTGTTCCAGCACAGCCACGTCGAGCAGGTTTTTCAGGCCGGTCTGGTAGTAGCTGTTGAGGTAAGCCATTTCCAGTACGTCATCGGAATCGGCGCCCCAGACATCGACATTACGCGCGAGGAAGATCTTGTCCTGGGTCAGCGTGCCGGTCTTGTCGGTGCACAGCACATCCATGGCGCCGAAGTTCTGGATCGCGTCGAGACGTTTGACGATGACCTTTTTGCGCGACAGAAACACCGCGCCTTTGGCCAGCGTCGAGGTGACGATCATCGGCAGCATTTCCGGGGTCAGGCCGACCGCAATCGACAGTGCGAACAGCAGCGCTTCGGTCCAGTCACCCTTGGTGAAACCGTTGATGAACAGCACCAGCGGCGCCATCACAAACATGAAGCGGATCAACAACCAGCTGACTTTGTTGACGCCCTGCTGGAACGACGTCACTGCTCGATCAGTCGCGCCAACTCGTTGCGCCAACGCACCGAAATAAGTGCTGTTGCCGGTGGTGAGAATCACCGCCACCGCGGTGCCGGAGACTACGTTGGTGCCCATGAACAGGATGTTGTCCAGCTCCAGTGGATTGCGCGTATCGCGATCCTGCTGGTGTGGAAACTTCTCCACCGGCATCGATTCACCGGTCATCGCCGCCTGACTGACGAACAGGTCCTTGGCGCTGAGCACGCGGCAATCGGCAGGAATCATGTCACCGGCCGATAGCACGATCAGATCGCCCGGCACCAATTGCTTGATCGGCAATTCGCTGCGTGGCGCGTCACGGCGCATCACCGTGGCGGTGTTGCTGACCATCGCTTTGAGCGCATCAGCGGCCTGGTTGGATTTGCTTTCCTGCCAGAAGCGCAGCAGCGTCGACAGCACCACCATGGAGAAAATCACCACGGCCGCCTTGAGGTCTTCGGTCAGCCACGAGATCACCGCCAACAGGGTCAGCAGCAGGTTGAACGGGTTTTTGTAGCAGTGCCACAGGTGCGTCCACCACGGCAGCGGCTGCTCGTGTTCGACTTCGTTGAGGCCGTATTGCGCACGCAGCGCATCGACTTCGAAATCGGTGAGGCCATCGGAGTGCGTACCGAGTGACGACAGCAATACAGCGCTGTCGCACTGCGCCGCATCGACTAGCGTGTTGGCCAGTGTGGGCGGGACTTCACGGCTGACCGTGGTGTCGTTGATCGATTCCAGCAGCGCCAGGCGACGGAAGTGACGGGCGATGTGGCGGGTCCGCAGAAAACCTGCGAAAAATTCCTTGAGCGTAAGTTTCATGGCTGTTGCCCCTATGGTCAGCCGGGAAACCGTCAAGCAGGTACGGCCGCACCTCGTCCGCCGGAAAAACCGGCACGGCAAGGCCTGGCGCGCCGGTCAGAAAAGACAGGCGTGTCGATAGGGCTGCGATTACGACGATAAAGTCGAAATCACGCTCTGTTCAGCGTCGATGAGAAGGACGTCGAGACATGACCACGGACGGGCCATGCACGGGATGCCGCTGCTCGCTTTTACGGCGAGACAACGGCAGAGAAAGTCTGCGCGTTATCTTGCCGAGAATCTGCCGGTTATCGAGACCGGCCGACAACTGTCACTCGAACAAGTACCCACTGTGGGTCTCCGCTATTGATGAAAACGCGCGAAGCTTACGCCCCGATGATTGGAGAGTAAACCGGCAAAAGGAGGTGTGTCGGGGAATGTGGAGGATGTTCAGGAAGGGTTCAGGAACAGAATATGTGGCGCTTTGGAGGGCCCCTTCGCGAGCAAGCTCGCTCCCACATTGGATCTTCATCTGACACAAAATCTGTGTTCACTGAACATCCCCTGTGGGAGCGAGCTTGCTCGCGAAAGCGGTATGTGAGGCGCTAAAAAATCAGCTGGCAGTCGCCAACAACAGATCCGCCATCGAACGATGCCCACGATTCTTGCCATGCTCATACAGCGAGCCGGCAATCTCGTCCGCGCGAATCGGCAACACCGACAGCAGTGTATCGCTCAGACCATGGCTGGCCTGGCAGAAGCCCTGCATATAGAGGCCGGCCTTGCAGCGCTCGTCGGTGATCAGCTTGTAGTTGCGATCGACCTCGAAATCACCCAGGTACTCTTCCAGCGGCGCCAGCAGTTTGCGGTGCATCTGCCGCTCGTAGCCGGTGGCCAGAACAACGGCGTCGTAGTTGCGCACGGTGACTTCGCCGGTGGCGTTGTTGCGCACGGCCAGTTCGATACCGTTGTCGGTGGCGGTCGCGCTTTCGACGGTGGTCAGGGTGCGGAACGCATGGCGGGCAATCCCGGAAACCTTCTGACGATAGAAGATGCCGTAGATGCGCTCGATCAGGTCGATGTCGACCACCGAGTAGTTGGTGTTGTGGTACTCGTTGACCAGACGCTCACGCTCGGCGCTGTTCTGCTGGAACACCAGGTCGGTGAACTCCGGCGAAAACACTTCGTTGACGAACGGGCTGTCGTCCGCAGGCTTCAGTGCCGAGCCGCGCAGGATCATATCGACCTGCACCGACGGGAACGAATCGTTCAGATCGATGAACGCTTCCGCCGCGCTCTGCCCGCCACCGATGATCGCGATGCTCATCGGCTGATTGTTCACGCAAGGTTGTTTGGCCATTTGCGACAGGTATTGCGAATGGTGGAACACGCGAGTGTCGCCCTTCAGCGCCTTGAACGCCTCCGGGATTCGCGGGGTGCCGCCAGCGCTGACGACAACCGAGCGCGTGGTGCGCACGAATTGCTGGCCATCGGCGCCACGGGAAATGACGCGCAGCGCTTCAACCTGATGGTTGTGCAGCACCGGCTCGATGGTCAGCACTTCTTCGCCGTAACGGCTTTGTTCGGTGAACTGCGCGGCGACCCAGCGCAGGTAGTCGTTGTACTCCATGCGGCACGGATAGAAGGTGCCGAGGTTGATGAAGTCGACCAGACGACCGTGGTACTTCAGATAGTTGACGAAGGAATACGGACTGGTCGGATTGCGCAGGGTCACCAGATCCTTGAGGAAGGAAATCTGCAACTCGCTCTGGGTCGACAGGGTGTTGCCGTGCCAGCTGTAGTTGGCTTGCTTGTCGAGGAACAGCACATCCAGCTCGCCGTGGGTCGGCCCGCGCTCTTGCAGAGCGATAGCCAGCGCCAGGTTCGAAGGGCCGAAACCGACGCCGATCAGGTCGTGAACGATGGGCGATGCAATTGCCTGAGTCATTTCCAGTGTCCTCTGGATGAACCCCTCAACAAGGGGCAAGGAGAGCCTAAGTGACCTGACTGGCCTTGAGCAGGACAGCAGGTCGTCTGTTGAGTAGGAACGAGGACAGTGAAATAAAATTTAACGCGGACGGCTCAATGGGCATCCCATTGCTTGATGCGCAGGCGGCAATGCTTCATGGCATTGACGATGTGCTTTTCCACCAGAGCCTTGGAAATGCCCAACTGCTCAGCGATTTCCGGGTGCGACAGGCCTTCGATTTTGCGCAGCAGAAAACTTTCGCGACACAGCGGTGACAACTCGGCCAGCGCACGCTGAAGCATCTCCAGACGCTGGCCATGATCGAGGGTGCCGTGGGGCGACGGGGTGAAATAGCGCTCTTCATTATCGAGCACGTCGAGTGATTCGACCTGACGCAAAGCGTTGCGGCGATGGTCGTCGATGACCAGATTGAGCGCGGTGCGGTAAAGAAAGGCCCGGGGTTGCTCGATCGGTGTGTCACTGGAACGTTCCAGCACCCGCAGATAGGCGTCATGCACCACATCTTCGGCAACCTGACGGTTGCCGAGCTTGGCGTTCAGGAAACACACCAGCTCCCGATAGTAGTTTTCCAACATGACTCCCGGCCGCAAACCTGCGGGTTCTGTCCTTGAGCTCACTGATTTACCGCTGCGCGAAAAGCAGTAGCAAGATAGTGGCAACGTAAGGCGCGTAATTTATAGTAATTCTCATATAGATTTAAAGTGGTGTTTGTCGTTGACCGACAAATAGTCCTGCTCTATAGCTGTAACTTCGTGTGTCCGCAGTTAAATTCCCCTGCACTTCCATCGTTTACAGGACAGCTCCCCGTATCTGTCGCACCTTGCGACAGCGTTCAGTGCTGCCCGAACCTGTGTGCCAGCCGAACGACGGGCCGATTTCCACTGGCCGGAACCCTGCATGAAACGTCCCCGCCCCGCCCGACGCGCCCTGCTCGTAGTCCTCTGTCTGATCCCCGTTGTTGGCTTTGCCGCATGGCAAATGATGCCGCCGGGCCGGGATAAGTTCGCCACCGTGCAAGTGTCGCGCGGCGATATCGAAAGCAGCGTTACCGCGCTCGGCACCTTACAACCACGTCGTTATGTGGACGTCGGTGCGCAGGCTTCCGGGCAGATCCAGAAAATCCATGTCGAAGTCGGCGATGTCGTCAAGGAAGGCCAACTGCTGGTGGAAATCGATCCGTCGACGCAAAAGGCCAAACTCGATGCCGGGCGCTTTTCGATCGAAAACCTCAAGGCGCAATTGCAGGAACAACGTGCCCAGCACCAATTGGCGCAGCAGAAGTATCAGCGCCAGCAGAGTCTGGCGGCCGGCGGTGCAACCCGCGAGGAAGATGTGCAGACCGCCCGCGCCGAACTGAAAGCCACGCAAGCACGCATCGACATGTTCCAGGCGCAGATCCGTCAGGCCGAAGCCAGCCTGCGCAGCGATCAGGCCGAGCTCGGCTACACACGGATCTATGCGCCCATGGCCGGCACCGTGGTCGCCCTCGATGCCCGCGAAGGCCAGACTCTCAACGCGCAACAGCAGACGCCGCTGATTCTGCGCATCGCCAAGCTGTCACCGATGACCGTTTGGGCCGAGGTTTCCGAGGCGGATATCGGCCATGTCAAACCGGGCATGACCGCTTACTTCACCACTCTCAGCGGCGGCAACCGGCGCTGGAGCAGCACGGTGCGGCAAATCCTGCCGGTGCCGCCAAAACCGCTCGATCAGACCAGCCAGGGCGGCGGCAGCCCGGCCAGCAGCAGTAAAAGCGGCAGCGCCCGGGTCGTGCTGTACACGGTTTTGCTCGACGTCGATAACGCCGACAACGCACTGATGGCGGAGATGACCACCCAGGTATTCTTCGTCGCCAATCAGGCCAGGGATGTCCTCACCGCCCCGGTGGCTGCCCTGCAAGGCAGCGACAAGGCCAACCTGCAGACCGCGCAGGTGGTTGCCGTCAATGGCAAGATCGAGTCTCGCGAAGTGCATACGGGTATCAGTGACCGGCTCAAGGTGCAGATTCTCGATGGCCTGAGCGAAGGTGATCACCTGCTGATCGGCCCGGCTGACGGCAACGGGGGTTAAATGCAAACGCCCCTGATCGACCTGCAGGACATCCGCAAATCCTACGGCGGCGGCGACGCGCCTGAAGTTCACGTGCTGCGCGGTATCGACCTGTCGATCCATGCCGGTGAGTTCGTGGCGATTGTTGGCGCCTCAGGCTCCGGTAAATCGACGCTGATGAACATCCTCGGATGCCTCGACCGACCGACGTCCGGTGAATACCGTTTCGCCGGGGAAAACGTCGCCGGCCTCGACAGCGACGAACTGGCATGGCTGCGCCGCGAAGCCTTTGGTTTCGTGTTTCAGGGCTACCACCTGATTCCGTCCGGTTCGGCCCAGGAAAACGTCGAAATGCCGGCGATCTATGCCGGCACGCCCGCCGCCGAACGTCATGCCCGCGCCGCCGCCCTGCTCGACCGTCTCGGCCTCGCCTCACGCACCGGCAACCGTCCGCACCAGCTCTCCGGCGGTCAGCAACAACGGGTGTCGATTGCCCGCGCCTTGATGAACGGCGGCCACATCATTCTTGCCGACGAACCCACCGGCGCCCTCGACAGCCACAGCGGCAAAGAAGTCATGGCGCTGCTCGACGAACTGGCAGGTCAAGGTCATGTGGTGATCCTGATTACCCATGATCGCGAAGTCGCGGCACGGGCCAAACGCATCATCGAAATCCGCGATGGCCTGATCATCAGCGACAGCGCCAAAGACAACCCTCACGCCCAGACCAGCGCCAACCCCGGCGCCTTGCAAGCCGTCGATTTGCGCAAACGTCTGGCCGAGGGTGCCGAGGCCACCGGGGCCTGGAAAGGCGAACTGGTGGACGCCTTGCACGCCGCCTGGCGCGTCATGTGGATCAACCGCTTCCGCACGGCGCTGACCCTGCTCGGCATCATCATCGGCGTGGCCTCGGTGGTGGTGATGCTCGCGGTCGGCGAAGGCAGCAAGCGTCAGGTCATGGCGCAAATGGGCGCGTTCGGCTCCAACATTCTGTATCTCAGCGGCTCGGCACCGAACCCGCGCACACCGCCGGGAATCATCACGCTGGACGACGTCCGCGCGGTGGCGAGCCTGCCGCAAGTGCAACGGATCATGCCGGTCATCGGCGCCGAAGCCGGTGTGCGCTACGGCAACGTCGACCACTTGAGTTACGTCGGCGGCAATGACACCAACTTCCCGGCCATCTTCAACTGGCCAGTGGTTCAGGGCAGCTACTTCACCGAGAAGGACGAACAAAACGCTTCGGCCGTGGCCGTGATCGGCCACAAGGTCCGCAACAAATTGCTCAAGGACGTCGCCAACCCGATCGGCCAATACATCCTGATCGAAAACGTACCCTTCCAGGTCGTCGGCGTCTTGGCAGAAAAAGGCGCCAGCTCCGGTGATTCCGACAGTGACGACCGCATCGCCGTGCCTTACTCGGCAGCCAGCGTGCGCCTGTTCGGCACGCGCGATCCTGAGTACGTAGCGATTGCCGCTGCCGATGCACGCAAGGTCAAGGAAGCCGAGCACGCCATCGAACAACTGATGCTGCGCCTGCACAACGGCAAAAAGGATTTCGAGCTGACCAACAACGCCGCAATGATTCAGGCCGAGGCGCGCACGCAGAACACCCTGTCGCTGATGCTCGGTTCGATTGCCGCGATTTCGCTACTGGTCGGCGGCATCGGCGTAATGAACATCATGCTGATGACCGTGCGCGAGCGTACCCGCGAAATCGGTATCCGCATGGCCACCGGTGCGCGTCAGCGCGACATCCTGCGCCAGTTCCTCACCGAAGCCGTGATGCTCTCGGTGGTCGGCGGCATCGCCGGGATCGCCCTAGCGCTGATCGTCGGTGGCGTATTGATCCTCAGCGAAGTCGCCGTGGCATTTTCGTTGATCGCGGTGCTCGGCGCCTTCGGCTGCGCCCTTATGACCGGTGTTGTCTTCGGCTTCATGCCGGCCCGCAAAGCTGCCCGGCTCGACCCGGTCACGGCCCTTACCAGTGAATGATCGATCTATGAAACCGCGCCTCAGTTTGTTGACCGTGTGCCTGATCCTCAGCGCCTGCGGCAGTCCCGTGCAGCGCCCGGACAGTGGCGTGCAAGCGCCTGCTGCCTGGCAATCGCCGCACCACGCGAGCATCACTCGCAACGACCCGCAGTGGTGGACGCAGTTCGGCAGCCCGCAACTGGATCGCCTGATCGACCAGGCGCGTGTCGGCAGCTTCGACCTTGCCGCGGCGGTTGCCCGAGTGCGCCAGGCGCAGGCCAGCACGGTGATTGCCGGCGGCTCGTTGCTACCAGAGATCAAGGCCGGGCTCAATGCCAATCGGCAGAAACTGTTGCGTGGCAATGGCTACAGCCAGCTCGATGCCGACAGCAGCAACAAGGCTGTGGACTACTTCGATGCCAGCTTGAGCGCCACGTATGAAATCGATTTCTGGGGCGGCAAACGCGCCTCTCGCGACAGTGCGCGATTTGCATTGCAGGCCAGCGAGTTCGATCGGGCGACCGTTGAACTGACCCTGCTCAGCAGCGTCGCCAGCACGTATGCGCAAACCCTGTCGTTGCGCGAGCAGAGCCGCATCGCCGAACTGAATCTGGCCAACGCACAGAGCGTGTTGAAACTGGTGCAGACGCGCTTTGATTCGGGTTCGGCCACCGCACTGGAACTGGCGCAGCAGAAAAGCCTGGTCGCGGCCCAGCAACGGCAATTGCCGCTGGTGCAACAACAGGCGCAGGACGCACTGATCAGCCTCGCTGCCCTGCTCGGTCAACCGGTACAGCAGTTGGCGGCCAACCAGGAATCGTTCGATCGCCTGCAATGGCCGGGGATTGGCAGTGGCGTGCCCAGCGATTTGCTCACCCGCCGCCCCGACATTGCCCGCGCCGAAGCGCAACTGGCCGCCGCCCGGGCCGACGTCAAAGTCGCCCGCGCCGCCATGCTGCCCACCGTCACCCTGACAGCGCAGATAGGCTCGGGGGCCAACCAGTTTGACGACTTGATCCGCAGCCCTTTCTACAACCTGACCGCCGGCCTGCTCGCACCGGTCTTCAACAACGGCCGCCTGAGCGCTGAGCGCGACAAGGCCACCGCGCGTCAGGAAGAACTGCTGCAGAGCTATCGCGGCGCGATCATCAACGGTTTTGCCGACGTCGAGAAAGCCCTCAACAGCATTCGCGGCCTCGATGAACAACGCCAGTGGCAGAGCGAAGAACTGAATCAGGCGCAGACCGCGTTCAACATTGCCCAGAGCCGTTATCAGGCGGGCGCCGAAGATTTGCTGACCGTGCTGGAAACCCAACGCACGCTGTATGCGGCGCAGGACCTGAATGTGCAACTAAGGCTGTCGCGGATGCAGGCGAGCATTGCCTTGTACAAGGCGCTTGGGGGTGGGTGGCAGGCTTTGTAATTGCGCAGCCTGTCAGGCCGCTTTCGCGAGCAGGCTCGCTCCCACATTTGACCGAGTTCCTTCAGTAGGAACGAGATCCAATGTGGGAGCGAGCCTGCTCGCGAAGAACGGTGACGCGGTCTCAGACCGAGGTCTGTTTCGGCTTGAGATTGCGCGCATACCACGGGCGTTGCGGCACGCGGCGGAACAGGTTGGCGAGTTTCTTTTCGTCTTCGCCGAAGGTGATGCGCAGCGCCAGCTTCATGGTTTCCGGATCCATTTCCACCGACCGGCCCACCTGCAAACCCGGCGTGGTGCTGCAACCGTGGGTGTCCGGCCCCAGCCACGGATCTGCGACTTCGACCCAGCGCCCCGACGCGAACCACTTCACACCGTTGACCTCGAGGCGCGTGACCTGACCGGGATGGAAGCGCTCGTGCGCCCGGAACCAATCCTCGACACGATCATCGATCCAGCCATGGAAATGCCAGAACACCGGATTCACATGGGAGGAGAACGGGTCACCGAGAAAGTCGTTTTCCGGGGCGAACCAGCGCGCGGCAAAGTCGTCGAGATCCCGCGCCATAGGCACCGGCTGACCGTTGGAAGGGTCGCGTGGCACCGACGCCCAGCGCATGTGCAGCCAGTCGTGCAGACCGAGCTCCACTTCCGAGCCGAACTGGCCCAAGGTCAGTTTCGACAGATACTGCGGATCACGGTACTGCGACTCCCAGACTTCAAAATTGCTTTGATAGGTCTCGGCGGTTTTCAGGTCGCTGACCCACTGGGTGTATTCATCATCTTCAGCCGCCAGCCACGTTGGCGGCAGCGCCGTGCCATCGTGGTTGTCGAAGTAGCGCGCGAAGCCCTGGCGATCGCGGATCAACTCCGGTTGCGGCAATGGAAAGAACTGCCACGACGGCAGATCCATCATCGAGCGTGCCGTGCCGAGCATGTGCCTGTGCATGAAAAAGAAATCGATACCGGAGCCGTTACGATCCTTGTGCTCGCCACGGGCGTCACGCTCCATGTCACGCGGTCCGGGCTGCCAGCCAAGCCCGCGCAAGGCGTTGCGCTTGTCCTCGGACAGGGTGTGCCACTTGTCACGGGTGGCGTGCCAGACCTGATGGAACAGACGATGTTCCGGCGACACCAGCCACGCCAGCAACGGCGCATTCAGCGGGGTGCGCTGACGCGCTTCGGGAAACAGGCATTTCACTGCAATGAAGCGATTGTCCTCGGCCGGCAAAGCCAACGCCCGGTCGAGACGCTGCACCGTGCCGCTGAGCGTGCCACTGCCAGCGTTGCCGAAATCGGCCCAGACCTCGTCGAGGATCATGTTCAGTTCGTAATCGACGCGTCCGTCAGTACCGAGCAAACGCCAACTGAGTTTCGCAGCCTCTGCCCCGGCCAGATCGCCAAGAATTCGGTAACGAGGTGTTTCGTCACTGCGCAAACGCTCGGCGGTGTCGAGAAAGCCGTTCACGCCCCGGCCCTTCTGGCCGATGTCGAGAAACACTTCCAGCCCCTGCGTCGGCAAGCCATCCAGACCGGCGTCAGTGCCGACGAAGCGGATCTTCCAGACCCCGCGCAAGGCGTTGGCCAAGCGCTGCCCGGCCACGTCAGCGACATCGAACGACGCCTCACCCGGAGTGATCGTCGGGTCAGGCTTCGTCCATTCACGATGCCCGAAATAAGCCGCAGGCACGGCAGCGCCGGTCAACGCCAGGCCTGCCATGAACCATCGTCGAGAAATCCTCATTGCCCTACCTGTGTCAGCCATGAAGCAGGCTTTATCCAAGCTAGAACGTTTGCTGCGCGGGTAAATTTATGTGGGTTTGCAAAGATCGCAGCCTTCGGCAGCACCTATATGGAATGTATCTGCCTCCAGGAGCTGCCGAAGGCTGCGATCTTTTAACCCGACGACCTAAATTCCACGGCCATTCACTCGTTCTTCCCAGATAGCAAAGGCCTCTGCGCCTGCACCTCGACGGCGAACCTGACTGAGATGGCAATGACAAAACCACGTTCGAAAAAGGCTCTTTTCATTGGCCTGCCGCTGGCTCTGGCGATCAGTGCCGGCGCCGCTTTCGCGGTCTGGGATATCTGGTTCAAGGACAATCCCGGTTATCCGCACAAGGTCATGCAGCAGGCCGAAGCGCTGCACGAACACATGCTCTCGTTCGACAGTCACATCACCGTCACCCAGGATTTCGGCACCACCGGTAATGAAGTCGACAAGGACGGCAGTGGCCAGTTCGACCTGGTCAAAGCCAACCGTGGGCGCCTGTCCGGTGCGGCGTTGACGATTTTCGGCTGGCCGGAAATCTGGAACGGCGCCAACGCCCCGCACAAACCTACCGCCGGTTTCGTCGACGAAGCGCGCAATCAGCAGGAAATCCGCTACAAGATCATTTCCGGCATGGTCCGCGACTTCCCCAATCAGGTCGGGATCGCCTATACACCCGCCGATTTCCGCCGCCTGCACGGCGAAGGCAAGTTTGCGATTTTCATCAGCATGCTCAACGCCTACCCGCTCGGCCACGACCTCAACCTGCTGGATCTGTGGACGGCGCGCGGCATGCGCATGTTTGGCTTCAGCTACATCGGCAACAACGACTGGGCTGATTCGTCGCGGCCGCTGCCGTTTTTCAATGATTCGCCGGACGCCCTCGATGGCCTGTCGGATCTGGGCAAGCAAGCGGTCAAGCGCCTCAACGACCTTGGCGTAATCATCGATGTCTCGCAGATGTCGACCAAGGCCCTGGAGCAAGTCGCGCAACTGAGCCGCACACCTTTGGTGGCGTCGCACTCGGCACCACGGGCGATGGTGGATATCCCGCGCAACCTCAGCGACAAGGAATTGCAGCTGATCAAGAACAGCGGTGGCGTGGTGCAGATCGTCGGCTTCTCGCAGTACCTGCGCCCGCTGACCCAAGGCACCCAGGACAAGCTCAACGAACTGCGCAAACGCTATGACCTGCCACCGCTGCCGAACCTGGCCATGGCGTTGATGCCGGGCGACCCGATCATCGCCGCGTGGTCCGAGCAGAAATTCGGCGAATACGCCGGCCAGCTCTACGCCATCCTCGAAGAGGAGCCGAAAGCCAGCCTCAAGGACTTGGGCGACGCCATCGATTACACGGTGCGCAAGATCGGCATCGACCACGTCGGCATCAGTTCGGACTTCAACGAAGGTGGCGGCGTCAAAGGCTGGGAGAACGTCGGCGAGATCCGCAACGTCACCGCCGAACTGATTTCACGCGGCTACTCCGAAGCTGACATTGCCAAGCTGTGGGGCGGCAACTTCCTGCGCGTCTGGGATCAGGTCGAGAAGTCTGCCAAACCGGCGCTGGCCACTGCTCGGGATGCCGTCAAGCCATGAGCAACCGTCGTGATTTCTTGAAGCAGGCCGGGATTCTCGCGGCGGCACTGCCATTGGGCGCGAGCCTGCCAAACGTCGCTGCTGCCGCGCCCGCAGCGCCCGCGACAACACTGCCGCGCGACAAGTGGGTGCAGTTGCAGCAGCTGTTCAATCAGGATCCTGACTACCTGCACTTCTCCAACTTCCTCATCACCACCCACCCGAAACCGGTGCGCGAGGCGATTGAGTTGCACCGCGCCGCGCTCGATAAAAACCCCGGGCTGGCGATGGACTGGGACGTCGGTGTGATCGAACAGCGCGAACACGACGTACGCGTCTGGGCCGGCCAATACCTGCAAGCCGATGCCAGGCAAATCGCACTGACTGGCAGCACCACCGAAGGCCTGACGATGATCTATGGCGGTGTGCACGTGCGCGCCGATCAGGAAATCCTCACCACCGAACACGAGCATTACGCCACGCACACGATTCTGGAACTGCGCAGCGAGCGCGAAGGCACCAAGGTGCGCAAGATTCGCCTGTTCGACGACCCGCAAAAGATCAGCGAGAAGGAATTGCTGGCCAACATCGACCGTAGCATTCGTCCTGAGACCCGCGTCCTCGGCATGTGCTGGGTGCACTCGGGCAGTGGCGTGAAATTGCCGCTCGGCGCCATCGGCGCGCTGGTCGACAAACACAACCGCGGCCGCAGCGATGCCGACCGGATCATTTACGTGGTCGACGGTGTGCACGGTTTTGGCGTCGAAGACCTGAGTTTCCCGGCGATGAATTGCGACTTCTTTATCGCCGGCACGCACAAATGGATGTTCGGCCCGCGCGGCACCGGCATCGTTTGCAGCCGCACGCCGGAAGTGAAATACGTCACGCCGATCATCCCGACCTTCTCCGAGGCCGAGCACTTTTCCACGACGATGACACCGGGCGGTTACCACGCGTTCGAACACCGCTGGGCGCTGACCGAAGCGTTCAAATTGCACCTGCAACTGGGCAAAGCCGAGGTGCAGGCGCGCATCCATGAGCTCAACAGTTACCTGAAAAAACGCCTGTTGCAGCGCCCGCAGATCGAACTGGTGACGCCGCTGAACCCCGAGTTTTCTGCCGGGTTCACCTTCTTCCGGGTCAGGGGCAAGGACAGCGACAAGATCGCCGCGCACCTGATGGCCAACCGCGTGGTTGCCGATGCCGTGGCGCGCGATGTCGGCCCGGTGATCCGCACCGCCCCCGGCTTGCTCAACAGCGAAGCGCAGATCGACCGCCTGCTGGACATCCTCGATCAGGCCCTGTGACGCCGATTCCTTTTTCCTTTTAGCGAGACGCGAAATGAACAGTGAGTTACCTCGTTTTTCCTTGAAAGTCCTGCCTGCCCTGGTGCTCGCCGCCCTCGCCGCCGGGCTGTTGCCGGGCGCCGCTCAGGCCGCCACACCACCCGCGCCGGGCAAAGTGTTCAAAGACTGCAAGGATTGCCCGGAAATGGTCGTGCTACCGACCGGTACCTTCACCATGGGCACCCCGGAAGACGAAGTCGGCCGCGAGCCTGACGAAGGCCCGATGCACCCGGTGACGTTCGCCAGACCCTTGGCCATCAGCCGTTTTCAAGTACTCAAGGGCGAATGGTTCGCCTTCCTCAAAGACACGGGCTACCAGATGCCTGACGGCGATGACCGCCCGGGTCGTGCCTGCAAGGCCGGGATCCCGGACTACCAGGGCAGTGATCCGCGCAAGCAATACACCGACCGCCACCCGGCCGTGTGCATGGATTTTGCCGAGGTCAACGCCTATGTCGCGTGGCTGTCGAAAAAGACCGGCAAGCAATATCGCCTGGTCAGCGAATCCCTGCGCGAATACGCCGCCCGTGGCGGCACCAGCGGCCCGTTCCCCTTCCCGTTCGATGAAGGCAAGGAATACAGCATCGCCAAACACGCCAACACCTATGGTGCCGCCGATGGCTACAACTTTACCGCCCCGGCTGGCAGCTTCGCGCCGAACGCCTTTGGCGTGTACGACATGCACGGCAACGTCTACGAATGGACAGCCGACTGCTACAACGAAAACTACGTCGGCGCACCGAGCGATGGCAGTGCCTGGCTGACCGGCAAATGTGAATTCAAGCGCATCCGTGGCAACGATTGGGGTGAAGCTCCGGTGTTTTCCCGCTCCGGCAACCGCAATGCACTGGTGCCCGGTGATCGCGGCGACTGGATCGGCTTCCGGGTCGCCCGGGATCTGTAACGACCACGCCGCTTAAATTAACCCCCCCTCCAGTCGTTTTACAGGTGGGCGCGCTCCAAAGCGACGCGCCCCCGCCCTCTACGTCACCCAGGTGAAGGCCGCCACCGATGCCGGCCTTCGTCGTTCTTACAAGCAGGGAACCTCCATGAGCAAACCAACACGCGGGGTGATCAATGAATTGTTCACCCTGCTCAAACCCTTTCGTCTGATTGTTGCCGGCTCGATCCTGCTGGGCATGGTCGGTGGCCTGAGCGTTACCGTGCTGCTGGCGACGATCAACAATGTCCTGCATGCCGAAGGCGGCCTGACCAATACCGTGGTCGCCGCATTCGCCGGGTTGTGCCTGCTGGCACTGGTCAGTTCGATTTTTTCCGACATCGGTACCAACTATGTCGGCCAGAAAATCATTGCCAAGCTGCGCAAGGAGCTGGGTGAAAAAGTCCTCTCGGCGCCGATCGAACAGATCGAACGCTATCGCAGCCATCGGCTGATTCCGGTGCTGACCCACGATGTCGACACCATCAGCGATTTCGCCTTTGCGTTCGCGCCGCTGGCTATTTCCATGACCGTGACACTGGGCTGCATGGGCTATCTGGCGATGCTGTCGTGGCCGATGTTTCTGATGATGGTCGTGGCGATCATTATCGGCACTGTTGTTCAGTACATCGCTCGCGGCCACGGCATCAAGGGGTTCATGGAGGCCCGCGATTCCGAAGACGAACTGCAGAAGCATTACAACGCGATTGCCGAAGGTGCCAAGGAGTTGCGTATTCATCGTCCGCGCCGGCACCGCATGTTCGTCTCGGGTATCGAGCACACCGCCGACAAGATCTGCGACACGCAGATTCGCTCGGTGAACATTTTCGTGGTTGCGAAAACATTCGGTTCAATGCTGTTTTTTGTCGTGATCGGTTTGGCGCTGGCCCTGCAGTCACTCTGGCCGAGCACTGACAAAGCGGTGATGAGCGGCTTCGTGCTGGTGCTGCTGTACATGAAAGGGCCGCTGGAGCATCTGATCGGTACGCTGCCGATTGTCAGCCGCGCACAGATCGCCTTCCGCCGTATTGCCGAGTTGTCGGAGCAGTTCTCCTCGCCAGAGCCGCACCTGCTGCTCAGCGATCAGGGCAACCGCAAAACCCCGGTGCATAGCCTGGAACTGACCGACGTCGCCTACAGCTTCCCGGCAGTCGAAGGCGCCACGCCGTTCCGCCTGGGGCCGGTGAACCTGAAGATCGATCAGGGCGACATCATTTTCATCGTCGGTGAAAACGGTTGCGGCAAGACCACCCTGATCAAGTTGCTGCTCGGACTTTACGCGCCGCAGCAGGGTGAAATCCGCCTCAACGAGCAGGTGGTCACCGCCCTCAACCGCGACGACTATCGCCAATTGTTCACGACGATTTTCGCCGACTACTACCTGTTCGACGACGTGGTACAGGGCGACACGCATATTCCCGAAGACGCCAACCAATACCTGCAACGCCTGGAAATTGCGCACAAGGTCAGCGTGCGTGACGGCTCGTTCACCACCACCGATCTGTCGACCGGTCAGCGCAAGCGGCTGGCACTGGTCAATGCGTGGCTGGAGGAACGTCCGGTGCTGGTCTTCGACGAGTGGGCCGCCGACCAGGACCCGACCTTCAGAAGAATTTTCTACACCGAACTGCTGCCCGATCTGAAGCGCCTGGGCAAAACCATCATCGTCATTTCCCACGATGACCGCTATTTCGACATTGCCGACCAGTTGGTACGCATGGAAGCGGGAAAAGTCATCACGGAACTGCAAACAGCGTAAATAGCCACGATTCTCATTCTGGTTTTTTGAGTCTCGTGCGTCTAATTAAGAATCGATAACAACTACAACCCAATTAAAACCTGCAAGAGTGAAACACGATGCCAGCAATTCCGGGGATTCCACGTTTTACCAAGGCGCTGATCATGCGTCGCATGTTGCAACCGGGCTTCAGTGCCACTGCTTTCAGCATGGCGCTTGCCTTGCCGTTCAGCGCGCATGTTCAGGCTGAAGAAGTCAGTTTCAATATTCCTGCGCAATCGCTGGCAAGTGCACTGCAGGCGTTGGGCACGCAATCGAACATGCAAGTGCTGTACAGCGCCGATGACGTGCAGGGCTTGCGCAGCCAGCCGGTCAGCGGCCGGTTGTCGCCGTCGCAGGCGCTGTCGCAGATGCTGGTGGGGACCGGCGTCATGTTCACCGTTCAAGGCAACACCGTCACCGTGCGCGCCCGATCTTCCGGCAACTCGCTGGAACTGGGTGCCACCAACATCAATGGCAAAGCCGTGGAATCCGCTTACGGCCCGGTCGATGGTTACGTCGCGACCCGCAGTGCCACCGGCACCAAGACCGACACGCCGATTCTCGAAATTCCGCAAACCATCAACGTCGTCACCGCCGAGCAAGTGCAGACCCAGGGTGCACGCAACCTGACCCAGGCCCTGCGCTACACGCCCGGCCTGAACGTCGGTGGCTTCACCGACCGCAACGCCATCGCCGACGAAATCACCAGCCGTGGCTTCGCGCCGACTCCGCTGTACCTCGACGGCGCCTACCTGCCGTACGCCGGTAGCCTGGGCGGTGCACCGCAAATCGACCCGTACACCCTCGAGCGTATCGAAGTGCTCAAGGGCCCGTCGTCGGTGCTCTACGGTCAGAACCAGCCGGGCGGCATCATCAACATGGTCTCCAAGCGTCCGACCACCGAGCAGCGCAGCCAGGTCAAACTGGGTGCCGGCAGCTACGACCGGGTCAACGGCGCGTTCGACACCAGCGGCCCGATCGACGATCAGAAAGAGTTCACCTACCGCGTCATCGGCGTTGGCAAGAAAGGCGGCCAACAGGTCGATCACACGCACAGCGAGCGCATGTTGCTGGCGCCCAGCCTGACCTGGACACCCAACGACGACACTTCCCTGACCCTGCTTGCGCAGATCCAGCGTGACGACGGCCTGGAAGACTATCAGGCGCTGCCGATGATCGGCTCGCTCAAGCGCGGCCCGAACGGCGAGCGCATCGACCGCGAGTTCTTCTCCGGCGACACCAAATACAACGATTACAAGCGTGATCAATATGTATTCGGCTACGACTTCACGCACAACTTCACCGATGACTTGAAGTATCGCTCCACCGCGCGCTACACCGATGTGCGCGATCAGTACAAAGGCTTCTACCTGCGCAGCTTCGTCACCGATGATGCCGGCGTGACCGATTACACCCGCGCCAACCGCGTGAAACTCGACTGGCGTCAGCACAACACCGCGTACACCGTCGATAACAACCTGGAATACAAATTCAACACCGGTGCGCTGGAACACACCACGTTGATGGGCGTCGACTATCGCCATTTCAACCGCAAGTACGACGGCTACAACGCCTATAACGTGTTGCCGATCAACCTGTACGGCGAAAACAACAACTACGACACCAGCAGTGTCACGCCAGAACTGGACACCAAGTGGGACAACACCATTCGCCAGACCGGTGTGTACCTGCAAGACCAGATCAAACTGGACAAGTGGATCCTGACCATCGGTGGCCGCCAGGACTGGGCCGAAGTGGAAAACAAGGACCTGCTGGCGCGGACGGTCGAAGAGAAGCGTGACCACAAGTTCACCAGCCGCGTGGGCCTGACTTACGTCACCGACTTTGGCCTTGCACCGTATGTCAGCTACTCCGAATCGTTCCTGCCAACCCTCGGCACTGCAGCGCCTGAGCGCGGTGGCAAAGGCTTCGAGCCAACCGAAGGCCAGCAGTACGAAGTGGGTGTGAAGTACCAGCCGTTCGACCAGACCCTGATCACCGCCTCGGTGTTCCAGATCAAGCAGAAGAACGTGCTGACCGGCGACACCGATTACCCGCAGTACCAGGCGCAGTCGGGTGAAGTGCGTTCGCGCGGCGTCGAACTGGAAGTCAAATCGACCTTCGACAACATCGATGTGATGGCTGCTGCCAGCTACCTCGACTCCTTCTACACCAAAGACACCTGGGGCAACAAAGACAACCGCAGCGAAGCTCAGGCGCCGGTCTCGGCACTGGTCTGGGCCAACTACCACTTCACCCAGGCTTCGCTCAACGGCCTGACCTTTGGTGCAGGTGCACGCTACACCGGGCGCAAACCGGGGGATGCGGCCAACTCGTTCGACGTGCCGTCGTACGTTGTCTACGACACCACCGTCAGCTACGACATGGGCAAACTGTCGCCTAGCCTGCGCGGCGTGCAGACCAGCCTGAACGTGCAGAACATCTTCGACCGTGAGTACATTTCGGACTGCAACTACTCGTTCGGTTGCTACTACGGCCAGGAGCGTGTTGCATCGGTTGAAGTTTCTTACGACTGGTAAGCCACACAGCCAACAAAAAACCGGGCGATTGCCCGGTTTTTTTATGCCCTGAAACCCGCTTTTGCAGGAGCTGCCGAAGGCTGCGATCTGTTGATTTTCAAGATCAAAAGATCGCAGCCTCCGGCAGCTCCTACAGAGAAATGTGATTAGTGCGAGAGGGCTGTGCGCAGGCTTTGGGTGAGTTGGGTGTAGACGTTATCGATGTCTGGAACCACGCTCTGCAGACGCAGGAAGTCGTGAATCAAACCTGTGTATTCGATCAGCTCCACGGTTACGCCCTGCTCTTGCAGACGCCGGGCATAGGCGCGGCCTTCATCCAGTAACGGATCGTGCCCGGCCAGGGCAATCACCGCCGGGGCCATGCCTTGGTAATCCGTCGCCAGCAGCGGTGAGAAGCGCCAGTCCAGACGATCCGCGGCGTCGTTGGCGTAGTGCCGGTAAAACCATTCCAGCGTCTCGCTTTCCAGCAGATAGCCTTCGCCGAACAGCTCGGTCGAGGGGCTGCTGGTCGACGCGTCCGTCACCGGATAACAGAGCAATTGCAGGCAAGGTTTGATTGCCAGCGAAGCCGGATCGAGCGCCGCCTGCAGGGCCAACACTGTCGCCAGTGTCGCGCCAACACTGTCGCCACCGAACGCCACGCGCGTGACATCCAGACCTTCAGCCGCGGCGTGCTGCGCCAGCCACGCCAAGGCATCAGCACCATCATTAAGCGGCGTTGGAAACTTGTGCTCCGGGGCCACGCGATAGCCCACCGACAACACTGCACACGGCGTCCGGGCGCAGAACTCGCGGCATACGCCATCGTGGGATTGCAGACTGCCGACCACATAACCGCCACCGTGGAAATACACCAGCACCGGCAGCGCCTCGGCCTGCGTATTGGCGTGACGGTACAGGCGCAATTCCAGGCTGGCACCGTCACGTGCGGTGTACGGCAGCGTCACGCAAGCGACCTGCGACGGAGCGCCCCAGCGCAACTGCTCCGTGGTGCGCTCGAAAGCTTCCCGGGCCTGAGCCGGCGTCGACAAATGAAACGGGCCGGGGCCGTCGGCCTGGCTTTCTTCGGCCAGGTCGAGGAAGGCATTGAGTTCCGGATGCAGGGACATCGCAGGTTTCCTTATGAAATAGCCACAGACAAAAAGAGGAGCCGCCAGGGCTCCTCTGTGTATAACGATGGATAAGGCCCAATACTTAGGCCGCTTGTGCGACACAGTGCTCGATCAACGCCTCCAGTTCCGCCTGATACTCGCGCATCAGCTGTTCGACGGTCTCGGCGCGGTAACGACGGGTGCTGTAAATGCAGCGCAAGGCCAAGCGCCCGTCATACACCTGCCCCACCACTTCCAGCCAGTTACCCAAGGCAGCGTGCGGGCTGTAGCAACTGCCGTAGCTTTCTGCCGCCGGCACCAGCATGGCCTTGTCATCGAAGCTCTGGTCAAACTGACCGAGGTAGTTGAAGGTCACCCGTGCCTGCGGTGCCTGACTCAATGTTTCAGCCATTTGCCCGCCGCTCATGTGACGCAGCACGCCGTAACCCAGGCCCTTGTTCGGCACCGCCGCCAATTGCCGTTGCACGGCACGCACCGAGGTGCCGATGTCGGCGTTCTCACCCGGTGTCAGGCGCACCGGGAACATGCTGGTGAACCAGCCGAGACTGCGGCTCAGGTCGATGTCCTTGACCAGGTCCTCACGACCGTGGCCCTCAAGTTGAATCAGCACCGAAGACTGCTCACTCCAGCGGCACAACACCCGGCTCAACGCCGCTAGCAACACGTCGTTGATCTGCGTCTGATACACCGCCGGCACTTGTTTGAGCAGTTGCTGAGTGTGCTGCTCCGACAACCCCAGATGCGCCACCGACTGGTATTGCACCTGATTCTTGCCGCGCGGGTTATCGCACGGCAACTCGCTGCCGGGCTGGTCGATCTGCTCCAGCCACCAGGCTTTTTCCTCCCTCGGATAATCCGCCGCGTAGGCTTGCAAGCCTTCGGCCCAGGCGCGATAGCTGCTGGTGCGAATCGGCAGGTTCGGCGACCCACCGGCGCTGTACGCCTCGTAAGCCACCTGCAAATCCTGCAACAGCAAACGCCACGACACCGTGTCGATCACCAAGTGATGAATGACCATCAGCACGCGGATTTCGCCATCCGCCAAGGTCACGTGCGCCGTTCGCCACACCGGACCGTTTTGCAGGTCAAGGCTACGTTGCACTTGCTCGGCGTACAGTTCCAGCTCGGCTTCATCGGCCACTTCGTGCTGCCACAGCAACGGTTCGCTGGCCCATTGCGCGTGCATGTCCGCCAGCGGTTGGTAATGTTGATAATGCCGCCCGCCGACATCGCTGAAGCGCAACCGCAGTGCATCGTGTTGCTGCATCATCGCGCGCAGGGCCATTTCCAGCGCTGGCAGGTTGAGCGCCTGCCGCGCTCGCAACATCAACGCCTGATTGTAGTGATGCGGCTCGCTCATGCGCTGATCGAACAGCCATTGCTGGATCGGAATCAGGTTGAACTGCCCTTCGGCCGCCACTTGCGTCACGTCTTCAACCACGCTCGCCACTGCGCTCGAACGCTGCTCGAAAATCGCTTCGATGGTCTGGCCACGCATCAGATCGCGCAGTTTCAGATCCAGCTTCAGCTCCGCATGGTTACGCACCCGCGAGACCACTTGCAGGCTGAGGATCGAGTCGCCACCCAGTTCGAAGAAGTTGTCGGTGATGCCCACACGCTCCACTTGCAACACATCGGCCCAGACCTCGGCCAGCAGTTGCTCGTCACGGCTGCGCCCCGGCACATACTCCGCGCCTTTGAACTCGGGCTCAGGCAAGGCCTGACGATCGAGTTTGCCGTTCGGCGTGACCGGCAACGCGGCCAGGCAGATCACCTGCGCCGGCACCATGTAATCGGGCAGTTGCGCACGCAACTCGGACTTCAGTCGGTCACCGATGGCCACGCCTTCTGGTGTCACCACGTAACCGATCAATTGTTTGCCCGAAGCACTGTCGCGGGCGATCACCAAGGCATCGCTGACATCGGCGAGCTGGCGCAGACTGGCTTCGATTTCACCCAGTTCTATACGGAACCCGCGCACCTTGATCTGATGGTCGATCCGCCCGACGTAATCGAGCACGCCGTCGGCCCGCTGGCGCACCAGGTCACCGCTGCGATACAGACGCTCACCCGGCGGGCCGAACGGGTCCGGCACGAAACGCTCGGCGCTCAAGTCCGGACGCTGGTAGTAGCCACGGGCGATGCCCTGGCCGCCGATGTACAGCTCGCCGGCAATGCCCGGCGGCAGCGGGTTGAGATCTTCGTCGAGCACGTACAACGCACGTTCGCCAACAGCACGTCCGATCGGCGCGTACGCAGCTTCACAGCGCTCGCTGACCGGCACCTTCCACAGCATCGGCGTGACCACGGTTTCGGTCGGGCCATAACCGTTGGTGAAGAATTGCGGACGCAACGCGGCTTTCACTTGCTCAAAGGTTTGATCCGGCACCGCGTCGCCGCCGAAGCAATATACGCGCACCGGCGGCGGCGCCAATTGGCTGTGTGCAGCGTATTCGGCCAGTTGTTTCAGGTAGGCCGGCGGGAAACAGGCAATCGTGATGCCGTGCTGATGCAGGGCCTCGAAGGTCTGTTCCGGTGTCCACAAACTGGCATCACGGATCACCAGCGTGCCGCCACTGAATAGCGTGCTCAGCCAGCGCTCGTGGGCGCCGTCAAAGGCGAACGACATGAAATGCAGTTCACGGCTGTGCTCGTCCATGTCGTACAGCTCAGCGATGGCCTGGCAATGCATGCTCATTGGCCCGTGCGCCACCGCGACACCTTTCGGTCGCCCGGTCGAACCGGAGGTGTAGATCAGATAGGCGAGGTTGCCCGCGAGCAAGCCGCTGACCGGAGGTGTGTCGCGGTAAGCGCTGTCGTCGAACTCATCGATAGCCAAACGCGCCAGCCCTTCGACCACCGGCAAGCGCTCCTGCACCTGCGTGTGGGTGAGCAGCAGCGCCATGGCCGAATCTTCGATCATGAACGCCAGTCGCTCCGGCGGATAATCGATGTCCAGCGGCACATACGCCGAAGCGCTTTTCATCACCGCCAGCAACGCCACGACCATATCCACCGAACGTTCCAGCGCCACACCGATGACCACTTCCGGCCCGGCACCCAGTTCGATCAGACGATGAGCGAGACGGTTGGCGCGACGCTCCAGTTCGCCGTAGCTCAGCGTAGCGTCACCGCACACCAGTGCCGTGGCCTCTGGCCGCGACTGCGCATGGCGGGCAATCAACTCAGGCAGCAACTGCGCCTGATAACTTGCGCCAGGCGCTGCGCTCCATTGTTCAAACGCTTGCCACTGTTGCGCGGACAAACGCTGCAGGTTGCCCAGACGCTCGCTCGGCGCGACGATCATGGCTTCAAGGGTGTCTTCCAGGGTGCGCCGGATCTGCTCCACCGCTTCCAGGCTGAAGGCATTGCGCAGGAACAGATATTCGATCGACAGCTGTTCGCCGAGATTGACCGCCAGGTCCATCGGGAAGTTGGTCACGTCATGATTGCGCGACTCGCCGAAGCTCAGACCGCTGTCCTGCTGCTCGCTCAGACGTTCGTCGATCGGGTAGTTCTCGAAGACGATGATGCTGTCGAACAAGCCCTGCCCGCCCAGCCCCGACCAACGCTGAATGTCCGCCAGCGGTGCATGGGAAAACTCGCGAATATCGGTGTTGTAAGCCTGCAGTTGCTGCAGCCACTGGTCCAGCGGCTGCTCCGGGCGCAGGGTCTGAATCACCGGCAAGGTGTTGATGAACAGGCCAAGAATATTGTCGGCGTTGGCCAAACCGGCCGGGCGCCCCGAAACGGTCGCGCCGAACACCACAGTGTTTTGCCCGGTAAAGCGTTGCAGCAGCAGTAACCACGCACCCTGAATCAGGGTGTTCGGGGTGATTTGCAAGGCACGGCAAGCCTGCTGCAAGCGCGCGGTTTGCGCCGCATCCCAACGTGAATAAATCGCCTCGTGCCCCGGCAGTTCCTCGACATGCCGCGGGAACATCGCCTGATTCAACGACGTCGCCTGTTGCAGCGGCTCGAGGCGGTTGCGCCAGAAACCTTCCAGCGAACCCTGATCCTGGCGTTGCAGCCATTCGATGAATTCGCGATAGCGGCCATTGCGCCCCTGCACCTGGCCATGGCTGTAGAACTGCATCACCTCGCCGAACAACCGCGAACTGCTCCAGCCGTCCATCAGGATGTGGTGGCAGGTCCAGATCATCTGGTAGCGATCGTCTTCCAGACGCAGCAGCAAGACGCGCTGCAACGGCGCCTGGCTGAGGTCGAAACCGGCCAGATAATCGGCGGTCGCCCGTTCGGTGACGGCGGCTTCACTGATGTCTTTTGTACGCCAGTCTTCCACGGTCAGTTGCAATTCGACCTGACGATGGACGATCTGCACCGGAGTATTCGAGCCTTCCGGGAAGTGGAAACTGGTGCGCAGAATATCCTCGCGGCCGATCACATATTCCCAGGCCCGAGCAAACCGTTCGGTGTCCAGACCGTGCACCGGCAGGCTGATCTGGTTGATGTACAAACCGGAACTGTCGTCAGCCAAAGTGTGGAACAGCATGCCGTCCTGCATCGGCGACAGCGGATAAATATCGTCAACCTGAGCCACCGGCACCGGCAGACGATCCAGCTGCGGCTGGGTCAGACGCGCCAACGGGAAGTCGGAAGGCGTCAGGCCCTGATGTTCCTCGCAGCAGCAATGCTCGATCAATTGCTCCAGCGCCACCGCGTAAGCATCAGCCAGTTGCTGAATCACCGCTTCGTCGAAGACATCACGGCTGAACGTCCAGTCCAGCGACAGTTGCCCGTTGAACACCCGGCCATCGATGGTCAGCCAGTTGCTCAGGGCGACGTCGTCGCCGTGCCCGGCCCCGCTGCCCTCTTCACTCGGTACGAACAGCGCCTGCTCATCGAAGCTCTGATCGAACTGGCCGAGGTAGTTGAAGGTAATCCGCGCTTGCGGCAATTGCGCCAGACGTTGCTGGACAGCGTCTGCGCCAAGGTAGCGCAACACGCCATATCCCAAGCCTTTTTCCGGTACCGCGCGCAGTTGTTCCTTGATGCGTTTGATCGCCTCGGCCGGCTTTTTCGCCGGGGTCAGCAGCACCGGGAACAGGCTGGTGAACCAGCCCACCGTGCGGCTCAGGTCGACGCCATCGAACAGTTCTTCGCGACCATGACCCTCAAGCTGCACCAGGCACGCCGGTTGCGCGGTCCACTGGCAGATCACCTGTGCCAAGGCGCTGAGCAACAGGTCGTTGACCTGAGTGCGATACGCCGACGGCGCCTGCTTGAGCAGACGATGGGTCTGTTCGGCATCCAGCCGGGTGTTGACCGAACGACCATGCACCGAAGCCTGACTGCCCTCGGGACGACTGCGCGGCAACTCCGGCAAGGCCTGATCGAGTTGACGACTCCAGTAGTCGAGTTCCTTGTTCAGCGTTTCGCTGTGCGCATAGGCCTGCAACTGTTCGGCCCAGGTTTTGAACGCGGTGGATTTCGCCGGCAGCGTCACCGCTTGGCTCGAACTCAGTTGACGATAGGCCGTTTGCAAATCTTCCAGCAACACGCGCCACGACACGCCGTCCATCACCAAATGGTGAATCGCCAGGTGCAGACGCTCACTGCCGTCCTGCACAGCCATCAACGTGCAGCGCAGCAACGGCCCGTTGTGCAGATCGAGACTGCGTTGGGCTTCATCGGCGATGGCGACGATTTCATCGGCGCTCTCGGCCGAACGTTGCCAGATGTCCAGCACTTGTTCGGCCGGCGCCTGATGGCTGGCCTGCCAAGCGCCGTTGCTCGCCTGCACAAAGCGCAAACGCAAGGCGTCGTGATGCGCCACGACATGCGCCAACGCCTGCTGCAAGTGCGCGACATTCAGCGCTTCGCGCGGCGTCAGCATGACGGACTGGTTCCAGTGCTCGCGGTGCGGAATATCACTGGCGAAGAACCACTGCTGCATCGGCACCAGCGGACTGTCACCCGTGACCGGGCCTTGATCGATCAGTGCTTCCTCGGCGGCCGTGGCCACGCGCGCCAACGCTTGAATGTTCTGATGCAGAAACAGGTCTTTCGGCGTCAGGCCAATGCCTTGCTGACGCGCGCGGCTGACCACTTGAATCGAGTTGATCGAGTCGCCACCGAGGGCGAAAAAGTTATCCGCCGTACCGACCTGAGCCACACCGAGCACCGCTTGCCAGATTTCCGCGAGCGCTGTTTCAATCGCATTGATCGGCACGACAAAATCTTGCTGGGCTTCGGCCACGTCAGGCGCTGGCAGTGCCTTGCGGTCGAGTTTGCCGTTGGGGCTCAGTGGCATGCTCTGCAACAGGGTCAGGTGCGCAGGCACCATGTGTTCCGGCAAGGTCTGGCGCAAATGTGCCTGCAGGGATTCACGCATCGACGGCCAGTCCGTCGCGTGGATCTCCGTGGCGACGACATAACCACTGAGGACTTTGCCGCTGCGGCTGTCCTGCGCAACGACCACCGCTTCACGCACTGCGTCGTGCTCGAGCAGGCGCGCTTCGATTTCACCCAGCTCAATGCGGAAACCGCGGATTTTCACCTGATGGTCGATACGGCCGATGTAGTCGATCACGCCGTTCGGGCGATAGCGCGCCAGATCGCCGGTGCGATACAAGCGCTCGCCGGCCACGAACGGACTGGCGACAAAGCGTTCGGCGGTCAATTCCGGACGACGGTGGTAGCCGCGCGCCAGCCCTTGGCCGCTGAGGTACAGCTCGCCATTGACACCGCTCGGCACCGGATTGAGTTCGGCGTCGAGAATATAGGTCATCAGGTTGGCAATCGGCTCGCCGATCGGCACCGCATCGCGACCTTCGTCGCGGCAGGTCCAATGGGTCACGTCGATCGCCGCTTCGGTCGGGCCGTAAAGGTTGTACAGACCGGCATTCGGCAGCTTGGCGAAGACCTGTTGCTGCGCATCGACCGGCAGCGCTTCACCGCTGCAGACAATGCGGGTCAGGATGGTGCAGCGGCTGACATTGGCATCCAGCACAAACGCTTGCAGCATCGACGGCACGAAATGCAGGGTGGTGATCGCTTCGCGCTCGATCAGGCTGACCAGTTTCGCCGGATCACGATGGTCGCCCGGTGCGGCGACGACCAGACGTACCCCAGTCATCAACGGCCAGAAGAACTCCCACACCGACACATCAAAACTGAACGGGGTCTTTTGCAGCACGCTGTCAGCGCCGCGCAGTTCATAAGCCTGCTGCATCCAGCACAAGCGGTTGGTCAGCGCGCCGTGGCTGTTGCCGGCGCCTTTGGGTTTGCCGGTGGAGCCGGAGGTATAAATCACATACGCGAGGTTTTGTGCGCTCAGCGCCGGCACCGGATTGCTCGACGCGGCGTCGCCGAGCCACGCGTCATTGGCATCGAGTAGCAGCGTCTGCACGTGATCGGGAATCGGCAAGGTCTCGACCAGCGCCTGCTGCGTCAGCAACCATTGAATGCCACTGTCATCGATCATGTACGCCAGACGTTCGGTCGGGTACTCCGGATCCAGCGGCACGTAAGCGCCACCAGCCTTGAGAATGGCCAGCAAGCCGACGACCATTTCCAGACTGCGATGCACCGAGATGCCCACCAGCACATCCGGGCCAATGCCCCGCGCGATCAGGGCATGGGCCAAACGGTTAGCCCGCTCGTTGAGTTCACGGTAAGTCAGCGACTGCCCTTCGAACACCAGCGCCACCGCGTGCGGAGCACGCTCGACCTGCGCTTCGATCAAATGATGCACCGGCTGCTGATTCGGGTAGTCGGCAAACGTGTGGTTCCAGTCTTCGACGATCACTCGGCGCTGCGCCGCGTCGAGCATCGGCAGTTCGCCAATGCGTCGGGTCGGCTGTGCGACGATCGCGCGCAACAGATTGAGGAAATGCTCACCCAGCCGGGCGATGGTCGCAGGTTCGAACAGATCGCTGGCATACGACAGCGCCGCACTGATGCCTTCATCGAACTCGAAGGTGTCCAGCGTCAGGTCGAACTGTGCGGTGCCGGCGTCCCAGGTCAGCTCTTCCAGGCTCAGGCCTGGCAACGCCGAGACGGCGCGACGCGCATCGCTGGCGTGGTTGAACATCACCTGAAACAACGGTGTATGGCTCAGGTTGCGAGCGGGTGCGAGCAATTCCACCAACTGCTCGAACGGCAGATCCTGATGCGCCTGCGCACCCAAGGCGCGCTGCTTGACCTGATCAAGCAACTGGTCGAAACGCAGGTTGCCGTCGATGTCAGCCTTGAGCACTTGCGTGTTGACGAAGAAGCCCAGCAGGCGCTCGGTTTCCACGCGATTACGATTGGCAATCGGCACGCCGACGCGAATATCGTTTTGCCCGGTATAGCGATGCAACAAGGTCTGGAAGCCCGCCAACAACAGCATGAACAACGTGGTGTTGCGCTCTTTGGCCAGACGCTTGAGACCTTCCGCCAGCGCCGGTTCAAGGCTGATCGGCAGGCGCGCACCGCGATAGCTTTGCTGTGCGGGACGCGGATGATCGGTGGCCAGTTCGAGAATCGGCTGTTCGCCGCCCAACTGCGCCGTCCAGTATTCCAGTTGCCGTTGCTGTTCCCCCGCCTCCAGCCATTGCCGCTGCCAGTGGCCATAGTCGGCGTACTGGATCGGCAACGGTGCCAGTGCAGCCGGTTGACCCTGACTGAAGCCGGCGTACAGCTGCATCAGGTCATCGACCATGATCTGCATCGACCAGGCATCGGAGACGATGTGGTGCTGAGTCAGGATCAATACGTGATCGTCAGCGGCCAATCGCAGGAGTTTGACCCGCAACAGCGGCCCACGCTGCAAATCGAACAGTTGCCGGGTTTCGGCTTCGATCAAGCCACGCAGGGCTGGCGCGTCGAGCGCGGCATCGACCGATGCAACCGCGATGGTCACGGCGGCAGCAGCCTCAATGACTTGCACCGGACGTTCGTTGTCCAGCACGAAGCGGGTACGCAAACTTTCATGGCGTTCCACCAGCGCATCGAGACTCTGTTGCAGCGCCACTTGATCCAGTTCGCCGCGCAAACGCAGCGCCGCCGGAATGTGATAAGCGCTGCTGGTCGGGTCCAGTTGCCAGAGGAACCACTGGCGCTGTTGCGCGAAAGACAAGGCCAGCGGCTGCTCGCGCGAAACGCGGCTGATCGCCGGCTCCTGCTCGGCCGACGCCGGGGCCAGCGCCTCGACAAACCCTTGCAGGCTGTTGTGGGCGAACAGCAGGCGCAACGGCACCTGAATCTCGAGTTGCTGGCGGATGCGCGACACCACTTGCGTGGCCAGCAGCGAATGACCGCCCAGCTCGAAGAAATTGTCACTGAGGCCGACACGTTCGACCTTGAGGATTTCGGCCCAGATCGACGCAACGGCCTGTTGCACCGGCGTCTCTGGCGCCACATAGGTTTTGCGCCATTGGCTGGCATCGGGTTTGGGCAACTGTTTGCGATCGAGCTTGCCGTTCGGCGTCAGCGGGAAACGCGCCAGCAGCACCATGTGCGCCGGCACCATGTAATCCGGCAGATTGACCTTGAGGCGTGCATTGAGGCTGTCGCGCAAGCGGCTCTGTGCGTCGGCATCGAGTGTGCTCAGATCAGCGCTCGGCACCACGTAAGCCACCAGCGCCTGACCACCCGGAGCATCCTGCGCCAGCACGGCCGCTTCGCGCACGGCGTCCTGTTCGAGCAAGCGCGCTTCGATCTCGCCCAACTCAATGCGGAAGCCACGGATTTTCACCTGATGGTCGATCCGGCCGAGGTATTCGATGATGCCGTCGGCACGCTGACGCGCAAGGTCGCCAGTGCGGTATAGACGCTCGCCGGTCGCGGAATAAGGATGCGGCACAAACCGTTCGGCCGTCAGCGCCGGACGCTGGAAGTAACCGCGTGCCAGGCCTTCACCGCCGATCAGTAACTCACCGGCCACGCCATAAGGCACCGGCAGCAAATCGGCACCGACGATGTACAGCGTGGTGTTGTCGATCGGCCCTCCCAGCCAAGGTTGCGCATCCTGCGAACGCAGCGGATGCAACGCCGACCAAATCGTGGTTTCGGTCGGCCCGTAGAGGTTCCACACTTCACCGCCGAGGGCGAGCATGCGCACCGCCAGTTCCTGAGGCAGCGCTTCGCCGCCGCACAGGCACTTGCAACCGCGCAGCTGTGCGGCGTTTTCGTTGTCGAGCAGCATGCGCCAGGTCGACGGCGTCGCCTGCACCACGTTGACCTGCTCGGCAGTCATCAGCGCCAGCACCGCGTACGGATCCTGCGCGACCTCCTGACCGGTCAGGACGATGCACGCGCCGACCATCAGCGGTACATAGATTTCCAGGCCAAAAATATCGAACGAGAACGTGGTCAGCGACAGCGCCCGATCCTGCGCCACCAGGCCCGGCGCCTTGGCCATGCTGGCAACGAAATTGGTCAACGCACCGTGGCGAACCATCACGCCTTTCGGCTTGCCGGTGGAGCCGGAGGTGTAGATCGCGTAAGCCAGATGCTCGGCGTCAAGATGTGTCGGCAGATCATCGCTGGCAAAGCCGTCGAGCCAATCGCCCTCTTGATCCAGCACCAGCGTGGTGACAGCGTCCGGAACCGGCAACTGGCTCAGCAGCGCGCTTTGCGTCAGCAGCAAATCGATGCCGCTGTCATCGATCATGTACGCCAGACGATCCTGCGGGAATGCTGGATCCAGCGGCAGATAGGCGCCGCCCGCCTTGAGGATCGCCAGCAGACCGACCAGCATGTGCGTGCTGCGCTCGACCGAAATGCCGACCAGCACATCCGGCGCCACACCGAGGGTTTGCAGCTTGCGCGCCAACTGATTGGCCCGGGCGTTGAGCTGGGCGTAGCTCAAGCGTTGGCCATCAATCACCAGCGCCGGGGCATCGGCGGTGCGCGCCGCTTGTACTTCGAACAGTTGATGAACGAAGCCCTTTTCCGGTGCCGGCACGACGCTGCGGTTGCCGTCGTTGAGCTGCGCTTGATGCTCGGCGGCGCTCAGCAGCGGCAGTTCGCCGATGGTCTGTGCCGGATTGGCGACAATCCCGCGCAACAGGTTCTGCCAATGCCCGGCCATGCGCGCGACAGTGTCGGCGCCAAACAGATCGGTGGCGTAGATCAGCGCCGCCGACAGGCCGTCGCTGTGCTCGACGGTTTCCAGGGTCAGATCGAACTGCGCGCTGTGGCTATCCCAACGCAAGCCCTCGACTTTCAAACCGCCCACCGGCGCTGCACTCGACAGGCCTTGGGTCTGGTGATTGAACATCACCTGGAACAGCGGACTGTGACTGAGGTTACGCTCGGGTTGCAGCGCTTCGACCAATTGCTCGAACGGCAGATCCTGATGTGCCTGCGCGCCCAGCGCAGTCTCCTTGACCTGCTGCAGTAGCGCGCTGAACGGGTCCTGACTGTCGACCTCGCTCTTGAGCACCTGGGTGTTGACGAAAAAGCCGATCAGGCGCTCGGTTTCCACCCGGTTGCGGTTGGCCGTCGGCACGCCGACGCGGATGTCATTCTGGCCGCTGTAGCGATGCAACAACGCCTGGAACGAGGCCAGCAGGATCATGAACAGACTGACCCCTTCGCGTTGCGCCATCTGCTTGAGACCGCTGGCCAACGCGGCGTCGATGTCCAGCTCCAGACGTGCACCGCGATAGCTCATGACTGCCGGACGGGCAAAATCGGTCGGCAATTCGAGTACCGGTTGCTGACCGCCCAGACGCGCCGTCCAGTATTCCAGCTGGCGCTCACGCTCGCCCGCCTCCATCCAGTGGCGCTGCCAGATCGCATAATCGGCGTACTGGATCGGCAACTCAGGCAACAGCGGCGTCTGGCCTTGAATGAACGCGGCGTAACCTTTGACCAGTTCTTCGACCATCACTTGCATCGACCAGCCATCGGAGACGATGTGGTGCAAGGTCACGATCAGCACATGATCGTCAGGCGCCAGTTGCAGCAGGCGTGTGCGCAGCAATGGCCCTTGTTGCAGGTCGAACAGTTGCCGGGTTTCTTCTTCGATCAAGTGACGCAGTTGCGTGTCGTCCGGCATCTGCGCCAGTACTTGCGCTTGCAGTTGCACCGGCGACACCGCGTGCACTTGTTGCACGGCGTGCTCGCCGTGCAGCACGAAGGTGGTGCGCAGACTGTCGTGGCGCGCCACCAGCGCATGGAAACTTTTCTCCAGCGCAGCCACGTCCAGCGGCCCGCGCAAACGCAGGGCCGTGGGCATGTGGTAGGCCGCGCTTTCGGGATCCAGCTGCCACAGGAACCATTGACGTTCCTGGGCGAAAGACAACGACAAGGTGTCGAACTCGGCACTGACAGGCGGAATCGGCAGGTTCGCCGGGGAAACGTCCTCTTCGAGCATTTTCTGCAAGTACAAGCGACGTTTTTCCAGCGGCAGCGTTATGAAGCGCCTGGCAATACGTTGTGCGACAGCGGTGTCCATCAAACCTCCTCAAATTCATCAAGCAGCGCTTCAAGCTTGCTCAATTTCGACGTGCTCATTTGCTCGCCGGACTGCTCGAGTTGCGCGACAAACGCACCCAGCACCGGGAATTGGAATATCAGTTGGGGCGTCAGCTTCAGGCCCAGTTCGAGTTGCAGGCGCGAGACCACATTGACCACCAGCAGCGAGTGCCCGCCGAGTTCGAAGAAGTCGTCAGCCAGCCCGACCTGCTCGATTTTCAGCACGTCTTGCCAGATCGCCGCGACCTTGCATTCCAGCTCGCTTTGCGGCGCCAGATAGACCGACTGATGCGCGCGGGTGTCCGGCGCCGGCAAGGCCTTGCGATCCAGTTTGCCGTTGGGCGTCAGCGGCAATTGGTCAAGGAAAACCAGGTGGGTCGGCACCATGAAGTCCGGCACCTGCCGGGCCAATTGCGCCTTGAGTTGCTCGGCCAGATGCGCCGAGTCGAGACTGTTGTCGTGGCTGACCAGATAAGCGACCAGGTTCGGTCCGCTCAATTCTTCCCGCGCCAGCACCACCGCATCACGAACCTCGGGCAGTGCTTGCAGGCGTGCTTCGATTTCACCCAGTTCGATGCGCAGACCGCGGATTTTCACTTGATGGTCGATGCGGCCGATGTACTCGATCACGCCGTCCTCGGCATAGCGCGCCAGGTCGCCGGTGCGGTACAGACGACCGCCGGAACCGGCGAATGGATCAGGAATAAAGCGTTCGGCGGTCAGCGCGCCGCGCTGGTGATAACCGCGAGCCAGCGAGTCACCGGCGATGTACAACTCGCCCGTGGCACCGATGGCGCAAGGTTGCAGCGCCGCGTCCAGCACATAGGTGCGCACATTGTTGATCGGACGACCGATCGGCATGATCCGCGCGTCATCTTCGACCGAGCGCGGCACGGCGTGGCTGCTGGTGTCGATGGTCGCTTCGGTCGGGCCATACAGATTGCGCAAATCGCCGTCGAACAGCGCCAGCACTTGACGCGAAAGGTGCGCGCTCAGCGCCTCGCCACCGCACAGCAACAGCCGCAGCGAAGCCAGTTGCTCGCGCGTCGCCAGCGGCAACAACGCTTGCAACAGCGACGGCGCCATTTGCAGCACGCTGATGCGCAGGCGTGCGACGTCGGCCCACAGCGTGGTCAGGTCAAGATTGAATTGCGCCGAGGCCAGCACCAGTTGCGCGCCGTTCATCAGCGGCAGCCAGAATTCCCAGACCGACGCATCGAAGCTGATCGCAGTCTTTTGCAGAACGCGATCCGCAGGCGTCAGTTGCAGGCATTCCTGCATCCACTGCATGTGGTTGCTCAGGCCGCCATGACGCAAGGTCACGCCCTTCGGCTTGCCGGTGGAGCCGGAGGTGTAGATCACGTAGGCGAGGTTGTGCTCATCGATCAGCAACTGCGGGTCGCGTTCGCTGTAAGCAGCCAGCCATTGTGGCGACTGATCGAGCAACAGCGTGGTCACCGCGACATCGGCAAAGCGCGGTTGCAGGCTGGATTCAGTCAGCAGCAAGGCAATGCCGCTGTCCTCGACCATGTAGGTCAGACGATCCTGCGGATAGGCCGGATCCAGCGGCACGTAGGCACCGCCCGCCTTGAGGATCGCCAGCAGGCCGACCACCATCTGCACGCTGCGCGACATCGCCAGCCCGACCAATACGTCGGGGCCGACGCCGCGCTCGATCAATGCATGGGCCAAACGGTTGGCCTGGGCATTGAGTTGCGCATACGTCAACGTGTTCTGCTCGGTCACCAGCGCCACGGCATCCGGGGTCAGCCGTGCCTGCGCTTCGATGCATTGCTGCACCTGACGGCGCTCGGACGTTTCGACGGCCGTAGCGTTCCAGTCGCGCAACAACAGCGTGCGCGTGACATCGCCCAGCAGGTCGATCTCGCCGAGGCTGCGGCCGGCCGGCGCGCTCACCATCTGCGCGAGCACGTGTGCCACCTGCTCAGCCAGGCGCTCGACGGTGTGTGTAGGGAAAGCAGCGTGGGCATAAGTAAAGTGCAGACTCAGGGTGTCATTGTGATTAACGGCCAGGGTCAACGGGAAATTAGTCTGTTCCTGATTGTCCACGGTGCCGAAGCTCAGCCCAGACGGTGCCTGCTCCTGCAACGCGTCCGACAGCGGGTAGTTTTCGAACACCAGCAAGGTGTCGAACAAGCCCTCGCCGCCCTGCCCGGCCCAGCGCTGAATCTCGAACAGCGGCGTGTGCTCGTGCTCGCGCAGGGCGACGTTTTGCGCCTGCACTTGCTGCAACAGCGCCGACACTGACTGCTCCGGACGTGGGCTGGCGATCACCGGCAAGGTGTTGATGAACAGGCCGATCTGTTGCTCGATGCCTTTGAGCTCGGTCGGGCGTCCCGACACCGTGGCACCGAAGGCCACGGTGGCATGCCCGGTGTAGTGCTGCAGCAGCATCAGCCAGGCGGCCTGAATCACGGTGTTGAGGGTGACTTTTTGCGTGCGCGCGAACTCGCTCAGCGCTTGCGTCTGCGCTTTGTCCAACCAGTGATAGTGACTGGCGTGGCTGCTGGCGAACGCCGCTTCGTCAGCGCCGAAACGGGTTTCGGCGAGACGGGTCGGCGCCTCGAACGAATGCAGTTGCTCCAGCCAGAATGCTTCACTGACCTTGGCATCGCGCCCTTGCAGCCAGCTGATGTAGTCGCGGTAGCGCCCGGCCTGACGCGGCAAGGTCTGGCCGTCATAACGCTGCAGCACCTCGCCAAGCAACTGCGAATTGCTCCAGCCATCCATCAGGATGTGGTGATGGGTGTAGATCAGGTGATAACGCTGCGCGCCGGTCTGCACCAGCACCAGACGCAACAACGGCGCGCAGGCCAGATCGAAGCCCTGCGCCAGTTCAGCGGATGCCAGTTCAGCCAGTGCACAAGCCAGATCGACGCGGGCGCTCCAGTCCAGCGACGTGAATGGCACGCGCACCTGCTTGTGCACCACTTGCAGCGGACGCTCACTGCCCTGCCAGACAAAGCTGCTGCGCAGAATGTCGTGGGCATCGACGGCGGCCTGCCAGGCATTCTCGAAACGTTGTGGGTCGAGGCCTTCGATGTCCAGGCACATCTGGTTGATGTAATGCCCGCTGCCGTTTTCATACAGGCTGTGGAACAACATGCCCTGCTGCATCGGCGCCAACGGATAGATGTCATCCACCGCACGCGCCGGCAGTGCCAGAGCATCGAGCTGCGCCTGAGTGAAGCCGGCCAGCGGGAAGTCTGAAGGCGTCATGCCCTGGTTGCTCGGGTCGCAGCAATGGGCGATCAGCAGCGCCAGTTCGGCGGCGTAGTCATCGGCCAATTGCTGGATCAGCGCTGGATCGAACTGTTGGCGACTGAACGTCCAGCCCAGATTCAACGCACCGTCGAACACCTGGCCATTGAGGGTCAGCCAGTTGCCAAGTGTGGTCAGCGGGCTCTGCTCGTCGCCGGCGCCTTCGCTGGCGGGGCTGAACAACGCGCCCTGCGCTTCATCGAAGCTAGCGTCGAACTGGCCGAGGTAGTTGAAGGTGATGCGCGGCTGCGGCAGTGCCTGCAAAGCCGCGCGAGTGGCGTCGTCTCCGAGGAAGCGCAGCGCACCGAAACCGACACCTTTGTCGGGAATCGCACGCAAGCCCTGCTTGATCGACTTGATCGAATCGGCGAGGTCAGCCGCCGGGGTCAATTTCACCGGGAACATACTGGTGAACCAACCGACGGTGCGGGTCAGATCGATGTTGGCGAACAACTCTTCACGGCCATGACCTTCCAGCTCGATCAAGGTGCTGGCGTGCCCGCTCCAGCGGCAAATCACCCGCGCCAGCGCGGTCAGCAACAGGTCGTTGACCTGCGTGCGATACGCCGCCGGGGCTTCTTGCAGCAGTTGTCGGGTCAGTTGCTTGTCCAGTCGCGTATCGACCGTAACGGCCTGACTGTTCAGCGCACTGGCTTCTGGATCGAGGCACGGCAGGTCGCCCGGCACATCGCTCAACTGCGCCTGCCAGTAAGCCAATTGTTCCCGCAGTTCGGCGCCACGCGCGTGGGCCTGCAACTGTTCGGCGAAGGCTTTGACCGAACTGGTCTTGGCCGGCAGTTGCAAGGCCTGCCCGGCGTGCAATTGGTTGTAGGCGGTTTGCAGATCGTCGAACAGAATCCGCCACGACACACCGTCCACCGCCAGGTGATGGATCACCAGCAACAGCCGTTGAGTGCCATCGGCGAGGTTCGCCAACACCCCGCGCAGCAACGGCCCGGCTTGCAGATCCAGGCTGCGCTGGGCCTGATTGGCGAGGCTTTCCAGCGCGGCGGCATCAGCGACTTCGCGCACCCACAGCAGGTTTTCGGACGCCGCTTGACGGTACTCGGCGCGCCAGCCATCAGCGCTTTCGCTGAACGACAGACGCAAGGCATCGTGATGCTGCACCAGTGCCTGCAAGGCTTGCTCGACAAGCTCGGCTTGCAACGGGCTGGCCGGTTTCAGCAGTACCGACTGGTTGTAGTGGTGACGCTCGGGAATCGCCTCAGCGAAAAATGCTTGCTGGATCGGCAGCAACAAAGAAGCCCCCTGCACCGGGGCTTGATCGACCGCGTGTTGATCATTGCCGGTCTGCGCCACCGAAGCCAGCGCCTGTACGGTCTGATGCTGGAACAGGTCTTTCGGCGAGAAGCGAATGCCCGCCGCGCGTGCGCGACTGACCACTTGAATGGAAATGATCGAGTCGCCGCCGAGTTCGAAGAAGTTATCGGTCAAGCCAACGCGTTCAAGTTTCAGCACGTCCTGCCAGATAGCCGCGATCTGTTGTTCCAGTTCACTTTGCGGCGCGACGTAATCCTGTTGCACCTGACTGGCGTCTGCTTGCGGCAGCGCTTTGCGGTCGAGTTTGCCGTTGGCGGTCAGTGGCCATTGTTCGAGGAACAGCAGGTGCGTCGGCACCATGTAATCCGGCAGATCGGCCTTGAGTTGGGCTTTCAGTTGCTCGCGCAAATCGGCTTCGTTGTCGACACTGTGCGCGGCAATCACGTAGCCGACCAGTTGCTGACCGCTCGGCCCGTCTTGCGCCAACACCACCGCTTCGCGCACGGCATCGAGGGCATTCAGGCGTGCTTCGATTTCGCCGAGCTCGATACGGAAACCCCGGATTTTCACCTGATGGTCGATACGTCCGACGTACTCGATCACGCCGTC
The DNA here is from genome assembly GCF_900580865.1 of Pseudomonas viridiflava. Classification (GTDB taxonomy): domain Bacteria; phylum Pseudomonadota; class Gammaproteobacteria; order Pseudomonadales; family Pseudomonadaceae; genus Aquipseudomonas. The sequence goes on from NZ_UTBZ01000026.1 coordinate 219,847, forward strand.
GCTGCGGTATTGCGCGAGGTCGCCAGTTCGGTACAGACGCGCCCCGCTCTCGCCAAATGGATCGGGGATAAAGCGCAGTGCGGTGAGGTCGCCACGGTTCAGATAACCACGCGCCAGACCGGCACGGCCGACGTACAGCTCACCGATGCAGCCCTTGGCCACCGGATTCAGCTCGCCGTCGAGCACGTACCACGACAGGTCGGCGATTGGTTCGCCGATCGGGCTATTGGCGTCCTGCTCAAGATCCGCCACCGACAACGGACGATACGTTACGTGCACGGTGGTTTCGGTGATGCCGTACATGTTGATCAGTTGCGGGGCCGAGTCACCGAAGCGCTCGAACCATGGGCGCAGGGATTTCACGTCCAGCGCTTCACCGCCGAACACCACGTAACGCAAGGCGTTCGCCCGTGGATCGGTGCAAGCCACGTGCATCAATTGCTTGAACGCCGACGGCGTCTGGTTGAGCACGGTGACCCCGGCGTCGCACAGCAATTCATGGAAGTCCTGCGGCGAACGGCTGACGTCGTACGGCACCACCAGCAACTCGCCGCCGTGCAGCAACGCGCCAAAAATCTCCCACACCGAGAAGTCGAAGGCGTAGGAATGGAACAGGCTCCAGACGTCTGTCGGGGCGAAACCGAACCACGGTTCGGTGGCTTCGAACAGGCGCAGGATGTTCTGGTGCGGCAGCAACGTACCTTTGGGTTTGCCGGTCGAACCGGAGGTGTAAATCACATAAGCGAGATTTGACGACGCCATCGTCACCTGCGGGTCGGTGTCGGCAAACGCGCTGACATCGCTGTCCAGCAGCAAGGTCTGCACGCCGTCCGGCACCGGCAATTGACCGGCCAGCACAGCCTGGCTCAGCAGCAGTTGAATGCCGCTGTCCTCGATCATGTAGGCCAGACGATCCTGCGGATAGGTCGGGTCGAGCGGCACGTAAGCACCGCCGGCCTTGAGGATCGCCAGCAGGCCGACGATCATTTCCACACCACGCTCGGCGGCCAGACCGACCAGCACGTCCGGGCCGACGCCGAGGGCGATCAACTGATGCGCGCGGCGGTTGGCCTGGCGGTTGAGTTCGCCGTAGCTCAGGGTTTGCTCGTTGAAACGCACGGCGATGGCATCGGGACGCAGACGCGCCTGCTCGGCGATCAACTGGTGCGCGCAGGCTTCGCTCGGGAAACTGCGTGGGTTCGGGTTCCACTGGGCGATGTTGTGTTGTTGTTCGCTGGCGTCGAGCAACGGCAATTCGCCGATGCGTTGCTGCGGGTCGGCGACGATGCCGTGCAACAGGTTCAGCCAATGCCCGGCCATGCGCTGCACCGTGGCGGCGTCGAACAGGTCGGTGGCGTAACTCAGGGTCGCCGCCAGTGCGCCGTCAGCTTCGTGGGTGTCGAGGGTCAAATCAAACTGCGCGGTGTGCGAACTCCAGTCGAGGCTTTCGACTTGCAGACCGGGCAGTTGCAGGGCTTGCGCCGTAGCGCCGCCCTGATGGTTGAACATCACCTGGAACAGCGGGCTGTGACTCAACTGCCGATCCGGTGCAAGGGCATGCACCAGTTGCTCGAACGGCAGATCCTGATGCGCCTGCGCGCCCAACGACGCCTGTTTGACCTGCGCCAGCAAATCCACGAACGGCATGCCGCCCTGCACCTGCGCGTCCAGCACCTGGGTGTTGACGAAGAAGCCGATCAGCCCTTCGGTTTCGACCCGATTACGGTTGGCCACCGGCACGCCGACGCGGATATCCGCCTGGCCGCTGTAGCGATGCAGCAAGGCCTGGAACGACGCCAGCAAGACCATGAACAGGGTCAGGCCCTCGCGCTGCGCCAACTGTTTCAAGCGTTCGGTCAACTCGCTGCCAACGCGCAGATCCAGACGCGCACCGCGATAGCTTTGCGCTGCCGGGCGCGGACGATCCGTGGGCAATTGCAGAACTTCGCCGCCATCGCCCAGACGCTCGGTCCAGTACGCCAGTTGCCGCTCGAGTTCACCGGCCTCCATCCACTTGCGCTGCCAGATCGCGTAATCCGCGTACTGGATCGGTAAAGGTGCGAGCGTGGCCGGCTTGCCACTGCTGTGCGCAGCATAGAGTTTGACCAGGTCATCGACCATGATCTGCGCCGAAGCACCGTCGCAAATAATGTGATGCTGGGTCAGCACCAGCACATGATCATCCGGCGCGATTTGCAGCAGCTTGACCCGCAGCAACGGACCCTGTTGCAGGTCGAACAGCGTGGCGATTTCAGCGTCGATCAACGCTTTGAGGCCAGCGTCGTCCACCGGCGTGTCCAGTACCTGCGCGGTCAGTGGCAGGCTCAGTCGGGCCTGGACTACCTGAATCGGGCCGTCCGGGCCATCGACAAACACCGTGCGCAGCACTTCATGACGTTCCAGCAAGGCATCGAAGCTGCGCTGCAATGCCGACAGATCAAGGACACCGCGCAAACGCAACGCCGTCGGCACATGGTAAGCAGCGCTGTGCGGGTCGAGCTGCCAAAGGAACCACTGACGCTCCTGCGCGAAAGACAGGTCGATGCTCTCGAACTCATCACGTACCGGCGGAATCGGCAACGCCGCAAAGCTCATGTTCTTGCTCTGCATTTTTTGCAGAAACGCTTGCCGTTGGGCGAGCGGTAAACGGATGAATCGCTGAACCAGAGACAGGTTATCGAGCTGAGTCATTTTCAAAGGGTCTCCAGGTCTGCCAGGAAGTCATGCATCTCACTCAGGTCTTCGCTGGAGTGAGGGGTCAGGTGAACAGCCAGTTGCTCGGCGTACTCGCGCAGCGATGCGGTGCGGAACAGCAGGTCCAGCGGCACTGCCGCCCCTTGCTCCAGTTGCAGTCGCGCCGTGGCCTGAGTCGCCAACAGTGAATGTCCACCCAGTTCAAAGAAGTTGTCGTCGCGCCCTACCCGTTCGAGCTTGAGCACGTCTTGCCAGATAGCGGCGACGCTGTGTTCCAGCGCACCGTCCGGCGCCACGTAGGCGCGCAGCAGTTGATTGGCGTCCGGCAGCGGCAACGCCTTGCGGTCGAGCTTGCCGTTGGGCGTCAGCGGGAAACGTTCCAGCAGCATCCAGTGCGCCGGAATCATGTAGTCGGGCAGCAAAGGTGCCAGTGCCGATTTCAGCGTGTCGCGCAGGACTGCGGAGTCGGCATCCTGCGGATTCGCCGCAATCAGGTAGGCCACCAGTTGCAAGCCACCCGGCCCTTCCTGCGCCACCACCGCCGCTTCGCGGATCGCCGCCTGGGCCAACAGGCAGGCTTCGATTTCACCCAGCTCGATGCGGAAGCCACGAATTTTCACCTGATGGTCAACGCGTCCGAGGTACTCGATCACCCCGTCAGCGCGGTAACGCGCCAGGTCACCGGTGCGATACAACCGCGCACCGTTGCCGAACGGATCGGGCAGGAAGCGCTCGGCGGTCAGCGCCGGCCGCTCGTGATAACCCCGCGCCAAGCCATCGCCACCAATCAGCAATTCACCGATCACACCGGCCGGGTTTGGCGCAAAGTGTTCGCCGAGAATATGCAGCGTGGTATTGGCAATCGGCCCGCCGAGGTACGGCTGGCGCTGCTCGGCCGTCAGTTGATACGCCGCCGACCAGATCGTCGTTTCCGTCGGCCCGTAAAGGTTCCAGACTTGCCCGGCGACATCGAGCAGACGCGCGGCCAGATCCTCGGCCAGCGCTTCACCGCCACACAGGCATTTGCGCCCCGCGAGCCGCGCAGCGTGTGGATGATCAAGCAGCATCCGCCAGGTCGACGGCGTCGCTTGGACGACGCTGACCTGTTGTTGATCGATGATCTGCAGCAGTGCCTCCGGGTCGTGCGCGCTCTGCTTGTCGACCAGCACCACGCAAGCCCCGCTGAACAGCGCGCCGTAAAGTTCAAGCCCGAAAATATCGAACGAGAACGTGGTCAGCGACAGCACCCGGTCAGTCGCCACCAGGCCCGGCTCACGGGCCATGCTCGCGACAAAATTGACCAGCGCTGCATGACGGACCATCACGCCTTTCGGCTTGCCGGTGGAACCCGAGGTGTAGATGGCATAGCTGAGATTGTTACCGTCAACCGGCACCTGCGGATTGGCCGCCTGTGCAGCGCTGATCGGCTCATCCAGCGAACCCGGCAGCAGCGTCTGCACACCCGCCGGAATCGGCAGTACTTGCAGCAACGACGCCTGAGTCAGCAACAACTGCAAACCGCTGTCTTCAATCATGTGCGCCAGACGATCGCTCGGGTATTGCGGATCCAGCGGCACGTAAGCGCCACCGGCCTTGAGGATCGCCAGCAAGCCGACAATCATCTCCACACCACGCTCCAAAGCGATGCCGACCAGACGATCCGCGCCAACGCCCTGTTCGATCAGACGATGGGCCAAGCGGTTGGCCTGCGCATTGAGCTCGGCGTAGGTCAGGCGTTGCGCACCGAACACCAGCGCTGTCGCTTCAGGCGTCTGGCTGGCGCGCGTTTCGATCAAGCGGTGGATGCAACGCTCTTCTGGCCATGCCGCTGCGCTGGCATTCCACGCCAACAATTGCTGATTGGTTTCGGCGGCATCGAGCAGGCTCAATTCACCCAGCGCACGTTCGCTGCCGTCGATCATTTGCAGCATCAAGCGTTGCAGGTGCAGGCCCATTTGCTCGACCGAAGCCGGAGCAAACTGTGCGCATTGATAGCTGAATTGCACCGCCAGTTCGGCACCGAGGCTGACCGACAGGGTCAGCGGATAGTTGGTTTGCTCCAGATTGTCCACGGCACCGAAACGCAGGCCCTGCGGCGAGCTTTGCTCCAGCGCCTCGGAGATCGGGTAGTTTTCGAACACCAGAATATTGTCGAACAGCGCCTCACCGCCCAACCCGGCCCAGCGCTGAATGTCGAACAACGCGGTGTGTTCAAACTCGCGCAACGCCAGGTTTTGCGCCTGTACACAGTGCAACCAGTCACCGAGGCGCTGCTCCGGACGCGGGCTGGCGATAACCGGCAAGGTGTTGATGAACAGCCCGATCTGCTGTTCAACGCCGAGCAGATCCGCCGGACGCCCCGATACCGTCGCGCCGAACGCCACGCAGGATTTGCCGCTGTAACGCTGCAACAGCAGCAGCCACGCCGCTTGCACCAGCGTGTTGACCGTCACTTTCGCATCGCGGGCAAAATCGCTCAGACGCCGGGTCTGTGCCACGTCCAGCTGCACCCGATGCTGCGCATAAGCATGAGGTTCAACGTCTTGCGTCGGCGCCGCAAACACCTGCGTCAGACGCACCGGCTCATCCAGCTCACGCAATTGCTCCAGCCAGAAGGCTTCTGCGGCGCTGGCATCCTGACGTTGCAACCAGCCGATGTAATCGCGATAACGCCCACTCGGCCGAGCCACCGCTTCACCGCTGTAATGCTGCAACACTTCGCCGAGCAACTGTGCGCTGCTCCAGCCGTCCATCAGGATGTGATGGTTGGTGTAGATCAGGTGATGACGATCGGCAGCAGTGCGTACCAATACCAGACGCATCAGCGGTGCGGCGGTCAGGTCCAGACCTTGCGCGCGCTCCATATCGGCGAGGGTTTGCAGCGCGGCGTCCAGATCGCCCTGAGCGGTCCAGTCGAGGATGCGGAACGGCACGTCGAGATGACGTTGCACGACCTGCACCGGTTGCTGCAGATCACCCTGCCAGAAGAACCCGGTGCGCAGAATGTCATGGGCATCGACCACCGCTTGCCACGCCGCGCGGAAACGCTGCGGATCAACGCCGTCGACGTCCAGACGCATCTGGTTGATGTAGTCGCCACCGCCCTGTTCAAGCAAGGTGTGGAACAGCATGCCCTGCTGCATCGGCGACAACGGGTAGATGTCGTCGACGGACTGCGGCTGTTGTACCAACACGTCCAGTTGCGCGTGGGTCAGCGTCGCCAACGGGAAGTCCGACGGCGTCACGCCACGGTTGGCGCTGTCGCAGCAATGCGCGATCAGCGCGGTGAGCTCTTGCAGGTAATCGTCGGCCAGACGCTGAATCGTCGCCGGGTTGAACATCTCGCTGCTGAATGTCCAGCTCAGATCCAGCTCGCCGCCGAACACCTTGCCGTCCAGCGCCAACGGGCTGCCCAGCGGGCCGGCCATGTTCACCTCTTCACCGCCGGATTCGCTGGTCGGCACGAACAAGGCGTCGTCGCCAGCATCAAAACTGCCATCGAACTGGCCGAGGTAGTTGAAGGTCAGGCGCGGTTTCGGCAGGACTTGCAACGCTTGCTGTGCAGCGGCGTCGCCAAGGTGCGCGAGCGCCCCGAAACCGATGCCTTTGTTGGGGATCGCGCGCAGTTGTTCCTTGATCTGTTTCAGCGAAGTGCCGAGATCAGCGACCGGCACCAAGCGTGCCGGGAACACGCTGGTGAACCAGCCGACGGTGCGGGTCAGGTCGACGTTGTCGAACAGGTCTTCGCGGCCATGGCCTTCCAGTTGCACCAGCACACTGTCGTCGCCAGTCCAGCGCACCATCACTCGCGCCAGCGCAGTCAGCAGCAGGTCGTTGACTTGCGTGCGATAGGCCGCCGGGGCTTCCTGCAACAGTTGCCGGGTCAGGGTTTTGTCCAATGGCGTACGGATCGATTGCGCCTGATTGTGTTGCCGACCGGCGTGCGGGTTGTCGCAAGGCAACTCAGTCGAGGCGCCTTGCAGTTGTTGCTGCCAGAAGCCCAGTTCAGCCTGCAACGGCGCACTCGCGGCGTAGTCTTGCAGCGCCTCGGCCCAGGCTTTGACCGCACTGGTCTTGGCCGGCAGTTGCACGGCTGTGCCGGACAGAATCTGCCGATAAGCGCTTTGCAGATCTTCGAACAGAATTCGCCACGACACGCCATCCACCACCAAGTGGTGAACCACCAGCAGCAGTCGTTGAGTGCCGTCGGCGAGGTTCGCCAACACCGCGCGGATCAGCGAACCGTCACTCAGTTGCAGGCTGCGCTGAGCCTGATTGCCCAGCACTTCGAGCGCCGCCAGATCGGCGACCTCGACTTGCCACAGAACAGTTTCGCCCGCTTGCGTCGCGACATCGCGGTACTGCGCCGACCAGCCGTACGCTTGCTCGACAAAGTCCAGACGCAGGCTGTCGTGATGCGCCACCAGCGCATCCAGCGCTTGCTCCAGCACTTGCGCGTCGAGCGTCTGAGACGGTTTGAGCATCACTGACTGGTTCCAGTGGTGACGATCAGGAATCGGCTGCGCGAAGAACCACTGATGAATCGGCAGCAGTGCGGTTGCGCCGGTCACCGGCTGTTGATCGATCAGTTGCAGCGGCTCGCCGGTTTGCACCACGGCGGCCAGCGCCTGAATGGTCTGGTGCTGGAACAAGTCTTTCGGGGTCAAGCGCAAACCGGCCTGACGGGCACGGCTGACCACTTGAATCGAGATGATCGAGTCGCCGCCCAGCTCGAAGAAGTTGTCGCTGAGGCCCACCCGTTCCAGCTTCAGCACGTCTTGCCAGATCGTCGCCAGTTGCTGCTCCAGCGCGCTTTGCGGCGCGACGTAGACTTGCTGCAATTGGCTGACATCCGGCTTGGGCAGGTTCTTGCGATCGAGCTTGCCGTTCGGGGTCAGCGGCATGCGTTGCAAACGCAAGACGTAGGCTGGAACCATGTGCGCCGGCAGCGTGGACTTGAGTTGTTCACGCAGTTGCTCGGCAAAATCTTCACGCGGCGAGTCGCTGACCACATACGCGACCAAGCGTTTGCTGCCGGCGCTTTCCTGCGCCACGACCACCGCTTCGCGCACGCCATCAAGGGCCTGCAGACTGGCTTCGATCTCGCCGAGTTCGATGCGGAAACCACGGATCTTCACCTGATTGTCGATACGTTCCAGATAGTCGAACGTACCGTCGACGCGCTGACGCACCAGGTCGCCGGTGCGATAGAGCACGCCACCGCTGCGGCTGAACGGGTCAGCAATGAAACGCTCGGCGGTCATCGCCGGACGATTGAGATACCCACGCGCCACACCGCTGCCACCCAGATACAGCTCACCGGCCATGCCTTGCGGCAGCAGGTTGAGATCGGCGTCCAGCACATAGGCGCTGCGATCACCGATGCGGCTGCCGATCGGCGCATAGGCGGCGCCACACGGTTCGTCGCGACCGGCCTTCCAGATCAGCGGCGTGACCACGGTTTCGGTCGGGCCATAGCCGTTGATGATGTACTCGGGATTCAGCGCACGCTTGACCCGCTCGAAACTGGCATTCGGCACCGCATCACCGCCGAAGCAGTAGATGCGCACATTCGGTGGATTACCGACGCGCTCGGCATGCTCGGCCAGTTGTTGCAGGTACACCGGCGGGAACGCGACCACGGTGACGCCGTGTTCGATCATCGCGTTGTAGGTCTGCTCGGGTGTCCACAGGCTGTCATCGCGAATCAGCAGCGAGCCGCCGTGGGTCAGGCTGGTCAACCAGCGCTCGTGGGCACCGTCGAAAGCGAACGACATGAAGTGGAATTCGCAATCGCTGTCGCGCATTTCATAGCGCTCGCCAATCGCCAGGCAGTGCATGGCCAGCGGACCGTGGGTGACGCTGACGCCTTTCGGGTTGCCGGTGGAACCCGAGGTGTAAATCACGTAGGCGAGGTTGTGCGGATCCAGTGCAACGAGCGGTGCCTGCGTCGAATGCGCGCTGAGGTCGAGGTGATCGAGTTCCAGCACGGTCAGTGTGTCCGCGATCGGCAATTGCGCGGTCACTCGCGAATCGGTCAGCAACAGCGCCAGACCGGAATCCTCCATCAGATACGCCAGACGCTCGCGCGGGTAACTGGTGTCCAGCGGCACATACGCGCCACCGGCCTTGAGCACCGCCAACAGCGCGACGATCAGGCCTTCGCTGCGCGGCAGTGCGACACCGACACGCACCTCGGCGCCAACGCCACGCGCCACCAGTTCATGAGCGAGACGGTTGGCGCGGGCATCGATGTCGCCGTAGCTGAAATGTTTGCCGTCGAAAATCACTGCGGTGCGATCCGGCTGTTGCGCCGCCAATCGGCCGTAGCGTTGATGCACAGCGAGGTCGACCGGGTACGCCTGCGGTTGGTTTTCGAGGATCTGCCGGGTGTGTTCTTCGGCCGTTGCCAAGGCGATTTCGCCGAGACGACGCTCGGCAGATTCGGCGAATTGCTCCAGCAGGTGCAGCAGTTGCGCGCTCAGGCGCTCGATGGTCGCGACGCTGAAATGCGCCTGATCAAAACTCATGTGCAGCGCCAGGTTTGCGCCCAGTGTCACGCCCAACGTCAGCGGATAGTGAGTCTGATCCTGGTTGGCCACTTCGCCGAACACCACGCCTTGCGCAGTGCCGTGTTGCAATGCTTCGGAAATCGGGAAATTTTCGAACACCAGCAGCGTGTCGAACAGCGACTCGCCGCCCTGCCCGGCCCAGCGCTGAATGTTTGCCAGCGGCGTGTGTTCGAACTCGCGCAGGCTGAGGTTCTGCGCCTGCACCGCCGCCAGCCATGCAGCAACGCTTTGATCCGGACGCGAACCGGCGATCACCGGCAAGGTATTGATGAACAGACCGACTTGCTGCTCGATGCCGACCAGTTCCGCCGGACGCCCGGCGACGGTGGTGCCGAACGCCACGCAAGCACTGCCGGTATAGCGCTGCAACAACAGCAGCCAAGCGGCCTGGACCAGGGTGTTGGCAGTGACTTTCTGCTGTCGGGCGAATTCGTTCAGACGTTGTGTACGCGCCGCGTCGAGTTGGGAATGCTTGAGCAGATGCCCGCGCTCGGCACGCACTTCACCGCCGCCCGCTGCGGCTTGCGCCAGCACGGTCGGTTCGTGGAAGTCGGCCAGTTGCACCAGCCAGAACGCTTCGCTGACAGCGCCGTCCTGACGTTGCAGCCACTGGATGTAATCGGCGTAGCGGCTCAGCGGACGCGGCGGTTGTTGGCCGGCATAACGCTGCAGCACCTCGCCGAGCATCTGCGCGCTGCTCCAGCCGTCCATGAGGATGTGGTGGTTGGTAAAGATCAGGTGATGACGCTGATCGGCGACTTGAATCAGCGTTACCCGCAGCAGCCCGGCTTCGGTCAAATCGAAGCCCCGGGCCAGATCGGCGGCGGTGAAATCCTCAAGTGCCTGAGCAAGGTCGGCGCGCTCACGCCAGTCGAGCAGCGTGTACGGCAATTCGAGGCGGCGATGGATGATCTGCAGTTGTTGCTGCAATTCGCCCTGCCAGATAAAACCACTGCGCAGGATGTCGTGGGCGTCCATGGTCGCCTGCCACGCGGCACGGAAACGCTCGGGATCGAGACCGTCGACATCGACACAGAGCTGGTTGATGTAAGTACCGGTGCCCTGCTCGTACAAGGTGTGGAACAGCATGCCCTGCTGCATCGGCGACAGCGGGTAGATGTCTTCGATGCCGGCGGCCGGCACCGCGATCGCATCCAGTTGCGCCTGGGCGATGTGCGCCAGCGGGAAGTCCGACGGCGTAATGCCCATGGTTTCCGGCAGGCAGCAATGGCTTATCAGCGCTTGCAGTTCAGCGGCGTATTCGTCAGCCAGACGGGCGATGGTCGCCTCGTTGAACTGCTCGCGGCTGAAGGTCCAGCGCAGATCCAGTTCACCGTCGTAAACCTGGCCTTCGACGCCCAGCCAGTTGTCCAGCGGCGCATTGAGACTTTGCTCAAGCCCGGCACGTTCACCGGCCGGGCTGAACAGTGCGCCCTCCTCGGCATCGAAACTGCCGTCGAACTGGCCGAGGTAGTTGAAGGTGATACGCGGCAGCGGCAGCGCTTTGAGCGTGGCTTGCGCCGACTCGTCGCCGAGGTAACGCAGCACGCCAAAACCGAGGCCCTTGTTGGGGATGGCGCGCAGTTGTTCCTTGATCTGCTTGATTGTGCCCGGCAAAGAATCGGCCGGGGTCAGGCGCACCGGGAACAGGCTGGTGAACCAGCCGACGGTGCGGGTCAGGTCGATGTCGTCGAACAGGTCTTCGCGACCGTGACCTTCCAGTTGAATCAGCGTGTCGGCGTGCCCGCTCCAGCGGCAGATGACCCGCGCCAGCGCCGTCAGCAACAGGTCGTTGACTTGGGTGCGATACGCCGCCGGCGCCTGTTGCAGCAGTTGCTGGGTGAAGGTTTTGTCGAGGCGACTGTGCAGCACCTGAGCGTGGCGAGTTTGCCGGCTGCCCTGCGGGTTGTCGCAGGGCAGATCCAGTGCTGCGCCGGCGAGTTGTTGCTGCCAGAAATTCAGTTCGGCCTGCACCGCCTCAGTTGCGGCATAGGCTTGCAGATGTTCACCCCAGGCCTTGTACGAACTGGTTTTGGCCGGCAGCTTGATGCTCGTGCCTTGCAGTGCTTGCTGATAAGCCTGTTGCAAATCTTCGAGCAGGATCCGCCACGAAACACCGTCCACCGCCAGGTGATGCACGGCCAGCAACAGACGCTGACTGCCATCGGCGACGGTCGCCAGTACGCCGCGCAACAGCGGGCCGGTTTGCAGGTTCAGGCTTTGCTGAGCCTTGGCGTATAGCGCTTGCAGATCATCAGCGTCGAGACAGTCAGCCGTCCACAACAGCTCAGGATCCGCCGCGACCGGCGCCACTTCTGCACGCCAACCTTTGGAGTCTTCGACGAAGCGCGAACGCAGCGCATCGTGCTGCACCAGCAAGGCATTCAACGCCTGCAACAGTGCCTCGGGATTCAGGCTTTGATGACTGCGCAGCAGCACCGCCTGGTTCCAGTGGTGACGCTGGGGAATGTCGTCGGCGAAGAACGTTTGCTGGATCGGCAGCAACGGCATTTCACCGCTGACCGGGCCTTGATCAATGCTCACGCCGGCGTTGCCTTGCTGGGCGACGCTGGCCAGACCTTGCACGGTCTGATGCTGGAACAGGTCGCGCGGGCTGAAATGAATCCCGGCCTGACGCGAACGGCTGACCACTTGAATCGAAATGATCGAGTCACCGCCCAGCTCGAAAAAGTTGTCGGTCAGGCCGACCTGTTCAAGCTTGAGCACGTCCTGCCAGATCGCCGCTATTTTTTGCTCCAGCTCACTGCGCGGCGCAATAAACGCCTGCTGCATCTGGCTGGCGTCCGGCGCCGGCAAGGCCTTGCGATCGAGTTTTCCGTTGGGGCTCAGCGGCAATGCGTCGAGGAACAACAGCTGCGTCGGCACCATGTAATCCGGCAGGCTGTCCTTGAGTTGCGCCTTGATCGCTTCGCGCGCGGCGCCTTGGGCTTCGCTGGAAGCGGCAACCACAGCGGTGTCTTTCGGCACCACGTACGCCACCAGTTGCAGGCTACTGCCGCCCTGCACCGCCAGCACCACGGCCTCTTTGACGGCATCGAGTTCGAGCAGACGCGCTTCGACTTCACCCAACTCGATGCGGAAACCACGGATCTTCACTTGATGGTCAACGCGACCGACGTATTCGATCTGGCCCTGGGCGTTGAAACGCGCCAGGTCGCCGGTGCGGTAAAGACGTGCACCCGTGGTGGAGAACGGATCGGGAATAAAACGCTCAGCGGTCAAATCCGCGCGCTGGAAGTAACCGCGCGCCAATAGCTCACCGCCAATCAGCAACTCGCCGACCACGCCAATCGGCGTTGGTTGACCGTCAGCATCCAGAAGGTAAGCATGACGCCCCGGCAATGGCTGACCGATGGGCATGGTCAGCGGCAACGGCTGACGAGCGAACACGTAATCACTGCAATCAAGGGTGGTCGCAGTAACGGTGGCTTCGGTCGGGCCGTAGGTATTGAGCAACTTGACGTGTTCCAGCCCGGCCAGACGCCAGGCCTGCACACCTTCCGGCGGCATCGCTTCACCACCGCTGTGTACCTGACGCAGCGCGGCGTAATCACGTGGGCCGGCAGCGGCGAATTCCTTGGCAATCATGTTCCAGTAAGCGGTGGTCAAGTCCATGACCGTGATGCCCTGCTCAACGATGTTGCGGTACAGGGTTTCGCTGTCCCAGACCTCGTTGCCACGCAACACCACCGAAGCGCCGCAGGTCAGCGGGCCAAACAGTTGTTCGCCGAAGGCATCGAAGTTGAACGTGGCAAATTGCAGTGCGCAATCGGCAGCGCTCAAGGCGTAGTAATGCTGCGAGGCGAAGGCGTGTTTGCTCAACGCCCCGTGGCTGATGCCGACGCCTTTCGGGCGGCCTGTCGAGCCAGAAGTGAACATCACATAAGCGAGGTTATCCGCCCACACCGCGCGTTGCGGATTGCTTTCGTCGGTGGACTGCCAAGTCTCGGCTTGATCGAGGCACAGGCTGCGCACGTTCTGCGGCACCGGCAGGCGTTCGAGCAAATGGCTTTGCGTCAGCAGCAAACGACTGGCACTGTCTTCGATCATGCACAGCAGACGGTCGCGCGGGTATTGCGGATCCAGCGGCACATACGCGCCGCCAGCCTTGAGCACGGCGAGAATGGCGACGATCAGCTCCAGCCCCCGATCAAGCGCAACGCCGACCAGTACTTCCGGACCGACGCCCTGCGCCAGCAACGTACGGGCCAGACGGTTGGCGCGGGCGTTGAGCTGCGCATAAGTCAGTTGCTGGCCATCGAAAATCAGCGCGATGGCATCCGGCGTCTGCGCGGCCTGCGCTTCAAACAGTTCATGCACCGGGCGCTCACTCGGCCAGACCGTGTCGTGACGCCCCCAGTCCTGAGTCAGTTGCTCAAGCTCTTGCGCTTGCAGCAAACCGATCTCGCCAACCCGCTGCTGCGGATCGTTGGCGATGCTGTGCAGCAGGTGCGTCCAGTGCCGCGCCATGCGCTCGATGGTTGCGCCGTCGAACAGGTCACTGGCGTAGGTGAACGCGGCGTGCAGTTGACCGCCCTTTTCATAGGTGTCCAGGCTCAGATCGAACTGGGTGCTGCGGCTTTCCCATTCGATCACGCCGAGCTCCAGACCGCTGCCGACCTTGAGGGTGGTGACGTCAGCGACTTCCGGCTGATGGTTGTACATCACCTGGAACAGCGGGTTGTAACTCAGGCTGCGTTCCAGTTTCAGCGCTTCGACCAGCCGTTCGAACGGCAGATCCTGATGCGCCTGGGCACCGAGCGCGGTTTCCTTGAGCGCACTGAGCAGATCCGCGAATGGCGTCTGACCGTCGAGCTGCACGCGCAGCACCTGGGTGTTGACGAAGAAGCCGATCAGGCCTTCGATCTCGCGGCGGTTACGGTTGGCGATCGGCACACCGACGCGCAGATCGTTCTGCCCGGTGTAACGGTGCAGCAGAATATTGAAGGTGCCGAGCAACAGCATGAACAACGTGACGCCGTGCTGGCGCGCCACGCCGCGCAATTGCTCGACCAGTGCCGCGTCCACCACGTGCTCATGGCGACGCCCGCGATTGCTCGGTAATACCGGGCGCGGACGGTCGAGCGGCAGCTCCAGCACCGGGTGCTCATCGCCCATTTGCGCCAGCCAGTAATCGAGTTGACGCTGCTGCTCGCCCGCCTCCAGCCAACGCCGCTGCCACAGTGCGTAATCGCTGTACTGCACCGGCATTGGCGGCAGCTCGGCCACTTGCCCCTGATCGTGGGCGTCATAGAAGCGGCAGAACTCGTCGATCAACACGTTCATCGACCAGCCATCGGAAACGATGTGGTGCAGGGTCAGCAGCAACACGTGTTCCTGCTCGGCCAGATGCAGCAGACGCACACGCAGCAGTGGGCCGTTGGCGAGGTCGAACGGCAGCAGCGATTGCTCCTCGGCTGCCGCGGCCACGCGCTGTTCGCGCTCGGCGGCCGGCAAGGCGCTGAGGTCGATGCGCTGGATATCCAGTGGTTGTTGCAGCGGCACTTGCAGGAGGCTGTCGTCGGGCTGCTGCTGGAACACCGTGCGCAGGGTTTCGTGGCGTTCGATCAGGCTGGCGAAAGCCTGTTCCAGCGCGGGCTGATTCAGCCGCCCGCTCAGGCGCACCGCGGCCGGCAGGTTGTAGGCGCCGCTCTGCGGATCCAGATGCCAGAGAAACCACATGCGTTGCTGGGCATAAGACAACGCCTGCCGATCCTCAGCCTCGACACCGGCCGGAATCGGAAACCGCGAAAAATCCACCCCTTCCCTCTGCAAGGCAGCGAGGAACATCTGGCGTTTTTCCAGGGGCAACCCGATAAACCGGCGAGCGAGTTTCAGGGAGTCTTCTGCATTCATTTCTTGGCATCCGGATCAGTAGGCAGGCAGCACAAAGGCACGTCGTCCCTATAAAACGAATGCAGACCGGAAAAATTAGCGATTGAGAACAACTATCAGGCGAGAGGTAGAGCGGGGATTTTTTTGTCACCACAATTCAAAGGTGGGAGCGAGCCTGCTCGCGAAAGCGGTATGGCAAGCAATGAAAATGTCGACTGTTACGACGCTTTCGCGAGCAGGCTCGCTCCCACAGGTTATGCGGTGTTCAAGCGGTGGCGGCCACGGCGTGGCGGCGGTGATGAACTTCGAGCTGATCCTTGATCACCTTGAGCACTTTTGCCTCGTGCTCATGAATGAAAAAGTGCCCGCCAGCGAGCATGTCCACCGAGAAGCTGCCCGAGGTTTCCTTGCTCCAGCCAATCAATTGCTCGGTAGTGGCGCGGTCAGCCTTGCCGCCGAGCACATGCACCGGGCAATTGAGCAACGGCCGTTGCAGCGGCTCGAATTTGCCGCACAGCAGGAAATCGGCGCGCAGGATCGGCAGGGTCAGGCTCATCAACTCGTCATTGGCCAGCACTTCTTCACTGGTGCCATTGAGCGTGCGCAGTTGATCGATCAGCTCGGCATCGGTCTTGGCGATGGCAAATCCGCGATCGTAGTCGGCCCGCTGGGTCGGCGCGGCAGTGCCGGAAGCGAACAGTGCTACTGGCTCCGCGCAACCCAGCGCACGCAGCGCATGGGCAATTTCACACGCCAGCAACGCACCCAGGCTATGCCCGAACAACGCATAAGGCGTCTTCAATGTGGGTTGCAACTCCTTGGCCAATTGCATCGCCAAGGCGCGCATGTCGGTCTGCAGCGGCTCGTCAAATCGCGCCCCACGCCCCGGCAATTCAACCGGTTTGAGTTGCAGCCACTGCGGCAACTTCGGCCGCCAGCGGCTATAGACCATCGCACTGGCACCTGAATAAGGCAGGCACAGCAGAGTCAGCTGGGTCACCACACGTCCCTCAAAAAAATTCGTCTGTAGAGAGAAACGGATCGCCGCCCACACAAATTAGTCGCCGCGCGCTAAATCCCCTCTACAGGCGCTCGTTAACTGTTCAGACCAAAACCAATAACGAGGATTCACCGTGGACTTGCAGAGCATTCTGGGCAAGCTGTTCGCCAACGCCGGTGCCGTCGGCATCGAAGGTGTTTTCCAATTCGTCTTTGGCCCGCAACAGGCCTATTGGTCCGAGGTCAAGGCCAGCAGCCGCACCGAGGCCGGGCGCCACGCCAGTCCGGACGTGACCATCGAAGTCGCGCAACAGGATTTTCTCGGGATCATGACCGGCGTGGCCAACGTCGAGGAACTGTTCGCCAGCGGTCGCCTGAAAATCGGCGGCAACATGGGCCTGGCGACGCTGCTGCCACAGATCATTGACCACGCGCGCAACGGTGGCGGCGCCGTGGCGGAAAAGGTCGACATGAACAAACGCTACCCGACACCGCCACGCTTCAGCGAAAAGCTCACCGCCAGCCTGCCGACCCAGTTCAACGTCGAACGGCGTGCCCGCGATGAACTGTCAGTGACTGAATTCAGAAGCCGTTATCTGCCCCACGGCGTGCCCGTGGTGATCAGCAATGCGCTGCACGACTGGCCGCTGTTCAAGCTCAGCCGCGAAGAATCGCTGGTGCACTTCGCCGAACTGCAAGGCATCACTCGCCACGGTGATTACGTGAAGAAAACCTTCTCCACCGAACGGGATTTCCGCTCGACGTCGATGGCCGACTTCATCGCCTCGCTCGACAGCCCGGCCGTCAAAGGTGCGGACGGTGAACCGCCCGCCTACATGGGCAACAACATTTTGCCGGCCGCGTTGATGCAGCAGATCAAATACCCGGCTTACTTCGATGCGTCGCTGTTTATCCCGCCGCGGATCTGGATCGGCCCCAAAGGCACGCTGACGCCGCTGCACCGTGATGACACCGATAACCTGTTCGCGCAGGTCTGGGGGCAGAAGACATTCACCCTCGCCGCCCCGCATCACCGTGAGGCGCTGGGCACCTGGTCAACGGCGCCCGAGGGCGGACTGGACGGTTGCGACTTCAACCCGGATGCGCCGGATTATCAGCGCTTCCCCAAGGCGCGTGACGTGACGTTCCTGCGGGTGACGCTGGAGGCTGGGGACTTGCTGTTTTTGCCGGAGGGCTGGTTCCATCAGGTGGAGTCGGTGTCGACCTCGTTGTCAGTGAACTTCTGGGTGAACTCGGGACGCGGCTGGTAACACTGCAAATCCTGTGCGAGCGAGCCTGCTCGCGAAAGCGGTCTTTCATTCAACATTGATGTCGACTGATCTGACGCATTCGCGAGCAAGCTCGCTCCCACAATGGAAATTTCATTTCAGATGGCGGTAACTCTGTATTGCAGAACCCAGTACCACCGCCCCGGCCGCAATCGCCAGCCAGAACCCGCTGCGCGCACCAAAGGCATCGACCAGCGCTCCAGAGCCTGCCGCGCCGATCGCCACGCCAATACTGAGCCCCGTCACCAGCCAGGTCAGGCCTTCGGTGAGTTTGGCCGGCGGTACGATGCGCTCGATCAGAGCCATCGCCACAATCAGCGTCGGCGCAAAAAACAGCCCGGCGATGAACACCGCCAGCGACAAGCCGAGAATATTGCTCGCCAGCAACAGCGGTAAGGTCGTCACTGCCGTCGCGACCCCGCCGTACAAAAACAACCGTGGCAACGGCAATTTCGAACGCATCGCACCGAAAGCGATCCCGGCCAGGCACGAACCGATGGCGTACACCGACAAGACGATGCTGGCGGCGGCGGGTTGTCCCTGCTGCTGGGCAAAAGCAACGCTGACCACATCGATCACGCCGACGATGATGCCCATGGCAATCATCAGCGCCAGCAGTAACTGAATGTCGGTCGAACGAATAATCGAACCCTGATGATGCGACTCATGCGGATGCACCGCGGGCTCGGTGCTGCGCTGGGCGACAAACGCCGTCACGCCAATCGCCAGCGCCAACAACGCCGCCAGCGGCCCGGCTTCGGGAAACACCGCCACGCACAAACCCACTGACAGCGGCGGGCCGACGATGAAACAAACTTCATCAAGCACCGACTCCAGCGCATACGCGGTCTGCAATTGCGGTTGGCCGCGATAGATTTCCGTCCAGCGTGCGCGCACCATCGCCGACATGCTTGGCATGCACCCGGCCAGCGCGGCGAACACAAACAACGTCCAGGTCGGCGCCTGCAAACGGGTGCAGAGCAGCAACATCAACAGCGCCCCGCCGCCGATCAACGCCGATACCGGGAGAATTTTTCGCTGGCCATAGCGGTCAACCAGCCGCGATACCTGTGGCGCGCAAAACGCCGTGGCCAAGGCAAACGTCGCCGCCACCGCACCGGCCAACGCATAGCCACCCTTCAACTGAGACAGCATGGTGATCACGCCGATACCGGTCATGGAGATCGGCATGCGCGCGATCATCCCGGCCAGCACAAAATTGCGTGCGCCGGGGGCGGTGAATAACTCGCGGTAGGGGTTTGCCATGGACTGCAGCCTCATCAAGGGCCGCCAAGTTGCCATAGCGCCGCGAGGCGTGGAAGCGAGGAATTGTTGGTGGAATGTGAAGGCCCTTTCGCGAGCAGGCTCGCTCCCACACTGAATCAGCGGTGTACCAAATTACCTGTGGGAGCGAGCCTGCTCGCGAAAGCGTCTACGAAATCACCGCAGCCCTTTCTGCCGAATGAACTCTCACTGTTTGCAACCGGTCAGCTAAGTAAGCCCTCACTCAAGGCGCGCCATTGCATGCACATCTCGCTCACCGGACAAGTAGCCCTGATCACCGGCGCCAGCTCCGGCATCGGCCACGCCGCCGCCAAAGCCCTCGCCGCAGCCGGCGCCGCAGTTGTCATCAACTACAACCGCCAGGCCGAACCTGCCGAAGCATTGGCCCGGCAAATCATCGCTGACGGTGGACAAGCCATCGCCATCGGCGCCGATGTCTCGAAGGAAGACGAGGTTGAACGTCTGTTCGCCGAAACCCTCGATGCCTTCGGTTCGCTGGACATTCTGGTGGCCAACTCGGGTCTGCAAAAAGACGCCGCTGCTGTGGATATGTCGCTGGACGACTGGAACGCGGTGATCGGCGTCAACCTCACCGGGCAGTTCCTCTGCGCCCGCGCCGCCCTGCGGATTTTCAATCGTCAAGGCATTCGTGAAGGCGTGTCCCGCGCGGCCGGCAAGATCATCCACATGAGTTCGGTGCACCAGCGCATTCCCTGGGCCGGGCATGTCAATTACGCCGCCTCCAAGGGCGGCGTCGATCAGTTGATGCAGACCCTCGCGCAGGAGGTCAGCCATCAACGCATTCGCATCAACGGCATCGCGCCGGGAGCGATTCGCACGGCAATCAATAAAGACGCCACCGAAGGCGCGGCCGGCGAAAAGCTGCTTGAACTGATTCCCTACGGGCGCATCGGCGATGCTGAAGACGTCGCCAACGCGGTGGTCTTTCTCGCCTCCGATGCCTCCGATTACATCGTCGGCACCACCCTGTTCATCGACGGCGGCATGAGCCTCTATCCGGAGTTTCGCGGCAATGGCTGAGCATCACCTGGAACGACAAAGCCCGATCGACGCCCATGGCATCATCGGCGACATGCGCAGTGCGGCACTGGTCAACGACCGTGGCAGCGTGGATTTTTTCTGCTGGCCGGAGTTCGACAGTCCGTCGATTTTCTGTTCGTTGCTGGATACCCCCGACGCGGGGATTTTCCAGTTGGCGCCGGATTTGCCCGACGCGCGCCGCGAGCAGATCTACCTGCCAGACACCAATGTTCTGCAAACCCGTTGGCTGAGCGAGCGGGCGGTGGTGGAAGTCACCGATCTGCTGCCTATCGGAGACAGTGACGACACTCTACCGCTACTGATGCGGCGGGTTCGCGTAGTGAGCGGCTCGGCGACTTTCACGATGCGCTGCGCCGTGCGCCACGACTATGCCCGAGCCGACACCCGAGCACAGATGGATCAACAAGACGTGACGTTCAGCGCATCTGGCCAACCGACACTGCGCCTGGCTTCGGACCAGCCGATGCAGATCAACGCGCAAGCGGCGGTGGCGCAATTCACGCTCAAGCAAGATGAAACGGCGGCGTTCATGCTCGGTGCGACCGATGATCCACGATTCGCCGAAGGCGCCGGACACTTGTGCATGGAACGCACGCTGAAGTTCTGGCGCGACTGGATCGGTCAGTCGATTTACCGCGGACGCTGGCGCGAAATGGTCAACCGCTCGGCACTGGCGCTCAAGCTGCTGACCTCGCGCAAACACGGCGCCATCCTCGCCGCCGCCACCTTTGGCCTGCCGGAAACACCCGGCGGCGAACGCAACTGGGATTACCGCTACACGTGGATCCGTGATGCCTCGTTCACGGTGTACGCGTTCATGCGCCTGGGCTTTGTCGGCGAGGCCAACGCCTACATGGGCTGGTTGCGCGGGCGGGTCAGCGACTGCTGCGGCCAGCCGATGAAACTGAACATCCTCTATGCCATCGACGGCCGCCAGGAACTGCCGGAAACCGAGCTGTCGCACCTGTCCGGTCACGGCGGTGCGCAACCGGTGCGCATCGGCAACGGCGCTTACGATCAGATTCAGCTGGATATCTTCGGCGAGCTGATGGACGCGGTGTATCTGGTCAACAAATACGGCGACGCGATTTCCCATGAAGGCTGGAAACATGTGCGCGAAGTGGTCGATCAAGTCTGTGAGACGTGGCAGACCACGGATGTAGGCATCTGGGAAATGCGCGGTGAACAACACCACTTTCTGCACTCACGCTTGATGTGCTGGGTGGCGCTGGATCGAGCCATTCGTTTGGCCTCGAAGCGTTCGCTGCCGGCACCGTTTGCGCAATGGGATCAGACCCGTCAGGCGATTTACGCCGATATCTGGGAAAACTTCTGGAACGAGGAGCGTGGGCATTTCGTCCAGTACAAGGGTGGCACGGCGCTGGATGGCTCGATGTTGTTGATGCCGTTGGTGCGCTTTGTCAGCGCCAAGGATCCGCGCTGGCTCTCGACCCTCGCGGCCATCGAAAAGACGTTGGTGCGCGACGGCATGGTTTACCGCTATCGCAATGACGACAGCAATATCGATGGTCTCGCCGGCACCGAAGGCGCGTTTGCCGCGTGCTCGTTCTGGTACGTCGAGTGTCTGGCCCGTGCTGGACAGGTGGAAAAAGCGCATCTGGAGTTTGAGCAACTGCTGCGCTATGCCAATCCGCTGGGCCTCTATGCAGAGGAGTTCGACAGTCATGGCCGGCATCTGGGTAATACGCCACAAGCACTGACGCATCTGGCGTTGATCAGCGCGGCAAGCTTTCTTGATCGGCGCTTGAGTGGGGAGAAGAGTGAGTGGCAGCCGTAATGTTCGCCAGTGGCTGTAGGAAATAGCCCACAAAACGATGACTTTGTAGGATCCCCTTGGCGAGGGTATTTATCCCCTTTTCGCTGCAAAGCAGCCCCGTTACCACCCAACTCATTCATCCAGAAATACTGGGGCTCCTGACTTTGGGGCCACTGCGCAGCCCAGCGGGGATACATCCTCTCGCCGCCGTTGGGCACGCCTGCGGACTACAACGACTCAACATCCCCCACGTCATCCCTCCACCGCAACTCGCAGTCACACCCGGAAATACCCTGTTGCCACCTGTTACATCCACCCCTACCATCCACCGCAACGGGCACAGCGGAGCTGTCCAATAAAACCCGAATTCAAGGAACCAGAATGTCCCAGCACGTCCAGCGCACCATCGACACGCCCCTTCGCACCGGCCTGACCCGCACCCAGCTCTGGAAAGCCGCGGACAAAGGCCTGATCAAATGCTGGGAAATCGGCCGCCAGCGCGCCGCGCGCTTCCCCGACCTCGCCCTGAAATGCCTTTCTGGGGAATTACCCGTGCTCGGCTGGAAGGGAGGCGTGAGCCGTAGCCTGAAGAAAAACGAGAAATACGGCTCGCTGAAGTATTTGGCGCAATGGCAAGGCTTGCGTGGTGAGGATCTGGATATCGATCTGAGTAACGAGCGCTCGTTGACGTGTTCGCGGACGAAGATGATGGTGACATTCACCCCGGATCGGACGAAGTATTTCAATCAGGTGGCGGAAGCTGAGGCTTAAAAACCACACAAAACGAAAAATTTGGATTTAACAAACCAAAATGAATTCACCAAAGTACGAGCAAACGGTAGCCATATTCATCGATATTCTAGGTTCGAAAGACACCATAGGATTCGATGAAAAATACAATATCCACAAAATTTTTCATCGCTCCATACTGGTCAACCAAGAACGACAGAACAGCAAAGAGCATGTTATCTACACAAGAAAACTATATAGCTTTTCAGACTGCGCCTATATTTTTTACAAATACAAACAAAACATCGACGAGAGCAAAAAAGATTTAAACAAACTCCTGCAAGTAGCTTTATTTAACAGCTCCAACATTGCACTGGAACTGCTCAATGCGGGTTTCATACTCAGAGGGGGAATAACTTGCGGGGATGTCTTCTTTGACGATATGAGCTTTTTTGGTCCCGCAGTGGATCGGGCATATGAATTAGAGTCAAAAAAAGCTGTCACACCTCGAATATTAATTGATCCAAAATTCGGAGCAGAATTGCTCCAACACGAAACCAAAATCTACTCAGAGGTTTTTGGTCCCTCAAATCCCAACTACCACTTTTTACCAAAAAGAAAATTCATTCCCACCATCGCGATTAAGGATGGAAACGACTACATCCTTAACCCTATGTACATACTCGAAATGGAGGGACAAATCCCCCTAGGCGAAAGCTATATAAACCATGGAGAATTAAAAGAAAACTTATTAGAAAAAATAAACTCACAGATACTCGAACACCCATGGGATAGCAGAGTTAGACCCAAGCTTGAATGGATGAAACAGTATCTAGAAAAATCCGAGATCAGCCTTGTCGAGCCTGAGTTCAGTTTCACATTTATGAGGTAATCCTCGGCATTTGGGAGAACATTGCAAAATAACTCCACGGCCTACTCTTAACGTGTTGCAGGATCTATTGCAGCGCTAATCGAAAACCGCTCCCGATAAGCCTGCGGCGTTACGCCAATAGCGCGCAGGAAACTGCGGCGGAGAGTTTCCTCACTGCCAAACCCGCAATTGGACGCGATGCGTTTGACCGGCAGCCCAGTGTCACTGAGCAAGCGCCGCGCGGTCTCGACGCGGATCAGCTCAATCGCTCGCGCCGGGGTCTGGCCGGTGTCGGCGCGGTAGTGGCGGACGAAACTGCGTTCGCTCATGCCAGCCTGTTCGGCGAGGGTCGGCACGCCAAGATCGCAGGTCAGGTTTTCGGCGATCCACGCGTGCAGTTCATCAAACCGATTGCCCTGATTCTGCAACGACAAGGTCACGCTGAATTGCGATTGCCCGCCCGGGCGTTTCAGGAACACCACCAGATGGCGGGCGACGTCCAGTGCGATGTCGCTGCCCAGATCTTCTTCGACCATTGCCAAAGCCAAGTCGATGCCGGCGGTGACACCTGCCGAAGTCCAGACAGGGCCGTCGTTGATGAAGATCGGATTGGCCTCGACGTGCAAATTCGGATGCTGCTGCGCCAGTTGCTCGCAACGGGTCCAGTGGGTGACCACGCGGCGACCGTCCAGCCAGCCACTGGCTGCGAGCAAAAACGCCCCGGTGCACACCGAAGCCACACGTCGACATTTGGCCGCATGTTCGCGCACCCAATCCACCAGCAGCACATCTTCGGCCGCCGGATAAATGCCCCAGCCACCGGCGATGATCAGCGTGTCGCTGGCCGCGTCCGGTAAAGGCTCGGCCAACACCGCCAGCCCCGCCGACGACATCACCGCCCCGCCGCCGCTGGCGATCACGCTCGGCGCATAAGGCATTGGCAGGCCGCGCTGACGGGCGAGGTCATTGGCCGAGGCGAACACCTGCAACGGCCCGGTGACGTCGAGGATCTGCATGTTGGCGAACGCGAGTACGTGGATGGCTTTGGGCATTTGGCGTAATTCGTGGGGTTATTGGCGTATGCGCCAGAACCTACGCGCCTACAGTGAAGCCGTCCACCCCTTTTCATGGAGTAAGAACGATGACGTTGCAGATCGGTTTTCTGTTGTTTCCACAGGTTCAGCAACTCGACCTGACCGGACCTTATGATGTGCTCGCCTCGTTGCCGGGGGTTCAGGTACATCTGATCTGGAAGGATCTGATGCCGGTCACCGCCAGCACCGGCCTGCTACTGAAACCGACCACCACGTTTGAGGATTGCCCGTGTCTGGATGTGATCTGCATTCCCGGTGGCGGCGGTGTCGGGCCGTTGATGGAAGACGAGCAGACGCTGGACTTCATCAAGCGCCAGGCCCTTCAGGCGAAGTACGTGACCTCAGTGTGCACCGGTTCGCTGGTCCTCGGCGCGGCGGGTCTGCTGCAAGGCAAACGCGCGACCACGCATTGGGCGTATCACGATCTGCTGCCGACGCTGGGCGCGATCGCGGTGAAGGATCGGGTGGTGCGTGACGGTAATCTGTTTACCGGTGGCGGGATTACCGCGGGGATTGATTTTGCCTTGGTATTGGCTGAAGAGTTGGTGAGTGCTGACGCAGCGCAACTGATCCAGTTGCAATTGGAATATGCCCCGGCGCCGCCGTTCAACGCGGGCAGCCCGGAGACTGCACCGGGTGCGATTGTCGATGAAGCACGTTTGCGTGCAGCGCCATCGCTGAAGCTGCGCACGGAAATCACCGAGCGTGCTGCCGCCAAACTTAACCTGCACTAGATCCCACGCCAAACGCAAAACCCTTTCTGGAATACTAATCCCCTGTGGGAGCGAGCTTGCTCGCGAAGACGGCGGATCAGTCGACATCAATGTTGTCTGACCGACCGCTTTCGCGAGCAGGCTCGCTCCCACAATAAGTTTTATGTGAGGCCTCGGGCTTGTGTGCCGTCCCCACATTCCGCCACACCTTCACTTGTCCCCACGCCCCCACCCGTGTAGAAAGCCCTTCCACAAATTTGCACAGGGACTTTCGATGAAGGCTTTGCCATGGCTCTATCTGGCGCTTCTCAGCCTCGGTTACGGATGGGCGCTGAGCTTCGGTCACCTCGGCTGGCTGGCATTGATTTCCATCGGGCTGCTGGTGTTCGCCGGTTTTGCCGTTCGCCAACAACAGGTGCCGGTCGCACGTTTTCTCGGTCATGGTCTGTTCATCGTGCTGGCCGTGGCGTTGGCATTGCACTGGCTGCCGGGCTTCGCCAACGGTCGCGCCATCGATCCGCAACGTTTCACCGACAACGCTGTGCCGTTCTCGATGTACCTCAATCTCGATAAACCGCTGATTGGCTTTTGGCTGTTGCTCGTCTGCCCGTGGATTGTCGGGCGGCGTTCGTTGCGCCTGAGCGTGTACGCCACCGCCCTCGCCCTGACACTGAGCGCAGTTCTCGCCCTTGGCGGTGCGCTGTTGCTGGGCGTAATCGCTTGGGCGCCTAAATGGCCGGATCAAGCGTGGCTGTGGGTGCTGAATAATCTGCTGCTGGTGACTTTGGTCGAGGAAGCGCTGTTTCGCGGCTATATACAGGGCGGCCTCAGCCAGCGCTTCAAACACCTGCCTTACGGTGAAAATCTCGCCCTGCTGCTGGCCTCGCTGCTGTTCGGCCTGGTGCACGCCGGCGCAGGCTGGACCTGGGTGTTGCTGGCGGGTCTGGCGGGTGTCGGCTATGGTCTGGCCTACCGTTTTGGCGGGCTCGGCGCGGCGATCGCCACGCATTTCGGCCTGAACCTGCTGCATTTCGGCCTGTTCACCTATCCGATGCTCGCCGGCTGAAGCAAGCGCCGTTTTGCGACGCTGTGCTGATTATTGAAAAAAAATTTCAATAAAAAGCTGTCACCGCCGACAACCTTTCAAAGCCTTGCGGATTGAAAAACCATGCGTAATAACCAGCCCATTACACAACGCGAACGGACTTTCCCGGCTCAGCAGCGGTTGATTTCCACAACCGACGCCAAGGGCGTGATCACCTACTGCAACGACGCTTTCGTCGAGATCAGCGGGTTTTCGCGTGAGGAACTGATCCGTGCGCCGCATAACCTGGTCCGTCACCCTGACGTGCCGGCGGCGGTGTTTTCGCACATGTGGGGCACACTGAAACAAGGCTTGCCATGGATGGGCATTGTCAAGAATCGCTGCAAGACCGGTGACCATTACTGGGTTAACGCCTATGTAACACCGGTGTTCGACGGCAATCAGGTGGTCGGTTACGAGTCGGTGCGGGTCAAACCCACCGCCGAACAGATCCGCCGTGCCGAAGCGCTCTACCAACGCATCAACCAGGGCAAGTCGGCGATCCCTTCCAGCGATAAATGGCTGCCGGTGCTGCAGGACTGGCTGCCGTTCATTCTGGTCAGTCAGTTGAGCTTCATGATCGGCGCGACCCTGAACTCGCAGTGGGGCTTTGCTCTGGCTGCCGGTTTGTCGGTGCCGCTGGGCCTGATGGGCCTGCAATGGCAGCAACGCGGACTCAAACGCCTGCTGCGTCTGGCCGAGCAGACCACCTCCGACCCGTTGATCGCGCAGATGTACACCGACAGCCGTGGCGCGCAGGCGCGTCTGGAAATGTCGATCCTCAGCCAGGAAGCCCGCCTGAAAACCTGCCTGACCCGTCTGCAGGACACCGCCGAACACCTGACCGATCAGGCCAAGCAGTCCGACGCCCTGGCGCACAACAGCTCCACCGGCCTGGAACGTCAGCGCGTGGAAACCGAACAGGTCGCCACCGCCGTCAACCAGATGGCCGCGACCACTCAGGAAGTGGCCAGCCACGTACAGCGCACCGCCGACGCCACTCAGGAAGCCAATCGCCTGACCGGTCGCGGTCGTGACATCGCCGGCGAAACCCGCGAAGCCATTCAGCGTTTGTCCGTGGTTGTTGGGGAAACCGGTCTGACCGTGACCCAACTGGCCAAGGACAGCGACGAAATCGGTGGCGTGGTTGATGTGATCAAAGGTATCGCCGACCAGACCAACCTGCTGGCACTGAACGCTGCGATTGAAGCGGCACGTGCGGGTGAAATGGGCCGTGGCTTTGCCGTGGTGGCTGACGAAGTGCGTCAACTGGCGCAACGCACCAGCGAATCGACCGGGCAGATTCACGCCCTGATCGCCAAGTTGCAGCAGACGGCTTCGAGTGCCGTGCAAACCATGGAAGCCGGGCATCGTCAGGCGGAAGAAGGTGTGGCGCGGGTGCTGGAAGCGGATCAGGCGTTGGTCGGGATCAGTGAAGCGGTGGCCAACATCACCGACATGACCACGCAGATTGCTGCCGCGACCGAAGAGCAAAGTGCGGTGGCTGAAGAGATCAGCCGCAACATCAGCAATATTTCGGAGCTGGCGGATCAGACGTCGGAACAAGCGCATAACTCGGCGTTGCTGAGTGAAGAGCTGACGAAGACGGCGAATACGCAGTACTCGTTGGTGGAGCGGTTTAACCGCTGATTGAACTGGCGATAACAAAAAACCCGGAGGGCGAGAGCTTCCGGGTTTTTTGTTGCCTGTCTGAAATAGACGATGTTTGGCAGGCCGCTTTCGCGAGCAGGCTCGCTCCCACAGGGGATTGTCGTCGGACAAAAAACTGTGGTCCCGAGCAGTTCCAATGTGGGAGCGAGCCTGCTCGCGAAGAGGCCATAACAGCCAGAGAAATTACTGAGGCAACTTCAGCTTATCCAGCAGTCGATTGACCAACAGCTCGTTGAGCATGATCACCTGTTGCAGCGCCAGCAGCGGCTTGCGTTCCGGGCCGCCGATTGAATTGGCGATGTTACCGGCCATGGCATGGGCGTATGAAAGCGACTCGCTCGCCTCGACCAGTAGGGTTTCGTCATCCAGCGTGGGGTCGACGAGATAGACCGGGCGAAATTTTGGTGAGCTTGGTGGGGCCCCCAGGGCTTCGGGTCGTAGGTAGTAGTCGAGGGCGCGATCAGTCGCTTCTTTGACCTTTTGCGGGTCAAGTGAAGGATCGTGGGGAATTGGATCGGTTTCTGGTGGGTTGGGCGTGATTTTGAACATGGATGAAACTCCTATCGCAGTTTAAGGAGCCATCACTCTCGCTACCAAACGAGTGGGTGGTGGCCATACGCGGGTTGGTAGACCGGCTGCAATAGGAACCCGGCGCTCACGAGTGAGCCCCACGCATGACCACCATAAAGCCGAGCCTCAAGAAAGAGGCACCTAAGGTGTTGCCACACAGCTATTACAGACGGGCTACCAAACCCGATCACCGTTTTTCAGTGACAAGGAAACGATATAGCCCGGCCTGTAGCCATGTAAGCCGGCGGATTCTGGCGTACGCGTAGGTAACGGCGCAAGGTGTTGTAGGCCCGGTGGCGTAACGGATTGTGTGATTTAAACGTGCTTACAGGATTGCGTTTACCGACAGAAAAATCCGCAAATGCCCTGTTCTTTTGATGGTGTCTGTCAGACCGCTTCGCGAGCAAGCTCGCTCCCACATTTGGACCGGATGCAATCAGTTAGAGGTTGGTCGGCTCTTAGGCCGCCATCGCGAGCAGGCTCACTCCTACAGGGGGTCGTTGTCGGGCACTCAATCAGTGATCACCGCAGATCCAATGTAGCAGTGAGCCTGCTCGCGATGAGGCCATAACAGCCAGAGAAATTACTGAGGCAACTTCAGCTTATCCAGCAGCCGATTGACCAACAGCTCGTTGAGCATGATCACCTGTTGCAGCGCCAGTAGCGGTTTGCGCTCCGGGCCGCCGATTGAGTTGGCGATGTTACCGGCCATGGCATGGGCGTATGAAAGCGACTCGCTAGCCTCGACCAGAAGGGTTTCGTCATCCAGCGTGGGGTCGACGAGATAAACCGGGCGAAACTTGGGCGAGCTTGGTGGGGCTCCCAGTGCTTCGGGTCGGAGGTAGTAGTCGAGGGCGCGATCCGTCGCTTCTTTGATCTTTTTCGGATCAAGTGAGGGGTCGTGGGGGACTGGGTCGGTGACTGGCGGGTTTGGTGTGATTTTGAACATAGATAAAGCTCCAATTTGAAAAAAGGGAGCCATCACCCTCGCTACCAAACGGTGGGTGGCGGCCATGCGCGGGTTGGTAGACCGGTCAAATTGGGTAACCCGGCGCTCACAGAGGAGCCCCACGCATGCCCACCATACAAAGCCATATCTCAAAAAAGGAGACAGCATCGACGGTGTCGCAACAACGACAATTTAAAGCGGGCTACCAAACCCGATCACTGTTTTTCAGTGACAAGGAAACGATATAGCCCGGCCTGTAGCCGTGTAAGCAGGCGGATTCTGGCGTACGCGTAGGTAACGGCGCAAGGTGTTGTAGGCCCGATGGCGTAACGGTTCGTGTACTTTAAACGCGCCTCACAAAATCATGTTGACGCACAGGAAATGCCGGACAGTGAGCGCTTCCGGTTTTTTATCGTGTCAGCGAAATAGCCCCTCACCCTAACCCTCTCCCAGAGGGAGAGGGGACTGACCGAGGTGTTTGGGCAAGGTACGCCGACGTGCAATACCGCGTTGAACTCAAGCGCTGAAAAGCACACAAATCGGCTCTTCTCCTTCCCAGAGAGAGGGGACTGACCGAGGTGTTTGGGCAAGGTACGCCGACGTGAAATACCGAGTCGAGCTCAGATTCTGAAACAGATCAAAAGACCCTCACCCTAGCCCTCTCCCAAAGGGAGAGGGGACTGACCGAGATGTTTAGGCGAGCTACGCCGACGTGAAATACCGAGTCGAGCTCAGATTCTGAAACAGATCAAAAGCCCCTCACCCTAGCCCTCTCCCAAAGGGAGAGGGGACTGACCGAGATGTTTGGGCGAGCTACGCCGACGTGAAATACCCAGTCGAACTCAGAGTTTGAAATGCCCAAAAATCGGCTCCCTCTCCCTCGGGAGAGGGCTGGGCGGGCGGCGTTCCGATGAGGGGCAAGAGCACCACAAACCCAAAGCCGAACATCCGCTCTTCACCACTCAATAGGCCGAGTGTCAGCTCGCCTGCTCTTGATCTTGACCCACGGGCGACGTCGGAAGGCTGAGTGGAGGGATTCATCCGGGGGTGGGAGCGCAGCGACCGTTTGGCGCAGCCAAATGCATCGAGAGGAGGTGCAGCGAAGCAAACCGTAGGCGATGCCCCCGGATGGATCCCGGAGCGAAGGAACCCCGAGCCTCAGCGAGCGGGCCGGACGTAGGAGCAAGCGTTTTTGGTTACTTTTTAGGCGTTTGTAAAAAGTGACCCGCCGTCAGGGCGGAACCCTAAGTGGCCGTTACCGCAGGAATGGATATGTACTCAGATTGAAAATTGGGTCGCGTTCAAGATCTACCCCCTCACCCCAGCCCTCTCCCCCAAGGGGGCGAGGGGGAAAGGGAGCCGACCTTTATGCGGTTCGGGATCTCGGTGAATCCTTGAGAAACTCGGCTACTTTCTGCGCGGCGCTGGCCAAATGCTGTTCATGGGTAAACCCGGAAACCTTGAGCGGCTTCAAGTCATGATCCCCAGCCGCTAACCACGCCACCTCAATACTCGGTGACAAGGTGTAAGCCCCAACCGCCCCACGACTGCCCAGCGCATCCCGCTCCCCCTGCACAATCAACGTCCGAGTCTGCAAACCAGCCAAATGCTCAACCCGAGGCTTCTCCGGTTTACCCACCGCATAAAACGGATACCCCAAACACACCAACGCATCGGCACCCAATTCGTCAGCCAAGAGACTCGCCATCCGCCCGCCCATCGACTTCCCGCCAATGGCTAAAACCCCAGCGACATGACGCCGCACCTCGGCATAAACCTCACGCCAACATTCCTGCAATTTCGTAGCAGGATTCGGCGGCCGCTTCACCCCATCCACCCGCCGCTGCGCCATATACGCAAACTCAAACCGCAACACATTCACCCCAAGCCCGGCAAGGCGCCCAGCCATGTCGTTCATCCACTCGCTATCCATCGGCGCCCCCGCCCCGTGCGCCAGGATCAACGTAGCCGAAGCTTCACCACTGGCGGCATCCCAAAGCCACCCATGATCACGCACGCACTGCGCCCATTGATCCCCGTCAATACTGGCCTTGTGCTGTTTGTCCATGCTTGCCTCGCTTTTAGTCTGCCTATAACTCCAGACGAAGGATTCGCCGCGTCTTTTGCGCGCGCTCACTTCGGCTGAACCGTGGATGGGGAACCATGAACACTTCTATCAGTACCGCCTACAACTACAAGGTGGTCCGCCAATTCGCCATTATGACGGTGGTGTGGGGCATCGTCGGCATGGGGCTCGGGGTTTTTCTCGCGGCCCAATTGGTCTGGCCCGAACTCAACTTCAATTTGCCCTGGACCAGTTTCGGCCGTCTGCGCCCGCTGCACACCAACGCGGTGATCTTCGCGTTCGGTGGCTGTGCGCTGTTCGCCAGTTCGTTCTACTCGGTGCAACGCACCTGCCAGACCCAATTGTTTGCGCCAAAAATCGCCGCGTTCTGCTTCTGGGGCTGGCAACTGGTGATCCTGCTGGCGGCGATCAGCCTGCCACTGGGTTACACCAGTTCCAAGGAATACGCAGAGCTGGAATGGCCGATCGACATCCTGATCACCATCGTCTGGGTCGCCTACGCGATCGTGTTCTTCGGCACGATCATGCAGCGCAAGACCAAGCACATCTACGTGGGCAACTGGTTTTTCGGCGCGTTCATCATCACCGTGGCGATTCTGCACATCGTCAACAACCTTGAGTTGCCGGTGAGTTTCACCAAGTCCTACTCGGTGTACGCCGGTGCAACCGACGCGATGGTGCAATGGTGGTACGGCCACAACGCCGTAGGCTTTTTCCTCACCGCCGGTTTCCTCGGGATGATGTACTACTTCGTGCCGAAACAGGCCGAGCGTCCGGTGTACTCGTATCGTCTGTCGATCGTGCACTTCTGGGCGCTGATCACCCTGTACATCTGGGCCGGCCCGCACCACTTGCACTACACCGCGCTGCCGGACTGGGCACAGTCGCTGGGCATGGTGATGTCGCTGATCCTGCTGGCACCGAGCTGGGGCGGCATGATCAACGGCATGATGACCCTCTCGGGCGCCTGGCATAAGTTGCGCAGCGACCCGATCCTGCGCTTCCTCGTGGTCTCGCTGGCGTTCTACGGCATGTCGACCTTCGAAGGGCCGATGATGGCGATCAAGACCGTCAACGCCCTCTCCCACTACACCGACTGGACCATCGGCCACGTACACGCCGGCGCTCTCGGTTGGGTGGCGATGATTTCCATCGGCGCGCTGTACCACATGATCCCGAAAATCTTCGGCAAAGCGCAGATGCACAGCGTTGGCCTGATCAACGCGCACTTCTGGCTCGCGACCATCGGCACCGTGCTCTACATCGCGTCGATGTGGGTCAACGGCATCGCCCAGGGCCTGATGTGGCGCGCGGTGAACGAGGACGGCACGCTGACCTACTCCTTCGTCGAAACCCTGGTGGCCAGCCACCCAGGCTTCATCGTGCGGCTGATCGGTGGGGCGATCTTCCTCAGCGGCATGTTCCTGATGGCTTACAACACCTGGCGCACCGTGCGGGCCTCGCAGCCTGCTGACGTCGTTGCTGCCGCGCAGATGGCCTGAGGAGTCCGCCATGAAACACGAAACGATTGAAAAGAACGTCGGCCTGTTGATGTTGCTCATGGTGTTTGCCGTGAGCATCGGCGGCCTGACCCAGATCGTCCCGCTGTTCTTCCAGGACGTCACCAACAAACCGGTCGAAGGCATGAAGCCCTACACCGCGCTGCAACTGGAAGGCCGCGACATCTACATTCGCGAAGGCTGCGTCGGTTGCCACTCGCAAATGATCCGCCCGTTCCGCGCCGAAACCGAACGCTACGGGCACTACTCGGTTGCGGGCGAAAGCGTTTGGGATCACCCGTTCCTGTGGGGCTCGAAACGTACCGGTCCGGACCTCGCCCGGGTCGGCGCGCGTTACTCGGATGACTGGCACCGCGCGCACTTGTACAACCCGCGCAACGTTGTGCCGGAATCGAAAATGCCGGCCTACCCGTGGCTGGTCACGCAAGCGGTCGACAGCAGCCACACCGAAACCAAGCTCAAGACCATGCGCACCCTCGGCGTGCCGTACACCGAGGACGACATCAGCGGCGCGGTGGCCAGCCTCAAGGGCAAGACCGAGATGGACGCGCTCGTCTCCTACCTGCAAGTGCTCGGCACTGCGATCAAGAGCAAGAGGTGAGCACGATGATCATTGAGATGAGTGCAGGCCTGATTCGTGGCCTCGGCACGGTCGTGGTGTTCGTCGCCTTCGTTGGTTTAACGCTTTGGGTGTTCAACCGCAAGCGCACCCCGGAGTTTGCCGAAGCACGTCTGCTGCCGTTCGCCGATGAACCGCAAGCCGAATCAACCCAAGCAAATGAGACAAGGAGTACCCGGCCATGACCACCTTCTGGAGTACGTGGATCTGCGTACTGACCATCGGCAGCCTGATCGGCCTGACGTGGCTGCTGATCGGCACCCGCCGGGGCGAAACCAAGGGCAGCGTCGACCAGACCATGGGCCACAGCTTCGACGGCATCGAGGAATACGACAACCCGCTGCCGCAATGGTGGTTCATGCTCTTCGCCGGCACGCTGGTGTTTTCCGTGGGCTATCTGATCCTCTATCCGGGCCTGGGCAACTGGAAAGGCATCCTGCCGGGTTACGAGGATGGCTGGACCGGTGTGCACGAGTGGGAAAAGGAAATGAACAAGGCTGATGCCAGGTTCGGCCCGATCTTCGCCAAGTTCGCCGCGATGCCGGTGGAAGAAGTAGCAAAGGATCCGCAGGCGCTGAAAATGGGTGGCCGCTTGTTCGCCTCCAACTGCTCGGTGTGCCACGGTTCCGATGCCAAAGGCGCGTTCGGTTTCCCTAACCTTGCCGACAGCGACTGGCGCTGGGGGGGCGACGCCGAGACCATCAAGACCACCATCATGGGTGGCCGGATGGCGGCGATGCCGGCCTGGGGCGAAGTGTTGGGCGAGGCCGGGGTGAAAAACGTGGCAGCTTATGTGCGTCACGAGCTGGCAGGTCTGCCATTGCCCGCCGACAGCAAGGCCGACCTGCAAGCCGGACAGCAGGCGTTCAACACCACGTGCGTCGCCTGTCATGGGGCAACCGGCCACGGCACTGAAGCCATGGGCGCGCCGAATCTGACGCACCCGGCCGGGTTTATCTACGGCACCAGCCTGACCCAACTCGAGCAGACCATTCGCCATGGTCGTCAGGGTCATATGCCGGCGCAGAACGAGCTGCTGGGCAACGACAAAGTGCAATTGCTCGCCGCTTATGTGTACAGCCTTTCGCACGGATTGAATACAGAAAAACTTATTACTGAAGACAAAAAGAAGTAATCATTGCGCACACCTCTGCCGCACCATTCTCGGTGCGGCAGCATCCAGCCCCTTTGCGACGCATTGTCGCACCCCTTCACACCCTCTCCTTTCGGTTCCTCTGATTCGGGTCTACGCTTGCTCGATGCGGACTGGCTTGTGCCGGTTCCAGGTCAACGCTGACTGCTGTGTTCCGCGAACCGGCTGACTGATGTGGCCGCAAACGCCGGTATATACCGGCTGTCGTGCCATTCACCGTCCGTCACCCGAACCGAGCGTTTGAACACACCCCGTTACAAGCGACCTGAACCCCTGGCTTTTTTCGTCCGCTGCGACATTTTGTCCGAGGCCAATTTTGACCTTACGCGGCGCATGGAAAGGCCGCAGAATCAGCGTTGGAAAGCATTGACCCAGGTCATGGCGCGTTGCAATGACCCCCTGCTCTCTGCATACTTGCGGCCGATTTTAATCCTAATAAAACACCCAAACCGTGGAACCTTAGAATGAGCACAGCAATCAGTCCGACTGCTTATAACTATAAGGTAGTCCGCCAGTTCGCCATCATGACGGTGGTCTGGGGGATCCTTGGCATGGGGCTCGGTGTCTTCATCGCCTCGCAACTGGTCTGGCCGGAATTGAACTTCGGTCTGCCGTGGACGAGCTTTGGACGCCTGCGCCCGTTGCACACAAACCTGGTGATTTTCGCCTTCGGTGGTTGTGCACTATTTGCCACTTCCTACTATGTCGTGCAGCGAACCTGCCAGACGCGACTGATCTCCGACAGCCTCGCGGCCTTCACCTTCTGGGGCTGGCAAGCGGTGATCGTCGGCGCGATCATTACCTTGCCGCTGGGTTACACCACCACCAAGGAATACGCGGAACTGGAATGGCCGATCGCCATTTTGCTGGCCATTGTCTGGGTCACCTACGGTCTGGTGTTCTTCGGCACCATCACCAAGCGCAAAACCAAACACATCTATGTGGGTAACTGGTTCTACGGCGCGTTCATCGTCGTCACGGCGATGCTGCACATCGTCAACCACGCGTCCCTGCCGGTGAGCCTGTTCAAGTCCTACTCCGCCTACTCGGGCGCGACCGATGCGATGATCCAGTGGTGGTACGGCCACAACGCGGTGGGCTTCTTCCTGACCACTGGTTTCCTCGGGATGATGTACTACTTCGTGCCGAAACAGGCCGAACGTCCGATCTACTCCTATCGCCTGTCGATCGTGCACTTCTGGGCCCTGATCACCCTGTACATCTGGGCCGGCCCGCACCACTTGCACTACACCGCCCTGCCGGATTGGGCACAATCGCTGGGCATGGCAATGTCGATCATCCTTCTGGCGCCAAGCTGGGGCGGCATGATCAACGGCATGATGACCCTGTCGGGCGCCTGGCATAAGCTGCGCACCGACCCGATCCTGCGTTTCCTCGTGGTATCGCTGGCGTTCTACGGCATGTCGACCTTCGAAGGTCCGATGATGGCGATCAAGACCGTCAACTCGCTCTCGCACTACACCGACTGGACCATCGGCCACGTACACGCCGGCGCTTTGGGCTGGGTGGCGATGATCTCGATCGGCGCGATCTACCACATGATCCCGCGCCTGTTCGGCCGTGCGCAGATGCACAGTGTCGGCCTGATCAACGCGCACTTCTGGCTCGCGACCATCGGCACCGTGCTGTACATCGCGTCGATGTGGGTCAACGGCATCACTCAGGGCCTGATGTGGCGTGCAATCAACGACGACGGCACCCTCACCTACTCGTTCGTTGAAGCGCTGCAAGCCAGCCACCCGGGCTACATCGTCCGTGCGCTGGGCGGTGCATTCTTCGCCAGCGGCATGTTCCTGATGGCTTACAACGTGTGGCGCACCGTGCGCGCCTCGAACCCGGTTGAAGCTGAAGCCGCTGCCCAGATCGTTGTCGTTGGAGCTCACTGATGAAGCATGAAGCTGTCGAGAAGAATATTGGCCTGCTGGCCTTCTTCATGGTCATCGCCGTCAGCATTGGCGGCCTGACCCAAATCGTTCCGCTGTTTTTCCAGGACGTCACCAACAAGCCGGTCGAAGGCATGAAGCCGCGTTCGGCGCTGGAGCTGGAAGGCCGCGACGTTTACATCGCCAACGGCTGTGTCGGCTGCCACTCGCAGATGATCCGCCCGTTCCGCGCCGAAACCGAGCGTTACGGGCACTACTCGGTGGCCGGTGAAAGCGTCTGGGATCACCCGTTCCTGTGGGGTTCCAAGCGTACCGGGCCGGATCTGGCCCGTGTCGGCGGTCGTTACTCCGATGACTGGCAACGTGCGCACTTGTACAACCCGCGCAACGTGGTGCCTGAGTCGAAGATGCCGGCTTACCCGTTCCTCGTGGAAAACAAGCTCGACGGCAAGGAAACCGCCAAGAAAATGGAGGTTTTGCGCACCCTCGGCGTCCCTTACACCGACGAAGACATCGCCGGTGCACAGGATGCCGTGAAGGGCAAAACCGAAATGGACGCGCTGGTGGCCTATCTGCAAGGCCTGGGCACCATCATCAAAAGCAAACGGTGATCTAGATGGATATCGGGATGATTCGTGGCCTGGGCACCGTTGTCGTGATGGTGGCCTTCATCGGTCTGGCGCTGTGGGTGTTCAGCCCCAAGCGCAAGTCGGAGTTTGAAGACGCGACCTTGTTGCCTTTTGCGGATGATCCCGAAGCCATCAAGCACGTCGAGCAAGCTTCTAGGAGTAACAAAGAATGACTACATTCTGGAGTCTGTACGTCACAGTCCTCAGTCTCGGTACGATCTTCGCGCTGACCTGGCTGCTGCTGTCGACCCGCAAGGGCCAGCGCAGCGAACAGACGGACGAGACGGTCGGGCACTCCTTCGACGGGATCGAGGAGTACGACAACCCACTGCCGAAATGGTGGTTCATGCTGTTTGTCGGCACCATCATTTTCGCCTTGGGCTACCTGGTGCTGTACCCGGGCCTAGGCAACTGGAAAGGCCTGCTGCCGGGCTACAACTACCTCGATAACGACAAGCAGACCGCGTTCGCCAACGGCCAGACCGGCTGGACCGGCGTGCACGAGTGGGAAAAGGAAATGGCCCGTTCGGACGCCAAGTTCGGTCCGATCTTCGCCAAGTTCGCCGCGATGCCAATCGAAGAAGTCGCCAAGGATCCGCAAGCACTGAAAATGGGTGGCCGCCTCTTCGCTTCCAACTGCTCGGTGTGCCACGGTTCCGACGCCAAGGGTGCTTACGGTTTCCCTAACCTGACCGACGCCGACTGGCGCTGGGGCGGCGAGCCGGAAACCATCAAGACCACCATCATGGGCGGTCGTCACGCAGTGATGCCGGCCTGGGCTGAAGTCATTGGCGAGCAAGGCGTTGCTGACGTGGCAGCGTTTGTCGTGACCAACCTGGATGGGCGCAAACTGCCGGAAGGCACCAAGGCTGACCCGGCCAACGGCGGCAAGCTGTTCGCCGCCAACTGCGTGGCCTGCCACGGGCCGGCCGGCAAAGGCACCCCCGCCATGGGTGCGCCGGACCTGACCCACCCGGGTGCGTTCATCTACGGTTCGAGCTTTGCACAACTGCAGCAGACCATCCGTTACGGCCGTCAGGGCCAAATGCCGGCGCAGGAGCAACTGCAAGGCAACGACAAGGTGCACTTGCTGGCCGCGTACGTTTACAGCCTGTCCCACGGTGAAAAAGCACCGGAAGCGAACGCCGAGTAAGGCCAACGCTTGAAACAAAAAAGGCCTCGCCAATATTGATTGGCGGGGCCTTTTTTATTGCCGGCATTCATGACTTGAAACGTTTGCTCAATAGACCTGAGGAAAGGTGCCCTGTAGGTTTTTCTCACCCCGATGAGCAGCATCGGGTCAACCTTCAAGGATGAAGCCTACATGTCAAAAAATGACGAAAACACACTGCCAAAACGTTTTCAGCCCCGCCCTGATGATCAACCCACGCCGGTAAAAACGCCTGTGGCACCCGCACGCTCAACATCACCAGACACCGTGGGCCATCCAGGTAACGGGGGCGGTCTGGACGGTCTCGGCGGCGGCCGATTGCCCTGAAGCGGAGCAGCAAAACACAGCGAACATTTGCCCAATACCCTGCGCCCCTGCCGTTTGGCAGGGGCGCTTTCGCCGGTGCCGTTATGACAGTGATTAACCGATCGTCCGCAATCCACCTTTTCGATTGCCGCGCAAACTCCAAGATAGTAACGTTTCTACAACACAATTTCTGGAGGCCAAACGTAATGGCCATCACGACCATTTCCAGCCGCGAATTCAACCAGGACACCAGTGCTGCGAAAAAAGCCGCGAATCAGGGTCCGGTCATCATTACCGATCGTGGCAAGCCTGCCCATGTACTGCTGAGCATTGAGGAGTACCAGAAACTGACCGGTAGTCAGACCAGCATCGTCGATCTTCTGGTCATGCCGAATGCGCCTGACATCGAATTCGAACCCGAGCGCGCCATCATCACTCCTCGTAGCGTGGACCTGTCCTGATGTTTCTACTCGATACCAATGTCGTTTCCGAGCTGCGAAAACCCCAAGCCGACCCGCAAGTGGTGACATGGGCAAACAGCGTCGCCCCGGCCAGCCTATATCTATCGGCAATTACCGTGCTGGAACTGGAAACCGGTATTTTGCGCATCGAACGCCGCGACCCACCGCAAGGAGGGATGCTGCGTCATTGGCTCGAGCGTCACGTCAAACCCGCATTCTCGGGAAGAATCCTCTCCGTCGATACCGTCGTCGCCACCCGATGCGCTCAGCTACACGTCCCCGATCGCAGTAATGAATGCGACGCCTTGATCGCCGCCACCGCACTTGTACATGGGCTGACTCTGGTCACCCGTAATGTTGCCGATTTTCAACTCAGCGGCGTTCCTCTGATCAACCCATGGACCGCCGCCAATCACTGATTCTGAAAAGCCCCGCCAGATCACTGGCGGGGCCTTTTTTCATGGACGGTTGGCAAAGATCGAATGCACCGCCGTGGTGTCGATCAGCGTTCGATTACGCCACTGGTTGTCCTTCACCAGATAGATCTTCAGCTGCTTGCGGTCTTCGGTAAAACTGGCAGTCAGATAGGTTTGCTGAGACGCACTGCCGCTCAGGTACATGGGCACGTTACCCTCCCAATAGGAATCGCCTCCATCCTTATGTAAATGGCCGGCAAATATCGCCGTCACTTGATATTTGTTGATCATGTCGTGGAAGCGTTTTTGTTGCGCCTGGGTCCCCTTGTGGTTCAACGGTTTATGCATATTGATGATGATGGCGTAACCCGAAGCACGCGCCAGTCTCAGATCCGTTTCGAGCCAGTCCAGCGCGTCGTTGATTTCAAATGTCGTCGGGTTCAGTGGATGAGCAATCCGGGTGGTATAAGTCGGCTCGTTATTGAGCTGAACCATATGAACTTCGCCGATATTTTTTGAATAGGCGAGGCTCCCCGAATAGGTCTTGTTCAAAAATCCACTGGTGACTTTCAGGTCAAAGCTGTCGACTTTTCCTTCATGATGTTCTTTGAACTCGACGATACTTCCCGCTGCGCAGCTATTACTAAAACAATCATCAACATTGTTTTCATAATCGTGATTACCCAAGCCGTACAGATACTCACCCTTGAAATGCTTGTTCAGCAAATCCTTCATGAACGACCGCTGCCAGCCATGGCCAAAAGCAGTTATATCGCCGTTGATCATCAGTGGCACCTCGGCTTGCGAGCCATGCTGCCTTCTGAAATCGGCAATACTCGCAAGCTGGGTATCAACCAGCCACTTCGAGCGAACATCGAATTCCGAATTGGATTCGGGATCCCGGTCATCGGTCTTGTCGGTCCATGGATATTGAGTATCTGACGCAAAAACCATGTGTTTCGGCATTCCCGTTACAGCCTGAGCGGAGGCGACCGAAGCCAATAAACAAACACTCAGCACAACGCTTGCAAACTTATTAAAAGCCATACTTGAAATTCCATTTAAATAAATCAATTGCACGCGAACAATATTTCGCGAAAACAGAACCTATTCGAAAAAACAGAAAACTTCAAAGCGCCAACGAAGAACAATCAAGTGCATATATTTCAGACATCGCGCAACTTACAACAACACCCACTATACAAAGGCATGTTTGCAGAAGCGTTTTAAGACATTCATGCGGCAACTGCTGCAATTGCAAACCTGAAGATGACAGCGTCGGTGCCCGCCCTTCATGTCGGTCTTTTTCAGCCTTGCAATGGCAATGGCATCAAACCAATCATCCCTGACAACAATGGATTAGCCGCCCCGCCAAAACCGTCCATACTCAACAAGTCAATTGACCTGCATCATGCTTTGCTGCATTCGCTACACCATTCAGGTTTTTTACCCAACGCGACCAAAGGTCGCACCCTTGAGCCAGAGCGACAGGCGTATCATTGCGCCACTGCTTCGCCCCTTTTTGACCTTGGTTGGCACGTATCGACCGAGGCATTTTTCCACTGCCGTGGGATGCAATGATGAGCAACCAGATTCCGGTACACGACGTCACACCACCGAGCAAAAACGCGAATAACAGCGTCGATCTTTACGCCTCACGAGAAAAAATCTACACCCGTGCTTTCACCGGCCTGTTCCGCAATCTGCGGATGATGGGCGGCGCGGCATTGTTCCTGCTGTATTTCGGAACGGTATGGCTGAACTGGGGCGGTCACCAGGCCGTGTGGTGGAACCTGCCAGAGCGCAAGTTCTTCATTTTCGGCGCGACCTTCTGGCCGCAGGATTTCATTCTGCTTTCAGGCCTGCTGATCATTGCCGCCTTCGGCCTGTTCTTTATCACCGTGTATGCCGGGCGTGTCTGGTGCGGCTACACCTGCCCGCAAAGTGTGTGGACGTGGATTTTCATGTGGTGCGAGAAGGTCACCGAAGGCGACCGCAACCAGCGCATCAAGCTCGACAAGGCGCCGATGAGCGGCAACAAGTTTCTGCGCAAAGCCGCCAAGCACGCGCTGTGGCTGTTGATCGGTTTCGTCACCGGCATGACCTTCGTCGGCTACTTCTCGCCGATCCGCGAACTGGTCTTTGAGTTCTTCACCGGCCAGGCCGATGGCTGGTCGTATTTCTGGGTGGGTTTCTTCACCCTCGCCACCTACGGCAACGCCGGTTGGCTGCGCGAGCAGGTGTGCATCTACATGTGTCCTTATGCGCGCTTCCAGAGCGTGATGTTCGACAAGGACACATTGATCGTTTCCTACGACCCGCGTCGCGGTGAAAGCCGTGGCCCACGCAAGAAAGGCATCGATTACAAAGCGCAGGGCCTCGGTGATTGCATCGATTGCACGATGTGCGTTCAGGTCTGCCCGACCGGCATCGACATCCGCGACGGCCTGCAAATCGAGTGCATCGGCTGCGCCGCGTGCATCGACGCCTGCGACAGCATCATGGACAAGATGGATTACCCGCGCGGGCTGATCAGCTACACCACCGAACACAACCTGTCCGGGCAGAAAACCCATAAACTGCGGCCACGCCTGATCGGCTACGCCGTGGTGTTGCTGGCGATGATCAGCCTGTTGGTCACCGCGTTCTTCATGCGCTCGCTGGTCGGTTTCGACGTCAGCAAGGACCGCGTTCTGTACCGCGAAAACGCTGAAGGCCGGATCGAAAACGTCTACAGCCTGAAGATCATGAACAAGGATCAGCGCGACCACACCTACGTGCTGGAAGCCAGCGGCTTGCCGGATCTGCGCCTGCAAGGCAAGCGCGAGATCAAGGTCGCGGCCGGCGATATCGTCAGCATGCCGGTCGAGTTGTCGAGCGCACCGGAACAACTGCCATCGAGCACCAACGAGGTGAAATTCCTCCTCAAGGATGCCGATGACGACAGCGTCCACGTTGAAGCCAAGAGCCGATTCATCGGCCCACAAATCCGTTGAGAGAACTGAACATGCCCGCAGCAAACGCCGCAAGTCCCTGGTACAAGCACCTTTGGCCATGGATCATCATCGGGATTCTGGCCTGTTCGGTGACACTGACGCTGTCCATGGTGACCATAGCGGTGAACAACCCGGACAACCTGGTCAACGACAATTACTACGAGGCCGGGAAAGGCATCAACCGTTCGCTGGACCGTGAGTTGTTGGCGCAGAATCTGAAGATGCGTGCGGCTGTGCATCTTGATGGCGTGACCGGTGAAGTCGATTTGCGTTTGAGCGGTGACAGTCAGCCGAAGACGCTGGAATTGAATTTGATCTCGCCGACTCAGCCGGAGAAGGACCGCAAGATTGTCCTGACCCGCAGCGAAAGTGAGAGCGGCCGTTATATTGGTCAGTTGGGTGACAAGGTTGAGGGTCGTCGCTTTGTTGAATTGCTCGGCAGTCAGGATGATCACGTCTGGCGCATGTTCGAAGAAGAACTGGTGAGCCATGACAAGGATCTGCTGCTGGGTGATGAGCCGCTGCAAGGCGCCGAAGACCTGAAGAAGTAAACAACTTCAAAAGCCCCCTCACCCTAGCCCTCTCCCCCAGGAGAGGGGACTGATCTCGAGCGTTTGCACGTTTTGTGTATGACAGTGAAAATCCAGGCGACTGAACCTGTTTTCAGGCTCACACCGATCGGCTCCCTCTCCCACCGGGAAATAGGACTGATCTCAAGCGTTTGCACGTTTTGTGTATGACAGTGAAAATCCAGGCGACTGAGCCTGTTTTCAGGCTCACACCGATCGGCTCCTTCTCCCTCCGGGAGAGGGGACTGATCTCGAGCGTTTGCACGCTTTGTGTATGACAGTGAAGATCCAGGCGACTGAACCTGTTTTTCCGGCTCACACCGATCGGCTCCCTCTCCCTCCGGGAGAGGGCTGGGGTGAGGGCAAGCGGACAACTCCAATGCAAGGGCTTACCCCCTCAACGATGCCATGACCACCCCACTGCCCTGCTACCACTGCGCCCTGCCCGTCACGACCGGCAGCCGCTTCACCGCTGTCGTACTCGGGGAGTACCGCGAGTTCTGCTGCCCGGGCTGTCAGGCCGTGGCCGAAGCCATCGTCGCGGGGGGTCTGGAAAGCTACTACCAACACCGCAGCGAAGCTTCAGCCAACCCCGAAGCGCTGCCGGTGCAACTGACTGACGAACTCGCGCTGTACGACCGCGCCGATGTGCAGCAACCCTTCGTCCGCCACGAAGGCGAACTGGCCGAAACCACCCTGTTGATGGAAGGCATCAGTTGCGCCGCCTGCGGCTGGCTGATCGAAAAACACCTGCGCACGTTGCCCGCCGTGGCCGAAGCGCGACTGAACCTGTCCAATCATCGTTTGCACGTACGCTGGGCCGATGCGCAATTGCCGCTGAGCCAGATCCTCGCCGAACTGCGCCAAATCGGTTACGCAGCCCACCCGTATCAGGCCGACCGCGCCAGCGAACAACTGGCCAGCGAAAACCGCCTCGCCCTGCGCCAGCTCGGCGTCGCCGGGCTGCTGTGGTTCCAGGCAATGATGGCGACCATGGCCACATGGCCGGAATTCAATATCGACCTCAGTCCCGAGCTGCACACGATCCTGCGCTGGGTTGCGCTGTTCCTGACCACACCGATCGTGTTCTACAGCTGCGCGCCGTTCTTCAAAGGCGCAATGCGCGATCTGCGCACGCGCCACCTGACCATGGATGTTTCGGTGTCGCTGGCGATCGGCAGTGCCTACATCGCCGGGATCTGGACCTCGATCACCGGGGTCGGCGAGTTGTATTTCGATGCGGTCGGCATGTTCGCGTTGTTCCTGCTCGCCGGTCGCTATCTCGAACGTCGTGCCCGCGAGCGCACCGCCGCCGCCACCGCACAACTTGTAAATTTATTGCCCGCCTCTTGCCTGCGCCTTGATGCCGCCGGCCAAAGCGAACGCATCCTGCTCAGCGAACTCCGCCTCGGCGAGCGGATTCTGGTGCAGGCCGGCTCGATTCTGCCGGCGGATGGCAAAATCATCGACGGCCAGTCGAGCATCGACGAATCGCTGCTCACTGGCGAATACCTGCCGCAACCGCGCATGCCGGGCGATGCGGTCACCGCCGGTACGCTCAACGTCGAAGGCGCGCTGACGGTGGAAGTTCAGGCGCTGGGACAAGACACGCGCCTGTCAGCCATCGTCCGCTTGCTCGACCGCGCCCAGGCGGAAAAACCGCGACTGGCGGAAATCGCCGACCGCGCCGC
Organism: Pseudomonas viridiflava; assembly: GCF_900580865.1. Classification (GTDB taxonomy): domain Bacteria; phylum Pseudomonadota; class Gammaproteobacteria; order Pseudomonadales; family Pseudomonadaceae; genus Aquipseudomonas. Next base: position 264,582 of record NZ_UTBZ01000026.1, read on the forward strand.
GCAATGGTTTTTGCTGTTATCGCTGATCGCGGCGGCCGCCATTGGCCTGTTGTGGTGGGAACTGGATTCGTCGCGGGCATTCTGGATTGTCTTGGCCATGCTGGTTGCCACCTGCCCGTGCGCACTGTCGCTGGCAACGCCGACCGCCCTCACCGCCGCCACCGGCACCCTGCACAAACTCGGTCTGCTGCTCACGCGCGGCCATGTGCTGGAAGGCTTGAATCAGATCGACACAGTGATCTTCGACAAGACCGGCACCCTCACCGAAGGCCGACTGGTACTGCGTTCGATTCGTCCACTCGGCGTGCACGACAGCGATGAATGCCTGAGCCTTGCCGCCGCGCTGGAAAACCGTTCGGAACACCCGATTGCCCGCGCTTTCGGCCGTGCCCCGCTGGCCGCTGAAGAAGTCCACAGCACGCCGGGGCTTGGCCTCGAAGGCTTGGTGGGCGGACAGCGTTTGCGCATCGGCCAGGCAGAATTTGTCTGCGCCCTCAGCGGTGCGAACGTGCCCGGCATGCCGAACGAGGCCGGCCAATGGCTGCTGCTCGGCGGCGCTCAGGGGCCGCTGGCGTGGTTCGTCCTCGACGATCGCTTGCGTGATGACGCCCCCGCGCTGCTCGCCGCGTGCAAGGCACGTGGCTGGCGTACGCTGTTGTTGTCCGGCGACAGCTCGCCGATGGTCGCCAGTGTGGCGGCGGAACTGGGCATTGATGAGGCTCGTGGTGGCCTGCGACCAGACGACAAACTGCAAGTCTTGCAGCAACTGCACCGGGAAGGTCGCAAAGTGCTGATGCTCGGCGACGGCGTCAATGACGTGCCGGTACTGGCTGCCGCTGACATCAGCGTGGCCATGGGTTCGGCCACCGATCTGGCAAAAACCAGCGCCGATGCGGTGCTGCTGTCCAATCGCCTCGACGCCTTGGTCCAAGCCTTCAGCCTCGCGCGGCGCACCCGTCGGGTCATCATCGAGAACCTGCTGTGGGCGGCGCTGTACAATGGCCTCATGTTGCCGTTTGCCGCCCTCGGCTGGATCACTCCGGTGTGGGCCGCCGTCGGCATGTCGATCAGTTCGTTGACCGTGGTGCTCAATGCCCTGCGCCTGACTCGCCTGCCGAGTCCGTCGCCCGTCAGCACCCGGTCAGAAACCCGCCCGCTGCCGGCCTGAGCCGCGCGGGCGCCTGGAGTACAGATGCCAGCTCTTTACGTGATGATCCCGGCCGCCCTGCTGATCGTGGCCATCGCCGTTTATATCTTCTTCTGGGCGGTGGACAGCGGTCAGTACGACGACCTCGACGGCCCGGCGCACAGCATCCTGTTCGATGATCAGGATCCGAACCACACCGCCGCCGTGGACGAAGCCAACCCCGACAAACCGGACGACAAGGCCCCACCTCATGCTTGAACTGGCGCCCTTGCTGGTATCGGCATTGATCCTCGGCCTGCTCGGCGGCGGTCATTGCCTGGGCATGTGCGGCGGCTTGATGGGCGCGCTGACCCTGGCGATTCCCAAGGAACAGCGCAGTCGGCGCTTTCGCTTGTTGCTGGCGTATAACCTGGGGCGGATCCTCAGTTATGCCACCGCCGGATTGCTGATCGGCCTTGCAGGCTGGGCGGTCGCGAACAGCCCAGCCGCATTGTTCATGCGTGTGCTGGCCGGATTGCTGCTGATCGCCATGGGTTTGTATCTGGCCGGCTGGTGGAGCGGACTGACGCGCATTGAAAGTCTTGGACGCGGTTTGTGGCGCTACATTCAGCCAGTGGCCAACCGCTTGTTGCCGGTATCGAGTCTGCCGCGCGCGCTGCTGCTTGGCGCCTTGTGGGGCTGGCTACCGTGCGGCCTGGTTTACAGCACATTGCTTTGGTCGGCGAGTCAGGGCAATGCGCTGGACAGTGCGTTGTTGATGCTTGCGTTTGGCCTCGGCACCTGGCCGGTGTTGCTCGCCACAGGTCTTGCGGCCGAACGCGTCACCGCCATTTTGCGCAAACGCAGCGTGCGCATGGCCGGTGGTTTGTTGGTGATTCTGTTCGGGATCTGGACCCTGCCTGGCCCGCATCAGCATTGGCTCATGGGCCATTAAGATCAAAAGATCGCAGCCTTCGGCAGTTCCTACCTTTGGAATGCGTTTCCCTGTAGGAGCTGCCGAAGGCTGCGATCTTTTGATCTTATGCTGTTGATGCAAATCAAGAGCCCCATCGCCGCACCCCGATAGACTCGCTCACACTGCCAGCCTATCCGGGGGAATGCCCGCATGCTCGACGCCATTCGTTGGGACTCTGATCTGATCCGCCGCTATGACCTGGCGGGGCCGCGCTACACCTCCTATCCGACGGCCGTGCAATTTCACAGTCAGGTCGGCACCTTCGACCTGTTTCATGCCCTGCGCGACAGCCGCAAGGCCCTGCGCCCGTTGTCGCTGTACGTGCATGTGCCGTTCTGCGCGAACATTTGCTACTACTGCGCCTGCAACAAGGTCATCACCAAGGATCGCGGCCGCGCGGCGCCATATCTACAGCGGCTGGAGCAGGAAATCCAGTTGATCGCCTGCCACCTCGACCCGGCACAAAAAGTCGAGCAACTGCACTTCGGCGGCGGCACGCCGACCTTTCTCAGCCACGACGAGCTGCGGCAGTTGATGGCGCACCTGCGCAAGCATTTCAATCTGCTGGATAACGACTCCGGTGATTACGGCATCGAGATCGACCCGCGCGAAGCTGACTGGTCGACCATGGGCCTGCTGCGCGAACTCGGTTTCAACCGGGTCAGCATCGGCCTGCAAGACCTCGATCCGGCGGTGCAGCGCGCGGTCAATCGCCTGCAAAGTCTGGAAGAAACCCGCGCGGTGATCGATGCCGCGCGCACCCTGCAATTTCGCTCGATCAATATCGACTTGATCTACGGCTTGCCCAAGCAGACGCCGGAAAACTTCGCCCGCACCGTCGAGGAAGTCATCAGCCTGCAACCGGACCGGCTCTCGGTGTTCAACTATGCACACCTGCCGGAGCGCTTCATGCCGCAGCGGCGGATCAATGGCAATGAGTTGCCGGCGCCCGCGCAGAAACTGGAAATGCTCGAGCGCACCATCGAACAACTGACCGCCGCCGGCTATCGCTACATCGGCATGGATCACTTCGCGCTGCCTGACGATGAACTGGCCATTGCCCAGGAAGAGGAAACTCTTCAACGCAACTTCCAGGGTTACACCACCCACGGTCATTGCGATTTGATCGGTTTAGGCGTGTCGGCCATTAGTCAGATCGGCGACCTGTACTGCCAGAACAGCAGCGACCTCAACGAGTACCAGAACACCCTCGCCGCCGCGCAACTGGCGACCAGCCGTGGTCTGGTGTGCAACGCCGATGATCGCTTGCGGCGTGCGGTGATCCAGCAACTGATCTGCAATTTCAGCCTGGAATTTGCCGAGATCGAGCAACAGTTCAACATCGATTTTCAGGGTTATTTCGGCGCGCTGTGGCCGCAACTGCAAGGCATGGCCAGCGATGGCCTGATTGAGCTGGATCGCGAGCGGATCGCCGTGTTGCCGGCGGGGCGTCTGCTGGTGCGCTCGGTATGCATGGTGTTTGATGCCTACCTTGAGCAGCAGAACCGCCAGCGTTTCTCGCGGGTGATTTAGTTTTTCATCAGCAGCGAGCCGACTTTCATATTCTGATCCGCAGTCAGGCCCGACTGCCCGACCACTTTGGACAGGGCAAGATTGGCCGTGATCAACCCGGTGTTCAACGCGGCAATGGCGCCGCGCAGGCTGGCAACCTTGATGATTTTTTCTTCGTTGGAGAGACGCTTGTCGGCCATGATCGCTTCGATAAGCGCCTTTTTCTCGGCGATCTGTTTTTGCAGTTTGCGGATCATCTTCAGCAATTGCTGGATGTTCTCAGGCAATCCGCTGTCTTCGATGTCACTGTTTTCGCCACCGACACTGGCGGCTTTTTCGATCGATGCGCCGGACAGCGACACTTTGACGCCCTCGACCAAGGTCGGGGTTGCCTCTTCGGTCGAGCTGGGGTCGTGTGCATTGCCTGACGAAGTTTTAAACGTGTCCGGCACTGCCACAACGTCACTGTTACCGGGGCCCAGCGTGCCAATGGCGGCCATCGAATCGTTCCTTGTATGCACTTTGTTACCTGTTTATCGGCTGCTGGCCCTGTGGCTTTATGACTGTAGGGCAAAGTCGCCCCAGACTGGCCTGAATGTCCTCCCGTGGGTTACCCTTACGTCTTATGTGTGTTTTCCCACAAGGATCTAAGAAATGTCCGAGCCAGTTAAACTGCGCGCTCACAACCAGGCCCATTGCAAGGATTGCAGCCTGGCCCCTCTCTGCCTGCCACTTTCTTTGAATCTGGAAGACATGGATGCGCTGGACGAAATCGTTAAACGCGGCCGCCCGCTGAAAAAGGGCGAGTTCCTGTTCCGTCAGGGCGACACGTTCGATTCCGTTTATGCAGTACGCTCCGGCGCCCTGAAGACCTTCAGCCTGAGCGACAGCGGCGAAGAACAGCTCACCGGGTTCCACCTGCCGAGCGAACTGGTCGGTCTGTCCGGCATGGACACCGAGAAGCACCCGGTTTCCGCCCAGGCGCTGGAAACCACCTCGGTCTGCGAAATCCCCTTTGAACGCCTCGACGAACTGGCCCTGCAACTGCCGCAGCTGCGCCGCCAGTTGATGCGCGTGATGAGCCGGGAAATCCGCGACGACCAGCAGATGATGTTGCTGCTGTCGAAAAAAACCGCCGACGAGCGTATCGCTACCTTTTTGGTCAACCTTTCCGCACGCTTCCGCGCTCGCGGCTTCTCGGCCAATCAGTTCCGCCTGAGCATGTCGCGCAATGAAATCGGCAACTACCTCGGTCTGGCGGTGGAAACTGTGTCCCGCGTGTTTACCCGCTTCCAGCAAAACGAGCTGATCGCCGCCGAGGGCAAAGAGATTCATATCCTCGACCCGATCCAGCTCTGCGCGCTGGCCGGTGGCTCGCTAGAAGGTTAATGTCGATCCGCGGTTGAGCGAAGCGTTTCAGCCGCGGGTATACTGCGCCGTTTGCAGCCCTGCCAGGACACCTCGACGATGGTCTTCGACTCCTTCGACATCAAATCGCTTATCCGCCCTGTGATCGACTTCCCGAAACCAGGCGTGATCTTTCGCGACATCACCCCGCTGTTCCAGTCGCCAACGGCCCTGCGCCTGGTGATGGACAGCTTCGCCCACCGTTACGTCGAAGCCGACTTCACCCACATCGGCGCGATGGACGCCCGTGGCTTCCTGATCGGTTCGGTGCTGGCCTATCAATTGAACAAGCCGCTGGTGCTGTTCCGCAAACAAGGCAAACTGCCGGCGGACGTGCTGGCCGAAGGTTACGCAACCGAGTACGGCGAAGCGTTTCTGGAAGTGCACGCCGACAGCCTGTGTGAAGGCGATTCGGTGGTGATGTTCGATGATTTGATCGCCACGGGCGGCACGCTGATTGCGGCGGCCAACCTGATTCGCCGCATGGGCGCGCGGGTGCATGAGGCGGCGGCGATTATTGATTTGCCGGAGCTGCAAGGTTCGCAGCGCCTTGAGGACATGGGCATTCCTACCTTCTGCCTGACGCAGTTTGCGTTGACCGATAAATAAGTAGCGCCTGTCAGACCGCTTTCGCGAGCAGGCTCGCTCCCACATTGGAATGCATTCTCCTGTGGGAGCGAGCCTGCTCGCGAAGGCGTCGGGCGCCTCAACGCAAAACCTAGAGCCCCATCTGCTTGCTGATGATCTCGTTCATCACCTCCCGCGTCCCGCCGCCAATCGACAAGATGCGGTTATCCCGATACAGCCGCTCCACCAGACTTTCGCGCATGTAACCCAACCCGCCAAGAATCTGCACTGCCTCGGTAGTAATCCGGTCCGAAGTGTCCGTGGCAAAGTTCTTCGCCATGGAAATCTCCTTGATCACGCTCTGCCCCGCCGCCATCTTCGCTGCCTGTCGATAGGTGAATTCCCGCGACACCTCCAGCGCCGTGGCCATCTCCGCTAACCGATGTTTGATCACCTGAAACTTGCCGATCGGTTTGCCGAACGCTTCACGCTCCCGCGCCCATTTCAGGCTCTCTTGCAACGCTAGCTGTGAAGTCATGTTGGCCATCAGCGCCAACGCCAGCCGTTCACTCTGGAAGTTGCCCATGATGCAGGCGAAGCCCATGTTCTCGGCGCCGATCAGATTGCCCACCGGGACACGGCAGTCGTCGAAGAACAATTCAGCCGTGTCCGACGCCCACCAGCCCATTTTTTTCAACTGACGGCCAACGGTGAAGCCCGGCGTGCCCTTTTCGATCAACAACAGACTGATACCGCCAAACCCCGGCGCACCGGTACGCACCGCGACGGTGTAGAAATCGGCGCGTACGCCACTGGTGATAAAGGTTTTACTGCCGCTGACGCGATAGACGTCACCGTCGCGCACGGCGCGGGTTTGCAGGTTAGCGACGTCGGAGCCGCCGCCGGGTTCGGTGACCGCCAGTGCGCTGATCTTTTCGCCGCTGAGCACTTGCGGCACGACGCGCTCGCGGACTTCGGGACGCGCCCATTTGACGACCGGTGGCAGGCCGATGTCCAGCGAGCCCAGCCCCGCTACCAGCCCGCCAGAGCCGCAGCGCATCAACTCCTCACTGGCGGCGACCTTGGCAAACAGATCGCCTTCATGGCTGCCTCCCAGCGCCTCGGGATAGCCAATGCCGAGGATGCCTGCCGCGCCAGCCTTCAGGTACAGCTCGCGGGGGAAGCTTTCGGCTTCTTCCCACTGATCGATGTCCGGCAGGATCTCGCGTTCAACGAAACGTCTGACGCTGTCGCGGACCAATTGGTGGCTGGGGTCGAAGTATTCCTGAAAGGCAGGCATGGGCGAGCTCCACGGAAGGGTTCGCCGAACTTAACCGAGCGCTTGCTTGGTTTACAAGATGCAGAAGATCAAAAGATCGCAGCCTTCGGCAGCTCCTACATTGGAAATACGCGTTTCCCTGTAGGAGCTGCCGAAGGCTGCGATCTTTTGATTTTTATCAGAGAGAAATCGGTTTACGCCCGGCAAACGAATGCGCCAGCGTGCCGCCATCAACCAGTTCCAGCTCACCACCCAACGGCACGCCGTGAGCGATCCGCGAAGCGATCAGGCCTTTGTTGCTCAGCAACTGCGCGATGTAATGCGCCGTCGCCTCACCTTCCACCGTCGGGTTGGTCGCCAGAATGACTTCGGTAAACGTGCCAGCTTCTTCGATCCGCGTCATCAACTGCGGAATGCCGATCGCCTCCGGCCCGAGGCCATCGAGCGGCGACAAATGCCCCTTGAGCACAAAATAGCGCCCACGGAAACCGGTCTGCTCGACCGCATACACGTCCATCGGCCCTTCGACCACGCAGAGCAACGTGTCGTCGCGACGGGTATCGGCGCATTGCGGGCACAAATCGTCTTCGGTCAGCGTGCGGCACTGGCGGCAGTGGCCGACCCCTTCCATGGCCTGGCTGAGGGCCTGGGCCAGACGCAAACCGCCGCTGCGGTCACGCTCGAGCATCTGCAACGCCATGCGCTGGGCGGTTTTCTGACCCACGCCCGGCAGAGTGCGCAGAGCGTCGATCAGTTGGCGAATCAAAGGGCTGAAGCTCATGGGTAAAAAGTCCGACAAAACAACGAGACGCGGTTTATACCCGCGCCTCTGGCCAGCGTCAAATACTCAGTCCTGGACGACCTTCACCACCAGTTTGCCGAAGTTGCGCCCCTCGAGCAGACCGATAAACGCCTCGGGCGCCTGCTCCAGGCCTTCCACCACGTCTTCGCGGAATTTCACCTTGCCGTCGCGCACCCACGGCACCATGTGGCTGATGAATTCCGGCTGCCGATCGCCGTAGTCGTCGAACACGATGAAGCCCTGAATACGCACGCGCTTGGTCAACAATGTGCGTTGCAGCATCGGCAGACGATCCGGGCCTTGCGGCGCTTCGGAGGCGTTGTAACCAGCGATCAGACCGCACAACGGAATGCGCGCCTTGGGATTGAGCAGCGGCACCACCGCATCGAACACATGCCCGCCGACATTCTCGTAATAGATGTCGATACCATCGGGACAGGCCTTGGCCAATTGCTCAGCAAAATCGGGCGCCTTGTGATCGATGCAGGCATCGAAACCCAATTCTTCGACCACGTATTTGCACTTCTCTGCCCCGCCGGCCACACCGACCGTGCGCAGGCCTTTGATCTTCGCCACTTGGCCGACCACCGAGCCCACAGCGCCGGAAGCTGCTGCGACAACGAGAGTTTCGCCTTCTTTAGGCTGACCGATGTCCATCAAACCCATGTACGCGGTCATGCCCGGCATGCCCAACACGCCCAGGGCCATCGACGGGCTCGGCAACCCGGACGGAATCGGGATGATGTTGCGCCCATCGCTGATGCTGTGGCTCTGCCAACCGGTGGCGCCGACCACCAGATCACCTTTATGGAATTTTGGATGACGCGAATCTTCGACACGGCTGACAGCGCCGCCGGTCATCACTTCGCCGATTTGTACCGGGGCAGCGTAGGACGGCGCGTCACTCATGCGTCCGCGCATGTAGGGATCGAGAGACAGGTACAGGGTTTTCAGCAGTACCTCGCCGTCCTGCAGATCCGGCAGCGCTTCGCGTTCGAGGCGGAAGTTTTCCGGGGTCGGCGCACCGACCGGGCGTGAGGCGAGGACGAAACGTTGATTGAGGGTAAGAGGATCGGACATGTCAGCGTCTCCTGTGAAGTGTGAGTTCAGCGGGTATAGGGAGCAGACCGTTGAGGCGATGGGGCGTTCGATGTTTATTCAGGTAGCCCGAGGTGAGTTCATTCGCGAGCAGGCTCGCTCCCACAGGGGAATGCATTTCAAATGTGGGAGCGAGCCTGCTCGCGAAGGCAGCCTCAAAGACACCACACAGCCAAGGGGCAGAAACAAGAATGCCAGGCGCAAGACCTGGCATTTTGTGTAGCTCATCTGCCGCCAACTGGCGAATCAGAATGGCAGTTTCATACCGGCTGGCAGGTTCATGCCGGCGGTCATGCTGCCCATTTTCGACTTGCTGTTGGCTTCGATCTGACGCACAGCGTCATTGACGGCAGCGGCGACGACGTCTTCCAGAGTCTCTTTGTCACCGTCGTCCAGGCCCGGAATCAGGCTAGGGTCGATCATTACCTTTTTCACATCATGACGACCGGTCATGACAACGCTGACCAATTTGCCACCGGCCACACCAGTGACTTCGGCGTTGGCCAGTTCTTCCTGCATCTGGGCCATTTTTTCCTGCATCTGCTGCGCCTGCTTCATCAGGCCGGCCATGCCACCTTTCATCATGGGAATCACCTCAAAGTACTTGGATCAAAACAGCGCCCGGCCAGCGCGGCCGGGCACATTCAGTTATTAGCCTTGGGCGACCAAGGCGTCGACAGGTTCAATAGTATCGTGTCGCACCACCGCGCCGAACTGCTGAACCATCTGCTGGATGAACGGATCGCCGTGGATCGACTCCTCCGCCTCGCGCTGACGGTTGGCACGGCGACGGGACGCGGCCTGGGCCGGGGTTTCCTGCTCGGGCTTGATCAGCTCGATGGTCAGACTCAGCGTGCGACCGTGGAACTGGTTCAACGCGTCGTTCAGACGCCGCTGCTGTGTGGCGTTGAACAGTGCGCTGTGCGCCGGGTCGAGGTGCATCAGCCAATGGTCGCCATCGACCGCGATCAGCGTGCAGTTGGCGGCAATACTGCCGGTCATGCCGGAGATCGGCAGTTTCGGGAACAGCTCCAGCCACTGCAGCGCCAGACCGGTGGCCGGCGCGGCAGCAGGCTCTGGCTCGGGTTCCGGGGCCGGCTCGGCGGCGTGCTCACTGGCCAGTTCGTCGAGATAGCTGTACGCCGAGTCCATGTCCGGCTCGATGTAATCCTCATCCAGCGGCGGCTCATCGTCCATGTCCATACCCGGGGTAGCGGCATCGACGTCGGCGACTGACGGCTCGGGGATCGGCGCGGCGGCCCACTCAGGGGCCTCCGGAACGACGCTGTCCGGAGTCGGCAGCGGCATCGGCGGCAACTCGGGTTGCTCGGCGGTGGTTTCCAGTACCGGCTCGACGGCGGGTTGCTGTGCAGGTTCGGGCTCGGCCTCGGGTTCCACCGGGTCATTCCACGGCAGGTCTACGACTTCTTCAGCGACGACAGGCGCTGGCTCAGGTTCTGGCGCGGCAACAGGAGCAACCGGCGCCGGCTCGGGAGCCGGTGCAGGTGCAGCCACTGGCGCAGGCGCAGGCGCTACAGCAGACGTCGGCGCAACAGCCGCAGCGACTACCGGCGCAGGTTTAGGCGCGGCAGCCACGGAGTTTGCGGAATCAACTGTGGCCTGGCTGATCCCCACTGGCTTTAGCGGTTGCCTCGGGGCGTCCGCGGTATCTGCCGGCCGGAAGGCCAGCATCCGCAGCAAGACCATTTCGAAACCGCCACGGGGATCTGGCGCCAGCGGCAAATCGCGGCGACCGATCAGGCCCATCTGGTAATAGAACTGTACATCTTCGGCCGGTAAGGCCTGCGCCAATGCCAGCACGCGATCGCGGTCGCCATGCCCGTTGTCGACACCTTCCGGCAACGCCTGAGCGATGGCCACGCGGTGCAACACGTTGAGAATTTCCGAGAGCACGCCGTTCCAGTCCGGGCCTTGTTCGGCCAGATGACGCACGGCTTCGAGCAACGCCTTGGCGTCGCCTTCGATCAACGAATGCAGAACGTCATAGACCTGACCGTGATCCAGCGTGCCGAGCATCGCCCGCACATCGGTAGCGAGAACCTTGCCTTCACCGAAAGCGATGGCCTGATCGGTCAGGCTCATGGCGTCACGCATCGAACCGTCAGCGGCGCGACCGAGCAGCCACAGTGCATCGTCTTCGAACGGTACGTTTTCGGCGCTCAGTACGTGGGTCAAATGCTCGACCACACGTTCCGGCGTCATGTTCTTCAGCGAGAACTGCAGGCAGCGCGACAAAATCGTTGCCGGAAGTTTCTGCGGGTCAGTGGTCGCGAGGATGAACTTGACGTACGGCGGCGGCTCTTCGAGGGTTTTCAGCAGCGCATTGAAGGAATGGCTGGAAAGCATGTGCACTTCGTCGATCAGGTAGACCTTGAAGCGCCCACGGCTCGGCGCGTACTGCACGTTGTCGAGCAGTTCGCGGGTGTCTTCGACCTTGGTGCGGCTCGCGGCGTCGATCTCGATCAGGTCGACGAAACGACCCTCGTCGATTTCACGGCACACCGAACACTCGCCGCAGGGGCTGGAAGTGATACCTGTCTCACAGTTCAGGCATTTGGCAATGATCCGCGCAATCGTGGTTTTACCCACCCCGCGCGTACCGGTGAACAGGTACGCGTGGTGCAGCCGCTGGCTGTCCAAGGCATTGATCAGAGCCTTGAGCACATGGGTCTGGCCGACCATTTCGCGGAACGAGCGCGGACGCCATTTACGTGCAAGAACCTGATAACTCATCGAAAACCGTCGCAACGAAGGAAGCTGAAGCGGCTAATGCTAGCGGAGCAAGGGCAAAATTGCATCCGGTGTCCTCGTCTAATATGGCTAAGCTGCATCAGCAGAGGCTTTTATCGGCTCGGGATCGGGAATTACCGGAGCGTTTATGCGTTGGGCCTTGGGGGCACTGCTGGGAATCAGCCTGAGCGTAACGGCAGCGGAAACCCCGTTGCGCTTCGCCATGCCCGACAGCTGGGCGATGCCTATGGTGCAATACGAACGCGGCCGACCGACGCAAGGCATCCTCTATGACCTGATGCTCAGCCTGGCCACCCAGGTCGGCGTACCGGCCGAGTTTCACGTCCTGCCCCGCGCCCGCGTGCAGACGTCTATGGAGCACGGCGAGATCGACGTGCGCTGCTATGCCGCACAGTCTTGGCTGCCGAATCAGTCGGGGGATTACATCTGGAGCATCCCGCTGTTGTTTCAGCGCGATTTACTGATCAGCCGTAAGGATCAACCGCCCAGCGCCGATCCCGCGCACCTGCCCCGTCAATCCATCGGCACCGTCCTGGGCTACACCTACCCGACCCTGCAACCACTGTTCGATGCCGATCGCCTGCAACGTGAAGATGCGCGTAATCAGGAGCAAGTGCTGGAGAAGCTGCTGGCCGGGCGTTATCGCTATGCGGTGAGTAATCAGTGGACGCTGGATTGGTTTAACCAGCGCCTGCTCCCTGAGCAACAGTTGCAAGGGGTGGCGGTTTTGCAGGAGCAGAAAGTGGGTTGCTATGTGAGGAATGATCCGAAGGTGCCGGTGCAACGGATATTGCGCACGTTGCTGCGGATGAAAATGTCGGGGGAGATTGATGAGATTATCCGGCTCTACACCGGCCACTCCGACAACACCCCATAACCTTGTGGGAGCTGGCTTGCCAGCGATTGCAGATTTTCAGTCAAATAGATGAACCTGACACACCGCTATCGCTGGCAAGCCAGCTCCCACAGAGTCATCTTCAATAGGGGGAATATGTGTCGGTTTGGTAAATCGCAGACACAAAAAAACCGCAGTGGGCGAAACCCATGCAGTTCTGGTTGAAGCGTTCGATTGTTCGTTAAGGTGGTAACCCCACCAGCCACACCCCGGCACACAATGTTCCCGCTGTGGCTGCTGCCTTCCGGCTCTGACCAGGTTCACGGGTAATCGTTGCGGGGGGACCGATGGGGTCACCATAACGACGCTTGCCTGTCGGCGAGCCGCGCCATTGTACCTATCTGAGACGAAGTTACAACCGTTGGTTGCAGATTAAAAATATGAATCGCTTCAAGGACATAAAGATCGCAGCCGGCGGCAGCTTCTACAGGGCCAACACCTCGTCCGCCCTGCCGCCCGCCTGCTGGATCACCAGATGAATGAAGTGCAGCTTGGCAATCGCCGGGGCCGGCAGCACGAACGGATAGAAATCCGGCTGACCCATGCTGCGTGACAGTTCATTGAGCATGCCGGCCAGTTCAATCCACGCGTTGACGAACGACAGAAACGCCTCGCCACCGGGATGTTCCGGGTCGTACAGCGTGCTGGTCGGAAACGGCTGGTAGTCGAAATCCATTTCCCGCGCGCTCATGCCGAAGCCCAGCGCGGTGTCCACGGCGTCCATCATGTGCAGGTAATGCGCCCAGGTTTCCGCCCAGTCTTCCCACGGGTGCATGGTTGCGTAAGCGCTGACGTAGTGCTGCGGCCAGTCCAGCGGCGCGCCTTGCTGATAGTGCCGATCAAGCGCCTCGGCGTAACTGGCGCGTTCGTCGCCGAACAGGCTGCGGAATGAGCCGAGCCAGGGGCCGTTGGCTATCAGGCGATCCCAGTAATAATGGCCGACCTCATGACGGAAATGCCCGAGCAGCGTGCGATAGGGTTCGTGCATCGCCGCCCTCACCTGCTCGCGGTGGGCGTCGTCGGCTTCTTTGATGTCGAGGGTGATCAGGCCGTTGGCGTGGCCGGTCATCGGCGCGTTGCCTTCGAGGTCGACGCCGATGAAATCGAACGCCAGCCCGGTGTCTTCATCGACGGTTTTCGGGATGACTTGCAGGCCGAGGGTGATCAGTTGCGCGACCAGTCGACGCTTGGCGATTTCGACTTTGCGCCAGCGTTCGGGGTTGTCCGGGTCAGAGAGGTCGGGGATGGTGCGATTGAGGCTGCAAGCAACGCAGAGGCTATCGTGATCGTTGGCCGGCAGCAGCCAGTTGCACGCGGCGGCTGTGTCGAGGTTGGCGCAGCGGCGGAACAGTCCGGCGTCGGGATCGGCGTCGAGCGTCCAGGTACCCTCGTACGGGCCCGGTTGCAGCGAAGTCAGACGGCTTTCTTCCGGTTGATAACCGAGCAAGGCATTGCACGCCAGACACTGGCTGTTGCGAAAGAACAGCGACTGGCCGCAGCGGCACGGCCAGACTTTGCTGTTGCGTGAGGATTCGCCCATGAACGGCGCGATGATGCGGGAACTGAGCTGCTCGAAAAAGCGGTGCATGGCGATCTCTCCCTGGGGCTTGCCAAGACTAGATCATTCTTGCGGGTTGATCGTTCCAACGCTCTGCGTGTGAAAATCAAAAGATCGCAGCCTGCGGCAGCTCCTACAGGGCGAGTGTTCAACCACGATAACGCGGGTGTTCACTGATCTCCTGTAGGAGCTGCCGCAGGCTGCGATCTTTCGATCTTAAACGGCGACGCCGTGGGTTTTGAGGAAGGCGATGAAGGTTTCTTCGTCCATCACTTTCACGCCCAGTTCATTGGCCTTGGTCAATTTGGAACCGGCACCCGGGCCCGCGACCACGCAATGAGTCTTCGCCGACACGGAACCGGCAACCTTGGCGCCAAGGCTTTCCAGATGCTCCTTGGCGACATCACGGCTCATCAACTCAACCTTGCCGGTCAGCACCCAGGTCTCGCCGGACAGCGGCAAGCCTTCAACGACCTTCTTCTCGCTCTGCCAGTGCATGCCGAAATCGCGAAGTTGCTTTTCGGATTCTTCAGCCAGTTGCCGATGCTCAGGCAAGGCAAAAAACTCGCGAACCGAATTCGCCTGTTTCTCCGGCAAGGCCTGACGCATGTCCAGCCAGTCAGCATTCATCACCGCCTCCAGCGAACCGAACTTGTCCGCCAGCTTCTGCGCGCCACCGGGGCCAACCGAAGGAATGTGCAGCTTGTCGAGGAAGCCACCCAGCGTGGTGCTGGCGGCAAACTCGGCGCCCAGCTCACCCTGATCCTGAATCTGCAAACCATGCCCCAGCAATTCGGTGATCACTTGCTGGTTATGCGCATCTTCAAAGAAGCTGTGAATCTCGTGTGCCACTTCCAGGCCAACATCCGGCAGGTAGGTCAGCACTTGCGGCAGCGCCCGCTGCACGCGCTCCAGCGAACCCAGCGAGCGCGCCAGCACCTTGGCCGTCTCCTCGCCGACATCGGGAATGCCCAGCGCATAGATGAAACGCGCCAGTCCCGGTTTCTTGCTGTCCTCGATGGCCGCCAACAGCTTGTTGCTGGAGACTTCGGCAAAGCCTTCCAGATCGACGATGTCGTCAAACTTCAGCGCATACAGATCGGCTGGCGAGCTGACCAGACCTTCATCGACCAGTTGCTCGACGCTCTTGTCGCCCAAGCCTTCGATGTCCATTGCCCGACGCGACACGAAGTGGATGATCGCCTGCTTCAACTGCGCACCGCAGGCCAGACGTCCGACGCAGCGATAAACCGCGCCTTCACTGACGGTCTCCTTGCCCTTGCTGCGCTTGATCAGCTGCGTGCGCTCGACGTGCGAACCGCACACCGGGCAGCTCTCTGGAATCTGCACCGCGCGCGCGTTTTCCGGACGGCGATCCATGACCACTTGCACCACTTGCGGAATCACATCACCGGCACGGCGGATGATCACGGTGTCGCCGATCATCAGGCCCAGACGCGCGACTTCATCCATGTTGTGCAGCGTGGCGTTGGCCACGGTGACGCCGGCAACCTTGACCGGTTTCAGGCGCGCCACGGGCGTCACGGCGCCAGTACGGCCAACCTGAAACTCGACGTCGAGCAACTCGGTGAGCTCTTCCATCGCCGGGAATTTGTGCGCGATCGCCCAGCGCGGCTCGCGGGCGCGGAAGCCCAGTTCGCGCTGATCGGCAATGCTATTGACCTTGAACACCACGCCGTCGATTTCATAGGTCAGCGAGTTACGCCGCTCGCCGATATCGCGGTAGTAATCCAGGCATTCGCCGATACCCTTGGCCAGTTTCAGTTCGTGACTGATCGGCATGCCCCACTGCTGCAACTGCTTGAGGTTGCCGATGTGGGTGTCGGAAATATCGTGGGAAACCTGGCCGATGCCATAGCAGCAGAATTCCAGCGGACGGTTGGCGGTGATCTTCGAATCGAGCTGACGCAAACTGCCGGCCGCAGCGTTGCGCGGGTTGGCGAAGGTCTTGCCGCCGACTTCCAGTTGCGAGGCATTGAGACGCTCGAAGCCGGCCTTGGACATGAACACTTCACCGCGCACTTCCAGGGTCGCCGGCCAGCCTTCGCCGTGCAGCTTCAGCGGAATGTTGCGCACGGTGCGCACGTTGACGCTGATGTCTTCGCCGGTAGTGCCATCGCCGCGTGTGGCGCCGCGCACCAG
This sequence comes from Pseudomonas viridiflava, assembly GCF_900580865.1. GTDB lineage: Bacteria > Pseudomonadota > Gammaproteobacteria > Pseudomonadales > Pseudomonadaceae > Aquipseudomonas. The sequence continues at coordinate 280,737 of NZ_UTBZ01000026.1, forward strand.
CACGCCGTCCTGATAGAGCAGGCTGACCGCCAGGCCATCGAGTTTCGGCTCGCAGCTGTATTCCACCGCCGCGCCGCCGCCGAACAGATCACCGGCCGGCAGATCCAGACCTTCGGTGACGCGGCGATCGAATTCGCGCATGTCGGTTTCTTCGAAGGCGTTGCCGAGGCTGAGCATCGGCACTTCGTGACGCACCTGGGTGAACGCGGTCAGCGCAACACTGCCGACGCGCTGGGTCGGCGAGTCGCTGGTGATCAGCTCCGGGTTGGCCGCTTCCAGCGCCTTGAGCTCATGGAACAACCGGTCGTACTCGGCATCCGGAATGCTCGGCTCGTCGAGGACGTGATAACGGTAGTTGTGCTGATCGAGTTCAGCGCGCAGTTCAAGAATGCGGTTTTTGGCGGCGGTCATGGGTGTTCTCTCATAAAGCAAAAGAGCAGCCGAGGCTGCTCAATCTATATTGCCGACTGCCTCTTGTGCCGAGGCAATCTTTTCAATCAACGCTTCTGGGTCAGGGCGCGGCGTTCGAATTCAACGATGCGCTGACGGTAGTGCTCGATGGTCTGCGCGGTCAGAACACTGCGCTGGTCATCTTTCAGCTCGCCGTTCAGCTCCTGCGAAAGCTTGCGTGCCGCAGCCACCATCACGTCGAAGGCTTGCTTCGGATGACGCGGGCCTGGCAGGCCGAGGAAGAAGCTCACCGCCGGAGTGCTGAAATGGTCGATGTCGTCCAGATCGAAAATGCCCGGCTTGACCGCGTTGGCCATGGAAAACAGCACTTCACCGTTGCCGGCCATGCTTTCGTGACGGTGGAAAATATCCATCTCGCCGAAACGCAGACCGCTTTCGAGGATGTTCTGCAACAGTGCCGGGCCTTTGAAACCGGCAGCGTCACGGCAGATCACGCTGATCACCAGCACTTCTTCAGCTTGCGGCTGGTCTTTGTCGACCACCGCCGGCGAAGGCTTGGTGTCTTCGGCGAAATCGTCGTCACGGCTGCTGAAGCTCGGGCCGCCATCCAGATCCAGGTCGAGGTTCAGGTCACCCTGCGCCGGACCGTTGCTGCCACGCTTGCCACGTTTCGAGCCGGATTCGCGAGGCTCGCGTGCTTCGCGGGCCGGCATGCTCACCGACGGCAGATCGTGTTCGTCCAGTTGCGGCTCTTTATGTGTGTCCAGTACGCGGGCCGGGCCCAACAGCTCAGCGCTGGTGTCCTCGTCCGGCAGGTTGGACAGACTTCGGTCAAGACGGAATTTCAGTTTTCCCTTGCCGCCGCGCATACGGCGCCAGCCATCGAAAAGAATACCGGCTATCACAATGATGCCGATGACGATCAGCCACTCGCGCAGACCGATTTCCATGTAATCCCGTGCCTCTATAAAAAATGCTGAAAAATAAGGGGTTTACATTGTGCAAACCGCTTTAAAACGTGGCGCCAACTCTATGTTCTGACAGGCGTTTTGCCCACGTATACGAAAAATTGACATTAAACTAGCACGACCAAAGACAACTTTACACCGTCTGTCTCATTGGCTTGCGCGAATATGTCGATTGGCCAGCAAGTCGAAGCCGGTAAAAAAGTCCTACAGCACCCAATTACCTTTCCGACACCACGCTGGCTCAGGCGTCCACCATCGCCATCGCCTCCTCGACATCCACGGCTACCAGTCGCGAACAACCCGGTTCATGCATCGTTACGCCCATCAACTGCTCGGCCATTTCCATGGCGATCTTGTTGTGGGTGATATAGATGAACTGCACGGTCTGCGACATCTCTTTGACCAAGCGTGCGTAGCGTCCAACGTTAGCGTCATCCAGTGGCGCGTCAACCTCATCGAGCATGCAGAACGGCGCCGGGTTCAATTTGAAGATGGCAAAAACCAGTGCCAGTGCGGTCAGGGCTTTTTCCCCGCCGGAGAGCAAATGGATGGTGCTGTTCTTCTTCCCTGGCGGCTGCGCCATGATCGTTACCCCTGTATCGAGTAGATCTTCGCCCGTCAGTTCCAAATACGCCCGTCCACCACCGAAAACTTTTGGAAAAAGTGCCTGTAAACCGCCATTGATCTGATCAAAGGTATCTTTGAAGCGGTTACGGGTTTCCTTGTCGATCTTGCGGATGACGTTCTCAAGGGTCTCCAGCGCTTCGACCAGATCGGCGTCCTGCGCATCCAGATAACGTTTACGCTCGGACTGTTGCGTGTATTCATCGATGGCCGCGAGGTTGATCGCACCCAGGCGCTGAATCCGCGCGTTGATGCGTTCGAGTTCTTCTTCGGCTTCGCGTTCACTGGCTTGCGCGGTTAATGTCGCGAGCACGCCATTCAGATCGTAGCCGTCCTCGAGCAGTTGATCCTGCAAGGCCTTACGGCGCACGGTCAGCGCTTGCCATTCCATACGCTGCTGTTCGAGTTGGCCGCGAATCAGCTGCGATTGCTGCTCGGCCTGAGTCCGGCGTTTTTCCGCGTCGCGCAATTCGCGGTCGGCATCTTCGAGGGCGATCTGCGCAGTCTTGAGTTCTTCGTCAACGGTCATGCGCTTGTCGAGCAACTCTTCCAGTTTCAGGCGCAGCTCTTCCAGCGGTGCCTCGCCCTCCTCCAGATTCAGACTCAACTGTTCGCGTTTTTCCGTCAGGCGCTCGGCCTGCATTTCCAGACGCTCCAGCGCCTGACGCGTGGAGTCGTGCTGCGCGCGTAAAGAGCCGAGACGCACGGCCAGTTGATGCGCGTGATCCTTGTGCTGCCGCGCTTCCTGACGCACGCGATCAAGGCGTTCGCGCAGACTGTCGCGTTGGGCCAGCAGCAACTCGCGCTGCTCGGTGTCCAGCGCCATGGCATCCAGCGCGTCCTGCAATTGCATGCGCGCTTCGCCGATCTGTTCGTGCTCGAGCTCGCGCTGTTCGCCGAGTTCGACCAGTTCTTCATCGAGACGCGTACGGCGCAATGTCAGCTGCTCGGCCTTGGCTTTGCCGGCGGACAACTGCGCTTTCAATTCGCCCTGCTGACGCGCTTCGTCTTGCAGCAAACGACGCAAATGTTCGCGACCGTTTTCCTGCTGACGCTGTTGCGCACGCAGGGTTTGCAGACGGGTTTCCATGGCCTCGACGGTGGCTTCTTTCTCTTCGCGTTCGAGGTGCAGCGCTTCGATTTCCTGGCCACGGGCGAGCATGCCGCTTTCCGCTTCGCTGGCCCGTCGTACGCGCAGGAAATGCCGACCGACCCAGTAACCGTCACGGCTGATCAGACTTTCACCGGCGCTCAACTGCCCGCGCAAGGCCAAGGCCTGCTCGAGACTATCAACCGGTTTGACCTGACCGAGCCACGGCGACAGATCGATCTGCGCGTCGACTTTATCGAGCAAACTGCCCGCGATGCGCACACCATCGCTGGCCGGGCTGAGCAGGCGCAAATCGCCTTGGGTGAATCCGGACAAATCGAAGCCGCTGAAATCGTCGACCAGCACCGCTTGCAGATCGGCGCCGAGCACGGTTTCCACCGCCAGCTCCCAACCGGCCTCAACCTTCAGGCCTTCGGCCAGACGCGGGCGCTCGGCGAGGTTGTGTTCCTTCAGCCATTCGGCGGTGCCGGTGCCCGGATCGAGCGCCGCTTGCTGCAACGCTTCGAGGGACGCGAGGCGACCATTGAGCCGCTGCAAGTCGCCCTGCGCCTGCTGCTGCGCGGTCAGCGCTTGCTGCAATTCCTGACGCAGTTGTTCGAGTTTTTCGACCTGCGCCTCTTCGCTGGTCTGCAAATCTTCGAGGGTCGCTTCGGACTCGGCGAGCTGCTCGTTGAGTTCCATGATCGCCGCGTCTTCCGGGTCAGCCGAGAGCAACGCGCGCTCTTCACCAAGACGCTTTTGCCGATCAGCCAGACGCTCCATGCTGGTTTCCAGCTGCTGGATGCGCGACTGCTGCACCTCGGCCTGACGACGCGGTTCGGCGGCGGTCAGGTTGAAAGCATCCCACTGCTCCTGCCAGCCGTGCATGACCGATTCGGAATCTTCCAGCGCCGCGGCGGCCTCTTCGGCGGCAGCGCTGGTGACTTCCTGCTCGGGGGTGAGCATGTCCAGCTCTTCGCCGAGGGTCAGCAGCAAGGTGCGGTCGTGACCCAGGTGCGATTCGGTTTCCAGGCGTGCGCGTTCGGCTTCTTTCAAGTCATCCTGCAACTGCCGCAGACGTTGCTGGCCGTGCTGGATGCTCTGCTCGACCCGGGCGATGTCGCCGCCGACCGAATAGAAGCGCCCCTGCACCAGATTGAAGCGTTCGGACAAGTCATGGTGACCGTCGCGCAGGCGTTCGATGGCCGCGTCAGCATTACGCTGCTCGGCGACCAGCGCTTCGAAACTGACTTCCTGGGTGCCGATGATCGACTCGCGCTGGCCGACCTGATCATTCAGATCCTGCCAGCGCAGGGCCGACAGTTGCGCCTTGAGCTGGCGCTCTTCGGCTTTGAATTCCTGATACTTCTTCGCCGCTTCGGCCTGGCGGTGCAGACGTTCGAGTTGACGCTCGAGTTCGTCGCGCAGGTCAGTCAGGCGTGCGAGGTTTTCGTGGGTGCGGCGGATGCGGTTTTCGGTCTCGCGGCGGCGCTCCTTGTACTTGGAGATGCCGGCGGCTTCTTCGATGAAGTTGCGCAGATCTTCCGGCTTGGATTCGATCAGCTTGGAGATCATCCCCTGCTCGATGATCGAATAGCTGCGCGGGCCCAGACCGGTGCCGAGGAAGATGTCAGTGATGTCGCGACGACGGCATTTGGTGCCGTTGAGGTAATAAGTGGTCTGGCTGTCGCGGGTGACTTTGCGGCGAATCGAGATTTCCGCGTAGGCCGCGTACTCGCCGAGCAAGGTGCCGTCGGAGTTGTCGAAGACCAGCTCGATGCTGGCCTGACTCACCGGTTTGCGGCTCGTCGAACCGTTGAAGATGACGTCGGTCATCGACTCGCCACGGAGGTTCTTCGCCGAACTTTCGCCCATCACCCAGCGTACGGCGTCGATGATGTTCGACTTGCCGCAACCGTTCGGCCCGACGACCGCCGCCATGTTACTGGGGAAGTTCACCGTGGTCGGGTCGACAAAGGATTTGAATCCCGCCAGTTTGATGCACTTGAGCCGCACGCTTAGGCAACCGTCAGCGCGGAAACCACCAGATCGCAGCTGCGCTGGGCGTAAGCCGTCAGCACGATGCGGATCTGCGGCAAATCACGGGCGAGCACGGCGGCGAGCAAGCGTTCGAACAGTTCGAGGAACTCGCTCATTGAAGCCTTGCGCTGTTCGAGGGCGAGGAAGTAGGCGCGGCTCATGGCCGGCTGCAGATTCTCGACGGTCTCTTGCAGGTACGGGTTGTTGGCGAACGGATAGGCGGCGCGCATCACGCTGAAGCTGTCGTCGACGAAGCTGCGGATGTCCTGACGCTCGTAGCTGGCGGTCAGGCGCTGCTGAATCTGCACGAACGGCGCCATGTCCGACTGCACTTGCCAGCCATTGGCCACCGAGTTGCCGAGCAGGATGTACAGCTCGCTCATCAGCGTGCACAGGCTCTGCACCTTGTGCGGCGTCAGCTCGGTGACGTGCGCGCCACGGCGCGGCAGGATCGCGATCAGGTGACGGCGTTCGAGGATCAGCAAGGCTTCGCGTACCGAGCCGCGGCTGACATTGAGGGCCAGCGTGACCTTCTGTTCCTGGATGCGCTCTCCCGGCTTCATTTCGCCACGAATGATGCGTTCGGCGAGGTGGTGAGCGATTTGCTCGGCGAGGCTGTCCGGCGCCTTGAACGTCATGGTTGTCCTTCAAACTCTATCGATCTGCACAAGCGGCGCAGTGTAGCGCATATGCACGGTCATGGCGGAGTGCCCACTCAGCGGTTTTTGGCACGAATCCCGCAAAAAAGCAGGGTGACCGATGAGGGTCAATACTGAATAGACACGTTGTTGATCGACGAAATGCACTTTCCTGACCTTTAAGTCAGAAAACCATTGACCGAAAAGTCAGACCTGCTAAATTCGGCTCAAGTCGGTTAACAACAATAATGAGTCTGCGAGGCCTTCCGTGATCCAGTTTTTACTTAACCAGGAACTCCGTAGCGAGCACGCCCTGGACCCGAATCTGACTGTGCTCAATTACCTGCGTGAACACGTGGGCAAGTCCGGCACCAAAGAAGGTTGCGCCAGCGGTGACTGCGGCGCCTGCACCGTGGTGGTCGGCGAGTTACAGACGGATGACGCTGGCCGCGAGCACATTCGCTATCGCAGCCTCAACTCGTGCCTGACGTTTGTTTCGTCACTGCACGGCAAACAACTGATCAGCGTCGAAGACCTCAAACACCAAGGTGAACTGCACAGCGTGCAGAAAGCCATGGTCGAGTGCCACGGCTCGCAGTGCGGTTTCTGCACCCCCGGTTTTGTCATGTCGCTGTTTGCCCTGCAAAAGAACAGCGACGCACCGGATCAAGCCAAGGCCCACGAAGCGCTGGCCGGCAACCTCTGCCGCTGCACCGGCTACCGACCAATACTCGCCGCTGCCGAGCAATCCTGCTGCGGCAAGCAACCGGATCAGTTCGATGCCCGCGAAGCAGACACCATCGCGCGCCTGAAAGCCATCGCCCCGACTGATATCGGCGAACTCAACAGCGGCGACAAGCGCTGCCTGGTGCCGCTGACCGTCGCTGATCTGGCCGATCTCTACGACGCTTATCCACAAGCACGCCTATTGGCAGGTGGCACCGACCTGGCACTGGAAGTCACCCAATTTCACCGCACCCTGCCGGTGATGATCTACATCGGCAACGTCGCAGAAATGAAGCGCATAGACACCTTCGATGACCGCATCGAAATCGGCGCCGCCACCGCCCTCTCCGACTGCTACGAAGCGTTGAACGCCGAGTACCCGGACTTCGGCGAACTGCTGCATCGCTTCGCTTCCCTGCAAATCCGCAATCAGGGCACCCTCGGCGGCAACATTGGCAATGCTTCGCCGATCGGTGACTCGCCACCGCTGCTGATCGCCCTCGGCGCGCAAGTCGTGCTGTGCAAAGGCGAAACCCGTCGCACCCTGAACCTCGACGATTACTTCATCGACTACAAAGTCACCGCCCGTCAGGAAAGTGAATTCATCGAGAAGATCATCGTGCCGCGCGCCACGGCTGAACAGTTGTTCCGCGCCTACAAAGTCTCCAAGCGTCTGGACGATGACATCTCCGCCGTCTGCGCCGCGTTCAACCTGCGCGTCGAAAACGGCGTGATCACCGATGCGCGCATGGCCTTCGGCGGCATGGCCGCGATCCCGAAACGCGCCGCCCATTGTGAAGCCGCGCTGATCGGTGCGCCGTTCAACAACACCGTGATCGAACGCGCCTGCGCCGCACTGGCGGAAGATTTCACGCCGCTCTCGGACTTCCGCGCCAGCAAGGAATATCGCCTGCTCAGCGCGCAGAACCTGCTGCGCAAATACTTCATCGAACTGCAAACACCGCACATCGAGACTCGGGTGACCGCTTATGTCTAACCATCACGGCGTAGAAAAAACCCAGGCTGAACTGGCTGAACTGTTCGCCAAGGATCTGACCTCCGGTGTCGGCCGCAGCGTCAAGCACGACAGCGCCGCCAAGCACGTGTCCGGTGAAGCGCAGTACATCGATGATCGTTTGGAATTCCCGAACCAGTTGCACCTGTATGCACGCATGTCGGACCGCGCCCACGCGAAAATCATCAGCATCGACACCTCGCCGTGCTACGCCTTCGAAGGTGTACGCATCGCCATCACCCACGAAGACGTGCCGGGCCTGAAAGACATCGGCCCGCTGATGCCGGGCGACCCGCTGCTGGCCATCGACGATGTGCAATTCGTTGGTCAACCGGTGCTCGCCGTCGCGGCGAAAGATCTGGAAACTGCGCGCAAGGCCGCGATGGCGGCGATCATCGAATACGAAGATCTCGAGCCCGTGCTCGACGTGGTTGAAGCGCTGCGCAAACGCCACTTCGTCCTCGACAGCCACACCCACCAGCGCGGCGATTCGGCTTCTGCGCTCGCCACCGCCGAACACCGCATTCAAGGCACGCTGCACATCGGCGGTCAGGAACACTTCTATCTGGAGACGCAGATCTCCTCGGTGATGCCCACCGAAGACGGCGGCATGATCGTTTACTGCTCGACGCAGAACCCCACCGAAGTGCAAAAACTGGTCGCCGAAGTGCTCGACGTGTCGATGAACAAAATCGTCGTCGACATGCGCCGCATGGGCGGTGGTTTCGGTGGCAAGGAAACTCAAGCCGCCAGTCCGGCGTGCCTGTGCGCGGTGGTTGCGCACCTCACCGGCCAACCAACGAAGATGCGCCTGCCGCGCGTCGAAGACATGCTGATGACCGGCAAGCGTCACCCGTTTTACGTCGAGTACGACGTCGGCTTCGACAGCACCGGGCGCCTGCACGGGATCAACATGGACCTGGCCGGCAACTGCGGCTGCTCGCCGGACTTGTCCGCGTCGATCGTTGACCGGGCGATGTTCCACTCGGACAACTCGTACTACTTGGGCGATGCGACCATCAATGGTCACCGCTGCAAGACCAACACCGCGTCGAACACCGCTTACCGTGGTTTCGGCGGCCCGCAAGGCATGGTCGCGATCGAAGAAGTGATGGACGCGATTGCCCGTCATCTGCAACTCGACCCACTCGCGGTGCGCAAGGCCAACTACTACGGCAAAACCGAGCGCAACGTCACCCACTACTACCAGACCGTCGAGCACAACATGCTCGAGGAAATGACCGCCGAACTGGAAGAAAGCAGCCAGTACCACGAACGCCGCGAGGCGATCCGTCGCTACAACGCCAACAGCCCGATCCTGAAAAAAGGCCTGGCGCTGACCCCGGTGAAATTCGGTATTTCCTTCACCGCGAGCTTCTTGAACCAGGCCGGCGCGCTGATCCACATCTACACCGACGGCAGCATCCACCTGAACCATGGCGGCACGGAAATGGGCCAAGGCCTGAACACCAAAGTCGCGCAGGTCGTGGCCGAAGTGTTCCAGGTGGAAATCGATCGCGTGCAGATCACCGCGACCAACACCGACAAGGTGCCGAACACCTCGCCGACAGCGGCGTCCAGCGGCGCTGACCTAAACGGTAAAGCGGCGCAGAACGCGGCGGAAATTATCAAGAAACGCCTGATCGAATTCGCTGCGCGGCACTTCAAAGTCACAGAAGAAGACGTCGAATTTCACAACGGCCATGTGCGCGTGCGTGACCATATCCTGACCTTTGAAGCGCTGATCCAGCAGGCGTATTTCAATCAGGTGTCGCTGTCGAGCACCGGCTTCTACAAGACGCCGAAGATCTACTACGACCGCAGCCAGGCACGTGGCCGTCCGTTCTACTACTTCGCCTTCGGCGCGGCGTGCTGCGAAGTGATCGTCGACACCCTGACCGGCGAGTACAAGATGCTGCGCACCGACATTCTTCACGACGTCGGCGCCTCGCTGAACCCGTCGATCGACATCGGTCAGGTCGAGGGTGGTTTCATCCAGGGCATGGGCTGGCTGACCATGGAAGAGCTGGTCTGGAACAACAAAGGCAAGCTGATGACCAACGGCCCGGCCAGCTACAAGATCCCGGCCGTGGCGGACATGCCGCTCGACCTGCGAGTGAAGCTGGTGGAAAACCGCAAGAACCCGGAAGACACGGTGTTCCATTCCAAGGCTGTCGGTGAACCGCCGTTCATGCTCGGGATTGCCTCGTGGTGTGCGATCAAGGATGCAGTGGCGAGCCTCGGTGACTACAAGCATCAGCCGCAGATCGATGCGCCGGCGACGCCGGAGCGGGTGTTGTGGGGGTGTGAGCAGATGCGTCAGCTGAAAGCGGTGAAAGCTGTCGAAGCTGAAACCGAGTTGGCTCCGCTCTAGGACCGAGGCGCGGCCATTCGCGAGCAGGCTCGCTCCCACAGGGATTTGTGCTGACTGTTGGACTTGTACAAATCCAAATGTGGGAGCGAGCCTCCTCGCGAAGAGGCCCGAACAAACAACGATGTTGTAGGGGTGAACTATGTACAACTGGATCGACGCCCTCGCCGACCTGCAGAACCAGGGCGAACCCTGTGTGCTGGTGACGATCATCGAAGAACTCGGCTCGACGCCACGCAACGCCGGTTCGAAAATGGTCATCAGCGCTAACCAGAGTTTCGACACCATCGGTGGCGGGCATCTGGAATACAAAGCCATGCAGATCGCCCGCGAGATGCTCGCCAGCGGTAAGCAGGACACCCATCTGGAGCGCTTCAGCCTCGGCGCCAGTCTGGGCCAGTGCTGCGGCGGCGCCACCGTGTTGCTGTTCGAACCGATGGGCCAGGTGCAGGCGCAAATTGCCGTGTTCGGTGCCGGCCACGTTGGCCGCGCCCTCGTGCCGCTGCTTGCCAGCCTGCCCTGCCGGGTGCGATGGATTGATTCGCGCGAGGCCGAATTCCCCGAACACATCCCCCACGGCGTGCGTAAAATCGTTTCCGAAGAGCCTGTGGATGAAATCGATGAGCTGCCCGCCGGCAGTTATTGCATCGTCATGACCCACAACCATCAGCTCGACCTTGAACTCACTGCTGCGATCCTCAAGCGCAACGACTTCGCCTACTTCGGCCTGATCGGTTCGAAGACCAAACGCGCCAAGTTCGAACACCGTTTGCGTGATCGCGGTTTCGACAGCGGCGTCGTGCAACGCATGCGCTGCCCGATGGGCATCGGCGAAGTCAAAGGCAAACTGCCTGTGGAAATCGCCATCTCCATCGCCGGCGAAATCATCGCCACCTACAACGCCAACTTCGGCCAGCAGACTGCCAGCGCCGAACCGATTGCCAAACTGCTGCCGGTTTCGCGGCGCAGTCAGGCGACCAAACTCAAAGCCTCAAACTGATTAGAGAACCCTCATGCCTCTGACTCGCAAAGCCTACCGCGCCGCCATCCTGCACAGCATCGCCGATCCCGCCGAAGTCGGGATCGAAGCCTCCTACGAATATTTCGAGGATGGCCTGCTGGTGGTCGATGGCGGCAAGATCAGCGCCCTCGGCCACGCCAGTGATTTGCTGCCGACGCTGCCGGCGGACATCGAAATCGAGCACTACCAGGACGCGCTGATCACCCCGGGCTTCATCGATACCCACATTCACTTACCGCAAACCGGCATGGTCGGTGCCTACGGCGAGCAACTGCTCGACTGGCTGAACACCTACACCTTCCCGTGCGAAAGCCAGTTCGGCGACAAGGCTCACGCCGACGAAGTGGCTGACATTTTCGTCAAGGAACTGCTGCGCAACGGCACCACCACCGCGCTGGTGTTCGGCAGCGTGCATCCGCAGTCGGTGAACTCGTTCTTTGAAGCCGCCGAGAAGCTCGACCTGCGGATGATCGCCGGCAAGGTGATGATGGACCGCAACGCCCCGGACTATCTGACTGATACCGCCGAATCGAGCTACGTCGACAGCAAGGCGCTGATCGAACGCTGGCACGGCAAGGGTCGTCTGCACTATGCGGTCACCCCGCGCTTCGCACCGACCAGCACCCCGGAACAACTGACCCTCGCCGGCCAGTTGCTGACCGAATACCCGGATCTGTACATGCAGACCCACATCAGCGAGAACCTCAAGGAAATCGAGTGGGTCAAGGAGCTGTTCCCGGAGCGCAAGGGCTACCTCGACGTTTACGATCACTACCAACTGCTCGGCGAGCGCTCGGTATTCGCCCACGGCGTGCACCTGTGTGACGACGAATGCGCACGCCTGGCGGAAACCGGCTCGGCGATCTCGTTCTGCCCGACCTCGAACTTGTTCCTCGGCAGCGGCTTGTTCAACTTGCCGATGGCCGAGAAGCACAAACTGAGCGTCGGCTTGGGCACTGACGTTGGCGGCGGCACCAGTTTCTCGTTGCTGCAGACGTTGAACGAAGCGTACAAAGTGATGCAACTGCAAGGTGCGCGGCTGAGCCCGTTCAAGTCGCTGTACCTGGCGACGCTGGGCGGTGCGCGGGCGCTGCGTCTGGAGGACAAGATCGGCAATCTGCAACCGGGCTCTGATGCTGACTTCCTGGTGCTGGATTACAACGCTACGCCACTGCTGAGCTACCGCTTGAAGCAGGCCAACAACATTGCCGAAACGTTGTTTGTGTTGATGACGCTGGGCGATGACCGGACGGTGCAGCAGACGTACGCGGCGGGTGCTTTGGTGCATCAGCGCTAAGTTTTCACAGGCACAAAAAAATCCCCCGGCGGTGTTCAGCCCCGGGGGATTTTTTGTTGCCTGTCAGATCGCCTTCGCGAGCAGGCTCGCTCCCACAGTTGACCTCATTTCCTCTGAAAGAATGCGGTTGAATGTGGGAGCGAGCCTGCTCGCGAAGGGGTCGACTCGGTGTCAGCTCAGAGCTTGGCGCTAGGACGCCCCGGCTTCTTGGTCTGCAACAAATGCGAGAACACCGCATGCAGATCATCCGACGCGCCTTCCTCATCGAGGTTGAGCTTGCTGTCGATGTGATCCATGTGATGCATCATCAGATTCACCGCCAGCTCACCGTCGCGCTTTTCGATCGCGTCGATCAACTGGGTGTGTTCGTCATACGAACAATGCGAGCGGTTGCCGCTTTCATACTGGGCGATGATCAGCGATGTCTGCGACACCAGGCTGCGCTGGAAGCTGATCAACGGTGCGTTCATCGCCGCTTCCGCCAGTTTCAGGTGGAATTCGCCCGACAGACGAATACCGGCGCCGCGATCGCCACGGGAGAAGCTGTCGCGCTCGTCGTTGACCATCTGGCGCAATTCGGCGATCTGCTCGGCCGTGGCGTGTTGCACCGCCAGCTCAGTGATCGCGCGCTCGACCAGACGGCGAGCGAGAAACACCTGACGGGCTTCTTCAACGCTCGGGCTGGCAACCACGGCGCCACGGTTCGGCCGCAACAGCACCACACCTTCATGGGCCAGACGCGACAGCGCGCGACGGATGATGGTGCGGCTGACCCCGAAGATTTCCCCCAGCGCTTCTTCGCTCAATTTTGTGCCGGGCGCCAGACGCTGTTCGAGGATGGCCTCGAAGATATGCGCGTAGACAATATCGTCCTGGGTTCCGCTGCGGCCGGCTTTGCCTGCTCGCGGTTGTTTCTTGAGGGGTTGCAACTGTTCGTTCATGGGCACTCGAGTCGGGAGAACTGCGGCGAATAGACCGTGACTGTAATACGGCACAGTAGGTCGCTGGCAAGTATCGCGTAAAAAACAGCGCGATTGTACACAATGGAAGGTGGCAACACGACTGTACGGCTGTTTGTGACTTCGGCTGTATTGCAACGATCCGTTACGATTGAGTTTAGGCTTGATCACAGAATCCGCCGCCAGAACACCACCTCCCCTGTAGGAGCTGCCGAAGGCTGCGATCTTTTGACTTTGATTTTAAGAAGCAAGATCAACAGATCGCAGCCTTCGGCAGCTCCTACAAGGGTCTGCGTCATGGCGGACATCTTCATTGGTATAAGGAACACCGTTGTCATGAACGACGCCACGCACACTCGACTGCGCCCTCTGGCCGACACTTCGCCCTCGGCCATCGTCGCCGGTTTCATCGCGATGATGACCGGCTACACCAGTTCACTGGTGCTGATGTTCCAGGCCGGGCAAGCGGCGGGTCTGACCAGTGGGCAGATTTCTTCGTGGATCTGGGCAATCTCGATCGGCATGGCGGTGTGTTCGATCGGCCTGTCGCTGCGTTATCGCACACCGATCACCATTGCCTGGTCGACGCCCGGCGCGGCGTTGCTGATCACCAGCCTCGGCGGTGTCAGCTACGGCGAGGCCATTGGCGCCTACATCACCTGCGCGGTGCTGGTGACCATTTGCGGGCTGACCGGCAGCTTCGAACGGCTGGTGAAAAAGATCCCGGCTTCACTGGCGGCAGCATTGCTGGCGGGCATTCTGTTCAAGATCGGCAGCGAAATTTTCGTCGCCGCGCAGCACCGTACCGGGCTGGTGCTGGGGATGTTCTTCACCTATTTAGTGATCAAACGCCTGTCGCCGCGTTATGCGGTGCTCGCCGCGCTGCTGATTGGCACTGCGCTGTCGGGTTTCATGGGCCTGCTGGATTTCAGCGGTTTTCATCTGGAAGTGGCGACGCCGGTGTGGACCACGCCGCACTTTTCGTTGGCCGCAACCATCAGCATCGGCATTCCGCTGTTCGTGGTCGCGATGACTTCGCAGAACATGCCTGGCATCGCCGTACTGCGCGCCGATGGCTACAACGTCCCGGCCTCGCCGCTGATCACCACCACCGGCATCGCTTCACTATTGCTGGCGCCGTTCGGCTCCCACGGCATCAACCTGGCGGCGATCAGCGCGGCGATCTGCACCGGGCCGCACGCCCATGAGGATCGCAACAAGCGCTACACCGCGGCGGTCTGGTGCGGGATTTTCTACGGGATTGCCGGGGTGTTCGGCGCCACGTTGGCGGCGTTGTTTGCCGCGTTGCCGAAGGAACTGGTGCTGTCGATTGCGGCGTTGGCGCTGTTTGGTTCGATCATCAATGGCTTGAGCATTGCCATGGCCGAGGTGAAGGAACGTGAGGCGGCGTTGATTACCTTTATGGTCACGGCGTCGGGGCTGACGTTGTTTTCCATTGGTTCGGCGTTTTGGGGGATTGTTGCGGGGGTTTTGACGTTGGTGATTTTGAATTGGCGTAAAGCTTAAGGTCAAAAGCCCCTCACCCTAACCCTCTCCCAGGGGGAGAGGGGACTGACCGTGTTGTATGCGGGAGTTATAGCGACACGTGATACCGAGTCGAACTCAGGTTTTGAACAGCCCATAAATCGGCTCCCTCTCCCTCGGGAGAGGGCTGGGGTGAGGGGCAGACTCACCACAAATCCCAAACCGAACCCCCAAACACCCAAACACCAGACGAAAAAAAACGGCGACCCTCAGGTCGCCGTTTTTTTCAGTATCACTTAGCCGCGTTGATCGGCTTTTCCGGATACCAAACGTCCAGCAGCGGGCTGACTTCATACTTGGTCAGCTCGGAGCGGGTTTTCAGCCAGGCTTCAACGGCAGCGCGCTGCTCTTCGTTGACCGAGCCACGCTTCTGCAGGCAAACCAGACCGAAGTCGTCGCCGCCAACATAACCCAGACCATTGGCTTCCATGGCTTCTTTGATGAAGGCTTCGAGGAAAGCGTCAATGGCTTCTTCGGACAAGTCTTCTTTGAAGTCCAGGTTCAGTTCGAAACCCAGCTCTTGAAATTCATCAACGCACAGTTTTTTGCGCAGACGCTGGGAACGGTTAGTCGCCATTGGAACAATCCTCTTAAGTAAATACGGCGGGCACTTTACCAGTTTAAGCCGCCGATTGCCCGACTCTCTGGCCCCTGAAGCCGACCGCCTGTAAAAAAATAACGTATTGGCCGGCCCGGACAAGGCACAAGCTGTAACACCTTGGGGCATAATGCCGACACTTTCATGACCGCTGAGGGCTTTTTCATCCATGTCCTCGTTATTTTCCCCTCGGCTGTAGGGTTTTATTTCATATGATCAAATCGTTGCGTCCATTGTTTCTCGCCGGCCTTCTTCTGCCTCTGGCCCTGCCTGTTTCTGCTGCCACCATCAATACTTCCCTCACGCCGAACGTCGAAAAAGCCCTCAAGGCGAGCAAATTGCAGCCCAGCGCCCTGTCGCTGGTGATGGTGCCGCTCGACGGCCCGGGCACGCCGACCGTGTTCAACGCCGACGTGTCGGTCAACCCGGCCTCGACCATGAAACTGGTGACCACCTACGCGGCGCTGGAAATGCTCGGCCCGAACCATCAGTGGAAGACCGAGTTCTACACCGACGGCGACCTCAACGGCGGCATCCTCAACGGTAACCTCTACCTCAAGGGTGGCGGCGATCCGAAGCTGAACATGGAAAAACTCTGGCTGCTGATGCGCGACCTGCGCGCCAACGGCGTGACCCAGATCACCGGCGACTTGATCCTCGACCGCAACTTCTTTGTGCAGCCGGTGCTGCCGGAATTCAACGATGACGGCAATGACGAGAACAAGCCGTTCCTGGTCAAACCGGATTCGCTGCTGGTCAACCTCAAGGCCCTGCGCTTTGTCGCCCGCAATGACGGTGGCCGCGTGCTGATTTCGGTAGAACCGCCGATTGCCAGCATCCACATCGAAAACACCGTCAAGGCGCTGCCCTCCAAGCAATGCACCGGCGGTGTGCGCTACAACCCGGTGGCGCAACCCGATGGCAGCATGACCGTGACCGTCGCCGGCCAGTTGGGCGAAGGCTGCAGCTCGCAGACTTACCTGTCGCTGCTCGATCACGCGACCTACACCGCTGGCGCCGTGCGCGCGATCTGGAAAGAACTGGGTGGCAGCATTCAGGGCAAGGATCGTCTGGCCTCGACCCCGAGCAACGCCAAACTGCTGGCTCGCGCCTACTCGCCGGATCTGGCGGAGATCATCCGCGACATCAACAAATACAGTAACAACACCATGGCCCAGCAGCTGTTCCTCAGCCTCGGCCAACGCTTTCGCAACGATGCCGACGGTGACGACGCCAAGGCAGCGCAGCGCGTAGTGCGCCAGTGGCTGGCGAAGAAAGGCATCACCGCGCCGCATCTGGTCATGGAGAACGGCTCCGGTTTGTCGCGTGCCGAACGGGTCAGCGCTCGCGAGATGGCGAGCATGCTGCAAGCCGCCTGGCACAGCCCGTATGCCGCCGAGTACATCAGCTCGCTGCCGATTGCCGGTACCGACGGCACCATGCGCAAACGCCTGAAAACCACCGCGATGCGCGGCGAAGCCCACGTCAAGACCGGCACCCTGAACACCGTGCGCGCGATTGCCGGTTTCAGCCGTGATGTGAATGGCAATACCTGGGCGGTGGTGGCGATCCTCAACGACAAGGCGCCGTTTGGTGCTTCGTCGGTGCTGGATCAGGTGCTGCTGGATCTGTACAAACAGCCGAAACTGGCGCAGACCGCTTCGGTTCTGTAACGCGGTTCAGGCAACACCACAAAAACCTGTGGGAGCGAGCCTGCTCGCGAAGGCGTCAGGTCAGTTCATAAATGTGCTGACTGATACACCGCCTTCGCGAGCAGGCTCGCTCCCACATTGGTTTGGTGGTAGGGCCTAGCTCATCTGTTCTACCCGATCGCGCCCGCGCTGCTTTGCCATATACACACCCGAATCCGCCCGCAACAGCAGCGCATCTGCGCCCTCCCCCGGTCGCCAACTGGCGATACCGAAACTCGCGGTCACCACGCCGACCACATCCACCGGCGCACTGCGCAAGCCCTGCCACAGCTCAACCGCGAGCATGTACGCGTGCTCGCCGTCGATGTCCGGGCACAGCACCATGAACTCTTCGCCGCCCAACCGACAGAACACATCGGTACGCCGCAGACGATGGCCAATCCGTTCGCACACCGCTTGCAGCACCCGATCGCCGACAGCATGGCCGTACTGGTCGTTGATGCGTTTGAAGTGGTCGATATCGAGCATGATCACCGACAGCTCACCGCCGCCGCGCTCGACCCGGGCCATTTCCGTGGTCAGGCGTTCCTGGAAGTAGCGGCGGTTATGGATGCCGGTCAGCGAATCGGTCACCGACAGCGCGCGCAATTCTTCTTCCACGCGCTTGAGGTCGGAAATGTCCGAGATATAGCCGTGCCACAGCACCCCACCGCCCGGCAGCTCTTCCGGCGTCGCCTCGCCGCGCACCCAGCGCAGACCGCGTTCGGGCAGCTGCACGCGGTATTCCTCGCGCCACGGGCTGAGGCTGTCGGCCGAGGCGCGAATGGAAGAGCGCACACGAGTAACGTCCTGTGGATGAATGCGCGTGAAGATCGCCTCGGCGTTGAACAGCAGCACGTCCGGCTCCAGCTCGTAGATCTCGCGGATGCCGTCGCTGGCATAGATCACACTGAAGCGCCCGTCGAATTCCATCTTGAATTGATAGATGCCGCCGGGCACATGC
This sequence comes from Pseudomonas viridiflava, assembly GCF_900580865.1. Classification (GTDB taxonomy): domain Bacteria; phylum Pseudomonadota; class Gammaproteobacteria; order Pseudomonadales; family Pseudomonadaceae; genus Aquipseudomonas. The sequence goes on from NZ_UTBZ01000026.1 coordinate 298,695, forward strand.
GCACTGAGTTTCTTCAGCAACACATCCCGCGCCGCCAGCACCTCGTGCACGCGCTTGCGCTCGGTGATGTCGATGCAGATCGCCAGATGCCCGACCCACAACCCCTGCTCATCCAGCACCGGCGTGGCCAGCATGTTCACCGGAATATGGCTGCCATCGCTGCGCACCAGCGTCCACTCGCGGGCCTCGTGGCCACCGACTTCGCCGCCCTCGACCAGCATCGCGTGGCAGGTCGGGATGCTTTTACCGTAGCGTGCACTCAACTCGGAGGCGCGGGCCGTCAACTCGCGGGGCAGGTGCAGGTTTTCCAGGGTCATGTGGCCGACGACATCGGCGCTGCTGTAGCCGAGCATTTGTTCGGCGCCGGGGTTGAAGGTGTTGATCACCCCGCGCAGGTCGGTGGCGATGATCGCCACCTGCGTTGCGGCATTCAGCACGCCGCGCAACTGCCCGTGGGTACCACGCAATTCCTGTTCGCTGGCGTGCAGTTCCTGTGTGCGCAATTCGACCATGCGCAAGGCGCGCTGGCGCTGACTGACCAACACATAGAGCAAGGCACTGAGCAGCAAACTGAGCAAGCTGCCCAGAATGATCACGCTGCCGACCGACGAATGGTTGGCCTGAACAAACGCCTCGCTCGGCAGGATATCGACCTGATAGTCGTGATCGGCCATGCGCACCAGGCGCGTGGCGGTCAGGTCGCTCGGCGCCGGTTCATTGGTCGACTCGAACAACACTTCATGCTGATCATTGGTCGACATGTCGAGAATGCGCACCGACAGATAGTCATGGAAAGCGTCCGGCAAACCGTCGGCCAGCAGCTGGCGCATGCTGATCACCGCCATCACGTAGCCAAACGATTGGCGCTCGCCATTGTGGCTCACAGGTGCGACGAGCAGCACACCGCGCGCATACGATGGTTCGATGCTGACCAGGTGCATGGGCTGCGACACCGCCAGACCGCCGAGCTTGTCGGCACGTTGCAGCGTGTCGCGGCGCAAAGGTTGCGCGAGCAGGTCATAACCCAATGGTGAGCCGAGCCGACTTTGCGTCTGGCTGTAGAGCACCGGCACGTATTCATCGCGCACGCCAGCCAGTTGCAGCTCGCCTTGGGCATTCAGTTCACGCAGGGTGAAGTTACTCAGGCCTTCGTCACGCACGCGCTGCTCGAATGCCGCGCGCTCGGCTCCATTGACCTTGAGGGCAAACGAATAGGCCTGGGTACGCATCAATAAGGGTTGGGTGTAACCGTCGAATTCGGCGCGGGACACCGATTCAGAGTTGGCGAAGAAACGGCGCAGGCCGTCGAGGCGTTGCTCCTGATCCTGAAAGCGCTCTTCGATGCGGCTGTAACGTTCGTTGGCCAGCAGTTGAAAACGCTGACGGGTTTGTTGCTGAAACTGATTGAGGGTGGCCCAGGCGAGCAGCCCCGTGAGAATCCCGCCGGCGAGCAATACCAGCAGCGCGACCAGCCAGGCCGAGACGTCTTCGCTGATGAAACCCAGAATCTTTGGGCGCACGGGGTGCAACGACATAAAGACAACTCACACTACGCCAGCATTTACGGGAAAACCCCATTGACCGTGTGTGAGTTATAGCTATTAGCCACTAATTTAGCTAGCGCGGTCGGATCCACGGAGCCTTTAAAAATCAAGGCTCTGTGGATCCAATTGCGCAAAGCGTCAACGAGCCGTGATTTTCCAGGCGCGGTGGATCTTGGTGTTACGGGCGAAATCCGGATCGATGGTCTGCGCGCTGATTTCCTCGACCGCGTAACGCTCGGCGAGGTTTTCTTCTAACTGGAACTTGCGGAAGTTGTTGGAGAAATACAGCACACCGCCGGTTGCCAGACGTGCCATGGCCAGGTCGATCAACTGCACCTGATCACGCTGCACGTCGAAGATGCCTTCCATGCGCTTGGAGTTGGAGAAGGTCGGCGGATCGATGAAGATCAGGTCGTACTCATCCCGGCTGCTTTCCAGCCACGCCATCACATCACCCTGCTCCAGACGGTTCTTGTCCGAGTAGCCGTTCAGCGACAAGTTGCGGCGTGCCCAGTCGAGGTAGGTTTTCGACAGGTCGACGCTGGTGGTGCTGCGCGCACCGCCCTTGGCCGCGTGCACGCTGGCGGTCGCGGTGTAGCAGAACAGATTGAGGAAGCGCTTGCCGGCGGCCTCTTTCTGAATGCGCATGCGCATCGGACGGTGATCGAGGAACAGGCCGGTATCGAGGTAGTCGGTGAGGTTGACCAGCAACTTCACGCCGCCCTCGCTGACTTCATTGAACTTGCCTTGCGCAGCCTGACGCTCGTACTGCTTGGTACCGCTCTGGCGCTCGCGGCGTTTGACCACCACGCGGCTCTTGTCGACGTTCAGTGCCTGCGGAATGGCGGCCAAGGCGTCGAACATACGCGCCGAGGCTTTTTCCGGATCGATGGATTTCGGCGCGGCGTATTCCTGAACGTGCACCCAATCGTGGTACAGGTCGATCGCCATCGCATACTCAGGCATGTCGGCATCGTAGACGCGGTAGCAATCGATGCCTTCGCGCTTGACCCACTTGCCCATGGCCTTGAGGTTCTTTTGCAGACGGTTGGCAAACATCTGCCCGCCTTCGCTCAAGCGCGGTTGCTCGATCACCGGTGCCGGGGCTGGCGTCGGTTTGATCGGGTTGCCGTTCTTGTTGAACTTGCGCTCTTGCGGCTCGTCCGGGGTCTGATCGTAAGCCGCTTGCTCGCGCTCGGCCTGACGCTGTTCCGGGGTGCGACGCTCGCCGGTGACGAACTGATCCGGCAGCACTTTGATCAACAGCAGCTTGCACGGCAGCGCGCCGTTCCAGAACGAATACTGTTTGTGGCTGCGGATGCCCATGCGCTTGCCCAGATCCGGCGCGCCGGTGAACACCGCCGCTTCCCAGTTCAGGCAGGCCTGACGCAGACGCTCGCCGAGGTTCTGGTAGAGATACAACAGGCTGGCTTCGTCACCGAGACGCTCGCCGTACGGCGGGTTGCAGATCACCAGACCTTTCTGGTTCTGATCCGGACGCGGCTCGAAGGTCGCGACTTCGCCCTGGTAGATCTTGATCCACTCGCTCAGGCCGGCACGCTCAACGTTGTTGCGGCCCGGTTGAATCAGACGCGGATCGGCTTCGTAGCCGCGAATCCACAGCGGTGGCTTGGCCAGACCGGCAGCGGCACGCTCGACGGCCTCTTCATGGAGTTTTTTCCACAGTGCCGGCACGTGACCGAGCCACGCGGTAAAGCCCCACTGCTCACGGCGCAGGTTCGGCGCCATGTCGGCGGCAATCATGCCGGCTTCGACGAGGAACGTACCGACACCGCACATCGGGTCAGCCAGCGCGCCGCCTTCGGCAGCAATGCGCGGCCAGCCGGAACGGATCAGGATCGCCGCCGCGAGGTTTTCCTTCAGCGGTGCAGCGCCCTGCTGCAAGCGATAGCCGCGCTGGTGCAGGCTGTGGCCGGAGAGGTCGAGGGAGAGAATCGCTTCGCCGCGATCCAGACGCAGGTGAATGCGCAGGTCCGGGTTGAGCTTGTCGATCGACGGGCGGTCGCCCTGCGGGGTGCGCAGTTTATCGACGATGGCGTCTTTGACTTTCAAGGCGCCGAAGTGGGTGTTGTCGATGCCCGAGCCATGGCCACTGAATTCAACGGCGAGGGTGCCGTCGCTGAGCATGTGATCCTGCCAGTCGATGTCGAGCACGCCGTGATAGAGGTCTTCAGCGTCTTTCATCGGGAAGCGCTTGAGCACCAGCAGCACGCGGTTGGCCAGACGCGACCAGAGGCATAGGCGATAAGCGGTTTCCATGGTCGCCATGCCACGCACGGCGGAAGTGTGCTCGCGCGCTTCTTCAAGGCCAAGCCCGACGGCTTCCTCGATGAGCAGGCCTTCAAGACCTTTAGGGCAAGTGAGGAAGAGTTCGAAACGGTCGGACATGGTATTTCCAGAGCCTTTGGCTAGTGAATCGGCAACGCATTGCCGATCCGGTTTTCAATCAGGCGCTTTTCTAAAAGAACGCCCGCGTGGCACGAGGGTGTGCCGTTCCATCCCCGCTGCTCGGGTTAAAAGAGCTTAGATGCCGGGACAGATAAAAAAGTTGATGCAACAAAAAGTCTTGAAGCGACCCTTCGTCGCTTTATACCCCAGCGCAAACGTGGGTCATTCTCACTAAAGAATTAACCCCATCATCCAGCGCGGGGCCGATCATACCGGGGTTTGCTCAATAAACGTTCAATAAATAAGCGGTTACTTATCGCTATAGCACTCTTTTCGTTACGTCCTTATGACAAAACGGTCATTCCATCGCTGTGACTCATTGGTTAGAAATGAACACAGGTTGACGTCGCAACGGCGTCAACACCTTGGCTCGCCACGCCGGCAGCGAGCCGCACCATGGCAGGTTTCTTCTGCCCGACCTCAGTTGAGGTCAACGCGACACAAAACAGTCAACAAGTGAGGGAAACACCCTATGAGAAGACTTAAGCGTGATCCGTTGGAAAGAGCATTTTTGCGCGGATATCAATATGGCGTTGGTGGCAAATCCCGTGAGCTTTGCCCATTTACTCTACCGTCTGTACGCCAAGCCTGGATTAACGGCTGGCGAGAAGGACGCGGCGACAACTGGGACGGTATGACCGGCACTGCGGGAATCCACAGACTCAACGAACTTCACGCCGTCGGCTGACACAGGGCATTAATTCCGACACGACAATCTGAATTTGTAACGACTTACCATGCACGTCCTTCCCGGACGGCGGGCTCCGGCCCAAGGGCTCCTTCGAGGAGCCCTTTTTTATGCCGGAAAACTCATTTTTTGTGCTGGAACACGAAACCTGTGGGAGCGAGCCTGCTCGCGAAAGCGGTGTGTCAGTCACAGAAATATTGAATGAACTGGCGCCTTCGCGAGCAGGCTCACTCCTACAAGGGATCAGCGCAGGGCGGCGATCGCGTCTACCGATTCACGGATCAGCGCCGGGCCTTTATAGATGAAACCAGAATAGATCTGCACCAGGCTCGCACCGGCCAGAATCTTCTCGGCCGCATGCTTGCCTTCAGTAATCCCGCCCGCCGCAATGATCGGCAACCGCCCCGCCAACTCACCGGCCAGCACCTTCACAGTATTCGTGCTCTTCTCCCGCACCGGCGCACCGGACAAACCGCCCGCCTCGTCGCCATGCTCCATGCCTTCAACGCCAACACGGCTCAGGGTGGTGTTGGTCGCGATTACCGCGTCCATACCGGTTTCGATCAGCGCCTGGGCCACCTGCGCGGTTTCTTCATCGGTCATGTCCGGCGCGATCTTGATCGCCAGCGGCACATGCTTGCCGTGACGCAAGGCCAGCTCGGCGCGACGTGTGGCCAGATCGGCGAGCAACTGCTTGAGCGAATCGCCGAACTGCAAGCTGCGCAGGCCCGGGGTGTTCGGCGAACTGACGTTGACCGTCACATAGCTGGCGTGGGCGTAGACCTTGTCCAGGCAGATCAGGTAATCATCGACCGCACGCTCGACCGGGGTATCGAAGTTCTTGCCGATATTGATGCCCAGCACGCCTTTGTATTTCGCTGCGGCCACACGCGCCAGCAGGTTATCGACACCGAGGTTGTTAAAACCCATGCGATTGATGATCGCCTCGGCTTCCGGCAAGCGGAAGATCCGAGGTTTCGGGTTGCCCGGCTGCGGACGCGGGGTGACGGTGCCGATTTCGACAAAGCCGAAACCCAGTTGCGCGAAGCCATCGATGGCCGCACCGTTCTTGTCCAGACCGGCCGCCAGACCCACCGGGTTCGGAAACTCCAGGCCCATGACCGTCACCGGCTTCTTCGCCGGCGCCTTGCACAGCAAGCCGTTGAGGCCCAAACGCCCACCCGCGCCGATCAGATCCAGCGACAGATCGTGGGAGGTTTCCGGGGAAAGTTTGAACAACAGCTGACGGGCCAGGGAATACATGGGCGGCGATGACTCGGGCGGCGAAAAGAGGCGGCGATTATAGCCGGGCATCGACCTGCGGCGCGAGGCGCATGCGCAAATCACTGGCACTGGCATATGCCTTGCACCTTCCTTGCTATCAGTGCGTCGGCCAATGACGGCAGGCGGGCAAGGACAATGGCGTCGTCCCGGGTTTTGCCTGCGCAAAGTCCGCGGCGACGCTTTTTTTTCGAGGTGCGTTGGATGAATGAACCTTCGGTGGGGCCACTGGCCTGGGTTAACGGCAGCGATGCCCCGGAAAAGACTGCGATCAACCTCGGCTTCATGGCCCTGAGCGACTGCGCCTCGGTCGTCGTTGCGGCCACGCAAGGCTTCGCCCAGCCTTACGGGCTGACTCTAAACCTCAAACGCCAGAGCTCCTGGGCCAACCTGCGCGACAAACTGGTCAGCGGCGAACTGGATGCCGCCCACAGCCTGTACGGCCTGATCTACGCCGTGCACCTGGGCATTGGTGGCGTGGCCTCGACCGATATGGCGGTGCTGATGGGGCTGAACCAGAACGGTCAGAGCCTCAACCTGTCCCACGGCCTGCAAAACCTCGGCGTGAGCAGTCCTGAAGCACTGGATCGGCACGTGCACCAAAGCCGCGCAAAACTCACCTTTGCGCAGACCTTTCCCACTGGCACTCATGCGATGTGGCTGTATTACTGGCTGGCAAGCCAGGGCATTCATCCGTTGCAGGATGTCGACAGTGTGGTGGTGCCACCGCCGCAAATGGTCGCGCACCTGCAAGCCGGACGCATTGATGGTTTTTGCGTCGGCGAACCGTGGGCCGCCAGTGCGGTACAGCAGGATCTCGGCTTCACCCTGGCGACCAGCCAGACCATCTGGCCCGATCACCCGGAAAAAGTCCTCGGCTGCACCCGCGAATTTGTCGAGCAATACCCGAACACCGCGCGGGCGCTGGTGATGGCGATCCTTGAAGCCAGCCGCTTCATCGAAGAAAGCCCGGAAAATCGTCGCAGCACCGCGCAGTTGCTCAGTGCGCCGGAGTATCTGGACGCGCCGCTTGCGTGCATCGAACCGCGTTTTCTCGGTGATTATGCCGATGGCCTCGGCAATCGCTGGCAGGATCCGCACGCGCTGCGTTTTCACGGTAACGGCGAAGTGAATCTGCCTTATCTGTCGGACGGTATGTGGTTCATGACCCAGTTCCGCCGCTGGGGCCTGCTGCGCGAAGATCCGGATTACCTCGCCGTCGCCCGCCAGGTTCAGCAACTGGATATCTACCGCGACGCCGCGACCGCTGTCGGCGTGGCGGCGTGGGGCACCGACATGCGCAGCAGCCAGTTGCTCGACGGCAAAGTCTGGGACGGCAGCGATCCCGCCGGTTATGCGCGCAGTTTCAAGCTGCATGCGTTGAACGACGACGCCCCCCTTCTCGCCCGCCGCTGACAGGAGACCGCGAATATGTTGCGCATTCTGCTGATCAACGACACGGCGAAAAAAGTCGGGCGCCTGAAAGCAGCGCTGACTGAAGCCGGTTTCGAGGTTATCGACGAGTCCGGCCTGACCATCGACCTGCCCGCGCGCGTCGAAACGGTGCGCCCGGACGTCATTCTGATCGATACCGAGTCACCGAGCCGTGATGTCATGGAACAAGTGGTGCTGGTCAGCCGCGACCAGCCACGGCCAATCGTGATGTTTACCGATGAACATGACCCGGGGGTGATGCGCCAGGCGATCAAGTCCGGGGTCAGCGCGTACATCGTCGAAGGCATTCACGCCCAGCGCTTGCAGCCGATTCTCGATGTGGCGATGGCGCGGTTCGAGAGTGATCAGGCGTTGCGTGCGCAGTTGCAGGCGCGTGATCAGCAATTGGCTGAGCGTAAGCGCATCGAGCTGGCCAAGGGGTTGTTGATGAAGATGAAGGATTGCAATGAGGAAGAGGCTTACACCCTGATGCGGCGGCAGGCCATGAGCCGGCAGCAGAAGCTGATTCAGGTGGCGGAACAGATTATTGCGATGAGTGAGTTATTGGGCTGAGGTGTTCTGACCGCTGAAGAGCCCCTCACCCTAACCCTCTCCCAGAGGGAGAGGGGACCGACCGAGGTGTCTGGCGTCAAACATCGACCTGAAAGACCGAGTCGATTATGGATTCACGGCAGAAATCACAGGTCGGCGTACTTCTCGAGCATCCCCCAATCGGTCCCCTCTCCCTCTGGGAGAGGGGACCGACCGAGGTGTCTGGCGTCAAACATCGACCTGAAAGACCGAGTCGATTATGGATTCACAGCAGAAATCACAGGTCGGCGTACTTCTCGAGCATCCCCCAATCAGTCCCCTCTCCCTCTGGGAGAGGGGACCGACCGAGGTGTCTGGCGTCAAACATCGACCTGAAAGACCGAGTCGATTATGGATTCACGGCAGAAATCACAGGTCGGCGTACTTCGCGAGTATCCCCCAATCAGTCCCCTCTCCCTCTGGGAGAGGGCTAGGGTGAGGGGGCTTTTGACTTTCCGGCTGTTGGCACAAATCTCGCTATGTAAAACGCACAGGTAACCAACGGCGGTTGCCCCACCTACGACAAAGACGTCGCTCACCCGTTCGCCCAACCGGCGCATCAGGTAGCGGCGTTTTTGCGTTTTGGCCCCAAAGCTCGGGGCCGGTGGTGCGGCCGTACGGCGCCCCACCTGCTGTTGCATGACTCCTTTCGAGACTCTTTTCAGCTGAGGTGCGCGATGAATTCAAGCTTCTGGAAATCCGGCCACACCCCGACCCTGTTCGCGGCCTTCCTGTATTTCGACCTGAGCTTCATGGTCTGGTATTTGCTCGGCCCGCTGGCGGTGCAAATCGCCGCCGACCTGCAGCTAACCACGCAGCAACGCGGCCTCGTTGTCGCCACGCCGATCCTCGCCGGTGCGGTGCTGCGATTTGTGATGGGCATGCTCGCCGATCGGTTGTCGCCGAAAACCGCCGGCCTGATCGGCCAGGTCATCGTGATCTGCGCATTGTTCGGCGCCTGGAAACTCGGCATCCACAGTTATGAACAAGCGCTGCTACTCGGCCTGTTCCTCGGCATGGCCGGCGCCTCGTTTGCCGTCGCCCTGCCACTGGCGTCGCAATGGTACCCGCCACAGCATCAGGGCAAAGCCATGGGCATTGCCGGTGCGGGCAACTCCGGCACTGTGTTCGCCGCGCTGCTCGCGCCGGTGCTCGCCGCCGCGTTCGGCTGGAGCAATGTTTTCGGTTTCGCCCTGATCCCGCTGATCCTGACCCTGGTGCTGTTCGCATGGCTGGCAAAAAACGCCCCTGAGCGGCCGAAAGCCAAAGCCATGGCCGACTACTTCAAAGCCCTGGGCGACCGTGACAGTTGGTGGTTCATGTTTTTCTACAGCGTGACCTTCGGCGGCTTCATCGGCCTGGCCAGCGCCCTGCCCGGCTACTTCAACGATCAGTACGGCTTGAGCCCGGTAACGGCCGGTTACTACACCGCCGCCTGCGTGTTCGGCGGCAGCTTGATGCGGCCGCTGGGTGGCGCGCTGGCTGATCGCTTTGGCGGTATCCGCACATTGCTGGCGATGTACACCGTCGCCGCCGTGTGCATCGCCGCGGTCGGTTTCAACTTGCCGAGTTCCTACGCGGCGCTGGCACTTTTCGTCTGCACCATGCTCGGTTTAGGCGCAGGCAATGGTGCGGTTTTCCAACTGGTGCCGCAGCGTTTTCGTCTGGAGATCGGCGTCATGACCGGGTTGATCGGCATGGCCGGCGGCATCGGCGGTTTTGCCTTGGCGGCGGGCATGGGTGCGATCAAACAAAGCACCGGCAGCTATCAACTGGCGTTGTGGTTGTTCGCCAGCCTTGGCGTGCTGGCATGGTTTGGCCTGCACGGCGTCAAGCGTCGCTGGAGAACTACCTGGGGTTCGGCGGCGGTGACGGCGGCGCGGGTCTGAAGCGTATGGCCCTGCAACTGAGTTTCGCCGAAGCCAGCGCCACCGGCCCGCGCGCGGAGAATCAGGACGCTTTGCGCCTGGTCACCCCCGCGCCGGCGCTGGCGGCAAGCAAAGGTTTTCTGTTCGCCATCGCCGATGGCGTCAGCCAGTGTGCCGATGGCGGACTGGCTGCGCGTTCGACCTTGCAGGCCTTGGCGCTCGACTACTACGCCACGCCGGAAACCTGGAGCGTGGCGCAGGCACTGGATCGCCTGCTGCTTGCGCAAAACCGCTGGTTACAAGCCAACGGTGGTGGGCAACCGTTGCTCACGACGGTCAGCGCCTTGGTCATGCGTGGTCGGCGTTTTACTCTCGCCCACGTCGGCGATTGCCGGGTGTATCGCTGGCAAGCCGACAGCTTGCAGCGAATCTCTGAGGATCACGTTTGGGAACAGCAAGGCATGCAACATGTGCTCAAACGCGCGCTGGGGCTGGATCAGCATCTGGTGCTGGATTTTCTCGATGGCGAACTGCGTGAGGGCGAAAGCTTTGTGCTGCTCAGCGACGGTGTCTGGTCAACGCTGGGCGATACCGCGATTGCGGCGATTCTGCGCGATCAACCGGATCTGCACAGCGCCGCGCAAACGCTGGTCAATGCCGCGCATCTGGCGGGGAGCCAGGACAATGCAAGTGCATTGCTGGTGCGCGTCGATGCGCTGGGTGAAGCGAATATCGGCGATGCATTGATTCATTTGCAGCAATGGCCCCTGCCGCCGCCGCTGAAACCTGGCCAATCCTTCGAGGGCTGGCAGGTTCAGGGGATTGTCGCTAAGAGCCAGCAATCGCTGCTGTATCGGGTTGTCGATGGGCAAGGTCAGACGTGGTTGCTGAAAACCCTGCCGTCGCGCAGCGCCGATGATCCTCACGCCGGGCAGGCGCTGCTGTCCGAGGAATGGTTCCTGAAACGTGTGGCCGGACGGCATTTTCCTGAAGTCCATACGTGCGGCCACCGTCAGCATTTGTACTACGTGATGCGCGAATATTCCGGGACGACGCTGGCGCAGCTGTTTCAGCAGTTCGGCCCATTGCCGCTGGCGCAGTGGCAGGACATCGCCGAGCGTTTGTTGCGCGCGGTCGGGCTGCTGCATCGGCGGCAGATTCTGCACCGCGACATCAAACCGGAAAATCTGCATGTGGGCGACGACGGTGAGTTGCGCCTGCTGGATTTTGGCCTGGCGTATTGTCCGGGACTGTCCGAAGACGCGCCGTCGACGCTGCCGGGAACACCAAGCTTTATCGCCCCGGAAGCGTTTCGCGGTGATCCGCCGAGTGCGCAGCAGGATTTGTACGCGGTCGGTGTGACCCTTTATTTCCTGCTCACGGGGCATTTTCCCTATGGCGAGATCGAAGCGTTTCAGCGGCCGCGATTTGGTGTGGCGGTGAGTGCCAGTCGCTATCGGCCTGATCTGCCGGAGTGGCTCGCACATAGCCTCGAGCGTGGAGTGGCGGCTGATCCGCTGATGCGCTTTGAAACGGCTGAAGAATGGTTGCTGGTGCTGGAACAGGGCGAGCGGCGGAGTTTGAGCGTGCGGCCAAGGCCCTTGTTGGAGCGAGAGCCTTTGAAGGTCTGGCGGTCCATGGCATTGGTGGCTTTGTTGGGGAATCTGGTGCTGCTGGTATTGCTGTTTCACAGTTAAATCGAGTCGCGCCATTCGCGAGCAAGCTCGCTCCCACATGGGATCTGTGGTGTTCACAAACCTCCTGTGGGAGCGAGCTTGCTCGCGAAGGCGCCCGCCCAATCACCACAAATCCACCTTCCTGCATGCCCCACGAACGAGCAACCCGCTTCGAATCAGTGCAAAAAATCACCCTAAAAAACTGCCAAACCCAATAAAACCGCCACCTCTGCCACTTGGCACAACCACTGCATTACCCCAACCAACACACACATAAAGCCCAACCTTCAACGACGAAGGCTGCGCTTCCCGAGAGAACGGGACCAGGACAAAGGCGTCCTCGCTAGGCAACTAGCGGGACGCCTTTTTTTGTTTGCGCAAAATTTCTCGAGCAAGGCCTGACTGCCCATAAGAGGCCAGCCGCAGCTCCCCGGAGAACCTGATGAAAAAACTCAAACTGGTGATGATCGGCAATGGCATGGCCGGGGTTCGCACCCTCGAAGAACTGCTCAAGCTGAGCAACGAGCTGTACGACATCACCGTCTTCGGTGCCGAACCGCATACCAACTACAACCGCATCCTGCTCTCGCCGGTGCTGGCCGGCGAGCAGACTTTCGAAGAAATCGTCCTCAACGATCTCGACTGGTATCTGGAAAACAACATCAAGTTGCTGCTCAACCGCAAAGTGGTGGAGATCGACCGGGTCAAACGCCGCGTGATCGCCGAGGACGGCACCGAAGCCGAATACGATCGCCTGCTGATTGCCACCGGTTCGACGCCGTTCATCCTGCCAATCCCCGGCAACACCCTGCACGGCGTGATCGGTTACCGCGACATCGCCGACACCCAGGCGATGATCGACACCGCGAAAACCCACAAACACGCGGTGGTCATCGGCGGTGGCCTGCTCGGCCTCGAAGCCGCCAACGGCCTGATGCTGCGCGGCATGCACGTCACCGTGGTGCATATCGGCGAATGGCTGCTGGAGCGGCAACTGGACAAAACCAGCGGCCAACTCCTGCAAACTGCCCTCGAATCCCGAGGCCTGCACTTCCGTCTGTGCGAACAGACCCAAGCCCTGCACGACGCCGGCAATGGCCGGGTCGGCTCGGTGCAGTTCAAGAACGGCGACATCATCCCCGCCGACCTGGTGGTAATGGCCGCCGGCATTCGCCCCAACACCGAACTCGCTGAGAAGGCCGGCATCCCGTGCAATCGCGGCATCCTGGTCAACGACACCCTGCAAACTTACGACCCGCGCATTTACGCCATCGGCGAGTGCGCCAGCCATCGCGGCATTGCCTACGGTCTGGTCGCGCCATTGTTCGAACAGGCCAAGGTGTGCGCCAACCACCTCGCACAATTGGGCTTCGCCCGTTATCAGGGATCGGTGACGTCGACCAAATTGAAGGTCACCGGCATCGACCTGTTTTCCGCTGGCGACTTCATGGGCGGCGAAGGCACCGAAACCATCACCCTCTCCGATCCGATTGGCGGCGTGTACAAAAAACTGGTGATCAAGGATGACGTGCTGGTCGGCGCCTGTCTCTACGGCGATACAGCAGATGGCGGTTGGTATTTCCGGCAGATTCGTGAGAATCACGCCATCGGCGAGATCCGCGATCACCTGATGTTTGGCGAAAACGCTTTGGGCGACGTAGGACATCAGGGCCAGGACAAAGCCATGGTCATGGCTGACACCGCCGAAGTCTGCGGCTGCAACGGCGTGTGCAAAGGCACCATCGTCAAAGCGATTCAGGAACACGGCCTGTTCAGCGTCGATGAGGTGAAGAAACACACCAAAGCGGCCAGCTCCTGCGGCTCCTGCGCCGGGCTGGTCGAGCAGATCCTGATCAACACCGTCGGCGGCGCAGCCGACGTCAAACCGAAAAGCGAAAAAGCCATCTGCGGTTGCAGCGACCTCAATCACGGGCAGATTCGCCAAGCGATTCGCGAGCAACATCTGCTGACCATCGCCGGCACCATGAGCTACCTCAACTGGCGCACGCCGAACGGCTGCGCAACGTGCCGCCCGGCCCTCAACTATTACCTGATTTCCACCTGGCCCGGCGAAGCCAAGGACGATCCGCAATCGCGCCTGATCAACGAGCGCGCCCACGCCAACATTCAGAAGGACGGCACTTATTCGGTGGTGCCACGCATGTGGGGCGGCGTGACCAACCCGTCGGAACTGCGGAGAATTGCCGATGTGGCCGACAAGTATCAGGTGCCGATGGTCAAGGTCACCGGCGGGCAGCGCATCGATTTACTCGGCATCAAAAAGCAGGATCTGCCCGGCGTCTGGAAGGATCTCGACATGCCGTCCGGCCACGCCTACGGCAAATCCATCCGCACCGTGAAAACCTGCGTCGGCAGCGAATTCTGCCGCTTCGGCACGCAGAACTCGACGCAATTGGGCATCGAGCTTGAGCACGACCTGTTCAACATGTGGTCGCCGCACAAAGTGAAACTGGCGGTCTCCGGATGCCCACGCAACTGCTCGGAAGCGGGGATCAAAGACGTAGGAATCATCGGCGTCGACTCCGGCTGGGAGATGTACATCGGCGGCAACGGCGGGATCAAAACCGAAGTGGCCGAGTTCTTCGTCAAGCTGAAAACCGCCGAAGAAGTCCGCGAATACAACGGCGCATTCCTGCAGCTGTATCGCGAAGAAGCCTTCTACCTCGAACGCACCGTGCATTACCTGCAACGGGTCGGCATGGAGCACATCAAGAAAGCCGTACTGGAAGACCCGGAGCACCGCAAAGCGCTGAACGAACGCCTGCAATTCTCCCTGTCGTTCGAACAAGACCCGTGGAAAGAACGTCTGGCGCAGCCGCAACTTAAGAAAGAATTCGACGTCATTCCTGTGAAAAATCTGGAGGTGCCAGCATGAACTGGCTCGACATCTGTGCCCTCGACGAGATCAACGCCCTCGGCTCGCGGATCATTGCCGGGCCGAAAGGTGACATTGCGATTTTTCGTACAAGCGACGACGAAGTTTTCGCCCTCGACGACCGCTGCCCGCACAAGGGCGGGCCACTGTCGCAAGGACTGATCTACGGCAAACGCGTAGCCTGTCCGCTGCACAATTGGCAGATCGACCTCGAATCCGGTGAGGCCCAGGCGCCGGACATCGGTTGCGCGCACCATCACCCGGCGCGGGTCGAAAACGGTCGTGTGCAACTGGCCCTGCGGGACGCCGTCTGATGAACCGCCAGACGACCGCCTCGACCTGCTGTTATTGCGGGGTCGGCTGCGGCGTGCTGATCGAGCATGACGGCGAGCGCATCCTCGGCGTCAGCGGCGACCCGGCGCACCCGGCCAACTTCGGCAAACTGTGCAGCAAAGGCTCGACCCTGCACCTGACCGGTGACCTTGCCGCTCGCGCGCTGTACCCGGAACTGCGTCTGGGCAAGGGCTTGGCGCGCAGCCGCACGGACTGGGACACCGCGCTGGAGCATGCCGCCAACGTGTTCGCCGAGACCATCGCCGAACACGGCCCGGACAGCGTGGCGTTCTATATCTCCGGGCAGTTGCTGACCGAGGACTATTACGCTTTCAACAAGCTGGCGCGGGCACTGGTCAGGACCAACAACATCGACAGCAATTCACGCCTGTGCATGTCTTCAGCAGTGGTCGGCTACAAGCGCAGCCTCGGTGCCGACGCCCCACCGTGCAGCTATGAGGATCTGGAGCTCAGCGATTGCGTGATGATTGTCGGCAGTAACATGGCCTACGCCCATCCGGTACTTTTTCGTCGGCTGGAAGAAGCAAAATCTCGCCGCCCGCAGATGAAAGTCATCGTCATTGATCCACGGCGCACCGACACTTGCGACCTTGCCGATCTGCACCTGGCGATTCTGCCCGGTACCGATGTCGCGTTGTTCCATGGGATTTTGCATCTGTTGTTGTGGGAAGACTGGATTGACCGCGACTTCATCAAGGCTCACACCGATGGTCTCGCCGACCTGAAAAGTCTGGTGCGTGATTACACCCCGCAAATGGTGTCGCAGTTGTGTGGCATCAGCGTTGAGCAATTGCAGCAGTGCGCCGAATGGGTCGGCACTTCGCCGAGTTTTCTGTCGCTGTGGTGCATGGGCTTGAACCAGTCCACCGCTGGCAGCGCGAAAAACAGCGCGCTGATCAATCTGCACTTGGCCACCGGGCAAATCGGCCGTCCGGGCGCAGGACCTTTCTCCCTCACCGGTCAGCCGAATGCCATGGGCGGGCGGGAAACCGGTAGTTTGTCGAATCTGTTGCCGGGTCATCGTGACGCGGCCAACCCTGAACACCGCGCTGAAGTGGCGGCTTATTGGGGGGTGGATCAACTGCCGGAAAGCACTGGTCTCAGCGCCATCGAACTGTTCGAGAAAGTGCGCAGCGGCAAGATCAAGGCGTTGTGGATTGCCTGCACCAACCCTGCGCAATCGATGCCGGATCAGAACTCGGTGCGCGCGGCGCTGGAAGCTTGCCCGTTTGTGGTGTTGCAGGAAGCTTTTCGCACGACTGAAACCGCGGCATTCGCCGACTTGCTGCTGCCCGCTGCCAGTTGGGGCGAGAAGGAAGGCTCGGTAACCAATTCCGAGCGGCGCATTTCCCACGTGCGCAAAGCCATCCTCCCACCGGGTGAGGCGCGGCCGGATTGGGCGATTACGGTAGATTTCGCGCAGCGTCTGGAGAAACGTCTGCGTCCCGTTGAGCCGAGCCTGTTTGCGTTCAGCCAACCTGCGCAGTTGTTCGATGAATTCAAAGGGCTGACGCATGGGCGGGATCTGGATATGTCCGGGATCAGTCACGCGCTGATCGACGAGATCGGGCCGCAGCAGTGGCCCTTCCCTGTCGGCGCCCGAGAAGGAACACCCCGACTCTACGAGGACGGTATTTTTCCTACGGCCACTGGCCGCGCTCATTTCATTGCCGACCCTTACCGCGCCGCCAAAGAACAGCGTGATGCACGCTTTCCGCTGACATTGATCACTGGCCGCCTGCGTGATCAATGGCACGGTATGAGCCGCACCGGCACGGCGGCGCAATTGTTCGGGCATGTCAGCGAAGCGGTGTTGAGCCTGCATCCAGACGAAATGCGCCGGCATCGTTTGCAGCCGGGCGATCTGGTCAATCTGAAAAGTCGTCGCGGCGCAGTAATTGTTGCGGTCGGTAGTGATGACAGCGTACGTCCGGGACAAGCGTTTCTACCGATGCACTGGGGCGATCGCTTTCTCAAGGGCGGCGTGAACAGCCTGACCCTGCCGGCCTTTGATCCATTGTCGAAACAACCGGAGCTCAAACACAGCGGCGTGCGCCTGGAACCGGTCAATCTGCCGTGGCAGCTTTTCGCACTGATCGAGGGCGATGTTCAACGGCATTTCGAGACGCTACGACCGCTCTGTGAGGCATTTTCCTACGTGAGTATCAGCCTTGTCGGACGTGAGCGGTCGGCGCTGCTGATACGCGCAGCGAGCAGCGAGGCACCGGATGCGCAATTGCTCAGTGAAATCGATCATTGCCTGTCACTGATCGACGGCCCGGTACTGGCTTACGACGATCCACGTCGGGCTATCGGCAAGCGCGTACGCATTGAAAACGGACGAATCACCGCGATTCGCCTGGCCGGCGAAACCCTCGCCCAGCATTGGCTGCAAGGCCTGTGGCTGGAGGGCCGGGCTGACGAACAACTGCGGCGCTGGTTGCTGGCGCCGATGAGTGCGCCACCGGGCAGCGTCGGTTTGCAGGCCAGCGCGGATAAAACCCTGTGCAACTGCAACAACGTCAGCCTCAACACAGTCTGCGCAGGCATCCGCCAAGGCCTGGATCTGCAAGGCTTGAAAAGCAATTTGGGGTGCGGCACGCAATGCGGTTCCTGTGTCCCGGAAATAAAACGCTTGCTGGCTGCCGACGTGCAACCAGTTGCCGTCATCTGATGAGGAAAACACCATGAATGCAAAAGTCTGGCTGGTGGGTGCAGGTCCTGGTGATCCCGAATTGCTGACCCTCAAAGCGGTGCGCGCCCTGCGCGAGGCCGATGTGGTGCTGATCGATGATCTGGTCAACGACGCGGTGCTGGAGCACTGCCCTGGCGCCCGCATTATTGCGGTGGGTAAGCGTGGTGGTTGCCGTTCAACACCGCAGGCATTTATCCATCGGTTAATGCTGCGCTATGCCCGCCATGGCAAGTGTGTGGTGCGGCTCAAGGGCGGCGATCCGTGCATCTTCGGCCGTGGCGGTGAAGAGGCGCAATGGCTGCGTGAGCGTGGCATCGTGGTGGAATTGGTCAATGGCATCACCGCCGGACTGGCCGGGGCGACGCAGTGCGATATTCCGCTGACGTTGCGCGGTGTCGCTCGTGGAGTAACGCTGGTGACTGCGCATACTCAGGACGACAGCCAGTTGAACTGGCAGGCACTGGCGCAGGGCGGCACAACGCTGGTGGTTTATATGGGTGTTGCCAAGCTCGGCGAGATTCGCGATCAGTTGTTGGCGGGCGGGATGGCAGCGGATACGCCGGTGGCGATGATCGAGAATGCGTCGTTGCCTGAGCAGCGCGAATGTCGGAGTGATCTGATGAGCATGAGTGATGATGCGTTCAGGTTTGGGCTGAAAAGCCCGGCGATTCTGGTGATTGGTGCGGTGGCTGCCATTGTTGAAGAGCAAAAGATCGCAGCCTGCGGCAGCTCCTACAGGACGTATGCAGATTTCATGTAGGAGCTGCCGAAGGCTGCGATCTTTTAAAGCTTCAAAGCCAAATCGCAGGCAAAGAAAAGCCCGGCCTAAGCCGGGCTTTTCTCAGAGCGGCAGCTAATTACTTAGCTTGAGCTTCAACCTGCGCTTCTACGCGACGGTTTACAGCGCGGCCAGCTTCAGTTTTGTTGTCAGCAACTGGGCGGGATTCGCCGTAGCCAACAGACTGAACGCGGGACGATTCAACACCGTACTGGTTGGTCAGAACTTGCTTAACGGCGTTTGCACGACGCTCGGACAGTTTCTGGTTGTAAGCGTCAGGACCGACGGAGTCAGTGTGACCTTCAACAGTAGTGGTGGTGGATGGGTACTGCTTCATGAAGTCAGCCAGGTTCTTGATGTCGCCGTAGCTGTTTGGCTTCACAACCGACTTGTCGAAGTCGAACTTGACGTCCAGCTCAACACGAACAACTTCAGCAACTGCTGGGCAGCCGTCAGCGTCAACAGTTACGTTGGCTGGGGTGTCCGGGCACTTGTCAACGTTGTCGCAAACGCCGTCGTTGTCGCTGTCGGAGCAGACTTCAGCTGGTGCTGGAACTGGAGCAGCAGCAGGCTTGGAGCCGCCACCGAAGTTCACACCGATACCAACGCTAGGAGCCCACTCGGTGTCGCCCTGGTCGATGTTGTACTGAGCTTCAACGCCAGCACGGGCGTAGAAGTTCTCGGTGAAGTACAGCTTGGCACCAGCGCCCAGGTTGGCGAAGGTGGAGCGGTCACGACCGCCGGAACCGTTCTGACCGATGCTCTGATCGGAGAAACCAGCCGATACGTACGGACGCAGCATGTCGCCTGGGTTGTTGAAGTGGTACAGAGCGTCCAGAGCGGTGTTAGCGCCCTTGATGTTACGACCGTCGTCGGAACGTACGTTGTGCACTTCGTCGTAGCCCAGACGCAGTTCAACGTCGTCGGTCAGGAAGTAACCGATCGAACCGCCGAACAGGTTGCCGTTGTTCTTGAAGTTACGAGCGCTGTCGAATTGTTCTTTCTTTGCGAAGCCTTCGATTTCAACTGCGCCTTGGCCTTGTGCCAGAGCGCCGAACGAAGTGGCGGCAATCAGAGAACCAATGGCCAAGCCCAAGGTGTTTTTCAGTTTCATCCGTTAAATCCCCATCTGGTGATTGTGAAGCAGTCCCGCAAACCGGGGGACAACTCGGCGGCAAGTCTATCAGAACTTGCCTACACGTAAGAGATATTTGCGCTGAACTAAGTTTCAGCAATGCCTGCAAATTTCTCACGCAATTTATCTAGAGCACGTTTGTAACGCATTTTTGTCGCACTCAAACCCATGTGCATGATGTCTGCGATCTCCTGAAATTCCAGCTCTGCGACAAATCGAAGCACCAGAATTTCACGGTCAATCGGGTTCACATACACCAGCCAGCGATCAAGTCCGCCCTTCTCCTCGGGTTTCGGCGCCTTTTCTTCAGACGCTTCCTCGAGGGGGTCAAGACTCAATGCGTCCATCAAGCGACGCTTTCGCCGTTCCTTCCGATACTGCGTAATACATTCGTTGTACGTGATGCTGTAGAGCCACGTTTTGAACTTCGATTTCCCCTCGAAGTTCTTCAGGCCATACAGCACCTTCAACATGACTTCCTGACAGACATCGTCTGCGTCGCGATCGTTCCCAAGATATCTCGCACAAACGTTAAATAATGTTCGCTGGTAACGCCGCATCAGTTCTTCATAGGCGCGCGTTACGTGAAAAAGCTCGGTATGCGAGCGCGCGACCAACTCCTCATCAGAGAGCTCGCGGGGGTCGTAGCGCGTGGATAGCGTTTGGGCTTTATTCAAAACAAGTCGTGCCGACAGTCAGGTCAATGTCCACCGCAACCAGCATCAGCTGGTATTTTGCGGCGGCATACATTAGCAGGGTTTGCCGGATTAGCGGCTACTCACATGCTGTTCCAGCAGGATCCGATTGGAAAGAGAGACTAGCTCACCCTCATCGGTCAGCAATGTGGTTTTAACCGTGCCGATCTCTTCGATCTGGCCTTCGACCTCGCCAACACGCACTTGTTGCCCAACCTGATACAACTCACGCACATAGATTCCCGCAAGAATCTGACCGGCAATTTCCCGGCTTCCCAAACCCATGGCCAGCGCAACGGCCAGACCAACGGTAATCAAAACGATGACAATCACATGGTTCAGCAGGTCGGTCTTGACCTCAAGCTGACTGATCGCGACCGAGATGCTGATAATGATCACCAGCCCCTGAGCAATTCGCCCAAGCCCCGAAGCGTAGTCCAGGCCTACGCCTTCTGCCGCCCCGCGCACCAGCCCGTTGGCCAATTGCGCGAGCAAAACACCTACCAGCAACACCAGCGCCGCGCCGAATACTTTCGGCAAATAGAGCGCCAACATATCCAGCGTAGCTGAAACTCGCTCAAGGCCAAGGGATTCTGCTGCCGAAACCAGAAAAATCAGCAGAACGAACCAGTAGACGATTTTGCCGATCAGGGTCGAGATCGGAACTTGCAGCCCCGCACGCGACATCAGTTTAGTCAGGCCGGTGCCGCCCATCAGGCGATCGAGGCCGAGTTTGGCGAGCAGCTTGGAGAGCAAGGTATCGAGCAGCTTGGCGACAACGAAACCCAACAGCAGCACGACCAGTGCGCCGAACAGGTTCGGGATGAAGTTGGCTACTTTGGTCCACAACGCAGTCATTGCAGTGACGAGGCTCTGAGTCCAGAGGTCGAGTTCCATATTCAATCAGCCTTATCAGCAGTGCGAGCGGTAGGTTTACGAAGACGGGAAACCGGCGAGACATGGGCCGATCCGTTATTCAGGGCGATCATCAGCGCGGGCAGCCAGCGGCCCAGCAGGCTGAACAGATCACCGGCGCCGACCTGGCGGTTGGCGGTTTTGAGTACGCGGCCCAGGCACGCATCGTCGTCGCGGCTGGACGGCGAAGCGTTGAGCATGTCGCGCAAAGACTGTTCAAACGGATCGTGCATACGCACCTCTCGTGATGTCTGTGAAAGACGCGGGCAGATTTGGTCGGGTCACATGCGCCATCGTCAGACCCAGCGCAAACGACGGAATAACCACCACTGACCGAAGGCCAGAGCGAGCACCGTCAAGCAGGCGATCAGGAACCCGTAAGGGCTGCTGGCGAATGGAATTCCGCCAACGTTGATGCCCAGCAGACCGGTGATGAAACTCATTGGCAAAAAGATGCAGGTGATGATCCCGAAGCGATACATCGTGCGATTCATACGCTCGCTCAAACGCCGGTCTTCGGCCTCCAGCACAAGCCCCACGCGCTCTCGGGTCAATTCGAGCTCTTCGAGATAACGGGTCAGGCTGTTGTTCAATTCGTTCCAGTAGTCGGCATCGTCGTCGACAAACCAAGGCAGTTTTATCCGCGTGAGTTGTCCGAAGATATCCCGCTGCGGTGCAAGAAAACGCTTCAGCCCGGCCGCCCTGCGCCGGATGTGCAAAATGGCGCCATGCTCAGGGGTATACCGTTCGTCGGCATCCATCTTTTCTTCTTCCTCATCGGCGATTTCCGAGAGGCAAGTGACCAGATCCTGCACCTTGTTGGTGAGGAACTGCGCCAGATAAAGGATCAGTTCAGAGGAGGTTTTCGGGCCTTTGCCGTCCGCCAATTGCACCAGCAGTTCATCGGTGGCACGCAATGGGCGCAAACGCAGGGAAATCACCCGTTGCGCCGAAGCGAAAATCCGCACCGAGACCATGTCTTCCGGCTCGGCGCCAGGATTTAGATTGACCCCGCGTAAAAACAGCAGCAGCTCGGAATCCGGGAGCGGCAACAGGCGCGGACGCGTGTTTTCTTCCAGTAGCAGGTCGCAGGTGAATTCGTTGAGACCGCTGGATTTGCGCAGCCAGGTCTGGGTCTGCGGATGGCTGCGATCCCAATGCAGCCACAGGCTTTCATGCGCCTGCAGCTGCAAATCGTCGAGCTCAGTCCGGGCTATCGAACGCGCACCGCCTTTTCCGTCCAGCACCAGGGCATGCACCAGCCCCCATTGCGCGTTTTCTTCCTCGAACATCCGCATCCCTTTGTCGAAAGCTTATTCAGGCATCTTCAGCGGACTCGGCGAGACGATCACGCCGTTGTTGTCCGCATAAATGTATTGGCCCGGGTGGAACGTCACACCGGCAAAAGTCACCGGGACGTTGAGGTCGCCGATACCACGTTTTTCGGTTTTCATCGGATGGCTGGCCAGTGCCTGCACGCCCAGATCGGTCTGGGCAATCACGTCGACGTCACGGATGCAGCCGTAGATCACCAGCCCTTCCCAACCGTTTTTAGCGGCTTTCTCGGCGATCATGTCGCCCAGCAGCGCGCGGCGCAGCGAACCGCCGCCATCGACCACCAGCACCTTGCCGTTGCCCTTGAGTTCAGCCTGTTCCTTAACCAGCGAGTTGTCTTCGAAGCATTTGATGGTCACGATTTCACCGCCGAACGAATCACGGCCGCCGAAATTGCTGAACATCGGTTCCAGCACCTGCACCAGCTCCGGATAGGCGTCGCACAGGTCAGGCGTAAGGTAATGGTTCATCGAAAAACTCCTGTAACAAGGAAGACGATCAAGGATGACGCATTCTTTTGAGACGATCTCCGGCGGTCGCTGTTTACCTTAGTCCATCCCATGGTCGCTGAACGAACCTGAACAAACCCTGAAACGTAATCGCTAAACAGCCACCAAAAATGACCAGAACCGCACAATGCGTCATATCTTAGCCGCAAGCCAACCTGAACGAAATGCCCAGTTCACGGCCGCAACGCTCAGACCGCAGCAGCCAGATCCGGCTTCTCGCCCAGCAACGGCGTCTGCTGATCCTTCAACCAGCGCGCCACCATTGGCCACACCTCAGTCTGCGCCGCTTTGCTCACCAACATTTCGACATGGCCGAAATTATCGTTGAAGCCCTGCTCGCGGCCCAGGTTGATGAACTGCTTGTGCTCCGAGCCGATCTGCTCGAACAATTTGCGGCAGGCCCAGGCCGGATCCTGATGATCGCCCGCTGCGCTCACTGCCAGCACCGGCACCTGAACATCAGCCAGACCCGCCCACCAATCCTTGTCCTTGTCGCCAAAACGGCCGAACAAGCCGTACCAGCGCATGCTTTCCAGAGCCAGTCCGATCGGCTCATCTTCCGGGCCGCGCTTGAGGCGCGAACCCGACAGCTGTGCGAAGCGCTTGAGAATGAAGCGCCCGCTCCACTCAACCGGCGGAATTTTCAGCGGCCAGTAAGTACGGCTGACCTGGGTGCCGAAAAACGCCGCCGAAGCCACTGCCGGTTCGCCAAGATATTCGCCACCGAGCGCCGCCGCCAGGGTAATGCCGCCCAGCGAATGGCCGATCCAGTGCGGAATCTGTCCGCTCTGCTCACGCACGAACGCGGCAATCGCCGGCAGATCGTAACGGGCATAGTCGGCGACACGATTGCGCCGGTATTCCTCGTTGCGCTGCGACAAACCGTGGCCGCGCATCTCGGGGATCCACACGTCAAAACCCAGACGCGTCAGATACGCGCCCAGGCCCAGACCTTTGGGTGAAAACCAGAAGCGCCGATTGGAAAAACTGCCATGCAGCAAAATCACCGGCACACCGCGTGGCGTCGAGTCATCGGCCATACCCAAACGGGTCACAGCGATTTCCACGAACCAGTCGGGACTGTTGCCGGGTTTCAGTCGATACACGTCTTCGCTCAGATCACCGCGCCGTTCGGCGCTGATCAGGGCGACAGGAAACAGGTTGCTGCTGCTTTGCATAATGCTCTTGCACAAAAAAGGGCGGCATCTACAGGAGCCCGCCCTAATTGAATCTCAAAGCCCTGCCCTTGTGAGAGCGAGCCTGCTCGCGAAAGCGGTGTATCAGCCAACATCCATGGCGGATGTTGCTCCGTCTTCGCGAGCAGGCTCGCTCCCACAGGGAACGGGCCGTTCACATACTTATCAGGCCGGCGCTTGGCCTTCGGCGAGGAAGAACCAGGTTTCCAGCACGGTATCCGGGTTCAGCGACACGCTTTCGATGCCCTGCTCCATCAGCCACTTGGCCAGATCCGGGTGGTCCGAAGGACCCTGACCGCAGATACCGATGTACTTGCCGGCCTTGTTGCACGCGGCAATCGCGTTGGCCAGAAGCTTCTTGACCGCCGGATTACGCTCGTCAAACAGGTGCGCGATGATACCGGAATCGCGGTCCAGACCCAGGGTCAGCTGCGTCAGGTCGTTGGAGCCGATCGAGAAGCCGTCGAAGAATTCAAGGAACTCTTCGGCCAGAATCGCGTTGGATGGCAGCTCGCACATCATGATCACGCGCAGACCGTTTTCGCCGCGCTTCAAGCCGTTTTCGGCGAGCAGATCGACGACCTGGCTGGCTTCGCCGAGGGTACGGACGAACGGCACCATGATCTCGACGTTGGTCAGGCCCATCTCGTTGCGCACACGTTTCAGCGCGCGGCATTCGAGTTCGAAGCAGTCACGGAACGATTCGCTGATATAGCGCGAAGCGCCGCGGAAGCCCAGCATCGGGTTTTCTTCTTCCGGCTCGTAGAGCTTGCCGCCGATCAGGTTGGCGTATTCGTTGGACTTGAAGTCCGACAGGCGCACGATGACTTTTTTCGGCGTAAACGCTGCAGCCAGGGTGCTGATGCCTTCCACCAGTTTGTCGACGTAGAAGTCGACCGGGTCGTTGTAACCGGCGATACGCTTGTCGACGCTGTCCTTGATTTCCTGCGGCAGACCGTCGTAATTCAACAGCGCTTTCGGGTGTACGCCGATCATGCGGTTGATGATGAATTCCAGACGGGCCAGGCCAACACCGGCGTTCGGCAGTTGCGCGAAGTCGAAGGCGCGGTCCGGGTTGCCGACGTTCATCATGATCTTGAACGGCAGCTCAGGCATGGCGTCGACGGAGTTCTTCTTGATGTCGAAGCCCAGTTCGCCTTCGAAGATGTAACCGGTGTCGCCTTCGGCGCACGAAACGGTCACGCCCTGGCCGTCCTTCAGCAGTTGGGTGGCGTTGCCGCAACCGACCACTGCCGGGATGCCCAGCTCACGAGCGATGATCGCCGCGTGGCAGGTACGCCCGCCACGGTTGGTGACGATGGCGCTGGCGCGCTTCATCACCGGCTCCCAGTCCGGGTCGGTCATGTCGGAAACCAGCACGTCGCCCGGCTGGACTTTGTCCATCTCGGAAACGTCTTTGATGATGCGCACTTTACCGGCGCCGATGCGCTGGCCAATCGCACGACCTTCCACCAGCACGGTGCCGGTTTCTTTCAGCAGGTAACGTTCCATGACGTTGGCCTGGGTGCGGCTTTTCACGGTTTCCGGACGCGCCTGCACGATGTACAGCTTGCCGTCGTCACCGTCCTTGGCCCACTCGATGTCCATCGGGCAGCCGTAGTGCTTCTCGATGATCATCGCTTGCTTGGCCAGCTCGCTGACTTCAGCGTCGGACAGGCAGAAACGCGCACGATCAGCCTTGTCGACATCGATGGTCTTGACCGAACGACCGGCCTTGGCCTCGTCGCCGTAGATCATTTTGATGGCTTTGCTGCCCAGGTTGCGACGCAGGATCGCCGGACGACCGGCCTCCAGCGTGCCCTTGTGCACGTAGAACTCATCCGGGTTGACCGCGCCTTGTACGACGGTTTCGCCCAGACCGTAGGCGCCGGTGATAAACACCACGTCACGGAAACCGGATTCGGTATCGAGGGTGAACATCACGCCGGCGGTGCCGGTTTCCGAACGCACCATGCGCTGCACGCCAGCCGACAGGGCGACCAGTTTGTGGTCGAAGCCCTGGTGCACGCGGTAGGAAATTGCACGGTCGTTGAACAGCGAAGCGAACACCTCTTTGGCGGCGCGGATAACGTTTTCCACACCACGGATGTTCAGGAAGGTTTCCTGCTGACCGGCGAACGACGCGTCCGGCAAGTCTTCGGCGGTGGCGGAAGAACGCACGGCCACGGCCACATCAGGGTTACCGGCCGACAGCGCGGCGAACGCGGTGCGGATCTCGGCATTCAGTTTTTCGGGGAATTCGGCTTCCATGATCCATTGACGGATCTGGGCGCCGGTCTTGGCCAGGGCGTTGACGTCGTCAACGTCGAGCGCGTCGAGGGCCTGGTGGATCTGGTCGTTGAGGCCGCTCAGTTCGAGGAAATCACGATAAGCCTGAGCCGTCGTGGCGAAACCGCCGGGGACCGAAACACCGGCGCCTGCCAGGTTACTGATCATCTCGCCCAGGGATGCGTTCTTGCCCCCCACATGCTCAACATCGTGTTTGCCGAGCTTATCGAGGGAAACTACGTACTCTACCAAGGTGATCTCTCCACTAACTGTGTTGGAAAAGCTCAGAAACCGGCGGCCCGGGGGAGCCTTGGCCGGTTGTATGGCCTGGACCTGGAAAATAAGTGAGAATGCTGGCCATTGGCGGCCGGCAAATCGCGCCTATCATATCCAAGATTGATGACTAGCTTAAGGCCCAAGGTGCAAATGAAACGATCTGCTTTCTTCATCTCCGATGGCACCGGCATCACTGCCGAAACCCTGGGTCAAAGCCTTCTGGCGCAGTTCGAAAACATTACCTTCAGCAAATTCACGCGACCGTACATCGACAGCGTGGATAAAGCGCGGGCCATGGTACAACAAATCAACAAAGCCGCCGAAACCGACGGCTTCCGCCCGATCATCTTCGATACCATCGTCAATCAGGACATCCGTGAGATTCTCGCAACCTCCAATGGTTTCATGATCGACATTTTCTCGACCTTTCTTGCCCCGCTTGAGCAGGAACTGACCGAGCATTCTTCCTACACCGTTGGCAAGTCCCACTCGATCGGGCACAACTCCAATTACATGGAGCGCATCGAGGCGGTGAACTTCGCCCTCGACAATGACGACGGTGCGCGCACGCACTATTACGACAAAGCCGATTTGATACTAGTGGGCGTGTCGCGATGCGGCAAAACGCCGACGTGTCTGTACATGGCCATGCAGTTCGGCATCCGCGCGGCCAACTATCCGCTGACCGAAGACGACATGGAGCGCCTGACCCTGCCGACGGCCCTGCGCGCCCACCAGCACAAGCTGTTCGGCCTGACCATCGACCCGGACCGCCTCACCGCGATCCGCAACGAGCGTAAGCCCAACAGCCGTTATTCGAGCTACGCCCAATGCGAATTCGAAGTGCGCGAAGTGGAAAACCTGTTCCGCCGCGAGAACATCCCCAACATCAACTCCACGCATTTTTCGGTGGAAGAGATTTCGGCGAAGATTCTGGTGGAGAAAGGTGTGGAGCGGCGGTTCAAATAGTTCTGCATTGCCTGATCTGACGCCTTCGCGAGCAAGCTCGCTCCCACAGGTTTCTCGAGTGTCTGCAAATTTTGCATTCACCACAAAACCCTGTGGGAGCGAGCTTGCTCGCGAAGAACGACTACGCGGTTTCAGTTAATGCCCGCGCCAAAGCCTCGAATCCACTAAGCAATAACCGATCATCCCCCACCGCATTACACACACTCACCCGAACAAACTGCGGCACCGCTGCATGCCCCACCGCAAACGCCTCAGCGGTGGCCACCAGATAGTTGTTCTCCTTCAACTCCGCGGCAATCTGCGACGCCCGCCACAGCTCAGGCACCTCCACCCAGAAGTGCGGGCTGTAAGGGTGAGCCTTGTAATTCAAACCCTGCAGGACAGGCGCCACCAAGGCCTTGCGCCGAGCAATTTCGCTGATCTGCTCGTCCAGCAAACACTCGGCCATACCGCTTTCAATCCACAGGCTCGCCACTTCCATCGATAACGGATTGGCCATCCAGCACGTTGCACGAATGGCGGCACTCAAACGCCCGACCAGCGGCTGCGGCGCGTGCAGATAACCGACGCGCAATCCGGCGGAAACCGCTTTGCTCAAACTGCCGATCAACACCGAACGCTCCGGCGCGAAATAACTCAGCGGCAACGGGCGCTGACGATCCAGAACCGCATGGGCTTCGTCTTCGATAATCAATAGATTGTGCTGGCGGCAGATATCGGCAATCGCCTCGCGCCGTGGGATCGACATCACAGCGGCTGTAGGATTCTGGATCGTCGGCGTGCAATACAGCGCCGAAACACGATGTTGACGGCAGATGCCCTCCAGTGCCGACGGCACAAGTCCTTCGTCATCCATCGCCGCGCCGATGAGTTTTATCCCGAGCTGACGTGCGACGCCGATCAATCCAGGGTAGGACAGATGCTCGGTCACAACGGTGTCGCCGGCCTTGAGCAAGCCCATCAACGTGCACAGCAGACCATGCTGGCCGCCGTTGACGCACAACACCTGATCGGCATGCGGGACATACGCCGCATGCTGCAACCACACCGCCCCGGCCAATCGGTGCCGGGCTAAACCGCCTTCAGCGGTGTACCCGGTCAATTGCTGCAACACCCGCGGATCACTGGCCAGGTCTTGCAGGCTCTGGCTCAAGAATGCCGCTTCCTGCGCTGGAATCGGCTGGTTGCGGCTCATATCGAAACAGGCTGACGGCTCATCGCTGACATTGCGAAAGCCTTTGTCCTGCGGCCGCTCCATCCCGCGCTGACGCACGTAAGTACCATCGCCTACACGAGCCACCACCCATCCGACACGCTCCAGTTCACCGTAAGCACGGCTGACGGTGCCGATTGTCACGCCCAGGCTGTCGGCCAACAAGCGGTGAGGCGGCAGTTTGCTACCGGCTTCGATAACGCCTTCGTCGATGGCTTTTTCTACCGCATCAGCGAGGCGTTTGTACTTCACGCCGACGCCATTGCTGAGTCCGTCACGGAGGATTGACACCATGGCAATACTTACTTTGACAGTCATTCTCGCCCCGAATAGCGTGCTTAAAACAGGTCAAATCAGAAATAGACCCTTTCTGTAATCAGGTCAATTCTGCCGCTCGGAGTACATCTCATGTCGACCGCTGTCAGCACCCCGATAAACATCAGCAAACCCTGGCTCGCCGGAGTAATCACCAGCACGCTGTTTCTGATCGTCTGCCTGAGCTGGGGCACCACTTGGCTCGGGATCAAGATCGCGGTGGAAAGCGTGCCGCCGCTGACCGCCGCCGGGCTGCGCTTTCTGATTGCTTTTCCGCTGTTCCTGAGCTTTGCGCTGTTGCGCAAGGAACCGCTGTTGTTTCCCAGAAAAAGCCGCTGGTTTTTTGTTTTCGTCACGCTGTCGTATTTCAGCCTGCCCTACTACCTGCTCAACTATGGCGAAATGCATGTGTCATCGGGGCTGACAGCGCTGCTGTTCAGTTGCATGCCGGTGTTTATCCTGCTGTTTTCCGCGTTGTTTCTGCGCGAGAAAATCTACCCGTCGCAGATGCTCGGTATCGCGATCGGCTTTGCCAGTCTGTTCATGATTATCCGCAGTCAGGGCTTACATCTGGATCAGGCCGAATGGCTTGGCGTGCTGGCGATTCTATGTGCGGCGGTGATGCATGCGCTGTGCTACGTGGTGACGAAAAAACATGGCAGCGCGATCAGCGTGATCACCTACAACACCCTGCCGATCGGTATCGCCGGGCTGATGTTATTTATTGTCGGCTTAAGCGTTGAAGTGCCGGTGTTTGCGCAGGTGACAGCACGTTCGTGGGGCGCCCTGCTTTATCTCGGGCTGGTGGCCTCGGTGGGCGGATTCATCGTTTACTTTTTACTGCTTAAACGCTTGAGCCCGATCATTCTGTCGTTCGTGTTTATCATTTTCCCGGTGTTCGCCGTGATCATCGGCGCCTGGTACGAGGGACAAACCCTGTCCCGGGAGCTGATGATCTATTCGGCGATTTTGTTGAGCGGTTTTGCGATCACCAAGTTGCCCATCGAAAAATGGCGTACGCGGTCCGTGTAGGAGCTGCCGAAGGCTGCGATCTTTTGATCTTGTTTTTTACAATCAAAGTCAAAAGATCGCAGCCTGCGGCAGCTCCTACAGGTTTTTCGTCAGATCACAAGTAGGTCGACGAAACGGTTTACCGGAGTGGACTCCAGCTGCGTCTGATCCTTGCACAACGCGAAGATTTCGCCGCTGCGCTGGACGGTGAAACGTGTGGCCAGGTTGGCTTTGAACTTGTCTTCGAGTAATGGAATGCCCTCGACACGGCGGCGGCGATGACCGATCGGGTATTCCACCACGACGTTGTCGGTGCTGCTGCCGTCCTTGAAAAAAACCTGCACGGCGTTGGGGATCGAGCGTTTGTCGGCCTCCAGATATTCGCGGGTGAAGCGCGGCTCTTCGACGATGACCATTTTCTCGCGCAGCACATCGATGACCGGATGCGCCTTGTGGAAATCGTCCTCGTACTGCTCGGCGACTAGATTGCCGAATGCCAGCGGCACGGCGGTCATGTACTGGATGCAGTGGTCGCGGTCAGCGGCGTTGGCCAGCGGCCCGACCTTGGAAATAATGCGAATCGCCGATTCGTGGGTGGTGATGATGATTTTGTCGATTTCGTGCAGGCGATTGCGCACTTGCGGGTGCAAGGTCACCGCGGCTTCGCAGGCAGTTTGCGCATGGAACTCAGCAGGGAAGCTGATCTTGAAAAGGACGTTTTCCATTACGTAACTGCCAAACGGCCGCGAGAAACTGAAGGCGCGTTTGTCTTCGGGTTTCAATTCCAGATCGCTGTTGGTGTGGCTGAACAGCACGTCATAGAAGCCCCACTGTTTCGCAGTCAGCACTCCGGGAATGCCCATTTCGCCGCGCATGGCGATATCGGCCAAACGCACGCCACGACTCGACGCATCCCCCGCTGCCCAGGATTTTCGCGAGCCGGCGTTCGGCGCATGCCGATAGGTGCGCAGCGCCTGACCATCGGCGAACGCATGGGAAAGCGCCGACAACAATTGCTCGCGATTGGCGCCCATCAGTTTGGCGGTAACGGCGGTCGAGGCGACTTTCACCAGGATGACGTGATCAAGCCCTACGCGATTGAAGGAGTTTTCCAGTGCAATCACGCCTTGAATCTCGTGGGCCATGATCATCGCTTCGAGCACATCGCGAATGGTCAGCGGTGACTCACCGTTGGCTACGCGTTTCTGCGAGAGATGATCGGCCACGGCGAGAATTCCGCCGAGGTTGTCCGAGGGATGGCCCCATTCGGCGGCGAGCCAGGTGTCGTTGTAGTCGAGCCAGCGGACAATGCAGCCGATGTCCCACGCGGCTTTGACCGGGTCGAGGCGATAAGACGTACCTGGGACTCGCGCACCGAACGGCACGACGGTGCCTTCGACGATTGGGCCGAGATGCTTGGTGCATTCGGGGAAGCGCAGGGCCAGCAGGCCGCAGCCCAGCGTGTCCATCAGGCAATTGCGGGCGGTGTCGAGGGCTTCGGCAGAGGTGACTTTGAAGGTGAGGACGTAGTCGGCGATGTCCTGCAGGACATGGTCGTAGTCGGGGCGGTTGTTCAGGTCGACGTTGGCGCTCATTGCGGTTCTCCTGTGCGGGAATGATGAGTGGGTGCGGTCTTCCTCAGGGCTTGGCGGGTTTGGTCTGGTTGATTGCAGGTCTGGGGCGCCTGCTTGTTTTGTGTTTCTTCAGTGAGTGGCCCCTCACCCTAGCCCTCTCCCGAGGGAGAGGGGACTGATTGGGGGATGCTGTAGAGGTTCATCGACGTGAGCGATCTCCATTGAATCCATAATCGATCGGGTCAATGCATAATTTCAAAAACCTCATCAGCCCCCGGATCCATAATCGCCGCAATCTTTCAGGTCGATGTACAACCCCAGACACCTCGGTCGGCCCGCTGAATCCAAAATCGACTCAATCTTTCAGGTCGATATACAACCCCAGACACCTCGGTCGCCCCCTGAATCCATAATCGACTCGGCCTTTCAGGTCGATATACAACCTCAGACACCTCGGTCGGCCCCCTCTCCCTTTGGGAGAGGGCTGGGCGGGCGGCGTTCCGATGAGGGTAAAAGCTCTCGGATCAGAAAGAATCTCCGGGAATGCGCACGTAGCCCTCCATCAGGACACGCGCACTGCGGCTCATGATCGCTTTTCTGACGATCCACTCACCATTCTCCAGACTGGCTTCAGCACCAACGCGCAGGGTCCCGGACGGATGCCCGAAGCGCACGGCATTGCGCTCAACACCACCCGCCGCAAGGTTCACCAACGTGCCGGAAATGGCCGCCGCCGTGCCAATCGCCACCGCCGCCGTGCCCATCATCGCGTGATGCAACTTGCCCATCGACAACGCCCGCACCAGCAAATCCACATCACCAACGCCAACCGCTTTGCCACTCGACGCCAAGTAATCCGCAGGCTTGGCAACAAACGCAACTTTCGGTGTGTGTTGCCGTTTCGCCGCTTCATCCAGATTCGATATCAGACCCATGCGCAACGCGCCATAAGCCCGAATCGTCTCGAACATCTGCAATGCTTTCGGATCGCTGTTGATCGCGCTTTGCAACTCGGTGCCGGTGTAACCAATGTCTTCGGCGTTGACGAAAATCGTTGGGATACCGGCGTTGATCATGGTCGCTTTGAAGGTACCAACACCCGGCACTTCCAGCTCATCGATCAGGTTGCCAGTGGGAAACATCGAACCACCGCCGCCCTCTTCTTCCGCCGCCGGATCCATGAACTCCACTTGCACTTCGGCGGCCGGAAAGGTCACACCGTCGAGTTCGAAATCACCGGTTTCCTGCACCTCGCCGTTGGTGATCGGCACGTGGGCAATAATGGTTTTGCCGATGTTGGCCTGCCACACGCGCACCACCGCGACACCGTTGTGCGGAATGCGACTGGCGTCGACCAGGCCATTGCTGATCGCGAACGAACCGACCGCTGCCGAAAGGTTGCCGCAGTTGCCGCTCCAATCCACGAATGGCTTGTCGATGGAGACCTGACCAAACAGGTAATCGACGTCGTGATCAGCCTTGATGCTTTTCGACAGAATCACGGTTTTGCTGGTGCTGGATGTCGCGCCGCCCATGCCGTCGATTTGCTTGTCGTACGGGTCGGGGCTGCCGATCACGCGCAGCAATAAAGCGTCGCGAGCCGGACCGGGAATCTGCGCCGCCTCGGGCAGATCCTTGAGGCTGAAAAACACGCCTTTGCTGGTGCCGCCGCGCATGTAGGTGGCGGGGATTTTGATCTGTGGTGCGTGAGCCATATTGCTCCTTACCGAAAGCATGGGAGTTAAAATCCCATGCCCACATCAGTTGATTTAAACGGCAACCGCCGACTCTTCGAGGAAGTCCTGAGCGAAGCGCTGCAACACGCCGCCAGCCTCGTAAATCGACACTTCTTCAGCGGTATCCAGACGGCAAGTCACCGGCACGTCAACGCGCTCGCCGTTCTTGCGATGGATCACCAGCGTCAGATCCGCACGCGGCTTGCGCTCGCCGATCACGTCGTAGGTTTCACTGCCATCGATGGCCAACGTATGACGGTCAGTGCCCGGCTTGAACTCCAGCGGCAACACACCCATGCCCACCAGGTTGGTGCGGTGAATGCGCTCGAAACCTTCAGCGGCAATCGCCTCGACACCGGCCAGACGCACGCCTTTCGCCGCCCAGTCGCGGGACGAACCCTGACCGTAATCGGCGCCGGCAATGATGATCAGCGGCTGCTTGCGTTGCATGTAGGTTTCGATGGCTTCCCACATGCGCATCACTTTGCCTTCCGGCTCGACACGGGCCAGCGAACCCTGTTTGACCTTGCCGTTTTCCACGACCATTTCATTGAACAGTTTCGGGTTGGCGAAGGTCGCGCGCTGTGCGGTCAAGTGGTCGCCACGGTGGGTGGCGTACGAGTTGAAGTCCTCTTCCGGCAGGCCCATTTTCGCCAGGTATTCGCCGGCGGCGCTGTCGAGCATGATCGCGTTGGACGGCGACAGGTGATCGGTGGTGATGTTGTCCGGCAGCACCGCCAGCGGGCGCATGCCCTTCAGCGGCCGCGCGCCGGCCAGCGCGCCTTCCCAATACGGCGGACGGCGAATGTAGGTGCTCATCTCGCGCCATTCGTACAGCGGCGTGACTTTCGGGCCGGTGTCTTCGTGGACGGCGAACATCGGAATGTAGACCTGACGGAACTGCTCAGGCTTGACCGAAGATTTCACCACGGCGTCGATTTCTTCGTCGCTCGGCCAGATGTCTTTGAGGCGAATTTCCTTGCCGTCGATCACGCCCAACACATCCTTCTCGATATCGAAACGGATGGTACCGGCGATGGCGTACGCGACGACCAGCGGCGGCGACGCGAGGAACGCTTGCTTGGCGTACGGGTGGATGCGGCCGTCGAAGTTGCGGTTGCCCGAGAGCACAGCGGTCGCATACAGGTCGCGGTCGATGATCTCTTGCTGGATCACTGGATCCAGCGCGCCGGACATGCCATTGCACGTGGTGCAGGCGAAGGCGACGACGCCGAAACCGAGTTGCTCCAGCTCAGTGGTCAGCCCTGCTTCGTCGAGGTACAGCGCCACGGTTTTCGAACCTGGCGCCAGCGAAGATTTCACCCACGGCTTGCGCGTCAGGCCGAGCTTGTTGGCGTTGCGCGCCAGCAGGCCGGCGGCGATGACGTTGCGCGGGTTGCTGGTGTTGGTGCAACTGGTGATGGCAGCGATGATCACCGCGCCGTCGGGCATTTGCCCCGGCACGTCATCCCACTGGCCGGAGATGCCTTTGGCGGCCAGATCGGATACCGCAACGCGCGCATGCGGGTTGCTCGGGCCGGCCATGTTGCGCACCACCGAGGACAGGTCGAAGGTCAGACCACGCTCGTATTGCGCGCCTTTCAAACTGTCTGCCCACAGGCCGGTGAGCTTGGCGTATTGCTCGACCAACTGCACTTGCTGGTCTTCACGACCGGTCAGTTTCAGGTAATCGATGGTCTGCTGGTCGATGTAGAACATCGCTGCGGTGGCGCCGTATTCCGGGGCCATGTTGGAGATGGTTGCGCGGTCGCCGAGGGTCAACGCAGCGGCGCCTTCGCCGAAAAACTCCAGCCATGCGCCGACGACTTTCTGTTTGCGCAGGTATTCGGTCAGCGCCAGCACCATGTCGGTGGCGGTGATGCCCGGTTGCAGCTTGCCGGTCAGTTCGACGCCGACGCTTTCCGGCAGACGCATCCACGACGCGCGACCGAGCATCACGCTCTCGGCTTCGAGACCGCCGACGCCGATGGCGATCACGCCCAGCGCATCGACGTGCGGGGTGTGGCTGTCGGTGCCGACGCAGGTGTCGGGGAACGCCACGCCTTCACGCACCTGGATCACTGGAGACATTTTCTCCAGGTTGATCTGGTGCATGATGCCGTTGCCCGGCGGGATCACATCAACGTTCTTGAAAGCCTTTTTGGTCCAGTTGATGAAGTGGAAACGGTCTTCGTTGCGACGATCTTCAATGGCGCGGTTTTTCTCGAATGCCTGCTTGTCGAAACCGCCCGCTTCCACCGCCAGCGAGTGGTCGACGATCAATTGCGTCGGGACCACCGGGTTGACCTGCGCCGGGTCGCCGCCCTGCAAAGCAATTGCATCACGCAGGCCAGCGAGGTCGACCAGTGCGGTCTGGCCGAGAATGTCGTGGCAGACCACACGGGCCGGAAACCACGGGAAGTCGAGGTCGCGTTTGCGTTCGATCAGTTGCTTGAGGGAGTCGGTGAGCGTGGCCGGGTCGCAGCGACGCACAAGGTTTTCCGCCAGTACGCGGGAGGTGTACGGCAGGGTGTCGTAACTGCCGGGCTGAATCGCCTCGACCGCCGCACGGGCGTCGAAATAATCCAGAGGGCTGCCGGGCAGGGTTTTGCGGAATTCTGTGTTCATCGGGTCAGGACTCGGGTCACGGTGGTTTCAAAGGGTGGGCCTGGCACCGATCTGAAAATCCCCTCTCCCTTGTAGGAGCTGCCGAAGGCTGCGATCTTTTGATCTTGATCTTAAAAACAAAGATCAAAAGATCGCAGCCTTCGGCAGCTCCTACAGGGATTTCGGTGAATCTCGGATCAGCAGCTGGCACTCACCATTTCAGCGACGTTCGATTGGCACGAACTTGCGCTGTTCAACGCCGACATACTCGGCGCTTGGACGGATGATGCGGTTGTTGGCGCGCTGCTCGAACACGTGCGCAGCCCAGCCGGTCAGGCGCGAACAGACGAAGATCGGCGTGAACAGCTTGGTCGGGATACCCATGAAGTGATACGCCGAGGCATGGTAGAAATCGGCGTTGGGGAAGAGTTTTTTCTGCTCCCACATGGTCTTGTCGATGGCTTCGGAAACCGGAAACAACACCTTGTCACCGACCTCGTCCGCGAGTTTTTTCGACCAGCCCTTGATCACCTCGTTGCGCGGATCGCTGTCCTTATAGATCGCGTGACCGAAGCCCATGATCTTGTCCTTGCGCTCGAGCATGCCGAGGGTGCCTTTGATCGCCTCTTCCGGCGACGAGAAGCGCTCGATCATTTCCATCGCCGCTTCGTTGGCGCCGCCGTGCAACGGGCCGCGCAGCGAACCAATGGCTGCGGTGACGCAGGAATACAGATCGGACAGGGTCGAGGCGCAAACGCGGGCGGTGAAGGTCGAGGCGTTGAATTCGTGCTCGGCGTAAAGGATCAGCGAGACGTTCATCACTTTGACGTGCAGTTCGCTTGGCTTCTTGTCGTGCAGCAGGTGCAGGAAGTGGCCGCCGATGGTCGGCTCGTCACTGACGCAATTGATGCGCTTGCCGTCGTGGCTGAAGCGATACCAGTAGCACATGATCGCCGGGAATGCGGCGAGTAGACGGTCAGTCTTGTCGCGCTGTTCAGAGAAGTCTTTCTCCGGTTCGAGGTTGCCGAGGAACGAGCAACCGGTGCGCATCACGTCCATCGGGTGGGCGTCGGCGGGGATGCGTTCAAGCACTTCTTTCAGCGCCTGTGGCAGGTCGCGCAGCTTGCTGAGTTTGCCTTGGTATTCGTCGAGTTGCGCCTGGGTTGGCAGTTCGCCATAGAGCAGCAGGTAGGCGACTTCTTCAAATTGTGCGTCTGCCGCCAGTTCGCGTACGTCGTAGCCGCGATAGGTCAGTCCGGCACCGGCCTGGCCCACGGTGGACAGTGCGGTTTGCCCGGCAACCTGGCCACGGAGCCCGGCGCCACTGAGTACTTTTGCTTCGGCCATTGTGTTCTCCAATCTTGAATTTGTTAGGGAGTGTGGCGAAAAGATCGCAGCCTCGTTGCACTCGACAGCTCCTACAGGGGAATGCGGTTCATGTAGGAGCTGCCGCAGGCTGCGATCTTTTGATCTTCATTTTTTCGCGGCAAACAACGCATCGAGCTTCTGCTCGAAGGTGTGGTAATCGATGCGATCGTAAAGCTCCATGCGAGTTTGCATGGTGTCGATGACATTCTGCTGCGTGCCGTCGCGGCGGATTGCGGTGTAGACGTTTTCCGCCGCCTTGTTCATCGCGCGGAACGCCGACAGCGGATAGAGCACCAGCGACACGTCGGCGCCGGCCAGTTGCTCGGTGGTGTACAGCGGCGTCGCGCCGAACTCGGTGATGTTGGCCAGGATCGGCGCTTTCACGCGGTTGGCAAACAGCTTGTACATCTCCAGTTCGGTGATGGCTTCCGGGAAGATCATGTCGGCGCCGGCCTCGATGCACGCTGCTGCGCGATCAAGTGCCGATTCCAGACCTTCCACCGCCAGCGCATCGGTACGCGCCATGATCACAAAGCTGTCATCGCTGCGGGCATCGACGGCGGCTTTGATGCGGTCGACCATTTCCTGCTGGCTGACGATCTCTTTATTAGGACGGTGGCCACAGCGCTTGGCGCCGACCTGATCCTCGATGTGAATCGCCGCCGCGCCGAACTTGATCATCGACTTGACGGTGCGCGCGACGTTGAACGCCGAGGAGCCGAAACCGGTGTCGACGTCGACCAGCAGCGGCAGATCGCAAACGTCGGTGATGCGGCGCACGTCGGTCAGCACGTCATCCAGACCGGTGATGCCCAGGTCCGGCACGCCGAGCGAGCCTGCGGCCACCCCGCCACCGGACAGGTAGATCGCCTTGAAACCGGCGCGCTTGGCCAGCAGCGCGTGGTTGGCATTGATCGCGCCGACCACCTGCAATGGGTG
The DNA here is from genome assembly GCF_900580865.1 of Pseudomonas viridiflava. Taxonomy (GTDB): domain Bacteria; phylum Pseudomonadota; class Gammaproteobacteria; order Pseudomonadales; family Pseudomonadaceae; genus Aquipseudomonas. Next base: position 337,051 of record NZ_UTBZ01000026.1, read on the forward strand.
CTCGCTGGCGACCGCATCGCGGAAACGCTGGCCTGGAGTGCTGTGCTTGGAACTCATGACTCACCTCGTTCAGTGGCTGTCTTATTGTGGGCGCCGTCCTGGTAGTGACGGGCGATGTTGCGTTTCGAGGCGCCGATGTGACGGCGCATCAACAATTCCGCGAGTTCGCCGTCACGGTCGGCGATGGCATCGAGAATCCGGTGGTGTTCGGCAAAGGCCTGGCGCGGGCGGTTCGGCGTGGTCGAGAACTGGATGCGGTACATGCGCACCAGTTGATACAGCTCGCCGCAGAGCATCTGCGTCAGCGTACGGTTGCCGCTGCCCTGGATAATCCGGTAGTGAAAATCGAAATCGCCTTCCTGCTGGTAATAGCCGACGCCGGCCTGAAACGCCGCGTCTCGCTCGTGGGTTTCCAGCACCCGGCGCAGTTCGTCGATTTCTTCGACGCTCATGCGCTCGGCCGCCAGACGGCAGGCCATGCCTTCAAGGGATTCGCGGATTTCGTAGAGCTCGAGCAATTCGGCATGGCTGAGCGAGACCACGCGCGCGCCGACATGCGGTACACGCACCAGCAGGCGCTGGCCTTCGAGACGGTGAATCGCCTCACGCAACGGCCCGCGGCTGATGCCGTAGGTGCGTGCCAGCTCCGGCTCGGAGATCTTGCTGCCCGGGGCGATCTCGCCTTTGACGATGGCCGCCTGAATGCGTCGGAAGACGTTTTCCGAAAGTGTCTCGGAATCGTCGCCGCTGATGACCGGGGGATCGAGTTGATCCAGCATGATTGTCGACACCTTTAAATCCAATGCGGCAAAAACTAGCCAATTCGCCCGCATCAGTCAAAGGATAAATAGACATTGTCGACAATCGTCTAATAAAGCCTGCTGACATCCCCAAGGGTTATAGACCGGCGTGGGCGCTGGCGCCATAAACCCACCGTGCTAGAATGCCGCCCGCATTTGCTGGCCATTTGTACGGCTTGTCATATAAAGCTGCCAGGCACACGAAGGGCCTTGCGCAAGTTTTGCCAAGGGCCTGAACCGAAAACGGAACGCTGCGCACCAGGATTTATGAGACTCAAGCCTTTTCCCACATTCTTTGCCCTGTTTTGCCTGCCCGGCCTCGCCGCCGCGGGAGAAAAAACCGTGTACGGCCTCAACGAATACGCTTCGCTTGACGGCATCAATCTGGAAGTCGCGGCGAAACTCGACACCGGCGCGAAAACCGCCTCGCTGAGTGCCCGCGACATCAAACGCTTTAAACGCAACGGTGAATCCTGGGTACGTTTCTACCTGGCGATCGACGCCGCGCATTCGCACCCGATCGAACGGCCGCTGGCCCGGGTCAGCAAGATCAAGCGCCGCGCCGGCGACTACGACCCGGAAGAAGGCAAGAAGTACACCGCCCGTCCGGTGATCGAGCTGGATATCTGCATGGGATCAGCGATGCGCAGCATCGAAGTGAACCTGACCGACCGAAGTGCGTTCCAATACCCGCTTTTGATCGGCTCCGAAGCGCTGAAACGCTTCGATGCGCTGGTCGACCCCAGTCTTAAATACGCTGCCGGCAAACCCGCCTGCACCATCGCCGCTCATACCGCCGAGTAATTTCCATGCGTTCTCTAACCTTCCACCTGAAAATCCTGATCACCATTCTGGTGCTGCTGGGCGTTTCGGTTACGGCCTATCAGATTTTCGTGCTCGGCATCCCTGTGACCGAAGACGCCACCGACGACTTGTGGAACATCGACGCCAAGGTCGAGTTCGTCGCCAGCACCAAGGATCCGGTGAAGATCCAGATGTTCGTGCCGCCGTTGAGCCGCGACTACGTCAGTCTCAACGAGAGCTTCATCTCCAATAATTACGGCGTCGCCGTCAACCGCGTCGACGGCAACCGCAAGGTGACCTGGTCGGCACGTCGCGCCAAAGGCAACCAGACCCTTTATTACCGTCTGGTGCTGACCAAGCGTTACACCGCGGAAAAATCCAAGATCAAGGGCCCGACCTTCCGCGACAGCATCGCCATCGAAGGCCCTGAGAAAATCGCCGCCGAAGCCCTGCTCGCGCCGATCCGCCAACACTCTGCCGACGTCGAAACCTTCATCGGCGAAGCGATCAAACGCGTCAACAACCTCAACGACGACAACGTAAAACTGCTGCTGGCCGGCGATCCGTCGACCCCGCACAAAGCCAAAATCGTCGAACTGCTGCTGTCCATCGCCCACGTGCCGGTGGAAAAAGTCCACACCATCCGCCTCGTCGCCGACCAGCCGCAAACGCCCGAACTGTGGCTGCGCAGCTTCAACGGCAATGACTGGCTGTACTTCAACCCGGAAACCGGCGAGCAAGGCCTGCCGACCGACCGCCTGTTGTGGTGGACCGGCGATGAAAACCTGATCACCGTCGACGGTGGCAAGAAAGCTAACGTGACCTTCAGCCTGAACAACAGCGAGATGAACGCGATTCGTCTGGCCAAGCTGACCGACGAAAACACCGACGCCAACTTCCTCGAATACTCGCTGTACGGCTTGCCGCTGCAGACTCAGCAAACGTTCATGATCATGGTGATGATCCCGATCGGCGTGCTGGTGATTCTGATCCTGCGCAACCTGATCGGCCTGCAGACCCTCGGCACGTTCACCCCGGTGCTGATCGCCCTCGCCTTCCGTGAGACGCAGTTGGGCTTCGGCATTCTGCTGTTTACCGTGATCACCGCGCTGGGGCTTTCGTTACGTTCGTATCTGGAACACTTGAAGCTGCAAATGCTGCCGCGACTCTCGGTGGTGCTGACCTTTGTCGTGGTGTTGATCGCGGCGATCAGTCTGTTCAGCCATAAGCTCGGCCTGGAGCGCGGCTTGTCTGTTGCGCTGTTCCCGATGGTGATTCTGACCATGACCATCGAACGCCTGTCGATCACTTGGGAAGAACGCGGTGCCAGTCATGCGATGAAAGTCGCGATCGGTACGCTGTTCGCGGCGTCCCTGGCGCACCTGATCATGACCGTGCCTGAACTGGTTTACTTCGTGTTCACCTTCCCGGCGATCCTGCTGATTCTGGTCGGCTTCATGCTGGCGATGGGTCGTTATCGCGGTTACCGCCTGACTGAGCTGGTGCGTTTCAAGGCTTTCCTGAAGAAGGCTGACGCCTGATGTTTGGTTTCTGGAAGACCTGGAAGGCGCTGGAGGCGCGGGGCATCATGGGCATCAATCGGCGTAACGCCGACTACGTGCTCAAGTACAACAAGCGCAGCCTGTACCCGATCGTCGATGACAAGATCATCACCAAGGAGCGCGCCATCGAGGCCGGCATTCACGTGCCGGAGTTGTATGGCGTGATCTCCACCGAGAAGGAAATCGACAAGCTCGGCGAGATCATCGGCGGGCGCAGCGACTTCGTGATCAAACCGGCCCAGGGCGCTGGCGGTGACGGCATCATTGTCATCGCCGACCGTTTCGAAGGCCGTTATCGCACGGTCTCGGGCAAGATCGTTGACCACGAAGAGCTTGAGCATCACATCTCGAGTATCCTCACCGGTTTGTATTCGCTGGGCGGCCATCGTGACCGGGCGCTGATCGAATACCGGGTGACTCCGGATCAGATCTTCAAAAGCATCAGCTACGAAGGTGTGCCGGACATTCGCATCATCGTGTTGATGGGGTATCCGGTGATGGCCATGCTACGTCTGCCGACCCGGCAGTCCGGCGGCAAGGCCAACCTGCACCAGGGCGCCATCGGTGTGGGTGTCGATCTGGCCACCGGTCTCACCCTGCGCGGCACCTGGCTGAACAACATCATCACCAAACACCCCGACACCACCAACGCGGTGGACGGCGTGCAACTGCCCTACTGGGACGGTTTCATGAAACTCGCGGCGGGCTGTTATGAGCTGTGCGGGTTGGGTTACATCGGTGTGGACATGGTGCTCGATCAGGAGAAAGGTCCGCTGATTCTGGAGCTGAATGCGCGGCCTGGGTTGAATATTCAGATTGCCAATGACTGTGGGCTGACGTTGCGTACCCATGCGGTGGAAGCGCGACTGGAAGAGCTGAAGGCGCGTGGGGTGACTGAATCCGTTGAAGAGCGGGTGGCGTTTACTCAGGAGATGTTTGGGCATATTCCTGCTGTCGAAGGCTAATAGCTCAAGAGCTGAAAAGCTAAAAGCCCCTCACCCTAGCCCTCTCCCGGAGGGAGAGGGGACTGACCGAGGTGGATATTGGAGCTACGCCGACTTGAAAGTCTTGAGTCGAACTCAGGCTTGAAAGGCATGAAGATCTGCTCCCTCCCCCAAGATATCGAGCCGAACCCAGGCCTTAAAAAGCATGCAGATCGGCTCCCTCCCCCAAGATATCAAGCCGAACCCTGGCCTTAAAAAGCATGCAGATCGGCTCCCTCCCCCAAGATATCAAGCCGAACCCAGGTTTTGAAAAGCTCCCGATCTGCTCCCTTTCCCCCTCGCCCCCTTGGGGGAGAGGGCTGGGGTGAGGGGGTAGGCTTTTGACTTTGATCTGGCATCGGAGAGGTCTACAATCCCCACCCCGCCTCAATGGCCGATCTGCCCCGCCCATGCTGACCTGTTCCGTACACCCGCTGCCCTACCGCGCCAATCCCGCCGACTACTTCGCGGCCATCCGCAACGCACCCGGCGCCGTGCTGCTCGACAGCGGCCGGCCAAGTGCCGACCGTGGCCGTTATGACCTGCTCAGCGCCTGGCCGCTGGAACAACTGGCGGTGTTGCCCGACGAAAGTGGCGGCGTTTTCCTGCAACGTCTGCGGGATAATCTGACCCGTCTGGGCGTGGCTGATTTGCCAGCAGGTTTCGAGCTGCCATTCGCCGGCGGCTTGATCGGCTATCTGAGCTACGACTTCGGCCGCCATCTGGAAACCCTGCCGAGCCAGGCCCGCGATGATCTGCAATTGCCGGATGCGCGTTTTGGCCTGTACGACTGGGCGCTGATCAGTGATCACCATGCGGCTACCAGCCAATTGGTGTTTCATCCGTCGGTGATCGACAGCGAGAAACAGCGGTTGATCGCGTTGTTCACGCAGCCAGTCGTTAGTGCATTGCCCTCGTTCAAGCTCAGCACCCCGATGGCTGCCGACCTCTCGGCCGACGATTACCGCCAAGCCTTCGAACGCATTCAGCATTACATCCAGGCCGGTGACTGCTATCAGGTCAACTTCGCCCAGCGCTTCCGCGCTTCGTGCCAGGGCGATCCGTGGCTGGCGTACTGCAAATTGCGTGAAGCCTGCCCGACGCCGTTCTCCGGTTTCCAGAGCCTGCCCGACGGCGGCGCCGTGTTGAGCCTGTCGCCGGAGCGCTTCGTCAAAGTCAGCGAACGCCAGGTGGAAACCCGCCCGATCAAAGGTACTCGCCCACGTGGCCTGACCCCAGCCGAAGACGCCGCCAACGCCGCCGAACTGCTGGCCAGCTCCAAGGATCGCGCGGAAAACCTGATGATCGTCGACCTGCTGCGCAACGACCTCGGCCGCACCTGCCGCATCGGTTCGGTGCGAGTACCGGAGCTGTTCAGCCTGGAAAGCTATCCGAACGTGCATCACCTGGTCAGCAGCGTGACCGGTGAGCTGGCGGAGGATCGCGATGCATTGGATTTGATTGCCGGCAGCTTCCCCGGCGGCTCGATCACCGGCGCACCGAAGATTCGTGCGATGCAGATCATCGATGAGCTGGAGCCAACCCGGCGCGGCTTGTATTGCGGCTCGTTGCTGTATCTGGACGTGCGTGGCGAGATGGACAGTTCCATCGCGATTCGCAGTCTGTTGGTCAAGGATGGGCAGGTGTGCTGCTGGGGCGGTGGCGGGATTGTCGCGGATTCGGACTGGCAGGCGGAGTATCAGGAGTCGATTACCAAAGTGAAGATCCTGCTCGAAACCCTGCAGAACCTCTGAGTAATGATCGTTCCCACGCTCCGCGTGGGAATGCATCCCGGGACGCTCCGGGTCCCATCCAAAGCCGAACGCGGAGCGTCCGTTGAGGCATTCCCACGCAGAGCGTGGGAACGATCATCAGGTAGCCAGGCTTACAGGCTGAGGTCGCGGTTGGAGGCCTTGAAGAACTCCTGCTTCAACTCGGCAAAGGTGTGCACCGCCGGAAATTGCGGAAACTCGCGAATCACATTCTCCGGCGCATGAAACAAAATCCCCGCGTCCGCCTCGCCCAGCATCGTCGTATCGTTATACGAATCCCCCGCCGCAATCACCCGGTAATACAGGCTCTTGAACGCCAGCACCGACTGACGCTTGGGATCTTTCTGACGCAACTGATAGCTGGTCACCCGCCCGGTTTCGTCAGTGATCAGGCGATGGCAAAGCAAGGTCGGGAAGCCCAACTGGCGCATCAACGGCTGGGAAAATTCATAGAACGTATCCGACAGAATCACCACCTGAAAGCGCTCGCGCAGCCAGTTGACGAACTCCACCGCGCCGTCCAGCGGCTTCAGCGTGGCGATCACTTCCTGAATGTCCGACAGCTTCAAGCCGTGCTCATCGAGGATGCGCAGACGTTGTTTCATCAACACGTCGTAATCGGGAATGTCCCGGGTGGTGGCCTTGAGGGAGTCGATTCCGGTTTTTTCAGCGAAGGCGATCCAGATTTCCGGCACCAACACCCCTTCAAGATCCAGGCAAGCAATTTCCACAAGACACTCCCGTTTGTATTGATTATTTGAGTCGAGCGATGCCGAACTCTAGCGACTCAAAAGCAGGCGCGCAACGCACAGCGCGCCCCGAGCCTCGCAGCTTTTTGTTACCATCGGCCCCATATAGAGCGCCCAGCGCCACCGACCTGTAGGAAGCCGCCCTGATGAGTGCAACGTTCGACGTCGTGGAACTCGCCACGACCTATGCCAACAAATCCGCGCAAGACATCCTCAAACTCGCGTTTGCCGAGTTCGGCGATGACTTGTGGATATCTTTCAGCGGCGCCGAGGATGTGGTGCTGGTGGACATGGCCTGGAAGCTCAACAAGAACGTCAAGGTGTTCAGCCTCGACACCGGCCGCCTGCACCCGGAGACCTACCGCTTCATCGATCAGGTGCGCGAGCACTACAAGATCGACATCGAACTGGTGTCGCCGGACTACACGAAACTTGAACCGTTTGTGAAGGAAAAAGGCCTGTTCAGTTTCTATAAGGACGGCCATGGCGAATGCTGCGGGATCCGCAAGATCGAACCGCTACGCCGCAAACTGTCCACCGTCAAAGCCTGGGCCACCGGCCAGCGCCGCGACCAGAGCCCGGGCACCCGCAGTGCCGTAGCGGTGATGGAAATCGACACCGCGTTCTCCACGCCTGAGCGCACCCTGTACAAGTTCAACCCGCTGGCGCAGATGACCAGCGAAGAGATCTGGGGCTACATCCGCATGCTTGAGCTGCCGTACAACAGCCTGCATGAACGCGGCTTTATCAGCATCGGCTGCGAACCGTGCACCCGCCCGGTGCTGCCGAACCAGCACGAGCGCGAAGGTCGTTGGTGGTGGGAAGAGGCGACGCAGAAAGAATGCGGGTTGCACGCCGGGAATATCATCAGCAAGGCTTGATCTCCAGTACCAGTGATATCCCCTGTGGGAGCGAGCCTGCTCGCGAATGCATAGTCTCAGTCGACATCTTCGTTGACTGATCCAACGCATTCGCGAGCAGGCTCGCTCCCACATTTTTCACCTGCGCGAATCTAAAAATGTGTACACACAAATGTCACCATCGGTGCCATTTATGTGTGCACTTTTTCGTTTCGGCGCCCTGAAAAGTTACATCCCTGCGAAAACTTCTTCTCCCTCGCCTGCCGACAAAATCCTCCGTCAAAAATAAATACCTGTTCAACCGGTCAATTTTTAACCAATTATTTTCAACGACTTAGCTCTCATCGATAACTTTTCGAAATGAGCACGGTTGCGTATAGAACTGCAACTGGCACAAATCTGGCTTTAGTGCATACATGTTTTGTATACAAAACCGCAAAACATAAACACACTTTCGATCCGCAAGCCTGAAGCGCCCTATCCCGTACAGGCTGCAGATGCCCCGTAACCAGTGATGTTTGCTGGCCGCGACGAAGATTTGTCGAGCCTGACGGCTCATGCACAGTCATCGCGGCCCTGAACATCAGGAGCCTGCCGGAATGCGTACAAGTCTCTCCAACAATATCGCGCTGAATCTGCCCGCCTCTGCCCTCGATCAACCGTTGCCCCATGACGGGCTGGCCGAGCCGTTACAACTCAGTCCGCGCCTGCACAACAGCGACCTCGCGCCGACCAAGGCCGAAGGTCGGCGCTGGGGCAAATACAGCATCTTCGCCCTGTGGACCAACGATGTGCATAACATTGCCAATTACTCGTTCGCCATCGGCCTGTACGCCCTGGGCCTGGGTGGCTGGCAGATTCTGCTGTCGCTGGGGATTGGTGCGGCGCTGGTGTACTTCTTCATGAACCTGTCCGGTTACATGGGACAGAAAACCGGTGTGCCGTTTCCGGTGATCAGCCGGATCAGTTTCGGCATTCACGGTGCGCAAATTCCTGCACTGATCCGGGCGGTTATCGCCATTGCCTGGTTCGGTATTCAGACGTATCTGGCGTCCGTAGTATTCCGCGTACTACTCACCGCCGTGCATCCCGGTTTCGCCGAATATGACCACAACTCGATTCTCGGTCTGTCGACCTTGGGCTGGGTGTGCTTCGTGGCGATCTGGTTAGTGCAGCTGGCGATCCTCGCCTACGGCATGGAAATGGTCCGCCGTTACGAAGCGTTTGCCGGGCCGGTGATTCTGCTGACCGTGGCCGCCCTCGCCGCGTGGATGTACTTCCAGGCCAACGCGACCATCGCCTGGTCGACTCGCGAGCCGCTGACCGGTGGAGAGATGTGGCGCAACATCTTTGCCGGCGGCGCGTTGTGGCTGGCGATCTACGGCACGTTGATCCTCAATTTCTGCGACTTCGCCCGCTCCTCGCCGTGCCGCAAGACCATCAAGGTAGGAAACTTCTGGGGTTTGCCGGTAAATATTCTGGTATTCTCTGCGATTACCGTCCTGCTGTGCGGTGCGCAATTTCAGATCAATGGCCGGATCATCGAAAGCCCAACCGAGATCATCGCCTCGATTCCCAACACCTTCTTCCTCGTGCTCGGTTGCCTGGCGTTCCTGATCGTCACCGTTGCGGTGAACATCATGGCCAACTTCGTCGCCCCGGCCTTCGTGCTCAGCAACCTAGCGCCGAAGTACCTGACCTTCCGCCGCGCCGGGCTGATCAGCGCGACCATCGCCGTGCTGATTCTGCCGTGGAATCTCTACAACAGCCCGCTGGTGATCGTGTACTTCCTGTCCGGCCTCGGCGCCCTGCTCGGCCCGTTGTACGGGGTGATCATGGTCGACTACTGGTTGATCCGCAAAGGCCGGATCAACGTCCCGCAGCTCTACAGCGAAGATCCCAACGGCGCTTATTACTACAACCACGGAGTCAATTTCCGCGCGGTGGCGGCGTTTATTCCTGCCGCATTGATCGCCATCGTCCTGGCCCTGGTGCCGGGTTTCCACAGCGTCTCGCCTTTCTCCTGGCTGATCGGCGCCGGGATTGCCGGAATGCTTTACCTGATCATCGCCAAGCGTCAGCCGCACTACGCCGACGTCAGCGGCGAATCGATCGCTGTCGACAACGTCTGCCATTAACTTCCTCGCGGCCCGGACTGCGGGCCGCCGAACTGCCCGCTATAAGGATGTCCCCATGCGTATTCTCGTGGTCAACGTCAACACCACCGAATCCATCACCGAAGCGATTGCGCGCTCAGCGCAGGCTGTCGCGTCGCCCGGTACCGAAATCGTCGGTTTGACGCCGTTCTTCGGTGCCGATTCGATTGAAGGCAACTTCGAAAGCTATCTGGCCGCCATTGCGGTGATGGATCGGGTGATGTCCTACGATCAGCCGTTCGATGCGGTGATTCAGGCCGGTTACGGAGAGCATGGTCGTGAAGGTTTGCAGGAATTGCTCAACGTGCCGGTGGTGGATATCACTGATGCGGCGGCGAGCACGGCGATGTTTCTCGGCCATGCGTATTCGGTGGTGACCACACTGGATCGCACCGTGCCGCTGATCGAGGACCGGCTGAAATTGTCCGGTTTGTGGGATCGGTGTGCTTCTGTTCGGGCCAGTGGTCTGGCCGTTCTGGAGTTGGAGCACGAGCCGCAGCGCGCGCTGGAAGCGATCGTGCATCAGGCGGAGTTGGCGGTGACGCAGGACAAAGCCGAGGTGATCTGCCTGGGTTGCGGCGGCATGGCCGGGCTCGATGAGCAGATTCGTCGACGTACTGGCGTGCCGGTGGTGGATGGGGTGACGGCGGCGGTGACGATTGCGGAATCGCTGGTGCGGTTGCGCTTATCGACGTCGAAAGTGCGGACTTATGCAACGCCACGGCCGAAGAACATTATTGGCTGGCCGGGGCGGTTTGCCCGCTGAGGTCATCCTCGGAAACCGAGTCGGCCCATTCGCGAGCAGGCTCGCTCCCACAGGGGAAACGCATTCCAAATGTGGGAGCGAGCCTGCTCGCGAAGGCCACAACTCGATCTGATACCTTGCTCAGATAGCACTGAACCGCCGCGCCAACCCCTGCTCCGCAAACTGCTCAATCAGAAAATCGACAAACGCCCGCGTCTTGCCCGGCAACAACTTATGCTCGGCGTAGTAAATCGAGATGTTGCCGTCATCGACAAACCAGTCCGGCAACACCCGCTGCAACGTCCCCGCCTGCAGATAGCCCACCGCAAACGGCATGCTCACCAGCGCGATTCCCAAGCCTTGTGCTGCAGTCCTGCAAGCGGCCTCGGAATCACTCATGGTCATTCGCGCCTTGAGCATCAACGGCCGACAATTCTGTGGATTACGTCCGGTCAATTGCCAGGAACGCACGCGTCCGGTTTGCGGCGAGCGGATCAGAATACCGTCGTGGTGGCTAAGGTCGTCCGGTTCGATGATCTCGGGATTGGCCTGTAAATAGTCGGTGGACGCGACCAATATCCGATGCGCCGGGCTCAAGTTGCGTGCGATCACGCCTTGCGGCAGTTCGAAGCCGCCACCGATGGCCGCATCAAAGCCCTGGGCGATCAGATCGACCTGTCGATTATCGAAATGCCAGTCCGGATTGATCGCCGGATATCGTCGTAGGAACTCACCGAGCATCGGCACGATATGCAGACAGCCAAACGCGGCGCCCATGCTGACTTTCAGCGTTCCCGCCGGCAGCCCTTCGACGCTGGACAGGTTGGCCACGGCATTTTGAATGGTGGTCAGGCTACCGCTGACTTGATCCAGAAACAGTTGTCCGGCCTCGGTCAGTGTCAGGCTGCGTGTACTACGCTGGAACAGCCGCACGCCGAGCCGAACCTCGAGTTTGGCCACACTTTTGCCGACGGCTGCCGGGGTCAGACTCAAGCGTCGTGCGGCCTCGGCAAAGCTGCCGACTTCGGCGCTGCGCACGAAGCATTCAATGCTGCTGAAGGTTTCCATGATAGTCACTATAAACTTCTGGTTTACACAGACTATAGCAATCATGGTCTACACAGTTGTCGATACCACGCCGATACTCGCCACCAACACCAAGGCATTCCCGCCTTGAACACTCTGGAGATCGAACATGACCACTCAACACCTCGGCGGCAAAGTCGCTCTGATTCAAGGCGGTTCCCGTGGTATCGGCGCAGCCATCGTCAAACGTCTGGCCGCTGAAGGCGCTGCAGTAGCCTTCACTTACGTCAGCTCCACCGCGAAAGCCGAAGAGTTGCAGAACAGCATCACCGCCACCGGCGGCAAAGCCCTGGCGATCAAGGCCGACAGCGCCGATGCCGCCGCCATCCGCCACGCCGTCAGCGCCACCGTCGAAGCCTTTGGCCGCCTCGACATTCTGGTCAACAACGCTGGTGTGCTGGCCGTTGCTCCACTGGAAGACTTCAAACTCGAAGACTTCGACCAGACCGTAGCGATCAATATTCGCAGCGTGTTCATCGCCTCGCAGGAAGCCGCCAAACACATGGGCGAAGGTTCGCGCATCATCAACATCGGCAGCACCAACGCTGACCGCATGCCCTTCGCCGGTGGCGGTGTGTATGCGATGAGCAAATCGGCGCTGGTCGGTTTGACCAAAGGCCTGGCCCGCGACCTTGGCCCACGCGGCATCACCATCAACAACGTGCAGCCTGGCCCGGTCGACACCGACATGAACCCGGCGCACGGTGACTTCGCCGAAAGCCTGATTCCGCTGATGGCCGTCGGTCGTTACGGTAAAGCCGAAGAAATCGCCAGTTTCGTCGCCTATCTGGCAGGCCCGGAAGCCGGTTACATCACCGGTGCCAGCCTGACCATCGACGGTGGTTTCGGCGCCTGATTTTTCCGCATCGCCCGAACGAAAAACGCCGCCCCTCTTGTTACAGAGGGGCGGCGTTTCTCATGTCAGATTCAAGCCCATTCCAGCGCCGGCAAGCCGCAAGCACTAGGAGTGAACGCTTTCAGCGTACGAAGAATCCCGTCAGCGTGTGCGTATTTTTCATCGGCCATGGCGGCATCGGGAATGGCGATGGCGGTCATGCCGGCGGCTTTTGCAGCAGTCACGCCGAACGGTGAATCCTCGAATACCAGACAATCTTCAGGCGCGACACCGAGACGGCGGGCGGCGGTGAGGAAGATATCCGGCGCCGGTTTGGCTGCGCCGACTTCCGGATCGTCCGCCGTCACAATGAAATCGAACAGCGCGAACCAGTCGCGGTGCAACGTGGTTTTCTGGCCGAACGATTGACGCGAGGAACTGGTGCCCACAGCAATCGGGATATTGTGCGCCTTGAGATGGCGGATCAACTCCTCAGCACCCGGCATCGCTTGCGCGGTGGGAAAGCGCTCGCGCATCAGCGGCTCGCGGATCACCAGAAACTCTTCGGCGGTGATCGGCAGATCCAGTGCCTGCACCACATAGTTCGCCAGATCATTGGCCCCACGACCAATGATGTTCTGCTTGATGCTCCAGTCGAAGGTGCGCCCGTAACGCTGGGCAATCAGCGACGTGACTTCGGTGTAAATGCCCTCGGTGTCCAGCAACAAACCGTCCATATCGAAAATCACGGCCTTGATCGGGCCGAACGCCTTCAGCGGTGCATTCATCATCGGATCCGTTAACAAAGACATCCCAGGCGGCAGGTGGCGCCGCTGCTCGGATCTGATTAAAGGGTTCAGCAGCATAACGAGCGCGACGGACATTGAGCAACGGCCAATGTTTATTGAGCGATGAACTACTCGCAGTTATTTAGCGAAACATCCTACAGATAACGCCTACTCGCCCGACTTCTTTCCTGATTGATCCCCCGCAAAGTCCCCGCACCTTTTTGATGTGCGCGAGAGACTGCGAATGCTTCCAACCGATCGGCTTCTGGCCCTGAACAACAGCATCGGCCTGCTCGTTGTTGCTGCTTTGAATCCCGATGAACCGGATTTTGACAACCTGATCCGCGAGTTTCGCCTGTGCCTGAACAACTACGACGCCTGGGCCGAGCAGTTCTGGACCGGAACCGCGCTGGATGTCGAGCAGGTCTTCACTGTCGGCAACGACGTGCGTCTCAGCGCGCCGATCAAATCGCGCCAACCGCTCAGTTCATCGGTGGTCATGTGCCCGGCCAGCGGGGCGTTGACGCTGGTGCATATGTTCGAGGCCGCGCGGTTCGTGCCGATTGGCGACACGCCGGTAACCCTCGAACCGGTGATTGCCGATGTCGGTGGTGTGCTGACTTTCGGCGAAGCGCTGCGTTACACCATCGGCCCCAGCGGCATTCTGCAGGTGACCGACTGCGATCGGGGCCAGCGTTATCGCATCACCTTCTTTCCCGATGTGTCCACCGACCATGTGCGTGCTTTGTATGCCTCTTATGAGGGTGTCATTGCAGGCCTGGAAGGCTGGCTGCGCGCTGAGTGGGCAGGGTTTCAACCACAGTGGAAGGAGTTTTCCAGCGCCGGGTTTCTGGACCGTTACGGTCAGTTGCAACAAGCCGATTGGCGCGGGTTCGAGAAAGCCCTGAATGGCGTTTGGGATGACATCAAACAGGTATTCGCCCTCCTCGCCGACTTGCAGGCCAACAGCGAAAAATTGCTGGAATACCTCAGCGAGGCCGAGCTTGAGGCGTTGTTGAATGCCTCCAGCGACGCCATTGCCAACGGCTTGTTGATCCTCAGTGACGAACCTCTTCTGTTTATTCATCTGGCCGCGTTTACCAGTTGGTTGAAGATGCTGCCGCCGCAACATTTGGCCGAAGTGGTCGCCGAAGTGCGTGCCGAACTGCTGGTCAGTTTTCTGCTGATGGGGTTGTCGGGTGGCGTCGGCGTGCCACTGCGTTTGAGCAGCAAAGTGCTGGCGAAGGTCAAGTCGCCACGGGCGCGCGAGTGGCTGGCGGCTTCAGCGTTGCGGCTGGCGGAGCTGACGTCGCCACCGGAACTGAGCAAACACGCGAGCGCCTTGAAACCGCTGATGCTCCACGCGCGTGAAGTCGAGTTGAAACCGACACCGTCGATACCGCTGAACATTCGTCAGGCCGATTCGCTGGTGCTGACGGTGCCGAATCCGGCGCCTGTTGTGCGGGACAAGTCTGGCGGTTCGAGCCGGTTGGAACGGCATGAGGCGCATGACGACTCGCCGGATCAGGCGGAAAACCCCAACGGTGACAGCGCCGATTGCGTGCCCTTCACCTGCACCAACGGCTGTCCGGTGTCGATGGTCACCGGTGAAGAACTGCTGACTCTGAACGATGCGCTGCTTGATGGTGTGTTGCCGTTCGAGTTCACCCGGTTGTATCGCAGCAGCGCGGCGGAGATCGATGTCGGGCTGGGGTTTGGCTGGAGTCATTCGCTGGCGCATCGGCTGGCGTTTGAGGGTGACTTTGTTGTCTGGGTCGATCACGAAAACCGGCGTACGCGGTTTCCGTTGCCGAGCGTTGAACGACCGGCGATTCACAACAGCCTGTCGCGGGCGGCGATCTTTCTTGGCGATGAACCGGAAGAACTGATCCTCGCGCTGGCCGGGGAAACGGCGCGGTTCTATCACTTTCGCGCAGGACGGCTGACAGCGATCAGCGATGCCTATGGCAATCGTCTGACGGTGCAGCGCGATCGCTCTGACCGGGTGCAGCGACTGGACAACGGCGCCGGGCGTTCGCTGCTGTTGCGGTATGACCGCGCGCAGTTGTTGGGTGTGGATTATCAGGTGTTTCGCGACGGTGCCTGGAGCACCGAGCAGGCGCTGGTCAGTTACCGCTACGACGCCTACCAGCATCTGATCGAAGCGACCAACGCCGTCGGCGACAGCGAGCGTTACGACTACGACGACGCTCACGTGATTCTGCAGCGGCAGCTGGCCGGCGGGGCGAGTTTCTTTTGGGAGTGGGAACGGTCGGGGAAAGCCGCGCGTTGCGTGCGTCACTGGGCGTCGTTTTCGCAGATGGACACGCGCTACGTCTGGAATGACGACGGCAGTGTCGCGGTGCATTACGTCGATGGCACCGAAGAGACGTACGTCCACGACGAGCGTGCGCGGCTGGTGCGCAAGGTCGAGGCCGACGGTGGCGAGCAGCTCAAGGCCTATGACGATGCCGGGCGGTTGATTGCCGAGCAGGATGCCTTGGGCGCCGTCACTGAATACCGCTACGACGAGGTCGGACGGCTGGTGGCGCTGATTCCGCCAGCTGACGCGCCAACGTCCTACGAGTATCGCAACGGTTTCCTCTATCGGCGTTCGCGCGGCGACGCGATGTGGATCTATCGGCGCAATGCCGAAGGCGATGTCACCGAAGCGGTCGACCCCGACGGTCAGGTCACCCATTACTACTACGACACCCGTGGCCAGTTGCTGTCGATCCGCTACCCGGACAGCAGTCGGCATCGCTTGGTCTGGAACAGCCTTGGCCAGTTGACCGAGGAAACCCTGCCCGACGGTGGCGTACGGCGCTTTTCCTACGACGCGCTGGGGCGACGGACCACCACCGCAGACGAACACGGTGCGGTCACTCGTCAGCATTGGGACGCCGTTGGCCGACTGATCCAGACGACATTTCCTACCGGTAGCACCCGCGCCTGCAGCTACGGCGCCTACGGTCAGGTCACCGCCGAGCGCGATGAACTGGGGCGCATCACCCGCTATGAATACGACGACGATCTGCATCTGGTTTCGCGGCGGATCAACCCCGACGGCACGCGGGTGCAGTACCGCTACGACCATGCGCAACTGCTGCTCACCGAGATTGAAAACGAGTCCGGGGAAAAGTATCGGCTGGATTACACGCCAACCGGCCTGATTCGTCAGGAAAGCGGTTTTGATGGCCGCCGCACGGCGTACGCCTACGACCTCAACGGGCATCTGCTGGAGAAGACCGAGTTCGGTGATGATGGCTCGACGCTGATTACTGGATATGCAAGAGATGCTGCCGGGCGCCTGTTAATCAAGACCCTGCCCGACGGGATCAAGGTCAGTTATCAATACGACCGCCTCGGCCGCTTGATCGGTGTTGACGACGGCCAGCAACACCCGCTGGCCTTCGAGTACGACCGCCAGGACCGGCTGATCACCGAGCATCAGGGCTGGGGCACCCTGCGTTACCGCTACGACGGCTGCGGCCAGCTCAAACGCATGCGCCTGCCGGACAACAGCGTGCTCGACTACCACCACGCCAAGGGTGGCGCGCTGAGCGGCATCGACCTCAACGGCGCGCCGCTGACCCGTCATGTCTACCAGTCCGGACGCGAACGACAACGCCAGCAGGGTTTGCTGCTCAGCGAATACACCTACGACGATCAGGGCCGATTACTCGCCCACGCCGTAGGCCATCAGCGCGATGCGCTGTATCGCCGCGATTATGCCTACAGCGCCAACGGCAATCTCGCGCACATCGCCGACAGCCGCCACGGCCAACGCACCTACGGCTACGACGCCCTCGACCGCCTCATCCGCGTCCGCCACTCCCGCGACGAACTGCCGGAATCCTTCGCCCACGACCCGGCCGGCAACCTGCTGATGCAGGACCGCCCCGGCCCGAGTCAGATCAAAGGCAACCGCCTGCTGATGCAGGGCGACCGTCATTACGACTACGACGCCTTCGGCAACCTGATCCGCGAACGTCGCGGCCGCGCCCAGACACTCGTCACCGAATACCGCTACGACAGCCAACACCGCCTGATCGGCCTGACGCGCCCCGACGGCCAGACCGCGTCTTACAAGTACGACGCCTTCGGCCGACGCATCAGCAAAACCGTCAACGGCGAGACCACCGAGTTCTTCTGGCAAGGCGACCACCTCGTCGCCGAAAGCAGCGAAAGCGAATACCGCAGCTACGTCTACGAACCCGGCACCTTCCGCCCACTGGCGCTGCTCGACGGCAAAGGCCCGAAAAAGGCCTGCCCGTTCTACTACCAGCTTGACCACCTCGGCACCCCGCAAGAACTCACCGACTACAGCGGCGACATCGTCTGGTCAGCGCAATACGACGCCTACGGCAAAGTCGCCGCACTGACCCTGGCCGGCGAGGACTACCTGAACCAGCCGCTGCGCTTTCAGGGACAGTACTTCGATGCGGAAAGCGGCCTGCATTACAACCGCCATCGGTATTACGACCCGAGGCTGGGAAGGTATCTGACGCCGGATCCGATCAAGTTGGCCGGTGGCTTGAATCAGTACCAGTACGTGCCGAATCCGACGGGGTGGGTGGATCCGTTGGGGTTGAACTCCAATTGTCCGCCGCCGAATAAGCCTGGGTGTGAGGTGCCGGGTGGAGTTGGTGGGGCTCAGGTTGATGAGGGTGAGCCGAAACTACCGAACATTGCTCACAATATAGATCCAAAAACTTTGAAGCGAATACATACAATAGAGGGAAAGACCTCAACCAAGACAGTCGAGGATTATAAAAATAAAATGAGCAACGGATACGATCCAACGGACCCCATCGATGTCATAGAACATGACGGTAACCTATATATTCTGGACGGACACCATCGTGCAGCAGCTGCACGGCAAACTTCAACCAATGTGACAATCAAACTCATAACCGATCTCATAAAGTACGACAAAACTCTAAACAGTATTGAAGATGTAATAGACTCAGCAAACAACGTAGGTTTAGACAGATTGGAGCATCGGAGAAGAAGATGAGCGATCAAAATGAAACTTTGGACATTCTGATAAATGACTTTATCTCCATGGTGGAGTCCAGCACGCTCATATTTGAGCGAAAATTTGGCACTCGAGACATTCGAAGGCTGTGGCGCACCAAGGAAATAAAGCGATGCGGGAGAGTTACTCGAGGCGTTAAATATGAATTGCATGGTATTGGCTGCCGCATCAATTTATCGACAGGAAGCGTAGATTTTGACTATGGCCCTAACGGTGAAATCAATGGGTTTGATACTCGGCGCTTATACTACTTTGCCCGTGAGAGACCCTCTAAACATAGAAAATATTGCGATGAAGAAACCATTAAAAAAGAACTCGAAGAATATCTGAAGCTAAAAAAAATCAAAAAAATGTCAGCCATAAGTAACCTGTATGTATTGGCTGACTCAAAAGATACCAATTAGACACGACCACTAAAAGGGCCTGTTCACTCAGGCCCTTAAAACCAATTTCAGACTTTCAACCCAACCTATTCCCCCTCACTGCTCATCCTCATCCTCTTCATACTCCATATCCGCCTCATCCGAATCATTCAGCGGCACCGTCGCATCATCCATCAGCGAGCCCGGATCTTCATTCCCCGGGTCATTGATAAACGGCAGTCCGCTCGAACCTTTCTCTTCCTTGCCTTCAGTTTCAGGAGTCATGGCAACCTCGTCATTTCAGGGAGTGTATGAAGTTCGAAAAGCCCTACAGCCAATCGTTCCAGATTCAGATCAGCAAATACAAAAAACCCGGCACAACGCCGGGTTTCCGTTTAACCCTCCATCAATGATGGCGGTTTTTATGTTTATTCTTGTGTTTGTGGCCACCACCCGAATGAGAGCCACCATCGTCACCCAGGTTATTGCCGACCGCACCGCCGGCCGCGCCGCCCAACCCTGCGCCGATAGCCGAACCGGTTGATCCACCAAGGCTATTACCAACCACTGAACCACCGGCAGCGCCGAGGCCACCGCCAATGGCGGCTTCGGTGCGATTTCGTTTATCCGCCCCCACCGCACCGCCGGCCGCGCCACCCACGCCAGCACCGACCGCCGCACCGGTGCTACCGCCGAGTTGACCGCCGACCACATTGCCCAGTACGCCACCCAGTCCACCGCCCACCGCTGCCGAACCATCACCAGCGGCCATCGCCCCTTGTGCTACCAGCAAACCGAAAAACAGTGCAGATAATGACAAGCGCATATGAACCTCACAGTTCCCGAAGCGGGACAGTCCGCCCAGACATGGGCCTATGTGAGATTGGAGACGCAAACGGGGAAAACGTTCAGCCATGAAAAAGCCCGGCATCAAGCCGGGCTTTCTCTGACAAACGACCAATCTCAGTGACGCTTATGCCCTTTGGACAAGTTGCTGCCCACTGCGCCGCCAGCCGCGCCACCCAGGCCAGCACCAATCGTGGCGCCAGTCTTGCCGCCCAGGCTGTTGCCGATCACCGAACCACCGGCTGCGCCAACACCGCCGCCAATCGCCGCTTTGGTCCGGCTACCCTTGCGCGCCGCCACTGCGCTGCCCGCCGCGCTTGCTACGCCAGCACCAATGGCCGCGCCAGTGCTGCCGCCCATTTTCTGCCCGACGACATTACCCAGCGCGCCACCCAGACCACCGCCCAGCGCCGCGGTGCCATCGCCGGCAGCCATTGCACCTTGAGCAACCAGAAGCCCCAGAACCAGAGCAGGCAGTGTTAAACGCATGACGAAAACCTCAAAAATTGGGATGACAAAAAGGGCCAGGATTTAATGCCGTCACCGCGCAAAAGTCCAGACGAAATCAGAGGCTTCGCGCACTCGGCGCCGATTGGACAGCGATTCTGCAAAAGGTTTTATGACAGGCAAAAAAAAGCCCGCTGGGGAGACGGGCTGGAGACTTGCTTTCTAACGGATGGCTTCACCCTACTGCGGCAGACGTGAAAAGTTTGTGAAATCCTGCCACATCCGCCAAACATCGTTCGTAAGATATTTCCTCGACCGTTCAAGCATAAAAAACCCCGTTCAATGACGAGGTTATTCAGAGAATGATTATTTTCTGGATCGTGCAGTGACCTTGGGCAGGAATTTCGCCTTCGGTCCTTTAGGTGCCGTGGATTTGATCTTGCCGATCTGTACCGGATCCTCGCCAAAGCCTGCCTGGTATTCGGTCTGGCCGCACCGTACGCAGTTGTTGAAGGAAAATTCAGCGCCATCGTCTTCGATATACGGACCAGTCATACCTTTCCCCTTCGCAACGGATCGATACCGGCAAAAACTCTTTTGCCTGAAAAAATACCGACCTCCTCTGCTTTTGAGACTAGTCGGTCATTCCTGGACTTGTAATTCAGATCAGCTGACGCCCGACGAATGGCCTGCAAAACTTAAACACACCGATGAACTGCTGTGGCCCTCACACCGCAGAACTGAACGCAGACAAAAAAGAGCCCTTTCAACCTCTAACGGGCTCACAAGCCTATTGACCGAAACTCAGCGCAACTTCACCGCTGTACCCGTGGCAAACACCACAACCATCCCGCCCTTGCCGCCAGGCATGCTGATCTCGAAGTCGACCCCAACCACCGCATCCGCCTGCAAAGCACGCGCCCTCTCCCTGATTTCTTCGGTCGCCTGAATACGCGCCTCCTTCAAAGCCCGCTCCAGCGTCTGCGAACGCCCACCGAAAAAATCGCGCATACCGGCGAACATGTCGCGGATCACATTGACGCCCTGCACCGATTCCGCGCTGACAATGTCCAGGTATGCAGTGATCTGCCGGCCTTCAATGGCGTGAGTGGTGGAGATGATCATGGAGTGGTCCTTATAAGGATGAATAAAGACGCGATTGTAATCACTCAGAGCATAGTTGGGGCCGCAGCCAATAAAACCCAAACGCCCCCACCTGTCGCACCAGTTCTAAATGAAAATACTGTGCCAGTACTAGCCAAGAGTAAGGGCGCGGCGCGAATGACTATTAACCTATCATCCGCGATGCCAAATTGATATCATTCAACAAGTTATTTAGCTGACATATAGGAAAATATCATGCAAGAGTTGATTTATGAGCCCTCATTTTGGAGCGCGACTATTATAGTATTCGGTTTGGTGCCAGCAATTTTTGGAATGCTAATCGGAACTCCAAAAGGACGGTCGAAGGAAGTGATATGGGCGAATCGTGGTATAGGAGTCGATATTGTTTTTGTCCTACTTCCTTTCATTTTTTATGCGATAGGAAACATACTAAACGGGATGTACGCAAAATTTATGTCAAGTCCAGAATTACCAATGGCGGCAATGATTCTCTTTGCGCTTACTATATTTTCAATGCTTAAAGGATTATCTGCTTCCGCATCTACGGGGAATATTGCAACGGAAGCTTTCTTAGTGGGCACCTTATTGTCGATCCTCTTGATGTTGTCTTGTGGCGCATACATTTCATGGCTAGCCTTTAGCCAACAAGTTTCGCCATGGTTCGGAGTTTTCAATAGCATTTTGATTATTTTTGCTGTGACATTTACTTTTGCCATCAATGCTGCAATGGCATACGTGAGCAAATACCCGGAACGCTTTGGGGGAAATAGCTCTACCGAACGCTGACAGCCGATAGCGCGAAGCCCCGGTAGAAAGGGGCTCCTTAATTTTTAACTAGTATTACAACTGCCAGCCCTACTCACCACTTCTCCTACAATGGCTTCAGCAAGATGCATAAGTGAGTCTAGCAACCTCATATAGGCCAACAAGCTAACTTTTCCAAGCAGGTTGACGGTGCAGTTTATGATTGAACGGGGCCGCGGGTTTCAGAAAGGATTGTACTGACCTAGCAGGACGTCGATCTAGAAAAGGGGGTGTGACTTTCCTCAGGCCAAAGGTGCGGGGAGCCTATCGCGTGACGAAGACCCGACACTCTACGCGTAAGGCGCGTTTGCTGGAACTCGCGTGGGATGCCATTAGAAAGTTGGACACGATCAACCAGCTCAAGACAGTGGACACTGTCGACGTCGTCGAGAGGGACAACAAGACCGTCCGCAAGCACAAGTTGCACTTCGTATTCCTCAATACAAAGAGCGGCCTGCCGCACGTCAGCGACTTTGGGGTGAAAGACAGGTTCTTCAAAGCACACTTGAAAGCGGCCGGCGTCCGGTATCGCGGGACTGGCCAGTGCCGGCACACCTATGCCATCCAGTTGCTGACCGCCGGCGTAGCATCGGTTGACTGGATTGCGGAGCAGATGGGGCATACCAGCGCGAACTGATGCGGTAGTACTACGGCATGTTGATCAACGAGGACGGCCCGAACGTCGTCGTAATGCTGCAGCACGCCCTGAGCATTCAGCCACTAGATGCTGACAACACCCTATAAAACGGGCTTCGAACGCGTGCAATCCAACAGCCCGTATTCCCATAGGCGTTCCCATATGGCTTTTTTTGATCCTCTGAAAACACAAAACCCCTGAAAACTTTAACGTTTTCAGGGGTTTAGTCGTTTCAAATTTGGCGGTGAAGGAGAGATTCGAACTCTCGATACAGTTTCCTGTATACACACTTTCCAGGCGTGCTCCTTAAGCCACTCGGACACTTCACCGTATCTCTTCAAACATGTTCTGTCTGTCGAGGCGCGCTAATGTAGTCGAAAGCTTTTGCGATGGCAAACTTTTTTTCAGAATTTTCATGCGGTTAAGAGAAAAAGCCGTTTCGCCGACCGTCAGGCGATGGCAAACCGGCCAATCTTCGGTGGGCGCAACCCTTCTATATAGAAGCAGAATGCCTCGCTACGGTGGGTGGGCCGGGAAACGGTGACTGGCGGGTCAGTCACGGCGCTTTACCTGGCCTGCGGCGGTGGGTAACGTCTGCCGATCTTTCTTACAAGGAATAGCGTCATGAGTGAGTTGATTTCCTACCACCTCGAAGACGGTATCGCGACCCTGACCTTGAGCAATGGCAAGGTCAATGCCATTTCTCCGGACGTGATTGCGGCATTCAACGCGGCGCTGGATCAGGCGGTGACTGATCGTGCCATCGTGATCATTACCGGTCAGCCGGGGATTCTGTCCGGCGGCTATGACCTGAAAGTGATGACCGCCGGCCCTAAAGAAGCCGTGTCGCTGGTGACTGCGGGTTCGACCTTGGCGCGTCGCCTGCTTTCTCACCCGTTCCCGATCATCGTCGCGTGCCCCGGTCATGCTGTGGCGAAAGGTGCTTTCATTCTGTTGTCTGCTGATTACCGCATCGGTGTCGACGGCCCGTTCAGCATCGGTCTGAACGAAGTGCAGATCGGCATGACCATGCACCACGCCGGTATCGAGCTGGCGCGCGATCGTCTGCGTCGCTCGGCGTTCCACCGCTCGGTGATCAACGGCGAGATGTTCGATCCGAAAAGCGCGGTGGATGCCGGCTTCCTCGACAAGGTAGTTTCCGCCGAGGAGCTGCAAAGTGCCGCCCTCGCCGCTGCGCGTCAATTGAAGAAGATCAACATGCTCGCGCACAAGAATACCAAGTTGAAAGTACGCAAGGCGCTGCTGGAAGCCCTGGATAACGCGATCATTCAGGATCAGGAGCATCTGGGTTAAACCCCGACTCATGCCTCGAAGAAAAGCCCGACCGTCGTGTCGGGCTTTTTCATGCCCGTCCGGTTTAAAAGGCTATAACAGCTCTAGGACAGGACTGACCATCAATTCGGAAACATGCGCTTAAACATCGGCTATCTCCGGACTCTATAGTGGCAATTGCCGAAAACAGTGCACATCCGTACACTGCGCCACCTTTTGTCCCGGTGGGGCCTGAAAATGCTGTTCGTGTTTCGTATGTTATTGATGGGCCTGCACTTTATTCTGGCCGGCGTGCTCGGGGTGATTCTCGGGATCTGCCGCCCGTTCAATCCGGACAACAGCCGTCTGTGCGCCCGCCTCTATGCGCTACCAGCGATGTGTATTTTGCGTTTACGGGTTAAATCCGATGTCAGCGGTTTGATAAACAAACCAGACAGCTGCGTGATCATCGCCAACCATCAGTCCAACTATGATCTGTTCGTGTTCGGCAACGTAGTGCCGCGCCGTACCGTGTGCATTGGCAAGAAAAGCCTGAAGTGGGTGCCGCTGTTCGGGCAATTGTTCTGGCTGGCCGGCAACGTGCTGATCGACCGTGGCAATGCGCACAAGGCGCGCCAATCGATGCTCACCACGACCAATACCTTGCAGAACGAAGACACCTCGATCTGGGTGTTCCCGGAAGGCACGCGCAACCTCGGAGAGGAATTGCTGCCATTCAAGAAAGGGGCGTTCCAGATGGCGATTGCCGCAGGGGTGCCGATCGTTCCGGTTTGCGTGAGCAGTTACATCAAGCACATGCGCCTGAATAGCTGGCGCAGCGGGAAAATCCTCATACGCTCGTTGCCGGCAATTCCCACAGCCGGATTGACCATGGATGACATGCCCATGCTCATCAATCAGTGCCGCGAACAGATGCGCGAGTGCATTGAATCGATGGACCGGCAACTGCAAGCCGCCTAAGAAGACAACCCGCCCCTGTGCGGGTTTTCTTTTGCCCGGTGAACTGTACAGATTTCACTGACTCTCAAGCAGCGACACGGCTAAGCTGAAGCCTTGTGTTCCCTGCCACCTGCCAAGAAGAAGTGAATCACCACCATGGGTCGAGTTGTTGCTGCTGCGGTGTACAGCGCAGGCAAGAAAGTCACCAATATTTCCCTCGACGAAGGCGCTGCCTGGGCCGCGAAAACCGGTCACTTTGTCTGGATCGGTCTGGAAGAGCCGGACGCTCAGGAACTGTCCAATCTGCAACGTCAGTTCAACCTGCACGAACTGGCCATCGAAGATGCCCTGGAAAAACACAGTCGACCGAAGCTGGAAACCTTTGGCGACGCTTTGTTTATCGTCACCTACTCGCCCATCCGCGAGAACGGCGTTCTGCAATTTATCGAGACGCACATCTTTGCCGGCAAGGGCTACATCATCACCGCGCGTAACGGCCACTCGGCTTCCTACGCCCATGTCCGCCAGCGCTGTGAGGCACGTCCGCTGCTGCTGGAGCACGGGGAAGATTTCGTACTGTATGCGCTGCTCGATTTTGTCATCGAGAACTATCAGCCTGTCGGCGAAGCGATCCACGCCGAAATTGATGAACTGGAGCGCAACGTGTTGTGTAGCGCGTTGAATGAGCGTGACATTCAGAAGCTGCATGGCTTGCGCCGTGATGTCGTACGCCTGCGTCGGTACGCAGCACCGATGGTGGAGATTGGCGAGGAACTGCAGAAGCTGAGTTTCCCGTTTATCGACAAGAATATGCGCCCGTACTTCCGCGATGTGCAGATCCACGTAACGCGGCAGATGGAAGACCTGAGCACTTTGGCCGACATCGCCAGCCAGACCATCGAGATCGGTGTGTTGCTCGAGGCTTCACGGCAAAGCGTTGTGCAGCGCAAGTTTGCTGCCTGGGCGGCGATCCTGGCGTTTCCGACGGCGGTTGCGGGGATTTACGGGATGAACTTCCAGAACATGCCTGAGTTGAGCTGGCACTACGGCTATTTCGGTGTGCTGGGGTTTATTACCGTGGGGTGTGTGAGTTTGTGGGCGAGTTTCAAGAAGTCTGGGTGGTTGTAAAGAAGACCGAGTTGTCTGGAACATTCGCGAGCAGGCTCGCTCCCACATTGATCGGCGGCGCACCGAAGATCTGATTTGGGAGCGTGCCTGCTCGCGAAGCTTTTGCCTTAGACAGTTTCTGGCTTGTGCGCCACAAACCGCATCATCCATTCCGCAACCGTAGCGCCATGGTGTTCCTGCTCCAGGCTAGCCACGCCTTTGCTGTAAATCTGTGAACCCAACGCTTCCTGACGCAGATCCAGCAGCGCCCGCGAATAATCGTGGATGAACTCCGGATGGCCCTGGAAGCACAGCACCTGATCATTGATGTGATACGCCGCAAACGGGCAGAAATCGCTGGAAGCAATGACCGTGGCGTTTTCTGGTAGTGCAGTGACTTGATCCTGATGGCTGATC
This sequence comes from Pseudomonas viridiflava, assembly GCF_900580865.1. GTDB lineage: Bacteria > Pseudomonadota > Gammaproteobacteria > Pseudomonadales > Pseudomonadaceae > Aquipseudomonas. Next base: position 363,209 of record NZ_UTBZ01000026.1, read on the forward strand.
AGCAGCGTCAGTTCTTCGCGTACCGGACTCATCCACGGCGCCTTGGCCGCGAGTTTGTAATTGTGGGTGCCAACACCCCAACCCTGCGTTGCACGCTCGCTCTTGCCGCCGAGCAGCAGCGCCAACAGTTGGTGGCCGAAGCACACGCCGAGCAGTTTGTCGCCACGCTCGTAACGGCTCAGCAGATATTCCTTGAGGGTCTGAATCCACGGGTCGGTGCCAAACGAATCGGCCTTGCTGCCGGTGACCAGGTACGCGTCGAAGGTTTGGTCGTCGCTCGGGTATTCGCCCTGCATCACGTTGTAGACAGTGAACTCGGCGGCAATCGGTTGCTGTGAGAACAGGCGCTGGAACATCTGCCCGTAACCCTGATATTGATCGACCAGTTCCGGACGCAGGATGTCGGTTTCCAGAATGCAGATGCGTAGCGACATAAAAAATACCTGACACGTGATGGGAATAATGAACACCCCAGAGCCTGCCCTGAAACACCCAGGCAAGGCAAGCCCCGGAATGCTCGTTGCCCTTAGAACATTTCACCTTTCGCTGCTTTATCCAACAGCAACGCGGGCGGCGCAAAACGCTCGCCATATTGCTCAGCCAGATACTGCGCGCGAGCGACAAAATCTTTCACGCCGTACTGGTTGATGAACTGCAACGCACCGCCGGTCCACGGCGCAAACCCGATACCGAAAATCGAGCCGACGTTGGCATCCGCTGTCGAGGTCAGCACACCCTCCTCCACACAGCGCACGGTTTCGATGGCCTGCACGAAAAGCAACCGATCACGCACGTCTTTGGGCGAAATCTGTCCGTCGGGCTTCTCGAAGCACACCTTCAGTTCAGGCCACAAATGTTTCTGCCCGCCCGCCGGGTAATCATAGAAACCGCCACCTGCGGCTTTGCCCGGGCGCTTGTATTCGTTGAGCAGCAAGTCAATCACGGCGAAGGCCGGATGCTCAATCAGCGGCTTCCCTTCTGCCTGTAGGTCTTTGGCGGTTTGCTGGCGGATATGGCTCATCAGGCTGAGGGAAACTTCGTCAGAGATCGCCAGAGGCCCGACCGGCATGCCGGCCTTGCGCGCCTCGGTTTCGATCATCGGCGCACTCACGCCCTCGCCGAGCATGGCGATGCCTTCGTTGGTGAAGGTGCCGAATACCCGCGAGGTGAAAAAGCCGCGGCTGTCGTTGACCACGATCGGGGTTTTCTTGATTTGCAGAACGAAATCGAAACCGCGCGCGAGGGTTTCATCGCTGGTCCGCGCACCTTTGATGATTTCCACCAGCGGCATTTTTTCCACCGGGCTGAAAAAATGCAGGCCGATGAATTTGCTTTGATCAGGTACCGCAGTCGCCAGACCGGTGATCGGCAGCGTCGACGTGTTGGAGGCGATGACCGCTTCGGCGCCGACAACCCGTTGGGCGGCCGAAGATACCCTGGCCTTGAGCTCGCGATCTTCAAACACCGCTTCGATGATCAGATCGCAACCCGCCAGATCGGCGTCACTTTCCGTGGCATGAATACGCGCCAGCACCGCCTCGCGTTTCGACGCATCCATCTGTCCGCGAGCAACTATCTTGTCCAGCAACGCTGCAGAATGGGCTTTGCCCTTCTCGGCAGCAGCCAGATTGATGTCCTTGAGCACCACCTCTATGCCCGCCGAAGCACTGACAAAAGCAATCCCGGCGCCCATCATGCCCGCGCCGAGCACGCCGACCTTGCGCGTGACAGACGGCGCAAACCCTTGCGGCCGCGAGCCTCCGGCGTTGATCTCATTGAGTTGAAACCAGAAGGTGCCAATCAGGTTTTTCGAGATCTGCCCGGTGGTCAGTTCGGTGAAGTAACGGGTTTCGATCAAGTGCGCGGTGTCAAAATCGACCTGAGCACCTTCGACTGCCGCACAGAGAATTTTCTCCGGCGCCGGCATTGTTCCTTGGGTCTTGCTGCGCAGAATCGACGGCGCAATCGCCAGCATCTGCGCGACTTTCGGATTCGACGGCGTGCCGCCCGGAATCTGATAGCCCTTCACATCCCAACGCTGCACCACCGTCGGATTGGCAACGATCCATGCGCGCGCCTTGGCCAGCAATTCGTCGCGATCCACCGCCAGCTCATCGATCAAACCGGCCTGCAACGCCTGTTGCGGACGCACTTTCTTGCCTTCCAGCAAATAAGGCAGCGCTTTCTCGATGCCAAGCATGCGCACCATGCGCACCACCCCGCCGCCACCCGGCAACAGGCCGAGGGTCACTTCCGGCAGACCGAGTTGCACCGAGGCGTCGTCCAGTGCCACCCGGTGGTGACAGGCGAGACAGATTTCCCAACCGCCGCCCAACGCCGCGCCGTTGATCGCTGCGACAACCGGTTTGCCGAGGGTTTCCAGGGTGCGCAGTTGCCCTTTGAGGGTCAGCACCATGTCGTAGAAGGCTTTGGCTTCGGGCTTACCGACTTTGATCAGCTCGTTGAGGTCGCCGCCGGCGAAAAATGTCTTCTTCGCCGAGGTGATGATGACGCCGGCAATGCTGTCTTTTTCAGCTACCAGCCGGGCAACGCACGCGGCCATGGCCTCGCGGTACACGGCGTTCATGGTATTGGCGCTCTGACCCGGCATGTCGATGGTCAGCACGACGATCGCGTCCTGGCCTTTTTCGTAACGAATGGCTTCGCTCATAACAAGGTTCCTTGAATTCGGGGCTCAGAGGCGTTCGATGATGGTGGCAATGCCCATGCCGCCGCCGACGCACAGCGTCGCCAGGCCATAGCGCAGGCGTCGCGCTTCCAGTTCATCGAGCAGGGTGCCGAGGATCGCGCAACCGGTGGCGCCCAACGGGTGGCCCATGGCGATAGAGCCGCCGTTGACATTGACCTTGTCCGGATCGACGGCCATGTCCTTGATGAACTTCAGCACCACCGAAGCGAACGCTTCGTTGACCTCGAACAGATCGATGTCTTCCACACGCAATCCGGCCTTGGCCAGTGCCTTGCGTGTTGCCGGCGCGGGGCCGGTGAGCATGATGGTCGGATCGGTGCTGGTGACGGCTGTGGCGACAATGCGCGCCCGCGGTTGCAAGCCCAGCGCCCGACCTTTGGCTTCGGAGCCGATCAGCATCAGCGCCGCACCGTCGACGATCCCGGAACTGTTGCCCGGCGTGTGCACGTGATTGATCCGCTCAACATGGCTGTAAACGCGCAGCGCCGTCGCGTCGAAACCCATCTGGCCGATCATTTCGAAACTTGGTTTGAGCCTGGCCAAACCTTCAAGGGTAGATTCGGCGCGAATGAACTCATCGTGATCGAGCAGGATGATGCCGTTCTGGTCCTGCACCGGTACCAGCGACTTGTTGAACGAGCCGTCAGCCCGCGCCCGTGCGGCTTTCTGCTGCGAGTGCAGCGCGTAGGCATCGACGTCCTGACGACTGAAGCCTTCCAGCGTGGCGATCAGGTCCGCGCCAACACCTTGCGGGGTGAAGTGGCTGTGCAGGTTGGTCTGCGGATCCAGCGCCCAGGCGCCGCCATCACTGCCCATCGGCACCCGCGACATCGACTCGACGCCACCGACCACCACCAGGTCTTCGAACCCCGAGCGCACTTTCATTGCACCAAGGTTCACCGCTTCGAGTCCCGAGGCGCAGAAACGGTTGATCTGCACGCCCGCCACGCTGACGTCCCAATCGGCCACTTGCACGGCGGTTTTGGCGATGTCCGAGCCTTGATCGCCGATTGGCGTGACGCAGCCGAGCACCACGTCATCGACCTGGCTGGTATCCAGCGAGGTGCGTTCTTGCAGCGCGGTCAGCAGACCGGCCAGCAGATTCACCGGTTTGACGCTGTGCAAGGCGCCATCGGCCTTGCCTCTGCCACGGGGCGTGCGTAACGCATCGAATATCAAAGCTTGGGTCATGACGTCCTCGAACCTGTGCGGGGAGTGATTTCTTGTCCCTCCACTCTTCGCCCGAGCGCTCTCGGATTCAATGACCACAGCGCTCAATGCGGTTGACCCACCCGCTCAGACGGACGGTCATTGGCTAGCGGGTGAACCGGTTCAGGTCAGCGAGTTGTCTAGCCAGCGGGCGGCAAAGAAGCTGGCAATACGCCTCATGCTTTTTTAATCGCAATTGCCTAGCACTCCATATGAAATGGATCTAAGCCAAGCGTGACGCGGGCCCTAAGGTAGTACATGTACGTCAGGGTCGTCGGGTTTTGCCGAGGCCGACGTTCTTCAACAGGAAGTGCACCGCTTGCCGTCATGGATATGCAGGCAAGCATCAGGAAATAACAATAAAGGCGGTCAAGCCATGTTCAAACAACCGAAAGTTCGTCAAGCAGGGCTCATTCTTTTCGCCACGACGCTGTTGTTGATTTTGCCGAATCTGACCAAGGTCATCGGCTGAACCAAGCGGCAGGTGCTGTTTATCGCCACTGAAAATGTGACTGGCCCGCTACCCGGGCCAGCGTGGCTGTGCCAACCTTGGCGCACTCCCACGACATGGACGGCGATCATTTGAAAGCGCTTATTGTGTTCGGGGCCATGCTGCTGAGCATGCCCTTGTCTGCCGCTCAGTTGGATCTGCAACTGGGCACAAGCAGCCGCACCTGGCAGACCGAGGAATTGCTCAAGCATCCTCAAGTGCAAACCCTCACGATCAAAAACGATGTGTCGTACAAGAAGGACATGACCTATCGCGTCGTGCCTGTGGCCGCGCTGCTGAGCGGGATCAAACCGCAGGATCACCTGCAAGCGGTGGCACTGGACGGCTTTGCCGCAGAATTGGCCGCAGCACCGTTGCTCAATACAACAGGTGCGCGGGCCTGGCTGGCTATCGAAGATCCGGCTCAGCCTTGGCCGCCACTGTCGGAAGGCAAGCACAGCGCCGGGCCGTTCTATCTGGTGTGGACCGATCCGCAGGCCGGCCATATCAGCCCGGAGCAGTGGCCATTCCAGGTCGCGAGCATCAAGCGCATGGCACCAGTGACCGAACGCTTCCCGGCCCTGCTGCCGGATCCTGCGTTGAAGGCGGATGACCCGGTGAACCAAGGGTTCGCGTTGTTTCAGAAAAACTGTCTGGCGTGTCACCGGCTGAACGGTGCGGGGGATGCGCAATTCGGGCCGGATCTGAATATTCCGTATAACCCGACCGAGTATTTCGGCGCGGACTTCCTCAAGCGTTACATTCGCGATCCGCAGAGTTTGCGTCAGTGGCCGCAGGCGAAGATGCCGGGGTTTTCGGCGGAGGTTTTGCCGGATAGCGATTTGCAGATGTTGGAGGGATATTTGAAACACATGGCCGGGCGCAAGGTTAAGCCGTAACGCCATTTCCCTTGTGGGAGCGAGCCTGCTCGCGAAGGCGCAGTGTCAGACACTGCATCAGTGATTGATAAACCGCCTTCGCGAGCACGCTCGCTCCCACAGGAGTACGGCGTTTACTGTTGCTGCACGGAGATAACGGGGGTTGGCGAGACGAACACTTTCGCGTGCATCTGCTCACACCCACCGCCCCGGCGCATGCCGCGCACCGGGCAGGCATCCAGATAATCCAGACCCACCGCCAGTTTCAAGTGTCGCTCCGGCCGCGCCAGTTCATTGGTCACGTCAAAGCTGTACCAGGCGTCATCCAGCCACGCTTCGGCCCAGGCGTGGCTGGCCAGATGCTCGCAATCCTCACTGTACAAATAGCCCGACACATAACGCGACGGAATCCCGAGACTACGTGCACACGCCAGAAACGCGTGAGCGTGATCCTGACAAACACCGGCACGTCCGGCGAAGGCTTCCGCCGCGCTGGTGTCGACTTCAGTAGAACCTGGCGTATACGTCATGTGCTGATTCAAACCGTGCATAAGATCAATCAGCGCGGTGCGATCGCGCCGTTGTTTGCAGGATTTTTCCGCGAACGCACGCAGCGCCTCATCGGCCTCGGTCAAACGGGTAAATCGCAGGAACGGCAGCGCCGACTGGCTCTCATGTTCGGCCTCGCGCAATTCGTCGATATCGACCTGCCCACGCGCGCCGATGATGATCGCTTCGTGCGGTTCGTCCATGGTCAGCACATGCAGGATATTGCCGAACGGATCGAGTTGCGCGCGCACCGGGCGCGGCAGGTCGAGTTGCCAGCTCAACACGTGCTGACGCTCGCTGTCGTGAGGTGTCAGCCGCAGGTACTGGATGCTCGCGCGCACCTGATCTTCGTAGTGATAGGTGGTCTCGTGGCTAATAGAAAGTCTCATGCAGCCTCCAGGTAGGAACTGTGAATGGCGTTGCCCAACTGGCGCACCAGCGGGATGAATTCGGTCAGCCACGCGTGCAGGCCTTCCTCGAGAATTTCGTTGATGCCGGTGTAGCGCAGACGCGCGTCCATCTCTGCCGCCAGACGTTGTGCGGGACGACCGTTGGCACCGGGCAGTTGCGCGAGAATCTGATCAATCTCTTCGGTGCAGGCCCTTAGCGAACGCGGTACATCGGCACGCAACAGCAACAACTCGGCAACATGCCGGGCGCCGGGCGCATCGCGGTAGATTTCGGTGTACGCCTCGAATGACGACAAGGCTCTTAGCAACGCACTCCATTGGTAATAGGCGTGTGCCGTGCCGTCGCTGACCGCTTCGGCCTGATCTCCGGCCATTTCGTAGCGGGCATCGAGCAGCCGCAGGGTGTTGTCCGCGCGCTCGATAAACGTGCCAAGACGAATAAAGCGAAACGCATCGTTGCGCATGATCGTGCCGTACGACGCCCCACGGAACAGGTGCGAGCGCTCCTTGATCCACTCGCAGAAACGGCTCATGCCGTAGCGGCTCAGACCCTGCTCGGCGATCCCGCGAATCTCCAGCCACGTAGAGTTGATGTTCTCCCACATGTCCGCCGTGATGCGTCCGCGTACCGCATGGGCACTGGCCCGCGCCGCGCCGAGGCAGCTGTAGATACTCGCCGGGTTGGCCGCATCGAGAGCGAAAAAGTGCAGCAGGCGTTCAGCATGTAGCGCGCCATGGCGCTCCAGATAATCGTCGAGAGTGCCGGTGATCAACAGCGGCATGGCCAATTCGTGCAAACCATCGCCGCGACCGTCCTGCGGCATCAACGACAGTGAATAACTGATGTCGAGCATCCGTGCGAGGTTTTCCGCCCGCTCCAGGTAACGCGACATCCAATACAGATCCGAGGCAGTTCTACTTAACATGGCAAGCTTCCTTCAATCCTCGACCACCCAGGTGTCCTTGGTTCCGCCGCCCTGGGAGGAATTCACCACCAGAGAGCCTTCGCGCAGTGCGACACGGGTCAAACCGCCGGGCACCACGCGGGTTTCGCGCCCGGACAAGACAAATGGACGCAAGTCGATATGGCGCGGGGCGATGCCGTTTTCGACAAAGGTCGGACAGGTCGACAGCGACAACGTCGGCTGCGCGATGTACGCATGCGGCTTGGCTTTGATCCGCTCGCGGAAGGCGTCGATTTCCGCCTTCGTCGACGCCGGTCCCACCAGCATTCCGTAACCGCCGGAGCCCTGGGTTTCCTTGACCACCAGATCCGGAAGATTGGCCAGCACATGGGAAAGTTCAGACGGGTTGCGGCATTGCCAGGTCGGCACGTTCTTCAGGATCGGCTCTTCGTCGAGGTAGAAACGGATCATGTCGGTGACAAACGGATACACCGATTTGTCGTCCGCCACACCGGTGCCGATGGCGTTGGCCAGCACTACATTGCCTGAGCGATAGGACGACAACAGCCCCGGCACACCGAGCATCGAGTCGGGATTGAACGCCAATGGATCGAGAAACGCGTCGTCGAGACGGCGGTAGATCACGTCCACCGCTTTCGGGCCATCGGTGGTGCGCATGAAGACCTTGTCGTCACGCACGAACAGATCCGCACCCTCGACCAGTTCAACGCCCATTTCCCGCGCGAGAAACGCGTGCTCGAAGAACGCGCTGTTGAAGCGCCCCGGCGTCAGCACCACCACGCTTGGGTCGTCGATCGGACTTGAGCTTTTCAGGGTATCTAGCAACAGGTTCGGGTAGTGATCGATCGGCGCAATGCGCTGGGCGGCGAACAGCTCCGGGAACAGGCGCATCATCATCTTGCGGTCTTCGAGCATGTAGCTCACGCCGCTCGGTGTGCGCAGGTTGTCTTCGAGCACGTAATAGGTGCCGTCGCCATCGCGCACCAGATCGACGCCGGAGATGTGCGAATAGATATCGCGGTGCAGATCCAGGCCTTGCATCGCCAACTGGTATTGCTCGTTGGCCAGCACCTGTTCGGCGGGAATGATCCCGGCCTTGATGATGCGCTGCTCGTGATAGAGGTCGGCGAGGAACATGTTCAACGCCTTGACCCGCTGGATGCAGCCGCGCTCGACGATCCGCCACTCGCTGGCGGGGATGCTGCGCGGAATGGTGTCGAAAGGAATCAGGCGCTCGGTGCCCTGCTCGTCGCCGTAGAGCGTGAAGGTGATCCCGGCGCGATGGAACAGCAGATCGGCCTCGCGTCGCCGTTGGGCCAGCAGTTCGTCAGGCGTGTCGGCCAGCCAGCGGGCAAACTCCCGGTAATGCGGGCGAACCTGGCCGCCGGCATCGTACATCTCATCAAAATAGGTGCGGATCATGCCGTACTCCTTGTCACCCGGACATACAGGCCTTCGCAAGGCCCGTGCCATCGGCATAAACGCTTTGATTTCAATCGGTTGGATATTCACGCCACAGGCGCCGCACCATTCCTGTGCGGCAAATGCCCCAACCGGATTGCCCCCGCTTCATTGCGACGCACAGCATCGCCTATCACCAGCATAGTCAGAGTTGATTTCACTGCCCGGCATCGTCTGCGGATAATCCACACATCCGCTGCAAAACTTCACCGGCCGCAACGCCTTGAAGTCACCAGCTCAACTGACCTGGACTGCCCTCGCAGCCCGCCCTGCTGTAACCCTGACCGGTTTCCTCTCCTTATCGGTCTTCCCTTTTAGCCACCCTCTCCGGTGGCTTTTTTTTGCCTTTTGGAAATGTTTTGAAAGCAAAAGCAAAAGATCGCAGCCTCCGGCAGCTCCTGCACAATCACCTGTAGGGGCTGCCGAAGGCTGCGATCTTTTGATCTTTAAAAAACAACGGCCAACCCGAAGGTCAGCCGTTGTTCAACAAATGAAAACAGAGATCAGTTCAAACGGTGGCGGTTGCGCACCTCCTGCTTGACGCCCCAGCCTTCGATGATGCCACCCAGCGGTTCGACCACGGCGGAGAAGCCCTGCTCGAAATCGCCGATATCGTCATATGTCGCGTACATCACCTTGCTCAATTCCAGCGCCCACGCACCGTCATCACGCACGCTGACCTGGGCATTGATGGATTCACCGCGAAATTTGCCTGCCGCCCTGCGCGCCCGCTCCTCGTCCGGGAAAATGGCGTAGAACTCGATGGGATGGAATCGGGAAAAATCGAAACCGCCTTCTTTCATGCGGCGCAGAACATTGCTGCTGATGTCTTCTTGATAGGCTGTGCTCATGAATCGTCCCCCTCGCATAGATGGATAGACTTTCCGTATTCCCGCCCCGGGCCTCTGGCCAAAGTACTACGGCAACGTGGTTGCACGCGGGAACAAGCATGTAGCTGACAAGACCAGACCTTAGCGATCCGTTCGCTGATCTCGCTTGCAGAGTAGCCCCAAGTTAGAGCTGCTGCCAAGGCCTGGTGTGAAAGGTGACGGGAAGAATGTCAGACGGGAGTGATGCTGCGGATTTCAATGCTGTTCTGGGTTTTCAGGCTTTTCGCCCCGGCGTCGGGGGTGCGCCCTTCCAGATCGTTCAGATCCAGTGCGGCGGCGACGGGCAGAAGCTTCGCCTTGATCAGTTGAGCGGCCTCATCGTCGCTCGGGCATTCCGCGCGCTCGAACACCTCATCGACAATTTCACCATGATCGTCCACGAAAGTGACTTTCCACTTTTGCATCGGTGCCTCCTCGATCAAACCCGCAAATGGGCTTACACCTAAATCGACTGGTGGGCCGAAAGTTGGTTCAAAAGGATTACAGCGGGCAAAGATGAAAAAAACGACATCTATCGTGTGGGGCAAACGAATGTGGGAGCGAGCTTGCTCCCACATGGATATTGCGGTGTTCTTTAGTCGTTGCTTGGCTTGTTGATCGCTTGCAGCACGTACTGTGGCAAGGCGAACGCGCCGATGTGGATTTCCGGGTTGTAGTAACGGGTGACGATGCCGCTGCCGATGAAGCGCTGTTGCAGGGTTTCACGGCTCAGTTTGCGGTAGGCCGGGTTGGTCGAGCCCCAGGCGAAGGTCATCGAACCGCCGATATAGGTCGGCACTGCGGCTTGATAGAAGTGCCAGTCCGTGAACAGGCTTTTCAGGCGACCGGCGGTGGTTTTCACTTCATCGATCTGCATGAACGGTGTGCCGTTCTGAGTCACGAGGATGCCGCCTTCGTTCAGGCAGCGGTGGCAGGCCTGATAGAAGTTTTCCGAGAACAGAACTTCACCCGGGCCGATCGGGTCGGTCGAGTCGGAGATGATCACGTCGAATTTTTCGGTGGTGGTGGCGACGAAACGCATGCCGTCGTCGATCACCAGGTTCAGACGTGGATCGTCGTAGGCACCGCTGGAATGGTTCGGCAGAAACTCTTTGCACATGTCGACCACAGTGCCGTCAATCTCGACCATGGTGATGTGCTCGACGCCGGCATGTTTGGTCACTTCACGGAGCATGCCGCCGTCACCACCGCCGATGATCAACACGCGCTTGGCGCTGCCGTGGGCGAGGATCGGCACGTGGGTGAGCATTTCGTGGTAGATGAATTCGTCGGCTTCGGTGGTCTGAATCACACCGTCCAGCGCCATGACACGGCCCATGCGCGGGTTCTGGAAAATCACCAGATGCTGGTGTTCGGTGCGCACTTCGTGCAGCAGTTTTTCCATGCGAAAACGCTGGCCGTAGCCTTCGTAAAGGGTTTCCAGGTACTCGCTGGTTTTGGTAACGGTCATGGTGAAGTGCTCCGATGAATGCGCGGGCGTCAATCGTGGGGACGATTGCCCGGGAAAGGCGCGCATTCTACGTTGCCGAAGATGACAGGTCGAACCTCACTTCATCGGCAAACCACAATCCCCTGTGGGAGCGAGCCTGCTCGCGAAGGCGGCGTACCAGTCAACATTGTCGGTGACTGATCTAACGCTTTCGCGAGCAGGCTCGCTCCCACAGGGGTAATGCGGTGTTATCAGATCCGCACGTTGCCCCGCGGCCCGGCAATCGCCCAGATGATCAGGCCCAGCACTGGCAGGAGGATGATCAGCAGCACCCAGACGATTTTCATCCCGGTGGTCGCGCCGCTTTTCAACACGTTGATGATGGCCCAGATGTCGAGGGCAAGGATGATCAGGCCAATCAGACCGTTGAACGTGGAACCCATGGTGTCGCTCCAGAATAGTGGCATGCACTTTTAGGATAGACGGTCGCGCGCAGGGTTCCCTTTTATTGCACTCAGACGTGAACGGCGATCTTCAAGGCTTCCAGCGCTGGCGCGGCGGCGAAACCGACTTCGGCGCACAGTTCCAGCACCCGTGGCACGTCGTTGCCGTAGACCAGCACCATTTGCAGTTCGTCGTCGAGCAACTGGCTGAAGTTCATCAGCGTATAGCCGCCGTTTTCCTTGTTCATGCTGCTCATCTGCACCTGGATGCGATTGAGCGCGACCAGTGCTTCGGTCTTGGCCAGTTGCTTGGGTTTGAGGTTGAAATCAACGCCCGGACCGAACGAGGCAACAATCTGCGCGAACAAATCGACGTAGGTGTCAGCCTGGAACAGCACGGTTTCCGGCAGGCTGCCGACCACGACCCACTCACCCAACGGGATCGGGAAGCTGTCGTCGTAGTTGATGTCCGGGTTGGCAGTCAGAAAAGCATCGGCATCGGCGTAGGCCTGTGCCGCTTCGTCGGCGACTTTCAGGATCTCGTCCTCGCCCATGCAGCCGGAGCTGATTTTGCTGATGAGTTCGACGAGTACGGCTTTCATGAGGGCGGATCCTGTGGCGAAGGTGAAATTTCAGGGCGCGGAGGATAGCGCACAAAGCAAAAGATCGCAGCCTGCGGCAGCGTCTACAAGTTCAGCGTTCGACCGCGAAATGGGCCAAAACGCAATCAGTAGGAGCTGCCGCAGGTTGCGATCTTTAGATCTTATCAACCCAACAATTTTTCCAACTGCGCGGTGGTATCAACCGCGCCCATCGTCCTGGCCGCGTCCAGCGCCGTCACGCCGTTGGCATCCTTGGCCTGCGCGTTGGCGCCTTTGCTGATCAGGTAATCGACGATTTCAACACGGTTGAACATCGCCGCCATCATCAGCGCCGTACGACCATCAAACGACGAGCCTTCGATCTCGGCTCCCGCTTCAACCAACGCCTTGACCACCGCCAGATCGCCCTTGAACGCGGCACCGGCAATCGGACTCTGGCCGTTGCCATTGCGCATTTCCGGGTCGGCTTTGTGTTTAAGCAGCACGTTCACCGCATCGACGTGGCCGTAATAGCTGGCCAGCATCAGCAAAGTGTCGCCTTTGCTGTTTTTCAGGTTCACCGGCAAACCGGCCGTGACCAGACGATCAAGCATCTCGGCATCACCGTCGCGCGCCTTGTTGAAAACCTGCTCGGTGAATTCGGCAGCTTCTTCAGGGGTCATCTGGCGGCTTTGGTCGGACATGGGGCAACTCCACTTTCGGTCAATCGGAAAGCCGTTAGTTTCCCGAGCGAGACGGTGGCTGTCACCCCCTTTTTCTCAAGCCGGCTCATAGCCAGATTCAATAACGATGTTTGCCTTGATGAATTTCCGCCAGCACCTCGTCGGTGACCCGGACGTAAGTCTGGGTGCCGGGCAGCCATGCATAGATCGGGTCATCACCCGTCTGGCCGGGGTCGAAACCTTCATTTTTCAGGCGGGTTTTCTGGTATTTGAAGGTGCCGGTGGTCTCCATCTTGACCTTCACTCGCAGGAATAACGGCACGGCATAGGCCGGCATGCGTTCCCGAGCGAAGCTCAGCAATTCGGCGAAATCCAGCGTCGCCAGGGATTCTGCCGGGGTAATCGCCGCCATGCCGGCACGGCCGTTGGTGTTGCGAATTTCCACCCCATAGGCCACCGCCTCGGAAATGTGCGGATGTTGCAGTAACAGGTTTTCGACCTCCGTGGTCGAGACGTTTTCACCCTTCCAGCGATAGGTGTCGCCGAGGCGATCAACAAATTGTGCGTGGCCGAAACCGATGTTGCGCAGCAGATCACCGGTGTTGAAAAAACGGTCACCCTTGGTAAACACGTCGTGCAGCACGACCTTGGCGGTTTTCTGCGGATCGGTATAGCCGTCCAGCGGCGCCTTCTCGTCGATTCGCGCCAGCAACAGGCCCTGCGCGCCTTTGCCGACCTTGCGCATGAAGCCGTCGGCACTGCGCAGCGGCTCTCCGCTGTCATGATCGTAAGCCACCAGCTCCCAGGCCATCAGCGAGAAGCCAATGGTGTTGTCGAAGTTGAGGATGTTGGTAAAACCAATGTTGCCGTCGCTCGCCGCGTACAGCTCACAGATGTGATCGACAGCGAAGCGTGTCTTGAACTCGGCCCAGGCGCCGGGGCGCAAGCCGTTGCCGATCATCTTGCGCACATCGTGACGGCTGTCATCGGCGCTGGCCGGTTGATCGACCAGGTAACGGCACAACTCGCCGACGTAGCCGATGGTGGTCGCGCGATAGCGGCGCACATCGTTCCAGAACTGACTGGCGCTGAACTTGCGCCGGATAGCGAAGCCCGAAGCACCGTTGACCGCCGAACCCCAGCACACGCAAAGACCGGTGGCGTGGTACAGCGGCAAAGTGCAATAGACGACATCGTCTGGACTCATGTTAAGGGCGATCATGCCGAAACTGGCGGAGCTGCGCATCCAGCGCCCGTGCTTGAACACTCCGGCCTTGGGCAGACCGGTGGTGCCGGAGGTGTAGATGTAGAAACAGGGATCGTCGAAAAAGATCTGCTGGCTGCTCGGCGGATTCTCACTGGCAGCGTCGGCACTGGCGCTGATCAGGTTGACGAAGCCGTCGGGCGCAATGCCCGGATGGCTGTAGGTGTCCTGATCGGCCACGAACCAGGTGCGCGGCGCGGTAATTGCCACTTGATCGCGAATCGCCGCATACGCCGGAACGAGTTCTTCGCCAACCACAATGGCCACCGGCGCAACCAGATTCACGCTGTGGATCAGTGTGTCGCGGGTTTGTGAGGTGTTGAGCAGCGCGCTGACCGCGCCGACTTTGGCCAGCGCCAGAATGGTCACCAGCAATTCCGGGCGGTTTTCGATAAACACCGCGACCACATCGCCCTTGCTGATGCCCTGCGTATTCAGATAGTGGGCAATGCGGTTGGCCCACTGATTGACCTGCGAATAGGTCAGCGATACATCGCCCTGCAACAGCGCCGCCCCGTCCGGGTTGCGCAGCGTCGCTTGCTCGAACGTCCAGCCAAGGCCACAGCTTTGGGTCGGATCCGTGACATTGGCCACCTTCATGCCCTTGACCACCCGCGGGATGGCTTTGGCAATCATCGGCAGTTTGCGGAGCATCATGCTCCAGGTAATCGTGTCGCTTGGCGCGTGACTCATGGAAGCTCCCCGTTCGACCTTGGCGTGCAGGTCGATGTTTTTATTTTTCGGGCTTTGCTTGAAACGGCCGACGCATTCGAGCGCGGTTCGAGGTCGAAAATACGTCAGCGCTTCTCAGGCTGTACACGCGGTTTTTGCAATGTTTTGTATCTGCGGATCGGCCGGCGGCTGTGGTGATCACCGGGTTGGCGATTGGTTCCGTGGATTGGACAACGATCCCGCAAAATGCAGGATGCACGATGGCCATTCATGCAGTTTGCACGACGCCCGAAATTTTAATATTTTTTAAGTCATTGATTTAGAAGGAATTTATTATTTTCAAATGCTGGCACAATCGCTGCAACCTCCTCTGCATGCTTGCCATTCAAGTGCATACGGAGCTGAAAGACATGAGCCTGATTCAAGAAAAATTTACCTCCCTGTTCTCCAACTTCGACGTCACCACTGCGCCACGCCCCGATGGCGGGATCCTGCTGACCCTGCGCAGCAGCGATGGCAAAGTGTTCAAACGCGCACTGACTTATCAACAACTGCATGCTGGCGACCAACTGTCGTGGGCGATCAGTGCGATTCGTCGTGACCTGGCTGAACAAGCCAGTGAACTGCCGCAAATTGCAATGCTGCAGAGCCAGCAGCGGTTTGCGCTGCCGACGTATCATTCGCTGTAAGTTTTAAAGCGCTTTAAACAAAAAACAGGCCGTAGAGCTCTCGCTTCACGGCCTGTTTTTTTATGTTGATGCAAAACCCTGTGGGAGCGAGCCTGCTCGCGAATAGGGTGTGTCAGCCAATGAAAATGCTGGCTGAACGGACGCTTTCGCGAGCAGGCTCGCTCCCACACTAGATCGGTGAGGTCAGAAGGCTTCGGGTTCGATGGCGGTGAACGTCTCGACGGTGATGTGGCTGCCCAGCTCGCCGCCTTCACGAGCCAGGCCGCAGGTTTGCAGGCCAGCCGATTGCGCGGCATCGAGTTCTTCGACGATGTCCGAGAGGAACAGAATCTCCCCCGCTTCAACGCCAATGGCTTGCTGAATGTTGGTGTAAGACTGCGCCTCACGCTTGGGCCCCGACGTGGTGTCGAAATACCCGCTGAACAGCGGCGTCAGATCCCCCGCCTCCGAGCAGCCGAAAATCAGTTTCTGCGCCTGAATCGAACCCGACGAGTACACAAACAGTTGATAACCCGCCGCATGCCAACGTTGCAGCGCTTCAACCGCGTCCGGGTAAACGTGCCCTTTCAACTGCCCGGCGTGATAACCCTGGGCCCAGACCATGCCCTGCAAAGCTTTGAGCGGCGTGGCTTTGCGATCTTCTTCGATCCAGCTCAAGAGAATTTCAACAACCCGTTCAACATCGGCCTGCGGCGCGTTGCTGTCACGGCGCACGGCGTCTAGTTGTTCGGCCACATCGGCGCGTTCGGCGTTCTGCCGCACGAAGTCCGGCAGGTGTTTCGCTGCATACGGAAACAGCACATCAAATACAAAACTCACCGCGCTGGTGGTGCCTTCGATGTCAGTAACGATGGCTTTGATCGACATCGAATCAGTCCTCCAGACGCGGGAAACGGCCGGCGATGTCTTCGCCGGTGAAGTTGGCAACCCAGCCTTCCGGGTTGTTGAACAGACGAATCGCCACGAAGTGCGGATGCTCGCCCATGTCGAACCAGTGTTTGGTACCGGCCGGTACCGAGATCAGATCGTTCTTCTCGCACAGTACGGCGTAGACATAATCGTCGATGTGCAAAGTAAACAACCCACGGCCGGCGACGAAAAATCTGACTTCGTCTTCACCATGGCGATGTTCTTCGAGGAACTTGGCGCGCAGTTCGGCTTTTTGCGGGTGATCGCTGTTCAGGCTGATGACATCGACGGTGATGTAACCGCGCTCGGTCATCAGTTGGTCGATCTGTTCTTTATAAGCGCTGATCACTTCTTCTTGAGTGGCGCCAGGCTGGATCTTCGCGGCGGCTTGCCAGCGGTCGAAGCGCACGCCCTGCTCGGCCAGGGTCGAGGCGATGTCTTCAAAGTGGGTCAGCACTTTGTTGGGAATCTCGGGACTGGAGACGTGATAGACGGACAGGCTGCTCATTGGGGCAATTCCTCGGTATCGGCCTTGCCGTCCGGTTCTTGCAGACCGGTCGGGCACAGCATTTCATCAGGCAAATGGGCTACTTCTGGTGAAGTCAGCCTTGGCGGTTCGTGACGCTGCGGGTTTTCAACTCGCATTCAAACAGAAATTCAAAGGCCTCGATCTGCCGCAGCGCGTCGTTCATCTGCGCGCCCCAGGTGTAGAGGCCGTGGCCGCGAATCAGATAACCGACGCAATCGGGATGGGCGTCGAGCCAAGGCTGCACCTTGGCGGCGAGGCGCGCAATGTCCTGATCGTTGTCGAAAATCGGCACGCGCACTCGCGATTCGTGAGTCGAAATGCCGCTGAAGGCTTTCTGCAGTTCGTAATCTTCGAACTCGATAAAGTCTTCCGGGGTCAGGCGCGACAGCACCGTGGCGTTGACCGAATGGGTGTGCAACACCGCGCCGATCTCCGGCCGCCAGCTATACAGCTGAGTGTGCAGCAGGGTTTCGGCGGACGGTTTTTTGCCCGGCTCCAGGCTGTTGCCGGAAAGGTCAGTGGCAAGCACGTCGTCCAGGCCCAACTGGCCCTTGTGCTTGCCCGACACCGTCAGCAGCGCTTCACTCGGCGACAGGCGCGTCGAGTAATTGCTGCTGGTGGCCGGCGACCAGCCGCGACCATAAAGAAAACGCCCGGCGTCGACGATTTGCTGGGCGAGCTGTTCACGCGTAAGGCTCATGGCCTGTCCTCTTGCATACGTGTGGCGATGATAACGGCAGCAGCGAGCGCCGCGAGACTGGCAATACTAAAGGTCAATGTCGCGCCGAGGGCATTCCAGCTGTAACCGGAATACAACGCGCCGAGCGCACCGCCGGTGCCGGCCAGTGCTGCGTACAATGCCTGACCCTGCCCTTGCTGGCGCGCGCCGAAGCTACGTTGCACGAAGGCGATGGCAGCGGCGTGAAAGCTACCGAAGGTTGCTGCATGCAGAATCTGCGCGAACAACAGCACCCAGAGAAACTCGGCGAACGAACCTAGCAGCAACCAGCGCAGCGCCGCCAGTAGAAAACTCGCCATCAGCACGCGGCGCAGGGAAAACCGCGCAAGAATCCGGCTCATGGCCATGAACATCAGCACTTCCGCGACCACACCCACGGCCCAGAGCATGCCGATCGTGCCGCGTGTGTAGCCGAGTCGTTCCAGGTGCAAGGTCAGAAAGGTGTAATACGGGCCGTGGCTCATCTGCATCAGCGCAACGCAGCCATAAAACGCCAGCACGCCGGGATTGCGCAGTTGCTTGAGGAAACCCTCGCCGGTCGGTCGATTGCCTTGCGGCGGTTGCGCGTTTGGCACCCACAGACTGCTGAGGACGATGCCGGCCATGATCAGCACCAGCGCCGCCGGGTAGATGTCGAGGCTGAGCCATTCGAACAACCTGCCCAGTACGACCACGGTAATGATGAAACCGATCGAACCCCACAGGCGAATCTGGCTGTAGCGCGAGGTCTGCCCTTGCAAATGCGCCAAGGTGATGACTTCGAACTGCGGCAACACCGCGTGCCAGAAGAACGCATGCAGCGCCATGACCATCGCCAGCCAGGCGTAGGTCTTGCTGACGAAAATCAGCGAGAACGTCAGCAGCGTGCACACCGCGCCGAAACGCACGATGGCCAGGCGTTTGCCGGTGTAATCACCGAGCCAGCCCCAGATGTTCGGCGCCACGCAGCGCATCAGCATCGGGATGGCGACCAGTTCACCAATCCGCGCCGGACTGAAACCGAGGTGATCGAAGTACAGCGCCAGAAACGGCGCTGTCGATCCAAGCAAGGCGAAATAGAACAGATAGAAACTGGACAGCCGCCAGTAAGGGAGCGCCGCCACGCCGGTTATGCCGCGACGGCTTTGAGGCCTGCCATCAAAGCTGACCCAGCACCGGGGTGCTCACGCGCACATCGGCGTTCTGGCCACGGTGACGCAGCAGGTGATCCATCAGCACGATGGCCATCATCGCTTCGGCAATCGGCGTGGCGCGGATACCGACGCACGGATCGTGACGGCCCTTGGTAATCACGTCGACCGGATTGCCGTGGATGTCGATCGAACGGCCCGGGGTGGTGATGCTGGAAGTCGGCTTCAACGCCAGATGGGCAACGATCGGCTGACCGGACGAGATACCGCCGAGGATGCCGCCAGCGTTGTTGCTGAGGAAACCTTCCGGGGTCATTTCATCGCGATGTTCGGTACCGCGCTGGGCAACCGAAGCGAATCCGGCGCCGATTTCCACGCCTTTGACAGCGTTGATGCTCATCAGCGCGTGGGCCAGTTCGGCGTCGAGACGGTCGAAAATCGGCTCGCCCAGACCCGGCATCACGCCTTCGGCAACGACGGTGATCTTCGCCCCGACCGAGTCCTGATCGCGGCGCAATTGATCCATATAGGCTTCCAGCTCCGGGACTTTGTCCGGATCGGGGCTGAAGAAGGCGTTCTCTTCCACCGAGTCCCATGTCTTGAACGGGATTTCGATCGGGCCGAGCTGGCTCATGTAGCCACGAATGACGATGCCTTGGCTGGCCAGGTATTTCTTGGCAATCGCACCGGCCGCCACGCGCATCGCGGTTTCGCGCGCCGAGCTGCGGCCACCGCCACGGTAGTCGCGCTCACCGTATTTGTGATGATAGGTGTAGTCAGCGTGGGCCGGGCGGAACAGATCTTTGATCGCCGAGTAGTCCTTGGACTTCTGGTCGGTGTTGCGAATCAGCAGGCCGATCGAGCAACCGGTGGTGCGCCCTTCGAACACGCCGGAGAGGATTTCGACTTCGTCGGCTTCCTGACGCTGGGTGGTGTGGCGGCTGGTGCCGGGCTTGCGGCGATCGAGATCGCGCTGCAGGTCTTCGAGGGAGATCTCCAGGCCCGGCGGGCAGCCGTCGACAATGGCGACCAACGCCGGACCATGGCTTTCGCCAGCGGTGGTGACAGTGAACAACTTGCCGTAGGTATTGCCGGACATGCAGGACGCTCCGTGAAATCAAACCCAAATTCGTGATGCGCGCCAGTATACGCAGGCTAACCGAGTAGTTCATCCTCGAACCTTAGTGGTGCTGGCGAGTCCAACCGGCACCTTGGCGAATGATGGCGTGATGATGCTGCGAGTTTTGATCTTGAGTCTTACCCTCTTTACAGGCTTTGCCCAAGCGACGGTCCTACAACGTCCGGTCACTTTGGATACCGGTACCGGTGAGCTTTTCGGCTCGCTGTTGCTGCCGAAGTCCGACAACCCGGTGCCGGTTGTCCTGATCATTTCTGGCTCAGGTCCTACGGATCGCGACGGAAACAACCCCGACGGCGGGCGCAACGACAGCCTCAAGCGCCTGGCGTGGGTGCTGGCCAAACACAACATCGCCAGCGTGCGTTACGACAAGCGCGGGGTGGCCGCAAGCCTGGCGGCGACGCCCGATGAGCGCAATTTGTCGGTGGAGGCCTATGCGGCGGATGCAGTGGCGTGGGGGCAGAAGCTCAAGGCCGACCCGCGTTTCGGCAAACTGATCCTGCTCGGCCACAGTGAAGGCGCGCTGATTGCCAGCCTCGCTGCGCCGAAAGTCGATGCCGCTGCGGTGATTTCCCTGTCCGGCAGCGCCCGCCCGGTCGATCAGGTGATCCGCGAGCAACTGGCCCGCAGCCTGCCGCCGCCGCTGATGCTACGCAGTAACGAACTGCTCGACAGCCTCAAGGCTGGCCATACCGATGACAATGTCCCGCAACCGTTGCAGGTGATTTTTCGCCCGAGCGTGCAGCCGTATCTGATTTCGCTGTTCCGCCAGGATCCGGCGAAAGCTTTCGCACAGCTGAAGATGCCGGCGCTGATCGTTCAGGGCAGCAACGATATCCAGGTCAGCACCGAGGACGCAAAGCTGCTCAAGGCCGCCAAACCGGATGCCCAACTGGTGGTGATCGAAGGCATGAACCACGTCATGCGCATCGTCCACAACGATATGAAGCGGCAATTGGCTTCGTACAAGGATCCTAATTTGCCGCTGGCTGCGGAACTGGGCAGCAAGATCATCGAGTTTATTGACGGACTTCGCGCCAGTTAACCGTTGTTTGCCCTCTAGTCCTGCAAAAAACGGCCGATAAGCCTTTGTCGCCAGCGCAACGGCTGGCGACAAGCAGGGCTTGGACAGGATCTCGCCGTTATGACTGATACCCAGACTTCACCCGACACCACCGCTGAAAAAGACGCACCGCCAGCGGTCGAGCTGCCGTGGGCGGATGTCCACGTCGAGCACCACAAGATGCTCCGCCTGGCCCCGCTGCAAACCGACCGCAACACCGGCGGGCGGCCGTTGCGCTTCGTCGAATTCGGTTACGCCGAGCGCAACAGCAAAGAAAAAAGCCTGATGCGCATGGCGATCAAGCTGCCGAGCCAGCGTGTTCGCAAAGAGCAGAATCATCTCGATGTGTGGGTCGATCACACCACCAAGCGGGTGAGTTTCGGCCCGGACAGCGGTTTGCAGATCGAACCGTTGAACCGTGGCATCGGCCGCTTCATGGCCGCGCAAGGCATCAACTGGGCGAAAAAACGCTGGCCCGCCTACACCGTCGACGGCATGGACTTGAACAACAAGGACGCGCTGAACGAAGACACGCGTCTGCGCCGCGATCATTTTCTGCGCGTGCACGGTTTTGATGTGGTCTATGCCGATGCCCAGCATTTGAAGGGCAGTGTCAAGGATGTGCAGGTCGGTGATTTGCTCGGCGACTGGAACAGCGAAAAGCTGCAGATCGTCGAGATTCTTGAAGCGGCGCAAATGCTTCAACAGGCCGAGCAGAATCTGGCCGAGCAGGAAGTGAAGCTGAAGAAGCAGGACGAGAAGGTCAGCAAGTTCAAGCGTGAAGATGCCGGTTTGCGTTTCACCATTACGTGTCTGGTGGCGTTTGCGGTGTTTCAGGCGGGGTTGTTGATCTGGATTGCCACGCACCGCTGATGGCTTGAGACCGCGGCGCGGCATTCGCGAGCAGGCTCGCTCCCACCTTGGAATGCATTTCCCTGTGGGAGCGAGCCTGCTCGCGAAGCGCTTTTAGCCTTTAGACGCGGGAAGCGAACAGCGCCTGATGATCGCGGCACTGCTCCGCCGTCAGCATGAACACACCATGCCCGCCGCGCTCGAACTCGAGCCAGGCGAAATCCACTTCCGGGTACAACGCGTCAACGTGCACCTGGCTGTTGCCCACTTCGACAATCAGCAAGCCCTTCTCGGTCAGGTGATCCGCCGCTTCAGCGAGCATGCGTCGAACCAGATTCAACCCATCATCGCCGCAGGCCAGACCCAGTTCCGGCTCATGCTGATACTCGTCCGGCATATCAGCGAAATCTTCCGCATCCACGTAAGGCGGGTTCGACACGATCAGGTCGAAACGCTGCCCCGGCAAGCCATCAAAACCATCGCCCTGCACGGTGTAGACGCGCTCATCGACGCCATGCCGCTCGATGTTCTGGTTGGCCACTTCCAGCGCCTCGAACGACAGATCGGCCAGCACCACCTCGGCGTTCTGGAACTCGTAGGCACAGGCGATACCGATGCAACCGGAACCGGTGCACAGGTCGAGAATGCGCGCCGGCTCGGTGCCGATCCACGGGGCAAAATGGTTTTCGATCAGTTCGCCGATAGGTGAACGCGGGATCAACACGCGCTCATCGACGATGAACGACATGCCGCAGAACCACGCCTCGCCCAACAGATACGCGGTGGGAATGCGTTCTTCGATGCGGCGCTTGAGCAGGCGCTGCAAATTGACCAGCTCGTCGTCTTCCAGCGCGCAGTCGAGGTAGCTGTCTGCGATTTCCCATGGCAGGTGCAATGCACCGAGCACGAGTTGCCGGGCTTCGTCCCAGGCATTGTCGGTGCCATGGCCGAAAAACAGATCCTCCCCATGGAAGCGGCTGACGGCCCAACGGATATGGTCACGCAGGGTACGAAGTCGGGAAGTGATCACGGGGCAGAACTCCAGAAAAAACGACTGGCGATTCTACCAGCCAAAACGCCTGACGACGACGCAGGAAAAACATCGCGGCGACGGTAGGAGTTTTCTGTTTTTTACATCGGCTATTGAACAGAACGTGTAACTTGACAAGGCTACAGGCCAATAACGACGGTGCCTACGATGGTAGCGATTCACAGAACCGCTCAGCCAGAGGACAATGTCGCAAAAGCCCCACCCCAAGGAGCCCCAGAATGTCCGTTCCAAAAACGATGTTTCAACTCAGCGGTCGCGGTTACGCAGCGGCCACACTGAGCCATGCCACCGTGGTCATCATCGATGCCCAGAAAGAGTATCTCAGTGGCCCGCTGGCCCTGAGCGGCATGGACGCGGCCGTCGCGAACATCAAACAAGTGGTTGCCGCAGCCCGTGCAGCCGGTCGGCCGATCGTGCACGTGCGTCATCTCGGTACCGTCGGTGGCCTGTTCGACCCGCAGGGCGAACGCGGCGAATTCATCCCGGGCCTCGAGCCACAAGGTGATGAAACCATTATCGGCAAACTGCTGCCGAGCGCGTTCCATGGCACCGAGTTGCTCGATCGTTTGCAAAACCTTGGCTCGCTGGACTTGATCGTCTGCGGTTTCATGAGCCACTCCAGCGTCAGCACCACTGTGCGTGCGGCGAAGAATCTGGGTTTCCGCTGCACGCTGGTGGAAGACGCCTGCGCCACCCGCGATCTGCCATTCAAGGGCCGCGTGCTCAGCGCCGCGGTGGTGCAGGAAGCCGAAATGGCGATCATGGCGGACAATTTCGCCACGCTCGCGTTGACTCAAGACCTGATCTGATCTGCTCTGATGAGCGGCTCACGGCGCCGCTCATCCGCAAAGTCCTCTCATTTGCCGCAAATGCCATAGCCTCAGGAACAACCCGGTCAACTCCCGGTCGAAGGGCCGATACCCATTGAGGAAGGTCGGAATGAAGTTATCCGATGGATTTGACGCACGCCGCTTGCGGCCCAAAGGCCAAAGCAATTGGCGTTTTCGTTTCGGCGCAGCGATCGCGGCCATTCTGGCAACGTTCGGCGTGCTGCTGGCGATGGCCGGGGCGGCCAGCCTGCTCGGGCGCCCGCCGGCGCTCGGTGACTTGAACGCTACGCCGATGGGCTCGGCAATCATTCTGGCGGTCGGTTTGTTGTTTCTGTATTTCGGTGTCGCCCTGTGGCGTCGCTGCCGCCGTCGCGCACGGCAATCGCGGGAACTGAACATGTCCCCGCACCTGATGAAAAAACACGACTGACTCACCGGCCTGGCTTTTTGCCGGGCCGTTTTGTTTCGACTTGGGTAAACTGGCCGCCCTTCGCGGAGGCTGACATGCAAGACGACGATTTTTCCCTGTTCAAAAGTGCGATCCAAGGCGTCAAGCCGATCAAGCACGACCGCGCCGACACCGGCAAACCCAAGGCTGACCGCGCACAGATCGCCAAGCTGCGCCAGTCCGCCACCGTACGCACCGACACCGCTACCGTTGATGGCCTGTCCGATCAGTTTGTGATTGATGTCGGCCCGGAAGACGAGTTGATGTGGTCCCGTGACGGCGTGCAGGAAAGTCAGATGCGCAAGCTCAAGGTCGGCCAGATTCCGTTCGAAGGCAGCCTCGACCTGCACGGCATGAGCGTGGAAAAGGCCCGCGAAACTCTCTGGGCATTTCTCGCCGAAGCGACCAAATTCGAAATCCGCTGCGTGCGCGTCACCCACGGCAAGGCTGTGCGCCTGGACGGCAAGCGGCCGATGATCAAAAGCCACGTCAACACCTGGTTGCGCCAGCATGCCCAAGTGCTGGGTTTCTGCTCGTGTCAGGCCAAACACGGCGGTGCCGGCGCGGTTTACGTGATGCTCAAACGCACCATGATGGAAGGCCGC
This sequence comes from Pseudomonas viridiflava, assembly GCF_900580865.1. GTDB lineage: Bacteria > Pseudomonadota > Gammaproteobacteria > Pseudomonadales > Pseudomonadaceae > Aquipseudomonas. The sequence continues at coordinate 387,787 of NZ_UTBZ01000026.1, forward strand.
GACGAATAATCGCGTTACACCGAACTTGCAGGGTTGTGTCCGCCACCGTACCCTTGCCCTTTGCGAAAATCCCCACAGGTAGTTTCATGTCCCTGGAACAGAATTACACCGCGATTCTCGGCCAATTGGGCGAGGACGTTTCCCGCGAGGGCCTGCTCGACACGCCAAAGCGTGCCGCCAAAGCCATGCAGTACCTCTGCCGCGGTTATGAACAGACGCTCGAAGAAGTCACCAACGGTGCCTTGTTCAGCTCCGATAACAGCGAAATGGTGCTGGTCAAGGACATCGAGTTGTACTCGTTGTGCGAACACCACCTGCTGCCGTTCATCGGCAAGGCGCACGTCGCGTATATCCCGAGCGGCAAAGTGCTGGGCCTGTCGAAGGTCGCGCGGATCGTCGACATGTACGCCCGCCGCCTGCAGATCCAGGAAAACCTCAGCCGCCAGATCGCCGATGCTGTCCAGCAAGTCACTGGCGCGCTGGGCGTGGCCGTGGTGATCGAGGCCAAGCACATGTGCATGATGATGCGCGGTGTCGAGAAGCAGAATTCGTCGATGATCACCTCGGTGATGCTCGGTGAATTCCGCGAAAACGCCGCGACCCGCAGCGAGTTTCTCAGCCTGATCAAGTAACACGCAGCACGAAGAAAACCGGCATTCATCGCCGGTTTTTTTTCGTCCGTGAAAAATCGGGTAAGCTGCGCGCCTTTCTCAATTTGCACCGTGAGGCTTCAACGTGTTCGTCAAAGCGCTTCGTGTCGGCCTCGGCCAACTGGTTATCTTCATCGACTTCATTACTCGTCCGGGCAAGAAAAAACGTCCTGCAGTGGCTCAAGCTCAAGTGGATGCAGCGGCGAAAGACCTGACGTTGTATCAGTTCCACGCCTGCCCGTTCTGCGTGAAAACCCGCCGTACGCTACGCCGCTTGAATGTGCCGGTGGCGCTGAAGGATGCGAAAAATAACGAGCAGGATCGTCAGACGCTGCTGGAACAGGGTGGCCGGATCAAGGTGCCTTGCCTGCGCATTGAAGAGAATGGCCAGACCACCTGGATGTATGAGTCCAAGGTGATTATTGATTATCTGGATAAGCGGTTTGCTGCGGTCTGATGATTATGTGGTGGGCTGATTGACGCCTTCGCGAGCAGGCTCGCTCCCACCCTTTAGGATGCATTTCCACTGTGGGAG
>NZ_UTBZ01000107.1 GCF_900580865.1 Pseudomonas viridiflava
AACAAGGCCCGAACGGCCCGCTGGTACCAGAGTTGAAAGAGATGTTCCCGGACGCGCCGTACATCGCTCGTCCAGGTCAGATCAACGCTTGGGACAACGAAGACTTCGTCAAAGCGATCAAAGCCACCGGCCGCAAGCAGATCATCATTGCCGGGGTGGTAACGGATGTGTGTGTAGCGTTCCCGACCTTGTCGGCGCTGGCGGAAGGGTTTGATGTGTTTGTGGTCACCGACGCCTCCGGCACCTTCAACACCACCGTGCAACAAGCCGCGTGGAGCCGCATGACGCAGGCTGGCGCACAGATGATGAACTGGTTCTCGGTGGCGTGTGAGTTGCACCGCGACTGGCGCAACGACATTGAAGGTCTGGGTAACCTGCTGTCGCAGCGGATCCCGAACTACCGCAACCTGATGAACAGCTACTCGGCGCTGACCGCTCAGCAGAAGTAAGCCTGCGCGAACAAACAAAAGCCTGCCATGAAAAGCAGGCTTTTTGTTCATCGCGAAGTCAGACCCCGCAATTCAACAGCGACACCACGGGGAGCGCGGATCATTCAAGAGGCGTTGCTCGATACGCTTTATAAAGTCGCTGAACCTCGGGATCATCCAGGCTCTTATAGATGATCCCTTCCTTGTCCAGTCCATCCAGACCCTTTATTCCGCCAATCATTGCCGGCCATTCATCGCGGCTGGAAATGTCGATGACGAAGGGGGCCAGATAACCATCCAGATGGCCTGTGAAAGGGTCTCGAATTTCGTCGGCGAGTGCTCGCAGGTAGTCGTCTTTGTTGGTTTTTGACCAGTCGATGGCGAACCGGGTCCGATAGCACAACTCCATGTAGATGAGCAGGATTGTGCGGCCATTGCCATCCAGAAACGGGTGGGCGGACGCCAACTGGCCCATTACTTCGCCGGGGCGCTGACGAAAACGTTTTTTGTTTGCTGCGAGTTCAAAGGCGTATTCCACGGATCTTTTGATCAGGTCAGGACGTTCGAATATCGTGTGATGCGGATCATCTTTCGACCCTTTGAATACTGCGAGATGAGGGACCAGTTCATTTCTGTCTTTTCCTGCCCACGGATAAAAACCGGAGAACAGGATCTCGTGAGTCTTGAGGACAGCTTTGTAGTCGATGGGTTTTTTCTTGGCGAGATAGGCAAGGGCATCTTCGATACTGGCTTCGAAGGAGAGGTGCTCGGACTCTTTGACTTCAAGAGGGTCTTTCAGTTTGAGCGAGTTTTGAAGATAACCTTCAGTCTCGAAATCGCCGAAGGGGTCAAAAGTCATGCGCTAAGTTGCCTCTTGCAACGCCTTTTTTCCTGGAGGTAGCGCCCTTGCAGGGCCATGATTTCTGCTTTGTTCAGAACACCTTTACGCTTGAGATTGACGAGCAATTGCTCAATGCCATCCAGCTCGACAGCATCACCTGCCAGGCGAGTAATGGTCGCGGCCATGCAGCTCATGCTGTCACGCTCAGCGGTAACCTTATGCTTTTGGGCGAGTTTGCGGACTTCGTTCGCAACGCCGCCGGTGGCTGGACTAGTCATTTGAAACCCTCGTTTTCTCCCTCAGAGCATAGCATGGCGCTGGCTCTGTAAATTTTCCAGCAGCCTCCGGCTGTCAGCACGAACGTTGCGTTGTTCGGGTTGGCTGCGAAACGCCTTTCAACCGATTTATTTCTTGTTCAGCGTTACACCTGCGCCCACTCATCACGAAACTGCAACAGAAAGTCGACAAACGCCCTGACCCGTTGCGGCACATAGCGGCCGTGCGGGTAGAGCAAGGTGTAAGGTCGCGAGCGCCCGGCGTACGGCTTAAGCACCTCGACCAAGCTGCCATCGGCCAGCTCTTTTTCGACAATGAACTTGTAAGTCTGGAAGACCCCGGCACCATGTTTGGCCAGGGTGACACCGCCGAGCACATCATCGGAGCAGGAGTAACCGCCGTCGGAAAACACTTCACGATCGTGGCCATTTTCCTGAAACAGCCAGGAAATCCGCCGCCCGCTGCTGGGCAGTTCGAACTGAATACATTCGTGTTGCACCAGATCCTCAAGCGTCTGCGGTGTGCCAGCCTTTTTCAGGTAGTCAGGGGAGGCGATCACCACCAGTTTGGCATCCTCCAGCAGCCGCGCAACCATGGTCGAATCCGGTTGGGCACGCACGCGGATCGCCAGATCGTAGCCTTCGCCGACAAAGTCGATATTGCGGTTGCCCAAGTGGATGTCGACAGTCACGTCGGGATAGAGCGCACGGAATTTGGGAAGTAGAGGCAGGATACGGTGATGCCCGTAAGTGGTGGGAAGGCTGATGCGCAACTGACCGGACGGTGACGTCTGCGCGCCCATGACTTCTTGTTGCGCTTCGACCAGTTGGGTCAGGGCCTGGCTGCACTGGAGGAAAAAGTTTCTGCCAGCCTCGGTCAAGCGAATGCTGCGGGTGGTTCGGGCAAACAAGCGTGAACCCAATCTTTTTTCGAGGCGAAGAATCGACCGGCTCACGGCTGCCGGCGTAACGCCTGCAAGCTGGGCTGCGGCGGTGAAGCTGCCGGCTTCAGCGGCGAGGCAAAAGAGTTCGATACTGCCCAATTGCAAGTCATCAAAGTGGCGCTTCATGTGAGTACACCGAGGATCAACTGACGGTTCATTCTCAGGCTTATCTCATGAAGCGGCACCGCCGGTACACACCGGCAGTGCTGCGGGGAGGTATCAATGGCCAGCGCTTTGACCACCGTCGACATGGAGGATTTCGCCGGTCACGAAGTTCGCGCCGTCCAGGTAGAGGATCGCTTGCACGATGTCATCGATCTCGCCCATATGCCCAACCGGGTGCAGGCTGCCGAGGGCGGCGTGGGTCTCTTCGCCGTGCATCGGCGTTTTGATGATGCCCGGCGACACCGCGTTGACCCGAATACCACGCTTGGCGTACTCGATCGCCAGCGACTTGGTTGCCGCGTTGATGCCACCCTTGGTCAGCGAAGCGAGCACTGACGGCACGCCGTCAATCGCGTGATCGACCAGACTGGTGGTGACGCTGACGATGTGGCCGCTGGCGTTTTTCTCCATTTCGGCAATCGCCAATTGCGAGATATGGAAGAAGCCGCTCATGTTGGTCGCCACTACTTGTGCGTAGTCTGCCTGGCTGTATTCGGTGAACGGCTTGGCGACGAAAATCCCGGCGTTATTCACCAGCGTGTCGATGCGTCCGAAACGTGCGACGGCTTCGCGAATCACCCGCTCGGCGGTCTGCGGGTCGGCGATGTCACCGGCGACGGCGAGAACATCCGGGTCAGTGGACGGTTTGATCGAACGGGAGGTCGCGACCACATGATAGCCGCGCTCACGGAAACCCTTGACCAGGCCTGCGCCAATGCCTTGCGAGGCGCCGGTGATCACTACAACTTTCTTGGACGTGCTCATGATGTTTCCTCATGCAATCTGAATGATTTGAATAAACGGATTTCGGAGGTCAGGCGTGAGCCGCAACCTGTGCTGCCTGACGTAACGCTTGCTCGTAATAAGCGATGGACTGAGAGCCGGGGATGACCTGTTTGTCATCAAGGATCAGGGCCGGAACCGAGTCGATGCCGCGCTGCTGGTAAAACCCTTCAAGTTCGCGCACGGCCTGGCTGAATTCAGCGTTGGCCAGAACCTCTTGCGCACGTTGGCTGTCGAGCCCGACTGCTCTTGCCAGCATCACCAGCGTGGCGTGGTCATTCGGGTTCATGCCGTCCGTGAAGTAGGCCTTGAGCAAGGCTTGCTTCAACTCACGCTGACGTCCTTGTGTGGCGGCCCAGAACAGCAGTCGATGGGCATCGAAGGTGTTGTGGAAATGGCTGCGTTTGTCCAGGTCGAAGTGAAAACCGATCTGCTCGCCGCGTTCGATGATCATCGCGTTGCGATCCGCTACTTGCTCAGCGCTGCGCCCGTATTTGCGCATCATGTGCTCGATGGCGTGTTCACCTTCGGCGGGCATGTCGGGATTCAGTTCGAACGGTTTGTAGGTCAACTCGACATCGACTTCGCCCGCCAGATTCTTGATCGCTTGCTCCAGAGCGGTAGCGCCCAACGCGCACCAAGGGCAAACGACATCCGAGACGAAATCGATTTTCACGGCCCGGCTCATGACTGCGAGTCCGCCAACTGTTGGCGATATTCGGTGGTGGTGATGCCGGCGTAACCCCAGTTATCGGTGTCGACTTCCTCGATCACGATGTGGGTGAGTTTCGGGTCCTTGTGCAGCACCCGCTCCATCGTTTCGGTGATTTCCTTGATGACCTGGGCTTTCTGTTCCCGGGTCACGCCGTCACGGGTGATACGTACGCTGATGAAAGGCATGGGAATCGCTCCACTGGCCAACCCGTCAGGATGATGGGCCGCTGTTGGAATGAACTTTAAGAAGCTGCGCAAGATTGATAAATAGGCTTTGAGGTACATCATTTGTGATGTGGTGTATCAAATGGCTGCGTGCGGTGAAGTGCGCAAGAAGTTGCGCAGTACCTGGCCTGTTTTCATCCGGAAAAGTCTGTGCAGGCCTTATGAACCGGGGCTTTCAGGCAAGTGCGCAACTTCTTGCACACCACTGCGCAAAAAGTTGCGCACTTTTATTTGTTTAATCTTGTTTATTCAAAGGTCGGCGTAGGGGCTGTTTGTTTAAGGCGTTGAAGAATAATGGCTTTGTGATAGCTGGCATGAAGTTTGATAGCTCAGGCCTGCCCGGACAGGCAATGGTGCCTGTCGGTTGTGTGTTTCGAGCAAGGAGAGCATCCCCATGGCAACACCAGCGTACATGTCCGTCACTGGCGAAAAACAAGGTCTGATCACCGCCGGCGCATTCACCGCCGACTCCGTTGGCAACACCTACCAGGAAGGCCACGAAGACCAGGTCATGGTGCAGGCTTTCACCCACGACGTGATCATCCCGCGTGACCCACAGTCCGGTCAGCCAACCGGTCAGCGCGTGCACAAGC
>NZ_UTBZ01000118.1 GCF_900580865.1 Pseudomonas viridiflava
GGTTCGGCAAGAAAAAAGCCAACGACACCGAAGCGCGAGAGCGCTTTGGTGATCAGGTCGAAAAGGCCCTGGCGGGCGAACTGGCCGAATGGGCGGAAAACCCCAAGGGCTGGCTGGCGCTGATCCTGTTGCTCGACCAATTGCCCCGCATGATTCACCGCGATACACCCAAAGCCTTTGCCGGCGACCTGCGCGCGCAGTCACTGGTCGAACACGGTTTGAAACTGGAACGCGATCAGCACCTTGATCCGTTGCAGCGCACCTTCATCTATCTGGTGCTGGAGCACAGCGAGGACCTCGCTGACCAGAACCATGCCATCACCTGCTTTACCCGTCTGCTTCCCCTGCTGCCCGCCACTGA
>NZ_UTBZ01000159.1 GCF_900580865.1 Pseudomonas viridiflava
CGAATTCTACAGCGTTACACGCTGCTGTCAACACCTCTTTTTCAACTTCCTTTCGGCTTCGATGAACTGAAGCAACCTGCTGCCGAAACCTGCATAACTCATTGAATCTCAAGGAGTTTTCCGTTTCAACTGCGCCGGAAGTGGGGCGAATTATAGACATCTGAGATCTGCCGTCAACACCTATTTTCATAATTCTGTCACATCGGTCAAAAATCCCCGAAAACGCGAAGGCCGACCCCAAGGGGTCGGCCTTCGCTGCACAGCCCTTCTACTTACAGACTAGGGAAGGCGAACTGCGAAGCCTCGTGACTCGCACGCTGCGGCCAGCGCTGGGTGATCGCCTTGCGCCGGGTATAGAAGCGCACGCCATCCGGACCATAGGCATGCAGGTCGCCAAACAGCGAACGCTTCCAGCCGCCGAAGCTGTGGTAAGCCACAGGGACAGGCAGCGGCACGTTAACGCCAACCATACCGACTTCGATCTCGTCGCAGAACAGACGCGCCGCTTCACCGTCACGGGTGAAGATGCAAGTGCCGTTGCCGTATTCGTGATCGTTGATCAGTTGCATCGCCTCTTCCAGGCTGTTCACGCGAACGATGCACAGGACCGGCCCGAAGATCTCTTCTTTATAGATGCGCATCTCTGGGGTGACGTTGTCGAACAGGCAGCCACCGAGGAAGAAGCCTTCCTCATGACCGGCCACGCTGAAACCACGACCGTCGACCACCAGGGTCGCGCCCGCCGCCACGCCGTCATCCACATAACCGCTTACTTTGTCGCGCGCTTGACCGGTGACCAGTGGGCCCATGTCCAGACCACACGAAGTACCGGCACCGATTTTCAGCGCCTGAATCTGCGGCACCAGTTTCGCCACCAGCGCATCGGCCACTTGATCGCCTACACAAACGGCAACCGAAATCGCCATGCAGCGCTCGCCACAGGAACCGTAAGCCGCGCCCATCAGTGCGCTGACCGCGTTATCCAGATCGGCATCCGGCATCAGCACCGCGTGGTTCTTCGCGCCGCCCAGTGCTTGAACACGCTTGCCGCGCTTGGTGCCTTCGGCGTAGATGTACTCAGCAATTGGCGTCGAACCGACGAAGCTCAGCGCTTTGACTTCCGGCGCTTCGATCAGCGCGTCCACCGCAGTCTTGTCACCGTGCACCACGCTCATCACGCCTTTCGGCAGACCGGCTTCCAGCAGCAGCTGAGCGATCAGCAGTGTCGAGCTTGGATCACGCTCGGACGGCTTGAGGATAAAGCAATTACCGCAGACGATCGCCAGCGGATACATCCACAACGGCACCATGGCCGGGAAGTTGAACGGGGTGATCCCGGCAACGATGCCCAGCGGCTGGAAGTCCGACCATGCGTCGATGTTCGGGCCAACGTTGCGGCTGTACTCGCCCTTGAGGATTTCCGGCGCTGCGCAAGCGAACTCGACGTTCTCGATGCCACGCTTCAGTTCACCGGCGGCGTCTTCCAGAGTTTTACCGTGTTCTTCACTGATCAATTGCGAGATACGCGCTTCGTTCTGCTCCAGCAGTTGCTTGAAGCGGAACATCACCTGGGCACGTTTGGCCGGCGGCGTGTTGCGCCAGGCCGGGAACGCAGCCTTGGCGGCATCGATGGCTTTCTGGATGGTCGCCTGGCTGGCCAGTGGCAGCTTGTGGATAGCCTGACCGGTAGACGGGTTGAACACATCAACCGCGCGACCGTTCTCGGTCACCAGTTCGCCATTGATCAAATGCGGGATAACGCTCATCGAAAACTCCTGAATTCTTGTCCACGGGCACCCATTAAGGAGTGCCCGTTTTTGTAGGTATATATAGAAGGAAAAATCAGTCGAGCTTGTTCAGCACTTCGCCGACCGCGTCGAACAGACGATCGAGGTCTTGCGGTTTGCTGTTGAAGGTTGGGCCGAACTGCAGGGTGTCGCCGCCGAAGCGTACGTAGAACCCGGCTTTCCACAGCGCCATGCCGGCTTCGAACGGACGCACGATGGCGTCACCGTCACGCGGGGCAATCTGGATCGCACCGGCCAGGCCGAAGTTACGGATGTCGATAACGTTCTTCGAGCCTTTCAGGCCATGCAACGCGTTTTCGAAATGCGGCGCGACTTCAGCGACGCTCTGTACAAGATTCTCCTTTTGCAGCAGGTCGAGTGCTGCCAGGCCAGCGGCGCAGGCCACCGGGTGTGCCGAGTAGGTGTAGCCGTGCGGGAATTCCACCGCGTATTCCGGCGTCGGCTGATTCATGAAAGTCTGGTAGATCTCGGAGCTGGCAATCACCGCGCCCATCGGGATCGCGCCGTTGGTGACTTGCTTGGCGATGCACATCAGGTCCGGAGTAACGCCAAAGGTGTCGGCACCGAACATATTGCCGGTACGGCCGAAACCGGTGATCACTTCGTCGAACACCAACAGAATGCTGTGCTGATCGCAGATTTCGCGCAGACGTTTCAGGTAACCCTGAGGCGGCACCAGCACCCCAGCGGAACCGGCCATGGGTTCTACGAATACGGCGGCGATGTTCGAAGCATCGTGCAACTCGATCAGCTTCAACAACTCATCGGCCAGTGCAATACCGCCCTGCTCCGGCATGCCACGGGAGAAGGCATTGCTCGCCAGCAAGGTGTGCGGCAGGTGATCGACGTCCATCATCGCCTGACCGAACAATTTGCGGTTGCCGTTGACGCCGCCGAGGCTGGTGCCGGCAATGTTCACGCCGTGGTAGCCACGGGCACGGCCGATCATTTTGGTTTTGGTCGCCTGACCTTTCAGGCGCCAGTAAGCACGGACCATTTTCACCGCGGTGTCGGCGCACTCGGAACCCGAGTCGGTGAAGAACACGTGATTGAGGTTGCCCGGGGTCAGCTCGGTGATTTTCTCGGCCAGTTGAAACGACAGTGGGTGGCCGTACTGGAAGCCCGGCGAGTAATCGAGGGTACCCAATTGCTTGGAGACTGCTTCCTGAATTTCCTTGCGGGTGTGGCCAGCGCCGCACGTCCACAAACCGGACAGCGAGTCATATACCCGGCGGCCCTTGTCGTCGATCAGCCAGCTGCCTTCGGCGCCAACGATCAGACGCGGATCGCGCTGGAAGTTGCGGTTGGCGGTGTACGGCATCCAGTGCGCGTCCAGCTTCAATTGGCTGGCCAGTGGCGACGGCGCGTTTTCAGGCATGTTCATCGGGCAAAACCTCGCAGGGCATAAGCGTCAGGGAGATAAAAAGCGTTGTTGCAGCTAAATTGCCACGCGGATAAAGTCGGTGAAATCCAACTCTTCTAACCTTCAGTTAGAACCTTGCTAAACAATGAGAACAACAAGATGAGCAGCCGCCGCCCCGATCCGCTGGCCCAGGTCAGTGACTTTGATATTCGCTTGCTGCGGATTTTTCGCAGCGTGGTGGAGTGCGGCGGTTTCTCGGCAGCGGAAACCGTGCTCGGCATCGGTCGCTCGGCGATCAGCCAACAGATGAGCGATCTGGAGCAACGCCTCGGTTTGCGTCTGTGTCAGCGTGGTCGCGCGGGGTTTTCGCTGACCGAAGAAGGTCGCGAGGTGTATCAATCGGCGCTGCAACTATTAAGTGCGCTGGAAAGCTTCCGCACCGAGGTCAACGGGCTGCACCAGCACTTACGCGGCGAGTTGATCATTGGCCTGACCGACAACCTCGTCACCCTGCCCCACATGCGCATCACTCACGCCCTCGCCCAGTTGAAGGAGCGCGGGCCAGATGTGCAGATCCAAATACGTATGATTGCGCCGAATGAGGTCGAGCAAGGCGTGCTCGATGGGCGTTTGCATGTCGGCGTAGTGCCGCAGGCCAGCGCGTTGTCGGGGCTGGAGTATCAGCCGCTGTACAGCGAGCGTTCGCTGCTTTATTGCGCGGTGGGTCATCCGCTGTTTTATGTCGACGACAAACAGCTCGATGACGAACGCCTTAACAGTCAGGACGCGATCGCGCCGACCTTTCGTTTGCCGGCGGAGATTCAGGCGCATTATCAGGCGCTCAATTGCACGGCCAGTGCTTCTGACCGTGAGGGTATGGCGTTTCTGATTTTGACCGGACGTTACATCGGTTATCTGCCGGATCACTACGCCAGCCTCTGGGTGCAGCAAGGTCGGTTGCGTGCGCTGAAATCGCAAACGCGTTTCTACGACCTGAGCCTCGCATCGGTCACGCGCAAGGGGCGGCGCCCTCATTTGGTGCTGGAAAGCTTTTTGGAGAGTCTGGCGGCGACGCGCTGAAAATCCTCCGATGCCCGCCAGCGTTGGGGCTTGGCGACAAATTCGACAAATAACCTGAGCAAGTGGACAGCTTTTTGCAAAGCAGGATCAACCCCGATCCTTCAACAAGAAGCCCTAAGCCATGCAGCCAGATTCCGCACCGTCCAGCGACCTGATCTACGGCCTCGACGACCGCCCCAAACCGCTCGCCGCGACACTCGCGGCGCTGCAACACGTGCTCGCCAGTTTCGTCGGCATCATCACCCCGCCGCTGGTGATCGGCTCGGCCCTCGGGCTGACCGCGCATTTGCCGTACCTGATCAGCATGGCCTTGATGGTTTCGGGTGTCGGCACCTTTATTCAGGCGCGGCGACCATTCGGCATTGGCGCGGGGATGATCTGTCTGCAAGGCACCAGTTTTGCTTTTCTTGGTGCGGTGTTGTCGGCGGGGTTTCTGGTCAAGCAACGTGGCGGCAGCCCGGAAGACATTCTGGCGATGATCTTCGGTGTGTGCTTTTTCGGCGCGCTGGTGCAGATCGTTCTCAGCCGTTTCATCGGTCAATTGCGTCGAGCCGTTACGCCGCTGGTGACAGGGATCGTTATCACTCTGATCGGCATCAGCCTTATAAAGGTGGGCATCACCGATCTGGGCGGCGGCTTCAATGCGCCGGACTTCGGTGCGCCGGGCAATCTGGCGCTGGGCGTGTTTGTGTTGCTGACGATCATTCTGCTCAACCGCTCCAATACGCCGTCGGTACGCTTGTCGGCGATCATCATCGGTTTGGTGTTGGGCAGCCTCGCCGCGTGGTTCAGTGGAAAACTGGTGCCGCAGCCATTACCTGACTTGCCGCTGGTGAGTTTTCCTACGCCGTTCAAGTTTGGCTTCAGCTTCGACTGGACGGCTTTCCTGCCGGTCGCGCTGATTTATCTGATCAGCACCATCGAAACCGTCGGCGACCTCACCGCCAACTGCATGCTCGCTCGCCAACCGATCAGCGGCCCTTCTTATATAAACCGCCTGCGCGGTGGCGTACTCGGTGACGGCGTAAGCTGCATGATCGCCGCGACCTTCAGCGCTTTCCCCAACACCACGTTTGCGCAGAACAACGGCGTGATCCAGTTGACCGGCGTCGCCAGCCGCTACGTCGGTTTGTACATTGGCGCGATCCTGTTTTGTCTCGGTATGTTCCCGATGATCGGCGCCGTGCTGCAACAGATCCCGAAACCGGTGCTCGGCGGCGCGACCCTGGTGATGTTCGGTGCGGTGGCCGCTGCCGGCGTGCGCATCCTCGCGCAGTCGCCGCTGGATCGGCGCAGCATGTTGATAATCGCCACGTCGTTCGGCGTCGGCCTGGGCATTGCCGCGCAACCGAACCTGCTGCACTTGCTGCCGAAACTGGTGCAAAACCTGTTTGACTCGGCGATCACCAGCGGCGGCCTGACCGCGATCATCCTTTGCCTGTTGCTGCCGGAGTCGAAAACCGAGACCGCTGAAGTGCACACGCCGCTGAACAAGATCGAACAGGCGTAACGGTTTTATCGCGCAAAGACTTGTCGGATGCCTGTGGGTGCGCTATCAACGCAACTGGTTGCACCCACAGACAAACCCGGAAGTGCCTATGACCTTTGAAGTCCCAGCCCATGGCGGCAAACCCGCCAGCCGCATTCGTCAGAAAAACGAAGAGACCATCCTCAAAGCCGCCGAAGACGAGTTCGCCCGTCACGGGTACAAAGGCACCAGCATGAATACCATCGCCCAGAATGCCGGGTTGCCCAAGGCGAACCTGCATTACTACTTCACCAACAAACTCGGTTTGTACGTGGCGGTGCTAAGCAACATCATCGAGCTGTGGGACAGCACCTTCAATACGCTTACGGCCGAAGACGATCCGGCCGAAGCGCTGACCCGCTACATCCGCGCCAAGATGGAATTCTCTCGCCGCCAGCCACAGGCCTCGCGGATCTTTGCGATGGAAGTGATCAGCGGCGGCGAATGCCTCAGCGAATATTTCAACCAAGACTACCGCGCCTGGTTCACCGGTCGTGCGGCGGTGTTTCAGGCGTGGATCGATGCGGGCAAAATGGACCCGGTCGATCCGGTGCACCTGATCTTTCTGTTGTGGGGCAGCACTCAGCATTATGCCGACTTCGCCACGCAGATCTGCCGCGTCAGTGGTCGCAGCAAGTTGACCAAGCAGGACATGGAAGACGCCGGCAACAACCTGATCCGCATCATTCTCAAAGGCTGCGGCCTCACTCCTTCTCTATAAGATGTTTATGCCTTTCACCCTCAGCGGTTTTTGCGAGTACCGCGAAGAGATTCGCAAAAGCCGCTTTATCACCTTCGCTACGCCGATCGGCAGCCCTGCCGAAGCGCAGGCGTTTTTCGAACAACACAGCGATTTCAACGCCTCGCACAATTGCTGGGCGTGGAAACTCGGCGATCAATACCGCAGCAATGACGACGGCGAACCGGGCGGCACGGCCGGGCGACCGATTCTGGCGGCGATCGAAGCGCAGGATTGCGATCAGGTCGCGGTGTTGGTGATCCGTTGGTACGGCGGCATTCAACTCGGCACGGGCGGTTTGGCCCGGGCTTATGGCGGTGGTGCGAACAAGTGTCTACAGACCGCGGCCAAGGTCGAGTTGATCAGCCGCGTGCCGCTAAGTTGTGCCTGTGGGTTTGCCGAGTTGGCGTTGGTGAAGTTGCGGGTTGCGGACTGGGGTGGATTGGTTGTCGAAGAAAACTTCACGGCAAACGGCGTTGAGTTGAAGTTGGCGGTGGGCGAAGCGCAGATCGATGTCTTGCAAACGCAACTTGCTGATTTAAGCCGAGGGCGGATTTTGTTGCAGCGGTGAAGCAAGATCAAAAGATCGCAGCCTTCGGCAGCTCCTACAGCCATCCGGTTTTGTCATGAATTTCGTTGATCATTCCGGTATCGGCGTTTTCGTGTAGGAGCTGCCGAAGGCTGCGATCTTTTAGGGCATCCCCCGTTTTCCTTATTCCCCGGACTTGCCCACATCTGCTGTGCACCCGACTGTGGATAACCTGAGTACATTCCGCTGTAACCCTTCTGTCACGTGGCTTTGCACGGTTTGTTCACTTTTCGTTCAATTCACCCGACGAAACGAAATTTCCAAACAGAAACAGTCAGTTAGCACGGTTTATCACCATTAGAAGAAAGCACCGCAGTGCTTATGCCCGGGTTTGCGGCTTGCGCACAATAACTGTGGAGCAACCTGTGGATAACCCGTTCATGGCTGGCGCAGTCGCAAGTCCTGCCTAGCCCACAAGGATTTGCTCGTTTTTTGATCAGTCGCCGACGGGCAAAACTGGAGCCCGATCAACGGCTTTGCTCTGAATTGGTGCCGTGAGCCCAGACAATTTTGCAGGCAATGCTCTGCTTCAGGCACTCGCACGCGCGGCCCGCTCGCGTTCCTGACTCAATGGCCAGGAAATTGCTTTATCCACAGGCACAACTCCAAGCAAGTCGAGCCTGTCATGCCAATCGCCCCTCCCCTCCCGCGCCTGCAATTGCGCCATATCAGCAAACGCTATCCCGGCTGTCTGGCCAATGACGCCATTGACCTGAGCATCGCGCCGGGGGAAATCCATGCACTGCTCGGTGAAAACGGCGCCGGCAAAAGTACCTTGATGAAAATTATCTACGGCGTCACCCAGGCCGATACCGGCGAGATGCTCTGGCAAGGTCAGCCGGTGAACGTCCGCAACCCGGCACAGGCGCGGCAGTTAGGCATCGGCATGGTGTTCCAGCATTTCTCGCTGTTCGAAACCCTCAGCGTGGCACAGAACATTGCCTTGGCGATGGGTGCGGCAGCCGGCACGCCGAAACAACTGGAGCCGAAGATTCGCGAAGTGTCGCGCCGTTACGGCATGGCGCTGGAACCCGAAAGACTTGTCCACAGCCTGTCGATCGGCGAGCGGCAACGGGTGGAGATCATTCGTTGCCTGATGCAGGACATTCGCCTGCTGATCCTTGATGAACCGACTTCGGTACTGACACCGCAGGAGGCCGACGAGTTGTTCATCACCCTGCGCCGCCTCGCTGCCGAAGGCTGCAGCATTCTGTTTATCAGCCACAAGCTTGGTGAAGTGCGTGCGTTGTGTCATAGCGCGACGGTTCTGCGCGGCGGGCGTGTCGCCGGACATTGCGTGCCTGCCGAATGTTCGGATCAGCAATTGGCGCAGATGATGGTGGGGGAAGCGGCGGCGTTGATTGGCGACTATCCGAAGGTCAGCGGCGGCGCGGCATTTTTGCGGGTGAGCGGATTGAGTTGGCATAACCCGGACCCGTTTGGTTGCTCTTTGGCGGACATTAATCTGCAAGTACGCAGCGGTGAAATCGTCGGTATCGCCGGGGTGGCGGGCAATGGTCAGGATGAGTTGCTCGCCCTGCTCAGCGGCGAACAAACCTTGCCTCGGGCGGAGGCCGCGACCATTCGCTTCGCTGAGCAACACGTCGCCGACTTACGTCCCGATGCGCGTCGCAAACTGGGTTTGGCGTTCGTGCCTGCAGAGCGTCTCGGCCATGGCGCGGTGCCGGAATTGAGTCTGGCCGATAACGCTCTGCTTACCGCGTTCCAGCAAGGTTTGGTCAGCCACGGTTTGATCGAACGCGGCAAAGTCGAAGCCCTCGCCCAACAGATCATTCAGCGCTTCGGCGTGAAAACCCCGGACACGCAAACCGCCGCGCGCAGTTTGTCCGGCGGCAATCTGCAGAAATTCATCCTCGGCCGGGAAATTCTCCAGCAACCGAAACTGCTGATCGCTGCGCACCCGACCTGGGGCGTCGACGTAGGCGCCGCGGCGACCATTCACCGTGCGTTGATTGCGTTACGCGATGCGGGCGCGGCGATTCTGGTGATTTCCGAAGACCTCGACGAACTGTTCCAGATCAGCGACCGCCTCGGCGCGTTGTGCGGTGGACGTTTGTCGGCGCTGCACAACACGGGCGATACCCAACTCAGCGACGTCGGCGGCTGGATGGCCGGCCAGTTCGATCATTCACCTTCAGCCGCCACGGTTTAACGGAGTTTTCCACATGCTGCTTTCCCTCGAACCCCGTGGCCAGCAATCGCGCTTGATGCTGTGGTGCTCGCCGTTACTGGCGGCAGCGCTGACGCTTGGTTGCGGCTCGCTGCTGTTTATCGCCCTCGGTCATGATCCGCTGCAAACCTTGCACACGCTGCTGATCGCGCCGGTCAGCGATTTGTATGGCGTCTCCGAATTGCTGGTCAAAGCGCTGCCGATTCTGCTTTGCGCACTGGGGTTGGCCGTGGCGTACCAGGCGCGAATCTGGAACATCGGCGCCGAAGGCCAATTACTCCTCGGCGCGCTCGCCGGCAGTGCGTTGGCGGTGAACATCATCGGCATGCAAAGTCGTTGGGCGCTGGTATTTATTCTGCTCACCGGCACCGTCGCTGGTGCGGCGTGGGCCGGGCTGACCGCGTGGTTGCGCACGCGCTTCAATGCCAACGAAATCCTCACCAGCATCATGCTCAATTACATCGCGCTTAACTTGCTGCTGTTCTGTGTGCACGGACCGTTGAAAGATCCCGCCGGCTTCAACTTTCCCGAGTCGGCGATGTTCGGCGACGCCAGTCGTTTGCCGCTGCTGATGGAGGATGGCCGCGTGCATGCCGGGGTGTATTTCGCCCTGCTCGCGCTGGTCGTTGTGTGGGTGTTGTTGCAGAAAAGCTTTGTCGGTTTCCAGATCAAGGTGCTTGGGCTGGACAAGCGTGCCGCAGGATTTGTCGGCTTTCGCGAGAAGCGCTTGATCTGGCTGGCGCTGTTGATCAGCGGCGGCTTGGCAGGGCTCGCAGGTGTCTGCGAAGTCACCGGGCCGATTGGCCAATTGGTGCCGCAGGTTTCGCCGGGGTATGGCTATGCGGCGATTACCGTGGCGTTTCTCGGGCGCCTGAATCCGATCGGGATTCTGTTCTCCAGCCTGTTGATGGCGCTGCTGTACATCGGTGGCGAGAGCGCGCAAATGACTCTGAATCTGCCGCAGGCGATCACCCAGTTGTTCCAGGGAATGATGCTGTTTTTCCTGCTCGCCAGTGACGTGCTGATTCTCTATCGGCCACGCCTGAATCTGCGCTGGGTGAAGCGCACGTCGACCAACGCCGTAACCGCCGGAGCGCTGTGATGGATATCGATCTGTTGAGCAATATTTTCTACGCCATGGTGCGTTGCGGCACGCCGCTGTTGCTGGTGGCGCTGGGGGAGCTGATCTGCGAGAAAAGCGGCGTGCTCAACCTCGGGCAGGAAGGGATGATGCTGTTTGGCGCGGTGATCGGTTTTATCGTTGCGCTGAACAGCGGCAACCTGTGGCTGGGCGTGTTACTGGCGATGCTGGCCGGGATGTTGCTGTCGTCGCTGTTTGCCTTGGTGGCGCTGGTGTTCAACGCCAATCAGGTGGCGACCGGGTTGGCGCTGACGATTTTTGGTGTCGGGCTGTCGACCTTTGTCGGCGCGGCCTGGGTGGGTAAACCGCTGGCCGGGTTTGAGCCGTTGGCGATTCCTTATCTGAGTGACATTCCGTTGATCGGGCGGATGCTGTTTGCCCAGGATTTGCTGGTGTATCTGTCGTTCGTGCTGTTTGCGCTGGTGGCGTGGGTGATCATCAAAAGTCGTGTTGGGTTGATCATTCAAGCGGTCGGAGAAAATCCGGATGCGGCCAGTGCGATGGGGCTGCCGGTGTTGACCGTGCGCACGTTGGCGGTGCTGTTTGGCGGGGCGATGGCCGGGTTGGCCGGGGCCTATCTGTCGCTGGCGTACACACCGATGTGGGCGGAAAACATGACCGCCGGGCGTGGCTGGATCGCCTTGGCGCTGGTGGTGTTTGCCAGTTGGCGGGTTTGGCGGTTGTTGCTTGGGGCTTACTTGTTTGGACTCGCCAGCATCCTGCATCTGGTGGCGCAGGGGTTGGGGCTGGCGATTCCGTCGAGTTTGCTGGCGATGCTGCCGTATGTGGCGACGATTGTGGTGTTGGTGCTGTTGTCGCGGGATGCGCTGCGCACGCGGCTGTATGCGCCGGTGTCGCTTGGGCAGCCTTGGCAGGCGGGGCATTAAGAGGTGAATTCACTGGCCTCTTCGCGAGCAAGCTCGCTCCCACAGTTGACCGAGTTCACTCAGTTCCCCTGTGGGAGCGAGCTTGCTCGCGAAGGCGTCCGCACAGGCAACACCTGAGCAATGCCCCACGCCAGTTCGAAGACCAGGAAAACAATCAGAATCGAACTGGCGCCGTGCAGCAAGGCATACCCCTGCCACCCCGCAAACAAAAACCGCGCCACCGCGTCATACCGTCCATAAAGCGACTGCGGATCACGAATCCGCAGCACCGCCCAAACACACACCACCGAACCCAACAGATTCGCCATCAACATATGCACAGGCTGAAACACCGGCAGTTCGCCGGGTAAATTCAGTGCGCTCAACAAACCGTGCACGACAGCAAAACTCCACGGCGTAGCAAACGCCGCCGTGACGATCAGGTCATACCAGGCGCTGCCGCGCACCACGTTGCGATACTGCGTTGAAGTCCACATCATCCTTGCTCCGGAAATTCAGGGAGCCACCACGGTAAAGCCTGGAGTATGCTCCAGGGTCAATAGCCCTTTTGAGAGCCAGCATGCGCATCGGTGAATTAGCCCAGGCCAGCGCCGTCAGCCGTGACACCCTGCGTTTCTATGAGCAACGCGGGTTGATTGCGGCGCAGCGCAGTGCCAACGGTTATCGCGACTATCCGCCGGAGATGGTGCAACTGGTGCTCTATATCAAAACGGCGCAGCGTCTGGGATTTACCCTCGGCGAGATCGGTGACAGCGTTGCCGCGTTGTGGAACGCGCCTGATCCGGACAACGCCGTGGCGCAGTTGCTGCGCGACAAGCTGCAACTGATCGAAACCCGTATGAGCGAACTCGACACGCTGCGGCAGGAGTTGCAACTTCGCCTCGGTCAGGCCTGTCCATTGAATCCATGATCCTCACTCATCAAGGAAGCCCATCATGTCTGCAAAAAACGCACTGATCATCGGCGCCTCCCGGGGCCTTGGCCTCGGTCTGGTGAAAACCCTGCTGGCCGACGGCTGGCAAGTCACCGCCACCGTGCGCAATCCGCAAAACGCCGAGGCGCTGCAAGCACTAGGAAAGGTGCGGATCGAGAAGCTCGACATGGACGATCAGCAAGCGGTGATTGCCCTGAGTCAGCAGCTCAAGGGCGAAACGTTTGACCTGCTGTTCGTCAACGCCGGGGTCAAAGGCCCGGCCGATCAGACCCCGGGCGGCGCAACATTGGCCGAAGTCGGTCAGTTGTTCTTCACCAACGCCGTGGCACCGATCAATCTGGCACAACGCTTCGCCGGGCAGATTCGTAACGGCAACGGTGTGCTGGCGTTCATGAGTTCCGGGCTGGGTAGCGTGACCGTGCCGGACGCGCCGGAACTGGCGCTGTACAAGGCGAGCAAGGCTGCGCTGAATTCGATGACCAACAGTTTTGTCACGCAATTGGGCGAGCAGAAGATGACCGTGTTGTCGCTGCATCCGGGTTGGGTGAAGACGGACATGGGCGGTGAAGGGGCTGACCTTGACGTTGAGACCAGCACCCGTGGGTTGATCGATCAGGTGAATGCGTACACTGGCAAGGGCGGGCATCACTTCATTAATTACAAGGGTGAAACGATCCCCTGGTAATTGATGATCCCCTGTAGGAGCTGCCGAAGGCTGCGATCTTTTGATCTTAAAAACAAAATCAAAAGATCGCAGCCTTCGGCAGCTCCTACAGGGGTTGTGTATTTTGGTGATGTTGTCCGGTCGGGTTGGGCTTGCCCGATGCGGCGTTTTGTTTGAAACTGCGCTCCTCGTCCCCCGCGGCGACCCTGGATCAGCAGACAGGGCATCACTGAGCTGGCAACCCTGAACCCATTTTCAGAGGAGCCGGCAACATGCCCGCGACCCGTACCTGGTTAAAAAATCCCCTCGCCATTTTCACTTCCAACGAGCTCGATGCCCGTGGCGGTCTTGTCGTGCAAGACGGTGTCATCGTCGAAGTGCTGGCTGCCGGCCAACAGCCGTCGGCACCGTGCAATGAAGTGTTCGATGCCCGCGAGCATGTGATCCTGCCGGGCCTGATCAACACTCACCACCACTTCTATCAAACCCTGACTCGCGCCTGGGCGCCGGTGGTCAATCAGCCGTTGTTCCCGTGGCTGAAAACCCTATACCCAGTGTGGGCACGTCTGACACCCGAGAAACTTGCGCTCGCCACCAAAGTGGCTTTGGCTGAACTATTGCTGTCGGGCTGCACCACCGCTGCCGACCATCACTACCTGTTCCCGGATGGACTGGAAAACGCCATCGACGTGCAAGTCGAAAGCGTCCGCGAACTGGGCATGCGCGCCATGCTCACTCGCGGTTCGATGAGCCTCGGCGAGAAGGACGGCGGTTTGCCGCCGCAGCAGACCGTGCAGGAAGGCCAAGTGATTCTCGACGACAGTCAGCGCCTGATTCACGAGTACCACGAACGTGGCGATGGCGCGCAGATCCAGATCGCCCTGGCGCCGTGCTCGCCGTTCTCGGTAACCCCGGAAATCATGTCGGCCAGCGCCGAATTGGCGAACAAGCTCGACGTGCGTCTGCACACGCACTTGGCCGAGACCCTCGATGAAGAAGATTTCTGCCTGCAGCGTTTCGGCCTGCGCACCGTCGATTATCTCGACAGCGTCGGCTGGCTCGGCCCACGCACCTGGCTGGCCCACGGCATCCACTTCAACCCGGATGAAATCGCTCGCCTCGGCCAGGCCGGTACCGGTATCTGCCATTGCCCGAGCTCGAACATGCGTCTGGCTTCCGGCATCTGCCCGAGTATCGATCTGACTGACGCGGGCGCGCTGTTTGGTCTGGGCGTCGATGGTTCGGCGTCCAACGATGCCTCGAACATGATTCTCGAAGCGCGTCAGGCGTTGTACATCCAGCGTCTGCGTTACGGCGCCGAGAAGATCACTCCGGAGCGTGTGTTGGGCTGGGCGACCAAGGGTTCGGCGAGTTTGTTGGGCCGTACTGACATTGGTGAGATTGCCGTCGGCAAGCAGGCGGATCTGGCGTTGTTCAAGCTTGATGAGCTGCGCTTCTCCGGCAGCCATGATCCGATTTCGGCGCTGCTGCTGTGCGGTGCTGATCGTGCGGATCGGGTGATGATTGGTGGTAAGTGGCGCGTGGTTGATGGCCAGGTTGAAGGCCTTGACCTGAAAGGCCTGATCGCCGATCACAGTCAAGCGGCGCGCCAGCTGATCGCCGGTACCTGATACAACGACAGACCTCTGTAGGAGCTGCCGAAGGCTGCGATCTTTTGATCTGTTTTTCTAGAAGCAAGATCAACAGATCGCAGCCTTCGGCAGCTCCTACAGGGGGTTCGGCTGAGCTTAAAGGCCGAGCAGGGACAACATGATGAAGGTCGCGAACAGCACGAAGTGCGTCATGCCTTCGATGGCATTGGTTTCGCCGTCATTCAAGTTGATGGCACTAACGATCAGCGTGATGAAGATCATCACCGTCTGTACCGGTGTCATCGCCATCTGAAACGGCTGGCCGGTATACAGCGCCATTGCTTCCATCACCGGCACCGTGAGAATCACCGTCGACAGTGACGCGCCCATCGCGATGTTCACCACCGACTGCATACGGTTGGCCAACGCTGCACGCAACGCGGTCAAAATTTCCGGTGCCGCAGAAATCGCCGCCACCAGAATTGCCGTGATCACCGGCGGTGCACCCGTGCCTTCCAGGCCCAGATCGAGAGTCTTCGACATCACTTCGGCCAGTGCGCCGATCACCACAATGCCAAACACCAGAATGCCGATCGACAGGCCGATGCTCGGTGCTTTCACCTGCGCGTCCTGCGGTTCTTTCTTGCGGCGTTTGTCCGGGTAGCTGTAGCTGAAAAAGTAACTGTGCGGGCCGACCTGCATGCGCAGAAACAGCGCATACAGCACCACCATCGCACCGATGGTGAACGCTGAATAAATCTTCCAGTTGGCCTCGGGAATGAACTCCGGCACCACCATCGACACGCCCATGGCGGTGAGGATCATCACGCTGTAGCTGCGCGCGGAATCGTCGTTGTAGGACTGTTCGCCGTGTTTGATCCCGCCCATCAGCGCGGCGAGGCCGAGGATGCCATTGATGTCGAGCATCACGGCGGAGTAGATCGTGTCGCGCACCAACGTGGGCGACGCTTCGTTGCTCATCATGATTGCCAGGATCACCACTTCGACCAGCACGGCCGCGAGCGTGAGGATCATCGTGCCGTAAGGGTCGCCGACCTTTTCGGCGAGCAATTCGGCGTGATGGGCGACGCGCATCGAGGCGGCGACGATGAAGGCGATCAACACCAGGCCGGCAATCAGCGCGACGATCTGGCCGCTGTGCAGCATCCAGTGTTCCAACGGATAGGCGACGCACGCGGCGATGACGGCCAGTAGCAGAAAACTTTCTTGCTTGAGGATGGTGAGCATGACGGGCCTTTTGCCGAAGAGTGCGAATGAGCTACTGACTGCGGGACGGCGCTAACGTTTCGTTACACCTTAGCGCACCAAGCGATGGCAGCTGGTTTCAGGCATGCACTTTTATTGGCCCGAGTGGCCTCTTCGCGAGCAAGCTCGCTCCCACAGGTAACTGCATTTCAATGTGGGAGCGAGCTTGCTCGCGAAGGCCGCGCCTCGGTTCTGGATTGTTTGTTGTCCTGTTGGTCAGCAATTTGCATTGACCCTGACCACACACAACAAAATGGAGCTCCAATTCATGCAAATACGTCCGCTGCACAAACTGCTGTGCGCCGCCCTCGGTCTGGGGATCAGCCTGAGCGCCAGCGCTGCCGATCCGCTGAAGGTCGGTTTCGTTTACATCGGCCCGATCGGTGACCACGGCTGGACGTATCAGCATGAACAGGGGCGCAAGGCACTCGCGGAGAAATTCGGCAATCAGATCACCACCAACTACGTCGAGAACGTCGCCGAAGGTGCCGACGCCGAACGGGTGATCCGCAACATGGCCAAAGACAAGTACGACCTGATCTTCACCACCTCTTTCGGCTACATGAACCCCACTGTCAAAGTTGCCAAGCAGTTTCCCAAGGTGACCTTCGAACACGCCACCGGCTACAAACAGGACAAGAACCTCGGAACCTATCTGGCGCGCACTTACGAGGGTCGCTACGTCGGCGGTTTCCTCGCAGCGAAGATGACCAAGACCAAGAAGATCGGTTACGTCGCCTCGTTCCCGATCCCCGAGGTGATCCGCGACATCAACTCGATCCAACTGGCCTTGAACAAGTACAACCCCGGCACCGAGATCAAAGTGGTGTGGGTCAACTCGTGGTTCGACCCGGGCAAGGAAGCCGATGCGGCCAACGCGCTGATCGACCAGGGCGTCGACGTGGTGTTCCAGCACACCGACAGTCCGGCGCCGATTCAAGCTGCCGAACGTCGTGGCGTGTACGCGGTGGGTTACGCCTCGGACATGGCGCACTTCGGGCCGAAAGCCGTGCTGACGTCGATCGTCAACGACTGGGCGCCGCACTATATTCAGGCGACGCAGAGCGTGATCGACCACACGTGGAAATCCCAGGACTACTGGGGCGGGTTGAAGGAAGGCACGGTTGAATTGCCGATCAGCGATCTGGTACCAGCAGCGGTGAAAGCCGAGGCCGAGCAGATCATTGCCGACATCAAGAGCGGTGCATTGCAGCCGTTTACCGGGCCGATCAAGGATCAGGCCGGTGTCGAAAAAATCCCGGCGGGCGTGAGTGCGACGAATGCTGAACTGGCGTCGATGAACTATTACGTTGAAGGCATGAAGGCCGAGATGCCGAAGTAATCCACCGATTCACCACACAAAACCCTGTGGGAGCGAGCCTGCTCGCGAAAGCGGTGTTTCAGTCGAGATATCTGAATCTGATACACCGCTATCGCGAGCAGGCTCACTCCTACATTTGATCTTCAGCGCTCTCAAGGATTGTGTATGGATCAGCTTCCGATCATTGATATCAGCCCGCTCTATAGCGACGACGAAAACGCCTGGCCTGCGGTGGCCGAGCAAATCGACCACGCCTGCCGCGAATGGGGCTTTTTCTACATCAAGGGCCACCCGATTTCAGCGCAGCGCATCGACGCCGTGCTTGATCAGACTCAACGTTTTTTTGCTCTGCCCGCAGCGGAAAAACTCAAGATCGACATCACCCAGACCCGCCACCATCGTGGCTACGGCGCCATCGCTACCGAGCAACTCGACCCGAGCAAACCCAGCGATCTGAAAGAAACCTTCGACATGGGCCTGCATCTGCCGGCCAATCATCCCGACGTGCTCGCCAAAAAACCGTTGCGCGGGCCGAACCGCCATCCGGCGCAAGCAGGATGGGCTGAATTGATGGAACAGCATTACCTCGACATGCAGGCCCTCGCGCAAACCCTGTTGCGCGCGATGACTATCGCGCTGAACATCGAACGCGACTTCTTCGACAGCCGCTTCGTTGACCCGGTCAGCGTCCTGCGCATGATCCACTACCCACCGCGCCACACCGCCAGCTCCGCCGAGCAGCAAGGCGCCGGCGCACACACCGATTACGGCTGCATCACCCTGCTCTATCAGGACAGCGCCGGCGGCCTGCAAGTGAAGAACGTGCAGGGCGAATGGATCGACGCACCGCCGATTGACGGCACCTTCGTGGTCAACCTCGGCGACATGATGGCGCGCTGGAGCAACGACCGTTATCGCTCGACCCCGCACCGGGTGATCAGCCCGCTCGGGGTGGACCGCTACTCGATGCCGTTCTTTGCCGAGCCACACCCGGACACGCGCATCGAATGCCTGCCCGGTTGTCAGGACGCACAGCATCCAGCGAAATATCCGACCACCACTTGCGCCGAATTCCTGCTCTCGCGCTTCGCCGATACCTACGCCTATCGCCGTGAGCAGGAAGCCGTGTGATGGATCGCTTGGTCAGGTTTTGCCAATTGTTTCGGCGCGCATCTGTAGAATGCCGCCATTGCACCTGATGAGAAAAGAATATGTACGACTGGCTCAACGCCTTGCCCAAGGCTGAACTGCACCTGCATCTGGAAGGCTCGCTGGAGCCCGAGCTGCTGTTCGCCCTGGCCGAACGCAACAAGATCGCCCTGCCGTGGAGCGACGTGGAAACCCTGCGCAAGGCTTACGCCTTCAACAACCTGCAGGAATTCCTCGACCTGTATTACCAGGGTGCCGACGTGTTGCGCACCTCACAGGATTTCTACGACCTGACCTGGGCCTACCTGCTGCGCTGCAAAGCACAGAACGTCATTCACACCGAACCGTTCTTCGACCCGCAGACCCACACCGACCGGGGCATCCCGTTCGAAGTGGTGCTCAACGGCATCGCCGCGGCACTGAAGGATGGCGAGCAACAACTGGGCATCAGCAGCGGTTTGATCCTCAGCTTCCTGCGCCACCTCAGCGAAGAAGAAGCCGAGAAAACCCTCGACCAGGCGCTGCCATTCCGTGATGCGTTTGTCGCCGTCGGTCTGGACAGCTCCGAGATGGGCCACCCGCCAAGCAAGTTCCAGCGCGTGTTCGATCGTGCCCGTCACGAAGGCTTCCTGACCGTTGCCCACGCTGGTGAAGAAGGCCCGCCGGAATACATCTGGGAAGCCATCGACCTGCTGAAAATCCAGCGTATCGACCATGGCGTGCGGGCCATCGAAGACGAGCGCCTGATGCAGCGGATCATCGACGAGCAGATCCCGCTGACCGTGTGCCCGTTGTCGAACACCAAGCTCTGCGTGTTCGATCACATGTCGCAGCACAACATCCTCGACATGCTTGAGCGTGGCGTGAAGGTCACGGTGAACTCCGATGACCCGGCGTACTTTGGTGGTTATGTGACCGAGAACTTCCATGCGCTGTACGAGCACTTGGGCATGACCCAGGATCAGGCCAAGCGCCTGGCGCAGAACAGCCTGGATGCGCGACTGGTAAAACAGTAAGCAACACCGCAAAACCCTTGTAGGAGCGAGCCTGCTCGCGAAGAGGGAGTGTCAGTCAACATTTTCGTTTAATGACACTCCGCTTTCGCGAGCAGGCTCGCTCCCACAGTGGGTTCTTTGTTTAGCCCGGGATTTTGGCTTCAGTCAGCTCCTCCAGGGTCTTACCCCGCGTCTCCATCCCGAACAGCCACACCACCCCCGCCGCTATCGCAAAACACGCCGCGCCCAACGCAAACACCCCGCCCTGCCCGGTAATCGGGAACACCAGCCCGGTCACCAACGGCCCGAGCAACGAACCCACGCGGCCAATGGCCGAGGCAAAGCCTGAGCCTGTCGCCCGCGCCGACGTCGGATACAGCTCCGGCGTGTAGGTGTAGAGCACCGCCCACATGCCGAACAGGAAAAACTGCATCAACAGACCTGTGCCGATCAGCAGCGCCACGTTGCCGCCAAACACCGCACTCTGCCCATACAAAAACGCCATCACCCCACCACCGAGCAACGTGACGATGCACACCGGTTTGCGCCCCCAGCGCTCGACCAGCCACGCCGCCATGAGGAATCCGGGAATCCCGCCCAGGGAGATCAGCACCGTGTAATACACCGACTGCGTCACGGCAAAACCCGACTGTTGCAGCAACGCGCTGAGCCACGACGTCAGCCCGTAAAACCCGAGTAGCGCAAAGAACCACAGACTCCAGATCATCGTGGTGCGCTGACGATACTGTGGCGACCAGATCTGCTTGAGCGCCGCAAAGAAATCGCCGGGCGGCGTCACGGTGCGCGGCAAGCGCAGCGGTTCCGGCAACGCCGCACCGCCGAGGGACGAACGCACCCGCTCCTCGATGCCGTTCAACACCTTGTCTGCCGCCTCGTGTCTTCCAGCCTGCTCCAGCCAGCGCGGTGACTCGGGAATGAAAAAACGGATCGCCAGCACAAACACCGCCGGCACCGCCAACACCAGAAAGATGTCACGCCAGCCAATCAGTGGCAGCAGAAAGTAAGACAGCACACCGGCGGCAACGAAACCCAGCGGCCAGAAGCCGTCCATCAATGCGATGTAGCGCCCGCGGCGTTGCGCCGGTATCAGCTCCGACAGCATCGATTGAGCGATAGGGAATTCCATGCCCATGCCAATCCCCAACAGAATGCGAAACAGCGTCAGCGTCTCGACCGTTTGTGCCGTCGAGCACAGATAACTGGCCACGCCCCACAAGACGATGCTCCACTGAAACACCGGTTTACGCCCGAAGCGATCGGCGAGCATGCCGGACAGCGACGCCCCCAGCACCATGCCGAAAAAGCTCGAACTGGCGAGCAGTCCTGCTTGCGCACTGCTCAGGCCGAACTCCGCTTTGATCGAGCCAAGCAGAAACGTCATCATCGCCAGATCCATGGAGTCGAAGAAAAACGCCAGCGCGATGATGATGAAAATGATCCGGTGATAACCGCTGATCGGCAGTCGTTCCAAGCGTTCTGCCGCGCTGTAGCCGTGAGTGTCCATGCCGCCTCCCCCATCCGAAATGTCCCCGGATCGAGTGTGCGTGATAGCGCCTCGGCGTTCGTGCTGGATGCGACCTGTTCGCAGTCGTGGACGACGCCAGAAGCGCTGAGGCAGTTCCGGGCGTCGATTGCGAGTGCTCTACAAGGCCATTTCCAGCTCGGTTTCCCTCGCGAATCGATGCAGTTCCCGTTGGCCGGTGGCCGTCAATTGCAAGGCCCGAGAGTCGTTGGGCAGCGTCAGCCAACCGGACTGCATGAACAGCTGCAACAGTGCGGCGCCGAGTGAGCCCCCCATGTGCGGACGACGTTCGCTCCAGTCCGGGCACGCACACGCCACTTGCACGTTGCGGTGAGCCAACGCCTGAATGAACACCCCGCGGCCCGCCAAGCGGTTCGCGCCTTTGTGGGTCACTACCACGCGTTGTTCAAGCTGCTCGATCCAGCCGGCATCGAGCAACCGCTGATACAGATCCGCCGCCAGCGTACCGCCGAGGTGGTCATCGCAAAAACGCGCGCGCAACAGCGAAGACGGTGCGGTCTGCGGCTTGGCCATGGGGGTGGTGCGCTTGAACACCTCGGGAATCTCCCTTGGAGCACTGGCGATGGTGGCGCTGGCCAATGCTTCTATCGCCGCACCGACCTCCGGTGCCGAGAGACGGAAAAAACGTTTACGACCACGGACTTCGACCTTCAACAGACCACCCGTGGATAGCCGCGCCAGGTGCGCACTGGCCGACGACGGCGACAGCCCTGCCAATAGCGCAAGCTCCTCGGTTTGCCGGGCCGAGCCATCCATCAACGCCCACATCATCGCGCTGCGCTTGGGGTCGGCCAGCAACGTGGCGATCTGGCTGATGCAAGGTGCATGTTCCATGTGTTCACTCCCTGTTGAATCGTATCGTCTACTGCTCGGAGACATCTTGGCCGGTAATGAGTCATCGGCCAAGACGCGAAAATCGCCATGAACCGGGGCGAGGCAAGCCACTGACGCAGCCTGCTCCGGCACAGAACCCGCAGCAGTTGCGCGACCGTCACTCGAAGACTGGCGACGCGCTGCGAGGGTCTCCGGGCCGGGGTGTCGGTGCTGGCATGAGGCGGGCGCTAGTATAAGCGGGTTAGCCCCCGCGTCCCGCGCCGGGGCCTGCGCAGGTGGTGATTGTTCCTGACAGAAATTTCTCTATTTACCTGCGACTAATGATCAACTTTCGAAAAAACGGGAAATTGACTACTCAAATCAGCGCATCGGCTGGCGAGCATTTCCCTTAGAAGGTTCACTGGCTTACTCAATTGTGCGCGATGGGCGCACAACAAATTCAGCGGTGCGCGCTCACAGAGCAGCTCCGGCAGCAGCACTTTGAGGCGCCCGGCGAGCACATCGGCGCCCACATCCAGCCACGACTTGTAGGCAATTCCGGCACCGGCCAGCGCCCACAGGCGCACAACGTCGGCGTCATCGCTGAAACGGTCGCCACTGACGGTCAGGCCGACTTCACGTTTACCGTCATGAAAACTCCAATGGTCATGAACCCGGCTACCGAGCATGTACAGCAGGCAGTTGTGCTGAGTCAGTTGTTCGAGCTGGTGCGGCTCGCCGTGTCGGGCCAGGTACGCCGGGGAGGCACACAGCACGCGGCGGTTTTGCGGAGCGATGGGCAAAGCGACCAGGCTTGAATCTTCCGGCTCGCCGTAGCGCAAGGCGATGTCCACCGGTTGACGGAACAGATCGGCGATGCGGTCGCCAAGCAGCAAACGCACGGTCAGCTTCGGGTGCTGACGCTGGAACTCGTCGAGCCACGGCAACAACAGATTGCGCCCGAAGTCCGAAGGCGCCGACAACTGCAGAACGCCGCTGACCTGTTCCTGTCCGCTGGCGAGCAAACGTCGGCCTTCATCAAGATTGCTCAGCGCCGCCCGCGCGTATTCGAGAAAGCCGTCGCCTTCGGCTGTCAGGCGCAGGCTGCGGGTCGAACGGGCCAGCAAGCGCGCCCCCAGTTGCTGTTCGATCCGTTTCAATGCCGCACTGGCCACGGCCGCGGACATGTCCATCACCCGCGCTGCCGCTGACAGACTGCCCAGGTCCGCCGCCCGGACAAACAACTGCAAGTCGTCGAAACGCAACATGCTCAGCCTCGATTATCAAAAAAATATTGAAAGAGACTGCACTTTTAGCCGGTTTTATCTCGCAGAGAAATAGCTAATCATCTCTCCATCGCATTCATCCCGCTTCTCTGGAGCCGAGCATGACCCAGCCATTCACCGCTATTGCCACC
Source organism: Pseudomonas viridiflava (assembly GCF_900580865.1). Classification (GTDB taxonomy): domain Bacteria; phylum Pseudomonadota; class Gammaproteobacteria; order Pseudomonadales; family Pseudomonadaceae; genus Aquipseudomonas. The sequence continues at coordinate 23,042 of NZ_UTBZ01000159.1, forward strand.
CTGATCGCCAAACCGGGCCAACAGGATCTTCTCGAACAGGGCCTGCGCGCACTGGTTGAACCGAGCCGCGCCGAAACCGGTTGCAGCCAGTACGACCTGCACCGTGACCTCGCCGACCCGCAGGTGTTTTATGTGATTGAACACTGGGCCAGCGAAGCGATTCTTGAGGCGCACAACGCCAGCGCGCACTTCCAGCATTTCCAGGCAACGGCTGGCCACGTCATCGAACACTTCCAGCTCAAGCGCCTCGGCGCAATTGCCTGAGCCCTTCTTCTATCACCTGTACGGAGCCACTCATGAAAGCCATCGCCTATTACGCGTCCCTGCCGATCAGCGACGCAAAATCCCTGCAAGACATCGAACTGCCAGAACCGGTCGCCGGCCCGCGCGATCTGCTGGTGGAAGTCAAAGCCATTTCGGTCAATCCGGTCGACACCAAAGTACGGCAGAACGTGGCTCCCGAAGAGGGTGCAGCGAAAGTGCTGGGCTGGGACGTCGCCGGTGTGGTCAAGGCTGTGGGCAGCGAAGTGACGTTGTTCAAGGCCGGCGACAAGGTTTTCTACGCCGGCTCCATCGCCCGTGCCGGCGGCAACAGTGAACTGCACGTGGTCGATGAACGTATCGTCGGCCATATGCCGAAATCCCTTGGTTTTGCCGAAGCCGCCGCGCTGCCGCTGACCGCGATCACCGCATGGGAGCTGTTGTTCGAGCGCCTGCAAATCCGCGAAGGCAATACCGATGAAGGCCAGAGCCTGCTGATCGTCGGTGCCGCCGGCGGGGTTGGCTCGATCCTGACGCAATTGGCCAGGCAACTGACCGGTCTTAAAGTCATCGGCACCGCGTCCCGCGAGCAGACCCGCGATTGGGTCAAAGAACTGGGCGCCGATCTGGTCATCGATCACAGCCAGCCGCTGAGCGAAGAACTCAAGCGCGCCGGGATCGACAGCGTGACTCACGTCGCCAGCCTGACTCAGACGGATCAACATCTGGATCAATTGGTCGAGGCGCTGACGCCGCAAGGCAAACTGGCACTGATCGACGATCCGAAGTCGCTGGACGTGAGCAAACTCAAGCGCAAGAGCCTGTCGCTGCATTGGGAGTTCATGTACACCCGCTCGCTGTTCGAGACGCCGGACATGATCGAACAGCACAAACTGCTTAACCGCGTGGCGCAGCTGATTGATGCCGGGACGCTGAAGACAACAGTGGGCGAGCATTTCGGCACAATCAATGCGGCGAACCTGCGTCGCGCCCATGAGCTGCTGGAAAGTGGCAAAGCCAAGGGGAAAATTGTTTTAGAAGGTTTCTAAAAAACCGCACGTCGCAGCCTTCGCCGAACCTAGAGCGGTCGGCGGGGCTGCGCTGTTTTTTGCCGTCAGTCCGATGCTTGACCGTTGTCACAATTGCGATCGTATTCAGGTCTACAATCGAAGCCTCTGCGATACATCTTTTACGCAAGGGAGGTCAGCAATGAAGATCCTGATAAAAGAAGTGGCAAAGTCTCAATGGCAGGTTCGTCTGGACCAACACGCCGTGACATTCCGCAGTGAAGCCGAAGCTTTGGCCTTCACTCGCACCCTCGAAGCGCGACTTTGCGCGCCCCATCAGATTCCCGACCGCAGCCAGCAGCGCGCCGCCGGCTGAGGCTATTTATGCCTCGGCCTGAGCTTGTGCCAGTGCCCGGGCATTCTGCAGACGGCGGGTGAGCAGCGCCACGCACACCACCAGCAAACCGCACAGGCTGATGACTATTGCCATCGGCACGGCTGTGCCGTCGTGCAACACCCCCACCAACGCCGAAGCGCCGGCGGCGACGCTGAATTGCATGCAGCCGAGCAGCGCCGAAGCACTGCCGGCGCGCGCGCCCTGGCCGTTCATCGCGCAGGCAGCGGCATTGGGGCTGATGCAACCCAGGCTCGACACGCAGATGAACAGTGGAATCAGCAGCGGCCACAAGGATTCGGTGTGCATTGCGCTGACCGCGAGCAACGCCAGCCCCGCGCCGAAGTAAACCCACACCGCCCGCGACAGCAGGAACGCCGGGCCGCGCTTGGCCAACATCCGCGCGTTGACCTGCGCCACCAGAATGAACCCCGCGGCGTTGGTGCCGAACAGCCAGCCGAAATGCTCGGCCGGCACGCCATACAACTTGATGAAGATGAACGGCGAGCCGGCGATGTAGGCAAACATACCGGCAATGGCAATGCCACCGGTCAGCGCATGGCCGAGATACACCCGATCCTTGAGCAAACGCCCGTACTGACGCAGCGCACCCGACAACGGCTGGCGCGGCATGTTCGCCGGCATACTTTCCGGCAGACCCAGGGCCACGGCCAGCCCGGCCAAGGCACTGAACCCGGTCAGCACCAGGAAGATCGACTGCCAGCCTGTGGTGTTGACCAGCAGGCCACCGAGCATCGGCGCCAGAATCGGCGCGAGGCCCATCACCAGCATCAATTGCGAGAAAACTTTCGCCGACCCCACCGCGTCGCATTTGTCGCTGACCACCGCGCGGGAAATCACCATCCCCGCACAGCCGCCGAGTGCCTGGACGAAGCGCGCACCGATCAACCATTCCAGGTTCGGCGCGTAAGCACAGGCCAGCGACGCCAGAGTGAACAGCGTCAGACCGACGAGCAATGGAATGCGTCGGCCAAAGCGATCCGCCACCGGGCCATAGGCCAATTGGCCGATCGACAACCCGGCGAAATACGCCGCCAGCGTCATCTGCACGTGTTTCTCGTCGGTGCCGAACGCCAGCGCCATCGAGGGAAATGCAGGTAAATAGAAGTCGATCGCCAAGGGCCCGAAGGCGGTCAAGGCACCGAGGATCAGAATGGTACGGAAGTTCATCAGGCATCCAGGTTGGCAAGTCGGCAGCCCGACAGTCTAGCCGTGCCCGGACGCCTTGAACATTCCGATAGCTCGCTAACAATTAAAAAAGCCAGGATCAAAAGATCGCAGCCTGCGGCAGCTCCTACTTTGGAATGCGTCCCCTTGTAGGAGCTGCCGCAGGCTGCGATCTTTTGCTTCTAGGCGAGTTTCACTGCGTAGCCTTCTTCGCTGATGACCTCGATCACCTGCTCGGCGCTCAGCCCGCTTTCCACGCCGACCTCTTTCGCAGCCAGATCAACCCGCACACTGGCCGCCGGATCCCTGGCCTGTACGGCGTTGGTGATGGCTTTGACGCAGTGACCGCAGGACATGCCTTGAACGTTGAACACTTGCATGGAATGACTCCTTTGAGTGAGGTTGCCGGCAGTTTCGAGCTTGCCACGATGGCAAGGTCAAGTTCTTGAATAAACTGCCGGGCTGGCAATCGGCGCCGCGCTCGGCCAAGCTGCGTACATCAATGACTCGATTCAGGAGATTCAGCCATGCGCTGGTCAGCTTTCAGCCTGTTTGGCTTTCTCAGTCTCTTTGCCGCCGTTCCTCAAGTGCAAGCTGCCGGCGAGGACTATGCGGTGCTGATCATTTCCCGCGAGCGTCTGGAAGTGTCGACTTCCTGCGAGATCGGCGTGTACATCCAGGACCAACTTTCGGCGCGGCTGCTGCAGGAGCAGAGCATTTCCTTCAACCTGCCGCCGGGCACTGTTTCGCTGCGCTTGAAATTGCTGCCGGGGCAAGTCGCCGGTTGCAACCCGGGCATGCTTGCGCCAGGTTCGCAGGAAATCAAACTGCATGCCGGTGATGTGCTGAAGTATCGGTTGGCGATGAATTCCGAAGGCGTCTACCTGAAACGCGCCGATCTCGAATACTAAGCAAATCCCAACTGTGGGAGCGAGCAGGCTCGCTCCCACAGTTGGTTTTGCGGCGCGTCAAATAATGGCGCTTGACCTTGCCCGCATGGCAAGGTTGATCCTTGTAGGCATCTACTACAGGGAGTACGACCGATGTCCGATTCCATCACTTTCGACCTGCCGATTGCCGGCATGACCTGCGCCAGTTGCGCCGGGCGTGTCGAGCGCGCCTTGAGTAAAGTCAGCGGCGCCAGTGCCGTCAGCGTCAACCTCGCCACCGAGCAGGCCCGCGTGCAGGCGCCGGGCAACAGCCTGCCGGCGTTGATGGCGGCGGTCGAACGTGCCGGTTACAGCGTTCCACAGCAAACCATCGAATTGAAGATCGAAGGCATGACCTGCGCCTCGTGCGTCGGTCGCGTCGAGCGTGCGCTGAACAAAGTCCCCGGGGTGAAAAGCGTCAGCGTCAACCTGGCCAACGAACGCGCGCACCTCGAATTGCTCGGCCAAATCGATGCGCAAACCTTGCTCGACGCCGTGAGCAAGGCCGGCTATTCCGCCAGCGTCTGGCAAGCTGAACACCCACAAACTGATAACCAACAGCAACGTCTGAAACATGAACGCTGGGCGCTGATCTGCGCAATTGCCCTCGCCCTGCCGCTGGTGGCGCCGATGTTGCTGCAACCGTTCGGCATCCACTGGATGCTTCCGGCCTGGGCGCAATTTGCCCTCGCCACGCCCGTGCAGTTCATTTTCGGTGCACGCTTTTATGTTGCCGCGTGGAAAGCCGTGCGTGCCGGCGCCGGCAATATGGATTTGCTGGTCGCCCTCGGCACCAGCGCCGGTTACGGCTTGAGCCTGTACGAATGGGCCACCGCCACCGGGCGCATGCCGCATCTGTACTTTGAAGCGTCGGCGGTGGTCATTGCGCTGGTGCTGCTCGGCAAATACCTGGAAAGTCGCGCCAAGCGCCAGACCGCCAGCGCCATCCGCGCCCTCGAAGCATTGCGTCCTGAGCGGGCGATTCAAGTGATCAACGGCCGCGAGCAGGATGTCGCCATCAGCGCGTTGCGCCTGAACGATCTGGTGTTGGTCAAACCCGGCGAACGTTTCCCGGTCGACGGCGAAGTCATCGACGGCCAGAGCCACGCCGATGAAGCGCTGATCAGCGGCGAGAGCCTGCCGGTGCCGAAACAACCGGGCGACAAAGTCACCGGCGGCGCGATCAATGGCGAAGGCCGCTTGCTGGTGCGCACCCAGGCGCTCGGTGCGGAAACCGTACTCGCACGGATCATTCGTCTGGTTGAGGACGCTCAAGCCGCCAAGGCGCCGATCCAGAAACTGGTGGATAAAGTCAGCCAGATCTTCGTGCCAACCGTGCTGCTGATCGCGTTGGCGACACTGATCGGCTGGTGGCTCTACGGCGCACCAATGGAGACCGCGTTGATCAACGCCGTCGCGGTGCTGGTCATCGCCTGCCCGTGTGCACTGGGGCTTGCCACGCCAACAGCAATCATGGCCGGCACCGGCGTGGCCGCGCGTCACGGCATTTTGATCAAGGACGCCGAAGCGCTGGAACGCGCCCATGAAGTCAGCAGCGTGGTGTTCGACAAGACCGGCACGCTGACCTCCGGCACGCCGCGCATTGCCCATTTCAGCGCCGTTGACGGTGATGAAAATAATCTGCTGATACTGGCCGGCGCACTGCAACGCGGCAGTGAACACCCGTTGGCCAAAGCGGTGCTGGATGCGGCCGCCGAACGAGGCCTGAACGTGCCTGACGTCAGTGACAGTCAATCGCTGACCGGTCGTGGCATCGCCGGCAGCCTCGATGGTCGTCGTCTGGCGCTGGGCAATCGGCGAATGCTCGAAGAAAGTGCTTTGAACGCGGGCAACCTGAGCGAATCTGCCCAGGCATGGGAGGCCGAGGGCCGCACGCTGTCGTGGTTAATCGAAAAAAGTCCTGAACCGAAAGTGCTTGGTTTGTTTGCCTTCGGTGACACCCTGAAACCCGGCGCACTGCAAGCCGTGCAGCAACTTGCCGCCCGCGATATCCACAGTCATCTGCTGACCGGCGACAACCGTGGCAGCGCTCGCGTCGTCGCCGAGGCCTTGGGCATCAGCAATGTCCACGCCGAAGTGCTGCCGGCGGACAAAGCCGCCACCGTCACCGAGCTGAAAAAAACCGGCGTGGTCGCCATGGTCGGTGACGGCATCAACGACGCCCCGGCGCTGGCCGCGGCCGACATCGGTATCGCCATGGGCGGCGGCACTGACGTGGCCATGCACGCGGCGGGCATCACCCTGATGCGCGGCGATCCACGGTTGGTGCCGGCGGCACTGGAGATCAGTCGCAAGACTTATGCGAAGATCCGCCAGAACCTGTTCTGGGCCTTCGTCTACAACCTGATCGGCATTCCGCTGGCGGCGTTCGGCTTCCTCAACCCGGTGCTGGCCGGTGCGGCCATGGCCCTGTCGAGCGTCAGCGTGGTGAGCAATGCGCTACTGTTGAAAACCTGGAAACCCAAGGACCTGGAGGAACACCGATGAACATCGGCCAAGCGGCCAGACACAGTGGCCTGAGCGCGAAAATGATCCGCTATTACGAGTCGATTGGCCTGCTCAAAGCGGCGCATCGCACCGACAGCGGTTATCGGGTTTACGGTGACGATGACCTGCACACGCTGGCGTTTATCAAGCGCTCGCGGGACTTGGGCTTTTCTCTGGAAGAGGTCGGCAAACTGCTGACCCTGTGGCAGGATCGCCAGCGCGCCAGCGCCGATGTGAAGGCGTTGGCGCGCCAGCACATCGATGAGTTGAATCAGAAGATCCGAGAACTTGGCGAACTGCGCGACACCCTGCAAGACCTCGTCGAACACTGCAACGGTGACCATCGCCCCGACTGCCCGATCCTCAAGGAACTGGCGTCGGGCTGCTGCGCGCAACCCGCCCGCGCTTGAGCGCCAAAACTTTCACCAGCAACAACGTACTGATCGGGATGCCGTGGAACAGCATGACCACGGCACCCGGCGTCCACCAGGCGTAAAACGGTGCGGCGATCAACATGCCGATGCCGAATCCGGTCATTTGCAGCAAGGTCAGCACGCTGAAAATCGGCAGGCGCAATCGCTCGGGTTCGCGTTGCAGACGCGACATCAGCCCGACTTCGGAAAAGCCATCGCCCAATCCTGCCGGCAAGGAAAACAGCAGCAGACCGTAGAGGCTGTGCTGCTGAAACATCAGGATAAAGCCGCAGGACATCAGTGCCACGCCGAAGAAAAACCGCCGTTCGAGGTTGATGTTGTCCGAGCCTTTGAGACGGCTGGCGATTCGTGCGCCCAGAAGTTTGCCGCTGGCCCACACCGCCAGCATCAGGCCCAGCGTGGTGCTCGCCGATTCTGGCGTGAGCAGTTTGGAGATGATCGGAAAGCCGACGTTGTGCGCAGCACTGCCCAAGGTGTCAGCCATTGTCACCGCAAGCATGGCGGCGATCACCGGTGCTGCGCGCAGGCCTTGCTTGAGTGCTGACCATTCGCCGCGTCCGGGTTCGTCGTTGACGATCACGGGGGCGAAACGCAGCGGCACGATCAATAACGCCGCGAGCAAGTAGGTCAGCGCATTCAGGGCGAACACCGTTTCAAAGCCAAAAGCCGCGACCAGCAAACCCGACACCAGACTGCCCCCGACCATTGCGGCGGATGAAGCCGAGGTGATCCAGGCGTTGGCCTTGAGCAATTGATCGGCGGGGATCAAACGCGGCAACTGGCTATTGAGACCGATGGCGAACATCGAATTGCCCAGGCCCAGACCGAAGGCGATCACCGGTAGCAGCAAGGCCTGCTGGCTGACGGGCACAACCAGCAGCAAACCGAGCACGCTGGCGCGCAGCAGGTCGAACGCGATCAACGGCGCGCGTCCGCTGCATCGACGGTAGAACGCAGTGCCGATCAGACTGGCAAACACCCCACCGCCCACGCGACTGGCGAGGAAAATGCCGACGCTCATGGCGCTGTTGCTCAGCAGATAGACGTAGGTGGCCAGCGCGACCATGTTGAGGAAGGCGCCGAAATCGGAGATCAGGCGTGCAGTGACGATCAGGTGGGTGTTGCGTGGGGTGGTCACATTCAGTCCTTGAGTGTGGTTGGGGCGGTGGACAGTAAACTTGAATTTGCGTTGATCCGAAAGTGGCCCTCACCCTAACCCTCTCCCAGGGGGAGAGGGGACTGATTGGGGGATGCTCACCATCTACATCGACTTGAACGTGCTTTACCGAATCCATATTCGGCCCGATTTTTCAGGTCGATGTATAACGCCAGACAGCTCGGTCGGCCCCCTCTCCCTCCGGGAGAGGGCTGGGGTGAGGGGCTTTTCTGAGTGGCAAAAAAAACCCGGCCGAAGCCGGGTTTCTCATCAAGCAATCACTGCATCCACGGTGGTGGCGGTGGCTCGTCGGACTTGCCTTTCGGCTCGTCGTCCGCTGCACGGATGGCCTGCTTGCGTTCCTCGTCGAGGCGCGCCGCTTCGATCTCGCGCAACACCCCGCCCACATCGGCCAGGTCCTCCGGATCATCGAACTCACCGGTCAGCACACTGTTCGGGTGCAGGGTGCCGGCTTCGTACAACGCCCACATTTCCTTGGCGTACTTGGTCGTCTTCAACTCCGGGGCAAAGCGGCCGAAGTACGAAGCCATGTTGCCGACATCCCGCTCCAGCATGCTGAACGCGTGGTTGTTACCGGCAGCGTCGACGGCCTGCGGCAGGTCGATGATGACCGGGCCGGTCGGCGTCAGCAGCACGTTGAACTCCGAGAGGTCACCGTGCACCAGACCGGTACACAACATCAGCACGATCTGCGAAATCAGGAACGCGTGATACTCGCGCGCCTGATCCGGCTCCAGCACCACGTCGTTCAGACGCGGCGCAGCGTCGCCAAATTCGTCGGCGACAAGCTCCATCAGCAGCACGCCATCGAGGAAGTCGTACGGCTTGGGCACCCGCACACCGGCACCGGCCAGACGGAACAGCGCCGCCACTTCGGCGTTTTGCCAGGCATCTTCGGTCTCTTTGCGACCGAACTTGGAGCCTTTCGCCATCGCCCGCGCCTGTCGGCTGTTGCGAACCTTGCGGCCTTCCTGATACTCGGCCGCCTGGCGGAAACTGCGTTTGTTCGCCTCCTTGTAGACCTTTGCGCAACGTAACTGATTGCCGCAGCGCACCACATAAACAGCTGCTTCTTTGCCACTCATCAGTGGGCGCAGCACTTCGTCGACCAGACCGTCCTCGATCAGGGGTTCAATGCGTTTTGGAGTCTTCATCAGCTTTTATTGTGGGTCCTTTATTACCAAACACGCGAATGTCACTCGTTATACGGCAATCCTCGCATTACGGGGAGGGGTTGCCGACCTGTGAACCTGTGAATGCACACACTGTGCCGAAAAAAATTGACCGCTGCGAATCATAGCCGAGCCTTGCCTGTTTGTTGGTATCGGCCGTTGAGGGCATTTGCGACAGAATCTGACATCTGCGGTTTTAGCCTTTTACCCTCACCCCAGCCCTCTCCCCGCGGGAGAGGGGGCCGACCGAGCTGTCTGGCGTTATACATCGACCTGAAATACCGCGTCGATTATGGATTCGGTAGAGCTCGATCAGGTCGGCGTATCCCTCAAACATCCCCCAATCTGTCCCCTCTCCCTTTGGGCGGTCCGACGTTTCGGGAGGGTTAGGGGCTGTTCTAGCGTTCGATAATGGCGGTGACGCCCTGCCCGCCCGCAGCACAAATCGAAATCAGGCCCCGGCCCTTGCCCGCCGCATCCAGGAGTTTCGCCAAATTGGCGACGATACGCCCGCCAGTCGCGGCAAACGGATGCCCGGCCGCCAGCGAACTGCCCTTCACATTGAGACGGCTGCGATCGATCGAGCCCAGCGGCGCGTCAAGGCCCAAGCGGGTTTTGCAGTACTCGGGGTCTTCCCAGGCTTTCAACGTGCACAGCACCTGCGCAGCAAAAGCTTCATGAATCTCGTAGTAATCGAAATCCTGCAAGGTCAGCCCGTTGCGCGCCAGCAAACGCGGCACAGCGTAGACCGGCGCCATCAGCAGCCCTTCGGCGCCGTTGACGAAATCCACTGCCGCTGCCTCGCCATCGCGCAGGTAAGCGAGGATAGGCAAGCCACGTTCCTTTGCCCATTCTTCACTGCCGAGCAGCACCACCGAGGCACCATCAGTCAGCGGTGTGGAGTTGCCCGCGGTCAGCGTGCCTTTGGCGCTTTTTTCGAAGGCAGGTTTCAACGTCGCGAGTTTTTCCAGGGTCAGGTCCGGGCGCAAATTGTTGTCGCGGGTCAGACCAAGGAACGGCGTCATCAGGTCGTTATGCCAGCCTTCGCTATAGGACGCGGCTAGTTTGTGGTGGCTTTCGAAGGTCAGCTGATCCTGCTCTTCACGCGGGATCTGCCAGGTCTGCGCCATCAACTCACAGTGCTCGCCCATCGACAGCCCGGTGCGTGGTTCGCCGATGCGTGGAAAATCCGGAATCAGATGTTTGGGCCGCAGATGCAGAAAGGTTTTCAGCTTGTCGCCAGTGGTTTTGGCGCGGTTCGCTTGCAGGAGGATTTTGCGCAGGCCTTCGCTGACGCCAATCGGCGCATCCGACGTGGTGTCGACGCCACCGGCGATGCCGCAATCGATCTGGCCGAGGGCGATCTTGTTGGCCACCAGGATCGCCGCTTCCAGGCCGGTGCCGCAGGCTTGCTGAATGTCGTAGCCGGGCGTGGCCGGAGACAGGCGCGAGCCGAGTACGCATTCGCGGGTCAGGTTCATATCTCGTGACAATTTCAGCACCGCGCCCGCCACCACTTCGCCAATGCGCTGGCCGTGCAGGTTGTAGCGTTCGATCAGGCCTTCAAGGGCGGCGGTGAGCATCGCCTGATTGCTGGCCGTGGCGTAGGGCCCGTTGGAACGGGCGAAAGGGATACGGTTACCGCCAATGATCGCGACGCGGCGCAGCTGACTCATGAATAACTCCTTTTCAAATTGATCGAATTTGATGCGTTCCCCTGTGGGAGCGAGCCTGCTCGCGAAAACGCCGGCACATTCAGCATCTTCGGTGGCTGACACATCGCTTTCGCGAGCAGGCTCGCTCCCACAAGTACCGCGCTACTCTGCAAGACCTGCTAAACCTCAGTGTCTAGCGTAGGCCTTATTGCGTGGATCGAACGATTGATTGCCATCGACAGTCCACACTTTGAACCCCAACTTCTGGAGAGCGTTCCATGTCTGACCGCTATATCGACTTCGCCAACTCGTCCATCGGCCATCGCCTGGTCGGGGCGTTGGGCCTGCCGTCGCCGGTGCGACTGGAACGCTGGCAGGCCGGGCGCCTGCGGCCGGTGGAAGGTGCGCTGCTGATCGGCGGCGGGCCGTTGGCCGAGCGCATCAGTGCCTTTGCCAACCGTTTGACCGACGGCATTTACCGCTACGGCGAACAACCGACAGCGGCCACTGAATGGATTCCCGGCCACGGCCCGAAACTCAAAGCCGTGGTGTTCGACGCCAGCGAATTGCTGCACACCGACCAGCTCAAACAGCTGCGCGAATTCTTCCAGCCGTTGATGAAGAACCTTGAACACAGCGCGCACCTGGTGATTCTTGGCCGCGCGCCGGAAACGCTCAGTGATCCGTTTGCCGCCAGTGCGCAACGCGCGCTGGAAGGGTTTGCCCGATCGCTGGCCAAGGAGCTGCGCAGCGGCGGCACACTGCAACTGATCTACGTTGGCGAAGGCGCGGAAGATCAGCTGGAAGGTCCGCTGCGGTTTTTCCTCTCGCCAAAAAGTGCGTTTGTCTCCGGCCAGGTGATTCGCCTGACAGCCTGTGCGACGCCAGTGACTGACTGGACGCGCCCACTGGCCGGACGCAAGGCGTTGGTGACCGGGGCTGCGCGCGGGATCGGCGCGTCGATTGCCGAAACGCTCGCCCGCGATGGTGCCGACGTGATTCTGCTGGACGTGCCACCGGCGAAAACCGATCTGGAAGCCCTCGCCGCTCGCCTCGGTGGCCGGGCTATTACTCTGGATATCTGCGCCGCCGACGCCGCCACGCAACTGATCGAACACCTGCCTGACGGCCTCGACATTCTGGTGCACAACGCCGGTATCACCCGCGACAAGACCCTGGCCAACATGACCCCGGAATTCTGGGACGCGGTGCTGGCGGTCAACCTCAATGCGCCGCAAGTGCTGACCCAGGCGCTGCTCGACAGCGGCACGCTGCACGATGATGCGCGGGTCATTCTGCTGGCTTCGATCAGCGGCATTGCCGGTAACCGTGGACAAACCAACTACGCCGCGAGCAAGGCCGGGTTGATCGGGCTGGCGCAGGCATGGGCGCCCGTGCTGCTGGAGCGCGGTATCAGCATCAACGCCGTCGCTCCCGGTTTTATCGAGACGCAGATGACCGCGCACATTCCATTCGGCCTGCGTGAGGCCGGGCGGCGCATGAGTTCGCTCGGTCAGGGCGGCTTGCCGCAAGACGTCGCCGAAGCCGTCGCCTGGCTGGCGCAGCCGGGCACCGGCGCATTCACCGGGCAGGCGCTGCGGGTCTGTGGACAAAGCGTTCTGGGGGCTTAGGCATGAGCATCGAATGGCATACGCTGGATCGCGAACCGAGTTTGCCCGGGCTGTATGCACGGGCAGCGACGCGCCGCAAAATCACTGGCACGCAATTGCCCGACAGCGGTTTGCGCTGTTGGGTCGACATCGATGGCAGGCGCCTGACGGCCTATCGCAAGGTCTGCGGATTCGTCGACGACGGTCTGCTGCCGCCGACCTATCCGCACATCCTCGCCTTCGCCCTGCAGATGCAATTGCTCACCGCCGATAAGTTTCCGTTTCCCCTGCTGGGGCTGATTCATCTGAGCAATCGCATTCGCGTGTTGCGCCCGATGGGCGGGATCAGTCGGGCGCAAGTGAGCGTGCGGGTGCATAACCTGCAGCCGCATCCGAAGGGCGCAACGTTCGATTTGCTGACCACGCTGGATGATCAGCTCGGGCCATTGTGGGAAGCCGAAAGCCGGATGCTCTGTCGCGGCGTGAAACTTGAGGGCGAGCCTGTCGAGCAGACTTGGGAGCCGTCGCAAGCGCTGGTGGAAGTGGCCCGCTGGAAAGCCCCCGCCGATATCGGTCGGCAGTACGCCAAAGTGTCCGGAGACTACAACCCGATTCACTTGAGTGCGGCCAGCGCCAAGCTGTTTGGGTTTCCAACGGCCATCGCCCATGGTTTGTGGAACAAGGCGCGAACGCTCGCAGCCCTGAGCGATCATTTGCCCAAGGCCAACCTCGAGATCGCCGTGCACTTTCGCAAACCGGTACGTCTGCCCAGTGAAGTGACCTTGCTGGCGAGTGCGGCGGGGTCCAGTGGTGAGTTGCGCCTGATCGGTGCGCAAGACCTGGAGCATATGGTCGGGCAGTGGCAACCGATTGCCTGAGCCCTCGGGACACCGTTAATTGTGTGTATATAACTTAAGTTTTCGCCGTTCTTCCCCCTTCCACTGAAAAAACCAGGGCCTTGATTATCAAGGCCTTTTTTTGTCCGGCTATATCCTGGGTATTAGTTCTTAGGCGCTGAACTTCACCTTATATATAAAGGCGTTAATACCAACTTGAGAATGGTCGCAAACCGGCTCCTGGACTGAGATTGAGCACAACGGACGAAGGCATCACCGGCATCAGATCGGCGAGCCATCGAAGTCAACGAACGTTGTGACAGGTGCAAGGAATACGATCATGAAAACTCAAGGCGTGTGGTGCAAATCGGCAATCGCTCTGGCATTGATTCTCTCCCTTGGCCTCACCGGGTGCAGCAGCGGTGGTGGCGGTCATAAAAGCAGTTCCGGCAGTTCTTCGGCGGATGGTACGGCGGGGACTGGCGGTACATCGGATACTGGCGGCACGGGTGGCACAGGTGGCAGCGGCGATACCGCTGGCACTGGCGGGACCGGTGGCACGGGCGGTACTGGCGGAACCGGTGGCACTGGTGGTACCGATCCGACTAATCCAACCAACCCGACGGATCCAACCGATCCCACCAACCCGACCAATCCAACCACTACGCCGTTGGTGACCACCACGCTGGTGCAGGATGTCGGTAATACCGTCGCGGGTGTCGGCGATGGCGTTGGCCAGATCGGCGACTCCCTGAGCACTGTTCCGGTGGTCGGTGGCGTCGTACAAAGTGCGGCCAACACCGCAGGCAATGTTGTCAGCACCTTGGGTGATGGCGTCGCCAATGGCGTTGGCAAACTGGCCACCGACCCCAACGGCCTGACCACCACCGTTGCTTCGGTTGGCGGTGTAGTGACAGATGTCGGCGACGGCGTTTCCGACCTCAGCGCCAAGCTGTCCACTGCCACCAGCAGCGTGCCAGTGGTTGGCGGTGTGGTCACCAAAGTCGCGCCGCTGCTTGATGGGGTCGGCGAGAAAGTCACCATGCTCGGCAATACCCTTGACACCACGCTGACCAGCGGCCCGACCAGCCAACTGACCAACAAACTCGGCGGTAGTCTGGTGCCGGTGATTGCGATGGTTGAAAGCACCACTGACAAAGTGGGCGATGCGACCGGTCTGGGCGACCCGCTCAAAGGCGTGGTTGCGAAAGTCGGTGGCGCGGTGAACACACTGGGCGGCAAGGTCACCGATGCGGGTAACGGCAATGCCTTGACCAACACACTCGGCGGCGCGTTGAGCGATACCGGCACCGCGGTCGGCAAGGCCGGTGGTCTGGTGTCCAACGACACCGGCTCGGGTACTGGTGGAGTGGGTGGTGGTCTGGGCGGTGGACTCGGCGGCACCGGTTTGCTGCAAACCGTTGGCGGAGCGGTGGTCAACGTCGGCGCAGGCCTGAATGCCGGCAATACCAACGGTGTCGTCAGCGCCGGCGGCGTTACCGCTGTCGGCCTCGGGAATACCGTCGCTTCACTCAACACCGTGCTTGGCGGATCGGGCACCCCGATCACCGCAACCACCTCGCCGCTGGCCACAGTTGGCGCCACCTTGGGCAGTGCTCTGAATCCTGTCACCAGTGGCGTCACCAACGTGACTCAGCAACTCGGCGCGGCTACCGGTATCGGCTCCCCCGTCGCAGGTCTCACTGGCCAGGTTGGCGGTGCGGTCAGCAGTATCGGCAACACCATTGCCGCGACCAACAACCCGGTCACCACGGCGGTCGGTGGTCTGGTCAGCAACGTCGGCGGCACCGTCGCTGCCGTCGGTGGTCTGGTCAACGGCGGTGCCAGCGGGGGTACCAGCGGGGGTACCAGCGGGGGTACCACCGGTGGCGGTCTGGGCGGTGTACTCGGCGGTCTGACCGGCGCCTTGGGAGGCAACAAACGCTAAATTGCACCTGGCCGATTCGACGGCCTCACCTACAGCGCCTACGCTTGGTTGAGGGCGGAAGATTCCCACGAGTCTTCCGCCTTTTTTCTTAGGAAAATTCAGCCCAGTGCTGTGATCTGACCATGGAGTGTCCTATGCGCGTAATGGCATCCCTGCTGTTCCTCAGTCTCAGTTCCGCCGCCCTCGCCGACACCCTGCCCAGCTTTCTCAACAGCAACGAAACCATCCGCAATCTGCCCGTGCCCAACCTGCCGGCCGACGCCTATCGTCCGAGCGCCACGCCGGTGCAAGTGCCAGACGCGGGTGCCGCCGCTGCGCAACCGCTGTTGATGGACACCAAAATCAATCTGCAAACCGTGCAGATCGAAGGCGGCACCCTCTACCCGCTCAACGAAATCGCCGAAATCTATAAACCGCTGATCGGCCGGCAGGCGACCCTCGCCGAACTGATCGAAGCCACACGCAACATCACCCGGCGTTACCAACAGGACGGCTATCTGCTGTCCTACGCGTTCCTGCCGCAGCAAAATTTCAATGACGGCGTCGCGCGCGTGGTGCTGGTGGAAGGCTACGTGCGCGATATCCAGATCCAGGGCGATGTCGGCCGGGTCAAAGCCCTGCTCGACAAACTGGCAGCAAAAATCCAGGCCGAACGACCGCTGACCCGCAAGACCTTCGAGCGCTACACCACGCTGATGACGCGCATCCCCGGCGTGACGATCCAGGCCCAGGTGCCACCGCCCGGCACCACCGACGGCGCCACGACTCTGGTCGCCCAGGCCAGTCGCAAACCCTTCACCAGTACGCTGAGCACCACCGAAGACAACCGCAATGGCACCCAGGCTCTGCTCGGTGTCAGCAGCAATTCGCAGACCGCGATGGGTGAGCAACTGACCCTCAGCGGCCTGTTTCCACCGGGTGACGATCACGAACGTTACTACAGGCTCGACTACAACCAATTCATCAATGACGAGGGTGCACAACTGGCGCTGTCCGCTTCACGCTACCGCGCTGACCCCGGTACCAATGTCGTGCTCGACAATGGCCTGCAACTCAAACCGCACCGCGAAAACGATCGCTACTCGATCGGTTTCACCTTGCCGCTGATTGCCGCCTCCAACGAACTGCTGACGGCCGGTTCAAGGCTTTACGCGGTCAACGACAAAACCCGCTACAAGGTGATCGGCTTTCCCCTGAGCGTCGAAGAACGCACAGACATCCGCGCCCTCGCCTTCGAGAGCGACTGGCGCAAGGCCGACGCCCGGCAACTGCGGATCCTCAGCGGCGGTGTCTATCAAGGCGTGGACAGCATGGGGGCGAAAACCAACAACAACGCCATCGATCTCGACTTCTTTCGCCTGCGCCTGTCCGGCGTGCAGAGCGACAAGTTCTTCGATAACTGGCAAGGCGTGCTATCGGCCGCACTGTACTGGAGCGACGACAGCCTGCCCGACAGCGAGCGCGCGGTGTTCGGCGGGCAGAATTTCGGGCGCGGTTATCCCGACGATCAAGCGTCCGGCGACAAGGGCTGGGGCGTGGCGTACGAGGTCAACTACAGCTTCAACCGCGACGGCAACTGGGTGCGCATCCTGCAACCGTATGTCGTGCTCGATCGCTCGCGCAGTTGGTTCAATGAACTGCCGGTAAGAGCCAACAATCTTTCATCGGCGGCGATCGGGTTACGGTTTGGCGATGCCAAGTACTACAACATTGCGCTGGAAGCGGCGAAGGCGATGTCGGATGAAGCGCTGGACACTTTCAACCGCAGGCCGCGGTACAGCATCAGTTTCAGTTATCAGTTGTAGCACCGGGGTTGCACGCCAGCCCTGAGTCAAAACAACTGTGGGAGCGAGCCTGCTCGCGAAAGCGCTGGGTCAGCCAACCGTTCTGTTGACTGACACACCGTCTTCGCGAGCAGCCTCGCTCCCACAGGTTTTGCGTGGCGCGGATCAGAACGCGTAACGCACCTTCGCGGTAAAGCCGTCGGCATTGAAACCGTTGGCCGTTACGTAGTTGTACGAGCCGCCGACGCTCCACGCGCCCATCCGATAGTTGGCGCCCAGGCCCAGCTCATAGCTGTCGCGCACCGGTGTGGTGCCACGGCTGGTGAATGAATCGCCGCCGAGTACGAACGATGAGGAGGTCGCCACCTTGTCGCCAATCACGTCATGCCAGGCCATGACTTTCGCTTCAGGCTCGAGACTGCCGGCGCCGAGCGCAAAATCGGCGGCCAGGCGCGCACCGAAACCCATCTCACCGACTTCGTAACGCTGGCTGCCGACATTCAACGACGCCGAACTGCCCTTCTCGCGATACGCATCCATGCCCACGTTGGCGTAACGCGCACCGACCTGCGGCTCCAAGACAACTTCGGGCCTCAACTGCACGGTGTAACCGGCCAGCGCCGAGACGCCGAATACATCGCTGTCGTAATCGCCCTTGGCACGTGTACCAGCGATGTAGCGCTTGGACTCGTTGTCATTCCAGCCGTACATCAGCGAGGCGTCGACGAACCAGTTGTCATGCGTCCAGTTGCTGTAGACCGTCAACGCGTGCCCGGTGACTTTGGTTTTGCTGCCAAGGTCGGATTTCACGTCGCTGTCGAGGTAACTGTAGGCCAGACCCAGCGTGGTGTCGGCGTTCAATTGACCATCGGCACCCACGGCAATCCCGTGGCTGTCGGCGTCATAACCGGCAACGCCGTGGCGCTGGTCCTGGTTGGCATCGCTGCTCAAGGCCTGCAGCCAAACGCCTGTGTTGGTCGAACCGCTGGCGTGGCGCGCACGGCTGGAACGCTCATTGATCACACCCGAGACCAACGTCTGACTGTTGGTGGCCGCGCGCAGCACGCCGCGGCTGACGTCCGGGCTAAGGGATTCGGCAAGACGCGCCAGTTCGCCATCGGTGCCGGCATTGGCGAAGGCCTGGAACACTGGATCCTGCTCGTCGATAAGCGACATCACAGCCGACACGCGGCCCACAGACGTCGCCGCATTCTGACTGCCGCCGACCGCCAGAGTGTTGTCGGCCAGCGTCTGATCGGACTTGGCCGTCACCACGGTGGTGATGTCATTGCCTTGTACGCCGAAGCTCTTCACATCGAGCAAGGCAGAAGAAGAGGTCACCGTCAGGTTGCTGCCACCGAGCAGGTTGCCCGAGCTGATCAAGGTGTAGCGCGTACCACCGGGCGTGACGCGGAAATCACTGGAGCGCGCCAGCAACCGCAGTTGCGCGCCCGGGGCGATGTCGGTGGTGCCGGTGACCTTCAACACCGGTAGCGCTGGATTGGTGTCGTTGCCCAGGTACATCTCCAGCACCGAATTGGCTTCTTCCATGTCGAAGTCGCCCATGATGGTGGTGTGTGGGCGCACCAGGGTCAGCGTGCCTTCCTGGATCGTGACGTAACCGGACTTGATGAGCGAACCGTCAAAGATCGCGTCGCCGTCGATTTTCACACCGGACAGCCCGAGCAGATCGCCCCTTACGGTGCCGCCCACGAAGTCGAAATAACTCTCGCCATCATCCACCTGAATGGCCGCGGTGCCGCCTTCGATCAGGCCGTATAGCTGGTAGATCCGGAAGGGTTTGCCACCCACCACCTGATCACTCACGTGCACACCGATGGACTCGCCGGAAATCGTGCCGTTGTTGTACAGCATGACGAGACTCTGGCTCGGCGAACGAGTGAAGGTGACCCCCTCCAGCGTGAGCGCCTCGGCATTGCTGCCGGTGGCGCGAATGGTGCCGTAATTGCTCAGCGCGTTCTGGACAGTGACACCGTCGAGAAATACCCCCAAGGCATCCGTACCGCTGACATCGATGGTACCCGTGCCGCTGTTGTTGAAGCCGCTGGTATTGGTATGGACCAGCATCACCCCGCTGGCATTGCTGCCACTGACATCGATGCTGCCATCGTTCATAACGGAGCCACCGATTGTGCTGCCCACATCGGAAATCCCCGTGGAGCTTCCGCTCCCCGTCAACCCGTGGACCGCAATCGAGCCGCTGTTGATCAAGCCCAGCGTAATGTTGGTCGCCACGGCACCAGAGGCGCCGATGTTGATCCCCACGCCATTCGTCGCCCCGTCGATACGGATGCTGTCGTTGTTGCGCAACTGCCGCGCTCTAAGCCCCATGAACTGTGCACCGTAAGTCAGCCCGGGCGCGGCCACCGGCGTGGCGTTCAAGTTGCCATGCAAGTCGACCAGGTTGGTCGTATTCAGCAGGTTGCTATTGAGCGGTGCGCTGCTGATGTCGAAATGGTAGTCGGCAGCGGCGGAACCGGCCTGCAGAGTGGCGGCGGCAATAGACAGCGCCAGTAACGAATGGCGCAAGCGAGCGGTATTCAAAGGAAAGTCCCTTCCAAAACATGAAAAACAGTTTCAGCAGGGTTCACATATTCATTCAGGCATCCCTACCGGCCCGCCAGATTGCCTGGCCTGAGCGCGGGGGAATTTACACGAGCCATCATTTCGACACCATCAAAAAGTCAACGAGATGGCGTCAATATTCAGATGTCACCGCCCCAGCTGGAGACGCATGCAGTCGGCAAGCCAGCTCCCACAGATTTTGCATCAGTCTTGAATCAGAACATGACCTTGTGGGAGCTGGCTTGCCAGCGATGAACGATAACGCGGTATCCCTGCGGATCAGGTCTGCGGATCCACCCGATCAAGCGCGCGGTTCACCGCCAGTTCGGCGAGCATGACAACCTGCTGGATGCCCAACACCGTGCTGCGCTGCGTGCCGCTCAGTTCATTGGCGAAGTTGCTGGTCGCCGCGCTGGCACTGGCCAGTGATTCGCAAGCGTGGGCGAGCAGGCTCTCGGTGTCGACACTCGGGTTGACGAGGAACATCGTGCTGGGTTGACGGGGTTTGACTGGATTGGGACAGAGGTAGAAATCGAGGGCGCGTTTGATGGCTTCGCGGTTTCTGGCCTGGTCTTCGGCGCGCAGAATTTCTTCGAGCGGGGTGGTGGTTTCGAGGGGTGGGTCGGGAATCAGTTTGTCCATGAAAAAGCTCCTACTTGGCTGTTTGAGCCACCTTCCGATCGTTTCCACACGATAAAAAGGTGGCAGCTGTACGCGGGGTGGAAAACCGATAAGTAGGCAACCGGCCAGACCGAAGTCTGCCCACGCACAGCCGCCGCGACGCAGTTTGCAGACGAACGAAGACGTCGGCAACGATTACGGTGCTGATGCAAAGCAACTACTTGAAAGCAGGTTTCCACACCCGGTCGCTGAATTAGCAGCGACAGCCCAAGACTAGAGAGCGCAGGTCCGACGGACAACCTGAAAACATTGTGGGACGGTTCCGGTAAATCCACACATGCTTAAACAACTGCAATTGAAGGGTTGAATGGAAAGGCCCCATCGCGAGCAGGCGAAGGCCTACATTTGGAATGCATTCCCCTGTAGGCCTTCGCCTGCTCGCGATGAACGATGACGCGGTGTACCTGCTGAAAAACTGTCAGCCCCCGCCCCCCGAGCCACTGTCGACCTTACCCCCCTGCTCCTGATCGAAAAACTGCGGGATCTCATGCTGGTAGCTTTTCAGCCAGCGCTGCATGGCCTCCTCGCGTTCTGCGGGGGTGACGGTCTGGATTTTCGGCGAGGCCACTTTGTTGCGCGCCTGCAGTTGCAGCCAGCCTTCGGTTTCCTGTTGCTGGGCCGAGGCCGGGCCGGCGTCGATGGCGTGGCTGGTGAGCGGCAAGGCCAGCAGGCCGAGGCAAAGCAGCGTGGCTTTCATCGCAGTTCTCCTTATTTGAGCATCGCCGTGACGGCAGCGGTGGAGCGGCCCGGCACTTTGAGTTTCTCCGCGCGGCTCTGCGCCTCGCTGAATTGCGCCGGACTCAGGCCGAGACGGCTGACCAGTTCGGCAGCGCGGTTCCAGTCGTCCTGATACAGCAACAGCGTCACCAGATTGAGCGCCGCCAGTTGATCGCTCTGCTTGAGCTCCATGGCGGTGAGGAATTCGAACCGGGCGTCCTCGATGCGCAACTGGTTGAGGTACACCACGCCCAGATCGTTGCGGATTTTTTCGTCGGTCGGCGCCAGTCGCGCCGCGCGTTGCAGGTGCGCCTGAGCCTGACCGTAGTCGGATCTGGCGGCGGCGAGCTGGCCCAGACCATGCTCGGCCTCGGCAGCCAGGCAGGTGCCAAGCAAGCTGCGATACAACGGTTCGGCCTCGCTGCGCCCGAGCAGTCGATAGACCTTGGCCTTGCGCAAACGCACATCGGCGAGGTTATCCGGCAGGCTTTGCAGGTTGGCCAGGCTGGCGTGCAGTTTGCCGTCATTGGCCATGTCATCGGCGAGGTTCAGCGACAACTGCTGATCGGAACTCAGCTTGCCGCAACTGGCGCTGCTGGTCAGCGCCTCCCAAGGGTTCTGCCCGGTATTGGCACAGCCACCGAGCAACAGAAGACATGCACCCGCAATCATTGCTTTCATTACCACTCCTTCAGGCACCCAACGCTTTCGCCAGGGCGGTGAAGCCCGGGCCGGCGAGGACAATCAATAACGCCGGGAAGAGAAACAGCATCATCACGACGGACATTTTTGCCGACATCTTCGAAATGTATTCCTGCAGGCGCGTCAGGCGCCGGTCATCGAGCAGTTGCTTGAGCGACAGCAGCGACTTCATCGCGCCGCCACCCTGATACAGCAATTGCTGGAGGATCACGCAGGTGTCGGTGAACTCATCCACCGCCAGTAATTGCGTGGCCTTGTTCAGTTCTTCACCCAGCTCAAGGCCGGAGTCGACCCGCGCCAGCACCAGCCGCAGTTCCTGGGTCAGCACCGGCAGCAAGGCCTGGCCTTCGTGGCTGAGCACCCGCAGTGCCTGCTCCACGGCCATGCCGGATTCGAAGAGGATGCGCAGCAGCGGAATGAAGGTACCGATCTCGCTCGCCAGTTGTTTCTGCCGTCGACCGACCGCAATCACCAGCAGCCGCTTGGGCAACAGGTAACCGACGCCGAGGGCGAACAGCGGCGCGATCCACTGCCTTTCTACCGCAGGAAAAAACACCGATTGCACCAGCACCGTCAGCGCCAGCAGCAATAGCGGCGCGCCGATCTGGCAGGCGGCGAACAACGAACGCTGACGGGCGCTGCGCCATCCGAGGCGGTTGAGCAGGACCTGGGTTTCGTTATCCAGTTTGACGCTGTGCTGGCCGACTTTGCTGTCACCCAGCACTTGAAGGAGGTTGCCGAAACGGTTTTGCCGCAGCAGATCACCTTCCAGCCGACGACTGATCTGGCGGGCACGGCGGCGCTGTTCCAACAGGCTGCTGAGCAGTAACAGTGCCGCGCCAAGCAACAGCAAGGCGCTGATCATCAAGGGCGTCGTCATAGGCTGCGCAACATCCGCCAGAGTAAAAGACTGCCGACCACCTGCATGCCGAACGCCGTGGCCAGCATGCGCTGCCCGGACGGGTCGTGCCACATGGCGACCAGATAAACCGGATTGGCCATCAGAAAGTACCCGGCCATGATGATCGGCAGCAGGCCCAGCACCCACGCGGTCAAGCGAGTTTCACCGGTCATGGCGCGTAACTGCCGCGAGGCCTGGTCGCGCTCGCGAATCATCTTGATCAGGTTTTCCAGCAGCTCGCTGGCGTTACCGCCGTAGCGATGATTGACCTTGAGGCCGAGGGCGAACAGGCGAAACTCATCGCGCTCATAAAGCTCAGCCAGATCCGATGCTGCGTCCGGCAGGCTCACGCCCAGCTGGACGTTGCGCTGGATCCGCCCCATCGCGTCTTGCAACGGATTGTCACTGGCTTCGATGGCGCCGAGCACTGCGTCAGCGAGGGTGCGCCCGGACTTGAGACTGCGCACGGTGTGATCGAGCAACTGCGGCAATTGCTCGATCATGCGCCGCAAACGGCGCTGGTAACGCCAACTGACATAGCCGCGCACGGCCAGCGGCGGCACGATCAGCAACAGCAGCAAACCGATCCATCCGAGCAAGGCGAAACCCAGCAACATCACCAACGCCCACAGCAGCAGCCAGAGGCCGAGACGGTCTGTCGGCCGGCCCAGTCCAGCGCGTAAAAAGGCCCGCTCCAGCCCCACCCAGCGCGACGCCTGCGCGGTCAATTGCGGTTGCCCCTGATTGAGCCGGTCGAGCACGCGCTCGGCGCCGCTCTGACGCAAGCCGTTGTAGAACAGGCGCAGTGACAGCCCGAGCAAGGTCAGGCAAATCACGATCAGCAACAGCGGTTTGAGCATGCCGTGGCCCTCAGTGCGCGAGCGTCGGTTCGCGGCGCAACTTGTCGCCGGCCGGGTTGACCGCCTCGCGCAGAAAACCGAAGCCTGTGCGCCGGTCGAGACGGAACAGGGTGTTGGTGACGTAGACGTCATCGCGCACGCCGACCACTTCCACCACCTCGCTGACGCAGCGCCGACCATCGGGCATCCGCGTCAGTTGAATGACCACATCCAGCGCCGCGCAGATCATCTGGCGCAGGGTGCGTTCGGCGATGGCGCGGCCGGTCAGGCCGACCAGGGTTTCCAGGCGCAACAAGGCGTCCTGGGCATTGTTGGCGTGTACGGTGCTCATCGAGCCATCGTGACCGGTGTTCATCGCCGTCAGCACGTCGACCACTTCGACCCCGCGAATCTCACCGAGGATGATCCGGTCGGGGCGCATGCGCAGGGCGTTGCGGATCAAGTCGCTGGCCTTGACTTCGCCATGGCCCTCGGCGTTCGGCGGGCGGGTTTCCAGGCGCACCACGTGCGGGTGGCCGAGTTGCAATTCGGCGACGTCTTCGATGGTGACGAGGCGTTCGTGGGGATCGATCAGTTGACTGAGGATGTTCAGCAAGGTGGTTTTACCGGTACCGGTGCCGCCACTGATGAGGATGTTGCAGCGTTTGCCCACCGCTTCCTGGATGAAGTCGTAAATTGCCTGATCGATGGTTTGCATCGCCATCAGGTCCGTGCTCTTGAGCATGTCCTTGCGGAATTTGCGGATCGACAGACACGGCCCGTCGAGGGCGATCGGCGGAATGATCGCGTTGACCCGGCTGCCATCCGGCAGGCGCGCATCGACCATCGGCGACGACTCGTCGAGACGCCGCCCGAGCGGTGCAAGAATGCGCTGCATGACCCGTTCGACGTGATGCGCATCGATAAAGCGCAAGTCGCTCAGATGCAGCACGCCCTCGCGTTCGATGAATACCCGGTGCGGGCCGTTGACCAGAATCTCGGTGACCGCGTTGTCGCGCAGCAACACTTCCAGCGGACCGAAACCGGTCAGCTCATCGACGATCTCTTCCGCCAGACGCTCCATCTCATAACGGGAAATCGCCAGGTGCAGACGCGCGATGTACTCGGCGACCTTGTCGATGACGAACTGCGCAAGCACCTGCCGCGAACCCTCCAGCAGGTTTTTCCCGGACTCTTCGATGGCGTCGATGATGTAGCGGTGCAACACCAGTTTCAATCCGTCGTGGTCGCTATTGCCGGCGGCATGACGTTGCGGCCCGCCGAACAGTTGCTCGCCGTTCATGATGTGCCTCGCAAGCGATCGAACCAGCTGGCCTTGGGTTTGGCCAGGCCTTCGGAGCGTTTCGCCAGGCGTTCGCCGAGGGTGCGCAGGCTTTGGCTGATGGCTTCACGCGGGGCCAGTTCGAACAGGGTGACGCCCTGATTCTTGGCGTTGAGGCGAATCTCCGGGCTGTAGGCGAGCACGGCGATGACCTCCAGGCCAAAGGTCTTGCCGAGGGTGTCGGAGTCCGGTGTGACGTTGCGCAGATAGCGATCCACCAGCAGCCGGCCGTGATCGAGTTTCATGCCTTTTTCGCGCCACAGATTGAGCACGGCGAGGTTGCGCCGGCAGTCGAGCACGTTCTGGTCGGTGTACCACAACAGCTTGTCGCAATGACTGACGAAGGTGCGCAACGCTTCACTGTCGGGCTGGCCGGTAAGGTTGACGACAATGTGCTGGAAGTGTTGGCGCAACGCGCTGAGCAACATGTACAACTCGGCGGCGCTGGTGCGCTCCAGCGGCTCGTCGCCAGCGGCGTAAGCAAGAATGCGCAGACCCGCTTCGGCGCTGGTGAAAGCGCTGTCGATCAGGGTCGCGTCGAGACGCCGCAAGTGGCGCAACGCATCGCCGAAATGGAACGAGCTCTCAAGCCCAAGCAGGGCCAGGCTGTCGCCGCGCGGCAAGCCCAGATCCAGCAGCAAGGTTTGCTGGCCGCTCTTCTGCACTACCAGCGCCATGTGGTTGGCGAGCAACGCGCCGTCGGCGTTGCTCTGCACCCCGTAGAGCACGGTCAAACCGCCGAGCTGGGCATTCGGTGTCACCGGCGGCAGGCGTTTGCTCAAGCGCCGCACCAGCCCGGCGACCTCACTGGAGCGCGAGCCGTAGGCGACGAAATCCCGAGCGCCAGCGCGCATCGCATTGAGTACCAACTGGTTATCCATGCCGTCGCCGAGGGCGACGATGGCGAGCATCGGCTTGGCTTCCAGTACGCCTTCGATCAAGGCGCTTTGCGCGACCAGATGATCGCGATCAAGCCCCACGAACACCAGGCTGGCAAAGGTCACGTCGACCAGCGCCAGCAACTCGTCAAGGCTGCCGCCACCGGCGCTGACCACTTGCCCGAGGGGTGCCAGCGCACCTTGCAGCCACTCAAGATCGGTGTCATTGCGGGTGATGGCGAGGAAGGTCTGACTGAGGCTCTGGCTCATTGCGATAACCCGCTACGTTTATCGAAGTTGCCGTTTTCGAGGAAGTACAGGCGATACCAGTTCGGGTCGTAGTTGCGCAGTTTTTCCCCCGGCAGCGACGGCAATGGCGCATTGGCCGCCAGTGGCTGCACCAGGTGCGGGGTGACGATCATCAGCAGCTCGCGCTCTTCGCGATTGATCGATGAATTGCGAAAGAACGCACCGAGCACCGGGATGTCGCCAAGACCGGGAAATTTGTTCACTTCAGAGGCATTGCGGGTGCTGATCAAACCGCTGATGACAAAGCTTTCACCGTCTGCCAAAGAGATGCTGGTGTCGGTGCGGCGAATGTTGAACGCCGGCACCGTGGTGCCGCCGATGGTCACGCCATTGTTGTAGTCAAGCTCGCTGACTTCCGGAGCGACTTTGAGGGCGATGCGGTCGTTGCTGACCACCGTCGGGGTCAAGGTCAGACGGATGCCGAACTCCTTGTACTCGATGGAGTAACTGTTGCTGTTGGCGCTGGGCACCGGGATCGGAATTTCACCACCGGCCAGGAAGCTCGCGCTTTGCCCGCTCAGCGCCACCAGGCTTGGCCGCGCCAGGGTGTAGGCGAATCCGCTGCCCTCGAGCGCGTTGACGATGCCGAGGAATTTGCTGCTGCCACCGCCCCAGACGATGTTGAACATGTCGTTGGCCAACGGGATATTCGGCGCAATGATCGGCACCGTACCGGGCCTGACGCCGGTGCCTGGCACCGTGCCGGGAGCGCCGATCAGGAAATTGTTCGAACCCTTGCCGTAAATCGAAGTGCCGGCCTCTTTCAGTTTGGTCCGGCTGACTTCGACGAAGCGGATGTCGGTCTGCACTTGCGAAGGCAAGGTCGGATCGCCCGTCGCCGGCAGCGCAACGGCCGTCATCGCCGCACTCGCCTTGCCTTGCACGAACACCATGCTCTGGCGCGGGGTGCTGGCACAGGCACTCCAGATCATCAGCGTGGTGGCGCCGGGCGCGACGCCAGTGAGCAGAATGCCCTGATCGCCCGTCACGCGCACGTCGGCAATTTTCGGATCGCCCACCGCCACCCGCGTGATCGCCACGGGGGATTGCAGTGCCTGTTGCAAGCCTTCACCGACTTCGAGCGTCGCGGGCAGCGGGCCGAGCGCGGCGCAGTTGCCTGCAGCCGCGACGGCACTGCCGATCGAGGCGACACTCAGCAGCGAGGCCCGCAGCAAGCCGTTGAACAGAGGCGTAAAGCGTGTGCGCATGTAAAGGCGTCCTTGCTCGAATCAGGGAGTGGGTTGAGCGTTTTCGGCACCGCGGATGACTTCCACGGCGGGTTTGCGCGCAGCCGGTTGACCGGCCACGGCCATCGGTCCGGGTGGCGCCGTCAGGGACAATTGACTGAACTGCAGCAGCTCGCGGCGCGGCGTGTCGAGGCGGCGGGCGGCATCGTTTTCACCGGCCCAGTATTTCGTCAGTTGCTGTTCATCGGCACTGCGTACCGCGAGGCGCAATACACCGGCACCCGAGGCCAGCATCAAGCGGCTGAGCAATGTTTCTGGCACAGCCAGCACCACGCTGCGCGCAGCCATGCGTTGTTGTTCCTGCTTCAGGCGTTCGTCGTCACTGCGCGCCGGGCCGGCAGGTTGACCATCGTTGGTCAGGCCCATCTGACTGCCGACACCCAGCACGCGCACGGCCGGCACCACCAGTTGCGCCGAGGCCTGCGGATTGCTTTCGTCCCTGCGCAAAAACAGCAGCACATCGACGTAATCGCCGGGCGCCAACTGCCCGCCGGCAGTGATCACTTCATCTACGGCCACAGCCAGAGCCCGCTCACCGGGGCGGATCATGCGCGCCAGTTGGCTGCCCGGCTCGAAGCTTTCGTCATTCAGCCAACTGCCGGCGCTCAACGGCCGCCACGGCGTGCGGCCGACCACCTGTTCGATTTTGCTCAGGCTGCCTGCGGGCGCCGTGCGCAGCTTTTCCACCGCAACGTCAGCTGCGGTGATTTTCACGAAGGGGGCGATATCGCGCAGCAGCACGACGACGGGTTGGCGCGTGGGGTCTTCCACAGGTTCAGTCTGGACAGCGGGCGCAACGACAGGCGTCGCGACGGGTGCAGCGACCGGCTCGGTCACTGGCGGCCGGCTCAATGTGAGTCCCCAATATCCGGCGATGATGGCGCCCACCAGGAACAACCCGGCCAGACCCAAAGTGACGCGACTGTTCATGACGGCTCTCCCTTTCCCGCTGCGCTTTGTCTCTCATGCAATGACCCGTGGCTTCCAACGAGATAACTTCGCAATCAGGCAGCTATGAACAAGTAACTATTTCGCTATTTGACGGTAGCGCAGGCCGAACAAAACGCCATTACGAAGGTGGAAATATCCAACGAAAGTAGAGGCCTAAAGCGCCAAACATGGTTTTTTTGCGTTAAACGACTGACTACTACTTAGGTGTTAATCCGTTCTTACAGTTGTAGGGGCGAGGAATGCCGACAATGCTGATGCTGGCACAGGGAAATTATGTTGCGAACGCGCAACGCCTGGCGTGCCAAAGGAGAATCCTCATGTCGTATTCCCGAGTTGTTGCAAAAATCAAAGCCGAGATTGCGTTCTTCAGAGGCCTGGCCAAAGACACCGAAGGTGCTTCAGCCATCGAATATGCGCTGGTGGTCGGCCTGGTAGCGCTGGTGGTTGCCACCTTCGGTAACGGCATCGGCACTCAAGTCAACGAGATCCTGACCACCATCCAGACCGCGCTTACCCCGGCACCCTGATCGGACCGACGACTTGTCAATGCGGCCATTGGGTTCTACCGTCAGCACTCAGTCCATTGCAGGTGTTGCCCATGAACTCTTCACTCACTCCGCGCCAGCAGTTGCTCCTCGTCGACGATGAGGAGGACGCACTGCTGGAGCTGGCGGAGTTACTGGAGGGCGAAGGCTTCACCTGTCACACCGCCACGTCGGTAAAACTCGCTTTGCATCACCTGACCCGGCATCCCGATATCGCCCTGGTGATCACCGATCTGCGCATGCCGGAAGAAAGCGGCATGTCACTGATCAAGCGTCTGCGTGAACACACGTCGCGTCAGCACTTGCCAGTGATCGTCACGTCCGGGCATGCCGACATGGAGGATGTCAGCGATATGCTGCGCCTGCAGGTGCTGGACCTGTTCCGCAAACCGATCTATCACGTGCGTTTGCTGGAAACCCTGGACAACCTGTTTCCCAAGCCCAAGCTCAATCTTGTTCAAGGTCAATGACCCCGGTCAGTGCCGGGGTGATGCAGTCGCCGTCAGTGTGCGGTGACCCGTTGCCGTCCCGAGTTGCCGGGTGACAACGCCAGCGCCAATTGGGTGCGGTTATGCATGTGGGTCAGACGCAGTACCTGCGAGACATAGAGCTTCACCGTGTTCTCGGTAATGCCCAACTCACACGCGATCTGATAGTTGGTCTGGCCCTTGCCCACCAATCGAGCGACATCGAGCTGACGTGGCGACAGCTGATTGAAAATCGCCGGTATTTCCACGCCGTCGCCATCCCCCGGCGCTTTATCACTCACGGGCGCGGGAGCTCGGCGTACTTTGTCGAGGTCTTGGTAGAGGTCGTCGATCGACTCGGAGAGGTATTGCAGCTTCTGATTCAAATGGCCCAGATGCAGGGTCTTCTGTCGTTCCTGCAAGGCCGCTTCCTGGCGCTGCAGACCTTCGAGCAGTTCATCCAGATCGATCGGTTTCTGGTAGTAGTCGGCGATGCCGGCGCGCAAGGCCTTGATGACGTCCTGCTTGTCGGCACGCCCGGTCAGCATGATGGCTTCGAATACCCTATGTTTGCCGGCCAACCGCTGCAGTTCCTGCACCAGTTGAATGCCGTCCATGTCCGGCATATGCAGGTCACACAGCACCAGGCCGATGGCGGGATCTTCGACAAATTGCTCGATCGCCTGCTTGCTCGATTCGCAAGGCACGCAACGGTAGCCGCTGCTTTCGATGAATTCGCAGAGTTCCTCGACGATCAGCGGCTGATCGTCGACCACCAGAACCTTTATCGCAGACGTAAGCTTGTTCACTTGCCACTCCATGCCCAGGCCAAAGGCTGACCGTTCCTGTACTGACAGCGCGAGGCTGTACAACGTTGATTTGAAAGTAGACCCACTTTCCTACTATGTACATAGCAGTAGTAGCGCCGCGCGACTAATGGATCCAATACAGGGTCAGGATTGTGCCGATCAGCACGAACGGTGCAAATGGCAGCTTTTTTGACAGGGCTGGGCCCAGATATCGAAGATGTTCTCTAAGCCATTGACCCATATGCGGCCAGAGTTTTGGCACCAGCAGGATCCAGATGACGCTGGACAGTGCAGCGCCGATAAACGCGCCGAGCAGCACAGTGCCGTTCGTCGCAAGAGCCAAGGCTGTCATTAATTTCACATCGCCGGCGCCAAAACGTTTCAGAATATAACCGGGAAGAGTGAGGGCCAGCGCCAGCAACAGTGCCCACCCCGCCTGCGCCATGTCGGCACCGAGCCAGGTGTTGCCGGTACTCAGCAGATACACCAGCGCCAATCCGCCAACCCCAAGGGTCAGGCTGTTGCCGATATGCCGCTGGCGGGCATCCTGCGCCGCGCAGAGTGTCAGCCAGATGAGTAAGACAACGCTGTGCATGCAGTAAAAAACGTCCGTTTTGGCTGAATGATTCTATGCTGATATTACGTAGTGAATGTCAGGGTAGACGCACTCATGAAATCCGGCCTCCCCCGCAAGCAGAAAGGCGCCGTCGCCATCGAATTCGCCTTGGTGTTCGTCATTTTTTTTGCCGTGTTTTATGGTCTGGTCAGCTACAGCCTGCCGCTGTTGCTGATGCAGTCATTCAATGAATCGACGGCCGAGGCGGTACGCCGTAGCGTTGCACTTGATCCGGCCACCGCCAATTACCCCGTCGCTGTCACCGCCACCGCCAGAGCCGAACTGAACCGGCAATTGGCCTGGCTGCCGGGCGCCCTGAACTTCAACGCGGCGGCAGACAGCACCATCACTTATACCGGCGGCGTGCTGACGGTGACCATCAACTACCCCACCAGTAAATTGAATCAGGCACTGCCGTTTCTGGTGTTGCCGGGCATCGGCACGGTTCCGCGCTTGCCCGCCACACTGCGCGCCTCCTCGAGCCTGCAGTTTTGAGTTCCGCTGACAAGCTGTTCGCTCGCCTGCTCAATCGCCACCCGGAAACCGTCCCGCCGCAGGACAGTCCTCTGGTGTCCAGTGTCGGCCTGCAGCTGTATCTGGATGGCGCCGGCCAGGTCAATCATCTGAGCGGGCCGCTGCGCCATGTCCTCGCGCAGCGGCTGGCCGCCAGTCACCCCGCGCACCTGCTTGAATACGTCTTGCCGCACAGCAGCCTTGCGCTCGAAGGCAGCCCCGCCGACTGGCAGGGCCAAGTGCTCGACCTGGATTTTTTCAGTCTGGCCGGGCCGCCGCTGCATTTGCGCGGTTGGCTGCAGGCACAGGGCGATGGCTGGCTGCTGCAACTGCTGGACATCAGCGACCTGCTCGGCGAACGACGACAGACGCGCAGTCGCGAGCAGTGCCAGTTGCTGGCCACGCAGATACGCGACCATTTGCGCCTGGGCAGCCTCGCTCGCCTCCCTGATGTGCTGGGCGAGCAGTTGCAACGCCTGAGTCAGCATTTGCACGTGCC
This sequence comes from Pseudomonas viridiflava, assembly GCF_900580865.1. Lineage (GTDB taxonomy): Bacteria > Pseudomonadota > Gammaproteobacteria > Pseudomonadales > Pseudomonadaceae > Aquipseudomonas. The sequence goes on from NZ_UTBZ01000159.1 coordinate 54,547, forward strand.
CTGTCTGGCGGTGGCCTTGCTCGACGAACAAGGTCAGGGCTGGCAGATCCATCAGCACTACGCGGCGCTGAATGCACCGCAGCCGTGGCGTGACCAGCAACCATTGGGCACGAGTCTGGACAGTCTCAACGGCGCGCTGCCGCAACGTTTGTCACCTGGCGAACAACCGCGCCTGAGCGCCTTGCTCGGCCCGGACGAGGGCTTCGCCGTGCCCTATCGTGACGCCCAAGGCGTGGCCGCATGGCTGTTGTGCGCCGCTTACAACCCGCAGCAACAGGCGCCGGACCTGAACGATCACGACTGGCTGTTGCTGGCCGCGGCAGTCGCCGCGCCGTTGCTGGAACGCCTGCGCGAGCATCGCCACCATCAGCAACTCGAGCGTCTGGATGTGCTGCAAGCGCTGCTCGGCACCGGTTGGTGGGAAATCAGCAGCGACCGCGCCAACTTGCAGCTGGCGCCGGCGCTGGCTGAGAGTCTGGGGCTTGCGGCGCAGCGGTTGCCGATTGAGGACTGGTTCAACCGGGTGCATCCCGCCGACCGCGATGAACTGCGCAGTCGCCTGCAATCCCTGCAGGATGAAGGCAGTCCACTGGAATTGTGCGTGCGCCTGCAAGGCGGCGATCAGGCATTGCCACTGTGGTATCGCCTGCAAGGCCGCTCGCTGGGCATCGGCGCCGAACGCCGGTTAGTCGGTTTCATGCTCGACATCAGCGACATCAAGAATCAGCAGCAACAGGCCGCGGCCGCCCATGCGCGGCTGGATAACCTGATCGCCAGCTCCCCCGCGGTGATCTACGTGCAGCGTTATGCCGAAGGTGCGCTGCAACCGACATTCTTCAGCGCAAGCCTGCAACCGTTGCTCGGATGGAATCTCAGCGATTGCGAAGATGGCCGACTGCTGGAACACGTGCACCGCGAAGACCGCCCGCGCTACTTCGACCGCACCCGCCAGTTGCTGCGCGAAGGCTCGGTGAGCACGCGTTATCGAGTGCTCGACCGCGACGGCAACGCCCACTGGCTGCTCGATGAAGTCCGGTTGCTGCGCGACGATCTCGGCTTGCCAGTGGAAGCGGTAGGCCTGTGGCTGGACGTCACCGAGGCCACGCTCGCCGCCGAACAGGTCAAGGCGAGCGAAGAGCGCTACCGGATTCTGGTCGAAGACTCACCGGCGATGATCTGCCGCTATCGCCCGGACCTGACGCTGACCTTCGGCAACCGGCCTTTGGCGACGTATCTGGAATGCCCGCCGGAGCAATTGCCTGGGGTCAATCTGGGCAACTGGATGTCCGATGATCAACGCGAAGCCTTTCTCCTGCGCATCGGCCAATTAACCCCGCAATTGCCGGTAAGCACCGCCGAAATCAATCTGCGCCTGCCCGGTCGCGAACATGCCTGGTGGGTCTGGTCGGATCGCGGCGTGTTCGATGCACAGGGGCAACTGGTCGAAGTGCAAGCGGTGGGCCGTGACAACACCGAGGTGCGGCGCTCCCAGCAACAACTGACGCAAAGCGCAAAAATGGCCACCCTTGGCGAAATGGCGACGGGCCTGGCCCATGAGATCAATCAACCGCTGAACGTGATGCGTATGGCCATCGTCAATGTGCTCAAGCGCCTGGGCAACGGCGATGTGCAGATCGATTATTTGACCGACAAGCTCAATCGCATCGACGCGCAAGTGCAACGGGCCGCGCGGGTGGTGGATCACATGCGCGTGTTCGGTCGCCGCTCGGAAATCGAACAACATCCGTTCAACCCGCTCGAGGCGATTGAAGGCACGTTGTCGCTGTTGTCCGAAGGGCTGCGCGGCAAAGGTGTCGAGGTGCGAATCAAAGAGGCGGGTTTCCAGGTCGAGGTGCGCGGTTATGTCGATCAACTCGAGCAGGTGCTGATCAACCTGATGGTCAACGCCCGCGATGCCTTGCTCGGCAAGCGCGAAGCCGATCGCGACTTCCAGCCGTGGATCGCCGTGCATGCCGAGTGCGATGAGCACGTCGTGCGCCTGTGGGTCGAGGACAACGGCGGCGGCATTGACCCGCGCCTGCTGGAACGCATTTTCGAGCCGTTCTTCACCACCAAACCGGTCGGCGTCGGCACCGGTCTGGGCTTGTCGGTAAGCTACGGCATCATCGAAAACATGGGCGGCCGCTTGAGCGTACGCAATGGTGCTGAAGGTGCGCGGTTCTGCATCGAGCTGCCGATTGCGCTGAGCGATTAGATCACCAGCGTCGGTTGTCCGGGCGGTCGACAACTGAGGTTGGCGCCGACATCGACCCTGTTCAGGGTGATGCCAAGGTTGGCGAGCAAACCGTCCAGAATCGGGTCGAGCACCGGGCTCAACAGATTATCAATGACCACGCCCAGCGTGTTGTTGACGCCGGCCAGCACATCGGCGGTGGTGGTGAGCAAGCCGCCCAGCAGGCTTGAGCCGGTGGGTTTGTAAGCCTGAATCTGAACCCCGCTCAACGTGCCTTTGAGGCTGTTGACCACTCCTTGTGTGCCGAAACTCCAGGTCTGCGGCGTTTGCTTGATGTCCGGCGGCTGGTTGTAGGTATGAATGTTTTGAGTGCTGGCCACCGTGGTATCGACCTTCACGCCGAGACCGCCGCCGTAGAACGGTTTGCGCGAGTTCGGGTCACAGGTCGCCGAACCCAGGCCCAGCAGAGGAATGGTGCAAGTGATCACGCCGACATCAATCAACGCCAGCGGCTGCACCGTGACATCCGCCACGGATGAAAACGCGTTGGTCGCGTCGATCTTGCCGACCTTGAGTTTGACCAGCGAGGAGTTGGTCTGGGTGGTCAGGCTTTTGCTCGCATCGCTGACGCAGTTGAAATCGGTGACATGGCTGTCGGCGGCAGCGGCCTCCAGCAAAATGTCGATGGAAGACGTGGGCAAAATTTGCAGGTTGGTGCGCTCACAAGTGCCACCCAAGGTGCAGAACAACGAGTTCAGCGTGCCGGCAATGTTCAGGTGCAAAAGGTTGTTGAGGGTGTCCGTCAGCCCGCCCACCAAGGGCGTACTGGTAATTGCGCTGGCCAGCCCGGCCACGCCGGACAGCACTGGCAGATTCAGCGAGATCAACGTGCGCACCTGCGCGGTTTTCACGTAGATCCGATTGGCCCCCATGGGGTCGGCCTTGGCCAGCACCGGGTTGCCCACGGCGGACAACTGCGGTGGCTGGATGACTTTGACTTTGACCGAGCCGTTGACCAGCCCCGGAATACTGAGCGGCACCGTTGCGGTGAGCGCGTTCTCGCTGTTGGCCACTTGCACGACGGCTTCGAGTAACTGGAACAGTTGCAGATTGGCATTGAGCGCAGCCGACGTGGCACCGGTCTGCAGTTGCAGCAATTTGCCCAGCGCCACTTCAGTGCTGCCGGCCACCGCTTTCAGTCCGACCAGGCCATCGACCGCGATGCTGGTCGTGGTACCGCCCTTGGTCAGCACGGTGATGGCGGTGTCGAGCAGTTGGCCGACCTTGATGTTTTTGGCCAGCAGTTGGGTGTAGTTGCCGGCGTCGACGTTGACATCGAGCGCCAATTGATTGAGATAACCGAGCAGGTTGATATTGGTCTGCACCAGCCCATTCCATCCGGCGACGCTGAGGTTGAGGCTGCCACCGAGCATTCCCCCCCATGCCAAGTTCAGGAGCGCAGATTTGCTGGCATCCACGGTGGCCAGTGTGGTGCCGATGGTCAATTGAGCCTGGGGCGGCAGAATCGCCGAAGCGCCGACGGCGGTGGCGCCGAGGCGAGTGGTCGGCGTGACGCCGCCCGGCGCAACCAACGCGTACAGCGCGGCGGCCACACTGGTGGGCACGACGCGGGTAGCGACCACGCTGATGGCTTCTTTCTTGGTGGCGTCGGCGGAGAAGCCGCGCAGGTTGTTCGCACCGGTTTGCACGGTGCCGCAGGTCACCACCAGGGTACTTCCCCCCTGCGCCACGGTGAAACTGTTACGCGCCGCACTGGCGGCCGCGTATTGGGCTGCGCTGGCACCCGGCAAGCAATCGCCACCCCGGGAAACGGCCTCCAGCGCGGCGACATCGACCACCCGCTGCAAACGACGTTGCTCCATGTACAAGCGACCGCTGTCGACCACCAGCACCATGCACACCAGCGCCAGCCCGAGGGTCAGCACCGCCATCAGACCGATCGCTCCGCGCTGGCGGGTCGGACCATTGAACCGGGAACGAGGCGACATGGCGCACTCCTTTGCCGCTAGCTCCATTGATGCAAGTGAGTGTAGACGCGCCTAATGGCAACGCGCCATTTCGAACAGACAAACATCCCTGCTCGCGAAGGCGTCGTGTCAGATAAATAACAGTTGAATGACACCCTGCTTTCGCGAGCAGGCTCGCTCCCACATTGGGATTTAGGGTGGAACAAAAAAATGGGAGTTCAACAGCTCCCACTTTTTAACGGATTCAGCGCGGTGGATAGTTGCTAAGGATGCGGGCGACGGTCTCACGAATAGCGTTGCTGCGATCTTCCGGATTCGGCTTGCCGGAGAGCATCTGCTCATCGCTGCCGCGCCACACCAGTTTGCCGTCCTTGCCGTCGAGCAGGTCGATCTGGATGGTCGCGACCTTGTAGGTGATGTTGCGCGTTTCGTTGTACATCGGTGCGCCCCAGTAGCCGTTCCACGGGCCACCCCAACCGCCGCCGTAATTGGTCGTCACTTGCTGCTGACGATTCTCGACGATCAGGTACGTCTGCACATTCAGGTCACCCTTGGCGCCCGCCGCCGCAGGACGCAAACCGCGCTGGTCGAGCTGATCGGCCACGGCCTGACGGATGCGTTGCTCGGTCAGATCGCTCTTGATCCGTGGATCATCAGGGCGATATTGCAGGGCGGGTTCTTTCCAGCTCCAGCTGCGATAGGCGGCAAAATCGCGGCTGGCATCGAAGTCATGATTGACCTGGTTGGCGGCGCAGGCGCTGAGCAGCGCGGCCATGGCCAGTAGAGCGAGACGGCGGAACATGGTTTTTCTCCGGTTGAAGACATGAACCTGCGGGAGCTTCGAATGGGCAGGAAGCTAACTGGGAGGATACGCCGACATGGCTTTTTCCACAGCCTCGCGGATCGAATCGGTGCGATCGATATCGCTGCCCTTGTTCGCGGTTTCGGCACTGGCACTCCAGACCGGTTGACCACTGCCGGCGTCGAACAGGTTGACCTGCACCACCACGACCTGCTCGGAATACGTGCGCACGATCGGCACCGTGTTGTACATGCCGTAACCACGGCCATATCGATCATAGCCACCGTAACCGCCGCCGTAATAACCGTAGTCGTCCTGGACCTGACGCAAACGGGTTTCCAGACGCAGATCGGCACTGACCAACAGGTCGGCCGGGCGATTGTCATGCAGCGGGCGCAAGCCACGCTGATCCAGCGCGTTGCTCACCGCTTCGGCCACCTGCGCCGAATCCGCCCACGCCGTGCCCGGCGGCAGTTGCCCGTTGAGCCAGGCCCAGCTGCGATAACGCCCGTAATCACGCGGCGCCGCCGGGTACGCGCTGCGGTCAAACGTAGTGGCGGCTTGCGCTGGCGCCGGCGGCAAGGGCCGCGATTGCGCCACGTAGGGGTTGCTGCTCTGGCAAGCAGCCAAGCCCAGACAGATCAGCAGTAACCCGGATTGAGCTTTCATGTCGCGCTCCGATCAGATCGGCCGGCAGATCCAGTGCAAGTAGCGCCCAAGCCCGGCGAAGCTTGGGTGACGGCGGTGAGCGAGCTCCATCTCAAGCAAATCCACAAGTTCGGCGCGGGCCTGGAATTCCACCGGCATGTAGTCGTGAAAAACCCGGATCCCGCTTTGGGTTTCGACCTGCCACAGGCCGTCGAGTTGCGTTGCCAATTCGCGCGGATCGAGCGGTTGCTGCGGGGTCAGGCTCTGCTTTTCGCCGGCCATGACATTCTTGCGCATTTTCTTGAAATGGCCTTTGAGCAAGTTGCGGTAAATCAGCGCATCGCGGTTGTAGAACGCCAGCGACAACCAGCCACCGGGTTTGGTCAACTGATGCAGCACCGGCAGGATCGCGTGGGGTTCGGCGAGCCATTCCAGCACGGCGTGGCAGATCACCAGATCGTACGGTTCGGTGAGTTGGCCGAGCAGTTCCTGCCACGGTGCCTGAATGAAGGTCGCGGTTTGCCCGGCCTCGGCAAAACGCTGGCGCGCACCTTCGAGCATCGGCGCGGCCGGCTCGGTGAAGGTCACGTCGTGGCCGCGCTCGGCCAGCCACAGCGACATGTGGCCGAGGCCACCGCCAATGTCGAGCACCCGCAGCGGACGATCCGGCAGCGCTTCGGCAAGGTCAGCCTGCAATACCGCAAGGCGAATCGCGCCTTTGGCACCACCGTAGATTTTTTCGGCGAAACGCGTCGCCAACTGATCGAAATGCCGGTCGCTCATCAGCTGAACCGCCGTTCGCTGTCGGCGAGCTTGGCACGCACCACTTCATTCATGTCCAACCCCAACTCGCTGCACAGCAGCAACAGATACAAGACGATATCGCCGACTTCCTGCCCGGCATGGGCGAGCTTGTCCGCCGGCAACTGGCGCGACTGGTCTTCCGTCAGCCACTGGAAGATTTCCACCAGTTCGGACATCTCGACGCTGGCGGCCATGGCGAGGTTTTTCGGGCTGTGAAATTGCCGCCAGTCATTGCGGTCGCGAATGGCGTGCAGGCGTTCGGTCAGTTCAACAAGGTTCATCGGGCTCTCCTGAAGGCGTATAGCTTCGGGGGGATACCCACCAAAGGCAAGCGGCGCAGGTGATCTAATGTGGGAGCGAGCCTGCTCGCGAAAGCGGTGTGTCATTCAACCCATCAGTTATCTGATCCACCGTATTCGCGAGCAGGCTCGCTCCCACACAGAATGGGTGCAAACCTTCTATCATGCAGGGAACTCGGCCACCTGCGGTGTGGCCCAAGGCTCAGCTCTTTCATCAGGATGAACACATGCAGGTAGAAAGCTTTTTCGAATGGCTCGGGCAAGCGCTCGGTTCGATCATCCGCTTTATCGTCGACGGGCTCAGTGGCTTGTTCAACATCTTGAGCAATGCCGGTGGCAACTTTGTCGACGGGTTGGCCAGGACACTGGGGATGGACACCTCGATCATCAGCATCATCGCGCTGATCGTCGGGTTGATGCTGCTGTGGTCAGCGATTCGGGCGTTCATGAATGCCTCGATCATTGCCGGGATCATCTGGTTGTTGCTGGGGTTGTGGTTGCTTAGCTGGATTATTCATTAGGCCTTATAAGAGCCCCTCACCCTAGCCCTCTCCCGGAGGGAGAGGGGACTGACCAGGTTGCTTCGACAATTTCCGCCGACCTGAGGTATCAAGTCGAACTCTAGATTGGAAGACGACAGAGATCGGCTCCCTCTCCCTCCGGGAGAGGGCTGGGGTGAGGGTGGCTTCTACCGTTACAATCCCCGCTCCCCCAAGGAGCCCGCATGTCCACTCTGATCGCCGACTGGCGCGACCGCCCAACCCACCGCAAGGTCTGGGCACTTGCCGCGCCCATGATTCTTTCGAATATTTCCGTACCGCTGGTGGCGCTGGTCGACAGCACCGTCATCGGCCACTTGCCCCACGCCCATCAGTTGGGCGCAGTGGCGGTCGGCGCCAGCCTTTACACCTTTCTCGCTTGGGCCATGGGTTTTCTGCGCATGGGCACCACCGGATTTGCCGCGCAGGCCGCCGGGCGCAGCGACGGTGCGGCGTTGCGGCAGATTCTGTTGCAGGGTTTGCTGCTGGCGATGGGGCTGGGGCTAGTGATGGGCACGCTGGGTGTGCCGCTGAGTGGTGTCGCGCTGCACTTCATGCAACCGTCGGCGGAGCTGGATCAGCTCACCCGGGATTTCTTCCACACGCGGTTGTTCGGCCTGCCAGCGGCGCTGGCCAGTTATGCGCTGGTCGGCTGGTTTCTCGGCACGCAGAACGCCCGGGCGCCGCTGGCGATTCTGCTGACCACCAACCTGATCAACATCGCCCTCAATCTGTGGTTCGTCATCGGCCTGGACTGGGGCGTGGTCGGTTCGGCACGGGCCTCGGTGATCGCCGAATGGAGCGGCGCCCTGCTCGGCCTGCTGCTGACCCGCAAGGCACTGCGGGCGTACCCGGGGCACATTGTCTGGGCGGCGCTGAAGCTCTGGCAGAGCTGGCGCCCGTTGCTGGCGGTCAACCGCGATATCTTCATTCGCAGCCTGGCGCTGCAATCAGTGTTTTTCCTGATCACCGTGCAAGGCGCGCGGCTGGGCGATTCGACGGTGGCGGCCAATGCGCTGCTGCTTAATGGCTTGCTGCTGACCGCACATGCGCTGGACGGTCTGGCCCATGCCGTCGAAGCCTTGTGCGGGCACGCCATCGGCGCCCGTGATCGTCTGGCCCTGCGCCGTTCGCTGGTGGTGGCGGGCGGCTGGTCACTGATCGCCAGCCTCGGCTTTGCCATCCTGTTTCTGCTGGCCGGGCACCTGTTCATCGAGATGCAGACCGACATCCAGAGCGTGCGCGACACGGCGTTCGTCTACCTGCCCTACCTCGCCGTATTGCCACTGATTGCGGTCTGGAGCTACTTGCTCGACGGCCTGTTCATCGGCGCCACCCGCGCGCGGGAAATGCGCAACGGCATGCTGATCACCGTGGTTCTGCTACTGCCGTTCGCTTGGGCACTGCAAAGTTTCGGCAATCACGGACTGTGGATAACTTTTCTGCTGTTCATGGTCTTGCGCAGCCTGACCCTTGGTGCACAAGCCTGGTGGCTCAAGCGCAACGATGGCTGGTTCAGTGGCGGCGTTCACTGAGCCGGCGTGTGCGCGATAAACCCGACCACCTGATCGAGCACCGGCGCCAGTTGCCGCAACGGTCGTGACAAGGCTGCCACCAACGTAATGTGATTGGGCCGCGAATAATACAAGTCCTGCACCGGCACCCGGGCCGCGCGGAGTTTGCTCGCAAGTCCGCCGGTATTACGCGTCGGGTTGACCAGATCATCTTTGCTTGCAGCTATCAGCAGCGCGGGCGGTGCGCCGCGACTGACATGATTGATCGGTTGCGATTGCGCCGGCGAGTCCGGCCAGAAGAACACCGGACGCACTTCGGGATTCTCGATCGGCAGAAAGTCATACGGCCCGGCCAGACCGATCCAGCCCTGCAAATCCTCGGGCGACATGCCCACCGCCGCAAGCCATTCGCCATCCAGCGCGAGCATCGCCGCGTTGTAGCCGCCGGAGCTGTGGCCCATCAAATACAAGCGCTGCGGGTTGCCGGAAAACTCGCGGATATGCGCTTTGGTCCACGCCACCGCCCGCGCGCCGTCCTGCAGAAACAGCGGATAGCGCACCTGCGGATACAGGCGGTAATCCGCCACCACCGTGACAATCCCCCGGGACGCCAGCGCTTCGCCGACAAAGCGGTAGTCGACCCGCGAACCGCTGTTCCAGCTGCCGCCATAGAAAAACACCACCACCGGCGCGCCGGGCATCGGCTGATGCGGCACATACACATCGAGCTTCTGCCGAGGGTCGTCGCCATACGCGATGCCCACGGTTTTTTCGTAAGTGCTGTCCGGGGTCAGCGCATTGAGCACCTGCACCGGCGAACAACCGCTCAGCACCAGCAGCAACACACTGCCGATCACTGCGCCAATCCCTTGCCGGAAAAACCGTGTCATACGCGCCGAACCTCGCCTCAGGACTGATCGCCGTGCCACTGGCGTCGAACATGGTCAAGCCGCTGCTGTTGGGTCAGCCCCACCGGCGGTGGCACCAGCACGGCACGCGGATGCAGCAAGCGTAGCCATAACCAGCCATCGAGCACGGTGCGATCGCTGAATCCCAGCGCCAGGCCTTGTTGAACATGGGAGGACATCGTCGCGTAATCGGTTCCCAGCGATTGGCACCAGCGCCAGATATGCTGCTCCAGAAGACAGGTTTGCAGGCGTTCGCGCTGGCGACGGGTCAGGCTTTGTTCGATGCTCAACGGCTCGACGGCGAGCCCCGGATTGCGCAACTGCTGCCAGCCCTGACTGCCAATTGCACGGTCGGCCCAGGTCCCGCCAAACCAGCGCATCTGACGGATCGGCCCGAGCCAGCGGCTCAACTCCGTGGCGTCGCAAGCGTCGAAAAAATAGCTCGCGGTCTGCCGATTGTAATAACTGAGCAAGGCCCGATGACTTAATCCGAACGACACCGTAAGCATGCGCTGCAAGTGGCTCAGCAACCGTTGCGCGCAGACCTCACTGCCCAGCAACAGCCCGCGCCAGGTATTCGGATCGCTGTGACACAACGAGGCCAATGCCGGGCAATCGCGCAAATCGATCAATACCGGGCCGTGCTCGCTGAGCGGTTCGAACTCAGTGCCAGCGAACAGACTGAAGCACTGCACGTCGGCAAACGCCCGGCGCAAGATCAGCAGGGCCTGCGGTGCATCCAGGCCATCGAGCAACAACCACTGCGCCATGGACTCCAGTGCCGCGCCACTCATGTTGCGCCGCTCTGTTCAAGCGCAGTGACCAGTCGACAACTGCACACCGACTGTGCGCAATGGTTGAAACTGCCACCGCCGGGGATCAGGCACAACAGCAGCAAAGGTTCACCAGACATCAACAGTTGCTGCAGGCCGTCACTGGCCAGGCTGTCGGGCAGTGGCACCGGCGTGATCTCGTCACAGTCGCTGTCAGCGGCGATGGGCGGCTGCAGTACACCGCTGATCATCGGCTGATCCGGATCGCCCTCGAAAAAGCTCACCACCACCTCGACCCCATCGCCCAGCGCGACCATGGGTGCCTGTGCCAGAGACGGCGCGAGCGGCAGCCAACAGTGACTCGGCGCCGCCCCTTCGCCTTGATACAGCCAGTCGAACTGCACCGCCACCGGGCGCAAACGATCGGGTTGCGGTTCATCGACCGCCACCACCCAGGCGCGTTGCAGGCTGTGCATGCGCAGTCGCGATGGCGCTGTGGCCGATGCACACGGCACCTGGACCGCGGCGAACAGTCGGTTGGCGTAAGGCGGCTCGTGGGATGGATCGGCACGATGCTCAATGCGTGTCAGCAACCATGGGCGATTGCATTCGGCGAAGGGATGCCCGGCCACCCGCAGCCAATGACCGCTGCGCAACGCTGCCAGATCACTCTGACCTTCAGCGCGTTGTACGCCTGATACATTGGTCGCCATTGCACTTTGCAATTGCCATTGGCGCAAGGCCGCAACACCGTCGGCATCGTCTCCGCGCCGATAACGCGCGGTACCCGCCAATGGCAACTGCACCGGATTATCGGCAAACACCAGGCAATGCCGGTCGCGGTCATGTTCAAAGTAATAGTGAATCCGCGCCTGCGCGCACAAGCGCTGGAGCAGTTGCAGATCGGACTCGCGGTATTGCGTGCAGAACGTCCGGGCCGGGTAGTTGCCATGCAATTCGAAACGGCGCTGAGCACCGACGATCCCGTGCTCCCTGAGCACTTGCTCGATGATCTGCGGCACAGAACGACCACTGAAGATGCGCTGACTGAAGCGCAGCGCAAGGCAACCCAGCTTCGGCCCCAGACGAATCCGGCTCAACTGCAAGCCTTGTCCGTGTTCATGCTGGACAAGGCTCTGCAGTTGCCCGTGCACGCCCTCCCCCGACGGCCCGAAACAGAGGAATGCCGAACGGTAAAGCAGACCGCCAAGATCCAGGTGCGGATCGTCGATCAACACGTCGATCTCGAACGCAAAGGATTCGCTGAGGGCTTCGCTACCGGTAAAGGCCAGGACTTCGAAGGGGTCGGACAGGCCAGCTACATCGAGACGAAACGACGACTCGTTGACTGGATCGAACATGGGCGGATCTCTACAGGAGGGGCGGCCGGGGATTCTCGCCGAGAGCCATGGCCGAGTAGAGAGCTGAAGTACAACTTAGGAAATGACCTACGCGAAAAGCAGACCGGATGACTTTTCTGGCCGGGAATGCCAAGCCTTTCGCGAAGATTTTGGGAGATATCCCACCGGATCATCCGAATTTTCCGCCACCTTCAGGAAAAATTCAGACAACCCGGCGAGATCGCCACCTGACCTCAGGAAGACAGGTAGGAGGAACGGGTCAGGCCCAGACGCAAGGCATCGAGGAATTGCGTGCGCTCGCTGGCACTGATGCGGGCACTGGCGCACTTGTCGCGGTAGTGCGTCATCAGTTCTTCCGGCGACAAGTGCACGTAACGCAGCATGTCTTCGATGGTGTCGTGGGTCTCGATGCCGGCGTGGTACACGCTGCCATCGGCGTTCTGGTAGATGTTCACCGAGTCGGTGTCACCGAACAGGTTGTGCATGTCGCCGAGGATTTCCTGATAGGCGCCGACCAGGAATACGCCCAGCAGGTAGTCTTCGCCTTCGTTCAAACCGTGCACAGGCAGGCTGGTTTCGATGCTCTGCTCGTCGACGTACTGGTTGATCTTGCCGTCGGAGTCGCAGGTCAGATCCTGCAGCACCGCGCGGCGCAGCGGCTCTTCGTCGAGACGGTGCAGCGGGATGATCGGCAGCACCTGATCGATAGCCCAGGTGTCCGGCAGGCTCTGGAATACCGAGAAGTTGCAGATGTACTTGTCGGCCAGCTTGTCGTTGAGCTCGTCGAGCACCTGACGGTGCGAACGCTGACGGGCCTTCAGCGAGTTGTGCAGGCGACGGCACACGGCGAAGTAGCACTGCTCGGCCAGGGCTTTTTCGGCCAGAGTCAGTTTGCCGTCGGCATACTGCGCGGCCACGTCGCTCATGTAGTGGGTGGCGCGCCAGTAGGTTTCGGTGACCATTTCAATGTCGGTCGGGCCGAGCAGATCAACCAGCCACTGCACGGTTTCCGGCAGCGAATCCTTGTTTTCGATCTGCGGGATTTCGTCGTTGTGCTTCTCGACGTCGGTCACCTGCACCACCAGCATCGCGTGGTGCGCGGTCAGCGAACGGCCGCTCTCGGAGAAGATGTGCGGATGCGGCAGGCTCTGCGCATCGCAGAATTCCTTGAGCATGCCGACCACGACACCGGCGTAATCGTCCATGTCGTAGTTGATCGAACTGGCGTTGCGCGAGTGCGTGCCGTCGTAGTCGACACCCAGACCGCCACCGACGTCGATGTGATCGACCGGCAGACCGAGGTTGCGCAGCTCGCCGTAGTAACGGATCGCTTCTTTGAAGCCGTGCTGATAGTCAGCCAGGTTGGCAATCTGCGAACCCATGTGGAAGTGCAGCAAGCGAATGCCTTGATCGAGACCGGCAGCGCGGAAGCGCTCGACCACCGACAGCAGTTGCGCGGCCGACAGACCGAACTTGGATTTCTCGCCACCGGTGTCCGCCCACTTCGACGACGCCAGCGACGACAGACGCACGCGCAGGCCGACCTGTGGTTTGACCTTCAGCGAGGCGGCTTCTTCGATCACCAGACCGACTTCGGATTCTTTCTCGATCACGATGAAAACATTGTGACCGAGCTTCTGGCCCATCAGCGCCAGACGGATGAACTCGCGGTCCTTGTAACCGTTGCAAACGATGGTGCCGCCCTTCGGCGCCAGCGCCAGTACAGCCAGCAGTTCAGGCTTGGAGCCGGCTTCCAGACCGATGGAAACGTCCTGAGTAGCGATGATGTTCTCGATCACCGCTTCTTGCTGGTTAACCTTGATCGGGTACAGCGCGGTGTATTTGCTCTGGTATTCCAGACGCTCGATGTTCGAATCGAAGGCGCCGGTCAACTGGCGTACACGGTCTTGCAGGATGTCGGGGAAACGAACCAGCAACGGCAAGGACAAACCGCTTTTGCGCAGTTGGTCGACTTGCTCGAACAGGTCGATAGGCGAGCTGCTCGGACCGTTCGGACGAACTTCGACGCGACCGGCGTCATTGATCGCGAAATACCCGGCCCCCCAATGGCGGATCCCGTAAACACTGCGGCTGTCCGCAACTGTCCATTGGCTGCCATCGTCTTTGCGTGTGCGTCGTACGGACATCGAAGTCCCCTATAAAGAAGTCATAGTGCGTCGCCTGATCTCAGGCCGGCGCAGTCTAAAGAATGAAAATGACGGTTCGTCAGCGCGGCGGTAGACCGCGCTGACCGCGTGGAGTTTAGAAACCGGTCATGAACAGGCTCTGTGAAAACCATGGAGACGACGCCGGATCTGAAGTGCTTCAGCGCCGGATCAAGCCGCAGATGGATTTCACAGAGGCTGCTAGCCGCCGGACTTCTTCGCTTTGAAACCGTGCTTGATCAGCTCAGCCAAGAGTAGCTCGACATGATCGCCCTGGATTTCGATGATGCCGTCTTTCAACGCCCCGCCAGTGCCGCAACGTTTCTTCAACGTTGTCGCCAACTCCTTGAGCGCGTCTTCGGCCAAGGGCACGCCGGTGATGGTGGTCACCGTCTTGCCGCCACGGCCCTTGCTCTCGCGACGCACGCGGGCAATGCCGTCGCCGGCCGGGATCACGGTTTGTTTGCAGATACAGGCGTCCACCGGCTGACTGCATTCCGGGCAATGACGACCTGCGTCGGTGGAAAATACCAGGCCGCCCAAGGCGGCGAAGGATGCGGCTTTTTTGGCCACCGGCAATCCTCTTGGGAGGACAAAGACTGATCGCAACCTTGGGCAAGGTCAGCGACCGCGAAGCCCCACTCAGGCAGGGGCAGCGCTACTGCACCGGAATTTGGCGACGAGACTGCTGAACCGTAGGAGCTGCCGAAGGCTGCGATCTTTTGATCCTGCTCTTGAAAAACAAGATCAAAAGATCGCAGCCTTCGGCAGCTCCTACAGTGGGTCAGCAGGCCAACCTCAAACTCTTTGGTGCAGCTTGAAAAGGTCGCGCAGTGTAACGGCAAAAATGCGACTTGCTAAGTGCCAATCGGCGCCAATTTATGTGTTCTTTGCGACGTCGCTTTGCTGCGCCTTCAGATAGCGCTTGAGCGCTGCCAGAGAGTCCGGGCAATAAGGCTTCTGCTCGATTTCCAGCATGACCTGCCCGACCGGAATAAAGCGTGCTTCGAGGACTTCTTCAGGCTGCAGTTTGAGCGGACCGTCCCATACAGCGGAAAACGCTGAACACCACAGGCGATTGCCGGTGTCTTCGAAGTAGAAATGGTCATGGGCAGTCAGCTCGACACCGCTGACGCCCAGCTCTTCCTCCAGCTCGCGGGCCGCCGACTCGGCGTAGGTCTCGTTCGCCTGCACCATGCCGCCCGCCGCGACGTCCCAGTAACCGGGGTAAATCGCCTTGCTCAACGTACGCCGGTGCACACACAGTTCACCGGCGGAATTGAACAACATGATGTAGGTGCCACGGCCGATCAGCCCGCGCTCGCGCAGATCGGCGCGCACCAGGGCGCCGAGCAGGTTGTCCTGCTCGTCGACCCAGGCGATCTGTTCGGCATCCGAGGCGGCGCGATGGGCCGCCTCTTTGGCGTTCTGGCTCATGAATCAGCCCTGATTGAGCAGTTGACGCAAATCGATCACAGCGGCGTTGGCCCGGGAAATATAGTTGGCCATGACCAGCGAGTGGTTGGCCAGCACGCCGAAGCCGCTTCCGTTAAGAATCATAGGACTCCAGACCGGTTCCTGCGAGGCTTCCAGCTCACGAATGATCTGACGCACGCTGACGGTGGCGTTCTTCTTCGCCAGGACATCGGCGAAGTCGACTTCAATGGCGCGCAACAGATGCGACAGCGCCCAGGCCTGACCGCGTGCTTCGTAGAACACGTTGTCGATCTGCATCCACGGTGTCTCGACGACTTCCTCGTCAACCTGCGGCACTTCGCCGATGGCCGGCACTTCGGTTTTCAGCGCGGTATTGAGCTTGACCCGGCCAACGCTGGCCGACAGTCGTTGCGACAGCGAGCCGAGACGGGTGCCGACATCGCCGAGCCAGTTGTTCAGGTTGTCGGCGCGGGCATAGAACAGCGCGTTTTTCTGGGTTGGATCAGACAGGCGCGCCTGATAACGGCTCAGGGAATTGATACCTTCCTGATATTCCGACTCACTGGACGGCAGGATCCAGCTCTTGTTGTCGAAGTTGAAGCGCGGCTCGGCCTTGGCCAGATCGGCATCTTCCGCCGACTGCGATTGCGAACGGGCAAAGTCCTTGCGAAGGGCGCGGGTCAGGTCACGTACCTGCACCAGCACGCCGTATTCCCAGCTCGGCGTGTTGTCCATCCACAAACCTGGCGGGAAGCGGTCGTTGGAAATGTAGCCGCCC
This sequence comes from Pseudomonas viridiflava, assembly GCF_900580865.1. GTDB lineage: Bacteria > Pseudomonadota > Gammaproteobacteria > Pseudomonadales > Pseudomonadaceae > Aquipseudomonas. The sequence continues at coordinate 70,757 of NZ_UTBZ01000159.1, forward strand.
GGTTTGTTGAGCAAGGTGCCGGCGACGGTCTTGAGGGTTTCGACGGTGGTGTAGCCGATCACCATCTGCTTGCCTTCTTTCTCGGCCGCCACTTGCGCATTTTGTGCGACCGGAAACAGCGCCGGCTCTTGGCTCCAGTACCAGCCCAGGCCAATGGTCACCAGCAGATAGAGGCCGATCAGCGTGGCCAAAGCTCGGCTGAACAGCACCCCGCCGACATAGCTGCGGGTGGCCGACTTGGGTTCAGCGGCACGTTCAGGCGCGCTGCCCGCGCGGTTTTTCCAGTCCAGCATGGCGATATCCTTTCAAATCTTGGGTTCAACGGTTCGACCACAACCATACAACAACGTGCCAAGGCCGGGCACCCGCGCGTAACGATAAGCCGCAAATCATGTGGAGGAATGACGCTTCGACGCTCACTAAGGGAATCCCCGATGCCCACGCTTCAGCCCATCGGATTGAAAACCATCGCAAAGGTCATTCACTGCACGGATAAAAGCACCACTGCCCCGTCATCCTGACCACCCGGTTTAGTCAGGGAATGCCCGGCCTACGGGGACTTGTCAGACATCAAGGTCAAAAACAAAACCGCCCGGTCAGAAACTGAATGGTGACGCATTGCAGATTATTGACGTACGACACTCGTGTAAGGGAAAAGAGGTGCTAGCATAGAGCCACCAGTCGATCTCAGCATGCAGCCTAACTAGTAGTCAGGATATGACCGAGCCAGAAGACCCCAGCCGTGAGCGTCTCAAGCACCACTTTGCCCAGCGGGTAATTCATCAGGCACGTCAGATTCTTGAGATATGGCAGCGCCTGCAACGCAGTGAGTGGTCCACTGTCGACCTCGCCGAACTGAGCGAGGCCAACCTGCGCCTGCTGCGTTTTGCCGAGCGCTTCGAACAGCCGGAACACACTCAACTCGCGCGCCACATCAGCCAGTCGCTGGAAGCGGTGGACGCCAATCGCGGCCGTCTCAGCAGTGGCCTGATCACCGATCTCAATCGCTTGATGCAACGCTTGTCGCGCACCGGCCTGCGCCACGGCGATCAACTCGACCAGACCTTTCTGCCGCCACTGCGCAAACCGATCTACGTGATGCTGCAGGACCACGACCGCGCCGAGCGCCTGGCCAAACAACTGGAGTTCTTCGGTTTGAGTGCGCAGGCGCTGGACAGTGTTTCGGCGTTCCGCTCCTCGATGGTCGAACGCTTGCCAGCGGCGATCGTCATGGACGTCGATTTCAGCGGTGCCGGCATCGGCCTTAAACTCGCCGCCGAAGCTCAGGTCGGCCTGGAGGAACCGCTGCCGTTGCTGTTCTTCAGCCTGCACGAAACCGACACTCCGACCCGTCTCGCCGCCGTGCGCGCCGGTGGCCAGGAATTTCTCACCGGCACTCTCGAAGCGTCGAGCCTGCTGGAAAAGATCGAAGTCCTCACCTGCGTCGCCCAGTACGAACCTTATAAAGTGTTGATCATCGACGACTCGCGCGCGCAGGCCTTGCACACCGAACGCCTGCTCAACAGCGCGGGGATCGTCACCCGCACCCTCATCGAACCGATTCAGGCGATGGCCGAACTGGCCGATTTCCAGCCGGATCTGATCATCCTCGACATGTACATGCCGGCCTGCACCGGTACCGAACTGGCCAAAGTGATTCGCCACAACGACCGTTATGTCAGCGTGCCGATCATTTACCTGTCGGCCGAAGACGATCTGGACAAGCAGCTCGATGCGATGAGCGAGGGCGGCGATGACTTCCTGACCAAACCGATCAAGCCGCGCCATCTGATCACCACCGTGCGCAACCGCGCCGCCCGCGCGCGCAATCTGAAAGCGCGGATGGTCCGCGACAGCCTCACCGGCCTCTATAACCACACGCATATTCTGCAATTGCTCGAAGACTGCTCGTTCCGCGCCCGTCGCGAAAACAAGCCGTTGAGCTTTGCCATGCTCGACATCGACCACTTCAAACGGGTCAACGACAGCCACGGTCACCCAATGGGCGATCGTGTGATCAAAAGCCTCGCGCTGTTCCTGAAACAGCGTTTGCGCAAGACCGACTTCATCGGCCGTTACGGCGGCGAAGAGTTCGCCATCGTCATGCCCGACACCGATATAGAAGCCGCTCACAAAGTGCTAGACGAAATCCGCCAGCGCTTCGCCGAAATCCACTACCCGGCGCAGCCGCAGGATTTGTGGTGCACCTTCAGCGCCGGCGTGGTGGAGATGCACGACGACTGCGACAGTCTGATGATGGCCAGTCAGGCCGACGAAGCGCTGTACCGCGCCAAGGGTGCCGGACGCAATCGGGTGCAGACTGCGCGCGACTCAAAGCAAAGTGCCACTTTTTCATCGGAATCCACCGAATCAGTCATAACCCTGTAACAGAACCGCAATAAATTCAGGCGCTTACCATTTCTGCCGTTGGTAGCCGTCATGCGCCTGAAGTTGCTCACCAATCTCAATACGCTGTTGCTGGTCGCCGTGTGCCTCGCACTCGGCGCGACGCTGTGGTGGTCGCAAAAAGCCCTCGAACGCCCGTATCTGTTGATGGAGCGTTACCTCGGGCTGTCGCAGCAATTTCAGAACGAGGTGGCGCGCAACGTCGAGGACTACCTCGCCAGCGGTGATGCCTTGCGCCTGAGCAGCGCCGGCCAGGCCATCGTCGGTTTGCAGACAGAACTGAATGAATTACCGCCAGCGCTGACCGACTCCCTGCGTCCGAGCCTGACCGGCCTGGAAGAATTCAGCAAAACCGACCTGCTCGCTGCCGGCAAACTGGCCGGTGACCCGCAAGCCTTGTTGTTGCAGGCCGAGCGCGAATTGAGCGCCAGCCTCGATCAGATCAGCACTTACGCCAACGGCAACGCGGCTTATCTGGCACCGCTGCTCGCCGCTTCGCAGCACTTGGGCAAACTGTCGCTGGCGCGGGACAAACTGGTCAGCAGCGGGCGCAGTGAGCTGGCCGCCGATGTAGAGCGCGAGGTCAGCAACATCCGCTCGCAGGCTCAAGCGATTGATGCCCTGCCCCTTCTCGGCGTTGTGGCCAAGAGTGAATCAGGCAGCGACGATTTCGCGGCGATGATGGGCATCGAAAACACGGAAAAAACTGTCGCGGAAGATGCTGGCGTCGGCCTCAAGCGCGAGCTTAACGGCTTGCTCGGACGTTATCCGGCGGAGCTTGAACGCACCCGCGACCAGATCCAGAAACGCACTGACCTCAGCGCCGCCACCCACCAGAAAATCGCTGCGGTGCAGCAAGCCATTGCCGGACTGGAGCCAGTCGTGCGCGCCCAGCACGGCCAGATCCAGGGCGAAGTGCGCTTGATGCAAGGCGTGATGATTGGTTTGATTCTGCTGATAGCACTGTTGATCGACACCTTGCAGCGGCGACTGGCCCGTACGCTGACCAATCTTGCGCCGGCGCTTTCGACCTGGGCCGAAGGCGATTTCAGCCGCGATATTCAACTGGGCAAGACCAACCGTGAACTGCACGACATTGAAGCCTCGCTCAACCGCTTGCGTGCGTATCTGGTGGATCTGGTCGGGACCATTCGCGGCAATGCCGAACAAGTCGCGGGCAGCAGCCGCACCCTCGCCGAGCTGAGCAACGACTTGCACAGCGGCGCCGAACATCAGGCCGGCGACACCGCGCTGATCCGCGATTCGCTCGGCGAACTTGAAGCGACAATCCAGCAGGTTGCCGGCGATGCGCAGCAGGCCGCTGACGCCAGTCGTCATGCCGGACTGGCGGTCGAGCATGGCCAGACGGTAATTGGCCAGAGCCTCACCGGCCTGCACGCATTGGTCGGTGAAGTACAAGGCAACGCGCAAATGATCGAGCATCTGGCTGAAGAGTCGGCGACCATTGGCGGCGTGTTGACGGTGATTCGCTCGATTGCCGACCAGACCAATCTGCTGGCGCTGAACGCGGCGATCGAAGCGGCGCGTGCCGGGGAAATGGGCCGTGGCTTTGCTGTGGTGGCCGAGGAAGTGCGCTCACTGGCACAACGCACCGCTGGCGCTACAGCCGAGATTCAGACGCTGATCGCCGGCCTGCAAACCGCTGCTCGTCAATCGGTCGAAGGCATGCGCGCGCAGGTCGAACACGCCGAAGCCACCGCCAATCAGGCGCAAGCGGCGGACGGTGCGCTGGATAAAATCGTCGGCGCGATCCAGACCATCTCCGAGACGGCGATCCGCATTGCTGATGTCACTGCGCAGCAGAGTGGCGCGGTCAGCGAGATTCGCGATCACAGCGAGCGGATTCATCAGTTGGGTGGGGATAATCTGGTGCGTATCGGTCGTGGGCGTGAACAAGGCGAGAATCTGCTGGTGTTGGGTGGGCAACTGCATACAGCCGTGCAGGCCTTCCGCGTCTGACGAAAATCCCTGTAGGAGCTGCCGAAGGCTGCGATCTTTTGATCTTGCTCTTGAAAATCAAAAGATCGCAGCCTGCGGCAGCTCCTACAGGGGGTTCACCACAAGTGACCGGATTAGGACCCTCAGTCACATATTTCGCGCAAACATCGGCCATCGTGCTGGCTATTGCATAGAACTGGACAGTCACAAAGTCTTTGCGGCATAGTCGCCGGGTTCTGACGATTGCTCATTCATAACAAGGACTACGCAGATGGCAACGCTACTGGTGCTGCACGGCCCCAACCTGAACCTGCTCGGCACCCGCGAACCCGGCACTTACGGTTCAACGACCCTGGCGCAGATCAATCAGGATCTGGAGCGCCGCGCCCGTGAAGCCGGCCATCATCTGCTGTATCTGCAAAGCAATGCCGAGTACGAATTAATCGACCGCATCCACGCCGCGCGCGGCGAAGGTGTCGATTTCATTCTGATCAATCCAGCAGCTTTTACGCACACAAGTGTCGCATTACGTGACGCGTTGCTGGGAGTGAGCATCCCATTCATCGAAGTGCATTTGTCCAACGTGCACAAACGCGAACCTTTCCGCCATCACTCTTACTTCTCCGACGTAGCGGTGGGAGTGATCTGCGGCCTTGGCGCCAGCGGTTACCGACTGGCCCTGGAGGCTGCACTAGAACAGCTTGAAACACAGGCAACGACTTGAACTACAAGCGTTAAGCGCCCCTGACCGACCCTTGGGAGTTGATGATTCATGGATATCCGTAAAGTTAAGAAACTGATCGAATTGCTGGAAGAGTCCGGCATCGACGAGCTCGAGATCAAGGAAGGCGAAGAGTCCGTACGCATCAGCCGTCACAGCAAGACCCCGGCTCAGCAATACTACGCTCCGGCGCCGATGCAAGCGCCAGCTGCCGCACCTGTTGCTGCTGCTCCGGTTGCTGCTGCAGCCCCGGCTGCCGCTGCTGCTCCAGCGCTGAACGGCACTGTTGCCCGTTCGCCGATGGTCGGCACCTTCTACCGTAAATCTTCGCCAACCTCGCCGTCCTTCGTTGAAGTCGGCCAGACCGTGAAGAAAGGCGACACTCTGTGCATCGTCGAAGCCATGAAGATGATGAACCACATCGAAGCTGAAACCAGCGGTGTGATCGAGTCCATCCTCGTCGAAGACGGCCAGCCGGTTGAGTACGACCAACCGCTGTTCACCATCGTTTGAACTGCGGAGAGCCTTTGATGACTGCGAAGTTGGAAAAAGTTCTGATCGCTAACCGCGGTGAGATCGCCCTGCGGATTCTGCGTGCCTGCAAAGAGATGGGCATCAAGACCGTCGCCGTTTACTCCAAGGCCGACAAAGAGCTGATGCACCTGGGTCTGGCAGACGAGTCCGTCTGCATTGGCCCGGCGTCTGCCGCTCAGTCCTACCTGCACATCCCGGCCATCATCGCTGCCGCTGAAGTGACCGGCGCTACCGCCATTCACCCAGGCTACGGTTTCCTCGCGGAAAACGCCGATTTTGCCGAGCAGGTCGAGAACTCCGGCTTCGCCTTCATCGGCCCGAAAGCCGAAACCATTCGCCTGATGGGCGACAAGGTTTCAGCCAAGCACGCGATGATCGAAGCAGGCGTACCGACTGTTCCAGGTTCCGACGGCCCACTGCCGGAAGACGAAGAAACGGCGCTGCGCATTGGTCGTGAAGTCGGCTACCCGGTGATCATCAAAGCCGCTGGCGGCGGCGGTGGTCGCGGCATGCGCGTGGTGCACAAGGAAGAAGACCTGATCGCCTTCGCCAAACTGACCCGCACCGAAGCTGGCGCGGCGTTCGGCAACCCGATGGTGTATCTGGAAAAATTCCTGACCAATCCACGTCACGTCGAAGTGCAGGTTCTTTCCGACGGCCAGGGTCACGCCATCCACTTGGGCGACCGCGATTGCTCGCTGCAACGTCGTCACCAGAAAGTTCTCGAAGAAGCGCCGGCACCGGGCATCGACGAGAAGGCGCGCGAAGAAGTACTGGCTCGCTGCGTCAAGGCGTGCATCGACATCGGTTACCGCGGTGCGGGTACTTTCGAGTTCCTGTACGAGAACGGTCGTTTCTACTTCATCGAAATGAACACCCGTGTTCAGGTGGAGCACCCGGTTTCGGAAATGGTCACCGGTATCGACATCGTCAAGGAGATGCTCAGCATCGCCGCTGGCAACAAGCTGTCGTTCACTCAGGATGACGTGGTTATCCGCGGTCACTCGCTGGAATGCCGGATCAACGCTGAAGACCCGAAAACCTTCATGCCGAGCCCTGGCACGGTCAAGCATTTCCACGCCCCAGGCGGCAACGGCGTTCGCGTCGATTCGCACCTGTACAGTGGCTATGCCGTACCACCGAACTACGACTCGCTGATCGGCAAGCTGATCACTTACGGCGCCACCCGCGACGAAGCCATGGCCCGCATGCGCAATGCCCTGGACGAAATCGTGGTGGACGGGATCAAGACCAACATCCCGCTGCACCGTGATCTGGTTCGTGACGAAGGCTTCTGCAAGGGCGGTGTGAACATTCACTACCTCGAGCACAAGCTGGCTGGCGAGAAGCACTAAGCTTCAGCCCGCACCTGACAAAGCCGCCTTCGGGCGGCTTTGTTGTTTCTGCAGGTTTCACAAGCCCCTTGTGGGAGCGAGCCTGCTCGCGAAAGCGGTGTATCAGATCCATATGCATTCACTGACACTCCGCTTTCGCGAGCAGGCTCGCTCCCACAGGGTGCAATGCATCTCCCACAAACCCAGCGCGCTCGCGTAAACTTGCGCGCTTCTCGCCGGCCGCTAGGCTGCAATCAATATTTTTCAAAGGTGCCCGCCATGCCTTGGCTGCAAGTACGTCTCGCCATCAGCCCGGAACAAGCCGAAACCTACGAAGACGCTTTCCTTGAAGTGGGCGCCGTGTCGGTGACCTTCATGGACGCCGAAGATCAGCCGATCTTCGAGCCGGAACTCAATACCACCCCGCTGTGGGCGCACACGCACCTGCTGGCGCTGTTCGAAGGCGGCACCGAACCGGCACCGGTTCTGGCCCATCTGGAACTGCTGACCGGCAGCCCGCTGCCCGAGCATCACAGCGAAGTCATTGAAGATCAGGACTGGGAACGCAGCTGGATGGACGGTTTTGAGCCGATGCGTTTCGGTCAGCGCCTGTGGATCGTGCCGAGCTGGCACGCCGCGCCGGAACCTGATGCGGTCAACCTCCTGCTGGATCCGGGCCTGGCATTCGGTACCGGTACCCACCCGACTACCGCACTGTGCCTGGAATGGCTCGACGGTCAGGACCTGAAAGACTGCAACGTGCTCGACTTCGGTTGCGGCTCGGGGATTCTGGCGATTGCCGCCCTGCTGCTCGGCGCCAAAAAAGCCGTCGGCACTGACATCGACGTGCAGGCGCTGGAAGCGTCGCGCGACAACGCCGGTCGCAACAACATTGCCGACGAACTGTTCCCGCTGTACCTGCCGGAAGATCTGCCGCAGGTCCAAGCCGACGTACTGGTCGCCAACATTCTCGCCGGGCCGCTGGTTTCTTTGGCGCCGCAGTTGTCCAGTCTGGTGAAATCCGGTGGACGTCTGGCGCTGTCGGGCATCCTCGCCGAACAAGGTGAAGAAGTGGCTGACGCTTATGCGCAGGACTTCGACCTCGACCCGATCGCCAATCGCGATGGCTGGGTGCGCATCACCGGCCGTCGGCGCTAATATGGCCGCCTGCATAATCCGGATCGCCGCATGACCGACAGTTTCGTCACCCAGTGCCCGCATTGCCAAACCAGCTTCCGTGTCAGCCATGCTCAATTGAGCGTAGCCCGCGGGGTGGTTCGCTGCGGCTCCTGCCTGCAAGTGTTCAACGCCGCCAAACAGCTGCTGGAACAACACGCCGGCAAGGACGCGGTGACGCCGGTGGCGCCGCCCATTGTCGCGCTGCCCGATGAAACACCACCGGCCATCGAGCCTCCGCCCATCGTCGAGCAGCAAGCACCGCGCGCCATCAGTCAAAAGCAGTGGACCGCCTCGGAGCTTGATCTCGACAGCCTTGACCTGGACGAAGAACTCGCCCGCCTCGAACAACGGGAAATCCAGCCCGCCACCGAACTCGGCCGCCCGCGCGAAGAATCTCTGAGCGCCCGGCGCGACAGCCCGGAGCCGGACGATGCCGCGTGGCCTGACAGCCTGTTCAGCGAACCCGCCGATGAACGGCTGCCTGAGCCGGAAAACGAGCCGCAGATCGACGACATTGAACCGGTCAAATCCGAGCGCACCGAACCATCGCTGTCGCTGGAGCCGGTGGATGTGGATGACGAACCAGCGATCCCGCATCTACGCCTGCACGACCCGATCGACCCGAATGCCCGCCGCGAACGCTTGTCGGCCAGTGACAAAATCGATGACGACGACTCGCCATCGATTGAACCGCTGCGCAAAAAACGCGAGCGCGCAGAATCCGGCGTACGCGCCGAAGTGCTGCAGGACCTGACCGACGACCCGTTGCAACTGGACTGGCAGAAACGTCGCTCGCCGTGGGGACGCCGCTTGCTTTGGCTGGTATTGGTCCTGCTGGCGGCAGGCGGACTGGCTGCCCAGTACATCTCCTATCATTTCGATGAACTGGCACGCCAGGATCAATACCGCCCCTGGTTCCAGCAAATCTGCCCGCAGATCGGCTGCACGGTGCCATCCAAAGTCGACATCGCGCGGATCAAAAGCAGCAATCTGGTGGTGCGCAGCCACCCGGAGTTCAACGGTGCACTGGTGGTCGACGCGATCATTTATAACCGTGCGACGTTCTCTCAGCCCTTTCCATTACTGGAACTGCGCTTCGCCGACCTTAACGGTCACCTGATCGCCAGTCGTCGCTTCAAACCCGGCGAGTACCTTAAAGGCGATCTCGAAGGTCTGGCGGAAATGCCGCCGCAGACGCCGATCCACATTGCGCTGGATATTCTCGATCCAGGTCCCAAAGCGGTGAATTACAGCCTGAGTTTCCACTCGCCCGAGTGAATCCCTGCGTCGCTTTCGAATTGACGGCGGATTTCTGACTTTGTCACGCACAACCAAACCGGTGGCGATAACAGAATAACTGTTCAGATTTTGTTCAATTCAGCCTTTATCCAGTCATCGAGAGCGGGTATCATGCCAACCCTTTTTCGAACTCTCATGATCCGGCCCCACTTCAGGGAAGTCCTATGTCGGCGGTACGCATCGGCCCATACACATTGCAGAACGGCTTGATTCTCGCCCCGATGGCGGGGGTCACCGATCAGCCCTTTCGTCAGCTTTGCAAGCGTTTGGGCGCAGGGCTTGTTGTCTCGGAAATGGTCACCAGCGACATGAGCTTGTGGAACACCCGCAAGTCGCGCATGCGCATGATCCACGAAGGCGATCCCGAGCCGCGCTCGGTACAGATTGCCGGTGGTGATGCACAGATGCTGGCGGACGCGGCCCGGGCCAATGTCGAGCTGGGCGCACAGATTATTGATATCAACATGGGTTGCCCGGCAAAAAAGGTCTGCAACAAGGCCGCCGGTTCCGCGTTGTTGAAGGACGAAGCACTGGTGACCGAGATCCTGCAGGCTGTAGTGGCTGCGGTTGATGTGCCGGTCACCCTGAAGATCCGCACCGGCTGGGATCGCGACAACAAGAACGGCCTGACCGTGGCGAAGATCGCCGAGCAGGCCGGGATCACCGCGCTGGCAGTGCATGGCCGCACTCGCGCCGATCTGTACAAAGGCGAAGCCGAGTACGACACGATTGCCGCGATCAAGCAGGCCGTGTCGATCCCGGTGTTTGCCAATGGCGATATCGATTCGCCAGAAAAGGCCCGTTACGTGCTCGACGCGACCGGTGCCGATGGCCTGTTGGTAGGCCGCGCCGCCCAAGGGCGGCCATGGATTTTTCGCGAGATCGAACACTTCCTGCGTACCGGCGAGAAATTGCCGGCACCGGAGCTGATCGAGGTGGAACACATACTGCTAGAGCATCTGGCCGCACTTCACGCTTTCTATGGGGATGTGATGGGCGTGCGCATTGCGCGCAAGCATGTGGGCTGGTATCTCGCAACCTTGCCGGGCGCCAGGGAGTTTCGCGCCCACTTCAATCGTTTGGATGGTACGGAAACACAATGCGCCAATGTTCGGGAGTTCTTCGCCGAGCATTACAAGAGCCTGACAGGGGACGAAGAAGGGGTGGCCGCATGACGATGATGACCGAGACTTTAGTGAGTGGAACAGCACCCGTGAGCGACAACGTGAATTTGAAACAGCACCTCAATACCCCGAGCGAAGAAGGTCAGACCCTTCGCGGGAGTGTCGAGAAGGCGCTGCACAATTATTTCGCCCACCTTGAGGGCGCGTCCGTCACGGATGTGTACAACCTGGTGCTCTCCGAAGTCGAGGCTCCCCTGCTCGAAAGCGTGATGAACTACGTCAAGGGCAACCAGACCAAGGCCAGTGAGCTGCTGGGACTTAACCGCGGCACGCTGCGCAAGAAACTCAAGCAGTACGATCTGCTGTAAGCATTCAATCAAACCAGAAAGGCGCCCGCGTAAAAAACGGTCGCCTTTTTTGCTGACTTCCTTTGCTTTTGATGGAAATTGAGATGACCGACCAGACTACCCGCCTGCCGATCCGCCGCGCCTTGATCAGCGTTTCCGACAAGACCGGGATCCTCGAATTCGCCAAGGAGCTTGAAGCTCTGGGCGTCGAGATCCTCTCCACCGGCGGGACGTTCAAGCTGCTGCGCGACAACGGTGTTGCCGCAGTGGAAGTCGCGGATTACACCGGTTTCGCCGAGATGATGGACGGTCGGGTGAAAACCCTGCACCCGAAAATCCACGGCGGCATCCTCGGTCGTCGCGGTATCGACGACGCGATCATGAGCGAGCACGGCATCAAGCCGATCGATCTGGTTGCCGTTAACCTCTATCCGTTCGAAGCCACCATCAACAAGCCAGGCTGTGACCTGCCGACCGCCATCGAAAACATCGACATCGGCGGCCCGACCATGGTCCGTTCGGCGGCGAAAAACCACAAAGACGTAGCGATCGTTGTAAATGCCAGCGATTACGCCAGCGTCCTCGAAGGTCTGAGGGCCGGCGGCCTGACCTACGCTCAGCGTTTCGACCTGATGCTCAAGGCTTTCGAACACACCGCTGCCTACGACGGCATGATCGCCAACTACATGGGCACTGTGAATCAGGCTGCTGAAACCCTGAGCACTGAAGGCCGCAGCGAATTCCCGCGCACCTTCAACAGCCAGTTCATCAAGGCCCAGGAAATGCGCTACGGCGAGAACCCGCACCAAAGCGCGGCGTTCTACGTGGAAGCCAAGCCTGCCGAAGTCGGCATCGCCACCGCGACCCAACTGCAAGGCAAAGAACTGTCCTACAACAACGTGGCCGACACCGACGCCGCGCTGGAATGCGTGAAGAGCTTCGTCAAGCCTGCCTGCGTGATCGTCAAGCACGCCAACCCGTGCGGCGTGGCGGTCAGCCCGGACGCCGAAGGCGGCATCCGTCAGGCCTACGAACTGGCGTACGCCACCGATACCGAATCGGCGTTCGGCGGCATCATTGCCTTCAACCGTGAACTGGATGCCGAGACCGCCAAGGCGATCGTCGAGCGTCAGTTCGTTGAAGTGATCATTGCCCCAAGCGTCAGCGAAGAAGCCCGCGCCATCGTTGCAGCCAAAGCCAACGTGCGCCTGCTGGCCTGCGGCGAGTGGTCGGCTGACCGCGCTGCTGCGTGGGACTACAAGCGCGTCAACGGCGGCCTGTTGGTACAGAGCCGTGACATCGGCATGATCAGCGCCGATGACCTGAAAGTCGTGACCAAACGCGCCCCGACCGAACAGGAAATCCACGACCTGATCTTCGCCTGGAAGGTCGCCAAGTACGTTAAGTCCAACGCCATCGTCTACGCCAAGAACCGTCAGACCATCGGTGTCGGCGCTGGCCAGATGAGCCGCGTAAACTCGGCGCGGATCGCTGCGATCAAGGCTGAGCACGCCGGTCTGCAAGTTGCCGGTTCGGTGATGGCATCGGACGCGTTCTTCCCGTTCCGCGATGGTCTGGACAACGCGGCCAAGGTTGGGATCACTGCAGTGATCCAGCCGGGTGGCTCGATGCGTGATGCTGAAGTGATTGCCGCTGCTGACGAAGCCGGCATCGCGATGGTATTCACCGGCATGCGCCACTTCCGTCACTGATACACCGATTCAAATGTGGGAGCGAGCCTGCTCGCGAATGCAACCTGCCAGCGACGTTGACGTTGACTGACACACCGCTTTCGCGAGCAGGCTCGCTCCCACATAAAGCGCTACAGCAGCGCCTGACAGAATTTTGAGGTTTTTGAAATGAATGTTTTGATCATTGGCAGCGGTGGCCGTGAACACGCCCTGGCCTGGAAAGTGGCTCAGGATCCGCGCGTGCAGAAGGTCTTCGTCGCTCCGGGCAACGCTGGCACCGCCATTGAAGCCAAGTGCGAAAACGTCGCCATCGACGTGCTGGCCCTTGAGCAACTGGCCGACTTCGCCGAGAAAAACGTTTCCCTGACCATCGTCGGTCCGGAAGTGCCGCTGGTGGCGGGTGTCGTTGACCTGTTCCGCTCCCGTGGTCTGGATTGCTTCGGTCCGACCGCCGGTGCTGCGCAACTGGAAGGCTCGAAAGCCTTCACCAAGGATTTCCTCGCGCGCCACAAGATTCCGACCGCCGACTACCAGAACTTCACCGAGATCGAGCCGGCTCTGGCTTATCTGCGTGAAAAAGGCGCACCGATCGTGATCAAGGCCGATGGCCTGGCCGCCGGTAAAGGCGTAATCGTTGCCATGACTTTGGCTGAAGCCGAAGACGCCGTGCGCGACATGCTCGCTGGCAATGCTTTCGGCGACGCCGGTTCGCGCGTAGTGATCGAGGAGTTTCTCGACGGCGAAGAAGCTTCGTTCATCGTCATGGTCGACGGCAAAAACGTTCTGCCGATGGCCACCAGCCAGGACCACAAACGTGTTGGCGACGGCGACAGCGGCCCGAACACTGGCGGCATGGGCGCTTACTCCCCTGCCCCGGTAGTCACCGCCGACGTGCACAAGCGCGTGATGGATCTGGTGATCTGGCCGACCGTGCGCGGTATGGCCGAAGAAGGCAACGTCTACACTGGCTTCCTCTACGCCGGTCTGATGATCGACAAGGCCGGTAACCCGAAAGTCATCGAGTTCAACTGCCGCTTCGGCGATCCGGAAACCCAACCGGTGATGCTGCGTCTGCAATCGAGCCTGGTGCTGCTGGTCGAAGCCGCGCTGGCGCAAGCGCTGGACAAGGTTGAAGCGCAGTGGGATCCACGCCCGAGCGTCGGCATCGTGCTGGCTGCCGGCGGTTACCCGGGCGATTACGCCAAGGGCGCGGCGATCAATGGTCTCGATGCCGCTGCAAGCCTGGAAGGCAAAGTCTTCCACGCCGGTACCGCGCTGAAAGATGGCAACGTTGTGACTGCCGGTGGTCGCGTACTCTGCGCTACCGCAATGGGCGCCAGCGTCGGCGAAGCGCAGCAGCAAGCCTACAAGCTGGCAGCGGCCATCGACTGGGAAGGCTGCTTCTACCGCAAGGACATTGGCTACCGTGCCATTGCCCGTGAACGTGGCGAAACCCAGGAATAAGCTGTACCTCTGGTCCGGCGAGGGATACCGTTCCTCGCCGGGCTGTTCCGCCGCCGCGCATCGTTATATTCTGGCATCAACCTACGAAGGGATTTCGCCGTGCGCTGGCTCAGGATTGCCATAAGCTTCACCGTCACGCTGCTGACCTTGCTCTGCATGCTCCCGGCCCAAGCCGCGCAAGGCAGTGGCTGGTCGGTATTGCTCGACGATCAGGGCAATCTGCAACTGAGCGATATCCGCTCCGCTCGCTATACCAATCAATTCAGCCCCATCGAGCTTGACCGCCTCACGGCGTCCGAACCCGATGGCGCGTTGTGGCTGCGTTTCCGGCTGGCGCCGGGCAAGCACGAGCAAGTGCTGCGCATCTTCGCTCCTGACCTGTCACAGCTCAGTCTTTACGTGCTCGACGGTGACAAGCTGATCGAGCAACGCAGTACCGGCACCGATCAGCCACAGGCTGAACGACCACTGCCGAGCAGCGACTTCATGCTGCCACTGCCGCAGAGCGACAAACCCCTCGACGTGTATCTGCGCCTGGTGTCCGACCATCAGTTGCGCCCGCACGTCACCTTGCAATCGGCAGTGATGAGCGCGGCCAACCACAATCAGACGCTGGTCTTCGGTTTACTCTTCGGCTGTCTCGGCATGCTGCTGTTGCACAACCTGGTGCGTTACGCCTACTCGCGCTCGCGCAGCAGCCTGTGGCTGGCGGTCTGCGAAGGCCTGTTGGGCCTGAGCCTGTTGCTGTTGCTCAACCTCGCCGGCCCCTGGCTGCCGAACTGGCATGCGGTGCAAACGCCGGGCGCCTATCTGGCACTGTTGCTGACCGCCCCAGCCGGGTTGATGTTCGCCTACCGCTTCTTCGCCCCGCTCGGCCCGCACCCGCTGAACAAACTGCTGCTGGGCGACATTCTGTTTATCGTGACCTGCAGCCTGCTGTTGCTGTTCGTCAACACCCTGCCACTGAACATCATCACTTACGCACTGGTGGCGCTGGCCGGCCTGAGCATGTTGTTTGTCGCGTTCTATCACTGGCAGAAGGGTTATCGCCCGGCGCGTCTGTTCGTCGCCGCGATGGTGGTGTTCAACATCGGCACATTGATCATTCTTCCGGCCTTGCTGGGGCTGACACTGGTCTCGCCGCAAGGCTTGATCATGACCCTGATGGCGTTCATCTGCATCAGCGGCCTGCTGATGAGCATCGCCCTCGGCGAGCGCCAGCGCAGCATCACCGAAAGCCGTTTCAGCGTCAGCCGCGATCTCGCCGCGAGCAATGCCGAGATCAACGCCAAAGCGGAGTTCCTCGCCAAGATCAGCCACGAAATCCGCACGCCGATGAACGGTGTGCTGGGCATGACCGAACTGCTGCTGGGCACGCCGCTGTCGGTCAAGCAACGCGACTACGTGCAGACCATCCACAGCGCCGGCAACGAACTGCTGACGCTGATCAACGAGATCCTCGACATCTCCAAGCTCGAATCCGGGCAGATCGAGCTGGACGACGTGCAGTTCGACCTCAATGCCCTGATCGATGACTGCCTGAGCATCTACCGGGCCAAGGCCGAGCAGCAGAACGTCGAACTGATCAGTTTTATCCAGCCGCAAGTGCCGCGAGTGATCAGCGGCGACCCGACACGCCTGCGCCAGACCCTGCTGAGCCTGCTGGAAAACGCCCTGAAGAAAACCGATGAAGGCGAAGTGCTGATCGTCGTCGCGCTCGACGAACGCAGCAGCAAACCACGCCTGCGCATCGCCGTGCAGGACAGTGGCGCGCCAATGGAGCAGGAAGAACGCGACGCGCTGATGCACGCCGAACTGCACAGCAAGCACTTCCTCTCGGCGAATCGCTTGGGCGGCAATCTCGGGCTGGTGATCGCGCGGCAACTGATCCGCTTGATGCAGGGCGAATTCGGCATCAAGAGCGGCGCCAGTCAGGGCAGCACGCTGTGGCTGACCCTGCCGCTGGATCCGGATCGTCTGGAACATCCGACCTCCGACCTCGACAGTCCGCTGCAAGGCGCACGGGTGCTGGTGGTCGACGACAACGACACCTGCCGCAAAGTGCTGGTCCAGCAATGCAGTGCGTGGGGCTTGAATGTCAGTGCCGTGCCTTCCGGCAAGGAAGCGTTGGCCCTGCTGCGAACCAAAGCGCACCTGCGTGATTACTTTGATGTGGTGCTGCTCGATCAGAACATGCCGGGCATGACCGGGATGCAGCTCGCGGCCAAGATCAAGGAAGACCCGAGCCTGAACCACGACATTCTGCTGATCATGCTCACCGGCATCAGCAATGCCCCGAGCAAGATCATCGCGCGCAACTCGGGGATCAAACGCATCCTCGCCAAACCGGTGGCCGGCTACACCCTCAAGACCACACTGGCCGACGAACTCAATCAGCGCAACAAAGGTCAAGTGGTGTTCCAGCCGCAAGTGGTCACCCCGGCCACGGCTGCCAAAGTGCCGAGCGATTTCCGCATCCTCGTTGCCGAAGACAACACGATTTCGACCAAAGTGATTCGCGGCATGCTCGGCAAGCTCAACTTGCAACCAGATACCGCCGCAAACGGAGAAGAAGCCCTGCAAGCGATGAAAGCCCAGCGTTACGACCTGGTGTTGATGGACTGCGAAATGCCTATCCTCGATGGCTTCTCAGCCACCCAGCAATTGCGCGCATGGGAAGTCAGCAACCAACGCATTCGCACACCGATCGTGGCGTTGACGGCGCATATTCTCGCCGAGCACAAAGAGCGCGCGCGTCAGGCCGGCATGGATGGGCACATGTCCAAGCCAGTCGAATTGTCGCAATTGCGCGAGCTGATCGAGCACTGGGTTGCCCAGCGTGATCAGCAGAATCGCACGGCGTCGACCTTCTAAGCGGGCTTCGCCCAACCTGCTCAGATGTCCAGGTCCTCCAGGTATTTCAAGGACTGCGATACAACGGACTGCTTCACCTTTTCTCGAAAATCAGCGTAATGCAGCGTGTTGAACGTAATGCATGCCATCTGCTCGATGCTTTCATACTCAAGCGATGCATTTTCGATAAACAGGAACCGGGACACATTTCTCTGAATTTTGAATTGTCGGTGATAAATCCCCATGTCGACCTTGTGCGCCCCGTTCATCACACAGGGAATCATCTGAAAGTAACCGACATTGGCGCTGAGGCTGGCGGACTCGAATAATTCGAGCGCCTGTAAATTACGCTCCAGTTCTGCCAGGGCCCGGCTCATGGGCAAGGAGAATGCGTCGCCGAGAGACGCCGAGATACGCTGCACAGCCTTTTTGCCCATGGGGGCAGTGCCTGCGGGCGAGAACGTTTGCGGCTTTGGCACATCCCATCCGAGATACTTCAGCTGCTTGCAGTAATAGTCGAACCAGTCCTCCGATAATCCGTCTGCGAGGGCCAAGCGGGTAGCTCTTTGCGCAAAAGCGCTGCTCATGTAGATGTCTTCCCGGTGTGACGCCGGTAGCCCCGAGGCGAAAGAAACAACACTGCCGCCCACCACTGCCGCCGGAGGTGCGAATAGATCTTTCATGGCTGAATCTCCCGGGAAGGATCAACAGCGCAAGGCTCATCGCCCACCGTTAACAGAGCGACATTCGCCGCGAGCCGGTCTTTGATCTTCAGGGCGACGCCTTCACGCGCGAGGCGATACAGTTCTTCAGAGAGGTTCGCCTGGGCACAACGCAGAGTAATGCCACCCTGCAGATTCATCCCCAGACCGAGTAGCGCCAATGGATGGCGATCCAGCGCCTGCCCGGTTTGAAAGCGGGTATACACGCTGCTCAGCGAGTCAGGCGTTCGCGCGACGATTACGAGCAGGTGCGCACCTTCCGCCGCTTCGGTCGTGCGCTCTACGGACGCACCGCTCGCCTCATGCATATGCCGGCGCAACACATTGATTGCTGGATGCGAATCGGGGGCTTTGACCAATCGAGACATGGCCTCGGCCGTCAGGCGTCCCAAGTCATCTTCCATTTTGGCCATCGCGCCAACAATCAATGCAGCTACGGATGCTGCACCCTCTGGCCCCAAGTGATTGTCTTCGCGTTTTTTTACAAACCTTAACCAGAAGCTATCGAGGACTTTTGAATAAGCGTCATACCAATCGACGCTTGAATCTTTTGCCACCTGTTTATTTGCCACCAATTGCGCAAACAACACGCTATTGATTACATCATCATAATCAACAAGCTTTGCTGAGTCAGGCACTAACAGGATCGCCACACCGACAATCAGAACTGAACAATCAGACTCCATATCAATTCCTCCAAAAAAAGGGCAGTCGATACACGACTGCCCTTCCCGACATCGATTAGATGTCGTAGTCGATTTTCTTGGTAACGTGATTCACCAACTTCTGCGAAATAAACTCGCGGGTAGCGGCAGCGATCGCTTCATTTTTCTCGAATACAGTTTCGCCGCGATACAGATCGACGTTACGAATATCGACATCGACGAACAGAACCTTGGTAGATGTATTCCTGCGGGCAAAGCGTACTGCACCAATTGCAAATACTGTCGCACCATTCACTTCGGTACATGCACCAGTCGTTACACCGCCAACACCATTTTGCAGCACGTTGCGTTCATATACAGTCAGTGCGGTATCGCGTTTTTGCAGGGCGGCAATTGCGTCACCGGCCACTTTCAGCATCAGCGCAGTGGCAGGCCCCGGCACAGCGATGCCGGCAATGACCGAACCGAGAATTTCCAGCACCAGTTTGTCCATGCGAACACTGGTGCCGCTGACTTGCAGGTCGCTGTAGAACTTGCTGATCGGCGCCCAGCCCGCACTGGTCATGACTTCACGAAAGAGCATGTACCATTCTTTGCCCTGGTGCTCCAGTGGATAGTTTTTGTTTGCCACCAGCGAGGCGTAGAGAAACGCGTTCTGTGCATCTGTTCGATTAACACCGGAAAGACCGCCACTGAAAGAAATAATGCCTTCACCGACCACCGAACCTTTGGTCGGTGCCTCAATTTCATCGCCCGGCATTACCAGATTACGGGGACGAATAACCAGCTCATCACCCAGATCATACTCTTGAATACTTTTAATACAGGCGTCAATGTAACGCTGACTAACAACTTGATTGTTCATTATTGAATCCTTGATAACTATTAAAACAAGCCCCTCATGAACTTGCTAAAACAACAATACCCAAGCTATCCAACACTGACAAACTTAAACATGTAACATCATATCCAGCACATTAGAACAACAACAAAAAAAACTTAACTAACAAGCAACTTGCCGAACGCCAACCCTTGCATCGACGCACACAGACAATAGAGCAGCTGATAGACTCCGCCCCACCTACTCTGGATGCGAGCCGAAATCATGCTCCATGTGTTGTTCAGCGTTTACCTGAAGATGCTCGTGCTCTACAGCCCGTTCTTCGTATTGTCCTGCTTTATCAGCCTGACCCGTGGGTACTCGCGCAAGGAACAACGGCGCCTGGCCTGGAAAGTGGCGTTGGCGACGCTGGTCTCCAGCGTCTTGCTGTATCTGTTCGGGCGGGTGATTTTCGATGTGTTCGGCATCACCGTGGACGCCTTTCGCATCGGTGCCGGCAGCGTGCTGTTCATCTCGGCACTGGGCATGGCGCAGGGCAAACCGGCGGTGCAGGCCGACAACGTGCAGCAGGACGTTACCATCGTGCCGCTGACCATTCCGCTGACGGTTGGCCCGGGCACCATCGGTGCTTTGTTGGTGATGGGTGTCAGCCAGCCGCATTGGGACGACAAGCTCACCGCGATCATCAGTATTGCGCTGGCCAGTTTTACAGTGGGTGTGGTGCTGTACCTGTCGAATCGCATCGAGCGGATTCTGGGGGATCAGGGATTGCAGATCGTCAGTCGTTTGATGGGATTGTTTGTCTGCGCCCTGGCGGCGCAGATCATTTTCACCGGGATCAAAGGCTATCTGGTGCCCTGAAGCCGGCCCCCGGTGCGCAACCAAAACTAAAACGCCGCGAACAACAACGTTCGCGGCGTTTTGCCTTTCAGACAAATTTACCGGTCAGGACAAATGGTCAGCCACCACCGCCAGACTGGCAATTAATTCATTGCCCTGCACGCTCTTGAAGGCCTTCATCCATCGTTCGAGTGCGAACACGTACTGACGGCCAGCGATTTTCACAGCCAGTTCGCATGCCCCCTGCTCCTCGATCCCGCGAACGATCAGACTGTGACCATTGTCTGGATCGGCGAGTACCAGATGGCCATCGACCCGAGACATCAGCCAATGCCCACACTCAGCCATTTCCAGCACCAACAAGCCAGGCTCCGTCAGCAGGTCCCCGGATGGGCGCCGCACATCGACAACGATGCAATCCAGACCCAGCCAGGTTGCGGCCGATATCCGATAACCCTCTGTGCGCGATCCGAAGGTCAGAATCAAACTTTCGATATTGTCAGGAAGCAATGGCTGCACCTCGGTGAGGTCATCACTCACTTCCAGCACCATGACCTCCTCGTCACGGAGGGCGTAGCTACCCGGCAACCAGACGCCATCGACCGTCCCGGCGCTGAAGATCAAGGGGTCAATCGGGTCGAACAGCAGCGGATTGGCCGCGTCACGCGTACCGAGGAACGCCGCCCATTTCCCATCGTCACGAGCAGACACCTCGAATAGTCGATCAAGCTTCGGCACATAGTATTGGTAACGATTGCCGGTGTTTTCGACGGGGAGAAACGCGGCATGGGCTTGCCCCTCCAGCCGCTGCTTCAAACGCTCCTGCAATTGCGCAGGCGTCTGACCAAGGACGTATGACCAGCGGTTTTCCATGCTGACAATTCGCGCCGGTTGCTGATCCTGCAGTTGCAGCGTCACGCCTTCGCGAGTACGCCCGAGCAGCCCGTCACCATGCGTCAGCACTTCGCAAAACGCCCACGACGCCCATACTCGCTCGGCCTGTGGCAACGCTTGGCGATGCAGCAACACGCTGCCGTTGCCGAACGCCGAGCGCATCTGCTCGAGGGCGACCAGTGTCTGGCGCCACAGCTGTCCGGAAGAAACTTCAAGCAACCAAACCGCCTGCCGGTCGGGCGTCAGACCCAGCACCGTCAGCTCGTGATTGCCCATTGCGTCCATCAGCACAAGCTTTTCGTCAATACACCATACGGGTAGAAACGTCTGACCCACTTGCGCACGCAGGCCGATGATGGCAAACGCGGCGCGGCTGTATTCCTTGGCAAGCGCCGGTAATGCCGTCAGCCAATCGGGGTTTTGTTGCAGCCAACGCTGGCCGAGGCCGACAAACTTCAGAACATCTCTATCAAGCTCGGACAGCCAATTGTCGTCCTTGGCGTCGAGGTCGATTTCGAACAGTCGCCCGTCGTCTTGAGTGGCCAGGAAGCTTTCGCCAACGCGCGTAACGTCAATCACATTTTTCGCAAGCGCCTTGTGCCATAGCACGTCGTCACGCAGCTCGATGCCATGACTGAGCATTTGACTTTGCCGGCTGTAAAACAGCAGCGCAGCGGCGGGATCAGAGGATCGAGGCATCAGCATCACCGTGTCCGCATCAATGTCGGCGCCAGCCCGGAAATACCTGTCGTGATGCGCGGCAATCCATGCCCGCTCAAGCAGCCGATCGAAGGACCAGGCACGGGCGTGAATGTACGGCGCGTAGGTCCAGGTGCTGATGGACGAGGCCATGCCGGGTGTCTCGTCCGCGTAGGGACGACGCTGTTTCTGGCGATGGCGGAAAAACGCGATTCTCGTGCCCTCCTCGGGCTTGAGGAAAGAGTTTTCCAGACCGGGCGACCACAGGTTGATGTCCGTCAGCGTCACTTCGTGATCAGCCAGATGGAATTGCAGTGTCGTGCGCACGTTCATGGATGCTTGCTCAACCAACTGCTGCGAAACTCGCAGAGTGCCGTCCGCCAGTTGCCCGAAAGCGCTGATTTTCGTACCGGGTTCCACACTCAGCAGCCGATAACGATGTACAACCAGGCCGCTGATCACATCGACCCGCCAGACCGTGGCATGGTCGGGATGATAGAACCACGCATGGGCAGCGTTGACTGCGCCCAGCATCAAGCCGTCGTTGACTTCGCGCGGCAGATCGCGCGCGTATAACAAGCGTTTTTGAGCGACGTCGTAAAACGCCGTTGTGCGCACAGCGTCGCTGGCCGGACTGAACGCAACCTTGAACCGGTGAAGCGTGACGTAACCAGTGCCCAGACGTCCCTCATGGGCGCGCTGGCGCAGATGGGCAAGGACATCACGCGGATTGCTTTTATCTTCGTCGAGGGTGATGGACACCAGGCGCAGCACATTGCGTTGCCAGTCCGGTTGAAACAACTCTCCCCCGGCCAGTTCGAGCAGCCCCTCAAACGCCGACAATACGATACCGTCGACCGTTAGTTGACGCCCCGCCAGATGCCTCCGGGCGGCGTCTTCATCCATCGTTTCTATGTGGTCGAAGCTGACCTGCTCGATGTTGACCCAAGGTGCATGCACCAGCCATTGGCCAGCGCCGTTGAACTTGACCGTTTTCAATCCCGGCGTCAGACGCAGCTGGCAGCGGCCTGATGTGGCGGAAATTTCATAGGACAGCTTTTGCTGGCACTCCACCGGCAAGGCCGGAACCGCTAATTGGCGTACATGCTCGTCCAGTTGCACGCTGATTGTTGTGGGTTTGTAGACCGGATGCAGTTTGTAGAGGATGTGTTTCAAAGACGGTGTGCTGTGCAGATAAAAACGCCGGTTCCCCTGCTGATCGTATTCCAGCTTGTCCGCTGCACTGTTGCGCAATTGCGGATAGCGCGTGTGGATGCGCTTATCCAGATGGGTCGTCAGCGTATCGCCCAGTGCCGAGAGCGGATTGAAAAACGAGTACCAGGGTGGCTCAGGCATTTCACTGGCGTTGCGCGGCTCGACCTGCTCTCCCGGCAGTGGCTCGTACACATAGCCCGCGCCTCCCAGTTGATATTCGTAGCCGTAATAACAGAGCGGTGTGCAGGGCAACACCACGGTATGCAGTGCCGCAACCCCTTGGATGTTCAGCGTTGTGCTCTCGGGGAGACCAAAGGCCTGCCGGATATTGAGGGAATGGTGAATCTGCTTCGGGTCATCATTGTATTGCGGCAACTCGAGTGCGCCGCCGCCCCATGGATAAAAGCGCTGGCTGTCAAAACGAACCCGCCTGTCCTGCAGATCCAGGTGAGTGATCACCGCTTCTGGCGGGAACCGCAACACCCCCTCCGCGACAGTGAAAGCGCCCGGTCTGTAAGCGTTGTGGATGGCACGCAAATGATTGCCCACCGCTGTTGCCTTGTCGGCAATCTGCCCAAGATTGCTGGCGATGGCAGTGGCTCCGATGCCGATACCGAGCAACGGCACAGACAGAAAAGCCGCCGCCGCCCCCACCGTTCCGCCTGCCGCCAGTGCCACGACATCCAGTCCCAACGCCACTGCGTTGAACGCCAGAGACGTGGAGAACCGCGAGCGCTGCTCGTGATTTTGCGCCAGGGAAAGGTTGTGAATGTCGAAGCCGATGTTGACCAGCGAAAACGCAAAACCAACGCCCGTTGCCGCGCGACCGAGCACACGGCCGGACAACGATGACTGGCGCAGGACCAGCGCCTGCTCACTGGCCACCACTTGCCGCACCAGGTTGATCATCTGTGCGGTATCGCTGAGCACGCCAAAACCCAACTGCGCATAGCTGACGTAAACCTGAACCTGCAACGCAATCGACAAGGCTGGCAACTGATCACCCGCCTGGTATTCACGATGGCGCATTTCGCTGACCAGCGTCTGGATCGCAAAGGCGAAACTCAAGCGGCTGCCTCCATCAGCCTCGGCTGGACCACTCGGTTTGCCTGCCTTCACGCTCTGATGCAGATGCTGCTTGAGCTGAGTGAAGCGCGGGTCGGCCGTGCTCACTGTTCGCACTTGATGCGGATTCTTTGCATCGACCAATGTCACCGCAAAGCTGCCGTCCACCTGAGGCTTGAGCGTTTCCAGCAACGGCACATATTCACGCCCCAGCGAGTGTTCACTGCGCAACTGCTGCGTGGCTTGATCAAACGCCTGCGCCCAATAGCGCGCATCCACCTGCGCGAGGCTGGCACCCATCCTTGCGTTTTCGCTGAGCGAACGCTGGCGTGCCACGGCCTGTTTTGCCCAGACAGGGACACTGCGTGAATCACTCGAAGCAATGCGCAAAAAGCTGTCCAGGCGCAAACCCGTCGATAGCTTGCGGGCCGCTATCGCCTCGGTGTTCAACTCGATCACCTTGAATCGCGCCCCGGCCATGTCGCCCAGACCGTAGAGCCTGGCCAGTGCACTGTCGCCGGCGCTCAGATAACGCTCAACGCCACGTTTCACCTGCGCACCTTCGGCGAACGCATAAATGGCAAAGTTCGGGTCATAGAACCGGTAGACGAATTGCCCTCCTGCCTGCACTTTGGCCACCAGCAGGGCGTGATCGCCGGTGTCGAGCAACAGGACGGTGGCCGCACTTTTCGCCTCCAATGTCTGTATGACCGAGTCCAGACTCTGCAAGCCGCGGGATTCGCCGATGGCACTGGTGGGCAAGGCTCGAAGTTCATTCAACGTACTGAGCAATGCCTGTGAACTCGGTTCCTGGTGGTTGACGTTGGCCGTGGCGACATGCCCCACCAGTGTCCGCTCGGCCGAATCGCCGGCAGCCACCGCTGCCCCCATCAGCAACGCCAGCGGATAACACCGACGCCCCGGATCGCTGGTCGTGTGCATCAGCAAATCCTGCGACAGCTGCCGGGCCGAGGTCGCGCCGGCCTCGACGAACATCTCGCGCACCTGCGCGCTGCGCTGGAGAATCCGCGAGCGGTATTCAGCTTGCGCCGTGCGAGTGATCTGCCCGATACGTTCGCCCCAATGCCGTAAGGTCAGTGGTTCGAACAGTGCCTGAACCTTGAGTTCGCGGGCCGTCAGAACGTCATGCGCTTGTCCACGCGCCAGCCCGGCCTCGAAGTCGGGCGACTGCCGCTGGCGCAGGGCTTCTTCAACCGCATCATAACGCGCGAAAGTACCGTCGCCGTCAGTCTGGACAGCAAGGTCGCGCACGGTTTGCCAGACGTTGGCAAAGCTGGCGTCGTCCAGACTTGTCGCCCCGAAAATCCCCCCGAGCATGGCGCGCACCAACGGGCTGAGTTGTTCCAGCGGCAGGGAATCATGGGCAATGCGGCTGAGCAGTTCGTTGAGATTGCTTGAGGATTCGGCGCCATGGGAAACGGGCAGTTCGCGTACAGATTGCGCAAGGATCAACTGACGATTATCGAAGCCGATGGAAAA
Organism: Pseudomonas viridiflava; assembly: GCF_900580865.1. Taxonomy (GTDB): domain Bacteria; phylum Pseudomonadota; class Gammaproteobacteria; order Pseudomonadales; family Pseudomonadaceae; genus Aquipseudomonas. Next base: position 96,109 of record NZ_UTBZ01000159.1, read on the forward strand.
GGGCTTGGTGAAGGTGATATCACCGCTGAGCTTGTCCCTCATGGCTCGCACAAAGGGTTCGCCCAGATCATCCATCAATTGATGCAGAACCGACGTCAGCAGCACCGTTTTACCGCCCACCACAGGCCAGCCTTGTTTGAACGTCAGCGTCTGCTGCGGCTGAAGCAGATCCGCCAGTTGACCGGTGTAGCGTGATTTGAGTTTGCCGGCTTTCCACTTTTCCTGCTCTTTGACCAGCCATTGCTCCGCGTCGTCATTGACGGTCCAACCGGAGATCGCTTCCTCCTCGGTCTGGACGTTGTAACCCTCGTCCAGGCGCAAGCGCTCCTGAACCGTAATCTCGTTGTTCGGCAGGAGGTGAGTCTCGACATAATTTTTCATCCCGGTAACCGCCGCACCAGGTCCGGTAAGCGCAATGGTGCCGCGCGCTCCGACGCGAATACCATCACGGTAGTAACTTAAAATGGCCTCGCTCAACTTGCCCAGAAAATCCTGCAGCGTGCGCGTCAGTGGCCCCTGCTCTATTTTCTCGTTCATGACGTTTTCTATTACGTCGAGCAATCGTTCAGTCTGTGACCAGTCTACCGACGACGCGATGACCGCCTGCTCAACCGCCTGGAGGCAGTCATAGTTGAAGCGGATCAATTGCATGACCGCGAGCGTCATTTCGCTTTGCGGCTGTGCCAACAGATAAGCATTCATCTCTCTGCTGAATTGCGCGCCCATACGCAGACCATGTCGCGGGCTGTGATCTTCACGCGGTGCGACAAATATATGCTCGACGCCGGGCTTGCTGCGGGCAAAAACCAGCAGTGCCTCCCGTTGTGCGGCAGGCAATGTCTCTGTGTGATCAGCGTAACGCAGGCGATCGCGACCGGGCATCAACGTTTCATCATGATTGAGCAAAAGCTGCAACACCCCCAGCCGTTGCTCGTCACTGAACCCGCTGATGTCGACACCGCCCAGTCTTTCAGCCAGTGGCGGCAAGTAATCCATGTCACTGTAACGCCCGCCTTCGGCATATTCGGCCTGCAAGCGAACAATGTCACTTGCCGCCGCAAAGTTGCCGCGCATTGACACTTCGCGTTGATAGACATCCTGTAAAAAGTGCCCGCTGAACTCCCGCCGAACATCACGCAACTGCAAGTCGCTGCCGGCCATTTGCTGGTGGGTTTGCAAACAGCGTTGACGAAAGGCTTCCAGCGTCGCGCGGTCCTTGCCATAGGCGCGCACCATCAGGTCGATCCGGGCCTGATCAGCATTCCCTTGCCATTGCGCTTGTTGCAGATACTCGAACATCTCGCGCTTCAATACACGCGCACGATCTTCGATCATCTTTGAAAGTTCACCGGGGTTGGTCACTGTGTCCCCGCCAGACTCCATCGCATCAACTCTGGCGCTGTCGGATATAACCCGATTCATTTCGAAAGCCAGTAACGCATCGCTGTCGTACCAGAGATTGAACTGGTAATTCTCGGCAGCCAGCACCTGACGCCAGATATTCATGTAATCGCGCTGAATACTGCCGACTTCACTGCCGCCCACCCAGACAAAGTGCATGATCCTGGGGATCGGAACGGGCACGTCACTGAGCATGTTTACCGTGCCCGTCAAGCGGGCGGCGTAATCGCGCAATTTTTCTTCGACGCTGTCGATTAACCCCAACGCGGGTGCTGAGTTACGCTTTGCCAAGCGTTCAAAGCATTGAAGAAAGAGAGTTACAGCCTGCTGCCTTTCAGCAAGGCTCGTGGCCTGGCCAGCATTCTCGTAAACCGCCACCAGCATTGCATATTCGGCAGAACCGGAAAACGCCTTGAATGCGCGCTTTAACGCGGAGTATTCATCGGCCGATATAAAATTAAACTCGTCAACATATTGCTCCATGACACCCATCAGACTTCATCCTTTATTCATTGAGAGAATCCAGGACGAAGTTAGTCTGCCCGCGGGGCAACTTCAAAAAGCACAGAAATCAAATAATTTCCCGAGAAACATCAAACAACAGACAAGTTGATTGCGCGCATGATCCGGTAACAAACAGATGCATGACCAGTAGTTAGATAAACAAACGAAGCGGTGCTCCCAACGGATGCACCGCCCTGCTTTAAACTTAATCGTCGGATAATGAATTTCGACTTGATGTCACACCGAGGCAACTTATTTACAACTTGCCTCGGCGCGTCGCTCAGGAAAGCGGTTTTTCGCCATACCAGCGCGGCGTATAAACCCAATCACCACCGTTGGCACGGGGAAAGGTGCATGTCGTGGAAGAGCCAATCAGCACCATGGTGCGCATGTCCACCTGCTCCGGCGTCAACGCGCCCAGTGTCGTGTTGCGTAGAGTCTGGCCGGGACGACCGATGTCGCGACCCAAGACCACGGGTGTTTGCGGCGTGCGATGCTGCGCGACAATCTCTAGCGCCCGACCCAACTGCCATGGACGAGCACGGGAGATCGGGTTGTAGAACGCCAACGCCAGATCCGCTTCGGCGGCCAGATCCAGACGCTTTTCGATGATCGACCAAGGCTTGAGGTTGTCCGACAGCGACATCACGCAGAAGTCATGGCCCAGCGGTGCTCCGGCCTGCGCGGCGGTGGCCAGCGAAGCGGAAACGCCCGGAAGGATTTCCAGATCGACGCTGTGCCACGCCGGATCAGCCGACTCGTGCAACGCTTCGAGGACTGCTGCGGCCATGGCGAACACACCCGGATCGCCCGAAGACACGACAATCACCGAGCGCCCCTCAGCCGCCAGCCTGAAGGCGTGACGGGCGCGCTGCATCTCTTCGCGGTTGTCGGTGCAGTGCTGCACTTGATCGTCGCGGAAGGGACCGGCCATGCGTACGTAGGTTTCGTAACCAAGCACATCGGTGGCGCGCGCCAGTTCGGCTTTCACCGCCGGCACCATCAGTTCGGCAGCGCCGGGGCCGAGGCCGATCACGGCGAGACGACCGCGTGGCCGGCCAATGCTGGAAACATCCAATGGCTGCTCGGCGACTGCGATTGCCATGCCGTCGCCAGCAACGACCGTTGCCGCAGGTACGGCGACACGCGCCAGGGTTTCGATGTCGCTTTGCATAGCGACAAAGCGCAGCGGCACACCCAGTTCAAGCGCGGCCTCATGCAAAAGTGGCGAAGCCATTTGCGTCTCGCTGGCCAACAGACAGGCCAACGATTGCACGGCGATTTTCGCCTGTTGCAGCGCGCTGCGAACGGCACTCGGCAAATCTGCGATTTCAGCGCTCACCGCCACCGCCACACTGCGCGGATAGATCAGTAATTCACTGGCACTCGCTTCACGCGCGGCACTGCCGACATGAATCGAGCGCTGCGCTTGCGAATCTTCCGGCAATTGCGCCTGATCCAGCCACGGCGCCGCGCCTTCGATGCGCACGCTGTGGCCGGCCAACAGATCGGAGACAAACCGCTTGCCCAGTTCCAGATCGCCCAGTGCGTAACCGCTCGGCGGATTGAGCAGGCAGGTGCCAAAACGCAACTCGCCACTGGTGGTGATCGCCGCTGCAACCTGCAACCCGGCTGCGATCTCTCGCGCCATGACATTCACCCCGCCGAGGCCGCCCAACAACGGCACCACGGCGCTGCCGTCTTCGGCCACGGCGAGTACCGCAGGTTCAGCGCCCTTTTCCAGCAGCAGCGGTGCCAGCGTGCGGATGACAATGCCGGCCGCGCACAGGGCAATGATCGGCATGTCCTGCTGATAAAGCGCGCGCAGGGTCGCGCCGAATTCCTGATAGGTGCAATCGGCGCCTTCGACGCGCCCGGCGAGGCCATGGATCTGCGCCGCCGGATACACCTGCTGAATGCGCCGTGCGGTGGCCAGGCTGCCCTGACCGAGAATGACGATGGCTGGCGTGGATTGAGTCATCAGCCTTGCCACCGTTCGCCCGGCACGATGATCAGCGAGAAGTACGGCGACGACATCGGCTCGACCTGATCCATCGGCACAATCTTCTGATTGGCCATGGTTGCGCGCTCGACGTACAGCGCGCGTTCGGCCAGACCGAGTTCTTCCAGCACCTGACGCACCTTGGGGAAGTTGCGCCCCAGCTTCATGATCACCGCCGCGTCGGCATCGGCCAGACGTCGCTTCAGCTCTTCATGGGGCAACACGCCGGAGAGTACCGACAGGCTCTGATTGCGATACACCAACGGCGCGCCCAGCACCGAAGCGCCGCCGAGCATCGAACAAACGCCGGGCACTACTTGTGCTTCGTAACGGCTGGCGAGGCGATCGTGCAGGTACATGTAGGAACCGTAGAAGAACGGATCACCCTCACAGATCACCGCGACATCGCGACCGGCATCCAGATGCGCCGCGACCGTCTCGGCGGCTTCATCGTAGAAATCGCTGATGACCTGCTCATAGGAAAGCGGCGCCGGCAGTGCCTCAGTGGTTACCGGATAGACCAGCGGCAGCAGGTTCTGCGCCTCTTGCAGGTGCGCCTCGATGATGCCGAACGCATTGCCCTTTTTGCCCTTGGCGACGAAGTATGCGACCACCGGCGACTCGCGCAGCAGGCGCAGGGCTTTGACGGTAATCAATTCCGGATCCCCCGGGCCGACGCCCAGGCCAATCAAACGTCCTTTGGCCTGCATCATTCGATCTCCGTGGCGAGGGCATTCACGGCGGCGGCGGCCATGGCGCTGCCACCGAGGCGGCCTTGCATGATCACGAACGGCACGCCACGGCTGTCGGCGGCCAGCGCGGCTTTCGATTCGGCGGCGCCGACGAAGCCGACTGGGAAGCCCAGAATAAGCGCCGGTTTCGGGGCGCCGGCGTCGAGCATTTCCAGCAGATAGAACAATGCGGTCGGCGCGTTGCCGATCACTACAACGCTGCCTTCCAGGTGCGGACGCCACAGTTCCAGCGCGGCGGCGGAACGGGTATTGCCCAGTTCTCGGGCCAGATCCGGCACGCTGTCGTCACGCAAGGTGCAGATCACTTCATTGTTGGCCGGCAGGCGCGCACGGGTCACACCTTCGGAGACCATCCGCGCATCGCAGAGGATCGGCGCACCGGCGGCCAGCGCATCGCGCCCGGCCTTGCCCGCGCCTTCGGAAAATTGCAGACCGTCGATGGCCTCGACCATGCCGCAGGCGTGAATCACCCGCACCGCGAGTTTTTCCAGATCGGCCGGGATGCGCGCCAGATTGGCCTCGCTGCGAATGATCGCAAAGGAGTTGCGATAAATCTCCTGACCATCGCGGATGTAATCAAGCATCAAAGGGGCTCCGAGAGCAGGCGGCGAGCAGGGTCGCGGCCGCTTCAATAGTAAGGTTGCGTGCGTGCAGCGCGCCGAAACCCGGCAGCGTTGCATCGCGAAAATAGAGGTCGTAATGACCGGGACTGACGGCCAGCAACGTCACCGGGGCACAGTGGGCGGCGGCGCAGGAGCGCGTGCAGCCGCTGAGATGCACGTTGAGGGCCGAGGGCATCAACGTCGCCAGGTGACGAGCGTCCTGCTTGGTGTCGGCCAGGCCTTTGCCGCAGCCATTGGAACCGGTGCAGGCGATCAGGCGTGCAAGGGGTTCGGCAGCGCGGGTCAGCAGGTTCAGTTGCTCAAGACCCTCGAGCACTTGCGCCGCATCGCTTGCTTTTACATCCGGCAGCAGCAGGCTTTGCCAGGGTGTGAAACGCAAGCTGCCATTGCCGAACTGGCGGGCCAGTTTCGCAGCCCCGCGCAGCATTGCCGGATCGAGACGGCCCAGCGCTGGCACCGCGCCGATGTACACCCGCCCCGAGGTATTTTGCGGATGAACGCCGATGTGCAGATCCTGCGCATCGGCGGTGCGCTGCCACTGGCTGACCGACTTGATCGGCACGCGCGTTCGCAGGGCGTCGAGAAAGGCCAGCATCGGCAGTTCATCGAGCAAATGGCGCATCCGCGTTTGTTCAGGGCGGGCCAGTTGCAGGAACAATTCCAGCACCGCGACCACCAGCGCATGGCCGTTTTCCGTCGTCACGGCACCGACGGCACGATCCGTCGGGCATCCGGCCAGACCGAACGCCCACAATTTTTCCCCGTCGCGCTCAAACGCCGACAACCATAGATCATGTGGATGTTCGAGCATCGCCAGCGCTTCGCCGCCATCGAGTTGCACGGCGAACTTGGCGCTCAACTCATGAAAGCGTGGATGGCTTTGCAAGGTGTCGAGGATCTGCTCGGCCAGTGCGCGGGTATCGACGCGCATCTGCCGGTCGATGCCGGCGGCCGGGCTGAGCATCAGGTTGCGCACGTCATCACCGGCGGCGGTGCGCGGGCCGAGACCGGCGGCGAGCAAGCGCTCGATCAGCGCAGCAGATTGCTCGCCGATCCCGCGAATCTGCAGATTGGCACGGTTGGTCGCTTCAATCGCCCCACCGAACTGTTCGGCAGCCTCGGCCACCGCGTCGGCCTGGTCGGCACTGATCGACCCGCCATTGAGCTTGATCCGGCAGATACCGCCGTCCAGTGCCTGGACGATACGCAGCAACCCCGGACAGGCCGAGGGGCGTAAAGCGGTGGACATCGGGCGTTCGTTCAAGGGGCTGACCGGCTGCGTGGGAAAGGCGCTTCGCGGGCGAAGGCGCGGTATTATGCCTGCTTTGTCCGCTGGCATGAAAAGTCTGCCCGTCGGAACGGCGTGTTTAGAGGAATATAGATGTCACCCTGGCTGACGGTAGTGGGAATCGGTGAAGACGGCTTCAAGGGCCTGGGCAAAAACGCCCGGCGTGCCCTGCTGGGCGCCTCGCGGATCGTCGGTGGCCAGCGTCAACTGGATTTGCTGCCGGTGTGTATTCGCGGCGAACGGCAATTGTGGCCCTGCCCGTTTGCCCTCGCGCCCGTGCTGGCGCTGCGTGGCGAAGCGGTCTGCGTATTGGCCAGTGGTGATCCGATGTTTTACGGCGTCGGTGCCAGCCTCGCCCGCCAGGTGCCGAGCGAAGAGATGCTGATCCTGCCAGCGCCGTCGTCCTGTTCACTGGCTGCCGCTCGTCTCGGCTGGCCGTTGCAGGAGGTGGTGACGCTGTCGCTGGTGGCCCGGCCACTGGCGGCACTCAATGCACAACTGTTCAGTGGCGTGCGTCTGTTGTTGCTAAGCAACGACGGCCAGAGTCCGACTGCTGTTGCGCAATTGCTCCGTGAGCGCGGATTTGGTTCGAGTCGCCTGAGCGTGCTTGAGCATCTTGGCGGTGACGCCGAACGGCGCATCGACAGCACCGCCAATGCCTGGAATGCGACGTCGGTGGCCGACCTCAATGTCATCGCTATCGAATGTCTGGCCGACGCCGACGCCCCGCGCCTGTCACGTTTGGCCGGACTGCCGGATTCGGCATTCCAGCACGACGGCCAGTTGACCAAGCGCGACGTACGCGCCATTACCCTCGCCCGTCTCGCCCCGACCCCCGGCGAACTGCTCTGGGATGTCGGCGCCGGCAGCGGTTCGATCGGCATCGAGTGGATGCGCGCGCACCCAAGTTGCCGCGTCTTGGCCATTGAAGCCGACGAAGGTCGCCAGCAATTGATCGAACATAACCGCGATGCGCTGGGTGTGCCCGGTCTGCAGTTGATTCGCGGCAAGGCACCGCAGGCGCTGGCCGGACTGGAGCGCCCGGACGCGATTTTCATCGGCGGCGGCGTGACCCGTGAAGGCGTGTTCGAAACCTGCTGGGAACAGCTCAAACCCGGTGGCCGTCTGGTCGCCAACGCGGTGACCCTGCAAAGCGAAGTGGCCCTGATGAATTGGCGCGAGCGTTACGGTGGCGAGCTGACGCGCATCCATGTCGCCCAGGCGCAACCGCTCGGCGAGTTCGACACTTGGCGGCAGGCATTGCCGATCACCCTGCTCGATCTGGTCAAACCCCTCGATGCGTGACGAAACCGCCGAACAACCCGCGCCCCTGCGCAGCGGCCTGACCACCGGCAGCTGCGCCACCGCCACCAGCCTTGCCGCCGCACGCTTGCTGCTCGGCGGGCTGTCCGCCGATGCAGTGCAGATCGTGTTGCCGAAGGGCAAACAGGTGCAGATGCGCCTGGAGTTCTGTCGTTTGACCGACGACGGCGCCGAGGCCGGGACGATCAAGGATGCCGGTGACGATCCCGACGTGACCCACGGTGCGCTGCTCTACTCGCGGGTGCGGCTGCTGAGTGAGCCGGGAATTCGCTTCAATGCCGGTGCCGGCGTGGGCACCGTGACTCGGCCGGGGCTGGTGCTCGGCGTTGGTGAGCCGGCAATCAACCCGGTGCCGCGCAAGATGATCAGCGATCACCTGAGCCTGCTCGCCGCCGAGACCGGCTACGGCGGCGGCTTCGACGTCACTGTCAATGTCGAGGGCGGCGAAGCGCTGGCGCTGAAAACCATGAATCCACGGCTGGGCATTCTCGGTGGATTATCGATCCTCGGCACCAGCGGCATTGTCCGGCCGTTCTCTTGTGCGGCTTACATCGCCTCGATCCATCAAGGCATCGATGTGGCGAAAACCAACGGTTATTTGCACATCGCCGCCTGCACCGGCAACGCCAGCGAGGACACCATGCGTCGGGTCTACAACCTGCCGGAAATCGCCCTGATCGAAATGGGCGATTTTGTCGGTGCAGTGCTCAAGCATCTGCGCAAAGTGCCTGTGGATAAACTCAGCCTGTGCGGCGGCTTCGGCAAGATCAGCAAACTGGCCGCCGGGCACATGGATCTGCACTCGCGGCATTCGAGTATCGACTTGCCGCAACTGGCGGAGTGGGCCGCTGCGATTGGCGCCGATGAGGCGTTGCAACAAGGCATTCGCGAGGCCAATACCAGTCAGCAGGCATTGGCCATGGCCAGTGCGGCGGGGATCGCCCTCGGTGATGAAGTCTGCCGCCATGCGCTGAATTTTGCCCGCAGCGTGGTGCCGGCGCAGGTGCAGGTCGAGGTGTTTGCGATTGATCGTCAGGGCGGGATTGTCGGGCAGGCCGGAGGTTTTGCATGAAGCGGATTTTGCTGCTCGGCGGCGTCACGGAAGCGCTGGCAATTGCTCGCACGCTGGGGGCAGAACATATCTATAGCCTCGCTGGCGTTGGCCGAGTACCGACCGACCTGACCTGTCAGGTGCGCGTCGGTGGCTACGGGGGCGCTGAAGGTCTGGCGCAATTCATTCGTGACGAAGGCATCGACCTGTTGCTCGACGCCACGCATCCCTATGCCGCACAGATCAGCCAGAACGCCGCGACCGCTGCGCGACTGACCGGCATCCCCTGCTGGGCTTTGCGTCGCCCGGCGTGGCAGCCGCAGCCCGGTGATGACTGGCGAGAAGTCAGCGACTGGGCTGAGCTGATCACTGCGCTCAAGCCGTTTCGCCGACCGCTGTTCACCCTCGGCCGCGAACCGCTGCAGCACCTCGATGAAATCCCTCAGGACCAGTTCTGGACCCTGCGCGCCCTAGACGTCTATCCCGGCAACCAACGCTGCGAAGTCATCGGCGCGCGCGGGCCGTTTCTGCTGGAGGATGAGCGAGCGCTGTTCGAGCGACGGCAGATCGATGTGTTGATCAGCAAGAACAGCGGCAGCACCGCGACCGAGCCGAAGCTGGAAGTGGCGCGCGAGCGTGGGGCGCCGGTGATTGTGTTGAAGCGACCGGGGTTGCCGGGGGTTGATCGGGAGTTTCTGTTGCTTCAAGAAACACTTGCTGCGTTGGCGGAGTTCATCTCATAGGGCAAGATCCACAGCTTGCATGACAAGTAACCTATTTGTTACCTTCAGAGCTAGCCGTGATCACACTCGAAGAATATCTACAAGAAGACGAATCAAGCCCATTTGGTCGGTGGATCTCCACTTTAAGTGTGCAGGCGGCACTGAAGGTCTCAAATGCCATGGTCAGGTTGGAATTGGGCAATACTTCCAATATCAAATGGTTCGATGGCTTGGGTGAATACAAAATCAATTGGGGGCCTGGGTACCGGATCTACCTCATACAAGAGGGAAAACGTCTGATCATTTTGTTTGGTGGCGACGACAAATCGACTCAAAAGAAAGACATCAAACAGGCGAAAGCCTTGATAGCCGAATTCCGAATTCGAAAAAAAGCTGAACAGAACCGGAGGTAATTGATGGTTCTCACTCGAAGCTACAAACATTCAATCGCAGAACGCGCCCAGCGTGATCCGGAGTTTGCTCAAGCATTACTGGATGAGGCCGCGACTCTGTTCCTGAATGGCGAGCCAGAAATGGCCAGAATAATTCTGCGCGATCTCGTCAATGCGACGGTCGGCTTCGAAGAGCTCGCAAGGGAGACCGAAAAGCCGAGTAAAAGCTTGCATCGAATGCTTTCAGCCAAAGGCAATCCGAGCATGGATAACCTGGCCAAAATATTTTCGGTAATCCGCGCTACGCTTGGTGTAGATATGCAAGTTCATGCCGTACCCGTGAATTGAGTGAGTAATTGACGTGTTCGCTGCGACACCAAACCGCACGACGCTTTTTTACTTATCGGCCCTGATCAGGCTAAATAGCCGCGCCTGATCGCCCACCCAATGGATCTGTCCCATGAACCGACACCGGCTAGCAATTGCCTGGATCGCCTGCTTCGCAGTGCTGTTCAACATGCTCGCCATGCCGATGACCGGGGCGATGGCGCAGGCGGCCAATTCACCGGCCGAGCAATTGCTCTGGAGCAGTTTCTGCACCGGCAGCGGGACGAAGATGGTGGCGATCAACATCGGCACCACCGATCAAAAAGCCCCGAGCAACGACAATCATTCGAACATGCAGCATTGCTGGTGTTGCTCAGGCTCGGCGCCACTGGTGGCGTTGCCGGGGCATTCGCCGCAGCTGTATTTCGCCCGCTACGAAAGCAATCGCAGCGTCGCACCCGCCTCGTTGCAAACACCCACGCCGCGCCAGCAATGGCCAAGTCTCAATCCCCGCGCTTCCCCTCTGGTTTGATTTGTTCGCGCAATTGACCTGCGTTTCAAATCGTTCTGGAGAACTGCCATGTTGAACAAACTCATCATCGTCGCTGCGCTGCTGTTGCCGGCGTGCTTTGCCCATGCTCACGAATACAAGGCGGGCGAGCTGGAAATCGCTCATCCGTGGTCGCAGGAACTGCCGCCGAATGCACCGACCGTTGCCGCCTATTTCGTCATTCACAACGCTGGCAAGACGGACGACCGCCTGCTCAGCGTCGACTCGCCGATTGCTCCGGAAGCGCAACTGCACGAACACGTCATGCAGGGCGATCTGATGAAGATGCAGCAAGTGCCGAGCGTGGAAATTCCCGCTGGTGGCAACGTGACCTTCGCGCCGATGGCCTATCACGTGATGCTGCTCAACCCGACTGATCGCAGCCTGCTCAGCGACGGTAAACGCTTCCCGCTGACCCTGCATTTCGAGAAGGCCGGTGACGTCACCGTCGAAGTCTCGGTGCAGAAGAAACCACCGGAAACCACGCAGGCCCACGCGCACGCCCAGTAAGCCTTCCGGCAGACTCCGCCCATGCGCCCGCTGAGCGCCAGGCCCTCCCGGCAACGCCGTCAGACTGAACACCTGACCCGCGGCAGCTGGATCGCCCTGTTCGCCATGTTAATGGTCTTCATCGGCCCACTGATTTCTCAGTCGATGCCGATGGATCAGCACGCCTCGACATCGATGCCGATGAGCATGGACATGTCGATGGACATGCCGGGCATGGACCACAGCGGCCATGATGCACAACCGGCGGCAGAACACTGCCCGCCGCAATCCTCGCACCACGTGCTGTGGGAAAAGTGCGGTTATTGCAGCCTGCTGTTCAATTGCCCGGCACTGACCGGCGGCGGCGATTTCGTCGCCTTCAATATTGCGCCGCTGAACACCTTCACCCCACCCGCCCCACGCCTGGGTCATGCCCGGCAGACCTTTTTCCCCGGCGCGCGCAGCCGCGCCCCGCCCGTCGCAACGTAAACACCGCACCTCTGATTGCACACGGTTGAGAAGACAGCTTCAGGCTGCCGGCCGTGTCGTTTACGACTGTTTGATGGAAATTGTCATGTCCAGGTTTGCTGCTGTTCCACGCTCGGGTTCTGCCCCGGCGTCCTTCGCTTTGAACGAATCGCGGATTCGTTTCAGGCACGCTACCGCCGTCCTTTGCGGCGTCCTGCTGTCCCCGCTAGTGCTGGCCGATGATCACGCCGCACACAACGAAGAACTCAGCCCTACGGTGATTACCGCGATCGCCCCGAGCTCGCCGCTGACCATCGTCACCAATCCCAAAGATCCACGCCAACCGGTGCCGGCCAGTGACGGCGGCGATTATCTGAAAACCATTCCGGGTTTCGCGCTAGTGCGCAATGGCGGCACTAACGGCGATCCAGTGCTGCGCGGCATGTTCGGCTCGCGGCTAAACATCCTTACCAACGGCAGCATGATGCTTGGTGCCTGCCCGGGGCGGATGGACGCGCCGACCTCGTACATCTCGCCGGAAACCTACGACAAACTCACCGTGATCAAAGGCCCGCAAACCGTGCTTTGGGGTCCGGGCGCGTCGGCGGGTACGGTGCTGTTTGATCGTGAGCCGGAGACCTTTGGTGAACTCGGCACACGGGTGAATGCGAGCATTCTGGCTGGCTCCCACGGACGCTTCGACAAAGTGGTCGACGCCGCTGCCGGTGGCCCGCTGGGTTATGTGCGAGTGATCGGCAACACCGCGCATTCCGACGATTACCGCGACGGCAACAACGACATCGTCGCCTCGCGCTACGACAAGTGGAACGGTGACATCGCGGTCGGCTGGACCCCGGACGCCGACACCCTGATCGAACTCACCGCCGGTAAGGGCGACGGTGAGGCACGCTACGCCGGACGCGGCATGGATGGCTCGCAGTTCCTGCGTGAAAGCCTCGGTCTGCGTTTCGAAAAATCCAACATCACCGACGTGCTGGAAAAACTCGAAGCGCAGGTCTACTACAACTACGCCGACCACGTGATGGACAACTACACCCTGCGCACGCCGTCCGGCACCGGCATGATGGCAGGTCCCATGGCATCCAATGTCGACCGCCGCACCCTCGGCGCGCGGATCAAAGCGACCTGGCGCTGGGCTGATATTCAGCTGATCACCGGCCTCGACGCACAGACCAACGAACACCGCCAGCGCAGCGGCATGGGCATCGACACCTACAAGGATCAGCCGTACAGCAAGGACGCCGATTTCCATAACTACGGCGTGTTCAGCGAAATGACCTGGTACGCCGCCGACCGCGATCGACTGATCACTGGCGCCCGCGTCGACCGCGCTTCGGCCAAGGATTATCGGCAGACCACTGGCTCGGGAATGATGAGCCGCCCCAACCCGACCGCCGACGACACCCGCGCCGACACCCTGCCCAGCGGTTTCATTCGCTACGAACATGACTTGGCTGACAGTCCGACCACTCTGTATGCCGGCCTCGGCCACGCGCAGCGCTTCCCGGATTACTGGGAGCTGTTTTCGCCCAAGTCCGGCCCGGCTGGGTCGGTCAACGCGTTCGATTCGATCAAACCGGAAAAGACCACGCAGTTCGACTTTGGCGTGAACTACAAGAGCGCTGAACTTGAAGCTTGGGCTTCCGGTTATATCGGCGTGGTCCGCGATTACATCCTCTTCGACTACACGCCGGGGATGATGGGCATGAGCACCTCGCGCGCCGAGAACATCGACGCGCGAATCATGGGCGGTGAACTCGGTGCCGCATACAAGCTCACCGACCACTGGAAAGCCGATGCGACCTTGGCTTACGCCTGGGGCAAGAACAGCAGCGACGGCAAGGCATTGCCGCAAATGCCGCCGCTGGATGCCCGCTTCGGTCTGACCTATACCGAAGACAACTGGAGCGCCGGCGCACTGTGGAGGGTGGTTGCCGCGCAGAACCGCATCGACCAGAACAAGGGCAACGTGGTCGGCAAGGATTACGACAAGAGTTCGGGCTTCGGCGTGTTCTCGCTTAACGGTGCCTACCGGATCAACAAGAACTGGAAGGTCAGCAGCGGCGTCGACAACCTGTTCGGCAAGGCTTACGCCGAACACCTGAACCTGGCGGGCAACGCCGGGTTCGGCTACCCGGCCAACGACCCGCAAGCGATCAATGAACCGGGGCGCACGCTCTGGACCAAGGTCGACATGAGTTTCTAACAAGAAAGTCAAAAGATCGCAGGCTGCGCCAGCTCCTACAGGGGAGCGCGTACTCCCTGTAGGAGCTGCCGAAGGCTGCGATCTCTTGATCTAAAAAATTCGCCCAGCGGAGCACACGTGATGAAACAGCCCAAACCGAATTTCTACAACCTGGCCTGGCGTTGGCATTTTTACGCCGGCCTGTTCGTCGCCCCCTTTATGGTGATGCTGGCCCTGACCGGCATCATCTACCTGTTCAAACCGCAGCTCGATTCGCTGATGTACAGCAGCCTGCTCAACGTCCCCGCCGGCCATCACACCGTCCCGGCCGATGACCTGCTGCAACGAGTGAAAAGCGCCTATCCGCAAGGTCAGATCACCCAATACCTGCCGCCGGTCAACGCCGAACGCAGCGCACAGTTTGTGGTGAAGAACGCCGGCCACGAACTCAACGTGTTCGTCGATCCGTACCACGGCGATATCCTCGGCGAACAGGATGCCAAGCAGAACCTGCAAGCCATCGCCCGCGCGATCCACGGCGAATTGATGATCGGCACCGTTGGTGACCGGCTCATCGAAATGGCTGCCGGTTGGGGCGTGGTGCTGGTGGTGTCCGGCCTGTTCCTGTGGTGGCCACGCGGTCAGGCGGCGGGGATTCTGTGGCCGCGCCTGAACAGTCGCAGTCGCGTGTTGTGGCGTGATCTGCACGCCGTCACCGGGTTCTGGGGCGCCACCCTGTTGCTGGTGATGTTGCTCAGCGGCATGACCTGGACCGGCTTCTGGGGCAAGCAATACGCGCAAGTGTGGAACGTGTTTCCTGCGGCAATGTGGGACAACGTGCCGACCTCCGACGTCGAGGCCCGCAGCCTCAACAGCGCTACGCGTCAGACCGTGCCATGGGCGATGGAAAACACGCCGATGCCAATGTCCGGCGACCACGCCGAACACATGGCGCACGGTGCCGCCAACGCCGGTCCCGCCGCACCCACCATCCGCTTGCAAGACGTGCAGAACATCGCCACCCAGCGCAAGGTCGAACCGGGCTACAGCATCACCCTGCCGACCACCGCTACCGGTGTATTCACCATCGCCGTGTTCGCCGATGACCCGCGCAACGATGCGACCCTGCATGTCGATCAATACACCGGCAAGGTCCTCGCCGATGTGCGTTTCGAACAATACGGCAGCGTTGCCCGCGCCACTGAGATCGGTGTGATGCTCCACGAAGGCAAGATGTTCGGCACCTTCAACCAGATCGTCGTGCTGCTGATCTGCCTGATGATTCTGCTCAGCGCCGTCAGCGGCGTGGTGATCTGGTGGGAGCGTCGTCCCGAAGGCAAGTTTGGCGTTCCGCCGCTGCGCCATGACCTGCCGAAATGGAAAACCGGCGTGGTGATCATGCTCGTGCTGGCCGTGGTGTTTCCGCTGGTGGGGGCTTCGCTTGTGGTGGTGTGGTTGCTGGATCGATTGCTGCTGTCGCGCTTTGCCCGGCAACCTGAATCTGCCTCGACGTAAATCAGATTCAATGTGGAGTGGCCGCCGACGGCGGCACACTCCTGCCGTGTAGCCGCTGGATCGAGCGTTACAACTCGTCCCTGACTCGCGCACCACCCTCGGTTGCAGGCTGCTGGCGGCGCACTCTCCAGCCGGCGCCCATTCGTCCGGTCTGACGCCAGTAATGCCCTGCGAGCAGCACCCTGAATTCACCCAGTTCCATGAGTTGCGAAACAAACTCGCCCGGGCTTAGCCGGCTGACCCAACGCCCGGCTTCGAAATCCACAGGGCGGGTCAGCAGCAAATCCCTCTCGATCTGCGAATAAACGGGCGTGTACTTGATCAACACGTGAGTCGGCGTTGAGTAGTAGTAATTCTGAATATCGAAACCCTGGTTCTTCAGTTCATGTGTGTGCGCATGCACTCGCGCAGGCGCAGCGAAATTTGCTCTGACATCGTCAGTGTCCGGTGCGAGCGTGGTATTGCCCGACAGATGAAACTGGTGGCTGGCCACGAGTGTGTAGCCATTGGGATAATGCGCCGCCGGATTTCGCCAACTGATCGTCGGATCCCTGGACGAGCGGAATATCCGCAGGACAGGGTCCTCTGCATAGGCGGACCAGGCTATTGGCTCAAGCGGGACAAATCGACTGCTCGTCGAGCGCGCCAGGATTGCGCCTTCGTAACCGGTTTCGCTGTGAACGGTATCGTCCGTGCGTTGTTGCGCATAACGGGCGGCATCGTCGGGGTGATGAAAAATCGGTCCCAGCGCCGGTACCGGGTTATCTCGCCATTGTTGCTCGCTCGAAGCATCGGCCATACGCGGCTGCCAACGCTCGTCCACTTGACCATGCCGTGACCAGTACTCACTGGTTTCAATAACGTCGAGCCGGCCGGCCTTGGCCATCCGGTGCACGTAGTCTGTAAATCTGAATCTGCCCTTGGCAATGTCACGTTCATCAATCGCTGCCTGCGCGCGTGATACAAACGTATTGGGGCGCAATTCAACCTGCCCGAAAGCGTCGAAGAACACGCCGGGTTCGAACGCATGCAGTTGCAGTTTCAACAATGCTTCATCGGCACAGGAGATGTAGATCGGTTTGTACCCCTGCGGCGTACTGGCCCGTCGGCAGGCTTGCTGAACATCGTTGGGTGTAACAAAGACATTGCGCAGATCATCGGGCCGTGCGCCCAGCGGAGGCAGCGCTGCGCGCAGATAAATCGAATCCTGTGCAAACCCTGAAAGCAGGCGTGCCTGTTCGAATACTCGATCCACTGCCAATTCAGAGCGTTGCACTTCAACGGGCAGGCTGGCGAGGAACAAGCCATCCCGAGAGCGCAGTATGAATCCGAAAGTCTGAGTGTCCCTGCTCACCGAGACTTCATGAACATAACGGGCAACAGCATCTGCCTGAATGAATACCGGACTGCAAAGCGGAGCGCTCGCGGCTCTGGTGTAATCCAGTACGGGCCGCAGATCCGCAGAGAAGGGAACCCAGCGATTCACCTGGCGAGGCAATCCCCAGATTTCACTGCCGATGACAACTTGCAAATAGCCCGCCTTTGCCAAGGCATCGACCCATTTGCTTGGTTTGAGCTGTGCGCTACGTATGCGCCGTTTTATCACGTCACCATCCAGAGAGGCAGGGACCGTTTTGTAATCCGTCAGAACGGCCACCAGATCGGCTCGCACGACATCCCATAATCCCGGCTGGTAGCGGATCAACGAACCGTCGGGGCCGAACAGGTATTCATCCCATGCCACTCTTGGCAACCGCGTAAAGGCTGAATACACGGTGTCGACCGACAGCATGTTCAGATAGATCTGCTTCTCGACATGAGAAAAAATCACCGACAGTTCCCTTGCGACTCTGGATCGATAACGCGCCGTGATCCTGCAGCCAGCAGGAAATACGCCCGCGCCCTTGCTTTCATCCGGAAAAATCTCGGTGATGTCGAAATCCTCCCGCGATACCTCGATGGGCACAGAGGCCAAATACAAGCCGTCGGGTCGTTTCAGAATGACGCCGCCAAAAGGTTTGTCCGTGCCCAGGGGCAAGCTCGATCTGGCAAACGCCGCGGCATCGTCAGCACTTTGAAAAACCGGGCCGAGCCAGCGTCGCTGCAGATTCGCGTAGGGCTGCCACGTTGGCCCGACCATTCCTGACCGATCCCAGCACGCGCTTGTTCGCACCACCGAGAGTTCACCGCTTTCGGCAACCGCATGGACGAAATCCGTCGGCAGCCAATCGCCAGAAGCAAGGCCTCGCTTGATCGAGTCGAGTGTTGTCTGAGACGTGTCGTCATAGAACAACTTGCTGGCCTTACTCCTTGCATACCTCAGCAGAGCACCGTCCCGAGTGGCAAGGTAAAACGCGGCGGGTCCTGAAGCTATTACAGGCCGTCGGCGACCGTAGTACATCGCCGTTGTCAGGTTATCTGGCAAGACAAAATACTGCGCCAGCCAGTTCTCCGGACTGCTAGACGGTACTTTTACTCTCTGATGTAGATAAAAGCTCCCGTACATGTCGAAGCCTTCCGGGTACTGATGCCAGGGTGCTGACCGTCGGGGGGCGAACACGGCCTCCAGTCGAAACAGATTGCTGTCCTGGCCACTGACAGGAAACAACTCAGTACCGATATATTCCTCCCGGCCCTCGTGCTTGAGGATGAATCCGAACCAGGCACGGTGCTCATCATGCAAACGCCTGTCGCCGGTAAACAGATGCTGTGCCGCTTCATCCGCCGAAGCACAGACTGGACCATACATGACGAACTCAGGCCGCCTCCATGGCGAAGGCCAAGGAGACGCTTGCCGGGGCGAAGACGACGAGGGATACGGTGGCAGCGACGGCATGGGCCAGGACGGAGTGGGCAGTGCCGGTATCGGCGACGTCGGTTCTGTTGATGTTGACCCTGGGGCTGCCGGCATGCTCCAGTCCGGTACTATTTGGCCGCGATGGCCCCACAACTCGTTGTCCGTCAGGTTGAACAGCCAACCGGCGACGGCCTGTTCCCTGATGAAGTCTTGCGGCCGTTTGCTGCCCTTGTCCAGATCCAGTGCCAACGGGCCGGGTTGCAAACGTGTTCCCAAGCGTCTCGCCAGATCCTTCGAAGCCAAGGTTGCGTAAGGTGCGAATCTGACCAGACTGTCCCTGGCAGCAGAGCAGTACAGAACGGCCTCATCGAGCAAGACTTGGCGGATCTCTTCGACGCTCAACATCTGCAAGCTCAGCAGCGCTTCCTGGAGCGTCCACTGCCGGAAATCGACATTGACCGGTTCAAGCCGCGAGAGTGCAACATGGGAGACATAACGGGCATGCACCACGTGGTCGTCGGGAAAAACCGTACGCCCTCGATTATCCCGAGGATAAAGCCGCGCCTGGTCAAGCACATCGATATCCCCTTCCAACGGCTCGGTGACCACAAAGCGTTTGTCGCTGCGCTGAAATACATAGCCTGCGTAATGTCGGTCACGCCGAATGCCGATTTGTTCATGGGCATACCGAACAGCGTCATCGGCGGATAAAAACGTCCGACTCAATGACGGCCAAGGGAAGTTCGCGAAGGCTACCCACTCCAGGTCCATCACCCCCAAACGCGCCCACAGTGCGCTGCCCCGTACGACTTCAAGCCGGCCGGCCAATATCAGCATCGAGACAAATTCCCGAGGCCACAATGCTCCAGTCATCAGCCTGGATTGCACCCCGGCGTCGGTGATTGCCCCGTCGGAATGCTCAACGCTCAGTGCCGCTTCTATCTCGCTGCCGCTGAAGCCGTACCTCAACATGGACGCATCGTTGGCCTGCATGTACAGCGAAAATGGTCGACCGGCCACAGCTAATTGCTGGCTCCTCTTGTGACACGAAATGGCCAGGGCGATTTCCTGAGGCGTGAAGAAATTCTCGTATAGCCAAGGCTGGGCGGGAGTGAGCCGCGAAGGGTCAGGACGGGAAGCGTAGTAAAAACCTTCCAGTCCATAGCCTTCAGGCAACTGTAATTGACCGTCATTACCCGCCGGAAAGATCTTCGCAGGATCCCATGACGCCAGCCCGAACGAGCGTGCATGGGTCGCGACATACTCATTGCCAGCAGTCTTCTTCAGGAGCAATCCCGAGGCCTGCGCACCTCTTGATTTCAGTGCAGCGAGAACAGCCCGCTCGGCGGTGGAGCAAACGCGGGTCATCAGCGGTAATTCGCTCACCCTGCCCATTGAAAAACCCTGGCCTGGTTGCCAGTCCGGCGGTACGACGCCAACCGAATGCCCCCAGTCTGCACTTGAAACCAGGACTCTCAGTTCACCGACGGACGCAAGCTTGTTGATGATGCTCATCACATCACGAGTCCACGGCTCACGCCCAGGCTGCGCACCGGCTTCGTGCCAACGGAAGTAATCGAGTTCCGCTTTCGACCCGCTGGGCGAGTACTTGAGCAATGTTCCATCGGGACCAGAGAGGTATGAACTCCGAAAATAGGCGCGCCCTTCAACATCCCCCATGAAATCGCTGCTGGAAAAGAAGTTGATGAAGAGTCGCAGGTTCATTTCATCCAGTTCTGGATAGGCCTCACCCACTACATCGTAAAGAGCGACATGGCTGTGAATGTTCGCAGCAAACCGATACCCCTTGGGCGGCTCCAGATCTCCCGACGCATCGAAGTCGATGATGGTGCTCAAATCAAAGGTGGTGACCTCCCCGGGTATCGGTGAAGTGGCCACGAATTTTCCATCTGGTCGCAACAGAATCACGCTGCCATGCTCCGTTTCAGGCTTGAGCGGTATGCGTGTATGAACCCAATACGCAGCATCCTCCTCTGACAGAAACGGCGGACTCAGGGGAGGTAGCCTGGATTTTCGGGGCTCGGTTGCGGCACGGCCGGGTCGGCCTGAAATATTACTCATGATAGAAACCTGCGAAGAACAATCGGGATATCGATCGAATGAGTGTGTTGCTGCAGGCGCCATGAGCCGAGGTACATGTTTATCGTTTATGTATCTTCATCTTCCCGCCACGCCCCAATCTGGCGCGCCCTGACGCACCAGTGCCCGCCGGACGTCCTCTACTGGTGCGCAACCCCACCGAACAACCGCTCTGAAACGACATTTTCCTGCCCGAACCCGACCGGGCACAGCCCTTGCAAAACACACCTTCAGTCGTCCGCATCTGCCAACCAGAAAAATTAAATGTTCATGGAGATCGCACAATGAAGCGTCGCAGTTTGATCAAGGCTTTCACACTCACGGCATCCATTGCCGCGATGGGCATGACCTGGACTGTCCAGGCCGCCGAGACCATCAAGGTCGGGATTCTGCATTCGTTGTCCGGCACCATGGCGATCTCCGAAACGTCGCTCAAAGACATGGCGCTGATGACCATCGACGAGATCAACGCCAAGGGCGGCGTCAACGGCAAGATGCTTGAGCCGGTCGTGGTTGACCCGGCATCGAACTGGCCGCTGTTCGCCGAAAAGGGCCGGCAGTTGCTGACTCAGGACAAGGTTGCCGTGGTGTTCGGCTGCTGGACTTCGGTATCGCGTAAATCGGTGTTGCCGGTGTTCGAAGAACTCAACGGTCTGCTGTTCTACCCGGTGCAATACGAAGGCGAAGAGATGTCGCCGAACGTGTTCTACACCGGCGCTGCGCCGAACCAGCAAGCGATCCCAGCGGTTGAGTACCTGATGAGCGAAGAAGGCGGCAGCGCCAAGCGCTACTTCCTGCTCGGCACCGACTACGTCTACCCGCGCACCACCAACAAGATCCTGCGCTCGTTCCTGCACTCCAAAGGCGTGGCCGACAAGGACATCGAAGAGGTCTACACGCCGTTCGGTCACAGCGACTATCAAACCATCGTCGCCAACATCAAAAAATTCTCTGCGGGCGGCAAGACAGCCGTCATCTCAACGGTCAACGGCGACTCCAACGTGCCGTTCTACAAAGAGCTGGCCAACCAGGGTCTGAAAGCCACCGATGTTCCGGTTGTGGCGTTCTCGGTCGGCGAAGAAGAACTGCGCGGCATCGACACCAAACCGCTGGTGGGCAACCTCGCGGCGTGGAACTACTTCGAATCCGTGGAGAACCCGGTGAACAAGAAATTCGTCGCTGACTGGAAGACCTACGCGAAGAAACACAACTTGCCGGGCGCCGACAAAGCGGTGACCAACGACCCGATGGAAGCCACTTACGTCGGTATCCACATGTGGGCGCAGGCGGTGGAAAAAGCCAAATCCACCGACGTCGACAAAGTGCGTGAAGCGCTGGCCGGGCAGACGTTTGCCGCGCCGTCCGGTTACACGCTGACCATGGACAAGACCAATCACCACCTGCACAAACCGGTGATGATCGGCGAGATCCAGAGCGACGGTCAGTTCAACGTCGTGTGGCAGACCGAAGGGCCGGTCCGCGCTCAACCGTGGAGCCCGTTCATTCAGGGCAACGACAAGAAGCCGGATTATGCGGTGAAAAGCAACTGAGTCTGACTTGGGTTTTGGGCTGGGGCGGAGATCTTTTCCCCCTCACCCCAGCCCTCTCCCCCAGGGGGGGCGAGGGGGAAGGGAGCAGATCTCTATGGCTTTTCAGAACTTGAGTTCGACGCAGGAATGTCAGGTCGGTGCTGGATGACCTGACAACTCGGTCAGTCCCCTCTCCATTTGAGAGAGGGGGGAAGGGAGCAGATTTCTATGGCTTTCAGAACTTGAGTTCGACGCACGAATGTCAGGTCGGTGCTGGATGACCTGACAACTCGGTCAGTCCCCTCGCCATTTGAGAGAGGGGGGAAGGGAGCAGATCTCTATGGATTTCAGAACTTGAGTTCGACGCAGGATTGTCAGGTCGGTGCTGGATGACCTGACAACTCGGTCAGTCCCCTCTCCCTTTGAGAGAGGGGGGAAGGGAGCAGATTTCTATGGCTTTCAGAACTTGAG
>NZ_UTBZ01000135.1 GCF_900580865.1 Pseudomonas viridiflava
CATCTACTGCGTGCAATACGATGAGTCGGACCTGCATTTCATCCAGCGCCTGTGCGAGGAAGAAGGTATCCACTACCACTTCGAACACACGGCGACGGCGCACAAACTGGTGTTCGGCGATGACCAGACGGTGTTCCCGAAACTCAAGCCAGTGGCCTATCAGCAAGACTCCGGCATGGTCGCCAGCGACCCGGTGATCAAGCGCTTCGACCTGCGTCTGGAAACCCGCACCAGCCGCACCACACGCCGCGATTACGACTTCGAAAAACCACGCCTCACCCTCGAAAGCGAAAACCGTGGCGACGCCCTGCCCGACCTCCAAGACTACGATTACCCAGGTCGTTTCATCGACCGCGAGCGCGGCAAACACCTAGCCAAACGCGCCCTCGAACGTCATCGCAGCGATTTCAAGCTGGCTGAAGGCAAGAGCGATCAACCGTTGCTGGTCAGCGGCCACTTCCTCGCCCTGACCGCGCACCCGAAAGCCAAATGGAATGACCTCTGGCTGCTCACCGAAGTCCACCACGAAGGCAAGCAGCCGCAAGTCCTCGAAGAATCGGTAACCAGCGACACCACCGCACTCAAAGACGATTTCCACCAGGGCTACCGCAACCGCTTTCAGGCGACCCCGTGGGACGTGCCGAACCGCCCGCCCCTGCGCCACCCGAAACCGCGCATCCTCGGCAGCCAGAGCGCCGTAGTCACCGGCCCGAAAGGCGAAGAGATCCATTGCGACGAGTACGGCCGCGTCAAAGTCCAGTTCCACTGGGACCGCGAAGGCGAAGCCGACGACAAGACCAGCTGCTGGCTGCGCGTCTCCAGCGCCTGGGCCGGCGCCCAGTACGGCGGCATCGCCATCCCGCGCATCGGCATGGAAGTGCTCGTCACCTTCCTTGAAGGCGACCCCGA
>NZ_UTBZ01000084.1 GCF_900580865.1 Pseudomonas viridiflava
CACAGAGGCAGTGCTGCGGCCGATGGTGAAGACATTGAACAGCGGCTTGTCATCACGACTGTTGCGCGCATGCATTCGAGTAGCGGTGGTGAACACTTCGTAAGGGCCCGCGAAGTCGAGAACTTCGACGTCGTCGTACACGTAGATACCGATATTGAGGGACACGAAATGGCTCCTGGGTCCGGTTGCCGGACCACATGCAGGGTTAAGGATTCACCTGAGTGACAGGCTTCAGATTACCCAGTAGCATCAGCACGAACTACTGTCCGAAATGCCAATATCCGGTAACATCGCGCCATGAAAA
>NZ_UTBZ01000184.1 GCF_900580865.1 Pseudomonas viridiflava
GACGGTACTGCGCGAGCGCGACGCTCTTGAAGGTCTGAACAGACTGGGCGTCGGTGTGCCGCAGATTGTGTTCTGCGGCGCGGAGCGCACCGAAAACGAATGGCGTGCGCTTCTGGTAACCGAGGCCCTGGAGGGATTCGAAGAGTTCGAAAAATGGCCTGCTGGAGGTGGCCGCGAGCAGTACGGCGAACTGTTGTACGAGCAGATGCTCAGTGAAACGGGCAAAACGCTGGCCCGCATGCATTTGGGGCGTTGGCAGCACAGTTGCCTGTATATCAAGCATATCTTTGTGCGTGTCACTGGCGAGGGTGATCAGGCCAGAGCCGAAGTTGCATTGCTTGACCTGGAAAAGGGCCGTCGTCGCTGGACGGCCTACGG
>NZ_UTBZ01000183.1 GCF_900580865.1 Pseudomonas viridiflava
CGCTGATTGCACTGTGGTCGGTACTTGCTGGTCTGGATAAGGGCGTGAAGTTGCTGTCGCAGGTCAATATGGGACTTGCACTGCTTTTGCTCGTCTTCATTATCGTGGTGGGTCCGACAGTGGCCATTTTTACCGGGTTCTTCCATAACCTGGTCAACTACGTCGAATACCTGCCCGCACTTTCCAACCCGTTCGGACGCACCGATACCGAGTTCACTCAAGGCTGGACAGCGTTCTATTGGGCATGGTGGATCAGCTGGTCTCCTTTTGTCGGGATG
>NZ_UTBZ01000079.1 GCF_900580865.1 Pseudomonas viridiflava
GCGTTTCCTCCACCATTGACCTGAGCGAGATCCGCCGTGCGCCGCGTGATCAGTGCAAGCTGAGCATCACGCTTTCAATCGAACATGCGCCCAAGGATCCGCAGACCATCTGGCCGATCATGCTCGGCTTCATCGAATCCAGGCGTCACCTGGCGGCGTGGTGCGAAGGTGACAGCAAATACCGGATTATCGACATGGACGACATTGCAGAAGCGCGGGTCCTGACCGAACGCTATACGCGCAATCGTCGCCAGATGATCAAAGAGTGGCGTGCGCTGGAGATACTGCCCTGCAACGTCCGGGGCGAGACGTGCTGACATGGCACCCTCCTCAACCGTCACCCTGCCCCTCCA
>NZ_UTBZ01000032.1 GCF_900580865.1 Pseudomonas viridiflava
GCCTGTAGCCCGCGAGCCACCAGCTATCAGAAAAATACTTATTTGTAGCTCTTGAGCCACATTAATCGGGTAAATCATTGCGCCAGTGTAGCCCATAAGCTACATTTTTCGATATTACATCTGTTTCTGACGCTCAAGGGCCACAAGTGACCTCTCTATACGATATTTCCGAGATACTCAAACACGCGCGCGGTGACGCGAAGTTGAGCCAAGAGACGCTGGCCATCCGTGCTGGTGTCTCGAGCTCCACCGTGGCGCGTATGGAAACGCTAGTTAAAGGCGACATGAGCGTTTCGGCGATGG
>NZ_UTBZ01000049.1 GCF_900580865.1 Pseudomonas viridiflava
AGTGTTCCGGGAAAAGATCGGCGTCCTGAAATCGCTGTTCAAATCCTGCGAGCCCATCGACCTGAACCTCGGCACTGCGCATCGCACCTTTGACGGCCTGCGCGCCGAGGCCTTCGTTGCCGGTTTGCAAGACGCCCACGACAAGGATCCCGACGCACTCGGCCCCAACACTCGCGCCAATTTCGACATGGGCGCGGCCATGTCGCTGCAGGATTGCGTAAAAGCGCATGCCGAGCAGAGTCGTCTGTTCCGCAGCTTTCAAAAGCAGTTCGAGCGTTACGACCTGATCCTTGCGCCGACCACGCCGGTGTCGCCGTTCCCGTGGAGCGAGCTGTACCTGCGTGAGGTCAACGGCGGGCAACTGGACAATTATTAC
>NZ_UTBZ01000098.1 GCF_900580865.1 Pseudomonas viridiflava
GGATGGACACCGTAGCGAGGGAACACTGAGCCTCAGCGAAGTGCCGTACGCCGGGGCAAAGCCTTTTGGGTTACCTTTTCGGCGTTTGGAAAAGGTGACTCGCTGTAAGAGCGAAACCGCCAGCGGCGGCACCCGCAGCAACGGATATGCCCCCAATCCCATTCCACATCGCAAACAAAATCAAAAGATCGCAGCCTGCCGCAGCTCCTACACTGGGTGTTAGGGCTTGCCCTGCAAGCCCCAGACAACCACCACCCAAGGAGTCTGTCTCATGCCTGATAAAAAATGCGATTGCCCCACTTGCAAGTGCACGATCAAAGAAGGCGATCATTCCTATGCAGTTCACGGTAAACACTATTGCTGTGAAGCCTGCGCCCACCACCACAAAAGTGGCGAAGAGTGTTCAACCAAGGGCTGTAAATGCGCCCACGGATAACGAACGACGCATAAAAAAGTGGAGCCTAATCAGGCTCCACTTCCAGTTTCAGGCTCTCATCATCCAGCCGCTCCGCATGCCGCACCGTACCTTGCAGCCTTCGCCCTTCAACCCTGACCACCACGGTTTTCGCCTGGTCGAGGTCTTCCGGCAGCGGCGCTGGCACACGCAAGGCAAAGCAAAACGGATCATCCGCGACCGCCTCCAGCCCAACGCGACAGTCCACGCCTTTGGTGATACGCCCGAACAACGTATCAAGGCCGTAGTCCAGATGTGCCGGGCTGATGATGTTGCTCATGGTGCATTCCCCCGAATGATGCCGATCGCCAGGCAGAGCTTAGCTGGTCGGTCGCCACACGACGTTTTCCACGCCGAATTTTTCCGCCATCGGTTTGCTGGTCTTCTGCACCTTCTCACGGCCAAAACGCGGGATGCGGCCGACCCCGGCGTCGCAGCTCGCCCAGTGCCACGCCTCGGTGTTGTCCATTTTGTCCGAGCGGATAATGAACGACTTGGGCGTGCCGTGAAGGGTGTATTCGATGACATAGAGTTTTGCGTTGTTCATAAAGCCCGTATTCCTCCCTGTGGTAATAGAGGGATCGCGGCGCACCGGGAAAATTCACTCGGATTGTCGGACGGTATCTATCGTTGGCGACGCCGTTTCGCACTGGTTACCATGGCGCTTCCACCAAGCCCAATGAATGCTCGCCATGGCCCTTGCCGCACCCCCCGATCTCAGCGATACCGATGTGCCCGTGCAACCGCTGGCACGCACGTATCCGCGTGGGCTGTTTATCGAGCCGCACGAGCATGTCTGGGGACAGTTGCTGTATGCGATGAGCGGGGTGATGTGGGTCGAAACCCCGCACGAAGCGCTGGTGGTGCCGCCGCAACGCGCAGTGTGGTTGCCGCCGGGTGTGCCGCACGGGATTCGCGTGGTGTCGGATCTGCAGATGCGCAATATCTACCTGCGTCCGGCGTTGGCGGCGACGCTGGACACGACGGTGCAGGTGATCGAGGTCGGCGGTTTGTTGCGCGAGTTGATTATCGGGCTGGTGGAGCAGGGCGACAGCGGGGAACCGGCTTACTACGAAGCGCTGGTCGGGTTGGCCTTGCTGGAGCTGAAACGCGCACGGCGTTCGCAGTTGAAAATCCCGATGCCGGATGACTCCGACCGGCGCCTGATGAATTTGTGTCAGGCAGTGATGGCGGCGCCGTCGCTGGAGATTCCATTCGAGCAGCATGCAGAAAATGCCGGGGCCAGCGTGCGCACGCTGGCGCGGTTGTTCAAGGACAGCCTCGGCATGGGCTTCGCCGAGTGGCGGCGGCAGGTGCAACTGGCGACGGCGGTGGCAGAGTTGATTCAGGGCGTGGCGGTGAGTGTCATTGCTCGAGAGCTCGGCTATTCACCCAGTAGTTTCAGCGACATGTTTCGTCGCGAACTTGGCGTGGCGCCCTCACAATTTGCTGTGGAACACGATTAATCAAACCAGCGCATATCCAATGTGGGAGCGAGCCTGCTCGCGAATGCGGTGGATCAGCTGACTCATCCTTCACTGACACACCGCATTCGCGAGCAGGCTCGCTCCCACAGCGTTCTGTGGAGTGCATCCGAGGTTTGTCCGAAATTCAGAAGTCCTTGGCCGATGCCATCCCCGCCGGTTCCCTAAACTTTGCCCATTCCTTTCCACGGGCGGAGTTCCTCCCCATGAATTACCTGATTTCGCTGGCCATCGGTCTGGGCGTCGGCCTGTTGTACGGCGCGCTGGATTTCCGTTCCCCGGCGCCACCGGCCATCGCGCTGGTCGGCTTGCTCGGCATGCTGGCCGGTGAGCAGCTGTGGCCGATGGGCCGGCAACTGGTCGCGGGCTGGTTGTCCTGAATTCTCTCTTTCTCCTTCGGTGGATGTGTCCATGAAAGCTCTGCAATTCGATAAAACCGGCGACCTGTCTTCCCTACGCTTCGTCGAGGTACCGACCCCTGTTCCTGTCGCAAGCGAAGTGCTGGTGCAGATCAAGGCTGCCGGCCTCAACCCCAGCGATGTGAAAAACGTCCTCGGCCGCTTCCCCTACACCACGCTGCCGCGAATTCCCGGTCGCGATTTCGCCGGTGTCGTCGTCGAAGGCCCGCAGGCCTTGATCGGTCGGGAAGTCTGGGGCACTGGCCGTGAGCTGGGCTTTTTCGCCGACGGCACTCACGCGCAATTCGTCAAACTGCCGGCCAATGGCGTGGCGCACAAACCGTCGCACCTGAGTTTCACCCAGGCCGCCAGCCTCGGCGTGCCATACACCACGGCCTGGGATGCGCTGGAACGCAGTCTGGTGACGGCCGAAACGCGTTTGCTGGTGATCGGCGGCGGGGCAGTAGCGACCGCAGCATTGGCGCTGGCGAAGGTGCGTGGTGCGCAGTTGCTGGCGGCGGCGCGGCGCCCGGAGCAGGTGGCGGAGTTGCAGGCGCAGGGTTATCAGACGATCCAGTTGGATAAGCCGGAAGACCTCGGTGCGCAGGTCCACGCGGTGTATCGCGGTGGCGCCGATGTGATCTTCGACACCACCGGTTTCTGGCTGCCGGCGTCGGTGGCGGCATTGGCCACCTTCGGACGGATCGCGATCATCGCCGCGCCGGTGGATGGGCATGTGCAATTACCGGCGCTGGCCTTGTATCGCAAGGGCGGTTCGGTGGTCGGGATCAATTCGTTGTTGTATGGCGTAGAAGCCTGTGCGGCGATGCTCGAGCAGTTCGGGCGGTTCTTTGATGAAGGGTTGTTGCCGTTGCCGCAAGGGTTGGTCGAGGCGCCGTTGGCCGAGGGACTACAGCGTTATACGGATGTGAATCAGGGCAGCGGTGACAAGGTCATCCTAATTCCCTGACATACCCCAAAAAAACCTGTGGGAGCGAGCCTGCTCGCGAAAGCGGTCTGTCAGCCAACATCTTGATCGACTGACACAACCTCTTCGCGAGCAGGCTCGCTCCCACATTTTTACTGTGTGTAGCTCAGGATTGCGGAACACCGTTCTCCCACGCCGACCAGTTTTTCAGAATGTCCTGCACCAGCGGATTACCCGTGCGATAGAGATTTTCCAGCGCCGGCACAAAACCTCCCTGATCAGCGTACTTGAGCAGGTTGTCCACTTCACTGCCACCCGGCTCCGGGCGGTCGAAGTCGGAGCCGGCGCGCACCACGGCCAAGCGTTGAACATCGACCAGACCTTCACGGCTTGCACGCAGCAAGGCCTCATAGGTCGAGTTGTCTTCCTGCTGCGTCGTGCAGTATTCGCCCTTGTTGTCGGTCAGCAGTTTGGTCCAGACCTCGGCCCGCTCGCTGAGGCGCGTGCCGGAGAACCAGGTGTTGCCCGCCAATGTGTCACAGCGCGTCACCACCGGTGGTTGATTGGCCGGGGCAGACGGATATTTCAGGCGCCACGCGGCGGACTCCTTGCTTTCGCTCAGCTCGACCTTTTGGCTCAGGGCGAACGCCTTGGCCTGCAGTTTCGGGTTGAGTTCAAAGACTTCGGTCTTGTAGTCCAGCGGTGGTTTTTCGTTCGGGCCCTTGGTGTTGATGCCCAGATAGCCGGTCGGCCAGGTCGACGGCGCATCGCGCGAATCGATCTCCCATTGCGTGCCGAATTCCACCAGATAGTGCGCCCATGCAGCGGTGCCGATGGTTCCGTGTTTCGGGCTGATCCCGGCAATGCCGGCGATCAGGAAGTAGCTTTTGCGCAGGTCGAATTTCGGCGACAGCGCCAACGCCAATGTCGAGGCGGCGGCGTTGGTCTGGCCCATGCCGGTGGTCAACAGGCACACCTGCTGCGCGTTGCAGCGGATGCTCGGATACTCGGCCGACAGACCCGGAACGCGGATTTCCTGCTTCAGTTCCAGACGGTCGATCCAATGCTGCGCCTCGGGGGCGAACATGGTGATCAGCACGACTTTCGGTTGTATCGGTGCCTCGGCCGCCCACGCGGTAGAGGAGAGCAGGGCCGCACCGGTCAGGGTCAAACGCATCATTGCTTGCATGGAAAACTCCTTGATTCAGAACTGATAACCGACGCCGGCGTAGTAACCCCAGCCGTTGGAACGCGCGCGGAAATTGCCATCGCCAAAATTCAGCTCGCTGCCGTCTTCCCAGTTGCCGCCGTTGTGGAAATAACGGCCGACCAGGGTGAAGCGCAAGTGGGTGAACGAGTAGAGCAAGACGTTGGTCGCCACCGTGGCGTTGGCGGTGCGTGCCGGGTTGTCCTTGTGGATGTCCGAGCCGAAATCGAAGTTGGTGAAACCGATGTAGGTCAGCGACGCGCCATTGCTGAATTTGTCGATCGGCACGATGTACTTGAGCTGCGCGCGGTAGCCGTCCCAGGAATATTCATTGCTGGCGCCGTAGTTTTCCCACTGATAGCGACCGTAGAGGTTGGCCGAAAGATTGACCCGCGAGTGCGTGTCGATATCGGTGCCGAAACCGCTGTACAGCGTGTTGGCGCGGTTCTCTTTGCGGCTGCCGTGATCGTAGATCCAGTCGAACGCCACATACCATTCCTTGAACGGACCGATGGCCAAGCTGCGGCCGGCGAGGTAGTCGATGGAAATGCGCGGTTCGTGCTCCATGAACACCGGTGAGCCGTGATCCCACACGCCTTTGTCGTGGCTGTTGCCGATATTGAAGATCTTCGGGATGTCGATGTAGCCGTACAGTTCGAACGGACCTTTGCGGCCGAAGTACTCGTATTCCAGATAGATGTCGTCGGCCGGTTGCGGGCCGAAGCTGATGTCCTTGCTGCCAATCAACATCAAGTCCTGGTTGTACCAGTCCGACAGATAGGCACCTTTTTTCGGCGGACTGGCTTCGGGGCTGAGCGCTTCGCCCTGGGCGGATTCTTCTTTGCTTGGCGGTTGCGCCAGAGCGCTATGGCTGAGAAGTCCGGTAACGCCGGTCAGTAGCAAGGAAACAGCAAACGTGCACGAGAAAGGTGCGCGAAAAGGGCATGCGATGGCCATTCAAAGTCCTTTTTTGCGGATCGAGGCCCGTGTTCCGTGGGCTTGTACGGTTTTGTTACGAAAACGTTGGTATCGACGTTACGCAAACGTTTGCACAAGGCATACCAAAACCTTCAAAGGGCTGAAAATTCTGTCCTTTTTCAGTATTTCCTGATGGATCGGTCAAACGCGGGTTTGCAGACCCTGCGGTTCCCTGTGGGAGCGAGCTTGCTCGCGAAGGCGGGGTATCAGAAAAGTATCCGCAAGCTGACACAACGCATTCGCGAGCAAGCTCGCTCCCACAGTTTTTAATCTCTTTACAGGCAATGAATGCGGGCTGAAACGCCGATTCCAGACCCCTCTAGTATTAAAGTATTAACACCATTTAATCCGTGCCCCATTGCCGGGCGTCTACTAGCGTTGTCCCCAATAACGCGGTTTTGTGATGACCGTCGCAGTCTTGATTCGCGTGTGGAATAAGCACGACTCTGCGCGCCCTCAAGGAAGAAATTGGCCACGACAAGGAGTAGCCCGTGGAAGCAAGGTTTGGTGTCGCCCTCGTTTCGCGCTTTTCCCCTCTTTCCCTTGCTGTGCACTTGAGCGTTGCCGGGCTGTTGTTCGGCGGCGTCAGTGCACCTGCGTTGGCCACGTGCTCCACGTCGGGTTCAACGGTGACCTGTACCGGCGTGCCGAGTCTGCCGCTGTTTCTCAATAGTTTTTCCAGCGCCACCAGTGGCCTGACGGTTAACGTCAACAGTGGGGCGCAGATGAACGCGACCCTCGGCGGCCATGTGATGGACCTGACCGGGGTGAACATTTCCCTGAACAACTCCGGCACGATTGACCCGGCGCTGCTCGGCCTGGTCTCGGTGTTGAGCGGCGGTGCGTTCATCGGCACCGGCGCTACGAGCACGGTCAGCGTGCTCAACAACGCCAGCGGGATCATCCGTGGTACGGGCATGCTGCTCGGGCTCAACCTGACCAGCATCGACGGTCTGGCGATTGGTGTGAACAACGCCGCAGCCGGCACCACCAGCATCACCAACAACGGCACCATCACCTCGACCGGACTCTCGATCGGCGGCATCACCCTGGCCGACACCCCGGTAGTCGGCGTCTACGGTGGCTCGCAGGTCAACATGACCAACAGCAGCACCGGTGTGATCAACGGTCGGATCGCGTTCGAGACCTCGGCGGCGGGCAACACCTTCACCAACGCCGGTGCGATTACCGGCGGCGTGTCGATGGGCGCGGCCAGCACCAACACCTTCACGGCGGTGACCGGCTCCAGCGTCAACGTCGGTGACGGTGTACAGATCAGCGTCGGCCTCGGCGGTTTGATTGGCATCAACCTGACGTTCGCCCCGACCGGCACGGTCGATGGCGGCGCGGGCGGCACCAACAGCCTGATCCTGCAAAACCCGGCCGGCGTCGGCGGCGGTATTACCGGGACTGGCACGGCCTCGAGCGCCACCTACGTCAACTTCAACAACCTGACCCTCAACAGCGGCACCTGGACCTTGCAGGGGCCATTGGTCAGCGGCGCGACCACGCTCAATGGCGGTGTCGCCCAATTCAACAACAACGCCACGTTCGGCAGCGGCGTAATTACCTCCAACGGCGGGATTCTGCAGGCCAGCAATGCCGGGTTGAACATCAGTAATCTGATCTCCCTCGGTGCCGGTGGCGTCACGGTACAAGGCGGCAACGCGACCACCCTGAGCGGGGTGATTTCCGGCAGTGGCGGTTTCACCAAGGCCGGTACCGGCCAGCTAAACCTCAGCGCCGCCAACACCTATCTGGGTAACACCACGCTCAATGGCGGCACGGTGCAGTTGGGCAACAATCAGGCGTTCAGCACCGGAACCCTCAATGTGACCGGCGCGACGACCCTGAGCGCGCCGGGCACGATCAACCTGGCCAACGCCATCAACCTCGGCGGCACCTTGACCGCTGGCGGCACTGGCGCACTGACCCTCGGCGGTTTGATCAGCGGCAGCAGCGGCCTGACCAAAACCGGTACTGGCAGCCTGACCGTCAGCGGCGCCAACAGCGGTTTCACCGGCACCACCACCCTCAGCGCCGGCAGTCTGCTGGTGACCAACAACAACTCGCTGGGCAGCGGTGCGCTGAACACGGCCGCCGGCACCAGCCTCGACAGCACCACCAACGTGACGCTGGCCAATAACATCGGCATGACCGGCGCCCTCAACGTGCTCGGCAGCAATGCGCTGAGCCTCGGTGGCGTGTTGTCCGGCACCGGCGCGATTACCAAATCCGGCAGTGCCAGCCTGACGTTGACCGGCAACAACACTAACAGCGGCAACACGCTGCTCAATGCCGGCAGCCTGTTCGTTGGCAGCAACACCGCGCTGGGGACCGGCGCGCTGAATGCGGCGGCTGGCACCACACTGGATGCGACCACGGCGGTGACCCTCGCCAACGCCGTCGCGCTGGCAGGCGATCTGACCCTTGGCAGCACGCAGGCATTGGGCCTGAGTGGCGTCGTCAGCGGCGCCGGCAATCTGATCAAAAACGGCACCGCGAACCTCAGCCTAAGTGGCAACAACAGCTTCTCTGGCGGTACTGCGCTGAATGCCGGCACGCTGATTGTCGGCTCCAACACCGCGCTGGGCAGCGGTGCTTTGACCACAGCGGCGGGCACCACCCTCGACGCCAGCACCGCCGTTGCGTTGACTAACGCCGTCTCACTTGGCGGCAACCTCAACGTCGGTGGCAGCGCCAACCTGATCCTCGGCGGCATCGTCAGCGGCAGCGGCGGGCTGACCAAAAACGGCGCGGCCAACCTGATTCTCAATGGCGCCAACACCTTCCTCGGCGCGATCGCGTTGAACGCGGGCACGATCACGGCGGGTGCCAACGCGGCGCTCGGCAGCGGCAACATCACCGTTGGCGGCGTGGCCACGCTCGACAGCAATGCGGCAGTGACCCTCAACAACGCGGTCATTCTCAACAACAGTCTGGGGATCGGTGGCAGCAACGCGTTGACCCTCGGCGGGGTGATCAGCGGCACCAGCCAACTGGTGAAAAACGGCGCCGCCAATCTCACGCTCAATGGCACCAATACCTACAGCGGCGGCACCACGCTGAATGCCGGTAGCCTGACCGTCGGCAACGGCGCGGCACTGGGCACCGGCGCGTTGTCGGTGGAAGGTGCGGGCACGCTCAACAGCAGCTCGGCCGTGACCCTGAACAACAACGTGATTCTCAACGCCAACCTCACCGCTGGCGGCGCAAATGCGCTGACCCTCGGCGGCGTGATCAGTGGCGGCAACGGGCTGATCAAAACCGGCGCTTCGAGCCTGACCCTCACCGGCAACAACACCTACACCGGCACCACGGCGCTGAATGCCGGTTCGCTGATTGTCGGTTCCAGCACCGCCCTTGGCACCGGCACACTCAACGCCTCGAACGGCACCTCCCTCGATGCCAGCACCGCCGCCACCCTGGCCAACAACGTCAACCTCTCCGGCACCCTGACTGTGGGCGGCACCAATGCGTTGACCTTGGGCGGCGTAGTCGCCGGTATCGGTGGACTGACCAAGAACGGCGCTGCCGACCTGACCCTCAACGGCGCCAACAGTTATTTTGGCAACACCGTGTTGAACACCGGCAAACTGACCGTCGGCAGCAACACCGCGTTGGGTTCCGGCACGTTGAACGCGGCGGCCAACACCACGCTGGACGCCAACACGGCCGTCAGCCTGAACAATGCCGTTGCGCTGGCCGGTGCCTTGAACATCGGCGGCACGGCGAATATGACCCTGACCGGTCTGGTCAGCGGCGCCGGCAGTCTGGTGAAAGACGGCGCGGCCAATCTGATCCTCAACGCCGCCAACAACTACCTCGGCGGCACCACGCTGAACGCCGGCACCCTGACTGTCGGCAACAGTTCGGCGCTGGGTTCCGGTGCATTGACCGTCGCTGGCGCGGCAACGCTGGACAGTAATTCGCCGCTGGTCAGCCTCAACAACGCCGTCGCCCTCAATGCGGCGCTGACCGTTGGCGGCACGCAAAACCTGACCCTCGGCGGCGTCACCAGCGGCACCGGCCAGTTGATCAAGGATGGCGCGGCCAATCTGACCCTCAACGGCAACAACACCTTCAGCGGCGGCACCACCCTCAACGCCGGCACGCTGACCCTGGGCAATGCCAACGGTCTGGGCAGTGGCGGACTGATCGTCGGCGGTGCGGCAACGCTGGATAACAGCGCCTCGTTCGGCATCGGCAACGCGATCACTTTGAACGCCGGGCTGACGGTTGCCGGCAACAACGATTTGAGCCTGAACGGCATCATCGACGGTGCCGGCAACCTGACCAAAAACGGTCTGTCAGACCTGACCCTGGCCGGCAACAACACCTTCACCGGTGCGCTGAATATCATCTCCGGCAGCGTTACCACCCTTAACAGCAACGCGCTGGGCAACACCGCCGGGGTTAACATCAGCGCCGGCGCCGGGCTGAATCTGGGCAGCAACGCCAGCCTCGGTGCGCTGACTGGCAGCGGCAGTGTGCAACTGACCGGCAGCAACCTGCTGACCGTCGGCAGCGGAAACGTCACCAGCACCTTCGACGGCGATCTCAGCGGCAGCGGCGGCCTGGTCAAAGTCGGCACCGGCACCTTGAACCTCACTGGCATCAACGGCATCACCGGCAATACCGCGATCGATGGCGGTATCGTGAACCTGAGCGGTTCGCTGGGCAGTGCGCAAGTCAACGTCAATACCGGCGGCACGCTGACCGGTACCGGCTCGGCGCTCGGCGCGGTCAACATCAACAATGGTGGGCATCTGGCGTTGTCGTCGGGCAACACCTTGTCGGCGAGTGCTCTGACTCTCGGCGCCGGCAGCAACGTTGATGTGGCACTGGGCACACCGTCGACCGCGTCGCTGATGAACGTCGGCGGCAACCTCACCCTCGACGGCAATCTCAACGTCACCGATGCCGGCGGTTTTGGCGTTGGTGTGTATCGCCTGTTCAACTACACCGGTGCCCTGACCAACCTCGGTCTGGACGTCGCCAGCGTGCCGGTAGGCTACGGCCTCGGCGATCTGCTGGTGCAAACCGGCGTGGCCAATCAGATCAACATTCAAGTCTCTGCGCCGAACAGCAACATCCGTTACTGGGACGGCAGCCAGACCATTGCCAACGGCGTAGTCGATGGCGGCAGCGGCACGTGGAACGCGGTCGGCACCAACTGGACCGACGCCAACGGTTTGGTCAATCAACCGTGGGCCGGCGACTTCGCGGTGTTCCAGGGCACCGCCGGTACGGTAGCGGTGAACGGCACACAAGCGTTTACCGGCATGCAGTTCCTCACTGACGGCTACAACGTGGTCAACGGTGCGGCGGGGCAACTCACGGCGGTCAACGGCACCGGCGGCACCACTTCGTTGCGCGTTGATCCGGGCGTGACCGCGACGATTAATGCCAATATCGATGGCAGCGGCATTCTCAATAAACTCGACGCCGGCACCTTGGTGCTCGGCGGTGCCAACACTTATACCGGCGGCACGCAACTGGACGGCGGCAAGATTATCGTCGGCAGCAACACCGCACTCGGCACTGGCACGTTGACGGCGAATGCCGGCACGCAACTGGACAGCAACGCGGCGGTGACACTGGCCAACGCGGCGACGCTCAACGGCAACCTCACCGTGGTCGGCAGCAATGCACTGACCCTCAACGGTGTGATTGGCGGCACGGGTGGCCTGATCAAAACCGGCACGGCGAACCTGACCCTCGGCGGCAACAACGCTTTCCTCGGCCCGGTAGCACTGAATGCCGGCGGACTTATTCTGGCGTCGAACTCGGCGCTGGGTTCGGGCACCTTGAACACGGCGGGCGGCACCACGCTGGATGCCAGCACCGCGGTTGCGCTGAACAACGCGGTCAACCTCGCGGGCAATCTCGGCATCGTCGGCACGGCGGATCTGACCCTGGCCGGTACGGTCAACGGCGCCGGCAGCCTGAGCAAAAACGGCGCTGCCAACCTGACCCTCAGCGGCAATAACAACTTCCTCGGCGGCACCACCCTCAACGCCGGCACGCTGACCGCTGGCAGCAACTCGGCACTGGGTCTGGGCAATCTCACCGTAGCCGGCGCCTCGGCGCTGGACAGCAACAGCGCGCTGAGCCTGGGCAACAACGTCGTGCTCAATGCCAATCTGAGCAACACCGGCAGCAACAACCTGACCCTCGCAGGTGTGGTCAGCGGCGCGGGCGGGCTGATCAAGGACGGCGCGTCGAACCTGACCCTCAATGGCATCAATACTTACTCCGGCGGCACCACACTGAATGCCGGTACGCTGACCCTTGGCACTGGCGGCTCTCTGGGCAGCGGCGCGCTGACCGTGGCCGGCGCTTCCACCCTCGATAACTCAGCACCCCTGGTGCTGGCCAACAACCTCAACGTCAATGCCAATCTGGCCCTGGCCGGTAACAACAATCTGACCCTTGGCGGTGTCATCGCCGGTACCGGCACGTTGAGCAAGAACGGTCTGGCCGACGTGACCCTGAGCGGCAACAACACCTTCAGCGGCACCTTCGATGTGGCGTCCGGCAGCCTGACCACGCTGAGTGGCGCGGCGCTGGGCAACAACGCCACGGTCAATCTCGCGGGTGGCGCGGCGCTCAATCTCGGTGCTTCGGGTAGCCTTGCCAGTCTCACCGGCAGCGGCACTGCACTGATCGGCACCGGCAATACGCTGAGCCTCGGTGGCAACAACGTCAGTAGCACCTTCGCCGGCATCCTCAGCGGTGACGGCAGCCTGAGCAAACTCGGCAGCGGTACCCTGACCCTCAGCGGCATCAGCGATCTGACGGGTGACACCAGCGTCAATGCCGGCACCTTGCAGGTCAACGGTTCGCTGGCCAGCGGCAATGTGCTGGTCAACAACGGCGGCACCCTCGGCGGCAGCGGCACCCTGACCGGTGCCGTGACGGTGGCCGATGGCGGTCATCTGGCGGGCGTCACCGGCAGTACGCTGAGCGTCGGTTCGCTGCTGTTCAACGGCAATTCAAACTTCGACGTCGGCCTCGGCACACCGGTGTCCGGTGGCGGCAATGCGCTGGTCAATGTCGGCGGCAACCTGACCCTCGACGGCACCCTCAACGTCAGCGACATCGGTGGTTTCGGCAGCGGCGTCTATCGCCTGATCGACTACACCGGCGGCCTGACCGACAACGGCATGCTCTTCGGCACGTTGCCGGGTAGCGTCAGCCCGGGCGATCTGCAACTGCAAACCGCACTGGCCAATCAGATCAACCTGCTGGTGACTGCACCGGGCGTCACCGTGCAGTTCTGGGACGGCAATCAACTGGTGGCCAACGGTTCGGTGGAGGGCGGCAGCGGCACCTGGGGCACCGGCACCACCAACTGGACCGACGTCAACGGCACCACCAATCAGGCCTGGACCAACAGTTTCGCGGTGTTCCAGGGCGCGGCCGGCACAGTGACCGTTAACGGCGCGCAAACCATCACCGGTATGCAGTTCGTCACCGATGGCTACAGCCTGGTGAACGGCACGGCGGGCTCGCTGAATCTGGTCAACGGTTCGCTGGGCAATGCCACGGTGCGGGTTGATCCCAATGCCACTGCGACCCTTGGTGTTGCGCTCAACGGCAGCGGCACATTGGGCAAATACGACACGGGTACGCTGGTGCTCAACGCGGCCAACGGTTACACCGGTGGCACGGCGCTCAATGGCGGCAAGATTGTGGTCGGCAACAACGCGGCGCTTGGCAGCGGTGTGTTGACGGCGGCAGATGGCACCGCGCTGGACAGTAACGCGGCGGTCAGTCTGAGCAACGATGTGCTGCTCAACGGTGGTTTGACCGTTGCCGGTTCCAACGCCTTGACCCTCGGCGGCGTGGTAAGCGGCAGCGGCAGCCTGATCAAGGCCGGCGCATCGAGCCTGACCCTCAACGGCAGCAACACTTACAGCGGCGGCACTCAGCTCGCTGGCGGCACGCTGGTTCTTGGCAACAACAGTGCGATCAGCAGCGGTGCACTTAACGTGACCGGTGACGGCACGCTCGACAGCACCTCGGCGCTGCAACTGGCCAACGCCGTCAACCTTGGCGCGCAACTGACCCTGGCCGGCAATCAGAACACCTCGCTGATCGGTGCTCTGACCGGCACCGGCAGTCTGGTGAAAAACGGTGCCGGCGATCTCGTGCTCAGCGGCGCCAACACCTACAGCGGCGGTACCACGTTGAATGCCGGCACTACGCGCGGTGACACCAGCAGCCTGCAAGGTGCGATCGTCAACAACGCAACGCTGACCTTCGAACAAAACGCCGACGGCAGCTACACCGGTAACCTCACCGGTACCGGCACGCTGAACAAAACCGGTACGGGTGAGTTGCTGCTGACTGGCAACAACACCTTTACCGGCAACACGTCGGTGCAGGCCGGCAACCTGATCGTCAATGGTGTGCTCAACAGCGCCAACGTCAGTGTCGCCAGCGGCGCGAGCATCGGCGGTGGCGGTCAGCTCGGTGGCGCTGTGCAACTGGCTGACGGTGCGACGCTGGCCGGTGGCGGCACCGCGACGCCGTTGTCGGTCGGTTCGCTGGCACTGTCGTCGGGGACCAATCTGGACTTCAGCCTCGGCTCGGCGGCCAGTTCAACCACGGTGGTCAATGTCGCCGGCAACCTGACCCTCGACGGTACGTTGAACATCAGCAACGCCGGCGGTTTTGGAACCGGGGTTTATCAACTGTTCAGCTACGGCGGCAGCCTGACCGACAACGGTCTGGTGTATGGCAGCCTGCCGGTTTCGGCAGCCAATCTGACCCTGCAAACCGCCATCGCCAATCAGATCAACCTGCTGGTGCAAGGCACGCCGGGTGAGGTGCAGTTCTGGAACGGTGGCACCACCAATCCGGACGGCAGCATCGGTGGCGGCAGTGGTGTATGGGGTCCAGGCACCAATTGGACCGATCCGAGCGGTACTCAGGCCCTGGCTGCAAATGGTCAGTTCGCCGTGTTCGGCGGTCAGGCAGGTACGGTTACCGTGCAGGGCAATCAGAACTTCACCGGTCTGCAATTCCTCGCCGGCGGCTACAGCCTGACGCCGGGTGCCGGTGGCTCGCTGACGCCAGTCAACGGTGCGGACGGCAGCCTCGCGCCAGTGCGGGTCAATGCCGGAGGGAGTGCGGAAATCTCCGCGCCGCTGGTGGGCACGGGCGGCATCGAGAAGCTTGATTCCGGCACGCTGGTATTGAGCGGTGCCAACACTTACAGCGGTGGCACCACGGTCAGCGGCGGTACGCTGGTCGGTAACACCACCAGCCTGCAGGGCAATATCCTTAACAACGCATCGCTGCTGTTCTTGCAGAACTTCAATGGCCAGTTCAATGGATCGCTGCGCGGACTTGGCGCGATGCTCAAACGCGGCACCGGCACCTTGCTGTTGACCGGTGATAATCCGTTCAGCGGCACAGTCGCGGTCGATCAAGGTGTGCTGCAAGTCGGCAGCCTTGCGGCGCGCGCTTCGTTGGGTGGGCAAGTCACCGTGGCTAACGGAGCCGGCCTGAGCGGTAACGGCAGCGTCGGTTCGGTGGTCAACCATGGCGTTGTCGCCTCGGGCTCCGAAGCGGGCACCCTTAGCGTGGCCGGTAACCTGACCAACGCTAGCGATGGTGTGCTGGCCTTGACCGTCAGTTCGCCAACCGCGACGCCACTGGCAATCGGCGGCACCGCAACGCTGGGCGGCGCCTTGCAAGTGAACTCGCTGGCACCGTTCACCGGCAACACCACGTATTCGCTGATCACCGCGGGCGGTGGCGTGAATGGCACCTTCAGCGCAGCGGACCTGCCGCAATACGCGTTCCTCAATACCGCACTGGTGTATGACGCCAACGCAGTGAACCTGGTGGTCAGCCGCAATGGCAACTCGTTCGCCGACGTCGCCGCCACCGGCAACCAGTTCCGGACTGCTACTGCGCTGTCGAACAACGGCCCGGCGGGCGCGGCGTTGCAGAACGAGATCGTCAACCTCAGCGTCGCCGGTGCGCGTAATGCCTTCGACAGTCTGTCCGGTGAGATCCACGCCAGCACCGCCAGCGCCATCCTTGAGGATTCGCGTTACGTACGTGACGCGGTCAACGACCGCATGCGCCAACCGTCATGCAGCGCGGCGGACGATCCACGCCGTGCCCTGGCGCCAAGTGGCAACCAACTGAGCAGCAACGGTTGCCACGGCGAGATGGTCGGCTGGGCGCGGGCACTCGGCGCGTGGGGCGAGTCGGATGGTGACAGCAACACGGCGAAACTCGACCGTAACCTCAGCGGCTTCATGCTCGGCACCGACAAGCAACTCGATGACCAGTGGCGCGTGGGCATGGCCGCCGGTTACACCCGCAGCGACCTCGATGCGCATGACCGTCGCTCGGATGCCACCGTCGAAAGCTACCACTTGGCGGCGTACCTCAACT
Organism: Pseudomonas viridiflava; assembly: GCF_900580865.1. GTDB lineage: Bacteria > Pseudomonadota > Gammaproteobacteria > Pseudomonadales > Pseudomonadaceae > Aquipseudomonas. The sequence goes on from NZ_UTBZ01000098.1 coordinate 15,872, forward strand.
CGCAGTTCGATGCCTTGGCGGTGCGCCTCGGCGCGGCTTACAGCTGGCACGACATCGAAACCAAACGCAACGTCAGCGTCGGCAGCTACAACGATCGCTTGAAGGCCAACTACGACGCACGCAGCGCGCAGGTGTTCGGTGAAGTCGGTTACACGATTGAAGCCGGCGGCATTGCCCTGGAGCCATTCGCCGGTCTGGCCTACGTCAACTACGACACCGACAAGGCCAAGGAAAAAGGCGGAGTAGGGCGCCTGGAGGCGGATGCCGATCAAGACATCACCTTCTCGACCCTCGGTGTCCGCGCCGGCAAAGTCATCACCCTGGCCAACGGCGGGCAATTCACCCCGCGCGCGGCCATCGGCTGGCGACATGCCTTCGGCGACACCAAACCTGATGCCGACCTGACCTTCATCGACGGCGGCGCTTCGTTCAGCACCCAAGGTGTGCCGATCGCCAAGGACAGCGCCATCGTTGAAGCGGGTGTCGACTTCCAGATCAGCCCGACCGGCAAACTCGGTGTCGGCTACTCGGGCCAACTGTCGAACGGCAGTAACGACCATGCAATGACCATCAGCTTCAGCCTTGGCTTCTGATTTAGGGTCGAAGCACTTTTAGCCGCCCGTAAGGGCGGTTTTTTTTGCCTGCAAATTCTTTGGCAACCCTTGTGGTGACTGTTCGATTGCCTTCGCGAGCAGGCTCGCTCCCACAGAGGAGTGCGGTGCAAATGTGGGAGCGAGCCTGCTCGCGAAGGGGCCGCTCAGTCAGTGCAAAAAACTGCTGCTTCGCGCTCTGCTAGAATCGGCCCCATCAACAGCCTGAGACTCCCCCATGAGCGAGCCGATTCGTCTGACCCAATACAGCCACGGCGCCGGTTGCGGCTGCAAGATTTCCCCGCAGGTGCTGGAAGTGATTCTGGCCGGCAGCGGCGCGCAGAACCTCGACCCGAAACTGTGGGTCGGCAACGCCTCGCGCGATGACGCGGCGGTGTACGAGATCGATGCCGAGCGCGGTGTGGTCTCGACCACGGACTTTTTCATGCCGATTGTCGACGACCCGTTCGACTTCGGCCGCATCGCCGCGACCAACGCGATCAGCGACATCTATGCCATGGGCGGCGATCCGTTGATGGCCATCGCCATTCTTGGCTGGCCGGTCAATGTGCTGGCGCCGGAAGTGGCGCGTGAAGTGATTCGCGGCGGCCGTTCGGTGTGCGACGCGGCGGGCATTCCGCTGGCGGGCGGGCATTCGATCGATGCGCCGGAGCCGATCTTCGGCCTCGCCGTCACTGGTCTGGTGGAAAAGCGCCACATGAAACGCAACGACACCGCCACCGCCGGCTGCCTACTTTACCTGACCAAACCGCTGGGCATCGGCATCCTCACCACCGCCGAGAAGAAGGGCAAGTTGCGCGCCGCCGACGTCGGTGTGGCCCGCGACTGGATGTGCACCCTGAACAAACCCGGCAGCCGTTTCGGCAAACTCGCCGGCGTTACCGCCATGACCGATGTCACCGGTTTTGGTCTGCTCGGGCATCTGGTGGAAATGGCCGATGGCAGCAAGCTGACCGCGCGCATCGCGTATGACCGCGTGCCGCGTCTGGACAGCGTCGAGTATTACCTCGATCAGGGCTGCGTGCCCGGCGGCACGTTGCGCAACTTCGACAGCTACGCGAGCAAGGTTGGCCGCGTGCAGGAACTGCACAAACGCGTGCTCTGCGACCCGCAAACCAGCGGTGGCTTGCTGATCGCCGTCACGCCTGAAGGCAATGAAGAATTCCTCGCCGTCGCCGCCGAACTGGGCCTGAACCTGGCGCCAATCGGCGAACTGGTTGAGCGACAGACGAACGCAGTCGAGGTGATTTGATGCTCCGCGACTGCACTGACTACCGTGACATTTTCCTCAACGACCGGCCGCTGATGGACGCCCGCGCCCCGATCGAGTTTCACAAGGGTGCGTTCCCCGGTGTGATCAACCTGCCGCTGATGAACGACGTCGAACGGCAGAAGATCGGCACCTGCTACAAACAACACGGTCAGCAGGCCGCCATCGAATTGGGTCATCAACTGGTGTCGGGCGCGGTGAAAGCCGAGCGCATCCAGGCCTGGGCCGATTTCGCTCGGGCCCATCCTGATGGGTATCTCTATTGTTTTCGCGGTGGCCTGCGTTCGCAGATCACTCAGCAATGGCTGCGTGACGAGGCGGGCATCGACTATCCGCGTGTTGGCGGTGGTTATAAGGCAATGCGTAACTTCCTCATCGACAGCCTTGAGCAGGCGATCGCGCAATGTGATTTCGTCCTGCTCGGCGGCATGACCGGCACAGGCAAGACCGAAGTGCTGGTGCAGTTGCGCAATGGTCTGGACCTGGAAGGGCACGCCAATCATCGCGGCTCCAGCTTCGGCAAACGCGCCACCGGGCAGCCGTCGAACATCGATTTCGAAAACCGTCTGGCCATCGACATCCTCAAGAAACGCGGCGCGGGTTTCGCGCAGTTTGTGCTGGAGGACGAGAGCCGGGTGGTCGGCAGTTGCGCCTTGCCGCTGGCGCTGTATCAGGGCATGCAGCAGTACCCGATGGTCTGGCTGGAAGACAGTTTTGCCGATCGCGTCGAGCGGATTCTGCGTGATTACGTGGTGGACCTGTCGGCGGAGTTCTCTGCGGTGCATGGCGAGGAGGGTTTTACGCTGTTCTCAGAACGCCTGCTGGAAAGCCTGAACAATGTGCAGAAACGTCTGGGTGGCGAGCGCCATCGACGCATGCTGATTTTGATGGAAGACGCGTTGGCGGAGCAGGGGCGCAGCGGCGCGGTGGATTTGCATCGTGGCTGGATCGAAGGGTTACTGCGTGAGTATTACGACCCGATGTATGTGTTTCAGCGCGAGAAGAAGGGCGGGCGGATCGAGTTTGCCGGGGAGCGTGGGGCAGTGCTTGAGTATTTGCGTGAACGGGTGAATCAGACGGTTTGAGGTTGTTGCGGCTGGCCTCTTCGCGAGCAGGCTCGCTCCCACAGGGGATTTGTATTTCACGCAGATACAATGTGGGAGCGAGCCTGCTCGCGAAGGGGCCGGGTCAGGCCACACAACACTCAGGTCGGGCAGGTTTCCTTGCCATGATCCAGTCCCTGCTTGTAACTGTGGCTCTGCAGGCTGGCCTTGCCGTTGTGCCAGGTCAGCGTCAGTACATACAGCGAGTCAAAATCGTTGCCCGCCCAATCGTCGGTGATGTTCTGTTTCTCGCCGACCGCTTTGCCTGCCACCTTATTGATCAGCTCCGGCAGATAGCCGTGGGACCACGCGGTGTAAATCGTCGAGTTGTGATACTTGTCTTCCAGCAGTTCGCGGGCCAGATCGCTGGTGTCGTTGGCCGAGAATTCGATGTTCACCGGCAGACCGAGCTTGATCGCTGCCGGGCTGATGGTCATCAGTGGGCGGATGTAGCTGTAGGAGTTGTCCAGCTCACCTTCCTCGACATTGCGCGTCGGATTGGCGGCGAACACGTAATCGGCCTTGCCGAATTTTTCCGGCAGCAGCGTCGACAGGTCGATGGCGCGGTTCAGGCCCTGGCAGTTGAGCTGGCCGAGACCGCCCTCGGGCTTCTCCGCGTGGCGCAGGAACACCAGGGTCTGGGTGCCATCCGCCGGTTGCGCGCGGCTTTCGCTGGACTCAAGCGACAGGAACAGCGCACTGACGGCCAGCAGGGAAGGCAGGGCCACATACGCGCGATGTTTGAAACGTTTGGCGAATCGCATAAGGATCGTCATGAATAAAAGGTTCTTCAACTGATTCAGTTAAGGCTGACAAACCTTTACACCGCGGGCTCCCAGCACCGGGTGTTTTCCCTGTCATGAACGGCTTCCTCTGCAACAAAGGCATAGCTCAGAGTCCCCTGAGGGCCGTTTGGTTCGATCGTCTGAGTGCGCAGCACTCTAACGGCAACGTTCAGCGGCCTGGTGGCAGGTTAGCGACAGGATGTTACGGTTCATGGAGGCGCTGGCGCAGGCTGCGATTTTTTTGCAGGCTGCAAAGGCTCAAGATCAAAAGATCGCAGCCTGCGGCAGCGTCTACATTATGATCAGGCTTTAATTTGTGACTGGATGCTTCCCATGACCGATCTGTCCGCGTTCCCGATCACCCAGAAATGGCCGGCGCAGTACCCTGACTGGATTCAGCTCTATTCCCTGCCGACGCCCAACGGCGTCAAAGTCTCGATCATGCTCGAAGAAATCGGCCTGCCGTACGAGCCACACAAGGTCGCTTTCGACAGCAATGATCAGTTGTCCGCCGAGTTCCTCTCGCTGAACCCGAACAACAAGATTCCGGCGATCCTCGACCCCCACGGCCCCGATGATCAGCCGCTGCCGCTGTTCGAATCCGGTGCGATCCTGATTTACCTGGCCGACAAAAGCGGCCAATTGCTCGCTCAGGAAGGCGCGCTGCGCTACGAAACCATTCAGTGGCTGATGTTCCAGATGGGCGGCATCGGCCCGATGTTCGGCCAACTCGGGTTCTTCAACAAATTCGCCGGCAAGGACTACGAAGACAAGCGTCCGCGTGATCGTTATGTCGATGAAAGCAAACGTCTGTTGAATGTGTTGAATACTCGTCTTGAAGGCCGCGACTGGATCATGGGCGAGCGCTACACCATCGCCGATATCGCGACGTTTCCGTGGGTGCGTAACTTGATCGGATTTTATGAGGCCGGTGATCTGGTCGGCATTCAGAACTTCCCGAATGTCACCCGTGTACTGGAGCGCTTCCTCTCCCGTCCGGCCGTGGTTCGCGGCCTGACCATTCCCTCCTGACACCACACATCCCCCTGTAGGAGCTGCCGAAGGCTGCGATCTTTTGATGTTGATTTTTAAAAGCAAGATCAAAAGATCGCAGCCTTCGGCAGCTCCTACAGGAGATTTGGGTACTCTCTGGGATTGTTACACCCCCAGTAATGCACTCTTGATTGATCCAGGTTTGTACCCCAACCCCCGCAAGGCATAAGCTTCGCCCCCTACGACTTTCGTCTCATCTGCCGTTTTCAGGAAAGGCCCTCATGTCCAGTCAGTTCCCCGAAGCACGTCCCCGCCGTCTGCGCCGCAATGCGAGCCTGCGCAGCCTGTTCCAGGAAACCGAATTCAGCCTGAACGATCTGGTCCTGCCGATTTTCGTTGAAGAAGAAATCGACGACTTCGTGCCGATCAAGAGCATGCCGGGGGTGATGCGTATTCCCGAGCGCAAACTGGCCAGCGAAATCGAGCGCTATGCCCGCGCCGGCATCAAGTCGGTGATGACCTTCGGTGTATCCCATCATCTGGACAGCAACGGCAGCGACACCTGGCGCGAAGAAGGTCTGGTCTCGCGCATGTCGCGCATTGCCAAAGATGCCGTGCCGGAAATGATCGTGATGTCCGACACCTGCTTCTGCGAATACACCGATCACGGCCACTGCGGCGTGATGCACAACCACGAAGTCGACAACGACCAGACCCTGATCAACCTCGGCAAACAAGCCGTGGCAGCGGCCCGCGCCGGTGCCGACGTGATCGCGCCATCGGCAGCGATGGACGGTCAGGTGCGGGCGATTCGCCAGGCACTGGATGCGGCCGGCTTCACGCAAATCCCGATCATGGCGTACTCGACCAAATTTGCCTCGGCGCTTTACGGCCCGTTCCGCGAGGCCGGTGGCAGCGCGCTGAAAGGCGACCGCAAAAGCTATCAGATGAACCCGATGAACCGCCGCGAAGCCCTGCGTGAATCGTTGCTCGACGAGCAGGAGGGCGCCGATGCGCTGATGGTCAAACCGGCCGGTGCGTACCTCGACATCATCCGCGATATTCGCGAAGCCTCGAACCTGCCGCTGGCGGCGTATCAGGTCAGCGGCGAATACGCGATGATCAAGTTCGGCGCACAGGCCGGGGCGATTGATGAGGATCGCGTGGTACGTGAAAGCCTGGGCGCGATCAAGCGGGCGGGGGCGGATTTGATCTTCACTTACTTTGCTATGGATCTGGCATTGGCCGGGATCTAAAGACCAACGCGTTACCCCTGTGGGAGCGAGCCTGCTCGCGAAAGCGGTTTATCAGCTGACATTAGTGTTGACTGACACGACGCTTTCGCGAGCAGGCTCGCTCCCACATTTGATTTGTGCTGTGTCAGGGGCAGTTGAAGAATGGCCGGATGCCGTGATCGCGGAAATAGCGTTCGATGACTTTTGGGTCGGCGCTATTCTCGGCAATCGCCACATACGTATCCGGGCGCAGCAGATAGAAGCCGTTACGCCCCAATCCCGCCGTTTCAAACGCGGGGCGCCAGTCGAACACATGCAGCGGCAAATGATGTTCCTGGCACCAGGCGATCATTTCGTCACTGGTGTCGCCGTACACATGCACCTGCCAGCACGGCTGTCTGAGCGGTTCGTAATTATCTCCCTCACCATCATGCGCCCACGGCAAGCGGTCACCGCCGTGCACATGGCCGGACGCGCCCTGGCTCAGTGGCATGCCGCGATAGTTGAGGGTGACTTGCGAAACGGTGCGAAAAAGGAACTCGCGACTGGCCTCGAACGAGGCCATTTTCGGGATCAGAAACGGTGCCACGCGCATGCGCAGCAGATCGGCCATACGCCCTTCGGCGGTGACGAAACTGAAGACTTTGTCGGTGGTCGACACCAGACGACGGGCGAAGGCCTTGCGTTCGGTTTCGTAGCTGTCGAGCAGGCTTGGCTCGGCGCCGCCGCTGAGCACTGCGGCGACTTTCCACGCCAGATTGATTGCGTCACCGATGCCGGTGTTCATGCCCTGACCGCCCGCCGGGCTGTGCACATGGGCGGCATCGCCGAGCAGAAACGTGCGGCCACTGCGAAAGTGCTCGGCGACGCGGTGATGCACGCGGTAGGTCGAGAACCAATGGACATCTTCGATATGCACTTTGAGGTGTTCGATGGCGCGGCTGCTGACATCGGAAAACTCCAGGCTTTCGGCGCGATCCGCACGTTCGCCCCGCACCGTGCCGATCAACCGTGCGCGGCCTTCGCCGGCGAGTGGGAACACGGCGAGAAAGTCCGCTTCATCCAGATCCAGGTGCAGCTCGCCGTTCATCGCCGGGCCGCTGGCCTTGACGTCCGCCACGTAGAAAATCTGCTGATAAGTGCCGCCGGGGAAACCGGTATCGAGGGCTTTGCGTACCACTGAGCGGGCGCCATCACATCCCGCCAGATAACAGGTCTGGCAGATTTCCTGCTCGCCATCGGGCAGGCGCAAATGCGCGCTGAGGCCATCACCGGTTTCCTCGAAGCTTTCCAGTGTGGTGTCGCGTTCGACCGTGATGTCATAGTCTTCGAGACGCTCGATCAGCAGCCGTTCGTGCTGATCCTGGGGGAAGATTTCGACGAACGCGTAGGGCGTCAGGCCTTCGCCGATACGGTTCAGTGGCAATTGCGCGACCGGTTTGCCGTTGACCCAGAAATTCGCCGCCGCCACCCGATGGCCGTTGCGCACTACGGTGTCGGCCAGATCCAGCTGGCGATACAACTCAAGGGTGCGCGCCTGCACTGCGAGCGCTCGCGACGTGGTGCCGGGCGCGGAAGTTTTATCGATGATGCGTACGCGTACGCCGAGTTTGCTCAGCCACAGGGCGAGCACCAGACCGGTCGGGCCGGCGCCGATGATCAGAACGTCGCTGCGGTTCATGGGGCTGTCCTCCGTTTGCTGTGGAGCAAGTATGGATCAGCAGGAGAGGGTGGCCAGTTGATCGGCCAGACGGAAAAAGGCCCCGCAGCGGTGAGGCTGTGGGGCCTTTTTTGGCGGTTCGGCGGGAGATTTTGGTGACAGTGAAATTTACCCCCTCACCCCAGCCCTCTCCCCCAGGGGGGCGAGGGGGAAAGGGAGCCGGATTTGTGTGCTTTTCAAAAGCTGAGTACGACTCGGCGGCACACGTCGGCGTAACTCGAAAGTACACCGCAATCAGCCCCCTCTCCTTTGAAAGGTGAGGGGGAAAGGGAGCCGATTTGTATGCTTTTCAAAAGCTGAGTACGACTCGGCGGCACACGTCGGCGTAACTCGAACACCTCGGTCAGTACCCTCTCCTTTAAAAGGCGAGGGGGAAAGGGAGCCGATTTGTGTGCTTTTCAAAAGCTGAGTACGACTCGGCGGCACACGTCGGCGTAACTCGAAAGTACACCGCAATCAGCTCCCTCTCCTTTGAAAGGCGAGGGGGAAAGGGAGCCGATTTGTGTGCTTTTCAAAAGCTGAGTACGACTCGGCGGCACATGTCGGCGTAACTCGAAAGAACACCTCGGTCAGTACCCTCTCCTTTAAAAAGTGAGGGGGAAAGGGAGCCGATTTGGGTGCTTTTCAAAACCTGAGTTCGACTCGATATTTCAAGTCGGTGTAACTTGCAAGAACACCTCGGTCGGTCCCCTCTCCCTTTGGGAGAGGGTTAGGCGGGCGGCGTTCCGATGAGGGGCTTTTCAGCGTTAGAAATCAATAGTGCCGGACAACTTCGCCACCCGCGGCTCACCCTGAGTCAGATACCCACCCTGAGCCGATTCCCAATACTTTTTGTTCGCCAGATTCTCCACGCCCAGACGCACGGTCACGTCCTTCTCCGACACCTTGAACGCATAACGCGCACCGGCATCGAAACGGTTCCAGGTCGGCAGGCTGAGGTTGTTCGCCGCGTCGGCGTATTGACCGCCGGTGCGCAGCATCCGCGCATTCAGCGCTACGCCTTGCAGGCCGGGTACATCCCAGTCGGCGCCGGCGTTGAACTGAAAGGTCGGCACACCGATCGCACGGTTGCCGTCGTTGGTACCGTTGAGGGTGTTCTTCAGTTCGGTGTCCATCAGGGTCAGGCCGCTGATCAGGCGCAGGCCCTGGATCGGCTCGCCGAACACGTTCATTTCCACGCCTTTGTTGATCTGCTCGCCTTCACGCACGTAGGTGCAGGTGGTGGCGCTGTCGATTTCGCAGTAACCATCGCTCGGCTGTTCGATGCGATAAACACCCAGGCTCGCGCCGTAAGTGCCCATGTCGACTTTCACCCCGACTTCGGTCTGCTTGGAACGCGCGGGTGCATAGACTTCGTTGCCGTTGGTCACACGGAATCCGCCAGAACTGGTCGGCGAAGTCGGGCCCTGGGCCAGACCTTCGATGTGGTTGGCGTAGAACGACACATGTTCCCACGGCTTGAACACCACGCCGTAGACCGGTGTGGTGATCGACTCGTCGTAGCTCGAGGAGCGCGGGCCGCTGCCATAACTGGCGTAGCTGTAACCTTGCACCACCAATTGCTGACGACGCAGGCCGGCGGTGACCAATAGGCGATCATCGAAGAAACCGAGGGTGTCGGAAATCGCAATGCTGCGGTTGAAGGTCTTGCCGACGATGCCCGGATCATTCAAGTCGCCGCCGGCAAAGTTGCCCACTGGCGACGGCGTTTGCACCGGATGGTAGATGTTGTTGGCGTATCGGGTCAGATCGAAATCGTAAGCGCTGCGCTGTTCGGCCCAGATACCGGTCAACCCGAAATTGACCTTATGACTGATCGCGCCGGTATTGAATTTGCCGTTGAGGCCGGCCATCACGCTGGTGTTGTCTTCATCGTGGGGGACGAACGAACCTGTGGTAAACGACGCGCCGCTGTTGCCAACCAAAGTGGTCGAGTTGTAGCGCCCGACTTCACGGGTGTGCTTGGCGCCGCCAGCGGCGTAGGCGGTCCAGTTGTCGTTCAGGTCGTACTCGGCGCGGAGCATGCCGAAGGTGTCTTCGATGTCGGTGTAGCCCCACTTCGGCGCGTAGTTGGTGTCGGCCGACGGCGCGTCCGGAATATGCGTGGCAGTGCCGAGGTTGACCGAGCTGCGGCCACCGTTGACGCGTTCTTTTTGATACGCGAAGTCGCCGGAGAGGCGCAAGGCGTCGCCGCGATAGTCGAGGCCGATGGCGAACAGTTTCGAGCGCTGGTTCTCGTGGTCGATACCGGTGTCGCCTTCGCGCTGGGACAGGTTGATCCGGGCGCCGAAGCGGTTGTCTTCACCGAAACGCTGGCCAATGTCGAAGTGATGACCGATACGGCCTTCGCTGTTGATGTCGGTGGTGTAACGCCGCAGCGGCACGTCACCGGCGCGTTTCGGTTGCAGGTTGACGCCACCGCCGATGCCGGAACCGGTCGGGGTCACGCCATTGATAAAGGCGTTCGGGCCTTTGAACACTTCCACGCGCTCCAGGGCGTCGGTGGAAATGATCTGCCGGGGCAGCACGCCATACAGGCCGTTATAGGAAATATCGTCACCGTTCAGCGGCAGGCCGCGAATCATGAAGACCTGCGCCTGGTTGGAGAAACCCGAGGCCTGACGCACTGACGAATCGTTGAGCAGCACGTCGGCGACGTTTTCGGCCTGCTGATCCTGGATCAGTTGTTCGGTATAGGAGGCGGCGCTGAACGGCACGTCCATCATGTCCTGATTGCCGAGCACGCCGAGTTGACCACCGCGGGCGACCTGACCGCCCGAGTAAACCGGGGGCAGGGCGTTCGGCGTCGGGGCCTGGGCATTGACGTTGACGTCGTCCAGCACCAGCGCTTTGGTATCGCCTTCAGCGGCGTGAGCGGTGACAGTCAGGGAGCACAGCAGGGCGAGAAGCGTCGGGCGAAACGGGACGGCGAGTCGAGCTGAAGCGGGCATGTAGATACCTGGAGGCGCACGGCCGGTGAGAAAAATAAGGGCGGCGCGGGAACTCCTTGCGCAAATGCGACTCCAGGTGCAAATGATAGATTTTCTCAGTAACGTTTTGCAATCAGTTTGTCATCACCCCTTCAATACCCGCATTCCTGTGTAGGAGCTGCCGCAGGCTGCGATCTTTTGATCTTGTTTTTAAAATCAAAGTCAAAAGATCGCAGCCTTCGGCAGCTCCTACACGGATTGTGTATGGTGTTCGGGCTTAATGGACTGGATGGAGCAACATGCACAACCTTCGATTACCGATCACCCTCGCCGCACTGCTGGTGCTCGCCGGTTGCGCGGGGCAGCGCAGCCAGGAGCCGGTGCCGCGTGCGCCCGCTGAAGTGAAGGCCGAGATCGTGCGGCTGATGCCGGCCAAGACTGCTGATCGGCAAGGCTGGGCCACCGACATTTACGCCGCGTTTGCCGCGCAGAACATCAGCCCGACCACGCAAAACCTTTGTTCGGTGCTGGCCGTTGCCGAGCAGGAATCCACTTTCCAGGCCGACCCTACGGTGCCCGGCCTGGGCAAAATCGCCCGCGAAGAAATCGACCGTCGCGCCGCCAAAGTGCACATCCCCAGCCTGTTGGTCAGTGGTGCTCTGCAAGTGCGTTCAACCAACGGCAAGACCTACAGCGAACGCCTGAATGCGGCGCGCAGTGAAAAAGAACTCAGTGGCATTTTCGACGACTTCATCGGCAGGGTGCCGATGGGCCGCACGTTGTTCGGCGGCTTCAACCCGGTGCACACCGGCGGGCCGATGCAGGTCAGCATCGAATTTGCCGAACAGCACGCCAAGGATTATCCGTACCCGGTGGATGGCACGATCCGCCGTGAAGTGTTCAGTCGACGCGGTGGCATGTATTTCGGTATCGCGCATTTGCTCGGTTATCCGGTGAGTTATCGCGAGCCGCTGTATAGGTTTGCCGATTTCAACGCAGGCTGGTACGCCAGTCGCAATGCCGCGTTTCAGAATGCGGTGAGCCGCGCTTCGGGTATTCCCCTGGCGCTCGATGGCGACCTGATACGCTACGATTCGATCATGCCCGGCGGCACGGAACTGGCGGTGCGCACCCTCGGCAAGTCCTTGGGCATGCGCAATCCGACTATTCGCGATCAGCTGGAGAAGGGCAAAACCCTGGAGTTCGAAGAGACCAAGCTCTATCAGCGGGTATTCGAACTGGCGGAGCAAGCTGAGGGCAAGAAGCTGCCGCGTGCGGTGTTGCCGGGGATCGTGCTGCAGAGCCCGAAGATCACCCGCAAACTGACGACGGCATGGTTTGCCAAGCGTGTGGACGAGCGCTACAAGCGCTGCATGGCCAAGGCCGGGTAAAACACACAGACATAAAAAACCCGGCCAAGGGAGCCGGGTTTCTCTGGGTTGTTGCGCTTGAAGCCATGCATTCAGGCAACGCGACGTTCGATCAGACGATCGGAGCCACCTTCAGCAACGCGACGTTCGATCAGACGATCAGAGCCACCTTCAGCAACGCGACGTTCGATCAGACGATCGGAGCCACCTTCAGCAACGCGACGTTCGATCAGACGATCAGAGCCACCTTCAGCAACGCGACGTTCGATCAGACGATCAGAGCCACCTTCAGCAACGCGACGTTCGATCAGACGATCGGAGCCACCTTCAGCAACGCGGCGTTCAATCAGACGATCGGAGCCACCTTCAGCAACGCGACGTTCGATCAGACGATCCGAACCACCTTCAGCAACGCGGCGTTCCAGCAGGCGATCAGCGCCACCTTCAGCAACGCGGCGTTCGATCAAACGATCCGAGCCACCTTCAGCCACACGGCTTTCGATCAGTTTGTCCGAGCCGCCTTCGGCGATCATGGTATGGGCCGGGGTAGCGGCGAAAGCGTTGATAGCGAAGACCGAGAAAGCGATACCGAGAAGAGTCTGGCGTTTCATGATTGTGTGCTCCGGGGGTGTTGTTGGTTGGTATGGAGCAGATGTTACGCCGGAGATTTTTTATGAGAACTTCATTGCCGTGATGGTGAACATCGATGCCGATGATGGTTGCCGGAACCCGCAGATCAGAGCCTCACAGCACCTTCACCGCACGCCCGATCGCCTGAATCGGCCCGGTCGGTTTGCCGATCGGCGAGCCATTGGCGCCCTCAAGTGTCAGTTCGAACAATTGATTCGGTTGCAGCGGCGGCAGCTTGTCCAACGGCACCGACAACGCCTGCCCAGGCTTGACCAACCCTAGCGAAACCGGCCCCTGCCAGCCGTCAGCCTTGGTCCAGAATTCCAGTGCCTTGTCGGCCGGCACTTCGATCACACCGAGCGGAATCAACTGAATCTCTTGTGAGTTGCTCGCCTGAATCACCCAGCCCGGCGCCTTGTCCTGCGGCGCGACCAGCACCACCAGAAAGCTTGGTTTCGGCGTGGTCTGGGTCAGCAGGATTGAACCCAGCAGTAACGTCGCGGCCAATCCGGCCGCACTCAGCCCGCGCCAGAGCGGCAACAGATTCCACCATGAGGTCGATGACGCTTTTGGCGCGAGTCGTTCGAGACTGCGTTCGATCCGTGGCCACAACTGCGTCGAAGGTTGTTCCGAGGGCGCAAGGTCAGTCAACTCCAGCAGACGCCGCTCCCAGGCGTCCACCGCTGCGCGCAATTCGGGATCATTCGGCAAACGACGTTGCACCTCGCTACGCTGTTCGAACGACAGCGTGCCGAGCACATATTCGCCGGCCAGTTCATCCCGTTCCTGCGCCGATTCAGTGGTCATCCCATGCACTCCCGCAAGGCGTTGAGGCTGCGCTTGATCCACGCTTTGACCGTGCCCAGCGGCGTGTCGAGGCGCGCGGCAATCTGCGCGTGGCTGTAACCGTCGACATAGGCATGCAGGATGCAGTGGCGGCGTTGCGGCTCCAGTTGTTCCAGGCAACGGTGGATGCGCGCCGAATGAGCGTGGGCGTCGAAGCCGTCATCGTCTGTAGCCACTTCGTGAGCTTCGTCGAATGGCGTTTCCCGGCCATGATCGCGCAGCAGATTCAGCGCCAGATGCCGCGTCACCGTGAACATCCAGCCCCGCGCCGAACCGCGCGCCGGGTCAAACCCCGCCGCGCCGTTCCAGATCTTGATAAACGCCTCATGAACAACGTCCTCCGCCAGCGCCGTGTCGCGCACCAGCCGCTTGGCCACACCGAGCAGACGCGGGCCTTCCTGCACATACAAATCGCGCAGGGCCGACCGCTCGCCACGGGCACAGGCAGCGAGGCGGGCTTCGTAATCGAACGCGGATTCGGCTAAAGGCATGTCGTGCAATCTAGCTCACATTCCGCAAACATCCAGACAACCCAATTCCTCCCCCTGTGGGAGCGAGCCTGCTCGCGAAGGCGGCGTGTCAGTCGATACATCCTTCTCTGACCCTCCGCCTTCGCGAGCAGGCTCGCTCCCACCTTGGATCTCGGTAAGTCCGGAGATCAGTTCGCCGCCCAGAAAATGTAATCGGCCTGATACTTCACCACTTCCTGCTTGCCCTTGTTCGCCGCCGTGCACTCGCTGCCCGGCGCCACGCCGCCCTTGAGCGCGACGCGCTGGATGTAACTCACGCCGCTCATCGCGCCTTTGCCTTCGGCCGGATTGGCCTTGACCAGTTGATAGGGCAGGTTGCCCGGAGTCGACGGCGCTACGGCCAATTGTGTGCCGGTGACTTTCGAACCGTCCTTGGCCTGCCAGGTGGCCGGCGGGCCGAAGTAGGTGCCGACCTGTTTGCCGCTGCGATCATTGAGCACCGCTTTCGGGCCGACGAAGGTCCACTCGGTCTGCCCTGGAGTATTGGCTTTGTCACGGCATTCGTAAGTGATCTCGCCGACGCCGGTGGTTTCCATCGCGATCTTGTGGCCATCAGGGACTTTGATCGCGTCGGGGTAACTGCTTTGGGCGAAGGTTGTCGAGGACAGGGCAAGCAAACCGGTGAGGCCAATCAGCTGGGTGATGTTCATCAGTGTTATCTCCGAAAAGGGTAAACCGCTGACAGCCGAAGAGGGCTGTTACAAGGACTACCCGTGACGGAGGCGTTTGGATGCAGTGCCTGAAAATATTTTTCAATGTCTGCTAATCAAAACTGTGGGAGCGAGCTTGCTCGCGAATGCGTAGTGTCAGTCGACTCATTTATATCTGAACCACCGCCTTCGCGAGCAAGCTCGCTCCCACAGGAGGCTTCAGCGGGCTTGAGGCCGGAGGCCTTCAGCAGTTCCTGGGTGTAGGGGTGTTTGGGCGCGGCGAAAATCTCGCGTGAAGAACCCTGCTCAACCACCTTGCCATCCTTGATCACCATCAAGTCATGCGCCAACGCATGCACCACCGCCAGATCATGGCTGATGAACAAATAGGTCAGCCCATGCCTGATCTGCAATTGCCGCAACAACTCCACCACCTGTTTCTGCACCGTACGATCCAGCGCCGAGGTCGGCTCATCCAGCAGAATCAGCGCCGGTTCCAGCACCAGTGCGCGGGCGATAGAAATGCGTTGGCGCTGCCCACCGGAAAATTCGTGGGGATAACGATGCCGGCTCTGCGGGTCGAGGCCGACTTCCTCCAATACGCGAATCACCGCCGCCTCACGCTCGGCTTCAGTGCCGATGCCATGGGTCAGCAACCCTTCGGCAATGATCTGCTGCACCGACATCCGTGGGCTGAGGCTGCCGAACGGGTCCTGGAACACCACCTGAATCTGCCGCCGCAACGGTCGCATCAGGCGCTGATTGAGCAGGCTCAGTTGCTTGTTGCCAAAGCGGATATTGCCCTCGGATTCGACCAGCCGCAGGACCGCCTGACCCAGCGTCGATTTACCCGAACCCGACTCACCGACAATCCCCAAAGTCTTGCCGCGCTGCAGAATGAAACTCACGCCGTCCACCGCTTTGATGTAATCCTGCTGCCGACTGAACAACGCCTTGGGCAACGGGAACCACACCTTCAGATCATCGACTTCGAGCAAGTTGTGGTCGTACTCACTGGGCACCGGCGCACCACTCGGTTCAGCCTCGATCAACAAGCGGCTGTAAGGATGCTGCGGCGCCCGAAACAACGCTTCGCAATCCGCCTGCTCAACGATCTTACCGTGACGCATCACGCATACCCGTTGCGCGATACGCCGCACCAGATTGAGGTCATGGCTGATCAGCAACAGTGACATGCCCAGCCGCTGCTGCAACTCGATCAGCAGCTCGAGAATCTTCTGCTGCACCGTGACATCCAGCGCCGTGGTCGGCTCATCGGCGATCAACAGCTCCGGCTCATTGGCCAGCGCCATGGCAATCATCACCCGTTGCCGCTGGCCGCCCGAAAGCTGATGCGGATAGGCTTTCATACGCTGCAAAGGCTGACGAATGCCGACCAGCTCCAGTAACTCCAACGTCCGCTCACGTGCGGCGCGGCCCTTCAAACCCTTGTGAATCTCCAGCACCTCGCTGACCTGCTTTTCCACCGTGTGCAGCGGATTCAGTGAGGTCATCGGCTCCTGGAAAATCATCGCAATGCGGTTGCCTCGCAAGCCGCGCATCTGCTGCTCGCTGGCGTGCAATAAATCCACGCCGTTGTAGCGGATCGCACCGCTGCTGCTGACGTTATTGCCCGGCAACAAACGCAGGATCGAATGTGCGGTCACCGACTTGCCCGAGCCGGATTCACCGACCAGCGCCAGACATTCGCCACGGCGAATATCCAGTTTCAAACCGTGCACCACTGCCTGCCCGGCGAAGGCCACGCGCAGATCGCGGATCTCGATCAAATTGTCGTTCATGTCAGCTCCGGGGATCGAATGCATCACGGCAAGCCTCACCAATAAACACCAGCAAAGACAGAATCAGTGCCAACGCGAAAAACGCCGTCAGCCCCAGCCATGGCGCCTGCAGATTGCGCTTTGCCTGTCCGATCAATTCGCCCAGCGATGCAGTACCGGCCGGCATGCCGAAGCCAAGAAAATCCAGCGCAGTCAGCGTCGCAATCGCGCCAGTCAGAATGAACGGCAGGTAGGTGAGGGTGGAGGTCATCGCGTTAGGCAGGATGTGCCGGCACATCAGTTCGTTGTCCGTCAGGCCGAGCGCCCGCGCAGCTTTGACGTACTCAAGATTGCGTCCACGCAGAAACTCGGCGCGCACCACATCAACCAACGCCAGCCAGGAAAACAGCGCCATGATCCCCAGTAACCACCAGAAACTCGGCGAGACAAACCCGGACAGAATGATCAGCAGGTACAGCACCGGCAACCCCGACCAGATCTCCAGCACCCGTTGCCCGAGCAAGTCGACCCAGCCGCCGTAATAGCCCTGCAACGCCCCGGCGACGATGCCGATCAACGCACTGATGCCCGTGAGAATCAGCGCAAACAGAATCGAAATCCGTGTGCCGAAAATCACCCGCGCCAACACATCGCGCGCCTGATCATCGGTGCCCAGCCAGTTGCTCGATGACGGCGGACTCGGCGCTGGCTCACTGAGGTCGTAATTGACCGTGTCGTAGCTGAATGGGATCGGCGGAAACAGCATCCATCCGCCCTGATCCTCGATCAGTTTGTGCACGTAACCGCTGGCGTAATCCGGCTGAAACGGTAGCTCGCCGCCGAAATCGGTTTCCAGGTAATCGCTGAGGATCGGAAAGTAGAAAGCGTCGTGGTAACGGATCACCAGCGGCTTGTCGTTGGCGATCAGCTCACCGCCCATACAAATCAGGCACAGGCCGACAAACAGCCACAGCGACCAGCGCCCGCGCCGGTTGGCCTTGAACTGCGCAACGCGACGTTGACCAAGAGGGGAAAGAGTGAACATCAGGCAGTCCTCGCCGAGAAGTCGATGCGCGGGTCGAGCAGGGTGTAGCAGAGATCGCCGATCAGCTTGATCAACAGGCCGAACAGGGTGAACAGAAACAGTGCGCCGAACACCACCGGGTAATCCCGCGACACTGCTGCCTCGTAACTCATGCGCCCGAGGCCGTCGAGGTTGAAGATGGTTTCGATCAGCAAGGAACCGGCGAAGAACACCTCGATCAGCGCCGACGGCACACCGGCCACCACCAACAACATCGCGTTGCGAAACACATGGCCGTAGAGCACGCGGCGCTCGGTCAAACCCTTGGCCCGTGCGGTAATCACGTACTGGCGGCTGATCTCGTTGAGGAAGCTGTTCTTGGTCAGGATCGTCAGCGTGGCAAAGCCGCCGATCACCAACGCCGTCACCGGCAGCACCAAGTGCCAGAGGTAGTCGCCGACCTTGCCCAACGTGCTCAGGCTGTCGAAGTTATCCGAGACCAGCCCCTGCACCGGGAACCAGTTGACGTAGCTGCCACCGGCGAACACCACGATCAACAGAATCGCGAACAGGAACGCTGGCATCGCGTAGCCGATGATGATTGCCGTGCTGCTCCAGACATCAAACGCGCTGCCGTTCTTGATCGCTTTGCGAATGCCCAGCGGGATCGAAATCAGGTAGGTGATCAACGTCGCCCACAAGCCCAGCGACAGCGATACCGGCAACTTTTGCACAATCAGATCGGTGACCTTGGCGCCGCGAAAAAAGCTGCTGCCCAGATCCAGCTGCGCGTAGTTTTTCAACATCAGCCACAGGCGTTCGTGCATCGGTTTATCGAAGCCGTAATGGTGTTTGATTTCCTCGATCAGTGCCGGGTCGAGGCCACGGCTGCTGCGCCCGGCACCGCCAATCGCGGCAACCTCGCCACCACCGCCCATGCTGTGCCCGCCGAAGCCCTGCAAGCGGGCGATGGCTTGCTCCACCGGCCCACCTGGCGCGGCCTGCACAATAAGAAAATTCACCACCAGAATGCACAGCAACGTCGGGATGATCAGCAGCAAACGTCGACTCAGATAACGCAGCATGTCACTGACCCCCCGCGAGTTGGCTGTGCATCTGTTGTGTGGTCAGCGCCTTGGCCGACACCTCCCACCAGGTGTTGAGGCCTTCGTCGTAAGCCGGTTGCACGGGTGGCATGCCGAAGCGGTTCTGATACACCGTCGGCGTGCCTTTGGAGTAGTAGTTGGGAATCATGTAGTAACCCCATTGCAGCACCCGGTCGAGGGCGCGGGCGTAATGCACCATGGCGTCGCGGGTGTTGGCCTGGACCAGTCCGTCGATCAGTTGATCGACCGCCGGATTGGCCAGTACCATCGAGTTGGAGCTGCCGACTTGAGTGGCACTTTGCGAGGCGTACAGGCTGTACAACTCGCGGCCCGGGGAGACGATCGGATCGCCGCTGCGCGGGAAACTGGTGACGATCATGTCGTAGTCGCGGGCGTTGAGGCGGTTGACGTATTGCGCCGAATCGATCCTGCGCAAATTCAGCGTGATGCCGATCTGCGCGAGGGTGCGTTTGAACGGCAGCAACATGCGGTCGAAGCCGCCCTGACCGTCGAGAAAGGTGAACTCCAGCGGTTCGCCAGCAGCGTTGACCAAGCGATTGTGTTGCGGCGTCCAGCCAGCCTCGGCGAGCAGCTTCAGCGCTTGCAGTTGTTTGTCGCGGATGTAGCCGCTGCCATCGGTTTTCGGCGCCTGATAAAACTCGGTGAAGACCTCGTCGGGAATCTGCCCACGCAGCGGTTCGAGGATCTTCAGTTCTTCAGCGTCGGGCAGGGCGGTGGCGGCCATTTCGCTCTTCGGCCAGAAGCTGTTCTGGCGCACGTAGAAGCCGCGCATCATCTGCTTGTTGGTCCACTCGAAATCCCACAGCAGGCTGATCGCCTGACGCACGCGGCGATCCTGGAAGATCGGGTTCTGCAGGTTGAACACGAAGCCCTGAGCGGCGGTGGGTTTGTCCGGGGCGAGGATCGACTGTTGCAAGCGGCCGTCGCGCAACGCCGGGCTGTCGTAGCCGACTACATAACCGGACGAGGAGAACTCGCGGTTGTAGTCGAACGCGCCGGCCTGCAACAGTTGGCGGGCGACGTCGGTGTCGCCGTAGAAATTTACTGTAAGGGTGTCGAAGTTGTACATGCCGCGACTCACCGGCAGGTCTTTGCCCCACCAGTCCGGATCGCGTTGAAAACTAATGCTGCGCCCGGCGTCGACCTTGCTCACCCGGTACGGGCCGCTGCCCAGCGGTGGCTCGAAACCGCCGCCATTGGCGAAGTCGCGGGTTTTCCACCAATGCTCGGGGACGATGCGCATCGTCGCCAGATCCAGCGCCAAGGTGCGGTTGAGGTTGTTCTTGAAGGTGAAACGTACCTGCCGCGGGCCCTCGATCAGCACGTCCTGGACGTCGGCGTACTGCTGGCGATAACTCAGGCTGCCCTTGGTCATCAGCAAGTTGAAGGTGTAGCGCACGTCTTCGGCAGTGATCGGCGTGCCGTCGGCGAAGCGTGCTTTTGGATTGAGGGTGAAACGCACCCAGAGTCCATCAGGGTCGCGCTCGATCTGTTGCGCGACCAATGCGTAAACGGTGTACGGCTCGTCGAGCGAACGGAACGCCAATGGCGAGTACACCCAGTCGTTGACCTGCACCACGGAAATGCCCTGATCGGCATACGGGGAGATGTAGTTGTACTGGCCGATCTCCATCGACGCGCGACTGAGCGAACCGCCTTTGGGCGCCTTGGGGTCGACGAAATCAAAGTGCTGGAAGTTCGCCGGATACTTCGGCGCCTCGCCGTATACCGTCAGCGCATAACTGCCAGCGGCCAGCGCCGAGGTGCCGATGCACAGCAGCGCACTGCCCAAAAGCAGGCCCGCCATGTTGCGCAAAAAACTCATGCAATCACTCCTGAAAATCCCTGAAAGTCCACGGACCCAATGTGGGAGCGAGCCTGCTCGCGAAGGCGTCTTGTCAGCCGACATCTCTCTTGCTGATCCACCGCTTTCGCGAGCAAGCTCGCTCCCACAGGGGGAGATGTGTTCTGTTTCCGGTTAGAAGTGGTAAGTCATGCGCGCAAACAAGGTGCGGCCCAGCGGATCTGTGTAGCGCGGGTCATAGCCGCTCTGGAAGTTGTAGGCCTGGTTGGAGAACGGCGGGTTGCGGTCGAACACGTTCTTCATCCCGGCATCGACATCCAGCACCTTGTTGAAGGTGTAGCCGGCCGACAGGTCCCACACCGAATACGACGCCACGCGCGCGTGGGTGTCGCGGTCGTAGTCGTTGTAGCCGGTGGTGAAGCGGTTGGTGAGTGCCGCCCGCGCCGCGCCGAAGGTCCAGCTGCCGGTGAGGTTGTGCTTCCAGCGCGCGATCACGCCGTCACCCTGAAAGTCGCCGACCTTGTCGGTGAACGGGCCTTTGATGGTGCTCTGGAAGTCGTACTCGTCAACGTAAGTGCCTTGCAGGCCCAGACCGAACTGACCGTACTGCGTGTTCGGGAAGCGATAATCCAGCGACACATCGACACCGTTGGTTTCGACGATGCCAAGGTTGGCGTTGCCGGTGACGATGTAGTTGAGCGTGCCGTCGGCGTTGCGCACGAAGCGGTCCGGATAGGAACCGGCCTGATCAAACACGGTGGATTCCGGGAACGGCTGGATCTGGTTGGAGATGTGAATCCACCAGAAATCCAGACCCACCGAGAGGTTGTTGATTGGCTGATAAACGAAGCCCAGCGTCACGTTGCGCGCCTTCTCCGGGGCCAGATCTTCGTTGCCGCCAATCTGGTTGAGGAACTGCTGACCGCAATCGCGGCCGCCGTTGCCGCCCGGTTGCACCACGCCGCCAGTACACAGCACCGGGTCGTTGTAGTAGCCCTGAGTGAAGGTGATGCTGCGCGGCGAATACAGCTCGTACAGCGACGGCGCACGGAAACCTTCGCTGTAGGCGCCACGCACCACCAGCTCTTTCAACGGCTGATAACGGAACGAGTATTTCGGGTTGGTGGTGCTGCCGAAGTCGCTGTATTTGTCGTGACGCACAGCGGCGGACAGTTCTAGGCTGTCGAGCACCGGCACGTTGATTTCCGCGTAGGCGGCTTTGACGCTGCGATCACCCTCGACACTGCCGGCCGGGTCGATGCCGAGGCTCTGGATGTCACCGGCGAACGACTCGAAGTCCTGATGGAATTTCTCTTTGCGGTATTCGCCGCCCAGTGCCAGACCGGAGGGGCCGGCGCCGAACCAGTCACCGATCTCGCGGCTGATTCGTCCGTCGAAACCGGCTACACGGCCAACAGCGGTGGAGTAGGCGCCGTGGTACGCCGCGTCGTCGATGTACTGCTGCCCGGCAGCGGATTGCGGGCCGAACGGGTTGAGCAGACCGCTGGCCAGACCATTGATCATCGCCTGATCGCTGACAAAACCGCTGGTGACGCTGGAGACGATTTTGTTCTGGTTGTACGAGGCGCCGACGTTGTAATCCCAGCCACCCACCAAGCCATCGAAACTGAGCAAGAAGCGCTGGCTGGTGTTCTGGTCTTTCGATTCACGCGGGCCGGCAGCGGTTTCGCGCCAGTTGACATCGACCGGTTGGGTCGGGTCGAGGGCGAAATCGGTCGGCGCCGGGGTGATGCCGTTGCCGGGGTAGTAGGGCGACGAACCGTCGAGGCTCAGACCGGTCAACGGCGCAGGGCCGATCGCCGTGGCGTTGTTGTTGCGCGACCAGAAGTATTCGAGGTTGACGTTGTGATCGTCGCCGAGTTTGCCGGTGGTCTTGCCGAAGAACGAAGTCTTCTCGGTCTGCGGCACCAGGTCGATGTATTCACGGGTGCTGAAGCGGCACAAACCGTCGCGGGCGATCAGGTTGGGGCCGTTGCAATTGCTGTTGGCCAACGGGTTAGTGGCGTTGCCGTTCTGACTGTAGTTGCCGGGGAACGCGGTGCCCGAGGTCTGATCGAGACCGCGACCGGGGGCGTAGTCAGTAGCAAAAGAGCGGTCGTTGGCGTCAAGGTTCTGCTGCTTGTTGTAGTTGAACACGCCGAGGACGTTGAAGCGGTCTTCTTCCAGATCGCCGTAGCCCCAACTGGCGCTCATGTCTTTGGTTTGGCCGCCGCCGCTGTGGGTCGGGGTTTCGCCGCCGAGGGTCAACTGGCCGTCGGTCAGGGATTTCTTGGTGATGAAGTTGATCACACCGCCGATGGCGTCGGTGCCGTAAAGCGCCGAGGCGCCGTCGCGCAGCACTTCCACACGTTCGATGGCGGCAAACGGGATCATGTTCAGATCCACCGCGCCGCCGGCCGAGTTGGTCCCGGACAAGGCGTTGTTGGCCAGGCGTCGACCGTTGAGCAGCACCAGCGTCTTGTTCGCGCCGATGCCGCGCATGTCGGCGAACGAGGCGCCGCCAGTGGCTGCGCCCACGGAGCCTGCGCTGTTGTTGATCGACTGGCTGCCGGTGATGCGCTGGACCAGTTCGGCGGTGGTGGTCACGCCCTGTTTGCGCAGCTCATCGGCCTTGAGAATGGTGATCGGCACCGCCGTTTCCGCATCGACCCGGCGAATCGCCGAGCCGGTCACTTCCACCCGTTGCAGTTGCGTGGTCGGCGCAACCACCGCCGCAGCCGCCGGGACGCCAGCGTTATCGTCCTCGGCCGCCTGCACAGTCCCGGCGCCCATCCCCATGGCCACCAGATACAACGGAACAAAACGGTGGCGAGAAATCGTTGCCACCAAGGGTTTGAGCGTGAAGCGTGGAGTGTTCATCAGCATGGTTATTTCCGACTTTTTAGACGTTATCGAATTGGCCTTGTGAGCCCCTCATTGCTCCGCTATCGGTGATACCGCGTGCGGAAAACCACTTTCTTCAAGCAAGCCGATCCCCTCCGAAGACGCGTGGCGTTTTTTCGGTCGGCTGATTGCGACAGGATTCAGCGAGCGGTAGCGAACGCGTCTCTCAAGGCGCGCCCGCCACCGCACTCAGTGGGTGGTCATCACCGATATTTTGGTAATACCCGAGCGTTCGATCGACGCCATGGCTTTCGCCACCTGGCCGTAATTGACGGCGGAGTCGGCCTGCAGCTGCACGCGGACTTCGGCGTCCTTGGCCTTGACCTCCTTAAGGCTGGCTTCCAGTGATTCCGGGGCCAGTTCGGTCTTGGCCAGATAGAACTTGCCGTCCTGATCGACGCTGACCACCACCGGGTCTTTCTTTTCGGCGGGGGCGACGGCGTCGGTTTTCGGCAGATTCACTTTGATCGCGTTGGTCATCAGCGGTGCGGTAACGATGAACACCACCAGCAGCACGAGCATCACGTCGACCAGCGGCGTGACGTTCATTTCGCTGAGTACTTCATCGCTGTCTTGAGTGGAGAACGACATCAGCTGGCCTCCCGCACGGCGGCTGTGGTTTTGCTGGCGATGGCCTGACGGCTGATGGAAAACGCGCTGCGCGAGGCGAGGGCGTCGAAGTCGTGGGCGAAGTCATCCATGTCTGCCGAGGCGAGTTTCAGGCGACGCAGGAAGAAGTTGTAAATCAGCACCGCCGGTACGGCGACGGCGATGCCGACACCGGTGGCGATCAGTGCGTGGCCGATGGGGCCGGCGACCGCTTCAAGGCTGGCCGAGCCGGTTTCGCCGATGCTTTTCAGCGCTTCCATGATTCCCCACACGGTGCCGAACAGACCAATGAACGGCGCGGTGCTGCCGATACTGGCGAGGATCGCCTGGCCGTTTTCCAGCGAGCGGCGTTCTTTCTGGATCTGCTGGCGCAGGTTGCGTTCCAGGCGATCCGAGCGGTTGATGGTGTGCGCCAATTGCTGGGTGGTGCGTGGCGAGTCGTCCACCAGCAGTGCTTCGAAACCGCTGCTGGCGATGCGCGCCAGTGAGCCCGGGTACTGGCTGGCGTGTTCGGCGGCGGTAAGCAGATCCGGTGCGCCCCAGAAAGCCTTGGTGAATTGTTTGTTCTGGGCTTTCTGCCGCAGGTACTGCGCCGACTTGACCAGCAGAATCGCCCAACTGACCACGGAAAACAGCACCAGGCCCCAGAGGACACCGGGGACAATCATCGAAGACAAATCGTTCATGGTTACACCTCGCTTGCGTTATTCGGTTGTGCGTTGATTGAGCGTTCGGTTATTGCGGCAATTTGAAGTCGATGGTCTGCGTGGCGAAGCCGTCGATCGGCGTGTCACCGCGTTTGGCCGGAATAAACTTCCAGTTCTTCACCGCGGCGACGGCGGCGTCATCCAGTTGCGGCTTGCCGCTGGATTTGGTCACCGTCACCGAGCCTGCGCGACCATTGGCCAGCACCTGAATGCGCAGCACCACGCTGCCTTCCCAGTTGCGCCGCAGTGCCAGCGACGGGTATTCCGGTGGCGGGTTGCCGAGGCTGGCGAGGCCGGAGATCGCTGCCGATTCCTTGACCGGACCCGGCGCGGCGGCAGGGGCCGGCGGTGCGCTCGGGGTGGCTGGGGCAGCGGGTGCAGCCGGTTGTGCCGGGGCGGGTGGAGCTTTCGGCGGCTCGACCTTTTTCACCGGTTTCGGCTTCTCGACCGGCTTGGGTTTCTCCACCGGTTTCGGCGGAGGCTTGACCGCGTCCTCGTCTTCTACCGGTTGTTCAGGCTCCGGTGGGGGAGGCGGCGGTGGTGGTGGTTCCGGGGTGGGCGGTGCCGGTGGCGTCGGGCTGGTCAGCTCGACGGTCATTTCCGGAATCTGCGGCGGCGTTGGCAATGGCTGTGTTTTGGACTGCTGGAGAAACCACCAGGCGCCGCCATGTATCAGCGCCGACACAGCGACCAGCAACACCATTTGCTGTTTATTCAGACTGCCGGGTTGCGAGGTATTGGCTTTAAACGCCGGCCTGCCCGGTGGCGGCGGGACTGGCGCTTCCCGCAACGGCCCCGGCAGGGTTCTGTGCTTTACCGCATCGTTCATTAAAGCTCCCTCGGGTTGATGAAGGGCAATAAGGTGCCGTCCGAACATCCAGGGGATATTCGAGTGGGTGGGTGCAACTTTCTTCAAGGTGTGCAGAAGCCGATAGTTGAACTATCCGGTTAACAAGGCTTGTGCAAACTTACTGGCTTAGCGTCATCGACTTTGGGTGTTCATTAGCCATTCCCTGGTTGTTCTTCTATTACGTGAGCGCACTATCGGTGTCTCATGCTTGTTACGCATAGCAACGGTTGTGCCAGATATTGGCGAAATGTAGAGCGGTTATTTCATGAGTGTTACCCATGTCGCATTTATATAAGTTTTGCCATCGCCGTGGTTTTCCTTTGGCGCACGGACTCCCGTTACTCTGGTTGGCAGAGCTTTTTCAGGGGCGAGTCAGTCTGTACGCGGTATCGCGCTGGTCGGCGGGATAGAGCGGCGGCTCGGCTGGCGGCCGGGGCACTTGCTGGTGCGCGGCGGACTGATTTGGTGCGGGCCAGTGTTTTAGCGGGTCACGGCGTATTTTCCTTGTTCTTGTTTAAATGAAATCAATGTTTGCTGTGCTGTTTATTCCAAGTCGCTGGAGCTGTTTTGGTGCACTTGTAAAATCGCTGAAAGTTATTGTTCGACAATCCTGCTTGGGTTCATTTAATACATTGGTTGTGCAATAACTCTGTGAGTTGTATTTAAAAAATAAATAGCACGCCATAGCCGGCGAACAAGTCATTGCCGATCACAGGGCGCGGTCGTGGAGTCAGGTAATAAAGTAAAGGCGTTGGTCGCCGGGACTGTTCGAATGAACTCGGCGTTGTGCACAAAGAGGCGAGCAGAGGTTGATGCGGCAAAGCGTTTGAAGATTCACGCGGTGAACTCCTTGTTGCCAGCTCGGATACGCGAACTTTTGGTTCGGTATCGCACCTTACAAGAACGCGGATAGCGTTCGATGATTGCTCTTGGTGCGGGATGGGCACCGCCAGCGCTGTTTTGCGAGGTTTGAATTCGCAAGTCGCGAGTGCATGGGAAAACCGTGCCAAAACCGATACACAGACAGATTTTTTCTACACCCACGCTACAGCCATCTACCCTGTGGCAATGGTCTTTTCGGGGGGATTGGATATGTACCAGCTCTACGGGCACAGAAATTCAGGCGCAGCTGCCATCGAAGCGGCGCTGGAACTGTGCCAGATCGCTTACCGTTTCATTGATATCGAAGCCAGCACCGAAGCCGCCGAGGCGTTGGCCCAGCTCAATCCACTCAAGCAGATACCGACCTTGCAACTGCCCGACGGCAGCGCCATCACCGAGAGTGCGGCGATACTGATTCATCTAGGCCTGACGTTTCCCAAGTCCGGCCTGCTGCCCGCCAAGGCGAATGATCGCGATCAGGCCATTCGCGGCCTGGTCTACATCGTCAGCAATTGCTACGCAGCGATCGGCGTCATCGATTATCCGGAGCGCTGGCTGCTGATGCCTGACGAAGCCTCGCGGCAGAACCTGGTGGCCGGTGCGCGCGAGCGTTTGCACTGGAGTTGGGAGGTGTTTGCCGACCAGTTTTCTGCCGAGTTGTATCTGGATGACGAAACGCCGGGAGCATTGGATGTGCTGGCGGCGGTGGTGACGCGCTGGGCGGGCAGTCGCGAGCATTTGCGCCAGACGCGACCGGGGTTTTATGCGTGGTTGCAGCGAATTGACCGGCATCCGGTGCTGGCGCCGGTGTTTGCCCGGCATTGGCCCGCCTGATCCCACCGCAAAACCAAATGTAGGAGTGAGCCTGCTCGCGAAAGCGTCTTGTCAGTCGTAACATTTTTTACTGAAAGACCGCTTTCGCGAGCAGGCTCGCTCCCACAGGGGATTGGGGGATGTTGAGGGATTTATTCCCCGCGAATGTACTGCTCCAGCTGCTTGATCAGCTCCGCCTGTTCGGCAATTGCTTCCTTGACCAGGTCACCGATCGACAGCAGGCCGATCAACTTGCCGTTCTCTACCACCGGCAAGTGACGCAGGCGTTTGTCCGACATGATGCCCAGGCAGGTGTCGACAGTTTGGTGGGTGTCGACGGTGATCACGTTCGCCACCATGATGTCGCGCACCGGCGTGCCCACGGATGAACGGCCATGCAGCACCAGTTTGCGCGCGTAGTCGCGTTCGCTGATGATGCCGACCACTTTTTCGTCTTCGACCACCAGCAAGGCGCCGACGTTTTTCTCGGCCATCTTCATCAGCGCTTCGAGCACCATGTGATCAGGTTTGATCTGGTGCACTTCCTGATTTTTCTGATCTTTGAGCTTGAGCAGTTGGGCGACGGTCTTCATGGTGGTTACTCAGGTGTTGTCGTTGTTATCCAAGCATCGTAGACGCAAGCGCGCAGGGCAAGGTGGCAAAGCGGCAGATAACACGCAAAAAACGTCATTTGCCGGTTTTTTCCGTGGCTGACGGCGATTTATCGCCAGGGTCATCCCACGCAATGCCGCGTAGAATGCCCCTCTGTTTCAATTCCTGAGGTTGCAGTGGTGGATTTACCGCAGGGCTTCGTCCTGACCCGGCATTGGCGCGATACACCGGCCGGCACCGAAGTCGAGTTCTGGCTGGCGACCGACGCCGGGCCGTGCCGTGTGCGTTTGCCGCATCAGCCGTCGGTGGCGTTCATTCCTGCCGAGCAGCGCGAAGCGGCCGAACGCCTGCTGCACGACGAAAAGAACGTAGAGCTGCGCCCGCTGGCCTTGCAGGATTTCGAACATCGCCCGGTACTCGGTCTGTATTGCCAGCAACACGGCCAATTGATGCGCCTGGAAACCGCGCTCAACCGCAACGGGGTCGACGTCTACGAAGCCGATGTACGCCCGCCGGAACGCTATCTGATGGAGCGTTTCATCACCGCGCCGGTGCGGTTCAGCGGCACGCCCGATGCCGACGGCGTATTGCTCAACGCCCAGCTCAAACCCGACCCCGATTACCGACCGACGCTACGGCTGGTCTCGCTGGACATCGAAACCACCGAAACCGGCGAGTTGTATTCCATCGCCCTCGAAGGTTGTGGCGAGCGTCAGGTGTACATGCTCGGTGCGCCGAACGGCGACGCCAGCATCGTCGACTTTGATCTTGAATACTGCGACTCGCGCACGGTCATTCTGAAGAAACTCAACGACTGGTTCGCCCGTCACGACCCCGACGCGATCATCGGCTGGAACGTCGTGCAGTTCGATTTGCGCATCCTCCACGAACATGCACGGCGCCTCGGTGTGCCGCTGAAAATCGGCCGTGGCGGCGAAGAGATGCAATGGCGCGAACATGGCAGCCGTAATCACTACTTCGCCTCGGCGGCGGGGCGGCTGATCATCGATGGCATCGAATCCCTGCGTTCGGCGACCTGGAGCTTCCCGTCGTTCAGTCTGGAAAACGTGGCGCAGACCCTGCTCGGCGAAGGCAAGTCCATCGACAACCCGTACCAGCGCATGGACGAAATCAACCGCATGTTCGCCGAAGACAAACCGGCGCTGGCCAAGTACAACCTCAAGGACTGCGAACTGGTCACGCGGATCTTCGCCAAGACCGAGCTGCTGACCTTCCTGCTGGAACGCGCCAGTGTCACCGGATTGCCGGCGGACAGAAGCGGCGGCTCGGTGGCAGCGTTCACGCATTTGTACATGCCGTTGATGCACCGACAGGGTTTTGTCGCGCCGAACCTCGGCACCAATCCGCCGCAGGCCAGCCCCGGCGGATTTGTCATGGATTCGCAACCGGGGTTGTACGAATCGGTGCTGGTGCTCGATTACAAGAGCCTGTATCCGTCGATCATACGCACCTTTCTGATCGACCCGGTGGGCCTGATCGAAGGCCTGCAACACCCGGATGACGCCGATTCCGTGCCGGGTTTCCGTGGCGCGCGTTTCTCGCGTACTCGCCATTGCCTGCCAGCGATCGTCTCACGTGTCGCCGAGGGTCGGGAGACCGCCAAGCGCGAACACAACGCACCGCTGTCGCAGGCACTGAAAATCATCATGAACGCCTTCTACGGTGTACTCGGTTCCAGCGGTTGCCGCTTCTTCGATACGAGGCTGGCGTCATCGATCACCCTGCGCGGTCACGAGATCATGCTGCGCACGCGCAAGTTGATCGAAGAACAGGGCCATGCGGTGATTTACGGCGACACCGACTCGACCTTCGTCTGGCTGCGTCGCCCGCACGGACAGGAGGAGGCGGCGAACATCGGTCATGCGCTGGTCAAGCACGTCAACGACTGGTGGCGTGAGCATGTGCGCGATGAATATGGACTGGAAAGCGCTCTCGAACTGCAATTCGAAATTCACTACAAACGCTTTCTGATGCCGACCATTCGCGGCGCGGAGGAGGGCAGCAAAAAACGTTATGCCGGCCTCGTCACCCGCGCTGATGGCAGCGATGAAATGGTCTACAAAGGCCTGGAAACCGTGCGCACCGACTGGTCGCTGCTGGCCCGGCAATTCCAGCAGGAACTCTACGAGCGGATCTTCCAGCGCAAGCCCTATCAGGACTACGTGCGCGACTACGTGCGCAAAACCCTAGCGGGCGAATTCGACGATCGACTGGTCTACCGCAAGCGCCTGCGCCGCACCCTCGACGACTATGAACGCAACGTCCCGCCGCATGTGCGCGCGGCGCGGCTGGCCGATGACTACAACGCCCAGCACGGGCGCCCACGGCAGTACCAGAATGGCGGCTGGATCAGCTATGTAATCACTCTGGCAGGTCCCGAGCCGCTGGAAGTACGCCGCGCCGCGATCGACTACGACCACTACATCACCCGCCAACTGCAACCGGTGGCGGATGCGATTCTGCCATTTGTCGACGACGATTTCTCAACCCTGATCGGTGGGCAACTGGGCCTGTTTTGAGTCGAGCAGTTGCAGCGTCCATTCATCGAGAATGCCGTGAAAGTAGCGCTCCAACGCCTGATTGAACACGCTGTCTTCAGCGCAAAACTGAGCGAACAGCGTCATCGAGGAGTGAAACTTCAGGTCATCGGGATGACCGAAAATCTCCGCGATCGAGCGCTGTCGCACCTTCAGCACCAACTGCGTGCAGGTGCGCAGCCGTGCGCCGAGCAACTCATGGGCCAGATAAGCCCGGGCTTCCTCGGCCGAACCGATGGCGTAGCGCCGGGACATTTCACTGCCGCCCAGTCCGGCGAACTGCGGAAAGACAAACCACATCCAGTGGCTGCGCTTGCGGCCCTCATCGAGTTCGCGTTGCACGCGCTCGAACACCGGGTCCTGGGCCTGGACAAAACGTTGCAGGTTGAACGGGTCGTGCTGATCAGTGCTTCTCATCGCGAAGCCCTCGCCAGCGGCGGCTCAGACCATGGCCAGCCGCTGCTTGCGTTGTGGCGCTTGAAACACCTGGTCCAGCGCCGCCAGATCCCCGGCCTCCAGTTGCAGCTGCGCGGCTTGTGCATTGAGTTGCACGTGTTCCGGTCGCACAGCCTTGGGAATCGCAATCACACCATCCTGACGCAGAATCCACGCCAGCGAAACCTGCGCGGGGGTTATGCCATGACGAGCGGCAATTTCTTTCAATACAGGCTCGGCGAGCATGGCACCGCCCTGGCCGATCGGGCAGTAAGCCATCAGCGGCATGCGCTGATGTTGGCACCACGGCAGCAAATCGAATTCGATGCCGCGCTCCTCCAGGTTGTAGAGCACCTGATTGGTCGCGCAGACGGAACTGGAGAGTTCTTCGAGATCGTCGACATCGAAATTCGACACACCCCAGCGGCCGATCTTGCCGTCCTCGCGCAGACGTTCGAACGCCTCGACGGTTTCTTCCAGCGGATACTGACCGCGCCAGTGCAGCAAATAGAGGTCGATGTAGTCGGTGTCGAACCGACGCAGACTGCGCTCGCAAGCCTGCGGAATGCCTTTGCGGCTGGCGTTGTGCGGGTAGACCTTGCTCACCAGAAACACCTGATCGCGCAGGCCGGCGATGGCCTCGCCAACCACGCTTTCGGCGCCGCCCTCGGCGTACATCTCCGCCGTGTCGATCAGGCTCATGCCCAGCTCGATCCCCGTGCGCAGCGCCGCCACTTCACGCTTGTGCGCCGAGCGGTCTTCGCCCATGCGCCAGGTGCCTTGGCCAATCACCGGCACCTGCACGCCGGCCAGTTCGAGGGTACGCATGCAAACCTCCTTGCTGAATGTGTCGATACCTTTTAGTGGGCAGCAGGATAGCTCAGGGGTTCAAAAAGCAAAGAGATCGCGGCCTTCGGCGGCGCTTTCCTTATGGGTAGCGGTTTCCCATGTAGGAGCTGCCGAAGGCTGCGATCTTTTGATCTGGCGCTCTTTCTTTATCCACCCACGTACAAGTGCGCAAGAAGTTGCGCAGTGACTTGCCTGTTTTCACCTGGGTAAGTCTCTGCAGGCCGCGTAGCTCGTGGTCTCCAGCCAAGTGCGCAACTTCTTGCACACCACTGCGCAAGAAGTTGCGCACTTTCCCTTGCTTTTCATTGGCTTAATCACAGGAAAAGATCAGTCGCTGAACTCGGGGCCTTGATCTGTATGGGTTGCACAAAAGCTGGCATGAACTTTGATGGCGCATGGCCATCCTTTCAGGCAATGGTGCCTGTGAGGTATGTCTTTTTGAGCAAGGAGAGCATCCCATGGCAACACCAGCGTATATGTCGGTTACCGGTGAAAAACAAGGCCTGATCACTGCAGGCGCATTCACCGCTGACTCCGTTGGCAACACCTACCAGGAAGGCCACGAAGACCAGGTCATGGTGCAGGCTTTCACCCACGACGTGATCATCCCGCGTGACCCACAGTCCGGTCAGCCAACCGGTCAGCGCGTGCACAAGC
>NZ_UTBZ01000089.1 GCF_900580865.1 Pseudomonas viridiflava
TCGACCCAAAAGGTCGCAAAACGCGTCATGCCGGTCAGACGGCCTGCAGCCTGATCGGAAAAGTTCAGGTACCAGAGGTTGCTGATGTACAGCCCTGTGCCCAGCTTTTGCAGCACCTGATCCAGCTCCAGCGAACCGCCGGCAATGGCCAGGGCGCTGGGCCATTCGCCGTAGTCGGCACCGTTGGCCTGCAAGTCGTATTCGGCGGCGCTGCTGGAATCCACCAGTTGCTCGCCCGCCTTGCCGCCCGCGACGAGGGTCAGATCCTTGCGCGGATAGCCCTCGCGGGAGAACGCTGGCGACAAAGAGCCGCTGACCTTCTCCTCAATGCTGACCAAGGGACTGAACTGCGC
>NZ_UTBZ01000100.1 GCF_900580865.1 Pseudomonas viridiflava
GTTCATTGGGCATGACCCGCACGATGCCATCGACGGTATTCAGCGGCACGGCGTACTGCTCCTCGCCGCAGGTGACCATCAGCGCGCGGTTGACCGAGACCGAGAATGGCAGGCGAATCCTGAAGCGAGTGCCCTTGCCCGGCGTCGAGTCGATCACCATCGACCCGCCCAGTTGCTTGACCTCGGCGTGCACCACGTCCATGCCCACGCCACGTCCGGAAATCTGCGTGATGATTTCCGTCGTGGAGAATCCGGCCTGCAGGATGAACGGCAGAACCTCGTGGTCGGCCAGATCGGCATCGGGATGGATCATGCCGCGCTTGATCGCCTTGCGTCGTGCGGCGGCCAGATCGACACCCGACCCGTCATCGCTGAGCTCGATCAGGATGTCGCCGCCCTCGTGCATCCG
>NZ_UTBZ01000207.1 GCF_900580865.1 Pseudomonas viridiflava
ATCGCCCGCCACTTCGTGGTTCGTGATCAGCGTATCCATAGTGTGAAAGGGCTGGCTGCCGAACCTGCTTTTGCCATCTCGTTTCGCGATGCCGCATTCGGCTTTGCCACCCTTCAGGCCAAGAACAAGCAACTGGCCTTCATGCAGGGTATTCAGGACAAGGACATTCAGATCAAGGGTAATCCAGCCCTGGTGATCTGGTTCCAGGGCCTCACCAAATATCTCAAGCCTAAAAAGAAGACCGGCTGATCAAGGCAGCTGCGATCCGCCCGATGCCTTGTGCAAGGCGCGCAGGT
>NZ_UTBZ01000181.1 GCF_900580865.1 Pseudomonas viridiflava
TCGAGCATCTGGGCAAATATTCACTGGCTGCCCTATCCGCTGAAATTATCGCAGGGTATCGCGACAAGCGCCTGAACGAAAAAGGACGCGTTGGAACCACCAGTAACAACACCGTGCGCCTGGAACTTGCGCTACTTAGCCACCTGTTTACCGTAGCGATCCAGGAATGGGGTTTGGGCCTGACCGTTAACCCCGTTCTGAGCATTGGCAAGCCGATCCCTGGTGATGGTCGTAATCGTCGACTATCCGCCGATGAGGAGAGGCGGCTGATGGCCGCAGTGAATAGAC
>NZ_UTBZ01000141.1 GCF_900580865.1 Pseudomonas viridiflava
ACACTCCCTTGCCCATGAACGCTTCTTCCGAGGGCAGCCCCAGGTAACGAGCGCTCGCACCGGTTGCGATGATCAACGCGTCGCAGGTGTAGGTTGCGCTGTCGCCCTGCAGGCTGAACGGCTTGCCTGCCAGGTCGACCGAGTTGATGTGATCGAACACGATCTCTGTCTCGAAACGCTCGGCGTGCTCGCGCATGCGCTCCATCAATACTGGTCCGGTCAGGCCATGCGGGTCGCCCGGCCAGTTATCGACTTCAGTGGTCGTGGTCAGCTGACCGCCAGCCTGCATGCCGGTGATGAGCAGAGGCTTGAGGTTGGCGCGCGCGGCATACACCGCAGCGCTGTAACCGGC
>NZ_UTBZ01000008.1 GCF_900580865.1 Pseudomonas viridiflava
GCAGACGCTTCGATGATCGGCCGCAGCAAGGCGCGGTCGGCCTGCACCCAGTCACTGATGAGGTTCCAGCGCTGCCCGTCCCACTGCTGAAAACGCACCGCGCCACCACCTTCATGGTCTGCACACGACAGCTTCAACGGCTGCACCAGTCCCTTGGCGCCCAGCGCCTGCAAACGGGCGTCATCGAGATTCAGGTGCTCGAAATCCCAACGCACCCGTTCACCCGTCAATGGCTGGTTGCCAAAACGGGCCTGGGCGATGCGCAGCGCCTCGACATTGAGAATGCCGTTCACCACGCCCAAGTTGTAGTACAC
>NZ_UTBZ01000120.1 GCF_900580865.1 Pseudomonas viridiflava
GTTACGAGCTGGGCGTTCCGGTGAACTGGTCGGCCTATGAAGACATTGCCAAGCTCTTCAGCGAAGACGTGAAAACCATCGACGGCAAGCGTGACTATGGCCACATGGATTACGGCAAGAAGGATCCATCGCTGGGCTGGCGCTTCACCGATGCCTGGTTCTCCATGGCCGGCAGTGGCGACAAGGGTCTGCCCAACGGCTTGCCTGTGGATGAGTGGGGTATTCGCGTTGAAGCCTGCCATCCGGTCGGCTCCAGCATCACCCGTGGTGGCGACACCAACGGTCCGGCAGCGGTCTTCGCTACCC
>NZ_UTBZ01000029.1 GCF_900580865.1 Pseudomonas viridiflava
CCCTTACGCTGATCGTTCCTCACGCTCCGCGTGGGAATGCCTCTCAGGACGCTCCGCGTCCGGGTTGCGCACCTGTAAGACCTGCGCAACTCAGTCCCAATTGAGACGCGGAGCGTCCCGGGCGGCGTTATCACGCAGGAGCGTGGGAACGATCATCACGGATTGCCGAAATGTCTCGATTTCACCTGCAGGGACCACGCCCCGGCACCATCAGGTAATCGGCGCAGGGTTGAACAGGGTGATGTCGTTGTGCAGGCGGGAGTGCTCGGTCCAGGTCTTTTTCTTGCCGCTGGCCACTTCCAGGTAGTAGTGGAAC
>NZ_UTBZ01000033.1 GCF_900580865.1 Pseudomonas viridiflava
TGCTGGGACTCAACAGGTCATATCCTCTATGAAAATTCTCTTTATCAGCAGCCTCTATGCACCGGACATCGGCGGCGGCGCGGAAATCATTTTGCAGCGCACCGTCGAAGGCCTGCAGAAACGCGGCCATAGCGTCGCCGTACTGGCCACCACCGATCAGCCGGGATTGCACATGACGGCGGTCAACCAGATCAAGGTCTATCGCGCCGGTCTGCATAACCTGTACTGGCATTTCACGGCGCAGCGGCCCGGCCGCCTGATCCGACTCGGCTGGCTCCTGCGTGACCGCTACAACGTGGGCATGCGCGAGTACGTCAGTCAGGTCATGGAAATGGAGCGGCCGGACCTGGTGGTGTGCCATAACCTGAC
>NZ_UTBZ01000073.1 GCF_900580865.1 Pseudomonas viridiflava
GATCTGATCAGTCCCTGGCGCGCTTCATGCTGGCAGGCCGCTGTTATCGCAGCCTGCCAGCGCGACTACACCGCAAACAGCCAGCGAAATGCGTAGAAACAGCCCATGCCCAGCACCACACTGGTCAGCACGCGTTTGGTCCAGAGCATCAAGACGATGGTGCACAGTGCACCCAGCAAGTACGGATTGGTCAGACTCAGCTCCAGCCGGTGTTCAGGCAGAAAGATGATCGGTCCACAAATGGCGGTCAGCATGCCGGGCACGGCGAAGCCGAGAAAATCCCGTGCATTGCGCCCCAGCGTGAACGGCAGGCGCGGCTCCAGAAACACATAGCGATTGAAAAACACCGCCAGCCCCATTC
>NZ_UTBZ01000168.1 GCF_900580865.1 Pseudomonas viridiflava
AGAACACCTCACCCCAGCCCTCTCCCAAGGGGGCGAGGGGGAAAGGGAGCCGATTTGTGTGCTGTTCAGAATCGAAGTCAGCTCGATAATTCAGGTCGGCGTACCTTGAAAGAACACCTCGGTCAGTTCCCTCTCCCTCCGGGAGAGGGCTAGGGTGAGGGCCACCCCAACTGACACACCACAACGCCAAGAACACCAATGACCACGACAGAGAAAACCCAAATGACCGACACCCCGCATTTCCCGCTCTCCGCCGTGGTCGGCGCCGATGACCTGAAACTCGCCCTGTGCCTCACCGCCATCGATCCGAAAATCGGCGGCGTGCTGATCGAAGGCCCGCGCGGTATGGCCAAATCGACCCTGGCCCGTGGCCTGGCCGATCTGCTCGCCAGCGGTCAATTCGTCACCTTGCCACTGGGCGCTACCGAAGAACGTCTGGTCGGCACCCTCGACCTCGACGCCGCCCTCAGCGAGGGCCGCGCGCAATTCTCACCGGGCGTACTGGCCAAGGCTGACGGCGGCGTGCTCTACGTCGATGAAGTCAACTTGCTGCCCGATCACTTGGTGGATCTGCTGCTCGACGTTGCTGCCAGCGGCACCAACCTGATCGAGCGCGACGGTATTTCCCATCGGCATTCGGCGAAGTTCGTGTTGATCGGCACCATGAACCCGGAAGAGGGCGAGCTGCGTCCGCAACTGCTCGACCGCTTCGGCTTGAACGTCGCCCTCGGCGGTCACACCGCACCGGCCGAACGCGGGCAGATCATTCGTCGGCGACTGGATTTCGACAGCGATCCGCAAGCGTTCTGCACGCAGTGGGAAGCTGAGCAACAAGCCCTGCGTTTGCGTTGCGAAAGTGCTCGCGCTGCCTTGGCTAATATTGCGCTGGACGATGCCGCGCTGGCGCAGATCACCGAGCGTTGTTTTGCTGCCGGGGTCGATGGACTGCGTGCCGATCTGGTCTGGTTACGCGCCGCTCGTGCTCACGCGGCGTGGCGTGGGGCTGCGGTGATTGGCACAGAAGATATCGACGCCGTCGCCGAGTTTGCCTTGCGCCATCGTCGCCGTGAGCAAGCGCCGTCGAGTCCGCAACGACCGGCTCAGGCGCTGGCCGAGACTCAGGCCTCGCCGAGTGAAGGGCAGGGCCAGTGGGGCGACATGCCGGCGCCCGCGCTGGCCACCGGCGCTCGCCGTGAAGTGCCGAGCTGGCCAAAAAAGCCTTAGGCATTCGCCCCCGATCCGATGCGGGGGCGAATGCCAGACCCCGCGCCGGACGGCTGGACAACGGACGCCAGGGCAAACGCCATGCCGCGCGCAGCGGCACGGTGAACTGGCCGGGCACGTTGCTCAACGGACGTCCTCGGACCCATGAAGATCTGCTGTTTCAACTGCGCACACGCTCGCCGCATGAACTGTGGCTGGTCATCGTCGATGCCTCCGCCTCGACGCGGCGCCATCACGCCTTGAGCGATGCCAAAGGTTTGCTCGCGCAACTGTTCGATGACGCCTATCGCCAGCGCGCGCGCCTCGCATTATTGACGGCCAGTGGCTCGGCGCCGAAATGGCAGGTGCAGGGATTGAAAGCGTCCAGCGGCTTGCGTGTCTGGCTGGATGCGTTGGGTGCTGGCGGCGGCACACCGTTGCTGGCGGCGCTGGAGCAGGCAGAGCAATGGCTGGCGGTGCGGCGCAAGCGCTTTCCTGCCGAGCAGCAGCGGCTGTTGGTGGTAACGGATGGACGTTTGAAGCAATGGTCGGGACTGCCGGCACTGGCGTGTCCGGGCTTGTTGATCGATATCGAGCGCGGGCCGATCCGGTTGGGGCGGGCGCGGGATCTGGCTTCAGCGTTGAGTGCAGAGTATCGACACATCGATGAGCTGACTTCTCTCTGAACTTTTCGGCGATTGTTCGACCGTCTTCGCGAGCAGGCTCGCTCCCACCTTGGAATGCGTTCAACTGTGGGAGCGAGCCTGCTCGCGAAGGCATCGACTCGGTACCCGGTCAGGAACACCAAAACCCGCATCCCTGCTCTATGCTGCACCCAGCCCCAATCACAAGGAGTGAGCGATGCGCGTGCTGGTCAAAAATCCTCAGGACGATTTCCGTGTCAAAGCCTACGCCGGCACCAACGGCGTGCTGCTGGCCATGGATCTGGTCGAACCGCGGCGCAAGGGCCTGCTGGGATTTGCCATCGAAAAGCAGCAGGGCGCCAAACCGTGGTTGTTCCTGTTCAACAGCTTGACCTTCCCGAATAAGGCTCACACCTTCCCCCAGTTCCACGCCACCCCAAGCGATAAAGCCCCGCTGCAGAAATTTCGCTGGGCCGATTACGCGGTCAATCCGGGCATGACCCTTCACTATCGCGTGCATCTGGCCTACGGCACCGCGGATGCCGTGCAGTTGGGCGAATCGCTGCAGCTGACGATCACCTCCGATGACGGTCAGCCGCGCAATCAAAGCGTGATGTTCAATCGTGCTGTCGCCGCCAGTCAGGCGTTCCAGCGCAAGTTCCCCGAGCTGGACGCGCTGATCAGCGCCAACAAGAACATGCCCATCGAAACCTGGCCCGACGCGCCACGGCAATGGCTGGAAAACGGCTTGCTCGCACGCTTGCTCGGGTTTATCGAGCGTGCGGTCGATGACCGGTGGGCGCTTGATATCGCGATTTACGAATATCAGCTGCAGACGATCGTCGATGCGGTGAACGCGGCGTTCGCGCGGGGTGTACAAGTGCGGGTCCTGTACCACGCTCGACCGGATGATGAAGACACCACGATCAACGAAGCGAGCCTGGCGGCACTGCCTCCGACGAGCAAACGCGGGCGAGTGACCCACAACATCTTTCACAACAAATTCATGATTCTCAGCCGCGTCGATGCCAGTGAGGAGCGTCAGCCTGAAGCGGTTCTGTGTGGCAGCACCAATTTCACCGCCAACGGCGTTTATCGTCAGGCCAACGTGGTGCATGTGCTGGATGATGAATCAATCGCCGCCAGTTATCTGCAAACGTTCGAGCAGATCTGGGCGCAGCCGGATGATATCGGCGCAACCCGTGACTGGGTGACCGAACATAACCCGATGAATCCGCAGCAACCGTTGTTTGCCGGGTTCTCACCGCGTACCGGCGGCGCGGATCTGCAGGCGTTTGTGCAGATCATCGGCGCGGCGAAAAAAGACGTGCTGTTCGTCACGGTGTTCTCGCTGCCCGACGCGATCCTCAACGCCTTGCTTGGCCAGCCCCACGACGACATTCTGCGTTATGGCCTGCAAAACACGGCCAGCCGCATCACTGGATTCCATGCCGACCGCAGCGCCGAATTCGCCGCCACCGCGTTGCTCAATAC
Organism: Pseudomonas viridiflava; assembly: GCF_900580865.1. GTDB lineage: Bacteria > Pseudomonadota > Gammaproteobacteria > Pseudomonadales > Pseudomonadaceae > Aquipseudomonas. The sequence goes on from NZ_UTBZ01000168.1 coordinate 3,342, forward strand.
CGGGCTGGAAGGCTGGCTGCGCGAGAACATGAAAGGCCAGAAAGGCAATCTGCTGGTGCACACCAAAGCGGTGGTCACCGACTTCACCACGGACACGCCGACGATCATCAGCGGCAGCCACAACCTCAGCGCTTCGGCCAGTAACGGCAATGACGAAAACTACCTGATCATTCGCGGCAAAACCGATCTTGCCGACCGCTATGGTCTGGAACTGCTGCGGTTCTACGAGCATTACCGCTTTCGTTATTTCGCGAAGAAACTGGCATTGAAACAGGTGAGTCCATTGGCGGCGGATGACCGTTGGACCAACGATTACTACGTCGAAGGGGATTTACGGCAGTTGTCGCGTTTGCGCTTTGCCGGCCGCTGACACCGTACTGTAGGAGCTGCCGCAGGTTCGGGCCGCGATCGGACGATCTTTTGATCTTTTTTTTAAGCGGAGATCAAAAGATCGTCCGATCGCGGCCCGAACCTTCGGCAGCTCCTACAGGGGTATTCGGTGCGGATTACAGATTTTGAAATGATTTGCCGCTGTAGGAAATGTTCCCAATGCCTGTACGCTCCAAGGCCATTTTTCATTCAGGATTTGCATGAACACCCTTTCGGAGCCTCCCAGTCGCACCTTCCCCTCGCGCCATGGCGCGGTCTTGACGCACTCGCAGCATCCGGTTTTCCGACATCCGACTATCGTTGTTAACGCGGCCCCAGAGCCTTTGCGTTGCGCTTTGCCGTGTCCGGCAGCCTGAATTCATCGAGAGAGATAGAGACGTTTTATGGAATGGTTAGCGGATCCCACGGCCTGGTTGGGCTTGTTGACATTGATCGTGCTGGAACTGGTGCTGGGTATCGACAACCTGGTGTTCATCGCAATCCTCGCGGATAAATTGCCGCCGCATCAGCGTGACCGCGCGCGGATCATCGGCCTGTCGCTGGCGCTGATCATGCGTCTTGGCCTGTTGGCGAGTATTTCCTGGCTGGTGACCCTCACGCAGCCGTTGTTCGAGTTGTTCGACAAGAGCTTCTCCGGCCGTGACCTGATCATGCTGTTCGGTGGTGTGTTCCTGTTGTTCAAGGCCACCATGGAATTGCACGAGCGCCTGGAAGGCCACATCGGTGAGCGCACGACCAACGCCGCTTATGCCATGTTCTGGCCGATCGTTGCGCAGATCGTGGTGCTCGACGCGGTGTTCTCCCTCGATGCGGTGATCACCGCCGTGGGCATGGTCGATGAACTGGCGGTGATGATGATCGCGGTGATCATCTCGATCGGCTTGATGATTGTCGCCAGCAAGCCGCTGACGCGCTTCGTTAACGCGCACCCGACGGTGATCATGCTTTGTCTGGGTTTCCTGATGATGATCGGTTTTGCCCTGACGGCCGAAGGTCTGGGCTTCCACATTCCGAAAGGTTATCTGTACGCCGCCATCGGTTTCTCGATTCTGATCGAGGTGTTCAACCAGATCGCCCGGGCTCGGCGCAAACGCTCGATGCAAGGCCTGCGGCCGATGCGCGAGCGCACGGCGCATGCGGTCATGCGCTTGCTGGGCGGGCGTAAACTGGCGGCGGAAGAGGTTGGCGAGGAGATCTCCGACCTGCTCGACGACGGTGATGCGCCAAGCGCGGAACTGTTCGACCGCCGTGAACGGGTGATGATCAGCGGCGTACTGCAACTGGCCGAGCGCCCGATTCGCGGACTGATGACCGTGCGCGCCGATGTCGACACGATTGATCTGGCCGATGATCGCGAGGCGATTCGTACCCGCTTGATGCACTCGTCCTATTCGCGTCTGCCGTTGATTCGCAACGGTGCGGTGGATGAGCCGTTGGGCTTCGTGCACAAGAAGGAACTGCTCAAGGAATATCTGGTCGGCACCGAGCCGAATCTGGAACACCTGGTGCGCAAGACCATCAACCTGCTCGACAGCTATTCGATTCTGAATGCGCTGGAGCAGATGCGCGCCGCCTCGACTCACATTGCTTTTGTGGTCAACGAATTCGGTGACTTTGTCGGTGTGTTGACCATGACTGACATTCTCGAGTCGATCGCCGGTGAGCTGCCGGACGCCAGCGAAATCGAAGGCCCGGACGTGATCGAGGAGCAGGGCGGGTTTATCGTCAGCGGTGCGTTGAACCTGGCGCGTGTGCGTCAGCGCACCGGGTTTGGCGCCTCGGCGACTGAGGACTATCAGACCATGGCCGGGTTGGTGATGAGCCTGCTGGATCGTCTGCCGGTCATTGGTGATCGTCTGGAGCATGCAGGCTGGCACATGACGGTCGAAGCGGTGGAAGAGCGGCGGGTGACGCGGGTGTTGTTGGTGCGTGCCGCCGCGTAGCACTTGAGTTGTCTGTCGGCTGTACTGGCCTCTTCGCGAGCAGGCTCGCTCCCACACTGGAACACGTTTCAAATGTGGGAGCGAGCCTGCTCGCGAATGCTTGGGTTCAGGCACCGCAGTATTCACTGATGAAAAGTGTAGCGATCCTTCCTGTTCCCACCCAAGTGCGAGAAATATCTGACGGACAACGCAGAAACGTCGTTGGAAATCACGTGGTATCGTCAAATGGATCGAAGTTAAGAACTTCAGGGGTGCTATTTTAGGTGCTGTTAAAAGTACTTCAGGGAGCACCTTAATGGCACACATCGTTCTTTCTCACGTAGTAGCGAGTATTTCCGAATTGAAAAAAAATCCGATGGGCACCGTAGCTGCAGGAGGTGGACGCTCTGTAGCGATTCTCAACCGAAATGAACCAGCGTTTTATTGCGTACCTGCCAAAGAGTACGAGGCAATGATGACGCGTCTTGATGATCTGGAGTTGATCGCGCTTTGCAAGGAGCGAGAAAACGACCCCAGCATCAAGGTCTCAATAGATGACCTATGAGCTGGAGTTTTCTGAAAAGGCCTGGAAAGAATGGGAGAAGCTGGGCGCAGGTCTACGAGATCAGTTCAAGAAAAAACTAGCGGAGCGGCTGCTTAATCCACATGTACCCGCGGATCGGCTAAAAGGCCTGGGTAACGCATACAAAATAAAGCTGCGAAGCGCCGGATATCGCTTGGTGTATCGCGTCAAGGATGAAGTATTGGTTGTCACGGTGATAGCCGTAGGCAAACGAGAGCGAAGCCAAATATATGCAGAGGCTGCCAAGCGTTGAAACCGCGGACAGCCCGAAACATGCAGGCCCAACCGGGTTCGCCCTCAAACTCCGAAATGGGATCGCCACCACGCGACGATTCGCTCCAGGACGTTTTTTGTCTTTCTCTTTTCCAGGCTCTTTAGCTCCAGGCTGCCAAATTGCGAAGCAGCGACCCCGTCGGCTCCTTCTGTCTCGAGTAAGACCGTGGCTCTGTTGGTGCCGGGCGGCGCGAGGATCCAGTCGGTAAATACTTGCCAGTTCGGATCGTCTTCCAGCCTCAGCTCCAATTTGTCGCCAGCAGGATATAGCGTTAATACCACTCGAGCCGTGGAGCTGCTTGCGGTCTTCATTCTGACGGACAGCAGATAGTCAACTTCAGGTTCGATAGTGACGTCCTGACTGATGGATCCCGGTGAGACGATCTTGCAGTCATCATTAAAAGTAACGTGTTCTGGATAGGTCACAGACCAGTCTTTTGCGCCCTCGTAGAACTCGCCGTTCTTGATCAGATTCGTCATGTCCAACTCTCCCTGAGATTTTTGGGTAATGCTGCTGCGAAACATTCAGCCAGTCCGTTCAGCGGTGACTCCTCAGGCGCGCACGTGCAACGGTGCGCAAAGTACGAAGTGTCCGACGCAGCCAAAGCAGATCATGCGTTTGTTTGCGGGCGGCAACGGGCGCTTTGGTCTTGCCGATATGCTCGGCGAAATCCCGTGCAAGGGTTTCTTCCGTGCCGATGCCTTTGAGTTTTTTCACCAGTCTGCCGTTCTTGTAAAACAGTACGGTTGGCGTCCCGGTAACCAGCGGATGACGCGGAGACTCGCTGGTATTGAGCATGTAGATATTGGCGCGATGCCGATATGGCTCGGCCGTCTGGCGAAAGATCGGCCCGGCCCATTCGCAGGCGGGGCAATGTTCGTTGGCGAAATACAGGATTACCGGACGCCAGGTTTTCAGCGTTTTTCGATAGGTGGCCGGCAAGGCTGCGAAAGGGGTTGTCGAGTCCATTGGAAACTCCCTTTTCGGAATGCAGTGGTTCACGGAAAAAGCGAGCCGTCACGAGATGAAAGCTCGCTTTCAAGAGTACTGGCTCAGAGCAACTTGGATAGCGTTAAATCGCTGAAATAAGAGCCAAGTTCATGAAACGTACCGTCATTGGACTCTACCTTCACCGTGAATTTGAGTGTCGCGAGAGGTGCTTCGAACTCTTTGAACTTGATCGTCCAGTTCTGACCTCCTGAGACGTCAAGTTCAACCGGGTTGCCTGTCGGATGTGGTTGCACAGTGACGCGGCCAGCATAGCCAGGCAGTGTTTTCATTCTTGCCGAGATCATGAATTTCCCGCCGCCCTCGCTGCCCAGGAGAACGTCCTGACTGATGGAGTCAGGAGGCGCGATTATGCAGTGACCATTTACGTAACTGACGTTCTTCGGGGTTGTTGCTGTCCAGTGATCGCCTTGATTCGCAAAATCACCATTTTCAATCAGATTGGCCATTTCAAAAGTCCTTATTGAGATTTTGAGTTCGATTCCTGACCCGTTCGGTCCAAACCAGTAGGCCTATCAATTCACCGGTCAACAACTGTCAACTCTGACAGGTCGAGCCGCAAATCCGATGAACGGTTACCTGTGCTCAGTCCATTTTTCAGGTCCGATTCATTGCTCTATGTGTGCATCAATTGGTCGCGCACATGCCCTTGAATGTGACGTTACTTCCCAATTGGTTGCCCTCAGTAGCGATGGTCAAACCTCTACTGGCAATAGTCGCGCGCAGATCCGCGGGCTAACTTGTTGAACCGATTAATGTTTCCGAAGACCTGGGTTTTATTGCCAAAGCTATGGCACACTTTCTGCTGTCTATTCCGTAGTAACAAACCGTGTTCCGGTATAGCGGAATAAACACCATTCTGGAGTGCTTGCCATGCATCGCCGTCCTTCGTTGTTCAAAGCATGTGTTTTTGTTCTTGCGGCTTCGTCCGCTGTCATGGGCCTGGCCCAGGCAGCCGACAGCAAGCTCGACAGTGTTCTGGCCCGTGGCAAATTGATCGTGGGCACCGGCAGCACCAATGCGCCGTGGCACTTTCAGGGTGCGGACGGCAAGTTGCAGGGCTTTGATATCGACATCGCGCGGATCGTCGCCAAAGGTCTGTTCAACGACCCGAGCAAGGTCGAGTTCGTCGTGCAGTCCTCCGATGCGCGGATTCCCAATCTGCTCACCGACAAGGTCGACATGAGCTGCCAGTTCATCACCGTCACCGCAAGCCGTGCGCAGCAAGTTGCGTTCACTTTGCCGTACTACCGCGAAGGCGTTGGCCTGCTGCTGCCGAACAACAGCAAGTACAAGGAAATCGAAGACCTGCAAACCGCCGGCGACAGCGTCACCGTGGCCGTGCTGCAAAACGTCTATGCCGAAGAGCTGGTGCATCAGGCATTGCCCAAAGCCAAGGTCGATCAGTACGACAGCGTTGATCTGATGTATCAGGCGGTGAACTCCGGCCGCGCCGATGCCGCCGCCACCGACCAGTCTTCGGTCAAATACCTGATGGTGCAGAACCCTGGCCGCTACCGCAGCCCGGCCTATGCGTGGAGCCCGCAAACCTATGCGTGTGCGGTGAAACGCGGCGATCAGGACTGGCTGAACTTCGTAAACACGGCGTTGCATGAAGCCATGACCGGCGTTGAATTCCCGACCTACGCCGCTTCGTTCAAACAATGGTTCGGTGTAGATCTGCCGTCCCCAGCCATCGGTTTCCCCGTCGAATTCAAATGAAAACTGCTGCGCTCGAAAATACTGCGTTGAAAACAGCCTCAAAATGCTCATTGACTGACGTCAACTCCGCTTTTTCGCCTGTTTTCGCCTTGTCTTTTCTTCGCTCGCGACGTTTCCAAATTGCTGAAGGAAGAGTAGGGCGATTCACTTCGCCCCGCTCAAGGTACTGCTGACCATGAACTATCAGTTGAACTTTGCCGCCGTGTGGCGCGATTTCGACACCTTGCTGGCGGGGCTCGGTCTGGGTCTTGAACTGGCGCTGGTGTCGATCGCCATCGGCTGCGTGATCGGCCTGCTGATGGCGTTTGCCTTGCTCTCCAGGCATCGCGCCTTGCGGGTGCTGGCTTCGGTGTACGTCACGGTGGTGCGTAACACGCCGATTCTGGTGTTGATTCTGTTGATCTACTTTGCGTTGCCAAGCCTGGGCATTCGTCTGGACAAGATTCCCTCGTTCATCATTACGCTGTCGTTGTATGCCGGGGCGTACCTGACCGAAGTCTTCCGTGGTGGCTTGCTGAGTATCCCCAAAGGGCAGCGCGAAGCCGGGCTGGCCATCGGTCTCGGCGAGTGGCAGGTCAAGGCCTACGTCACCGTGCCGGTGATGTTGCGCAATGTCTTGCCGGCGCTGTCGAACAACTTCATTTCGCTGTTCAAGGACACCTCGCTGGCCGCCGCGATTGCGGTGCCGGAGCTGACCTATTACGCGCGCAAGATCAACGTCGAGAGCTACCGGGTGATTGAAACCTGGCTGGTGACCACGGCGTTGTATGTCGCGGCCTGTTACCTCATTGCCATGCTGCTGCGCTACCTCGAGCAGCGTCTGGCGATCCGCCGATAGGAGGCTGCGATGTACGAATCTCCCAGTTGGTTACATGAATTGTGGATTGCGCGCGAGCCGCTCTGGCAGGGCTTTTTGACCAGTGTGCAAGTGTCGGCGCTGGCAATCCTGCTCGGAACGATGCTCGGCGTGGTCGCCGGTCTGGTGCTCACGTATGGCAAATTCTGGATGCGCGCACCGTTTCGTTTTTACGTCGACCTGATTCGCGGCACGCCGGTGTTTGTGCTGGTGCTGGCCTGCTTCTACATGGCGCCGGCACTGGGCTGGCAGATCAGCGCGTTTCAGGCCGGAGCCTTGGGGTTGACGCTGTTTTGCGGCTCCCACGTCGCCGAGATTGTGCGCGGTGCGCTGCAAGCCTTGCCACGCGGGCAGATGGAAGCGAGCCAGGCCATCGGTCTGACGTTCTATCAGTCCCTCGGCTACGTGCTGTTGCCTCAGGCCTTGCGGCAGATACTGCCGACCTGGGTCAACTCGTCCACCGAAATCGTCAAGGCTTCGACCTTGCTCTCGGTGATCGGCGTCGCCGAATTGCTGCTCAGCACGCAACAGATCATCGCCCGGAACTTCATGACGCTGGAGTTCTACCTGTTCGCCGGTTTTCTGTTCTTCGTCATCAACTACGGCATCGAATTACTCGGCCGGCACATTGAAAAGCGGGTGGCCTTGCCATGACTGAAGCTCAAGTTTCCAACGTTCAAAACGGCCAGCCGCTGCTGGACATCCGTGGCCTGCACAAGCAATACGGCGCGGTCGAAGTGCTCAAGGGTGTCGACCTGAGCATGCAGCGCGGCAACGTGGTGACGCTGATCGGCTCCAGCGGTTCGGGCAAAACCACGCTGCTGCGTTGCGTAAACATGCTCGAAGAATTCCAGGGCGGGCAGATCCTGCTCGACGGTGAATCCATCGGTTACGACGAGGTCAACGGCAAGCGCGTGCGGCATGCGGAAAAAGTCATCGCCCGCCATCGTGCAATGACCGGCATGGCATTCCAGCAGTTCAACCTGTTCCCGCATCTGACTGCGTTGCAGAACGTTACCCTGGGCCTGCTCAAGGTGAAGAAGATGCACAAGGACGAAGCCGTCGTCCTCGCGGAAAAATGGCTGGATCGCGTCGGCTTGCTGGAGCGGCGCAATCACTTTCCCGGTCAGTTGTCCGGCGGTCAGCAACAGCGCGTGGCGATCGCTAGGGCGATTGCGATGAACCCGAGCCTGATGCTGTTCGACGAAGTCACGTCAGCCCTCGATCCGGAACTGGTCGGCGAAGTGCTCAACGTGATCAAGGGCCTGGCCGAGGACGGCATGACCATGCTGCTGGTGACCCACGAAATGCGTTTTGCCTTCGAGGTTTCGGACAAGATCGTTTTCATGAATCAGGGGCGAATCGAAGAGCAGGGGCCTCCCAAGGAACTGTTCGAACGCCCGCAATCGCCGCGTCTGGCTGAGTTTCTCAAGAGCACGCGGTTTTAACTGTCGATTTGTAATCAGGAGAAGTACCCATGAGCATTACGCGTTACGGCACCGGTAGCACCGCCGCTGGTGGCCAGCCCCGTCCATTCGCTCGCGCCGTTGAAGCGGATGGCTGGCTGCATGTGTCTGGCCAGGTGCCGGCGGTGGATGGCGAGATCATTGTCGGCGGCATCGTCGAGCAGACTCACCAGACCATGAAGAACCTGATCGCGATTCTCGAAGAGGCCGGTTATGGCCTGGAAGATGTCGTGCGTGCCGGGGTGTGGCTGGACGATCCACGGGATTTCAGCAGTTTCAACAAGGTCTTCGGCGAGTACTTCAAGCCTGAGCACGCACCGGCGCGGGCCTGTGTGCAGGCGAGCATGATGGTTGATTGCAAGGTCGAGATCGACTGCATCGCGTACAAGAAAAAGGCTTGAAGATTGCTGCGTTGCTTAGTCCGCAGCCCCTCACCCTAACCCTCTCCCAAGGGAGAGGGGACTGATCTCTATCGATGCAGATTTTGCGTATGACGCTTACATTGACATTGACATCGATACGGTCAGGCTCTTTCTCTCTGGGAGAGGGGACTGATCTCTGTCGATGCAGGTTTTGGCGGCTGATCACAACATGTGTATCGATACAGTCAGGCTCTATCTCTCTGGGAGAGGGGACTGATCTCTGTCGATGCAGATTTTGGCAAATGACCTCAACATGTGCATCGATACGGTCAGGCTCCCTCTCCCTCTGGGAGAGGGCGGGGGGTGAGGGCAGCAATCCAACTGACACAACACCTAGGGCCAGTTACCATCCGGCGACTTTGAATGGGAACCACTGAAATGACCGAAGAAACCATCAAGCGCCGGGCTCGCGGTCTGGACCGGGCGTTCGATATCCTCGATTTCCTCAAGGAGATCGGCCAGCCGCTGCGCCCGAATGACATCGCCAACGGCATCGGCAGCCCGAAATCCACGGTCTACGAGCTGGTCGCTTCGTTACTCGAAAGACGGATTCTGGAGCCAGTGGGCAAGGACGGTCACGTCTATCTCGGCCGGCAGTTGTACTTCCTCGGTCAGGCACATTTGCGTCACTTCGACCTCAGTCGCGAAGCCGACCACGCCTTGCAGGAGATCGTCAGCCAGACCCATGAAACCGCGCAGATGTGCCTGCTCAACGGCCGTAAATACACGGTGGCACTGATGAAGGAGGGCGAGCGGCATTTCCGTATTTCCTCCGACATCGGCGAAAACGCGCCAATCCCCTGGACGGCATCCGGGCGCCTGTTGCTCGCGCACTTGAGCGATCAACAGATCATCGACCTGATCGACGAAGACGACTTCATCCTGCCCGATGGCGAACGTCTGCCGCTGGAGCGTTTTCTCGCGGAAATTCGTCAAGCGGGTATCGATGGATTTTTCTCCTTCGACAGCGTCGCCGACACCTTTACCCACTGCTTCGCCGCGCCGGTCAAAGACCCGCAAGGCGTGGCCATTTGCACCTTGTGTATCGTCGCCCCGCGGGCCGATGCGAAGAACAATTACAACGACTATCGCCGGGTTCTGATCGAGAGCGCCAACAGCCTCGCCCGGCGTATCAACGAATAACCGCGGCTGCCTGCGGCCGCGAAAGTGAGGAGTTCGACCATGACGACTGCCATCAATACTGCCGGGGAAAAGGGCGACGCCGCCATCGGCGCGCACCTGACGCGTGACGTCAGCCTGCCGGCGCTGGTGCTGCACCGCGAAGCGCTGGAGCACAACATCCGCTGGATGCAGAAGTTCGTCAGCGACAGCGGTGCCGAACTGGCACCCCACGGTAAAACCAGCATGACCCCGGCGCTGTTCAAGCGTCAGCTCGACGCCGGTGCCTGGGGCATCACCCTCGCCAGCGCGACCCAGACCCGCGCCGCTTACGCCCATGGTGTGCGCCGGGTGCTGATGGCCAACCAACTGGTCGGCACGCCGAATATGGCCCTGATTGCCGATCTGCTGGCCGATCCGTCGTTCGATTTCTATTGCATGGTCGATCATCCGGACAACGTTGCCGATCTCGGCGCCTACTTCGCCTCGCGCGGGGTGAAGCTGAACGTGATGATCGAATACGGCGTGGTCGGCGGCCGCTGCGGTTGCCGCAGCGAACAGGAAGTCATCGAACTGGCCAGAGCGATCAACGCGCAGCCGGCGCTGGCCCTGACCGGCATCGAAGGTTACGAAGGGGTGATTCACGGCGATCACGCGGTCAGCGGGATTCGTGAATTTGCCGCGTCGCTGGTGCGTCTGGCGGTGCAGTTGCAGGACAGCGGTGCATTTGCCATCGCCAAGCCGATCATCACTGCCTCGGGTTCGGCGTGGTATGACCTGATTGCCGAATCGTTCGAAGCGCAGAACGCGGCCGGGCGTTTTCTCAGCGTGTTGCGTCCGGGCAGTTATGTGGCGCATGACCATGGCATCTACAAGGAAGCGCAGTGCTGCGTGCTCGACCGCCGCAGCGATCTGCACGAAGGCTTGCGGCCGGCGCTGGAAGTCTGGGCGCACGTGCAGTCGTTGCCGGAGCCGGGCTTTGCGGTGATCGCGCTGGGCAAACGTGATGTTGCGTTCGATGCCGGTTTGCCGGTGCCGTTGTTGCGCTACAAGGCTGGTGTGGTGCCGGCGCTGGGCGATGACGTCGGGGCGTGCAAGGTTACCGCGGTGATGGATCAGCATGCGTTCATGACGGTGGCGTCGGGTGTGGAATTGCGTGTGGGTGACATCATTTCCTTTGGCACGTCGCACCCGTGCCTGACGTTCGACAAGTGGCGTGTGGGGTTGCTGGTGGATGAGCAGTTGTCGGTGATCGAAAGCATGGAGACTTGTTTCTAAGGCTTGAGACCGAGTCGTGGCCGTTCGCGAGCAGGCTCGCTCCCACAGGGGAATGCATTCCAAATTGTGGGAGCGAGCCTGCTCGCGAAGGCGCCAGTCCAGACACCATCGATCAACCAGAGACAGCACAAGATGAACACCCTCAGCCCCTTGGGCCCGAACACCCCGCGCATCGCCCTGATCGGCGAATGCATGATCGAACTGCAGCAACGCGCTGACGGCAGCCTGCAGCAAAGTTTCGGCGGCGACACCCTCAACACTGCGGTGTATCTGTCCCGCGCAATGGGCGACAAGGCTCAGGTTGACTACGTCACCGCATTGGGCGATGACAGTTTCAGCGATGCCATGTGTCAGATCTGGTCCGAGGAAGGTATCGGCCTCGATTTGGTTCAGCGTCTACCCGGACGCTTGCCGGGCCTGTATTGCATTCAGACTGACGCCAACGGTGAGCGGCGTTTTCTCTACTGGCGCAACGAAGCGGCGGTTCGCGACTGTTTCACCACGCCTGCCGCCGCGCCGATTCTGGCCGCGTTACCGGATTATGATGTGCTGTATTTCAGCGGCATTACTCTGGCAGTGCTCGGTGCGCTGGGCCGGGAGAAACTGATCCAGACGCTGATCGAAGCGCGGCAGCGTGATGCGCGCATCGTCTTCGACAACAACTACCGGTCGCGTTTGTGGGCCTCGGTGGAAGACGCGCGGGACGCCTATCGCAGCGTGTTGCCATACGTTGATCTGGCATTGTTGACGGTGGATGATGAGCAAGCGTTGTTCGGGTTTGCCGATTGCGCTTCGGTGTTTGCCGCTTACGCGCAATTCGGCACGCCGGAAGTGGTGCTCAAGCGTGGAGCCGAGGCGTGTCTGATTCGCTGTGATGGTGAGTCATTCGAAGTGCCGGCGCAGAAGGTTGAAACGGTAGTGGACACCACGGCGGCTGGGGATTCGTTCAGTGCGGCGTATCTGGCCAGTCGATTGCTGGGTGGGAGTCCTGTAGAAGCTGCCGAGGCCGGGCACTTGCTGGCCAGCAAGGTGATTCAGGTGCCGGGGGCATTGATTCCGAAACAGGCTTGAATGGCCGCTTGCTGCGCAATCGGTTCGCGAGCAGGCTCGCTCCTACAATTGAAATGCATTCCAAATGTGGGAGCGAGCCTGCTCGCGAAAGGGCCCTGAAGCCAACCCGTCAATCGCGGTAAAACACCTGCACCAGGTGATACCCGAACTTGCTCTTGATCGGACCATGCACGGTGCGCAGCGGTTTTTTGAAAATCACCGCATCAATCGCGCCAACCATCTGCCCCGGCCGCACTTCACCCAGATCGCCGCCGCGCTTGCCGGACGGGCAGGTCGAAAATTTCTTCGCCAGCACATCGAACGCTTCACCCTTGGCGATGCGTTGTTTGAGCTGTTCGGCCTCTTCGGCGGTTTTCACCAGAATGTGGCGGGCTTGGGCTTTCATCGTGCGGTACCTGATAACGGGGTGACGGCGGGGCGCGGATTATGCCTCAAGTCACGGGGTTTGGCTGATCATCGTGCGGATCTTGCTGGCCAGCAACTCAATGGCAAACGGTTTGGCGACCATGTCCATGCCATCCTCGAGAAAACCCTGACGCTCGGCGGCTTTCTGTGCGTAACCGGTCATGAACAGCACCTTGAGGCCCGGTCGATGTTGACGGGCGATTTCCGCCAGTTGCCGGCCGTTCATGCCTGGCAGGCCGACGTCGGTGACTAGCAGATCCACGCGCAGATCGGACTCAAGCAGTGGCAGGGCAGTCTTGGCATCTTCCGCTTCGTGGGCTTGATAACCCAACTCCCGGAGCAGATCGAGCACCAGCATGCGCACGGCCGGGTCATCTTCGACGACCACCACGGTTTCGCCAGTCGTCGTCATTGGCACTTGCTCAAGGGGAACGATAGCCGGCCGCTCCTCCTCGACGCCATGCAAGCGCGGCAAGTACAGACGCACGCAAGTGCCCTGGCCCGGCAGGCTGTCGAGGCTGACGTGGCCACCGGACTGCTGGGCAAACCCGTAAATCATCGACAGCCCCAACCCGGTGCCCTGGCCGATCGGTTTGGTGGTGAAGAACGGATCAAAGGCCTTGGAACGCACGGAGGGCGTCATGCCAGTGCCGTTGTCGCTGACCGCCAGCATCAGATAGTCGCCAGCCTTGACCGGTTCGAGCGTGGTGATGTCGCTGCCGTCGAGATAGACGTTGGCCGTTTCGATCAGCAAATCGCCACCCTCGGGCATCGCATCGCGGGCATTGATGACCAGATTGAGCAGGGCATTCTCCAATTGGCTGACGTCGGTGCTGACCGGCCACACATTCTCGGCCAGACGCAGGGTGAGTTCGATCGGATCGCCCTTGGTGCGCCGAATCAGATCTTCCAGCGAATGCACCAGTTCATTGACGTTGAGGGTTTTGCGATCCAGCGATTGGCGTCGCGAAAACGCCAGCAAACGATGGGTCAGCGCCGCCGCACGGTTGGCCGACGACACGGCCGCTTCGGTAAAACGACCGATCTCGTCCGCCCGGCCATTGGCAATGTAGCGCTGCATCAAATCGAGGCTGCCGATGATCCCGGTGAGCATGTTGTTGAAGTCGTGGGCGATACCGCCAGTGAGCTGGCCGACAGCTTCCATTTTTTGCGCGTGGCGCAACGCATCTTCGGCGCGCTCGCGTTCGAACATCTCGTTCTGCAAACGCTGGTTGGCCTGGGCCAATTGCTCGGTGCGGGCGCTGACCCGTTCTTCCAGGGTTTCGTTGAGATTACGCAAGGCTTCTTCGGTTTTCTTGCGCTCGGTCTCGTCGATCACAAAAATATAGAAACCATTGACGGCGCCGTCCGCGCCGTAACGTGGCAAGTAATTCATCAGCGCGTGGCGATTGCTGCCATCACGGTGCGGGGTGTACAGGCTGAATGAACAGGGTCTGCCGGCCAGCGCCTCGGCAATGTAAGGCAGACGCAGGAAATAGGCTTCTTCGCCGATGACTTCACGAATCGTGCGCCCGTAGAGTTCCTGCGGCGTGAGCCCGTACCAGTCGAGGTAGGCCGCGTTGTTCAGGCGGAAGCGCTCTTCGCGGTCTACATAACTGATCAGGATCGGCATGGCGTTGATGATCAGTTGCAGTTCAGTCTGACTCTGGCGTAACGCCTGTTCGGTGTGTTTGCGCTCGGTCAGGTCCAGCGCCGCGCCGAGGAAGCGCATGGGCCGGCCATGATGATCCTTGTAGCAGCGCCCGCGCGCGAACACCCAGCGCACCTCGCCGTCAGCCTGCATCAAGCGATATTCCTCAGCGTATTCGGTGCCGTAGGTGATGCAGTGCTTGATGCTGCGCGCGACCATCGCGCGGTCTTCGGGGTGCACGCCTTGCAAGTAATCGCTGATCGGCAATTGGCTGGCAAGACTGGGGTCGATGCCGTGCAACTGGGCGAAATGCGCATCGGCGATAAAGCGATCTTCACCAATATCCCAATCCCAGGTGCCAACGGCATCGGTCGCGGCCAAGGCCAGTTGCAGGCGTTCCTCGGTTTCGCGTTGGGCCTTGAGGCTTTCCTCGGAACGTCGCTGCAGTTCCAGAGCGATGCGGCGGCGCTCGTTGGTTTCGATGGCGGTGACCAGAATTCCGGCGACTTGCGCGGTTTCATCGCGGATCGGGCTGTAGGTCAAATCGAGCCAGAAGTCCGACTCCTTACCTTCACGCTGTAGGGTGAAACGTCTTTCGCTGTAGGTGCGAACCTGACCTTGTAGGACGGCGCTGTAAATCGGGTCGGTAAAGTCGCGAAGTTCCGGCCAGATCTGGTGCGCAGGCTGTCCGAAAGCGTGCGGATGCTTGTGGCCGGCGAGCAGGGCGAAACCATTGTTGTAGATCTGCGTAAGTTGCGGGCCCCACAACAACAGCATCGGCATGGGTGAGTGAATCACGATGTCCACCGCGGTACGCAGGCTCTGCGGCCAGCTGCCGGCAGCGCCCAGCGGGCCGCGACTCCAGTCGGTACGGGCGATCAGTGCCTGAGCGTCGTCGGTGTTCGGTACAGCATTCATTACATCAGTCCTGAGCGTGGTTCGATGAGGCGACGTCTATCATTGTTGCAGTTGAACTGCGCTTGGCGCAGGCCATTTTCTGTTCATTGAATGCTTCGCGGGTGCTTTTTGCCATGGAAATCGATGCGTTGTTGTCAGTTTTGTCCAATAAAAACGGTTCGGATCTGTTCCTCTCCACGGGCGCACCGCCCAGTGCGCGGGTCGACGGCGTGCTCACCGCGTTGAGCGAACGGCCTTTCAAGAACGGTGAAACCGCCGCCATCGCCGCCTCCCTGATGGACGTCGAGCAACGACGGGAGTTCGACCGGGATCTGGAAATGAATCTGGCGATTTCCCGAACGGGCATCGGCCGCTTTCGCGTGAACATCTTCAAACAGCGCAACGATGTATCGATCGTCATACGCAACGTCAAACTCGATATTCCGCGTTTCGCTGATCTGAAATTGCCGGCGGTACTGCTCGAAACCGTCATGCTCAAGCAAGGGCTGATCCTGTTCGTCGGCGCCACCGATTCCGGCAAATCAACCTCGCTGGCAGCACTGATTGACCACCGCAACCGCCACAGCAGCGGGCACATCATCACCATCGAGGATCCGATCGAGTACATCCATCGGCATCAGCGCTCGATCATCAATCAACGTGAAGTCGGGGTCGATACACGCAGTTTTCATGCTGCCTTGAAGAACACTTTGCGCCAGGCGCCTGACGTGGTGCTGATTGGTGAGATCCGTGATCGGGAAACCATGGAACATGCGTTGGCGTTTGCCGATACCGGGCATCTGGTGTTGTCGACGTTGCACGCAATCAATGCCAATCAGGCGTTGGACCGAATTATCAATATGTTCCCGGAAGAACGACGGCCGCAGTTGTTGCAGACGTTGGGCAATAATCTGAAAGCATTTATCTCGCAGCGGTTAGTGCGCACGGTCGACGGGCAACGCAGGGCTGCTGTCGAGGTGTTGCTGGGCACGCCGACGGTAGCAGATCTGGTTCGAAGAAATGAATTGGGAGAACTAAAAAATGCCATGGAGAAGTCAGATGATACAGGTATACAAACATTTGACTCTGCGCTTTATAAGTTGGTTGAAGAAGGCGTTGTCAGTGTGGGTGAGGCCTTGAAGTATGCGGATTCTGTGAATAATTTAAGGCTGCGGATAAAGCTGGATTCAGACGATAAGATTAAAGGCATGTCTTCGGATGACTGGGGGCTTATTGAGTGAGTGTGTTTTGATGGTGGAGTGGTTGTTCTGCAGAAAGTTGGATTTTGAAACTTCAGTTAATAACTAACTGGTTGATTGATTTTTTCATCTGTTTAGATTTGGTGGCGCCGATTCGGTGTGAGTAAATTAAACAAGGATGAGTCATGAAGATCAGGAATGGTTTTGTTGGTACTGCAGTTATGGCTGCGCAAGAGAATCAACGATGCATTAAAGGTGATGAGGCAGAACGAAAAAAAATAACTTCAGTGCTTTATGCATTGTATAAGGTTCGAAAAAGTACAGTGCTGATTGATATGGAATCAATCACTCTGACACTGCAGGAAGATTCGTCTTTTCATTATGTGCACAAGACTTTCAGCAAGATCCTGGCGGATCTGATCAAGTCGTACCATCGTGGTGCGGTTGCAATTGTTACCGGCGCTGGGCTTGATATATGGATCGATAACGGAAGTGGTGCTGAAAGCATACGGCAGAGAATACAGTCAGATCCGAATGCACAAGCGGTGCTGAAAATAATTATGGAGGGCGCCGAGCAAACGGGGGGGGCTGTCCGCTCGGTACCGGATGACGCCAGTTATGCTCAATGGCTGCGTTTTCATGGGCTGCTCGTCCCGACTGATGTTGAGCAACTGGAACGCCTGTTGACCTTTCTACAATGGGAGATTCCAAGCGCCGATCGTATCGCCAATTACTGGGAGCAAATCAACGGCCACGATGGTGGCTCCGCCGCATTGACCGAGGTTCAATGTCGAGAGATTCGTACGTTGACCGGAAAGCTCGTTCCTGCCGGAAAGAGTTTGCTGGGGATGTTGTATGACAACGTTAAACCGGTGCTACATGATGGTATTGATTGGGAAACTGCCGACGAGGTCCTACAGGAACTCGTGCATCATGACTTCTCCTATGATTTGGCGAAAAAATATATCAACACACTGGATTGGTGGGGGGCTCGCGCTGGCGAGGCGTGTGGCGCTAATGACTATGCGCAAATTCTCTACACCGCCATTCTTCTTCAACTTGATCCACGAATTGGTGAAGAAAAACAACGCAACGTTATCGCTGGTTATGATCTTTATCATCCAAGTGTTGCGGCTGATAGGACCTTGGCCAGTATTCGTCAGGGCTTTGAACAACATCTCGTCAGCCAAAAAAGTGTGCCTCGGGCATTGGTACCTTTGGCTTCGCATATGCTGCTGTCATCGGTAGCCCCGGCGCTGCTGATCAATAATGTGCCGACATGGCTTACCGCCGGATCCATCGGGTGGGTAACCTTTTCTCAAGCGGTGGGCATGATCGAACTCAGCGTCAGAGGCGCCTCACGCTTCGTGGATTACGAGGACGTCATGCTGTTTGCCGACATGGGCTCGATCAGCAACGCATTGGGCCAACTACAGGGCTTGACCGCAGTTGATGTCATCATCGATTGGGCGTTAATAAACGAGGTGATTGTTCAGAATGATCTGAGCGCATCCGCCGCCAGCGCCGCTCACGAGGCTCTGGGTGCTTATCAAATACATGTAGAAACGATGGTCAACGGCGTAAAGGCGTTTTCCACGCCGGTACCCAATCGGAAGAAACTAGCGTTGACAGCCCTGCAACAAGCAGTACCAGAATGTGATTTCCTGGAAGATCCGTTACTTCGGCCAGAGACCTTTTCGAATACAAGAGTATCCATGCTGGATTTGCACATCGAGGGTGAACTGACTTCCGGCGCGTGGGACTGGAATAGAACACCACACATTCTTAGCCAATACCCGCAGTTGATGGGGCTGGCGATTAATCAACGTGTTTTTGAGGATGAGGTTCGAAAGTACCACCAGCAGATTCACAAGGCGATAGCTTCTAATGTAAAGCTGGCGTTGTCTGGTATGCCCCCTCTGGATCGCGATTTTTTTGCTAAAAGCAAGATCACGTTCTTTACCGTTCGAGCGCCAGTTACCGAGCTTGTGTACCCCGGGAGTAATTACAACTTGATTGGTGTAGGCAATAAGGGGCCTCAGAGTGTCGAAGTGCAAGCGAAGAAAGATCAGGCAAGAGGTCGCTTCGCGGTGATCATGATCGCCACGCACGCTGACAACAAATCGCTGTGCTATGAGTTATTCAGCCTTTTGGGCGAATGTCGAAGAAATGATGCCTTGGGTGACTTGGTTCTGCAAACGCAAAAAATGAATATGCCGGCCAGGCTGGAGTTTAAAGGTAGTAGCAACGATGCCTTTTTTCCTCTTCCTGAAACCCATCATGTTCCGACTGATTTCCAAAGCTATACGCAGGGTACACGTCCCCGTCCTAATGCCTCCGATATCATGGTCATAGAAAAGCTGGGTACGCTTGCGGCCCCGAAAACTGCGCCAGAGGGCAAGCACAGTCTTTATCAATTTTTTATCAACGAACATATAGAAAATATCGCGCAGTTCGTGATTACCCATCGCCCTATTGGGAGCGTTGATGAACTCGTATTGGCGTTTACCGAACTCACGGAGAGAGAATCGCTTACCAAGAAGACAGACGAATGGGTGACATATGTAATTGATCTGGTCGTGCCTTTTAAGCGATGCATTGAAGACCTCGCTTCTGGCGAGCGCAACAAAGTCGTTGATGGCATTTATGCCTGCACGATGGATGCTATCGGTATTTTCTTTACGGTATTAGGCGCGCCGGCAAAAATTCTGACGATTGCAGCGAGAACAGTTTCGCTGACAGCGAAACTCGCCAGCGTCGTGAAATACTCTTTGAAGTTGACGGTGTCGACATTAAATCCTATCGATGGTTTACCGACGGCTGGGTACCTGGCGACCAAATCGCTGTTGAAAAACGGACTTGAGTTGAGCAGACAGGGGGTCAAGCTGCTTGATACAGCTACATCTCAATTGCATAGGTTGACCGGCAGGCGCCAATCCGTGGACTTTCTTCAGGTAGCGAACTTGCCCCAAGCAGGCCAGGGCAAATGGAAACCTCGTTCCAGTACGGCGGATGTAGTCAACGTATGCGCGCTGAACAGAAACAATGAGTGGTATGCGATCAGTGGCCGTGGGACCCCTTGGGGGAAAAAACTGGCGGACTTTCAGTTCCAGCACGCATTTACTGTGCCTAGCGTCCGTCCTGAGAGCTATACACGGCATATCGTTGAAAACAGTCTTCCGATTGTGCGGGAAAAGGTTGACGCTGCTGTCAATGTGCTCAACTTGCCAAAGCTTAATACGAAAACCGATCTGGCCATTGGCTTGTTTTTAGGCAGTACCCCTGGCGGGCGTGATGAGCTTGCGAATCTGTTAACCGCTGTCCGATTGAACATCTGCAACACGTCCGTCAGCAATTTCGTGCTGGACAGTGCAAAGGTCGATGATCAAACCATTCAAGTCAGCCAGACCCAATACAGCGAATGGAAAAATGCCGGCCTGCACGAGAAGGAAAATATCCAGTACCTGAGCATCAATAACCAGAATCTCAATCGCCGTTTCAGTACAGCCGGTTTCAATTATGGCGAGGTTGCTGACGACTTGCTTCATGAGATGTTCCGCGCAGGGTCAGGCAAGACCGACTTGATTGCCGCCACGGCGAGCATGCAGAACAGAACTGCCGTATTGAATGTGGCACCCTTGTTGAATCTTGCGGCGGGGCGCCTGCCGAAGTCGGGAGGAGGCTTTCACAGTGCGACTGAAGCTCGGCTGAATGCGGACTCTTATGCGCTATTAACTGCTTTGCTGAGTCAAGTGGAAACAGATGCTGCTGCGTACTTCAATAATATGGAAGTTCTGAAGGCAGCAGTCGCTGGCAGCGCGGGTCGCACGATAGACAGTGAGGTACTTATTGAATTGAACAGCGATTGAATTTTACCGATGCCCCGCACTGGCGCGGGGCTGTGTTGCTTATCGGAGCTCAATCGCCCAGCTCCCGCCGATCCCGAAACTGCTCCAGCGCTTCGGGATTGGCCAGCGCATCGGTGTTTTTCACCGGACGTCCATGCACCACCTCGCGCACGGCCAGTTCGACAACCTTGCCGCTGATGGTGCGGGGAATATCTGTCACCGCCACGATCTTCGCCGGTACATGCCTTGGGGTGGTATTGGCGCGGATCACTTGGCGGATGCGCAGTTCCAGCGCCTCATCCAGTTTCTGCCCTTCGCGCAACTTCACAAACAGCACAACCCGCACATCATCCTGCCACTGCTGGCCGATGGCGACGCTGTCCAGCACCTCCATAACGTTCTCGACCTGACGATAAATCTCCGCGGTGCCAATGCGCACGCCTCCCGGATTGAGGACCGCGTCGGATCGGCCATGGATCAGCATCCCGCCGTGTGGCCGCTGTTCGGCGTAATCGCCCTGTGCCCAGACACCGGGGAACAGACTGAAATACGATTGCCGCAGTTTTGCTCCGTCCGGGTCATTCCACAGACCGATCGGCATGGCCGGGAAGTGCCGGGTGCAGACCAGTTCGCCTTTCTCGCCAATCACCGGCTGACCGGCGTCGTTCCAGACTTCCACGGCCATGCCCAAGCTCTTGCCCATGATCTCGCCGCGCCGCACAGCGCTCATCGGGTTGCCATTGACGAAGCACGAGACGATATCGGTGCCGCCCGACATCGACGCCAGGCACACATCAGGCTTGAAGTCGCGATAAACGAAGTCGTAGCTTTGCGGCGACAGCGCCGAACCGGTGCATAGCAGCGTTTTCAGGCTGCCCAGATCATGACTTTCGCGGGGCTTGGCGCCGCTGCTTTCCAGGGTGGCGAGAAACTTCGGGCTGGTGCCGAACACGCTGATGCGTTCGTCGTCGATCAAATCGAGCAAACGCTGGTTGTCCGGGTGAAACGGCGAGCCGTCGTAAAGCACCACGGCACTGCCGACCGCGAGCGCCGAGACCAGCCAGTTCCACATCATCCAGCCGCACGTTGTGTAATAAAACAGTCGATCCCCGGGACCGAGATCGCAATGCAGGCCGTGCTCCTTGACGTGTTGCAGCAGTACGCCGCCGGTGCTGTGGACGATGCATTTCGGCACGCCGGTGGTGCCGCTGGAATACAGCACATATAGCGGATGATTGAACGGCACCGGGACAAAATCCGGCTCGCCGCCGGCTTGGTAAAAGTCATCCCACAAGGTCACTTCGGCGTCAGTCCGGTAAGCCTCGATGCGGGCCTCAGGCTGGGCGTAAGGCACGATGATCAACTGCCGTAACGTGGGCAGTTGCTCGATTATTGCGTTGATCTTGTCGGTCTGGTCGATGTCTTTGCCGGCATAGCGATAAGCGGCGCAGGTGATCAGCACTTTCGGCTCGATCTGGCCGAAGCGGTCGATCACACCGTGGGTGCCGAAGTCTGGCGAGGAGCACGACCAGATCGCGCCGAGGCTGGTGGTGGCCAACATCGCCACCAGTGTCTGCCAGGTATTGGGCATGCACGCGGCGACGCGATCGCCGAGACCAACGCCGGCTGCCTGCAGGCTCGCCTGGAATCCGCCGACATGCTCGGCGAGTTCGACCCAGGTCAACTGCTCGCGCTGGCCGTTCTCCGCCACGCTGACCACGGCCACAGAATCATCGCGACGACGCAGCATGTGTTCAGCGAAGTTCAGTGTGGCCCCGGGAAACCACTCGACGTCCGGCATTTGCGCGCCTTCACGCAGCACGGCATCCGGTTGTGTGTGGAAGCGGATATCGAAGACATCGACGATCGCCTGCCAGAACTCCTCACGCTGCTCGATGCTCCATTGGTGCAGGGCGGGGTAGTCGTCGAGTTTCAGGTGATGGCGTTGATTGGCCGCACTACGAAAAGCGTCCATGCGCGATTGGGCGATTCGGTTGGCGTCGGGTTGCCAGAGGATGTCGGACATTGTTTGCCTCTTGTTATCGGATTACAAAAATTCCCTTGTAGGAGTGAGCCTGCTCGCGATAGCGGTGTGTCAGTTAACTGTTACGGGTCTGATACACCGCTATCGCGAGCAGGCTCACTCCTACAGGGGCGCAGCATTACTGCGCGAGCCAGCCACCATCAATGTTCCATGCCGCCCCACGCACCTGGCTACCTGCCTCGCTGCACAAGAACAACACCAGTTCGCCCAGATGCTGCGGCGTGACGAACTCCAGCGACGGTTGCTTCTCGGCCAGCAAGTCATGCTGCGCCTGTTGCGGATCGACACCTTTGGCCGCACGGTCATCGATCTGCTTCTGCACCAGCGGGGTCAGCACCCAGCCCGGGCAGATCGCGTTGCACGTAACGTTACTGGTCGCGGTTTCCAGGCCAACCACTTTGGTCAAACCGATCACGCCGTGCTTGGCAGCCACATAAGCCGCTTTGCCGGTCGAACCGACCTGACCATGCACCGAGGCGATATTGATGATCCGCCCCCAACCTTTGGCGCGCATCCCCGGCAGGCTCAGGCGCGTGCTGTGAAACACCGAAGACAGGTTGATGGCGATGATCGAATCCCAGCGCTCGACGGGAAACTCTTCCACGGCGGCGACATGCTGAATGCCGGCGTTGTTGACCAGAATGTCGACACCGCCGAACTCGCGTTCGGCGTAGACGATCATGTCGGCGATCTGCGCCGGGTCACTGACATCCGCCGGATGATGGCCGACTTTGCCGCCGAACCGGGCAACTTCGGCGATGACTGTCGAGGCATCACCAAAGCCGTTGAGAATCAGGTTGGCACCCGCCTTGGCCAGGCTCAGTGCGATGCCCAGGCCGATGCCGCTGGTGGAACCGGTAACCAGTGCGGTCTTGCCGGAAAGAGTCGTCATGAATACCTCACACAATGCCAGTGGCGTAGAAAGTGCCGATCACTACGAAAACCGCCAGGGTCTTGATCAGCGTAATACAGAAAATGTCTTTATAGGCTTCGCGGTGGGTCAGGCCGGTGACGGCCAGCAGGGTGATGACCGCGCCGTTGTGCGGCAGTGTGTCCATGCCGCCACTGGCCATCGCGGCGACGCGGTGCAGCACTTCCAGCGGAATGTTCGCCGCGTGGGCCGCGCTGATGAACTGCTCGGACATCGCCGCCAGCGCAATGCTCATGCCGCCCGATGCGGAACCGGTGATACCGGCGAGCAGGGTCACGGTGATGGCTTCGTTGACCAATGGATTGGGAATCTGCTTGAGCCAGTCGGCCAGCACCAGAAAGCCCGGCAGCGACGCGATCACTGCGCCGAAGCCATATTCCGACGCGGTGTTCATCGCCGCCAGCAACGCACCGCTCACTGCGCTTTTGCTGCCTTCGGCGAGCTTGCTGCGAATCGCCTGAAAGCCGAACGCCAGGACCATTAGAATGCCCACCAGCAACGCCGCCTGCACCGCCCAGATCGCGGTGAGTTTGGCGATTTCGGTGGTGACCGGCGTGGCCATGCCCGGCAGCGCGAGGCTGTGAGTCTTGCCGTACCACTGCGGAATCCATTGGGTGAACAGCAGGTTCATAATGCCCACCGCCAACAACGGCGAAAGCGCAATCCATGGGTTTGGCAGCTTCAGATCTTCTGCCGTTTCCGGCTCGTTGCGCAGCTCAGTGCCGTAGCCTTCGCCGGCGCGTTGCGCCTTGTTGCGTTGACGTTGCAGAAACAGCATGCCGGCGCAGAACACGAAAATCGTGCCGATCACGCCCAGCCACGGCGCCGCCCACGCGGTGGTATTGAAGAACGTGCTGGGGATGATGTTCTGGATTTGCGGCGTGCCGGGCAGGGCGTCCATGGTGAACGAGAACGCGCCGAGGGCGATGGTTGCCGGGATCAGCCGTTTGGGAATATTGCTCTGGCGGAACATCTCCGCTGCAAACGGATACACCGCAAACACCACGACGAACAGCGACACGCCGCCGTAAGTGAGCAGAGCGCAGACCAGCACGATCACCAGCATTGCCTGTTTGGTGCCGAGCAAGCGAATGGCCGCGGCAACGATCGAACGGGAAAACCCCGACAGTTCGATCAACTTGCCGAACACGGCACCGAGCAGGAATACAGGGAAATACAGTTTGATGAACCCGACCATTTTCTCCATGAACACCCCGGTGAACGCAGGGGCGACGGCGGAAGGATCGGTGAGCAGGACAGCGCCGAGGGCGGCAATCGGGGCGAAGAGGATAACGCTGTAGCCACGGTAAGCAGCCAGCATCAGCAGCGCCAGGGCTGCCAAGGCAATGATCACACTCATGGTGTGTCTCTCCAGAGTTGTTATTTTTGTGGGTGGAACGGGTGTGGGAGAGGCGTTAGCGAGATCCGTGCCATCCACCTAACATATTGAAATATAAAGATATTGTTGCGAGAGCAGGGCGGGTTTCAGAGTTTTTGTCTCACTATAGAGACCGCATTCAGCCGAAAAGATCGCAGCCTTCGGCAGCTCCTACAGTGCGGACGCGAATTTCCCCTGTAGGAGCTGCCGAAGGCTGCGATCTTTTGATCTTCAAATGATTTATCTAAAAAAAGAGATAATTATCTCTATATGGAGACTCAAGCGATTCCCAACGCCACCATTTTCTTGTACAACGTCGACCGCCCAAGCCCCAGTCGAGCCGCTGCCTCAGGTACGTTACCCGCACATTGCGCAAGGGCTGCCTCAATCAATTGCCGATCAAATCTCTCTCGCGCCTGAGCAAATGTCTCGCCAGCCAGCGTTTCCACGGTACCCACCGACGCGCGCTCAACCGGCGTCAACGTGCCAATCGCCGCACGAATATCCTGCTCGGTCAGCATCAAGTCATCACTGAGCAACGCCGCCCGCTCCAGCACGTTGCGCAGCTCGCGAATATTCCCTGGCCAGGCGTGCTGACCAAGTAACGCCAGCGCATCACGGTGCAGTTCGTGCTGACTGCGCAGCTCTTCCAGGATCGCTTCGCTGAGCGCCGGCAGGTCATCCAGACGTTCACGTAACGGCGGCACCTGGATCGGCAGCACATTGAGGCGGTAGTACAAATCGGCGCGGAATTCACCGCGTTTGATCGCTGCTTGCAGATCGGTCGACGTAGCGGCAATCACACGCACGTCGCTCTGAATGACTTCGTTGGAGCCGACCGGTTCGAATTCCTTTTCCTGCAATACACGCAGCAGTTTGCTTTGCAGTGGCAGCGGCATATCGCCAATCTCGTCGAGAAACAGCGTGCCGCCCTGGGCGATCTGCAACTTGCCGGTGCGGCCCTTGCGGTCGGCGCCGGTAAACGCGCCGGGCGCCGTGCCGAAAAACTCCGCCTCCAGCAGTGCCTCGGGAATCGCCGCGCTGTTGATGCTGACGAACGCTTTGTGCGCCCGTGGCGAGGCGCTGTGAATGGCTTGAGCCAGCAACTCTTTACCAGTGCCGGTTTCGCCGAGCAGCAACACCGGCGACTCGGCGCTGGCACTGCGCCGGGCGCGTCGTTTGACTTCAAGGCTGGCAGCGCTGGTGCCGATGAAATGGGCGAAGTTGTATTTGGTTTGCCGTGCACGCAGCAGAGAACGGGTCGAGGCCAGTTCTTCCTGCATGCTCAAGTAACGTTTGAGCATCGGCGACAACGTGCGCAACTCGTCGAACAGGGCAAAGCCGATCGCGCCGATCACCGTGCCGGCGTCATCGTGGATCGGCAGGCGCATCACCACCAAAGGCTCTTTCGGCGTGTCCTGCATGTCCAGAAGAATAGGGCGGCCGGTGCGCACGACTTCCCGCAACAGACTGCCGGGGATCACGCTTTCACAGGGTTTGCCGATCGCGCCTGCAGCCGATTCGAGACCGAAACGCCGGGCGTAACGCTCGTTCATCCAGACGATGTTCGCATCGCGGTCGACAATCACCGTGCCTTCGCTGGATTGCTCGATGATCTCGAACAGCGAACGGATCGCCAGGGTGCGAACCCGTTGGTAGTCCTTGAGGCTTTCGGTGGTGTTCATCGAGGCTGATCCTGATTGTATGTTGCCTGTGCCGGCCCTTTCGCGAGCAGGCTCGCCCCCACAGTGAGTCGGCTTGTTCACAAGTTCTGTAAACGACCGTGAACCCTGTGGGAGCGAGCCTGCTCGCGAAAGCCGCGACTCGATTTCAAGTCGATCGGCAATTATGCCTACCCCGGATGCGCCGCCGCCAACAGCTCTTTGGTATACGGATGCTGCGGCGCGTCAAACACATCATGACTGGCGCCACGCTCGACCACTTTGCCGTCCTTGATCACGATCATGTCGTGGGCCAGGGCGCGCACCACTGCCAGATCGTGGCTGATGAACAGATAGGTCAGGCCGTGTTTTTCCTGAAGCTGGCGGAGCAGTGCGACCACTTGTTTCTGCACCGTGCGATCCAGAGCCGACGTTGGTTCGTCGAGCAGGATCAGCGCCGGTTTCAACACCAGCGCCCGAGCAATGGCAATGCGTTGGCGCTGGCCACCGGAGAACTCGTGAGGGTAGCGATGGCGACTTTCGGGGTCGAGGCCGACTTCTTTAAGCACGCGGACCACTTGTTCGTCGCACTCATCAGCGGTCGACTCACAGTGCACTTCCAGGCCTTCGCTGATGATCTGCGCCACTGACATGCGCGGGCTGAGGCTACCGAACGGATCCTGAAACACCACCTGCATCTGCCGCCGCCACGGACGCATCTGTTTCTGATTGAGGCCGTCGAGCGCCTGGCCTTGAAAGCGGATACCGCCCTCGGAATCGAGCAAACGCAGGATCGCCTGACCCAACGTCGACTTGCCGGAACCGGACTCGCCGACGATGCCCAACGTCTTGCCACGCTGGATACTCAGGCTGATGCCATCCACCGCCCGCAGGTACTGCTTGCGCTGGAACAGGCCGCCGCCGACGACAAACTCAACCTTCAGATCGTCGACCTCCAGCACGTTCTCGCGCTCATCCCGAGGCAGCGCTTCACCTTCCGGCTCGGCGTTGAGCAGCACGCAGCTATAAGGATGCTTCGGTTCGGTGAACAGGGTTTCGCAGGGCGCTTGCTCGACGATTTCCCCGGCCTTCATCACGCACACGCGCTGGGCAATGCTACGCACCAGATTGAGGTCATGGCTGATCAGCAGCAGCGACATGCCCAAGCGTTGTTGCAGGGATTTGAGCAGCAGCAGGATCTTGCGCTGCACGGTCACGTCGAGTGCAGTGGTCGGTTCGTCGGCGATCAACAGTTCCGGCTCGCAAGCCAGGGCCATGGCGATCATCACCCGTTGCCGTTGTCCGCCGGAGAGTTGATGTGGATAGGCCTTGAGCCGTTCCTTGGGTTTCTGGATACCTACCAGTCCGAGCAGTTCGAGGATCCGCGCCTGCGCCGCTTTGCCGCCGAGACCACGGTGCAGCAGCAGGGTTTCGCCGATCTGCTTTTCGATGGTATGCAGCGGATTGAGCGAGGTCATCGGCTCCTGAAAGATCATGGCGATGCGGTTGCCGCGCAATTCGCGCAAGACCTTGGGATCGGCGCCGATCAGTTCCTGTCCGCGATAGCGAATGCTGCCGGTGGTTTGCGCTTCGCTTTCGGGCAGCAATTGCAGAATCGAATGGGCAGTCACCGATTTACCTGAGCCCGACTCGCCAACCAGGGCCAGACACTCACCGGGGCGAATGTCCAGGCACAGGTCGCGGACCACTCTCTGGCCATGGAAGGCAACGTTGAGGTTACGGATTTCAATCAGGTTGTCAGTCATGGCCACGCTTCAGGATCGAGGGTCGAAGGCGTCTCGCAACGCTTCGCCGATGAACACCAATAAAGAAAGGATCAGTGCCAGGGTGAAAAACGCCGTCAACCCGAGCCACGGAGCTTGCAGGTTCTGTTTGCCCTGACCGATCAACTCACCCAGCGACGCACTGCCGGCGGGCATGCCGAAGCCGAGAAAGTCCAGTGCGGTAAGGGTGGAAATCGCCCCGGTCAGAATGAACGGCAAGTAGCTGAGTGTCGCGTTCATGGCGTTGGGCAGAATGTGCCGGAAGATCACTTTGCGGTCGCTCAGGCCCAGTGCGCGTGCGGCTTTGACGTACTCCAGATTGCGCCCGCGCAGGAACTCGGCGCGCACCACATCCACCAGCGCCAACCATGAAAACAACGCCATGATCCCCAGCAGCCACCAGAAATTCGGCTCGACGAAACCGGAGAGGATGATCAGCAGGTACAACACCGGCAGCCCCGACCAGACTTCCAGCACGCGTTGCCCGAGCAGATCGACCCAGCCACCGTAGTAGCCCTGCAATGCACCGGCGGCGATGCCGATCAGGGCGCTGACAAAGGTCAACATCAAGGCAAACAGAATCGATACCCGTGCGCCGAAAATCACACGTGCGAGCACATCCCGCGATTGATCGTCCGTGCCTAACCAGTTGACCGACGTAGGCGGACTTGGCGCCGGTTTGTTGAGGTCGTAGTTCGGCGTGTCGTCACTGAACGGAATCGGCGGGAACAGCAGCCAGCCACCGTCCTTGCGAATCAGGTTCTGCACATAGTCGCTGCGATAATCGGCCTGAAACGGCAGTTGCCCGCCGAACTCTTGCTCGGTGTGTCGCTTGAACACCGGGAAGTACCATTGGTCCTGATAGCTGACGACCAGAGGCTTGTCGTTGGCGATCAACTCACCGCCGAGTGTCAGCACAAACAGGCCGATAAACAGCCATAACGACCACCAGCCACGGCGGTTTTTCTTGAAGCGCTCGAAGCGCCGACGGCCCAGAGGCGAGAGCTTGAACATCAGGCGTTCCTCGCGGCGAAGTCGATGCGTGGATCGACCAGCGTGTAACACAGGTCGCCGACCAGTTTTATCAGCAGGCCGAAGAGGGTAAAGATGAACAGCGAACCGAACACCACCGGGTAATCCCGCGAAACCGCTGCTTCGTAACTCATGCGCCCGAGACCGTCGAGGGAGAAGATCACCTCGATCAGCAAGGAACCGGCGAAGAACACGCTGATGAACGCCTGCGGGATGCCGGACACCACCAGCAGCATCGCGTTGCGGAACACATGCCCGTAGAGCACGCGACGTTCGCTCAGGCCTTTGGCGCGCGCGGTGACCACGTACTGGCGAGTAATCTCATTGAGAAACGAGTTTTTCGTCAGGATGGTCAGTGTGGCGAAACCACCGATCACCAGCGCCGTCACCGGCAGCACCAGGTGCCAGAAGTAATCGGCAATCTTGCCGAGGGTCGACAGTGATTCGAAGTTGTCCGACACCAGCCCCCGCACCGGAAACCAGTTCAGCGACGTGCCGCCGGCAAACACCACGATCAGGAACATCGCAAACAGAAACGCCGGCATCGCGTAGCCAATGATGATCGCCGTGCTGCTCCAGATATCGAAATGACTGCCATGGTGTACGGCCTTGCGGATCCCCAGCGGGATCGACACCAGATAGGTGATCAGCGTCGCCCACAGCCCGAGGGAGATGGTCACCGGCATTTTTTCCAGGATCAGATCGGTGACCGTAGCACCACGGAAGAAGCTTTTACCGAAATCCAGCTGTGCGTAGTTCTTCAGCATCAGCCACAAGCGTTCGTGGGCCGGTTTGTCGAAGCCGTACTGCTTTTCGATGTCCTTGATCAACTGCGGATCGAGGCCGCGGCTGGCGCGGGAGGTGCCGCTCATGGTTTCGCTGGCGCCGCCACCGACACTGGCGCCGCCGATCCCTTGCAGGTGGGCGATGGCCTGTTCTACCGGTCCGCCGGGTGCGGCCTGAATGATCACGAAATTGACCAGCAGAATGATCACCAGCGTCGGAATGATCAGCAGCAGACGCCGCAGTATGTAACCCCA
Source organism: Pseudomonas viridiflava (assembly GCF_900580865.1). Classification (GTDB taxonomy): domain Bacteria; phylum Pseudomonadota; class Gammaproteobacteria; order Pseudomonadales; family Pseudomonadaceae; genus Aquipseudomonas. The sequence continues at coordinate 33,323 of NZ_UTBZ01000168.1, forward strand.
CATCAGTGCGGCCCTCCGGGTCTGCCACGGGAAATTTTCTCGGCGGTCATCTGCTGGTTGGTCAGTGGTGTGCTGCTGATTTCCCACCAGCTCTCGATGGCTTCGTCATTGCTGGCTTGCACCGACGGTATGCCGAAGCGGTTCCACCACACGGTCGAGGTGCCCGGGGGATAGTAGTTGGGAATCCAGTAGTAATTCCATTGCAGCACTCGGTCCAGGGCATGGGCGAAATGCAGCATGTCGGACTGGGTGGATGCGCGGATCAGTCCATTGATCAACGTATCCACCGCCGGGTTTTTCAACACCATGTAGTTGTTCGCGCCCGGGTCGTTAGCCGATTCGGAGGCAAAGTAATTGAGCAACTCGCCCCCCGGCGAAGTACTGACCGGGTAGCCGGTGACGATCATGTCGTAGTCGCGGCTCATCAGGCGATTGACGTATTGCGAGGAGTCGATACGGCGAATGTTCAGGTCGATGCCGATCTGTTTCAGCGTGCGCTTGTACGGTAGCAGCAACCGATCCATACCGTTCTGGCTGACGAGGAAGGTGAAACTCAGCGGCTCGCCCTGGGCATTTACCAATTGATCGCCATCCGGTTTCCAGCCGGCCTGCTCGAGCAGTTCAAGGGCTTGCAACTGTTTGTCACGGATCACGCCGCTACCATCGGTTTTCGGGGCTTCGAAGACTTTGCTGAAAACCTCTTGCGGAACCTGGCCACGCAGCGGTTCAAGGATTTTCAGCTCTTGCGCATCGGGCAGTTCGCTTGCCGCCAGTTGCGTGTTGGAAAAGTAGCTCTGCTGGCGGATATACATACCGCGCATCATTTGCCGGTTGCTCCACTCGAAATCCCAGAGCATCGCCAGGGCCTGGCGCACACGGCGATCGGCGAACATCGGTTTCTGCAGGTTGAATACGAAACCCTGGGCCGACTGCGGCGCCTCGGTGGCCAAGTGTGCTTTTTGCAGACGCCCGTCGCTCAGTGCGGGGCTGTCATAGCCGATCGAATAGCCAGTTGCCGAGAACTCTCGGTTGTAATCATAGGCACCACCGCGCAGCACTTGCCGGGCGACGTCGGTATCACCGAAGTACTCGATGCTGAAATGATCGAAATTGTAGAGGCCGCGACTGACCGGCAGATCCTTGCCCCACCAGTCGGCGTTGCGTTCAAAGGTGATGCTGCGCCCTGAATCGACTTTGCCGACTCGATAGGGGCCGCTGCCCAGGGGTGCTTCGTAACCGCCACCACCAGCGAAGTCGCGGCTCTTCCACCAATGCTCGGGGAATACCGGCAGGGTCGCGACGTCCAGTGGCAGGGTGCGGTTCTCATTGCTCTTGAAGTCGAAACGCACGATCAGCGGTGCTTCGACTTCGACGCCTTTGACGTCAGCAAACTGGGTGCGATAACGCAGGCTGCCCTGGGTCATCAATAAATCGTAGGTGTAACGCACGTCTTCAGCGGTGATCGCTTTGCCGTCGGCGAAACGTGCCTTGGGATTGATGAAGAACCGCAGCGACAGACCATCGTCCGAGCGCTCCATCTTTTGCGCGACCAGACCATAGACGGTGTAAGGCTCGTCCAGCGAGCGCTGGGCCAGCGGCGAATAGAGCAGGCCATCGATCTGTGTGACGCCGATGCCTTTGTCTATATAGGGAAGGACATGGTCGAAATGGCCGATCTCGATGGCCGAGCGGCGCATGGTCCCACCCTTGGGGGCTTGCAGGTTGGTGTAGTCGAAATGACTGAAGCCGGGAGGATATTTGGCGGGTTCGCCATAAACGGTCAACGCGTGTTGCGGTGCAGCGTTTGCGCCAGTGACGCCCGTCAGCAGGGCGAGGGCGGTGAGCATCAATGTGGGGAAAACCAGTCGCATTGTCAGCCTTGGAACCGGGAAATCGATATGCGCAAGTTGTACGCGAGAGGCGCGCCAGTCGCCAGCCGTATATGTAACTGAAACACAACGGCCCACCAGAAGGCGGGCCGTTGGCGAGCAATCAGGCGATGGATCAGTCCTGACGGCTGGTGACTTCGAGCAAGTGATAACCGAACTGAGTCTTCACCGGACCTTGCACGACATTGATTGGCGCGCTGAAGACCACGGTGTCGAATTCCTTGACCATCTGGCCAGGACCGAACGAACCCAGATCACCGCCCTGACGGCTGGACGGGCAGGTGGAGTTGGCCTTGGCGACTTCGGCGAAATCGGCGCCGCCTTCGATCTGGGCCTTCAGTTCGTTGCACTTGTCTTCGCTGGCAACAAGGATGTGGCGGGCAGTGGCTTTAGCCATGGGGAAACTCTCCAATCTATTTCAGTAAAGTGTGGAGCCTACCGGATTCAGTGGGCGAATTCTCGGCAAAGTTCCGTTCGGTTGTCCGCGACCTCGCTCAGAGATTCGCGGCCCGCAGACGTGCGGCATGTTCAACGTACAGTTCAATCGGATCGGGCAGGGTACTGAAGGGGCTGGCCGAACGGCGCAGGCTGTTCAAGTGGTCCAGCGGATAGTCGGAGCGGATCACCTGCCCCAGGTGGGAGCTGAAACGGCCGACGAAACCATCATTCTGCTCGGTCTCGGTCATGAAGTATTGCGACAGCGCATGGCATACGTTTCGGCTCGGATCGAGTGTCGACGGACTGTCGACGGGCAGGACGCCGCTCCAGGAGTAATAGCGCACACCGTTGACCTGTTCCGCGCCGTGCCCGCCCCAGGTTTCGGGTAATCCTTGCGGAAACTTGTCGTTGAAATCACCCACGCCTTCGGTCGTCAGAGCATTGAGTGCCGCCAGCGCGTTCTGCGGCAACTTCGCACTGCCACTGAGCAACGAAAGAAAATTGCCAAACAGTGTCGCCACATTCTGGGCGACCGCCTCCGGCAGTCGCCCAGGCACCAGTGCCTTGCGCAGAAAATCGGCCAGCTCCGAACCGTGGTTCGGACCGCTGACGGAAGTCACCGAGGCTACGGCGTGTGGCGCAAGCGCCGCAGCGTATCGGGCAGCCAATGCGCCCTGGCTGTGTCCGATGAGGTTGACTTTGTCGGCACCTGTGCCTCGCAGAACACGATCAATCTGTGCAAGCAGTTGCTCACCCCTTGTTTCGTTTTTATGAGTAGCTGAAAGGTGGGGAACAAACACTCGACTGCCAGCCGTTTTCAGAGCGTCCTTTACGTCATGGAACAGCTCGAAATGACCGATGCGTTCGAATCCGAACAGGCCGTGTACCAACAGGACGGGATAGCGAGTTGAAGCATTCCGTTGCATGTTCTTACCTTTTTCACAGAAGTTCATCGGGGAATCCGGAGGCCACTCTAAAACACTCATCCCGTTGAAGAAGTAAGAAGAGGCTTCTCTTGGCCGTTGAATCTGGACTAGTGGCTGTAAGAAATTTCAGATACTTGTGAGATCCGAATCGGAAGTTGCCGCCATCTTTCGCTTGGTTGAGGAGGATTTTGTGCAGTTTGCCTACCGGGTTAGAGGCGTTTGCCAGGGGTGTGCGGCGGATTGGGCTGACATCGAAAATGCGCAGGATCACGTTCAATGTTGGCTGTCGACGCCGTCCATGAACGCGGCGTTTTTTCCAAGGAATGGAGCCTCTAATGCATACGCACGAAGTCGAGTTTTGCTACCGGATGCACCACCCCGTCAGTCCCTGTGTGTCGAACGAATTGCTGCCAGCGGCAACCCTCGATTCTCTGGAGGGGAGCACGCTTGATCCTTCGCTGGGCAAGATCGTTGTCCGTATCGCCCCTTATACAAACATGGCCTGCGGCGATCAGTTGTTGCTGAGTTGGGAAGGTCTCGATATCGAGGGATTCGCTTATCAGCATGAAGTGGTTCGCTATGTCAGCGAAGCCCAGGTCGGCAAGGATGTCGTATTCGTTATCAAAGGCATGCATATCGCGGCGCTGGATGGTGGTTCGCTGGAGGTTTATTGGAAAATGCTCAGTGCGGGTTCTTCCGCCCCTGCGTTTTCTGCACGCTTGCAATTGTCTGTGGGTGATACACGGCCACAGTTGCTTGCCCCGATTGTCGAGGGGGCGATCGGAGGGACACTGGATCCGGAACGAGTAAAGGAAGGCACGTTGATCGTGCTCCAGCCCTATGCCCGAATGGCTGCTGGAGACCGGATCTCGTTGATGTGGGGCGCAAATGAGTTGCCTGCCACGTTCAGCGACATACTGAAGGTCGAAGACTTTGCCGTCGCCGACGTCCTGTCATTCTGGATTGACGGGGCGCACATTGCGGCGCATCTCGGTGGCGAGGTGATAGTGCGCTATAGAGTGGAACACGCCGGGGGAGCGGTTCGTGAATCCGAATCCACCAGAATTGTCGTCACTCCGTTCTTTCGTGGTGAGCTGGACGCTCCCGATGTCCTGGAAGCTGAAGATGGCGTGTTGTTGAACGATGATTCGATCGATGGCGTCACCATTGTGATTGGTAATGCCCAGACGCAGGAAGGGGAGTTGGTGTACCTCAAGTGTGACGGGGATCTTTTCAATCACCGGGATGACCGCGAGATCACTCGGGAGACCGCAGGAAAACCGCTGATCTTTATCGTTCCGCACCGGTTCTGGCGTGAGCACCATGGCACGACTGTGCGAGTGGCCTACACGGTTGAACGTCTTGACGATGTCAGTCAGGAATCGGCGGTGACTCAGGTGCGAGTGGAGGCCTAACGGTAATGTGCTCAGCCCTCCGGTTTGCAATAAAACCGGAGGGCTGGGTTGGCAATCAGCCTCTGGCGTGTGCGGCGAGGCGTTGGGAGGCGTCTAGCAGCATGCGCTCCGTTGCGCTGAAGCCGAGGCAGCCATCGGTAATCGACACCCCGTAATGCAAGGAGCCGCTCAGCGGCTGGCAACCTTCAAACAGATGAGACTCAATCATCATGCCGATCAGTGCTCGATCACCTTGCAAACGCTGCTCAAGCACTTCGTTGAAAACGCCAGGTTGACGCAATGGGTCCTTGCCGCTGTTGGCGTGGCTGCAATCGACCATTATCCGGCTCGGAATTTTCAAGCGAGCCAGGTCGGCGTGGATTTTGCCTACGCTCTCGCGATCGTGATTCGGACCTTTATGGCCACCGCGCAGTACCAGATGAGTATCGGGGTTGCCTGGCGTTTGAATGATGGCCGGATGCCCTTGGCTGTCTACGCCGAAATGCCGGTGCGGATGGGCTGCCGAACGCATGGCGTCAACCGCAATGGCTGCACCGCCGTCAGTGCCGTTCTTGAAGCCTACCGGCATGCTCAAACCACTGGCCATTTCCCGGTGGATCTGCGACTCAGTGGTACGGGCGCCAATGGCCACCCAGCTAAGCAGGTCATCGAAGTAGCCTGCAGCCATGGGTTGCAACAGCTCAGTTGCCACTGGCAAACCGAGGCGGATCATTTCCAGCATCAGCTCGCGCGACAGAGTCAGGCCGCCAGCCATGTCATCACTGCCATCCAGATGCGGGTCGTAGGCCAGACCTTTCCAGCCGACCGTCGTACGCGGTTTTTCGACATAGGCGCGCATCACCAAGAGCATTTCGCCGCTGACTTCTTCAGCCAGTCGAGCGAGTTTGCCGGCGTACTCGAGTGCCGATTGTGGGTCGTGGATGGAGCAGGGTCCGACGATGACCAGTAGGCGCTGGTCCTGACCATTGAGAATGTTTCGAACCGCCTGACGTTGGGCGGCGACTTGCAGGTTTAAGGCATTGCTCAGGGGCAATTGCTGTTTGAGTTGCAACGAGCTGGGCAGACGCAGGGTCAATGCTTCGTTGGCAGAGTTCAGCGTGGACAGTGGCAGAGCAGAAACGGACGAGTTCATATTCGGTCTTCCTGGGCTGGCGGCGGGTTCGTCCCGCGCGCTCGGCCCTATTGGGGTGTTCGACAGTTGGCCGTATTGGCTATATGTGTGTGTTTGCCACCTGTAGGTGACCGATCGGAGGCGGCAGGCTGTCCCGAACGGAAGCTGGTAAATCGCCAGGCGCTAAAGCTGTCGTAACGGTAATAAGTGGCGTAGTTCATTTCGTGAATCCTCAAAGTGTCTGGTGTGTTGCTGAAAAAGTTCGGGGCTGAAAAAACAAAACCCCCGGTCGGGAGGCCGACCGGGGGTTGAGAAATCTCTGGTAGGCGACCCGTTGTCATGGGCGCCGTTTGGGTATCAGGCGCGCCAGTGGCTAAACCAATACCCAAAATAAAAGCTGACCGGAGCGCAAACGTCATTCACCCGGGCAGCCGCAACCGAGCGCAGGGCGCTGGCGGTACGAAGCTGTGAAAGGGTGCTGAACATGGTCTGTCTCCGATGAATGGGCCGAGCTTACTAGAGGCCGATGTGGCTCAGCAATCAGAAATTGCTATCGCGTTATCAACAAAATGCCTATTGCCTGATTCGGGCAAGAGTGGTGACACTCAGCGTTTTGCTTGATTGCCAAGGATGAACCGTGTCGACACTGACCATTGCCGCAGCCCAAAGCCTCTCCCTTGCCGGGGATCTTTCCGGGAACATTGCCCGACATGGCCGCTTCATTGAGGCGGCCGCGGAGCAGGGCGTCGAGTTGCTGATTTTTCCCGAGTTGTCGCTGACTGGCTATGAAGGACAGGACGCGGCGGCATTGGCGATTGACCCGCAAGATGCGGTGCTGCAACCCCTGAGGGATTTGGCCCGCGAGCATAGGGTGACAGCCGTTGTCGGTATGCCCATTCGGTCGGAGGGCAGTGCTTTGGCGCTGATCGGCGCTCTGGTTCTGGGCGCTGATGGCTCTCTCGGTATTTACAGCAAGCAGCATTTGCACGCGGGCGAGGAGCTTGTTTTTGCTTCTGGTTCTGGCGGGCGGACTCTGATCATCGGGGAAGAAGTGGTTGCATTGGCGGTATGTGCCGATTTCTCTCATTCCAGTCATGCCTTGGCGGCTGCAAGTCAGGGTGCTGGCTTATACGCAGCCGGTGTCTTGATCAGCGAGAAAGGTTACGCAGTCGATACGGCAATACTTCAGGGCTATGCCCGGCAACACTCGATGGCTGTGCTGATGGCCAATCACGGAGGGCTGACCGGCGGTTGGCAATCCGCCGGGCGCAGTTGCATCTGGTCTGAAGACGGTTCTCTCATCGTTGCAGCTCCGGGGACGGGCGATCTGCTGGTCGTCGCTCAGCGTAACGAAGGTGTATGGCAGGGACGGGTTGTTCCTGTTGCGCAAGCCCGATGACCTTCCACTTACGTCTTGCGGCTCCAGAAGACCTGGCATTTGCCCGCGATCTCACCTGTCAGAACATGCTGCGTTACTACATTCACCATGAGCTGTTATGGCAGGACGAAGCGTTTGACGTAGCGTGGCCGGGGCGACAGAACTGGCTGATATTGTGTGGTGAACTGGCGGTGGGGTTTCTCAGTCTCAGCCGGGATCTGCGTGCGCTCTACATTCGGGAATTGCAGATTGCTGAAGCGTTTCAGGGGCAGGGCGCTGGTTCCTGGGCGATTGATCAGGTTATCGACATGGTCCATAACGAAAGGCGCCGGGCTCTGCGCCTTACCGTATTCAAAAATAATCCGGCAAGAAACTTGTACGAAAGAAAAGGACTACAGGTTCAGGGTGCGGACGAGTGTTTCCTGCGAATGCAGCTTGATATCAGTACACATGTGCGCTGAAACCCACGGCCGGCAAGCCTTCAATGACGAATTGAAACTTTTTAAATGACGCTTTCCGCTAGGTCTGCGTGGCACTTTTTGCTAAGGTGTCCGGCATCCCAATATGACCATATCGCGAGGTGTCTGCTTGATTAGGGTGCTAGTGGTCGATGACCATGATCTCGTTCGTACAGGCATTACACGTATGCTGGCCGATATCGATGGCTTGCAGGTGGTTGGCCAGGCCGAATCCGGGGAAGAGTCCCTGATCAAGGCCCGAGAGTTGAAGCCCGATGTGGTGCTGATGGACGTCAAGATGCCAGGCATCGGCGGCCTCGAAGCCACGCGCAAACTGTTGCGCAGTCATCCGGATATCAAAGTGGTCGCGGTTACCGTGTGTGAGGAGGATCCTTTTCCGACACGCTTGCTGCAGGCGGGTGCAGCGGGTTATCTGACCAAGGGCGCGGGTTTGCCGGAAATGGTTCAGGCGATTCGCCTGGTGTTTGCCGGACAACGCTATATCAGTCCGCAAATTGCCCAGCAATTGGCGATCAAATCCTTTCAACCGTCCAACGATTCTCCTTTCGATGCCTTGTCCGAACGCGAAATTCAGATCGCGTTGATGATTGTCGGCTGTCAGAAGGTGCAAATCATTTCCGACAAGTTGTGCCTGTCGCCGAAAACCGTGAACACCTATCGCTACCGTATTTTCGAGAAGCTTTCGATCAGCAGCGATGTCGAGTTGACACTGTTGGCGGTTCGTCACGGCATGGTTGATGCCAGCCTCTGACCATGACTGACACATTCGATTCCGGCGCGTTTCTGTCGACAGTCAGCGGGCGCCCGGGCGTCTATCGCATGTTCGACAGCGATGCGCGCCTGTTGTACGTGGGCAAGGCCAAAAACCTGAAGAAACGCCTGGCCAGCTACTTTCGCAAAACCGGTCTGGCGCCTAAAACCGCAGCGTTGGTGGGTCGCATTGCGCAGGTCGAAACGACCATCACCGCCAACGAAACCGAAGCGCTGCTGCTTGAGCAAACGCTGATCAAAGAGTGGCGGCCGCCGTACAACATCCTGTTGCGCGACGACAAATCCTATCCCTACGTGTTTCTGTCCGACGGGCAGTTTCCGCGCCTGAGCATTCATCGCGGAGCAAAAAAAGCCAAGGGCAAGTACTTCGGCCCTTATCCGAGCGCCGGCGCCATACGCGAAAGCCTGAGTCTGCTGCAAAAGACCTTCTTCGTTCGCCAGTGTGAAGACAGCTACTACAAGAACCGTACCCGGCCATGTCTGCAGTATCAGATCAAACGCTGCAAAGCACCTTGCGTCGGGCTGGTCGAGCCTGAGGTGTATGCCGAAGACGTGCGTCACTCGGTCATGTTTCTTGAGGGGCGTAGTCACGCGCTGACCAACGAACTGTCGACGGCGATGGAAGAAGCGGCGATCAACCTGGAGTTCGAGCGAGCTGCCGAACTGCGCGATCAGATCGCGCTGTTGCGCAGGGTCCAGGATCAACAAAGCATGGAAGGCGGCACAGGGGATATCGATGTCATCGCGGCATTCGTCAACCCCGGTGGTGCCTGCGTGCATTTGATCAGCGTCCGTGGCGGACGCGTGTTGGGCAGCAAGAATTTCTTTCCGCAAGTCGGTATCGAAGAGGATGTGTCGGAGGTCATGGCCGCGTTTCTCGGCCAATACTTCATCAGCAGCCCCGAGCGCGATTTGCCGAGCGAACTGATCGTCAATGTGGTTCACGAAGATTTTCCGACGTTGATCGAGGCGATCCATGAGTTGCGTGGCCGTGAATTGGCCATCAGTCATCGGGTGCGCGGTACACGTGCGCGCTGGCAGCAACTGGCCGTGACCAACGCAGAGCAGGCGTTGGGCGCACGCCTGGCCAATCGTCAACACACCGCAGCGCGGTTTGAGGCATTGGCCGAAGTGTTGAACCTGGATGAGCCGCCGCAGCGTCTGGAGTGCTACGACATCAGTCATTCCAGTGGCGAGGCAACGGTTGCTTCCTGCGTGGTGTTTGGCCCTGAAGGCGCGATCAAGTCCGACTACCGGCGCTACAACATCGAAGGGGTCACGGCGGGTGACGACTACGCCGCCATGCATCAAGCGCTGACGCGACGCTTCAGCAAACTCAAGGAAGGCGAGGGCAAGCTGCCGGACATCTTACTAGTGGACGGTGGCAAGGGTCAGCTGTCGATGGCTCGGGACGTTCTCAATGAACTCGCCGTGCCGGATCTGATCCTGCTGGGTGTCGCCAAGGGTGCCACGCGCAAGGCCGGCTTCGAAACGTTGTATCTGAATGATGCGGCGCATGAGTTCACCTTGCGTGGTGATTCGCCGGCGCTGCACCTGATTCAACAGATCCGCGATGAGGCCCACCGCTTCGCGATTACCGGACACCGCGCACGCCGCGGCAAAACCCGCCGTACGTCAACGCTGGAAGGCGTTGCGGGCGTTGGCCCGACCCGGCGTCGCGATTTGTTGAAACATTTTGGTGGATTGCAGGAGCTGTCTCGTGCAAGCATCGAAGAGATCGCCAAAGCCCCGGGGATCAGTAAAAAGCTAGCAGAGTCGATTTATGCGAACCTGCATAGCGAGTAGAATGCCCCTTCACCTCGTAGCCAGTTGTGCCGATGAATATCCCTAATCTGATTACCGTTCTACGCGTCCTGCTCATTCCGATCTTCATTTTGCTGTTCTATCTGCCTTATCAGTGGAGTTACATGGCCTCCGCTTCGGTGTTTGCCTTTGCGGCAGCAACGGACTGGCTGGATGGTTATCTGGCCCGTCGTCTGGAGCAAAGCACTCCGTTCGGGGCATTCCTCGATCCGGTCGCCGACAAACTCATGGTTGCGGTGGCGCTGGTGCTGCTGGTGCAAGAACACGGCAATCTCTGGCTCACTCTGCCGGCTGCTGTCATCATCGGTCGCGAGATTGTGGTGTCGGCCTTGCGTGAATGGATGGCCGAGCTCGGTGCCCGTGCCCATGTAGCCGTTTCAAATCTTGGCAAATGGAAAACTGCAGCGCAGATGCTCGCGCTGGTCATACTGTTGGCCAACCCGAAGGACTTCAGCTTCTGGGTTATCCTGGGTTATGCCTTGCTGATGGTCTCTGCCGGCCTGACGTTGTGGTCGATGGTTCAATACCTTCGCGCTGCCTGGCCGCACCTGAAGACCGATGTCGAAAAGAAATAAAACTTTTTTGAATCAAGGGGTTGACGGAGCTTCTTAATTCTATAGAATGCGCATCACCAAGCGGGAATAGCTCAGTTGGTAGAGCACGACCTTGCCAAGGTCGGGGTCGCGAGTTCGAGTCTCGTTTCCCGCTCCAAGTTTAAAACGCATTTGTTGTTGTGCTACTGATAGCAAATGTTTTGAGGCCGAGTAGCAAAATGGTTATGCAGTGGATTGCAAATCCACCTACGCCGGTTCGATTCCGACCTCGGCCTCCACTATAAACAAGCTCCGTAGATCCATGATTTACGGAGCTTTTTTATTTGCATTGCGCTGCAAGATTTAGTCTTGAATAACGGCCATTGCGAACTTGCTTCACCGGGAAGTGATGTATATATTTCCCGCTCTGCTGTTAAAGGTTGGATCCTGTCGGGGTCGCGACTGTGCCGCAGAAAGCAGCAACACCGCGCTACCGCCCGAATGGCGAAACTGGTAGACGCATGGGACTTAAAATCCCCCGCTCGTAAGGGCGTGCCGGTTCGATTCCGGCTTCGGGCACCATGAATATCAAAGGCCTGCATGAGTTTTCTCATGCAGGCCTTTTTTTGTGCCTTGCTACCAGCACTGAACAAATACCTGTCATAAGCATTTCGCCGCACAGGTCTCCCATCATGAATGTACAAACTGCAACGTTATTTGCCTGCTTGTTTGTGGCGCACGAACAGTACAGATGTCCCGGAGCCATGTGCGCCCCTCGCCTGGATCTCAAAGGTGTGAGGATGCCCTTTGATCAACTCGCTGAGTTTTTTGTAGCCGTGGGTCCGTGGATCAAACTCCGGTCTCAGTTTGGTGATGTTAGCGCCTAATGCGCCCAGCAAAGCCCAACCGTCTTCGTCAGCTAAATCGCCGAGGATTTTGGCGATGAAGCTGATCGGCGCTTTCGGCCGCTTTTTCAGGGGCGTTGCCGATTTGGTCTTTGTTTCGTCGACGGGGAGAGGAGGTGATAATTCCGCGCAGGTTTTTTCCTTTTCCGTTGGCACTGATTCTTCACGCAGCAGTTCGGTAAAAATGAATTTATCGCATGCCGATACGAATGGCCTGGGTGTCTTCTCTTCACCGAATCCGAAGACGGTGAGTCCTTCTTCGCGCAAACGTGACGCCAGTCGTGTGAAATCGCTATCGCTGGATACCAGGCAAAACCCGTCAAATCTTCGGGCATAGAGCAGATCCATTGCATCAATGATCAATGCACTGTCAGTGGCGTTCTTGCCTTTTGTGTAGGCGAATTGCTGTATGGGTTGAATCGAGTGATGAAGCAAAACCTTTTTCCATCCGCCCAATTGGGCATTCGTCCAATCGCCGTAGATGCGTTTTACGGTCGCAATTCCATACTTGGCGATTTCCTCAAAAAGTCCTTCGACAATGGTAGCGGCCGCATTGTCTGCGTCGATTAGTACTGCCAAGTGTTTTTGAGCATGGGCTTGAACGTGATTGGCCACGAATCATCCTTGATTTATTTCTTTTTGCTCCACCCAATTGGTTTTTGGTGGAGGCGATTGACCTTGAGTCGGCGTTGATTACATGTTGGCAAAGTGACAGCATGTGGAGCATAGGTGGCCTTGTCAGTTAATCCAATTGCCGGTTGCGAACGATAGTTGAGCATCCAGTCAGATGAAGTCTGACGTTGGGTAGGTGATCACATGATGGCTATGAGACTTTGATGAGTGAAGGGAAAATCTGAAGCATGGATAAGCTTGTTGCACTGCCAGTTTATGGTGACTCATTCCTTCTTTTCCGAGCCGGTCGCACGATACTTGTAGACGGTGGCAGCACGGGCGTACGGCTCGCAACCGAATTGGCGAAGTATTCCGTCAGACATCTGGATATCGTTGTTTGCACACACGCTGATGCTGACCATGCCGGGGGGCTTGTGGACATTCTGGACAAGTCAACCATCACGATAGGAGAGTTCTGGCTCCCGGGCGCTTGGGGTGAATCACTTCCGGATCTGATTTCTGATCCGGCGCACGTTGTGAATACGTTGGTTTCAGAGATTGAAACTGCTAATCCGCTCAATGACCTGTCTGACCATGACCATGCAAGCAGTCTGGAGGCCCGGTTGTATGCAAAGATCAGTAGCGCAAAAAAGCGAATGAGGAGAGAAAACCGGTCCGCCGAGGGCCCCCCGGATATTCAGGACGGCGAAACTCATCAAGGCTTGGACTGGTTAAAAAGAATGGTTGCCGAAGTGACACCCATTCTAGAGGGCGAGGGCGCGGACGCAGGAGAAATCTTTGATGACGGGCGAGCGCAAATCCACGGGAAAATCTTCACTCAACAGATTAACAGGCGGCTTGCGTTCGTCTGGATCGATCTGATTGATACGGCTGAGCGTATTCTCAAGATTGCACTACAGGCAATCAGGCACGACGTCCCCATTCGATGGTTTGACTTTGGCGAATTCGATGAGACACGCCAAGCGTCCGGTGGTGATGCGGGTTTGCTGGTTCCGCTTAACGCTGTTGAACTTTCCACTCCTCCAGCGCCGATACAGGGAATGACATACCTTTTGCAGTTGAGCCAGCCAAACGAGGAGTGCCTGGTATTTCTGTCCCCCAGCCAAGAGTTGCAGGTTTTTTGGAACACAAGGACACCGAGTGTTGTATTTACCGGAGACTCTCCATTGGGGGATGGTGCGGACTATTCAGTGAGTTGGCTTGATTGGCCAAAAAGTGCTTCCAGATTCGTTATCGCTACGGCGCCCCATCATGGATCTGATAAAAATGCGTGGGCATATGAGCATTTGAACGAGGAGGTTCACGTTGCTCTATGGGTGCGCTCGGGAGGTAGCTGGAAGCATCCCGGACTGACCTATCAAAGGATCCCGCCATGGCAACGAATCTGTACAAACTGCCCTCATGAGGATCTGAAGGCTCGGGCGGTCGAGGTAGATATGTGTTCTGGGTTCAATGCCACTGGGCATACGTGTATTTGTTGAAGATATACGGGCCGATGCAGATCGGCCCGTTTTTGTATTTGACGAGGTGCTTGCCCGCAAGGCGTGAGGGAGTGCTGATGGCCCCTATCTGAACCGAGGCAATGGCCGGTCGACAGGCTTGAGCGCCGACAGCGTATTGCGAATCAGCGGAGCATCCTTCTCTATATCGTTCAGCCGGTCACGGATGCGCAGGGCGGTCGGATGTCCGCCTTGGTGGTCGACCCAGTCGGCGATCTCTTTGCAGGCGGCCGCGAGGCGCGCTTGTCGAGCGTCGAGCAAGGTGAGGAGGGTGGTGATGGACTCTTTTTCGGACATGGAACACCTCCGTTCAATGAAACCTGAGCTGCAGCAAAAAGCCCGCGTGTTGCGAGCCTTCTGCCGTGGGGCGCTGCTCCTTCAGCTGGTTTCAGTATAGACCCGCTTCTGATCGGCATCAGCCGGATGACTCGCGGGCCGGTAGTGGGGAACTCACTGCGTTGAGACGCTTGCATTCGCGCTGTGCGTCTTCCTCTTTGTCATAGCCATCGCCGATGAAACCGCCAGTACGTGTGTCGCAGATGCGAAACCAGCTCTGCGCATCGGCTGGATCATGCTGACTGTCTCCGGCGCGTCGACCATAAATGATGATGCTCTTGCAGCGCTTCACGACGAAAATGTCTTCCATGGCGTCACCGCAGCTGATTCGTGTCAGATCAACTATAGAAGCCCTCGGCAATCGTGCAAAAAATACACAGCTCAGCTCGTCGGTTGCCATCGCCAGCCTTCAGGGTGCCAGGTCAAATGATGGCTCGGGTTTAATGCATGAAGAAACTCTTGATCGTGGGAAACCGCGACAATCGCACCGGGAAATGTCTGCAGGGCTTGTTCGAAAGCTTCCACCGACGTCAGGTCCAGATGATTGGTCGGTTCATCCAGCAGCAGTAATTGTGCGGGCGTCTGGCGCCACAATGCCAACGCGAGGGCTGCCTTCAAGCGTTCGCCGCCACTGAGTGAGGCGCACGGCCGGGTGACACGCTGCGCATCCAGTTGCAGTTGAGCGAGGAAGCTGCGCAACGTGCATTCGCTCAGGGGCGTTTGCTGTGCCAGCAATTGATCGACAATCGATGTACCGGGATCCAGCAGTTTCAGCTGTTGATCGAGAAAGGCGAAAGGCACATGCGTGATGCACTCGCCACTCATGGGCGCCCACTCGCCAGCCAGCAATTTCAACAGCGTCGATTTACCACATCCGTTAGGACCGCTGACAGCGATGCGCATCGGCCCTTGAATGGTGAGGTCAAGCCGAGAGCTGGGCGCATCTGCCGACAACCATGGCAAACAGGCGTCGATGAGTGTGCAGACCCGGCGATTGTTTGGAACCACGCTGCCCGGCAGATTGATCAGCACGCCGTCGTCCGGCTGCACGTTTGCGTACGCCTCACGAACGCGTTCATCCAGATCGGATTTGCGTGCCTGGTGGCCGACCTTTACGTGTCCCATGATGTCCCGCGAGGCCGCTTTCATTGCTGCTCGTTCGAAGCCCGAAACGTTGGCGGTTTGCGCATTGCGCCGGCTGTCGGCGGCATGGCGCTGGATGGTGTCGTGTTCGCGTTGTAACCGTGTGCGTTCGCGCTGACGCTCGGTGCGAGCCTGATCGAGTTGCGCCTGTGCTGCCTGTCGAAGTAGTCGGCGCTGCTCGTCGAACGCCGAAAACCTTCCGCTGAAAACGCTTGCCCCCACAGGCGTCAGTTCGATGATTCGCTGCATCTGCTCCAGTAATTGCCGGTCGTGACTGACGACAATCAGGCCGCCACGCCAGCGTTCAAGCGCGCTCCTCAGCCAATGCCGACCGGCTCCGTCCAGATGGTTGGTCGGCTCGTCGAGTACCAGCAATTGCGCCGGACTCAGCAGCGCGCCGATCAGGGCAATTCTGGCCTGCTGACCACCGCTGAGATTTTCGGTGAGGTCCGTAGTGGTGATGTCGGTCAGCCCTGCCTCATCGAGCATATGGCGCAATCGCTCCGCCAAATCCCAGCGTTCGCCGACGAGGTCGAAATCGTCAGCAGTGGCACCACCGAGCTTCAGTCGCTCCAGTGCGCTGAGCACCGGGGCCGTTCCGGTTGCTTCGGCCACGGTTTGCGCGGGTGTAGTGACAAAAGTCTGCGCGACGTAATGCGCGGGAACTGAACGTATCACGCTGCCGGAGGTGGACTGCAACTGCCCGGTAACCAGACGTGCGAGCACGCTTTTGCCGACGCCGTTGCGCCCGACGATCGCGGTCGGTTGATGATCAACGTTCAGGTTCAGGGCGTCGAACAGCTTTGTGCCATTGGCGAACTGAAAACCCAGTTGATTCAGGGAAACGAGTGCGGCTGTACGCGAGACGTGAGTCATCGGCACCTCCAGAAAATGTCGTGAAAACTGACAAGCGCCAAGAGCGGCGTGTCGCGATTACATTTTTAGAAGGCGGGGTTGTTCACTTCTGCGGTCGTCCGGAGGAGGGGAAGCTCGCTAGCCTAAATGACGCTGTGCGGCGGATCAAGGTACGTCGGTCATTTCGCTCATGCGCTCGAGGAACATCGCCAACGCCACTTCCTCGGCACGCAGGCCTTTGCGCACACGCGGACGCGGCAGTTCGGCGAGGGCGCCGAGCATGAATTTTTCCACCACCGCAGGGTGGATATAGCACTTTCGGCACACCGCCGGCGTGTTGCCGAGCTGTTTGGCGACGCCTTTGACCATCTCCACCACATGCCGTTTGGCCTCGGTCTCGGATGCCCACTGCAATTCACGCAACACCGACAGGGCCAAAGCGCTACCGGCCCAAGTGCGGTAATCCTTGGCGGTGAAATCAGCGCCGGTCAGGGTTTGCAGGTAGGCGTTGACGTCGGAAGAACTGACGGTGTGGCGCTCGCCGTTTTCATCCAGATACTGAAACAGGTTTTGCCCGGGAAGTTCCAGGCAACGCTTGATGATGCGCGCCAGGCGGCGATCCTTGACGGTGATCTGATGTTCGATGCCGCTTTTGCCGCGAAACTGGAACAGGATCGCGCTGCCGTTGACTTCGACATGTCGGCTGCGCAGGGTGGTCAGGCCATAGGAGCGGTTGTCGCGTGCGTATTGAGTATTGCCGACCCGGATCAGTGTGGCGTCGAGCAGGGTGATCACCGTGGCCATGACCTTGTCACGACTGAAACCGGGCGCGGCCAACAGCGCTTCCAGTTGCTTGCGCAGTTTCGGCAAGGCCAGACCGAACTCGCGCAGGCGCGAATACTTGTCTGCATCGCGCACCTCACGCCAGCGCGCGTGATAACGATATTGCTTGCGGCCACGGGCATCTCGACCGGTGGCTTGCAGATGACCGCGCGGGTCCAGGCAGATCCACACGTCGGTATAGGCCGGCGGCACGGCGAGGGCATTGATGCGTTTGATTTCGTCGGTGTCGGTGATGCGCTGACCTGACGGTTCGAAGTAGCAGAACTTGCCGCGCAGTTTCTTGCGGGTGATACCGGGCTGGGTGTCATCGACGTAATGCAGATCGGATGGCAGTTCGGCAGTCAGCTCGGTATCGGGCATGGCGGTTTCCTTCGGTGGCGCGACGGTCTGTAAAACCATTGACCGCACGCCGCTGCCGTCGTGCCGATTGATTTAGGCGAGGACTGCGACCGCTTTGATCTGCGCCCATAAAGACTGACCCGGATGCACGCCCAACTGGTCCCTCGAGTAGCGAGTGATGCGCGCGACTAACGGAGTGCCGCCCGCATCGAGACGTATCAGCACGTGGGCGGCGTTGTCTGCCGATTGCTCGCTGACCACCGTGACCGGCAGTCGATTGAGAATGCTGCTGAACTCGCTGTTCTGCAGGCTCAGGCTGATGTCGCGGGCGTGCACTTTGCAGCGTAGGGTCTGGCCGACATCCATCGGTGCATGTGTGACGCGAATGCTCATCTCGGTGGCTGGCAATTGCAGGCTCAGCAATTGATATTGCGCATCGTAAGCGCTGACTTGGCCTTCGATGATCACGCCGGCGTCATCGCCCATCGCCATCGGCAGGTCGAGGCGCGCGAGGGTTTCGCCGATCGGGCCGCTGGCCAGCGCTTTACCTTCGCTGAGTAACACCAGATGGTCAGCCAGCCGCGCGACTTCATCCTGGGCATGGCTGACGTACAACAGCGGAATTTCCAGTTCGTCATGCAGGCGTTGCAGGTACGGCAGGATTTCACGTTTGCGCTGACTGTCTAGGGCGGCCAGCGGTTCGTCCATCAGCAGCAGTTTCGGGCTGGTCAACAGGGCACGAGCGATGCCGACGCGCTGGCGTTCGCCACCCGACAAATGCTGCGGATGACGTTCAAGCAAATGCCCGATGCCCAAGAGTTCGGTGGCCTGCGCCATGTCGACCCGACGCTGGGGTCGGGCGATACGCTTGAGGCCGAATTGCAGATTGGCCAGCACCGACAGGTGCGGAAACAGGCTGGCTTCTTGAAACACATAGCCGAGGGCACGTTTGTGTGGCGGGACAAAAATGCCGTTGTCGCTGTCCTGCCAGACTTCGTCGTTGATCTGGATGAAGCCATGTTCAGCGCGTTCAAGCCCGGCGATACAGCGCAGGCAGGTGGTTTTGCCCGAGCCGGAGTGCCCATAAAGCGCGGTCACGCCACGGCCGGGCAAGTTCAGATCGACATCGAGGCTGAAGCCCGCATAGGCCCGTTTCAGACGTACATCAATCATCGATCAGCTCCAGCCTGCGCGGGTCTTGCGGCTGGAGTACAGCGCCAGCAACACCAGAAACGAGAACACCAGCATCGCTCCGGCCAGCCAGTGGGCCTGCGCGTATTCCATCGCTTCGACGTGGTCATAGATTTGTACGGAAACCACGCGGGTCTTGTCGGGAATGTTGCCGCCGATCATCAGCACCACGCCGAACTCACCGACGGTATGTGCGAAGCCGAGGATCGCCGCCGTGATAAAACCAGGGCGCGCCAGCGGCACAATTACGCTGAAAAAAGTGTCCCACGGATTGGCGCGCAGGGTAGCGGCGACTTCCAGTGGGCGGGTGCCGATCGCCGAAAACGCGTTTTGCAACGGCTGCACCACGAACGGCATTGAATAGATCACAGAGCCAATCACCAGTCCGGTGAAGCTGAAGGTCAGGGTGCCCAACCCCAGCCATTGAGTGAATTGGCCGAGAAAACCGTGCGGCCCCATCATCAGTAGCAGATAGAAACCGATCACGGTCGGTGGCAGCACGAGGGGCAGGGCGACGATCGCTCCGATCGGGCCGCGCAGCCACGAGCGGGTGCGCGACAACCACAGGGCAATCGGAGTGCCGACAACCAGCAGAATCGCGGTGGTCAGGGACGCCAGTTTAAGGGTCAGCCAGATCGCCGCGAAATCGGCACTCGTCAGCGCCATTTACAGTTGGTATCCATAGGATTTGATTACCGCAGCGGCTTTCGGGCCTTTGAGGTATTCGACCAGCGCTTTGGCGGCGGCGTTGTCTTTGCCTTTGTTGAGAATCACGGCGTCTTGTTTGATCGGGTCGTGCATGCTGGCAGGGACGATCCATGCCGAACCGCTGCTGACTTTGCCGTCCTTGTAGATTTGCGACAGAGCGACAAAACCTAGCTCGGCGTTGCCGGTCGAGACGAATTGGTAAGCCTGGGTGATGTTCTGGCCTTCAACGATCTTGGCTTTGGTGGCCTCGGTCAGGTTGAGTTTTTCCAGCACTTGCGTGGCGGCCAGGCCATAGGGTGCGGCTTTCGGATTGGCGATGGACAGGTGCTGGTACTCGTTCTGTTTCAGCACCTCGCCTTTGTCATCCACATAACCTTCTTTCGCCGACCACAACGCCAGCGTGCCGATGGCATAGGTGAAGCGTGAACCTTTAACGGTGTCGCCTTCTTTTTCGAGTTTTTCCGGGGTGGTGTCGTCAGCGGAGAGGAACACTTCGAACGGCGCGCCGTTTTTGATCTGGGTGTAGAACTGGCCGGTTGCGCCGTAGGCTGCGACCAGTTTGTGCCCGGTGTCTTTTTCGAAATCGGCGGCGATGGCCTGGATCGGCGCGGTGAAGTTGGCTGCAACCGCCACCTGCACTTCATCGGCCTGAACTGCACCGACGGCGAAGACCGCGAGCAAAGAGGCCAGGCAGGTGGGTGCAAAACGTGAGGCACGAATGGTCATGTAACAGCTCCGGGATTGGCTATTGCAGCGGGCAGCTATTGTTGGAGGTGGACTGCGCCGATGCGGGGGTGAATTCGCTATATAGCGGAATATATAGCGAAATGCCGCCAAACAGGAAGTGTTGGTTAAAACCAGTGTGAGAACGCTTGAATCCTCACGCTGCACGGTTTCAAAGACGAGTGAGTTTTGCCAATGCACCTTCGGCCAATTGCCGGGTCAGTTCAGCGCTATCAATGTCTTTGCCCAAGGTGAAGGCCTGACCGGCCCAGAGGTTGGCAAACTCTGCCTCGTTGATTGCTCGCAATGGCATCAGCGCACCACCGGCCAAGGGAAATGCGGGTGCTTTCGGCGACATCGGTCCCAGTTCACGCATGACGCGGTTGAGAATGCCCCGTGCCGGCCGCCCGGTGAAAAGATTGGTGATCGCCGTTTCGCTGTCCTTGGCGGTGCGCAACGCTTTGTGGTGAGCGGCGCTGACTTTGGCCTCCGGCGTGAACAAATAGGCCGTGCCGACCTGTACCGCTGAGGCCCCCAACATAAACGCCGCCGCCACGCCGCGCGCATCGGCAATCGCCCCGGCGGCAATCACCGGCACTTTCACCGCATCGACTACCTGCGGCACCAAGGCAAACGTACCGACCTGACTGCTCAGGTCATCACTGAGAAACATGCCGCGATGGCCGCCGGCCTCGTAGCCCATGGCGATAATCGCATCGCAACCGTGCTGTTCCAGCCAGACAGCTTCATCGACAGTGGTGGCCGAGGAGAGAATTTTCGCTCCGGTTGCCTTGACCCGATCGAGCAGGGATTTTTCCGGCAGACCGAAATGGAAACTGATGACCTCAGGCCGAAATTCTTCCAGCACCTCGCAGGCTGCCGCATCGAACGGTGCCCGGTTGGAGACTGGCGTCGGTGCGTCGAAATCCACGCCCAGTTCGCGGTAATACGGTTCCAGCAAATGCTTCCAGTCACGTGCACGTTGCTCATCGGCTGCCGGTGGCTGGTGGCAGAAGAAGTTCACGTTGAAGGGCTTGTTGGTGTGTTGGCGAATGGTTTTCAGCTCTTCGCGCAATTGCTCGATGCTCAGCATGGCCGCCGGCATCGAACCCAGGCCGCCGGCGTTGCATACGGCAATGACCATCGACGAATTCGTCGCGCCGGCCATTGGTCCCTGGATGATCGGCAATTCAATATCGAGCAGGTCAAGAATGCGGGTGTCTGGCCATTGGCTCATGAAAGCTGTTCTCCGAACGAGGTAACGGGCAGGGACGGCAGATCCGGTTTTTAACAGCAAAAGCGGATCCGTAGCCAGTTCGAAATTCAGAACAACCCGTGCAGTTTTTCAGCGTCGATGAAATCCGCCGCCACCTCCGCCGCCAAACGAGTGATTCATGAATTGCGAGGAGTTGTGAAAATTGTTGGTGCGCTGGTTACCGAAGTTGCGCGCAGCAGATTCGCGGTTGAGGTTCTGCAACTGAGCATTGTTATTGACCGGTGCAGTGCGTGTTGCGCCACCCTTGACCATCGATTGCCAGCCGTCATCGGTCTTCTTGTACACGTTGCCATCGTGTCCTGCGTAAACGTTGTCGCCAATCTGTGCCGCGCCGCCATTGCGCCCGCGAACACCGCCATATTGAGTGGTATTACCCGTGTTGGGGTTGTACACGGCGCCACGATTGGCGGTGACTTGCGTGCCGGTGCGCGCATTGCCGGCGGTGACCCGTTCACCGGCAATGGCGCCTCCGTTCGGTCCGACTGCCACGCCGCTGTGCCCGGCCGCGTAATTTCCGCTGTAGACATTGTGCACAGCGCCCCGTTGACCGGCAGCCGCGACGCCGGTGCGGGAGTTGTAGGAGGCACCGACCTGACCGGCCCAACGATTGCCGGTCCAGGCGTTGTAGCCCGCGCCATAGCGGCTGACCGTGGCCCGGTCTCCCCACTGATGATAAATGTTGCCGGTGGTGCCGGCCCAGCCACCGGGACCCCAGGCCACCGCGCCACCGCGATATCCGTAAGCCGCGCCACCCCAGGCCAAGGGTGCCGGATACAAGTGCGGGCCCCAGGCGTAACCCCAACCGTAATTGCCCCACCACGGGTACGCGCCCCAACCCCAGCCCATCGCCACGGTGCTGCCGCCCCAGCTCCAGCCAAAACCGAAACCGAAGGTCCAGCCTGTCCACGGCGTATAGCGGATGGCGACGCCAAAGCCGTAAGTCACCGGCGGGCCATACCAGACGCTACCCACCCAAGGCGTGTAGGGATAACCGGTGCCATAGACCACGACGCCCGTGGCCGGATCCACATTCGAACCCTGGTAACCCGGGGTGTAGCCGACCACCACGGTATCACCACTGGACTCGTAGACTTTGACGTAGGTGAGGTAGTGCATGGGTGAACTCGGCGGGATCGAGTAGATCACCGCTGGCACGAAACTGGCGACGAGCCAAGGGCCATTCACACTGGTGGCGGTGAACCACACACCGTTTTCAACCGCGTACCAACTGTTGTTGTCGACACGAATGATTGGCGTAGCGCTGTTGACCACATACTGCAGCGTCGTGGTGTTGATGGCTTTGAGTTGCGGCTCGCCATCGAACTGTGGCGCGGTCATTTTTACCGCGCTTTTCTTGATTGCCGACGTCTGGGGAATGGTCGCGGCGATGGCGGCCTCTTTGGCTTGCGGCGTGCCGGCGACCGAGGCTTTGACGTTCTCTTTCGGGCTGTCGTCGGGGATGTTGGCGAAATCTGCTGGCAGTTTGTCCGCCGGGGTAAATGTCCACGGACCATTCATGTCAGTGGCGCGAAACCAGCGCCCGGAGATCAGCACATAGCTGTTCTGGTCACCGATCTCCTTGAAGATGTGCCCGGTGGTATTGGTGACATACAGCAAACCTGTGCTTTGAATCGGTGACCATTGCGCCGCGCCGTCCGTGACCAGCAATTCAGTCGGCGTGGTGGCGATAAAAATCTTCGGCTGTGGCGGTTTGGCCAGACTGGGGATCTTGTCCTTCGGGTCGCTTTGCCCGGTCAGCAGATCCACTTGCCGGCTCTGAATGGCTGCCTGTCTGGCTTTCTCCAGATCCGCCGGCGGTGTGGCAAGGCGTGAATACGCGCCATTGAGCTGGTCGGCGGTCATCCAGCCATCGAAGACATGCAGGTAATGTTTGCCCTGCGCATCTTTCAACAAAAGCGGACGAGTGTTGATCACCCGTTGCAGCGCAGTACCGTCTACCGGCCTGTAAACAGCATCGCCATCGATATAGACGAGCAGGGCGGGCACGTCGGAACTGATGATCGTCGGTGGGCTGTTTTCCAGCGGCGCGCTGTCAGCTTTCTGCTCGGCTGACAGTACGCCGACGGCCGCTTCCAGTTGATCCAGTGAGATGGTTTTCTTGCGGTTCCCGGCGTCTTTCTGTAAAGCCGCGACCCACGTGGCGGCTTGACTCGCATCAGCCGGGAAATCGGCCTTGATGATTTTGTATTGATCCAGCGCGACCCAGCGCGTGGCCTTGTCGACCAGCGTATGCGCGCTGAATTGCACAATGCCGTAGGTCGATTTGCCATCGGCGCCGGTGGCTTCAACGGCTGCGCGAGCATTGAGGGTGTAGCCGTCCCAGCTGTCGAGTTGCGGCTGATACACGGTCAGTTTCGCTTTGCCGCTGCTGATGACTTGCGGCCAGGTCGGCTCGCTCGGGGCCTCGGCGGCAGGCGCGGCCCAGGCACTGCCGAACGCCAGCAGGCAGAGCATCAACAGCACGAAGCACGAGCGCGGGTAAGACATTGTCAGCTCCATCGACAGACCGGTTTTTCAAGGAATAACGGCGAAACCACGACCGTCGAAAAAGCATAGTCGCCCGCCATGGAAATACCCGGCGGTTTCGCCGATTGGCGCAAAGTCGAATGTGGCAGGGTGTTGCGATGTGGTATTTCAAGGCACGACATTCCGAAAACAGTCATGCGAGGCAGTCATGTTCAACGCCATTGTGATCGACAAAGACGACAGCGGTTATCACGCCAACCTGCAGCAAATCAACGAAGAGCAATTGCCCGAGGGCGACGTTACCGTGGCCGTCGCGTACAGCACGCTGAACTTCAAGGACGGCTTGGCGATTACCGGCAGCAGTCCGGTGGTGCGCAAGTTTCCGATGGTGCCTGGGATCGACCTGGCGGGCACCGTGGAAGCCAGTTCGCACCCAGACTATAAAGTGGGTGACCAAGTGCTGCTCAATGGCTGGGGTGTTGGCGAGAATCACTGGGGCGGTCTGGCGCAGAAAGCGCGGCTCAATGGCGACTGGTTGATTCCATTACCCAAAGCTTTTACGGCGGCGCAAGCCATGGCCATCGGTACCGCCGGTTATACGGCGATGCTGTGCATTCTGGCGCTTGAACGCAATGGCGTGACGCCAGAGCAGGGTGAAGTGCTGGTCACTGGCGCCAATGGCGGTGTCGGCAGTTTTGCCATCGCCCTGCTGAGCAAGCTTGGTTATCGCGTCGTCGCGTCCACCGGCCGGGTTTCCGAGCATGAATATCTGCAGCAGTTGGGCGCTGGCGAAATCATCGATCGTGCAACGCTGTCAGCGCCCGGCAAGCCACTGGCCAAAGAGCGCTGGGCAGCGGTGATCGACTCGGTGGGCAGTCATACGTTGGCCAATGCCTGCGCCAGCACTCGCTCCGAAGGCACCGTTGCCGCTTGTGGTCTGGCGCAAGGCATGGATTTCCCGGCTTCGGTGGCGCCATTCATTTTACGTGGCGTGACCCTCGCCGGGATCAACAGCGTGACCCAGCCCAAGGCACGCCGCCTGGAAGCGTGGGATCGTCTGGCGAAGGATCTGGACTTCTCCTTGCTGGCATTGATCAGCCATGAAATCGGCCTGAGTGAAGCCATCGAGGCGGCGCCAGAATTGCTCGCCGGGCAGCTTCGCGGACGGGTTGTGGTGGACGTCAATCGCTAAGGCTGCGTCTCGCGCTCCAGCAACTGACGCTTGCGCTCGACTCCCCAGCGATAACCCGAGAGATTGCCATCGCTGCGCACCACGCGGTGGCACGGGATCGCCACCGCCAAACGGTTAGCCCCGCAAGCCTGCGCCACCGCACGCATGGACGTCGGTGCGCCGATGCGCTGGGCAATCTCGGCGTAACTGGCCGTATGCCCCGCCGGGATTTCCCGCAGCGCCTGCCACACGCGCTCCTGAAATGCAGTGCCGCGAACGTCCAGCGGCAGATCCAGGCCAAGCGCCGGGGCTTCGATAAACCCCACGACCTTGGCGATCAGTTGCTCAAACCCGGCATCGGCGCCGATCAGGTTGGCCTTGCGAAACTGATCCTGCAGATCGCACACCAGTTGATGTGGATCGTCACCCAACAAAATCGCGCACACCCCGCGCTCGCTTTGCGCCACCAGAATTGCGCCGAGCGAGCATTGGCCGACGGCGAAACGGATGTCGTTGTTTTTTCCGGCAGCGCGATAGTCGCCAGGTTTCATGCCCAGCAAGTGATCCGCTGATTCATAGAAGCGGCTGTTGGAATTGAAGCCTGCGTCATACAGCGCATCCGTCACCGAGCCGCCATCTGCCAGACGCTCACGGACTTTGCGCGAACGATGGGCCGTTGCGTAGCCTTTTGGCGTCAACCCCGTTGCAGCTTTGAACACGCGATGGAAGTGAAACGGACTCAGGCCGGCGGTTGCGGCCAGTTCGTTGAGCGCCGGCAATGTCTCGGCGGATTCAATGTGGCGGCAGGCAATTGCGACGGTCGCGGCATGCTGCGCGGCGACATCACTTTGATCTCTACTGGCACGCTTGCTCGGCCGATAGCCGGCGGCTTCGGCCTGTTCAGCCGTATCGAAAAACACCACGTTCTGCGGTTTCGGCAAGCGCGAGAGGCTGCTCGGGCGGCAGTAGATACCGGTGGTTTTCACCGCGTAGACAAATTGCCCGTCGGCCTGTGGATCTCGCGCTACCACGGCGGCCCAGCGTGGATCGTTTTCGGTCTTGAAGGGGGGCGAAAGCGTTTTCATGATGGTTAGTCCGTTGACCTGTTTGATTCAGGTTAACCAGCGTCGCAAGGCACAACACTCCGGGCCTTGCGGTCAAACTTTTGCAGGTTATCCGGCCACGCGAAAGGTCAGATTGATCCGCTGTTCACCCAGGCGCGGATGCCGACCCTGCTTGATCGGCAGCACACCGTGATAACGCAAGCGATCAACGCCGCCCCAGACCACCATGTCGCCATGCAGCAAGGCAATGCGCTGGCTCTTGTCGCTGCGACTGAAACCGCCGAAAAGGAACATGGCCGGTAACCCGAGTGACAGCGAAACGATCGGTGCGCTGTAAGCCTTTTCGTCTTTGTCCTGATGCAATGACATCTTCGCGCCGGGGACATAGCGATTGATCAGGCAGGAATCAGCATTGAAGCCAGCAAATCCGGCTTGCGCCGCTGCCGAGTGCGCCAGCGTCGAGAATACTTCCGGCATCGCTGGCCATGGCAAATCACTGAGCGGATCGACGCTTGAATAACGATAACCGCGGCGATCGGTGATCCAGCCCAAAGGCCCGCAACTGCTGCTGCCCACTGACATGCTGAAGCCGCCCGGCGTGACCATGTGGCGCAACGGCGCTGCGACAAGAATTGCATCCAGCGCCGGCAGGATCTGCTTGATCAACGGCAGGGCGAACCCATGCAGCGCCCACGATTGCTCGCCAATCTGCTCGGCGCGGGGGCGTTGTTCGGGTTCATGATCGGCGAACAGATCGAAAGTGTTCGGTTGCATGGTGGTCAGGTGGCGTCGTGAAAGATGATGCCTAGGGTATGCCTTTTTCCACTGTGCAGGCGACTGACGCCGTGACGCATGGTCACTCCTTGACTCATGGTCGAAGCAGTCAGTCTGGGCGGGGCCTGCGGCAGAACACTCCGCCGCTTGCGGTCGAACTCGCTGTCGATGCTTACAGTGCTTTGCTGACGCTGATTTCGCTGATCACGTCGTCGCTCTGACCGTGAATCGCGTCCAGGGCAACTTTGGCTTCTTCTTCAGTGCCTTTTTCCAGCTGCGCGAACTCGAAGCGGCGTTCACCGTTGAGTTTGTACTTGATGACGTATTTGGTCGTTTGGGCCACGGTCATGCATTCCTTTCTGGTTGAGCGACGTATCTCAGCTGAGTTTGGTGCTGGAACGACGGATGATCTTGATCGAGTGGGTCAGCGTCGGCTTGCGGGTCACGCTGATCGCACGGCGGTTGACGGTGTCGATGGTGATGTTCCAGAAACCGGTGCTCGGTGCGGTGATACGGGCCGGGAAGGTGTCGAAGGCGCCGCCGTGATAGGTGTGACGGCCGCCATTCTTGAAGCTGCGGAAGTTGGCGTCGTTCATCAGACGGATGTTGCACATTTGCGAGCATTGGATGACGACGATGTCGTCTTCGTTGAGGTGTTCGCGCTGGTGAATGAATTTCATGGGCGCCTCCAGAAGGGCTTTTTCTACAAAATCAAAACGATAGCTTGTAATTGCGCGCAGTTTATCAGCCCGCACGGGTTATTATCTGGCCGTCGGGCGTAGCTTTGACAATTTTGAACAGATATTCGCGATTGGATGCGGGTTAAATGCAAAAGGCCCCGGAGAAAAACGGCATTTGTGCTGTCGGACGGTCTTTAACGGAGGTTTTGTATGAAGTGGGGTGTGGTGTGTCTGCCGTTGGTTCTGGCTGTGGGTGGTTGTGCGAGTGTTTCCGAAATCAATGAAACGCTGCCGACCATGAGCGTGATCTCCGGCAAGAAACCCCATGAATATGCCCAGTGTCTGGCCGACAAACTGGCAGACAGCCGCGGCGCGCTGCAAATGCAGCCGCACAAGGACGGGGTTCGGGTCATCGTGCCGGGGAAACTTTCCACCGGCGCCGCAGCGGTGTTTGATATCGAAGATCGCTCCGGCGGCAGCAGCATCAAATTGCATGAGCGCATGTCGAATGTGCCGGTTCGCCCGCGTGACGTGCAAAAGGCCGCCAATGCGTGTATTTCCGGCTGATAGACTGACAGTCATCAGCACCGATGCCGTCGCAGTCATGCTGTGACGGCATTTTCATTTCTGGAGTCGCGATGAAGCGAGAGCAAGTACGGGAGCGCCACGTAGAGGGCCTTATCTCTGCCACCCATGTCATCCAGAACCCGGCGAATCCGGGGGAGTGGATCGTGTTTTTCAAGAAAAGCGCCGGTCGCAGTTACTTCCTGGTGGACGATAACGACGAAGTCGAATCCTTCAACCGTCTCGACGATCTGATCGAAGTCGTGCGCGGACTCGGAATCAAATTCGCCGAAATTCATATGTAAGGTCTATTTGCAGACCACGACAACGCTGCGGTTTTTGTAGTTGCCGACATCGACGCCCAGGGTTTTATCGCTTTCTTTCGGCTGTGGCGTGCCGTCAGTGCCAACAATGCGATAGCCAGTGCCTGCACAGGACGCATCGGCTTTTTCATAGCAGGTCGCCCAGGAGTTGGCTTCGCCGGAGCAGTCGATCGCAAGCCCCTGTTCACCGTTGTTCAGGTAGGTGGGTTGTGAGGTGGCACAGCCGGCCAGTGCCACTACCGCGATCAGTGGCAGAAATTTTTTCAGGGTCATGTTCATGGTCTTCAGCGAGGGGGACTAAACGCTCTGACAGCGCCGGTGTGAAAAGGTTATAGCGTTTGGCCACTTGTTTGTACGTGGGCACAAAAAAGCCCTGCTCAAGGGCAGGGCTGGGGCATATCGCAGCCGATCAGTCCTGATCTTTGCCACGGCGCTTGGCCGATGCCGGAGTGTCCGTGAATACGGAAGCAACATCGGTCGCCATTTGCTCGCTGTCGAAAGGCCCGGCGATGTGCTCGCCGTTGGTGGTGGTCAGCGTCCACTTGCCGTCTTTCTTGTCGATCACATACCCGTTGATGATTTTTACCGCGGCCATCTATCTGTCTCGTTCGCTGGTTCAAAGGCGCCATGATACCGGCAAATGCTCGCATTGGGGGGCGATCAGCGTATGGTGATTCAGTTTGCCGGCAGCTTTGAGCTACGCTGATCTGGCTGCGCCCGGATGTCGATGGAACTATCGGCGAGAATATTTCTCTATGTTGGCATCGGTTAGCCAGTGCGGGGCATTGTAAGGTGCACGCCGCCTGATTAGACTGCGCCGAAACTCGTACACACAGCCCTTTCAAGGACTTATATGATCAAGAAATGCTTGTTCCCAGCAGCCGGTTACGGTACTCGCTTCCTGCCAGCGACTAAAGCCATGCCTAAAGAAATGCTGCCGGTGGTAAACAAGCCACTGATCCAGTACGGCGTTGAAGAAGCTCTGGACGCTGGCCTGACGGAAATCTCCATCGTCACCGGTCGTGGCAAGCGTGCTCTGGAAGACCACTTCGACATCAGCTACGAGCTGGAAAACCAGATCAAAGGCACCGACAAAGAGAAATACCTGGTCGGCATCCGCAAACTGCTCGACGAGTGTTCGTTCTCCTACACCCGTCAGACCGAAATGAAAGGCCTGGGCCACGCGATCCTGACCGGTCGCCCGCTGATCGGTGACGAACCGTTCGCCGTGGTGCTGGCGGACGACCTGTGCGTCAACCTCGAAGGCGACGGCGTACTGACCCAGATGGTCAAACTGTACAAGCAGTTCCGCTGCTCGATCATCGCCATCCAGGAAGTCGATCCGCAGGAAACCAGCAAGTACGGCGTTATCGCTGGCGAGATGATCCGCGATGACATCTACCGCGTTCACAGCATGGTCGAGAAACCAAAACCGGAAGACGCACCGTCGAACCTGGCGATCATCGGCCGTTACATCCTGACCCCGGACATCTTCGACCTGATCGAACAGACCGAGCCAGGCAAGGGTGGCGAAATCCAGATCACCGACGCCCTGATGAAACAAGCCCAGAACGGCTGCGTGATGGCCTATAAGTTCAAAGGCAAGCGTTTCGACTGCGGTGGCGCTGAAGGCTACATCGAAGCGACCAACTTCTGCTTCGAGAACTTCTACAAGACTGGCAAGGCTTACTAAGAGCGCTTGATCAGTTTGTAAGAAAAACCCGCTTCGGCGGGTTTTTTCATTTTTGCGTCCCCATATGAATGGCAGTGCTTGCCCAATAAGTGTCTGCAGGTATGCTGATCCCCTGCCGAGGAGATAGAAATGGCCTACGATTTTGACCTTTATGTGATTGGTGCCGGTTCCGGTGGTGTGCGCGCTGCGCGTTTTGCGGCCGGGTTCGGCGCGAAAGTGGCGGTGGCGGAGAGTCGTTATCTGGGTGGGACCTGCGTCAACGTTGGCTGTGTGCCGAAAAAGTTGCTGGTGTACGGCGCGCATTTCGCCGAAGACTTTGAGCAGGCGTCCGGTTTTGGCTGGAGCCTGGGCGAAGCGAATTTCGATTGGGCGACGCTGATCGCCAACAAGGATCGCGAGATCAATCGCCTCAACGGCATTTACCGCAATCTGCTGGTCAACAGCGGCGTGACCTTGCATGAAGCGCACGCGAAGATCGTTGGCCCGCATGAGGTTGAGGTGAATGGCGAGCGCTTTACTGCGAAAAACATTCTGATCGCCACCGGTGGCTGGCCGCAGATTCCGGAGATTCCGGGGCGCGAGCACGCGATCGGTTCCAATGAAGCGTTCTTCCTGAAAGAACTGCCAAAGCGTGTACTGGTGGTTGGCGGCGGTTACATCGCGGTCGAGTTCGCCGGGATTTTCCACGGCCTCGGTGCGAACACTACGCTGCTGTATCGCGGTGACCTGTTCCTGCGCGGTTTCGACGGTTCGGTGCGCAAGCATTTGCAGGAAGAGCTGACCAAGCGTGGTCTGGATCTGCAATTCAATGCCGACATCGCGCGCATCGACAAGCAGGCTGACGGCAGCTTGAAAGCCACCCTAAAGGATGGTCGTGAGCTGGAGGCGGATTGCATTTTCTACGCCACTGGCCGGCGTCCGATGCTGGACAATCTGGGTCTGGAAAATACCGATGTGCAGCTCACCGACAAAGGCTTCATTAAAGTCGACGAGCAGTATCAGACCAGCGAGCCATCGATTCTGGCGCTGGGCGATGTCATCGGTCGTGTGCAGCTGACGCCCGTGGCGTTGGCGGAGGGCATGGCCGTGGCGCGACGCCTGTTCAAGCCAGAGCAATACCGTCCGGTGGATTACAAGATGATCCCGACGGCGGTGTTCAGCCTGCCGAACATTGGCACGGTCGGTTTGACCGAGGAAGAAGCGCGCGAGGCGGGTCATGACGTGGTGATCTTCGAAAGCCGTTTCCGGCCGATGAAGCTGACCCTGACCGAATGTCAGGAAAAAACCCTGATGAAGCTGGTGGTCGACGGCAAGACCGACAAAGTCCTCGGCTGCCACATGGTCGGCCCGGACGCTGGCGAGATCGTTCAGGGTCTGGCGATTGCGTTGAAGGCTGGTGCAACCAAGCGTGACTTCGACGACACGATCGGGGTACACCCGACGGCCGCCGAAGAATTCGTCACCATGCGTACGCCGGTCGGCGCTTAAGCGTCTTTCGATTTGGCTGAGTCTGGCGCTGCCGCAACGGCAGCCGCCAGACGCTGGCTTTCTTCCAGGCTTGCTTGAGCCTTGTTCAATTCCTTTTCCAGCGACTGATTTAGCAGCGTCTGCTCCTCGACGCTCTGTTTGAGTGTCTGGCTTTCCAGTGTGGCTACGCGCAAGCGTTCCTGGAGGAGGGTGCGCTCGCTGTCGACGCGGGTCGCTTGTTCGAGCAGTTGATCCTGACGCTGATTGCTCTGCTTGAGCTGATCTTGCATCAGGCTCAGTTCGCGTTGGGTGCCACGGTTCTCCGTGAGCAGGCGTTCGTTGTCGCGGTGCAGTTGCGTGATCTCGTCCTGACGGACCAGTGCGCTTTGCTGCGCCTGACGCAGTTCGGCCTGAATCTGCTGCACTTGCGCTTCGTGACGGCTCTGTTCCTGCTCGCGCTGCTCTTTGCTGGCGTTGCGGTAGTGCTCCAGTGCGTCACGGGCGTGCAGGTGTTTTTCTTCCAGCGAGCGGATCTGCTCGTCCTTGTCCTGCAGGCGCAATTCAAAATCGGCCAGTGCCTGATTCAGCCCGGCATTGCGAGTTTGTTCGGTTTGCAGCATCGACCGGGTGTTGCCAAGCGCTTCGGACTCACGCTCCAGTGCAGCCCCTTGAATATCGTGCTCGTGTTCGAGCTTTTCCAGCGCCTGACGGGTCTGTTTCAGCTCCGACTCCAATGCTTCGCGCTGTTCCTCAAACTGTTCGCGAGCCTGTTCGATAGGCTCTTGCGCCTGTTCTTTCAGACGCTGAGCGAGACGAGAGACGAGGGCGCTCAACTCATCATCGATAGGCTCTGACGACGCTTCAACGGGCTGCGCGCCGTCATCCAGCTCTTTCAGATAACGATGGATCGTGGTTTTCGAGCCGGTGTTGCCCATTTCAATGCGTACTGCATCGATGCTCGGGTGTTCGCCACGGGCGAGAATCGCTGTGCGCGCGATTTGCACCAGTGCTTTGGTAATGCCGCCACGGGCCATGTGAACTCCTACGGTTACGTACTGTGGTACATGCCACTAAAGTACGCAGTGTACCATTCAGAAAATAAAGGTAAACCTTTGATAATAAAGACACGGGATATACTGGTATTACCCAGTGTCAGGCGGCAAAATGCGTTTCTGCATCCCTGTCTCAGTACGCCAGCGAGAAAACAGCCCATGAGCGATCTGGATCGCTACCTGCAAGCCGCCACCCGTGACAACACGCGCCGTAGCTATCGCGCGGCCATCGAGCATTTCGAAGTGAAGTGGGGCGGGTTCTTGCCGGCCACAGCAGACAGCGTCGCGCGGTATCTGGTGGCGCACGCCGAGGAGCTGTCGATCAATACGTTGAAACTGCGTCTGTCGGCGCTGGCGCAATGGCACAACAGCCAAGGGTTTGCTGATCCGACCAAGGCGCCAGTGGTGCGCAAGGTCTTCAAAGGCATACGTGCGTTGCACCCGGCGCAGGAGAAACAGGCCGAACCGTTGCAGTTGCAGGATTTGCAGCGAGTGATTGACTGGCTAGAACATGAAGCACAAACCGCGCGAGAACAGCAGGACCGCCCGCTACTCCTCAAGGCTTACCGCGATCGCGCTTTGATTCTTCTGGGATTCTGGCGCGGCTTCCGCAGCGATGAGTTGTGTCGCTTGCAAATCGAACACGTGCAAGCGCACGCCGGCAAAGGCATTACCTTGTATTTGCCACGCAGTAAGGGTGATCGCGAGAACCTCGGGCAGACCTATCAAGCGCCGGCGCTGCTTAAACTCTGTCCGGTGCAGGCCTACATTGACTGGATCACCGAAGCGGCGCTGGTGCGTGGCCCGGTTTTCCGCAGTATCGACCGCTGGGGCAACCTGAACGAGGAGGGCTTACACGCCAACAGCATCATTCCTCTGTTGCGCCAGGCATTGCAGCGTGCCGGCATTGCCGCCGAAAACTACACCAGCCATTCCCTGCGCCGCGGTTTCGCCACGTGGGCCCATCAAAGTGGCTGGGATCTCAAATCCCTGATGAGTTACGTCGGCTGGAAGGATATGAAGTCCGCGATGCGCTATGTTGAAGCCAGCCCATTCCAGGGGATGGCTCGGATTACGGATAAACCGGCTTCGTCGTAGAGATCGTTTTCTTCTATTAATACAGTCAGCTAATAGCGAAAACAAATCAGCAGCATCAGGTTTGCCAATGAGCCATCCGTCGAGTGAGTGGGTAGGATTCACCCATCAACTTCACAACCCCTGACGGAGAGTCATCAATGCCTATCATCAACAGCCAAGTAAAACCGTTCAAAGCTACCGCGTTCAAAAACGGCGACTTCGTTCAAGTCTCGGACGCTGACCTGAAAGGCAAGTGGTCGGTCGTGTTCTTCTACCCAGCCGACTTCACCTTCGTTTGCCCAACCGAGCTGGAAGACCTGGCTGACAACTACGCTGCTTTCCAGAAACTCGGCGTAGAGATCTACAGCGTTTCCACCGACACCCACTTTGCTCACGCTGCCTGGCACAACACTTCGCCAGCCATCGGCAAAATCGAATACACCATGATCGGCGACCCGACCCACGCCATCTCCCGCAACTTCGATGTGTTGATCGAAGAAGTTGGTCTGGCTGACCGTGGCACCTTCGTGATCAACCCTGAAGGCCAGATCAAAATCGTTGAACTGAACGATGGCGGCGTTGGCCGTGACGCTTCCGAGCTGCTGCGCAAGATCAAGGCTGCTCAGTACGTTGCTGCTCACCCAGGCGAAGTTTGCCCAGCCAAGTGGAAAGAAGGCGAGGCTACTCTGGCTCCGTCCCTGGACCTGGTCGGCAAGATCTAAGTCTGTGACACGCAACTCAGGGCGGTACGCCGCACCCTCTTAAGTACGCTGCACCGCCCAATAAAAATGCCCGGGCGAGTTTCGCTCGGGCTTTTTTTCGCCTCAAATAAAGGAAATCGCCCGTATGTTGGACGCCAATCTTAAAGCCCAGTTGAAATCGTACCTGGAACGGGTCACCCAGCCGATCGAGATCGTTGCCTCCCTCGACGACGGTGCGAAATCCCGTGAAATGCTGGAATTGCTGAAAGACGTTGCCAGTCTTTCGAGCCAAATTACCTTGATCGACAGCGGTGACGATGCACGCAAGCCATCGTTCTCGATCAATCGCCCGGGCGCTGACATCAGTCTGCGTTTCGCTGGCATCCCGATGGGCCACGAGTTCACTTCGCTGGTGTTGGCCCTGCTGCAAGTGGGCGGCCACCCATCGAAAGCCAGTGTTGAAGTGATCGAGCAGATTCGTTCGCTCAAAGGCGAGTTCAGCTTCGAGACTTACTTCTCGCTGTCCTGCCAGAACTGCCCGGACGTGGTACAGGCGCTGAACCTGATGGCCGTGCTCAACCCGAACATCCGCCACGTCGCCATCGACGGCGCGCTGTTCCAGGACGAAGTCAACGATCGCAAGATCATGGCCGTGCCGAGCATCTACTTGAACGGTGAGAACTTCGGTCAGGGCCGCATGGGTCTGGAAGAGATTCTCGCCAAACTCGACACTGGCGCCATCGAGCGTCAGGCCGAGAAGATCAGTGCCAAGGAAGCCTTTGATGTGTTGGTCGTCGGCGGTGGCCCGGCCGGTGCTTCGGCCGCAATTTACGCTGCACGTAAAGGCATCCGCACCGGTGTCGCGGCTGAGCGTTTCGGCGGTCAGGTGCTCGACACCATGGCCATCGAGAACTTCATTTCCGTACAGGAAACCGAAGGGCCGAAACTGGCCACGGCGCTGGAAGAACACGTCAAGCAATACGACGTCGACATCATGAACCTGCAACGCGCCGACAAGCTGATCCCGGGCAAGAACGGCGAGCTGCATGAAGTCCGCTTCGCCAGCGGCGCGACCCTCAAAGCCAAAAGCGTGATTCTGGCGACCGGTGCGCGTTGGCGTGAAATGAACGTGCCGGGCGAGCAGGAATACCGCAACAAAGGCGTGGCGTACTGCCCACACTGCGACGGTCCGTTGTTCAAAGGCAAGCGTGTGGCGGTGATCGGCGGCGGTAACTCCGGCGTTGAAGCGGCCATCGATCTGGCCGGTATCGTGTCCCACGTAACCCTGCTGGAGTTCGACGTACAACTGCGCGCCGACGCTGTACTGCAACGCAAACTGCACAGCCTGCCGAATGTCACTGTGATCACCAGTGCGCAAACCACTGAAGTCACCGGTAATGGCGAGAAGGTCAACGGTCTGCGCTACAAGGATCGCAACACTGACGAGCTGCGTACCGTCGAGCTGGAAGGGATCTTCGTGCAGATCGGTTTGCTGCCGAACACTGACTGGCTGAAAGGCACCATCGAGCTGTCGCCGCGTGGCGAGATCATCGTCGACAACCGTGGTGAGACTTCGATTCCGGGCATCTTCGCTGCCGGCGACGTGACGACTGTGCCGTACAAGCAGATCGTGATCGCGGTGGGCGAGGGCGCCAAGGCCTCGCTGAGCGCTTTTGATCACTTGATCCGCACGTCGGCCCCGGCATAACTGTCAGGCCAGAAATGAAAAAACCCGTGAGCGATCACGGGTTTTTTATTGCGTGTGAAAAGCTGCCCCTCACCCCAGCCCTCTCCCGAGGGAGAGGGAGCCGACCGAGGTGTCTGGCGCTGTCCGTCGACCTGAACGATCCAGTCGATTATGGATTCAATGCCAATCGTTCAAGTCGGCGTAATTCTCCAATATCCCCCAATCAGTTCCCTCTCCCGAGGGAGAGGGGGCCGACCGAGGTGTCTGGCGTTGTCCGTCGACCCGAAAAAAAGAGTCGATTATGGATTCAACGTCAATCGTTCAGGTTGGTGAACCTCTGCAATATCCCCCAATCAGTCCCCTCTCCCTATGGGAGAGGGTTAGGGTGAGGGGCTTTTCAGCTTTTACAGCGGCGCAGGCTGAATAATCTCGACCCAGTAACCGTCCGGATCCTTGATGAACGCCAGGCTTTTCATGCGGCCATCGGTCAGGCGCTTCTGAAAGTCGCAACCCAGCTCTTCAAAGCGTGCACACGCCGCGACAATATCCGGCACGGAAATGCAGATATGGCCAAAACCGCGCGGATCGGTATTGCCGTTGTGGTAGGCGAAATCAGCGTCGTTCTCGGTGCCGTGGTTGTGAGTCAGTTCCAGAATGCCTGGAATCGACTTCATCCACTCGGTGCGTGCAGCAGCGTCGGCCGGGATTTGTGCCTTGTCGACCAGCGCGAGGAAGTACAGGCTGAATTCCGCTTCCGGGAAGTCGCGCTTCTCAACCAGCGAGAAACCCAGGACGCGGGTGTAGAAGTCCAGGGATTTGCTGATGTCTTTCACACGCAGCATGGTGTGGTTGAAGACAAAGTTACGGGTTGCGCTGTCTGGCGTGGCGGTGACGCCGGGGAAAGTGTTGAGTTCGTGCAGGCTCATGGGCCCTCCAATAACTATGGGCGAGTGAATGGGCGCAATGATACGCATGCCTGCCGGCATCGCCAAATGAAAGGGTAGACTTGCCCTGCGTGCGGGCGAGCCTCAGACTTTACCGCTCAATCTGCGAGTGCGTCCGGCAATGATCCGACTGTTCAAATCCCTGTGTGTTCTTTCTGCTTTGCTGCTTGTGGCTGTTGACGTGTCGGCCGACGAGCCGAGCATCACCTGGCCGGCCGGTTGGCAGGTCGAGGTGCTGCCTGAGGCGACGGCGCAGGTCTCCCGCCAGCGTGCGGTCAAGAATGACGCCGATGGCAATCAGGTGATGGTGATGGAATTGACCATGACTCAGGTAGAGAAGGGGCATCAGGTCAATCTGCAAGGTGTGCTGCTGGAGATGCGCAAGTCGATACAGAAGGACTTCTTCCAGGGTGGCTATCAAAGCGTTTGCAACAAAGTGCATCCAGCCACGCTGGGTACTTTGTCTGCACTGGAAACCACTTGCACGATCACCGAAAACGGTCGGCATGTGTTGTCGCAAACCTTGGTGGCGGCGGTCGAGGCGGACAAGGCTTATGTTCTTTCCTACGCCGGACAGGCAGAGGTTTATAAGGCGAGCGCAGACGAGATAGTGGCGGCGAGAAACAGCTTGAAACTTTAAGTCGCTGTATTCTTCATGGCTTGATTAGATACCCGAAGGGATTAAGCACAAAGTTTAACGCAGGGCTGGGATCGCAACATTACGCAGCAAAATGTTTAGCTGTCTGACTCAGCCACGTTACAGAAAAGTCGAAAATCGTTAGATGAAATTCATTTCATTTGTTAGATATTGTCAATAAAAAAGCCCTGCATCATGCAGGGCTTTTTTGTTGGCGTCGGATTAACCGCGCAACCAGGAATCAACGGTAGCTGCACCGTATTGTTCCTTCCAGGCTTTCAAGCCGCGATGGTTGCCGCCTTTGGTTTCAATCAGTTCACCGGTGTGCGGGTTGTGATAAACCTTGACCACGCGAGCGCGGCGGGTTTTAGGTGCTGCAGAGGTCTGCAGACCGGATTTGGCCGGGTTCGGATCGAGGATGGCGATGATGTCTTTCAGGCCTTTGCCGTAGGTTTTCATCAGCCCCTGGAGCTTTTCTTCGAATTCGATTTCTTTCTTGAGCCCGGCATCGTTCTTCAGCGATTCCAGCTGCTTGAGCTGTTCCTGAAGGGCCTTTTCAGCTGCACGAAATTCAGCGAGTCTGGACAATATCTTTACTCCAATAGTGTGTTTGGCTGATACCAACCGCAAACAAAGCTATAAGCCAAGAGCCTTGAAGCGACTCGGTGATAAATGGCTCACCTGCCAATCTTGCTCAGGTTGAAAAAATTGTAGTAGTTAATGCGCCAAGAGTAAATCCTGATGTTGTCTTCATGTAACAACAGCGGTCTTTTGTATCAATTTGGTGCGCCTGATCGGTACGCTCGTCTTAATCCGGCTTAGTTAATGGTGAGTTAATGCGCTGATGAAATCCGCGGCCGGCATCGGTTTGCCGAACAGGTAGCCTTGCAGGAAGTTGACGTGATGCGCGGTCAGATAATCGGCTTGCGCCTGAGTTTCGACACCTTCGGCAACAATACCCAAATCCAGCTTGGCCGACAGTTCGATAATGGTGTCGAGAATGTGTCGGGACAGTGCATCGATGCCGATCATGGCGACGAAACTCTGATCGATCTTGAGGAAGTCGACATTGAATTTGCGCAAGTAGCCGAGGCTCGAGTGGCCGGTGCCGAAGTCGTCAATCGCGATCTTCACGCCCAGCGCGTGCAGATGCTCGAACAGTTGCCGGGTGGTGTCGGTCGGCTCGATCAATTCGCGCTCGGTGAGCTCCAGCACCAGGCTGATGCTGTCGGGCGCGAATGCGGCGAGGAACGTTCGGCAGTCCTCCACCAGTTCCAGGTCTTTGCAGTGGCTCGCGGTGATATTGATGCCGATATGAAACGGCGGGGTGAACGTCGGTGACAATGGGCCTAACAGCGCTGCGGTTTGTTGCATCAGTGCGCGAGTCATCGGCACGATCAACCCCGAATGCTCGGCGAACGGAATAAACAGATCCGGGCGTACCAACCCTTCTTTGGGGTGAGTCCAGCGCATCAGTACTTCGGCCCCCGACCACTTCTTGCTGTCGCCGTGCACCACGGGCTGGAAGTAAGGAATGAACTCGCCTGCCTCGAGCGCCCGAAGCATCTCGTGGCTCGGTGAAGTGGAACGCTTCTGCAAGACATGGCCGATGGCTCCCGACACCACGCCAAAAAAGATCAACAGACTGAACAGCGGCGGATACTCATCGGCCATGTAGCGCCAGGTTTCGCCCTCGGGAAAACCCGCAGAAACGCTGAACGCATAGCGTGAAGAGTCCATGGTGTTTTGCGCTATCGGCAGCGCGGGCAGGGCGCCGCTATGCACTTTGCCGTCGGCCGACAGCCAGTTGCCGCCTACTTGCAACACCAGCAGCATGTGCCGGCCGATCAGACGCAATATGTTGCTTAGATGGTAACCATCCAGGGTGGTCAGGGCGCCACCGCGACCTTCGCTTAACCGATAGACCAGCAGGGCGGTGTTGGGTGTCACCGGGTTGCCATTCATCAGCCACAACTTGCCCTGATTGTAGTCGCCTGCGTTGACGGCTTCTTTATAGTCGCCAAACAACGAGCTGCAATAGAGGTTGTCGTCCCACACCAGATTGGTCGAGCGCACGAACGGGCGGCGGGTCACTTGCTCGCGCAGGGCAAGTTTGACGTTCTCGCAGGTCTGGCCGGCCAGTGGCAACAATTCGTGAGCGGCCTGGGCGGTGTTGTCGAGCATCAACTCGAATTGGCGCAACGCCTCTTCGGCAGTCTGGCGTGAGCCTTGTTCCAGTGTGCGTTCGGCCTGCATATAAAGAATCGCACTGCCCAGCAGCACCGGAACCAAACCACTGAGCAGTGTGAAAACGATGCGGGTGCTGCGCTTGCGGCGGGGTCTGACGGTCAACGGCATGGGCGCATCCTGTCGCGTTGGAGTGGGGCTCTCGAATGCAGGCCGGATAACGGCGCGCCGCTGAAAAACACATCAGCCAGAGGGGAGGATAGATGGCAGAAGGCGCTTGCGCCGCTCATCAATACTTCATTCGCGTCGCCAACTTGATAAACGCCAGAGTGGCGGGCGACGCCTGGCGCTGATCGAGGACGGCAAGCCCGATCTGACGCTGCACAGCGGGCAGCAATGGCTTCTTCACGTAACGAGGTGAGGCGTCGTCCGGCAAAGACCCTTCGGCAACAATTGTGATGGCATCGCCACGGCTGACCGTGTCGAGGGTGCTGAGCAGTTGCGAGCAGCGATAGCGAATGTTCGGTTGCAAACGCGCGGCCATGAACAGCCGCGAGACCAGTTCCGACGAACCGGCCTCGGTAAGCACGAACGGCGCGTCGCACAAATCCTTGAGGCTCAATGCCGACCGCGCTGCCAAGGGATGATCCAATGGGAGCAGAGCAACCATCTGGTCTTCGAGCAACGCGAATGTGTCGAAGCGCTCTTCAGGCAGCACCACGAAACCGATGTCGATCCGCCGCTCTTCCAGCCATTGCGTCACTTGACGGTCCGGGCCTTCATCGATGTGCACTTCGATGCCCGGATGCGCCTCTCGATAATGCCGCAAAATAGTGGGCAACAGCTTGATCGACGAGGTTGGCCCGAACGAGCCGATGCGCAAGGTGCCGCTTTTCATACCGCGCGCATCGGCGGCTTCCTGGCGCAAGGTGTTGGCCAGGCCGAGCATGGTGCGGGCGCGCAGCAACAGTTGCTCGCCGATGTCGCTGAGCTCCACTGACGATTGATGCCGACGCAGCAGCTCGACGCCTAGTTCCTGCTCCAGCGCCTTCATCGCATGGGACACCGCCGACTGCGAAATCCCCAGCCGATGCGCGGCGAGAGTGAAACCGCGCAGTTCGGCGACCAGCGAGAAGATCTCCAGTTGGGTGAGGGTCATGAGTGTTTGCTCATTTTACGATGACAGGGAATGAGGTGAATGATACGGCATTCCTTACATTCTTTGGTCTGGAGCGTTATGCGCAACGCCGAGCAGCTGCACACAACATCATCGGATGTTCCCGTTTACCTGACACTGGCGGTGGTCACCATGATCTGGGGCGGGACCTTTGTCGCCGGGCGTTTCCTGGCCGGCAGCCTGAGCCCGATGTTCGCCGCCAGCCTGCGCTTTTTGCTGGCCAGTGCAGCGTTGCTCGGCCTTTTGTGGCTGGCGCGGATCCCCTTGGCGCGACCGACACCCCGGCAGTGGCTGCAACTGATGCTCTTGGGGTTCTTCGGGATTTTCTTCTACAACCTGTGCTTCTTTTACGGTCTGCAATACATCAACGCCTCGCGCGCCTCGTTGATTGTCGCGTTGAACCCGGCAGTGATCGGTCTCGCCTCGTGGTGGTTGTTCGAAGAGCGCCTGGGCCGGATCAAAGTTGCCGGCATCGCGACCTGTATTGTCGGCGCCGCTCTGGTGATCGTCAGTCGCAATCCGCAATTACTGGCGGCAGCACCTGATGCATGGATCGGCGATCTATTAATTCTCGGCTGTGTGCTGGGCTGGGGTGTTTACTCGTTGTTTTCCCGTGAACTCAACCAGACGCTGGGTCCGGTGCAGACCGTGACGTACTCGATCCTGACAGGCACGCTGATGTTGTGGGTTCTGGCGGCCGCTCGCGGCGAACTGAGCTGGAGTGCGCTGAATAACCTCGGCCTGCCGCAATGGCTGAGCCTGATCTACCTCGGCGTCCTCGGCTCGGCGCTGGCCTACATCGGCTACTACGATGGCATTCGTAAAATCGGCGCGACGCGCAGCGGCGTGTTTATCGCGTTGAACCCGCTGACGGCGGTCATTCTTGGTGCGCTGCTGTTAGGCGAGCAACTGACGCCCGCCATGTGCGTGGGCGGTGCGCTGATCCTGGGCGGCATCTACCTGTGCAACAAACCCCTTGCAGCGGGCGCAAAAAAGCGGATTTTATAGAGAGAGCAGACAAGCCTATTTACGCTGTGTAGAATCGGGTTACGCATAC
The DNA here is from genome assembly GCF_900580865.1 of Pseudomonas viridiflava. Lineage (GTDB taxonomy): Bacteria > Pseudomonadota > Gammaproteobacteria > Pseudomonadales > Pseudomonadaceae > Aquipseudomonas. The sequence continues at coordinate 75,280 of NZ_UTBZ01000168.1, forward strand.
AATAATAATCGTCTTCTGGCAGCAGAAGCCTCGCCCGCAAGAGCCTTGGGTCGACAATGAAGATATTCGGGTTTCAACTGATCTACGGTGACTTCCTCGCCCGCAGTGTGCGTGGCATCTCCTGTGCGCCACCCACCGACCTCGCAGACTGACAAATAACCCAGGTTAATTTGATAAGAATGATGAGGCGTCACCATGACAGATTTATACGAAAACCCAATGGGCCTGATGGGCTTTGAATTCATTGAACTCGCATCGCCGGTGCCGGGCACCCTGGAGCCGATCTTCGAGATCATGGGCTTCACCAAAGTCGCCACCCACCGCTCGAAGAATGTGCACCTGTATCGTCAGGGCGCGATCAATCTGATCCTCAACAACGAACCGAACAGCGTCGCTTCATACTTCGCGGCTGAACACGGCCCTTCGGTTTGCGGCATGGCGTTCCGCGTCAAGGATTCGCAAAAAGCCTACAACCGCGCACTGGAGCTCGGCGCTCAGCCGATCCACATCGAAACCGGCCCGATGGAGCTGAACCTGCCGGCGATCAAAGGCATTGGCGGCGCGCCGCTGTACCTGATCGACCGTTTCGGCGAAGGCAGCTCGATCTACGACATCGACTTCGTGTTTATCGAAGGTGTTGATCGCAACCCGGTCGGTGCCGGCCTGAAGATCATCGACCACCTGACCCACAACGTGTATCGCGGTCGCATGGCTTACTGGGCGAACTTCTACGAGAAGCTGTTCAACTTCCGCGAGATTCGTTATTTCGATATCAAGGGCGAATACACCGGCCTGACCTCGAAGGCGATGACCGCACCGGACGGCATGATCCGCATCCCGTTGAACGAAGAGTCGTCCAAGGGCGCGGGGCAGATCGAAGAGTTCCTGATGCAGTTCAACGGCGAGGGCATCCAGCACGTCGCGTTCCTCACCGACGATCTGATCAAGACTTGGGATCAGTTGAAGAAGATCGGCATGCGCTTCATGACTGCGCCGCCAGACACCTACTACGAAATGCTCGAAGGTCGTCTGCCGAATCACGGCGAGCCGGTTGATCAGCTGCAATCGCGCGGCATTCTCCTCGACGGCGCCTCGGAGCAGGGCGACAAGCGTCTGCTGCTGCAGATCTTCTCGGAAACCCTGATGGGCCCGGTGTTCTTCGAGTTCATCCAGCGTAAAGGCGATGACGGTTTCGGCGAAGGCAACTTCAAGGCCTTGTTCGAATCGATCGAGCGTGACCAGGTGCGTCGCGGTGTGCTTGCAACCGAGTAATCCGCCACTGAACTGAAAAAATCCCGGCCTGCAGAGATGCAGTGCCGGGATTTTTTGTTTCACACAAGTCCTGTGGGAGCGAGCTTGCTCGCGAATGCGGTCTCCCATTCAACATCCAGGGTGACTGAACCACCGCTTTCGCGAGTAAGCTCGCTCCCACATTTTTTTGTGTTGGGCTTAAGGACGGCGTTGCCGCATCAGGTGTTTGAAGCCTTCAAAGACCAGCACCACAACCGCCAGCCAGATCGGAATGTACGTCAGCCACTCCCCGGACTTGATGCTCTCACCGAGCAACAACGCCACACCAAGCAACAGCACCGGCTCAACATAACTCAACAAACCAAACAGACTGAACGGCAGCAAACGGCTGGCAATGATGTACACCACCAATGCCGACGCACTGATCAACCCGAGCAACGGAATCAGCCACAGCAACCCGGGGTACTGATCGAACACGCCGAAACCTTGCTCGCCACCCTGCACAAACCAATAGGCGACGGGCAGCATCAGGGTCATGTCGACCCACAATCCGCCCAGATTGTCAGTCTTCAGGTATTTGCGCAGCACGAAGTACAACGGGTAGCCAACCACAACCACCAGCGTCGCCCAGGAAAACCCGCCGACCTGATACAGCTCGTTCACCACACCCAGGGTGGCGAAGAACACCGCGACCTTTTGCAGGTACGACAGACTCTCGCCGTAGGCAATCCGCCCGGTCAGCACCATCGCCAGCGGCAGCAGGAAATAGCCCAGCGAGACGTCGAGGCTGTAGCCGTTGAGTGGCGCCCACATGAACAGCCAGAGCTGCACACCGAGCAGAGCCGTCGAAACGATCAGCCCGGCGACCAGTTTCGGCTTCGCCGCGACCACACGAATCAACTCGAGCACCCGCCGCCATTCCCCGGACACCAGCATGAACACGGTCATGCACGGAACGGTCAGTAGCATCCGCCAGCCAAAGATTTCCACGCCACTCAACGGCGTGAGCAACGAAGTGTAGTAATACATGACGGCAAACAGCACTGAGGCTGAAACCGATAGAGCGATACCTTTAGACAAACTGTCCTCGCGGGTTGATGGTCAAACGGGGCGCGAAGGATACGTGGTTTTTGTGCTGAATATTGGCCGAGTGATCAATATTCCCCACATCCTGAAGATAAGCACAAAACTGGTGGGAGCGAGCCTGCTCGCGAAAGCGGTGTGCCAGACAACGCAGATGTTGAATGTGCCGGCCTCTTCGCGAGCAGGCTCGCTCCCACAATGGATTTGAGATTGACCCCCCGCAATCTGCAAACCCCACTGATTCCCGACTTGTGCAGCTTTCAGGCCTGACGCGGTTTACGCCCAGACACAAAATGGCTCACATCGTTGAACCCCGGCGTCGATGAATGCCCCGGTGTCACCAGCGAGTCGATAAACGCCTCATCCTCCGGCGTGATCTTCACCGCCTGCGCTTTGCTGTAGGCATCCCACTGCGCCTCAGTGCGCGGCCCGACAATCGCCGACGTCACGGCACTGTTGTTCAACACCCAGGCAATCGCAAACTCGACCATGCCGACCCCGCGTTGCTCGGTGTACTGCTGAATCTGCTGGGCAATGCGCAGCGACTCCACGCGCCACTCGGTTTCCAGAATGCGTTTGTCCTGACGCCCGGCGCGGCTGTTGGCGTCCGGTTGGACGTCCGGCGCGTATTTGCCACTGAGCACGCCACGGGCCAGCGGACTGTAAGGCACCACGCCAAGGCCATAGGTTTGCGCGGCCGTAATCTGTTCGGTCTCGGCCTGACGGTTGACGATGTTGTACAACGGCTGGCTGATCACCGGGCGATCAACGCCAAGGTTGTCGGCAATGCGAATCACCTCGGCAATCCGCCAGCCGCGATAGTTCGACAAGCCCCAATAACGAATCTTGCCCTGACGAATCAGATCGCCAATTGCCGACACACTCACTTCAAGCGGCGTGTTGTGGTCTTCGCGGTGCAGGTAATAGATGTCGAGATAGTCGGTGCCGAGCCGGGTCAGGCTGGCATCGATGCCATTGAAGATATGTTTGCGGCTCAGACCGCTGCGGTTCGGTACACCGTCCACCGGGCCGAAACCGACCTTGGTCGCCAGCACCCATTCATGCCGATGCCGGGCTATCGCTTCACCGACGATCTCTTCGGAACGACCGTTGGTGTAGACGTCGGCGGTGTCGATGAAATTGATTCCCTGATCCCAGGCCTTGTCGATGATGCGCAGCGAATCCTCGGCGCTGGTCTGCTCGCCAAACATCATCGTGCCGAGGGTGAGGGTGGACACCTGCAACCCCGAGTGACCGAGTGTGCGAAAGCTCATGCCGAAATCCTTTTGTCGGTGGGAAAGGGTTAATCAAATACCAGAAGCGTGCGATGCGGCAAAGTGAATTATTGGCTCAACTCTGCGCAGCGCGCTTGTAGAAACACCTGCAATACTCTGACTCGTTCAGACACTTGAAGTCGATGCGGACACAGCAAATTGAACGGCGCACTTTCACCTTGCCAATCATCGAGCAATTTCACCAACCGTCCGGCGCGCACGTCTTCGGCGATATCGAGCCATGCTTTGTAAGCGATGCCATGTCCGGCCAGTGCCCAGCGGCGGGCAACTTCACCGTCGTCGCTGAGGTAGTCGCCGTGGACTTCCACTTCCAGCGTTTCATCGTCGCGACTGAAACGCCAGCTGTTGTAGGGCCGGCCATTGCGCAGGTAGAGCAGGGCGCTGTGCCCGGACAATTCACCGGGATGTTGCGGAGTACCATAGCGTGCCACATAGTCAGGGCTGGCGCAGGCGACGCGGCGGTGTTGCGGCAGAATCGGCAACGCTATCAGCGTCGAGTCGCTTGGCACGCCGAAGCGCAGTGCAACATCGACAGTTTCGCGGAACAGATCGGCATGCCGGTCGTTGAGCAACAATTGCAGTTGAATATTCGGATGTTCACGCTTGAAATCATCGAGCCACGGCAACAACACGTTGCGCCCGAAGTCCGACGGCGCGGCCAGTTGCAACACGCCGCTCAGCCCTTCGCTTTGCTGTTTGAGTGCCTGTTCGCCCTCGGCCAGCGCCGCCAGTGCCAGGCGCACGCTTTCAAGATAACGCCGACCTTCTTCAGTCAGACGAATGCTGCGGGTGGAGCGTGCGAACACACGGATACCGAGGCGGTTTTCCAGGCGCTTCAACGCAATACTGGCGGCGGCCGGGGTCAGCTCCAGCGCGCGAGCGGCAGCGGAAATGCTGCCGGCATCGGCGACACGGACGAAGATCTCCAGATCGAGAATTGAGCTCATTGCTAAAAATCCTTTAAAGATCTTTGCGTTTTTGCGGTATTTTTTCGTGATTGGCAAGGGTGGATACTGCAATCAATCAACAATTGCAGGAGACGCGCATGACCTGGACATTCGATCACCTGGCTTTCAATACCGCTGACGGGCAGAGCTTGCAGGACGATTTCGCCAAGTTGCTCGGGCTCAAGCCAGGCCGGCGGCCGCCGTTTCCGTTTCCCGGGCGTTGGCTGTATCAGGATGAACATGCCGTGGTGCATGTGATTGAGCGGCCGTTGCCCGATGACACGGAATTGAGCCACATCGCGTTTCTTACTGATGAACCGGCGGAAACGGTGTTGCGGCGGGTGCGTGACAGTGGATTGCCTTATCAACTGGCGCAGGTTCCGGGGAAGGGGATTGCGCAGATTTTTGTGCAGATGCCGGGTGGTCTGGTGATTGAGCTGGACGCCAAAGCACAGCCCTCACCCTAACCCTCTCCCAGAGGGAGAGGGGACCGACCGAGGCGTTTGAACGAGGTACACCGACGTGCGATATCGAGTCGAACTCAGGTCTTGAAAAGCACCAAAATTGCCTCCCTTTCCCCGAGTCGAACTCAGGTCTTGAAAAGCACCAAAATCGCCTCCCTTTCCCCAGTCGAACTCAGGTCTTGAAAAGCACGGCGATCGGCTCCCTTTCCCCCTCGCCCCCTTGGGGGAGAGGGTTGGGGTGAGGGGGAAAAGATCTACAGGACACCACAAAAGCCCAGCCGAAACCCCAATAAAAAACGACCCTGAAAAGGGCCGTTCTTCCATCCATCAAAAACTCAAGCCCGCAACGTCCGCGTCATGCGCAACGCCAGCAGACTCCCGCCAACAATCACCCCCGCCAGCAGATACAACGCCGCATCGGTCGACCCCGTGCTGTCCTTGACCCAACCCACCAGATAAGGGCTAAGAAACCCAGCCATCTGTCCCATCGAGTTGATCAACGCCAGACCACCGGCCGCAGCGCCCGCACTTAACATGGCCGTCGGCACCGGCCAGAACATCGGCAGACCCGTCAACGCGCCCATGGTGGCAATGGTCAGACCGAGAATCGCAATCGCCGGGTTCGCCGCGAAATTCACCGCAATCACCAGACCGATCGCGCCCATCAGCATCGGCACCACCAAGTGCCAGCGACGCTCCTTGCGCAAGTCCGCCGAACGCCCGACCACCAGCATGAACACCGCTGCCAGCAGATACGGAATTGCACTCAACCAACCGATCACCAGGTTATCGCTGAAACCGAGGTTCTTGATGATCGACGGCAGCCAGAAGTTGATCGCGTACACGCCGCTCTGAATGCAGAAATAAATCAGGCCGAACGCCCAGATCGCCGGGTTCTTGAACACCGCCAGCAGCGAGTCGGAGGTGGTTTTCGGTTTGTTCGCCAAATCTTCGGCTTGATCCGCCTCAAGTACCGCACGTTCGTGCGGGGTCAGCCATTTGGCGTTGGCGAAGCTGTCGCTCAGGAGGAAATAGGCGAGAGCGCCGAGGATAACCGTCGGAATGCCTTGCAGCAGAAACATCCACTGCCAGCCGGCCAGACCGCCCTGGCCCGCGGCGAAGTGATTGAGAATCCAGCCAGAGAAGGGGCTGCCGAGCAATCCGGAAACCGGGATCGCCGACATGAACAACGCCATGATCCGGCCACGGCGGAAGGTCGGGAACCACTGCGAGAGGTATAAAACAACGCCCGGGAAGAACCCGGCTTCAGCCGCACCGGTGAACAGGCGCAGGGTGTAGAACTCGGTTGGGGTGGTGACGAACAACAGGCAGGTCGACAGCGTGCCCCAAGTGATCATCATCACCGCAATCCAGCGCCGTGGACCGAATTTGCTCAGCGCCAGGTTGCTCGGCACGCCGCACAGCACGTAGCCGATGAAGAAGATACCGGCACCGAGGCCGTACACGGTTTCGCTGAATTTCAGCGCGTCGAGCATCTGCAGTTTGGCAAATCCAACGTTGACTCGGTCGAGGTAGTTGAACAAGTAGCAGATGAAGATGAAGGGGATCAAACGCAGGGTGATGCGTTTGTAGACGGCGTTTTTATCGTCTTCGATGGTCTGGGTAGCTGCGGCGCTCTGCGACATAGCGGCTCTCTCTTTATTATGATTTTTTGCGATGCAAAGGGTAACGTTGATCGCCCCGAGAGTCTCGGTCACCTTTGGCCGGATTGTCTTTGTGCCTGAGCACAGGGTTTGCCGCTAGACCCTGTGCGACTGAACAACTGCCAGTGCCATAAATCAAGGATTGCCTCCGCTATGTTCGAACTCGATCACGACCTCGCCCAGGACATCGTCGACCGGGCCATGGCCATTTTGCCCTACAACGTCAATGTCATGGACAGCCAGGGGCTGATCCTCGGCAGCGGTGAACCGGAGCGCATCAACACCCGTCACGAAGGCGCGCAACTGGTGCTGGCCAACGGTCGCGTGGTCGAGATCGACGCGCAAACGGCAGTGCATTTGAAAGGTGTGCAACCGGGCATCAACCTGCCGCTGTTGCTCGATCAGCGCTTGATCGGCGTGCTCGGCATCACCGGTGAGCCGGAGCAACTGCGCACTTACGCCGAGCTGGTGCGCATGACTGCCGAAATGCTCGTCGGCCAGCGCAATCAGCAGGCCGAGCAGCAATGGCGACGCCAGCGTTGTGATGATCTGCTGGCGTTGCTGCTGAGCGAGGCGGGGGACTCGCCGCGTCTGGTCGATGAAGCTCAGCAACTCGGGCTTAAACCGCAACTGACGCGGGTGCCGTATCTGTTCGAGCTGGGACTTGAACATGGGCCGGGGCAAACCGTCGAGGCGCTGAGTGCCTGGCTGACCTCGCGTTATCCGGACAGCTGGTGCGTGAGTTCGGCGAAGTCGTCGCTGCTGTGGTGTCGGCCGGCGAGTCAGCACGTCGAGCATGATCGCCTGCTGGAAAAACTCGACGGCCTCGGCTGGAAGGTTCTGCGCATCGCCGTGGGCGGGCAGGCCGATGGACTGGCCGGGCTGCGCCGTTGTTATCGGCGAGTCGGTGATTTGCTCGCCTATGGACGGGAAGTGTTGCCGCACTCACGACTGCTGACGCTGAACCGCTATCGCTTGCCGGTGATGTTGTGGCGGCATCGCAACGACGATGCACTGGACGAATTGCTCAAACCGCTGCGCAAGGTGATCGCCAAGGACGGCAACGGGCAGTTGCTGGCGACGCTGCGCAGCTGGTGCGAGCACGATGGCCAGAGTCAAGCGTGTGCCGATGCGCTGGGGATTCATCGCAACAGTTTGCGTTATCGGATGGAGAGGATTGCCGAGTTGAGTGGGGTTGATCCGTTGCGGCTGGATGGGATGTTGGCGCTGTATCTTGGGGTGCAGCTGCTGCCGCAGACCGACCTGTCGGCATAAAGTGTTCTTCAGGACGCCTTCGCGAGCAAGCTCGCTCCCACAGGGGAATGCATTTCAAATGTGGGAGCGAGCTTGCTCGCGAAGGCGGCGGAACATTCAACATCAGATCTTTTGTGAAAATGAACAATAAACGCCCCCGCCACTTGTGCAGCGGACAGGCGTCAAGGCGCAGGCCGACTGGCAGCATGAGGGGCATTGCAACCGGAGAATTCGCATGAAGATCGTCATCGCCCCCGATTCGTTCAAGGACAGCCTCAGTGCCCAAGGTGTCGCCGAAGCCATCGCCCTCGGCCTGGCCCAGGTGTGGCCGCAGGCAACGATGGTCAAATGCCCGATGGCTGACGGCGGCGAAGGCACGGTCGAATCGATCCTCGCCGCCTGCGAAGGCGAACTGCGCCGCACCCGCGTGCGTGGCCCGTTGGGCAGTCCCGTCGACGCCGCGTGGGGCTGGTTGCCGCACAACCACACGGCAATTATCGAAATGGCAGAAGCCAGTGGCCTGCAATTGGTACCGCTGGGGCAACGCGATGCCTGCATCAGCAGCACCTTCGGTACCGGCGAACTGATTCGCGCAGCGCTGGATGCCGGCGCGCAACGGGTGATTCTGGCGATTGGCGGCAGCGCGACCAATGATGGCGGCGCTGGGGCAATGCAAGCGCTGGGCGTGAAGTTGCTCGATGCGCAGAGTCAGTCGCTGGTGCCCGGCGGTCTGGCGTTGGCGCAACTGGCGAAGCTGGACCTGAGCGAGCTCGACCCGCGTCTGGCGCAGGTGCGCTTCGATATCGCGGCCGACGTGGACAACCCTCTGTGCGGCCCGCACGGCGCCTCGGCGATTTTCGGCCCGCAGAAAGGTGCATCGCCGGCGCAAGTGCAGCAACTCGATCAGGCGTTGGGCCACTTCGCCGAACTGTGTGCGCAAGCGTTGGGCAAAGATGTCCGCGACGAACCGGGCAGCGGAGCGGCGGGAGGTTTGGGCTTTGCGGCCAAGGCCTTTCTCGGCGCGCAATTTCAAGCCGGGGTGGAAGTGGTTGCCGAACTGGTCGGTCTCGCCGACGCAGTCAAAGGCGCTGATCTGGTGATCACCGGAGAAGGGCGATTCGATGCCCAGACCTTGCGCGGCAAGACGCCATTCGGTGTCGCGCGGATTGCCAGGCAACACGCGGTGCCGGTGATTGTCATCGCCGGGACATTGGGCGAGGGTTATCAAGCGCTTTACGATCACGGCATCGATGCGGCATTCGCCGTGACCAGCGGCCCGATGACGCTGGAGCAGGCCTGCGCCGAAGCACCGCGTCTGTTGCGTGAACGCGCGACGGATATCGCCCGCGTCTGGCAGCTCGCTGTCAAACGCTGAGCCAGATCAGCTGCCGAAGGCTGTGATCTTTTGATACTGCTTTTAAATGTCAAAAGATCGCAGCCTCGTTCCACTCGACAACTCCTACACAAAACAATGACTGTGTTTCATCGCTGTAACACCCTGAAAAATAGTTGCGCTTGACCCGCAATCTTCCTAAAGCCTGGCCGATACAGCTAACAGGCGCGCACATAACTTCCTAAAACAGTGACGCCGGACTGAGCCCGCCCCCCACGGGCCAGTGAAGACGCATGGACGCTCGTAGTTTCTATCTTTCGAGAGCTCAACTATGTCCCTGCGTAACCTGAATATCGCGCCCCGTGCCTTCCTCGGTTTTGCCTTTATCGCCTTGCTGGTGATCGTGCTCGGCGTGTTCGCTGTCAACCGCATGTCGATCATCCGGCAGGCCTCTGTCGAGATGGATTCGACGCAACTCCCCAGCGTGACGCAGCTTGCCGTAGTGACAGAAAACGTCCTGCGGCTGCGCATCCTTTCGTTCCGGGTATTGGTCAACCGCGAAGCGGCCGGGTTGCAGGAAGCGCAGACCCGCATCGGCGTTCTGGTCGACAAGGTTCGCGCCGCCCAGGCCAGTTACGCCGCACTGCCGGCCGGCCCGGAAGAACGGGCGTTGTACCAGACCTTCGCGACCACGCTGGACAACTACCTGCAAGCGCAGAACCAGATGATGGAGCTGTCGCGCCAGGACAAACTCGACGAGATGCGCACCCTGATCAACACGCGGATCAAGGACGGTACCGACCAGATGGGCGAGCAGCTCAACAAACTGATCGCCATGAATGCCTCCGACGCGAAAACCGCGTCGATTCAGGCCGGCCAATATTATGACAGCGCCATCACCGGCATCATTATCGTCGCTGTTTTTGCCGCCGTAGCGACCGTGCTACTGGCCTGGTTGCTGACCCGCAGCATCGTCGCGCCGTTGAACCGCGCCGTGCAGGCCGCGCAAACCATAGCGGGCGGCAACCTGACCAAAGTCATCGAAGTAGACGGCAAGGACGAACCGGCCCGCCTGCTCGAAGCGCTCGCGGCGATGCAGAACAACCTGCGCAAAACCATCGAACAGATCGCAGGTTCCGCCACGCAACTGGGCGCCGCTGCCGAAGAACTCAGCGCGGTGACCGAAGAAGCTTCCCGTGGTCTGCAGCAGCAGAACAACGAAATCGAGCAAGCCGCCACCGCCGTCAACGAGATGACCGCCGCCGTCGAAGAAGTCGCGCGCAACGCCGTGTCGACCTCCGAAGCCTCGAACCAGTCGACCCACGCCGCCCGCGAAGGTCGCGATCAAGTGGTGAAAACCGTCGACGCGATCCAGACCATGACCCACGACGTGCAGAACACCGCGCACATGATCGAAGGCCTCGCCGCACAGGGCCGCGACATTGGCAAAGTACTCGACGTGATCCGCGCCATCGCCGAACAGACCAACCTGCTGGCGCTCAACGCGGCCATCGAAGCGGCGCGCGCCGGTGAGGCCGGGCGCGGTTTTGCCGTGGTCGCAGACGAAGTGCGGGCACTGGCCCATCGCACGGCGCAGTCGACCCAGGAAATCGAAAAAATGGTCGCCGGCATCCAGAACGGCACCGGCGAAGCGGTTTCGTCGATGCAGCAAAGCAACCAGCGCACCCAATCCACCCTGGAAATGGCCCGCGCCGCCGGTGTGGCGCTGGAGCAGATCACCCAGTCGATCCACCAGATCAACGAGCGCAACCTGGTCATCGCCAGCGCCTCGGAAGAGCAGGCGCAGGTCTCACGTGAGGTCGACCGTAACTTGGTCAACATCCGCGATCTGGCTACGCAATCGGCCGCCGGGGCCAATCAGACCAGCGCCGCGACCCACGAACTGTCGCGTCTGGCGGTGGATTTGAACGCCATGGTGGCGCGTTTCGTGATTTGAGATACGGTGAAGGCTGGAGACTGCGCAATCAGGAGACGTACATGCGCTATTCAGCCTTGACCCAACGAATCGCCGGCGAAGGAGCAGCCGCCTGGCAGATTCACGACCGAGCGCTGGAGTTGCGCGCCGAGGGTATCGATATCCTGCTGCTGAGCGTGGGTGACCCGGATTTCGATACACCGCTGCCGATTGTCCACGGCGCGATCGACAGTTTGTTGGCCGGCGATACCCATTATTCCGAAGTGCGAGGTCGTTTGGCGTTGCGCAAGCTGATTGCCGACCGCCATCGTCGACGCAGCGGCCAAGCGGTCGATGCCGACCATGTGATCATCATGCCCGGCGCGCAATGCGCGGTGTATTCGGTGGCGCAATGTCTGCTGGATCCGGGCGACGAAGTGATCGTCGCCGAACCGATGTATGTCACCTACGAAGGCGTGTTTGGCGCTTGCGGCGCGACGGTGGTGCCGGTGCCGGTGCGGCCGGAGAACGGCTTTCGTGTCGACCCGGTTGATGTCGCTGCGCGCATCACCCCGAAAACCCGCGCCATGCTGCTCAACAGTCCGAACAATCCCAGCGGCGCGAGCCTGTCACTGCTGATCTGGCAGGAACTGGCGGCGCTGTGCGTGCGGCATGACTTGTGGCTGATCAGCGACGAGGTCTACAGCGAACTGCTTTACGAAGGTCAGCACGTCAGCCCGGCGAGTTTGCCGGGCATGGCTGAGCGCACGGCGACCATCAACAGCCTGTCGAAATCCCACGCCATGACCGGCTGGCGCATCGGCTGGATGATCGGGCCGAAATCGCTGGCGGAGCATTTGGTCAATCTGTCGCTGAGCATGTTGTTCGGGTTACCGGATTTTGTGCAGAAAGCCGCAGAGATTGCGTTGCAGTCAGACCTGCCGGAAGTGACGCAGATGAGCGAGGAGTATCGCCTGCGTCGGGATCTGGTTTGCGAACGTCTAAGCGGTTGTCCGGGGCTGTATCCGATCCGTCCGGATGGCGGGATGTTCGTGATGGTTGATGTGCGCCAGACCGGTCTCGGCGCACAGGCGTTTGCCGAACGGTTGCTGGAGGGCTATGGGGTTTCGGTCCTCGCCGGTGAAGCGTTCGGGCCGAGTGCGGCGGGGCATATTCGCATCGGGCTGGTGCTGGACCGGGTGAAACTAGCGGATGCCTGTGCGCGGATTGCGCTGTGTGCGGCGCAGCTGTTACAGGCGCGCAGTGCCTGATGGTTTTGTGTTGCCTGTCCCGGCCTCTTCGCGAGCAGGCTCGCTCCCACATGGGTTTTGTGAACACTGAAGATCCGGTGTGGGAGCGAGCCTGCTCGCGAAGGCGGCATTACAGCCACCGATTAATTCAGCCCTGCCAGGCCGATGGATTCACCAGATTCGCCGGCTTCTCTCCCTTCAGCGCCGCCAACAGATTCTCCACCGCACACCGCGCCATCGCCTCGCGGGTCTCATGCGTCGCCGAGCCCATGTGCGGCGTCGCCACCACATTATTGAGCTGCAACAGCGGCGAATCATGATTCAGCGGTTCACGCTCAAACACATCCAGCCCTGCCGCACGAATCCGTTGGTGACGCAGCGCATCGATCATCGCCGCCTCATCGACCACTTTGCCCCGCGAAATATTGATGAAGATGCTTTCCGGGCGCATCAGTGCAAACTGCTCGGCGCCAATCAAGCCTTCGGTCTGCGCCGTCAACGGCAAGGTCAGGCAAATGAAATCGGCCTGCTGGAGCAGATCTTCAAGACTGCGATATTGCGCATCGAATCGCGCCTCGACCGCCGGTTTGCGCGACTGGCTGTGATAGATCACCGGCATGCCAAACCCGAAATGCCCGCGCTGCGCCAACGCCTCGCCGATGCGGCCCATGCCGATGATGCCCAACGTCTTGCCATGCACATCGGTGCCGAAATGCGCGGGACCGATATTGCGGCTCCACTGGCCGCTGCGCACCATGTTCGCCAATTCGACCACACGCCGGGCGGCGGCGAGGATCAGGGCGAAACCGGTGTCGGCGGTGGTTTCGGTGAGCACGTCCGGGGTGTTGCTCAGGAGGATTTTGCGCCGGGTCAGGTAATCGATGTCGTAGTTGTCGACACCCACCGAAACGCTGGCGATGGCTTCGAGTTGTGGCGCGAGATCGAGCAACGCCGCGTCGAGCTTCAAGCTGGCGCCGAGCAAACCGTGGGCGCGGGGCAGGGCATCGCGCAGTTGCATCAGTCCGTCGGCGTCGAGGCTTTCGATCAGCGTGACTTCGCACTGTTCCTGCAAACGCGCCATCAGCGCGGGCGAAAGTTTCTTGTACAACACGACCTGTTTTTTCATGGCAGAAGTCTCTTCAGGAATGCGCTGGCACGGCGCGCGTGGCAACGGCTTTGGCGACGACGCGATCACTGGCGCCGGGCTTGAGAAAAATCGTCAGCACCACCGACAGCAGCAACGCGCCGCTCATCAGCAGATACGAAGCGCCGGGCGAGCCGGTGGAGCTGTTCAGGTAACCGACCAGATACGAGCCGCCGAACGAACCCAGCGCGCCCATGCTGTTGATCAGCGCCATCGCACCGCCGGCGACGTTGGCCGGGAGAATCTCCGGGACGATGGCAAAGAACGGCCCGTAAGGCGCGTACATGCACGCGCCGGCAATCACCAGCAGCGTGTACGACCACCAGAAATGTTCAGCGCCCAGTGCGTAGGAACCGTAAAACGCGATGGAAGCAATCAGCAGCGGTGGCCAGACGAAGCGTTTGCGCTTCTGCAACTTGTCCGAGCCCCACGACACCACGAGCATGCCGATCACCGCCGCCAGATACGGCAGCGCCGACAGCCAGCCGGCCTCGATCATGTCCATTTGCGCGCCGGCCTTGAGGATCGACGGCAGCCACAACACAAAGCCGTAAACGCCGATGCTCCAGCAGAAAAACTGCAACGCCAGAATGATCACCTTCGGCGAACGGAAGGCCTCGGCGTAGTTCTTCACCGCTTTGATGCCGACCTGTTCGGCCGCCAGAGCACTTTCCAGATCCTGTTTTTCCTGATCACTGAGCCACTTGGCCTGCGCCGGACGATCATCGGCCAGGCGCCACCAGATAAATGCCCAGAGCACCGCCGGCAGGCCTTCAATGATGAACATCCAGCGCCAGCTGAAATGCTGCACCAGATAACCCGAAACCACCGACATCCACAGCATGGTCACCGGGTTGCCGAGGATCAGAAAAGTGTTGGCGCGCGAGCGTTCGGCACGGGTGAACCAATGGCACAGATAGACCAGCATGGCTGGCATGACAGCGGCTTCGACCACGCCGAGCATGAAGCGAATGACGATCAGCCAATAGGCATTGGAGACCACGCCGGTCAACGTGGCGAGACCGCCCCAGAGAATCAGGCTGACGAAAATCAGCTTCTTCACGCTGTGTTTTTGCGCGTAGATCGCACCCGGCACCTGGAAGAAGAAGTAACCGAGAAAGAACAGCGCGCCGAGCAGCGACGACAGGCCCGGGGTGATCATCAGGTCTTCGGCCATGCCCGATGCGGCGGCGAAGCCGTAGTTGGCGCGATCGAGATACGCCAGGCTGTAGGTGATGAACACAATCGGCATGATGTACCACCAGCGGCGGGTGGCGAGGGTTGCGGTTTTCATGGGTCTTGCTCCTGAGCTTGTTGTTTTTGTCGCAGCAGGTTCAATTGATCAGTTGTCTGTGACGGCCCCATCGCGAGCAGGCTCACTCCTACATTTGAAATGCGTTCCCTTGTAGGAGTGAGCCTGCTCGCGATCGGCGCCTTCGAATCCAGTGAGGAGTTCAGCCCGGGTCGGCAATCCCTCCATATCCCCGCGACTCTGCACCGCCCGACTGCCAATCCAGTTCGCACGCTGCACCGCTTCGGCAAAACTCTGCTGCTCCAGCAGGGCGCTGATCATCCCCACCGCAAAGCCGTCACCGGCACCGACCGTATCGACGACATTGGCAACCGGCACACCGGCGACAAATCCCGACGCCAGATGCGTGCGGTAATAAGCACCCTGCGGGCCAAGTTTGATCGCCACCGCTTCGGCACCTTGATCGAGATAGAACGCAGCAATGTCCGCCGGGTCTTCGAAACCGGTCAGCAAACGGCCTTCACTCAAACCCGGCAGCACCCAATGGGCGAGGGTGGCGAGGCGGTTGATCTCGGTGATCATTTCGCGCTCGCTGGTCCACAGGCTCGGGCGCAGATTGGGGTCGAAGGACACGCTGCGCCCGCCATTGCGCATGCGCGTCATCAGTTCGCAAGACATCTCCCGCGCCGAAGCCGAGAGCGCCGGTGGAATGCCAGTGGCGTGCAGATGGCGGGCGCTCAGCAGGCTTGTCGAGATCGACTGTGGCGACAGGTGACTGGCCGCAGAACCACGACGGAAATACTCGACCTGCGGGTCGCTGCCATCGTCATTGCGCGATTTGAACTGGAAACCGGTCGGGTGCTGTTTATCGACGTCGACGTGACTGCAATCCAGACCCTCCTTGATCAAGGTCTCGACCACAAAACGCCCGAGCGAATCATTGCCGACCCGGCTCAGCCACGCGACGTTGAAACCCAGGCGCGACAGCCCGATCGCCACGTTGCTGTCAGCACCGGCGATGCGTTTGTGAAAGTGTTCGACCGTTGCCAGATCACCGGTCTGTTCGGCGACCAGCATCGCCATGGTTTCGCCGAACGAGAGAATATCGATCTCAGACATGAGCAGGCTCCAGACGGGATTGGCCGAGGCGGGCGAGGGCGGCGACGTGCTCAGTGGTCAGTTGCACCAGATCATCGCCCTGCAACGGGTATTCGGCCGCGCGCATAACGCCTTGGGCCATGTGTCGCAGCAGTTGTTCCCACAGATGCAAGTCGCTGACAGCAGGCGGCACCGCAACCAGTTTGCCGTCGGCGCGACGAGCCACGGCTTTGCAGTGCACATAGCCGACATGCCGGCCGAGTAAACGCGCGGCGCTGGCGGCGGACTGGTCCTGCCACTGCCAGTTGCCGATGTCGAAAGTCATCCTGATCGGCAGGTTGTGCTGCTCGACGGCGGCGAAGAAGCGCTGAAACGGTTCGATGCGTCCGCCGTGCAAGGTCTGGTCGTTTTCCACCAGCAACTGCACCGGGGTGTGCTTCAAACGTTCGGCCAGGGCTTGCAGATCGTTGGTGTCGGTAAAGTAGCCGAGGGAGACTTTCAGCCATTTCGAACCGAACGCTTCGGCCTGCTGCAGCGCGGTGATCAACTCGGGATTGGGCTGCGCCTGCCCGGCCAGCCACAGTTCGGTGGGCGAGGAATAGATGCTTTGCAGGCCCTGCGCCTGAGTGGCCTCGGCCAGTTGCGCAGGGTCTTCACGCGTCAGCAGCTCTTCGCGCCACTCGATGCGATTGGCCCCGGCCGCAGCCAGAACATCGATAAAAGAAGCTTGCCCGCGCTGGCGCACAAGCTCGGCGCCGTAGCTGGACAGACTGATGGAAACGGCGGGTTTATTCATTGTTATTGACCTCTGAAACCGGTTTCATTTTTGTTCAAAAAAATATCAAATGTTCTGTGTTGTCCTTTCGGACGCCTTCGCGAGCAGGTCGAATCGTCGCACCGTCGCTCCCACATTTAGAAGGTGGTCACCTGTGGGAGCGAGCCTGCTCGCGAAGGCGTCAGCTCAAACACCACCAACCTCACGGGTTGACCCACGCTTTACCAGCACCGGCGCAAAATCCACCACCCGCGCCACCTCGTCATCCCCACGCAAGCGCTTGAGCAGACACTCAAACGCCCGCGCACCAATCTCTGCCGTCGGCTGAGCCAGCGCGGTAATCCCGCTGCCCACCAACGGATACCAATCCAGATCATCCAGGGCAATCAGCCCGACATCCTCGAACAACCGGCAACCCATCTGGCGCAACGCAGTTGTCGTGGCCAGCGCCGCCACGCCATTGGCGCAAAACAGCGCTTTCGGGCCGTTACCGGGGGTGTTTAAAAAGGTTTGCAGTTGCGCACTCAGATCATCGCCGGTTTCCAGCACCGCCCCGACCAGCTCCGCGCGCTGAGCAATCTGCGCCTGAAAACTGCTGACCCGTTCAATCCGCGAACTGGTGCCGTCATAGGGTTCAGTCACCAGCACCAGATCCCGATAACCACGCTGCTCCAGATGCGCGAGCGCCATCTCCACCGCTTGCGGGTTATTCAGCCCGACCATGTCGCTGTCCAGCCCGTCGACCTTGCGATCCACCAGCACCAGCGGCATCTCGCGGCGCAACTCATGCAACTCGTCACGATGATGGCCCAGCGTGTTCACGATCAGCCCTTCGATGTTGTACGAGCGCAACAGCGCCAGATGCTGGCGTTCCTGCTCGTCATCACGGTCGGTGTTGCACACCACCAGGCTGTAGCCGTGCGCACGGCAGGCGGTTTCCACCCCGTGCATCACGGCAATCGAATAAGGGTTACGGATATCGGCCACCAGCATGCCGATCAGGCGCGTGCGCCCGCGTTTCAGACCGCGGGCCATCTGGTTGGGGCGGTAGCCGAGTTCGCTGATCGCTTGCTCGATGCGCAGGGCAATGGCATCGGAGAGCAGGGCGCGATCATCGCCGATGAAGCGCGAGACGCTGGCCTTGGACACGCCGGCGCGTTCGGCGACGTCGAGCATGGTCACGCGGCTGCGCTGGGCGGCGGAGAAGTCGTTCATAAATGAACCTTGTTGTTATAGGAATGCGCTGAAACCGGTTTCAGGAGATCCGATTTGCAGGAAAGTCGTCAAGCGATTTTATCTGCTGACAGGGCGATATTCCGACAGGCGGTCGAAATACCTGTCAGATATGACAGTAGGCAAGAAGTCTGACACGACGTTTAATCGGACCGAGGCTTTTCATCAATTCCAATAGGTATTAAGGGGCTTTGACGTATGTCTAATCGAGGGCCGCTAAACTTTAATCCACCGAGAGTCATCGGTGTAGAAGATGCCGATATTGACCCGGACGGATATATCCCGCTGGATTTGTTACTGGCAGGAATCGACGTGGTCATTCCCCTGTGGCCCAGTTACGCAACGCTGCCTGATGATAGGGATATTTTAACGGTTTACTTTGATCAGCCAGGGCAGCCGCTGTTCAAGATCGAAAATATCTACACAGCAGCGGACATCCAGCCAGAATTTATTATTCGTATCGATGCGAGCTTTCTGCAGGTTAACGGTGTTGGTCAGTTGCGCTACGAGGTTTTGGATACTGCGGATCAACTCTCACGGTCAGATCCTCGCAATCTGACAATTGATCACACCCCCATTCCACGAGATCTCGAGGAGCCGGATTGCCCCGATAAAAATTTCCACGGATATCTGAACTGCGACACAGATCCGCCTTTATGGGAGGGCGTTAGAGTATCTGTTCCCCCCTTGTCGGGATTCAAAGCTGGAGATCGAGTTGAGTTGCTTTGGAGAGGTTATCCAAGTTTAAACGGAAGTAATGTGGAGTACGTTAGGGCTCGCAAGAAAAGTATCCGTTTTCCACTGAGCGAGAATGATATAAAAGACGGGTACTCACTGGTGATCGAGCCTTACGATGTTCATATAAAACCCATGGTGAAGAACTCTTCAGCGGTCGTTCAGTATCGAGTTTTTCGTGGCCGGAGACTCATTGGAGTCTCCAAAATCAGAGTGGTTAAAATTGATCGAATAATAACTGGCGAGGAACTTCCATGTGGGCCGTAAAATATTGGGCGAAAGTGGTAAGCAATAAATGCGGGACAACCAAGTAACTAGAAGATTTTCCTGAAATGCAAACGTATGGAGAGAATCATGAACGCTATAGTTAAAAGGGCACAACTGTCCAGGCTGGCGGCGCTGAAAGCAAGGTCCACCGTGCATAACGCTGTTGATGCTGATCCGCCATTGGCTGTTACATTCCCTCAGCAAACACTGCTTCCTGATTTGCGCATCCCGATTGCTTCTCTTAACGGTGATTTGGAATATGTTGTACCACAGCCGGCATCTGAGGAAGACGATGATTCATTTCAACCACAGATTCGAATAGCAGGTACGACGAATTGGCTGGACGTTGTTGATTCAGCCGATGAACACTTTCCGCATATTATTCCCGGTGCGGTCACTGGTCGAGACTGGACGGTGCCCTACAAGATTCGACGCAGCTTGTTTAGAGAGGAGCTTACGCCCGAAGCGCCTACCCAATGGGAGTTCCGGTATGTTTTCTTTTCTGGCGGTATTAATGATGTCGCATCCAGTACCGCTACCTTCGCCATCGATCTTACACCGCCCTACAAAGTAAAAACCCCGCCCGGCTCCGACCGAAACCCCGGAGCGCCTACATGGCCTGCCGATTTAGGGCCGACTGTTCCCATTGATGAAGCCTACCTCGAAGGTAAAACCCATATCATCGTCAAGCCCGCGATTCCCGCAAACTACGAGGCAACTGACGTTTACAGATTTTTCTTCGGGCCTGCGCCGGATCCCGGCCGCGATACTCCCGTATTTAATGATGTACTGTCGGCGGCTCGGGAAGCTGCAATTGCAATCAAAGTGTTTGTCGATGCCGCTGATGGTCCTCATCAGCTTATTTATGTGTCCAAAGATCTGCCGGGAAATGAAGGGCGCCGATCAAACTTCAGTCAGCGTACCGTTCAACATGCCAAGGATCCCGATCCCGTTACGGTGGTGCCACCGATTGTCACGCTGGCAAATGGTACCAATGGCGACAACTTGATCGATCTTGCAGACACTCAGTTTGATTCTCAAGGTGTGGAGTTCAAGGTCAAAGTGCCTACTCCCAATGCTCCAGCGGATACGATTTCCGGCTACTGGGGGGGGCAACAGGTAGGCACCGAACAGCGCGTGGGTGCCAATACCGAACTGACGTTTTACGCCCCCTATGCTCTGGTTAAGCAGGTATACGGCGATACCGATGGCATCGTTAAAACCAATGTCAGTTTCAATATGTTTCGTGGTGTCCGTCCGTTGGCTGACTCAAAAGTTGAAATCGATGTTGATATTTCATATATCGGTCCGGATCCAATAACCATTGGTCTGGAGGCGCCAACGCTGAAGACAGCTGCGGGTACTGACAACGCAATCGAGGAGGGTGATTACGGAGATGACGCCATTACTGCGACTATCAAACTTTTTGCTGCCCCCCCGACAGAGGAAGGTTGGCTGATCGATCTGTTTTATGACGACATCCAGATTGGCGACCCCATTGCGTTAACAATAGGTCAAGAGGACACGGACATAACTCGTATCATTCCGTGGTCTGTTATTCAAAAGCAGGAAAGTGGGACCAAGGTTCTACGGTATACCCTCTACACTCCGGGTTCGAACAACCCAACTCCGTCGAGACCGAGGGATATCCCGGTCGATCCATTCCCGATTGAAATGCTGGCGCCGGTAATCTTGGGGCTTGCGGGATCGGTAAGAAGGATTGGATGCTCTACCTTGAACTTCCCTACGGAGACTGTCCCAAATGATGGTACCGAGAGACGAAATTTGCTCGTTCGTGTATTGCCCAATACGTATACGGTCGATGGTGAAACCATTACTTTGAAGTATGAGGCATTTGAACGGGCGGAGCCGACGAAACCTATTCCCAATACTGAGGCAACGGCGACTTACCCAATTTCGGGGACATTTCCTCCCGATGGTGCGCTTATCAATATTGGTGATTACGAGGAAGATTTCAAACCGGCTCATATGCAACTTGCCAGGGTGACTTATTCCATTTCCCGCGGGGGAGCTGGTCAAAATCCGACACCAGACTCGCTGCCTGCTGAGAACACACTGGATCTGGATGACAGTCAAGGTCGTTATTGTGAGGACTTTGTTCCCGATCCAAATCCATGATCGGTGATTGTGGGGGGCGTGATCGCAAAGTTTGTGACCGCCTCCCCCGATTACTGACATCTGGTATTCAATCTTTTAGCCCAAAAGAGTTTTCGCCAACTAACTGAGGATAAGTCCTACATAAATTTATGAGTCTTCTCTATAGCCTTGCGCCCCTCCAGGAATGGCTACGACTGCCATTTCACCAGTCATACAGCAGGTATTTACTATGCGGGGTAAGTCATTGTCGGGTCCAGGCCGTTCGCGGCGTTACATAGTTTTGAGCCCTTCGTTGTTGGCAATTTTGAGTGCCTGCGCCAGCGCGGCTCCGGTCGTGGGTCGCGAGGAAACGGTAAACGGTGGCACGCCGGAACGATGGGATCTTTTCCAGAGCGCCACGCTGACGGTCAACGGCGCGCAAACGCTGGCCATCAACTCTGAAAATTCCACGTTGATTGTGAATCCTGGTAGCACAACGCAGCAGATATCGGCTCGCGAAGGGTCAACGGTCAATCTGAGCAATGCGACCGTTTCGGCTACCGGGGGCTTGGCGGCGGTCTTTTTAAGTAGCTCTCAAGCGACGATCGACAGCAGTTCGATTACCGGAAATCGTGTAGGACTCCAAGTGGTTCGCGATGCCAATACACAGGACGGCTCCAGTGTTTATGTCACCAATGGCACGAAGATCACTGGTGTGACCGGGGGAGCGTTGGTCAGTGCCTTCAGCGTCTTGAACCTCAGCGATTCCGACCTTCTCGGCACCGGAGCCAGCAGCTACGGACTTCGGCTGAATAGCGGTCAAGCGACGGCCCTAAACAGCTCTATCATTGGTGGTCGAGAAGGCGTCGTCATCGATTCCGATCTCAACCAGGCTCAACCGGCGACGTTGAATCTTGAGAACACTACAGTGCAAGGCAAAACCGGCGCTGCCATTCTGGTCGACTTTGCCAACACCACGGATTCCACGGCGGACATTACGTTGACCAACTCGCGCTTGCTCGCTGGCAACGGCACCTTACTGGATGTCCGAGGCGGGGCGGATGCCTCGCTGGTAGTCAACGACAGTACGCTCAATGGTGACATCGTCACGGAGCAGGGCAGCACTACAAAGTTGACTCTGCAAAACAACTCGAAGCTGACGGGCCAATTGCAAAATGTGGCCAGCGCCACGATCAATGACAGTTCTCAGTGGGTCCTGACGGGTAATAGCAGTATCGACCAGTTGAACCTGAACAACGGTGGCTCGGTGGTCTTCGGGGCTACCGACGCCTTTTATCAACTCAACGTAACGTCTTTGTCCGGCAATGGCCGGTTTGTGATGGGCACCAACTTCACCACTGGTGAAACGGATGTGTTGAATATCACTGGCACCGCCCAAGGGACACACGAACTGCTGATTGCCAGCAGTGGTCTAGACCCTGCTAGCGGACAACCTGTCCGCGTGGTGCAAACCGCAGGCGGCGACGCTCGGTTTTTCATGAGCCGTGATGTCGATCTGGGGACGTATTCCTATGGTCTGGCGAAAAGTGGCAATGACTGGATACTCGATCCCAGCACGCGGACCATCAGTCCTGGGGCTCGCTCAGTGCTCGCTCTGTTCAACACGGCCTCAACGGTATGGCTGGGCGAGTTGACCTCATTGCGCACGCGTATGGGCGAATTGCGCTTCAATGGTGGCCAATCCGGCGCGTGGGGGCGTACTTACACTAACAAGTACAACATCGCCGATGGCTCGGGGGTCGGCTATCAGCAACATCAGAGCGGGTTTACTTTAGGGGCGGATGCGCCGCTGCCGCTGGGTGACGGGCAGTGGTTGGTCGGGGTGATGGCAGGCCAAAGTCAATCCGACCTCGATCTTGACGCAGGCACCTCCGGGAGCGTGGACAGCTACTATGTGGGTGGCTACTTGACCTGGCTGGATGCGCAAACCGGTTATTACTTTGATGGAGTATTGAAGGCCAACCGCTTCAATAATGATGCCAAGGTAGGGCTGAGTGATGGAACGCGGGCCAAGGGTGATTACGACAATTCCGGCGTCGGTGGTTCGGTGGAAATCGGTAAACACATCAGTCTTGCTGACGGAAACTTCCTGGAACCCTACACGCAATGGTCTGCAGTGGTCATTGAGGGCAAGGATTATTCCTTGAGTAATGACCTGCAGGCAGAAGGTGATCGAACTCGTTCATTCATCGGTAAAGTGGGTGTCACTGCCGGTCGAAATATCGAACTGGATCAGGGGCGGACTGTACAGCCTTATATTCGACTTGCCTGGGCACATGAGTTTGCAAAGAACAATGAAGTCCAGGTGAATAACAATGTGTTCAACAATGACCTGTCCGGCTCTCGTGGGGAACTGGGTGCTGGCGTCGCTGTAGCGATAGCCAGAAGTTTCAGCGTGCATGCCGATTTCGAGTACAGCAACGGCCGGTACTTTGAGCAGCCCTTGGGTGCCAACATCGGAATTCGCTATATTTGGTAAACGAGGCAATAAAAAAGGAAGCAAAAGCTTCCTTTTTTTTGTTTGCCGGCATTATGGTTATGCGGCGATCGACCGATATCCACGTAATTTCACAATGTCTCCCTTTGCTGAAAATCTAACATCCAAGGTTAGTTCTTTCTCCTCATCGTCGTCTCGATTCTCCACCACGACGTTGTTCAAGTTCCCGGAAAGAGTAGCTGAATCAGGATCATAAGCGATGATGGCTGCCCCCGAACGCTGAGTATAAGTCACAGGCTTGGCTGGATCGCTGTTGTCGACAAATGTCAGGCGAACCTCATGGGATGTTGGTGTCAGTTCGTAGCTGTCATTCGGCAGGTTTTTGGAGAAGGACAGGGTGATTTCTTTGGTCGTGAAGTCCGTTTTACGTTGACGGGCAAACATTACGTAGGCCTCACCGTGCGGCAGCGGGAAGGTTTGCTCGGAGAGCTCAACCAGGCTTGCTTTAAACTGTTCTACGACGTTGATTGTCCCTACACACTCACCTGTGCCGATTGCATTTCTACGTTTGAGAATTTTATTGATCATTTTTGCGGTCTCCATGTCATGACGAGATATCCCGTTATTAAAGGAAACTTTCGGGATGAGCTATCAGAACGCTAATGAGGCCAACTGTAAACTGTCAGACTTGACAGTTTACAGTTGGCAGGAAATGTGATTTCCGAAATTTGGTTGTTGGCGAAGGTTAGTTTTGATGGGGAAAGTGATTTAAACGGTTCAGGCTCCCGATCATCAGGTTAGCGGATCTACGCCGCCCGGTTGGAAGGGCAGCCTCGGTGGACAATAAAAATAATCAGCCAAACAGTCCTGCCGCGATATTGATTGAAAATCCCAAAATAGCCGTGTTGAACACAAATCCGATCAGTGATTGCGCCAAAACGATTTTGCGAATATCCCGTGTCGCCACGCCGACATCTGCTGTCTGCACCGCCACGCCGATGGTGAACGAGAAATACAGGAAGTCCCAATAGTTGGGCGTGGTCAGCCCTTCGGCGAAGCGCAACGCCGGTTCCTTGCCGTTCCAGGTGTAATACAACCTTGCGTAATGCACGCAGAAAATCACCCCGATCAGCAGCCACGAACCAATTACCGTCAGCGCGGTGAAACCGTAATGAAGGAGCTTGCGCGTGGTTTCCAGGTCTTTGCTGCCGGCCAGTTCGAAGGTGATGGTCGCCAGACTGGCAAGGGCGGCGATGCACACCACGAACAGCACCAGCCCGGCATTCTCGTCTTCGACTTCAGCGATGCGTTTGACGTCCGGGGCCTTGGCGCGCACGGTCAGCCAGAACATCAGGATCAGGTAAGTCCAGACACCGGCGTTCCAGCCGATGAGGATTTTGCTGACGATGGAATCGGCGGGTGCCAACAGACCGGTTGCGAGCCCGAGCAGGGCGGCTGCAGACAGGCGAGGGTGGGTGCGGGCGAGTAAGCGCATGGGGACTCGATGGGCCAAGGTGATTCAGACACCTTAGCCCAGCGATGGCAGGTGTGACCACAGCGCTGGATGTTTGCAGAACCCTTGTGGGAGCGAGCTTGCTCGCGAATGCGTCCGGTCAGTCAACATCAACATTGAATTACCGACGCTTTCGCGAGCAGGCTCGCTCCCACAGGTTGGATCAGTGGGATTTGGTGAATCGTTGTACGAGCTTCATGACCACGACGAAGAACACCGGGACGAAGATCACCGCCAGTGTCGCGGTAATCATCCCGCCAATCACCCCGGTACCGATCGCCTGTTGGCTTGCCGAGCTGGCGCCGGTGGCAATGGCCAATGGCACCACGCCGAGAATGAACGCCAGCGAAGTCATCACGATCGGCCGCAGACGCAAACGCGCGGCCTGCAAGGTCGCGTCGATCAGGTCGTGACCTTCGTCATACAGGCTCTTGGCGAACTCGATGATCAGGATCGCGTTCTTCGCCGACAGACCGATGATGGTGATCAGGCCGACTTTGAAGAATACGTCGTTGGGCATGCCGCGCAACGTCACCGCCAGCACCGCGCCGAGCACGCCCAGCGGCACCACCAGCAACACCGAGGTCGGAATCGACCAACTCTCGTACAGCGCCGCCAGACACAGGAACACGATCAGCAATGACAGGCCCAACAGAATCGGCGCCTGACTGCCGGACAAGCGCTCCTGCAATGACAGGCCGGTCCACTCCTGACCCAGGCCTTTCGGGCCTTGCGCAACCAGTCGTTCGATTTCCGCCATGGCCTCACCGGTACTGTGCCCCGGCGACGGTTCGCCGGAAATCGCTATCGCCGGGTAACCGTTGTAACGGGTCAATTGCGCCGGGCCCTGAATCCAGTTGGCCTGCACGAACGCCGAGAGCGGCACCATGTGCCCGGTATTGTTGCGCACATGCATTTTCAGCAGATCGGCGACCTGACTGCGTTGATCACCTTCGGCTTGCACGACAACACGCTGCATGCGCCCCTGATTGGGGAAGTCGTTGATATAGCTGGAGCCGACCGCAGTGGACAGCACGTTGCCGATATCGGCAAACGAGACGCCCAAGGCATTCGCCTGCTTGCGGTCAACGATCAATTGCACTTGCGGCGCTTCAGCCAGCGCGCTTTCGCGCACGTTCATCAGTACCGGACTTTTTTCGGCAGCGGCGAGCAATTCGGTGCGCGCCTGCATCAAGGTCGCATGGCCAAGACCACCGCGATCCTGCAAGCGGAACTCGAAACCGCTCGACGTGCCGAGGCCGTCCACGGGCGGTGGCAGCACCGAGAACGCCATGGCGTCCTTGATCTCGCTCAGCGCAATGTTGGCGCGATCGGCAATCGAGCTGGCGGAATCATCGCTGCTGCGCTGCGACCAATCCTTCAGCGTCGAAAACGCCAACGCTGCGTTCTGCCCGCTACCAGAGAAGCTGAAACCGAGAATCACCACACTGTCGCTGATTCCTGGCTCGCCAGCGTTATGTGCCTCGAGCTGTTCCGCCACGGCCACCGTCCGATTCTTGGTCGCGCCGGGTGGCAGTTGAATGTCAGTGATGGTGTAACCCTGATCTTCCACCGGCAGGAACGAGGAGGGCAGACGCGCGAAGCACAGGCCCAGCCCCACCAGCAGCACAACGTAGATCAGCAGGTAACGGCCACTGCGTTTCAACGCGTAGCCGACCCAACCCTGATAACGGTCGGTCAGGCGTTCGAAGCGGCGGTTGAACCAGCCGAAGAACCCGGATTTTTCGTGATGCTCGCCCTTGGCGATCGGCTTGAGCAGTGTCGCGCACAGTGCCGGCGTCAGGGTCAGGGCGAGGAACGCCGAGAACAGGATCGACGTCGCCATCGACAGCGAGAACTGCTGGTAAATCACCCCGACCGAGCCCTGCATGAACGCCATCGGAATGAACACCGCCACCAGCACCAGGGTGATGCCGATGATTGCGCCGGTAATCTGTGTCATTGCCTTGCGCGTGGCTTCCTTGGGCGACAGACCCTCGGTGGCCATGATCCGCTCGACGTTCTCCACCACGACAATCGCGTCGTCCACCAGAATACCGATGGCCAGCACCATGCCGAACATGGTCAGCACGTTGATCGAAAAACCCAGCGCCAACATGGTCGCGAATGTACCCATCAACGCCACTGGCACCACCAGCGTCGGGATCAGCGTGTAGCGCACGTTCTGCAGGAACAGGAACATCACCGCGAACACCAACAGCATGGCTTCGCCCAGGGTGTAAACCACTTTGGTGATCGAGACTTTGACGAACGGCGAAGTGTCATATGGAATCTTGTATTCCACGCCTGCCGGGAAGTAGCGCGCTAGCTCATCCATCTTCGCCCGCACCAGGGTCGCAGTGTTCAGCGCGTTGGCGCCCGGCGACAGCTGCACGCCGACGGCGGTGGACGGCTTGCCGTTGAGGCGCGTGCCGAACTGGTATTCCTGACTGCCGATCTCGACCCGAGCGACGTCGCCGATGCGCACGGTAGAACCGTCGCGATTGGCCTTGAGGACAATGTCGGCGAACTCTTGCGGCGTCGACAACTGACCTTTCACCAGAATGGTCGCAGTGATTTCCTGGCTCGACGGACTGGGCAGATCGCCGATGCTGCCGGCGGACACCTGGGCGTTCTGCGCGACGATGGCTTCGTTGACGTCAGCCGGTGTCAGGTTGAACGCGATCAGCTTCTGCGGATCGATCCAGATGCGCATGGCCCGTTCGGCGCCATACAACTGTGCCTTGCCGACGCCTTCCAGACGCTTGATCTCGTTCATCACGTTGCGCGCCAGATAATCACTGAGCGCGACGTCATCGAGCTTGCCGTCACTCGACGTCAGGGTGATCAGCAAGAGGAAACCGGACGAGACTTTTTCGACCTGCAAACCTTGCTGATTCACTGCTTGCGGCAGACGTGACTCGACCACTTTCAGACGGTTTTGCACGTCAACCTGCGCCAGCTCCGGGTTGGTGCCCGGCTGGAACGTGGCTTTGATCGTCGCGCTGCCGAGGCTGCTTTGCGATTCGAAGTACAGCAGATGATCGGCGCCGTTAAGCTCTTCCTCGATCAGGCTGACCACGCTTTCATCGACGGTCTGCGCCGAGGCGCCAGGGTACACAGCGTAGATTTCGATCTGCGGCGGGGCGACGTCGGGGTATTGCGCCACCGGCAACTGCGGGATGGCCAGCGCACCGGCCAACAGGATGAACAGCGCGACGACCCAGGCAAACACCGGGCGGTCGATAAAGAACTGCGGCATATAAAAGCGTCCTGCTTACTGACCAGAGGTCTGGGCAAGTGGAAGAGGGGTGTCGTCGATCTGCACGGTTTCGCCGGGACGGGCGTGTTGCAGGCCTTCGATGACGATGCGGTCGCCGGGCTTGAGGCCGCCGGTGACGATCCAGCGATTGTTCTGCACCGCGCCCAGTTGCACCGGTTGCTCGGCGACGCGCATCTGTTCGTCGACGGTCAGCACTTGGGCAATACCGGCGCTGTCACGCTGCACGGCGCGTTGCGGCACGGTGATGCCGTTCTGGATCGTTGCCTGCTCCAGACGCACGCGAATGAAACTGCCCGGCAGCAAGTCGAGATCCGGGTTGGGGAATTCGCTGCGCAGGATGATCTGGCCAGTGCCCGGATCGACGGTGATGTCGCTGAAGAGCAATTTGCCCGGCAGCGGGTACAGGCTGCCGTCATCCTGAATCAGCGTGGCTTTGACCTGATCCTGGCCGACTTCCTGCAACTGACCGGAGCGGAACGCGCGGCGCAATTCGTTGAGTTCACGGGTCGACTGAGTGAGGTCAGCGTGAATCGGGTTGAGCTGCTGAATCAGTGCCAGCGGCGTGGTTTCGTTTTGCCCGACCAGTGCGCCTTCGGTCACCAGTGCGCGACCAACACGCCCGGAAATCGGCGCGGTGACGGTGGCATAACCCAGATTCAGTTTCGCCCGTTCGACAGCAGCCTTGTTGGCCGCAACGTCAGCGGCGGTCTGCCGGGCATTGGCGCGGGCGTTGTCGTAGTCCTGGCCGCTAATGGCCTGGTCATCGATCAACTGGGCATAGCGCTGCTCTTGCAGTTTGGCCTGGAAGGCATTGGCTTCGGCCTTGCGTAGCGCGGCTTCGGCGCTGTCGAGGTCAGCCTTGAACGGCGCCGGGTCGATGCGGAACAGCACGTCGCCCTTTTTCACGTCGCTGCCTTCGCGGAAGGTGCGCTGCAAGACCACTCCGGCCACCCGTGCCCGCACTTCGGCAATCCGTGGTGCGGCGATGCGGCCGCTGAGTTCGCTGCTGATCGACAGGGGATGCGCTTCGATCGTCTCGATACGCACCGTGGCCGGTGGTGCCTGATCCTCGGCTTTCGAGGACGAATCACAGGCGCTCAGTGTCAGCGCCATCGCGATCAGGCCGAGCCCGGCCAGCAGTTTGTTCGACATGTACAACCCCCAATATTGATGCCCGCATCCTACGGGCAGACGCCGAGATTAGCGGTGAAGCTTTGTAGGCGCTGTGTGAAATTGTGTAAGGGTTTTGCTCAGGGATGGGCGAGGGCGTATATCCTTCAGGTCTTGAAATTTATTGCGACAGATAGATAGCTTTCGCGAGCAGGCTCGCTCCCACCGGGGATCGCATTCCAAGTGTGGGAGCGAGCCTGCTCGCGAATGGGCCTTATCAGTCGCCACAGCACTTTCTGGATCACCCATGCCCAACATCCTCCTGGTCGAAGACGACACCGCCCTCGCCGAACTGATTTCCAGCTATCTGGAGCGCAACGGTTATTCCGTTAGCGTGATCGGCCGTGGTGACCACGTACGTGAACGGGCGCGAGTCAATCCGCCGGACCTGGTGATTCTCGACCTGATGCTACCCGGCCTCGACGGCCTGCAAGTCTGCCGCTTGTTGCGCGCCGATTCAGCGACGCTGCCGATCCTGATGCTGACCGCCCGCGACGACAGCCACGATCAGGTGCTGGGCCTGGAAATGGGCGCCGACGACTACGTGACCAAGCCTTGCGAGCCTCGGGTCTTGCTGGCACGGGTGCGCACCTTGTTGCGCCGCAGCAGCCTCGGCGAACCGCTGACCGCCAATGACCGTATCCTCATGGGCAATCTGTGCATCGACCTGTCCGAGCGCACTGTGACCTGGCGCGATCAACCGGTCGAGCTGTCCAGTGGCGAGTACAACCTGCTGGTGGTGCTGGCCCGACACGCCGGTGAAGTGTTGAGCCGCGATCAGATCCTGCAGCGTCTGCGCGGGATCGAATTCAACGGTACCGACCGCTCGGTGGACGTGGCGATCTCCAAGCTGCGCCGTAAATTCGACGACCATGCGGGCGAGGCGCGCAAGATCAAGACCGTTTGGGGCAAGGGTTATCTGTTCAGCCGCTCCGAGTGGGAATGCTGAGCTGATGTTTCGCATCCTGTTTCGCCTGTATCTGGTGACGATCATCTCGTACAGCGCGGCGATCTATTTGGTGCCTGACCTGATCGTCATGCTGTTCAAGGATCGCTTCGTCACTTACAACCTCGACTATTCGCGCGGTCTGCAATCGCTGATCACCCGCCAGTTCCATGCGGTGCCGCAGGCGCAGTGGCCGGCGCTGGCGGCGTCGATGGACAAGGACTTCCAGCCGCTGCACATCGTCCTGGCGCGGATCGACGATGCCGAGTTCACCGCCATCGAGCAGGAACGCCTGCGCCGTGGTGAAAACGTCGTGCGTATCGGCGATTGGGGCTGGCGCACGCTGGCAGTGACGCCGCTGGACGACATCTCGGCCGTGCAAATGGTCGTGCCGCCGGACCCGATGGACGTCAATCTGTTGTACTGGAGCATCAACGTGTTGGTTGGTGCGACGCTGCTCGCCTGCCTGCTGATGTGGCTGCGCCCGCACTGGCGTGATCTGGAACGGCTCAAAGGCACCGCCGAACGCTTCGGCAAGGGCCATTTGAGCGAGCGCACGGAAATCGCCCCAAGCTCCAATATCGGCAGCCTCGCCAATGTTTTCGACACCATGGCCGGCGATATCGAGAACCTGCTCAATCAGCAACGTGATCTGCTCAACGCCGTGTCCCACGAACTGCGTACGCCGCTGACGCGTCTGGATTTCGGCCTGGCCCTGGCCCTGTCAGATGACTTGCCGAGCGCCAGCCGCGAACGTTTGTTGGGACTGGTCGCGCACATTCGCGAGCTTGATGAGCTGGTGCTGGAGTTGCTTTCCTACAGCCGCTTGCAGAACCCGGCGCAACTGCCGGAGCAGGTCGAGGTGTCGCTGGATGAGTTCATCGACAGCATTCTGGGCAGTGTCGATGAAGAGCTGGAATCGCCGGAGATCGTCATCGATGTTTTGCTGCACGGTCAGCTCGAGCGCTTCTCGCTCGATCCACGCCTGACCGCGCGTGCGATCCAGAATCTGCTGCGCAACGCCATGCGCTATTGCGAGAAGCGCATTCAGATTGGCGTGCAGGTCAATGCCGAGGGCTGTGAGATCTGGGTCGATGATGACGGCATCGGCATTCCCGATGACGAGCGGGAGCGGATTTTCGAGCCGTTCTATCGATTGGACCGCAGTCGTGATCGGGCTACAGGTGGGTTTGGTTTAGGGTTGGCGATCAGTCGTCGGGCGCTGGAAGCGCAGGGTGGCACGTTGACCGTAGAGTCTTCACCGTTGGGCGGGGCACGCTTTCGGTTGTGGTTGCCCAATAACGCCTGAAGTTCATGTCTCTGAAAATATACTGTGGAAGCGCGTCTGCTCGCGAAGGCGGTATGTCAGCCAGGTATGCGCTGACTGACCCGACGCCTTCGCGAGTAGGCTCGCTCCCACATGGGGGTTGCGTTGTTCAGACCAGTTCCGTGGATTGAATCAACCCGACCCCGGCACTTTGCATCCGCTCAATCGCTGCCGCCAGTGATCCATTCAGATCGATCGCCCGGCACGCATCCAGCACTACATAAGCCTTGAACCCCGCCGCCCGGGCATCCAGCGCTGAAAACATCACGCAGAAATCCAGTGCCAGCCCCACCATGTAAACCGTATCGATCCCGCGCTCTTTCAGATAGCCGGACAGCCCCGTGGTGGTGCGGCGATCGGCTTCCAGAAAGGCCGAATAGCTGTCGATATCAGGATTGCAGCCCTTGCGAATGATCAGTTGGGCGTGAGGCAGGTCAAGTTCCCGGTGAAACTCAGCCCCCGCTGTCGATTGCACACAATGGTCGGGCCAGAGTGTCTGCTCGCCATAAGGCAACTGAATGACATCGTAGGGCTGATGACCGGGATGACTCGATGCAAATGAAGCATGACCCGTCGGGTGCCAGTCCTGTGCAATGACCACCTGCGTGAACTGACGGGCGAGCCGATTGATCAGCGGCACAATCCGGTCACCTTCCGGTACCGCTAATTGACCACCGGGGGTGAAGTCGTTTTGAACGTCGATTACCAGTAAGGCAGAGCGGGAAGAATCAGGCATCGTGGAGTCCTTGGAAAATCACTCACTCAGAATAGTGCAGCATTTATCCTGTGTTTAAACGGCTGTTCAACAGTTTTGCCTTGTCTTCCAGCGCTACCGGGGCGTCGCGTCCGATCAGCATCCACGCATGCTCACGTTCGGTCCAATACACCACATTCATTGCATGCTGCCGCTCGTGCGCCAGCGGCTGACTGCCGCTGTTCGAGCGGGTTACACACAGCGCCAGTGGCCCATGCTTCGCATCCAGATACACGATCTGCGCAATCGGCACGCCGTCGTACTCAAGCATTTGTGCCCGCTTGAAATCGGCACCCGGCAGCTTCAACGTCGCTGGTGAAAGGTTCAGGCCAAGGCGTGCATCAATCGTGCGCAATTGCGCGCGTTGGGAAGCTTCGTCGGTGGGCAGATGATCAAGCGTTTGCGGCACGTACAGCGCCATGTAATCGCCCACCAAGGCGCGCCAGTTATTCGATTGCGCGGCATGCCAGGCGAGGAACAAGCGGTCGGCCAACACACCACCGGCCACTAGCGCTGCGGCGGCGCCTGCGATAAACCAGCGGCGGTTGAAGCCCGGACGCTGCGGCGAAGGCATCGCATCCAGTCGCGCTTGCAGACGATCCAGCGGCGCCTGTCGTGCCAGTTCGTCATAGGCTTTCTTGTACGGCAGACTGCTGCGGCTGAGCCATTGCACGCGCAGACTCAGCAGCGAGTCTTCGGCAATCGCACTGTCGAGCTGATCGCGATATTCGCGGTCGAGTTCGCCGTCCAGGTAGGCGACCAGTTGTTCATCCGAAGGTGGGGTCATGAGCGGTCTCCTTCGGTGGACTTCGGCACTGCTTGCAACGGCGGGTATTCGGCGAGTTTCAGGCGGGCGGTGGCCAGACGGCTCATGACCGTGCCGATCGGCACTTGCAGGATCTCGGCGACTTCGCGGTAGGACAAGCCTTCGACATAGGCCAGATAAACCGTTTCGCGTTGGGTTTCCGGCAACGCGTCGACGCGGCGGATCACTTGCGCGGCCATCACGTGCGTCTGCGCGGCGTACTCACCATCGAACGCCAGTTGGCCATCGGCATCGAGCTGTCCCGTACCTTGACGCACGCGCCGAGCACGCACTTCATTGAGCCAGATCGAATGCAGAATGCTCAGCAACCAGCGATCCATGCGCGTGCCGGCGATGTACTGACTGGCGCGTTCCAGCGCACGCACGCACGTTGCCTGCACCAGATCCTCGGCCACATGCCGATTGCGCGAGAGCAGCAGACCATAGCGCCACAGTCGCGCCAGATGCTGTCCGAGTTCTGCTCTGAATGCCTGATCGTTGAAGATGATGGCGGCCCTTATAAGTGTTCAGGTTTTCGCTGAGTCGTTGATGGCCTCAGCCAGGTCCTGGTATTCCTCGCACGATGTGCCGCAAATCGATTTGATTTGCTGCAACTGCTCCTGCGCCAGGTCGACACGGCCTTTGATCACATAGGCTTCGCCGAGGTATTCGCGCACTTGCGCATACTGCGGGTCGAGTTTTACCGATTGCAGGTAATAACCGATGCCTTCGTCAGTGCGCCCCAGTTTGCGCGTGGCGTAACCGCGATAGTTGAGGGCCTTGGCGGTGTTCGGCTGTTTCAGCGTGTCGAGCAGCGCCAGGGCTTCTTCGTAGCGACCGACCTTGGCGAGGCGATAGGCGTAATCGGTGCGGTCAGCGTCCGGTAGCAGGCTGCTGGTTTGCAGCACGCATTTCTGCGTTTTGCTGTCCCAGACCTGGCCCTTCGGGCATTCGGGCTTCTGCACCTCTTCTTCATCACCATTGGCCAAGGCCAAATGGCTGGCCATCGCCGCGACCAGCAGCAACGGGGCGGCGAACATAACGGAACGGATAGTCATGGGCAAGGCTCCACAGAGGTTATGTTTCACTTTGAACACCACAGCGTGAATTTTTATTCATTGCTTTATCAGTGACTGTTCAAGTTCAGCGTAAATTCAAGCGCTATGCTCGTCAGCGTCTGCCGTCGATCCGATGTTTTGCCGTAAGGAGCGTTGCCATGACCGACCACGTCCATCACTCAGCCGCTGCCGGCTACAAAACCGCCGCCGACACCTATGTCAAAGGGCGGCCGGACTATCCGCCGCAAGTCAGTCAATGGTTGACCGCGACGCTGGGCCTGGATGGGCATAAAACCGTGATCGATCTGGGCGCCGGTACCGGCAAGTTCACCGGACGGCTGGTGGCGACGGGCGCGCAGGTAATTGCCGTGGAGCCCGTGGCGCAGATGCTGGAAAAACTCTCGGACGCCTGGCCTGAAGTGCTAGCCGTGAGCGGCACGGCGACTGACTTGCCGTTGCCCGACGCTTCTGTCGATGTGGTGATCTGCGCGCAAGCGTTTCACTGGTTCGCCAGCACCGAAGCACTGACCGAAATCGCTCGAGTGCTCAAACCCGATGGCAAGTTGGGGCTGATCTGGAACCTGCGCGACACCCATGTCAGCTGGGTGCCGAAACTGGACGCCATCGTCAATGCGCTGGAAGGTGACACGCCGCGCTATTACACCGGCGCCTGGCGCGCAGTGTTTCCGCACCCGGCGTTCGCGCCTCTGCAGGTTGAGCGGTTTCACCATGGCCATACCGGCTCGCCGGAAGACGTGATCTTCAACCGCGTGCGCTCGACCAGTTTCATCGCCGCGCTGCCGGAGGCGCAGCGGGCGAAGGTTGATGAGCAGATTGGTGCGTTGATTGCTGCCGAGCCGGAACTGCACGGTAGGGATGTGGTGACGGTGCCGTATGAAACGGCGGCGTATGTTGCGGTCAAGCGGGGTTGAGGCAGCCGGGTTGCGAGAGCGACGGGCTAACCAAGTCAATGTTTACTCCGGCGCTTGGTTGCAGCCGAGGTAAAGGTCTAATTGTTCATCTTGAACTTGCCATTTTTGATAAAGACTTCCTGCCCATTTTTTTCATTTAGAGCGGTAAAGAATACTGTGCCCTCCACTTGTTCACCTTCGGATGACGGCACGATAGTCAGCGTTATTTCTCCTGATGTTGAATAGTACGGCTCCGCATCACCGAGAGTACCGACCGCATAGCTTCCTCGATAGTCGCCGTCCCTGGTCAGCGGATAGGTGCCTGCCGTTACTCCCACAGGGAAATAGACACT
Organism: Pseudomonas viridiflava; assembly: GCF_900580865.1. Taxonomy (GTDB): domain Bacteria; phylum Pseudomonadota; class Gammaproteobacteria; order Pseudomonadales; family Pseudomonadaceae; genus Aquipseudomonas. The sequence continues at coordinate 110,915 of NZ_UTBZ01000168.1, forward strand.
CAGATAGGCGTGTCGCCGAGGAAGCGGTCCGTCGAATTCCTGATCGCCAATAGCTTGCCAAAAAGGGACGGGCACCGGGCGAGAGCTAATGGCCAGTTTCACTAACGTCGTATGAAACAACAAGCGTTCACCACCTTCCGTGTCGGCAGAAAACTCTCCTGTAGATGTGTACGCTGAATCACTCATCGCTCATGCTCCTGACGTATGACCTCAATGGGAGCAAGCTCCCGGTGAAGGCTCAAGTTACCGCATCAGGGTTGCTGGCATAACTGTCAGACTTGACAGTTGACAGCCTCGCTATTCTGGTTCTGGAGACCTCGTCTTTTATCCTGACAATTTCCCCTGTGGAAGCGGGCTTGCCTGCGAAGGCCATTCGGCCGACGCGCAATAATCCGGATCAACTCACCCGAGCCAGATCCACCGCTTTCCTGTTGCGCTCGCGAACCCCACGCACAACCAGATACAACAACGGCCCGATCGACACAAACACCGCCGTCAGCAACAAATACGGCAGCACTGACCAGATCGACTGCCCGCGCGACCGGACGTCCTTGACTATCCACACGCCCGCCAGCGTGGCCAGCAGATACAGATCAATCACCACCTGCGCAGTATCGGGCCGCGACATCAGGCTGATGCCAAAGTCGATCAACGACTGTTCAGCCTGGAGCATCACCGAAACGGTATAACCGCTAAACGCGAGCAAAGCCGTGAGGGGCAGGGCGATAGACATCATGCAATCCTTCCATGGTGTGATGAGAGAGTCGCCAGACTAACGCTGCCGCGCAAAATTGGCCATTGACTTGCCAGCACCGCGCAGGCTAATTTCCAGCCCATGACTTCGACTGTATCGCGTTGCCAGCCAATGATTATTACCGCCATTCCTCATTTGGCGGGCTAGCTCACGACTGCAGCACCCAACCCGCCCTAGAGGCGGGTTTTTACTTTCTGTCTCCGGGGTTTTGAAAAATGTCAGGAGACGACCATGCCGCACAGCCCCGATCAGCAAACCCTGCTTGAGCACTACGTGAAAAAGATCCTCGCCGCGCCGGTGTACGACCTCGCGGTGCGCACGCCGTTGCAAGCGGCGCCGGCGCTGTCGGAGGCGCTGGGCAACCGGATTCTGCTCAAGCGCGAAGACCTGCAACCGACGTTCTCCTTCAAGATCCGCGGCGCCTACAACAAACTGGTGCAACTGAGCGACGAACAGAAGACGCGCGGAGTGATCACCGCGTCGGCCGGCAATCACGCGCAAGGCGTGGCGCTGGCAGCACGCGAGCTGGGGATTGCGGCGACCATCGTCATGCCGGCGACAACGCCGGAACTGAAAGTGCTAGGAGTGCGCAGTCGTGGCGCTGAAGCGTTGCTCCACGGCGAGAGTTTTCCGTTCGCGCTGGCCCATGCGCTGCAACTGGCGGAACAAACTGGGCGCACCTTCGTATCACCATTCGATGACCCGGAAGTGATCGCCGGGCAGGGCACCGTGGCAATGGAAATCCTCCGCCAGCATCAAGGTTCGCTGGATGCGATCTTTATCCCGGTGGGCGGTGGCGGTCTGATCGCCGGCATCGCAGCCTACGTTAAATACCTGCGTCCGGAAGTGCGGATCATCGGCGTCGAATCCGAACACTCCGCGTGCCTGAAGGCTGCGCTGGAAACTGATCAACGCGTCGTGCTGCCCACTGTGGGGACGTTCGCCGATGGCGTGGCGGTAGCGCAGATTGGCGCGTTCGGATTTGAGGTCTGCCGCTTTTGCGTCGACGAAGTGATCACCGTCAGCAACGACGACCTTTGCGCGGCGATCAAGAATATCTACGACGATACCCGCTCGATCACCGAACCTTCCGGCGCCTTGGCCGTGGCGGGGATCAAGCAATACGTAGCGCGGACCGAGGTGCGCGAGCAGACATTTGTGGCGATCGACTCGGGCGCCAATATCAACTTCGACAGCCTGCGCCATGTCGCCGAGCGCGCCGCGTTGTGCGGCGTCTCGGCGTGAAGAGGCTTACGGCAGCAATGGGCGCAGGAAGCTGCGCTCGTAGCTGACGATAAACTTCTTCTCGACCAGGCTGGCCACTAGTGCGGTGCTTTCCGGATCAGTCATCGCGATGTGCCGATAACTTTCGTAATCCGCCAGTGACGGAAAACTGAACAGGCAATAAGCGATGTTGCTCGCGCCTTCGGACGGCAAAAAGTAGCCGTGATGCGTGCCGCCCAAGCGCTCGACGATGCCGAGCCAGGCCTTGGCGTAGGCCTCGAACTCGGGCAATTGGTATGGATCAATGACGTATCGGACGTGGCAGGTAATCAAGCAACACACTCCTTGTTCGGGTTATTCCTGCAGGGCTGTACCGACTTTGTCCGACGCCGACCAGATGCGATAACGCACTTCGACGTCCGACGGCGCATACACCACGACCGGCAACTTGCTGTTGTACCGCAGCATGAAGCCGTCACCGACGACCGGCACGAACGCGCGTTTCTTCTGGCTGCCGGGCGGGCAGGCCATCATCGTGCTCATCGGGCCGATGACTTTTTCCAGGCGATAGAACGGATAACCCCAGCCTTCAAGATTCTTCTCATCGAGAACGCCGCCCAAACGCTGGCGGTTGCAGTCCACTTCAAGCGTTTTGCCAGCAAGAATTTCCACCTGGAAGTTCTCTTCCTGTTCTTGCTTGGGCAAGTGAATGACCTGGCGGGTGAACCCGGCTTCAGCCTTCGGGAACGGCGCGACGTCTTCAAGTTTGGCGGCGTGGGCGAGGGTGGACAGGCTGGCGATGAACAGCCCGGTGGTCGCGTAGACGCGGAAAGAACCCATGGAAGCCTCCGTGCGGGTGTAGGGTGGATAACGGGCATTCTTACCGTCATGGGCCGTGATTGCAAACCAGCGTCGAGTTGCAAATTGCAGTACCCGCCGAGGCCATTCTTGCAATTTGCAAGTAGCCAAATACTGGCACCGCCGCCAAGTGCTTGATTTCATGAGGGTGAAAATGAACCGATGAAAGGCACGCTTTATGCGTCTTTTCAGTGCGGCGCACCGGCCTTGGGCGCCTACACTCCAATGGGCATTTCGCAGTACCACCGCTTGTCGCACCATGGAAACAGCGGGGACACACCCGTGCAGGGGCAGCAACGGTCAGCGTGAATACTTGATTGGCATCTCACAGTAAGGAGAGGGTTTCGCCATGTTTCTGTCTGCCTTGGAACTACGCAATATCATTGAAAGCAGTTTTTTGCCGAAACGCTGCCAGTGCACGCTGTCGCCGGACTTGTCGATGACCGTCAAGGTCTTCGGCGATCACCAGACCGATCAAGTCGATCTGCTGGTCAGTGGCATCGACGCCAGCCACCTCAATGGCTGTCGTGAAATCAACGAACTGATCGCCGGGCTGCGCTCGGATCTGAACCAGCAAACTGTGCAACATCACTACAGCCCACGCTCCAGAGTCGTCTAACGCACCGTTTCACCCAGTTCGACCGTCACGCGCCGGGCCTGCACAAAACCAAGGCCCAGCGCGAACTCGACCAGCACCGCGAGCAAAATCCCGGGGCCGGCATGACCGTTCAGCCATTCCGCAAACCCCAGCACCGCCAAACCAAAACAACCGACGATAAACCCGTTGCTCAGCGCATTGCGCCCCAGCGACGGCGGTGCGTTGCGCACCAGATAAAACATCACCCCCAACGCCGCAAACAGCACCGCACTGCGCCGCGCGACAAACCCGGCAGCGTCGGAATACTCGATACTCCAGATCGCCAGCAGCCTCTCCGGGAAAACGCCCCAGGCCAGCGCCAGCAAAAAACACAACGAACACGTGAAGCCCGACAACGTGCGAAACGACAACTGCATGGCGAATCCTTGCGGCAGTGAGGAGGGCTCCGAGCATAACCGCCGAAACTCCCCACGCCTACCGCAAACCCGCAAATCAGACGTTTCTGTCAGTTCTGGAAGTTGCACGCGTCAGACAATTTCCGGTAGCTGATTTCTTCAGGCTTACCGGCGTTGTCGATGTACTTCATATCGGCCGTAATCACTTTGCACGTTTGTGTTGGCGGCTCGGTCAACGACACCACTTTGGCCACATGCAGCGGCATGCCGTACTCATACGGCACGGCTTTGGAAGTGGCAGAGGTGTCATTGGCCTGGGCCAGCCCGGCAAACGCGGCGCAGGCGACGGCGGCGGTGAGCAATAAAGGACGAATGTTCATGAAAGGACTCCCGAGTGGCGGTTCTAGAGTTCGGCGTGATGCACCCGAACCTGCCGCACTGGGCGACAGCCAAAACGGCTGAGGGCGTGCGGTTCAGTAGAGTTTTTGACCACGGCGTTAAGGGATGGTTAACCGAGCTGAACGCCGGCTGTCAGGGAGTGCGGCGGTTTTCTCAGGAAGGTTTGGCGAATTCCTACAAAGGCTGGTGCCTTGTCTGCTTTCGGCGGTTGGAGCGGGACGGTTATTGTCGGTTGCCGCTGCAAAATCAGTGGTTCGGGTTTGGTCACCTGAGAAAAGTTCATTGCATATGTGCCATCATTTGCACCGCTCGGATTTCTTGATCCGTGGAGTGCATTGCTATGGCGGCTGTGCGCAGGACGCCTTCGGGCGAGCTGAGTTTTGAACTGTTCTCGGTTGACCAAGCCTGTACACGGCCGCCTCCCACCGTTTGGTCACGGCTATGGCGGTTACCTTCTAATACAGTTGAGTAATCAAAATGCCAATAATTAAACTGCTACAAAACCGCTATCTCCCCCTCAGCAGCAACGTCACCGAAACCCCGACGTTGCTCATCGACACCCAAGCCAACCCGAAAGACATCCTCGAAGCCGCCGTCCAGCGCATCCGCGCCGCCGCCGACCTGCTCGAAACCCTGCATTGCCTGTGCTTCAAACATGCCGACGTGCAGGACATTCCACACATTACCCATGCGCTTTACCTGCTGACGCAGGATGGCAATGACTTGCTCCAGGTCGCACAGCAGCAGATGTTGAACTGGAAAGCGCCTGCCTGAGTTCATCCCTCAAAAAAGCCTGCCGTCGAAAGAGGGCAGGCTGAGTGGTGCGTGGCGCTGGATTCGAAAAGCTCATTGTGGTTGCAGGTTGCGAGCGTATTCGACCAGATCCTTGGGGTAGACCATGTGATCGATTTTGCTGTCGTCTATGCCGTATAGAAATGCAATAGCTCCAGCCTCTATAGCCCAGTATCCGACGTAACTGCTTTCCTCGCCGTCGTGGTGCGTGTCATGCCATGGTGCCTGCTCAAAGGCGGAATACCAGTTCTCGCAGTAATTGCTTAGAAATCTGGATGCCTCATTCCTATCTTCAGCGTAAATGGCCTGTATCAGCGGCGTGGAGACATCGTGATACCACTGATCGATATCCGCCCGCTCAGGTAACACCTTGATCAATAAGTCTTCGTACAGAGTATCCGTATGGGCATATCCTGCACTATCGATTAAAAAGACAAAGCGTTTTAGCAAGTCAGTGCGATGCAACAAGATGCACAGGCTTATGATTTGCAGGCACTCTTCATATTCATCTGGCCAGTCATCAATAATCAGAGGAGTGATGTTAGGTATCTGCTCATAAGTGGCCTGATATTTCTGGAGTTCCTCATAGCTGGCAATCAGCGTTTCCAGAGGCTGCATCAGAGTTTGTATATCCTCTCCGGCAGTGTAGAGCATAAAGACATGCTCCAAATGGAGGTTTTTAAAGTTCCTGGCTCGTAGAGACTTCTCTTGTTCAGGAGAGTCTGCTGTGAATAGTTTGTCCTTCCAGAATTCGAATTCTTCGTCGTAGTTTGTCAGGAAGTTTTCGTAATGTACTTCAGTAAGATATTTCTGCCGTATTTTCAAGTGTCATGTCCGTGACGAATATCGTAGTTTAGATTTAAGGCTTTTTGGCTTGCGATCTCGCGTACTCGACGAGATCCTTGGGGTAGACCATGTGATCGATTTTGCTGTCGTCAATGCCATACAGAAAGGCAGCAGCGCCTGCTTCAAAGGCCCAATACCCTACGTAAGTTCCTTCCTCTCCTTGAAGATGGGAGTCGTGCCAAGGTGCTTTCTTGAAAGCTCGATACCATTGCTGGCAGTATTTTTTAAGAAGTTTAGGCGGCTCGTCTTTGTTGTCGCTGTAGATCGCTTGGATAAGTAGTGTGTAGATGTCGTGATACCACTCATCTATGTCGTACCGATGTGGCAAAGCTTTATTTAACAAGGCCTCATAAAGGGTGTCTTCACCTGCATACCCTGCGTCGTCAATAAGTTTCACAAAGCGTAGGAGCAGGTCAGCCCGGTGTAAAAGTATGCAAAGACTGATGACTTGAACGGCTTCTTCGTACTGATTGGGCCAGTCATCGATTGCCAGAGGCGAAATGTTCGGCACGCCTAAATACTCGGCCAAAGTCTTTTGGCGAATTTCATATTTATCTATCAGTTCTTCAAGCATAGGAATAAGTTTTTCTATATGCTCACCCGCTGTATAGGTGGCGAATAGCTTTTCCAAAGCGAGCGTCTGGAAATATCTGGCGCGCTGAGATGCTTCCTCTAACGCAGAGTCTGATTTGAATTTGTTTGTTGAGAACAAATTTAGAAGCTCATCATATTCCCTGAGGAAAGTTTCATAGCGTGCGGCGCTAAAGAGTGTCTGTCGTATGTTCATGAGTATTCTGCTCCAATCGAATGGCCACATTTCTGGCGTATTCGACCAAGTCCTTTGGATAAACCATGTGATCAATTTCGCTGTCATCTATCCCATATAAAAAGGCAATAGCACCTGCCTCAAAGGCCCAGTATCCGACATGATTTCCTTCTTCGCCCTGCAGGTGAGTATCATGCCAAGGAGCTTGTTTAAAGGCCGCATACCAGTGACGACAATATTTTTTTAAAAAGCTTGTGGCTTCCTCTTTTGTTTTTGCATATATGGCTTGCACTAGCGGAGAATAAACATCGTGATACCATTGGTCTACATCAACTCTGTCGGGTAATATTTTGCAGAGTAGATCTTCGTACAGTGTGTCGTCGCCCGCATATCCAGCATTATCTATCAACTTAACAAATCGCTTAAGCAGGTCTGTGCGATGTAATAGAATGCAAAGGCCTATAACTTGCACGCATTCCTCATACTCGTGTGGCCAATCGTCTATTGCGAGTGGTGAAATTTCTCGAGATTGTTCAGATGCGGCTAGTGCTGTCTGCCGGATTTCATATTTTTCAACTAGATATTCTAGTTGAGGAATCAGCAAGGATATTTCTTCGCCTGCTGTATACATGGCCATTAGCTTTCGAAGTGCTAAACGTTGAGAAAATCTTGAGCGAAGTGTTGCTTCACCTTCGGATGTGTCGGACTTGAATTTGGTTGTTTTTAAGATTTCATTAGCTTCGCCGTGCTCTCTCAGGAAATGCTCGTAGTGGGCATCACTGAAGTGTTTTTGTCTTTTCTGCATATATTAATGCCTAAACTTGGCTTCAACGGAAATTCAATGTAGAGCAACAGTCCATATCTCTAATTTAAATGTGTTTTCAGTATGTTTCGCTCAGCACCGAAAAATAAGCGCTGAGCGAACGATTTATTCTTCTCCTGACCAATACCAGAGTGTATCGCCCCAGCGGGAGTCGGTGATGTCAGGAAAAATTTCACCCTGTTGAAAGTGTCTCCGAGAGTTTTCCTGGGCTGGCGTAAACCAAAAACCTGTTTTGCTACAAGGTTGGCCCGCTTCAATGCGGTTGATAGTGTTATTTTTATCTGAAGTAGTATGGCCTCGTGCGTATTCAACAAGATCCTTTGGATAAACCATATGGTTGATCTTGCGATCATCTATGTCGTATAGAAACGCGACAGCACCTGCCTCGAACGCCCAGTATCCAACATAGCTTCCTTCGTCACCCTGCAGATGAGAGTCGTGCCAAGGCGCTTGTTTAAATGCCGGGTACCATTCTTTGCAATATTCCGCCAACAGGTCAGATGCTTCATCTTTTTCATATGCGTAGATGGCCTGGAGAAGAGGCGTATAAACTTCGTGGTACCAGTCGTCAATGTCTTCTCTGTCGGGAAGTACTTTACATAGAAGATCCTCATACAAAGCATCTTGACCATTGTAGCCTGCTTTATCAAAGAGTTCGACGAATCGCTTTAGTAGATCTGTGCGGCGCAGCAGTATGCATAAGCTAATTACTTGAACACACTCTTCGTACTCATCTAGCCAGTCGTCAATGGCAAGAGGCGATATATGTACTATATTTTCAGATAGAGATAGTTTTTCCTGGCGGTTCTCATAGTGTGTAATGAGCTCTTCGAGAAGCGATACTAACGAGGTTATTTCTAATCCGGCGGTGTACGAGATGAACAGTTTCTTTAAGGCTACGTTTTTGAAATGCGTAGCTCTTAATGAGGCTTCTTGCTCTGGAGTGTCTGACTCGAACGTATTGTCTGCCCAGAACTTTTTAGTTTCCTCGCTGTAGTCGAGAAAGTCGAAATATCTGGCCTCGGTTAAAAATTCTTGCCTTCCGTTCATAACAGAGTTTTTACTCAAGGGTGAAGATGCTAGTGACGGTATTCTTGGTAAAACGCTTTTTGGTTAAATTGTAGATGGTTTGACTTGGTTTTTGTGAGGGGGCTGAGTAGTTCTGAAAGTAGGTCCAGTATATTACTTCCCGTTCTTGCACGCTTCGCTCATCGCTCAGAGAACAAACCCGAATGAATGGTTGTTACTTCAGATCGAAAACCTCAAAACCTTTTCGACCGGGCAGAGTGTTGACACCTTTCGGTTCCTCTGGCTGCCCTTTGATTGCGACGTAGTCATAGACAAGGAATTTTGAGGGGTCCTCATAACCCTCATTCGGTATCACTAAGCGCATTTGTTGTGCATTTAAGTACAACAGGCTCGGAAGCGCTTTTTCGGCGAAATCGATTCGCTCCAGGGTTTTAGTCTTTGGATTTTTGCGTACAACGGCTCCTTTCAAGTAGGGGGAGCCATAGTTCAGAGCGTAAATCAGACTGGCTCCTGAGCATCTTGCTAATACGATGTCGCCAACGAAGTTTGTATCTGGCATGTCCGGAAAAGCGGTATCGACTTTATCGCCAATCATCACGAATAGCTGTTGCCCATCCTTACTTGAGCTGGCGAGCAAGGCCGCACTGGTTCCGTCGGGAAATGGGCAGTCCAGGACGACTTTCTTAGGATCAGCTAAAAGCGGACGACAAAAAATGGCAAAAACTAAAGCAATCCACAAGTTTTTCATTGTAATGCCGTCCGCAAAACGTCCGTCGAGTCAGGATTCGCCGCTAGCTTTTTGGCGCACTCACTTATTTTTTTGTAATAGACTCCATTGGTTTTGCCCCGGTATTTTTTATACGCCTCTTCCGTTGAACTGGAAATATCCAGCCAGTACTGCATGTACTCTGTTCCCAGTTGAATATTCTGAGCTTCGTCCCATATGGATTGGGATGCGTAGAAGGCTGCCCCAGCCGCAAAGGCTTCTTCAGTCTGATCATCGCTCGGAGAACGTCCCAATTGTTTTTTCTTTCGGTACTTATAGACTTGTTTTACCGCAGGCTCTTGCATCTGCATAAGGCCTCGGGCTGAATGTTTACCTAAACCCGCATTCGCGTCAAAGCGTGACTCCATATAAATCTGGCAAATCACCGTATTGGTATCGATGGTGGATTTGTTATTGGCTTCCACGAGTTTTCTGATTTCTTTCAAGCGCTGACTATCGTTCACGGCAATTTTTGCTGGAGCGGTATCGGCTTTCGGTGTGAGTGGTTTCTTGGCTGTTGCCAGTGGTTTGTTTTTAGACATCTGAGTCGTCCCAACCCGGGTTGATAGGCGGAATATCGTCATAAACTTCAATAACGGCCGTTTCTGCTTCCGTACTCGAAATTTTTGCAGTTCTTCCATCTGCACTTGTTCGACCTACAATTTGTTTACCAGATGAGGTCTTAATCATATACGGGAAGTTTTTTAGCGGTAATCCAGTATCTTGACTGGTTATAAGGAAATCCAAATCATGTGGGGTTTTCTCAAGCACTTTTTTGCGTTCAAGCAAGTGTCCGACACTACCTACAGCAGCAAGGGTGGGAATCAACGGCACCAAAATCCCGATCCCGGTGCCCACGCCAGGCGCGCCGCCGGTATTGACCTTCACTTCGGCGCCGCTGATGGTCACGCCGCCGGCGTCGACCTTGACGAAACTGCCGCCAGCCTTGGCGGTGAGTTCCATGCCGGCGTCTACCACGACCTTGTCGCCGGCGTGGTAGTGGATTTCGCTGCCGGCTTCGACGAATTGAGCGGTGCCGATTTTTACGTGCTGGGTCACGCCGACGGTCAGGTGCTCGTCGGCGCGCATTTCGCTGATGCGGTCCAGATGGGTGATGCGGTGTTCTTCAACCTTGAATTCGCTCAGTGTGTTGGCTTCGACGGTGTCGTGCCGTTCGTTGCCGACGCGGATCTTCTGATCGTGCTCGATGTTTTCGTCCCAGTCGCGCTGGGCGTGGATGTAGATCTGCTCGACGCCTTTCTTGTCTTCGATGCGGAACTCGTTGTAGCCCTTGCCACCCGGTGAACTCAGGGTTTTGAAGGTGCTGCGGGTCTTGTTCGCCGGCAGGTCGTAGGGGACGACGTTTTCCTTGTGGTACAGGCAACCGGTGACCAGCGGCTGGTCGGGATCGCCTTCGAGGAAGGTGACGAGGACTTCCATGCCGATGCGCGGGATGGCGATGCCGCCGTACGCGGCGCCGGCCCAGCCGCTGGCGACGCGCATCCAGCAGGTGGTTTTGTCGTTGGACTGGCCGTCGCGGTCCCAGTGGAATTGCACTTTGATGCGGCCGTATTGGTCGCAGTGGATTTCTTCACCTGCCGGGCCGGTGACGACGGCGGTCTGGCTGCCGAGGACTTTTGGTTTCGGGTGTTCAAGGGCAGGGCGGTAGTGCGCATCCCACGGGGTGGCGAGGAAGCTGTTGCGGTAGCCCTGGTGGAAATCGCTTTTGTTGTCGGTGACGTCGCTGGTGACGTTTTCGCCGAGCACTTGCGGTTGTTTGCCTTCGTGGAAGACTTCCAGCAGCAGCCACAGTTCATTCCACTCGGCGCGCGGGTGTTTAGCGAGCGTGAGGAAATGGCCACTGGTCAGCGTCGGTTCGTCACCTTTGCCTTCGGCGAGTTTGTAGTCGCTGCGATGGCGTTCCAGCGCGCGGGTGGAAAGGAACTTGCCGCGCTCGCGGGTGGTGAAGCGGCCGGGGTAGTCGTAGTCTTCGAGGTCCGGGGCAAAGGTGCTTTTCGCCGTGCCTTCGGGGAGGATCTGCGGTTTTTCGAAGTCGTAGTCGCGGCGGCTGACGCGGGTGGTGCGGGTTTCCAGACGCAGGTTGAAACGCTTGATCACCGGTTTGTCGGCGGCCATGCCGGAGTCTTGCTGGTAGCTCACCGGTTTCAGCTTACGGAACACGGTCTGGTCGTCGCCGAACACCAGTTTGTGGCCGCTGCTGCTGTGCTGGAAGTGGAAGTGAATGCCTTCTTCCTCGCACAGGCGCTGGATGAAATGCAGGTCGGATTCGTCGTACTGCACGCAGTACTCGCGTTCCGGGTATTCGGCGTTGAGCTGGAAGCTGTAGGCGTCGGCAAGAATGCCGCGATCTTCCAGCACCTGGGCGATGATCTTCGGCACGGTCAGTTGCTGGAAAATCTGCTGATCGTGGTTGTGCCGCAGGTAGGCCAGTTGTGGCACCAGGCTGAGGCTGTAACGGGTCAGGGTCTTGCCGGAGTCGCCTTGCTCGATGCGATAGACCAGACCGTGGATCTTGCCTTCGCCGGTCGGGCCGAAAGTCAGGACGCCGGGCTTGTGCAGCAGCTCTTCGAGTTTGAGGTCGGGGCGCGCGCTGACGAGTTCGAGGTCGAAACGGAACGGTTGGTTGAGGGCTTCGCGACCGGTGAAGCTGAGGACTTGCAGGTCGGCGTTGGCGCCTTCAAGCGTGAGGGTAATGTGGGTTGCGTTGGCGTCCAGCATGCCTTGAATTCCGTCCGTTGAATAAGCAGGTGACGGATGATGGAGGATTCAGCCGCCTCGTTCAAGGCACAAAAGCCGTAGGTCTGGCAGGTTTGCGGTATAGGGAAAACCCTTAGATGAGGTGTTTGGCCCAATGAAACCGGGTGTTTGCTGCGAATTGGCGTTCATTGCCGGCAACTTTTCCCACGACCCGGCGTTGAAGAATCCTCAGTCAGATTCAGACTAAAGTCGCCTGTAGCCCGTCAAAGCCATCTGCCATCATTGCCGCTCACCCCTGCGTGTTCACTTTCTCCTGGTTCAATTCGACCCGGGACGGGAGCTATTTTTCTGGCTTGTTGCGCGCTTGCGCAAACGCTGCATTGTTGGAGTTTTTCATGCGTCCCCCATTTCCCCTCATCACCCCGCGCCAGTCGTTTGGCTTCGGAGCCGTTGTGCTGTGCGCAGGTTTTACCGCACAGGTTCAGGCCAGCGGATTCTTTGAAGACACCACGGCGAAAATCGAATCGCGCACGGTGTACTTCAACCGCGATTTCCGTGATGGGCACACCACGAACGATCAGGGCGCGTCCAAGCGTGAAGAGTCGGCACAGGGTTTTATTCTCAACCTGCAATCGGGCTACACCGAAGGTACGGTGGGTTTTGGTATTGATGCGCTGGGCATGCTCGGCTTTCAACTCGATTCCAGCCCGGACCGCAGCAACAGCGGCTTGCTGCCCTCAAGCGGCAACGACCCGCGCGGCTCGAAAGGTCAGTACGCGAAAATGGGCCTGACCGCCAAGGTCAAGGTCTCGGACACGGTGCTGAAGTACGGCGCGCTGCTGCCGGATCTGCCGTTGCTGAAATATAACGACGGTCGTTTGCTGCCGACCATGTTCAACGGCGCCATGCTCACCTCTAAAGAGCTGAAAGACCTGACCTTCATGGCCGCGCGCCTGGACAAGTACACCGCGCGCGATTCCACCGATTCGCAAGACATCCGCGTGCACTGCAAGAACAAACGCTACGCCTGCAACACCACCGCCGACCATTTCGACATGTATGGCTTCGACTACAAGATCAACGATCGCCTGACTGCGCAGTATCACTACGCCGAACTGGAAGACATTTATCGTCAGCACTTTGTCGGGCTGTTGGGTAATCAACCGTTAGCTGGCGGTGTACTTAAAGCGGATCTGCGCGTGCTGAAAAGTGCCGACAGCGGTGATGCCAAGGCCGGTTCCATCGATAACCGTGCGTTGAGCGGCATGTTGTCGTATGCGCACAGCGGTCACACGTTCAGCGCCGGTTGGCAGCGCATGAACGGCGACAACTCGATGCCGTACCTCGATGGCAGCAATCCGTATCTGGTCAACTACGTGCAGGTCAACGACTTCGCCGCCGCGCAGGAACGTTCCTGGCAACTGCGTTATGACTATGACTTCAAGGCCATTGGCATTAATGGTTTGAGCTTCCTGACCCGTTATGTGAACGGTGATCACATCAAGGTGTTGGGCAGTGATCAGGAAGGGAAGGAGTGGGAACGCGACAGCGAGTTGAAGTATGTGATTCAGACGGGCACGTTCAAGGATGTGAGTTTGCGTTTGAGGAATGCTACGTATCGCACCAATTATGAGAAGTTTGCCCGGGATGTGGATGAGACACGGTTGATTGTGAGTTATAGCTTCTCCGTCCTGTAAAGACCTCCATTGTAGGAGCTGCCGCAGGCTGCGATCTTTTGACGTTGATTGTTAAAAACAAGATCAAAAGATCGCAGCCTTCGGCAGCTCCTACACGGGATCCCGAAACTGTTACAACCAATGCCAGAACCGGCTCCAGAACCCCCGATTCAAATCCTCTTTGCACCCGGCATATTGCCGCGCGTACACGTCCGAACGGTTTTGCACTTTGCGCGCCGTTGGCATCAGCCAAGCTTTGCTCGCGTAGGTCTTGTTGCGGAATCCGCCCCAGCCTTCGTGGTAGTTGAGGTACTGGTTATAGGCGTCGTACTTGTAGACGCCGTTGATCGAATAGGTCTTGTCCATGTACCAGCCGACAAAGTCGATGGCATCGTCGAAGTCTTCGCGGTCGGCGCCGCTGCGGCCGGTGCTTTTCTGGTAGTCGGCCCAGACTTCATCCTTGGCTTGCGCGTAACCCGAGGCGGTCGAGACGCGGCCCCACGGGATCACCCACAGCAGGTATTTGCGCGGGGTCTTGGCGTCGTAGCGGTAGCCGGATTCCTGATACATGATCGCGAAGGGCACCTGAATCGGCACGCCCCAGCGTTTTTGCGTGACTTGTGCCGCGTCGTACCAGTCGCTTTTTTCGCGGAAGATTTCGCAGATGTCTTCCGGCGAGCGGGGCGGCGAGGTGCCGCACCCGCTCAGTAGCGTTGCCAGTGTCAGTAGTCCAAGCGTCTGCCTGTAATTCAAAAGCCGTTATCCCGTCGTGCGCAAAAAGGCCGACAGTCTACGCGCTCAGCTCAATTGATGACGATAGGGCAGATCCGGGCCAGTCTTGCTGCAGGTCAGCGCGGCGGCTTGCACGGCGAACCTGAGCATGGCGTCGATCTGCTCGCGAGCGAGTTGCTGCACGCCTTCGACCGAATCCAGACCGTGCTCGGTCAGCCAGGTGATCAGCGCGGCCTGGAAGGTGTCGCCCGCGCCAACGGTATCGGCGATCTTTACCGAGGCTGCCGGTACTGACCATGTGCCGTGTTGGCGGCTGAACACAGTAGCGCCATCGCCGCCACGGGTGAGGAAGACGATCTGGCAGCGATGTTCGAGCCAGCCTTCGATCACGCGCTGCGGGTCCTGTTCGGGGTAGAGCAGGCTCAGGTCTTCGTCGCTGACCTTGATCAGATCGGCCAGTGGCACCAGCGTCGCGATGCGCTCACGCCACAGGTCAATATTCGGCTCGGGATTGAGGCGTACGTTGGGGTCGAGGCTGATCAGGCGTTTGCCGCTCTCGCGTTGCACCAGCGTCAGCAAGGTGTCGCCGATCGGCTGCACCACCAGCGAGAACGAGCCGATATGCAAGCCGCGAACATCCGGCCCCAGCGCCGGCAGATGCGCAAGACTCAGTTGCCGATCGGCACAGCCTTCACCACGAAAGCTGTAGTGCGGCGAGCCATTGGCACCGACGGCGACCATGGCCAGCGTGGTCGGCGCGGCGAAATCCACCAGGTAGTCCGGGCACACACCTTCATCCTGCAGCACTCGCTGCAAGCGGCGGCCGAGGTAGTCGGTGGACAGCCCGCCAAACAAGGCTGAGTCCACGCCCAGACGGCGCAAACCGACGGCGACGTTGAACGGCGAGCCGCCGGCAATCGCCTTGAAATTGACTTTCGAGGCCAGACCGCTGGCGTCGTCTTCACTGAAAAAATCAAACAGGGCTTCGCCACACACCAAATACATAATTGTTTGCTCTTTATAGGGTTGCGACATGCTGTTGATAGCGTTCATAGGCCTGCTGGAACGCCGCGACGTTGGCGGCAATCGGCAGGGTTTCACTGCTTGAATCGAGTTTCACGCAGCGCTGACACAGGTCGGCGAGGGTGTTTTCGTGGCCGTTCGACCAGGATTTGCACCACGCCGCTTGTATCGCTGCGCCGAGGGCGGCGGCTTCGCTTTGTTCGGTGCAGATCACCGGGGTGTTCATGATGTCGGCGACGATCTGCCGCCACACCGCGCTTTTCGAACCGCCGCCGATCAGGCAAATGCTGCGGCTTTGTAAACCATTGTGGCGGAGTAAATCCAGTCCGTAACGTAGACCGAAGGTGGTGCCTTCTACGGCAGCGCGGCACAGGTTGGCCTGGGTCAGGTTGTCCAGCGTCAAGCCGTGCAGGCTGCCGGTGGCGTGGGGCAGGGCGGGCACCCGTTCGCCGTTGAGGAACGGCAGCATGCTCACGCCGTCGGCACCGATGGGTGATTGCGCGACGAGGTGGTTGAATTGCTCCAGGTCCAGATTGAACAACTCGCGAATCGCGCCGGTGGCGTTGGTCAGGTTCATCGTGCAGATCAGCGGCAACCAGCCGCCGCTGGACGAACAGAACGTCGCGACCGACGCGTCCGGGCTGACTTTTGGTACTTCGGAATAGGCGTAAACCGTGCCGGAAGAGCCGAGGCTCATGGTGATCGCGCCGGGCTGGATGTTGCCAGTGCCGATGGCGCCCATCATGTTGTCGCCGCCACCGCTCGATACCAACGCGTTGGGGTTGATGCCGAGGTGTTCGGCAATCGCCGGGAGGAGGGTGCCGACGGCTTGGTGCGCGTCGATCAACTCCGGTAAAGCGGCTTGCAGGCGTCCGCTGGCGTCGATGTCGCGCAACAGTTGCAAGTCCCATTGGCGGGTGCGCACGTTGAAATAGCCGGTGCCGGAGGCGTCGCCGTATTCGCTGCAGGCGCGGCCGGTCAGCCAGAAGTTCAGATAGTCGTGGGGCAGCAGAATGCGTGCGATGCGCGAAAAGACCACGGGGTGCTGCTCTTTGGTCCAGAGCAATTTCGACACGGTGTAGCCAGGTGCGATAACCACGCCGAGGCGTTCCAGCGAACCTTTTTCGCCGCCCAGATGAGTGAGCAGACGGTCGTTTTCGGCGCTGGTTTCGGTGTCGCACCAGAGCTTGGCCGGGCGCAGGACTTCACCTTGATCATCGAGCAGGACCAGGCCGTGTTGCTGGCCGGAGACGCCGATGCCGAGGATCGCCTGGCCATCGACATTTGCCGCCAGCAGGGCGCTGCGGGTGGCGAGGGTGAAGGCTTCCAGCCATTGCTGGGTGTCTTGTTCGCGGCGGCCGTTGGCGCCGCTGATCATCGTGTGTGCGGCGGCGCCTTGGCCGAGGACTTGGCCGCTGATGGCGTCAAGAATGATGGCTTTGGTGCCTTGGGTGCCGCAGTCGATGCCTAGGAACAATTGTTGTGTTGTCATGTGTGAACCACTCGGGGTGTGGTGAAGATCAAGAGCTTACCCCCTCACCCCAGCCCTCTCCCCCAAGGGGGCGAGGGGGAAGGGAGCCGATCGGGGGCTGTTCAAAACCTGAGTTCGACTGCGGATATCTCAACCGGGGTTGTTCAAAACCTGAGTTCGACTCCGGACGTTCAGGTCGATGTAACTTGCACAAACCACTCGGTCAGTTCCCTCTCCCTCCGGGAGAGGGCTAGGGTGAGGGGCTTTTCAGGCGAGTATCCGTTCCAGCGTCCGCGTCACACCATCCTCGCGCAAGCTGTTGCAACACCACTCAAACGCCGCCACAAACTCCGCCGAACGCGGTATCGCCGTGCCGAAAATCTCCTCGACCGCCAACAAGCGCTGAGTCATTAAAGCATCGTCCGCCACCAACGCCTGACAAAACGCCGCGCGCGGATCCGGGATCGAATAGCTATCCCCATTCTCATCCACACCCTTCAAATACAACGCCCACGCCGCCACCACCAACGCCGCCCGTTTAGTCTCCTGCCCATCAGCAATCAACCGGTTGATCGTCGGAATGGTGAACTTGGGAAACTTCGACGAGCCGTCCGAACACACCCGCTCCAGTTGATCGGCAATCGCCTGATTGGAGAAGCGCGCCACCAGCGTATTTTTGTAATCCGTCAGATCAATGCCCGTCACCGGCGCCAGTTGCGGGGTCACGTCCAGATCCATGTAAGCACGCATGTAACGCACGAACAGCGGGTCATTCATGGTCTCGTGCACAAACCGATAACCCTTCAAAAAGCCCAGATAGGTCAGCGCCAAATGGCTGCCATTGAGCAGTTTGATCTTCATCTCTTCATAGGGCGAAACATCGTCGGTGAACTGCACGCCGACCTTTTCCCAGGCCGGGCGCCCGTTGACGAATTTGTCCTCCAGCACCCACTGCACGAACGGCTCGCAGACCACCGGCCAGGCATCGTCGACGCCGTGTTTGTCGGCCAGTTGCAAGCGATGCGCGGTGCTGGTCATTGGGGTGATGCGGTCGACCATGGCGTTGGGGAAACTGACGTTGGCATCGATCCAGCTACACAGATTGCTATTGCGCAGCGTGGCAAAGGCCAGCAGCGCCTTGCGCGTCACGGCGCCGTTGTGCGGCAGGTTATCGCACGACATCACGGTAAATGCCGGAATGCCCGCCGCCCGGCGTTTTTCCAGGGCCGCACACAAGAAGCCGAACACGGTTTTCGGGTCCTCTGGGTGGGCCAGATCATGCTGAATTTGCGGCAGGTGCGCCATGAATTCGCCGTTGCTGTCGTCGATGCAGTAACCGCCCTCGGTGATGGTCAGCGAGACGATGCGAATCTGTGGGTCGGCGAGTTTGTCGATCAACGCCTGAGCGCCGTCCTCGGCCAGCAGCATGTCGCGAATCGCGCCGATCACGCGGACTTCGGTGTCGTCGCTGTCGCCGAGTTCGAACAGGGTGAACAGGTAATCCTGCTCCTTGAGATCATCGCGAGCGCGGCGGTCTTCGGCGCGCAGGCCGACGCCGCAAATCGCCCAGTCGAGGGCTTCGCCGGTGTTCATCAAGGCGTCGGTGTAATAGGCCTGATGCGCGCGGTGGAAGCCGCCGACGCCAATGTGCGCGATGCCTTGGCGCGTGTCGTTGAGGCTGTAGGCCGGCAGTTGTACTTCGCTGGCCAGACGATGGAGATTCTGTTGGTTGAGTTTCATCGGGAGTTCTCGAAATCAGGCGGCAGCGCGCAGCGGACGGGTCAATGCGACACCTTCGGCATCGAATAAATGGCAGTGCGACGGGTCGAGGTGCAGGCTCAGTTGTTCGCCGTAGCGGCTGGCCAGATCACCGCGCACGCGCATGGTCAGCGCTTCGCCGGCGTTGGTGGTGACGTGGCAGAAAGTGTCGCTGCCCAGGCGTTCGCTGACGTCGGCGGTGACTTGCAGGCTGCAATCACCGGGTTGCGCCAGTTCCAGATGTTCCGGGCGAATCCCCAAGGTCACGGCGCTGCCGACACTCAGATTGCCGGCGTTGAACGGCAGGGTGATGCGTGTGCCGGCGTCCAGCGACACTTCGCAGCTTTGGCCGTCGACGCGGGCAATCTTGCCTTTGAGGAAGCCCATTTTCGGCGTGCCGAGGAAGCCCGCGACGAAGAGGTTGGCGGGGTTGTGATACAGGTCCAGTGGCGAGCCGACCTGTTCGATCTTGCCGCCATTGAGCACCACGACTTTGTCGGCCATGGTCATCGCTTCAACCTGATCGTGAGTCACGTAGATCATCGTCGCTTGCAGGTCTTTGTGCAGGCGCAACAGTTCCAGACGCATCTGCACGCGCAGCGCGGCGTCGAGGTTGGAGAGAGGTTCGTCGAAGAGGAAGATTTTCGGATTGCGCACGATGGCGCGGCCAATCGCAACACGCTGGCGCTGACCGCCGGAGAGCTGTTTCGGCTTGCGCTCAAGCATCGGCCCGAGTTCGAGAATGCGCGCCGCTTCGCCGACCTTCTTCTCGACTTCGGCTTTCGGCACGCCGGCCAGATCGAGGGCGAACGACATGTTCTTTTTCACGGTCATGTGCGGGTACAGCGCGTAGGTCTGAAACACCATCGCCAGATCGCGCTTGGCCGGGCTGACTTCGGTGATGTCGCGGCCATCCAGTTCGATGGTGCCGTCGCTGACTTCTTCGAGGCCGGCGATCAGGCGCAACAGGGTGGATTTGCCGCAGCCCGAGGGGCCGACGAAGACCACGAATTCCTTGTCGTTCACCTCAAGGTCGATGCCTTTGATGATGGAGAAACCTTCGAAGCCTTTTTGCAGATTCTTGATTTTCAGGTTGGCCATGATGATGGGCCTCCGCATTGTTGTTTTTTTAAGATCAAAAGATCGCAGCCTGCGGCAGCTCCTACAGGGGGACGGCATGCTTTATGTAGGAGCTGCCGAAGGCTGCGATCTTTTGCTTTTCAATCTTC
>NZ_UTBZ01000034.1 GCF_900580865.1 Pseudomonas viridiflava
TTTCCTGCCAGCGCCGCAGGTCATCGCTCGAGAAGCCCAACTGGTCGAAGTCCTTGAGCAGCACCTCGGGGTCGAAAATCCGCATCACATCTTTTCGCCGAACGCCGTGGGCAGCGTCGAAAGGCGCAACTCCACCTCGCCACCCTCCGGGGTCGTAGTCTTCACCCGGCCGTCCTGCGGCTTGCGTTTTTCGGCAACGTTCATCCGTCCCAGGCTCTTCAGGCGGCTGACAATCGCCATGACCACTTGCGGCGGAAACTGGTAGACGTTGTGCAGCACCCCGTCGATGCGAAAGCGTACCGTGCCTTGTTCGCGCCGGGGTTCAATGTGGATATCGCTAGCGCGCTGCTGGAATGCGTACTGGAACAGCCAGTCGACGATGTTGACGATATGCGCGTCGTTGGTATCGGGTTC
>NZ_UTBZ01000146.1 GCF_900580865.1 Pseudomonas viridiflava
TTTCCAGGCTCGCCTCGCCTTTGCGACGCGGGCCTTCGATTTTCACAGACGGGAAAGCCGACGAGGCATAGCGCACCACCAGAATCGCGAACGCCAACAACAGAATGCCGCCACACAGGTAGATGATGCCCAGATCAGGCGGATTGTGATGAGACACATCCGAGATCAGCAGACGCGTCAACGCGGTGATCGCTACGTAGATCAGGAAACGCACCGGCATGTGGTTGGTCTTGAAATAAATCCCCGTCATCGCGCCCAGTTCGAGGTAGATGAACAGCAGCAGGATGTCATCGACCGAGACGTTGCCCTTCTCGACCATGCCCAGA
>NZ_UTBZ01000042.1 GCF_900580865.1 Pseudomonas viridiflava
GGCGACTACGCCACGGCGGTGGGCACGCAGAGCGCGGCCAGCGGCACCAGCAGCACCGCCATCGGCGGTCCGGTCGACCTGATTCCCGGCCTGGGCTTCTTCGTCGACACCCAGGCCAGTGGCGAGGCCGCCACCGCGGTCGGCGCCGGTGCGATTGCCAGCGGCGACTACGCCGTGGCCAACGGCACGCTCAGCGAAGCCTCGGGCACAGAAGCCACCGCCGTGGGCTACTTCGCCTACGCACCGGGCGAAGGCGCGTCCGCACTCGGTGCGGAAAG
>NZ_UTBZ01000005.1 GCF_900580865.1 Pseudomonas viridiflava
ATGTACAACAACGATACGCAACATGAAGCAAGATCCTCAAAGGTCAGAAAACGGGTTGGTTGCCATGCGTGCGATTCATCGGCCGCATGGCGTGCAAAAGCTGAAAACGAAAAAAGCCCGTCTATGACGGGCTTTCTTTTTATGATTCTTGTCAGGTGGCGTCAGGGATTAGCCCTGCGCAGGTGTGACGTTATTGCAACATTTTAAAACAATTGCTCAGCGCCATCTACCGTACATGGGGCGTCGTCAGACAACTGGTCGTGCATTCGGGTGCGACAAAACGTCGCCAGGCAGGGCTTACGAG
>NZ_UTBZ01000116.1 GCF_900580865.1 Pseudomonas viridiflava
GTCCCTTGGTTGCAGCAAAACTTATGTAACCATGAGTGGCCAGCCCAAGGTGCAGCTCCCACTTTTTCACCCCTTCGCCTTACTCCGTCCTGCGCCGTCTCTTTGCTCCGAAGAGCAGGCACGCCTGAAACAAATTGGTTACAATCCCGGTCGCGATAGCACAGTGCTATCTCTGCTTGCATGCCATGGACCGGCTACGCCCGTGGCATGCCATCAATATTTGCTTCGGGTGCCGTCTGGTGCGGCACCTTCAAGGACGTTAAATGAACAAGCTGCAGTAC
>NZ_UTBZ01000045.1 GCF_900580865.1 Pseudomonas viridiflava
CCCTATCGCGACGCACCGCCGCTGACGCAACGCGCCCCGGCCACACGCCTGCTGGAAATCGCCGAATCCGCCGCGCCCGGCATGCAGGCCGATTTCATCGCCTTCCCCGGCACGCGCTTCTCCAGCGAGCACCACTACGCGGTCTTTCTCAAGGGCAACACACACCTGACCGCGCACCTGGCAACGCCTGTGCTGATCGATGCCCAGACCCTGCAAGCCACCGCCGTGGTCGAACGCCCCTGGTATATGGACGCACTGGGCATGTCGCAACCGCTGCACTTCGGTGACTACGGCGGCGTGCCGATGAAGATTCTTTGGGCGGCACTGGATGTACTGCCCATCATTGTGCTCGGCAGCGGCGTTTACCTGTGTTGGGTCAGACGCCGCGCCGCCCGAACAGCGAGCGCAACCCAGGCGCAGGTGACGCAATGAGTGGCAAGC
>NZ_UTBZ01000142.1 GCF_900580865.1 Pseudomonas viridiflava
GGCCTGATCTGTGCCAGCGCGCCGGGTGCCGAAACCCGCGAACGCATTTCGACCGAGCACGGCATCAAAGTCTTCGCCGACAACGCCGAAGCAGTCAAGGGTGCGGACGCTGTGGAACTCGCGGTCAAGCCACAGTTGATGAAAGCCGTGTGCGAAGCCCTCAAGTCCAGTCTGGAAGCGCATCAGTTGATTGTTTCGGTGGCTGCCGGCATCACCTGCGCCAGCCTGACCAAATGGCTGGGCGAACAGCCGGTGGTCCGCTGCGTGCCCAATACGCCTTCGCTATTGCGTCAGGGTGCCAGCGGCCTGTATGCCACAG
>NZ_UTBZ01000097.1 GCF_900580865.1 Pseudomonas viridiflava
TCTATCAGGCCTGCCATCGCTGCCTGAACGAGGGTAGCATTCTGGTTACTCAGAACGGCACACCTTTCATGCAGCTCAGTGGCGTACAGACCACGGCCGGGCGCATGAACGGCCTGTTCGCCGACTGGCATTTCTATCAGGCCGCCATTCCGACCTACATCGGCGGCGCCATGACCTTTGCCTGGGGCGCGACCGACAAGGCGTACCGCAAGCTGCCGCTGGAAACCCTGCGCCAGCGCTTCGCTGGCAGCGGTATTGTTACGCGTTATTACAACCCTGAAG
>NZ_UTBZ01000130.1 GCF_900580865.1 Pseudomonas viridiflava
GCAAGGACATGGCGCAAACAGGGATGAGTGCGATGCAGACGGCGCAAGGCGCGATGCAAACGGCGCAGCAGGTGAAAGGCGTGGTGCAGGGCGGGGTGGCCGGGTTGCCGAAATTGGCGAGTGCGGCCATGCCGAGTGCGTCGGGGATTTTGGGAGCGGCGAGCAAGGCGGGCAAATTGCCGAGTCTGCCAGCGCCGACGATTTCGAAATCTGTTGTTAAAACTCCAAGCCTCCTGACTGGAGAAGTACTGTCATGACTGAAGCAGCCGGTGCGCAAAAACGTGAACCACAGGTCGCCGTTGTACCGTTGAACACTCTGGATGTGCAGGATGTCGGGCGCGGTGCGGCTCGATTTGATGCCTGGCTGCGATCTATCAGTGGCGATGTGGTTACGCTGGATCGTATCAAGGGTGTAGCTGGAGCCCTGCCTGTTGTCGGCAACATCATGGCGCTGGTTGATGCGCTTGGCGATATCGTGACCCTCACCAAAAGCAAGCAGCGCGAACTGCTCGACTGGGTGAGCCTGGGCATCAACCTGATTGGTGTCTTGCCCGCGCCTCCCACGATGGCTGCAGCGCGCATGAGCTTGCGTCCGACCCTGTTTCTTGTTCGTCAGGAACTGCGCAACAGCGTCAAAATGCTGTTGGGCGATTCAATGATTGAAGTATTGGTCGGTCATTTGAATGCAACCATCGTCGGCACGATTGATGACTTCGTCAAACAAGCCCAAGGAAAGCTTTCCGGGATACTCGCTGACGCTGGAAAACTGGGCGAAAGCGCGGTCAGCGAAATTGCCAAAGGGCTTGAGGCCGTCGTCAACGGCAAGCTTGACGCAAAAGGCGATGCACGCGCGGCCAGTCAGAAAATCACCACGGCGGGCAATCAACTGCTCAGTGATCCTAAAGCGGCCATCGGGAACATTTTTGGTGCCGCCTTCAGTGCTTACAAAGCAGTAGGTAAGGGTGTCGCCAACAGTGCAGCCAGGAATCTGCTTCCGGATCAAGCCAAGAAACTGGTTTTGACGCATACCGGAACCTTGCGAGCCATGGGGCCTGAGATAAAAACCCAACTGAGCAAGTTGGGGGATCCAGGTACACGTCATTCGATCGGCTGGTTATTGCAAATGCTCAGCGGTGCTGTTTTGACGTGGCGCAAGCGCCGTGGGCATGGTCAGAGCGCGAGCGTCAAACCCAATGCGACCAGCAAGGCACAACGCAAGGCCGGGGAAGGTCGATTAGAGGCCTCCAGTCATCAAGCACCGGCCAAAGGTGCAGCCAATCCAAACAAGAACGTCGCTTGTACGGGGACCTGCCACAGTATTAGTTTTTCGCTGGGCTCAGAACTTCTTCGGCATACCGACTTCAGTCTGCCCGGTGCCTTTCCAGTCGAGTGGTCGAGAACCTATAACTCTCGACTGGATGCCTATGACCAAGGCTCATTGGGGGCACGCTGGGTAACCGAACTGAGCACACGTTTCGATTGCCGAGAAGAGGGGCTGGTCTTTTTTGGCTCCGATGGCAGAAGCCACGACTACCCACTCCCCAAGGTCGGACTGTTTCACTATGACCCTGTAGAGAACGTCACGCTGATCCGCAGCAGAGAAGATCAGTTGCTGTTATGCCGCGGCTTTGAGCGCAAGGAAACCTACGTCCGACATGGTCGGCGCTATATGTTGGCTGGCGTTGTACTTCGTAACGGTGCCGGGATCATGCTTCATTACGAGCATCGTCACGGTGACGAATCGATCCTGTCGGACTTGATGACTTATCAGGACGAAGTCACTCAAGTGCTTTCGCATCTGGGTACGTTAATTGATGATCACGGACGTCTCACCGGTTTGTGGGAGATCAAGGATGGCGTGCCTCAGCGTCAACTGTGCAGTTATCAATATGACACCTTCGGCAATCTGATTCTGGCCCAGGATGAAAATGGAGCTGCCTGGTCGTATCAGTACGAGCATCACTTGATCACTCGCTATACCGATCGAACCGCCCGGGGCATGAACATCGAATGGCAGGGGCGTGGCGCCGACGCAAAGGCTATTCGGGAATGGGCGGACGATGGCAGCTTCGATACGCGTCTTGAGTGGGATGACAATATTCGTTTGACCTATGTGACGGACGCGTATGGCAACGAGACCTGGCATTACTACGACATCCTTGGCTATACCTATCGCATCCGTCATCCGGATGAGCGCTCTGAATGGTTCTTCCGTGACGACGCCAAAAATCTGGTTCGTCATGTTCATACAGATGGAAGTACCGATCGCTTCAGCTACGACGCCCGCGGGAACATGGTTGAACACATCCGCCCGGATGACAGCGTCGAGTACTACGCGTTTGACGACCATGATCAACTGATCAAAATCAGTGACGCAGAAGGTGGTCAGTGGCAAAGAGGGTATGACGACCGCGGCAACCTTGTTGAGGCGATAGATCCTTTAGGCAACAAGACGGAGTACGCCTATAACAAGGCCGGACTGCCAATTGCCATCAAAGATGCCAACGGCAATGAAAAAGCGATCGAATACAACGACGCCGGTCAACTGACCAAGTACGTTGACTGTTCTGGCAAGGCCAGCGCATGGACGTACGATGCGCGTGGCCAGATGATCTGCTTCACTGACGCCGCCGGACAAAGCACTGAATACGAATACAGAAATGGTCAGCTGGTGCTGATCAAACATCCTGACAAAACGGAAGAGCGTTTTGAGCGGGACGCAGAGGGGCGACTGCTGGCGCACGTTGATGCATTGGGGCAATGCACGACTTGGAGTTATACCGCGGCCGGGTTCGTCAGTGAGCGTGTAGATGCCGCCGAGCAGACCTTGCGTTACAGCTGGGACCGTTTGGGCCGTCTGGTTGCCTTGGAGAACGAGAACGAACAACGCGCCCACTTTCACTACGATCCGCTTGGCCGATTGTTGGAGGAGCGGGGGTTCGACGGACGCACGACTCGCTATCAATACAATCCTGAAACCGGGCGCCTGGATAGCAAGTTCAATGGCCAGCGTGTCATCAAGTTCCACTTCGACTCCATGGGGCGCCTGACTGATCGTCATGCAAGTCTGGGCGGTGAGTCTCAAAGTGAAGCGTATGCCTATGACGGAAATGGTCGTCTGGTCATGGCCAGCAACGGCAACAGTCGCCTGAACTGGTTTCATGATCCTGCCGGCAATCTTGTTCGTGAACACCAGCACTATCTGGATCTCGACAAGCCTCTTGTCGCTGTCTGGAAACATGAATATGACGTTCTCAATCTACGCAGAGCGACGGTTCGCCCAGACGGGCACAAGGTGAGCTGGTTGACCTACGGAAGTGGCCACCTTCTGGGGTTACGACTGGACGATCATGATCTGATTGCATACGAGCGCGACGATCTGCACCGTGAAGTGGCACGCCATCAAGGTAATCGGCTACTACAAACCCAGAAGTGGGACCCGGCTGGGCGGCTTCAGGAGCAGCTGCTGGGGCACTCTGACGACAAATCGACTCTACTCAAGCGCGAGTACAAGTACGATGCAGTGGGCCAGTTGACCGAGATTAACGACACTCGACGGGGCCCATTGGCGTACCGCTACGACCCGGTTGGCCGTCTCATCAGTGCCGTCAGCCGACTGGGCACCGAAACATTTGCATTCGATCCGGCCAGTAATCTGTTGGATGACGCGGTTACGCAGATTCGACGACCGCTTGATCAGGACACGCCGCGCAGCAAGTTGCTCGATAACCTCCTGCGTGAATACGCCGGTACTCACTATGAGTACGACGAGCGTGGCAATCTTATCCAGCGATGGCACAACGGAAGCTACAGCCGCATGCGCTGGGATCTGTTTGATCGAATGGTGAATTTCGACGATGCGCGTTTGAGTGTCGATTTCGCTTATGACGCGTTGGGCCGGCGCCTGTACAAAAACTCCAATGCTCACTACAAGGAGCGTCCAGAGGCAGGGTCTCAGTGGAATCACAACGAACATGCTCGTAAACAAAGAGAGTTAGGTTGCGGTTTCACGTTATTTGGCTGGGACGGAGATAACCTGGCGTGGGAAAGCAATCCTGCTCAAGCAGATGACGGAACGGGGAGAACGGTTCATTACGTTTTTGAGCCAGGCACTTACATTCCGGTTGCCCAGGCTGTTTCCAACGGCTCGATACAACTGTCAGGACTGCCCGATTATGTTGGCGACTACACGCTCGACGACGATCCCTTGTGGAATCACCAACCGACTGTACAAAGTTTCGATGCGATTGCCTGGTACCAGTGCGATCGTCTGGGGACACCATTGGAACTCACTGATGAGAACGGTGAGATTGCCTGGAGTGCTCACTACAAGGCATGGGGAGAGGTTCGTGAGCAACGTTCCGCTCGAGCACAGCAGTTGGGGTTGGCCAACCCGATACGTTTCCAGGGGCAATACCACGATGTCGAGACCGGCCTGCATTACAACCGCCATCGCTACTATGACCCTGGTGTCGGTCGATTCATAAGCAAGGACCCGGTAGGTTATGCAGGTGGTTTGAACACCTACGCTTACGCGCCTAACCCCACAGGCTGGATTGACCCTCTAGGCTTGACGAATACCCCAGACGGTACGGGGAAAACCGTTCCGATGAACAATCTGGGTATTCCCGACAGGAGTCAATTTGCTCCGAAACCTGGCATTACAAAGCCTTACGCTCGAAGTTCGGCGTGTGGGCCTACTAAGGCGCAAACCGCCTCGGTACAGGGCCTGCCTTGTGTGGTGTGTGGAACCGTGGCGCCTAAAATGGTTGCTGATCACAAAGATGCCTTGGTGGTGGAGTATTATCGAACGGGCACTAACGATGCGACGCATCAGTCCTCGTTGTTGGCTGTGCAGTCACATTGCCCCGTCTGCTCAAAAAAACAGGGTGGGCATGCATCATCGTATTCAAAATGTATGAAAACCAAGCTGGGGATCTGATTTATGCAAAAGGCTGACGCTGTTTATCCGGACCAGGCGCAGACAGAAATCTGTAGCAAGTATGGAATGCCTGTGCAACCGCCCGAAGAGATGGTCGCGGTTGCTATTGATTCGCTTGGCCAGTCGCCGATCTACGGCACAAGAGTGCAATTGCCCAAGGACGGTAATATCAGTTGGTTCATTCACTGCGGTGAGTACTCGGCGGCGGATGACTTTTACAAGCCTGTCCATGTTCACCACCTGAGTGAAAGGTTGCCTCTGGTTGTGAATTATCTTTGTCTGCCCACTGGCGCAAAATTCATCATCGATACAGCCGGCCATGAAGACGTCTGGATGGATGAGTAAGCATTATTGAAACCGGATCGTCACCGGTTTCACGCTTGATTGATCGCGTGGATCAATTTCGTCTGTCAAAGGAGTGACAACAATGAAGGACGCCATTCGCTTGGGCGACTCCACCACTCACGGTGGCAAGGTCCTTGAAGCCTTCTCCCTGACCGACCTAAACGGCAAGCCCATCGCCGGGGTTGGCCACAAAGTCAGCTGTCCTCTGTGCAAAGGTATTTTTCCGATTGCCGAAGGCAGCAGCACTTACACCGTCGATGGCACGCCCATCGCGCTCGATGGCATGAAAACAGCCTGTGGCGCTGCGCTGATTGCCAGTGGCCCGAAAGGTGCGGTCGTCAGCTGAGTGCTGTAATGCCGCTGACGGAGAGCCAGCGGCGTGGCGTTTGACCTTAGTGAAGAAATGTAATTTGAATGTAGTGGGCGGTAGCGGCTGCGGAGGAAGGCAATGACGTCAGGGTTTTCAAGCGAACTCAGAACTATCTCCGCCAGAGATTTACAACGTTATCCCTGAACTGTAATTCAAGGGAGGGCAGCATCACGTCACCGTCTCACTTGGACTCCCGTTCAAGTGTGACGGTGACAAAAGCAAAGCCCAGGGACGAAAGGGTGAAGTGTTGACGTAAGGTCAATACCAGAATCAGGAAGCGAGCCTGCTCGCGGAATTGGCGCATGCGCACCTGCCGGCCACGGCTTCTCAAGCCAGCAACTGCGCGATCCATTCAGCCTGTCGCGTGATCTCTCGTACCTTCGCCTCGGGCAAAGCCTGCTGCGCCCGGGCGAACTGACCGAGGGTCTTTTGCTTTTCGTTCAGTATGCGTTGCCACTTGGCCAGAAACTCCGGACTGCGTGCCTGCATCTGTAGCGGGCCGAAGTACAGTTCTTGACCGGTGTAGGTCACGGGGGCTGCGCGTTCGGCCACGATGATTTCGTAGTCGAAGCGGTTTTCCCGCAGAAGCTCTTCGCTGAGGATGCGGTAGCCGTTTTCCATCAGCCATTGGCGCAACGGTTGCTCGCCGCCGTTGGGTTGCAGGATCAGACGTTCCTCGCCGCTGAGGTGGGCCTTGCCGCTGTCGAGGATGTCCCGGATGGTTTCACCGCCCATGCCGCAGATGCTGACGGCGGTGATACCGTCGTCAGGTTTGATCGCCGCCAGACCATCGGCCCGGCGCACGCTGATGTGCTGCTGCAGATCATTCTCGCGCACGGTGCGTTCAGCCGCGTGGAACGGCGTCAACGCGACTTCGCCAGCCACGGCCGCGCTGATCAGACCACGACGCATGAGCGCCACCGGCAGATAGCCGTGATCCGAGCCGATATCCGCCAGCCGCGCACCGGCGGGCACGTGGGCAGCCACGCGCTCAAGACGCATGGACAATGTCTGTTCGTTCAACGGCAACCCCTTGATGGCAGGCAAAGGGGTGCGACTCTGGCGAGCAACGCCAGGCCTGTCAAATCCCGGCGACGGAATTGAATCGCCGATTGGCATCACCAGGCTGCCGATCGGCGTGTGCGCTTAGCCAGCCAACGTCGCGTTGTCGATCACGAAACGATACTTCACGTCACCCTTGAGCATGCGCTCATAGGCATCGTTGATCTGGTTGGCGCGGATCAGTTCTATGTCGGAAACGATGCCGTGCTCGGCGCAGAAATCCAGCATCTCCTGGGTTTCAGGGATGCCGCCGATCATCGAACCGGCAATCGTGCGGCGCTTCATGATCAGGTTGAACACGTTCGGCGACGGGTGCGAGGTGGCCGGGGCACCGACCAGGGTCAACGCACCATCTCGCTTGAGCAGCACGAGGAATGCATCGAGATCGTGCGGCGCGGCGACGGTGTTGAGGATCAGGTCGAAACTCTTGGTGTGTGCGGCCATTTCTTCGGCGTTGCGCGAAACCACCACTTCATCGGCGCCCAGCGCTTTGGCCGCTTCGCGCTTCGATTCAGAGGTGGTGAACGCGACAACGTGCGCGCCCAGAGCGTGGGCCAGTTTGATGCCCATGTGGCCAAGGCCGCCGATGCCGACCACGCCGACTTTCTTGCCGGGGCCGGCGTTCCAGTGACGTAGCGGCGAGTAAGTGGTGATGCCCGCGCACAGCAGCGGTGCGACGGCGGCCAGTTGCGCTTCGGGATGACGGATGCGCAGCACGTAGCGTTCATGCACGACAATGTTTTGCGAATAACCGCCCAGCGTCCAGCCAGGTGTGTCCGGGGTCGGGAAGTTGTAGGTGCCGATCATGCCGTCGCAGTAATTCTCTAGCCCGCTTTCGCAGTCATCGCAATGTTTGCAGCTGTCGACGATGCAACCGACGCCGACCAGATCACCGACCTTGAAATCCGCGACGTGCGCGCCGACAGCCGAAACACGACCGACAATTTCGTGCCCCGGTACGCACGGGAACTGCGTACCGGCCCATTCCGCCCGTACCTGGTGCAGGTCGGAATGGCAGATGCCACAGAACGCGATATCGATCTGCACATCATGGGCGGCTGGCGCGCGGCGCGTGATCTGCATCGGCTCAAGGGGTTTGTCGCCCGCGTGGGCACCGTAGGCTTGTACAAGCATGGGAACATCCTCGATCGGTTTGTCGTAAGGCATTGTTTCTTTTTCAGCGCTGCGGGCACTAGCGCATTCCTGTGCAATCCTTGCCTGATCCTGTGCGTCGTTGTGACATTGCGCGGACAGACGCTTGCGCTGTTTGCAGGTAATCTCCCGGTTCACTGACGACAACAAAATCAAAACAGGAGTCATTGATGCAACCAATCCGTCTCGGTCTGGTGGGCTACGGCAAGATTGCCCAGGATCAACACGTCCCGGCAATCCTCGCCAATCCCGCCTTCCACTTGGTTTCCGTCGCTACCCAAGGCAAGCCTTGCGCAGGCGTGGAAAACTTCCAGTCCTTAAGTGAATTGCTGGAAAACGGCCCGGCGGTGGACGCAATTGCCTTCTGCACGCCGCCGCAAGGGCGTTTCGCCCTGGTGCAGCAAGCGCTGGCCGCCGGCAAACACGTGCTGGTTGAGAAACCGCCGTGCGCCACATTGGGCGAAGCGCTGGCCTTGGTCGATCAGGCTGCCGAGCAGGGCGTCAGTGCTTTGTTTGCCTGGCATTCACGCTACGCGCCCGGCATCGAAGCCGCCCGCGACTGGCTCGCCTCGCGCACCCTGCAAAGCGTGCAGATCGACTGGAAAGAAGACGTGCGCAAGTGGCACCCCGGTCAGACCTGGATCTGGCAACCCGGCGGCCTCGGTGTGTTCGACCCGGGCATCAATGCCTTGTCGATCGTCACTCATTTGCTGGCACTGCCGCTGTTTGTCGAATCGGCTGAACTGCGTGTACCGAACAACTGCCAGTCGCCAATTGCCGCGTCGATTAAAATGTCTGACGCGCGTCGTCTCGATGTGCGCGCCGAGTTTGATTTTGACCATGGGCATGATGAGCTGTGGAGCATCGAGGTGCGTTGCGCCGAAGGCGTTTTGCGCCTGGATAACGGCGGTGCGCTGTTAAGCATCGACGGTGTGCGCCAGAGCGTTTCGGAGGAGGGTGAGTACGCGGCGGTGTATCGGCACTTTCAGCAGTTGATTGGCGACAAAGCCAGTGACCTGGATGTGCAGCCGTTGCGGTTGGTGGCGGACAGTTTCTTTGTCGGCAGTCGGGTGTTGGTTGAGGCGTTTTACGATTAGAGGCCGGCTGGCCCGGCACGGTTATTTCAGTCGCCACGCGATAGCCTGCCCTTAACGGCAGGCTTTTTTCGTTGGAGCACCGTTCGTCCAGTGCCCGGCACTTGCGCTGTGCCGTTGCCTCTCACGTTCAAGCGCGGATATCCCGCGTACAAGAGCGGAGAAGCAAGCATGGACATCGATGAAAATGCACCGGGCAACCGGTCATAGCAAGACGTGACACGCACGACGAACAATGAGACGGGGCATGATCCGAAACGCAACCCGCCCGAGGTTCCATTGCCCACCGATGAAGAGTCGCCGGTCGATGAAGACATGACGGATGTGGCGGCCAACAACTCGGTGTCGAGCGAGCATCCTGAGTCGCAATGACCGGACTGAATCAGTGTGGGGGACGGGCCATGAGTACGGCATTCAAAGTCGGCGACGCGGTTCACTGGAACAGCGAGGCCGGCGAGATTCGCGGCAAGGTGGTCAAGGTGCACACCCGGGATGTCGAGTTCATGGGCCGCCATCGGCCTGCTTCAAAGGACGAGCCGCAGTACGAAGTCAAAAGTGACAAGACCGGGCATCTGGCGATGCACCACGGCGCGGCGCTTCATCCCGCGAAGTGACCGGTCTAGTGCGACGAAACAAACTCGGAAGGCGTTGTCGGCGGCGGCAATGAGTACGTCGCCTTCATCCATTCCACCTCCGCTTGGGGTGTCCGGCCGAAAAACCGTTTGAACTCGCGACTGAATTGCGAGGCGCTTTCATAACCCACGTCAAACGCTGCTGCCGATGCGCTCATGGCTTGGCGCAGCATCAGCAGCCGCGCCTGATGCAGGCGTGTCGACTTCAGGTATTGCATCGGCGAGGTATCGGTCACGCTGCGAAAGTGCAGGTGAAAACTCGGTACGCTCATGCTCGCTTCGCGGGCCAATTGCTCGACGTCGAGGCGCTGCTGATAGCAGCTGTGAATCTTGCGGATCGCCCGGCTCACCTTGCCGAAATGCCCGCGACGATGCAGCGCGGCACGCATTGATCCACCTTGCTCGCCCGTGAGAATGCGGTAATAGATCTCACGCACCAGCGCCGGCCCGAGAATTTTCGCTTCACTGGCGACGCTCATCGCCTCGAGAAAACGCAGGGTCGTGGTGCGCAGCGCGTCGTCCATCGGCGAGGCATACATGCCCTTCGGCTCAGCATCGCTGACGCCATGCACCTCATCGACTTGCAACATCAACTCGCTGGCCAACTGAAAGTCCAGTTGCATGTAAATCGCGAGCATCGGCTCGGCTGCCGTGGCGTCGGTCTCCATGGTGAAGGGGATGGGCACGGACACCACCAGATAATGCTGCGCGTCATAGACGTAGGTGTCCTCACCCAGATAACCGCGCTTGCGACCCTGGCAGAGGATGACAATACCGGGGTCGTACAACACCGGGGTGCGGGTCAGTGGGCGATTCGAGCGCAGGAAGCGTACGTCATCGAGCGCGCTGAGGTTGTAGCCCTCGACCGGCGCGAGGACTTCCATCAGTTGCACCATGCGCGAGGTGCTGCCATCGGCCGGCGTCATTGTTTTCTCTCTCAGTGATCGGTGGAGCAGCTCAGCGCTTGCCATTGATCAATCTCGTCGAGCGCCTGTTGCAGGCGGTCACGCACCAGCCCCAACGCATCACTGCCGAGTAACAAATGGGCGGGAGGCTCGGGACAATCGATGATCTGCAGCATCGCTTGCGCAGCCTTTTGCGGGTCGCCGAGCTGTTTGCCGCTTTTTGCTTCCCGGGCTTGGCGGATCGGGTCGAAACTGGCGTCGTAGTCGGCAATGCTGCGCGCGGTGCGTTGCATCGAGCGGCCGGCCCAGTCGGTACGAAACGAGCCAGGCGCCACCGCCGTGACGAAGACATTGAAGGGGCGCAGCTCTTTGCTCAGGGTATCGGAGATCCCTTCAAGCGCAAACTTGCTGCCGCAGTAATAGGCGATGCCGGGCATCGTGATGGTGCCGCCCATGGAGGTGATGTTGAGGATGTGGCCGGCGCGACGCTGGCGGAAGTAGGGCAGGAAGGCCTTGGTCATGGCCACCGCGCCGAACACATTGACGTCGAACTGACGGCGCATGTCCTCCAGCGGCGATTCTTCAAAAATGCCTTCGTGACCGTAACCGGCGTTGTTGATCAGCACATCGACGAGACCGTGAGTGGCTTCCACTTGCGCAACGACGCTGTCGATCCGCTCAAAATCAGTGACGTCCAGCAGCACGCCGTAAGCGTTGTCCGGGGACAGCGCCTGGAAGTTTTTCAGGTCGGATTCATTGCGCACAGTACCGATCACGCGGTGGCCGTTGGCAATGGCTTCCTTGGCCAGTGCATGGCCGAAACCGCTGCTGACGCCGGTGATGAACAGGGTTTTAGTGTGAGTCATGTCGAGCTCCCAGTGGGTCAGGTCTGAGGCCATGGTAGCGATCAACAAACGGGGCACCTATACCGGTTTATCTTCCAGCATTGCCTATTCCTATCAGGTGGAGTTTCTACGACGGCCACGACTCTACTGAAAAAAGACCGCATCGGCCCGCCTCAAAGGAAGCGCCTCAGTACAAGGCCAGGAGTGACGAGGCCGGTCGCCAAAAACTGTAACGAGTGCTTGTTTCAGCCTGCTGGCGCGAATTGTCTCGCAACAGGCTTCGGGCTTCACATTCCTTTGTGGCTGTTCGACAATGCCCCCTCTGTTCCGGGGTAGTTCAGCGGTGGAACACTCGGCTCTTAACCGGGTGGGCGCTGGTTCGAATCCAGCCCCCGGACCCATTACATTGCAGGGTCACAAGGAAGTATGTCCAGGGACGACGGTGAGTTCGGTGAGCACGATGGCGTGAGCGCCGGTTGTGCGGTGTTTCAGCTCTCCCGAGCGTTGACCGCTGCACAGCGCGAAGCTGACCCGCAGGCATGCAATCGAGTCGAGCGTTGGCAGCGGGTGGTCGAACACCTGATGCAGGGCAGCGCACAATACGGTTCACGCGTGCCTTTTGCCGATTTACCGCAGTGGGTCACGCTTGACGTGGCGACGGGGGGATTTGCCACCGGGCAACTTCTGGCCGGTGGCGCTTTGACTGCCTATGAGCGCCAGTTAGCCGTGTCGATCCCCGGCATTCGTGCCGGGCATGAACGGTTCGATCTCAACGTCTGGCACCTCTCCGATGTGGGCGTCGCAACGCTGCAAGAGCGTTTGGCGAAAGGCACCTATCAGATTGATGTTCCGGAGGAAGCCGCGCTGCTGACAGTGTCATGGCTTTTGCGGCATCAGCGTACTGACGAGGCGCGAACGCTGATCGAGCAGATCGCACCTTTCTTCGATCGCCTGCGTTTCTTCCCGACGGCCGTTGACGAGCCGCCGATTTCCACGGCTGAGGTGCATGTTTTTGATAGCGCCAGTGTCAGGCAGCGGCTGAACCGGCAATTGGCTCAGCCGCGTCTGGCCGTTCAAAAGCATGTGGTTGAAAATCGTCTGCCTCTTTACGACGCTACGGTCTCACTGTTTCTTTTGACCTGTCAGGATGGTTGGCCTTGCAGGCACTACCCTGAAGGCTGGTTCGAACGCGCAACGGCACTTGGCGCGCAGATTGCTCGGACCTGTAGCGCTGAACACCGCAGCAACGGTTCTTTCAAGGCCCGGGCGGCGGAACTGTTTGCGTTGCTCGGGCAGTGTTTGCGCGATCAAGCATCATTGACCGGCCGTCAGGTCGGTCGCATCCGGCGTATTGTTGATGACTTTGTGGCCAAACACGGGCATCCGGAGTCTGCCGCACACTCCCTTAAACGAGCAGAGCAGCGCCATGATGTGGCGGCCCCCGGGCATCATTTGATCGCCCGGGCTGTCTCGGCACGTCTGGCAAATTACCCGGGTTCGGACGGCGTCAGTGACTTTTCGCCGTTGCTTGAACCGATCACCGATGAGGAGGCAAAGCGTCACCGGCTGAACCTTGGTGTGATGATTCCGCCTGCGGTTCGCCGCCGCCTCGAGCGTTGCCGCAAGGGGACCATTGCCGAGTTGATTGATCATGGCTTGATCTCCTCCGCCGATACCGTGGCGCAGGTTCTGCCTGCAATGACAGCGCAAATCTGTAACGCGGTATACCGCGACGGGACGCTGCAGTCGTTGGCGGGTGCAACGTATCGCGCCTTCCGTCGTCGGCGCTCGTTGCTGCTGCTTAAGCTGCAAAGTCAGGTCAAAATTGCCGAGCTGCCGTGGGTCGCGGCTTTAGAGGGTGAGCGTGAGGCGAGTGCCATTTCCGCCACGGGTGCCAGGCAGGCGTTGGTCGAGGCCTCTGCAATGACCTTGTCGGCGTTTCCGCAGGCCATTCTTCCGAACAAGCTATTGCAGGAGTTTGTTTCACTGGCTGAAACGGCGAAGCTGGATCTTCCTTTCGTCGATGAGGTGGCGGCTGACATTTTTATGGGCGCGTTCTCCAACAAGTTCACGAGAGCGGCCAGGCAATCGGCCAGATTTTTAGCCGGAACGCTTTACGCTCGTTATTACGACATTGATACGGATGGCCTGGCAGGCCTTCCCGATCAGCGCCGATCTCGGCGCAGAAGCAACAGCCGTGATGCGTTGGCGACGCTGTGTGCACAGCGGGCAAACTCCACCTTTGGCACATGGTCGCCAGCGGTTAACGGTACGATCATCGAACAGCAGCAGATTCTGACGACGCAAAACCTCGCCCTCCTGTTCGGCGAATTGAACCTGAAAACACTGCTGCATCATCGTTTGAGCGCGCTGGCACTGGCGTGCTTCGAATGGATTTGCAGGCGGCAACAAATGCACATCATGCATTACCATGCACGTCTGGTGATGTTGAAGAACACTGCGTATGCCTGGCGTCAGATGGTGTTTTACTTGTCGATGCTGGATGGCGAGTCGTTGCATTCTACGCTCGAAAGTCTTGAGTCGAATTTTGCAGCGCAATCGAGCGAATTCCGGGAAAGATTTCTGCCAGCCATGATTGGGTTGCGCGTTGCAGCTGCCGGGCATCGGCTAACCTTGAGTCGCCAGAAAGATGAGGGCGCGAGGATTTTTCTGGGGTGGACCACTGAGCGACACTGGTTGATGCCTTTGTAACCCCTGCCGATCTGCCGGTGCGCGGTTACAAGCCTGCGCCGGAAAGCAGGCTTGCGGAACATGGGCATCCTTTCAGAAACGATCGAGCCTGTACCGCTCGCTGACTGGCAGTCTGAAGGCCTCTTTTTCCGCCCCGGGCAACGCCATCCGCACCACCATCTCCGCCGTCACCGCCGCCTGCGTCAGCCCCAGATGCTGATGCCCAAACGCAAGCAACACCTTGCCCTCACAAACCTGATCAATCACCGGCAACGAATCCGGCAACGAGGGTCGAAAACCCATCCACGGCGTCGCCGCTTCAGCACTCAGATCCTTGCGAAACAAGCCCTGACTCAACCGGTGCAATTGCCACGCGCGTTCCATGCTCGGTGGCTTTTCCAGTCCGGCGAACTCGACGGTGCCGGCCAGGCGCAAGCCTTCGGACATCGGTGTCATGATGAACTTGCGCTCCAGTGAGGTCACGGGGAAGGGCAGTCGATCGTGTTCCTGCGGCAGCATCAAGTGATAACCGCGTTCAGTGTCCAGCGGCACTTTTTTTCCGGTGAGGGCGGCGGTGAGTTTTGCCGAATGTGCGCCACAGGCAATCAGCACGCGGCTTGCAGTCAGAGCGCCATTGCCGGTGATCAGCGCAACACCGTGTTCCTGCACGTGGCCGCCCTGAACCTGTTGCTGGACAAAACTCACGCCACTGGCCTTGGCCGCTTCGACCAGTTCACAGACCACGCGGTAGGGATCGATGAAATGCCCGGTGCGCGGAAAGAACAAGCCGCCCTGAATCTGTTCGCTCAGTTGCGGTGCGGTGTCGTGGATGGCGCCGGCCTGCCAGAGGTCGACCGGCACTTGCTGCTGATGCATCCGCGCCTGTAATGCCTGAATCGCCTGACGCGACTCGGGCCGTTCGAACACCAGCAACGAGCCATCGATCTTCAGCAAGTCGGGCCGCTGGATGTCGGCGAGCAGGCGCTGCCAGGCCTCAAGACTGCTTTCATTGAGCGCACGCAAGCCTGCCACGGTGTTCTGAAAAGGCGCCGGACGCAGATTCAGCAACAACCGGGTAAACCACGGCAAGGCGCGCGGCAGGTACTTCCAGTCCAGCCGCAACGGCCCCATCGGATCCATCAGCATCGCCGGCAGGCGCTTGAGGATGGACGCGTCGGCAATCGGAAACACCTGCTCGGTCGCCAGATGCCCGGCGTTGCCGAACGAAGCGCCGTGGCCGGGCTGTTGCTGATCGATGACCACCACGCGCAATCCCTGGCGCGCCAGACGCAGTGCGCAGGCGACACCGATGATGCCGGCGCCGACCACCGCGATGTCGTGGGAAATGTTATTGGTCATGTTGCTGCGCTTCCCTTTGCCCATTGAGCAGACGCCGCAATTGCAGCGGATTGTCTTGTTTCAATGCGTAAGGCAACAAGCTGTCGGGGAAATCCTGATAGCACACCGGGCGCAGGAAACGCAGGATCGCCGCTGTACCGACGGATGTCGTGCGCGCATCTGAGGTGGCCGGGAACGGCCCGCCATGCACCATCGCGTCACACACCTCGACCCCGGTTGGCCAGCCGTTGACCAGCAAACGACCGGCCTTGCGCTCCAGCGTCGGCAGCAATGCACGCGCCTGTTCCAGGTCTTGGTCATCCAGATGCAATGTCGCGGTCAACTGGCCCTCCAGATGTTCGGTGACCTGGTGGATTTCAGCCTCACTGCGGCATTGCACGATCAGCGCCGCTGCACCGAAGGCTTCGGCTTGCAGGCGGTGATCGGCGAGAAAATGGGCGGCTTCTGTCACGAATATATGGGCCTGACATTGGTTCGGGCCGCTGCCGCTCAGACCAGCACCCTCGATATTCGCATGGGCATTCTCGGCCAGTACATTCACGGCAGACTCGTAAGCACTGAAGATGCCCGGTGTCAGCATCGTCTGCGCCGGACTGCGTTGAATGATCTCGGCGGTGGCGGCGATAAACTTGTCCAGCGCCGGTCCTTTCAAGGCAATCACCAAGCCCGGATTGGTGCAGAACTGACCTGCGCCCAGTGTCAGCGACGCCACAAACCCTTCAGCCAGCGCCTGCGTGCGATTATCCAGCGCCGCCGGAAACAGCAGCACCGGGTTGATCGAACTCATTTCCGCATACACCGGAATCGGCTCGGGCCGCGCTTGCGCCGCCTGAATCAGCGCCAGACCACCGCTGCGCGAACCGGTGAAACCCACCGCTTTGATCCGTGGATCAGTGACCAGCGCAATGCCCACTTCGCGGCCGGAACCGTACAGCAACGAGAACACGCCCTCCGGCAAACCACAGGTTTTTACCGCCCGAGCGACCGCGCGGCCGACCAGTTCGCTGGTGCCGGGATGCGCACTGTGCGCCTTGACGATCACCGGACAACCGGCGGCCAGTGCCGATGCGGTGTCACCGCCGGCCACTGAGAACGCCAGCGGGAAGTTGCTCGCGCCGAATACCGCGACCGGCCCCAGTGCAATCTGCCGTTGACGCAAATCCGCACGCGGCAGCGGTTGGCGTTGCGGCTGCGCGCTATCGACGCGCACATCCAGCCACTCACCGACGCGCACGGTGCGGGCGAACATACTCAGTTGTTGGCAAGTACGCCCGCGTTCACCTAGCAAACGTGCACGCGGTAACCCGGTTTCGGCGTGGGCACGGTCGATCAGTTCATCGCCGAGGGCTTCGATTTCTTCGGCAATGCTTTCCAGAAATTCGGCGCGGACATTCAGCACTGTCTCACGATAAACATCGAACGCGGCCCAGGCCAGCGCGCAGGCCTGTTCGACATGCTCGGCCGACCCACCGGCATACGCTGGCTCCAGCGCTTCATTCGTGGCCGGA
Source organism: Pseudomonas viridiflava (assembly GCF_900580865.1). GTDB lineage: Bacteria > Pseudomonadota > Gammaproteobacteria > Pseudomonadales > Pseudomonadaceae > Aquipseudomonas. The sequence continues at coordinate 16,906 of NZ_UTBZ01000130.1, forward strand.
TTGATCCCGTGAATAACCTCGCGATTGCCCGCAATGGATTGCTGCCCGATCAGCATGTGGCCCGTCAGAGTCATGGTGTCTTCCTGATGAAAAGGGAAATGCCTGCCGCGTAGCACTACGCATCGCGGCAGGTGAGGCTGAGGTGTCAGGCGAAGCTCTGTTCCGCCGACCAGTTCTCGTACCAGTGACGGAACAACGAATACTGCTTCTCGGCATAACGCCGTTGCGAGTCGCTCAATGCATCGGTCTCGTTGAAGTGCTGGGTGTATTCCTTGTCGCCGTTGAGCACCATCAAATGCTTGTAATACAGCACCAGATCGCAGCCTTCATCGAACGACGACAACACCGCTAGCGCCGATTCCAGCTCCCGCGCCTGACGTCGGGCCTTGGCATCACCCTTGGCCGCTTGTTTGCTCAGCGCCACCAGTTGCAGCACTTCGCGGGGCAGGGCGTTGCCGATGCCGGTGATGGCGCCGGTGGCGTTGCAGTTGACGAAACCGTGGACCACCTGCGTGTCGACGCCGACCATCAAGGTCACGTCATCGTCCTTGGAAGTGATGTTTTCGGCGGCGTAACGCAGGTCAGCACCACCGCCGAATTCCTTGAAGCCAATCAGGTTCGGGTGCTCGCGACGCAGTTCGAAGAACAGGTCAGCGCGGGTGGCGAAGCCGTAGTAGGGGCTGTTGTAGATCACTGCTGGAAGGTTTGGCGCGGCTTGCAGAATCGCTGCGAAGTGGGCTTTTTGCGCAGTCGCCGAAGCACCACGGGACAGCACACGCGGAATCACCATCAAACCCTGCGCGCCGACTTTCGCCGCGTGCGCCGCATGGGAAACCGCTTCACGGGAATTCACCGCGCCGGTGCCGACAATCGTTGGAATCCCGGCTGCAACCAAGCGCGCCACACCTTCCTGACGCTCAGCCTCGGTGAGCAACGGCCAGTCGCCCATCGAACCGCAATAGACCACGGCGCTCATGCCGATATCGATCAGCTCGCGACCCTTGGCCACTAACGCGTCGAAGTCCGGTTTGCGCTGGGCGGTGCACGGGGTCATCAGGGCCGGCATGCAACCGGTGAAGATGTTGTCGCTCATTGTTTTAACTCCTTGGCACATCGTTCAAATTGAGGTGAAAAGTCAGCGCGGTGGCTCAGATGCCCCACGCGAACGGGTCTGCTTCGTCGATCAGCAAGGTGCTGTCGGCGGTCATGTAGGCGCGGCCAGTGATGAACGGGCGAACGCGTTCGCCATGCCATTCGAAACGGCCTTCAAACTGGCTGCCGGTGATGCTCGCCTGCACCCAGATGGCCCCGGGCTGCAGCTTGTCGTCGGCCGCGAGGCAGGCGAGTTTGGCGCTGGTGCCGGTGCCGCACGGGGAGCGGTCGTAGGCTTTGCCGGGGCACATGACGAAGTTGCGGCTGTCAGCCTGATCGTCATCGGCGAACAGTTCGATGTGATCGATCACCGCGCCGTCCTCGCCATAAATGCCCTGGTCTTCGAGGGCTTTGAGCATCGCCCAGGTGTACGCCGTGAGGTGTTCGACGTTGTCCATCGTCAATGTCTGGTCGTGTTCGGAGACGAGGAAAAACCAGTTGCCGCCGTAAGCGATATCGCCGAATACGCGGCCGTAACCCGGGACATCCACCGGCACTTGTTTGCGATGGCGGTAGGCGGGTACGTTGCCCAAAGTCACCGATCCGTCCTCATGCAGGGTGGCACTGACCGGGCCGACGGGGGTGTCGATCTTGTGCACGCCCGGCTCGATTTTCCCCAGGTACTGCAATGAATTGATCAAGCCGATGGTGCCGTGGCCGCACATGCCCAGATAGCCGGCGTTGTTGAAGAAGATCACCCCGCAGGTGGCATCCGCTGAGACCGGCTCGCAATACAACGCGCCGACCAGCACATCGTTGCCGCGCGGTTCCAGCAGGCAGGCGCGGCGCCATTGATCATGCTGAGTGCGCAGGGCATCGCGTTTCTCCACCATGCTGTTGCCGGGCAAATCGGGGAAGCCGTTCATCACCAGGCGCGTCGGTTCACCGCCGGTGTGGGAATCAATGACGTGTAGTTCTTTCATGAATAGATCCCGTTGGATGATTTCAGTAGGCGCCGGCGGGGCGTGCAGAAACGGTCGAGGCAGGAGCGGTGACTTCGCTTTCCTCATCGTCCTCTTCAAGGCGCAGTAGATGCGCAGGCACACCGGTCGCTGCACCCCAGTAATAAATGCCGGTGGCGCATGCGGCGACGACGATCGTGTCGAACGGATGAGCGAGGATGCCCAGACCACCAAAGGTGCCGAGTTTCGACAGCACGATGGTCACCGCGTAGAAAGCGATCAGCCACGCCGAGGAACGCACTTGGCGCGCCAGACTTAGGTGTGCGGTCGGTACAAAGCGACCGCAGAGCAGGTACACCACGAACATCAGGATTTGCAGGCCGAGCAGCCACGACACGGTGTTCCAGCCCGACCAGTAGACGATCAGCGCGGCGATGATGAACGACACCGGCCCGAGCAGACCCATGCACTTGACCCGGAACGGGCGCGGCATGTCCGGCGCATTGCGGCGCAGCGCGGCCACCGACACGGGTGCCACGGCGTAGCTCAGCACCAGCGCAGCGGAAACCACATTGATCAGCGCTTCCCACGACGGGAACGGCAGGGTCCAGAACACCGAGAGGGCGAAGGTCAGCCACAGTGCCGGACGCGGGATGCCGGACTTCTCGTCGATATGGGTGAAGACTTTGAAGAAGGTGCCGGTCTGCGCCCAACCGTAAATCACGCGCGGGGTGGCGTTCATGTAGATGTTGCCGCAGCCGCTCGGCGAGATCACCGCGTCGGCGACGACCAGATACGCCAGCCAGCCCACGCCCAGCGCCAGTGCGATGTCGCGGTACGGCAGGGAAAACTCTTTGCTGATCCCGGCCCAGCCATTGGCGAGCATTTCCGTCGGGATGCTGCCAAGAAAGGCCATTTGCAGCAGCACGTAAATCAGCGTCGACAGCAGCACCGAAAGGATCAGTGCGATGGGAATGGTGCGCTGCGGATTCTTCACTTCACTGGCCACGGAGATGATCGGCGTCAGCCCCAGATACGCGAAAATCACGCCGCCCGCCGACACCGCCATTTCGATACCGGACAAGCCGAACGGGGCGAAACCCTGCACGTGGAAGTTGGCCGGTTTGAAGAAGGTGAACAGCACACCGATCACCAGCAACGGCACGATGAATTTGAATACGCTGACCAGATTATTGGCCTTGGCGAAGGTCTTCACACTGCGGTAGTTGAGCAGGAAGAAAATGCAGAGCAGACCGAACTGCACCATCCAGCCCAGAATCGTCGGATCGCCAGTGCCGGCCTTGGTCAGGCCGGGAAACCACGCCGCCGCATATTGGCGCGAAGCAACCACTTCGATCGCCACCAGACTGGAAAACGCAATCAGGGTGATGAAGCCCATCAAGTAGCCGAGCAGCGGCCCGTGGGAGTAAACCGGATAACGCACCACGCCGCCCGCGCGTGGTAGTGCAGCGCCCAGCTCGCAATAGACAATGCCCAGCAACAACACCGCAAAACCACCCAGCAGCCAGGAAAAAATCCCCGCCGGCCCGGCAATCGCGGACACATGACTGGCCGCGAACAACCAGCCGGAACCGAAGATCGCCCCCAGCCCGATAAATGTGAGGTCGATCAGTGAAAGCTGTTTTTTGAACTTGCCTTGGCCTGACATGGCATCGCCTTCTTGTGAGTTATTGGATAGGCAGTTGTGTCACTGGGACGGCCAGACTTTGAACTCATCAACGGTGTGGCGATTGATGTTTTGCCGCGGCTTCGATGACGAAATCAGCACAATGGCGCTGGCGAAACGTGGCCCTCGACAGGTCTTGAGCGATGCTGCAATCTGCACGCGAAGGCCGCATGGCGGGCGCTTCGTCCATCCACGTTACGAGGGGGTTGTTTGATGCAGCAGGCGTTTTCGATCCTGTCTCAAGGCGTTGATGGGCATCGTCCGCAGACACTGGAGGAACTCTTGGCCGGCGCCGCGCTGCTGTTGCCGATGCTCGATGTGATCCCCAACGCGGCGATTTTCATCAAGGATGTGCAGGCCCGTTACGTGCTCGCCAACCGCACGCTGGTGCAGCGCTGTGGCTTGAAGAATTTGCGCCCGTTGCTTGGGAAAACCAGCGCGCAGGTGTTCCCGGCGCAACTCGGGCCGGGCTACACCGAGCAGGATCGCAAAGTGCTGGAGGAGGGCTTTGTACTGGAGGACCAACTGGAGCTGCATCTGTACGGCAGTCGCGAACCGGGCTGGTGCCTGACGCACAAGCAACCGCTGTACAACCGTGACGGCGTGATCATTGGTCTGGCGGGAATCTCGGTTGATCTGCAATCGGCCAGTGAAACGCACCCGGCATTCGAGCGGCTGGCGGCGGTCGATGAGTATATCCGCGCGAATTTCAATCGCCGTGTCACGTTGGGTGAGTTGACCCGTATCGCTGGCATTTCCGTGGCGCAACTGGAGCGTTACTGCAAACGCGTATTCCACCTGACGCCACGGCAGATGATCCAGAAAGTACGCCTCGAACACGCGCACCGCTTGCTGCACACCGACCTGCCGATTACCGATGTGGCACTGCAATGCGGCTATACCGATCACAGCGCTTTTACCCGCCAGTTCAAGGCGTCTACCGGGTTTACCCCACGCGAGTACCGGCAGGCGACGTCACCCTGATGAAATGGCTATTGAAGCGCTATGGAGCTGCCGAAGGCTGCGATCTTTTGATTCTGTTTTTTAAGATCAAGATCAACAGATCGCAGCCTTCGGCAGCTCCTACAGTGGAGTTACGTCAGGACGGTCAGCCAGGCCGAGAGCAGTAACAGCAACGCGAGTGCTGCGTTCATCCGCTTGAACGCCTTTGGCGATCCCATCAGCCGCGCACTGCCCACACCCAGCAACGCCCAGAACGTCATGCACGGCAGCGACACCAGCAGAAATGCCAACGACAACACCAGTAATCGCAGGGTCTTGTCACCACCGCCGACAAATACGCTGACCACCGCCACAGCCATCATCCACACCTTGGGATTGACCAATTGCAACATGGCCGCGCCCAGCACACTGAAACCTTCCTCCTGTGTATCAGCCGGGTTCAGCGATGGTGGTGTGCTGCGAAAGATCTGCCACGCCAGCCAGCTCAGCCAGAGCACACCGCCCCAGGCCATCGCTTGCTGCACACGCGGGTAGCGCAGCAAGGTTTCGTCGGCACCGAGGCCAACCACCAACACGATCAGGGCCGCCGCCGCGCAGGCGCCAAAAATGATCGGCAGTGTGGCGCGCAAGCCTTGGCGCGAACTGTGGCTCAACACCAGAATATTGGTCGGCCCCGGTGTAATCGACGCAACGAAAGCAAACAGCAGAAAGGGCAGTAATGACGCCATGATCCGGATTCCCTGAAAGTAAACACAGGAAGCCATGATCGCCAGTCGGCGTGCGTCAGTCTGGAAGGTTTGAGCAGCGCTTGCGGTAGTCGGCGGGGGTGAGTTGGTAGGCGCGGCGGAACCAGCGCCCGAGGTGACTCTGATCAGCAAAACCGAGCACGCTGGCGACCTGCGCCGGCGTCTCACCCCGGGCCAGCAACTGCCGCGCCTTGGCCAGCCGTAACTGGATCAGGTACGCGTGCGGCGCCAGGCCAAATGCTGTCTTGAAGGCGCGGCTCAGACGAAAACGGTCTACCCCGCAGACCCGCGCGAGATCATCGAGACCGATATCTTCGTAGGTGTGCGCGTGCAGATAATCCCGCGCCAGTTGCGCCACCAGCGGCAGGCGCGGATCGAAGTCCTGCCGCTTGCGCCAGGCGAGATGGCCGGTGAGCGAACCCAGCAGAGCGTCGATGGCGGTCTGGCGGACGATGCGTAAATCACCGTCATGCAGCGCATGGAAGGCCTGATTGATCGCGGTAGCCAAACGCGGATCCTGACTCAGCGTGTCGGCAAAACCGGGCTGGCTGTCGGACGGTGCGTCTTCGAACAGCGCATGCACTTCACGCTCAAGCCAATGCGGATCGAGGTAGAGCATCGAATAGGTGAAACCGTCCTCGGTCGGCGCCAGGCCATCGTGAATTTCCCCCGGCTCCAACAGGAATACATTGCCCGGCGTACTGCGATGGCGCACACGGCGGCAATTGAACTGCTGCACACCTTGCTCGGTGATGCCGACGAGGAAACTGTCATGCCAGTGCGGGTCGTAGGCATGCCCCTGAAAGTGAGCGCGAATCGATTCAATCCCGGTGTCGACATCCTGGGACAGCTCGATCCAGTTGCGTTTGTCCACGAAGGCTCCAGAGTTCGCCATTGAAAGGTGCGGCCCCATAAAATACCGCGCAATGGTCATCCACGTTTAGAAGATTTGTGCAGGTGGGGGGGCTAGACTCCGTAGGTCACAACCCCTTTGGCGGCAGGTGAAATACGATGCTCAACCGATGCTCGCTCTGGGGCATGCTCACCTTGATCGGCCTCAGCCTGGCGCTGACGGCAGGCTGCTCCAGCCGAAAACACTATCCACCGTCGGGTGTTGGCGATGCCTGCTACGCGAAAGCCTTGCCGTCGGTCGGCGAGGGCGGTCTGGCCTGGGGTTCCAGTCTGAACATGGCCCGGCAGAAGTCGATGAACAACTGTATTCGTTATGCCGGTCGCTCCGGGGGCACGCCAGACACCTGTCAGGTGGTGTTGGCGAAGTGCCGATAGCTTTCTGTTGACATGGTTGCTTAAGGCAAATATATAGTTGCCTTAAGCAATTAATTGAGCATTTGCCATGTCCAGCAGCCATCTCCTCGAGCAAGCCGACGTCGTGCGCGGCTTCAATCGCTTCTACACCCATCAGATCGGCGTGCTGCAGGAGCATCTGCTGCAAAGCGATTATTCGCTGACCGAGCTGCGCATTTTGTATGAACTGGCCTCACGCGGTGACCTGACCAGTGCCGACCTGCGCCAGATGCTCGGCCTGGACGCCGGCTACATGAGCCGCATCATCAGCGGTTTCGAGAAGCGCGGCTTGATCCAGAAAGTCCCGTCGCCCACGGACGCTCGCGCTGCGCAATTGCACTTAACCGATTTGGGCCGTGAAATCCTGATTCCGCTGGAAAAGGCCTCCCGCGAACAGATCGTCACCATGCTCGAGCGATTGCCTGAACCGCAGCAGAAGCAACTGATCGGCGCCATGACGTTGATCCAGACACTGCTGCAAGGCAATAAAGACTCAACCTACGTATTACGCGATCCGCAGCCCGGCGACATGGGCACGGTGATGCAGCAACAAGCGGCCCTGTATTCCCGTGAGTACGGTTGGAATTCGGAGTTCGAGGCGCTGGTGGCCGAGGTGGTCGCCAAGTACCTGCGTGATTACGACCCGACGAGCGAGCGCTGCTGGATTGCGGAAAAGGACGGCAAGGTCATCGGCTCGGTGTTCATCGTCCGCCAGGATGAAACGACCGCCAAACTGCGCATGCTCTACGTCGACGCCAGCGCGCGGGGCTTGGGCATTGGCAGCCGTCTGGTCGAGGAGTGCCTGCGCTTTGCCCGGCAGATCGGGTACCAGAAAATGACCTTGTGGACGACCAGTAACCTGACCGCTGCGCGCAAGATTTATCAGAAGGCCGGTTTTGAATTGGTGGAGGAGGAGGCGGTTCACAGCTTTGGCAAGGATCTGGTGAGTCAGACGTGGGCGCGGACGTTGTGATCTGATTTTCGTCGTCGAGTGCAGTGAAAAGGCAGACGAAAAAAAACCGCCTTTGCGGGGCGGTTCTTTTGTAAACCTTGGTTTGCGACCGAGGTTTGTTGCTTCACTAGCTGCTATGACCGCGCCCATGTTATGAATTTTTACGCACCGTCGCAACACTAATATTTTGTTTCAGTTACCTGTTTCCGATATCCGATATTTGAAAGAGTAGGCTGACAGAAATAACGGTTTACAAAGCCGCTGAATGACTTTGTAAGGTATCGGCTGATTGAAGGTTATGATGCCGACGCTCAGATGTCTGTGCAGCGATGAGGTTTGGCTGGCAACTCAACGGTTTCATTCCCTCTGACACGGTTTTGCACCCGTGCCGGGATGATACTTCGGAGGGCTTTCAACCGGCCGCCTCACTAGCTGCTATGACATGCCAGCTGAAGGCAAGCATGATCCGGTAAGTTTGCCGGAGGTTTGGCCCCCAGCCCTGGAGGCCAAAACGTATGAAGCTTTTGCTGCGTACGCTGAGCCTTGTATGGAGATTGTTTAAAGCGTTTCGCTTTTACGAGTTCCTGCGAGACCACTTTGACGACCTGAAGTAACGGCCGTTGAGGTGGGAGAAGCCCGTTTCAGTTTCGACTGGAGCGGGATTTTTTTGTTTTTGAAGGCTGTCATAAGTATGATTTTTCTGTACCGGGTTTTTTTGGCCTGTAGGGCATTTCGTCGGCAAGTGTAGGCGTTGTTCAAAACACTCTGTAATCCGCAAAAAGTGTTCGATTATCGAGCGCCCAAACCTTCGTCCAATTGCCCGTCCCAACACTCCGGCGTACTGTGAGTCGTGATGCCTGAATCCCCGTGATCCCAAAATAACGACAACAACGAGCAACGCCCCATGGACAGCCATCTGCTGAGCGATCGCAGCAGCGTGTTCCGTCACGCTGACCCTTATGCCGTCTCCGACTACGTCAATCAGCACGTCGGCCAGCACTTCATCGGCCTGTCCAGGACCACCCACCCACAAGCCAGCCTCAACCACCGCAAACTCGCCGATCTCGATCTGGCCCGCATCAGTTACGGCGGCAGCGTGCGCGTGACCTCCGTTGCACTGGAGACCGTGTACCACCTGCAAGTCCTGCTGCAAGGCAATTGCCTGTGGCGCGGGCACAAGCGCGAACAGCATCTGGTGCCGGGCGAGTTATTGTTGATCAATCCGGATGATCCGGTTGATCTGACGTACTCGGAAGACTGCGAGAAATTCATCCTCAAGGTGCCGGTCAGCGTGCTCGAATCGGTGTGCAACGAGCAGCGTTGGCAGCACCCCTCCAGTGGTATCCGTTTCCTGCGCAATCATTATCGGCTGGATGAGCTGGAAGGCTTCACCAACCTGCTGGCGATGATCTGCCAGGAAGCCGAGGCCAGTGATCCGTTGCTGCGGGTGCAGGAGCATTACGCGCAGATCATCGGCAGCAAACTGATCGCGCTGATGAACACCAACGTCAGCCGTGAGTGCCTGAGCGCACCGAACATCAGCTTCGAGCGCATCCTCGATTACATTGAACGCAATCTGAAACTCGACTTGCCGGCCGAACATCTGGCCGCCCAGGCGAGCATGAGCGCGCGCTCGCTGTACAACTTGTTCGAACGCCAGCTCGGCGTCACGCCGATGCAATACATCCGCCAACGCAAGCTGGCGCGCATCCACGCCTGCCTCAGCGACCCAAGTTGCCCGGTACGCAACCTCACCGAACTGGCGCTGGATTACGGCTTTTTGCACCTCGGCCGTTTCTCCGAAAGCTATCGCCAACAGTTCGGCGAACTGCCATCGCAGACCTTCAAACGCCGCCACTGACACTCCGCACTAAACCTTCTACGAAACATGCCGAATAATCTGCCGCGCCATCCTGCACAAAACGGATAGCGATCTGCAGGATTCGGCTATTGCCCCGTGCATCGCCTCCCTAATCTGGCCTGGCCTGAACAATAACAATGGAGGCCCCGGCCATGTCCCTGGGAATCGACTACCTCAATGCCATGCTTGAAGAAGACAAGGAGAAGGGCGCCTACCGCTGCAAGCGGGAGATGTTCACTGATCCGCGGCTGTTTGAACTGGAAATGGCGCACATCTTCGAAGGCAACTGGATTTACCTTGCCCATGAAAGCCAGATCCCCAACAACAACGATTTTCTCACCACCACCATGGGGCGCCAGCCGATCTTCATCGCGCGCAACAAGGACGGTGTGCTCAATGCGTTCCTCAATGCCTGCAGCCATCGCGGCGCCATGTTGTGCCGGCACAAGTCCGGTAATCGCTCCAGCTACACCTGCCCGTTTCACGGCTGGACGTTCAACAACAGCGGCAAACTGCTCAAGGTCAAAGACCCGAGTGAGGCCGGTTATCCTGCAGGCTTCAATTGCGAAGGCTCCCATGACCTGACCAAAGTCGCGCGTTTCGAGTCCTATCGCGGCTTTCTGTTCGGCAGCCTCAATGCTGATGTGAAATCCCTCGCTGAGCACTTGGGTGAATCGGCAAAAATCATCGACATGATCGTCGACCAGTCGCCAGAAGGTCTGGAAGTACTGCGCGGTTCCAGCTCCTACATCTACGAAGGCAACTGGAAACTCACCGCCGAAAACGGTGCCGACGGCTACCACGTCAGCTCGGTACACTGGAACTACGCCGCCACCCAGAACCAGCGCCAACAGCGCGAAGCGGGTGAAGCGATCAAGACCATGAGCGCCGGCAGTTGGGCGAAGAAGGGCGGCGGTTTCTACTCGTTCGATCACGGCCATCTGCTGCTCTGGACCCGTTGGGCCAACCCTGAGGACCGTCCGGCCTACGAGCGACGTGACGAACTCGCCCGTGATTTCGGCCAGGCTCGTGCTGACTGGATGATCGAAAACTCGCGCAATCTGTGCCTGTACCCCAACGTGTACCTGATGGATCAGTTCAGTTCACAGATCCGCATCGCCCGGCCGATCTCGGTCGACAAGACCGAAATCACCATTTACTGCATCGCCCCCAAAGGCGAGAGCGCCGAAGCCCGCGCCAAGCGCATTCGTCAGTACGAAGACTTCTTCAACGTCAGCGGCATGGCCACGCCGGATGACCTGGAAGAGTTCCGCTCGTGCCAGACCGGTTATGGCGCGGGTCGTGGCTGGAACGACATGTCCCGTGGCGCCACCCACTGGGTCGAAGGTGCCGATGCCGCCGCCGAAGAAATCGACCTCAAACCACTGCTCTCCGGCATGCGCACTGAGGACGAAGGCCTGTTTGTACTGCAACACAAGTACTGGCAGGAAACCATGCTCAAAGCCGCTGCCAGCGAACCACAACTGATCCCTGTGGAGGCCGTGTGATGAGCAACCTCTACGACAGCGTGCGCGATTTTCTCTTCCGCGAAGCGCGCTATCTCGATGACGGTCACTGGGATCAATGGCTGGAACTGTACGCCGCCGATGCGACCTTCTGGATGCCGGCCTGGGACGACAACGACACCCTCACCGAAGACCCGCAAAGCGAAATCTCGCTGATCTGGTACGGCAACCGTGGCGGCCTCGAAGACCGCATCTTCCGGATCAAGACCGAGCGCTCCAGCGCGACCATTCCCGACACCCGCACTTCGCACAACCTGAGCAACATCGAAATCGTCGAGCAGAGCGAAGGGCAGTGCCAGGTGCGCTTCAACTGGCACACCCTGAGCTTTCGCTACCAGGTCACCGACAGCTACTTCGGCAGCAGTTTCTACACCCTCGATCTGCGTGGCGAACAGCCGCTGATCAAGGCCAAGAAAGTCGTGCTGAAAAACGATTACGTCCGTCAGGTCATCGACATCTACCACATCTAGTCGACACGGCGAGGTGCACCATGAATTTCCAGATCGCGCTTAATTTTGAAGACGGCGTCACCCGATTCATCGTGGCTGGCGGCCATGAAACCGTCGCCGATGCGGCGTATCGCCAAGGCATCAACATCCCGCTGGACTGCCGGGACGGCGCCTGCGGCACCTGCAAATGTTTCGCCGAAGCCGGGCGTTACGACATGGGCGACAACTTTATCGAAGACGCCTTGAGTGCCGATGAACTCGCGCAAGGTTACGTGCTGACCTGCCAAATGCGCGCTGAAAGCGATTGCGTCGTGCGAGTGCCGGCCGGCTCGCAGGTGTGCAAGACCGAACAGGTGAACTTCCACGCGTCGATCAGCGCTGTCCGGCAGTTGTCCGAGAGCACCATCGCCTTGTCGATCAAGGGCGAGGCGCTGAGCAAACTGGCGTTTCTGCCGGGCCAGTACGTCAATCTGCAAGTGCCCGGCAGCGAGCAGACCCGCGCCTATTCCTTCAGCTCGTTGCAGAAAAACGGTGAGGTCAGTTTCCTGATCCGCAACGTGCCTGGCGGCTTGATGAGCAGCTTCCTCACCGGGTTGGCCAAGGCCGGCGACAGCATGAACCTGGCGGGGCCTTTAGGCAGCTTCTACCTACGCGAGATCAAGCGGCCGCTGCTGTTGTTGGCGGGCGGCACCGGCCTGGCACCGTTCACTGCGATGCTGGAAAAGATCGCCGAGCAGGGCAGCGATCATCCCGTGCATTTGATCTACGGCGTGACCAACGATTTCGATCTGGTCGAACTCGATCGTCTCGAAGCCTTCGCCGCCCGCATTCCCAATTTCAGTTTCGGCGCCTGCGTGGCCAACCCGCTGAGTGCGCATCCACTCAAGGGCTACGTCACCCAGCACATCGAGCCGCGCCACCTCAACGAAGGCGATGTCGACGTGTACCTGTGCGGCCCGCCGCCGATGGTCGAAGCGGTCAGCCAATACATCCGCGAGCAGGGCATCACCCCCGCGAATTTCTACTACGAAAAATTTGCCGCTGCGGCTGCCTGAAACCCTTCTTTCGAGGTTGTCATGAACAACAGATTCTCCAACAAGGTCGCACTGGTCACCGGCGCGGCGCAGGGTATCGGCCGCCGTGTGTGCGAACGCCTGCTGAACGAAGGTGCGCAAGTCGTCGCCGTGGATCGCTCTGAACTGGTTCACGAACTGCAAGGCGAGGGCGTTCTCGCGCTCACCGCCGACCTTGAGCAATACGCCGATTGCGCGCGGGTCATGGCCGAAGCCATCAACACCTTCGGCCGTCTCGACATCTTGATCAACAACGTCGGCGGCACGATCTGGGCCAAGCCGTTCGAGCACTACGAAGTCGAACAGATTGAAGCCGAAGTACGCCGTTCGCTGTTCCCGACGCTGTGGTGCTGCCACGCAGCGCTGCCGTACATGCTCAAGCAAGGGCGCGGCGCCATCGTCAACGTTTCATCGATTGCTACCCGCAGCGTCAATCGCGTGCCGTACGGCGCGGCCAAGGGTGGCATCAATGCCCTGACTGCGTGCCTGGCGTTCGAGAACGCCGAGCGCGGTATTCGCGTCAATGCCACTGCGCCGGGTGGCACTGAAGCACCGCCCCGGCGCATCCCGCGCAATGCCACCGAACCGTCGGCGCAGGAGCAGGCCTGGTATCAGGAAATCGTCGCGCAAACCCTCGACAGCAGCCTGATGAAGCGCTACGGCAGCCTCGACGAACAGGTCGGCGCGATCCTTTTTCTCGCCTCCGACGACGCCTCGTACATCACCGGCGTGACCTTGCCGGTTGGTGGCGGCGACCTCGGTTGAGCACTTTTCAAGGGACACAGACATGCAGCGAATTCTGATTGAAAACCTGACGACGATCATCGTTGATCTGCCGACCATTCGCCCGCACAAACTGGCGATGCACACGATGCAAAAACAGACCCTGGTGATTTTGCGTCTGCGTTGCAGCGACGGCATCGAAGGCATCGGTGAAGCCACCACCATCGGCGGCCTCGCCTACGGCTACGAAAGCCCGGAAAGCATCAAAGCCAATATCGACGCGCATCTGGCCCCGGCGTTGGTGGGCATGGACGCCAGCAACATCAACGCGGCGATGCAGCGTCTCGACAAGATCGCCAAGGGCAATACCTTCGCCAAGTCCGGCATCGAAAGCGCATTGCTTGACGCTCAAGGCAAGCGCCTCGGTCTGCCAGTCAGCGAGCTGCTCGGCGGCCGTGTGCGCGACAGCCTCGAAGTGGCCTGGACCTTGGCGAGCGGCGACACCGCCCGCGACATCGCCGAAGCCGAGCAGATGCTCGAAGTGCGCCGCCATCGCATCTTCAAATTGAAGATCGGTGCCAACCCGCTGGAGCAGGATCTCAAGCACGTGGTGGCGATCAAAAAAGCCCTGGGTGAGCGCGCCAGTGTGCGGGTCGACGTCAACCAGTATTGGGACGAATCCCAGGCGATTCGTGGCTGTCAGGTGCTCGGTGACAACGGTATCGACCTGATTGAACAGCCGATTTCGCGGATCAACCGCTCCGGGCAGATTCGCCTGAACCAGCGCAGCCCGGCGCCGATCATGGCCGATGAATCGATCGAAAGTGTCGAGGATGCTTTCAGTCTTGCTGCTGACGGCGCCGCCAGTGTATTCGCCCTGAAAATCGCCAAGAACGGCGGCCCGCGCGCCGTATTGCGCACCGCACAAATCGCCGAGGCCGCCGGCGTCGCGCTGTACGGCGGCACCATGCTTGAAGGCTCCATCGGCACGCTGGCCTCGGCGCACGCCTTCCTCACGCTCAAGCAGCTGACCTGGGACACCGAATTGTTCGGCCCGCTGCTGCTGACCGAAGACATCGTCAGCGAAACGCCGCAGTACCGCGATTTCCACCTGCACATCCCGCGATCTCCAGGCCTTGGCCTGGTTCTGGATGAAGAGCGTTTGGCGCGTTTTCGCCGCCACTGAATCAGGAGAGTCACCATGTTGTTCCACGTAAAAATGACTGTGAAATTGCCCGTCGATATGGACCCGTCGCTGGCCACCCGGCTCAAGGCTGACGAGAAGGAACTGGCGCAACGCCTGCAACGCGAAGGCGTCTGGCGACACCTGTGGCGCATCGCCGGGCATTACGCCAATTACAGCGTGTTCGATGTCCCGAGCGTTGAGGCGCTGCACGACACGTTGATGCGCTTGCCGCTGTTCCCCTACATGGACATCGAGGTTGACGGCCTGTGCCGGCATCCGTCGTCAATCCATTCCGACGATCGCTAATTCTGAGCTCGCCGCATTTCCCTTGTGGGAGCGAGCTTGCTCGCGAAAGCGGTGAGCCAGTCACCATAAATGCTGAATGACACAACGCATTCGCGAGCAAGCTCGCTCCCACAGGGGAAGTGCGCTGAGTAAGAGAACTGCGTCGACACAACAACAACAAGATGAGGTAACCACCATGACCGTGAAAATTGCCCACACCGCCGAGCTGCAAACCTTCTTCAGAGAAGCCGCCGGTTTTGCCAACGACGACGGTAACTCCCGGCTGAAAACCATCGTCCTGCGCATCTTGCAGGACAGCGCCAAGATCATCGAAGACCTCGAAATCAGCGATGACGAGTTCTGGAAAGCGGTCGACTATCTCAACCGATTGGGCGCTCGCTCAGAAGCAGGTTTATTGGTTGCGGGTCTCGGTCTCGAACATTTCCTCGATCTGCTTCAGGACGCAAAGGACGCACAGATCGGCTTGACCGGCGGCACGCCGCGCACCATCGAAGGCCCGCTGTACGTGGCCGGCGCGCCCCTGTGTGAAGGCGAGTGCCGTATGGATGACGGCAGCGAGGAGGGTGTCGCCACGGTTATGCTTCTTGAAGGTCAGGTGTTCGATCTGCATGGCCAGCCCTTGGCCGGTGCCACGGTTGATCTGTGGCATGCCAACACCAAGGGCACCTACTCGTTTTTCGACTCGAGCCAGTCCGAATACAACCTGCGTCGACGCATCATCACCGACGCCGAAGGCCGCTACCGCGCTCGCAGTATCGTGCCCTCCGGTTATGGCTGCGACCCGCAAGGGCCGACCCAGGAATGCCTGAACCAGCTCGGCCGTCATGGCCAGCGTCCGGCCCATGTGCACTTCTTCATCAGCGCAGCGGGGCATCGGCACCTGACGACGCAGATCAATCTGTCGGATGATCAATATTTGTGGGATGACTTCGCTTATGCGACCCGTGAAGGGTTGGTCGGGGAGGTGGTGTTCCGTGAAGATGCGGTGTCAAGGCGCTATGCCGAGCTGAAGTTCGACTTTCAGTTGCAACCGGCGCCGGATACCAGTGCTGAACAACGCAGCCAACGGCCGCGTGCGTTGCAAGACGCTTGATACCGCGTCGACTGGTTCCCTCACCCTAGCCCTCTCCCAGAGGGAGAGGGGACTGACCGAGGTGGACTTGAGCGCTACGCCGACCTGAACGTTTTGTACCGAATCCAACCCGGTTTTTCAGGTCGACGTATAACGCAAGACAACGCGGTCGGCTCCCTCTCCCTCGGGAGAGGGCTGGGATGAGGGGGCTGACCGAGGTGATCTTGAGCGCTACGTCGACCTGAACGTTTTGTACCGAATCCAACCCGGTTTTTCAGGTCGACGTATAACGCAAGAAAACGCGGTCGGCTCCCTCTCCCTCTGGGAGAGGGCTGGGGTGAGGGGACTGACCGAGGTGGTTTTTAGTTCTACGCCGACCTGAACGATATCTGCCGAATCCAACCCGGTTTTTCAGGTCGACGTATAACGCAAGACAACGCGGTCGGCTCCCTCTCCCTCGGGAGAGGGCTGGGGTGAGGGGAAATCGGGCCTAAGGTAATGCGAAAAAGATATTGGATACGTATTTTTAAGATCGTTTAGTTTTGTCACAACGACGAATCAAAACGCATCAAACCGATAGACCCCGATTGCCATGACGGCACACGCTGAATCGATCACAGGTTTTTCAGGTTTGATTCACACGGGAGTGAATCATGCCGCATACCCTCGATATCACCGCATTACCGACGCTGGACCTGTCCCAGTTCGAAGGCACGGCGCAGCAGCGTTACGAATTTCTTGAAAACCTGCGCCACGCCGCCCGCGACGTCGGCTTCTTCTACCTGACCGGTCACGGCATCGACAGCGCTTTGCTCAAGCAGGTACAGGAACACGCTCGCCAATTCTTCGCCTTGCCCGACAACGAGAAATCCGCCGTCGGCATGATCAACTCACCGCACTTTCGCGGTTACAACCGGGCCGCCTCGGAAATCACCCGTGGCCAGCCCGATCTGCGTGAACAGTTCGATCTGGGCGCCGAGCGTGAGGCGTTGCCATTAGACGCGGACAGCCCGTTCTGGGCGAGGCTGCAAGGCCCCAACCAATGGCCGGCGGCGTTGCCTGAACTGAAACCTTTGCTGCTGAAATGGCAGGACGCGATGACGAGGATGTCGTTACGTCTGCTGCGCGCGTTCGCTCAGGCACTCTCGCTGCGCGCCGACGCGTTTGATCAACTCTACGGCGACAAACCCAACGAACACGTCAAACTGATGCGCTATCCCGGTCAATCCAGCGAGTCGAGCCATCAAGGCGTCGGCGCACACAAGGATTCCGGGTTCCTCAGCTTCCTGCTGCAAGACCAACAGGCCGGTTTGCAAGTCGAAATCGAAGAGGGCCGCTGGATCGACGCGTTGCCGCGTGAAAACACCCTGGTGGTGAACATCGGCGAACTGCTCGAACTGGCCAGCAACGGTTATCTGCGGGCCACGGTGCATCGCGTGGTTTCACCTCCGGCGGGTAGCGAACGCCTGTCTGTCGCGTTCTTCCTTGGCGCGCAACTCGACGCTGTGGTGCCGCTGTATCCGCTGCCCACTGCGCTATTGCGCGAGGCGCGCGGGCCGGCCAGTGATCCGCTCAACCCGCTGTTTCGCGATGTCGGCTGGAACTACCTCAAGGGTCGTCTGCGCTCGCATCCGGATGTCGCGCAGCGCTTCTACGCCGATGCGCTGCTGCCGCCACCGCCGGTTCGTCAATCCGCCTGACTCATCACTCGCTCAAGGACTCCGCACATGATCAAGAAAGCAGGTTTGACCCTGGCCGTGCTCGGCGCGCTGGTGACGTCGTTCGGTGCGCAGGCGCTGGAGCCGCTGCGTGTGGCTGCCGACCCGGTGCCCCACGCGCAGATTCTGGCGTACATCCAGAAAATCGATCCGCAACTCAATCTCAAAGTCATCGAGATCCCCAACGGCGTGAACTCCAACGAACTGTTGGTGCACGGTGACGTCGACGCCAATTACTTCCAGCACTTGCCGTATCTGAAATCCCAGGAAAAGGCCCTCGGCGAGAAGCTCGCGGTGGCGGCTACGGTGCATATCGAACCCTTGGGCATTTACTCGCACCGGCACAAAAGCTTCGCCGACGTGCCGGTAAAAGGCACCATCGCCGTGCCCAACAACGTCACCAACCTGAGCCGCGCGCTGTACCTGTTGCAGGACAACGGTCTGATCAAACTCAAACCTGGCTTCAACGACCCGGCGGCCGATCAGGCAACACCCAAGGACATCGCCGAGAACCCGAAACAGCTGAAAATTCTCGAGATCGAATCGCCGCAGATTCCGCGCTCGCTGGACGACGTCGACCTGGCCGTGATCAACGGCAACTACGCGCTCGACGCAGGCCTGGTGCCGGCCAAGGATGCCTTGGGCCTGGAGAAAGCCGAGCACAATCCTTACGCCAATATTCTGGTGACCACGCCGAAGCTCGAACACGACCCGCGTATCGCGCAACTGGCCAAGGACCTGACGTCGCCAGAGGTCGCCAGGTACATCACCGAAAACTTCGCCGGCTCGGTAATTCCGGTGGCGGGCGCCAAGCCATGATCGTCGTCGAGCAGTTGAGCAAGACTTATCCTTCGGCCGCGCAACCGGCAATCGATCAGGTCTCGCTGAGCATTCCCGATGGCGCGGTCTACGGGATTCTCGGGCGCAGCGGCGCGGGTAAGTCGACGCTGCTGCGCTGTCTCAATCTGCTCGAACGACCGGACAGCGGACGCATTGTGCTGGATGGCGTCGACCTGACGACGCTGCCGGTCAGCGAACTGCGCCAGCAGCGCCAGCGCATCGGCATGATTTTCCAGGGCTTCAACCTGCTGCATTCGCGCACGGTGTTCGACAACATCGCGGTACCGCTGGAGATCGCCAAGGTGGGCAAGCCGTGGCGCCATGTGCGGGTGCGCGAATTGCTGGAACTGGTCGGTTTGAGCGACAAGGCGCAAGCCTTTCCCTCGCAGTTGTCCGGCGGCCAGAAGCAGCGCGTCGGCATTGCCCGCGCTCTCGCTGCTGAGCCGGCCTATCTGTTATCGGACGAGGCCACGAGTGCGCTCGACCCGGAAACCACCGCGTCGATCCTTGAACTGCTGCGCGATATCAATCGGCAACTGGGCGTGACCATCGTGCTGATCACCCATGAACTGGAGGTGGTCAAGTCGATCTGCGATCACGCCGCGTTCATGGCCAACGGACGTCTGGTCGAAGCCGGGCCGGTGCCACGTCTGCTGGCCGATGCGCAATCGCAACTCGGCGCTTCGCTGCGGCCGACTTGCGGTTTGCCGTTGGGCCACGATTCACCGGGCCTGAGTTTTCTCAAGCAATACGGCGTACGGGCGGCGCACTCATGAATCGCACGGTCAACTGGGATGAAATTCTGCAACTGGTGTTCAACGCTACCGGTGAAACCCTGTACATGGTTCTGCTCGCAGGGCTGTTCACGCTGCTGATCGGTTTGCCGCTGGGCGTGTTGCTGTTTATCAGTCGCCGCGACGGACTGCTGCCGATGCCGCGCTTCAATGCTGCTCTGGGTAGTGTGGTCAACCTTGGTCGCTCACTGCCCTTCGTGGTGATGCTGATTGCCTTGATCCCACTGACGCGGCTGGTGGTCGGCACGACGCTGGGCAGCACCGCCGCCGTGGTGCCGATCACCATCGGCGCGTTTCCGTTCTTCGCGCGCATCGTCGAGAACGCTCTGGACGAAGTCGACAAGGGCCGCATCGAAGCGATCCTCGCCATGGGCGGCGACATCGGCCATGTGATCTTCAAAGTGCTGTTGCCCGAAGCGCTGCCGGCGTTGCTGGCCGGGATCACCTTGACGCTGGTGATGTTGATCGGTTTTTCCTCGATGGCTGGAGTGATCGGCGGTGGCGGGCTCGGAGATCTGGCCATACGTTACGGCTATCAGCGTTTCAACAATGAAGTGATGGTTGCCACGGTGGTGGTGTTGGTGATCCTCGTTCAGGGCGTACAAAGCCTGGGCGATCGATTGGTTCGTTCGCTGGCGCATCGCCGCTAAGGAATTGTATGAGTGTGCCGGTCGCCGTCGTCCGCGAACCGCTGATTCGTGTACGAGAAGTGAGCAAATTGTTTGGCGCGAGCCGGGCGCTGGATGCGGTCAGCCTCGATATCTACCCCGCCGAAGTGGTGGCGTTGCTCGGTGCCAATGGCGCGGGCAAGTCGACCCTGGTGAAGATCCTCGCGGGCAGCCAGACTGCCGACGCTGGCGAGATCTGGCTGGAGGGCGCGCCACGGCATTTCAGTTCGCCGCTGTCGGCGCGGCGCTTCGGCATTGTCGCGGTGCACCAGCAGATCAACGAGGGCATCGCACCGGGTTTGAGCGTCGCGGAAAACCTCCTGCTCGATGAACTGTGCAAGCCGGACGCGGACTTCTGGCTCAATCGCCAACGCCTGCTGGAGCGCGCCGCGAGCATCGCCGCCGGACTGGGCTTGACCTTGCCGCTGGAGCAGCCGATCGAGCATCTCGGTCAGGCCGAACGGCAATTGGTGGTGCTCGCTCGCGCGTTGGCCTTGCAGCCGCGTCTGCTGATTCTGGATGAGCCGACGGCGGCGCTCTCCGATGCCGAGGCACAGCGCTTGTTTGGTTTGATCGACACCTTGCGCAGTCGTGGAGTGGCGATTCTGTACATCTCCCATCGGCTCTCC
Source organism: Pseudomonas viridiflava (assembly GCF_900580865.1). Classification (GTDB taxonomy): domain Bacteria; phylum Pseudomonadota; class Gammaproteobacteria; order Pseudomonadales; family Pseudomonadaceae; genus Aquipseudomonas. Next base: position 37,458 of record NZ_UTBZ01000130.1, read on the forward strand.
GACCTGCAACGCGTGGCGGATCGCGCGATCGTTCTGCGTGACGGGCGACTCGCGGGCGAGTTTACGGCGCGGCAATTATCCGAAGCGGTGAGCGCCATGCTCGGGCAGGCGCTGGCCGAGCATGTCTACCAGCCGCGCGTGGCCGGGCGCGAGGTGTTGAAACTCAGCGCCATGAAAGTCACGCCGCGTTCAACTGCGTTCGATCTGACCCTGCACGAGAACGAAGTGGTGGTGCTCACCGGCCTGTTGGGCGCCGGTAAAAGTGAAATCGCCGAGGTGCTGTTCGGCCTGCGTAAAGCGGCCTCGGGCAGGGTGCAACTGGATGGGGTCGACTGGCACGCAGACTCACCGCGCCAGGCTATTCAAAGCGGGGTTTTCTTCGCGGCCGAAGATCGCGCCAGTCAATCGCTGGTGGCGGACTTCTCTCTTCGTCGAACCCTGACCTTGCCATTTCTCGAGCGTTTCACCCGTGGCGGTTTTATCCGCAACCGCGCCGAGGCCACGGCGGTCGAGGCGCAAGTGGCGGCGCTGGGGATCAAGACTGCCGGCATCGATGTGCCGATGACCGCTCTGTCGGGCGGCAATCAACAGAAAGTCGTGCTCGGTCGCTGGCTGCTCGGCGAAGGGCGGGTATTGATCCTCGATGAACCCTTTCAAGGCGTCGACGTGCGCGCCCGCCGCGACATCGGCCAACTGTTGCGTGACAGCGCCAAGGGCCGAGCGACGCTGGTGATTTGCGCCGACGTCGATGAAGCCCTGGAAATTGCCGATCGCATCCTGCTGGTGCGCGATCACTCTGTGGTCGCCGAGTACCCGCGCGCCGGCCTCGATCGTGCTGATCTGGTCGCTGCACTTGCCGGCAGCGACGTCACCGACCATTCCCCTCAAGCCACGCCAAGGAGCAGAGCGAGTGCCTGATTCAAGTTCACTGTTATCGACCGAGCCGGCACGCGCCGAACGTCTGCTGCATGTGCTGATCCGCTATGGCCTGTTATGGCTGCTGGCGCTGATCGTGGTGTTTTTCAGCGTTGCGGAACCGGCATTCCTGCGCGTCGGCAACCTGTTCAGCATCCTGCAATCGGTGTCGATTGTTGCGCTGCTGGCGCTGGGCGTGACGCTGACCATGGCTGTCGGCGGCCTCGATCTGTCGATTGGCGCGGTGGCGGCGATGAGCCTGATGATCGCCAGTTACGTGATGGTCGTGCTCGGCTGGGGTGCGGTGCCGGCGGTGTTGATCAGTCTGGCAGGCGGGGCGCTGGTCGGTCTGCTCAACGGCTGGCTGATCGTCAAGCTGCGGGTGCCGGACATTCTCGCGACGCTGGGCAGCATGTTTCTGGTGATCGGCGTGCAGCTGATTCCTACCGGCGGACGCTCGATTGCGGTAGGCATGACCTTGCCCAGTGGCGAGGAAACCGAAGGTACGTTCAGTGCCGCGTTCCTTGCGCTGGGGCGCGGGCGGTTGTGGGAGGTGGTACCGATTCCGGTGCTGATTACCGCGGTGGTCGCTTTAGCCGTGTGGCTGTTTCTTGAACGTACGCGCATTGGCCGTTTGTTCTATGCCATCGGCGGCAACGAGCAAGCGGCGCGACTGGCTGGTGCGCCGGTGCAGCGCTTCAAGTTGTTGGCTTACGTGCTATCGGCATCGCTCGCATCGCTCGGCGGCTTGTTGCTCGCGGCGCGTTTGGGCCGCGGCGACGTCAGTTCGGGCAACGGCCTGGTGCTGGATGCTCTCGGCGCAGCGCTGATCGGTTTTGCCGTACTCGGCGCGAAGAAGCCCAACGCCTTTGGCACGCTGGTCGGTGCGCTGCTGGTGGCGGCGCTGCTCAACGGCCTGACCATGCTCAACGCGCCGTATTACGCGCAGGATTTCGTCAAGGGACTGGTGCTGGTTCTGGCCCTGATGTTCACGTTCGGCCTCGCGCATCGGGCGCGTTAAGCCGCTTCATTCAAGGAAGTTGTATGCACGGTTCAATCAAACAATTTGCCCGTCATTGCCTCGCCGGTGCGTTGCTCTCGGCCGTGGCGCTGAGTGCCAACGCCAAAGCTTTGCCCGGTGCGCCGGCGCCGTTCGACAAAGGTCAGGTGCAGATTGCATTGGTCGGTTATTTGTTCTCCGGGGACTTCCCCGAGGCGTATTTGCGCGGCGTCGAAAAACAGACCGAAGCACTGGGTGCCAACCTGCGGGTATTCGATGCCCGGCAGCAAGCGGCGAGTCAGGGCGAGATGATCGATCAGGCGATAGATCTGGGCGTCGACGGCATCATCGTCCAGCTCGGCCTGGCCGAAACCCTGAAAGCGCCAATTGACCGGGCGATTGCCAAAGGCATCAAAGTCGTCGCTTTCGATGTCGACCTGAACACGCCGCAAGTGACCCAGGTCGAGCAGGATCACCATGCGCTGGCGCGTCTGGCGCTGGATCAAGCGGTCAAGGACAACGGCACAAAGTTTGATGCCGGCTACGTGTACATCAGCGGCTTTACGCCGATGGAGCGCCGCGACGAAATCTGGAGTCAGGTGAAGAAGGCCAATCCGGGGATCGTCGAGAAGGCGCGGTTCGGCACTTTGAATCCGCCGATCGCCAACTCGGTGGCGGATCAGGCCAGTGCCGTACTTCGCGCCAACCCGGGTATCAGCGTGATCTTCGCACCGTTCGATGAGTTTGCCAAAGGCGCGAAAATTGCCGTCGATGAGGCAGGGCTGACGAGCAAGGTGAAGATCTACAGCGCCGATATTTCCACCGCCGATATTCAGATCATGAAAGAACCGGACAGCGCCTGGGCGGCGACGGCGGCGGTCAATCCGCAAGTGGCGGGGGCGATCAGCGTGCGCAGTCTGGCGATGTTGATTGCCGGGGAGAGTCCGGGGCATCAGGTGCTGGTGCCGCCGACGCTGATTACCCGTCAGCAGTTGCTGGATCTGGATGTGAAGAATGTTCGAGATCTGGCGCAGAAGCTCCCGAGCTTCGGTGATACCGCCAATGTCGCGCGGGCGCCGTGGATTCCGGTGGCCAACTAGAACACTTGCCACGACATCGCCCATGTGGGAGCGAGCCTGCTCGCGAAGAGGTCCGATCAGTTGATATCTCTGTTGACTGACCCACCGCTTTCGCGAGCAGGCTCGCTCCCACAGGGGGAATGCGTAGTTGCGCAAACTGAGGGAGTTCTGGAGTTTACATGCACAACAAAGCCTTGCGATTACGCAAAAGCCGCTCGCCGAAAGCCGATCCAGCATTCGGTAAACGACTGCCCCCGGGGCAGGTACTGACGGAACGCTTTCCAATTCTCCACGAAGGCGAAGTACCGGAATATAACCTCGCCAACTGGTCGCTGCGCCTGTCCGGCACGCTCGCCCAGCCGATCGAATTACGTTACGCCGATCTGCTCGCACTGCCACAGCGGCAACTGCGCTGTGACATCCATTGCGTGACACGCTGGTCGAAATTCGACACCGAGTGGAGCGGGGTGCATCTGCAGGATCTGTTGCAGGCGTTCGATCTCCAGCCGACTTCGGCATTCGTCATGGCCCACGCCGATCACGATTACCAGACCAACTTGCGACTTGAGGATCTGTTGCACCCCGACACTCTGCTGGCCACCCATTACGCCGGCCAACCGCTGACCGCACAACATGGCTGGCCGTTACGGCTGGTGGTGGCGGGGCGGTATTTCTGGAAGAGCGCCAAGTGGCTGCGCGGGCTTGAATTTGTCGAGCAGGAACAGCCGGGTTTCTGGGAGCGCAATGGCTTTCATCTGCACGCCGATCCGTTTGCCGAGCAGCGATTCAGTGGCGATGAACTGGATATTGCCGAGAATGCCTGGCTGGAGAAAGACTTCGACTAAGTTTTCTGAACGCAACCTGTTCAAACATTGAAATACGATCAACCTGTGGGAGCGAGCTTGCTCGCGAAGGGGCCTTTTCAGTGACCTATTCGTTGACTGATCTACCGCATTCGCGAGCAAGCTCGCTCCCACAGGGGGATGTGTTTGCATAGCTATTTAGTTGTTGATTAGTTGGTTCATGTGTTGGCTCAGCAACACTTCTGTTGAACTAAGAACAACTTTTTAGAGCGATCTAACCTAAGCGTTATTGGTTCTTTTACGGCCCGCAGCCGCTCGTCTAGCATCGGATTTCAAGGGGAAACGTCTCACGCTGGGGAAACTGCAACTCACCGTAAAAAAGCTTCACTGCCTTCCAGAAATCCAAAACTACAGCAGACATTGCCGCGCATTGCTTGCCGAACTTTATTGTCGGCAACGGCCGGGTATTAACTGCGATTCAAGGAGCTGTTATATGCATTACCGTTCCCGTTCATTACTGGCGGCTGCTGTCGTGTCCGCTATCTGGCAACTTCCGGTCAACGCCGAAGAAACTTCGGCAAGTGCCGACAGCGAATCCCGACTTGGCACCGTGCTGGTCACCGGCACCCGAGGCACTTCGCGCACGGTGCTGGACTCTCCGGTACCGGTCGATGTACTCACCGCCGAAGACCTCAAATCCGCCGGTGCCGCTGACGGTGAATTGGGCGCGGCGCTGCAGACGTTATTGCCATCCTTCAGTCTGCCGCGCCAATCCAACTCCGGCGGCGCCGATCATGTACGCGCGGCGCAACTGCGCGGCATGAGTCCGGATCAGGTGCTGGTGCTGGTCAACGGCAAGCGCCGCCACACGTCAGCGGTGGTCAATGACTCCTCGAAGATTGGTCGCGGTACCGCACCGGTCGACTTCAACTCGATCCCGCTGAGTGCGATCAAACGCATCGAAGTGCTGCGTGACGGCGCCGGCGCGCAGTACGGCTCCGATGCGATTGCCGGGGTGATCAACATCATCCTCGACGACGCGCCCGAGGGCGGTGAGGTGTCGACCAGTTATGGCGCCTATCACACCCGTCAAGACGCCATCGACAAGACCACCACCGACGGCCAGAACAGCGTCACCACCGCGAAGATCGGTACGCGCCTGGGCGAGGAGGGCGGGTTTATTCGTGGCGGTACCGAATACAAGGATCGCAACCCGACCAACCGCGCCGGTTTCGATGGTTTTGCCGATACCCCCGGCCAGCGCAACTATGTGATGGGCGATGGCGTCGCCCGGGACGTCAACCTCTGGTTCAACAGCGAATTGCCGCTGGCCGGCGGCAAGGCCTACAGCTTCGGCACTTATAACCAGCGTCACACCACCGGCGCCGAGTTCTATCGCTACCCGTATGAACAGCCGCAGTTCTACCCCAATGGCTACTTGCCGCAATCGCTCGGTGACAACAAAGACGTCTCCGCCACCGCCGGTTTCAAAGGCCTGCTCGGTGACGAGTGGGACTTCGACAGCAGCGTCACCCACGGTCGCAATCGCTTCGAGGGCTCGACCCGGCGCACGCTTAACGTCAGCCTCGGCGAAGACTCGCCGACGAAGTTTGACACCGGCGATTACGAACTGCGCCAGACCACCACCAACCTCGATTTCAGCCGTGAACTGCGTCTCGGCGAGCGCTCGTTCGTACTGGCGGTGGGCGGCGAATACCGCTACGAAAACTACCTGACCTATGCCGGTGACGAGGCCTCGTATATCGGCTCAGGGGCGGACGGCGCCAATGGCCTGCGCCCGAGCGAGGAGTCGGATCTGGATCGCAACGTGTTCGGCACCTATGCCGAGTTGTCCGGCGATCTCACTGATCGCTTGTTCGTCGACGCCGCCACGCGCTGGGAGCATTACGATGACGCCGGCAGCAAACTCACCGGCAAACTCAGCGGTCGCTACAAACTCACCGAGCAATGGGCCTTGCGCGGTGCGGTGTCGAACAACTTCCGTGCACCGTCACTGGCCCAGAGTGGCTTCCAGAACACCACCAGTAACTTCGGCGATGGCGGCACGCTGACCGATATTCGTGTGCTCTCGGTCAACGACCCGATCGCCCGTGCGCTGGGTGCGGAAAAGCTTGATCCGGAAACTTCGAAAAACTTCAGCCTCGGCCTGACCTTTCAGTTGAACGAACGCTTCGACGCGTCGCTGGATGTATTCCGCATCGACGTCAAAGACCGCATCACCCTGTCGCAACGCATTGGCAGCGATGCCCTGGAAAACTACATCAACGACAACTTCGGCGTCGCCGGTGTACACGACGTCAACTTCTTCACCAACGCCGCCGACACCAGCACCGACGGTGCCGAACTGGTGCTCAACTACCACCAACCGTTCTACGAAGGGCAATTGGGCCTGACCACCGCGTACACCTACAACCACACCAAAGTCACCAGCACCAAAGGCACGCCGTCGCAACTGACGGCGCTGGGCATTGGCAATGACGCCCTCGTTGGCGTCGAAGAAACCAACACCCTGACCGATGCAGCGCCGAAGGATCGCTTCATCTTTTCCGCCAACTGGGCCAGCGAACACTGGGGCCTGCTCGGACGCTTGACGCGCCAGGGCGAGACCACTCGCGTATTCGATTTCGGTGACTCGCAGCCGGAGCAAACCTACGGTGCCGTGTGGCAACTGGACGCCGAGGTGGCCTACAAATTCACGCCGAAATTCAACATCGCGGTGGGCGGTAACAACCTCACCGACAACTACCCGGAACGTTCCGGCTCGGCGATCAACTACGGCGGCAACCTGCCGTACGACGTGCTGTCGCCCATCGGCACCAACGGCGCCTATTACTACGCCCGCGCCACCTATGGTTTCTGACGCGGGGCCGGGGCGTCACCTGCCGGTGTTTCAAGCGTTGCTGATCACGCTGGGCATGGTGATCACCACCGATATTCTGAAAACTGCGCCGACCGTGGCCCTCAACGTCGGGCCAGAGCATTTCTACCTGGTGTGGGTGCTGGGCGGTGTCGCGTCAATGATCGGTGCGCTGTGTTTTGCCGAGATGGCCACGGCGTTTCCGCATCCGGGCGGCGACTATCATTTTTTGCGCACCGCGTACGGCGAGCGCATGGGATTCTTGTTCGCCTGGTCGCGGTTTTCGGTGATGCACACCGGGTGGATTGCCTTGTCGGCATTCATGTTTGCCGACTACGTCAACGCGGTAGTGCCGTTGGGGCAGTACGGCTCGGGGCTGTTTGCCGGGGCGATCATTGCAGCGTTGGTGCTGCTCAATCTCACCGGCAAGCACATCGGCTTTATCACCCAGACCTTGCTGGTAGGTTTGTTGACGTTGGGTTTTTTGAGCATAGCCAGCGCGGGCGTTTTTTTGGCGTGGCAAGGCATCGAACCACCTGCGCCGAGTGTCCCGCCTGTTGCGCAAAACACTGGCATGGCCGGCTTCTCGACGGCGATGATTTTTGTCTTTCTGGCGTTCGGTGGCTGGAGCGACGCGGCGACATTATCGGCAGAAGTGCGTGATGGCCGGCGGGGGATTTTCATTGCCATGCTCGGTGCGCTGAGCGTGTTGATGGCGATCTATCTGGCGCTGAACTGGGCGTTCGTTGTGGGCCTGGGATTCACGGGACTGGCCGTAAGCAAGGCCCCGGCCGTGGAGTTACTGAACCGCGCATTCGGCGCACCGGGTGTTCTGCTGATTTTGCTGATGGTCGGTATCGCCGCGATCGCGACCATCAACTCGACCCTGCTGGTCGGCGCCCGCACCACCTACGCTGCCGCGCGCGATGTGCCGCAACTGCGCAGTTTCGGCGACTGGGACGACCGCGATGGTGTACCGCGCAACGCGTTACTGGCGGAAGGTGCGGTGGCGTTGCTGCTGGTGCTGTTCGGCAGTTTCACTCAGAGCGGTTTCAACACCATGGTTGAGTACCTGACTCCGGTTTATTGGCTGTTTCTGAGTTTGAGCAGCGTGGCGCTGATCATTCTGCGGCGGCGTTTTCCCGAGGTGCCGCGGCCGGTGACGGTGCCGTTGTATCCGCTGTTGCCGCTGCTGTTTTTCGGGTTGTGCCTGTACATGCTGTATTCCAGCTTGACGGTGGTGGGGTTTGGGGCGTTTTTCGGGATTGGGGTGTTGTTGGTGGGGGCGGTGATTCTGGTCGGGTTGAGCCGACTGCCAACAGCCCCTCACCCCAGCCCTCTCCCGGAGGGAGAGGGGGCCGACCGAGGTGTCTTGGGGGATACATCGACCTGAAAGAACGAGTCGATTATGGATTCGGTGAGGCAAAAACAGGCTGAGGTCGGTTGTGGATTCAGTGAGGCAAATACAGGTCGAGGTCGATTGTGGATTCAGTGAAGCAAAAACAGGCTGAGGTCGATTACGGATTCAGTGAAGTACGTTCAGGTCGGCGTACTTCTCCAATATCCCCGGATCGGTTCCCTCTCCCTCTGGGAGAGGGCTAGGGTGAGGGGCTCTTAAAAGGACACCTCAGCCGGCTGCGACAACCGCAGCACCGACAAATCCCCGGTCATACGCTTGTAAGCCAAACGAATCGCTTCAATGTTGCCCACATTCTTCGCACTGTTCTCATGCAAAATCACAATCACCTTGGTACTCAACCGCTCAGGCTCCTTCGCGCCCTTATCCCGCCACTGCCCATAAGCATCGAACACACTGAAACCATCAGGAAACCGCGACGTCACCTCCTGATCAAGAAACTCGCGCCAGCGCGCCGGGCTGACCGCACCGTCCTTGCCATCAATCGAACCCACCGAAAAGTACAACTCGGTGCGAATCCACTGTGCCTGCGCTGGCCGCGAGGCATCGCCTTGCAGGGTCGAGCTGGCGGGATCATTGGTGTGAACGGACGCAGGAGGAGGGCTGGCACAACCGGCGACGGCCAGGAACAAGGCCGCCAGTAAAAGACGTTGAGGCATGGAACATCCTTATTGATCGTTAGGTGAACCGCTCGAGTATAAGGTTGCTGTTCACCACCCAATAAAGACCTAAAAAGCAGTCTGATAGGCGCTTCGGGAATAACCCGATTACGTCGTCGCCGGCGGTTTCGCCAAGACAATTTCCGCCGCCCCCAAACGCTTCAGAATCTCGAGCAGCAAATCACTTTTAGTCACCCCGACAATCCGCGGGCTGCCCACGTAGCCGGTTACCGTCAAGGTAATGCCGTCCGGCGACAAGTTGCTGAAGCGCACGAACGGTGCCGGTTTATCGAGGATGGTTTCGTTCTCCCGATAAGTTGTGAGCAACAGCTCCTTGACCTCTTCAGGATCAATGTCCAGCGAGAACACCAACTCCAGCGATGCCACGCCTTGCGCGCTGCCGCCCAATGTCACGTTGCGCAGGTTTTGCGAAATCAATTGCGAGTTCGGCACGATGACGATCGAGCGGTCGCTGAGCTGGATTTCCGTGGCGCGCACGTTGATGCGGCGAATATCGCCTTCAACGCCGCTGATGCTGATCAAGTCGCCGACCTTCACTGGCCGTTCAGTCAGCAGAATCAGGCCCGAGACGAAGTTCTTGACGATCTCCTGCAAACCAAAGCCGATGCCCACCGACAGCGCACTGACGATCCACGCCAGGTTGGTCCACTGCACGCCCAGTGACGACAGCGTCAGTAGAATCACGAACGCATAACCGATGTTGGAAAACAGCGTGCTCAGCGAAGCGCACATGCCCGGGTCCATGTCGGTCTTGGGCAGAAACTCATTGTCGAGCCAGCGGCGCAGGGCGCGGATCAGCCAGATGCCGATCATCAGCGCCAGCACGGCATTGAGCAGATGGCCGGGGACGATGTTCAGCTTGCGTAAGCCGGCGCCGCCGAGGATCGCCATGATGTTGCTCGCCAGTTGTCCGAGCGTGGTGCCGATGCCGCCGACAAACAGGGCGATGACGGCCAGCAGCAACAACGCGGCCCGACTGAAACCGGACAGCAGAATCGAGATCTGATCGAGCCGCCGGTCACCGATACCCAGTAACTGTTTGAGCGCTTTGCCGCTCGCGTGCCGAGGTGAAAACACGTGCTCGCAGACGTCCTTGATCAACTGGATCAGCAGGTAAAAACCTGACAGGACAATGTACGCCCACACCAGCTCATAGCTGATGAACCGTGCCAGCGATACATAGCCGGCGAGCAGGGCAATCGCTGAGACGAACATCGAGACGCTGGCCAAGGTGTAAATCACCCCGGCAAACGTGCTGTTCGCCGCCGCCGCGTCATTGGCCGCGACCAGCGCCTTGCGCACTTTGCCGACGCGCAACAGCAGGATCGTGACGATTGCCAGCACAACGATGGAAATCACCCCGCGCCCGGCAATCACGATCTGGCTGCTCATGCCGGTGGCGTTGCTCACCTGCACCAGCGTCACCAGCACCAGTAACGTGCAGGACAGCATGCGCGGGTAAGGTTTGAGCGCCAGCGCTACCTGATCGGCAATCGCCGGCAAGCGCCACGAGGGATGCTCAGTCGACAGCAAAGCGCGACTCAAACCGGTGAGCAGCACGCAGGCATACACGACCTTTTCGAACTCTTCGGAGAAGGTTTCCAGCACCGGCGGCAAGGGTTGGTGGCGGGTGCAGGCATAGAACAATAATTGCAAGGCAATGCCGGTGGTGACGATGGTCGCCAGCGCCGAGGCGAACGCCAGTGCACTGCGGCGCAGGCGACCCTCCGGCATGCGGTAAATGCACACCCAGGTCAGACCCCGTTCGGCCAGCCTGCGCCCAAATGTCCAGATGATCAGCGCCAGCAACACCAGCACACTGGTGTAGAACCGCTCACCCGGCGCCCACACGGTGGCCCAGGTGTCGCGCACTTGAGCGACGAAAAAGCGCAAGCGCTGACGATCATCCTCGGTCGGGCTCACCAGCGGCGACCAGAAACGCGGACTCAGAACACTGTCAGTGCCCAGCGTCAGTTCGCTCTCCAGCAACGTGCGGCGGATGCCCGCGATCTGCGTAATCAGATCCGCCGCGCTCTGCTTCAACGCCGCCAGGCTCTTCAGTGTCCCGTCTACTTTGTTCTTTTGCTCCGCCAGTGAGGCTCGCTGCGCGATGATATCCGCTTGCTCCGCCGCCACTTCGGCATCCGGCGCGGCCCCCAACACCCCCAGCTGCACGGTCAACTGTGCCTGTTGCGGCAACAACGCCGCGGACAACCGATCGACATCCAGAATGAACGCCTGCACGCGATCCTGCGGGCCTTCGAGCTGGTTGTAGTTGTTCGCCGAGGAAATCTGTTGTTTCAGGCCATCGAGGCGTTGTTGCAGCGCCTGCAGATCGCTTTGCGAAATCACCGGCAACGGCGCGGCAGCGGTGGTTACCGGCGCCGGCAAATCGGCTGCCCACAGCGTCGGGCTGCCGCCAGTGAGCAGCATGAATACGACAAAAAACAACGACTTCAATGTGTTGCGCATGGGTGAGGCGGCTCGAATGGATCACACAGTCTATGAGGTTAGGTGATCAAGCCGATTGGGGAGGAAAACTTTCGGGTAGAGCAGGGCAGGTGAGCGGAGCTTCCAGACGAAAAAAGCCCGACTGATGAGGTCGGGCCTTTCTTCGGTGACTGCGATGAAGCGCTGCATTCAGACGGCGCGGCGTTCGAGCAGACGGTCGGAACCACCTTCGGCAACGGCATCGCTGAACAGTGGGTCAGTTTCGGTGGCGGCGGCCACTGCGTCGCTGAACAGTGGGTCGGTCTGAGTAGCGGCGGCCACTGCATCGCTGAACAGTGGGTCGGTCTGGGTTGCGGCTGCTACTGCGTCGCTGAACAGCGGATCAGTCTGGGTAGCAGGTTCAGCGGCAAAAGCATTCAGGGCGAACAGCGAGAAAGCGATGCTGAGAAGGGCTTGGCGTTTCATGAGTGTGTGCTCCGAGGTGTAGTGGTTGGGTCTGGAGCCGATCTTACGCCGCGAGCCTGATAAGAGAACTTCATTGAATTAATGGTTGTTATTGATGCGATTAATGAGCGAGCGTTCAAGGGGTATTCCGCATGGGAATGCAGCATATGAAATTAATGAATTTTTCTTATCTCGGTTCACGGCGTAACTTCAGGTCAAAGAGACAAGGAGCCTCACCGTGAACCCGAATCCCGCAGCCAAATTCGATACCTCTCGCGCCAGCGAATACGCCCGGCAAAGCCGCATCGCCCTGGCCGGCTACGACGCTTGTCACGATCTGGCGGCCTGCATGCTAGCCGCCAGCCTCGGCGAATCGCGTGCGGCGAGGATACTGGTGGTCGGCGCTGGAGGTACGGCGCAGGAAATCATTGCGATGGCGGCGCTGGAGCCGCAGTGGCGCTTCATCGCGGTCGATCCTTCCGCGCCGATGCTGGAAACCGCGACAGAACAGTTGCAGGCCCACGACTTGTTGCATCGAACGCAGGTGCATCTCGGGCATGTCGAAGACTTGCCGGCCGATGCGCCATTCGACGCGGCAACATTGATCGGCGTGCTCCATCATCTGAACGGTGACGAACTTAAGCGCCAGATCCTGCAATCGATTCAGGCGCGGCTCAAGCCCGGCGCGCCATTGATTATCGCGGGCAATCATTACGCCTATGCCAGCCAACCGTTATTGCTGCAGGCGTGGGGGCAGCGTTGGCGGCAGCAGGGCGCCAGCGCGCAAGAGGTGCAAGCCAAGCTTGGCAAGATTCTGCAAGGCGCCGACCCGCCGCATTCCGAGGCGGCGGTTCAGGCGCTGTTGCATAGGGCGGGATTTGGTGAAGCGACGCGGTTCTTCAGCAGTTTGTTCTGGGGCACGTGGCTGACGTGTAAAACGGACGCCTCTAAAAGTACCGACTCGGCACTTCCCCCAACACTTGCTTGAACACCGTCGCAAACGCACTGGAGCTGCTGTAGCCCAAGTCCATGGCGACCTGTGTGACCGACTGACCGTTGCCCAGCATGACAATCGCCGCCAGCAGACAGGCTTGCTGCCGCCATTCGATATAGCTGATCCCGGTGTGCAGCCGAAAGAGTCGGGTGAAGGTGCGCCGGCTCATGCCCGAACGTTGCGCCATGTCGTCGATACCGACCTCCAGCGAGGGCTGCTGCAGAAACGCGCGGCACACCATTGCCAGTCTGGGTTCTGCCGGTAACGGCGCGTTGAGCGAAAGCGCTGGCATGCTGGCGATTTCATGCAGCAGCAACCCCATCAAATGGCCGTCATGCCCTTGAGTGCAATAGCGCGCGGGGACATCGATGGCTTTTAACAGCAGGTGGCGCAACAACGGAGACACCTCCAGCACCTGGCATTGCCCCGGCAGTCCGAGGCGCTGCGCCGCTTGTTTACGGATGTAGGTGTTGTGCAGCGTGACAGGTCCGCGCATTTGCATGGAGTGGGGCAGTTGCGCGGGAACCCAGATGCCGCGTTGCGGCGGCACGACCCAGTTGCCGTCATCGGTAAAAACGGTGATGACGCCGCTGGCAGCGTAGGCAAATTGGCCGCGCTGGTGATCGTGCAGCGGGAACAGCGTGCCGTCCGCGTAATCAATGGCGGTCACGACGGCATCGCGCGGGGTGTTCTGATAGGGATGGCTGGAGATTTCTCGCATGGCCCGATTCTAATGAAAGTTGGCCTGTGACTGAAAGCAGGCCATGTCGATTGCCTGCATATTTCCTCACGCCCGAGTACTTCCGCTCGGCGCCGGGAAAGATTGACCATGCAAAAGAAGCATCTTGTACTCGCCGTTCTTGTGACGGCTGTCTGGGGATTGAACTTTCCCGTGACCAAACTCGGCCTTGCCGCTATAGACCCGCTGTTGCTGACCGCGCTGCGTTTCACGTTGGCTGCATTGCCTTGGGTGTTTTTCGTCGAGCGTCCACGTGTGGCGTTCAGCTGGCTGGCCGCTTACGGATTGATCTTTGGTGTGGCGATGTGGGCGTTGATCAACCTCGGCATTGCGTGGGGCGTGCCACCGGGAACGGCATCGTTGCTGATCCAGTTCAGTGCATTTTTCACCTTGGGCTGGGGCGTGGTTTTTTTTGGCGAGCGTCTGGGACGGCTGCAATGGCTTGGCACGTTGTTGGCCGCCGCCGGCCTGATGGGCATCGTACTCAGTCGCCCTGGCGACGCATCGGTGGCGGGTCTGGCACTGGTGATTGGCAGCGCCTTGGCGTGGAGCATCGGCAACGTGGTGATCAAGGTCTCGAAAGTGCGTGAGATCTTCGCGTTTGTGGTGTGGGCCAGCCTGTTCCCACCCATCCCGCTTATGCTGCTGACGTGGTTGCTGCATGGCTCGGCAGCGTTCACTGCACTGCCGTCGCAGCTCAATGCGATGACGGTGTTTTCGCTCGCGTTTCAGGTCTACGCCGCGACGCACTTCAGTTATTGGGGATGGAACCTGCTGTTGCGTGAATACCCGATTTCGCGAGTGGCACCGTTGTCGCTGTTGATTCCTGTGTTCGGGATCTTCAGCTCGATGGCGATCTTCGGCCAGTATCCAAGCCTCTTTGACTGGCTTTCGATCTCGCTGGTGTTACTGGCGATCCCCTTGGGATCAGGGCATGTGCACGCAACGCTGCTACGCCTGCGGGTTCGCCAGCCACTGTGCTCTGGATAATCCGTAGCACTTGCACAGGGCGGGTGCCCCGGAAAGGTTCAATTCGGCGTCGTACAAGTGCGCGGCGCCGATTTTCAACAGCGCTTTTTGCGAACGAATGTTGGCGGGACCGACGTGGAAATAGACGATGTCGTAGGTCTTGAAGGCATGCTCCAGCATCAATCGCTTCAACTCACGATTGGCATCGCCGCCCCATTTCGCCCGCACCAGAAAGGTGTAGCCGATGGCGATACTCTCGGGTTGATCGGGCGGCGTGTAGTAGCTCGACATACCGACGATGTGCCCCGAGCCGATATCGATGACGGCGAGTGCTTTCTGGCTGGCGAGCCGAGCGGCGAAGTACGCTTCAAATACGCGTCGTTCATAGCGATCGCTGGCGGGGTGGCCGGCCCAGATCAGTGGATCGCTGGCCGCTAAGAACAGCGCTTCAACGTCACTGGCAGCCAGTGCTCTGATTTTCAGCGTGCGTCCATGCAGAGCGGGCTGGCCGTCGAAGTCGGGTACAGGCATGGTTTCCGTTCCTGGTCGTTCTGGAAAGTGCGACCAGTTTAGGGCGGCAAGAGGTTAAGGAAAGATCCAATTCGAGGAGGATTTGTGGGGCCACTCGGTCCAGGAGCTTGGCCTGATGAGTGGGGGATTATCCGGCAATTAATCTGCCTTATATCATTCTAAGCAACGCAGCTTTGATAATGGCTTCTGAACGTGTTGAAGAATTCATTTTTCGGGTGAACTGTTTGACGTGAAAGTATACGGTCGCACGCGTGACGTTGATGGTGTCGGCCACCTGCTTGGATGTCAGGCCATCAGCGAGCAGGCGCATGATGCGTACTTCACGAATATTTAGCTGACTACTTGCCACGGATTGGCTGCATTTCGACAGGTGACTTATTTTTTGGGCGACCATTCGTGATTCCGAGAACAATGTTTCGTAGGTTTCATTGAAGTCAACGTCGGGTCGGTCTGTGTTCGCCCAAATCAGAGTCAATGACGCCACGCTGCCGTTATGCATGGGATAAATTAACGTCGAAGCATCTGCCACGCGTTTGGCTGCAGACGTTTTTATCAATGTGACAATGCTCGGCGAGGACACGGGCAGCCCGTTGCTCCAGTGATGTATTTCTACGTCACTGGCTATATCCAGAACCGGGTCCATCATCCAGATTTTTTCCTGGTCGTAGATAACCCGACAGGAAAAGTCAAAATTGTCAGTGAGATAGACTTTCGGAAGTGATACAGGTACCGCCGCCTTGTAGAAAATTGCGTAATGGCTGCAGTTTGTCTTTAGCAGGATCCTCCTTGTTAGTTCCTTTTGAAACGTGCCCGCGAATGAAACTCGCGCGTAGTCAAATGCTTGTCGAAAATCAACGTTATGTTTAGCCACGACCATATCTATCCTTGATTCGGTATCAGGGGCGAACCGTCAGGCTAGCTAGAGGTTGCAGAGTTTTCAACCAGACAGACGCAAGTCAACTCAGGGACAAGGTCGCGTAGCACATGAATATGTTGAAAAACTATCAACATTAGTAGTGATAGGGCTTTTTTTTCAACCACGCTGATCGTGGCTGCCGTTGATGGGCAGCCGAGTACGGTGAAGAATCTGCCTAAAATAATGGAGAAAACTATCATGAATGATATCGACACGATCACTAACGCATGGGGGCGCTGGAAAACTGCTCAATACGGAACAACCTGCTGGTTTACCGAAAGCACACAATATGCCCGTAACAAAGACACCAAGAACTACATGCAATATCAAACCAATGTGACGCCACCGAAAGATCTGGTGTACTCGAGTTTTGTGCAAAAAGATGGTGGCAGCGCTCTGTTAGGTAAATACGACACTGTCAATGACGGCGGTCAGGTCATAGAACATGTGGTGAGCTTGCAACAAGGGTTGACGGATACCTTTACCTGGAGCGTTACGGAACAACTCAAAGTCGGCGTCACGGTAAAAGCCAACGCGGGCATTCCACTTGTAGGTGGCGCGGAAACAAGCAGTACCGTTGAAATGACCCTGTCTTCCACGCAGGGCGCGAGCGAGTCCAAGGCCTCCAACTATGGTGCGTCGACCAAAGTGCCAATTTCTCCCCACACCCACGGATGGGGTGAGGTTGACTTGAGCTTCACCGAACTGAACACCCAGTGGGTCGGGAACGTCTGGCTGCAAGGATACGTTGCCATCTGGTTCAATAATAAAGTGGCAATCAACAATAACGGTGATTACCACTATTTGTGGTTCATCCCGGTTCAACAGGTTTTCTCCGAGTGTATTCAACATAACATCATCAGCACTTCCGGCTACATCGTACAGGGCGGCGGAGTGACTGCTCAGGCCAGCGGAACGTTCCACAGCAGCATGGGCCTGAGCTTGAAAACCATCGCCCATGAACAGCCATATCCCGGAAAATCCGAAGCGGTCAAAACCTATTACGGTTATGTGAGTACTCGACCGGAAGTAGAATTTAAAACCATCTCGGCTATCAATGAATCGAGAGATAACGTGGATTAACGGTCATCTCTGATTAATCAGTAAACCCGGCCAGCACTTCTGAAAAAAGAAGGGCTGGCCAGGTTCAAAGTCTGTTTCCGGCCATTCAAGGGGAATGCTGGGTTCAGTTAGGCAAACAGGCAGCATAGATCAGCCGTGCCACTGCTCAATCAATGGTACCAGCGCAATAATGATCATGATCAACCCAGACGCTCGGCCGACCGCTTCGGGCTGAGCCTGTCGACCTTGCCCAACGTGCAGCGGCTGACCTCGACGCTGGTGATGAAAAGAGTGGTGCAGGATCGGCCGTTGCCTTTGTAGCTGAGAGGGATTTCAGCTTTCGCTGGTTTCGACTGTCTCTGCGGCTTCAGCTTCCAGTTTCGCCCGCTCAGCCTTACTGATGTACTTGGGCTTTTTCGGCGCGAGTTTGGCGCTGGCCTTTTTGGCCTTTTCCTTGAACAACTGCTTGAGTTTCTTTTGACGATTCATGTTTTCTGTCCGGCCTACAAGTTTGAATAACGACTAGCGAAGGGCGTAAACATACGCGTCAATGGCTGCGCCGTCGGTCGGCGTCCGTTCCATTAGCTCCACGTTTGCGCTTTGCCCTCGAAAAGGGGCGAATCCTGACGTAAGCATCGGGACAAGGCAACGTCCATTCTTCACATCGCGATAAAGTCACGTACAGCCTTGATAGTCGGCGTCGGGGCTTCTTCCATCAACCAGTGTCCCGCCGCCGGGATCACCACCTCGGTGACGTTGTCCGCGGCATTGCGCATGACGATCGCTTCGTTGTTGCCGAAGGACTTTTCACCGCCCACGGCGAGCACTGGCATGCTCAAGTGTTTCTGCAGGACGGGAGCGTTGTCGATGGCATCCTGGCGAATGCTACGAAACTGGGCGAACGCGGCGTGCATCGCGCCGGGGCGGGCGTAGAGGTTGGCGTAATGCTGGCGGGTGCCTTCATCGACTTTGGCCGGGGTGCCGGCGAACTCGTTCCAGAAGCGGTCGAGGTAGATGCGTTCGCGCCCGGCGACCAGACGTTCCATGTCCGCGCCGCCGAAGTCGAAGTGCCAGAGCATCGGCGAACGAACAATGTCATTCCACGGGGTGATGCCAGGCACGGGCGCGTCCATCACCACCAGGCGCTCGGTCAGCTCGGGATAGCGCGCGGCATAGGCGAACGCGACCATGGTACCGATGTCATGCCCGATGACCACCGAATGCTCGATCTTCAACGTGCTCAACACCTGACGAATGTCGCCGGCCTGGGTCTTCTTGTCGTAGCCGCCCTCGGGAATCGACGACAAGCCCATGCCACGCAGATCCGGCACCACCACGGTGTGATCGCGCGCCAGATCTGCCGCCAGCGGTGCCCACATATCGCCGGTATCGCCGAAACCATGCAACAGCACCACGGCCGGGCCTTTGCCACCGACACGCACGTGCATGGTCGCGCCGTCGACCTTGATGTCCTGAGTGTGGAAGGTCGCGGGGAAGGGCATCACGTCAGCCTGCGCGTGGAAGCTCAGGGCGAGAAGGGCGAGGGCGACCAGTAGCGGACGGATCATGGCGAATTCTCCAAGCGTGGTGGCGATGGAGAGAGCGTAGACGTATCGATCAGGGTCGGAGGAGTTTCATTTGGAAGCGAACGCCGCCTCGATAAACGCCCCCCGCGCCTTCTCCTCGAGAATCTCGATCGAGAAATGCCCAAAGCGTTTCGGCAACCAGATGATGCGTGTTCCGGATGGTGATTGCAGGTTCTCGCGAGTCAGTGGCTGGCCGTTTTCGTCTTCAGGCTGAACGCCGCTGGCGACCAGTTCGTCGTAGGCCAACTCGATAGCGGGCGTCGTGTAGCAATGGCGGTAAATCATGCCTTCACCCACCGAATCCAGCAGCTCCTTCAGATTCCCAGCCAGCGGCTGGACCAGCATGAAGCGCTCCTCGCCGATCAACGCGACCGCGTAGCGCACATGCAGGCCACCACGATTCCAGATCTGCGTGGTCGAGATCCGCGCCTTGAGTATCTGCGCGTAGTAGGTGCAGGCTTCTTCGAGGTCTTTTACCAGTACGTCGATGTGGCTGAACTTCAAATCCATGAAATAGCTCCTGTCAGGCGGGTTGCCAGTCACGCGCAGCTCCGCTGAAATCAACGAGCGCTGAAGCGAAATAAACTAAGCTGATGTGTAACGTCAAGTTGACACAGGAGCAACTCACCATGAAGGCGCGCCGCATGATCAAGTCACGTACGTTGATTGCAACGGTTTCTTCCCTGGTGCTGGTTTTCAGTTCAGCGATGGCACTGGCGGATCCCGGTAACGGAAAAGGTCAGGGGCAGGGAAATGGCAAGGGCAATTCGCAGAACGTGCAGGGGCACGGTAACCAGAAAGGCAATGGCAACAAGGGCAACAATTCCGGGGGCGATTGGGGTGATGGTCCAAGCATTAATCACGGCAGTGTGCTCGGGATTGTCGGCGGCTACCGCGACTACTGGAGCCCGGGTCCTTCGCTGCCACCGGGCATTCAAAAGAAGCTTGCACGCGGCAAGCCATTGCCGCCCGGTATCGCCAAAAAGCTCGATGGACGCTTGGTCGGTCATCTGCCGCATTACGATGGCTATGAATGGCAGCAGGTGGGCACGGACCTGATACTGGTAGCGCTGGCAACCGGTCTGATTTATGAGGTGCTTAACGGGGCGTTTGATTAAGCCGTCCCTTAGGAGATGTCGCCGTTTACCGTGGGCTTTTCGATGACTGGCAGTAGTGCGTGCTGATGGCGCGAGTGGCAGCAGATTTCCTGCCTGTACCACTGCGCGCCACCCACTGCGATCAGACGATTTTCAAAGCACTCAGCACGATCAGCGATTGCTCGGCAAAAGCCTGGGCCTGTTCGGTCAGCGCGGCAATGTTGGCTTCGGCGGTGGTCAGCGGTTTGCCGTCCTTGAGCAACACTTCGTTTTGTTCGGCGATGACGCTCCACACCAGTTGTGCCCACTCCGCCGGGTGCTGCTTGCCCTGACGGATCGCAATCAGGAACAGTTGCTGGAAGCGGCTGACCGTGACGCCACCCCCGGTGACCGGACTGCTCAACACCTGAATGTCGGCGTTGAACAGCGCGCGCTTGCACAGTTGCAAGTTGAACGCGGCGCAGCGCTCGTACACCCGCGCCTCGGCGGCCTCGCTCTGGCAAGGGGCTACCGCGCCCATGCCGATCAGGATGGCGATGGCCTGTTCGAGATCGTCATAGGCCATTGGCGACACCGCATCGAGCAACTGCTGCATCGTTCTGGCTTCATACGTCTGGCCCGCGAGTGCATTGAGGACCGGACCGTAAATTTCCGCTTGCAGTGACGCTTCGCCAGCCGGGCCGGTAACGCTGGACGCCACGGTTTCTGCCGGTTGCATCAGGACAAATCGCGTATTGAGCATGCGCGAGCGGCGCTCGGTGGCGCTCAGTCGGTTGGCACCGCGCACGTACAGATCGCGGCGGAAAGCCTGGTTGACGAAGTAGTCGCGTGCTTGCTCGCGCATCACCGGATGCTCGATACCGTCGAGAAAGGCCAGGCCTTCGCCGCTCAGATTGAGTGCATCGACCGAATCCAGCGGCACCGCCGTGGTGACGTAATCGAGTTTGGCCGGGGCCAGCGCATCAACCATGTCGGCGAAATACATGCAGTTCCAGTCGCGATTGAAATATTCGTGGGCGACGTATTGGCGGTCCTGACCCTTGATGGTCTGCAGTCGGGCGCCCAGACTCGGTGCGGCCAGGGCGTACTTGGGGTTGGCCGCCAGCAGCGCTTCGGAAAACTGCAACGCAGCATCGATGCGCTGATCCGGCCGCGTCGAGTGATTGGCGAAGCGGTCGTGCAGGCTGAACAACTGGCGCAACGGCGCTGAAGGCGACCAGCCCGGGAAGGCGTTGTAACTGACGTACAGATGACCACCCGGTTTGAGGTGGCGCCGGGCGAATTCGACGATCAGTTTCTGGTTGTCGCGGCTGACCCAGGTCCAGATGCCATGCAGGCTGATGCTGTCGAACTGCGGCAAATCATGGCGCGCCAGCAGTTGCTCGAAGCTGTCGTCATAGAGTTTTGCGCCGTTGTTGCTGAGTTCCGCCAGCTCAATGGCATGGGCCGCCTGACCGGGGTGAAAGTCCGTACCGACAAAACCGCCGGGGTTGGCCGTGGCGTGAATATTGATTGATACACCCTGACCAAAGCCGAGTTCGCAGTGATAACCGTCGGGATTGTCCAGACCGGCAAAACCGCGCAACAACAGGCAGTAACGCTGGAAAACCGGATTGATTTCCCGGCTATAGCTGTAGGTGTAGCCTTCGTCGGTGAAATAACCTTCGTTCCAGGCATTGCTCATGGGTGCAGCCTCTTGAATCGTAATAGGAAGTGGCACTTACAGGGAGGTGGACTTACGTCGTGAAAACCGCTCGGTGTCCATCAGAATGTTGTCGGCAGGATGGCACCATTCGATAGGGTTCATGCGGATATTTCGCAGGGGTTATTGATGATCGGCCTTGCCCGCGCCTGACAAACGCACGCCCATCTCAAAGGCGCGGGTCTCGAACCCGAACTCGGCATACATGCGCACCGCGCGCTCGTTGAAGGGCCAGACCGTCAGGCGCAAATCCTGCGCATCGTGCGCGATGGCCCAGTCCTTGACGCGTTGAATCAGCGTACGACCGATACCTTTGCCCCAGAACGGCTCGGCGACACACACCGAACCGATGCGCACCACATTCTGCGGCTGCATCAACGGGCCAGAACTGGCGGACAGGTTGGCGGTTATGAACGCGACGGGCTGTTCACCGGCGCTGGCGATGAAGGCGATCTGACCGGGCTTTTCGAATATACCCGCCCAGTGAGGCAAGTCGCGGGCAACTTCTTCGGTAGCGGCAGCGTAGATATCGGGGCGGGCGGCGTGGTGGACCGAGTTGAGCAATTGGCCCAGCTCGCACATCGCCAGAGCATCGTTGGCGGTGGCGGTTCGGTAGGTGATGACTTCTTCCATGAATAGCTTTCCTTTAGGACGTGAGGAATTCGGCGTGCTGGATGAAAAGGCGTGGCGGGCGCTGCACGAGCAACACATCCTGCGTTAAACGACGAAATAAAGCATCCCGATGCCTATCGGCATTTCAACCGGGCAGACTGACGCGGGGGCCCCTGGGTCGCTTTTTCACGCAAATCTGTGCATTGAATGTTTTTACGTCAGGCGAATAATCGACCGCTCGAAACCTTTGGAATTGAGCACTGTATGGAAGATTTTCGCGTTGATTTCGACAACATTTATCGTTTGCGGACGGCTGCCTCAAGGACTCGCCCATGAGCCTGCATACCCGCACCAAACGCCTGACCGTACCGCAATTGGTGGCCATGAAAGGCCAACAGAAAATCGTCTCGCTGACGGCGTATACCAGCAGTATCGCCAAGCTGATCGACCCGATCGTCGACTTCATTCTGGTCGGTGATTCCACGGCCATGGTCGGTTATGGCCGCGCCTCGACGCTGAGCATGCAGCTCGAAGAAATCATTGGCCATACGCGGGCGGTGGTCGATAGCACGCGCCTGGCCTGTGTGGTGGCCGACATGCCGTTCGGCAGTTATCAGGAATCCCATGAACAGGCCTTTCGCAATTGCGCTCAGGTATTGGCGCGTACCGGTTGCGATGCGTTGAAACTGGAGGCCAACAAGGCCTTGGCGTCGACGGTCGAGTTTCTGGTGGCGCGGGGTATTCCGGTTATGGCGCATGTCGGGCTGATGCCGCAATTCGTCAACGTCATGGGTGGTTTCAAGGCCCAGGGCCTGACTGCTGAAACCGGTGCGGTGATTGCCGAAGATGCCCGGGCCAATCTCGACGCAGGTGCCTTCAGCCTATTGCTCGAAGGCGTGGCGGAGGGCGTGGCGCGGCAGATTACGCTGGACTCGAAAATGCCCACCATCGGCATTGGCGCCTCACCGGCCTGCGACGGCCAGGTGCTGGTCACCGAAGATGTGCTCGGCCTGAGCGGTGAGCATCTGCCGCGTTTCGTCAAACGCTACGCCGATGTCGGCGCGGTGATCAGCGAAGCGTGCGCGCAGTTTGCCGAGGATGTGCGCCATGGGCGGTTTCCTGAAGCGCGGCATTGCTATGGACTTTAAGCGCGGTTTTCTTCGGTGATCGCCTGCGCCAGGCGTTTCACCGCGTGGCCGATGTCCTTGTCCCAGTCGAGGGTGTAACTCAGGCGCAGGTACTGCTTCCAGGCGCCTTGCTGGCTGAAGATTTCGCCGGGGGCGATGACGATTCGTTCGGCCAGCAGGCGCTCGAACACCCGTTGCATGTCGATCGGCCGCACAGCCTTGAGCCAGAAGCTCGCACCACCTTGCGGGACGACCACCTGCCACTGGCCGTTGCCGTGTTCTTCCAGCAAGATTTGCAGCTGTTGCATGCGCTTGAACAACATCGCTCGCAGGGTGGTCAGGTGCTGGTCGATGCGCCTGGAGCTGTAGAGTCTGGCAATTGCTTTCTGCCGAACCGGTGAGAGGCGAAATCCACGCTGCATGAACAATCGATGAAACTGTGCGGCATGCTGACGGCACAGCACGTAACCGTACGGCGCTTCGCCGCCAATGATCTTGTCGAATGTCGAGAACACCAGCAGCTTGTCCGGGTCGGCAAAATCGCGATATCGCGCGGGTGAATCGGAGAAACTCAACTCGCCCCACGTATCGTTTTCAAACAACCAGATATCACGCTCGGCCAGCCAGTCACAGATCTGCTGTTTATCCTGCGCTGGCATCAACTGGCCCTGGGGAATATGCACCGTGGAGGAGAGCACCGCCAGGCGCACCGGTTCGCGTGTGAGCAGTTCGTTCAGCGCGGGCAGGTTGAAGCGGCCGTCATCGCCGAGGGGCATTTCGATGACGCGGATATTGGTCGCCTGCAACTGGCGCAGAATCGCCCACGAGCAGGGCGATTCCACCAGCGCTACGCTGCCGCCCAGGTTCAAGGCACTGATTGATAATTCCAGCACGCTGCGCAGGTCCGCGCCGATATACACCTGCTCGGCCTGCCAGTGGCTGTGCGCGGAACGGGTGTAACGCTCCGCCAGGGCTGCGCGCAATTCAGGTTCGCCGAGCGGCTGATAGAGCGGCGTGTGGGCGTGCGGATATTGGCGGGTCAGTTCGCGCTCCATCAGCAACAACGGCGCCTGCAGCGACAGCAGCATGGCCGGGGCATCGCTGCTCAGCGCCAGCATGGCGGGCTGACGGGCACTGGCGAAGACGCTGTCCAGAAGGTTGTCGGAGCTGGCCGCCACAGGCGCCGCCGTCATCGGTCGGGTGAAATAGCCGAACCTGGCTTTGGCGTGAATCCTGCCTTCGTCTTCGAGCAGTGCATAGGCGTATTTGGTTGTCGATACCGAAACGCCGAGGCGCAAGGCCAGTTGTCGCAGGGACGGCAGTTTCTGCTCGGTCGTGCCACTGGCGGCCTCGATCAGGCCGAGGAGATAGTGGTAGACCGTTTGATAGGCGAATGAAGCGTCCTTGCGTACCGTCAATGCTGCTCTCCTGTTTTGGCTCTATTTGCCAGTGCCCGGCATGGCGCTGCGTTACCCGCACAGAACCCTTGCTGGAAAACGTCGGCAAGTCTAAATCAAGTCTGAAGGAATCGCTCAGGGCGGCATGGTGCAAGTGCCGCAGATGACTGGCGATCCAGCAGCTCTTCACTGGCGAGGCGCCCGACGATGGCCGCCAGCGTCACTCCGGGATGCATCGCGCAAACGTAAACTCCGCCGACACCGGGCAGGTAACCGACAACGGGGAGGCCATCAGCGGGCATGGGCCTCAGCCCGACGGCGACGGTCTGCGGCTCAATGGACACCACCCCGTGAAGTTCTTTGCATATGGCTTCGGCGGTTTGCCGGGCGATGTCTGTCGGCGAGTTGCCCGGCGTCTCGCCCAAATAGTCTTCAGCGGCCAGCAACGTGCCGTCGGCACTTTGTCGGACCTCCATTTCAGGGCTGGAAATGATGCCTTTGACCAGCCCCGGCTGGTTTTTGTAGCGGATGAAAATGGCAGGCGAGGCGTCGATGGGCAGGGCGACGTTGAGCATCTGCGTCAACTGCCGGGTGCCAGTCCCGGTGGCAAGCACAATAAGGTCAGCATCGATCGTGCCTGTTGTGGTTTCAACGCCGGTCACACTTGCTTCGCAGGTTTTGAAACCCGTTACCCGAGTGTGCGTGAGTAATTGCGCCCCAAGCGCCCGGGCGCCGGCAATCAAGGCGTGGGTAGTCTGCACGGCGTCTAGCGCGCCTTCTTCCGGGCGATACAACGCGCAGGGTGGGGGATTTTTCAGATTGGGCTCGCGGGCAAGCACCTCGGTAGCTGATAGCAGCGTTGCCGAAGAAAGATGTTCTGCCGATTCGTTGTACGACAAAGCTCCGCTCCAGTGGATCTGCAAATCCGGGAGCTCGGTTTCGAGTCGGCGGTATTCTGCGATGGCCGCACCGCGTAATTGCGCAATCGGATCAGCACCGGTGTAGGTGGTATTGATCCAGGCGAAGGAACTTGCCGTCACGCCGCTGGCGATCTCGCCGGCCTCAATTAACGTGACCTGCGCACCTTTGCCGGACAGGTGATACGCAACGGAGGCGCCAACAATGCCTGCACCCACCACTACAATTCGCGTCTTTTTCATTGCAACGTTCCCTGTTGTCGAGGTGCCGATCCTGCAACAGGGGGACGACGCGAGCAACCAAAAAAAAGCCCGGCCAAAGCCGGGCTCGCACGCTGGCAACGGTTTAAGCCGCCATATTTCCCGCGGCCATTTCTTTCTTGCAACTGGCCTTCATGGCCTCCATCTGCGCGCCCAGCTCTTCGAGTTTTTCCTTGCCCAGGAGTTTTTTCGCTTGAGGGAACATTTCCGTTTCTTCCTCTTCGATATGGTGCTCCAGCAGTTCCTTGACCACTTTCACCCGACCGGAAAACTCCGGGGTGCCCGGGTCAGTCAGTTTCAGATCGGGCAGCACCAGCGAATCGACGGTGCGGTGTTCTTCCTTGGCTTCGAAGTACATGACGTCCTGTTCCTTGCTGCCGGCGGCCTTGAATGCGGGGTAAAGGATTTCCTCTTCGAGGCGGGTATGGATGGATATTTCCATTTCCAGTTTGCCCAACAGCTCGACACGTTTTTTCAGCGCGCGCTCGGTGGAGTCGCTCAGTTGGCTAAGGATGTCTTTGACTTTTGCATGATCGGCTTTGAGAAGGTCGATGGCGTTCATGGCGTTGCCTCTGCTGTCACGGGGTGAACACAGGCCGTTGTCTCACGGATCTGTGAATGCCCTGAACCCACAGCATTTGGCGTGCCAGTCCCTGACAAATATCCAAGCGCGCTGGATCAAGGGCTTGCTACGGTACAGGCAAAAAGCCTTCGTGCAGCCTGCATGAAAAGAGCGGTGCAGGCATTGCATATCACGGCGTCGTCTGAAGGCAAGCCCCGCACCACGGCGACAGAATCAGCTTACGACGCCGAATGCCGACTGACATGCTTGGGCCCCGCCAATGCCCAGGCAATCAAACCAAACAACGGCACAAACACAATCAGCACGATCCACACGCCTTTATTGCTCGATTTCCCCTCGCTCTTGCGCACCCGATTGATGGCCCAGAGTTCAATAAGCAGAAGAACTGCCGCCAGTACGATCCACACGGTTTCGATTTGCATTGGCTACCTCCTGATGGTCTGTGCGTTAGGTGGCGTGGGGTGCGGCGGGTTCATTTATTTTTTGTTTAAGGCCTTGAGTTGGCGGGCCAGATCCAGCGCCACTCGACCGCTATTGAGGGTTGGCAGCAGATGAGTGAAGGGGATTTCGATCATCCGGTTCTCGCGCACGGCGCGCAGTTGCGACAACACCGGGTCGTGGGTCAGCAGATAGCGTTTGCGACTGGCCGGCGACCATTCGGCGTCAGCCAGCAAAATCACATCGGGGTCGCTGGCCAGCAGGGTTTCGCTGTTGACGGTCACGCGATAGAGGTTGATGTCGGCGAACACATTGCGTGCACCGACGGCGGCCAACAGTGGGGTGACAAACCCGCGCCGACCTTCGCTGTCGAGGCCTTTGACCTCACTGTCGAGATAGAACACCGACAGCGGTTTACCCGAACCGGCCAACGCTCGGGCGCTGGAGAGATCGGCGTCCATGGCCTCACTCAATTGCCGCGCCTTTGCCTGTTTATGCAGCAGTTTGCCAAGCGTCAGCAAGTCATTGCGCACATGTGCGAAGTAATCCAGCGAGTGTCCGTTGCATGCCGATTCCAGCAGATACGAACCCACGCCATTGCGCGCAAGCCCCGAGCGTGAGGTCACACCGTCGCCGAACGCGGTGGCAAAACCACCGATCACCAGATCCGGCTTCTGTGCGTATAGCACCTCGCTGGACGGGTACTGCCGGGCGATCACTGGCACGCCGAAATAATCGGATGACCGCTGCCCGGCAGCGGTGTCATCCAGATACGCTACGCCGACCAGCGCAGGTCCGGCGCCCAGCGCCAGGACCAGATCAGCCGCGTGCTGGTTGAGCGCGACGATGCGTGATGGCTGAACGGCGTGCCAATTCTCGCTGCAGTTACGGTAACTGTCGGCGAGCACGGGCGTTGCGCAGAGCAGGGCGCCAAGCGCATACAGGATCGATCTCATGTCCGCGCCTTGATCAGTAAATCCGTGACCACTTCACCGCCGACCAGATGCCCTTCGACCAGTCGCTGCACATCCTCCTTGCTGCGTACGCCATACCAGCAGCGCTCCGGATACACCGTGACGATCGGCCCCAGATTGCACGGGAACTGACAGTGCGTACGGGTCAGCAAGACGCCGCCCGGGGTCTCGATGCGATCGTGCGCGAGCAAATGCCGGCGCAGGCTTTTCCATAGCTGCAAGGCGCCGCGCTGGGTGCAGCGCGGGCCGGTGCAGAGGAACACATGGCGCGCATGCTCTGGCACATGCGACCAGTCCGGGTGCGTGTCGACGCCGTCGATGGTTGTGATGTCATTCATCAGAAGCGGTACGTGTAGCGCACTTCGGAGGTGAACGGCCGGCCGAGGTTGTCGACGTTGCTCGAGCGGCTGGTGACGTAATCACGGTCGAAGAGGTTTTCCACCAGCAGGCTCACGCGATGTTGGTGAGCATTGTCGAGGTAGCGATAGGCGTCGGCATCGACCACCGAATAATGGCCGTATTCCACCTGTTTCGAACTGGTGATGTCGCGGATATAGCGGATCGCGCCGCCAACGCCCCACAGGCGATTTTCCGCTTCATAACCCACGCGCGAACGGGCGAAGAAGCTCGGAATGTCGTTGATGGTCGCTCCTGTGCGCGATTCGGTGAGGTTGCGGGTCATGTCCGCTTGCACGCTCCATTGATCGTTGAGCGCCAGTTTGGCGTCAGCCTCGAAACCGCGCATACGCACCTGGCCTTCACCGTTGACCCACTGAATGCCATCGAGGGTGATCAGGTCGTCGATCTTGCGTTTGAACAGGGTCACGCTGGCGCTGAATTCGCGATCGAGCAAGAAGCCTTTGTAGTCAACACCGAGTTCAGCGTTGCGGCTTTTTTCCGGTTTCAGGTTGCGATTGCCAATCTCGTCGCCCGGTTCGTTGACGAATAGTTGCTCGGCGTTCGGCAGTTTGTAGGCGCTGCCGTATTGACCGCGTACCGACCAGTTGTCGTTGAGGTCATACAGCGAAGTGAGCATGCCGACCGTGGCACTGTCGCCGCCGCTCATGGCTTCGTGGCGCACACCGATGCTCGGGTGCCAGTCGGGCAGGGCGTCGATCTGCGGGCGCAGTTGCGTGTAGAACGCGTGCGCCTCAGCCTTGTCGTTGTCGATGATCAGCACATCGTCCTGGCCCTTGAACCATTGGTTGTCGGTGCCGAACACCAGCACATGGCCGCCGGGCAACTCGGCCTTGCCTTCGGCCTGCACGCCCCAGTCGGTGAAACCCCAATAGTCGTTGTGGTTGATGACTTGGGTGCCGCCACCGACAACGTTGTTGACTCGCGTGTAGCGAGTGTCCCAGTCGTTGAGATGACCTTTGACGAAGTAGCTCAGGCGCTCGTTGATGTTCTGCTCGAACGTTGCCGTGGCGATCTGCTGCACGCGGTCGTTGGTAGTCTTGTGGTTGTCGACCGGGCGGGCGAAGTCGAGGTTGGCGTCGGCATATTGGTAGAACAGTTCCAGCCGCGAATCGTCGCCGAACGATTGAATCGCTTTGCCGCCGAAGGTGGTGACTTCGTAGGCGCGGTTCTTCCCGGAATCGTTTTTCATGTCGCGGTTGCGATACGGCTGGTAACCGTCGGAGACGTTGTGGCTGACGTAGGCCAGCAAGCCGAGATCGCCGAATCCATTAGTGAAGATGTTCTCGACGCGGGCGTCTTCGGTCGTGCCGCCAAAGCTGTCCACGCCCAGGTTCACTTCGCCGGAGGTTTTGCGCGACTGCGGGCTGCGGGTGACGATGTTGATCACGCCAGACACAGCCTGGGTGCCGAACAACAAGCTCTGGCCACCCTTGAGCACTTCGATGCGTTCGATGGCGTTGGCCGGCAGGGTGTCCAGATAGAGGCCGCCGTACAGGCGATTGTTCAGGCGCACGCCGTCGAGCAGGATCAGCGTGTCGTCGTTGCGCCCGCCGAGCAGCGAATAAGTGCCGTAATCGAACGGGCCGTTTTTCGGCGCCACATACAGGCCGGGGATGAACATCTGCATCACGCGACTGACATCGGCGCTGGGGCCAGCACGTTCGATCTGTTCGCGGCTGACGATCTCGACCTTGCTGCCGAACTTCGCCATGTCGGCGACGGTGGTGGATTCCACTGACGGTGCAGAAACGATTTGCTGATGGAGTTCCAGCGGTGCGTCATCGGCCAGCAGCAGCGGGCTGAACAGGCAGCCAAGGAACAGGGTTGGAGCAGAAGTGTTGAAAGGTCGAATCATTGTCTTCTCGAAAAGGATCTTCGCAGAAGAGCATGCAGGAGAAGGCATCGCGCACAGCCAATACCGGCCCATGCCCGCCCACCGCAGGATTTTGCCAAACGAAATTCCAGGCCGGTCTCCGGGCTCGCGCGTATCGAGGCTTTCACCTTCCCATGGCCGTCTGGCCACAGTGGTCTGTCGAAAGCATCACGCGCATACCGTTGCGGGGGCAGCACCGGACTTGTTCGAAAAAGAACGTACCGGTTTCCCGTTTCACCCCATGCACGGCGGCATGGGACACCTGAAACTGGGCGGCATCTGAACATTCGACAGACCGTTCGTCAACTTTTCGGGATCCGGGTTATGGGTATGAAAATGGCCCGTGTTGCCTATTGCCAAGCACCCGTCGCGCGCCAGACAATAAGAGTCATTATCACTCGCGAATTATTCCAGCCTCATGTCCGCCGACGATTTATCCCTGCGCAGCGCCGTCAATGACCTGTATTGCGACCATCACGGGTGGTTGAAAGGCTGGTTGCGCAAGCGGCTGAGCAATTCTTTCGATGCGGCCGATCTGGCGCAGGACACCTTTGTGCGGGTCATCAAGGCCCGCAGCGCTCTGGATATTCGCGAGCCGCGTCCTTACCTGTCGATGATCGCCAAAGGTTTGCTCGTTGACCTGTTCCGCCGCCGTTCGCTGGAGCAATCCTGGCTGGAAGCGTTGGCGGCCATGCCACAGGAGCAACAGCCTTCGCTGGAAGAGCAGGCGATCCTGTTACAGGCGCTGGTGGAAATCGACCGTCTTCTGCAAGGGCTGGGGCCGAAGGTCAAGCAGACATTTATCCTGTCGCAATTCGATGGTCTGACCTACCCGCAAATTGCCGAGCGCTTGAACATCAGCGTGCGCAGCGTCAACAACTACATGGCCAAAGCCATGGAGCATTGCTGTCTGATGCAGATTCAGATGCAACTGGCATGAGCCTGTCGCCCGCCGAACTACAAGCGATCAGCGCCGCTGCCCGCTGGTACGCGCGTCTGCATTCCGGCATCGCCACCGAGGCCGATCGCGCTGCGTGGGACGACTGGTTGCGCGCCGACCCTGCCCATCAGCAAGCCTGGCAACATATGGCGGCCGTTGGCGAACAAATGGCCAGCGTGCCAGGCACCTTGGCGGCACCGGCGTTGCGCGGGGTCGAACGATCCCGTCGGCAGGTATTGCGCAGCGTAGTGTTGCTGGCCTCGGCCGGTTCGCTGGGCTGGTTGGGCTGGCGCAGTGAGCCGTCGCAAAACCTGCTGGCCGATTTCCGTACCGGCGTGGGCGAGCGACGTGAGTTTCGTCTGGCCGATGGCAGTTCCTTGCTGCTCAACACCGACACCTCGGTCAATCTGCGTTTCGACGGTCGCCAGCGCACCCTGGAATTACTGTGGGGCGAGATTCTGGTGAGTACCGCGGCTGATCCGTTGCAGCGTCCGTTCAAAGTACTGACCCGGCATGGACAAGTGTTGGCGTTGGGCACGCGGTTTATCGTCCGCTCACAGGACGGTGGTGGCGAGGTGTCGGTGATCGAGAAGGCTGTCGAAGTCAGCTTGGCGGGCGGTGGCTCGACCGTGCGTTTAGAGGCTGGACAATCACTGGATTTCAATAGCCGTGCGCTGGGCGCGATTCGTCGCAACGATGCGTCGGTCGGTGCCTGGCAGCAAGGCAGCATCATCGCGCTCAACCGTCCTCTGGCCGAGTTGCTGGCGGATATTTCGCGTTACCGCCACGGCGTGTTGCGCTGCGACCCGCGAATCGCCCAACTGAAGGTTTCCGGCTCATTTCCGATCGACAACACTGACCTCGCACTGGCGGCGCTGGAGAGTGGATTCTCCCTGCGCATCACGCGCTACAGCCGTTATTGGGTCAACGTGTCGCCGCCTGCCCAGTGATGGGCACTGTGAACCGGGAATATTTTTTACGGCGTTTGCACTTTTCACGTACACCGTTCGGCTCATCCCTCAATGAGTTTTTATTGAGCGTTTCTGGGGGAGGGTAAGCATGTCTCGGGTGTACAAGTCTGGTCGTCTGGCGACCGCAGTGAAGGTCGGACTACTGGCGGCAACGGCGGCCGGGGTCTGGTCGACAACGACATTGGCCGCGCCAGTGTCGGCGCAACAGAGTTCGGTTAAATCCTTCGACATTGCTGCCGGCAGCCTGACCGAAGTACTCAGCCATTTCGCCAGTGCGGCGGGAGCAGCGATTTCATTCGACGCGAAGCAGACCGATGACTTGAAATCCCCCGGGCTCAAAGGGGTGTTCGGCACCAGCGAAGGCTTTGCGCGGATTCTCGGCGGCAGCGGTCTGCAGGCGGAACCGCAGGCCAATGGCACCTATGTGCTGCGGCCGGCACCGGTAGTCGGCTCGGCGCTGGAACTGGGGGCCACCAACATCAACGGCCAGATGCTCGGCGCAACCACCGAAGACAGCGGTTCATACACCACCGGCGCGGTAACCATCGGCAAAGGTGAGCACTCGCTGCGGGAGACGCCGCAATCGGTCACGGTGATGACGCGCAAGATGCTCGACGATCAGAACCTCAACACCATCGATCAGGTCATGGAAAAGACCCCGGGGATTACCGTTTACGACTCGACCATGGGCGGTAAATATTTCTACTCCCGTGGCTTTCGCATGTCGGGTCAGTATCAGTACGACGGCGTGCCGCTGGACATGGGCAACCTCTACGTTCAGGCCGACAGCTTCAGCGGCGACATGGCCTATTACGACCGCGTTGAAGTCCTTCGCGGTGCGGCCGGGATGATGAAAGGTTCGGGCGGCACCGCCGGCGGGGTTAACTTTGTGCGCAAGCGCGGACAGGCCACAGCGCAAACCGAGATCACCCTGTCGGGCGGCAGTTGGGACAACTATCGCGGACAAGTCGACACCGGTGGCCCGTTGAACGACGCTGGCACGATACGCGGCCGCGCTGTGGTCGCCGAGCAGAGCCGGCATTACTTTGTAGACGACGCCAGCCGCAAGGATCAGGTGTATTACGGCGCGCTCGACTTTGACGTCAGCCCCGACACCACGCTCGGTTTGGGTGTCGCCTATGAAGACGTCGACGCCAACCCATGCTGGGGCGGTCTGCCGCGCTACAAGGATCGCAGCGATCTGAAACTCAGTCGCTCAACTTGCCTCGATCCGTCGTGGAATACCTGGCGCAGTCAGCGCACGACAGTGTTCAGTGATCTCAAGCATCAGATCAACGACGACTGGAGCCTGAAGATTGCCAGCGTTTATACAAAAAACACGCAGGACATCAAATACGCATTCGCCTCCGGTGCGGTGACGCCGGGCGTCAACACCACCGGCATGCTGGGCAGCATGTACGACTACGATCAGGTCGATTACGGCCTGGATGCTTACGTCGATGGCAAGTTCGACGCATTCGGTCAGCAACATGAACTGATCGTGGGCGCCAACGCCAGCCGTTCGAAAAAGAACGACTTCTACTCCGTGGCGTTTTTGCCGCAGCGGCAAAACGTGTTCAATCCCGACAAGCATATTCCTGAGCCGGACGACAGTTACTTCATCGAAAACTCCTCGCGCGGCGGCCCGGTCAATTCGCTGACCAAGCAGAAGGGGGTCTACTCGACGTTACGCCTGAAACTCGCCGATCCGTTGACGCTGGTCGTCGGTGGGCGGGTCAGCTGGTACAGCTCTGACACTGATTCGGACTTCATCAACACCGGCACTTCGGAGCATTCCAGTTCGACGGAAACCGGTCAGGTCACGCCGTTTGCCGGTGTGCTGCTGGACTTGAACGAAAACCTGACCGCATACGCCAGCTATTCGGATATTTTCACCCCGCAAGGCAACTACCGGTCCGAAGACGGTTCGGCGCTCAAGCCACTGGTGGGCCAGAGCTATGAACTGGGGATCAAGGGCGCCTGGTACGACGGTCGACTCAACGCCTCGTTCAACCTGTTCCGCACGATTCAGAAAGATCAGGCGCAAACCGACTACAACTCGTCCTGCCCGTCGTCCGATGGTTATTGCTACCTCAATGCTGGCAAGGTTCGCGCGCAGGGTTTTGAAGCCGAGATCAGCGGTGAAGTCATTGAACGCCTGCAACTGCTCGCGGGGTACACCTACACGCAGACCAAGACCCTCGACGACATCGACGGTAGTCTGACCGGTGCCGCGTTCAATACGTATGTGCCGCGACACGTGCTGCGTATGTGGGGCGATTACGCGCTGAGCGGCGCGCTTGAGCGCTTTACCCTCGGCGCCGGAGTCAATGCGCAAAGCGACAACTTCCGCGTCTCACCCGCCAGTGGCGAGAAAATCAGCCAACCAGGTTATGCGATCTGGAACGGTCGCATCGGCTACCGCATCGACGATACCTGGTCGGTCGCGCTCAACGGCAACAACCTGTTCGACAAGCGCTACTACTCGACCATCGGGACCGAGACGTTCGGCAGTTACTACGGCGATCCCCGTAACTTCATGGTGTCGGTCAAGGCGAGTTTCTAGTTCAGCCTGAATTGATTGCAAGTACCGGTCCGTCTTGAGTGCAGAGGTGCCTGAGGGTTCAGCGCCTCCCGGTCACTCCGCACGCGAGTACCGGCCGCTTCGCTGTAAGGATGGTCGTGTTTTCCTCCTTCTTTTGAAATAGCTACTAAGGTCTATAACTGTAATCTCGAGGCCGATTCGTTTGTTGCCGACAGTGGCCACTCAGTGGTGAAGATAGCTGAACAGGGAGGTTCTCATGCACGGTGCCAGCGGCCATCCTCACGGTGGGCACGCCCCGCATTTCATTCGCAATGCTTTACTGGTCGCCATGGCCAACACCCTGATGCTCGCAGACGCTCAGGCCGCTTGCGGACCCTTGGCCGCGGGTGCCTACAACTTCTCGCAAACCTGTTTGCCTGCCTCCGGTGTCGATGCGTCGATCAGCACCCAGGCGGGGACCACCATCACCACCACGGCCGGTTCCTCGTTGAACAGTCGTGGCAACAATGCCAACACCACGCTGACACTCAGCGGCACCACGGTGGACAGCACACCACCGACGGCTGCCAATGCGGTGTTTGCCAATGTCATCGGCACCACCGGCAACGCTAGCCTGAGCGTCAATGGCGGAACAAACACCGTCAATGTCGGCGGCAGTGGCCTGGATGCGCTGGCGATAACCAATGCCGGCGCCGGGTCGTCGACGTTCTCGGTGAGTTCCGGTACCACGCTGAACATCCTCAACACCGTGGTCGGCAATGAACACGACGGTATCGACATCAATGCCAGCGGCGGCGGGGCGATCAATCTCAACCATCAGGGCAATGGCCAGATCACTTTGCTCGGCGGCAACGGCATCTGGACCAAAGTCACGGGCAGTGGCGAGACCAACGTCAACGTCGGCAGTGGCGTGAGCATTCTGGTCAACAATGACGATGCCTTGTCGGCCGGACTTCCGATCATCGACGACACTTTGCCTACAGCCGGCATCGGCAACCATGCCGGCGTGCATACCCGTGCAGTCAATGGCAACACCACCCTGGTCAACGCGGCAAACGTTCAGGGCATCGGTATGAACGCGTTTGGCTTGTTCACCGAGGGCGGCACAGGTGATACCCGCCTGACCAACAGCGGCACCCTGAGCACCAGCGGCCTCAACGGTTTCGGCATTCGTTCGTTTTCCAGCGTCGGCAGCATCGCCATCGTCAACAATGGTGCGATCACGACCACGGGCGGTGCCGCGCACGGCATCTATGCCAACGACAACGTCGGTGGCAGCGGTTCGATCAGCGTGGAGAACAACGCCACCATTAACGTTGGCAGCACGGCCAACACCGCCGGTTCACGGGCGATCTACGTGATCAAGCGCGGCACCGGGGATGTCACAGTGACCGGCAGCGGCAACCTCAATGTGCTCGGCGGACTTAATACCACCCGGGCCTACGCGATCATCGTAAGCGCGGAAAACAACAATGTGCTGATCGATTATTCGGGCGACCTGTTCGCCAGCGGATTCGGCGCCGGTGGCATTCGGGTCGACGCGACGGGGGGCAATGTTCAGGTCAACTATCGTGGCGATCGCATCGAAACCCTGCACAGCAACGCCAACGGCATTTATGCCTCGACCCAGTCGCCGACGGGCACGGTCAACGTCAATTCCGGCGGCACGATCATCACCCATTCGAACGCCGGCTCGGGCGACGGCACGGGCATTGGCTCTTTTGGTATCCAGGCGCTGACGCTGGGCGGCAACGTGGGCGTTGCGTTCACTGGCCCGCTGATCGACGTCAACGGCCAGGGCGCGGCGATTCTGGCCGGTAATGCTTTCAACTCGGGCAGCGGGCTGGGCACGTTGAGCGTCAGCAACACTGGGGAGTTGATTGCGCGCGGCAATCAGCAACGCGGTATCCGTACGCTGTCGGTGAGCGGCGCGCAGACTGTGGTCAACAGCGGCTCGATCCAGACGCTCGGCGCTGGCAACAGTCAGGGCATTCTTGCCGAGGCCTCGGGTGCGGCCAGTGTTTCGGTGAGCAATAGCGGGGCGATCACCACCCAAGGCACGGCCTCGTCGGCCATTGATGCCTTGACCGAGGGGGGTACCGCCAACGTAACCAACACGGCAGCCATTCAGGGCGGGCGAGGCGACAGCAGCGGGGTTGCCCTCGGTGGTGCGAGCCAGACCTTGAACAACTCAGGTGCGATCAGTGCGATGAGCGATGTTGCCGTACGCGCCGATGCGACCACGCCGGGCACGACGTTTGCGCTCAACAACACCGGGCAGATGACCGGTGCGGTGAATGCCGTCAGCGCGGCCAGCACGGTGGCCAACAGCGGCACCTGGACACTGCGCAACTTTACTGACAGCAGCGGCAGTCGCGATACCTGGGGCGTTGCCGTCAGTGATCTCGGCACATCGGGCGCCAACAGCATTGATAACAGCGGTGTGATCCGTTTGGCTGCGCAAGCGGCGACGGGCATCGTCAGCTTCAATGCCAGCGGCGCCTATTTGCCGGCGGGGCAGGCGGCTAATACCCCGACACTGGGCGGCGCCGTGCAGGGTCAGTTGCTCGGTGTTGACCGATTCACCAACAGCGGCACGCTTGACCTTGCCGCTGGCAGCAACACGGTTGGCAATGTGCTGCTGATCAGCGGCGCCAACACGGCCGGCACCGACGGTGGCGGCGTGTTCGTGTCCAATGGTGGCCGGCTGTTGCTCAACACCACGTTGAATGGCGGTGGCACCAACAGCCTCTCCGATATGCTGGTGGTGGACTCCACAGCCACTGCCAGCGGCGGTACCACGGGCGTTATTGTGAGCAACGTCGGCGGGCAGGGCGAACTGACTCAGGGTAACGGCATTGCGGTGGTCGAACTGCTCAATAAAGCCGAAGCTACGAGCGATGCCAATGCATTTCAACTGGCCCGGCGGGTCGTGGCCGGTCCGTACGAATATCGTCTGCAACAAGGCGCCGAGGATGGTAGCGGCAAGGACACCTGGTATCTGCGCTCGGACGCGGTGCCGCCGGACGGTCCGCCGGGTCCTGATCCTGATCCTGATCCGTCGCCGGTACCCAATTACCGTCCGGAAGTGTCGCTGTACGGCGCGGTCCCCGCGCTGGCGCTGGTTTACGGTCGGACGATGGTCGACACCCTTCACGAGCGGGTCGGCGAGGAGCGTCTGAATCGTGGCGGTCCATTGCCCAAGGAAGACGAATCGACCTTGGCGCCGTCGATGGGCTGGGGCCGGGTGATCTACCGCAGCGGCAAACAGGATGGCGATCGCAAAAACGCCTTGGGCAACACACCCGAATACAACTATGACCTGACGGCTTTCCAGGTCGGTACCGACCTCTACCGCAAAGTGCGGCCTGACGGCAGTCACGAGCAGGCGGGGCTGTCGTTGTCCGCCGGTACTATCGACGCTGGCGTCAGCCACTACACCCGGCGCGCCGCCGGCGAAGACACTTTGCGCGCTTACGGTGTCGGCGCCTACTGGACGCACTTCGGCCCCTCCGGCTGGTATCTGGACGGGGTGTTGCAGGTCAACCGCTTCGACATCGAGGCCAAACCCAACGACCTGGCCAAACTGAAAACCCGCGGCTGGGGCTACACCGCTTCGCTGGAAAACGGCTACCCGTTCGAAGTCGACAAAGACTGGTACATCGAACCGCAACTGCAGGCGATCTACAGCTATGTCGATCTGGACAGCAGTGATGACGTCGGCGCGAAGATTCGTTTCAAGGACGTCGATTCACTGATCGGCCGCGCCGGCGTGCGCATCGCCAAGGACTGGGACACCGAGGGTGTCGACAAAACGGCGCGGCGCACCAACGCGTGGGTCCGGCCGAGTGTCTGGCATGAATTCAAGGGGCAGCCGAAAACCGAGTTTTCCTCCGAGTCGGGTTACATCCCGTTCGAATCCGATATTCAGGGCACGTGGGGCGAGGTCAATGTGGGAGTGGATTACCAGGCCAACCAGCGCACCACGTTTACCGCTTCGGCCGGTTATCGTCAGGGGTTCGATGGTGACAGCCACGGGTATGACGCGATGTTGGGGTTCAAGATCAATTTCTAAGACTTTCGGCTACACCGCAAATCCTTGTAGGCCTTCGCCTGCTCGCGATAGCGCTGTGCCAGATAGCAGATCAACATCTGACACTCCGCTATCGCGAGCAGGCGAAGGCCTACAGTGGATGGCTTGCTGACGTTCGGCCCTATATCCTGCACGCCTGTTTGAAGGATTGAATTAGGGAAGAATTGCATGCCGTTCAGGGTGATGGTAGTCGGTGGTTACGGAAATTTCGGCAGCATCGTGTGTCGGCATCTGGCGCTGATGCCGGACATCGGTCTGGTGCTTTCGGGCCGTGATCCGCGCAAATTGCAGCGCAAACTCGATGAGCTGAACGGTCAATCGGGTAACGTCTGCGAAGGCTGGTGCGGCGATGCCATGGGCGCGGAGTTCGAAGCCGCTTTGCGCGCGCTGAACATTCAGTTGGTCGTCCACACCGGCGGGCCGTTTCAGGGGCAATCCTATGCCGTTGCGCAGAGTTGCATCGATGCTGGCGTGAACTACTGCGACCTGGCGGACTGCCGCACTTTCGTCAATGGCATCGACGTACTCGATGCGCGAGCGAAGCAGGCGGGCGTGGCGATCCTCAGTGGATGCAGCTCGGTGCCGACGCTGTCGTCGGCGATCATCGATGAACAGCGCCAGCGCTTTTCCCGCATCGACTCGATTGAGCATGGCATTTCCTCATCGGCGAAAATGCCCGGGCTGTCGACCATCGAAGGCGTACTCGCTTACGCCGGCAAACCGATCAAGCAACTCAAGAATGGCAAGGTGCACGAAGTGTCGGGCTGGCTGGATCTGACCTTGCGCAAGATGCCGCAGATGGGCACGCGGCTATTGGCCAACGTTGATGTCCCGGACATGGACATCTTCGCCGGTCGTTACGGCGCGCAGACTCTGAAGTTCAAGGCAGGCGCCGGGCTTAAACTCGGCGGCATCGCCAACGGCTTGCTGGCTCAGGCACTGAAGGTCGGGCTGGTGCGCGACCATGCCCTGTGGGCGGCAAGATTGCATCGCCTCGGCACGCGCTTCGAGCGTTTCGGCGATGGCAAAAGCGCGATGTACATCGACGTTCAGGGCCTCGGCGTTGACGGCAAACCACTGTCGATGACCGCGCAACTCACCGCTCTGAATGACAAAGGCCCGGAAATCCCCAGCTGCGCCGCCGTAGCCCTGGCGACGAAAATGGCGCAAGGCTACGAGCCGTCCTCCGGCGCCCGACCGTGCGTGGGCGAAATCAGCGTCGCCGAGTACATGGCTGCCATTAATGACCCGGACAACCTGAGCCTCGCCGTGCACTTCTCGGACGGGCAGGCCTGACATGCTCTATCTGTGCCTGAAGTACGTGCACATCATCGCTGCGATCTTCCTGTTCGGTTTCGGCATGGGCTCCTACCTCTACCTGATCGCCGCCAGTCGCACGCGCAACCCGCAAGTGATTGCCCACGTCGCGCGCATGGTCGTTAGTTTCGACACGTGGATTACCACGCCAGCGGGTTTTGTACAGATCATCACGGGTTACCTGCTGATGCGCCTGTCGGGGCTGAGCATGAGCACCGAGTGGGTGCTGACCTCGCTGATCATCTTCCTCTGCGTGGGTTCGCTGTGGCTGCCGGTGCTGCTGTTGCAGAAGCGGCTGTGCGTGATGGCATTGAGCGCGAGCGAGACGGGGGCGAATCTTGATGAGCAATATCAAGCCGTGTACCGCCAATGGTTCTGGATGGGCGTGCTCGGGTTTGCCGGGATGTTTGTCATCGTGCTGATGATGGTGACGAAGA
This sequence comes from Pseudomonas viridiflava, assembly GCF_900580865.1. Classification (GTDB taxonomy): domain Bacteria; phylum Pseudomonadota; class Gammaproteobacteria; order Pseudomonadales; family Pseudomonadaceae; genus Aquipseudomonas. The sequence continues at coordinate 77,626 of NZ_UTBZ01000130.1, forward strand.
TGACACCGCTGCAGTTGTTCAGCTTGCTGGCGTAGGTGCGGTTGCTTTGAGGAAGCGCTGTTCATGATCAGGGTTGGGCAGCAGGCAGGTGTCGTACTTGCCGAACAGTCGATAGCGGTTCAGCGCAATGCGGTCGTAAGCCCAGTCGCGCAGGCCACGAGGGAATACGCGCAGCAGGCGCAATGGCTGCCAACGGGCGGGTAATTGGCTGATGACTTCGAAGAAAGCGTCTGAGCGTTCCCAGTAGTGATGGTCGCGAATGACGGCCATGGTGTCGAACTGATCCACCGGCAACCCGGCCCACGCCAGAAGTGCCTGCCCCTCGGGGGATTGCACGGCGGCCAGGCGCACGCGGTGCTGGTGATCGTGGCGAATGAGGAACCGCGCCCAGCCATTGCAGAGTTTGCACACACCGTCGAACAGAACCACGGATTCGCCGGGGTTGAGCAGCGGGGCGGGGGTAGGACGGGTTTTCGGAGTGGGCATGGGCTGGGTTCGGGAGAGGCTGGAATGCTGCGATCATAGCCTCAGGAAGAGCGATCTGCGAATGGCCGTATTCGGTGAAAACCGGGCGGGTGCCCGAACCTCAGCGCTCAGGCACTCCGGGAGGTCATAGATCAACTACAGTTTCCTTTACTTAACTTTCAGGAAACTTTGCTATGGCAGTGGATCAGGATCGTTTTTCGCGCGCTTTCAGTTTTGTCCTCCACAACGGCACTGAGTTGTTCCCGGTGAGAATGAAGCGCAGGGATACTGGCGTGATTGCCTATCGCATATCAAAAGGGGGGACTGGCGGAAATAAACTGGAGGCAGGAGAGGAGGTTGATGAAGAGACAATGATTAATAAAGTCTTGAAACTTGGCTATGCAGTCCGCTGCTCTTCGCTCGACGGAAGTACCAAAGGTTTGTACAAACCAAATGAAAGATCAGTATGCGAGGTCCATCGGAAAACAATTCCTTAAATTAGGTAATTCTACAGCTGGGCCATATTTAGAAACATGGCTAGTTCCCTATTAAAATGCAAGGAAACTTCGAAATGGAGATCAATCAGCTGGAACAGATCATTGCGTCTGCCCAAGGCGCAATAGCTGCGAGAAGACGTCTTGCACAGCTCAAAAATTGCAGCGCGTCCACGACAATCCAACCTGGTTCAGCAAAGAATTCGGAGGCGCTCGCAGAGGCCTATGAGTCCGACCTTTTTCAGTATGTGCACGGCACTCCCACGCTTCCCGAAGATAACCGACTCAAACGATTGCTCAAAGACGTTGAGCGATTGAACTTCTGGCAGGCACATGACTGTTATGTGGGAGCGCGTACTCCTGACGGCGAATGGAAGTTTTCTGATTCTGATGGCAATTCTTGCGAGGGCGCGAGCCTGCGTGAGGCGCTTGACCAACTCATGGTTATCCAGCCAGATTTGCGTGGCCAGATGAGTGACGATGATGCTTGGGAAGGTTGATTTAATATTAAGGGAGACAAACTTTTCTACGGTAAGCCAAGACGGGTTGATCGTGAAAGTTGGTGACAATGCAAGCACTTCATGAGTGCAGGGGGGCAGCAGTATCCGGTGCGGTCAAACTCGGACTGTTCTTCAGGGACAGGTCACATCTAGAAATGTGATCTGTCCCTTGTCGATGTCGACCCAGTTAGAGTTTTTTGCAGCAGATCGGAAATCTAGAAGGTTTGCGCTGGTGAAGGCTAATTAACGGCTGGCAGAAATCCACGCTGCTCCATGCGGATCTGCAATGAAAGGGGATGAACACGATAAGTGCCTTCAGATACGCGCATAGTGAAGTGGTTATAGGATGGGCTATGAGTGCCAGTTTCAATTTCTGAGTTTGATAGAAAACAGCCCGTGGTTGTGGCGTTGTCCTGAGCGAAAAAATCCATGAACTCCTTACGGGTAACGATAATTCCATTACCGAGTTGGCCATCGATGATTGCATCCAAAAAGCGGCTGCGCAGAGTCATGTTTAATCCTTAAGAAATGTGAAGTCGAAAATTACGTGAAAACCAGTATTAATGCCTCATCAGTGGCGGTTCGGCTCAAAGCAGGTTGTGTGAACAGGGTTGCAGAGGCCGAGTAACGTCACATAGATGTTCAGCTCCCGTTGACGCTTCGCAAATGTAGTCTGTCTCCTGTCGACGTCAAATAGCTGCTTGACCCCCGCGAACTTCGTCCACTCGATCCTTCGCCCCCGTCCGCAGCGCATGCCGAAGCTTCAACGCCGGCCGTTCGACGCAGTAGTACGAAACACCACTCAGCAAGAACGACAGCACCAGCACCATCGCAACCTTGTGCCAGTCGAATGAAGTGATCGGCCAGAGACCGTGCAGGAAGTAAATCACCACGAAGTGATTCAGGAACACGCCGTAGCTGATGTTCCCCAGAAACTCGTCAATCCGGTGAAACTTGAGCTTCGTCAACAAGTACACGGCGGGGATGCCCAGCGCGATGCCAGCGGCGACTTCGGCGTTGAACGGTCGGCGCTCGATCCAGCCCGCCATGATCGCCACAAAGATCAATGCTGCCGCCACGGCTGTCGCTGCAGCGATGGCTAAACCCTTCACCCGGGGTTTGTAGAGATAGCTGCCGCACAGGAAGATGAACAGAACGCCCGGCAACAGACGGTAGCCGTAGTAGTCGGTGTTGATCAATCCAAGGCAGGCGGGGATGAAAACCGCAACGGACGAGGCGAAGGCAATGCCCCGCACTCTGTAGATGATCAGGAACGGGATCACCAGGTAGAAACACATCTCAAGTCCGAGCGACCACGCCGGCGGCAAAATCCACGTTCCGGTCGCGCCAAACATATAGAAACCGAGGGGCACGATGGCCAGGCTCGCGGCGATGTTGCTGACGGTCAGTTCGGCCCATTGTGGCGTGCCGGGCAACAGGGAATAGATCACCACACAAGAGACGACAAAGTAGAACAGGAATTGCGGGTAAAGGCGCAGGGCGCGGTCGAGGTAGAAGCGGCCGACTTTCTCGGGCGCCTTGTAGTTGCGTTCGATCAGTGAGGTCATCACGAAACCACTGATGAGCAGGAAGGAAATCACCGCAATCACACCCGGGTTGAATCCCATGAACGTCTTGCCCATATGCGAAACAGCGACCAGCACGGCCAACAGCAAACGGTAGGCTCCCACGTGTATCCCCAAACGACCTTGTAGTTATGGCGGGTAAATTACGATGCTTCGTGGGCGGATAACAGGTTTTTCTCTGCGCTCGGGATTAAAGGATTTCAGCGATGGATCAGGTCTGGAAACGAGACCAGTCGCCATGGACCTTATCGTTGTGTGACGAATGTCAGCTCAGGCCAGATCTCACGCCAGGCTTTGGATCGAACGCGATCCAGAAACAGCGGGTACTTTTCGTTTTTGAATCGGTCGGTCGGGCGTACCACTCCCGAGAACAAGTCTTCCAGCCCCAACGGCGCTGAAACCCCCATTGCATCCTCATGATCAAGCCTGACACCGACGGCTGTTGCGGTTTCGGGCCAACAGGTCATTGCATCGGCAGCCGATCGATAAGGGGCATCGGCGTTGCGCAGGTGCATTCGCGCCTGATTCTTTACAGACCAGTTCACTTCACTACACAGGCCCGACAGCTTTCTTTCCAAAGCCGAATCAGTTTCTGCAGTGGCACGTGCCGGGTCGAACCAGATGACGTCAATGTCCTCGGGCAGCGCTGAAGGTTTGCGTTGATGCAGGTGATCCCATACCAGACTGCGCACGAAGCCGGCGGCAATCCAGCAGTCGGGCAAGTTCAGATCGCGAGCGATGCGCAGGATTTTCATCCTGACGGGGTCGTGAGTGAGCAAGGCCTTTAGTTGTCCTTCGTGCTTCATCGCGTGTTCTCTATCACATCCAGTGAGAGCTTCGGAGCCAGCATGGGCATTGGCTGCTGCCTGCTTTCGGCCAAGAGCCAACAGTCTCTAATGTTGCGAGTAGCCCAGCAACCGACAATGCCCTGGCCGGTGTCACTCCTTGGTCAGATCAACCAACGGCGTCTGCCGCACCTCAGTCTCGCGACCACCCTGAATTTCGCTCACCTGCTTCAAGGCCTTATCCACTGCCGCCTTATCCGCTAACAAGCTGTAGCTGATGCGGAACTGCTTGTGTTCCTTCGGCCCTATTGTCGGCACCAGGTTCAGTGGCCGCTGATAACGGCGGTTGTAGGAAAAACTTGTCCCCGGCTCCAGCCCCGTGACATATCCCTGGCCTTGGGTATCGGTGTTTTTCCATAGGGAAAACACCGGCAGTGTCTGCGTATTGAAGCCAACCGAAACGCCCAGGCTGCCGGCCTTGTTATGCAGCACGGTCAACGTATCGCCCTTGGCATCGGCATACGGCACCACGTTGTAAACCGTTTCGTCGTAGTCTTTGGACGGTGCGCGGTAGGTTTGCCATTCGGGCAGATCGCCCTTGGCCTTGTCGTTGAACGGCGACACTTGCTTCACCGGCGCGGCGAAACGAGCGCCTTGCTCCAGGAACGGGGTGCTGAAGTTACTGTGATACAGCGCCTGGTATTCCTTCGGATAGTCGCCGTTGTTGGTCAGGGTGTCGTTGAGGGCGAACACTACGCTGCCGGGTTCGGTGACCAGTTCCGTCGCGACGGAGAAGTCGACCTTCTTGAACGCCTGCTCTTTCAGTTCGCCGCGCAGGGTGATGGCGTACGGTGGTGTTTCATCGATGTGCAGGGTGACTTTGTTCGCAGGAATATTGGCGGCTCGACCGTGCAGGGTCAGCAGTTCGCCGTTGTCGACGCCGGGGTGGCCGACCCATTCGTATCCGCAGCGGGTGACCAGCTCATTGAAACCTTCCAGCCAGCCCAGACCACCGCGGCCATTGAGTTCGATGAAGGACGGATTGACCACTTCCTTGACCGGCGAATCCCAGCCCATGCGCACATTGCCGACCGAGGCCTGCAAGACATTCATTCCCCGTGTCGGCACTACCGAGAGTTTCATCGTACCGTTATCGATGTCGACAATGCTGACGCCCTCCTGCCGACCGCCATGCAAAGTGCGCAGGCTAACGCTGAAGGGTTTGTCGGTTTTAATGCCGAGTTGCTGGCTGGTGATCTGCCAGCTCTGGGCGGCTTTGTCGGTGTCGAGCAGAACGTAATCCCAAGCCATGGCGTGGGAAGCAGCGGACAGTGCGCTGAGGGCAACAACGAGTTTGAGCGGGGTCATGGCAGCAGCCTTTCTTGGAGTTGTGCGCTTTTTATAAACGTGATGAAACGATTCAGCAAGCTTAAATAGCGACGCTATGCTGGTGTATGCCAAGGAGGATTCTGGATAACCTGGAAATCGAGTAGACACCTGTTGCAAATCCGCTGCTGACTTCTCCAGCTCTTAAATGTTTCAGCCTGGAGCGGGCATTTGCTTTTGCCTATCCAACGTTTTGTATAACCTCGGGAAATTCGTTTCGAACCCCGCGTTGCGATATCCAGGATCCCGTTATGCAGACTGACCAAAACAGACTACTCGCCCTCGCATTGCTAGAAATCAAGATTTTACTTGTTGATTATCTGGGTAGCGTTGTAGACGCCCCGACGAATGTCCGTGTGGCGGCGCATATTGCCTATGCACTTCATAACGAGGCGGAAGCTGTTTACAACAATGCTGACTTTGCGCTCGATGGCGCATCCCAAAAAATCGCTGCGATCGATAAAGTTTTAGGTGTCGCTGACGGCGCCGCGCTATTGGGCAGGTTTGATATCGAAACCTAAGTCACTCCAGATAATCCTAAGCCAAGATGACTGCAATTGGCCGAAAGCAGACGCATTAGGTGTTCTTAATCCCCCTGTGACGGATACCTGACGACCGTCACAAAGGGATCATCCCTCAATCCACCGGCACAACATTATCCAGCGCTTGATTCACCGCCAACTCCCCCAGTAGAAAAGGGGACTGATTTATTTTTTGAGGAATAAATCAGTTCGCTTTTTGCTCTTTTTGCTTTGAACTTCTGCGCAATTGGTATAGAGGAAGTGATTCGCCATACCTCGATCTACCCACGCTCGGGTAGCTCTGTCGACGATGCGGTGTGTCTGCGTGATGTCTAGCTGATTGCGTGTGGAGTGGGTGAAGGTCGGCATGCTCCATCGTTCGGTGTCGATAGGAACTTCGAATTCGAACAGATGGACATGTGGGCCTTCACCTCGATAATCCTTGATTGCTGCACTGGCTACCTTTCTGATATCCCTTGCTTGAGTCCGCATGACGGCATTCAGAACCACGATACAGTGGGCCTTGAGCAGTGCGAGCAACTCATCAATCTCAACTTCAGCATCATTGCTGATAAAGACCTCGTGCAATCTGCGTCTCCATTGATACAACTTTGCTCACGTCATACCGGTACTGCGCCTGTGCGCTGTTCCGGTTCCAAAGAATTAGATTGACCGAATTTAGCACAACGTGCGCGCGATTCACTGCCATTCGTGCACACTTTCCGCAGGACTTCGTCTAGCCGTACTCGGCAAACATCGAGGTGGCGTTGAACGCCTAAAAAACCGCCAAGATAGACATGGAACTCGTCGAGAAGGATACCCACGCCTGGAACTCCATAGGTGCCGGCAACACTTGGTGCCTCCTCATATATTGCCTTCCACGGTCGCGACAGCGGTTAGAACCTCGCAAAAAGTATCTTTCATGCTATTGCTGGCCCAAAGTCCATAGCTGTTGCCAATAATGATGGGCGCGCCCAGTAATGAATCAAACTCATAACACTCCATTGTACTTGCGATATATTTAGCTTTCACACGCTGCAAGCAAAGTCAAAACTCCGAATAATGGTGATTTGGTTTGTCTTTATTTTGCCGCGCCAGAACAATCGCTCCACCCCGGGTATGGTTCCATGCGGCAGCCATGTATTTGGCGTCCAACAGTCTTCCTGCCACAGATCACATACCACCGCGTCATCACCGAAATCCGCAATGTCATATGGGCCTGCTCCGGCAGGCAATCCCAGGTCAGATAGAATGCAGAACGCGTGTCCTGCGATGAAAACTCGGTGAACTGTTGTATCTGCGATCATGTTTTGCAATTGAGGCTTGTTCATAATTGTCTGATACACCAACTCTGCCTTCATGTCACAGTTTCCGTGTTCGTGCGCAACGGTTGCTGCGATGAAAGACGCGCTTGGGAGTACCGCACTACCGTAGTCTCCGGTCTGATTTAAAACTGCGTATACGGCTGCAACAGGTGTTGCGTGATCGCTAAGACCTACTGTATCTGTGATTTTGGCGATCCCTCGATTTGCAGATACAGCCCCGACCTGGGCGATCAACTTTTCAATAACCATTGTTCCGAGAATAATGCGAATTTCGTAGGACATGCGCTACCCTCTAGTTTCAAAAAATAGTGATTGTACAACTCGTAACTCTAGTACATAACGATAGCGTTCGGAGCAAAAAATAATTTTGTGGGCTGCCATCGGGTTGATTTTTATTTAAATCAATAATTTATGTTTCTTGTTTTGTACTGGCCTTGGGTCTGGAACCTAAATCGTCTCTGATTTTCCGGACGCATCCGACGGGCTCCTTTTGGCCGATTGCTACCGCCCACTGATAACCGCTATCGGCCAACGGCAGACGTTCGGGAGCGGCTGCTTACGACCCCTTGCGGGCAACGGAACGAAGACCTCACCGTCAGCTAAACTATTTCAGCAATAGCGACGTTGAAAGCGAGTCAAGGGAATGAAAATGGGATTTAGGGATGATCTAAGCTGTTCAATGGTTTTGATTATTCTTGTTCTCGGCTACGCATCCACTGGTGGCAACACGCTTTACTTAGGCTTTTGGTATCTCATCGGAGTGCCAGTGGTAATGTTGCTTCCAGGCTTGATTCTACGTTCTCGGGCCCTGTTTCTAACTGGAACAACAGCTGCAGCAGTCGTCACTCTTCTGGTCTACATGGCGATCGTATCCAGCTCGGGTCGTGATGGCGGTCTAGTTGGGTTGGGTCATTTATTTTCTGTCCCGGGGATGGTCGTCGTTACAAGTGTTTCGGCTTGGTTGTTGAGGTTCCGTGTAAATGCGAGGTTGCCATGGATTGTCGCGGGCTTTGCGTTTCTGGGAGCCGGCTTCGGTTTCATGATTGCCCAAGTTATCGTGTGCACCACTGCTCTGTACTGCGGCGCACTATCGATGGGTGTCTGGAATTAACTGAACAAGCGTTCACTTCTGGCCGTTACCAGGCCCATTAGGTGTTATTAATCCCTCTGTGACGGATACCTGACGACCGCCACAAAGGGATCACCCCTCAATCCACCGGCACAACATTATCCAGCGCTTGATTCACCGCCAATTCCCCCAGCATCACCACTTGCGCAATGCCCTGCAGGGTCTTGCGTGCCGGGCCTTCCAACGTTCCGATCACATTGCCCAGCATCACCGAAGCAGAGCCCAGCGATTCACTGGCGTTGACCAGTAATTCCTCTGTCGCGGTTTTCGGGTTGGCCTGGAACATGGTGCTGGGTCGGTACGGCGTGGCCATTATCTGGTCGGCCGGTTTGAGGTAGTGATCGAGGGCGCGCTCTGCAGCTTCGTGGAATTTCTTTGAGTCGGGTGATTCATACGGGGATACCGGATCTGCTTCCGGCGGGTTTGGCGTGATCTTGAACATTTCTTCTTTTTCCTGTTGGGTGGCAGCCACACCGAGCTACTAAACAGGGGGTGGCAGCTGTACGCAGGTTAGTAGACCGGGGAAAAGAAGAAAGCCGGCGCGCCCGAGGGCGCCCTACGCACAGCCGCCATCAAGTGCAGGTACGTGAATACCTTTTGATGGACGCTTGTGCACTTTCATTTACCACGGGCTACTAAACCCGATCACTGGGAGTCAGTGATGCGAACCAAGTTACCGGTGGCCCTCAAGGCGCACAAGCCGGCGGATTCTGGCGTAGTCGTAGGCAATGGCGCAAGACGTTGTAGCCTTAAGCAGGTAACGCGACGTGTCTTTTAAACAGTGACGAAAAATTCCTAAACGCTTGGCGCCAACAGGCTGTTCTAAATGAAATTAATCGCTCAGTCCTGCAGCAAAAGCAGCGGGTTGGAACTCTTGCGCCTGGGCGAAGGTTGAGTGACAGATCACATTTATATACGTGGTCTGGTTTCACATGATCCTCTCGACCTTTTCTACTCTGGAAACGGCCCACAGGCATCAATTGCTTTGCCATCAGTACGGCTATCGATAGCACCATCCTCCCCGATGTACACATCAGTATTCGGCCACATCGGCTTAATCCTGATGCAATGTGATTTCCCACCGTTGTTCCAGTCAAACTCCATAAAAAACTGGCTGTTCGGGAAAATATGTCCTGCACCACCCGTGACTTCACCCGGATAGATCTCGCCCTTTGAGATGTCGTGTTGAACATTCAAAATGTAACCGAGGCGACCCTGTCCCTTCTCTGAGAAGTGGAAGCTCACTTGTGGTGTGGCGACATACCAAAAGACGATGGGGGCGAGCAACAACGCCACCGCCCAGCGCCAGAAATGCCGTTTCGGTTTATTTGCAGACGTGGTCACGTGTGCCGTCCCCCCAGCTTGAACGTGGTAGTGCTAAAACTTCGCCCATTACCATTTTTGCCGTAATCCCTCCGTTTGGGTGCTGCTTGAAGAGTTTGACGCCAATGCTGATCGAGACTCGGTCGCCGATGTCGTCCCAAGCCCGCATGCCTTCGATATCCGCTGAGCGGTGAGGCCCTTTCCGTTCGTTCCACTTCTGAATTTTACGAAGGGAGTCAGATGCCACTTGCTCAAGACCGGCGCCGTCCAGAAGAACCTCTTCAGAAAGCCCACCGTAGCGCCCCACGTAGCCATAGTGGATATTCGACCAGATGTCGTAGAAGTAATCGACCTGACCTTGCTTCTGCCAAGGACCACCGAACTTTTGCCCAATTATCACCTTATGATCCCAAGGCCGATTTTGACCTACCCGCTCAGCCCAAAGGCCCATTGCAGTGACAGTGTTAGCAAGTGCAATTGCTTGGAAGTTAGGGGGGGCAAGGCGTGCATACAAAGGTAGCTTTTGAAATTCTGAGTTTTCGGCTGCTGCGTCGTAGCTCAACAGCTTCTTCATTTTGAGCACGGACGGATGGGTGATGTTGCGGTTCATTTCCCCTGCAATATAGCTGGACACCTGTTCCATCATGTCAGGGTCTTTGCACGTGACGGCAGCTTTAGGCTCAGGCTTTGACTTGGGCTTTTTCGGAATAGGTTTGGGCGTTACAAGAGCGTTTGCGGGGTCGCACCACCCGCATCACCCATGGCAAAACCACCACCTACATCGCCTGACCCGGAAATGATCGTCCCGCCGTGGCTAGTCGGACTGCCCAAGTGGACCATGGGGCGCCCGTTCACCTGAATGGATGGGAATCCTGTGGTGATCACAGCTCCACAGCCACAGGTATCGCCAACGCGAGCAGATCCCATGAAGTTAGTGTTTACGTCGCCACTGGCGGAAGCAATCGGTGTAGTGGCGTGACCGGGCAATGGGCAGACATGCTTGTCACCCAATCGAGCGGAGGGAGTCATACGGCATCCTTGTCGTGTAATCAAAATGTCAAAGCATGAAGGCTGAAAGTGCTTTGTAGACTTCGGGAGATTACCGCACCGGCTGCGGCGAATCTTTAGGAACGATCTTGGTTCATGTTTTTGGCCGGTTGGTTTTATTCGAAAACTATCGGCCATGAGTCGCAGTCCTTGGCCGATAGCAGACGCGTTAGATATTCTTCCTCTGTGGCTGCGACATGACCGCCACAAAGGGCTTACCCCTCAATCCACCGGCACAACATTATCCAGCGCTTGATTCACCGCCAATTCCCCCAGCATCACCACTTGCGCAATCCCCAGCGCAGTTTTGCGGTGGCCTGGGTCCAGGAGAGTGGCGAAGTTGCAGAGCATTTCGGTGGCTGAGCTGAGGGACTCGCTGGCGTTAACGAGCAGGGACTCGCTGTCGTAGTCGGCGTTTGCCAGAAACATGGGGACGTGTTTCTGGTCGCTGCCCATGATGCGTTGGGCTGGCGTGAGGTAGTAATCGAGGGCGCGTTCGGCTGCGTCGTTGAGTGTTCGCGAGTCTGGGAATTTGTAGGGTGAGACTGGATCGGTTTCTGGGGGATTCGGCGTTGGTTTGAACATAGATGAAACTCCATATGGGACTTAAGGAGCCATCACCTTCGCTACCAAACGAAAGGTGGTGGCCATACGAAGGTTGGTAGACCGGCCCATATGGAAAATCCGGCGCGCCCGAGGACGCCCTGCGAATGGCCACCATAAGACAAATGCTGAAAAAGCATCTGCGCACGGTGACGTTATGCGTCATATGAGAGCGGGCTACCAAACCCCATCACTGTTTTTCAGTGACCCGGAAACGATAAAAACCCGAACCCCAGACGCACAAGCCGGCGGATTCTGGCGTAGTCGTAGGCAACGGCGCAAGGTGTTGTAGCCTCAAGCAGGTAACGCGACGTGTCTTTTAAACAATGGCGGAAAACGCCTAAACACGCCTCATCAACACGCCGCTCAAAATGACGCTCGTCAGTCTGTGCTGCAGCAAAGAACAGTGGGTTTGATCTCTTGAAACTGGGTAAGGATTTGAGGCAGACCACGTCTAGATACGTGGTCTGGTCCCACATGATCTCTCGACCCTTTCTCTTCTGGAAATGGCTCGCGATGCTGCTGGAGCGATTGCTCGGGCTCGACGGTCGAACGCTGACGCCGGCAGGTCTTTACTTTCGTTATCAGTTGCTGGAGGCCAGTGCGTATCTGGAGCGTCTGAGCAAGGAGGGTGGTGAGCTGCTGGAGCTACAAGTTCAATAACCGTTTCTGGCTGATCGAGCGCCTCTGCGGTGATGCGCATTCATTCAACTGATGAAACACAAAACGTCTTTCGCGAGTTTGACGCATGGGCGAACCGTGCCTAGGGTTCTTGCAGACATTTAGCCGTCAGGCCAGTGCTGAAGGCGGGTCTGCCCGTCGCACTTCCACGTGAATGGACGCTCGTTATGATTGCATCACGCCAGTTCTTGTTTGGTGTTCTGCCACTTTGCGCAGCCCTCGGCAGCGTAATGCCCGCGCAAGCCGCCACCGCTGATTTATTGCTGTCCACGCCTGCCACACCGGATGCGGTGGAGAAGGGTATGCAGGCAGATGGCTACAGCCTGGCGATCTCTGCGTACAACTGGGGTTACCCGCTGGTGCGCATGGAGCGGGTGGCACGTGAATACACGACGGTTCCGTCGCCCAAACCCGACACCAGCTATCGCGCGGGTCTGAACCAGATCGGCTGGGCGACGTCGCTGGCATCACCGTCCGCCAAGGACATGCCCACCGCCAACAATGACACGTACTACTTGAGCGCAGTGTTGGACCTGACCGAGCCCTATGTCTTGAGCGTGCCCGATACCCATGACCGTTATTACGTGGTCGATGTGTTCAACATGTGGCAGGAACTTGAACACTACGTCGGACGGCGCACGACCGGCACCAAGGCCGGCAAGTTTGTGCTGGTGCCGCCGGGGTGGAAAGGTGAATTACCCAAAGACGCCAAGCGTCTTGATGTCACGACCAAAAAAATCTGGCTGTGGGGCCGAATCCAGGTCAAGCAGGGTGAAGACGTAGCGCCGATCCTGGCGCTGCAAAAGCAGTTCAGTGTGGTGCCGCTGAGTGGCAAAAAACACAACGGGGAGACGTTGCCAGCGTTGCCGCAAACGGACGATCCGCTGGGCTTTTTCACTGAACTGGCCGCTGCGCTCAAGGACAACCCGGTCAAGCCTGCCGACGCCGCATTGTTTGCCCAGTTCGCGCGTATCGGCCTGACGGAAAAGGGTTTTTCCCCCGACAAGCTGAATCCGGCCACGCGCAAAGGGCTGGAGCAAGGTTTGAAAGACGCGCCTTACGTTGCGATCGCGTCACTGGCCAGCACCTCGGAAGTGCGCAACGGCTGGAACTGGGTCACCGGCCTCGACAGTTTTGGCTACAACTACCCGCTTCGCGCGATGGTGGCCGGCCCCTATCTCGGTGGCCAGGGTGAACATGAGGCGATGTACCCGATCCGATTCACCGACAGCAATAACCAGCCACTCACGGGGGCAAATCAGTACGAGGTGAAACTGGCTTCGGCGCCACCGGTGAATGCGTTCTGGTCACTGACGATGTATGACGCCAGTGACAAAATGCTGGTCGACAACGAGATCAAACGCTACAAGGTCGGCACCGACACTCAGGGGTTGAAAGTGGCGGCGGACGGCTCGATCACCATCCCGATCTCACACAAAAAACCGCAGGGCGAGAACGCCGCCAATTGGCTGCCGGCTCCGGAGGGTGGCTTCTATGTCTTGTTGCGCTTGTATCAGCCTTCCGAGGACGTGCTGTCGGGCAAGTGGCAGTTGCCGCAATTGAACAAGGTTAATTGACGCGTTGAACATCCTCTTTGAACGACGTCCGATAGATGCGTCATCAGCTGGCAATCAAACATCGCGATGTGGGCCTCAAGGCGACTGCCAAGGCCCACCATCCTCCACAGGCACCTCACCCAGATCATAAGGATTGACCCCTTCAAGGCAGCCTACATTGAAGCCGAACTCCTGCGGGTTGGTGCTGCGTCGGTGATGGGTGTAGATCCCGCAGTTGCCGCAGAAAAAGTGCTCGGCCACTTGCTGGCCAAAACTGTATTTCAACAATGCCGACTTACCACGGATGACTTTCAGGTCAGCCGCCGGCACCGCTGCAACGATCGCGCCCCGGCGTTTGCAGAACGAACAGTCGCAGCGGTGCGGCGTGGGCAGGCCATCGGGCAAGTGGATTTCGAGGATCACCGCGCCGCAATGGCAACTCGCGCGGTGGTCACGGCGGATCAGCGTGTTACCGACCTGTTTGAGCATGACTAAGCCTCCATCCAGTCCACCATTGCCGTTTCGCGCCATTTCACCTCGGTGATGCCGAACCGCTCGGCCTGGGGTTTGGAAATGACTTTCAACGGTGGCTTGCCGGGCTTGGGAATCGGCGCAATGCCGGCGTCGCAGCTCGCCCAATGCCATGCGTCAGCGTTGCGCATGGTTTTGGCGCGGATGACGAATGACTTTGGTTGGTCGTGAAGTTTGTATTCGATGACGAAGATGTCGACGTTGCTCATGCGTTCCTCCTTACGCTCATACGCAAATGAGTTTTGCCGACAAAAAAAATTCAAAGGATTTTCGGGGGTTGTTTCGGGTTGCTGACAAACGCTTTGCTTTGAACGGTTGGAACCGGCGGCGACCTAAAGATCAAGCGTCTGCCAAGCACACACACACACGGACGAAAATACCCCACGATTTCAGCCCCGGAGATAACCGGTGAACAAGACGATCAGCGCCGAGGATTTGAACATTCATTTCAAGCACAACGATGACGCTGCACTGTTTAGGTGGCTGCTTGCCAGTTTACTGATGGGCAAGCGGATTCAGGCCGAAATCGCCGCCGAAGCCTATCGGGTGATTGCCGATAAATACATGCGTGATACACCGCGCAAGCTTGCTGCGTGCAGCCATCGTGAACTGGTTGCGATGCTCGGAGAGGCGCATTACGTGCGTTACGACGAGACCACCGCCGTGCGGCTGCACGCCTTGGCACGCCGACTAAACGACGAGTACGCGGGCAAAGTCAGCCATATGGTCGAGGCAAGTGCTGATCGCCAGGCCTTTGAAAAGCGCCTCGCAGAATTCGACGGCATCGGCCCGAAAACCGTGGAAATTTTCATGCGCGACGCAAGCGCTGTGCTTGGCCTTTGATCGCGGGCCGTGACAAAGAGTGGCCACCACCCGCGTCGTGCAAAGGCTACCTGACTCGACCACCAGAACGACTGATCGCCAACAAACACAGCCCGACCAGCAATGCTGCGCCCGCAACCAGTAGCGCCGAAGGTTGCATCGGCTGGCGTATGCCTGCTGCCGTATGCCGTTGCGATATTGCCAGTGGTCGGCTTTCAATGGTCACTTCGTCAAGCGTCCGGAACGGCGTAACGACTTCTGCCCGAAACGGTATTTCATCGATGCTCAGACGCAAGCCGTCTGTCAGCTCCAGTGACCGCGCGGTGATTGTGCCGACGATTCTGTCTGGATAAACCGGTTCGCCATTGGGGTCGAGTTGGTCATACATGAAATTCTGCCCTTCGAGCCAGCCGACGGCCGTTTGCAACTCGGGGCCCAAGTAATACTTGCCGTCGAGGAAAAATCCAGGAAATTGCGGCGCGCGCTCCACGCTTTCAATGCGATAACGCTCACCCGGTTTCATACCGGTTTCAGGGGCAATCATGGTCAATCCCTCCGCTGTTGGTTCAGCGGTAGAGAACAAGGATCGACCGTCGTTCCATGTAAAGGAGGAAAGGTAGCTGTTGTCTTAGTCAACAGTCTGGATCATTCAAGAGAGCAAACGCACACCTGAGCGAATCAGGCCCTTTACCGTCAATTGCCGAATCTTCTCCCGCAATGCTTCGCGCTCTGCCTTGGGCGTTACCGGATCGACAATCAAATACTGCCTGTCGCACCACGATTCGATTTGGCCGAGCCAGTAGGTTTGTCCGGCGTGGCCCGTGTCGAGGCGCCCCAGCAAGTAGCCGATTTGTTGCCATGTCGGCAGCAGGCGAAAAATGGCGCGACGCCGCGTCAGCGTGAGTTCATGCCAGTCTTGATCGAGTCTGGCTATTAATCCGTGACGCAACAACGGCCAGGAAACTTTGTCCAGTTGCGCCACCACCACCGAAAAAACCTTGTCCGACGGATCATCGAGCGCCGCGAACAGTTCAGGCAGTTGATCATCACGAAGCAGGCGCGCTGCTGCCTGTCGCACGGTCACAAAAGCCGAGCGTAATGCGGTGGCATGCCAGTGCTCTGGCAACGTGATATCGAGTTCACTGGTCAGACCGAGAACACCCAACCAGTGTTGTTTTGCCGTAAGCAAAGGCTGACTCAAACGCTCGGTGAGGACGGCATGCGCGTCAACGTCGTTACGAGGCGCCGCCCACAGCGCCAGATTGCGGACGGCTGGTGACACATCCAACAAGGCTTCGCGCAGAACAGGTTTCGGATCGGAGAGTAGTGGCAGCAGCGCATAAAGCACGCGCACACGGATTTTGCCGCCGGGGCGCGACATCGCATCGAGGAGCAACGGCAGACTTTGTGCCGCTGGCAACGTCGCACTCGCCGACACCGCCATCAAGCGTACGGTCAATTCGCGATGAGCCAAAGCGCTGCGGAGCAGGGCTTCGCGATCTTCAGGGTTTTCCAGCAACAGCGTAAACAGGTAACGCGCGGCTTTGCCCTGGCGATTCAAGAAGTCGGCGTACACCTCATCCTGGCATTCCGCTGATTGCAGCATTGCGCGTACTGTCGACAGTGTCTGGCCATGGTCGACCCGGCGTTGCGCTGTCAATGCCATCAACGGTTCGAGTGCGGACAACCAGGCCTGGGTATGAGCAGGCGAGAAGTAGTGTTGCAGGCCCGCCGCCGCCAAATCGCGCACCTGCGGGACCCAGTCGTTCAGACGTTCGATCAGCACCGCTAATGCTTCGGGGTACGGCTGTCTGCACAGTTCTCGCACCGCAACCTCTCGAACAAAACCGTTGGAGTGATTGCTCACGTCGGCCCATGTGCCGGTATTGCCGAGGCGAGTGAGGATCTCCAGCGCCTCGTTGCGCCGATAATTTTCATAGGTGGAAGACTGTCCTTGCTTTTCTGCCAACCGAGCCAGCCAGTCTTGAGTGGTGTTCATGGGGCAGTCCTGTGCGTCCTTGCGGGGGTGATTTTTTGCGCAAAAGCGTCAGCCTACGCGACTTGCGCCGGAGGGCAAAAAAATCCTTATTTTTCTGAAGACTTCAACTCAGTCAGGAGCGACTTGATTTTTTCAAGCTCTTCAAACGTTGCCTTATGAGTGATGACTATTGTTGCCCATGGCGGCCGTTTGTGGGCGGAGGCAAACACGCCGTGTGGGGCGCGGGTGATGTTTACGTTGCCGGGGTGTGCAGGATCTGCGCAGGCATCGTGACGAGTCCTTTGTTACTCTTTGGCCTCAGTTGCTTAAGGACCTCCGGCTGACGGTGCAGAGCTGACGTTGTTCGTTTGGCGGGAGTTTGGGGAAAACCCGATACCACCGAAGGCGCAAGGCCCTTCCATTGAAGAAGTGATCAAACATCTGCGTATTGCGTATGGCTGATTGTTGAAACAAGGCTCAACGAACCCACAAGCTATTCAGAGACTTCTCGCTGACTGAATGGTGTCGATATCGACCGCTCGGTCTTCGCATGTCGATATCAGACACAACCATGGCGCATTCAGGCTACTGAATCATCTGACGGGCCGGGTAAGGTGGCGTGGCTTTACAACAAAATGACTCCATCAAATCATGGGGTTGATAAGAACTGCGGCGGTTGAACGGACTTCTTTCAGAGGTTCGGCAGGCAACGAGGGTGCTCGTTTGCCCGGTCAATTCGCTTAAATGTCGATCAGCAGAGAATAAGAAAACCAATGATCAGCCCGAACTCAACGGATTCGAGTAGCCAATTGGCGCAGGGCTTCAAGCCTCGTCACGTCACCATGCTGTCCATCGCCGGGATTATCGGCGCCGGATTGTTCGTCGGCTCGGGGCATGCCATTGCGGCGGCGGGGCCGGCGGTTCTTCTGGCCTATCTGTTTTCCGGTTTGCTTGTGGTGCTGGTCATGCGCATGCTCGGTGAGATGGCGGTGGCCAATCCCGACACCGGTTCGTTCTCTACCTATGCCGACCAGGCCATCGGGCGCTGGGCTGGCTTCACCATCGGTTGGCTCTACTGGTGGTTCTGGGTGCTGGTGATTCCTATCGAAGCGCTCGCCGCCGGGCATGTGCTGAACCAATGGTTTCCGCAGGTCGATGCGTGGCTGTTTGCATTGGGCTCGATCATTGCGCTGGTGGTGACCAACCTGTTCAGCGTGTCCAAGTACGGTGAGTTCGAGTTCTGGTTCGCCATGGCCAAGGTCGTGGCGATCATCGGTTTCATCGGTGTCGGTTTCGCCGTGTTGATGGGCTGGATTCCCGACAGGGAAGTCAGCGGGTTGAGCGGGTTGATGGCCGAGCACGGTGGCTTTGCGCCCAACGGTTTGTCAGCGGTGGTCGGCGCCTTCATCACCATCATGTTCAGTTTCATCGGTACCGAAGCGGTGACCATCGCCGCCGCCGAATCGAATGATCCGTCGCGAAACATCGCCAAAGCCACGCGTTCGGTGATCTGGCGCATCGGCGTGTTTTACCTGTTGTCGATCTTCGTGGTCATCTCTGTGGTGCCGTGGAATGATCCGTTGCTGGCTTCGGTCGGGTCTTATCAGCGCGCCCTGGAAATCATGAACATTCCCCACGCCAAGTTCATGGTCGACATCGTCGTGCTGATCGCCGTGGCCAGTTGCATGAACTCCTCAATCTACATTGCCTCACGGATGTTGTACTCGCTGGGCCGGCGTGGCGATGCGCCGAAGGTGCTGAAGGCGACGTCCTCGGAAGGTGTACCGCGCGCAGCGGTCATCGCCAGCACCGTGATCGGTGCGTCAATCACCGTGTGGAGCTATTTCATGCCTGCCGGGCTGTTTCAATTCCTGCTGGCCAGTTCGGGAGCGATTGCCTTGCTGGTGTACCTCGCCATCGCGGTGTCGCAGTTGCGCATGCGCCGGATATTGCAACAGCGCAACGTTGAGCTGACCTTTCGCATGTGGCTGTTCCCCTGGCTGACGTGGCTGGTGATCGTGTTTATCTGCGCAGCGCTGGCGGTGATGATGATCACCCCGGAACACCGCACCGAAGTCACCACAACCATCGGCCTGGCGCTTGCGATTTCCTTTATCGGCCTGGTGACGTCGCGTCATCCTGCGCCGGCGGCGAGGGTCACGTCGGTGGGGTAAGGCTGCAGTTATTTGCGCTGAAGCTGATGTTGCAACGCGGTTTGCGCTATTGCGCTAAAGCGTGAATGACATCCGCCGCCATTTGTTCAGTGCTACTGATCCCGTCGACTCGCAAGACCGGGGCCGTTTGCGCTGATAACCATGCCTCGTGCCACGCTCGATTGCGTCCCGAAAAGCCCGGATTGTCGTACTGCGAGGCCCACTCTCGAAAGGCCACATGTATCTCATGCATATCACCGCCGGGTGCAATCCGCCCTCCAAAGCGTTGCTTTTCCCGTGCTGACAGCCGCTCAAGGCGAATGGGTGTCGGTGTGACAACGAACACAATCAGATCGGCATGGGCAATCAGCGCATCTCCCCAATTGATACACGAGCCGGTCAGCACCCAATCGTCGTCGCCGAGTTCTCGCCGCATCAATGAAACGCGTTCATCGGGCAGTCGTTTAGTCGTGAACGGAGGATTGGTGGGCAGCCAGTAATAATCATCGACATCGACGTGTTGCAGGTCGAGCAAAAGGGCGAGGTTCTGCCCCAATGTCGTTACGCCTGCACACGACGCGCCTGTAATGTAGATACGCAATTTTCCTCCTTGAATAAAAGCCTGTTTCAGATTCGGCAAGGTATCAAGATAGCTCCCCGGATGTCAGTACCGCCCATTCAGGGCGCACGGTTTATCAGTGCAGATTCCGCATCCGTATAGTGCTTCCCCCGTTACATGATTCCCCATAAACCTTCCGACTGAATCGAAGTATTCAGCTCAATGACGCCGGTGAGTCGCCGGCACACGGAGGGACCATGGACGTCAACGCAATTCCCGAGGGATTCACCCCATTCAGCCGCAGCAGTCCGTTACTGGATTTGCTGGGCCCGATCTACGCGCGTGGCAGTGGGCTGCAATTGGAACTGGGCTTATTGACTGACTCACGCCATGCCAATGGCCGGGGCACCTTGCATGGCGGTGTCTTGGCGACATTGGCCGATGTCGGTATGGGTTACGCCATGGCCTTTTCCAGCGACCCTCCGCAGCCACTGATCACGGCGAGCATGACCCTGGATTATCTCGGCGCCGTACACATGAACGAGTGGCTGGAAGTGCGTCTTGAGTACTCGAAAAAAGGCCGGCAACTGGCGTTTGCTGCCGTCAGTCTGCATGTTGGGGAGCGTACGGTTGCGCGGGCCAGTGCAGTGTTTGCTGTGCCGGTGAGTTGACACGTGCGTGTGCAGCAACGCATTGCCAGGAGTAGAGCGTATCTTGATGCTCAGGGGGGGAGTCGAGTCGTTTTGAATGACTGTTTTTCGGCCAGCAGGCCTTGACTACGGCGGTAGGAGAGGCGCTGCCCAAGTGTAATCCATGTATCACCATGCTATGATTTGCGAGTTATTGTCCTGCTTTTATTTTATTGGTTTTAAAGAGCATATTTCATGTTGGATTTAAAGGTCTCCGTTATTGTTGCTGCATATAATGTGGAAGATTATATAGTCGAGACGATGGAGTCGCTCCTGGGACAAACTGTTCAACCATCGGAAATCGTGATTATTAACGATGGATCGACAGATGGAACGCTGGAGTTAATTAATTCCAAGTATGGCGATGACAGCAGGATAAGAATCATCACCCAGGAAAATATGGGCGTCGGTGGTGCCCGCGTCACGGGATTCAATGCCGCTACAGGGGACTACATATTTTTTTGCGACCCGGACGATGTGGTCAGTCTCGATCTTTTTGCAGGCTTCAATAAAGCAGTAAGTGAAAACAGCGATTTAGAACTTTATTACTTCTCAAAGCGTTCTTTTGTCGATTCGAGTGGCGAACGTAATTACTTAAGGCGCGATACCGCACCTTCCCGCGAGGGTTGGTTCAGTAAGGGCGTAGAACTGTTCGAGGATCTGATCCTCAGTAATAAATACAAGGCCACGACGTGGCAGTACATTTTCAAAAAAACCGTGACTGAACGCTTCGACGTGACTTTCAAGGGGCGTGCGCACGAGGATCAGTTGTTCAGCATGAACATCTATCTTCATAGCAAGCTCTGTTACGCAACGCAGGCCGACCGATATTTCCAAAGGGTGCGTCAAGGGTCGCTGACCAATAGCGTCAAAGACGAGCACCATGTCCTGACAAGCTACGACGCTTACCGGGACACCCTCGCTGCGCTCAAGCCTCATCTTCATCTCTTCAACCGCAAGCGTCAGGTAGCAACGGCTTATATGAGGCGAGGTGTCACCTGGACGATCAAGGGATGCATTCGAAACCGTGTGAGGTTGCCACACCGGTTTTTTACGCTGACACGCAAAGATTCCCGCGAGTGTGGCGTGGGGTGCGAGGGCGGCCTGCTATTGGTCCTGCCGGAATGGCATTTTCTCGCGAAGAAAGTCAGCTTCGAGTTGAAGAGCCGTTTGCGCCGGGGCCGCCCCGGCGCTGTTTGACTGCGGGCTTGTTCGTGAACACCTGCGGATGAGTTTCGCTGCGCGACCGCAAGGTTGCGCCTGTTGACTAAAGTGGGTACAGAAAGCTCGCTGGCGAGTTTGCATCTACCACGACTGACCGGATCTGGCCGAACGCAGTCGTTCATTAGCGACTGCTTCCAACCCCGTCCCCTCAAGCCTGATCCATCGCCGCCGCCACCCCCTGATCTTCACCCAGAAAACCACCACTCTGATGCTGCCAGAGCCGCGCATAAATCCCGTTCCTGCTGAGCAATTCGGCGTGAGTCCCTTGCTCGATAATCCGCCCCTCATCCATGACGATCAGTCGATCCATGGCGGCAATCGTCGACAGCCGATGGGCGATGGCGATGACGGTTTTGCCCTGCATCATTTCATCGAGGCTTTCCTGGATGGCGACTTCGACTTCGGAGTCGAGGGCACTGGTGGCTTCGTCGAGCAGCAGGATCGGCGCGTTCTTCAGCATCACTCGCGCAATGGCAATGCGTTGCCGCTGGCCGCCGGACAGTTTGATGCCGCGCTCGCCGACCAGTGTGTCGTAGCCGCTGTGGCCTTGCTTGTCGCTGAGTTGGCTGATGAAACCGTCGGCCTGGGCATTGGCGGCGGCGCGGCGGATATCTTCGTCGGTGGCGTCCGGGCGGCCATAGGCGATGTTGTCGCGAATCGAGCGATGCAGCAGGGACGTATCCTGCGTGACCATACCGATGGCGCTGCGCAGACTGTCCTGGCTCACCTTCGCGATGTTCTGGCCGTCGATGCGAATCTCACCGCTGTCGACATCATAGAAACGCAGCAGCAGATTGATCAGTGTCGATTTGCCCGCACCGGAGCGGCCGACCAGGCCGATTTTTTCGCCGGCGCGGATGTTCAGGCTCAAGTTGTCGAGGACCTGGCGTTCGCCGTTGTAGTTGAAATTCACCTTGTCGAACGTCACCGCGCCGCCAGCCGGCACCAGCACGCTGGCGTTCGGCGCATCCTGCACCTTGGGGCCGCGGGTGAGGGTGGCCATGCCATCCTGCACAGTGCCGATGTTTTCGAACAGCGACGTCATTTGCCACATGATCCAGTGCGACATGCCGTTGATGCGCAATGCCATGGCGGTGATCGCCGCCACCGCACCAGTGCCGACCTGGCCCAGATGCCACAGCCACAGGGCATAGCCGCCGGCGCCGATAATCAGCCCGACCACCAGCGCCTGATTGACGATTTCGAACTGACTGACCAGACGCATCTGGCGAAACCCAGTGAGCTTGAAATCCTCCATCGCCGCGCGGGCGAAGTGCGCTTCACGCTTGGAGTGCGAGAACAGTTTCACCGTGGTGATGTTGGTGTAGGCGTCGGCAATCCGCCCGGTCATCGACGATCGTGCATCGGCCTGTTCCTGGCCGACTTTCCCCAAGCGCGGCACAAAGTACAGCATGGCCAGCCCGAACAACGCGAGCCAGGCAATGAACGGCAGCATGAGTTTCAGGGCAAAACCGCCGGCCAGGGCAATGATCGCAATGAAGTAAACACCGATGCCCGGCGCGATTTCGATGAGCGTGAACAAGACTTCGCGCACGGCCAGCGCAGTCTGCATGACCTTGGTCGTGACCCGTCCGGAGAACTCATCGGAGAAGAATGAAAGGCTTTGCCGCAGCATCAGCCGATGGAAATCCCAGCGCAGCCGCAGCGGCAGATTGATCGCCAATATCTGGTGCTGGACCATGGTGCGCAGCGCCACCAGCCCGATGCTGATGAGCAAGACGATGCCGATGCCCCACAGCACGCGACTTTCCTGCGCGTTGACACCGCCGTCGGCCTGCCACGTCGAGAGCAGATCGACGACCTGACCGAGGAAGGAAAACAGCCATGCTTCATAGATCGAAACACCGGCACTGAGCAGCGCCAACGCGAGGATATAACCGCGTGCGCCGCGCGTGCAGGCCCACAGGAACCGCATCAGGCCAACGGGCGGAGGTGGTGCTTCGTCGGGCGGGAAGGGGTCGAGTCGTTGTTCAAACACGCGCAGCATTGTGGTCTCCGAAATGATCAGGGTCTGGGGATTCTGCCATTGAATGGCGGTGTTGCGGGTTTGCATGTCACTGACTTGTCCCCACCAAGTGTCATTGCCCGGGATCACTGCGGTGCAGAACCCCACGGATTTCGGGGGCATGCCGATCAGCTAAGCTGTCTGCTCAGACGACTTGAGCAGCGCACGATGCAGCGAACAAATCCGGTTTCATGTTGGGAGTCGATGGGCAAAGGAAATGTTTAATTTCTTTTTGACGTTTGTGTTCGTGCTGATTCCCACGGCGTCGCTATCACTCGACAGTTACCTTCGCTATCGAGTCGCCAGAAACCAACCAGTGAGCAATGTCTGGAAGGGGTGTAATCACTTGCTTGCGATCCTGCTGATCATGCAATTGCTTGGCTTGGCGCTGTACTTCTTCTACATCGCCTGAGCGTGGCGATTGTCGGCCTTCCAGAGAGAGGAAACCTAAGCCTGAAAACGGGCGCCTATTATAGTGCAAGCACTTCACGCCTGACCTGCAAAGAAATCACAGCAAAGCCTTGGCCGGTGCCGCGCTGGGAAGCCGTATAGTTCTGATGCGCCGACACGTCCTCCCATTGGCTTACGAACTCAACGTGTTGATGATCACTGTCGGTGTCAATTTGAAACGCTATGAACCGTTCCGCTTGATCGAGGATCAAGCCATACAGGCGTGGCATTCCGGGAAAGTCGACTTCAAGATCGAGTACGACGGTTTCTGACCAATCAACACCTTGGCGCTCGCCGAAACGTGCCAAGGCCTCGGGAATACCGGTATCACGCCAGAATCGAGCAGTTTCCGTCAGGCGATGGGCAGTCACCGCATTCTGTTCCTGCACATTGAGTTGCCGCTTCTTGAGCAGACGATCTATTTCCATATTGCGCCCCCAGTAATGCTCACGCCCAAAAATACCCTTTTGGGATTCGTCGCTGATGTCAGCGCCATGTGTAGCGACTAACGCGCCCCTGCGAACGTGGCATCCATGGCCGAGCGGTCATAGGCCAGCAGGTATTGATTGTGCCGCTCGTACAGTTGCGAAAGCAGCGGTGCATTAGGGCCGACGACATCCATGCCTCTGTCATCGTAGGGGAAGACCATGACCTGTTTCGGCAGATTGAACAGATACACATCAACGTGGGGATTGGGCTCGATAACGCCAAAATCTTTAGCCAATGCACACCAGAGAAATGCTTGAAGGCTTGTGATCGGCGCTTCGAACGCGATGTTGATCCAGTACTCAGGCTGTTCTTCGCAATACCATTCTTCGACATCTATCTCCTCGCTCCAGACTGAGCGTTCAGGAGGAATATCTATGCCGGCAGATCGAAATGCCTGAATCGCGGCCCGATGAGTAAATCCATGGCTGCCTGAGTGAGTGCGCAGACACACCCCAAACTTTGCCGCGTCAGAAAAGATATCGCTGCAGATCGTTGTCGATTTTCGTAGGGCGGTCAGGAACTGCTCAATGATCCCACCCGTTTCGGAGAGCTCAAAACGCAGTCCTCCAGGGCAGGAATAGAAAAGAGGTCGGGCAAAGGCTTTGCCTTGAAAAGTCCTCTCGATTTCATCTCGTAGGTTCACGTTGTCCCTTCGTATTCATTAGCCTGTCTCCTCAACCAAGGGGTTGCGGACAGATCTTACTTTAACCCCGACTCTAGAGCTAAGTCGGTGGACTCAATGAGACGTTGCCGCTGCTGGCGTTTGTGGCGAACCAACGGCCTCGACGCGCGCCGAAATCCATTTCCGGCTGTAGGCCAGCACGCCTTGAGCGATTACCGTGGGGAAGTGAATGAAACCGTGAGGCGAGGAGGGCAGCATGTACATTTCGACCGGGGCCGCTTGTGCCCAGCGCTTGGCGATGGCGAGGGTGTCGTCGCGCAGCGGATCGAGTTCACCGGCAAACAGCAGCGCGGGCGGGAGGCCGGAAAAGTCACCATACAGCGGAGACAGCGATGGCTGACGGCGCTGCTCGTCGGTCAGTTCGGGTGTGAGCAAGCGCAACGCCTCGACCATGCCGGGGCCGTCCAGCACCAGTGTGTCCGCAGGCGCGTTGCGTACGCTTGGCGTTCCGGTGAGGTCGTAGACGCCGTAATACAGCAGTGCGCCGTTGATGCGTTGCTGCAACTCGGGCCATTGCTTTAGCGCCAACAAGGTTGCCGCCGCCAGATGACCGCCCGCGGATTCACCGACCACCACGACGGGCAGGCCGGCGAACTCAACCTCTTGTAACAACCAACGAGTGGCGTTGAGGCAATCCTCCAGCAGTCCCTCGATAGACGTGGAAACAGCCAATCGATAATCCACCGAAACAATGGTCACTTGGCAGCTATCGACGATGGCCGCGTTGAAGTTGTCGTCCATCTGCGCATTGCCGATCACCCAGCCGCCACCGTGGAAGTCCAGCACCACGCCTTTCGCTGGGCCTTTAGGACGGATAATCCGCACCGGTACGTTATCAATCAGCTTACGCTCAGCGGTCAGGCCAAGCTTGCGCAACGCCCCTGAGCCGCCGATCTGGCTGACGCGCAACAGCGCCTGAATCAAGCGCGGCGTCAGGCGATTGCGGATCTTGAACCGCGGCAGCCAGGCCAGCTTCCTGTTGAAGGCCCGCACCTGCGCCAACTCGCGCTCGCCTTGCGGCCACGGTGTTTCACTACCCCAATTGGCACTGGTCATCAGCGGTTCTTGATCAGGATGGAAAAATTCAACGCCGCGGCCACACACAGCCACGCCAGATACGGAAACAGAATCAATCCAGTGATCAGGTCCAGTTGTATCGCCAGCACCACCATCGCCGCGACCACCAGCCACAACACCGTGAGAATCACCATCGCCGCCAGTACCTGATGCGCACCGAAGAACACCGGCGTCCACAGCGTGTTCAGCGCAATCTGCGCTGCCCACAACGCCAGCACAGTCTGGCTTCCGGGGATCAGGCTCAAGCGGTAACCGGCCCACGCCAGCAACAGGTAGATAATCGTCCAGGCCACCGGGAACGCCCAATTGGGCGGGGTGAAACCGGGTTTGTTCAGCCCTTCGTACCACGGCCCCGGTTTGAACATCACGCCGGTGGTTGCCGCCGCTGCGCAGGCCAGAAGAAAAATAAAAAAGGTCATCGCCAGTCCTTGGCTGAAATCAGCCGGTAAGGGGTTTAAGAAAAGGACGCCCCGGCGAGCGAAAAGTTTGCCATGAATTCCAGATTGATCTGAGGGGCGATTCAATTTGAACTAAAAACTGACCATCGCGTCAGGATAATCAGTTGCCTTTTCCTACTGACGTGGATGACATCATGTACACCTATCACATCGAATATCGATTCAACGGCGAGCCGCGGACTTTTCTGCTTGAACTCAAGGAACAGCAGTTGGCCGAGCACGAGGCTGCGATGCATCTGCTGGAACTGCACTTGGGCGACGCTGAAAACGGCCTGATGATGCCCACTGCAGACTCAACGCCCGAACAGATCCTCGAACAGGCCGAGCGGGTAGGGATTACGGACATCAAGGTCGTCAGCCAGACCAACTGAAGCGTGAGGCAAACGTTGGCAACGGCGGCGATCCATCGCATGCTGCGCGCACACTTCACTGTACGCCCGGAGGACACGCCGTGCCGACCCTGAGCCGCGCTGATCTTGCTTACGTTCTGCAAATCCTCGAGCAAGACACGATTCACGACTTGAGCCTTATTTGTCAGGCTGTGAAGATGAATTCTCGCGACCTGTTGAATCAAGTCGCCATTGCCATGGCCGATCAGTTCCTTAGCGGTGCGCGCGACTTTCACGCATGCGACGAGGTGATGAATCTGTTGTTCAGCGATATCGTCAACCTCGGCATGGATGCCGAAATGCCCGAGCCGGCTTTTTCCATCTATCTCGCGTTTGATTCCGGAGAGCACTGGCACACCGGTGATAACAAGGAGGTCGTGCCGTGGGAAAAATGGACGCGACCCGAGCTTGAGCAGATTCTTGATCGGCTGAGTGGTGGCTTGTCCGGGACTCGTCGATAGTTACACGCTCTCTAGCGCTGGGTGGTCGACAAGCACGGTTGTCCGGTCTTGATAGAACTGTAAAAACTCACCCGCCGGCATCGCCTTGCCAAACAGCCAACCCTGCCCAAACTGCACACCTTGACCGCACAGATAATCGCGCTGCGCTTCGGTCTCGATGCCTTCAGCAACGATTTGCAGACGCAGACTCTTGGCCATTTCGATAATGTGGCCAGTCACTGATCCGGTGGCTGCATCCTGATCGATGTTGTCGACGAACGATTTGTCGATTTTCAGCACATCCAGCGGCAATTGCTGCAAATGCTGAAGACTCGAAAAACCCGTGCCGAAATCGTCAATGGCCGCCAGATAACCCAGCTCGCGGGCGCGATTGACGGTGGCGCGGGCAGCGTCGATCTCGACGAAACCGCGTTCAGTCGCTTCCAGCCAGATCTGCTTCTGCTGCACATCAGCGCTACGTAATGCGGTCTCCAGTTTCGGCAGAAAGCGCCCACTGCTGACGTCTTTCGCCGCCAGGTTGATCGCTATGTGCAAGCTGCGTTCCTTGACCAGCAACGGGCCAAGATCATGCATCACATGGTCGATCACCTGATCGGTAATCGGCAGAATCAACCCGCTGTGCTCGGCTAGAGGAATAAAAGCGTCGGGACACACCTGCGAGCCATCCGGATGCTGCCAGCGCACCAGTGCCTCCGCACCGACGCAGGCACCGTCGCTGAGGCGGATGATCGGTTGATAGTGAACGACGAACTCGCGATTGCGCACCGCCAGTTGCAATTCGGCCAGCGGTGACAGACGTTGCCGGGTGCGGCGCACGATCAGCAACACCAGCACACCTGCGAGCAAGCCACCGATCGGCAACAGCATCAATTCACGGCGGATCAGCCCTTGCATCAGCTCGTGGCGCGACAGCGCGGCGATGGCGACCCAGTCACCGCTGTGCACGAGGGTGTAAAGGTAACCGTCGGCAAGCCCTGAATGCGGGCCGGAATGCACGCGAGCAAGAAAGTGTTCTGCGCCCGGACGCGAGGCGCTGACCAATTGCCCGGTCGCGGTGCCGACCGCCAGGTGCAGATCCTCATCAAGCATCACCTGCAGAAACTGCTCGGGATCGACCAGCACGTTGAACGCCGCATACTGCAGCGCCATCATCGGTTTGGCCGCAACGATGCGCGACTGCACGCCGAGCGACACACGCACGCCATCCGCGGTGGTGAAGTCCTCGCGCCACGGCGTCGCATGCTGCCCGACCGGGCCCCAGGAACCGCAGGCGTAAATCTCTTCTTCGACATAACCGATCGACTTTACCGAGAGCGTGTTGATGGTCAGCAGACGCATCTCGTCGATGCTTTCCGGCGTGCACGGCGCGAGACGCGAGCCGGCGATGGATTTCAGGGCGCCGGTCGCTTCACTGAAGGTGCCATGGGCACGACTGGAGGCGACGGATGCGAGGGTTTCCAGACGTTGCTGAGCCGCTGCCAGATTCAACATCCAGGCGACGTAACCCATCAAAAGGACCGGAAGCAAGACACACGGAAGGCCCAGGAGAATGCTCCCCCAGACAATGCGTTTTTTGTTCATTTAGCGCCACCTTGGCCTCAAGGCCTGTGACGTGCGCACAGCACGGCTGTTTTCAGCCATTGCAGATTACGGCTGCCGTGTAGGGTAAATACTGCTCCAGATCAATTTAACTGATTGCCCGGATTGTTTGGTTTCTCTGCGTTCTGAGAACTGCGTGACCGGGCCTCTTTACTGGCAAGCCAGCTTCCACAAGGACGTGTTCAGAGTCTGTATCCCGCAAATCCGCGCAGTCTGTATCTATCGGCACAATTCCCTCGTTGATACCTTGCGCGCTTCGCGAACATCAACGAGGTAGCCATGGATCTCACCGCCATTCCTTTCGGTACCACCGACTGGTCAACCATTGAGCCGGTGGCGCATGCCGGGGTAACCGGCACGGCCTGGTGGCGAACCTGCCAGTTTGGCGCGACGCGCGTGCGGATGGTCGAGTACAGTCCAGGCTACTTCGCTGATCATTGGTGCTGGCGCGGCCATATCCTCCTGTGCCTGGAAGGGCAGTTGCAGACCGAACTGGAGGATGGCCGCCAGTTCACATTGACTCCCGGCATGAGTTACCAGGTAGGCAACGACGCCGAAGGCCATCGATCCTTCACCGCCACTGGCGCGAAACTGTTCATCGTCGATTGAGTTCGCGCTGATGCCTTCAGGTTTTTTTCTACTCGTGATGGGGGCTTTTCAGCCAACACGCACCTCAGCTGGCCGGCCGCCATCGCGAGCAGGCTCACTGCAGCAATGGTTCTACGCTGGGTTCAATACTGCCATCACCATTGCTTTTGCATGATGATCGTTCGCTCGGTGCCGTGATACTCATCCCGAACCCTGTCGAACCCAAGCGATCGATAAAAACCTTCAGCCGTGATCGAAGAGGGCACATGCAGCTTTGTGAAACCCTGGCTAACGGCAACAGACTGGAGTCTTTCCATCAACCGCTTACCCAGCCCTTTACCCTGACAGCCCGGCTCGACAAACACGCTGCGAACCACGTCCAGATCAAGACTGGCGGTGGCGACAATGTGCTGATTGAAAGTCGCCACGTAAACCTGACGCTTGCCCAGCAAATCCAGAATCGCCTGCGGCGAAAAGCTGCATTGCACCTGCTCGATTATGTCTGGCGAATAGTCGCGGCCATTGGACTCACGCAAAGTCCTCACGATGAGCTCACTGATCATGGCGGCATCTTCGCCTGTTGCGATCCGAATCTGATCATCCATTTTCGTTAGTCCCTGAGACTTTCTCTGCCGGTGGATGGACCAATCGCGCACCCCACGGCCCGATCGCGCTGCCATTGTCCTTCAAAGCGAAACTGTCATATTTAGTATCACTTGCCTACCCATAGTGACCAGCCCAACGCTTAAACAATGAGGCTGCACTGTGTTTCAACGTCTTCTGTGTTCGCTGTCCGTACTGAGCCTGTCCATCGCCGCCGCCCATGCTGCCGAGTCCGTGCCGCTGGACACGCCGCGCCTGCAAGGCATCGACAACTTCCGTGATATCGCCGGCATCACCACCGCGTATACCACGGCCCACGACGGCACGATGCGCAGCGGCGTGTTCTACCGCTCCAACGCGCTGACGCCGACGGCCAGCGATCTGGCGACCCTCAACAGCCTCGGCATCAAAGCGATCTACGACCTGCGCACCCCGAGCGAAATCGCCGCCACCCCGGACACAATGATCAGCGGAGCGACCTACCAGAACATCGACATCATCGGCAGCACCACGTCCGGCGCGAACATCACCAACATCTCCTTCAAAAGCGCCGCCGACGCCATCGCCATGATGGAGCAAACCAACCGCGCCTTCGTCAGCGACGCCGGCATGCGCGGCCAGTTCGGCGTACTGTTCAATGAACTGGCCAGTGTCGACGCCGCGCAACTGTTCCACTGCACCGCCGGCAAGGATCGCACCGGCTGGACCGCCGCCGTATTGCAGAGTATCGCCGGTGTCGACAACGCAACCATCATGGCCAACTACCTGGCGACCAACGACTACACCGCCGCCCGCGTCGCCGCCACGCTCAAGGCTCTGCCACCGAGCATGGCCGCGATCTACGAACCGCTGCTCGGCGTGCAGGCCAGCTACCTGCAAGCCGGCCTCGACGAAGTCACCGCGCAATACGGCAGCATGGACAACTACCTCAAACAAGGCCTCGGCCTGTCGCAGGAAACCATTTACGTGCTGCGCGGCAAACTGGTCGAATACAACAGCCTCCCAGGCCAGGCAGGACTGATCGGCAACGCCGCTGCCGGCGCCGAACTGCTCCGCGAATTGCAGAACACCAGCCTGTCCGGCACCTACAGCGCCTACAACTACTACCTGCAATCGGCCATCGACGCTGGCACCCTCGGCGGTGTCGAATCCCAAGTCGGCGGCCAGGTTCACGCTGACGCCGCCAGCTACCTGCTGCGCCAAAACGCGATGATCGAACAAGCCGCCGCACCGTTCGCCAGCGGCAGCGACCTGAAAGTCGGCCAATACCGCCTCTGGACCACCGCGCTCGCCGGCTACCTCGGCACCGACGCCTCGGCCCACGCCGAGAGCAGCAATGAACACAGCCAAGGCCTGATGGTCGGCATCACACAACGCTTCAGCGAACAACTCAGCGCACGCGGCGGTTTTGGCTACAGCAAAGGCACTGTTGGCGGTGCGGGTGGCGAAGCCGATACCGACTTCACCTTCGTCAATGTTGGCGCCCGCTACGGCTTCACCAGCCTCGAACAAGGCCTGTTCCTCGACGCCAACGCCAGCGCCGGCTACATCGACTACGACAGCAAACGCGATCTCGGCGGCGGGCTCGGCACCGCGAAAGGCGACACCCACGGCAACCTCACCGGCGCCACCGTCGCCCTCGGCTACCGCGCCCCGGTCAACGGCATGGCCTTCGAGCCGAGCGTGGGCTTGCGAGTCAGCCACCTCGACCTCAACAGCTTCAAAGAGAAGGGTAGCGAACTGTCACTCGACGTCGACGACAACAGCGCTACCCGCCGCAGCGCTGTCGCCAACCTCAACGTCGCCTTCGCCCCAGTGGCGATGGGCGCATGGCAACTGGTGCCGGGCGTGCAAGTGGGTTACGAACGCACACTGGGCGACAACCAGGTCGACAGCCAAAGCCACCTGCTGGGCCTCGACATCGAACAACGCGCCGCCTTCGACAACCGCGACCAATTCAGCGGCGGCGTCAACGTCATGGCCAACCTCGGCGCCCTGAGCCTAGGCGCAGAAATCGGCGCCAATGGCGGCGGCGACAGCCACGGCTTCAACGGCGGCCTCAAGGCCAGCTACGCGTTCTAAAATACACACGGGATCAAGGATGACCCCCAATCCAACCAACACCCCAAAACCCAATGTGGGAGCGAGCTTGCTCGCGAAAGCGCCAGATCAGCCAACACTAACATCGACTGACCCACCGCCTTCGCGAGCAGGCTCGCTCCCACAAATTTGATTCCATCCAATAGCAGCCAATCAAAAGCCCCTCACCCTAACCCTCTCCCGAAGGGAGAGGGGACTGACCGCGTGGATTGGAAGAATTACACCGACGTGGCATACCGAGTCGAGCTCAAATTTTGAAAAGCCCACCAATTGGCGCCCTCTCCCTCGGGAGAGGGCTGGGCGAGCGGCGTTCCGATGAGGGGCAGCCCCACCACAAAACCTGCGAGTGTCCCTTGCGCTTGTATATGAAGTTGTGGGAGAGGGGACTGACCGAGGCGTCTTGCGTCATGCATCGACCTGAAAGATCGAGGCGATTATGGATTCAAAGCAAGACTCTCAGGTCGGTGTAGATCTTCAATATCCCCGGCTCGGTTCCCTCTCCTTGGGGAGAGGGATAGGCGGGCGGCGTTCCGATGAGGGGAAAGCAGTTACCGCAAAATCAACTGGCCAACTCGGTCAAACGCCTCCGCGCCCACTCCTCGATCAACCGCGTCGGCGTGCCATCCCCACGCTTAGCGACCCATCGGCGCGGTGCGACGTTTAGTTAAATCTTCTCACCACAAGTTACCTTGCAAACCTGTTACCCAATCACCCCCGAGCCCGAAACTCCGCAGGACTCACCCCATAAGCCCCCTGAAAATACCGACAAAACCGCCCCACATTGCTAAACCCAAATCGCAGCGCCACCTCAGTCACCGACCCCGAACCCCGCTGCTTCAAAACCTCATAAGCCCGCTCCAGCCGCACCTGCCGCTGATACGCCACAATCGACATCCCGACAAACCGCCGAAACCCCTCCTGCAACGCCCGCTGACTCACATGACTCAACCGCGCCAGATCCACACCACTGACCAACTGCTCCGGATGCGCCTGAATAAACTCCATCGCCAACTTCACATGCCGTGGCGCAACCATCGCCGTCGGCCGCCGCAACGCCTCGGAAAAGTTATGCGGCCAAGCTTCCAACACCGCATCAATCAACATCTCGCGCAACCGCGACGGAATCAGCGTCCCACTGTTGATCAACAGATCAAATTCGGTCCCCGTCGCCAGATCAATCAACGCCTTGATCCCCTGAAACGCTGCCGTCTCAAGATCCACGCTCGGCTCAAAAACGATCTTCTGCAGAATCGGTTTATCCAACAGCGCCGACAGTCGCTCGGTGAGCTGGTGACGATTGATCGACATCCCGTGATGCGCGTGATCATCCAGAAAGCGCATTGAACGGATATCCGCCTTATCGATCGCCAGCCCCACGTGCGACACACCAACGGATTCGGTGGCATGGTTGAAAACGATCTTGCCAGCAGTGGGAATGACGAACGTGATCTCATCCCGTGGATCAGGGAAAGCGACGGTGAAATCACCGTGATAATGCATCCGCCGAAAACTCACGCCATCGTGCCGACCGTAGACCCCGCCAATAATGATGTTCGACGGCAGCGGCGGATTGTCGGCATAACGATTGCCAAACAATCGGGAAAACAGTGCACCGAAGTCGTCCGAACGGAGATTGTCGGAGCGCAGGATAATTTGCTGGCGAACGGGAGTCGGAAACACCTTGGCGGCACCTTCGGTTGGGGGCTCTAGGACAGGGGTGAAGGGTAGGGCGCCGAGGAGGTTAGCAGAGGAAATATGACGGGTTTGTGACATTCAGAAACATGCCGTAACACCGCCGCGCCATGTTTAAGCGAAGGACACTCGGCAGGCCATTGCCGACATGGCAACCTGCTCGCATCTGTACTCAGCAAACAAATAGCGGCGACGCCTCCAGCGCTCGGCCCTGTTTGACATGACCTGAAAGCATTCAAGTTAATTGGAGCGGCAATGCAAGCCAACACACAAACACTCCCCATCACACTGACCCCAGAACTCGACTTCGACCAAAACGCCGCCAGCGCCTTCGGCGAATCGCTGACCCACGAATACACCCAAGCCACGCCATTCCCGCACATCGTCATCGACAACTTCCTGCAAGCAGACGTCATCGCCAGCATCCGCGAACACTTCCCGATCGAACCGACCAACAACGAACAAATCTACGAGCGCGGCTACAAAGGCCAACTCAAACGCCAAATCAGCCCCAACGCCTGCAGCCCATACCTGAAGAACGTCTTCAACACCTTCAACTCCGCACCCATGCTCGAATTCCTCGAAAAACTCACCGGCATTCAAGGGCTGATCCCCGATCCGTATTTCGCCGGCGGCGGCCTGCACGAAACCAAAACCGGTGGCTTCCTCGGCGTGCACTCGGATTTTCGACTGAACAAAAAACTCAACGTTGAGCGACGGCTGAACGTGATCATTTACCTGACCGAGGACTGGCAGGAAGCGTACGGCGGCAACCTGGAGCTTTGGGATGTGGGGATGAAGAAATGCCTGAAGAAGGTGCTCCCGATTTATAACCGGTGTGTGATTTTTAATACGGATAAGGACAGTAACCACGGGCATCCGGAGCCGTTGACTACGCCGGAAGGCATCACTCGGCGGTCGATTGCGCTTTATTACTACACGGCGAGTGGGGTGGGCGGGGAGCCGGGGCAGAGGAATAAAACGCACTATAAGCCGCGGCCGAAGGATCGGTGGAGTGTGAGGTACTACTTGAATAAATTGTTTAAGAAGACGGGGTGAGAAAGCGCGAGACGCTCGTCACGAGGATTTTTTTTCGATGGAATTTGGACAGACGCGAGCATTGCGTCGAGGATATCTGTTGAGTTCAGAATCATTTCGATCAGTACCTGCTTAAACTTAAATGGCATCTTGGACATATCTGAGAGAGAAGTATTAGTTCGGGTAAAACAGCACATTGTAATTGGAGGCAAGGGGCCTTATGAGGGAGCCCCTTCTGAGTTAAACGACTTCTCGTTTGTTATGTTGAGAGCAGACTAGATTTAGGCAGATGTTAGCGCCATAAGCTTCGGACATTCAGTCTTCAGGCCGGTAAGGCGCGCATTAATAGCTTCGCTCAACGAGGTAAAAGGTGGTAGCTTTCCAGAAATTACGGCGATAACATATTCGGCTAATAGGCTCCCTTGTTGTGGGTCTTCGAGGGCCGGGAGCAATACATCGAGAGTTCGTTCTTTCTGGATAACTCCATATTCTATAGCTGAGGCGTTTCTAATAAGGGCGGACCTTATAAGTCCCTCAGAGTAGTTTTTAAAGTTTTTCCATCCCAAGACTTGAGTATATGGGAAGCCCGGAGAAAGCCGCTTGGTCTCATCATCTGCAGTTCTCATTTGCTGAAGCGAAGACGCTACCGCAATAACCACCCCGGCAATCCCTGTTTTCTCGGGTGCAAGATAAGACCCACCCCCTAGTACGACTTGTTCAGTGCTGGAATCAATGTGGAATAGTGCGTCGCTGCCTGATAAACCATCGTGCACATTTGCCAACTTGGAAAGCCGTTCATGAAAGCGACCGGAATTTTTAATTCCCGCTTTCATAAAGCCACTTATCGAATTGAGTTCGAGGCACCAAGGGCAGTCTAAATGATTGTAATCAGGTAATACCAGCATCTCAATATATTGAAAGCTTCGCTTTACAGTTGGAGCGTCTTCGTATGCGACACAGTTTCTAAGTTCACTTTCGGCCTCGGCAGACGCGGGGCGGTACACGCCGCATAAAAAAGTTATATCTCGCACCTCCTGGTTAAGGGCAGGCGTTTCTCTAATTAGGTTGTTTAGCCGCTCAAATAATTTTCCTCTGATAACCACAGGATCGTAGACAACGATTTTGTCAGATTTGGAAAAGGCGCTAACAGTATCGATTTCAAGTACCTTTTCAGGATCTTGTAGGTGAATATATGTAGCGCCTATAGAGTTGGCGAGCTTTTTAAGGTTTTCGTCATCGCCAAAAGTTAGTATAAGTGAAGTGGGGGTGAGGATTGAGGACAGTTTTGCATTCGACTCGTTAGCAAATACGTCAGTCGCGGAAATTTTTTTGTAGTCAATATAGTAAGCGTAGTGCTTGTTGCCTTTTAAGTGATCGCCTTTGTGAAACAATACTATGTCATCTAGGTGGGTGTGATAACGTTTAAAAAATTCAACTCCAATTTTGGCAATCTTCCTTGTCAACGTCACGCCTTTGTCAGTTAAATTCTTAACATAGTAGGCGCTTGCATGGATCTCGACTGGTTTGCTGTTTTCTTTACAAAGCTCGCAAGCGTCAAAGTTAAATCTTCTGACTTTGGTTTTTATTTTGCATATTGTATGATCGCCGCCATTGAAGGAGTATACGGAAACCACGGAAAGTTTTTTTGACGAGTAAGCGCTTCTGAATGTTTCTTGGAATTCTCTGATTAATCTGCCGCTGCTATCTACACTAACAATAAGCAAAGGATTTACCGACGCCTTTAAGGCTGGCGTCGTAGCACAGATGACGGACCTACAATCTGCTAGGTTCTTCGTGGGGTGTGCTGGGAGGGCGTCGAAGACAGTGGTTTTGGAAAGAATTTGCATTGCGCGCAGTGGCAATGCTGCAATCGACCAAGAATCAATAAATATATAATCTGAATAGTCGATTGCTTTCAGCAACCAGAATGCCACTCGATCTAAGTCGTCCTTATTTTTGATTGAGTCTCCGAGCCGAAAAAACGCATCCGTATGATTGTGTGATGGAGTTGTGAAATGGTACTGTTTTCCCCCTCGAAGAAAGCTCTCGCTAGAATATTTTTCAAGAAGTCGATCTAAGTCGATGGCGGCTAATTCTGTAGAATCGTAGTCTTCTACTGATAGAGAAACCCCAGCGATAGAAACTTGGTAGACCTGATAGCATTTAAATTGCGTGCTGTAGATTACAATTCCCACAAAGTCGAGGCTTAAGCGGTTTATTAGCTTGCTTCGGATTGGTGCGTTGTCTTCTTTGGCCATTTCAGTGACCAAATCTAAATTTCTGGCTAGGATATAGCAACCATCATATGGGTCATTCGATGATCGAATAGCCATTGCCAGCAGTGGCTCAACATCTGCTGGGCCAACTATCTCGATGCAGTTTACGATTATTGGATTCATAGTTAAACTGGCATGATTAGTGAGATTGAAGTTGACAGCATGTCGGAATCGGTTTTGGAGAAAAGAACGTTTATTTCATCCGAGAACGTATCATTTAGATAGTCATAGTTCGCGCATAAGACACCGGAAGTGGTGATAATAACTAATCCCTTTAGCTCCTGAGCGCACTGCATTGCTGCAAATAAACCCAGTCCTCGTTGTATAGGCTTACGCTGGATTTTTGAGGTGCTGTATTGATGAAATGCTTTTTCAATAACTTCTTTTTTGTTTAGCTTTGGAAGTGATTTTTTTAGAGAGTCATAAATTCCGGTGCCGGAGTCTACAATGTCTATTATCAGATATTTTTTTGCTCCATCTTTTTTTGATCTGGCGTTTAGATACGCGGTTAACGCTGGTGGTAACTCTGCGTTTTTGATTTCAGTCAAACTATTGTAAATGACTCTGGATACTTTCATGTATCGTAGAGAAGTTGTTGGTTGGCGAGCGTGATGTATAGTGTTTTCCCAAATCTCCTTCAAAAAAACGTATAGACTCATAGAGTTAACGATTTTATCAAGTGCTCCTTTAGCCTCGGCGGTAGTCCCAATCATGCACTGTTCAATCTTCGGACTTAGAAGGGTTCGAAAATCTTCCTCAGAAGGCTCTGCAGAGCCAAGGTTTAGCACCGGCGGATGGACGTAATACGGGTCTAAAGCATAGAGTGAATATGATTGACTGCCTTGGAATGCGCCATAATCCATGTCTACTGCAGCGCTTACTTTTTCCACGAGGTATTGAGTTATATCTTTTTCGTGCCTGTCTATAATTATCAGGTCTTGAATGCAAATATTGATGAAGCAAGCTGAGGCGAGATAGGAATCTTCCCTAATACCAAACTCTTCAATTTCAGACCGAGATAGGTGGATTTTCACTTTTTCTAAATTTCCAGATCTTGCTAGTCCGATTATGCAGGAGATAAAGAATCCTTCGGCACCAATGGAAAAGCTAGCATGCTTCTCAAATCTGAAACTCGACTTTTGATTTGTTCTGATGTTGTTAAATAAATGGCCTATAGAACAACCAGGGGGGATTGTAATTTCATTCATGACGTGTAGATCTCTCAATCTTATAATTAAGGGCTAGTGTATCATGAGTATTTGTAAAAGTTAATCTCTCGGCACTGGCATTTGAGAATGCTAAACGCTCGCTGAAGATAATGGTTTAAAGGTTTCATTTTTGTTGGTTTTTAAGTGTCAAACTAGCTTGTCGTCAATAGAATGGATTTGTTTTATAGGAATAAATAAATCCCTAGCTTTATGATTTTCGGCCAGGGTTTTGGCAGAGGTAGTGAGATGTGGCGCGGTCGGCGGCGTCGTTATGCTCAAAGAGAGTATTCTTAGTGGTATGCTTTCAGTTATTTGTTGTTAGATAAGGTGGAAGTATTCTTTGTTTTACATGTAGTCTGTCCTTGGATCGTAGTCTAGTGGTAGATTGTTTTCTGTTGTCGATGGTAAGGTTTTCCGCATTCGATATATTGCCCTGGTAACCTCTGATCTTACATTTCCTTCAAATTGTAGGTTTTTGCTATCGTCAGTTGATCGAAAGCAATCCAAGTTGGACTCGAGTTGGTAAGCCCAAAATGTTCCAAGAAAGTAGACGAAGTAGAGTTGTCTTCCTTCATCTATGTATTTTTTAATTGTTTTGTTTCCTTTTTTTCGATAATGGCAGCTTAATCTAGCACGAATGCCACTTCTTTTTGACTCCGAGATACCTATATATATGGGTCTGAAATTGTCAGGGAAGCCCGTTGGTAAGTAAGCATCTTTTGTGTCATTTCTAATTGTGGGTTTGGTGTGGTCTATTTTTTCCCCTACCACATAGCATCCAGTCGCTTTTGGAGCTAAAAGATAATCTTCAAGTTTCAAAGGGTCGGATGCATCTGAGATTATGAAAAGGTTAGGGTCTGGGGTTTTCATGATTTCTCCTTTTTTTATATTTGGTCAGGGTGCTGATTTGATTAGTATTGTGAGGGAGTCGCGACGAGACCGCTCTGCTGCAAAATAAATGCTTTTCTATGGCGAGGTTGCGCGACTTAATATGCTTTTTTGAAGGCGGTTTTTTTCTAATAATAAATTTAGCTTCTTTCACAATTTATTTTCCTCGTGTCTTCTGTGAGTTTTTGATCCTACCTCTTCGCGCACACTTCGATATCGGCTTGGGTCGTAACCTCTGAGTCGATACCTAATCTGTATTTGCAATAATCTATGATGTCCTGTCTCTGCTCGCTCGTTAGTTTTTCTATGCGTCGATGATTGCCATCATTGGCGTGAATATTAAAAAACTGCACTCGAAACGTTAGGTGCTTTTTAATGAAAAATATTCTATTGACCTCGGCATCAGAAACTTCGTTGTAGAAGCCAATATTCAGAATGAGTAGCAGCGACGTTAAAGTAGCGAGTACGAAATATTTCATTCCGCACCTGGCTTCGGTGGCGGTAAAAGTCCGGTCTTGGTACGGATATTTCTGACAAGCTCCATACCAATATTGCCGGGGCAGATTTTCCCTTCGCTCACTTGGCCAGGGTACTCACGATGGCCACCAAAATTCTTAATGACAAAAACTCCCTTTAAAACGTCGATCAAACGCAGCAACGAATCAATTTGTGTCGCAGGAATGACGTTTGTTGTGCTGACCCCGAAGTACTCCAGTGTTTCCCTACCTTTCGCTACTATGTCTCCGCCTTCCTCTGCGGTAGTCAAGTTCTCCAGGAGCACAATACCGATTACGCCTGTATTGAAGAGATGAACGTTTGATCCTAAAAATCTAATGTCACGTCCT
The DNA here is from genome assembly GCF_900580865.1 of Pseudomonas viridiflava. Classification (GTDB taxonomy): domain Bacteria; phylum Pseudomonadota; class Gammaproteobacteria; order Pseudomonadales; family Pseudomonadaceae; genus Aquipseudomonas. The sequence continues at coordinate 117,852 of NZ_UTBZ01000130.1, forward strand.
TCAAGAACCGTTCCGTCACAAGCAATCGCATAGTGATAGCCAATGTCATCAAATCCGTTGCCCATGTGATGAGATTGAACACCCTTCATTTGCTTGGCGCCGCCCGGAGTGCATTCGTATGAGCGGCCTGCATGATGCAGAGCAATCATTGAGTAATCCCAATCCATCTCCATGTCAGGTTTGGCCTTGGCTGCTCCCCAGCTAGAGCGTTCAGTAAAGGTGCCTCCAGATGAACGGATGTTTTTAATAATGGCCTCCCGTGTCGCCGCTCGATCATCCACTTTCACGGGGATGGGGCACATGAATTCACCGGGCTTTATTTTTTGAGCTGTTGCTTTCGTCGAAAAATTTTCGGCCATTACTGCCCCTCCGATAGTTCGTCAAGCGTTCTTGCTGGCGCACTGAACTTGATATGCAGTGAGATTTTTGAGTCTTTCGATGGGGCTTTTATATGAGCTACGCCACTCGCGTCCGTCACGCCCGTAATCGTCACGCCGTCGACGGTGGCGACATAATCCCTAAGTGCCAATGGCTCGCCCGTTTCGCTGTTAAGGACGCTGAATGATTGACCGAAGGTATTTGGCAGGACTAATGGCAGTGGTGGTGTAAATGGAGCGGGCGTGTGGGAGTTGCCGATTACGATTGTGCCGGAACCACTGATGACGTTATTGCCATGGGCGCCGGTGCTACCCAAGGTCGCGGCAGGCAAGCCATTGATGAGAACCGTAGAGGCGACGTCGCCGACAATTGCGCTTCCGCATGCGCTTTTGTCTGTTTGTCGTGCGGCGGCTAAGCCGTCGAAGAAAACATCTGGAGATCCAGAGGCTATTGGATTGACCCCATGCCCAGGCAGAGGGCAGGAAGTGGGATCAGTAATACGAGCTGCAGGTTTTCCCGACATATCAAACATCCTTGTAGAAATTACGTCAGTCGAAGTTTGGCATAAAAGACTGGGCACGGACCATACGGAGTGAAGGGGCGAGCTAGCAGGACGAGGTAAAGGAGTTATGAAAACTCGCCAGAAAGCAGGAGCGTCCCCCTTTAGTTTTTTCGGCTGATCCCTCCATGGCGACAGATCAACTGCCGCAATGGAGGGGACTTCGTTACTCCGTCGGCACTACGTTATCCAACGCCCGATTCACCGCCAACTCTCCGAGCATTACGACCTGCGCAATGCCTTGCAGTGTCTTGCGTGCCGGTCCGTGAACCAGACCGATTACATCGCCCAGCATTACAGAGGCCGAGCCGAGCGATTCACTGGCGTTCACCAGCAATTCCTCAGTCTTGGTGTTCGGGTTGGCGATAAACATCGTGTTGGTTTGGTACGGGGTGAGCATGATTTCTGGAGCGGGGCCGAGGTAATGGGAGAGGGCGCGGTCGACGGCTTCGTTGAATTTCTTTGCGTCTGGGGATTCGTCGCCCGAGATCGGATCGATTTCTGGCGGATTCGGCGTAATTTTGAACATAGATGAAACTCCTGGGAAACGATTAAGGAGCCATCACACTTCGCTACCAAACGAGGGGTGGTGGCCATGCACAGGTTGGTAGACCGGCCCAGGAGCCCGGCGCGTCCGAGGACGCCCTACGCATGGCCACCATAAAGCGGAGATCAAAAAAGCGATCTCTGCGAAAGGTGCGCAATGCGCCTGGGAAAGTCGGGCTACCAAACCCGATCACTGCTATTCAGTGACCGACCCACAATAGAACCCGCATCCGAGGCGCACAAGCCGGCGGATTCTGGCGTAGTCGTAGGCAACGGCGCAAGGCGTTGTAGGTTGGGATGACGTAACTTGGGGTGTCTTTAAACAAAGTCCAGGAATTGCTTCAACAGGGCAGTTAGAGCTGTTTTTGCGATGTCTTTGTGGACTGGAGGAGCGAGAGCCGTTTCGCGATCCATCGAAGCTAGTCCCGTCGCTAAATGGGAACTTAATTCGCCAGTGAAACAAGCGTATCGATCACATTGATGGGCACATAAACCAACGTAATCCCCGCATACGCTTTACGCGACCGTGCCACAAACGCGCCAATCGGCAACACAATCATGATCACATCCAGCAAACCCCAAAGCGCCACCGGCGATGCCTCAAACAGCGTGACATTGACGATCAGCCCCAGGCACAGATACGTGGACAGCGACAGCAATGCATAGCGCCCATCCTGTTCAAAATACACGCGCAACCCGTGCTGCTCATCCTCACTTCGACTCGGCAGCAACAACGCCGCCGTGACGAACAGCGACAATGTCAGCATCACCAGCAGTAGAAATTCGAGAAACGAGAAGGTCTGTTTCACCGCCGACAGTGCGTTGACGGCCCACCAGAATTGCAGCTGCATGGTAAACAGCATCACCGCCCAGACCAGCGCCACCCAGTCTGGCTTGGCTACTCGGCGGATGCGGAACACCGTTAATGCTCCGAGCAGGAGGCGGGTGACGGAGAGCCCGAGGATCATCGAGAGAACGGTGGCGACGATTGGGAAGTTGCTCATCTTGCCTCCCGTGAGCTCGAGGGTGAGGGGGGGCTGACCAGGTCAGGAAGGCTTTGTTGCCACTTGACCTTAAACCTAGCGTGGAAACGCGTTTGAGCAAGGGACTGTCACACCCGGCACTCTCGATTTTTGAACAACGCCTAGTCACACGTGAACAGAATTGGCGGTGGTCTCACTCAATTCTATTTTTATGCCGTATCTCCTTTTCAGCTTTTCGTCATGCGTGACGATGATCAAGTTGGGTGTGCGAAGAGCCAGCCATTCAACGATTTTGTGTGCGGTTCGTTCATCAAGCGCCGCAGTGGGTTCATCCAGTATCAGCGTGGATTTTTCTCTTAAAATCGCTCGGCCGATAGCGATTCGCTGTCGTTCACCACCACTCATGCCGCTGCCTGAAACGTCTATCTGTGTTGCAAGCAGAGCATCACCGTCCGCGCCTTGTCGCGTGAATCCGAGCAGTTCGACAATCTCCTTCAGCCTCTTTTGGCAAACGTTATCAGCGCCATACAGCAGGTTGTCTTCGAGCGTACCGGACACAAGCACCGGTTTCTGTGGCGCGACGGAAACCTCTGACAGTATGTGTTCACTGACTGCCTCACTGATCGGGTGCCCCCTGTAAAAGGCTGTCCCTGTATCAGCTTCTTCAAGGCCCAAAAGGATGTTTATCAGCGTAGTTTTTCCCGCGCCTGACTTTCCGGAGATGATATTTACGCCAGAAATCAGCTGGCCGCTGATGTTGTTCAGGATTGTTTTGTTGTCCTTGGTCAGTGATACACCTGTAAGCGTGAAGCCTTCGACGTTTTCGTGATGCTCCGGGTGATACTGCTCTTTGATATCTTCCTCAATGTATTTGATGCCGTCGTTCAATGACATGAGGTGGGCTTGAAGGTTGAACAGGGTGCCCGCCAGCAAATGTAACTGCATGGTGAACAGGGTGATGTATCCAACGATCATGACGAAATCGCCGGCAGTGAAATTTGCGCGGTAGTACAGGCCGGATAGCAGTATGAAAAATGTCAGTACTGCGCCGATCGCTAAGCCTTGGCAGGCAATTCGAATGCCCATGCGTAGGTTGGCGTCTCTGATGGTTTTGACGTAGTTGTCAAAAAAGCTCCTGCCAAGGGTGAGTTCCTTGGGAAGGCTGTTGTTGATCTTGATGTCGTACACCCTGCCAAGCCTTTCAACCGTATAGCTTGAAAGATTGTTATCCGCCTCGAACAAGGCTCGATGAATACTTGAACTGGCTTTGGCGACGTAGATGGCTAAACAGGTCAATGCGACGCAAGCAACAAGAAACAGCATCGCGTATGCCGCGCCCATGATGGTGTAAAGCACGCTGATGGCGACAAGGATCTCGACCGCAATGGGAACGATTGTCCAAAAAACGCCTACGGTCACCAAGCTGAAACTGCTCGCAGACCTGTTGATGTCAGCCGCTACATACCCAGGGTCGAGCCCCTGCTGTTTGCTGTGTGAGTACTGAAATATCCTTGTGAGGATGGTTTCGTGAAGGGTTGCGTCGCACTTGGCGAGTACCCACGCCGAAAAAACACCACGAACGCTGGAAAGAACTTGTGAGGCTGTCCAGAGTAGGGCGTAGCAACCTGCAAATAGTAGGAAATGGGTGGTTGCGTCCGAAGCTCCGTTAAAGGTGTTTGCGGCATTTCTCAGTAGCACTGGAAGAAGGGAGTTAAGCGCGCTGCTGAATATGAACAGTGCGGATACGGAGATGAAACTGGCGGTAAACCATCGGTAGTTGCTCGATATTATTTTGAAGCTTTTCAGATAATGGCTGACCCAGTTCATATGAATCCATTCTTGATCGGGTGATTGCGAGCTGCCTTACGATAGATTTTGCCTTCACGCCACACAAGTCGGTGAGATCCGAGGTGGTTGTAGGGGATTGCCTGCAACGTTGTAGTTTGCAAGGGCGGCTTTTAAGTGGCATGCACCTTCTAGCCATTGGTGAACGCCGGGGCAGGATGACCGGCAACAGGAACCGATTCTTACATCCAGGGACGCAGCATTTATGCAATCTGCTTTTTCGCAAGTCACCGAGCGTTTGAACAACCGCCGGTTTTCCGTGGCGAACAACGCTCAGGGGTTGTCCGATGCTCGCACGGTGTTTCACTACTTCGTCGAGGGCGAGGCAGTTTGGGGGACTTATGCGGGTGGGCATATTCGCATGGGCAACCAGGTTGGGCGCGTGACCGGGCCTGACAGTATCGAGCTGCTTTATCAGTGCATCACCACGGATGGCGAGATCCGCGCGGGTTGGTCGCGGGGCGTGGTGGGGTTGATGAGGCGGGGCGGACGACGTTGCGGTTTGTGTGGGGGTGGTTGTCGGGGGCCGAGGGTGGCGGGGAGTCGAGTTATGTTGAGGTGGTCGCGTAGCCGATGGTTTTTAGCTACGCGAACCCTTCAATTACGGCAAATCCAATGAAGTCTTACTCACGGCAGCTACATCCCAAGTCCGCATCACCTGCGTAATCGCCGCATCAATGCTCTCAATCGGCGTGTCATCCCGAGCAAGGATGGAAATCCCCTGCAGGAAACTGTCGAACACCGTCGCCATCGCGGCTGCGTTCGTGTCGTTTACTAAAAGTCCCTCACTCACACCACGCTCGGCACACGCCACAATCCCGGCGCGGGTTCGGGCGCGGGAGTGGGTGAGGGCTTGAGCGACGTGGGCGTTTTCCGGGCTGGGTGCGCTCATGACGCCGAGGGTGACCATGCAGCCTTTCGGATGGCCGTCGTCGCATTGCATGCGCGCTGACTGGCGCAGGGCGGTTTCGATGGCTTGGCGTGGTGGCAGGGTTTCGTCCCACAGGCATTCGGTGACTTGGGCGAAGGTCGTCAGGTAGCGCTGCACGCATTCGTCGAACAGGGCTTCTTTGGAGCCGAACGCGGCGTAGAAACTCGGTGCGGAAATGCCGCCGCCCAGTTCAGCCTTCAACAGTGAAAGGGATGTCGAGTCGTAGCCGTGTTGCCAGAACAATTGCATGGCCTGGTCGACGGCGTCGTCGCGATCGAATGCGCGGGGGCGGCCGGTTCTGGCCATAGCAAAAACTCCTCGGAAAGTGATTTGGATACTAGTCGATACATAAGTCGTTGACAACGGGCCTCGGCTGCCGCCAGTATTTTATATCGATCGGTACGTAAGTCTGAATTTCCAAACTCAAGGAGTTTCCCGTGACACCCTCAATGACTCTATCGGCAGCGCCAAAACGCCTGCCCATCGGCGCCTTGCTGGCGCTGGCCATGACCGGTTTTATCTGCATCGTCACCGAAACCCTGCCCGCCGGGCTGTTGCCGCTGATCAGCGAAGGCTTGGCGATTTCGCCTTCGATGGCCGGGCAGATGGTCACCGCTTACGCGCTGGGCTCGGTGCTAGCGGTGATTCCGATGACCATCGCCACGCGCAGCTGGCGTCGGCGCAATGTGTTGTTGCTGACCATTGTCGGTTTTCTGCTGTTCAACTCGATCACGGCGCTGTCGTCGCACTATGGCGTGACGCTGGTGGCGCGTTTCTTTGCGGGGGTGGCGGCAGGGTTGGCGTGGAGTTTGTTGGCCGGTTATGCGCGGCGGATGGTTGAGCCTGATCAGCAGGGCAAGGCGTTGGCGCTGGCCATGGTCGGTACGCCGATTGCCTTGTCACTGGGCGTGCCGCTCGGCACTTGGCTGGGTGGCTTGGTCGGGTGGCGTACGACGTTCGGGTTGATGTCGGCCCTGACCTTGATGCTGATCGTTTGGGTGTTGGTGAAGGTGCCGGACTATCCGCCGCAGCCTGCGCATCAGCGTCTGTCGTTGCGCCGCGTGTTGACCACGCCGGGTGTGCGGCCCGTGCTGGCGGTGGTGATCAGCTGGATGCTGGCGCACAACATTCTCTACACCTACATCGCCCCGTTTGTGGCGCCGGCGGGGTTGGCCGATCGTGTGGATCTGGTGTTGTTGGTGTTCGGCATTGCCGCGCTGGCGGGGATCTGGCTGACGGCCAAATTGGTTGAACCGCTGTTGCGCAAGACTGTTCTGGTGAGTCTGGCCACGTTTGCATGGGTGTGCGTGGGGTTCGGCTTTTACGGACGGGTGCCGGAGGTGATCTATTTGGGCGTGTTGGTGTGGGGATTGAGTTTTGGCGGTGCGGCGACGCTGTTGCAGACGGCTCTGGCGGATGCGGCGGGGGATGGCGCGGACGTGGCGTTGTCGTTGAATGTGGTGGCGTGGAATAGCGCGATTGCTGGCAGCGGCGTGGTCGGCGGTGTGCTGCTGGATCGATGGGGTGTTGCCGCTTTCCCATGGGCGATGGTGGTGTTGGTGGCGGTCGGGTTTGTGATTGTCTGGAGTGCTCGCGCGCATGGGTTCAGAGCGGGACCGCGTGGGGCGGGAGCGGCGGCCGTGGGTGGACACTGAAGTGCTCGCTCTGAGATGACGTTGGGTGTCAGATCAATGTGTTTTTGATGCGCTGGCGTCATCGCTGGAAGGCCAGCCTCCACAGGGCTGGTTTTTCAACACTGGTCATTTTTTGAAGTGCGCAAGAAGTTGCGCAGTGAAGTTCTTTTTTTCTCGGGTGAATGCTCTGTAGCCCTTTAACTACGTGGCCTCCAGCCAAGTGCGCAACTTCTTGCACACCACTGCGCAAGAAGTTGCGCACTTTCCCTTGTTTTTCATTGGCTTAATCACAGGAAAAGATCAGTCGATGAGCTCGGGGCCTTGATCTGTATGGGTTGCATAAAGGCTGGCATGAAGTTTGATGGCGCATAGCCATCCTTTCAGGCAATGGTGCCTGAGAGGTATGTCTTTCAAGCAAGGAGAGCATCCCATGGCAACACCAGCGTACATGTCGGTTACCGGTGAAAAACAAGGTCTGATCACCGCCGGCGCATTCACCGCCGACTCCGTTGGCAACACCTACCAGGAAGGCCACGAAGACCAGGTTATGGTGCAGGCTTTCACCCACGACGTGATCATCCCGCGTGACCCGCAATCCGGTCAGCCAACCGGTCAGCGCGTGCACAAGCCAGTGGTGATCACCAAGGTCTACGACAAGGCTTCGCCACTGCTGCAAGCTGCTCTGACCTCCGGCGAGCGCATGAGCGAAATCGTTATCCAGTGGTTCCGTACTTCTGC
>NZ_UTBZ01000099.1 GCF_900580865.1 Pseudomonas viridiflava
ATAATCTTGTTGACTATCAGTCTGACTCCACAAGCACCCACACGAATTGCTTGATTCAGTTGTTAAAGAGCGGTTGGTTAAGATCTTTCGTCTCAACCGAGGCGCGCATTCTACAGCAGCCTCATTTGCTGTCAAGTGATTATTTTCAGAAGTTTTCGAAGAATTCTTCAACAACTTCAACCACTTCAACCACTTGCGCTTCCGATCTCTCGTCAGCGGGAGGCGAATTCTACAGCGTTACACGCTGCTGTCAACACCTCTTTTTCAACTTCCTTTCGGCTTCGATGAACTGAAGCAATCTGCTGTCGAAGCCTACATAACTCATTGAATCTCAAGGAGTTTTCCGTTTCGACTGCGCCGGAAGTGGGGCGAATTATAGACACTCTGAATCTGCCGTCAACCGTTAAATTCGTTTTTATCCAAATCTCGCTAAAGCCCCCCCTTCCGCAGCCCTACCTATATAGAAGCAAAACTCGCGCCCCCAGCCGAAATCAACATGAAGGGCAACGCTCGCCGCCGGCGGGACATGCATAGCCACACCAACAGAGGAGACAAACGAGAGGATTGAGCGATTTAGTGGGCAGGAGCGATGGAGGAAGGGAATTCAATATATAGATGGTGTCCCAGGGCAGGTTCGAACTGCCAACCTTCCCCTTAGGAGGGGGATGCTCTATCCAATTGAGCTACTGAGACACACGCTTGTCGCAGCAGACGCTGCATGACGGACGGCGTGCATGTTAACCACCGAACCCCAATTTGTCATGTCGTCCGTAGGGCTTTTTAAGTGTAGGCAGGTAGCCTGCCATGCTGCGGGAAGATTTACCGTGCATTTTGCACCCCTCTCAAAAACCCAGCATTGCAAATTGCAACCTTCAGAATCCGAAAAAAGCTCTTAAATGCCTGTTTTTAAAGGACTTAACAGCGGTTAGACTATTGGCACGACGGCTGCTTTGACTGTTCTATAGACGAACACCCGGAGCCACGTCCCATGAACAGCAACCTTTTGCTTGCAAACGCAATTGCTCTGGCGGTTTTGGTGAGCTTCCATTTTCTCCCTGAGGCCGGTGAGCCACAAACGATAGCTCAGCGTATGCCACATTATTTGCAGGTGCAGAGAATGCCGCAGTTGGCTGTTCTGAGTGACCAGAACGACCTTGGCTCGAAGGAAGTCAGTACTTCCGAGCCAGCACCGACTTCCGAACATCTGGTTTTTTGAATATCTTCAGGAGCAAAACATGTCCAAGTCAGCTGCAGGATTTCTGATCCTCGCCTTATTGAGTGGCATTGTGCATTTATCGCTGTTCGAGGACACCGAAATCACCCTGCCGCTAATTGTCAGCGGTGTTTCTGGTGTGATGTTCGTGCTAGCCCTGGCTGCAGGACGAAAGATCAAATTTGACCCGGTGCTGCGTTGAGATCGATCAAACTCAAAAGATGACTGACCGTTTCATCCAGATCGCCAGAATTATCGATGAGATGGACAGGCCCGTCACTTGACCTCCTATCCTTGAACAGCGCATTACGAGCGAGCCTTGCGTCAACTTGCTCAAGCGTCTCTCGACCACGCCTCAGCAGACGCTCTCGCAACACCTCATCCCTGACCGTCAGTAAAACCGGCAACAATGTCGGATAACGCTCCAGCGCCTGCCGCAGGTTAGCCCGTGAGCCATTGACCAAAACATACTGCCCGGCACTCAACCATCTATCCATCTCCACCGGTATTCCGTAAGCGAGACCATTGGCACGCCATGCGAGCGAAAAATCACCGGCACGCTCGAGCCGCTCGAACTCTTCCGGCGTCACCCCAATAGCATCCTCCCCCACCGACTCCGCTGATCGGGTAATCACCCTACGCATCACTTCACAGTTAAAAGCACGTAATGGCTCGCGAGCAGCCTCAATCAGACTGTCCTTGCCTGAACCGGACGGCCCCATCAAATAAATCAGTTTGCCATCCATCCTGAAAACGCCCTCCGGCAGGTGTCTGCCACTAGTAAATCGGCAATTTGCCACTATCCTGTACAGGTAAGGAACAAGGATGCAGAACCCGCATAGGATGCACGTTCTGATGGCTTCGGACATCAATAGATGTGCAGCAGGAGGCGGACCAGGTTGCGGACAGAGGCGAAGATTTCAAACCAGTCCGCATTTCTGATAATTGGTGCTGGCATTACGCCTTTACCCAGCTCAATATTTGTCACAGAATTGACGCCAATGATCTGGCAATTTTGAGGCATGATGCGGGCCTCTTAACAATTCAGGTTGAACCATTTGGCGCGGATGCTTGTCCTACCACACATCCTGCGGCCAATCCCGAGAACCGCTCCCCTGAACTAACCGGTTAAATATATGCGCCCATTGAAACAGGCAATTTATTCCAGCCGTACGGCTGACAAGTTTGTCGTACGTCTGCCAGACGGAATGCGTGAACGCATTGCCGAGGTGGCTCGCAATCATCATCGCAGCATGAACTCCGAGATCATTGCGCGCCTTGAGCAGAGTCTTATTCAGGAAGGCGCACTGGGCGAAGAGCTGAGCATGCGTCTGGACAGCCCGGAACTGTCGCTACACGAACGCGAGCTGTTGCAACGTTTCCGTCAACTTTCTCATCGCCAGCAGAACGCCTTGGTGTCCTTGATCGCCCACGACGCAGAAATGGCAGCAGACGCGTCCTGAGTCATACCGAACATCTCAAGCCAGCTTAACAGCTGGCTTTTTTTTGCGCGGAATTTGAGAATTCGCAGGCAAAAAAAAGCCCGCCAGATGGGCGGGCTGTTTCGGTAGCGCAGATCAGAGCAGGAAGATTGTCGCCAGCCCCAGGAATATGAAGAAGCCACCGCTGTCGGTCATGGCGGTGATCATCACGCTGGCACCCATGGCCGGATCCCGCCCCATTTTCGCCAGGGTCATCGGGATCAATACCCCCATCAACGCAGCCAGCAACAGGTTGAGCGTCATCGCCGCCGTCATCACCACGCCCAACGACCAACTGCCGTAGAGCAGATAAGCAACCACACCGATCACCCCACCCCAGACCAGGCCATTGATCAGACCTACCGCCAACTCTTTGCGCATCAGGCGCGAAGTATTGCCAGTACTCACCTGATCGAGCGCCATGGCGCGAACGATCATGGTGATCGTCTGGTTACCGGAGTTGCCACCAATACCCGCCACAATCGGCATCAGCGCCGCGAGCGCTACCAGCTTCTCGATCGAACCTTCGAACAGGCCGATCACCCGCGAAGCGACGAACGCAGTTATCAGATTGACCGCCAGCCACGCCCAACGGTTGCGCAGCGACTTCCAGACCGAGGCGAAGATGTCTTCCTCTTCACGCAGACCCGCCATGTTGAGGACTTCGCTTTCGCTCTCTTCACGAATAAGGTCGACCATTTCGTCGATGGTCAGACGACCGATCAGCTTACCGTTCTTGTCGACCACCGGAGCCGAGATCAAGTCGTAACGCTCGAACGCCTGAGCAGCGTCGTAAGCGTCTTCGTCGGGATGAAAACTCACCGGATCACTGGCCATGACTTCAGCCACCTGTTTTTCCGGATCGTTGACCAGCAAGCGCTTGATCGGCAGCACACCCTTGAGCACACCGTCGTAATCGACCACGAACAGCTTATCGGTATGGCCAGGCAACTCTTTCAGACGACGCAGGTAACGCAAGACGACTTCGAGGCTGACATCCTCACGGATTGTCACCATTTCGAAGTCCATCAGCGCACCGACCTGCTCCTCATCGTAAGACAAGGCTGATCGCACGCGCTCACGTTGCTGGTTATCCAGACTCTCCATCAGCTCATGGACGACGTCTCGCGGCAGCTCGGAAGCCAGGTCAGCAAGTTCGTCAGCATCCATGTCCTTGGCCGCAGCCAGGAGCTCGTGATCGTCCATGTCGGCGATCAGCGTTTCACGAACGGAGTCGGATACTTCGAGAAGAATGTCGCCGTCGCGATCTGCCTTGACCAGTTGCCAGAGCGTCAGACGATCGTCCAGCGGCAAGGCTTCAAGGATATAGGCAACGTCGGCGGAGTGCAGATCATCGAGCTTACGTTGCAGCTCGACAAGATTCTGCCGGTGAACCAGGTTTTCGACGCGGTCGTGATGGGCGCCTTCCTGGCGATGAGTCAGGTCTTCGACGACCCGCTGGCGCTGCAGCAGCTCGACGACCTGAGCCAGGCGATCCTGCAGGCTTTCTTGTGTTTTCTTTACTTCGATTTCAGACATAGGCGAACTCCACTCCCAGCAGCGGGGCACGCCGGAAGAATCAATCAGTCAATTCATGATTGGTGAAACGGGGTACTGAGTAACTACTGGGTAAGTCCATGGAGGTTTTCCATAAGCCCCGGCGGGGCTGACGGGCGCAATGATACACCGCTTGACGGTTTAAAACGTTAAAAAATCGCGGTCGAAACAAGCGCTTGCGAAACAAACCTGAGCGCTGTCCTGATCCCTGCAAATGCGACGACTTATCCTGAAAAGAAAACACACCGGCGCCAAAGAATGTAGCGACTAACCTTGAACGTAGATCGTCATGGAGGACGTCGAATGCCACTGAAAACATCCCACCTTGTACTTGCCAGCCTGCTTTACCTGCCGCCAAACGGGGCTGCAATCACCCTCCACCGCTGCGAAGCAGTCGATGGCAGCATCACATTTACATCGATGAGCTGTGCGCACGGCGAACGGCGCTCAGCACAGGAAGTCCACCCCTACTCGCCCGGATCAGTCGTGGCGGTTATGCCAGCACACGACCATGAAGAAACCTCCGGGATGACAACCAAAGCTCGAGAACCTGGTGTTATCGGCGACGCAGGAGACCCATGCGGAAACCTGATCGACGCCAGACAACGTCGCGAAGCCATCATTAATCGACGCGTGATTGCCGGCATGAGTCAGCAGGATGTCGAAAGCGCGCTGGGAAAACCGGACAAGGTGAATATTCGAACATCGACCACACGCTATCGATACGACCTCAAGCGAGGCCGCACTGCTCAAATAGATTTTGATGAGAAAGGATGCGTGAAGGCAAAAGCCAAATCCCGGACAGCAAAAAGCCCGCGTTAAACGCGGGCTTTTTGGTATATGGTGCACTCGACAGGATTCGAACCTGTGACCGCTCGGTTCGTAGCCGAGTACTCTATCCAGCTGAGCTACGAGTGCAATTTGTGTTTTTAGACCAGACCACAACTGGCTGAAACCAAGTTATTCACATTGCTGCAACTAACTCTTAAATGGTGCACTCGACAGGATTCGAACCTGTGACCGCTCGGTTCGTAGCCGAGTACTCTATCCAGCTGAGCTACGAGTGCATTTGTGTTTGTTAGACCAGATCACACCTGGTTGAAGCCGAGTCATTTACATTGCTGTAACTGACTCTTAAGTGGTGCACTCGACAGGATTCGAACCTGTGACCGCTCGGTTCGTAGCCGAGTACTCTATCCAGCTGAGCTACGAGTGCATTTGTTGCGCCGCATTATAGCCCGTCTAATCTCTATTCCAACCACTTTTTCTAGTAATTTCAACAACTTACCGAAAAAGCCAGATTACGACGTACTAAGCAAATAATGGCGGAGAACGGGGGATTCGAACCCCCGACACCCTTTTGAGGTGTACTCCCTTAGCAGGGGAGCGCCTTCGGCCACTCGGCCAGCTCTCCGCAACACGGGGCGTATCTTAACCAACCTTTTCCCCGTTTGCAAACATAAAAATCGATAAAAATTAATGGCTTGGTTCTTCGTCCTTCTCTTTCTTTATACGCAGGTAAATTTCCTCACGGTGCACGGCAACCTCTTTCGGGGCGTTGACGCCGATACGCACCTGGTTTCCTTTAACGCCGAGCACGGTCACGGTGATTTCGCCATCACCGATAATCAGGCTTTCTGCGCACCGACGAGTCAGAATCAGCATACCTTTCTCCTTACGCAATTCAGTTCAGGGACAACAGTCTGCAAAAAAAAGGCACCCGACCTACAACCGGAGCGATCGTAGCCCTACATGCCTGAGTATTGACCAGCGCGAGCAAAAGAACAGTTCAGGGCTCGCGCCATTCAAAAAATAAAGGGCGCGGTCAGACCGCGCCCTTCAAGAAACGGAATTACTCGCCTTGACGGGCCGGAGCATCCAGTTCGAAAGCCGTGTGCAGGGCGCGCACGGCCAGTTCCAGGTACTTCTCTTCGATGACCACGGAAACCTTGATTTCCGAAGTCGAGATCATCTGGATGTTGATGCTTTCTTTTGCCAGGGATTCGAACATGCGGCTGGCCACGCCTGCGTGGGAACGCATGCCGACGCCGACGATCGAGACCTTGGCAATCTTGGTGTCGCCAACCACTTCACGGGCACCGATCTCACGAGCGGTGTTTTCCAGCACGGTCTGTGCGGCCTGATAGTCGTTGCGGTGCACGGTGAAGGTGAAGTCGGTGGTGTTATCGTGCGCAACGTTCTGCACGATCATGTCGACTTCGATGTTCGCGGCACTGATCGGGCCGAGAATCTTGAACGCCACGCCCGGGGTGTCTGGCACGCCACGGATGGTCAGCTTGGCTTCATCGCGGTTGAAAGCGATGCCGGAAATGATCGGCTGTTCCATGGTTTCCTCTTCATCAATAGTAATGAGGGTGCCCGGACCCTCCTTGAAGCTGTGCAGTACGCGCAGCGGAACGTTGTACTTGCCGGCGAATTCCACCGCACGGATCTGCAACACCTTGGAACCGAGGCTGGCCATTTCCAGCATCTCTTCGAAGGTGATCTTGTCCAGACGCTGAGCGACCGGCACAACGCGCGGGTCGGTGGTGTAAACACCATCCACGTCAGTGTAGATCTGGCACTCGTCAGCCTTCAGCGCCGCAGCCAATGCCACGCCGGTGGTATCGGAACCGCCACGACCGAGGGTGGTAATGTTGCCGTGCTCGTCGACGCCCTGGAAACCGGCGACAACCACCACGCGACCTGCCTTCAGATCACCACGAATCTTCTGGTCATCAATCTGCAAGATACGCGCTTTATTGTGCGCACTGTCGGTCAGGATCCGCACCTGATTACCGGTGTACGACACTGCCGGCACACCGCGCTTGATCAGCGCCATCGCCAACAGGGCAATCGTCACCTGTTCACCGGTGGAAACGATCACGTCCAGTTCACGTGGAACCGGTTGCGTGTCGCCACTGATTTGCTTGGCCAGATCGATCAGACGGTTGGTTTCGCCGCTCATTGCAGACAGCACAACCACCAGGTCATCGCCGGCATCGCGGAATTTCTTAACCTTGTCGGCGACCTGCTCGATTCTCTCGACAGTACCGACCGAGGTGCCTCCAAATTTCTGTACGATCAAAGCCATTTCAAAGCCGCCTCTGCCCATGAAGGGCGCCCAATAATCACTCGAACAGCCGCCCGGCCCGCCACTAGACTGCGGGCCGGACGGACTGCCTTATAAACCCTGCTCGACGAATGGAACGGTCAGCGCCAATGCGCCATCCAGCGCGCCGGCATCAACACCGCCGCCCTGCGCCATGTCCGGACGACCACCGCCCTTCCCGCCCACTGCCGCAGCAGCCTGCTTCATCAAATCACCGGCTTTGAGTTGGCCAGTCAGGTCCTTGGTTACGCCTGCAACCAGTACGACCTTTTCCTCATGGACACTGCCGAGCAGGATCACTGCGCGGCCGAGTTTGTTCTTCAACTGATCAACCAGCGCCAGCAGCGCCTTGGCGTCCTGACCATCCAGACGTGCGGCCAAAACCTTCACGCCTTTGACGTCCAGAGCCGAGGACGACAGATCGTCGCCTGCAGCGCTGGCCGCCTTGGCTTGCAACTGCTCGAGTTGCTTCTCCAGTTGGCGGTTGCGCTCCAGCACAGCCGACAGCTTGTCGATCAGGTTGTCGCGGCTGCCCTTGACCAGGCTGGCCGCTTCCTTGAGTTGTTCTTCTGCCGCGTTCAAGTAGGCCAGTGCCGCAGCACCAGTGACTGCCTCGATACGACGCACACCCGAAGCCACACCGCCTTCGCTGATGATTTTCAGCAGGCCAATGTCGCCGGTACGGTTGGCGTGGATACCGCCGCACAGCTCGACGGAGAAATCGCCGCCCATGCTCAACACACGTACGTTGTCGCCGTACTTCTCGCCGAACAGCGCCATCGCGCCTTTGTTCTTGGCGGTTTCGATGTCGGTTTCTTCGGTTTCAACGGCGGAGTTCTTGCGAATCTCGGCGTTGACGATGTCTTCCAGTGCTTTGATCTGTTCCGGCTTGATCGCTTCAAAGTGACTGAAGTCGAAACGCAGACGCTGGCTATCCACCAACGAACCTTTCTGCTGAACGTGCTCGCCCAGTACCTGACGCAATGCAGCGTGCAGCAAGTGGGTGGCCGAGTGGTTCAGCGACGTCGCATGACGCACTTCGGCGTCGACGTGGGTTTCCACTGGCGCGCCGATGGTCAGGCTGCCCGAATCCAGCACGCCGTGGTGCAGGAAGGCGCCGCCGGTTTTGGTGGTGTCGCGCACGTCGAAACGGCTGCTGCCGGCCTGCAGATAACCGCAGTCGCCGATCTGGCCGCCGGATTCAGCGTAGAACGGCGTCTGGTTCAGAACGATCACCGCCTCTTCGCCTTCATTCAAGACGTCGACCGACTGGCCATCTTTATAGATAGCGACGATTTTGGCCGAACCGCTGGTGTCTTTGTAACCGGTGAACTCGGTGGCCACATCAACCTTGACCAGGGTGTTGTAGTCCAGACCGAACGAGCTGGCGGAACGCGCACGAACACGTTGGGCTTCCATCTCACGTTCGAAACCGGCTTCGTCGACAGTCAGGCTGCGCTCGCGCGCGATGTCGGCGGTCAGGTCCATCGGGAAACCGTAGGTATCGTAGAGTTTGAAGACTACGTCGCCCGGCACCACGGTGCCTTTGAGTTCCAGCAGATCCTGCTCGAGGATTTTCAGGCCGTGCTCCAGAGTCTTGGAGAACTGCTCTTCTTCAGCCTTGAGCACGCGTTCGATGTTGCTTTGCTGCTTCTTCAGTTCCGGGAAGGCTTCGCCCATCTCGGCAACCAGCGCCGCGACGATCTTGTAGAAGAAGCTACCGGTGGCGCCCAGTTTGTTGCCGTGACGGCAGGCGCGACGGATGATCCGGCGCAGCACATAACCGCGACCTTCGTTGGACGGCAGCACGCCGTCGGCGATCAGGAAACCGCACGAACGGATGTGGTCGGAAACAACCTTCAGCGAAGACTGGTCGCCGTTTTCGCAGCCGATCGCTTCAGCCGAGGCCTTCAGCAGATTCTTGAACAGGTCGATGTCGTAGTTGGAATTGACGTGCTGCATCACCGCACTGATCCGCTCCAGGCCCATGCCGGTGTCGACCGACGGCGCTGGCAACGGATGCAACACGCCATCGGCGGTGCGGTTGAACTGCATGAACACGTTGTTCCAGATCTCGATGTAACGGTCGCCGTCTTCTTCCGGCGAGCCCGGTGGGCCGCCCCAGATGTGGTCGCCGTGATCGTAGAAAATCTCGGTGCATGGGCCGCACGGGCCGGTATCGCCCATGGTCCAGAAGTTGTCGGACGCGTACGGCGCGCCTTTGTTGTCGCCGATGCGAATCATGCGTTCGACTGGCACACCGATTTCTTTGGTCCAGATGTCATACGCTTCGTCGTCGGAGGCGTAGACGGTAACCCAGAGTTTTTCCTTCGGCAGTTGCAGAACGCCGGTCAGGAAGGTCCACGCGTAGGTAATCGCGTCCTTCTTGAAATAGTCACCGAAGCTGAAGTTACCGAGCATTTCGAAGAATGTGTGGTGACGAGCGGTATAACCGACGTTTTCCAGGTCGCTGTTCTTGCCACCGGCACGCACGCATTTCTGGCTGCTGGTCGCGCGGGTGTACGCACGCTTTTCCTGGCCCAGGAAGCAGTCCTTGAACTGGTTCATCCCCGCGTTAGTGAACAGCAGGGTTGGGTCGTTGCCCGGAATCAAAGAGCTGGAGGCTACACGGGTGTGGCCTTGCTCTTCGAAGAAGCGAAGGAAGGCTTCACGGATTTCTGCGCTTTTCATTAGGTTCTTCCACGGAGGCTGCGGCCAAAGGCCTGTTCGAAACGTCAACAGACGAAGCGACGGCAAAGGGCCGCATTATATCGGCCCTGCGCGCGGGGTACAGCGTGTTTATACGATAGAAACGGTCAATTGGACGGCTAACGCTGTCACTTGCGCGAAAACTCGACGAATGTCGCGATCACTTGCTCGATTTGCGAGCAATTGACGTCCATGTGCGTGACCATGCGCAGACGTGCGGCGGCGCTCAACTTGATCCCGCGTTCGCCGGCAAACGCTTTGATCGCTTCAGCTTTATCGCCCATTTGCACATAAACCATGTTGGTTTGCACCGCTTCGACAATGAAACCTGCTTCACGCAAACCATCGGCCAGCAGTTGCGCATTGGCGTGGTCGTCTGCCAGACGCTCTACGTTGTGATCCAGCGCATACAGCCCCGCCGCTGCCAACAACCCGGCCTGGCGCATGCCGCCACCGACCATTTTGCGCAAGCGACGAGCTTTGCCGATCAACTGCTCAGAGCCGCATAGCACCGAACCCACCGGGGCGCCGAGGCCCTTGGACAGGCACACCGATACCGAATCAAAGTACTGAGTGATTTCCCGTGCATCGACACCCAGCTTGACCGCCGCGTTGTATAGACGCGCGCCGTCGAGGTGCAGTTGCAAGCCTTTGTCCTGAGTGAAGCGGCGGGCGCGGGCCAGATACTCCAGCGGCAACACTTTGCCCTGCATGGTGTTTTCCAGCGCCAGCAGACGAGTCCGGGCGAAATGGAAGTCGTCAGGTTTGATCGCCGCCGCGACCTGATCCAGATCCAGCGATCCGTCAGCCTGCACTTCCAGCGGCTGCGGCTGGATCGAACCGAGAACAGCCGCGCCACCACCTTCGTACTTGTAGGTGTGCGCCTGCTGGCCAACGATGTATTCGTCGCCGCGCTCACAGTGCGCCATCAACCCGAGCAAGTTGCTCATGGTGCCTGTCGGCACGAACAACGCGGCGGCGAACCCCAAACGCTTGGCCAACTCCGCTTCCAGACGATTGACCGTCGGATCTTCGCCGTACACGTCATCACCGGTGTCCGCCGCGGTCATCGCGTCGAGCATGGCGGGAGTCGGTTGGGTGACGGTGTCGCTGCGAAGATCGATAACACTCATGAACCTGGCCTCTGATCAGCAGGGGAAATCCCTTTACGAAGTGGAATTACTGCGGGCATCGCGAGGATTAATCAACCCTTGCGCAAGGAAAAGTCATTTCGAGTCGTCAAAAAATTCGATGGCAATCATCAGAAAGGCGCAATGCACTGACACACAATCTGTGTTAAAAACGCTGCGCCGCCCGAGAAAGGGCGGCAAAAACGTTCTCAGGGCGGGGTGCAATTCCCCACCGGCGGTAATTGCGCGCAATGCGCATAGCCCGCGAGCGCTTGGTGCTGACACGGCTTTGGTTGTGCGCGGCGGCAAGGTCAGCAGACCCGGTGTGATTCCGGGGCCGACGGTCATAGTCCGGATGAAGAGAGAACGGGATTGACACCAAAGGGCCGTCCGCGTGCATTCGTGCCTGCGCTCGTACCCTTGAATCCCTTTCGATTCATAACGCCCTGTTTTTCACACAAACAGGAGTCAGAACATGCAACCCACCGCTATCGACAGCAAAAGCAAACACCCTCACGGCGAGCGCGTCGCGTTCATCCAGGCCTGCTGGCACAAAGAAATCGTCGACCAGAGCCGTAAAGGCTTCGTCGCCGAAATGATTGCCCTGGGTTATCAAGAATCGGACATCGATATCTTCGAAGTCGGCGGCGCTTTTGAAATGCCCCTGCACGCCAAGTTGCTGGCCAAGACCGGCCGTTATGCCGGCATCGTCGCGGCAGCCCTTGTCGTGGATGGCGGTATCTACCGTCACGAGTTCGTCGCCCAGTCGGTGGTCAGCGGCCTGATGCAGGTGCAGCTGGAAACCGAAGTGCCGGTGTTCTCGGTGTCCCTGACCCCGCATCACTTCCATGCTGGCGACGAGCATCAGAAGTTCTTCTTTGAGCACTTTGTGCACAAGGGCCAGGAAGCGGCGCGGACATGCGCGGATACGCTGCAGAAGGTTCGGGCGTTGCGTCGTACAGAGCCGCGTGCTGTAGCGGTCTGATAGCCCATGGGTGAGGCCTTGGGCCTCACTCTTTCCACTGTGGGAGCGAGCTTGCTCGCGAAAGCGGACTGACAGCCAACTCAAATGTTGAATGTCAGATTGCATTCGCGAGCAAGCTCGCTCCCACAGGGTTATATGTCGAAACCGAAACTGGGGTCAGGCGAGGTTTTCGTCGGTGGTCGGGACGATCAGGATGCCTGCGCGCAAGCCGTTCTTGACCTTGGGATTCGGAAAGATAATCCGCGCGCCCTCTTCCTCGATGATCCAGCGGGTATTGGCCAGATCTTCGGCCAACACGTAACCCACGTCCAACTCGGAAAAGTTCTCGATGTCCTGCGGCAGGTTCAAGCGGAACGCATCGCTATGCTTGATGATTTCCCGCGCGACACTAAATAGCTGCAAACCGTCCAGTTGCGCTTCAGCCATTTCCGGCTCAGTGCCTTCGATGATCTGCTTCAGACGAGTTTCCAGCAGCGAGACGTTAACCCCGTCGTTCTGCCCGAACGGCCGCGCCTTGCCCAGCTCCAGCGTGAAAGCCTCGGCACCGAGCTTGTCGTAGGTGTACGAGCTGAACACGATCGAAGGCTTGTTCTGCAACAGCACTGCTTCCATGCCGGCAGCACGCAAACGCGCCAGCTCAACACGCGAATGCTGGCGACCTTCCTTCCACGGATACAGCGCGAACTGTTCGATCTTCGAACCGCGAATGGCGGTATGCAGGTCATAGTGCAGACGCTGACGATCCGGCAGGCTGAAGAAACTCGCCGCCAGACGCTCCAGCTCACAGGCGCGCAGCGCTTCGCTGCCACTGCTTTGTTCATGACGGCCGTTGAACAGCCGGTTGACGTCCTGCTCGACGAAACGCTCGCCTTTGCGAATCGCCTCGGGGTTACCAAACAGGAACAGAATGCGTGCACGCGGCTTTAAATCACCGCGTGCAATATCGTGCAGCAGCCGATCAAGCAACTCGATCGGCGCTGTTTCGTTGCCATGGATGCCTGCCGACAGCAGCAGGTCCAGGCCATTGTCGCGTGCTTCGGGTGGCCTGACTTCCAGCGCACCTTCGCTCAACCAGCGCATACGCACGCCTTCGACAGTCAGTTGAGTCTTCTCCGCCGGTTCGCGGCCGGCGAGGGTCAGTTCAAGCAGTTTGCCGAGGGCGAGCATAGAGCGGTTTCCTTAGTGGTCGTGGTTGCAATCCGGGCCGTGCACGTGGTCTTCGTCGTCGCCGACGTCGGCCGGTTCCATTTCCAGTTGCAGACTTACCAGATTAGTCGCCAATGGGCGCAGCAGCAGGTTGGCGTACTCGGCGTCACCTTCTTCAACGTCCACGCCGATCAGCAGTTGGCCACGGCCGTCCTGCTGGATCCACAGCTCTTTGCCTTGCCACATGACCGCGACGCGGGTGCACGAGGTTTGCAGTTGCGTGCCGTCGGTGTCTTCAAGGATCAGCTGCAGGGAATCGCTCATGTTTTTACTCTCTTGGGGAGACAAGCCGCGCGCCGCATTCAAGCGACGCGCCGGCCATCAATTGATCTGGAATGGATAAACCGCGCCCAGTTTAAGGATTTGCGTCAATTCATCCAGTGCCGTCCGGCATTCAAGCAGCAACTGCGGATCCGCCAGATCGGTTTCGCTCAGGCGGTCGCGGTAGTGCTTTTCAACCCATGCGGTCAACGAACCGTACAACGGTGGCGTCATGATAACCCCTGGGTTGACCGCCGCCAGTTCGGTTTCGTTAAGCGCGACGCGAAGACGCAGGCATGCCGGGCCACCGCCGTTCTGCATGCTCTGCTTGAGATCGAAGACTTTCACTTCGCGGATCAGACCGCCGGAGCTGGTCAGGCTTTGCAGGTAAGCCCACACGCGTTCGTTGGCCTGGCACTCTTGCGGCACGATCAACAGCATCGAACCGTCAGGACGCGAGAGCAATTGGCTGTTGAACAGGTAGGAGCGCACCGCGTCATCCACGGTGACAGCCGAACGCGGCACACACACGGACTGGAAGTTGCCGCCGACTTTGGCGAGCTTGCTTTGCAGCTCAGCCAACATCGACTCGGTGTCGAGGAACGCGTCCTCGTGATAGAACAGCACCTCGCCATTGCCCACGGCGATCACGTCGTTGTGGAACACGCCCTGATCGATCACGTTCGGGTTCTGCTGGGCGTAGACCACGCCTTCATCACGCAAACCGTGCAGACGGGCAACGGCTTGCGAGGCTTCGAGAGTCTGGCGCGCCGGGTATTTCTGCGGTGCCGGGAAACGGTTGTCGAAGGCACTGCGACCGAACACGAAAAACTCGACGCCCGCCTCGCCATATTCGCGGCAGAAACGTGTGTGGTTGGCCGCGCCTTCGTCGCCGAATTGCGCCACTGCCGGCAATGCTGCGTGATGGGCGAAGTGCTGCTGATTGGCGAACATCGCGCCGAGCACGCGACTGGTGGTCGGGTGCTCGATGCTGCGGTGGTATTTGCAGTTGAGGTTGGCGGCGGTGAAATGCACGCGGCCGTCTGCGGTGTCGGCACTCGGGCTGACCGTGGCGGCGTTGGCCACCCACATGCTCGACGCCGAGCAACTGGCGACCAGCAGTGGCATGGCTTCTTTGGCGGCGCGCTCGATCACTTGCGCATCAGTGCCGCTGAAACCCAGGCGGCGCAGAGCGGCCACGTCCGGACGTTCCTGTGGCGCCAGCACGCCCTGCTGAAAGCCCATTTCCATCAGCGCTTTCATCTTCGCCAGACCTTGCAGCGCCGCTTCCTTCGGATTCGAAGACTGCTGGCTGTTGCTCTGGGAGGCAACGTTGCCGTAGGACAGACCACCGTAGTTATGGGTCGGCCCCACTAGACCGTCAAAATTGACTTCATAGGATTTCATCAGCGAGGCTCCACGAGAATCTGTTGTTATAGGCTTCAGTAACTATTCTTTTAGACCGAGGCGCGGCCTTCGCGAGCAGGCTCGCTACCACAGGTTCGGTGGTGGTCACGCATGTTGTGCACGACACAAATCCTGTGGGAGCGAGCCTGCTCGCGAATGGCCGTTACGCCATCTTCACGCCAGGCGTCAGGGCCGATGGCAACACCAGGCTCGGGGTTTCCAGCGACGCCACCGGGTACGCGCAGTAATCCGCTGCGTAATAGGCGCTGGCGCGATGGTTACCCGAGGCACCCACACCACCAAACGGCGCGCTGCTCGCAGCACCGGTCAGTTGTTTGTTCCAGTTGACGATACCGGCGCGGCTTTCCAGCCAGAACTGCTGATAACGCGCTTCGGAATCCGACAACAAACCAGCGGCCAGGCCATAAGCCGTGTCGTTCGCCTCAGCGATCGCCGCTTCGAAGTCAACGTAGCGAATCACCTGCAGCAATGGGCCGAACAGCTCTTCGTCCGGACGATCGGCAACAGCGCTCACATCGAGAATGCCCGGCGTGAGCAGCGCTGCTTGTGCCTGTGGCTGAGTCATTTCCAACAACGACACAGCGCCGTTGGCCAACAGATGTGCTTGAGCATCCATCAGCGCTTTCGCCGCGCCGAGGGAAATCACCGAGCCCATGAACGGCGCCGGCTGCTGATCGAACGCGCCGACTTCGATGGTCGCGCTGACTTCAACCAGACGCTTGAGGAGGCTGTCGCCCCACGCGCCTTGCGGCACCAGCAAACGGCGTGCACAGGTGCAGCGCTGGCCGGCAGAAATGAACGCCGACTGGATGATCGTGTAAACGGCGGCGTCGAGATCGGCGACCTGATCGACCACCAATGGATTGTTGCCGCCCATTTCCAGCGCAAGAATCTTGTCCGGACGACCGGCAAATTGCTGATGCAGATGGTTGCCGGTACGACTGGAACCGGTGAAGAACAGACCGTCGATGCCCGGGTTCGCCGCCAGCGCGATGCCGGTTTCGCGAGCGCCTTGCAGCAGGTTCAAAACGCCTGCCGGCAGACCGGCTTCGATCCAGCACTTGACCGTTAGCTCAGCGACTTTCGGTGTCAACTCGCTTGGTTTGAACAGCACGCTGTTACCCGCCAGCAGCGCCGGAACGATGTGGCCGTTCGGCAAGTGGCCGGGGAAGTTGTAAGGGCCGAAGACCGCCACCACACCGTGCGGCTTGTGACGCAGTACGGCGGTGGCGTCACCCAACGGGCCGCTCTTCTCGCCGGTACGCTCGCGGTAGCTCTGCACCGAGATCGCGATCTTGTTGACCATGCTGGTGACTTCGGTCGCGGCTTCCCACAACGGCTTACCGGTTTCCTCACCAATGGTGCGGGCCAGTTCGTCAGCGTGGTTTTTCAGCGCGGCGGCGAACGCCTCCAGCACAGTGATGCGCTCTTCCAGCGTACGACGCGCCCAGCCCGGGAACGCCTGACGCGCAGCTTGCACAGCCGATTCAACTTGAGCCGCCGTGGCGCCCTCCCCCGACCACAGCACTTGCTGGGTCACCGGGTTCAGCGATTGAAAAGCCTCGCCCTGACCGGCCAGCCACTCACCTGCGATGTATAGCGAATTCATTATTTCGACTCCCGTGCAGCGGACAACGCCACAGCGCGCACTTGATCGCCAGCGTTGAGTTGAAGACGTTTGGCGGTCTGCGGATCGACCACCAGAGTGCCGGCAGCGAGGCGCGCCGGCGCAGCGGTGATGCGGCAGTCTTCACGCTTGCGGTTATGGATGATGAACGGCGTAGCGTCATCGCCCGGCGTGCCAACGGCCAGCACCAG
Source organism: Pseudomonas viridiflava (assembly GCF_900580865.1). Taxonomy (GTDB): domain Bacteria; phylum Pseudomonadota; class Gammaproteobacteria; order Pseudomonadales; family Pseudomonadaceae; genus Aquipseudomonas. Next base: position 16,901 of record NZ_UTBZ01000099.1, read on the forward strand.
CGCTTCGCTGTCACGCACCGCGCGGATCTTGCCGGTTTCGCATTCGATGGCAGGACCTGCGTCGAAGATGTCGACGTAACCCTGATAGCTGAAACCTTCGCCCTTGAGCATCGACAGCGCTGGCTCGGTATCCGGGTGAACCTGACCGATCACACTGCGTGCGTCGGGCGAAAGGAAACAGGTATACAGCGGGAACTTCGGCATCAGCTCGGCGATGAACGCCTTGTTGCCAACGCCGGTCAGGTAATCGGCCTGGCTGAACTCCATTTTGAAGAAGTGACGACCGAGGCTTTCCCAGAACGGCGAACGACCGGCGTCATCAGACACACCGCGCATCTCGGCGATGATCTTGTTGCCGAACAGCTCAGGGAATTCGGCGATGAACAACATCCGCGCTTTCGACAACATGCGACCGTTGAGACCGCTGCGGTAATCGGCGTGCAGGAACAGCGAGCACAGCTCGGAATTACCGGTCAGGTCGTTGGCCAGGAACAGCGTCGGAATCTCGCGATAGATGTTCAGCTCTTGCGAAGCGCTGACCGTCAGGCCGACACGGAAGTTGTACCAGGGCTCACGCATACCGACGGCGCCAGCGATGGCAGAAATCCCCACCACGCGGCCGTCATCATCTTCGAGCACGAACAGGTAGTCCGCATCGCCACGGCCGGCTTCGCCGCGAAAGGTCTTCTCGGCCCAGCCGACCCGGTGGGCCAGACGTTCTTCGTTGGCTGGCAAGGTCGTGAGGCCGGTGCCGGTGCTGCGGGCCAGGTCGATCAGAGCGGATAAATCGCTGCTGCGTACGGGACGAACAATCATGCTATCTCCTCAAACGGGCCGCCTTCGCCACCCGTGAAACTCGCTAAGGCGTTAAACCGCCACCAGGCGCACGCTGGCACCTTCACCGACGCCCAGGGCTTCGGCTGCTTCCAGATCCAGAGTCACCGGTTTGCCCGGCGCGTAATCCAGTTCAAGCAGCACCGCGCGGTAATCCTGCAACTGCGCGTTGGCCACCAGATACTGGCGCCCGGCACCTTTCACCGGCTCGCCGATCTTCACCGGCACCACGCGGCTCTGGGCGATCGAACGGATCCCCGAAACACGCGCATGCAGGGTCGGGCCACCGTCGAAAATGTCGATGTAGTGATCGGTCTCGAAGCCTTCGCGCATCAGGATGTCGAAGGTGATCTGCGCACGCGGGTGCACCTGGCCCATCGCCTCTTGGGCGGAGTCCGGCAGCAGCGGCACGTAGATCGGGTAATGCGGCATCAGCTCGGCAAGGAACGTACGGCTTTTCAGCCCGCACAGGCGTTCGGCTTCGGCGTAGTTGAGGTCGAAGAAGTTACGACCGATGGCATCCCAGAATGGCGAGTCGCCGTTCTCGTCGCTGTAACCGACGATCTCGGTCACCACCGAATCGGCGAAACGCTCCGGGTGGCTGGCAACGAACAGCAAACGGCCACGGGAGTTGAGTTCGGACCACGGCGAACCGACCAGTTCGCGCTGCACATAGAAACTGGTCAGCAAGCTGTTGCCGGTCAGGTCATGGCACTGCGAGAGCACGTGGATCTTGTTGTGAATCTTCAGTTCGCGCGAAGCGTGAACGAAGGTCTCGTTACGGAAGCTGTAGAACGGTTCCGAATAACCGGCGGACGCGACAATCGCCGAGCAGCCGACCAGCTTGCCGGTGGTCGAGTCTTCGAGAACGAAGAAGTAGCTTTCCTCACCGTTGAAGCTCACTTCGGCGGCGAACGAAGCTTCGCTCGCCGCGATCTTGTCGCTCAGACGTTCCACGTCATCCGGCAAGGAAGTGACACCAATCGGGCTGTCCGCAGCCAGACGCTGTACCTCGCCCAGATCAGCCATTTGCGCAGGGCGCATCACCAGCATGGTGTCACTCCTTAATCTCAGAACTCACAGAAGAAATAACCGGGCCTACATGGAGATCAATGTAGGAGTGAGCCTGCTCGCGATTGCGGTCTGTCAGAAACCAATGAGTCGACTGACACACCGCAATCGCGAGCAGGCTCACTCCTACAGTTGATCTGGTCCGGCATAAAATTTTGATCGACGCCTGACAAAACGCCAGGCGTCGAAGGGTCTATCAGGCTTGCGTCAGAGCGGCGGCAGCGCGTTCGAAACGGTCGAGACCGGCATCGATGTCGGCGTCTTCCACCACCAGGCTCGGGGCGAAACGGATCACGTCCGGGCCGGCTTGCAGAATCATCAGGCCTTCTTTTTCAGCGGCGTTGAAGATGTCTTTGGCCTTGCCTTTCCAGGCATCGCTCAGCACGCAACCGATCAGCAGACCGAGACCACGCACTTGGGTGAACAGGCCGTACTTCTCGCCGATCTGCTCAAGGCGCGCCTTGAACTTGTCGTGTTTGGCGTTCACGCCGTTCAGCACTTCTGGCGTATTGATCACGTCGATCACTGCTTCAGCGACTGCGCACGCCAGCGGGTTGCCGCCGTAAGTGGTGCCGTGAGTGCCGACGACCAGATGCTTGGCCAGCGCTTCGGTGGTCAACATCGCCGCGATCGGGAAACCGCCGCCCAGGCTCTTGGCGCTGGTGAGGATGTCCGGGGTCACGCCGTAATGCTGGTAGGCGAACAGCTTGCCGCTGCGGCCCATGCCGGTCTGCACTTCGTCGAACACCAGCAGCGCGTTGTTCGCATCGCACAGTTCGCGGGCACCTTGCAGGTAAGCCAGTTCGGCTGGCAGTACGCCGCCTTCGCCCTGGATCGGTTCCAGCACGACCGCGCAGGTCTTGTCGGAAACGGCGGCTTTCAGCGCGGCCAGGTCGTTATAAGGAACGTGGGTGATGCCGGTGATTTTCGGGCCGAAACCGTCGGAGTACTTCGACTGACCACCGACGTTAACGGTGAACAGGGTACGACCGTGGAAGCTGTTCAGCGCGGCGATGATTTCGTACTTCTCAGTGCCAAAGCGGTCGAACGCAACGCGACGGGCCAGCTTGAACGCGGCCTCGTTGGCTTCAGCGCCGGAGTTGCAGAAGAACACGCGCTCGGCGAACGTGGCGTCGATCAGCTTGTGCGCCAGGCGCAACGCTGGCTCGTTGGTGAACACGTTGGACACGTGCCACAGCTTGTTCGCTTGTTCGGTCAATGCACCGACCAGCGCCGGGTGCGCGTGGCCCAATACGTTAACGGCAATCCCGCCGGCGAAGTCGATCAGCTCGCGGCCGGCCTGATCCCAGACGCGGGAACCGGCGCCACGCACCGGAATGAAAGCGGCAGGCGCGTAGTTGGGAACCATTACCTGGTCGAAATCGGCGCGTTGTACCGCAGCGTGCTCAACGGACATCGGAGTCTCCTGATGAGAAGCACTCGCCTGAAACTGGCGAGCTTGGTGAGGATTGTAAGGACAGTTTTCAGCCCGGCCTTGTCGCCAAGCGACAACTTCTTATAGCGCAAACCCCGGATTTTCACGGGTTTACGGCAATGCGACAAATAGCGTCGCAAAGGCGCAGTTTAACTGGCGCTGCCGATTTGCGGCAGGCGGCAGAGAATACCAACTCAACCCCGCGACAAAGATATAAATATGTACCGCACACGGGTGGCCGGTTCCTGATTTGCTGCGCGTTCTTTTCAACGCCAAGGATTGGCCCATGCACCTGACTCAGCGACACCCTGCGACAACCTCGACCGTCGCCAGCGACGCGCAGCATCACGACGATCATTACCTGCCACTGAAAAACGCCGTGCCCGACTGGCTCGGCAACGCGACATCGACCCGCCGCCAGGCATTCCGGAACAGCCTGCCGCGCCTGCCCGCCTCACTCCAATCGGCACCCGCCGAACAGCATCAACAGATGAAGACCCTCAACGCCGCGCACTGGTCTGCGCAAAGCAAGGTCGATCAGAGCCTCGAACACCTGCAGGACGCCAGCGCCTTTGCCGAACCCTTGCTCAAAGAGGAACTGAAAAAAAACTTCGGCCTGGACCTCGATGTGCGCAACACCTGCGTGCGCCTGTACATCCCCGCCACAACTCCCTGGTTTCCGATCCGCACCGGCACACGCGCCTGGACCGTCTCGTTACTGGAGGCTGCGCTGCACAACTTCGAGGAAGCGGAAACCCGTGACGACGCCTTCGAGGCGGACTCGACCTTCGTCACCCGCCCCTCCGCCACCGGCCAGTTCACGACTCTGCCGGCCATCAAAGCGAAATTGAGCATTACCGCCTTCACCCAGCTGTGCCGAAGGCTGGATATCGGCGCGCAGTACACAACCCGTCTCAAGGACAACCTCGGCTATACCGATCCGATGGTGGCTACCGTACTGCGCAGCAAAATAGACGACAGCCAGAAAGCCGCGATGAAAGCCGCCCTGCAATGGGCGCGGATGCACCGCGACGTGTCGGAAAGTTATTTTCGTCTGATCGATGCCGTGCTCGACGGCATGAAAGGTCTGTATGTCAGCGGGGCACCCGTGGTGTGCCATGACATGGCGATGCTGTGCGCGCCGCTCACCGGGATCGTCGTGTTTGCTCCTGATCTGTACGTGTCGCGAGACCCTGCACGCGTGGTCGCCTACGTCCCCGATGATCCCGAGCACCCCTTCAAGGAATACGCCTCGACCTATGAGCTGGTCGCCGAACTGACGCGCCAGTTGCGCTCGAAAGACTACCAGCAGTTTTTCAGCCGATTCGTGAACCACGAACATCGAGGCTTTTTCTTCAGCACCCTCAACAGCCGCTTGAGCCAGATCATCTGGCACCCGCCCGGACCCGACAGCTCGCAACCCACCTGGCGCGCCACCGATGTCGAGCGGCCGGATCTGCAGACCACGCTCAGCGCATTCCATGACAATCTGTGGCAACACTTCTATCAAGCGAAACTGAACAAGATTTTCAATGACGCCCGAGTAATCGCCGTACCCACCGCCGTGGTGGACCAGAAAGCGCGCTGGGCCTTGTGGGATTCGGTGAGCAACATTCTCTCAACCATCGTCCAGACCGCCGCGCTGATTGTTGCGCCGTTCGTGCCGGTCCTGGGTGAGGCCATGATGGCGTACATGGCCTATCAAATGCTCGATGAAGCCTTTGAAGGCATCATCGAGTGGGGGCAAGGCCGCACCACCGAAGCCTTCGGGCACCTGATGGGCACTGTAGAGTCGCTGATTCAGCTGGGCATCTTCGGTGCGGGGGGCGCAATTGGCGCGGGTGAATTTCGCAAGGTTTTGCCCAAGGAGATCGTCGCGTTCATCGACCGCTTCAAGCCGGTGCAACTGGCCAATGGCGAGACTCGCTACTGGGATCCCGATCTGGCCCGCTACGAACACCCGGCAGTACCCGATGCGAACTCGAAACCCGACCAACTGGGCTTGCACGCGCATCAAGGCAAGCAACTGCTTGCGCTTGAGGACGCTCATTTTGCCGTAAGCGAAAGTCCGGTTCCCGGCGAGTACCGCATCGAACACCCGACCCGCTCCGACGCCTACCAACCGATGGTGCGGCACAATGGCGCCGGCGCCTGGCATACCGAACTGGAACAACCGCTGGAGTGGAACACCGACACAGCGCTGAGGCGAATCAGCCCGGCCGTCGAGTCGTTCTCGCCGACCGAGCGCGAGACGATTCTGCGGGTCAGCGGCGTCGACGAAGATGCCGTACGCAAGATGCATGTCGATCAGCAAACGCCACCGCCATTGCTGGCCGACAGCATTCAGCGCTTCAAGATCGATCAGCAACTGCAACGTTTGATCGATCAACTTGAAAGTGACGTGGCCGAAGAGTTCCTGCGGGCCGACTCCGTGACCCAACTGCAACTGTTGACGCAGCACGGTCGCTGGCCGAGCAGCCAGCGCCTGCGTCTGGTCGATCAACAGGGCGAACTGATCTGGCAATCGTCGGCGGACGAAACCTTGCCGCTGACCCAGCTTGATCAAAGCCGTCTCATCGGTGGCGACCTGCTCAAGACCCTGCTGGGTTCCCTCGACGAGCAGCAAATCAAAGCCTTGCTCGCAGAACCGTTCGGCGGACCAACGCTTTCGCTGGAGGTGCGCAGCCAGACTCTGCGCAAGCAACTGGCCCATCTCATCCGACGCCACCGCAGTTCGCTGTTCGAATCGCGCTATCAGGCCCTCCAGCCCATCGACGACCCATTGGCGCAAACACTCATCAACCATGATCCGACGCTGCCGGCCAGCCTCACCCGTGAACTGCTCGACACCGCCAGCGGTAGTGAATTGATCCAGATCAGCAACGGAGAACTGCCGCCGCGCCAACAGGCACTCATGCAACTGGCCAATCAGGAAGTGCGCGTGACCCGCGCTTACGAAGGGCTGGAACTGCACGCCGTGAAAAATCCCGATTCAGACTCTCTGGCGCTGCACAGCCTCAAACTGTTGCAAGGCTGGAGCGGTGACGTGCGCATCGAAATCCGCGACGGACGTTACGAAGGGCCGGTACTCGACAGCATCGGGCGCGACGATGCGCCTGCGCAAAAAGTGCTGGTTCGTCAGCAGGACGGCCGCTATCAGCCTTACGACGATCGCGGCCAGGAATTGCACTCGGCCACGGATTTCTACTCGAGCCTGTTGTACGCATTGCCGGACGGTGAGCGCCAGAATCTGAACCTGCAGATCGGCCAGAGTGACGCGTTGAAAGCCGCGATTCGTCAGCAAACACTTGAGCGCGACGAGCTACGCACCGTGCTGTTCGAAGCGCCCATCAGCGTGCCCGCCGTCGACACGCTGCGCCTGGCAGGCTTCGGCAATGAGCAAGAGGTCAAACCGAGAAACCGTAACGATGCCGATTTTTTCGAAGCCGGAGAGCTCGGCGTGATCGGCATAGAAACCCAGGACAACCTGATCACCCGGGGCCACCGAATGATCCAGCCCGAGGAGCAAGTGCAGGCGATCTATCGAGGCATGTCCTATCAGGAGGCACGAGACTTCGTCGGCGCCTTTGGCAACACCCCCGTAAAACTCAGCCGCGCACTGGCCATGCGCCGTAGCGAATACTCCAGACTCAGTGATGGCCTGCGTCGCTGGGAAATCGACGTCCCTGCCAACGACCCGGTCAGCGGCCTGCCATTGAACTACATCGAACGCCGGGCAGCCCTGCAGAATCGCGTCCACTTCAGAGATGCGCTTCTGCGCAGCTGGCGCCGACAAACCCGCGGCCCGACCGGAAACATGCTGCAGATTGCGCAACCGATATTGGGTGAACTGCCCGTCCTGGAAGCCGACTTCAGCCACGTCACCATGCTCTCCATCAACGGCAGTGCCAGCACCGCTGGGGTGGATGGCTTCATGCAACACTTCCCGGGTGTGTGGTATCTGGATGCGCAAAACCTCAACCTGTCGAGCCTGCCGCAATCCTTGAAAAAGATGCCGGAACTGCGCCAACTGATCTTGCGTGATTGCGGCATCACCCACTCGGCTGCCAATCAGGCGGTGCTCGCATCCCTGCCCAAACTTTCGCTGCTGGACCTGCGAGGCAATGCGCTGGGTACCCCTCCCGACATCAGCGCGATGCCTTCATTGCGTTATCTCAATCTAACGAAAACCGGTATCTCGACACTGCCAGACAACCTGCTCAACCACCCACAACTGATCACAGGCAGTTTCGATGGCAACCAGATCACCGACATACCGGACGCCTTTTTCAACCTGGCCAGTTCGCTCAGTGACGGCTTCGGTTTTGCCGACAACCCGCTGTCGGCCGTCACCCGAGAAAAGGTGAAAACGTTCTATAACCACACCGCCAAACACTTCGGGGTCCGCCCGGAACCGGCGGATATTCTGCGTACCACGGCATTGTTTCCTGCGCTGGATGCCGACCAGGCCAGTGAGCTGCTGTATCGGCTCCCCGGCACACTGGTTGAAGGCCGAGCCCGGCTCGCCAGTTGGGAGGCCGAGCTTACTGCGCTACAGGCTGGACTCGGCGAATGGGCCAACCAGATACCCGCGCGCCATCCCGTTTTCAATCGACCCTTGACGCTGGATGAGCAGGTGCTGGAACGCACTGCACGGGACGAATTCCGGCAAATACTGGAACAGTTCTGGCGCACCCGATCGGCCTCCCTCAGAGAAAGCGATCTGACAGCGACGCTTGATTTCATGGGCGAGCTGCCAGCCCTGAGCGCCAATTTCGACCATGTTGCCCGGCTGACGCTGACGGGCAATAAAAATGTCACTGAACTACTGCCGTTCATCCAGCGTTTTGAAAATCTGACCACACTGGAGTTGCGCGCCTTCGACCTCGAACCGATTGCGCTGTCGCAGATCAGGATGCCGCGCCTCAGCGTATTGGAACTCAACGATTGCGGCGTGGTGCTGACCCCGGAAAACCAGGCGATACTGCTGTCCCTGAACAACTTGCATACGCTGGATCTGAGCAGCAATCCTTTGGGAACCTTCCCCGACCTGAACTTCCTTCCCGAGCTGACCTACCTCGACCTGTCCAACTGCGGCCTCAACGTGACGCCTGACGGACTGGCCAGCCATCCGAATCTGCGCACAGCAATTTTCAGCGATAACCGCATCAGCGAAATCCCCGATGCGGTGTTTGAGCTGTCAGCCAATCAGAGTGACGGCTTTGATTTTTCCAAAAACCCGCTGTCGATTGCCACACGCAACAAGGTGAAAACCTACTACCGACGCACCGGACAAGACTTCGACGTGCGTGCCGACGACGGCGACATCGCCCTCATGCGGGACCTGTTTCCGTCGCTGGACAAGCAAGAAGCCAGCGATGTGATCTACGACTTGCCGGGGACGCTGGCCGATAGCCGGACGCAACTCGTTGCCTGGAGGGCGGAGTTCAATCAGATGACGGCGGACCTGACCCAGTGGGCGCCACAAGTTCCCAGTGTTCATCCCGTCACAGGGGAGACCCTTACGTCCATCGAGCTATTTGACCAGTACGCGGCGCGCTCCGAATTCGGCCAACAGCTGGAACGCTTCTGGCGGCATCGGTCGATCGAGTCAGGCATGCGCGCGGACTATTTCGAATACGACTTGAGATTCATCGGTGACTTCCCCCGACTGACGACGGATTTTTCTCATGTTTCAGGTTTGAAGCTGCGGGGTAACACCGCCCTTGGTGCCCCCGACGTGTTCATCGATCTGTTCGTCAACGCGCGTGAGCTTGACCTGCAAAAGTTTCCGCTGGGCGAAATACCCCAGGCCGTGACTCACCTGCCGAAGCTGACGGAACTCACGCTGAGAGACTGCGCAGTGACGCTCACTCCAGCCGACCAGACCACGCTTGCCACGCTGAGCAACCTTGAACTGCTGGACCTGAGCCACAATCCACTGGCGGCGATACCTGACCTTCAGCCCCTGCCGGCCATGCGTGACCTGTTGCTGTCCAATAGCGGCATCAGCGCCCTGCCCAATGGATTAGCCGATCACCCGAATCTGAAAAATGCGTTGTTGAACGGCAACCAGATTACCGATCTGCCGGATGCTTTTTTCAGTCTGGATCTGGACCTCGCCGACGGCGTCAACCTGGCGAGCAACCCTCTGTCCCTGGCCTCTCGCGAACGCATCAAGACCTACTACGTCGAGCACGGACGCCATTTTGACGTGATGCCGGACGGCGACGACCTGGCCAGCGCGCGAAGGTTGTATACGTGGATGGACTTCGACGATGCCAGCCACATGATCTATCACCTGCCCGGCACGCTGCAGGCCGGTACAGCTCAATTGCTGCGCTGGGAAGCGGAGATCAGCCAGATGATCAGCGACTTGAACGTCTGGTCCGAACACGTGCCGGTGCGCAACCCGTTGACCGGCGAATATTGGGGCGCCGCTGAACGGGCGCAAGAAACACTCAAGAAAAAAGAGTTCAGTCAAAGCCTGGAGCAGTTCTGGCGCGGCAGACATACCGACAAGACTGATTTAAGACTCAACATGCTTGATATCAGTGCACCTTTTACGGGTGAACTGCCGTCACTGACAGCCGACTTCAGCCACGTCATCCGCTTGTCCATGCACGGTAATGAGGCGCTGAATGCGCCGGACAGTTTCCTGGCGTGTTTCAGCGGATTGCAGGCGCTGGAGATGCGCGGTTTCGCACTGGGCCGGATACCCCGGGCACTGACACTCATGCCGTCCCTCGAAACGCTGATGTTGAACAGCTGTGGCGTTGTACTGGACGCAATGGGTCAGGCCACGCTTACCGCGATGAGCCGCTTGAAGGGCCTGGATTTGTACAACAACCCATTGAGTACAGCGCCAGATGTCAGTTCGTTGCTAGCGCTGTCGGCACTGGATCTTTCCCGCACCGGTATCACGCAGGTTCCCGTCGGCGTAGGGCAGTTGCCTCGACTGCGCGACACCATTCTCAGCGAAAACGCCATTGTGGACTTGCCGGAAGATTTTCATGGTTTTGGCGGCAGCGGAGTCGTCCTGAGGGCCAATCCGCTGTCCGCGGCCACAAGAGACCGGATAAAACGCTATTACCAGTTCACCTACCAGAATCTGGGCGTTGCGGCAGATCAGGCAGATATTGCCTTGGCACGAGCCATTTACCCGAAGATCAGTGAAGCCGACGCCAATACTCTTATCTATCGCCTGAAGGGGACAATGGCCGAGGGACGTATCGAGTTACTGCGTCGTCAGAACGACCTCACCACGCTGCTTGGCGAACTCGATGCGTGGACGAGAGAAGTGCCGCGTGACCCGGCTACGGGCGCCGACCTCGGCGAAGAGGCGGCACGCGAGGAAAATGCCCGGCGTACGGGATTCAGGGATGTGCTGGAAAAACGCTTGCGCAAGGCGCCGGTAGGTCTGACCTTTTCCGAACGCACGCTTGATCTGCCTTTCACTGGTGAGCTGCCGGAACTGAGCGGCCGTTTCGAGCAGATCAAGGAATTGACACTGACGAGTACTGCGAATGTACACCCGCGGGTTGACCGTCTGTTGGGGCTGTTCCCGAAGCTGAAATCACTCGATATTCGCGACTATCAACTCAACACGATTCCCGAGCCAGTGTTCCGCATGAACGACCTGACTGACCTGCAACTGCCCCTTTGCCGCATCGAGCTGACTGAGCAAAGCGTGAATGCACTGGCAGCCATGAAAAACCTGCAAACACTGGACTTGAGTCACAACCTGCTGGGTCGGGCACCCGATCTGAGAAACCTCATGGCGTGTGAAACGCTGCGATTGAACAACACCGGACTGACCGACATCCCGGCTGGGCTTTTTGACCTGCCACGGCTGACCTACGCGAATCTTTCCGACAACGCCATTACCGGGCTTCCCGACCCACTGCCTGTTGCTGCTGACGGCAGAGCGATCACCTACAACTTCAGTAACAATCCATTGAGCCCGCAGAGCCAAAGAAGTCTGAGCACTTACAACACAGCCAATGATTTACGACTGGCTGAGGAGCTGAAGCGCTGGGTCAGACCAGGTCAAGAGCTCGACGACTTCAGGGATTCGGATTTCTCCGACGGCGAAGAACAACCAGAAGCGCAGTGATCACGGGTTAGCGCTGGCTGACCCGTGCTTAACCGCGCTCTGGTGGCACTGACGACAATTCGAACGGGCTGCTGCTGCGCCGCTGGTTGCGATCTTCCCGCGGCGTGGCACCGAAGAAGTTGCGATAGGCGCTGGAGAAATGCGGCCCCGAGGAGAAGCCACACGAGAGGCCGATCTGGATGATCGACTTGCTGGTCTGCATCAACATCTGCCGGGCCTTGTTCAGGCGCAGTTCCAGGTAGTACTGGCTCGGCACACGGTTGAGGTATTGCTTGAAGATCCGTTCCAGTTGACGACGGGACACGCACACGTGCTGGGCGATTTCGTCGGTGGTCAGCGGCTCTTCGATGTTGGCTTCCATCAGCAACACCGCCTGGGTGAGCTTCGGATGGCTGGAGCCGAGACGGTTCTGCAGCGGGATGCGCTGGCGCTCGCCACCTTCGCGGATCCGCTCAACGACCAGCTCTTCCGAGACGGCGCCGGCCAGTTCCGCGCCATGATCACGGGCGAGTACCGCCAGCAGCAGATCAAGTACGGACATGCCACCGCAGGCGGTCAGGCGATCGCGATCCCAGTCGAACAAATGGCTGGTGGCGATGACTTTCGGGAAACGCTCGGCGAAATCGTCCTGCCAGCGCCAGTGCACGGCAGCGCGATAACCGTCGAGCAAACCGAGTTGCGCCAACGGGTACACACCAGCGGACAGACCACCAATGACCGTACCGGCACGCACCAATTGCTTGAGCGCACTGCTGAGTGCCGGGGCCAGCGTGGTCGGTGGCTCGTCGGCGAGCAGGAACAGTTTCTGGAAGTTTTCGAGCTTGCCGGTCCAGGCTTCACCGGGTAATTGCCAGGCGCCTTCGGCCGTGGCTCCTGTAATGGCTTCGGCCTGCAGGAACGACAATTCGTAAACCACGTCCGGGTGCACACGCTGAGCAACACGCAAGGCTTCCTCCGCCAGCGCCAGCGTCAACGCTTTAGTGCTGGGCCAAATCAGGAAACCAATTCGATGGGCAGTCATGGGCGGGCAATCCGAAACGAAGAACAGTGATGAAGGCATGGGCCAATGCTAGCCCGTAAATGAACACAAATCTTGAAACTGCACAGCTCCCACTGTAGGAGCTGTCGAGTGAAACGAGGCTGCGATCTTTTGATCTTCAAAACAGATCAAAAGATCGCAGCCTTCGGCAGCTCCTACAGGGGATCGGAGCCAGCCTTCAGGTTGCGAAGCATGCACTATTCCGATGCGTATCGGCAGTCATGTTTACTTGAGGCTGCCCGAGAGGAATTGTTGCAAACGTTCCGATTGCGGATTGACCAGCACTTCGCGCGGGTTGCCGCTCTCTTCCACCACACCTTTGTGCAGGAACACCAACTGGTTCGACACTTCACGGGCAAAACCCATTTCGTGCGTCACCACCACCATGGTGCGACCTTCCTGCGCCAGCGCTTGCATGACTTTCAGTACGTCGCCCACCAGCTCCGGGTCGAGGGCCGAGGTCGGCTCGTCGAACAGCATCACCTCAGGTTCCATCGCCAGAGCACGGGCGATCGCCACACGCTGCTGCTCGCCACCGGACATGTGCCCAGGGAAGGCATCTTTACGATGCGCCACGCCAACCTTGTTCAGGTAGTGCTCGGCTTTCTCGCGGGCTTCGGCCTTGGACACGCCGAGTACATGCACCGGCGCTTCCATGATGTTTTCCAGCGCGGTCATGTGCGACCACAGGTTGAAATGCTGGAACACCATCGACAGACGCGAACGCATGCGTTGCAGCTGCTTCGGATCAGCGGCTTTCAGCGCGCCGTCCTTGTTCGCCACCAGTTTCAGCTCTTCGTTGTTGAGCAGAATCTTGCCCGCGTGCGGCTGCTCGAGCAGGTTGATGCAGCGCAGGAAAGTACTTTTGCCGGAGCCACTGGAGCCGATGATGCTGATCACATCACCAGCTGCCGCTTTCAGGGACACGCCCTTGAGCACTTCGTGACTGCCATAGCGTTTATGCAGGTCTTGGACTTCAAGTTTGTACATGCGGTCGGTTCTCACAAAAACAGTCAGTCAGTCGTTGAGCAAGCGCCCGTGACGCAGCGCTTCGCGCCCCGCCACCTTGGCCAGCCAGAAACCGGGTTGGGCATAACGCAGCCGTTCAATGGCAAACAGCACCCCGGAGGTACCAGCACATACCGTGCTGACCCGATCGGACACAGGATCAATCACTTCAAAAATCTCGTCGCCCGCCTCGACCCATTCGCCGGGCTTGCGCAGAAAACTCACCACGCCCGGATGCGGCGCGAACAGCAACTCGGTGCCTTCGAACGGCATGCCTTCACAGGCTTCGTGCGCCGGGTTCGGCCACTCACCGGTGATCAGGCCTTGCTCGGCGAGGAACGCAAGAATGCCTTCAGCATACGCCTCAGCTTCGGCGCGACCGGTGTCGGCCTGACCGCCCAGCTCAATCGTGGTCGCCAGACATGCCAGCGGAATCTGCGCATCGGGGAACTGCCGCGACAGGCGCAGCCACGGCAGCGAGCAGGCTTCATCGAACGAGCTGCCGCCGGAATCTTCCGCGAGCAATCCGACCTTCACATTCAGGTGCGCAGCCAGAGAGCGCCACTGCGGCCAATGCTGCGGCAACGCGTACATGTGCAGCGCGGCTTCGGCATCGCAATGCAGATCGAGCACCACATCAGCGGTGCAGGCATGGCTGAGCAATACGCGCTGCATGCCTTGCAACTGACTGCTGGCTTCCGGCAATGCGGCCAGGTGATCGGCCATGGCCTGACGGATCAGACGCACATTGGCGTGCGGATCATCACCGAGACCGTCGGCCAATGCCGCCGCAACCGGCGCGCTCAGTTCGACGAAATCACGGTTGAAATTCTTGCCGCTGCCGGCCTCGAAACGGCCCTGGTGATTGCCTTGCAGCAACTGCCCGAGACCCAGGGGATTAGCGACCGGCACCAGCTCGATGACACCGTTGAGCAAGCCTTTGGCTTCGAGTTCGCCGAGGCGCTTTTTCAGCTCCCAGGCGGTGCGCATGCCCGGTAATTCGTCAGCATGGAGGCTGGCCTGAATGTAGGCCTTGCGCTCACCATGGCCGAAGCGAAAAACCGAAATCTTGCGCTCGCTGCCCAGATGGCTCCACGGCAATACGTGGTCGATGCGTTCCATATCAGTGCTTCCGCGGGGCCAGATAGCTCAACCAGCGACGCTCCGCCAGTTTGAACAGTTTGACCAGAATGAACGTCAGGCACAGGTAGAACACGCCAGCGGTGATGTACGCTTCGAACGGCAGATAGAACTGCGCGTTGACCGTGCGCGCCGCGCCGGTGATGTCGATCAAAGTGACGATGGAGGCCAGACTGGTGGTCTGCAGCATCATGATCACTTCGTTACTGTACTGCGGCAGCGCCCGGCGCAGGGCCGATGGCAGCAGGATGCGCTTGTACAGTTTGAAGCGCGACATGCCCATGGCCTTGGCCGCTTCGATCTCACCGTTCGGCGTGGCCTTGAGGCTGCCGGCGATGATCTCGGCGGTGTAGGCGCTGGTGTTGACCGCGAAAGCCAGACACGCACAGAACGTTGCGCTGGACAGCCACGGCCAGAGGAAGCTTTCGCGTACCGCTTCGAACTGCGCCAGACCGTAGTAGATCAGGAACAGTTGCACCAGCATCGGCGTGCCACGAATCACGTAGGTGTAAAGCCACGCGGCACCGTTGACGACCGGGTTCTTCGAGACGCGCATCAGCCCCAGCGGCAGGGCCGCGAGCAGACCGAAAAACAGCGACAGCGCGAGCAGTTTGAGGGTGGTCAGCAGGCCGCCGAGGTACAGCGGCATGGCCTCCCAAATGACGTTGTAGTCGAAGATCATAGATCAGCCGCCCTTACGCCTACCGAGTAGCGCTTCTCAAGTTGACGCAGGATCAGCAACGAAACACTGGTTATCACCAGGTACATCGCCGCCACTGCGAGGAAGAAGGTGAAAGGCTCGCGAGTGGCATCTGCCGCCTGCTTGGCCTTGAACATCATGTCTTGCAGACCAACCACGGAAATCAGCGCGGTGGCCTTGGTCAGAACCAGCCAGTTGTTGGTGAAGCCCGGAATTGCCAGACGAATCATCTGCGGCACCATCACCCGGAAGAACACCTGAAAACTGCTCATGCCGTACGCCATGCCCGCTTCGGCCTGACCTTTCGGAATAGCCATGAACGCGCCACGAAAGGTTTCCGACAGGTACGCACCGAAGATGAAACCGAGGGTGCCGATACCGGCGGCCAATGGGTTCAGATCGATGTAGTCGTCATAGCCGAGCATCGGTGCGACGCGGTTGAGCAAGTCCTGACCGCCGTAGAAGATCAGCAGGATCAGCACCAGATCGGGAATCCCGCGGATCACCGTGGAATACAGATCGCCCAGCCAGGCCAGCCAGCGCACCGGCGACAGGCGCAACGCGACACCGATCAGCCCGAGAACGATGGCCAGAGCCATGGACGACAAGGCGAGCTGAAGCGTCAGCCATGCGCCATCGAGGATGACAGCCCCGTAGCCTTTCAACATGATTCAGGTCCTCGAAAGTTGGGATGAAAAAATGGCGCAAACCGCAGAGATCCTGTTGCTTGCGCCATTTCGGACTTGTCGCAGAGACGTGTTACTTGCCGTAGATATCGAAGGCGAAGTACTTGTCCTGGATTGCCTTGTATTTGCCGTTTTCGCGAATGGCCGCGATGGCAGCGTTGATCTTGTCTTTCAGGGCGTCGCCCTTACGCACTGCGATGCCTACGCCGTCGCCGAAGTATTTGACGTCGGTGAACGCAGGACCTGCGAACGCGAAGCCTTTGCCGGCGTCGGTGTTGAGGAAGCCGTCTTGCAACAGGGTGGCGTCAGCCACGGTACCGTCGAGGCGACCGGCAGCCACGTCGAGGTAGATTTCGTTCTGCGAGCCGTACGGCTTGATCTCGGCGCCCAGTGGAGCGAGGACTTCGCGGGCGAAACGCTCGTGGATCGAACCACGTTGTACGCCAATGTTCTTGCCCTTCAGCTCAGCCAGACCTTCGCTGACCTGAGTACCGGCCTTCATCACCAGACGTGCCGGGGTGTTGTAGTACTTGTTGGTGAAGTCGACCGACTTCTTGCGATCTTCAGTGATCGACATGGACGACAGAATCGCGTCGATCTTGCGCACTTTCAGTGCCGGGATCAGACCGTCGAACTCTTGCTCGACCCACACACACTTGACCTGCATCTGCTCGCACAGAGCGTTGCCGATGTCGTAGTCGAAACCGACGATGCTGCCGTCCGGCGCTTTCGAGGCGAACGGAGGGTAAGCCGCTTCGATACCGATCTTCAGAGGTTTTTCGTCAGCGAAGGCATTCAGCGACAGCACGGACAGTGCCAGGGCGCCAAGCAGCACAAGTTTCTTCATCTTGGGACTCCATCGGTAAAGGGCAAAAACGGCAGAGTGAGCGACAGCCCAATATGCGAATGGGTGAATCAGGAAATCGGTTGCTGCATCGGTGGGAAATTTCCCATTGAAACCGTCAGAGGTTTCAACGTCAGCCACGATGAGCGAGTGATCGGCATTCTAACGACAGGCCCGAAGCCGATATTTCTTCAATGCGACAACTAATTACAGATGCACAGAGAAAGCGACTTTGGCACATTGACAGCCTTGCAATTTCATGCAAGAGCGAAAGACGGTGAACCGATCTATGCTGCAAATTGCGGGCCTATTATTCGCAAACCCTTCTAATCCGGCAAGCGCAGCGTTGTGTCTTATTTTTCACCGGGGGTTTCGAGGCTCTAAAACGGGGCGATGCGTTTCCCTTTGCCCCGCTCCGGGGCGGGCGGTTACACATTCGGTTACGTGGAAGGCGGCGGGTAACAGCGGGAAAGGTCTTACGGGGGAGATCGATAATTATTGGTTGGGTGGGTTTGTGTTCCGACAGCGGACTACACCAGCGCCTGACAGATTGCCTTCGCGAGCAAGCTCGCTCCCACAGTTTGACCGTGTTCCTTCAGACAGAATGCGCTCCCCCTGTGGGAGCGAGCCTGCTCGCGAAGAGGCCAGCCCAACCACCACAAAACCTCCAGACACAAAAAAGCCCCGCCCGGCATACACCGGACAGGGCTTCCATGCTTTTAACGCTTAAGCCACATTCATCGTCTTGTGCGTATCAATCAAATGCTGCACCACACCCGGATCCGCCAGGGTCGAGATATCCCCCAACCCGTCATATTCCGCCGTGGCAATCTTGCGCAGAATGCGGCGCATGATCTTGCCCGAACGGGTCTTCGGCAGCCCCGGCGCCCACTGGATCACGTCCGGCGAAGCAATCGGCCCGATCTCTTTGCGCACCCAGTTCTTCAGCTCCAGACGCAGCTGCTCGGTCGGCTCTTCACCATTCTTCAACGTGACATAGACATAAATGCCCTGCCCCTTGATGTCATGCGGCACACCCACCACTGCGGCCTCGGCGACTTTCGGATGCGCAACCATCGCGCTCTCGATCTCGGCCGTACCCATGCGGTGACCGGACACGTTAAGCACGTCATCGACACGCCCGGTGATCCAGTAGTAACCATCGGCATCACGACGCGCGCCGTCACCGGTGAAGTACATGCCACGGAAGGTCTTGAAGTAGGTATCGACGAAACGATCGTGATCGCCATACAGCGTGCGCGCCTGACCTGGCCACGAATCGAGAATCACCAGATTGCCTTCAGCCTCGCCCTCAATGATGTTACCGAGGTTGTCGACCAGCGCCGGCACCACACCAAAGAACGGACGTGCCGCCGAACCCGGCTTCAGCGCGTGCGCACCCGGCAACGGGCTCATCATGTTGCCGCCAGTCTCGGTCTGCCACCAGGTATCGACGATCGGGCAACGCGACTTGCCGACATTCTTGTAGTACCAGTCCCAGGCTTCCGGGTTGATCGGCTCACCAACCGAACCAAGCAGACGCAAGCTGCTGCCATCCGCGCCTTCAACCGCAGCCTGACCCGAGGCCATCATCGCCCGGATCGCGGTCGGCGCGGTGTAGAGGATGTTGACCTTGTGCTTGTCGACGATTTTCGCCACCCGGGTGATGTCCGGATAGTTCGGCACGCCTTCGAACAGCAGCGTAGTCGCGCCATTGGCCAGCGGGCCGTAGACGATGTAGCTGTGGCCGGTGACCCAGCCGACGTCGGCGGTGCACCAGTAGACCTCGCCCGGACGGTAATCGAATACGCGCTCGTGGGTCATCGCCGCGTACAGCAGATAACCGCCGGTGGTGTGCTGCACGCCCTTCGGCTTGCCGGTCGAGCCGGAGGTATAAAGGATGAACAGCGCTTCTTCGGCGCCCATCTCTTTCGGCGCGCAGACAGTGCCCGCCACTTTCATCAGGTCTTCGTACCAGATGTCGCGATGCTGGTTCCACTTGATGTCGCCACCAGTGCGCTTGCAGACGATGACTTTCTGGATGCTGCTGGTTTCCGGGTTGGTCAGCGCGTCGTCGACGTTGGCCTTGAGGGAAATCTTCTTGCCAGCACGAATGCCTTCGTCAGCGGTGATCACCACTTTCGATTTGCAGTCGATGATGCGACCGGCCAGGGCTTCCGGCGAGAAACCGCCGAACACCACCGAGTGAATCGCGCCGATCCGGGTGCAGGCCAGCATGGCGACCACGGCTTCGGGAATCATCGGCATATAAATGGTCACCACGTCACCGCGGTGCACGTCCTGACCACGCAGGGCGTTGGCCAGTTTGCACACTTGCTCGTGCAGTTCGCGGTAGGTGATGTTGCGGCTCTCGGAAGGATCGTCGCCTTCCCAGATGATCGCGACTTGATCGCCGCGCTCAGCCAGATGACGGTCGAGGCAGTTGTAGGAAACGTTCAGGGTGCCGTCGGCAAACCACTTGATGTCGACATGGTGATCGTCGAACGACGTCTGTTTCACCGTGGTGAAAGGCTTGATCCAGTCGAGACGCTGAGCTTGCTCGCGCCAGAAACCATCAGGGTTGACGACCGACTGCTGGTACATGGCTTTGTAGGTCGCCTCGTCAGTCAGCGTGTTAGCCAGAACCTCGGGACGAACGGGATACAGAGAAGCCGCACTCATCTTTCCTACCTCGGTGTAATAGTTGTTTTTGTATGACCCTGTTGTAACGGGGCGGGGGCCATAGAACCATTCGACGATGGTAGTAACAAGCCCCTACAAGTCGTGGCGATACCGAGCCATATCTCCCAACCCCAAGCGCCACGCGCCCTGTAGGAGCTGCCGAAGGCTGCGATCTTTTGATCTTCAGGCGATTGTTACCAAATCTGCCAAAGGTGTTTATCAAAACCCGCTCTGTTTACCCCCGCCCCATCTCCCTAAAATTCACCTCGCCGACAAGGCAAACGCGATTAACAACGTTACAGCCCCCACGAAGGCCGTTAATCCAGCTCTCAAGTAATAACTGCAAACGATGAAGTTACACACGCAACCCCATAAAGGTTGCGTGACCCCACTCGACCTCAAAAAGGTAAATCTGAAATGAAAGCTTTATTGGTTCTGGCCCTCAGCAGTCTGTGCGCAACCGCCATGGCAGATGAGGTCCCGACTGATGTCGCACAGCAACAACCGGTGATCGAGGAATACACTTACTCCACCCACTTGGACATCGCCAACGTTGTATCGATGAGTGAAATTCCCAACGTCTGCGAAGTAGTACCGGCAAAAATGGAGTACGACGACTCCAAAGGCCAGCGCCACATCCTGCGTTACAGCGTCATGGGCAACGGCTGCACCAATTGATGATTCGAGACTGCACCGAATTGGATCTCTCAGCGCTTCATTGAGGGTCGATTCCAGCCCGACTTCGGTCGGGCTCAGTTGTGTTTGAAGTCGTCAAAAATGCTTGCAAAACACTAGATGTAGTGAAAAACCGGTTTTTTTGTTCGTTTTTTGAGCAAATTCACAATGGCGAGATTTTTACGAAAAAAAATCTATCCCCGGCAAAGCCCTGTAAACCCTCACTCTCGTCGAAAAACCACCCTCCTCGACCGCTCCATGCGCGGATTCGCCTCAGCACAGCCGTGTTTTTTTCCCTATAATGCCGCCCCATACGGGTCAGCAATATTCCCTTACAGGGAGCAAAAGCCATTCTGAAGCCCCGCAGCAGCGTTCAACGCTGATTGCGCCCATCAGAGGCTCTCGGAACCCGTCAAAATTTCTGTTTATTTGCCTGCGTGCATCGCTGCAAAAAACGACATCCAACGCGGTCTGTACGACCGTGTGAAAAACCAACCAATCAGGTTTCACACGGGCACAGGCCCTCACGCAGGAGACGACACGTCATGCTGAGCTGGGACGAATTCGACAAAGAAGACAGTGAAGTAGCAGCAGTGAAAGGCGCCAACGCCGGCCACGCTACTGAAGCCAACATGGACCGCCTCGACAACGCTGGCGGTGCCGCCGCGATCGAAGCCCGCGCCGTGACCGCCGACGACTCGGCCGCTGTCGCCCGCGCCAAGGCTGCACTGAACTCCCTCGACGTCGCCGAAGGCCTCGCCGAACTCGAAGGCGCCTCCGCCCGTGTCGCCGTTGACGAAAAGCGCATGATCAACTGCCGCGCCGACCTCAACCAACTCGTGCCATTCAAGTACGACTGGGCCTGGCAGAAGTATCTGGACGGTTGCGCAAACCACTGGATGCCGCAAGAAGTCAACATGACCGCCGACATCGCCCTCTGGAAAGACCCGGAAGGCCTGACCGACGACGAGCGCCGCATCGTCATGCGCAACCTCGGCTTCTTCTCCACCGCCGACTCCCTGGTTGCCAACAACCTGGTCCTGGCCGTGTACCGCCTGATCACCAACCCGGAATGCCGCCAGTACATCCTGCGCCAGGCTTTCGAAGAGGCGATCCACACCCACGCCTACCAGTACTGCATCGAATCGCTGGCCATGGATGAAGGCGAAATCTTCAACATGTACCACGAGATCCCATCGGTCGCGAAAAAAGCAGCCTGGGGCCTGAAGTACACCCGTTCGATCTCCGATCCGAAGTTCGAAACCGGCACCCCAGACACCGACAAAGAGTTGCTGCGCAACCTGATCGCCTACTACTGCGTTCTGGAAGGCATCTTCTTCTACTGCGGCTTCACCCAAATCCTCTCCATGGGCCGCCGCAACAAAATGACCGGCGTCGCCGAGCAGTTCCAATACATCCTGCGCGACGAATCCATGCACCTGAACTTCGGCATCGACGTGATCAACCAGATCAAAATCGAAAACCCACATTTGTGGGATGCTGAGATGAAGGAAGAAGCGACCCAGATGATTCTGCAGGGTACGCAGCTGGAGATCGAATACGCACGTGACACCATGCCTCGCGGCGTACTGGGCATGAACGCGGCGATGATGGAGGACTACCTGAAGTTCATCGCTAACCGTCGTTTGTCGCAGATCGGTTTGAAGGAAGAGTATCCAGGGACGACTAACCCGTTCCCTTGGATGAGCGAGATTATGGATCTGAAGAAAGAGAAGAATTTCTTTGAGACTCGCGTGATCGAATACCAAACTGGTGGTGCGTTGAGCTGGGATTGATCTTGACGCCAACGGAAGTCGGTTAATCACCATAAAAAAGCCTCGATAAGTCGAGGCTTTTTTTTATGAGGATTAACTGCCACCGAAAAGCTTTAAGAAGCTACAAACCAGATTTACTCTTTATCAACCAAAGCTAAAATCGAGTTCAAATTATCCTTATGGCTTCGGATAGCCGTGAGAATCTCTTTAAGCTTTTGAACATCCCAAGGTTTTTCGGTTCTACCAGTAAAAACAAGAGCCCCATTAACCTCTTTGTTCGCAACGTGGGCCGCCTGAATTCTATATTGGTTAATCTCATCATTAAATCGCTTCAAAATCTCAGAACAGTCTTCGGATAGACGATCTCCTATCCTATCTAAAACCTGAAGTATTAAATTAACCTTAATATACAAATTCAAATCTTTAGCAACAAAACGATCAATTGGCCGAGTAACATGCGTTGCCAATGCACTAACACTCATATCTATACTTTCTTTCAGCCCTGCTGCGGCAAGAGCCCGAAGCTCTTCCTCATCCATATATCGCGACTTCTTTACTATCCTAAGCAGGATATCAGAAAGCAACTCATCCATTTCGCTAACAGACCCGACCACTATTCCCCTAAAGTAATTCGGATGCGCGAGCCTATGAAATGTGGGCCGTATAATAGAGAAAATATCATCCGCCAGAGATATACCCCTACTAACGCAAAAAACGCCATCAATCTCTA
This sequence comes from Pseudomonas viridiflava, assembly GCF_900580865.1. Classification (GTDB taxonomy): domain Bacteria; phylum Pseudomonadota; class Gammaproteobacteria; order Pseudomonadales; family Pseudomonadaceae; genus Aquipseudomonas. The sequence continues at coordinate 39,636 of NZ_UTBZ01000099.1, forward strand.
AATCCAGCAATATCTCTCTAAGTTCACGAGGTTTTTTGGCGCTATAAAAAATCACCTCTCCCTGAGAATAGCGCCTTAGCTTCGTAAGTAGAGTCGCACCAGTTTCGTTCTGCTGCCCCAAGTCAAAATCGACCAATATTATATCGTAGTTACTATTCCGCCTTAACTCATCTAAAATTGGATTTATTGAATCAACATCAAATGAAGATATTTTATTTGACTGCAATTCCAAACCATACGGAGATATTTTTCGATTGAGTTTATCTTCGACAGCTTCAATATACTCAAGCTGATCATCAAACCACAAAACCCTGTATTGATTTTCCATCACTTATTAACCTTTATCAAGAACGCCGCCCCAGCAAGTTTTCCATTCTCAACCGAGATCGTCCCCTTGAGGGCCTGCAGAACCTCAGTGACATGATACAAACCTAGTCCTGAGCCATCCGTGGTAGAAATCCCTTTTTCGAATATCTGAGAAACTTCCTCAATCTCTTTAGAAATACCATCCCCATCATCCTCAACATGAATTTCCAATGTATTCAAGGAGGATTGCCGTATATCAAAGCGGATGAGCGATGCATTAGCTTTCTTTGCATTTTCAATCAAATTATCAATCATAATTGATACTTCAATTGGGAAAAACTCTAACTCAAATAGTTTCCCATCAGATACAACTTCAGCTTTAATACGTTGAATATAGATAGGGCAAATTTTCTGAATATACTCAACAAGATACTTTGTAAAGTCTTCCGTTATTTTACTAGAATTCAACTTAAAGTTTGCTGATGTAGCAAACCTTGAAGCCGCGATTATCTTTTTATTTAGCAGAAGCAAGCTTCCTAGTGATTTTTCTAGTTCAATTCGATCAATTACACGACCATCGCGCACATCGGCAATAGTGCCTTCAAGCCGGTGGTGAGCACTGATAGCATAAATAATTACTTGATGATGCAAGTTCTCGAGAGTTTCTTTATCGCGACTTTTCAAAGAAGTCAAAAACAAATTCTTAGAGCGTTCAGTTTCGAGCGCCTTCTTGGTTTTTGCCGCTAACTTTTCAGCGACATGCCGAGCCTCTCTTTCTCTTTCAGCGAAACGTATAGCTTCCGCCTCAGACTCTTGAAGCGCCTGAAATTTATTAAATGCTTCAAGTGCTTTTAATCTTAATGAATCATCACCTGCCTTTGTGGCCAACGCAGCCAGATCATTCATCGCCCGAGGAAAATCAGAAATACTATCACTTAGAATACCGAACAAATCTTTATTAAAATACTCAACCTTAATATCCGGCACACTAGTAAGCTTTGACAAGACCTGTAAAGCCTTAGCCCGAGCTTCATGCCCTTCTAAAAATGAAGCATCTTCCAAATCGTGGTCAAACTTAAACTTCCAAGTTACACCAACCACATAATTCTCTAGTCGCAACAAACATTTTCTTCTAAAACATTCCAACAACTCTTCATACGCGTTAGTTTCTATTAGTCCTTTATCACGACTGGATGATTCTTTGAATTTTGTTTCGCCGCCTTTAACATCTATGCGCCCCAACAGATCACGAGAACCTAGATAGCGAGATGTACCCTGCTGTTTTCGCCTATCAATACCAAAAGTATCATCAGACTCATCCCCCACTGGATATACACGAAAGCCATTCTTAAATAAAAAAACAGAACCAAAGCTTACTGACGATATCCCCATACGTCTCGCAAAAGTGCTTTTGGCGGAACGATTAAGATAAAAAAGATTACACTCAAAACCAGTATCCTCAAGCTCTAGATACGGATTGGGTTCCGAAACCCTATAAAGCAATTCTCCCCTATCAATCAATTCAGACACTACTGTCCCAGAAACTATTTTTGTAGACAGCCAGGTGGTCTTTTGCTGCAGTGTCTCAAAAATGAAATTTTGAACGGGACTGTTTACTAGAGCATTTGGAGGTAGCTCTCCATCAAATTCAGAAATCAGGCGCTCATCCTCTGAAAGTTGATCGATACAATGAAACTCGATACCAAACTCTTCAGAGCTGCTATTAAATGGGTTAATTAGTTTCGACAACGAGTTCTTCAGACTTAATATACTGTCCCGTGACCACTGATCCCTAAGCTCATATATTTTGAGAACTGTACCAGTATCTAAAGGCGACTCGACGGATTTAGGGATTTTGAAAAGCTGCAGCTGGTCATACTGAACATTTACATCGATAAAACTCTCGACTGACGAATCTTCGAAGTCCCCCCAATCAACTCTTACTCGCGACACGTAAGAATCGCCCCGTGATCGAGACATCATAGAAAGCTTAGCGCCCAAACGATCACATGAGAACCTTCCAACTCCTTTACTGCCGGCATAACGCTGAGCTGCTCCACCGTCTTCTGAACCATCGCTTTTTGCAGAGTAAGCTACATACAACCACTTATTCTTTATATCTTCAAACGACATCCCTTTGCCGTTATCAGTTATATAAATAGCGTCAGAAAAAAAGTGAATATGCACTTTTGTGGCGTGTGCATCATATGAATTTTTAACGAGCTCAAAAATTGCTACATAATCATCGGTGATCAAATCTCTTCCAATGATTGACTTTAATTGAGGGCTAACTTTAAAATTCAATTGCATTTTCTATTACCCTCAGAAATTTCCATATCATCGGAGGCCGACTTAATAACGAGTGCAATAGCCTCTGACAGGAGAGGAGGCACTGCATTTCCCACTTGAGTATATCGAGGACAATCGATTCTCCTACGTTCCCCACCAGTTGTGTACTTCCCCAAAAACTCAAACCAGTCAGGAAAAGATTGCAACCTCGCAGATTCTCTTACGGTCAAAATCCTAGCTTCAGAATAATGAATAATATCATCTGGAAGAGTAGTAACCGTTGGTGATGGTAAGTTTCTTCCAAGAACGGTTATTGCTTGTTTTTTTATTCCAAGCATCTCCCTAACGACCTTCGAGACCGATCTACCGGGTGTAGATGCGAGCTGAATTCTCTTAAAATTTACTATTGTATTCGGGGCATGTTTAGGAAGACGGAGACTATTAGGTGGCGAGTCGCTGCCAGCCCTCATCAATGATTGGTAATTAGACTTTATGTCCGGTTCAACATATTCGATCTGAAGAAAACCTGGCCGACCACCATCTAACGAAGGAATTAATTTCTTTCCCACCAACTCCAAATCAGACAGCGCTTCTGACGCAGAGGTCGGGCGATCCAAATGCAACTTTTTAGCCGATAGAAAATCCTTAGAAGATCCCGCCAAAACCTCCAACAACGGTACCTTCAGCTTTTTCAGCGAGCAAATTATTAGGTAACGCCTCCTGTTCTGAGGAACACCGAAATCTGAGCAATTAACTAAACCGGAGCTTACCGAGTATCCTAAATTTTCTAAGCTATCTACAATGAACTCAGCATAGGATGTCTTACTAAATCTATCATCCAATTCACGACTTTTTGTTTCATTGAATTTTGAAGCAAATCCAGAAACATTCTCTATAACGAGATACATTGGACGCAATATACTTACCAACTTCAAATACTGCTCAGCCATTTGATTACGCGGATCAGATGGATTTCGTCTCCCAGCTATCGAAAAACCTTGACATGGAGGCCCACCAACTAATAAATCTATAGATCCAGCCATATTTTCCAGCTGAGAAGAATATTCCGCTAACAACTCCTCACAACTCATCGCTTTTCGAGGGAGCCACTCTGGCCAATCAAAATTAAATTTATTACCATCAATTAAATTATGCTTTAGCGTCTCAAATGCCATTGGGTTTTTCTCAATAGCAAATACGCCCGACATTCCTGCTTGTAGCAGCCCTAAGGAAAGACCTCCACACCCCGCAAAAACGTCTATAAATCGCATACTTACTTACACCCCATAAATTTTATTACATTCAATCTAAACGAAAAAATTAAAATATTTATCCAGATCACAAACTTATATTAAAACAACCAAAAGCACTGTTAGCGCACGACGTTCTTTTCAATAGAAAAAAATACGATTCAAGTGGTTTTATATAATTGTCCAAGCTTTTGATTTTCATGACCACACTCCTTGTGTACCTTCAAGAACAATTGAACTTCGACGTAAGATTTTTCGCTACGTCCTACAAATTTTTTCGCTGTTTTTTGTCGTCCATTTCACCCAACAGAACGCTACTGCTTTGCCATCATTTTGTCTACCAATAGCAGACGGCGTGACATGAGATGTAAGCCAAAATTTCAAAAAATACATGCCTTGACCTGTAATGTGAGAGTCCATAGTCTCCAGAGTCTGGTGCCTAAGAAACACCTCACACAGCGGACTCACCGCACCCGACAGTAGCGGCTTTTTGTGCCTACGGTTTCCCCGTGCGCATCAAAAAACTCTGTTATGCCGGGAGTGGGCGAATACAAGACCCGAAAGGGGAATATGTCCGGCCCTCTGTGTGGGGTTTCTTAGCTCCCGGCACCCAGCCTTAAGAAAGCTGAAATCACACAGAGGTAAATGGATATGCCTAAAAATGTCTCCTTCAGCACGAAGGAAATCAGCTTCAACCTCAACATCATCTACATGCGTCCAGCACTGGAGGCCTGCCATGTCTGAACCTCACAGTTCGACTGTCTTCACTCTGCACAAACTCTCTCTCCACGCCCTCCTCCTTGAAGGCCAACCATGGTTTTGCTCACGCGATATTGGTCGCTTGATGGGTGTCCATCTCAGTGATCGAATGGTCAGCAAACTGGACAAGGATCAGCATCGTTTTCTGTGGATTGAGTATCACCGGCAACCTGAAAAGCAGCTGATGCTAAGTGAGTCAGGCGTGTATGCGCTGTTGGTGTATCACTACGTTCCAGGGAATCGGCTGTTGCGCGAATGGCTGACCCATCAGGTGGTTCCAGCCTTACGCGATGCTGCGTCCTCAGAAAACTCAGATCTACCTATGCTGAGTTTTTTGAAATGGCCTGAGATGTCTGTGAGTCTGTTGCATTGGCAGGATGAAAGCTGGATTCGGCTACGAGATATGCCGTATCTGTTGCAGGGTCAGACACAGCATCGAGCGACTGCCCCGAAGTCTTGGTGGCGGAAGGCTGCAGAGGTATTTCAGTCTTCGAAGCATCTGATGAGTTAGGTGCTGCTTGTGAGATCACTTGCGAGAACTGTCGCAAATCTCTGTAGGAATTTTCCTAGACAGCCGTAATGGCCACTCAGTATCGTCCGAGGGTTTTCAACCCTCGGCGATTTTATGAGCGACAAGAAAAAAGACACTGACTGGACTGTTGTTGAGATTGAGGCAGCGGTTGATGCCTACCTGAAAATGTTTGAGCTTGAGCGAATCGGCCAAAAATCCAACAAGGCACATGAGAATCGCGTACTGCGTGCATCTGCCCTGCACAATCGCACTGAAGGCTCAGTTGAATTCCGCATGCAGAACATCTCTGCCGTTTTATTGAGAATGCATAGGGAATACATCAAAGGGTACAAGCCAGCTAGAAACGTTGGGTCCAACGTTGAGCCAGCCATCCGAGCAGTGTTGATTGCCAAAGGGGTAACGCTTGGGGATCCAACGGTTGCGACTGCGGATGAAGAAGCACTAGAGCAAAGAGCTCTGGCGCTAGAGAAACTGCCTCTTGAAGATGAACCTGCGGGGATTGTGAAGCCGAAGCGCGCTCCCGCCCAAAGCACTGCATTTATACGTGATCCGAAGGTTAGAGCCTGGGTCCGTCAGAAAGCCAAAGGGATATGTGAAGGGTGTGGTGAACCGGCGCCATTCACTAAAAACGACTCGCCTTACCTTGAAGTTCATCACGTGAAGCATTTGGCGAATAAGGGTTCTGATCGAATCAGCAACGCTGTAGCACTTTGTCCGAACTGTCATCGGCGCTGCCATCACTCGAATGACAGCAAAGAGTTCACCGAGTCGCTTTATGCCAGGGTTGAACGGTTAAAGCGTGAGCCCCCGAACCGCAAAACTATGTGACGGGAGAGCTTGCTCCTGATCGGCTGCGGAGCGGTCGCCAAGATCATAGCTTGCTCTGTTTAACTCATCGGATTTACCTTTTTTGGGGCTGCTCCGCAGCCCAGCGGGAGCAAGCTCCCTCGCCACAGAGTGATGCGTGGCCTGCGATGTCGGCCTGAGGATTGAAATTTGGTTGATGTCAGGAATCGCCAGCAGGCTACCTCCCACAAATTCCGCATCATCCTGAAAACAATCAGTGCAACCCGCGCCGCCTCCCGCTATTAATACCCCTCCCCCCACTCAAGGATCCGAGCCCCACCATGAAATTCGATCTCGCCTACTGCCTCAGCCTCGACGACAAGTTGTCGATCTATGACGTTCGCGATCTCAATTTCGATGAGACGGTGGCATTTGACTCGGCGAAGGAACACTTCCAGTGCCCCAACGATGCCTGTCGTTCGGCGTTCGAGGCTTCCAACGAGTTGGGCACGTTCAACGCCAAGAACGTGAATTACGTGCGCACGCCGCACTTCAAGAATCTGCCCACGACGCAGCATGTGGTGGGTTGTCCGTATGTGAGTTTGAAGGCTTCAGCGTCTGGTGTTGAGACGGCGGATGGTGAGGTGGATGACGGGCGTGAGGAACACTTCCCATCGGAGTTGTTGCTGACCCGGCGTGAGTATGTGCGCAAGCCTGTCGCGCCAGCGGGGGCGGCGGATGTGTTGCGGGATGATCCGGTGCGGGTGGCGGCAGACGGTGGGAAAGAGTCGGCGAATCGTGAGTCGGCGCCGGACAAGACCAGTGTGTTTGCGCATCCGGTGGAGTGTTTTGTGTCGAACTTCGCGGACAAGGAGTTGCTCAAGCGGATGCCGTTGAAGGTCGGCGAGCATTCGGCGCCGTACAGTTCGTTCTTCAAGAAGATTGAGTATCTGACGGACAACAAGGGGCTGATTTACTGGGGGCGGATCAAGAAGATTGAGGACTTCCACAGTGCCAGTTTTCGTATCGATTTCGAGGACAAGGTCTGGTTCAAGAAGCCCGAGGACAGTAAGAAGAAGCCGTATCCGGTCAGCGTTTATCTGAACAAGAAGCTGATCGACAACTACCGCAAGCGCAAGGCGTTTCTGGAAGAGATCAAGCACGCGGTGGATAGCGACAAGGCGTTGTTCTGTTTCTTCTATGGGGTGACGCCGGAGTTGAAGCAGGTGCCCGGCAAGAAGAACCCCGAAAAGCCTTTCGAGGTCTTCAATGCCAATATCGAGAACCTGGATCACTTCATTATTCGTGAAGCGCCGGGGTTGGAGTGATGGTTAGCCTTGGGGCAGTTGCAGGTTGATGGCACCGGGGTGTTGTTTGACGAGGGAGTACGGCAGGATCGACCAGTCAGGACTGTCGCAGGAGCGTTGCACGCGAGCGAAGTAGGCGCCGAGGTACAAGCCCTTCTCGGTGAAGTACCAAGGTGAAGTGCCCCAGATGCTCTCTTCCTGGAAGTTGCAGTCGTCATCTCCCGTCGGTGTCTTCATTTCTGTGGGGTACAGGGCGGTGAATTGCTTGATGACCCAAGGTACCAACTCTTTGCTTACGTACTGATAGCGCGCGTTACTTTCGTCCTTGCTCAGCGGTTTGTCGCCTAGGCTGTCGCGCTCGGCATGTAGCAGCGGTTTGCCCTCTCCGACCCACAGCACATCTTCGAGGGACAGCGGGTGGCCGGTTTTCACGTCGATATTGAGCGGGGAATCACCGAAGTCCGGATGCGCGCCGCCGCAGTAATAGCTGGTCGAGATATTCAGGCTGACCACGGCTGGCGAGATCATTTTCGGTTCTGCCTGTTGCATGAAATCGACGTTCTCTCCGCCACTCAATTGGCAACTGTGATAACGGATGACTTCAAGCCAGAGCCGCCCCAGCAATTGCTGATTGACCCGCTGCAGATCATCTTTCGGTAAACCGGATTCCACGCTGAAGAGGGCAATTTTCGAGTCGGGCTCCGTCCACCATTGCAGGGTGTAGCCCATGAAGGTCTCTTTCTTCGTGGCTTTGAGATTGAGCCCCTGCACTCGCAAGTATTCGTACAACTCGCCGCTCGGCAGCGCGGCGATGATTGGCAGCGTGTTAGCGGTTGGCGTTGGAGTTTTGGCCTCAGTGAGTTGCACTGACAGTTTCTTGCCCTTCGGACTTTGCCACTCGCCCTGCCAGCCGTCGCCGGTCTCTTCCAGTTTCAGCGTAGGCAGCGGCTTGTCGTCGCCGTAGCGATTATTACCTTCGGTCAAGGTCAGTGTGCTGCCCTGCAATGCGCCGCTGAGAGGCAAATCGCGATGATATTTCTCGTAGAAATACCGCCCAGTCACTTCATCCGGCTGTGTGGTTTTGAGCTCCACGACAATCGGCGTCTTACCCAGCGTACCGGTGAATACGCGCCGGCCGTCATCAGCCTGAGCGATAGACAGCATTGAAAACAGCACAGCGGCGCAAGTTGCCAGGCGCATCAGTCCCTTGAGCATTGATCGTTCCTTGAAAGAGGCGGAGGCCGCGCTTGTGGTTTGCACGCGGGCTTGGAGAAAGTCGGGGCGGATTATGGCTAGGCCAAGCCAGAGAATCGAGTGCAGCCGTGCATTTCGGCTGCACTTGGGCGTTTAATGAAAAGCCCTGATCTCTCGCCATGCCTCTAGGCGTCGCTTCAAAGCACTCTCGATACCCGCCTCATCAACAACGCAATATTCACGCAACCAGTGAGCGACCATTTCGACATTCGGCCAGTAGGTATCTTTCTGGCCTTTGCTGCTTCTGGGCGTGTCATTCATCGCGGCATCGAAACCAATCTCTTCACGCTCACTCTGTGGCAAACAACCCCACTCGGCTGCATTGCCCTGGAAATACCAGGCAATTTCATCAATATGTTTTTGTGCACTGCGATGGCTGCGCCGATAAAACTTGTAGTCGCGACAGACTTGATCCATACGCTCCGGCATGATGCCGGCATCGACCCAATCCATAAGACCGTGATTGATCGCATCGCGGATCAATCCTTCACGCCAACGATCAGCAAACCAGGCAACGAAACCTTCTGTGTCAGCCTTTTGCGCATTGGCGAAGACCATGCAGTAACGGGTTTTCACATGGATAACCAACAAAACATGCTTGCGTTGCACAGTGATCGCATGGACTAGCCACTGCTCTACGGAACTGGAGGCTTCGTCATCTTCGATGGCCGGCGACGGCGGTTTGTTGTCCACCGGCGTAATCTTTTTACCTTTGTGAACACGGCTGAAAAACTTACTGGCGGCTTCGGTGCAATTGAAGATCAACATCCTGGTTCTCTGGTCATTGCTGGAGGACAGCGTTCGGTTATCAATTTTGATTTCTTCCGCTGTAGCCTGGCAATGGTTCATTTAAGCGAAATGCACAGCAGCACGATAATCAGCAACCCGATATAGACCCAAGCATGCATCCGATCTGGTATCCGGCCAATCCATGGCGCGGCCAATCGAATCCCGATGAGCGAGCCGACCGTCAGCACCGCAAATGCCAGCAAATCCACATACCCGACAAACCACGCGCCCAAGTCAGCCTGACTAAACCCCGCCAACGCCATGTACGTCAGCGTCCCCGCCAACGCCACCGGCACGCTCAGCGGATTGGCCATGGACGTTGCTTGCGACATGCTCAACCCACAACGACGCAACAGCGGCACGGTCATGACGCTGCCTCCGACACCGAGAAACGTCGCGATGGCGCCGATGCCTACACCGCCTGCGGAAGTTTCCGTGGCGCCAAGTCGGCGTGGGATGACGTCTGCGGTCTGAGTGAGAAAGCCGCGTCGCAGCAGGCAGTCGACGATGGTCACGCCGAGATAACCGATGAAGGCGTAGCGAATCACGTCGCCGCTGACCCACACCGCAGCAATTGCGCCAATGATCGCGCCCACGCCGATAAATCCTCCCAACGGCCACAGGTAATGACGAATGAGATTGCCGGCGCGGCGGTGCTTGTCGGTGGCGATCAGGGCGTTGACGATCATCACGCAGGTCGAGGTGGCGACGGCGATGTGCATCGCCGATTGGCCGATCGGGTCATCGGCGCCGTGGCTGGCGGTGAGCATGCGATACAGCAGCGGCACCACGACGAAGCCGCCGCCGAAGCCGAACAGGACCGCGGTGATGCCAGTCAGGCAGCCGAAGAGGGTCAGCAGTAAATAGAACATGTCGAGGTGTCCGTGGTGGGAGAGCGGTCGACGATAGAGCGGCGGCGCTTGGCCTGCTTCAGCAAGTCAGCCAATAATGCTTGCGTTTACGCCAACTACCGGGAAACGCCAGATGCGCAATGTTTCGATCAATCTGCTGGATGACACGCCGCGCGCGGTGGTAGCGATCGGTACGGATTATTCCCACGGTCACTTGCTGCCCTTTCACACGCATCGCCGGGCGCAATTGTTGTACGGCGCGACCGGGGTGATGCAGGTCAGCACCCATGACGGCAACTGGGTGGTGCCGCCGCAGCGCGCGGTTTGGATTCCGCCGGGGGTGGCGCATGAGGTGTTGATGCTCGGGGTCAGCACTCGCAGCTTATACATCGAACCCGGTGCGGTGGATTTGGGGGAGCGCTGTCAGGTGATCGGTGTGTCTCCGTTGATGAGGCATTTGTTGATGGAGGCGGTGGAGGTCCCGCTGACCTATGACTTGGGCGGACGCGACGGCGTGCTGATTGATCTGTTGCTGCATGAATTGACGCGCAGTGCGCCGCTGCCGTTGCACATTCCGCTGCCGACTGACGGAAAGCTCCTGTCTCTGTGTCAGAACTTTCTGCATCAGCCGTACGCCCATCAATCTCCACAGCAGTGGGCCGAGCAGTTACACATAAGCTTGCGCACCTTCAACAGGATGTTTCGGCAACAGACCGGATTGAGCTTCAGGCAATGGCGGCAGCAGGCTTGCGTGGTCCTGGCGCTGGCGCGCTTGGCCTCGGGTGAAGCGGTGACGCGCATCGCGCTGGACTTCGGTTATGAAAGCCCGGCGGCGTTCTCGACGATGTTCCGGCGGATCCTCGGGCAGGCACCGTCCGTCTGGTTGGAGGCGGCGAATTAGGGCAAATCAAAAAATGCGTTTGATCCCGGCCGAAAACAACTGTACAAAAACACAGTACATTTTCAATCAGCACTCTTGAGCCCGGAGCACACCATGGCCTCTCTTGCGATGAACCACATCCTCGAACGCATTGCCCTTTTCCAGTTCACCCCGACGCACTGCGTCCAGGCCCGAGCGATGCTGGGCTGGAGCGTGGATCAGCTATCGCGGGAGGCTGAGGTTCCGGTTGAAGACATCCAACGCTTTGAAGCGCAGCAGGATGTAGCCGATGCGGCGCGACTGGCCCTTGCTTACCGGTTCGAGGCGCAGGGGCTGGTGTTCTTTCCCGGGTTTGCGCCGGGGCGCTCGGTGAGCGTGGCTCGGGAATCGGCAGCGCATGCGGATTTTGCGATGGTTGATTAAACGCTGTGCCTGCGACGAATTTCTCCAGGCAAAAGCGGCATCGTCCCGGAAGAACGATGCCGCTTTTATTAACCGTTATTTGAACTCCGGATGCTGCAGTTGCTGCGATTCCTGTTCATAGCTGTAAGCCATGGCCAGCAATTGCGGTTCACTCCAGCGCGGACCAAAAAAGAACACGGAAGTCGGCAACCCATCGCCGTTCATACCCGATGGCAGAGTAATCGCGGGATAGCTCGCAACAGCGGCAGAAAACTGTGAGAAACCGTCGTCTTCGGAAACCAAAGCATCGAGATTGTGCTCACGCAGTTGTTCGTCGATGGCCTCCTTGAAGGCCGCGTTAAGGGCCTCAATGATTGCCGTTGCTTCTTGATGTGTCGTCGACAGCGCATTGATTGCTTCCAGCATCGACTGACCGTAGCCATCATGGCCGGGATTGAGCGTGTTGAAGTCGATCAGTTCCTGCAACGACTGGACCGGCAGTCCGGTTCGACTGGCGAGATATTCGGGCAGCTCATGTTTCATACCGCCCATCAACCCCGTGAAGTAGTCCCCCATGTCGGGCAAGCGCATCGTCAGAGGAACAAGCGTCGCGCCCAGCTCTTGCATGGTGGCCATCGCCATCAGGAATTCAGGACTCGGTGTCAGCGGCGCGCCATGGGAGCCTGTATACGCGATCGGGTAACCGATGCGTTTACCGTTCAAGGCATCGCTGGCGAGCAGCGCGGTGTAATCAATGTCCTGAGGCGCTCCCGCTGTGGCGGCATCAGCAGAATCCATGCCTTGCAGCACGTTGAACATCAGCGCGGCATCGCGAACGGAGCGGGTCAATGTGCCGGGAGTATCTTGCAGGCGCGTGATAGGCGCGATACCGGACCGACTGAACAACCCCAGCGTCGGTTTGACCCCGACCACACCGTTGGCCGTCGCCGGGCAGGTAATCGAACCGTTGGTTTCGGTACCGATGGAGAGCGGTGCAAAACCCGCTGCAACGGCAACCGCCGAACCCGAGCTGGAGCCACATACTCCTTCAATCAGCACGTGAGGGTTTTTACTCTGACCGCCTCGGCCGCTCCAGCCATGGGGCAGTTCCATGTCACGCACAAAAGCCCATTCGCTCATATTGGTTTTGCCCAATACGATCGCCCCCGCTTCACGCAGTTGTTCAACGATGAAGGCATCCTTGCTTGCAGGCTGACCCACCATCGCCAAAGAGCCCGCGCTGGTTTGCAGCATGTCCGCGGTATCGATGCTGTCTTTGAGCAGCACCGGAATGCCGTGCAGCGGGCCACGGATCTGGCCTTGCGCGCGCTCCTGATCAAGAGCCGTGGCGATTTCAACGGCTTGCGGGTTCAACTCGATAATTGCATTGAGAGAAGGGCCTTGTTTGTCCAGGCTGGCCATTCGCGCAGTCAAATGCTCGACCAAGGCGACGGCGGTCAACTCATTGTCGGCCATCAGCTTGCCAAGCTGACTGACGCTTGCGTATTCCAGGGCATCGGCCGCCACGGAAACGTTTATCGCGGCCATCGGCAGAACGATGGCCAGCGCCAGTTGGTTCACGCGGTGTTTGAAGAGGTGTTTCATGTTTATCGTCCTTGTTTAGGCTATGCACGGGTGAGTCATTCACTCGCGACACAGCCTACCGAGGACGTAGGAAAGAGCTGTCGGCAAAACAGACCACACGCAGTAGGAAAAGTCATCCTGACTCGTAGCCACTACAAAAGTAAGCGGATTTTTCCGACACAAAAAATCGCTAATTCATATAGATAAACGGCCCATCCGCATCAGGATTCATCCGGCGGAAGGAGCCATCAGGCCTCCTGCACCACCGCTCCGCTCTCCCCTTCCACCGCTAACCACCAGGCATCCCCGCGTTGCGGTTGAGCGATGTTAAACGCCTCGCCCATCTGTGGCGTGGTAATGGAAATACTGCGTTCCCACGCCAGTGCCAGAATCCGGTCAAACGGTTCGTGCCAAGCGTGCATGGCGAGATCGAACGTGCCGTTGTGAATCGGGAAGAGCCAGCGGCCCTTGAGGTCGATATGCGCTTGCAGGGTTTCTTCCGGTTGCATGTGCACATGCGGCCATTCGACGTTGTAGGCGCCGGTTTCCATCAGGGTCAGGTCGAACGGGCCGTACTGTTCGCCGATGCGTTTGAAGCCGTCGAAGTAGCCGCTGTCGCCGCTGAAGAAGATTCGCGTGTCGCCGTCGATCATCACCCATGACGCCCATAGCGTGCTGTTGCCGTCGAACAAGCCACGGCCGGAGAAGTGCTGCGACGGTGTGGCGACGAAACGGATGCCGGCAATCTCCGCGCCCTGCCACCAATCGTACTGGCGGACTTTGCTGGCATCGATACCCCATTTGATCAGGGTGTCGCCGACGCCCAGCGGGGTCAGGAACAGATTGGTTTTGGCAGCCAGCCTGAGCACGGCCTGGTAATCGAGGTGGTCGTAATGATTGTGCGACAGGATCACCGCTTCGATCGGTGGCAACTGTTCAATGCTGATCGGTGGCTGGTGGAAGCGTTTCGGCCCGGCCCATTGCACCGGTGATGCACGCTCGGCGAAGACCGGGTCGGTGATGAAGAATTTGTCGCGCAGTTTCAACAACAAAGTCGAGTGACCGAGGCGATAGACGCTGTGGTTGGGCGCCGCCAACAGCTCTTCTCGAGTCAACGCCTGCACCGGGATCGGCGCTGCGGGCCGGGTATTGCGCGGTTTGTGGAAAATCATGTTCCACATGATCCGCAGCATTTTGCGCACGCCTTCGCGTTGAACCGGCGCGTGGTTGCGAAACAGCCCCTGATTCTGCCGCGAGGCTTCAGGCGTGGATGTGTTATCCGGGAGCGAAACTGGATTGGCCATGACTGAATGACTCCAGAAAAACCGCGCAATTCGCGGTTTTTCCACGGTGGGACGATAAATGGCCAAAGCTGCACGCATAGGCCGAACTGCTGTTTTTTAGGTTGCGAGGATTAACGCAACATTACACTGAGCGGTGTAGTTTCTAGGTTGCATGAAAGCGGATGACAAGTAAACTGCCAAGTGTAATTTCATCTTTTCTCTGCCGAAGCGTACTTATGACAGCTCCACAGCGCCTCACCGACCGTAAACGCGAAGCCATTATTCAGGCGGCGATTGCCGAATTCCGTGCCAACGGATTCGAGGTCACCAGCATGGACAAGATTGCCGCGACCGCCGGTGTGTCGAAGCGTACGGTGTACAACCATTTCCCCAGCAAAGAAGAGTTGTTCGCGGAAATTCTCAACCAGCTGTGGGCACGAATCAGCGCAGAGCAATCGGTGAACTACAACCGCGATCAGCCGTTGCGCGAGCAATTAAGGCAGATGCTCCAGGCCAAAATGCAGTTGATGGCCGACGAGAATTTTCTGACCTTGGCCCGAGTGGCGATTGCCGCCACCATTCATTCACCGGAGCGCGCGCAGAACATGATCGAGCGCATGGGCGAGCGCGAGGAAGGCCTGACCGTATGGATTCGCGCCGCGCAGGCCGACGGCCGATTGAAACCGGTTGACCCGGAGTTTGCCGCCCATCAAGTACAAGGCTTGCTCAAGACCTTCGGCTTCTGGCCGCAGATGTCGATGGGCCGTGCCGCCCTCGATGTCGATATGCAGAACACCGTCGCCGAATCGGCGCTGGAGATGTTTCTGGCCTGCTATCAGCTCTAAATCGCCCTTCTCCTGCGCGAGTCACCGATTAAATGGCTCGGAAGGACACTGATTATTCCCGTTGGAATAAATGACAATGTCCGACAATCGACCGACGAACGGTTAGCCTGAGAAAATACTGCAAAGTATTTCAGGATGAATTTCGCGCAGGGCATCATGGAAAACCAACGCGGCAAAGGCTTGTCATTCGCCCGGCGCATTTACCTGCCCAGGGCCATTGGTCTGGGCGTGGGATTCTTCAGCGTCGCTGCGGCGCTGTATCCGCTGAACATACCCGGCTGGCTGTGGGCGCTGTTGTTATTCAACGGTTTCGCCTGGCCGCACTTCGCTTACCAGATCTCCACGCGCTCGGCGTTCCCGTATCAGGCTGAACGGCGCAATTTGTTATACGACTCGATGTTCGGCGGTTTCTGGGCGGCGTGCTTTCAGTTCAACCCGCTAACCACCGTGACCATCCTGTCGATGATGACCATGAACAATGTTGCCGCCGGCGGCCAACGTCTGTTCGTGTTCGGCGCCCTCGCGCAACTCGCCGGTGTTCTGCTGGGCTGGGCGATTTTCGGCGTCAAATTCAGTCTGACGATGACCCAAACGCAAGTTTGGGCCTGCCTGCCGATGCTCACCCTGTATCCGTTGGCGCTGGGCATGGTCTGTTATCGCCTGGCGATCAAACTCTCCCAACACAAACGCGCACTGAGCGCCCTCAGCCGTACTGACAGCCTCACAGGCCTGCTCAACCACGGGGCCTGGAAAGACCTGCTGCACCTGAAATTCAAACAGTGCCGCCAACACAACAGCCAAGCCACGCTGGCATTGATCGACATCGACCATTTCAAGGAGATCAACGACAGCTTCGGGCACATCGTCGGCGATGAGGTGCTGCGGCAATTGAGTAAAGAGCTCAAGCGCCTGCTGGATCAGTACGAATTGGCCGGGCGCTACGGCGGTGACGAGTTCTGCGTAATCCTGCCGACCCTGCCACTGCACAAAGCCGAAGCGCTGATGGAGCAATTGCGCGAGGCATTGCAGCAGTATCGTCATCCGCACGTGCCAGAGTTGCGAGTGGGCCTGAGTATCGGTTTGGCGCGCTATCAATCCTTGTACAAGGATCCACTGGACTGGCTGGACGATGCCGACAAAGCGCTCTACACCGCTAAACACACGGGTCGCAACACCATTAGCGTGGCCTCGAGCCGTACCGCGACAGACAACGTCAGCGCCTAAAAAGTTATACAAAATTACAAATAATTACTTCCTTGTACAACTTTATGAAGTTTTGTATAAGTAGCCATCTGCCAGTTAAGGAATGCTGGCATTGAGCAGTCACCGCCGAATGCCGTCCGCGCATTCGGTCTGCCAGCGCGGAAATAGGGACTGAATCCTCGATCCTCCCCTCTTCCAGAGTAGTGCGAACATGTTCTTCAATCGCCACAAATCCGTCATCGACGATCTTCAGCGCACCCTCACCGAACAAGCCGGCCTGCTCGATGCGATCAATCGCTCGATGGCGGTGATCGAGTTCGACCTCGATGGCGTGGTGCTGCGCGCCAATGACAATTTTCTCAAGACCATGGGTTACACCGCCGAACAAGCGATCGGCCAACCGCATCGACGCTTTTGCACACCAGAGTTCGGCCGTAGTGCTCAGTACACGGATTTGTGGTCACGCCTGAAAAACGGCGAGTTCAAATCCGGTACATTTGAACGGGTCGACGGCAAGGGCCAGCCGATCTGGCTGGAAGCCAGTTACAACCCGATCAAGGATGCCTCGGGCCGTGTGGTGAAAGTGGTCAAGTACGCCATGGACGTGACCGCCAAGGTGCAACAGGAAAGCGAGGCCAATGCCAAGTTGCAGGCGATTGACCGGGCAATGGCGGTCATCGAATTCAACCTCGACGGCAGTATTCTTACGGCCAATCAGAATTTTCTGACACGCATGGGTTACACCCTTGCCGAACTGAAAGGCAAACACCACCGTTTGTTCTGCACGCCGGCACTGGTCAACAGCAGCGCTTATGAGGATTTCTGGCGGCGCTTGAACCAGGGCGAGCTTTTCCAGGGGCAGTTCGAACGTGTGGATAAACGCGGGCAAACCGTGTGGCTTGAGGCCAACTACAACCCGGTTTACGACGCCGCCGGGCGCTTGTGCAAAGTGGTGAAGTTCGCTTCTGATGTGACCGCCCGGGTCGAGCAACACGAGCAGGACGCACGCAGTGCCAGCGCGGCGTATCACATCTCCGTGGCAACGCGAAAAGTCGCCGAGCAAGGTACGCAAGTGATCCAGCAAGCCGCCAGTGAAATGCGCGAAATTGCCGAGGACATTGCCCAGTCTTCAACGTTGATTGCGCAACTCGGTGAACGCTCCGAGCAGATCACCGCCATCGTCAACACCATCCGCGCGATTGCCGATCAGACCAACCTGCTGGCGCTCAACGCCGCAATTGAAGCCGCGCGCGCCGGTGAACAGGGTCGCGGGTTTGCCGTGGTCGCTGACGAAGTGCGGCAATTGGCGGCTCGAACCAGCGGCTCGACTGCGGAGATTTCCAGCATGATCGGGCTAATCCAGAACGAAACCCGCCAGGCCATCAAGAGCATGGAAGGCACCCGGGGGCGCGCGGCGGAAGGTGTCGAGTTGGCGAATCAGGCGGGCACAGTGATTTTGCAGATTCGTGATGGCGCCAGTGAGGCGGTGGATGCGGTGAGCATGTTTGCCAATGAGCGGGCGCCGGGTTAAGGCTTGTGCAAGGCAGGTAGACCGCGTCGTGGCCTTCGCGAGCAGGCTCGCTCCCACAGGGGTTAGGTTGATCACAATATTTGTGAATACCCCGGCTACCTGTGGGAGCGAGCTTGCTCGCGAAGGGGCCGGTCGCCACATCGCAGGGCTATAGTGACTACACGTCCCACGCCCTGCCGAGTGCACCATGACCACTGAAAAAACCGCATCGCCTGAAACAGGTCCCGTCGATCACCTGCGCTTCCACCGCCCCCACGCCCACCTCAACACCACCTTCGGCAACGACACGTTCGCCCTGCGCGCCGAGGCGTTTGCACGCTTCTTCGGCACGCCGATGTTTCTCGGCGCACAAACCCTGATTGTGCTTTTGTGGGTCTGCCTCAACGTGTTTGGCGTGACCACTTTCGACGTTTACCCGTTCATCCTGTTGAACCTCGCCTTCAGCCTGCAATCGGCCTACGCCGCACCGCTGATTCTGCTGGCACAAACCCGTCAGGCCGCCCGCGACAAGGCTCAAGCCGATGCAGACGCACTACATCGTGAAGACCTGGCACAGGCCAATACCGAGCGGCAGGCCCAAGCGGCGAAGAACACCGCGCAACTGCTTGAACTGCTGGAGCAGAACACCCGCCTCACCGAGATGACCAAAAACCTCACCGAACGCATCGCCAGCCTGACCAGCGAGCTACACGATCACATGCGCCAGAACCCGCAGCGCTGATCACGGCAAACGCAGCGCCCGCCCCAATTCATCGAACAGCGTCACCACCGAACGTAAAGCCCGGCAATCCGGGCGGGTCAGCAGCCATAGCGCGGTGTCATAACCGTGCAGCGGTTCGCTCAACGCCTGCAAACCGTCGGTGATCAGAAAGTCCGGTAATGCCGCCACGCCGAGGCCGGCGCGAACCAGTTCGGTTACCGACAATATGCTGTTGCAACGATAGCTCGGGGTCACGCCTGGCAGGTGTTGCCGACGCCAGGCGATGGTTGGGTGATCGGGTAGAAAGTCGTCCGGGGCGATCCAGGTCAACGTCGTCAGATCCGAAGCATCGACGTTCTGCAGATAGCGCGCAGTGGCGCAGACCCGGTAGGAAATCTTCGCCAGTTGCCGTCCGACCAGATGCTCCGGCGGTGTACGCGTCAGGCGCAGGGCAATGTCGGCATCGCGGCGGCTGAGGTTGGCGAAATCGTTGGAGGTGCTCAGTTCTATGGTCAGCGCTGGGTAATTGGGCATGAACCGGGCCAGCGCTGGCAGCAGCAAACCCTGCAATACCGAATCAGTACAGGTCAGACGCACCGTGCCGCTGACCACTTCGCCGCCCTGCTCCACGCCGATACGCGCGGCCTCCAGTGCCTGTTCGGCGCGTTCGGCTTGCTCGGCCAGTGTTTGCGCCATCGTTGTCGGCAGGTAGCCGGCGCGGCTTTTTTCGAACAGTTGCTGACCGAGTGCAGCTTCGAGACGACGCACGGCGCGGAATACCGTCGACACGTCGACTTTCAACAACTGCGCGGCCCGGGCCAGCGAGCCGCCACGCACCAAGGCAAGGATCAGGGCCAGATCGGCGTAGTCGAGCTGATAGTGCGTCGCTGCATTGATCACTTGGGGAAACGCCCATATTGAGTGCGTGAACGCCAATCTATAGTGAGTGCCATCAATCAACAAGCGCAGGGAATTCCCATGGAAAACAGCGCCCTCCGTATCGCCCTGATCGGCGACTACGACCCGCAAGTCACCGCCCACCAAGCCATTCCGGTCGCCCTCGGTCTGGTCGCCGAACACCTCAACCGCAACGTGCAATTGGAATGGCTGCCCACCGAGCAGATCCACGCCAATACGCCACTCAACCACTTCGACGGTTTCTGGTGCGTACCGGCCAGCCCCTACAAAAGTGAAGCCGGCGCACTGCGGGCGATCCGTTTTGCCCGCGAACAGCAGCGCCCTTTCCTCGGTACCTGCGGCGGTTTTCAGCATGCGGTGCTGGAGTTTTCCCGCAACGTGCTGGGCTGGGCGGATGCCGAGCATGGTGAGACGTCGCCCGAATCTGAACGCGCAGTACTCACGCCGTTGACCTGTTCGCTGGTCGAAGCGGTGGACAGCATTCACCTGGTGCCCGGTTCGTTGATCGCCAAGGCGTACGAAACGTCGCAGATTCGTGAAGGTTATCGCTGCCGCTTCGGTGTGAATCCGCTGTTCGAACGGCAACTGTTGAACGATCGGCTACACGCCGTGGGTCATGATTCGACGGGGGATTTGCGCGCAATTGAACTCAAGGATCAGCGGTTCTTTGTCGCCACGTTGTTTCAACCGGAACGTGCGGCACTCAAAGGGCAGATGCCGCCGCTGGTACGCGCGTTTGTTGAAGCTTGTGCGGAGTCACGTTGATGACTGCCTGCTTTGCGGTGATTTTTACCTCGACTCGAACCGAGGGTGACAACGGCTATGCCGAGGCGGCTGAGCGCATGGCTGCGTTGGTCAGTGAACAGCCGGGGTTTCTTGGGGTGGAGTCGGTTCGAGGGGCGGATGGCTTCGGGATTACGGTGTCTTATTGGGAAAGCGAAGCGGCGATTCTGGCGTGGCGGCAGCATCCTGAGCATCGGCTGATACAGGAGTGTGGGCGTTTGCAGTGGTATTCGGCGTTTCACACGCGGGTGTGCCGGGTTGAGCGTGAGTATCGGTTCAACCAGTAATTGCAGGGCCATGCTTTCGGCCGCCTTCGCGAGCAAGCTCGCTCCCACAGGGGATTTGTGATCGACGCAGATCCAATGTGGGAGCGAGCTTGCTCGCGAAGAGGCCCGCACTGTCACAGATAATCTCAGCCGCGCACCAGACTGCGCACCGCCTCAATCTCCGGCACCTCAGCCTTGCTCATATAAACGCGCAGCGGCTCGGTGATGTTGATGCGGTCATCGATATGCTGATCCAGCAACAACTGAATCAACTCGCGTTTAAGCGTCATGGTCTGCGCTGTCGCCGGCGCCCAGACGAATTCATTCACAGGAATAATGCCGTCATCGGCCACGTCCATGCCGAACGAATCTTCGCTGAATCTGACGATGTACTGACCGGTCTTG
Organism: Pseudomonas viridiflava; assembly: GCF_900580865.1. GTDB lineage: Bacteria > Pseudomonadota > Gammaproteobacteria > Pseudomonadales > Pseudomonadaceae > Aquipseudomonas. Next base: position 60,559 of record NZ_UTBZ01000099.1, read on the forward strand.
CGGTTGAGGCCGACAAAACCCTTGAGATCGTCGGCAGCCTGGCAGATGAGTTGGGAGGTGATGCGCATGGTAAACCTCACGAAAAATGATCGATGGTTTACACGCAGGGCAACTGAGCGGCGCGCCCTCTGCCGGAGCGTCTGCCGTGGGCAAGCGTACTGCAATCCGCGCCATAAAAGTGCAGGAAAAATCGCTTTTAATACGTTTATGTCGGTCCTGCGATAGCACCCGAGCGCTTCAGTTGTTAAAAGGTACGTCTTTGAAAATGCCCTGCGAAAGGAACTCGAACATGCCCGCTACTTTCACCAAAAGCGCTCTGGTCCTGAGCCTGCTGCTCGGCCTCGGTCAGGCGCACGCCGCCAGTCAGACTGATCCCGACGCCGTTGCTGCGGCCCACGGCATCCCGCACCCAGCAGTGATCGCTCACCGTGGCGCCTCTTTCGATGCGCCGGAATCCACCGCTGCCTCCTACAAACTGGCTCGCGATCTAGGCGCCGATTACCTGGAAATGGACCTGCAACGCAGCAAGGACGGCGTGCTGTTCGCCCTGCACGACGACAACCTGCAACGCACCACTGACGTTGCGACCAAGTTTCCGGAGCGCAAGGATGCCTCGGCCACCGCGTTCACCATGGCCGAACTGAAAACCCTCGACGCCGGCAGCTGGTTTAACGCCAAGTATCCGGATCGCGCCCGCCCGTCCTACGCCGGGCTGAAAATTCTGACCCTCGATGAAATCATCGACATCGCCCAGGCCAATCCGCAACACAAGCCGGGCCTGTACATCGAAACCAAAGAGCCGCAACTGTTTCCAGGGATCGAGAAAGACCTGAAAGAGAAACTGCAGGATCGCGGCTGGCTGAGCCCGGCCGGCTCGAAACTGGCGAAGAGCGCACTGGGCGTCGGTCAGGGCAAAGGCAAAGTGATCCTGCAAACATTCGAGAAAAACAGCCTCGAACTGCTGGAAAAAGAAATGCCGCAAGTGCCGAAAATTCTCCTGTTGTGGGTGGGCGAAGGCAGCATCGAGCCGAAATCGAAAGTGACGTTTGCCGAATCCGGCGAGAAGGACAAAAACGTTTTCTACGGCAAACAAGAGCCGAAGTCTGAAGCCGAATTCAAGCAATGGGTGGATTACGCCAAGGCCCAAGGTGCAATCGGTACCGGTCCTTCGGCGAAGTTGACCAAGGGCGGCGATCAGAGCTATTCGGATCTGGTGCAACCGTGGATGAATAAATATACCCACGACCAGGGCATGCTGGTGCACGTCTACACCGTCGACGAGCCGGTGGACTTCGAGAAAGTCATGGCGGCGGGAGTCGACGGCATCTTCACCAACCGCGCCAGCGAACTGTTGAAGTTCTACAAACGCCCGGCGACCGGCAGTGTTGATCAGGTGCTGAAGAACAACGGTTTCTGATCTGAATCATCGCGGGCAAGCCACGCTCTCACAGGTTCTGTGCAGGTGCATGGCTTGCCCGTTTTGTTTGGGGTTGGCGTTTTAAGGGTAAGTTAAGTTGTGGCGGTTAACCTGAGGCCACTTAAACGAATCACCCCAAGGAACGAACCGATGAAAACTTTGACTGCACTGTTTACTGCCGCTGCGCTTACTCTCACCGCTGGCCTGGCTCAGGCTGATGTTCGCGTTGACCAGATTCCTGAACTGGTCAAGTCCGGCAAGATCAAGCCACTGGAAGAAATGAACCAGGCTGCGCTGAAACTGCATCCGGGTGCGACTATTACTGACACCGACCTGGATAACCACTTTAATGGTTATGAGTATGAAGTTGAGTTGAAGACAGCTGATGGCAAAGAGTTCGATGTGGACTTTGATGCCACTACCGGCAAGGTGCTGAGCGACAAGCAAGACACTTGATTGAACGCACCACCAAAAGCCGCACGATTGAAAGATCGTGCGGCTTTTTCATGTCTGGTGTTTGGCTTTGTTGATGTGTTGTCAGTGAGATTTTCTCCCCCTCACCCCAGCCCTCTCCCCCAAGGGGGCGAGGGGGAAAGGGAGCCGATCGGGGGCTTTTCAAGACCTGAATACAATTCGAAATCTCAGGTCGGCGTAGCTCGAATAGTCACAGCAGTCAGTCCCCTCTCCCTTGGGAGAGGGTTAGGGTGAGGGGAAAGGGCACCAGATCGCGGGCTTTTCAAAGCCTGAGTGCGCATCGATATTTCAGGTCGGCGTAACTCGAATAGTCACCGCGGTCAGTTCCCTCTCCCTTGGGAGAGGGCTAGGGTGAGGGGAAAGGGCATCACGCCGAGGTGCTGACCAGCGAACCCGAGGTGCTCGAGTCGGAATCCTGCAACGCCTGCAACAGCGAGGCGGTAGCGGTTGACAGAGAGGCTGAGGTTGCGGTGATCTGCGCCTGTGCGGCGGCTACTTCGGCGACCTTGGCATCCGAACTTTCCTGCTTCGCCTGCGCCGCTTGCAACGCCTGCTGCTCCTCCTGCAATTGCTTCTGCAGTTCGGCAATCTGCTTGCGCAGTTCCTTCACCGAATCCGATTCTTCACTGCTGGAATCGCTGTCACCCGCGGGTGCCGCGCCACCGCCCGCAGCCACTTTGCTGGTGTCCGCTTTCACGCCAGTGCTGGCGGCTGCCGTGGTCGAGGTATCGTCACCGACGTCGCTGATTGCGGTTTTGCTCGAAGGTGTGGTGACGGTCTGATTGATCGAAACTGAAGTGATGCTGACCATGGAAAGGCTCCAATGCCGGTTATAGATAACCGGTCATCGACCACGGCCGCAGGTAATTGAGATCGATTGTGTACCGACTCGGTATCCGAATCGGTACACAGTCAATGGCCTCAGGCGCTCAGGCGCGCGGTGACTTCGTTCAACTGGCCCGACAGACCATGCAGGTTCTGGCTGGCGCTTTCGGTGCGCTGCACATTGTCGAGGTTGGTGCTGGCGATCGAGGTGATTTCGGTGAGGTTGCGCGAGATGTCCTCGGCCACCGAGGTCTGCTCTTCGGCAGCGGTGGCGATCTGACGGTTCATGTCGCGAATCGCCTCCACCGCGTGAGTGATGCGTTCCAGCATCGCGCCGGCCTGAGTCACCTGCTCGACGCTTTCATCACTGCGCGTCTGGCCGCTGTCGATGGCTTGCGCCGCGTCCACCGCGCCGGTCTGCACGCTCTGAATGATCTGGTTGATCTCGATGATCGACTCAGCGGTGCGCTGTGCGAGGTTGCGCACTTCATCGGCGACCACGGCAAAACCACGCCCGGCCTCACCGGCACGCGCCGCTTCGATCGCAGCGTTAAGCGCCAGCAGGTTGGTCTGTTCGGCGATGCCGCGAATCACTTCCAGCACCTTGCCGATACGGCCGCTATCAGCTTCCAGACGACGGATGACGGTCGCGGTATTGGCGATTTCACCGCGCATCTGGGTGATCGAGTGAATGGTGCTCTGCATGACCTTTTCACCCTGTTGGGCAGACTGGTCGGCATCGTCGGCAGCACGCGCAGCATCGGCAGCGTGACGCGCCACCTCCTGCGCAGTGGCGGACATTTCGTTCATCGCCGTGGCGACTTGATCGGTGCGGTTAAACTGCTCGTTGGTGCCGCCGGCCATGGTCGTGGCGATCGCGTTCAACTCGCCGCTGGCGCTGTCCAGATCGCTGGCGCTGCGTTGCAGTCGGGTGAAGGTTTCGGCGAGGAAATCACGCAGGGTGTTGGCCGCTGCGGCGAGGTTGCCCAGTTCATCCTGACGGTCGCTGACCACGCGTTCAGCCAGTTTGCCGCGACTCAACTGGGTGACGTAATCGATCAGCTTGCGGATCGGCTCGACCAGGTTGCGGTTGACCAACCACAGGCTCAACAGGCCGATCAGCAGACCCGACACGAGCATCACCAACAGTCCCAGCCACACGGTGCGATCGGCCTCGGCACTGATCAGCGCCGACTGCGCGGTGCCTTGCTTGCGCAACTCGGCGACCAGCTCGCTCATCTGATCGCTGGCGGCGCGGTCGACGCCTTTGACCGCCGCATCACCGGCCGCCGGATCACCACCGGCAGCCACGTAGGCATCGCGTCCCCTCTGATAAGCGCTACCCAGTTGACGGTGTTCGTCGCGCAGGCGTTCGATGCGCGATTTCAGACTCGGCTCAAGGCCTTTCTGCCCGGCCAGCTCACCGAGGATATTCTGCACATCGCGCTGACGGTCCTCAAACTGCCCCCAGTACTTGGCCAGATCCGCCGGTTGCTTGCCGCGCAGCAGGACGTTTTTCCATTCCTGCACCTGCACCTTGAATTGCAGGTTGGCCTCATCGATCAATTGCGACGTGTGCAATGGACCGGCGATCAACTGGCTGTAGCTTTGCACGCCGTTGGACAGGAAATGAAAACAGGCCAGCGCGATCAACAGCACCGCTAGCAGGCTGCCGCTCAGCAGGGCGAGAATTTGCGCTCTCAGGGATTTTTGCAGCATCGAAAGATACTCAGGACAAGGATGAGGCACGCCCGGTAAGGCGTGAAATTTTGCCGGACATCCATGTCGGCGAGCCTTGACTCATGGCCAAGCGCGCGCAACCTAACCCAAGCGTGATCGGCGCACCAGAGCGCTTCTTGAAGAAAATCCGACCGTCGGTAAGTCGCTGATTTGACGTCACTTTGCTGTCACAAAAACGTCATGTGACATTGCGATGATGTGGCTCAGTGAACCTGCCATTTGCGCAACCGACGCGCCCTCCTCGCAGCGAGCCTTCATGAACCACAGCCTCGACATCAGTCATCGCGATCCCGATCTGTTTGGCCTGCTCTATGGCTATCGCTTCCTGCCCGGCGAACGTGGCCGCGAAGTCGATTCGGCCACGGCGTTGCGCTGTTTGCAGGACGACAGCGACAGCGGTGAATTCCTTTGGCTGCACCTCAATCTGGCACATGCAGCGTGCGAGCGCTGGATGAAAAGTCATCTGCAATTGCCCGAAGAGTTTTTCGAGGCGCTGCACGAAGGCTCGCGGTCGACGCGCATCGAGCATGTCGACTCGGCGTTGCTGGCGGTGGTCAACGATGTGGTGTTCAACCTGAGCAGCATGGTTTCTTCGGACGTGTCGACGCTGTGGGTTTGTGTGCGCAGCAAACTGATCGTCAGCGCGCGTTTGCAACCGCTGCACTCGGTGGACAAATTGCGCTCATCGGTGAAGGCCGGCGAACGCTTTCGTTCGCCCTCGGAACTGCTCGTACATCTGCTGCGTGATCAGGGTGAGGTGCTGACGCAGATTGTGCGCAAGACCAGCCTGAGTGTTGATCAGGTCGAGGACGAATTGCTTTCCTCGCGGCTGTCGACCAACCGCGCCGAACTCGGTGCCAACCGGCGGGTACTGGTGCGGCTGCAACGGTTGCTGGCGCTGGAGCCGGGTTCGTTATTGCGTTTGCTCAATCGGCCGCCGCCCTGGTTGCAGAAGGAGGACGTCAAGGAACTGCGCAAGTCCACCGAGGAGTTTGCGCTGATCATCAACGACCTCACCGCCCTCGGCGAGCGGATCAAATTGCTCCAGGAAGAGATCGCCGCCAACCTCAACGAACAGAGCAACCGCACGTTGTTCACCCTGACCGTGGTCACGGTGCTGGCTCTGCCGATCAATATCATTGCCGGTTTTTTCGGGATGAATGTGGGCGGGGTGCCGTTGTCGCAGGATCCGGAGGGGTTCTGGATTTTGGTCGCGCTGGTGGCGACGTTTACCGTGATTGCCGGGCGTTGGGCGTTTCGTAAAAGAGGCGATTACTGACCACTGAATGTACTACCACCACAGATCCCCTGTGGGAGCGAGCCTGCTCGCGAAGACTGAGTGTCAGACGCCATCATGTTGAATGACACACCGCTTTCGCGAGCAGGCTCGCTCCCACAGGGGATCTTCGTCGTTCTTTAGATCAGTGGTCGGACTAATAAAGCAAACACTGACATGGCGCAGTCTCTCTGTAACATTCTGCAACGATCATGGGCAACACTCCTTCCCTCGCTCAGGATTGTCCGCTCATGGCTACTCCCTCCCTGACCGCCAGCCCCGCTTCCGCCGCCAGTGGACGGCCGGCCCTCGACAAGAAAACCGGCCCGTTCACGTACGTAATCTTTTTCGCCGTGCTGGCGATGGGAATGCTGTTTACCGCCTACAGCCTGATGCACGACATGCACGAGCTCGGCACGGTGGTCACCACCTGGACGCCGTTTCTGTTGCTCGGTGTGGCGCTGTTGATTGCGCTGGGCTTCGAGTTCGTCAACGGTTTCCACGACACCGCCAACGCCGTGGCGACGGTGATCTACACCCACTCGCTGCCGCCGAATGTTGCGGTGGTCTGGTCGGGTTTCTTCAACTTTCTCGGCGTGCTGCTTTCGAGCGGCGCGGTGGCGTTCGGCATCATCGCGTTGCTGCCGGTGGAGTTGATTCTGCAGGTCGGTTCCTCCGCCGGTTTCTCGATGATTTTCGCCCTGCTGATCGCGGCGATCCTGTGGAACCTCGGCACCTGGTGGCTGGGTTTGCCGGCGTCGTCTTCGCACACCTTGATCGGTTCGATCATCGGCGTCGGCGTGGCCAATGCCTTGATGCATGGCCGCGACGGCACCAGCGGTGTCGACTGGGCACAGGCGACCAAGATCGGTTACGCCTTGTTGCTGTCACCGCTGGTGGGTTTCGGTTGTGCGGCGCTGTTGCTGTTGGCGTTGCGCGCCTTCGTGAAGAACCGTTCGCTGTACAAGGCCCCGGAAGGCAACACCCCGCCGCCATGGTGGATTCGCGGCTTGCTGATTCTGACCTGCACCGGCGTATCCTTCGCACACGGTTCCAACGACGGCCAGAAAGGCATGGGCCTGATCATGTTGATTCTGGTCGGTACGCTGCCGATGGCCTACGCCTTGAACCGCACCATGCCGGAAGAGCAATCGCTGCAGTTCGCCGCCGTGGCACAAGTCACCCAGCAAGCACTGGTGAAAAGTGCACCGCTGCCGACGCCCGCCGATCCGCGTGCGGTGCTCTCCGATTACGTGCGCAGCAAGGACGCCACGCCGCAACTGATCCCCGCCCTCGCCGCCCTCACCGGGCACATCGGCGAAGAAGTCAAAGGCTACGGTTCGCTGGCAAAAGTCCCGGCTGAAGCCATGGGCAACGTGCGTAACGACATGTACCTGGCCAGCGAAAGCATTCGCTTGATGGACAAGAACAAGGTCGGCAATTTCGACGCTGACACCAGCAGCAAACTGCAACTGTTCAAGCAACAGATCGACAACGCCACGCGGTTTATTCCGCTGTGGGTGAAAATCGCCGTGGCCATCGCGCTGGGGCTGGGCACCATGGTTGGCTGGAAGCGGATTGTGGTGACGGTCGGTGAGAAGATTGGCAAGACGCATCTGACCTATGCCCAGGGCGCCTCGGCAGAAACCGTGGCGATGCTGACCATTGGCGCGGCGGACATGTTTGGTTTGCCGGTGTCGACCACGCATGTGCTGTCTTCGGGCGTGGCCGGGACCATGGTCGCAAATGGTGGCGGGTTGCAGATGAAGACCATCCGCAATTTGCTGATGGCGTGGGTGCTGACGTTGCCGGCGGCGATCCTGCTGTCGGGCAGTCTTTACTGGCTGTTCACCCAGATCTTCTAATCAGCAGAAATCTCCTTGTGGGAGCGAGCTTGCTCGCGAAAGCGGTGGATCAGTCAACTCTGAATTGACTGACACTCAGTCTTCGCGAGCAAGCTCGCTCCCACAGTTCGATGTATGGTGTCAGTTAGAGCGCGGAGCGAATCAGATCGCCGAGCCAATCCATGAACACGCGCACTCGCAAAGGTAGGTGTCGCTGCCTGGCATAGAGCAATGAAATCCCCATCGCCGGCGCGGTGAATTGCGGCAACACCGTCAGCAGTTCGCCGTTATCCAGATGCGGTTGCATGCCGGTGCGCGGCACCTGCGTCAGACCAAATCCACCGAGGCACGCCGACTCGTAAGCGTCGGTGCTGTTGACAGTAATGCTGCCAGCCATCGGCAAGCGTTTAACCTGACCGCCCTCCTCGTACACGAACCCTTCCGAACGCGAGCCGAGCACGCCGACGTAATGCACCAGCCGATGCTGCGCGAGATCTTCCAGAGTCTGCGGCACACCGTAGCGTTCGAGGTAAGCGGGGCTGGCGCAATTGACCATGGGGAAGTCACCGAGGTGCCGCGCGACCACCGATTGATCCGGCTGCGCGCCGATGCGCACCACGCAATCGAAGCCCTCGCTGAGCAGATCAACCCGGCGATCGGTGCTGCTGATTTCCAGCTCCAGATTCGGATGACGATCCATGAACTGCGGCAAGCACGGCATGATCAGGCGCCGCGCGAGAATGTTCGGCATGTCGACCCGAATGCGCCCGGTCAGCGAGGCCTCGTCCTGCCGAAACAGCCCTTCGATCTCCTCCATGTGCGAAAGCAGATCCTTGCTGCGTTCGTACAACACCAGACCGTCCTGCGTTGCCTGCACCTTGCGCGTGGTGCGTTGCAGCAGGCGCGTGCCGAGCAGGGCTTCCAGCGCTTGCACGTGTTCGGACACCGTTGAACGGGGCAGTCCGAGGTTCTCGCCAGCAAGGGTGAAACTCGACAGTTCGCTGACTCGGACGAAGGTGCGCAGCAGTTCCAGTTTGTTCATTAGGCACCTGTCGATTGTTCGGCTGAGCCGATCAGTGATTCCGGATTCAGTCTGTTTATCACCTCAGGGCGGATAAATAAACTTCATCCCATCACCACTCACCGCAATCGAGGAAGCCTTCATGAATCGCAAAATCGCATTGATCACCGGCGCCAGTCGTGGCCTGGGCAAAAACGCAGCGCTGCACTTGGCCGCTCAGGGGATCGACGTTATCGGCACTTACAACAGCCGTGCTGATGAGGCACAGGCGCTGGTTGCCGAAGTGCAAGCACTTGGCGGCAAAGCCGTGATGCTGCAACTGGATGTCAGCCGCAGCGATAGTTTTGCTGCGTTTGCCGGGCAGGTGGAGCAAGCCCTGGCGCAAACCTTTGAACGTCAGCGTTTTGATTTCCTGATCAACAATGCCGGGATCGGTGTGCATGCACTGTTCGCCGAAACCACGCCGGAGCAGTTCGATCTGCTGATGAACATCCAGTTGAAAGGGCCGTTCTTCCTGACCCAGCAGTTGCTGCCACTGATTAACGACGGAGGGCGCATCATCAATATTTCCAGCGGCCTGACCCGTTTCAGCCTGCCGGGTTACGGCGCTTATGCGGCGATGAAAGGTGCGATGGAAGTGCTGACCCGTTATCAGGCCAAGGAGTTGGGGGCGCGGCAGATTGGCGTGAACATTCTTGCTCCGGGCGCCATCGAAACCGACTTCGGTGGTGGCGCAGTACGCGACAATTCGGCGCTGAATGCGATGGTCGCCAGCAACACAGCGCTGGGCCGTGCCGGTCAGCCGGATGACATTGGCGGGGCATTGGCGTTGTTACTGTCGCCGGGGGCGCAGTGGATCAATGGTCAGCGGGTTGAGGCATCCGGTGGCATGTTCCTCTAACCACCGCTGAAACACAGCCCTGTGTAGGAGCTGCCGAAGGCTCGGGCCGCGATCGGACGATCTTTTGATCTTGTCTTTAAAAACAACATCAAAAGATCGTCCGATCGCGGCCCGAGCCTTCGGCAGCTCCTACACGGGGATCGAGGTTAGCCCTGACAAGCGTTGCGGGTCATGAAGCGCTCGCGCACTACGTCATAGCCCCAGTGATACACGTAGGTGTACGGCAGGAAAAACAGCAACACGCCGATGTCGAGCAAAAACGCCTGCCACAGGCTGACCGACAGCCACCAGGCAATCAACGGCACGCCCATCACGATCAAACCACCCTCGAACAGCAGCGCATGCACCACACGCACCCAGGCGGTATGCGCCACGTTCATGCGCGCAAGCATGCGGTCGAAGAAGCGGTTGAACACCACGTTCCAACCCAGCGCCAGCAAGGCGATCAACACGGTCACCGCGCCCATTTCAAGCATCGGTTTTTGCATGATCCACGCCAGCAACGGCGTGCAGATCAGGATCGCCAGAAGTTCGAAACCAACGGCCTGGAAAATACGTTCAGTGATGGATTTGTGGACAGTCATGGCCTGACTCCTTGAGTGAAGATGGTTGCCATGATCTATCTTGATACCGATACTTCATAACCAATAACCATCGATCAAGGCGATAGTTGATGATCTCGCAGGAAGTACTGCTGGCGTTTGTCCAGGCCGCCACGCAAGGCTCGTTCTCGGCGGCGGCGCGCAAACTGGGGCGCAGTCAGTCGACCATCAGCGCGGCGGTGGCCAGTCTGGAGATCGATCTGGATCTGCAGTTGTTCGATCGCAGCAGTCGCAAACCGACGCTGACCCCGGCCGGGCATGTGATGCTGCAACGGGCCGAGGCGATTCTGGCGGCCAGCAGTCGTCTGGAAATGACTGCGCGGCAGTTGTCCCAAGGCGTCGAACCGAAGCTGACGGTGGCGATTTCCGATACCTATCAGTCGGATCGTTTTGAAGCGGCGCTGGTCGGTTTCGAGCAGCGTTATCCGGATTTGGAACTGGAGTGTCTGATCGCCGAGTGCGATGACCTGGTTGAATTGGTCCAGCGTGGTCGTGCGCATCTGGCGTTCGCCGAAATGCAAGAGAGCTACCCGCCGGATCTTGTCACCTCAACCGTGGCCGAACGCACGGAAATTGCCCTGTTCGTTAGTCGTGAGCATCCGCTGGCGAAGCTTGATTACGTTGATCAGCCTGTGCTGGAGCAGCATCGCGAATTGCGCCTGGCGACCATCGTCAATCCTTATGACAGCCGTGGCAAAGGCCGGGTGTGGTCGGCGCCGAGTTATCTGATGTTGCTGGAAATGGCCGAGAAAGGCTTTGGCTGGGCGCCGTTGCCGCGTTGGCTGGCGCAGCGCTTTGGCAATGATTTGCTGGTGGAATTGAAGGTGCGTGGCTGGCCTAAGCCGGTGTTTGTTGATGCGTTGTGGTCGCGGCTGTATCCGCCGGGGCCGGCGGGGAGCTGGTTGTTGAGCAAGATGCTGGAATAGCGGCGCTGCCAATCGCTGGCAAGCCTGAAGTCAAAAGCCCCTCACCCCAGCCCTCTCCCGGGGGGAGAGGGAGCCGACCGCATTGTGTTGCGTCATACATCGACCTGAGCGACCGAGTCGATTATGGATTCATTGCGACCTTAAACTTCAACCAGATTGGGTCGATTATGGATTCATTGCGACCTTAAACTTCAACCAGATTGGGTCGATTATGGATTCATTGCGGCCTTAACCTCGACCAGATTGGGTCGATTCTGGATTCAAAGCCGATCGTTCAAGTCGGCGAACCTCTCCAATATCCCCCAATCAGTCCCCTCTCCCTCTGGGAGAGGGCTAGGGTGAGGGCAATTCCAGCGCCATGAGCCGCCCTTGAATAAACCGCCGCTCCGGCTCTTGCCGGGTCAGCTCCAACGCCCGCAAATACGCCGCCCTCGCCTCTTCCACCCTGCCCAACTGCCGGCAAAACTCCGCTCGCGCCGAATGCGCCAAGTGGTAATCCTGCAACTCCCCTCGCGCCAGAATCCCTTCAATCAGATTCAACCCGGCCAACGCCCCATCACGTTTGGCCACCGCCACCGCCCTGTTCAACTCGATCACCGGCGAAGGCACCGCACGCAACAGCACGTCATACAAGCCAACGATCTGCTCCCAATCGGTTTCTGCCGCTGACGGCGCCTCGGCATGCACTGCGGCAATCGCAGCCTGCAAACAATAAGGCCCAAACCGCCGCGTGGTCAGCGCACGCTCGACCAGCGCACAGCCTTCGGCTATCAACTCGCTATCCCACAATGAGCGATCCTGATCATCCAGCAGCACCAGTTCACCACTCGGCGAAGTGCGCGCCGGCCGTCGCGACTCGTGCAACAGCATCATCGCCAGCAACCCCATGACTTCCGGCTCCGGCAGCAACTCCATCAACAACCGTCCCAGCCTGATCGCCTCACGCGTCAAATCCTCGCGGGTCAACTCAGCCCCACCCGACGCCGAATACCCTTCGTTGAACACCAGATAAATCACCCGCAACACACTGTCGAGGCGCTCGGGCAATTCGCTCAGGCTCGGTACTTGATAAGGGATTTTTGCATCACGAATCTTCGCTTTGGCCCGCACGATGCGCTGGGCAATCGCCGCTGGCGCCGAGAGAAAGGCGCGGGCGATTTCCTCGGTGGTCAGGTCGCAGACTTCGCGCAAGGTCAGCGGCACTTGCGCATCCGCCGCCAGCGCCGGGTGACAACAGGTGAAGATCAGCCGCAGACGATCGTCTTCCACGTCCTCGCCACTCCAGTCGGCCTGCTCCAGTTCTTCCAGTTGCGCCAAAAACAATGGCTGCGAGGCTTTGAACCGCGCACGTCGGCGCAATACATCAATCGCCTTGAAGCGCCCGGTCGAGACCAGCCAGGTACGCGGATTATCCGGAACGCCGTCGCGCTGCCAGCGCTCGACCGCGACGAAGAACGCCTCATGCAAGGCCTCTTCGGCGAGGTCGAAATCACCCAGCAGGCGAATCAGCGTCGCCAGAATCCGCCGCGAGTCTTCGCGATAGACCTGCTCGACCCGCGCCCGAACCTCAGACATTCAACTGCCGCACCGGGCGCACTTCAACGCTGCCGACCCGCGCGGCCGGAATGTTGCCGGCGACCTGGATCGCTTCGTTGAGGTCCTTGGCGTCGATCAGGTAGAAACCGGCCAGTTGCTCCTTGGTTTCGGCGAACGGGCCGTCGGTGATCGACAGTTTGCCGTTGCGCATCCTGACGGTCGTGGCGGTCTGCACGGACTCCAGCGCTTCGGCGGCGACCATCCGCCCACTGCCCTGAATCGACTCGGCATAAGCCCAGCACTCGGCGTCTTCCGGGCTGTCGGGCGATGAATGCAGCAGGCGCTCATCGCTGTAGACCAAGCATAAATACTTCATGGCGTTCTCCTGAATCGGACGGATCAACTATGGCTGAAGATCAGGGGGTCACATCGAACAGCGTCGCGCCGCTCATCGGATCGAACGGCGCCGACCAGTGTTCGTGGGCGATTTTCCACGCCCCGCCAACCTGCCGATAGCAGGCGGTGACGCGCATCCAGCAGCTCTGGGTTTCGCCTTTCTCATTGGTGCCACCGCAGTTCGCCACCCAGTGCGCGAAGGCGATGTTGTCGGCGCTTTCGATGGCGATTTCGTGGAATTCGAAGATGTGCGGGCCGGGGCACATTTCCATGCACTCAATCCAGTGCGCACGGTAGGCCGGTTTGCCTTTGAATTGCAGGGCCTTGATCGCGTCGAAAGAGACGATGTCGTCGGCGTACAACGCCATGACTTTCTCCACGTCTTTGGTCATGACGGCTTCGCGGTAGGTGTTGATCAGGGTCTGGATTTCAGATTGTGCGCTCATGCTGTTCTCCGTGGTTTTTGTTGTGAAGACACCCTTAGTCGTTCGGCAAACAGGCGGATCGACAGACGAAACAAAAAATTTCCACTGAAGCCAAAATCGCTAGAATCCGAGGCTCATCTTTGTAGGAAAAAGGAAATTCCCGTGTCAGCCCAACTCGTGCCGTACGACAGCCTTAACGCCTTGCAGCGTGAGCAGGTCGAGGCGATTGAAATCCATGCCGAGCAGATCAAGTTCTCCGGTGATATCCATGGTGCCTTGCACACCCTGCTGTCGAAGCCCGGTCCCGGCGTGAAGGGTTTTGCGCTGTTGGCAGATAACGTGCCGGTGGCGTTTCTGCTGCTTAAGCGTCCGCCGGTGTTGCCGGCCTGGGCCGATGAACACAGCGCCACGTTGCATGCGTTGCAGGTTGATCGCCGCGCGCAGGGCAAGGGTTACGGCAAGGCCTGTCTGCAAGCGCTGCCCGAGGTTGCGCGTCTCGCGTGGCCGGAGATCAAGGGGCTGGAATTGTCGGTGGACGCGGATAACGACGCGGCGATCGCGCTGTACGCCAAGCACGGCTACGTCGACAGCGGCGAAGCGTACAAGGGCCGGATCGGTTACGAACGGCGCATGGGCCTGGTTTTCTAAATCATCGAGGGATGCACGATGATCGATTCAATCGAAGCGCTGGAAGCGATTTACGGATTGCCGCATGAACGGGCGGTGCGCAAGCAGATCGGCTTTCTCAACGAGGATTATCAGGCGATGGTGCGGGTTTCGCCGCTGGTGATCGTCAGCTCGGTGGGGGCCGATGGCCTCGACAATTCACCGCGCGGCGACAAGGCCGGATTTGTGCGGATCATTGATGAACGCACGCTGGCGCTGCCGGATCGCCCGGGCAACAACCGCATCGATACCCTGCGCAATGTGCTGCAGGATTCGCGGGTGTCGTTGTTGTTCATCATTCCGGGGATTGGCGAGACATTGCGGGTCAATGGCACGGCGGTGATTAGTGCTGAGCCTGAGCTGTTGGAAAGCTTTGCGGTGAATGGCAAACCGGCGAAAACGGTGTTGCTGGTGACGGTGGAGGCGGCGTTCTTTCATTGCTCGAAAGCCTTCGTCCGCTCCGACGCGTGGAACCCGGAAACGCATCTGCCGCGCTCGGCCCTGCCCTCTGCGGGCGCCTTCCACAAGCGCCTGAATGACGGGCAGTTCGATGCCGACACTTACGATCGTGAAGCGCCGAAACGGGTAAGCGATACCCTTTACTGACACAACACGGTCCCCCGCGTAGGAGCTGCCGAAGGCTGCGATCTTTTGACCTTGCTGTTAAAAATCAAGATCAAAAGATCGCAGCCTTCGGCAGCTCCTACAGTGGAGATCGGTGTGGGGTTAGAGGGTCAGGATCATCTCGTGCCACGCCATGCCGCCGTGATCCGACTCCGACGGTTTGATGTAGGCAAAACCAAACCCGGCATACAGCGGAATATGCTTTTCCTTGCACATCAAATGAATCGTCGCTTTATCCATCCCTCGCATACGTTCAATGAACTCGCCCATCAAACGCTTGGCCAAACCCTGCCCCTGATAATCCGGGTGCACCACCACCGACATGATCACCACGTTCGGCCCTTCCGGGTCGTGGCCGATCAGTTCCTTGAACGCCTCGTCCGACATCTGCACATCAAACGCCGCGCCGGAATTGACGAACCCTGTCACCACACCATCCACTTCAGCGACGATAAAACCTTCCGGCCATGTCGCGATGCGCGTGGCGATTTTCTCGCGGGTAGCCGCTTCGTCACCTTCGTAGGCAACGGTTTCTATGGCGTAGCAGCGGTCCAGGTCGGCGGCGGTGACGTTGCGGATAACAGTGTTCATGGCAGCTCGGAATCTGTCAGTAAAAGATGACGCATCTTAAGCCAATGGAGTTGGCATTTCGATCAATATGCGCCTTGCACTAACATCGATTTGTCCTTGGGGCAACTGTCAGACTTGACAGCTATACGCGTCACTAAGTTTGCCCTCTAATAAAAATCCCAACGCTGTCGTCCAGAACGTCAAGGACAGGTTGCCCTTAACTCTGACTACGGAAGGAAATCTTATGAGCCTCTCCAACAGCGTGGCGCCAGGTCAATTCGACGACAGTTTTGGCACAGAACGAAACGGTCAGTTGCATATCGGCGCGCAAGGTATCAGCGGTTTCTCAGCACTACTGCCCGATGGATCTTTCACCACTGTCGGATACTTCGAAAACAACCGGGAAAAGCCGATAGGATCAGTGAAACATAACGCCCTGGGTTTGTTCGATACTGATTACGGTGTGGTTAATATATCGGAACCTTTGATTCGCACTGTTTATGCGATAGCTGCGCAACCTGACGGGAAGGTAGTCGTGCTAGGTGCTTACTATCAGGAGGGACGCGACGACAGGTTGGCCTACCTTGCACGCCTTTCCGTCAATGGCCAACCGGATGATACTTTTGGTAAGGGCGGGATGTGTTTTCTCGACGAAAAGATCAGCAATAAATTTGTAAGCGTTTTCGCCCTGACCGTACAACCGGACGGCAAAGTACTTGCGACCTTCACCGGTGACACGTCCAGCACAATCATTCGACTTAATAAGAATGGCGAACCAGATGCTGATTTCGGCGAAAGCGGCACGATTTATTTATCCGGCACTGTTCTTCAAAGCCTGGTTTTGCACCGCGAGGGATACGTGTTCGGCGGGCACAACAATACGGCTGGCGTCGTTTTGCGCTATCTCGATGACGGTAGTCCAGATACTTCTTTCGGTGACCAGGGTGTCTTCGAAGTCAACTTAACATCAGGACCAGGACTACCCTGCGTTTTCGGATTAGCCACCGAGGTCAATGGAAACATCACACTGGCAGGCTCTGTATGGCATCAGCCATCTGAAATCAACTTTATCGCACGGCTTTTACCTGATGGAAAACCTGATGACAGTTTCAACCAAGGCACTGTCCTGGAAACAACTACAGAAAAAGGCGCCTATAAAGCGCTGGCCATTCAAGCTGACGGCAAACCCGTTGCACTCGCTCGCGACACCTACTACGGTAACGAGGTAAATATCATTCGCCATAAGCCGAGCGGCGAATGGGATGACACTTTTGGAACAGCAGGTGTAGCACTGGCCTACGAGGATCCAAACGGGCGCCCCGTAGTCTCCTATATCGACAAAATGCAGATCCAGACAGACGGAAAAATCCTGGTCTCCGGATTTTACCGGAATGCTTCTTATATCGGACGCCTGCACGGGTAAACTGCCCGGATTGAAAACCCCTCATATAAATTCCGTGCAATGGGGTAAAACTTCTGTATAGCGGCCTCCACCGACGGTCACTCTGAGCTAAAGCTATCGCTGTCTATAAACAGCGATGGAACACAACTTATGAGCAGCGTTGAGATCGGTCTGTTGATGGTGTTGGGCATCAGTACGTTCGGCTTTATCACCTTGGGCATCGACCTGTTGCGGGCGCGACGTAAACAGCGTTGAAAGCATGAGGCGGATCAGTGATCCGCCTCATGTCTGTTGGCTCAGGCCTTGGTATCGACCGGCACACAGATCTCCAGTTTGCCGGTGTGCAGCTTCGGATTGAAATCGGCGCTGTAGCGCTCCAGTTCCGGGGCGTTGAGCTCCACGTAATGAGAGCTCGGCAGCCAGGTCTTGTAGATGTATTGCAGAGTTTGCGGCAACTGATCGAGCGGTCCCTTGTGCTCAAACACCGCGTACTGCCGGGGCAGCACTTCCACCCACTGATAAACCTTCTGGTCGAGGTCATCGAGCTTGCTGATTTCCACTCCGGCGATGTAATCGAAGCCACCCTTGCCGTCGAAATTGCTGCAAACACCGTAGGTCACTTCGTTCTTTTGCCCCTGGATCTTTCCCAAGTGCGGCAAGAACTTTTCCCACAGCGCCGGGATGTCTTTGGCTGTGTCTTGAGTAAATCGACCGCGAAAGCCTGCAATCAGCAGGAAGTGTCCATGTTCGAAGCGAGGTTCAGCCACTTCGACGCGTGTTTGCTCATCCATGACTCGACTCCTGGAACAAAAAAGGGGTTCGGCTGGGAGTATAGAAAGCCAAACCCAATTCGCACGCTTACAGCGAATGCAACTGCTCGACGGCGCCCGAACCGACAAACTCGTTATAGCCGGATACGATCACGTAGACCGCGAAATAGCAGAAGATCGCTGCAGATGCCATATAGGAATAGCGCAACAGCTTATCACCCAGCAGCTTGCCACCGTGGCTCGCGGCGAAGCATAAACCCGCCGACCAAAGCAGCCCGGCGCAGAGGAAACCGCCAAGGAACAGCGCCGAACTCAAAGGGCCGCCGCCACCGGAACGGGCGATCAACGTACCGCCCACCGCCGCGAACCAGAGAATCGCGCTTGGCGATGACATGGCGAGGAAAATCCCCCGGAAGAACTCCTTGCGATGAGAGTTCTGCCCTACCTCAGCGGTCGCGGCCAGTTGCGCTTCGTGGTGAATCGCCGAGTAAATCATCTTCGCCGCAAAGTAGATCAGCAGCGCCGAGCCGCCGATCCACAACACCCAACGCACGCTTTCGTACTGCAGCAAAACCGTCATGCCGGCCAGCGCCAGCACCGCGTAGATCAGGTCGCCGACGCAGGTGCCAAGGCCCAGCGCAAAGCCCTGAAAGTAACCACGCTGCATCGCCAGGGTGATCATCGCGATGTTGGCCACGCCGATATCCAGGCACAGCGAAAGGCTCAGCAAGAAGCCGCTGGTGAATTCCATCTACCGATTTCCTTGGTACAAAATTGTTTACAAACGGGCTGGACAGTATGCCATCACTGACCTTATCTTCCGCCACAGGTCACCGCAGTGACCGGCGTCGCTCGGACGGTTCCGGGCGCTTACGTTATCCGAGGCAACAATGGCTGAACAAGGTTCGCCGCGCCGCTTTGCGCGCATAGATCGACTCCCCCCTTACGTTTTCAACATCACCGCCGAGCTGAAGATGGCCGCGCGTCGTCGTGGTGAAGACATCATCGACTTGAGCATGGGCAACCCCGACGGCGCCACGCCGCCGCACATTGTCGAAAAACTCGTACAAGTTGCCCAACGCGAAGACACCCACGGTTATTCCACGTCCAAGGGCATTCCGCGCCTGCGCCGGGCGATTTCCAACTGGTACAAGCAACGCTACGAGGTCGATATCGACCCGGAAAGCGAAGCGATTGTCACCATCGGTTCCAAGGAAGGCCTGGCGCATTTGATGCTGGCGACCCTCGATCAGGGCGACACCGTGCTGGTGCCGAACCCGAGCTACCCGATTCACATCTACGGTGCGGTAATTGCCGGCGCCCAGGTGCGTTCGGTGCCGCTGGTACCGGGCGTGGACTTCTTCGATGAACTGGAACGGGCCATTCGCGGTTCGATTCCGAAGCCGAAAATGATGATCCTCGGCTTCCCGTCGAACCCGACTGCGCAGTGCGTGGAACTGGATTTCTTCGAACGAGTGATCGCCCTCGCCAAGCAGTACGACGTGCTGGTGATTCACGATCTGGCTTACGCCGACATCGTCTACGACGGCTGGAAAGCGCCGTCGATCATGCAGGTGCCGGGCGCCAAGGACATCGCGGTGGAGTTTTTCACCCTGTCCAAGAGCTACAACATGGCCGGCTGGCGCATCGGTTTCATGGTCGGCAACCCGGAACTGGTCAACGCGCTGGCGCGGATCAAGAGCTACCACGACTACGGCACGTTTACCCCGCTGCAAGTGGCGGCGATTGCTGCGCTGGAAGGCGATCAGCAATGCGTGCGCGACATCGCCGAGCAGTATCGCCAGCGCCGTAACGTGCTGGTCAAAGGCCTGCATGAACTGGGCTGGATGGTCGAGAATCCGAAGGCTTCGATGTATGTCTGGGCGAAGATTCCCGAGCAGTACGCGCACCTGGGTTCGCTGGAATTTGCCAAGAAACTGCTGGCCGAGGCCAAGGTCTGTGTTTCGCCGGGGGTTGGGTTTGGTGAGTATGGCGACGACCATGTGCGTTTCGCGCTGATCGAAAACCAGGACCGGATTCGTCAGGCGGTGCGCGGGATTCGCGGGATGTTCCGGGCGGATGGCCTGACCCCGAAATCCGGTAACTGACATCTTCCCCTGTGGGAGCGAGCCTGCTCGCGAAAGCGGTACACCCGTCAGCATAATCGTTAACTGACACACCGCCTTCGCGAGCAGGCTCGCTCCCACATTGGTTTTGGGTGAACCACGAAATCCACCCACAAAAAAACCGCATCACTGCGGTTTTTTTGTGTCTGCGTGAAGTCGCTTAAACGAACAGCGACAACAGCAGGATAAAGCCCAACGCAACCACCGAGAGGATGGTTTCCATCGCCGTCCAGGTCTTGAATGTCTCGGCCACGGTCATGTTGAAGTACTGCTTCACCAGCCAGAAACCGGCGTCGTTCACGTGCGACAGAATCAACGAACCGGCGCCAGTAGCGAGTACCAGCAACTCACGGTTAACGCCCGGGATCATCCCTACCACCGGCACTACAATGCCCGCGCCGGTAATGGTCGCCACAGTTGCCGAACCGGTCGCGATACGAATCACCGCCGCCACCAGCCACGCCAGCAGGATCGGCGAGATCTGTGCGCTGACCGCCATGTGGCCAATCACGTCGCCCACACCGCTGGTGACCAACATCTGCTTGAAGCCACCACCAGCACCGATGATCAGGATGATCGCGGCGGTTGGCGCCAGGCTCGCGTCGAGCCACTTGAGCATCTGTTGCGAACCGATGCCCTGCTTGTGCCCGAAGGTGTACAGCGACAGCAGCAATGCCAGCAGCAGCGCCGAGATCGGGTGACCGATCATGTCCATCCAGGTGCGGAAGAAATGACCGTCCGGCAGCGCCACGTCAGCGAAGGTTTTCAGCAGCATCAGAAACACCGGCAGCAGCACGGTGATCAGGGTGATGCTGAAGCTCGGCAGCGTGGTCGAGTCGTCGTTTTCACGGGCCAGTTGATCGACCAGTTCCTGATTCGGGTGACCCGGAATGTGCTTGGCGATGAACGTACCAAAGATCGGACCGGCAATGATTGCCGTCGGCAGAGCAACGATCAGACCGTAAAGAATGGTCTTGCCGATGTCCGCGCCGAACACGCCGATGGCCAGCAACGGGCCCGGGTGCGGCGGCACCAGACCATGCACGGCGGACAGACCGGCGAGCAGCGGGATACCGATCTTGATGATCGACACGCCGGTGCGACGCGCAACGATGAACACCAACGGAATCAGCAGGACAAAACCGATTTCGAAGAACAGCGGGATGCCCACCAGGAACGCGGCGAACATCATCGCCCACTGGACTTTGTCTTTACCGAACGCACGGATCAGGGTCTGGGCGATCTGATCCGCACCGCCCGACTCGGCCATCATTTTGCCGAGCATGGTGCCCAGCGCGAGGATGATGCCGACGAAACCGAGCACGCCACCGAAGCCGTCCTGGAACGCCTTGATGATGGTGCCGATCGGCATGCCCGACGTCAGGCCGAGGAACGCGGCGGCGATGGTCAGGGAAATGAACGGGTGAATCTTGAATTTGGTGATCAGGATAATCAGGCCGATTACCGTGACCACTGCATCGAGCAGCAGGAACGTCTCATGGGACATGCCAAACATTGGGGGTGTCTCCTGGATTGTTGTTGTTATTAAAGCGGGTTAAACAGAAGTCGGGAGGACAGCGCTATCTCTTTCAACACACTCATACCGCCTGCTTCAGACCGTTAGCCTGCCACCAGACATGAGCCTGGGACGCCAGTTCTTCAACGCTATGGATCGAGGCATTCAGGGCCAAGGTCAACGGTTCGCCCTTGGGCGACTCGAGGGTGGCAAACTGGCTTTCGATCAACGTGGCCGGCATGAAGTGGCCCGGACGATGGGACACACGCTCAGCGGCAACTTCGGGGGTCAATTCAAGAAACACGAAGCCCAGGCCCGGCAAGGCGCTGCGCAACACTTCGCGATAACTGTGTTTAAGGGCCGAGCAGGTCAGCACCGGGCGTTTGCCCGATGCATCGACGCGACGCAGTTCATCGCACAGGCTGTCGAGCCAGCCGGCACGGTCGTCGTCGTTCAGGGGGATCCCCGCGCTCATCTTTTCGATGTTCGCGGCCGGATGGAAAGTATCGCCTTCAATGGCAGTGGCGCCGCTCAATTGGCACAGGGCCTCGCTGACGCACGTCTTGCCGCAACCGGCAACGCCCATGATGACCAGGGCGGTGATGGGATGACTCATATAACACCTCAGCGCGCAGACAGCGCTACCTTTGCTAGCTATGACTCTAGTGCACAGGCAGAAGTTGCCGACGCCTTCTTGTCGTTTTTTTGGGTTGCAGCAGGTTTGTTCCCAACACCAAAAAGCGAAGATCAGGCAGGACCTCGCTTACGCATTTACAGCTGCATCAGGACAGCGCTACCTTAGTGCCTTGATTTTTGTTTGGCAAGCCGCCCGATGACCTCCCCTAAAAACGATAAAAACACTCGCACCACCGGCCGTCCCACCCTGAATGAAGTTGCCCGCCTGGCCGGCGTCAGCCCGATTACCGCCTCCCGCGCCTTGCGCGGTGTCAGCACCGTCGCCACGGAACTGGTGGAAAAAGTCCAGAAAGCCGCCCTCGAACTCAACTACGTAGTGAACCCGGCCGCCCGCGCATTGGCCTCGGCGCAGAGCCATTCGGTGGTGGTTCTGGTGCCTTCGTTATCCAACTTGCTGTTCATCGATACGCTGGAAGCCATTCATCGGGTGCTCACACCCAAGGGCTTTGAAGTGCTGATCGGCAACTTCCACTACTCGCGCGATGAAGAAGAAAACCTGCTGCGCAACTACATGGCCTATCAGCCACGTGGATTTTTGCTGACCGGGTTTGATCGCACGGAAAGTTCGCGGCGGATGATCGAGGCGAGCAATATCCCGTGCGTGTACATGATGGAGCTGGACAGCGCCGCCGGGGTGAATTGCGTAGGGTTCTCGCAGCTCAGTGCCGGTGAAACGGCGGCCGAGCATTTGCTTTCTCGCGGGCGTAAGCGTCTGGCTTATATAGGCGCGCAGCTCGATCAGCGCACCTTGTTGCGTGGTGAAGGTTTTCGCAAAGCGCTGCAGAAAGCTGGCCGTTACGACCCGGATCTGGAAGTGCTGACGCCTCGTTCTTCATCGGTGGGGTTGGGCGGCGAGTTGTTTCTGCAGTTGCTGGCGGCGCATCCGGATGTTGATGCGATCTTCTTTGGTAACGACGACCTGGCGCAGGGAGCGTTGCTTGAAGCATTGCGCAACGGGATCAAGATTCCCGAGCAGGTGGCGATTCTCGGTTTCAACGACTTGCCGATGTCCGAGCACATGGTGCCGCGCTTGAGCAGCATCAATACCCCGCGTGAAGCGATCGGCCGCCGCGCGGCGGAGCAGATGCTGACGTTAATGGCCGGTAACAGCGTGGCACGCCCGGTTGAAGACATGGGCTTTGAACTGAAGATCCGCGAAAGTACCTGACGCTGTCGCCCCCCGTAGGAGCTGCCGAAGGCTGCGATCTTTTGATTTTGCTCTTAAAAACCAGATCAAAAGATCGCAGCCTTCGGCAGCTCCTACAGTTTTATGTGGTGCTCACAAATGCTGAGTTGAAACACAACCCTTGTAGGAGTGAGCCTGCTCGCGATAGCGGTGTGTCAGGCGATGCATGTGTTGAATGACACTCCGCTATCGCGAGCAGGCTCACTCCTACAGGGGATCTGCGCAATGTTCAGTGGCTGAGCAGGTCGACGAGGGCCAGTGCGCCTTTCTGCAATGGCTGGCTTTTGAGCCACACCGCGTGCACGGGCATCACCAGTCCGTTTTCGATGTTGCGGAAATTCAGCCGTTTCAGTTGCCCGCTATCCAGCCGCGACTGCACCACCGACAGCGGAAAATTGCCCCAGCCCAATCCTGCCTCAACCATTTCCATTGCCGTCTCAAGGCTGTCGGTGCGCCAATACGACTCTGCCACCAACGGCCGCGTTTCGCTGATCGGCAAATCGCGACTGGCGACGATGATCTGCCGCACATGCACCAGATCCTCGAGAAACAGATCCTGCCCCCGCAACAGCGGACTGTCCGCCGCCAGCGTAGCGATCATCCGTTCGCTGCCGACAAACTGAAAACGCTCCAGCACATTCATGCTCAGCCCGGCGAAGGCCAGGCACACGCTGACCCGGCCACTGTGCAGCATCGCCAGCACGTCATCCTGCGGCGCGGTGAGCACTTCGATATCGAGCAGCGGATGACGCTCGGCGATCACCTTGATCGCCGCCAGCAAACGCCGCCGGTCGATGTCCGCGACTACGCCGATCGACAACTTGCTCTCCAGCCCCAACGACAGTTCCACCGCATGCACTTGCAACTGCTTGAGCTGCTCGGCAATCAGCCGCGCGTGGGGCACCAGCGACAGCGCCATCGCCGTGGGTTGCGGTTCGCGATGGCTGCGGTCGAAGAGCAGATAACCCAGTTCGGCTTCAAGGTTGCCAATGCTCATGCTAACGGCGGAAGGCACCCGACCTAATGCGCGAGCCGCTGCTGAAAACGAGCCACGTTCAATCACCGCAAGAAACAGCTCGATGCTGTCGCTGTTGAAATTCACTTCGCACACCTATCAATAGAACTGAAAGTAGCTGACTTTTTCTGTCAGCCCTATTGAAGCTATCTTTCGCCGTCTTCGCCAGTCCCACTGGCCAACAAACGGCAAGAAAGAGGCAAATCTCCATGCAAGGCGTCAAACGCAAACTGGTCTATGTGTCGCTCTACGAAGTGATCGGCATGACCTTCTCAGCCCTTGGCCTGGCGTTGTTGTCCGGCACCTCACCGGGCAGCACCGGGCCGCTCGCTGTGATCATCACCACCATCGCCGTGACCTGGAACTTCATTTACACCTCGCTGTTCGAGCACTGGGAAAGCCGCCAGCAATCGCGTACCCGCACGGTGAAACGCCGCATTGCTCACGCCGTCGGCTTTCAACTGACGCTGATCGTATTCCTGATTCCGTTGATCGCGTGGTGGATGAACATCAGCCTGGTGCAGGCGTTTCTGCTGGATCTGGCGCTGATCATTTTCATTCCGTGCTACACGTTTGCCTTCAACTGGCTGTTCGACCGGATCTTCGGACTGCCGGCCTCGGCGCTACCGAATTCGGCGGCTGCGGCATAAATCGTTAATTGGTAAGCAGATATTGCAAGAATTCAGCGGTTTATGTGTGTAAACCGCCGATATTCACAATCCGTCAACTCCGATAGCAGGCTAAGCTTTTCCATCAATAAAAAATGGATCAGCCCCATGACTGCTCACGCCTCCGCCGCCGCGCACAGCGACGGCATCGACCCGATACGCGCCGCCCAGGTGTCCGCCCGCATCGACCGCCTCCCGGCGGTCGCGACGATCTGGCGGCTGGTGGCGCTGCTGTCGATCGGTGGTTTTTTCGAACTCTATGATCTGTTCCAGACCGCCTACATCAGCCCCGGGCTGATCCGCGATGGCATCTTTGCCACTGGCAATCAGGGCGTGTTCGGCTTCTCCGATCAGGCGGCGTTTGCCTCGGCGACGTTCCTCGGCCTGTTCCTTGGCGCCAGCCTGCTCAGCCCGTTGGCAGATCGTTTCGGGCGCCGCGCGATCTTCACCTTTGCGCTGGTCTGGTACACGGTGGCGACGGTGTTGATGGGCATTCAGAGTTCGGCGCTGGGCATCATCTGCATGCGCTTTCTGGTCGGCATCGGTCTGGGTATCGAACTGGTGACCATCGACGCCTACCTCTCGGAACTGGTGCCCAAACGCATGCGCAGCTCGGCCTTTGCCTTCGCGTTTTTCATACAGTTCCTCTCGGTGCCGGCGGTAGCACTGATGTCGTGGTGGCTAGTGCCGCAAGCGCCGTTCGGGGTATCCGGCTGGCGTTGGGTGGTGTTGGCCAGCGCGGTGTTTGCGCTGTTTATCTGGTGGCTGCGCAAGCGTCTGCCGGAATCGTCACGCTGGCTCGCGCAGCATGGCCGCTTTGATGAAGCCAACCGGATTCTCGACACTATCGAGGCCCGTTGCGAGAAGGATCACGGTAAACCGCTGGACGCCCCCGAAGCCATTCCGGTCGATGTCGAAGGCAAGGGTCGCTTCGCCGATATCTGGCAGCCACCGTATCGCCGTCGCGCGTTGATGCTGATCGTTTTCCACATTTTTCAGGCCATCGGTTTCTTCGGTTTCGGCAACTGGTTGCCGGCGCTGCTGTCCGGTCAGGGCGTCAGCGTCACCCACAGTTTGATGTACGCCTTCATCATCACCCTCGCCTACCCGCTCGGGCCGCTGCTGTTCGTCAAGTTCGCCAACCGCTTCGAGAACAAGTGGCAGATCGTCGGCTCGGCCCTCGGCGCGATGACCTTCGGCACCTTGTTCGCCTTGCAGACCAGCGCGTTCGGGCTGATCTTCTGCGGGGTGATGATCACCTTCTGCAACGCCTGGCTGAGCTTCAGCTATCACTCGTACCAGAGCGAACTGTTCCCGACCAACATCCGCGCCCGCGCTGTGGGCTTCTGCTATTCGTTCAGTCGTTTGTCGACGGTGTTCAGCAGTTTGTTGATCGGTCTGTTTCTCGACAACTTCGGCACACCGGGTGTACTGGCGTTCATCGTCAGCAGCATGCTGATCGTGATGCTGACCATCGGCTGGTTCGGCCCGCGCACACGCAATCTGGCGCTGGAGAACATTGCCCATCGCTGAGGCTGGCAACGGTCATCCTCTGCCGCTTATCGGCAAGGGATGACCGCCACGAACACCTGACTGACAAGCAAATTGTTGAAATAACAGGATTTATTCAGAAGGCACGGTAATTGCTCCGCTACGCGAGTCAGCAATTACCTACAGGTCCACACATCATGTTGATCAGTGCCAAACAACAGCAAATCATTCATCTGCCAAAAGCGCTGAATGACGATGCGACGTCCACCGCTGCGGCCGGTCTGCAAGGTGGCCTGCACGGCGCCATGCTGCAAACCCTGCAAAACCAGACCCAGGCACAAACCGCCGAAGCCACCGCCAAGGTGCAGGACTCGGCCACGCAGATCGCCACCCAGCAAGTCAGCGAAGCCACGCGCATCAGCGACAACGTAGACGAAGCGTTCGCCAAGACTCGCGTCAACCTGCAAGCCACCGATGCCACCACGGCCTCGGTAAAATCCGCCACCGACGAATTCAAGGACTACATGAGCAAGACGCCGGAACAGCGTCTGCGCGACAGCATCCTGCAGGAAATGGGGCTGACCGAAGATGACATCAACGCCATGCCGCCGGAGAAACAACAGGCCATCGGCAAAGAGATCGCCGAGCGCTTGCAGGACAAGATGAAGTTGGCGCAGGCGGAGAAAGACAACGACGTGAAGGACAGCGACAAGCAGGCGGACAAGTTTCTCGCTGCGCTGTGATTTCCAGGTCGCCTGAAATCAAATGTGGGAGCGAGCCTGCTCGCGAAGGCGGTGAACCAGTCAACACTGATGTTGAATGTTCCGCTGCCTTCGCGAGCAGGCTCGCTCCCACATTGATTGTATCGAGCTGAAGAAATCAGTTCAGTTGCAGGGTTTCATTGAACTGGCTGATCGCATCCACCACATGCCTTGAGCCCTGCTGAATTTCCAGAATCACCTCCCCCGCTTCATTCGCCAGCTCAACCCCGAGCCCGGTGCGGCTCAGGCTCGACTGCATGCTCGACACCGCACTCAGCGACAAGTCGTGGTTCTTGCGTACCACATCGACAATTTCCAGCGTCGCTTGACTGGTGCGCGCCGCGAGGCTGCGCACCTCGTCCGCTACCACCGCAAAACCCCTTCCGTGCTCCCCGGCCCGCGCCGCTTCAATCGCAGCGTTGAGCGCCAGCAGGTTGGTCTGATCGGCAATGCCGCGAATGGTCTGAACGATGGTGCCGATGATGTCTGATTGCTTGCTCACCGCATCGATACTCGCCGCTGCTTCGTTGAGATCGCGGGAAATGTCCTGAATGATCTGCACGGTTTGCTGCACAACCTGTGAGCCTTTTTGCGCGCAGGCGTCGTTTTGGACCGAGGTGCTGTGGGCCGATTCGGCAGCGTTTTGCAACGTGGTCATTTGATGGGTGATGTCACTGGCGAACTTGACCACTTTGTACAAGCGGCCCTTGGCATCGAATAACGGGTTGTACGACGCTTCGAGGTAAACCATCTGCCCCGACTTGTTCTTGCGTTCGAAACGATGTGAGTGATATTCGCCGCGGTTGAGCGAGGCCCAGAACGCCTTGTACTGCGAGGACTCGGCTTCAGCGCGATGGCAGAACAGGCTGTGATGATGGCCAACGATTTCGTTGAGCGAGTACTGCATGGTTTTCAGAAAGTTGTCGTTGGCGGTGATGACATTGCCTTCCGGGGTGAACTCGATCACCGCCATGGAGCGACTGATCGCCGCCAGCATGCTTTCTTCTTCGTGCTCTTTATTCACCCGTGCAGTGATGTCGGCAGCTACTTTGATCACACTTTGGACTTGCTTGTCCGGGCCATACACCGGCATGTAACTGGCTTCGAGCCAGACTTCCCTGCCGGCCTTGTTCAAACGCAGAAAAGTCCCGCTGATCGGTTCACCACGGGCCAGGTCACGCCACAGCTTTGCGTATTCCTCACTGCGGTAGAACACCTCTTCACAAAACACCCGGTGATGTTTGCCGCGTACTTCATCGGCGCTGTAGCCCATGGTCTTGCAGAAGTTTTCATTGGCATCCAGAACGATGCCCTCAGGACTGAACTCGATCATGGCCATCGAACGGCTGATCGCGGCCAGTTTGGCGTTGGCCTCGGTCAGGGCGCAGCTGAAGCGCTCGATTTCCTGCAGGTCAGCCTTGTGATGTAGGTTGAACATGGTTGTATCACCTTCCGCGCGGACTTTTGATTTGATGAAAGTTCAGTTCTTTCACGATCCACCACTACGTTCCACAGAACAGGCACACGCATTCCTCCACGGGAGGAAGTTGTCAGGTGATAAATGATGATCAATCGGAGCGTCCATGCAGCGACGCTCTAATCAAGACATCCTTCTCTTGATAGCCCGCACGCGGGCCAGCCCTAACGCGTTGAAGAACTTCCATGTAAGCGACGCTCCTTGTTGGTTCAGTGTCGGTGCCTCGGGTTGCGCACTCTGGCAGCATGAATTCACGGACCAACCCTGTGCATCAGCCATGTTTTGACATGACGGTCGACATAGTTAGTTACGGGAAGCATAGCCAGTGCAAAGACCAGCGCAAGGCCACTAGTCGGCCAGTATCTGGCACTTTTTGCACAAGAAACGGTTCAGCGCGGGGAGAATTGTTGCCGGGGCAGACGCTTTCGCGAGCAAGCTCGCTCCCACAGGAGAAACGCATTCCAATGTGGGAGCGAGCCTGCTCGCGAAGGCGCCATAAGAAGCACTACAAAAACAACAGAAACGACTTACAAACTTCCACTCACCTTGGTCGCCACATCCACAGGCACCCAAGGCTTCCAGACCTGCGGCTGATCACGCAAAAACGCCTGCGCCACCACTCTCGGCTGCAAGCGCTTTTCACTCATCCCCGCCAAGGTCTGATTCAACAGATCAATCGGCAAATCGACCTTTTCAAAGAATGTCACCAACTCCGGATACTGCGCCTTGAACGGCGCCGACACGCCAATCGCCAGGCTCGCCGGCATCGAACGGGTGCCTTTGGGATTCGGGTTATTGGCATCGGCCAGGGTCTTCCAGGCCTCGGCATCGAACGGCGGCTCTTCCAGTTTGACCAGTTTGAATCGGCCGAGCAGCGGCGTCGGTGACCAGTAGTAGAACAGCACTGGCTTACCGCGTTTGATCGACGACGCCACTTCGGCATCCAGTGCCGCGCCGGAACCGGTGCGGAAATTGACGAAGCTGTCGTTCAGCGCATAGGCCTTGAGCTTCTGGCTATTGACGATCTCCGAGGTCCAGCCGGTCGGGCTGTTGAGGAAACGCCCGCGCGACGGATCTTCCGGGTCGCGGAACACATCTTTGTAGCGCGGCAGATCGGCCACCGATTTCAACTCCGGCGCCAACGCTTTGATCCCGCGCTCGGGGTCGCCCTTGATCACATACTCCGGCACCCACCAACCTTCGGTGGCGCCTTTGACCGTATCGCCCAGGCCGAAAACCTTGCCCTCGGCGGCCGCTTTGACCCACGCCGGACTGCGCCCGGCCCATTCTTCGCCGATCACCTGAATATCGTTTTTCGCCAGTGCGGCCTCCAGGCTGACCGTGCTGCCGGGCAAGGTGTCGGTCGGGTAGCCGTAGCCTTTTTCAACGATCAGGCGCAGCACTTCGGTGATGAAACTGCCGCTTTCCCAAGTAATGTCGCCGAAGTGGATCGACGTGGTTTTCTCCGATGCCGCCACAGCGCCGACACTCAGGCTCAACGCCAGCAGCGAAGTGCCGAGCAGGGTTTTGATTGATCTCATGCGGACCTCTTGTCTTGCAGGAATTGGTTGGCGCTGTGGCGATCGCACAGCGCTTGGGAACGGCTCATGTAAACACTGACCGAGCGCTGGGAGATGCCCAGTTCCACAGCGATTTGCGGGTAGGTCAGGCCGTCGATGCGGGCGAGCAGAAACGTCGTGCGGACCTTGTCAGGCAGGCGCTGCAAGCTGTGATCGAGGCGATTGAGGGTTTGCGATAGCGTGACGAGGTCTTCAGGCGAGGCGGCGTAATCGACATCGATTTGCTGGCGATATCCGCGCTCCAGATCTCCACGCCGCCAGCGCTGATAAAGCAGGCGTTGAGCGATAGTCGTCAGCAAGGCGCGAGGTTCGCGGATAGCCCTCAGCGCCGGCGCTTCGAGCAATTGCGCAAAGGTCTCGGCGGCGATGTCTTCGCTGCTGGCCGCGTCCAGATGACCGCGCAGATAAGCACAGAGCCAGCGATAGTGGGCGCGAAACAGACTGTCCACGGTATGACGATGGGAAAGCTCGGCGCCGGACATAGGGGCTCCTGGGTTAGGGGTCGCTGAATGTCCGGTGTTCCGGTGGCGCGATCGTAGCAAGGCACCTTATTCTTTAATAATATTTAAATTTCATTTTTATATTCTATTCGAGAATATAAAAGCTAAAGATCGCAGCCTTCGGCAGCTCCTACAGGTGTACGCATTCGATGTAGGAGCTGCCGAAGGCTGCGATCTTTTAGCGTAAGTGGCTATAACCCCATTCTTCAGCCTCACGCTGATAGTCGAG
This sequence comes from Pseudomonas viridiflava, assembly GCF_900580865.1. GTDB lineage: Bacteria > Pseudomonadota > Gammaproteobacteria > Pseudomonadales > Pseudomonadaceae > Aquipseudomonas. Next base: position 91,219 of record NZ_UTBZ01000099.1, read on the forward strand.
CAGGATCTGATAATCGCTTTCGCTGGCAGCAAGCACCTCAGGCAACCCCAAGGTCTGCGCGACCTCGGGGAGGTCGCGCAACGTCAGATTCATCACCTGCCGCAACGTCTCAACCTGCTCATCCGTGGCGCTGGCGACAGTAATGAACGGCAGGGTCGGGCTCAGGGCACTGCGCGCAATCACCCGCAAGGCAAGGACTTCTTCCGGTGCATGTTGCGCCAGATAGGCGTAGGTAACGCTGTCGATGGCGGCCAGATCGGCGCGGTTTTCACGCAACCAGCGCAGGCTCTCGCGATGTCCGCCGCTGGTGCCGACCGAGGCGAAGAATTGTCCGGACTGATGCAGCGGCGCGAGGCGCTGACGGAACAGGTTCATGCCACTGTTGGAGTCCTCACTGTTGATTACCCCGCGACTGTTTTGAAAGTCCGCCAGGGTTTTGCGTGGGTCATCAGCACGGCCGAGAATCAGACTGCAATGATTGCCGGCGCTGGCGTCGGGGAGTTCGTAGCGGGGTCGGCCGACGATGCGCACTTGTCCGCGCAAAGCAGTCATCAGCGGGTAGCCGCAAGTTTGGGTGAGCAGTAGATCCGGAGATAACCAGAGTTCGTGCAATGACAGGCCCTCAGCGCTCAGGCGAGTGCGGCCAAGTTGCTCGAGGATGCGCGCAATCCAGCGTTCACTGGCCGCGCGGATTGGCTCGGGGGCGACGTACATCAGGAGTTCGGTGTGGTGTTGGGTCATACACATTTTCCCGAGTTACAAATATCCAATGTGGGAGCGAGCCTGCTCGCGAAAGCGCTGGGTCAGACAGCAGACCTATCAACTGACACGACGCCTTCGCGAGCAGGCTCGCTCCCACAGGGTTTTGTGGTGTTCTTGGGTTAGTGGTAAGGATGCTCGGGACTGTCTATCGGCTTCAAGACATTGCGCCGCCAGAACTCGCCATACCCTTGCACCAGAAACCCGCCACTGCGCGCGATCCATTGCTCGCGATGCATCCGGTAAACCGTCGGCAAGTCGTACCACGCCAGCTTCGGCAAGTCGTGATGCACCAGATGAAAATTCAGATTCAGGAACAACCAGCGCCACGGCCAACCCGCTTCGTTCAACACAGTGCGCTGCTCAGGTTGCGCGTGTGGGCGATGTTCATAGTAGGAGCGGATCATCGCGATCGACAGCGCCGGCACGCTGATCAGCAGCAGGTAATGCCAGACCGGCAGCACACTGAAACGGGCGATGAACCACAGCATCAGTAGGGTGAACACTCCGTGCGTCAGCCACATCAGCCATGCCTGCCGCTCGCCGTTTTTCAGCCGCTGCCACTCTTCTTTGGCCAGCGATATCAGCGTCAGCGGCGCGCCGATGACGAAACGTCCGAGCACGGTTTTGTTCAGCCAGTGCAGGCTGCGTTCAAACAGCGAACTACCCTGCCAGCCAGCGCGGGTCAGGTAACGGCTTTCCGGATCGACGCCGGGCACGGTCAGATGCTCATCGCGGTGATGCAACAAGTGGCTGTCGCGATACAGTGTGTACGGATACCACACGGCAAAAGGCGCATAGCCGAGCATCTTGTTGAAACGCACCCAACGCGTCGGATGCCCGTGCAGCAATTCGTGTTGCACCGACAACCACAACACCAGCAGCGGAATCAGCAACAACGTGCTCAAGCCACGACCGAGCCACTGACTATTGAGCACAATGGCAAACCAGCCGCCATAGACGCCGATCAGCAACAGCCAGGTCGGCCACTCGGTACGGGCGGTGAAGCGTTGGCGCAGGGTTTCGATCTGTTGACGATGGGCCGCGTCGAAGTAATGAGGCATGGCGTTGCTCGGAACGGGATTCTTGCCCTTCTGTGCAACGACGCAGCGCAATCTTGCAGATTATTTTCAGGTCAAGGCAGGAGCCCGAGAACCGGGCTCCGGAGAGGCGTGATCAATGACCGAAGATGTCGACTTTCTTGGCTTTTTTCTCCGCGCGTTTTTCAATCGCGGTCTTGGCCGGCTTCTTCTTCGCGGCTTTCTTTGAATCCATACCTTTGGACATGATGCGTACTCCACTCACAGGGGATGTGAGGTCAGGTATACACCTATCCAGAGGCGTGCGTTCTTTTATAATCGCCGCTTTGCCCACCGACAGTCCGAACCCATGCCCGACACCCAATACACCTTGCTCGACGAGTCGTTATGGCCGTTGATGAACAAGTTCTACCGCAGCCACCAGTCCTCGATGAAAGCCGTTCGTGATGCGCAATTATGGGTAGCGCGGCGTGGCGAGATGGTTGGTGCGTTGTGCTTGCGGCCGGTGGCGGGTGGGCATTGGTTGACCGGGTTATTTGTTGATCCGGGCTACCGTGAACAAGGGATTGCCGCGCAGTTGATCGCGGCGGCGGTGCAGGATGTGAGCGAGCCGGTGTGGCTGTTCTGTCATCCTGATTTGCGCGAGTTTTATGAGCGGCGCGGGTTCACCTTCGACCCGGCGCTGCCTCAGGCGATGGCGGAGCGCTTGAGCCGGTATGCGCGGAGCAAGCCGATGATTGCGATGGAGTTGATTCCTGCTCAATCCTGAGGGACATGCAAAAACCAATGTGGGAGCGAGCCTGCTCGCGAAAGCGGTAGGTCAGTAACAGAATCTGTCACTGATATTGCGCATTCGCGAGCAGGCTCGCTCCCACAGGGGTATGTACTGGGTCTTGGATCAATCGTCGGCCGTGGGATCAAGGTCCGGGAACATCACTTCAGTGAAACCGAACTTGCTGAAATCGGTGATCCGCGACGGGTACAAGCGGCCGATCAGGTGATCGCATTCGTGTTGCACAACGCGTGCGTGGAAGCCCGAAGCAGTGCGCACAATCGGCTCGCCCTTCGGATCAAACCCTTCGTAGCGTATCTGCTGATAACGATCCACCGCACCGCGTAAACCCGGCACCGACAGACACCCTTCAAAGCCCTCCTCCATCAACGGACTCAGCGGCGTGATCAGCGGATTGATCAGGATCGTCTGCGGCACCGCTTCAGCGTCCGGGTAACGTTCGCTGTGTTCAAAACCAAAGATCACCAGTTGCAGATCGACACCGATCTGCGGCGCGGCCAGGCCAACGCCGCCGACGCTTTCCATGGTCTGGAACATGTCGTCTATGAGTTGCCACAGCTCAGGGCTGTCGAACATCTCGGCCGGTACTGGCGGGGCGATACGCAGCAGGCGCTCGTCGCCCATTTTCAGAATTTCACGGATCATGATCAGACTTCGTCAGTGTCCGGCTTGAGCGAATGATCGCGGCCCAGGCCCGAGACGTGTTGTTTGGGATGTTCATCGAGTTCGCCGGGGACTTTCTCACCCGCGTCCTTGCCTTCGCTGGACATGTGCTCGATCACCGCGTTCATCTCGGCGCCAAGCAACAACACCGCGGCGGAAATGTAGAAATACAGCAACAGCACGATGATCGCCCCGATGCTGCCATACATCGCGTTGTAGTTGGCGAAGGTTTTCACGTAGAAAGCGAAGCCCAACGAGGCGATGATCCACACCACCACGGCTAGTACCGAGCCGGGCGTGATGAAACGGAATTCCTGTTTGACGTCGGGCATGACGTAGTAGATCAGTGCCACGGCGACCATCATCAGAATTACGATCACCGGCCAGCGCGCAATCGTCCACACGGTGACGATGAAGTCTTCCAGTCCCACCTGCGCGGCGATCCAGCCCATCACCTGCGGCCCGAGCACCATCAGCGCGGCGGCCACCAGCAGCATGCCGGCAATGCCGACGGTGTAGACAATCGACAGCGGGAAACGCTTCCAGACCGGTCGCCCTTCAACCACGTCGTATGCGGCGTTCATCGCGCTCATCATCAAGCGCACGCCAGCGGAGGCGGTGTACAGGGCGATGACGATACCGACGGAAAGCAGGCCCCCCTTGGACTGCTGCAACTGGTCGATCACCGGATTGACCTGCTCCAGTGCCTGCGGCGGCAGAACCAGTTCCGATTGCAGGCGCAGCCAGGAGAAGAAGTCCGGCAGGTGCAGGAAACCGATCAGGGCGATCAGAAACAGAATGAACGGGAACAGCGAGAACAGCATCTGGTAGGCCAGTGCCGAGGCGTAGGTCGACATCTCGTCATCGACGAATTCAGTGACCGTGCGCATCATCACCCGATGCAAGGGCAGACCTTTCATGTCTGGAAATATCATTCGCGTCTCCTTTCGCCGCAATACAGGTTGAAGTCGTGGCGACTCAGGGGCCGTTTTTTACATCACGGTAGCCTGTTTGGCGAACCTCGTCGGGTCGCTGCAGGCTTTTGACACAAAAACGGCCATCCTTGGATGGCCGTTCATGTATTTCGTTCAAGGCTGGATTACGCCTTGTCGACACCTTTTTTGACGGCGTCCTTGGCTTTGCCGACAGCTTGCTGGGCTTCGCCTTTTTTCTCTTGAATCTTGCCTTCGGCTTGCAGCTTGGTGTTGTCGGTGGCTTTGCCGACGCCTTGCTTGACGTTGCCGACCGCTTCGTTGGCCATGCCTTTTACTTTATCGCCTGTGCTACTCATGGTGTTTCTCCTTGGTGCAATTAGGGGGAAAAGTCAGTACGTAATGATTGACTGGCCGGGTTTGCGCCAAGTTTCATTTATTTTTCAGGGGTTCATTTCGTCGTGGCGTGCAGGTTGGGCTTTATGTTTGCGTGCGAAGCCCCGAGAATGCGCAACATATGGGCGCCAAGCGCCAGGAACTGATCCCGCAGGAATGTTATGAAACTCGATAAAACGCAGGCCATCGCCCGACGCAACAAGGAACTGGGCGGTGCCGTGCTCGGCACCAACAACTGCCACTTCGCCGAACTGAACCGTAACCGCAACATCTGGTGGTTCGACCTGCCGGTGTCGCGTCTGGCGATTGGTCAGTACGAGTGGATTCACCTGCTGATGCACACGCCAGCCACTGACGAATTGCTGCATCTGAAAGTGCCGACGGTGTTCCTGCGTGAAAAGCTTGAAGGGCTGGTGATTCGCAACGAAGGCAAGCGTAAAGCGGCGTTGAGCCTGGAATTGAGTGCGGACAAGGATTCGTATCTGCAGGACATGCGTCCGACGGGGACCAATGTGAATTTTGCGCCGTTCCGTCAATAGCACTCACCCTAACCCTCTCCCAGAGGGAGAGGGGACTGACCGAGGTGTCTGGGCAAGGTACGCCGACCTGGAATATCGAGTCGAACTCAGGTTCTGAACAGCATGCGATCGGCTCCCTTTCCCTGGGGGACTGACCGAGTTGCTTGGACGAGGTACTCCGAGCTGAAATATCGAGTCGAACTCAGGTTCTGAAAGGCCCCCGATCGGCTCCCTTCCCCCTCGCCCCCCCTGGGGGAGAGGGTTGGGGTGAGGGGGTAGATTTACCAGACACTGCAAATCTACAGCCTGCACCAACAAAAAGCCCCGCATCTGCGGGGCTTCGTGTTTTAAGCGGCGGACTTGGCCTTGATCTTCTTCAGCTCTTCATCCCGCAACTCACGGCGCAGGATCTTGCCGACGTTGGTGGTCGGCAGTGCGTCGCGGAATTCCACCGAACGCGGCACCTTGTAGCCGGTGACGTTGGCCCGCATATGCTCCATCACCGTTTCCTTGGTCAGCGTGACGCCCGGTTTGGCGACGATAAAGATCTTGATCGCCTCGCCCGACTTCTCGTCCGGCACGCCAATGGCCGCGCACTGCAACACGCCCGGCAGGGTCGCCAGCACGTCTTCCAGTTCGTTCGGATAAACGTTGAAACCGGAGACCAGAATCATGTCTTTCTTGCGATCGACAATGCGCATGTAGCCGTCCGGCTGGATCAGCGCGATGTCACCGGTCTTCAGCCAGCCTTCGCTGTCGAGCATTTCATCGGTGGCTTCCTGACGCTGCCAGTAGCCCTTCATCACTTGCGGGCCCTTGACGCACAGTTCGCCGATTTCACCCAGCGGTTGCTCGACACCGTTATCGTCGATGACTTTGCACAAAGTAGATGGCACCGGAATACCGATGGTGCCGATCTGGATGTTCTGGATCGGATTGACCGTGGCCACCGGGCTGGTTTCGGTCATGCCGTAACCTTCGCAGATGGCGCAACCGGTGACCGCTTTCCAGCGCTCGGCAGCGGCCAGTTGCAAGGCCATGCCGCCGGACAAGGTGACTTTCAGCGCGGAGAAATCCAGCTTGCGGAAACCTTCGTTGTTGCACAGCGCCACGAACAGCGTGTTCAAGCCGACGAAACCGCTGAACTTCCACTTCGACAGTTCCTTGACCATCGCCGGCAGATCGCGCGGGTTGCTGATCAGGATGTTGTGGTTGCCGATCAGCATCATCGCCATGCAATGAAAGGTGAACGCATAGATGTGGTACAGCGGCAGCGGCGTGATCAGGATCTCGCAACCTTCATTGAGGTTGGAACCCATCAGCGCTTTGCACTGCAGCATGTTGGCGACGAGGTTGCGATGGGTCAGCATCGCGCCTTTGGCCACGCCGGTGGTGCCGCCGGTGTATTGCAGCACAGCAACGTCGCCGCTGTCCGGATTGGCTTCAGCCACCGGTTGGCCCTGGCCTTTGCTCAGCACGTCGTTGAACTTGACGGCTTTTGGCAGGTGATACGCCGGTACCATCTTCTTCACGTACTTGATGACGCTGTTGATCAGCAGACGCTTGATCGGCGGCAGCAGGTCGGCAACTTCAGTGACGATGACGTGTTTGACGCCGGTTTTCGGCACCACGGCTTCGGCCAGATGCGCCATGTTCGCCAGGCAAACAAGGGCTTTGGCGCCGGAGTCGTTGAATTGGTGTTCCATTTCCCGCGCGGTGTACAGCGGGTTGGTGTTGACCACGATCAGCCCGGCGCGAATCGCACCGAATACGGCCACCGGGTACTGCAGAACGTTGGGCAGTTGCACGGCGATTCGATCGCCCGGCTGCAAATCGGTATGCTGTTGCAGATACGCGGCAAACGCACCGGACAATTCATACAATTCACCGTAGGTGATTGTCTTGCCCAGGTTGCTGAAAGCCGGTTTGTTGGCGAAGCGTTGGCAGGATTGCTTCAACACTGCCTGAATGTTCGGATACTCGTCCGGATTGATGTCGGCAGCAATTCCAGCCGGGTATTTATCCTTCCAAAAGTCTTCGATCATGGAAGCCCACTCCTCAGCAACGCGAATTCTTCACCGCATTTGATGCGATTATTATTGGTGTGTGTTTGGTATTGGTGAATCTGGCTTTTATACAGGCCGAGAAGTCACAAAGCGCGCCGAGAGTAGCAGCTTTGCCAAGGGTCGACTAGAGCCAAAAGCGGCCCCTACAGTCATATTCATGACTAAAGACTATCTAGCAGTCATTTTAGAGCAAAAATCCTAGACCACCTTGAAAGCCCCGGTTTTCGGGGGCTTAAAGCAAAAGATCGCAGCCTCCGGCAGCTCCTGTAGGAAATCCATTCCAAGGTAGGCGCTGCCGAAGGCTGCGATCTTTGTGTTTTTGACTTTTACGCGATATCGCGCAACTCGCGCCGCAGAATTTTCCCGACAGGCGTCATCGGCAATGACTCACGCAATACGATGTGTTTCGGCACTTTGTACGCAGTGAAATTCTCTTTGCAGTAAGCCTTGAGCTCTTCGAGGCTGACCCCGGTTTCCCGCGCCACCACGAACAGCTTCACCGCCTCCCCGGAACGCTCGTCCGGCACGCCGATGACCGCGCAGTTGGCCACCTTCGGGTGCGCCATCACTACGTCTTCGATCTCGTTCGGATACACGTTGAAACCGGAGACGATGATCATGTCCTTCTTGCGATCGACGATGCGCACAAAACCGTCCGGGTCGATCACCGCGATATCACCGGACTTGAACCAGCCCTCGGCATCCAGCACTTCGGCGGTGGCTTCCGGTTTATGCCAGTAGCCCTTCATGATCTGCGGGCCTTTGATGCACAGCTCGCCGCGTTCGCCCATCGGCTGCTCGACACCGTCATCGTTGATGACTTTCAGCAGCGTGCCCGGCACTGGCAAACCGACCGTGCCCAGCCGCGATTGATCGCCGTACGGGTTGGTGCAGGCCACCGGTGAGGTTTCGGTCAGGCCGTAGCCTTCGGTGATGCGGCAACCGGTCACTTGCTCCCAACGCTCGGCGGTGGCCTTGACCAGCGCGGTGCCGCCGGAGTTGGTCAGCTTCAAGCTGGAGAAATCGAGGGTCTTGAAATCCGGGTGATCCATCAATGCCACGAACAAGGTGTTCAAGCCCAGCAGCGCCGAGAAGCGCCAGTTTTTCAGCTCCTTGATGAACCCGGCGATGTCGCGCGGGTTGGTGATCAGCACGTTGTGGTTGCCGGAAACCATCATGCACATGCAGTTCGCGGTGAAGGCATAGATGTGGTACAGCGGCAGCGGCGCGATCATCACTTCCTGGCCTTCGCGCAGCAGTGGCTGGCCGTCCGGGCCGAGTTGGGCGAGACAGGCGCGCACTTGCTGCATGTTCGCAACCAGATTGCCGTGGGTCAGCATTGCGCCCTTGGCCAGCCCGGTGGTGCCGCCGGTGTATTGCAGCACGGCGATGTCGTCGAGACTGACCTTCAGCGGCTTGATCCCCAGGCCGCGCCCCATGTGCAGTGCGCTTTTGAAGGAGATCGCCTGCGGCAGCGAATACGCCGGGACCATCTTCTTCACTTTGCTGACCACAGTGTTGACCAGCCAGCCCTTGGCGGTGGGCATCAGGTCGCCCATCTTCGCTTCGATCAGGTATTGAATATCGGTGTCGGGCAGCACTTCCTGGACTTTCTGGCCGAACATGTTCAGGTACACCAACGCCCGTGCGCCGGAATCCTTGAACTGATGGCGCATCTCCCGCGCGGTGTACAGCGGGTTGGTGTTGACCACGATCAGCCCGGCGCGCAACGCACCGAACACGGCAATCGGATAATGCAGGACGTTGGGCATCTGCACCGCAATGCGATCCCCCGGCACCAGATCGGTATGCGCCTGCAGGTAACCGGCGAAGGCGGCGCTCTGACGCTCCAGTTCAGCGTAGGTCAGGGTGATGCCCATATTGCTGAACGCCGGGCGATCAGCGAACTTCTTGCAGGAACGCTCGAACACCTCGATCACCGACTTGAATTCCCCCATGTCGATGTCCAGCGGTACGCCGGCCGGGCGTTTATCGTTCCAGAAATCAGGTTGCATTGTTCTTGTCCTCTTTACCTGAGCCGATCCGGGCCGCTTTCTGTCATTTCTGAAAAAGCGGAGCTTCACGGACACTAGCAGTTATGGCCATTGAGGCAAATATGGACAAAGCCGTCATTGATCGTGTGAATCTTCCTGCCGTGGCGTGGGCTGATCAGACGCGCTATACAATGTTCCGACTCTGAGCAAAGGAATCGCCATGATCCACGACACCCTATGGCTGGACGCGAGTGACCGCAGCCGCCTCTTCGTCAATCAATGGCTGCCCGCCGCGCCATTGAAAGCGGTGATCCTGCTGGCCCATGGCATGGCGGAACACAGCGGTCGTTATGCACGATTGGCCGACACGTTTTGCGACAAAGGATATGGCGTGTACGCCCCGGATTTACGCGGACATGGCAAAACCGCCAGTCACGGTACCCTCGGCCACTTCGCCGATGACGACGGCTGGTGCAAAGTGCTCGGCGATCTGGCCAGCCTCAATCAGCACGTCGGCCAACAACATCCGGGCGTGCCGATCATTCTGCTGGGCCACAGCATGGGCAGCTACCTCGCCCAGGGTTATCTGTTGCACCACAGCGCCAGCCTGCACGGGGCGATCCTCAGTGGTTCAAACTTTCAGCCCGTCGCGCTGTACGGCGCCGCGCGGCAGATCGCCCGAGTGGAGAAAATGCGCCAGGGTGGCAAGGGTCGCAGTGCGCTGATCGAATGGCTGTCGTTCGGCTCGTTCAACAACAAGTTCAAACCGGTGCGCACACGCTTCGACTGGCTGAGTCGTGATCCCGCCGAAGTCGACCTGTACGCCAACGACCCGTTGTGCGGCTTTCGCTGCACCAATCAACTGTGGATCGACCTGCTCGGCGGCTTGCAGCAGATCAGCAAAGCGTCCAATCTCGCGCAGATCGACCCGGGCCTTCCGCTGCTGGTAATCGGCGGCGAATGTGATCCGGTGAGTGAGGGCAAGCGTCTGACAGATCTGGCCAATGCGTTGCGCTCGGCCGGCAGCCAGCACCTGCAACTGCAGATCTACCCGCAGGCGCGGCACGAATTGTTCAACGAAACCAATCGCGACGAAGTGATCGCTGATGTGCTGGCCTGGATCGATCAGGCCCTGAGCCATCCGCGCCCTCAGCGCAGCGAATAATTTTTTGTGGATTCACTGAATCCGTCACAGGAATCGAGACCGATGACCCAGGTTACCAACATCCCTTACGAAGCCCTCGAAGTCGGCCAGACTGCCAGCTACAGCAAAACCGTCGAAGAGCGCGACATTCAACTGTTTGCCGCGATGTCGGGCGACCACAACCCGGTGCACCTGGACGCCGAGTTTGCCGCCGCGAGCATGTTCAAGGAGCGTATCGCTCACGGCATGTTCAGCGGTGCGCTGATCAGTGCCGCCGTTGCCTGCGAGCTGCCTGGGCCGGGCACTATTTATATCGGTCAGCAGATGAGTTTTCAGAAGCCGGTGAAGATCGGTGACACGCTGACAGTGCGTCTGGAAATTCTCGAGAAGCTGCCGAAGTTTCGCGTGCGCATTGCCACTCGTGTGTTCAACCAGCGTGATGAATTGGTGGTGGATGGTGAGGCGGAGATTCTGGCGCCTCGTAAGCAGCAGACGGTGACGTTGCCTACTTTGCCGGCGATCAGCATTGGCTGATTGATTGGTGGTGTGTCAGTGAGAGCTTTTCCCCCTCACCCCAGCCCTCTCCCCCAGGGGGGCGAGGGGGAAAGGGAGCCGATCTCCGCTGTTTTCAGATTTTGAGTTCGACTGAATATTTCACGTCGATGTAGCTCGAAAAAACACCTCGGTCAGTCCCCTCTCCCTCTGGGAGAGGGCTAGGGTGAGGGGCTCTTGCTTTGGCTTTCCCCCAGACATAAAAAAACGCCAGACTCGCTGGCGTTTTTTGTACCCGGCGAACGCTTAAGAGCGAGCGCGAGCCTGGTTACGCAGGGCTTTCACCTGGTCGTGATTGCGTTGCACGCCATGGTACTGGCGTTCAACCAGATCACGAATACCTACCAGATTGTGCTTGTTGATCTTCTCGAGCGCTTCTTTGTAAGCCTTCAGCGCATGGTCTTCACCGCGCTCGGCTTCGTTCAGCACAGCCTCTTCGTCCTTGCCGGTGAACATGGCTTTGACGTCGACCCAGCGACGGTGCAGGTCACCGCTGACGCTGGTGGAAGTTTCCGGATCGCCGCCCAGCTTGCGAACTTCGGCTTGCAGTTCTGCTGCAGCGGTGGCGCAATCGGCGGAGCGCGTCACAAACAGGGTTTTCAGTTCTGGGTGCTTGATGTCTTCAGCGCAAGTCTTGAACCCTTCCTGACCGTCCTTGCTGGTTTCAATCAGGTCATTGAGTACAGAGATGGCTTCTTTATTCATGTCGGTCATTTTTCAATTCCTTGCGATTGGTTGAAGATGCAAGGGATATTGCAGTGTGCGTGCCAGCTTTTTTATTTTTAGAAAAACCTTATAAATCAGTTATTTAAAGATAAGTGAACTATCTGTATCACGGTTATTTGCATGATCTGTCATTTGGCCTGCATGCAGAATGCCTGTATTTTCCAAGCTGATTTGAAGCCAGACGAAATCCCTGATGAATCCCGAAAAACTCGAACTGCTGATCACCCGCGAAATGCCCTTCGGCAAGTACAAGGGCCGGATCATTGCCGACCTCCCGGGGCCGTACCTGAACTGGTTTGCCCGTGAAGGTTTCCCTCACGGCGAACTCGGCGGCCTGCTCGCGCTGATGCAGGAGATCGACCATAACGGCCTCTCGGACTTGCTCGAACCGCTGCGCGCCAAACACGGCAAACCTGCCCCGCGCCATTGAAGCGCCCTCCTCTCTAGAGTCAGCCGACCATGCCCGATAACACCCGCCGCGCCCGTGACGAAGCCTTTTGGCAAACGTTCGCCGACCGTTACGACGTTCAACCCGGCCCCGTGAACCTGGAAAACGGTTACTTCGGGCGCATGTCGCGCACGGTGATCGAGGAATACCAGCGCAATATCGAGCTGATCAACACCAGCAATTCGGTGTACGTGCGCCAGCGTTTCGAGCAGCACGACAACCTCGATATCCGCGCACAACTGGCCGAGCTGATCGGCGTGCGCGCGCAGAGCGTAGCCTTCACCCGCAACGCCACCGAAGGCCTCCAATCGCTGATCCGCAACTACAACCGCTTGCAACCGGGCGATCAGGTGCTGATCAGTGATCTGGAATACGACACGGTCAAAGGCGCCATGCGCTGGCTGGCCAGACATCGTGGTGCCGAGGTGATCGAGATTGCCCACGCGCACCCAGCGAGTTACGACAGTCTGCTGGAGACTTACCGCGAAGCGTTCAGCGGCCAGCCGAAGATCAAGCTGATGGCCCTGACTCACGTCACTCACCGCACCGGCCTGGTCATGCCGGTACAAGCCATCGCCGCGCTCGCCAAAGAGCATGGCGTCGATGTCATTCTCGACGGCGCCCATGCGCTCGGTCAGATCGAGTTCGATCTTGAAGCACTGGGCATCTCTTTCGCCGGATTCAACCTGCACAAATGGATCGGCGCGCCACTCACCCTCGGCTTCCTGTATATCGCGCCGCAACGCCTGGGCGATATCGATCCGGACATGGATGAAATGCATTACCCGGCCAATGATATCCGTGCGCGCACGTCGTACAGCACGCCCAACATTCCAGCACTGATGACCTTGCCGCTGGTGTTCGAGGAGCACCGCTCCCTCGGCGGTGCGCCGGCCAAGGGCGCTCGCGTCAATTATCTGCGCAATCTGTGGGTCAGCGCGGTGCGGCATTTGCCGGGTATCGAGGTGATGACGCCAGACGATCCACGGCTGTATTGCGGCATCACATCGCTGCGCTTCACCCGGCACGACAATCAACAGGCGATGGCCGAGCGTCTGCTCAACGACTACAACCTGTTCACCGTGGTGCGCAACGGCGCGGCCAGCGGGCCGAGCATCCGCATTACACCGGGGCTGACCACCACCGCTGCCGACATGCAGTTACTGGTGCGGGCGCTGAACGAACTGCGCTAAAACACCGCGCCTGTGGATTTCTCGTAGCCAGCAAGGCCGATCTGCGACGACACCGCAAAGGTGTCGACGCCGATCGTCAGGCTGCCGAAGTAGCCGTCCTCAAGACCTTCCTCGCCAATCGGTCGCAACACCAGTCGCGAAGCATCATCCCCCGCCGTTTCACAACTACAGACATCCGGAAGATGCAGCCGTCCTGCCCAGGCCTCCTGATGTGACTGCGGGTGTTGATCATCACTGGCGATGCACACGCTCATGGCGATGCACGAGGCCCCGCCAGAGTGCTGATCCGGGTAAATACTGGTAAACCGCACGATGCCTTGGCTGTCGGTCGACTGGGCGCCGCACAGGCTGTCGGCGCCAATGTCCTGTTCGATCCGGACCTGGGCGCCAACCACTGGCTCACCGGTCATGGCGTCGACCAGGGCCAGACGTAAAACCAAGGGCAGGCCTTCGATGCCGCCACTGATGTTGCGCACCTTGCTTTCGGTTTTGCGCCAATCGAAGCTGCCAGGGATATGAGTTTGCCGTTGCCGAAGAGGCTGATGGGGCAAGTCTGCTGATTGATGGTCGTCCATGAGGCGTTCTCTCTTCCGTAAGATGAACGCAGATTAGCGCCACGCCAACGCGGTTGTGCGGTAACTATGTATCGCGTCGTAACGGTGTCGATGTAGGAGCTGCCGAAGGCTGCGATCTTTTGATGTTGGCGCTCAAGAGCAAGGTCAAAAGATCGCAGCCTCGTTTCACTCGACAGCTCCTACATAGCTTCTACATAGCAATTTTCAGGCAAAAAAAAACGGTGCACCGACCAAGCGCACCGTAAAGCCGTAGAACACACAACGAAGTGTCTGGTAACAATCAGTCCAGCAGCGCCAGTGCCTCGGCGGTGCATTCCTGAATGCGCGCCCAGTCGCCGTTCTTGATCCACTCAGGATCAAGCATCCAGCTACCGCCCACGCACATGACGTTTTTCAGCGCCATGTAGCTTTTGATGTTGGCCGGGCCGACGCCGCCAGTCGGGCAGAATTTGACTTCGCCGAACGGGCCGCCGAGGGCCTTGATTGCCGCCACGCCACCGCTGACTTCAGCCGGGAACAGCTTGAAGCGGCGATAGCCCAGACCGTAGCCTTCCATGATGCCGGAGGCGTTGCTGATGCCCGGCAACAGCGGAATCGGGCTGTCGACGCTGGCTTCGAGCAGGTCACGGGTGATGCCCGGGGTGACGATGAATTGCGAACCGGCCGCTTCGGCAGCCGCGAGCATGTTGCGATCGAGCACGGTGCCGGCACCGGTCATCAGTTCCGGACGCTGGTCGCGCAGGATCTGGATGGCCTTGAGGCCGAATTGCGAACGCAGGGTCACTTCCAGCGCAGTGAGGCCACCGGCAGCCAGGGCGTCGGCCAGTGGCAGCACGTCCTGTTCGCGAGCGATGGTGATCACCGGCAGGATCCGCGCCTTGGCGCAGAGGCTGTCGATCAGGGCAACTTTGTCCGCCATGGAAACGGTCGGGGATGGGGTTGTCATAGCGGCTGTTCCTTGGCTCATGGGCACCAGTAAATCTCTAACGTAGGTTGCAGAAACGCGCGCACCGGCATGGCGGCGACGTCGTCGGATGCCAGTGCGGCATTCAGGGTGGTCAGTTTCGACTGACCGGAAATCGACAGAATCTTGTGCTTGGCCGAAGCCAGCAGCGCACGACTCATGGTCAGGCGCTGACGCGGCACGCTCGGCGCCAGCATCGGCCAGCAACGGCGTGTGCCATCAGCTTGCAGCGCTTCGGTCAGGTTCGGGCTGTCGGGGAACAGCGACGCGGTGTGACCGTCATCGCCCATGCCCAGCACCAGCACGTCAATCGGCGGCAATTCCGCGAGCAAGCGATCAGCCTGTTCAGCAGCCTGCTCGACGTTGGCCGCCGCGCTATAAAGGCTGAGGAACTGCGCCTTGGCCGCCGGGCCTTTGAGCAAGTATTGCTTGAGCAGACCGGCATTGCTGTCGGCATGCTCGACCGGCACCCAGCGTTCGTCGGCGAGGGTCACGACGACCTTCGACCACTCCAGTTCCTGCTTGGCCAGGTGCTGGAAAAACGCCACAGGGCTACGACCGCCGGACACCACCAGCACCGCGTTGCCGCGTGCGGCAATGGCCTCGCTCAATTGCTTGGCAACGTTCAGCGCCAGACCTTCGGCCAACAGCACCGGGCTCTTGAATTCGTGAGCGTTCACGCCCGCAGGCAGTTGCACATCAGATATCGCCATACCACGACCTCCCGTCCCGCGTGATCAATGCAATGGAGCTCATCGGCCCCCACGACCCGGCCGCATAGGGCTTGGGCGCGTCACCGGATTTTTTCCAGCCGGCGATCAGTTGGTCACACCACTTCCACGCGGCTTCGATTTCATCTTTACGGACAAACAGGTTCTGATTGCCGTTCATCACTTCCAGCAACAACCGCTCGTAGGCATCGGGAATCCGCGCGCTACGCCAGGTGTCGGAGAAATTCAGTTGCAGAGGGCCGCTGCGCAGTTGCATGCCTTTGTCCAGGCCCTGCTCTTTGGTCATCACGCGCAAGGAAATGCCTTCGTCCGGTTGCAGACGGATGATCAGTTTGTTGCTGATCTGCAGGCGTTGTTCCGGCGCAAAAATGTAGTGCGACGGTTCCTTGAAGTGGATGACGATCTGCGACAGTTTCTGCGGCATGCGCTTGCCGGTGCGCAGGTAGAACGGCACGCCGGCCCAGCGCCAGTTGCGGATATCGGCACGCAGAGCGACGAAGGTTTCGGTGTCGCTCTGGGTGTTGGAATTCGGTTCTTCGAGGTAGCCCGGTACGGATTTGCCTTCGCTGTGGCCGGCGATGTACTGGCCGCGCACCACTTGTGTGGTCAGGCCTTCCGGGCTGATCGGCGCAAGTGCCTTGAGCACTTTTACTTTCTCGTCACGGATGCTGTCGGCGGACAGGTCGGCCGGCGGGTCCATGGCGATCAGGCAGAGCAGCTGCAACAGGTGATTCTGGATCATGTCGCGCAGTTGGCCGGCCTTGTCGAAGTAGCCCCAACGGCCTTCGATGCCGACCTTCTCGGCCACGGTGATTTCCACGTGGGAGATGTAATTCTGGTTCCACTGGGTTTCGAACAGGCTGTTGGCGAAACGCAGGGCGATCAGGTTCTGAACGGTTTCTTTGCCCAGGTAATGGTCGATGCGGTAGGTGCGGTTCTCCGGGAAGAACTGCGCCACGGCGTCGTTAACCTTGCGCGACGACTCGAGGTCGGAGCCGATCGGTTTTTCCAGCACCACGCGGGTGTTTTCTGCCAGACCGACTTTCGCCAGGTTCTCGCAGATCGCGCCGTACACCGCTGCCGGCGTGGCGAAGTAGGCAATCATGCGTTGCGTGCTGCCAGCCAGTTCGGCCAGCGCCACGTAGTCTTCGGATTTGAGGAAGTCGACGTGCAGGTAGGTCAGGCGCGCCAGGAAACGCTCGGCGACGGCCTCGTCCAGCTCTTTGCCCACATAGCGACGCAGTTCGGCGGCGATGAACGCCATGTGCTGTTGCTGGGAACCTTCTTCACGGGCCAACGCGATGATGCGCGTGTCCTCGTGCAGCAGGTCGGCGCCATCGAGGTGATAAAGGGCAGGAAACAGCTTGCGCAGGGCCAGATCGCCAAGCGCGCCGAACAAGGCAAAGGTGCACGGTTCAACCGTAATCGAAGGCATGATGTTTGTTCTTTTATCAAGTTAAGCTACAAATACCTTTTTTCAAGGCATCACTCAAGGGAAAATGTAGTAATAACCACAACATTTTCGCAAAATACAGATTCCGAGTGGTGGTCAGTCGGAGCCATCAGTAGGATAGGCCACCGTTACGGGCCATATCAAAGGCCCAATTTGCATAGCCCGGCGCACCTTTGCGCAGGTGAATTAGGAATTCCATATGGACCGCGTGCGAAATTTACTGGAACAGATCCAGAGTCGCCTTGAAGACCTGAACAAGGCCGAACGCAAAGTCGCCGAGGTGATCCTGCTCAACCCGCAGCAGGCCACCCGCTTCAGCATCGCCGCCCTCGCCCAGGCAGCCTCGGTGAGCGAGCCGACGGTCAACCGTTTCTGCCGTTCGTTCGGCGTCAGCGGCTACCCCGAACTCAAGCTGCAACTGGCGCAGAGCCTGGCCAGCGGCGCGGCGTATGTCAGTCGCGCGGTCGAGGCCGACGACAATCCCGAGGCGTACACGCAGAAGATTTTCGGCAGTGCCATCGCGTCGCTGGACAGTGCTTGCCAAGCGCTCGATCCGAACCTGATCAGCCGCGCTGTCGATCTGTTGATTCAGGCGCGGCAGATCCACTTTTTCGGCCTCGGGGCTTCGGCGCCGGTGGCGCTGGATGCGCAGCACAAGTTCTTCCGTTTCAATCTTGCCGTTACCGCGCACGCCGATGTGCTGATGCAGCGGATGATTGCGTCGGTGGCGCACACCGGCGAGTTGTTCGTGATCATTTCCTACACCGGCCGCACTCGTGAGCTGGTCGAAGTGGCGCGTATTGCTCGCGAGAACGGTGCTTCGGTGTTGGGTTTGACGGCGGAGAATTCGCCGCTGGCCAAGGCGAGTACCTTGAGCCTGAACATTCCGTTGCCGGAAGACACCGACATTTATATGCCGATGACTTCGCGGATCATTCAGTTGACGGTGCTGGATGTGCTGGCGACGGGGATGACCTTGCGTCGCGGGGTGGATTTCCAGCCGCATTTGCGCAAGATCAAAGAGAGTTTGAATGCCAGCCGGTATCCGGTGGGTGACGAGTTCAACTGAGGCGCTAAAAGCGAAAGCCAACCCTCATCGGAACGCCGCCCGCCCAGCCCTCTCCCGGAGGGAGAGGGAGCCGACCGAGGTGTCTTGCGCGGTACATCGACCTGAAACACCGAGTCGATTATGGATTCACCGACATTCGTTCAGGTCGGTGAATCTCTCGAATATCCCACATTCGCCCCCTCTCCCGGAGGGAGAGGGGGCCGACCGAGGTGTCTTGCGCTATACATCGACCTGAATGATTGAGTCGATTATGGATTCAGCACTGCACTTTCACGTCGGCGTAACTTTTGAGCATCCCGCAATCAGTCCCCTCTCCCTCCGGGAGAGGGCTAGGGTGAGGGTAGCGGTGTACTTGACACACTCAAGCCGCCGCCCACGCCTGCAAACTCAAATGAGCCTTCTCCCCCGGCGCCAGATGCAGACTGTCCGTCCCGCCCGCCGCCGCTTCAACACAGACAAACTCCGAAATCTCATCCCACGTCACGCCCAACAGCGGCCGCGCTCCCGGATGCCACACCACCGTGTCCGCACTGTCGCCGGTATCAATGCACAACTCACGCTGCCAAGCGTGATCTTTCAACTGCAATTCGCCGTCATGCTGAAACACCCGCTGACAGCCGCCATCCACCCGCAACTCGCCTTCCTGCTGGCAAACCTGGCGATTCAACTGGTCATAACCTTGCGCCCCTTCGAGCCCAGACAGCGCTATCTCACCAACATCGCCAATACGCCAGTAAGCGTGCAAAGCCTGGCTCAACTGGCACGGCATGTCGTCCTGATGCTCAGTGCTCAGGCGTAATTCCATGCGTTCGCCCAGATGCGCGTGCAGGTCGACCTGCCAGTCGCACAGCTGCAATTGCCAATGCAGGCGTACGCCATCTTCGGCGCTGCTGCTGTCGAGCAACTTCCAGTCGAGTAGTCGCGCCCAACCATGGGATGGCCAGGCGTTTTCGCTCGGATGACGGCCATACCACGGCCAGCACACCGGCACACCACCGCGAATAGCGCCGACATGCGGCCACTTCGCCGCACACCACAACCACGGCTTTTGCCCGCGCGGTTGAAAGTGCAGCAACTGCGCGCCCTGACGACTGAACACCGCCTGACACAGCGGGTGATCGATCACCAACACGTCGCGCATCTGATAGCGCTCCCAGGCGAACACCGGTTGTTCACGCAGGGATCTGAAGAAGCGTTGCAGCGGATGCTCATGCATTGGCCACGGTTCCGAATTCAACTGTCACAGGGATTACTGCCCCTCAAAAAAAAGCGGACAGCCTTGGCTGTCCGCAAATATGCGCACATAGAGAGGAGCTTATCGCAGACGCGTTAGAACGTAGACTGAATTTTCAGGCCAGCGACCAATGCGTTATCAACTTCATCCACACCACCCGGGTGAGTGATGTACTGCAGGTTAGGACGTACGGTCAGCCAGTTGGTGACGTGGAAGCCGTAGTTGATCTCGTAGTTGTATTCGGTTTCACGAATCGGCGAGAACACCGGATTGTCGTAGTCCGAAACACCGTTGGAAACGTTCAGCAGCTCAGCGTTTTTCTTCACGTCATCGTTGACGTGGATACGCGCCGCGCCGATACCGACGTCATCCTTCGGACGCGCGTCGAACGGGCCTTTGTAGACGAACATCACCGACTGGTAGTTATCGATGAAGTTGGTGTCCTTGTCGTGGAACGTGGCGTTGGCCGCGATGTTCAGACCGCGAGAAGCATCACCGTTGTGGCTGGTGAGTTGCTGTTGCGCCACGAACCAGTAGCCGCTTTTGCTGCTGTGGGTTTTGTACGCGTCGCCAGTGGTGGCTGCGTCGAAACCGTTGACATCTTCACGAACGTCGTCGGCGTCCGCCGTGCTCTTGTAGTAACCGACGCGGTATTCGCCCGGCAGGCTGTTGACCTTCGGCGACCAGACCAACTCGACCGGAAGCACGGTACCTTTGGTGCCGCTGCCGCTGAGTTTGAAGCCGTTGCCGTGTTCCAGCTGCGACGGGTTCTGGTTGTACGCACCGATTTGCGCGTAGAGCTCGTCGTTGATGTTGTACTTCACGCGGATCGCGGCCTGGCTGACGGGCCAGTTGTACCAGATGTTGGTTGCCCAGTTACCCACTTGCGAACCGCAGAACGCGAGGTTCTGGAAGTCGCACGGGAAGGTGTTGAAGTCTTCGCCTTCACCGAAATAACCGGCCTTGACGTCGAGTTTGTTGTCGAAGAACTGGTGCTGAATCCACAATTGGGTCAGACGCACCATGTGGCCACGGCCATAAACTTCTTGCGAGGAGCTGAGGGTGCCGGCACGCGGGTCGCCAACGCGGTCGTTGGAGATGTTGTAGCCGTTACGGTTGGTCAGCTGGATCTTCGCCTGAGTGTTATCCCAGCCCCACAGCTTTTGCAGATCGAGTGCCACGCCCAGACCGAACTGGTCAGCGTAACGCGCGGTCTTGTCATCGTTGTAGCCACCGTTCAGGTTGCCACCGACTTCCCCAACGTAGTCAGCCTTGATGTCGATACCCTGCTCGATCAGCTTGGTACGCTCGCCACCCCAGTCGCCGGTCATCCATTTCGAGTCGGAGCTGAAGGCATCCGCCGCCATGGCGTTACCGGCCAGCACCAATGCCGCCGCAGCTGACATTTGGCAGATCAACCGGGCATTGACGTGTTTCTTTTTCATCCCTACATCCTCGTCTTTATTGTTATTAACTGTTTTTATCTAACGCGGTTTACATAAATTGCGATGCTCGACAGGCCGGGCACCGCTTGCTCCTTTGTAGGAGTGAGCCTGCTCGCGATAGCGGTGTGTCAGGTAACAACTACATCAACTGACAGGACGCAATCGCGAGCAGGCTCACTCCTACATTGATCTTCAGCGGCCTTTGAATTGCGCCACGTTCGCAGACCGCGCATCGGTCTGTGGTTGGCCGGCAGTGCCGAGGCGCTCGCCAGTATTGGCATCGAACAACAACACTTTCGACGGATCGAATTGCAGCGTCAGGTTCTCGCCCACCTGCGGTGCCACGTCTGGCGCCAGTCGGCAGCAGACTTTGGTGTCATTCAGATTGACGAACACCAGCGTGTCCGGACCAGTCGGCTCGGTCACCTGCACTTCAGCACGAATGCTTGGCAGGCCATTGCCCTCGCCGTTCGCCAACACGATTTGTTCCGGGCGCAGGCCGAGGATCACTTCGCGATCTTCAAGACCGGCATCCTGCATGCTCATCGGCAACTCGCAACGCGCCTGACCGCTGTCGAGCAGCGCCAGCAGACGACCATCCTTGCGTTGCAGACGCAGCGGAATGAAGTTCATCGGCGGTGAACCGATGAAACTCGCGACGAACAGGTTGGCCGGATCGTTGTAGATCTCTTTCGGCGTGCCGAACTGCTGGATGATGCCGTCCTTCATCACCGCTACCTTGTCGCCCAGGGTCATCGCTTCGATCTGGTCGTGGGTCACGTAAACCGTGGTGGTTTTCAGGCGCTGGTGCATCAGTTTCATTTCGGTGCGCATCTCGACGCGCAGCTTGGCGTCAAGGTTGGACAACGGTTCGTCGAACAGATAGATCTTCGGCCGCCGCGCCAGTGCACGCCCCATCGCCACACGCTGTTGCTGACCACCGGAGAGCTGACCCGGCTTGCGATTGAGCAGGTGTTCGATCTGCAACAGCTTGGCCACGCGCGCGACTTCTTCGTCGATCGCCGACTGCGGCATCTTGCGGATCTTCAGACCGAATTCGATGTTCTCGCGCACGCTCATGGTCGGGTACAGCGCGTAGGACTGGAACACCATGGCGATGTCGCGATCCTTCGGGCTCATGCCGCTGACGTCCTGGTCACCGATCATGATCGCGCCGCCGGTGATGGTTTCCAGACCGGCGATGCAGTTCATCAGGGTCGACTTGCCGCAGCCCGACGGGCCGACGAGGATCAGGAACTCACCGTCCTTGATCGACAGTTCGATGTTCTTCAGGGTGTCCGGCAGGCCGGCACCGTAGGTCTTGTTGACGTTGCGAAGTTCGAGCGTTGCCATGATTACCCCTTGACTGCGCCGGCCGTCAGCCCGCGCACGAAATACTTGCCTGCGACCACATAGACCAGCAGGGTCGGCAGGCCGGCGATCATCGCCGCTGCCATATCAACGTTGTATTCCTTGGCGCCGGTACTGGTGTTGACCAGGTTGTTCAACGCCACCGTGATCGGTTGCGAATCACCGCTGGAGAACACCACCCCGAACAGGAAGTCGTTCCAGATCTGGGTGAACTGCCAGATCAGGCAAACCATGATGATCGGTGTCGACATCGGCAGAATGATGCGGCGGAAAATCGTGAAGAAACCCGCGCCGTCGAGGCGTGCGGCTTTCACCAGCGCATCCGGAATGCTTACGTAGTAGTTACGGAAGAACAGCGTGGTGAACGCCAGACCGTAAACCACGTGGATAAACACCAGGCCGGTGGTGGTGCTCGCCAGACCCATTTTGCCGAGGGTGAACGAGGCCGGCAGCAGCACGGTCTGGAACGGCAGGAAGCAGCCGAACAACAGCAGACCGAAGAACAACTGCGAACCACGGAAGCGCCAGAACGACAGCACATAACCGTTCAGTGCACCGATGGCGGTGGAGATGATCACGGCCGGAACGGTGATCTTGATCGAGTTCCAGAAGTAACCGTCAACCGTGGCCCAGGCCTTGACCCAGCCGATGCCGCTGACCACGGTCGGCCAGCTCAGCAGGTTGCCGGTGCTGATGTCTTCCGGGGTCTTGAAGCTGGTCAGCAACATGACCACCAGCGGCACCAGATAAAGCAGTACGGCGATGATCAGCACCGCGTAAATCGCGATGCGACTCAGGCTGATAGCGGGTTTGGCAGCGAGACTAGTCATTGCGCTTGGTCCTCAGCTCGGAATACAAGTAAGGCACGATGATCGCGAGGATCGCACCGAGCATCAGAATCGCACTGGCCGAGCCCATGCCCATCTGGCCGCGACTGAAGGTGAAGGAATACATGAACATCGCTGGCAGGTCGGAGGAATAACCCGGACCACCGGCAGTCATCGCCGCGACCAGGTCGAAGCTCTTGATCGCGATGTGCGCCAGAATCATCACGGCACTGAAGAACACCGGACGCAGGCTTGGCAGCACCACTTTCCAGTAGATCGTCGGCATGCTTGCGCCATCGATCTGTGCGGCGCGGATGATCGATTGATCAACACCGCGCAGGCCGGCGAGGAACATCGCCATGATAAAGCCCGAGGCTTGCCACACAGCGGCGATCACCAGGCAGTAAACCACGCGATCAGGGTCGATCAGCCAGTCGAGACGGAAGCCTTCCCAGCCCCAGTCACGCAACAATTTGTCCAGGCCCATGCCCGGGTTGAGCAGCCATTTCCACGCGGTACCGGTGACGATCATCGAGAGCGCCATCGGATACAGGTAGATGGTGCGGATAAAGCCTTCGCGACGGATGCGCTGGTCGAGGAACACCGCCAGCAACACGCCGATCACCAAAGTGATGCCAATGAACATGCCGCCGAACACCGCGAGGTTTTTGCTCGCGACCCACCAGCGATCGTTGTCGAACAACCGCTCGTATTGCGCCAGACCGGCCCACTTGTAGTTGGGCAGGAACGTCGAGGTGGTGAACGACAGCACGAACGTCCACAGGATGTAGCCGTAGAAGCCCACCAGCACGATGAACATGCTCGGCGCCAGCACCAGTTTGGGTAGCCAGCGTTGCAATGCATCGAACGGCGAGGCCTTGCTGAACACAGCAACAGAACTCATGGGGAAATCCAGTACAGGGAATAAAAACTACAGTGAGATCCCTTGTGGGAGCGAACCTGCTCGCGAATGCGGTGTGTCAGTCGACGGATGGAGCAACTGACACGACGCCTTCGCGAGCAGGCTCGCTCCCACAGGAGAAGCCTGCGCTACCGACGCTTATTTGGACGACTTGATCGCTGCGCCAAGTTTCTTGGCGGTGTCGGCCGGGTCGGCTTTCGGGTCGTTGATGTAGTTGGTCACGACATCAAAGAACGCGCCTTGCACGGCCAGCGTGGTCGCCATGTTGTGCGCCATGCTTGGTTGCAGGCCGCCGGACTTGGCGTCCGCCAGGAAGTCCTTGGCCGCGGTCTGCGCGCAGGAATCGAAACCGAGCTTGTCCATGTTGGTCAACATGTCGTTGCGCACCGGGATCGAGCCTTTGTTGATGCTGAAGACTTTCTGGAAGTTCTCACCCAGCACGACTTTGGCGATGTCCTGCTGACCGGCCGCAGTGCCTGCGTCCTTCTGCTTGAACACGGCCAGCGAGTCGATGTTGTAGGTGAACGCCTTGTCGGTGCCCGGGAAGGCGACGCACTCGTAGTCCTTGCCGGCGACTTTCTTGGCGGCGGTCCATTCGGACTTGGCCCAGTCACCCATGATCTGCATGCCGGCCTTGCCGTTGATGACCTTGGCCGCTTCCAGGTTCCAGTCCTGACCTTTGCCGTCGGCGTCCATGTAGGTCGCGACTTTCTTCAGCTCGGTCAGCGCCTTGACCATTTCCGGGCCGGTCAGCGCAGCGTTGTCCAGGTCAACCAGGGCTTTCTTGTAACCATCGACACCCATGACCGAAAGCACTACAGCTTCGAACACGGTGCTGTCCTGCCAAGGCTGACCGCCGTGAGCCAGCGGAATGAAGCCCGCAGCTTTCAGCTTGTCGCCAGCGGCATAGAATTCTTCGAGGGTGGTCGGGTTCTTGGTGATCCCGGCTTTCTTGAACACTTCCGGGTTGATCCACAGCCAGTTCACACGGTGAATGTTCACCGGCACGGCCACGTAATCACCGTCGTACTTCACGGTATCGGAGACTTTCTTGTCGAGCAGGCTGTCCCACTTTTCCGACTTGGCGACGTCTTTCAACACGTCGGTGTCGAGCAGGCCGGTCGATGCCCATTCCTGAATGTCCGGGCCTTTGATCTGGGCTACGCCAGGCGGGTTGCCGGCAACGGCTCGGCTTTTCAGCACGGTCATGGCAGTCGCACCGCCACCGCCGGCGACAGCGCCGTCTTTCCAGGTGAAACCGTCTTTTTCGACTTGTGCCTTGAGCACATCAACAGCGGCTTTTTCGCCACCGGAGGTCCACCAGTGCACGACTTCGACCGAACCTTTGGATTCGGCAGCGGAAACACTGAGCGGCAGGATTGCGAGCGGGAACAGGGAGGCGACAGAAATGACAGTAGCGAGGCGAGAAATCGCATTCATTCGAAATGTACCTTTCTTGTTGTTATGCATTGCAAGTCTGGTGCTTGCGCTGCACAGGAGTTTAAACAGGACGTTTCCCTTCGCAGGTAACGAAGGGACGCGCGAATGTCACCACATGGTTACACAGGACTGCTCTGGGATAACTGCGCCAGCGCGGTCGCCATACTGGGTGACAAGGGTAGACGAGGGATCAGCACCGCCTGCCAGGCGTGATACAGATCGGGTTTGCCCGGCCAGATATCGGCACTTGGGATGTTTTGCGGATTGAGTTCGTGGTGCCAGCTGCCATCGCAACGGTCGATGAAATTCACCTCGCAGAATTCCCAGAACAGTCGGTACCAGCTTTCGTATTGCGCATCGCCGGTGCGCTTTAGCAACGCGCTCGCAGCAGCGCTGGCTTCAGCGTGAGTCCAATGCAAGCGGTGGCGAACTACCGCTTTGTTGTCCCAGTCGAGGGTGTAAACGATGCCCGGCAAACCATCGACATTCCAGCCGTGACGGCAGTTGTTCTCGAACAGTTTTGCCGCGTCAGTGGCGAGCCAGCCGGGCGTGAGCATACCGGCCTGCACCCGCGCCGCTTCGAGGTGCAGCAACAGCCGCGCCCACTCGAAACCGTGGCCCGGCGTGGTGCCGTAAGGGCGGAAACCATCGGCGGGATTGTCTTGGTTGTATTCACGCAGCGGCTGCCATTCGCGGTCGAAATGTTCGATGACCATGTAACCGTTGCCGGCGGCGTGACCGTGAATCACTCGCTCGACGATGCGTTGCGCGCGCACAAGCCAGCGCGGATCTTCGGTGACATCGGCCAGCGCGAGGAACGCTTCGGTCGCGTGCATGTTGCTGTTGGCGCCGCGATAGGCCTCTTCTTCGCTCCAGTCACGACTGAAGAATTCGCGCATGGCGCCCTCTTCTTCGCTCCAGAAATACGTGTCGATGATGTCGATGGCATCGTCCAGCAACGCTTGGGCGCCGGGACGCTGCGCGACTACAGCGGAACTGGCGGCCAGTGCGACAAAGGCATGCAGATAGGCATTCTTGCCGGTGTTGTCATCGCGGTGTTCGGCGACAGCAAACCAGCCGCCGTGCAGTGCATCACGCAACGGCCCACGCAGGGCGGCGATGCCGTGATCGACCAGTTCGGCAAAACCCGGCAGCCCCTGAATGTGGGCCATGGCGAAGCTGTGGGTCATGCGCGCGGTGTTCATGGTTTCGGCTTGCGCGTTCGCAGGCAGACGGCCGCGTTCGTCGAGGTTGCCGAAGCCCTCGGGCAGTTTTGATGCCTTGGCGAAATCCAGCAGGCGCAGGCCTTCGGCGGCGAGCCATTGCTGGTGGGCAGGGGCATTCAGCCAACTGCTGAAGCCGGGTTGGAAGAGATCCATGGGTGGCCTTTTTTGTTGTTATGACTGCGGGGAGTCTAAACAACGGGTCGGGGTGGGCTTGTAACGAAGGGGGCGGGGTTTGTCACCAGGCCGTGACAAAAGAACCACCCTCACCCCAGCCCTCTCCCAGAGGTAGAGGGGGCCGACCGAGTGGTGCAGAGCTATCCGCCGACCTGAAATACCGAGTCGATTATGGATTCGCTATAAAACTTTCAAGTCGGCGTATCTCTTCAGCATCCCCCGGTCAGTCCCCTCTCCCTCTGGGAGAGGGCTAGGGTGAGGGTAAGCTTTTGACTCAATCCGCCGAACGCGGCAACTGCAACGTCACCCGCAACCCACCCTCACGCAGATTCTGCAACGTCACCTCACCGCCATGACTGTGGGCAATATTGCGCGCGATGCCCAACCCCAAGCCATATCCCTGCTGCTGCCCCGCCAGCCGGAAGTGCGGCTCAAACACCTGCTCCAAGCGCTGCTCCGGCACGCCCGGCCCTTCATCATCGACATGCAGCACAAACGCGCTGTCATCGTCATCGATGTGCAGATGCGCGTTCTGCCCATACTTCAAGGCGTTGTCGATCAAGTTGCCGATGCAGCGTTTCAACGCCAAAGGCTTGCCCGGATATGCCGCCAACGCACGACCATGCTGAGTCACCCGGCCGTTGCCGTTCGGCGCCAGGTACGGCTCGACCAGACAATCAAGCACATGATTAAGATCCACCGGCTCGATGTTCTCGTGGATGTCAGTGTCTTTCACACACTGCAGCGCACCTTTGACCAACAACTCCAGCTCATCCAGATCACGGCCGAACTTGGCCTGCAGCTTCTCGTCTTCAAGCAATTCGACGCGCAAACGCAAACGGGTGATCGGCGTGCGCAGATCATGGGAAATCGCGCTGAACAACTGGCTGCGTTCAGTCAGGTAACGGCTGATGCGCTCGCGCATGGTGTTGAACGCACGCCCCACTTCGACCACCTCGCTGCCGCCGCCCTCAGCCACCGGCTCGACGTCGGCGCCCAGCGACAGATCCCGCGCGGCTCGCGCCAGACGTTTGAGCGGCCGACTCTGCCAGTGCACCAGCAGACCGATGAACAGCAGCAGGAACCCGCTGGTGAGAACGATGAACCACACCTGCTGCGACGGGAGGCCTTGTTCTTCAAGACTGGTGTACGGCTCCGGCAGCAAGGATGCGATGTACAGCCATTCGCCCGGCGCCATCTGAATCTGTGTGACCAACACCGGCGGGTTTACCGGTTCCAGGGTCAGCGCGTAATGCGCCCAGGAACGTGGCAATTCATCCAGCTTCAGCCCGGCGTTGAAAATTCGCAGATCTTCGGGGCTGACAAAGGTCACCGAAATATCCGTGTCGTTGCCGAGGGTCTGGCGCAGCACTTCATCGACCGCTTTCATCACCGCCGCTTTACGCGGTGTCACCGGCAAGACGTCCATGCCCAGCGGCTTATCGTTAAGCGTCACGACAAATCGGGTGCCGCCCATGCTGCGCAACTGATCGAGCACCAATGGCCGATAAGCCACAGGCAATGAACGAAAATAGCTGACGCTGGCGGTCATCGAATGGGCAAGGCTGCGGGCGCTGGTGACCAGACCCTCGAGCTGCGTGGCACGCAGTTGCGAGACCCAGATCACGCTCGACAAAGTCTGCGCAAACAACACCGCGAGCAAGGTCAGCAGCAACATCCGCCCGAGCAGCGAGCGCGGTACCGGCACCTTGGCGGCGAGTTTGCGCAACGACTCAGTGAGCATTGCCGGCAACCACGTTGGCTGCCAGTTGATAGCCACTGCCGCGTACGGTGCGGATCAGTCGTGGCGGTTTCTCGGTGTCGCGCAGACGCTGGCGCAAACGGCTGACGGCCATGTCGACAATGCGATCGAGCGGCATCAGGTCGCGGCCCCGGGTGGCGTTGCCGATGGTGTCGCGGTCGAGGATTTCCTGCGGGTGATCGAGGAACAGTTTCAGCAGGGCAAAGTCGGCGCCGGAGAGAATCACTTCCTCGCCGTCGGTGTGAAACAGGCGATGGCTGACCATGTCCAGCCGCCATTCATCGAAGGCCAGCACGTCACTGCCGCTGCGTTCCTGACCGAATTGCGCACGCCGCAGCAACGCCTTGATGCGAGCTTGCAGTTCGCGCGGGCTGAAGGGTTTGCCGAGGTAGTCGTCGGCGCCGAGTTCCAGACCGATCACGCGGTCGGCTTCGTCGGAACTGGCGGTCAGCATGATGATCGGCACCTGCGCCTGACGCGGATGCTGACGCACCCAACGGCACAGGCTGAAGCCGTCTTCGTCGGGCAGCATGACATCGAGGATCACCAGATCGCTCGGCGCCTCGTTGAGGGCCTGACGAAAACTGGCACCGTCGGCGGTGGCCCGCACCTGAAACCCGGCGCGGGTCAGGTAGGTTTCCAGCAACTCGCGTATTTCCTGGTCGTCATCGACCAACAATATCGACTTGTTGACTGAGCTCACTTCGAAGGCATCCTTGTTGTTGGAATTGGGGCGGATTATGCCTTAAGCATCAAACTAACAAACACTACAGAAACCCCTGTGGGAGCGAGCCTGCTCGCGAATCGGTTTTAACATTCAACAGATCTGTTGACTGACACACCGCTTTCGCGAGCAGGCTCGCTCCCACAATTGGATTGCATTTCACTTTGGGATTGACTGGTCCAGGGCTACGCCGGCGCCAACCAGCCCGGAATACGGCGCTGTCACCAGCCACACCGGTATGCCTTTGAAGTAATCGCTCATGCAGCCTTTGTCAGCGAAGCTGCGGGCGAAACCGCTTTCGAGGAAGAAATCGGCAAACCGTGGAATCACACCACCGACGATGTAAACCCCACCCCGTCCGCCCGTGGTCAGCACGTTGTTGCCGGCGACACGGCCGAGCCAGCAGCAGAACTGCTCCAGCACTTCCAGGGCAATCGGATCACCCGCCAGCCCGGCCGCCGTGATCGCTTCCGGCGTATCAAGCGTTGGCTCATGCCCGTCCACTGCGCAGATCGCGCGGTAGACTCGCGGCAAACCGCCGCCGCTCAACGCGGTTTCCGCGCTGACATGGCCGATTTCATTGTGGATGTGCTGCCACAACTGAGTTTCACGCGGGCTGCTCAGCGGCAGATCGACGTGACCACCCTCGCCCGGCAACGCCGCGAAACGACCTTCACCAAGATCCAGCAACGTACCGACGCCAAGGCCTGTGCCCGGACCGATCACCACCGCCGGACGCAACGGCTCCGGTGTGCCCTCGCAGACCACGCGGAATTCGCCCGGCTGCAAACGGGTCATGCCCAGCGCCATCGCCGAGAAGTCGTTGACCAGCAACAACTGCTCGACCTGCAAGGTTTTGCAGAACGCTTTTCGACTTAGGCGCCAGTGATTGTTGGTGAATTTGAATTCATCACCACTGACCGGGCCGGCCACCGACAGGCACACCGAACCGATCGAACCCGGCGCCAGACCGAGCCCGCTCAGATAGAGGCTGATCGCCTCTTCCGGGCTGGCGTGGTCGGCCGTGGCCAGCACCTGAACCGATTCCAATTGCTGGTTTTTCCACAACGCAAACCGCGCGTTGGTGCCTCCGATGTCACCGACCAAAGCCAGTTTCAATTAAGCGTCTCCAGGGCAGAAGTGAAGGCGCTGGCGCCCTGCTCCGCCGAGCTGAAGGCCATGCGCATGAAGCCAAACAGTTCGCGACCGCTGCCGATGTTGTTGCCCAACAGGCCTTTGGCGGGTTCGCGCGCTGCAAATTCTGCGGCGTCGACCTTGAGTTCCAAGGTGCCTTTAACGCCATCGACACGGATGATATCGCCCTCTTGCACGCGCGCCAAAGCGCCACCGACATAAGCTTCCGGGCTGACGTGAATCGCCGCCGGAATTTTCCCCGAGGCGCCGGACATACGGCCGTCAGTCACAAGGGCGACTTTGAAGCCACGATCCTGCAACACGCCGAGGAACGGCGTCATCTTGTGCAGCTCCGGCATGCCGTTGGAACGCGGGCCCTGGAAGCGCATCACCGCGACAAAATCTTTTTCCAGCAGACCGGCCTTGAACGCGTCGGCCAGATCTTGTTGATCCTGGAACACCATCGCCGGTGCTTCGACGATCTGGTTTTCCAGGGCGACGGCGGACACCTTCATCACACCGCGACCGAGGTTGCCTTCCATCACCCGCAAACCGCCTTCCTGCGAGAATGCACGGGCGACCGGGCGCAGGATGTTTTCGTCGAGGCTGTCGACCGGACCTTCGCGCCAGACCAGTTCACCGTTATCGAGGAACGGTTCCTTGGTGTATTTGCTCAGGCCATGGCCGAGCACGGTGTTGACGTCTTCGTGCAGCAGACCGGCGCCGAGCAGTTCGCGAATCAGGAACGACATGCCGCCCGCTGCCTGGAAGTGGTTGATGTCGGCTTTGCCGTTCGGATAAACGTGGCTCAGGGTCGGCACGACTTCGGAGAGGTCGGCCATGTCTTGCCAGGTCAGTTGAATGCCCGCGGCCATGGCGATCGCCGGCATGTGCAGGGTGTGGTTGGTCGAACCGCCGGTGGCGTGCAGCGCGACGATCGAGTTGACCAGCGATTTCTCGTCGACGATTTCGCCGATCGGCATGAAGTTGCCGTTCTGTTTGGTCAGGCGCGTGACTTGATGTGCAGCTTCGCGGGTCAGCGCGTCACGCAGCGGCGTGTTCGGGTTGACGAAAGAAGCGCCCGGCAAGTGCAGGCCCATGACTTCCATCAGCAACTGGTTGGTGTTGGCGGTGCCGTAGAACGTGCAGGTGCCCGGGCTGTGGTAGGACTTCATCTCCGATTCCAGCAGCTCTTCGCGGGTTGCCTTGCCTTCGGCGTACTTCTGGCGCACGTCGGCTTTTTCCTTGTTGGAAATCCCCGAGACCATCGGCCCGCCCGGGACGAAAATCGTCGGCAGGTGACCGAAGCGCAGCGAACCCATCATCAGGCCCGGGACGATCTTGTCGCAGATGCCGAGCATCAGCGCGCCGTCGAACATGTTGTGCGACAGCGCCACAGCGGTGGACATGGCGATCACTTCGCGGCTCGGCAAGCTCAGTTCCATACCCGGCTCGCCTTGGGTGACGCCGTCGCACATCGCCGGAGTGCCGCCAGCGAACTGGCCGACCGAGCC
Source organism: Pseudomonas viridiflava (assembly GCF_900580865.1). GTDB lineage: Bacteria > Pseudomonadota > Gammaproteobacteria > Pseudomonadales > Pseudomonadaceae > Aquipseudomonas. The sequence continues at coordinate 123,008 of NZ_UTBZ01000099.1, forward strand.
GATTTCGCGCAGGGCGTTCTTGATCTGTTCCGGGAAGACTTCATACGGCTGATGCGCCGAGAGCATGTCGTTATACGAAGAAACAATGGCGATGTTCGCCGAGTTCATCATCCGCAGGCTGTGCTTGTCTTCGCTGCCGCAACCGGCCACGCCGTGGGCGAAGTTGGCGCATTGCAGCTTGCCGCGCATCGGCCCGTCAGTGGCGGCGCCGCGAATCAGTGCAAGGTAAGCCTGACGCGTGGCGCGGCTGCGGGCGATAAGCCGTTCGGTGACCTCAAGAACGCGGGGATGCATGTGTAGAACTCCAGGCTAACGGATATGGCGACCTGATTGTCTATGCTGATCAAACGCCGTTGTTGTTGGAATGACAGACGGCTTTTTTGACCATTCGGACCAGTTGATTCAGGTCACTCGTTGTAGATAAAACAAAATATTGCCACTAAAAAGGCTTGTTTTCTATTTTTATGCGAATAATCTTGTAATTCCAACAACAAAACGACGGCGGCGCTGTTCAATGACTCTTCGAATCGCAATCAATGGTTTTGGCCGCATCGGCCGTAATGTCCTGCGCGCACTGTATACCCAAGGCTATCGACAGGATTTGCAGATCGTCGCCATCAACGATCTCGGCGACAGCTCGATCAATGCCCATCTGCTCAAATACGACACCGTTCACGGCACGTTCGACGCTCAGGTCGAGCATGACAATGAAAGTCTGACCGTCAACGGCGACCGCATTGCGGTCAGCGCGATTCGCAACCCGGCCGAGTTGCCATGGGCGGCGGAAAAGATTGATGTGGTGTTCGAATGCACCGGTCTCTTTACCGATCGCGCCAAAGCGGCCGCGCATCTTACTGCCGGCGCACGCAAAGTGATCATCTCGGCTCCGGCCAAAGGTGCTGACGCCACTGTTGTCTATGGTGTGAACCACGACATTCTGCGCCAGTCGCATCAGATCATCTCCAACGCTTCGTGCACCACCAACTGCCTGGCGCCAGTGGCGCAGGTGCTGCACCGCGAGCTGGGGATCGAAAGCGGTCTGATGACCACGATTCATGCCTACACCAACGATCAGAACCTCACCGACGTCTATCACACCGACCCGTACCGCGCGCGTTCGGCCACGCAAAACATGATCCCGAGCAAGACCGGCGCCGCTGAAGCGGTGGGCCTGGTGCTGCCGGAACTGGCGGGCAAACTGACCGGCATGGCCGTGCGCGTGCCGGTGATCAATGTGTCGCTGGTGGACCTGACCGTGCAACTGAAAAAAGAAGCCAGCGCCGAGGAAGTCAACGCACTGATGAAAGCGGCTAGCCAACACTCGAAGATTCTCGGCTTCAACACCCTGCCGCTGGTATCCAGCGACTTCAACCATAATCCGCTGTCGTCGATCTTCGATGCCAACCACACCAAATCCAGCGGCAAACTGCTGAAAGTGCTGGCCTGGTATGACAATGAGTGGGGCTTCTCCAACCGCATGCTGGATAACTGCCTGGCGCTGTGTAACGCCGAGTAAGGTTGTCCCGATCCCCTGTAGGAGCTGCCGAAGGCTGCGATCTTTTGATCTGGTTTTTAAGATCAACATCAAAAGATCGCAGCCTTCGGCAGCTCCTACATTTCGATCCGCACAAGACCTTTACCGTTCTTTGACAAATCAAGGCTTGACCATACCGGCAGATGACAATCATTATCATTCGCTCAAAATGGATCAGGTCCTCCCGTGAGTCAATCGCGCTTCAACCACGTCTTCCTCACCCAGCGCACCTCCCTGCTGCGAACGCTGGAACGGATGGTCAACAATCACAGCACCGCTGAAGACCTGCTGCAGGAGACCTACCTGCGCGTGACGCGGGCGTTGAGCGAGCGGGCCATCGATCACCTCGAACCTTTTGTCTTCCAGACCGCGCGCAATCTGGCGCTGGATCATTTGCGTGCGCGCAAGATCCATTCGCGGACCATGGTCGATGATGTGCCGCAGGATGTCGTGCACAGCATCGCCGCCCCGGCCAGCAGCGCCGAAGATGCCGCCCACGCCGAACAGATGCTGGAGCGCTTGAACGTGAGCCTTAGTCAACTCAGCCCCCGCCAGCAGCAGATTTTCATCCTCAGCCGTTTGCACGGGAACAGCTATCAGGAAATCGCCGACGAGCTGAATGTTTCCCTCAGCACTGTGCAGAAAGAATTGAAGCTGATCATGAGCATTTGCATCGGTGTCGCTGAACGTCTGAATGGCGACTGAGGCCGTAGGCCTTTTCTGTAAGTGCTCGGATCGCCTGCACGGATCATCGGGCTTTGCTACCCTTGCCCGACTTTTACGCTTCACTTGAAAAAACAGCCGTGCGCAGACACTGCCGAGGAAACACCGTGACGGACACCCACCGCTCGCCTTCGCCGGATTCGGTGCAGGACGCTGCAAAAGCAATGGACCAGGCACTGGACTGGCTCATCGTGCTCGGCAGCCCGGACGAGGAGCAGACCCGGCAGTTTCATGCCTGGCTGGCGGCCGATCCGCTGAATGCCGAAGCGTTCGCCAAGGCCCAGGCGATCTGGGACGGCCCGCAAGTCGCCCTGTGCGCACAAAGCCTGGCGGCCAAGCCTGCGAAGGTCACTTTTCTCAAGCGTCTGCGTCCGCACTGGAAACCACTGGCCACTGCCGCCGTGCTGATCCTCGGTTTGTTCAGTTTCAGCAATTTGCCGATGCGCCTTCAGGCAGATCACCTCACGGTGGTTGGCGAGCGCCAGCGTCTGCAACTGGAGGACGGCTCGAAAGTCCTGCTCAATACCAATTCTGCATTCTCCAGCACCATCAACGATCAAAAACGTGTCGCGCGGCTGTACCAAGGCGAAGCGTTTTTCGAAATCGCCAGCGGCCGCAGTCAACCGCTGGAAATCGATGCCGGCCCGGTCACTGCCAGCGTTCGCGATACCGCGTTCGCCGTGCGTTATCTCGATGGCGTCGCGCAGGTCAATGTGCAACGCGGCGATGTCGATCTGCGCGCCACGCACAATGATGCTCGTGTGCGTCTGACCGCCGGCGAGAGCATTCGTATCGGCCCCAACGGTTTCGACCGCCCGGCCAAACTCGATGCCAACACGGATCTGGCCTGGGTCCAGGGCCGGCTGGTGTTCGAGAACTGCCCGCTGAATCAGGTGCTGGCCGAATTGCGCCGCTACTACCCGGGCTGGATCATCAACAACAACGAGCAACTGGCCGACGTCGCCGTGACCGGCAATTACCGTCTCGACCAGCCGCTCGACGTGGTTCGCTCCCTCGCTCACATCACCTCGGCACAACTGAAAGAATTCCCCGCCGTGGTCATCCTGAACTAAATGAGAATTATTTTTACTCGATAGCCAACGTCAGTACGTCTCGTTATAGCCAATGCAATTGATTCGCAACACGCGAAGCCAATCAGCCCCTATAAAGATTCGTGCGACACGGAGCGCTATCGATGTCCTCACGCCTTACCCGCCAGACTTCCTCCCCTTCTCGCGTCTTGTCGCTGCTGACCGCCGCCATTCTGATGGCCGGTGCTGCGCCGCTGATGGCGGCCACCGAGCAACCGACGCGCAACATGGGCGATTACTCGTTCGCCATCGGCCAGCAGCCGCTGGTGTCGGCGCTTAATGCCTTCACCGCCGTAACCGGTTGGCAGGTCGGCTTGCCGGCGGAGCTGGGTCAGGGCGTGTCGTCGCCGGGCGTGCGTGGCTCGCTGCCACCGGAGAAGGCCCTGGAGCGTCTGTTGGTGGGGACCAACCTGAGCTTCCGCAAAATCAGCAACAACAACGTTGTGCTGGAAAAGCGTAATGCCAGCGGCACGCTCAATCTGGATCAGGTGACCATCAGCGCCACCCGTCAGGAGCAGTCGGTCAACAGCGTGCCGGCCACCGTCACCGTGCAGACCCGCCAGGATCTGGACCGCAACAACGTCAACACCATCAAGGATCTGGTGCGCTATGAGCCGGGTGTTTCCGTGGGCGGCGCCGGTCAGCGCGGTGGTATCAGCGGCTATAACATTCGCGGTATCGACGGCGACCGCATCCTGACTCAGGTTGACGGCGTCGAAGTGCCGGACGGTTTCTTCAACGGCCCGTACGCCAAGACCCAGCGCAACTACGTCGATCCGGAAATCGTCAAACGCGTGGAGATCCTCCGTGGCCCGGCCTCGGTGCTGTACGGCAGCAACGCCATCGGCGGCGCCGTCAGCTATTACACCCTCGATGCCGACGACATCATCAAGCCGGGCAAAGACGTCGGCGCGCGCCTGAAAACCGGTTACAGCTCCGCCGATGACAGCTGGCTGAAGTCCGCCACCGTTGCCGGCCGCGCCGACCAGTTCGACGGTTTGCTGCACTATAGCCAGCGCGACGGTCACGAGACCGACTCCTACGGCAGCAACAATGGCACTGGCCTTGAGCGCACCGCCGCCAACCCGGAAGACGTCAACGCCTATAACGTGCTGGCCAAGATCGGCTGGAACTACAACGAAGATTCGCGTCTGGGCCTGACCTACGAAAAGTACAAGGATGATCGCGACACCGATCAGAAAAGTGCCTACGGCGGCCCGTACTTCAACGGCGCCCCGACCATTCCGAACAGCGTGTTGCCCGGCGGCATGTACCAGTGGCGCACCGGCAACGACACCATCACCCGTGAACGTATCGGCATCGAACACTCGTTCGCCCTCGACAGCCTGCTGGTCGATAACGTGAAGTGGAGCCTCAACCACCAGATCGCCAAAACCGACCAGAGCACCACCGAGTTCTACTACCCGATCACCCGCCAAGTGCTGCGTACTCGCGACACGATCTACGAAGAAAAGCAGTGGGTGTTCGATGCGCAACTGGACAAGGCGTTCGCCATCGGCGCCACCGATCACGTCCTGACCTACGGCACCACCATCAAGCAGCAGAAAGTCACCGGCTCGCGCAGCGGCGACGGCACCTGCCTGGCCGTCGGTCGTGGCTGCACCGCCATTGGTGCGACCAGCACCGCTGACGTGTTGGCCAAGGCAACCGACTTCCCGGACCCGACCATCAACACCTACAGCGTGTTTGCTCAGGATCAGATCAGCTGGAACAACTGGACCTTCCTGCCGGGCCTGCGCTACGACTACACCCAGCTCAAGCCGCACATCACTCAGGAATTCCTCAACACCGTGGCGGCTGACGGCCAAGGCACGGTCAGCGATGAGAACAAGACCTGGCACAAAGTCTCGCCGAAATTCGGCCTGACCTACGCCCTGACCGAGAATTACACCTGGTACGGTCAGTACGCCGAAGGCTTCCGCACCCCGACCGCGAAAGCGCTGTACGGCCGCTTCGAAAACACCACCACTGGCTACAGCGTGGCGCCGAACCCGGACCTGGAACCTGAGAAAAGCAAAAGCTATGAAACCGGTCTGCGCGGCAACTTCGAGCAAGGCTCGTTCGACGTGGCAGTGTTCTATAACAAGTATCGCGATTTCATCAACGAAGATGCGGTGACCCCGGGTCGCAACGAGCTGACCTTCCAGTCGGCCAACATCAAGCACGCCACCATCAAGGGTGCGGAAGTCAAAGGTCGTCTGAATCTGGATGCGTTTGGCGCGCCGCAAGGCCTGTATACCCAAGGTTCGATTGCCTACGCCTACGGTCGCAACAACGACAACGGCGAGCCGATCAACAGCGTCAACCCGCTGACCGGCGTGTTCGGTCTGGGTTACGACCAGGACAACTACGGCGGTCTGCTGAGCTGGACTGTGGTGAAGAAAAAGGATCGCGTCGACGACAGCAACTTCAAGTCGCCGGATGGCGTCAGCAGCCAGTTCAAAACCCCGGGCTTCGGCATTCTTGATCTGGCCGGTTATTACAAAGTCACCGACGACGTCACCGTCAGCGGCGGCATCTACAACCTGACCGACAAGAAATACTGGCTGTGGGATGACGTGCGCGGTTACGACAGCGTCGGCGAAGCCTCGGTGACACAACCGGCCAACCTCGATCGCCTGACCCAACCGGGCCGTAACTTCGCGATCAATCTGATCTGGGACATCTGATCCGGCCAACCTCACTGCGCGTGTTCAGGCACCGCGCAGTGAGGTTTTTTTACGCTTGCACGTCTGCTTGTTCGTCTCGTTATCAAGCGCCTCTTTTATCAAGGACATGTCATGACCACTTCGGAAAAAGCCCTGCGTTCGCAACGCTTGAACCAGATCACCCACGAGCCGCACAGCAAGCTCGACGCCCTGGTCAAAGCCCACGCGCCGTTCGAGACCCGCGCCAACTTCGCCCGTTTTGTCGTTGCGCAATACCTGTTCCAGTCGGAACTGGTCGACCTGTACAACGACGCCGAACTGACCGCCATTGTCCCTGACCTGCCAGCGCGTTGCCGCGCCGAAGCGGCCAAGGCTGACTTGGCGGATCTCGACACCGAGGTGCCGGCTCCGGTCGCAGGTGCGGTAAAAAACCCGAGCAAGGCGCGTGCCCTGGGCTGGATTTTTGTCTCCGAAGGTTCGAAGCTCGGCGCGGCGTTCCTGATCAAACGCGCGGTGGCGCTGGAGCTGAGCGAAACCTTTGGCGCCCGTCACCTCGGCGAGCCTGAAGGTGGCCGTGCCGAAGGCTGGAAAAGCTTCGTGCGCACTCTCGATTCGCTGCAGTTCAGTGCTGAAGAAGAAGCCGAAGTGGAGCAAGGCGCGATCGACGCGTTCAACCGCTTCACCGTGCTGCTGGAACAGGCTTACGCCACCGAAGCCGAACCTGCCTGAAGCAACACCTATTACTTGTGGGAGCGAGCCTGCTCGCGAAGACGGCAGCACATTCAACATTAATGTGACTGATCCACCGCTTTCGCGAGCAGGCTCGCTCCCACATGGGAACAGCGCAAGCCTGTAGAATCCCCATCTCGCCTCACAGCAATCCCGAGCCCATGCCGCAACCCGCCTCCTCGAAACTCGCCCGCGTGCTGTTCGGCCTGCTGGCCTACGTCAGCCTTGGCATCGGCCTGATCGCCATCGTCGTGCCCGGCCTGCCGACCACCGAGTTCATCCTTCTCGCCGCCTGGGCCGCGACCCGCAGTTCGCCGCGCCTGAGTGCCTGGCTGGAAAACCATCGCTTGTTCGGGCCGATCCTCAGCAATTGGCGCAACGGCAAGATCATCGCGCGCAAGGCCAAAGTCAGTGCGACAGTGAGCATGTTGCTCTGCGCGACTTTAATGCTGGTGATGCTCGACCACGGCTGGCCGGTCTATCTGGCGATTGCCGGGATGAGCCTGGGCAATCTGTGGATCTGGTCGCGCCCGGAATCCATCCGGGTATGCACTGACCCGTCTTCGCACTGAAACATCCCTGTAATTATTCGCTTTTTCAGCACTTTCCCCTGCGCAAACGTTTAGCGCTGACCGTCCGTCGGCACACGCCTCATGACCTCTGCTTCCACGCCGATGAGCATTGAATGGCGCTGAATGGATTTGGCGAACCGGGTAGTTCCTGCCCGACTGCCACCCGTTTATTCATTCGCGAGATCGCCCCATGTTCGACTCTCTGTCCATTCGCCTGAAAATCGTTCTGCTCTCCGGCCTGTGCCTGCTCGGTGTGGTTGCGCTGATCGTCGGCATGAACATCTACCAGACCAACCAGAACGACGAACTGGTCAGTGACTCCAGCAACAAGCTGCTCACCGCCAGCGTGCAGAATCTGTTGCAAGCCAAAGCCGCCGAACAAGCGGTGCGGGTGCAGAAAACCTTCGGCGAAAGCCTGACGGTGATCACGGCCGTGGCTGACCAGATCAAGGACCTGCGCGTCATGGCCGCCAAGCGTTCGCTGGACGCCGGCGCCTTGCGTGAAGAGTTGAACCTGAGCCTGAAAACCGCCTTCGAGCGCAACGACAAAGTGCTCGGTATCTGGCTCGCTTTCGAACCCAACGCTCTCGACGGCAAGGACAGTGAATTCGCCAACGATGCCGCCCGCCAGTCCAACGAAGCCGGACGTTTCGCTACCTACTGGAGCCGTGCCGCCGGCACCTCGCTGAACACCATCATGGTTGAAGAAGACCTGACCAAAACCACTCTCAGCGTCAGCGGCACGCCCTACAACAGTTGGTACACCTGCCCTCGCGACAACAAGCGCACCTGCCTGCTCGATCCGTATGCCGACACTGTCGGTGGCAAGGAAATGCTCATGACGACCATTTCCGTGCCGTTGATCGTCGACGGTAAAGCCATCGGCGTGGTCGGTGTCGACATTGCTCTAGACGCCCTGCAAGCAGCGGCCGTCGAGTCCCAGCGCAACCTGTTCAACAACGCCGGGCACATGCTGATCGTCTCCGGCAGCGGCGTGCTCGCTGCCGACAGTTCCAACGCCACCAAGGTCGGTAAAAAAATCAGCGACACCCTCGGCGCCGATGGCCAGGATGTGCTGCAACTGCTGACCTCCGGCACACCGAAGATTCTCGAACAAGGTGATTTGATTCGCGCCGTTTACCCGGTCGACCCGATCGGCAACTCGCGCGCCTGGGGCGTAGTCATCGACCTGCCGAAACAAGTGCTGCTGGCCGACTCGGTCAAGCTGCAAGCGGTACTCGACGATGCTCAGAAAACCGGCGTGATCACCGCGCTGCTGGTCGCCGTGGTCGCTGGTCTGGTTGGCCTGTTGCTGATCTGGCTGACCGCGTCCGGCGTGACCCGGCCGATCAACAGCGTCGCCGAGATGCTGAAGAACATTGCCAGCGGCGAAGGTGATCTGACCCAACGCCTGAACTACAGCAAGCAGGATGAACTGGGCGAACTGGTGAACTGGTTCAACCGTTTCCTCGACAAGCTGCAACCGACCATCGCGCAGATCAAACAGAGCATCACCGAGGCGCGCGGCACCGCCGACCAGTCTTCGGAAATCGCCCGCCAGACCAGCGAAGGCATGCAGGTGCAGTTCCGCGAGATCGACCAGGTGGCCACCGCCTCCAACGAAATGAGCGCCACCGCCCACGACGTCGCCAACAGCGCATCGAACGCAGCCAATGCGGCGAAAGGTGCCGATCAGTCGGCCAAGGACGGCATGTCGATCATCGAGCGCAGCACCCGCGACATCAACCAGCTGGCCGATGAAGTCAGCAAAGCGGTGACCGAAGTTGAAGCGTTGGCGGTCAACAGCGAGCAGATCGGCTCGGTGCTGGAGGTGATCCGCAGCATCGCCGAACAGACCAACCTGCTCGCCCTCAACGCCGCTATCGAAGCCGCCCGTGCCGGTGAGAGCGGCCGGGGTTTCGCGGTGGTCGCCGACGAGGTACGCAACCTCGCCAAACGTACGCAGGATTCTGTGGAAGAGATTCGCATCGTGATCGAGCGGATTCAGACTGGCACCCGTGGCGTGGTCGCGACCATGCATTCGAGCCAGACCCAGGCCCACAACAATGCCGGGCAGATTCGTCAGGCCGTGGATGCGCTGGGCAAGATCAGCGATGCGGTGACGGTGATCAGCGACATGAACCTGCAGATTGCCAGCGCGGCCGAGCAGCAGAGTGCGGTGGCTGAAGAGGTCAATCGCAACGTTTCGGCGATTCGTACCGTCACCGAAACCCTGACCGGCCAAGCCACTGAATCGGCGGCGATCAGCAGTCAGCTCAATGCCCTGGCCAGTCAGCAGATGAAGTTGATGGATCAGTTCCGCGTCTAGCAAACCGCAAAAATCCCTGTGGGAGCGAGCCTGCTCGCGAAGACGGCAGCACATTCAACACTAATGTGACTGATCCACCGCTTTCGCGAGCAGGCTCGCTCCCACAGGGGTAAGTGTTCACCCGCTGGCGTTTTCATCTGACTCGGGATTGTTTTGCACTATCATCGCCCTCTCGCTCCGGAGGGCCTTCGATGACTGATTTACTCACGTCCATTCAAGCCGCACTCGGCTTGCCGCATACGCCGATTCCGTTCACCGACCAAGGCGCCCTGCCCTCGGCGTTCGCCGTCACCGAGCTTGCCTGCGCCAGCATGGCCGCTGCCGGTCAGGCCGTCAGCGAATTGATCGAACAGCAGACCGGTCACTTGCCCGCCGTTGAAGTCGACCGGCGTTTGGCCTCGTTCTGGTTCTCGACCTCGATCCGCCCCCTCGGCTGGCAAGTGCCGCCACTGTGGGACCCGATCGCAGGCGACTACGCCACCCAAGACGGCTGGATCCGCCTGCACACCAACGCCCCGCATCACCGTGCTGCCGCTGAACGCGTGCTGGGTGCCTGCGCCGACCGTGCCGCGATGGCGGCAAAAGTCGCGCGATGGGCGAGTACAGATCTGGAGCAAGCGGTGGTCGAAGCCCGGGGCTGCGCCGCCGAAATGCGCAGTTGGGCGCGATGGCAGAAGCATCCGCAGGGGCAGGCAGTGAATGCCGAACCGCTGGTGCATTTCCTCGATTCGCAAGATGAACAGCACCAAGCGTGGCAAGGCTCGGTGGCGCAACCGTTGGCCGGGATCAAGGTGCTGGATTTGACGCGGGTACTCGCCGGTCCCACCGCCAGCCGTTTTCTCGCTGGCCTTGGCGCCGATGTATTGCGCATCGATTCACCGAGCTGGAACGAGCCCGGAGTCGTCCCGGAAATGACCCTCGGCAAACGCTGCGCGCGGCTGGATCTGCATGACTCGGCGGATCGTGCGGTATTCGAAAGTCTGTTGAAGGACGCCGATATTCTGCTGCACGGTTACCGCGCCGATGCGCTGGAAAATCTCGGGTTCGGCGTTGAGCGTCGCCGCCAAATCGCACCGGCCCTGATCGATGTCGCCCTCAACGCCTACGGCTGGAGCGGCCCGTGGCAGAACCGTCGCGGCTTCGACAGTCTGGTGCAGATGAGCAGCGGCATTGCCGAGGCCGGCCAGCAATGGATGCAGTCCGACAAACCGACGCCGTTGCCGGTGCAGGCGCTGGATCATGCGACCGGGTACTTGATGGCGGCCAGTGCGCTCAGGTTGCTGACTGAGCGGTTGGCGAATGGCCGCTCGGGTTCGGCGCGGTTGTCGCTGGCGCGGACGGCGAAGTTGTTGATCGAGCATGGGCCGGGGACAACGCAAGCGTTGCGCGTCGAGGATGAACAGGATCAGAGCACGTCGATAGAGCAGACCCCGTGGGGCCCGGCGCATCGTTTGCAGGTGCCGGTGAAGATCAGCGGCACACCGATTCAGTGGGCGTTGCCGGCCACAGAGTTGGGTTCACATCACCCACAGTGGAATTAAAAGCCCCTCACCCTAACCCTCTCCCAGAGGGAGAGGGGACTGATTGGGGGATATTGAAGAGATTCACCGACTTGAACGATTGGCGCTGAATCCATAATCGACTCGGGCTTTCAGGTCGATGGACAGCGCAAAACTTTTAGGTCGGCCCCCTCATCCTCCGGGTGAGGAACTGATTGGAGGATGTTGGAGAGATTCATCGACCTGAACGCTTGGCGCTGAATCCATAATCGACTCGGTCTTGCAGGTCGATGGACAACGCAAGACACCTCGGTCGGCCCCCTCTTCCTCCGGGTGAGGAACTGATTGGAGGATGTTGAAGAGATTCATCGACCTGAACGCTTGGCGCTGAATCCATAATCGACTCTGTCTTTCAGGTCGATGTAAAACGCAACACACCTCGGTCGGCCCCCTCTCCCTCTGGGAGAGGGCTGGGGTGAGGGCTGCAATTTCAAGTCGAACGATGATGTATCAATCAGCACGGTTCAAGGACGTCCACAAAAGCTGCGCCGCATACCCTCGATAAGGCCGCCACGCCTCAGCGCGCAACGACAATTCCCGCGCTGTCGGCCGCTTGCCTTCCAGCACTTCCAGCGCTTTCAATAACCCGACATCACCATGGGGAAACCCATCCAGATCGCGCAACTGCCGCAACGCAATGTACTGCGCCGTCCACTCGCCAATCCCGTGCAACGTCAACAACCGCGCCACGCCGCCTTCGCGATTCGGCGCAAATAACCAAGGATCATCCAGCAGCGTCTGCGCCACGCCCGACAGCGTCCGCCCGCGACTTTTCGGCATGCCCAACGCTGCCAGATCTGCCGCCGCCAACACCTGCGCCTCGGGAAACACATGGGTCAATCCAGGCACTGTAGAAGACAACGGCGCGCCATATTGCGCAACCAGTTTCCCCGCCAGACGAATCGCCGCCACCACCGTAATCTGCTGCCCAAGCACCGCGCGAAAGGCCAACTCCAACCCGTCCCACGCACCGGGAATGCGCAACCCCGGCCGCTCGGCAATCAACCGCGCCAGCAACGGATCATTCGCCAGATGCGCATGCATCACCGCCAGATCCGCATCCAGATCAAACATCCGCCGCAACCTGACAACGATCTCGGGCACCACCAACGGATCAGGAAAATCCAGCTCAACGGCCAAGGCATTCCCTGCCTCAGGCCAAATTGAAACCGTGCCATGAAGCCCGTTCAAACCGATGCTGCGTGAATACACACCCTCGACCACAACCTCCATCCCGACCACCGCCCGCGCCGCGAGAAACCCCAACATCGCCGCCCAGTCATACGGCGGCGCATAGTCAAGCGACAACCTCACAACGACAGCACCCCGCTGTACAACCCATACGCCGCCAGCCCCGCGCCGATGACCACGCAGGTGAAAATGCCCTTCTCGACATGGGTGAACAACGGCTCGCCCTGTTCATGCTTGGCCTTGGCAAACAGGATCACCCCTGGCGCATAGAGCAACGCCGACAACAGCAAATACTTCACCCCGCCGGCATACAACAACCACACCGCATAACCGAGGGCAATACCACCGATCAGCAGGTCCTTGGTGCGCTCAGCCGAAGCATGTTCGTAGGTTTCGCCACGTCCGCTGAGCAGCACCGCGTACGCCGCCGACCACAGGTACGGCACCAGAATCATCGACGACGCCAGATAAATAAGACTGGTGTAAGTGCCTGCGGAAAACAGCGTGATCAACAGGAAAATCTGGATCATCGCGTTGGTCAGCCACAACGCGTTGACCGGTACATGGTTCTTGTTTTCCTTTTTCAGAAACGCCGGCATGGTCTTGTCCTTGGCCGTGGCGAAGAGAATCTCCGCACACAGCAGCGCCCACGACAACAGCGCGCCGAGCAGTGAAATCGCCAGACCGATGCTGATCAACAGCGCGCCCCACGGCCCGACAATGTGCTCGAGCACCGCCGCCAGTGACGGGTTCTGCAAATTCGCCAGTTCCGGCTGGCTCATGATCCCCAGCGACAGCACGTTGACCAGCACCAGCAGCGCCAGCACGCCGATAAATCCGATCACCGTGGCGCGGCCGACGTCGCTGCGTTTCTCCGCCCGCGCCGAGTACACGCTGGCGCCTTCGATGCCGATGAACACGAACACGGTGACCAGCATCATGTTGCGCACCTGATCCATCACCCCGCCGAAATTCGGGTTGCTGGTGCCCCAGATGTCACGGGTGAAAATGTCAGCCTTGAATGCGACCGCCGCGATAACGATGAACATGATCAGCGGCACCACTTTGGCCACCGTGGTCAGTTGATTGATCAGCGCCGCCTCTTTGATCCCGCGCATCACCAGGAAATGCACGGCCCACAGCAGCACCGAGGCGCAGCCGATGGCGATCGGCGTATTGCCCTGGCCAAACACCGGAAAGAAGTAACCGAGGGTGCTGAACAGCAGGACGAAATAACCGACGTTGCCCAGCCAGGCGCTGATCCAGTAACCCCACGCCGAGGAAAACCCCATGTAGTCGCCGAATCCGGCCTTGGCGTAGGCATACACGCCGGAATCCAGTTCGGGTTTGCGATTGGCCAGGGTCTGAAAAACGAACGCCAGGGTCAGCATGCCGATCGCGGTGATGCCCCAACCGATCAGGATCGCCCCGGCATCGGCGCGCGCCGCCATGTTCTGCGGCAGCGAAAAAATCCCCCCGCCAATCATCGAACCCACCACCAGGGCGATCAACGCGCCTAATCGCAGCTTTTGCGTCGGTTGCGACATTTCAGTTTCCCTTTGAAGTGTGGTGAGCGTGCATTTGTAACAACTATTAACTAAACGGATAAAGGTAGATGACGTTTATCAGGTAACGCCAATTAACGCCTGTTTATATATAGCCGATGACGCTAACGCCTAGCACGTTCAGACAGTTTTGTGCGCTGATCCCGATAATTCAATTCTGTACTGAAAACAGACGCTGAAAATTTGCCAAAAGCTGAAAAAGAACTAGCGTGATAATTCGAAAGTAATAATAGCCATTCCCAACAATGTAGCCACAACGCCTCTAGGACGGGCCTTGCTGGCAGAGTATTTATGCCTTCAGTCGAAGCCTAAGTCATTCATTAACAATGGAATGTGACCATGCACTGATCTAAGTCAGCTGTTTGAACAGACAACAGAACTACGCTGTGATCTCTTCTCTCCTGCAATGGAGTCATGCAATGTCTGAAGCTCCCGGAAAACTACGACTAGGTGCACTGGTTGCATTGGTAGTCGGTTCAATGATCGGTGGCGGGATATTCTCCTTGCCTCAAAACATGGCCGCCAGCGCCGACGTCGGTGCGGTACTTATCGGTTGGGCCATCACCGCTGTCGGCATGCTCACCCTCGCTTTTGTCTTCCAAACCCTCGCCAATCGCAAGCCTGACCTGGACGGCGGCGTCTACGCCTACGCCAAGGCCGGATTTGGCGATTACATGGGTTTCTCGTCCGCCTGGGGTTACTGGATCAGTGCCTGGCTGGGTAACGTCGGTTACTTCGTTCTGCTGTTCAGCACTCTCGGCTATTTCTTTCCGGTTTTCGGTGAGGGCAACACCGTTGCTGCGGTGATTGGCGCCTCGGTGCTGCTGTGGGCCGTGCACTTTCTGGTGCTGCGCGGGATCAAGGAAGCCGCGTTCATCAACCTGGTGACCACGGTCGCCAAGGTCGTACCGCTGCTGCTGTTTGTGTTGATCGCGGTGTTCGCCTTCAAACTGGACATCTTCACCGCCGATATCTGGGGCATCAAAAATCCGGATCTGGGCAGTGTGATGAACCAGGTGCGCAACATGATGCTGGTCACCGTGTGGGTGTTCATCGGTATCGAGGGCGCGAGCATCTTCTCGGCCCGCGCCGAAAAACGCTCGGACGTCGGCAAAGCCACCGTGATCGGCTTCATCACCGTGCTGCTGTTTCTGGTGCTGGTGAACGTGCTGTCGCTGGGCATCATGACCCAACCGGAACTGGCGAAACTGCAGAACCCGTCGATGGCGGCCGTGCTTGAGCATGTGGTCGGTCACTGGGGCGCGGTGCTGATCAGCGTCGGTCTGATCATCTCGCTGCTGGGGGCATTACTGTCGTGGGTGCTGCTGTGCGCGGAGATCATGTTCGCCGCTGCCAAAGACCACACCATGCCGGAGTTTCTGCGCAAGGAAAACGCCAATCACGTGCCGGTCAACGCCCTGTGGCTGACCAACGCGATGGTGCAGATCTTCCTGATCATCACGCTGTTCTCGGCCAGTACTTACCTGTCGCTGATCTACCTCGCCACTTCGATGATTCTGGTGCCGTACCTGTGGTCGGCGGCCTATGCCCTGCTGCTGGCGGTGCGCGGGGAAAGCTACGAAGGCTTTGCGGCCGAACGGCGCAAGGATCTGATTATCGGCGGCATCGCGCTGATCTATGCGGTGTGGCTGCTGTATGCCGGCGGGGTCAAGTACTTGCTGCTCTCGGCCCTGCTCTACGCACCTGGCGCGATCCTGTTCGCCAAAGCCAAGCTGGAACTCAAACAACCGATTTTCACTAACGTCGAGAAGCTGATTTTCGCCGCAGTGGTCGTGGGTGCCCTGGTGGCTGCCTACGGTCTCTACGACGGCTTCCTGACTCTGTAATCCCTGATTGTTTTGTTATCTGGAGGATCTGAAATGACCACGGAAAAAGTTAAGTACGGCGTCCATTCCGAAGCCGGCAAACTGCGCAAAGTCATGGTGTGCTCCCCAGGTCTGGCCCATCAGCGGCTGACCCCGAACAACTGCGATGAACTGCTGTTCGATGACGTGCTCTGGGTGGCTCAGGCCAAGCGCGATCACTTCGACTTTGTCACCAAAATGCGTGAGCGCGGCATCGACGTGCTGGAAATGCACAATCTGCTGACCGACATCGTCGCCATCCCGGAGGCGCTGGACTGGATTCTCGAGCGCAAGGTCACCGCCGACTCGGTGGGCCTGGGCCTGATCAACGAAGTCAAATCCTGGCTGAAAAGCCTTGAGCCACGACACATCGCCGAATTCCTGATTGGCGGCGTGTCCGCCGATGATCTGCCGGACAGTTTCGGTGGCAAGACCATCCAGATGTTCCGCGACTTCCTCGGCCACTCCAGCTTCATTCTGCCGCCGCTGCCGAACACCCAGTTCACCCGTGACACCACCTGCTGGATCTACGGTGGCGTGACGCTGAACCCGATGTATTGGCCAGCGCGTCGTCAGGAAACCCTGCTGACCACCGCCATCTACAAATTCCACCCGCAGTTCACCAACGCCGAATTCGAGATCTGGTACGGCGACCCGGACAAGGATCACGGCAGCTCCACCCTCGAGGGCGGCGACGTCATGCCGATCGGCAACGGCGTGGTGTTGATCGGTATGGGCGAGCGCTCATCGCGTCAGGCCATCGGCCAACTGGCGCTGAACCTGTTCAAGAACAAAGCCGTGGAAAAAGTCATCGTCGCCGGCCTGCCGAAGTCCCGCGCCGCGATGCACCTCGACACCGTGTTCAGCTTCTGCGACCGCGACCTGGTGACGATTTTCCCGGAAGTAGTGAATCAGATCGTCGCATTCACCCTGCGCCCTGACGAAAGCAAACAGGGTGGCATCGACATCCGCCGCGAAGAAGGCACCTTCCTCGACACCGTGGCCAAAGCCCTCAACCTGGCGAAGCTGCGCGTGGTGGAAACCGGCGGCAACAGCTTCGCCGCCGAACGCGAGCAATGGGACGACGGCAACAACGTGGTGGCCGTGGAACCGGGCGTGGTCATCGGCTACGACCGCAACACCTACACCAACACCCTGCTGCGCAAGGCAGGCGTGGAAGTCATCACCATCAGCGCCGGCGAACTCGGTCGTGGCCGTGGCGGCGGCCACTGCATGACCTGCCCGATCATCCGCGACCCGATCGATTACTAAACCTCTGAGCCCTGGCCGACACTTACAACGTGCGGCCAGGGGGATAACCGACACCGAAGGAGATCCATCATGGCTTTTAACATTCACAACCGTAACCTGCTCAGCCTGGAACACCACACCCCACGTGAGCTGCGTTACCTGCTCGACCTGTCCCGCGATCTCAAACGCGCGAAATACACCGGCACCGAGCAACAACACCTGAAGGGCAACAATATCGCCCTGATCTTCGAAAAAACCTCGACCCGCACCCGTTGCGCGTTCGAAGTGGCGGCCTATGATCAAGGCGCCAACGTCACCTACATCGACCCGAACTCGTCGCAGATCGGCCACAAAGAAAGCATGAAAGACACCGCCCGCGTGCTGGGGCGCATGTACGACGCCATCGAATACCGTGGCTTCAAACAGGAAATCGTCGAAGAGCTGGCCAAGTTTGCCGGTGTGCCGGTGTTCAACGGTCTGACCGATGAATATCACCCGACTCAGATGATCGCCGACGTGCTGACCATGCGTGAACACGCCGACAAGCCGATCCATGAAATCAGCTACGCCTACCTCGGCGATGCGCGCAACAACATGGGCAACTCGCTGCTGCTGGTCGGCGCCAAACTCGGCATGGACGTGCGCATCTGTGCACCGAAAGCGCTGTGGCCACTGGATGATCTGGTCGAGCGCTGCCACAAATATGCGGAAGAAAGTGGTGCGCGCATCACCCTCACTGAAGACCCGAAAGCCGCCGTCAAAGGCGTCGACTTCATCCACACCGACGTTTGGGTGTCGATGGGCGAACCGGTGGAAGCCTGGGCCGAGCGTATCCAGCAACTGCTGCCGTACCAGGTCAACGCCGAACTGATGAAAGCCAGCGGCAACCCGCGCACCAAGTTCATGCACTGCCTGCCGGCGTTCCACAACAGCGATACCAAGGTCGGCAAACAGATTGCCGAGCAGTATCCGCATCTGAAAAACGGCATCGAAGTGACCGACGACGTGTTCGAGTCGCCCGCCTGCATCGCCTTCGAGCAAGCGGAAAACCGCATGCACACGATCAAGGCGATTCTGGTCTCAACCCTGGCTGATCTGTAACTGAAATAGCTCCCACTGAAGGAACCGGTTCCAAAGGTGGGAGCTAGCCTGCTAGCGAAAGCGGTGGGTCATTCAACAGAGATGTCGACTGATCTGACGCCTTCGCGAGCAGGCTCGCTCCCACAGGGGATCCCGGTTCCGACAGGAAGATCGAGTTGTTTGCCTCTCCTCTGATTAGAAGGACATGCACCATGCGTATCGTCGTAGCGCTGGGCGGTAACGCCCTGCTCCGCCGTGGTGAACCGATGACCGCTGACAATCAGCGCGCCAACATCCGCATCGCCACCGAGCAAATCGCCAAGATCCATCCCGGCAACCAACTGGTCATCGCCCACGGCAATGGCCCGCAAGTCGGCCTGTTGTCGCTGCAAGCGGCGGCCTACACCTCCGTCACCCCTTACCCGCTGGACGTGCTCGGTGCCGAAACCGAAGGCATGATCGGCTACATCATCGAACAGGAACTGGGCAACCTGCTCGACTTCGAAGTGCCGTTCGCCACCCTGCTGACCCAGGTTGAAGTCGACGCCAACGACCCCGCGTTCAAGAACCCGACCAAGCCAATCGGCCCGGTCTACGACAAGGCCGAAGCGGAAAAACTCGCCGCCGATAAAGGCTGGGCAATTGCCCCGGACGGCGACAAATTCCGTCGTGTGGTGGCCAGTCCACGACCAAAACGCATCTTCGAAATCCGCCCGATCAAGTGGTTGCTGGACAAGGGCAGCATCGTGATTTGCGCCGGTGGCGGCGGGATTCCGACCATGTATGACGAGAACCGTAATCTCAAAGGTATCGAAGCGGTGATCGACAAAGATCTNTGCTCGTCGCTGCTCGCCGAGCAACTGGAAGCCGATCTACTGGTGATCGCCACGGACGTCAATGCGGCGTTCATCGATTACGGCAAACCGACGCAGAAAGCCATTGCCGAAGCGCACCCGGATGAACTCGAACGCCTCGGTTTCGCCGCCGGGTCCATGGGACCGAAGGTGCAGGCAGCCTGCGAATTCGCGCGCCATACTGGCAAGGTCGCGGTGATCGGTTCGCTGGCGGACATCGAAGCGATTGTCCAGGGTACTGCCGGTACTCGCGTGACCACGGCGAAGCCCGGCATCACTTACCGATAATTAGAAACTCCGGGGGCAGGCCCAAGGTCTGCCCTTCTCCCATGCCTTGAAAGGAGAAACCCATGGCCCAGTTTGAACCTGGTCATTTGCACATTGAGCGGCATGCGTTGACGCCGGATGACGTCAGTTACAACGTGCACCTCGACTATGAAGTGTTCACCGACCCGCAGAAAGGCAAAGGCATCCAGTTCACGATGCATGGCAACCTTCAGGGCAAGGACATGAAAGAGACCTTCTTCCTGCCCAAAGAGGAGGCCTACAACTTTGCCAACAATGTGACGAAAATCGCCGAGAAGTACGGCATTCCCAAGACGCACAGCCAGATCGGCTCGGTTCACAAGCATTACGACATGATGTTTGAAGACATCCGCAAGCAACTTGATATGAAGTCCGGCGACCCGGTCAATCTTGAGCACTTCGAATAACCCGCAAAAGCCCCTCACCCTAGCCCTCTCCCAAAGGGAGAGGGGACTGATTGGGGGATGCTCTAGAGTTACACCGACCTGATCCTGCATCACTGAATCCATAATCGACTCGATTTTTCAGGTCGACGTGTAGCGCCAGACACCTCGGTCAGCTCCCTCTCCCTCCGGGAGAGGGCTGGGGTGAGGGGACTGATTGAGGGATGCTCGATAGTTTTGCCGGCCCGACTCTGCTTTACCGAATCCATAATCGACCGGCTCTTTCAAGTCGATGTCAAACCTCAGGCACCTCGGTCGGCCCCCTCTCCCTCCGGGAGAGGGATGGGCGGGCGGCGTTTCCGATGAGGGTGCTTTTGCTTTCACCTCTCTCCAAGCCCAAGGCATACTTGCCACCCTCCGCTCTGCAGATCACTGAACCGCCCCATGCGTATCCACGTCAGCTTCATCGACCGCGTCGGCATCACCCAGGAAGTCCTGGCTATCCTCGGTGGGCGCAATCTCAATCTGGATGCGGTGGAGATGATCCCGCCCAACGTCTACATCGACGCGCCGACCCTGAGCCCGCAAGTGCTCGAAGAGCTGAAAGATGCTTTGTTCCGCGTGCTCGGCGTGGAGGCGGTGACCGTGGTCGACATCCTCCCCGGCCAGCGTCGGCACCTGCAGCTCGACGCGTTGCTGGCGGCGATGACCGACCCGGTACTGGCGCTCGACAGCGCCGGTAAGGTGCTGCTGGCCAACCCGGCGTTGATCGCCTTGTACGGTCGTGAACCGGCGGGGGAAAGTGTCGCTGAACTGTTCAACGATCCCGGCCTGCTCGACACGTTGCTTGAGCACGGCTTCCGCCTGCCATTGCGCGAAATCACCGTCAACGGTCAGACCTTACTGCTCGATGCCACGCCGATCACCGACGCCGGCGCGCTGCTGACGCTCTACCAACCAAACCGCATCGGCGAACAACTCTCGGCATTGCACCACGACCATGCCGAAGGTTTCGATGCGCTGCTCGGCGAGTCCCCAGCGATCCGCACACTCAAGGCACGAGCGCAAAGAGTCGCCGCCCTCGACGCCCCCCTGCTGATCCAAGGCGAAACCGGCACCGGCAAAGAACTGGTCGCCCGCGCCTGTCACGCCATCAGCGCTCGCCACAGCGCACCGTTTCTCGCCCTGAACTGCGCGGCGTTGCCAGAGAACCTCGCCGAAAGCGAACTGTTCGGCTACGCCCCGGGAGCCTTTACCGGCGCGGCGCGCGGCGGTAAACCGGGGCTGATGGAACTGGCTAACCAAGGCACGGTGTTTCTCGATGAAATCGGCGAAATGTCGCCGTACTTGCAGGCCAAACTGCTGCGCTTTTTGAACGACGGCAGCTTCCGCCGCGTGGGCGGTGATCGCGAGGTGAAGGTCAACGTGCGCATCCTCAGCGCGACCCACCGTGATCTGGAAAAAATGGTCAGCGAAGGCTTGTTCCGCGAAGACCTGTTCTACCGCCTCAACGTGCTCAACGTCGAAGTGCCGCCGCTGCGTGAGCGCGGTCAGGACATTCTGCTGTTGGCGCGCTATTTCATGCAGCAAGCTTGTGCGCAGATCCAGCGCCCGGTCTGTCGCCTCGCCCCGGGGACTTACCCGGCGCTGCTCGGCAATCGCTGGCCGGGCAACGTACGACAATTGCAGAACGTGATCTTCCGCGCGGCGGCAATTTGCGAGAGCAGCCTGGTCGATATCGGCGATCTCGATATTGCTGGCACCTCGGTGGCGCGGCAAACCGACAGCGATGTCGACAGCCTCGAACAAGCCGTCGAGTCCTTCGAAAAAACGCTGCTGGAAAAGCTCTACGTCAGCTACCCCTCGACCCGGCAACTGGCCAGCCGCCTGCAAACTTCGCACACCGCGATCGCCCATCGCCTGCGCAAGTACGGCATCCCCAACAAACCCTGAACACACCACAAATCCCCTGTAGGAGCTGCCGGAGGCTGCGATCTTTTGACTTTGGATGTGTATCGCCCGGGTCAAGATCGCAGCCTTCGGCAGCTCCTACAGTCCGGGTTTCCAATTCAAAAAATCAGGGTTCCCAGTTTAAAAACGACCTCCAACTGTACTGAAAGCGCTACAGCGGAACGATATCGCTACACCATCCTCCGATCACCGCTGTGCAAGGCTTTGATCCCGTTCAGCTTTTATCCTCGCTCCAGGCTGTAGCGATTTCGCTACAGAGATGCCTCCCGTGGCGCCCACTTCAATATCTAAATCATTGATTTATAAAGATAAATTAACCTTGGCCGCATTCTTGCTAATCAACCCCTCATAAATAAGGGCCTTCGCGCCCGACTATTCCACCGCGTCCACCAGACGAGTCTGGCCCCCTGAGGAGTTTCCATGAGCGAGTTGCGTTTTACTGAAGATCACGAATGGCTGCGCACCGAAGCTGACGGCAGCGTTACTGTCGGCATTACCGCTTTCGCGCAGAACGCCTTGGGCGACGTGGTGTTCGTGCAACTGCCTGAGCTGCAGGCTTACGAAAAAGGCGCCGAAGCCGCCACCGTGGAATCGGTAAAAGCCGCCAGCGGCGTGTATATGCCCCTCGACGGCGACGTACTGGAAGTGAACCCGGCGCTGGAAGACGCCCCGGAACTGGTCAACGAAGATCCGCTGGGCGAAGGCTGGTTCTTCCGCTTCCAGCCAAGCGACGCCGCCGCTGTCGGCAAATTGCTCGATCAGGACGCGTACGACCGTCTGATCAAAGCCCAAGCCGAAGCCTGAGGAACACCGACATGACTCAAGTAAACCTTGGCACCGCCAACGAATTCATCGCCCGTCACATCGGCCCGCGCGCCGGCGACGAGCAAGCCATGCTCAACAGCCTCGGCTTCGATTCCCTCGAAGCGCTGAGCGCCAGCGTCATCCCGGAAAGCATCAAGGGCACCAGCGTGCTCGGCATGGACGACGGTTTGAGCGAAGCCGATGCCCTGGCGATGATCAAATCCATCGCTGGCAAAAACCAGTTGTTCAAGACTTACATCGGCCAGGGCTACTACAACTGCCACACGCCGTCGCCGATCCTGCGCAACCTGCTGGAAAACCCGGCTTGGTACACCGCTTACACGCCGTACCAGCCAGAAATTTCCCAGGGCCGCCTCGAAGCGCTGCTGAACTTCCAGACGATGATCAGCGACCTCACCGGCCTGCCGATCGCCAACGCCTCGCTGCTCGACGAAGCCACCGCCGCTGCCGAAGCCATGACCTTCTGCAAACGCCTGAGCAAGAACAAGGGCAGCCACCAATTCTTCGCCTCGATCCACAGTCACCCGCAAACCCTCGACGTGCTGCGCACCCGTGCCGAGCCGCTGGGCATTGACGTGGTCGTCGGCGACGAGCGTGAACTGACTGACGTGACGCCATTCTTCGGCGCACTGCTGCAGTACCCGGCCGCCAACGGTGACGTGTTCGACTACCGCGAACTGACCGAACGCTTCCACGCCGCCAACGCTTTGGTCGCCGTCGCCGCTGACCTGCTGGCCCTGACCTTGCTGACCGCGCCGGGCGAGTTCGGCGCTGACGTCGCCATCGGTTCCGCGCAACGCTTCGGCGTGCCGCTGGGCTTCGGTGGCCCGCACGCGGCTTACTTCTCCACCAAAGATGCGTTCAAACGCGATATGCCGGGCCGTCTGGTCGGTGTCTCGGTTGACCGCTTCGGCAAGCCTGCTCTGCGTCTGGCGATGCAGACCCGCGAGCAACACATCCGCCGCGAGAAGGCCACGTCGAACATCTGCACCGCGCAAGTGCTGCTGGCCAACATCGCCAGCATGTACGCTGTCTATCACGGCCCGAAAGGCCTGACCCAGATCGCCAACCGCGTGCATTACCTGACCGCGATTCTGGCCAAGGGCCTGACCGCGCTGGGCGCGACAGTCGAACAAGCCAGCTTCTTCGACACCCTGACCGTCGCTACCGGCGCGCAAACCGCCGCGCTGCACGACAAGGCGCACGCTGCGCAGATCAACCTGCGCGTGATCGACGCTCAGCGTCTGGGCCTGTCGGTCGACGAAACCACCACCCAGGCTGACATCGAAACCCTGTGGGGCCTGTTCGCCGACGGCAAGACCCTGCCGGACTTCGCTGCCCTCGCCGCTTCTGTGCAGAGCACTATCCCAGCAGCGCTGGTACGTCAGTCGCCAATCCTCAGCCACCCGGTGTTCAACCGTTATCACTCGGAAACCGAGCTGATGCGCTACCTGCGCAAACTGGCGGACAAGGACTTGGCACTGGATCGCACCATGATCCCGCTGGGCTCGTGCACCATGAAACTCAACGCTGCCAGCGAAATGATCCCGGTGACCTGGGCTGAATTCGGTGCACTGCACCCGTTCGCCCCGGCCGCGCAAAGTGCCGGTTACCAGCAACTGACTGACGAACTGGAAGCGATGCTTTGCGCCGCCACCGGTTACGACGCCATCTCGCTGCAACCGAACGCCGGTTCGCAAGGTGAATACGCTGGCCTGCTGGCGATCCGTGCCTACCACCAGAGCCGTGGCGATGAGCGTCGCGACATCTGCCTGATTCCGTCGTCCGCCCACGGCACCAACCCGGCCACCGCCAACATGGCAGGCATGCGCGTGGTCGTGACCGCGTGCGATGCGCGCGGCAACGTCGACATCGAAGACCTTCGCGCCAAAGCCATCGAGCACCGCGAACACCTCGCCGCGCTGATGATCACTTACCCGTCGACCCACGGCGTGTTCGAAGAAGGCATCCGCGAAATCTGCGGGATCATTCATGACAACGGCGGCCAGGTGTACATCGACGGCGCCAACATGAACGCAATGGTCGGCCTCTGCGCACCGGGCAAGTTCGGCGGCGACGTCTCGCACCTGAACCTGCACAAAACCTTCTGCATCCCCCACGGCGGTGGCGGCCCGGGCGTCGGCCCGATTGGCGTCAAGTCGCACCTGACCCCGTTCCTGCCGGGCCACGGCCAGATGGAACGCAAGGAAGGCGCGGTCTGCGCAGCACCGTTCGGCAGCGCAAGTATTTTGCCGATCACCTGGATGTACATTCGCATGATGGGCGGCGCCGGTCTGAAGCGCGCTTCGCAGCTGGCGATCCTCAATGCCAACTACATTTCCCGTCGCCTCGAAGAGCACTACCCAGTGCTGTACACCGGCAGCAACGGTCTGGTGGCGCACGAATGCATCCTCGATCTGCGTCCGTTGAAAGACAGCAGCGGCATCAGCGTTGATGACGTCGCCAAGCGCCTGATTGACTTCGGCTTCCACGCGCCGACCATGTCGTTCCCGGTTGCTGGCACGCTGATGATCGAGCCGACCGAAAGCGAATCCAAGGAAGAACTCGATCGCTTCTGCGACGCCATGATCCGCATCCGCGAAGAAATCCGCGCGGTGGAAAACGGCACGCTGGACAAGGACGACAACCCGCTGAAAAACGCTCCGCACACGGCGGCGGAACTGGTTGGCGAGTGGACTCACCCGTACAGCCGCGAGCAAGCCGTTTATCCGGTAGCGTCGCTGATCGAAGGCAAATACTGGCCACCGGTCGGTCGCGTCGACAACGTCTTCGGCGATCGCAACCTGGTGTGCGCCTGCCCGTCGATCGAAAGCTACGCTTAAACCAGAAAGGGGCGAACCACTCGCCCCCACCGCTTAACCTGTAGGAGCTGCCGAAGGCTGCGATCTTTTGATCTTGCTGTTGAAAGATCAGGATCAAAAGATCGCAGCCTTCGGCAGCTCCTACAGGGGAACGCATCAAGCCTGATGTTTCGCCAATTCCTATAACAAGAAACCGGAGAACCACTCATGTCGTTAAGCGTGTTCGACCTGTTCAAGATTGGCATCGGCCCCTCCAGTTCCCACACCGTCGGCCCGATGCGTGCTGCTGCGCGTTTCGCCGAAGGTTTACGCCGTGAAAATTTGCTGCCGGCCACCGCCAGCGTTCGCGTCGAGCTCTACGGTTCCCTCGGCGCCACCGGTAAAGGTCACGGCAGCGACAAAGCCGTGCTGCTCGGCCTCGAAGGTGAACATCCGGACACCGTCGATACCGAAACCGTCGCCGCGCGCCTGCAAGAAATTCGCGGCAACGGCCGGCTGAATCTGCTCGGCGAACACAGCATTGCGTTCAACGAGAAAGAACACCTGGCGATGATCCGCAAACCGCTGGCCTATCACCCCAACGGCATGATCTTTCGCGCCTTTGATGCGGCGGGCCTGCAGTTTCGCAGCCGCGAGTATTACTCGGTCGGTGGCGGTTTTGTCGTCGACGAAGATGCCGCCGGTGCCGACCGTATCGTCGAAGACGCCACGCCGCTGACCTTCCCGTTCAAAAGTGCCAAGGACTTGCTCGGTCATTGCGCCACTTACGGTCTGTCGATCAGTCAGGTGATGCTGACCAACGAAAGCGCCTGGCGCCCCGAAGCGGAAACTCGTGCCGGCCTGCTGAACATCTGGCAAGTGATGCAGGACTGTGTCGCTGCGGGTTGTCGTAACGAAGGCATCCTGCCCGGCGGCTTGAAGGTCAAACGCCGTGCAGCGGCGCTGCATCGGCAGTTGTGCAAGAACCCGGAATCAGCGTTGCGCGATCCCTTGTCAGTGCTTGATTGGGTCAATCTCTACGCACTGGCGGTCAACGAAGAAAACGCCAACGGTGGGCGCGTGGTCACCGCACCCACTAACGGTGCAGCGGGGATCATTCCGGCGGTGCTGCATTACTACATGCGCTTTATCCCCGGCGCGAATGACGACGGCGTTGTGCGGTTTCTGCTGACCGCGGCGGCCATCGGCATTCTCTACAAGGAAAACGCCTCGATCTCCGGCGCCGAAGTCGGCTGTCAGGGTGAAGTCGGCGTCGCCTGTTCGATGGCGGCCGGTGCGTTGTGCGAAGTGCTCGGCGGCAGCGTTCAGCAGGTCGAGAACGCCGCAGAAATCGGCATGGAACACAACCTCGGCCTGACCTGCGACCCGATTGGCGGCCTGGTGCAGGTGCCGTGCATCGAGCGCAATGCGATGGGCTCGGTGAAAGCCATCAACGCGGTACGCATGGCCATGCGTGGCGACGGCCAACATTTCGTCTCCCTCGACAAAGTCATCCGCACCATGCGCCAGACCGGCGCCGACATGAAAAGCAAATACAAAGAGACCGCCCGCGGCGGTCTGGCGGTCAACATTATCGAATGCTGATCACGAAACGTAACTAGCCCCCTCTCCCTCTGGGAGAGGGCTGGGGTGAGGGGCTTTTGATCTTGATCTTAATCTAGCCCCATCCCCCAAACTCAAATTTTCAAGGAGCCACGCATGTCCACCGAACCACTGTCGAAAACTCCACTTCACGCTCTGCACCTCGAACTCGGCGCCCGCATGGTGCCGTTCGCCGGCTACGATATGCCAGTGCAATACCCGCTCGGCGTAATGAAAGAACACCAACACACCCGTGAACACGCCGGGCTGTTCGACGTCTCGCACATGGGCCAGATCCGCCTGACCGGTGCCAACGCCGCCAAAGCCCTGGAAAGCCTGGTGCCAGTGGACATCATCGATCTGCCGGTGGGCATGCAGCGCTACGCGATGTTCACCAATGACAACGGTGGCATCCTCGATGACCTGATGGTCGCCAACCTCGGCAACGACGAGCTGTTCCTGGTGGTCAACGCCGCGTGCAAGGATCAAGACCTCGCGCATCTGCAAAAACACATCGGCGCTCAGTGCACCATTACGGCGCTGTTCGAAGAGCGCGCACTGTTGGCATTGCAGGGTCCGGCAGCCGTTACCGTGCTGGCGCGACTGGCTCCCGACGTGGCGAAAATGACCTTCATGCAATTCAACCGCGTGTCGTTGTCGGGCGTGGATTGCTTTGTCAGCCGTTCGGGCTACACCGGTGAAGACGGTTTCGAAATCTCGGTGCCTGCCGCTGATGCTGAAAAACTCGCGCGCGCCCTGCTCGCCGAACCGGAAGTCCAGGCCATCGGCCTCGGTGCCCGCGATTCACTGCGCCTGGAAGCCGGCCTGTGTCTGTACGGCCACGATATGAACACCGAGACCACGCCAATCGAAGCGAGCCTGCTGTGGGCCATTTCCAAGCCACGCCGCGCTGATGGCGCACGGGCCGGCGGTTTCCCGGGCGCGGAGAACGTTTTCGCCCAGCAACAGAATGGCGTCGCACGCAAACGCGTCGGCCTGCTGCCACAAGAACGTACGCCCGTGCGTGAAGGCGCAGAAATCGTCAACGAAGCCGGCGAAATCATCGGCAGCGTGTGCAGCGGTGGTTTCGGTCCGACCTTGGGCGGGCCGTTGGCGATGGGTTACCTCGACAGCGCATATGTCACCCTCGACACACCGGTTTGGGCCATCGTTCGTGGGAAAAAGGTGCAAATGCTTGTAAGCAAAATGCCATTTGTTCCACAACGCTACTATCGCGGCTGATTGACTGTTTCTATAAGTAACGCGATTGCGTAATGCGTGCACTAATGTGTCACGCAATCGCCACAAAAAAGTGCATTTTCTAACAATCGATTCGAATATGAACTTTGCTTATAACGTTCGAAAACAATTGAACAAGTGAATCGTCTAAGCCCGCACTAGTGAAAGGATTAACTTGCTCAAGCTCAGTAAAACCGGGGGCTTCGCAGGGCTTGTTTTTTCTCCCGTAGTTGGCGTAGAGTTTGTCCACTGTGTTTGCATGGGTCAGCTTGGAATCGTGACCTGGGCAGTAGCCTACAAGTTAGCTACATCCCGTTCGACGTCTTCTTACTCTCCTGCAACCAGCCCCAGTACTCTTTCATGTGAAGGAGACTGTCATCAATTTATGCGTCAAAGGAAATAAGAAATGTCCACACGTCAGAGCGGTACCGTCAAGTGGTTTAACGACGAGAAAGGTTTTGGTTTTATCACTCCAGAAAGCGGTCCGGATCTGTTCGTGCATTTCCGCGCCATTCAGGGCAACGGCTTCAAAAGCCTGAAAGAAGGCCAGAAAGTGACCTTCGTTGCTGTGCAAGGCCAGAAAGGCATGCAGGCTGACGAAGTACAAGCAGAAGCCTGATTTCTGTTACGAAAAAGCCCCTGATATTGATATCAGGGGCTTTTTTGTGCCCGCGAATCCGTAAAATGGCGCTTCATTTTGCGTCCAGAGGCTGCCATGTCGAAAAACCTGCTCACGCCCCAAGGGGATTTCCCTCCCGTTGGCCTAGGTCGTCGCCTGGCAGCGATGTTCTATGACTTTCTGCTGTGCACCGCCCTGCTGATCGTCACCGGCGGCATCTACAAGATGATCCAGGCCGCCATCATTGGTGAAGAACGTCTGCGGGTAATGACCGATGCCGGCAAGCTCGATGGCGATCCGCTCTACTCCACCGTGCTGCTGTTGGTGCTGTTTGCGTTCTTTGCCAAGTTCTGGACCCATGGCGGGCAGACACTGGGCATGCAGGTGTGGGGCATTCGCGTGCAGAACACCAACGGCACGGCGATCAGTCTGTGGCAGGCGCTGTTGCGGTTTATGGTGTCGATTGCGTCGTGGGCGTGCGTAGGCCTAGGGTTCTTCTGGTCGCTGTACGACAAGCAGAAGCGCACGTGGCATGACATCTATTCCGATACCCGCCTCGTCCGGGTCCCGAAGAAGACCAAATAATTTCCAGACGCCAAAACTACTGTGGGAGCGAGCCTGCTCGCGAAGGCGGCGTATCAGTCGATTTCAATGGTGACTGATACACCGCTTTCGCGAGCAGGCTCGCTCCCACAGGTTTTGTGGCGCTTTTCAGAATTCAGGCGTTACCGGCCAGCTTCATCCGTGCAGCCTGAGTGAAATCGAGCATGCGCTTCAACGGTCGGATCGCCTGCGGAATCAACGCCGGATCAACAAAGATCTCGTTCGTCCCCTCCTTCAAGCTCTTGAGCGTGCGCTCAAGGGTGTTCATGGCCATCCACGGGCAATGTGCACAACTGCGGCACGCAGCGCCGTTACCGGCGGTTGGCGCTTCGATGAAGACCTTGTCCGGGCACAATTGCTGCATCTTGTAGAAGATGCCACGGTCAGTCGCAACGATCAGCGTCTTGTTCGGCAGGCTCTGCGCGGCAGCAATCAGCTGGCTGGTGGAACCGACGGCGTCGGCCAGCTCGATCACCGACGTTGGCGATTCCGGGTGTACCAGAATCGCAGCGTCCGGATACAGCGCCTTCATGTCTTCGAGCTGCTTGGACTTGAACTCTTCGTGAACGATGCACGCGCCGTCCCACAGCAGCATGTCGGCGCCGGTCTTGCGCTGGATGTAGGTGCCGAGGTGCTTGTCCGGCCCCCAAATGATCGTCTCGCCGTTGTCCATCAGGCTTTCGACGATTTCCAGCGCGCAACTTGAAGTCACCACCCAATCAGCTCGAGCCTTAACAGCTGCGGAGGTGTTGGCGTACACCACCACCGTGCGCTCCGGGTGCTGATCGCAGAACGCCGAGAACTCATCGACCGGGCACCCCAGGTCCAGCGAGCAGGTCGCCTCGAGGGTTGGCATCAGCACGCGTTTTTCCGGGTTGAGGATCTTCGCGGTCTCGCCCATGAACTTCACGCCGGCCACCACCACGGTCTTGGCCGGGTGAGCGTTGCCGAAGCGGGCCATTTCCAGGGAGTCAGAGACACAGCCACCGGTTTCTTCGGCCAGGGCCTGAATCACCGGGTCGCAATAAAAGTGGGCCACCAGCACCGCGTCCTGAGCCTTGAGCTCGGCGGCAATGGCGGAACGGTAATAAGCCTCTTCCTCAGCGGTCAGCGGTTTGGGCTGTTTGGCATCGAGGTGGGCTTGAACCAGAAGGCGTTCGGAAATCTGCGTCATGTTCGCAAGACCTGCAGGCGCGTTCGCGCGAAAGTCGAGTATACACCCGGCTCCGGACCGCTTGAGGGTACCGCCGGGAGAGTGAGTATTATCAGGCACGGACAGCTTTGAAGCTGCGCAAGGCTACAGAATATCCCGTTGATACAAAAGATGATTCTGACCTGCGTCAGCGCTGCGGGTAGTGAAATAACGCGGAGCGAAATTACAGGCAAAAAAAAACCCGGAAATCCTCACTTTCGTGGGCCTTCCGGATTTTCTAAACCGCCAAATATGGTGGGTCGTGTGGGATTCGAACCTACGACCAATTGGTTAAAAGCCAACTGCTCTACCAACTGAGCTAACGACCCGCTGTGTGGTGGCGCGTATAATACTGATTTTTAAGGACTATTCAACACCTTTTTGAAAATAATCAAAAATAAGGTGTTGGGTCGTCCACACCAGCGGCCGCGAAGCCTTCTGCGCGCAGGCGGCAGCTGTCGCATTTGCCGCACGCGCGGCCGTCATCGTCGGCCTGATAACAGGAAACGGTGAGGCCATAATCAACGCCGAGCTTCACGCCCGCCTGGACGATCTGCGCCTTGCTCAGGTTCTGCAGGGGCGCCTGAATGCGGAAACCGTTGCCTTCCACACCGGCCTTGGTCGCCAGGTTGGCCATGCGCTCGAACGACTCGATAAACTCGGGACGGCAATCCGGGTAACCGGAATAGTCCACGGCGTTGACACCAATAAAGATGTCACGCGCACCCAGCACTTCTGCCCAGCCCAACGCCAGCGACAGGAACACCGTGTTACGCGCCGGCACGTACGTCACCGGAATGCCTTCGCCCAGTTCTTCAGGAATGTCGATACTGCTGTCAGTCAGTGCCGAGCCGCCCATGCCATTCAGATTGAGGCCGATCACCTTGTGCTCAACCACACCCAGGTCGCGGGCGACGCGGGCAGCGGCGTGCAGTTCGGCATGCGAACGCTGACCGTAATCGAAGCTCATGGTGTAGCAGCTGTAGCCTTGCGCACGAGCCATGGCTACAACGGTCGCCGAATCCAGGCCGCCGGACAGCAGGATGACCGCACGTTTTTCAGTGGTGTTCAGTTGTTCGGTCATCTCAGCGCCCCGGCTCGTCGTTCCAAAGATATTTATGCAACTGCAATTGCAAGCGCACCGGCAGGTTGTCCGCCACCACCCAGTCCGCCAGGTCGCGAGCATTAAGGTCATGGTGACTTGG
Source organism: Pseudomonas viridiflava (assembly GCF_900580865.1). Classification (GTDB taxonomy): domain Bacteria; phylum Pseudomonadota; class Gammaproteobacteria; order Pseudomonadales; family Pseudomonadaceae; genus Aquipseudomonas. The sequence goes on from NZ_UTBZ01000099.1 coordinate 154,766, forward strand.
GGAAAACAGCACTTCGCCGGCACGCCGATCGAGACCGTACTGAATCAGTTTGGAGACGGCCCAGTCATAGTCGTCCCGCGAGCAGATAACAAACTTCACCTGATCGTTGGGCGTCAGCAGTTCGATGTTCTCGTAACGGTTGCGATGGGCTTCTTTCGAATCCGGCGTCTTCAGGTCGACAACGCGACTGACGCGCGGATCGACAGCCGAGACGTCGAGGGCGCCGCTGGTTTCCAGCGAGACCTCGTAACCGGCGTCACACAACTGCTTGAGCAAAGGAATGGCATTCGGCTGCGCCAGCGGCTCACCACCGGTGACACAGACGTAGCGCGGACGAAATCCGGCCACTTGCTCGAGGATGTCGTCGAGGGTACGGACGGTGCCGCCGCTGAACGCATAGGCGCTGTCGCAGTATTGGCAACGCAAAGGGCAACCGGTCAGGCGCACAAAAACAGTGGGCAGCCCGGCAGTCCGCGTTTCCCCCTGCAACGAGTAGAAAACTTCGGTGATTCTCAATGTGTCTTGCATAGTCGCCACGGGCGTAACAGCTAAACAGGCTGTCCGCCTCCGTCAGGCACTTCAGGCAATCCCGCCAACGCGCGGACCACAAGAAGCGTGTTTCAGAAAAAGGGCGTGAATTCTAACGAAAAAACCCGCGACAAGCGCGGGTTTCTTCCAAACGGGTCAAGCGTACTTACATGCGTTGCAGATCGCGTTGAGCCAACTGAGCGGCGGAGGTGCCCGGATATTGGGCCACCACCTGCTGCAGAATGCCTTTGACCTTGTCGGTATGACCGAGGCGGCGTTCTACATCAGCCAGCTTGTACAGCGAATCCGGCACTTTGGCGTGCTTGGGATACAGCTGCGAAACCTTGGCGAAAGCCTGACCTGCACCTTGCAGATCGCCCTTGGCCAGATTGACTTCGCCCAACCAGTACTGGGCGTTGCCCGCATATTGGCTGTTCGGGTATTTGCGCAGGAAAGCGGCAAAAGCCTGGCTGGCCTTGTCGAAATCCTTGGCTTTGATCAGGTCGAAAGCAGCATCGTAATACAGCTTTTCCTTGGCCGGATCACCCGGTTCACTACTTGCAGCAGGTGCCTGGGCAGCAGCCCCGGCGCCAGCGGCAGCACCGGCAGCAGCACTAACATCGCCACCGGCAGAAGAATTCTCAGGAGTCGCGGCAGGTGCAACGCCGGATCCTATGCGCCGATCAAGATCCTGGTATCGCTCCAGGGATTCCTGTTTCATGCGCGCAACCTGATTCTGCAGTTCTTCGATCACGCCTTGCTGGCGCGATATCTGATCCTGCATCTGTTGCAATTGGTTGAACAGCATGCCTTGTGCCGAGGCAGGGGCCGAAGCCGCTCCCCCGGCATAGGCGCCGTTCGTACCGTAACCCGCAGGCGGATAACTGCTCCCGCTATTGTTATAACCGGAGTTGTCATCGACCACAGGAACCGCAGCCCACGCCGCAAGCGGCGCGAGGCTGAGAGCCAGAACAGTTACAGCACGACGGCACGTTCGCATATCGAATTACTTACGCAGTTCGACGCGACGGTTTTGAGCCCAGGACTGCTCGTCGTTGCCGGTAGCAACTGGACGCTCTTCGCCGTAGGAAACCAGTTCCAGCTGAGCTGGGGAAACACCTTGCAGTACCAGGTAGCGCTGAACGGCTTTCGCACGACGCTCGCCCAGTGCCATGTTGTACTCACGAGTACCACGTTCGTCGGTGTTGCCTTCCAGAACAACGCGAGCGCCGTTTGCTTTCAGGTCTTTGGCGTGAACGTCCAGAGCGCGCATGGCTTCTGGCTTCAGGTCCGAGCTGTCGTATTCGAAGTAGAAGGTGGTGATTGCGCGCAGAGCAGCTTCTTCGCTCAGGGAACCGTCAACGGCACCAGTGTTTGCGCCGTAACCAGCGTTTGGATCAACAGCGCCTTCACCGGCGTTGTCGCCGCCTTTGGACGAGCAACCTACAGCTACAGCCATGGCCAGAGCCAGCGCAGCAAATTTACCAAACTTCAGCATTTCCATCGTGAAACTCCTAATGAACCCCAGTGTGTTAAGTAAAACGTGTAGCGCCCGCTCACTTCAGGTAAGGGGACCAGGACGGTTCTCTGACTTCGCCTTGAGCGGTAGGAAGCGGGAGCCTAACGCGTCCATTAATGGACACGAGCATCAAGACTCCCCGGCCCTGTTGGCGGGTGGCGTAGATTACCATGGTGCCGTTGGGCGCAACAGTAGGTGACTCGTCCAGAGTGCTATCAGTGAGGATCTTTACACTACCTCGCTGCAGATCCTGAGCTGCCACCTTGAAATTGGTGAAGCCATCCTGACGATGAATCATCACCAAAGTCTTTTCATCTGCCGAAAGTTTCGGGTTGGCGTTGTAGTTACCTACAAACGTCACACGCTCGGCACCACCGCCACTGGCGCTGGTTTTGTAGATCTGTGGCTTGCCGCCGCGGTCCGAGGTGAAGTAGATGGTCGAACCATCCTTGCCCCAGTATGGTTCGGTGTTGATGCCAGGACCTGCGGTCACGCGGGTGATCTGGCGCGAAGCCAGGTTCATCACGTAAATGTCCGGGTTACCGTCTTTCGACAGTACGAATGCCAGGCGATCGCCGTTCGGCGACCAGGCTGGCGCGCCGTTCAGACCTTCGAAGTTGGTGATCTGCTCACGGCGACCGGTATCGATGTTCTGCATGAAGATGCGCGGACGCTTCTGCTCGAACGATACGTACGCGATGCGCTTGCCATCCGGTGCGAAACGCGGCGACAGGATCGGCTCGCGCGATTGCAGCAGAGTTACGGCGCGGGCACCGTCGTAGTCCGAACGTTGCAGGGTGTAACGGGTATTCTTCTCGGAGAAGCGTTCAGCCGTTACGTACAGCAGACGCGTCGAGAACGCACCTTCAATACCGGTCAGCTTCTGGAACGACTGGTCGGAGATGAAGTGAGCCATGTCGCGCAGTTGCTCGGTAGTACCGGAAACACTGCCGTCAGCCACTTTCTGTTCGGTGGCCACGTTGAACAGTGCCCACTGCACCTGCAGGCGACCGCCGGCTGGAGCAATGCTGCCGACCATCATGTATTGAGCACCCACCGCCTTCCAGTCACGGAAGATGATTTCGCTCGGCTGGCTTGGCTGGCTGATCATGTTTTGCTTTGGAATCGGCGAGTAGTAGCCCGAGTTGCGCAAATCGTTACCAATGATTTCAGCCATGTCGTCCGGCAGCACGGCACCGCCCTGCATGCCGAACGGTACAACGGCGATCGGTGTAGCCCGATCGCTGCCGCTGGTAACCAGAATGTTTTTCTCATCAGCCATCGCGATCCCTGCCATGCAGCAGATCACGACCAGCATTCCTCGAAGAAGGTTTCTCACAAGGCTAGATCCTCAGGTGTGAATGTCATCTTGAATGAACGATACGGAGCGAAATCGCTCGGCTTCATTCCCTGCATTTCTGTCAAACGTCCAATATTCTTCACTGCCGCGACTGCCGAGGCATCGAACGGACCATCGCCACTGGACTTGGCCACGCTGACCGAAGTCACCGTACCGTCCGGCAACATGCCGATCTGCAGTACAACGGTCATGCCTTTGCGTGCCGAAGGAGGACGGGCCCAACCTTCTGCCGCTCGCGCACGAATCAGGTCATCGAAACTGCCCGCAACTTCGTCACCCTGCTCATCGGCCAAGGCCTGCTGGCGCTGCGGCGTATCGGAAAGCAAATCGGCCAAGGCCTGAGCCTTTTTGTCTTCGGTCGATTTACGTGCCGCATCCTGCGCTTTCTTCTTCGCAGCATCGGCAGCAGCTTTCTTCTTCGCTTCGTCGGCGATTTTCTTCTTCGCCTCTTCAGCTTCAGCTTTCTTCTTGGCGTCTTCGGCGGCTTTCTTCTTCGCGTCTTCGACAATCTTCTTCTTGGCTTCTTCAGCAGCGGCTTTTTTGGCCTCTTCTTCAGCAGCCTTTTTCGCTTCTTCTTCAGATTTCTTCTTGGCTATATCAGCCAATTGTTTCTCTTCGGCCTTTTTGGCTTCGGCGGTCTTCTTGGCTTCGTCGGCTTTTTTGGCTTCGTCAGCCTTTTTCGCCTCGTCTGCTTTTTTCGACTCGTCGGCCTTCTTGGCCTCCTCGGCTTTTTGAGCCGCTTCTTCTTTCTTTTGTTCCGCAGCGGCCTTGATCTCTTCCTGCTCGACCTTCTTCTGCTCCATCTGCTCGACTTCGGTCTGGCGCGCGGCGGATTTCTTCGCCTCACCCGCAATCTTCTGATTGGTCTGGGTGGTTGCCTGACTTTTCGATTTCAGCTGGTAGAGGGTCGCCTGGACAATCGGTTTGGCCGGCGGCAGCTCTGGTGTGAAGGCAAAACTGACGAACAGCATGCCGAACACCAGCACGTGCAGGACAATTGCCAGAACACTAGGCCAGAAGTAGCTTTCCGAGGCGGACGGCTCTCGCTGTTGCTGCATCAGGGGGCCTCGGTAATCAAACCAACATTACCGACCCCGGCTTTCTGCAACCCGCCCATGGCGCCCATGACGGAACCGTAGTCGACGGTCTTGTCACCGCGGATGAAGACCTGGGTTCGCTTGCCGCCTTCAGTGCCGGCACGAATGATCTTGGTCACCGCGTCGGTCATTTGCGGCAGGGTCATGGCCCTGTCCTGTTGCTTCTCGGTATCGACTTCGCTGCCAAGGTTCCAGTAATAGGTCTTGTCAGCCTTGATCGAAATGGTCAGGACCTGAGTGTTGTTGTCCTGCGGCAAGGCTTCGCTGGAAACCTTGGGCAGATCAACTTTCACGCCCTGATTGAGCATCGGCGCGGTCACCATGAAGATGACCAGCAGTACCAACATCACGTCGATGTAAGGCACCACGTTCATCTCGGCGACCGGCTTGCGCTTTTTGCGAGCTCGAGCGATTAAAGCCATTGGAAATTACCTGCTTATTCTTCGCTGGTGTGCACTTTACGGTGCAGGATCGCCTGGAATTCATCGGCGAAGGTGTAGTAGCGGCCCAGCAAGGTTTCGCTGCGAGCGGCGAAACGGTTGTAAGCGATTACGGCAGGGATCGCGGCGAACAGACCGATCGCAGTGGCGATCAGGGCTTCGGCGATACCCGGGGCCACGGTGGCCAGGGTTGCTTGCTGGGCGCTGGCCAGACCGCGGAAGGAGTTCATGATGCCCCAAACGGTACCGAACAGACCGATGTACGGGCTGACCGAACCGACAGTGGCGAGGAACGGCAGGCTCTGCTCGAGTTTCTCTTCTTCACGGGAGATGGCAACGCGCATGGCACGGGCCACGCCTTCCATCACCGCTTCAGGATCGACCCCTGGTTGCTGACGCAGGCGGGAGAATTCTTTGAAACCGGCACGGAAGATCTGCTCCACACCCGAATCCGGATCCGGGTTGCTGCCTGCCTGACGATACAGTTTGGACAGGTCGATACCCGACCAGAAGCGCTCTTCGAAGCTCTCCAGGGCACGTCGACCGGCACGCAGCAGATTGCTGCGCTGAAAGATCATGATCCATGAGGTCACCGATGCGGCCACCAGGGTCAACATTACCAACTGCACCACGATGCTGGCATTGCTGACCAGGCTCCACATGGAGGAATGGTCGACGACGTTAGCTTCCACGCTTTATCTCCTGCTTTGAGTGTGTACCCGGGCCGACCGCGTCGGCAAAGGCCGCACGCAAGTCTTCGGGAAGGGCCCGGGGTTTCAAACTGTTAGTGCGCACACAGGCCACCAAAAACTGCCCTTCACAGAGCAGCACATTATCCGTTGCCCGCCTGACCTGCTGTTTGAAGCGCAGGCTGACCCGGTTCAATTCGATTACATCAGCGCTTACCAGCAGTTCGTCGTCCAGTCGCGCCGGCGCGTGGTAGCGCGCTTCGCTGGAGTGCACGACGAACAACAGGTCCTCCCCGGCCAACTGCGATTGGGCAAAGCCCAGCTCGCGAAGCCGCTCGGTTCGAGCCCGTTCCATAAACTTGAGGTAATTAACGTAATACACGATGCCGCCCGCATCGGTGTCCTCGTAATAAACGCGACAACGATGTGCGAACGGCTCAAGCCCGTTTTGCGCGCGCATACTCTAGTGCTTACTCCTCAGGTTGCCAATCCGGCCAGGCAACTGTTTTTCATGGTTTCAGGGCTTTACCGCAAAAGTACCGTCCTATGACCGTACAAACCCTGAATAAATCGACAACAAATGTGTATCAATCGTCCACGGCATCGAGAAACTCGTCTGCCACAGGCATTTCACCCATTCGTGACGGAATGTTTAAACCGAAGTGCAGGTACGCGTGGCGCGTCACCACCCTGCCCCGTGGTGTGCGCATGATGTAACCCTGCTGAATCAGATACGGCTCCAGCACATCTTCAATCGTGTGGCGTTCCTCGCTGATTGCAGCGGCGAGGCTGTCGATACCGACGGGGCCGCCATCGAACTTCTCGATCATGGTCAATAGCAGGCGGCGATCCTGATGATCGAAACCGTGCTCGTCGACATCCAGCAGGTTCAGCGCCAGGTCTGCCACCGCTTTGGTGATATGGCCCTTTGCACGCACTTCGGCGAAGTCGCGCACACGGCGCAGTAGACGGTTGGCGATCCGCGGCGTGCCCCGGGCGCGGCGCGCGATTTCGAACGAGCCTTCCGGATCCAGCGGCAGACCGAGGATGGCTGCGGAACGGCTGACAATCGTCGCCAGATCAGCCGTGCTGTAGAACTCCAGACGCTGGACGATACCGAAGCGATCACGCAACGGATTGGTCAGCATGCCGGCGCGAGTCGTCGCGCCGACCAGCGTGAATGGCGGCAGATCGAGCTTGATCGAACGTGCGGCCGGACCTTCACCGATCATGATGTCGAGCTGAAAGTCTTCCATCGCCGGGTACAGCACTTCTTCAACGATCGGCGACAGACGATGGATTTCGTCGATGAACAACACGTCATGCGGTTCAAGATTGGTCAGCAACGCCGCCAGATCACCCGGACGCTCAAGCACCGGCCCGGACGTGCTCTTGATCGATACGCCCATTTCCTGGGCGATGATGTTGGCCAGCGTGGTCTTGCCCAGACCCGGCGGACCGAAGATCAGCGTGTGATCGAGGGATTCACTGCGGCCACGAGCGGCCTGGATGAACAGCTCCATCTGCTCGCGCACGGTCGGCTGGCCAATATAGTCGGCCGGACTGACCGGGCGAATGGCGCGGTCCTGGACTTCTTCGCGCTCGCGCGGGCTGTGCGCGGCGGTGATCAGACGATCAGCTTCAATCACTTAAATCATTCCCTTCAGGGCGCGGCGGATCAGGTCTTCACTGCTCAAATTCTTGTCCTTGATGGCGGTAATCGCCTTGCTCGCTTCCTGCGGCTTGTAGCCCAGGGAAATCAGCGCGCTGACCGCATCGTTCTCGGCGGTGTTGACCGGTGCCGGGCCGTCCGGCTGATTCGGTACCAGCGCGAACATGGCCGGCGTCGTTTCCCAGGCCTTGAAGCGGTCTTTCAGCTCGACCAACAGACGCTCGGCGGTTTTCTTGCCGACACCCGGCACCTTGGTCAACGCCGAGGTGTCCTGCGACTGCACGCAGCGGATCAGTTCGTCGACTTCCAGGCTCGACATCAATGCCAGGGCCAGTTTTGGCCCGACACCATTGAGACGGATCAACTCGCGAAAAAAGTCTCGCTCGCGCTTGCCGGCAAAACCATAGAGTAACTGCGCGTCTTCGCGTACGACCAAATGGGTGTGCAGGGTCAGCGGTTCACCGACCGACGGCAGACGATAAAGGGTGGTCATGGGCACTTCCAGCTCATACCCGAGGCCGTTTACATCCAGAATCAGGTGCGGCGGCTGTTTCTCAGCCAGGGTGCCGCGCAAGCGTCCAATCACGTTTCAGATCCTTGAGCGTTGGCCAGCCGTGGGCTGGCGACAATCAGAGCGAAAGACTCGGGCCGGCAACACAGGCGCGAAAGTCCACACTCCATAAATTTGATGCTGATGCTATCAGAGACGCAGGCGCCCGCCACGACTGCGTGCCGTTCCCAAACCGTGCGGCAGCAGACTGGAACGTGTGTGCGCATGGCAAATGGCAATGGCCAGGGCGTCCGAGGCATCGATTTGCGGTTTGCTGGTCAGCTTGAGCATGTGCATGACCATCATCTGCACTTGTTCTTTATTGGCGGCACCGGTGCCGACCACCGCCTGTTTGACCTGAGTAGCCGTGTATTCGGCGATTTCCAGGCTCTCTTCAGCGCCGGCGACAATCGCTGCGCCGCGGGCCTGGCCGAGCTTCAGCGCCGAATCGGCGTTTTTCGCCATGAATACCTTTTCGATGCCCATGGTCACCGGGCCGTAGGTCTGGATGATTTCGCGAACGCCGCGATAGACGATTTGCAGGCGTTCGTGCAGCTCGCCCGCACCAGTGCGGATGCAGCCGGATGCCACATAGATACAGCCGCCACGCCCGGTATCGCGAACAATCCCGTAACCGGTGATGCGCGAACCGGGGTCGATACCAAGAATTAAAGTCATAACGCCTGCAGATTCGGTAAAAGCACGATTTTCAAACCAACCCATAACAAATGTGGGAGCGAGCCTGCTCGCGAAAGCGGTTTCATCATCAGCAACGATGTTGCCTGAAAATCCGCCTTCGCGAGCAGGCTCGCTCCCACATTGAATCGTAGCCGCTCTTAACCGAGCTGAGCGGCCACGTCTTCCGGAATGTCCGCGTTGGAATAGACGTTCTGCACGTCATCCAGATCCTCAAGCATGTCGATCAGCTTGAGTACCTTCTCCGCACCTTCCAGATCCAGTTCGGCGCTGGTGGTCGGCTGCATGACGATTTCCGCGTCATCGCCCTTGAATCCAGCGGCTTCCAGCGCGTTACGCACGGCGTAGAAACTGGTGAACGAGGTGAACACGTCGATCGAACCGTCTTCGTGAGTGACCACGTCATCGGCATCGGCTTCCAGCGCCGCTTCAGTCAGCGCGTCTTCATCGACGCCCGGCGCGAAGCTGATCTGCCCTTTGCGCTCGAACAGATACGCGACCGAACCGTCGGTGCCGAGGTTGCCACCACATTTGCTGAACGCATGACGCACAGCGGCTGCAGTACGATTGCGGTTGTCGGTCATGCACTCGACCATCACCGCCACGCCGCCCGGGCCGTAACCTTCGTAGGTCAGCTCTTCAACGTTGTCCGCTTCGGTAGCACCAGCACCGCGCGCGACGGCACGGTCGATGATGTCGCGACTCATGTTCGCGCTCAGCGCCTTGTCCAAGGCCAGACGCAGACGCGGGTTGGAACCCGGATCACCGCCGCCCTGACGGGCCGCAACGGTCAGTTCGCGGATCCATTTGGTGAAGATCTTGCCTCTCTTGGCATCCTGACGTTCTTTGCGGTGCTTGATGTTCGCCCACTTGGAATGACCTGCCATAACTCGCTCCGAATTCTCTTTGAAACGTTGCCCGCCCTGCACATGCAGTGGCCTGCAAACAAAAAATCTCGACCTGCTCTCTATAGATAGAAAAAAGGCGCATCCGAAGATGCGCCTTCAGGCCCGTCTTACTCAGCCTTTGGCGTTTCGCGCAAACGAATGTGCAGCTCGCGCAATGCCTTCGCATCCACAACACCCGGTGCTTGCGTCATCACGTCGGCAGCACTCTGGGTTTTCGGGAAGGCGATCACTTCACGGATCGACTGGGCGCCGGTCATCAGCATCACCAGACGGTCCAGACCGAAGGCCAGACCACCGTGCGGCGGTGCACCGTATTTCAGCGCGTCGAGCAGGAAGCCGAATTTCTCTTCCTGTTCCGCTTCGTTGATACCCAGCAGACGGAATACCGCTTGCTGCATTTCCTTGCGGTGGATACGGATCGAACCGCCACCCAGCTCGGTGCCGTTCAGCACCATGTCGTACGCGCGGGACAGAGCGCCGGCCGGGTTGGCTTCCAGCTCTTCCGGGGAGCACTTCGGTGCAGTGAACGGGTGGTGCAGCGCGGAGAAGCTGCCGTCGTCGTTTTCTTCGAACATCGGGAAGTCGACGACCCACATTGGCGCCCACTCGCAGGTCAGCAGCTTGAGGTCGTGACCGAGCTTGATACGCAGTGCGCCCAAGGCTTCGCTGACGATCTTGGCCTTGTCGGCGCCGAAGAACACGATGTCGCCATCGACTGCGCCAACGCGATCGAGGATCACGTTGAGTTTGTCTTCAGGGATGTTTTTGACGATCGGCGATTGCAGACCTTCAACACCGGCAGCACGCTCGTTGACCTTGATGTACGCCAGGCCCTTGGCACCGTAGATACCGACGAACTTGGTGTAGTCGTCGATCTGCTTGCGCGGCATGCTCGCCCCGCCTGGAACGCGCAGTGCGGCGATACGGCATTTCGGATCATTGGCCGGGCCGCTGAACACCTTGAATTCAACTTCTTTCAGTTGATCGGCAACGTCGACCAGTTCCAGCGGGTTACGCAGATCCGGCTTGTCGGAACCGTAACGGCGCATGGCTTCTTCGAAAGTCATGTGCGGGAAGTCGCCGAACTCCAGACCCAGCACTTCCTTGAACAGGTTGCGGATCATTTCTTCGGTCAGGCCCATGATCTCTTTTTCATCGAGGAAGCTGGTCTCGATGTCGATCTGGGTGAATTCTGGCTGACGGTCAGCGCGCAGGTCTTCGTCGCGGAAGCACTTGGCGATCTGGTAGTAACGGTCGAAACCCGCGACCATCAGCAGTTGCTTGAACAGCTGTGGCGATTGCGGCAGGGCGAAGAACGAACCGGCGTGGGTACGGCTTGGCACCAGATAGTCACGTGCGCCTTCAGGAGTCGCGCGGGTCAGGATCGGCGTTTCAACGTCGAGGAAGCCGTTCTCGTCGAGGAAGCGACGGATGCTGGTGGTCATGCGCGAACGCAGACGCAGCTTCTCGGCCATTTCCGGACGACGCAGGTCAAGGAAGCGATAACGCAGACGGGTTTCTTCGCCAACGTCGGAGAACTCGTTCAGCGGGAACGGCGGGGTTTCCGACTCGTTCAGCACTTCCAGCTCATAGCCCAGCACTTCGATCATGCCCGACGCCATGTTGGCGTTGGTGGCACCGGCCGGACGCAGACGCACCTTGCCGGTGATCTTCACGACGTATTCGCTGCGCACGCGATCGGCAGCGGCGAAGCTCTCGGCGCGATCCGGATCGAATACCACCTGGGCCAGACCGTCACGATCACGGATATCGAGGAAAATCACCCCGCCGTGGTCGCGGCGACGGTGAACCCATCCGCAAAGGGTAATTTCCTGACCTTCCAGGCTTTCGTTCAGTTGGCCGCAATAGTGGCTGCGCATCATGATAATGGTTCGCTTCTCGTCATTCGATATTCGGTGGAGATCCCGTTGCTTTCAAGCAATGCGGAAACTCACGCGTGTCGTTCAACCTGGGGTTGAACCCTAGTCAGATTTGTCGCCACCGGCCAGATTCTTCTTGGCGCCGGTCTTGAAATCGGTTTCGTACCAACCACCGCCACTGAGGCGAAAGCCTGGCATCGACAGCTGTTTCTTGAGCTCTGGCGCCTGACAGGCAGGGCAGTCGACCAGCGGTGCCTCGCTGATCTTTTGAATGGCTTCCAACTGATGACCACAGGAAGCACATTGATAATCGTACATCGGCATGGGGGGTGTCTCGGCGATCAGATTGCCACCGCGCGCAGGGCTTTGCGGCGAAAGAGCGGGATTATATCGATTAAATGCAGCCTGTGCAGCCGTAAGACTGCACAGGCCGCGCCCTTGTTTGCAACCGCCGTTTCAGAGCGATTCGGCCGGTGCTGCCTCCTTGACGCCATTCATGACGCACACCACGCGCACCAGCGCGCTGAAATTTTTCACCCCGCCATGACGCAAATGCACTTCACGGTCGACGTGGGACAACAGCGAGCTGATCGAACAGCAATTATCTGCTGCCATATTGCCGAGGATGTTCCAGTAGACCCGCTCCAGCCGCAGGCAGGTCGCGTAACCGTTCAGACGCACGGATCGCGACGATGGCTGAACCAATGCCATGTCGAATTCGTGGACGAACGGATCGACTTTCAATTCATGTGGCAAGCTGACAATCCTGTCGCCTCGCCTGTCTCCCTCTACCATATCGGTGACACTCCTTTGCCATCTCTGCTTGTTTGATAAGTCACATCCTGTGGCTTTCATAAAAGCGCAGACACAAAGTTATATCCAGACGACTTATTGACCGTCTCCGTAGGATAAGCCAACGATACAGGTAAGATTTTGGACAGCGCGCGAGCCTCGACCGACTGGCTCGCGCGCCCGGATGATTATGCTTCCAGCAACGCGCGCAGCATCCACGCGGTTTTCTCGTGCACCTGCATGCGCTGGGTCAGCAGGTCTGCGGTCGGCTCATCGCTGACCTTATCGAGCAGCGGGAAGATGCCACGGGCCGTGCGGGTCACGGCTTCCTGGCCATCGACCAATTGCTTGATCATGTCCTCGGCACTCGGCACCCCCACCTCCTCCTTGATGGAAGAAAGGCGTGCGTATGTGGCATAGGCGCCCGGCGCCGGAAAGCCCAGGGCGCGAATCCGCTCGGCGATCGAGTCCACGGCCAGCGCCAGTTCGTTGTACTGCTCTTCGAACATCAAGTGCAGCGTGCGAAACATCGGGCCGGTGACGTTCCAGTGGAAGTTATGGGTTTTCAGATACAGCACGTAGGTGTCTGACAGCAGACGCGATAAGCCTTCGACGATGGACTTGCGATCTTCTTCACTGATACCGATATCGATTGCCATGTTTACCCCCTAACGGCGATTGAATTCATCCAACAGGTGCAGACCCACTCTAGCAAGCCTGCCGACTCCCCGCAGCCCGGATCGGGTGCAAGTGCTGCGACAAATCGACCGACGCATGCCGCTGGCCGGGCTGATTTGAGTAGCCGCAGGCTTTGCTGTTAAATAGGCAGTGTGTCGCCATACCCCATTTTTCGGGGTGTTGCGCATAGGCTGATGCCGTGAACGTGTCCACCGCCTCTTATTTTGTTCCGAAGCGAACCGTGCGCCTTCAGCTCTTCCTTGTGAGCCGTCATAAACGTGAGCCAATCAAAATGTTGAAAATCGTCCACCTGCTAATGGGCGCAGCAGCATTGCTGCTGTCGTTCATACCCAGCTTGAAATCCGAAGCCGTTCCCTACCTGCAACAACCCGATGCACTTTACCTGGCCTTCTTCGGCCTGCTGAACCTGGTGATTGCCCCAGTGATTCCTTACTGGAACAAAGGCCCTCGTCAGCATCTGCAAAATCTGGTCAGCGCTCTTCTGGTACTGACCGTCGTCCTGCAAACCTTGACCCTGATCGCTCCGATGCCCGTCATTGCCGGCCAGCCAGCCGTGTTGTTCACCCTGGTGATCGCACTGGTTGCCGTGCTCTTGCATCTGGCTGTGAGCTTCTATCGTTCTTCACCTGCTGCCGCTCCAACCAGCTATGACATGACCAATCGCGATACCGGTACCGTCAAGTGGTTCAACACTTCCAAAGGCTTCGGTTTTATCTCCCGGGATTCCGGCGATGATATTTTCGTGCACTTTCGCGCGATCCGTGGCGAAGGTCACCGCGTACTGGTCGAAGGCCAGCGCGTGGAGTTCTCGGTGATGAACCGCGACAAAGGCCTGCAAGCCGAGGACGTGATCGCCGCTCTGCCGCGACGCTGATTCAGGCATAAAAAAACCGCGAACAGCCTGCTGTTCGCGGTTTTTTTACGCCGGGTGAAAAGTACCCGCGTCAGTAGTGCGGCGGTGGCGCCTCGTCTTCGAAGGACTCGAACTGGCCAACCATTTCTTCCTGACGCTTGAGCAGGGCTGCCATTTGCAATTGCAGACGCTCGACCACACGCTGCTGGGCCACCAGCACGTCGTTCAACGCCTGAATGGTGTCATCCTGAAACGCCAGGCGGCTTTCCAGATCGGTAACGCGTTCTTCCAGACTCATGACTCAGCCCTCCACAAAGGTGAAATGCTCGGTCAGGACCAGCCGCAACCGTTCGCGAATGGCAGCGACCTGCTCGGCACTATATGGCTTGGCCTGGTGCTTGCCCCAGACCGGTGCCGGCCAGGCTGCGTCGTCGCGTTTGCGCACAATCACATGCATGTGCATCTGGCTGACAACGTTACCCAAGGTCGCGACGTTCATTTTGTCGGCATCGAACAGATCCTTGAGCAGCTCCGCAAGCGCGGTGGTTTCCTGCCACAGCTGCTGCTGATCGGCGACATCCAACTGAAACAACTCACTGATATCGTCGCGACGAGGCACCAGGATGAACCAAGGGTAGTTGGCGTCATTGGACAGCAGCAATCGGCAGAGAGGGAAATCACCAATCGTCAGCGTGTCCTGTTGAAGTCGTGAATCTAAAGCAAACACTGCGCGCACTCCCGGCTGATCATCAATATTCAGCTTAGCGGCGATCCATGGGGACAGCGCACCAAGCGACAGGACGGCAGCATACCTGCGAATGCGCCAGCCTTCACGACGACGGTGTACTCCGCCGCTCCGCCAACGCCCCGAGATGTGACATTTGCGAGCACAACGCACCAGCATGAAACCAACATCGACAATCAGCCCGACAAAATGACCGAGAACAGCAGAGACGTTCAGGTTCATTGCCCATGCAAGCTGTATGAATTCAGAACAGCTGTAAATTTTTTTGCACCAAAACCGCACAGTGCGTCTACGCTCACTGCGTCGGGCATCCGCCAAATACTCACCGGCGGGGTGAACCGGTAACGTTTTTGGATGTCACGCGCGTTTCTCGGCGTGACAACACCATAGGAGGAATGGCGTCAAGCAATGAAAAAATCAGGCTTGAAGCCCAGCTTTCACGAGGTTTTCACAAACGCAGGCGGGTGTTCAGAAAAATAACCGCAGCGAAATTGCGGTTTGTGCACGCTTGTTGCATTCGTACCCATATGGACTATAAGCGCACCACTGGAAGTGGATGCCTTAAGCCCCATAAGAACAGTGGCAGGGTTGCCCGATGGAGATTCAAGTGTTTTGCCAGGGACTCTTTTTTACCGATGCAAAAAGGCCCATAAACAGCGAGAAAGTTGTCAGTCCGGCTGCGTCGGTACTGTGAATTTGCGACATCCACCACGTCATTTGCGACACCGTCGTAAAGAAGCTGAAAGGTTGGAATAGCAAGTATCGCCAACATTGTCGGCGTGATATAAGTTTGCGCCGACACAAAAAGAAAGAGCCGCCCAGATAATAAAACAGGTGGGACGGCAGTACTCTTCTAAAACCAAAGGAGCAAATCACGATGCGCGTGATGAAGTGGAGCATGATCGCACTGGCAGTTGCTGCAGCCGCCAGTACTCAAGTGGCTACGGCCGCACCGTTTGTAAGTGACCAGGCTGAAGCCAAAGGTTTCGTTGAAGACGCCAAGCTCGACCTGCTGGTACGTAACTATTACTTCAACCGCGATAACAAGAACCGTAATGCTGACGTAAAAGACTGGACTCAAGGTCTGCTGGGCAACTTCAGCTCTGGCTACACCCAAGGTACTGTTGGTGTCGGTATCGATGCGTTCGGTTATCTGGCCATCAAACTCGACGGCGGTGACGGTACTTCCGGTTCGGGCAACATGAGCCGTAGCGACTTTGTCGATCCGGAGAACGGTTCTCGTGATGTCAACGACAGCCAAGGCAAAGCCGGTGCAGCGGTCAAATTCCGCATTTCCAAAACCGAGCTGAAAGTCGGCGACATGCAGCCTAGCACCGCACCGGTATTCGCTGTGGGTGGCTCGCGCATCCTTCCTCAATCTGCCAGCGGCTTCCAGCTGCAGAGCAGCGAAATCAAAGATCTTGACCTCGAGGCCGGCCACTTCTACTCGTCGACCAGCCAGGACAAGAACTCCCGTGATGGCGAGCTGTATGCCAACTACGCGGGTATCGACGCAGACTCCATTGACTATTTCGGTGGCAAGTACGGCATCACCGAAAACCTGAGCGCATCGCTGTACGGTGCCAAGCTGGAAGATATCTGGAACCAGTACTACGCCAACGTGAACCTCACCACGCCATTGGGTGGTGACACCTCGCTGAACACTGACTTCAACATCTACCGCACCACCGATACCGGTGACAAAAACGTAGGCGACATCAGCAACACTACGTTCTCCCTGGCAACCGCGCTCTCGTTCCTGAAAGCACACACCATTACCCTGGCCTTCCAGAAGGTCAACGGCGACACACCATTCGACTACATCGGTGTGGGCAAGAACAACCGTGGTGGCGACTCGATCTTCCTTGCCAACTCCATTCAGTACTCTGACTTCAACGGTCCAAAGGAGAAATCCGCCCAGATCCGTTACGACCTGAAGATGGCTGAATACGGCGTGCCGGGCCTGAGCTTCATGACTCGCTACGTTAAAGGTTGGGACATCGACGGCACTGGCCTGGCAGCTAACAGCCAGTACCGCGACAGATTGGGCAATCCTCTCTACGGCGAAGATGGCAAACACCACGAGACCAACCTGGAAGTCAAATACGTAGTTCAGAATGGTCCAGCCAAGGATCTTTCGTTCCGTGTTCGTCAAGCTTGGCACACTGCTAACGCCGACCAGGGCGAAGGCGACGTTAAAGAGTTCCGTCTGATCGTCGACTACCCACTGTCGATCTTGTAATCGCCAACAATTAGTTTGCGACAAGAAAAAAGGGCCCATCTTCGATGGGCCCTTTTTATTGGTGCTTCATTCAACTAATGCCTGACCAACAAGTCAGGCACTTAATTAGCAACCTATCATTGTGTCGCCGATTCCTGCACTACGCGTATAACCCGCTGCGGAAAAGGAATATCAATACCGGCAGTCTTTAAACGATCACGCGACTGTTCGTTAAACATGAACATCACGTCCCAGTAATCTGCAGTTTTAACCCACACACGCAGGGAAACAGTGATCGAACTGTCACCCAGCGTCGAAATCACGGCCTGTGGCGCAGGATCCTGCAACACACGCTCATCCTTGGCCAAATCCAGCAGCACCTGACGCGCCTTCTGCAGATCCGCTTCGTAATCCACGCCTACATCAAACACTACTTTGCGAGTCGGCTGACGATTGGTGTTGGTGATGATCCCGTTCGACAGGTTGCCGTTCGGCACGATGATGGTTTTGTTGTCACCGGTACGCAGCACCGTGTGGAAAATCTGGATGCTGTCGACTGTACCCGAAACGCCTTGCGCTTCGATCCAGTCACCGATACGGAACGGACGGAACAGCAGAATCAGCACGCCGCCGGCGAAGTTCGCCAGGCTGCCCTGCAAGGCCAGACCGATCGCCAGACCGGCCGCACCGATCGCGGCAACGAAAGAGGTGGTTTCGACACCGATCATCGAAGCGACGCTGACAATCAGCAGCACTTTGAGAATGATGTTCGCCAGGCTGCTGATAAAGCCTTGCAGCGCCAGATCGGCATTACGCAGGGCCAGCAGACCACCGAGTTTCTGCGTGACCTTGTTGATCAGCCACCAGCCAATGGCCAGCGTGATCACGGCCAGCAGCACGCGACTGCCGTATTCCATGATCATCGGGATCCACGCCTGGGATGCCTTGACCAGGTTGTCCACCTCAGCATTCAAATCCATGTTCTATCTCCTGATTTCCGGCCATTCGGCACGCGAAAAATAAGCGGCAAAAATCCGCCGGGTGTACACAAAACAATGTGGGAGCGAGCCTGCTCGCGAAGGCGGTGTGTCAGTCAACTCATTGCTGAATGACATACAGCTTTCGCGAGCAAGCTCGCTCCCACAGATCATCTGACCGAGCTTAGTCGCGGAAGTTGTTGAACTGCAGTGGCATGCCGAACTCTTTGGCCCGCAGCGCAGCGATAGCCTCTTGCAGGTCATCGCGCTTCTTGCCGGTCACACGTACTTGCTCGCCCTGAATGGCGGCCTGCACTTTGAGCTTGGCATCCTTGATGTGGCCGACGATCTTCTTGGCCAGTTCCTTGTCGATGCCTTCCTTGAGGATGGCGTCCTGTTTCATCAGCTTGCCCGATGCGTAGGCGTCCTTGACCTCAAGGCACTGTACGTCGATCTTGCGCTTGACCAGCGCCAGCTTGAGGATTTCGATCATCGCTTCCAGCTGGAATCCGGCTTCAGCGGTCAGGCTGACGGTGAGGTCCTTTTCCTTGAACTCGAAGCTGCCTTTGCCTTTCAGGTCATAACGACGATCGAGTTCCTTCACGGCGTTCTCGACCGCGTTGGTGAGTTCGTGTTTGTCCAGTTCGGATACCACGTCGAACGACGGCATGTAATCTCTCCAATAAAAAGGCGCGCTCGATGTGGATGGAGCGCGCTTGGCTTGCGGTTAAAATCGGGCTCATTATAACGGGTCTTTTCCCACCGACACGGCGAGCCGCACATGCCTGTACGCATTCGAGCAAAAAACTGATGGCCACCACCTGGCATGTACTGGGTGCGGGCAGCCTCGGCACACTGTGGGCCACACGTCTGGCCCGCGCGGGTCTGCCGGTCAGGTTGATCCTGCGCGATGCCGAGCGCTTGCGCAGCTATGAAGCTGTGGGCGGATTGACGCTGGTTGAACAAGGCCAAGCCAGCACCTACGCCGTGCCCGGGGAAACCCTCGATAGCCCAGAACCGATCAGGCGCTTGCTGGTCGCGTGCAAGGCCTACGACGCCGAAAACGCCGTCGCCCGCCTCGCCCCACGACTGACAGCGGACGCCGAACTGATCCTTCTGCAAAACGGCCTCGGCAGTCAGGACGCCGTGGCTACGCGGGTGCCTCAGGCCCGTTGCATCAGCGCCTCCAGTACGGAAGGCGCGTTTCGCGATGGCGACTGGCGTGTGGTGTTTGCTGGCCACGGCTTCACTTGGCTGGGCGACGCTGGCCATCCGGTCGCGCCGATCTGGCTGGACGATCTGGACGCGGCGAAAATCCCCCACGAATGGAGCACCGATATCCTCACGCGGCTGTGGCGCAAACTGGCGCTCAACTGTGCGATCAATCCGCTGACGGTGTTGCACAACTGCCGCAATGGCGGATTGCAGGAGCATCACTGCGAAGTTGCCACGCTGTGCAGCGAACTGGCGGAGTTGCTGGAGCGCTGCGGCCAACCTGCCGCGGCGGACAATCTGCAGCAGGAAGTCGAACGGGTGATCCACGCCACCGCCGCCAACTACTCGTCGATGTACCAGGACGTGGCCAACCAGCGCCGCACCGAAATCAGCTATCTGTTGGGCCACGCCTGCAAAGTCGCCGCGCGCCATCAGTTGAACCTGCCGCACCTCAGTCAATTGCAGCAACGACTGGTCGCTCATCTGCGCAGCCTCGGATTGCCCAGCGACTGAGCAGCGGCTACGCTGGCCACTTGTTCCTCTGCTGCGATAAACCTGATGCCATTGCGCCAGCGTCTCGAAAACCTGCCGGTCGGCCAGAAACTGCTGGCCGCCCTGCTGGTGCTGTTGACCACGGTTCTGCTGGTCGCCAATCTGACCTTTATCAGCGCCGCCTATTACATCTCCCAGGAAAGCATGGCACCGCAGGCCTTGCAGACCATCGGCCGGCTGATTTCCAACCCGAGTCTGGTCAGCGAAGCCCTGCAATCACCGCAAAGCGCCGAGCGCCTGCTCAAAGAACTCGACAGTTACTCACCGCTGCGCGCCGCCGCGCTATATGACGGCAAGGGCGAACGCCTGGCGCAAGTGCAGCGCGGCGACAAACTCAGCCTGCCAGAGCGCTATCGGCACATCGAAGCCTGGCAACTGACCGAATTTCGCAGCAACCAGCTGATCACCCTGCCCCGCCCCGGCACGGCACCGGGCCATCTGTTGCTGGTGGCCAGCAGCGAACTGCCGATGGCGTTCTACACCGGCACTCTGACCGCGAGCCTCGGCATTCTTATTTTCAGCGTGTTGCTGTGGCTGGTAATTGCCCGGCAGATCAAACGCCTGATCACCCGGCCGATTCATCAGCTTGAGGAATTGTCGCGTCAGGTGACCCGCGAAGAGAACTACGCCCTGCGCGCCTCACGCGGCAATCATGACGAAATCGGCAGCCTCGCTGAGGCGTTCAACACCATGCTGTCGCGTATCGAAGCCCGCGAGCAGCAACTCAAGCGTGCCCGCGACGACTCGCAAGCGGCTTACGATCAGGCGCAGGGTCTGGCCGAGGAAACCCGCCACACCAACCGCAAGCTGGAACTGGAAGTCCAGGTGCGCAGCAAGATCGAGAAGAAGCTCACCGGATTCCAGAATTACCTCAACAGCATCATCGACTCGATGCCCTCGGCACTGATCGCCCTCGACGAGCAGCTCTACGTCACCCAGTGGAACCAGGAGGCCAGCGCCCTTTCCGGCACTCGGCTGGACGAAGCACTCAACCAGCCGATCTTCCTTGCCTTCGAACCGCTCAAGCCGTTTCTGCCGCAACT
Organism: Pseudomonas viridiflava; assembly: GCF_900580865.1. Taxonomy (GTDB): domain Bacteria; phylum Pseudomonadota; class Gammaproteobacteria; order Pseudomonadales; family Pseudomonadaceae; genus Aquipseudomonas. The sequence continues at coordinate 175,202 of NZ_UTBZ01000099.1, forward strand.
CAAGCAGACCGTCGAGCAGCACACCGTGGCGAAAATCGAGCGAGTAACGTGGTTCAAGGATGACGAACCGAAGCATTACGCGCTGACCTTCTATCCTCTGATGGGCGGTGCCGGGCGTGGTGTGGTGATCCGTATCGATGACATCACCCAGCGCCTGTCGCTGGAAGAAATGATGGTGCAATCGGAAAAAATGCTTTCGGTCGGTGGTCTCGCCGCCGGCATGGCCCACGAAATCAACAACCCGCTGGGCGCGATCCTGCACAACGTGCAGAACATCCGCCGACGCCTGTCCGCCGATTTGCCGAAGAACCTCGAAACCGCCGAGCAACTGAACATCGAGCTGGATACCGTGAATCGCTACTTGCAAGGCCGCGAAGTGCCGCAATTGCTCGACGGTATCCAGCAGGCCGGCGCTCGCGCGGCGAAAATCGTCACGCACATGCTCAGCTTCAGCCGTCGCAGCACCCGACAAATGGCGCCGTGCGACTTGCCAGCGCTGATCGATCAAGCGGTGGAAATCGCTGGCAACGACTTCGATCTGGCCATCGGTTTCGACTTCAAAGGCCAGGCGATCATCCGCCAGTTCGACCCGGCGCTCGGCCCGGTGCCGGGCACCGCCAACGAACTCGAGCAAGTGCTGCTCAACTTGTTGAAAAATGCCGCGCAAGCCATTCACCAGCGCGAAGACGACAGCGAGCCGGGACGAATCATCCTGCGCACCAAACTCAATCCGCCATGGGCTGAAATTCAGGTCGAGGACAACGGCATCGGCATGAGCGAGAACGTGCGCAAACGCACCTTCGAGCCGTTCTTCACCACCAAGGAAATCGGCCAAGGCACCGGGCTGGGCTTGTCGGTGTCGTACTTCATCATCACCAATAATCACAAAGGGCAGATGGAGGTGCAGTCAGCACCGGGCCAAGGCACGTGTTTCACCTTGCGCCTGCCGTTGACGCAACCGCTGCCTATCGCTGCCGAAACCAATCAATTATCGAGGTAACCCATGGGCTTTCGCCTGTCGAAAATCTACACCCGCACCGGCGACAAAGGTGAAACCGGCCTGGGCGATGGCCGCCGCGTGCCCAAGGATCACCCACGCATCGATGCGATTGGTGAGGTCGATACGCTGAACAGTCAGGTCGGCGTGTTGCTGGCCGGGTTGCATGCCGAACGCGAGACGTATCCGGGGCTGAATGAACTGATCGAGGTGCTGGCGCCTTGTCAGCATCGCTTGTTTGATCTCGGTGGCGAGCTGGCGATGCCGGAGTATCAGGCGTTGAATACGGCTGAGATCGACCGACTGGAAGCCGCGATCGATGTGTGGAACGAGGAATTGGGGCCGCTGGAAAACTTCATTTTGCCGGGCGGGTCGGTATTGATTGCGCAGGCGCATGTGTGTCGCAGCCTGGCGAGAAGTGCCGAGCGGCGTTGTCAGCATTTGAATGCGCTGGAACCGTTGGGCGGGGTTGGGCTGGCGTATATCAATCGGTTGTCGGATTTGTTGTTTGTCGCGGCGCGGTTGATTGCGCGGCGGCAGGGGATTGCGGAGATTCTTTGGCAACCGGCGGTGAAACCTGCAGAAATCTAGCGTCTGACAGGCCGCCTTCGCGAGCAGGCTCGCTCCCACATTCGATTGCATTCCAACTGAAGAAATCCGATCAATTGTGGGAGCGAGCCTGCTCGCGAAGAGGCCAGCAGCCTTTACAGAGAATCAGGCCAGAACGCGCGAATCCCCGCCACGCCTTGCGCACCAACGCCCCAGGCTTTTCCGCACTCCGCCGGACCAACTCCGCCCAACAGAAACACCGGCTTGCTAAAGCCTTCGATCAACGCCTCAGCCTGCTCCCAGCCCAGCGGTTGCGCATCGGGATGAGTCAAGGTCGGCTGCACCGGCGACAGCGTGACGAAATCCACACCCATCTGCTCGGCCAGCGCCAACTCTTCAGCGTTATGGCACGACGCCGCCAACCAGCGCTCCGCTGGCAACGGACGCCCCGCCGCCGCGTACTTACGCAACTGTGCAGAGGTGATGTGCCATCCGGCAGACGGGAAATCACCGAGCCATTCGAACGGCCCCTTGATCATCAACTGCGCCTTGCCGGCACACAGGCCGGCCGCATCGACGGCCAGATCACGGTACTTGGGGTCGTAACCATTCGGTGCACGCAGCTGAATCAATTTGATCCCGCCGGCAATCGCCTTCTGGATACCGCGCAGCAACGCAGGAGTTTCCAGATCCTCCGGGGTGATCAGGTATTCAGCTGGCAAACGCGCGGCGGCAACGATCGGCTGATTGGCCGCCGGGAACTCGTAGTTCGCCAGTTCTTTCGCGGTAACCCAGGCCAATGGCTGGCCTTCGGCACCGTGTGGCTCGCCAGTAAATGCCGACACTTCCCAGACATCCAGCAACACTTGCTTGTCCGAGTAATCGTGACGCACTTTGATCAGCGGTCGGGCGGCGCCAACGACGATACCCAACTCTTCGTGCAGCTCCCGGGCCAGCGCAGTTTCGACCGACTCGTCAGCCTCGACCTTGCCACCGGGAAACTCCCACAGACCACCCTGATGCTGGGTGTCGGCACGGCGGGCGATAAGGATTTTGCCACTGTCGTCACGAATGACCGCAGCGGCGACGTGCACACGTTTCACGGATTCAACTCCTCCAGTCCAGCCTGTTGCCACGCCTTGAAGGCGGGCCATTGGTAGACGGTTTCAACATAGGCTTCGTCGGCGGCCGGCAGCTTCACCTGATAAGTGCGCAGACGCACGGCAATCGGTGCAAAGAAGGCATCGGCCAGACTGACGCGGCCAAACAGATACGGCCCGCTCTCGGTGGCGGCGGCACGGCATTCGGCCCACAGAGCAAGCATGCGGTCAATGTCAACCTTCACTTCTGGCGGCACCGGGTTGAGCGGTGCGTCATGGTTGAGGTTGAACGGCATGTGGTTGCGCATGGCGAAGAAGCCGCTGTGCATTTGAGCGCAGGCGGATCGTGCCTGGGCACGGGCGAAAATATCGCTCGGCCAGAGTTGCTCGGACGGGAACTGTTCAGCGAGGTATTCGGCAATTGCCAGTGAGTCGGCAATGGTGCCGCGCGCCGTTTGCAGCAGCGGGACTTTGGCCGTCGGCGAGTGCTTGAGCAGCAGCTCGCGGGTGTCGGGCTTGCCGAGCCTGATCAGTTCTTCGCTGTAGGGTGCGCCGGTCAGTTCAAGCGCCAGGGCGGCGCGCAGGGACCAGGAGGAAAGCAGTTTGTCGCCGATGATCAGGTGCAGGGACATGGGTGTGGCGCCTTTTCGTCAGAGGAAGTTTCTAAACTTGTCGTGTCTGAACCATCGCTTTCGCGAGCAAGCTCGCTCCCACAGGTTCTTGGGTGTACACAACATGTATGAACGGCCGAAACCACTGTGGGAGCGAGCTTGCTCGCGAAGAGGCCTGCGGCCCGCTCCCACCTTTTGGATCAAGTGCGGTATTCGGCGTTGATCTTCACATATTCATGCGACAGGTCGGTGGTCCAGATGGTTTCGCTGCAATCGCCGCGACCCAGTTCGATGCGGATGGTGATCTCTTCCTGCTGCATCACCGCCGAACCCTGAGCTTCAGTGTAGGTCGCCGCACGGGCGCCACGGCTGGCGATGCACACCTCGCCGAGGAACACGTCGATCTTGCTCACGTCCAAGTCTGGCACGCCGGCACGGCCAACGGCAGCGAGGATACGGCCCCAGTTCGGGTCGGAGGCGAACAGCGCGGTCTTGATCAGCGGTGAATGCGCCACGGTGTAGCCGACGTCGAGGCATTCCTGATGATTGCCGCCGCCATTCACTTCAACGGTGACGAACTTGGTCGCACCTTCGCCGTCACGCACGATGGCCTGGGCCACGTCCATGCACACTTCGAACACCGCTTGCTTCAACTTGGCGAACAGCTCGCCTTCGGCGCGGGTGATTTCCGGCAGTGCAGCCTTGCCAGTGGCGATCAGCATGCAGCAGTCGTTGGTCGAGGTGTCGCCGTCGATGGTGATGCGGTTGAACGACTTGTTCGCGCCGTCGAGCATCAAATTGTGCAGCACGTCGCGGGAGACTTTGGCGTCGGTGGCGATGTAGCCGAGCATGGTCGCCATGTTCGGGCGGATCATGCCTGCGCCCTTGCTGATACCGGTGACGGTGATGGTCACGCCGTCATGCTCGAACTGGCGGCTGGCGCCCTTCGGCAGGGTGTCGGTAGTCATGATCCCGGTGGCAGCGGCTTCCCAGTTGTTTTCCGACAGATCGTCCAGCGCGGCTTGCAGTGCGCCTTCGATCTTCTCGACCGGCAGCGGCTCACCGATCACACCGGTGGAGTACGGCAGAATCTGGCTGGCATCGACACCGGTCAGCTCGGCCAGTTTGGCGGTGGTGCGCTCGGCAGCGGCCAGACCCGGCTCGCCGGTACCGGCGTTGGCGTTGCCGGTGTTGGTCAGCAGATAACGCACGTCATTCTGTACGCGCTTTTTCGCCAGGATCACTGGCGCGGCACAAAAGGCGTTCAAGGTGAACACGCCCGCCACGGTCGAGCCTTCGGCGCAGCGCATCACAACGACATCTTTGCGCCCCGGGCGCTTGATGCCGGCCGAGGCGATACCGAGTTCAAAACCGGCAACCGGGTGCAACGTTGGCAAAGGACCAAGACCAACAGCCATGAATGCGCTCCTTACTCAATGATGTCAGCACCGTCACGCGCAGCAACGGTGGTTTAAATGGCAAAACGCCGCGACGGCAGAAGCCGGTCGCGGCGCGGGTATTTCAGCGATTGAAACGGGTTTTACTGGATCTGCCCGTGGCAATGCTTGAATTTCTTGCCCGAACCGCAGTAGCACAGTTCGTTGCGGCCCAGCTTCTGCTCGTTGCGAACCGGCGCGGTAGCAAGGGCGACATCAACCTCTTCACCCAATACTTCCGGTTGCTCCAGACCTGGCGCTTCGGCGTGTTCGAACTGCATCCGGGCGGCCAGTGCTTCGGCTTCCTGACGCAGACGTTGCTCCTCGGCTTCCGGATCTTCGCGGCGCACCTGAACGTGCGACAGCACACGGATCGAGTCGCGCTTGATCGAATCCAGCAGTTCGGAGAACAGCGTGAACGACTCGCGCTTGTATTCCTGCTTCGGGTTCTTCTGAGCGTAGCCACGCAGATGGATACCGTGACGCAAGTGGTCCATCGTCGACAGGTGGTCTTTCCACAGATCGTCCAGTACGCGCAGCACGATTTGCTTCTCGAAGGAGCGCAGTGCCTCGGCACCGGCCTGGTCTTCTTTCTCGTTGTACGCCGCCATCAGCTCGGTCATGAGCTTCTCGCGCAAGGTTTCTTCGTACAGGTGATCGTCTTCGTCGAGCCATTGCTGGATCGGCAGTGTCACGCCGAAGTCGCTGGCAATCGACGCTTCCAGACCGGCCACGTCCCACTGCTCTGGCAGCGATTGCGGCGGAATGTGGGCGCTGACGGTGGCGTTGAGCACGTCCTGACGGAAGTCAGCGATGGTCTCACCGATGTTGTCGGCAGCCAGCAACGTGTTACGCATGTGATAGATCACTTTACGCTGTTCGTTGTTGACGTCGTCGAACTCGAGCAGTTGCTTACGAATATCGAAGTTACGGCCTTCAACCTTGCGCTGCGCCTTCTCGATCGCGTTGGTCACCATGCGGTGCTCGATCGCTTCGCCCGGCTGCATGCCCAGGGCTTTCATGAAGTTCTTCACCCGGTCAGAGGCGAAAATGCGCATCAGGCTGTCTTCCAGCGACAGGTAGAAGCGGCTCGAACCGGCATCACCCTGACGGCCGGCACGACCACGCAGCTGGTTGTCGATACGACGGGATTCGTGACGCTCGGACGCGATCACCTGCAAACCACCGGATTCCAGCACTTGCTGGTGACGCTTCTGCCAGTCGGCCTTGATCTGGGCAATCTGCTCAGGGGTCGGGTCTTCCAGCGACGCGACTTCAACTTCCCAGTTACCGCCCAACAGGATGTCGGTACCACGACCGGCCATGTTGGTGGCGATGGTCAGGGCGCCCGGACGACCGGCCTGCGCGATGATCTCGGCTTCTTTTTCGTGGAACTTGGCGTTGAGAACCTTGTGTTCGATGCCTTCCTTCACGAGCAACGCGGACATGTGCTCGGAAGTTTCAATGGTGGCAGTACCCACCAGCACCGGACGACCGGCAGCCATGCTTTCCTTGATGTCCGTAACGATCGCCGCGTATTTCTCTTCGGCGGTCAGGAACACCAGGTCGTTGAAGTCTTTACGCGCCAACGGTTTGTTCGGCGGGATGACCATGACTTCCAGACCATAGATCTGGTGGAATTCGAACGCTTCGGTGTCAGCGGTACCGGTCATGCCGGACAGCTTTGTGTACAGACGGAAGTAGTTCTGGAACGTGGTCGAGGCCAGGGTCTGGCTCTCGGCCTGGATGTTCAGGCCTTCCTTGGCTTCGATGGCCTGGTGCAAGCCTTCGGACAGACGACGGCCGGGCATGGTACGACCGGTATGTTCGTCGACCAGTACGACCTGGCCGTCCTGAACGATGTATTCGATGTTGCGGTTGAACAGCTTGTGCGCACGCAGACCGGCATACACGTGGGTCAACAGGCCGAGGTTGTGTGCCGAGTACAGGCTCTCGCCTTCAGCCAGCAGGCCGACGCGGGTGAGCATGTCTTCGATGAACTGGTGACCGGCTTCGTTGAGTTCGACCTGACGGGTCTTCTCGTCAACGGTGTAGTGGCCAGCCTTGGTGACTTCGCCTTCGACTTCTTCAACGTGCAGTTCCAGCTGCGGGATCAGTTTATTGATCTCCATGTACAGCTTGGAGCTGTCCTCGGCCTGACCGGAGATGATCAGCGGGGTACGCGCTTCGTCGATGAGGATGGAGTCGACTTCGTCGATCACGGCAAAATTGAGTTCGCGCTGGAATTTTTCTTCCATGCTGAACGCCATGTTGTCGCGCAGGTAGTCGAAACCGAATTCGTTGTTGGTGCCGTAGGTGATGTCGGCGGCGTACGCCAGACGTTTCTCTTCCGGCGGCTGGAACGGCGTCACGACGCCGACGGTCAGGCCGAGGAATTCATACAGCGGACGCATCCAGTTGGCGTCACGACGCGCCAGGTAGTCGTTCACCGTCACAACGTGCACGCCCTTGCCGGACAGCGCATTGAGGTAAACACCCAGGGTCGCTACGAGGGTTTTACCCTCACCGGTGCGCATTTCGGCGATCTTGCCTTCGTGCAAGGTCATGCCACCGACGAGCTGCACGTCGAAGTGACGCATACCCATGATGCGCTTGCCGGCTTCGCGGGCGACCGCAAAGGCTTCTGGCAGCAGCTTGTCGAGGGTTTCCCCTTTGGCGATGCGGGCCTTGAACTCATTGGTCTTGGCGCGCAATTGATCGTCCGAAAGGGCCACCATTTGCTCTTCGAAGGCATTGACGAGCTGCACCGTCTTGAGCATGCGTTTGACTTCACGCTCGTTCTTGCTTCCAAAAAGTTTCTTTAACAAAGGCGCAAACATATCGGCAGGATCTTCCACACTAAAGGGATGGAGGGCGGCCCCGTGAGCGTCGCCCGTGCAGCCCTCATGGCCGCATGCGAACGAGCATTCTACCCGGAAACGGAAGTGAGGAAAGTGGCGATGTTCCACGATGCTGGCACTGCGCTTTGACGGGGCTCACTTAAAATAGGGGCGTTTTGCTCAACTTCAAGTCATACAAGGCAGAAGTTAGTCGTTGATTTAATGGGTAAAGCGGGGGCAAAAGCAATGGGCGAGTGATATCGGCCTTTCTGCTACCATGGCGTTTCTGTTACTTCAGGTGTTCGATCATGGCATTCCGCCCTCTTACGGCCAGAGCACCCGCCGTTCTCCTGCGCGAAGCCAAGCCGCTCAAAGCCATCCTCGGCCAAGCCCAGCGACTGGGGCATTTGCAACGCCTGCTCGAAAGCCAACTGCAACCTGCCGCCCGCGAACACTGCCATGTCGCCTCGTGGCGTGAGGGCAGTCTGTTGCTGATTGTCACTGATGGCCACTGGGCCACACGCCTGCGTTACCAGCAAAAGCGCTTGCAGCGGCAGTTGCAGATGTTTGACGAATTCGCCAGCCTGACGCGGATTCTGTTCAAGGTGCAGCCGCCGACGGTTCAGCGCGGTGCGGCCGGGCACACGATGGATTTGTCCACGGATGCGGCGGCGACGATTCAAGCGACGGCGGACGGGATCACTGATCCGAATCTGCGTGCTGCGCTGCAGCGCCTTGCGGCGCACGCCAAAGCCAAGACCTGACAAATTCCCGTGTGGGAGCGAGCTTGCTCGCGAATGCGGACTGTCATTCAACCTATGTGTTGCCTGACACGGCGCCTTCGCGAGCAAGCTCGCTCCCACAGGTTTCAGCGGCGTTTGCTGCCACCGAGCAGCGACCCCATCAGGCCGCGCACCAGTTGTTTGCCGAGGTTATTGGCAGCCTGACGCATGGCTGACTTCAAGGCCTGCCCTGCTGCCGTACCCAGGAACTCTCCAGCCCTGTCCGCCAGACTCGGCTCTTGCGAAGCCGCTGGCGCTTCAGCCTCAGGCGCCAGGCCTTTACGGCCCATCAAGATTTCATACGCCGACTCCCGATCAATCGGCTTGTCATAGCGCCCCTTGAATGGCGAGCCGGCGATCAGCACTGTGCGCTCGGTTTCGGTCAACGGCCCGATCCGCGATTGCGGCGGTGCGACCAGTACGCGCTGAACCATTTCCGGCGTGCCTTTCTCGGTCAGCGTGCCCACCAACGCCTCGCCAATCCCCAATTCAGTCAACACCGACAAACTATCGAACGCCGGATTCGGCCGGAAGCCGTCGGCCACCGCACGGAGGGATTTCTGCTCTTTGGCGGTAAACGCGCGCAAACCGTGCTGAATGCGTAAGCCAAGCTGCGCCAGCACATCATCGGGCAAGTCCGCCGGCGACTGCGTGACGAAATACACGCCAACCCCTTTGGAACGGATCAAGCGCACCACTTGCTCCAGCCGCTCCTGCAAGGCTTTGGGCGTATCGCCAAAGAGCAAATGCGCCTCATCGAAAAACAGCGCCAGCAGCGGTTTGTCGGCATCGCCGCGCTCTGGCAACTGTTCGAACAACTCAGCCAGCAGCCACAACAGGAATGTCGCATAGACCTTCGGCGCCTCGTGCACCAGGCGACTGGCGTCGAGCAAGTGGATGCGCCCACGGCCATCGGCAGTCGGTTGCAGAATGTCTTCGAGTTGCAGTGCCGGTTCACCAAACAAGGCTTCGGCGCCCTGCTGCTCGAGGATCGCCAAGCGGCGCAACAGCGCCTGACTGGAGCCGGTGGTCATCAGCGCCGCGTCGTCACCCAGCAGTTGCGGATTGTCCTTGAGGTGATTGAGCAGCGCTTTCAGGTCTTTCAGATCCAGCAGCAACAGGCCTTCGCGGTCGGCGACTTTGAACGCTGAGTAAAGCGCCGACTGTTGACTGTCGGTCAGTTCCAGCAGGCTGCCGATCAGCAGCGGCCCCATTTCGCTCAGCGTGGTGCGCAATGGATGACCGGACTCACCGTGGATATCCCACAACGTGACCGGATACGCCTGCGGTTTGTAGTTGAGCCACGGCATCCCGGCAATGCGTTCGGCGACCTTGCCCTGCGGGTTGCCGGCGGCACCGAGGCCACACAGATCGCCCTTGATGTCAGCGGCAAACACCGCGACGCCGGCATCGCTGAACGCCTCGGCCAAACGCTGCAAGGTGACGGTTTTACCGGTACCGGTGGCGCCGGCGACCAGTCCGTGGCGATTCGCCAGGCGCATGGCCTGAGCAATCTGCTGGCCTGCGAGATCGGCGCCGATTACGAGTTGCGAGGAGTCAGGCATTTTGTCACCCAATGGTTAATCTTTGATTCTGCATGGCCGATAAAGAGGAGTGAGAGCCCCGACCATAAGTCAGGCCGGACATTTCCCTAAGGAGAGACGGAAATATCAGCTTACTTTCACCCTTGCCCATTTTGCGCGCTTCTATAAAAGCACGCCCTGGACATTAAGACCTTAGCGGAACCCCAAGCCATGAACAAAAATCTGCGCTTCAGCCATAAAATTTTGCTTGCCGCCGCCCTTATCGTCATCGCCGCCTTCGCCTCGTTTACGCTGTACAACGACTGGCTACAGCGCAATGCGATCCGCGATGACCTGAACAACTACCTCAACGAGATGGGCGAGGTCACTGCCGGCAATATTCAGACCTGGCTCAGCGGCCGCATTCTGCTGATCGAGAACGCCGCCCAGAACATTGCCATCAATCCCGAACCTGCCAATGTCGCCGGCTTGCTGGAACAGAAAGCCCTGACGTCGACGTTCATGGCTTCCTACCTCGGTGACGCCACTGGCCACTTCACCATCCGCCCGGATGCGAAGATGCCGGACGGTTTCGATCCACGGGTGCGCCCTTGGTATAAAGGTGCCGAGAGCAGCAGCACCTCGACCCTGACCGAACCGTACATCGACGCTGCCACCGGCCAGTTGATCATTTCCATCGCCACCGCTTCGAAAAAGGCCGGTCAGAGCGTCGGCGTGGTCGGCGGCGACCTGAGCCTGCAATCGCTGGTCGACACCCTCGCCGCCCGCGATTTCGATGGCATGGGTTACGTGTTCCTGGTCAGCGCCGACGGCAAGATCCTCGTGCACCCGGACAAGGCGTTGGTGATGAAATCACTGAAAGAAGCCTATCCACAGGACACCCCGCGCATCAGCAGCGACTTCAGTGAAGTCACCGTCGACGGCAAGACCCGCATCGTCACCTTCGCGCCGATCAAAGGCCTGCCGTCGGTGAACTGGTACATCGGCCTGTCGGTGGGCAAGGATCAGGCCTTTGCGATGCTCAGCGAATTCCGCACCAGCGCAGTGATCGCGACCGTGATTGCCGTGGCGATCATCATTGCCCTGCTTGGCATGCTGATCCGCCTGCTGATCCAGCCGTTGCACGTGATGACCCGCGCCATGGAAGACATTGCCGACGGCGAAGGCGACCTGACCAAACGCCTGACCATCGTCAATAACGACGAATTCGGCGTACTCGGTACCGCGTTCAACCGTTTCGTCGAGCGTATTCACGGTTCGATCCGCGAAGTGTCGTCGGCTACCGGGCAAGTCAACGAAGTTGCGCTGCGTGTAGTCGCCGCGTCGAACTCGTCGATGTACAACTCCGATCAGCAAGCCTCGCGCACCAGCAGTGTCGCCGCAGCAATCAACCAGCTCGGCGCCGCCGCGCAGGAAATCGCCCGCAACGCCGCCCAGGCTTCGAATCAGGCCAGCGACGCACGCGGTCTGGCTGAAGACGGCCAGCAGGTGGTGGATCGCAGCATCAAGGCGATGAACCAGCTGTCGAGCATGCTCAGCGCGTCGAGCAGCAACATCGAATCGCTGAACAGCAAAACCGTGAACATTGGCCAGATTCTCGAAGTGATCACCAGTATTTCCCAGCAGACCAACCTGCTGGCGCTCAACGCGGCGATTGAAGCGGCGCGTGCCGGTGAGGCCGGCCGTGGGTTTGCCGTGGTGGCGGATGAAGTGCGCAACCTGGCACACCGCACGCAGGAGTCGGCGCAGCAAGTGCAAACGATGATCGAGGAGCTGCAAGTCGGCGCCCGGGAGTCGGTGAGCACCATGAGCGACAGCCAGCGCCACAGTCAGGACAGCGTCGAGATTGCCAACCTTGCCGGGGAGCGCTTGAACAGCGTGACGCAGCGCATTGGCGAGATCGATGGGATGAACCAGTCGGTGGCGACCGCGACCGAGGAGCAAACTGCGGTGGTTGAGTCGATCAACGTCGATATCACCGAGATCAACACGCTGAACCAGGAAGGCGTGGAGAACTTGCAGGCGACGTTGCGGGCATGTTCGGATCTGGAGCAGCAGGCTTCGCGTCTGAAACAACTGGTTGGCAGTTTCCGCATCTAAGATCAAAGGCCTACCCCCTCACCCCAGCCCTCTCCCCCCAGGGGGGGCGAGGGGGAAAGGGAGCCGATCTTCATGCTCTTCAAAACCTGAGTTCGACTGAAGACGTTCAGGTCGATGAATCAAGCCCAGACAGCTCGGTCAGTCCCCTCTCCCTCCGGGAGAGGGTTAGGGTGAGGGGCTCTTCCGCTCTAAAGCTCTTCAGCTCCACCGCGCAATCCCGACCGAACATCTATTCTTGATAAAGGTCAACCAAGGGAGAACCACGCAGCGGAGGGTTGATCACCGTGCATATCGCCGACATCACCATGTTCTACGCCCCGGCCAGCGGTGGCGTGCGCACTTATCTGGATGCCAAACATCGCCGGCTCGGGGGCAAACCCGGCATTCGCCACAGCCTGTTGATTCCCGGCGCGCATTTCGGCGAACACGACGGTCTTTACACGGTTCCCGCCCCCGCCCTGCCCTTCGGCAAAGGTTATCGCTTCCCGCTGCGCCTCGCGCCATGGCGAAATGTCCTGCAGGATTTGCAGCCCGATCTGATCGAAGTCGGCGATCCTTACCTGACGGCCTGGGCCGCGCTGGATGCGCGGCGGCAGCTGGATGTGCCGGTGATCGGTTTTTATCACTCGGACCTGCCATTGCTCGTCGGTAATCGCATGGGCCATTGGCTCACGCCAAATATCGAAGCGTATGTCACCAGACTTTACGGCAACTTCGACCGGGTGCTCGCACCCAGTCAGGTCATGGCCAACAAGCTTACCGGCCTCGGCGTGCGCAATGTCTTCGTGCAACCGTTGGGCGTCGATCTGCAGACCTTTCACCCCAATGCCCGCGACCCGCAACTGCGCGCAGAATTGGGCATCGCCGAAGACACCCGGCTGCTGATTTTTGCCGGGCGCGGCTCGAAAGAGAAAAACCTGCCGGTACTGCTCAAATGCATGCAACGCCTCGGCCCGCGCTATCACCTGCTGCTGGTCGGTTCGTCGATGCCCACCGGCGTGCCAGACAATGTCAGCGTAATCGATGAATTCTGTCCCGCGCCACGCGTCGCGCAGTTGCTGGCCAGTGCAGATGCATTGCTGCATGCCGGCGATCAGGAAACCTTCGGTCTGGTGATCCTCGAAGCCATGGCCTGCGGCATTCCGGTGGTGGCGGTGGCGGCCGGGGCGTTCGAAGAGATAGTCACTGAGTCCTGCGGGCTGCTTTGCGCACCGAATAACCCACAAGCAATGGCCAATGCCGTGCGCGAACTGTTCAGTCGCGGTTGCGTGAAACTCGGCCAACAAGCGCGCCAGCATGTTGAGCAACATTACGCTTGGGACACGGTGGTCGACAGCCTGTTGGGCCACTACCACGCAGTTCTCGGACATACGCTGCCACGGGTGGCCAATGGCTGAATCGATGGATAACCCCGCCGTCTTGCTGGTGCTGCACGATGTAGCACCGTCGACGTGGGCGGATTATCAACCGTTTATCGAGGCGGTCGACGCATTGGGCAACGTGCCGATGACATGGTTGGTCGTACCCGACTTCCACCGGCACAATACCCTCGACGACCACCCGGTATTTTGCCGACAGCTCGACGCACGCGTCGCCCGCGGTGATGAGCTGGCGTTACACGGTTACTTCCACGATGACCAGGAGCCCGGCCCAACGACTCCGCGCGACTGGTTCATGCGCCGCGTTTACACTCATGAAGGCGAGTTCTATGGTTTGTCCCGCGAAACTGCCCTCGCCCGCCTGCGCGCTGGCATCGATGTGTTTCAGCGCTACGACTGGCCGCTGCACGGCTTCGTCGCCCCGGCGTGGTTGATGAGCGACGGCACCCGTCAGGCCCTGCGCGAACTACCGCTGAGCTACACCAGCGATCCGCAGCATCTTTACCGTTTGCCGGATTTCACTGCGATCGATGCGCCGGGCCTGGTCTGGAGTGCACGCAGCGCCTGGCGTAGGCGAGTGTCGAAGATTGTCAGCGAGCAGCGTCAACAGCGTTGGCGTCAGGCGCCGGTGATTCGTCTAGGCTTGCATCCCGTGGACATGCGCCACGGTTTTTCTCGCGATTACTGGCTGCACACCCTCGAACGACTACTGAGCGAAGGACGCGTACCGATGACCAAAATGAACTGGCTCGCTCAACAGTGCGTTCAACTGGAACGCGTCGCATGAGTCGCGGCATTCTCTTGCTGATCGGCCTGCTCGCGGCGGTGCTGATTCCGGTTGTGCTGGGTGGCGGCGAAACCTGGGCGCGGCTGCAGAGTTTTCCGTTGCACTGGCTGCTGATCATGTTCGGCATGATCCTGCTGTGCTGGGGCATCAATACCCTGCGTTTGCGCCTGTTGCTCGGTGATCAATGCGACCGCGTCACACCGCTGAAGAGTCTTGGCGTGGTCATGGCCGCTGAATTCGCCTATTGCGCGACACCCGGCGGCAGCGGCGGACCGCTGACGATCATGGCCCTGCTGGCCCGATCGGGCGTGCGTCCGGCGCGGGGCAGCGCAGTGTTCGCCATGGATCAACTGAGTGATTTACTGTTCTTTCTCTGTGCCCTCAGCGGGATTCTGATTTATGCGCTGTTTCAGCACCTCAGTGATCGGCTTGAATGGCTGCTGACGGTCAGCGCCGTGTCGCTGTTTGGCGGCCTGTTCAGTTGCGTTCTGGTCGCGCGTTATCACCGCGCCTTGATTCGCCTGAGCGGACGCTTGTTGGCGAGGATGAACGTCAAGGCCAGCACCCGGCGCCGCTGGGCGCGCAAGTTGCTGCATTTTCTCGCGGCGTTTACCGATACGTTGAAGTTGCCCTGGCAAACATTGATCAAAGTATTCGCCCTGACCTGTGCGCATTGGTTGCTGCGTTACAGCGTGCTGTACCTGGCGCTGCGTGGATTGGGCGCCGACTTGCAGTGGGCCTGGAGTTTTCTGGTGCAGATGCTCTCGCTGGGCGCTGGCCAGTTCAGTCTGTTGCCTGGTGGTGCGGGCGCGGCGGAACTGACGTCGGCAGCGTTGCTGGCGCCGATGGTGGGTAAATCCACCGCAGCGGCGGCGATTCTGATTTGGCGGGTGGTGACGTATTACTTCTATCTCGTGGTCGGTGGCCCGGTGTTTCTGTTGATGTTGGGCCGGCCGCTGTTGAAGAAGCTAATGAACGTCAGACAGGCTTCTTGACGTCGTCCTGATGCTCTTGCTGGAGTTGTTCCCACAACTCGGCGGCGCCGGGAAACTCGGTGCCGTCCTCGGGACTCATGTCCTCCGGATCATATCGACTCAAACAACCCTCGCCCACAGTCGCCGGTGCTTTGGAAGTGGCTTTGTCCAGTGGATCACTCATGAAGGTTTCCTCGGGGCTTGAACGAACAAGGGCCTGGACGATTGAACGCCCAGACCCTTGGTTTTTCAAGCCTGTGTGAGTTCGATCAGAACACCACAGTCTTGTTGCCGTGCACCAGCACGCGATCTTCGAGGTGATAACGCAGGCCACGAGCCAACACCATCTTCTCGACATCACGGCCGAAACGCACCATGTCTTCGATGCTGTCACTGTGGCTGACGCGGACCACGTCCTGCTCGATGATCGGACCTGCGTCCAGCTCTTCGGTCACATAGTGGCAAGTCGCGCCGATCAGCTTCACACCACGCAGCGACGCCTGGTGATACGGCTTGGCGCCGACGAACGACGGCAGGAAGCTGTGGTGAATGTTGATGACCTTGTGTGCGTATTCGCGGCACATGTCCGGCGGCAGAATTTGCATGTAACGCGCCAGCACCACCACTTCGGCGTCGTGCTGTTTGACCAGACGCGACACTTCGTCGAAGGCCGGTTGCTTGTCCTGCGGGTTCACCGGGACGTGGTAGTAAGGAATGCCATGCCATTCGACCATGCTGCGCAGGTCGTCGTGGTTGGAAATCACACAAGAGATTTCGCAGTCCAGCTCATCGCTGTGCCAGCGGTGCAGCAGGTCAGCCAGGCAGTGGGATTCGCGGCTGGCCATCAGCACAACGCGCTTTTTCTGCTCGGTGTCGGTGATGCGCCAGTCCATCGAGAACTCTTCGGCGATCGGCGCAAACTTCTCGCGCAGAACTTCAATACCGAAAGGCAGCGAATCGGCACGAATTTCGTGACGCATGAAGAACCAGCCCACCTGATTGTCCGAGTGGTGGCTCGCTTCGGTGATCCAGCCGTTGTGGGCTGCCAGAAAATTACTGACTTTGGCAACAATGCCAACGCGGTCCGGGCAAGATATCACCAGCCGAAAAGTGCGCATGAGGGGAAAACTCCAGAACTTCGCAAAGGCCGCCATTCTAGCGGCTGCGCAGGAAAACTGCAGTATCGATCAGCACGGCCCGCCGCGGGCCCGACGCTACAGCTTTCGATGGAGTAACCGTCAACGTGATGGTGATCCTGCGGCAGCGCTTGATCTGACAACTGTGAATATCTGTGATGACTGGATCACACTATTTAACTGAATATTCAATAGAACGCAGTTTCTCGTAACTAATTTAAATAAAAACTCCGGTTAAATGTTTACTTGATGAAACAGCCTGACTATTATTGCGGCACTGTCCCCCTGCCATCCCGCACTCTACTAAGGTAGTAATCATGTCCTTGATCAACGAATATCGCGCCACCGAAGAAGCTATCAAAGAGCTGCAAGCCCGTTTGAAGAACCTGTCCCAAGACGACAAGCTGCAAACCGAGCTGGAATTCGAAGGCAAACTGCGCACCCTGATGGGCGAATACTCCAAGTCGCTGCGTGACATCATCGCGCTGCTGGACCCGGAAGCAAAAACCAAAGCGCCACGTGGCGGCGCAGTAAAAACTACCGGCACCAAGCGTGCTCGCAAAGTTAAACAATACAAAAACCCGCACAACGGCGAAGTCATCGAAACCAAGGGTGGCAACCACAAAACCCTGAAAGAGTGGAAAGCCAAGTGGGGCGGTGACGTGGTTGAAGGCTGGGCTACCCTGCTGGGCTAAGCCGCAACGCCTTCGCAGAGCGATCCGCGAAAAAACAAACGCCAGCGAATGCTGGCGTTTTTTTATGCCCGGCATTTAAGCCCGGTCATGTTCGATTTCAAAGATTCAAACGTTTGCGCAATGCCTGGACATAATTCTGCCATTCATTGAGCACTTCACTCTGCATCGGCGTGGCATTAAGCGACCATTGCTCGGCCGCCTCGGTAAAAGATTGCAAGGTATTGGGTGCACCACATTCAGGCGCGGACAAGCGCTGCTGACAAAATATTCTCCAGCGCTCTTGCTCTTCGAAATTCAACGTCTCGGGAAAGTTACGTGCGCGATATCGAAAGAGTAATTCGGGCAGACGTTCGTCATCGAAAGGCCATTGCTCTTGCGCTAGTTGTGCCGGGTCAGCGCTCCTCACTTGCTCACATAGACGCCGGTCGCGGTCACCGATAAATCCGTCGTACAACTGTTGTTCCGGATCCTCGCTCGGAATGAAATCTTCGCTGACATAAATCTCTGCAACTTTATCTTTCCAAACTTGCTGTGCGTCAGTTAGCCGCAGTGCTCGCTGTTGATACAGCGCCATGTCCAGCCCCAGACGTTGCTGATCCTGCGCGCGCAAAACCGCAAGCGGCGCCACCACCGGGCAACGGTTGATGTGAATCAGCTTGAGCGGCACCGGCAATTCGCCTTCGAGCAAATCATCGCGACGCGTGTACAAACGCTGGCGCAGGGTTTGCGCGTCCAGATCGAGCAACCCCTGCGGATCGAGGTGCAGGTCGCAGACGATCAGGGCATTACGGTTTTTCGGGTGCCAGGCCAGTGGCAGCACCACACCGACATAACTGCGCGCTGCCGAGAAACGCCCCGAGACATGCACCATGGGTTGCAACAGACGAATCTGATCCATGACTTTTTGCTTGCTGCGCAACTGGAACAGCCAGTCATACAGTTTTGGCTGTTTCTCGCGGATCAACCGCGCCAATGCGATGGTCGCGCGTACGTCTGACAACGCTTCGTGGGCATGCCCATGATCGATGTGGTTGGCGGCGGTCAGGCGTTCGAGCTTGAGCGTCACCCGACCTTCGTCATCGGTGGGCCAGACCAGGCCGTCGGGCCGCAGCGCATAAGCGGCGCGCACCACATCAATCAGATCCCAGCGACTGTTGCCGCCCTGCCATTCCCGGGCGTAAGGATCGAAGAAATTGCGATACAGACTGTAGCGGGTCATCTCGTCGTCGAAGCGCAGCGTGTTGTAACCGGCGCCACAGGTGCCCGGAGCCGCGAGTTGGGCATGTACGCGAGTCATGAAATCAGCTTCGCTCAAACCCTTTTCGGCGAGCTGGCTCGGGGTGATACCGGTGATCGCGCAAGCCGCCGGATGCGGCAGGATGTCTTCACTGGGCTGGCAAAAGAGGTTGACCGGTTCGTCGATTTCGTTGAGCGCATGGTCGGTGCGAATCCCGGCCACCTGCAACGGGCGGTCGTTACGCGGATTGATGCCAGTGGTTTCGTAGTCGTACCAGAAGATTGAAGTCACGGGCGGTTCCTGAACTGAAGATCGGCAAAGTCTAGGCGCTCGACCGCGCTCGCGGCCAGCCTCGCGTCATTCAAACACTTCGCGCTTAACGATGTGCAATACATAGTTATGTCGTTTTCCCCCGAGAGGCTGCTAGCATCGGCCTCACTTGCACCCCGAACAGGCGAACATCAGGTAGCCCATGCTCGAGCCCACAGCACCGCCAAGGAAAGCACCGCTGGCCCCGCCGCTGGATACGCGGCATCAGGTCGAGACGCCGGAAGGCATCGACCTGCCGTTGCGGCCGGCCGGGCTGATGGTGCGTGCCGTGGCCTTCGCGATCGATCTGGCCATCCGCGGCGTGATCATGGGTACGCTGTTCATCGCCCTGGCATTTCTCGGCAAGCTCGGCATCGGTCTGGGTTCGCTGCTGCTGTTTGCGATCAGTTGGTGGTACATGGTGCTGTTCGAAGTGCTGCGTCAGGGCCGCTCGCCGGGTAAACAGTGGATGGGCCTGCGCGTGGTACACGACGACGGCACACCGATCGGCTGGTCGGCCTCGCTGCTGCGCAATCTGCTGCGTTTTGTTGATCTGCTGCCTTTCGGCTACTTTCTCGGCACCCTCAGTTGCCTGCAACACCCGACCTTCAAACGCCTCGGCGACATCGCCGCCGGCACCCTGGTGGTCTACAACGAGCGCCCGCTGACTCGCCCGCAACTGCCTGAAGCCGAACCCCGGCGTTCGCCCGTCCCCCTGACGCTCGCGGAACAACGCGCCGTGCTGGGTTTTGCCGAGCGCCAAGGTGAGTTATCGCCAGCGCGGGTCAATGAACTGGCAGCACTGCTCGCCCAGCCTCTGCATATTTCCGCGCACAAAGCTGTCGTTGAACTCAACGGCATCGCCCGTGGTTTGTTGGGCCCGACATGAAGCAAAGCCTTTTCGAAATGCGGCACAAGGCCGAATGGGAGCGTTTTTCGCTGGCCCTCGAACGCCTTGAGCGTGGCAAAGACACCTCGCAAGTCGCCGGTTTCCCCAAGGCATACCGACGGCTTTGCCAACATCTGGCACTGGCCCAGGAACGCGGCTACAGCAGTTTCCTCATTGATTCGCTGCAACAACAAGTGCTGCGCGGGCATCAACAGCTATACCGTCACCGCAGTCGGCTCGGCGCCAGTCTGCTGAGTTTCATCCTCGCCGACTTCCCCAGACTGGTGCGCGCCGAATGGCCTTTTGTGCTGGTCGCCAGCCTGCTGTTCTTCGGCAGCCTGATCGGCATCGGCGTGTTGGTGTATGTGTTTCCCGAACTGGTTTACAACCTGATCCCCGCTGATCAGGTGCGCGAGATGCAAGGCATGTACGACCCGGTCGCCGGCCACCTCGGGCGCCCCGCCGAGCGCGCGGCCAGCGAAGACTGGGTGATGTTCGGTTACTACGTGATGCACAACATCGGGATTGCCTTTCAGACCTTCGCCAGCGGCTTGTTGCTGGGCGTGGGCAGTGCGTTCTTTCTGTTCTACAACGGCATGGTCATCGGCGCGGTCGCCGGGCACCTCAGCGAGATCGGTTTCGGCCAGACCTTCTGGTCATTTGTCATCGCCCATGGTGCCTTTGAACTCACTGCCATTGCCTTCGCCGGAGCAGCCGGCCTGGAACTCGGCTGGGCCTTGATCGCGCCCGGACGGCTGACTCGTAGCGAAGCGCTGAAACGGGCGGCGCGCAAAAGCGTATTGCTGGTGTGCGGCGTGATGCTGTTCCTGTTGATTGCCGCGTTTATCGAAGCCTATTGGTCATCGAAAACCAGCGTCACGCCACTGACCAAATATCTGGTCGGCGCCGGGCTCTGGGTCTTGGTCGCAGTCTATCTGTTGTTCGCCGGACGGTCCCGCCATGCGCCTGAGTGACGCCACCGTGGTAATCCGTCCGCGCACAACCTGGGAAGCCATGGACCTCGGCGTGCTGATGAGCCAGCAACATCGGCGCCTGCTGATGACCAGTTGGGCGATCGTCACACTGCCGTTGTTCGCCCTGCTCAGCCTGCTGCTGTGGGATTCGCCGTCGCTGGCGGTATTTATCTTCTGGTGGCTGAAACCGGCGTACGAACGCCTGCCGCTGTACATCCTGTCGAAAGCGCTGTTTGGCGAAATACCGACACTCAAGCAAGCCTTGCGCGAATGGCCGCGCCTGCTCAAACCGCAACTGCTGGCCAGCCTGACCTGGCGCCGCCTGAGTTTCAGCCGCAGTTTTCTGCTGCCAGTGGTGCAACTCGAAGGCCTCGACAGTAGCGCCCGACAACAACGTCTGCAGGTGCTGCTGCAACGCAATGCGGGCGCCGCGCAGTGGCTGACCATCATCGGCGTGCATCTGGAAACCGCGCTATGGATCGGTCTGATGGTGCTGTTCTATATGCTGTTGCCGCAGCAAATCGAAACGGATTGGGACTGGCAGTCGCTGATTCTCGCGACGGATAACCAGTGGCGTTGGCTCGAACACCTGACCAATGCGTTCTATGCGCTGGTGCTGGTGGTGTGGGAGCCGATCTACGTCGCCTGCGGCTTCAGCCTTTATCTGAACCGGCGCACACAACTGGAAGCGTGGGACATCGAACTGGTGTTCCGCCGCTTGCGCCAGCGTCTGAACAACGCTGTGTTGGGACTGCTGCTAGCGGTCTGTCTGGTGCTGCCAAATGTGCCTCCGGTTTTGGCGGCCGAGCCTGATGACAGTCCGCAGGCACCGCGCTTGTTGAATCAACCACTCACCAGCCAGGC
Source organism: Pseudomonas viridiflava (assembly GCF_900580865.1). GTDB lineage: Bacteria > Pseudomonadota > Gammaproteobacteria > Pseudomonadales > Pseudomonadaceae > Aquipseudomonas. The sequence goes on from NZ_UTBZ01000099.1 coordinate 196,405, forward strand.
CTCACGGGACAGCATCAAGGCATTGCTTGAACAGCCGCCGTTCAAGAACAAGGAAGTCGTCACCCGCTATCGCTTTGGCGACGACCCGGCGAAACCTGCCGAAGCGCAGAAGCCGGGTGAAGCGCCACAGTGGCTGAAAACCTTGCTGGGCTGGCTCGACGGGCAACACTTGAATGGACTGGCGAAGATCATAGAAGTGCTGTTGTGGGGCACAGTCATTGCTGCGCTGGGCTGGCTGATCTGGCGTTATCGCGAGTTTCTCCAGGCCTTCGTCAGCCGCCGCCCCAGACTGCCTTCCATACCGAAACGCGCGGTGCCGCAGCAGGCCTTCGGTCTGGATTTGCACCGCGACACCTTGCCTGACGACATCGCCGCACATGCCGAACAACTGTGGCAAAGCCAGCCCCGTGCAGCGTTGGGCCTGCTCTATCGAGGGTTGCTCAGCCATCTGCTCCACGACTTCGATCTGAGCCTGAAACCCGCCGATACTGAACTTCAGGTACTGGCACACGTGGAGCAATTGCAGCGCCCCGAACTGCTCGCCTTCAGCCGTAGCCTGACCATCCACTGGCAGAACATGGCCTACGGGCATCGCGTACCGGCGGCGCTGCTGCAACAGGAATTGTGTGATGGCTGGCGTGCCTTGTTCGGCCCCGGAGCCGCCCGTTGAGTCGCCGGACATTGTGGTCGGTCGCGGTGTTGATCGCCCTGTTGATCGGGACGCTGAGCGTGTTCCTCTACCTCAACGCCAAGCCTTATCAGGAAGAAGTCGATCACGGCCCTGCGCCTGCCGCGCAAGCCAATCCTTATCTGGCGGCCGAACTGTTTTTGCGTGAGCGCGGCCTCATGGTCAGCCATGCCGAAAGCCTCGCGGTGCTCCCGGACATCGACCCACGNAGTCATACCTTGCTGTTGTTCAACGACCGCTCACGCATGACCCCGCGTCAGGTTGACCAAGTGTTGAACTGGACGCGCGCCGGCGGGCGGCTGGTGTTCGTCGCCGAATCGTTGTGGGATGAACAGACGAAACAGAGTAACGACCTGTTGCTCGACCGGGTGCAATTGCATCAATCCCTGAGCAAGGATCTGAAAGATTTACCCGCAGACGCTGAACCAGAGCGCTTCCCGAAACTGACCAGACTCTATCTGGAAGACGAGGACGCTCCGGCCTACGCCGGTTTCGACACCGACTTCCACCTTGACGACCCGAAGAATCTTGCGCAAGCCTGGGCCAACAGCGCCAAGGCCACGCACATGATGCAACTGCCCTACAGCCTTGGCTCGATCACCGTGGTCACCGACGCCGAGTTGTGGAAGAACAACACCATCAGACAATACGACAACGCCTGGCTGCTCTGGTACCTGAGCGCCGACACCGACGTCACGTTGATCTACAACACCGAGCACGATGGCCTGCTGACCTTGCTCTGGCGCTACTTCCCGCAAGCGATTGTCGCCCTGCTCGCGTTGATCGGCCTGTGGCTCTGGCACGTCGCTGTACGCCACGGCCCGCTTCAGCTACCCACGCCGAGCGGACGTCGGCAATTGCAGGAGCACTTGCGTGCCAGCGCCGATTTCCTGTTGCGCCACAACGGCCAGCAAGCGCTGCTGCAAGCACTACAACAGGACGTGCTGCGCCGCGCCCGTCGCCGGCATCCTGGTTTTGATCAATTGAACGTTGCCGAACAATGGCTGGCGTTGTCGCGCCTGACCCGGCAACCCACCCGCGCTATCAGCCAGGCCCTGAGCCCGGTGCCGAACCGGCGGGTTTCCAGCGCCGATTTCTGCCGCCAGGTCGCCCACCTGCAAACCCTGAGGAACACGCTATGACCGAACAGATCGAGCCCGGCAGCGCCAGCCACGCCGCCCAGCAACGCCAGCGTGCCAGCCAGTTGGCGCAAGCGGTGCGCGGCGAATTGCAGAAAGCCCTGATTGGCCAGAACCAGGTGATCGACGACGTGCTGACGGCGCTCATCGCCGGTGGCCACGTGCTGCTCGAAGGCGTGCCGGGGCTGGGCAAAACCCTGCTGGTGCGCGCGTTGGCCCGCTGCTTCGGTGGCGAGTTTGCGCGGATTCAATTTACCCCGGACCTGATGCCCAGCGACGTCACCGGCCACGCCGTGTACGACCTGCAAACCGAGCAGTTCAAACTGCGCAAAGGTCCGCTGTTCACCAATCTGTTGCTGGCCGACGAGATCAACCGCGCCCCGGCGAAAACCCAGGCTGCCTTGCTCGAAGCGATGCAAGAGCGTCAGGTCACGCTCGAAGGTCGCGCCCTGCCTATCGCGCAACCGTTCATGGTCCTGGCCACGCAAAACCCGATCGAACAGGAAGGCACTTATCCCTTGCCGGAGGCGGAGCTCGACCGGTTTATGCTCAAGGTGCGCATGGACTACCCGGACGCCGATCAAGAGCTGAACATGGTGCGTCAGGTCTGCCGCTCGACCCGCGCCGACATGCTCGACGTGCAACCGCTGCGTACGGTGTTGCAAGCCAAGGACGTGCAAGCCTTGCAGCGTATCGCCAGTGACCTGCCACTGGACGATCAGGTCCTCGATTACGCCGTGCGCCTGGCGCGCGGCACGCGCACCTGGCCGGGGCTGACCCTTGGCGCCGGGCCGCGCGCCTCGATTGCCCTGGTGCGTTGCGCCCGCGCCCGTGCCTTGTTGCGTGGCGGCGAGTTCGTGATTCCCGATGACATCAAGGGCTGCGCACTGGCCGTGCTGCGTCATCGCGTACGCATCGCCCCAGAGCTGGACATCGAAGGCCTGCAGGTCGATCAGGTGCTCCAGCAACTGCTTGAGCAGATTCCGGCGCCGCGTCTGTGAAGTTTGTGATCAGCGAAAGAGATCGCAGCCTTCGGCAGCGCCTACAGAGAGTGACGGCATGAAACCGTCGAGACTGCTGTTGATCTGGCTGGCCCTGCTGCTGGTCATCAGTACGGTGCTGGGCACTTTGCGCGCACTGGAAATCGACATCCCGGCCAGCCTGATATCGATCAACTGGGGTCTGCTATTGGCGCTGTTGGCCTTGGCGATGCTCGATGCGTTGCGTCTGCGGCGCCTGCCAACACCGCGCATCACCCGGCAGATGCCCGGCAGTCTGGCGCTCGGCCGTTGGGGTGAGGTGCGTCTGGAAGTCGAACATGACTTCACTGAACCGATGCACATTGAACTGTTCGACCACCCGCCAGAAGGCCTGAGTTTCGAAAACCTGCCACTGTCGATTGAACTGCAACCCGGCCAGCGCAGCCTGCTCGGCTATCGCCTGCGCCCGCTCAAGCGTGGGCATTTCAGCTTCGCCCACTGCGAAGTCAGCTTGCCCAGCCCTTTGGGTTTGTGGTCAGGCAAACGCCTGCTCGGCGTCAGCGACCAGACCCGCGTCTACCCCGACTTCGCTCGGCTCTATGGCGGTGAGTTGCTGGCAGTGGATAACTGGCTCAGCCAGCTCGGCGTACGTCAGCGGCAACGTCGCGGTCAGGGCCTGGAATTCCATCAACTGCGCGAATTCCGTGAAGGCGACAGCCTGCGTCAGATCGACTGGAAAGCCACTGCGCGCCAACGCACGCCGATTGCCCGTGAGTATCAGGACGAGCGCGACCAGCAGATTATCTTCCTGCTCGACTGTGGCCGACGCATGCGCAGCCAGGACGATGAACTGTCGCACTTCGATCACGCGCTCAATGCCTGTCTGCTACTCAGCTATGTAGCTCTGCGCCAGGGTGATGCGGTGGGTTTGAGTACCTTTGCCTGCGAGCAGCCGCGCCATCTCGCGCCGGTCAAAGGCAGCGGCCAACTGAACGTGCTGCTCAACACGGTTTATGACCTCAACAGCACGCAACGCCCTGCCGATTATCAGGCGGCCGCCAATCAACTGCTGACTCGCCAGAAACGCCGGGCTTTGGTGGTGCTGGTGACCAACCTGCGCGATGAGGATGACGATGAATTACTGAGCGCGGTCAAACGTCTGAGCTCACAGCATCGGGTGCTGGTCGCCAGTCTGCGCGAAGAGACGCTGGATACGTTACGTCAGCCCCCGGTGCAAACATTGCCTGAGGCTTTGGCTTACTGCGGGACAGTGAATTACATGAATGAGCGGGCAGAACTCCATGAGCGGTTGAGCGCTCATGGCGTTCCGGTGGTGGATGTCCGGCCCGCGGAGTTGGGGGCCGAACTGGTGACGCAGTATCTCAGCTGGAAAAGGAGCGGAACCGCATGATCCCCTACTGATTTTTGTACGAGATTCAAGGCAACTCCGGGTTAAAAAACTGAAGCCGAAATACTTCCTCATCAAGTACCGTCTCCTGCTCATCGACAACAGAAGCACGAATGATCTTGTAACCAACCATTCCTCGCGACGAATAACTTTTTCTCACCCATCCATCTTCTGTTGAAAATGATGAGCCATCGGGAACACTGTTCAGTACCCAGAGAACTTTCTGGCCGACAATGGGCTTGCCGTCGGGGATCGATACGATCCTGAACGAGACAGGCACAGATTGATCAACCGGGTAACTGCCACTGCCGCTGATCTCAGTCATCATTCGCTCGTGCGCTTTAAGCGTAAAAAGAATCGAACTGACCTCCCATCCAGCCAATCCCCCCCGAACGCCTGCATCGAGAAGACTGGGTTGAAGAGCCGAGAGTCGGAACACGACATTGGCGATACCCTCGCTATCCGTTGTCGTCGGCGCGATGTCGACTCCAGGGAATTTCCAATTGACCTCAACGTTTGCCAAGGGATTACCGGTAATGGCCGAGACGACGTACATCCGGACTGAAACTTCCTGCCCCGGATAACCGCTCGGGTCATCAATGACCAGCTCTTTGATCTCTCGAGGCTCGTGCAGGAAATACGGCAACGTAATCGATTCCGAATACTGCCCATCCCCCACCGTCGCGGTCAGTTGCGCCGCTCCGGGAGTCTTGGGCACAAAGCAGATCCGCGCCTCGCCGTAGAAGTTGGTGGTCGTCGTCACCTCGCCAAGATCCGCACTACGCCAGACAACAATCATCCCCGCCATCGGTCTGCCGCTGATAGTCGAAACAATGGTGATCTGCTCGGACACAGCCTCGCCCCAGAACAGCGTCTGGCTAACCCGCGAACGCTCAGCGATTTTCACCACTTGCGCGCCTTCACCCACCGACATTGCATTGACAGGTGACCATCGAGCCAGGCTTTCGCAGGCCAGAAAAAAGCCGCAGCTGCCGTCACGCGAGTCATCGACCGTGAAGTGATCGGTGAATCCTGCCTCGCGGCTAAAAACCCTTGGCAAACCGAGTACTGGCTGAGTAAAGCGAATGCCCAGTGCCTCAGGCCCGGTGCCGATCATGCCCAGCGTCAACTTTCGACCGGACAGGAAGGTGTCTTCCGGGGCAGTTACATCGATTCTATGGGTCAGTTTGCGACGCGCAAAACCGGTGTCCTGGCCGAAAGGCTGTGCCGGGCTGAGATCCATACTGAACAGCAATCGATCCCAGGGGTCGCTGGCCAGCGAACATACCTCCATCGAGCGTGTATCAGTAACATTGTCATACGAACTGTGCACAGAAACTTCAACCGTTGCATTGCCTTCCTCAGTTCCCTTATAGCCGTAGCCAATCCATCCATTTTTATCTGTAACATGCTCTGTAGTATTGCCGTTCACCGTCCACAATGTTCGTGCTTGAACCATCACGTCTTCCGAGAAATCCGAACGTACCTTCGCCCACATCCATGCAGGGTCCTGACCCACGATCGGAAAAACGGCAGACTCACGCACGGTTTCAATGCTGAGTTTGTTGTGGCCCAAGTGCATTTTGGTCCAATCGGAACGTGGCCCGACTGCGAACCTAAGACTGAACTCCCCTTCCCCCCGGCTCCTGGAACAATCCAGTGTCCAGATCACGCCACCTTCATCAATAACATTGAAGTTCCCTATAGGAGGGTCACGGACGATTCCCAGCTCTTCCGCCGGACTGCCCTCCCAAAACAGATCCATATCAATACCCACCAACGGGCTCAATGCATTGGTTCTGAAAATATATCGGTGTACAGCACCAATGCAGGGGTACAGCGGCTGACCTCGTACGGTGCTCATTTGATCCAGAACAAGCGTGAACTCATCGTGAATATCCGGCGACATCAAGCGACCGAGCAACTCCCGATCCTCCAGTGAATCGTTCAACAACCGAAGCCCGAACATACTGCTGCTGCTCTTTGCGAAATCAGAACTCAGTGTCCAGACCAGCGGTTCCTCTGCGCGCAATATCCTCGATTCGCCAAGTTCACTTACCGCCAGCCCGATGTCTGATTCGTCAACGCCCCATGCCAACGTAATTTCCTGACCGATAAGAGGACTCCCGGCAAGCGCCGTGACCACCAGGGAATGGGTTTGACCTCGTCGGCAGAGAAGACCCCAAACATTGTCGATGTAGTTGCGATCAAACGTGATGTTGACCTTGTCTTTCCACGAACTTCTGGCAATCGCGCTCACGGTAAATTCGCACTCATGCGGTGCGGCAGACTCATGGGCCCGGACCGTGGCGGTGATCGTATGCATCCCGTGCTCTCTGGGGTTAAACCTCAGGCTCCCCCAACCAGCGCTTCCCGTTTGGCTATGTAAAATGCCGTTGTCGGTTTGCCACTCGATCTTCGCACCAATCACATACTCGCCGTCGCCCTGATCGGTGACATGCACCACCTGCAATCGCAGGTAAGCACTTTCGTGCTCCTCCACCACCGGACTATTCGCGGCCTGGCGCACATTTTTGATCCTGATCCTGTTGCGCGCCAGCGACATGCGCTTTCTCGGCGACGGCAGCAACAGCTTCGAGCAGACCAGTGACAATTCGAATAACCCGTCGCGCCGGTCTTCACAACTCAGCCTCCAGGAGGCAGTGCCCTCGCCATCGATCGGCATGGGCACTGCCGTTTCCAGAGGCGGACTGACAACCACACCCAGTTGCTCATGCCTTTCACCGTGCCAGTGCAGATAGAAATCGCTGCCTCGCAGAGGACTGTTGACCGCCAGCATGACATCAATGGCATGGGTGGAGCCTCGGTTCGGATAACTGTTATCGATCCAGTCCCTGACTTCGTTGTTTTCAAAGACAGTCAAACTTGCCCACGGATCCTCGCCCAGTACCAGCACGTCAAACGTCTGAGTCCACACACCCTGCTCGTAATAAAGGCTGACCACAGAGGCTTCAATAACGAAGTCCCCTGCTGCCTTCGCCTCATAATCGAAGTAGGCCCAACCTTGCTCGTCAGTTACGGCAGCCGCCAACACTCCTTGCTCGGCGGTCGACCAGTTCACCGTGAGCCCGGCAAATGGCTGGCCGGTGTAGTACGACGCCACTCGCACACCCAGACGAACAGTTTGTTCAATCAACGGGTAGTAAGCCGCCTCGACCACCTCACGAAAAACCAGGCGGTGATGCCCCAGCGATACGGGGATCTCGTAGGCCTGCGCGGTGTAACGGTTACGCAAGCTCAGAGTGAATTCGTAGTCCTGATCATCGATCAACGGGCAATCGAGCGTCCATGGCTCGTCCAGCAATTGCTGGGTGTCCCAGGCAGGCGTCGCGACAATTGAACCCTGCGGGTTATTGTCGATGCTCAATGCAACCGGGGTGCCGTGCCAAGGATTATCCGGCACAGGTACAAAACAGAGTACGTGAGGCGTCAACAATGCGCCGTTGCCGAAAGCTGCGACTCTGTTGGCGCCCTTACACAGGTACATTTTGCGCAAGGGCAGGAACGACGTGCCGTCCAGTTTTATTTCCTGCAACTCAAGCGGGGCGAGTTTCAACTCGACTTTGACGCGTGTAACCCAGAGTTCGCCAAAAGGGCTCGAAGACTCTGTCGAGCTGTATATTTCGATGCGCAGCGGCTCTGAGCTTGAGATGTCCGATGTCAGCTCCACTTCATGCAGGGTCGGACTGAATCGCCGCTCTGGCCCTGATCGGAAACCTTTGCGCTGTTGTGCCTGATCAGGATTACCGACGGGTTTGAGTTCGACGTAGTAGTGTGGAGTTCCTCCCTGAGAGATCCTCACCCAGCCTGATTGGTTGAAACTGCTTTCCCAGAGGAAACTCAGCCAATAAGCACCCTTGCCATCGGTATCTCCGGGAAGTGTGACGTCCTGCGTGACACCCGTGCCCTTCGGCGCTTTGATGTGCCTGATATCTGTGTTTTCGTAATAAGCAGTGCCTAGACCAACCGTCCCTGTCCTATTCCAACATTCGAACCATTCTTTGAAATCACCGTTGCACACCAGGTTTTCATTCACCTGAACGATAGGATCATTCATGACTGCGCACTCCCTTGCCCTTGCCGGCCCGGCCCTCTTGCGCCGCATCGACCAACTCTTTGACTGAATCGGTAAAAGACTGGTCTCCGCTCTTGGACGTATAGCGAATGCGCAAGATGCAATCGTTCATCGAGCGCAGAATGGCCTCCTGCGACGGCTCTGTATGCCATGGCCATTTCAGTTCCCAGACGGACACCACACCGGTATTTTCAAATGGATAGAGCAAACCTTCATCTGGCTTCGCCGCCGCCATGCCGTTGTCGGCAATACCCACCGACAGGGCGATCTGCTGGCCCGGACGCAAGTTGAGCAGCACATCGGCAGGAGCCACCTCCCCAGGATCAGGATTGTGCAAATACTGCACTGACTGCACCGAAGCCCGGCTGGCGGTCATGCTGCCGACCTGCAGCAAGGTCGCGCGCACGTCCTCGAAAGGTCCCGTCAGCACTGGCAAGTCGACTTCCACCGAACTGATCTGCCGGCAGTAATGCCCCGGATAATCCCGATCGAACAGCAATTGCGTCAGTCTGAACTCCAGCGAGCCGGTGGTCTGCAACTGCTTCAGTGCAGCCTCCCAACTGCCGAGGCCGACCTGAGGGTCTATTTCATCGTTGAACAGGCGACGCAAGGAGATGGTTTTCACCAGTTCCAGCCGCCGCTCGGTGCGTTGCAAATACTCATGCTCCATACGCAGCAGATGCGCGCGCAAATGCTCGCTGGCGGTCAAACCATGGCGTTGATCTTGCCAGCCCGTAAGTAATGGAATATGGGAATCGTAATCGCCGGTTTCGGCATTCATCGCCGCTTGCGCGCTGAGACACAGACTGACCACCGCGTCGTAAGCCTGATAGTGCAAGGCCTTGAGCTGGCCCAGCATCCAGCCGAACAATTCGGCATTGGTCGCGCGCTTTTTCAGATAGTTGTACATCGTCAACGCCTGAGCGTTAGCTCGCAGCGTTTGCGCGAGGTTGGTTCTGGCCGCATCAACCGCATGGTTCTGCGCGACGATTTGCGCATCGATGGCCGCGATTTCTGCCAGCGCCTGATCGCGTTGCAGCCCCCATTCATTGCGGCGACGGCGATAGCCTTCGGTGGTGGCTTGCTTGTCTGCATCGATCTGCAACATCGACGAAGCGATTTCCAGGCCAAAGCAGATGGCATCGGTAACCTTGTCGATCCGAAAACCACCGTTCGCCATACCGAAGATATTGGGCGCGGTCGCAAAGGCCGCGCCTACCGGTTTGAGGATTTTGGCAGTCAGCGCCAGCTCTTTGGACTGGTCCAGGTTTGCCATGACCTGATATTCGACAGCCGACACGTTTTCGTCATAGCGGGCTGCGTAAGCATCAGCTCGTTCCCGGGCCACTGTCCGGCTCTGCTCAAGCGCCGTCATGCTCGCTTCCAACTGAGCGATGGATTGCTCCTGCACGGTTTTGGCGTAGTTGCCCAACTCCACCAGATGGTTTTGCTGCAGCTCTTCCTGCTCGGCACGATCACGCCGCTCAAGCAGATTGAGTACCTGGCTGCCGTAATCCTGCAAGGCCTGCACCGCACGCAAGGCAACCTCGAAGATCGCGCGCCAGCGAAACGCAATCACCACCAGCCGTCCGCCCATCGGTCTGGCGCCCCCGACACCACCTGCTGCGAGATCGCGCAGCAATTGGTTCGGGTCAGTCGGTGGATTGAACAACGGCAGGAGCATGGGCTTGCCATCAATCGTCAGGTTGTTGCGCAAGTTGCTCATGCGGTACTGCGGCTGGTTGAACCAAGTGAACAACTCAACATTGATAGGTGCCCTGAACGGCGGACACCCCAACATGCCCATCATGGGAGACTTATCGGAACCCGCCGCAACGTCTGCCAGGCTGTAATTCAATGTCTGCTCGAACATTTCCAGTGCCGGCCGCGTACAACTCTGCTCCAGAAGACTCCCCAGTGTTGCGGTCTGCCACAGGTTCACCGTTTGAGTCACCGGCGGTTTGCCCATCAATGATCCCGCTTGCACATAGCACAGCTTTGCCGCCACCAGACTTTCGCGGGTCAGTTGGCGGTAATACCAGTCCCCCCACGCCATGAGGTTCTTCACATACTCGATGAACATCAGCAGCCTCAAATGCACAGGTGCTGAATATCCAATCGCATCCGGGTCGGCGGGCGCCACGGCTTCACAGCCAGCATTGCCCAGATCGTTGATCAACGGTCGGCAGCGCCAGTAACTCGGTTTCGCGGGTACCGAACTGCTGTCGGCAGCAGCCCGGGGATCGAAGATGAAATGCAACCACACCAGTGCTTCGGCAAACCGCTCTTCATCACGCAAGCGTGTTGCGATCAGATGTGCTAAATGGAAAAACAGCTCCCAGAAATATAGCCCGTTGGCACCGTCGAAAGCGCCGTTGCGCTCCTCGAAATCAACACCAGTGGGCGGCGGCTCTGACAAATGCTGGGAGTCCCAGTTGATCAGCGTGGCTGGAGAGACAGTGGAGCGTGTGACCAACTCGGGGCCGAACAGCGAATTGAGCCGAACGTATTGCAGCGCCCAGTCGGCGCCAAGTTGAAAGTCGAGGAATTGGGCGGCATCCGTGTCGTTTTTCAGCAGCGTTGGCGCGCGGAAATCCGAGAGTTCGGCAATCGTCAGGTCAAACTGTTTACCGCCAAAGCCTTCAGCATCACTCTTTAGAGTGAACTTGACGTTGTTCCAAGACCCTTTTGGTCGAGAGAAGGTCCCCACGAACTTCATTGTCCAATCGCCGGCGATTGCAACTTCACTTTTCACAGGTTTAGGGTCGGTACCAGCTGCAAGTTCCAACTGTAAGGTAAACGCAGTCTTCTCGATGCCTGATAACCCTGTTGACCTGCAAAATCCCTCAACCGTCAGTACATCGTTGCTATCCACTCGCATGGCGAAGACGTTCAGCCCCAGAAAAGCTGCCATGGAGCCTGACGGCGACTCGCTTGATACCATCCTGACCTCGAGACCCAAGGGGTGCTGAACCGTCAAGGCAGAAATAAATCGATCCCTCCTGGCCAACTCAAGCCAGCTACCACCGTCCCCGGTAACCGGACGCATCAGCACATCGATGATCGCGAGCTCTTCCAAGGCACCTGTGCCGGTTTTTTCGTTGACCAGCAATACCCCGAGCTTGCCTTTGGGATTCTCTGAGTCGACCCATACGGTTGCAATCAAGCGGGCACCTGCGGAGAGATCCTCGTCAAACTCGCTATGGCGTAAATTCAAAGGCGCAGACCACTGGCCGCTCTGCCTCATGAAGGCCACATTGATATCCAGTTGATGGGGCACGAATCGGGATCTGTCGTCATTTTTGGGATCCGCAGGATCGCCTTTGATGATCTCGCCGACCTTGTCCCGCCACTCCGCCCAGACCAGACACAGCCGGCCGTTCCAGACCACCGGACGCATGTCCAGCACCCGCCCGGCGGGTTGAATGTCCACCGCTTTCCACTCACTCCACGCCGCCGGGTTGACGGCGAGGCAAGTGGGCGTGATCTCGATTTGCGCCTTGCGCCAGTAGTACTGGAACGGCGGCACCCGCTGACGCCCGACAAAATAATAATCGGCGCGCTCAGAGGTCTTGCCGTCCATGTAGCCACTGACGACATCCAGATCGCAGATCTGCTCGAAGGCTTGCAAGTAATCCTGCAGCGCCGCCTGAACCGAATCGGTGCTCAGACGGGCCTGGTTGAGATTGTTTTCAAGGGTTTTGAACAGATCTGTCTTGCGCTGACGCACAAACGGATTGATGTAGTTTTCCGGGTAGAGCGCGATCATCTGCACCGCTGCCCAGTCCGAGTAGTTGTTGTACAGCGCCCAGTTTTCCAGCTGTTCAGGGGGAAACTCGTGGTTTTCGAAACCGGGCTCCATTTTGTTGTACACCGCACTGATGTATTGCTGCGCACAACTGATCGCTTCGGCCACCCCCGACGTCTGCACCTGAGCGCTGTCCTTGGGGTCAATGCGCAGCAATTCGAACACGTCCTCCGCGGTCCGCAGAGACGGGTAACGCTTCGCCTTTACTTGCCCGATGCAATAATCAAGCAACGCGGTACGACGTTTTTCCTGCAACAGGCCAATGTTGTTCGATGTCATGATCCTTGCTCCGTGGAAGAGGTTCCCGCGTCACTGCCGGAAGGCGCTGGCGCTTGTTCCAGCGAGTGGCTGCGGCCTTGCGGCACCCCAAACCTGATGGGTTCGAAGTTAGTCCCCTGCCCGCTTGCCAGGCTGCGTATACCGACTTCGAATTGGCCGCTGAAATCGCTGGTGATATAAACCGTGGTTACGCCTAGCTGATTGGTGAAACCCTGTGCCGGACGGATCGTTGGCCTTTTTTCGGGATCTGTGTCTTTATGCCAGGCCCAGTCCACCAGCATGTTGCCCCCAAGGTTTCCGTACTTGTCCATCATCTTGGCGAAGAGTGTGATTTCCTGACCAAGCCGCACGACCCCCGTTGGCACCGGAGACATTTCCACTATCGGGAAATTCATGCTGTTGGCGTCGGCGATAACGTTGATGCTCACTGCCCACTCAGGCTCGAGCAGGCTCATGGAAAAATAAAGGCTGTCGGTGCCCAATACTTTGCCTGGCAAATACTCAGCCGTGAGGACTCCGTTGGTATCGGTGATACCCGACCTGATGGTCCCTAGCTCGGAGTGCCAGCCAACAGCGACACCTTTCAACGCTTCGCCTTGGGCGTCGGTGAGCGTCATCGAAATGATCGCTTTCTCGCCTGGTTTTAGAGCGATGACTTCTGTAGGCGTTACGGTGCAAGTCATCCTGACCAACTGGTTCACTTCGCCCGGTATTTGCACGACCGGTACACGCGTCTGGGTCTGACTGAGCAAAGCCAGCTCAGCCGCCTGGGCATAGGCCTCACTGGCCTCGGTTGTCTCCGGCAAGGTACCGATTCGCAAAATGGTCCGGGCATCCATACCGGTCTGCATCGACAGCTGGTAAACGCGCATCAGCAGATCCAGTTGTTCCAGGGTTTTCAACACTTGGGTTTCAGGATCGATATGGCGAACACATTCGCTGACTTCCTGCGCGCTCCAGGCAAAGAATTCAGCCAGTTTGATGGCTGCGGCCTGTTGCACCACGCGTAATGCATCGTCGCTGAGCTTGGGCGGTAGCGAATGGACCTGACGCAGATAGTCCAGCAATTTCTGCTCCGGCTGCTCGCTCAGGCTGAATGCGCGACTCAGCGTGGTCATTGCGTAAAGTATGTGCACCGAGAACACATATTTTTCAGAGGGATCGATGATGGTTAATTGGTCGACCCACTCCTCATATCCATAATCCAGATAATCCCGGACCAGGGCTGCACTCAAGCCCAGGGTCGAAACAACTTCAGCGCGCTGGCGCACAACGGCCAGCAATTGGAGTAACGGATCTGAAGGTTCGTCGCGCATGCGCTGCGTCGCTGGCGATTCGAGGGCGGTGCGGTCATACACCTGGCGCAACAGTTGGTACACCGAAGCATCGATCCAGTTCAGCACCAGAATGGCCAGTTCGCCCTCGATGCCGGCGTAGACTGCCAGCGACTCCCTGACCAGCGACACCTGAGCGTCTCTGGCCTGCAGAAGAACGGTGAGCATGATCTCGGCCAGGCCGCTGACCTGGATTTCCTCAATGTCCAGGCCGTTCCTGACGGCCCATTCGAGCTTCTCGCGGGCAAATACCAAATAGCCTTCCGGCGTCAGGGCAGTGGGCAGTATCAGTCCATTGACGTCGACAAGCGGCGCCAACCCCTCACTCTCAATCGAGAGCAAATCCAGCCAGTCGCTTCCTCCGGCCGGCGGAATACCGGCTACGAGAAAAGAATTATTGGATAACCGCGCGCTGGGCAGGAGGGTGCCGATCTTGTCGAAAAACTGCTGATCCTGCTGGGAGAACTCGCGCAGACGCAGTGGTGCACTCACGTGCTGCAACATCCACAGCACCGATATGTTGCTTTGTTCGCACCATTGCACACAGGCCTGCATGGCTTCGATCAGGCTCAGCACACCCGCACCGCCAGCCGTGGCGTCAATGCGGCTGCGATCATCCGCCACGTCGACAATACGCGGCTTGCCCGCCAGCCCTTTGAGCCAGGTTTCTCCCCCCAGCACACTGAGCATCAACACGCCTTCGACCGGCGTGATATTCAACAGCCGGGGCAGTTTTACCAAACGGTAAAAACTGGAAATGACCGCCGGACTGCGCTCCAGATTATCGGTAAGGTCATGAGCTTGGGCTATGGCCAGCGCCAGGTAATGGTAAGTCTGAAGATCGATCCCCAAACCACTGCATAGCTGGCTGACCGTAAGATTGTCTTTTTCCGATGTCGGTATCAGCGCAAACGCTGTGCCGTCGAGTTTCAGCGGCTCGCGATAATTATCCTGATTGTTGAAGACCTGATCGAACTGCGACAGGGCATCACCGCGACCGTACAGTGACAGTTCATCGAGAAACACGGCGAAATCCGCTGCCGTGCAGTTGTAGCGTTCACGCAGTCGCTGAAACAGACCCAATGCATGGATCACGCTGACCGAAATCGCCCACACCTCAGGCTTTTCGGCTCCACGTGCTTGCGCCCTGATCGCTGCCACCAACAGGGCGTCAGTCTGCTCAGAGGGCAGATCGAGCCATTTGTCCAGGCGCAACTTGCGGTTGAGTCGATCAAAGAAATTCAAGCCCTCGCTGGTTGTTGGGGCGACCATAATTCGATTGAGGCTGGATTGCGACTGAGTGGTGATACCGATAGCCGGATGAGCGTTGTTATTGATGTAAACCGAGCCTGATCGACCACTTTCCGGCAGAGGAGTCTTATCGGGATAGCTCACGTTGGCAGAACGCCGCGGCGCGTGATCCCCAACCGATAAAAGACTGATAACTTCCTCGGCCACTAGATTTGCATGTTCAGTCAAACTAAAAATGTAGGCGAGGCCCTGTATTTCTATGTGAGCTCCGGCGCCAAAATTGTCCAGATAGAAGGCAAGGTAATCGTCAAAGGTTTTGTAAGGCTCAATAAGCAACCTCTGCTGGTAAGGGCCCAGCCGAGAGGCATGAGCCAGGGCAGCAGCGGCTAGCCTGGTCAGGGACCCGGAGTGCAAGAAATTGGGGAATTTCTCGTCAACAATGTTGGCAAAATCCCCCACTGATCGTCCGTTGAAACCCGCAACCCAATCAACCGTGACCCAATGTTGGTAATACGGCAGACCGTTGGGATAGCGTGCTTTGATCAATGCCTGTTCAATTGGAACCGTCGTGTTCGCAGCGATGAACGCCTGTAGCACGCGTACGATCACGTCGACTGAAGACTCCGGCGCGTTCACCGTTTTACTGTCGACCGTCAACGTCATCAAATCCGTGCGACGCTCATGCAGAGGCAGCTTGGTGTCGCCACCAACGGATTCGATCAGGTCGCGAATCAAGCGATACAAGAAGACGAGATACGCCGAAGGCCCGAACATGGACTCCAGAGAATCCGCGGGGCACTTGGCTGTCAATTGCAGCGTGAATATTTTCTCCAGTTGCGGCCCGTCAACGATCGACATCAAACCACTGGACGGTCCTGTCGACCCGGCCTTGTCCCTCTGCACGTTGTGTTCAATAAACCGACGCCGCACATAGGTCGCCAGGCTGTTGGCCCGGCGCAAAAAGCGCCGGGCCTCTTCCTGCTCAAGTCCGTACTCGCCGACCAGCACCGGAAGACCCTTTTCGACCAGAGGGAAAAACGATCCTCCCTGCTCAATGTAATTCCAGAGCTTCGAAAGCCGGTTTTGCGCAGTGGACGTTTGCTCACCAAACAGTTGAATGAACAACTGCGCAGCGGGACGGAGTGAATCAGCCATGGTCGCATTCCTTGAGTCGATAACTGGCCCGGGCCGCCTGACTGTTATGTCAGGTGGACTCAGCGTTGCGTAAGGATTTAGCGCTTGAAAACGGCAACTGCCAACTGTCATAAATGACAGGTTTTATGACCGTTCATCGGAATTTATTTCCGTTTTTCATCCGTCGGCGCTGATTCGATTTCAAACCGCTCACTGACAACCCAGTCAGAACCCACCGGATCGCTGTCGCTTGGTTGCAGCTTGAAACGACACCAGATGCCACCTGCCGGTAGCGCTTGGTCAGACAGTACTCGCCAGTTACTGATGACCTGAATCGACTTTGCCCATATCTTGTCCGGGTTGAACGGGTCGACCAGAACACCGACGCCTGGACGCCCCTTGCCGGCAATCAGCACCGGTTTGCTGACCCAGTCTCCCGGCGCTGGGTTCTCAATGGTGGGTAGATAAGTTGCCACCTGAAGCGTGCGTTTCGCGCTATCGGATTCAAACCCTTCGAAAGCCGCCACAGCTTCCAGCTCATGATTGCCCTCGTCTTGCCCAGGCTCCAGCGTTACCGACCACGTTCGGTTTTCACGCACCTCGGCGCTGGCCTGGTCGCTACCCAGCGTCACGGTCACGGTGTCGCCGGGCGTCGCGAAACCCGACACCACGACCCGTCGGCCGACATGGTCATCGGCAGTCGGGGTTTCGATAAGCGGAGCTGCCGGCACGACCTTGTAACGTAAACGCTCATTGGGCTGAGAACGCTGCGTAATGCCATTGTGGACGAAGGTTTGAAAGGCCCAGATAGTTGTGTTTCCCACCGGCAGACTCACTTCGGCTTCCCATTCGCCTGACGCGTTCACCTCGATAGCCGTCAGCAATGGCTCAGCAGCACCTGCCAGCCAGACCTCCACCCACGCCCGAGGTTTGCCAGTGCCAGTAATCTTCGAGGCGCGCGGCGCTTTCCCGCCAGGGATCGGCATCGTGAAGCAAGGCGGTGGCACCACCACCTTGAGCATGTGCTCAGCGCTGTTTGCCGAATTTCGCCCGTTGAGCGTCTGCTGCGCGTGGAGGAAATACTCCCTCAACTCCAGATTGGACAATTGGATAGACCAGTTGCCCTCCTCA
Organism: Pseudomonas viridiflava; assembly: GCF_900580865.1. Classification (GTDB taxonomy): domain Bacteria; phylum Pseudomonadota; class Gammaproteobacteria; order Pseudomonadales; family Pseudomonadaceae; genus Aquipseudomonas. The sequence goes on from NZ_UTBZ01000099.1 coordinate 213,653, forward strand.
AGCAATTCGAGCTGATCACCCAGCTCTCCTCCCATCTGGCTGTCATGCAATTGCATCACCGCGCCCTGCATGCCGTTACGACCTTCAATGGTGACGTCGTACCCCACTTCCGAGCCGGATACCGGCGCGACAATGAGCGGTTGCAACATGACTCTGTGGGCAGTGAAGGTTTTCGATGTCGGCACGGAAGTGAGACCGGCAACGATCTGGGTAACGGTGACGCTGTGAAGGACTCCCGGTTCAAACGCTTCGGGTCGCTGAAATGTCCAGCGTTCACCCTCCAAATGCGCTTCATACTCCCTGTCGTCGTCGCTGAACCGCAACTTCACCAGCGCTTCAGGCCAACAAGTGCCACTGAAGATCGGCAACCTATCCTCCTCGGAAGGGTCATCCAGACCTGGCGCCAGCGGTTGAATCGTGACGAACAGGCTGAAAGGACGTTGCGAGTCATGGTCTCTCAGACGCTGTGTAATGAGGACTTCCTGACTGTCGGTTGGGCCCCACCTCACCAATGCCGGAGTCGACCATTGGCCGTTCACGACCACTACACTTCGTGCAGCCTCGGTACCATCGGGAAACGTGAGCGAGACGGTGGCGCCTGTGTAACCTATGCCGCTGAAGACGGGGAGATACTCCTCGGTGTAGCTCGCCTCGGTGATATCCGGCATGTCGTTGTGAACTTCGAATTCAAGAGGATGCGATTCGATCCAGCCATTGGCGTTGTCGGCGATTTTTTGAAGTACCGTCACCTTGTAGCTGCCCAGAGGCCAGACAACGGGGGCTGTTTCCCACTGGCCCTGGGCATTGACGTGGACGTTGGGAGGCAAAGGCAGCGAGCCGTCGCTGGCAGAGAACTGGATTTCGGTCCGCAGGTTCTTGTCGTAATGGCCGGCGCCGGAGAATTTCAAGCTTGTATCCGGGAGAAAGGTGATCTGAGGTTTTTCCAGCTTTGGGGGACGGATTCTAAAATCTCGAGGCGCGCTGCGAGGTGAGGGGACATTATTTAGAGTTTGTATCGCTACGAGTGAAGCGGGTCCAGGCTGGACACTTACCGGCACTCTCCAGATACCAGCCGAAACCACGGCCTCCCCCACTTTCTCTGTTCCCAGATCCATGTAAACAGCCAGGGTGGCACCCGGGATGGCCAAATCACCCGAAAGGTTAAACGATTGAAACTGTAGCGTGCCCGGCTCCGGAACTAAAATAACGGGCGAAAGGTTAACCGTGAGATCGACAGGGTCAGAAAGTAATTTCGTATTTACGAACGATTGTTCTGCGACCAGGACGAAACTTCCCCATGACAACGCTTTGGTCAGCTTTATTTCCCAGCGGCCGTCAAACTTTACAGTTCCTGAACCATAGCTATCCAGAGGGTTTCCTTGCCGGTGGAGGTTGATCCATGTATCGACTTTACCAGTGCCGGAAACAATCGGTTTTGCTTCACCGATCACTGCACCGCTTACTGGAGATATTATTCGCGGCTCATCGATTACCGTTAAATTCCACTCCGTGGGTTTGGAAGTTTTACCACCGAAAGTTTGTGTCGCATGGAAGCTGTGTCTGCCGAGGGTAAGTTTTTCCACTACGGCAGACCAGGTCCCGTCAAGGTTTGGCGTGCCTTTGAAAGACTTGTCGCCTGTCGCCACTTCGATTACGGGATTATCCCAAGCTCCGGTGCCAGAGATAATTATTGATGAAGAAACAAAGCTATTTTGAGGCGGCGAGATAATTTCCAAAGGCTTGATAATGCGGAACTGCCCTGAGAAGCCCCAGTCCGATACCACCATTCCCCCCACGTAACGCGTATGTATTTCCAGACGGTCACTATGTTTTATTTCAGGGATAACGACGTCGTACCATTGCTCGCTCCAGTTTGAGCCCGGATCCATTTCGTACCAATGGTTGCCATTAAGCTTGAAGTGGACCTCACGCTTTGTCAGGTTGTTCGGTATCGTGTTGACCCGAATAGTCAGGGGGAACTGTTGAAGAGTTCCGCTGACATTCGGAGAAAAAGTAGGCGCTGCCCAGCCAAGGGGAATTTCTGAATCATCCGTCACTGTTCTTTCTCCCGCATTCGCGAATAAAAAACCGAGTCCAGAATCAGCGCTCCTGCAGATACCTGTCACCTGTCAAACCTGACAGTCCCGACCAACGGTAACCCTGCTCGACAAGGCGCTTCGATACGCCGGCTTCGGTGATGGCTGCGAGGCGCGAGATGGCCGAAAGAAAAGCAAAACGCAGCATCTGGGGATGGCGACTGTCAGTTGAGTGAGGTGTGAATGTGGCTAGCCGAAAAGGCTGAATAACGAACGGGGGGAATGACCCAGCCTTACCGTGCAACTCGTGTTCCAGTGGAGACGCTTTCGCGGGCAAGCCCGCTCCCACGGGATGGATATGCACCCCGGATCCAGAGTGGGAGCGACTTTGCTCGCAAAGCTTTTAGCGGTTTTAAATCAGGCAGACGCCGGCATCGGCTGAAAACTGAAGTACTGTTGCAACGCCTGCACAAGTTGCCCAAATTCCGGCGGCGGTCGCTGCACGATGAACCCGGCGTCATAATGCAGCGGCGTGGCGTCCTCATGGCACCACACGCAACACGCGGTGAAGTCGATGATTTGTTGGCAGCCATCGCTGGCGGGGATTTTCAGACGTAATTGAAAATCCACGCCGACCATCATCGGCAACTGGCTGATCAGCATCAGCCCGTCTGCGGACACGTTACCGAGAAAACCTATGGGTTTATCCGTAACGCTGTTGAACACTCTGAGGAAATACGGCAGCTGGTGCCGTTCGATCCGGCGGTCGGTAAACATGCGCAGTTCGCCATGCAAGGCTCCGTCACAGAGCCGCACCTTAGCTTCGGAACGTGCCTGTGTCGCAGGCTCGCTCTCCCCGCTTCCGGTGTGACGGTCGCTACGTCGCCGTCACTTGACCACTTGCCAGTCGCAGGTGTTGCTCCGGGTTTACAGATTCGGCTCTAAACCCAGGTTATTCGACTATAGCTCAGCTTGTACACACGGCCAGATTTTGTATGACAACTGTCATCAGAAGCGGGTCGGGCGTACCACGGCAGCGGCGCTGCGGGTCGGGTAATGGCCCAGGCTCTGCAAGGTTTCCAGACGCGCGCGGGCGCGGTAGGCGTATTCGCTGTTCGGATACGAGGCGATGATGAACTGGTAGGTCTGCGCCGCGTCGACAAACATTTTCTGTCGTTCCAGGCACTGGCCGCGCATCATCGACACTTCCGGCCACACGTACGGGCGGGCGCGGCTGGCGCGTTCGACCTTGGACAGTTCGAGCATGACCTGCTCGCAGTTGCCGCGGTCATAGGCGCTGTAGGCGTTGTTCAAATGATGGTTCATCGACCAACGGGTGCAGCCCGTGACGGCGAGGACGCTGAGGGCAAGGGCGGCAATGGGCAACAATCGCATGGGGGTTCTCCTGTCTTGTGCTCTGTATCGACCCCTGGTCGGAAATCTTCAGGCGCGTTTGTCCCAAAGTTGCCGTGTTCAATAAAGAAACCATTAAGTAGTGCAAACGAACAATGACTACACCCTTCGAGCATAGTAGCCTTCGCTAGCGCTTGAACTCAGGAGTCTTTGCATGTCCGTCCGTCGTACCAAAATCGTCGCTACCCTTGGCCCGGCCAGTAACTCGCCGGAAGTTCTCGAACAGCTGATTCTGGCTGGTCTGGACGTTGCCCGTCTGAACTTCTCCCACGGCACCCCCGACGAGCACAAGGCTCGCGCGAAGCTGGTGCGTGACCTCGCTGCCAAGCACGGCCGCTTTGTCGCCCTGCTCGGTGACCTGCAAGGCCCGAAAATCCGTATCGCCAAATTCGCCAACAAGAAGATCGAGCTGAAGATCGGTGACCAGTTCACCTTCTCCACCAGCCATCCGTTGACCGAAGGCAACCAGCAAGTGGTCGGCATCGACTACCCGGATCTGGTCAAGGACTGCGGCGTGGGCGACGAGCTGCTGCTCGACGACGGCCGTGTGGTGATGCGCGTTGATACCGCCACCGCAACAGAATTGCATTGCACCGTGACCATCGGCGGCCCGCTGTCCGACCACAAAGGCATCAACCGTCGCGGTGGCGGTCTGACCGCGCCGGCCCTGACTGAAAAAGACAAGGCCGACATCAAGCTCGCTGCGGAAATGGAAGTCGACTACCTCGCGGTGTCCTTCCCGCGTGACGCTGCCGACATGGAATACGCCCGTCAACTGCGCGACGAAGCCGGCGGTACTGCCTGGCTGGTGGCGAAGATCGAACGTGCCGAAGCCGTGGCCGACGACGAAACCCTCGACGGCCTGATCAAGGCGTCCGACGCGGTGATGGTTGCCCGTGGTGACCTCGGTGTGGAAATCGGCGACGCTGAGCTGGTAGGCATTCAGAAGAAAATCATTCTGCACGCACGCCGCCACAACAAGGCTGTGATCGTCGCGACCCAGATGATGGAGTCGATGATCCAGAACCCGATGCCGACCCGCGCCGAAGTGTCCGACGTGGCCAACGCCGTGCTCGACTACACCGACGCCGTGATGCTCTCGGCCGAATCCGCCGCTGGCCAGTACCCGCTGGAAGCTGTGCAGGCGATGGCACGCATCTGCGTCGGCGCTGAAAAGCACCCGACCGGTAAAACCTCCAGCCACCGTATCGGCAAGGAATTCACCCGCTGCGACGAAAGCATCGCGCTGGCGACCATGTACACCGCCAACCACTTCCCGGGTGTGAAAGCGATCATCGCCCTGACCGAAAGTGGCTACACCCCGCTGATCATGTCGCGTATCCGTTCCTCGGTGCCGATCTATGCGTTCTCGCCGCACCGTGAAACTCAGGCGCGCGCAGCCATGTTCCGTGGCGTGTACACCGTACCGTTTGACCCGGCTTCGCTGGAACCGCACGAAGTCAGCCAGAAAGCGATCGACGAGCTGGTCAAGCGCGGCGTTGTGGAAAAAGGCGACTGGGTCATCCTGACCAAGGGCGACAGCTACCACACCACCGGCGGCACCAACGGCATGAAGATCCTGCACGTGGGCGACCCGCAGGTCTGATTGACGCGCTGAAAAACAAAGCCCCGCTGTTATAACAGCGGGGCTTTTTTATGCCTATTGGATTGGTTTGACTGTCAGTTCTGTCAGTAGTCCGTTGATTTTTTCCTCGTTAACGTTGATGTGCGTAACCCACTCACGAAGAACTGGACACATCGCGTGGTCAGGGAGGATGCATAAATGAACTTAGAGCAGACACAGACAAGCATTTCACAAGGCGAACTGGATCCCGCGTTCGGCGACAACGGCAAGGTCTATTTGAAGCCGCCTGACACACAGGATCAGGCATTCGATATGCGTGGACTTTTCGTCGACGCCTTGGGCAACACTTACATCGCCGGAAGTATTCTTCGCTCGACCGGTCGTTCCGACTATTGCTGCGTAAAACTGGATGCCCAAGGTAACCTCGATAAAACCTTTGGAGCGGCTGGTTACGTCATCGGCCGTTTTGGTGATGACAATGGAGGACTAGGAAATTCGCACATTCACGAAATAGTAAAACTGGACGATGGAAAGCTGGTTCTGATTGGCATTTTCTTCGACGCCAGTTCGAATAGACTCAAGGCACTTGTCCGCGTGAACGCCGATGGCAGCCTGGATCTGAAATTTGGCCAGGAAGGTCAAGTCATCATTGATCTCAAAGACGAGAGCAAGCTCCTGCGCATGTCACACGAGCCTTCCAGGTTTGCGGCGCAAACACACGGTGAAAGCCCCCGTTCGACTGTGTTGTCAGATGGCCGGATCCTGCTACATGAACTGGCACATTGGAGCTGGGGGAAAACGACTACGGCAGTTATTCGACTTTCGGCGAGCGGTGTTCTGGATGACAGTTTCGGCAAGAACGGAATCGTGCACATTTCCCACCCGGATTTTGCCCACACAGAGTTGAATGATCTATTGGTCAAACAGGACGGCACTTATGTATTGGCGGGCCACGTTTACAATGACGATCTGAACGCTGCCTCGGCCTTGCTGACTCGATTGACTGACGCGGGGCAGATCGACACCTCATTCGCCGATCATGGTTATCGATTAGTAACGTCAGAACAGAATCACCTTGATTTCTACATCGAAAAACTTGTCGCACAAACCAACCGGCGCCTTCTTGTCGTAGGGCAGACTCATCGCGGGGACGTGGCGGGTTTGCTGATCAGCCGGGAAGCGGACGGCAGCAAAAATATCCAGTTCAACCGCGGCGAACCGTTGCAGACCAAACTGGACCGATACCAAACCACCTGGCATAGCGCGTCGATCATGCGCGATGGAAAGATTCTGGTTTTCGGGCTGATCGGTACATCCGATACACCCAGCTGTGTTGTCGCACGATTTATCGATGACGGTACTCTCGACACATCATTCGCGAACGGCAAGGGCTGGCAGATGTTCGCCATTGGCGAAGGATTCCGAGTGGGTGCCAGTTTCACCGAGGACAAAGTGACGTTTCTCGGCCACGTCATTGTTGCAGGAAGGCGTGAGTATTGCGTTGCCCGTGGACTGATCGGGTGACAGCAACCCCATGACTGATCGCTAAAAAACCGAAGCCCCGACACGTGAGTACCGGGGCTTTTTTGTTTTCTGTGCACAATGCCGACACTGACGTCTACTGTCAGACCTGACAGTAGACCGGGGATGTTGTTCGGTAGCTAATCGAGTCGTAACCATCCACTCAAGGAGAGCGGCATGAACGATTCGATACGGTTAACCCAAGACGACGATGGGCGAGATAAAACCTTTGCAGACGACGGTGTTTTTTCACTGGATTGCCCCACTCTCGGACGCGAATCCATGCTGTATGGCGTCACGACTCAATACGTCGCTAACGCCGAGCGGATTTATTTCACGGGGCAGGCACGCTCGGGCGTCACCGACAGACGCTACCTGCTGGGCTGCCTTAAACCGGATGGCACGCTTGATCCTGACTTTGGCGACAACGGTATCGCCAGTGACTTTTTTATTAATCGAGCGGAGTCCGTGGGTACATCGCTCACGTTGCTCAGTGACGGGAAAATCCTGCTGATCGGGCGCGTGCGTGGGAATTCTGTTCCGGCACTGGCCAGATTCACTTCCAAAGGCACGCTCGATCCTGAGTTCGGTTCCCAAGGTTACGCAATTCTCGATCTGCCAGCTCCCGGTACTGTTCAAGTCTTGGCTGACAAAACAGCCGAGGATGTAAATCAGGACAGGGCGACAAGTGTCACACCGCTGGCCGACGGAAAAATCCTCGTCGTTCATACCTACGTCGTCACTCATCTGGCTGACACCCGTGCCTACGTGTTTCTGCTCAACAGCGATGGTTCGTACGACGAGCATTTCAACGGCACAGGCTTTGTCCAGGTCATTTATCCCGGCGCAGATCCCGCTGAGGTGAAACTGCGCAGCGGTTTTGTCGATCAGGACGGCACATTCGTCGTGGCGGGCGGCCTGCAATCAGACGCGGAAAACAAGGTGCCATTCATGGCGCGCTATGCGCGCGACGGCAAACTCGTTCCAGGTTTTGGCACGGGTGGGTTCTTCGCCCCACAACACACCCTGTTCAAGTCCGCGGAATTCAAAAAGGTCATTGGCCAGCCGAACAACCGGCTACTGGGGATCGGTTCAACCGACGATGGGCGCGGCCTTTTGATCAGTCTCGAAGCGGATGGCAAATACAACATTCAGTTCAATGGCGCAAAACCGTTGCTCACCCGGCTGGACGACAGCATCACTTACTGGACAGCAGGCGCAATGCAACCTGATGGAAAAATCGTTCTGTGCGGCGACATCAGGCCTGCGGGCGAGTCATCGCCCGGCGTAGTGGCACGTCTACTGGACAACGGCTCTCTGGACGCGACATTCCACGGCCGCGGCTGGACAAGCACTGCGGTCAACGGTTTGACCACTTTCAGTGCGCTGGCTCTCCAGCAAGACGGAAAAATCCTTGTGACCGGCAGGCGCTACGGCGACGAAAATCAAGGCCTGATCCTGCGTTACCACGCCGGCAGCATGATTACGCCGGCAACGACGTCGAACAACGAAGGACAGCCTGCCCCCGCTTTCGGCACAAACGGCCAGGCAAGCGGCCTGCCAACGACGAATATTCAATCCTTGAGCAGCGCAGGCAAGCCTGACCTGGAGTTTGGCATCAACGGGACGGCGATGATCAATGTTCCCGACATGCCGTTGGCGCGGGTCTCCGGCGTTGGTATCGGCCCGGACAAGAAAATTTACTGCGCGGGCAACGGTGAAGATGTGACCGATCCGAACCCCAAATACTTCCTCGGTCGGTTCAACCATGACGGCAGCGTCGATCGCGGTTTTGCAACATCCGGTTTTGCACAAGACGTTTATCCGGATTTCAGCATGTCGCAGATCAAGTCCTTCACTTTCCAGCCTGACGGCAAGACCGTCATATTCGCTGTTGTCTATAACCATCGCGGTCAATTGGTGCCGGCCTTTTCCCGGTACGACACTCAGGGGCGACTGGATCCGTCGTTTGGCACCAATGGACAAACCGTACTGGATATCGAACTGTCACCACCCGGCATAACGGCATCCCGCGAAACCTCTCGAAAAATCGATGCCAACCCCGCCCATCCACACGGTGTGGAAATATTGCCGGATGGAAAAATCCTCACATCCCACAACTATTTTTTCGACTTACAGCAGTCGCATGGCCTCATCATCCGACTGGATAAAAATGGCACTCTGGATCTGAGCTTCAACCAGATCGGTTACATCCCGGTGATCCATCCCGATTACCAACTCAATGCCACGGTGCTGAGGAATGTGACCGTGCAAGCGGATGGCAAGTATCTGGGTTGCGGCAATGTGTACGACGATTCCGGCAAACCCAGCCCGGCCATGTTCGTACGCTACGACTCCTCCGGTGTGCTGGACGAGCACTTTGGCAACAACGGATTTGTCACTGTTGCCGATGAAAATCACGCCCATCTGATTCAGGCCACGGTGCTGCAACCTAATCAACGCATCCTCGGATTCGGCGATACGCTCGGCAACAAAGCCGTAATGATCAGCCGTGAACCCGATGGCAGCCCCAACATTCAGTTCAATAAGGGCATACCTTTCTACAGCGAACTGGAGTCCGGTTCGATTACGTCCTGGACAAGCGCAGCCATCCAGAAAAACGGCAGAATTGTGGTTGCCGGGGGAATTGGGCTAGAGGGACAGGCTGACATTGTCGTCGCGCGGTTTATCGACGCAGCCCTTGATGAGGGCTTCAACGATGGGCAAGGCTGGCTACGCACGCGTCTGGAGAACGGTGTGCAACTGGCGACCGGTCTGACACTGCAGGAAGATGGCCGGATTTTGATCTGCGCCACCCTGCCCGGCAAAAAAAACGCGTTGCTGCGCTACCACGGCTGAGTTTCGACAAGCGTCTCAAGTGCTACACCCTGCCGTGTAAATGGCAGGGTGTTTTGTATTGGGCCTGGCCAGTTTGTTGGCTGACCCGGCCCCTTCGCGAGCAGGCTCGCTCCCACATCTGGACTGAGATGGACGCAGTATTTTGTGTTCGCCACTGCCCCTTGTGGGAGCGAGCCTGCTCGCGCAGAGGCCAGTGCCGTCGGCGAAATTTCAGTGGCGTTTGATAAACCCGGTCAACGCCGCCAGCGCTTCCGGCGAACGCAGCCTTTGGGTAAACAACGCGCCCTCCTCCTCGATCACTTGGCGGATCAACTCGCGATCCGGCGCCCTCATCAATTGCTTGCTGATACGCACCGCGTCAGCCGGCAGTTCGTCGAAGCGCAACGCCACTTCCCGCGCCTTGTTCAACGCCGCAGCACCACTGTCCAACGCCTCGGTGGCGATGCCCCACGCTGCCGCTTGTTCACCGGTAAAACCGTCGCCGAGCAACAACAGCTCCGCGGCTTTGGCGTGCCCCAGCAGACGCGGCAGAATCAGGCTGGAGCCGAACTCCGGGCACAAGCCGAGATTGACGAACGGCATGCGCAACCGCGCATCGCGGCTGACGTAGACCAGATCGCAATGCAGCAACAACGTGGTGCCGATGCCCACCGCCGCGCCGGCCACAGCGGCGATCACCGGTTTGCGACACTCAAGCAGGTTGAGCATGAAGTGAAACACCGGGCTGTCGAGATCGCTCGGCGGTTGCTGGATGAAGTCAGCGATGTCGTTGCCAGCGGTAAAGCACTCGGCACTGCCGGTGATCAGCACGGCGTTGATTTCAGGGTCGCCATCGGCCTGCTTCAGCGCCTCGGCGAGGCGGCTGTACATAGCGCGGGTCAGGGCGTTTTTCTTGTCCGGGCGGTTGAGGCGCAGGGTCAGTAAGCCGCGTTCGCGTTGCAGCAGGATGGCATCAGTCATGGCGTGTCTCGCGTCTGAAATTCAGCGCTCAACCACGGCTCAAAAAAACGTCGGCCAACAGTTGATTGCGCGGCAAGCCGGCCAGGTACAGACGTCGGGCGAAGGCGTCGACACTGGCCGCCGAGCCGCAGACTAAGGCCAGGGTTTGCCGGGAAACAAGGCGCAGTTGCGCCAAAGCGGCGGCTGACTCGGCCGCCGTCCACAGCTCGACGCTGAGGTTTTCCCGCTGTGCGGCCAGCGCGGCCAAGGGTTTGGCCAAATAATGCTGCTCGGCATCATGGGCCACGTGAATGACGCGGATCGCGCCTTGGTGATCCTGGCGCAAGGCTTCACGCAGCACGCCGAACAGCGGGCCCAGACCGGTGCCGGCGGCCAGCAGCCACAGCGGCCGGCTGTGCCAGTCCGGGTCGTAATGCAAGGCGCCGCCACGCAGTTCGCCGAGGCGGATCGGATCGCCGATCTGCAATTTTCGCGCGGCATCACTGAATTCACCGGGCTGGCGGCAATCGAGGTGGAATTCGAGAAAACGGTCTTCTTGCGGCAGGCTCGCCAGCGAATACGGCCGCGCAATGTGCTCGATCCACAACACCAAATGTTGCCCGGCGCTGTAGCGCAACGGCCGTTGCGGAGTCAGGCGCAAACGCAGGACGCTGTCGCTGAGCCAGTCCAGCGCTTCGACCACTGCCGGGCGACCGTCGGTGATCGGGTCGAACGTATGCACCTGCAAGTCTTCAACCACCTGACACTGACACGCCAGGCGCCAGCCCTCCTGACGCTGCTCAGCGCTCAAGGCGTCGGGTCGATTGTCGGCGGGCAGGCCCTGCACGCATTGCACCAGACACGCATGGCAACTGCCGGCGCGGCAGCTGTAAGGCACCGCGACGCCATTCTGATTGAGGGCATCGAGCAGGTTGCTGCCCGTGGCCACTGACCAGTGTCGTTCACCGACGCGAAGTTCAGGCATCGACGTTCTCCCACGCGGCCGCACAACGATTGCGCCCGTCACGCTTGGCCCGATACAAGGCCTGATCGGCGCGCTGCAAGGCGTCGTCCAGATCATCGCCCAATGCCAACAGCGTCATGCCGGCCGACAGGCTGAGGTTGCGCACATTCAGGCCGACCAGTTCAACGTCGGTGAAAGCAATACGCAGACGCTCGCAGCACGCGGTCAACCTTTCGGCATCACAATCGGGCAACAACACAACGAATTCCTCACCACCATAACGCGCCAGCACATCGCCGTCGCGCAGGCATGCTTGAGCAACGCCGGCGAAGGCCTGCAACACCTGATCGCCCGCCGCGTGACCGTGCAGGTCGTTGATGCGTTTGAAGTGGTCGAGGTCGATCAACGCCAGGCCGTGCACGACATCGTCGTCCATCGCATTCAGCTCTCGCGAGGCCAGACGCAGAAAATGCCGACGATTGAACAGCCCGGTCAATTCGTCGGTGGCGACCAGATCTTCCAGCTGACGCATCATCCCGCGCAGGGTGTCCTGATGCGCCTGCAAGGCAAATCGTCTTTGCCGCTGGCGTTGTCGCGACACCTGGACGAAACGCGCATAGAGCACCAGCCACGCCAGCACCATCGCCAGAATGCACACCTGCAAAGCCGCGAGCGCCGGCTCGCGCAAACGGAAGTGGTAACCGTCCCACAGCGTGATGGCACAGAAGCTGAAGAACACCAGCAGCGCGCAACGAACAAACGCCCGTCGACTGAGATGGAACAGGCCGAACAGCAGGATCAGCACATAAAACACCAGAAAGGCGCCGCGGGCCTCATCCAGATGGGCGATCAGCCAGGTCTGCCAGCCGAGGCCGAGCAGCACTTGTGCTTCGGTCAGGCTGGGATCGGCAAAACGCAGGTTGCGCCCGCTCCAGAACAGCGCGAACAGCGCCGATTGGCTGATCACCACCAGCGCACTGCCGACGGCTACAGAAGTCAGGGACTGCTCGTAATGACCCGTGAAAAACGCCAGCCACAGCAGCAGCAAAGCCAATCCGTAGGTGGCCGCAGCAAGGGCAAAGCGTTTGAGCAAAAGACGTTGAATGGCGTTATGGGTCAATCGTTGACTCACCGTGCGATAGGAGGCTGACCGAGTGTCCTACTCTACAGACCGGCTGCCACTTTAGAGGCGTAGTCGATAAATGACCACCGATTTTCGGGCTCGAAATTTGACGTCAAAAGTGTGGCCTGCGTATACCGCCAAAAGCCCCTCACCCTAGCCCTCTCCCAGAGGGAGAGGGGACTGACCGAGTCGATTGTTGGCAATACGTCGACCTGAAATACCGAGCCGAACTCAGGTTTGAACAAAACAAGATCGGCTCCCGCTCCTGAGCTGAACTCAGGTCTGAACAGCATGAAGATCAGCTCCCTTTCCCGAGTCGAACTCAGGTTTGAACAGCATGAAGATCGGCTCCCTTTCCCGAGTCGAACTCAGGTTTGAACAGCATGAAGATCGGCTCCCTTTCCCGAGTCGAACTCAGGTTTGAACAGCATGAAGATCGGCTCCCTTTCCCCCTCGCCCCCCTGGGGGAGAGGGCTGGGGTGAGGGGGTAAATCTTGAAGTGCAAACGCAATGTCCGATATTCGCCCACCCATGCGACCAACGAATGACTGCCGGCGCGTGTACGCCCCAGCGAGGCGCGGTATACTGCCGCGCCTTTTTAGCGTCGCGCCAGCAGCCCCGGCGTGCCCGGCCCAAAGGGCCAGCTTCAAGTTGCAAGCTCCAGGCCGCAAGCTCAAACAGTCCGCGTACTGCTCCAACTTGCCGCTGAAAGCTAGAAGCTCAAAGCTGCCCTATTAAAATGTTCCCGTCTTTTAGAGGAGCGCGACTCATGACCGTGATCAAGCAAGACGACCTGATTCAGAGCGTTGCCGACGCCCTGCAGTTCATTTCCTATTACCACCCCGTGGATTTCATCCAGGCGATGCACGAAGCTTACCTGCGCGAAGAATCGCCAGCGGCCCGTGACTCGATGGCGCAGATCCTGATCAACTCGCGCATGTGCGCCACCGGCCACCGCCCGATCTGCCAGGACACCGGTATCGTCACCGTGTTCGTGCGCGTCGGCATGGACGTACGTTGGGATGGCGCCACCATGGGCCTGGACGACATGATCAACGAAGGCGTGCGTCGCGCCTACAACCTGCCGGAAAACGTCCTGCGTGCTTCGATCCTCGCCGACCCGGCGGGTGCTCGGAAAAACACCAAGGACAACACCCCTGCGGTCATCCACTACTCCATCGTCCCGGGCAATACCGTGGAAGTGGACGTGGCGGCCAAGGGCGGCGGTTCCGAGAACAAGTCGAAAATGGCCATGCTCAACCCGTCCGACTCGATCGTTGACTGGGTACTCAAGACCGTTCCGACCATGGGCGCCGGCTGGTGCCCACCGGGCATGCTCGGTATTGGCATCGGCGGCACCGCCGAGAAAGCCGCGGTCATGGCCAAAGAAGTGTTGATGGAGTCCATCGACATCCACGAACTGAAGGCCCGTGGCCCACAGAACCGCATCGAAGAAATGCGTCTGGAGCTGTTCGAGAAGGTCAACCAGTTGGGCATCGGCGCCCAGGGCCTCGGTGGCCTGACCACCGTGCTCGACGTGAAGATCATGGACTACCCGACCCACGCCGCTTCGCTGCCGGTGTGCATGATCCCGAACTGCGCCGCCACCCGTCACGCGCACTTCGTGCTCGACGGTACAGGTCCGGCCTCGCTGGAAGCGCCACCGCTGGACGCCTACCCGGAAATCGTCTGGGAAGCCGGCCCGTCGGCTCGTCGTGTCAACCTCGATACCCTGACCCCGGAAGACGTGCAGAGCTGGAAGCCGGGCGAAACCGTCCTGCTCAACGGCAAGATGCTCACCGGTCGCGACGCGGCGCACAAGCGCATGGTCGAGATGCTCAACAAGGGTGAAACCCTGCCGGTGGACCTCAAAGGTCGCTTCATCTACTACGTCGGCCCGGTTGATCCGGTTGGTGACGAAGTGGTTGGCCCGGCAGGTCCGACCACCGCAACGCGGATGGACAAGTTCACCCGGCAGATCCTTGAACAAACCGGCCTGTTGGGCATGATCGGCAAATCCGAGCGCGGCCCGACTGCGATCGAGGCGATCAAGGACAACAAAGCCGTGTACCTGATGGCCGTCGGCGGCGCTGCTTACCTGGTTGCTCAGGCAATCAAGAAATCGAAAGTGCTGGCCTTCGCCGAACTGGGCATGGAAGCGATCTACGAGTTCGAGGTCAAGGACATGCCGGTCACCGTTGCGGTGGACAGCAAGGGTGAGTCGGTGCACATCACCGGTCCTGCGATCTGGCAACAAAAGATCAGCGAAAGCCTGGCGGTAGAAGTGCAGTAAGCCCTTCGCTTCCATGAAAACGGCCGGTTCATCCACAGTGATGACCCGGCCGTTTTTGCATGTGCAAACCGATCGCGATAAAAAACCCTTCAATGCACACAAAATGATCTTGCGCACCTGTCAGATCTGACAGGTTCATTTCAACGCGAATCTTGTTAGCGTCAGTCCATTCACGCCCACCCCGCGCGCAATGGATTCGACCATGCCTGATCAACAAGAGCTGAGCATCACCACGCCCTCCATCGCCAAAAGTGCATCGATCGCCACTATCGGTAAAAGCTGGGGCGCAGTGGGGCCGACCGGAGCGGCATCGTTCGAACTGCCGATTCCGACATCTGCCGGACGGGGCTGGGATCCGCAGTTTTCGCTGGGTTACAGCAGTCAGAGTGGTAACGGATCGTTCGGGCTTTCCTGGCACCTGGCCGGCGCGGGTCAGATCAGCCGCCGCACCCACAAAGGCGTGCCGCGCTATACCGATCACGACGAGATCGTCGGTGTCGATGGCGAAGTGTGGATGCCGGAGCTGGATGAAGACGGCGAGCTCAAATTCCGTGAAGAAAACACCTACAACGGCGTCGACATCGGCCCGCACAAGGTGGTGCGTTACTGGCCTCAAGTAGAAAGCGATTTCGCCCTGCGCGAGCGCTGGCAGCGGCAAACCAGAGCAGCCGATGCAGCGGCGTTCTGGCTGATACATGGCGCTGACGGCTCGCTGCACCTTTACGGCAAAACCGAAGCGACACGAATTGCCGACCCGGACGCCCCCGGCCAGATCGCCACATGGCTACTGTGCGAAAGCATGAACGCGCACGGCGAACACATCTGCTTCGAATACAAGGCCGATGATCAGGACCCCGACCCGCTGCATGACTACCGCGCCCAGCGTTATCTGCGCCGAGTGTGTTACGGCAACTTCACCGCCAGCAGCGATCTGTACGGCTGGACGACGGACAATCCTGCCGAACTGGATTGGCACTTCCATCTGCTGTTCGATTACGGCGAGCGCAGCACATCACTGACTGACATCCCTGCGTACGACGGTGACACCCTGAAACCCTGGACGGTGCGACCGGACAGCTTTTTAACCCACGGTCAGGGGTTTGAGCTGGGCACGCGCAGGCTCTGCCAGCAAGCGTTGCTGTTTCATCACTTTCCCGCGCAATCGACTGACCAACCGAAACTGGTGCGCCGCCTGCTACTGCAATATCGCCAGGCGCAGGAAGACGAACAGTGGACCTACAGCCAGATCAGCGCGGCGCACTATCAGGCGTTCGATGCCAGCGGCGTTGTCGAAAACACCCCACCGATCGAGTTCGACTACGCCGCCTTCGAGGTCAATAAAACCCCTGCCCGCTTCTTCGAACTCGATGTACAGCCGGGTATCGAGGACGGTGGTTTTTACCAGTGTGTGGATCTGTATGGCGAGGGCGTACCGGGCTTTCTGTGTCGCTATGATCAGGCCTGGTACTACCGCGAACCACTGCGTGCGACCAAGGGAACCGACCAAATTGGCTATGGGCCATGGAGCGTGCTGGACAAGATTCCGGTCGCCGATCGCAACCGTCCGGTTCAGCAACTGCTGACCGACCTGACGGGGGACGGCCGGCTCGACTGGATCACCGCGCAACCGGGGATCAGCGGCTTTCGCACCCTGACAGAACAACGCACGTTTGCCGACTTCGTCTCTTTCAGTAAATTCCCGCTTGAGTTTTTCAATATCCTCGCGGTACTCGGCGACTTGGTTGGAGATGGCTTGAGTAGCTTGGCATTGATCGGGTCGAACTCGGTGCGCTTGTATGGCAACGAACGAGAACAGGGCTTCGCTGCGCCCGAAGAGGTGCTGCATGAACCCGACGGCGACCGCTTGCCATTGTTCAGCAATTCCCGCACAGAACTGGTGGTGCTGAGTGGTTTTCTGGCCAGCGATATGCCCGAGCTGTGCCGGATTCGCCATGATGAGATCCGCTGCTGGCCGAACCTGGGCCATGGCCGCTTTGGCAAGGGTCGCAAGATCAGCGCATTGCCGTTCAGCTATGAGCAATTCGACTCTTCACTGGTGCGCCTTGCCGACCTCGACGGCTCCGGTGCCGTGTCGCTGATTTATCTGAAGTCAGATGCCTTCGATATCTACTTGAACCGGGGTGGCAACGGCCTGGAGCAAACACCGATCAGCGTGCCGTGGCCCGACGGCGTGCGCTACGACCGATTCAGTCAAGTGAGTTTCGCCGACCTGCAAGGTCTGGGCTGCGCCAGCCTGATCCTGACGGTGACGCATATGGAACCGCAGCACTGGCGTTACGATTTCGTCTCGGCCAAACCCTATCTGCTGACCAGCAGTAACAGCAACATGGGTTGCAGTGCCAGCGTGGTCTACCGCAGCTCGGCGCAGGAATGGCTGGATGAAAAACAGCGTTTGCTCACCCTCAAGCGTTTGCCGGTTTGCCACCTGCCGTTTTCAGTGGCGGTGGTCAAAAAACAGCGGCAACTGGATGAAATCACCGGCAACTGCCTGACGCAGCTTTTCACCTGGTGCGAAGGTTTTTACGACGGTGTCGAGCGAGAGTTCCGCGGTTTCGGTCTGTTGCAGCAAGCCGACAGTGAAAGCGCCGGCAAAGATGAGGGCGACGGCTTCACCGAGCCGATGCGGGTCTTCACCTGGTTTCATACCGGGCAATCGATGGACCGATCGCGCGACGACTACTTCAATCAGGATGCGCAAGCTGAAGCCTTGGGCGCGACCCTGTTCAGTCGGCATCACTTGCCAGACGACGCCGATGAAATCATTCCTGCGCACAATGAAGCCACCCGATACCAGATCTCTCGGGCGCTCGTCGGCTCAGTAACACGCATCGAAACCTATGCCGATGCAGACGTGGACGCTCCCGGAATCGCTACGCCTTACGCAGTCGAAGAGCTGCGTTACCTGGTGCGTGAGGTACGTGAGCAAGGCGCATATGCCGCCGCAGTTTTACTACCGCTGGTGGTAGAAAAAATCAGCTACCAGTACGACCGTTTCGTCGCTGATCCCCTGTGCAGCCATACACTCAATCTGCACCACAACGCTTACGGCCAGCCGACGCATGCCATCACCGTGAGCTACGCAAGGCGGCTCACCGAAACGGACACGCCACCGTTCGACGATCCTGATGAACAGCAGTGGTGGTATGACGCCCATGACAAGGCTCAGCAATGTCATTACCTGAATGAAAGCCGTGCGACGTTCATCAATCTGGATACAGACCTGCAGCATTGGCGCCTGGGCTTGCCCTATCAACAGCGCGGCAATGCGCTGGTCTTGGCCAAAGGCAGCCTGCCCATCGGGCTTAACGCCGCGCAGGTGTCCTATGAGTGCCTGATGCAGCATGAGGATTCGGCACACTGGAATAATGAACGGGTGCTGACCACGCAGTCGGTGCAGCGTTACGTGGATACCGATGGCAAGCTGCTGGACGACGGTATTGCCGGCTTCGAGGCCCTGGTCGGCCCACTGGAAGTGGCACAACTGGACAAGACCGCGCTGGATGCTTACAGCGTTCTATCGAAATTCAACGTGCGCAGTGAGCTGGAGAAAATCGGTTACACACCGATGCCGTTTCTGTTCTGGGTAAATCCCTTGGGGAGCACGGAGCAGGACCTGTGGTCGGCGAGTTTCGGTTACGCCAAATATGCCGGCCTCGACGGTTTCTACAAGGTATGCCGTTATCGGGAAACCCTCAGCCATGGCTTCACCCGCGCCGAATACGACGCGTACGCGCTGGCCGTCACCCTCGTGGAATTACCGGATGGCTGCACCACGCACATAAAGTACGACTACCATACGCTGCAGCCGATGGAAGTCATCGATGCCAACGACAACATTCAGGAAGCGATCTGCGATCCCTCCAATCAGCCACTGGCCACCAGTTTTTATGGTATCGAGAACAAAAAGGTGGCGGGTTTCAAGCCACTGAGCGAATACAAAATCCCGGAGGACCGGAGCCCGGCTACGGCGATTGCCAACCCGGCCGCTGCCGTGCAAGACGCCGCAAGTACCCTGCGCAAGGATCTGTTCAGCTGGATGGGGCAGATTGCCAACAACACTCCCGTCGCCATGGCATGGATTGCCCAAGGTTATCTGCTGCCCAGCGGGCATATCAGGGCCAGCGCGCGCCGACGACTTGCCCAGCGCAGCGGTGCTTTGACGCCGGATGAACAGGCACTGCAAGCCGCCATCGCAGCCGTGCATCGCGAACCGGTCCACAGCGTGATCCTCAGTGCCGACCGCTACCCCGGCGATCCGGCGGTGCAATTCCAGATCATCAAAGCCTGCGTCGACGGCTTTGGCCGGGCGCTGCAAACCCAGCAACTGGTCGATCCGGGCAAGGCCTATGCCGTGGACGCCGACGGCTCGCTGATCGTCGAAAATGACCAGATCAAGGAAGTCGATGCCGACCCGCGCTGGCGCATCAGTGAGCGTGTCGAATTCAACAACAAGGGATTGCCGGTTCGTCAGTTCCGCGCGTTTTTCGCTGACACTTACACTTACGTCAACGATCAGTCCCTGCGCAGAGTGGGCCATCACGACAAACTTTACTATGACGCGCCGGGCCGGCAGGTGCGAATGGTCAATGCCAAAGGCTACTTTTCTCGAGAGACCCACTACCCCTGGTATCGCGCCAGCGAGGACTACAACGACACTGCCGAACCATCCCTGCCAACCAAGGCAACGCAGCCATGACAACCAACGTGCACCGGCGTACACCCGCGCTGGTCGTGAGCGATGCGCGCGGTTTGCCGGTGCGGCAGATCGGCTACTTGCGTAGCGTGGCCGCTGACACGCCTGCTGCGCTTGTCAGTCGTCAACAGCATGACCGCGCCGGACGTCTGGTCGAGCAATGGGATCCGCGTCTGTCGGCACCTTGCCTGACCACGGTTTACAGCCTGAACGGATCGGTATTGAAGTCCGATAGCGTCGACGCCGGCTGGCGCCTTACCCTGCCGGGGCTGGCCGGTGAACCGTTGCGACGCTGGGACCAGCGCGGCAGCTATTGGCACACAGTCTTCGATGAGCAACTGCGCGCGGTCGCCGTCGAGGAAAATGGCCAGCCCAACGTAGATGTTTTTATCTACGCCGACGCCTCGGCCAAGACGCAGTTCAACCAGCGTGGCCAGTTGCTGGAGCAGAGAGATCGTTCCGGTTCGCTGCTTACCGACAGTTTTTCCCTGACCGGCCCGCCGCTGTGCGAAACCCGCACGTTCCACGACGGTGAGCCGTTCACCAGCCACCACGTGTTCAGCCCGCTCGGCGCGCTGCTTGAACAAACCGACGCCGGCGGCCATCAACGACGCTCGCACTACGGCCTGGCCGGACAACTCAAAAAAGGAGAACTGCTGATCAAGGATGCGTCTGACTGGCAAACGGTGTTGCTGGACGCGCAGTACAACGCCAACGACCAGATCATCGAACAACTGGCCGGCAATCGTGTGCTCAGTACGTGGACATACGACCCGGCGGACGGTCGTCTACACACCCAATCCAGCCACAAGGACGGCGGCGGTGTCCTGCAAAACCTCGAATATTTCTATGACCGCGTCGGCAATATCACCCGCATCGAAGATCACGCTTTTCAGCCGCGATATTTTGCCAATCAACGGGTCGACGGCCACCGAAATTTCACCTACAACACCCTCGATCAACTGACCAGCGCCACTGGCTACGACGACGCGCCGCCGTCAGATATTCCCGGCCTGCCGCAACCGGGCGACCCGAACAACCGACTCAACTACACCCAGACCTACCGGTACGACAATGGCGGCAATCTGATCGAACTGTGTCATGTGCGAGACGGTAACAACTCCACCCAGCACATGCTCATCGACCCGAAGAGCAATCGTGGCGTGCGCTGGAAAACAGGCAATCCGACACCTGTATTCGACGATCTGTTCGATCGTCATGGCAATCAACTGACCGTACAACCAGGACAACCGCTGCAATGGAACGCCCGCGATGAGCTGGAGAGTGTGACCCTGGTCCAGCGCGAGAGCGGCCTCAATGATGCCGAGCACTACCGCTACAGTCAGGGCGTGCGCGTGTTCAAACGCCACGAAATTCACACCCCCACGGCCAAACATTTCCATCAGGTGCGCTACCTGCCTGGACTGGAAATCCGCACCCGCGACAACGGCGAAGAACTGCACGTCATCACTCTGGGCAACGCCCGCTGCCTGCATTGGGCAGAGAAAAAGCCCAACGGCATCGCCACCGATCAACTGCGCTTCAACCTCGAAGATCACCTCGGTTCCTGCGTGATGGAGCTGGATCAGCAGGCGCAGCTGATCAGCGAGGAAGGTTTCTACCCGTTCGGCGCCACGGCGTGGATGACCGCGCCTTCGAAGATCGACGTCAGCTACAAGTTCATCCGCTATTCGGGCAAGGAAATGGACGTCAGCGGTTTGTATTACTACGGCGCACGCTATTACGCGCCGTGGTTGCAACGCTGGATCAGCACCGACGCAGAGCAGGCGGATGGTCTGAACCTTTACGCGTTTGTGGGCAACAACCCGATGCGCTTCGTTGATCCTGACGGGAACACGCGAGCGGAAGGTGTGATCATGTTGTATTCACAATTCATTTCAGAACTCCATGACAATACCGGACAACTCGGAGGGCAACTGACCAATATTTTTCACCCTGAAGACGTCGCACTTGATCTGCTGACAAATTTCGTCGGCGAAGTGGTGCTGGGGGTTGCGGGTTACGAGGGCGGAGGTGTGGGAAGTCAAGTATTTAATGCCATAGCGCCCGGATTGTCTCAGGCACAGTCTTTCGTAAGCGTTTCTGGATTAGTCGGTGGCAACATCGGTGGCGATGCCGGCGGTGCACTCGCCAATCCATATGCGAACAG
Source organism: Pseudomonas viridiflava (assembly GCF_900580865.1). Lineage (GTDB taxonomy): Bacteria > Pseudomonadota > Gammaproteobacteria > Pseudomonadales > Pseudomonadaceae > Aquipseudomonas. The sequence continues at coordinate 235,270 of NZ_UTBZ01000099.1, forward strand.
TACCGGGCTGAAATTCGGCGCCCTCATCCCGCAAACCTCACAGATGTCCGTCAGCGCCATTGATAAGAAACTGGGCATCGAGGATGCCGTCAAGGAAATCAACTCCTGGAGTGACTTGAAGAGTGAACTTATCCACCCAGGGTTGAACGCGGTTCTCAATCCCTCCTTCATGATGAACAGAGTCATCGGCTCGGTGATCGGAATCATTCCCGGTGCCCTTAACATGTTTGCCCGGGCGATTGAGGTCGAGGACATCAGGAACCGGCTCGATCCAGTGAAAATAGAAAAAATAGAAAAAATGCTCAGCGACTGGAAAGCCGCGGTGGAGCAACGTTCCGCTTGGGCCGAAAACGCATTCGACGCACTCGGTACAGACGTGATTTATCCGGCCAATTCCCTGCCGAACGTCAACAATATGACCACCAAGGAAACTCTGGCTCCCATCCACCGTTCAGAATTGCGCTCAAAGAACGAGGCAGTGCTTGCCAACATTGCCAGGGCTCAACTCGGAATGGCCTGGTACAAGGAAATGGGCACCACCGACAACCAGTTTCTGCTGAAACAGGCGCGTACCAACAAGAAAAAGGCCGCCTGAGATGACCGACTGCGCGCGTGAGCGGGTATGAATCAGTCAGTGCATCGGCATACGCCGACGCTGCACGTTCATGACCCCAGGGGGCTGCCCGTCAGAAACGTCTGCTATTTGTGCAAAGTGGCCAGCGCTGATGCTGAATCCCGGATCACCCGCCAAGGGCACGATGCTGTTGGTCGTTTGACCGAGCAGTGGGATCCGCGCCTGTTCAGCACCAGCCCCCAGCCCAACCTCGCTCATGTCTACAGCCTGTCGGGCCTACCGGTGAGTGTCGACAGTGTCGACGCCGGCTGGCGGCTGAGCCTGCCGGGAGAGGCCGGACAGGTCGTGGAACGCTGGGATGCGCGCGGCAACCATTGGCGAATCCTGCACGATGAACAACTGCGAATACTCAGCGAGGCCAGCGCCGATCAGAGCAGCTTCGAAACCTTCACCTACGCCGATGCCTCGGCCGACGTCGACTTTAATCTGTGCGGACAGATGACAACGCTCAAGGACCCTGCGGGGACGCTGAACCTGCAGGGTTTTTCCTTGCTCGGCCAGGTGCTTGTACAGACCCGCACCTTTGACGACAGCGAGGCCCATACCAGTCGCCAAACGTTCGGCCCGCTGAACCAGCGCCTGACGCACACCGACGCTCGCGGCAATCGCCAGGACTTCCTGTACAGCGTTGTCGGCCAGCTCACGCAGGTTGCTCTGCTGCCCCAGGGTGAAAACGTCGCAAAAACCATTGTCGCGAGCCTGCAATACAACGCGGCCGGACAGCGGGTCGAACAGCGTGCCGGCAATCAAGTCATCAACCGTTGGCGCTACGACCCTGCCAACGACTGGCCGATTACCGCCCAGGCCGGCGTTACCGGACAAGCGCTGCTGCAGAATCTCGAATATGCCTACGACCCTGTCGGCAATGTCCTGCGCATCGACGACCACACCTTTGAACCGGTGTTTTTCGCCAACCGGCGCATCGATGGTCATCGGGCGTTCAGCTATGACTCGCTCTATCGACTGATCGCTGCCAGCGGTCATGAAGCCGCGACCGCCACTGACACGCCGGGGCGCCCTGCGCCGAGCGACCCGAATAATCTGCACAACTACACCCAGCATTACCAATACGACCGGGCCGGCAACCTCATCGAACTGGTGCATGGCCGCGAGACGACGGGGTACACCCGCCAGATGAAGGTCGCGCCTGCCAGCAATCATGCGCTGCGCTGGGAGGCCGGCGACCCGCCACCGGATTTCGCCGCCACCTTCGATGCTCATGGCAATCAGATCAAACTTCGCCACGGCCCGGAACTGCTGTGGAATGCCCGCGACCAACTGCGTCGGGTGACCTTGCTCACGCACAACAACGATCTGCCCGATGATCACGAGAGCTACCTTTATAGCCAGGGCATGCGCGTGTCCAAACGTCATGAAACCCATAACCCCGCCGCTTCGCACTTTCATCAGGTGCGCTACCTGCCAGACCTGGAAATCCGCACCCGGGACAACGGCGAAGAACTGCACATGATCACCCTGCCCGGCAACGTCCGCTACCTGCATTGGCGCAGCGCACCACCGGCGCAGGTCGAGAACAACCAGATGCGCTACAGCCTCGACGATCACTTGGGTTCGAGCACCACTGAACTTGATCAGGACGCGCAAGTGATCAGTCAGGAAACCTACTATCCCTTCGGTGGCACGGCGATCTGGCAGCCCGCTTCCAGCAGCGCAGTGGATTACAAGACTGTGCGTTATTCAGGCAAGGAAATGGATGTCAGCGGACTGTATTACTACGGCGCGCGGTATTACGCACCGTGGTTGCAGCGCTGGGTGAGTGCGGACCCGGCGGGGGATGTGGATGGGCTGAATTTGTATGCGATGGTGGGGAATAATCCACTGTTGTACATCGACCCGGATGGGCGAGCGAATAACAAGTTCACGAGTCTCATTGCCAAAATTTCAGGCTTCGCCTCTGAAACGGGTAGATTTGCCGAAGAGTTTGATGATCAACAAGACCCAATGACACCAGAGCAAAGACAGAACACTACCTACCGCGAGTATCTGAAAAAAGGAAACGGCGCGTGGGCATTTGGCCAAGGCGCAACGTTCGGTGGAGCAGCAGGAACCGGGATCGCCTACACGATTCACCAATACGTGCCTGAAGTGAGTGTCGAAATATTAGGGGCAACCCTAGGTCCAGCTATCGGCCTGATTGCAGGAGGTGCGTTGTCCTATATTCGATACAGATTCTTCAGAAGCGATGTTCGCCTTGCGACCGCCCTGCATTTGGGAAAAGTCCAAGCCGTCACCCAGGCGCTCGCTGACATGTCTCAAGGCAAGGTGCCGGAGAGTGTCGTGAACCAACTGCCAATCATGCACGAAGCCCTTCTGAATAACGTGAAAGAGAAAGTCGGCACCTGGTCAGTGAAGGATCAATGGGACTTCATGAACGGCCTGACAGCCGATTCGACCGCAGACGAATGGATACGAAGGTTCCTGGAAATAGAAAATCGAACTTTGGACGTAGTGATCGCCATCGACCAGGTGTCCCCTCAAGCCGAGGGCATAGCGCCTGCCGCGAACGAAGCAATTAACCATGTTGCTTCGCGGCTAAATGAAGCGGGACCCTCTGGTGCGATCCAATTCGTTTCAAATCTAATGCGGCGAGATTCGCAGTCCAAAGAAATAAAAGAGACATTTGTCTGACACACGGACTCGGCAACTACGAATCGGGTACCGGGACAACCGTGGGACGGCGTGCTTGCCCATGCTATCGTGCCCGCCCGACCTGCTACCCATCTGCCCAGCATGCTGCCGACTTCCCGTACCTTGCGTCTGTCGTTGTATACCCTGCTGATCGTCGCCGGTGCGGCCGTTGCCGCGACCCTTGCGATCCGCCACGCCGAACGTCAGGCGCTGGAGGAAGATGCGGCGCGCGCCAATCAGCAACTGGCGCTGTACGCCAACTCGTTGCACACCCTGATCGACCGTTATCGCGCCTTGCCCGCCGTGCTGGCGCTGGATCCGCAATTGCGCTCGGCGCTGGCAGGTTCAGTCGATGCCGAAGAGCAGGCAACACTGAATCTGAAGCTGGAAAAAATCAACGGTGCGGCGCAATCCTCTACCCTTGAACTGCTCGACCACACAGGCCTCGCCGTGGCGGCAAGCAACTGGCGCCTGCCGAGCAGTTACGTCGGCCACAACTACGGCTTCCGTCCCTATTTCAGCCAGACCCGCACCCAGGGCACCGGGCGTTTTTACGCGGTGGGCGTGACTAGCGGGATTCCCGGCTACTTCCTCTCCAGCGCGGTGCTCGGCGACCACGACGAGTTCCTTGGTGCGATGGTGGTCAAGCTGGAATTCCCCGAACTGGAACGCGAGTGGAGTCAGGGCAATGACACGCTGCTGGTCAGCGATGCGCGCGGGATCATCTTCATAGCCAACCAGCCCGGCTGGCGTTATCGCGCGTTGCGGCCGTTGAGTGCCAGCGACATGGCCGAGATCAAATCCACCCGGCAGTACGATAAACAGTTGCTGGTGCCGTTGACGCACTTATCGCTGCGCAGTTTCGATGACAACAGCGATCTGCGCCGCGTTGAAGGCCCGCAAGGCACGGCGGATTATCTGTGGGAATCGCTGCCACTGAGCGCCGAAGGCTGGACCCTGCACCTGCTGCGCCATCCGCAAGTGGCCTTCGAAGACCTGCGCAACGCCGGGCTGGCCGCCGCCGGGGTGTGGCTGGCGCTGGTGTTTCTGTTGCTGTTTCTCAACCAGCGCTGGCGCCTGTCGAAAATCCGTCAGCGCAACCGTGAAGAGCTTGAACAATTGGTGGAAGAACGCACCCGCGATTTGCGCACTGCGCAGGACGGCCTGGTGCAATCAGCCAAACTCGCCGCGCTCGGGCAGATGTCTGCGGCGCTGGCCCATGAAATCAATCAGCCGCTGACCGCTCAGCGCATGCAACTGGCGACCCTGCGCCTGCTGCTCGAGCATGGCCGCGTCGACGATGCTTATAAAGCGCTGAAACCGGTGGACGAGATGCTCACGCGCATGGCCGCCCTCACCGGCCACCTCAAGACTTTCGCGCGCAAAAGTCCCAGTGGCTTGCGCGAGCGGCTGGATCTGGCGACGGTGGTTGATCAGTCGTTGCAGTTGCTCGATGCCCGGCTGCGCGACGAACAGGTCAGTCTGGTACTGCACCTGACGCGTCCGGCGTGGGTGCGCGGTGATGCGATTCGCCTCGAACAGGTGCTGATCAACCTGCTGCGCAACGCCCTCGATGCGATGCAGGGCAAAGCGTGCAAGCGTCTGGAAATCCGTCTGGAAGCCGATGAACAACTGTGGCGTCTGAACGTCAGCGACAATGGCGGCGGAATTGCCGAAGACCATTTGGGCCAGGTCTTCGACCCGTTCTTCACTACTAAACCGGTGGGTGACGGCCTGGGCCTCGGCTTGGCGGTATCCTTCGCTATCGTGCACGAATCCGGCGGTCGTCTGAGCGCCGAAAACGGCGACAGCGGCGCGGTGTTCAGCCTGACTTTGCCGATCGATCTGGAGGCACACATCTGATGCTCAATTCAGTGATGGTGGTCGATGACGAAAGCAGCATTCGCAGCGCCGTCGAGCAGTGGCTGAGCCTGTCCGGGTTCGAGGTGCAATTGTTCAGTCGCGCCGAAGACTGTCTCGCCGCCCTGCCCGCGCACTTTGCCGGGGTGATCCTCAGCGATGTGCGCATGCCTGGCATGGGCGGTCTGGCGTTGTTGGCCGAAGTGCAGAAACGCGATGCCGATCTGCCGGTGATTCTGCTCACTGGCCATGGCGACGTGCCGATGGCGGTCGAGGCAATGCGCGACGGCGCCTACGACTTTCTGGAGAAACCGTTCAGCCCGGAAACCCTGCTCGGCAGCTTGCGTCGGGCGCTGGACAAACGCCGGCTGATTCTGGAGAACCGCGCCCTGCACGAGCAGGCCGACAACCGCGCCAGACTCGATGCGACGTTGCTCGGTGTGTCCCGTGGCTTGCAGACGTTGCGCCGGCAGGTGCTGGATCTGGCGACGCTGCCGGTCAACGTGCTGATCCGTGGTGAAACCGGCAGCGGCAAGGAACTGGTCGCGCGTTGCCTGCATGATTTTGGCCCCCGAGCGGACAAACCGTTCGTTGCGCTGAACTGCGCGGCGATCCCTGAGCAGTTGTTCGAGGCGGAGTTGTTCGGTCATGAAAGCGGCGCGTTTACCGGCGCCTCGGGCAAGCGCATCGGCAAACTGGAATACGCCGACGGTGGCACGCTGTTTCTTGATGAAATCGAAAGCATGCCGCTGGCGCAACAGGTCAAACTGCTGCGTGTGTTGCAGGAGCAGAAGCTTGAACGGCTGGGTTCGAACCAGAGCATTCGCGTCGACTTGCGCATTGTCGCAGCGACCAAACCCGACCTGCTCGATGAAGCCCGGGCCGGACGTTTTCGCGAGGATCTGGCGTATCGCCTGAACGTCGCCGAACTGCGTTTGCCGCCGCTGCGCGATCGTCGTGAAGACATTCCGCTGCTGTTTGAAACCTTCGCCCACAATGCCGCTGAACGCTTGGGGCGTACGTTTCCACCCTTGAGTGGCGCGCAACTGAGTCATCTGCTCAGCCACGACTGGCCGGGCAACGTGCGCGAACTGGCGAACGTCGCCGAGCGCCAGGTGTTGGGGCTGGATGAGCCGGCGCCGGGGATCGATCCGGGGCAATCGCTGGCGGCGCAGCAGGAAGCATTTGAGGCGCAGTGTTTGCGGGCGGCGCTGACCCGGCACAAGGGCGATGTGAAAGCGGTGCTTGAAGAACTGCAACTACCGCGCCGCACGTTCAATGAAAAGCTGCAGCGGCATGGGTTGAGTCGGGAGATGTTTCTGGCTGAGTGAGTCTGGGTCGGGATTTTTGGCGTGGCTGAAATCCATCCCCCTCACCCCAGCCCTCTCCCCCAGGGGGGCGAGGGGGAAGGGAGCAGATCTTTATGCTTTTCGAAACCTGAGTTCGACTCGATATCTCAAGTCGGTGGACCTCGGATAATCCACTCGGTCAGTCCCATCTCCCCCTTGGGGGCGAGGGGGAAAGGGAGCCGATCTTTGTGCTGTTCAAAACCTGAGTTCGACTCGATATCTCAAGTCGGTGGACCTCGGATAATCCACTCGGTCAGTCCCCTCTCCCCCTGGGAGAGGGTTAGGGTGAGGGGCTTTTGATCTTTGCCCCAATAAGCGGAAATCCGCTCACACAATCCATTCCATCGGCACAAAACCGCTCACCCAATCCCGCCACCCCCTCTAAACCGGCCCTCCCCCCGTTGGCACACCTCCTGCTATAGCCCTCGCAGGCTGCGTTCCAACGCGCTCCACAAAAACAATTAAACGAAGGATCCTTCAATGGATAACTCCAACGCCCTGCCACTTGGGTCGGCTGCCGTGCCCGCCAAAGAAAGAACCACCGCCAGCCGGATCAAATCGATCTTCAGCGGTTCCGTCGGCAACATGGTCGAGTGGTACGACTGGTATGTGTATGCCGCCTTCTCCCTGTACTTCGCCAAAACCTTTTTCCCTGCCGGTTCCACCACCGCCCAACTGATGAACACTGCCGCGATTTTCGCTGTGGGCTTTCTGATGCGCCCGATCGGTGGCTGGCTGATGGGCATGTACGCCGACAAGGTCGGTCGTAAAAAAGCCTTGATGGCCTCGGTCTACCTGATGTGCTTCGGCTCGCTGCTGATCGCCCTCAGCCCGAACTACGAAACCATCGGCATCGGCGCGCCGATCCTGCTGGTGTTCGCCCGTCTGCTGCAAGGCCTGTCGGTCGGTGGCGAATACGGCACCTCGGCGACCTATCTCTCGGAGATGGCGACCAAGGAACGTCGCGGCTTCTTCTCCAGCTTCCAGTACGTAACCCTGATCTCCGGCCAGCTCATCGCGCTGGGCGTGCTGATCGTCCTGCAAAACGTGCTGACCACTGAACAGCTGTACGCGTGGGGCTGGCGTATTCCGTTCGCTATCGGCGCGCTGTGTGCAGTCGTGGCGCTGTACCTGCGTCGCGGCATGGAAGAAACCGAGTCGTTCACCAAGAAAGAGAAGTCCAAGGAAAGCGCCATGCGCACCTTGATGCGCCACCCCAAAGAGCTGTTGACCGTGGTCGGCCTGACCATGGGCGGCACCCTGGCGTTCTACACCTACACCACCTACATGCAGAAATACCTGGTGAACACCGTCGGCATGAGCATCTCCGACTCGACCACCATTTCTGCCGCCACGCTGTTCCTGTTCATGTGCCTGCAACCGATCATCGGCGGCCTCTCGGACAAGATCGGTCGTCGCCCGATCCTGATCGCCTTCGGCGTGCTGGGGACGATCTTCACCGTGCCAATCCTGATGACACTGCACACCATTCAGACCTGGTGGGGCGCGTTCTTCCTGATCATGGCAGCGCTGATCATCGTCAGCGGCTACACCTCGATCAACGCGGTGGTGAAAGCCGAACTGTTCCCGACTGAAATCCGCGCGCTGGGCGTCGGCCTGCCGTATGCACTGACCGTGTCGATCTTCGGCGGCACCGCTGAATACATTGCGCTGTGGTTCAAGAGCATCGGCATGGAAACCGGTTACTACTGGTATGTGACGGCATGCATCGCAGTGTCGTTGCTGGTGTACATCACCATGAAGGACACCCAGAAGCATTCGCGCATCGTTACTGACTGATCGGTTTTTTACAGCCACTGCAATGGTGGCTGTGATGGACTCTTCGCGAGCAGGCTCACTCCCACATCTGGAATGCATTTTCCTGTGGGAGCGAGCCTGCTCGCGATTGGGTCACAGCGTGATCCAGACACGCATGAAAAAATCCTCACATCCGCCGCACAGCGATTAATCGCTAATTAATGCTGCCCGCTCATTCTGCAATCACCTGATCGATGACCTGCGCGACGCTCGCTCCGACGACGAAAGCGAATTCAACGCGCCACCCTTAACATCAAGTTAATCGATTGTTTTTAGCATTAATTTGCGCTTTTTAATCAATTTAATTGGCGTAGCATTAACCCCATGCAAGACACACCGCCAACGAATCCGGAGTAACCAACATGAAAACCCAACTGATCCTCGCCCTCACCCTGTCCGTACTGGCCGCCAATACCTTCGCCGCCGATGGCTCGGACAAAACCAAATCCGCCGACTTCATCAACGGCGCCAGCGCCGCCATCGAAACCAGCCACACCGGTACTTACGCTGCTGACGGTTTTGATAAAACCAATATTGGTAAAGCCGTGGCTGCTGATGGTTTCGACAAGACCAACCTGGGTAAAACCGTCGCCGCTGACGGCTTCGACAAAACCGGCACCGCCGCTGCCATCAGCTAAGTATCAGTAGTCCTCTCACAGCCCGGCCTTGGCCGGGCTTAGTCATTTCTGGGGCATGATAATTTCCTCAAATACACAAATCCCCTGTAGGAGCTGCCGAAGGCTGCGATCTTTTGATCTTGATCTTTAAAAGCAAAATCAAAAGATCGCAGCCTTCGGCAGCTCCTACACGGGTTTTTGCGTCTGGCTGGAAATATGCCGGGCGTCCTTGCACTATGGCTGCATCCGAAACGCAGCCTCAGGAACTCACCCTCCATGCCCGATGACATCCACTTCTACGAACCCGCCAACGGCCACGGTCTGCCCCACGATCCGTTCAACGCCATCGTCGGCCCACGCCCGATCGGCTGGATTTCTTCACAGGATGCCAACGGCCAGTTGAACCTGGCGCCGTACAGTTTTTTCAACGCCTTCAACTACATTCCACCGATCATTGGTTTTTCCAGCGTCGGGCGCAAAGACAGCCTGAACAACATCGAGCAGACCGGCGAATTCGTCTGGAACCTCGCCACCCGCCCGTTGGCCGAGCAGATGAATCAGAGCTGCGCGATGGTCGCGCCTGAGGTCAATGAATTCGAATTGGCGGGATTGACGACGGTGGCGTCAAAAGTGATTTCGGTGCCGCGCGTGGCCGAAAGCCCGGTGTCCTTCGAGTGCAAGGTCACGCAGATCATTCAATTGCAGCGCGCCGATGGCGAGACGGTGCCGAGCTGGCTGATCCTCGGCGAAGTGGTCGCCGTGCACATCGCCAAGTGGCTGTTGAAGGACGGCATCTACGACACCGCCGCGGCAGAACCGATTCTGCGCGGCGGCGGGCCGGCGGATTACTTCCAGCTGGGGCCTGAGGCCCTGTTCAAGATGTGGCGTCCGGGTGCCAGCAAGTAACGCGTTACCAGATCAACTCGGCGTCTTCAGTGACGCCCTTGAGGTTATCCAGCTCATTGATGGCCGCTTCATCGGCGGCGATGGCGCCGGGGAAGACTTGATCATTCAGCAGTTTGTGAAAGCGTGGTGCACCGCCATCGACCAAGGCCTTGACCGCGATTGCCGCGTGATAGCCCTTGTTGCCGCCCAACTCGACGGGGACGACTGCGGAAACTGCTTCGAAGTGTTCGAACTCTTTACGTGCCATGTCACATATCCCGGCTCAGACAAACAAGCCGGACATTAAACCCTCAACCGACGAGTTTGTGTACCGGTGCCGGGCATTGGCCGAGGGCTTGCGCCGCCGACACGTCCTTGAAGGTGTGGAAGTCGAGGCTGTTGACCACCAGTTCCTGCACCAGCTCGGCGAAGATTTCCATCGACGGGCTGTTGAAATAGCTGGTCATCATTTGCTGGCTGCTCCAGAACCCGCAGACCAGCCACAACTCGGGATCACATTGCGAATGCTGCAAGGCAAAGCTCAGGCAACCGGGGGCGGCGCGGGACGGATCGATCAACGCACTGAGGCGTACACCGAGTTCCGCCGAACGCCCGGCGCGCGCTCGAACGAAGGCCATATGACTGACGGGAATCTGCTTGGACATGTTCAACCCTCCCAGGGAGTCGCGTGGCAGCCGGGGGACGGGCTGCGACAGGATCAAAGGTTAAGGGCCACGCGCCGGCCGCCGTTAGTCGATTCCTGCCGCCGCGTTGCACAATCCTGCGAGACTGCACACGGAAGCTGTAACAACCTGTAAAACGGCGTCACACGTCTGTCATGCGCGTTTTGTGTAGGAGCTGCCGAAGGCTGCGATCTTTTGATTTTGCCTTGAAGATCAACAGATCGCAGCCTTCGGCAGCTCCTACAGGGTTGGATCGCGACAGGCGCGGAAACACCCCGGGGCAGAATCAGGCAAGCATTTCGCAGGATGTGTCTACCGCTGGCGCTTGCACAAACATATGCTCTGCTCCATTCCACCTCCCCTGCCGAGGATGCCGTGCATGACGTCATTCGATCGTTTTCAAGCCGAACCCAGCGCTGACATGGAAAAACAGCGCGCGGAACTGGCGGCGATCATCCGCCGCAACACCACCGACGATGGCAGCTACGAGACCGCTATCGGCTCGCTGTTCATGTCGCGCCACACCCAGTCCCACGACTTCGCCCCGGTGCTTGCGCAACCGGCGCTGTGCATCATGGCGCAGGGACGCAAAGAGGTGCGTCTGGCCGACGAGTACTTCAATTACGACCCGCTGAATTATCTGGTGGTGTCGGTTTCGATGCCGCTGAGCGGGCGCGTGGTCAATGTCTCGCCGGAAGAACCTATCCTCGCCGTGCGCCTGGACATCGATCCGACCGAAATCACCGCGCTGATCGCCGACGCAGGCCCCATGGGCGTGCCGACCCGGCCGACCGGGCGCGGTTTGTATGTCGAGAAGATCGACAGTTCGATGCTTGATGCCGTGCTGCGTCTGGCGCGTTTGCTTGATGCGCCGAAAGACATCGCCATGCTTGCGCCGCTGATTCGCCGGGAGATTCTTTATCGCCTGCTGCGCAGTCCGCAGGGTCATCGCTTGTATGAGATCGCGATTGCCAACAGCCAGAGCCATCGCATCAGTCAGGCAATCAAATGGCTTAACGGCAACTTTGAACAGCCATTGCGCATTGATGATCTGGCCAAGGAAGTGAACCTTAGCGTTTCGACCTTGCATCATCGTTTCAAGGCGATGACGGCGATGAGTCCGTTGCAGTATCAGAAGCAGCTGCGTTTGCAGGAGGCGCGGCGGTTGATGCTGGCCGAAGGGCTGGAAGCATCGGCGGCGGGGTATCGCGTGGGGTATGAAAGTCCGTCGCAATTCAGCCGTGAGTACAGCCGCTTGTTTGGTGCGCCGCCGTTAAGGGATTTGGCGCGATTGAGACTTTCGGTGTGAACTTCAAGAGCCCCTCACCCTAACCCTCTCCCATAGGGAGAGGGGACTGAATGGGGAATATTGGAGAGGTTCACCGACCTGAACGATTCGCTTTGAATCCAAAATCGACCGGATTTTTCAGGTCGATGGATAACGCCAGACACCGCGGTCGTCCCCCTCTCCCTTCGGGAGAGGGCTGGGGTGAGGGTCGGCTTTCCAAGTGCTTTGACCAATCCATAATCGACTGGATTTTTCAGGTCGATGGATAGCGCCAGACACCTCGGTCGGCTCCCTCTCCCTCGGGGAGAGGGCTGGGGTGAGGGTCGGCTTTTACACCGCCCGGATCACATGCTTGATTTCCTGAAACGCGGCTAGGCCCCATGGCCCCAATTCGCGACCAATGCTGCTCTGCTTGTACCCGCCCCACGCCGCCTGCGGGAATATCACTTGCGGTGCATTGATCCACACCATCCCCGCCTGCAAGGCATTGGCCACGCGGTCCGCCGCAGCGGCATCGCTCGTAACCACACTCGCGACCAAGCCAAACGGCGTGTCATTGGCCAGCGCAATCGCCTCGGCTTCGCTACTGAAACTGCGCACACACAGCACCGGTCCGAAAATCTCTTCACACCACAGCGCACTGTCCAGCGGTACGTCGGTGAACACGGTCGGCTGCAAAAAATAGCCGCGCGGCAGATCCGCCGGACGATTGCCGCCGCAAAGCAAACGCGCACCCGCGCTCAGGCCACGATCGATATGCCCAAGCACTCGCTGGTACTGCGCCTGATTGACCAGCGCACCCATTTCCACATCCGGGTCAAACGGATCGGCCACACGAATGGCCTGCGCACGTTTCTGCAAGCGACGGAGGAATTCCTCTTCCAGCTCATCCGCAACCAGCACACGACTGGTCGCCGAACACATCTGCCCGGCATTGAAAAACGCACCGCCGCAGGCCAGCTCAACCGCCAGATCAATGTCGGCATCCGCCAACACCAGCAGCGAAGATTTGCCGCCCAATTCCAGGCTGACACCCTTCACCGTTTCCGCCGCACGTTGCATAACCTGCACACCGACCGCATTGCTGCCGGTAAAGGAGATTTTGGCGATACGCGGATCCGCCGACAATGGCGCACCGACCGCCAGCCCTGTGCCGCAGACGAGGTTGAACACGCCATTCGGCAGCCCAGATTCGGCAATGATCGCCGCCAGTTCCAGCTCCGGCAGCGGTGTCACTTCCGAAGGTTTGAGCACCACGCAGCAACCCGCCGCCAACGCTGGCGCGAGTTTCCACGCAGTGGTGACCATGGGGAAATTCCACGGCACGATCAGCCCGACCACACCGCACGGTTCGCGGCGCAGGCGTGCACTGAAATCATCGCTGGGCAGCGGCACGTTGCTGTCCTGTTTCGCGTCGAGGCCCTCGGCGAGTTCGGCGTAATACTCGAACGTGGCGATCACGTCGTCGACGTCGATGGCGGCTTCGAATTGCGGTTTGCCGTTGTTGCTCGATTGCAGTTTCATCAAGTGCTCGCGACCGTTGCACACACCGTTGGCGATGTTGCGCAGAATCGCGCCGCGCTCGGCGCCGCTGGTTTGCGACCAGCTCTTGAATGCTTCGCTGGCGGCCGCAACGGCTTGGTCGACGGCGTGCTCGTCACCGCCATTGACCGTGGTCAGCAACGCTTCGGTGGCCGGGTTGATCACCCGCAGATGTTCGCGCCCCGCCGACCATTGGCCGTTGATGTAGAGGCCATCGAGTGTGGTTGGGAAACTGATCATTGCGCCACCGCCTTCATCCATTGGGTCTGGTCGATTTCAATCAGGGTCGGGCCCTGACGATCGCTTGCACTACGCAACGCGGTGCGCAGTTGCTCAATGCTGCTGATCGCTTCGGCCGCGCAACCGAGACCCTTGGCCACCGCAACAAAATCCGGGGTGTAGATGTCCACGCCGACCGGCTCGATAGCGCGGTTGACCATGTATTTCTTGATCTCTTCGTAACCCTGGTTATTCCACAGCAAGACGATCACCGGCACCCGCGCTTCGACCGCGCTGGCCAGTTCCGGCAAGGTGAATTGCAGGCCGCCATCGCCGATCAGGCACACTACCGCAGGGCGCGCGCCTTGCTCGAGTTGACCACCGAGCCACGCACCAATCGCTGCCGGCAAGGCGTAGCCGAGCGTGCCGTAACCGGTCGAGGCATTGAACCAGCGACGCGGGTGATCCGGGTTGAACGTCAGGTTGCCGGTGTACACCGGTTGCGTGGAGTCGCCGACGAATACGGCGCTCGGCAATTCATCGAGCACGGTGTCGAGGAAACGGGTTTGCGCGAGGGTCGGTGCATCCCAGCTCGCGGCCAGTTCAGCGCGCAGTTTGCCGGCGCGGGCCTGACCCCAATCGCTGCTGCGCTCGGCGAGTTTTTCCTGCGAGAGCATGTTCAACAAAGCTTGCGCGGCGTTGCGCGCATCGGCCACCAGCGCCAGGTGCGGCGGGTAGTTGCGTACGGTCTGATCGGCGTCGATATCGATGCGCAGCAGTTTGCCGGGAATCTCGAAACCGCCAGCGAACGTGACGTCGTAATCGGTCTCGGCCAGCTCGGTGCCGATGGCCAGAACCACATCGGCATCGGCGACCAGCGCGCGGGTGGCAACCAGCGTCTGGGTCGAGCCGATCAACAACGGATGGTTGCCCGACAGCATGCCTTTGGCATTGATGGTCAGCGCCACTGGAGCGTCGAGTAACTCGGCGAGCTTGGTCAGCTCCGGTGCTGAGTCGATGGCACCGCCACCAGCAAGAATCAACGGACGTCTGGCTTCAGCCAGCAGCTCGCTCATGCGTTTGACGGCAGCTGGCGCAGCGCCGGCGCGGTCAATATTGACCGGTACGCTGGCGAGCAACTCATCGGCGTTTTCGACCAGCACGTCCAACGGAATTTCGATATGTACCGGACGTGGGCGACCGGCCTGAAATAACGCAAAAGCACGCGCCAGCACCACCGGCAATTCGGCGGCGGACATCAAGGTATGCGAGAACGCCGCAACACCTGCGACCAGTGCGCTCTGATTCGCCAACTCATGCAGCTTGCCGCGCCCGCCGCCCAATTGGCTGCGCGATTGCACGCTGGAGATCACCAGCATCGGGATCGAATCGGCATAGGCCTGGCCCATGGCGGTGGTGATGTTGGTCATGCCCGGCCCGGTGATGATGAAGCACACGCCCGGTTTGCCACTAGTGCGCGCATAACCATCGGCCATGAATCCGGCACCCTGCTCATGCCGAGGGGTGACGTGGCGAATGCTCGAACGCGCCAGCCCGCGATACAGCTCCACGGTGTGCACACCGGGAATGCCGAACACCTGCTCGACCCCATAACCTTCGAGTAACTTGACCAGTACTTCGCCACACGTCGCCATGTCGATTGCCCTTCTTGTTCGCTGAAGACACAGAACCAATGTGGGAGCGAGCCTGCTCGCGAAAGCGCTGTGTCAGGCAACGGAGATGTTGAATGTCAGACCGCATTCGCGAGCAGGCTCGCTCCCACAGGGTCCGTGGAATGGCTTCATTGGAACGGTCGGCAGGTAGCGGCAACAATCGATTAAAAGTCATACTAGCCATGTCCTCACGTCATACCTTGGATCCCCATGAAACGCCTGCCTCCCCTCCCCGCTCTGCACACGTTTCTGATCACCGCGCAGTGTTGCAACTTCACTCGCGCCGCCGAGCAGTTGCACATCACTCAGGGCGCAGTGAGTCGGCAGATCGCCGGGCTGGAAGCGCATCTCGGTTACCCGCTGTTCATCCGCCTGGCCCGTGGCCTGGCGCTGACCGCCGAAGGACGTGAATGGCTGCCGCGTGTGGAAAAAGTCTTCGGCCTGATCAGCGAAGCGACCGAGCAAATCGGCCTGCAACACGAAACCCTGCAACTCAAAGCGCCGAGCTGCGTGATGCGCTGGCTGCTGCCGCGCTTGCTGCAATGGCAAAAAGAACGTCCGGACGTGCCGGTAAAACTCACCGCCTCGCTGCAACACGGCGTGGACTTTCAGCGTGAGCAATTCGATGCCGCGGTGATCTACGGCCCGCCTCCGGACAACTCGCCGGGCGCGCTGCACCTGTTCGACGAGCAGCTGACACCGGTCTGTTCACCAGTTTTGCTCAAAGGTTCGCCAGCGCTGAATTCCCCGGCGGATCTGCAACAGCATCTGCTGCTGCACCCCACTCACGATATTCAGGATTGGTCGATGTGGCTCAACGCGGCCGAGCTGCGGCTGAACAACATCAGCAGCGGCCAGCATTTCGAAACGCTGGATCAGGCCATGTCGATGGCATCCCACGGGACGGGAGTGGCGATCGGGGATTGGTCGTTGATTGGTGATGACTTGCGCGCGGGGCGGCTGGTGATGCCGTTTGAGTTGAAGGTGAAGACGGGTCTGGCGTATTACGTGGTGGTGCCTGCGGTAACCGAGCCTTCGCCGCAGCTGGAAGAACTGATGATCTGGCTGGTGGAGCAGGCGCATTTGCGGTGAGGCTGTTTCCCTCACCCTAACCCTCTCCCAGAGGGAGAGGGGACTGATTGGGGGATGCTCTAGAAATACGCCGACGTGAAATTACTGTGTTGAATCCATAATCGACTGGATTTTTCAGGTCGATGTACAGCGCCAGACACCTCGGTCGGCTCCCTCTCCCTCCGGGCGGTCCGACGTTTCGGGAGGGCTGGGGTGAGGGGCGAGGACTCACTCAATACCCGACAGTAAACCGCTGACGCGAATGCTTCGGCGTTTCCACTTCGTCGATCAACGCAATCGCATAATCAGCAAAAGTGATCCAGCTACGCCCTTCAGCGCTCACCAGCAAATGATCCTGGCCGGCTCGGTAACTTCCTGTGCGCTCCCCTTCGACAAACTCTGCCGACGGCGACAGGAAGGTCCAGTCCAGATCCTGCTCCTGACGCAACGCCTCAAGAAACGCCGCACCGGCACTGGCTTCAGCTTTGTACTCTGCCGGGAAACCCGCGCTGTCGATCACTCGCGTATCGTCCGGCAGCAACAGCGAACCGGCACCGCCGACTACCAACAGACGCTTCACTCCCGCCTGCTTCACTGGCCCAACAATAGCGCTCGCAGGTACGGTGGCGAAATGCGCAGCGGTGATCACCACATCATGACCGGCCACCGCGTCTTGCAGCGCTGCGGCATCCAGCACATCGACATTCTTGCTGACCACACCGGCACGCGCGCCGATCTTCGAAGTGTCGCGGGCGATAGCGGTCACGCTATGGCCACGACGCAGGGCTTCTTCCAGCAGTTGGCTACCGGCGCGGCCGGTGGCACCAATGATTGCGATCTTGCTCATGACATTCTCCAGTTGGCTTGAGAGTGCTGCGTTTTTCAGAATCGGCTTACCACTGCATTTCGCCCTTGGCGACTTTCGCGCTCAGCTCCAGCGAGCTTTCTTCGCCCAGTTTCGGGTAGCGTTTTTTCATTGCGGCGATCAGTGCGGTGGCGTCTTTGGCCTTGGCGGTTTCAGCGTCGAAAGCCTTGATGTAGTCGGCGGTGAATTTCACGCTGGCCAGCGAACGGCTGCTGTTGCCGAGGTAATGACCCGGCACCACGGTGTTCGGCTTGAGGGTTTCGATCGAATGCAGGGTTTCCAGCCAGTCGGCGTGGGATTGCGCAGTCTGGGTGTCGGCCATCCACACATGGATGTTCTCAGCGACAACCACACCACCGACCACGGCTTTGAGCGACGGAATCCACACAAAACTGCGATCAGGTTGTTTGCCGTCGAGGCCGACCACCTGCAATTTCTGCCCTTCGAGCATCAGGCTGTCGCCCTTGAGCACGCCCGGCACGATGGTTTTCGCTGGCACATCGGCGCCCATTTTCGGGCCCCAGAAAGCCAGTTTGCCGGCGACGGTTTTGTTGATGTGATCAACCGTCGGTTGTGAGGCAACTACCTTGGCCTCCGGGAATGCTTTAGTCAGGGTGTCGAGGCCGAAGTAGTAATCCGGGTCACCGTGGCTGATGTAGATGGTGGTCAGGTGCTTGCCGCTGGCGCGGATCTTTTCCACGACCTGTTCAGCCTGGGATTTGCCGAATTGCGCATCGACGAGGATCGCGTCTTTCTCACCGCTGACCAGCACCGAGGTCACCGGGAAAATCGCGTTTGTACCGGGGTTGTAGACATCGAGGGTCAGATTGGCAGCCGCTGCATGCGCGGCGAAACCCAGGGAAGCGGTGGCGAGCAGAACGCGTTTGAGTGTGGTGAAGCCGATCATCTGTTGCTCCGGTGTCCGAATGCCGTGCTTGGCGATGGGACAGAGCTTAGTTGCCTGACTCAGTACAAAAAATGCGATGCTTGAACATAGTTTGTTTCTGAAAGCGGGCAAATCATGGATCGTCTCCAGGCAATGCGGGTGTTTGTGACAGTGGTGGATCTGGGCAGCCAGTCGGCGGCGGCCGATCATCTGGACCTGTCGCGACCGGTGGTTTCACGTTATCTGGCGGAGCTGGAAGACTGGGTCGGCGCGCGCCTGATGCACCGCACCACGCGCAAGTTGAGCCTGACCGCCGCCGGCAGTGAGATTCTGCCGCGTTGCCGACAGATGATCGAACTGTCGACCGACATGCAGGCCGCCGTCAGCGAACCCCACGACGCCCCGCGCGGGCTACTGCGGATCAGCGTCAGTACGTCGTTTGGCCAGGCGCAACTGGCCGATGCCGTAGCCGCTTACGTCAAACGCTACCCCGGAGTCAGCATCGACCTGCAAATGCTCGATCGCACGGTGAATCTGGTGGATGAGCGGATCGATCTGGCGATTCGTACCAGTAACGATCTCGATCCCAACCTGATCGCCCGACGCCTGACCGTTTGTCGTTCGGTGGTCTGCGCCGCGCCGGCTTATCTGCAAGAGCACCCGGCGCCACAACGGGTCGAGGAATTAAGTCGGTACAACTGCCTGACGCACTCGTATTTCGGCAAGAGCCTGTGGCATTTCGAGGAGGATGGCGAACCGGTTTCGGTGCC
The DNA here is from genome assembly GCF_900580865.1 of Pseudomonas viridiflava. Classification (GTDB taxonomy): domain Bacteria; phylum Pseudomonadota; class Gammaproteobacteria; order Pseudomonadales; family Pseudomonadaceae; genus Aquipseudomonas. The sequence goes on from NZ_UTBZ01000099.1 coordinate 254,079, forward strand.
GGTGCAGGGCAATATCAGCGCCAACGAAGCCAGCACGTTATTGCGCGCGACACTGGCCGGTGCCGGGGTGGCGATGCTGCCGACCTATCAGGCCGGTGTGCATATTCACAGCGGTGAACTGATCCGACTGCTGCCCCATGCGGAGCCGCGACAGATGAGCATCTACGCGGTGTACGCCTCACGCAAACACATGCCGGCGGCGCTGCGCAGCATGCTGGATTTTCTGGTGCTCAGATTTCCGGAAAGCCCCGAATGGGATATCGGCCTGTAAACCCGATCCCACAGTGGGAGCGAGCCTGCTCGCGAAAGCGGTGTCTCAGTTACTGAAAAGTTGGCTGAACGGACGCTTTCGCGAGCAGGCTCGCTCCCACAGTGGCTATCGATGTGCTGAATGGCGGGTTAAATCCTCAACCACACTCGCTGGCAACTCCCCACCGCTGACCTATGCTGAAAGTAATACCGCAGGGTATGTCGTTCAGAGGTCAACGCCATGAACATCAAAACAAGAAGGTACGTCGCGATTTTCATCACCTGCGCCGCCACGCTAGCGCTGTACGGCACCGCTGCCTGGCGGGTCGAGCAGTTGCGACAGCTGCCGCGCGAGTACGCGAGCTGCAATTTCGAGCGCTGCATTCCGCACAATGCCACGCTGAACGCATTGCGCTGATATTCAACTGGAGGAGTGAGCCTGCTCGCGATAGCGGTGGGTCAGTCAACACTTGGGTCGAATGACAGGACGCCTTCGCGAGCAGGCTCGCTCCCACAAGGGTTTTGTGGTGTCAGTGATTACTGTTCGGCCTTCAGGCTGTCGCGGAAAGCTTTTGGTGAAATCCCCACCCTGCGCCGAAACAGCCGCGTGAAGTTGGTCGGATCGGAAAACCCCAACAACTCCGACATCTCATAAATCGTCATGCTGGTATAGGTCAGCAAGCGCTTGGCCTCCAGTAACTGACGTTCATGCATGATCTGCAACGCCGGTTGTCCGGCCAGCTCACGGCAGGTGCCGTTGAGGTGCGACACCGAAATCCCCAGTCTATGCGCCAGGTCTTCGACCTTGACGTGCTGGCGGTAAGTCTCCTCCACCAACTGAATGAAGCCATTGAGGTATTCGCGCTGACGCTGCGGACGCTGGCTGGCTTTGTGCCGCACGATCGCCTGACGGCTGACCCAGACCATGATCACGCTGACCAGCGAATGCATGAGCATTTCCCGCGCCGGTTGATGACCGTTGTATTCGGCCTGCAGCGCCGAGAACAGACTGTTGAGGTAATCACCGTCGTGGCCGGCCGGGTAGTTTTCTGCGCTGGCCAGCGCGTGTACCGAATCACCCAGTTGCGCTTGCAAGTGGTTGATCAGCGGTGTGGCGAGGGTCACGATGAACCCTTCGACATCTTCGGAAAAACGAAAGCCGTGCACCGATAACGGTGGCAGCACTTGAATGGCCGGGGTGTCGAGTTGCGTGCGTTGCCCTTCGATCTCAAGCTCTGCCTGACCTTTGAAGACGAAGAGTAACTGGCACAAATCAGCATGGCGGTGGGGTTTGATTTCCCACTCGTGTTCGCGACTGCGGGAGGAAATGGTTTCACAGTGCAGCAAGTCGGGGGTCGGCCAGTCCAGGCTTTCACCGTAGAGCTTGAACACTGGAATCGAAGGCAGCTCAGGCTTGTTCATCACTTCAATCCAGGCCTCGGGGTTGTGGGCGATAATCGCACCGATTGGCAGAATGTACAGGTATCGGCTCAGTTTTCACCTTCAATTGACAGACCCGCAAGGGAAAAATGCAAGCACTCGATCCATAAAAATCATTCACCGGTCTTGGCCGCGTGAAGCTTGCGAGTCATAAAAACAATGAAAACGCTGAAAACCCAAGTCGCCATTATCGGCGCCGGTCCGTCCGGATTGCTCCTCGGTCAGTTGCTGCACAACGCTGGCATCGACACCCTTATCCTCGAACGCCAGACGCCGGATTATGTCCTCGGCCGCATACGCGCCGGTGTGCTTGAACAAGGCATGGTAGAGCTGTTGCGTCAGGCTGGCGTGAGTCAGCGCATGGACGCCGAAGGGTTGGTGCATGGTGGTTTCGATCTCGCCCTGGACGGGCGTCAGGTGCACATCGATCTGCACGCACTGACCGGCGGCAAGAGCGTGATGATCTACGGCCAGACCGAAGTCACCCGAGACCTGATGGCCGCTCGTCGGGAGGCTGGTGCACCGACGATTTACCAGGCGCGTGATGTCGTTCCTCATGGCATGAAAAGCGACGAAGCTTTTGTCACCTTTGAAAAGGACGGCGAAACCTGGCGCGTGGACTGCGACTACATCGCCGGTTGCGACGGTTTCCACGGCGTCGCGCGGCAGTCGATTCCTGATGATTGTCTGAAGGTTTTCGAACGGGTTTATCCGTTTGGCTGGCTGGGCATTCTCGCCGACACGCCGCCGGTGCATGACGAACTGGTTTACGCCCGCCATGAACGCGGCTTTGCCCTTTGCAGCATGCGTTCGACGACTCGCACCCGCTATTACCTGCAAGTGCCGGCGGATGAAAATGTCGATAACTGGAGCGATCAGCGCTTCTGGGATGAACTGAAAAATCGCCTGCCAGTAGAGCTTGCCGAGAAACTGGTTACCGGCCCTTCGATCGAAAAAAGCATCGCACCGTTGCGCAGTTTTGTCGTCGAGCCGATGCAGTACGGGCGGATGTTTCTGGTCGGCGACGCCGCGCATATCGTCCCGCCCACCGGCGCCAAGGGTTTGAATCTGGCGGCGAGTGACGTCAGCACGCTGTTCAATATTCTGCTGAAGGTTTACCGCGACGGCCGCAACGATCTGCTCGAGAAGTATTCGGAAATCTGCCTGCGCCGAGTCTGGAAGGCCGAACGTTTTTCCTGGTGGATGACCTCGATGCTGCATCGCTTCGATGATCACGACGCTTTCAGCCAGCGCATCAGCGCCTCGGAACTGGACTACTTTGTCAGTTCAGAAGCAGGGCGAAAAACCATTGCAGAAAATTACGTCGGACTTCCATACGAGGCTATCGAATAGCCTCCTACCGACTTACACTGGCGAGCATCAACCCGCGCGCAATAGCCGCGCGGGTCCATCACTGCCCGCAGGCTCGCCCGTGACCAATCTCAATCACCCCGAAACGCCCAAACCGGCCATTCGCAGCGTGCTGGTCGCGCTGATGATGGCGATCTTTCTCGGCGCGCTGGATCAAACCATCGTCGCTGTGTCGATGCCGGCCATCTCTGCGCAGTTCAAGGATGTCAGCCTGCTGGCCTGGGTGATTTCCGGGTACATGGTCGCGATGACGGTGGCCGTGCCGATCTACGGCAAGCTCGGCGACTTGTATGGGCGGCGCAAACTGATGCTGTTCGGCATGGGCCTGTTCACCCTCGCCTCACTGTTTTGCGGCATGGCGCAGAGCATGGAGCAACTGGTGCTGGCGCGGATCCTTCAGGGCATCGGCGCCGGCGGGATGATCTCGGTGAGTCAGGCGATCATCGGCGACATCGTGCCGCCGCGTGAACGCGGGCGTTATCAGGGTTACTTCAGCAGCATGTACGCGGTGGCGAGTGTCGCTGGCCCGGTACTCGGTGGTTACATGACCGAATACCTGTCGTGGCGCTGGGTGTTTCTGATCAACCTGCCGCTGGGCCTCGGGGCTTGGTGGGTAGCGCGGCGCAATCTGCGTGGCTTGCCGATTCCGCAGCGCAAACCAGTCATCGACTACCTCGGTACGCTGTTGATGATCATCGGCCTCACTGCCCTGTTGCTGGGCATTACTCAGGTTGGTCAGGGTCATTCGTGGCGCAGCAGTGAAGTGCTCGGGCTGTTTGCTTGTGCGGTGGTGGTGCTGGCGGTGTTTGTCTGGCACGAACGCCGGGCGCGGGAACCTTTGCTGCCGATGCACCTGTTCGCCAACCGCAACGCGTTGCTGTGCTGGTGCACGATTTTCTTCACCAGTTTCCAGGCGATCTCGCTGATCGTGCTGATGCCGCTGCGCTTTCAGACCGTCACCGGAGCCGGCGCTGACAGCGCGGCGTTGCACTTGCTGCCGTTGGCGATGGGGCTGCCGATCGGTGCGTTCTTCGCTGGTCGTCGCACGTCGATCACCGGGCGTTACAAACCACAGATTCTGAGCGGCGCTCTGCTGATGCCGATCGCGATTCTCGGCATGGCGTTCAGCCCGCCCGAGGCGACACTGGTCAGTGGTCTGTTCATGCTGCTCTGCGGTATTTCCAGCGGCATGCAGTTCCCGACTTCGCTGGTCGGCACACAAAATTCGGTGGAACAACGCGACATCGGAGTGGCGACCAGCACCACCAACCTGTTTCGCTCTCTCGGCGGTGCGGTGGGTGTGGCGTTGATGTCGGCGCTGTTGCTGGCGTTGTTACAGGACTCCAGTTTCGCTCATCTGGCGAGCAGCTCACTGATGAGCGAGGGCCATTCGGGCAATGTCCTGCTCGATGGCTTGAACGCCGCACCGGGGGATGCGCAGAACGCCTTGCGTGCGGAATTGCTGGTGACGTTTCGGCATTTGCTGTGGGTAAGTGCGGCGGTGTCGTTGCTCGGGTTGGCGGCGGCGATTGCGATGCCGAATAACCTGCTGCGCGGGCGTGAGCACGGCGCCAAATAACTGCAACACCACAAAACCCTGTGGGAGCGAGCCTGCTCGCGAAAGCGGTGTGTCATTCAACCACGATGTTGGCTGAAACGACGCCTTCGCGAGCAGGCTCGCTCCCACAGGGGGACGGTGTTTCATTCAAGGGCTGTAGTAACCAACTGCCACAAGGAAATGCCCGGCCTTCTTCAGGTAAGCATGCTTGTCCTCGACCTTGCCGGTCACCGGATTCTTCCAGCGGTATTCATACTCACCTTCATCCTGCTTGCCGATCAGCGCCAGAATCGGCTCGCCCACCGGTTTGCCTTCCGGATCCTTGACCTTGCCGAAGTCGGTGTTGATCAACCGCAGGTTGGTGCCGTGGGCGACGTAGCGCTGGGTGTTCAGATCAACGACGAACACGTACAGGTCATCCTGCAAATAGCCGCCCTTGAGCGAGTTGATCGCCGTCAGCGTGCCCTTCTCGTCTTTGCCCAAATCCGTCGCCGCTTTGTCCAGCAGCGCCTTGGCCTGATCGGCCGAGGCTCGCGGCAGGTAATAACCGACCGCCAGAATTCGCTGGCCGATGCGCTGGTAATACACGTGCTTGCGCTCGACCTTGCCATCGGCCCAATTCTGCCAACGATATTCGGCCTGCTGGATGCCATTGCCTTCCGGCACTTTCAACGCGTCCTTGAAGGTTTTCTGCAAATCCGGGCCGAGCACCTCACTGACGTCACGACCGATCAACGCTGATGAAGGCCCGCCGCTGGCGAGCATCACGCCTTTGGTGTCGAGCACGAACACGTAGCGATCCTTGTCGACGAACTCGCCCTGGCGGCTGAACGCGGCGAACGCCTTGTCGCCGTTGTCGTGGTAGTAGGCCAGGGCTTTTTCCAGCAAGGCGATGGCGGCCTGACTGTCATCCTTGGCGGTAGTGGCAGCGCTGACCTGGCCGAAACCGGCCAGTAACATCACGCCGAGCCAGGCCACTTTATGCAAAAACCCCATAGCGCATCCCTCGTTCTTGTTGGTGTTTCAAGAGCGTAGACGGCTTGGGGTGATGTACGAGTATTCAGAATGATGCAGGGGATTACAGAATCCCCTGCACTGATCAACAGAGCTTATGGGCGGGAATTGATCTGCTGCTGCAAATTCTGAATCTGCGCCTGAAGCGTATTGATGTTGCGGGTCATCTGCGCACGGAAGGCATCGAACTCGGCGGTATTGCCGCCACCCTGCGGTGCCGCCGGGCGGTTGTCCTGTTCGCTTTTAAGCACGACGATTTCCTGCTCAAGACGATCAATCGCCGCGCTCGGGTTGCCCTGTTTCTTCAACGCCGCGATATCGGCGCCAAGGCTTTTGAACTGCGCATCGAATGCTTTCAACTGGGCATCGACCTTGCTGGTGTCGGCCGGCGTGCTTTTCACCGTCGCCAGTTCCGCAGTTAAGGCTTTGACCTGCGCCTGCAACTGGGTATTGGCGTTCTGCTGTTCAGTAGTCTGCGCAGTCATCTGTGCCAGACGCTTGTCCAGATCACTGGCCTGCCCCGCTACGCCTTGCTGCTGTTTGCTCTGGTCGAGCAGCTTGCCTTCGAGCTGTTTGATCTGCAGCTTCAAGGCTTCGCTGTCGCTGGTGACATTGGACTGACTGGCCACGACCTTGCCGGAAATGTCCTGCAAGCGTCCGGCGGCTTCTTCGCTGATCCGCGCGAAGCTTTCCTGGGTCGCCACCAGTTGTTGTTCCATCAGCGAAATCTGCTGAAAGCTCCACCAGGCGAGGCCGATGAAGGCGAAAAACAATGCGCCGACCAAGGCCCACAACGGGCCGGTGCTGGCCGTCTTGACCTTGACCACGGGCGGCGTGCGCGAGTGCACGGAGGTGCGGGCGGTGGTCGGAATGTCATCGTCGTCGAAGGTGTCGGCACGCAGGCTCGGGACATCGTCGAAATCGTCGTGGGCATCATTACGCATGGACATTGAGGCAACCTTTGTGAAACGCGGTGATGGCTAAATGCTGCGAAGTATAACCGCCGCAGCCGCAGGGATTGACCCCCGAGCGGCTACACGGTTCATTGCCGCCCGGCCGAATCGTTTCAACGGATGTCCTGAGCTTTCCACCACCCGCAGAACTCGTCGAGCGCCGACCACAGGCTGACTTTCGGATCGTAGTCCAGATAATGCCGGGCGCGGCTGATGTCGAGGGTGAAATTTTTGTTCATGACCTGCATGCCCAGACGCGACAGGGTTGGCTCCGGACGCCCCGGCCAGAGCTTGCACGCACCTTCGTTGAGCGCCGCAACGCTGTAGGCCAGACCATACGAACGGTACTTGATGACCTGCGGCACTTCCATCTTGCGCATCACGTAATTGACCACATCCCACAACGGCACCGGAGCGCCATTGCTGATGTTGTAGGCCTTGCCCAGTGCGGAACCGGCGGCCAGCAAACTGCTGAGCATCGCTTCGTTGAGATTCTGCACGCTGGTGAAATCGACTTTGTTCAGGCCATTGCCGATGATCGCCAAGCGGCCCCTGCGCTGCATGTTGAGCAGTCGCGGGAAGATGCTCATGTCGCCGGCGCCAGTGACGAAACGCGGGCGCAGAGCAATGGTTTCGAGGCCGAATTCCTGCGCACCGAAGACCTTTTGCTCGGCCAGATATTTGGTTGCGGCGTAATGATGCTTGAAGCGCTTGGGCACTTGCTCTTCACTCAGATTGAAGTGATCGCGACCATCGAAATAGATCGACGGCGACGACAGATGCACCAAACGCCGGACGCGCTGCTTCAGACAGGCTTCGACGACGTTTTCGGTGACCTGAACATTGCCCTGGTGAAAGTCCTGATAGCGCCCCCACAGCCCGACGGCCCCCGCGCAATGCACCACCGCTTCGACGTCGCAGCATAGCTCGCGGACCAGATCGGGATCGGTCAGATCGCCGGGGACAAACTCGGCACCCCGGCGCACCAGATGCTCGACGCTCTCGGCCCGGCGACCGTTGACCCGCACTTCCAGGCCCTGCTCCAGGGCGAAACGCGCAAAGCGTCCGCCAATGAAGCCGCTTGCGCCGGTGACCAAAATTTTCATGCAAAACTCCAATGAAACCAGCTGCGAGCTTCAAGCTTCGAGCTGCAAGTTTAAAACGGTGTGCAGCGCTTGACTTGCCGCTTGCAGCTTGACGCTTACGGCTGTTTCCAAGGCACCAGCCATTGCGCCGATGAACGCAGCAATTGCTCGGTCAGCAAGCCCAGCAACTGACCGCCATTGCGCCAATGATGCCAGTACAACGGCACGTCGATCGGTTTATCTGGCAACAGTTCGCGCAACAAACCGCGTTGCAGCTGATCGCGCACTTGCAGTTCCGGCACCAGCCCCCAGCCGAGTCCGGCTTCGGTCAGGCGGATAAAACCTTCCGAGGACGGGCACAAATGGTGTTCGAATCCGCCATCGACGCCCAGCGAGGCGAGATAGCGGTGCTGGAGAAAGTCGTCTGGGCCGAACACCAGCGCCGGTGTACGCGGCAATTGTTCAGCGCGCACGCCGTCGGGGAAATGCCGCTCGATGAACGCCGGGCTGGCCAGCGCCCGATAACGCATTGCACCCAGCAACACGCTGCGCGCACCCGCCACCGGACGTTCGCTGGCGCAAAGGCACGCGGCCACTTCACCGGCGCGCATGCGTTTGAGGCCTACTGTCTGGTCTTCGACAATCAGATCGAGCAGCAAATGTTGTTCTGCACAGAAATCGCCAACCGCTTCGGCCCACCATGTGGCGAGGCTGTCAGCATTCAATGCAATGCGCAGACGTTCCGGCAGGCCCTCCTCGTCCAGCGCGGGCACCAGGGTTTGCAAGTCGCGCTCAAGCAGACGCACCTGTTGCACATGGTTGAGCAGGCGCCGGCCAATTTCGGTAGGCGATGGCGGCGTACCGCGAATCAACACCGGCTGGCCGACCCGCGCTTCCAGCAATTTGATCCGCTGCGAGATCGCCGATTGCGACAAGCCGAGCACCTGCGCAGCCCGTTCGAAACCGGCCTGCTCGACCACGGCGGCCAGAGCGGAAAGCAATTTGTAGTCGAACATCAGTTTTCCTAATGAGCGATCAGCACTATTGGTTTTTCTTATACAGGTTTCGCCCGGAGAATAGCCAGCAAGCACTCTTTCTCAAGGAACACTTCCATGGCTGGCGAAACTTCACTCTCGACTTTATTGCGCAGCATGAGCCCGCAACTCAACGCCGGCGAATACGTGTTCTGCACCCTGCGCGACGGTGAGTTGCCGAGCGGTCCGGAGATTGTCGGCAGCTTCCGTGAACAGGAAGGCCTGACGGTGATTGTCGAACGTTCCCACGCCGAACAGGCCGGTTTCAGCTTCGACTATGTCGCGGCGTGGATCACCTTGAATGTGCATTCGGCGCTGGAAGCCGTCGGCCTCACCGCCGCCTTCGCCACTGCACTGGGCAAGGCCGGGATCAGTTGCAACGTGATCGCCGGTTATTACCACGACCATTTGTTCGTCGCTCAGGCCGACGCAGAGCTCGCCATGCAAGTGCTGCGCGATCTCGCAGCCAACGCGGAGTAAATCTTATGTGGCAAAGTTATGTGAACGGCCTGCTGGTGGCGTTCGGACTGATCATGGCGATCGGCACGCAGAACGCTTTTGTATTGGCGCAGAGCTTGCGCCGTGAACACCACTTGCCCGTGGCGGCGTTGTGCGTGGTTTGCGATGCGCTGCTGGTGGCGGCGGGGGTATTCGGGCTGGCGACGATTCTGGCGCAGAACCCGACACTGCTGGCGATTGCCCGTTGGGGCGGCGCGACGTTCCTGATCTGGTACGGCAGTCAGGCGCTGCGTCGGGCCTGTTCGAAACAGAGCATGGGTCAAGGCGAGAATCAGACCGTGCGGTCGCTGCGTGCGGTGATGCTCAGCGCGTTGGCGGTGACGCTGCTCAACCCGCATGTTTACCTGGATACGGTGTTGTTGATCGGCTCGCTCGGCGCGCAACAATCGGTGCCGGGTGCTTATGTGGTCGGGGCTGCGAGTGCTTCGCTGTTGTGGTTTTTCACCCTGGCATTGGGTGCAGCATGGTTGGCGCCATGGCTGGCACGTCCGAGCACTTGGCGGGTCCTTGATCTGGTGGTGGCGTTGATGATGTTCACGGTCGCGGGGCAGTTGATAATCGCGAGCTGATTTATTCCAAACAGCTCTGGAACCTCTATCCCACACAGTTGTTGCGTGGTTATGCCGCAACCCCGGTGCTATGATCGAAACCCTGCGCCGCAAAGAGTAAAAACTCGCCGGTGCATTTCTGGCCGCCCGTGATCGGCCTTGCGCTCACCGCAACAGACCTGATTAGGAGAATCATCATGGCTTTCGAATTGCCGCCGCTGCCTTACGCACACGATGCCCTGCAGCCGCACATTTCCAAGGAAACCCTGGAATACCACCACGACAAGCACCACAACACCTATGTCGTGAACCTGAACAACCTGGTGCCAGGCACCGAGTTCGAAGGCAAGACCCTGGAAGAAATCGTCAAGACTTCCTCGGGCGGTATCTTCAACAACGCCGCTCAGGTCTGGAACCACACTTTCTACTGGAACTGCCTGGCGCCAAACGCCGGCGGTCAACCAACCGGCGCGCTGGCTGAAGCCATCAACGCAGCCTTCGGTTCGTTCGACAAGTTCAAGGAAGAGTTCAGCAAAACTTCGATCGGCACCTTCGGTTCCGGCTGGGGCTGGCTGGTGAAAAAGGCTGACGGTTCCCTGGCTCTGGCCAGCACCATCGGCGCCGGCAACCCGCTGACCAGCGGCGACACCCCGCTGCTGACCTGCGACGTCTGGGAACACGCTTACTACATCGACTACCGCAACGTTCGTCCGAAGTATGTCGAAGCGTTCTGGAACCTGGTCAACTGGAAGTTCGTTGCTGAGCAGTTCGAAGGCAAAACCTTCACCGCTTAAGCTGCGCGCCAGTCAAAAAACCCGGCTTCGGCCGGGTTTTTTTATGCCTGTGATTTGTAGGCACTGCCGGAACCTGCGAGCAGTCAACGCTTTCGATTTCCTGTAGGAGCTGCCGAAGGCTGCGATCTTTTGGCGTATTCAAATACGCCGAAGATCAAAAGATCGCAGCCTTCGGCAGCTCCTACATAACAATGGCGTTTCTCTCACGATGAAAGCTGTCTGCCGCTGCTTGCCGCCATGCCACAGCGGGCTAACATCAAAAAGAGGAAAAAATGCTGCGAACCGCTCAAGTTGAGAGCCGAAACTACCGACACAGTACAAATAGGGCTAATACTCCAAAACGCAGCATTTCGGGCGAGACCACGGGCAAATCAACCCCGGTCTGATTGTCCCTTTGACTGCCAACACGGGATTGCCAATACTCATGGCAACTTGACGCTACCCGCACGGAACAAGGAATAACCCTTTGAAGCTGGAACTCAAGAACAGCTTGTCGGTGAAGTTGCTCCGGGTCGTGCTCCTGTCGGCATTGATCGTCGGCGTAGTCTTGAGCTGCGCGCAGATTGTTTTCGATGCTTACAAAACCCGTCAGGCGGTTGCTGGCGACGCCGAACGCATCCTCGACATGTTCCGCGACCCGTCGACCCAGGCCGTTTACAGCCTGGACCGGGAGATGGGCATGCAGGTGATCGAAGGCCTGTTCCAGGACGATGCCGTGCGTCAGGCCTCCATCGGCCATCCCAACGAGGCCATGCTCGCGCAGAAATCCCGCGAGTTGCAGCAGTCCAACAGTCGCTGGCTGACCGACCTGATCCTCGGTCAGGAACGCACCTTCACCACACAGTTGGTGGGGCGTGGCCCGTACAGTGAGTATTACGGTGACCTGAGCATTACCCTCGACACCGCCACCTATGGCGAAGGGTTTATCGTCAGTTCGGTGATCATCTTCATTTCCGGCGTGTTGCGCGCACTGGCCATGGGTCTGGTGCTGTATCTGGTCTATCACTGGCTGCTGACCAAGCCGCTGTCGCGGATCATCGAGCACCTCACCGAGATCAACCCGGATCGTCCCAGCGAGCACAAGATTCCGCAGCTCAAGGGCCACGAAAAAAACGAACTGGGCATCTGGATCAACACCGCCAATCAGTTGCTTGAGTCGATCGAGCGCAACACCCATCTGCGCCACGAAGCGGAAAACAGTCTGCTGCGCATGGCCCAATACGATTTCCTCACTGGCTTGCCGAACCGCCAGCAATTACAGCAGCAACTGGACAAGATTCTGGTCGACGCCGGCAAACTGCAACGGCGGGTCGCGGTGTTGTGCGTGGGGCTGGACGATTTCAAAGGCATCAACGAGCAGTTCAGCTACCAGACCGGCGACCAATTGTTGCTGGCTCTGGCCGATCGCCTGCGTGCCCACAGTGGCCGCCTCGGCGCCCTCGCCCGTCTGGGCGGCGATCAGTTCGCGCTGGTCCAGGCCGACATCGAACAGCCTTATGAAGCAGCGGAACTGGCGCAAAGCATCCTTGATGACCTGGAAGCGGCATTTGCCCTCGACCATCAGGAAATCCGCCTGCGCGCGACCATCGGCATCACCCTGTTCCCGGAAGATGGCGACAGCACCGAGAAGCTGTTGCAGAAAGCCGAGCAGACCATGACCCTGGCCAAGACCCGCTCACGCAACCGTTATCAGTTCTATATCGCCAGCGTCGACAGCGAGATGCGCCGCCGTCGCGAACTGGAAAAAGATCTGCGTGATGCCTTGCTGCGCGATCAGTTCTACCTGGTTTATCAGCCGCAGATCAGCTATCGCGATCACCGCGTGGTCGGCGTCGAAGCGCTGATCCGCTGGCAGCATCCGGAACACGGCCTGGTACCGCCGGACCTGTTCATTCCGCTGGCCGAGCAGAACGGCACAATCATCGCCATCGGCGAATGGGTGCTCGATCAGGCCTGCAAGCAATTGCGCGAATGGCACGATATGGGTTTCGCCGACCTGCGTATGGCGGTAAATCTGTCAACGGTGCAGTTGCATCACGCCGAGTTACCGCGCGTGGTCAACAACCTGTTGCAAATGTACCGCCTGCCACCGCGTAGCCTGGAACTGGAAGTCACCGAAACCGGCCTGATGGAAGACATCAGCACCGCCGCCCAGCACTTGCTGAGTCTGCGTCGTTCCGGCGCACTGATCGCCATCGATGACTTCGGCACTGGCTATTCATCGCTGAGTTATCTGAAAAGTCTGCCGCTGGACAAGATCAAGATCGACAAGAGCTTCGTTCAGGATCTGCTCGATGACGACGACGATGCAACCATCGTTCGCGCGATCATTCAACTGGGCAAGAGCCTCGGCATGCAAGTGATCGCCGAGGGCGTGGAAACCGCCGAGCAGGAAAGCTACATCATTTCCGAAGGCTGCCACGAAGGTCAGGGCTATCACTACAGCAAGCCGCTGCCGGCACGCGAGCTGGGCGCTTATCTCAAGCAGGCGCAACGCACTAATGCGGCCATTCTCTAGAAGATCAAAAGATCGCAGCCTTCGGCAGCTCCAACACGAATCGCATTCCCCTGCAGGAGCTGTCGAGTGCAACGAGGCTGCGATCTTTTGATCTATGCCATCACACCGCGTAAATAAGAAATATTTCCAGCCACAACCCTTTACACATAATGCGAAAGATTTGCATTATGTCGCAGTTTTGCGCACCCCCAGCGCGAGTCCACTCAACTATCGAAGCAGGATGTTCGCCATGATTCGTATGCCTCTGGCTACCGCCAGTCTGCTGGCCATCGCTATTTCCCTCGCCGGTTGCGGCGAAGGCAAAGACAAGGCTGCCGCTCCGGCCGCACCGACTCCAGCCGCCAGCACCACCGCTCCAGCGGCTGCCCCTGCCGCTGCCGGTAAAGTCGACGAAGCCGCCGCCAAGGCTGTGGTCGCGCACTACGCCGACATGGTCTTCGCCGTCTACAGCGATGCCGAATCCACCGCGAAAACCCTGCAGACCGCCGTCGATGCCTTCCTCGCCAAGCCGAACGCCGACACCCTGAAAGCCGCCAAGGCTGCCTGGGTCGCCGCGCGCGTTCCGTACCTGCAGAGTGAAGTGTTCCGCTTCGGCAACACCATCATCGACGATTGGGAAGGTCAGGTTAACGCTTGGCCGCTGGACGAAGGTCTGATCGACTACGTCGACAAATCCTACGAGCACGCACTGGGTAACCCGGGCGCCACCGCCAACATCATCGCCAACACCGAAGTTCAGGTCGGCGAAGACAAGGTCGACGTCAAAGACATCACCGCGGAAAAACTCGCCAGCCTCAACGAGCTGGGCGGTTCCGAAGCCAACGTCGCCACCGGCTACCACGCCATCGAGTTCCTGCTCTGGGGCCAGGACCTCAACGGCACCGGCCCTGGCGCCGGCAACCGTCCGGCTTCCGATTACCTGGAAGGCGCCGGCGCCACTGGCGGTCACAACGATCGTCGGCGCGCCTACCTGAAGTCCGTGACCCAACTGCTGGTCAGCGACCTGGAAGAAATGGTCGGCAACTGGAAGCCAAACGTGGCTGACAATTACCGCGCCACCCTGGAAGCCGAGCCGGGCGAAACCGGTCTGCGCAAAATGCTCTTCGGCATGGGCAGCCTGTCTCTGGGCGAACTGGCGGGCGAGCGCATGAAGGTTTCCCTGGAAGCCAACTCCCCTGAAGACGAGCAGGATTGCTTCAGCGACAACACGCACAACTCGCACTTCTACGATGCCAAAGGCATTCGTAACGTCTATCTGGGCGAGTACACCCGTGTTGACGGTACCAAGATGACCGGCGCCAGCCTGTCGTCGCTGGTGGCCAAGGCTGACCCGGCTGCCGACACCGCATTGAAAGCCGATCTGGCCGCTACCGAAGCGAAGATCCAGGTCATGGTCGATCACGCCAACAAGGGTGAGCACTACGACCAACTGATCGCTGCCGGCAACACCGCTGGCAACCAGATCGTTCGCGACGCCATCGCCTCGCTGGTCAAGCAGACCGGTTCGATCGAAGCCGCTGCCGGCAAACTGGGCATCAGTGACCTGAACCCGGACAACGCTGATCACGAGTTCTGATCACAGCGTCCGATTCAAAAAAGGCGACCTTCGGGTCGCCTTTTTCATACCTGCCAAACACAAAACCCTGTGGGAGCGAGCTTGCTCGCGAAGGCGGCATCTGGCGCAACACCTGCAGCGCGACGAACACCGCTTTCGCGAGCAAGCTCGCTCCCACAGGTTTATGCATCGAACTTCAGACCTGTGGACCCTGCCACAAATCAAGCAAACGATAATTCCTCTTATTCAAACCCCCTCGCCCTGTTAGACTTTGCGCCTTTATTTTCGCCCGTCCGCAGGATGTCTGATGCCCTCGCTGCCTCTTCGCTTGTCCGCACTGTTGCTGGCCCTGGGCCTGAGTGCCTGCGATGACGCCCCGCGTTTCACCAAGGCCGAGCCGGGTGAAGCACGTTCGGGCGGTGCAGCGACCGTGCGCAAGACTGATCAGAATGCGTTCTCGCTGCCTTCGGCGAATCTGCCGCCTTCGCGTCGGGTTGATTTCAGTGTCGGCAACAGTTTCTTCCGCAGCCCATGGGTGATCGCGCCATCCACCACAACTGCGCGCGATGGTCTCGGCCCGCTGTTCAACACCAACGCCTGCCAGAACTGCCATATCAAGGACGGTCGCGGTCATCCGCCGACGCCGGATGCGGCCAACGCGGTGTCGATGCTGGTGCGCCTGTCGATTCCTGATGCGCCGCAGTTCGCCAAGCTCATTGAGCAGGTCGGTGTGGTGCCGGAGCCGGTGTACGGCGGCCAGTTCCAGGACATGGCCGTGCCCGGCGTCGTCCCGGAAGGCAAGGTGCGCGTCGATTACACGCCGGTGCCTGTGCGGTTCAAGGACGGCACTGAAGTCGAACTGCGCAAACCGGTGTTGCAGATCACTCAACTGGGCTACGGCCCGATGCACCCGGACACGCGTTTCTCGGCACGCGTCGCACCGCCGATGATCGGCCTCGGCCTGCTCGAAGCGATCCCAGAAGAAGCGATCCTCGCCAACGCCGCCGCGCAAGCCAAAGCGAACAACGGCATCAATGGCCGCCCCAATCAGGTCTGGGATGACGCGTTGCAAAAAACCGTCATGGGCCGATTCGGCTGGAAAGCCGGGCAACCGAACCTCAATCAACAGAATGTTCACGCGTTTTCTGGTGATATGGGCCTCACGACCAGTCTGCGACCCTTTGATGACTGCAGCGATGCACAGACCGCCTGCAAACAGGCACCGAACGGCAACGGGCCGGATGGCGAACCGGAAGTCAGCGATAACATCCTGCGTCTGGTGTTGTTCTATAGCCGCAACCTCGCCGTGCCTGCACGGCGTGGCGTCAACGATGCAGAAGTGCTGGCCGGCAAGAACCTGTTTTTCCAGGCAGGCTGCGATTCCTGCCACACCCCGAAATACACTACCGCCGCCAACGCCGCCGAACCTGAACTGGCCAATCAGGTGATTCGCCCGTACAGCGATCTGCTGCTGCACGACATGGGCGACGGCCTGGCCGACAACCGCACGGAATTCCAGGCCTCCGGCCGCGACTGGCGCACGCCGCCGTTGTGGGGGATTGGTCTGACGCAAGCGGTCAGCGGACACACCCAGTTTTTGCATGATGGCCGTGCGCGCAATCTGCTCGAGGCCGTGCTCTGGCATGGCGGCGAAGCGCAAGCCGCACAGCAACAGGTTTTGTCTTTCAATGCCGAGCAGCGCGCTGCGTTGCTGGCGTTTCTGAACTCACTTTAAACACTGATAAAGAATCGGGAGCCCGACATGTTCCGTCCCAAGCTACTGTTCACCAGCCTTGCCGCGCTCGCCCTTGGCGCCTGCTCACCACAGGATCCGCAAGCGGTCACCTCGGCAGCCATCGCCAAATCGGTGATCCTGCCGACCTACACCCGTTGGGTCGAGGCCGACAAGCAACTGGCAGTCAGCGCCCTCGCCTACTGCCAGGGCAAAGAAACCCTGGAGACCGCCCGCGCCGACTTCCTCCATGCACAGAAAGCCTGGGCCGAGCTGCAACCGCTGCTGATCGGCCCGTTGGCCGAGGGCAACCGTTCGTGGCAGGTGCAGTTCTGGCCGGACAAGAAGAACCTCGTTGGCCGTCAGGTCGAGCAACTGGTCGTCGCCCAGCCGCAGATCGATGCCGCCGCTTTGGCCAAATCCAGTGTGGTCGTGCAAGGCCTGTCGGCTTACGAATACATCCTCTTCGACGCCAAGCCTGACGTGGCCAATGCCGAACAGAAAGCCAAGTATTGCCCACTGCTGATCGCCATTGGCGAGCGCCAGAAGCAACTGGCTGAAGAGATTCTGCAAGGCTGGAACAACACCGACGGCATGCTCGCGCAGATGACCAAGTTCCCTAACCAGCGTTACGCCGACTCCCACGAAGCGATCGCCGATCTGCTGCGTGTGCAGGTCACCGCGCTGGACACCCTGAAGAAAAAACTCGGCACGCCAATGGGCCGTCAGAGCAAGGGCGTGCCACAGCCGTTCCAGGCTGATGCATGGCGCAGCCAGTCTTCGCTGACCGCACTGGAAGCCAGCCTCGCAGCGGCGAAAACCGTGTGGGAAGGCGTCGACAACAAAGGCCTGCGCGGTCTGTTGCCGGCTGAGCAAAAGCCGTTGGCCGACAAGATCGACGCTGCCTACGCCGCTTCGCTGAAACTGTTCGACAGCACTCAGCGTTCGCTCGGCGAAATGCTCGAAGACGACGCCGGTCGTCAGCAACTGAACGACATCTACGACAGCCTCAACGTCGTCCATCGCCTGCACGAAGGCGAACTGGCCAAGGCGCTGGGCATTCAACTGGGCTTCAACGCCAACGACGGTGACTGATGAGGGCAAGTGCCATGCTGCGACGTCAGGTTCTGACTTTAGCTAGTACGCTGCTGGGAGCAGTGACGCTGGGCGGCTGGACGCTGTTCAAACGCAAGGATCAGAGCCCGCTGCTGCTGTCGGCACGCGACGACACCGACGGCAAGCACTACGCCGTCGGCTATCGGCTCGATGGCACGCGGGTGTTCGCCACCGAAGTCGGCCAGCGTTGCCACGACATCATCAACCACCCGACGCAGCCGATCGCGCTGTTCGTCGCACGTCGTCCGGGCACCGAGAGTTACCTGATCGACCTGCGCGACGGCACGTTGCTGCAGACGGTGACGTCGCAGCCGAACCGGCACTTCTACGGCCACGCCGTGGTGCACAAGGACGGCGAGTACCTGTACGCCACCGAGAACGACACCACCGATCCCGGCCGTGGTTTGCTCGGCGTGTACAAGTTCGAAGGCGCGCGGCTGCTGCACACCGGCGAGATTTCTACCCACGGCCTCGGCCCGCATCAAGTGTCGTGGATGCCCGACGGCGAGACGCTGGTGGTGGCCAATGGCGGGATTCGCACCGAGGCGGAAAGCCGCGTCGACATGAACCTCAACGCCATGGAGCCAAGCCTGGTCTTGATGCAGCGCGACGGTACTTTGCTGAGCAAGGAAACCCTCGCCCAGCAGATGAACAGCGTGCGCCATCTGGGCATCGCCAGCGACGGCACCATCGTTGCCGGTCAGCAATTCATGGGCGCCTCGCATGAGCGTTCGGAGTTGCTGGCGATCAAGCGACCGGGGCAGCCGTTCGTGGCCTTCCCGGTGCCGGAGCATCAGTTGCAGTCGATGGGGCATTACACCGCCAGCGTTGCGGTGCACAGTGATTTACGTCTGGTTGCGCTGACGGCGCCGCGTGGCAACCGCTTCTTTATCTGGGATCTGGACAGCGGCGAAGTGCGCCTCGATGCACCATTGCCTGATTGCGCTGGCGTCGGTGCGGTGAAGGACGGTTTTGTCGTGACCTCCGGGCAAGGCCGTTGCCGGTACTACGATTGCCGCCAGGATGAGTTGTTGGCCAAGCCGCTGGAATTGCCGGCGGGGCTCTGGGACAACCATCTGCATCTGATGGCCTGAACCCACCGCAAAAGATCGCAGCCTTCGGCAGCTCCTACCTTGGAATGCATTCCCCTGTAGGAGCTGCCGAAGGCTGCGATCTTTTTGCGCCCCCCTGTAAGAACTGCCAGTTGGAATCCCCCCTGTACTCGGAGTAATGTGCCCGCCTGTCTCACCTGATTTATCCAAGGAACTGGAAATATGCTGCGTCGCCGCATGCTGATCATGTTGGGTGTTGTTTTGCTGATCGTCCTGGTGCTGGGCGGGTACAAAGCCTTTTCGATCTACACCATGATCCAGGGCTTCTCCAAGCCGAAACCGCCGATCAGCGTGGCCGTGGCCAACGCCACCGAGCAGCCGTGGCAACTGCGCTTGCCGACCGTCGGCACGCTCAAGGCGTTGCAAGGTGTCGAGCTGAGCCTGGAAGTCGCCGGCACCGTCACCGAACTCAAGTTCGAATCCGGACAGAAGGTCAAGGCCGGGCAGCCGTTGCTGCAACTCGACAGCGCCGTCGAAACTGCCCTGCTGGAAACCGCCAAGGCCGACCTCGGTCTGGCGCAACTGGACTTCGGCCGTGGCGCGCAACTGGTCGACAGCCGCGCCATCTCCAAAGGCGAGTACGACCGCCTCTCCGCTGTTCTGCAAAAGAACAAGGCCACGGTCAATCAGCTCAACGCCTCGTTGGCAAAAAAACGCATCCTCGCGCCGTTCAGCGGCACCATCGGCATCCGTCAGGTCGACGTCGGTGACTACCTCGCCAGCGGCAGCAAAATCGCCACGCTGCAGGACTTGAGCAGCCTCTACGCCGACTTCTATTTGCCCGAACAATCGGTGCCGAAACTGGCCATCGGTCAGCCAGTGCAGATTACGGTCGCCGCTTATCCCAAGCAGAACTTCGCTGGCAAGATCAGCGCGATCAACCCGATCGTCGAAAGCACTACGCGCAACATTCTGATCCGCGCCACCCTGGCCAACCCCGACGGCAAACTGCTGCCGGGCATGTTCACCAGCCTTGAAGTGCTGCTGCCCGATCCGCAGAAACATATCGTGGTGCCGGAAAGCGCAATCACCTACACCCTCTACGGCAACTCGATCTACGTGGTCGGGCAGAAGAAAGCCGAGGACGGCAGCGTCGAAAAGGATGACAAGGGCCAACCGGTGCTGATCGCCGAACGCCGCTTCATCGAAACCGGTGAACGCCGCGATGGCCTGGTGATGATCAACAAGGGCGTGCAGAGCGGCGAACAAGTGGTGACGGCTGGCCAGATCAAACTGGACAACGGCGCACACATCGCCATCAGCGACGACAAGACCCTCGGCGAGCAGAACAGTCCGCCTCGCGCCGACTGATCAAGGAATCCCCATGGCTTTTACCGATCCGTTCATCCGCCGCCCGGTGCTCGCCACTGTGGTCAGCCTGTTGATTGTATTGCTCGGCTTTCAGGCCTGGAGCAAGTTGCCGCTGCGCCAATACCCGCAAATGGAAAACGCCCTGATCACGGTGACCACCGCGTACCCCGGGGCCAACGCCGAAACCATTCAGGGCTACATCACCCAGCCAATGCAGCAAAGTCTGGCCAGCGCCGAGGGCATCGACTACATGACCTCGGTCAGTCGGCAGAACTTCTCGGTAATTTCGATCTACGCGCGCATCGGCTCCAACACCGACCGTTTGTTCACTGAGTTGCTGGCCAAGGCCAACGAGGTGAAAAACAAGTTGCCGCAGGACGCCGAAGACCCGGTGCTGAGCAAGGAATCAGCCGACGCCTCGGCGCTGATGTACATAAGTTTCTTCAGCAAGGACTTGAGCAACCCGCAGATCACCGACTACCTGTCCCGGGTGATCCAGCCAAAGCTCGCGACCTTGCCGGGCATGGCCGAGGCGGAGATTCTCGGCAATCAGGTGTTCGCCATGCGCCTGTGGCTCGACCCGGTGAAACTCGCCGGTTTCGGCCTCAGCGCCAGCGATGTGACCAACGCCGTGCGCCAGTACAACTTCCTCTCCGCCGCCGGCGAAGTGAAAGGCGAGTACGTGGTCACCAGCATCAACGCCAACACTGAACTGAAATCCGCTGAGGCTTTCGCGGCGATTCCGCTCAAGGTCAGTGGCGACAGCCGCGTGCTGCTCAGCGACGTCGCGCGGGTGGAAATGGGCGCGGAAAACTACGATTCGATCAGCTCGTTCGGCGGCACGCCTTCGGTGTACATCGGCATCAAAGCCACACCGGGCGCCAACCCGCTGGACGTGATCAAGGAAGTGCGCAAGCTGATGCCGGAGCTGGAAGCGCAGCTACCACCGAACCTGAAAAGCGAGATCGCCTACGACGCCACGCTGTTCATTCAGGCGTCCATCGACGAAGTGGTGAAAACCCTGTTCGAGGCGGTGCTGATCGTCATCGTCGTGGTGTTCCTGTTCCTCGGCGCCCTGCGTTCGGTGGTGATCCCGGTGGTGACCATCCCGCTGTCGATGATCGGCGTGATGTTCTTCATGCAGATGATGGGCTATTCGATGAACCTGCTGACGCTGCTGGCGATGGTGCTGGCCATCGGTCTGGTGGTGGACGATGCGATTGTCGTGGTGGAAAACATCCACCGCCACATCGAGGAAGGCAAGACGCCGTTCGATGCGGCGCTGGAAGGCGCACGGGAAATCGCCATGCCGGTGGTGTCGATGACCATCACCCTGGCGGCGGTGTATGCGCCGATCGGTTTCCTCACCGGCCTCACCGGAGCACTGTTCAAGGAGTTTGCCCTGACCCTCGCCGGCGCTGTGGTGATCTCCGGAATCGTCGCCCTGACCCTGTCGCCGATGATGTGCGCGTTTTTGCTGCGTCACGAGGAAAACCCCAGTGGCCTCGCACATCGGCTCGATCGTATCTTCGAGGGCCTCAAGCGTCGCTATCAGAGCATGCTGCACGGCACACTGAACACGCGGCCGGTGGTGCTGGTATTTGCGGTGATCGTGTTGTGCCTGATTCCAGTGTTCCTCAAATTCACCAAATCGGAACTGGCCCCGGACGAAGATCAAGGCATCATTTTCATGATGGCCAACGCGCCGCAGCCAACCAACCTTGATTACCTGAGCACCTACACCGACGAATTCATCAAGATCTTCAAGGAGTTCCCGGAGTACTACTCCTCGTTCCAGATCAACGGTTATAACGGCGTGCAGGCAGGCATCGGCGGTTTCCTGCTCAAGCCGTGGAACGAGCGCAGTCGCACGCAGATGCAGATTCTCCCCGAGGTGCAGGGAAAACTGGAGGGCATACCGGGCCTGCAGATTTTCGGCTTCAACCTGCCCTCCTTGCCCGGCACTGGTGAAGGCTTGCCGTTCGAATTCGTGGTCAACACCGCCAACGACTATGAACTGCTGCTGCAAGTGGCTGACCGAATCAAGAAACGCGCGATGGAGTCGGGCAAGTTCGCTTTCGTCGACCTCGATCTGGCGTTCGACAAACCCGAGGTGGTGGTCGACATCGACCGCGGCAAAGCGGCGCAGATGGGCGTGTCGATGCAGGACCTCGGCGGCACGCTGGCAACGCTGCTGGGCGAGGCGGAAATCAACCGTTTCACCATCGAAGGTCGCAGTTACAAGGTGATTGCTCAGGTTGAACGGCCGTATCGCGATAATCCGGACTGGCTGAACAACTATTACGTGAAAAATACCCAAGGCGAATTGCTGCCGCTGTCGACGTTGATAAAGGTCAGCGACCGCGCACGACCGCGCCAGCTCAACCAGTTCCAGCAGCTCAACGCCGCGAAGATTTCCGGCTTCCCACTGGTGAGCATGGGCGAAGCCATCGACACGGTCTTGCAGATTGCCCGCGAAGAAGCACCGGCCGGTTTTGCCTTCGACTATGGCGGCGCTTCACGCCAGTTTGTGCAGGAAGGCAGCGCGTTGTGGGTGACGTTTGCCTTGGCGCTGGCGATTATCTTTCTGGTGCTGGCGGCGCAATTCGAAAGCTTCCGTGATCCGCTGGTGATTCTGGTGACGGTGCCGTTGTCGATCTGCGGGGCGCTGATTCCGCTGTTCCTTGGCTGGTCGAGCATGAACATCTATACCCAGGTCGGGCTGGTGACGCTGATCGGTCTGATCAGCAAGCACGGGATCCTGATCGTCGAGTTCGCCAACCAGTTGCGCAAGGACAAAGGCCTGACGGCGCGTGAAGCCGTTGAGGAAGCGGCGGCGATTCGTTTGCGGCCGGTGTTGATGACCACGGCGGCAATGGTGTTTGGCATGGTGCCGCTGATTCTGGCAACGGGTGCGGGGGCGGTGAGCCGCTTTGATATCGGCATGGTGATTGCCACGGGGATGTCGATCGGCACGTTGTTTACGCTGTTCGTCCTGCCGTGCGTTTACACCCTGCTGGCGAAATCTGATAAGCCTTGAAAGCAAAAGATCGCAGCCTTCGGCAGCTCCTACACCGATCCATGTAGGAGCTGCCGAAGGCTGCGATCTTTTGATCTTGCTGGCATAAAAAAAGGCCTCGCATCTGCGAGGCCTTTTATGTGGGCTTCAATCGTTTCAACTCTGCGGCCTCATCCCTTGAGAAAGTCCGAACATGAACAGCAATAAATCATGATCGGGTTGGGTCGCCACGGAGGCTTTCGCCACCCGTGGGACTGCGCAGTGGGCGTCGTCTACGGACGCGCCAACCACCTGCATGCGGGGCTGCTCCCAGGCAGCCACCGCCAATGACGCAACTGCCAAGGCTCCAACCAAAAACAAACCTCGTGCAATTTCTAGTTTCATCGCTATAAACCTTTGATAGCGCTGCCAAACGCCGTCTCATAAAAGTAGACGAGTTTCTTCCAGTCCGCGTCGCGGAACGACGAATGGCGGCGCAATTGCTTCATGTCATGGGAAGCAGCGCGATAGGCGGTCAGACGCTGGCGGCATTTCTCCAGATCGATCAAGGCAACCTCGACCTTGGCCGACTCGCCTTCACCGGTCACCCGCACAAACACGTGCTTGATGTAGATGCAGCTGTGCTGCCAACGGCCCTTGTGCATGCGCGCCAGATTCTCGGCAAGATCCTTGAGCACCCGCTCATAAACCCCGTCGCCGCACTGGTCGCGACCGCCGGCAGCCGCCAGCCAATGCTCCAGCTCCTGGAAACCGTCCAGGGATTTGGTCACCAGCAATGCACGCCACTTGTGCTGCGGATCAGGCTGGGCACCACAGAAAACGATCTCTGGTACACGCACACCGAGCTTGCTCACGCCAGTCAGCGCGTCGAGTTCACGCAATACTGTCGGACGGCCGAAAGGATGCAACCAGCTGCGATAGATATGGCCAGTCTGACGCTTGGCGTACAGCAGTTGTCCGTCGCGCCCAACGATACGTTGCACACCGCTTTCGCCACCCCGGCGCACGTTGGGTTCTTCTACCCATTCGCCGCGCTGATCCCAGTAGTAGTCGAAGCGGTCTTGCGGAGCGACTTCCGTTCCCGCTGCAAATTGCACTGCCATCCTGTTACCTCTTGCGTAATACGTAAACTCGCCACATGGCGTAGAGCGGAATAAAGTCCAGTTGTTCCTGAATTCGAAAACCTGCCTCCTCGAACTCCTTTTCCACCGTAGCGGCCGGTAACACAAAGCGATTCTGATACTCGCGTTTGTCACGGTTGCGCTCGGCACGCTGGCGTTTCCAGGCCTTGAAATTGCCGTCAACCCACAGCGAAACAATCACACTGTCACGGGTGACACGCTCGAACTCGCGCAGAATCGCCCGGCGGTGCTCGGCTTCACCGATGTGATGAAGCAGACGCATGCAGAAGATGCTGTCGACGGCGTTATCCGGCAAGGCAATGTCGAACGCAGATGTGTGCAAGGGTTGTACCCGTTTCACCACATCGGCCGGTTGCGCTTGCATGGCCGTCTTGATCATCGACTCGGAATTGTCCGCGCCAATGATCACCCGGTTGGCTTTTTCGCCCAGCAATGGCCAGAAACGCCCTGCACCGCAAGGCAGATCCAGCACCAGCCCCGGCTCGCCGACCAGCGCCAGCGCCTTGCGAGCCAGTTGTTCATCACGCCAGTGAGAGAGCCGACGTCCAAGGCTCTCCTTGTGCTTGCGCAGATATTTCTGCGCGTGCTGATCGTCGTACTTCTCGGAAAAATCGAGTTTGATCGGGCCGGTCATCACCAGGACTCCTGAATTGCTGATGGCACCACCTTAGGGAGCGGCGTGTCAGCGTCAGGTCATCCATTTGTGAAAAAAATGTCAGGTAAACAGACAAATTATTACAGCGTTATACAGGATTCAGACAGGTTAGAGGGAGTAGCCTTGCGCCACCCCCTGCGTCAGATTTTGCCAAGATCCACTTCGAAGCGGCAGCCATTCGGTTCCATCGTGCTCAAACTGACGGTCCAGCCCTGGTTCTCGCAGATCCGCTGCACCAGCGACAACCCCAGCCCCAGACCTTCGCCGCGCTTTTCGCTGCCACGCACGAAAGGCTCGAACATGGCTTCGCGCTTTTCTTCCGGGATGCCGACGCCGGAGTCTTCGACCGCGAAGCCGTTGGCAGTGAGTGTCAGGCGAATGAAACCGCTTTCGGTGTAATGCAGCGCGTTGCGCAACAGGTTGCCCATCACGGCATTCAACAGGGTCGCGTTGTAGCGAATGTCTGATGGACTGCCCGGTTCGAAGATCAGCTTCAGGCCCTTGCTCTCGATCGGCCCGCGCCACAGACACAGCAGGCTTTCGGCGACTTGCGAGAGGTTTTGCTGAAGTGCCATGCCGGCATCTTCATGCTGGGCGCGCGCCAGCATCAGGAAGGTTTGCACCAACTCGCGCATTTCCTCACTGGCGCGGGCAATACGCTCGACCTGTGAACGACCGCGCTGGTCGATCCCGGGGTTTTCCAACAGCAGTTCGCAGGAACTGGCCAGCACCATCAGCGGCGTGCGCAATTCGTGACTGACATCGCTGGTGAACAATCTTTCACGGGTCAGTGCCTGACGCAGACGTCCGAGCGTGGCATCGAACGCCACCGCTAGCTCGCCGACTTCGTCAGCCGCATAATCCGGTGCCAGCGGCGGCGCCAAGCCGAGTAACTGATCGCGATGGCGCACCTGCCGAGCCAGGCGCACCACCGGCGCCATCACCTTGCGCGCGAGCACCCAGCCGAGGAACACCGCCAGTGCCAGGCTAAGCACGAACCCCACCAGCACCACGGCAAACAGCACGCGCTCGCGCTCTTCGAAATCGCTTTGATCCTGCAGCAATACGTAACGTCGACCGTCAACGATTTCGACCATCGCGTGATACGACAGCTGCTCGCGAAACACTTCATGGAAACCTGAATCGAGGTGGCGCAGATCCTTGGGCAACTCGAAATCGCCCGGCCCTCCGCTGAAATAGAACAATTGATCCGGCTCCGGACGGTGGCTCCAGTCCGAAACGTTGTCCATCAGCAGCAAACGCTGCAAATCACCGCCCAGCCCTGCCGAAATCAGTTTTTCTTCGACCAGGTGCACGGTCGCGACGATGCCCATGGCAAAGGCACCGGCGACCAGGGCACTCATCAAGGCAAAGGCAATGATGATCCGCTGGGAAAGGCTTTGCTTAAACTCCATTACACATCGGCCAGCCGGTAACCCACGCCGTGCACGGTGTGCAGCAATGGTTTGGTGAACGGTTTGTCGATCACCTGACGCAATTGGTGAACGTGACTGCGCAGGCTGTCGCTGTCCGGGCAATCATCACCCCACAGCGCTTCTTCGAGAATTTCCCGACGCAACACGTGCGGGCTCTTCTGCATCAACACCGCCAGCAATTTCAGGCCGACCGGATTGAGCTTGAGCAATTTGCCGTCGCGGGTCACTTCGAGGGTGTCGAGGTCGTAGCTCAGATCGGCGACCTGCAGCGCCCGACGGCCACCACCCTGCGCACGGCGCATCACCGCTTCGACCCGCGCAGCCAGCTCGGACAAGGCAAATGGCTTGATCAGATAATCATCAGCCCCGGACTTGAAACCCTGCAGGCGATCATCGAGCTGATCACGAGCGGTGAGCATGATCACCGGCGTGTCGCGGCGAGCGTCTTCGCGCAGGCGTTTGCACAGGGTATAGCCGTCGATCCCGGGCAGCATGATGTCGAGCACGATCAGGTCGTAATGCTCGGTGGCGGCCAGATGCAGACCCGACAGACCGTCCTGGGCGCAATCGACGGTATAGCCTTTGAGGCCCAGATAATCGGCCAGATTGGCCAGGATGTCGCGGTTGTCTTCGACCAACAGAATTCGCATGGGCACCTCCTCCGTACGGGGTAACGGCCTACTTGGCCCGCGCAGCTTACGGCCAAGTGTGGCTCAGGGCTAGGCGTGTGTCGGGTTGTTTAGCGATAAAAATGCTCATTGCGCACGCCAACGTTTTTTTCACTTTCGGTTAACAAATCGGCGACGCGCGCGCGCGCAGACTCCGCGCGGTTGCGCTCCTCAGAACATACTTACCGACCAAGGAATTGCCCATGGTGTCGACTTCTGCCCGTCCCGTTTCCAGGCCACTGAATTTCTGGTTGTGTCTGGGAATACCCGCCGTCGCGGCGATCATTCTGGTACTGCTCGAATTGACCGATCTGGACATGGATCTGGCCCGCCTGCTCTACGACCCGGTTGCCGGCGACTTTATCGGGCGGCACAGTTTTTTTCTTGAAGACATCCTTCACGATCGCGCCAAGCAGGTAGTGATCGCGTTCTCGGTGTTTGCCATCCTGGGTTTCATCGGCTCGTTTGTCCTCGCCAGACTAAAACCATTCAAGCGTGAGCTGGGCTGTCTGGTGCTGTCGCTGGGCCTGGCGACCTCGTTTGTCACCCCGGTGAAAGCGGTGACTGCGGTGCAATGCCCGTGGAGCCTGGAGCAATTCGGTGGCCATGAAACCTACAGCAAGTTGATGGAGCATCGCCCGCAGACCGACAAGCCCGGGCGTTGCTGGCCGGGTGGTCATGCGGCGACCGGGTTTACTCTGTTCGCGCTGTTCTTTGTTCTGCGTGATCGGCGGCCGCGTCTGGCGCGTCAGGCGTTTATCTTTGCCTTTGCATTGGGATCAGTGTTCTCGATCAGCCGGATGATGCAGGGTGCACACTTCTTCTCGCACAACGTGTGGACGGCGATTTTCTGCTGGCTGATTTGTCTGGGGTCGTATTACTGGGTGCTTTATCGCCCGGCGGTGAAAACCGGGGCTGTGGTAAAAGCACAACCGGTCAGCGCCTGAAATATAGATCCAATTGTGGGAGCGAGCCTGCTCGCGAATGCGGTGTGTCATTCAACATTAATGTGGGCTGATCCGACGCCTTCGCGAGCAGGGTCGCTCCCACAGGGGATTGGTGTACCGCTGAAATACGGGCAATAAAAAACCCCGCTGACTTTCGCCAGCGGGGTTTTGCGTTACAGGGGTAAGGCTGGCTTACATCATGCCGCCCATGCCACCCATGCCGCCCATGTCTGGCATACCGCCGCCAGCAGCGCCGTCTTTCTTCGGCGCGTCAGCTACAGCTGCTTCGGTGGTCAGGATCAGACCGCCGATCGACGATGCCGCTTGCAGAGCGGAACGAGTCACCTTGGTTGGGTCCAGGATGCCCATTTCGATCATGTCGCCGTACTCGCCAGTGGCAGCGTTGTAACCGAAGTTACCCTTGCCGTTCTTGACTTCGTTGACCACAACGCTTGGCTCGTCGCCGCTGTTGGCAGCGATCTGACGCAGCGGAGCTTCAACAGCGCGGCGCAGAACAGCGATACCCACGTCCTGATCAGCGTTGTCGCCTTTCAGGTCAACCAGGGTTTGCAGAGCGCGGATCAGCGCAACGCCACCGCCAGGTACCACGCCTTCTTCAACGGCTGCGCGGGTTGCGTGCAGGGCGTCTTCAACGCGGGCTTTCTTCTCTTTCATTTCAACTTCGGAACCAGCGCCAACCTTGATCACTGCAACGCCGCCGGACAGCTTGGCCAGACGCTCTTGCAGTTTTTCACGGTCGTAGTCCGAGGAAGTTTCGGCAACCTGAGCACGGATCTGAGTGATGCGCGCCTGGATGTCGGATTCTGCACCGGCACCGTCAACGATGATGGTGTTTTCCTTGGAGATGGTCACACGCTTGGCGCTGCCCAGGTTTTCCAGGGTAGCGGCTTCCAGGCTCAGGCCGATCTCTTCGGAGATGACGGTACCGCCGGTCAGAACGGCGATGTCCTGCAGCATGGCCTTGCGACGGTCGCCGAAGCCTGGCGCCTTGACGGCTGCGACTTTGACGATGCCACGCATGTTGTTCACAACCAGAGTCGCCAGGGCTTCGCCTTCAACGTCTTCGGACACGATCAGCAGTGGACGGCCGGCTTTGGCGACGGCTTCCAGCACTGGCAGCATTTCACGGATGTTCGAGATCTTTTTGTCGACCAGCAGGATCAGCGGGCTGTCCAGCTCGGCAACCATGGTCTCTGGCTTGTTGACGAAGTACGGGGACAGGTAGCCACGGTCGAACTGCATGCCTTCTACAACCGACAGTTCGTTTTCCAGGCCAGTGCCTTCTTCAACGGTGATCACGCCTTCTTTACCGACTTTTTCCATGGCTTCGGCAATGATGTCGCCGATGGAGTTGTCGGAGTTGGCCGAGATGGTGCCGACCTGAGCGATGGCCTTGGTGTCAGCGCATGGCTTGGACAGGTTCTTCAGCTCTTTGACGATAGCGATGGTCGCTTTGTCGATACCGCGCTTGAGGTCCATCGGGTTCATGCCGGCAGCGACGGCTTTCAGGCCTTCGTTGACGATCGACTGAGCCAGAACGGTAGCGGTGGTAGTACCGTCACCAGCGTCATCGTTGGCACGGGAGGCAACGTCTTTGACCAGCTGCGCGCCCATGTTTTCGAAACGGTCTTCGAGTTCGATTTCTTTGGCGACGGAAACGCCGTCCTTGGTGATGGTCGGAGCGCCGAAGCTCTTCTCGATGATCACGTTACGGCCTTTCGGGCCCAGGGTCGCTTTTACTGCGTCAGCCAGGACGTTGACGCCCTTGAGCATTTTTTTACGGGCGGAATCGCCAAACAGAACTTCTTTAGCAGCCATGATCGATATTCCTTAAATACTTTGTAGTAGCGGGAAAATGAACGGGGGTATCAGCCTTCGATAACAGCGAGGATTTCGTTCTCGCTCATTACCAGCAGGTCTTCGCCGTCGACTTTCACAGTGTTGCTGCCGGAGTAAGGACCGAACACAACCTTGTCGCCTTCTTTAACGGACAGTGCGCGCACTTCGCCGTTTTCCAGAGCTTTGCCCGGGCCTACAGCGAGAATCACACCGTGGTTGGCTTTTTCAGCAGCCGAACCTGGCAGGACGATACCGCCAGCGGTTTTCTTTTCTTCTTCGCTGCGACGGATTACGACGCGGTCATGCAGAGGACGAAGCTTCATTGTCGATCTCTCCTAATTGTGGTTTTCATCGGCCGGTGTAGTCCCGGCGGGTTTAACAAATCCGGCCTGCGCCGGTTGCGGTTCGTCAAGCGAGCCGCGGAAGTCTGACTGGCTCAAATGCCAGAAACCTTTCGGTGACCGATACATAAGGGCGCATAAGCTTATTACAAGGGCGAGGCGAAAAATTTTTCACCGATGTTCTGCATAAATGCGGCCCATAAACGAGCACGGCACCCGAAGGTGCCGTGCAGCGAGCGCAGTTACTTGGTGTCGCGGTGTTCGAATTCGCCTTCGATCACATCACCTTCACGGCCCAGCGGCTGACGCGGTGCAGGACCGCCGCGGGGTTGCAGGTCATCGGCGAACGCACGCTGGCGCATGGCCTGTTCTTCGGCGCGCTGACGCATTTTGTTGGCCAGCAGACGACGGGAGATCGGCAGCAACATCACCAGACCGACCACGTCGCTGATAAAGCCTGGGATGATCAACAGACCACCGGCCAGGGCCAGCATCAAACCTTCCAGCATGGTTTGCGCGGGCAGTTCGCCGCGGTTCAGGCTTTCACGGGCACGCAATGCAGTGGCCAAACCGGCGATGCGCAGCACAAACACACCGAACATCGAGCCGAGAATGATCAGCAGCAAGGCCGGGAAGAACCCGATAGACCCTGCCACTTTGACGAATACGAACAGCTCCAGCACTGGAAACAGCAGAAAGAGCAACAGAAAAGGGCGCATCAAAGTTTCCTCAACGCAAGAAATGCCTTGCAGTAAGCCTTAGATGACGTCGCCCTTTCGTGAATTCAAGCGTCGGCCACTGCATTTTTTGGCCAGACCTCGGCGTGAGCCAATGAAACCAAGGCTTCGCGCACTTGTGTCGGCGTATGACAAGGGGCTTGAAATGGCAACCAGTACAGCGCCTGACCGATGCGCAGGTGCATGCCTTCGGTGTCGATGCCGGCCAGTTGCGCCGGCACGCTGTTCGGCAGACCGGCAAGATCAACGTAATGCGCGATGGCTTTGGCGTGGTCGCTGTTCATGTGCTCGACCATGCTGATCTCGGCCTTGCCGGCGAACGGGTTGGCCAAGGTCAGTTGATCGACCCAGTGAATCGCTCCGAAACCGCCGATGTAGCGGTGACGCACCGGCGTCAGCACCCAGAAATCGAAATCGTGGGCCTTGTGGTAGTTCTGCGAATCGGGGAAATAGCGGTAGTAACGCTCGGCGGCGGCTTCGATCGCAGCAGCGTCTTCGAGCTTTTGCGCCTCGGCCAGATAGGTCAGGCGACCAACGGCTTGCACATCATCGGCCTCGCGCTCGCCTACAAGCAGCGAGCATTTCGGGTCTTTCTGCAGGTTGTGGGTGTGCTGGGCGATGCGGCTGATCAGGATCAGCGGGCGGCCCTGCTCGTCGAGGCAGTAAGGCACCACGGAGCCAAAGGGAAAACCGGGCATCGATTTGGAGTGGGTCGACAGCACTCCACGGTATTCCTTGAGAAGCAATTCTCGGGCATTCTTCGCCACTTCAACGCTCAATTTATGACTCCTTAAATAGTATCCGTCGAAAAAACGGACGGGCGCCCGGGATCAAGTCCCAGTCACGCCAGCGGGCAATTCTCATGTGCAACCCAGCCACGGCCGGTGCAGATCGGGAGTCGCTGAAAACAAAAACTACTCAGACCTGCTATCGGGGCATGCGAATGCAACTCAACGACAAAGTAATCATTATCACCGGCGGTTGCCAGGGTTTGGGCCGCTCGATGGCCGAGTATTTCGCCGGCAAAGGCGCGAAGCTTGCCCTGGTCGATCTCAATCAGGAAAAACTCGACGACGCGGTCGCGGCTTGCAAAGCCAAAGGTGTCGAGGCGCGCAGCTATCTGTGCAACGTGGCCAATGAAGAGCAGGTCGAGCACATGGTCGCTCAGGTCGCCGCCGATTTTGGCGCGATCCACGGTCTGATCAACAACGCCGGTATCCTGCGCGATGGCCTGCTGTTGAAGGTCAAGGACGGGGAAATGACCAAGATGAGCCTGGCCCAGTGGCAGGCGGTGATCGACGTCAACCTGACCGGCGTGTTCCTCTGCACCCGTGAAGTGGCGGCGAAAATGGTCGAGCTGAAGAACAGCGGCGCGATCATCAACATCTCGTCGATCTCGCGTGCCGGTAACGTTGGCCAGACCAACTATTCCGCGGCCAAGGCCGGTGTAGCGGCGGCGACGGTGACTTGGGCGAAAGAACTGGCGCGATATGGCATTCGCGTGGCGGGGATTGCGCCAGGCTTCATCGAAACCGAGATGACCCTGGGCATGAAACCGGAAGCGCTGGAGAAGATGACCTCGGGGATTCCGCTCAAGCGCATGGGCAAGCCGGAAGAGATTGCGCATTCGGCGGCGTATATCTTCGAAAACGACTACTACACCGGGCGTATTCTGGAGATGGATGGCGGGTTGCGCATCTAAGCCACACCGCAAAACCAAATGTGGGAGCGAGCCTGCTCGCGAATGCGGTGGATCAGCCAACTAATGAGTTGAATGACACTCCGCTTTCGCGAGCAGGCTCGCTCCCACAGTTTTGCCCGGCGTTTACAGATAGATTTAATCGTCGCTGATGGTGATATTCGGCATCGCCGGCGTCGCCGCTTCCTGCAATACAATCCGCGCGCCGACGTGGCGGGCCAGTTCCTGATAGACCATGGCAATCTGGCTGTCCGGCTCGGCGATCACCGTTGGCTTGCCGCCATCGGCCTGCTCGCGGATCAGCATTGACAGGGGCAGCGACGCCAGCAGCTCTACGCCGTATTGGGTCGCGAGTTTCTCACCACCGCCCTCACCGAACAGATGCTCGGCATGCCCGCAGTTCGAGCAGATGTGCACGGCCATGTTTTCCACCACGCCCAACACCGGAATGTTGACCTTGCGGAACATTTCCACGCCTTTGCGCGCATCCAGCAACGCCAGATCCTGCGGAGTGGTGACAATCACCGCGCCGGCCACCGGGACTTTTTGCGCCAACGTCAGTTGAATGTCGCCGGTGCCTGGCGGCATGTCGATGACCAGATAATCGAGGTCGCCCCACGCGGTTTGCGTGACCAGTTGCAGCAGTGCGCCGGAGACCATCGGCCCGCGCCAGACCATCGGCGTGTTGTCGTCGGTCAGGAACGCCATCGACATGACTTCAACGCCATGGGCTTTGAGCGGCACGAACCACTTCTGATCCTTGACCTCGGGGCGAGTACGCTCGGGAATGCCGAACATGATGCCTTGGCTCGGGCCATAGATATCGGCGTCGAGAATCCCGACCTTGGCGCCTTCACGGGCCAGCGCCAGCGCGAGGTTGGCGGCGGTGGTCGATTTACCCACACCGCCCTTGCCCGAAGCCACGGCAACGACATTCTTGACGTTGGCCAGCCCCGGAATCTGCGCCTGCGCCTTGTGCGCTGCGATCACGCTGGTCACTTCAACCTTGGCGATCACCACGCCATCGAGGTTTTCGATGGCCAGTTGCAGCAGTTGCGCCCAGCCGCTCTTGAACAGACCGGCGGCGTAACCGATTTCCAGCTGCACGTTGACGCGGTCACCGACGATCTCGATGTTCTTCACGCATCCGGCGCTGACCGGGTCCTGGTTCAGGTAGGGGTCGGTGTATTGGCTGAGGACGGCTTCCACCGCTGCGCGAGTGACGGCGCTCATGGGCAACTCCGATAACAAGACTGGGAAAAGATGGCGGGTATCGTACCTGAAAAAGATCGCCGCCTTCGGCAGCTCCTGCAGATGTCTACCGATTCCTGCAGGGGGTGTTGAAGGCAGCGATCCTTTCTGTCTGTTCATCCAATGAAACAGGTGCACAGGGTGAAAAATATGCGCCAGCGCTTTATAGTGGCCGACCTCCGTTTCATCAAGTAGCGAAGCCCCACATGTCCGAACCACGCAAGATCCTCGTCACCAGCGCCCTGCCCTACGCCAACGGTTCGATTCACCTTGGCCATATGCTGGAATATATCCAGACCGATATGTGGGTGCGCTTCCAGAAGCATCGCGGCAATCAATGCATTTATGTCTGCGCCGACGACGCCCACGGTTCGGCGATCATGCTGCGCGCGGAAAAGGAAGGCATCACCCCGGAACAACTGATCGCCAACGTGCAGGCTGAACACAGCGCCGACTTTGCCGAGTTCCTGGTTGATTTCGACAATTTCCACTCCACTCACGCCGAAGAAAACCGTGAGCTGTCGAGCCAGATCTACATCAAGCTGCGTGACGCCGGGCACATCGCCCAGCGCTCGATCACCCAGTATTTCGACCCGGAAAAGAAAATGTTCCTGGCCGACCGCTTCATCAAGGGCACCTGCCCGAAATGCGGCACCGAAGACCAGTACGGCGACAATTGCGAAAAGTGCGGTGCAACCTACGCACCGACCGACCTGAAGGATCCGAAGTCGGCCATCTCTGGCGCCACCCCGGTGCTCAAGGATTCCCAGCACTTCTTCTTCAAGCTGCCAGACTTCCAGCAGATGCTGCAGACCTGGACCCGCAGCGGCACCCTGCAAGACGCCGTCGCCAACAAGATCGCCGAATGGCTCGATGCCGGCCTGCAGCAGTGGGACATCTCCCGCGATGCGCCGTACTTCGGTTTCGAGATTCCGGGCGAGCCGGGCAAGTACTTTTACGTTTGGCTGGACGCGCCGATCGGCTACATGGCCAGCTTCAAGAACCTTTGCGACCGCACGCCGGAACTGGATTTCGACGCGTTCTGGGCCAAGGATTCCACCGCCGAGCTGTACCACTTCATCGGCAAGGACATCGTCAATTTCCACGCGCTGTTCTGGCCAGCGATGCTCGAAGGCGCGGGCTACCGCAAGCCGACCGGCATCAATGTGCACGGCTACCTGACCGTCAACGGCCAGAAGATGTCCAAGTCGCGCGGCACCTTCATCAAGGCGCGCACCTATCTGGATCACCTGTCGCCGGAATACCTGCGCTACTACTACGCAGCCAAACTGGGCCGTGGCGTCGATGACCTCGACCTGAACCTCGAAGACTTCGTGCAGAAGGTCAACTCCGACCTGGTCGGCAAAGTGGTCAACATCGCCAGCCGTTGCGCCGGTTTCATCCAGAAAGGTAACGGCGGCCTGCTGGTCGATACCAATGCTGCGCCGGAGCTGACCGAGGCTTTCCTCGCCGCAGCGCCAAGCATTGCCGATGCCTATGAAGCTCGCGACTTCGCCCGCGCCATGCGTGAAACCATGGCCCTGGCCGACCGCGCCAACGCGTGGATCGCCGACAAGGCGCCGTGGTCGTTGAACAAGCAGGAAGGCAAGCAGGACGAAGTCCAGGCAATCTGCGCCACCGCCATCAACCTGTTCCGCCAACTGGTGATCTTCCTCAAGCCGGTGCTGCCGTTGCTGGCCGCCGATGCCGAAGCGTTCCTCAACGTCGCCCCGCTGACCTGGAACGACCACACCACCCTGCTGGCCAACCACCAGTTGAACGAATTCAAGCCGTTGATGACCCGCATCGACCCGGTGAAAGTACAAGCCATGTCCGACGCCTCGAAAGAAGACCTGACCGCCAGCCAGACCGACACCGGTGCAACCGCCCCTGCGGGCAATGGCGAACTGGCCAAGGATCCGCTGTCGCCGGAAATCGACTTCGATGCATTCGCCGCGATCGACCTGCGCGTCGCGCTGATCGTCAAAGCCGAACACGTGGAGGGTGCCGACAAACTGCTGCGCCTGACACTGGATATCGGTGACGAGCAGCGCAACGTGTTCTCCGGGATCAAGAGCGCTTATCCGGATCCGTCCAAACTCGACGGTCGCCTGACGATGATGATCGCCAACCTCAAGCCACGGAAAATGAAGTTCGGTATCTCCGAAGGCATGGTGATGGCAGCGGGCCCTGGCGGTGAAGAAATCTACCTGCTGAGCCCGGACAGCGGCGCCAAGCCTGGTCAGCGTATCAAGTAAGCGACTGCAACAAATCGATCCCACCGGCGTGCCCTGCATACCGGTGGGATTTTTCATATCTGGCCCACCCCACGTGACTGCCGGATAATGCCTAACCTTAAAGAGATACCCGCCCGTTTCGCTGGCAGAACCATGACCGAACTCGTGCTTACGCTTATCAGTGCTGCGCTGCTCAACAACTTCGTGTTGCACTGGCCGCTGGGCGTCGATCCGCTGTTGGCGGGCAGTCGTCGTCAGGTACATGCGTTGGGGCTGGCGACGTTGTGCCTGATGTTGCTCGTCGGTGTCGTCGGTTACGTGATCTGGCACTGGTTGCTGATGCCGCTTCACCTTGAAGCCCTGCGCCTGTTCGTGTTTCTGCCATTGAGTGTGTTGCTGATCGCGCCGCTGCTGAAACTGCTGACGCGCTGGCTGCCTGATCTGCCCTTCGCCGGTCTATGGCCATTGTTGCTGGGCAATGCCGGTGTGCTCGGGCTGACGCTTATCAACGCGCAAAACGATCAAGGTCTGCTGCAGGCGACAGCGCTGAGTCTCGGTGCCGGGCTGGGTTTCTGGTTAGTACTGAGCCTGTTCCAGGATTTGCGTGAACGTACGGCCGACAACGATATTCCCCTGCCCTTTCGCGGCTTGCCGATCGATCTGATCAGCGCCGGATTGATCGCAGTGATTTTTCTCGGATTCAGTGGACTGATCAAAACATGAGTCTGATTCAACGCATCGATGCCCTTCTGCCGCAGACCCAATGCGGCAAGTGCGGCCATCCCGGATGCAAGCCATATGCACAAGGCATCGCCGAGGGCGAGCCGATCAACAAGTGCCCGCCGGGCGGTGCCGAAACCATTGCCGCGCTGGCTGAACTATTGAAAGTGCCGGTGCTGGAACTGGACATCAGTCGCGGTTCGGCGCCGCCGCAAGTGGCGTTCATCCGTGAGGCCGAATGCATTGGTTGCACCAAGTGCATCCAGGCGTGCCCGATCGACGCGATTGTCGGCGCGGCGAAACTGATGCACACAGTGATCATTGACGAGTGCACCGGTTGCGACCTGTGTGTTGCGCCATGCCCGGTCGATTGCATCGAAATGCATCCATTGCCCCCGAGCACGTTGCCGGTGGTGGGCGGTCTGGCCTTCAATCTTGAAGAACAGCGCGCACGCGCGGCCAAACGCGATCACGCGCGTGAACGTTTCGAGCGCCGAAACGAGCGCTTGCAACGCGAAGAGCAACAGAAGCAGGCGGAGCGTGAAGCGCGGGCGAAACGGGCGGCGCAACCTGAAGTGAGCGCCACCGATCCGGTGCAGGCAGCGCTGGAGCGGGTGCGCGCACAGAAAGCGGCGACCGCGGATGCGGCGCTGAAGAAAGCCAAGATCGATGTGGCCATGAGCCGTGCACAATTGCACAAATCGCTGAAGGCTTTCGGCCATCCGCCGACGTTCGAGCAGCAGGCACAATTGATCGTGTTGCAGCAGCAATTCGAAGCAGCCGAACAGGCTCTGGCAGCCGTTGAAAGCAGCGCTGTGTCATCGCCCACAGTGCCTGCCCCAGCCAAAGACGCCGATCTGAAACGGGCGAAGATCCAGCTGGCCATGCGCCGCGCCGAATTGAAAAAAGCACAAACTGCCGAAGCGGCGCCCGAGCAGATCGCCGCGCTGAAGCAAGCACTAAGCGATGCCGAGCAAGCCCTGCACACCGCCGAAGCCACCAGCGAGAAGCCGTTGCCTGAGCTGGTGCGCGTCGAAAAGCGCCCGATCGACAGCCAGCTTCGCCAGTTGAAAACCGAACTGGCCTACGCCCGCGCCGACTTCAACAAACTCGAACGTCGCGCCGACACGCCCAGTGAAACCCTCGACAAGGCCCGCGCCCGCCTGCAAGACGCCGAGCGCCAGGTGCAAGATCATGTCGCCCCTTGAGGCACCGGACGATCGCCTGCCACAGGCGATGAAACTGGTGCTGCTGGCCACGTTGCCGGGGCTGCTGGCGCTGTTCTGGTTTTACGGTTGGGGCGTGCTGATCAATCTGCTGTCGGCTATCGTCACCGCGCTAATGGTCGAGGCAGCTGTCCTCCGACTGCGTCGACAGCCATTGCAGCCAACGTTGAGCGACGGCAGTGCCCTGGTCAGCGCGACATTGCTGGCCGCCGCTCTGCCACCTTATTGCCCGTGGTGGCTGACGGTAACGGCCATTGCTTCGGGTTTGTTGTTTGGCAAGCACGTGTACGGCGGCGTTGGTAGAAATCCGTTCAATCCGGCGATGCTCGGGTTTGCCTTGGTCGTGGTGATGTTCCCGCAACCGATGACCCATTGGCCGGCCCATGGCCTGGATCTGACGGCGAGCCTTCAACAGGTATTCGGCGTGGGTCAGACTGCGGATGCCTGGGCGCAGGCCACTGTGCTGGACAGTCTGCGCATCAACAGAAGTCTGACCATGGACGAGTTGTTCGCCAGCCATCCGGCCTTCGGTCGCTTTGGCGGGCACGGCGTCGAATGGGTGAATCTGGCGTTTCTCGCTGGCGGGCTGTTTTTGCTGCAACGCCGGGTCTTTGGCTGGCACGCACCGCTGGGCATGCTTGCCAGCCTGTTTGTCGTCAGTCTGCTGTGCTGGAATGGCTCAGGCTCGGACTCGCAGGGTTCACCGCTGTTTCATCTGCTTAGCGGTGCGACCATGCTGGGCGCGTTTTTCATCATTACCGAACCGGTTTCCGGCGCTAAAAGCGCACTTGCCCGCCTGCTGTTCGGCGTAGGTGTCGGGCTGCTGACCTATTTGATTCGCACTTGGGGTGGATATCCGGATGGCGTGGCGTTTGCGGTGCTGCTGATGAATCTTTGTGTGCCGGCGCTGGAGCGATTTGCCGCCGGCCGTCAGGTTGAGGTGAGGCCATGAATCGTACGGCCAGCGTGCTTGTTGTGCTGCTGTTGGCGGTCATCAGCATCGGCGTGACGTACTTCGTACAGCGTATTAACGCACCGCAAATTGTCGCGCAGCAGCGCTTGATCGAAAGCCGCAAACTGCTTGATCTGCTGCCACTCGAAACCTACGACAACCAACCGCTGGAACAGCCTCTGGCTTTGCCAGACAGCACCTTGAGTCACAGCAACTTGTCGGGCGGCTATCGCGCGACCCGAGGCGGCCAGACCGTAGCGATATTGCTGCGCAGTCAGACCCAGGGTTATGCGGGGGCCATCGAACTGCTGATCGCCATCGATGCCACCGGCAAATTACTGGCTGTGAAAACCCTCAAACAGAGCGAAACCCCGGCCCTAGGCGGGCATCTGGGTGACTGGCCGAATGCCTGGCTGCAAACGTTTACCGGCAAATCGGCCAATGGGCCAACCGATGCAGGCTGGGCGCTGAAAAAGGATCAGGGACAATTTGATCAAATAGCCGGTGCAACCATCACCTCGCGCGCGGCGATCAGCGCGATTCATGATGCCTTGCGCTACTTCGATGAACATCGGGCGGCATTGCTGGGGAGCGGAACATGAACCGGTCGGCAGCCCTCTCGAACACTTTGATGCTGACATTGCTGCTTGGCACCAGTGACTCCTTGGCCGGGGCACTGGTGGCATTATTGATGTTCGCCAGTGTCGTGGGTCTGTATGGCCTGTGCATGCCGGTTTTACGGTCTCGCCTCACTGGCACCAGCGCATTGCTGGCCAGCCTGCTGCTCGCCGCGACCTTCAGCAGTTGTGCAAACCTGTTGGCGCAACGCTGGTTTCTGCCCTGGCAGCAAACATTCGGCCTCTATGTCGGCCTGATCGCCTTGCAATGCGTGGTACTGGAACACAATGGCTTCTGGCGCCAATCGCGGGTTGAGCACTTGAAACGCTGCAGCATGTTCGGCGGATTGATGTTGCTGCTCGCCGGTCTGCGTGAACTCAGTGGTTACGGCAGTCTCGGTCGGGGGCTGTCCGAATACTGGCCAGGTCTTGTTGTATTTAGCGAAGGGCTGCACCTGATCACCTTGATCCCCGGTGCTTTTATTTTGTTGGCGCTGCTGCTGGCGGCGCGTCGGGCGTTGACTCGCCCGCACTCGATATCCAAGGAAACGCATCGCCCATGAATGCTGCAAAACGTCTGGAGATTTTCCGCCGCCTGCACGAAGACAATCCGGAGCCGAAGACTGAACTGGCCTACTCCTCGCCTTTCGAACTGCTGATCGCCGTGATTCTGTCAGCACAGTCGACTGACGTCGGCGTCAACAAGGCCACGGCGAAGTTGTTTCCGGTCGCCAATACGCCGGCTGCCATCCACGCTTTGGGTGTCGAAGGTCTATCCGAATACATCAAGACAATCGGCCTCTACAACAGCAAGGCCAAGAACGTCATTGAGACCTGCCGCCTGCTGGTCGAGCGCCATGGCAGCGATGTCCCGCAAACCCGTGAGGAACTCGAAGCCTTGCCGGGAGTGGGCCGCAAGACCGCCAACGTCGTACTCAACACGGCTTTCCGCCAACTGACCATGGCGGTCGACACTCATATCTTCCGGGTCAGCAATCGCACCGGCATTGCACCGGGCAAAAATGTGGTTGAAGTGGAAAAGAAGCTGATGAAGTTCGTACCCAAAGATTTCCTGCTCGACTCCCACCACTGGCTGATTCTTCACGGCCGTTACGTGTGTCTGGCCCGCAAGCCACGCTGCGGCAGTTGCCGCATCGAGGATTTGTGCGAGTACAAGGACAAAACTTCTGACGATTGACCGGCTATTGGAATAATTGATGAGTCGATTGAAAAAATCTTTTTTACCCGCCGCAGGAATATCGATATAAGGAGCGCCAAAGGCAGTCTTAGCCGGGAGTTCACCTTATGAGTACCGATGAAAAGCAATTGGACGTAGAGGACGAGTTTACTGCCGCTGACCTCGATGATGCAGAACCAGTGGTCGAAGTCGCCAAGACCAATCTCAGCAAGCGCCGTACAATCGATAACCTGCTTGAGGAGCGCCGACTGCAGAAGCAATTGGCGGAATACGATTTTGATGACTGACATTTGAAAGCCTCCCGAACCGGAGGCTTTTCACTTTCTGCGGCTAACTGAGTTCGATCGGCCCATGACCCTGTCAGCTATCGATAGATTCACACCAGACCATTGCGCTGCGCCAACTCGATCAGATCAACCAGAGAACGCGCATTGAGCTTCAACAACAAACGCGTCTTGTAAGTACTTACGGTTTTGTTGCTCAGAAACATGCCATCGGCGATTTCCTTGTTGGTCTTCCCCCGCGCCAACTGCTGCAACACCATCATTTCCCGACCGGACAGACGATCGACCATATCGGCTTCACTGGCATTGCCCAGACTGGTACGCACTGTATGCAAAGCCTGGTTGGGAAAATAACTGTAGCCAGACAAGACGGCCTTTATAGCACTCAGCAACTCAGTCAGATCCTGCTGTTTACAGACATAACCGGCCGCACCCGACTGCATGCAGCGCATTGAAAAATGCCCGGGAGCCTGGGAAGTCAATACCAGCACTTTAACAGGCATGGCCGTTGAGGTCAGGCGCGCAATAACTTCCAGACCATCAAGTTTCGGTATGCCAATATCCAGAATGACAATATCCGGCATTTGTTCTCGCGCAAGTTGTAACGCATCTACACCATTATCAGTTTCTGCGATGACTTCGTAGCCATGACGTTCCATCAGCATACGTACCGCAAGACGAATGACAGGGTGATCATCCACGATCAGCACTTTATTCATGGGCAAGTCCAGTTTCGCTGTTCGAATTTTTAGAACACGCACAATAGCCCAGTCACTTGCTCTATGGCATGCCGGGGTTATCATGCACTTGCATCGAGAGACGTCCCCTACAGGCATTGCGGATTAATCCTACAAAAAACCGCTTCCGCCCTAAAAATCTGACGTTATTCCCTCCTCCATCCAAGGCAATAGTTCTCCTCCAACTTGTTACAGACTACGACTAACGACACCGAGCTTGTGACTCGCCGCTGACCTGCAACGGGTTAATCGGCCTTGACACTGTTGAGGCTGCGTGCGGCAGACGATATTTACTAAAAACTGGAAACATAACGCAATAGCAAACACACGTTCTCGACAACAGCGAGCAGAATATAAACACTTGAAACAAGATATTTATACCTGACGCAATGCTTTTGCTATAAATATAATACCTGAAACGCAACTACCAATACTTCACCCCACACAAACTTATCAACTATGAGAAAGACCAGACAAAAGAGGACAAACATGCTGAAAATAAAAAACAAGATCACTAACCCAATGACAGTAATTGCCATATTTGCAGCCATCTCGGAAACATCAGCCGCGATTTCCCTGCCATTTCTCGACAACAAGGACAGGGAGATTTACGTGTGGTTTCTGATCAGCTTTCCATTCTATTTGCTATTTCTGTTTTTTATTACTTTAAACTTTAACTATCGCTCCCTCTACTCGCCATCTGACTTCGGTAAAGACAAGAACTTTCTAAAAGTAATCGACAACAATGATCGCGAGAACAAACGAAATACTTCGACTCAGGAGTCATCCGCGCAAGGTACATTTGGACTATCAAGTTGTATCGTGCCCAACGAGTCAGCCACGGTGGAATGCAAAGACTCGTGCACAGTGCACACCGCGCCCGACCCACCTGCGGGCACCAACACCAGGTCGAGCCTGATTGTTCAGCACAACATCCAGTTGCCGGCGTGGATCAACAACCTGCACCTCATTGATGCGCGAGATGTCGACGCGTCGAAAGAATTAGCCACGATTCTGGAAAACATCCGAAACCTCGACAGGAAAACTGTTCGTGTGGTGGTGTTTCTTTCCAATCACGTCTCGGACGTTTTGCTGACGAAAAATGCGCTGCAGCACATCAAGCAGGTTAAAAAAGGCTCAGGCAGAACGCTTTGTATTGTTTACAACCTGTGCTCACAAGCGGTGACTCTGCTGGGACGGGCATGAAAGATGAGTCGTAGCCACGAGCGCGAAGACCAGGAACACGGCTCGATCAGAGATAGACAAAGAATTATGCAAAAAGGGCGACCTTGTCTCGATGACAAGGCCGCCCTTTTCATTGCGCGTCAGTCTGCAACGCTTAGAACAGCTTGCGGCCCTTGTTGGCCGCGATGCGCATGCGCAGCGCGTTGAGCTTGATGAAGCCCGCCGCGTCGGCCTGGTTGTAAGCACCGCCGTCTTCTTCGAAGGTCGCGATGTTGGAATCGAACAGCGAGTCGTCGGACTTGCGGCCAGTGACGATCACGTTGCCTTTGTACAACTTCAGGCGCACAACGCCGTTCACGTTGACCTGCGAAGCGTCGATCATCTGCTGCAGCATCAGACGCTCAGGACTCCACCAGTAACCGGTGTAGATCAGGCTGGCGTATTTCGGCATCAGCTCGTCTTTGAGGTGAGCGACTTCGCGGTCCAGGGTGATCGATTCGATGGCGCGGTGAGCGCGCAGCATGATGGTGCCGCCCGGGGTTTCGTAGCAACCACGGGACTTCATGCCGACGTAACGGTTTTCAACGATGTCGAGACGGCCGATACCGTGAGCACCACCGATCTTGTTCAGCGTCGCCAGCACGGTGGCCGGAGTCATTTCGACGCCGTCCAGTGCAACGATGTCGCCGTTGCGGTAGGTCAGTTCCAGGTATTGCGCTTTGTCAGGAGCGTTCTCCGGGGAGACGGTCCATTTCCACATGTCTTCTTCGTGCTCGGTCCAGGTGTCTTCCAGCACGCCGCCTTCATAGGAGATGTGCAGCAGGTTGGCGTCCATCGAGTACGGAGATTTCTTCTTGCCGTGACGCTCGATCGGGATCGCGTGCTTCTCGGCGTAGTCCATCAGCTTCTCGCGGGACAGCAGGTCCCACTCACGCCATGGAGCGATAACTTTCACGCCCGGCTTGAGCGCGTAGGCGCCCAACTCGAAACGCACCTGGTCGTTGCCCTTGCCGGTGGCGCCATGGGAAATGGCGTCAGCGCCGGTTTCGTTGGCGATTTCG
The DNA here is from genome assembly GCF_900580865.1 of Pseudomonas viridiflava. Classification (GTDB taxonomy): domain Bacteria; phylum Pseudomonadota; class Gammaproteobacteria; order Pseudomonadales; family Pseudomonadaceae; genus Aquipseudomonas. The sequence goes on from NZ_UTBZ01000099.1 coordinate 297,960, forward strand.
ATCAGACGTTTGGCGATCAGCGGACGTGCGATGGAAGTACCCAGCAGGTACTCACCTTCGTAAACGGTGTTGGCGCGGAACATCGGGAACACGAAATCACGCACGAACTCTTCGCGCAGGTCGTCGATGTAGATTTCTTTGACGCCCATGGCCTGAGCCTTGGCGCGGGCCGGCTCGACCTCTTCGCCTTGACCGAGATCGGCGGTGAAGGTCACCACTTCACAGTTATAAGTATCCTGCAGCCACTTGAGGATCACCGAAGTGTCCAGGCCGCCGGAATACGCCAGAACGACCTTGTTTACGTCCGCCATGCCATCACTCCACGGGGTTCTACGGAAAGCCGAGGAGTCTACCGCCCAAACGCGATAATTTACAGAGGCGCGACAGCTTAAGACGACAAAGCGACAGAATCTGTCGAGAGCGCGACGATGACCGGCGGGTCAGGAAGTCGCTGCGGTGCTGGCTGGTGTGCTCGCTTGCGGTGCTGGAGCCGTGGTCGGTGCCACACGTGCAAGCTTCACTGCAACCCGACGGTTCTTCGCCCGGTTGGCCGCATTGGTGTTCGGAACCAATGGGTATTGTTCACCGTGGAAACGTACTGTGATCTGCGATTCGGCGATGCCATTGGCCTTGAAGAAGTCGACCACTGCCAGCGCTCGGCGGCGCGACAGTTCACGGTTGGTCAGACGATTACCGCTGTTGTCGGAATGGCCATCGAGTTCGATGTGATTGACCGTCGGATCGGCCTTCATGAATTCGAGCATCACTTGCAGCTTGGCCTTGGCGGCAGCGTCCAGGTCAACGCCCTCGCCCGGGAAGCCGATCTGCGATTGCTTGATCTGGTCGAAATTCTGCGGCAGCAACTTCGCTACACAGGTCTGATAGTCGTTAAACGCCTTGCTGAATTTCACCGGCAATAAACGCACTTCCGAGACACGCCCATCGCCAGACGCGCGACGTACAACCGGGCTGCGCCCGTCCAGCAGACCGCTGATCAGGCCACCGGCCTGGGATTGCGAACTGCTGAACAGCACGTTGCCACTGCCGAGCCGGACGTTGCCCAGATTGATGTCACCACGACCCGGCTGCCACGGTGCCGCCGCCGCCAGCAACGTCGCCGAACCACCGCCAAGCATGGCGTTGTAGGCATTCAGACGGAAGATCGCCTGTTCGCCGGCCTTGCGCACGAACTCACCCGAGCCGAAATCGGTGATCGGTTGGGTCAGACGACATTCGAACTTGTCGCCGGCGACCGTCCACTCAATGTTCTCCAGACGGGTCTGGTACGTGAGCGCCATCGCCGGAAGGCTGGCAAACACACTGAGCAAGGCTAAATAACGCTGGCGCACGGGAGGCTCCATTGGCTTCTGAAACACAAAGACCGATTCACACTATGTTTACGGCATACCTACGGGATATCGGAAGGTTCCCGCAAAACTTGATAGCGAGTGCCTGCAAGAGTCTTTTCCGGTAGCATTCGCCTCAGTTTGACCCGCCTGGAATCCCCTCATGTCCGACCGCCTGACCCTGCTGCGTCCCGACGACTGGCACATTCATCTTCGCGATGGTGCCGTGTTGACCAATACCGTTGCCGATGTTGCGCGCACGTTTGGCCGCGCCATCATCATGCCCAACCTGGTACCTCCGGTGCGCAACGCCGCTGAAGCCGACGGCTATCGCCAGCGGATTCTCGCTGCCCGCCCGGCCGGCAGTCGCTTCGAGCCGCTGATGGTGCTGTACCTCACCGACCGCACCCAGCCCGAAGAAATTCGCGAAGCCAAGGCCAGTGGTTTTGTGCACGCTGCCAAGCTGTACCCGGCCGGCGCCACGACCAACTCCGATTCCGGGGTGACCAGCATCGACAAGATCTTCCCGGCGCTGGAAGCCATGGCCGAAGTCGGCATGCCGCTGCTGATCCACGGTGAAGTAACCCGTGGCGACGTCGACGTGTTCGACCGCGAAAAGATTTTCATCGATGAGCACATGCGCCGCGTGGTCGAGCGCTTCCCGACGCTGAAAGTGGTGTTCGAACACATCACCACCGGCGACGCCGTGCAGTTCGTAAACGAGGCCTCGGCCAACGTAGGCGCGACCATCACCGCGCATCACCTGCTGTACAACCGCAACCACATGCTGGTGGGCGGGATTCGGCCGCACTTCTATTGCCTGCCGATCCTCAAGCGCAATACGCACCAGGAAGCCCTGCTCGACGCCGCCACCAGCGGCAGCGCGAAGTTCTTCCTCGGCACCGACTCGGCGCCGCACGCCCAGCACGCCAAGGAAGCCGCTTGCGGCTGTGCCGGCTGCTACACCGCGTACGCCGCCATCGAGATGTACGCAGAAGCCTTCGAACAGCGTAACGCGCTGGACAAGCTCGAAGCCTTCGCCAGCCTCAACGGCCCGCGTTTCTACGGCCTGCCGGCGAACACCGATCGCATCACCCTGGTTCGTGAAGAATGGACTGCCCCGACCAGCCTGCCATTTGGCGAGCTGACCGTTATCCCGCTGCGCGCCGGTGAAAAACTGCGCTGGCGCCTGCTGGAGGAACACGCGTGAGTGAAGACCATTTCGACGACGAACTGGACGGTCAAAGTGGTGGCGGCGGCTCCCGTCACCCGATGGCAGCACGCTTTCGCGGCTACCTGCCGGTTGTCGTCGACGTAGAGACCGGCGGTTTCAACTCGGCCACCGATGCGTTGCTGGAGATTGCTGCGACCACCATCGCCATGGATGAAAAGGGTTTCGTTTACCCGGATCACACCTACTTCTTCCGCGTTGAGCCGTTTGAAGGCGCCAACATTGAAGCAGCGGCGCTGGAGTTCACCGGGATCAAACTGGATCACCCGCTGCGCATGGCGGTCAGCGAAGAAACCGCGCTGACTGACATTTTCCGTGGCATCCGCAAGGCGCTGAAGGCCAATGGCTGCAAGCGCGCGATTCTGGTCGGCCACAACAGCAGCTTCGATCTTGGCTTCCTGAACGCTGCGGTCGCGCGGCTGGACATGAAGCGCAACCCGTTCCACCCGTTCTCCAGCTTCGACACCGCGACGCTGGCCGGCCTCGCCTACGGTCAAACCGTACTGGCGAAAGCCTGCCAGGCCGCCGACATCGATTTCGACGGTCGTGAGGCGCACTCGGCGCGTTACGACACCGAGAAAACCGCTGAGCTGTTCTGCGGCATCGTCAATCGCTGGAAACAGATGGGCGGCTGGGAAGATTTCGACGATTGATCGATGGTCGTCGGGTAAATCCCGCGCATAAAAAAACCGGCCACGTGGGCCGGTTTTTTTGTACCTCGACGTTGCGCCTTACAGGGCAGCAGCGTTCTCGGTCAGGTATGCAGCAACGCCTTCTGGCGAAGCGTTCATGCCTTTGTCGCCTTTTTTCCAGTTGGCAGGGCAGACTTCGCCGTGCTCTTCGTGGAATTGCAGAGCGTCGACCAGACGGATCAGCTCTTCCATGTTACGGCCCAGTGGCAGGTCGTTGATGATCTGCGAGCGGACAACGCCTTTGTCGTCGATCAGGAACGCGCCACGGAAAGCCACGCCGCCTTCGGATTCAACGTCGTAAGCCTTGGCGATGTCGTGCTTCATGTCGGCAGCCATGGTGTATTTCACCTGACCGATGCCGCCATTGTTCACTGGAGTGTTGCGCCATGCGTTGTGAGTGAAGTGCGAATCGATCGACACAGCGATCACTTCAACGTTGCGTGCCTTGAAGTCAGCCATGCGGTTGTCCAGAGCGATCAGCTCGGACGGGCAGACGAAGGTGAAGTCCAGTGGGTAGAAGAACACCAGGCCGTATTTGCCTTTGATGGCCGAGGACAGGGTGAAGCTGTCAACGATCTCGCCATTGCCGAGTACGGCCGGGACGGTGAAGTCAGGGGCTTGTTTGCCTACGAGTACGCTCATTGATATCTCCTGGTGTAAAAACTTGAAGTTCAGGGTTCGCGCCAGCCTGCCACCCTCAGGCGACAGCCCTGTGACACGAACCCCCTTCGCAAGGGCCGACCATCATACACTGCGAATTTGGCCTGTCCTTAACGGTTTTTCAAAGCAGGCGCAGAACAGCGCTGCATTTACGGGGCCAGGCAAATCGCCAGCAAATACCGTTCGTCAGTCATGGCTGTTAATCAGCTGAAGCGTTCCGAAAGCACTTTGACAATCATTCTCGTTAACATTAAGATCCATCGCAATTGAGTCACAACCAGCGACGGTTCTCACTTATGTATGTTTGTCTCTGCACTGGCGTCACCGACGGACAGATCCGCGAAGCGATCTATGAAGGTTGCTGCAGCTATAAAGAAGTCCGCCAGGCCACCGGCGTCGCCAGCCAATGCGGCAAATGTGCCTGCCTTGCCAAGGAAGTGGTCCGCGAAACCCTGACCAAGCTGCAAACCGCTCAGGCCGCGATCCCCTATCCAGTAGAATTTACTGCCGCGTAATTACCCCCATTTCAAAGAACCGGACTTATGTCCGGTTTTTTTATGCCTGAAAATCAATTGCTTAGCGTCTAGACGCGGAACACAAACATTCTTATTCCGATTAATTTTCATATATTATTCAATAACTTAGGTTTGACACTTATAAGTACGAAGCTCAAACTCTGCCGTATATACAGCGAATACAGGGCAGGACTCCGATCATGAAAGGCGACATTACAGTCATCCAGCATCTCAACAAGATCCTTGCCAATGAGCTGGTCGCGATCAATCAGTACTTCCTGCATGCGCGCATGTATGAAGATTGGGGTCTGAACAAGCTCGGCAAGCACGAATACAAAGAATCCATCGACGAGATGAAACACGCGGACAAGCTGATCAAGCGCATCCTGTTCCTCGAAGGCCTGCCAAACGTGCAGGACCTGGGCAAGCTGCACATCGGCGAGCACACCCAGGAAATGCTGGAGTGCGACCTGCGTATCGAGAAGACCGGCCACGCTGACCTGAAGACCGCGATCGCGCATTGCGAAACTGTCGGCGACTTCGGCAGCCGTGAACTGCTCGAAGACATTCTCGAATCCGAAGAAGAACATATCGACTGGCTGGAAACCCAACTGGGCCTGATCGATAAAATCGGTCTTGAAAACTATCTGCAATCGCAGATGGGCGAAGAGTAAGTTAGCGCCCGCTAAACTCGAGACACTAAAAAGCCCCGCCCTCTTTCGAGGCGCGGGGCTTTTTATTGCCCGGATTGCGGTCAATACCGTAATCCCTGTGGGAGCCAGCCTGCTGGCGATAGCGTCATGTCAGCCGACAACGTCGTCAGCGGCAGAAAGCATTCGCGAGCAGGCTCGCTCCCACAAAAGCCGGATCAGGCTTCGGACTTGTTCGCCGCTGCTGCTTCAACAGCCGACTTGATGGTGGTTTGCAGCGAACCGTCTGCAGCCATCTCGGTCATGATGTCGCTACCGCCGACCAGCTCACCGCCGACCCACAGTTGCGGGAAAGTCGGCCAGTTGGCGTACTTCGGCAGGTTGGCGCGGATTTCCGGGTTCTGCAGGATGTCCACGTACGCAAACTTTTCGCCACACGCCATTACAGCCTGCGCAGCTTTCGCGGAGAAGCCACACTGTGGGGCATTCGGCGAGCCTTTCATGTAAAGCAGAATGGTGTTGTTGGCAATCTGCTCTTTAATCGTTTCGATGATATCCATGGAGCACCTCGGCTGAACTTTCCGACTCATGGGTCGGCACGGTGGCGCATTGTAACGGAATCCCGAGCGCCATGCTCGGTCTCCCCGACAGACTAGATCAAGCCGCCGCCACCGTCACTGGCACGCCATTCAACGCCGCGTTACCGGACAACTCGTCGAGCTGGCATTCATCAGTCAGATCGTTTGCGCTAGAACCCGGCTGGCCGCTGGCAATTGCCATTTGCACACCCGGCCGCGCATGGCCCCAACCGTGTGGCAGGCTGACCACGCCTTTCATCATGTCCAGACTGCCGATCACCTCGACTTCAATCTGCCCGACCCGCGAACTGACGCGCACCAACTGACCGTCGTTGAGACCACGACTGGCGAGGTCGTCCGGGTGCATCAACAACTGGTGACGTGGTTTACCCTTCACCAGACGGTGATAGTTGTGCATCCAGGAATTGTTGCTGCGCACATGGCGACGGCCAATCATCAACAATTGATCGGCGGCCGGTGCTTGCAAGGCGGCGAAACGTGCAAGGTCAGCGAGAATCTCCGGCGGAGCGGCCTGCACATGCTGATTTGGCGTTTTAAGGCGCGGCGCCAGATTGGCTTTCAACGCCCCCAGATCAATGCCGTGCGGATGATCAAACAGCGTCGCCAGTGACAGCTTTTGCTCAGACGCGTCGCCGTACATACCCATACGCAGGCCCATGTCGATCATCTTCGCCGGGGGCATGGTCGGCTTCAGCTCTTTACCGGTCTTCTCGGCGAAAGCCTTAGCCAGGCCCACGAAAATTTCCCAGTCATGCAGCGCGCCTTCAGGCTTGGCAAGGATCGCACGGTTGAAACGGGTGACATTACGCACCGCGAACAGGTTGAAGGTGGTGTCGTAGTGATCGTTCTCCAGTGCCGAAGTCGACGGCAGGATCAGGTCGGCATAGCGCGTGGTTTCGTTGATGTACAGGTCGACGCTGACCATGAATTCCAAACCGTCCAGCGCCTGCTCCAGTTGCCGCCCGTTCGGTGTCGACAACACCGGATTACCGGCGACGGTAATCAACGCGCGAATCTGCCCCTCGCCTTCGGTAAGCATCTCTTCAGCCAACGCCGAAACCGGCAACTCACCGCCGTACTCGGGACGCCCGGAAACACGGCTCTGCCATTTGTTGAAATGCCCGCCTGAGGTCGACGCCACCAGATCCACAGCCGGTTCGGTGCACAACGCACCGCCAACCCGATCAAGGTTGCCGGTGACCAGATTGATCAACTGCACGACCCAATGGCACAGGGTACCGAACGCTTGCGTCGAAACACCCATGCGCCCATAGCACACCGCACTCGGCGCTGCGGCGAAGTCGCGCGCCAGTTGGCGGATCTGCTCGGCAGGTACGGCGCATAACGGACTCATGCTTTCAGCAGTAAACGATGCAACTGCCGCGCGCACTTCATCCAGACCATCGACCGGCAAGTGACTGTCGCGAGTCAGGCCTTCGCGGAACAGCGTGTTGAGCATGCCAAACAACAGCGCCGCATCGCCACCGGGACGCACGAACAGGTGCTGGTCAGCCATGGCCGCCGTCTCGCTGCGCCGTGGATCGACCACCACCACTTTGCCGCCCCGTGCCTGAATGGCTTTCAGACGCTTCTCGACATCCGGCACGGTCATGATGCTGCCGTTGGACGCCAGTGGGTTGCCGCCGAGGATCAGCATGAAGTCGGTGTGATCGATGTCCGGAATCGGCAGCAGCAAACCATGGCCGTACATCAGATAACTGCTCAGGTGGTGCGGCAACTGATCGACCGAAGTCGCCGAGAAGCGATTACGCGTCTTCAGCAACCCAAGGAAATAGTTGCTGTGGGTCATCAACCCGTAATTGTGCACGCTCGGGTTGCCCTGATAGACCGCCACGGCGTTCTGCCCATGACGCTCCTGAATCGCCGCCAGCTTCTCGGCAACCAGCGCAAAGGCCTCGTCCCACTCGATCGGCAACCACTCGCTGCCCACACGGCGCATTGGCTGGCGCAGGCGATCCGGATCGTTCTGGATATCTTGCAGGGCCACGGCTTTGGGGCAAATGTGCCCACGGCTGAAGGTGTCGAGGGCATCGCCCTTGATCGAGGTGATCGCCACGTCGCCATCGGTTTCGGTGGTTTCGATGGTCAGGCCGCAAATGGCTTCACACAGGTGGCAGGCACGGTGGTGGAGAGTCTTGGTCATGGCCAGTCTCTGTCTTGTTCTGGGCGGGCAATCACGCCCGCGGGATCAAAACTATGGCCCCGGCGCAGGTCAGGCGCCAGCGACGTTCGTCTTGTGAATCGACGCCTATCAGGTGCGCCGATAGACCAACGCGCTCAGTTGGACGGAAGCTGCGGCGGCGCGGCCAGCTGAATTTCCTGGATGGTTTCGATCTGCTCGTGGGCAACGTGCACGCCGGTGAGTTCGCCGATCAATCGCCAGTGTTCGTCGAGACCGGCGCTGATGGTCGCCATGCGGTCGATCATGTGGCGACCGGCGGTCTTCACCACCTCGTCTTCGCTGCGCAGCAGTTCGAAGGACATTGAGGTAACCGACGCGGTGAGATGGGTCAGAGAGCGAGCCGTGTGGCCCAGCAATTCCATTAACAGTTTTTCTTTCGATTCCATGCGGAGGCTTCCTGCGTCGCTCGAAACTTATTTATAACCCAGCACTTTGCTTTAGCAAATGTTTCAGCCTGATCATCCGACCAAGTGGTGGCATGGCGCCACGGTGGTAAACCGACCCAAGCGACACGATCCCCGCCACGCCGCATTGCCAAGCCCCGCGAGGCCAGTGTACAAAGGGACTCGCTGCTGTCCTGAACCCGGCTTCAAATGCGCGACTGCAATATCCAGTGTGCCCTTCGATTCCCGCAAAAACCGTAGCCTATTGGAAAAACGCGACATTTAGTGTCAATATCGCGCCTTCCCCTATTTCGTCGCCCCGTGCGGCTTACGCCGCAGGTCTCGCCCGTTGTTCCGTTAAACAAGGCTTTGAGCATCTGCGGTTTGTAGCAAAAAGGTAGTCAATGATGAGCGCAAGGCACTTTCTCTCCCTGATGGATTGCACGCCCGAAGAGCTGGTCAGCGTGATCCGTCGAGGCGTTGAGCTCAAGGACCTGCGTAACCGCGGCGTACTGTTCGAGCCTCTGAAAAACCGCGTGCTGGGCATGATCTTCGAGAAGTCCTCGACCCGTACCCGGATCTCCTTCGAGGCTGGCATGATCCAGCTCGGCGGCCAGGCGATCTTCCTCTCGCCGCGCGATACCCAACTGGGCCGTGGCGAGCCGATCGGCGACTGCGCCATCGTCATGTCGAGCATGCTCGATGCGGTGATGATCCGTACCTTTGCCCACAGCACCCTGACCGAATTCGCCGCCAACTCGCGCGTGCCAGTGATCAACGGCCTGTCCGATGACCTGCACCCTTGCCAGTTGCTGGCCGACATGCAGACATTCCTCGAGCACCGTGGCTCGATCCAGGGCAAAACCGTGGCCTGGATCGGTGATGGCAACAACATGTGCAACAGCTATATAGAAGCGGCCATGCAGTTCGACTTCCAGTTGCGCATCGCCTGTCCGGCAGGCTACGAGCCCAATCCTGAATTCGTGGCCAAGGCCGGCGATCGCGTGACCATCGTCCGCGATCCGGCCGACGCCGTGCGCGGCGCGCATCTGGTGAGCACCGATGTCTGGACTTCGATGGGTCAGGAAGAGGAAACTGCCAAGCGCCTCAAACTGTTCGCGCCGTTCCAGGTCAACCGTGCCCTGCTCGACCTCGCTGCCGAGGACGTGCTGTTCATGCACTGCTTGCCTGCGCACCGTGGCGAAGAAATCAGCCTCGACCTGCTCGATGACCCGCGCTCCGTCGCCTGGGATCAGGCAGAAAACCGTCTCCACGCACAGAAGGCCCTGCTCGAGTTCCTCGTCGAACCGGCATATCACCACGCATGAGCCATGAATTACTGCTGAACCTGCGCAACCTCGCTTGCGGCTATCAAGATCAACGTGTGGTGCAGAACCTCAATCTGCACCTCAACGCCGGTGACATCGGCTGCCTGCTTGGCTCGTCCGGCTGCGGCAAGACCACCACCCTGCGCGCCATCGCCGGTTTCGAACCGGTGCACGAAGGTGAAATCACCCTCGGTGGCGAAACCATCTCCAGCGCCGGCTTCACCCTCGCCCCGGAAAAACGCCGGATCGGCATGGTGTTCCAGGACTACGCGCTGTTCCCGCACCTGAGCGTCGCCGACAACATCGCCTTCGGTATTCGCAAGCATCCAAACAAAGAGCGCGTCACCGAAGAGCTGCTCGAACTGGTCAACCTGAAGAATCTCGGCAAACGCTTCCCGCACGAGTTGTCCGGCGGCCAGCAGCAGCGCGTCGCCCTCGCCCGCGCCTTGGCACCGGAGCCGCAATTGCTGCTGCTCGACGAGCCGTTCTCCAACCTCGATGGCGAACTGCGCCGCAAGCTCAGCCACGAAGTGCGCGACATTCTCAAGGCGCGGGGCACCAGTGCGATTCTGGTAACCCACGATCAGGAAGAAGCCTTTGCCGTCAGCGATCACGTTGGCGTGTTCAAGGAAGGTCGACTGGAGCAGTGGGACACGCCGTACAACCTCTATCACGAACCGGCGACGCCGTACGTGGCCAGCTTCATCGGTCAGGGTTACTTCATTCGTGGCCAGCTCGGCAGCCCGGAATCGGTGCAGACCGAACTGGGTGAGTTGCGCGGAAATCGCGCTTATACCTGGCCGATTGGCGGTGCGGTGGATGTATTGCTGCGTCCGGATGACATTGTCTATGCGCCGGACAGCGCGTTGAAAGCGCAGATTGTCGGCAAGACATTCCTTGGCGCTTCGACGCTGTATCGCCTGCAATTGCCGACGGGGGCGCAGCTGGAATCGATTTTCCCAAGTCATGCTGATCATCAGGTGGGCGCGCAAGTGGGGATTCGTGTTGCCGCTGAGCATCTGGTGCTGTTCCAGGCATCGGGCAGCACCGCCGCACAAATCCCGGCAGTGGAAAACGGCGTGCGCCGCTACAGCGCCACCCTCTGATCCGCTCCGGATCAAAACTGTGGGAGCGAGCCTGCTCGCGAATGCAATGTATCAGTCACAGATGATTTGACTGACCTACCGTATTCGCGAGCAGGCTCGCTCCCACAGGTGTTTTTGGGCTAACCCAACAACAATGTACCGCTGGCAACCAGCGTTGCATTGCCGCCGATTTTTACTCGCTCGCCCTCTAGCCGACAGAACAACTCCCCACCCCGCGCCGAACGCTGATACGCCGTCAGGCTCGATTTGCCCAGACGCTTGGACCAATACGGAATCAGGCTGCAATGCGTCGAGCCGGTCACCGGATCCTCATTGATGCCAATCGCCGGCGCGAAATAACGCGAGACGAAATCGTGTTGATTACCCCGTGCCGTGACGATAGCGCCGAGCCAAGGCAACTTGGCGAGTGCAACCATGTCCGGCTTGCAATCAAGCACTGCCTGCTCTGACTCCAACACCACAAACAATTCGTTGGAGCCGAGCACATCAACGGCTTCAACGCCCAATGCTCGTTCGATATCCAGCGTCACCCCAATCTCTGACGGCACAATCGACGGGAAATCCAGCCACAACCGATCTCCTTCCCGAGTGACACTCAGCGGGCCGGATTTAGAGGTGAAGTCGATACGCTCGGCGGCTTCCCGATAGATCTCGAACAACACATGTGCGCTGGCCAGCGTCGCGTGCCCGCACAACGGCACTTCAGTGGTCGGGGTAAACCAGCGGATATGCCAGGCCTGCCCCTCGCGCACCAGAAAGGCAGTTTCCGCCAGATTGTGCTCGCCGGCGATCTTCTGCATGAGCTCGTCCGCGAGCCACGCATCCAGCCGATAAATCATCGCCGGGTTGCCACTGAACGGCCGATCACTGAACGCATCGACCTGATGAAACTCGAGCTGCATAACCTTCTCCCTGAGTCAGTCGGCAGAGCATGCAGTGCACACCGGCTCAGCGCCAGTGACAGAACCGGGCAATTTTCTGCATACAGCGATAACGGTTATGCGCGGCCAATGTCGGCAAATTTGGCCTGGGTGTGCTCAGCGAGCACGGCAGGTGCCAATTCAACTTCCAGCCCGCGCCGACCGGCGCTGACATAAATAGTCGCAAAACCCTGAGCCGAGTTATCGATGAAGGTACGCAGACGTTTCTTCTGCCCCAACGGGCTGATGCCACCCAACAGATAACCGGTGGAACGCTGCGCCGCTGCCGGGTCAGCCATCTCGACTTTTTTTACCCCTGCCGCATGCGCCAGACCTTTGAGGTCGAGGCTTCCGACGACCGGCACCACTGCCACCAGCAACTCGCCTTTTTCACTGACGACCAACAGCGTCTTGAACACCTGAGCCGGCTCGAGCGCGAGTTTTTCTGCGGCCTCCAGCCCGTAGGACGCGGCTTTGGGGTCATGTTCATAACTGTGCACGCGATGTTCGGCACGAACTTTTTTCAACAAGTCCAACGCGGGGGTCATGGCAACTCCGGGCTCGGCAGTGACAGATAAATCCTGCGTCGGATTCTAGGCGATCACATCTCAAAAGGCTCTAGTGCAAGCCGCGATTGCCGTGGCTTACAGCCGATTCAAGCGATCCAGTCTGCGAGAACCACGAAGGATCATTCACACAGCGAATAGTTTTATTATGACCGACGGTTCACTTTCGACCTTTGACAGGTTTGTTTCTTGTCTATATTTTTTCGAATCTGAATAATGTAAGAATTATCGTCACCGCAGCACCCAGCAGTAAACCGGGAACGGAATGGGGATTCCTGACCGGGGAAAATCGCGCCTTGCCCTGACGGCATCGCGCCAGACAACAACAAAAACCGAGGTTTTCAATGACAACTGCTTTACAGCAACCAACGCTCTCGAGCCAATGCATGGCCGAGTTTCTGGGTACTGCCCTACTGATCTTTTTCGGCACCGGTTGTGTCGCCGCGCTCAAGGTCGCGGGCGCCAGCTTCGGCCTGTGGGAAATCAGCATCATCTGGGGCGTCGGCGTGAGCATGGCGATCTACCTCACCGCCGGTGTTTCCGGCGCGCACCTGAACCCGGCCGTCAGCATCGCTCTGGCCATCTTCGCCGACTTCGAAAAGCGCAAACTGCCGTTCTATATTCTTGCGCAGATCGCTGGTGCCTTCTGCGGCGCGCTGTTGGTTTACACGCTGTATAGCAATCTTTTCTTCGATTACGAACAAACTCACCAAATGGTTCGCGGCTCGACCGCCAGCCTCGAGCTGGCCTCGGTGTTCTCGACCTTCCCGAACCCGGTACTGTCGACCGCGCAGGCGTTCCTGGTCGAGATGATCATCACCGCGATCCTGATGGGCGTGATCATGTCCCTGACCGACGACAACAATGGCCTGCCAAAAGGCCCGTTGGCACCGCTGCTGATCGGCTTGCTGATCGCGGTGATCGGTAGCTCGATGGGTCCGCTGACCGGTTTCGCGATGAACCCGGCGCGTGACTTCGGTCCGAAACTGATGACTTTCTTTACCGGCTGGGGTGAAATTTCCTTCACTGGCGGCCGCGATATTCCGTACTTCCTGATTCCGATTTTTGCACCGATTGTCGGTGCCTGCCTCGGCGCTGCCGGGTATCGCGGGCTCATCGCCCGTCACCTGACCGGCGCCACACCTGCTACAAAGGATGCAGAACCGGCCATTGACGGCAAACCAAGAACTTCTTGAAACAGTCGACGCAGGCTCCTGCCCTACAGAGCCTGCGCCACGGCCCACTCTCCCTTATTTCGTCCAAGGCAATCGACATGACCGACATTCAGAATAAGAACTACATCATTGCCCTTGATCAGGGTACGACCAGCTCCCGCGCGATCATTTTCGACCGCGACGCGAACGTGGTCTGCACCGCGCAGCGCGAATTCGCCCAGCATTACCCGCAGGCCGGTTGGGTCGAACACGATCCGATGGAAATCTTCGCTACCCAAAGCGCAGTGATGGTTGAGGCGCTCGCGCAGGCCGGTCTGCATCACGACCAGGTTGCCGCTATCGGCATTACCAACCAGCGTGAAACCACCGTGGTCTGGGACAAGACCACCGGTCGCCCGGTGTACAACGCGATCGTCTGGCAGTGCCGCCGCAGCACCGAGATCTGCCAGCAGCTCAAACGCGATGGCCACGAAGAGTACATCCGCGACAACACCGGTCTGGTCACAGACCCGTACTTCTCCGGCACCAAACTGAAGTGGATCCTCGACAACGTCGAAGGCAGCCGCGAGCGTGCGCGCAACGGCGAACTGCTGTTCGGCACCGTCGATAGCTGGCTGATCTGGAAATTCACCGGCGGCAAGGTGCACGTCACCGACTACACCAACGCCTCGCGCACCATGCTCTTCAACATCCACTCGCTGGAGTGGGATTCGAAGATGCTCGAGATCCTCGACATCCCGCGCGAGATGCTTCCGGAAGTGAAGGCTTCTTCGGAAATCTACGGTCGTACCAAGAGCGGCATCGCCATTGGCGGTATTGCTGGCGACCAGCAAGCGGCGCTGTTCGGCCAGATGTGCGTAGAGCCGGGCCAGGCGAAAAACACCTACGGCACCGGTTGCTTCCTGCTGATGAACACCGGCGACAAAGCGGTGAAATCCCAGCACGGCATGCTCACCACCATCGCCTGCGGCCCGCGTGGCGAAGTCGCTTATGCACTGGAAGGTGCGGTGTTCAACGGCGGTTCCACCGTGCAGTGGCTGCGTGATGAACTGAAGATCATCAACGACGCCCACGACACCGAATACTTCGCCAATAAAGTGAAGGACAGCAACGGCGTGTACCTGGTGCCGGCGTTCACAGGTCTGGGTGCTCCGTACTGGGACCCGTATGCCCGTGGCGCGCTGTTCGGTCTGACTCGCGGTGTACGCGTGGATCACATCATCCGCGCCGCGCTGGAATCGATCGCTTACCAGACCCGCGACGTGCTCGACGCCATGCAACAGGACTCCGGCGAACGCCTCAAAGCCCTGCGTGTGGACGGCGGCGCGGTGGCGAACAACTTCCTCATGCAGTTCCAGGCCGACATCCTCGGCACGCAGGTCGAGCGCCCGCAAATGCGCGAAACCACGGCACTCGGCGCGGCATATCTGGCCGGTCTGGCGTGCGGTTTCTGGGGCAGCCTGGAAGAGTTGCGCGGCAAAGCGGTGATCGAGCGCGAGTTCGAACCGAGCCTGGACGAAACCGAGAAAGAGAAGCTGTACAAAGGCTGGAAAAAAGCCGTCAGCCGCACCCGTGACTGGGCGCGTGAAGACGCTGAATAAGCCAACCTTCAGATACTGATAGGTAACTAACTGGTCGGGAGGAGATTCCTGCGGCATCATGGGCAAATTTTGCACGGCAGCCCAAAGGAAGCCCCATGAATCTGCCTCCCCGTCAGCAGCAAATCCTCGAGCTGGTCCGCGAACGCGGCTATGTGAGCATCGAGGAAATGGCCACGCTGTTCGTTGTAACCCCGCAAACCATCCGCCGCGACATCAATCAGCTCGCGGAAGCCAATCTGCTGCGTCGTTATCATGGCGGCGCGGCTTATGATTCCAGCGTCGAAAACACTGCCTATGCGATGCGCGCCGACCAGATGCGCGATGAAAAACAACGCATCGGTGAAGCCATCGCCGCACAGATCCCCGATCACGCCTCGCTGTTCATCAATATCGGCACCACCACCGAATCGATTGCCCGCGCCCTGCTCAATCACAATCACCTGAAGATCATCACCAACAACCTGCACGTGGCGTCGATGCTCAGTGCCAAGGATGATTTCGATGTGCTGCTGACCGGTGGCAATGTCCGTCGTGACGGCGGTGTTGTCGGTCAGGCGAGTGTGGATTTCATCAATCAGTTCAAGGTTGATTTCGCGCTGGTCGGGATCAGCGGTATTGATGAAGACGGCAGTTTGCTGGACTTTGATTATCAGGAAGTGCGGGTTTCCCAGGCGATCATTGCCAATGCACGCCAGGTGATTCTGGCGGCGGACTCGAGCAAGTTCGGGCGCAACGCGATGATTCGGTTGGGGCCGATCAGTCTGATTGATTGCCTGGTGACCGATCAGCAGCCGGTACCGGCGTTGGCGCAGTTGTTGAGTCAGCACAAGATTCGCCTCGAAGTCGTTTAACCCTTCTTATCTTCATTGGCTGTACCGACGCCTTCGTCGGATCGCCGCCCGGAACCGGCTCGCTCCCACACTGGAATGCATTTCAAACTGTGGGAGCGAGCCTGCTCGCGAAAGCGATCACTCAAACAACACACCTCTCGCGCCATTAAGCGCCTCTCATGTTCGAAAATTTTCTTTTAACCGCCCTTCGATGAGTTTTTTCAATCGAACGCGACTGGCTGCGCGCGTGTTTATGGGCTACCATTTTCGCAAATGAACATTAATGTTCGATTTCCAATATAGAAAATCAAAAAAACCCGAGGCCAGCCGATGTCCACCTCTACCTTGCGTACGCCCCCAATCTCCGAGATCTACGACATCGCCGTTATCGGCGGCGGGATCAATGGCGTGGGGATCGCAGCGGATGCCGCCGGTCGCGGGCTTTCGGTGTTCCTTTGCGAAAAGGACGATCTGGCCAGCCACACCTCGTCAGCCAGCAGCAAGCTGATCCACGGTGGCCTGCGCTACCTCGAACATTACGAATTCCGCCTGGTGCGTGAAGCATTGGCCGAGCGCGAAGTGCTGCTGGCCAAGGCGCCGCACATCGTCAAACCGATGCGCTTCGTGCTGCCGCACCGTCCACACCTGCGCCCGGCGTGGATGATCCGTGCCGGCCTGTTCCTCTATGACAACCTCGGCAAGCGCGAAAAACTCCCGGGTTCGAAAAGCCTGAAGTTCGCCGCCGACAGCGCGCTGAAAAGCGAAATCAAGAAAGGCTTCGAATACTCCGACTGCTGGGTCGACGACGCCCGCCTCGTGGTTCTGAACGCCATGGCCGCCCGCGAAAAAGGTGCCCACGTGCACACCCAGACTCGCTGCGTCAGCGCCCGTCGTGCCAAGGGCTTGTGGCATCTGAACCTGGAACGTGCCGACGGCAGCCTGTTTTCGATCACCGCCAAAGCGCTGGTGAACGCCGCCGGCCCGTGGGTCGCCAAGTTCATTCGTGATGACCTGAAGATGGAATCGCCGTACGGCATCCGTCTGATTCAGGGCAGCCACATCATCGTACCGAAGCTGTACGAAGGTGATCACGCGCACATTCTGCAAAACGAAGATCAGCGCATCGTTTTCACTATTCCTTACCTGAACCACTTCACCCTGATCGGCACCACCGACCGTGAATACACCGGCGACCCGGCGAAAGTGGCCATTACCGACGGCGAAACCGATTACCTGTTGAAAGTGGTCAACGCGCACTTCAAGAAGCAGATCAGCCGTGACGACATCCAGCACAGCTACTCGGGCGTACGTCCGTTGTGCAACGATGAATCCGACAACCCGTCGGCGGTCACCCGCGATTACACCCTTGCCTTGTCCGGCAGCAACGAAGAAGCGCCACTGCTGTCGGTGTTCGGCGGCAAGCTGACCACCTACCGCAAACTCGCTGAATCGGCGATGGCGCAGTTGCTGCCATTCTTCACCCAGATGCGCCCGAGCTGGACGGCCACCGCTACCCTGCCCGGCGGCGAAGACATGACCACCCCGCAGGCGTTGAGCGCGCTGATCCGCGACAAGTTCGACTTCGTCCCGACCGAGATTGCCCGGCGCTGGTCCACCACCTACGGCAGCCGTACCTGGCGCATGCTCGAAGGGGTGGAAACCCTCGCCGACATGGGCGAACACCTTGGCGGCGGGCTCTACACTCGCGAAGTGGATTACCTGTGCAGCGAAGAGTGGGCGACCACGGCCCACGACATTCTGTGGCGCCGTAGCAAGCTGGGGCTGTTCACCACCCCGGCAGAGCAGGAAAAGCTTGCGGCGTATCTGGGTAAGGTTGAGCAGAACCGTAGCAAGATTGAAGCGGCGTGATTTGAACATTGCTTAAACGAAAGCCCCTGAATTGAGAGATTCAGGGGCTTTTTGGTTTTGTGGGTTTTATCGAATCTGATTGAGTCAGTTAGATCTTTTCACCCTCAACCCCAGCCCTCCCGAAACGTCGGACCGCCCCCAAGGGGGAGAGGGGGAAGGGAGCCGATCTTCATGGGCTTCAAAATCTAAGTTCGACTCGGTATCTCACGTCGGCGCAAATCGACCATCCACCACGGTCAGTCCCCCTCTCCCTCTGGGAGAGGGTTAGGGTGAGGGGCTTTTCGCCGTTCGGATTTCCGAACGCGACTTCCCGGTCGATTCGGTAAACCGGATCAGTTATGCACAAACAAACCATCACAAAACTTTAATAACGTTATAAATCATCAACTTAACTACATCAGACTGGTCTGGCACGACTCATGCTCTACACTCTCTCGACGAATGCTTGTTGTGCCAACACTTCAGGAGCCGTCAGGCATTCGAAGCACAAAAGGGCCGACAAACTGGCTCCATAAAAAAAACAATGTCGAGGAAAATTTGATGCGCATCGTTCCCCATATCCTGGGCGCAGCCATTGCTGCCGCTCTGATCAGCACGCCAGTTTTCGCCGCCGAACTCACCGGCACCCTGAAGAAAATCAACGATTCGGGCACCATCACGCTCGCTCACCGTGACTCCTCCATTCCGTTTTCCTACATCGCCGATGCTTCCGGCAAGCCAGTGGGCTACTCCCACGACATTCAGGTGGCCATCGTTGAAGCCCTGAAAAAAGACCTGAACAAGCCCGATCTGCAGGTCAAGTACAACCTGGTGACCTCGCAAACCCGTATCCCGCTGATCCAGAACGGCACCGCGGATATCGAGTGCGGCTCCACCACCAACAACGCCGAACGCGCCCAGCAAGTCGACTTCACCGTCAACATCTTCGAAATCGGCACCCGTCTGCTGGTCAAGAAAGACAAGGATGGCAAGCCTTCCTACGCTGACTTTGCCGACCTGAAAGGCAAAAACGTCGTGACCACCGCCGGCACCACGTCCGAGCGCATCATCAAAGCGATGAACGCCGACAAGCAGATGGGCATGAACATCATCTCCGCCAAGGACCACGGTGAATCCTTCAACATGCTGGAAAGCGGCCGCGCCGTTGCCTTCATGATGGACGACGCTCTGCTGGCCGGCGAAGAAGCCAAGGCCAAGAAACCGGCTGACTGGATCATCACCGGTACTGCGCAGTCCTTCGAAGCCTACGCGTGCATGGTTCGCAAAGACGACCCGGCCTTCAAGAAGGCGGTCGATGCCGCCATCGTTGGCCTGTACAAGTCGGGCGAGATCAACAAGATCTACAGCAAGTGGTTCGAGAGCCCGATTCCTCCAAAAGGCCTGAACCTGAACTTCCCGATGAGCGACAAGGTAAAAGATCTGATCGCCAACCCGAGCGACAAGCCGGCGCCTGACGTAAAAATCTGATTACTGACTAACCTTATCTCCTGAGGGAGCCACCCTCCCTCAGGCGTCTGTTACTACCTGCTGGCTATACAGTGGAACACTCGACCTGGCGGTTTTCGAGCCGATCGCGTGTGCCTGACGTTCAACGTCAGGCGGGAAAGGATCTTCCCCAAGCGGGTGCTTGTACATCGATCGATCTCGAGGGGAGACCCTAATGAATTACAACTGGGACTGGGGCGTGTTCTTCAAGTCCACCGGCGTTGGCAGCGAGACTTATCTCGACTGGTACGTCACCGGTTTGGGCTGGACCATTGCCATCGCCATCGTGGCGTGGATTATCGCCTTGCTGCTGGGCTCCATTCTGGGGGTCATGCGCACGGTGCCAAACCGCATCGTATCGGGCATCGCCACCTGCTACGTCGAGCTGTTCCGTAACGTGCCGCTGCTGGTTCAGCTGTTCATCTGGTACTTCCTGGTACCCGACCTGCTGCCGCAAAACCTGCAGGACTGGTACAAACAGGACCTCAACCCGACCACCTCGGCTTACCTGAGCGTTGTCGTGTGCCTGGGTCTGTTCACCGCTGCCCGTGTCTGCGAACAAGTGCGTACCGGCATCCAGGCGCTGCCACGCGGCCAGGAATCCGCCGCCCGCGCCATGGGCTTCAAGTTGCCGCAGATCTACTGGAACGTGCTGCTGCCCCAGGCCTACCGGATCATCATTCCGCCGCTCACCTCGGAATTCCTCAACGTCTTCAAGAACTCCTCCGTGGCGTCCCTGATCGGCTTGATGGAACTGCTGGCGCAAACCAAACAGACCGCCGAATTCTCGGCCAACCTGTTTGAAGCGTTCACCCTGGCCACGCTGATCTACTTCACCCTGAACATGAGCCTGATGTTGCTGATGCGCATGGTCGAGAAGAAAGTCGCGGTGCCCGGCCTGATCTCCGTGGGGGGTAAATAATGGACTTCGATTTCAGCGGCATCATCCCCGCTATCCCGGGCCTGTGGAACGGCATGGTCATGACCTTGCAGTTGATGGTCATGGGCGTGGTCGGCGGCATCGTGCTGGGGACGATCCTCGCGCTGATGCGCCTGTCGTCGAGCAAACTGCTGTCGCGGGTGGCCGGCGCTTATGTGAACTACTTCCGATCGATCCCGCTGCTGCTGGTGATCACCTGGTTCTACCTGGCGGTGCCGTTCGTGCTGCGCTGGATTACCGGCGAAGACACGCCGATCGGTGCGTTCACCTCCTGCGTCGTGGCGTTCATGATGTTCGAAGCCGCGTACTTCTGCGAAATCGTCCGGGCCGGCGTGCAGTCGATCCCCAAAGGTCAGATGGCCGCCGCGCAGGCGATGGGCATGACCTATGGCCAGACCATGCGCCTGATCATCCTGCCCCAGGCGTTCCGCAAGATGACGCCGTTGCTGCTGCAACAGTCGATCATCCTGTTCCAGGACACTTCGCTGGTTTACACCGTGGGTCTGGTGGACTTCCTCAACTCCGCCCGCTCCAGCGGCGACATCATCGGTCGTGCCAACGAGTTCCTGATCTTCGCCGGTGTCGTCTACTTCATCATCAGCTTTTCCGCCTCGCTGCTGGTCAAGCGTCTGCAAAAAAGGTTTGCCGTATGATCTCTATCAAGAACATCAACAAGTGGTATGGCGACTTCCAGGTGCTGACTGATTGCAGCACCGAGGTCAAAAAAGGCGAAGTGATCGTGGTCTGCGGCCCGTCGGGTTCCGGCAAATCGACCCTGATCAAATGCGTCAACGCGCTGGAGCCGTTCCAGAAAGGCGACATCGTCGTCGACGGCACCTCGATTGCCGACTCGAAGACCAACCTGCCGAAACTGCGTTCGCGCGTCGGCATGGTGTTCCAGCATTTCGAACTGTTCCCGCACCTGACCATCACCGAAAACCTGACCATCGCGCAGATCAAGGTGTTGGGCCGCAGCAAGGAAGAGGCGACCAAGAAAGGTCTGCAACTGCTCGAGCGCGTCGGTCTGTCGGCACATGCCCACAAGCATCCGGGGCAATTGTCCGGCGGTCAGCAACAGCGTGTGGCGATCGCCCGTGCGCTGGCGATGGACCCGATCGTCATGCTGTTCGACGAACCGACCTCGGCGCTCGACCCGGAGATGGTCAACGAAGTGCTCGACGTGATGGTGCAACTGGCCCACGAAGGCATGACCATGATGTGCGTGACCCACGAAATGGGCTTTGCGCGCAAAGTGGCTGACCGGGTGATTTTCATGGACGCCGGCAAGATCATCGAAGACTGCCCGAAAGAGGAATTCTTCGGCGACATCAGTGCTCGCTCGGAACGCGCGCAGCACTTCCTCGAGAAAATCCTGCAGCACTAAAACCGAGTACTTGCGCCATCACACTGATCCTGTGGGAGCGAGCTTACTCGCGAAAGCGGACTGACATTCAACATTGATGTTGACTGATCCGCCCCCTTCGCGAGCAAGCTCGCTCCCACAGGGACAGCGGTGAGCCTGCAAGTGTGGTGGTTGACCCAAGGCAACTGTGATGAAATGCGACCCCAATCTTTATCGCGCCGCGCCGCCATCACTTGCCGTGAAGCCTCGTCTGATTCGTCATTTGTTCCTGCCGCCGCTGGTCATCATCCTGATGATCGGATTGGGTTTTATCGGCTTCTGGACCAGTGAACATTTCGGCATTCGCAGCCTCGGCGAGAACGGCCAGCGTCAGCTGGAACTGCACGCCCGCGCGGTCGAAAGCGAGATCAGCAAATACACCTACCTGCCCAGCCTGCTGGAGCTCGAAACGAGTGTGTCGCAGTTGCTGGCCGACCCGACCCCGCAATACCGGGAAACGGTCAACGCTTACCTCGAAGGCCTGAACCGGCGCAGTCGCAGTCGGGCCATTTACGTCATGGACACCACCGGCCGGGTCATGGCCACCAGCAACTGGCGCGATGTCGACAGTTACCTCGGTGAAGACCTGTCCTTCCGTGCCTACTTCCAGAAAGCCGTACGCGGCGAACCCGGGCGTTTCTACGGCATCGGCAGCACCAACGGTGAACCCGGTTACTACCTCGCTCATGGCCTCGAAGAGCACGGCAAGATTATCGGCGTCGCCGTGGTCAAAGTACGCCTGGAAGCCATGGAAGAACGCTGGCAACGGGCGCGTCTGGAAGCCTTCGTCAGCGATGAAAACGGCATCATCATTCTCTCCAGCGATCCGGCCAGACGCCTGAAAGCAGTGATTCCCTTGAGTGAAGCCACTAAGGAAAAACTCGCCCGCAGCCTGCAGTACTACTGGTTCCCGCTCAACGAACTGCAACCGTTGGCTCGCGAAACCTTGTCCGAAGGCGTGGAGAAACTCACCTTCCCGGCCAACAGCGAAGTGCCGTCCGGCGAGGATGACATCAGCTATCTGGCGCAGACCCGACCGCTGAGCGACACGCCGTGGAATTTCACCCTGCTCACGCCATTACAGGACTTGCGCCGCGAAGCGATCAACCAAGGCATTCTCGTTGCCGTCGCGTTCGCCCTGGTAGCCTTCCTGCTGATCGCCTGGAACGAGCGGCGCAAGGTCATCGCCACTCGGCTTGCCGCCCGCGAAGCCTTGCAGGAAGCCAACAATCAACTGGAGCGTCGGATTACCGAACGCACCACCGACCTGCGCGCCAGCAACGAGCGACTGAAAAGCCAGATCCGCGAACGCCGTCAGGCCGAAGAGACCTTGCGTCGTGCGCAGGATGAACTGGTCCAGGCCGGCAAACTCGCCGCCATCGGCCAGATGTCGACCAGCATTGCCCACGAACTGAACCAGCCGCTGGCGGCGATGCGCACGCTGTCGGGCAACACCGTGCGCTTTCTCGAACGCGGTCAGCTCGACGTCGCCAGCACCAACCTCAAGACCATTAACGATTTGATCGACCGCATGGGCCGGATCACCGCCAGCCTGCGCTCGTTCGCCCGGCGCGGGGACAATCAGGGTCAGGCCAGCCTCGGCAAAGCCGTCGATGCCGCGTTGCAAGTGCTCGGTGCCCGCGTGGAAACCTCGGCGCTGGACGTGCATCGTCAGTTCATCGACGTACAAGTGCAGATCGACCAGACACGTCTCGAACAGATTCTGGTCAACCTGATCGGCAACGCCCTCGACGCCATGCAGGCGCAACCACGGCCCGAACTGTGGCTGGAGGGCGAAGAATTCAACGGCAAATATCGCCTGCGCGTACGCGACAACGGCCACGGCATCGACGCCGAAGCGCGCAAGCATCTGTTCGAACCGTTCTTCACCACCAAACCCGGCGAACAAGGCCTGGGCCTTGGCTTGACGCTTTCCGCCAGCCTCGCGGCCGCCACCGGCGGGCATCTGGGTGTTGAACACCCGGCCAGCGGTGGCACCACCTTCGTCCTCAGTTTACCGTTGGTAAGCCCTACTCCTGCCGAGCCAATATGAACCACGAACTCAGTGTGCTGATCGTCGAAGACGACCCCCATGTGCTGCTCGGCTGCCAACAGGCGCTGACCCTCGAAGACATTCCCTGCGTCGGCGTCGGCAGTGCCGAGGAGGCACTGGAGCGCGTCGGCGACAACTTTGCCGGCATCGTCATCAGCGACATTCGCTTGCCGGGCATCGATGGCCTGGAACTGCTGACCCGCCTCAAGCAACGTGATCGCAGCCTGCCGGTGGTGTTGATCACCGGCCACGGCGACATTTCCATGGCCGTTGGCGCGATGCAGAAAGGCGCTTACGACTTCATGGAGAAACCGTTCTCGCCGGAGCGTCTGGTCGACGTTGCACGGCGGGCGCTGGAGCAACGCAGCCTCGCCCGTGAAGTGTCGTCGCTGCGTCGGCAACTGGCCGAACGTGATTCGCTCGAAGGACGCATCATCGGTCGCTCGCCGGCGATGCAGAACCTGCGCGAACTGATCGCCAACGTCGCCGACACCTCGGCCAACGTGTTGATCGAGGGCGAGACCGGCACCGGCAAAGAACTGGTCGCGCGTTGCCTTCACGATTTCAGTCGCCGCCACAGCAAACAATTCGTCGCGCTGAACTGCGGCGGTCTGCCGGAAAACCTGTTCGAAAGTGAAATCTTCGGCCACGAAGCCAATGCCTTTACCGGCGCGGGCAAACGCCGGATCGGCAAGATCGAACACGCCGACGGCGGCACGCTGTTCCTCGACGAAGTGGAAAGCATGCCACTGCCGTTGCAGATCAAACTTCTGCGCGTGTTGCAGGAACGCACCCTCGAACGCCTCGGCTCGAACCAGAGCGTGGCGGTGGATTGCCGAGTGATCGCGGCAACCAAATCCGACCTCGACGAATCGAGCAAGTCCGGCGAATTCCGCAGCGACTTGTACTACCGCCTCAACGTGGTGACGCTGGAATTGCCACCCTTGCGCGAGCGCCGCGAAGACATCCTGCAATTGTTCGAACACTTCACCCAACAGTCGGCCCTGCGCTTTGATCGCGCGTTGCCGGAGCTGGACAACCAGACCTTATCGAACCTGATGAGTCACGACTGGCCGGGCAACGTGCGTGAACTGCGCAACGTCGCCGAACGCTTCGCCCTCGGCTTGCCAGCGTTCAAAAAGACTGGTGCCAGCAGTGGCGGACAAGGCCTGGCGTTCGCCGAAGCGGTGGAAGCCTTTGAACGCAACCTGCTCAGCGATGCCCTGCAACGCAGTGGCGGCAACCTGACTCAGGCCAGCCTGGAATTGGGCATGGCCAAGACCACGCTGTTCGACAAAGTGAAAAAGTACGGGTTGAGCCACTGATGGATCTGTTTTTCAAAGCCCTGTTGGGCGCCGCGGTAGTACTGATCATCGCGGCGCTGTCGAAAACCAGAAACTACTACATCGCCGGATTGGTGCCACTGTTTCCGACGTTTGCGCTGATTGCGCATTACATCGTCGGCAAGGGGCGTTCGATTGATGATCTGAAGACCACGATCGTGTTCGGGATGTGGTCGATCATTCCGTACTTTGTGTATCTGGCGACGTTGTATGTGATGGTCGATCGGCTGCGGCTGGAGGCTTCGCTGGCGGTGGCGGCGGTGGCGTGGTTGATGGCTGCTACGGTGTTGGTGACGGTTTGGGTTCGGTTGCACAGCTGACCCTCACCCCAGCCCTCTCCCAGAGGGAGAGGGGGCCGACCAAGGTGTCTTGCGTCTGACATTGACCTGAAAGATCCAGTTGATTATGGATTCAGCGAAGCACGTTCAGGTCGGAGCAGTAATCCAGCATCCCCCATTCAGTCCCCTCTCCCTCTGGGCGGTCCGACGTTTCGGGAGGGTTAGGGTGAGGGGCTTTTTGCTCTTCAGTTGACGGTTCCGCCACGCGCGTCAGCCATGATCTGCCGAATCGCCCCGACAAACGTTTCCACCGGCTGCCCGCCCGTCACCGCATACTGCCCGTTGAATACCACGGTCGGCACCGAACTCACCCCGCGTTGCAACCACAACTGCTCTTCTTCGCGCACCTCATTGGCAAACTCATCGGACGCCAGAATCGCTTCTGCACGCTGACGATCCAGCCCGACACTTTCAGCAATCTGCACCAGTTGCCGATGATCCGACGGATTGCCGCCATCACTGAAGTACGCCTTGAACAGCGCCTCTTTCAACGGCAACTGCAAACCCTCGAGCCCGGCCCAGTGCAGCAAGCGGTGCGCATCGAAAGTGTTGTAGATGCGACTGTTGCCATCCGTGCGAAAGGCGAAACCAAGCTCGGCACCACGGGCGCGGATTGCTTCGCGGTTCTTCTGCGACTGCTCCGGGGTCGAGCCGTATTTCTCTTGAATGTGCTCGGCGATGTTCTGCCCGTCGGCGGCCATTTTCGGATTGAGCTCGAACGGCTGAAAACGGATCTCGGCCTGCACTTCGTTGCGCAGAATTTCCAGTGCCTCTAACAGGCCATACAAACCGACGACGCACCAAGGGCAGGAAACGTCGCTGACAAAGTCGATTTTCAGAGCAGAACTCATCACACACCTCGCGGGGGGAAATCGTGCGGGAAAGTTTGCACGATACACCTGCTTCAGCTTTTTGGTGACCATAGCGGCCCCTTCGCGAGAAGGCTCGCTCACTCTTGGAGTGCGTTCCCCAGTGGGAGCGAGCCTGCTCGCGAAGAAGCCCGCTCAGACAACACAAATACCTCGGTTACAGCAGATTCCCACCCACCACTGGCTCAATCTGCGCCCAATGCGAGGTGTCTTCACGATGCGCCTGCAAATACGGCAGCACCGCCGCCAGTAACGGTTCCTTGAACGCCTCCTGAAAGCGATGCGCCAACCCCGGAATCAGCTTCAACTGACTACCGCGAATATGCGCCGCCAGATGCACGCCGTGCATCACTGGCAACAACGGGTCGGCTGTGCCATGCACCACCAGCGTCGGCAGCCGTAACTGGTTGAGTAACGCCACCCGACTCGGCTCGGCCAGAATCGCCATGATCTGCCGTTTCACACCTTCGGGGTTGAACGCACGGTCATACGACAGCGCCGCCTGATGCAGCAAGGCTTGCCGGTCATCGGTGACCGCCTGGCTGCCCAGCGCGGCCAGCAGATCGGCCTGCTGTTCCAGTGCCACCTGACGATTCGGCGCACCGCGTCGCGACAGCAACTGCACCAGCGCCGCACTCGGTGCCGGCAAACCTTCAGCGCCTGAGGTGGTCATGATCAAGGTCAGGCTCTCGACCCGCTGTGGCGCCATCGCTGCCATGTGCTGGGCAATCATCCCGCCCATGCTCGCGCCCAGTACGTGGAATTGTTCGACGTGCAACGCATCCATCAACCCCAGCGCATCGTCCGCCATGTCGGTCAGGCTGTACGGTGCTGCCACTGGCAGACCGAGCTTGTAACGCAGTACTTCGAAGGTCAGATTGGCTTCAGCCGGTGCCTGACGCCAGGTCGACAGGCCGACATCGCGGTTGTCGTAGCGAATCACCCGAAAACCCTGCTGACATAACGCGACCACCACTTCGTCCGGCCAGTGAATCAACTGTCCACCCAGACCCATGACCAGCAATAACGCCGGATCCGACGCGCGCCCGATGCTCTGATAAGCCAGGCTTACCTGCGGCAGGTCGGCATGCTCGGTCGGCACATTCACATCGCAGCGCGCCGCCGCCCATGCCGACGATCCGAAAAAAATCGCGGCCAACAAAGCCGCGACAGATAGAAAACCCTTAGCCATGAAAAACACCGAAACGCAGAACCCCAGTAGAGCGCGAGTCTGATGAAGTTTGTACAAGCGCGCTGCCACACTTCCATGACAGTTTGATGAAGAGTGCCGAGCGGTCATGACCGTTTGTTGCAAACAATATCTATGTACCGCCATCGCCTTGCGCGATTTCTCTTCAATGACGCGCTCAGGGACGGATTCCCCGCCCCGCCATGCGAGTCATGCCACCATGCCCGATCGCCTTCTTCTGGATGAACTCTCCGCACCGTCACCGTTGCCCGAGACCGTCGAGCACCTGCCACAAACGATTGATGACAGCCTGTTGCAACAGGCCAGCCAACGCTGGCGCGCCAGCCGTGAGGGTTTGCGCGAATTGTTTGCCGCCAGCCCCGCTCTGCGTGACACGGTCAATGAGTTACTGCGACAAGAACTGCAACTGGACGGTGAAAAAACCGGATTGCGCTTTGCTGCCACCGATGACGAACCGGAACATATCGTCAGCCTCACCGATGCCTGCGCCTTTGTCGTTCAACAACCGACGCTGGAGACCGACCTGGATCAGCGTTGTGACCTCACGGGTATCGGTGCAGATCATCCGATGTACGCCCTCACTCCCCTGCAACTCCTTGAAAAGCTCAAATCGCTCGACCCACGCAAAAGTCACGAGGCTCGCTGGGCCGCGTTCTGGGAGGCGCGCGCGCCGCGCAGCCCTGTGTCACGGCGTACCCGCGCCACGCAGCTTTACCGGGCGCATTTCGAAGCCACCGCGCACACCGCCCTCGCCCACCGGATCATCACCGCCGCACACTACAAAACGCTGCAGCAGATCATCGATTCAGGTCCTGGCGCGCTGACAGTCGATGATCAACCCATCCACACGGAAAAGCTCGCACTGGTGCTGAGCAACGACAGCAAAGTCAAACTCCCCGGTGCGTGGGTCGTCAGCGTCGGCGATTTGGCCACGGCTGCGCCGTTGCTCTATCTGCCAGGCAATTCCACGTCGATTCAGGCCTTCGACACGCGTGCAGAAATGCACACATGGCTGGCCCGTCAGGTACAGATCCCCACTGGATTGCCCAGGGAGATCCTGCGCGCTGATTACAGCGCAGCGCTCGACCCGATGGCCACTGGAGCAAGCGATCTGTTCGCCGACCGCCACCACGCGCAGCTCGATGCCTTGAGCAATACCAATAAAGACAAGCCCGGGATCAGAGCGCACGGCGCACGATCACTGGTGCATGTCGACCTGATCGATCATCAGCGCAGCAGCGCGATCATCGTGGCCGCCCCGCCAAAACCGCTCGCGCCCAACAGTGACATCGAGACGGAGGAGAAACCGCTGTTCGGCAGCCTGTCGGCCGGTATTCCACTGGCAATACGACAAGCGGCGCTCAAACGCCAACGCGAGGCGCTCGAAGGCTTGCAGCGCAACGACGGTGACGGCTCTGGATATCGAGAGTGCAAGGAAGCCCTCAAAGCACTGGAGACCGCCGAACAAGCCAGCGAGACCGCCGCCACATCGCTGCTTTACCGCGACAGTGTTCTCGACGTGAGCGCTTTCAACACAGCGTTCGAGACCTTGCGTCAGGCGCACCGGGACGGTTTGTATGCCGAAGGCAGACTGCAAGCGGCGCTGGGCCAACTCGACAGCGCCGAACACGCGCTGCTCAAAGCCGTGCTGGACAGCCCCGTCGCGGCTGAACGCGACGCCGATTTCACGGCGGCCAGCCTGACGTTGGCCCTCACCGAAACGAAGGACGGGATCATTACGACGCAGAGCGAACCGCTCAAAGGCGCGCTGGTGATCGGGCGCCAAGCAGCACTCTCGAACAGGGCATCGACTGCCAGCCTGATGCTCTACTGGCCAGGCACCGGCGGCGGCCTGCAACGCTTTGCCGATCGCCAGACACTGGAGCGCGAGGTGTTCAGGATTGCGGACCATGACAGCGACCTGACCCTGCAACTGAGCCCCATCAACGCAGACCCCTTGCATCACTGCCTCAATGAGCTGGTTGCCGACTTCGAAGCAAAAGCCGGACTGCTGCGCGGTAAACCCGAACAGGCTGATGCGCTGGAAATTCTGCGCCAGGGCTGCCTCGCCCATGTGCAGGTTCCGGTGCATGCCGCCAGAAGCCTGGCCTTCGCTCACCTGCTGGAGCAGGAACGCAGCGGCACTCTCGCCGGTCATCTGCCGGACTGGCTGATCAAACTCAAGACGAACGAGCGTAGCGGGCTGAAACAGAACATCGAGGCGTACATCGCGGCGATGCGCGAAAGCCATACCCTCATGACCCTCGCGCTGGAACCCCGGGACGACTTCACCCGCCG
Source organism: Pseudomonas viridiflava (assembly GCF_900580865.1). Lineage (GTDB taxonomy): Bacteria > Pseudomonadota > Gammaproteobacteria > Pseudomonadales > Pseudomonadaceae > Aquipseudomonas. Next base: position 327,572 of record NZ_UTBZ01000099.1, read on the forward strand.
ACACCTGCACGCCCGACTGCGCAAGGATTTTTCCCTTGAAGGGCATTTTTCGATACAAGTCGAGCTGCCCGACGCGACCAAAACCGAACAGATCCCTGAGTCGGGACCCGCTGGCAACCGCAAAACCACCGTCATTGTGCCGAGCAAAACCCGCAGCAAAATGTCACTGGAGGACCTCGCCCAGCTCAACATCGACAACGTCCATTCAGTGCTCAATGACTCGCTGTCGCAGCGCCTGATTTTCCTGCGACTGGAGGTCACCGCGACACTGAAAGAGGATCGCACTCGCCTGCTCAACGGCATCAACCTGACCTATCTGCGCAGGGTTCTGCCGGAGCTCGACCTGCCCAAGGCCTATGAGCAGAAAATCCACGACGCGTTCAGGGGCGCTGCCGGCGAGTCAGAATTTGTCAAACAACACCGCCGGGAAAGCCTGATCGAACCCTGGCGCCTGATGCTGAAAATACAAAGCGAAACGGCGCGTCTGCAAAAACACCTCAGCCATGATGAGGCCGCGCTGCTGAACACCGCCATCGATGCCGACACCGCAGAGGCGTGGCAAGCCAACGGCAAGCGCCTTGTGCTGTTGCCGGTGTCGCTGAAAGTCGGCGGCAAGGACACCCCCGGCGAAGGTCCGGTGACCCTGTCCGGCGTCAGCCTGATCGAAGAACAGCTCAGCGGCGTCACCCTGCTGTACCTGCCAGACAGCCACGACGGCCAGTTTTTGCGCCGTTACGACACACTCGAAGCGGCGCGCAAAGGGCTGTTCACCTTGTGCGGCAGTGACAAGTGGATCGAGTACCTGGCAGGCCGGGCTTTGCAGGGCAACGTCAGGGCGCATGTCAGTCGAATCGGTCAGGCCGTGGAAAAAAACTTCGATGCCATCATCGAAGTCGGTGTGCGCTGGCCGGCGAGCACTTCGCTGGCCGCGCATCTGCTTGATGCACACATGGGACGTTTGGTCGAAGCCCATCGCGGCACGTCGCGCTCCAACGATGAGCTGTTCTTCGAGCGCTACGCCCTGAAAGGCCCGCGCGCTTTCAACTACATAAAAATGGCCTTGGGCATGGTGCCCTTCGTCGGCAGTGTGCTGGCCCTGTATCAGGCCTGGACTGCTGCTAATCAGGCCACCGCAGCGTTCTTGCGTGGCGATGTGGCAGACGGTCTGGCGGAAGTCGAGTCCATGCTGCTGTCGTTGATCGACGCCTTGATGGATCTGCTCCCGGGCGAAGCGGTAGCCTCGACCCTCGCGCGGACAACACGTGCGTTGACACAGGCTCGTCAGCTCCACGCGCTGCTCGGCAACATCGCGGCGCTGTACGGCAAGACGCGGCGTGAGGCCAGGCATATCCTGGCGCGCTTCAAGCATTACGAATATGAAAAGCCGATTTCCCTGGCAGGTATAGAGCCCGGCAGCCACGGCCTGTACCGCGGGATCTACCGGCATGCCGACGGCAACTTCATCGAACGCCAGGGCCGCCTCTACCAAGTGGAGTTGAGCCGGGATTCGCGCAGCTGGCGCCTGTCTGGCAATTCGCGAAGAACCTACAAGCAGCCGATCGCACTGGATGAAACCGGGCACTGGGACACCTGGTTTGGCGTCTACGGGACAACCCTTGAAGGTGGTCTGCCGGGAGGCGGCAATGTCGCCGGGCACCTGGTCGATTCACTGGCCCCTTACTGGCCGCCGGCGATTCGGCAGCGCTTGCCGCGCTGGCTGGTGGATCGTGACTTTCGCCGCCATCATCGACTGACCGCCGCCGCTGACGATCTGGCTGACCAACTGCAGGCCAGAGGAGCACAAAGCGACCGGGTGCTCAACGCCTACCGCGAAGCTCCGGTAGCGAATCGCCCGGCCATGTGGCCGGCTGTCGAAGCCGCTTGCATGGGTGATATCCAATTGGCCAAACAGCGTTATCAGACGTTGACCGAGTTGTCGGAGCTGACCCATGGCAGAAAGCGCAGAGAGGTCATGAATATGCAAGGCAAGGCTGCCTGGCTATTGAGTGATCGCTATCGGCGACGCGCTGTGCACGCCTCGCACAACGTTCATTTCCTGACACTGAAGATCAATGTACTGAGGCAGGTACGCGACTCTCTGCCATACAACACCCTGGCCCGGCGCCTGAAGATCATGGAAGAGATACGTGTCTTGCGCATCGAGATCGTCAAACAGCTCGAGCATATGGAAGCGCTCAAAGAGCAGGTCAATCTCTGGTATCAACGCATGCTTGCGAAAGACCGGCCGAAGATCTCGGCGCTCGTCGACAACCTCAACACCACCCACAGCGATGCGAACCTGCTGTATCTGAAAACCTCTCAACGGCTGGAAATTGTCAAAAAGGCCGGCAGCCCGGACGACGCGTCGTGGCTCTATCTGCTGGAAATGGCAGAGCCCCTGCGCAGACACATCGATCGCGTTCTGTACGATCAGTACGACATGCCGAACATCATCGGCACGATCGCCGAACGTAACCGAATGCATCAAGAATGCGTCGACGCCAGCGTCGAGTTTCGTCGCGAAATGGCCTTCTGGACCGCCAGCTATCCGCAATTCTTCCATATGGAAGTGGTCGAGCCATTGCTCGAAGGCATTGACCGAATGGCCGCTCGGGCACGTGACAGCATCAACAAGCCGCCGGCGCCAAGGGTCGCAGGGCGACCGCTGCAGCGCGTGTTAATCACTGATGACAACCAATTGCGCCATGGCGTGGAGCAATGGGACAACGTGACCCAGACCCGTCGTTATAAAAGCACCGGGCCTGGAGGCTATGAGGAAATCTATGAACAAGGCGCCGATGGTAAATTGCGCTTGTCCAACCCGCGCCCCCAAGTGGCCCGTTCGCCCAAAGGGTTGGGTCTGGCCACTCTGGTCACCGAGGCACAGCAACGTCTGGATGACGTGACAAACTACCGCGCCAAGGTTCAGAGAAACGCCAACGAGGGCATGCTCCCCGTCAATCTGGAACACATGATGAAAGGTCGGGCGGGGGAACTGACCACCCGCGCCGAAGACATCACTGCAAAGTCGGCCCAGCACCCGATCATCCAGCGACTGCGCGACCAGGCAAGTGAACTGCTCGTCGAGGGTCGTGCCATCCGTACCCAGCGTTCATTGACCAGTCAAAAGCCTACCGACGGCATGCTGGATGACCTCATCAATCAGAATGCGGTGGAGATCCGCAAAACTCGTCCGATCCAGCAACTGGCTGACCATCAAGGCCAAGCCAACTTCCTGCAGGAATATGAGGTGTGGAACCTCACGCAGGAGCCTGCGCAATTGCTCTGGTACGTGCATTTTCATTACCGCTCGGCGACCCGGCCTTTGCGCAAAATCGAAAGAGGCCACCTGAAACTGCCACAGGATCGTTTTCTGACCCACGCTGACGATCCGACCTTGCTCGATTCCAGAATTACCGAGCAGTCGATTGTCCTGAGGCATTTCGAAGGCCTCTGAGAAGCGTCAGTCGAAGGAGAGCCGCCAAGCCACAACCTGGCGGCTCTCCAGTAAAACAGGCAGCGCTGTCGACAGCCCGACCAACATGAGACAAACTCACTGTTTTCGTCCTGATCACAAGTTTTCCTCATGGAGTCATCGGTGCTTGAAATCCGCCACCTGAAAACCCTGCATGCCTTGCGCGAAGCCGACAGCCTGGTCGATGCCGCCGACCGTTTGCATCTGACGCAGTCAGCGCTGTCCCACCAGTTCAAGGAGCTTGAGGAACGCTTGGGCATGGCGCTTTTCGTGCGCAAGACCAAACCGGTGCGGTTCACCAGCGCCGGTTTGCGCCTGCTGCAACTGGCGGACGCGACCCTGCCGCTGTTGCGCGCCGCCGAGCGCGATATCGGTCGTCTGGCCGGTGGCACCGCCGGGCGTTTGCACATGGCCATCGAATGCCACAGCTGCTTCCAGTGGCTGATGCCGACCATCGACCAGTTCCGCGATGCCTGGCCGGAAGTCGAACTCGACCTCGCCTCGGGTTTCGCCTTCGCACCGCTGCCGGCACTGGCCCGTGGCGATCTGGATCTGGTGGTGACGTCTGATCCATTGGAAATCGCTGGCATCACCTATGTGCCGCTGTTCACTTATGAAGCCATGCTTGCCGTGGCCAATCAGCATGCACTGGCGAGCAAACCGTACATCGTTCCCGAAGACTTGCTCACGGAAACGCTGATTACCTACCCGGTGGAACGCGACCGCCTCGACATCTTCACGCGCTTCCTCGAGCCGGCCGACATTGAGCCGGCCCAAGTGCGCACCTCAGAGTTGACGGTGATGATGATGCAACTGGTCGCCAGCGGCCGAGGCGTCTGCGGCATGCCGCACTGGGCGCTGCACGAGTACAGCTCGCGCGGTTATGTGAAGGGCAAACGGCTGGGGGAAAAGGGCTTGTTTGCAACGTTGTATGCGGCGATTCGTACCGACATGCTCGATGCCCCGTACATGCGTGATTTTCTGCTGACGGCCAAGGACACCTCGTTCTCGACCCTGGACGGTGTCAGCGCCGTGCGCTGACTCAAGGACACCGCGAACTCTTGTGGGAGCGAGCCTGCTCGCGAATGCAATCGGTCAGTTGCCAACGTTGCTGACTGACACAGCGCTTTCGCGAGCAGGCTCGCTCCCACAGGAATCAATGTGAACTCAGATCTCGCGCCACATATGGATCTTGTCGAAGTAGTCTTCACCCACCCGCACCGCCAATGGTTCGAGGCCGAACTGGATGAAGCCGCAGCGCTGGTAGAGATTGAACGCGGCGGCGTTGCCGGCGGTGACGGTGAGCTGGAGCAGTTTTAGCGCCGGGTGGTTTTGCGCTTCGGCAATGGCCGCCTGCACCAGTTCATGACCCAAACCGTGCTGACGAAAATCGGCTGATACGTACATGCCGAACAGCGTGGCCTTATGCCGGGCCTTTTCCCGGGGTTCGAACGCCAGGCCGACGATGCCGGCCAACGTGCCGGCTTCAAACGCGCCTAGCACCACATCGAGCTTGCTGGTCAGACGCCCTTCCCACCAGCTCAATGGCATGACTGCGCGTTCGCGCACGCTGGAGGTGAACGCCTGCGGATGACGGTCATAGGCTTCGAGCATCAGCTCTCGGTAAGCCAGAGCGTGGCTGGCTTCCAGCCGTTCGATCCACATGTTCACGCCGTCCTTCGTTGCTCAAGCATCAGCCGCACAGCGAGGCCGCCGAGGACGAACCCCATGAAATAACGCTGCAGCACCAGCCACGTCGGGTTACGCACAAACCATGACGCAATGCCCGCCGCGAACAACGCGATCAGCAAGTTGACGCAGAAACTGACACTGATCTGGGTCAGGCCGAGCACGATGCTTTGGGTGAACACCGAGCCGTGCTCAGGGGTGATGAATTGCGGGAACACCGAGAGGTAGAACACCGCGATTTTCGGGTTCAGTGCGCTGGTGAGAAAACCCATGGTGATCAGCTTTCGCGACGAATCCGCCGGCAACTGCTGCGCCTCGAACGGCGAGCGCGCCCCCGGTTTCAGCGCTTGCCAGGCCAGCCACAGCAAGTACAGGGCACCGGCCCATTTCAACACTTCGTAGGCCATCGGCACCGCCAGAAACACTGCGGTCAAACCCGCCGCTGCCGCAAACAGATGCACAAAGAACCCCGCCACCACGCCGAGCAACGACGTCACCCCGGCCTTGCGTCCCTGGCAGATCGAACGCGAGATCAGGTAGATCATGTTCGGCCCCGGCGTCAGCACCATCAGCAATGCAGCAGCGGCGAAAATCAGCAGGTCTTGCAGCGGGATCATGGCAAAGTCCTTTGCGTGGATGATCAGGCGATTACGCTCAGCGAGTTGCGATAAAACGGCAGGATCAGGTCGCGTGTCAATGGCGCCAACTCGACTGCTGGATCAGTGGCCGGATCGACCCAGATCACCTCTTCGATTTCCGCTGCTGGTGTGACTTCAGCGTCAATGGTCAGTTGGAAAATGTCCGCTTGTACAACGAATCCCGGCTCATTGGCGGCGGGGGCGGAAAACTGGCCGAGAAAAGACGCCTGCGCCGGATCGATCTGCAAGCCCAACTCCTCTTCCAGCTCACGCGCCAGCGCGTGCACCGGCAACTCATGCGCTTCGATCTTGCCGCCCGGTTGCATGAACGCCGTGGTGCCGCGCTTGCGCACCAGCAATGTGTGGCCCTGAGTGTTGAGCAACAGCGCAGCGGCAATGCGAATGGTCTGGGAAGGCGTCGGCATACACGGTGTCCTTTGGCGCAAAGGCGCCAAGGATCACATGCCTGTCAACGAAGTGCCAAGCCGCAGGACTCAGGTTGCTTCCTGGAAATCCATTTCCGGCGGCTGGCGACGGAAACCACCGGTGAGTACCGCAAGGTAAACCACACCCACCGCCAGCCAGCTCAAGCCCAGATAAATCGCCAGATGATCGAGGCTGACCATCAGCCACACATCCGCGACCAGACCAATGAACGGGAAGAGCAAAAACAGCACCAGCTCACGCGGGCCTTTTTTCTCGCCGCCGATCCAGTAATGGAAGATCACCGAGAGGTTGACCAGGCTGAACGCCAGGAACGCGCCGAAGTTGATGAACGAGGTCGAGGTGGTCACGTCGAGTTTCAGCGCCAGCAACGCCACCACGGCGCACAGCAGGATGCTGTTGACCGGTGTGCCGAAGCGCGCGTGCAAAGTGCCGAAGAACGACTTCGGCAGAACGCCATCGCGGCCCATGGCAAACAGCAACCGCGAACCACTGGCCTGCGCCGACAGCCCTGAAGCGAACTGGCCAACAATCAGACCGATGAGGAAGATCGACACAAACAGATCACCGCCGATGTTGCGGGCGATTTCATAGGCGGCCGAATCGACGCTGTCGAACTGGAATGACGGGTGCGCGATCTGCACGAAATACGAAACACCGACGAAGATCAGCCCGCCGATCAGGGTGATCAACATGATCGCCCGTGGAATGGTGCGGCGTGGGTCGCGGGTTTCTTCGGTCAAGGTGCTGACGGCGTCGAAGCCGAGGAACGAATAGCAGGCAATCGCCGCACCGCTCATGATCAGCGGCATGTGCATGTCGCCGTTAAAGAACGGTTTGATCGTCCACAATGGCGTGCTCGCATCGCCACCGATGTAGTGCACGCACAGCGCGACGAAAGCGATCAGCACGAGGAATTGCACCAGCATCAGCAAAGCATTGATGCCGTTGGCCAGTTTCAGGCCAATGATGTTGATTGCGCTGGTGATGCCGATGAACGCCAGCACCCATACCCATTGCGGGATCGACGGGAACGCCGACGCCAGATACGCCGCGCCGATCAGCCAGATCGCCATGGGCAGAAACAGGTAATCGAGCAGCACCGCCCAACCGGCGATAAAGCCGAGTTTCGGGCTGATCGCCTTGCGCACGTAGCTGTAGGCGGAACCGGCGACCGGGAATGCGGCGGCCATGCGCCCGTAGCTCATGGCGGTGAAGAACATCGCGATCAGTGCCGCCAGATACGCGGCGGGGACCATGCCAACGGTGGATTGGGCGAGGATGCCGAAGGTGCCGAGGACAATGATCGGCGTCATGTAGGCGATGCCGAACAGCACCACCGACCCTAATGAAAGGGTGCGTTGCAAACGAGCCATGGGCGACTTACTCCGAATGTTATTGGATTTATGGCAGAGCCGGGTTCGGCGAATCTTTTCGGGTTGGTTTTTGTTGTTCTGGTGTGGCTTGAGTTTTTTGTTCGACGTGAAATCTTTTCCCCCTCACCCCAGCCCTCCCGAAACGTCGGACCGCCCCCAAGGGGGCGAGGGGGAAAGGGAGCCGATCTCCGTGAGTTTCAAATCCTGAGTACGACCTTGAATCCGCAGTTTCAAATGCTGAGTTCGACCTTGAATTCGCTGTTTCAAAACCTGAGTTCGATTCGCTGTTTCAAATCCTGAGTTCGATTCGCTGTTTCAAATCCTGAGTTCGACCCGGTATTTCAGGTCGGCGTACCTCGAACAATCAACTCGTTCAGTCCCCTCTCCCCCTGGGAGAGGGCTAGGGTGAGGGCATCGGTCAACGGCGTGGAATCAACAATTCACGAACACCATCGCCGCGCTCCACCACCTCCCCCGGCAACTTCAACCGCTGATCATCCAGATAGCGGTAATCCCTGCGCGCAATCTCCAGTTGAGTGAAATCCAGCTCAACGCTGAACGTCCCCTCTTCCCGTCCGGCTTCGAACAACAGCGTCCCCTGCGGATCGACCAGTGCGCTGCCACCGGCAAACATCAAACCGTCGTCCCCCGCTTCCACGCGATTGACCATCAGCGCAAACGCCTGATTCTCCTGCGCGCGGGCCATGATCGCCGTGCGGTGAGTCGGCGCGTACGGGTCCATATTGCCGTTGGTCACGATGAGCAACTCGGCACCCAGTTGCGCGAGGGCACGGGCCGACTCCGGAAACTCGATGTCGTAGCAAATCAGCAAGCCAACGCGCACGCCGTTCCACTCGCAGGTGGCGTAGCGGTCACCGGCCTCGAACACGCCGCGATCCGACGCCCACAAATGCGTCTTGCGGTATTTCAGGGCAATGCCTTCAGGGGTAATCAGCAGCGTGGTGTTGTAGAAACGACCGTTGTCGTTCTCGGCCATGCCGATCACCACGGCGATGTTGCGTTCGCGCGCGGCGGCCAGCACCGCGCTGACGGTCGGGCCGTCCAACGGTTCGGCGGTGTGCGCCACGGTTTCGGCCGTCGGGAAGCCCATCAGGTGGGTTTCCGGGAACACGATCAGTTGCGTATCGGCAGCGCACGCGGCAATCGCCGCCAGGGCGCGTTCGAGGTTGTATGCCGTGGCATTGTCACGGCCCGCCAGTTGGGCGAGTTCGACTTTCATGAGGGTTCCCTTGTTATGAGCGTCGGGCGCTGAAAGATTGCCCGGTGGCTGTCTGTGGGCCAGTATGCGCAGCAAGCGAGCGGCCAGGGAATTACGCGGCCGGGGTAACCCGATAGGGGTAGATCGATGACACTTTCGTTTGACGACATCACCTGGCACCGCGCCGTCGGGCAATTGATCGACGCGCTCGACAAGCCGAATTTCTGGGCGCAACTGGTGCGTCTGCTTGACCAGTACGTGCCGTTCGATAGCTGGGTGGTGCTGCTGTTCAGCGCCGATCAACACCCGCAAGTCTTCGCCGAATGCCCGGGCGCAGACGGCAACCCTGACCCGTTGTTTCAGGATTACTTACGCGGCCTGTACCTGCTCGACCCGTTCTACATCGCCTGTCGCGAGCAAACCCGCACCGGTCTGTATCGCCTCTCGGAGGTCGCGCCGGAGCATTTCGAACTGACCGAGTATTACCAGCGATACTTTCGTCTGAATGTCGTGGCCGACGAAATCCAGTTCAATTGTCAGCTCGAAGGCGATCGCACATTGTGTCTGTCGCTGGGCAGTGAAAAACGTTTCACTGGCGAACATATCGCCTTGCTGTCATTGATCCAGCCTTGGGTGCTGGGCCTGCTGCGCCAACGACTGCCCTATGAGATCAACGAAACCGTGGCCCTCGCCGCCGCCCCTGTCCGGGCAGACTGGCGGGTGCAACTGGAAGCGTCGGTGCAGCAACTCAAGGGCGCGCAATTGACTGCCCGCGAGCTGGATGTCGGGCGCTTGATGCTCAGCGGTTGCTCCAGTAAAGAAATCGCCCGTAAGCTGGAAATCTCCGTAGAAACCGTGAAAGTCCATAAGAAACACATGTACAGCAAGCTGGGGATCAAATCCCAGTCCGAGCTGTTTTCGATTTTTCTTCAGGCGCAAAACGCCTGATCGTTTGGTGAAGTGGCTTTTTGTGGGAGCGAGCCTGCTCGCGAATGCGTCGGGTCAGACAATAATTTTTCTACTGACAGGTCGCTTTCGCGAGCAGGCTCGCTCCCACAGGGATTTTCTACATCCCTGAGCCTTTCGCCGAAATCTCTGAGTCCGAACCAAGGAAACCGTATGAGCCTGTCCCTCCTGAGCCGCTACGCCTTCTTTGCCGCCTGCGTGATTTTCACCCTCGCCAGCCTGCCTTTCCTCGAACATGACTGGCTGTGGCCGATCACTGCCGTCACCGGCGTGCTGAGCCTGATCGGTCTGTTCGACCTGCTGCAAAGCCCGCACGCGGTGCGTCGCAACTACCCGATCCTCGGCAACATCCGTTACCTGGTCGAAGGCATCCGCCCGGAGATCCGCCAGTACCTGCTGGAATCCGACAGCGACGCCCTGCCCTTCTCCCGCGCGCAACGTTCGCTGGTTTATTCGCGAGCGAAAAACGAAACCGCCGACAAACCGTTCGGCACGCTGATTGATGTCTATCAATCCGGTTTCGAATTCATCGGCCACTCGATGCGTCCGGCGCCGCTGAGCGACCCGAGCAGTTTCCGCGTCACCGTTGGCGGCCCGCAGTGCTCGCAGCCGTACTCGGCCTCGGTGTTCAACATCTCGGCGATGAGCTTCGGCTCGCTCAGCGCCAACGCCATTCGCGCGTTGAACCAAGGGGCGAAACTCGGCAACTTCGCCCACGACACCGGTGAAGGCAGCATCAGCCCGTATCACCGCGAACACGGCGGCGACCTCACCTGGGAGCTGGGCAGCGGCTACTTCGGTTGCCGCACCAGCGATGGCCGTTTCGACCCGGAGCGCTTTGCCACCCAGGCACAAAATCCGCAGGTGCGGATGATCGAAATCAAGATGAGCCAAGGCGCCAAACCCGGCCACGGCGGCATCCTGCCCAAGCACAAAGTCACCCAGGAAATCGCCGAAACTCGCGGCATCCTGATGGGCGAAGACTGCGTGTCGCCGTCACGCCACAGCGCGTTTTCCACGCCGCTGGAAATGATGCATTTCATTCAGCAATTGCGCGAACTGTCCGGCGGCAAACCGGTGGGCTTCAAGTTCTGCCTCGGCCACCCGTGGGAGTTCATGGGCATCGCCAAAGCCATGCTGGAAACCGGCATTCTGCCGGACTTCATCGTCGTCGATGGCAAGGAAGGTGGCACCGGCGCCGCACCGGTCGAGTTCACCGACCACATCGGCGTACCGATGCGCGAGGGCCTGCTGTTTGTGCACAACACCCTGGTCGGCCTGAACCTGCGCGACAAGATCAAACTCGGCGCCAGCGGCAAGATCGTCAGCGCCTTCGACATCGCCAGCGTGCTGGCCATCGGCGCCGACTGGGCCAACTCCGCACGCGGGTTCATGTTCGCGATCGGCTGCATCCAGTCGCAAAGCTGCCACACCAACAAATGCCCGACTGGCGTGGCGACTCAGGACGCCTTGCGCCAACGTGCGCTGGTGGTGCCGGACAAGGCCCAGCGCGTATTCAGCTTCCACCGCAATACCTTGAAGGCTTTGGCGGAAATGCTCGCGGCGGCCGGGCTGGAACATCCATCACAACTGTCGGCCAAGCATCTGGTGCGGCGCATGTCGGCGACCGAGATCAAGTTGTTTTCGCAGTTGCACGTGTTCCTGAAACCGGGGGAATTGCTCACCGGGGAAGTGAATGGCGAGTTTTACTCGCGGATGTGGCAGATGGCGCGGGCGGACAGTTTTGAGCCGCAGGAAGTGGCTGCAGCCTAGGCCAAAGCGTGGAGCAAGTGCCGGTCGCTATTGCGTTCGGTACTGGCTCTGCGATGAACAAATACGCCGAAATCTGCCCCCCATGAAGGGTGAGCCGGGGCGAACGCCCCTTCGCAAACAGTGGTCTCTCGCCATGTAAACCCGCATCTGTTAGCCACCAGATTCTTAGGTTGCGGCAATCAAGAACAGTCACGCCATCAATGTAGGTGAGGCGAACCGGATCGCTGATCAGACTCAGAACACCGCGACGGGTGAGCTTCAAAAAATCATCCAGTGAAGATCGCACTTCAAACCTCAGATCAATACCAGCGGAGCTGTAGTAAGAGAACACCGGAAACCAGTACGCTGAAGCGATGATGACCTGGTCACCAGAAAGCGCGTTCTGATTCAACTGCATTACCAATGAAGCAAACCCAGTGTCTTTGCGCACGTTTGTACCGTTTAATTCATCGTTTTGTCGGTACACCATCGTTAGCCCGTGCAATTGGACAACCACCACAAAAAACAGAACTGCACTCGCCAACCAAATTCGACGTTTCCCCCAGATATCCAGCGCGACCGCTGTCATCATTGCCAAAGCCGGAGCCGAAAAGAACAGGTATCGAGGTACAAATAGCGCATGCAGCAAGGCAATCAGATAGAGAGCAATCAGCGGCACAAAAAAATAGCTGACCAGCAGCCAGTTGAACCGTTGTTCATCAGAACTGTTCGCAATGATTGTCGCAGCAAACAGCAACATCAATACCAATGGAAGCAACCTCAACATCGGCGACTGGAAGCTGTCGGTGGCGATTACGGAGAACTGCCAGACAATCATCAAGGCTTGCTGCAACGTCACGGGAGCTATCCAATCCAATACCCCCGTGTCAGCCAATTGATTGAAGAGATGGGGGACCCAGGGCAGGTACAAGAACACGACGGCAATGTTGGTGATCAGCCACTCCCCAGGTCCAATGGTCACCACGGTCCGGGAACTGCGGCTCTGCCACCAGAACAACCAATGCACCAACACACACAAACCGGCGAAATAATGCGTATAAAACGCAGCAACCATCAGCAACGCGTAAATCACCGCAAAGCGTTTTTGCTCCGGCGCCCGTGCCCAGCACACCAATGCCAGGGTCGCTCCCATCAGCCAGAATCCAAGCAAGGTGTACATCCTGGCTTCCTGGCTAAAACGTATCGAAATCGGTAACAACGCCAACAGCAATGCCGCAATCCAGGTCGCCCGACGCGTTGAGATCAGGCTCATCAACTTGATACACAACAATAACGTGCCGACATCCGCTAACACGCTCAAGGCTCGTGCCGGCAATGGGGCATCGCCCCACACTGCGCCCCAGTAATGCAAGAACATGTAATAGAGCGGCGGATGAACGTCCAGGCTCGTCAGCGCCCAGATACGTGTCGGCGTTTCCCGCGCAAGCAGCAGGCTATAGGCCTCGTCGCCCCATATTGCCGGCACCGTAATGGAGTGGAAGCGTACGAACAGTGCAATGATCAACACCGCAACCAAAGCCAGTCGATCCAATTGCGCTGACGCAGGAGATCGTCCAAAGAGCCCAACAGCCAACAAGTGCTTCATCACCGTTGCTCACGCAACAGCACGTACCTGAAAAAACCGTATCCGGCCAGAAAATTGATCAGCGTGAACACCACCACAGTCATCAGTCCCGGCCAATGACGCGCATCGGCAATCGAACCGATGCCGAAACTGACTCCGCCCATCAGCACAATTAACAACAGATAGCCAAACACCGACGTTCTGCTCTCGAAGGTGTACAGCATGTTCACGTAAAACGAGAACGCAGCCGCCACGCAAAACGCGGCAAAGTTACTGGCGGCTTGCGACAGCTCGATGGCACTGCACAGCACAAAAAAGATTTGCCAATGGATCAATCCATCGGCGATTCCGATAACCGTCACTGCTGAGAATCCCTTCATGCCGGTGCCCCGCTCTTGCCACGTTTGGCGAAGCTTCAACCTAGGCCAAGGCAGGTACCAGGTCTACTGTCAGAAATTACAGGTGCGCGGCTACTTCCGACGAGTGGTCTTCAAACTGCTGCTGAGCTAGCGCAGGAGGCTCAGCTTTGGAGACGATCCGCGGCATGGGCAATAAAAAACCCCGATCTCTCGACCGGGGTTTCGTTTTTTCAGCCGCTACGACTTAAGAAGCCGAACGCACAGCACCCTGCGTTTCGCCGGTCGGTTGCAACTTGAACACGTAGAACAACACCGTCAGCAGCACCAGGAACGCAGGCCCCACATACAGCGCCACGCGAGTGTCCGGGAAGTACGCCATCAGGCCGACCACCAGCACCAGGAACGCCAAGGCAAAGTACGAGCTGACCGGGTACAGCCACATCTTGTACTTGAGGCCGGCACGTTCGCTGGCGCTCAGGCCTTTGCGGAATTTCAGCTGCGCCAGCAGGATCATCACCCAGGTCCAGATCGCGCCGAAGGTGGCAATCGAGGTCACCCAGACAAAGACTTTTTCCGGCACCAGATAGTTGAGCATTACGCCCAAGAGCAACACCGCAATCGACAGCAACAACGCTCGACGCGGCACACCGTTATTCGAAGTCTTGGCAAAACCCGCCGGGGCCTGACCGTTCTGCGCCAGGCTGTAAAGCATGCGCCCGGTGCTGAAGATGCCGCCGTTGCACGACGACAGCGCCGCAGTGATCACCACGAAGTTGATGATGCCGGCAGCGGTCTTGATGCCCAGACGCTCAAAGGTCATCACGAACGGACTGCCCTGCGTGCCGATTTCGTTCCATGGGTAGATCGACAGAATCACGAACAGTGCGCCGACGTAGAACAGCAGAATCCGCCAGAACACCGAGCCGATCGCGTCAGGAATGGTCTTCTGCGGGTTCTTGGCTTCACCGGCGGTCAGGCCGATCATCTCGACGCCAAGGTAGGCGAACATGACCATTTGCAGCGACATCAGCACGCCGGTCACGCCGTTGGGCATGAAGCCGCCGTGGGCCCACAGGTTGGAAATCCCCAGCGCCACGCCGTCATTGCCGAAACCGAAAGCGATGATGCCGATGCCGCCGATGACCATGGCGATGATGGTGACGATCTTGATCAGGGCGAACCAGAACTCGAATTCACCGAAGGCCTTCACCGCGATCAGGTTGATCGAGCCCATGCTGATCAGCGCCGCGAGGGCCCAGATCCAGCGCGGCACATCGGGAAACCAGATGCCCATGTACACGGCCACCGCGGTGATTTCCGCGACGCAGGTCACCAGCCACAGGAACCAGTAGTTCCAGCCAGTGAGGAAGCCTGCCAACGGGCCGAGGTAGTCTTGCGCGTAACGGCTGAAGGAGCCGGCGACCGGGTTATGCACGGCCATCTCGCCGAGCGCACGCATGATCACCAGGATCGCCAGACCACCGAGAATGTAGGACAGCATGATCGCCGGGCCGGCCATTTCGATGGCCTTGGCCGAACCTAAAAACAGACCGACGCCGATACAGGCACCGAGCGCCATCAGGCGAATATGCCGTTCGCCGAGTTCGCGTTTGAGCGGACCGCCCTGAGCGGTATCGCCGTGAGGCAGTTGATTGCCGACTGGCATAGGGGTGCAACCTCGTCTTGTTATTGGATATGACCACCGAGTGTCGAAGCGTCGGCCGATAAGCCTTGGCTGGAAATGAAACCGCGCCTGCTTTGTGGGCAGACGCGTCTTGCAGGGCAACCTGAAAGATCAGCGGGGCGTGCAGTATAAAAACCTTGATGCAGGTCTTTTCACTCTATAAATCACAAGATTCAGCGGGAGTTGCCGCAAGAATGCTAGCAGACCCATCGGATCAACTGGCACAAGTAGGAAAACTCGTCACTGAAAACGGCGGCGAGTATTTCACAAAAAGACTGATCCGTTCTGCTTCGCCCGGCTTTTTAGCGCTGTCGACAACGTGTTACCGGCGTCTCTGCCGCCGCTGGAATGTCGCAACAGTGCGCTGACAAGGCAGGCCGGATCACACGCTCAGGGGCGCGGATGAAAAGTTTTCGAGGGTGCTGCGTATGTCACTTATTTCGACTTCGTCAGGCTTGAACTCGTTAACAGCATAATCAGCGCCACCGCGCTTTTTCCCATACGGCTGGAAGGTCTTCGCCAAGGCCCCGTCCCCTAACGCTTTGGACAAGCCTTCCTGTAAGGTTTTCTGGGTGTCAAATAGCGCAACGCCAGAGTTAGGGTCGTAAAAGAACCACTCTTGCTTGCCGGCTGTGAATCTTGTGCCGGCGACCATTCCATGACTTTTAGTGCCAATCATGAATATTTTTGCATCACGAGCATCGACGAGTTCATCGATGATGTTCTGCGCATCCATTTTTTTTGGCTTGCCCCCTGTATGGAATGAATATTTGGCACCCAGTCGCTGCTGACTCTTTTCCAGATCGGCAATAAATTGCGCCGCTTGCGGAGCGGTGTGGTTATCAGCAGCCTTGGCGACATTCCTTAAAAACGTACCTTCTCGCCGATGATGAAAGGCATACGCCATGCCGTATGACAGCGCGGCGCATCTGCCATTGGAAGCCATATCGACCCGTGCCAGTAAATAACACTGCGAAAACGGCACGACTTTGACACCTTTGGGCATGTCCCGAATGAGCCGTTTTTGATAAACAGTCGCGTCTAGAAACAGGCTCTCTTTTATCTCCCTTGTCAAAGCCCCCATTTCTTCGGGGAGCAAACCAGGTTTCGTCGCCAACTCCACCAACTCCAGCGTGTTCATGCGGGAACTGTAATCAGTGATGGTTTCCAGAATATCCAGCCCATCTTCGTAGCCATTTTTGAAGGCTGAAACATTGTTCGGCGTGCAGGCAGCCTTGATATTGTCGTGAAAACTCGAATAGCGATCGGCGTAGTTTGCATCCGCTCCAAACAGGCTGCCCATACGGACTTGTCTGGACTGAAAGTCGCCGGGGACGCCATAAACTCTATTGCTTGCAAGATTGTAGGGATACCACTGATCGTTTTTCAGAACGCCGATGCCATCAATCCGCAACTCGCCTACCTTCCAGATGCCTGGCAATGCAGTCGCGTGTTGTTTACTCACTGCGTCCAACAGCTCATAGGTGCCCGCAGCCCCGCCGCGCAACCTGACGATACTTTCCAGGCCGCGGTTCGCCAGGAACTTGACTCCGTTGCCTGCGAGTCGTGCTCCTCCGATAGCCAGAACGTGCAGCCCGCTGAGCGGGTTGAGTTCGCCAATGACCAGCGCGCCGATGATTTTCGCGGCCTTGAGCGCCTTGCTGAGTGCCGATGCCGTCCTGGCGCCCAATTGTGCCAACTTAGCTGCGGCACTCACGCCAGCGGTGACGAACCCCAAGACATCGAGAAACAGGTCAATTGCACCGTCCAGATATTTGCCGTCGATAAAATTGCTGATGGCCGATTTGAAGGGGATCAGATTGAGCAGAAACTGCACGCGCGAATCCAGCACCGCCAGTTCCTTGTCCCACGTGGTCTGGCCTTCAGCGGCTTTGAGAATATCGTCACTGTCGTAATCAAGATGTTCGATAAACGCATCGGCAATAAGGCGGGTTCTTTCCCCGGAATAACTGTCGGGAACGGGTGGAGTCCATGATTGGTAATGTCTTCGTTTAAACTTCTTGATAGTTTCACTATCAGCAACTTTGAAAGGCCTTATGCCGTAGGAAATGCTCGGGACTTCTCGGCTGACCTGATCGACATGCGTGGCTGGATCAGAGTCTATTTTACTGATTGAGCCTGCACTCAGATCGAAGCAATACACCGAGACACTTTTATCAAGGCCTCGCTCGACCCTCAACGTCAGACTCTTGTTGGTCTCGGTAATACGCTCTCCCCAAAAACCCAAACTTAACTTGATCGTCTTGTCCTGATAGAAATCGATCTTGCCGTATTCGAGGTTCTCACGGTCTTCCAGCGGTAACTCGGATATCAGGTGTCGCACCGTTAACCGGGCGCCTTCCTTGAGATTATTCAGCGTCGTTTCAAACTCCCGGTTGAAGGTCCGTCGTACACGCAGATCCAGTTCGTTGATGTCGTGAATACGGTATTTCACCAATGGGTGGCTGGTTTTCCACTTGAACGCCCCGTCCATCATCGCGACGTCCAGCAGCGTGTGCAGACCGGCCGGCCCCTGGATTGCACTTGGCAGCGGGGAGAGAGCGTCGACGATTTTCTCTCCTAGCGATCGGTCCCACTCAAGCACGTGCTCTTCAATGGGATAGTCTTCGCCAAACTCCTTTTTCAGCCCGGCCCGGGCCATTTCCTTGCGACTCGGGAACACACTGCCCAACAGGATTGGCGTGTTGAGCCGGTCGGCCAATGCATCATTGAAACGTGTTTTCAGTACACCCAATTCTGCCTGGGTGTAATTTCCATCCTCTTTCCTTGCCACCAGACCATGGACAACACCCCAATCAATCAGCGTAACGGTCTGCGCGTACTGAGTAACGGCCGGGTCGAACAACGCAGCACGTTCGGCGCAGACCATGACTTGCGCGAACGTCATGTTCGCCACCTTGCCCGGCGACTGAGCTTCGATGGTCGCGACGGCAACCGCGAGGTTGAACCATGCCGGACCACCGTACTTCACGCCGACAGGAATCTCTTTGATCAGGAACAGGGGAGCGTTGTTCGCCAGCAAAACGTACGCGCCCAATCCGGCTATCTGGGGGGTGCTGACAAGTTCCTTGATCAGATGTTTGCGCAGTTCATCGAACACTGCCGTAACCGGTTTCCCCCAATGTTGCTTACTGCCCAGATCGAAACCAGCGACGCTATTGCGTTTAGGGTTTTCAATCGACTGCGGATCAAGACTCAGTTGAAGAGCAGCCAGTGCGTAGTCATTGACACTTTCATCCGAGGCATAACCTTTCAAGCGAGTTTGCACCGCCAGCCCCAATGCCTGACCGCGAGTTCCGGCAATCAGGGTTTCCAGCGCATTGGCTGGTTCGCGCAATGTTTCGAGAGTAAGCGGCTGTTCCATGTTCAGAAGTTCCAGCAGCCCTTGACCTGTCCATGGCAAGTCATCAAGACCTTCGATATAAATCCGCACGGCTTCCAGCACCTGCTTCTTTTGCTCGGCACTTAAAGGAATCTGCCAGGATAAAGCGCCGGCAAAATCAGCCAGTGCGGAAGGCAAAACCTTTTCTGCTTCAAGTCTGGTGAGGTCAATGTTACTTGTATCACTATCAGACGCCGAAACAACATTCGACACAGAGCCATTGGACTCAGACATACACTACTCCTTGAGGATTAAAACAAGGGAAAAGTAAACATCCAAAACCCTCAAAGAAACAGTCGACAAGCATTACCAATTAAGTGTTTTACCAACTGTATATAAAAGCTTAACCTGCAAACACCTAAAACACCCCGCACCGATTCATATGCCAACTTACCAACATCAAGCGCCATGGAGGCAAAAACAGCCAGAAAGCTCAAACCATAAAAACTTATCAACTTATGTTTTTGCGAACTTTCTTATTCGGTATTAACTATAAAAATCACTCATGCTTTAACCACCAGCGCCGGACCCGATTATTGGAGCGGCAACGGCTGTAACCGAATCTTGAACCGAGTGCGTTTCGAGAACGCACGGAATGATCTTATGGCTGGCTGACGATCACGCCGTAAACAATGGACAGAACTGCGGCCACTCATCGAGTGACCGAGGCTTGTCAGGGCTTCGATGCTCATCCCCCTCAGAATTCCCTCGCCCCTCACCAACCAACGTCTAAGCTTCAGACAAGTCCGATCAATCTGCGTGAATGGATCAATCGACTATGGGCGCTTTGTGGCAAACCGATTCGAGTAAAGCCGTGGTTCCGACTGACCGTGTGGATGAAGCGCCTGTCCCTGAAAAACCCCGCCGCAATCGGCACGGGTGGAAGGCTTTCTGGTTGTTGCTGGTGATTATCGCGATCGTGGTAGGACTGGCCGCGTCCAAGGAAATGCGCACCTCGCGCTTTCAGTCGCGCGAGCTCAGCCAATACGCCGCTTCGCTGACTTACCATCTGGAATCCGGCCCCAGCGAAGCGATTCGCTATCCGGGCAATGGGCCGTTCGATCTGCGCCTGGGTTACAGCTCCCTCGATGAATTCCTGCCGCGCCTGCT
This sequence comes from Pseudomonas viridiflava, assembly GCF_900580865.1. Lineage (GTDB taxonomy): Bacteria > Pseudomonadota > Gammaproteobacteria > Pseudomonadales > Pseudomonadaceae > Aquipseudomonas. The sequence continues at coordinate 347,272 of NZ_UTBZ01000099.1, forward strand.
CAAACGCAACTATGTCGTCACCGAGCAGACGCGGTTTTCCCCGGCGCTGCTCAGCTACACCGACAAAGGCCTGTTCGTGCCGTATTCCGAGAAGATCCAGGCCGGGCTGTCGATCACCGATTGCCGGGCTGCGCCGCTGTACAAGTACAACTATCCGCAACAGCTGTACGCAAGCTTCGCGGCGATCCCGCCCGTGGTAGTCAGCAGCCTGTTGTTTATCGAAAACCGTTTTCTGCTCGACCCAAAACAACCGCTGGCCAATCCGGCTGTGGATTGGCCGCGCTTCGGCATGGCGGCGTGGTCGCAAGTCGCCAAATTGCTGCGCCTGCCGGGACAATCGGCGGGTGGCAGTACGTTAGCGACGCAGTTGGAAAAGTACCGGCATTCACCGGATGGCCTGACAGTGTCCGGTGCCGAGAAACTGCGGCAGATGATGTCAGCCAGCGTCCGTGCCTATCAGCCCGGCCCGCAAACCCTGGGGGCACGGCAGAATATCGTGCGCGATTACCTCAACAGCGTGCCGCTGTCGGCGGTGCCGGGGCATGGTGAAGTGCATGGCATGGCGGAAGGCTTGCGCGTCTGGTACGGCAGTGACTTCAACCAGGCCAACGCACAGTTGAACAGCCCGGCTACCGATCCGAAGAGCATGGCCGCCAAAGGCCTGGTCCTGCGGGAAATGCTCTCGCTGATGATCGCCCAGCGCCGCCCCTCGCATTATCTGACCAAGGGCCGCGAAGAACTCGCCGACCTCACCGACAGCCACTTGCGCCTGCTCAAGCAGAACGGTGTGATCGACAGCGCGTTGGCCGATGCCGCCCTGACCAGCAAAGTCACTTATCGCGACTGGCAGACCCAGCCGACCATTCAGCCCATCGAAACCAATAAAGGCATCAGCGTCGCCCGGAGCCGACTGGCGAGCATGCTCAACCGGCCGCTGTACGATCTCGACCGTCTCGACCTCTCGGCCACCAGCACCCTGCAGGGCGATCTGCAAACCCAGGCCACCGCTTATCTGAAGAAACTTGCCGACCCCGCTTATGCCGCGGAAATCGGCCTGCTCGGTGAACGCTTGTTGACGCCGACCAGCACCACGCAAGTGCGCTACAGCTTCACCCTCTTCGAACTGACCCCCGACGGTTCCCGGGTGCGGGTGCAGACCGACAGCACCGACCAGCCGTTCGACATCAACGAAGGCAGCAAACTCGAACTCGGCTCGACCGCGAAAATGCGTGTGCTGACCACTTACCTGCAAATCATCGCCGAACTGCATGACAAGTACGGAGCGATGAGCGTGCCGGAACTGAAGAAAGTCGAAGTCCCCGATCAGGATCGCCTGAGCCAGTGGGTCATCGATTACCTGATCCAGAACAAGGATCACGACCTGTCGAAGCTGCTCGGCGCAGCCCTCGACCGCAAATATTCGGCCAGCCCCGGCGAGGCATTTTTCACCGGCGGCGGCTTGCACACGTTCCACAACTTTCGCAAAGAAGACAACGGCCGCCTGCCGACCCTGCGCGACGCCCTGCGCGAGTCGATCAACCTGCCGTTCATTCGGCTGATGCGTGATCTGGTGCGTTACACCACCTACTCCGGCCCCAACAACAGTGCCGAATTGCTCAAGGATGATCGCGACCCGCGGCGTCAGGAATACCTGGCGAATTTCGCTGACCGCGAAGGCACTTCGTTCCAGCTCAAGTTCTGGAAAAAGTACAAAAACAAAGACACTCAGGCGCGTCTCGACACCTTTCTCGACAGCATGCGCCCGACGCCGATCCGCATGGCCGCCGTGCATCGCTACCTGCTGCCGGATGCCAGTCAGGAAGACTTCAACACCTTTGTGCGCTCGCACCTGAAAGGCGCCAAGCTCAGCGAAAAACTCACCGACGATCGCCTGATCCGCCTCTACGATTCCTACGGTCCCGGCAGTTACGATTTGCCTGATCAAGGCTTCATCGCCAAAGTGCATCCGCTCGACCTGTGGATGATGGGCTACCTGCTGAACCACCCGGACGCGACCTTCAGCGAGATCGTCAAGGCCAGCCATTTCGAGCGTCAGGAAGTCTATAGCTGGCTGTTCAAGAGCAAGCACAAGGGCGCCCGCGACAGCCGTATTCGCACCATGCTCGAGATCGAGGCGTTCCTCGAGATTCACCAGCGCTGGCAGAAAGTCGGTTATCCGTTCGATCACCTGGTGCCGTCGCTGGCCACCGCCATTGGCAGCTCCGGCGATCGCCCCGCTGCACTGGCCGAGTTGATCGGCACCATCCTCAATGACGGCGTGCGCATGCCGACGTTGCGCATCGACAGCCTGCATTTCGCCGCTGGCACACCGTACGAAACGCAACTGGTCAACGACCCGCATGTCGGCAAACGGGTGATGCCGTCCGAGGTCGCCACCGCCATGCGCGAGGCGCTGTCGCAAGTGGTCGACGCGGGTACGGCAAAACGTGTTTCCGGCAGTTTCAAACTGGCTGATGGCAGCCCACTGGCCATGGGTGGCAAAACCGGGACCGGCGACAACCGCATCGAGGCCATCGGTTCGGGTGGACGCATCCTCAGCTCGAAGTCGATCAACCGTACCGCGACCTTCGTTTTCTACATCGGCGATCACCATTTCGGCACCCTCACCGCGTTCGTGCCGGGGCGCTCGGCGGAGAACTTCAAGTTCACCTCGGCCCTGCCAGTGCAGGTGCTCAAGGGCATGGCGCCGATTCTGACGCCGTACCTGCAACCGGGCAGCGCCTCCCAATGCACGCCAACCCAAACCGCCAGCGTGGCGATGATCGAGGCGCCGCGCCCTACAGCGAGGTAACAATTCGTGTCGGGATTTTCTGCAACAGGGTGACGTTTTTTCTCTGCGGCGGGTGGTACTTATGTATTTTTCAGATTCGAATTTTCGTCGGGTTGGAGACCCGCAACGGCGTTTGCCTCCCGATCTTTGATCTTTTGTTTTGCCCCGTCGTGGGTAGGCTGATCACTCCTCAACAATCAAGGATGATTGGCCATGTCTCACTCTCCCCAGCCTGCGGACAACGCGGACAAAGGACGGCATTACGAATTCATCAAGTCCGCCGTCAACGACCCTTTCAAAACCGCGACCGTCAGCCGGGGCCTCGCCTTGGCAGCCTCGCCACTGAAAATTCAACCCTGGTACACCGGCGCGCCCGCCGCGTACCTGAACAAACTCGCTGCCGCCAACCTCAAGGCCTGGAGTTCGCAGAACCGCGTTGACCATCTGCTGGCCAAGACCGATCTCCGTGCCTTCGCCGAGCCTTTGCTCAAGGCAAAAATCAAGGAGCGTCACGGCATCGAGCCGGACGTCAAAAGCACCTTTCTGCGCTTGTACCTGCCGAAAGACAAACCGTGGTACGCCATTGATGTTTCCAAGGGCGTCGTCACCCGCACGGTCTCGCTGCTGGATGCTGCCCTGCACAACTTCGCCCGCAGTGAAACGGTCGCGCATGGCTCGGACTACATCAGCCAGCCCGATGCGCGAGGCTTGTTCGATGTCGTGCCGATCAAAGGCGCAATGCCTATCAGCCAGTTCCAGACGCTGTGCCGTGATCTGGATATCGGCGCGCAATACAAGAAGCATCTGGAAAGCTACCTGTTGCCCGGCGAACCGCTGGCCGAAGGCGTGCTGCAACACAAGGTCAGCGAGAGTCAGAAAGACGCCCTCGCCGTCGCCGCGCACCTGGCGTTGATCAAAGAAGATATCCAGTACGACGCCTACAAAATGCTGCTGACCCTGGCTGAAGGCAAACCGCAACTGCTGCTCAATGGCCGCTCCATGCAGTGCTCTGACCTGTCGCTGCTCGGCACCCGCCTGACCGGGATCCTGCTGCTGACCCATACGGTCTCGGACAATCGCGGCGTTCGTCGCCTGGTCGTTTACATCCCCCACGACCCGGATCATCCGCTCAAGGAATACGACTCGCTGAAAGCCTTCCGCGATGAATTGGCGCGCCAGTTTCGCGAAGACCGATTGAGCGAGACGACCGGACAGACTTACCGTCAGTTCTTCAGCCAGTTCGTTGATCAGCAGCAGCGGGGTCACTTCTTTGCCGAGCTGGAGCAACGGCTGTTCATCGTCAGGCACCACCCGCGGCAGAATCCGAACGATCAACGCCCGGCGTGGCGCAAGGATCCGGTGGACAATCCCAACCTGCAATTCAGCCGCGTGAAATTACAGGGCGATTACTGGCGCCATGCCTATCAGCAAAAACTCAACAAAATCCTCAACGATGCCCGGGAGATTGCCGTTTCCACTGCCGACACCGACAGCAAGGCACGCTGGGCGTGGTGGGACAACTTCAAGAAAATCCTCTCGGACATTTTCAACGTCGCGTTATTGATCGCCACGCCGTTCGTGCCCGGGCTGGGCGAACTGATGATGGCCTACACCGCTTACCAACTGACCAGCGACGTCATCGAAGGCATCGTCGATCTGGCTGAAGGCCTCTGGCAAGAAGCCGCCGGGCATGTCATCAGCGTGGTCACCGACATCATTCAACTGACCGCCTTCACCGCCGGCGCGCAGATCGGCGAAGCCTTTCGCCTCAAGCTGTCGCCGTTGGTCAACGGGATGAAGCCGGTCAGGCTGCCCAATGGCAAAGAGAGTTTATGGCACCCGGACCTGCGCCCTTATGAACGCAATGACCTGATGCTCTCGCCAGACGCCAGACCTGACCGCCATGGCCTGCATCAGCACGGCAACGAAAACATCCTGCCGCTCGAAGGCAAGTTGTACTTCGTCGAAAAAGCCTCGACTGACGCCACGTCCAACACCCACCGCATCAAGCACCCGACGCGCGCCAACGCCTACAAACCAAAGATCGAGCACAACGGCCACGGCGCCTGGGTGCATGAAGTGGAAACCCCGCACGACTGGCCGAATGAAGCGCTGATGCGGCGACTGGGCCACAGCGTCGAACGTTTTTCGCCCACGGAGCTTGAGCAGATCCGCATCAGCAGCGGCACCGAGCACGACGCCCTGCGCCAGATGCATATCGATAACAGCCCGCCACCGCCGCTGCTGGCCGATACGGTCAAACGCTTCAGCGCTTACGACGATGTGCTCACGGCGAGTGCCGACATTCGTGGCGGTCGCCCGATCGATCCACAGGCTGTATGGCTGGAACCGATGTTGACTGCTATGCCGGGCTGGCCGCACAGCAAAGCGCTGGAGGTCTACGCCGATACGAGCCTCACAGGCCATTCGCGTAAGTATGGCAACCCGTTGGCTTTGCCCGCCGATACCTTGAGCATCAGTCAGGGCGATCTCAACGCTGGCAGGCTGGCGGAGCGGGTGGCGGACTTTCTCGGTGACGAGGAACTGAATCATCTGACCGGTCACGCGGCCACCCGCGACGAGCATGTCGCCCTCTTGCGCAATCGGCTCGCGGACACCGTCGATGAGAAACGCAGCGCCGTCGCGCATCACGTTTATCAATCCCGTGAACGCTCCGGCAAAGCCGACATCCGAGTGGTCAAACAGACCTTTCCCGAGTTACCGCTCGTGCTGGCCGAGAAAGTCGTGGCCCAAGCCAGCCCCGCCGAATTGCAAAGAGTCGTCGATGCACAACGCCTGCCCCTGCGCCTCAAGAACCAGGCCCGGGAACTGAATTTCGAGGCCTCTGCGTCAAAAGCCTACGACGGTTTTTTTCGTGATGAGCTGATCACTGCCGACACTGAGCGACTTGCCCTCAACACCCTGAAATTCAACACCGACAGCTTCGACGATCTGCGCATCGAAATCCGCGACGGCACTTGGGATGGCCCGTTGCGCTGCAGCGCCGGAGCGCAGGATGCGTCCAGCGTCCGGCGTCCGGCGTCTGATCCGCGATGAACACGGCCGTTATGCGCTGCTCGACGGCAGCAACCGCTCGCTGCATGACGCCGACGATTTCTACACCTCGCTGCTGCGCGCGGTACCTGAACAGGCCCAGTCGTTCTTGGGCCATCGACGCGGCCAGAGTCGTGCACTGAAACACTGGGTCATGGAAAAAACCGCGCCGGCTGCCGAGCGCCGGATCGTGCTGGCCGAACCACCCATTCGGCCGGTAGCGAGCATTGAAACCGAGACCCTGGTGCGCGGCTGGCCGCGGTTTCTCCGTCGATCGACACCGGATGAAAGACTCGAGAGTCTCTTTCCGAAAATGAGCGAAAGGGAACGAACGGCCTTTATTGAGGTTTTGGCACGCAAGGGCGAACCGCTAGAAGCCATCGAGCGCCTTGAAAACGAACGCAAGGAACTGCACGACGAATTGATCGCGTGGTGTGATAGTTATCGCAAATTTAATCCGGAAAGCGATTACTGGGACATATCACCGGACTACGTGCAAAAAGGCGGCATGTTCATCGAAAAACGCTTGATTGAATGCCTTGATCGCCAGAGCGAGTTTTTCGGTGAGCGTAGCGTGCATCCTGAACAAGGCTTAACGCTGGATTTATCTTCCGAGTTCCTGGGGCATGACCTCGAGCGCTGGTGGAATGAGCTGCGCAGGCGTCCCAAAATGAAGAAATATTTTGATCGCATCACCGCGTTGAAACTTGACCGGGCGCGCCTTTCCTCAGACCCCAGCGCTCTGCTGAGCACCTTCCCGAATCTTCGCCAACTGAGCGCCCGCCAGTGCGAGTTGAAACAATTACCTTCCATCCTCGGCTTGATGCGCCAGCTCAAAGATCTGGATCTGGCCGATAACTCGATCACACTGACCAGCGAATCCAGCCAGCAACTGGCCGGGCTGGATCAACTCCGAACGCTGAATTTGAACGGCAATCCCCTGCGTCAGCCACCCGATGTCGGGCGGATGGATCATTTGACTGAACTGCGCCTGGCCAAGACGAAAATCCAGACCTGGCCCGAAGGTTTGTTTGGCGTCGGCGCAGTCGACAAACAGCGGCCACAAAGCTTCTTTCTGGATCTGCGCGGTGCGCCAATCAACACCTTGCCCGAGGTCGTTTCCGGACCCGCTCAGGCAAACATGCTGAGCCGGGCGCGCTTCGAAACGGAGCGATTGTCCAACGAAGATCGCCTGCGGTATGGCGAGTACCGTAAATCCATAGGCCTCTCCTTGGTGCAGGAAAACATTCCGGCCGCCGAAAACGAGATCAGCTATTGGCAACTGTTTCCGAAAAACTCCATCGACTTCAGTCCGTCAGGATCACTCAGCAAGTATCGCCAGGAGTCCTGGCATGACCTGATGGCCGAACCCTATTCGGAAGGTTTTTTCAGCGTGATTCGCAAGCAGCGAGAGAGCGCCGACTACCAAACGGATCATGGCCGCAGACGCTTGACCCAGCGGGTCTGGGAAATGGTCGATGCTGCCGCGCTTGACGCCCGGTTGCGGGAAAAACTGTTCAAGCAGATTGTGTCACCCAAAGACTGCGGAGATCTCGGCGCGCAGTTGTTCAACTCATTGGGAATGAAGGTGCTGGTATCGAAGGCATACGCCGGGTCGACCTCAGCCAGCGAGCTGGGCGCCAAGCTGGTGCGCCTGGCGCGCAGTGCAGCCCGGTTGGACCGGGTTGCCGATGAAGCCCGGGTCGAGTACAAAAACCAGATTGAACAAAACCTCATGGATCCCGGTATACCTCCGCCAGACGAGGCGGAAATTCATCTGGCATTCGAGATAGGTCTGGCTGAGAGAATGGAGCTGCCCTGGCAGTCCGAGAGCATGCTTTATCCCTTGCGCTCCGGTGTCTTCAAAGAACAAATCGAAACTGCCTTCAGGATGATCACCAAGCTCGAACAGGGTGACGGACTGGTCAACGGGATGATCGATCTCACCTCCGAAAACTTCTGGGAAGAGTATTTACAACGTACCCACCCCGATGAATACGAAGCCAATGGCCGTGTGTTCGACGATAAATCAGGGCAGCTCGACGAGCTGCGCAGCGCCCAGTCTGAATGGGCCAACGCCACCCCCCAGACACCCTTGAATGAGCTGGCGCGAAAAATGGAAAAACTCGCCGAGCTGTTGGGCGCTTCCCAGGTTGAAGTGTTCAGTGGCGACGCCATGAGCGATGCGGTTTATACGCGGCTGTTCGATAAAATCGCGTATGAGCGCAAAGAGCTTTCAAGAGAACTGACACGTCAAGCCATGGCCAAGGCCGGTCTCTGACTACGATGATTGACACCCCGGCCGGCCTCGACAAGGGCTGGCCGGACTGCATGGCGACGACCCGCTTGCGAATTGATATTGGCCCTCTTTTGCGCTGTCAGTCAGGCCACCGGGATAACCCGAATTCATCCCTCCCCCGGCGCACTCGCATAGAACATCAGCACCACATTGCCGTGATAATCCCCCGAGCGATAACCGTCCATCGGCTCGATCGGATCGATCCTCAGCGCCACGCGTTTGCCCCCGGCGGCCTCTTCCTCGGACAGCACCTGACGCGGGGTGATGTGCGAACTCAGCTCCACATCATTGAAGAAAACCCGCAGCTCGATCACTCCACCGGGCCGGCCGTTCTCCAGGAACGCATCGAAGGCCAGGCGCGCTTCAATCGCGCTGCTGTCATGGCGTACATCGAAATTCCTTTGCAGCCCGTTCAGGGTCGAACGCGGGTAGTCCCACTCGAGCCGTTGCGGGCGGTGAATCCAGTCCGGCTCCGCCGGGATGATGTAGAACGGGCGGCTGGGAATGGTCAGGGACACTTCGAAGGTGTGCTCTTCGCGAGCGCCCCACGCCGCGGCGCTGGCCAGCGCAGTAGCGGCCAGCAGCACGGCGGCGATGCATTGTTTGATCATGTTGGTTACCCGATGCGTCAATGGAAAACAAACCTAGCGACTGGCGATCTTCATGGATTTCTTGTCGCTGCCCTCGATCAGAAAAAAGCTGTACTGGCGGCCTTTTTCCTTGTCGAAGGCAAAGGTCTTGCCCGCCAGCACATGGTGTTTGGTGGTCGCGCCGCAGTCGCTTTCCTTGCTCAGGGCGCAGCTCTTGAACTCATCGACGATCAGCACGGTGTTGCCGTCGTTGCGTAGTTCATAGCGGCTGTCGGTGTCATTGATGACGGTGGCGAAGCGCGCATCCTTCGGCCGCACGAAGAAGATCGTGCCGAAGCCGGTCATGACGTTGACCCCGGCCGAAAGCGAGTTTTTGTAGTCTTCGCGCTCCTCGCTGCTGACCACGAACTCGTCTTCCTTTTCCGGCACCACCGGGACGAAACGCACACGGAAATAGCGTTCGCGATCACGCTCGCCCATGTACAGCAAACGCGTGCCCTGCATGCCCTGCGCCGGCACGATCAGCCGCGCCGGGCTGGCCATCACGCCATTGCGCGAAGCGCCGTCGGCAGCGTTTTGCACGGGCACTTCCTGCGGCAAGCCATCGGCGCCGTAGATGATCTCCAGCACATTGATCTTGACGAACGCCGTGGCGTCGCCGCTGTTGAACACCCGTTTCAGGTAGGTACTTTTATCGGCATCGAGATAGTCGTAGACGGTGCCGACATTGATTTGCGGACCGGCCTGCGCCGTCAGGCAAAACACACTGAGCAGGCTCAGCAGAAAACCACGGTTCATCGCGTTCAACTCCATGAAAATCGAAAAGGGCCTGACTGGAGCACTCATGCGTCCGAGTCCCAGATAATGGTGATGTTGCCGCGCAGCCGGTCGTTCTTGCCGGGGCGCAGGAGAAAATCGATCGCAAACGGATCGAGTTCGAAATGCATCGCGCCGGGTTTGCGATCCACGTACAGGCTTGGCTGAAACGGGCCGACCCAGTCGTTGAAGCGCAACGGAATTTTGTTGACGGGGCCATTTCCGGGGCCGTTGATACCCGCGGGTAACGTCATGGCGACTTGAACCTGAGTGGTATCCCCCGACGGGCTGCCCAATGCGCAGGAGGAACCACCTTGGGAATTACACAGCAACATGACTTTGAAGCGCGAAGATGCAGAGATGTAGAAGGGTTGATCGCGAAAGATCCGTTTCGGCTTGCGCCCGCTGTCGATCCACGGCGCCCATCCGCCTTCAGGTTCCAGCGAGACTTTATTGCCGCCCGGTGGCAGATCGACTTTGAGGGTGTGCTGTACGTCCAGCACGAAGTCCAGGGTCAGGCTGGAATCGTCCGGTTGAAAACTCGACCCCAAATCAAAATCACCGCCATTGCCAAGACTGTAAGTCAATAAGCCGGTGTAATTCCCCGACGACATCCCCAACGGATTGGGCGTACGCAGTTCGTAAGCGAAGTCGAGGGTATCGAAGTAAATGGACGGAATTCTCGCCAGGTTCTGCTTCACGCAGGACGACTCGACGGGAGTCTTCCAGAAAAACCGGTAAGAGGTAGGCGTGTAGGATCCAACACCGCTGTACAGACAGGGTGGTGCCGCATACACCCAACTGCTTCCAACCCAGAGTTTTTGATGGCCGAGCAGGACGTCATCCACCCCGACCAGCTCGTGCGCCGGTTGGCTTAGAACATAGTTGGAACCAATACCGGTGATGCGCACTTCGACGGTTTCCGTTTCCATTGTGTCAGTGTTGGTCACCGTCAACCGGCGCCAGTTGGCAGGCACCTTTATGCCAAAGCCCCAGTAGGCCGGGAACTCGTGGCTAGAGGTGAAACGCACCGGCAACTGAATACTGAACATGGCATTATCCAGGCATTGATCCGGGTACGACGCGCAGTAACCGCTGTTCGGGGTCTGGTTGATAAACACATTCTTGTTCGGCTGCGAGGGATCCGGGCGAAACGTTGCGCGGATCTCCTGATTGATTGCCTGGGCCGGCGCCATACTCAGCGCCAGCGCCAATGCACAACCACCTGTAATGATCTTCATGGAATCAACCTGCCTTCTGTTCGGTGGAATTGACGTCGGCCAGCGTGTCCGGCGTGCAGCGCAGATCACCGATCATCAGCACATTGTTTTCGCTGCGATGGCTGCCGGCATCGAGGCGGAACTGGCACAGCAACTGGTTCCCCTGACGCACTTCCAGGGTCGGCGAGCCGGCATTCATTTCCATCGAAAAGAACCCGTCGACTTCGGTCACGCCACGGCTGGCGTGGTTGATCACGTGATGCCCTTTGAGCGGCCGCCCTTGTCCGTCCACCAGTCGACCGAGCACGGTCAGTGTTTTCATCACGCGGACCTTGCGGTATTCCACCCCGCCCTTGTTCAGGTGATAACGCGTACGCGCCGGTTCGATGGTGGCGGCCGGCACGTTATTGCCTTCGAAATCGAAACTCACCGAGCTGTTCTGGTAGGCGGTAATCGGGATGAAATTGCGCCCCGGCTTCAACGCCGCGCCGCCCCCGCTGTAATCGTCGGCGCGCAGAACGATGTCCTCGATGTCCGACTCGACATCGACAATCATCCCGGCGCCGCGCACTTCGCTCTGGCTGGTCATGAGCATCTGCTGCCCGCCGACCACCAGCGTGCTGTCGACATTGAGGCCGCCGGTGTAGTTGCCGTTGTAGGAGGAACGCTGGATGAAACCGTCGCCGTTGACCGAATCGGTGCGGAAGTTGGCCAGGCTCGACACGCCTAAGCCATAGGTATCGGTGAGCGCGGTGAGCGAAACGTTTTGCAGGACGTGATCCTGAAAATCCTTGCGCCAGCCGAGTGAGGCGTTGTTGTCACGCGTACCGTCGCGGGCCGTGCGCGTTCCGATACTGCCGGTGATCTGCTGGCCGGGTGCGCCGAGCGCCATGTTGATGCTCAAGTCGACCCCGCGATTGCGCGCATCGCCGCTGTTGAAACTGCCCGGCCGGTCGAAAATCGACAGGCGCCAACTGGCATCGCTGCCCAACAGCACCGTGCGCTGGGTCCAGCCCAGATCGACGCCCATGCCTTCGACATTACCCTCGCTGTGCGCCACCCGGGCATTGACCGAGCTCTTGCTGCTGAGGCGATGGTTGAGCGCCAGCGACGAGTTGCTGGTCTGGCCGATAAACACATTGCGCGGACGCACCCGGGTGCCATCGGGCAGGGTGTCGTAGGTGTTGGTGGTGTCGAGCCAACTGCGGTTGTGGCTGACGACGATGCTGCCGGCGCCATAGTTGTAGAGGCTTTGCAGGTCGAGACCGGTGCCGTAATCCTCGGTCTTGTAGACGTTGGCGTAGAGGCTGATGTGGTTGGCCAGCGTCCAGTCGATGGACGTGCCGTATTGCAGCTTTTCGCGAATCTGCCGCGCCGACAGGCCGAGAATCACCCGCGGATGCAGCAGGTAATTCACCGAGGCACCGGCCGTCGGGCTGCCGCTGGCCTGGGTGTCCCAGTTGCTCAGCAGTTTCTGTTCTTCGCCAGCGAAGACGTTGTAGCGCCAGCGCTCGTCGAGGTTGCGCCAGTTGTTGGGCTTGTACACCAACTCCTGGGTGGTGGAGGTGATCTGGCCGTCTTCGATCAGCCGTACTTCCACTTCATAAATGCCACCGGGCAACGGTCGAGTGTCGAGGGTCTGCAAACCGGCCGGCACCGACTGGGTATTGATCAACAGGCCATCGCGCCAGATCTCCACCGAACCCTGACGGTTGGCGGTGACGTAGATCGGATAAACGCTGGGCATCGGGCTGTTGATGGCGAGGCTGTCGGAGCTGCCGTACATCACACCGACGGCGGTGTCGGGGCTGGTGCCGAACGTGCGCGGCTGACGCGTCAGCCCTTCGGAATTGGGGGTGAAATAGCCCAGACGGAAAAAACTGCCTTGCAGTTCGCGCTGGGTGTGCAGCTCTTGAATGGCGTGATACAGCTTGTCGTCCGGACCGCCAAGACGGGCCACTTGCAGGTTGAGCGTCTGGCTCCAGTTGCCCAGGCTTGAGCTGGCCTCGAGGCCGAAGCGACCGCCAAGATCCTGCTCCTGACCGCCATTGAGGTTGAGCTGGTTACGCACCATCAAGCCATGACTGCCGCTCTCGGGCTGATCGTAATAACGCTTGGCCTCGACATCGCGCTCGGCATTTTCAGTGAGGATCGAGACCAGCGAATTTTCCAGGTTGTAGTGCACCGCCAGAAACTGCTCCGGGCAGGAACCGCTACACGCTCCCAGCGGCACGCCGGGCTTGAGATAACTTGCCCACTTTTCGCGTTCGGCGGGGCCAAAACGGTTTTCGCTGGTGTCGGTGAATTCGAGCAGGGTGATGCGATCATCGCGGGACAACACCACCATGGCCTCACCCAGCGGCTGCTGGTCGACTTCGACCCGTACCGCCAGAGGCACATCAAAGAAATGCTCTTCGAAATCCGCCGGCAACCCCTTGGCCTGCGCCAGCAGACTGCGGGGTGTGGTACCGGTGGAGTTGGAAGCCACGGCTGCGCTGGCACAAAACAACAGCGCAAGCGCAGCCGCGATGGGTGTCATCGGGAACATGAACTCGTACTCTGATTTACAAACAAGGAAAGTCCGCCGGGGCAAACACTGCTGCCTGCCCCGTCGGTTAGCGCCACTTGTAAAAGTGCACGCTTAGTGCCTGATCAATGTGATCAGTTGCCAGCAACCGGCGGCACAGCATCAAAGATCATCGCCACGGAACCGGTGTAATCGCCCGGCTCGAAGTTGCTGCCACGCGCGGTAATTTTCAGCGGAGCGCGGTAGTTGACGTCGGACTCCGATTCACCCACAACCATTTGCGGGGTCAGGGTCAGTTCCCTGTTGTTAAGCAAGACTTGCAGGTCGATCGTGGTGTTGCCGGCCACCAGTTTCGGCTGGCTTTCCAGGCTGGCGTGAACCGAACCGTTGTTGTTGCGCACATCGAAGAAGCCATTGACGTCGCGCATCTTGCCGGTGGTCGGCTGATAGCTCATGTCCTGGTCCTTGTTGACCAGATCCGGGTCGGTCGGCACTACATAGAAACCGTTGGTCGGCACATGAGCGACAAGGCTGATCGAGTGCGACGCTTCACCAGCGGCGAATGCGCCAGTGGAACCCATTGCCAGAAGAGCCAGTGGAGCGGCGATTGCGAGTTTCTTGAACATCGTTATGTACCTGTTTTCTTGATAGGGGGATGAACATTGAAAGTTCAAGAAAAACACTGCCCGAGTCGCTGCCCGAGTTGAGCCAGGTCAAACTTGAACTTTCAATGCCGGGGCATCATCGGCTGTTGTCTCTGGAAAGTAAGCAGGCAACTTCCGACAACCTCGTAGTTAATCAACCCCATGACCCGCGAGAAAAAAGAACAAAAAACAGATATTCGAAACAGTGACTGTAAGTTCCACCCTACAGACAGTTTCAGTTAAAAAACCATACAGCAACTTCGCCTCGCCAATACGGTAACTTGTGGTTATTTAGAATATGTACTCTAGAGCAAATAGAGTGATGACTTTAACTTTGAAGTTACCGTTTCCGACAGCCGGCGAAAAAATCACCGCTGGCGCTGGAGTCGATTCCGCCGCTCGTCAGCCAGCACCCTGCTTCAGGGAAAAACGTCTTGCGCAGACCTTAAGATATATCTTAAGTTGTATCTAAATACGACGAGAGAAGACTGAAATGAGAGACCATCATTCCCCCCACCGCGAACACGGCGACGGCCGCGACGGCTTCGAGAAACGCCCCGGACGCGAGCGCGGCGGCCGTGGCCCCCGGGTGTTCGCCCCCGGCGATCTGAAATTGCTGTTGCTGGCGCTGGTCGCCGAACAGCCGTGCCACGGCTACGACCTGATCCGCCAGATCGAAGGCATGTTCGACGGCGCCTACAGCCCCAGCCCCGGCGTGATCTACCCGACCCTGACCTTTCTCGAAGAGAGCGAACTGATCACTGGCGATGCCGAGGGCGGCAAAAAACGCTACAGCGCCACCGAGGCCGGTCGTTTGTCTTTAAGCGAACAAGCCGTAGCACTCGATGGCGTACGCATGCGCATCGATGTCAGCAAACGTTCGCTGCGCGGCCATGATCGACCGCCGGAAATCCACGAAGCCGTACACAACCTGCGCCATGCCCTGCAAATGCACCACGGACGCTGGAGCGCCGAAGAAATCCTGCGTGTGCGTGACCTGCTCAACGACACCGCCAAAGCCATCGTCGACGGCCCCGCCGTTCAACCTGCCCCGGAGAAAGCCGAATGACTGCAGTCGATACCCAAACCATTCACCGCGTGATGCACGAAATCAAACGCCGCAAGCTCGAAGTGCTGCGCGTGGTCGACCTGACGCCGCGCATGCGCCGTATCACCCTCGGCGGGCCGGAGCTGGCCGGGTTTATCAGCCTGGGCACTGACGACCACGTCAAATTGCTGTTCCCGCAGAACGCCGAACAAGCGGCCGCGCTGGAAACCATGGTGCTCGGCGCCGGCAAGGACGACGGACCGAAGCCGGAAATGCGCGACTACACCCCGCGTCGCTACGACCTCGATGCGCTGGAGCTGGACATCGACTTCGTTCTGCACGGTGACGGCCCTGCGTCGACCTGGGCGGAACAAGCGCAACCGGGACAATTCCTGCACATCGGCGGCCCGCGCGGTTCGATGATCGTGCCGGACATTTTCGACAGCTACCTGCTGATCGGCGACGAAACCGCCCTGCCCGCCATCGCCCGTCGCCTCGAAGGCCTGGCGGCCAATCGCAAAGCCTTGGTCGTGATTGAGGTGGAGAACGGCGCCGAGCAGCAAGTGCTGGAGAGCCCGGCGCAGGTCAATGTGATCTGGGTGCTGCGCGAGGGTGGCCGGGACAACCTGCTGACCACGGTCAAACAGTTGCAAGTGCCCACGGGCAATCTGTATGCATGGGTCGCGACCGAAACGAAAGTTTCACGGCAGATTCGCCGGGTGCTGATCGATGAGCATGGGTTGGATGAGCAACTGATCAAAGCCGTCGGCTACTGGCGCGCTGAAGGCACCTCCGAAGAGGAGTAAATCCCCAGATCAAAAGATCGCAGCCTTCGGCAGCTCCTACATTGGAATGCGTGTACCTGTAGGAGCTGCCGAAGGCTGCGATCTTTTGATTTTCATCGCCGCAATCGGTCCAAGCCAATGACCAACAACCCGATCAGCACAAACCCCGCCAAAATCCCTCCGGCATTGATCAGCACCTGTGGATAACCCAACACCGCCACATCAATAAACGGGTATGCATACGCGCCGAGCAAATGCCCGCGCAGCAACGCGTAGATGAAATACACCAGCGGATAAATCAGCCACACCGGCAGATGCCAAAGGCGCAAGGTGCCCTTGGGTACGCACAGCCACCAATACCCCAGAAACAGCAGCGGCATCACATCGTGCAGCAGTTCATCGGCGATAAATTGCCATCCTTCCGGATGCCACAAATGCCGCAGCAAAATACTGTAGGCCAGTCCCACCACAGCGATACTCACGGCAATCCCGCTACTCACCCATGGCTGCAAAAACCAGCGGCGCGCAGCAGATTCACGCGCGGTCACGGCACAGGTCAGCACCGTCGCCACCAGCGTGTTGGTCAGAATCGTGAAGTAACTGAAAAAGCTCACCAGCCCGCCCAACAGGCTGGCACCGACGCTCAAGCGCGCGAAGAAAATCAGATAAAGCTGAATGCCCAGCCCCGCCCAGCCCAGTACGGCTGCGCAGGTGATCAGGCGACGACGCCAACAACCGGCGTCCATGTCAGAGCGGTCGCTTGGTGCGCATCAAC
This sequence comes from Pseudomonas viridiflava, assembly GCF_900580865.1. GTDB lineage: Bacteria > Pseudomonadota > Gammaproteobacteria > Pseudomonadales > Pseudomonadaceae > Aquipseudomonas. The sequence goes on from NZ_UTBZ01000099.1 coordinate 363,821, forward strand.
TTCACGTACAGACGCTCGACCTTCTCCCGTGCCCATGGGGTTTTGCGCAGAAACGTCAGGCTCGACTTGATGCTCGGATCGCTCTTGAAGCAACGAATATCGATGCGCTCGGCCAGCCCCGACCATTCGTAATGGCTCACCAGTGCGTTGAGGATCTGTTCAAGGGTCACGCCATGCAGTGGATCGGGGGTTTGTTCGTTCATGCCAGGCCTTTGGGCGAAGTGAAAATGCAGAAGCCGCGCACCTTAGCCGAGGGGGTGTTCGGGTGGAAGGCTTACCTTCAAATGTAGGCCAACCTGAAAAGATCGCAGGCTGCGAACCGGCCGACAATGCGCCCGTTTGCCGCACTGTTACCGAATCCGAAACGCTGCATGTTCACAAAAGGCCTTTGTCTTTTTGTAACAGATCATTATCCTGCCGCCCTTCCGCTGAATCGCTTCACTGCCTGCGACTTATTGAAGCACTCAGCCCGCACCCCGAAAACACCAAAAAAAGACTGAGCCATGCCCGATTTTTCCTTCTCCCGAGACAGCGCTATCTCAGCCCTGCGCACCCTTGGCGGCTGCACCGTTCTCGGCCTCGCCACCTGCGTTCAAGCGGCGCCCGCGTTCGACAGTGAATCACCGTACATGCTCGGTGACTGGAATGGCACGCGCACCGAACTCTCGGAAAAAGGCTACGACTTCAAACTCGATTACACCGGCGAAATGGGCAGCAACCTGCACGGCGGCTACGACCATGACCGCACCGCGCGTTACAGCGATCAGTTCGGTCTGGGCACGCACCTGGATCTGCAAAAGATCCTCGGCTGGAACGACGCCGAGTTTCAACTGACCATCACCAAACGCAGCGGCAACAACATCAGCAACGACCGCATCAACGATCCGCGCGTCGGTGGTTTCACCTCGGCCCAGGAAGTCTGGGGCCGTGGCCAGACCACGCGTCTGACGCAGATGTGGTACCAGCAGAAATTCTTCGATCAGAAACTCGACATCAAGGTCGGCCGTTTCGGCGAAGGCGAAGACTTCAACAGCTTCCCGTGCGACTTCCAGAATCTGGCGTTCTGCGGCTCGCAGGTCGGCAACTGGGTTGGCGGCATCTGGTACAACTGGCCGGTCAGCCAATGGGCGCTGCGCGTCAAATATCACCTGACCCCGGAGCTGTACGCACAGGTCGGCGCCTACGAACAGAACCCGTCGAACCTTGATCGCGGCAACGGTTTCAAACTCAGCGGCAGCGGCACCCAAGGCGCGATCCTGCCGATCGAACTGGTGTGGACGCCGAAACTCAACGGCCTGCCGGGCGAATACCGCGCCGGTTACTACTACAGCAACGCGAAGGCCAGCGACGTCTATAAAGACAGCCAAGGCCAACCGGCAGCGCTGAGCGGTGAAGCCTACCGCAGCGCGTCGAGCAAACACGGCGTGTGGCTGGGCATCCAGCAGCAAATCACCAGCGTCGCCAGCGACAACTCGCGCGGCTTGAGCGTGTTCGCCAACGGCACCATGCACGACAAGAAAACCAACGCGATCGACAACTACGTGCAGGCCGGCATCACCTACAAAGGCCCGTTCGATGCGCGCGCCAAGGACGACATCGGTTTCGCCCTCGCCCGCGTGCACGTCAACCCGGCCTTCCGCAAAAACGCCGAAGCCAGCAACCGCGCCAATGCAGTCTACAACTACGACGATCCGTCGTTCCTGCCGCCGCAAGACACCGAATACAGCGCCGAGCTGTATTACGGCGTGCACGTGACCAACTGGCTGACCGTACGCCCGAACCTGCAATACATCCGCCACCCCGGTGGCGTGAACAACGTCGACGACGCCCTGATCGGCGGGATCAAGATCCAGTCTTCGTTCTAGAAAATCATTGAGATCCAATGTGGGAGCGAGCCTGCTCGCGAAAGCAATTTCAACTTCACCAAAGAAGTCGTCTGACACACCGCTTTCGCGAGCAGGCTCGCTCCCACAGGAAATTTCGTTAGCTAGACAAGTTTTTATCTGAACCATGCCTGTGCCAAATCGTCATCTAAAGTGACTACAGCGCGGGACTACATAAAACGTCACGGAGAATCACACTATGAGCACCGAAAGTGCTTCGAGTCGGGGCCGTCTGCTACCGAGCCTGCTCGGCATTCTGCTTCTACTGATGGGCCTGGCCATGTTGGCCGGTGGGGTCAAGCTGAGCATGCTCGGCGGCTCGCTGTACTACCTGCTGGCCGGTATCGGCATTGCGCTGAGCGGCATTCTGATGCTGATGCGCCGTCGCGCCGCGTTGGGCCTGTACGCCATCGTCTTGTTTGCCAGCACCGTTTGGGCGCTGTGGGAAGTCGGTCTGGACTGGTGGCAACTGGTGCCACGTCTGGCGCTGTGGTTTGTCCTCGGCTTCGTGATGTTGCTGCCGTGGTTCCGTCGTCCACTGCTGCTCGCAGGCCCGGCGCCGATGGGCACTGGCGGTCTGACCGTCGCTGTGGTGTTGGCCGGCGTCACCGCTCTGGCCAGCCTGTTCACCCACCCGGGCGAAACCTTCGGCGAACTGGGCCGCGACACCGCGGACACCACCAGCACCGCGCCAGCCATGCCTGATGGCGACTGGCAGGCGTATGGCCGCACCGAGTTCGGTGACCGTTACTCGCCGCTGAAGCAGATCACCCCGGCCAACGTCGGCAAGCTGCAAGAAGCCTGGCGCATCCAGACCGGCGACCTGCCGACGGCGGATGACCCGGTCGAGCTGACCAACGAAAACACCCCGCTGAAAGCCAACGGCATGATCTACGCCTGCACCGCGCACAGCAAAGTGTTGGCCCTGGACCCGGACACCGGCAAAGAACTGTGGCGCTTCGACCCGCAGATCAAGAGCCCGGTCGGTTTCAAAGGCTTTGCGCACATGACTTGCCGTGGCGTGTCGTACTACGACGAAGCCGCGTACGCCAAAACTGAGAACGCTGCCTCGGCGGTGATTTCCGAAGCTGGCAAAGCCGTTGCTCAGGCTTGCCCGCGTCGTCTGTACCTGCCAACCGCTGATGCTCGCCTGATCGCTCTGAACGCCGACACCGGCAAGATCTGCGAAGGCTTCGGCAACAAAGGCGTGGTTGACCTGACTCAAGGCATCGGCCCGTTCACCGCCGGTGGTTACTACTCCACCTCGCCAGCGGCGATTACCCGTGATCTGGTGATCATGGGCGGTCACGTGACCGACAACGAATCGACCAACGAGCCATCGGGCGTGATCCGCGCCTTCGACGTGCGCGACGGTCACCTCGTGTGGAACTGGGACAGCGACAAGCCAGACGCCACCGAGCCTTTGGCACCGGGCGAAACCTACAGCCGCAACTCGGCGAACATGTGGTCGCTGGCCAGTGTCGACGAAAAACTCGGCATGGTTTACCTGCCACTGGGCAACCAGACTCCAGACCAGTGGGGCGCTGATCGCACCCCAGGCGCCGAGAAATTCAGCGCCGGCGTCGTAGCCCTGGACCTGGCCACCGGTAAAGTGCGCTGGAACTACCAGTTCACCCACCACGACCTGTGGGACATGGACGTTGGCAGCCAGCCAACCCTGCTCGACATGAAAACCGCCGACGGCGTGAAACCTGCGCTGATCGCCCCGACCAAACAGGGCAGCCTGTACGTCCTCGACCGTCGTGACGGCACGCCGATCATTCCGATCAAGGAAATCCCGGTCCCGCAAGGCGCCGTGAAAGGCGACCACACCGCACCGACCCAGGCCCGTTCGGACCTCAACCTGCTGGCCCCGGAACTCACCGAAAAAGCCATGTGGGGCGCAAGCCCGTTCGACCAGATGCTGTGCCGCATCCAGTTCAAAGAACTGCGTTACGAAGGCCAGTACACCCCGCCGTCGGAACAGGGCAGCCTGATCTACCCGGGTAACGTTGGCGTGTTCAACTGGGGCGGCGTCTCGGTCGACCCGGTTCGCCAAATGCTGTTCACCAGCCCGAACTACATGGCCTTCGTTTCGAAAATGGTGCCACGCGAGCAAGTCGCCGCCGGCAGCAAACGCGAAAGCGAAACCGCTGGCGTGCAACCGAACACCGGCGCGCCATACGCGGTGATCATGCACCCGTTCATGTCGCCATTCGGCGTACCGTGCCAGGCCCCGGCCTGGGGCTACGTTGCCGGTATCGACCTGACCACCAGCAAAGTCGTGTGGAAACGCAAAAACGGCACCAGCCGCGACAGCTCGCCAATCCCGATCGGCTTCACCCTCGGCGTGCCTAGCATGGGCGGCTCGATGGTCACGGCCGGCGGCGTCGGCTTCCTCAGCGGCACCCTCGACCAGTACCTGCGCGCGTACGACGTGAACAGCGGTAAAGAGCTGTGGAAATCGCGTCTGCCGGCGGGTGGTCAAGCGACTCCGATGACTTACACCGGCAAGGACGGCAAGCAGTACGTGCTGCTGGTTGTCGGCGGTCACGGTTCGCTGGGCACCAAAATGGGTGACTATGTGATTGCGTACAAACTGCCGGAATAAGTTTTAGCCGGTAGTGATGAAGGCGATGCCCCGAAAGGGACATCGCCTTTTTTGTGCACGCCAAACACCCATGTAGGAGCTGCCGAAGGCTGCGATCTTTTGATCTGGCTTTTAAAAAACGAAGTCAAAAGATCGCAGCCTTCGGCAGCTCCTACAGGTTGAAATGCGTTGATCTGTGGGAAAGGTACTCGTCCTACAGACGTTGAAAGTGGCGCGGAGTTTTCCGACAAGTCGCGTCGGTTGTGCCTCGGAAATCGGCTGGATAGGCTCTGGGGGTCGCTGCAAATTCAGCGAACGGGCGTCGCGGCCCGACTTCTGGGGCATAATTGCCGCCGCTTAACAGCAGCACCCCGAGTGCTTGTTTTATGGTGGCTGTACGCGGGATACCTTCGGGTATGCCGAATGCTCAGGTCGGTCCGCGAACCCGCGTACAGCTGCCACCCTCTTTTTGCGTCGCGGCAATTAGAGGAATGGCCCAATTCCTGAGGAGCAACAAATGAAAAAACCAACACCCAATCCGCCAGAAACCAACGACACCTCGCCCTACGAATCCCCCGATTCCAAGAAATTCCACGAAGCCGCCGAACGCGCCCTCGACCACTACCTCAAACCCAGCGCCTTAACCCTGCGCTTCCACAAACCCAGCACCATGTTCCAGGTCGCCCCCGAGCAAGACAGCGAAAGCCTGCTGGTCCACGCCTGCGAATCCCTGGCCCAGGCCAGCCTCATGAGCAGCGACATCGCCGCCTACATCGACCTGCCGCAACGGCGCACGATTCTGGCGATCCAGCAAATCATCATGCTCGCCGAACTGGCGGTGAACCGCGTGCTGGATAACCACGAAATATCCCACACACCAACACACAGCTGAAAAGCCCCTCACCCTAACCCTCTCCCAGAGGGAGAGGGGACTGACCGAGGTGTTTGGGAGAGATACGCCGACGTGCAATACCGAGTCGTACCCAAATCTGAATCAGATCAAAAGCCCCTCACCCTAGCCCTCCCGAAACGTCGGACCGCCCGGAGGGAGAGGGGACTGACCGAGGTGATTGCGAGAGATACGCCGACGTGCGATTCCGCGTTGAACTCAGGCTTTGAAAAGCCCACAAATCGGCCCCCTCTCCCTCGGGAGAGGGCTGGGGTGAGGGGAAGCAACAACGCAAATCAAAAGCCGAACCCCTGTGCTCTTCACCACTCAATAGGCCGAGTGTCAGCTCGCCTGCCCTTGATCTTGATCTTGATCTTGATCCACGGGCGACGTCGGAAGGCTGAGTGGAGGGATTGATCCGGGCGTGGGAGCGCAGCGACCGTTTGGCGCAGCCAAACACAGCGAGAGGAGGTGCAGCGAAGCAAACCGTAGGCGCTGCGCCCGGATCGATCCCGCAGCGAAGGAACCCCGAGCCCCAGCGAGCGGGCCGCACGTAGGAGCAAGCCCTTTTGGTTACTTTTGGGGCGTTTGCCAAAAGTGACCCGCCGTAAGGGCGGAACCCTAATCAGCAACACCCGAAGCAACGGATATGCCCCCAATCCAAATCACTCAGCAGCACGCGAACTGCGATACATAAACACCAAAGCCACCCCCAAACACCCCATCGCCAAAATCCGCGAACCAGACAGCTCAATCGCCGGATTCCCCAACCAGCCAAAATTATCAATCAACATCCCCATCCCCAACTGCCCGACAATCACCGCCACCGTCGCCACAGCCGTCCCCACCACCGGCACCGCCCCGACCATCACCATCATGTACACCACGCCAAACAGCGCCCCGGTCAACTGCCACTTCGGCACATCCAAAAGACTCACCGCATGGGCCGGCTCAAAAAACAAAATCAACAACCCGGTCGACACCGCACCCACAACAAACGTCAGCAAACTACTGCGCAACACCCCGACACTCTCGCCCAAACGCCCATTGATCGCCGCCTGCACACTCAACACCGCACCGGCCAACACCACCACCGCCAACAAAATAACCAGACTCATCACTCACCCCCGCGCAATCAAAACAAGTGCCACCACAATCAACCCCAACGCCAGCCAACGCTCGGCATTGACCTTCTTGCGCGTCGCCCCGAACCAGCCGAAATGGTCGATCAACACACTCTTGCCGACCTGCCCGGACAAAATCGCAATCATGGTCATGGCAATGCCGATATGCGGCGTCGCCAGGGTCAACACCACCACATACATCGGCCCCAGAAACCCGCCAATCAACTGCCAGCGCGGCAGATCGGTCAGCGCCGGCCCCTTCTGCGGCCCCGCAAACAACAACAGCAAAAACAGAATCGCCGAACCCACACCGAAGATGCTCAAGGTCGCCCACAGATGCCCGACCTGCACGCCCAACGGCCCGAGCAACCCGGCCTCCACCGACAAACCCATACCCGCGAGAATCACCAGCGGCAGCAACACCAAGCGCAATCCGGATTTCGTCGCCGGTGCGCTGACACTCACCTCATCCAACGTCTGCATAAACAACATTCCACTCAAATAAACGATGGCGCGGATTATCGGCTGGCGAAGCTGTGCGATAAATGGGAGCATCCGGACAACACTTTTGCGCAACTCGCACAGCAGGACCAATGATGCACGGGCTAAACGAACTCGGATTCAAAGCGCTAAGGCTGTTTGTCGCGGTGCTCGACCACGGCAGTTTCTCCGAAGTGGCCCGCCGTGAGGGTGTGGCACCCTCCTCGATCTCCCGGCAGATCCAGTTGATGGAGCAGGCGCTGAACCAGCAATTGCTCTACCGCCACACCCGCGCCGTCACGCCGACCGAAGCCGGGCGCATGCTCGGTCATCATGCGCGGCTGGTGCTGGTGCAACTCGAAGAAGCCGAACAGGCGTTGCAGGAGCAGCAAAGCGAACCCACCGGTCTGGTGCGCATCAACGCCCCGGTGGTGTTCGGTCAGCGGCATCTGACGCCGTGGCTGGGCCAGATGTGCGCGCGTTATCCGAAGCTGCAACTGGATATCCAGCAGACCGACCATTACGTCGACCCGTTACAGGAAGGCGCGGATCTGCTGTTTCGCATCGGCCCGTTGCACGATTCGAGCATGCAGGCGCGGATTGTGGCGCCGCATCGCTTTCAGGTCGCGGCCAGTCCGGCTTATCTGGAGCGCTATGGCACGCCGCAAAAGCCCGAAGATCTCGCGCAACACCAATGCCTGGCCTACAAAGGCGCGACCGGCCAGCAGCGCTGGTTTTTCCGCCGCGATGGCGAGGACTGGACGCCGTATTCGGTGAAAGGCCCGATCACCGGCAACCACGCCGACACCCTCACCCAAGCCGCCGAACAAGGATTGGGGCTGGTGATGTTTCCGTCGTGGCTGATTGGTGAGGCGGTGCGCGACGGGACGCTGGTGCCGGTACTGGGGGAATATCAGGTATCGAACAGCCTGGAGCCGCAGCAGATTGCGGTGTTGTGGCCGGGGAGCCGACGGTTGTCGGTGAAGGTGCGGACGGTGATTGATTTCTTTATCGAATGTTTTGGTGAAGTGCCCTACTGGGATCGACCTTGAGGGGCTGAAGATCAAGAGCCCCTCACCCTAGCCCTCTCCCGGAGGGAGAGGGAACTGACCGAGGTGTCTCGCGTCATCCATCGACCTGAAAGATTCAGTCGATTATGGATTCGGTAAAGCTGTTTCAGGTCGGCGAAGTTCCACAGCATCCCCCAATCAGTCCCCTCTCCCTCCGGGAGAGGGCTAGGGTGAGGGGCTTTTCAGGCTGTCAAATACGGAACTGACCCACAAGTTTGCCCAGCCGCTGCCCAAGCTCCGCCAGACTGCGCGAAGTCTGCGCGCCCAACTGCGTTTCATCAGCCACGCTGTCCACCGCCACCGCAATCTGGTGCACGCTGCGGTTGATCTCTTCCGCCACCGCCGTCTGCTCTTCCGCCGCACTGGCAATCTGCGCGTTCATCGAGTTGATCGTCGCGATCAGCTCGGCCATGGCATCCAGCGAAGCCCCGGCCTGATTGGCCTGTTGCGAAGTACCGTCACCCGCCTCACTGGAACGGCGCATCGCCTCAACCGCCGACTGCGTACCGGCCTGCAAGCGATCGATCATGCCCTGAATTTCCTGGGTGCTGATCTGCGTGCGACTGGCCAACGCCCGCACCTCATCCGCCACCACGGCAAAGCCGCGCCCGGCCTCACCGGCGCGCGCCGCTTCAATCGCCGCGTTCAGTGCCAGCAGGTTGGTCTGCTCGGCAATCGAACGAATCACCCCGAGCACACCAACAATCGAGGTCACGTCTTGCTGCAGACTGTCCAGCGACACACCGCTGCTGCGGATGTCATCGACCAGCGCATGAATCTGTTTGATGCTGCCGGCCACCACACGCTTGGCGCTCTGGCCTTCTTCGTCGGTCTGCTGCGCGGCGACGGCGGCGTTCTGGGCGCTCTTCGCAACTTCCTGCGCGGCCGCGGACATCTCGTTGATGGCGGTGGCGACCTGATCAGTTTCGTGGCGCTGACGCTCCATCGCCTGATCCGAACGCTGGGCCTGATCGGACACCTGCGTCACCAGCCCGGTCAGTTGCGTGGTCATCTCGGTGATCTGCCGCACCAGACCATGGATCTTGTCGACGAAGCGGTTGAACGAGCCGGCCAGTTCGCCGAGTTCGTCCTGACTGGTGATGTTCAGGCGGCGCGTGAGGTCGCCCTCGCCCGCTGCGATGTCGTCGAGATTGGCTTTCATCAGGGTCAACGGACGCAGAATGGTGTTGGCCAGCAGCATCCCCGCCGCCGCGATCACCAGCAACACCACCACCGCCACACCGACGATGCTCAGCACCACGCCTTGCATGCGTTCCTGCACCTGCGCTTCGACCAACGCTACTTGCGCTTCGATGCCGTCGAGGTTGACCGACGTACCCACGGCCATGTCCCACTTCGCCAGATATTCGGTGTAACCGAGTTTCGGCACCAGCACCTTGGCATTACCCGGCAACGGCGAGCTGTACTGCAGATAATGCGTGCCGTCCTTCGCCACTTTCACCAGGCCGAGATTGACGTAAACGCCATTCGGGTCGCGGTTGTCCTTGAAGCTTTTGCCCACGCCTTCAGGATCGTTGGCCTTGAACAGGCGCACGGTCTCGGAGTCGTAGCCGAAGAAGTAGCCGTCCTTGCCGTAGCGAATGCCCGAAAGCAACTTGATCGCCTGTGCGCGTGCTTCGTTGTCACCCGGCGCGGCCGCGTCGTACAGCGGTTTGATCGTGGTCATGGCCACGGCGACGTAACTTTGCAGGGTGGCTTTGGCGTCGCCGAGCAGGCGTTCGCGGGTCTGTTCGACCTCTTTGTGCGCCTGTTCCTGGAGGATGAACAGCGTGGTCAGGCTGATGACCAGCGCAAAGAGCAACACCGGGAGAACGGCGAGGGACAGGACTTTAGCCTTGAGGCTCAGGCGCATTGTGGGAGCTCACTCTTTTGGTTTTATTGGCGTGGTTAAAGGCTTTAACGGCACGCGCAAGCAAAAGTTGAGTCAGGGATTTCCCCAATCCCCTGTGGGAGCGAGCTTGCTCGCGAAGGCGTCGTGTCAGTCAACCCTTAAGTCACTGATACACCGCTTTCGCGAGCAAGCTCGCTCCCACAGGAGATCGGTGGGGTTCAGAGAACCATCGCGGCCACCCAGCCGAACGCCAGCAACGGCAGGTTGTAGTGCAGGAACGTCGGCACCACGGTGTCCCAGATATGGTGATGCTGGCCGTCGATGTTCAGGCCGGAGGTCGGCCCGAGGGTCGAATCCGAGGCTGGCGAACCGGCGTCGCCCAACGCACCGGCGGTGCCGACGATGCACACGATAGCGATCGGGCTAAAGCCCAGTTGCACGCACAGCGGCACGAAAATCACCGCCAGAATCGGTACGGTCGAGAAGGATGAGCCAATGCCCATGGTCACCAGCAGCCCCACCAGCAACATCATCAAGGCGCCGATGCCCTTGCTGTGATCGATCCACGCCGCCGACGTTTGCACCAGCGTCTGCACCTCCCCAGTGGCCTTGATCACTTCGCCAAAACCGGAGGAGGCAATCATGATGAAGCCGATCATCGCCATCATCTTCATGCCTTCGGTGAACAGATCATCGGTCTCGCGCCACTTGACGATGCCGGACGCCGAGAAGATCAGAAACCCGACCAGCGCCCCGATAATCATCGAGTCCAGAAGCAACTGCACAATGAACGCGGCGGCAATCGCTACCCCGGCAATCGCCAGGCTCAGCGGGTTGTACTGCACCGCCACCTGTTCGACTTGCTCGATCTTCGCCAGGTCATAAACGCGCTTTTTGCGGTAGCTGATAAAGGCAATGCCCAGCCCCACCAGCATGCCCAGCGCCGGAATGCCCATGGCGTGGGTGACGTTGATGCCACTGATGTCGACGCCACTGCGGGCAACATTTGCCAACAGAATTTCATTGAGAAAAATGTTGCCGAAGCCTACCGGCAGGAACATGTACGGGGTGATCAGACCGAAGGTCATGACGCAGGCGATCAGGCGGCGGTCGAGTTGCAACTTGGTCAGTACATAGAGAAGTGGCGGCACCAGCAGCGGAATGAACGCGATGTGGATCGGCAGGATGTTCTGCGAGGCAATCGCAACCACCCACAACAGGCCGATCAGCAGCCATTTGACGCTGCCACCGCCGGTTGCGTGTTGACGATCAACCATCGCCAGCGCCTTGTCGGCCAGCGCGTGGGCCAGGCCCGACTTGGCAATCGCCACGGCGAAAGCGCCGAGCAACGCGTAGGACAACGCCACCGTGGCGCCGCCGCCCAGGCCGCTGTTGAACGCCTTGAGCGTGGCATCGATGCCCAGGCCACCGGTCAGACCGCCGACCAGTGCGCCGACGATCAGCGCGATCACCACGTGCACGCGGGACAGGCTGAGAATCAGCATGACGCCGACTGCCGCTATGACTGCATTCATTTCACTACCTCAAAAAACACTGCGGTGGAAAACACACCGCCAGACAGGATGAGTCCGCACAGGTTGACCGGCGGATTTGCAAAGAGGGTCTTATTAGAAGGGCGCGCACTGTGCCGCAGAGTGGCGGTGGTGTCAAAGCGAGCGAGCGAATCACGACGCAGCACCCGATGAAGAGCCGTGTAGGAGCTGCCGAAGGCTGCGATCTTTTGACTTTGTTTTTTCGCATCGAAAGATCGCAGCCTTCGGCAGCTCCTACAGGGGTTAGATCCCCCGCCACAGAATCAGCCTCATCAACGGGTCGCAGCCATAACCTGCGGCAATTGGTCATATTGTGTTTCAAGGATAAAGAAAGCCGATTTGCGGCCGTTACAGTGCAAAGTCTCAGATATTTATCGAATAAGGACGTTTCCATGTCGCTCAGACAACTTTCCATCCAATGGAAAATCACCCTGCTCGCCGGCCTGTGCCTGGCTGGTATCGTGACCCTGTTGGTGGGTCTTTCGCTGTATCGCATGGAGCACAGTTCTGCGCTGGTGAAAGCTTCGAGCATGGAAATGCTCACCGAATCGGCGCAGGCGCGCATCGAGTCGCAAGGTGAAGTGCAAGCCGCCGGCATTCGCCAGCAGTTCATGGACGCCTATCAGTACGGCCACGGTTTCTCGCGCCAGGTTTTGTTCCTGCGCGAACAGGCCGAGAAGCGTTTTCTCGATGCTTTCGATCTGCGCGAAGACATGACCCGGCAGGTCAAATCGGCGCTGCAAGCCAACCCGGACCTGCTCGGCCTGTCGTTGGTGTTCGAAGCCAATGCACTGGACGGCAAGGACGAATTGTTTGCCGGCCAGGCGGAACTGGGCAGCAACGACAAGGGCCGTTTCGCCCTGTACTGGTCGCAGCCAACTCCGGGCAAAGTCACCTCGATGGCCCTGCCGGAAAGCGACATGGCCGACACCAGCACCGGCCCCAGCGGTCAGGCGGCCAATGCCTGGTTCACTTGCCCGCGCGCGACCCTCAAACCGTGCGTGATCGAACCGTACTTCTATGTGATCGACGGGCAGAAAGTGCTGATGACCAGCATCGTCTTCCCGCTGATGGTCAACGGCAAAGTCATCGCCTCGCTGTCGGTCGACATCAACCTCAACAGCCTGCAAGCGATCAGCCAGGGCGCGAGCAAAAAGCTCTATGACGGCCAGACCGCCGTGAGCATCATCAGCCCCGCCGGCCTGCTCGCCGGTTACAGCCCGGATGCCGGCAAACTCAGCCAGCGTCTGGATGCCGTCGACAAGGTCAGCGGCGCCGAACTGCTGAGCAAACTCGCCTCCACCAGCAGCGTGAGCAGCCTGCACAGCAACGGCCAGTTGAAAGTGCTGTCGCCGTTCCCGCCGATTCCCGGCGGCCCGTCGTGGGGCGTGTTGCTTGATGTGCCGGAGAAAGTTCTGGTCAGCCGCGCCGAGGCGCTGAAACAACAACTGGATGCCAGCAATAACTCGGGCACTTTGATCGAACTGAGCCTAGGCGTGCTGGCCGCGCTAATCGGCTTGCTGCTGGTGTGGCTGATGGCGCGCAGCGTGACCAGACCGATCCTCGGTGTGGCGCAAATGCTCGAAGACATTGCCAGCGGCGAAGGCGATCTGACCCGTCGTCTGGCCTACGACAAGCAGGACGAACTGGGTCAGTTGGCCGGTTGGTTCAACAAGTTCCTCGATAAGTTGCAGCCGATCATCGCCGAAGTGAAACGCTCGGTGCAGGACGCGCGCAACACCGCCGATCAGTCCTCGGCCATCGCCACCCAGACCAGCGCTGGCATGGAACAGCAATACCGTCAGGTCGATCAGGTCGCCACTGCCTCCCACGAAATGAGCGCCACCGCGCAAGATGTCGCCCGCAGCGCCGCGCAGGCTGCCGAAGCCGCCAAGGATGCCGATCGCGCTACCCGTCAGGGCCTGACCGTGATCGACCGCACCACTGCGAGCATCGACACCCTCGCCGCCGATATGAGTGCGGCGATGGTCCAAGTTGAAGGACTGGCGGCGAATAGCGAGAAGATCGGCGCGGTGCTGGAAACCATTCGCGCGATTGCCGAGCAGACCAACCTGCTGGCCCTCAACGCCGCGATCGAAGCAGCGCGTGCCGGTGAGGCCGGACGTGGTTTTGCCGTGGTCGCCGACGAAGTCCGCAACCTCGCCCGCCGCACACAGGAGTCGGTGGAAGAAACCCGTCAGGTCATCGAGCAGTTGCAGAGCGGCACACATGATGTGGTCGGTTCGATGGGCAACAGCCATCGTCAGGCTCAGGGCAGTGTCGAACAGGTGGGCCAGGCGGTGACGGCGCTGCGCCAGATTGGCGATGCGGTGACGGTGATCAGCGACATGAACCTGCAGATTGCCAGCGCGGCGGAAGAGCAAAGTGCGGTGGCCGAGGAGATCAACAACAACGTGGCGACGATTCGTGATGTGACGGAGTCGTTGTCCGGGCAGGCGAATGAGTCGGCGCGGGTGAGTCAGTCGCTCAATAGCCTGGCGAATCAGCAGCAGAGTTTGATGGATCAGTTTCGGGTGTGATTCGCAGGTTGCAGTGGTCAACTAATTCCGGACACCTCGATAGGTGGTTTTGACGCCATCGCCCGCTCATAGACGGTCGGTGGCAGATATCCCAGTTTCGAGTGCAGCCGTTCGTTGTT
>NZ_UTBZ01000103.1 GCF_900580865.1 Pseudomonas viridiflava
ATGCCGATGCGATGTTTGAGTACCGTGGTCTGTTCTGGCGTCGCCCGTACCTGACCGCTGTCATGACCCTGATGCTGTTGTCGCTGGCGGGTATTCCACTGACGGCTGGCTTCATCGGCAAGTTCTACATGATCGCGACGGGTGTCGAGTCCCAACTGTGGTGGCTGGTCGGTGCACTGGTACTGGGCAGCGCCATCGGCCTGTTCTACTACCTGCGCGTCATGGTCACGATGTACCTGGTCGATGCCAAGCTGCCGCGTCACGACGCAGCCTTCAACTGGGCGCAGCGCACCGG
>NZ_UTBZ01000067.1 GCF_900580865.1 Pseudomonas viridiflava
TCTCACCAATGTTCAGATCCTGGCAAACCTGCGTAACGGTTAGCCCCTGATCCTTGATCATCTTCACGACTTGCAGCTTGAAGCTGTCGTCGAATGCCCTGCGTTTTTTAGTCATGAATAACTCCTCGATAGATGTATTTTCCACCTATCGGGGTGTCCGGGGAAATTAGACCACTGCAGTTCGAGTGCGGCGTCGTAGGGGATTGGATCGGTTTCCGGCGGGTTTGGCGTAATTTTGAACATGAAGGACTCTTTGTCTTGAAAGTATTGAAGAGCCGTCACTTTCGCTACCAAACGAAGGGTGGCGGCCACACGTGGGTTGGTAGACCGGTCAAGACAGAGTAAACCCCGGCGCCCCCGAAAGGGCCCCACGCATGGCCACCATATAAAACCGAGTCCCAAAAAAGAGACCGCATAAGGTGATGCAATACGGGCTGTCAAGAAACGGGCTACCAAACCCGATCACTGTTTTGCAGTGACAGGCAAACGATACAGCCCGCCTCAAGGCGCGTAAGCCGGCGGATTCTGGCGTACGCGTAGGCAACGGCGCAAGGTGTTGTAGCCGTTATGGCGTAACAGTTGGTGTAAATTAAACGCGCGTAGTGAATGGTGTTTAAGTAGCGCGGTGGTCGTGAGTCCCTCGTCTTTTTTACTGGATATTCACTGAAAATCACTGGCGAGGTTACTGAGTACGAGGCCGGCACGACGCCAGGTTTGAACCTGTATTGCGCTAGACAGCTAGCCTATGACGCGACCGCCCGACGCAATGGGCGCGATGTTTTATCGCGATCGGCATGCTGCTATAGCAACGAGACTAAGCTCAAACCAAATACAGTTTCATTTCGTACCCCATAGTCATTCGACTTTTATAGAGGTGTCCTCAGATTCTGAATCAATAAAAAGACTTCCTCGCGCTTCCATGTCTACGGGGTCACACATGAATGGATACGAGAGTGTGAACTCTTTTCCGTTTACCTCAACATAGTCGATCAGCAATCGACAATTATCTGTAGCTCCATAGATGTGTTTTAGCGGAGTCCTACGGAAGCTTTCGACAAAGCCAGGGATAACATCGCCGTTGGAGGCTTCCGTTACATAGGATTTGCCCGATTCCAACAGTTGGCCGTCTAGATTGCTCTTAAGAAACCAAGTTCCCGTATGCCCTTGTTTTGTCTCTCCATCTATTTTTACCCTTACGAGGGTAGCTGCCCGAGTCCCCATATTTGTCAGCATGATCTTCGTCCGAAGATGATCACCTCCAATTATGGATGGTTGAATATCTGCTTTTTTTGGATCTGTAAATCGCTTAACGGGGTCGGCCGCCAAAATGGACACGATGGTCAAGATAAAACCGCAGACAATCAATGGTGTCCTTAGGGCTCGTCGCCACCCCTGAACTGCCGAACAATGAGGGCATCTAGTGGCACCCGGTTTTATATCTTCCTTACATTCGCAGCACTGATCCATCTCATTCCCTTATTCCTGTCACTCGAGCGCCTATCGTGGTAGGCCGTGCATGACAACGCTGGGCACTACAAGCGGTACTCAAAAGACAGTCTTGATGACCTTGGCTACGCCATCAATGAGATCTTTCACCTCGTCAACGGTAGGCTCATCTGTTTTGCTGTGGTCACACTTATTGCGAATGTCCCCTAAGTGTTGGTGGAAGCGCCACTGTGCAGTTTCGATCACATTGGCATCCTTCAACGCTTGGTTATAATCAGAGATAGAAGGGTTTTTCTTCGTCAGATTAACGGCGTGGTTCGCACAAACCTGGGCAAGGTGTCCCTCAAGCACGACGCCGGCAATCGCGCCTGAACCGCGGGTGAATTTGTTTTTAAGCAACTCGCGGGCCGCACCCAATTCCGAGTCGAACAGATCCGCCTGAACAAGCTGTTTGATATCGAACAGCGAGCTTTCAAATCGACGCTTGATGGACTCTACGATGGCTATCTGTTGATCTAGGAGGTTTACGGCGGTCTTCACACTCACGGTCACCTCCCCACCACGCCTACCCATCAGTCCTTGACAAGCATCTTCAATTCGATAGGTGTCGTGGCTAATTTCTTTCCGAGTCTTAGGCCGTTCGTACAAACGTACAAAATCTGCGAGGCGATCCGGTAGCAATTGCTTAACAAGAATCAGTGCCTCGGAGTACCAGTGGTGATAGACCTCTACGAAGGATTTGATGCTGTCGAGCTCCTTTTTGGCCTTTGCCTTGTCCATTCCTTGCTGCTTCAGGATCAGCTCTTCGAATTCGGCTCCGTATGCCTGCTTGAGTAGCGATTTGCTGACAGTCGAGCTCTCTGAGATAAGTGCATCGAGATCTTTGCGGTATTTTTCCAAATTTGATATCGCCATTTCCCCTCAACTCCTTATAGGTTGGACCTGTCCCTCACGTCTCCACTAGGCTGAAGGTCCTTTGTGAGATCGATAGTAGTGGCCACTAGCCCAGCCAACAAGGCATCTGATCAGGCTGACACAATTATCATCCTCGACATGATCAGTTTGATGGCCTGCTCAGACTAGGAAAACCGCGTTCATGCAAGCACTATTTTCTGCCAGGGTTCTAGCGTTCATGAGGTTGGTGCTGCAGTTGAACAGTTGTCCCTGATCGCCTGCGCACGAGGTATTTGCCCCATGCGAGAGCTTAGCTACGTCGTTGCCATTGATCGCTTGCGAGGCGTCGGTGTGAGCGAATATCCAGTGTGACGTACAGAGCCTCTGCAACCCGATTCGACTTGAAGCCTAAGCCGTTGTAACTTGCTAGCCTCTATTCATTGATCACCTATCGAGGTGACTCAAAATTCCCGCTTGCAGAGCCATTGTGTGGGACAGAACCGCAGAGATTTCAGAGCGGCTGCACAGTGTTACAACGCAAGCTGGCCCGAAGTTCGCATTCACCCAAGCCTGATAACTTATGAAAATTTCTGAACTAGTGCTGCACAACTTCCGAAAGTACGATGAAGCCTATCTCCAGTTCAATTCTCAATTCAACGTTCTGATCGGGAACAATGGTAAGGGCAAGACGACCGTACTCGATGCACTGGCGATGCTGCTCAACACTTATTTTCAGGGCGGTAAGCTGACGACTGGTGGTGGCACGATCAAGGATTCTGATGCGCGGGCTGTTTTCAAAGAAATCGAGAATCAGGTTTTCCGTGAGCCATTCACTGATGTTTGGCTAGAAGCTGTCTGTCAGATAGAAGGAACGCCGATTCGATGGCGACGAGATCTGGGAGACCGCGGTAAGAAGGCCAAGGATTTCGTCAGAGCGGGTGTAGTAGCGCGTGAGCGTGTGAACCAGCAGCCTGATGTGAATCTGCCTCTATTGCTGTACTACGGTGCAGGACGCCTATGGGATAAGCATGACGATGTGGTTGCGGATAGCCCGTCTTCCCGCTTGGCTGGCTATCGGTATTGCCTCGATCCGAAGTCGGATCACAAGGCCTTCGAGAAATGGTTCAAACGCCTGTCTATGGCGAAGTTACAAAAAGGCAAAGACATACCCGCATTGGTTGCTGTAGCGAATGCTGTGACGTCTTGCATCCCCGGAGCACAAAATTTCTATTTCGACGCGAACTACGATCACCTGATGATTGAGTTGGATCACGAGGGCTTAATGCCATTCGATGAGCTCAGTGATGGATATCGCAACATGGTTGGCATCATTGCTGACATTGCGCACCGGGCTTCGCGTCTAAACCCGCATTTAGGCGTCAATGCAGCAATTGAGACTCAAGGTATTGTATTGATCGATGAGATCGACTTGCACCTGCACCCTAAATGGCAGCGCCGTGTGGTTTCGGATCTGAAAAAAGCATTTCCATTTCTGCAGTTTATCGTCTCCTCTCATTCCCCATTCATCTTGCAGTCGCTCGAGGCTGGCGAAGTTATCGATTTGGAGCGTGGGTTAAAACCCGCTCAAGCGGACTCAATTCCTGATGGTATTGCGGCGCCCGCTTCGGAGGCGAAATACGCTAATCGATCTATCGAAGACATTACCGAAGAGGTAATGAACATTCCGGTGCCGCAGCGTGGAGAGCGTTACCAGAAAATGCATGACGCGGCCATTGAGTACTTTAGTCTGCTTAATGAAGCCTCTGGCAAGGTAAGTGATGAACGGAAGGAAGCAATCAAAGCAAACCTTGACGAACTATCGGATCCCTTCAGTGACAACGTTGCGTATCACGCCTTTCTAAAGATGAAGCGATTGGTCTCGGGTATCGATGGCGTTCCTGAGGTTAACCCGAAGGCGGATGATGAATGAGACCAGTCATTCGAGGGAATTGCCCTACCCAAGCCGATGGAACGAATGTCGTATACAAAGCTTATGCGATGGCACGAGGCAAGCTTATTGAGCGACTCGGCGAATGTTGCTCCTATTGCGAAGTGCATCTTGATACCAGCTTGGCCGTGGAGCATGTCCAACCCAAGAAACCACCAGGCGCCATCGTCAACGATCTGACTCGCGAGCTAAACTGGGATAATTTTTTACTCGCGTGTACAAATTGCAATAGCACTAAGAACAATGCAGACGTCGTTCTTGATGATTACTTGTGGCCTGATCGGGACAATACCTTTCTGGCCATCATCTACAAGCAAGGTGGACTCGTCGAAGCAGCACCAGGACCTGACAACGCTCGAGCCGCTAGTATCATCACGCTTGTAGGTCTAGGCAAAGTGCCTAGCGTTCATGATCAGGAAAACGAAGCATCCGACCGCCGATGGAACAATCGGCGCGAGGCTTGGGATATCGCTATTGAGTCAAAGCAAAATCTTGCACAGCTGGATCATCCCCTGATGCGCGCTCAGATTGTGCTGCAGATACAAGGCTTCTGGTCGATCTGGATGACAGTTTTCAAAGATGATCCAGATATGCTCGAACGCATCTTGAATTGTATTCCTGGTACTGCGAAACACTGTTTCGATGATGCCAATGGTTATCAGGCAGTTGCTCGCGCGCTGCCTTAGACAATCGCGGGGGAGTGAGCCGCAGCAGAGTTGCGTGTCTGATCAGTACAATCCCCTGCGTTGGCATGGTTTCGAAAAGCTTATTTGAGCCGAAAGGCCGCTACTAAAAGTGGCCTTTTTTTTGTGAGCGCTATCAAGTGATCAGCAGATTCCTGTTGTACCTGAACAACTGATGCTCCCCAAAAAATATTCACCAGAAAAACCACAGCCGCGAATGCTCACGCCCCCCATGTCAGGCGCTCAAAACGCCGCGCTACCTCCTATTTGACCAGGCGTTTTTCTTTTGATGGGCGATAGCCGAAATATGAGCTGTAGCATTTGCTGAAATGACTTGGCGAAACGAAGCCGCACGCCACCAGCACTTCCACCTGCGACAGCTCAGTGTGTTGCAGCAAACGCCTTGCTTCGGTGATGCGCAGTTCCAGGTAATAGCGCTGCGGCGTGGTGCCCAGTTGTTCCTTGAACAAGCGCTCCAACTGGCGACGGGAGCGGCCGGCGTACACCGCCAGTTGCTCCAGCTCCAGCGGCTCCTCCAGATTGGCATCCATCAGTTTCACCACTTCACGCAGCGGCGCACTGACGCAGAGGTTTTCATCCGGTTTGATCCGGCGGTAGCGCGACTCCTCAAAAGCCAGAATGTCTTCGATACCTTCGACCAACGCCTTGCCGTGCAGGCTTTTGATCCAGTCGAGTGCCATGTGAAAAGCGCCGGACGGACTCGAAGCCGTCAGCCGGTCGCGATCAATCACGTAAGGCTCACTGCTGACGTGGGTGGTTTTAGCGATTTCGGTCAGCGCGGGGCGATGTTCCGGGTGGATCGCGCAGCGATAACCATCCAGCAAACCGGCCCGGCCAAGAAACCACGAGCCATTCCATAACCCGGCGAGCGAGGTGCCGCGCTCCGCTGCAACCTGAAGCAAATGAATAAACTCGTCACTCGCCCGCAATTCGGTGCGATACCCGCCACACACCACCAGCAGATCCAGCTGCTGAAGCGCGGCCGAATCCAGACGTGCATCCGGGCGGATCACCAGCCCAAGATCACTGATGACTTCACCGTCACCCAAACCAAACGTGCGCGAAGAAAACAACCCCGGACGCAGCAGATTAGTAGTGACAACGGTGTCCAGCGCCTGGGTAAACGCCGGCAATGAAAAGTGTTCGAGCAGCAGAAAACCGGTGCGGGTCATGCGCGTATCATCCGCGCCTTGCTCATTCAGATAGCGGAGGTTTTTCCCCTTCATGCCTCCGCTGAATTGGCGTCGTTCGATCAAGTTCGGGTCCATCGGTCATGTTGTTGTGCGCCGATAGTTGGCTTGATCCGCCAAAGAGTCAATCACGCCTGTGGTTGATGGCTGGTCACGCAGTGAATTCCGCCCCCGCCAGCGGCGATGGCATCGATGTTGAGCTGGACGATTTCGCGATCCGGATACAGTTGCGACAACAAATCGAAGGCATTCTTGTCCGCCGCTTTATCGCCAAATTCCGGGGCGATTATCGCGCCGTTGATGACGAAGTAATTGATGTAACCGGCGGCAAAGTCCGGGTTGCTCTGGTTGAACTTGCTCTTGCGCGGTTTCAGCGGCGGCGAAATCGTGTGGACCTGCAGCTTGCGGCCGTCGGCATCGGTGGCGTTCTTGAGAATTTCCAGGTGCGCCAGCGTGACCTTGTGATCGTAGGATTCAGGGTCGGTGTCGAGGTTGGCGATGACCACGCCGGGCTTGATAAAGCGCGCGTAGAAATCGACATGGGCGTCAGTGATGTCCTTGCCCTTGATCCCCGGCAGCCAGATGATTTTGCGCAGGCCCAGGCGTTCCTTCAGTTCGGCTTCGACATCAGCCTTGCTCCAGTCGGGATTGCGATTGGAATTGATCCAGCTGCTCTCGGTCATGATCCCGGTGCCGTGGCCATCGACCTCGATGCCGCCGCCCTCGCCTACCAGCTCGGTGCGGATGTAAGTGGCTTGTGCGTCGTCGGCGACCAGTGCGGCGATCTTCGCGTCTTTGCTGTGCCGCTGTTTGCCGCCCCAACCATTGAAATTGAAATCAACCGCGCCGAGACCACCCTTGTCGTCGATAACGAAATTGGCGCCGATGTCGCGCATCCAGATGTCATCGAGCGTGGCGGTGACGTAAGTGATGTTGTGTGTGCCGCAGAATTCTTCGGCGATGCTGCGCTCATTTTTGCGGCAGAACACCGTGACCGGTTCAAACCGGGCAATGGCGCGGGCAACGCGGCCGAGGGCTTCCTGAACGTCTTCGGTGAAGTCTTCCCAGATCGCGTCTTGCGCGCCGAAAGCGATGTAGGCGCGCTCATGTTTATCGCCTTCGTCGGGCATGAACCAGCGGCCTTGCGCGGCGGCGAGCACTTTGCCCGGCGACAGGCCGAGGCCTGTAACCGCAGCGCTGACAGCGGCGATCACCGAGGCCTGTTTGATGAAATCGCGACGAGTCGTCATGTGGGTTTCCTGTCTTTCAGTGAAGGGCCGACGCGTACGCCGGCCATTGATCATTGGCCAGTGGCAGTCTTGAATTTGGTCCAGGTACGCATGCGCGCTCGCATATCAGCCTGGGGAATGTCCTTGCCCGGAATCAATCGAGCATAGGTCGCCTCGTCGAGGTAGATATCCGGGTTGTCATGCATGCTTGCATCGACGTTCGCTCGCGCCTTTGCATTGGAAGTCGGGTAACCGGTGAAATTGCTGATCGCTGCCATGTTCGCTGGGCGCATGACGAAGTTGATAAACGCGTAGGCGTATTCCGGATGTTTCGCGTCGACCGGAATGGCCATGGTGTCCATCCACACCGTGGTGCCTTCGCGGGGCACGCGATACTGAAACTTCGTGTGCTTACCGGCACTGTCCGAAGTGCGCTGAGCCTGGGTCATGTCACCGCTGTAACCCAGTGAAAGGCACAGGTTGCCGTTGACCAGATCGGTCACCGGTTGCGACTGGAACTTGCGGATGTACGGCCGCAGCTTCATCAGCAGCTCGCTGGCCGCTGCCAGATCCTCAGGCTTAGCGCTGCGCGGATCACGTTTGAGGTAATTGAGCACCACCGCCAGCACTTCATCCGGCGAATCGATCATCGAAATCCCGCAATCGGCAAACTTCGCCGCCAGCTCAGGCTTGAACAGCATGTCGAGGCTGTTGACCGGTGCGTCCGCCATGCGCTGTTTGATCTGCTCTTCGTTGTAAGTCAGGCCAATGGTGCCCCAGGTGTAGGGCACCGTGGCCTTGCTGGAATGCTCGTAGTGGCCGCGCAGTTTCTGCAAACCGGGTTCGATGTCAGCCAGTTCCGTCAGTTTCGCTTGATCCAGCGGCATCAGGCTGCCGGCGCGCATCAAGCGCTCGGCGACGGTGTCGCCGGGGAAGATCAGGTCATAACCGCTGCCGCCCGAAAGCATCTTCGCCTCCAGTGTTTCGCTGCCGTCCATGACGTCGTAGATCACCTTGATTCCGGTTTCGGCAGTGAAGCGACTCAGCGTGTCTTCGGCAAAATAATCGGCCCAGTTGTACAGCCGCAGGGTTTTGTCTTCGGCGTGCAGCGACGGTATCAAGCAGATCAGCGCAAGGCCGATCGCGCCGCGCAAGCGTTTGTGATGGGTAGCCATGTCAAACCCCTTGAGTGTTCCAGCGTGCATGAAGGTGGCGACCGTCCTGACTGAGCAGAGGCCCATACATTTCCGGACGACGATCGCGGTAGATGCCCCAGCTCAAACGCTCCTCGCGCATGGCGGCAAGATCGAGGCTGTGCAGCAGAACACCGGTACTGGCGCGGTCGGCTTCGGCAAGCAATTTGCCCTTGTGATCGCTGATGAACGACGAGCCGTAGAAGCTCATTTGCAGGTTCGAATCGGTAGTCGCGGTTTCTCGACCGACGCGGTTCGATGCCACCACGGGCAGCAAATTGGCCGCCGCATGGCCGCGCATGGTCATCTGCCAATGGTCGCGGGAATCCAGCGCCGCGCCACCCGGTTCCGAGCCGATCGCAGTTGGATACAGCAGCACTTCCGCGCCCATCAACGCCAGGCAACGGGCGGTTTCCGGGAACCACTGATCCCAGCAGATGCCGACGCCGAGGCGGCCGAACGCGGTGTCCCAGACTTTGAAACCGGTGTCGCCGGGGCTGAAATACTCCTTCTCTTGATAGCCGATGGCGTTGGGAATGTGGGTCTTGCGATATACACCCAACAGACGACCATCGGCATCGGCCACGCTCAATGAGTTGAAGTAGGCGTTGCCGGCCTTTTCAAACCAGCTCAGAGGCAACACCACGCCCAACTCGCGAGCCAGTGCGGCGAAACGCGCGAGGACGCGGCTGTCGCGATATTCCTCGGCCAACGCCATGTGTTTATGGCTTTGTTCGATGCAG
Organism: Pseudomonas viridiflava; assembly: GCF_900580865.1. GTDB lineage: Bacteria > Pseudomonadota > Gammaproteobacteria > Pseudomonadales > Pseudomonadaceae > Aquipseudomonas. The sequence goes on from NZ_UTBZ01000067.1 coordinate 9,348, forward strand.
AAATACGGCGTGGCGAACAACTCCTGCAACAGGATCACTTGCGCGCCCTGCTGCGCTGCGTCACGTACAAGCTGCTCGGCGCGATCAAGGTTGCTCGGTAAATCCCAGGTACACGGCATCTGGGTGGTGGCGATGGTCAGAATGCTCATGCTTTCAACCTCTCAGCGGCCAGGCTGGCTGCTGCTGGGTGATGCAATGCACCCCGCCACCGCCATGGGCCAAATGATTGATCGGCACCGGCACCACTTCGCGGCCGGGGAAGGCTTGCTCCAGTACTTTGGCAGCGACGTTGTCGGCCTCGATACCGTAGGCCGGCATGATGATCGCGCCGTTGGCGATGTAGAAATTGGTGTAGGACGCGCAGAACACTTCGGCTTCGGTGTCGACCGCATCGGTGGCTTCGAACAGTTCGATCAGCTCGAATTTGCGTCCTTGCGCATCGGTGGCCAGTTCCAGTGCGCGGCGGTTTTCCCTTGCCACTTCGGCGTACACCGAAGATGTGTCGTGGGTGGCATCCACCAGCAACACACCCGGACGGGCAAAGGCGCAGACGCCATCGACGTGGCCGTCAGTCATGTCGCCGGTGACGTAATCCGGATCGCCCGGCAACCAGATGGTTTTCTTCACGCCGAGCAAACGGCTGAAGATTTCTTCCATCTCGGCCTTGCCGATGTCGGGGTTGCGATTGGGATTGAGCAGCACCGATTCGGTGGTGATCAGCGTGCCTTCGCCGTCGACATGAATCGCCCCGCCCTCATTGCTCAGCGGCGTGCCGAAACATTCCAGGCCGAGGTGATTGAGCGCACGACGCGCCAGACTTTCGTCCAGGTCATGCGCCGACTTGCCGCCCCACGCATTGAAGCGCCAACTCACGCCAGCCAGACCTTGCCGAGGGTGGCAGACAAAGGTCGGGCCAGAGTCGCGGCACCAGCTGTCATTCACGGCCAACGCAATCAACTCGATGTTCGGCCCGCACAACGCTTTGGCGCTGGCGATGGCCGATGGGTCGACCACCAGTTTCACCGGTTCGAAACGGGCGATGGCGTTGGCGACGCGAGCGAAATCTTCCTGCACCTGCGCCAGGGTCACGCGCCAACCGGATTCCCACAACGCTTGGTTGTGCGGCCAGACCATCCACGTCGCGGCGTGGGTCACCCACTCTGCCGGCATCATCCAGGCGCTGTTTTTATTGTCGTTGTGCTGCATGATAAGCCTCGTTAGTTAAGCCAATGTGTTCACGCCGATCATGCTACGGAGGCGTAAACAGGCAAACAAACGATGGATTTAGTGGATAACTGATTAGAGGAGCTTATCGATATGCTCAAACACTGGCCACCGCTCAGCTCCCTGCGCGGTTTCGAAGCGGCTGCCCGGCTGGGCAGTTTTCACAAGGCTGCCGAAGAGTTGAGCCTCACCCAGTCGGCGATCAGTCAGCAGATCCGCAGCCTTGAAGCGTATCTGGAGCAGCCGTTGTTTTTCCGCAGCGGGCGCAGCGTGGCGCTGACCGATGCCGGGCACGATTTGCTCAGCACCACGCAAGCGATGCTGCAGCAACTGGCGGTGGGGATTCGGCGTCTGGGTCAGTATCAGAAGCCCAATCAACTGGTGCTCAACACCACGCCGGCCTTTGCCCGGCATTGGTTGTTGCCACGGTTGGCGGACTTTCGCGCGCAGCATCCAGAAGTCGATCTGTGGATTTACAGCACCGATGAAGTGCCGGACATGGCCACCCAGACGATTGATCTGGCGGTGCGCGACGACATCAGTTCACAGGCGGAATGCAGCTTTAAAGTGCTGCATGCTGATCGACTCTATCCAGCCTGTCACCCGAGGGTTTTAGCGTTGTCGGCGGCACAACGAACCACCTTGCATGGCGAGCGGGAAATGGACTGGAGTCATTGGGCGGTTGAAGCCGGGGTCGACGTCGGTCAGCAGGATCAGGGATTGAATTTCTCCGATCCCGGGCTGCTGCTCGACGCCGCATGCTCGGGGCTCGGCATTGCGCTGGTGAGCCAGTTACTCAGCCGTCAGGCGCGGGCGGATGGCCTGTTGCAGCCGCTGGTCGAAGATACCATTCGCGGGCCGAACTGGGCGTTGCTGACTCATCGCGACAGCGAAAACGACCCGATGGCGCGCAGCTTCAGCGAATGGCTGATCAATAACCTGAGCGATCAATGACCGGTGCATGCGGCGCCATCACCTCGACAATCCAGTCGATGAATACACGCAGTTTCAGGCTGACATGGCGGTTCGGTGGATACGCGACGTAGAGCGGCATCGACTCGAGTTTCCAGTCCTCAAAAAGCGCTACCAGTTCGCCCTGCGCTTCGTGAGCGCTGGACATGTACTTGGGCAACCAGAGCACGCCCAAGCCCGCCAGACCTGCCGCGAGGTAGGCATTACCATCATCGACCGCGAGCACGTGGCGGCCTTTGATCTGCAGGTTTTCACTGGCGTTGTGCAAGGCATACGGCACTGGTTTGCCGGTGCGCGCCCAGAGGAAACCGACCACCCGATGATGGCTGTCTTCCAGCTCCCGTGGATGCACCGGCGTGCCCGCGCGCGCCAGATATTGCGGTGCGGCAAATACACCCAATTCCAGATCGGCGACCTTGCGCGCCATCAGCGACAAGTCCAACAGCTCACCACCGCGCACCACGCAATCGACGTTCTCATCGATGATGTCGACGATGCGGTCGCTGACGCCCATGTCAATCTGGATATCCGGATAACGCGCGTGAAACTCCGGCAGGGCCGGCACCAGAATCAACCGCGCCAGCGGACTCGGCACGTCCACGCGTAGCCGCCCCTTAGGCAACGCCGCCGCGCCGGGCAGGCTGGTTTCGGCGTCGTCCATATCCGCCAGCAACTTGATCACTCGCTCGTAATAAACCGCTCCATCGGCGGTGACGTTGACCTTGCGCGTGGTGCGGTTGAGCAACTTGACCCGCAGCCGCGCCTCCAGTTGCTGCACAAGTTGCGTCACGGTGGTCTTGCTCATGTGCAAGGTTTCCGCCGCTTTGGTAAAGCTCCCCGCCTCGACCACCCGGGCAAAGGCTTGCATTGCGTCAAAACGGTCCAAGGTGCGCCCTCGATTGTTTGGATTTCACAAACAGTGAACGCCAAGCTTGCGCGTTTATCGCCTGTCTGCAAATACCTACAGTGTCTCCATCAACTCAAATGAAGGAGACACTCCCATGACTCAGCGCGATGTTGTTTTCCCACCCGCACGCCGCACCCTCTATGAGCGGCATCGATACTCGCCAGCCATTCGCTCCAACGGTTTTCTGTTTGTCTCGGGACAGGTCGGCAGCACCGAGGACGGCACGCCCGAGCCGGATCTGAAAAACCAGGTGCGTCAGGCTTTCACTAACCTCAATGCAATCCTTGAGGAGGCCGGTGCCAGCTTCGATGACGTGGTCGATGTCACCGTGTTTATCGTTGACCCCCAGTCGAAATTCGAGACGATCTGGGATGTAGTGCTGACCGAGTTCTGGGGCGAGGCGCCACATCCAACCGTGACCGCCGTCGGCGTGACCTGGCTGTATGGGTTTGATTTCGAGATCAAGGTGATTGCCAGACTGCCCGAATCCTGACAGGCATCAAACCTTTAGGAGCAGCGTGCCGCAGCTCCTGAAGGAACTGGGCGTAAAACCTCGTATAGCTCCAATGCTGGCCTTTGACGCCTCGAATGCGTATAACCTCGCCGTTTCGTCTACCCTGACTTTGCGCCCCGCGTTGATCCTGCAGCGGCGGCCTATCGCCTTTTGACGCTCACGAAACGGAGATTCCCATGCTCAAACGCACCCTGGCACTGACCGCCGGCCTGGCGCTGTCCTTTTCTACCTTGATGGTGCAAGCCGCGGACGTTTTGCGCGTCAGCGCGATTCCCGACGAAGCGCCGACCGAACTGCTGCGCAAATTCGAACCGCTGGGCGCTTATCTGGAACAACAACTGGGCATGAAGGTGCAGTTCGTGCCAGTGGCCGACTACCCGGCGGTGGTTGAAGCTCTCGCGACCGATCGCCTCGACATGGCCTGGCTCGGCGGTTTCACGTTTGTGCAGGCACGTTTGAAGACTGACGCGACGACGCCGGTGATCCCGTTGGTACAACGCGAGCAGGACGCGCAGTTCACCAGCAAATTCATCACTGCTGACCCGAACGTGAAGAGCCTCGCCGACTTGAAAGGCAAGACCTTCGCCTTCGGTTCGGTATCGTCCACTTCCGGCAGCCTGATGCCGCGTTACTTCATGCTGAAAAACGACAACATCAAACCTGAAGGTTATTTCAGCCGCGTCGCCTACTCCGGCGCCCACGATGCCACCGCCGCCTGGGTGCAGGCCGGCAAGGTCGACGCCGGTGTACTGAACGCCAGCGTCTGGCAGAAACTGGTCGACGCCGGCAAGGTCGACACCAACAAGGTCAAAGTCTTCGCCACCACCCCGACCTACTTCGATTACAACTGGACCGTGCGCGGCACCCTCGACCCGGCGCTGGCGGCGAAGATCAAGAAAGCTTTCCTTGATCTGGACCCGGCCAACCCGGAGCAGAAAAAGATTCTTGATCTGCAAGCGGCCAGCCGCTTTATCGACACCAAGCCTGAGAACTACAAGGGCATCGAGGAAGCCGCCCGCGCTGCCGAATTGCTGAAATGACCCTGAGCCTCAACCAGGGCAGCCTGCGCCATGCCAATGGAGTCGACGCCCTGCGCGGTGTCGACTTGCAGATTGGCGTTGGCGAACAGGTCGCCATCATCGGCCCGTCCGGCGCCGGTAAATCGAGTTTGCTCAACCTGCTGGCCACCGCCCTGCGGCCCAGCAGCGGCGAGCTCGAAGTGCTCGGCGAGCGTGCCTGGCACTTGTCCGCCCGCCAACGCCAACGCCTGCGTGCGCGGATTGGTCTGGTGCATCAGGCACCGCCGTTGCCGCCACGTCAGCGCGTGGTCACGGCAGTGCTGGCCGGCAAGCTCGGCCAATGGAGTCTGGGCAAAAGTCTTCTGAACCTGTTGCATCCACTGGATGTGGCGGGTGCGCGCGCGGCGTTGGCGCGACTGGATCTGGGCGAAAAACTGTTCGCCCATTGCCAGCAATTGTCCGGCGGCCAGTTGCAACGTGTCGGCATCGCCCGCGTGTTGTACCAGGCGCCGGAAATCCTCTTGGCCGACGAGCCGGTGTCGGCGATGGACCCGATCATGGCCGGGCATACCCTGTCGATCCTTTCGCGGCATGCCCGCGAGCACAACGTCACGCTGGTGGCGAGCCTGCATGCGGTGGATCTGGCGTTGTCGCACTTCCCACGGATCATCGGTCTGCGCGACGGGCAGATTCTGTTCGACTGCGCCTCCGATCAAGTCAGCCCCGAGATGCTCGATGCACTGTACGCCAACGAAAAACTGCAATCGCCGACCGCTGTGGTGGCGCCTTTGACTGTGCAGATTCCACGATGCTGAAAGCCGATTCACGCGATCCGGCGGCAGGGCCACGACTGCTGCTGACGCTGTTGGCGATTGCCCTGCTGTGGCCGGGCGTTCACCTCAGCGAGCTCAATCTGGGTGTGTTGCTGCCCGACAGCCAGAATGAAATGGGCCGTTTTGTCGCGCAATTCTGGCCACCGGCGCACGATGAGGCGTTTCTCCAGATACTGCTTAAAGCCACCCTGCAAACCCTGGCCATCGCCACCGCCGGCATGGCATTGGCGCTGTTATTGGCGATACCCGCAGGGCTGATTGCCAGTCGCGCGCTGTCGCTGTCTGCCGCCTCGCGCGGTGGCGTGCCAAGCCGCTTGGGGCGCCTGTTGCGCTGGCCGGTACGCGGTTTGCTGATTTTTTTGCGCAGCGTGCCGGAAATCGTCTGGGCGCTGTTGTTCGTGCGCGCCGTCGGGCTGGGACCGGCAGCGGGTGTGCTGGCCATCGCCATTACCTACAGCGGCATGCTCGGCAAGGTTTACGCGGAGATTTTCGAATCCACTGATCAGCGCCCGGCGCACGCGCTGTTGCAGGCCGGCAGTGGCCGACTGGCGGCGTTTGCTTACGGCACGTTGCCCAATGTCGCGGGGGAACTGCTTTCCTACACGGTTTATCGCTGGGAATGTGCCATCCGCGCATCAGTGGTGATGGGGTTTGTTGGCGCCGGAGGCTTGGGTCAGCAGATCGACCTGTCGATCCGCATGTTCGCCGGCGGTGAAGTCGCCAGTATTCTGCTGTGCTTTCTGGTTCTGGTGCTGGCCGCCGATCAACTCAGCCGCTTGCTGCGCTGGAGGTTGACATGAACCGGCTGATCAACCTGCTGCTGATCGCGGGCATCGCGCTGGCAGTGGTTGCCTCGTTCGCGTATCTGGGGCTGGATCTCGGTGAACTGGGCAGCGCCACCAGTCTCAAGCAGATGAGCGCGTATGTGCAGCGTTTTCTCAGCCCGGATCTGAGCGCCGATTACCTCAAGGCAATCTTCCACGGTTCGCTGGAAACGTTGGCCATGTCGGCCCTCGGTACCCTGCTCGCCGCCGTGTTCGGCATCGTCCTGGCGCTGCCCGCCGCCGGGCGTTTCGGCTGGCCGCTGCAAAGTGCCTCGCGCCTGTTGCTCAACGCTTTGCGGGCGATTCCGGAACTGGTCTGGGCCGCGCTGATGGTGCTTGCCGCCGGCCTCGGCCCGAACGCCGGCACCCTCGCCCTCGCCCTGCACACCACTGGCGTGCTTGGTCGGTTGTTTGCCGAAGCTCTGGAAAATACGCCGCCGCAACCGGCCGAAGCCATTCGTTTGCAGGGCGGCAATCCGCTCCTTGCCTTCTGTTACGGCACGCTGCCGAACCTTGCGCCGCAACTGCTCGCCTACATTCTGTACCGCTGGGAAAACAACATCCGCATGGCCAGCGTGCTGGGTTTTGTCGGTGCCGGCGGGCTTGGGCAGATGCTTTATGTGAGCCTCAGCCTGTTTCAGGAAGCCCAGGCCAGCACGGTGATTCTGGCAATGCTGGTGCTGGTGTTTGTGGTCGACTGGCTGAGTGCCTGGAGCCGCCAACGCTGGGTCAAGGCCTGATGCGCGGGCCGTCGGGTGGATATCTGGCAAAAGCTGATTATGCTTCAGGAAACCTTGCAGCAATGCGAGGCGGTCAGACTGTGCAAGTTTCACGCGAGAGCAGTTGCGGCATACGCCACAAGGCCAGAGTGCGATAAGCGATAACGGGGGACTCCGGCCTACAACAATAAGCACGACGGAGAACACCCATGGCCACAATCGACACAGCATCCACCGGCAGTCCACCGCGCAGCGGCGGCATCACCAAGGAGGAGCGCAAGGTCATCTTCGCTTCGTCTTTGGGCACGGTTTTCGAGTGGTACGACTTTTACCTGTACGGTTCACTGGCGGCGATCATCGCCAAGCACTTCTTCGCCGGTGTCAACGAAACCACCGCGTTCATTTTTGCCCTGCTCGCCTTTGCCGCCGGGTTCGCGGTGCGGCCGTTCGGCGCGATTGTGTTCGGCCGGCTCGGCGACATGATCGGGCGCAAGCACACGTTCCTCATCACCATCGTCATCATGGGTGTCTCGACAGCGATTGTCGGTATTTTGCCCGGCTACGCGACCATCGGTGTCGCTGCCCCGGTCATCCTGATCACCCTGCGCTTGCTGCAAGGCCTGGCACTGGGCGGCGAGTATGGCGGCGCCGCGACCTACGTGGCCGAGCACGCACCGCGCAACAGACGCGGCTTCTTCACTTCCTGGATTCAAACCACCGCGACCCTCGGCCTGTTTCTGTCGCTGCTGGTGATCCTCGCCTGCCGCACTGCGCTGGGCACTGAAGCCTTCGAGGCGTGGGGCTGGCGAATTCCGTTCCTGCTGTCGATCCTGCTGTTGATTGTCTCGGTGTACATCCGCCTGCAACTGAGCGAGTCACCGGTGTTCCAGAAAATGAAGGCTGAAGGCAAGGCGTCGAAAGCGCCGCTGACCGAGTCCTTCGCGCGCTGGGACAACCTCAAAGTGGTGATCATGTCGCTGCTCGGCGGCACGGCCGGGCAAGCGGTGGTCTGGTACACCGGGCAGTTCTACGCGTTGTTCTTCCTCCTGCAGACGCTGAAGATCGACCCGCAGACCGCCAACCTGCTGATTGCCGGCTCACTGCTAATCGGTACGCCGTTCTTCGTGATTTTCGGCAGCCTATCCGACCGCATCGGGCGCAAGCCTATCATCATGGTCGGCTGCATTCTGGCAGCGCTGACCTACTTCCCGATCTTCCATGCGCTGACCCAGTACGGTAACCCCGATGTGTTCATCGCTCAGGAGAAGAACCCGGTCAAAGTGATCGCCAATCCCGACCAGTGCTCCTTCCAGTTCGACCCGGTGGGCAAGGCCAAATTCACCAGTTCCTGCGACCTGGCCAAGACCCTGCTGGCGAAACGCGCGATCCCGTATGAAAACGTGATCGCCGAACCGGGCACCGTCGCGCAAGTGCGCATCGGCGACAAAGTCGTCGAGAGTTTCGAAGGCAGTGCCCTGCCGGCTGCCGACTTCAAGACTCGCAACGATGCGTTCACCGCGACCCTCGGCACTGCGCTCAAGGAGGCCGGTTATCCGGAGAAAGCCGACCCGGCGAAAACCAATTACCCGATGGTGCTGCTCCTGCTCACCATCCTGGTGATCTACGTGACTATGGTTTATGGCCCGATCGCGGCGTGGCTGGTCGAGCTGTTCCCGACCCGCATCCGCTACACCTCGATGTCACTGCCGTATCACATCGGCAACGGCTGGTTCGGTGGCTTCCTGCCGACGGTGGCTTTCGCCATGGTTGCCGCAACCGGGGATATCTACTACGGCTTGTGGTACCCGATCGTGATTGCGGTGATGACGGCGGTACTCGGCACGTTCTTCCTGCCGGAAACCAAGGATCGCGACATTCTCAAGGACTGAAAACCGTCAGCGCGCCCTCTCCACCGCGGGAGGGCGCCATTCGGCACAGCCTGGCAAAAATATCGAACGCCTACCGCACTGCCGGCCTCCAATGTTTACACCACTGGAGGTCACCAACATGAACAGCGACGATAAAACCCCGAACGCCCCGCCCACCGACACGTCCGGCGAACCGGTGAATGTGGTCGAGCGCGATCTTGCAGACCGGGACGATGACACCGAAGCCGTGGATAAGGTCATCACGCCCTCGTCCACAAGAGTGAAGGAGCAAGACGCCGAAACGCTGCAGCGCAAGATCGATGAAATCGAACGCAAAGTGGCCGATGGTAATTAGTGGTATTGAAGGCGATCGCAACCGTCTGCTGGCTCTACCCCCTCACCCCAGCCCTCTCCCCCAAGGGGGCGAGGGGGAAAGGGAGCCGATTTGTGTGCTCTTCAAATCTTGCGTTCAACTCGGTATTTCAAGTCGGCGTTACTTGCGTGGGCAACGCGGTCAGTCCCCTCTCCCTCTGGGAGAGGGCTAGGGTGAGGGCTTCTTCGCCGGGTTGAGTTTCACGGCCGCACCTATCTGCTCCCAATCGGCCGTCAGTGTGGCCAGCGTCAAGGCGTTTCCCAGCGCTGCGCCGCTGGCGGTGTTGTCGAATATGCACCAGGTCGCAGCACCTGCTGCGGCCGCTGATTGCAGAGCTTGTGCGAGGTTTTGCAGATAAGGGGAATCGTAGGCGCTGTGGTATATGCGCGGCGAGCCGTGCAGTCGCCAATACTGTGTGCCGCTCCAGCCCTTGGGCGACAAATCATTGCTGATACGCGAGGGATCGACTGCTGCCTGAGTGATCTGCCAAGTCATCAACATCGGCTCAGCGATAACCCATGATTCATGCCGTGGCTCGAGCACCACAGGGCCGGAAAACCGCTGACGCAGTGTCGTGAAAAAGGCTTCGGCGATGGTGGCGTCGAACGCCAGCGATGGCGGCAATTGCACCAACAAGCAGCCAAGGCGCCCGCCCAACCCTCCGCACTCAGTCAGGAATTTATCCAGCGCCGCCTCGCAACCCGCCAGACGTAATTCATGGGTGATGTGTTTGGGTATTTTCACCGAAAAGCGAAAGTCTTCCGGTACGTCATCTGCCCAGCGTTCATAGGTTTGCCGACGGTGCGGGCGGTAGAACGAGCTGTTGATTTCCACGCCATTGAGGCGCGAGGCATAGCGCTGTAAATGCGTGCCCTCTACGGGAAATGCCGGCCAATGCTCGCGCCCCAGACTCCAGCCTGCACAGCCCACGAAAATCATCAACTTACCTCTTGTCGTGCCCACTCGATCGGTGATCGTTCCCACGCGCAGCAAAGGAATGTTGCCCGTGACGCTCCGCGTCACTGGACGCAGAGCGTCCCTAGAGGCATTCCCACGCAGAGCGTTGGAACGATCAACAGTTGTCTGTCGATTTACCGGTTATTTTTTGCCGGGCAACACGGCGCCCAGCACCTGTTTCGCGGTCTGCACGATCACCCCGACCTCATCCGGATCGCCCTTGAGCAGCGTCGTGGCGAACTTCTTCGCCTGCTCAAGCTTGATGTGCGGCGGCAAGGGCGGCACGTTCGGGTCGGTCTTGAACTCAATCACCACCGGCACTTCCGAGGCCAGTGCCTTTTCCCAGGCAGCGGCGACGTCTTCTTCGCGATCGACAAAAATGCCTTTCAGGCCAATGGAAATGGCAAACAAGTGATAAGGCACGTCGGGAATACTTTGCGAAGCTTCAAACTTCGGATCGCCCTCCATCACCCGCTGCTCCCACGTCACCTGATTGAGGTCCTCGTTGTTGAACACCGCGCAAATCCATTTCGGACTCGCCCATTGCCGCCAGTATTTGGCGACGGTAATCAGTTCGGCCATGTTGTTCATCTGCATCGCACCGTCGCCCACCAGTGCAATCACTGCACGCTCGGGGTAGGCGAATTTGGCGGCAATCGCGTAAGGCACTGCAGCGCCCATGGACGCCAGGCCACCGGACAATGAGCACTGCATGCCACGGCGGATTTTCAGATCGCGGGCAAACCAATTGGCGCACGAGCCGGAGTCGCTGGTGATAATCGCCTCATCGGGCAGGCGCGGCGACAGCTCATATACCACCCTTTGCGGGTTGACCGGGTCGGCTTTGGCCATCGCACGTCTTTCCAGGGTTTTCTCCCAGCTAGCGCGCCAGCCTTCGACTTTCTTGCGCCACTTGCTGGAGGTTTTCTGTTCGAGCAGTGGTAGTAACGCGGCGAGAGTTTCCGCCGAATCGCCGACCAGATTGACTTCCATCGGGTAGCGCAGACTGAGCATGTCAGGCTGCAAATCGATCTGCACGCCACGGGCCTGACCTTCCTTGGGCAGGAACTCGGAGTACGGAAAACCCGAACCGATCATTAACAAGGTGTCGCATTCGCTCATCAATTTGTAGCTGGGTTCAGTGCCGAGCAGGCCAATGCTGCCGGTGACCCAAGGCAGATCGTCGGGCAGCACGGCTTTGCCCAGCAGCGCCTTGGCAACGCCGGCGCCGAGTTTTTCCGCCACCGCGATGACTTCATCAGTCGCTTGCAATGCCCCGGCGCCAACCAGAATCGCGACCTTTTCGCCCGCGTTCAAAACTTCGGCGGCACGCTGCAGATCGGCGTCATAAGGCAGCACTTTGGGTTTCGTATAACCCACACCCGAATGCGCGGTGCCATGGGCGCGCGCCGGTGCTTGGTATTTCAGCTCCTGCAAATCGTTGGGCAGAATCAGCGCGGTCACCCGACGCTCCCCCACAGCCGTGCGCACTGCCCGATCGAGCAAATGCCGCACCTGCGAAGGCGCCGACGCCTGCTGCACAAATGCCCCGGCGACGTCCTTGAACATCGACACCAGATCCAGCTCTTGCTGATAGTGACTGCCGAGCGCCGTGCGCGCCTGCTGACCGACGATGGCCAACACCGGCATGTGGTCCATGCGTGCGTCGTAGAGGCCGGTAATCAGATGTGAAGCGCCCGGCCCGGATGTGGCGATGCACACACCCAACTCACCGGTAAACTTGGCATGCGCCGAGGCCATGAACGCAGCCATTTCTTCATGCCGCGCCTGAACGAATTCGATTTTGCCCTTGGCCCGGCTGAGCGCGCCGAACACGCCGTTGATGCCATCACCCGGATAGCCGAAAATCCGCGTAACGCCCCACTCGCTGAGCCGTTCAACCAGAAAATCTCCCACTGTCATCGTCATCTCGATCCTCGTCTTTCTCCGCTGCATGGAGCTGTCCCGGCAGAACATCTGCCAAGAGGTGTAAGGGTCTGGACAGTGGGGTTGTCAGCGAAGTTTCGATGGATTTCCCCGAGCCGCCCCTTGTTTGCGAAAACCTTGGTCAGGCCGGCACAAGCGCCCATCGATATTGCCAAGGACAAAACAGAGATGGATTTACCAGCAGCATGGCGCCGCCAATTTGCCGATGCGGCCATTGAACAACAGTCCATTGGCGAATCGCGCGCTGATGTATGGCGGGTTACGCCTGTCGGGGCAGCGTCGCAGTTCATCAAAGCCGAACAGGTGATGACCTGGGGCGAGTTGCCCGGTGAAGTGCAGCGGCTCCGCTGGATGGCGACTCAGGACTTGCCGGCGCCGCGTGTGCTCGACACCACCACGCAAGCGGATCACAACTGGCTGTTGATGACCGCCGTCGCGGGTCGGGATCTGGCCAGCAGCGCACACCTAACGTCGCAGCAGATCGTCACGCTCGCGGCGCAGGCGCTGCGCACGCTTCACGCGGTCGAGATCGACAATTGCCCGTTCGATCACTGCCTCGAGCAGAAGATCAAACGGGCTCGCGAACACCTGCTCGCCGGGCTGATTGATGAAGAAGACTTCGACGACGCTCGCCTTGGGCAATCCGCCGAAGCCGTGTTCCAGCAGATGCTCGCCGCACGCCCGACGCACGAGGATCTGGTGGTGACCCACGGCGATGCGTGCCTGCCCAATCTGCTCGCTGACGATGGCCGCTTCAGCGGATTTGTCGACTGCGGACGGCTGGGTGTCGCTGACCGCTATCAGGATTTGGCGTTGGCCGCCCACAGCATCACGGACAACCTCGGCGCGCAGTGGCTGCCGTTGTTTTTCGAGGTGTATGGCGTGGAGCCGGATCTGCGGCGGATCGCCTTTTATCAGTTGCTTGACGAGTTTTTCTGAGGCATCCACAAGCCCTGTCGGTCGGCGGTGAGGCCATTCGCGAGCAAGCTCGCTCCCACAGGGGGCTTGCGTCGCAAATGTGGGAGCGAGCCTGCTCGCGAAGACGTCAGAACAGTCACTACTGACATGGAGGCTTTCAACGATGCGGATGCACCGTCCACGCCACCAGTTTCACCACGATCGGCCGCACGACGAGGATGCACAGGAACGCGATCGGCATCGCCAGCTTGTAGGCGTGCAAGGCATTACTCAGGTAGTCGTTATCAATCCCCGAATTGGCGGCGGTGATCACCAGCGACATCAGAAACGCCATGATCGTCGCCATGTACAAGGCAAACACATACGGCGTGGCGCGGGGCGACAGCTTGCGGCGGCTGATGATCTGGGCTTCGGCGCTTGTTCTTTGATTCATATGGCTTTTCCATCCATTGACAGGGAGAGCGCACGTTAGCAAAGCCGCCCCCGAGCAACTAGACGCTCAACCGCAGGTACTTTATAAAGCAGAACTTACGAATCCACCCTCGGCAGGACACGGATGAATCTGTTAGCGGCGATTGCCAGTTTTATCAAAGTGGTCGAGTCCGGCTCGATCGTCGGCGCCGCGAAGACGCTGGGCGTGAGCGCTGCAGCGGTGAGCCAGACGATCAATCGGCTGGAAGCGCACCTCGGCGTGCGTTTGCTGCAACGCACCACACGCAGCATGGCGCTCACCGAAAACGGTGCGGTGTACTACGAGAAAGTGCGGAAAATTGCGGCGGATCTGGAAGCCGCGCAAAGTTCGATCAACTGCGCTGAAACCGAGTTGCAGGGACGGTTGAGCATTGCCTCGACCTCCGCGTTCGGCCGCCATGTGCTGGCCTCGCTGATCGCCGGTTTCGCTGCACAGCACCCGCGCCTGCTCATCGAACTCTCGACCACCAACGGCAAGATCAACCACATCCAGGACGGCATCGACCTGAGCCTGCGGATCAAGCCGCAACTGGAGGACGGCATCGTCGCGCGCAAGATCGTTTCACTGCCCTTCATCATGTGCGCCGCACCGGCCTATCTTCAGCGCGCCGGGTGGCCGCAATCGCCGGACGATCTGCAAAATCATGCCTGCCTGGCTTTTCGTTATCCCCTGGACGGACGTTTTCTGCGCTGGAGTTTCATCCGCGACGGCCAGCGTTTCGACGCGCCTGTCAATGCCACCGCCATCAGTGATGACATCGATGCGCTGGCGCAAATGGCGGTCCACGGGGCCGGGATCACGCGACTGGCGGAGTTTGTTGCGGCGCCGTATCTGGCGAGCGGGCAATTGGTGCCGCTGTTTGAACACAGCGTCGTCCAGCCAATGGACATCTACGCCTGCGTCCAGGAACGCGCGGCAATGACGCCCAAGGTCAAAGCCTTTCTGGATTATCTGGGCGCGCATCTGGCCGCGCGCTGGCCAATGGAAAATGTTTAAGACGCAGGGCTCAAAGAGGCTCGCTGAAGCGCGCGAAATCGGGCAAAGTCCACCTCGCCCATTCGGCCCATCACGGAAGATAACAACAATGAAAAAGTCTCTCGGCGCTCTGCTGCTGTTCTGCTTGAGCTGCCACGTATTCGCAGACACCCGCCCCGTCGGTTTCCAGTACGCCACGCTGGCGGATCCGCGCAACGAGCGCCCTGTGGAAATGGTCGTCTGGTACCCGAGTGCGACCACCGATGCGACGCCACAATTGTTCGGCGACAACCCGGTATTCGTTGGCGCCCCTGCGGCCCTCGACGCACCCGCCGCCAAGGGCGAGCATCCATTGGTGGTGCTTTCCCACGGCAATGGCGGAAGCTGGATCAACCAGACCTGGCTGGCCAGTGCGCTGGCGCATCAGGGGTACATCGTCGCGGCAGTCAATCATCCCGGCACCACCAGCCGCGATCGCAGCCCACAAGCGGCGGCACAACTGTGGCAACGTCCGGTCGACCTCAGCCGGGCCATCGACGCGGTGACCGCGCAACCGGAAAAATTCGGCGCGGTGGCCAAGGATCGCATTGCCATCGTTGGCCATTCTCTCGGCGGCTGGACCGTGCTCGAAGCCGGCGGCGCGCGCTTCGACCCCGAGCGTTTTGCCGAAGACTGCAAAGTCCATTTGCAACTGGCCAGTTGCACGGCGTACCAACAAATGAACACGGCTAGCACCGCGCAATCGAAAGCCCGGCTGGCGGCCGACTGGCGTGACAAGCGCGTCACTGCCGTGGTTTCACTAGACCTGGGTCTGTCTCGCGGGATGACCGATGCCAGTCTGGCAAACTACCCCGTGCCGATCCTGGTGATCGCTGCCGGTGTACCGTCGAAGGAGCTGCCCGCTCAGCTGGAATCTGTCGATTTGGCCAAACGTCTGCCGAAAACCTCATCGCGTTATATCGAAATCAGCGACGCCAGTCACTTCACCTTTATGGCGATCTGCAAACCTGGCGCCGTGGCGATGCTCGACGAAGACGTGCCGGGCGACAGTATTATCTGTACCGATGGCGAAGGTGGCCGGCCGCGCGCACAGATCCAGCAGCAAGTGATTTCCCTGATCAGCGATTTCCTCGCACAGTCACCTGGCAGCCTGAAACAAACCGTCACTTACAAGGAACCGCAATAACAATGCTGACGCCCTCCCCTCAAACCTTCCGGGGCAGTTGCCTGTGCGGGTCGGTGAAATACCAGATCCGTTCACGGCCCAAAGCGCTTTCGCACTGCCATTGCAGCCAATGCCGCAAAAGCCACGGCGCGGCGTTTGCCAGTTATGGCAGCGTGCTGCGCCAGAACCTGGAACTGTTGGAGGGCGCCGAACAGCTCAAGGCCTTTCAGTCTTCGCAATCGGTACAACGCCAGTTCTGCCTGAACTGCGGCTCGTCGCTGTTCTGGGCAAACAGTCAGGGTGAGTACCGCGACTGGATCTCGGTGGCGCTGGGCACGCTGGACACGACATTCACCACGGAAAAACAGCAACACGTCGAAGTAACATCGAAGGCGCCGTGGTTTGAAATCAAGGACCAATGGCCGCAGCGCTGAGCCTGAAAAATTCATTTATCAGAGGTTGCTACACCCTTTGGAGATCAGATGAAACGCACAAAAATAGCGGCCTTCTCTGCGCTGGTAATGGCCGCAATAACCGTCATTGCGCTGCAGATGTTTCTGTACGACGCCGAAATAACCATGGCTCAGGCATCCATGGGCAGCGTGCCTGTTCAATTGGTCGCAGAAATCCTGATCACCATCGCCACTCATCTGTTCGTCGTCCTGATGGTGCCAATGTTCTTGATCGCCTACAGGAAATACCTCGCCGGCTATGCGGTGCTTGCCCTGTCCCTCGCTGCCTACGCCCAGATGACCACAGGGCTGGGCGTGATCGGGCCGATGGTCGCGGTCATCGCCGTTTCTATCCTGGGTTTTTATGGCTTCAGAAAAGCCAGCGAATGGGTTCGCTACCTGCGCGCGAAATGAATGACGCGGCCGCTCAATCGCGGCGCAAATCATCGCCGAGCTGATGCGAGCAAGTGCTCATCGCTTCGCTGAGCCAAGTCCTGAAGGCTGTACTGTTGGCGCAGTTCTCGAACGGCCGTGGTGATATGGCCAGTCTGAATGCAGCGGGTAATTGCAAGCACAGAAATCCATCGAGCTCTGGAACAGGAAGCGGGTTCTGTGGTGTCCTGTCTATTCTCAGCAGGTATTTTTCCACTCGCCACGATGAGGCCCCTTACATGAGCAAAGCGCCGTACGTTCCGCCCCAAGTCTGGAAGAATGAAGCCCCGTCCGGCGGCCAGTTCGCCAGCATCAATCGACCGATTGCCGGACCAACCCATGACAAGACCCTGCCGGTGGGCAAGCACCCGTTGCAGTTGTATTCACTGGCCACGCCCAACGGCGTCAAAGTGACGATTCTGCTCGAAGAGTTGTTGGCGCTGGGGCACAGCGCTGCCGAGTACGATGCGTGGCTGATCCGCATTGGCGAAGGCGATCAGTTCTCCAGCGGGTTTGTCGAGATCAACCCGAACTCGAAAATCCCGGCACTGCTGGACCGCAGCGTCGAGCCACCGATCCGCGTGTTCGAATCGGGTGCGATCCTGCTGTATCTGGCAGAAAAATTCGGCGCCCTCCTGCCGAAAGATCCGGCTGGCCGTACTGAAACGTTGAACTGGCTGTTCTGGCAGATGGGCGCGGCGCCTTATCTGGGCGGCGGCTTCGGCCATTTCTATGCGTATGCGCCGGAGAAGCTGGAGTACCCGATCAACCGCTTCACCATGGAAGCCAAGCGACAACTGGACGTGCTTGATCGGCGTTTGGCCGAAAGCGCTTACCTCGCCGGTGACAGCTACACCATTGCCGACATCGCGGTCTGGCCGTGGTACGGGCAACTGGTGCGCAACAATGTCTACTCCGCCGCCGAGTTTCTCGCCGCCCACGAATACACGCACGTGCAGCGCTGGGCAGCGGAGATTGCCAAACGGCCGGCCGTCATTCGCGGGCAACGCGTCAATCGCACGTGGGGCGATGAAGCGACTCAAGTGCCCGAGCGGCACCAAGCCGAAGATCTGAAATAACACCCCTTAATTACCCTTGTCAGCGAGCCGATCACACGCTTCTGTGATCGGCTCCCATACCTCGATTCGCCCCTCTCTCCTCCCCCGAAAATCCAGAACCCTGCGCCAACCCGCGACGCAGAGCGCCCGGCCAATTGTGAAAAATTCGTTAACTAACTGACTCGTACGGCTTTCTTCACCCGGAATGTTCTGACACACTAATGCGAATAATTCCTACAAGCACTCGCACTGAATTCGTTTTCGTATCTTTTGGGGAAGCAGATTGATGTCGTTTCACACCCTACACCGCCGCGCAAACCTCTCGCCCAACCTGTTGGCGCTCGCCATTTGCATGGCCAGCATTGCACCTGCGCTGGCCGACGAAACAACGTCCGCCACGCCTGAAAAAGCCGCGCCGGCCGGTACGCTGGAGCTGGACGCGACCGAAATCGGCGCCACCCAGATGAGCAGCACCACCGAAGACACCCAGTCCTATACCACTGGCCCGATGAGCACGGCGACCAAGCTGTCGTTGACCATGCGCGAGACGCCTCAGGCGGTGACGGTGATCACTCGCCAGCGCATGGACGACCAGAACATGACCAGCATCAACGACGTGGTGAAAGGCACACCGGGGTTGTTCCTCAGTCAGGCCAGTGGCCCGGGCCGGCAGACCTACAGCTCGCGCGGTTTTGACATCGACACCATCATGTACGACGGTCTGCCGAGCTCGTATTCGCCATTCTCGATGGCGGTGCAACCCAACCTGGCGATGTTTGATCGCGTCGAAATCGTCCGCGGCGCAACCGGGCTGGTCACCGGTGCCGGCAACCCGTCAGCGGCGATCAACCTGGTGCGCAAACGCCCGACCGCCGATCAACGCGTGACCCTCACCGGCGCGGCCGGCAGTTGGGACGACTACCGTGGCGAAATCGACGCCTCCAGCCCCTTGAACGAAAGCGGCACCTTGCGCGGCCGAGTGGTGAGTTCCTATCAGGGCGCCGACAGCTTCCGCGACAAGGAAGAAAACGACCATGGCTTGTTCTACGCCATCGGTGAAGCCGACCTGAGCGACAGCACCACCGCAACCTTGGGCTTCTCGCGGCAGAATGAACAGACCAACTATTTCTGGGGCGGTTTGCCGATCGGCACCAACGGCCATCACCTTGATCTGCCCCGCTCCACCTACCCCGGCACCGATTGGGAAAACCGCAAGCTGCAAATCGACACCGTGTTCGGTGAAGTGGAGCATCGCTTCGACAACGACTGGAAATTGCACGTCGCTGGCTCGTCCTCGACCCTCGACGGCGAGTTCTCCGGGACTTACCTGTCGCGTTACGCCGGCCCGCTGGAAACCACGGCCTATCAATCCCATCACACCGACAAGCAACGCTCGCTCGACGTGTTCGCCAGTGGCCCGTTCGAAGCATTCGGCCGCAGCCACGAATTGGTCGTCGGTGCCAGCAACCGGGTGTATGACGCGACGACCAAGGAATATGACCCGTACACCACCGCCTGGCCAATCGGCGCACCCAAGCCTGACTTCGTGCGGGACGGTAAAACCCGCAACGTCACCACCCAGGACGCCGTGTACCTGACCACCCGCCTGAGCCTGGCCGATCCACTGACGCTGATCCTCGGCGGCCGTCTCGACTGGTACGACTACGATGACCGCTCTGGCGACGGCGACTACAAGGTCACCCGTAACCTCACCCGCTATGCCGGTCTGATCTACAAACTCGATGACCATCACTCGGTCTACGCCAGCTACACCGACATCTTCACCCCGCAAACCCAGAAAGACCTCGGCGGCAAAGTGCTCGATCCGATCGTCGGTGAAAACTACGAAGTGGGCATCAAGGGCGAGTACTTCAACGGCGCCCTCAACGCCAGTCTGGCAGTGTTCCAGATGGACCAGACCGGCCGCGCCACGCAGGCCGACAATCAGTTCGGCTGCCCGGTCATGACCTGCTACAACACATCAGGCAAAGTGCGCAGCCAAGGCGTGGACATGGAACTGCAAGGTGCCCTGACCGAAAACTGGCAGGTCGGCGCCGGCTACACCTACACCCGCGCGCACTACATCAAGGACGAAAACCCGGCGAACAACAATCAGCGTTTCGATACCGACACGCCTGAGCATCTGTTCAAGGTGTCTACGGTGTACCGCTTCCAGGGCCCGCTGCAGAACCTTCGTGTCGGTGGCAATGTCTACTGGCAGAGCCGCATGTACAACGACATCACCCTCGCCAATAACGGTAGCTACCGTCTCGAACAGGGCGGCTACGCAGTAACCGACCTGATGGCCGGGTACGAAGTCAACAAACACCTGGATCTGCAAGTCAACGCGAACAATATCTTTGACCGCGTCTATTACTCCGCCATCGGCTCCGATGTCACGTGGGGGTCCAACGACAACTATGGCAATCCGCGCAGTTACATGCTGACCGCCAAATACAAGTTCTGAGTCGCTGACGATCTTGCGTAACAAAACAAGGGCGCCCGGGAGATCCGCGGCGCCCTTGTTTTTTCTGCCCGCCGCATTGGTCATGACCGGCAATACCATATAGGCTCTGAGCGAACTCATCACAAAGCATCGCCCCCATGACCAACCCGGACTTTGCACCCGACATCGAAGCCATCCGCAGTATTGACTCGGTGCCGGTCATCCTGAGCATGGTCAAACACCTCACCGGCATGCGGTTCGCCGCGGTGGCACGGGTCACCGAAAGCAACTGGGTGGCATGCGCCGTCGATGACTCGATTGATTTCGGGCTCAAACCTGGTGGCGAACTGGTGCTCGAATCGACCATCTGCCACGAGATCCGCCAGCATCAGCAGCCGGTGATCTTCGGTCATGCCAGTACGCACCCGGTCTTTTCGCTTCACCACACGCCGAAAACCTATGGGCTGGAAAGCTACATTTCCATTCCCATCGTCAAAGCCAACGGCGACTTCTTCGGCACGCTGTGCGCCATCGACTCGGTCCCGGCCAATATCGACGAACCGGCCATTACCAAAACGCTGACCCTGTTCGCTCAATTGATCGCCATGAACCTGGACACGCAACGCCATCTGGAAGCGACCCAAATCGAGCTGAACAACGCCAATGAACTCGGGCGCCTGCGCGAGCAATTCATCGCCGTACTCGGCCATGACCTGCGCACACCTCTAAGTGCGGTGCGCATGAGCGCCGACCTGCTGGAAAGCAAAACCGAAGACAAACGTTCGCTCAACCTGATTGCGGCGATTCGCAACAGCTCGGTGCGCATGGGCGTGTTGATCGAAAACATCCTCGACTTTGCCCGAGGACGACTGGGCGGCGGAATTCCGGTGCAGCGCAAACTGGTGGATGACCTGCAGCACACCTTGCAATTGACCCTTGCCGAGGTTCAGGCATCCCATCCGCAAGCGAATGTCATCCATGAACTCGATGTGCCGGCAGGCGTCTATTGCGATGCGCTGCGGATCAGCCAGTTGCTCTCCAATCTGCTGGGCAACGCGGTTACCCACGGCTCGAACAGCACACCGATCATCCTCAAAGCCTATGCGGAAAACGACGAAATCGTGATTTCCCTGACCAACCAGGGCACGCCGATTTCAACGCAGCTGATGCCTCTGCTGTTCGAACCCTTCTCCCGCGCCGAAGCCGGGCAGCGTTGCGAGGGCTTGGGACTGGGGCTTTACATCGCCTCGCAGATAGCGATGGCACACAACGGCACGTTGAGCGTTACCTCAAGCGCCGAGTCGGGAACCTGCTTCGTGGCGAGATTCCCGGCCCGGTTCAAATGGGTTTAAGCCGTCTGCCGACGCATCGTCAGAATCGCCGCACCAAAACCGATAAACGTAGACCCGACCACCCGGCTGACCCAACGGGACAACGCCGGACGAGTCAACACACCCTTGGCCCGCGAAGCCAGCGCGGCATAAACGCTCAGTGACGACACCGACAACGCCATGAAGATCGAGGTCAGGATCAAAAACTGCGGCAACAGCGCGGCGCCCTGATCAATGAACTGCGGAAACAACGCAGTAAAAAACATCGTCGCCTTGGGGTTCGTCACCGCGGTCAGAAACGCCGACTTGTACAACTTGCCTCGGGTCGGACGAACCTTGCTCGCCTCCCCCTCGACACCCTCCGGCAGCATCGGGCCCTTTTTGAACAGCTGCTTGACGCCGAGGTAGAACAGATACCCGGCACCGATGATCTTCACCGCATTGAACAGCAGTTCCGAACTGGCCAACAACGCCCCCAACCCCAACATCGCCGCCGCCGACAGACAGAACAAACCACTGGCGTTACCCAACGACGACCAGATCGTGCTGCGCTGCCCATGCGCGAGGCTATTGTTGATCGCCATCAACGTCGCCGGCCCCGGACTGGCGATGGCAATCGCCGCAACCACAGTGAAGGTCAAAATCGAGTGAGAATCCATTTTCATTGCTCGCCAGAGTGAAGAGGCCGCATGTTACAGCAACCTGCGCGACAGACCAGATCAAAAGCCCCTCACCCTAGCCCTCTCCCGGAGGGAGAGGGAACTGACGGTGGTGTTTGGGAGAGTTACACCGACGTGCGATACCGCGTTGAACTCAGGCTGTGAAAAGCCCACAGATCGGCCCCCTCTCCCTCGGGAGAGGGCTGGGGTGAGGGGAAGCACTACCACAAATCCAAAGCCGACCACGCCCCGCTCTTCACCACTCAATAGGCCGAGTGTCAGCTCGCCTGCTTTTGATCTTGATCTGTAAGGCGACGTCGGAAGGCTGAGTGGAGGGATTGATCCGGGCGTGGGAGCGCAGCGACCGTTTGGCGCAGCCAAACACAGCGAGAGGAGGTGCAGCGAAGCAAACCGTAGACGCTGCGCCCGGATCGATCCCGGAGCGAAGGAACCCCGAGCCCCAGCGAGCGGGCCGCACGTAGGAGCAAGCGTTTTTTGCTTACTTTTTTTGGCGTTTGAAAAAAAGTGAGTCGCCGTAAGGGCGAAACCGCCAGCCGTAACCCAAAAAAAAACGGATATACACCCAACCCCCCAAGAACATGGTCGGCCCAAAGGCCGCCAAGCCAAAAAAAAAGCCCCGCAACCACATGAAGGCGCGAGGCAAAAAATTGGTTGGTTGCGGCCAACCAAAGGAGCTCAATCAAATACACACAACGGGCAAAATCAGATGCAATCCTGAGCCGCCCGCTCAAAACTCGAAGGCAAAAGATTCGAAGCCAGCAAATGCCGCTCGTAGATAAACACCTTGCCGCCATTCCCGGCTTTATAAGCCTCAAGCACGTTGTCAGCCGAAACCTTGCTCGGCACCACAATCCGATAACTACGCTGAGTCTGCGAAACCGTCGGGTTCAACGCACTGCCCTGCAACTTCGGCACCACACAATCGGCGTACTGCGCAGGAGTCTTGCTGGTCTGCAAAGTCAGGCTCGGATTGTTCGGCGCCGAAGCGCAACCAGCGAGCAACAAAGAAGCGACAGCCATGGCAGGCACGAATAAAAGACGCATCGGTGACATCCTGAAAATAAAGGTTCGGTTCAACCGGCAACGGTTCAGCCTCACGGAGCCGCCGTTGCCATTTATGTTTTAAGTGTTCAGCTCGACGCCACCAGCGCCTTGAGCGACACATCAAATTGCTTCAAGGCGTTGAGTTGCAAGTCACGCTGCTTGTCGATCTGTGCAGCAATGGCCGGCGCCGCCTGGTTATGCACCCACACCGAAGGCAGCTGTTTCTCAACGGCGCCTTCAGCCTTGCCGATGTATTGCAGGTCGGCGTCATAAAAGCGTGCGGTGAAACGCGCTTCGACCAGGCTGTTACGTTGAGTCAACAGCCGATTGAAGGTGTCGAGTTTCACCACCACGTCCGGATGCGCCTGCACCAGCGCATCGAGGTTGTCGTAAACGGTCACCGACAAGAACTGTTGTTGCAGTGAACTCACCAACCAGTCGATGGCCAGTTCCGGATCGGAACTGCTGACAAAGGCTTTGCGAATCCGCGAGTCGAGCGCATCTTTCGCACCGTTGACCGCCATGTCGTGGTAACGCTCAAGGTATTGCAGGTTGTCCAGGGTGTTCTCGCTGAGCAGCACGCCGACGGTTTGCGAATGCTGCAACGTCGCGCTGCTGCCGGTGAGGGTCTGGAAGTGACACGACCCGGTGTCGGCTGCATAAGTCGGTGCTGCGAACAGTGCGCCGCCTGCCAGCAGGGCGACCAAAGCCAGTCGGGTCATAGTCTTCATCGCGCAGATTCCTTGAGCGGCGTGTTCGATGGAGGCGATTTTCCGCCGATTGCCGCCAAAGCAGAACTTGCGTTTCTTGATGGTCACTATTACTTCTAGCAATAGTTGCGCGACGTGCAGACTGATACACACTCAATACAAGTAGAAAAAGACCCATGAGGAACCTTCCTTGAGAACGTTTGACCTGATCCGAGACGCCGTTTTGCCCGATTTCCGCGAGCGCGTGGCCGAATACCTTGTGCAGTACGAAAGCGTGTTGCTGGACAAAAACCTCACCGACCCGCAGCTCATCACCGACACCGCCAATCAGTTGCGCGGTTACCTGCGCGGGCTCAACACCACCCGCGTGCTGGGTATGGCGTACTGGGAAGAACTGGATCGTCGAGTCGTCGACACCTGGCTCGCGCGCGAGCGATGACCGATCGGCGCAGTGGTTGGGGCGGCGGCGAGCAGCCGCGCCCTCCCCGCTGCCAGTGGTCTGCGCGGCAACACGCCCTCTGCGAAAAAACCGCCCGAACGCTTACAATCGCCGGTCTCACTGCCAATCAGACAGGCGCATCAAGAAATGCCGCTCGACCCACCTACGATGTTGACCATTTCCATCGCCCTCGCAGCCGCTGCCGCGCTGTATCTGGCGATCGAATGGCGCAGCATTCGTGAGCCTTCGCTGCTGTTCTGGAGCGCCGGTTTCGCCACCATCACCGTCGGTTCCACCCTGGCCCTGCTGCGCAGCAGCGGCTTTCTGCTGATCGGCATCTGGTTCGCCAACGGGCTGCTGGTGACCGCGCATTTCCTGTTCCTGCTCGGCGTGGCACGCTTTACCCAGATACGCCTGTCGTCGGCCTGGTATCTGATCTTCGCCACCTGGCTGGTCATGCTGCTTTTGCCGGACGGGCCGCTGTGGTCCAAGGTCATGCTCGCCGCCAATTCGCTGCTGGTGGCGCTGGCGACGCTCAAGGCCAGCTCACTGCTGCGCCCCCACGGCAAGTCGCTGAGCGTCGGCGCGGTGCAGTTGCGTTACGTGTTGCTCGGTCACGGGATCTTCTATGTGGCCAAAGCCCTGACCGTGGTGATCCCCGGCACGCTGATCGATCTGGCGGCGTTTCGTGGCGAGATCATTCAGATTTCCCTGGTCGAAGGCGCTATGGCGATCATGTTGATTGCCCTGTCGATGACCGGCACCGAACGTTACCGCCGGGAAAAACAGATCGCCCGCCTCGCCGAGCGTGACCCGCTGACCGCCCTGTACAACCGCCGCGCTCTGGAAAAGCGTGCACCGCGCCTGCTCGAACACGTATCGCCGCAGCATCCCGGCGCCTTGCTGCTGATCGACATCGACAATTTCAAACTGGTCAACGACCAGTACGGCCACACTGCCGGTGACCGCTTGCTCATCGCGTTGAGCGAAATGATCCGCTCGGTGCTGCCGCGCAATTCACTGACGGCGCGCCTGGGCGGCGACGAGTTTGTCATTCTGCTCAGCAGCGCATCGAGTGAGCGCGTCATGGAACTGGGCACCACATTGCGCGAGCAGTTTCTGAGCACCACATCCCAGACATTCCCCACCACCGCCGCCGTGACCCTGAGCATCGGCGCCAGCCTGTTCGACCACCCGCCCGCCAACCTGACGGCACTGATCGAGCAAGGCGATGCGGCACTCTACGAATCGAAACGCGGCGGTCGCAATCGACTGCGCCTGACCGGACTCACCACGCCAGGATAATAAAAATCATGTCCAGCCTCGATACTCCCCTGCAAGACCTCGCCGCCCCCGAAGGCGTCTGCTAGGGCTGCGGCGGCCGCAACCCGCACGGCCTGCACGTCAAAAGTCACTGGCATGAAGACGGCGTACACGTTATCGCCGAGCACCTGCCGGAGGCCAAATATTGCGGCTGGCCGGATCTGGTCTACGGCGGCCTGATCGCAATGCTGGTCGATTGCCATTCCAACTGGGCGGCGATGGCGTACCACTACCGCGCAGAAAACCGCGAGCCCGGCAGCTTGCCGCGCATCGACTGCGTCACTGGCAACCTTGGGATCAAGTTCATCAAACCGACACCGATGGGTGTGCCGCTGATTTTGCGGGCGAAGGTCGAGGGTGACGTCGGGCGCAAGACGCGGGTGATTTGTGAGGTTTTTGCCGGGGATGTGCTGACAGCGGTGGGCGATTCGGTGTTTGTGCGGGTCGATACCGGGCAACTGGCGGATGCGGCGCATGGGCGGAGAAGCTAAAGCCCCTCACCCTAGCCCTCCCGAAACGTCGGACCGCCCAGAGGGAGAGGGAACTGACCGAGGCGTCTGGTGGAAATACGCCGACCTGAGATATCGAGTCGAACTCTGGATTCGAAAAATCCCCACCCCTGCCCTCTCCTTGGAGAGAAAAGACTGACCGAGGCGTCTGTTTGAAATACGCCGACCTGAGATATCGAGCCGAACTCGGGTTTTGCAAAATCCTCACCTCAGCCCTCTCCTTGGGGAGAGGGAACTGACCGAGGTGTCTGGTTGAAATACGCCGACCTCAGATATCGAGTCGAACTAGGATTTTGAAAAGCTCTCAAATCGGCTCCCTCTCCTAGGGGAGAGGGCTGGGCGGGCGGCGTTCCGATGAGGGGTGAATTCACCACCGAATCCCATGTGAAAACAGGCTTAAACCTGCTTCACATTCGCCCGCGCCGTGTGCAGCTTTTTATAGCTCTCGATCAAACGCAAATGCCGATCCAGCCCTTCCAGCTTCATGCTCGTCGGCGTCAGGCCATAGAAGCGCACGCTGCCGTTAACCGAACCAATCGCCGCATCCATACGCTCGTCGCCAAACATGCGGCGGAAGTTAGCCTCGTAGTCTTCCAGTTCCAGGTCTTCGTCCAGTTCCATCTCCAGCACCACGTTGACCGCTTGATAGAACAAGCCGCGTTCGACGGTGTTGTCGTTGTATTGCAGGAAGGCTTCAACCAGATCCTTGGCCTGCTCGTACTTCTGCAGCGCGAGGCAGATCAGCAGGCGCAGTTCCAGAATGGTCAGCTTGCCCCACGGCGTGTTGTCGTCGAACTCGACGCCGATCAGCGTGGTGATCTCGGTGTAATCGTCCTGTTCGCTGTTTTCCAGACCTTGGGCGAGGTTACGCAGGCCGACTTTGCTGAGGTTGTGCAGGTTGAGGATGTCGGCGCGGAATTGCAGGGCTTTGTTGGTGTTGTCCCAGATCAGGTCTTCGACCGGGTAGATCTCCGAGTAGTCCGGTACGAGGATACGGCAGGCCTTGGCGCCGATGTGCTCGTAGACCGCCATGTAGACTTCTTTGCCCATGTCTTCGAGGATGCCGAACAGCGTCGCGGCTTCTTCGGCGTTGGAGTTTTCGCCTTGGCCTGAGAAGTCCCACTCGACGAATTCGAAGTCTGGCTTGGCGCTGAAGAAGCGCCACGACACCACACCGCTGGAATCGATGAAGTGCTCGACGAAGTTGTTCGGTTCAGTGACGGCCTGACCGGAGAACGTCGGTTGCGGCAAGTCGTTGAGGCCTTCGAAACTGCGGCCCTGCAACAGCTCGGTGAGGCTGCGTTCCAGCGCCACTTCCAGGCTCGGGTGCGCGCCGAACGAGGCGAACACGCCGCCGGTGCGCGGGTTCATCAGGGTCACGCACATCACCGGGAATTCACCGCCCAGCGACGCATCCTTGACCAGCACCGGGAAGCCCTGCTCTTCCAGGCCTTTGATGCCAGCGAGGATGCTCGGGTATTTCTCCAGCACTGCTTGCGGCACGTCCGGCAGGGCCATTTCGCCTTCGAGGATTTCGCGTTTGACCGCGCGCTCGAAGATCTCCGACAGGCACTGCACCTGCGCTTCGGCGAGGGTGTTGCCGGCGCTCATACCGTTGCTGAGGTAAAGGTTTTCGATCAGGTTGGACGGGAAGTACACCACTTCATTGTCCGACTGACGCACAAACGGCAGCGAGCAGATGCCGCGCTGGGTGTTGCCGGAGTTGGTGTCGAACAGGTTCGAGCCACGCAATTCGCCGTCACGGTTGTAAATCTTCCGGGTGTATTCGTCGAGGATCTCGCTCGGCAACTCATCTTTCGGACCGGGCTTGAACCATTGTTCGTCCGGGTAGTGGACGAATTCGGCGTTGGCGATTTCTTCGCCCCAGAACTGGTCGTTGTAGAAGAAGTTGCAGTTCAGGCGCTCGATGAACTCGCCCAGCGCCGAGGCCAGTGCGCCTTCTTTGGTCGCGCCCTTGCCGTTGGTGAAGCACATCGGCGAATGCGCATCACGGATGTGCAGCGACCAGACGTTGGGCACGATATTGCGCCACGAAGCGATTTCGATCTTCATCCCGAGGTCGGCGAGGATGCCCGACATGTTGGCGATGGTCTGCTCCAGCGGCAGGTCCTTGCCGGCGATGAAAGTACCTGCGTCCGAACCGGCCACCGGCATCAACAGCGCCTGAGCATCGGCGTCGAGGTTCTCGACTTCTTCGATGATGAATTCCGGGCCGGTCTGCACAACCTTCTTCACCGTGCAGCGGTCGATGGAACGCAGGATGCCCAGGCGATCTTTCTCGGAGATGTCCGCCGGCAACTCGACCTGGATCTTGAAGATCTGGTTGTAGCGGTTTTCCGGGTCGACGATGTTGTTCTGCGACAGGCGAATGTTTTCCGTAGGGATGTTGCGCGTGTCGCAGTACAACTTCACAAAGTACGCCGCACACAACGCCGACGACGCCAGAAAGTAGTCGAACGGCCCCGGTGCCGAGCCATCGCCCTTGTAGCGGATGGGCTGATCAGCGATCACCGTGAAGTCGTCGAACTTGGCTTCAAGTCGAAGGTTGTCGAGAAAGTTGACCTTGATTTCCATGCGGGATTACCAGAATACGGCTAAACGAATGGCGGCCATTATCCGGTTTTTGCGCGGGAAGTCTTGCCCTTTCGGGATTGGCCGCTGATCGGCGTCCTGCACTTGGGGAGGCAAAACACGCGGGGTTCACTACGCTTTCAGTGCAGTCGCCGAGAAGAATCTGAACATTGCGCCTGCGCCGTGGTTCTAGATTCAGAAGACAGCGGATCAAGGACGAGCACATGGACCTTTCCAGCTATGCAGCCCCGCTTCCACCGCGCCAGAGCGCCGTCACTCGCCGCCTGGCCTTCGCGGTCGGGGCGCTGTTTGTCAGCGGCGTGATTGCGGCGGCAGTTGCTTTGCTGGGTATCGCCGAGCGCCTGGACAGCGAAGAGGTCAACAAAACCCGCTTTTACTCGGCTCGCGCGCTGGAAAACCGCATCACTGCCTCGAAAAACTACATCACCAGCTACGCCTACTGGACCACCGCCTACGAGCATTTGAGCGGTCAGGTCGACACCGATTGGGCCTACACCGAGCAGAACCTCGGCAAAACCCTGTTCACCAGTGACGGCTATGACGGCGTGTTCGTGCTGAGCCGCGAAGGCACTCGCTATGCGGTGGTGCGCGGGCAAATGGTCGATGCCGAGCTGTCCGCATTCGTGCAGGTGAGCGCCACGGAGTTACTCGATCAAGTGTTGGGGCAAGGTGATCTGACCAAGCCGGTCAGTCGCTATTCACTGTTCGAAGGCTGGCCAGCGCTGGTGTCGGCGGCGGCGATCATACCCAACGATGAACGGCCACTGGGCGATCCGCAGACCTCTTCAGTGCTGGTGTTCGTCGACAAACTCACCCCAACCAAATTGCGTCTGATCGGCAGCGGCTATGGCTTGAGCAACCTGACCCTGGCGCTGGATGAAACCCTTGAACACGACCGCCCGCGAGTGCCGCTGGACAGCACCGGTTACAGCCTGATCGCTGATCTGGAATGGCCCGGGCAACATTTATTGTGGTCATTGCTGCCGCCACTCGGCGCAACGATTGTGGTGCTGATGCTGCTGACCGCGTACTTCTTTCGGCACGCCTTGCGATCATCGCAATACGTCGACCAGAGTTTTGCCGTCATGCAAACCTCCAATCAAGCGCTGGAAAACGCCAACCGCGAACTGGAAGCCAGCGAAGAGCGCTTTCGCGCGGTGGCCGAAGCGGCTTCGGACTGGATCTGGGAAGTCGATCGCGCCCTCGCGCTGACCTACCTGTCGGCGCGCTTCAGCGAAGTGACCGGTTACCCGCAAACCCTGTGGCTGGGCCAAGACATCGGCCAGTTGCTGTTTTGCGACACCACGCCACTGGAACTGTGGCTGAAGAAACTCACCGAGGAAAACAGCGCCAGTGATTTACGCTGCACCTACCGTGACCACGCCGGCCAGCAACGCCACTGTCGACTGTCCGCCCGACCGATCATCGCCAAATACGCAGTCATCGGCTATCGCGGCACCGCCAGCGACATCACCGACGAAGTCGCCGCCCATGCGCAGATCCAGCATCTGTCGATGCACGACGCCCTGACCGGCCTGCCCAATCGCAACAAACTCGCGCGTTATCTGGATGAAGCGCTGCTGCTCAAGGAGCACGCGCCGCCGCTGTCGCTGCTGATGATCGACCTCGACAACTTCAAACCGATCAACGATTCACTTGGCCACCCGGCCGGTGATGCCGTGTTGCAAGAAGTCGCCGTGCGCCTGCGTGAATGCACCCGCGAACATGACATCGTCGCGCGACTGGGCGGCGACGAGTTCATCGTGGTGCTCAATGGCATGGACAGCCCACACGAAATCGACAAGTTCTGCACCCGCCTGATCGGCAGCCTGCATCAACCGGTGATCTTCGAGCATCATCCACTGCACATCGGTGCCAGCATCGGCATCGCACTTAGTCGCAGCCACGGCTACGTACCCAGCGACCTGATCCGTTACGCCGACATCGCCCTCTATCAAGCCAAATCCGAGGGCAAAAACACCTGGTGTTATTTCGAAGCGCACATGAGCGATCAGATCCAGACGCGCCGGCAAATGGAAGATGACCTGCGCCACGCGCTCAAGCACAACGAATTCATCCTGCACTATCAGCCGCGCTACAAGGTCGATGGCAAGCACATCGTTTCGGTCGAAGCGCTGGTGCGCTGGCAACATCCGACCAAGGGCTTGCTGGGGCCGGACTTGTTCATTCCATTGGCGGAGCAGACCGACCTGATCGTCCCGCTCGGGCGCTGGGTGCTGCGCGAAGCGTGCGAAACCGCGCTGGGTTGGCCGGAAGACATCCTGCTCTCGGTCAATCTGTCGCCCGCGCAGTTTGCCGTCAGCGATGTGGTTGAGGATGTTCGTGAAGTGCTGGTGCAAACCCGTTTTCCGGCCAGTCGCCTGGAACTGGAAATCACCGAAAACGTGATGCTTAACGACACCGACGGTGCGCTGACCACCATGAACGCCCTGAAGGAACTCGGTGTGCGCCTGAACATGGACGACTTCGGCACCGGTTATTCGTCGCTCGGTTACTTGCGCGCCTACCCGTTCGACGGGATCAAGATCGACAAGCGTTTCATCGCCTCGATCAGCAGCGGCAGCAATGATCGCGCGGTGGTGCAAGCGATTATCGGCCTGGGCAAAGCCATGGGCCTGACCGTGACGGCCGAAGGCGTCGAGACCGAAGAGCAACTGGATATTCTCGGGGTCGATCAATGCAATGAGGTGCAGGGTTACTTCATGAGTCGGCCGATCGACAAAGCAGCGTTTGCGCGGTTGCTACAAGATTCCAGAGGTGCACAGTTGATAGCCAAGAAGGGTCGTGTGACCTGAACGGCTACAGGGCGGATCAAGCGCTGTAGCCGTTCGCAGCGCCGTCAACCGTGTGTTCGCCCCGTGTCCCCGGTGAACACATTGCCGGCATCCCGCACCAGCTGCCGCCACTCGGCGCTGGTGATCAATCCCTGCTCCTCCATTTCATCGGCGGCCTTGAGCAGTTCGTCGTACTGTTCTTCCGGGTCCAGACGCATCTGCGCTTGCGTCGCCAGTTTTCGCCATGCCGCCAGTTTTTCCTGTTTGCGCTGATCGAACATCGGGGAAAGATCTCGTGAAGGACTTCCTTGATAGAAAGACGTGAGATCCCAGTGGTTCAGCGCAGTCGACGGATGGACTGTTTGCTTCTAAAGGGCTTTGCCGATCAACAATGATGGATACACCACCGAATACTGTGGGAGTGAGCCTGCTCGCGATAGCGGATTGTCTGTGGCGGATGTGTGGCTGACACACCGCTATCGCGAGCAGGCTCACTCCTACAGGGATTGGGGTGGTTTTTCAGAACTTCTCGGCCACACGCCGGTATGGATAATCCGGATCCCGGTACTTGCCCGGCTTCTGCCGCTTGGGCAACTCGACCTTCTCGCGCTTCACATCTTCATATGGAATGCGGCTGAGCACATCGGTGATGATGTTCAGCCGGGCGCGGCGCTTGTCGTTGGAGTCGGCCACCAGCCACGGCGCGTGTTCGGTGTCGGAATGTTTGAACATTTCGTCCCGCGCCCGTGAGTAGTCGTACCAGCGGCTGTAGGACTTAAGGTCCATGGGTGTCAGTTTCCAGGTCTTGCGGCCGTCGTTGATTCGCGCCTCAAGCCGGCGGGTCTGCTCTTCGGGGCTGACTTCCAGCCAATACTTGAGCAGGATCACTCCTGATTGGACGATAGCGTGCTCGACCCACGGAATCGATTTGAGGAATTTGTCGGCCTGTTCGTCGGTACAAAAACCCATCACCCGCTCGACACCGGCGCGGTTGTACCAACTGCGATCGAAAATCACCACTTCGCCTGCCGCCGGTAGATATGGCAGGTAACGCTGCACATGCATCTGGCTTTTCTCGCGATCGGTCGGTGCAGGCAGCGCCACCACGCGGAAGACTCGCGGGCTGACGCGCTCGGTCAACGCCTTGATCGTGCCGCCCTTGCCAGCGCCATCGCGCCCTTCGAAAACGATGCAGACCTTGACGCCCTTGGCAATCACCCATTCCTGCAACTTGACCAGTTCGACATGCAGTTTGCGCAAATGCTCGAGGTAATCCTTGTTTTTCAGTTTCGGACTTTCAGGCGCCGTGGCGGCCTTCTTTTTGCCTTTTGCCATGACCTTGGCCTCTCTCCAATAAATGCAGAAACAGAGTGTTGATTGACGGGACAAACCAGACACGTGAGGTTAGTTCATGACGTGCTGTTTGCCATTGCCGGGCAAAAAGCAAAATTGCCATGTGTTTCGTTCGTTCTTTGTTGCGTCGCACTGTTCATTGCCCTGCCCTTGTCTGCCTGGAGTTTTCTCGATGCCCGCGTCCAAATCCCTGCCCACCGCCCTGCTCGGCTTGGCCCTCGCCTGCCCGGCAATGGCCGAGACTCAAGGTCTGGAACTGGGGCAAGTGCTGATTTCGGCCGAAGATCGCAACGGCAGTGATGTCTCAGTTGAGGACGCCAAGGCCCGCCTCGATCAGGTGCCTGGCGGCACCAGCGTGGTCGACATGCGTCAGCCATTGCAGGGTCGCGTGGCGAGCAATCAGGATGTGCTGGCTTATCAGCCCGGGGTTTATGCGCAGTCGGCGGGCAACGAAGGCGTGAAGATTTCGGTTCGCGGTTCGGGCATCAACCGCGCGCCGGGCGCGCATGCGTCGGGGCTGTACACCATGCTCGACGGCCTGCCTCTGACTGGCCCGGGCGGCACGCCGTATGAATTGCTCGAACCGCTGTGGGTCGATCACGTTGAAGTGCTGCGCGGCGCCAACGGCTTCGATCGCGGTTCGCTGGCACTGGGTGGCGCTATCGATTACGTCAGCCACACCGGTTACACCGCGCCGAAACTCCAGGTGCGCTACGCCACCGGCAGCCACGGCTATCAGCAGCGCCAGGTCAGCTCCGGGCAAGTGCTCGGCGATTTCGATTACTACGTGTCGCTCACCGACTCCAACGCCGATGGCTATCAGGATCACACCGCCAGCGAGAGCAAAGGCGTGATCGCCAACTTTGGCTATCGCTTCAACCCCAACCTGGAAACGCGCTTCTATATCCGTTACCGCGAGACCGACAACGACCTCGCCGGCCGCGTGACCAAGCACTCCATCGAACACTCGCCTCGCGCGGCCAATCCGTCCTACGTGGCGCGCGACGACAGCCGCAAACAGCCGGGCAGCACCTTCATCGGCAACAAGACCACTTATTACATCGACGACGATTCGAGCATCCAGACCGGCCTCGTCTACCACGACTACCCGATGGACCTGCGCGAAGGCCCGAACCGCTTGAAGGTCGCCTACACCGACGTCAGTGGCACGTTCGACTACAAACGCCGCGACACGATTTTCGGCATGGAAAGCCGCAGCAACGTCGGCCTGCGCGTGACCAAACACCTGCCCAACGACGGCGCCAGCGAATTCGTGCGCATCCCGTCCGGCAACACCGCCAGCTACGTGCCCGGCACGCGCATGCGCAATTTCACCTATCAGGGTTCAGACACCGTTCTGCACTTCGGCAACGACCTGGAAATCGCCGACGACCTCTGGCTGACCACCGGCCTCGCCGCCATCTACACCCGCCGCGAAAGTGCTGTCACCTACCCGCAAAGCGGCGGCAAAACCAGCATGAACGACTGGGATTATGCGCCGCGCCTGGGCCTGCGCTATCAGATCACCCCGGACCTGCAAGTGTTCGGTAACCTCAGCCGCTCGGTTGAGGCGCCGCATCCGTGGTCGCTGATCTACAGCTCCAACGTGCGCTTCCCGGCTAGCAATGGCGCAGCGACGGGCACGCAGAAAGACCCGATCGAACTGCAGAACCAGACCGCGACCACGCTGGAGCTGGGCGGTCGTGGCGACAGCGCCGTCGGCGAGTGGAGTCTGGCGTGGTACTACGCGCAGGTGCGGCATGAACTGCTTTCGGTGTTGCCGGATGCCAACGCCGTTACACCTTATGAGTTGAACGCCAGCCCGACCGTGCACCAAGGCGTTGAAGCCAGCCTCAACAGCAAACTCTGGTCGGCGGCCGATGGCCGCCAGTTGAGTCTGCGTCAGGCGTATACCTTCAGCGACTTCCACTATCGCGATGACGATCGCTTCGGCGACAACCGCCTCCCCGGTCTGCCGATGCATTACTACCAGGGTGAGTTGCGTTACGACTGGCCGCAGGGGTTCTTTGCGGCAGTGAACACGCAATTGGTGTCGAAGGTGGCAGTGGATTACGCCAACAGCTATTACGCCGATCCGTATGCACTGTTCGGCGCGACGCTGGGTTACAACGCGCCGAAGGGTGACTGGCAGACGTGGGTGGATATGCGCAATTTGACCAACAAACACTACGCGGCAACGGTCACGCCGGGGTATGACGACAAGGGACTGGATGCGGCGCGGTCTACTCCGGGTGAAGGGATGGGGGTTTATGTCGGGGTTTCGTGGAGTTTGCTCTAAAGCTACGAAGGACGGGCCTGTTTGTGATCGCGGTGTCTCAGGTGACTATGATGCAATGCATTCCGGCCTCTTCGCGGGCAAGCCACGCTCTCACAGGTTTTTGTGGGATGCCGTTATTGTGAACACGCCGAATAACCCTGTGGGAGCGGGATTGCCCGCGAAGAAGGATGTTCATTCAACATAAAACAATTATGCGAAGCATTGGTTGCGAAGCCTAGAGGAATCAGCTGCTGACGAGAGCCAGGTACCGGCACAGATTTTTAGTACCTGGCTTCCGAGTTAGCGGCGCCTAACTGCCTTTTGGCAGCTCTTCGTCAGTACGATGCTGCTCTCCTTCCAGCGGCGGTGTTTCAGTACGCTGTTCCTCCAGCGTTCCTGCCGTGTCATCCTTCGCACTATTAATCTTAAGTCCGCTGCTTGATCTGGTCATTGATCCGGTTAGCCCATCCGACGCCTTAGCAAGATTTTTTTGACCATTCAATGAAGCAACGTTCGTGTTAACCGTAAGTGCCATGATGTATCTCCCTTTTTATGAATAAAACATTGGTGAAACACCATGCTCTAGCAGTTTATCCGCTTCGGATACTGTAAGAAGTAACAGGTTTTCAGACCTTTATGCGCTATGCCGTATTTAGAAATGTTCTGTCCCCATCTGTGATAGCGATTCGCTCTGTTACTGATTAGTTTTGATTGGTGGCAGTCAGGGTCGAGATTAGCCATCGAGAAAGTCAGACAGGGAAGTTTTCTCAAATCCAGGATTTCCACCCGTGTTTTTTACTGGTTTCTCGCCCGTCCGAATTGGAGCCACATATCAACCAGTGGCTCCCTGAAGAAACGGGCTCAACCCAACCGCATCGACAACTCAATATCATCCGCAAACGGCACAGACAAATACCCGTTCTGCGGCGCCCGCACGTAAGCCAGATACTCCGGGCAATAGTCGGTGTTATCCGCCACCACCAGCGCGCCCAGCTTCAAGTGCTTTTCGACCAGACTCAACACATCGCCATATAACGCCTTGGCCCCATCAAGCAGGAGCAGATCGACCGATTCCGGCAAGTCCGTTGCCAGCGTCACCAGCGCATCACCTTGGCGAATCTCCACCAGATCACTGACGCCACCCTCAGCGAAATGATGCCGCGCCATTTCAACTTTCGACAGTTCGAACTCACTGCCGATCAGCACACCGCCACCGTTATCCCGCAGCGCCGCCGCAAGGTGCAGCGTCGAAAGGCCGAATGAGGTGCCGAACTCGACAATCGCTTTGGCCTTGGTGTTGCGCGCCAGCATGTACAGCAGTTTGCCGGTGTCGCGAGAGACCGGTAGCCACAGGTCTTTGAGCAGTTCATAGAGTTTCAGGTACTCGGTTTTGCTGTGCATCAGGCGCTCGCGTTCTTCGTCGGACACCGTTTCCAGCACCGGGCTGATGGCGGCGCCGGCTTGGACGTAGAGGCGTTCGATCAGGCTCGCGAGGGGTTCAGTGGTCAAGGTCGTCATGATTGCTTTCCGTCAGTCGGTAACTAGAATGCGAGCAATTCGTCGCATTTAAATGATGCGAGCGATTCGCTTCTTGCGCTATTCGCATTCCCCCGGACGCCAGAGTTGCCGATGACCAAGCCCCAGACTGCCCGTATTTCCTCACGCAAACAGCCGCAACAGGCACGTTCCACCGAACTGGTGACGGCGATTCTGCAAGCAGCTATTCAGGTTTTGACCGAGCATGGCGCCACGCGCTTTACCACCGCACGGGTCGCAGAAAAGGCTGGCGTGAGCATCGGTTCGCTGTATCAGTACTTCCCCAACAAAGCGGCGATCCTGTTCCGCTTGCAGAGCGATGAGTGGCTGCACACCACGCAGATGTTGCAGCGGATTCTGCAAGACTTTGAGCAGCCGCCACTCACTCGCCTGCGCACGCTGGTGCAGGCGTTCATTCGTTCAGAGTGCGACGAAGCGCAAATGCGCGGCGCGTTGAACGACGCCGCCCCGCTCTACCGCAACGCCCCTGAGGCCCACGCAGTGCGCGCGGCCGGGCGCCAGATTTTCGCGACATTCATGGAAGAGTTACTGCCCGAGGTCGGTGAGCAGATCCGTACCGCAGCGTGCGATTTGATCCTGAACACACTCAGTTCGGTCGGCAAGGATTTTTCCGGCAGCCCGCGTACCGAGGAGGAAATCTCGGTATGCGCCGACGGGCTGGCGGATATGTTCAGCGCCTATGTGCTGGCGCTGAATGAGCGGCATGCACCCCTCACCCGCGCTTCGGCAGCTTCCAGTTCGGACGAATGAAATGGCAGGTGTAGCCATTCGGAATGCGCTCAAGGTAATCCTGATGCTCCGGCTCCGCTTCCCAGAACGGCCCCGCCGGTTCGATCTCGGTCACCACTCGGCCCGGCCACAGTTTTGAGGCGTCGACATCGGCAGCCGTGTCTTCAGCGACATCGCGCTGTTCTTCGCTGAGGTAGTAAATCGCCGAGCGATAGCTGCGTCCAAGGTCGTTGCCCTGCCGGTTAGGCGTGCTCGGATCGTGAATCTGGAAGAAGAATTCAAGGATCTGTCGGTAGCTGATCACGGCAGGATCGAAGGTAATCTCGATGGCCTCGGCGTGGTCGCCATGGTTGCGATACGTGGCGTTCGGCACATCACCGCCGGTATAACCGACGCGGGTCTGCAACACACCGGGATAGCGCCGCAGCAGATCCTGCATGCCCCAGAAGCAGCCGCCGGCGAGGATGGCAGTTTCGGTTTGAGTGGTCATGGTGTGTCGTTCCTCTACGGGGTGTTGGATATGCGATGGTTATGAGGGCAGGTTGGCGGATTCCAAGGGGCTGAGCCAATAGAACTACATCAAGCACCTGCAGCGGAATAAAAAACGCTCGCAATCAGCGAGCGTTTTTCGAGCCTGACCACAAGATCGGACTCACTTACAAACCTACTTGCTTCAAGCCATTACGCATGCCTTGATCCGCCTGTTCGCACCACTGCTTGAGACTGAGCGTCGGCGGCAGGTTACCCTCGAGCTTTTGGTATTCACCGTTCATAAATATCTCACCCTTGCGTCCCTGAGCTTCGATTTTGTCGCCGTCACTTTTGTCCACTGGCCCTGGCATGCCCTTAATAAAGTCGCTCATCTTCTTGGCGTTCTCAGTACTGTCAGCTTTCAAGAATCCCTTGTCGACGCAGTGGTTGATCAAACCAACCGAGTTGCGCCCCATGTCGTAGGCATTTTTCAGCGCTGCAGGATCCATCTCTTCCGCATGGGCGAAACTGGCGGTGCCCAGGGCTGCGGTCATGGCGAAGATCAAAGCGGTGTATTTCATGTTTAGTCCTTTAAGGTTTACAGCGGATTGATTGAATCCAGAATGATTGGGTGACTAGCTGATCACGGCGCCTTTCGGCCCGCTCGCAATCAGCGCAGCGCCGCAGGCGGTTTTCATGCCGTCGAGGGCGATGGGCGTGCCGTCGACGGTGTAGGTGCTGCTGCCCTCGGCAATCGGGAAAATCCCCTTGCATAACGGGCAACTGACCTTGTGACCGACACCGGCAATCGGCTTGCCGTTGAGGTCGGTCTGAGAAAAGGCTTCGAGCACCTTGCCACCGTGGGTGGTGGAATCGCCCAAGCGAATCGCGTCTTTCATGTTGTCACTCCTTTGACTTGTGGTCCGGAAACAATCAGCCCGGCCGTCCCGGCATTGCAAGAAACGCTGCAAAACTTTCCGCTACCTGATCAATCTCACCCGTTTCATGGGACCACAACACAACGACAGGCTCTCCGGTTTGCCCATTTACCGCATAGTTGAAGCAGTAATAGTCGCCTGTGCCAAACTCGGCGAACGGTAGAAGTGCCGAGAAATCGGTGGAGGCATCGGAAAAATTCTCCAACCACTCCTGCCAGTCTTTTTTAAAGTGGTGAACGATCGACTCCCACGTCTTCCGTGGGTCACGAGCGTCAAGCACAGGAAATATCGTTAACGCCCCCAAGGACTTTCCGTTATTTGCCAAAAGCCAATCCGAAAAGGATTTTGGCAGTGTTCGGCCGAGTTCCTTTTCTGCCGCTTGAATAGCGTCTGTCGATGTACCGACTACACGTGTCTTGGACATAAATTCTCCGTTACGGCAGCGCCCCTCGTTTAGGCAGACTTAACTTACCCGCTCCCGGGTAGCCGGACTTGGGCATTTGAGTATTAATAGGGACAGACTACGATTAATAAACTCCAGCTCACGGCCTGTCTCCATGCCCCCTTAGGGCTTACTCAATCAATGAGCTAGTAGTGGCAAAGAAGCCAATGACAGGCACTCCCCCAGACGAGATGATTTAATATGTGAGTGCTGCAGA
Source organism: Pseudomonas viridiflava (assembly GCF_900580865.1). Lineage (GTDB taxonomy): Bacteria > Pseudomonadota > Gammaproteobacteria > Pseudomonadales > Pseudomonadaceae > Aquipseudomonas. The sequence continues at coordinate 48,852 of NZ_UTBZ01000067.1, forward strand.
CAAGCATCCTCATATGCAATATTTTCCCCATCAGCAATATCAGACAAATATCTGTCGATCGCGAAAAAATCACAATCCGAGGGGATATCCACTGCAAACAGCGACATTTCCTGACTAACTGAGCACGAGGCACCCAACTGATGAAGATGAGCGATTATTTTACTTCTCTCTTCAGTATCACTGGCAAAAACTCTGACAGTCGAATGGCCACCCTGTTTTGCGACACGCACAGCTATCATCTCATCGCCACTGGACTTTACCTGCACGGAATCTCCCTTACTAACGCCATAAACGTAATAGGGAGTATTGTCTAAGATATGGGTACCATCACCGGCATGGATGCCCCAAATAGACTCAGCGGATACAGGAGGATAACCATCCTCGCCAGGCGTTAACTCAAAGACAATCTTGTGAAAAATTTCGTTCATGTCCATACACTCCGGGTGAGGAGCCGCGGGCAGACTGTGCTTGACTAACAGTCAAAAAACTTGATCTGCCCGTTAAAAACTCTTCATTCGTAAAACTGTTTCATAGTAGGCCTGACCAGCTCTGCGTAACCCTTATCGATTTTTTCCATTTCCATGAAAGCTTCATCTTCAATGGCCTTGATCAGAGTCATAAAGTGTTTTCTTGACAATCTTTCACTCCAGACATTCAGATAACTTAAAGAAAGCGGCGAGTTGTAAAGATCGTTAAATATCGCACAGATCGCGTCAGGAACGTCTTTCATAATATTTTTTATGTATTTGTCCCACTCGGATGATGAATACTCCCATCGCTCATGAATTTCTTCCCAAGCAAGATCTGTTTCTGTGTCTAAAGGCACTTCCATAAGCTGAGCCTGAATGACTGCCTCGATTAATTCGTCAGAAATTTCAATCTGGAAGTCATCGGTATTCAACCAATATGTTCTGGCAGACACACTCTTTATAAGTTGAATAGAATTGGCGCTCTGGCTTAGTGCTCGCTGGCTAGCAATTGAGTCAAGCTCAGCAAATCTTCCAGAAATTGAATCGCTAAGCTTTGAGAGCTTTTGGACAAAATCGTTTTTTGTCTTATTTATTCTTTCCTCTCTAAAATCTGCATCGTAGTAATAGTCAGCATCTCCATTCATTAACTCCAGAGTCGCCGCTCTGGCGATATTCTTTATGCCATCAAGATTATCAGCAAACCGCTCCCCTAAGAGCATTGCTGAAAAGCAGTCGGTGCTCGCAATAAAAATAATATGATCAAAATTCATTTATCGGCCCGCTGGAGCTGTAGGAATCTTTGCATGAGCCATCTCACGTATGCGAGTTGGCACTCGATAGTACTTATCGCACCCATCACTGTCGAATTTATTAATATCACCCTGCAGACTCATTTGGAGATCTTTCGCCGCCTGCACATGGCCATCATAGGAACCCTTGCCTCTCAGAGGCCCAACTGCCATTTTATTCTTGGGCGCAAGTCGATAAAGATCGTACTTATCTTCATGTAAGTGATCAACACGCTCTTGTAATCCTCGGGCACCATTTGCCGATTTTGTTCCTTCCGACTTACGATATATCGCACTAAGATGAGCAGCGCATTTTTTCTTTTGGCAAGGTGTCAAGCCAAGAGGATCCATCCATCCAATCGGATTTGGCGCATAGCTATACAGATTCAATCCACCTGCATAGCTGATCGGATCCTTACTAACAAACCGTCCAACCCCCGGATCGTAATACCGATACCGGTTGTAATGCAGTCCGGTCTCATGATCGTGGTACTGCCCCTGAAACCGTATCGGGTTCATCACGCCATGCTGCCGCGCCCACTCCGAACGTTGCTCCGTCACCTGTCCCCACGCCTTGTACTGCGCGGTCCACGCCATGTTGCCTTGGGAATCGGTCAGTTCCTGCGGCGTACCCAAGTGATCACACTGGTACCAGCCCAGCGCATCAAACGGTAATGCCGTTGACTTGTGATTCCACAACGGATCCTCATCAAGGCTGTACTCACCGCTGTAATCCGGTTGTCCCATCAGATCGATTGGCGCATGCCGTACAGCCTGTGCAACGGGGACAAAAGTGCCCGGTTCAAAGACGTAGTGCACCGTGCGACCCGGTTCCCCATCGCTTTGTGCCGGGCTGCTTTCAAAGGCGAGGGTGTCGCCGTCCCAGCCGTACAAGGTAAAGCCGCAGCCGAGTTCGCGCTGTTTGCGCGCGTGCTCGTTTTTGTTCCAAAGGGAACCTGCTTCCGGACGCTGCTTGTAGTGCGCACTAGAGTTTTTGTGCAGGCGGCGTCCCAGTGCGTCGTAGGCGAAATCCACGCTCAGGCGCGGGTCCTCGAAATGCACCAGTCGATCAAACAGATCCCAGCGCAGATCGCTGCGTTGGCCGTTGTGCCAGCGCTGGATCTGGTTGCCGCGTTCGTCGTAGTCGTAGTGGGTGCCGGCGTATTCGCGCAGCAGGTTGTCGACCAGTTTGCTGCGCGGAGGGGTCAGGTCCAGTGGGCGGCGAATTTCTGTCGCCTTGTCGTCGAGCAGGTTGCCGGCTGGGTCGAAGGCGAAGGTTTCCACGCCTCTGCGTGTGGTGGCGCTGAGCAGTCGGCCGACGGGATCGTAGCGATAGGCGAGCGGCCCGCGACGGCTGTCGTTGATGTCGGTCAGTTGGCCGGCGGCGTCGTAGCTGTACTCGCGTTTGAGCAGGGTGGATTTGTCGTCGCTGCGTCCCAGCAACTGTTCCTGCAAACGACCGGCCGGGTCCCAGCTTTGGGTTTGCAGCAGGTGGTTGCCTTGATGGCGGGCGACTTCGCGGTGCAGGTCGTCACGCTCGTAGCCGATTAGTTCGTGCTCATCCAGGCGCAGACCGAGCAGGTGGCCGCTGCCGTAAGTCAACCAACTGACGCGGTGACCGTCGGGGCGCACGGTGGCGACTCGCTGGTTGAGCACGTCATACTCGTGGTGCCAGATCGCGACGGTGGGTTTTTCCAGTCCGAGGTAATGTTGGTGTTCGCGCAGCAGATTGCCGGCCGGGTCGTGGAACCATTGCAGGCGGCTGTCGGCGTTGTCGGCCAGTACCATGTTGCCGTTGCCGTCATAGGCGAAGCTCTCGCTTTGCGACTGATCGCCTAAGGTCGCTCGGCGTTCGGTCAAACGGCCCATCGGGTCGAAGCTCACCGAGATGACGCGCTCACCGTTGATTGTTTGGGCCAAGCGCCCGGTGAGTGGGTCGTACTGATAACGCGTGCTGCAGCCGTCGAAGCTTCTTTCTTCAAGCAGGCGACCGACCGGGTCGTAGTGAAAATAGGCGCGTTGTTCATTTTGATTTTCCAATACGAGTAACTGGCCAAGGCGGTCCCAACGATAACGCAGGGTTTGCTCGGCGGCGTTAACGCGTTCGGCGACCATGCCTGCGGCGCTGTAGGTCCAAGTGGTGCAACGATCGAGAGTGTCGACATGCGCCAACAGCCGACCTTCGGCGTCTCGCTCGAAACGCTCTTCGGTCTTGTCCGGGTGCTTGATCAGCACCAATTGGCCGGCCTTGTATTCGTATTCGGTGGCGTTGCCGGCTGCGTCGGTGAAGCAGGTCATCTGCCCCAGTTCGTTGTATTCCCACGCGCTGGTTTTGCCCGAGCAATCGACGTACTCGACCAGTTGCCCGGCGTCGTTGTAGTCCAACGTCTTTTCGTTGCCGTTGGCGTCCTTGATCGCGGTGGGCTGGCCGGCTTTGTTGTAGGCGTATTCGGTTTTGTTGCCCAGCGGATCGAGCGCTTCGACCAGGTTGCCTTGATCGTCATAGGCGCGTTGCCACTGCCCGCCCTCGGCGTCGCTGATCTTGATCAGTAGGTCCTGATCGTCGTAGGCGTAATGCATCACCGTGTGATCGGCGCGGATGTGTTCGAGCAAGTTGCTGCGTTCATCGTAGCTGTAGCGATCAGTGCTGCCGTCGGCATTGACGCGGCGCACGATGTTCTTCGCCTCGTCGCGGAAGAACCACTCCGAACGCTCGTCGGCGTAGCGAATGCGATAGGTGTAGCCAAGGATGTCGTAGTAGTGCCAGGTCTCGTTGCCGAGGGCATCGGTGACGTAGGTCAGACGGATGTTTTCGTCCCACTCCAGACGCGTGTCGAAGCTGCCGTCGTCGGCCCATTCGCGCACGGCTTTGGCCTTGGCGCTTGAACCGTCCCATTGCAGGTTCATGCCGCGCCCGGTGCGGTCGGTGTAGCGGATGATCAGGTGATGCTCGAACTGATACGACCAGACTGCACCGTTCTCGTCCTGGGCCTGAATCAGATCGCCGAAAGCATCGTACTGGTAGGCGCAAAGTTGTCGCTGCGGTTCACCGTCGCGGATTTCCCAGAGACCGGTCAGTCGGCCGTGATCGTCGATCAGCGTGCCGAGGTGCAGGTGGACTTTGGTGAAGTCGTTTTCCTGATAAGTGATCAAGTCCGAAAGCACCGACTGCTCATCGTGACGATGCTCGTAGTGCAGCATGATCCCGGCGCCATTTCGCAGCGAAATATTGGTCAACACATAGCGCTGGCCACGGCGGACGTAGGTTTCTTTGCGTTCGAAACCACGGCACAGCAACAGCTGATCTTCGCTGTTGCGGACCAGAGTGATGTTTTCGATGGCGTCGTAGTGGAACAGTCCGACTTTAGGCAACGGATAGCTGTGGTCGCGGCCGTCGGCGCTGTAGAACGTCAGGCCATCGTCCACGCAGTCGAAACGCGTGGTGAATTCGTTGATCCAGAGAGCGCCGAGTTCGCTCTGATCGTAGGCATCGAGGCGCGAGTTGTAGGTGCGTGTCCATTCGATCGGGAAGGGGCCTGACAGGCTGAAATCGGTATGGCTGAGGCTTTCCGAACCCAGGGCAAAATTGATGCTATGCGTGGTGCCAGTGCAGGTGCCGTTTTTCTTCGGCTCGGGCGCGCCTTTCGCCGGAGCCTGTTGGCCATTGGATCCCAATTCACCATCAGATGCCGTGTGCTTTGCCTGACCGGTCTTGTCTGGATGGACCGCGGTGCTCTGGCCATGAGCATTGCGCTTACGCCACAGGGTCACGGCGCTGGAGAGGATAAACAGCAACCAGCCGATGGAATTTTGGACCGACTCATCGTCAAGCTTGCTCAACTGAGTGCGCAACTCTGGGCCCATCGCGCGCAGTTTTTTGGTTTCCTCAGAGACGGTTTTTTTGAAGTCATCGGGCACCAGATTTTGCGCGACGCTGTTGGCCAGACCCTTGCCAGCCGCTTTATAAGCACTCGCGGCAGCCCCGAAAACATTGCTGAATGAGGCCAGTGGATCATTCTTGAATTGATCGACTGCTGCGCTTGCCTGGGCGCTGGCCGCATTCAGATCACCTTTGGCATCCAGATTGCCGAAAGCGACCGCCTCGATGCCTGTGGCAATCTCATCTATGACCTCTTCGCCGAGCTTGCCAGCGTCCGCAAGAATCCCGGGCAACTTGCCTTTGGCCTGTTCAACGAAGTCGTCGAGGGTGCCCATGATAGAGGCGTTCAGGTGCCCGACCAGCACCTCGATCACGGATGCACTGAGCAGCATTTTGCTGGTGGCCTTCATCTCTTGGCGTACCAGAAACAAAGTCGGGCGCAGGGTCATGCGCGCCGCCGCCATGGCCGGCGGTAATGGCAATACACCGATCAGATTGATGCCTAGGCTGGCCCACGCCAGCAGGTCGCGCTTCTGGGCATTCGACAGGGTGACGATGTCACCCAGCGCATCGACCAACGCCATGATGTTGCCCACCACGGGTAAGGCGCCGGCGACGTTCTTGATCCGATCAAGGGTGACCACGCCATCCGTGGCTGATTGCAGCCAGGCATCAAAGGTTGCCGCACTGCTGGCGACGTCCTGAACGTCAATGGCATTCAGTGGAACGATGGCAACCTGAGGTTCACGTTTTACAGCAGCTACTTCAGTCGTCATGACAGCATCTCACCCGCCAACAGGCCCGGGGTTTTCAAGGAAGGTTTTGGCAGACTCGGTGCAGGCAGGCTCGGCAACTTGCCCGTCTTACCCGCCGCCCCCAAAATCCCCGACGCACTCGGCAACGCCGCACTCGCCAATTTCGGCAACCCGGCCGCTCCGCCCTGCACCACGCCTTTCACTTGCTGCGCCGTTTGCATCGCACCTTGCGCCGTCTGCATCGCACTCATCCCTGTTTGCGCCATGTCCTTACCCTTCTCCAACATCTCCCAACTCTTGCTCGGCAACACCTGCGCGACCATCGCCTGCACTTGGCTCGGCACCTCTTCAGGTCCCGGCGGATTCAACGGCCACTCCGGTTTGCCGATGTAACTGCCATCGCTCCACGTATCCGCCGGATCTTTACCGAACAGCACACGTGCCGGCCCGGGCGCGGCGCCGGCGACGCTGGCGAAACCTTTGCCGTCGAGCTTGCCTTTGATGCTTTTGCCCAGTGCATCGATGACTTCGTAATCACCTTCCTTGATGCCCTGACGCCCGGCGTATTGGTTGAACAGTTCGAGGTTGCCATTGCCCGGTTTCGGTGGTTCCGGGAACACCCCGGCGAGACTTTTCGCGCCGGTGTAGGCGAAGTTCGCCGCGTGCGCGGTGTAAGGGCCGCTGGTGGCGTGGGTGATGCCGCCGGCGTTGTAGGTGGTGGCGCTGCCACCGCCCTGAATCACCAGTTCGGTTTTCGCGGTGATGGTGATGCGGTCGGCGTTGGCGGTGATGTTGAGCTTGGCCAGCAGGTTGATGCTGTCCTTCAGCGCCCGCACGTCGATATCGCCGGACGCTGCGACCAGCCGCCAGCCCATGCTTTGCACGAACAGGCGCATGCCCCGACTGGCGCTGGCCAGCAGGCGTTTGCCGATCGACAGGCTGGTGTGGCCGGTGCTGCTCAGCGCCAGGTGTTCGCCGGTGGTGATGTGGCTGGAGCGCGGTGTGGTCAGGGCGATGCCGGCCGGGCTGGCGAGGACCAGATGCGGCTCGGTGAATTCCGGGAATTCGTTGGCGGTGAGGTTTGCCGGCCCCGAGCCGAGCACGCCTTGATGCTGGGCGTGCAACGCTTTGGCGACGTCGTCCTGATCACCGGCCTCTTGGGCTTGAAGCTCTTTGGCTTGTACGGCAAAACCGTCCTGCTGATCGCTGGCCGTGGCGAGGCGTTCAGCAGTTTCCGGCAGATCCTTGTGGTGCTTGGATTCGTTCGGCCGTGGTTCGGTGGTGATCAACAGGCCGGCCGCCGCACGCACCGCACCGTGGCGGTCGGTTCTTAGTTCAAAACCTTCGCCGCGCGGCTGCCCACCGCTCGGGCGCGGATGGGTCAGATAACCGAGGTTGATTGCACTCGCACCGTGGTCACTGCGCAG
>NZ_UTBZ01000133.1 GCF_900580865.1 Pseudomonas viridiflava
GCAATGAACAGCGAATAGGCACCCACCGCCGCGCCACGGCTGGACGCTGGCACCAGATTGACCGCCTCGACGCCCAGCGCCGGAAACACCAGCGAAAAGCCGAACCCCGTCAATGCTGCACCGGCCAGCGCCAGGCCAGGTGTGGGTGCCATCCACAGAAACAATAGGCCCAGCGTTTCGACCGACAGGCACGCAATCGCCACGCGAAAACCGCCCAGCCGATTGATCAGATTGCCGAACAGCAAACGTGCCGTGATAAAGCTTGCACCGAACAGGGTCAGGCACAGTGCGGCGT
>NZ_UTBZ01000223.1 GCF_900580865.1 Pseudomonas viridiflava
GAATGATGGCGATCGTGCTTACGCTCTGCGCGCATCGTTATACACAAGTCTGTTAGACGCAAAACGGGGCCAAAGCGAAAGTGACCGACTGAATGTATACCCCGTGGGAGGCGGCTTGCCGGCGATGGCGTGATTTCAGTCACTGAGATGTCGCTTCGCAAAACGCATCGCCGGCAAGCCGACTCCCACACTTTGATCGTGCCCGTCGCTCCGTTCAGGCACGGTCACGACCTGCGTCATCTCACTCCGGCCAGCGCACGGTCAGGCCGCCGTCGATCACGATGCTCTGCCCGGTCAGGTAGCTGGC
>NZ_UTBZ01000109.1 GCF_900580865.1 Pseudomonas viridiflava
TCGTCGTGAATGTCATGAATAATGACGTCAGTGTGGCCACTCCATCCAGAGCACTGAGCTGCAGGGTAAAGGTCGAATGCCCGGGCTTTTCGACGCGCACCTTCACGGTAAACCGCTGGAACAGGGTTGAGCAATGATCAGTAGGCGCCAGAATGGCTATACAACGCAGTAACTCCTTGAAGTGCCCCTGTGTCTCTGGATGGCTTGAGGTGCCCTGCTTGATCAGCCATTCAAAAGAAATAGCTGTATCGTCCGCAGGCTCGAATGCACGCCGCTGATAGTATGAGGAGGCCCACTTCAACTCCTGCATCGCTTTCTCAGGCAGGGAATACCAAGTG
>NZ_UTBZ01000110.1 GCF_900580865.1 Pseudomonas viridiflava
GAGTCAGACAGGGTCATCACTTCTTTTCTATATCCAGCAGCAGGTCTTCCAGGGCTTGCTGATAATCGCCCGGTTCCTGCCAGAGGCCACGTTGCTGCGCTTCAAGCATGCGCTCGGTCATGTCGCGCAGGGCATCGGGGTTGTGCTGTTCAATGAATTCACGAGTCGACGGATCAAGCAGGTAGGCATCGGCCAACTGTGCATATTGGTGATCATCGATCAGCTCGGTCGTCGCATCGAAGGCGAACAGGAAGTCCACCGTCGCGGCCATTTCGAACGCGCCTTTATAGCCGTGACGTTTGACGCCGTCGATCCACTTCGGATTGGCCGCCCGCGAACGGATCACGCGGTTCAGCTCTTC
>NZ_UTBZ01000117.1 GCF_900580865.1 Pseudomonas viridiflava
CCCTAACCCTCTCCCAGAGGGAGAGGGGACTGACCGTGGGAGATTGGCGAGTTCCACCGACCTGATCTTGCTTTGGGGAATCCATAATCGACTCGATCTTTCAGGTCGATGCATAGCGCCAGACATCTCGGTCGGCTCCCTCTCCCAGGGGGAGAGGGGACTGACCGTGGGAGATTGGCGAGTTCCACCGACCTGATCTTGCTTTGGGGAATCCATAATCGACTCGATCTTTCAGGTCGATGCATAGCGCCAGACATCTCGGTCGGCTCCTTCTCCTTGGGGGAGAGGGGACTGACCGGGGGATGCTAGCCA
>NZ_UTBZ01000119.1 GCF_900580865.1 Pseudomonas viridiflava
GTTCTACAGCGTGGACGATTTCGAAACCCTGAACGTCGGTCAATACAGTTGCCCTGAATGCCAGGCCTCGGACCGGGACCGGCTTTACGCGTTGTTTGCCATGCACCTGTTGAATAATCCGCCGGGGCAACCCTTGCGCATTCTCGACATTGCGCCAGCCGTTGTGCTGTCGAAATTCCTGCGCAGCCTGCCCAACGCCCGCTATCGCTCTGCCGATCTGTTTTCGCCGCTGGCTGACGACGTGGTCGACATCATGGATATGCACCTGTATGCCGACGAGTCCTTTGATTTCATCGTCTGTCGCATGTTCTGGAACATGTGCCTGATGACCGCAAGGCCATGTCCGAGCTGCACCGGGTTCTGGCC
>NZ_UTBZ01000137.1 GCF_900580865.1 Pseudomonas viridiflava
GGCAAAGTTGGACAGCAGTCGCCAGAACGGATGCTCGGACACCGCATCCTGCTTGCTGCGATTGATCGCCCGCTTGCTGATGCCTGCGTAGGAAATCGCCACCGGCAGCAGGATCAGGTTGGTGAACACGATCACCGCGACACCGATGGACGCCCCGACGGCCAGCTCGCGAATCACGCCGATATCAATGATCAGCAGCGTGATGAAACCCACGGCGTCGGCCAGAATCGCGATCATGCCCGGCAGGAACAACTGACGGAAAGTACGCTTCGCCGCCATCAATGCGTTTTCGGCGTCGCTGGATTGCAAGGCAATACCGTTGATC
>NZ_UTBZ01000165.1 GCF_900580865.1 Pseudomonas viridiflava
GTTCATCGCGAAGGTGGTCTTACCCATCGACGGACGACCGGCAACGATGATCAGGTCGGACGGTTGCAAGCCGCTGGTCTTTTCATCCAGATCGGTATAACCGGTGGACAGGCCGGTGATCGCGTTATCACTGTTGAACAGGGTATCGATACGATCGATGGCCTTGGTCAGCAGGTCATTGACGCTGACCGGACCGCCGGTCTTGGGCCGCGCTTCAGCAATCTGGAAGATCTGCCGTTCGGCCTCATCAAGAATCTCTTCGGCGGTACGGCCTTCGGGGTTGAACGCGCTGTCGGCAATTTCGGTGCTGATGCCGATCAATTGCCGCAGGGT
>NZ_UTBZ01000124.1 GCF_900580865.1 Pseudomonas viridiflava
GGGCCGATGATCGCAGTGATGCGCTTCTCGGAATGGTCATGTCGATGGACTTCAGCGACTTCTGGTTGTTGTAGAAAAACTCCAGACCGCGCACTTGAATCTTGGTCTTTTCGTTGGCCAGGGAAAGGTTGTTCATCAGGACGCCCTATTGCGCAGAAGAATTAAGCGAGAAAGCAGACTCAGTATCAGTACGAACAGCGTCATGACCAATGCACCGGCCCATGCCAGGGAGTGCCAGTCGTCGAACGGGCTCATTGCGTACTGGAACACCACCACCGGAACACTGGCGATTGGCTTGAGCAGATCACTGCTCCAGAAC
>NZ_UTBZ01000126.1 GCF_900580865.1 Pseudomonas viridiflava
GCCGAGCGGGCGCCATCTTCATGAATCAGCGTTTCAGGCGAGAGATCATCGTCGGTTGGCTGGTGGTCATCGGTGGACGCACCGGTCATGCCGGCTTCGCGCACGCGCTCATCCGGTATTTCATGTTGCAGTTCGTCTTCAGGCATAAGATCACCTATACGGGTGGTCTCATCATCCCTGAAGTTCAGTTCTTCCATGGAGCCCATACGGTCTTCGTTATCGTCGATGGGTTCCGGTTGGGTGGCATCGAATGGACGGCGTGAATCGTTCATGACGAATCCTCATTGCAGG
>NZ_UTBZ01000216.1 GCF_900580865.1 Pseudomonas viridiflava
GCTTTATGTAGGAGCTGCCGAAGGCTGCGATCTTTTGCTTTTCAATCTTCATTTCACGGCGCCAAAGGAGAGGCCGCGCACCAGTTGTTTCTGGCTGATCCAGCCGAAGATCAGAATCGGCGCACAGGCCAGCGTCGACACCGCCGACAACTTGGCCCAGAACAAGCCTTCAGGACTCGAATACGAGGCTATCAACGCCGTCAGTGGCGCGGCTTTCGACGAGGTCAGGTTCAGCGACCAGAACGCCTCGTTCCAGCACAGAATCAGCGATAGCAGCACGGTCGAAGCGAGGCCACCCTTGGCGATCGGCAGCAGCACGCGGACCATTTCCTGCCACAGTGTGGCGCCGTCGAGGCGGGCGGCTTCGAGGATGTCTTTGGGGATGTCCTTGAAGTAGGTGTAAACCATCCAGACCACGATCGGCAGGTTGATCAGCGTGTAGATCACGATCAGCGCGATGCGCGTGTCGAGCAGGCCGAAGCTTTTCGCCAGCAGGTAGATCGGCATCAGCACGCCCACCGGTGGCAGCATCTTGGTCGAGAGCATCCACAGCAGCGTGCCTTTGGTGCGCTGGGTTTCGTAGAACGCCATCGAGTACGCCGCCGGCACTGCGATCAACAGGCACAAAGCGGTGGCGCTGAAGGAAATCACCACCGAGTTCCAGGCGAAACTGAAGTAATCGCTGCGCTCATTGATGTGCAGGTAGTTTTCCAGCGTCGGCGTGAAAATGAACTGCGGCGGCGTGGCGAACGCGTCGATTTCGGTCTTGAAACTGGTCATCACCATCCAGAAGATCGGGAAGAAAATCACGATCGCGATGGCCCAGGCCAGGGTGCCGAGCAGCAGGCTTTGCAGCCGGCGGGATTGTTGAAGAGTCATGGCAGGCCTCAGGCTTTGTCAGTCAGGTTTTTGCCGATCATCCGCACCAGAATGATCGCGGCGATGTTGGCGATGACCACGGCAATCAAGCCGCCCGCCGAGGCCATGCCGACGTCGAACTGCACCAGCGCCTGGTTGTAGATCAGGTAGGCGAGGTTGGTCGAGGCGTAGCCGGGGCCGCCGTTGGTGGTGGTGAAAATCTCGGCGAACACCGACAGCAGGAAGATCGTTTCGATCATCACCACCACGGCAATTGGTCGCGCCAGATGCGGAAGGGTCAGGTGCCAGAAGATCGCGATCGGCCCGGCACCGTCGAGGCGCGCGGCTTCTTTCTGCTCCTGGTCCAGCGACTGCATCGCGGTCATCAGGATCAGGATCGCGAAGGGCAGCCATTGCCACGAGACAATGATGATGATCGACAGCAGCGGGTAGTGCGCCAGCCAGTCCACCGGTTGTGCGCCGAACAGCTTCCAGATGTAAGCGAGGATCCCCGAGACCGGATGGAAAATCAGGTTCTTCCAGATCAGCGCACCAACCGTGGGCATGATGAAGAACGGCGAAATCAGCATCACGCGAACGATGCCGCGACCGAGGAATTCACTGGCTTCCAGCAAAGCACTGATCAACACGCCGAGGACTACGCTGATCAGCAACACGCTACCGACCAGCAGCAGTGTGTTGGTGGCGCCGGGCATGAAGCCCGAGTCGGTGAGGAAGTAGGTGAAGTTCTCCAGTCCGACGAACTGGTTTTCACCGGGGTAGAGCAGGTTGTAGCGGATCATCGAGAAGTAGATGGTCATGCCCAGCGGCACGATCATCCACAGCAGCAACAGGGCCACCGAAGGGCTGACCAGAAACCAGCCGGGATTGCGTACGCGGACCTTGCGCGCAGGTTGCGCCAGGTCGAGGTGGGCTTTGGCAGTTGAAGTATTCATGGCGATCACAACCGAGTCATACAGACCTATGAAGATCTAATGTAGGAGTGAGCCTGCTCGCGATGGCGGTGTGTCAGTCACCGTCTGTTTCAGATTGAAAACCGCCATCGCGAGCAGGCTCACTCCTACAAAAGGCAGGAGCGAGCTTTGCGGGTTACTTGGGATAACCAGCGCGCTTCATCTCGCGTTCAGTGGTTTGCTGCGCGGCAGCCAGGGCTTGATCCACCGTGGTCTGGCCGATCAGCGCCGCCGAGAACAGCTTGCCGACCTGGGTGCCCACTGCCTGGAACTCAGGAATGGTCACCAGTTGAATGCCGATATACGGCACCGGCTTCAACGTCGGTTTGCCCGGGTCAGCCGCTTTCAGCGATTCCAGCGTGACCTTGGCGAACGGCGCGGCGCTCATGTAAGCGTCGCTGTAGGTCGAGGCGCGAGTGCCTGGCGGCACGTTGGCAATGCCGTCAGTCTTGGCGACCAGTTCGCCGTACTCTTTGGACGTCGCCCAGGCGCTGAATTCTTTGGCGGCATCTTTGGCTTTGGAGCTGGTCGGAATGGCCAGCGCCCATGAATACAACCAGGCCGAACCTTTATCGGTCACTTGATGCGGCGCGAAGGTGAAACCGACGTGATCGGCAACCTTGCTTTGGGTCTTGTCGGTGACGAACGAACCGGCGACGCTGGCATCGACCCACATTGCGCATTTTCCGCTGTTGAACAACGCGAGGTTTTCGTTGAAACCGTTGCTGGAGGCACCCGGCGGGCCGGATTTCTTCATGGTGTCGACGTAGAAGTTCAGCGCGTTTTTCCACTCCGGCCCGCTGAATTCCGGCTTCCACTGCTCATCGAACCAGCGCGCGCCATAGGCGTTGGCGACCGTAGTAATCAGCGCCATGTTCTCGCCCCAACCGGCCTTGCCGCGCAGGCAGATGCCGTATTGCTCTTTGTCTTTGTGGGTGAGTTTTTCTGCGAATCCGGCGATCTGCTCCCAGGTTGGACGCTCCGGCATGGTCAGGCCGGCATCCTTGAACAGGTCGGTGCGGTAATAAGTGATCGAGCTTTCCGCGTAAAACGGCAGGGCGTACAGCGAACCCTTGACCGACAGACCTTCACGCACCGACGGGAACACATCGTCGAGGGCGTAACTGGCCGGCAGATCCTTCATCGGCTCCAGCCAGCCTTTGGCGCCCCACAGTGCGGCTTCGTACATGCCGATGGTCAACACGTCGAACTGACCGCCCTGGGTGGCGATGTCGGTGGTCAGACGCTGGCGCAGGACGTTTTCTTCGAGCACGACCCAATTGAGCTTGATGTCCGGATGCTCGGTCTCGAAGGTTTTCGAGAGTTTTTGCATGCGGATCATGTCGCTGTTGTTGACGGTGGCGATGGTCAGCGTCTGAGCGCCAAGGCTGACGCTGCTGAGGGTCATGCAGGTGAGGGCAAGCAGAGCTTTTGCAGTGGGTTGCATCGTGCACTCCTTTTCTGCGCCCGGTGGGAGGCAGAAGGACAGTTATTGTTTTTGTGTCTTCCTGTGCAGGAAGAATGTGCGCTGATTACAGCCTTCAATCGCGGGACTGACAAATCATCCCTAGCACTTTGATCGATACTTTTTTGCACTGAACATTTGTGGGGTGAACGCAAGGAAGGGGTTTGCAGCGATCAGGCGCTATCGAATGCGTACAGGTTTCAGAGCATTGCGAGGTCCATTGTGGGAGCGAGCTTGCTCGCGAATGCGTTTTATCAGTTTGCAAATTTGTTGCCTGAAACGCCGCTTTCGCGAGCAAGCTCGCTCCCACAGGTATGTTGAGGTATCAGCTATGGTTCTGCTCGGTCAGGCGCTGCACGGCGAGCCGGCGATAGTGCGACGGCGTCATGCCCTTAAGCTGCTGAAAGCGCCGATTGAAATTGGAAATGTTGTTGAAGCCGGATTCGAAGCACACCTCGGTCACCGGTTTGTCGCCGTCGGCCAGCAGCTCACAGGACTTGCTGATACGCAGGCGGTTGACGAACTCGATGAAATTGCGCCCGGTGGCCTGTTTGAACACCCGGCTGAAATAGGTCGGCGTCATGCCCAGATGCTCGGCGACTTCCTCCAGCGAAATGTCACGGGCGTAGTGACTGAAGATGTAATCGACCGCCCGGTTGGTGCGATCGATATTGTGCTCGTCGGCCAGTTGCGGAGTGGTGGCGCCGGACAACAACTGGAAGTCATCGCTGGCGGCCAGAAGCTCCATCAGGATAAAAAAGTGCCCGAGTCGGGTGATGCCCTTGCTGTCGGCGATGCGCTGCATCAATGTCATGGCCTGGCGGATGGTGCGCTTGCAGCGGAACTCAATGCCGTACTGCGCGCGCTCCAGCAGGGGTGCGAGGGTCTTCAGTTCGGCAAACACCTGGTGGCCACTCTCGAACAACTCGTCGGTGAAATTGACCAGCATGTCGCGCTTTTCCACGACCTCGTCCTCGGCCACCTGGCTGATCCAGTTGTGCGGCAGGTTGGGGCCAGTGAGGAACAGGGTTTCCGGATAAAAATTGCCGATGTAGTCGCCGATGAACACCTTTCCGGAGCTGGCGACGATCAGGTGCAACTCGTATTCCTTGTGGAAGTGCCAGCGTACCAGCGGGCACGGAAAACCATGCTGACGGTAGATGATGGACAAGCCGTTATGGTCATCCATCAACTCGTACGAGGGGTCGGTCACGCGGGCAGTTCGGGTCATGGCGAGCTACTTTTTTGTTATCGCATGCCGATCATGCCTCGTTTCTCGGGATGTGCGCCAGTTTCGCTCAAACGGCCTGTTCGCCAACGATGGACTTCTCCGCGGCTTTTTCCTGGTTGACCTGCTGGCAGAAACGCACAATGTTCGAGTTTTTAATAAAGTCGAAATTGATGATGTTGCACTTTTTTGCCCAATCCGACTTGTCGGGGTCGAACCACGTGTCGATCTCGTCGAGAATTCGTTGAGGGCCGCCAATGGTAAAACTGGTTGCCGACAGCGACCATGGGTACAGCGTGCTGGAGTAGGTGCTTAATACTTCTTTGATATAACCCTGCAGGTCCCCAGCACTGACCAACTGTTTATTGATCCACTTGTGCTGGATCTTTCCATAAATTCGATAGTCCTGTGTTTCCCAGGTCATGGGGGCCGCTACCATGATTCTTTGCACTGGACTGATTGCCTTGAGCTGGCCGAGGGTCAAATGCAGATTCCGGTTAGGAATCATTCGCTCACCCAGATGTTCCAGTATCAGCGCGTGAAATTCCGAATGTTCGAATGGATCTTTGCCATTTCCCAGTTCATGAAAGTCGAGAATGATGAATTCATTGTTGTTTCTTTCATAAAAGCCTTTCAAGTCACGCACAAGATCTTCAAGCGTGCGAGAAGAAAGGTAACCATTGTGGTGAAAGCGGAACCTTGCCAGGCCTGTCGCCTTGTGATCGACCGTCAGGCGGACATCGAGGGCCCGGGCGCCGCGGTTGAGTTGTGAATAGAAAGAAACGTCCTGGCAGGCGAGCCAGTTTTTTCCGGGGATCAGTGCGTAACCTGCTTCCCGGTCGCAACCAGCATTATGTGTGCCTGGCAAGGTCAGTTGAAAAAGCGACAAGTTGTCAATTTGCGGTGTGTCGGCCATCCATTGGGAGGCCTCGAAGTTTTCAAGATGGTTCATGTTGTACATCCTGCGATGGATTTAAAGTTTGTGATAGTTGTGCGCGCAGGATGTTTATAACGGTTGCCGGTTAATTGGCAAAGTTTGCTTTTAATGCAAGTCGTGTAGAAGCAATTGCTGATGACTTCTACGCTGGTTGAATATTGCGGTTCTTCGCTTCGATCCATTGCGACATATATTGCGTGCTCTTGTGCGAGTGATGGCGAAGCATGCTTCCGGTAAAGTTTTTGGCTCTCAGGTCATGCAAGTGTTGTTGGCAATAACGCAGTTTCTCTATCAATGCCAAACCGTGTATTGACTGTTGGTAGCGTTCGTTGAGCAGCGTATATCCCGCCTGACGGGCCTGCTGCCAACGCGCCTCGTCGTTATAAAGCGCCACGGCACTGTTGGCCAACTCAACAGCACTGCTCGTAACGGCACCGGGCCAGGCGTAATCGCCATGCATGCCTTCAGCGCCAACCGGCGTCGTGACGCTGGGCGTGCCGCACAGCATGGCATCGACCAGTTTGCCTTTGATGCCTGCACCAAAGCGCAAAGGCGCCAGGCAGACTCGCGCGGCAGACATGACCTGCAACGCATCTTCGGCCCAGTTCATGATGTGGAAACCTTCGCGGGCGTTATGCAGTGCGGTGGCTTTCGGTGGCGTATATGCGCCGTAGATGTGCAGTTGTGCCTGGGGCAATTGCTGGCGAATCAGCGGCCAGATCGTGCTCTTCATCCACAGCACGGCATCCCAGTTGGGCGCATGGCGGAAGTTGCCGATACTCAAGAAGTTTGCCCGATCCGCAAATGTGCCGGCGGTGGATGCGGGCGGGTCGATCATCAACGGGCACCAGTGCAGCAGTTGCCGGGGCAAACCGAACTGTTCGATCAGCAGTTCGATTTCCACTTCGGAAATCATCAGGTTCAGATCGCATCGATACAGCGCGGCGATTTCACGCTTGGCCAGATCGGTTTCGGCCATCAGTTCGAACTCGTCGCGCAGGGCCGGGGCAAACACATCACTGAAATCATTCTGGTCAGCATTGACCTTCAGGCGAGACTTGAGTCGCTGATGGCGCGCATGCCGCAGACTTTGCAGGTCGGAAGTTTCCAGCACGCGCAGCGCCTGCGGGCAGTGTTTTTCAACCCGCCAGCCGAACTGCTCTTCCATCATGAATTGGTCGAACAAAACGATGTCCGGCGCCAGTTCGCTGATGAATTGATCGAAGCTGCTGTTGTTGAGTTCGATGGCGACTTCGCGGATGCCGAGTGCGGCAAGATCCGCCTTGTGCTCGCCGGGACCTGCCGGGCTGCTGAAGGTGATGTCCCAGCCTTGTTGCAGGAATGTTTCGAGGATCTGCATCACATGACCACTGGCCGCGGAAGAGCGCGGCTCGGGCCAGACGTAGCCGATGACCAGGACTTTGGTGTTATCGGGTTGGGTCATGGGGGCAGATCCTTTAAAACAGGTGAGAAAAAAGGGCGCAATTAAACCACAGCCATCGTGGTCGGGTGCGCCCTCCATCCGGTAAAGGGATCAGGGGTAAGGGGTCGCCTTGGAAAGGCTGAGTAAAACCGGTCCTTCCATGAATTTGCCGGGGGCGGTGAGCTTCAAAGCGTGTTCGATGGTTCTCACATTGAAGCCCAATATGGCCGGACGGGTCTTGTGCTGATCCAGCAACGAAACTGCCAGTAGATAGGACTCGGCATTCGCGAGCGCGGGGTGGTCCTGAATCAATTGGGGCAGACTGGCCTTGATCTGTGCAAATTCGATAAAACCCGGGCGGTGAGCAAGGGTGTGATGTGGGTTGATCAAGTTGTCGGGGTGAGCCTTGCGCGCATCGCGGGCCAACTCCAGTAATCCGACGGCATCGAATTCAGCGTGATACAACTCGGGATAGATTTTTCCGTAATACAGATCAAGAGTGTCCGGAGCACCATGGGCCAGTTCATGCACGAGTACGTCCCCCACACTGGCATCGTCATACCGGGATAACTTGTAGAACTCGTCGAGATTTTCCGGGTAGATCGCCAGAAATCTTGCCGCTGACTTCTCGACTTCCACGCCTGTATCGAGGCCGGTTCTCCAGCGTTTGTAGGCCGAAGGCAGCAGTGCGGCAACGGTGCCGGGTTCATAGGGGCGAAAGTCGATGTTGGGAAAGGCGAGGGACTCAAGGTCCCGGCGCATCGCGCGCAAGTTGTCGGTGAGGTGATTGACGGCTTCGGCGGAATCGGTTCCGAACACATGCCGGAGTACCGCCCCTACGTCGTCGTTTTGATTGACGTCCAGCAGCGCGCTGATCGAGTTGTCGAGTTTGGTTTTGGCATGTGGAATGGCTTTCTTCAAGTACCAGCGGGTGTAACTCAAGGGCTTGAAGAGGCCAAGCAATCTTTTCAAGGGTGGAAAGTTACTCAGGTTGATTATCTTCAGCCGTGGCCCCCAGGCACCGCCAGCCTTGAGGTTGATGGCATGCCATGCCTGATTGCGTTCGAGCACGGCGATAGCCACGGCCTGATCCACACCATCCGCGCCTCGCCATGTTGCCTGACGCATATCGGTCAGCCGTTCGGCCTTGATCAAGTCATAGGCAGTTGGGCCAACGATCAGTTTGCGTAGTTGCGCGCTGGCTGTTTTCCCCGCACTCAGAGCGTTTTCGCCGACGAACACGATGCCACGCCCAGCGAGCCGCAGACCTTTGCGTGCAAGTGTCGGCAAGCCATCCAGCGGATTGATCAATGACAGCGCTACACGGGCCACGGCTCTGGAAATTTTCAACACCTTGAGCGTGGTTGACCCGGTCTTGGCGACGATACTTGCCGCGCTTGCCCCCAAACCAATCAACAACCCGATGACCGACAGGCCATCCAGCACACAACCCCCGATGCCCTCGGAAACCCGGTCAGGCCGTCCCGAGCGGATATCTTCAATACATTGTTTGAATGGCAGGATCACGTTGATCGCCAGGCGTTCAATGGTTTCTTTTGTGGTGCGCAATTCTTCGAGTTCCGTCTGCACATTCAGCGAGGCATACAGCTCCGCGCGGCTGGCCACGGGATGGTCGGTCAGTATGCATTCGGCGATCTCATTGGTCTGCCGGGAAAAGAACAGGGAAACCGGCCGAATGTCCGTGGCGTCCAGATTCAGGTGCCAGAGCTTTTCCACCACCACGCGGGACGTCACGTCATTTCGCGGTTCGCTGCCCTCACGGTAGGCGGCGAAGTCCAGAGGCCAGTCTTCGGCTTGGTTTTTTGCCTGGAAATCGTACTGACTGCCGACGTAGGAGAGCGTCGGTCGAGCGTGGATTACTTGCGTGCTTTGCAATAAAGCGAGCAGTCCGGGGCGTTCGCGACACAACCCGCGCAAGCTGAACAACTCATAGGTACGCAGTGCATCGCCATTTTTGCAGCACAGGATGATGCCGTAGCGACCTTTCGCTTGATCACGTGCGAACTGCGTTTCTTCTTTGGGGTTTAGCGGGTTGACTTCTTTTCTGACGGTATAGAGCGTCAGGTTGCCGCGAGTCAGCGCATGGCGATCGGGCTCGGGCATGTTCGATATGGCCATTTTTATGACCGAGGACATTCCCTCGCGCACGCCCTGGTAATAGTTATCGAAGGCTTGAGCGAACAATGCGTCAGGTGATTCAAGTTCGGACAAGCGCTCGAACGCATTAGCGGGTGGCTTGAAATGGCTTTGTCGCTGGAACCTGTCCGTCAACTTGCCATTTTCGATCAGGTCGCCGGACAGATAGAGGTCCAGTATCGAAAAGCGTAATCGCAGCAGTTTGCTTACCGCGTATTCGCTGTTATCAGTCACGCTGAGCAACAGATCATAAAATTCGCTGAGAATGCCGGCCGGATGCGCAGCCTTGAGGCCTTCCAGCCAACTGCGGTCTTTGAAGCTGCTCAGGTATTTGATGGAAAATGCTTTCTCTTCGATGTAACTGCCTTCGGGCATGACCTTCGTCAATGCTTCAAGGGCGATTTTTCTGCGCTCGGGCGGCGCTCTTGAGAGGCCTGTTTCCGATTGACTGAGCGCTTCCATGTAGCGCTCGAAATGCGAGGTCGCTTTGACCAGTGCGGCTTTGTCGTAATCCTTTTTCGCTCGGTAATCGATAAGGCCATTGAGTACCGCCCAATTGATCGTCGGGGTAAATCCGGCCGCGTCGTGTTGTTCGGTTTGCTCGGGAGAGAGCGGGGCCAGGTCTGAAAACGCCTTGATTTGCGCGTACGTCATTAATCGGGAGGATCCCGGTGAGGCGTATTCGATCAACGTTACTGCTTGAGTAATGACGACCCAGCCAGGCTTTTCCAGGGTCAGATCGGGCGGAACATCTGGTATCAGGAATTCAGCGGCGGCGCCGGCCAGTAACAGGTGTGCTGCCAGCGGTGCGCAGTCCGGTTCAATCAAGCCTTCGCTGACGAGATGTTGCTCAAGACTGACACGCACTTGTGCAGCATGGCGCGTGGCATTGGCGGGTTGATACAGGTCATAACCGGCGAGGATCGGCGGGTGGGTCCGCGCCTCCATATCGATGACCAGCGCTGCCTGCAGCATTTCGCGCAGCTGATTGGCGCGCACTTGCTGATCGTCGGTTTCCAGATGCCAGTCGAGGCGCTCATGGAGCTTTCGGCCCAGGTCACTGGCAGAGTTCTGCTTTAAACAGTCGCTGATGATGTCGTCCGCGTGTTTGCGTTTGGCGGCGACAGGAATCCGCTTGAAATCGGCGAGGGACAGTTTTTTCAGAAGGGTGGTCTTGCCTTCAGTCGCCTCCTGAATGACTTGCGTGATGATTTCGCGTTTCGCGCGGGATAAATGAAACGGTGAATCCGCTTCACTGTCGAGTAGTTCGTGGTAATCGCCGGAGGCGGGAGGGGCGGGAAGTTCGAAATTCAAATAGGCGATCAAGTGTTTAATGTCGCCAATGGTCTGCGGCAGATTCAAACCTTCAAAGGCAAGCCATTGCTCGATGCCAATGACGTATCCCGTATAAATATAACCGCCGGTTGTTTTCGCGAACCCGGCCAGCATGGTCGTCTCATCGCTGACTGCGATGAGCAGTTCATGCCTGGTTTGTTCAAAGATTGCGAAGAGACTGGCATTGGCGTCGACACCGATTCGAGCACTGGCCGGAAAACCATGGGACTTGCAAAGAAATGCAAAGTCTTCTGTTTCAATCATCGTTTGCAACGCCTGACGTGCCGGCTCATAGGCGGCATCAAAGGTGCTGCCGGCAACGTAGGGGATGAACAGATTCTCCAGGCTGAGTCTGGCTGTGTCGGGCAACGATGCACTGGCGCTGAACCGTCCAGCGGTCAAAACGGGGTCGGAATACAGAATGGCGGCCTTCAAGGCCAAGGCGATATCCGCTCTTTCCTGTTTGTCGAAAAGCGATCGATCAACGAATGGGGTGTTATTGATTACTGCGGGGCGCATGCCTTCTATCCTGAGTCGGGGGAGCTTCAAGTGCCTTTAGTGAGAGCGCTGAGTTGTCAGGCGCCGGAGACTAAAGAATTGACTCAGGATAGAACTGCGGTGATGCGTGATTACAGAGCGGGTACGTTGCAAGTTGTGCTTGGATATAACAAGTTGCTTCGGCTATTGATTATCCAATACCGCTTTTACCTTGTCGCGCAACTGATCAATTGAAAACGGTTTACCGATCACGTGCATGTCTGCGGGTACGTCGATGGTTTCGGCGTATCCGCTGGCAAACAGAATCGGCAGGTTGGGGCGCAGTTTGCGTGCTTCGGTCGCCAGTTCGCGGCCATCCATGCCCGGCAGACCGACGTCGGTCATCATCAGGTTAATGTGTTCGTTAGCGTCCTGGAGAATCACCAGAGCCTGTTCGCTGCCGTCAGCTTCGAGCACCGTAAACTCCAGCTCCTCGAGCACATCGACAATCAGCATGCGCACGATGTCATCGTCTTCTACGACAAGGATGGTGGCGGTGGTGGCAGACATATTCAGGCTCTCAAAAGTCAGTTCAGGGTCGCCGGTCGATCAAAAGTGCCGGGCTCTTTGATCAGTAAGTGGCGCAGTGCCACAAGTTCCCCGCCTGCAACAAAAAAAGCATAGCTGCTGACGGGGCGGCAAGGATAACTGTTCAAGGGTACAAACGTGCCGGTGTGCGTAGGAATTTGCGGGGAAAGGTGTGAGAAAAATGGATCCATACCGCCGTTTTGGGGCAAACTCCCTGTTTTTCAACAGTTCGACAAGGCTGCCCCATGTCCTCTCCGTCTACGGTTGATGAGCAACGGTTTCGCAAACTCCTGAGTCGCAACATCAGTCTGCCCTTGGGCGTCGGTGTGCTCAGTGCCGTGTTCTTCGTGTCGCTGATCACTTATCTGCTGTCGGTTATCCAGTGGGTGGAGCACACCGACCGGGTGATCAATAACGCCAATGAAGCGGTGAAACTCACCGTGGACCTGGAAACCGGCATGCGTGGTTTTCTGCTCAGCGGCGACGAGCACTTTCTCGACCCGTACGAAACGGCCAAGCCACGTATCACCGTGGCGCTCAATACCTTGCTCGAACTGACGGCCGATAACCCGGTGCAAACCGATCGTCTGCGCCGTCTGCAGGCCTTGCAGACGGAGTGGGCCAATTACGCGCAATCGATGATCGATCTGCAGCGTTCCAGCGGCGATTACCGGGGCGCGGTCAAGGCTGGACGCGGCAAGCGCCTGACCGACGAAATCCGCAAGCAATTCGAAGACGTTATCGAGACCGAACAGGTCTTGCGCACCACGCGCAATGAAGAGGTGCGCCGCACCACGATCTGGAGCATCAGTCTCTACCTCGTGTTCATCGCCGGTATCAGTGGTTTGCTGGCTTATATTGGCCGACGTGATCTGGTCAATCTGTCCACCAACTACGGCGCCAACTTGGCCGCACAGCAAGCCAGTGCCGAGCGTCTGGAACAGCAGGCGTGGTTGCGCAATGGTCAGACCGAACTGGCCGAGCAGGTGTTGGGACAACTGACACTGAATCTGTTGGGACGCAATATTCTGCAATTCTGCGCGCAATACCTCGGCACCGCCGTGGCCGCGCTGTATGTGCGTGAAGAACACGGTGGCCTCAAGCGCGTCGCCACTTACGGTTTCTCCCGCGAGCAGGAAGAGCAGGAGCAGGCGATCTACAGCGGCGAAGGCATCGTTGGGCAGGTGGCGCAACAGGCGCGGCTGATTCGTCTCGATTCGGTACCGTCCGACTACTTCAAGGTCAGCTCGGGGCTGGGCGAAGGCTTGCCACACAGTGTGCTGGTGGTGCCGACCAGCGATGACGACCGCGTCAACGGCGTGATCGAACTGGGCTTCCTGCGTCCGCTCAATGATCGCGATATCGAGTTGCTGGAGCTGATTGCCGCCAACATCGGTACGTCCATCGAGGCTGCGCGCTACCGTCAGCGTTTGCAGGAAGTGCTGGCCGAAACCCAGCAGCTCAACGAAGAGTTGCAGGTGCAGCAGGAAGAGCTGAAAACCGCCAACGAAGAGCTGGAAGAACAATCGCGGATTCTCAAGGAATCCCAGGCGCATCTGGAAACCCAGCAAGTCGAGCTGGAGCAGACCAACGAGCAGCTTGCCGAGCAGGCGCAGACTTTGGCCGAGCAGCGCGACGCCATGGACCTGAAGAACACCGAACTCAATCAGGCTCAGGTACAACTCGAAGAACGCGCCGAAGAATTGCAGCGCTCGAGCAAGTACAAGTCCGAATTCCTCGCCAACATGTCCCACGAACTGCGCACGCCGCTGAACAGTTCGTTGATTCTGGCCAAGTTGCTGGCGGAGAACCCGCAAGACAACCTCAGTGCCGAACAGGTCAAGTTTGCCGAGTCGATCTACTCGGCCGGTAATGATCTGCTCAATCTGATCAACGACATTCTGGATATCTCCAAGGTCGAGGCGGGCAAGCTCGAAGTGATTCCCGAGAACACCAGTGTCGCGCGTCTGGCCGATGGTCTGCGCAGCGTGTTCGAACCGTTGGCGGCAGACAAACAGTTGACCTTCAGTGTCGATCTGCAGCCCGGTGCGCCGGGCATGCTGTACACCGACCGCCAGCGTCTGGAGCAGGTGATCAAGAACCTGCTGTCCAACGCAGTGAAGTTCACCGAGAAAGGCACTGTCAGTCTGACCATCGCTGGTCAGCCTGACGAACGCATCGCATTCATCGTGCGCGATTCGGGTATCGGCATTGCCGCCGATCAGCAGGAGAGCATTTTCGAAGCGTTCCGCCAAGCCGATGGCACCACCAATCGCAAGTACGGCGGTACGGGGCTGGGCCTGTCGATTTCGCGGGATCTGGCAACCTTGCTCGGCGGCTCGATCAGCGTCAGCAGCACGCCGGGGCAGGGCAGCGTGTTCACGCTGGTGTTGCCGCAGCAGTACAACGAGTCCAATGAAGTCCCGTTCGCGCCATCGACCTTTACGCCGCCAGCCACAATGGTCAGCGCACCGCTGGCGCCAGTGGTTTCGCCGTTGGCACCGGTGCACATTCCGCGCTTCGCCGATGACCGCAACAAGGCGCCATTCGCTACGCGTTGCATTCTGGTGGTGGAAGATGAGCCGAACTTTGCGCACATCCTCTACGATCTGGCGCACGAGCTCGGCTATCAGTGTCTGGTGGCCCATGGCGCGGACGAGGGTTATGACCTGGCGAAAGAGTTCGTCCCGGATGCGATCCTGCTCGACATGCGCCTGCCGGATCACTCTGGCCTGACCGTGCTGCAACGCCTGAAAGAGCACGCCGAAACCCGGCACATCCCGGTGCATGTGATTTCCGTCGAAGACCGCGTCGAAGCGGCCATGCACATGGGCGCCATCGGTTATGCCGTCAAACCGACCACCCGCGAAGAGCTCAAGGACGTATTTGCCCGTCTCGAAGCCAAGCTGACGCAGAAGGTCAAACGCGTGCTGTTGGTCGAGGACGATGATTTGCAGCGCGAAAGCATTGCACGACTGATCGGCGACGAAGACATCGAAATCACTGCCGTCGGCCTCGCGCAGGATGCTTTGGAGCTGCTGCGCACGACGATCTACGACTGCATGGTCATCGACTTGAAGCTGCCGGACATGCTCGGCAATGACCTGCTCAAGCGCATGTCGACCGAAGACATCTGCTCGTTCCCGCCGGTCATCGTCTACACCGGACGCAACCTGACCCGCGATGAAGAGGCCGAACTGCGCAAGTATTCGCGCTCGATCATCATCAAGGGCGCGCGTTCGCCGGAACGTCTGCTCGACGAGGTGACACTCTTTCTGCACAAAGTCGAATCGCAGTTGTCCCATGAACGGCAGAAGATGCTCAAGACCGCGCGCAGCCGCGACAAGGTCTTCGAGGGTCGCAAGGTGCTGCTGGTGGACGACGATGTGCGCAACATTTTCGCCCTCACCAGTGCTCTGGAGACCAAAGGCGCAGTCGTGGTCATCGGCCGGAACGGTCGTGAGGCGATTGAAAGGCTCAATGAAGTCGAGGACATCGATCTGGTGTTGATGGACGTGATGATGCCGGAAATGGACGGTTTCGAAGCCACCATTGAAATTCGCAAGGATCCGCGCTGGCGCAAGCTGCCGATCATCGCGGTGACGGCCAAGGCCATGAAGGACGATCAGGAACGCTGCCTGCAGGCGGGCGCCAATGATTACCTGGCCAAGCCCATCGACCTGGATCGTCTGTTCTCGTTGATTCGCGTGTGGTTACCGAAGATGGAACGCATTTAGTGGAACGCAGTACGCCAGCCGAACGAAACAGTGAAATCGAACTGCGCTTGTTGATCGAGGCGATTTACCTCAAGTACAGCTACGATTTTCGCGATTACTCCGGCGCTTCGATCAAGCGCCGGGTGCAGCACGCGTTGAGCCAGTTCGAGTGCGCGACCATTTCGGCATTGCAGGAAAAGGTCCTGCATGACCCGACGGCATTCATGCAGTTGCTGCAATTGTTGACGATCCCGGTCAGCGAGATGTTTCGTGATCCGTCGCACTTTCTCGCCATTCGCCGGGAAGTGGTGCCGTTGCTGCGCACCTATCCGTCGATCAAGATCTGGATCGCCGGGTGCAGCACGGGCGAGGAGGTCTATTCGATGGCGATTCTGCTGCGCGAAGAAGGCCTGCTCGATCGCACGATCATTTATGCCACCGACATCAACCCGCGCTCGCTGGACAAGGCCAAGCAGGGGATTTTCTCGATGGAGAATGTTCGCGCGTACACTGCCAACTATCAGCAGGCCGGTGGTCAGCGCTCGTTTGCCGACTACTACACGGCAGCGTACGGTTACGCGATTTTCGACAAGAGCCTGTGCGAGAACGTGACCTTCGCCGACCACAGTCTGGCGACGGACAGCGTGTTCTCCGAAACGCAATTGATTTCCTGCCGTAACGTTTTGATCTACTTCAACAAGAAGCTTCAGGATCGGGCGTTTGGCTTGTTCCATGAATCGCTTTGCCATCGTGGTTTTCTGGTGCTCGGCAGCAAAGAGACGCTGGATTTTTCCAGTTATGCCAACCAGTTCGAAGCGCTGGTGAAACAAGAACGGATTTACCGCAAAACATGAACGAGGCCGTGGATTTACCTCGCGTCGAGGCGATTGTGGTCGGTGCTTCCGCCGGTGGCGTTGAGGCTTTGCTCGCGCTGCTCGGGCCGCTGCGCCAAGGCTTCGTGCTGCCGATAATCGTCGTGCTGCACCTGCCCGAAGAGCGCCGCAGTCAATTGGCTGAGGTGTTCGCCCGACGCCTGATGCTGCCGGTGGAAGAGGCGACGGACAAGCAGGACATCGCTCCCGGCACGGTTTATTTCGCCACACCGGGTTATCACCTGTCGGTGGAGCAGGATCGCAGCCTGTCGCTGAGTCTTGAGGACCGCGTGCATTATTCCCGGCCTTCGATTGACTACCTGTTCGAATCGGCCGCCGACGCCTATGGTTCATCTCTGGCCGCTGTACTGCTGACCGGCGCCAATCACGATGGCGCGCGCGGGCTGGCACAAGTCAAAAATCGCGGAGGCCTGACCATTGTTCAGGATCCGCAAGAGGCGCAAGTCGCCACCATGCCTCAGGCTGCGCTGAAGATTCAGCAGCCCGATCATGTCCTACCCATTCACGGCATCGGCCGTCTGCTTGTCGAGCTGGAACGAATCGCATGCTGAGTAATATCCAAGCCAAACTGCTGATCGTCGACGATCTGCCGGAGAACCTGCTGGCACTCGAAGCGCTGATCAAGCGTGAAGACCGCACCGTCTACAAAGCGTTGTCGGCGGATGAGGCGCTGTCGCTGCTGCTGCAGCACGAATTTGCCATGGCCATTCTCGATGTACAGATGCCGGGCATGAACGGCTTCGAGCTCGCCGAGTTGATGCGCGGCACCGAGAAAACCAAGAACATCCCGATCATTTTCGTCAGCGCTGCCGGCCGTGAACTGAATTACGCGTTCAAGGGTTACGAGAGCGGGGCGGTGGACTTTCTGCACAAGCCGCTGGATATCCATGCGGTGAAGAGCAAGGTCAACGTCTTCGTCGATCTGTACCGTCAGAGCAAGGCAATGAAGCAACAGCTCGAAGCGCTGGAACAGGCCCGCCGCGAGCAGGAAGCGCTGTTGCAACAACTGCAAAGCACTCAGCTGGAGCTGGAGCAAGCGGTGCGCATGCGCGACGACTTCATGTCCATCGTCGCTCACGAAGTGCGTACGCCGCTCAACGGCCTGATCCTCGAAACCCAGTTGCGCAAGATGCACCTGGCCCGCGACAACGCTGCGGCGTTCACCCTCGACAAGATGCACGCCATGGTCGACCGCGATGAACGGCAGATCAAAAGCCTGATCCGACTGATCGAAGACATGCTCGACGTGTCACGTATTCGCACCGGCAAGTTGTCGATCCGACCGAGCCGTTTTGATCTGGTGCAACTGGTGAGCAACCTGCTGCAAAACTTCGGGCCACAGATCGAGGCCGCGGAAACCGAAGTGTCGTTTACCGCGCCAGCGCCGGTGGAGGGCAATTGGGATGAGTTCCGCATCGAGCAGGTGGTCACCAACTTGCTGACCAACGCCCTGCGCTACGGCGGTCGGAGTCCGATTCAGGTGCGGGTTTACCGTGAAGGTGATGAGGCACGGGTCGAGGTGCAGGACCGTGGCATCGGCATCAGCCAAGAGAACCAGAAGCGTATTTTCCAACAGTTCGAACGGGTTTCCGCCAAGACGGTAGTGGCCGGGCTCGGGCTGGGTCTGTTCATTTCCGAGCAGATCGTCGCCGCCCATGGCGGCTCCATCGTCGTCGAGAGTGAAATCAACGAAGGCGCCCAGTTTCGCGTTTGTCTGCCAATTCAGGAAAACGGCACATCCGACGCAACCTCTGATTGACCGTACGGTCGTATCAGCAGCTATTGACCGAACAAAGGCTTCCCATGAGCGTAGATGCACAAGATGTAGTACTCGTCGTCGAGGACGAACCGGTTATCTTGATGGTCCTGACGGATTACCTGTCGGGGCAGGGGTATCGCGTGTTGCAGGCGGAAAACGGCGAGCAGGCGTTCGAGATTCTTGCGAGCAAGCCGCATCTGGACATGTTGATCACCGACTTCCGTTTGCCGGGCGGGATCTCCGGCGTGCAGATCGCCGAGCCGGCGGTTAAATTGCGACCGGACCTGAAGGTGATTTTCATCAGCGGTTATCCGCAGGAAATCCGCGAAACCGGCAGCCCGATCACGCGCAAGGCGCCGATCCTGGAAAAACCGTTCGACCTGGATGTGTTGCAGGAAAAGATTCAGGAATTGCTCGCCTGAATACACGACGAATGGCGCCATACCTGTAATTTCTGACAGTTGACGCCATCACGGCGCAAGCTCATAAAAGACCTCATTCGCGATTGAGGTCGATTTATGCACCGGAACACGCCCCAAATCACTGTGTATGACGCTCGCGGCTCAGTGGCGCGTACGGTTGCCTATTGCAGACATTCTGCCGAGGATGATTCGCAGGCGTACGTTAGCCAAACCGTCGACGACTTCGAGCATCGTGCCATCCACATTCGCGATCCCCGACTGTTTGCGCTGTTTCAGGCTGACCTGACGATCCCCGCCAACCAAACCACAATCACCAGCCTGTCCGGCATCACTCTGTTGTCGGTCAATGTCGACGCCGGCTGGCGTCTGGACCTGTCCGGGGCGTCCGGCGAGCCCTTGGAAAGCTGGGACCAGAAGCTCGGTCAGCACCGTGTTGCCTACGATCAGTCGCTGCGTCCTGCATTCATCTTTGAGCGTGAAGCGGATCAGCCAGAGTGGTGCCGCGAGTGTTTCTCTTATGCCGATGCCAGCCCCGAGTCTGCATTGCACAACCGTTGCGGGCGGCTGATCAGGCACGACGATACAGCGGGTACGCAGTATTTCAATGAGTTCAGCATACTGGGTGCTCCGCTTGAGCAGGCACGGCGCTTTCTCGATTCGCTGGACATGCCGGACTGGCCGAAGAGTCAGGCCCTGCGCGAGATCTTGCTCGAGCCTGAGGCCGCGATCACCCGTACGGGCTATAACGCAGTCGGCGAGCCGGTCTATGTTCTGGATGCCTTGGGCAATGAACAATGTTCGCGTCAGTCCTTGGCCGGTGCGCTTTCCGAAAGCCTTTTGAAGCTGGCGGGTGCTGGTCAATACAGCAGACTGGTCGCTGACGTTCACTACAACGCCGCCGGCCAGGTAGAGCAGCAAACAGCGGGGAACGGGGTCATCACGCGCAGCACGTTCGAGGCAGAAAGCGGGCTCCTGAGCACGTTGATCGCCCAGGTTGCAGGCCGGCCCCCGCTGCAAAGTCTGGCGTACAACTATGATGCGGTGGGTAATCTGATCAGTGTCACAGACAGGGCGCAGCCGATCCGATACTTTCGAAATGAGCGCATCGTTGCGGTCAATACCTACCGTTACGACTCCCTTTATCAACTGATTGAAGCCAGTGGCTGGCAGCGGATCAATGCACCAGCAGGACCGCATTTGCCCGAATTCGTCTCTCCGCCAGATCCCAATCAGTTGGAAAACTATCTGCAAACGTACCGTTACGACGAAGGTGGAAATCTGCTGACAATGCACCACCATGCAGAGAGTGGTCAGCGCACCGAACGTACCGCTGTGGCCGCATTCAGCAATCGCAGTTTGCCGTATACCGCCAGCGGTGACCGGCCGGGAGAACAAGAGATAGCCGCCGGGTACGACGCCAATGGAAATCTCAATGTGCTGCAAAAGGGTCAGAATTTACGCTGGGACAGTCGTAACCAACTGCTTCAGGTCGATCAGGTCGTCCGTGCCGATTCGGCCAACGATGGCGAGTGCTATATCTATGACGGTGAAGGCCAACGGGTACGCAAAATCCGCACAACCGACAGCGCCAATCTGACCCGCCTGCATGAAACCCGATATCTGCCCGGGCTGGAAATCCGTAAAACCCCCGAGCAAACCCTGCATGTCATCAGCGCCCAGGCCGGTCGCTGCACAGTGCAGGTTTTACATTGGGAGCAAGGCAGGTCGGCGCGGATCGATAACGATCAACAACGCTACATCCTTAACGATCACCTGAACTCCAGCACTCTGGAACTTGATGCCGATGCGCAACTCATCAGTCATGAAAGTTACTATCCGTATGGCGGCACAGCCTGGTGGGCCGGACGTGACAAAGTCGAAGCCAGTTACCGGACGGTGCGTTATTCGGGCCAGGAGCGGGACGCAACAGGCTTGTATTACTACGGGTTTCGTTATTACCTGCCATGGCGTCAACGATGGCTGAGTGCCGACCCGGGGGGTGTTCACGATGGGCTGAATTTGTATCGGATGGTGGGCGGAAACCCGATCGGTTTCGTCGACTTGCAGGGCTTGGCCAAAACGCGAGTGACCCCGACCCAGCGCCTTAAGGCCATTCCATCCGGAGTGGGCCGGGGGATTGTGAAGGGCGCTGCGGGGTACGCTGCCAAGTATGTTGCGAAGACCGTGATGAAGCTGGCTGCGCAGGAAGCTCTGAGAAGCGCGGCGATGGTTCTGAGCGGTGCTTCATGGGCTTACGCGTCAGCAGGATTCGCGGGGCATTATCTTGAAGCTGCTGGCGTGAGCAGAATCTCTAAAGGTTTGGGAATGGGGGCGGCGGCATTGGGAGGCCTGGCAGCGGGGGTTGGGGTTGCTTTTCTTTCCAACCCTGTCGATGTGTTGGCCGAAGTTGCAAAAAATCTCGGCAGCGGAGTCACCGGCAGATTGATTTCCAGTGTTGGTGGTTCCATTGCCTATGACGGCAATGCGACGCCGAGATCGCAAGCGGTGAATGTCGGTGCCGATCTCGCGGTGAATTTTGGCGAGGGCATGTTGTTCAGTGCCTTGCCAGGCACAGTCCCTCCAATCTTGAAGTCGATGTCTAACGGGGCGATGAAAAGTGGTTTGGGTGACTCTATTCGCTCTGCAGCCTCCGTCCCGGCCAGTTATCGCGAAAGCAATCCGACGTTCCCGACACTCGAAGACATGAAAACATTCGGAAAAGGCTTTCTGCACGATACCGCTATGTCTTCGGTCTACGGTGTAGGTGATGTATTGATCAACCGTGGGATAGGTACTGCTCTGGGGAATCATGTGGTAGACCCGGTTTTACGAGCCGGCTTTGAAAATCTTCAGCTCGCCGGTCAGTTCGACGCCCTCGTAGGTGAAAGGGTTTTGTCTGGGGTGGGTCTGCATGAGGTCACCGCCGTTCCCAATGTAACGACGCCCAGAGCCGATACCGACAGAAATCTGATAACCGCCGCAGAAAAACGAAAACTCTATAAAGAAACCAGGAACGGTGGCCAACGACTACTGAGCAACGCTACGACGTCTGTCTGATGAGATGAGCGATTGGTCATTGCCGAATCATTTCCCTGACCTTGGCGGTCAACAGGTCAAAAGTGAACGGTTTGGTGATCATCTGCATCCCTGAATCGAGGAACCCGCCGCGCACCGCCGCGTGCTCGGCGTATCCGGTGATAAACAGCACCTTCAACCCCGGCCGATATTGACGGCCGACTTCCGCCAGTTGCCGGCCGTTCATGCCCGGCAGGCCGACATCACTGATCAGCAGATCAATGCGCTGCGTCGAGTTCAGAATCGGCACCGCGCTGTCGGCATCCCAGGCTTCGACATAGGCATAACCCAATTCACCGAGCACCGCGCAAACCAGTACGCGCACCGCCGGGTCATCTTCGACGATCAGCACGGTTTCGCCATCCAGCGCATCCGGCGCCTGTTGAATGTCGGGGTCGGGACTTTCCAGTTCTTCACCACGAAAACGCGGCAGGTACAGCCTGACCGTGGTGCCCTCATCGATTTCGCTGTCGATCGAGACATGGCCGCGGGACTGCTTGCTGAAACCGTAGATCATCGACAGGCCCAGCCCTGTGCCCTGGCCGATCGGTTTGGTGGTGAAGAAAGGGTCAAACGCACGATTGATGACACTCTGCGGCATGCCGCTGCCGTTGTCGGTGACGCTGAGCATCACGTAATCACCGGGTTCGAGGTTGCTGTAGGCTTCAGTGAATTCGCGTTTGAGCACCTGATTGCTAGTCTCGACCACCAGTTTACCGCCGTCGGGCATGGCATCACGGGCATTGATCACCAGGTTGAGCAGGGCGCTTTCCAGTTGATTGGGATCGGCCTCGGCGACCCATAATTTGTCATTGAGGCGCATGTCCAGTTGAATGCTTTCGTTGAGGCTGCGTTGCAGCAGCTCGCCCATGGACAACACCAGCGTGTTCATCTGCACGGCTTTGGAGTCGAGCGACTGGCGGCGTGAAAACGCCAGCAAACGGTGAGTCAGACCCGCTGCGCGATTGGCCGAGGTCACACCCAGGTCGATCAGGCTGTCCAGGTCGTCTGTACGCCCACGGGCAAGACGCCGACGCAGCAACTCAAGGCTGCCGATGATGCCGGTGAGCATGTTGTTGAAGTCGTGGGCGATGCCGCCGGTGAGTTGGCCGACAGCTTCCATTTTCTGCGACTGACGCAGTGCTTCTTCGTTGTGGCGTAGTTGCGCGGTACGCTCTTCGACCTGTTGCTCAAGGGTTTCCAGGGTCGACTGCAGTCGCCGTTCGCTTTCACTCAGGTCGATCAGGCGGTCGCGGGCTTCGTATTGTCGTCGGCGGCCACGCAATGCGGCGGAGACCATACTGACCAGTGTCGCCGGATGAAACGGTCGCTCAAGGAAGGTCACGTTGCCCAGCAGATCGCTCAGGCGCGAGGAAGGGCCTTGTTCCTGACCGCCGTGATGGGTCAACAGCACAATGGGCAGATCCGACCAGGCCGATTGCTGTTCCAGGTGCAGGAACAACGCTTCCAGCTCCGGCCCGCGCAACGCTTCGGCAGCGACCAGCACAAGACCGGCACCCAATTCAAGTTCGGTACACAGCGATCCCAGATTGGGGGTGACCAGTCCTTCGTAACCGGCCTCGTTGAGGATCATCAGCGCAATCTGGCTGTCGCGACCCACAGGCGCCAGAATCAACGCCCGTTCAGCCAGCGGCACCTGGACCGTCACAAGGTTTCTTCCCGAAGCAACGGATTACTCGCACCGAGGTAGGTGGGGACGCCACGCAGTACGCCCTGAAAGGCTTCCAGCGGTTCGCCGATGGTCATGCCTTGCGTGGAAATACGGTATTCACGAATGGTCGATTCGTGGCTGCCGGTGCGTTTCTTGATGATCGATATCGCGCGGCGGACTTTGCCCAGTGCTTCGAAGTAGCGCAACAGAATCACCGTGTCAGCCAGATAAGTAATGTCGACCGGCGCTTGCATGTCGCCAACCAGACCATGCTGGGCGACGGTCATGAAGGTCGCCGCGCCTTTGCGGTTCAGGTACAGCAACAGTTCGTGCATGTGCAGCACCAACGCGTTTTCTTCCGGCATTGCCGCCTGATAGCCGTTGATGCTGTCGATGACCACGGTTTTGATTTGACCTTCATCGACACAGCGGCGCACGCGGTGGGAGAACTCGCCTGGCGACAGCTCGGCGGCGTCGACCTGTTCGATCAACAGGTTGCCGGTGGCTTGCAGCGCCTTGAGGTCGATGCCGATGTTTTTCATGCGTTCGAACAGCAGGCCGAGTTCTTCATCGAAGATAAACAGCGCGGCTTTTTCCCCGCGTAGTACGGCAGCGGCAGCGAAGATCATCGAAATCAGCGATTTACCGGTACCGGCAGGGCCGAGAATCAGCGTACTTGAACCGGTCTCGATGCCGCCGCCGAGCAGGGCGTCCATCTCCGGGATGGCGCTGGACAGTTGCAGGCGCGCATAGTCGCCGCGATGTTCTGCCGCCACCAGGCGGGGGAACACATGCACTCCATCGCCCATGATGGTGAAGTCGTGGAAACCACCGCGATACTTCTGGCCCCGGTATTTGACCACCCGCACGCGACGGCGCTCGGCGCCGTAGTTGGGCGTCAGTTCTTCAAGGCGAATCACCCCGTGAGCGACGCTGTGCACGGTTTTGTCGAGGGACTCGGTCGTCAGGTCGTCGAGCAGCAAGACGGTGGCGTTATAGCGCACGAAGTAATGCTTGATGGCCAGAATCTGTCGGCGATAACGCAACGAACTCTGCGCCAGCAAACGGATCTCCGACAGACTGTCGAGTACTACCCGCGTTGGCTTGAAGCGTTCGACCGCTTCGAAAATCTGCTTGGTGGCTTCGCCCAGTTCCAGGTCGGAGGAGTACAGCAGGCTCTGCTGGTGTTCAGCATTGAGCAGGCTTTCCGGCGGCGTCAGCTCGAAAATCTTGATGTTGTCATCCAGCGTCCAGCCGTGCGACAGCGCACCTTGCCTTAATTCGCGCTCGGTTTCCGAGAGCGTGATGTACAACGAGCGTTCGCCGGCTTTCGCGCCGGCTAGGAGAAAATGCAAAGCGACCGTGGTTTTGCCGGTACCGGGTTCACCCTCCAGCAGGAAAACATGACCGCGAGACAAGCCACCGGCCAGGATGTCATCCAGACCCACAATGCCGGTAGCGGCTTTCGCACTGATCAACTCGTTAGAAGTAGACAAAAAATGCCCTCTCATGACTAAGGGAAGCGAGGCCGCCAACTAATCGGGCGGCCTGAATAACTTGACCTTGCGCCGTGATGGCAGTTCCGAACTTCCTTGCCGGAAGTGTCGAACAAGCTGTCGAAAGTGGCTCAGAGACCCTGTTGCAAGGCCGGATCATCCGGGTTGAGCTGCTCCAGCTGCGCCAACAGAATCTGCACATTCTGCAACTGGCCGCTTTCTTTCCAGTAGTTGATCAGCAAAACCCGCGCCTTGCGGTCAGCGGGGTGGCGCTGAACGATTTCCTGCAATTGCTTTTGCGCCGCTTCCAGTTCTTCGGCGCTGTGCAGGGTGGTGGCGAGGTCGTAGCGGTAATCCTTGTTGTCGGGTTCCAGCTCGACGGCTTTGGACAAACCGAGCAGGGCGTATTCGCGCTGATCGTGGTGCAACAGCCAAAGACCGAGGGCATGTTGCAGATAGGCCGAGTCAGGTTGTGCCTTGAGTTGCTGGCCCAGCAGTTGCCGGGCGGCGTCGGTTTGCCCCTGGCGGTCGAGGACATCGATCTGCATCACCAGCGCCGGAAGATTGCCGGGTTCCAGGCGCAGGGTATTATCGAGCGCGACCTGCGCCTCTTTGAGTTCGGCGTTGTGGATATGCAGTCGCGCCAGTTGCGCATAGCTCGTGGCGCTTTCCGGCTGCGCCTTGAGCGTCTGTTCCCAGCCGTCGATCGCTTGTTGCAGCGGAGCGAAGTAAAGGCCCAGCTCGTCCGGGGTCAAGCCGAGGAGGGCGTTGATCGCGGCAAAGCGCACGGTTTGATCTTCATCCTCGAGCATCGGCCCGAGCAACAGGCTGCGTTGCCCACCCGGCACCAGCCCCACAACGCTTTTGATCGCCGCCAAGCGCACGCCGGGGGCTTCGTTTTGCAGGTCGGTGTCGGCCAGTTTCAACGCTTGCGGGCTTGGGTAATTGGGCAGCTCACCGTGTAGCCACACGCGGCGTTTAACCGAAATATCCGGCCGGCCCAGTTGCTGATACAACTGACGCGCCGCGCCCGGTTGACCCTTGCGGGCAGCATCCAGCGCTTCGCTATAACCGTGCTTGATCGCATCGGGTATGACCGGGACTGTGCTGCGCACCGACAACCAGGCTACGACGACGACAAGCACAAGGCCCAGGCTGATAAGCAGGTAGCGGCGAGACTGAGACATGCAGGTTTCCGAAACAGGCGTACTTGAGCAGAGCGGCAAGCTTCGGTCAGCTCGGGCCATGAGTCAAACCCTGTGCATGCGAATCGCCCTACAAGTTGCGTCGACTCAGTTACCCGTCAAGCTTTCGATGCAGTGTCTACGCTTGCAGAAGTCGTTTCGTTGAGTGTGCCCATGCAAGCCCTGTTCACTTACTTCAAGGCGGTGATCCATCCGGGTCAGGCTGTCCTGCTGTTTGCCCTGCGAACCATTGCGGCAGGGTTACTGACGCTGTATCTGGCGTTTTTGTTCGATCTCGATCAGCCCAAGTGGTCGATCATGGCGGTGGTCATTGTCAGCCAGCCGTTGGCCGGGATGGCACTGGCACGCAGTTTCGGCCAGGTGATCGGCACGACCCTCGGTGCGGTGGTCGCGGTGTTGATCATGGCCATTTTTCCGCAGGCTCCGCTGCCGTTCATTACCACCCTGGCCCTGTGGCTGGCGCTGTGTACGGCAGGCGGCACGCTGTTGCGCTACACCAGTTCGCAAGCGTTTGTGCTCAGTGGTTACACCGCGGTGGTGGTGGCGTTGCTGGCGATTCCGGATCAGGACGGGACCTTTTTATTGGCCGTGACCCGCGTTACCGAAACCTTGCTGGCCGTGGCATGCGTGTGTGTGGTCAGCCTGTTGACGGCGCGCCCACAAGCCGTGGCCAAGGGCTATTTCGCCAAAGTCGATCAGGTGATCAAACTGGCCGCCAGCCATGCAGCAGCGGTACTTCGCACGGAAGAAAGCGAAGCCGAGTTCCAGCGCCGGCAAATGCAACTGCTCGGCGAGATCAGCGCCCTTGAAGGCCTGCGTCGGCACCTGTACTTCGATGCGCCACGCTTACGCAGCGCCAACCATCTGGTGCTGCTGTTGGGTAACCAACTAATGCTGCTGACCTCTCGGTTGACCGCATTGCGTCACCAGCGTGAATTGCTCACCGAACGCTGGGAGGGTGACTTGCCGCTGGATATTCAACGTTTGCGCGCCGCTGAACTGGCGTTGCTCGATCAGTTGGCAGAGCAGGGGCGGTCACTGCCGGCAAAAACACGACAGCACTTCGTCAGCCTGCAGCAACAGTTCGAGGCGCTGGCTTATCAGGCTGAGCAGTTGACCGAAGACATGAGCGCCACCTTGCGCTCACTGGCCTGGGCGCTGCGCTGGGAACAGGCGCGGCTGTTGCAGCAACTGGAGCAGATCCTTGAACTGAGCGATGCCATTCAGGAAGGGCGCGAGGCCAGTTGCCTCTATCGTGGCCAGGTCAGCCCTCTGCATCTGGATTTCACCCTGGCGTCGATGAATGCGATCCGCGCCTTCACCGCGTTGCTGGTGGCCGGGTTGATCTGGATCGAAACCGCTTGGGACGGCGCGCGGGGCGGGATGATTCTGGTGGGAATCCTCTGTTCGCTGATGGCCACGTTTCCGCGTCCGCTGATGGCCGCGCAGAGTTACGCCCGCGGCTTGGGTTTGGCGCTGGTGGTGTCGGCGTTCTATCAGTTCATGCTGGTGCCGGCGATCAGTGACTTCGAACTGTTGGCATTGCTGTTGGCGCCGCTGCTGTATGTGATCGCAATAGGTCTGGCCAGCCCGGCCACTGCAGGAATCGGCATGGGCCTGGGTTTGTCGAGTTTTCTCATGCTTGGTCCACAGAATGTCGGCACCGGGCAGAACACGGCAATTCAATGGTTCGAGTTCGCCGGCGCCTACGTCAGTGCGGCAATGCTCGCCTTGATCGTCTATGCGTGGATTTTCCCGTTTCGCCCGGCATGGCGCCTTCGCCGCTTGTACAACGAAGCGCGCGAGCAGGTGTATGCGCTGAGCAAAACCCCGGCGACCGATGAACAACAGTTTGCCTTTGAAAGCCGCATGGTCGATCGCCTGACCAGCATGCTCGGCCTGCTGCCAGCGGTGAACAACCGGGCCATGCAGCAACTCTATGAAGTCAGCCTGGCGTGCGTGGCACTGGGTGTGGCAATGCACCAGTTGCGGCAGCAGGCGCAGAACAATGCACTGCTGACAGATGACTTCACCCAGCGTCTGGCTTCGGCCGTGCGCAAGACCGGGCGCTTTGTCGCCGGGCGGCAGGATGTGCAACTGGCGCCGTTGTTGGCCACCCTGCATACATTGGGCGACGAGCTGGATGAACTGCACGTCGCCAGCCATGAGCATGTCTGGTCGCTGTTTCGTATGCGTGTGGCCCTGTTGATCGTCGTGTCTTTCCTGCAGCGTCACGGTGACGACATTCAGCGCTCCGTCCCGGAAGGAGAAGCAGCCCTTGCCCATTGATTTCGAGATCGGCGGTGTCTATCTGCCGCCCATCGCCCAGGCGTTACTGTTGGCCATACCGATCTTCATGGTGCTGGACTGGGGATTGCGGCGCCTGGGCGTGCTGCGTCTGGTCTGGCATGAAGCGCTTTTCGAAGGCGCCTTGTATGCCTGCGTCTGTGCCACGCTGATTCTGCTGATGGGAGCTTGATGCCTTGAAAGTGTTATTCACGCGATTGATCACGTTGGCAGTGGTGTTGCTGGCTATCGTGCTCGGCTGGTTTGCCTGGGAGCATTACACCCGCGCGCCGTGGACTCGCGATGCCCGGGTCAGAGCCGATGTGGTGACGCTGTCGGCGGATGTGTCGGGGCGCATTGTCAGTCTGGCGGTGCAGGACAACCAGCATGTGGAGAAGGGGCAGTTGTTGATGGAGATCGACCCGGCGCGCTACGGTCTCGCGGTCGAGCACTCGCGGCGCTCGGTGGAGGTGTCCAAAGCCACGCTGGGCCAATCGCAAGCGGCGATCGTTGCCAGCGAAGCCTTGCTCAAGCAGCGGCAAAGCGAGGAGCGACGTCGGCGCACGCTCAAACAGGGGTTCGCGATTTCCGGGGAAGAGTGGGAGAAGTCCAGCACCGATGTGGCGGTGGCCCAGGCGGACCTGCTGCGCAATCAGGCCAATCTCGGCTTGGCTGAGGCCAACGTGCAGTTGGCGATTGCCGCATTGACCCAGGCTGAACTGGACTTGCAGCGCACCCGCGTCGAGTCGCCAGTCAGCGGTCACGTGACCAACCTCCTGACCCGGGAGGGTGACTACGCGGTGAGCGGCGGCGCTTTGTTGGCGCTGGTCGACAGTGACTCGTTCTACATCAGTGGTTATTTCGAAGAAACCAAACTGCCGCGCATCGGCGAGGGCGATCGGGTGCGGGTGCAATTGATGAGCGGGGAGACCTTCGGCGGTAGGGTGCAGAGCATTGCCTTCGCCATTGCCGACCGGGAGAACGCGCCGGGCAGTCGGCTGCTGGCCAACATCAACCCGAGTTACACCTGGGTAAAACTCGCGCAGCGGGTGCCGGTGCGGATCGATATCGATGGCGACTACGCCGGCAAAAATCGCCTGCGTGCGGGCACCACAGCGACCGTCACCGTGCTGGAAAACAGCCAATCTGAAGAACACCGTTAACCCTGTGGGAGCGAGCCTGCTCGCGAAAGCAATGGATCAGCCCGATGGTGTCGCCTGACACAGCGCATTCGCGAGCAGGCTCGCTCCCACAAGATTTCATTGATCAAAAGTCAAAAAAAGCCCCGCGACCGAATGATACGCGGGGCACAAAATTTGGTTGGTTGCGGCCAACCAAAGGAGCTCTTTAACAATCGATTACTTGCTGGCGACAGTCTCCGGTTGCCAGCCGCCGCCAAGGGCCTTGTAGATCGCGACAATGCCGCGATAAAGGTCAACTTCGGCCTGGGCCTGACTGTCTTCGGCATTCAGCCGTTCACGCTGCGCGTCGAGCAGCACGAGGAAGTCAGTCGTGCCTTCGCGATAGCGGATTTCAGCCAGGTCGGCAGCCTTGCGGCTCGATTCGCTTTGACGGATCAGCGAGATCAGACGTTGCTGACGCTTGCCGTAATCACTGAAGGCGTTTTCCGACTCTTCCAGGGCCAGCAATACTTGCTGCTCGTAGTTCGCCAGGGCGCCTTCGGCATCAGCATCGGCGCCACGCAAACGGGCACGTACGCTGCCAAGGTCGAACGCTGCCCAGGTGATGCTCGGGCCAAGTGCCCAGGCGTTGGCCGCCGAGGAACCTATCTGCGAACCCCGCCCGGCCGTCCAGCCGAGGAAGCCGCTGAGGCTGACCCGTGGGAACAGATCGGCTTTCGCGACGCCAATGCGTGCCGTGGCCGACGCCAGATTGCGTTCCGCGCTGAGAATGTCCGGACGACGCTGCAGCAGTTCGCCCGGATCACCGATCGGCAAGGCTTTGGCAATCGCCGGCAAGTCTTTTGGACTCAGATCGACGGTCAGCTTGTCCGGACGCTCACCGAGCAGGGTGGCGATGCGGTTTTTCTGCCGAACCTGTTCCGCCTGCAATTGCGGCACGCTGGCTTCGACCGAGGCC
The DNA here is from genome assembly GCF_900580865.1 of Pseudomonas viridiflava. Classification (GTDB taxonomy): domain Bacteria; phylum Pseudomonadota; class Gammaproteobacteria; order Pseudomonadales; family Pseudomonadaceae; genus Aquipseudomonas. The sequence continues at coordinate 30,067 of NZ_UTBZ01000216.1, forward strand.
AGACGGGCATCGGCGCGCTCGACATCGAGCTGATCACCGACACCGGCGTCTCGCAGGCTGATGGTGATCTTGCGCGACTCCACCTGATTGTTCAGGTTGGCCACGGCGATCTTTTCGCGCAGTTGCGCGCCGCGCAGTTGACCGTAAGCATCGACCAGTTCGGCAATCATGGTGACTTGCAGTTGGTACAGGTCGGCTTCGGCCGCTTGCTGGTCGGCGTCGCTGGCTTCCAGATTGCGCTGGATGCGCCCGAACAGGTCCAGCTCCCAGGCCATGTCCAGACCGAGGTCATAGCGTTCGCTATTGACCCGGTTAGTGGTCTGACCGGGAATTTGGCCCTTGGCCAGGTCACTGCTGGCGCGGCTGGTGATGGTCGGCATCGCATCGTTGCTGGCATCGTCGCGGATCGCCCGGGCGGCTTTCCAGCGGGCGAACGCCACGCGCAGTTCACGGTTGCCTTGCAGCGATCGGGTCACCAACTGGTTGAGGGTCGGATCGTCGAATTGCTGCCACCAGATGCCTTCGAATTTCGAACGGTCGAAGTTCTTTTGCCCGGCCGCGCCGTCGGTGACGGCCGTGATATTGGCCGCCTCCGTGGCTGGGGTCTTGTAGTCGGGGCCGACGGCGCAGGCACTGAGGGCCAGCACCAGCAGACTCGGCAGGAAGACTTTCAGACTCATTGTTGCGCCTCCAGTTTCAGAGCTTTGGCCGCTTTGCGGGCTTCGCCGCGTTCGACAAAGTTACGGATCAGTACGTAGAACACTGGCGTCAGCAACAGACCGAAGAAGGTCACCCCGAGCATCCCGGAGAACACCGCCACACCCATGGCGTGACGCATCTCGGCACCGGCACCGCTGGAGAACACCAGTGGCACCACACCCATGATGAACGCGAAGGAGGTCATCAGGATTGGCCGCAGACGCAGGCGGCAGGCTTCCAGTACCGCTGCGAGCGGGTCGAGGCCTTCTTCCTGTTTGTCCTTGGCGAACTCGACGATCAGAATCGCGTTCTTACAGGCAAGTCCCACCAGTACGATCAAGCCGATCTGGGTGAAGATGTTGTTGTCGCCTCCGGAGATGATCACGCCGGTGATGGCCGACAGCAGGGTCATCGGTACGATCAGGATCACCGCCAGTGGCAGGCTCCAGCTTTCGTATTGAGCGGCGAGCACGAGGAACGCCAGCAGTACGCAGAGCGGGAACACGAACAGCGCGGTGTTGCCGGACAGAATCTGCTGGTAGGTCAGGTCGGTCCATTCGTAGGTCATGCCGTTCGGAAGTTCTTCCTTGAGCAGTTTCTCGATGGCTTTTTCGGCCTGGCCGGAGCTGTAGCCCGGGGCGGCGGCACCGTTGATTTCTGCGGTGATGAAGCCGTTGTAGTGCATCACGCGATCCGGGCCCGAGGTGTCGCTGACCTTGATGAAGGTCGCCAGCGGGATCATTTCGCCTTTGTTGTTGCGGACTTTCAGCTGACCGATCTGATCGGATTCGAGGCGGAACTGCTGCTCGGCCTGAACGTTGACCTGATAGGTGCGCCCGAAGCGGTTGAAGTCGTTGGCATACAGCGAGCCCAGGTAGATCTGCAGGGTGTCGAAGATATCGCTGACGGCCACGCCGTGGGTCTTGGCTTTCTCACGGTCGATGGCGGCATCGACCTGAGGCACGTTCACCGTGTAGCTGGTGAACAGGCCGGCCAGTTCCGGCACGCTGTGGCTCTTGTTGATGATGTTCATGGTTTCTTTGTACAGCTCGTCGTAGCCCAGGTTGCCCCGGTCTTCGATTTGCAGACGGAAACCACCAATGGTGCCCAGACCTTGTACCGGCGGTGGCGGGAAGATCGCCATGTACGCCTCTTGAATGTTGGCGAACTGGCCGTTCAAGGCACCGGCAATCGCACCGGCGGACATGCTTGGGTCTTTACGTTCGTCGAACGGTTTCAGCGTCACGAAGACGATGCCGGCGTTCGGGCTGTTGGTGAAGCCGTTGATCGACAGACCCGGGAACGCTACGGCGCTTTCCACGCCTGGTTGTTTCAGCGCCATGTCCGACATGCGCTTGATGACTTCTTCGGTGCGATCCAGGCTCGAAGCGTCCGGCAGTTGTGCGAAAGCCACCAGGTATTGTTTGTCCTGGCCGGGTACGAAACCGGTCGGCGTGCTGGAGAAACCGAAGAAGGTCAGTACCATCAAACCTGCGTACAACAGCAGGGCGATGCCGCTGCTGCGGATAACCCGGCGCACGGTGCCGACGTAACCATGGCTGGCCCGATCGAAGAAACGGTTGAACGGGCGGAACAGCCAGCCACCGAAGATCTTGTCGAGCACCTTGGAAAAGCGGTCTTTCGGTGCGTCGTGGCTTTTCAGCAACACAGCGGCCAATGCTGGCGACAGGGTCAGCGAGTTGAACGCCGAGATCACGGTCGAGATGGCAATGGTCAGTGCGAACTGTTTGTAGAACTGCCCGGTGAGGCCGGAGATGAACGCCGCCGGAATGAACACCGCGCAGAGCACCAAAGCCGTGGCAACGATCGGGCCGGTTACTTCGCGCATAGCCCGTTTGGTCGCTTCGACCGGTGTCAGTCCGAGTTCAATGTTCCGTTCGACGTTCTCCACCACCACGATGGCGTCGTCGACCACGATACCGATGGCCAGTACCAGGCCGAACAGCGACAGCGCATTGAGTGAGAAGCCAAACAGGTGCATCACCGCAAACGTACCGATCAACGATACCGGCACCGCCACCAACGGAATGATCGAGGCGCGCCAGGTTTGCAGGAACAGGATCACTACCAGCACCACGAGGATCAGTGCTTCGAAGAGGGTGTGAACCACCGCTTCGATCGAGCCGCGCACGAAAATCGTCGGGTCATAGACGATGCTGTAGTCCATGCCTTGCGGGAAGTTTTTCTTCAGCTCGTCCATTTTTCCGCGAACATCGTTCGAGATGTCGATGGCATTGGAGCCTGGACGCTGAAAGATCGGGATGGCTACCGCCGGTTGGTTGTCCAGCAACGAACGCAGCGCGTATTGACTGGAACCGAGTTCAACGCGAGCGATGTCTTTGAGGCGCGTGATTTCACCGTTGTCGCCTGCGCGAATGACGATGTTCTCGAATTCTTCCTCGCTGACCAGACGCCCCTGGGTGTTGACTGACAGTTGGAAGCTTTGCGCATTCGGGGCAGGCGGCGCACCCAATTGGCCGGCAGCCACCTGACGGTTCTGCTCACGAATTGCGGTGACCACATCGGTCGCGGTCAGATTGCGCGAAGCGGTCTTGTTCGGGTCGAGCCAGACACGCAGCGAGTAGTCGCCCATACCGAACAACTGCACATCACCGACACCGTTGAGACGAGCGAGCTCATCCTTGATGTTGAGGATCGCGTAGTTGGACAGGTAGAGCATGTCGTAGCGCTTGTCCGGGGAGGTCAAGTGCACAACCATGGTCAGGTCGGGCGATGCCTTGTCGACGGTGATACCGATGCGCGTCACTTCCTCGGGAAGCTTCGGCTCGGTTCGGGTCACCCGGTTTTGCACCTGCACCTGCGCATTGTCCAGGTCAGTGCCCAGGGCGAAGGTGATGGTCAGGGTGATTTTGCCGTCGGCGGTCGACTGCGAGGACATGTACAGCATGTTCTCGACGCCGGTGATGGCTTGCTCCAGCGGAGCGGCCACGGTTTCACCGATGACTTTAGGGTTGGCGCCCGGGAAGTTGGCACGCACCACCACGGTGGGTGGCACGACTTCCGGGTATTCGCTGATCGGTAACTGGAACAGCGAGATCGCGCCGGCGATCAGGATCAGCAGCGACAGCACCGCTGCGAAGATCGGCCGTGAAATGAAGAATTGGGAAAAATTCATCGGAGTTGTCGTCCCTTAACCGCGTGGGGTCGTAGCAGCCAGCTTCACAACCGAACCGGACGCGCCTTTGGCTGGGGCGACTTTAGGCAGGTTGCTGGCTTCCAGCGCTTGACGTTGTTGAGCGAGTGCCGCGATGGTCTGTTCGCTGGCCATCGGCACCACTTCAGGGGTGACCGGTGAGCCAGGACGAACCCGTTGCAGGCCCTTGACGATGATCGTGTCGTCCTTGTTCAGGCCGGTACGGACGATGCGCAGGCCTTCGATTTTCGGACCCAGTTCGACGGCGCGGTATGCGGTTTTGTTGTCCGCATCCATCACCAGCACGAACTTCTTGCCGAGATCGGTACCGACGGCTTCGTCGTTGATCAACATGGCGTTGTAGGTGCCGCTGCCGACCAGTTTCAGGCGTGCGTACAGGCCCGGGGTGTAGGTGCCGTCGCTGTTGTCGAACACCGCACGACCACGGATGGTGCCGGTTTTCGGGTTGACCTGGTTGTCGACGAAGTTCATCTGGCCGAGGTGCGGGTTGCCGTCTTCATTGGACAGTCCCATGTACACCGGGGTGGTGGCGCCGCGCTGACCGTTGCGGGCCAGTTGGGTGTATTTGAGAAACACACGCTCGTCGGCGTCGAAGTAGGCGTAGACGCGGTCGGTGGACACCACGCTGGTCAGTGGAGTGGTGTCGGCGGTCACCAGGTTGCCGGCGGTGATCTCGGCACGGCTGACGCGGCCACTGATCGGCGCGGTCACGCGGGTGAAGCTGAGGTTCAGTTTGGCCAGGTCCAGTTGCGCTTGCAGGGCGCCGACGGCGGCGCGGGCTTCTTGTGCAGCGCTGGTGCGCGAGTCGGCCAGTTCGGCGGAAATGGCGTTGCTGGCACGCAGACGTTCACCACGACCGGCTTCGTTTTCACTGCGGGTGGCGTTGGCGCGGGACTGGGCGACCAGTGCTTCGAGGCGGCGCACCTCAGCCTGGAATGGACGCGGGTCGATCTGGAACAGCAGGTCGCCTTTCTTGACCAGTGCGCCCTCAGTGAAAGCGACGTCATCAATCTGGCCGGAGACCCGTGGACGGATTTCAACGGTTTCCGGCGCTTCGAGGCGCCCGGTGAATTCGTCCCACTCGTTGACCGGTTGTTCCAGCACCTTGGCCACGCTGACTTTGGCAGCAGGCGCGGTGGCGGCAGTCTCCGGAGTCTTGCCGCAGGCGCTCATCACCAGTACGGCCAACAAGGCCAACGGGAAGCGCAAATGTTTGAGTGACTGTTCCATGGATGCATCCGCCAATGTATTGAAGATGGGCGGATGATGCTCGGCGAGGTGTGATGGCACGAATCGAATGAAGCAAAGGTAACTATCATTCGGAATGATATAAGAGCCGAACGAGCCCTCTAGCATGCACCTTTCGTTAGGTAGCTATCAATCTCTTTCAGGGCAATTCTGTGTTGCCCAGTGTGCAAAAGTCAGGGGCGAGGCTGCGCGGCGGGGATTATGCGGGGATTAAAAATGCCGAACCCGCCATGGTGGCGGGTTCGGCAGCAAGGTCAGAGTTTCGGCAACTGGCCGATGCGGCCAATCATTTCGGTCACGATCTGCAGATCCAGCTGGAATTGCTCCACAGTCTTGAACTCGCCATCGGTGTGACCGGTGTACTTCACGTTCGGCATGGCCAGACCGAATTGCACGCCGTTGGGCAATTCATGCACAGAGGTGGCGCCAGCCGAGGTGCCGAACTCATGTTTCATCCCGAGGTTCTCCGTCGATACCGCCAGTAGCGCCTTGACCCACTCGCCCTCAGGATTGCGGTACATCGGCTCGGCAATTGAATAATCGAAGGTTACGGCTACGTGGCTTTGCTTGCTCCAGGCAGCCAGTTTCTCAGCGATTTCAGCCTTGAGCTTCTCCGGCGACTTGCCCTTCGGCACGCGCAGGTTGACCGCGAGTTTGAAGGCCTTGTCATCCGTGCCGACATAGGTCAGCGAAGTCGTCAGCGGACCCATGAAAGAATCCGAGAAACCGACACCGAGTTTGTTGCCCAGGTAATCCAGACCCCAGTTGTCGGCGGCGTAACGCGCGGCATCGGTGATGTGGTTGTGCTTGAACACGACTTTGCCATCAAGGCTATTGATAAACACCAGCATCCGCGCGACCGGGTTGACCCCGGACTCTGGCTCGGAGGAGTGCGCGGAAACACCGGTCACGGTCAGTTTGACGTCTTTGCCGTCGACCTTGGCGCTCACCTGGAAATCGCCGCCATTGCGTTTGGCGTATTCATCGCCGGCCTTCTGCAGGCTGGCAGCCAGTTCCGCAGGTTTGTCGGTGACGATCGTGGCGACCGACGCCGACGGAATCTGGTTGGTCGCCAGGCCGCCGGTCATCGAGATGATTTCCGCACCTTTGCCTTCACCTTTGCGCTTGGCAAAGTTGGCCATGACGGTGCCGTAGCCTTTCTCGGCAATCACCACCGGGTAGCCACCATCCAGGGCGAGGTTGTAGTTCGGCGTCGGATTGCGTTCGAAATAGTAGGGAATCGCGTCACCGGTAGTTTCTTCGGTGGTGTCGACCAGCAGCTTGAAGTTGCGCACCAGTGGCAGCTTTTCTTCCTTGATGACTTTCATGGCATAGAGCGTGACCACGATGCCGTTCTTGTCATCCTCGGTGCCGCGACCATACATGCGATCGCCAATCAGGGTGATCTTGAACGGGTCGAGGCGGGTGCCATCCTTGAGCACCCAGTTTTCCGGCGTCACTGGTACCACGTCGGCGTGCGCATGAATGCCGACCACTTCATCGCCGCTACCGTCGAGGGAAATCTCGTAGACGCGGTTGTCGATGTTGCGGAATTTTAGATTGAATGACTCGGCAAGGCTCTGAATCTTCGCCGCGATCTTGGTGAATTCCGGGTTGTCGTGCTGTTCGACGCCGTCCTTGCGATAGGTCGGGATCTCGACCAGTTCGCGCAGGGTTTCGGTGGCGGCGGCGCTGTATTTCGCTCGCGTGTAGAGACCCAGCAGACGATAGATTTCATTCTGCTGATCGGCATTCAAAGTCTTGTTGTCGAGGTAAGCAGCAATGGCCGGGCCGATGTCGGCGGTTTTCACCAGATCGCTCTTGCCCAGATTGCCAAGGAACTGACGGAAGTCCGTGGCTTTATCGGCGCTGTAGCTCTTGAGGATTTCTGCGCACTGCTGCGGGGTGATATTGGCTTGCGCGGGCGCGGTGAACACGGCAAGACCGGCCAGCATCAACGTGGTGGCAGCCAGTTTTTTGAAAGGGACATTCATTACGAAGGGCATTCCTTTGCAGGGCAGTGAGTAAGGCGTGTCTCAACACTGAGACACATACACTTACAAACTAACACCGTGCTAGAGCCTTGCGGGAGTCCTGAAAGGCGATGTGTCGCACAAAAATGCAAAAGAGGCGCACGAATGAAAAACTATTTTATGGAGCTCTAGCTGTGCGTCATTAGTGGTGGCACCATGCAATCACTTTCAAAGGACGGAATGAAATCAGTGCCCCCCATCTTTTTTACCCGCGCCCAATTCAAGTGCTTGAACACTTGGCAGGAGAGGGTCTTTGACAAAACCGACGCATCCCACCGACAAGCCTACAGTCAATTGCGCGAGGCCTATGACGTCACCAAGCATTGGGCAGATACCGTGCAAAGACGCATGTTCCCTGACAGCAGTGCTCCTAAAGTCATTCGCAGACCCATCAGCCAGTGGCACAAGAAGTTTTTAGGCTACAACTGGGCGCGTATCTATCCTCGTTCAGACGCTCCCCAGGGCCTGGCCTATACCGTAGGCATTGATGCCACTCACGGCTTTGTCGTCAAACTTGATCTGGTCGATGCAAAAGTTGCAGACCCCGACTTGCGTGACCGGTATAGCAAGTTGCGCGGTTCATTTCAGTCTTCGTCCATTGTTGCAATCTTGCCGGCTGAAGAAGGCCTGGCCCTCGGCTTTGAAAAGATTGTCGATTGGAGTGCGGCGGCTATCACTAATTTTGGAATTGGATACGACGATATGGTAGACCATCTTGGCTTGAACACCCGACCTGAAGTGGCGGCACTTTTAGAACGTTTTCAAGTTTGTAAGGACTTCAGAGAGCGGCAGCCTGAGTGGCATTACAAGGCTACGGATTTGTTTGTACGGTTGGCCATTGCGATTCACGAACTGGGTTTTGATTGGTGGTCTACAAAAACCACTAACACTCAATTGGTATTCGGCGGGAAGGAAAAAAGCGCGGAGAGGGGGTCATCCACGGGTGTGTTGTTTGTGCGAAAAGACCGCGTCTCGGTCAGGTGGGTATCATTCGGCGGCTTGAGTCCGATCACTAAAAACCAGGACCTGAGTGAAGAACTAGTCGCGTCGGTCGAAGCGGCGAATGCCCGTAAAAGCAACGTCGGGCCAAAGCGTGGGCAACACTCCATTCGAACCGGCTACTGGCCGGTCGACTACGACGTCGAAGAAGCAGCAGGCAAGGAAGATGAGCAGGCCGACAGCGTGGAGTTTCCAGAAATAGCTATCGTCCCATGTAATCAAATCTATTTCGGCCCTCCTGGTACTGGAAAAACGCGTATGTTGCAGAGTTTACTCCGCGATAAATACACGTCCTCCGAAGGCACTAAGCACTACGAGTTTGTAACCTTTCACCAATCCTACGGCTACGAAGAGTTTGTTGAGGGCCTGCGCCCGGTGCTTGTCGATCGTGAAGGTCAGACACTTGATGAGAAGGCCCAAGCGGAGCCTCCAAAAGACGTTCACTACGAGATCAAAAAAGGCGCATTCCTGCGTCTGTGCGAAGAGGCGCAGAAAAATCCGGATCAGCAGTACGCAATGGTGATCGACGAAATCAACCGCGGCAACATCAGCAAGATTTTTGGCGAGTTGATCACGCTGATTGAAGTCGACAAGCGCAAGGGTGGCGAATATGAGGTAACCCTGACACTGCCTTACTCAGGCAAGCCATTCAGCGTTCCTTCAAATGTTGACTTGATCGGCACAATGAACACTGCTGACCGCTCACTGGCATTGGTTGATACGGCGTTGCGTCGCCGATTCGAATTCATTGAGTTGATGCCAGAACCGGCCGTGTTGACCGGAATCGAGGTTTCCGAAAGAGGCCATACCATCCGTCTCGATGATCTGCTGACTGTACTCAACAAGCGTATCGAGGCGTTGTATGACCGTGAACATGCCATTGGGCACGCGTATTTCACGTCGTTGAAAAATATCGCGATCGAGGAGCGTTTCAAGTCTCTCGCCGGCATTTTCAAGACGCGCATTATTCCGTTGCTGGAAGAGTATTTTTTCGAGGATTGGCAAAAAATTCGACTGGTATTGGGTGATAACCAGAAATCGGTGGACATGTTTGAGTTTGTCCAGGAGTTGAAAACCGACAGTCTCCCCAAGGATCTGTTTGGCGCCAATCACGGTCTGGATGAATACGCGCTGCGCCCTCAGTACCGTTTGAATGCGGATGCACTGCATCACCCGCAAGCTTTTATAGAAATCTACGCGACGCTTGCTTAATGACGTCCATACAGATTTTCGAGTTCGACACGCTGATACCCAGGACTGACGGTGCGAATGGCAACACTGTCCCTGCGAAGGTATTTGCCTGGCTTGAAGAACAATGCCTGACCCCTGACGTACTCGCGCCAGTCTGGATGAAATTGACAAGTCGCCGGGGGCGGCGCGCCATCCAGTTCAGCAACTATGTCGGCGTGCTCTGCGCTCCTTGCGGTTATCAGATAGAGATCCTGCCCAAGATCGGTCGCAATACAACAGTGGAAGACGCACGCACAAAGTTGATAGAGATGCTCAAGTGTCTGCGCGGCTTTCGTCATATCAAAACAGCTAATGCTGATCTTCAAAAGCAACAGATGCCGTTGTTCGAGGTATTTCTCCAGCAGTTTCTAGCGTCAGTAAGGGATGTGGTAAAGCGAGGAGTTCGAAGTGACTACAGCACTCGGCAAGCAAATCTGTCGAGCCTGCGTGGCAAATTGTTGATAGCGCCTCATCTCTCGCAGAACGTGGTGCGTCGTGACCGGTTTTTCACCGAATACGACGAGTTTATTCAAGACAGGGCGGAAAACAGGCTTATTCATACTGCTCTGCGAAAAGCGCTTGGCATGTGCAAAGCACCGGCTAACCAGCGCTTGGCGCGCGAGTTGAGTTTCGTGTTTGCCGAAGTGCCGATGTGCACCGACATTGTCCAGGATCTCAAGCGCATCCGGCTGGATCGGGGCATGGCCTATTACGAACCTGCGCTTGCCTGGGCACGGTTAATCCTGCAGGGCGACAGCCCGGTGACAGGTGCAGGAAAGCACAACGCACCTTCTATGTTGTTTCCTATGGAGGCGGTGTTCGAGGCTTATGTGGCGAAGCACCTTGGAGCTCAGGTCCGACAGGGTTTCAACCTGCGGACCCAGACCAGCAAACACCATTTAGTGAGCCATAAGCAGCAAGGCTGGTTCCGTCTCAAACCGGATTTGCTGATAGAGCAGGGCGCGCAAACTTGCATGGTGCTCGATACGAAATGGAAGCTTCTGGATAGTGCCAAGGGTAACAGTGTGGAGAAATACCAACTCAGCCAAAGCGATTTCTACCAATTACACGCCTACGCTCACCTCTATTTGAAGAGCACGGGGAGCGTGGTGTTGATCTACCCGTGGACTGAGTCATTTACCCAACCTTTGCCTGTATTCGACTTCACGAGTTCGCAAGACTTGAAACTCTGGGTTGTGCCGTTTTGTATTAAAAGCCGCAAGTTGTTACTGCCAGAGATATCGCCTTTGGGTCGGTGGCTCTATGGCAGTGAGTTGAGGGTTAGCGGCTGAAACCGTCGAACGGTGTCATGTACACCGCACCAAAAGGATCGAGACGTTTGCGGGTTTCGGTGTCGGGCGTGCCGTAGACGGTCAGTTCGGTGATGTTGCAAAGCTCCAGGAAGCGCTTGCCGAACGGCGCAAATGTCGTATCGACATGGCTGACTACGGCGTTGGCGTTATAGCGCTCGAGGATGTGCACGGTGCGGTTGTCCGCATTGACGCTGTATTCGTAAACCAGCGTGCCCGGTTCTTCCTGCGTGGCTGCGACGACCCTGGAAATCAGCGTTTTGAATTCATTGAAGTGTTCGGGTTTGACGGCCAACTTGAAGAGGCAGGAAATGTAGGGATGCATGACTTTCTTCCAACTGAGTGAGGGGGTACCTCAAAGCGTGCCGATACCCGTTCAGAATTGCGCTCAGATCTTTTCAGCTGCCGCACCAAACAATTTTCCAGCACCCGCCCGGTCGGAAGGCGCTACATCTTCGAAGATGACGTAGACATACTCGGCGGCAGTTCCGGTGTTTGTGACAATGCTCTCGGTGATCTCGGCAGCGTCTGGAGGACCTTGATCAGCACCATTGCATCGTCGGCCATCGGCGTGGCCAAGCGCTGTCATGGCGTGTGCGTCAGGGCGCGGAAACCGTACGCTTCGCGCCGCCGGTGACGCACCAGATTGGCGACGACGAAGTGATGATACTCGCCGCCACGGCCGGTGCAGGTTTGTGTCAGATGCCGCACTGCCTGTTCAAAGAGGATATCGATGCGGGACGACTGGTTGGGGTATTGGGGGATTACGAACCCGAGCCCGTCGACGTTCATGCTGTCTGGCCGAAGGTGTCACATCTGCGGCCCAAGGTCAGGTATGTCGTTGACGAGTTGGTCAAGGTGTTTGAGGGGTGGCAATAACCGGTTCAATAAGCCATACCCGGTTACCGTCTACGAGGTGGTGGTTACCTGAAAAGCTGCTCGATCATGACCTTGGACGGAATGGACATCGTATTCGTGTAATAGGCCTCATACCCATAGGCAGTTATGCGCACTTTGCAGGGGATTGAAGCTTGCGACGCCAGCAACGGTTTGATGGCGTCGTAGTCATTCAGGTCGCGTTGCGTCCCGTCCGGATTGGTGTAGTAAAAGATCAGATCGGAAGAGAATTTGTAGTTGGGTCTGGCCTGACTGCTCGCGTTCACTCGGCCTTCGGCTTTAATCGCGATTGAATGCTCAGACGAAAACTCCATATCACGATTCAGAGAGCAGATCAGTGTCGGTGTGAGCTGATTGGATTTTTCGTAATCATTGAAAGCTCTCTGCAAGTCCACCGTGGAACTGAAGTGCGCGGTGAACAGGTTGTTGGGGCTCAGTGCCAACGACGAAAACGAGAGGTCTGCCGGTGGAATGCCCGCTGTCTTTACACAGCCGGTGCAGAGAAGAACTACCAGGTAAATAACTGCGCGGAATCTGTTCATTGGCCGAAGATATCGTTGATTGAATCAAAAATCAGATCGCAAGCGGATTTCGTTCCTTGCACAGGTTCGAAAAACATCCAGTCAGCAGAAGCATGGTGCTTATCAATGGTTTTATTGATGGTCGGACCTGCCTCGATAATCCAGCGCTCGCCGAAGTCCGCGACACCGTCGGATTGGTCAGGTGTACTGGCGTTGGCCCGGATGTTGATCCAGGTTTCAGCGACAGGCGTTGGTTCAGAGAAATAAATGTCGGAACCCAGCCATACCAAGAACCCTTCACCGACTGGATCCAGTGTCACCAGAAATTTGATGGTGTAACCGGCTTCGGAGAGGATCTGTGACAGATGTGCCCCGTTCCATCCGCCGAGACTGTGGCCGACGATATAAACCGGGCAGGACTTGCTGGGTATGTTGTCGATGAAGTGAGTCTGGATATCGCCGGCCCCCCTTGCATCCTTGTAGCTTTTGGGGAATCCCGAGTATTTCGCCTTCAGCTTATCGTTACCGGCAATTTTGCCGTCGAGCAGTTGTTGTGCGGCATCGATATTGTGGAACGCGCCTTGGAAATAGTATTTCTCCTGGTCGGCAGCCCCACCGATGAAAAAAACGATCGCTTTCTTTACTGCAACAGGAGCCGTCTTTACCGACTGATCCTTCACGAGCGTTAACGTCGGCGTGACTGCCAGACTCGCGGTATTGCCATTGGGAAGCTGGATTTGCTCTGCCGGCATGCTGTCAATCTTCCAGAAAGAGTTTGAAGGTTTCTGCCACGTGTGAACTCACAACGTGGGTGAACCCCAGCGAATCACTGGTTCCGTACTCGAAGCTGCCGTTAGCGCGTTGAATGGCGTAACCATGGTTAGGCATGGGTTCACCGGTGCTTTCGTTGATCAGTTTGATCTTGTCGCTGAAGTGCACCGGCATCGGCAGCAGACCACTGAAAGGTGCCGAGACGAATGTGTCGCCGATAATCACTGTTCCGGAGCCACCCACCACGACATTGCCGTGCCCGCCCGTGCTGTCTATCGTCGCAGCGTTCAAGCCATTGATGAAAACGGTTGAGCTGACGCCCCCCGTGATTGGACTGCCGCAAGCGGACTTGTCGGTCATCCGGGCGGCAGCAAGTCCGTCGAAGTTCACGTTGGGCGAGCCACTGGCAATTGGATTCGTGCCATGCCCCGGAAGAGGGCAGCTAGTGGGGTCCGAAAGGCGTGCAGCAGGTTTTCCGCTCATTGGAAGTTCCGTTTCAAGAGGTCACAGGCTATTCGTTGAATGGTTTTCGTGCAGCGACGGCTGGTAAGCAGCGCTTGAGCTGGCCTGAGAATATCGGCCTCAAGCAGTCATGGTGACGGGGAAGTGCGAAGGTGGGGTGTCAGTTCAGCGAGACTTTGACCACGTGGGCATCCGGACGCACGCGCGTGCTCGCCTTCAATCACATCGACGATGCTTGAAGAGGAGAGATGCACAAGCGCTTGCATGCGCGAAGTACGCATAAAATCTTACCGTCCCTGGAAATTTCGTTGCAAAGAATGCCGCAAGCCAGTGTTGCGTTCAACAGTATTGCGCATCTCAAACGCTGATATCAGAGAGGAATACGGTGTGGCTCGCGCGTATTGTGGCGACAGCCGACCCAGCAATGACGGCTTTTCACGAGACTTCCTGCGCAGGGAGGTGAGCTTTTGAGAGGGAGAGTGAGTGATAGATAAGAGAGTACGCACGATGAGGATTGATATGTTCAAGGTTAAAAAAATACGTCCCAAATTACACATTGTTGCGAGGATATCCCGGGAGCTGGCACTCGCCTTTGCATTGGGAGGAGTGCCAGTTCTGTTAAATTCAGAGTCGTCAACACAGTTCAAGGCAATGCTGGACCTTTTACTCACCGCGCCTTTTTTGATGGGCTACTACGCGTGTCTGTGTTTAGCATTCGCGATGGCCGCAATTTTTAAATACAAGTGGAGGTTCATGTCCGCTCGGTATCAGTGTTGGCTCGACGCTGTGCATCTTTTTTTAGGTGACATTGGTGGAAGTTTTTTGACTGCAGGCAGAACGGGTCTAGGCGCGATACTGGGATTTTTAACGGTTTGGCACTGGGTCGAACCCGACTCGTTGAGCACTGCGAATGTAATTCGTACGCTTGTCATGGTTGTCAGTCTCACCTTGCTTAGCATGATGCTGGCATTGGGCGAAGAGACTTTGAAAGATCCAAAGCAGGCAGCGGCCAGTAAATAACTCAGTAAAGTGTTCGGAGCACTCTGTCGAGGGCAAAGACCTCTTGCGGGTCTCGTGTAGCGACTGCGAGATATTCAGCGTTCGCTGCATATCAACTCATACTGACGGCAATAGAGTTCCTGCAATGCACTGAGGTCAAACGGTAACGGATCCGCTTCACGAATCTGCTCTGTTTCGAGTGAGGTTACGGTGTCTTGATGGGCAGTTGTTACACGACTGCCCACGACTTCACGCTTGCGTACATCGAATGAGCTTTTGCCGGTGGTATCCAGGCCCAGGGATGGTAAAAGAATTTGGTCAACCCGGCGACACGGTTTGTCGCCCGGCGCTGGAAGATAGGGTCAAACGTCACCGAGACCCTCATCATGAAAAACCTCTTCGCTTTCATTGGACTGTGCGTAGTGCTCAAAAAGGGCTACGAGTTCTACACCGAATACACCGACCTCAAACACGAGCAACGCCAGCGAGCAGACTCCTGACGTGGCTGCAGTCATGGATTTGAAGATAATTTCGGGGTGGAACCATCACGCAGTTATGGCAGAATGCCACTCTGTTGAATTGGATTCACTGCAATGCCCGGCCGCTGTAGCGGGCGCGAATAGTACAAGGAAGTCCTGATGTCCCAGGCTAAAGACACACTGCTCAGGCTGTTTGCCTTGTTGCGCCTTATCCCTACCGAACCGCAGCGTATCGCCACCACGACCTTGTTGGAAAAGCTGCGCGACAAGGGCTTTTCGGTGACGTTGCGCTCGATTCAGCGTGATCTCAACCGGCTGTCCATCCCGTTCTCGCTGCAGTGCAACGATAACGAGGTGCCGTTCCGCTGGAGCTTCACCAAGGACGCGCCGTTGCAGCTGCAGGACATGGACGCCTCGACGGCGCTGGCCCTGTACCTGTCGGAAAGCTACCTGAACACCTTGCTACCGCAGACCGTGCTCGATCAACTCGGCCCACAGTTCCGCCGGGCCCGCAACTTCCTCGGTGACCTTGGCCACAATGGCCTGGCCGACTGGTCGCGGCGGGTGCGTGCGGTGCCTAACGGCAAGACCCTGATCCCGGCCGCGATAGCCCCGAGCACCTGGGCCCAGGTGTCCCAGGCCTTGCTTGAGCGGCGACCGCTCGACGTAGCCTACCGCAGCCGCAGCAAATGCGAACTCAAGCAGTTTCGCTTGCACCCGGCGGGCCTGGTTTCGCGGCACTCCATCAGTTATCTGCTGGCCTCGGTAGACGGCTATGACGACGTGCGCCAGTTCGCCTTGCACCGCATGCAGCAGGTCGCGGTGGTCGACGCCCGGTCGCCGTCGCATGGCCAGTTCGATGTCGACGATTACATCGCCACCGGGATCTTCAGCCACCGCCAGGCCGAGACGCAGGTGGAACTGGTCGCCGACGTCAGCGCGCAGATCGCCGTGCTGCTCGAAGAAACCCCGCTCAGTGCGCGACAGTCCCTTGAGGTCATCCCCGGACAAGCGTGGAAGCGCCTGCACGCCTGGGTACCCCAGGATCGCGACACTCTGTGGTGGATCTTTGGCCTGAACGACAACATTCGTGTCCACGCGCCACAGGTCTGGGTCGATGAGATCGCCCAGCGCCTGCACAGCATGCACGCGCTTTACCGAATACCTGGCCTAGACGGCCGGCAACCCCTTTCAGCGGACACCGCTATCCAGGAAACCAGCCTGAGGAATACCCATGGATAAAGAACGCCAACGCGCGCTTGAACAGTCCGTCAGCCTGTGTCCGATCTGGACCGTGCAAGCTGCGGACAAGGCCGGGCGCATGCTTGCGGAAATCGGCCAAGCCAACGGCATCCTCGCCAAGGTCTCGTCCACCGCGCAAAACGCCGCGATCAAGGGCGGCTTCGCGGCGGAGACTTGGCACGCCGAGTCATTCAATCTCGACGCGATCCTGAAGGATAAGGACGTGCGCGCCTTCACCGACAACTTCGCCAATACGCCGCTGGGCCGCAACGACATGACCCACGACATCGTGGTCATGCGCGGTGACGACCAGTTGCTGGGCGCGCAGCTCAAGTACTTCAAGAATGCCGAGGCGACGCAGAAGGCGTTTCGCTCCACAAAGGACGGCGTGCACGCCTACAAGGACAGCGACCTGTTCCTCGGTCCCTCGGACCAGATCGAAGGCGTGCGCCTCTCGGCCGAGCGCGACGTCTTGAGGAATCAGCAGACCCGGCCGGAAGTGTCCCGGGCTGCGGAAAAGGTCCGGGACAACACCAGCGGGCAACTGGACGTCGATGGCGTGCAGTCCACTTCCTTGAGCAAGCGTGAGGCCGAGCACCTGGGCACCGCGAGCAAGACCGGCCAGGAGCTGCACGACAACTTGCAGACTGGCTACCTGAACAAGGCAACGGTGCAGCAAAGCCTGCGCGCCGCTGGCTCGGCGGCAGTCATCACCACGGTGATCGCCGGCAGCATTAACACCTTCCAGTACATCAAGCAGTTCAAGGACGGCCAGATCACGGCGGAGCAAGCCACCCTGCGCATCCTCGAGAACACCGTGATCGCCGCTGGCGACAGCGCCCTGAAGGCCGGCGTGGCCAATGCCAGCGTGAGTATCGCCGCGCGTTCCATGCCCGGCCTGTTCACGGGCACTCTGTTCAAGCGCAGTCTGGCCAACGGCGGCGTCGCCGGTGCGGCAGTGTGCGCGGTCGACCTGGTGCAGTGCCTGGTGCTGTTCTCGGCCGGCAAGATGAGCGCGCAGGAAATGGAAACCCGCACCGGCAAGAACCTGTTCCAGACCGGCGCGGGCGTGGTCGGCGCGTCGGTCGGCGCCACTGTGGGGGCCATCGGCGGCCCGCCCGGGGCGCTGGTGGGCAGTCTGATCGGTGGCTTGATCACCACGCTGGCGATGAACATCGCCCTGGATAACCATATCGAGAAAGAGTTCCAGCTCACCCTCGCCAGTACCGAGCAGGTGGTGGGCAGCGCCATTGGCATGCATCAAGCGCTGGAGTTTCTGCAGGTTTCCCAGCAGTTCTACGCCGATTTTCACAAGGGCCTGTACCTGTCCGAGCGCCATTTCGCCGGGCAGGTCCGGACCCTGGCAGGACAAAGCAAACGACTGAAACACCAGATCGAAAACCTTTAAGGCCAATGAAATGACCGACACAACTGTTGAGGTAACGCAAGAGATCTTCGAACAGCCTCTCGAAGACGCAGACGCTCGAGCGATCGAAGCTCTGGTGAACCAGCACAAGGGCAATGCCGCTCTGACCCAGCAGTTGGCGCTCGATGCCTCGCGGGTCTTGGCGTCCAGCCAGGAACGCTTGGCCAGGCAGACCGGCGCGGGTTTCTTCAAGCGTTTGGGCAACAAGGTCAGCGGCAAGACCGGCCAGGATCAGTTGCACAACCAGGTCGACATGCTGCAGATGCAGAAATTCGCCTGGCACTACCTCAAGCAATTGCAGCAGCAAAACCTGATCAACGCCCAGAGCATCGCGGTGATCCGCAACAACCTGGGGACGATGAACGAATACATCATCGAGACCCGCGAATTCCTCTCGCTGGCGGTCGACAAGATCAACAGTCGCCTGGTGCAGGTAGAGAACCACGCCAGTTTTACCAACTGGTCGCTGCACATCGAAGCCAACAAGCGTCGCTTCAAGTCGATCCCGCGCAACCTGCTGGTGCTGCACCTCACCTATGACTTCATACGCAGCCACCGCGACGTGGTGTTGACCTCGCGGGACGTCAACCACCTGGTCGTTACCCTCGACAAGCTGGGGATCGACTGCGACGAAGATGTCCGCCTGCTGGACTTCATCATGGAGTTGATCGAGGGCATCGAGCTTGCCGGCATCGATCGCTTCCGCGAAATGATCGCGCTGGGCTTCGACGAGCATATGGTGGATTCGCACTTCATCCAGAAGAACATCTCCGGCATTGGTTTCAATGCGCTGTATTTCTTGTCCGATCAGTACGAGCGCATCGTCAGCCTCATTGATGACGAAGAGATCTGCCGCAGCGACGAGGACCGCGAGAACATCATCTCGAAGCTGTTCGGCGAGGAGTTCTCCGGGCTGTCGACCACCTACGGCATCCGTGACCTGATCGGCGAGGTGATCGGCGGCAGCGCACTGGCCATCGACATCTACAAGGACGTCAACGGGCTCAACGTCGTCGAGCAGGACGACGAGCACGAGCATCAGGAGGGCGAGCCGCTGTCGCTGACCTCGGCGTTGCCGGAGATCAAGGTGCACAGCTTCTTCGACACGACACCCGACGAAGAAACCCGGCGCACCTACCTGCGCCTGTTCGCTTTGGCCATCGAGGGTTCCGCAACGCTGAACAAAGCAGGCGTGGAGTTCCTTGAACACCTGGCGGAGAAGGCCGGTTGCCCGGACATCGTCGGGCAGATCGGCCAGATCGCCGATAGTCCGCGCAAACTGCAGGACTACCTGCCGGCCATGCAGACGCTGCTCAACGAGGATGACCGCACCTACACCTGGCTGCTGGATGCCTTCTTCCTGCTGACCCTGTGCGGCCGGAAAATCGAGAACCAGTACGTGGCGCGGATTCTCGCGACCCTCAAGCCGGCGCAGTTCCGCGACAACTTCTCGCACATGCAGACGCTGCTCCGGGAGACCGAGGAAAAGCCGTTGCTCGACGCCGCCGCGAAACTGGCTGCACAGACCCGTGGCTGGAAAAACATCATTCGTTACCGCGTCCTGAGCTTCGAGCAGACCTACGAGGACATCGGCAAGAAACTGCACACCGCCAGTTGGGCTGCGACGACCCTGAGCTTCGACCTGATTGCGGTCACCAGCAAGGCCGCGGACCACTCGTTCTATATGGAATCGTTCGACGATGGTTTCTTGGCCAAGGTCAGTTCGGCAGTCTCCGCGTCCGCCTGCTCAGTAGGCCGCGGCCTGGCCCTGTCGAGTCTCAACACTGTGCGCAAGAAGGCCAGCGAGCTGATTTCAGAACACGGCACAGCCTTGAATTCGGCCAACGGCATGATCCGGCGCATGAATCTGCCGCCGATCAACTTCGACAGCGAGCTGGGCTACAGCGACTTCGACTTGGACAACTCGGCCTCGAACGACGACTGGCATGAACAGTTCTGCCGTTACGAAAGGCAGGTCGACAACACCCTGACCACCTTCTCTGAAGCGTGTTCCGCGGCGGATCGGCAGATCGACCTGTTCAAGGCTGGTGAGTTCGACAGGTCGGTGGTGGAGATCGAGGCGCAGGAGCGTGCCGCCCGCGAACTGGCCCGGCAGCAGGAGCGGCTGGAGAAGTCGGCCGTCGTGGTCGAGATCGAGGGGAGCGCGCACCGCTTCAGCATCGAATGGCAAAACCTCGACAATCCACCTTGTGATCCGGAAAACGTCCGCCAGATCAAGACCAACGGCAAGGTCTGGTTGCTGGTCGACGACGATGGCGTGTTCTATCGCAGCGAGGACGGGCTGCACTGGCAGGTCGTGCGACCGGATCCGCAGGAAGAGAAGCTCTACGTCAGGAAACTGTCTGTCGTCGACGGGGTGTGGATCCTGGTGGCGGGGTATCGCGAGGCTTTCTTCTACTCCCATGACGGGGTGTCCTGGCAGCGCAGCCAGATGCCGGACCTGCCCGATACCTACGGGTACTCGCCGACTGAGGATATTGTGCACTTCAATGGCAAATGGCTCTGGCGGTTCACCGAGCGAACCGAGTACTCGTATGTCGAGAAGGGCATCATTTTCGACTCGAACAGGACGGCGAGCTACGACAAGCCGTTGATCTACAGTGCCGATCGTCTCGATGGCACCTGGGAACGCTGGGAGGGTACTCCAAGGCTGCCCGAGGGCGCCGAGGCGAAAAGCATGCGCTCGCTGCCCGGTTCGCCGTGCCTGCTGCTGTTCTGCAGCTACAGCTACTTATACGTCTCGACCAAGAAGAAGAATGACGCGGCGTCCTTCGTCAAATACCTGCTGCCGGGCAAGAGCGACCGCACCTGTACCTGGGGCAGCGACAGGGACCACTTCGACGATCCGCTGATCACCCGCATGAGCGGCAAGTTGATGTGCGTGTGCTGGGATCAGTATCTGACTTCGGACAAGGGTTACGACTGGAAACTCCAGTCGCAGGAATTGCTCGTCGATAGCGTCTTCCACCTGGAGCGCCTAAGCCTGTTCACCAAAGCCAATGACGCCCAGCGCATCTATCTGAGCGAGGACGGCGAAGCGTTCAAAGAGTTCATGCTAGAAGAGGGGCGCTGGCGGTATCTGGCGGCGAAGGATCATGCCGTGTTGAGCGTCCACGAACTCAACGCCCATGAAACCTTTCTGCGCATCGGGCGCATTGTTTGCGAGCCGGTGGGGTGAGGGGCACGGGGCGTCATTGATGCCCCACTTCTCGACTCGCATCAGAGCTGGCGGGTGCCTGTTCTGATCATTGCAGCGACCTTGGGGTCGTGGGAGCGGACGTTGTCCGCGATGGCGCCGCAGGGACAACTTTTTCGTCTGTCTCGGCCGAATCGCTGGCAGCGTCAGCTCCCATAGGCACCTTGGCCTCAATCTCGCCGATATTTTCAATACGCGCGATTGGCGCCGCGATTCATCTCAGGCGAAGACCTGCATCAGCTCGGAATCGACCTGGGGGTGGGTTAAAGACTATCCGGATCCCCAAAAAACATCTGAATCCGCGACCGCAACCAACGCTCACCCGGATCATTATCCTGCGATCCACGCCAAGCCATGTGCAGTTCAAACGTGCGCGTCGGCAGCGGTGGATCTTCCGCACGAACACCGCCAGCCGCCGTCAGCGCCTCCGCCGTGTAATCCGGCACGGTCGCCACGATGTCAGTGCCCGCGAGCAACGTGCTCAAGCCATTGAACTGCGGCACGGCCAGCACCACATGCCGCTTGCGCCCCAGCTTCTCCAGCTCTTCATCAATGAACCCACTGAGGTCGCCGGCAAACGACACCAGCGCATGCGGGCGTGCGCAGTAGTCATCCAGGCTCAACGGCCCCGGCACGGTATCGGCACGCAGTAATTTTGGCGCGCTGCGGCGCAGGACCTTGCGTTTGGCGTTGGCCGGCAGGTCGGTGGTGTAGCTGACACCGATGGAGATTTCGCCGGAGGCCAGTAGCCCCGGCATCAGGATGTAATTGACCCGGCGCACCACCAGCACGATCCCCGGCGATTCGGCGCGCAGGCGTTTGAGCAGCATTGGCAGCAAGGCGAATTCAACATCGTCGGACAAACCGATCCGAAATACCGACGTGCTGGTCGCCGGGTCGAATTCGGCTGCACGGCTGACGGCGGTCGAAATCGAATCGAGGGCCGGCGAGAGCAGGGCGAAGATTTCCACCGCGCGGGCAGACGGTTCCATGCTGCGCCCGGTACGCACGAATAGCGGGTCATCGAACAGGCTGCGCAGGCGCGAGAGTGCCGCACTGATCGCCGGTTGACCGAGGAACAATTTTTCTGCCGCCCGGGTCACACTGCGTTCGTGCATCAATGTTTCGAATACGATCAACAGGTTCAGGTCGACACGACGCAGGTCATTACGATTCATCTGGAGTCCTGGCAGAGTCATCAAGCTTGACGAGAGCGGCCATATGAGAACAATGGCCGGCATGAATCTTACGGGGAAAGGCTGGTACTCTGCACCGGAAAATTCAGCTTTACTGAAACGGTGGCAGCAGTTTTTTCATGGATTTTGCCAATGCCGCCCCTGCTGCGGAATCAATGACAGGCATGTCGACTATTAATAGCCACTGATAGTCTTGGGTCAAAAGCCCAGATAGAGTTCATGGCATTAGAGGTTACTTTGACGAGGTTTGCGATGTCCCGCACGATCCGTTTTCACAAGTTTGGTCCGGCCGAGGTGCTCAAATGCGAAGAGCATGCGGCCGCTCAGCCAGGTCCTGGCGAAGTGCAGGTGCGTGTCGAGGCTATCGGCATCAGCTGGTATGACACGCTTTGGCGTCAGAATCTGGCCTCGTCTCAGGCGCGACTGCCTGCAGGTCTTGGTCACGAGATGGCCGGTGTGATCACCGCTGTCGGCGGCGGTGTCGATGATCTGGCAGTGGGTGACAAGGTCGCCAGCTTTCCGGCCGAGAGTGCGAACGACTACCCGGTCTACGGCGAGTCGATCGTATTGCCGCGTACCGCGCTGACCCGTTATCCGGATGTGCTCAGCCCGATCGAAGCGAGCGTGCACTACACGCCGTTGCTGATCGCCTACTTTGCCTACGCCGATCTGGCACGGGTCAAACCGGGGCAGTTCGCGCTGGTCACTGACGCCAGTCATTGCGCCGGTCCTTCGTTTGTCCAGTTGGGCAAGGCCATGGGCGTGCGGGTGATTGCTGCGACCAAGGAAGCCGAGGAACGCGAGTACCTGCTGTCCCTTGGCGCAGAAAAGGTCATCGTCACCGAAGAGGAAGATCTGTTGATGCGAATCAACAAGATCACCGACAACCGTGGCGTTGACGTGGTCTTTGACGGTCTCGGTGGCCCGCAGATGTCGCTGCTTGGTGATGTGCTGGCGCCGCGTGGCAGCCTGGTACTGTACGGCTTGCAGGGCGGCAACCAGACGCCGTTCCCGGCGTGCGCAGCGTTCCAGAAGAACATCCAGTTCTTCGTGCACTGCATCGGCAACTTCACCGGCAAGCCTGAACTGGGCATCACTCAGGATCACGTCGCTTTGCAGCGTGCCTTGCGTGACATCAACCAGTTGACCGCTGACCGCGTGTTGCTGCCACTGAAGACGCGTGTATTTCCGTTCAACGAGTTCGTCGAAGCGCATCGCTACATGGACGAATGCCCATGCCGCGAACGAGTCGCCCTGCAAGTCGAACCGGCGTAAGCCCTGTCATCAGAGTCCGTGGCCCCACGGACTCTTCTGCGTTTAGCTTCCCTCCTGAAAAAACAGAGCTTCCTGATGCTGCACCGGGAACCGTTCAGCAACTGAACTGGTTTTTGCTCTCGATCTGTATCTTCTAATCACAATGTAAGCCCTGATAATTGAATGATTACTTTCATCTCAAGGAATGAGTCATGGCTGTGCATTCAATTTGTCCTGCGCGATATCAAACGAATAAATCGATTGATCAAGCAAACTTTTGTTTAATTGTTGTAGGGCTATTCGGAAACTGCTTCTCTTTTTCTTGTACTCACTTGCCGTGGGACCTTGTGGGAAGTTTCCTAGGACTGCGTCCCGAAAAAAATATGTCAACAATTACAGGGGCTTGAGGCTCTGTCTCGGCAGCGTGAGGGGTTTTGTCAGCTCAAGTGTTTCAAATAACTACAAACTTGTAAGTGTTAGCATTCGAACGTCTATTACTTATTGATGAATTGTCGCCTGACTGATGTTTCAGTCGGCGTGGCATGAAACTTTCGATACCGGGTAAATACCGATGAGCACGATCCATGATCAGGCAATGAACTATGTCTACCAGCAAGTATTGCAACGTTTGCTGAGTTTTTTCTCCCGCGCCGAACGCACGGCGCTGCAGTTGCTGATCCAGCGACTGGCAGTGGCCGCCGGCGGTATGGAGAACATCGGTCATTTCAAGGTGCTGGTGAACCAGTCAGGGTCGCGCGACAGTTGTTATACGCTGGCATTGCTGCGGGCGGCGCAGTTGACCATCGCGGGTCGTTCACCTGCGACCTTTCAGTTGCGGGTGGCCACGCTGCGCTGGAACGGCAGCAGCCAGGCGTCGCTGCAAAACATGCACCGCAGCTACAGCGCATTGTTTCTGTATGACGACCCGCGTGTGGAACTGGTAATGGTCAATCACCGCGAGATTTTGCCTTTCGACCATCAGGTCCCCATTGGCGAGGCCGGTCGTGAGGCCAACCGCATCAACCTGTTGCTGATCGGGCATCGTCGCACCTGGAATGAACCGCTGGAACTATGGGATGACGCTTATCTGGCCACTGCCGAGTTCTACGGGCAAGTGGCCCGCTGGAACAATGGCGTCGATGCCATGATCGGCAGTGAGTCCTCACGTCGGCAAAATCACTTCCTCGACGGACTGGGGCGTGCTGTGCAGAAAGCCGCGATTGCCGGGCCGCAGGCGGCTTCTGTCGGCTTCGAAATGCTGTTTCCGCTGCTCGACGGGTTGGGGGGCGATTATTACCGCGAGTTTTACCCCGAAGACGAGCGGGTAACCTGGCGACCAGAAGGTCAGTTTGAAGCCTGCCGGCGTACCAGCTTTATCAGTATCAACGACATGATTGTCGGCAAGCTCGAAGAGCGCTGGCCTTTGCTGAGTGACTTTCTGGGTTTTCAGGCTGACGACCTGACGCTTTATCACGGCGATGATGAGCATGTAGAGCCGGTGGTAGCTGCACATTTGCAAGGTTTGCAGGCGCAATTCATCGAAGGGCGGAGCTATGAGGCCGGCGTCGCTGATTACCTGAAAAGCAGCCTGATTGCGATGCGGCAAAAGCAGGTCCCCGAACCTGTTTGCGAACAGTTGCTGGCGAGCTTCGGCAATCTGCAGGAACCCGAGCATCTGCGCATGCAGGCGGAAAGCGCCTTGCTGGCCAATTTCGATCTTAATGAAGTTCAGCTGACGTGCCTGCTGTTCGCACCGTTCATCGACAGTGGCGCCGGGCTTGAGCGGTTCCTGCGTAATTGTCACCCCGGCATGTTGGTGGCATTGCCGGAACTGCACCGGGCCATGCAAGGCCTGCATGCGCCGGAACAGGTCATGAAGTGGATGACGGATGTCAGTGGTCTGCCCGTCAGATTGATTGTGCGTCTTTACAAAATGGGCTCGATTCGGATGCCCGCAGCCAGCGATGCGGCAGCAAAAAGCGAAGGTGAGAACAATGCGGGTGCCGAACCGGCAGTCGACCGATCCGCTGAAGGTTGATCGTGAGCCACTTACAGGGAGCTAAACCCATGCCCACGGATGCGGGCTCGTGAAAGCGTCGAGGGAAAACGACTTCGTTTATCAGGCGGTGTATCGATATCTGACGTTGCTGATAGACGAGGCGGGGAATGGTGCGGCGGTGCGCTTGCCCTCACTGCGTCAACTGGCTGATCGACTCAACGTGTCGATCTCGACTGTCCAGTACGCCTATTCGCTGCTGGAAAAGGAAGGGCGGGTGTATTCGATCGCCAAGTCCGGTTACTACGCGCAAGCGTTGCATGTGATGGATTCGCCAGAAAGTGGCAGTGATTTGCTGGAAACCGTTTACGTCAACGCAAGGCGCCCGGGCATGTGTGTGCTCAGCGCTGATGAACCGGCCTCATTGCAACCGCTCGACAGTCCGTTGTTAACGCTGGAGCGGGAGCTGCTGCGCCAGTATCCGCGCCAGCCGCAAGCGCTGGTGCAACCCTGCGGTGAGCTGGAGTTGCGTACGGTACTCGCCGCTCGTTACACCTCGTCAACCGCCAACTATTGGCGAGCGGATGACGTTTACATTGGCGCAGACCTGCGCGGGGTCCTGGAAATACTGATTGCAGTGCTTGAATTGCGTCGGGCCACTGTGATCGTTGAATCGCCCTGTGACTGGGTGATTTTACGTTTGTTGGCCGCCGCCGAGGTGCGTGTCATCGAGTTGCCACTGCTCGCTGGCGGCCTGATAGATCCACAGCGGCTGGAGTCGCTGCTCAAGAGCGAGTCGGTGCGTTTGATTCTGTTGTCATCGGCGTTGAGCATGCCCCGGGGCAGCCTTATACCGCTGAGCAACCAGCAGACAATTGCGCATTTGCTCGGGCGACATGGCACCTGGGTGCTGGAGAACGATTGTTACAGCGAACTCCATGAAGGCGGTGCCCCCCAACGGTTGCGTGACTGGCTGGATCCTGACCGTTTGCTGGTGTTTTCCACGTTCGAGAAATTCATTGGCGCCGAGGCACCTTTCGGCTTTCTGCTGTCACGTCATTGGCGCAATGAGTTACAGCGACACTTCCTGTTGCGCGCGTTTCGTTTGTCGCCGATCCGCCAGAAAGCCATTGCCAGACTATTGGGAGGAGGCCGGCTGGATCAGCATCTGTTGGTATTGCGGCGAATGCTCAAGGAGCGTCGTACGCAATTGATCGAGTTGTTGCGCGAGCGACTTGGCGATGCGTTGCAGATTGTCGAGCCCGAGGGTGGGGCGACCGTATGGGTACGCTCGTTGCGTTCGGTGAACATGGGCCATGTGTTTCAGCACCTGCTCAGGCAGCAGATCATTATTGCACCGGGCGAGCTGTTCAGCCTGCAGGGCCTGCATGCGCAGCATGTGCGTTTGAGTCCGCTGAGCCATGGCGAGCATGATCTGGCCAGTGTGGTCGGATTGCTCGGTGACGCCTTGCGCCTGGCGCCCGGTGACTAACGTTAAAAAACATCGGGAGAGTGCTGGATAGATCCCATCGCACTGCGGTCAAACTGCCAGTAAACTGCGCTCTATTCCTGAACCACTCTATTTCAGAGGTTTTGCATGACACTCAGTCCTTTTGCGGGCAAACCGGCACCAGCAGAATTGTTGGTCGATATCCCGCGACTGGTAACGGCTTACTACACGGGACAGCCCGACGCCTCGATTTCCACTCAGCGTGTGGCATTCGGAACATCCGGACACCGAGGCAGCTCGTTCGACTTGAGTTTCAACGAGTGGCACGTTCTGGCCATCAGCCAGGCGATCTGCCTGTACCGCGAAGCCCAAGGGATCACCGGTCCGCTGTTTGTCGGCATCGACACCCACGCACTGTCGACCCCGGCCGGGGCCAGCGCGCTGGAAGTACTGGGCGCCAACGGTGTGACCGTAATGATCGCCGAAGGTGATGAATACACGCCGACACCCGCCATTTCTCACGCCATTCTCTGCTACAACCGTGGCCGCACTTCGGGCCTGGCGGACGGCATCGTCATCACGCCGTCGCACAACCCGCCACAAAGCGGCGGTTACAAATACAACCCAACCAACGGCGGGCCGGCCGACACCCACATCACCAAGTGGATCGAAGCCAAGGCCAATGAACTGTTGGCTGCCAAACTCGCTGGTGTCAAACGCATCAGTTACGAGCAGGCGCTCAAAGCCAGCACCACCCATCGTCACGACTACGTGAACACCTACGTTGCCGACCTGATCAACGTGATCGATTTCGACGCCATTCGTGACGCCAAACTGCGTCTAGGCGTTGATCCGCTGGGCGGAGCAGGGGTGCGCTACTGGTCGGCAATTGCCGAGCATTACCGTCTGGACCTGGATGTGGTGAATAAGGAAGTCGATTCGACCTTCCGTTTCATGACCGTCGATTGGGATGGCCAGATTCGCATGGACCCGTCGTCGAGCCACGCGATGCAAGGCCTGATCGGTCTGAAAGAGCGCTTCGACGTCGCTTTCGCCTGCGACCCCGATCACGACCGCCACGGTATCGTCACGCCGTCAGGTGGTTTGCTCGCCCCGAACAACTATCTGGCGGTGTCGATCGATTACCTGTTCCAGAACCGCCCGCAGTGGCGCGCGGATGCCGGCGTGGGTAAAACCGTGGTCAGCAGCGGTCTGATCGATCGCGTTGCCAAGCGTTTGGGTCGTCGTCTGTACGAAGTCCCGGTTGGCTTCAAATGGTTCGCTGACGGCTTGTTCGATGGTTCGCTGGGTTTCGGTGGTGAAGAGAGCGCTGGCGCATCGTTCCTGCGCAAGGACGGTGGTGTGTGGAGCACCGACAAGGATGGTTTGATCCCGGCATTGCTCGCCGCCGAGATGACCGCGCGCACCGGTCGCGATCCGAGCCAGGCCTACAAGGCATTAACCGATGAGCTGGGCGAGCCGTTCTCGGTACGCGTCGATGCCAAAGCCAATCCGGAGCAGAAAGCACTGCTGAGCAAATTGTCGCCTGCACAAGTCACCTCGACCGAACTGGCTGGCGAGAAAATCCAGAGCATTCTCAGCCATGCACCGGGCAACGATCAGGCGATCGGCGGTCTGAAGGTGATGACGGAAAACGGCTGGTTCGCCGCGCGTCCGTCGGGCACTGAAGACATCTACAAGATTTACGCTGAAAGTTTCATCAGCGACGACCACCTGAAACAGTTGGTCGTCGAAGCGCAGACGCTGGTGGATGGCGCCATCTCCGGCTGATGATGTTGGCAAGCGCATGAAAAAAGGGGCAACCGTGATGGATGCCCCTTTTTTTGCCTGCGTTTCAAGCCATCAAGCCAGATCCACCAAGACGATTTCGCTGTCCTCGATGGCCGTAACGCTCAACAC
Organism: Pseudomonas viridiflava; assembly: GCF_900580865.1. Lineage (GTDB taxonomy): Bacteria > Pseudomonadota > Gammaproteobacteria > Pseudomonadales > Pseudomonadaceae > Aquipseudomonas. The sequence goes on from NZ_UTBZ01000216.1 coordinate 58,612, forward strand.
TCGCTCATGCGCGACTGCCACACCGTCTCGAGCTTGTGCGCGCAAGCCGTTGACTTCAATCACACCAGTGGCCGGTACCAGATACGCGCGACGACTTTCGTCCAAATGATATTCCGCGGTTTCACCCGCCTTGAGATTGGCCGCAACCAACCGTGCATCGGCACGAATCCGCAGGCTTTGGTCATCGCCATGCTTGCCGCTGGCCAAGGTGACAAAGCCTTCACGCTGGCCTTTCGGGAACGGCTTTGCGCCCCACGATGGCGGTGCGCCGGTCTCTGTTGGCAGAATCCAGATCTGGAAGATCTTGGTGTCTTTCGCTTCCAGGTTGTATTCGCTGTGAGCGATGCCGGTGCCGGCACTCATTACCTGGACGTCGCCAGCCTCGGTGCGGCCCTTGTTGCCCAGATTATCCTGGTGGGTAATTGCGCCTTCACGGACATAGGTGATGATTTCCATGTCGCGGTGTGGATGCTGCGGAAAGCCAGTGCCCGCCGCGATCACGTCATCGTTCCACACCCGCAGGTTGCCCCAGTTCATACGCTGAGGGTCGTAGTACTCGGCGAACGAAAAGTGATGGTGGGCATCCAGCCAGCCGTGATGGGCTCCGCCCAGCGAGCTGAAAGGTCTGAGTTCAAGCATGATCGTCTCCTCAAAAGGTTCGTCATGGGGCGTGATGAGTTGCACCCGACGCGATACCGGTGGTTTATGACGGCGATCTTCTATCAGTTAACTATCGATAAAAAGCGTAAAAAGTGCTGCATTACCATCGAAAGGACTGATAGGAAAAGACTCGAAAGTATCTCATCCAACCTTCAGTTCATCGCCTAAACCAATGACCTGTAAGCATTTCGCTAGAACTGCGCGACAAATGCAGACACCATAGCCGCAACAGCCTTACACACTGGAGCCATCAGCGTGGCGCAACACACCCCCGATCTTCCTCCTGAACTTCGCCCATTGGCCGAGATGCCATGGATCAAACGCCTGGCAGCGCGCTTCTTCGGCCACGGCTTGACCCGTTTGCGCGCGCAGCACCGTGCATCGTGGTTGCACGGTCAGGCCGATGGCTTTCGCAGCGGGCATACCGCTGGCGTCGAATATGGCTTCAAGGAAGGCAAGCTTGAGGGGCTGGAAGAAGGCCGGCAGGTGCTGCTGATCCGTGACAGCCGCAACACTGAGCATCGCCCTCCCAGTGTCGATAACCATCTGTTTGACGATTGGCGCCTGCCGCTGACGGCCGAGCTGAAAAAGCGCATGAAGGCCGATTTCGCCCGTTTGCTGCCGGAGCATGCGCAGCCGAGCGCCGCGCAATGGAAGATGATTTTCAGCGAAACCCCGTCTACCTCAGTGGTTGCAGGCGCAGGCGCGGGCAAATCGACCACGCTGGTGCTGCGCATCCTCTTGCTCAACCACTATCTGGGTTTTGAGCTGGACTCGATGACCGTGGTGACCTTCACCCGTGAGTCGCGCAAGGATTTCATCAATAAACTGATGGAACTGTTTGCCCTCTGGGGGCAGGCGCTGAACCTGCGCCAGGCACGCGACCTGGTGCGCACCTTCCACTCGCGCATTTTGCCGATGGTGCGCAGCTTGCCGGGTTTCGAACGTCTGCAGGCCTTTGAAAACCTTAGTCACCGGGTACAAGGTGATGAGCAGGAGGTCGACAGTAACCCGTTCGACCTGCGTATCAACGATGCACAACGTCAGCAACTCAACGCCTGTTATCACCGCTTGTTCAATGACGACGAGCGTTTCCGTCAGTTGATTCAGCCACTGTCACGCGCCGGTTTGCAACTCAAGGAACTGGAGCGTGATCACCCCGACGTTCAGAAGCGCGTAGCGGTGACGGAACTGGCCTCCCGGCGCGACGAAGAACTGTGCGATGTCATCGAAGATCTGTGGTTCCGCGCTGGCGCCTGGCCAATCAAGGGCATTGAGCCGAACCGGCAGAGTTTCGATATCAACGGGGCAAAATTTCATTGCCATGGTTACATTCCGAGCCTGGATGCCTGGGTGGTGCTCGGCTTCGATCCGCGGGAAAACCCGCAGGTGAGCCGGCCAAACGCCAAGCTCAGCGTGCGCGCAGAGTGGGCAGTCAAGCGCACCCTGTTTCAAGCTTTCTGTCGTAAGCCTTTGATTTGGCTGGACAGTTATGAATCATCGAAGCGTGTTCTGGCAACATTGGCGGGCGATGCCAGCGCCGGGCCGGGCTTTGATTACAAAGTCAAAGGTGAACTGGCTTCCGCGCCGTTGCTTGACTGTTTCGTGGCGGCGGCAGGCTTCATCGAGAATCTCGGCCTGGACGTACCAGACGCGGTCGCTCGCATGAGTTTTGCCAAAGACGATCCGGACCGGTTTTTCTTTGAGGCACTGAGTTTGTTCTGGCGGGCATTTGAAGATCATCTGCTGGATCAGAAACCGCCGATCATGACCTACAACCGGATGTTTGCGCTGTTCAGCGAGCATTCGCCGGAAAACCTCAAGCTGTTGAGCGATGAGTTGCTACGGCCGCTGTCGCACCTGATGATCGATGAGTTTCAGGACGTATCACCGCAGATCGTTTCGTGGATCCGCGCCAGCCTCACGGAAATCCGCAGCCGCGGCCCGGCCATGCATGTCGGGCGGGGCGCGCAGCGTTCGTCGCTGTTGTGCGTCGGTGATGACTGGCAGTCGATTTACGGCTGGCGCGGCAGTTCGCCGAGTTACTTCATGGCGTTCGACAAGGAGTTCCCGTCGCCGAGCACCACGCGGGTGATGCTCAGTGACAACTACCGCAGCCACCAGCACATCATCGATGCCGCTGAGCACATTGTGCGCGCCGCGCCAGCGATTCCGGGCAAAAAGGCCAAGGCCAGCGGCGCACCCAAACCGTTGCAGCCGGTCAACGTGCTGGAGCGCGACGATCAGGCCTTGGGGCAGCGCCTCGCCGAGCACTATCGTCAGGGGCATTCAATCTTGATGCTTTATCGAAAAAGCAGCGATAAGTTATTGATTGAGGAGCATATTCAGTCAGTAGTTAATGTTGATTCGAGCTTGCCGTATGAAGCGCGGCGCCTCAAGCAACTCACCTACCACAGCGCCAAAGGCTTGCAGGCGGATGCGGTGTTTTTGCTCGGTGACTGTCAGCACTTGACCAGTTCGCCCTACAAGAACCAGGTCTACCGCATGGCAGGTTTGGGCAAGTCCGGCGACAGCGAGCCGTATGACAGTGCGCAAAAGGATGAGATTCTGCGCCTGGCTTATGTCGGCATTACGCGGGCTGTCAGCCATTGCTATTGGTATGTCGAACCGCAGGAAACGCAAGCAGTGAACATGCCTCGGGCATCCGACCGGGTGGCCAAGGGCAAGCCGTTTTTCGTTGATCATCGAACGGCCAAGCAAAGCGCATAAGCCACAAAAAAGCCCGCATCGCTGCGGGCTTTTTGTTTTGAATCATAAGCTTATGCGTAACTCCTGAGAGACTCTGGAGGTATGAACGCTTCCAGCTCGTCCTCCACAGCCTCGATAATTCGCTCGACATCCGCTGCATTCATCACCGTCGCGCACGGGATGCCAGCAATGGCGATCATCGTTTCGCCACTGGCACGATCGAAAAGACGGGCGATCATGCTGCCCGGCGCGTCCATCGTCGCCTCGAAACCCATGGGATGAAAATGCCAGCGCATCAGCTGGCATGCATTGGGGAACGTGACTTTGCTTGACCCTTTATTCATGTGTTGCCCGCCTTCTTCATCGAGCGCTTCCGTTTGCTCATGTTAGGTGGGAAGAGCCTTCATTGGCTCAACCGGTGACTGACGTTAAAAGTAGCATCTGCATGTGAAATTCCTGTGAGATTTTTCAGTTCATTTTGCGATTGCTTCGCATTTTTTGATGTAAGTCACGGCCTACGCAATCGTCGCCAAAGTGCCACTACGGATTAGTTATTGAAGGCCGTGCCGAACTTGGGCAAGCTCGGTTCTTTTTCGCCGAGTCCTTTATGCACGCCGACGACGACGGCCCAGAACAGACCCAGGCCACGGCGGCCACGGTCATGCGCTATCACCTGAGCTGGAAGCACCGCGACCTCGACAGCGTCATGGCGCTGTACCACCCGGACATCCAGTACAACGATTTCTTCCAGAACCGGGTGCTCGGTCTCGATGAGTTGCGTGAATACGTGCGCGTGAGCATGCCGCGCGAATCCGACGAAGCGCTCGAGCATTGCGACCGCATTCGCGTCGATGGCAACACCGCGTTCATCCAATATGAAGTGACGCTGCGCGGTGGTGAAGGGTTGGTGTCGTTTCGTTCCAGCGAAGCGATCACGGTCAGGGACGGGCTGATCTGGCGCGTCAATGAATACGCTTCATTGGTGCGCGCGCAGTCCGCCAGCACAACGGTACCCAGTCAGCGTCCAGCGGCCAGCCGCCTGGGCCTGTCGCCGCGCCAGTTGAGCTTCATGGCCGAAGACCTGCAGCAGTACTTCGAAAAACAGCAACCGTACCTCGATCCAGAACTTGATTTGCAGCGGGTGGCGAAGGAGTGCGGGTACAGCCGCAATCAGATTTCCTATCTGCTCAATCAGGTGCTCGGGCAAAGCTTCTATCGCTACGTCAATCAGGCGCGCCTGCAACATCTGCTGCGCTCGCTCGACAACGCCATGCCACCGCTGCGCATCGATGAGCTGGCGTTCGCCGCCGGTTTCAATTCGTTGTCGGCGTTCTATAGCTGTTTCCGCCAGCACACCGGCCAGTCGCCCAAGGCTTACGCGAAACAAATTTCTTTGCGGGCACGCGCGCAAGACATCGACTGAGCACAGCCACTAGGATCGACGCCATCGAAGGTTTTCAGTGGCGGAGTCTTGCATGCCGGCGTGGCGCACTATCAGTTTGTGGATGGATCAACTCGATGAGCCGCTGACCGCGCGGCCCGAGCTTGAGCGAGATCTGGACGTCGACGTGGCGATCATCGGCGCGGGTTACACCGGGCTGTGGACCGCGTACTACCTGAAGAAACTGGCACCGGGTCTCGACATTGCGATTGTCGAGGCACAGACCGCCGGTTTCGGTGCTTCCGGGCGCAATGGCGGCTGGCTGATGGGCAACCTGCTCGGCGAGGATCGCTTGCTGGCCGGGCTGTCGCCAGAGCAGCGTCGCGCGTCCTTCGATCTGCTGCACAGCATTCCCGATGAAGTGGAAGTTGTCCTTGAACGCGAAGGCATCGACTGCGATTACCGCAAGGGCGGCGTGTTGTATTGCGCGGCGCGCTATCCAGAGCAGGAAGCCACGCTGCGTGAATATCTGGCCAAGCTGCACGCCCAGGGCCTGACCGACGACGATTACCGCTGGCTCAGCCCCGAGCAACTCGCCCAGCAGATTCGCGTCGCCAAGCCTTATGGCGGGATTTACGCGCCACATGTGGCGACCATCCACCCGGCGAAACTGGTGCGCGGTCTGGCGCGCACCGTGCAGAACATGGGTGTGAAAATCTACGAAAACAGCCCGGTCACCCATTGGCAGTCGGGCAGCTTGCGCACCGCCAAAGCCAGCGTGCGCAGTCGCTGGATCGTACCGGCCGTGGAAGGTTATTCGGTGACGCTGCCACCGCTGGGCCGTTATCAATTGCCGGTGCAAAGCCTGATCGTCGCCACCGAACCCTTGTCTGCCGCGACTTGGGACGAAATCGGCCTCAGCCGGGGTCAGGCATTCAGCGAGTTCAGTCGTCAGGTTACCTACGGCCAGCGCAGCGGTGACAACCGCCTGATCTTCGGCGCACGCGGTGGTTATCAGTTCGCTGGCAAGTTGCGGCATAACTTCGATCTGACCCGCGATGAAGTCGAGCTGCGCCGCTATCTGTTCGGCGAACTGTTCCCGCAACTGAAAAACGTGCAGATCACCCACGCCTGGGGCGGCAACCTCGGCATGTCCCGGCACTTCAAACCGCACATGCTTTGCGATCGCGCCAACGGCATCGCGCTGTCCGGCGGTTATGGCGGGGAGGGCGTCGGCGCCAGCAATCTCGGCGGCCGCACCCTGGCCGATCTGATTCTTGAGCGCGACACCGAGCTGGTTCGCCAGCCATGGGTGCTGCCGGACGGCGGCATTCATGCACTGCGCGCCTGGGAGCCGGAGCCATGTCGCTGGCTCGGCTACAACGCGATCATCAAAAGCTTCGTCCATGAAGACCAGACCCTGGCCAACCCGGCCACCGCGCCATGGCGGCGCAAACTCGCCAGCCAGGTCGCGGGCTTCATGGAAGGTTTCATGCATTGAGCGTCGATTTAATTCAAGAAAGCCCAAAGACAGGTCAGACCATGAGCATTACCCAGTTCAAAAACACCGCAACCCTGCCACTCGATGAATCCAGCCCGGTGGCCGTTCCTCTCGGCGAACCGGTGGCGATTGCGTCGACCACCAGCGTCGAGCGCGACGACGGCGTCGAAACCGGCGTCTGGGAATGCACGCCCGGGCGCTGGCGCCGGCAGATCACCGCGCAAGAGTTCTGCCATTTCATTTCCGGGCGCTGCACGTTCACCCCTGACGGTGGCGGCGAAACCCTGCACATACAAGGTGGCGACGCACTGATGTTGCCGGCCAACACGCTCGGTATCTGGGATATCCAGGAAACCGTGCGCAAGAGCTACGTGCTGATTTTCTGATTGTTTGATCCTTTGATTGCCTGCCAACAAAAAAGAAAACCCACACAGGAATCGATCCATGATCCGCAAGACCCTCGCTCTGGCACCGCTGATGCTCGCCGTTTCCCTCGCTCAGGCAGCGGAAACGGTCAAGGTTTACAACTGGTCCGACTACATCGCGCCGGACACCACCAAGAATTTCCAGAAAGAGACGGGCGTGGGTGTCACCTATGACGTCTACGACAGCAACGAAACCCTCGACGGCAAGTTGATGACCGGTAAATCCGGTTACGACGTGGTGTTTCCATCCAACCACTTCATGGCCCGGCAGATTCAGGGCGGGGCGCTGAAGAAACTCGACAAGAGTCAGCTGCCGAACTGGAAGAACCTCAATCCGGTGCTGCTCAAAGCGCTGCAGACCAACGACCCGAATAATGAACACGGCTTTCCGTACCTGTGGGGCAGCACCGGCATCGGCTACAACATCGCCAAGGTCAAAGCCGTACTGGGCGACAACGCGCCAGTGGATTCCTGGGACCTGATCTTCAAGCCCGAATACATGGAAAAGCTGCAAAAGTGCGGCGTAGCGATCCTCGACAACGGCCCGGAATTGCTCCCGGCGGCGCTCAACTACCTGGGCTTGCCGCACCACAGCAAAAATCCCGAGGACTATAAAAAAGCCGAAGCGCTGCTGATGAAAGTGCGGCCATATGTCAGCTACTTCCACTCCTCGAAATACACCAGCGACCTGGCCAATGGCGACATCTGCGTGGCGGTTGGCTTCTCCGGCGACATCCTGCAAGCCGAGAACCGCGCCAAGGAAGCAAAAAACGGCGTCGACATCGGTTATGCGATTCCCAAGGAAGGCGCAGCCATCTGGTTCGACATGGTCGCCATGCCCGTGGATGCACCGGACGAGAAGGCCGGTTATGCGTTCATGAACTATCTGCTGCGCCCGGACGTGATGGCCGGCATCAGTAACTACGTGCATTACGCCAATGGTAACGAGCAGGCCGACAGCCTGATCGACCCGGCCATCAAGAACGACACCAAGGTGTATCCGAGCCCGGAGATGATGGGCAAGCTGTTTGCGCTGGAGGCGATGCCGTTGAATATCGACAGGATTCGCACGCGGGTGTGGAACAAGATTCGGACCGGTAGCTGACTCGCTTTTCCCCTGTAGGAGCTGCCGCAGGCTGCGATCATTTGATCTTGCTTTTAGAAGGCAAAGTCAAAAGATCGCAGCCTCGTTTCACTCGTCAGCTCCTACAGTTTGGGTGAGACATCTGGTTGATATCAATACACTGGCATCGCACTAATAAAGTGCAGCAAAGTGAGACGCGCCTAACAAAAAACAACTTACTCATATTTAATATTTAAATAGAAAATCGTCAGACAATTAGGCAAGAGCTTCGCAACTAAAACATTCTTTCACCTCCGCACGCTTTGTTTACGGCAGTTTTGCGAAACAGCCCGATTTGATCTCAAAAAAATCCTTTACGGCAGATTTCAAATTGTGTCAGGTTTCTTACGCCTTCATTGGGCGAGTGATAGGACGATCTCGCCAGAGAGAGTCCTATCGGACAAAAACTGTTCCATTGCTAAACAAGGAAGTGTGTTTATGTCGAAAGTTAAAACGAATGCTATTGATACCGCCGAACAGGCTTTCCAGCTGGCAGCCTTCAGCTCGGCGTACAACCAGATCAATAGCTTCAGCCATCAATACGATCGTGGCGGCAACCTCACGGTCAATGGCAAACCCTCCTTCTCCGTCGACCAGGCTGCAACCCAGTTGCTGCGCGACGGCGCTGCCTACCAGGACAAGGACGGCAGCGGCAAGATCGAACTCACCTATACGTTCCTGACTTCGGCATCGTCCAGCACGATGAACAAGCACGGGATCACCGGGTTCAGTCAGTTCAGTGCACAACAACAAGCCCAGGCCAAGCTCGCCATGCAATCCTGGGCTGACGTGGCCAACGTGACCTTCACCGAGAAAGCCTCGGGCGGTGACGGCCACATGACCTTCGGTAACTACAGCGGTGGCCAGGATGGCGCTGCAGCGTTCGCTTATCTGCCAGGCACCGGCGCCGGTTATGACGGCACCTCGTGGTACCTGATCAACAGTGGCTACACGCAGAACAAGAATCCGGATCTGAACAACTACGGTCGTCAGACCCTGACTCACGAAATCGGCCACAGCCTGGGTCTCGCTCACCCTGGCGACTACAACGCCGGTAATGGCAACCCGACCTACAACGATGCGTCCTACGGGCAAGACACCCGCGGCTACAGCATCATGAGCTACTGGAGTGAAAGCAACACCAATCAGAACTTCAGCAAGGGCGGTGTCGAAGCGTATTCGTCCGGCCCGCTGATGGACGATATCGCTGCTATCCAGAAACTCTACGGTGCCAACACCTCCACCCGTACCGGTGACACCACGTACGGCTTCAACTCCAACACCGGTCGCGATTTCCTCAGCGCTTCGTCGTCGAGTGACAAAGTGGTGTTCTCGGTGTGGGACGCGGGCGGCAAGGACACTCTGGACTTCTCGGGTTTCACCCAGAACCAGAAGATCAACCTCAATGATGCCTCGTTCTCCGACGTTGGCGGCCTGGTTGGCAACGTGTCCATCGCCAAGGGCGCGATCATCGAAAACGCCATTGGCGGTTCCGGCAACGATCTGCTGATCGGCAACAGCGTCGCCAACGAACTCAAGGGCGGTGCCGGTAACGACATCCTCTGGGGTGGCGGTGGTGCTGACAAACTGTGGGGCGGTGCCGGTTCGGACACGTTTGTGTTCGCTGCCAGCTCCGACTCCAAGCCGGGTGCGATCGATCAGATCCTCGATTTCGTCAGCGGTCTGGACAAAATCGATCTGACCGGCATCACCAACGGTGCAGGCCTGCACTTCGTCAGCAGCTTCACCGGTTCTGCCGGCGACGCCATCCTGACCTCGTCGGGCGGCAACAGCTTGCTGTCGGTGGACTTCTCCGGGCACGGCGTTGCGGACTTCCAGGTCAGCACCGTTGGCCAGGCAGCCACCAGCGACATCGTGGCGTGATGTAGAAGTGGAGAGCGGCGTGTGATACGCCGCTTTCTCCACTTGCATCATGTTGCTCTGTAAGCAAGGCTACACGCCGGAGCGAATATTCCTATGATCTGTAAAGCTTTTACCTACAAGGCAATGGCGTGGCTCTCGGCGGCGCTCATCATGATTTCAGGAGAAACCAGCATGGCAAGCAGCCTCAGACTCGAAGAACCCGCGGTGTTCGCGGGGGAATGGCAAGCGACATTGAGCACGCGTGGTGATGATGCAAAGGCGCAAAAGCAGCAGGACAAGCCTTCGAACACGTGCATCGTCGAATTTCAGGCAAACACCTTGAGCAAAGGTGCTGACTGCCTCGGCGCATGGCTTGAAGAAACCCCAATCGGCTGGTTTCCCGACCCTGATGGCCTGTCGATCACCGGCAAGGAAGGTTCAAGAATCCAGTTTTTCAGTCGACAACGTGACGGGTTTTATCAGACTACTTTGAAGTCTGGCCTGGTGATTACCCTTGAGCGCTTGACGCAACAACCTTGATTATCCAGAACGCGACAAAGTTTTATAAAGCGCACCGCAATGGTTATAAGAAGCGCTGACTGACAACTGCACCGCAATTAATTGCGCAAGTTGTTATGAAAGTGTAGGCGGGTACTTGCAAGTCATCTTTCGCAGGTAAGCGGAACATTAATTGAAGCCTCGCCCAAGTGCGGCGGGACCATCATTTCAGGAAGAATCGATGAAGATGGCGCAGGCCCCAGCCACCGCTCCCTTATTCAAGGCATTGGCTGACTATAAAAGTATCCTGATCAGCGTCGGCTGCTTTACCGCATTGATTAACGTGCTGATGCTGGTGCCCTCCATCTATATGCTCCAGGTCTATGACCGGGTGCTGTCGTCGCAGAACGAAACGACCTTGGCGATGCTCTCGCTGATGGTCGTCGGCTTCTTCGCCTTTATTGGCCTGCTGGAGGTGGTGCGCAGCTTTATCGTGATCCGCATCGGCAGCCAGTTGGAGCGCCGCTTTAACCTGCGCGTTTACCAAGCGGCGTTCGAGCGCAACCTGTTCAAGGGCGAGGGCAACGCCGGGCAGTCGCTGGGCGATCTGACGCACATTCGCCAATTCGTCACCGGCCCGGCGCTGTTCGCGTTTTTCGATGCGCCGTGGTTCCCGGTTTATCTTTTCGTGATTTACCTGTTCAACGTCTGGCTCGGCGTACTCGCCACAGCGGGCGCATTGCTGCTGATCGGCCTGGCGTGCCTGAACGAATACATGACCAAAAAGCCGCTGGGCGAAGCCGCCGGCTATTCGCAAAAGTCCAGCCAGTTGGCCACCAGCCATTTGCACAACGCCGAAACCATTCAGGCGATGGGCATGCTCGGTTCCCTGCGCAAGCGCTGGTTCCAGGTGCACTCGCGCTTCCTCGGCCTGCAAAACCAGGCGAGTGACACCGGTGCGGTGATCAGTTCTGTGAGTAAAACCCTGCGCCTGTGCTTGCAATCGTTGGTGTTGGGCCTGGGTGCGTTGCTGGTGATCAAGGGCGATATGACCGCCGGGATGATGATCGCCGGTTCCATTTTGATGGGCCGCGTGCTCAGCCCGATCGACCAGTTGATTGCTGTGTGGAAGCAGTGGAGCGGGGCGAAACTGGCTTACCGCCGTCTCGATGCATTGCTGCAAGCATTCCCGCCCAGCGACGATGCCATGGCGCTGCCGCCGCCGAAAGGCCAGATCACCTTCGAACAGGTCAGCGCCGGCCCACCGGGGCAACGTGCGGCGACCCTGCAAATGGTCAATTTCAATCTGAATGCCGGCGAAGTGCTCGGCGTGCTTGGGGCTTCCGGTTCCGGCAAGTCGACGCTGGCCCGGGTGCTGGTCGGTGTCTGGCCGACCCTTGGCGGCACCGTACGCCTTGATGGCGCGGATATTCATCGCTGGAACCGCGACCAGCTCGGCCCCTACATCGGCTATCTGCCGCAAGATATCGAGCTGTTCAGCGGCAGCATCGCCGAGAACATTGCCCGTTTCAGCGAGGCCGATCCGCAGAAAGTCGTCGCCGCCGCGCAACAGGCCGGTGTGCACGAAATGATCTTGCGTCTGCCGCAAGGCTACGACACGCAACTGGGCGAGGACGGCAGCGGTTTGTCCGGCGGCCAGAAACAGCGCGTGGCATTGGCGCGGTCGATGTACGGAACGCCGAGCCTGGTGGTGCTGGATGAACCGAACTCCAACCTCGACACCGTGGGTGAAGCCGCTCTGGCCAGCGCCATCGCCGCGCTCAAAGCCCAGGGCACCACGGTGGTGCTGGTGACGCACCGTTCTTCGGTACTGGCCCAGGCCGACAAATTGCTGGTCCTCAATGACGGGCGTCTGCAAGCTTTCGGCCAGAGTCAGGACGTGCTTAAGGCGCTCTCCGGCCAGCAAGAACAACAACGGGAAAAACCTGCACAGGCACCGGGCGGGCTCAGCATGAGCCGTCAGTATCAGCCCTCGACAAGGAATTCGGGTGTATGAGCAGCGCAAGCATGAACACGGAAAACGAAGCGACGATGGAACACGCCTACATCACTGAGCGCCCGGAACGTGACGCGAAGTTCTTCGCACGCATGGGCTGGATTCTCGCGATCGTTGGCGCTGGCAGCTTCTTCACTTGGGCGGCCCTGGCGCCGCTGGATCAAGGCATTCCGGTGCAGGGCACCGTCGTGGTGTCGGGCAAACGCAAAGCCGTGCAGTCGATGAGCAGCGGCGTGGTCAGCCGGATTCTGGTGCGCGAAGGCGAAATCGTGAAGCAGGGCCAGCCGCTGTTTCGCCTCGATCAGACGCAAGTCGCCGCTGACGTGCAGTCGCTGCAAGCGCAATATCGCATGGCCTGGGCCAGTCTCGCGCGCTGGCAGGCCGAGCGTGACAACCTCAAGCAAGTGACCTTTCCGGCAGAACTGAGCAGCGACCCGGATCCGCGTCTGGCATTGGTGCTGGAAGGTCAGCGCCAACTGTTCAGCAGCCGTCGCGAGGCCTACTACCGCGAACAGGCCGGACTGCGTGCGAGCATCGAAGGCGCCACCGCGCAACTGGCCGGCATGCGCCGCGCCCGTACCGATCTGAATGCCCAGGCCAACTCGCTGCAACAACAGTTGAGCAACCTGCAACCGCTGGCTGACAACGGATACATCCCGCGCAACCGCTTGATGGAATACCAGCGTCAACTGTCGCAAGTTCAGCAGCAACTGGCGGAAAACACCGGTGAAAGCGGCCGGGTCGAGCAGGGCATCCTTGAGTCGCGGCTGAAGCTGCAACAGCACGGCGAGGAATACCAGAAGGAAGTCCGCACGCAACTGGCCGACGCGCAACTGAAAAGCGTGACCCTGTCGGAGCAACTGACTTCCGCCGGTTTTGACCTGCAACACAGCGAAATCATCGCCACCGCTGACGGTGTGGCAGTCAACCTCGGCGTGCACACCGAAGGCGCTGTGGTGCGTCAGGGTGAAACCCTGCTGGAAATTGTCCCGCAAGGCACCCGGCTGGAAGTGGAAGGGCACTTGCCGATCAACCTGATCGACAAGGTTGGCGCGCATTTGCCGGTGGACATTCTGTTTACCGCGTTCAATCAGAGCAAAACTCCGCGCGTTCCGGGTGAAGTCAGCCTGATTTCCGCCGACCAGATGGTCGATGAGAAAACCGGCGTGCCGTACTACGTGTTGCGCAGCAGCGTCAGCGATCAGGCCATGGAGAAACTCAACGGTCTGGTGATCAAGCCCGGCATGCCGGCAGAAATGTTCGTGCGCACCGGCGAACGTTCACTCCTCAACTATCTGTTCAAACCGCTGCTCGACCGGGCCGGCTCCGCGTTGACCGAGGAATAAGGATGTTCGGCTGTATGAATAAGCTTTCCCTGCTCGGCGCGGCAATGATGCTGCTCGCGAGTCACTCAGCAGTAGCGGCCATGGGGCCGTTCGAGATTTACGAACAGGCGTTGCGCAATGACCCGGTGTTCCTCGGGGCGATCAAGGAGCGTGATGCGGGTCTGGAAAACCGGGCGATTGGCCGCGCCGGTCTGCTGCCACGCATCGGTTACACCTACAACAAGGGCCGTAACTCGTCGAAAGCTACGTCGCTCGATGAGCGCGCGCGTAATCGTACTGATGACCGCAACTACAGCAGTTACGGCTCGGCCCTGACCCTGCAACAACCATTGCTCGACTACGAGGCTTATGCCGCGTATCGCAAAGGTGTCGCGCAGTCGCTGTTTGCCGATGAAAACTTTCGCGGCAAGAGTCAGGAATTGTTGGTCCGCGTGCTGGACAACTACACCAAGGCGTTGTTTGCGCAGGATCAGATCGACATCGCTCAAGCGAAGAAGAAGGCCTACGAGCAGCAGTTCCAGCAGAACGAGCACATGTTCAAGCAGGGCGAGGGCACGCGCACCGATATTCTTGAGGCGGAGTCGCGCTATGAGCTGGCGACTGCCGAGGAGATCGAGGCGCGTAACGAGCAGGATGCCGCGCTGCGCGAACTGGGCGCGCTGGTGGGCACGCCAGCGGTGGATATCGGCGATCTGGCACCGCTGGGCCCAAACTTCCAGACCTTCGCGCTGATGCCGGCCAATTACGACACCTGGCACGAAATGGCGGTGAGCAATAACCCGAATCTGGCTTCGCAACGCCAGGCCGTAGAAGTTGCGCGTTATGAGGTGGAGCGCAATCGCGCCGGGCATCTGCCGAAAATCAATGCCTACGCCTCGATGCGCCAGAACGAATCGGAAAGCGGCAACACCTACAACCAGCGCTACGAAACCAACACCATCGGTTTTGAAGTGAGCGTGCCGTTGTATGCCGGTGGTGGGGTTTCGGCCTCGACGCGTCAGGCCAGCCGCACCATGGAGCAGGCCGAGTACGAGCTTGATGGCAAGACGCGCGAGACGCTGATCGAACTGCGTCGGCAATTCAGTGCCTGTTTGTCCGGGGTGAGCAAACTGCGGGCTTATCAGAAAGCGTTGAGTTCGGCCGAAGCGTTGGTGGTGTCGACCAAGCAGAGCATTCTCGGTGGTGAGCGAACCAACCTCGACGCGTTGAATGCCGAGCAGCAATTGTTCACCACCCGCCGCGATCTGGCGCAGGCGCGGTACGACTATCTGATGGCCTGGACCAAGTTGCATTACTACGCCGGGACGTTGAACGAGCAGGATCTGGCGCGGGTGGATGAGGCTTTTGTGGTCGCTCAACAGCCCTCACCCTAACCCTCTCCCAGGGGGAGAGGGGACCGATCCGGGGATATTGCAGAAGTACGCCGACTTGAACGAGCGGCACTGAATCCAGCATCGACCCGGTTTTTCAGGTCGATGTAAGACGCAAGACACTTCGGTCAGCTCCCTCTCCCTCAGGGAGAGGGCTGGGGTGAGGGAAATGCTCTACCGAATCCACAATCGACCCGGTCTTCCAGGTCGATGCATGACGCAAGACCCTGCGGTCAGCTCCCTCTCCCTCGGGGAGAGGGCTGGGGTGAGGGGATGTGCTTCACCGAATCCACAATCGACCCGGTTTTCCAGGTCGATGCATGACGCAAGACCCTGTGGTCAGCTCCCTCTCCCTCGGGGAGAGGGCTGGGGTGAGGGGATGTGCTTTACCGAATCCATATTCGACCTGGTTTTCCAGGTCGATGCATGACGCAAGACACTTCGGTCAGCTCCCTCTCCTGGGGGAGAGGGCTGGGGTGAGGGGAACAGGCAACACCGCAGAAGACCCTGCATAAAACAATAAAAGTGAGTGGTGAACATGGAAGTAAGTATCAAACCGATTTCGGTCGGTACCCTGCTGCTTGTGATTTCCGCAACCCAGGTTCAAGCGCAATACCTCGAAACCGGCCAGCCCGGCGATGCCGCCAGTTGGCGCAGCGCCGAATTCCTCCGCGACTGGGGCCTGAGCCGCATGCAGGCCGAACAAGCCTACGCCGCCGGCATCACCGGCCAAGGCGTGAAAATCGGTGCTCTCGACTCCGGTTTCGATGCCGCCCACCCGGAGTTCGCCACTGACCGTTATCACCCGGTACAGGCCAGCGGCAACTACATCGACGGTTCACTGTTCAACGTCGACGGCACCCTCAACCCCAACAACGACTCACACGGCACGCACGTGGTCGGCACCATGGGCGCCTCGCGCGATGGCAGCGGCATGCACGGCGTGGCCTACAACGCGCAAATCTACGTCGGCAACACCAACAAGAACGACAGCTTCCTGTTCGGCCCCAACCCTGATCCGCGCTATTTCAAAGCGGTGTATGACGCCTTGGCCGATGCCGGCGTGCGCGCAATCAACAACAGCTGGGGCAGCCAGCCGCCGGATGTCAGCTACCGCACCCTGGCCGATCTGCACGCCGCGTACGCCCAGCACTGGAACAAAGGCACCTGGCTCGACGCGGCAGCGGATGTGTCCCGGCGCGGCGTGATCAACGTGTTCAGCGCCGGCAACAGCGGCTATCCGAATGCCAGTGTGCGTTCAGCGCTGCCGTATTTTCAGCCGGATCTGGAAGGTCACTGGCTGGCCGTGTCGGGCCTCGATCAGAGCAATCAGCAGAAGTACAACCAGTGCGGTCTCGCCAAATACTGGTGCATCACCACGCCGGGGGCGAAGATCGACAGCACCATTCCCGGTGGCGGTTACGCGATCAAGTCCGGCACCTCGATGTCGGCGCCCCATGCAACCGGGGCACTGGCGCTGGTGATGGAACGCTACCCGTACATGAACAATCAGCAGGCGCTCGAAGTGCTGCTGACCACCGCCACGCAACTGGATGGCTCGGTCACCGATGCACCGACCGAACGGGTCGGCTGGGGCGTGGCCAATCTGAACCGCGCCATGCGCGGGCCGGGGCAGTTGCTCGGTGCGTTTGACGCCAGCCTGGGGGCAGGGCAGCGCGATGTCTGGAGCAATGACATCTCCGACAAGGCACTGATTCAACGCCAAAGCGAAGACCTCGCCGAGCACACTGCCTGGCAGCAAACCCTGCAAGACAAAGGCTGGCAGAACGGCATTGCTGCCGGCGCCAGCCAGCAGGATCAGACCGATTACGCAGTCGGCACTGCCCGTGATGCAGCGGCGGCGAGTCGGGTGTATCAAGGCAGTCTGATCAAATCCGGTGGCGGGCAGTTGATCCTCACCGGCGCCAACACTTATCGCGGTGCGACCACGGTCAATGGCGGCGTGCTCACGGTCAACGGTTCGCTGACTTCTGCCGTGACGGTCAACGACAGCGGCACCCTCGGCGGTTCCGGGCGAATCGCCGCGCTGCTCGCCAACAGCGGCGGACGCGTGGCGCCGGGCAACTCCATCGGTACGCTGAATGTTGCCGGTGACGTGACCTTCGCGCCCGGTTCGACTTACGCCGTTGAACTGTCGCCGACCAGCAGCGACCGAATCGTTGCCGGCGGCACGGCCAGCGTCAGCGGCGCCACCGTCAGCCTGTCGCTGGAAAACAGTCCGACGCTGCTCAGCACCAGCGAAGCGCAAAGCCTGCTTGGTCGCCAGTACGACATCCTGCAAGCGGCCGGCGGCATTCAGGGTCAGTTTGGCGCGGTATTGCCGAATTACCTGTTTATCGGCGGCAGCCTCGACTACGCCGCCAACGCTATTCAACTGAACGTCGAACGAAACGCCACAACCTTCGCCAGCGTCGGGCAAACACCGAATCAACGCTCGGTGGCGGCTGCTGTCGAAGGCCTGGGCGCGGGCAATGCGGTGTACGAAAGCCTGTTGCTTTCAGCTGATGCGAGTTCCGCGCAACAAGCCTTCCAGCAACTGAGTGGCGAAATCTACCCGGCGCTGAGTTCGATGCTGATCAATGACAGCCGCCAATTGCGCGATGCGGTGGGCGAGCGTCTGCACGACACCAACGCGGCACAAAGCAACGGTTGGATCAAAGCCCTCGGCGCGTGGGGCACGACCGACTCAAGCCATGACACGGCCGGCTACAACACTTCGATCGGCGGTCTGCTGGCCGGTGTCGACGGCGCGCTGGACGAGCAGACCCGCATCGGTCTGGTCACCGGTTACAGCGATAGCTCATTGAGCATGGGATCGGGCACGCATTCCTCGGCCAAGGTCGACAGCTATCACCTGGGCGCATACGCCGGTCGTGAAATCGGCGCCTGGCGCTTGAGCACCGGCGCGGCTTACAGCTGGCATCGCGCCGATGTGAAACGCGATCTGCAATACGGCGACGTCAGTGGCAAACAGAAAGCCAAAGTCGATGCGGCAACCACGCAAGTGTTCGGTGAGGCGGCTTACCGCTTGCACCTGCAACCACTGGCGCTGGAGCCGTTCGCCAACCTCGCCTACGTGCATCTGGACACGGAAGGTCTGACCGAGAAGGGCGACGCCGCCGCACTGAAAAGCTCGGGTGATCAACGTGACGCGGTGCTGAGCACCCTCGGCGTGCGGGCGATCAAGACCTTCAATCTTTCGCCTGCGCAATCACTCGACGTCAGCGGCCACCTCGGCTGGCAGCACAGCCTGAGCGACATCGACTCCGAACAGCATCTGCGCTTTGCCAGCGGCGGTACGCCGTACGCGGTGGAGAGTTCGGCGCTGGTACGCGATGCCGCGCTGGTCGGCGTGCAGGCCAGCCTCGCGCTGAGCAAAGACGTGCGCGTCAACCTTGATTACAACGGACAACTGGCCAGTCGCGAACAGCTTCATGGCGTTGGCTTGAGCCTGAACTGGCAGTTTTAAGCAAGATAACCCGGTCCCTGTAGGAGCTGCCGCAGGCTTGGGCCGCGATCGGACGATCTTTTGATCTTGCCTTTAAAAAGCAAAGGCAAAAGATCGCAGCCTGCGGCAGCTCCTACAGGTTATGTGAACACTAGCGTGCAGTGTGTTTACAGCTGAAGAGACGGATTTTTCGCAACATCACTAAGGAAGGTCGCTGGATGAATAACAACAATACCCCCGCGCAAACGGGGGGCCGCTTTGCCCTGAAAACCCTCACGCTTGCCGTGCTCTGTGCCATCGGTACCGCCCATGCCGCGCCCTACGTGGAGAGCGGTCGCACGGGCGATGCATTGAGTTGGCGCAGCGCCGAATTCCAGGCCGATTGGGGCCTTGGTGCAATCGGTGCCGATCACGCTTACGCCGCTGGCTATACCGGCAAAGGCGTGAAACTGGGGATCTTCGATCAGCCGGTGTACGCCGCGCACCCGGAGTTTTCCGGCAGCAATAAAGTCGTCACCTTGGTCACCAGCGGGATCCGCGAATACACCGACCCGTACATCCCGGTCAAAGCCGGCGATGCGTTCCGCTATGACGGTTCACCCTCGGTTGGCTCCGACGGCAAACTCGGCGCCCACGGCACCCACGTCGGCGGTATCGCCGCCGGCAGTCGTGACGGCGGGCCGATGCACGGCGTGGCGTTCGGCGCGCAGATCATCAGTGCCGACAACGGTGACCCGGGCCCGGAAGACGGCATCGTTCGCGGCAACGACGGTGCGGTGTACAAGGCCGGTTGGGATGCACTGATCGCCAGCGGTGCACGGATCATCAACAACAGTTGGGGCATCGGCATCACTGACCGTTTCGACCTCGGTGGCCGCGATCCGGCGTACCCGCATTTCACTGTCAACGACGCGCAATTGCAGTTCAACGAGATCCGCACACTG
This sequence comes from Pseudomonas viridiflava, assembly GCF_900580865.1. Classification (GTDB taxonomy): domain Bacteria; phylum Pseudomonadota; class Gammaproteobacteria; order Pseudomonadales; family Pseudomonadaceae; genus Aquipseudomonas. The sequence goes on from NZ_UTBZ01000216.1 coordinate 77,918, forward strand.
CTCGGCACCAAACCCGGCGGCGCCTACGACGGCGCAATTGCCGCCGCACGCAGCGGCATCGTGACGATCTTCGCTGCCGGCAACGACTACAACCTCAACAACCCGGACGCGATCGCCGGCCTCGGCTACTTCGTGCCCGAGATCGCGCCGAACTGGATCACCGTCGCTGCGTTGCAGAAGAACCCGGACCTGGCCAGCGCCAACCCGTACATCATGAGTACGTTCTCCTCGCGCTGCGGCTATACCGCGAGTTTCTGCGTCTCGGCGCCGGGCACGAAAATCTTCAGCTCGATTATCGAAGGCACCAACGCCGACAACCTCACCACCGGCTACAAAAACTACAACGGCACCTCGATGGCCGCGCCGCACGTCGCCGGTTCCATGGCGGTGCTGATGGAGCGCTTCCCGTACATGACTGGTGATCAAGTCGCCACGGTCTTGCGCACCACCGCCACCGACCTCGGCACGCCGGGCATCGACGCCTTGTACGGCTGGGGCATGATCAACCTGCGCAAAGGCATCGACGGCCCGTCGATGTTCGTCACCGAGCAGGACATTCCGGCGGAATTCCGCATTGACGGCGCTTATGGCTCCGGCCAGTTTGTCGCGGATCTGCCGGGCATCGGCGCGATCATCGATCAGGGCAAACCGACCGAGCGCGTGTGCACCGACATCACTTGCGGCCTCGACACCTGGCGCAACGACATTTCCGGTCACGGCGGTCTGACCAAGCAAGGTATCGGCACGCTGGTGCTGACCGGCGCGAACACTTACAGCGGCCCGACGCTGGTCAATCAGGGTCGCCTGGCCATCAACGGTTCGCTGCAATCGGCGGTGACGGTGAATGACGGCGGCATCCTCGGTGGCAACGGCCGCATCGGCGCGCTGTCGGTGAACAGCGGCGGTACGGTGGCGCCGGGTAACTCCATCGGCACCCTGAACGTGGCCGGTGACGTCACCTTTGCACCGGGTTCGACTTACGCCGTAGAGCTGTCGCCAACCAGCAGCGATCAGATTATCGCTACCGGCAAAGCCGTGATTGAAGGCGCCACGGTGAGCATGTCGCTGGAAAACAGCCCGACCTTGCTGACCACCAGCGAAGTGCAAAGCCTGCTCGGCACGCGCTACAACATCCTGCAAGCGGCCGGAGGCATTGAAGGGCGCTTCGGTCAGGTGCTGCCGGATTACGCGTTCCTCGGCGGCACCCTGGCGTATTCGGCGGATGGCATCCAGTTGGCCGTCGGGCGCAACGAGGCCTCGTTCGCCAGTGTCGGCCTGACGCCGAACCAACGTGCGGTCGGTGCGGCGGCTGAACGTTTGGGCGCCGGCAATGCGCTGTTCGAAACCCTGTTGCTGTCGCCGAATGCGGCGGCTGCGCAACAAGCGTTCCAGCAACTGTCCGGCGAAATTCATCCGGCGATTGGCACGATGCTGATCAACGACAGCCGTTACCTGCGTGAAGCGGTGGGCGAGCGTCTGCGTGAGCGTGATCTGTTCAACGCTGGCGCGCCGACCGATGACCGCAGCAACGCCTGGGTCAAAGTGTTGGGTTCGTGGGGCAAGAGCGATGGCGGCCATGACAATGCCGACTCCAACAGCTCCATTGGTGGCTTGCTGGCCGGTGTCGACGGCTTGATCGCTGAAGATACCCGTCTGGGTTTCGTTACCGGTTATAGCGACAGCTCGTTGAGCATGGGCGGCGGCACGCATTCGTCGGCGTCGGTCGACAGCTACCACTTGGGTGCGTACCTGGGGCATCAGATCGATGCGCTGCGTCTGACCGTCGGTGGCGCCTACAGCTGGCACCGTGTCGACGTCAAACGTGACCTGCAGTTCGGGGACGTGAGCGGTAAACAAAAGACCAAGCACGATGCCGCAACCACGCAAGTGTTCACCGAGGCCGCTTATGATCTGGGCCTGCAACCGATGAACCTGGAGCCGTTCGCCAACCTGGCTTACGTGCACCTCAATACCGAAAGCTTCACTGAGAAGGGTGATGCCGCGGCGTTGAAGGGCGGTGAAGACAATCGTGATGTGGTGCTGTCGACCCTCGGCGTGCGCGCCAAGCGTTCGTTCGCCTTGTCGGATCAGCAGCAGCTGGAGCTGGGTGCGAGCCTCGGTTGGCAGCACAACCTGAACAACGTCGATGCCGACAGCCATCTGGCCTTCGCCAATGGCAACAGCGCGTTCACCGTGCAGGGCGTGTCGATGGATCGCGATGCGGCGGTGGTCGGCGTGCGCGCAGGTCTGGCGCTTAATCGCGATGTGCGGGTGAACCTGGATTACAACGGACTGATCGGCTCGAACGAGAAGGACCACGGTGTGGGCCTCACCCTCGACTGGCAGTTCTAAAGCGTACCGGCAGCTCTGCACAGAGCTGCCGGTTTTGAAGGAAGAGAGAGCACAACATGGGACTGTTCGATTACAAGAATGCCGATGGCAAAGCGTTGTACAGCGACGCCATCGCACTGACGCTATATGCCTACACGCCGACCGGCAAGCCGTTGCCGGCGACCGCTTGGGCACCGGTCACGGCGACGGCGCTGGGCTATCAGGGCAAGGTCGGGCCGCAAGGCACGTTCTTCGGCGAGAAGGACGGCTTCACCAGCGCCGAAGCCGAGGTGCTCGGCAAATACGACGCTGCCGGCAAGTTGATTGGCATCGGCGTGGCCTTTCGCGGCACCGGTGGGCTGGGTTACAGCGATACTTTCGGCGACCTGAAAAACAACCTGCTGGCCGCCATCGGGCCGTCGGATTACGCGAGCAACTACGCGAAAAATGCCTTCGACAATCTGCTCAAGGCTGTCGCGGCGTTCGCGATTGCCAACGGCATCGCCGCCAAGGACGTGCTGCTTAGCGGACACAGCCTCGGCGGGCTCGGCGTCAACAGTGTGGCCGAGTTGAGCGCGAGCAACTGGGGTGGCTTTTTCAAGGACGCCAATTACATCACCTTCGCCTCGCCAACCCAGAGCAGCACGGGCAATAACGTGCTGAACATCGGTTTCGAGAACGACCCGGTGTTCCGCGTGCTCGACGGCACCACGTTCAGCAGCGCCTCGATGGGCAAGCACGACAAGCCGCACGATTCGACCACCGACAACATCGTCAACTTCAACGACAACTACGCGTCCACCGCGCAGAACCTGGTGCCGTTCAGCATCGTCAACCCGCTGAACTGGTCGGCCCACAGCTCGCTGGGCTATGCCGATGGCTTGAATCGAGTCATCGATTCGACGTTCTACAACCTGACGCATAAAGACTCGACGATCATCGTCTCCAACCTGGAAGAAGCGTCCCGAGGCAAGACCTGGGTCGAGGATCTCGGCCGCAGCGGCGAGCCGCACACCGGCAGCACCTTCATCATCGGCACCCAGAGCAGCGACTGGCTCAAGGGCGGCGCGGGCAATGACTTCCTTGAAGGCCTGGGCGGCGATGACCGTTTCCGTGATGACGGCGGCTACAACATCCTGCTCGGTGGCCAGGGCCACAACACCTTCGAACTGCAGAAACCGTTGCAGAACTTCAGCTTCGCCAACGACGGTGACGGCACGCTGTACGTGCGCGACGCTTACGGCGGCATCAGCATGACCCGCGACATCGGCGCGCTGGTGAGCAAGGAGTCGGGCTCGTGGTGGGGCAGCAAGGAAATAACCTGGGGCGTCACCGCCAAAGGTTTGACCAATGGCAGCGAGCTGACCCAGTACAACCACTCGCTCAGCGGCGACGGTTACGGCAATGCTCTGCACGCCACGGCTGATGGTGACTGGCTGTTCGGCCTCGGTGGCGACGACAAACTGATCAGCGACAAAGGTCATGTGACCTTCGTTGGTGGCGCCGGCAATGATGTGATGACCGCCGTGGGCGGCAACAACACCTTCCTGTTCAGCGGCGCGTTCGGTTTTGATGCCATCAACGGTTATCAGGGCAGCGACAAACTGGTGTTCATGGGCGTCGAAGGCGCGGGGCAGGGCTACGACTACAAGCAGCACGCGGCGCAGGCCGGCAACGATACCGTGCTGAAGATTGGCGACTTTGCCGTGACCCTGATCGGGGTGGGAGTGGCTAACCTGTCGGACTCGGCGTTCGTGTTCGCCTAAACAGTAATCCTGTAGGAGCTGTCGAGTGAAACGAGGCTGCGATCTTTTGATCTTGCTTTTAAGAGGCAAGTCAAAAGATCGCAGCCTTCGGCAGCTCCTACAAATGTCGCGTTAAAGAAGTGTTGTATCGAAATGCTCCGGGGCGTCCCCGTGGGGCGCCCTGGCTGTGAGCTATCTCTAACAATTCCAACAAGAGAGAGGCAATAGCAATGGGTGTGTATGACTACAAGAACTTCGGCACAGCCGATTCCAAGGTGTTGTTCAGCGACGCCATGGCGATCACGCTGTATTCCTACCACAACCTCGATAACGGCTTTGCCGCCGGTTATCAGCACAACGGTTTCGGCATCGGCCTACCCGCCACGCTGGTCACGGCGCTGCTCGGCGGCACCGATTCGCAAGGGGTGATTCCCGGCATTCCGTGGAATCCCGACTCGGAAAAACTCGCCCTCGACGCCGTGAAAAAGGCTGGCTGGACGCCGATCACGGCCTCGCAACTGGGCTACGACGGCAAGACCGATGCGCGGGGAACCTTCTTCGGCGAGAAGGCTGGTTACACCACCGCGCAAGTGGAAATCCTCGGCAAGTACGACGCCCAGGGCCATCTCACGGAACTCGGTATTGCCTTTCGCGGCACCAGCGGTCCGCGGGAAAACCTGATCCTCGACTCCATCGGCGACGTGATCAATGACCTGCTCGCCGCCTTCGGTCCCAAGGATTACGCGAAGAACTACGTCGGCGAAGCGTTCGGCAATCTGCTCAATGACGTGGTGGCGTTCGCCAAGGCCAACGGCCTCAGCGGCAAGGACGTACTGGTCAGCGGCCACAGCCTCGGCGGCCTGGCGGTCAACAGCATGGCCGATTTGAGCGGCGGCAAGTGGGGCGGTTTCTTTGCCGATTCCAACTACATCGCCTACGCCTCGCCGACCCAGAGCAGCACCGATAAAGTGCTCAACGTCGGCTACGAAAACGACCCGGTGTTCCGCGCCCTCGACGGCTCGACCTTCACCGCTGCCTCCGTTGGCGTGCACGATGCGCCAAAAGAGTCGGCCACCGACAACATCGTCAGCTTCAACGATCACTACGCCTCGACCGCGTGGAATCTGCTGCCGTACTCGATCCTCAACATTCCCACCTGGATCTCGCACTTGCCGACCGCGTATGGCGACGGCATGAACCGGGTGATCGACTCAAAATTCTACGACCTCACCAGCCGCGACTCGACGATCATTGTCGCCAACCTCTCGGACCCGGCGCGGGCCAACACCTGGGTGCAGGACCTCAACCGCAACGCCGAAACCCACAAGGGCAGCACGTTCATCATCGGTAGCGATGCCAATGACCTGATTCAGGGCGGCAGTGGCAACGATTATCTGGAAGGTCGCGCCGGCAACGACACTTTCCGCGACAGTGGCGGCTACAACGTCATTCTTGGCGGGCAGGGCAGCAACACCCTCGATCTGCAAAGCGCGGTGAAGAACTTTGATTTCGCCAACGACGGCGCCGGCAATCTGTACGTGCGCGACGCCAACGGCGGGATCAGCATCACCCGCGACATCGGCAGCATTGTCACCAAGGAACCGGGGTTTCTCTGGGGCCTGTTCAAGGATGATGTGACCCACAGCGTCACGGCCAGCGGTTTGAAGGTCGGCAACAACGTCACTGCGTACGAATCCAGCGTCAAAGGCACCGCTGGCGCCGATACGCTGAAGGCGCATGCCGGTGGCGACTGGTTGTTCGGACTGGATGGCAACGATCACCTGATTGGCGGCGCCGGCAATGACGTGTTTGTCGGCGGCGCCGGTAACGACCTGATGGAGTCGGGGGGCGGGGCGGATACGTTCCTGTTCAACGGCGCGTTCGGGCAGGATCGGGTGGTCGGTTACACGTCCAACGACAAACTGGTGTTTCTCGGTGTGCAAGGGGTGTTGCCGGCGGAGGACTTCCGTGCCCATGCCGCGACCGTTGGGCAGGATACAGTGCTGACGTTTGGCAACGATTCGGTGACGTTGGTCGGGGTATCGCTCAATAGCCTGAGTGCTGATGGTGTTGTGATCGCCTGAGGTTGATAGGGCGCCGGTAAGGGCCTCTTCGCGAGCAGGCTCGCTCCCACACTGGAACTGTGTCGTTTACAAAACCCCTGTGGGAGCGAGCCTGCTCGCGAAGAACGATAACTCGGTATCAAAAGTGACTCGACAGCCACTCCCTGACTCAAACCCCTGCAAAACAGGAAATGCGGCCTAAAGCCAGCACGTGCACACACGTTCTATAGCTAGCCGCCATCGAGTACAGGAGATTCAAACGTGAAAGGTTTCAAGGGGTATGTCGGGTTCGTCGCACTGGCGCTATGTTCGGCCAATGTCTGCGCCGATCTGCCTCAAAGCTCGATTCTGAGCCGTTATGGCGTTACTACTGACCAACTGCCGAGCCCGCCGAAAAGCGAAGCGGTCGAACCGGTCGAAGAGAAAAGCCGCTTTCAGATTCAGCCCGAACAACCGTTCGTGACCCTGCGCCTGGATGACGGTAAACAGCCGCAAACCACCGGCAATCTGAGCATCGATCGCATGGCGCAGCAGGATCTGGAACGCTGCCGGCGTTTGCAGGGTGAAGTGGTCAAGCGGGGCGGCACGTACATGCCTTGCGATGGCAGCATTCCGGGCATGCCGACCTTCGAATAATACAAATATCCCTGTAGGAGCTGCCGCAGGCTGCGATCTTCTGCTTTTGATTTTCAGATCTGGATCAAAAGATCGCAGCCTGCGGCAGCTCCTACGCGTATCGCAGGGCGTCAGTCTTCTTCGCGCACGGTCGCGACTTCATCAGCGCGAACCTTCACTTTGGCCCCGGAAATATCCTCAAACTCATAGAAGCCATCCTTGGTTTTGGTCTTCGGCATGTCCTTGGTCAGATACTGGGTGCCGTTCTGCAGAGTGACCACCGTCGGGGTCGAGCAGCCGGCCAGTGCCAGCGCGGCAACGATGGCGAAAGGGATGCCCAGCGACTTGATTTTCATACCCACCTCTAAATCCTCATTCGATGTATTGCCGAGCATTGTCGGCCTTCTAACGCGGTTGGTGCCATCCCCGGAGGAAAAGTTCGATAGCCCGGCGAAAAAATGCCATTGATCATTTTCCGTTTGCACCGGGCGGGTCACAGCTGTTATCTGTACGCATAACCAGTACTTGCTCGCCATGGCCCAGAATTCCCGTGACTGCCAATCCCCTCGACGATCCGTTCTATTACCTTAACAACTTCCGGCAAGTGCTTGATTGGCTTGAGCTTCGCTATGCCGATGTCATGAGCGAGACGGAGCACGCATTTATCCGCGACTTCAAGACCTTGCCCCGTGCATCGCAGGGGTTACTGGTGCGCATGGTGATGCGCAAGGGCGTGCACTTTCGTGCCGGCAAACTCAATTACGTTGAAATCGGTGACATCGCCGAGGCCGCGCAAGCCTTGCTGGAGCGTGGCTGGATCGATGAACACGCGCCGCTGGCGCTCGCCGAGTTGTTCGACGTATTGCTCAAAGCCGAAATCCTGCAAGCGTTTGCAGCCTTCATCGAGCAGCCCAAGGGCCGCAAGGACGATTGGCTGCCGGTACTCGCCGAGCAGTTTGCAGACACTCGCAGCCTGCGCGATTGGGCGCCGCAGCTCGATGACCGGCTGTTCAGCCTGACCATCATGGACCTGTGCGACCGCTTGCGGCTGATGTTCTTCGGCAACCTGTATCAGGACTGGTCGGAATTCGTCCTCGCTGACCTTGGCATCTTCACCTACGAAAAAGTCGAGTTCTGCGCGGACTCGCGAGGCTTGCGCAGCCGTGCAGACGTTGACGCCTGCCTGTTCCTGCACCATTGCCAAATGCGTTTCGAGGCCGGTGAGCCACTGGAAACTATCGTCGAGCAGGTCAGCGCCTTGCACTTCGACAACCCGTGGCTGCAACGCCGGCGTGGCAAGGTGTTGTTCCAGATCGGCCAGTATTGCGAGCGCATCAGTGAATTTGCCCTGGCCCTGAGCATCTACCGCGATTGCGCCTATCCCGGCTCTCGCTTGCGCATGATCCGGGTGCTGGAGCGCAGTGGTGAATACCCGTTGGCGCTGGAACTCGCCACACTGGCGGAACAGGCGCCGGAAAGTGCCGCCGAGCAACAGGGCCTGCAACGGATTCTGCCAAGGGTCCGGCGCAAACTCGGCGGCCCGCCGCTCAAGCGCACAACCGCGAAAGCGGTCGAGCGTCTGGACCTGCACTTGCCGCGCAGCGATCCTGCGTTGTCCGTGGAGTATTACGTGCAGGCGCATCTGCACGATGACGATGGCCCGGTGCATTACGTGGAAAACAGCCTGATCAACTCGCTGTTCGGCTTGCTGTGCTGGCCGGCGATTTTCGCGCCGTTGCCCGGGGCATTCTTTCACCCGTTCCAGCGTGGCCCGGTGGACCTGCTCAACGAAGACTTCCAGCAACGCCGCGCCGAGCTGTTTCAGGCGTGTCTGAGTGAACTCGACGACGGTAGATATGCGGCGACCATTCGCCAGCGCTTTGTCGACAAATGGGGCATCCAGTCGCCGTTCGTGTTCTGGGGTGCACTGAATGAACAACTGCTGGAGCAGGCGCTGGCCTGTTTACCGGCCGAGCACCTCAAGCACTGGTTCAACCGCTTGCTGCTCGATATCAAGGCCAACCGCGCCGGCATGCCCGACCTGATCCAGTTCTGGCCGCAGCACAAAACCTACCGGATGATCGAGGTCAAAGGCCCCGGCGATCGCCTGCAGGACAATCAATTGCGCTGGCTGGAGTTCTGCCATCAACACCAGATGCCAGTAGCGGTGTGTTACGTGCAATGGGCGGAGCTGAGCGCTTGAGCTACAGCATTGCCGTGCGTGCATTGTGCGAATTCACCGCCAAGACCGGCGACCTGGACTTGCGCTTCACGCCATCACCCACGGCGCTGGAAGGCATCGCCGGCCACCGCACCGTAGCCTCGCGGCGCAGCGAGAAATATCAAAGCGAAGTGGCGCTGGAAGGCGAGTTTCTGCAATTGAAGGTCAAGGGCAGGGCGGACGGCTACGACCCGGCGCAAACCTGCCTGGAAGAAGTCAAAACCTACCGTGGCGATCTGAGCAAACAACCGGCCAATCACCGCCAGTTGCACTGGGCACAGGCGAAGATCTACGGCTGGTTGATGTGCCGCAAGCTCGAACTTGAGCAGATCAATCTGGCGCTGGTGTATTTCGATATCGTCAGCGAGAAGGAAACCTGTCTGGTCGAGTCCTTCGGCGCCGACAGCCTCAAGGCCTTTTTCGAGCAGCAATGTATGCTGTTCCTGCAATGGGCCGAACAGGAAATGGCCCACCGCGAGGCGCGCAATCTGGCTGCGCAGCAACTGACGTTTCCCCATGCGGACTTTCGCCCCGGTCAGCGGCATTTGGCCGAGTCGGTGTTCAAGGCTGTCAGCACCGGGCGCTGCCTGATGGCCCAGGCGCCGACCGGTATCGGCAAAACCCTCGGCACGTTGTTCCCGATGATCAAGGCTCTTGCGCCGCAGCAACTGGACAAGGTGTTCTTCCTCACCGCCAAGACGCCGGGACGCAAACTGGCACTGGATGCCAGCCAGGTGCTGTTCGATCAGTCGCCAGCCTTGCCTTTACGGGTGCTGGAAATGGTCGCCCGCGACAAGGCCTGCGAACACCCGGACAAAGCCTGTCACGGCGAATCCTGTCCGTTGGCCCAAGGCTTTTACGATCGCCTGCCTGCCGCGCGTGAGGCCGCAAGTCGAATCCAGTTGCTCGATCAAGCGGCCATGCGCGAGGTTGCCGCGCAACACGCGGTGTGCCCGTATTACCTGAGTCAGGAGATGGCTCGCTGGGTAGATGTGGTGATCGCCGACTACAACTATTACTTCGACTTCAGCGCCATGCTGTTCGGTCTCGCCCAGCTCAATCAGTGGAAAGTCGCGGTGCTGGCGGACGAGGCGCATAACCTCGTCGAACGTGGCCGGCAGATGTACAGCGCCAGTCTCGATCAGTTCACCTTGGGCAGCGTGCGCAAAACTGCGCCCCCGGCGCTGAAAAACTCCCTGCAACGGATCAACCGTGAATGGAACGCGCTGCATGCACCGCAAGTGGCGGCGTATCAGGCTTACGACAAGGCCCCGGAAAAACTCCTGCAAGCGATCTCGCTGTGTTGCGCCGCCATTGGCGATTACCTCAATGACCATCCGCAGGGTCTCGACAGCGCCTTGCAGAACTTCTATTTCGACCTGCTGCAATTCGCCCGGGTGGCGGAGCTGTACGACGAGCACTACCTGTTCGACATCAGCAAACGCGACCTCGACCGCAAAAAGCCGCTGTCGCAGTTGTGCCTGCGCAATGTGGTGCCGGCCGCTTTTATCGGCCCACGCCTGAAAGCGGCGCGCAGCAGCGTGTTGTTCTCCGCCACCCTCAGTCCGCGCCACTATTACGCCGATTTGCTCGGTACGCCCGCCGACACTGTGTGGATCGACGTCGAATCGCCATTTTGCGCCGAGCAGTTGCAGGTGCAGATCGTCAGCCGCATCTCGACGCGCTTCAACCATCGGCAGGCCTCACTGGAGCCGATCGTCGAACTGATCGCGCGACAGTTCAGCGAACGTCCGGGCAACTACCTGGCGTTTTTCAGCAGCTTCGATTATCTGCAACAAGTGGCGTCGTTACTGGCCGAGCGCTATCCGCACATCACCCTTTGGCAGCAATCGCGGGGCATGCTCGAAGGGGCGCGGCAGGCGTTTCTCGATCAATTCACCGCGCACAGCCAGGGCATTGGCTTTGCCGTGTTGGGCGGTGCGTTTGGCGAAGGCATCGATTTGCCCGGTGCGCGCTTGATCGGCGCGTTCATCGCGACATTGGGGCTGGCGCAGTTCAATCCGGTCAACGAACAGCTCAAATACCGCATGGCGGCCATCTTTGGCGCCGGTTACGACTACACCTATCTGTACCCTGGTGTGCAGAAAGTGGTGCAGGCCGCCGGACGAGTCATCCGTACCCGCGAGGATCGCGGCGTGGTGATGCTGATTGACGACCGCTTTGCCGAGACCCGAATCAAACAACTGCTGCCGCGTTGGTGGGCGATCAATCATGAGACGGCGGCTTCCCAATTCGCCGGATTGCCGCATACTTCTGCTCATGACAATGCCCGGTGAGTGTGATGAGCGAAAAAACCAAGACTGCTGCGATCGAAGAGATGCGTTTTCGTCTGCTGATCGATGCGGTGGTCGACTATGCGATCTACATGATCGATCCCGACGGCATCATCACCAGTTGGAACTCCGGCGCCAAACGCTTCAAGGGCTACGAAGAAGCGGAAATCCTCGGCGAACATTTCTCCCGCTTCTATACCGCTGACGATCGCGCCGCCGGTTTGCCGCAACGAGCGCTCGATACAGCGATCCGTGAAGGGCGCTTCGAAGGCGAGGGCTGGCGGGTGCGCAAGGACGGCACCAATTTCTGGTCGCACGTGGTGATCGATCCGATCATTGATCCCAACGGCAAGCTGCTCGGCTTCGCCAAGATCACCCGCGATCTGACCGACCGCAAAATGGCCGAGGAAACCCTCAAGCGAAGCGAGCAGCAGTTCCGCTTGCTGGTGCAGGGCGTCACCGACTACGCCATCTACATGCTCAGCCCCGAAGGGCGGGTCAGTAACTGGAACCAGGGCGCCCAGCGCATCAAGGGTTATCTGCCGGAAGAGATCATCGGCCAGCACTTTTCGATTTTCTATACCCCCGAAGACCGCGAACTCGGCGAACCGCAACGAGCGCTGGAAATCGCCACCCGCGAGGGCCGCTTCGAGAACAAGAGCTGGCGTATGCGCAAGGACGGCACGCGGTTTCTCGCTCACGTGGTGGTCGATGCGATTCGTGGCGATACCGGCACTTTGCTCGGTTTTGCCAAGATCACCCGCGACATCACCGAAGCCCACCAGGCGCAGCAAGCGCTGGAGAAAACCCGTGAAGCGCTGTTCCAGGCGCAGAAGATGCAGGCCATCGGGCAGCTCAGCGGCGGCATCGCCCATGACTTCAATAATCTGCTGACGGTGATCCTCGGTAACCTCGAGATCGTGCACAAACGTGTGGGCGACGATCCGAAAATCAGCCGTTTGCTGGAAAACGCCACTCAAGGCGCGTTGCGCGGCGTGTCGCTGACCCAACGCATGCTGGCCTTCGCCCGTCGGCAGGAACTGAAGACCGAGTCGGTGGATATTGCGCAATTGGTTCAGGGCATCACCGGGTTGTTGCGCAGCTCCCTGGGGCCGGGCATCCGTATCGATACGCGGTTTCCCGAAGATCTGGAACCGGTGCTGGCGGACACCAATCAACTGGAGCTGGCCTTGCTCAATCTGGCGACCAACGCCCGCGACGCCATGCCCGACGGCGGTACGGTCAGCATCACCGCTGAACCGCAAGTGGTGCTCGAACTCAGTCATTCGGATCTACCGGCAGGTCGTTACGTTTGCCTCAGCGTGATCGACAGCGGCGAGGGCATGGATGCGCACACACTGGCCTCGGCCAGAGATCCGTTTTTCACCACCAAAGGCTTGGGCAAGGGCACCGGACTGGGCCTGTCGATGGTCCACGGCTTCATTGAACAGCTCGGTGGCCGCTTCATTCTCAAGAGCGAAAAGGCCCAGGGCACCACGGCTGAGTTATGGATTCCGGTGGCGGTCGAGGGCACGGCCAGCAAGCCGCTGTTGCCAAACGCCGAGCCGGTGGTGGTGCCAAGGCTCAGCGTGCTGGTGGTGGATGACGACTCGCTGGTGTTGACCAGCACCAGCCTGCTACTTGAAGACCTGGGCCATCGGGTGGTCAGTGCGACGTCCGGTGCGCAGGCGCTGGCGTTGTTTGATCAGGGCGAGGTCATCGACCTGATGATCACCGACATGGCCATGCCACAGATGAGCGGCGCGCAACTGGCCCACGCGGTGCGGCTGCTCAAGCCGGATCTGCCGATCATCCTGGCCACCGGTTATGCCGAGCGTCTGGAAGGCTTTGCGGCGCAACTTCCACGTTTGCCCAAGCCATTCACGCAAATGAATCTAGTGGCAATCATTGCTCAATCGATGAAGTGAGGCGCTGGTCAATCGTTCTGAACTTGCGCGCCGGTGGGGACTTCTAAATATTTCCCCCACCCCGGAGCGTGCATCTTTTGTCTCGCATACTGACTGAGCCAACTGCTGAAGAAACCCTGACCGAACATGACGCCAAGATGTTCGGCTCACCCAAGGAGCGGCTGGATTTCTATCGTCGGGAAATCCAGTACGAAACCAGCATCCTCGCCAACCGCACCGATGCCTATCTGGCGGCGCAGTCGTTTCTGGTGATTGCTTTCGCTTCGTGCATGGCCAACCTGAATCCGGAGTGGGGCAAGTTGTTCACGCTGGTGGTGCCACCTTTTCTGGCACTGCTCGGCTTGCTCAGTTCGCTGAATGCCTGGCCGGGGATTCGGGCGGCGTACGACATTATCGATCATTGGCATTTCAAGCAGAGCCACTTGCTGCACAGCGAGCCGCTGATGGGCCTGGCGTATGACGAATCGCCGCTGTTCAGCGAGATGGAATCGAGCCACAAGGGCTATCGCAAGTCGCTGTTGTTTTCGGTGCGCACGCCTTGGATCTTTGCGACGTTCTGGGTGTTGCTGGGGAGTTATGCGGTGTTTATTCAGGTGACCAATCCGGGCGGGTGATTGGCAGGTATGGAAAAGCCCGGTTCTTTTAGCCGGGCTTTTTCATTCGCGTGGATTTTGTGGTGCTATTCAGATCGATCCCCCTCACCCCAGCCCTCTCCCCCAATGGGGGCGAGGGGGAAGGGAGCAGATCTTCGCTGTAGTCAAAATCTGCGTTCGACTCGGTATCTCAGGTCAAAGTCTGTGTTCGACTCGGTATCTCAAGTCGGCGTATCCCGACCATTCACCCCGGTCAGTTCCCTCTCCCTCTGGGAGAGGGCTAGGGTGAGGGCTGTCAGGGGGCACACCGTAGTGAGCCGATCTCTGTCAAGATTCAAAATCTGCGTGCAACCCGGTATCTCAAGTCGGCGTATCCAGACCATTCACCCTGGTCAGTTCCCTCTCCCTTTGGGAGAGGGCTAGGGTGAGGGGCTTTTCTGCCTCACTCCACGGTCTCAAGCTCTCGACGCAACGCCACCGGGTTCTGCGAGGACATCGGAATCGGCGGGAAGTCTTCGTTCAAGACGCACAAATGGTCGATGGCATCTTCAAACATCAGATCAGCTTTCTTGCGCAGCGCTCGGTAGCGCTCGAATTGCTCGATATCCAGATGTTCAACCTCAAGCAGCGCATTGGCCGCGCGGTTGAGGGTGTGGGCGTTATCGAACAATTGACGATTGCGTTCCAGAGCCAGCGCTCTGCAAGCCTTGATTTGTGCCGGAGTCGAGCATTCTTTCATGACCGTAACCTTATTCTTCAAGGATTCCTTTAACAGGCATAAACGCCGCAGTGGAACCGAACCTGCCGGGCCCCGCCGGATGCATCTGGCGAGGGGTTATGCTTGTGACTGCCGGCAATTGCCGAGGGATCCATTTTTTTCAAGAAGAAAATTCGATCAATGTCCCGAATAAATCCTAGAAACAAAAATCAGGTTTTTTGTTTCTTGTGCTGTTCGTAGCGCGCCAGGATCGGTTGCGTGCTGATGCCGTGAAGCAAAATGCTCAGCGCCACCACCGACAAGGTCAGGTCGGTACACACACTGGCCACGCTATCGGTCAGCCCATGATTCAAGGCATAAAACAGATAGAACAGGCTGCCGATCCCGCGAATGCCGAACCAGCCGATCAATAGCCGTTGCCGTCCCTCCATCAGTTCACCCCAAGGCATCAGTGCGACGCAGATCGGGCGGATCAGGCAGAACAGCACGCCGCCCACCAGCAACGCCCGCCAATCCCAGTGCGCCACCAGCACGACGCCGAGCAGGGTCACCAGAAACACTTCCATGGCGCGCTCGACCAGACTGCCGAACGACAGCATATCGCCCATCATGATCCCGGCGGCGACCTGGCTGCTTTCCAGTCGTTCGGTGTCACCGTGCACCGCGTGCTGCGGTTCGACGTTCTGATGACCGACCACCGGTTGCACCAGATGCTCGGCAGGCGTTTGGCTGGCGCCGGTGGATTTCACTTCGACCTGACGCAATCCCAACCCGGCAGCGAATACCGACAGGAAGCCGTAACCGCCGATGGCTTCGGCAACGACGTAGGCCAGGGCAATCAACGACAGCGCCAGATAATCATTGGGGCTGAGCGTGCTGTCGTCATTGTGGATGCGCAACGAAAGGGTCACGCGACCGATACCGCGGCCCATCCAGTAACCGGTGAGCAATCCGGCAGGCACCGCCCACAATACGTTGCGCAACACCCAGCCTTGCCATTCGGCAGCACTGCCGTCGCCGTGCATCAACAACAGACCGAGAATCACAAACGGGAAGGCAATCCCGTCGTTCAGCCCGGCCTCGCCAGAGAGACCGAAGCGCACGCTGTCGACATCCCGCGCATCGTTGACCTGCACCAGCGCCGCCAGCACCGGGTCGGTCGGCGCCAGAATCGCAGCAATCAACAGCGACGGCCCCCACGGCAAGCGCAAGGCAAAATGCAGCAGCAGACAAACGCCGATGATGGTCAGCACCATCACCGGCCCGGCCAGACCAAAAGCGATCCGCCAACGCTTGTCGCGCAGAGGCAGCCGCAACTTCAGGCCACAGACGAACAGGGAAAACAGCACCGCGACTTCCGTCAGGTGCTCCATCCACAACGAGGCGTCTTCCAGTGGCAGTTTCAGCAGGTCAAGGCCGCTGGGGCCGATGCCAATTCCCAGCAGCAAACAAACAGCCGAGGTGGTCACCGGCATCCAGCGCAGGTATGACGAGGTCAGTGCCAGGGTCAACAGCACGGCGCCGAGCACCGCCACCCACACGACAAAACTCATGATGTGCCGCCCTCAGTGATTAATGACGGCCGCCTGCAGAGACCCTTTCGCTTCTGACGCCGCCCCTGTAGGAGCTGCCGCAGGCTGCGATCCTTTGACCTTGTTTTTAACATCCAAATCAAAAGATCGCAGCCTTCGGCAGCTCCTACAGTGCGTTTACTCACAGCATCGGCTTACCACCGGTCACGCCATAGCGCTGGCCGGTGATGTAGCTGGCTTCGTCCGAGGCCAATAGCACATAGATCGGCGCGACTTCCACCGGTTGTCCGGGGCGGCCGAGCGGGGTATTGCCGCCGAAGTTCTGCACCTCTTCATCAGGCATGGTCGAGACAATCAGCGGCGTCCAGATCGGCCCCGGTGCCACGCAGTTCACGCGGATTTCCTTGGGCCCGAGCATCTGCGCCAGTCCGCCGGTGAAATTGGCGATCGCGCCTTTGGTGGTGGCGTAGGCGAGCAGGGTAGGTTTGGGCATGTCCGAGTTGACCGAGCTGGTGTTGATGATCGACGAGCCAGCACCCATGTGTTTGATCGCCGCCTGACACAGACGGAAGATCGCGGTGATGTTGACGTCGAAGGTCATCACCCATTCCTCGTCGGGGATTTCCTCGAAGGTTTCGTGGGTCATCTGGAACGCCGCGTTGTTGACCAGCACATCGATGCGGCCGAAGCGTTCAACGGTCTTGTCGACCAAGGCCTGACACTGGGCCTTTTGCGCGATATCGCCCGGCAACAGCAGGCATTGACGCCCGGCCTGTTCGACCCAGCGTGCGGTTTCCTTGGCGTCTTCGTGTTCATTCAGATAGGCGACCGCGACGTCAGCGCCTTCACGGGCGAAGGCAATGGCCACGGCACGGCCGATGCCGCTGTCGGCGCCAGTGATCAGGGCAATCTTGCCGGCCAGGCGCCCGGAACCGACATAGCTTTGCTCGCCGCAATCGGGATAAGGCTCCATTTTGCGTTGCGAACCGGGAACAGCCTGGGCTTGTGCGGGGAAGGGTGGTTTTGGGTAGTCGGTCATTGCGGATCTCCGAGGTCTCATGGCTGGTATGGGCGGTTGACCCGGTGTGTTTGCCGTGAGTTCGATCGGATTTACACGTGACGCAAGTTCCCTGTAGGAGCTGCCGAAGGCTGCGATCTTTTGATTTTGATCTTTTAAAAAGCAAGATCAAAAGATCGCAGCCTTCGGCAGCTCCTACAGGGGGATGTGGTGGTTTCAGGTGTTGCGTTGTGTCAGGGTGCGCTCCATGCGGGCGATGCCTTCTTCCAGCAACGCTCGCGGGCAGCCGAAGTTCAGGCGCACGAACTGCTGATGTTGATCGCCAAAGTCCAGACCGGCGCTCAGCCCCACTTTGCCCTGCTCAAGAAAGAACTGCTGCGGATCGTCCAGATCCAGCGCCGAGCAATCCAGCCAGGCCAGATACGTGCCCTGCGGCACATTGATGGTCACGCCCGGCAAGCGGCTGCGCACCGCTTCCACCAGCCAGTCGCGGTTGGCCTGCAGGTAGGTTTTCAACTCGGCCAGCCATGGCGCACCTTCGCTGTAGGCGACGCGGGTGGCTTCCATACCCAGCGGGTTGACGCTGTCGACCATGCCGCAACGGGCGTGGTTGACGCGTTCGCGCAGGGCCGCATCTTGAATGATCATGAACGAGGTCTTCAGGCCGGCGATGTTGTACGCCTTGCTCGCCGACATCAGAGTGATGGTGCGCTCGGCGATCTCAGGGCTCAGCGACGCCGTCGGAATGTGTACGCGACCGTCGAAGCACAGCTCGGCGTGGATTTCGTCGGAGATGATCCAGGCGTCCTGCGCCGCACAGATGTCGGCCACGGCTTGCAGCTCTTCACGGCCAAACACTTTGCCGATCGGGTTGTGCGGATTGCTCAGCAACAGCGCGCCGCCACCGTTCAGCGATGCACGCAACACGTCCAGCGGCGTCAGGTAAGTGCCGTCAGCCTGGGCGATGAATTCCAGTTCAACCTTGTTCAAACCCCAATGCCCCGGCGCGTGACGCAGCGGCGGGTAATTCGGCACTTGCACCACGACGTTCTGCTGCGGCTGCACCAGCGCTTTCAGAGCCATGTTGAAACCGGACTCGACGCCCGGCAGGAAGATCAGCTCTTGCGGTTTGACCTTCCAGGAAAACTTGTTCCAGAGGTCGGCGACGATGGCTTCACGCAAGTTGTCCTGCGCCACGCTGTAGCCCACCAGCGGATGCAGAAGGCGTTGCTGTAGCGCCTCGATCACCACCGGTGGCGCGGCGAAATCCATATCAGCGACCCACATCGGCAACACATCGGCCGAATAGCGGCTCCACTTGGTGCTGCCGGTGTTGTGGCGGTCGAATACCTGATCAAAATCGAAAGTCATGCGCGGTCTCGTGAGGGCGGGGTTGGTCCTGCGGGCATGATAAGCCGCATCCCCTCTAGGAGCGAGCCTGCTACTTGTAAGGTTCACACAATACCTGTGGGAGCGAGCTTGCTCGCGAAGGCGTCGGGTCAGGCAGCATCGATGTTGAATGACACACCGCTTTCGCGAGCAAGCTCGCTCCCACAGGGTTTGTCGGTCTTCAATGAAAGAGCCGACAAACGGCCGACGGTCGGTTTTCACACAGATCATGTGGTCATTGTCTACAGTGAAAAGGTCGGCAGACGTTTGCCGCAACCGTGATTGTCCAGATAAAACCCGGCACAAGTACCGGGTTCCACCTGATCAGGAGTGCACGATGGATCTCAGCCGTCGTCAGTTCTTCAAGGTCGCCGGTATCGGCCTTGCAGGCTCGAGCCTGGGCGCGTTGGGTATGGCCCCGACGCCAGCCTTCGCCGAGCAGGTGCGCCACTTCAAGCTTGCCCACACCCATGAAACCCGTAACACCTGCCCGTATTGCTCGGTCGGTTGCGGGTTGATCATGTACAGCCAGGGCGATACTGCGAAGAACGTCGCGCAAAGCATCATTCACATCGAGGGCGACGCCGACCACCCGGTCAACCGCGGCACCCTCTGCCCGAAAGGCGCAGGCCTTCTCGACTTCATTCACAGCCCCGGCCGTTTGCTCTACCCGCAAACGCGCAAACCGGGCAGCAGTGAATGGACGCGAATCAGCTGGGACGAAGCGCTCGACCGCATCGTCGACCTGATGAAAGCCGACCGCGACGCCAACTTCATCGAGAAAAATGCCAACGGGCAAACGGTGAATCGCTGGCTGACCACCGGTTTCCTCGCCGCATCGGCCGCGTCCAACGAAGCCGGTTACATCACCCAGAAGGTGATTCGCAGTCTCGGCATGCTGGGGTTCGATAACCAGGCGCGTGTCTGACACGGCCCGACGGTGGCAAGTCTTGCCCCGACGTACGGCCGTGGTGCCATGACCAATACCTGGACCGATATCGCCAACGCGAATCTGATCCTGGTGATGGGTGGCAACGCAGCAGAAGCGCATCCGTGCGGCTTCAAATGGGTGACCGAGGCCAAGGCGCATAACGCTGCGCGGCTGATCGTGGTCGACCCGCGTTTTACCCGGACCGCGTCCGTGGCCGACTACTACGCGCCGATCCGCACCGGCACCGACATCGCCTTCATGGGCGGCCTGATCAATTACCTGCTGACCGAGGACAAGATTCAGCACGAATACGTGCGCAACTACACCGACGTCTCGTTCATCGTTAAAGAAGGCTATGGCTTCGAAGATGGCATCTTCAGCGGCTACGACGTTGCCAAGCGCAGTTACACCGACAAATCCGGCTGGGGTTACGAGATGGGCGCGGACGGCTTTGCCAGCGTCGACCCGACCCTGCAACACCCGCGCTGCGTCTATCAATTGATGAAGCAGCATTACAGCCGCTACAACATCGACCTCGCCAGCCAGATTTGCGGCATGCCGGTCGACGCCATGCAGAAAATCTGGGAAGAAATCGCCACGTGCTCGATCCCGGGCAAGACCATGACGATTCTCTACGCCCTCGGCTGGACCCAGCACTCGATCGGCGCGCAGATCATCCGCAGCGCGGCGATGGTGCAACTGCTGCTGGGCAACGTCGGCATGCCGGGCGGTGGCGTCAATGCCTTGCGCGGTCACTCGAACATTCAGGGCCTCACCGACCTTGGCTTGCTCTCCAATGCACTGCCGGGCTATTTGACCCTGGGCAGCGACACCGAGCAGGATTACGCCCAGTTCATTCACAAGCGCACGCAAGTGCCGCTGCGTCCGGGGCAACTGTCCTACTGGCAGAACTACAGCAAATTCCACGTCAGCCTGATGAAGTCGTGGTACGGCGCCAACGCCACTGCCGAGAACAATTGGTGCTACGACCATTTGCCGAAACTCGACATCCCCAACTACGACGTGCTGAAGATGTTCGACCTGATGAGCCAGGGCAAGGTCAACGGTTACTTCTGCCAGGGCTTCAATCCGATCGCTGCGCTGCCGGACAAAAACCGCGTAATGGGCGCACTGGCCAAGCTGAAATGGCTGGTGGTGATGGACCCGCTGGCCACCGAAACCTCGGAGTTCTGGCACAATGTCGGGCCGTACAACGATGTGAAAACCGACGAAATCCAGACCGAAGTCATTCGCCTGCCGACCACTTGTTTTGCCGAAGAGGACGGCTCGCTGGTCAACAGCAGCCGCTGGCTGCAGTGGCACTGGAAAGGCGCCGATGGCCCGGGCGAAGCGCAGACCGACATTCGCATCATGAGCGAGCTGTTCCTGCGCCTGCGCAAGCGCTATCAGGCCGAGGGCGGCAAATTCCCTGATCCGCTGCTGAAACTGACGTGGCCGTACAAGATCGCCGACGAGCCTTCGCCGGAAGAACTGGCCAAGGAAATCAACGGCAGCGCTGTGGCTGATTTCACCGATGCCGCAGGCGTTGCGGTGAAGGCCGGCTCGCAACTGGCTGGATTCGGCTTGCTCAAGGATGACGGCAGCACCGCGTCCGGATGCTGGATCTTCGCCGGCAGCTGGACCGAGGCCGGCAACCAGATGGCCCGGCGCGACAACGCCGACCCTTTCGGTATGCATCAGCATCAAGGCTGGGCGTGGGCCTGGCCGGCCAACCGGCGGATTCTCTACAACCGTGCTTCGGCGGACGTCGCCGGTAAACCGTGGGATCCGAAAAAGCGTCTGGTGTGGTGGAACGGCAAGGCCTGGACCGGCACCGATGTGCCGGACTACAAAGCCGATGTGCCGCCGGAAGCCGGGATGAACCCATTCATCATGAACCCCGAAGGCGTCGCGCGATT
Organism: Pseudomonas viridiflava; assembly: GCF_900580865.1. GTDB lineage: Bacteria > Pseudomonadota > Gammaproteobacteria > Pseudomonadales > Pseudomonadaceae > Aquipseudomonas. The sequence continues at coordinate 99,215 of NZ_UTBZ01000216.1, forward strand.
CTTCGCCGTCGACAAGATGAACGAAGGGCCATTCCCTGAGCACTACGAGCCGTTCGAAACGCCGATCGGCATCAACCCGCTGCACCCGCAAAACAAGAAAGCCACCAGTAACCCGGCGGCGCGGATCTTCGATTCGGTCTGGGAAACCCTCGGCGAGGCCAAGGACTTCCCGTACGCCGGCACCAGTTACCGGCTCACCGAGCATTTCCACTTCTGGAGCAAGCACTGCAAGTTGAACGCGATTGCCCAGCCTGAGCAGTTCGTCGAAATCGGTGAAGTGCTGGCGAAAGAGAAGGGCATCGCTGCCGGTGATCGTGTGCGGGTCAGTTGCAAACGCGGCTTTATCGAAGCGGTGGCGGTGGTGACGAAAAGGATCCGGCCGTTGCAGGTCAACGGCCAGGTTGTGCATCAGATCGGCATCCCGCTGCACTGGGGTTTTACCGGTCTGACGCGTCACGGTTACCTGACCAACACCCTGGTGCCGTTCCTCGGCGATGGCAATACACAGACCCCGGAATCCAAGTCATTCCTGGTCAACGTGGAGAAGCTCTAATGGAGAATCTTTAGATGGCCAGCCAAGACATCATTGCCCGCTCGGCTACCACGACCGTGCCGCCGTCGGTGAGGAATCAGGAGGCGGTCGCCAAGCTGATCGACACCACCAAATGCATCGGCTGCAAGGCTTGTCAGGTTGCCTGTTCGGAATGGAACGAGCTACGCGACGAGGTCGGCCACAACCACGGCACTTACGACAACCCGCAGGATTTGAGCGCGGAAACCTGGACGTTGATGCGCTTCACCGAGCATGAAACCGACGCCGGCAACCTCGAATGGCTGATCCGCAAGGACGGCTGCATGCACTGTGCCGAGCCCGGTTGTCTGGCGGCGTGCCCGAGTCCCGGCGCGATCATCAAACACGCCAATGGCATCGTCGATTTCGATCAGGATCACTGCATCGGCTGCGGTTATTGCATCACTGGTTGCCCGTTCAACATCCCGCGTATCTCGCAGAAGGATCACAAGGCTTACAAGTGCACCTTGTGCTCGGATCGGGTCGCGGTAGGGCTGGAACCGGCCTGCGTGAAAACCTGCCCGACCGGCGCCATTGTTTTCGGCACCAAGGAAGACATGAAGGAACACGCTGCCGAACGCATCGTCGACCTGAAAAGCCGTGGCTTTGAAAACGCCGGTCTGTATGACCCGGCCGGTGTTGGCGGCACCCACGTGATGTACGTGTTGCACCACGCCGACACGCCGACGATCTATGCCAACCTGCCGCAAGATCCGGCGATCAGCCCGTTGGTGGGGCTGTGGAAAGGCATCAGCAAACCCTTGGGCCTGTTGGCCATGGGCGCGGCGGTGCTGGCCGGGTTCTTCCATTACGTGCGCATCGGCCCGAACCGGGTTGAAGAAGATGAACACCCAACGCCACCCGACACCTCGGTGCATGTCGTCGACCCGGCGGTGCACACCTTCGATCCACGCGGGGAGGACCGGCCATGAGCAACAAGACGATCCTGCGCTACAGCGCCAACCAGCGCACCAATCACTGGCTGGTGGCGATCCTGTTTTTCATGGCCGGGCTGTCCGGGCTGGCGTTGTTTCATCCGTCGCTGTTCTGGCTGAGCAACCTGTTCGGCGGCGGGCCGTGGACGCGGATTTTGCATCCGTACATGGGCATCGCCATGTTCGTGTTTTTTCTCGGTCTGGTGCTGAGTTTCTGGCGCGCCAACTTCTTCATCAGCAACGACGGCAAGTGGATGCGCCGTATTGACCGGGTGCTGGTCAACGACGAAGAAAGCGTACCGCCAGTGGGCAAATACAACGCCGGGCAAAAACTGCTGTTCTGGACTTTACTGCTGTGCATGCTCGGTTTGCTGTTCACCGGGCTGGTGATCTGGCGCGCGTGGTTCAGTGCGTATTTCGGCATCACCGTGATTCGCTGGGCGATGCTCCTGCATGCGCTGGCCGGGTTTATTCTGGTGCTGAGCATCATCATTCACATCTACGCCGGGCTGTGGATCAAAGGCTCGGTGGACGCGATGCTGCACGGCTGGGTCAGCCGCGCCTGGGCGAAGAAACACCATGAACTCTGGTATCGCGACATCACCCGCGATGAACGCCAACCGGACGTGCCGGAGCGACCGATCACCAAAAAGGGCTGACCTTTGCCAACCATTCTGGAACCTGGGGAAATCGAAGCGGCGGCCAGTTCGCCGCCGTTTCTGCATCTGCCGCCGAATAACCTGTTTGCGCTGCGGGCCGCTCGACTGGAGCAATTGGCCGAGGGGCATGCGCTGGCTGAGTACCTGCGGCTGATTGCCGGGTTGTGCCGGGTGCAGCAGCAGGTGTTTGACGATCCGCCGCTGACCGCGCCGTTCGATCAGCAACGGATCGAGGCTTGTCAGCAGCATGGTTTGCCGCCGTTCGCGGCTGACACGTTGGTGCGTGAAGACGCATGGCAGGCGTATCTCGATGCGCTACTGCAACGCTACGTGCCTGATGCACAGCCCGCCGTGATTGATGCGCTGACGACATTGCGGGTTGCCAGTCCCGGCCAGTTACGCTCATGGGCTGTGGCATTGATCAGTGGCCAATATTCGCTGGTGCCGGCGGCGTTGGTGCCGTTCCTCGGTGCAGCGCTGCAAACGGCGTGGAGCCATTGGTTGCTCAGCGCGCCGAACCTGCAACTGAAACCCGGCGACAGCCTCAGCCAATGCCCGGCCTGTGGTTCACCGGCGATGGCCGGGGTCATCCGCCATCGCGGCAAGCACAACGGCTTGCGTTATCTGGTGTGTTCGCTGTGTGCCTGCGAATGGCATGTGGTGCGGGTCAAGTGCGTGTATTGCGAGTCGAGCAAGGGCCTTGATTATCTGAGCCTTGAGGATGATCGCCATGCTGCCAATCAGGCGCCATTAAGGGCGGAGGTCTGTCCGGGCTGTAACAGTTATCTGAAATTGGTCTATCTGGAAAACGATGCTGATGCCGAGGCGTTGTCAGCGGACCTGGGCAGTTTGTTGCTGGACATGCGTCTGGCGCAGGACGGTTATCAGCGCTTGGCGCCGAATCTGTTACTGGCACCGGGAGACGAATGACGAGAGCAAAACTGTGGGAGGGAGCCTGCTCCCGAAGGAGCCATTTCAGCCACATCAGCTTTGACTGACTTACCGCCTTCGCGAGCAGGCTCGCTCCCACAGTGCGTCTACACTTCTGAAACCCTTGTGGGAGGGAGGTTGTTCTCTAAGGGGCTGTTTCAGTTGAATCAGGAGTGGCTGATGTCTTCCAGCGTTGCCCTGCGGTTGCCGTCTATTGACGGGTTGTTGCGTCACCCGGCGTGCGCGCCGTTGGCCGAGCGTTACGGCCGGGATTCGTTACTGACGGGGCTGCGTCAGCTGCTCGATGAGCTGCGGCCCGGCGTGTTGAACGGGCAATTATCAGCCGTGGAAATCAGCCCCGAAGTGCTCGCCGGCCGGGTCAGCGAACGCTTGGCCCAGCAACAGCGCAGCCATGTACGCCGGGTGTTCAACCTCACCGGCACGGTGCTGCACACCAATCTCGGCCGCGCCTTGTTGCCGGAAGAAGCCATCGAGGCCGTGCAAATGGCCGCGCGTTATCCGCTCAATCTGGAATTCGATCTGGCCAGCGGCAAACGCGGCGATCGCGATGACCTGATCGAAGGCCTGATCCGCGAACTGACGGGTGCCGAAGCCGTCACCGTGGTCAACAACAATGCCGCTGCCGTGCTGCTGACACTCAACAGTCTCGGCGCGCGCAAGGAAGGCATCATTTCCCGTGGCGAGCTGATCGAGATCGGCGGCGCCTTCCGCATCCCCGACATCATGGCCCGCGCCGGCGTACGTCTGCACGAAGTCGGCACGACCAATCGCACCCATGCTCGCGACTATGAAGCGGCGATCAACGCACGCAGCGGTTTGATCATGCGCGTGCACGCGAGTAACTACAGCATCGAAGGTTTTACCGCCCGTGTGCCGACTGCGGAATTGGCTGAATTGGCCCATCGACATGGCTTGCCGTTGCTGGAAGATCTGGGCAGCGGCAGCCTTTTGGATCTGACCCGTTGGGGGCTGCCGGCCGAACCGACCGTGCGCCAGGCGCTGCTGGACGGTGCGGACATCGTCACGTTCAGCGGCGACAAACTGCTCGGTGGCCCGCAGGCCGGGTTGATCGTCGGGCGTAAAGAACTGATCGCGAAGATCAAGAAGAATCCGTTGAAACGTGCTTTGCGCGTGGACAAGTTGACCTTGGCGGCGCTGGAAGCGGTGCTGGGTTTGTATCGCGATCCGGATCGTCTCGCTGAACGTCTGCCGAGTTTGCGTCTGTTGACTCGCCCGCAAGCTGACATCTTCGCCCAGGCTTCACGGCTTCGACCGGCACTGGCTGAAGTCTTGGGTTCGCTGTGGCAGGTCAGTGCAGTCGAGGCCTTGGGCATGATCGGCAGCGGCAGCCAACCGGTGGCGCGTTTGCCGAGTGCGGCATTGTGTATGCGCCCGCAAGTCTCCAAGCGTTTGCGCGGGCGTTGCCTGTTGAATCTGGAAGCGGCGTTGCGGGCCTTGCCGATCCCGGTGCTCGGGCGGATTGACGACGATGCGCTGTGGCTGGATCTGCGTCAGCTCGACGATGAGCCGGCATGGCTCGGGCAATTGCCGCAGTTGCAGGTCGAACCGTGATCGTCGGCACGGCGGGGCATATCGACCACGGCAAGACGTCGCTGCTGCAAGCCCTGACCGGACAAACCGGCGACCGCCGCCCGCAGGAACGCGAACGCGGGATGACCATCGACCTTGGCTATCTGTATGCCGAACTGCAACCGGGCGCGGGGCTGACCGGGTTTATCGACGTCCCCGGCCACGAGAAATTCACCCACAACATGCTCGCCGGCGCGCAAGGCATCGACTTGGTGTTGCTGGTGGTCGCTGCCGATGACGGCGTGATGCCGCAGACCCGCGAGCATCTGGCGATTGTTGAATTGCTCGGCATTCCGCGCGCCTTGGTGGCGATCAGCAAATGCGACCGGGTCGAGGCGGGCAGGGTGGAGGAGGTTCAGCGGCAGGTGCTGGATTTGCTTGAGCCGGGACCGTTTGCCCCCGCGCCGATCTTCACCGTGTCGAGCGTGAGCGGGCAGGGTGTCGATGAGTTGCGCCATGCCTTGCTGCTAACGCAGCGAGAAGTGCAGGAGCGCAGTCGCGAAGGTGGTTTTCGCTTGGCCATCGACCGCGCGTTCAGCGTCGCCGGCGCGGGGATTGTGGTGACCGGGACGGCGTTGTCGGGCACTGTTTCGGTCGGCGACAAACTGTTGCTCGGACCTTCCGGCAAATCGGTCCGGGTTCGCGGCTTGCACGCGCAAAATCAACCCGCCGAACAGGCTTTCGCCGGGCAACGGGTGTCTTTGAATATCAGCGGCGAGCGTCTTGAACTGGCGCAGATCCATCGCGGCCAGTGGCTGCTGAGCGAATGGCTGCATGCGCCGACACAACGGATCGATATTGAATTTCAACTGCTGCCCGGCGAACGCACCTTCGAACACTTTCACCCGGTGCACGTGCACCTCGGCACGCAGGATGTTATCGCTCGGGTGGCTCTGCTCGAAGGCCCACGCTTGAGTCCCGGCGAGCGGATGTTTGCGCAACTGCTGATCAATGCGCCGGTGCACGCGGTAAAGGGTGATCGCCTGATCCTGCGTGATCAGAGCGCGCAACGCACCCTCGGTGGCGGTCAGGTGCTCGATCCGTTCGCCCCGGCACGGCAACGCCGCAGCCCGGAACGTCTGGCGCAACTGCGCGCCCTGAACTCTGGCGACAAACTCGAACACGTCTTGCCCGTGCTGCTCAACTACAGCGCCGGCGGCCTCGATCCGCAGCGCCTGGAACGCCAATTCAATCGCCCGCGCGCGTCCTGGTCGTTAGCGGAGAACGTCCGCCTGATCGACACCCGCCAAGGCCCGGTGCTGTTCAACGTGCAGCGCTGGGCGCAATTGAAATTCACGCTGCTGGAACAACTCGCCCAGTTCCACGAACTGGAACCCGACCAGATGGGCCCGGATCGCGATCGCTTGCGACGCTTCAGTGGTCTGATGCTGGAGCGTGCGACGTTCGTGAGTTTGCTGGATGAATTGCTGGCGGCCGGATCGATTCAGGCAAGCGGCCCATGGCTGCACCTGCCAGATCATCAGGTACGCCTGAACGCAGAGGACGAAAGTCTCTGGCTGCAAATGCAACCGCTGTTCGAAAATGCCGGATTCGACCCGCCGTGGGTGCGCGACATCGCGCAAATGCTCGGTCAGGACGACGCTGTTGTACGTCTGCTGCTACGTAAACTGGCGCGGCTCGGTCTGATGCATCAAGTCGTGCGCGACCTGTTCTTGAGTGACGTGCAACTGCGCCAAATGGCGGAAGTGTTACTCAACCTCGCCAAGGAAAATCCGCAGATCCAGGTGACAACCTTCCGCGATGCGCTAGGCTTGGGACGCAAACGCTGTATTCAGTACCTCGAATACTTCGACCGCGTCGGCCTGACCCGACGCCTCGGCGAATCCCGCCAGATCCGCCCCGACAACGCGCTGGCCCACGCCGACGCCCAATGAGTTAAAGGAAGGCAATCGCGCCCGGTGGCGCGGCCGGGCTTCAAACCCGGTTGGGGACGGCATCCGTTCCCGGGCAGGTTCGACTCCGGCTGCCTTCCGCCAGTTTTTCCTCCGGACCTCCCCGATCCAGTGTGGGAGCGAGCCTGCTCGCGAATGCGGTTTTTTAGTCAACATCTCACTGACTGACCCACCACCTTCGCGAGCAAGCTCGCTCCCACAAATTCGGCGGTAGAACCGCAACCGCGTTAGCGACAGAAATCCCTGTGGGAGCGAGCCTGCTCGCGAAGGCGTCGGCACTGCCGGCGCCTTACTCGGAGTCTGTCGCGAGGCCCGCTACTGCGGCACCTCCAGATTATCCATCACCCGATTCACCGCCAGCTCCCCCAGCATGATCAATTGCGCAATCCCCAAAAGCGTCCTGCGCTGCGACGCGGGTATGAGATGGGCGAAGTCATGGGCGATGGTTCTGGCTGAGGCGAGTGTTTCGCAGGCATCAGCCAGCAACTCCTCGTTTTTGAAATCTGCGTTTACGGCGTACATCCGGCGGGTTTTACGGGGTGGTGGCGTGGAGCCGGGTGGACAGAGGTAGTGATCGAGGGCGCGCTCGGCGGCGTCGTGGAGTTTTTTTGAATCGAGGGATTCGTAGGGGGAGGTGGGGGCGGTTTCGGGTGGGTTGGGTGTTGGTTTGATCATCGGTAAAGCCTCTAGAGTAATGAAGCTGCCACCGTTCGCTGCTAACGAAGGAGGTGGCGGCTGTACGCGGGTTAGCAGACCAGGACTCTAGAACCCGGCGCACCGAAGTGCCCCACGCAAAGCCGCCATAACGGCAACCGACTTTGTGCGTCTAGAGATAACCCGAGCTGCTAAACCCGATCGCTGATTCGTCAGCGACCGCACCACAATAGAACCCGCCCCCAAGGCGCACAAGCCGGCGGATTCTGGCGTAGCTGTAGGCAATGGCGCAAGAATTTGTAGCCTGTAAGACGTGTCTGAAGGTGTCTTTTAAACGCTTTGGTTTAAAGGTGCTTTGTGCTGACTTCACTGGCCCCTTCGCGAGCAAGCTCGCTCCCACATTTGGAATGCGTTTCCCTGTGGGAGCGAGCCTGCTCGCGAAAGGGATATCTCGGTCAGCACAAAAACCTGGATCAAGCCTCACTGTTTAAATCGCTGGTTAAATGAATCCGTCCCCTATGTTCGTCTTATTGCTGCAGACAGCCAAATAAATGTCGTATTGGAACCCCCAAACCGGCCCCGGAGTGCTGTCCATCACAAATTTAAAGCTATCGAATGACTTCCCGCTTGGCATTGAAATATGAAGATCATACGCGACTAGGGCGCTCACTAACGGGAGTTCATGAACCATACCAGCTGAGTTGAAAAAGATAATTCGCCCCACAGGCCTACCCGGCCCTGGTAACACTTCTCCCGCCCAAGTTCGAACATTTAGATATAAGTTTTTACGGGATGCCCCCTTCAAATGAATGAGCATCTCTTGGTTCTCTGACATATTAGAACTTCTAATTGTCAGCATTTCGCCACCGGTCGCAAGTCTATCAGGTCGCTTGCCCAGCAGCTTATAAGTCAGACGCGCATTCCCAATATCCCGAACTTCGCCATCGGAAAATGCAGTTGCCGGGCCAAACTGATCAATAACAATATCTTCCTCTACTATTACAGTCAGATCATACGGAGGTTTTGATACCTGTCCGGTGCCATACAAACCTTTGACGGTGAAACTATGCGGTCCGAGTTTCAGGTCGGAAACGGGGTGTGTCCACACTCCGGTCAAAATATCGGCTTCTGCTTGGCCTTTGGGATCTGTGGCGTCAAATACTTCGACCTTCTGCCCCAAAGGAGCTGTTCCTGTCAGCGTTACTGCGGTCTCCACTGTATCTTCGCCGTCTTTGATGTCAGCGCCACTCGGTGAGCCTTTTACAGAAGTGATGGTCGGCGCGACATCCTCCACCGCGCTGACTGTATAAGTCCGCACCAAAAACCGCTTCGCCAACCCCAAATCCTCACTTTTCCCAAACGCCACCCACATCTCCATGATCAGTGGCGTCCCATCCTTCAACCCTTTCAAATCCTCATAAGGCGCGGGCGCTTCGAAGTAGCCGTTCTTCACCCAGTCCTCATTGACGAAGGCAAACGGCGCCGCCCAAATGTATTTTTCATAGGCCGAGCCATCGGCTTTGGTGCCTTTGAACAGTAACCAGACATATTGCCCCACCGCATTGAACGGAAATCCCGAACACCACATTTTGCCTTCAGGCGTCAGCTCGGCCAGGTTCAGCTCCGTGCCTTCACCCGCATTGCTCGCTTCCTTCAAACGAGGGGCAAGGAGTTCTGCCTGAGGCAGTTCCTGCACATTGAGGATGAACGGATCTGACGGTTTTGGCTGGCCGTTGCCACGGGTAATGGTGTAACTGACGGTCACTCTGCCGCCCAGACAAAAGGCCACGAGTGTCGGTGGAGCATCGGCGTTCAGACCGACCTCACTGATCGGCCGTGGATCGCTAACGTATGTGCCTTCAGCGTGGGTGCCGGGCTCGGGAATCCAGCTTACGCTGAGCAGGTCAGTGGGTAGGGTGGTGCCTTGCGGCACGACGATGGTGAGTTTGGAAACGGCAGCCATGGGCGCCAAGGTGTTGCCGTTGGCTTGCTGAACGCTGGGTGGTTTCAGCTCCATGTGCGTGCCGATTACTGTCGCCTTGGCGGGATTGGATTTGCCAATCGGATCTTTTGACCTGAATAGCTCGTAAACCACCGTCACGATGCTGTCCGCAACGACTTTGGCGTTGGTCACCTTCAGAATGCAGGGGGCCTTCGGTTCGAAAACGCCTTTTTCCACGGTGCCGCTGAGCTGCTCGGTGATGTCTGGAAGTCCGGCACGGCTTGCGGTGTAGAGAGCTTCAATATTGTCGTCTACTTGAAAGCGAGCATCCGAGGTCAGGATCGCCACGGTCAGTTTTTTATCTCCGAGTTTTTCCAAGTCGATGATTTCCGGATCATCCGACGTATCGTCTTCAATCTCCCGCAGAACCGCCTTGGGCAACAGTTTGCCGTCGAGATCCTCAGCCACGGTTTGCGGTGGCGACCACGGCGCATCGGTGTCCGGGCCGTTGCCGAGCTGATCGGTGACGGTGAAGGAAAAGATCAGGTTTTGATCTTCCCGTTTTGCCAGCTCAAGATAGGCACGGGTGACGGTGAAACAAATCGTGATCGGTGTCTCCGAACCCGGGTTCGGCGGCTGTGGTGCCTGGTTCGCGGCCACGTTGACGTGCATTAACTCGCCATTGCACTTGAGCGTAATGCGGTCGTAGGCGCGGCAATAGGGGTAGCTCACGCAAACCTGCGCGCTGACGAAATCCGCGCCAACGCCATTGCGGATCAGCTCGGACAGGTCCAGTTTGAGTTCGGAATGACCACCAGGGCTGTCATACCGGTCCTTCAGTCCGGGGCGGATACGGTTGTAGAGCACGCGCAGAATCGAGGATGTACCCTCGTTCCCGCTGTTGCGCTCAATTGTGTAAAACAGATTGTTGACCTTGTCCGGATGCAGTCGCCCTTTGGGAATGCGCAAGGCCGTAACCGCATCGGGATCCACAATGATTGTGCTGTACAGCACTGCGGTTTCACCCTCAATCCATAGCTTCATCTCATCGCGAGCCTGCATTTGACCCTTGGGCGGTGGGTCGACATCGACATGCGCACCGTTGCCATCAGGCACCAGATCATGGACCGCCAAGGACACCCCGGCATCCGCAAGACTTTTCGGCTCGACCGGTGAGGTCTGGCCTTTGATTTGGGGCGGATAAAGCTGCAGAGGTGCGTTGCCGGCGGTGGATTTGGTCATTTCAGGGCGCTCCTGCGTGGTGGGAACAGCAGGAATGATGAAAGCGCGATTGCCGGGAAAGCGCACCTGTCAGATCTGACAGGTGGCGACGAGTGGTAGGTTGGGAAGGTTTGAAAAGCAAAAGATCGCAGCCTTCGGCGGCTCCTCCAGGGATCGGTGTAGGAGCTGCCGAAGGCTGCGATCTTTTGATCCACAAAGCGGCAAGCGTGGTCTAGCCCCTTTCAGCCGTTTGTGTTGGCCGTGAGATTGCCTTCGCGAGCAGGCTCGCTCCCACAGGTTCGCCGGGGTGAACACAGCTTTGTGATCGATCCCGATCACTGTGGGAGCGGGCTTGCCCGCGAAGACGTCAGTCGCTGCACCGAGTCATTCAAGGCTTGTCACAGCGCCGTGCTACTGCGGCAACTCCAGATTATCCATCACCCGATTCACCGCCAGCTCGCCGAGCATGATCAGTTGCGCAATCCCCAACAGCGTCCTGCGCTGCGACGCGGGTATGAGATGGGCGAAGTCATGGGCGATGGTTCTGGCTGAAGCGAGGGTTTCGCAGGCATCGGCCAGCAACTCCTCGTTTTTGAAATCTGCGTTAGCGGCGTACATCCGACGGGTTTTACGTGGCGGTGGCGTAGAGCCGGGCGGGCAGAGGTAGTGATCGAGCGCGCGTTCGGCGGCGTCGTTGAGTTTTTTGGAATCGAGGGATTCGTAGGGGGAGGCGAGGTCGGTTTCGGGTGGGTTGGGTGTTGGTTTGATCATGGGTAAAGCCTCTAGAGTAGTGAAGCTGCCACCGTTCGCTGCTAACGAAGGAGGTGGCGGCTGTACGCGGGTTAGCAGACCAGGACTCTAGAACCCGGCGCACCGAAGTGCCCCACGCAAAGCCGC
>NZ_UTBZ01000149.1 GCF_900580865.1 Pseudomonas viridiflava
CGCAGGAACTGTTCAGCCGCGCCTGGCAGGACAACTTCGGCAGCGATGTCGATGAACAGACTCCGACTGACTTCGCCACGCTGTTGCGTGAAGTGCAGCAGGAGAGCGAACAGCCATGAAGATTCTTGCCATTCGCCTGAAAAACCTGGCCTCGCTGGCCGGACCGTTCGAACTGGACTTCACGGCAGAGCCCTTGGCCAGCGCCGGCCTGTTCGCCATTACCGGCCCGACCGGTGCAGGCAAGAGCACGCTGCTCGATGCGTTGTGCCTGGCGCTGTTCGGGGCCATTCCGCGCCTGAGCAACATCGGCCAGTCGAAGGTCCCCGACATCGACGGCGACATTACTACCAGCGATCCACGCACCCTGCTGCGCCGTGGCACCGGCAGCGG
>NZ_UTBZ01000158.1 GCF_900580865.1 Pseudomonas viridiflava
CAGGCTATGGCCGATCAGGCAGGGCGCAGCGGCCGTCAGCCGCCGCGGGGAGAAGCGGGCATGCATGTTTTGGCTCCTTGTTTTTTCAGCCAGGCCACGGTGGTGGGCGAGGCCTGTTGCAGGGGAATGGAGGTCTGATGCACGGAACCGTCCCAGCCTTCCATGGTGATCCACAGTTCCGAGTCGGGGCTGGTGGTTTCCGGGATCTGCATGAAGGCGCCCATGCGATAGCCGCCGCCGAAGAAAATTACCCCGGCGGTGCGCAGGCTGCGGGGCTTGCCGATGCGCAGG
>NZ_UTBZ01000127.1 GCF_900580865.1 Pseudomonas viridiflava
TGGCTTCGCAACGCTTACCGGTATCTGCTCGGACAGCAGCGACGCGGCACTGGAAGACGCTCGACAAAGTCTCGCCGAGTTCGGCCTGCTGGCCCATGCCTTTCAGGAAGTGGCTTACCCGATGTTCGACGAGGCCATGCACTCGTGCACGGCAATCAAACTCACGCGCCGCGAACGCGAATGCCTGCGCTGGTCTGCCGAAGGCCTGACCGCCAGGGAAATTGCCCAGCACCTCAACCGCTCCGTTGCCACCGTGACGCTGCACCTCACCTCTGCCATGCAGAAGCTCGGTGCGAAGAACTGCGTACAGGCCGTGGTGCGCGCCGTTCATTAT
>NZ_UTBZ01000172.1 GCF_900580865.1 Pseudomonas viridiflava
TTTTAGCGTTTTTCCCCACGTCACGAGCGATCTCTGCGGGAGAGTTGAGCAGATGCATGAACGACATGGCAGGCCTCTTTTTAATTTTTCCTAATGCCTAAATCTGACTTGTTATCGGCAGAAAATTAGCGCTATCAGTCGGTTCTGACCATTATAGAGCAACTGGCGCGCGCGGTGAAAATTATTTGACTCACTAATAGTCAGATATGACTGATTTAGAGGAAAAATTGGCCTTTAACAGTCTATTCTGACTAATAAATTTTTCCTCGGCGCACAGCTGAAAATTTGAAGTCCCGTCTGGCCCCGTATTC
>NZ_UTBZ01000132.1 GCF_900580865.1 Pseudomonas viridiflava
GCTGAATGTCCTTGAAGGTCAGCCCTGCCTTGTTCAGCACGCGCAGCACCACGTTGTGCGCGCTGGAGCCTTTCTGGAATGCGACCTTGCGCCCTTTCAGGTCGGCCACGCTGTGCAGCCGGCTTTCGTTGCGCACCAGAATGGTTTCGGCCTGGGGCTTGGCGGGCTCGGCGCCGATGTAGACCAGAACGGCACCCGCGACCTGAGCGAAGATCGGCGGAATATCACCGGTCGAGGCAATGTCGAGACTGCCGATGTTCAAGGCTTCCAGCATCTGCGGCCCGGCCGGAAATTCGATCCACTTGATTTGCGTGTGCGGGAATCGCTTCTCCAACAGGCCATGTTCCTTGGCGAGGACCAGCGTGATCGAGCCTTTCTGAAAGCCGATACGCAG
>NZ_UTBZ01000031.1 GCF_900580865.1 Pseudomonas viridiflava
ACCAATATGTCACCCGGCGCGTCGGTGGTCAGCGGAGCCGTTTTCGATCTGCACATGACCATCTTCTGGATCTGCGTGGTGATCGGCGTGGTGGTGTTTGGCGCCATGCTCTGGTCGATAGTTGCGCATCGTCGTTCCTCAGGTCAGAAGGCTGCGCATTTCCATGAAAACACCACGGTCGAGATCCTCTGGACTGTCGTCCCGTTCCTGATACTGGTCGCCATGGCCATCCCGGCCACCCGCACGCTGATCAGCATGTACGACGCCAGAGAGTCGGACGTCGATATCCAGATCACCGGTTATCAATGGAAATGGCACTACAA
>NZ_UTBZ01000131.1 GCF_900580865.1 Pseudomonas viridiflava
GTGGTACCACGGCGCCTGAAGAAATTCTGCGCGTGACACGGGACGTCTGATGAATCGCTATCGCTACGAAGCCGCCAATGCACAGGGCAGAATCGATTCCGGGCATCTGGAGGCCGACAGCCGCAACGCTGCCTTCGGCGTTCTGCGCAGCCGTGGGCTGACGGCGTTGCAGGTCGAGCCGGAAACGGTCCGGGCGGGCAGTGGAGGGCGCGGGCTTTTCAGCGCCAGGCTTTCGGACACTGACCTGGCGTCGGTAACGCGCCAACTGGCAAGCCTGCTGGGTGCGGGAC
>NZ_UTBZ01000134.1 GCF_900580865.1 Pseudomonas viridiflava
ATCCCGCAGCGAAGGAACCCCGAGCCCCAGCGAGCGGGCCGCACGTAGGAGCAAGCGTTTTTTTGCTTACTTTTTTGAGGCGTTTGTCAAAAAAGTGAGTCGCCGTCAGGGCGAAACCCTAAGCCGCCGTTACCTAAATAACGGATATACACACCAACCACCCCCAACATGGTCGGCCCAGAGGCCGCCAAGCCCAAAGCGTGAACCCTGTCAAAACCCTGAACACACAAGCAGAAACATCCCCCGCCATTGAAACCACCCAAATCCTGCCCCATCTAAGACCCATACCCCATTGCGCAGGTGCCCCATGAGCGACCAGCAAGAATTCCCGGAAAACCCCGACGACTACACCGAAGCCGAAAACATCGAACACACCTCCTCCGGCAAAGGCCTCGCCCTGCCCGGCCAGAACCTGCCGGACAAGGTCTACATCATCCCGATCCACAACCGCCCGTTCTTCCCGGCGCAAGTCCTGCCGGTCATCGTCAACGAAGAACCCTGGGCCGAAACCCTCGAACTGGTCAGCAAATCCGAACACCACTCCCTGGCCCTGTTCTTCATGGACACGCCCCAGGAAGACCCACGCCACTTCGACACCGGCGCCCTGCCGCAGTACGGCACCCTGGTCAAAGTCCACCACGCCAGCCGCGAAAACGGCAAACTGCAATTCGTCGCCCAAGGCTTGAGCCGCGTACGCATCAAAACCTGGCTCAAACACCACCGCCCACCGTATCTGGTGGAAGTCGAATACCCGCACCAGCCGACCGAGCCGACCGACGAGGTCAAGGCTTACGGCATGGCGCTGATCAACGCGATCAAGGAACTGCTGCCGCTCAACCCGCTGTACAGCGAAGAACTGAAAAACTACCTCAACCGCTTCAGCCCCAACGACCCGTCGCCGCTGACCGACTTCGCCGCCGCCCTGACTTCCGCCACCGGCCCCGAGCTGCAAGGCGTGCTCGACTGCGTGCCGATGCTCAAGCGCATGGAAAAAGTCTTGCCGATGCTGCGCAAGGAAGTCGAAGTCGCGCGCCTGCAAAAAGAGATCTCGGCGGAAGTTAACCGCAAGATCGGCGAGCATCAGCGCGAATTTTTCCTCAAGGAACAACTCAAGGTCATCCAGCAAGAACTCGGTCTGACCAAGGACGACCGCAGCGCCGACCTCGAACAGTTCGAACAACGCCTGGAAGGCAAAGTCCTGCCGGCGCAGGTGCAGAAACGCCTCGAAGAGGAAATGAACAAACTGTCGATCCTCGAAACCGGTTCGCCGGAATACGCGGTGACCCGCAACTACCTCGACTGGGCGACCTCGGTGCCGTGGGGCGTGTATGGCGAGGACAAACTCGACCTCAAGCACGCGCGTAAAATTCTCGACAAACACCACGCCGGCCTCGACGACATCAAGGATCGCATCCTCGAATTCCTCGCCGTGGGTGCTTATAAAGGTGAGATCAGCGGTTCCATCGTGTTGCTGGTCGGCCCGCCGGGCGTGGGTAAAACCAGCGTCGGCAAATCCATCGCCGAATCCCTCGGCCGGCCGTTCTACCGCTTCAGCCTCGGCGGCATGCGCGATGAAGCCGAGATCAAGGGCCATCGCCGCACCTACATCGGCGCGCAGCCGGGCAAACTGGTGCAGGCGTTGAAAGACGTCGAAGTGATGAACCCGGTGATCATGCTCGACGAGATCGACAAGATGGGCCAGAGCTATCAGGGCGACCCGGCGTCGGCACTGCTGGAAACCCTCGACCCGGAACAGAACGTCGAATTCCTCGACCACTACCTCGACCTGCGCATGGACCTGTCGAAAGTCCTCTTCGTCTGCACCGCCAACACCCTCGATTCGATTCCCGGCCCGTTGCTCGACCGCATGGAAGTGATTCGCCTGTCGGGCTACATCACCGAAGAAAAAGTCGCCATCGCCAAGCGTCACCTGTGGCCAAAACTGCTGGAAAAGGCCGGCGTGTCCAAGGGCAGCCTGAGCATCAGCGACAGCGCGCTCAAAGCCTTGATCGACGGTTACGCCCGTGAAGCCGGCGTGCGTCAGCTGGAAAAGCAAATGGGCAAACTGGTGCGCAAAGCGGTGATGAAGCTGATCGACGAGCCGAAAGCGGTGATCAAACTCGGGCCGAAAGATCTGGAGGCATCACTCGGTCATCCGGTGTTCCGCAATGAACAAGTGCTGTCCGGCACCGGCGTGATCACCGGCCTGGCCTGGACCAGCATGGGTGGCGCAACCTTGCCGATCGAAGCGACGCGGATTCACACGCTAAACCGCGGCTTCAAACTCACCGGGCAACTCGGCGATGTGATGAAGGAGTCGGCGGAGATCGCCTACAGCTACGTCAGCTCGCATCTGAAACAGTTTGGCGGTGACGCGAAGTTCTTCGACGAAGCCTTCGTCCACCTGCACGTACCGGAAGGCGCTACCCCGAAAGACGGCCCGAGCGCCGGCGTGACCATGGCCAGCGCCCTGCTCTCGCTTGCGCGTAATCAAGCGCCGAAAAAAGGCGTGGCGATGACCGGCGAACTGACGTTGACCGGGCATGTGCTACCGATTGGTGGAGTGCGCGAGAAGGTGATTGCGGCGCGGCGGCAGAAGATTTTCGAGCTGATTTTGCCGGAGCCGAATCGGGGTAATTTTGAGGAGTTGCCGGATTATCTGAAGGAAGGGATTACGGTGCACTTCGCCAAGAAGTTTGCGGATGTAGCGAAGGTGCTCTTCTGACTGGCAGCCCCCCTCACCCCAGCCCTCTCCCGGAGGGAGAGGGAGCCGACCGAGTTGTCTTGCGCTATACATCGACCTGAAACACCAAGTCGATTATGGATTCAATGATCTATTTCAGGTCGGTGGACTTCTGGAATATCCCCCGGTCAGTCCCCTCTCCCTCTGGGAGAGGGTTAGGGTGAGGGCTTGGCGTTGTCACACTTTGTCTCATCTTCAGTTATGCTCGCCGTTCGTCGTGAACGCCTGGAGCCGCTGACCTTATGTCCCCCACTCGCCTGTTTCTCCCCCTCGCCCTCTCGTTGCTGGCCGCTTGCGCCACGCAACCGAAACACAACGTGACCGTGGAAAAACAAAGCGAATGCCCGGTGCGGCTCACCAACGGGCAAAACCTCATCGTGATGCTGCCAAGTAACCCGACCACGGGTTATCGCTGGGCCATTCAGGACTCGGCTGGCGGTGTATTGCGCGCACTCAGCCCCGAGGTTTACAGCAATCCAGAAGATGCCGGTGTGGTCGGCGCAGCAGGTCTGTCGACCTGGCGCTTCCAGGCCTTTGCCCCCGGCACCGGGCGTCTGCGCCTGACTTCGCAACAGCCGTGGGCACCGGAAGTGCTGCCGGTGGAAACCTTTGACTGCGCCATTTCGGTGAACTGATCGTGGGGTGGCTGATTCTGGCGCTGATGGGCGCGGTGACGTTTCTCTACGGCGTCAGCACCCATGCAGCGTTGCTGTGCCTGTTGGTCAAACCGTTGCCGGTGCTGGCATTGCTCGGCTGGCTGCACGATGCACCGCCCAGCGACTATCGGCGCTGGATCAGTCTGGGTCTGATTTTCTCGTTGCTGGGTGATGTGTTGCTGGCGTGGCCGGGCGATTTGTTCGTGTTTGGCCTCGGTGCGTTTCTGGTCGCGCATCTGGCGTATCTCAAGGCTTATCTGAGTGACTGCAAGCGTCTGGCAATCCTGCCGCTGGGGCTTGCCCTCGGCGTTGGCGCGGTACTGTTGGGGATTCTGATTTCCAGCGGTCTAGGGCCGCTACTGGTACCGGTGCTCGTCTATGGCACGGCAATCAGCGCGATGCTCTGGCGCGCACTGGCCCGTTTGGGCACCGATGTGCCGAAACGCTCGGCGTTGCTGGCGGCGGGCGGTGCGCTGGCGTTTGTGTTCTCGGACAGCGTGATCGGTATTGATCGCTTCGTATCGCCATTCCACGCCGCGCCATACGTCATCATCCTCAGCTACTGGCTGGGCCAGTGGGGCATCGCCGCCTCGGCGTTCTCCCGGAAACCGCGCTGACTTCTTCGCGAGCAGGCTCGCTCCCACAAGGACACCGCGATCACCTGTGGGAGCGAGCCTGCTCCGGGCGGCGTTCCGACGAAAGCAATATCCCTGACAGCAATGATTCCAGCACCGTTGCGCCGCTTTATCAGACAACCCAAGCATCCCCGCGCCACTTTGGCTAAAATGCCGGCCTTTTCCACCGACACCGCCGGAACCGCCGTGAGCAAAGAACCCGATCGTATTTTCGCCAAGCCTTTGGCCCAGGTACCTGACTTCGCCTTCAACGAAGACGTGGTACGGGTGTTCCCGGACATGATCAAGCGCTCGGTGCCGGGTTACCCGACCATCGTCGAAAACCTCGGCGTGCTCGCCGCGCAGTTCGCCCAGCCGAACAGCGTGCTCTACGACCTCGGCTCATCCCTGGGCGCGGTCACTCAAGCGCTGCGCCGTCACGTGCGCACCGACGGTTGCCGGGTGATCGCTGTGGATAACTCCGCCGCAATGGTCGAACGCTGCCGCGAATACCTCAACGGTCAGGACTCGATGTTCCAGGAGCTGCTGCCGGTCGAAGTAATCGAAGGCGACATCCTCGCTCTCGACTTCCAGCCCGCCTCGGTGGTGGCACTGAACTTCACCCTGCAATTCATCGCCCCCGATCAGCGCACCGCGTTGCTCGCGCGCATTCGCCAATCGCTGTTGCCGGGCGGCGCGTTGATTCTCTCGGAGAAGCTGCGCTTCAACGATGCCGAAGAACACGCGCTGCTCACCGATCTGCACGTCGCCTTCAAACGCGCCAACGGCTACAGCGAATTGGAGATTGCCCAGAAACGCAGCGCCATCGAAAACGTCATGAAGCCTGACAGCCTCGAAGAACACCGCGAACGCCTGTTGGCCGCCGGGTTCTCGAAAGTCGTGCCGTGGTTCCAGTGTCTTAACTTTGCCTCGTTGATTGCCTTGCCAT
Organism: Pseudomonas viridiflava; assembly: GCF_900580865.1. Classification (GTDB taxonomy): domain Bacteria; phylum Pseudomonadota; class Gammaproteobacteria; order Pseudomonadales; family Pseudomonadaceae; genus Aquipseudomonas. The sequence continues at coordinate 4,963 of NZ_UTBZ01000134.1, forward strand.
GATTGATCTGTCCCCCCTCGCCCGTCGTCTGGCCGGCACGCCGCTGGCCGAATGGGCCAACACCCTGCAGGCGCAACTCGACAAGAAAATGGAGAAAGGTCACGGCGACCTGGAGCGCTGGCAAAGTGCGCTGGATGCCTTGCCGAAAATTCAGCCGAGCGAAATCGATCTGCTCAATGGCCTGAAACTCGACACCGATTGCGACGACGAAACCCGTGCGCAGATGCGTACTGCATTGATGGGTTTGTCGCCGTGGCGCAAAGGGCCGTTCGACTTGTTTGGTGTGCACGTCGACACCGAATGGCGTTCGGACTGGAAATGGTCGCGCGTCGCCCCGCATCTGGATTTGAAAGGCAAACGCATCCTCGATGTCGGCTGCGGCAACGGCTACTACATGTGGCGCATGCTCGGCGCCGGCGCGAACAGCGTGATCGGTGTCGACCCGAACTGGCTGTTCTTCTGCCAGTTCCAGGCGGTGCAGCGTTACCTGTCCGAGCCGAATGCCTGGCACTTGCCGTTCCCGTTTGAAGACCTGCCGCCGAACCTGGAAGGCTTCGACACCGTGTTTTCGATGGGCGTGTTCTATCACCGTCGCTCGCCGATCGAGCACTTGCTGGCGCTGAAGGATTGCCTGGTCAAGGGCGGTGAACTGGTGCTGGAAACGTTGGTGGTGGAAGGCGACAAGCATCAAGTGCTGGTGCCGGAAGACCGTTACGCGCAGATGCGTAACGTGTGGTTCCTGCCGTCGGTGCCGGCACTGGAGTTGTGGTTGCGTCGTGCCGGGTTCAGCGATATTCGCTGCGTGGATGTGAGCACGACAACGGTGGAAGAACAGCGCGGGACTGAGTGGATGAAGTATCAGTCGCTGAGTGACTTTCTTGATCCGGAAGATCACAGCAAAACCATCGAAGGATTGCCGGCGCCGATGCGCGCGGTGATTGTCGCGAAGAAGTAATCCAACCTCTCAAACACGCGGTGAGCCCCACCCCTCACCCCAGCCCTCTCCCAGAGGGAGAGGGAGCCGATCTCTGGCGTTTTCAAAACCTGAGTTCGACTCGGTATCGCAAGTCGGTGTATTTCTGCAGAACAACCCGGTCAGTCCCCTCTCCCCCCGGGAGAGGGTTAGGGTGAGGGGCTTTTCGCTCTTCGGGCGCGGAAGAACTCGGTCAGCACGGCGCCACACTCTTCGGCCAACACCCCACCTTCATACAACACCCGGTGATTCAAAAAGCCCTGGGTAAAAAACTGCCCCTGACTCTGCACAATCCCCGCCTTCGGCTCCAGCGCGCCATACACCACCCGCGCCACCCGCGAATGCACGATCAAACCGGCGCACATGCTGCACGGCTCCAGCGTCACATACAGCGTGCTGCCCGGCAGGCGATAGTTATCCACCGCTTGCGCGGCTTCGCGGATGGCGACCATTTCCGCATGGGCACTCGGGTCGCTGGTGCTGATCGGGCAATTGAAGCCGCGCCCGATGATCTCACCGTCCTGCACCAGCACCGCGCCGACTGGTACTTCGCCGAGGGCGGCGCCTTGCGCGGCGAGCTCCAGGGCTTCGCGCATGAAGTCGCGGTCACGGCTGCGGTCGACGACCGCGGCGGGGCGAATCTGGCGCATCACTTCACCTCGATGGCGGCCATCAGGCCGGTTTCCATGTGGTCGATCACGTGGCAGTGGAACATCCACACCCCCGGATTATCGGCCACCAGCGCCACTTGCGCGCGCTCGTTCTTGCCCAACAGATAAGTGTCGGTGAAGTACGGAATGATCTTGTGCCGATTCGACGCGATCACCTTGAAGCTCATGCCGTGCAGGTGAATCGGGTGCTGATACTGGGTCATGTTCTTCAATTCGAAGATGTAGCTCTGCCCCAGTTTCAGACTGGCGATCGGCCGGTCGGCGCAAGTCTTGTCGGTGATGTCCCAGGCCTTGCCGTTGATCTGCCACAGACTCGGCGGCCGGCCATTGTCGACGTTGACCGACACCGAACCGACCCATTCGAAATTGAAGTTGAGTTTCTCGGCATTGGCCAGGTCCGGTTCAGCCACCGGATTGGCCGGCAGCGCTTTCGGCCAGTCGGTCGGCGCATCGTTATTGGCCACCGAGCGCAGCGTGCCCAGACGCACCGGGCCGTTGCGCAGCGACAATTCTTCGCCCGCCGCCGGCGCCTTGATCGCCAGACAAATACGCATGCCCGGACCCAGCCAGTATTCCTTGCCCAACGGGCGCGGCTCGACCGGGTTGCCGTCCAGCGCGTAGATCTGCGCTTCGACGCCGGGGATGTTGATGCGATACGTCAGGGTGTTATCGAGGTTAAGCAGACGCACGCGGGTAATCTGTCCGGCCGGCAGTTCGATCACCGGGGTCGGCACGCCGTTGATGGTCGACAACCGCCCCGCCGTGCCGCCACGCGCCGCTTCACGGGGAATGCTGAACTCGACGAAATTGCCTTCGTCATCGATGTGCCAGTTTTTCAGGCTCAAGGTCTTTTCGTACTTGAAACCGGTCGGCTCGCGCTCTTCGATGATCAGCGGCCCGACCAGCCCGCGCCCGAGTTCTTCGCTGCTGCTGACGTGCGGGTGATACCAGTAGCTGCCGGCATCCGGTACGCGGAACTTGTAATCGAAGTACTCACCCGGCAACACCGGCAGCTGCGACACGTACGGCACGCCGTCCATTTCCAGCGGCAGACGAATGCCGTGCCAGTGAATAGTCGTCGCCACCGGCAAGTGGTTGATGAAGCGCACCCGTAGCCATTCACCCTGACGCACACGCAACTCGGTGCCAGGCGCCGACGGGCCGAACGCCCAAGCCTCGGTCTTGTGCCCCGGCACCAGCTCGACGTCCAGCGGTGCGGCGATCAGTTCATAGTCGTGGCCCGCCTCGGCGTCGGCCATTTTGCCAAGCCAATAACGCGACGCGCCCCCCGCTCCGACACCAACGACAACAAGACCGGCCAGGCCACCGAGGATTTGGCGACGGGTAAAGGACATGAACTCAACTACCTCACGTATCAGCGACAGGCCCTGAAAGCCTGCAAAAGGCGAATACGATACACCTGCGGTTGAGAAACAGTAAGGGCGACCTGAGGCCGCACATCACTTGCCGGCTTAAGGTCGCAACCCGGTAATCAGGTGCACCACACCGCCCGCCAAGGACATCACGCCCGCGACACCGGCGGCGCTCAACGCGCGTTGATCGATGCCCGACGCATCACGCAAAACCACCCGCACCCGCGTCAACGCCAGCGGTTGCTGCGACTTCAGGTTATCCACACCGCCCAGCGCCGCGACGATAGCGGCGCTCAACCCGTCGCTCGGCTCGGCCGCTGCTGCGGGAGTATCCACCACCAGATCCGGGGTCAGGGCTTTCCAGAATGCCTTCTGCAATTGATCGAACATGTTCAGTTCTCCAGAACCCGTAAAGTATCGACGGTTGCCTCGTGAAACAGCTGTAACGCCTCACGCACCTGGCCGGCATTTTCCAGACCGAGCACCTGTTGGGCGATGATCTGACAGTCCGCCAACGCAAGCTCGCGCACTGTTGCCTTGACCGGCGCAATCATCGGCACGCTCACCGACAGTTCGTCCACGCCCAATCCCAGCAACAGCGGCACCGCCAGACGTTCAGAGGCCATCGCCCCGCACACGCCGACCCATTTGCCATGGGCGTGCGCAGCCTTCACGGTCATGGCGATCAGGCGCAATACCGAGGGATGAAAACTGTCCGCCTGACTGGCCAGACGCGGGTGATCGCGATCCATGGCGAGGGTGTATTGCGTCAGGTCATTGGTGCCGATCGAGAAGAAATCCACCAGCGGCGCAAACAGATCCGCCATCAGCGCCGCGGCCGGCACTTCGATCATGATCCCCAGCTTCGGCCGCTGCTTTAGTCCCAGTGCCAATATCTCCTCATCGAGCATTTGCCGCGCCAGACGCAGTTCCGAGAGTTGCGTGACCATCGGCAACATGATGTGCAAACGTGTCAGATCGCAGCAGCCGAGCATGGCCCGGAACTGCTCGCGCAATAACTGCGGGCGCTCCAGGCACAAACGAATGCCGCGCACACCCAGGAACGGGTTGGTTTCACTGTCCATGGGCACATAGGCCAGCGGTTTGTCGCCGCCGACATCGAGGGTGCGCACCACCAGATTGTGTGCAGATCCGACGCAGCGAGCGATCGCACTGTAAGTGGCGACCTGTTCGTCATGGCTCGGAGCGTGATTGCGGTCCAGATAGAGAAACTCCGAACGCAGCAGACCGACGCCCGCTCCTCCCACAGCCATGGCCTGCACGGTTTCAGCCAATGAGGCGACGTTGGCCGACACCTCGACGTGATGCCCGTCACGGGTTCGCGCGGCGAGCGTTGCATTGGCCAGCTCATGCTCGTGGCGTTGGCGCTGTTGCGCGTGGCGCGCCTGCCATTGTTTGATCGCCGCAGTGTCCGGATGCACATGCAGTTCGCCCTTGTCGGCATCGAGCAGTACTTGAGTGCCATTGCTCAACGCGAGCATTTGCACCGGCACCCCGCAGATCGATGGCAGACCACAGGCGCGGGCAAGAATTGCCACGTGGCTGGTCGCGCCGCCGCCAACTGTCGCGAAGCCCAGTACTTTGCTGGTATCGATGCCGGCGGTCTGCGACGGCGTCAGTTGATCGGCAATCAGAATGCACCCTGGCGGCAGCTCCAGCGCCTGATCGCCAATCCCCAACAACAACTTGAGAACCCGGCGCCCGACATCGATCAGGTCCGCCGCCCGTTCGGCCAGCAGTGCACTGCCGAGTTGGCGAAACATGGTCGCGGTTTCTTCAGTGGCGGCGCGCCAGGCGAAGGCCGCGCTTTTGCCCTCCTCAATCAACGCTTGCGCCTGATCGAGCAGACCCGGATCTTCGAGCAGTTCCTGATGCGCCTTGAAGATCTCGGCTTCGGCTTCACCCGCAGCGGTATCACGCAAATGCTGCAAGGCCAGATCCGCTTCGATCAGGGCATTGGCGAGGGCCGCACGCTCGACGTCTGCTTCGCCGCCAACCTCACTGACGTCGAAGACCGGTTCGCTGACCTGCACCACTTGGCCCAACGCCGAACCGGGTGATGCGCAGACGCCACGCAGAAGCGCCAGCGTCTCGGTGGTGGCGACCTCGACAGGCGCCACTGCCGTCACCGTTTCACCGCAGCCCTCGGCCAGTAACCGGGTCAGCGTATTGATTGCCGCGTCAGCATCTTCGCCCACCGCACTGACCTGCACGCTGTCGCCGAAAGCGGTCTGCAACGCCATGATCGCCACCAGCGATTTGGCGTTGGCCTGAGCCTGTTGCTTATGCAGGTAAATCTTTGCCGCAAAGCCCTTTGCCGCTTGCGCAAACACTGCTGCCGGACGCGCATGCAGACCGTTGGGGTTGGGCAGTTTCAACAACGCTGAGAACACCGCCTGACCTTCTGCCACGACAGGTGCCTCGCCGGTCGCCTGCGCACCGGCGAGTTCAAGCAACGGCTGAGCGGTTTCGACCTGACCACTCGGCGCGATCAGCCAGGTAAACGGCTCACCGCTGACCACCAGCATCAAGGTCAGCAGGCTGCGCGCGTGCAGAGCAATGTAATCGGCGTCGAACTCGATCAGCGCCTGCCCCGCCGCAACCCGTTGTCCCTCTTCGACCAGGCGAGTGAAGCCCTGGCCGGCGAGGTTCACCGTGTCCAGGCCGATGTGCATCAACACCTGCACGCCGTGGTCATCGGTGATGCTCACGGCATGCCCGCTGGCCTGGACGTTGCTGACAATTCCGGCGATAGGAGCACACAGGGTCGACGAAGTCGGGTCGATGCACAGACCGTCGCCGATCACCCGCCCGGAAAACACCGGATCGGGCACTTGCTCGAGCGTCATCAGGACACCGGACAAGGGAGCCAGCAGTTGCAATGGTTGGGGTGTGGCCATGACGTCACCTGCAGTTTTGTTCTTTGAAGTGCCCATGGAGCGCGACGCTCCATCAGCATCGCTTATTTCCACCAGTATTCGACCTGCAATCCGACATTCGCACCGTGGCGAGCGGTGCCGAAAGCGCCGGTGTCAGACAATGCCGAACCTTTCGCCAGTTCGTTGGCTGCACGTTTGGCCGCCTCGTTCCAGGTGGCGTACGTGTAATACAGACGCACCTCGGGACGCGCCCAGAACTCCGGGCCCTTGGGCGACCAGGTCGGGGCAAACGTGAACTTGCTCAGTTTGCGCGTGCCGCCAGGGGCTTCGACTTGATCGTGGCCCAGTTCGGTGACCAGTTTGAAATGTTCACTGATCGCGTACGCAGGTCGCACCCCCAAAGAGATCCAGTTCTGATCGGCACCGTCCGGGCGAATGTCTTTCTGATATACCGCTTCAACCTGACCGCCGAAACGCGGTGTCACCTGCCAGTCAAAAAACTCGACGACACGGTAACTCTTGTTGCTGTTGTCCAGTTTGACGTTACCGGTATAACCCAGCCCGGTGCCCGGCCCTTCACCGTATTGCAGCGCCAGTTTGTTCTTGCCGCCGAAAAAATCCGTTTGCACATGTTGCGTGGTGATCGCCCAGCCCCGGTGGGCATCGCGGCTGTCGGGTTTGTCGATATAACTCAAACCGAACTCCAGCTCACCGCCCGGGTTGGTCTTGAAACCGGCGACGTTGAAGTCGTGCCGATTGATGTAGTCCTTCTGGTACAGGTTGTCCTTGCGCGAAAAGGCGTAGCTGTATTTAAGGTCGCCGATCAATACGTCTTCGACTCCGCCCCCGGTGCCGCTCTGGTTCCAGTAATAGAAGTCGGAAATGTGGATGTCATTCCGTTTGTAGTAGCGGCGCCCGGCCCACAGTGAGCCACCGTTAAGTGCAGGCATCGCCGACCACTGTGCGTAGGCCTGCGGCAAGCGGATCGAACCATTGTCTTCTTTGAAGGTGGGGCTGCGGTCGTAGCGGTTATACAACGAGGCCATGCCATCGACGCTGAGCACCGAACCGTCGTCGAGGGTGTACAAATCCTGACGCAACTCCAGCTCACCGTACTGCTCGCATTCGTTACCCAGACGATATTTGGTCTGCGCACCGGGTAACTGGAAGCATGACTGGCCGCTGCTGTTGACCGACGTGCCGACACCGCTGCGCAAGTAGCCGCCAAACTCCAGCGCTTGTGACGCTGGCGGTAAGGCCAGGCAAAAACCTGCGACTGCAAGGCTGCGATTTATTGTTGTTTTCATAAGCCACCCCATTGTTTTTATTGTCTGGTTGCATGAATTCGGCGCGCAGAAATCCCCCGCGCAGTGCTCTGCGTGTTTTTTTGAAAGCTGTTTTTTTAGTTAAAGGTCAGGGATCGATCAGGTGCAGAACGAATGACTCGTAAGGTCTTAAAGTCACCTGGCGCTCGCGCAGCGGGCCGTCTGGATAGTTGCTGATCAACTGCCGCTGGCTCATCGACTCGCTGATGACCGTCGACGGCAACTGCACTTCACAGGTTGTCCCGTAGAAGTTGTTCACCACCAACAAACGCTCGGCGTCACCTTCACGCACATACGCCCAGACCTGCGGATGTTCGGGCAACAGTTGTCGGTACAGCCCGTCGGTGATCAACGGTTCGTGGCGACGCAGCGCGATCAGACGGCGGTAGTGATGCAACACCGAGTCCGGGTCGTCGAGCTGATGGGCGACGTTGATCTGCGCGGCATTGGCCGGTACGCCGATCCACGGTTCGACACTGCTGAAACCGGCGTTCGGTCCGCCGTCCCAATGCATCGGCGTACGACCGTTATCGCGAGACTTCTGCATGATCGCCGCCATGTTGTCGGCATCGCTGCTGCCGGCCTCGCGCTTGAGGCGAAAGATGTTCAGCGTCTCGACATCGCGATAATGCTCGATCGACTCAAACCCCGGATTGGTCATGCCCAACTCTTCGCCCTGATACACGAACGGCGTGCCCTGCAGAAAGTGCAGCGCGGTGCCGAGCATCTTCGCCGAAAGTTCGCGATACTCGCCGTCATTGCCAAAGCGCGAAACCACTCGCGGTTGATCGTGGTTACACCAGAACAGCGCGTTCCAGCCGCCGCCGGCCTGCATGCCGGTCTGCCAGTCGGACAGGATCGCCTTGAGCTGAAGGAAATCGAAATCGGCGCGCACCCACTTCTGCAGGTTCGGATAATCGACTTTCAGATGATGAAAGTTGAAGGTCATCGACAGCTCTTTCGACTGCGGATTCGAATAACGAATGCAGTGTTCGAGACTGGTCGAGGACATCTCGCCGACATTGATCAGGTCGTGCCCTTCGAAGACCTCGCGGTGCATCTGCTGCAAGTACGCGTGAACGTTCGGCCCGTCGGTATAGAAGCGGCGGCCGTCGCTGTTGTCTTCGGGGAAGTCCCCGGGCTTGGAGATCAGATTGATCACATCGAGACGAAAGCCACCCACGCCCTTGTCTCGCCAGAACTGCATCATCCGGAACACTTCAGCGCGCACCTTGGGATTGTCCCAATTCAGGTCGGCCTGGGTATGGTCGAACAGGTGCAGGTAATACTGACCGGTCTGGGCCTCGTACTCCCAGGCGGAACCACCGAACTTGGATTCCCAGTTGTTCGGCTGATCACGCCAGATGTAGAAGTCACGGTAAGGGTTGTCGAGGCTGCTGCGCGCCTGCTGGAACCACACGTGCTCGATCGAGGTGTGATTGACCACAATGTCGAGCATCAGCTTGATCCCGCGCTTGCCTGCTTCGGCGATCAGCAATTCGCAGTCGGCCATGCTGCCGTAGCTCGGATCGATGGCGTAGTAATCGCTGATGTCATAGCCATTATCGCGCTGCGGCGAGCGCAGGAATGGCGTGATCCACAAGCAGTCGACACCCAGCCACTGCAGGTAGTCGAGCTTGGCGACGATACCCAGCAGATCCCCTGTCGGGTTGCCGGCGTGGCTATGAAAACTCTTCGGATAGACCTGGTAGATCACCGAACGCTGCCAGTCTTGCATGGCGCATTTCCCTCTTGAATTTTACGAGTTCTGTAGGAGCTGCCGAAGGCTGCGATCTTTTGACTTTGAGAGGCAAGATCAAAAGATCGCAGCCTTCGGCAGCTCCTACAGATCGATTCAGGCAACCCGATAACCGGGCCGGACAATCTTCATGCTCAGTGCACAGGTCAGAACAAACGGCACGAGCATGGCAATCAGCATCCCCAGCACAAACATCGGGATGTACTGCGGAATGATCGAGATGAACCCCGGCAGACCACCGACGCCGATGGCCGAGGCCTGAACCTTGTTCAGCGACAGGAATACGCAGCCCAGCGCCGAGCCGGTAAGCGCGGCGTAGAACGGAAACTTGTAGCGCAAATTGACACCGAACATCGCCGGCTCGGTGATACCGAAGTAGGCAGAAATCGCCGAGGTCGACGCCATGCTCTTGTCCCGCGCATTACGGGTCATCCAGAACACCGCCAGGGCGGCACTGCCCTGGGCGAGGTTGGACATGACGATCATCGGCCAGATGAAGGTGCCGCCCTGGGTCGAGATCAATTGCAGGTCGACCGCGAGAAACATGTGATGCATGCCGGTGATCACCAGCGGCGCATACAGCAGACCAAAAATCGCGCCGCCCACCATCGGTGCCAGGTCAAACAACATGACCAGCCCTTCGGTGATGAAGATGCCGATGTGGCGGGTCACCGGACCGATTACCGCCAGCGCCAGCACACCCGTGACGACGATGGTGGTGATCGGTACCACGAGCAATTGAATGGCGTTGGGCACGCGCGCGCGCAACCATTTTTCGATGACGCTCATTACGTAGGCGGCCAGCAGAATCGGCAGGATCTGCCCCTGATAACCGACCTTTTCCACCTGAAACAAACCGAGAATGTCGAAGTACGGCAACTGCTGCCCGTCCAGCCCGGCCACAGCCTTGCCGTAGTTCCAGGCGTTGAGCAGATCCGGGTGCACCAGCATCAGGCCGAGCACGATGCCAAGGATCTCGCTGCCGCCAAAGCGTTTGGCCGCCGACCAGCCCACCAGCGCCGGCAGAAACACGAACGAGGTGTTGGCCATCAGATTGATCAGGCTCCACAGCCCGTCGAGTTTCGGGTAGGCATCGAGCAGGGTTTGCCCGTCGATGAACATGCCTTTGGCGCCAAGCAGATTGTTGATGCCCATCAACAGGCCGGCAATGATCAGCGCCGGCAGGATCGGCATGAACACGTCGGAAAACACCCGCACCAGCCGCTGCATGGCGTTGATCTTTTCGGCACTTTTCTGTTTGACGTCAGCGATGGTCGACGCCGCGAGGCCGGTCTGCCGACGCAGTTCGGCGTAGACCTTTTCCACTTCACCCGGACCGATCACCACCTGATACAGGCCGCCGGTGAAGAACGAGCCTTTGACCAGGTCGATCTGATTCAGCGTGGCGCTGTCCACCAGGCTCGGGTCCTTCAGGGCCAGCCGCAACCGCGTGACGCAATGGGCGGCCTGTTCGAGGTTGTCGCTGCCGCCGAGGCTGTGCAGCAACTGCCTGGCAATGTTCGGGTAGTCGTGGCTCATGCTTGTTCTTCCGCTGTGGATTGTTGTTATTGGCAGCACGCCGAAGCGAAAAATACTCGTCTGTACGAGTTAATGCAACAACTCGTACAGACGAGTTTGTTTATGTATGTTCCCGCCAGACCGAAGGCGAAATTTCCTACTCAGCCCTAAGGTGATTTCCATCGTCCACATGGACAAAGCCCTACCCTGGCCTTAAGGTTCGTGGCTTTGAGCACAGTCGGCACCGAGCCTACCCATGAGCAAATACAACCAGATCTATAGCGATCTGCTGGCCAGCATCACGACTGAGCGCCTGGAACGCGGCGCCCGCCTGCCTTCCGAAACCGAACTGATGGACAGCTATCAGGCCAGTCGTGGCACGGTGCGCAAGGCTATCGAACTGCTTCAGGAACGCGGCTTTGCGCAGAAAATCCACGGCAAGGGCACCTTTGTGCTTTCGACCAATCCGATCGAGTTTCAGCTCGGCGGCATCGTCAGTTTTCAGGAGACCTACCCGCGTCTGGGCAATGACGTCAGCACCGAAGTGGTCGAGCTGAGCCAGATCCCGCTCGAAGGTGCCCTGCTTGAGCATATCCATGCCGAGCCCGGCAGCCTCATCACCCGGATCAAGCGTGTGCGGCGGATCGATGGCAAACGGGTCATCCTCGACATCAACCACTTCGTCAGCGAAGTGATTCCCGGCCTGTCCCTCGATATCGCCGAGCAATCGATTTACGCCCATATCGAACAGACCCTGCAGTTACAGATTGCCTACGCCCAACGCACCATCGAAGCGGTGCCGCGCAGCAAGGACGATCAACTGCACCTGGACCTCGACGGCCAGAGCCATGTGATCGTGGTCAGCAACCAGACCTTCCTTCAGGACGGTCGTCAGTTCGAGTACACCGAATCGCGGCACACCCTCGACAAGTTCTACTTTTCCGACGTGGCCCGGCGCTGACCCCGACACGTTTGGAACAATCATGTGCGGTACATATGTAGTGCACTCCCCTTGAGCGAATCGGCCATGCTCGGCCTTCATTTCTCAAGGATGGAGAAAGCATGTACGCCCCCCAACCACGTCCTCTACCCAATGCGGCGGACAAAGCGGCACTGAAGCGAATCGCCTATACCGTCGTGCAGAACTGCCCCGGTCTGCAGGACGCCGCCCATGAAGCGGCCCGTGATCTGCTGGAAGCCAAAGGCTTGTCGAGCCTTGATCCGGATCAGGTTTACTTCCATCGCTTCAAGACCGCCCAAAGCAGCACCCGCTCGTTTAGCGGCTGGGAGCACATTCGCGAAAAGCCTTACGAATCGACAACACTGACACAGTTGGTCATTCATCGTTTTCGTGCCACCGACCAGGACAACGCCGATCTTCTCGATCTGTACGGCGGCTTCTACACCGAAGGCCCACTGGGGGAGAATTTCGACGAAAAAAACCAGGTGCGCCTGCATGGCAATGAAGTCTTGAAGGCGTTCTGGGACCTCGACTTCAGTGGCCACTTCATCGCGACACTGACAGACTTCTGGAACAGCCACGCCGACGACTTCCGCACATTGGCCAAATGCAATTTCCTCAGCCGTGCGGTGCAGGCTCTGGACGTTGGGCAACTCACCGGCAGTGACTTCCAATGGCTGGTGGACTCGGTGGTGGGGCCTGTCAGCTGGCCGATAACCCTGAGCATGCTGCAAGCGAGTCATACGCCAACGGGGAATGTGTGCGCCTTCGACGTTGACGGGCATGTTGCCACCCAACTGCTGTGCATCGTCGACCCCGGCGGCCGGCAGATTATCTATCTGCCCAGTGAAGCCAATGCGTTCGTGATCAAGGAAACCGCTGCCGACCTGCATTGGTGGCTGCTGGAGCAAATGAATGATGCGAAACGTCGCCAAGCCTTCATGGAACATTTTGCCCTCGTCGATCGTCAGCACATGACTGAAAACGTCACTGATCTGATGAATCGGCTGGTGGGCACCTGGGGCCGTGCCGACCACCACCTGATCAACCGCACAAACCAAGTGCTGACCGACGATCCATTCAGTTGGCTGCGCGACTCGACCCGCCAGGCGATGTTCACAGAAGCTCACCTGTCCCTGACATCGAATGGTGAACTGCGCAAAAAACTGTGGATCGGTTATCTGAGTGCAGGCCTCAAGGTGTTTGGACCGATGGCCACTGTCGGATGGCCGCTGGCGTTGCCGGTGATTGGCGCCAGCGTTGCCAGCATGGGTCTGAATATCGATCAGGCACAAAACGGCAAGAGCAACGCCGAACGCAAGGCGGGCGTGCTGGGTGCGGTCTTGAGTGGCATCAATCTGTTATTCAACCTTCCATTGCTGATCGGCACCGGGCCGATGCTGGAGATCGGCGCCGAGGTCGAGGCGGCAGAGGCCGCAGAAATGGCCGAGTACAGCGAAGCCTTGAATCCTGACGCCGAGGCCGACACCCCACTGCAGATCATGGTGCCGGACGATGTCGACGTCCCCGTACCGAATCCTGATGAAACGGTGCTGGTTCCGGCGCAGAACGCTCCACCGCCTCCAGTGCCCGAACGTTATCAATGCAACGAGTTGCTCGATGGCATGGCACTCGGCGAGGAATCCGGGAAATTCCATGGTATCTACCGTCTCGACTCTGATCCGCCCTATGCCATTCTGATGAATGACGCGCCGTACTATGTGCGTTACTTCGCCAACGCTCGCGGCAGTGGCGACTGGGCCATCGTTGACCCGGAGCGCCCCAACCAGCTCGTCCACGCCCTGCCAATCCGCCTCAACGGCGAAGGTGAATGGGAGCGAATGCCCGCACTGGGCCTCAAAGGAGGCGGCCAGTGCATGGGCAAGCAATGCGCCCCTGATATTGAGCTCGACACCTTCGAACCTGCATCACCCGAAGTGCCCGCGCAACCAGCGGCACAGCCGCAAACGTCGACATCACGCCCCCCGCGTCCAGTGACCAGCGCCTACGACATCGATCCGCTCGTGCGCCGATCGATAAAAGCCTGGGCGTTGAACCTCAACGAAACCCATGCCCGGTTACAGCCCGACGGTGCCGGCGGTTTTGGCATGGATGACCCGTTCGAGTTGTACGCCGCCGGTAAGCGCCAACTCTTGCAGAGTTCAGCCCGAGGCTTTTTCAAGAACCTGCCGTGGATTATCCAGCCTGCGCGCCCGGCAATGCCCGAAATCAGCCGCCTGATGGCGCTGGCCGATCTGGTCGATGGAGTTTTTGAAAGTGCTTCAGGGCTGGTGGTGGGAGAAACCCTTGATCGCATCGCCAGCCTGCGTTTTCTGATTGAAGGCATGCCGGCGCTGGCCCGCCACGCGAAAACCCTCTACATGCGGGGCCTGCTCAGTGACTTCGCTCAAGTTGAACTGAACCGCTATTTCACCAGCGGCAATATGACCGTGGATTTACGCACCTACCTGAGCAGTCTAGGCACCGACCCTGGCGGGCGATTCAACCCTCTGGAACTGGTCCAGGTCGCGCGAGCGAACGGTGTTCGGGTCCAGGCGATCGACTGCGCCGCCAGCTACAAAATGAAAACGCCGCTGCCCGCCGTCGACGAGCAAATGATGAGCACCTACCTGACAAACGACATCATGACCGGCGATGTCTACCTCAACAGTCCGGAGAAATGGATCGTGGTGACGGATGCTCATAACACCAACACCTTCAGAGGACTGTTGGGCATCAGCGAATTGAAGGGAGGAATCGGCCTGCGAATCGATGAGGTCGGCGCCGGTGCAGAGCTGGGTGTCGACGTTGACCCGGGCATTGAAGTCCCACGCGGCAGCTCCCCCGGTGGCACTGTCAGGCAAGGAAATCCCGACCTTCTGCGCGCCGATTTGCGCTTGAAAGCTCAGGCACCCGAGGTGGCCTGGAGCGAGGAGACGCTGGAGAATCTTTTGTACAGGCGTGGCATGTATCTGTTCGAAAAAGCGGGCGACAGCTACACCCTGATCCACCGCAGCAAACAGGGCATGCTCCAGCGCACTCCGATAACACGATCGAGTGACGGCAAGGTCTGTCTCCACCGACCTGCGTGGCAGCGGGTGAATGACATCGCGTTCGCCAACCTGAAGGACATGTCTCAACGTTTGTCCGATACCGGGCTGATATTGCGTAGCCGGATCCCTGATTGAGGCTGATCGGTAAGCAAGGAACGCCCGACTACAAAAAAATGCCAGTCAGCAAACTGACTGGCATTTTTCATCAACCTTCCTCTGCGCGTGTGAAGCCAGCAAGCGCCTGAAGAACGCCCTGCAAACAGTCCTCCTCCAGCCCCCCACGCAATTATCAATAGTGGGCACTATGCGGTAGCCGGGTAGTGCACTCCCCTCGCGTCAATCGGTCATGCTCAGTCTTTGTTTCTCAAGGATGAAGAACCCATGACCTCCCCCGAACGACGTCTCCTGCCAAACGCAGCGGACAAAACTGCCCTCAAAGCCATTGCCGCGACTATCGTGCAGACCTGCCCGAGTCTGCACGACGCTGCCCGTCAAGTCGCCAACGAAATCCTGGCGGACAAAGGACTGTCCGGCCTAGATCCCGACCGGGTTTACTTCCACCGTTTCAAAGCGGCTCAGAGCAGTGCGCTGACCTTCACGGGTTGGGAACATTTGCTGGAAAAGCCTTACGAAACGCTCACCCTCACGCAGTTGGTGATCCATCGCTTTCGCGCGACCGATCAAGACAACGCAGATCTGCTTGGCCTCTACTGCGGCTTCTATTCGGATGGCCCGGAGGCGGAGAACTTCAATCAGCGCAATGAAGTGCGGTTGCTCGGCAGCGATGTGCTGAAGGCGTTCTGGGCTGTCGACTTCAGCGCGCGCTACACAGGTCAGCTGACGACATTCTGGCAAACCTCGTCGGATGACTTTCGCGCCCTGGCAAAGTGCAACTTTCTCAGTCTGGCGGTGCAGGCGCTGCAACAAGGTGACCTTGATGGAGCTGATTTTCAGCGCATCGTCGGCTCGGTCATTGGGCCCGTCACCTGGCCCGTGACCTTGCACATGCTGCAAGCGTTACACCCGGTCGGTGCTGAGGTGCGGACGCTGGACCTCGATGGCCACGTAGCCTCCAATGCGCTGCGTCTGGTGGAAGACAGTGGCCGCCAGACCCTTTACTTGCCAGGCGAAGCCCGCGCATTCCTCTTGATGGACAATCAAGCGGATCTGCATTGGTGGATGCTTGAGCAGATGAATTCAGAGGACAAGCGCACGGCGTTTCTCAAACATTTCACGCTGGCTGACCGTAATCACCTGAGCGAAAACCTCACCGATCTGATGAACCGCCTGGTGAGCACCTGGGGTCACAGCGATCACCGAATGATCAATCGCAGCAACGTCGCGATCAGCGGTGACGCATTCACTTGGTTGAGCGAGTCGACACGCACGGGCATGGTTGCCGAGGCACACCTGGTGCTCACGTCCAACAGTGACCTGCGCAAAAAGCTCTGGATCGGTTATTTGAGTGCCGGGCTGAAAGTATTCGGCCCGATGGCAGCGGTGGGCTGGCCTGTGGCGTTGCCTTTGATTGGCGCCAGCATCGCGAACATGGGATTGAACATCGATCAGGCCATCAACGGCACCACGCCAACCGAACGCAAGGCCGGTGTTACCGGCGCAGTGCTCAATGCCATCGACATTGTGTTCAACATTCCTTTTCTGATCGGCACTGGCGCGCAACTTGAAGTGGGCCCGCAGGTGGAGTTTGCCGAAGCTGAAGAAATGCGCGGGTTGATCGAGTTCACATCGCCTGAGGCACCGTTCTTGCCGCCTGTGGATCAAACGCCAGTCACGGTGGTTGATCCACAGGCGACCGTTGAACTGACAAACGAAATCCCCACTGAGACTACCCTCGCATCGACCCGGCAGTTGGCCACGGCTACTGCGCGCCAAGGTGGATCTTTTCCAAAAATTCCTGACAAATATCGATGCAACGAGTTACTGGCCCACCGTTCTGTAGAGGCCGCGCCAGGCAAATATGAGGGCATTTATCGCCTGGACAAGGAGCCGGGCCATGCCATCGAAATGGATGGCGCCGCGTACTACGTGCGCTACTTTGCCGACTCCGAAGACGCTGGCAACTGGGCCATCGTCAATCCCGAGCGCCCCAATCAGTTCGCTTACACGTTGCCAGTACGCTTCGGTAGTAGCGGCAAGTGGGAACGCATGCCCGCGTTGCGTCTCAGGGGAGGCGGCCAATGCGTGGGCAAGGCCTGTTTCCTGGACAGCGACCTGTCCTCGTCCTCGGCCCCGGCTTCAGCAACGCCGTCAGCGGAGCTCCCCCTCGTCGAAGCGGTTTCACCGGTCGCGCGACCACTGCGCCTGGTGAATCCGGTCAACGACATCGCAGGAATGGACATGGCGAAAATGAAAAGATGGGCAATGAACTTGCCCGAGACCTTCGCCGAGCTCGCCAGTGCAAACCGCGGTAAACCATCGACTGCCGATACGTACGCGGCCTATTTTCGCGACAGGCGCTCGTCCCTGCTGAACGAGGCCAAAGAGTATTACTCAGAGCTGAACTGGACCAACCTGCCCGCACGGCCAGTCATCCCGCAAATCGATGCCGAGATGCAGACGGCTGAGTTGATTGATCGCATCTTTGCCAATACCGATGGACTGGTCGTCGGCGAAACCCTTGATCGCATCGCCAGCATGCGTTTCATGATCGAAAACATGCCGGCGTTCGCACGGCATATCGACACACTGTACGTACGTGGTTTGCTGAGCGATTTTGCCCAGGCAGATCTCAACGACTTTTACCTGTCGGGAGAGATGTCAGAGGGTCTTCGAGCCTACCTGTCCAGCCTGGGTACCGACCCTGATGGCCGGTTCAATATGCTTGAACTGATCAAGGCTGCCCAGGCCAATGGCATCCGGCCCCACGGTCTTGACGGCGCGCACAGTTACAAGCTGAAGATACCGCTGACTTCGATCGAAGAGCAGATGATCCATGCCCGGCTCGCCTCGCAAATCATGTGGGGTGACGAGTTCCTCAACAGACCAGGCAAATGGGTTGCCCTGGTCGAGGCAACGAACACCAATACTTTTAGAAATCTGCCAGGCATCAGCGAAATCAGGGGCGGCATCGGTTTACGCATTGAAGAAGCGACATCCACCGAAGTGCCCGGCATCCGAATCGACCCGGGACTGGAAGTCGCTCGGGGGCCGTTTGATAACGGTGCATCGACGCGCAACTCATCCGACTTTCTATTCGCTGATTTGCGCTTGCAGATCGAAACACCTGTGCCGCAGTGGACTGAGGCGACGGTGAATTCACTGCTGAATCGCAACGGCATGTTCATGCTCGAAAAAACACAGAATGCATACACGCTTGTACGTCGCAACAGCGACGGCAATATTGTTCGAACAATGGTGAATCGCAGAGGGGATGGTCAGGTTTACATCTGGGCACAGTCGATGCCGCGCATCAGCGGCATCATGTTCCGTGACATCGGCGCGTTATCCCAGCGTTTGATAGAGATCGGCTTGACCCTGCAAAGTCGCCTGCCAAGCTAACTGTTTTCAAGGTATGAAACGAAAAAACCCTTGGCTTCAGGCCAAGGGTTTTTCGTTAAACAACCTGCAGCGGGATTACTCCCACTCAATGGTCGCCGGCGGCTTGCTCGACACGTCGTAAGTGACGCGAGAGATGCCTTCGATTTCATTGATGATGCGGCCGGAAACGGTTTCCAGCAGCTCGTAAGGCAGGTGAGCCCAACGCGCGGTCATGAAGTCGATGGTTTCCACGGCACGCAGGGCAACCACCCAAGCGTAACGACGGCCGTCGCCAACCACGCCAACCGATTTCACTGGCTGGAACACGACGAAGGCCTGGCTGACCTTGTGGTACCAGTCGGCTTTGCGCAGTTCTTCGATGAAGATGTGGTCAGCGCGACGCAGCAGGTCGGCGTATTCCTTCTTCACTTCACCGAGGATGCGAACGCCCAGGCCTGGGCCCGGGAACGGGTGACGGTAGACCATGTCGTACGGCAGGCCGAGTTCCAGGCCCAGACGACGGACTTCGTCCTTGAACAGTTCGCGCAGTGGCTCGACCAGTTTCAGGTTCATCTCTTCCGGCAGGCCGCCCACGTTGTGGTGCGACTTGATCACGTGGGCCTTGCCGCTTTTCGCGCCAGCCGACTCGATCACGTCCGGGTAGATGGTGCCCTGCGCGAGGTACTTGATGTTTTCCAGTTTGTTCGACTGGGCATCGAATACGTCGATGAAGGTACGACCGATGATCTTGCGCTTCTTCTCCGGGTCGGCTTCGCCGGCCAGGTTGTTGAGGAACTGCTCTTCAGCGTTGGCGCGGATCACTTTGACGCCCATGTTCTCGGCGAACATGGCCATCACTTGCTCGCCTTCGTGCAGACGCAGCAGACCGTTGTCGACGAAGACGCAGGTCAGTTGATCGCCAATGGCTTTGTGCAGCAGCGCGGCAACCACCGAGGAGTCAACACCACCGGACAGACCCAGCAGCACGTTGTCGGTGCCGACTTGTGCGCGGATGTTGGCAATGGCGTCTTCAGCGATCTTCGACGGGGTCCACAGGGCTTCACAGCCGCAGATGTCGAGGACAAAACGCGACAGGATGCGACCGCCCTGCTTGGTGTGGGTCACTTCCGGGTGGAACTGCACGCCGTAGTAGCCACGGTCGTCGTTGAACATACCGGCGATCGGGCAGCTCGGGGTGCTGGCGAGGATGTGGAAGTCTTCCGGCATCCGGGTGACCTTGTCACCGTGGCTCATCCATACGTCGAGGCCGAACAGGCCATCGGCGTCGATGTGGTCTTCGATGCCGTCGAGCAGGCGGCTCTTGCCGACCACGTCAACGCGGGCGTAACCGAACTCACGCAGTTCGGAACCTTCAACCTTGCCGCCCAGTTGCTCGGCCATGGTCTGCATGCCGTAGCAGATACCGAAAACCGGTACGCCCAGATCGAACACTGCCTGTGGGCAGCGCGGGCTGTCGGCGACGTGCACGGACTCGGGGCCGCCGGCGAGGATGACGCCTTTAGGAGCGAATTCGCGGATCGCATCTTCGTCCATGTCGAACGGGTGCAGTTCGCAGTACACACCGATTTCGCGCACGCGGCGGGCAATCAGTTGGGTGTATTGCGAGCCGAAGTCGAGGATCAGGATGCGGTGAGCGTGAATATCGAGGGCCATGATTCAGTCTCGTCTAAGTCGTTCAGAAACAGTCGTGATTCAGAAACAACTCGGGGCTGAATCAAACAGCCCCGGTTGCTTACTTTATTGCTTGAAGGCTCAACCTACGCGGTAGTTTGGCGCTTCTTTGGTGATCTGCACGTCGTGCACGTGGGATTCGGCCATGCCAGCGCCGGTGATCCGCACGAACTCAGGCTTGGTGCGCATTTCTTCGATGTTGGCGCTACCGGTGTAGCCCATCGAGGAACGCAGACCGCCCATCAACTGGTGAATGATCGCGCTCAGGGTGCCTTTGTAAGGCACACGGCCTTCGATGCCTTCCGGAACGAGTTTCTCGGCGCCTGCCGAGGAGTCCTGGAAGTAACGGTCGGAGGAACCTTGAGCCTGGGACATGGCGCCCAGCGAACCCATGCCGCGATACGCCTTGTACGAACGGCCCTGGAACAGTTCGATTTCGCCCGGCGCTTCTTCAGTACCGGCGAACATCGAGCCCATCATCACGCAGGAAGCACCGGCTACGATGGCCTTGGACAGGTCACCGGAGAAACGTATGCCGCCGTCGGCGATCAACGGAACGCCAGTGCCTTCAAGGGCAGCGGCAACGTTGGCGATGGCACTGATTTGCGGGACGCCGACACCGGCGACGATACGGGTGGTGCAGATCGAGCCAGGGCCGATACCGACCTTGACTGCGTCAGCGCCTGCTTCGGCCAGAGCCTTGGCAGCGGCGCCGGTGGCGATGTTGCCGCCGATCACCTGCACTTCAGGGAAATTCTCTTTGACCCAGCGAACGCGGTCGATCACGCCTTTGGAGTGACCGTGCGCGGTATCGACTACCACGACGTCCACACCAGCGTTGACCAGAGCGGCTACGCGGTCACCGGTGTCTTTACCGGTACCGACAGCGGCGCCCACGCGCAGACGACCTTGATCGTCCTTGCTGGCCAGAGGGTAAGCTTTGGCTTTTTCGATGTCTTTGACGGTCATCATGCCTTTGAGGGCAAACTTGTCATCGACGATCAGAACTTTTTCCAGACGGTGCTTGTGCAGCAGCTCGCGGACTTCGTTCTTGTCGGCGCCTTCACGCACGGTGACCAGACGCTCTTTAGGCGTCATCACTTCACGTACGGTGGCTTCCAGACGGGTTTCGAAACGCACGTCACGGGAAGTGACGATGCCGACCAGGTCGCCATCGTGCAGAACCGGAACGCCGGAAATGTTGTGCATGCGGGTCAATTCGAACAGGTCACGTACCGTGGCATCAGCCTCGATGGTGATCGGATCCTTGACGACGCCGGCTTCGAACTTCTTGACCTTACGCACTTCGGCAGCTTGCTGCTCGATGGTCATGTTCTTGTGGATAATGCCGATGCCACCTTCCTGAGCCATGGCGATTGCCAGACGGGCTTCAGTGACGGTGTCCATGGCGGCAGAAACCAGAGGAATGTTCAGCTCGATGCCACGGGTAAGGCGGGTCTTGAGACTGACTTCGTTAGGAAGTACCTCGGAATAACCAGGCACTAAGAGAATGTCGTCGAATGTCAGAGCTTCTTGGCTGATACGCAGCATCGCGGGGGCTCCCGAGCGGGAAAATGGAAGCGCGCCATTATAGTCAGACACCCCCTGCTGTTCAATGTAAAACTCAGCTTAATATCAATGTTGCTGATGTACGGGAATCCCCGCCTTTACAGCTCCACCTTGACCCAAGAGACAGGTTGATCGAGCCAATCGGCAAACTCATCGATAAAGCTTTGCTTGAAGCCCGCCTCCAGCCAGTTATTGAAGATGAAGCCCAGGTTGGAGAACGCACACTCCTGCAAGTACAGAAAGCCGTTGATGTCGTCTTCATGCCCGCATTCCGGGCAAGTAAAGTTGTCGGTGCGGCCTGGGAACCAGTCTTCGAGGCTTTCGAACAGCGCTTCGCCGACTTCACGGCGGCACTCGGCGCAACCGGCTTCCTCGAGAAAGCCCTTGGCCGGGGTGTAAATGCAGCGTTTGAAGATAATCTCCAGACCATTGATCGGCTCGCCGAACGGTAACGCTTCCGGGTACAGCACCACAGCACGGGCGCCATCGGCAATCGCGTGGGCCATGCGGTTGCCGGTGCGACCACAGGTGGTCAGCTCTTCCTTGATGATGTTCTTGCGCACCAGCCAGCGCACGATCGCCCGGGCCCGGGGTTCGTGGACCGGCAGGGTGGAGATTTTCGGGACGATGATGCTTTGCGAATTCATGGTGCAAGCCTGCTGCAGATACTGAAGATTTCCATTGTGGGAGCTAGCCTGCTGGCGATTGCGGTGGGTCAGCAATACACATGTTGACTGACACTGCGCGATCGCCAGCAGGCTGGCTCCCACAGGGAATTGCGGCGGGCAGCTTAATCCCTGACGAAATCCGGTCAAGTGCTGAGGTAGCGCCCGATCAACGCCAGCCCGCTCGCCAGCACCAGCCACGTCACCAGCCGCACAAACGCCTCGCGCGACAGCCGCATGGTCAAGCGCCGCCCGATCCACAACCCCAGCGCCATGGCCGGCAACAGACACAGCGCCAGCATCAACAAGGGTAGCTCGGCATACACACCGGCGATGGCAAACAGACTCAAACGCACCACCGTGCTGCAACTGATCAGCGCACTTTGCGTGGCCCGGGCCGCGTCTTTGGGCAAGCGGCTGTTGAGATAGATCGCATAGAGAAAGCCACCACTGCCAAACAGCGCGCCGAACAATCCGCCCACCGTCCCCATCGGCACTGCCCACCCCGCAGACAATTGCGTCGGCCGCGCTTTCACCCACAGGCTGTAAATCGCGTAAGCGCTGATAAACAACCCCATCAACAGCAGCAACACATCGGACTTGAGGTTGAGCAGGAAAATCACCCCCAACGTGCAGCCGACAGCCATGCACGGCAAGAGCCGTAACAACTCGGGCCTCGCCACATCCCGCCGCGACGGCAGCAAATTGCCGAACGCTGCGACGAAATCCAGTAGTACCAACAGCGGCACAATCTTCGACAACGGCATGAACAGAATCAGAATCGGCCCCGCCACCAGTGCCGTGCCGAATCCGGCAATACCGAACACGATATAAGCCAGGGCGATGCCCAACCCTATCACCGCCCAATCGCCGACGCCCCACGACCACTCGCTCAACAACCCCGCCACGCTCATCGATCCGCTTCCTTAATAAGCCTGTGATGACTTTAGCCAGCGCCGAGGGTTGCGACTAATATCTTCAA
The DNA here is from genome assembly GCF_900580865.1 of Pseudomonas viridiflava. GTDB lineage: Bacteria > Pseudomonadota > Gammaproteobacteria > Pseudomonadales > Pseudomonadaceae > Aquipseudomonas. The sequence continues at coordinate 27,902 of NZ_UTBZ01000134.1, forward strand.
CGTCGCCGAGCCATCTCGAAAAGGCATACCTGATGCTGTCCACCCGTCAACTACGTTACTTCGTCGAAATCGCCGAATGCGGCAGCTTCAGTGCCGCGGCTGAACGCTTGTTCATTGCGCAATCGGCGTTGAGCCGGCAGATCAAGGACATGGAGACGCGCCTGCAAACGCCGCTGTTCGAGCGTACTGCGCGCCAGCCGAGACTCACTGCAGCGGGCGAAGCGTTTTTGCCGCGAGCACGCAATCTGCTCAATGAGCTGAGCAAAGCCAGCGCGATGGCCACTGAAATCGGCAATGGTCAGCTCGGCACGTTGCGCCTCAGCCATTCCAGCACCGTGTCGATCAGCGGACGTTTGCTCAGGGATATCGGCGCTTATCTGCAGCAACAACCCGGCGTGTCGCTCGATATCGGCAAACTGTCTTCAGAAGCGCAGCTTGAAGAGCTGGCCGAAGGGCGCCTCGATATTGGCCTGCTGCGCCTGCCCGTGTTGCGCCAGCGTGAAGGGATTCAGATCGTGCCGCTGTTCACCGAGCGCTTGCTGCTGGCAGTTCCCATCGATCATCGGTTGGCCGCATCTGAGCGTGTCGACCCGGCCCAACTGAAGGACGAAGCGTTCATCTCGATTCCGCATCCGCAACGCGGCGGCTTGAGCTATCTGTGTGCCGACCTGTGCATGCGTCAGGGTTTCTTCCCCAAAGCGGCGCGGGTGATGTCGCGCAAAACCACGCAGTTACAGTTGATTCAGGCCGGGTTCGGCATCGCCCTGCTGCCGGAATCCATGCAAGACATCGCGCCGAGCGGCGTGCGCTTTCTGCCGCTGACCGATCCCGATTGCCAAAGCACCGTCGCCCTCGCCTATCGGCAGAATCCGACCCCGCTGATCCAACACTTCCTCCAGACCTTCACCAATCCCCTGTAGGAGCTGACGAGTGAAACGAGGCTGCGATCTTTTGATCTTGACCGCCAAAAGAAGGATCAAAAGATCGCAGCCTTCGGCAGCTCCTACAGGGGATCGTGTATTGCATTGGAAATTAGCTTTAAACTGCGCCCCATGATTAAAGATCCCTTTGCAAGACTTGGCCTGGACCGTGAAGTCCTGACCGTCAGCCAGCTCAACGGCCGCGCGCGGGTGTTGCTCGAAGACGTGTTCAGCAACATCTGGGTCGAAGGCGAAATCTCCAACCTCGCCCGCCCGGCGTCCGGCCACATCTACTTCACCCTCAAGGACAGCGGTGCGCAGGTGCGTTGCGCGCTGTTCCGGCAGAACGCCGCGCGCGTGCGTCAGGCGCTGAAGGATGGCCTAGCGGTGAAGGTGCGCGGCAAGGTCTCGCTGTTCGAGGGCCGAGGCGACTATCAACTGATCCTCGACACCGTCGAGCCTGCCGGTGACGGTGCGCTACGTCTGGCTTTCGATGCGCTGAAAGAAAAACTCAGCGCCGAAGGCCTGTTCAGCGCCGAACGCAAAGTCCCGCTGCCCGCTCATCCGCAGCGCATCGGCATCATCAGCTCGCCGACCGGCGCGGTGATTCGCGACATCATCAGCGTGTTTCGCCGCCGTGCGCCGCAGGTGCAACTGACGCTGATTCCGACCGCCGTGCAGGGCCGCGAAGCCACCGCGCAAATCGTTCGCGCGCTGAAAATGGCCGATGCCCGTGGTTTCGATGCACTGATCCTCGCCCGTGGTGGTGGCTCGCTGGAAGACCTCTGGTGCTTCAACGAAGAAGCCGTGGCCCGCGCCGTCGATGCCTGTGTAACGCCGATTGTCAGCGCCGTCGGCCATGAAACCGATGTGTCGATCAGCGACTTTGTTGCCGACGTGCGCGCACCGACGCCGTCCGCTGCCGCTGAGTTGCTCGCGCCCGATTCCAGTCATCTGATACGCCAGGTCGAAAGCCTGCATCGCCGCTTGGTGATGCGCATGCGCGATCGCTTGATGCGTGATCGTCTGCGTCTCGAAGGCATGGCGCGTCGCCTGCGTCATCCCGGCGAACGTCTGCGCCAGCAGGCGCAGCGTCTGGACGATCTGGACATGCGCATGCGCCGGGCGTTCGAGCGTCATCTCAATACCCGTCGCGAGCGCCTGATCCGCCTGGAAACCCGCCTCGCCGGGCAACATCCGGGGCGGCAACTGGCGATGTTGCGCCAACGCCTCGACAGCCTCGCCGAACGCCTGCCCCGGGCCATGCGCGAAGGTCTGAAGAATCGTCGACTGCAACTGCACAGCCAGATGCAGACGCTGCATGTGGTCAGCCCGTTGGCAACGCTTGGCCGGGGCTACAGCATTCTGCTCGATGAGCGCGGCCATGCGATCCGCAACGCTGCGCAGACCCACACCGGCCAGCGCCTGAAAGCCAAACTCGGCGAAGGCGAACTGCAAGTGCGTGTCGAAGACAATCACCTGACGCCTGTCACCCTTTCTTTACTGGACTGATCCATGCCGCGTTTTCTGGCTCCACTGTTTCTGCTGTGCCTGACCTTCAATGCCCACGCCGACAGTTACATCACCCGGCTGCTGAACAAACCGGTGCCGGGAGGCGTGGCAGTGGTTGATCTCGGCTCAGCCGCGCAGGCACCGAAAGCCACCTATCAAGGCAAACCGGTGCTGGTGGTGAAAGAGCAGAACAACTGGCTGGCGATTGTCGGCGTTCCGTTGACCGTGAAGCCTGGCGCGCAGCAGATCAGCAGCGGCGGGCGCAATCTGCCATTCACCGTGGGCAACAAGAAATACCCGGAACAGCGCATCACCCTGAAGAACAAACAGCAAGTAAACCCGGATCAATCGAACCTCAAGCGCATCGAGGGCGAACTGGCCGAGCAGATCAAGGCTTACCGCAGCTTCAGCCCGAACACGCCAAGCAATCTGCTGTTGGACAAACCGGTAAACGGCCCGTTGTCGAGCAAGTTTGGTGTGCGTCGCTTCTTTAATGGTGAAGAGCGCAATCCACATGCAGGCCTCGACTTCGCGGTGCCAGCGGGTACGCCGATCAAGACCCCGGCGGCGGGCAAGGTGATCCTCACCGGCAACTACTTCTTCAACGGCAACACCGTGTTTGTCGACCATGGACAGGGCTTTATCAGCATGTTCTGCCATATGTCGAAGATTGACGTGAAGGTCGGCGATCAACTGGCGCGGGGCGCAGTGGTCGGCAAGGTGGGTGCGACTGGCCGGGCTACCGGGCCGCACATGCACTGGAATATCAGCCTTAATGATGCGCGGGTGGATCCGGCGATTTTCATTGGCGCATTTCAGCCTTAAGAGAATTGATGGGCTAATGGCCCCTTCGCGAGCAAGCTCGCTCCCACATTGGACTGCGTTCGAAACACAAATCCCTGTGGGAGCGAGCCTGCTCGCGAAGGCGGCCCATAAAGCACATCAACACTAACTGAATTGCTATAAACCTCAATTGCGCCCCAATCCAACCTCGCGCAAATATCACAACGATCAACGATCTCCAGCGCAATAAAATCCCGCAAAAACCCGCTTTCCGAGTATTCCTCTCAATTTTTTTCGACTGCTTGCCATCCTCTCCCCTCGCGGTTAGGGTTGAAGGCATGAAAACCTCTCACACCCTCATTCAGCTTCGCCAGCACCGCAGCCTGTGCCTCGTCAGCGCACGACTGCCAGGCTGAATCGCGGCACCTCGTCCCACGCTTTTCCCAGAACATTCGTAACACCGGCAGGCCGCCTTTTTTCGGCCCAGACAATAAGGAATTTCCCGATGAGCATGCTCAAAGATCCGTCTTCGAAATACCGCGCGTTTCCTGTCATCAACCTGCCGGATCGTACCTGGCCGTCGAAAACCATCGACACCGCGCCGATCTGGTGCAGCTCCGACCTGCGTGACGGCAACCAGTCGCTGATCGAACCGATGGACGCGGTGAAGAAGCTGCGCTTCTGGAAAACCCTCGTGCAAGTCGGCGTGAAGGAAATCGAAGCATCGTTCCCGGCCGCTTCGCAAACCGACTTCGACTTCGTGCGTACCCTGATCGAAGAAGGCCACATCCCGGATGACACCACCATTCAGGTGCTGACCCAGGGCCGTGAAGACCTGATCGAGCGCACTTTCGAATCCTTGCGCGGTGCGAAGAAAGCCATCGTCCACCTGTACAACGCTACCTCGCCTTCTTTCCGTCGCATCGTCTTCAACCAGGACAAGGACGGCATCAAGGCCATCGCTGTAAACGCGGCCAAACTGTTCGTCAAATACGCGGCGATGCAGCCGGACACCGAGTGGACGTTCGAATACTCGCCGGAAACCTTCAGCGCCACCGAGCTGGAATTCGCCAAGGAAGTCTGTGACGCGGTGATCGAGGTCTGGAACCCGACGCCTGAGCACAAGATGATCCTTAACCTGCCCGCCACCGTTGAGTGCGCGACCCCGAACATCTATGCCGACCAGATCGAGTGGTTCGGCCGCAACATCAACCGTCGTGACAGCGTGATCATCAGCCTGCACACCCACAACGACCGTGGCACTGGCGTTGCGGCTACCGAACTGGGCCTGATGGCGGGTGCGGACCGCGTCGAAGGCTGCCTGTTCGGCAACGGCGAGCGTACCGGTAACGTCGACCTCGTCACCGTTGCACTGAACATGTACACCCAGGGTCTCGACCCGCAGCTGGACTTCTCCGACATCGACGGCGTGCGCAAAGTCGTCGAAGAGTGCAACCAGATTCAGGTTCACCCACGTCACCCGTATGTTGGCGATCTGGTGCACACCGCGTTCTCCGGTTCGCACCAGGATGCAATCCGCAAAGGCTTCTCCCAGCAGAAACCCGATGCACTTTGGGAAGTGCCGTACTTGCCGATCGACCCGGCCGACATTGGCCGCAGCTACGAGGCGGTGATTCGCGTCAACAGCCAGTCGGGCAAGGGCGGCATCGCCTACTTGCTGGAGCAGGAATACGGCATCAGCCTGCCACGTCGCATGCAGATCGAATTCAGCCAAGTTGTGCAGCGTGAAACCGACCGCTTGGGTCTGGAGATGACCGCCAAGCAGATCCACTCGCTGTTGATCAGCGAATACCTGCAAGCCAACACCCCGTACGCGCTGGTCAGCCATCGTCTGCAGGAAGAAAACGGCAACAGCAATGTTGAAGTGGAAGTGGCGAGCAAAGGTCAGGGCGAAACCAACCTGCACTGGCGCGGCAAGGGCAACGGTGCGCTGGAAGCACTGGTCGCCGGCCTGCCAGTCCCGGTGGAGATCATGGACTACAACGAACACGCGATCGGCGCGGGCACCAATGCCAAAGCGGCGGCCTACATCGAGCTGCGTGTGAATGGCGAACGTGCGGTGCACGGCGTGGGTATCGATGAAAACATCACCACGGCCAGCTTCAAGGCCCTGTTCAGCGCGCTGAACCGCTCGCTGAGCCAGCCTGAGGCGAAAGCGGCGTAATCCCCGCTGAAATGCAAAAGGCCCCGGCGTTTGAACTCCGGGGCCTTTTTTTGCCTGCAGGTTTTGGACTGACTTTTATGGCCCCTTCGCGAGCAGGCTCGCTCCCACATTTGGAATGCATTTCCCTGTGGGAGCGAGCCTGCTCGCGAAGGCGTCCTGACAGGCGCTGGGAGTATCAGGTGAACTCAAAGGTGTCGGCATCCAGATTCGCTGGAAAGCGCTCACGATAAGCCGCCAATGGTGCCGCTTCCAGAACGACCTTGAACACACCATCCGCCTCCCCCGCCGCCAGCAAGGTTTCACCCTGGAAATCCAGCACCTGACTGTCCCCGGTGTAAGCGAAGCCTTTGCCATCGGTGCCAACGCGGTTCACCGCCGCCACATAACAAAGGTTTTCGATGGCGCGTGCCGGCAACAGACGATTCCAGTGCAAACGCCGCGCACCCGGCCAGTTGGCGGTGTATAGCAGCAGATCGGTGTCCTGCGCATCGCGGCTCCACACCGGGAAACGCAGGTCGTAACAAATCAGCGGGCGCACGCGCCAGCCCTTGAGTTCGAACTGCACCTGGCGTTCGCCGGGGGTGTAATGGTTGTGCTCGCCGGCCATGCGGAACAGGTGACGCTTGTCGTAATGCAGGACTTCGCCGTCCGGCCGCGCCCACAGCAGGCGATTGCGATGGCTGCCGTCGGCGGCCTGAATAATCACGCTGCCGGTGATCACTGCATCGAGTTTCGCCGCCTGAACCCGCAGCCATTTACTGGTCGGGCCGTTCTCGGCTTCGGCTAGGGTCTCGGACTCCATGGAGAATCCGGTGGTGAACATTTCCGGCAGGATGATCAGATCCGCCCCTCGCGCCTGCTCCAGCAACACCTCGAAGTGCTCAAAGTTTGCCTGGCGGTCATGCCAGGCCAGGCTGGTCTGGATCAGCGCCAGATTGAGATCGGGCAATGCACTCAGATCACGCATAGTTTCGCCGCCGCTTCACGCAGCGTCTCCTCGCGTTTGGCAAAGCACAGACGCACCAGGCGCTGGCCTTGCGGTGGATTCTGGTAAAACACCGACACCGGGATACTCGCTACGCCATGCTCGCGAGTCATCCACATGGCCATCTCGACGTCGTTCAGGTCAGGGCGAATCTGCGAGTAATCGACCAGTTGGAAGTAGGTGCCGGTGACTCGGGTAAAACTGAAGCGCGACGGCGCCAGCAGATCGCAGAACAGATCGCGCTTGGCCTGATAGAAACCCGGCAGCTCTTCGACATGTTCCGGGTGCTCGGCCATGTAATCGGCCAGCGCGTATTGCAGCGGAGTGACACCGCAGAAACTGACGTACTGGTGCACCTTGCGCAACTCGGCGGTCAGCGCTGGCGGTGCGACGACGTAACCGGTTTTCCAGCCAGTGACGTGATAGGTTTTGCCGAACGAGCTGACCACGAAGGCGCGCTGATACAGCTCTTCATGAGCAAGCACGCTGACGTGCGGCACGCCGTCGAACACCAGGTGTTCATAGACTTCGTCGCTGATCAGGTAGATGTCGCGATCGCGGATCAGCGCCGCCAGTTGATCGAGCTCGGCACGACTGATCAGCGCGCCGCTGGGGTTGTGCGGGGTGTTGATGACGATCATTTTCGTGCGCGGACTCAGGGCCGCGGCGAGCTGATCGAAATCGATGGAGAAGTCGTCCGGGTTCAACTGCACATGCACGCAGCGACCGCCCGCCAGCTCTGTCGCCGGTTCGTAGCTGTCGTAGCACGGATCGAACACGATGACTTCGTCGCCGCTGTGGATAACCGCCTGAATCGCACAGAAGATCGCCTGGGTCGCGCCCGGCGTAACCGTCACTTCGCTGTCGGCATTGACCTGTACGCCATAGCTGCGAGCGATTTTCGCCGCAATCTGCTCGCGCAGCGCCGGCAAGCCGGTCATCGGCGAATACTGGTTATGGCCACTGGCGATGTGTCGACCGACTGCGTCACGCAACGACTGCGGGCCGTCAAAATCAGGAAAGCCCTGAGACAGGTTGATCGCGCCGGTTTGCGCGGCGAGCTGAGACATCTGCGTGAAAATCGTGATGCCGACATTCGGCAGCTTACTGGTGATCATCGGGGGTTCCCTGCTCAACACCCGGCTCTGACGACGGCGCGGGAGAGCCCGAGGATAGCCCATCCGGCGCCCATAAAAAAAGGGCGCTCTGGTGAGCGCCCTTCTTATCGCCGAACCCTGCAGGAGCTGCCGAAGGCTGCGATCCTTTGATCTTGTCTTTAAAGCAAAATCAAAAGATCGCAGCCTGCGGCAGCTCCTACACGAAGTGATAAATCACTTCTTGTCGCGGCGCTTCTTGTCGGCTTTCTTGTGGTGCGACATCAAGCGACGCTTCTTGTTGACCTGGCGGTCGGTCAGCGTGGTCTTGTTGCCTTCATACGGGTTCTCGCCGCCCTTGAACTCGATGCGGATCGGCGTACCGACCAGCTTCAGCACACGGCGGTAAGTGTTCTCCAGATAGCGCACGTACGACTTCGGCACTTTCTCGATCTGGTTACCGTGGATCACGATGATCGGCGGGTTAGCGCCACCCAAGTGAGCGTAACGCAGCTTGATCCGGCGGTTGTTGACCATCGGTGGCGCGTGCTCGCCAACGGCGTCTTCCAGAATCTGGGTCAGACGGTTGGTCGGCCAGCGGGTGACCGCCGACTTGAACGAGTTCTGCACCGAAGCGTAGAGGTTACCCACGCCAGTGCCGTGCAGGGCCGAGATGAAGTGAATGTCGGCGTAATCAACGAAGAACAGACGACGTTGCAGCTCGACCTTGACGTAGTCGCGCTCGCTCGGCGTCATGCCGTCCCACTTGTTGATCGCGATCACCAACGCACGACCCGACTCGATGGCAAAACCGAGCAGGTTGAGGTCGTGATCGACCACGCCTTCGCGGGCGTCCATCACGAAGATCACCACGTTGGCGTCTTTGATCGCCTGCAGGGTTTTGACCACGGAGAATTTTTCGACTTCTTCGTGGATCTTGCCGCGCTTGCGCACACCAGCGGTGTCGATCAGCGTGTACTTCTCTTCATTGCGTTCGAACGGAATGTAGATACTGTCACGCGTGGTGCCGGGTTGGTCGTAGACGATTACGCGGTCTTCACCGAGCATGCGGTTGACCAGGGTCGACTTGCCCACGTTCGGACGGCCGATGATGGCGATCTTGATCCCGTCTTTTTCGCTTGGGCCAGGAATGCGCTTGGCTTCCTCGCCTTCGGCAACGATCTCTTCTTCGCCGTCTTCCGGCTCTTCTGCGTATTTGGGGAAATCACCCAAGGCGATTTCCAGCATCTGCGTGATGCCACGACCGTGAGCACCGGCGATCGGGATCGCGTGGCCCATGCCCAATGGCGCGAACTCAGCGCGGGCCATTTCCGGGTCGATGTTGTCGACCTTGTTGGCAACCACGTAGGAACGCTTGTTACGTTTGCGCAGGTGTTCGGCGATCATCTGGTCGGCGGCGGTGAAACCGGCCTTGGCATCTACCAGGAACAGCACAACATCTGCTTCTTCAATGGCCAGCAGCGACTGCTCGGCCATTTTTTCGTCCATACCGTGCTCGTCACCGGAGATACCACCGGTGTCGACCAGAATGTAGGAACGCCCTTGCCACTTGGCCTCACCGTACTGGCGATCACGGGTCAGACCGGACAAGTCGCCGACGATGGCGTCACGAGTCCTGGTCAGGCGGTTGAACAAGGTGGACTTGCCGACGTTCGGTCGGCCCACCAGGGCGATTACGGGAACCATGCGGCTCTCCACTTCGTTATTTCAGAAAATACAAAAGCCGCTGCGAGGCAGCGGCTGGTGCTCGGGGCAACGCCTGTGAGCGCTGCAAGCCCCATGAATCCGGGGCCGCCTGGGGGTTTAACCCCAAGCATAGTTGTTACTTGATGGTCAGGGCTTCCAGTTTGCCGCTGTTGCCATATACATAAATCGTGTCACCCACCACCAGCGGACGGGCACGCAGGCCGTCGCTGTCGATGCGCTCACGGCCGACGAAACGACCGTCAACCTGACTCAGCAGGTGCAGATAACCTTCCAGGTCACCCACTGCAACATAGCTGGAGAACACTTCCGGAGCCGACAGTTGACGGCGAGCCAGCGAGTCGTTGCTCCACAATGCTGTGGTGGAACGCTCGTCGACGCCTTCAACGGTGCCCGAAGACAGGCTCACGTAAACGCTGCCGAAACCCTGAGCAATACCAGCGTAACTCGACGCATCGCGCTGCCAGAGTTGACGACCGCTTTCCAGGTCCAGTGCCGCCACGCGACCCTGATAGCTGGCAACGTACAAAGTACCGCCGGACAGCAGCAGACCGCCGTCGATGTCGACCACGCGCTCCAGCTCCGAACGACCCTGTGGAATTGCGATCCGTTGTTCCCAGACCGGCACGCCGTTGGAAATGTCCAGAGCGACCACTTTACCGGTCGACAGGCCAGCCACCGCGAGGCGGTTGGTGACCAGCGGTGCACTGGTGCCACGCAGGGTCAGTACGGCCGGCGTGCTGTCATACACCCAGCGTTGGGTACCGGTCGATGCATCCAGACCGATCAGACGATCGTCCTGAGTCTGTACCACCACTACGTCGCCGTTATTGGCCGGCGGCGCAAGCACTTCGCTGTTGACGCGTGCACGCCACTTCTCTTCACCATTGCTGGTGTCCAGAGCAACGACTTCGCCACGCAGCGTACCGATCAGAACCAGACCGTAACCCACGCCCACGGCGCCGGAGACCGGCAGTTCAAGATCCTGTTTCCACTTCACATCGCCATTGCCGCGATCCATGGCCATCACCACGCCGGTCACATCGGCCGCGTAGATGGTGTCACCGTCGATCGCCGGCACCAGCATGTTGTAGGTTTCGCCCTGACCGTCACCGATCGAACGACTCCACTGCTTGTGCAAAACCACTTCTTCTTTGAAGTCGGTCAGTTCAGCCGGTGGCAATTCTTTCTTGCTGTTGCTGCTGCAACCCGCGGCCAGAAGGGCCAGAGCCAGCAATGCTGCATGCTTCCAACGGATCACGTCACGCATCCCCTTTGGCCAGGTCGTCGAGCTTGATTTGAAGGCCACCGACCGCCGCTTCATCCGACAGTGCCGCCTTGGCTTTTTGATACGCCTTGTTCGCGTCATCGGTACGGCCCAGCTGCACCAGCAGGTCGCCCTTGAGTTCTTCGCGAGTGGCCAGGAACGCTTTGTCGGCATCGCCGTCGAGCAGTTTCAGGGCGTCATCGGCCTTGTTCTGCGCGCCGAGTACCTGCGCCAGACGCTGACGGGCGATTTCGCCCAGCGCCGGGTTGGCCGGTTTGTCGACGATGGCTTTCAGTTCGGTCGCGGCGTCATCCAGCTTGCCGCTGTCGACCGCCACTTTGGCGACGAACAGGCTGCCGTATTGCGCGTAGGCAGAACCGCCGAATTCGCTGTTGAGCTTGCCGGCCAGGTCCGCAACGCGGGCCGCATCAGGCTTGCCATCAGGCGTCAGCGTGGTTTCCAGCAATTGCTGATAGAGCACCGAGGCGCCTTGCGACTGGTTGCTCTGATACTTGTGATAAGCCTGCCAGCCGAACACGATGACCAGCGCCAACAGGCCGCCGGTGACCAGAGGTTTGCCGTTGCGTGTCCACCAGTCCTTCAAATCCGCCAACTGTTCGTCTTCGGTACTCGACACCCCAATACTCCTTAATCGCTAAATCGGCTGTTTGGACAGCTTCAACCCTGCACGACGCAGGTGGCCAGGTGAGCGGCGAGCGCATCCCAGGCAATGCTTTGTTGTTCGCCCTGGCCACGCAGGGGTTTGAAACCTACCACTTGCTGGGCCATTTCGTCGTCACCGAGGATCAGTGCGTACAGCGCACCGCTCTTGTCGGCCTTCTTGAACTGGCTTTTGAAGCTGCCGGCGCCGGCATTGACTTGCAGACGCAGGTTTGGAAGTTGATCACGAACACGTTCAGCCAGAGCCAGACCGGCCAGCTCGGCTTCTTCACCGAAGGCGCACAGATAGACATCAACCTGACGGGAGATTTCTTCCGGAATCTGCTCCAGGGTTTCCAGCATCAAAACCAGACGCTCGATGCCCATGGCGAAACCAACGCCAGTGGTCGGCTTGCCACCCATCTGCTCGACCAGACCGTCGTAACGGCCGCCCGCGCAGACAGTGCCCTGGGCGCCGAGCTTGTCGGTGACCCATTCGAAAACGGTTTTGCTGTAGTAATCGAGGCCGCGAACCAGCTTCGGGTTGAGCACGTAAGGAATGCCGACGGCATCCAGACGCGCTTTCAAACCTTCAAAGTGCGCACGCGACTCATCGTCCAGGTAGTCGGCCATTTTCGGCGCATCAACCAGCACCGCTTGAGTGTCGGCATTTTTCGTGTCGAGCACGCGCAGCGGGTTGGTTTTCAGGCGACGCTGGCTGTCTTCGTCGAGCTTGTCGTGGTGCGCCGAGAGGTACTCGACCAGCGCTTCACGATAGCGACCACGGGACTCGCTGGTACCGAGGCTGTTGAGTTCGAGCTTGACCGCATCACGAATGCCCAGCTCGCCCCACAGGCGCCAGGTCATGGTGATCAGCTCGGCGTCGATGTCCGGACCGTCGAGGTTGAAGACTTCCAGACCGATCTGGTGGAACTGGCGATAACGGCCTTTCTGCGGACGCTCGTGGCGGAACATCGGGCCGATGTACCAGAGTTTCTGCACCTGGCCACCGCCGGTGATGCCGTGCTCAAGCACTGCACGCACGCACGCCGCGGTGCCTTCCGGACGCAGGGTCAGGGAGTCACCGTTGCGGTCTTCGAAGGTGTACATCTCTTTTTCGACGATGTCGGTCACTTCACCGATCGAGCGTTTGAACAGCTCGGTGAATTCAACGATCGGCATGCGGATCTGCTTGTAACCGTAGTTATCCAGCAGACGCGCAACGGTGCCCTCGAAATAACGCCACAGCGGGGTCTGTTCGGGCAGGATGTCGTTCATGCCACGAATGGCTTGCAATGACTTGCTCACTTTAAATCCTTAAATTCGTTCGGCTCTTCAGTCAGGGTCAGCCGCGCGCAATTACGGCAGCGTCAGCTTCGACCTTTTCGGCCGCTTTCTGGCGGATCAGCCTTTCCAGCTCGTCCACCAGATTGTCATTCGTCAGTTTCTGCGCCGGCTTGCCGTCGATGTAAATCAGGTTTGGCGTGCCGCCGGTCAAGCCGATATGGGCTTCCTTGGCTTCGCCCGGGCCGTTGACCACACAACCGATCACCGCGACATCCAGCGGCACCAGCAGGTCTTCAAGGCGCCCTTCCAGCTCGTTCATGGTTTTCACCACATCGAAGTTCTGCCGCGAGCAGCTCGGGCAGGCGATGAAGTTGATGCCACGGGAGCGCAGATGCAAAGACTTGAGAATGTCGTAACCGACCTTCACTTCCTCGACCGGGTCGGCCGCCAGCGAGATGCGGATAGTATCGCCAATCCCCTCGGCGAGCAGCATACCTAGGCCCACGGCGGATTTCACTGTGCCCGAACGCAATCCACCGGCTTCGGTGATGCCCAGGTGCAGTGGCTGAACGATTTCTTTCGCCAGCAAGCGGTAGGCTTCGACGGCCATAAACACGTCGGAGGCCTTCACGCTGACCTTGAAGTCCTGGAAATTCAGGCGTTCAAGGTGTTCGACGTGGCGCAGGGCGGATTCGACCAGTGCAGCCGGGGTCGGCTCGCCGTATTTCTTTTGCAGGTCTTTTTCCAGCGAACCGGCGTTGACGCCGATGCGGATCGGAATGCCGCGATCACGCGCAGCATCGACTACCGCACGAACACGGTCTTCGCGACCGATGTTGCCCGGGTTGATACGCAGGCAGTCGACACCCAGTTCGGCGACGCGCAAGGCGATCTTGTAGTCGAAGTGGATGTCGGCAACCAACGGCACCTTGACCAATTGCTTGATCTTGCCGAACGCCTCGGCGGCGTCCATGTCCGGCACCGAAACGCGGACGATGTCGACGCCCGCGGCTTCCAGACGATTGATTTGCGCAACGGTGGCGGCAACGTCATTGGTGTCGCTGTTGGTCATGCTCTGCACAGCGATCGGCGCATCGCCGCCCACCGGTACGTTGCCGACCCAGATCTTGCGCGAAACGCGACGTTTGATTGGAGATTCGCCGTGCATGACTTATTGACCCAACTTCAGGCGAGCAGTCTCGCCGCTGGTGAACGGAGCGATATCGACCGGTTGGCCGTTGTAGCTGACCTGTGCGGCACGGGCAACGCCCAGACGTACGTTAAGCGGCGGCTTGCCGGAAACGGTGACGCTATCGCCTTTATGCTTCAGACCACTGAAAATCACTTTGCCACGGCCATCGGTCACTTGTGCCCAGCAATCGGCGCTGAACTGCAGTTGTACCTGACCGTCGCCAGCCACCGGAGCGGCCGCTTCAGCAGTTGGCGCGGGCGTCGCAGGCATTACCGGAGCGGTGACGGTCGGCGCTGGAGTGGCCGGCACGTTTGGCGCTGGGGTGGCCGGGTTAGCGACAACCGGCGCTGGCGCATGAACCGGAGCGGCTGGCGTGGTGGCCGGAGCAACCGGCGCTGCTGGAGCAGTCGCTGGCGCAGCGGCTTCGGCACCGGTCGATTCAGCGGTGGTTTCAGACTGAGGCAGCGCCAGCGCTGTGGAAGTATCGGCCTGATTCTCTTCGACAGCCTGGTCTTCCGGCTCGTCGATCGGGTGAATCTGGGTGGTCCCGTCAGCACCTTCGACTTCAACGTGCTCAGGCGCCAGAGACGTCAGGTCCTTGGTGCGCTGCGAAGTCTGATCCTGCCACCAGACGAAACCGCCGCCGATGACCGCGATCAGCAACAGCAGGCTGACAATACGCAAAATGGTGTGGGAAACCCGCACCGGCTCTTCGATACGACCAAGGGCGTGAACATTGCTGCCCTGGGAGTCGGTGCCGGTGGACTGGTCGAATTGCTGAACCAGAACGGTCTGGTCCATGCCGAGCAATTTGGCATAGGCGCGAATGTAACCGCGAGCGAAGGTATGCCCCGGCAGCTTGTCGAAAGCGCCGGCTTCAAGATTGCTCAGGGAAGTCACGGTGAGGTTGAGTTTGAGGGCCACTTCGGCCAGCGACCAGCCATTGCTTTCGCGGGCCTGGCGCAGGGTCTCACCGGGGTTAACGCGATTCGCTGCTACAACTTCGGGATGCGCCGCTTTCATCATTGCTCCGACAGGTATTGCTGATATTCCGGCGTACCGGGATAGAGTCGTTTTAGTTGCAGGCCATAACTGGCGGCCTTGTCGCGATCTTCAAACACTTTTGCCAGCCGAACGCCGAGCAATAGACTACGTGCATTTTGTTCGGTCAGCAGGCTGAAACGGTCGTAATAGTCACGCGCGGGCACATAATGCCTGTCTTCGAAGGACAACTCAGCCATTTCCAGCAATGCACGCGGTTGTTGGCGGTTCAAACGCAGCGCTTTTTCCAGCTGCTGCTGCGCCAGATCACGCTGACCGAGCTTCGCCGCCGTCATGCCGAGGTTCTCGAACACACGCGAACGCTCAGGATACAGGGTATCGGCGGCGGCCTGTTCAAAACGCTCGTAGGCCTCTTTATAACGCTGTTGTTCGTAGAGAAAACTGCCGTAGTTGTTGAGGATACGCGCATCGGCGGGACGGGAGGACAAAGCCTTGCGGAAGTGTTCGTCGGCCAGTTCAGGCTCCATTTCGGACTGAAACACCAGCCCGAGGGCAGCGTTGGCGTCAGGATCGGAACCGTCGATTTCCAGCGCCTTCTTCAGCGGCACCTTGGCCCGCTCGGTCATGCCTTGCTGCAAGTATCCCAGCCCCAACTGCACGTAGGCAGCCCGCGCTTCATCGCGGCCCTTGCTGGTCTTCATCGGGTTGTAGTCACCCGACAGGACACAACCAGCACACAGGCTGGCCAACAGCAACAGCAGCGCAAAGCGCAGGGACATAGAGATCCTCTCTTAATTTGTGTTCGCAGCGTTCTGTGCCAGATCGCTGTCGGCGCTCAACTCGCGCACGGCGATGTAACGTTCGCTGCGACGGGTGCGATCCAGCACCTGCCCTACCAATTGACCACATGCGGCGTCGATGTCTTCACCACGGGTGGTGCGGACAGTGACGTTGAAACCGGCCTGATGCAACTGATCCTGGAAACGACGGATCGCGTTGTTGCTCGGGCGCTCGTACCCGGAATGCGGGAACGGGTTGAACGGAATCAGGTTGATCTTGCACGGGATATCTTTCAGCAGCGCGATCATTTCCACCGCGTGCTCGACCTTGTCGTTGATGTCCTTGAGCAAGGTGTACTCGATGGTCAGCACACGTTTCTCGCCAAGGGCGGACATGTAGCGCTGGCACGACTCGAGCAGCATCTTAAGCGGATATTTCTTGTTGATCGGCACCAATTGGTTACGCAATGCGTCATTCGGTGCGTGCAGGGACAACGCCAGGGACACGTCGATGTGCTTGGCCAGCTCATCGATCAT
Source organism: Pseudomonas viridiflava (assembly GCF_900580865.1). GTDB lineage: Bacteria > Pseudomonadota > Gammaproteobacteria > Pseudomonadales > Pseudomonadaceae > Aquipseudomonas. Next base: position 43,830 of record NZ_UTBZ01000134.1, read on the forward strand.
CGGCACCACACCCGACGTGGACAGGGTCACGCGGCGCTTGGAGATCCCGTAGCCGAGGTCATCCATCATCAGATGCATGGCGGCGACGACGTTGTCGAAGTTCAGCAGTGGCTCACCCATGCCCATCATCACCACGTTGGTGATGGCACGGTCGACGGTTGCCGGGACACTGCCGAAAGATTTGTTGGCAATCCACACCTGACCGATGACTTCGGCGGCGGTGAGGTTGCTATTGAAGCCTTGCTTGCCGGTGGAGCAGAAACTGCAATCCAGGGCACAGCCTGCCTGGGACGAAACGCACAGAGTGCCGCGTTTGCCCTGGGGAATGTACACGGTCTCGACGCAGCTGCCGGACGCCACGCGCACCACCCACTTACGGGTGCCGTCGCTGGAGATGTCCTCGCTGACCACTTCCGGACCACGGACCTCAGCAATAGCCTTGAGCTTGTCGCGCAAGGCCTTGCTGACGTTCGTCATGGCGTCGAAATCATCGACACCAAAGTGGTGAATCCATTTCATTACCTGACCGGCACGGAAACGCTTCTCCCCGATTGAGTCGAAGAATTTTTCCATTTCCTGTTGAGTCAGACCCAGCAGGTTGGTTTTTACAGTCGATGTAGTCATGGATTCACCTTCACTCTTAAGCCAATGCTTAGCGAGTGGTTACTTCAGTAGCTGCGAAGAAGTACGAGATTTCACGAGCAGCTGCGGCTTCGGAGTCCGAACCGTGAACAGCGTTGGCGTCGATGGAATCAGCGAAGTCAGCGCGGATAGTGCCGGCAGCAGCTTCTTTAGGGTTGGTAGCGCCCATCAGCTCACGGTTCAGAGCGATAGCGTTTTCGCCTTCCAGAACCTGAACAACAACAGGACCGGAGATCATGAAAGCAACCAGGTCGCCGAAGAAACCACGAGCGCTGTGCTCAGCGTAGAAGCCTTCAGCTTCAGCTTTGGACAGTTGCTTCAGTTTCGAAGCTACAACGCGCAGGCCGGCTTTTTCGAAACGGGTGGTGATTTCGCCGATGACGTTTTTTGCAACAGCGTCAGGCTTGATGATGGAGAAAGTGCGTTGAACAGCCATGGTGTAACTCCAGAAACGGTAATTTGCGAAAAATTAAACCCGCGAATTATACGCGGGTTCTTGGGTATTGCCTAACCTGCGAGACGATCAGTCCAATTCTGCGGCCCAGAGCTCCTGAACCGCTTCCAGCACCTTCTCGCCGACACGACCAGAAGTAGCATCGAAGTCAGGCAGTTCGAGGATCATCTGCTGCAGACGGACAAAACCTACAGAGTACGGATCGAGTCCCTCGTGGGCCTCGGCCAACTCTTCGGCAATACGTTGAACATCATTCCAACCGTAGCTCATGACAGTCTTACCAGTCAGTGCGGCGCTTCAGCCGCATGGTTAAGCGAATATTTCGGAATCTCGACGGTGATGTCTTCTTCACCAACGATAGCCTGGCAAGCCAGACGCGATTGCGCTTCCAGACCCCAGGCGCGATCGAGGAAGTCTTCTTCCAGCTCGTCAGCCTCTTCCATCGAGTCGAAACCCTCGCGGATGATGCAGTGGCAGGTAGTGCAAGCGCAGACGCCGCCGCAGGCGCTTTCCATCTCGATATGGTGTTCGTGGGCCAGTTCGAGAATAGAGGTGCCGGGCGCAGCCTCGACCACCATGCCTTCAGGGCAGAACTTCTCGTGGGGCAGAAAAATGACCTGCGGCATCAGATATCCTCGATTTCATTCAGATTGCGCCCCGACAGAGCGGCTTTCACCGTCAGATCCATGCGGCGGGCAGCAAAAGCATCGGTCACTTGCGACAGACGCTTGGTCTGCTGCTCGATGGCGTAACCATCGGTACCTTTCATCAGTTCGGCCAGTTCCTGCAGCTGCAGGTCGATAACCATGCGCTCTTCGGCGTCGAGCAAACGCTCGCCATCAACCTCAAGAGCGCCCTGCACCGCTTCGATCAGGCGCTGGGCATCGACTTGCTGCTCACGCAGAACACGGGCGACCTTGTCGTCATTGGCGTGCTGGAACGAATCCTTAAGCATTTTGGCGATTTCGCCATCGGTCAGACCGTAGGACGGCTTGACCTGAATGCTCGCCTCAACGCCCGAACCCAGTTCACGGGCGGAAACGCTGAGCAGACCGTCGGCATCGACCTGGAAGGTCACGCGAATTTTCGCAGCGCCGGCGACCATCGCCGGAATGCCGCGCAATTCGAAGCGCGCCAGAGAGCGGCAGTCGCTGATCAGCTCGCGCTCACCCTGCAGGACGTGAATCGCCATGGCCGACTGGCCGTCTTTATAAGTCGTAAAGTCTTGTGCGCGGGCGACGGGGATGGTGGTGTTACGCGGAATCACCTTCTCCATCAAGCCGCCCATGGTTTCCAGCCCCAGGGACAGCGGAATCACGTCGAGCAGCAGCAGTTCGCCGCCATCGCGCTTGTTGCCAGCCAACGTATCGGCCTGGATCGCGGCACCGATGGCCACCACTTGATCCGGATCGATTTCAGTCAGCGGCTGACGACCGAAGGCTTCGGCAACGGCTTCGCGAACACGCGGAACGCGGGTCGAACCGCCAACCATGACCACGGCGTGCACGTCTTCCAGCTCGATACCGGAATCACGAACGGCGCGGCGGCAGGCTTTCAGGCTGCGCGCGACCATTGGCTCGATCAGCGCATCAAAGGCTTCGCGGGTCAGCGGCGCTTTCCAGTCGCCATAGGCCACTTCAACGCTGGCCGAGTCGGTCAGGGCTTCTTTGGCCGCGCAAGCGGTTTGCAGCAGATTGCGCTGTGCGCCCGGATCGAGATCGGCGGACAGACCCGCGCTCTCGATAATCCAGCCGGCAATCGCGTGATCGAAGTCATCACCGCCCAGCGCGCTGTCGCCGCCAGTGGCCAGAACTTCGAAAACACCGCCGGTCAGACGCAGAATAGAGATATCGAAAGTACCGCCGCCCAGGTCATAAATGGCAACCAGGCCTTCGGCATGCTGATCCAGACCGTACGCCACAGCGGCAGCGGTCGGCTCATTGAGCAGACGCAGCACGTTCAGACCGGCCAATTTGGCCGCATCTTTGGTGGCTTGGCGCTGGGCATCATCGAAATACGCTGGAACGGTGATCACCGCGCCAACCAGTTCACCACCCAACGTCGCTTCAGCGCGCTGACGCAGAACCTTGAGGATATCGGCGGAGACTTCGACCGGGCTTTTCGGGCCCTGCACGGTGTCGATGAACGGCATGTGCGACTCGCCACCGACAAAGCGGTATGGCAGTTGCTCGCCCAATTGCTTGACGTCGGACAGACCACGACCCATCAAGCGCTTGACCGACAGCACGGTGTTCAACGGATCGGAAGCGGCAGCCAGCTTGGCCGACTCGCCAACTTCGACGCGATCGGCGTGGTAACGCACAGCGGACGGCAGGATGACCTGCCCGTTTGCGTCGGCCAACGGTTCGGAAAGACCACTGCGCAACGCAGCGACCAGCGAATTGGTAGTGCCCAAGTCGATCCCCACAGCCAGACGACGCTGGTGCGGTTGAGGACTTTGGCCGGGTTCGGCGATCTGCAGTAGGGCCATCGTGATCAGGACTTATCTGTATATCAGGCGTGCGACCGGAGCGGCACTGGGTTAATCGTCGAGGCGCTCTTCTAACTGGCGCACTTCGTAGGTGAGCTTGTCGAGGAACTGCATGCGCCGCATCAGGCGTTCGGCCTGCTCACGTTGCGCTGCATCATCCCAACAGGCTGCGAAGCTTTCATTGAGTTCTTCCTGAGCCACTTTCAAGCGCCGCTTGAACACCGCGACACCGTCGAGATCTGCACTGTCCTGAAGGTCTTCGAGCTCTTCGCGCCATTGCATCTGCTGCAGAAGAAACTCGGGATCATGGACCGTGACTTCCATCGGCACTTCATGCCCGCTGATGGTCAGCAGGTAGCGTGCGCGCTGGGCCGGACTCTTGAGGGTCTGATAGGCGTCGTTGAGCCGCGCAGACTGCTCGAGTGCCGACCGCTGCTCACGCTCGGAAGCGTCGGCAAAGCGGTCAGGATGAACGCCGCGCGCCAACTCACGATAGCGCGTGGCCAACTGCTCGAGATCCAGACGGAAACCCGGTTGCAGCTCGAATAAAGCGAAATGACAAGGAATACCCACGACAAGCCTCAGATGTTGAAGCTTTCGCCGCAGCCACATTCACCGCGCACATTGGGGTTGTTGAACTTGAAGCCTTCGTTCAACCCTTCCTTGACGAAATCGAGCTCGGTGCCGTCCAGGTAGGCGAGGCTTTTCGGGTCGATGATCACTTTTTCGCCGTGACTCTCGAACACCTGATCCTCTGCAACCACCTCGTCGACAAACTCCAGCACGTAGGCAAGGCCGGAACAGCCTGTGGTGCGAACACCCAGACGAATCCCTTCACCTTTGCCGCGCCCGTCGAGGGAGCGCCGCACGTGTCGAGCAGCCGCTTCTGTCATGCTGATAGCCATCGGTGACTCCTTACTCGTCGCCAAATCCAGAAAGTCAGATCAAGCCTTTCTTCTGCTTGTAATCGCGAACAGCCGCTTTGATAGCGTCTTCAGCCAGTACCGAGCAGTGAATCTTCACTGGCGGCAGGGCCAGTTCTTCGGCCAGCTGAGTGTTCTTGATGGTTTCGGCTTCGTCCAGGGTCTTGCCCTTCATCCACTCAGTAGCGAGGGAGCTGGAAGCGATAGCGGAACCGCAGCCGTAGGTCTTGAACTTGGCATCTTCGATGATGCCAGCGTCGTTGACCTTGATTTGCAGACGCATCACGTCGCCGCACGCCGGAGCGCCGACCATGCCGGTGCCGACATCAGGATCTTCCGCGTTCATCTTGCCGACGTTGCGCGGGTTTTCGTAGTGGTCGATGACCTTTTCGCTGTAAGCCATGATTCTAATCCTCACTCATCAGGGCCGCTCTTGAGACCCTGCAACTGCGCTGCGTAAACCGCCGCGTCGCTACAGGATCTGTATCTGGCGGCTTCTATATTTAGTGTGCCGCCCACTCGATTTTCGAGATATCGACGCCGTCTTTGTACATGTCCCACAGCGGCGACAGAGCGCGCAGCTTGGTAACGGCCTCGCAGACTTTCTGCGCGGCGTAGTCGATTTCTTCTTCGGTGGTGAAACGGCCGAAGGTGAAGCGGATCGAGCTATGTGCCAGTTCGTCATTGCGGCCCAAGGCGCGCAGTACGTACGAAGGCTCCAGCGACGCCGAGGTGCACGCCGAACCGGACGATACCGCCAGATCCTTGAGCGCCATGATCAGCGACTCGCCTTCAACGTAGTTGAAGCTCAGGTTCAGGTTGTGCGGAACGCGGGCGGTCAGGCTGCCGTTGACGTACAGCTCTTCCAGGTGCTCGACCTGCTTGTAGAAACGGTCGCTCAAGGCTTTGATACGGACGTTTTCGGCAGCCATGTCTTCTTTGGCTACACGGAACGCTTCGCCCATGCCGACGATCTGGTGGGTCGCCAGGGTGCCGGAACGCATGCCACGCTCGTGACCGCCGCCGTGCATGGTCGCTTCGATGCGAACACGCGGCTTGCGGCTGACGTACAGCGCGCCGATACCTTTAGGGCCGTAGGTTTTGTGGGCGGAGAACGACATCATGTCGACTTTCAGTTTCTGCAGATCGATCTCGACCTTGCCAGTGGACTGAGCGGCGTCGACGTGGAACAGAATTCCCTTGGCGCGGAGCATTTCGCCAATAGCGGCGATGTCGTTGACGGTGCCGATTTCGTTGTTCACGTGCATCACGGAGACCAGAATGGTGTCTTCGCGCAGTGCAGCTTCAATCATGGCCGGGGTGATCAGACCGTCTTCAGTAGGCTCGAGGTAGGTCACTTCGAAACCTTCACGCTCCAGTTGGCGCATGGTGTCGAGGACAGCCTTGTGCTCGATCTTGGAGGTGATCAGGTGCTTGCCCTTGGAGCCGTAGAAATGCGCCGCACCCTTGATTGCCAGGTTGTCGGACTCGGTGGCACCGGAGGTCCAGACGATTTCGCGCGGATCGGCGTTGACCAGATCGGCCACCTGACGACGGGCGTTTTCGACGGACTCTTCAGCTTTCCAGCCGAACACGTGGGAACGGGACGCCGGGTTACCGAAGTTTCCGTCGACCAGCAGGCATTCACTCATCTTTTGCGCAACACGCGGATCAACCGGGGTGGTCGCAGAGTAATCAAGGTAAATCGGCAATTTCATGGACTATCTCCTAAATCAGGGCTGGCGTGCCGCTAGCTCTCTGGCTGTCATTCGACGGCGGACGCTTCAATCTTGTCCAGGCGTGGCGCCTTGCTGTTGCAACGGCGCTGGTCCTGACGCTGGGCTACTTCTTGCACCTCACGGCGAGTCACAAGATCAGCCAAGCTGATACCACTTAGAAATTCGTGAATCTGCAGGCTCAAATCGCACCACAGATGGTGAGTCAGGCACGTATCGCCGGAATGGCAATCGCCTTGGCCCTGGCATTTGGTGGCATCAACCGATTCGTTTACCGCATCGATCACCTGGGCGACCTGGATGCCCTGCATGTCGCGGGACAACTGGTAGCCACCACCCGGGCCGCGAACACTGGAAACCAGGTTGCTGCGGCGCAGCTTGGCGAACAGCTGTTCGAGGTAGGACAGGGAGATGCCTTGGCGCTCGGAGATATCGGCCAGGGACACGGGCCCGTGCTGCGCGTGCAACGCCAGGTCAAGCATGGCGGTCACGGCGTATCGGCCTTTTGTAGTCAGTCGCATGGACAGTTACCACGGAGTTCAGAATGGGGCGAGTATGCAATTCCCGAGTATTTAAGTCAACTTTAAGACCTAGTACTTTAGTCAGGATTACCCGCAAAAGAGCGCGCGAATGATAGCAGGCTCTGCAGCCTAATGGCACACCGGTTGACGGATGCCTGTGTAGGAGCTGCCGAAGGCTGCGATCTTTTGATCTTATGAGAGGCAAGATCAAAAGATCGCAGCCTTCGGCAGCTCCTACAGGGGGCGTTAGCTAGCCTTGGACTCGTCTTTGCCTTTGACGCAGGCGAAGTCTTCTTCACGCAGCTCAGGCAGATCTTTCGCACAGTAATTGCTGCCCAGATCCTTCAGAGCACCGCACATCCCCTCCAGACGCCCGTCCACCGCTTGCAGGTGATCGAGCAACTGACCGATGGCGCGCGCCACCGGGTCAGGCATGTCTTCGCTGACACCATAGGCATCGAAACCGATCTTCTCGGCCATTGCCTTGCGCTTGGCGTCCTGCTCCTCATCGGACTTGACGATGATCCGCCCCGGAATACCGACAACAGTGGCGCCCGGCGGCACTTCCTTGGTCACCACGGCATTCGAACCGACTTTGGCACCGGCGCCGACCGTGAACGGGCCGAGCACCTTGGCGCCCGCACCGACAACCACGCCATCGCCCAACGTCGGGTGGCGCTTGCCTTTGTTCCAGCTGGTGCCACCCAGGGTCACGCCCTGATAGATGGTCACATCATCGCCAATCTCGGCGGTTTCACCGATAACGATGCCCATGCCGTGGTCAATAAAGAAGCGACGACCGACCTTGGCCCCCGGGTGAATCTCGATCCCGGTCAGCCAGCGACCGAAGTTCGATACCAGCCGCGCCAGCCATTTCAGTTCGTTGCGCCAGAGCATGCCGGCCAATCGATGGATCCAGATCGCATGCATGCCGGGGTAGCAGGTCAGGACTTCAAAAGCGTTACGTGCCGCCGGGTCTCGATGGAACACGCTCTGGATATCTTCACGCAAACGCTCAAACATCTTTTAGTCCTTCCGCTTTAGAAGCTCACCACGGGCCGCTTTTTGGGTTTCCGTGAGGATGCCACGTAAAATATTCATTTCCGCCCGGCTGACCGAGCTGCGTCCGTACAACCGGCGCAGGCGCGCCATCAAGTGTCGCGGTTTTTCCGGATCGAGGAATTCGATAGCGACCAGCGTCTGCTCCAGATGCTCATAAAAGCGCTCCAGCTCATCCATGGTCGCCAGCTCGGCGCTTTTCACCGAGGCCACTTCTTCTTTCTCGATCTTGCTCGGCTGACCTTGGGCGGCCAGCCAGGCCATGCGCACTTCATAGCTCAACACCTGCACCGCCGCGCCAAGGTTCAGCGAACTGAACTCAGGGTCGGAGGGGATATGCACGTGAAAGTGACATCGCTGCAGCTCTTCGTTGGTCAGACCGGAATCTTCACGACCGAAGACCAGAGCGATTTCGGCGCCCTGCCCAGCTTCCTCGACCACTTTGGTGCCGCACTCGCGCGGATCCAGCAGCGGCCAAGGGATTCGACGGTCACGGGCGCTGGTGCCTAGCACCAGATTGCAGCCGACCAAGGCGTCTTCCAACGTGGCGACGACTTGCGCATTTTCAAGGATGTCACCGGCACCGGAAGCACGCGCATCGGCTTCGTGGTGCGGGAAGACCCGCGGTTCGACCAGCACCAATCGCGACAGACCCATGTTTTTCATGGCGCGCGCGGCCCCGCCGATATTGCCGGGGTGGCTGGTATTGACCAGGACGACACGAATGTTCTGCAGCAAGGGAGGCGCTCTCGGACACAGGAAAGGGGTGCAAATCTTACAGAACAGCCTACCGTTAAGCTATGAAAGCGAACAGCGTCCTTCACCTGAAGAAAAGTTCTGATAGAATGCGCGGCTTTCTTTAACAACCTTAGGTGACACATCCATGCAGCCCATGCTGAATATCGCGCTGCGCGCCGCCCGCAGCGCCAGTGAACTGATCTTCCGCTCCATCGAGCGCCTGGATACCATCAAGGTCGACGAAAAAGACGCCAAGGATTATGTATCCGAGGTCGATCGCGCCGCCGAACAGAAAATCATCGACGCCCTGCGCAAGGCTTACCCGAATCACTCGATCCAGGGTGAAGAGACTGGCCTGCACGCTGGCACCGGCATCGAAGGCGAAGAGTACCTGTGGATCATCGATCCGCTGGACGGCACTACCAACTTCCTGCGTGGCATTCCGCACTTCGCTGTCAGCATTGCCTGTAAGTACCGTGGTCGCCTGGAACACGCAGTGGTTCTGGACCCGGTTCGCCAGGAAGAATTCACCGCCAGCCGTGGTCGCGGCGCTCAACTGAACGGTCGTCGCCTGCGCGTCAGTGGTCGCACCAGCCTCGACGGCGCCCTGCTGGGTACCGGTTTCCCGTTCCGTGACGACCAGATGGACAACCTCGACAACTACCTGGGCATGTTCCGCGCCCTAGTTGGCCAGACCGCCGGCATCCGCCGCGCAGGCTCGGCGAGCCTGGACCTGGCCTATGTGGCTGCCGGTCGTTTCGATGCATTCTGGGAGTCGGGCCTATCCGAGTGGGACATGGCTGCAGGCGCCCTGCTGATTCAAGAAGCCGGCGGCCTGGTGAGCGACTTCACCGGCGGTCACGACTTCCTTGAAAAAGGCCACATCGTTGCCGGCAACACCAAATGCTTCAAGGCAGTATTGACGGCGATCCAGCCGCACCTGCCGGCCTCGCTGAAGCGCTAAGCTTCCGGCGAAACGCAAAAAGCACCCTTCGGGGTGCTTTTTTTATGTCTGGAATTCGATCTTCAGATCACCAAAATCTTCATGTGGGAGCGAGCCTGCTCGCGAATGCGGTGTGCCAGCCGACATTAATGTTGACTGTCAGAATGCATTCGCGAGCAGGCTCGCTCCCACAAGGGGTCACGGTACAGCCAGAAATTCCGGGTACAAAAAAAGCACCCCGCAGGGTGCTTCTTTTTAAAACAGTCGGTCTTTACTGAGCCGGCTCATTCTGCGACAGAATCAGCTTGCCTTCCTTGTCGACCGGAATCTGGTTGCCCGGATCGCGATCCATCCGCACTTTGCCTTCCTTGCCATCGAGCGAGTAACGCACGTCGTAACCGACGACCTTGTCACTGATGTCATTGACCGTGTTGCAGCGGGTTTGCGTGGTGGTGTAGGTGTCACGCTCTTGCATGCCTTCCTGCACCTTGTTACCCGCATAACCGCCACCGACCGCACCGGCTACCGTGGCAATTTTCTTGCCGGTGCCGCCGCCAATCTGATTACCCAGCAAACCACCTGCCAGCGCACCGACGACGGTACCGGCAATCTGGTGTTGATCTTTTACCGGTGCCTGACGAGTCACTGTCACGTCCTTGCACACTTCACGTGGAGTCTTGATCTGTGTTTTAACCGGTTCAACGGCCAATACTTGCGCATACTCAGGGCCGCTTTTAACCAGGCTGTAGGTGGCAACAGCACCCCCGGCAGTCACACCGACAGCACCCAATACCGCACCAACCAGCAACGACTTGTTCACATGAACCTCCTGACCATCACATGCGGGACGCGCCCGCGCTTCTCCCAGCCTTGGAGCATAAAAAAAGGCGCGAGTTCAACTCGCGCCTTTCTTGGGCTGACAGCCGGAAAAACGATGGCCGTTATGGACGGTCGTCGACTTCCTTCTCGGTGTTCGCCGGAGGAATCAGATCCTCGGTGGTCAGGTTCAGCCAGATCAGCACCACGTTAGCGATGTAGATCGACGAGTAAGTACCCGCCAGAACACCGATAAACAGCGCGATCGAGAAGCCGAACAGGTTGTCACCGCCAAAGAACAGCAGCGCCGCGATCGCCAGCAAAGTCGAGATCGACGTCGCCATGGTGCGCAGCAGGGTTTGCGTGGTCGAGATGTTGATGTTCTCGATCAGCGTTGCCTTGCGCAGCACACGGAAGTTCTCACGAACCCGGTCGAATACCACGATGGTGTCGTTCAGCGAGTAACCGATGATCGCCAGCACCGCCGCCAGCACGGTCAGATCGAAAGTGATCTGGAAGTACGACAGGATACCGATGGTGACGATCACGTCGTGAATCAGCGAAACAATGGCGCCGACCGCGAATTTCCACTGAAAGCGGAAAGCCAGGTAGATCAGGATACCGCCGAGCGCCAGCAGCATGCCGAGGCCGCCCTGGTCACGCAGTTCTTCACCGACCTGCGGGCCGACGAACTCGACACGCTTGACCGTCGCCGGGTTGTCGCCGCCGACCTTCAGCAGCGCTTCCGCCACCTGATGGCCCAGTTGCGGGTCTTCACCTGGCATGCGCACCAGCAGATCGGTAGTCGCACCGAAGCTCTGCACGATTGCTTCGTGGTAACCCGACGTCGCCAGCTGCTCACGCACCTTGGTAACGTCGGCCGGACGCTCGTAGGTCAGCTCGATGAGCGTACCGCCGGTGAAGTCCAGGCCCCAGTTCATACCCTTGGTCACGACACTGAACATAGCCAGCAACGTGAGAAACACTGTGACGCCGAACGCGAAGTTGCGAACGCCCATGAAGTTGATTGTACGTAACATGGCAGCCCCTTAAATCCACAACTTCTTGAAGTCACGTCCGCCGAAGATCAGGTTGACCATTGCGCGGGTCACCATGATGGCCGTGAACATCGAGGTAAAGATCCCGAGGGACATGGTCACTGCGAAACCTTTGACCGGGCCGGTGCCCATGGCAAAGAGAATCCCGCCGACCAACAACGTGGTCAGGTTGGCATCGAGAATCGCGGTGAATGCCCGGCCGAAGCCTTCGTTGATTGCACGCTGCACGGTCATGCCGGCGGCGATCTCTTCACGGATCCGCGAGAAGATCAGCACGTTGGCGTCGACCGCCATACCCATGGTCAGCACGATACCGGCGATACCCGGCAGGGTCAGCGTTGCCCCCAGCAGCGACATCAGGGCCAGCAGCAGCACCATGTTCACCGCCAGTGCGACGGTGGCGATGATGCCGAAGAAGCGGTAGATAGCGATGATGAACAGCGACACGAACAGCATGCCCCACAGCGACGCATCGATACCTTTGGTGATGTTGTCAGCACCCAGGCTCGGGCCGATGGTGCGCTCTTCAGCGAAGTACATCGGTGCGGCCAGACCACCGGCACGCAGCAGCAGCGCCAGTTCGGACGACTCGCCCTGACCGTTCAGGCCAGTGATGCGGAACTGAGCACCCAGCGGCGACTGAATGGTCGCCAGGCTGATGATCTTCTTCTCTTCTTTGAACGTTTGAACGGCAACGTCTTTCTCGACGCCATCGACCACTTGCTTGGTGTAAGTGGTGATCGGACGCTGTTCGATGAAGATCACCGCCATGCTGCGACCGACGTTCGAACGGGTGGCGCGGCTCATCAGCTCGCCACCGTGACCATCCAGACGGATATTCACTTCCGGGGTGCCGTGCTCGCCGAAACCGGCCTTGGCGTCGGTCACCTGGTCACCGGTGATGATCAAACCACGCTCGATCTGTGCTGGCGGACGATTGCCTTCACGGAACTCGAAGGTTTCGGAGGTGGCTTTCGAAGCACCCGGCTCAGCAGCCAGACGGAACTCAAGGTTGGCCGTCTTGCCGAGAATACGCTTGGCTTCGGCAGTGTCCTGCACGCCCGGCAGCTCAACCACGATGCGGTTGGCGCCCTGACGCTGAACGATTGGTTCGGCAACACCCAGCTCGTTGACGCGGTTACGTACCGTGGTCAAGTTCTGCTTGATGGAGTATTCACGGATTTCCGCCAGCTTGGCCGGGGTCATCGCCAGACGCAGCACCGGTTGACCGTTGAGGTCGGCCGGAACAATGTCGAAATCGTTGAAGTTCTTGCGGATCAGTGCACGGGCCTGTTCGCGGGAATCTTCATCACTGAAGCCCAACTGAATGGCACCGCCCAGTTGCGGCAGGCTGCGATAACGCAGTTTCTCTTTGCGCAGCAGGCTCTTGACGTCGCCTTCGTAGACTTTCAGGCGTGCATCGAGGGCTTTATCCATGTCCACTTCCAGCAGGAAGTGCACACCACCGGACAAGTCCAGACCCAGCTTCATCGGGTGCGCGCCCAGATTGCGCAGCCATTGCGGGGTGGTCTGTGCCAGGTTCAGCGCGACGACGTAGTCATCACCCAACGCCTTGCGCACAACGTCTTTGGCCGGCAGCTGGTCTTCAGCCTTGCTCAGACGGATCAGACCGCCCTTGCCGTTGGCGGCCAGCGTGGCTGCCTTGACGTTGATCCCGGACTCCTTGAGCGCAGTGCTCACACGATCCAGATCAGCCTGATTGACTTGCAGCGCAGTGCTTGCACCGCTGACCTGAATGGCCGGGTCATCGGGGTATAGATTCGGAGCGGAATAAATCAGACCGATCGCCAGCACCGCCAGGATCAGAATGTATTTCCACAGAGGATATTTGTTCAGCATCACGCCGCCCGTTATGAACGCGGGGCGCCTTGCGCGCCCCGTCGATTGAGTAGAAGTTGTTGCTTCAGATCGCTTTCAGCGTGCCTTTTGGCAGCGTGGCGGCGATGGCGCCTTTCTGGAACTTCATTTCGACGGTGTCGGAAACTTCCAGAACCACGAAGTCATCAGCAACTTTAGTGATCTTGCCAGCGATGCCGCCGGTGGTGACCACTTCGTCGCCCTTCTGCAGGCTGCTCAGCAGGTTTTTCTGCTCTTTGGCGCGCTTGGCCTGTGGACGCCAGATCATCAGGTAGAAGATGACCAGGAAGCCGACCAGGAAAATCCACTCGAAACCGCCGCCCATTGGGCCGGCAGCAGCCGGTGCAGCCGCGTCAGCCATGGCGTTAGAGATAAAAAAGCTCATTTAGCACTCCAGTTGCAAATGTTGAATCTTGGGGTCAGAAAACTCAGTCCAAAGGCGGAACGGGGAGCCCGCGTTTGGCGTAGAAGGCATCGACAAAGGCGGCCAATGTACCCTGTTGAATAGCCTCGCGCAAACCAGCCATCAGCACCTGATAATGGCGCAAGTTATGGATGGTATTGAGCATGCTTCCCAGCATTTCGCCGCACTTGTCCAGGTGATGCAGATAAGCGCGGGAGAAGTTCTGGCAGGTATAGCAATCGCAGGTCGGATCCAGCGGCGATTCATCATGGCGATGGAACGCGTTACGGATCTTCAGCACGCCTGTATCAATGAACAGATGCCCATTGCGGGCATTACGGGTTGGCATCACGCAATCGAACATGTCCACACCGCGGCGCACACCCTCAACCAGATCTTCCGGTTTGCCAACGCCCATAAGGTAACGAGGTTTGTCAGCCGGCATCATGCCCGGCAGATAATCCAGCACTTTGATCATCTCGTGCTTCGGCTCGCCCACCGACAGACCGCCAATGGCCAGGCCATCGAAGCCGATCTTGTCGAGGCCTTCCAGCGAGCGCATGCGCAGATCCTGGTGCATGCCACCCTGCACGATACCGAACAGCGCCGCGGTGTTTTCACCGTGGGCATTTTTCGAGCGCTGCGCCCAGCGCAACGACAGCTCCATCGACACGCGGGCGACGTCTTCGTCAGCCGGATACGGCGTGCATTCGTCGAAAATCATCACGATGTCGGAGCCGAGATCGCGCTGCACCTGCATCGATTCTTCCGGCCCCATGAACACTTTGGCGCCGTCGACCGGGGAGGCGAAGGTCACGCCCTCCTCCTTGATCTTGCGCATCGCGCCGAGGCTGAACACCTGGAAACCACCGGAGTCGGTGAGGATCGGGCCTTTCCACTGCATGAAATCGTGCAGGTCGCCGTGTTCCTTGATCACTTGGGTGCCAGGACGCAGCCACAAGTGAAAGGTGTTGCCGAGAATGATTTCTGCGCCGGTGGCAACGATGTCACGCGGCAACATGCCCTTGACCGTGCCGTAAGTGCCCACCGGCATGAACGCCGGGGTCTCGACGGTGCCACGCGGGAAGGTCAGACGACCACGTCGGGCCTTGCCATCGGTGGCCAGAAGTTCAAAGGACATGCGACATTCGCGACTCATTCTGTTTCCTCTGGGCCTGTTTGTTCAGGGGCAGTCGGTGCGGGATTACGGGTGATGAACATCGCATCACCGTAGCTGAAAAAGCGGTAACCGTTGTCGACGGCGGCCTTATAGGCAGCCATGGTCTCGGGATAACCGGCAAATGCCGAAACCAGCATCAACAGCGTCGATTCCGGCAAATGGAAATTGGTCACCAGGGCGTCGACCACATGGAACGGCCGGCCCGGGAAGATAAAGATATCGGTGTCGCCACTGAACGGCTTGAGCACGCCATCGCGCGCGGCACTTTCCAACGAACGCACGCTGGTGGTGCCGACGGCAATCACCCGACCACCACGCGCACGGCACGCTGCGACCGCATCGACCACGTCCTGGCCGACTTCCAGCCATTCGGTGTGCATGTGGTGATCTTCAAGCTTCTCGACGCGCACTGGCTGGAACGTCCCCGCGCCCACGTGCAGCGTGACGAACGTGGTCTCGACGCCCTTGGCGGCAATTGCTTCCATCAGCGACTGATCGAAATGCAGCCCTGCGGTCGGCGCCGCCACCGCACCGAGTTTCTCGGCGTACACGGTCTGATAACGCTCGCGATCCGAACCTTCGTCCGGGCGGTCTATATAAGGAGGCAACGGCATGTGCCCGACGCGATCAAGCAGCGGCAACACTTCTTCAGCGAAGCCGAGCTCGAACAACGCATCGTGACGCGCAAGCATTTCTGCCTCGCCACCACCGTCGATAAGGATCTTCGAACCCGGCTTCGGCGACTTGCTGGAACGCACATGGGCCAGCACGCGATGCGTATCGAGCACCCGCTCAACGAGGATTTCCAGCTTGCCGCCCGAGGCTTTCTGCCCGAACAGCCGCGCCGGAATCACCCGGGTATTGTTGAACACCATCAAATCGCCTGGGCGCAAATGCTCAAGCAAATCAGTGAATTGACGGTGTGCGAGGGCGCCGCTCGGCCCGTCAAGGGTCAGCAGGCGACTACCGCGACGCTCGGCCAAAGGGTGGCGGGCGATCAGCGAATCAGGGAGCTCGAAAGTAAAGTCAGCAACGCGCATGATGGGGTTCGTCTAGCAGGGCCGGAAAGTCTAGCGGAAATATCGAAAATTCTCTATGTACCTGATTGACCGACGGTAATCTCATCTCTATACTTCGCCGCCATTGAGCCCTGATGGCGGAATTGGTAGACGCGGCGGATTCAAAATCCGTTTTCGAAAGGAGTGGGAGTTCGAGTCTCCCTCGGGGCACCAAAATTAAGAAAGGTCTTGCTTAGCAAGGCCTTTTTTTTCGTCTGCCGGAAAGTGCCGCTGGCCGCCCGGCGAGATCCCACAAAGGTCACCCCATGGAAACGTCACTGGAAACAGTCGCCCTTTTCTCCCTCAAGCTCGCTTACGAGGAAGAAGGCCTGAGCCCGATCCTGCGGGATGACATGGTCATGAGTGATTACCAGAAAGATGTGTTCGAACTGCTGGTGCGGCGCGGGGATGTCGAGACCATTCAGTTCAAGATGAACGAATGCCTGAGCTTGGCGATGGATGCCTTGGGTGGTGTTGAGAAACCACTAGGGCGGGAGTTGCAGAAGTTGTCAGCTGAGTTCAGCGGGGCGCGTTCGCTGGAGCAGCTGGATCAGCCGCTCCTTGCGCTCAAGGGCTATTTAAAAGAGATACTATAGGTATTACTTGAGCCAACTAATATATATAGAACCCTACTGTAAATCCTTCAGCGCCCGAAAAACGCACCTAAAACTCAGCCTCACATAACTAAAAATACAAATACCAAGCATAAATAACAACTCACCACACTAAGAACGACTCGGAATTTCGTAACGCTTAAAAATCTCAAGGCTCGCAACTTTAAGATGATAACTTAAAAAATTATCCGCCATACTAGGATCAGAAAAAACGGCAGAATATTGCATGTCAGCCCCTCTCGAAATCAAACGTTCTGATACTGTAATATTATGGAATTCAATAAATCCCTCTACAATCTCCCTAAAGCGGGGAGTCGTATGTCGATAATCAGACGTAGTAAATGTAGTAAGAACCCCGGTCTTGCGGCAAGCAATTTCGCCCCCAGCGATCTCAAATAAACGTTTCTTTCTATCAGAAACAGAATTAGCAACTGATCTCTGGCAAGCTTGATAGAAGCAGGCTTTCAAACTAGGAGAAGTTCCCCTAACGCATGTTTTGTAAGAGAAATCTGTCTTCGACCCATCATTTCTGTGCACATGAAAACAACTCGATGGATGGTCAGTTGATCTGCCCCGATAAATGCCTACAACACCACTTCCAATCTTTGAGTCAGCGTCTGGATGCCTCTGAAGCAACTCATAAACAAATTCTTCATCTACCGCATCTAGATACTCATCATCTTCATAACGATCCAAAACACCTTTAAAAAATGCGTCAGCTTCACCTTGCTTATCAAATTTGATACTAGGCAATACTACTGGCTTTGAAACACCCATCACTCACCCCAATTTACCAAACCAAGTTAGACCTTTCCATATTGATACCGCCAACAAAACCAACCCACATCAATACGACAGATAATAGAACACTTTTCCCCGCTGCTTATTCAAAAAACTTTTTCATTTCTTTTTTGTCGCTCCAACCTTCGATCCAATACCCTCTTGAAAATCCTCTATGACGCGCCTTTCAAAGACGCCATCTGCAAACGCCCCTAACTCTTTTTCCTTCAGCTTATTCACCACATACTCTAAACCATCATCTTTTGAGAAAACTTGACCGGCCATAAGTTTTTCCGAAATTTCCGTTGGAAGCCCGTACTCCTCGAGAGTTGAGAAGGACGAAGGTTGAAATAAATGCTCAATAGATGCGGCAAACGCTATATAATTTGCACCTTTCAATCCTCGCTTCACAAGCACAACATTCAACACCTCATTAAGCGAAATCAAATATTTCGGATAATTGAAAGATGCCCATCCCCTTAGAAAAGCAAGTACGTTTTCAACTGAGTCATCAGGTGAAGTACCAAAGTCAATTTGACTTTTTATCATTTCCCGCCTGAACCTTGGAACGCTTCTTAACGCGTACAACCTCCAAACATACAATGTCATCATGGATGACGTCCGCATAGAACTCTGCCGGGCAGTTCCAGCACCTCCGAGCTGTTTCCATATAATTTCAGATGTAGCTTTTATGTCTTCATACCGAGGGCGGCTTGACCAAACTAGCTTTTGCAGTTCACGAACATCCAAGCCATACAAATATCTTGCAGTATCTAACAGATACTCCGGTTCTATCCCCGACAACTTCCTCAGAACTTCTACAGGCAGCAAATCTTGTTTAGTTAACAGATCCACTTTGCCCTGGAGCCCCACTGGAACTAAACCTTCGGGTAGATTTATAAGAATACTGCTTGGAGTTGTTTCTGTAGGATTGAATGACGGTATATCAACGAAGGGAAGATTTTCTTCTGGAGGAGCATCAAAACAGTAAACACTTCCAACAAAGTGCTTAAACATCCTACCTGATCTTCCTCTTATATTATTAAATGTAAAAAAATCTAGAGGTTTTTTATTCAGCGATCCGTCATATACGACGACATTTTTTGCCGCTGTATTCACTCCTTCAATCAAGGTCGATGTACAGAGAAGGATATTCAGTTTCCCTTCTTCAAAAGCTCGAATCATGAATCGGCCTAGAGATCTTGGTAACCTACCATGGTGAATACCGACACCATGCATTAATGCAACAGAAACCAACCATTCATCATGATAGTGCCGAGAGGTCCATTGAGCGGCCTCGATCAACTCTTCATCTTCAGAAAGCGGCACATCCCTTATTGCCAGATAATTTTTAAGAAGCTTTCGAGTACTCGCCGGAGACTGGCAATACACCAACGTCTGCCCTTCCAGTCCGTCTAGCAAGTTTGCGAACGCCTCCTCTCTAGTTGGTTTTTTGCTAAGAACGTGCAGTTCAATTGCGACCGTTTGAAAGTCTTCGATATAAAAACTACACTTCAAGCGGTCTGTTACGATCTCGGGTATAGATTTGATTGAAGGACCAAGCAGATAAAACTGAGCGCCCGTCTTAACTAGCTTTATGAGTGCTTGATTGAGAAGTGTTGCCCTATCACCTTCACCAGAAATTGAAAGCTTATAAAATTCGTCAATAGCAAAAAAATCGACATCTGGAATTTCAGTCTCCATTGCCAAAAAGCGCTCTTGTGTCAGTACAAAAATATTGCGTTCACTCTGCTCCTGTCCTCCCGTAGTTAAAATATTATAACGCCCAACGAACCTTGACATTCTACGACGAGTCTCTTCTACCAACGCCAGCGTTGGCAAAATCAATACAATATTCGAAAAGTTTTTTTCAGATATAATCACATCAATTAACAAGCTTTTACCAAAAGATGTGGGAGCGCTTAAAATAACCGACTCACCAGCCATCAGTTTTCTCAGAATCCTAGTCTGCGAGCTATGGAGGACATAATTCTCCATCTCTTTTTCCGCTCGGTTACTCGCATGTGTAAATGCGCTTCGAAGTGATAAGCTCTCGAGATCCGACGCATATGGATACAATCCAACCTGCATAGCCAACTCATCAACTATATTTCGATATAGAACATCAAGCCCATCACGCTTTGCGAGTGTCCTAATTACAAACTCCCGCCCAACCTCTAAATTGCTAGAACATATAGCAGATACTACCGAGAGCATTTTGAAGGGTGTATTTACCCACTCACTCCCTCTCAACTCTTTTCGCACAGCCTGATGATCTATCATATCTGAAGAGCCTTTAGGCGTTTATCCAAAGCGGCAATTAACTCTTTTTTCTCATGTAGCGGGATCAAAATCACATGAACGGTTATTGGCAGAACTGTAAAAAACCTCTCTGAATACTGATCATTTAATTTATTTCGAAAACTAGAATACGCATCAATAATTTCATCCCTGATATTACTCTCGTACTCTTTATCTATCGCACCACCTTTCACCACCTCACTATCATAAGTTAGTAAAACAGGTATGCAAGCTTGCCGAAACACTTTATCCAAAGATGTATTTTCGTGAAGTAACTCCCTTAGCTCTTCCGCCTCGGGCCACTCCGGGTCTATTTTATTTCTTATCAGAATAAATTCCGACTTAAGGTAGTCAGTTTCCAAATGGTCAACTATCTCCTTGACCACATCGTAGATCGCCCTAGAAACCTTATTATAAAATTTGGTTTCCCCTACCCAGAGTTCAAGCCCGTCGTCTTTCTTCACTACATGAACAGCGTCGAACCCTTTCACCGTCTCGTTAACTGAGCTCTTGTAATAAATCTTATTTATAGCGGGAAGCGTTTTATATACTTGCCTAATGGCTATATGAAGCAATATCTCACCAAACTCGCCTCGCAATCCGTACTTTTCCGTATCGTAAACAATTTTTGCTGCACGTTTTATAATCCGCAGTGCATTATGGTGGCCAATTTCGTTTATCTCAGAGTAACTTAGCGCAAACTCTGGCAACCACTCTATTATATGATCTGCAAACTGATCATTTCGCCACTTACCGCGCTCAAAGCCAGCACAGAGAGCAAGGTCATCACCAATACCCCCAGACTCATGAAAAACGACACTTAAAAATTTGTCCGGATGTTTCATACGCGAACACTCAAGTTAATATGAATATTACAAACCAGCACACAAGAAAATATAGCCTTAAATTTCTTAGCAAGTATCATAAAAACAAAAGAATTAAATTCGACACAGAAACCCATCAATCGCAATAGCAAATTACAGCCACGCACGTCGGCACTACTCGCTGACAATAGTAAAAACCCGAGGTATTGGCTCAATGATTTAGCATGGGGTGTATGCGAGCAACGAGAAGGGGGAATAGATAGCATTACGTCTTCCTTTAACGAGATGCAAAAAACTCCGAACCTCGCTTGAATGGAGGTCTTTGTACCGAAGCTACTATTTTGCCATCGTCCCGTCCACCCTAAATCTTTACCGAACAAACATTGAAACATCCACATCGCACTGCTATGGCCAGCGATCTTAAGGCGCAGCAGCCCCGTCAAAAAAGCTCTCCCCCCACCATATTAGGCACGCCAGATCATCCGCATTCAGCTCTAATTCAATGTACGTGCTGAGAGATCACTTTCGAAATCTCCACCATCGACGTCTTCCCGGTGAATTCGAACTTCACTTTCCCCAGTGACGAGAAGTAAATCTCCAGCTCCGAATCCAGATCGAACGTGCCCGAGGTTTCCACCGAGTACGCAACGATGTTCTTGTACGGCAAGGAAGTGAAATCCTTCTTGCTGCCGGTAATGCCCTGAACGTTGACCGCGATGATGCGTTTGTTGGTAAACACCACGCCGTCACGCATGGCCTTGTAAGAGTCGATCACTTCCTCGCCGTCGAGCAACAGCGCGCTTACGCGTTCGGCGTACTCATCGTTCTGCTTGAGTTTGAAGAAGCCTTTGTTGTTGAAGTCGATCATCTGTCCATCCTCATATTCAAGAAAACATCCCGGTATTTCTTTGGTTCAACGACGGGCTTTCAACACGCGGATATCGGTTGGGAACCCGTCGGCGCCGACAAGTTTTTTCCAGCCCAGATACTGAAACTCGCCCCTCTCATCAATGTAATCGCCCTTCTCCACTGATCGGCCGCCAACCACCGCGACGCGCTTCACTTCGCCACAGCCGCCGTCTGAAGGCCGTACCGTAAAGATCACATACGGCTTCACATATTGCGTGGCGCGGAAGTATTGGCCGCAGATTTCGTCGACGGTGATCAGCATGGTTTTCAGGCGTGCTTCGCCGTCGGTGTCTTCGTGCAGTTTCAGGAAAGATATATCACCGACGTCGCTGTAGCCGAGGGAGCGGGCGCGTTGGTAGGCGGGGGAATTCTGGTGGGCGATGCGGCCTTCCTCCGCAGCACCTTGCATTTTTGCGGCGAACTCGGCTTTGCCTTGGGCGATCATCGCTTCAGCCTGACCCGCTACGTTTTCGCATTGTGCAAATTCTCGGGAGCCGAGGTGATTGGGTGTCAGGTTCGAGCGGTGTTCATTCATGGTTCGCAGGTTGCTTTCCAATGCAAACATCACGTCGTAGGCCGTGGTGCGACCGCTCTGCACGTCGGCCATTTTCTCCAGCACTTGTTGGCAGTTGCCGGCGTAGTACTTCCAACTGTTTTCCGGATGCTCTTGCACGGCGGCGAATGCTGGGGCCATTGCAGCGGCGAGTGTGATTGCGCAGAGCAGGCGCAAACAATGGGTACTGACTGGCATGGGTAGTCCGTTACGGAGATGGGCAGTGGCGCGACGCTACTATTTTGCTATCGTGCCGTCCACTGCCAGTAACGAGGTCGCCAGCGCCTCGATGGAGTCAATTTTCAGAGGGAGAAACACCTTGATGGCCGTGTTGTACTTTTTCGTCTGGGCAGCCGTTTGGGCTTGGGTCGTGCAGACCCGTGGTGCCTGGAATCTGATCCTCGCCAACCTGGCGGGTGCTGCCAGCGGCTTTATCGTAGCGATGATTTTTTCGGTGGTCTGCTCAGGCCTTTTCCCGGCGCACGTGTCTCCTTCGCCGGAGAACCTGGCCAGTAGCGTGCTGCAAATAATCACCACGTTCGGCGTGCTGGCGGGTGTCTGGATGTGGCTGGTCAGGCGTCCTCAGCCAGAGCATCCGTTGGCCCGGCAACTTTTCGCCGGTATCTGTGGGCTGGCTGCTGGTGTGACGACGCTGGCGTTTTTTGCGCTTAATTTTCACTGAGCGCCGCTATCGTCGCTGGCATTACCCGTCTGTTTTGTTATCTTGCCGCCCATCGTCGGCGTTCACCTTGGGCGTGCGTTGATTTCAGGGTTTTGAAGGTTTAAGGAAAGGATCAAATGGAGTTTCTGCGTTTTCTGGCGATTGTCGCGGTTTGGGGGTTCATGTGGCGCTGGGTGGTCAAGAACCGTGGCAGCTGGAATATTTTCTACGGCAACATCGTCGGCGCAGCGGGTGGTTTCATTGTGGCGATGGTCGTGCTGTCGATCACGTTGTCGTTGTTTCCTTCGTCGCATGACTACGAACCGGCGCAGGCTGAAAACACGCAAGTCATCGAGCCGACCTCCCTATTGCCTGAAGCCGAGGCAGTCACACCCGCTGCCGAACTGAAGGATGCGCCGGCGTTTGCTGCCATCGAGCCGGACGACACGCCCTCTCCCGCCGACTCCGCCCTACTGCCGAACTACGCCAGCCGGGCGCCGAAATCAATCGGGTTACAGACCGTGCTGGATCAAAGCGACTATCAGGGGCGCATGGCCCTGGCAGCGCTGAACAAGAAATTGCGCGGCGACGCACAGGCCGACAAGTCGATGATTGCGTATGTCATGTGCAGCCCGTTTGTGACCAGCACGTTGCGCTTCCCCGCTTCGGCGCGCTTTGCTGACAGCAAGGCGCTGGTCAGCCACCGCTTCAAGGATCAGGTCTACACCTTCAACAACACCGTCACCGCGCGCAACATGAACGGCGACGATGTCACCTACCGTTTCGATTGCTCCGTGCAGGAGCAGCCACGAGTGGACGCGCTACCTGCGCAATGGCGTTTGTTGGCGCTGAAAGTGCAAAAAGCCGACTCTTAAGGCTTATTTAAGGGTTCAAGGCGCCGCCTGCGCTATCATCGCCGGCCTGTGCGCCTTGAGCTTTGCCCTCGATGTCTTCGACACCCGCTGACCTGATCCCGCTGCCTCCTGTCCTGGCCGGCCCGCTCCTGCGACGGCTGGAACCAACGCGCGTGGTCATGTGGCTGGTCGGCACGCGGCCACTGGCGCTGACCTTGCGCCTGCAAGGTGTAGGAGACATTCCTCTCGACGCTGGGAAATGTACGGTCATTCCCGTAGGTCGTCAGGCGTTTGTTCACCTCATCGATGTTTCTCTCGACAGCGCCCTGCCCTGCGATACGCGGATCGACTATGACCTTCTGATCGATAGCACATCCGGAATCGCCGACTGGGCGGCGCATTTGCTGTACGGCGATGCAACCAGTCCGAACTTCGTCCTGCGCTCGCGGATCGATCAACTGCTGCACGGCTCTTGCCGCAAGCCGCATCACCCGGCGACGGATGGTTTGCTTTGCGTCGACCAATTGCTGGCGACGGAAACCGATCCGCAACAACGCCCGGCGCTGTTGATGATGAGCGGCGATCAAGTCTACGCCGACGATGTCGCCGGCCCGATGTTGCGGGCGATTCATGCCTTGATCGAACGCCTCGGGTTGTTCGACGAACACCTCGAAGGCGCCGTGGTCAGCGACAGCGCGAAGCTCTACGAGCACCCGGCCAGTTACTACCACCGTGCGGATTTGTTACCCGCGCTGGAGAGCAACGAGACATTGCGCGAGCGATTTTTCGGCGGTGCGCGTAAGCCGATTTTCACCAGCAGCAGCGCTGATAATCATCTGGTGACGTTCGCCGAAGTCATGGCGATGTACTTGCTGGTGTGGTCGCCGACTGCCTGGTCGCTGATCGATCCGCAAACACCCGAGTTAACGCCGGAACGCCTCAAGCGTTACACCCTCGAACAGACTCGCATCGATGCCTTCAAGGCTGGATTGGGCAAGGTCGCCCGCGCGCTCGCGCATCTGCCGAGCCTGATGATTTTCGATGATCACGACATCACCGATGACTGGAACCTGTCTGCGCAATGGGAGGAAACGGCCTACGGCCATCCGTTCTCCAAACGCATCATCGGCAATGCGCTGATCGCTTATATGTTGTGTCAGGGCTGGGGCAATAATCCCGATGCGTTCAAAGAGGTATTGGAGAAAACTCTGGGGCTGAGCGCCAGCGGTGATGATCAGTACCTCGACAGCCCGGTGCAGGACGATTTGATCGATGACCTGCTGCGCTTTCAGCATTGGCATTTCGTATTGCCAACCAGTCCGGCGCTGGTGGTCATCGACACCCGTACCCGACGCTGGCGCAGTGAGATGGCGCTCAAGCAACCCTCGGGCCTGCTCGATTGGGAGGCGCTGAGCGAACTGCAACAGGAGCTACTCGATCACCCGTCCGCGATCATCGTTTCCCCGGCGCCGATCTTCGGCGTGAAGCTGATTGAAACCGTGCAGAAGGTCTTCAGTTGGTGCGGTTATCCGCTGCTGGTCGACGCGGAAAACTGGATGGCCCATCGCGGTGCGGCGCAGGTGATCCTGAATATTTTCCGCCACTCGCGCACACCCGGTAACTACGTGGTGCTCTCCGGCGACGTGCATTATTCCTTCGTCTACGAAGTACTTATCCGCCACCGCAAGGCCGGGCCGCGGATCTGGCAGATCACCAGCAGCGGGATCAAGAACGAGTTTCCGAAAAGCCTGCTGGAATGGTTCGACCGCCTCAACCGCTGGCTCTATTCGCCACGCTCACCGTTGAACTGGTTCACCAAACGCCGCCGCATGCGCATCGTGCCGTATACGCCGGAACATGCTGAGGCAGGTGAACGCTTATGGAATTCGGCGGGGATCGGTCAGGTGTTTTTCAATGAACAGGGGCAGCCGCGCGAGATCATTCAGCACAATTCGAATGGCAAGGCGAAGACGCGGATGCTGGCGCCGGATCTGGCGGATTATCCGGACTAAGGTCTACACCGAACAAGCGAGCCTGCTCGCGAAAGCGGTCGATCATCCAGCAGAGATGTCGACCGATAGTCCGCCTTCGCGAGCAGGCTCGCTCCCACAGTGCTACTTACAAGCCATCAATGCGCGATCAGTGCTCGCCCCACACCTCTGACAATCATCTCCACCTCACGCTCATCAATCGTCAACGGTGGCAGCAGCCGTATCGTCTTGCCCCGCGTGACGTTGATCAACAGCCCATGATCCCGCGCGGCGATCAGGGTCAGATCACGCATTGGTTGTTTCAGCTCGATCCCAATCATCAAGCCCTGCCCACGAATCGCCAGCACATTGGGATTGTCTGCCAGCTCTGCACGCAAGCGAGTCAACAGGCGTTCACCCTGAACCCGGGCGTTTTCCAACAGGCCCTGTTCTTCGATGATGTCCAGCACCGTGCAACCGACCCGGCACGCGAGTGGATTACCGCCGAAGGTGCTGCCATGACTGCCGGGTGTGAACAGGTCCGCAGCCCTGCCTCGGGCCAGGCACGCGCCGATCGGCACGCCATTGCCCAGTCCTTTTGCCAGGGTCATGACATCCGGGACGATGCCTTCATGTTGAAACGCGAACCAACGCCCGGTGCGGCCAATGCCGGTCTGGATTTCATCGAGCATCAATAGCCACGCATGGCGATTGCACAGTTCACGCAGGGCTTTCAGATAACCCGGCGGCGCGAGCTGCACACCGCTTTCGCCCTGAATCGGCTCGACCAGAATTGCCACGATGCGCTCGCCGTGCTTTTGCTGCACCTGTTCCAGCGCAGCGAGATCACCAAATGGCACTTTGACGAAATCCCCCGGCAATTCGTTGAACCCCAGACGCACCGCCGGACCATCACTGGCCGACAAGGTGCCGAGTGTGCGGCCATGGAACGCGTTGGCCATGACCACCACCAGCGGCTGTTCGACGCCTTTGCGCCAGCCGTACAAACGCGCCAGTTTCAGCGCCGTTTCATTGGCTTCGGCACCTGAATTATTGAAGAACGCCCGCTCCATCCCCGACAGCTCTGTCAGCCGTTTGGCCAATTGTTGCTGCCAGTCGATGCTGTACAGATTCGACGTGTGCAGCAACAACCCGGCCTGCTCGCTGATTGCCGAAACGATCCGTGGGTGTGAGTGACCGACATTGGTCACCGCGACACCGGCAACCGCATCCAGATACTCGCGACCGGCCTGATCCCACAGGCGAGTGCCCAGGCCTTTGGTGAAGCTCAAGGCCAGTGGTTGGTAGGTGTTCATCAGGGCCGCGGTCATGACTTCAAACTCCAGTGCAGGTCAGTGTGCTGGCAGTATGGTTAGCCAGCGAAACTGGATAAACTCGGCAAAACTTCATTCATTTAAAAGCAGAGCTTGATAATGGACCTGTTCCAGTCGATGAGCGTGTACGTCAAAGTCGTCGAAGCCGGGAGCATGACGGCCGCCGCGTTGCAGTGCGACATGTCGACGACCATGGTCGGCAATCATCTGCGCGCGCTGGAACGACGGCTCGGCGTGCAACTGCTGCAACGCACCACTCGACGTCAGCGGCTCACTGAATTCGGCAGCGTTTACTACCAGCGTTGTCTGGAAGTGTTGGGATTGGTTGCCGATTCCGAACGTCTCGCCGAACAGACCCTCGATCAACCCCGGGGCATGCTGCGCCTCACCGCGCCGCTGACCTTCGGCGTTGAACGGCTGGCCCCGGCGCTGAGTGAGTTTTCCTTGCTGTACCCGCAGGTCAAACTCGACGTGGTGCTGACCAACAGCCGTCCCGATCTGCTGGAGAGTGGCCTCGATGTGGCGTTTCGGCTGGGCAACTTCGACCAGTCCAACCTGATCGCCCGGCCCTTGATCGACTACACCCTGACCGTGTGCGCCTCGCCGCACTACGTTGCCCGGCGCGGCATGCCGAAAACCCCGGAAGACTTGCAACAACACGACTGCCTGTCGTTCGCCTATCCCGCCGGCGACGACTGGCAATCGGTGGAAAAGCGCTGGCGCCTCGGCGGCCCCGACGGGGAAATCATGGTCGACGTCAGCGGGCCTATGCTGATCAACAGCTCCGCCGGGTTGCATCAGGCGGCCCGCACCGGCATGGGCATCGTCATGCTGCCGGATGCGCTGGTGGAACAAGACCTGCGTGAAGGTCGACTGGTGAAGGTAATCGCCGATTTCCAGCCACCCAGCAGACCGATGCATCTGCTCTACGCGCCGGATCGTTATCGTTTGCCGAAATTGCGCCGGTTCGTGGAGTTTGCGATGCAGACGTGGGGCAGGTCCTGACGCTGCCTGCTCCACCCTTCCATGAAAAATCGCTGACAAGGACCCGAACAGCAGATGAACAACACACTCAACGTACGCGATTTGCTGCCCGCCGAAACGCAATCGGTGAGGCAGTTTCTCGGAGAGCATGGCTGGGGCCATCGCACCGGTTCACCTGAACACTTCGCCCAATTGATCGAGAACTCTCAGCGCACCGCCGTCGCCGTCCAGGGTGAGCAGATCATCGGCTTCGCTCGCGGGATCACCGATGGTTTGTCCAACGGTTACCTGTCGATGGTGGTGGTCGATGACCAGCATCGGCGTGCAGGGATTGGCCGTGCACTGGTCGAGCACATCATGGGCGACAATCCCGAAATTACCTGGGTGCTGCGCGCCGGACGCGAGGGCGCAGAGGCTTTTTTCGCCAGCCTGGGGTTTGAGACCTCGGTGATTGCCATGGAACGGCCGCGCCTGAAATAGTGCACGCCGGGAAAAAACTCGACCGGCAGACCGTTGCTCCGTGACAACGCCGCCGCGCTCCCCTAAATTAGTCGGCCTGAAAAAGCCCGCGGCTTTCTCATCTCCACTCAAGTTAAAAAGTAGTGAAATTTCAATGTCCGATTTCAACACCGCTGAATCCGTAGTCACCGAATCGTCCAAAGCGGAATACGAAAACTCCATCAATCTTTCACAACACCTGCCACAAGCCAAAATCATCAGCGAGATGGTCCTGGACGCGTTCCAGTCGACCCGCGAAAGCGACCAGATCCGCGAGCTGCGCGCGGCGATCCGTCAGGCTCACGACAGCTTCGATGATGACAAGGCCTACGAGCTGATGGGCGAACTCAAGGCACTGAAAGACGCCGAAGCCGCCGACCTCGCCGCCCTTGAAGACCTCAGCAGCAAGTTCTCGATCGGCCGCATCCTGTCCAGCTTCAAGGACGATCCGGCGTTCCAGGAAATCGTTTACGGCCTCGCACTGAAAGTGCTGAACCAGACCCACCAGGCGATCAGCAATCCGAGCGGCGGCAAGAGCAAGGCTGCGAAGAAGAAAGAAGTCGAAATCTTCACCATCAGCAAGGACGGCATCAGCGTGACCCTGCCACTGCGCACGCCACGCTCGCGCCTGAACGTTGACCGTGCAGCACTGGAGTTCCTCGGTTTCACCTTCGTTGGTGAAGGCGAAGAAGCGGAGCTGGAAAGCGAAGTCTTCGTCGACAACGCGGGTACTGAACAGGCAGTGAACCGCAAGAACATCATCACCGCACTGCAACAGCAGACTGCGTTTGATGGGTACAGCATCGCCGCGCAGTAATAGCGCAGCCGCTGTACGAAAAAGCCCCGCGCTGGGATTCAGTGCGGGGCTTTTGGTTTTCGGCTTGGGATGGGTGAGATGGCCTAAACCGAGGCCCCTCACCCCAGCCCTCTCCCGAGGGAGAGGGAGCCGATCGTGAGATATTCAAGAGATGCACCGAAATGAAAGTGCTGTGCCGAATCCACAATCGCCTCAATCTCTCAGGTCGATGTATAGCGCAACGCAACTCGGTCAGTCCCCTCTCTCGAGGGAGAGGGAGCCGATTTGGGGATATTGTAGAAGTACACCGAAATGAAAGTGCTGTGCCGAATCCACAATCGCCTCAATCTCTTAGGTCGATGTATAGCGCAACACACCTCGGTCAGTCCCCTCTCCCTCTGGGCGGTCCGACGTTTCGGGAGGGCTAGGGTGAGGGCAAGCCGTGAAGTCACCCTCAAGCCGAAGGATGCAACGCTACAATCATGTCCACTTCAATCGCCGCGTTCTTCGGCAACTGATACACACCGACCGTGGTGCGCGTGTGCCGGCCGGCATCGCCGAGCACATGACTGAACACGTCCGACGCACCGTTGGCGACTTCGCTCAGGTCAACGAAGTCCGGCGTCGACTTCACGTAAACAGTGACCCGCAACAACGCCTTGATCTTGTCCAGCGAACCCACCGCGTCGACGATCAACGCCAGGCAACGCATTGCACTGATGCTCGCGGCGGCCTGGGCATCCTTGAGGGTCAACTCCAACCCCACACGACCCGGGTACTGAATCTTGCCGTTAGTGCGGGGCACCATACCGCTGATGTACAGCTCATCATGATAACGGATCAGCGGCGCGTAATTGCCGCCGGCGGTGTTCTCACCATAAATGTCGTAGTTCAGCTCTTGGGCCAGGGCAATAAAACGCTCGTCGCAGGTCATCCTCTCAGTCATTTCGCCCAGCCTTTTCGATTTAATCCACAAGTTCCGACAGTTGAGCGCCACACCATAGGCATGGACAAGCCATCGACATATTTGGATCCAAATCTAGGGCTTTTGCGAGCGCTCCGCAACTTGCCCCTACAGATGTTGATTCCAAAGGTGTTGGCGGTTTCGGGCGTACGAATATCCGTCAGGCCAGTACATCGCTACGATTGTCCTGAACAGTGACTCGGCCTAAGGTCAACATGGCTCCTGATTAAAAATGCGCCCACGCGGCACGGGTGGGATTGGTATCTAGCTGTTTATTTGCGGTTATAGCGATTTATCACTATAACCATCAATAAGTTCGTATGAGATCAAGCTTTGGACAAGAATACCAACCCCTTCAACCCTGGAGCAGGCGTCTCACCACCCGAGTTGGCAGGACGATCCGAGGTACTGGAGACGGCGGATACAGCACTTGCTCGCACGAAACGTGGAAAGCACGCCAAGTCCCTTATGATCCTGGGATTACGGGGTGTCGGGAAAACGGTGCTTCTGAATCAAATCAAGGATCGGGCTATCGCCTTGGGCTATCTAGCCGAAATGCAGGAAGCCCACGATGGCGCAGAGCTAAAGCAACTGTTGATACCGGTTTTACGCCGTCTCCTGTTACGTCTGGACCGAGTGCAAAACACGGTCGAGACCGTCAAAAAAGGCATACGGATTTTGCGCAGCTTCATTGGCAATATCACTATTGCGGCCGGTGGAGCAGAAGTAACACTGGGTGGCGACTCTGAGGCGGGTTATGCAGATAGTGGAAATCTTGAAGATGACTTGCGAGACATTCTGATAGCAACAGCAGAAGCAGCACGAGACGCAGGTCAGCCAGTAGCCATATTCATTGACGAGTTGCAGTACCTTTCCAAAGATGAACTAGGTGCGCTTATCCGCGCAATCCACGCAATCAACCAAGCGGCCTTGCCTCTGATCCTGTTCGGCGCAGGACTTCCTCAGTTGGCCGGACAGGCAGGCGATGCCAAAAGCTATGCCGAGCGACTATTCGAGTTCCCACGGTTGGGCGCGCTATTGGAAGTGGATGCGTGGAAAGCCTTGCGTGATCCCGTTGAAGATGAGGGCGCCAGGATATCTGACGAGGCGCTGCGCGAAATCTATGAAAAGACTCATGGTTACCCCTACTTTCTCCAGGAGTGGGGTTACACCGCATGGAACATAGCGAAAGATAAAATCATTACGGAACAGGATGCGCAGGCAGCAACCGAGGAAAGCATTCGCAAGCTTGATGAGTCATTTTTCAGGGTTCGCTTTGATCGCACGACGCCTGCCGAAAGGGATTACATGCGTTGTCTGGCAGAACTGGGAGAAGGTCCGCAACGTTCTGCCGACGTAGCAAAAAAACTGGGTAGAAACGCGACGAGTCTTGGCCCGGTGCGCGATAGCCTGATTAAAAAAGGCATGATCTACAGCCCCGAATATGCACTTATCGCGTTCACTGTTCCCCTGTTTGATGAGTTCATGCGACGAGGGCCGTAACCCGCCCCAACAAAAAACCCCGCACATCTCTCAATGTGCGGGGTTTTTCGTCCAGCCTTTAAACCTTACGGCGCGTACGTCAGCAGCAGCTCTGCGGGCACCTTGAAGTCCAGGGACATCATGACGCTCAACGCAGTGATGGTGAAGATCGAGAACACGAACAGCTTGCGTGCCCAGACCGTGTCATCCACCGCTTTGTAGCCGGTCCAGGCCATGTACAACCAGTACATGCCCATGGCCGCGGCAACGGCGAGGTAGCTCATGCCGGCGTAACCGCTGAAGGTCAGCATCAAGGTCGCCACGAGGAAGGCCAGGATGTAGAGCAGGATGTGCTTCTTGGCCACTTGAATCCCGCGCTTCACTGGCAGCACCGGAATCGATGCGGCCAGGTAATCGTTGAAGCGGAAGATCGCGATGGCGTAGGAATGCGGCATCTGCCACAGGCTGAACATCACCAGCAACGTCAGCGCGGCCATGTCGAAGCTGTTGGTTACGGCGACGTAACCGATCACTGGCGGCATGGCGCCCGACAGACTGCCCACCAGCGTGCCGTGGACCGACTTGCGCTTGAGGTACAGGCTGTAGAAGCCGACGTAGATGATGAAGCCGATCACCGCGAACAAAGCAGCCAACGGGTTGGCCACCTTGTACAACAACGCAACGCCGAGAACACCAAGGATGGTCGCGTAGACCAGGGCCAGTTTCAGGGAGATCAAGCCCTGAACCAGCACCCGGTTCTTGGTGCGTTCCATCTTCAGGTCGATGTCGCGGTCGATGCAGTTGTTGAACACGCAACCGGAGGCAACAACCAGGGATGTACCGATCATGGCAGCCAGAAACACCGCCAGATCCACATGCCCTTTCGAGGCCAGGAAAAACCCGCCTGCCACAGAAAGCACGTTACCGAAAATGATCCCCGGTTTGGTGATTTGGATAAAGTGCTTGAGCGACATCGGGTCTTACCTCACTTCGCCATCATGTAGGTGTGGATGCTGAACATGATCCACAACGACAGGCCAACCAGCAGCACGATCACGATCGCCGTGAAGACGAATGCAATCACGTTGTTACGCTGAGCAATGGAACGGTCCAGGTGCAGGAAGTAATACAGGTGAACGATCACCTGGATCACTGCGAACAACAGAACGATTGCCAGCGTGGTGGCCTTCGGCAGGCTCGGGTACATCACCAGACCGAAAGGAATCACGGTCAGGATCACCGACAGGATGAAGCCAATGGCGTACGACTTTACGCTGCCGTGGCCAGCATCATGGCTGTCATGGGAGTGTGCATTAGCCATTACAGAGTCCCCATCAGGTAAACAACGGTGAATACGCAGATCCACACCACGTCCAGGAAGTGCCAGAACAGGCTCAGGCAGCTCAGACGGGTCTTGTTGGTCGCCGTCAGGCCGTGCTTGTTGACCTGGTACATCATGATGCCCATCCAGATCAGACCCGCAGATACGTGCAGACCGTGGGTACCGACCAGGGTGAAGAACGCGGACAGGAAGCCCGAACGGCTAGGACCGAAGCCCTCGGAGATCAGCAGGTGGAACTCGTTGATCTCCATGGCGATAAAGCCTGCGCCGAGCAGGAAGGTCATGAACAACCAACCCAGGACCGCCTGCTTCTTGCCTTTGTACAACGCCAGCATGGCGAAGCCGTAGGTGATCGAACTGAACAACAGCAGAGCGGTTTCGCCCAGCACGTATGGCAGTTCGAAGATGTCGTGGCCCGACGGGCCACCGGCTACGTTGTTTACCAGTACTGCGTACACCGCGAAGATCGACGCAAACAGAATGCAGTCGGTCATCAGGTAGAGCCAGAAACCGTATACGGTCATCTCGCCCGAGTCGTGGTGATGGTCATCGTGCCCATGGTCACCATGGGCGTGTCCAACATTGGTCACTAAGTTCGACATGGTTTAAGCCTGTTCCAACGAGGTTTCAACACGGGTGGCACCGGCCGGGATTTTCCCTGCCGCAACCAGACGCTTGTGCTGCTCGGCTTCGATACGCTCGATCGTTTCAACCGGAACCATATAGCCCTGGTCGTCACGTGCAGCGTGGATCACGAAGTAAACGACGGTGCCTACCAGGCTCGCGATCGCCAGCCACCAGATGTGCCAGATCATTGCGAAACCGAAGACGGTCAACAGTGCGCCCATCACCACGCCAGTGGCGGTGTTGTTCGGCATGTGGATCGGCTCGTACTTGGCCGGACGCTGGTACGCAGTACCGTTTTCCTTGGCTTCGGTGAACGGGTCGATGCAGTCAGCCTTAGGCAGCACAGCGAAGTTGTAGAACGGCGGTGGCGACGAGGTCGACCATTCCAGGGTGTGTGCATTCCACGGGTCACCGTGATCGCAAACGTTCTCTGGCTTGTTGCGGTCACGCACCGACACGTACAGCTGGATCAGCTGGCAGGCGATACCCACAGCGATCATCACCGCACCGAACATGGCAACGTACAGGTACGGTACCCACTCAGGGTTGGTGGTGGCGTTCAGACGACGGGTCATGCCCATGAAGCCCAGTGCATAGAGCGGCATGAACGCGACGAAGAAGCCCGAGATCCAGAACCAGAACGCTGCTTTACCCCAGCCTTCGTGCAGCTTGAAGCCGAACGCTTTCGGGAAGTAGAACGCGAAACCAGCGATGTAACCGAATACCGCACCGCCGATGATCACGTTGTGGAAGTGCGCGATCACGAACAGGCTGTTGTGCAGAACGAAGTCAGCACCCGGGATGGCCAGCAGTACGCCGGTCATGCCGCCGATGGCGAAGGTCACCATGAAGCCCAGAGTCCACAGCACCTGGCTGGTGAAGCGCAGACGGCCCTGGTAGATGGTGAACAGCCAGTTGAATAGCTTCACACCCGTCGGGATGGAAATCAGCATCGTCGCCAGACCGAAGAAGGCGTTGACGCTGGCACCCGAACCCATGGTGAAGAAGTGGTGCAGCCAAACCATGAAGCCCAGTACCGAGATCGCGCCCGAGGCGTAGATCATCGAGTGGTGGCCGAACAGTTTCTTGCCGGTGAACGCCGAGATCACTTCCGAGAAGATGCCGAATGCCGGCAGGATCAGGATGTAAACCTCAGGGTGGCCCCATGCCCAGAACAGGTTGACGTACATCATTGGATTGCCACCAAGTTCATTGGTGAAAATGTGGAAATCCATGTAACGGTCAAGGGTCAGCAGTGCCAGGGTAGCGGTCAGGATCGGGAACGAAGCCACGATCAGAACGTTTGCCCAGGTGCAGGTCCAGGTGAAGATCGGCATGTCCATCAGTTTCATGCCAGGGGTACGCATTTTCAGCACGGTCGCGAGGAAGTTGACCCCCGTTAGCGTCGTACCTAACCCGGATAGCTGTAGCGCCCAGATGTAGTAGTCCATGCCCACGCCAGGGCTGTATTGCAGACCCGACAATGGTGGATAGGCAACCCAACCGGTCTTGGCGAATTCGCCAACGCCCAGGGACAGGTTGATCAGTACTACGCCGGATACCAGCAGCCAGAAGCTCAGGGAGTTCAGGAACGGGAACGCAACGTCACGTGCGCCGATCTGCAGCGGCACTGCAAGGTTCATCAGGCCGGTGAAGAATGGCATCGCCATGAAGATGATCATGATCACACCGTGAGCGGTGAAGATCTGGTCATAGTGTTCAGGTGGCAGGTAGCCAGGCGAACCTTCGGTGGCCATGGCCAACTGGGTACGCATCATGATCGCGTCGGCAAAACCGCGCAGCAGCATGACCATGGCAACGATGATGTACATCACGCCGATTTTCTTGTGGTCGACCGAAGTCAGCCACTCGGTCCACAAGTAAGTCCACTTCTTGAAGTAGGTGATTGCAGCGAACAGCGCCAGACCACCGAGGGCGATCATGGCGATGGTCACCATCACGATCGGCTCGTGGAATGGGACTGCTTCCCAACTTAATTTACCAAACATCGTTTACTCCTCTGCCCCGGCAGCTGAATGCGAACTCGAGTCAATTTCCGTGGCCGCCACTTCTTTCTCTTTCTTCTCGTGCTTCAGCGGCTTGCCCGGCTTCATACCTTCGTACTTGTCGACGATGATCTGGAACTGGTTCGGCGTGACCGAGGAGTAGAGCTCGACTGGGTTGTTCTGGCTCGGTTTGGCAAGGGCCGCGTATTCAGCTTGATCAAGCTGTTTAGGTGACTTCTTGACTTCACTTACCCAGGCGTCGAAATCTTCCTGAGTGGTGGAGATAGCTTTGAACTTCATGCCGGTGAAACCCGCGCCGCTGTAGTTGGCGGAGATACCGTCCATTTCAGCGTTACGGTCAGCGATCAGGTGCAGCTTGGTCTGCATGCCCGCCATCGCGTAGATCTGGCCGCCCAGACCCGGGATGAAGAACGAGTTCATCACAGCGTCAGAGGTGATCTTGAAGTTGATTGGCGTGTGCGCCGGGAACACGATCTTGTTGACCGTGGCAATGCCTTGTTCCGGGTAGATGAACAGCCACTTCCAGTCCAGCGCGACCACTTCGATGGTCACAGGCTTGACGTC
Organism: Pseudomonas viridiflava; assembly: GCF_900580865.1. Taxonomy (GTDB): domain Bacteria; phylum Pseudomonadota; class Gammaproteobacteria; order Pseudomonadales; family Pseudomonadaceae; genus Aquipseudomonas. The sequence goes on from NZ_UTBZ01000134.1 coordinate 79,814, forward strand.
GGACTGGATCGGACGATACGGGTCCAGTTCGTGGGTCGAAATGTAGGTGATGTAACCCAGGGCAATGATGATCAGGACCGGAATGGTCCAGACTGCCACTTCGATTTTGGTCGAGTGCGACCATTTCGGGGTGTAGACGGCGTTCTTGTTCGACGCGCGGTACTTCCAGGCGAACAGGAAGGTCATGACGATAACCGGCACGACGACCAACAGCATCAGCAGGGTCGCGGTGATGATCAGGTTTCGCTGTTCCAGGCCAACCTGGCCCGTTGGATTGAGCAAGGTCATGTTGCAGCCTCCCAGCAACAACGTGCCGAGCAGCGGCACTAGGCCTAGTAATCTGGGGTACCTGTTTTTACTCATCTCACGACCTCTAAAGCAGCTTGCGCAATGCAGTTGGGTTTTGATCGCCAACACTTCACCCTGCCAAGGGTTGGCATTTTCTTTGGATTGAATAAGGGCCGCCCGTCGCGCGTCAGACGCTCGACAAAACCTGGGACAGCGGTCAGTTCTTATTCGAATTCGTGGTCAAAGGCCTTGTTACAGACCAATTCCATTTGGTGCGGAAAGTTGGAAGGCACCGACACCTGGGTGTCTTGGAAGCCTTGCGACTCACTCGACACCCGACTTTCTGCGCAGCGCCTTAATAAAGCGTTCCTTAATAAAGGCTGAACAGTGCCGGGAATTCAGTGCGGGCGATTGTAGATAGGTAGCGCCCTATACACCATGTCTTATCCCGAAATAATTTTTATCGATTCGAGCAACAATCCATCGCCATTTTTGCAAAAGTTCCGCATGTTATCGAAAACATTTCTCAACAAAAACACCAAAAATTGTAGGTGTACCCGCGTCAGTTCAGACAGCTCTGAAGGCTTTTTCCGAACGCTGGAACAGCGCAAGCCCCGATAACCCAAGGCTTTTGGCCATATGCCAGTGCTTGTTAAAACTGCCTGCTCTGGCACTCGCGTGCTAAAGCCGAAAAACCCCGAAACAAACCAATCCTTTTTTGTAACAACGGCCGATTCCATGTCACTGAAGCGGCCTGCGACACCGCGTGTGTGACAACATGTCGCACACCTGCCGCACCCTGCCTTGCCGCCCGTCACGGTGTTTTCACAAACACTCTGAAAGGCAAAACGCCCCGATATGCTGATACGCAAATCGGGGCGTTTTCTGTATCGGCCAGTCTGCCGATTAGTTGATTCAGCGCAGTGCTTTTCGATTACGCGAGGTCAGCAGCGGCACCAGGATCACCACCAGCACGAACGCCACCAGTGCCCACTGTGCCAACGACAAGCCAAGGATCGGCGGGTACGGCGTCGAGCAGAAACCGTCGACCTGGAAGCCCAGCGGGAAGATCTTCGCCAATGGCAGATCATCGACAATCGGCTGCAGCACATCGATGCCGCAGCTCACCGCCGGATAGAACTGGGTGTACACGTGATGCCCGGCCACAGCCGCCCCGGCAATCGCACAAATCACCACCAGCACTTCGAACGCGGTGATGCTGCGACGGGTGCGCATGGCCGCGCCGATGAACGCAAACAACGCGATCAGCAGCAACGCATAGCGCTGCAAGATGCACAGTGGGCAAGGTGCTTCGCCGAGCACGATCTGCATGTACAGCGCACCGCCGATCAGTGCCAGGCAGATGATGCCCAGCAGCACCAGAAAGCGCCGCTCACGTCCCAGTCGAATCGTTTCCTCGCTCATCGCGTTTCCTTTATATGTCCATGGTTCAGCTGGCCGGCGGCTGCGCATGCAGTTGCGCCATCAAGCTGATGTTGTCTTCGATATGCCAATTGGCCGCGATGCGACCGTTATCAATCTGATAGATATCGGTTGCCCGGAAGTCTACACGCTGGCCCTGCCCTTTGAGAGCCTTGAACGTACCGCTGAAGTGCCCGCGAAAGTGCAGATGCACCACCACGCGATCCCCGGCGATGATCATTTGCTCGATGTCGCAACTCAAGTCCGGCACCGCCGTGCGAAAGAACTTCGACGCCAGCAACGGCCCGGTCGGCCCCTGCACCCGGCCTTCGGGTGGCGTCTGGTCGACGAACTGCGGCGACAACGCCGCCATTGCCAACGCCTCTTCACCGGAGTTCCAGAAACTGCCGTAACGCCGCGCGGCCAATTCCATGGCTTCGACCTGCGCCTTGGGCAGGCTCTGATCGACGATCAGGGTCTGCGGTTTTATCAGGGCAGATTCGGCAGAAGCAAACGGGCTGGCCAGCAACGCGGCCGAAAGACTGATGGCTGCGAGGCTGAAACGACGGGCGAAGGTGAGGTGCGACATGGGGGCGATCCTGATCATGTAAACGAACGAGCGCCTATCATCAGCATCGGGGAATAAACGATAAACCGGTTAAGAAACGATTAACCTTTAAACACTTTTTAAGAATCAGCACCGCGTAACGGCCTTCGCGAGCAAGCTCGCTCCCACACTGGATCTGCGTTGTAGACAAATCCTGTGGGAGCGAGCCTGCTCGCGAATGAAGGCAACTCGGTTCTGGATTACTCCAGAGCTGAAGCCGGCCCGAAGAACTCATAACGGCTCTGCTGCTCCGGCACACCCAGCGCTTTCAAATGCCGCTTGATCGCGCCCATGAAACCCTTCGGCCCAAGGAAGTACGCATCGACATCACGCTGCTGCGGCAACCACTCGCCCAGCAGCGCCTGATCCAGCATCCCGACCTTATCCGCCGCCGGGCTCAGGCCGTCATCTTCGGCGTAGCAGTAAAAGCGCTTGAGTTGCGGATGACGCTCAGCCAGATCATCAATCCAGTCACGGAACGCATGCACGCTGCCATTGCGCGCGCAGTGGATAAAGTGCACCGGCCGCTCGGTTTCCAGCGCCGCTTCAAGCATCGCCAGAGTCGGCGTGATGCCGACGCCACCGCTGATCAGCACCAGTGGCTTGTCGCTCGCAGCCAAGGTGAACTCACCCGATGGCGGGAACAGCTGAATGCTGGCGCCAACATGCAATTGATCGTGCAAGTGGTTGGAGGCACGGCCACCCGGTTCGCGTTTGACGCTGATGCGGTACTGACCGTTATTCGCCAGGGCCGACAACGAGTAGTTGCGGCGGATTTCTTCACCATCGAGGATCAGCTTCATGCCGATGTACTGGCCCGGTTCGGCGGCCAGAATCGGGCCTTTGTCTGCCGGCTCGAAGTAGAACGAAATGATCTCCGCGCTCTCCTCGACCTTGGCCGCGACGATGAACTCCCGCGCCCCGCGCCAGCCGCCGACGGCGTGTTCTTTCTGGTCGTAGATCGCGGTTTCGGCGCCGATCAGGATGTCAGCCAACTGCCCGTACGCCGCCCCCCAGGCGCTCATCACTTCCGGTGTGGCGATCTCTTCGCCGAGCACTTCGGAAATCGCCCGCAGCAGGCAGGCACCGACAATCGGGTAGTGCTCCGGGAGGATCTGCAGGGCCACGTGCTTGTTGATGATCTTCGCCACCAGATCGCCCAATTGGTCGAGCTGATCGATGTGCCGCGCATACATCAACACACCGTTGGCCAAAGCGCGAGGCTGGTCACCGCTGGCCTGGTGCGCCTGGTTGAACAGCGGGCGGACTTCAGGGTATTCAGAGAGCATCATGCGGTAGAAGTGCGTGATCAGCGCTTCACCGCCGCTTTCCAGCAGAGGCACGGTGGATTTGACGATGGCACGATCCTGGACGCTAAGCATAAGGTGGACTCCTGAGCTTCTTTGAAAAAGTTACCTTAGGCTTATCAGGTTTCATGCCAACTATTTTATCTATATAAATCAATAGCTTGAAAACACAGTAGTCATAAAGACTCAAAGACCTTTATAGTCATCCCGACTACATCTTGTCTCTTTGACTACAAGACCATGACCGCCAAATCCTTGCTTACCACCCTGCTGCCTCTCGTCTCCGACCTGTCCCGCGAACTGCCCGAGGGCGAGCGCTATCGACGTTTGCTTGAAGCCATGCGCGCCCTGCTGCCCTGCGATGCTGCAGCATTGTTGCGCCTCGACGGCGAATCGCTGGTGCCACTGGCCGTGGACGGTTTGAGCACCGACACCCTTGGCCGGCGCTTCAAAGTCAGCGAGCATCCGCGCTTCGAGATTCTACTGAGCGGCGCCGGGCCGACGCGGTTCGCCGCCGACAGCGACTTGCCCGACCCTTATGACGGTTTGGTCGACGGCCTCGACGAGCACCTGGAAGTTCACGATTGCCTCGGCTGTCCTTTATTTGTCGATGAAAAACTCTGGGGCCTGATCACCCTCGACGCCCTCGACCCCGAGCGTTTCGAACCGATCGAGCTCGATGCCCTGCAAGCCTTCGCCAGCCTCGCCTCAGCCACGGTCAACGCTGCCGAACGTATCCAGCGCTTGGCCAATCGCGCTGAAGACGAGCACCAGCGCGCCGAGGTTTATCGCCAGGCCAGCGGCCAGCAGAATCGCGAGATGATCGGCCAGAGCAAGGCGCTGAAAAAACTGGTTGAGGAAATCCATCTGGTCGGCAGCAGCGATCTGACCGTGTTGATCACCGGCGAAACCGGCGTTGGCAAAGAGCTGGTCGCCCAGGCCATTCACGCTGCCTCTCCCCGCGCCGACAAACCGATCATCAGCCTCAACTGCGCCGCTCTTCCCGACACTCTTGTGGAAAGCGAACTGTTCGGCCACGTGCGCGGCGCCTTCACCGGCGCCACCAGCGACCGTCGCGGCAAATTCGAATTGGCCAATGGCGGCACGCTGTTTCTCGATGAAGTCGGCGAGTTGTCGCTGACCGTGCAGGCCAAGTTGTTGCGCGTGTTGCAGAGTGGTCAATTGCAGCGCCTGGGGTCGGACAAAGAGCATCAAGTCGATGTGCGCCTGATTGCCGCAACCAACCGCGACCTGGCCGAAGAAGTACGCAGCGGTCGCTATCGCGCCGACTTCTACCATCGCCTCAGCGTCTACCCGCTGCGCGTGCCGGCGCTGCGTGATCGCGGCCGCGATGTGCTGCTGCTCAGCGGTTTTTTCCTCGAACAGAATCGCTCGCGCATGGGCCTCAACAGCCTGCGCCTGAACAGCGACGCCCAGGAAGCGCTGCTCGCCTACACTTGGCCGGGCAATGTGCGCGAGCTTGAGCACTTGATCGGCCGCAGTGCGTTGAAGGCGCTGGGCAACTGCAAGGTGCGGCCGAAGATTCTCAGTTTGAGCGCGGCGGATCTGGATTTGCCGCGCGAGGTTGTGGATAACTCGGTTGAGGCTGTTGCCGGTGTGGTGGCTGAGATGCCGTTGATCAGTGGGGATTTGCGCAGTGCGACCGAGCAGTATCAGCGGCGTTTGATCAGTGCGGCGCTGGAGCGTAATCAGGATAACTGGGCGAGTGCTGCGCGGGAGTTGGGGCTGGATCGGGCGAATCTTGGGCGGATGGCCAAACGGCTAGGCATGAAGAGCTAAAAGCACACCCTCACCCTAGCCCTCTCCCAAAGGGAGAGGGGACTGATTGGGGGATATTGCAGAATTCCGCCGACGTGAACGTTCTTTACCGAATCCATAATCGACTCGGTCCGTTCAGGTCGATGTAAAACGCCATACACCTCGGTCGGCCCCCTCTCCCTCCGGGAGAGGGCTGGGGTGAGGGGCTTGGCTTTGGCTTTTGATCTGAACCCCACCCGACAACTAACCTAAAGCCCACCCCTTTAACGCCGATAACCCGGCATCAATAGTTTCTGGCGATTCCCACCCTCGCCCACCACCTTTCCACAGAAGGTTCATATGTCCTCCACCAAAGCCCGCGCAGACTCACTTTCGCTTCTGCTGTTTACCTTGCGCAGCGGCAAGCTGATGGCGATCAACCTGCTGAAAGTCAGTGAAATCATCCCCTGCCCGCCGCTGACCAAGCTACCGGAATCGCACCCGCATGTGAAAGGCATCGCCACGTTGCGCGGCGCCTCGCTGTCGGTCATCGACCTCAGCCGCGCCATCGGTGAACGTCCGCTGGAAGACCCGAACGGCGGCTGCCTGATCGTCACCGACGTCAGCCGCTCGAAGCAGGGCCTGCACGTGCAGGCAGTCAGCAAAATCGTCCACTGCCTGACCACCGACATCAAACCACCGCCGTTCGGCTCCGGTGGCTCGCGCGCCTACATCACCGGCGTGACCTCGGTGGACGGCACGCTGGTGCAGGTGCTGGACATCGAAAAGGTTATCCACAGCATCGCCCCGGCGCAGATCGAAATGGCCCCGACCGACCTGAGCATGGAAGACGCTGATGTGCTCGGCAACGCACGCATTCTGGTGGTCGACGACAGCCAGGTGGCGCTGCAGCAATCGGTGCACACCCTGCGCAACCTCGGCCTGCAATGCCACACCGCGCGCAGCGCCAAGGAAGCCATCGACTGCCTGCTCGACCTGCAAGGCACGGCGCAGCAGATCAACTTGATCGTCTCCGACATCGAGATGTCCGAAATGGACGGCTACGCCTTCACCCGCACCCTGCGTGAAACCCCGGACTTCGCCCATTTGTACGTGCTGCTGCACACCTCGCTCGACAGCGCGATGAACAGCGAAAAAGCGCGGCTGGCCGGGGCGAACGGCGTGCTGACCAAGTTCTCCTCGCCGGAACTGACCCATTGCCTGATCGAAGCGGCCAAACACGTCGCGGCACACGGGCACTGAGTCTTGGCCGAGACGTATTGTTTTTTGATGCGGCGCGATCTTGCCAAGGACGCGCCGGATGCGCTTTGGCCTCAAGGCATTGAACTGGGCACGTACTCCGTCGAACTGGCGACGGACGTGCATCATTTGATGCAACTGGGCTACCGCGAAGGTGGCGGCCGGGTGCCGGCGCTGGACGCCTGGCAGCAGCAGTTCGAAAGCGATCCTGAATACGATCCGACCCTTTGCTTTATTGCGCGTGATGCCGAAGGCGTGGTCGGCGTGGCGCAATGCTGGACCAGCTCATATATCAAGAATCTGGTGGTGCATCCGCGCATGCAGGGTCGCGGACTGGGTCGGGCGTTGCTGTTCAATGCATTCAAGGTGTTTCAGCAACGCCGCGAAGGGTTTGTTGATCTGAAGGTGCTGGAAGACAACCGGCGGGCGCAGCGCTTGTATGAAAGTGCCGGGATGTATGTGGTCCGCCGGGAGCTGGTGCCGGACTGATTAAAGTCAAAAGATCGCAGCCTTCGGCAGCTCCTACAGGGAACCGCATATCCATGTAGGAGCTGCCGAAGGCTGCGATCTTTTAGCGGCGTCCCAGGCAACAAAACTCTTTAGGCAGACTCCAACCTTGGCCACCCAAGACCAAGGACACCCACCATGAAAGCCATCACCTTAAGCCTGCTCTGCCTCACCGCCCTCGCCTCCCAGGCCCACGCCTCCAGCCCCGACGCCTGGGCCGCCTATGACAAAACCGTACTCGCCAGTTGCAGCAAAGCCAGCGGCCTGAAAAACACCAGACCCGTCGGCACACCCGCACAATTCGACGACCGCGTCGGCTACACCGCCGTTCTGTTGCAAGGCCAATACCCGCAAAAACACATGAAAGGCCAGCAAGGCAGCGAATTGTGTCTGTACAACAAACAGTCGAAAACCGCCTTCGTCACCGAGTGGGATTCGATCCGCCCCACCAGCAAAACCCAATGAGTGGCGCATAACTTGCTTCGATCCGCGCCTGTGCGGTGGTTTTCCGCCACCGTTTCACGCCCTGATTGAAGACAGATCGCTCAATGAATACGACGTTTTCCTGCGTAGGCTGCGGCAAATGCTGCACCGATCACCATGTCCCGCTGACCCTGGCCGAAGCCCGCATGTGGGCGGCGGATGGCGGTCAGGTGATCGTGCTGGTCGAGGCCTTTCTTGGTAATGGCCTGGGTTTGCCGGCGCAGCAGCGGGAACATGCCGAACGACGTTCGGTGGTCGTTCGCAGCGGCGCAACGGACGCCCATGTGGCGATCACCTTTGCCGCGTACAACGTCGGCCCCTGTCGGAATCTTGACGAAGACAAGCTGTGCCGGATCTACGAGCGGCGGCCGCTGGTATGTCGCATTTATCCGGCGGAAATCAACCCGCATATCCCGCTCAACCCGGCCGCCAAGGATTGCCCGCCGGAGTCCTGGGAACAGGGGCCGGTGTTGATTGCCGGCGGTGAGTTGGTGGATCAGGAACTGGTGGAGTTGATTCAACGCTCGCGCCAGGCCGATCGGGATGACATCGGCATCAAGGACGCGATTTGCGCGATGCTCGGGATTCGCACCACGGCGCTGAAGGGGGACGGGTTTACTGCGTATTTGCCGAATATGGAGGCGTTTGCCTCGGTGATTGATCAGGTAACTGCACAACCGTTAACGACAGTGCCGAGTGAGTGGGTGTTTCACTTGTCCGGAGATGATGTTGCCAGGCAAGTACTGGCGGCCGGGGCGCAGGTGGTGACTGAGCCTGCGCAGACGTATGCGTTTATCTCGCTGCGGGCGGCTTGATCCAGATACTACATCGCGGCTGATGGCCCTTTCGCGAGCAAGCTCGCTCCCACAGGGGATCCGTATTCCACCAAAGCCTATCTGTGGAACAGAGAAGCCCCTGTGGAATTAGCTACCACAATAGTGCTGTGACCCAACCGAAGATCCCTGTGGGAGCGAGCTTGCTCGCGAAGACGTCAGCCAGAACAACCTCAATCCCGAACCTGCCGCCGCCCCCAGAACTCCCGCGCCAACAACCGCAAATCCCCCGCCAGCCCCGCCACATCCTCGGAATTGCGCTGACTCTGCCGCCCCTCATCCACCGTCACCTCGCACGCTGTGCGAATGCTGACGATGTTGCGATTGATGTCCTCGCTCACCGCACTCTGCTGCTCCACCGCTGCTGCAATCTGCAGACTCATCTCGGTGATCTGCTCGACCCGCTCACTGATCCCGCTCAGCGCCCGCGCCGCGCGTTGCGCCTGCTCGACGCTGTTATCCACATGCTCGCTGCTTTGCTGCATCACCATCACCGCATCGCGTGCACCGTTTTGCAGGGTGCTGATCATGCGCTGAATCTCGTTGGTCGATTGCTGCGTGCGTTGCGCCAGCCCGCGCACCTCATCCGCGACCACGGCAAAACCGCGCCCGGCATTGCCGGCCCGCGCCGCCTCGATCGCGGCGTTGAGCGCCAGCAGATTGGTTTGCTCGGCGATGCTGCGGATCACCTCGAGCACGCCGGAAATCTCGCTGCTGTGGCCCTCAAGCTGATGGATCACCTCAGTCGCCCGGCTCAACTCCTCGGCCAGACGCAACACCGCACTGCGACTTTCGCCGACCAGCAAATGCCCTTCACGGGTTTCCGTCCCGGCCATGTCCGCCGCTACCGAAGCCTGCTGGGCATGACTGGCCACCTGCGCGACGCTGGCCGCCATTTGATGAATCGCCGCCGCGACCTGATCGGTTTCTGCCTGCTGCGCGAGTGAACTGGTGTGACTGCTGTGCAGATGATCGACCAGTTGCGCGGCATGCCCGGCCAATTGTTGCGAGGCATCGCCGATGCGCCCGACGACCGCGCCGACCTGCGCCTCAAGCATCTGCAAGGCAAACCCGATCTGCCCGAACTCGTCGCGCCGTCCGGTGTAGATAGCCTGGCTCAAGGGATTGTCCGCGACCTTGCGCGCACGCTCGGTCAGTTGTTCCAGCGGTCGCAGGATCCAGCGCACGGCCACGGCACAGAGACCACTGCCGACGACAAATGCCACGCCGTGCAGCCACGCAGACTCCGGCCGCACCCAGGCTTCGCCAGCCAACGCAACGCCAAGCAACGCAGTGGTGAACGCCGTGATCTTCGCCCGCACATCGATGTTTGGCACCTGCCATTGTGCTCTTCGTTCACCACGCAATTGCGCATAGGCCCGCTCTGCCGCTGCGACCAACCGAGCATCCGGCCGCGTGCGCACCGACTGATACTCCACCGCCACGCCGTTCTGCGTCACCGGCGTGACGTAAGCACTGACCCAATAATGGTCACCGTTCTTGCAACGATTCTTCACCAGCCCCATCCACGACCGCCCGCGCTTGAGCGTCTGCCACATGTGCGCAAACGCCTGCGCCGGCATGTCCGGATGACGCAGCAGGTTATGCGGGGTTCCAAGCAATTCGTCGCGGCTGTAACCGCTGATCTTGATGAAGTCGTCGTTGGCGTAGGTGATCGCGCTGGTCAGATCGGTGGTCGAGAGAATGTTCGCGTCCAGCGCCACATCGACGTTGCGACCGGTTACCGGGAGATTGATCTTCATGGGGTAGCGCGCTCGTTTTATGGGAAAGAGTCGGCAGGGCTGCTGACTCTAAGCGCACCAAATGGTTAAACGTTGATCTGGCTCAGGAACTGAGCACTTAGCCATCACTGTGACCGAAAATCACAGCGATGGCCGCAGGCGGGAATAAAACTCAGCGCTTGCCCATCGAACGACGGGTGCCCGGCGGCGCCATGCCCGGGGTCTTGGTGTGGCCATTTTTGGCGCCGTTCTTGTACCACGGCTGGTTCGAGCCTTTGGCAGAAGCCAGCTCGCCCGGCTTGAACGGAAATTTGAACGCCGGGATATCGGCTTTGGTTTCGCTGGTGTCGGCCAGTTCAGCCGGGACATCGCTCACGGCGTCGTCAACCGGCGGCAGGGTCGGGGAAGTCATAAAAGCTCCGGAAAGCAAAAAGTCGGGCCCGAACAGTGAGCCGCGAAGGCGCGCAGTATACCTGTGCGCCATGGCTCGGCACCTGAAGATTTTGCAGCGCACGCCGAACGGTTTACAGGTAACTGATGGTGACGATGCCTTTGTCGGTCGAGGTCTTGAGTGCTTCGTAGCGCATGGAAATCGGCAGCGACTGATGACTGCAAGCGTTGCGATCGGTGTCGACATCGACTTTCACACCGGGCTTGATTTCGATCTGGCGAGACTCACGAGACGCCAACGCCCCGACCGGTCCGACCTGACAGCCCGAATCAACGATTTGCCCGGTAAAGCGGATCTCGCCAGATTGACTGGCAGGCTCTGCAAACGTAGTGAGTGGAAGCAAGAGGAGCACAGATGGCAGAGCGGTTTTCAGCTTCATTTCAAGAGCCATACAAGCTGTATCCGCTCATAGAGGCAGATCTTTAAGAGATTAGTCAGGATCGCAAGCCGTGCCGAATGTCAGTTCATTCGTTGCTGGACGTTACTCAACAATTGCGAGGCGCTTTCCAACAACTGCGCCAGAAGCGCGTCATCCTCATTCATATACCCTTCGTATTCCGCGAGATTGCGCCGCTCATGACACAACGCGAACAATCGCACCTGAACCTTGCTGATATGCGCCGGATGCACCAGACACTGAAAGACCAGATAGCGTTTATCCGATCGATAGCCACTCAATCGGAGCGCCGTCAGCGCCAACGCGTGCGCTGCGTTATAAGCCAAGTCGAAACGGCTGGAAAAAGACAACGTTGAAGTTTGCGCATCCTTGAGCCGATCCACGGCCGAGCGCATCAAGCCCTCACACTCCTTGCGATCCGGCGGCTCCGCTTTCAGCCCACCGCTACGTAGAAGATTCTCCAGACTCTCGTTGCTGCCCATCCTTGGACTCCAAAGGGTTTGCCCCTAACAGATCGATTTTTTCCTGCTGCACCACCCGCACGACAAAGCTGTTTTGCGCAGCCAGTTTCGCCGCCCAGTCTTGCGGGGTGTAAAGCGTCGGATTGATGGGACGACCCAATTGCTCCTCCATGGGCATGAGCCGTTCCATGACTTCACTGTAGTGCAGGCCTTCGCCGATCAGCATGAGATCAATGTCACTGAGTGTGTTTGCTGTGTCTTTGGCGATGGAGCCATAGACAAACGCCCAGGTGATCTGCTCGGTAAACGGCTGCAATGCCTGACGCAGAGGCTCGGCGATGGCAAACGTCTTGCGAGCGATGCCCAGCAGTTCGGCATAGATGGGACAGGTGGGATTGGCCTGGTAATGGTTCTGATTGCCCACCCTCGTCATGCGCAACACACCGGCTCGCTGCAGACGGTCGAGTTCACGCATGAGACTGCCTTTGCCAACACACGCCCAGCGCGCGATCTCATTGGCATAGAAAGTCTGGTCAGGCTTACCGAACAGCAGACCCAACACTTTTTGTTGAGTGGTGGTAAACAGCGCTTCGCTTAGAGAGATAGTTTCCACTGTGAAGGCCAAAGAGTCCCAAAAAGGGAACGATAGGTCCCTTTTTGGGACTTATCAACCTTGCGAATATTTCCAGAGACTGCGGCCACAGAACAATCGCCATCGCAAACAGGCTCACACCTACATTTGGATTGCGATCCCCTTGTAGGAGCGAGTCTGCTCGCGAAGAACGATGACGCGGTGTTCAGACGGATTACGTTTGCGGATCAACCCGATCCAGCGCCCGGTTTACCGCAAGTTCGGCGAGCATGACGATCTGCTGGATCGCCAGCGCCGTACTGCGCTGCGGACGACTGAGCTGATCAGCCAGATCACCGGCCATGACATTGGCTGAAGCCAGCGATTCGCAGGCGTGGGCGAGCAGGCTTTCGGTGTCGATGTCCGGGTGAATGAGGAACATCGTACTGGGCTGACGCGGTTTGACCGGTTCGGGACAGAGGTAGAAATCGAGGGCGCGCTTGATGGCTTCGCGGGTTTTGATCTGGTCGTCGGCGCGGATGGCGTCTTCGAGTGGGGTGGTGGGATCGATGGGTGGATCTGGTACGGGCTTAGTCATGGAATGTTCCTAATCAAAGCCAACACATGCCGTTTCTCACGCGGCGGAGTGGTGGCAGCTATGTGCGGAGTGAGAAACCGGTAGGAACAAGCCCGGCCGAACCGAAGTTCGCCCGCACACAGCCGCCATAAAAATTGCAGGGCAGCAAATAGCCGGCGGCAATTATGGTGGTACTGGTGTTGGATTAACAGTTCCTACGGGCTCTCACACCCGATCGCCGAGTTTTCGGCGACAACCAAAGACTAGAGAGCGCACGTCCGACGGACAACCTGAAAACCTTGTGGGAAGGTTCTGGTTATTTGACACAAATTTAAACAGCCAAAAGCCAACCCTCACCCTAGCCCTCCCGAAACGTCGGACCGCCCATAGGGAGAGGGAACTGACCGTGGTGTTTGGGAGAGGTACCCGAGCCGAATTCAGATTCTGAAACAAATCAAAAGCCCCTCACCCTGGCCCTCCCGAAACGTCGGACCGCCCGTAGGGAGAGGGGACTGACCGAAGTGTTTGGGCGAGGTATGCCGACGTGAAATACCGAGTCGAACTCAGATTCTGAAACAGATCAAAAGCCCCTCACCCTAACCCTCTCCCAGAGGGAGAGGGGACTGACCGAGGTGTTTGGGAGAGGTACGCCGACGTGCGATACCGCGTTGAACGCAAATCAAGCGCCGAACACCCCATGCTCTTCACCACTCAATAGGCCGAGTGTCAGCTCGCCTGCCCTTGATCTTGATCCACGGGCGACGTCGGAAGGCTGAGTGGAGGGATTGATCCGGGCGTGGGAGCGCAGCGACCGTTTGGCGCAGCCAAACACAGCGAGAGGAGGTGCAGCGAAGCAAACCGTAGGCGCTGCGCCCGGATCGATCCCGCAGCGAAGGAACCCCGAGCCTTAGCGAGCGGGCCGCACGCAGGAGCAAGCGTTTTTGGTTACTTTTTAGGCGTTTGTAAAAAGTGACCCGCCGTAAGGGCGGAACCGTAATCAGCCACCCCCGCAGCAAAGGATATACACCCAAAGAAAACTGACAGCGCTGACAGCTAGCCGTCACCCTCCTGACCCCCAAACAAGTTTATAACTACCCAACCTGCCCAAACTCCAAACCTCCGGCGCCCACCCCGCATGCGAATCCAAAAGAACAAAGCCCTGCTCGCCACCCTATTGATCGTCCTCGCAGGCGCAGGTCTGTGGTACGCCCTGAAACCCGCCCCCACCAAACTCGCCACCCCCACAGCAATCCCCGTGCGAGTCATAGCGGTCAGCGCAAAAGACGTCCCCCGCTACACCAGCGGCATCGGCTCCGTCCTCTCATTACACAGCGTGGTCGTGCGCCCCCAGATCGACGGCATCCTCACCAAAATCCTCGTCAAAGAAGGCCAACTCGTCAAAGCAGGCGACCTGCTGGCCACCATCGACGACCGCTCCATCCGCGCCAGCCTCGACCAGGCCCGCGCCCAACTGGGCGAAAGCCAGGCGCAACTGCAAGTCGCCCTGGTCAACCTCAAGCGCTACAAACTGCTCACCGTCGACGACGGCATCTCGAAACAGACCTACGACCAGCAACAAGCCCTGGTCAACCAACTGAAAGCCACCGCCCAAGGCAACCAAGCCTCGATCGACGCCGCGCAGGTACAACTTTCCTACACGCAGATCCGCTCCCCAGTCACTGGCCGCGTCGGTATTCGCACAGTCGACGAAGGCAACTTCCTGCGCATGACCGACACCGCCGGCCTGTTCACCGTCACCCAGATCGACCCGATCGCCGTCGAGTTCTCCCTGCCCCAGCAAATGCTGCCGACACTGCAAGGCTTGATCAAGGATCCGCAACGCGCACCGGTCAAGGCCTACATCGGCGCCGACACCGATGGCGAAACCGGCAACCTGCTCGGCGAAGGGCACCTGACCCTGATCGACAACCAGATCAACGCCAACACCGGCACCATCCGCGCCAAAGCCGAATTCGCCAACGCCAGCCAGAAGCTCTGGCCTGGCCTGCTGGTCACGGTAAAAATTCAGACAGCCCTCGACAAAGATGCGCTGGTGGTCCCGCCCACCGTCGTACAACGTGGCCTCGATCAACACTTCGTTTACCGGGTCAACGGCGACAAGGTCGAAGCCGTGCAAGTGCAGATGGTTTATCAAGGCAGCGGCCAGGACATCATCAAAGGCGTGAAGGCCGGTGACGTGCTGGTCACCGATGGCCAGTCGCGGCTTAAACCCGGTTCGACCGTGCAAGTCATGAGCGAGCCGGCGCAGGTGGTGCAAGCGGAGCCGAAACCATGAAGGCGCACAAAGGCGTCTCCACGTGGTGCATCGATCACCCGGTCGCGACGATCCTGCTGACCATCGCTTTGGTGCTGGTCGGTTTGATTGCCTTCCCGCGCTTGCCAATCGCCCCACTGCCGGAAGCGGAATTTCCGACGATTCAGGTGTCCGCGCAGTTGCCCGGCGCCAGCCCCGATACCATGGCCTCGTCCGTGGCCACGCCGCTGGAAGTGCAATTCAGCGCGATCCCCGGCATGACCCAGATGACTTCCAGCAGTGCGCTCGGCTCCAGCCTCTTGACTCTGCAATTCACCCTCGATAAAAGCATCGACACCGCCGCGCAAGAAGTCCAAGCCGCGATCAACACCGCCGCCGGCAAACTGCCCAAAGACATGCCGACGCTGCCCACCTGGAAGAAGGTCAACCCGGCCGACAGTCCGGTACTGATCCTTAGCGTCAGCTCGACGCAAATGCCCGGCACTGAACTCAGCGATCTGGTGGAAACCCTGCTCTCGCGTCAGATCAGTCAGATCGACGGCGTAGGCCAAATCAACATCACCGGTCAGCAACGTCCGGCAATTCGCGTACAAGCCTCCGCGGACAAACTGGCGGCGATCGGCCTGACCCTCGCCGACATCCGACTGGCGATTCAGCAGACCAGCCTCAACCTTGCCAAAGGTGCGCTGTACGGCGAATCGAGCATCTCGACTCTGTCGACCAACGACCAGTTGTTCCACCCCGAGGACTACAGCCAACTCATCGTTTCCTACAAGGACGGCGCCCCGGTTCACCTGCGTGATGTCGCCAAAGTCGTCAACGGTTCGGAAGATGCATACGTGCAAGCCTGGGCCGGTGATCAACCCGGTGTGAACCTGGTGATCTCCCGCCAGCCGGGCGCCAACATCGTTGAAACCGTCGACCGCATTCAAGCCGCCCTGCCCGGCCTCGAAGCGATGCTGCCGGCCTCGGTGCAAGTGAAAACCCTGATCGACCGCACCCAGACCATTCGCGCCTCGCTGCACGAAGTCGAAATCACCCTGTTGATCGCGATCCTGCTGGTGGTCGCGGTGATGGCGCTGTTCCTGCGTCAGTTGTCGGCGACCCTGATTGTTTCGGCGGTACTCGGTGTGTCGTTGATCGCCAGTTTCGCCTTGATGTACATCCTCGGTTTCAGCCTGAACAACCTGACGCTGGTGGCGATCGTCGTCGCGGTTGGTTTCGTCGTCGACGATGCGATTGTCGTGGTGGAAAACATCCACCGGCATCTGGAGGCCGGCGACGATATGCGCGAAGCGGCGATCAAGGGCGCCGGCGAGATCGGCTTCACCGTGGTCTCGATCAGTTTCTCGCTGGTGGCAGCGTTTATTCCGCTGCTGTTCATGGGCGGCGTGGTCGGGCGACTGTTCAAGGAATTCGCCCTGACTGCGACCTCAACGATCATGATTTCCGTGGTGGTGTCGCTGACCCTGGCGCCGACGCTGGCCGCTCTGTTCATGCGCAAACCGGTGCACCACGCCCACGCCAAACCGGGCTTCAGCGAACGTCTGCTCGGCTGGTACGAGAAAGGTCTGCGCCGCGCCCTCGCCCATCAGAAATTGATGATCGGCGTGTTCGGCCTGTCGTTGGCGCTGGCCATCGGCGGTTACATCTTTATCCCGAAAGGTTTCTTCCCGGTACAGGACACCGGTTTCGTCCTCGGCACCACCGAAGCCGCTGCGGATATTTCCTACGGCGACATGGTGAAAAAACACCTGGCGATGGCCGAAATCGTCGCCGCCGATCCGGCCGTGCAGGCGTTTTCCCACTCGGTCGGCGTGTCCGGCAGTAACCAGACCATCGCCAACGGCCGCTTCTGGATCGCCCTGAAAAAACGCGGCGACCGCGACGTCAGCGCCAGCCAGTTCATCGACCGTATCCGTCCGCAACTGATGAAAGTCCCCGGCATCGTCCTCTACCTGCGCGCCGGCCAGGACATCAACCTCAGCTCCGGCCCAAGCCGTGCGCAGTATCAATACGTACTCAAAAGCAACGACGGCGCAACACTCGCCACCTGGACGCAACGCCTCACGGAAAAACTGCGCAGCAACCCTGCATTCCGCGACATTTCCAACGATTTGCAACTGGGCGGCAGCATCACCCACATCAGCATCGATCGCAGCGCCGCCGCACGTTTCGGCCTGACCGCCAGCGATGTCGATGAGGCGCTGTACGACGCCTTCGGCCAACGCCAGATCAATGAATTCCAGACCCAGGTCAACCAGTACAACGTGATTCTGGAGCTGGACACCAAACAACGCGGCAAGGCCGAAAGCCTCAACTATTTCTACCTGCGCTCACCGCTGAGTGGCGAGATGGTGCCGCTGTCAGCGCTGGCAAAATTCGATGCGCCGACCATTGGCCCGTTGTCGATTGCGCATGACGGCATGTTCCCCGCTGCCAACCTGTCGTTCAACCTCGCGCCCGGCGTGGCGTTGGGTGATGCGGTGATTCTGCTCAATCAGGCCAAGGCCGAGATCGGCATGCCGACGGCGATCAGCGGCAATTTCCAAGGCGCAGCGCAGGCGTTCCAGAGTTCACTGGCCAGCCAGCCGTGGCTAATTCTCGCGGCTCTGGTGGCGGTGTACATCATTCTCGGCGTGCTTTATGAAAGCTTCGTGCACCCGCTGACAATTATTTCGACGCTGCCGGCGGCAGGTTTGGGCGCGGTGATCATGCTGTGGATCTGCGGTCAGGACTTTTCGATCATGGCCTTGATCGGGCTGGTGTTGCTGATCGGAATCGTCAAGAAGAACGGCATCCTGATGATCGACTTCGCGCTCGAAGCGCAGCGCCACCGAGGCCTGTCGCCGCAGGATGCGATTTTCGAAGCATGCATCACGCGGTTCCGGCCGATCATCATGACCACCCTCGCCGCCCTGCTTGGCGCGCTGCCGCTGATGCTCGGTTACGGCACCGGCGCCGAACTGCGCCAACCGTTGGGGATCGCGGTGGTCGGCGGTTTGCTGGTCAGCCAGATGCTGACGTTGTTTACCACTCCAGTCATATACTTGTGGCTTGAGCGGCTGTTCCACCGGCCCAAACCAGCGCCCGCACCGGCATTGGCGACCACAGACTGAGGCAGGGTCATGCGCGTTCTGATTATCGAAGACGAGGAAAAAACCGCGGACTACTTGCACCGCGGTCTGACGGAACAGGGTTACACCGTGGATCTGGCCCGCGACGGCGTCGAGGGTCTGCATCTGGCGCTGGAAAGCGACTACGCGGTGATCGTCCTCGACGTCATGTTGCCGGGCCTCGACGGCTTCGGCGTACTGCGCGCATTGCGTGCACGCAAGCAGACCCCGGTGATCATGCTCACCGCCCGCGAGCGCGTCGAAGACCGCATCAAAGGCCTGCGCGACGGCGCCGACGATTACCTCGGCAAACCGTTTTCCTTCCTTGAACTGGTCGCACGTCTGCAAGCGCTGACCCGGCGCAGCGGCGGCCATGAACCGGTGCAAGTGAGCATCGCCGACCTGTGGATAGATCTGATCAGCCGCAAGGCCACCCGCGCCGGCACGCGCCTGGATCTGACCGCAAAAGAGTTCTCACTGTTGAGCGTTCTCGCCCGCCGCCAAGGTGAAATCCTTTCGAAAACCGCGATTGCCGAGATGGTCTGGGACATCAATTTCGACAGTGACGCCAACGTCGTCGAAGTCGCGATCAAACGCCTGCGCGCCAAGCTCGACGGGCCGTTCGACGAGAAACTGCTGCACACCATTCGCGGCATGGGTTATGTGCTGGAGAGCCGTGGTGTCCAGTAACTCGATCGCGCTGCGCTTGAGCGGGATGTTCACGCTGGTGGCGTTAGTGGTGTTTCTGTTGATCGGCGGCGCGCTGTATCAGCAGGTCGACAAAGGCTTGGGATTACTGCCTGAAGCCGAGCTGGATGCGCGTTACAGCGTGCTTGAGTCGGCGCTCAATCGCTTCGGCACGCCGGAGCATTGGCTGAAGATCAACGCCAAGTTGAAACTGCTCGGCGAAGAGGACAAACGCATTCGTTTCTGGGTGGTGAGTGGTGATCCGGGTTATGAATACGGTCAGCCGGATGCAGCGATTCGCGCCTTCGCCCAAGGCCCGTTGGGCATGCATGACTTACAGTTGGCCGACCATCCTTATCCGCTGAAAGTGTTGCTGACCGAGTTGCCAGCCAAGGATCAGCGTCCGCCGCTACGGTTCATGATCGGCATCGATACCGAGACGTTTCATGAGACTCAGCACAACCTGCTGATCGCATTGATCGGGCTGGCGATTGTCGGTGTGCTGATGGCGTCGGCGCTGGGGTATTGGGTCGCGCGGATTGGCCTCAAGCCACTGATCAAACTGTCCCACGAGGCTCAGCGCTTGGCGCCACCACTACGCGCCGGGCGCTTGCGTTTGTCGCCGCTGCCACCGGAGCTGGAGCAGTTTGTCGACTCGTTCAACTCGACGCTGGAACGGGTCGAGCAGGCCTACTCGCGGCTGGAATCGTTCAACGCCGACGTTGCCCATGAACTGCGTTCGCCGCTGACCAATCTGATTGGCCAGACGCAGGTGGCGCTGACCCGTGGGCGTTCTGCCGAACACTACTTCGAAGTGTTGCAATCCAATCTGGAAGAGCTGGAACGGCTGCGCTCGATCATTAACGACATGTTGTTTCTGGCCAGTGCCGATCAGGGTAACAAGGCGACCAAACTGACCTCGACGTCGCTGGCGGATGAGGTGGCGACGACGCTGGAGTATCTGGATTTCATTCTCGAGGACGCGCAGGTTCAGGTGCAGGTCAGCGGCGATGCGCAGGTGCAGATCGAGGTCGCGCATTTGCGTCGGGCGTTGATCAACTTGCTCAGCAACGCAGTGCAGCACACCGGGGCGGGTCAGGTGATCGAGGTGCGGATTGAGGTTGAAGCGCATCAGGTGAGTATTGGTGTGGCCAACCCCGGCTCGCCGATTGCCAGTGAGCATTTACCACGGTTGTTCGAGCGCTTTTATCGGGTTGATGCGTCGCGTAGCAACAGTGGCAATAACCATGGGTTGGGGCTGGCGATCGTCAAGGCGATTGCGCTGATGCATGGCGGGGATGTGTTTGTGCGCAGTGATCGGGGGATGAATACCTTCGGGATTTATTTGCCGGTCTGAAAAGCCCCTCACCCTAACCCTCTCCCGGAGGGAGAGGGGACTGACCGTGTTGATCTCTCGAAGTACGCCGACCTGAAAGCTCGAGTCGAACTCAGGCTTTGAAAAGCCCCCGATCGGCTCCCTTTCCCCCTCGCCCCCCTGGGGGAGAGGGCTGGGGTGAGGGGGTTGCTCTTGACTACACCGCGATCTTCGACTTTTACCTCCTGCGCAACAGTCATTTATGAAAATCACGCTGTTTCCCAACGCCCGGCAACCTTATCTTTGCCCGCACCAAACAGCACTCGCCAAGCGAGAAGGTTTTCAAGATGTCCAACAGTATGGGTATTGCCAGCGCTTTCGTTTTGTCCTCATTGATCCTGTCGCCGATGGCGATGGCTGAAGAATCGCAGTCGTTCGTGGCGCAAAACGTCGCTCGCGCTCAGGCCTTCGATCAGCATCAGGCCGAAGTGATGGCCAAGGCTCAGGACGCCTCGCAAGCCCCGCAGGCTGCCACTTCCCAAACTCAAGCAAGCGAGACAGACAGCTGAGTCGCGCACCGCGCCAACGTTTCCCTCGACGCGGTTGTTTGGCTCTTCCCGTTCAACCGTCGTCATTCCAGGCCGCTGCCTTTCAGCGGCCTTTTTTCGTTGTGGTCTGAAAGCCGTTTGGTTCGTCTGTAACAACAAGAAACATCGAGCGCCTCAAAATATAGAGGCGCCAGTTGACCCAAGGAGCTCCATTGCACGTGCGTTACCCAGTCCGTTTCACCCCGCTGTTCATTGCAATTGCCGCAACGATTGCCCCTGCCGCTCACGCTGACGAGCCTGCCAAAGAAGGCTTTGTCGAAGGTTCGAGCCTCAACCTCAACGCCCGCAACTACTACATGAATCGCAACCGCTTGCAGAGAGCGGACGACAACATCGAGTGGGGCCAGGGATTTCTTGGGGTGTTCAAGTCGGGTTATACCGAAGGCACGGTCGGTTTCGGCATTGATGCCCACGCCATGCTCGGGTTGAAGCTGGATGGCGGTGGCGGCACGGACGGGTCGAGCATCCTGCCGGTCAGAGAGAACGGCGGCAAAGCACCGGGGGCTTTTTCCACGGCAGGTGGCACGCTGAAAATGCGTGCGTTCGATACCGAATTGAAGGCCGGTGATCTGTTCCTCACCAATCCGGTAATTGCCGGCGGTGAAACGCGCATGCTGCCGCAGACTTTCCGTGGTGTGAGCCTGACCAACCACAGCTTCGATGGCTGGTTGATCGAAGGTGGCCAGGCCAGTTTTACCAAGCCGTACAACCAGAGCGGTCACACGCGCATCGGCACTTCCTACGGCACCCTTGCCGACGGCGATGAGAGCCAGCACCTGAACTGGGCTGGCGTGGCCTGGAGCGGTGTCGAAGGTCTGACCAGCAGCCTCTACGCCTCCGAGCTGAAGGACATCTGGAACCAGTACTACTACGACCTCGACTACACCTGGCAGTTGAACGATCTGGTCAGCCTCAACCCGGGCCTGCACTTCTATCACACGCAGGACACCGGCGATGCGCTGCTGGGCAACATCGACAACAATACCTACAGCCTGCATTTCACCGTTGGCGTCGGTAATCACAGCGTTACTGCCGCGTATCAGCGGGTCAACGGCAACACGCCGTTCGACTACATCAGCCAGGGCGACAGCGTTTACCTCGACAATTCCCAGCAGTATTCCGACTTCAACGGCCCGAACGAGCGCTCGTGGAAGCTCAAATACGCCTACGACTTCGCCGGTGTCGGCGTACCGGGACTGACCTCGTCTGTGTCCTACTCGCGCGGCACTGTCGACCTGACCAAAGTTGACCCCGACAGCAAAGGCTATTCCAACTGGTACAGCGCCGAGGGCCGCAACGCCAAGCATTGGGAACGCGATCTCGACTTGCAGTACGTGGTGCAAAGCGGTCAGGCCAAGGATCTGGCGGTGCACTTGCAATGGGCGACCAACCGCGGTGGCAACGGTTACGGCGTGATTGATTCGGATACAGATGAGTACCGCGTAATCATCGACTACCCGATCAACGTCTTCTAAGATCGGCGCCATAACACCGTCTTGAATTCAGTGAAGCACCCTGTGGGAGCGAGCCTGCTCGCGAAGGCGGTCTACCATTCGACATCTACGTTGAATGGTAGACCGCCTTCGTCGGAACGCCGCACGGAGCAGGCTCGCTCCCACATTAGGAATGGTTTCTGGCTTCGGCTGTGGTGTTTGTGCAACTAAGCTTATAAGACTTCCCCCCAACCGACAGCCCAATCATGATCGCGAGCCGTACCCCACCCGTTGCGGGCAAGACCGGACGCCCCGAGCTGCTGCTGATCTGCGGCAGTTTGCTGACCGTGATCGCGATTCTGTGCATTGTTACGTTCCTGCTGATCCGCGAGCACGCCAACGCTCAGGAATCGGCCACCCGCAGCGCCACCACCATCGCGCAACTGATCGACGCCGATGTGCTGCGCACCGTCGAGTTGTACGACTTGACCCTGCAAGGCCTGATCGCCGCCGCGCAACGCGATGACCTGCAGGATGTCTCGCCGCAGATCCGTCATCTGGCGCTGTTCGACCGCTCAACCACGGCACGCTTCAAGGGCGACATCCTGTTGCTCGACAAGCATGGCGATGTGATCGCCGATTCCTCGCGGGTCGAGCCGAAACCGGGCAACTTTGCCGACCGTGATTACTTCCTCGCCCACGCGTTCAACCGCGATGTCGGCATGTTTATCAGCCGCCCGTTCAAGACCCGTTGCGACTGCGATGAAGCCAATCAATGGCGCATCAGTTTCAGCCGTAGAATTTCCTCGGAGACCGGTGAGTTTGCCGGCGTGGCCGTGGCGTCGATGAAACTCGATTACTTCGATCAGTTGTTCAACAGCCTCGACATCGGCAAAGACAGCACGCTGAACATCATCGATAACGACGGTGTTCTGCTGGCGCAGAAGCCCTATTTGCAAAGCGACTCCATCGGCAAAAGCTTCGGCAACCGACCCAACGTGATACGGATACTGCGCGACAAGAGTGGTAATGGCAGTTTCACCAGCACCTCGAGCATGGACCAGCAGCAGCGTCTTTATACCTATTCGCGGGTCGGCAATTTGCCGCTGACGGTGATGGTCGCGCTGTCCAGCGATGAGGTGTTCGGCACGTGGCGGCGCACCGCAATATTGATCAGTGGCGCCACGGGTGTGCTGTGCGTGGGCTTGCTGTGGCTGACCTGGCTACTGGCCCGCGAGTTGCGTCTACGCCAACGGGCCGAGCGGGAGCTGGCACAACTGGCCGCCACCGACGCACTGACGGGTGTGGCCAATCGGCGGATGCTCGACCAAGCGCTGCGTCACGAGTGGTTCCGCGCCCAACGCTCAGGCAAACCGTTGTCGGTGATGATGATCGATGCCGATCACTTCAAGGCATTCAATGATCGGCATGGGCATCAGGCCGGGGATCAGGCGTTGAAGTCGCTGGCCAAGGTCATCACTGACAATGTGCGGCGACCGGCGGATCTGGTCGCGCGTTACGGTGGCGAGGAGTTTTCGGTGATTTTGGCCGAGACCGATGGCCATGGTGCACAGATGATTGCAGAGCATATTCGTCAGGCGGTGCAGCAGTTGCCGTTGGGCGACGGGGCCGAGCGGCCAATGACCGTGAGCATTGGCATCGCGACGTGGACGGCGGCCAGTGAAATGACGCTGGAGCAGTTGTTGTTTGCGGCGGACAAGGCGTTGTATCAGGCCAAGGAAGGTGGGCGCAATCGGGTGGTGGTGGCTGCCTGACAGGTCTGCGGCGATTGCACCGGCGCCTTCGCGAGCAAGCTCGCTCCCACATTTGAAATGCGTTCCCCTGTAGGAGTGAGCCTGCTCGCGATGGGGCGGCCCAGGCAACACAAAAACTGCAGGCATAAAAAAAGGCCATCCGAGGATGGCCTTCAAAAAACTAGAGAGGTTTTTTACTTACACTGCCGCAACAGGGCGCATGTAAGAGATTGGTGCGGTGCTGGCGTCTTCGAACGTCACCACTTCCCAAGCATCTGTCTGCTCAATCAACTTGCGCAGCAGCTGGTTGTTCAGTGCGTGGCCGGACTTGAAGCCCTTGAACTCACCAATCAGGCTGTTACCCAGCAGGTACAGGTCGCCAATCGCATCAAGGATCTTGTGCTTGACGAATTCGTCTTCATAGCGAAGGCCGTCTTCGTTCAGTACGCCATCGGCATCAACCACGATTGCGTTTTCAACGCTGCCGCCGAGTGCGAGGTTGTGCTTGCGCAGGTACTCGATATCACTCATGAAACCAAAGGTACGGGCGCGGCTGACTTCTTTTACGAACGAAGTGCTGGAAAAATCCACGCTTGCACTTTGGGTGCGGTCCCGGAATACCGGGTGATCGAAATCGATCTCGAAGCTCACCTTGAACCCTTCGAAAGGGACGAAAGTGGCGCGCTTGTCGCCGTCTTCCACTGTCACTTCACGCAGGATGCGGATGAATTTCTTGGCGGCGTCCTGTTCTTCCAGGCCTGCCGATTGAATCAGGAATACGAAGGGTCCAGCGCTGCCATCCATGATCGGGACTTCGGACGCGGAGAGCTCGACGTAGGCGTTATCGATGCCCAGGCCAGCCATGGCCGAGAGCAAGTGCTCTACCGTGTCCACTTTCACGTCGCCGTTAATCAGCGTCGTCGACATAGTGGTTTCACCGACGTTTTCCGCGCGGGCAGGAATCTGCACCACAGGGTCGAGGTCAGCGCGACAAAACACAATGCCAGTGTCGACAGGCGCAGGCTTGAGGGTCAGATAGACCTTCTCACCGGAGTGCAGGCCTACACCTGTGGCACGGATAATATTTTTCAGTGTGCGTTGTTTAATCATGGCTTGGGCCGCTTCAGCGCAAATTGCGAACTGGTATCAACAAAGGCTGGCGATGATAGCAGACCATGCCTTTGCTGAACACCAATCACCTTCATAGCCCTGATACATTCCATCAATCGGCCTGACGACGCAGGAAAGCCGGGATGTCCAGGTAGTCCAGATCATCTTGCGGATTCATCTTCGCGGCAGCCGCAGCACCGGCCTGAGCCTGGTTGCGCATGACGGTCGGACGGTCCAGATCACGGTAGTTGACCGCTGGCGCTTCCTGACGGGCCGCAGCCGGTTGTTGCACCTGGGCGGAAGCCATGGAGGTGTGAACGGTGTTGTCGATGACCTTGACAGGCTTCTCGATTTTCGCGCCCAGACCAGTGGCAACCACAGTTACGTGCAGCTCATCGCGCATGTCCGGATCGATAACGGTACCGACCTTGACCATCGCGTGTTCGGAAGCGAAGGCTTCGATGATGCTACCCACGTCGGAGTACTCACCCAGGGACAGGTCAGGACCGGCGGTGATGTTCACCAGAATGCCGCGTGCGCCTTGCAGGTTCACGTCTTCCAGCAACGGGTTGCGGATCGCCGCTTCAGTGGCTTCACGTGCACGGTTCGGACCGCTGGCGCAGCCAGTGCCCATCATCGCCATGCCCATTTCGCTCATCACGGTACGTACGTCGGCGAAGTCGACGTTGATCATGCCCGGACGCTTGATGATGTCGGAAATACCGCGAACGGCACCGGCCAGTACATCGTCTGCCTTGGCGAAAGCCGACAGCAGGCTCGCGTCTTTACCGAGGATGGTCAGCAGCTTCTCGTTGGGAATAGTGATCAACGAGTCGACGCTTTCCGAGAGCATGCGGATGCCTTCATCGGCGATCTGCATGCGCTTGCGGCCTTCGAACGGGAACGGACGCGTTACGACAGCAACGGTCAGAATACCCATTTCCTTGGCCACTTCGGCGATGATCGGCGCAGCACCGGTACCGGTACCGCCGCCCATGCCAGTGGTGATGAACACCATGTTGGTGCCCTGCAGGACTTCGGCAATGCGCTCACGGTCTTCGAGAGCGGCCTGACGACCTACTTCAGGGTTGGCGCCAGCGCCCAGACCTTTGGTCACGCCGGTGCCCAGTTGCAGAATGGTGCGCGCGCCGATGTTTTTCAGCGCTTGAGCATCAGTGTTGGCGCAGATGAACTCAACGCCTTCGATGTTGCTCTTGACCATGTGGTTGACAGCGTTGCCGCCGCCACCGCCAACACCGATAACTTTGATTACCGGGCTTGCGGGGATGTTGTCTACGAGTTCGAACATTTTCCCTCTCCTTACATTCTCTAGTTTTTTCGCCTACTGCATTTTTGTTGCGGTGTTGCGGTAAAGCTTTAGAAGTTGCCTTGAACCCACTTCTTCAATCGGTCCAGCAACGGCGCCTGTGGCTCTTCGTTGCTGTAGCTGTCGCGGCTGCCGATGCCGGAGAAAGAAACCCCGTCGGACTGCTTTTGCAGGCCGTACATCAACAAGCCAACGCCAGTGGAATAAATCGGGTTACGCACCACGTCATCCAGGCCTTTCACACCGTGCGGCACGCCGAGGCGGACCGGCATGTGGAAGATTTCTTCGGCCAGTTCAGTGGCGCCTTCCATTTTCGACGTACCGCCGGTCAGAACGATGCCGGCCGGGATCAGGTCTTCGTAGCCGCTGCGACGCAGCTCGGCCTGGATCAGGGTGAACAGTTCGTCGTAACGCGGCTCGACCACTTCGGCCAGGGCCTGACGCGACAGTTCGCGCGGTGGACGGTCGCCGACGCTCGGCACCTTGATGGTTTCACCGGCACCGGCCAGTTTCGCCAGGGCGCAGGCGTAACGGATCTTGATCTCTTCGGCGTACTGGGTCGGGGTGCGCAACGCCATGGCGATGTCGTTGGTCACCTGATCACCGGCAATCGGGATCACCGCGGTGTGGCGGATCGCGCCTTCAGTGAAGATCGCGATGTCGGTGGTGCCGCCGCCGATGTCGACCAGGCACACGCCCAGTTCTTTCTCGTCGTCGGTGAGTACCGAGTAGGCCGAAGCCAGTTGCTCGAGAATGATGTCGTCGATTTCCAGACCGCAGCGACGCACGCATTTTTCAATGTTCTGTGCAGCGTTGACGGCGCAGGTGACCACGTGAACCTTGGCTTCCAGACGTACGCCGGACATGCCCAGAGGCTCACGAACGCCTTCCTGGTTATCGATCACGTAATCCTGCGGCAGGGTGTGCAGCACGCGCTGGTCAGCCGGGATCGCCACGGCCTGAGCGGCGTCGAGCACGCGCTCAAGGTCGGCCGAGCTGACTTCACGATCGCGGATCGCGACGATGCCGTGGGAGTTCAGGCTGCGGATGTGATTGCCCGCCACGCCGACGAACGCCGAGTGAATGCGGCAGCCCGCCATCAGTTGGGCTTCTTCGATCGCGCGCTGGATCGATTGCACGGTGGACTCGATGTTGACCACCACGCCCTTCTTCAGGCCACGGGACGGATGGGTACCGATCCCGACGATTTCCAGCGAGCCGTCGTCGGAGACCTCGCCGACCAGCGCCACCACCTTGGAGGTGCCGATATCGAGACCGACGATCATTTTGCCGCTTTGCACGTTTGCCATGGGTCCTGCCTCTTCTTAATTCTTTGCGACAGCGGGTTGGGCTGTCGTCGGCGCTACTGGTTCCCGCCAGCCAACAGCGAGGCCGTTGGCGTAGCGCAGATCGATGCGCGCAATGTTCGTAATCTGGTCTTTAAGCGTCTTGTCATAGATGGCGATAAAACGGCGCATCTTTTCCACCAGGCTGCCGCGTCCCAGCAGCAGCTCGATGCCGGGGCCGGAACTGCCGGCACCGGTGGTCAGGAACCAACTCCCGCGTTCACGCAATTCCAGGCGCGCAATCGAGAAGCCCAACGGCCGCAGCATCTGGCTCAGCACCTGATACTGCTGCATGACTTGTTGCTGGGCCCGTTGTGGGCCGAACAGCTGTGGCAAGTGTTCGTAGTTCGCCAGTTCCTTTGGCGTAAACGCCTGGCCCTGGTTGTTCAGCAACGACTCGTCGCCCCAACGCGCCACGGGCAGTTGCTCTTCGAGGCGGATCACCACCTGGTCCGGCCACACGCGACGGACTTCGGCATGGGCGATCCACGGCATCTGCTCAAGCTCGGTGCGCATACCGGCCAGGTCGATGGTGAAGAAGCTCGACGCCACGAACGGAGCGATTCGCTGCTGCACCGCTTGCTGGCTGATGTAACTCAGGTCGCCCTGCACGGCGATCTTGGTGATCGGCCGGTCGGCGTACGGCAGCAAACGTGTTGCACCTTCGTAAGTACCAAAGCCCAGAGCGACCAGCAGCACCGGCCAGAACAGACTTTTCAGAAAGCTGAAATTGGCTTTCGGCAGGCGCGCGGACATCGGCTCTTTCGCCACCATTCGGCTGGCACCCCGCGGCACCGGCTTGCGGCCGGGTGCGGGAGGCTGATGTCTGAGCTGAGCGCCTTGCATCGTCTTAACCTCGAGCGTCTTCAACACTGGCGGCCAGAATGGCCAGGACCAGTTGCTGGAAATCCAGACCGGCCGCTCGCGCGGCCATCGGTACCAGACTGTGATCGGTCATGCCCGGTGCGGTGTTCACTTCCAGGAACCAGAACTGCCCATCGGCGTCCTGCATTACGTCCGCCCTGCCCCAACCGGCAATACCCAGCGCCTCACAGGCCTTGGCCGTGAGATCCATGAGTTCTTGTTCCTTGGCGGCATCCAGCCCGCACGGAATGCGGTACTGGGTATCGTTGGCGATGTACTTGGCGTCGTAGTCGTAGAACGTGTGCGGTGTACCCAGGGCGATAGGAGGCAACACCTGGTCACGCAGGGTGGCGATGGTGAACTCCGGACCTTGAATCCATTGCTCAACCAAGACTTGCGAATCGTAGGTACTGGCCGCTTTCCATGCGTCGATCAACTCGGACGCAGAACTCACTTTGGCCATCCCGATACTTGAACCTTCATGCGCCGGTTTGACGATCAAAGGGAAGCCCAGTTCCGTCGCTGCCGAAATACAATCGGCTTCGCTGCACAGCACGGCGTGACGCGGCGTCGGAATCCCGAGGCTGTGCCAGACCTGCTTGGTGCGCAGTTTGTCCATGGCCAGTGCGGAGGCCAGAATGCCGCTGCCGGTGTACGGAATGCCCGCCACTTCGAGCAGGCCCTGCATGGAGCCGTCTTCACCGCCACGGCCGTGAAGAATGATGAAGGCGCGGTCGATCTTCTCGCTGAGCAGACGTTGCAGAATGTCGTCGCCAACGTCGATGCCGAACGCGTCCACGCCAGCACTTTGCAGCGCGTCGAGTACGGCGTTACCGGATTTCAGCGAAACCTCACGCTCGGCACTCAGCCCGCCGAAGAGCACGGCGACGCGGCCGAAGTCTTTCGGCGCGATCGTGGAGAACAGGTTGGCGTAGGCAGCAGTCATTTCAACTTCCCCTCGACCGACGCCGCCACGGCGCCAGCGAACAATTCACTTTTCAACAGCTTCGGCGCGAGACCGCCGATATCACCGGCGCCCTGGCACAGCAGGATGTCGCCGGCACGCAGCAGCGGCTTGACCAGCGGTGCCAGATCGACGCCACGCTCGATGTAGATCGGGTCGAGCTGACCGCGCTGGCGGATGCTGTTGCACAACTTGCGGCTGTCGGCGCCCGGGATCGGCTCTTCGCCGGCCGGATAGACTTCCATCAGCAGCAGCACGTTGGCGTCAGCCAGTACATTGACGAAGTCGTCGTACAGGTCGCGGGTGCGGCTGTAACGGTGCGGTTGATACACCATCACCAGACGGCGCTCCGGCCAGCCACCGCGCACGGCTTTGATCACCGCGGCGACTTCGGTCGGGTGGTGACCGTAGTCGTCGACCAGCATCACGTTGCCGCCGTCCACCGGCAGTTCGCCGTAGACCTGGAAGCGTCGACCGACACCCTGGAAGCCGGAGAGGCCCTGAACGATGGCTTCATCGCTGACGCCTTCATCGGTGGCGATGCAGATGGTCGCCAGCGAGTTGAGCACGTTGTGGTTGCCCGGCATGTTCACGGACACGTCCAGCGGCTCGCGGTCCGGGCGCAGCACAGTGAAGAAGGTCTGCATGCCTTGCTGGCGAATATTGATCGCGCGGACGTCAGCGTCTTCGCTGAAGCCGTAAGTTACGGTCGGACGTTTCACCAGCGGCAGGATTTCGCGAACCACCGGATCGTCCAGGCACATCACTGCCAAACCGTAGAACGGCAGGTTGTGCAGGAACTCGACGAAGGTTTTCTTCAGTTTGTTGAAGTCACCGTCGTAGGTCGCCATGTGGTCGGCGTCGATGTTGGTGACCACGGCCACCAGCGGTTGCAGATGCAGGAAACTTGCATCGCTTTCATCGGCTTCGGCGATCAGGTAACGGCTGGTGCCGAGTTGGGCATTGGTGCCCGCTGCATTCAGACGACCACCGATGACGAACGTCGGGTCCAGACCACCAGCGGCGAACACCGAAGCGATCAGGCTGGTGGTGGTGGTTTTGCCGTGCGTACCGGCGACGGCGATGCCGTGGCGGTAGCGCATCAGTTCGGCAAGCATCTCGGCACGCGGCACCACCGGAATACGGCGCTCAAGCGCGTTCGCCACTTCCGGGTTCGAGGTATTTACCGCGCTCGACACCACCAGCACGTCGGCGGCAGCGGCGTTCTCGGCACGGTGGCCGATGAAAATCTGCGCGCCGAACGATTCCAGACGCTCGGTCACCGGCGAAGCTTTCAGGTCGGAACCGGACACTTGGTAGCCCAGGTTCAACAACACTTCGGCGATGCCGCACATGCCCACGCCGCCGATGCCGACGAAGTGGATGCGACGGATGCGGCGCATTTCCGGTTGCGGCATGGCTTTCTGATTCTCAACCATGAGCCACCTCCAGACAGGTATCGACCACGCTACGGGTGGCATCGGGTTTCGCCAGACGGCGGGCCGCTTGGGCCATATCTTCGAGTCGTTGCGGTTGCATCAAGACCTCTGTCAGGCGCGCGGCAAGGTCCGCGGCACCAGTCGTTCTTTGCGGCATCAGGAAGGCAGCGCCTTCACGGGCCAAATAATCGGCGTTGCGGGTCTGGTGATCGTCGATCGCGTGGGGCAAAGGCACCAGCATCGAGGGCAGACCGGCGGCAGCCAGCTCACTGATGGTCAACGCGCCTGCGCGGCACACCACCAGGTCAGCCCAGCCATAGGCCTGGGCCATGTCTTTGATGAACGGCTGCACCTGCGCGTCGACGCCGGCGGCGCGGTAGCGCTCTGCAGTCACTTCATCGTGGTTTTTGCCGGCCTGATGAAACACTTCCGGGCGCAAATCGGCAGCGACTTGGGCCAGGGCTTCAGGCAGCAACTTGTTCAACGGCTCTGCGCCAAGGCTTCCGCCAAGGATCAGTAAACGCGCTTTGCGACCCGCCAGAGCAGGTCGCGATGTGTCGAGGAACAGCTCGCTGCGCACCGGGTTTCCGGTGGTGCGGCGGGTGTCCGACAGAGTAAAGGTGTCGGGGAACGCTTCACATACCCGAGCGGCGAACGGCACCAGCAACCGATTGGCGGTGCCGGCCACGGCGTTCTGCTCGTGAACGATCACCGGCACGCCAGCCAGTTTCGCGGCAAGACCACCAGGGCCAGTCACATAACCACCGAAGCCGACCACACACACTGGCTTCAAGCGACGAATGATCGCCCGCGCCTGCCACACCGATTTCAACAGCATGAACGGCGCCTTGAGCAGCGACAGCTTGCCCTTGCCGCGCAGGCCGGTGGCGTTGATGCGGTGCAGTTCAAGACCTGCCGCTGGCACCAGTTCGTTTTCGATTCCGCGTGGCGTGCCGAGCCAGTGCACGGTGTAGCCGCGCGCCTGAAACTCGCGGGCACAAGCCAGCGCCGGGAACACATGGCCGCCGGTTCCGCCGGCCATGATCAATACGTTAGCGCCCATGATTCGGCTCCTCAGCGAAGTCGCTTTCATGGAATTCCATCTCTTCACTGCCCAGGTGGGTTCGACTCTCCCACTCGATCCTCAGCAGCAAGCCGAGACAGGCACAGCAGATCACCAACGAACTACCGCCATAACTGAGGAACGGCAAGGTCAGACCTTTGGTTGGCAACAAGCCGACGTTCACGCCGATGTTGATCAGGAACTGACCAATCCACAGGAACGACAGACCGTAAGCCACATACGCGGCGAAGAACTGCTTGGCTTTCTCCGCCCACAAGCCGATGTACATGCCGCGAATACACACGAACACGAACAGCGCCACGGTGCACAGCGAACCCACAGCGCCGAGTTCTTCGGCCAATACCGAAAACACGAAGTCGGTGTGCGCTTCCGGCAGGTAGAACTGCTTCTGCACGCTGTTGCCCAGACCGACGCCGAGCCATTCACCGCGACCGAACGCAATCAACGCTTGCGACAACTGATAGCCGGCGCCGAACTGGTCAGCCCACGGGTCGGCGAAATTGGTCAGACGCGCCATACGATACGGCTGCATCTGGATCAGCAAGACCACGGCCCCGACCGCCAACACCACCATCAGCGAGAAGCGGAACAGTCCGACCCCGCCGAGGAACAGCATCGCCGCCGCAGCGCCCATCATCACGACGGTGGCACCGAAGTCCGGCTCCATCAGCAGCAGGCCGGCCATCGGCAGCAGCACGATGAACGGCTTGAAGAAGCCCATCCAGCTCTCGCGCACTTCCTTCTGACGGCGCACCAGATAACCGGCGAGGTAGATCACCACGAAGACCTTGGCGATTTCCGACGGCTGCACGTTGAAGAAGCTGAAACCGATCCAGCGCATCGAGCCGTTCACTTCGCGACCGATGCCGGGGATGATCACCATCACCAGCAAGCCGAACGCACCGATCAGCATCAGCCAGCCGAGACGTTGCCAGGTGGCGATCGGAATCATCATGGTGACGATGCACGCGCCCAATCCGAGCACCACATAAATAAGGTGGCGAATCATGTAGTACAGCGGACTGCCCGACTGCGCCGCCGCGACTTCCGTGGAAGCCGAGGCGATCATGATCAAACCGAGACCGAGCAGCGCCAGGCAACCGGCGAGCATCGGGAAATCGAGATCGATGCCACGCCCGGTGATGATCGGCGACGGGTACGGCTTGATGATATTGAACAGACTCATGCCAGTTCCTCCACAGCGCGGACGAACTGGTGACCACGGTCTTCATAATTCTTGAACATGTCGAAACTGGCGCAGGCCGGCGACAGCAGCACGACGTCACCCGGTTGGGCGGCGGCGCGGCATTGCGCAACAGCGTCAACCAGCGAGGTCGCGCTAATCAACGGCACGGCATCGCCGATGGCTGCGCCGATCTTGTCGGAGTCGCGGCCCATCAGGATCACGGCGCGGCAGTTGGCCGCGACCGGATCACGCAGATCGTTGAATTCGGCACCCTTGCCATCGCCACCGGCGATCAGAATGACCTTGCCGTCGATGTCCGCACCCAGGCCTTCGATGGCCGCCAGTGCAGCGCCAACGTTGGTCGCTTTCGAATCGTTGTAGTAGGCCACGCCGTCGAGATCACGCACCCACTGGCAGCGATGTTCGAGGCCAGCGAAGGTGCGCAACGCCGAGAGCATGGCGTCGAACGGCAGGCCGACCGCATGCCCCAGCGCCAGGGCCGCGAGGGCGTTGGACTGGTTGTGCGCGCCGCGAATCTTCAGCTCACGCACCGGCATCAGGTTCTGGAACTCGAAGGCGAGATACTTCTCGCCATCTTCTTCACGAATACCGAATGCCTTGAAATCAGGTTTGCTCAGACCGAAGGTCCAGCACGGCTGTCCCTCGCCCATCAACGGACGGGTCAGCGCATCCTGACGGTTGACCACGAACTGCTTCGCGCCACGGAAAATCCGGTGCTTGGCCAGGTGGTACGCCGGCAGACCGCTGTAGCGATCCATGTGGTCTTCGCTGATATTGAGCACGGTGGCCACTTCAGCGTTGAGCTGGTCGGTGGTTTCCAGCTGGAAGCTCGACAGCTCCATCACGTACAGCTCGACTTCGTCGCTGAGCAGATCCAGCGCCGGGGTGCCGAGGTTGCCGCCGACGGCGACGCGTTTGCCGGCCGCAGCCGCCATCTCGCCGACCAGGGTGGTGACGGTGCTTTTCGCGTTGGAACCGCTGATGGCCACGATCGGCGCCCGCGCGTTACGCGCGAACAGCTCGATGTCGCCGGACAATTTCACGCCACGGGCCGCGGCGGCTTGCAGGGCCGGGGTCGCCAACGCCAGGCCGGGGCTCACGTAGAGCTCGTCGGCACGGCAGAGGAATTCGACGTCCAGCTCGCCACAACGCACTTCCACGTGCGGATAGTCACGCTTGAGCGTGGCCAGTTCCGGTGGATTTTCCCGCGTGTCGGCCACGGCAAACGACATGCCCCGGTTCGCCAGGAAGCGAACCAGGGACATGCCGCTCTTGCCGAGGCCGACAACGATGCGGAAGTGGTCAGAAGCGATCAGAGACACTCGTTCTACCTCAGCTTCAGGGTGGCAAGGCCAACCAACACGAGAATCACGGTGATGATCCAGAAACGGACGATCACGCGCGGCTCGGGCCAGCCCTTGAGTTCAAAATGGTGGTGTATCGGTGCCATGCGGAACACACGGCGACCGGTCAGCTTAAAGGACGCAACCTGAATGACGACTGACAGGGTTTCCATCACGAACACGCCGCCCATGATGAACAGGACGATTTCCTGACGGACGATCACCGCGATGGTACCCAGTGCCGCGCCGAGTGCCAGTGCACCGACGTCGCCCATGAACACTTGCGCCGGATAGGTGTTGAACCAGAGGAAGCCCAGACCCGCGCCGATCAGTGCACCGCAGAACACAATCAACTCGCCCGCGCCCGGCACGTAAGGAATCAACAGGTATTCAGCGAATTTCACGTTACCCGACAGGTAGCAGAAGATGCCGAGGCCACCGCCGACCATCACTGTGGGCATGATCGCCAGACCGTCGAGGCCGTCAGTCAGGTTGACTGCGTTGCTCGAACCGACGATCACAAAGTAAGTCAGCACGATGAAGCCCAGGCCCAGCGGAATGCTGTAGTCCTTGAGCATCGGCAAAATCAGCGTGGTTTCCACCGGGGTGGATGCGGTCATATAAAGGAAGATCGCCGCGCCGAGGCCGAACACCGATTGCCAGAAATACTTCCAGCGACTCGGTAAACCACGGGAGTTCTTCTCGATGACTTTGCGGTAATCGTCGACCCAGCCGATGGCGCCGAACAACAGGGTCACCAACAAAACAGTCCAGACGTAGCGGTTGCTCAGGTCAGCCCAAAGCAGAGTGCTGACGCCGATCGAAGACAGAATCAGTGCGCCACCCATGGTCGGCGTACCGGATTTGGACAGGTGCGATTGCGGACCATCGTTACGAACGGACTGACCGATCTGACGGTTCTGCAAAGTACGGATCATCCACGGGCCATAGCACAG
Source organism: Pseudomonas viridiflava (assembly GCF_900580865.1). GTDB lineage: Bacteria > Pseudomonadota > Gammaproteobacteria > Pseudomonadales > Pseudomonadaceae > Aquipseudomonas. The sequence goes on from NZ_UTBZ01000134.1 coordinate 115,306, forward strand.
CGACAAAACCAGCGCGGTCAGCACACCGAGGATCCCGCGCAGGGTCAGGTACTGAAAGACCGCGAAGCCTTTGTAGAACTGTTGCAGATACTCCGCTAGCAGCAGCAGCATTAATGTTTCTCCAGACTGGACCCGCACAGAGCCGCAACGATGTTTTCCATCGCTGCACTGCGCGAACCCTTGATCAAAATGGTGGTGTTTGTGTCCTGCTCGGCGTCGAGGGCCTGAATCAGTTCGGCTTGGCTGCCGAAGTGATGTGCCTGTTCACCGAAAGCGTTTACGGCGTGAACCATGTTTGGCCCAACGGCATAAAGCGCGGAAACCTTGCCCCGGGCGTACTCGCCCACGTCGCGGTGCCCCTGCTCCGCCCAATCGCCCAACTCGCCGATATCTCCGAGCACCAGGACGGTGCGGCCGGAAAAGCCGGCGAGTATATCAACGGCCGCGCACATCGAGGTGGGGTTTGCGTTGTAAGTGTCATCGATCACGCGCATGCCGTTCTTCGCCAGTTGCGCGACGGTGCGACCCTTGACCGGTTGCACAGCGCCAAGCCCGGTGGCAATGCCGAACAGCGACACGCCCAAGGCGTGAGCGGCAGCGGCGGCGGCCATGGAATTGGCGACGTTGTGCGTGCCGAGCAGGTTCAGTTGAACGCGCTCGACACCTTCAGGTGTGTGCAGATTGAAGGCCGGGCAACCACGGGCATCAGTGGTCAGGTCGCTGGCGTAGAAATCCGCCTGAGTGTTGCTCAGGGCGAAAGTCAGCACCTTGCGAGCGCCCGCACGGGTCTTCCAGATACCGAAGGCCTTGTCATCGAGATTGAGCACGGCGATGCCGTCAGCCGCGAGTCCGTCGATGATTTCGCCTTTGGCTTCGACGATTTTTTCCGGCCCACCAAACTCACCGACGTGAGCGGTGCCGGCATTGTTGAGGATCGCCACGTGCGGCTTGGTCAGCCCGACTGTGTAAGCGATTTCACCCAGACGCGAGGCGCCCAGTTCGATCACCGCCGAAGTGTGTTCCGGGGCCAGTTCGAGCAGGGTCAGCGGTGCGCCGAGGTCATTATTCAAGTTGCCACGGGTCGCCAGCACCGGGCCGCGCGTGCGCAGGATGCTCGCGAGCATTTCCTTGACCGTGGTCTTGCCACTGGAACCAGTGATCGCTGCGACTGGCTGAGTGAATGCGGCACGGTTCAAGGCACCCAATTGGCCGAGGGCCTGACGGGTGTCTTTGACCAGCAGTTGCGGCAGCGTGCTGTCGGCGACTTCACGCTCGACCAGGGCGGCAACGGCGCCTTTGCCAGCGACATCGTTCAGATAGTCATGACCATCGAAACGCGGGCCGGTCAACGCAATAAACAGTTGCCCAGGCTGGATCGCACGGCTGTCGATGCTGACGCCGTTGAAGCTGGCATCGGCAGCGATCAAACGCGCATCGAGCGCGTTGGTCAGTTCGCTGAGTTTGAGGGCCTTAAGCATGGGCCACCTCCCAAGCTGTCAGGGCGTGATCGGCCTCGACCAGATCGGAGAAGGCATGGCGCTCGCCGTTGATTTCCTGATAGTCCTCGTGACCTTTACCGGCCAGAACAATCACGTCATCGGCGGACGCGCCGGCAATCAGTTGCGCGATCGCCTGACCACGGCCAGCAACGAAGGTGACTTTATCCACAGCCGTGAAACCGGCGCGGATGTCGTCGAAAATCACAGCTGGATCTTCGGTACGCGGATTGTCGTCGGTGACCAGCACTTGATCGGCCAGACGCTCGACCACTTCGGCCATCAACGGACGTTTGCCACGATCACGATCACCGCCGCAGCCGAACAGGCACATCAGTTGACCTTTGACGTGCGGGCGCAGCGCGGTCAGGACTTTTTCCAGCGCGTCCGGGGTGTGCGCATAATCGACCACCACCAACGGCTGCGTGCCACCTCCAAGACGCTGCATGCGACCGGCCGGGCCTTCGAGTTTCGGCAGCACTTTGAGAATTTCGTCGAGCGCGTAATCCAGACCGAGCAAGGCACCGACGGCTGCCAGTACGTTGCTCAGATTGAAGCGGCCGAGCAGTGTGCTGCGCAGATGATGCTCGCCCTGCGGCGTGACCAGCGTGGCGCGCACACCGTGATCGTCGAACTGCGCTTCACGGCAAAACAGGTACGCGCTGCTGTCGAGCAGGCTGTAGGTAATCAAGCGCGACTCACGCTTTTCGGCGGCCAGTTGCCGGCCGAAATCGTCGTCGAGGTTGACCACGCGGCATTTCAGATCATTCCAGGCGAACAGCTTGGCCTTGGCCTCGGCGTACGCCTGCATGCTGCCGTGATAATCCAGATGATCGCGGGACAGGTTGGTCATCACCGCGACGTCGAACGCCAGCGCCGTGACGCGGCCCTGATCCAGACCGTGCGACGACACTTCCATGGCTACGGCTTTGGCGCCGGCTTTTTTCAGGTCGCCCAACGTCGCCTGCACGGCAATCGGATTCGGCGTGGTATGCAGACCGCTTTGCAGTGCGCCATAGAAACCTGACCCCAAGGTGCCGACGATGCCGCAATGCTGGCCGAGCAAATCCAGCGCCTGCGCGACCAATTGGGTCACGCTGGTCTTGCCGTTGGTGCCGGTCACGCCAATCAGATTCAGGTGATGGCTTGGCTCACCGTAAAAACGCCCGGCGATGTCCGACAGCTGCGCTGCCAGACCTTTGACCGGAATCAGCGGCACGTCGGTGATCGGCAGCACGGTGGCGCCTTCCACTTCATACGCCACAGCGGCAGCGCCGCGCGCCAGAGCATCGGCAATGTGCGCACGGCCGTCGAATTTACCGCCGGGTACTGCGAGGAACAGGTCACCCGCGCGTACGTTGCGGCTGTCCAGCGCCAGTTCACGGATCAACAGATCGTGGCCGGCGTGGGGGAATATCTTGTTCAGACTTAATGACATCAGCCGCGCCCTCCATTGGCTTTCAGCGGAACGACCGGGGTGGCGTTGGCCTGTTGTGTCGTCGGCAAGTTGTCCGGCGTTACGTTCATCAGGCGCAGGGTGCCGGACATCACACGGCTGAACACCGGCGCGGAAACCAGACCACCGAAGTAACCGGCCTTGGACGGTTCATCGATCACCACAACGATCGCGTAACGCGGATCGCTCATCGGCCCGAAACCGGCGAACAGCGAGCGATAAGAATTTTCCGCGTAGCCCTTGGTGCCCACCGAAGTCTTGCGCGCTGTACCCGACTTGCCCGCCACGTGATACGCCGGCACCTGCGCACGGAACACGCCGCGCGGCGCTTCGATCACCTGAGTGAGCATGCCTTGCAGGGTTTTCGCCACGGCTTCCGGCAGCACTTGCGTGGTCTGCGGTGGCTTGTCGGTTTTGATCAGGGTCAGCGGTGCGAGACGACCGTTGTTTGCCAGCGCCGAGAACGCGTGGACGAGTTGAATCGCGGTCACGGAAATACCGTAGCCGTAAGAAAGCGTTGCGGTTTCAGCCTTGCGCCAATCGCGGTAGTTCGGCAGGTTGCCGACACGTTCGCCCGGGAAGCCAAGGCCGGTGTCCTGGCCAAGACCGACTTTCTGCGCGAGGCGGAAAATCGTTTCGCCGCCGATATCGAACGCGACCTTACTCATGCCGACGTTACTGGAATTGATCAGGATACCGGTCAGGTCGAGCACCGGACCTTCGCTCTTGGAGACGTCCTTGATGGTGTACTTGCCGATCTGCAGGGAGCCCGGATACACCTCGACGGTGTCGCTCGGTTTCCAGCGGCCGGTTTCGATTGCAGCAGCCATCGAGATGGCTTTCATGGTCGAACCCGGTTCGAACACGTCGATCATCGCGCGGTTACGCATCATTGCCGGTTGCAGGTTGCGGCGGTTGTTCGGGTTGTAGGTCGGCTGGTTGACCATGGCCAGAATTTCGCCGGTCTTGACGTCCATGATCACCAGGCTGCCGGCCTTGGCGCCGTTCTCGATGATCGCGTTGCGCAGCTCGCGGTTGGCCAGATATTGCAGGCGCAGGTCAATGGACAACGCCAAGGGCTTGCCGGCCTTGGCGTTTTTGGTGACCTGGACATCCTTGATCAGCCGACCGCGCCGATCCTTGATGACCTGTCGTTTGCCCGGCACCCCGGCGAGCCATTCGTCATATGCCAGTTCGACACCTTCACGACCGTGGTCATCGATGTCGGTAAACCCGACCATATGTGCGGTGACTTCACCGGCCGGGTAGAACCGGCGGAATTCTTCGATGCCGTAGACGCCCGGCACTTTCAGGTCGAGCACAGCCTGGCCCTGCTCGGGGGTCAGCCCGCGCACCAGATAAATGAATTCTTTGTTGGCCTGGGCTTCGAGGCGTTCGGTCAGGGCTTTCGGATCCTGACCCAGCGCGGCGGCGAGTGCCGGCCACTTCTCTTTCGCCGTCTGCATTTCCTTGGCGTTGGCCCACAGCGTGGTCACCGGGGTACTCACGGCCAACGGCTCGCCGTTACGGTCGGTGATCAGACCACGGTGAGCCGGAATCGGAATGTGACGCAGACTGCGCGCGTCGCCCTGACCTTTGAGGAAGTCACGGTCCACCACTTGCAGGTCGATGATGCGCCAGCAGATCGCCGCAACCATCAAGCCGAGCAGCGCCACCATCAGGCGGAAGCGCCATGGGAACAGTGCGCCTTCGAGTTTCATCATGGCGCCACCATCTTCACGTCAGCCGCGCCGGGGATGTGCATTTTCAGTTGTTCGGTGGCCAGCACTTCGATGCGGCTGTGCGCGGTCCAGGTGCTTTGTTCGAGAATCAAACGCCCCCACTCGGCCTGCGCCTTGTCGCGCACGCTGAGTTCGTTATAAAGGGTGTTGAGCAACTGCCGGTTCCAGTGCGCGCTGTACGACACGGCAATGGCCGAGACGAGCACGCCGATGAACAGCAGCAGCATCAAAAAGCTGCCGCCGGGCAGTGGCTTGGCGAAAAGCTTGCTCACCGCAGCTTCTCCGCGACGCGCATGACGGCGCTACGGGAACGTGGGTTGGCTTTGAGTTCGGCGTCGGAGGCCGTCTGCGCTTTGCCATGGACTTTGATTTTCGGTTCGAATGCGACGTGGCGAACCGGCAGGTTGCGCGGCAGGTTGTCGGCTTCGCCTTTCACCAGCTTGCGCATGAACAGTTTGACGATGCGGTCTTCCAGCGAGTGGAAGCTGATCACCACCAGACGGCCGCCGATTTCCAGAGCGTCCAGTGCGGCTTCGAGGCCGGCCTCCAGATCACCCAGTTCGTTGTTGACGTGAATGCGCAAACCCTGGAACGCACGGGTCGCCGGGTTCTTGCCCTTTTCCCACGCCGGGTTGGCGACTTTCAACACTTCAGCCAGATCGGCGGTGCGCTCGAACGGCTTGATATCGCGACGCTCGGCGACAGCGCGAGCCATACGCCCGGAGAATCGCTCTTCGCCGTATTCCTTGAACACCCGGGCGATTTCCTCAGCCGGCGCGGTGTTGACGAATTCGGCAGCGCTGATGCCACGGGAGGGGTCCATGCGCATGTCGAGCGGGCCGTCGTTGAGGAAACTGAAGCCGCGCTCAGCGTCGTCGAGCTGCGGCGAAGACACGCCGAGGTCGAGCAGAATGCCGCTGACCTTGCCGCTCAGACCTTGCTCGGCAACCACCGAACCCAGCTCGGCAAAGCTGCGCTGCACAACGACAAAGCGGCCGTCTTCGGCCGCTAGCGTTTGCCCGGTGGCAATCGCTTGTGGATCTTTGTCGAATCCGATGAGCCGACCGTCCGTGCCGAGCTGGCTGAGGATCAGCCGGCTGTGTCCGCCGCGCCCGAACGTGCCGTCCAGATAGCAACCATCAGGACGTACGGCGAGAGCCTCGACGGCTTCGTCAAGCAGTACGGTGATGTGGTTAAAGCCGCTATCAATAGTCACAGGATCAAATCACGCAGTTCATCAGGCATCGCGCCCGGTTGTTGAATAGCAGCAAGGTCAGCGGCAGATACCGCGTTCCATGCATCCTCGTCCCACAATTGGAACTTGTTCAGTTGGCCTACCAGCATTGCGCGCTTATCGAGCTTGGCGTATTCGCGCAGACGCGGTGGAACCAGAAAACGACCACTGCCATCGAGTTCGAGGTCGACGGCATTACCAATCAGCAAACGTTGCAGGCGACGGTTCTCTTCGCGAAGCGAAGGAAGCGCGCGCAACTTGGTTTCAATAATTTCCCACTCGTCGAGCGGATAGACACACAAACACGGATCAACGGCATCAATGGTCACGATCAATTGGCCAGAACTACGCGAATCGAGCTCGTCACGGTACCGGCTCGGCATGGCGAGACGGCCCTTTGCATCGAGACTGATAGCGTTAGCTCCGCGAAACACGTCTGCGTTTCTCCAATTTTTATCGTTTTGAGCTCAAAAAACCCACTTCATGCCACTTTCCGCCACTTGCGCACACTATAGGAATGCGCCCACCACACCGTCAAGGCGCGGATTAAAGGAAAACCCTTACAGAACGGAGATTTAGGAGCATAAAAGGAGGTGCAACGAGAATCTGGCGGATACTTTTGACCAATAACTTGATGCAGCACTGAAAGCTGCGCTCGAAAGTTAAAGTAATTTGTTAAGAGTAAGATTTTTTCGGTATTACAAAAGCGCTTCTGCTGTTGATTGAAGCAAGGTGGGAAATGGCTATTACTGCGTTTGCCGCTGCCGGACTTTCAGCCCAGGCCTGCTGATATTACACAGCCCTGTTGCCAATGATTCAAGCAGGGAAAGAAAAAGGTGGAGAGTCGATCTGTAAGCCGGGTTCTGTCTTGAACAGTCATTCGTCTACGATGGCCATCACTGGACATCTTTAGCAACCTACCCGGTCCCAGCGCGGGCCACGCCTTGGGACCCTATTTGGTCTTGCTCCAAGTGGGGTTTACCTAGCCACGAACTGTTGCCAGACGTGCGGTGCGCTCTTACCGCACCTTTTCACCCTTACCGGCGCCGAAGCGCTTAGGCGGTTATTTTCTGTGGCACTTTCCGTAGGCTCACGCCTCCCAGGCATTACCTGGCACTTCGCCCTATGGAGCCCGGACTTTCCTCCCCCCCCTAATTTTCATAGAGGGCAGCGACTGCCCGATCGACTCTCCGCCGCGAAGGTTAACGGCAGAGCGCCTGAAGAACAAGCGCTAAAAGCCTCAAGACCGCTATGGGCGACGGCTTACACGCCTTTCTGTTTATCCAGCGCGACCTGATACAGCACGTTTTTGCGCTCGCCGGTGATCTGCGCGGCCAACGCGGCGGCACGCTTGAGCGGCATTTCTTCGAGGAGCAGATCGAGGATGCGCATCGCCTCGCTGCTGACGGCATCTTCGGACTCCGGCGCCGTCCAGCCTGCCACCAACACTACGCATTCACCGCGCTGCTGATTGCTGTCCGACTCGACGAACGCGCGTAGCTCAGCCAGCGGCAGACCTTTTAGCGTCTCAAAGGTTTTGGTGATTTCCCGGGCGAGCAATGCCTGACGCTCACCGCCGAACACTTCCTCCATATCCTGCAGGCATTCAAGAATGCGGTGCGGTGCTTCATAGAAAATCAGCGTGCGTGGCTCTTCTTTAACCGCTTCCAGTCGCGCCTTGCGTCCGACCGATTTGGCCGGCAGAAAACCTTCGAAGATGAAACGGTCAGATGGCAGACCGGCCGCCGACAACGCCGCGATAAGCGCACAGGCGCCGGGCACCGGGACTACATTGATTCCGGCCGCACGGGCCTGACGCACCAGGTGATAACCCGGATCGGAAATCAGCGGTGTCCCCGCATCGGAAATCAGCGCGACGTTATCGCCCGCCAGCAGACGGGTAATAAAGCGGCTACCTTCATCTCGTTCATTGTGTTCGTGACACGCGGCCAACGGCGTGCCAATCCCGAAGTGCTGCATCAGGCGCGCCGAGTGGCGAGTGTCTTCGGCAGCGATCAATGCCACTTCACGAAGAATCTTCAGGGCCCGGGCGCTGATGTCGTCCAGGTTGCCGATGGGCGTCGCCACCACATAAAGCGAGCCAGCAGCGGAATTCATGGAACCTGGAGCAGTCAAAGCGCACACCTCGTGATCGGTAAAAGCGGCCATTGTAGCGCGACACGAGGCTGGCGACGCGCCTCGACCCACCCTGGTTTTGCGCGCAGTTGTGCGCCGCCGCAACATTTACTCCAGCTAAATCGTCCGATTCACGCCAGTAACATCGCGCCCCGGCCAGTGCTTGGGTACAATTCGACGCTAATTTGATCGAGTATCAGGAACACTTACATGATCGCTTGCCTGCGGCTGTTCACTGCCCTCTGCCTCGCTGCCCTGTTGGCGGCTTGCGCCAGCTCCCCTTCCTCCAGCCTTGGCGAACTTCCACGGACTCCGGATGCCAGCATCGAGCAATTGCTCGAACAGGCTACCCAGGCGAAAACCCCGGAAAAAGCCGCCCTGTTGCGCCTCAGCGCCGCAGACCTGGCTTATCGCCAAGGCAACGCCGGACAGTCCGCGCAAATCCTGCAACAAGTGCCGATGGAGCAACTCAAGCCCGGCCAGCAGATTTTCGCGAGCACGCTGAATGCTGAACTGGCCATGACCCGCAATCAGCCGAAAGCTGCGCTGACGGCCCTGAGCCATCCAAGCCTGCAACATTTGGGTCAGATGCCTGAAGAGCAGCAAGTGCGCACCGGCACCGTCCACGCCCGCGCCCTTGAAGCCGATGGCCAGACACTGGCCGCGGCCCGCGAGCGCGTGTTTATCGCGCCGATGCTGCAAGGTGAAGCCGCGAGCAAGAACCACGAAGCCATCTGGACCCTGATTGGCTCGCTGCCGACCGACCAACTGCAACCAAACAGCACCGACGATCTCGGCGGCTGGATGGGTCTGGCACTGGCAGTGAAATCCGCTGGCACCCTGGAACAGCAGCAAGCCGCGATCGACACCTGGCGCGCGCAGAATCCAAAGCACCCGGCGGCGATCAACCTGCCGTTGCCATTGACCAAACTCAAGGAACTGGCCAGCCAGCCCCTGAGCAAAATCGCCCTGCTGCTGCCGCAGGACGGTCAATTGGCCGCCGTCGGCAAAGCACTGCGTGAAGGCTTCATGGCTGCGCACTACCAGGCTCAACAGGCCGGGCAAAAGCCGCCTGCGATCGAGTTCTATGACAGCTCGAAACTGACCTCGATGGACGAGTTCTACCGCAAGGCTCAGGCTGACGGCGTGCAACTGGTGGTGGGTCCGCTGGAAAAACCACTGGTCAAACAACTGAGCACCCGCCCGCAACTGCCGATCACCACCCTCGCGCTGAACTACAGCGAAGGCGATCAAGGTCCGGCGCAACTGTTCCAGTTCGGTCTGGCCGCTGAAGACGAAGCTCGCGAAGTCTCGCGCCGCGCTCGCGCCGATGGCCTGCACCGCGCTGCGATCATGGTGCCGAAAGGCGAATGGGGCGACCGCGTACTGCGTGCGTTCAGTCAGGACTGGCAGGCGAATGGTGGCAGTATCGTCGCCACCGAACGTGTTGATCAGCCAGTACAACTGGCCCAGCAGATCGCCGACATGTTCCAGCTGCGTCAAAGCGAAGCCCGCGCCAAGAGCCTGCAGAATGCCGCCGGCACCAACGTAGCCGCGCAGCCTTCGCGTCGTCAGGACATCGAATTCATCTTCCTCGCCGCCACACCGCAACAGGCGCAGCAGATCAAACCGACCCTGAACTTCCAGTACGCCGGTGACGTTCCGGTTTACGCGACCTCGCACGTTTACAGCGCCAGCGGCGACATCAATCAGTACAACGACATGAACGGCATTCGCTTCTGCGAAACCCCATGGCTGCTGGACTCCAGCGACCCACTGCGTCAGCAAGTGGTTGCGCAGTGGCCGCAAGCCGCCGGCAGCCTCGGTCGCCTGTACGCGATGGGTGTGGATGCCTATCGTCTGGCACCGCGCTTGGGTCAACTCAAAGCGCTGCCGGACAGCCGCATCGATGGTGAGTCGGGCAGCCTCGGCATGACCCAGACCCAGCGCGTTGTGCGCCAGTTGCCTTGGGCGCAGTTTGTCAGCGGCCAGGTTCAGCGCCTGCCGGACACCCCACGCTGATGCCTGACAGGTCACGCTCGCAAAGCGGCAAGGATGCCGAGCGCCAGGCGCTCGAGCATCTGCAACAACAAGGTCTGCGCCTGCTGGCGCAGAACTGGTTATGCAAACGCGGCGAGCTTGATCTGGTCATGCTTGATGGCGATACAGTAGTATTCGTTGAAGTTCGCTACAGAAAAAACACTCAATGGGGTGGCGCGCTCGCTAGCATCGATGGGCGCAAGCAGCAGAAACTGATTTTCGCTGCGCAGTATTTTCTTCAGCGCGAGTCGCGCTGGGCCAATTCCCCTTGCCGCTTCGACGTGGTGGCCATCGACAGCCATCCGGATCAGCTGAACTGGTTGCAGAATGCTTTCGACAGTTGATCGTCTGCGTTGCGACCCGGACAATCCCACCGACAAATTTTGCTCTTTGCTTTGCGGGCTGCACATTCATGTGCCGGACAGCCGCGCTACTTAAGGTCACACAGATGGACATGCAATCCCGAATTCGCCAGCTTTTCCAGGCCAGTATCGACACCAAGCAACAGGCGATGGACGTACTTGCACCGCACATCGAGCAAGCCAGCCAGATCATGGTCAACGCCCTGCTCAACGAAGGCAAAATGCTTTCGTGCGGCAACGGCGGCTCGGCCGGTGACGCCCAGCACTTCTCTTCGGAGCTGCTCAACCGCTTCGAGCGCGAGCGTCCGAGCCTGCCGGCCATCGCCCTGACCACCGATACCTCGACGATCACTTCGATCGCCAACGATTACAGCTACAACGAAGTGTTCTCCAAACAGATCCGCGCACTCGGTCAGCCAGGCGATGTCTTGCTGGCGATCTCGACCAGCGGTAACTCGGCAAACATTATTCAAGCGATCCAGGCCGCACATGATCGCGAAATGATTGTCGTAGCTATGACCGGACGCGATGGCGGCGGCATGGCGTCGCTGCTGTTGCCCGAAGACGTCGAGATTCGCGTACCGGCCAATGTCACTGCACGTATTCAAGAAGTCCACTTGCTGGCGATCCATTGCCTTTGCGATCTGATCGACAGCCAACTGTTCGGGAGTGAAGAATGACCCCTAATCGCCTTGGCCTTCTGGCCTTGACCCTGTGCCTCGGCATCAGCGGCTGCACCTCGGTGGTAAACGCCAGCCGTGAAGCACCGATCGACGACGACCGTGGCACCCGCACCTTCGGCAGCAAGATCGACGACTCGTTGATCGAAACCAAAGTCGGTGTAAACGTGGCCAAGGCCGACCCGGCACTGGACAACGACTCGCACATCGTCGTCACCAGCTTCAACGGCGTCGTACTACTGGCCGGCCAGACACCTCGCGCAGACTTGAAAGCCAAGGCTGAGCAGGCAGCAGCCGCCGTGCAACGGGTAAAAACCGTTCATAACGAACTGCAAGTCATACCACCGTCCGGTTTCCTGGCGCGCCAGAACGACACCTGGCTGACCTCCAAGATCAAGACCCAGATGCTCACGGATGCCAGCATTCCTGGCTCACGCATCAAGGTGGTGACCGAGAACGGTATTGTCTACCTGCTGGGCCTGCTGACCAAACAGGAAGCCACTCAGGCGACCAATCTGGTACAGGGCGTTTCTGGCGTACAGAAAATCGTGAAGCTGTTCGAATACATTGACTGACAGCCGAAACGCGCACACAAAAAAGGCGATCCATCCGGATCGCCTTTTTTATTATTTCACCACTTTCAGACTTGGCCGGCCGCTAGGGCGCGGCGGCTCGCTGTCCGGTGGCGGCAAGTCGTCATCCGACTCGATCTCTTCTTCGTCATCCATCGGCGACTCGAGATCGAACACCATGCCCTGACCGTTCTCCCGGGCATAGATCCCCAGGATCGCGCTGATCGGCACGTACAAGCTGTGCGGGACACCACCGAAGCGACCTTCGAAGGTCACCACGTCGTTGTCCATGTGCAGATGACGCACGGCACTCGGCGAGATGTTCAGGACAATCTGCCCGTCACTGGCGAAACCTTGCGGCACCTGCACCGCCGGGTATTCAGAGTTGACCAGCATGTGTGGGGTGCAATCGTTATCAACAATCCACTCGTAGAGCGCGCGGACCAGATAAGGTCGACTGGAGTTCATAGCGGCTCCTTAAGCCTTAGCGCATATCGCGTTCGACACCAGACAGACTCGCCTGGAAAGCCTCACGCGCAAACGAGCGCTCCATATAATCAAGCAGCGGCTTGGCTGGCCGCGGCAGTTCAATACCCAGAATCGGCAAACGCCAGAGTATTGGCAATAGGCAGCAATCCACCAGACTTTGTTCCTCACTGAGGAAAAACGGCTTGTCGGCAAACAGCGGCGACACGCCCGTCAGGCTTTCACGCAATTCCTTGCGCGCCACGACACGCGCGGCCTCCTTGGACTTGGGATCCAGAATCAGATCCACCAGACCACACCAGTCGCGCTGAATACGATGAATCAGCAGGCGGCTGTTGGCACGCGCCACCGGGTAAACCGGCATCAACGGCGGGTGCGGGTAACGCTCATCCAGATATTCCATCACCACGGTCGACTCCCACAACGCCAGGTCACGATCGACCAGCGTCGGCAGACTGCCGTAAGGGTTTACCTCAATCAGTTTAGGCGGCTGGCGACCAGCTTCCACATAAATGATCTCGGCGCTGACACCCTTCTCTGCAAGCACAATGCGCACTCGGTGGGAATAGTGGTCGGCGGGGTCGGAGTAACAGGCCAACCGATTGGTCACGCCCATGGCGATCCTCCTCGCTTGTTGAAATTATCGGAACCGGAAAAACGCGCGCGCCCAGAGGGCGCCTCCCGCAACCTCTGGCTGACCAGACGTTGCGTTATCGGAGGCGCCCTTGGGCGCGCGCGATTAACAGCAATGCTTGAAGCGTATCAGTGCACGTCTTTCCAGTATTCACGCTTGAGCAGGTAGGCGAACACAAAGAAGAACGCCAGGTACAGCAAAACGTAAGTACCGATGCGCTGATGTTGCAGCTTAACCGGGTTAGCCGAGTAAGCCAGGAAGGTTACCAGATTCTTGACCTTCTCATCGAACTGCTCTTCGTTCAGAGCACCGGATTTCGGCACGATGGTCAGTTGATCGCACGCTTCATGAGTCAGAGGCGTACCGGTCAACGGATCATATTGCTTCTTGCCGTCCTCGACGATCTGCACCTGCTTGCAACCCACGACCTGACGACCTTGCAGGCCGACCAGTACGTTAGGCATGCCGACGTTCGGGAAGACCTTGTTGTTCACACCCCATGGGCGTGCCGGATCTTCGTAGAACGACTTGAGGTAACCGTAGAGCCAGTCGGTGCCACGCACGCGAGCCACCAGGGTAAGGTCCGGTGGTGCCGCGCCGAACCAGGTCTTGGCGTCGGCCGGTTGCATGCCGATGTTCATGTGATCACCGATCTTGGCACCCGTGAATACCAGCTTCTCCAGCATCAGCTCGTGCGGCACACCGAGGTCATCGGCGACGCGCTCATAACGCTGGAACTTGGCGCTGTGGCAGCCCATGCAATAGTTGGCGAAAGTGCGCGCACCGTCCTGCAGAGCAGCTTTATCGGAGACATCGATGTCGACTTTTTCCAGCTCCGGACCACCATGTTCAGCGGCAAAAGACAGGACAGGCAGAGCAGCAAAAATCAGAGCAAAAAATAACTTTTTCATCAGCCAGTCACCCTTTCCGGAACCGGTTTGGTCTTCTCGAGCCTGGTGTAGAACGGCATCAGAATGAAGTAGGCGAAGTACAGGAAGGTGCAGACCTGCGACAGCAAGGTTCGCCCAGGCGTCGGCGCAAGAACACCGAGAATGCCGAGAATCACGAACGAAATGCAGAACACCACCAGCCAGATTTTGCTCATCCAGCCTTTATAGCGCATCGATTTCACCGGGCTGCGATCCAGCCATGGCAGCACGAACAGCACCGCAATCGCCGCACCCATGGCGATAACGCCCATGAGCTTGTCCGGGATCGCCCGCAAGATTGCGTAGAACGGTGTGAAGTACCAAACCGGGGCAATGTGCTCTGGTGTCTTGAACGGGTTAGCCGGCTCGAAGTTTGGTTTTTCGAGGAAGTAGCCGCCCATTTCCGGGAAGAAGAACACAATGAAGCAGAAGATAAACAGGAACACCACGACACCGACTATGTCTTTCACGGTGTAGTACGGGTGGAAGGCAATGCCGTCCAGCGGGATGCCGTTTTCGTCTTTGTGCTTCTTGATGTCGACGCCGTCAGGGTTGTTCGAGCCTACTTCGTGCAACGCCAGAATGTGCAGCACCACCAGACCGAGAATCACGATCGGCAACGCGACAACGTGCAAGGCGAAGAAGCGGTTCAGGGTGATTCCGGAGATCAGGTAGTCACCACGAATCCACTGAGTCAGGTCGTTGCCTATGACGGGAATCGCACCGAACAGCGAGATGATCACCTGAGCACCCCAGTAGGACATCTGACCCCATGGCAGCAGGTAACCCATGAACGCTTCGGCCATCAGCGCCAGATAAATCAGCATGCCGAAGACCCAGACCAGCTCACGCGGTTTCTGGTACGAACCGTAGAGCAAGCCACGGAACATGTGCAGATAGACCACGATGAAGAACGCCGAAGCACCGGTCGAGTGCAGCAGACGCAGGATCGAGCCGTACTCGACATCGCGCATGATGTATTCAACGGAGGCGAAGGCTTCTTCTGCCGACGGCGTGTAACTCATCGTCAGCCAGACACCGGTGACGATCTGATTCACCAGAACCAGCAGCGCCAGGGAGCCGAAGAAGTAGAAGAAGTTGAAGTTTTTTGGAGCGTAATACTTGCTGAGATGGTCTTCCCACATTTTGGTCGCAGGAAAGCGCGCATCAACCCAATCCATGAACTTGCTCATCACGCTTTCTCCGTATCGACGCCAATGACAATCAGGTCATCGGTCTCATAGGAATGCGGGGGAACTGGCAGGTTCAAAGGCGCAGGTTGCGACTTGTAGACGCGGCCAGCCAGATCGTAGTGGGAACCGTGGCAAGGGCAGAAATAGCCACCGACCCAGTCTTTGCCCAGATCCGCAGGTGCCACTTCGGGACGGAAAGTTGGTGAGCAACCCAGGTGTGTGCAGATCCCGATCAGCAGCAGAATTTCCGGCTTGATCGAGCGCACTTCAGGATCGACATAGGTGGGTTGCGTGGAGTTTTTGGAGGTCGGATCGGAGAGCTGGCCCTCGATCTTTTTGAGATTCCCCAGGATTTCCTCGGTACGGCGGACAATGAACACCGGCTGGCCTCGCCACTCAGCAATCATCTGCTGTCCTGGCTCGATTTTGCTGACATTCACTTTCACCGGTGCACCGGCGGCTTTCGCCTTGGCACTGGGAAACCATGACCCCACGAACGGGACCGCAGCCCCCACCGCTCCTGCAGCACCCACCACGGATGTGGCTGCTACCAAGAAGCGACGCCGGCCTGCATTCACGCCGTCATTGCTCATTCAGTCCTCTCCCATCAGCTTTTGTGGCCTGTTAAATCAGGCGTCTACTAAATAAATCAATGTTACTTATAAAAATTTTGCCGAGATGGTAATGAAAAGCCCCAATTCTGACAAGGGAATTACCCGGAGCTCGTACCCTCAAGCCTTGCAGTATAGGGGGTCTACGGAAGTGGCAAGTTGTCGCAGCGCAATTCTTTGATAAATCACAGGCATAAAAAAACGCCCGCTTCCGTGAGGAGGCGGGCGTTCTTTTTGAACGCGGAAGCGGAATTAACGCTTCGAGTACTGCGGACGCTTACGCGCTTTACGCAGACCAACTTTCTTACGTTCAACTTCACGGGCGTCGCGAGTAACGAAGCCAGCTTTGCGCAGAGCGCCACGCAGGGTTTCGTCGTAGTCCATCAGAGCGCGAGTGATGCCGTGGCGGATTGCGCCAGCCTGACCACTTACACCACCACCGATCACGGTGACGTAGATGTCGAACTTCTCGACAGTCTCAGTCAGCTCCAGCGGCTGGCGAACTACCATGCGGGCAGTTTCACGGCCGAAGAAGTTTTCCAGCGAACGGTTGTTGATGGAGATGTTACCAGTACCCGGACGCAGGAAAACGCGTGCGGTTGCGGTCTTGCGACGGCCAGTGCCGTAATTTTGAGTCGCCGACATAATGTACTATTCCGTTAAAACTTCAGTTCTTGGGGCTGCTGAGCAGTATGTGGGTGTGCAGCGCCCGCATAGACTTTCAGCTTACGGTACATGTCGCGACCCAGTGGGTTTTTAGGCAGCATGCCTTTAACCGCGGTCTCGATCACGCGCTCAGGGGCTTTAGCGATCAGCTTTTCAAAGTTGATCGACTTGATGCCGCCCGGGAAACCGGAGTGGGAGTAGTACATTTTGTCAGTGGTTTTAGCACCGGTAACACGAATCTGCTCAGCGTTGATTACGACGATGTAGTCGCCGGTGTCAACGTGAGGAGTGTACTCAGGCTTGTGCTTGCCACGCAGACGGCTCGCGATTTCGGTGGCCAGACGACCCAGGGTCTGACCAGCAGCGTCGACGACAAACCAGTCGCGCTTTACTGTTTCCGGTTTAGCAGTAAAAGTTTTCATTCTTTATAGCCTCAGGGGCCGCCCTGTAAATTAGACGGCGGATCTTACTGAATAGTGCGTACTTTGACAAGTCAAAGGCAGCCGGATACAGACGCTTTCGGGGGCTCGGGTCGGCGCGTCCGTTCAACGGCAAGATTCTTCGGCGGCGGCGCATCACTTCCACTGCAGAAAGAGGTCGACAATTATGCAGATTGCGAAAAATATTTCAACCTGCTTTTATGATTGTTTTGCCCAAGGAGCACCCGATGGACTATCGCCAGCTAGGCCGTACCGACCTGAACGTGAGTGCAATCTGCCTCGGCACCATGACCTGGGGCGAGCAAAACACTGAAGCTGAAGCCTTCGCGCAGATTGAACGGGCCAAAGAGGCCGGGATCAATTTCATCGACACCGCCGAGATGTACCCGGTGCCGCCGAAAGCCGAAACCTACGCTACCACCGAGCGCTACATCGGCAATTACTTCAAAAGCCGCGGTGACCGTGCCGACTGGATCCTCGCCAGCAAGATTGCCGGTCCCGGCAACACCATCGATTACATCCGCGACAAAAACCTGCGCCACAACCGCCAGCACATCACCGCAGCGGTGGACGCCAGCCTCAAGCGCCTGCAGACCGACTACATCGATCTGTACCAACTGCACTGGCCGGAGCGCAGCACCAACTTTTTCGGACAGCTGGGCTACAAGCACAAGATCGAAGCCAACCTGACACCGCTGGAAGATACCCTCGAAGCGCTCGACGAACAGGTGAAGGCCGGCAAGATCCGCCACATCGGCCTGTCCAACGAAACCCCGTGGGGCACCATGCGTTTTCTCGCACTGGCCGAAGCCCGTGGCTGGCCGCGCGCCGTGTCGATCCAGAACCCGTACAACCTGCTCAACCGCAGTTTTGAGGTGGGTCTGGCGGAAATCGCCATCCGCGAACAATGCGGCCTGCTCGCTTATTCGCCGCTGGCGTTCGGTTTCCTCTCAGGCAAATACGAAGGTGGCGCCCGTCCGCCAAAAGGTCGCCTGAGCCTCTATAGCCGCTTCAGCCGCTATTTCAACGCGCAGTCGGAAGCAGCGTGCAGCCGTTATGTGGCGCTGGCCCGTGAACACGGTCTGGATCCGGCGCAGATGGCGTTGGCGTTCGTCACACAGCAACCGTTCGTCACCAGCAACATCATTGGCGCGACGACGCTTGAGCAACTGGACAGCAACATTGCCAGCGTCGATCTGAAGCTTTCCGATGAAGTGCTGGCAGGGATCGAGGCGATTCACAAGGATCATCCGAATCCTGCGCCTTGATTGAACGCTTAAAGCTTCGCGAGCAGGCTCGCTCCCACAGGTACAGTGATCCCCTGTGGGAGCGAGCCTGCTCGCGAAGAGGCCCGCCAATGCAGCGAAGATCAAAGCGACCGCGCAATGATCTCCTTCATGATTTCATTGGTGCCGGCATAAATCCGCTGCACACGCGCATCCGCCCACGCCCGGGCCACCGGGTATTCCCACATGAAGCCGTAGCCGCCATGCAACTGCACGCACTCGTCGAGCACCTTGCATTGCAGGTCGGTGCCCCAATATTTCGCCATCGCCGCTGTTGGCACATCCAGCTTGCCTTGCAGGTGCAGCTCCAGACATTTATCGACGAACACCCGGCCGATCTGAATCTCCGTGGCCATCTCCGCCAACTTGAAGCGCGTGTTCTGAAAGTCAGCAATTGCCTTGCCGAACGCTTTGCGATCACGGGTGTAATCAAGCGTCCACTGCAACGCGGCTTCGGCTGAGGCGAGACCACCGATCGCCACTGTCAGACGCTCCTGCGGTAGTTCCTGCATCAGATAAGCGAACCCTGCCCCGGCCTGGCCCAGAAGGTTTTCCTTCGGCACGCGTACATCCTGGAAGAACAGCTCCGAGGTGTCCTGCGCCTTCATGCCGACCTTCTCCAGGCGCTTGCCCTTCTCGAAGCCCGGTGTATTCGCTTCGACCAGAAACAGGCTGGTGCCCTTGGCGCCGGCCTTTGGATCGGTCTTGGCCACCACGATCACCAGATCCGCGAGAAAGCCGTTGGTAATGAAGGTTTTCGAGCCGTTGATGACATATTCGTCACCGTCCAGCACGGCGGTGGTCTTCACGCCTTGCAGATCGGAACCGGCACCCGGCTCGGTCATGGCGATAGCCGTGACCATCTCGCCCGACACAAGTTTCGGCAGATACTTGTGCTTCAGCGCCTCACTGCCGTAGTGCAGGATGTACGGCGCGACGATGTCCGAATGCAGCGAAAAACCGATGCCGGTCAAACCCAGTCTACCGACCTCCTCGATCACCACGGCACTGTAAAGAAAGTCCGCCCCCAGCCCCCCGTATTCTTCCGGCAGGTGCGAGCAGAGCATCCCCGCCTCCCCTGCCTTGTTCCAGAGTTTGCGGTCGATGTGGCCTTGTTTCTCCCATTGCGCATGGAACGGCACCGCCTCTTTTTCGAGGAAGGTTCGTACGCTGTCGCGAAACAATTCGTGCTCGGAGCTAAACAAGGTTCTGGGGATCATGCGGCACCTTTCTTTCTTGTTGGAGGGAGATGACCTTCAGAGACTAAGCCTCCCTTCTGACACAGGACACTGGACACATCCGACAAAAAATAAGACGATCCAGCCGTCTGGTGACCACTTTCCCTTATAAAAACAAAACAAAAGTTGAATTATGTCCAAGCAAGTCTCCACGCCCTTGCGGCGCGTCAGCATCCTGGCAATCGACCGGGTTTTCGCTTCCACTCTCATGCAAGCCAAGGATTTTTTCCATCTGGCCAGCCTGCGTTATGGCAAACAACTGGGCCACGGCCTGACACCGGCGTTCGAAACGCGCCTGGTCAGCCCCGACGGCAAACCGGTGAACAGCTTCAGTGACGTCGTAATGCCGGTCGACGGCGGTCTGGAAAGCGCCGATGTCATTATCCTCCCGGCGTTCTGGGACGATTTCGACACGCTGTGCAGCCGTTATCCACAAGTCCTGCCGTGGCTGCGTGAACAGCACGCCCGTGGCGCGGTGTTGTGCGGCGAAGCCACCGGGGTGTTCTGGCTGGCCGAGGCCGGTCTGCTCAACGGCAAGGAAGCGACCACCTACTGGCGTTTCTTCAATGCCTTCGCCGAGCGCTTCCCCAAGGTCTACCTCAATCAGGACAAGCACCTGACCGACGCCGACAACTTGTATTGCGCCGGCGGCACCACCTCGGCCTGCGACCTTTACATCTACTTGATCGAGCGTTTCTGTGGGGCCAACGTCGCGCAAGCCGTGGCCCGCGACATTCTCTACGAAGTGCAGCGCAGCTATTCGCCGGGACGTATCGGCTTCGGTGGGCAGAAGCTGCACCAGGACGTGATCATCCTGCAGATCCAGCACTGGCTCGAAGAGCATTTCGCCGACAAGTTCCGCTTCGAAGACGTCGCCCGCGAGCATGGCATGAGCATCCGCAATTTCATGCGGCGCTTCCAGACGGCCACCGGTGACAAGCCATTGCACTACCTGCAACGGCTGCGTATCGAAACCGCGAAAGGTTTGCTGTCCGGCAGCCGCAAGAGCATCAAGACCATCAGTTATGAGGTCGGTTACGACGATGCGAGCTTCTTCGCGCGGTTATTCCGTCAGCACACGGAGCTGTCGCCGAACCAGTATCGGCAGCAGTTTCAGCAGGCTGCTTAGCCCTCTGCCCATACACAAACCCATTTAGGAGTGAGCCTGCTCGCGATTGCGTCCGTCCATGCAGTACTTATGTGACTGATCCACCGCTATCGCGAGCAGGCTCACTCTTACAGGGTATTGCGGTGAATTCTGGATATAAAAAAAGGGCCTGCAATTGCAGGCCCTCTTTCTTTTCCGAAAATCCGCTTAAGGCTTGTGCGCCCGCGACAGGAATTCGTGCGATTGCATCTCGAGCAAACGGCTCAGCGTGCGCTGGAACTCGAAGTTCAGGCGGCCGCCGGTGTACAGATCCTTCAGCTCGACTTCAGCCGAAATGATCAGCTTGACGTTGCGGTCGTAGAACTCGTCGACCATGTTGATAAAGCGGCGGGCGATGTCGTCGGTGGTGACGCTCATCTGCTCGACACCGCTGAGCAACACCGCATGGAAGATCTTGCCCAGTTCGATGTAGTCGTTCTGGCTACGCGGGCCGTCGCACAGTTCGCGGAAGTCGAACCAGGCCACGTCGTCACACGTGCGCAGCGCACGGATCTCGCGGTTTTCGATCATCAGCACGTCGTTCTCGACCGCAGCAGTGCATTCCGGCGTCAGCGCCTTGAAGCTCTTGCGCAGGCTTTCGTGAGCAGCTTCGTCGAGCGGATAGTGGAACAGTTCCGCTTGCTCGAGGTGGCGCAGACGGTAGTCGACGCCGCTGTCGACGTTGACGATCTCGGTGTTCTGCTTGATCAGCGCAATCGCCGGCAAGAAGCGCGCACGTTGCAGACCGTCCTTGTACAGACCGTCCGGGACGATGTTCGAGGTCGCGACCAGGGTCACGCCATTCTTGAACAGCTCTTCCATCAGCGTGCCGAGGATCATCGCGTCGGTGATGTCGGACACGAAGAATTCATCGAAGCAGATTACCCGCGACTCGGTCGCGAAGCGCTTGGCGATGATGGTCAGCGGGTTTTTCTCGCCGCCGAGGGTTTTCATTTCTTCGTGCACGCGCTTCATGAAGCGGTGGAAGTGGGTGCGGGTCTTTTCCTTGAACGGCAGCGCTTCGAAGAAGGTGTCGACCAGGTAAGTTTTGCCGCGACCTACGCCGCCCCAGAAATACAGGCCTTTGACCGGCGTCTGATCCTTTTTGCCGAACAGTTTGCTCAGCAGACCCGGCTTGTTCTGATCGGCGGCGATCAGATCCTCGTAGAGACGCTGCAAATGACGCACAGCAGTTTCCTGCGCGGCGTCATGGAAGAAGTCCGGGCGTTTCAGATCAGCTTGGTATCGTTCTAGGGGCGTCATAATTCGTTAGCAAGGCAACAAAAACGGGCCGTCACTGTAGCGACGGCCCGTGGGAATGGCAATCGGCCCTTGGTCGGACCGTGCCGCCGATTAGTCCTGAGCCGGGGTCAGCGCGACGCGCAAAGCCTCGATGGCCGCGTCCCGCGCAGCAGCGTCGGCGAACGCCGGGCTGTCACCGACGCACTCGCCTTCCAGCCAGACGCTGAAGCTCAGGTCTTCGCTGCGCACGTCCAGCGGCTGACCGGATTGCAGTTGTTTGGTCACCTGCCCGGCGGTTTTGCCGTCAGCGAAGTTACGCGATAACAGCAGTTGCTCGCCATCGGCCGCCAGCAAACGGAAACGGAAGCTGCCGTCGTCTTCGCGGAAGCTGACGAAACGCGCGGCTTTCGCGGCTTTCTTCTTGGTCGTCGCGGCAACCTGAACCTGATTGACGAAGGAGCGCAGGCCGACGGCCTCGCGCAGCTCGTTGAGGAACGGCGTTGCCACCGCACGGGCCTTCTTGGCGCCGATCTGCAGGATGTCTTCCAGATCCGCCGGACGCTCGATCAACTGGTGATACTTGTCGCGCGCTTCGCCGAGATCGTTGTCGAGCAACTGGAACAGACGGCTCTTCGCCTCGCCCCAACCCAGACCGTCGAGCAGTTCGCTGCGGAATTCGTCAGCCTGCGCTGGCGTGGCGAAGGCCTGGAACAGGGTGAACAGGTGCGAGTTGTCCGGATCCTTCGCTTCGCCTGGCGCTTTGGAGTCGGTGACGATGCGCGAGATCGCGTCCTTCATCTCTTTGGCGCTGGAGAACAACGGGATGGTGTTGTCGTAGCTCTTCGACATCTTGCGACCGTCGAGGCCTGGCAACGTCGCCACGCTCTCTTCGATCAGCGCTTCGGGCATGGTGAAGAATTCTTTGCCCTGACCGAACAGGTGGTTGAAACGCTGGCCGATGTCGCGGGCCATTTCCACGTGCTGGATCTGGTCGCGACCGACCGGCACCTTGTGCGCGTTGAACATCAGGATGTCCGCGGCCATCAGCACCGGGTAGCTGTAGAGGCCCATGGTGATGCCGGCGTCCGGGTCCTCACCGGTTTCGACGTTCTTGTCCACCGAGGCCTTGTAGGCGTGCGCACGATTGAGCAGGCCCTTGGCGGCCACGCAGGTCAGTAGCCAGGTCAGCTCAGGGATTTCCGGGATGTCGGACTGACGGTAGAAGGTCACGCGGTCGACATCGAGGCCACCGGCCAGCCAGGTCGCGGCGATTTCCAGACGCGAGCGCTGGATGCGCAGCGGGTCATCGCATTTGATCAGGGCGTGGTAGTCGGCCAGGAAGTAGAACGAGTCGGCATTGCTGTCGCGGCTGGCAAGGATTGCCGGGCGGATGGCGCCGGCGTAGTTGCCCAGGTGCGGCGTGCCGGTGGTGGTGATGCCGGTGAGGATACGGGTACGGTTCGTCATGGGTAATCGCTTGTCAGACTGCAATCAATTCGAGAGACGCGGCAGGATCAGATCCTTGAGATCGGTCAGCTTGCCATGAAAAAAGTGTCCGCATTCTGCCACTTTCAGCAGCTCATGGGGGCGCTGGAGTTTTTCCGACCAGTCGTAAACCAGTTGCGGATCGATGACCTCGTCGGTTTCTGGCTGGATCACCGTGAGTTCACCCTGCTGCGGCAGTTGATCCTGCTCACCCAGACGCATCACCGCTGGCGCGACCATGAACAGGTGCTTGAGCTGCACGCCCTGCGCCTCGAGACGGCCACCGAGACTTGCTGCAACAAATCCGCCGAAGGAGAAACCGAACAGGGTCAGCGGCAGATCCGGGTGTTTTTCCCGCAGCCATGCGGCGGCGGCCTGGGCATCGTCAACTTCACCAGTACCCATGTCATGGGAACCTTCGCTGGCACCGACGCCGCGATAGTTGAAGCGCAAGGTGATCAGGCCCGCATCGCGCGCGGTGCGCTGCAGGGTCGAGACGACCTTGTTAAGCATGGTGCCGCCCTGCACCGGGTTCGGATGGCAGATCAGCGCGATGCCGATTGGCTGCTCGTTATCCAGGTACAGAGACTCAAGTTGACCCACCGGGCCGTCAATCACTACAGGGGTTTCACGCATCAGCAAGGAAGGAACTCCGTGACCTCGAATCGGGTCGACTCGTCTAGCAAATTGTCTGTGCCAATCTATTGCGAGTGAATCGCGGTATACAGCGCAGGTTCGAGCCGTTAACGTAAAGCAAAGCCGTTTATAGAGGAAGGACTCGTGGAACACTCGCTCTTAGTTTGGTTGTTACCGACTCTTGCCCTGGTTGTGGGTGTCGCCATTGGATTCCTGATCGCGCGCGTTGCGCCGAACGCCGCGCCGAGCCGTACGCAGCGTCAACTGGATGATATCCAGGAGCGTTTCGACAGTTATCAAAACGAAGTGGTCACCCACTTCAACAGCACCGCGATGCTGGTCAAGAAGCTGACCCAGAGCTATCAGGAAGTGCAGGATCATCTCGCCGAGGGCGCCAATCGTCTGGCCCTGGACGAGCAGACCCGCCAGCGCCTGATCGCTGCCCTGCACGCCGACGCGGCAGTCGCGCCACGCGAACGCCTGACGCCACCGCGCGATCAGGAGCCGCCACGTGATTACGCGCCGAAGACCCCGAACTCACCGGGCATGCTCGATGAGCACTATGGTTTGAAGAAGTAATCAGTCTTCGCTGAAAACAAAAAGCCCCCGGACAGTGATGTGTTCGGGGGCTTTTTTGTGTCTGTAATCTTCGGTGTTTGTAGCGGCCCCTTCGCGAGCAGGCTCGCTCCCACAGGGGAATGCATTTCAAATGTGGGAGCGAGCTCGCTCGCGAAGGGGCCGGCACAGGCCAGACAAAAAAAATGCCCGATCACAGGACCGGGCATTTCTTCATTCGGGCAAGTGCTTACGGATACTGCTGAACCGTACCCGGCTGCTGTTGCTGCTGACCACCATACTGCTGACCCGGAATCGCTTTCAGGTTGACTTCAACCCGACGGTTCTGCGCCCGGCCATTCACGTCACCGTTACTGGCAATCGGGTTATCCGGACCGGCGCCACGGGCCGAGAGGTTGGCACCGCTGACACCTTGCGAGGTCAGGTAGGTTGCCACGCTTTGCGCACGACGCTGGGACAGGTCCATGTTGTGCTGGCGGCTGCCGGTACTGTCGGTGTAGCCAACGATTTCGATCTGATTCTGGCTGAACTCTTTCAACGAGCTCGCGAGATTGTTAAGCGGCTGGTAGAAACTGGAGGCGATGTTCGCCGAATCGGTCGCGAAGGTGATGTTGCCCGGCATGATCAGTTTGATCTGATCGCCTTGGCGCTGCACTTCAACACCGGTGTTGGCCATGCTCGCGCGCAGTTTCTTTTCCTGCTGGTCGGCGTAGTAGCCGTAACCGGCAGCAGAAGCGCCCACCACGGCGGCACCGATCAAGGCACCTTTACCGCGATTGTTGTGGTCGATCGCGGCACCGGCCAGCGCACCGGCCAGCGCACCGAGGCCGCCGTACTTGGCGGTTTTGCTCATGCCTTGCGAGCCACCGTCGGCCTGCCCTTGATTGTCATACGGGTTGGGCGAGGCGCAGCCGGACAGCAAGGCCACGGCAGTAGCGACAATAATCAAACGACGCGTGGTGAACATGGAGAGCTCCTACTTTTTTTGCATTCTGTGGTGCAGCGGCCACTGAGTAATGGACCTGTGCGGGCGTTGGATCATGACAATGCACAAAAATTCCGCGGAGCACTCGTGACAAAATATTCAGGCGCGCACAAACGGGTTTTCGCGCATTTCATCACCCAGACGCGTATCCGGCCCGTGACCGGTTACCACGGTCGCATCCTCGTCCAGCGTATATAGCCGCTGCTTGATCGAACGCACGATGGTCGCCTGATCGCCGCCCCACAAATCCGTGCGCCCTACGCCGCGACGAAACAACGTGTCGCCGGCAATCAACAGCTTAGCCTCGGAAAACCAGAAGCTCATGGAACCGGGTGTATGTCCCGGCGTATGCAGGGCAACGCCGCAACCACAGGCCAGCTCTTCATCGTCGCTCAACCAGCGATCTGGCGATGGCACCGGAGTGTATGGCACGCCGAACATCTGGCACTGCATTTCGAGGTTGTCCCAAAGAAACTGGTCTTCCTTGTGCAAATGCAGCGTCGCACCGGTTTTTTCCTTCATCTGCCCCGAAGCGAGGAAGTGATCGAGATGCGCGTGGGTGTGGATGATGCTGACGACTTTCAGACCATGCGCATTGAGCCGCGCCATGATCAGGTCGGGGTTGCCCCCCGGGTCGACGACAATGGCCTTCTTGGTGACCGGATCGCCGATGATCGTGCAATTGCACTGGAGCGGGCCGACGGGGAAGGTTTCGCGGATCAGCGCTGAGCCTGGAACGGTCATGGGGAAATCCTGGAAAAATAGTCAACAACGGTCGGAACCGGACAAACCGGGATGTTACCGTCGCTAAATCATTAACCCCAGCTCTTTGGCCCGTGCCACCGCCTGCGTGCGCCGCTCAACCCCCAACTTGCTGTTGATATGGCTGGCGTGGGTTTTCACGGTGTGCAGGGAAATGAACAATTGCTCGCTGATCTCCTGATTCGAGCAACCTTGAGCAATCAGGCGCAAAACGGCCAGTTCTCGACTGCTGAGCTGTTCGGCCACTGAAACCTCCGCGACGGGACGCGCAGCGGGAAGAGGCAGGTGTTCCAGCAATTGCTGGCTGACGGCTGTCGAAGCGATCGCCACCAATTGCCCGCGCAACCAGTCGCCGTGCGCTTTCACCAGCAGATCGAATGGCTGCGCCACGCCGCCAGCCGCCGCCTCCAGCGCCTGACTCAGTGCTTTTCTAGCCTCTGGCTCACGCCCACCCACCAGCAACAGCGCCACCTTTTGCGTCAACGCCATCACACTGAGCAACTGCCGGCCGGTTTGCTGGCCGTTTTCATGCAACACGCTCAAACGCCCTTCGGCGAGCATCGGTTGCCCCTGAATCAGGTCAAGCAGCGCTTGTTGCAGTTCCACATGCAGCGGCAGCTGTGGATGAAATTCTGGTGGAGCAGCAGCGCGTTCGCCCGTGTACGTCTGACCCAGCCGCGCGAGCCAGGCTTCGGCCAGATCGGTTCGCCCCTGCGCCAGCCACAGTTCACATTTGACCAGAGTGATCATCGCCAGATAGTAAATCGGCGGCACGTCCCAGATATGCATCAGACGTTCGGCTTCGGCGAGTTCGGCAAAAGCCTTGGCGAACTCGCCACTGCTGCCGTCCAGGCGGGCGATCACGCAGTGGCCGATCAACACGCTGATATCGCGACAAGCGCGTGCCTCGCCGATTCCGGCCAACAACCGTACGCGCGCCGCCTGAGGCTGCAAGCGCATCGCTAACAAGAATCCCTCATACAACGTCAGCCGTGCGCGCACCGCGTACAGACGTTGTGGCGACAAGCCGCGCAAGCGCTCCAGGCCCTGATGGACTTCATCGAGAGCGCGCAGAATTTCGCCACGCGACTGCAACACCCGTGCACGGTCGTAATGGGCCAAAGCTTCGAACAGCGGATTGCCGACCCGTTGCGCCAGTTCAAGGGATTCACGGTTAAGACCGCGTGCGCGCCACAGATCGCCATCAGCAATGGCCAGATTGGACAGGGTCGATAAACACATTAGCCGTTGGCCATAACGTTTGGCCGGCAAGCTTTCGAGGGCTTCGGTGCAGTACCTGATCGTCAATTCACGATGCCCACGCCCGCGAGCGATGATCCCGCTCAGCGCCAGCCATTGCGCCAGCATCGACTTTTGCGCGGTGGCCGAAGGCGCCGGCAGGAAACGGCTCAGGTGGCTGGACAACTCTTCGGCCGCATCGAGCTGACAGGCCAACCCCAGCGCCCAACTGTAAAGCACGATCAGCCGCGGCGTGCTGATCAGCAGGCTGTCGGGCAAATCCATTTTCCAGCGCAGCAGCATGCCGACGTTTTGCTCGGCCAGCAGTTGCTCTTCGGAGAGGTTTTGTACCAGATTTGCCGCGACATCCAGGTGACCGGCGCGCAATGCCTGCTCGACCGCCTCATCCAGCAGCCCTTGCGCGTTGAACCAGCGACAGGCACGCAGGTGCAGCGTGGCCGTCGGCACCATCGCTTGGGCAATCGGCCGGCTGCGCAGCAGATCCGAGAACAGGTGGTGATAGCGATACCAGTGACCGTGCTCGTCCAGCGGCACCAGAAAGACCTGATGCGCCAGCAGAAAACGCAAGATCTCGGCGCTGTCATGGGCTTCGCGCACGGCATCGCACAGTTCGCTGCAAAAACGCTCTTGCGGTGCGGTGTCGTAGAGAAAGGCCTGCACTTCGGCGGGCAGGCAATCGATGACTTCTTCCAGCAGATAATCGCGGATCAGCCCTTCCCCGCCGTTCAGCGCTTGTGGCAGCGCCGCATCACTGCCCGCTTCGGACACCGCCAGCAGCCAGAAGCGCAAACCGGCGACCCAGCCCTCACTGCGCTGGATCAAATTTTCCAGCGCTTCACCGCGCAGTGAACTGCTGTGGCGATCGAGCAAGGTCAGGGCTTCGTCGTGGGTCAGGCGCAGATCCTGCTCGTGCAACTCCAGCAACTGCCGCGACAGACGCAAACGCGCCAGGTGCCAGTCCGGGCGCTGGCGACTGGTCACCATCACCAGCAAGCCATCAGGCAGGTGATTGAGGAAAAATTGCAGGCAACGGTCAAGCACCGGGCCTTGCGCGAGATGGTAATCGTCGAGCACCAGTAGCAGCGGTGCGCCGGGGTCGAGGTGCAGGGTCAATTCATCAAGCAGGCCATCGAGCCATTCTTCGAAGGCAAATGGCTGATGGCGTTGGCGCATTTTCAGCAGGCCGAGTGCGCGACTGCCCAGTTGCGGAAAGTAGTCCTGCAAGCCTTCGAGCAAACGTTCGAGAAAGCGCCCGGGGTCGCTGTCGCGAGGGCTCAGCCCCAGCCAGAGGCTTTGCCAGTGCGCCGGCAGACTCTGACAGAACTCCACCGCCAGCGAGCTCTTGCCGAATCCGGCGGGGGCGCTGACCAGCAACAAGCGTCCACCGAGTCCGGCCTGCAGGCGCTCGCAAAGGCGTGGTCGCAGCACGTAGCCGTCAGGTAATGGCGGGCGAAAAAAACGCCCGTCCAATGCCGCGACGGCAACACTTGCGGGACCCGGAAGTGGGGACAGATCAGTCATGGCCGGCTCTTGTTCGAATTGCTGTTGGCGGCGTTGCAGATGTCCGCAGACTAGCCTTAAACGAACCGGTTATGAAGGTTGCTGCTACAAATGGCTACAAAAAGGCTACAGGCAAAAAAACGCCCCGAACCAGTCGGGGCGTTTTCACGAGGATGCGGCCTCGGTTTTACAGCGGGTTAGCGGACACCGTCCTGACGCAGTGCGGCCGGGGTGAAGTCGCTGGTGGTAGCAGTGAAACCGAAGTCATACGCACTCTTCTCTTCGTTCTTCATGCCCAGTGCCAGATAGCGGCCGGACTGCAGGTCGTAGAGGGTTTCCAGGGCATACCACGGCACTTGTTTGTCGTAGTAGTTCTCGGCATGCGCCTCGGCCACACGCCACAGTTGGCCACGACCGTCGTAGTGATCGATCACCGCTGCCTGCCAGGTGTCTTCGTCGATGTAGAAGTCACGCTTGGCGTAGATATGACGCTGACCTTCCTTCAGGGTTGCTACCACATGCCAGACGCGACGCAGCTCGTAACGCGCCAGGTCCTGGTTGATGTGGCCGGCCTTGATGATGTCGGCGTACTTCAGCTTCGGATCGTCGAGCTTGTAGCTGTCGGAGGCGATGTACATCTCTTTCTTGCCTTCGAGTTTCCAGTCGTAGCGATCCGGCGCACCGTTGAACATGTCGAGGTTGTCGGAGGTACGCAGGCCATCCGCCGCAGTACCCGGGCCGTCGTAGGACACTTGTGGCGCACGACGCACACGACGCTGACCGGCGTTGTAGACCCACGCCGAACGCGGCTCCTTCACCTGATCGAGGGTTTCGTGCACCAACAGTACACCACCGGCCAGACGCGCCGGCGCAGTCACTTTCTGCTTGAAGTAGAACAGGATGTTGCCCGGGTTTGCCGGATCGTAGTCCTTCATCTTGTCGCGGAACACGAACTGATCCTGGAAGTACACCAGGCTGTACGAGCCATTCGGTTGCGGCGTGGCCTGGGTCACCAGACGGGTCACGCTGCCACCGCGATAGCGGGTGATGTGGTTCCAGATGACTTCCACGCCGCTTTTCGGAATCGGGAACGGCACTGCCGTGTCGAAATTCTCCAGACCGTTGCCGCCGGACACCAGGTTGGTGGTGGTGGCGTTTTTCTTGATGGCGGCAAACACGTCATCCGGCACGGTTGCGCCACGGTGGGACGGGTAAACCGGCATCTTGAAGGTCTCCGGGTAACGCTTGAACATCGCGTATTGACCCGGCGCCAGCTTGTCCTTGTACTTGTCGACATCCTTGGCAGTGATAGTGAACAGCGGTTGTTCGCTGGCGTAAGGGTTGGACAGGAAGCCCCGCGCATCGACGCTGCCGGCATTCTTCGGCAGCGGCTTCCACGCCGGGATCGAATTGTCGGCGTTGCCGGCCATTTCCGCGCCCATCGGGGTCAGGCTTTTACCCAGCTTGTCCGCTTCGGCAGCGGGAACCGCCGCCATGACACCAGTCGCCAGCAGCGACAGGCCCAGAACACCGGCGTGGAACAGACTCTTTGTTATTTTCATAAATTCGTTCGTCCTGAATGCAGTGCTTAGAAGTTCACGCCGAAGCTGAGCGCAACGAAGTCGCGGTCATCCACAGTGGTGTACTTGCCGTCAAAGAAGTTGGTGTAAGCCAGGCTCGCGGTGTAGGTGTTCTGGTATTCGGCATCAACGCCCAGGCTGACCGCTTTGCGACCTTCCTCGAAGTTGCCGCCAGGGCCTGGCGAGTAACCGCTGACGTCGTGGGACCAGGCCACGTTCGGCTTGAGGTTCACACCGGCGAAGACGTCGTTGTATTCCCAGATGGCGCGACCGCGGTAGCCCCACGACATCGAGGTGGTGAAGCCGTCGTTGTCGCAATTGCGGCTGCGATTGTTCTGCGGCGAACCCGGCCCCGCACCATTGATGGTGCTGGCGTTGAGAATGTTGGCGCAGGTATTGACACCGCCAGTGGCTGGCAACTCACCCGGGCCGTACACCGGATCACGGCCGTAACGCATGTCGGAGCGGCTTTCCAGCCCGCCGACGTAGGTCGCACCGACTTCGCCGACGAGGGTCAGACGGCTGGCGCCCATGACCTGATCGAAGAAGTGCGTGAACGTCGTTTGAATCTGGGTGATTTCCTTGCGCTCGTAACCGTGCAGGTCCTGACCCGGCACGCCAGTGAGCAGCGAAGCGTTGGTCAGTGCGCCGCCCAACGGACGTACACCGGCGAACAGAATGTCGGTGGAGTTCAGTTGTACCGGCGCGTTCGGACGGTAGCTGATCTCACCACTCCACGCCGTACCGGTAGGCAGGGTGGTGGAGAAGCTCAGACCATAGAGGCGAATGTCTTCAGGGTATTCGATGAAGTAGTTCGAGTTGCCCGCCACCAGCAGTGGTGCGAGGGCCGCGAACGGTCCAGGCAAAGATGCTGCGGTGTTGTAGACCGACTGTGGCGCACCGGTGGCGCTGAAGATCGGCGCACGGCTGTGGTAGTTCATGAAATACGCGCCGAACTCGGTATCCAGTGGCTCGAACATGTATTTCAGAGACGCGCCCCACTGGCCGCTGTCGCGGGCATCGCGGTCCGGACCACGGCGCACCAGAACGCCTTCTTCGTTGACGTTGACACCGTTGGCGGCCAATGGGCCAAGGGCCACGGCCGGGATTTGTGAACGCTTGTTCAACACGCGCAGGTTGTCGTTGCAACCGTCGGCAACGATGTCCGGCTGCGAGAAGAACGTGCCGCAGTTATCGACGACGGTCTGGTCCCATTCCAGTTGATAGAACGCTTCAGCCGAAAGGTTTTCGGTCAGGCTCTGGGACACGTAGAACATGTTGACCGGGATCAGGCCTTCCTTGATCTCGGCGCCGGGACGGCGGAATGCGGAGACGTCGATCGGGTTGATCGAGTTGATGCCGCCGCCGATGAAGGTACTTTCACCCCAGCTCACCACCTGCTTGCCCAGACGCACGGAACCCGGCTGATCGGCGATCGCGTAGTTGTGGTAGACGAAGGCGTCGAGGATCTGCCCGCCGGACGACTTGGCGCCCTCTTTGCGACCCGAATCGCTGATGTCCTTGAACTCGCGGCTTTCATCCTTGAGTTCGAAGTCGTACCAGTATTTGCCACGGACGAACACGCCGGTGTCGCCGTATTTCAGTTCAAGGTCATGGATACCCTTGAAGATCTTCGAAAAGGTTTCACCGCTCTTGAAGTTGGCGTGACCGTCATCGGACGTCTGCGACAGGCCGTGGCCGCCGTTGTTGACGCCGATCAGGTTCTTGTTCGGGCTCTGAGTAGACCAACTGGCACCGATCGACAGCGACGAGTCGAACTGGCCTTCGATTTCACCGACGTTGAAACTGACGCCGAATGCGGGCCCGGCGAGCGAAGAGGCAAGACTGACTGCCAGAGGCAGTTTCGCCCGGCGCCAGAACTGGTTTACTGAGGTCATCGACGCTACTCCATGTGCATTATTGTTATGGCAGTGAGTACTTTTAAAAACGTCCGAAGGACCGGGTGCCAGAGACAGCCCGAAGTCACTCCAAAGATGCATCGCCCCGATTTGTGCGTGTGCTCCGTTCTTAAAAATCCTTGAGCGGACTATAGCCAGCAGGTGGTACTGCTTGATCCCTCTAAAGTGTGATTTGCAGCTGCCGGCCACTCTGGAACAGTCCTTTCGCCAGTCCGACGCATGTCGGCACGGCAAGGATGGCTGATTTTTTCGATTTCACAAGCCAAGCGCTTGCTTGGTGGGTCTGGCGCGCCGTTTTCGGCGCGCCAGCAGACACTTAAAGTGTCGAGAGGAAGGTGCTGTTGTTGGCCTGCCATTCGGTGATGTCGAGGCGGATGCGCTTCTTGTCGAGCTTGCCGACACTGGTCTTGGGAATTTCGGTAACAAGGGCGATCTGACTCGGAATCGCCCACTTGCTCAGGTGGCCCAATTCCACGAACGGCTTGAGGTGTTCCTTGAGCTCGCGCGCCCCGATCTCGTGGCCCTCACGAATCACCAGCAGAGCAAACGGGCGCTCGCCCCACTGCGGATCGGCGATGCCCACCACTGCTACTTCGCGTACCGCGACGTGGCGGCTGATCAGGTCTTCGAGGTCCAGCGAAGAGATCCACTCGCCGCCGGTCTTGATCACATCCTTGATGCGGTCGCGGATGTCGATCACGCCCATGCTGTCGAGCGTGGCGACGTCGCCGGTGTGCAGCCAGCCGCCGGCCCAGAGTTCGGCACCCTTCTGCGGTTCGTTGAAATAGCCTTCGGTGAGCCATGGCGCGCGCAGCACCAGCTCGCCCTGAGTCTCGCCGTCGGCCGGGAGGAAATTACCGTCGCCGTCGACAATCGCCGCTTCCACCAACGGCCCAGGTACACCGGCCTTGATCCGGTAAGTGGTGCGTTCGTCTTCGGTGCCGGCCATCAACTCGTCATTGAGGTGCGCACAGGACACCAACGGCCCGGTTTCCGACATGCCATACGCGGCGGTCAGCTGAATGCCCCGCGCCTTGGCGGTTTCGTACAGCGTGCGATTGAGCGCGCTGCCGCCAATGACGATTTTCCAACCACCGAAATCAGTGCCCTGCGCGCCTTTGGCGTTAAGCAGCATTTGCAGGATGGTCGGTACACAGTGAGAGAAGGTGACCTTCTCTTTGCGCCACAACTGCACAAGAAACTCCGGATCGTAACGTCCCGGATAAACCTGCTTCAGGCCCAACATGGTCGCCACGTACGGCAGGCCCCAGGCGTGAACGTGGAACATCGGCGTGATCGGCATGTACACATCGTTGGTGCCGAGCAGGCGCACGCTGTCGATGGAGCCCATGATCGTCGACACGCCCATGGTGTGCAGCACCAGTTGCCGATGGGTGAAATACACGCCTTTCGGGTTGCCGGTGGTGCCGGTGGTGTAGAACGTGGTGGCGACCGAGTTTTCGTCGAAGTCCTGGAAATCGTACTGCGGGCTAGCGGCCGCCAGCAGTTGCTCGTACTCGCCAACCAGATTCGGCAAATCGGCGGTCTTCTCCGGCAGATCGGTCAGCAGCAGGGTTTTCTCGACCGTGGTCAGGTGCGGCGCGATCGCTTGGTACAAACCGACAAACTCGCTGTTGACCAGCACAAAGCGGTCCTCGGCGTGGTTCATGGTGTAGAGGATCTGCTCAGGCGACAGACGCACGTTGATGGTGTGGATCACCGCGCCAATCATTGGTATCGCGAACATGCACTCCAGATAACGGTGACTGTCCCAGTCCATCACCGCGACGGTGTCACCGGCCCTCACACCGGCCGCCGTCAGCACGTTGGCCAACCGCGCCACGCGCTCGATCAGGGTCGGGTAGCTATAGCGAATCTGGTCGCGGTAAATGATCTCGCGGGTTTTCTCGTAGCGGGCGCCGGACATCAGCAGCCGCTTGATCAGCAATGGATACTGGTAGGCCCCATCGGCCGGGGGAATGACGCGAGTCTGCAACATAAGAATCCCTTTTCTGACTGCACGGTGTTGGCGTAGAGATCGTTACTCTAGAACCCTTATACGCCAGCCAAATCAGCCAAAGGAATGATTTGCAAAGCCGTACAAATGCTAGCTTTGCGCCAGCATTTGCCGGTTTTCGTCTTCGGTCAGGCCGTTTGTCCTACTGCCTCTTCAGAAGGCGTCCGTGGGAATAAGACTGCAGCAAGGAAGGTCAAAGCGCCGAAACCCGCGAGAATCAAGTACAGGCCTACAAAACCATGGCGCGGTTCAATATAGGAAATGAGCGGAATCGCCGTCGCACTTGCACCGAACGATAAACAGTAGCGCAGGGCGAACACCCGTGATTGCCATTGCGGGGCAACGAAGTTGGCAACCATCGCATCGTTCACGGTGACCTGACCAAACACCACGAACATGAACGCTGCGCCGAGGGCGATCACCGCCCAGCCGTCGGCATAGGCCAGCGCAAACAGCAGCGGTGCCTGGCACAGCGTCAGGACAATGAACGGCCATTTCAGGCTGAGCCGATGCAGCACTCGACCGATGCTCAACTGCGCAATCGCACCAAAGGCATACGCCAGACTGACCACCACGCCGAGGGTTTGCGGCGAGGCGAACAGTTCATGCAAACGTTCCTGAAACAACTTCGGATAGGTCATGGTGGTGGCGTTGAACACCACGCCGCCGGTGGCCGTGGCCAACGCCAGCACGCCGAAAACCATCACCATCGAGATGCGCTGACCGGCCGCCCCCTTGAGTGGCGTGTGCGCACGCGTCGGAATCGGTTCTTCGCGCACCTGCAAGGCGAAGCCAAAACCCAGCACAATCGCCACCGCACCCGGTAACAGAAACGCCGAGCGCCAGCCGAATTGCGCCACCAGCAAGCCGGTGATCAGCGCCGAAAACGCCACGCCCAGATTGCCCCACATGCCGTTGATGCCGATTTCACGACCACGGTTCTGCGCGGAAGCAACGAGCATTGCCGTGCCCACCGGGTGATAAATCGCCGCGAAAATACCGATCAGGGTCAGGCCGATCACCAGCATGCTCGGGCTGCTGCTCAGCCCAGTGAAGATCGCCGAGGCACCGATACC
This sequence comes from Pseudomonas viridiflava, assembly GCF_900580865.1. Lineage (GTDB taxonomy): Bacteria > Pseudomonadota > Gammaproteobacteria > Pseudomonadales > Pseudomonadaceae > Aquipseudomonas. The sequence continues at coordinate 150,692 of NZ_UTBZ01000134.1, forward strand.
GAAGAAAAACACCAGCATCATCTGCCGCCGACTCCAGTGATCGCCGAGCCAACCGGCGGGTAGCGAACAGGCGCCGAAGGCAATGAAACCGCCCAGTGACAAGCCGATCAGCGTGGCGTAGTCGAGGCCGAACGCTTGAGTCATGCCGAGCACGGCGGCGGGAAAAATCAGCATGAACATGTGATCGATCACATGCGCGGCGTTGATGTAGCGAATGATATTACGGGATTGATTCATGGCGGCACGCTATACGTTGTTGTGTGCCGTTTATGCTAGGTTGGCCGCAAAGCGCATTCCTGCCAAGCAAGTCATCGAATCAGACATGTTGATCAGCCATTTCGAACACGGCCCGGTGAGTGCCTACCCCCGGGATTATCTGGACGGCGCCCACCAGCCGCTGCACCTGCATCGCGAGGCGCAGTTGCTGTATGCCGTCAGCGGGATCATGCGCGTGGTCACGGCATCCGGCGCGTGGGTGATTCCACCGAGTCGCGCGGTGTGGATTCCACCCGAAGTGGCGCACGAGATTTTCATGAGTGGTGATGTGCAGATGCGCTCGCTGTTCATCGCCCCGCAACTGTCACCCGCCAGCCTGCAACAGTGCTGCGTATTGGCGGTGACGCCGCTGCTGCGCGAGCTGATCCTGCGCGCCGTGCAAGGGCCGCCGCATGCCGACAATCTGCTGATTCAGCAGTTGATGCTGGAAGAACTCGCCGGTCTGGAAAACCTGCCGCTGCACATTCCGATGCCCACTGACCGGCGCCTGCAAAACATCTGTCTGGCACTGCTGCACACGCCCGATCACCCCAATACGCTGGAAGACTGGGCGCAGCAGGTCGGCGCCAGCTCACGGACGTTGGCGCGGCTGTTTCAGCAACAATTGCAGATGAGTTTCAACGCCTGGCGCCAGCAACTGCGCCTGATGGAAGCCCTGCCACGCCTGCTCGCCGGGGACAGCGTGCAGCGTGTAGCGCGGGATCTGGGTTACGGCAGCGCGCGGGCGTTCAGCGCGATGTTTCGCCGTTTGCTCGGGGAAAATCCCCGCGAATATCTGAATACCCTGAGCAAGCTCAGCAAACTGGTGTAAGACCCTGTGGGAGCGAGCCTGCTCGCGAAAGCGGTCTTTCAGCCACCAATAATGTCGATTGACCCAACGCCTTCGCGAGCAGGCTCGCTCCCACAGGTTTAAGTCGCGGCTCTGAGATCAGTGCATTTCGGTAAACGCGATTTTCACGCCGAGAGCGATCAGCACCGCGCCCATCGTGCGGTCGAACCAGTGGCCCATGCGGGCGAAACCGGCGCGTACACGTTGCTGGCTGAACAGCATCGCCACCAGACAGAACCAAAACGCAGTCGCAACCGCCAGGTAAACCCCGTAACCCGCCTGCACCGCCAGCGGCGTGTGCGGGTTGATCACCACGGTAAACAGCGACAGGAAGAACAGCGTGGCTTTCGGATTCAGGCCATTGGTCACGAAGCCCGAGGTGAACGCGCCGCGCGCCGTGCGTACGCCAGCCTCTTTGTGCAGATCATCGGCCACGACTTTCGCCGGTTGCGCGCGCAACGCCTTGAAGCCGATGTACAGCAAGTAAGCGGCGGCGGCCCATTTCAAAGCGTTGAACAGCACGATCGACTGCGACACGATCAGGCCGATACCCAGCAGCGAATAACCGACGTGGAGGAAAATCGCCGTACCCACGCCCAGCGCGGTCCAGGTGCCGGCGCGGCGACCGTGGGTCACGCTCTCGCGCACCACCACGGCGAAATCCGGGCCGGGGCTGGCGACGGCCAGCAAGTGGATCAGTGCAACGGTCAAGAACTCGGTCCAGTACATGGGGGCTCCTCTGGAGTTGATCGGTCAAGTCGGACTCATGGCGCAGATGATTTCCCTGTGAGAGCGAGCTTGCTCGCGAAGGCGGTGTGTCAGACAACCACAATTCGCTTGATCCACCCTCTTCGCGAGCAAGCTCGCTCCCACAGGACTTGCGAGTACCTCTGGCACTGAGTAACCAATTGTTTCATCTGGTAGGCTCGGCAGATTACGCCCAACGCTCACAGCACAAAAGGTACAGTTGATGACGAACACGCGCCGCGCGGTATTCCTTGATCATCCTTCGCTGGATCTCGGCGACCTCGACCTCAGTCCGCTGCACGCGTGTTTCAGCGATCTGCAGCTGTTCGCCCAGACCTTGCCCGAGCAGGTTGCCGAGCGCCTGCAAGGGGCGACGGTAGCGATCAGCAACAAGATCCTGATCGACGCGGCCGCCATGGCTGCCAACCCCGATTTGAAACTGATCCTGATCACCGCCACCGGTACCAACAACGTCGACCTCGCCGCCGCTCGTGCTCAGGGCATTACCGTGTGCAATTGTCAGGGATACGGCACGCCGTCGGTGGCGCAACACACGATCATGCTGCTGCTCAACCTTGCCACGCGTCTGGCCGATTACCAGAAAGCCGTCGGCGAAGGTCGTTGGCAGCAGGCGAAACAGTTCTGTTTGCTCGACTATCCGATTGTCGAACTGGAAGGTAAAACCCTCGGTTTGCTCGGCCATGGAGAACTCGGTGGCGCTGTTGCTCGATTAGCCGAAGCGTTCGGCATGCGCGTGTTGCTCGGGCAGATTCCGGGCCGCCCTGCTCGCCCGGATCGTTTGCCGCTGGATCAACTGCTGCCGCAAATCGACGCCCTCACCTTGCACTGTCCGCTCAACGAACACACCCGCCACTTCATCGGCGCCCGCGAATTGGCCTCAATGAAACCCGGCGCCTTCGTGGTCAACACCGCTCGTGGCGGTCTGATCGATGAACAGGCGCTGGCCGATGCCTTGCGCAATGGCCACCTCGGCGGCGCGGCTACCGATGTGTTGAGCGTCGAGCCGCCGACCCAGGGCAATCCCTTGCTCGCGGCAGATATTCCTCGCCTCATCGTTACGCCGCACAACGCTTGGGGCAGTCGCGAGGCACGCCAGCGCATCGTCGGCCAATTGACCGAAAACGCTCAGGCGTTCTTCAGCGGTAAGGCGCTGCGGGTCGTCAGTTGATAAACTGCGGCACTTTTTTTTGAGGAGCAGTTATGGATCCGCGCAGTGAAGTACTGCTTCGTCAGCCCGAGTTGTTTCAAGGTTCGTTGCTGTTGGCCGGTTTGCCCGCCGACGATTTACTCGGGCGCCTGCCCAACGCATTCGGCTGGTGCTGGCATGCCGGCGATCAAGCCGCGTTGGACGCTCGCTTCGAAGGTCGCAGCCATTTCGGCGTGAACATCCCGGAGCGGGAATTCGACAGCGCCGTGGTGTTTCTGCCCAAGTCCAAGGACCTGACCGATTACATCCTCAACGCCGTGGCCTCACGTCTGGCCGGGCGTGAAGTGTTTCTGGTCGGGGAAAAACGCAGTGGCATCGAGGGCGCATCCAAGCAGCTCAACCCGTTCGGCAAACCGCGCAAGCTCGACAGCGCGCGGCACTGCCAGTTGTGGCAAGTGACTGTGGCCAATGCCCCGGAAGCGAAATCATTGGAAAGCCTGGCGCAGACCTATGAATTGCCACTGGCTGAAGGCCCGCTGAAAGTCATCAGCCTGCCGGGCGTGTTCAGCCACGGTCGCCTGGATCGCGGCAGCGCCCTGCTGCTGGAGCATCTGGACAAACTGCCGAGCGGCCATCTGCTCGACTTCGGTTGCGGCGCAGGTGTGTTGGGCGCTGCGGTAAAACGTCGCTACCCGCACAATCAGGTCACGTTGCTCGATGTCGACGCGTTCGCCGCCGCCAGCAGTCGCCTGACATTGGCGGCCAACGGTCTGGAAGCTGAAGTGCTGACCGGGGACGGTATCGATGCCGCGCCGATGGGTTTGAGCGCGATTCTAAGCAACCCGCCGTTCCATGTCGGCGTGCACACTGATTATTTCGCCACCGAGAACTTGCTGCGAAAAGCAGCGAAACATCTGAAAAACGGCGGCGAACTGCGCTTGGTGGCGAACAGTTTCCTCAAGTATCAGCCGCTGATCGAAGAGCATCTGGGCATCTGTGCGATCAAGGCCGAAGGCAATGGATTCCGGATTTACCGGGCCAAGCGCGGCTGAAAATTTGTTCTTGCTCAATCGGATTTGCCTAGGCAGAATCCGCTCCGTCCTAGGGGAGTAGTCTCCCACGAGCGCCAAGCTCGTCCGGCATACGTCAACATACTTGATCCTCAGATCATGGCGTATGCGACCCAAGCGTCCGCAGCAGACGGATCGCAGGGTTTGACAAGACCTATGACACGCACACCTTACCCGGGGCGGGAAGGCTGTACGTGTCATAGCCGTGTCGACCCGCCCCTTAGGAAATCCTGATGCTGGACTCGTTACTCGTTCCCACCGCAATCGTTGCCTTGGCCGAAATCGGCGACAAGACGCAACTGCTCGCGCTGATTCTCGCCGCTCGTTTCCGCAAACCCTGGCCGATCATTGCCGGGATTGTCGCCGCGACCCTGGCCAACCACGCAGCAGCCGGTGCGGTCGGCGCCTGGTTCGGCAGCTTCTTTTCGAATGCGACACTGCACTGGATTCTCGCCGCAAGCTTTACGGCCACGGCGCTGTGGACGCTGGTTCCGGACAAAATGGATGACGATGAAACCAGCACCGCACGCAAGTTCGGGCCTTTCCTGACCACGCTGATTGCGTTCTTCCTGGCGGAAATGGGCGACAAGACTCAGGTCGCCACGGTGATGCTCGCGGCACAATACCCGGATCTGTGGCTGGTGATTATCGGTACCACCGCGGGCATGTTGATTGCCAACGTGCCGGTGGTGCTGGCAGGTAACTTTGCCGCAGACAAATTGCCACTGACCTTGATCCGTCGCCTCGCGGCCTCGGCATTCATGATTTTAGCGATCGTTGCGGTGTACAAGGCGATGCAGAGCAGCGGCTGGGTTTAACGGCGTAAGTCGATAGCCCGAGTCATCGTTCTTCGCGAACAGGCTCGCTCCCACAATGGAATGCATTTCAAAGTGGGAGCGATCCTGTCTCCGGGCGGCGTTCCGACGAAGGGGCCATCAGCCGACCTGTCAATCCATCAGGACTTCGGGGCCTGTTCGTACAGCGGCATAACCTTCGGAATCGCCGCCTGCAACGAAGCAATCCGGCTGGTCGAAGCCGGGTGGGTGCTCATGAACTCCGGCGGCGAACCTTCCGACGCTTTGCTCATCTTGTTCCACAAAGTGATCGCGGCGTTCGGGTTGTAGCCGGCACGTGCGGCCAGTTCCAGGCCGATCAGGTCGGCTTCGTTTTCGTTGGCACGGCTGTTCGGCAGGGTCATGCCGTAATTGGCCACGGTGTCGGCCAATGCCAGGCTGTCCTGACCCAGACCGAGCAATGCACCCGCGCCCTGCTTGGCCATTTCGATCCCGTACGCCTTGGACATCGCTTCACGACCGTGCTCGCGCAGGGCGTGGGCGATTTCATGGCCCATGACTGCGGCGATTTCATCGTCGGTGAGTTTCAGGCTGTCGATCAGCCCGGTATAGAAAATGATCTTGCCGCCAGGACCACAGTTGGCGTTGAGCTCGTCGCTCTTGATCAGATTGACCTCCCACTGCCATTGCGCCGCATCCGGACGGAAGTTCGGCGCCTGGGCGATCAGGCGGTTGGCAATCGCCTGAACCCGCTTGGCCTCGGGACTGGTCTTGTCCAGCACACCCTTGCTGGAGGCTTCGCCGACGGTTTTCTGATACGACTGGGCATACATCTGGTCGACCTCTTGCGAGGACAGCATGCTGAACATGTACTGCTTGCGCTCCACCCCCACGGCGCCGCCGCTGGTGGTGTTGACCGACTGACAACCGGCCAGCAACAGCGCTGCGCTCAGTGCACTTACAACCATTGTCTTGTTCATTCAAAAGCTCCCTGAAAACCTGTCGCGTATCCTAGGCGGGTAATTGTATCGGCGCCAGATACAACGGACGTGTTGCAGCGACTTTCAGACGTTTCCCACTTGGCCTGTCGTAAAAAATTCACAGCCACCACCAAGCCCCGTGCAACTGCGTCGCGCACTGATCCATTTGCGACATCGGCTTGCAATTGCTCCGGCTCGCACTCATGGCCCAATGCCCGCTGCCGATACATCAGCGCAGACGTCCTCTTGCGTGCGGAGCTCCCATGAAGTTCAAGTCGATCCAGTTTTCCGTTGCCGCCCTGGCCGGCGCCATCGTACTTAGCGTGGTGGCCGCGCTGGTGCTGTACGCGCTGTTTTCCGGCGCGCGCACGCAAGAGATGGTGCAACAGCGCACTCAGGCGCAGTTCGAGCAAGTCATCGAACAGCGCCTGACTTCGCTGGCGCAAACCCAGGTCAGCCAGATCCAGCGCGAACTCGAAGCGCCGCTGCTGATCGCCGGCGGCTTGGTGCGGGTCAACGCCCTGCTCGGTACGCCGGGCGCCGATGGCCAGCCGCGCCTGAGCGTCAGCCGCGAACAACTGATCAGCCTGATCAAAGAAAACGTCGAAAAGAACCCGAAGATTCTCGGCACTTACATCGGCTGGGAAAAGAACGCCCTGGACCACAATGACGCGGCCTACGTCGGCACCAGCGTGGTGGGCATCGATGCCGCCAACGGGCGCTTCCTGCCGTGGTGGTTCCGCAACGATGACGGCACCCTCGGCCTGGACAAACTGGTCGACGTCGACGACCAGAAAACCCTGTCCACCGGCGTGCGCGCCAGCGAGTACTACTTGTGCTCGAAGGAAACCAAGAAAGCCTGCGTGATCGATCCGGCGCCGTACAAGGTCGGCGACAAGATCGTCATGCTCGCCTCCTTTATTGAACCGATCATGCTCAACGGCGCCTTCCAGGGCATCGTCGGTGCTGACTTGTCGGTGAACTTCATTCAGGAAATGCTCCTCGGCGCCAACCAGAAACTGTACAGCGGTGCCGGGCAGATGGCCCTGATCGGCGGCAACGGGCGGATCGTTGCCTACACCAAGGACCCGAGCAAGTTCGGCGAAAAAGTCAGCGACATCCTCGACGCCGAGCAGATCGGCAACATGGCCAATCTCAAACGCGGCGAAGTGACTTACTCGGTCAACAAGGACAAGGGCCGCATCGAGTTGTACCTGCCGTTCGGCATCGGCCAGACCGACGCGCGCTGGACGTTGATGTTGCAACTGCCGCTCAACGCGGTGATGGCGGATCTGCAAAAGCTACAGGCCGATCTGGATGCTCAGCGTAAATCCGACACCTTCGGCATGGCCATGGTCGGTCTGCTCATCGCCGGCATTGGCCTGCTGGTGATCTGGCTGGTCGGCCACGGCATCGCCCGACCGCTGAAGCAAATGGTCGCCATGCTCAATGACATTGCTCAGGGTGAAGGTGATCTGACCCGACGCTTGAGCAGTGATCGCAGCGATGAATTGGGCTCGATCGCCAAGGGCTTCAACACCTTTTTGGCCAAATTGCAGGCGATGATCACGCAAGTGGTGACGTCGGTGCAGAGCGTCAGCGATTCTTCGGAACACACCGCTGACATCGCCATTCGCACCAACATCGGTATTCAGAAACAGATGGCCGAGATTGATCAGGTCGCCACGGCAGTGCAGGAAATGACCGCCACCGCGCAGGACGTCGCACGTAACGCAACGCAGGCGGCACAAGCGGCCAGTCATGCTGATCAAGCGGCCAGCCAGGGCATGCAGATCGTCCGCGACACCTCGAATTCGATCGGCGTGCTGGCAGTGGAAATTGGCAAAGCCGTAGACGTGGTGCAGACCCTGGCCAAGGACAGCGAAAACATCAACGCGATTCTCACGGCGATTCGCGGGATTGCCGAGCAGACCAATTTGCTCGCCTTGAACGCGGCGATTGAAGCGGCGCGTGCCGGCGAGCAGGGCCGTGGCTTTGCGGTGGTGGCCGACGAGGTGCGTAATCTGGCGCAAAAGACTCAAAAGGCCACCGAAGAAATCCAGTCCATGATCCAGCAACTGCAGCAGGGCACGCGCGATGTCGTGCGAGTCATGGAAGACAGCCAGAACCGCACCGACGAAAGCGTGCAACACGCGGCGAAAGCGGCTCAAGCGCTGGAGACGATTACTCACGCGGTATCGGTAATCAACGACATGAACACGCAGATTGCCAGTGCGGCGGAGGAGCAGAGTGCTGTGGCCGATGACATCAACCGCAATGTGATCAACATCGGGCAAGTGGCCAATGAAGTCGCGGGTGGTGCGGATGAGTCGAGTTCGGCGAGTGCTGATTTGACCAAGCTGGCAGAGCAGCAGCGGCGGTTGATCAATCAGTTCAAGGTCTGAAAAGCGAAAAGCACCCTCACCCTAACCCTCTCCCGGAGGGAGAGGGGATTGATTGGGGGATATTTCAGAATGACACCGACCTGAAAGATCTTCACTGAATCCATAATCGACTCGATGCATCAGGTCGGTGAATCGCTCAAGACAACTCGGTCGGTCCCCTCTCCCCCCGGGAGAGGGCTAGGGTGAGGGGCTTTTGATCTACAGGCTTTAACCCGGAGTCAGACACTCCGGCCCATTGAGCTTCGGATCATTGATCAGATTCGCCAGCACCCGCTCGCGCAACGCCGCCGGCTCACTGGCCAGCAATCCTTGCAACACATGCAATGGCGTCTCCGGATCCAGCCACGCCGCCTGCCCCGCCTCATCGAGAATCAACGGCCGGCGCTGACTCGACGCCGGTTGAGTAATCACCGCAGTGCTCAGCCACACCTGCTCCTGCACCGGATACGCCTCCCAGATCGCCGCGAAAAACAGCGAAGAGCCCTCCCCCGGCGTCAGCCAGTACGGCCGCTTGCGCTGGGTCCCGCGCCATTCGTAAAAACCATTCGCCGGTAGCAGGCAACGACGCTGGCGCAGCGCCTCACGAAACATCGGCTGCTCAGCCACGGTTTCCGCCCGGGCATGCGCCGGGGTTTTCGACAGATCGGTCAGCCATGGCGGTGTCAGGCCCCAGCGGGCGCGGGCCAACGTGCGCTGGCCATCTTCACCGACACGCAGCATCAACACCGAATCATTGGGGGAAATGTTCCACTGCGCCTGCTGATCGGCGGGAAAACCTGGCAAGGCCGCGAAGTCGCGGTTCCAGCGAAACAGGGCATAACGTCCACACATGGGGCAACACGACTCTGAAGTAAAACGAAGCTCAGCCTAACAGACCAGCGTCCCGGGAAAGCTCTCCGGTTCATCGCCGGGCAGCGGCAGCGCGGCATTGTACGCGGTGATCAGCTCGCGGGCGTATTCGGCCTGATCGTTATCCACAGACAAGCCCAACAGACCGAAGATCGGCAGCTCACCAGTGCCGCCGAGCAAATCACGGCCAATCAAGTGCGCCTCGATGCCTTCGCTGGCGAGCATGCCCTTGAGCATTTCACCTTCCATCAGGTTTTCCGGCTCATAGATTCGCTGCATGGGCACGCCTCACTCGTTTTCGCTGAAGACTTCCAGATGCCATTCCTCTCCATGAACCTGCAATACAAACGTGATCGGCCGACAACACACCTGACAGTCCTCAATGTAAGTCTGATCTCCACCGGACAGGTCCAGCGTCGTCTCTACTACTTCCCCACAATAAGGACATTCGTATTCAGCGGTTTCCAGCATCGCGGTCTCCCAAGTGACTTGTGCGTATAATCGCCGGTCTATTTGCAGGGCTATTTTTGTCTGGCTACTTTTTCAGACCGTGCCCCGCGGGTTTTCGATCAAAACCTTTACTTACCCTAGCCGTTTCCAACAAGAGAGCATGATGGGCGAATTCGATGCCATCCGACCTTACGACGACAGCGAAGTACCTGTGGTACTGGCAAGACTGCTCGGCGACAAGGCGTTTCTAGATATCCTCACCCACTTCCGCTTCCCGCGTTTTGCCGGAGCCTTCGGCTGGATGCTCAAACCACTTATAGCCCATCGGCTGCGTCGTGAGTTCGCCGACGTGACCTCGGTGGCGACGTTGCAGGACAAGGTCGAGTCCTACGTCGACCACACCATCGAGCGCGCCACCGACGGCGTGACCTACACCGGTGTCGAGCAATTCAAGTCCGGCAGCGCTTATCTGTTCATCGCCAACCACCGCGACATCGTGATGGACCCGGCCTTCGTCAACTACGCCGTGTACCACGCCGGCCTGCCGACGCCGCGCATCGCGATTGGCGACAACCTGCTGCAAAAGCCGTTTGTCAGCGATCTGATGCGTTTGAACAAGAGCTTTATCGTCCACCGTTCGATCACCGGCCGTCGCGAGAAAATGGCTGCGTATCAACTGTTGTCGGCGTACATCAACCACTCGATCCGCAACGATTGCGCCTCGATCTGGATCGCTCAGGCTGAAGGTCGGGCGAAGGACGGCGACGACCGCACCGAGTCGGCGATCCTCAAGATGTTCCACATGAGCCGCAAGGACGAGCCGTTCGGCGAAGTCATTCGCTCGCTGAACGTCACCCCGGTGTCGATCAGCTACGAATACGACCCGTGCGACCAGGCCAAGGCCCGCGAGCTGTACATCCGCGCCACCACCGGCACCTACGCGAAAGCGCCGGGCGAGGATGACGTAAGCATCGCCAAGGGCATCACCGGCTACAAAGGCCGGGTGCACGTGAACTTCGCCGCGCCGATCACCGAGCTGTTTGAAGACACCAAGCAATTGGCGGTCGAAATGGACAAGCAGATTCTCGGCGGCTACCGGTTATTCCCGGTGCATTACCTGGCGTATGCGCAGTGGGCCGATGCCGATCCGCAATTGAATGTGCCGAAGGCTGCCGAGGTGTTCCCGGCGGATGAACTGGCCAAGGCGCAGGAAGAATGGCAGAGCCGGCTGGACGCTTGCCCTGAGGAGCATCGTCCGTATCTGGTGCTGCAATATGCGACGCCGGTGCGTAATCAGTATCGGGTCAAGGCTGGGTTGCCGTTGTAAGCGGTTTCCACCTGACGCAAAAACGGCGCCTTCGGGCGCCGTTTTTTTTTATACCGGAAGCTTTTAGAAGCGTGTGCTGATCCAGGAGACGATCAGGGCCAGGCCCAGGCAAGCAAAACCAAAACGGTAGAAAAACCGGTTCATGCGCAAGGTCGCCCAATCCAGGATCGGTTCGGCATTCGGCTGCGCCTGACGCTGAGCGGCAATGCTGGCCATCGCGCGCTGTTCACGGCGGCGGGTGGCGTGCAGCAGCCAACTGCCCGGAAACGCCAACAACAGCGCCAGCAGGTTGATCAACTTGGCGGGATGGGCGGTAAACAGCGTCATCAAGTGCAGCGACATCACAGACCTCTATCTGAACCGGTATGGCAGTCGCCAGATCGACGACCGCGGCGCGGATTCTAACCAAACCTGCCGGTTCAACCCCAGTCTTTGCGACAAATAACCTGACAATCGACCGATGGCTGTCCTGTGTCACGGCATCGTCATGTGGATAGGCCACCCTGCGCGCCTCGAAACACACATGGAACGCGACATGCTTCACGCTGAAAACCAGGATCGTCTGTACCTCATCACGCCTTACGACGAACAACAGAGCCTCGTCGGCAGTCTCGCCTTCAATGTTCAGGATCGCCATTGGCTGGTGTATTGCGCGCTGGGCGGGCATCAGCATGCGGATTTGCCGGAGACTGACTTACTGACTGGCGTCAGTGTCCTCGACTTCTACTCCCAGGCTGCTTGAAAAAGCAAAAGCACCCTCACCCTAGCCCTCTCCCAGAGGGAGAGGGGACTGACCGAGTTGTTTGGTCGAGGTACATCGACCTGAAATATCAAGCCGAACTCAGATTCTGAAAAGTCCCGATCGGCTCCCTTTCCCCCTCCCCCCCCAGAGGGAGAGGGGACTGACCGAGTTGTTTGGTCGAGGTACATCGACCTGAAATATCAAGCCGAACTCAGATTCTGAAAAGCCCCCGATCGGCTCCCTTTCCCCCTCGCCCCCTTGGGGGAGAGGGCTGGGGTGAGGGGGTACGATTTCATGCCCCACAAAAAAGCCCGGAACCATCACTGGCCCCGGGCTTTTTCATATCCGCCGAAAACTTACTCAGCCAGAACCTGACCCACGGTCGGATCCTTGAACAGACGCGTCAACGCATCGCTCAACACATCGCTGACCAGTTTGGTGTTGGTTTCCTGGTTTGGCGCCATGCCGAAACGCTGGTCCAGCGAAGCACCGTAACGGCCGCTGTAGCGACGGTTAGCGTTTTGCACGTCGGAGCGGAAGGTCGCGCCGATGGTCGCTTCAGTAACGTACATGCCCTCTTTCGGCGACTGATATTTCAGCTCGGCCAGGGTCACGGTCAGCTGCGGAGCATTCGGTGCGTTGTTGGTCGGGGTGAAACCCAACAGGCGCACGGCAGCTTCAGCCTGAGCCTGCAGCTTCGGCAGGATCTGCTCGCGCTGCACGGTGATGGCGCTGGTTTCCGGGTACAGACCGCCACGGGTGCCCAGAGTTGGCGACGGACGACCGTCAACCACACGCACGACGACTGGCTGGCCACGGCCGACCGCTGGCAGCTGGGTGGTCAGCTTCGGCTCCGGGTTCAGTTGTTGCGGGCTGTGGGCGCAGCCGGCCAGGGTCAAACCGGCCACAGTGATCAAACCGAACAACAGGCGTTGCAACATGCTCTTCTCTCCAGAATCAGGCACAAACAGGCCGGCAGTATAGCGGTGGGCCACTGCGGGTAACCAGCGCCCGGCAGCGAATACTGAAATGTCTGACAAACCCGTGGCAAAGCGGTTCCTGTCACAGTTTATTCACCCGCCATACACGTTGACGTCACGGCGCTTTGACAACCTTGCAATCAGTCCCCCACAAGGTACTCAATCATGCGCTATCTGATCTCGTTGTTCGCACCACGTCCACTGCATCGCAGCTTCGCCCTGCTCGACCGCAACGGCCATTGCCAGGCTTTCAAGCAGTGCAGCCTGCAACCGATGGGCGACGGCTGGGTGGAAATCGAAGAAATCCGCCTCAACTGGTTGCACCAGCCACTGCCCGCCAGCGCCCGCGTCATAGCGTCGCAGCCCCGTGCACGGGTGCAAGCGATGTTGAGCATCTGACCGGATGCCTAATAAAAGTCATTAAACACGAGCAACTGCCCGCATTTCTTCGATACAATCTCCCCCCGATTATAAGGACGTCTCCTGATCGGGCCCCGCAACAGCGTCAATGCGCATGCATTTGACATCAAAATCGCCCACAGAGAGCCGCCCACACAGATCGAGTGAAGTTGGCGCGCTTGCCTGTTCTTCCGGCAAAAACCCCGCTTTTCGCGAATCTGCAGAGCTGTCATGACGCTCGGCCACCGCGTTGTTTTTGCCCTCGGGCAAGGTGCCAGGCCTGGACAGCCCTTTTTTGAGGTTCACGTCTTCAAAAGAGCGTGAAAAAAACGGGTTTTCACAACTTCACAAGAGTGTGGCGAGCAAATGAAAAGTTTTGCGTCTGAACATGCACCATTAGCGTCTGAAACAGCCCAACGACACAGGACCGGGTATACCTCGAATATCGGAGCCTGAAGCCTGTCCGCTACGGATTTGGTTGCACAAAAACGGATGTCTCGACCATAAGTCGAATTGCCAGCTGCGTGCTGAAATGAGTTCATGGAGCTCTTGAAAGCCAAGCCGCATACATCCGTCGAAGTTGCGAAAAATTGCGAAGATTCGGACATGGCGAACCTGACCACGGATAGCTGGGGCATAACTGATCTGTCCCGGAACGCCTGGCAGCCATGCCGACAATTTGGTGCTGCAGATTTTGGAGACGCGTTAAATGGCGCATAACGAAGCAGTCGACGTAGTTCTGGTTGGGGCGGGCATCATGAGTGCCACCTTGGCCGTGCTGCTCAAAGAGCTCGACCCCGCGATCAAGCTGGAAGTCGTCGAGCTGATGGATTCCGGTGCTGCCGAGAGTTCCAACCCCTGGAACAACGCCGGTACCGGTCACGCCGGCCTGTGCGAGCTGAACTACACGCCGCAAGCCGCTGATGGCACCGTCGACATCAAGAAAGCCGTGCACATCAACACCCAGTTCGAGGTGTCCAAGCAGTTCTGGTCGTACCTGACCAAGAAAGGCACCTTCGGCTCGTGCAAATCCTTTATCAGCCCGGTGCCGCACCTCAGCTTCGTGCAGGGTGACAGCGGCGTTTCCTTCCTCAAGGAACGCTTTGACGTGTTGAGCAAGCATCACGCTTTCGCCGACATGGAATACACCGAAGACAAGGGCAAAATGGCCGAGTGGATGCCGTTGATGATGCCGGGCCGCTCGCCGGACGAAGTCCTTGCCGCGACCCGCGTGATGAACGGCACCGACGTCAACTTTGGCGCCCTGACCAATCAGTTGCTCAAGCACCTGACCAGCGCTCCCGACACTCAAGTCAAATACTGCAAGCGCGTCACCGGCCTCAAGCGTAATGGTGCCGGCTGGACCGTCAGCATCAAGGACGTCAACAGCGGCAGCAGCCGTGAAGTCGACGCCAAGTTCGTCTTCCTCGGCGCGGGTGGCGCGGCGTTGCCGTTGCTGCAGGCTTCGGGCATCGAAGAAAGCAAAGGCTTCGGCGGCTTCCCGATCAGCGGCCAGTGGCTGCGTTGCGACAACCCGGAAGTGGTCAAGCATCACCAGGCCAAGGTTTACAGCCAGGCTGCTGTGGGTTCGCCACCGATGTCGGTGCCGCACCTGGACACCCGTGTGGTCGACGGCAAGAAATCCCTGCTGTTCGGGCCATACGCCGGTTTCACCACCAAGTTCCTCAAGCACGGTTCCTTCATGGACCTGCCGCTGTCGGTTCGCGCCGGTAACATCGGACCGATGCTGGCCGTGGCGAAAAACAACATGGACCTGACCAAGTACCTGGTCAGCGAAGTGATGCAATCGATGGAGCAGCGCCTGGATTCCCTGCGCCGTTTCTACCCGGAGGCGAAAGCCGAAGACTGGCGACTGGAAGTGGCCGGCCAACGGGTACAGATCATCAAGAAAGACCCGAAAAAGGGCGGCATCCTGCAGTTCGGTACCGAACTGGTAGCGGCCAAGGACGGTTCCCTCGCCGCCCTGCTCGGTGCTTCGCCAGGTGCGTCGGTGACCGTTTCGATCATGCTCGAGCTGATCGAGAAGTGCTTCCCGGCCAAAGCCAAAGGCGAATGGGCCGGCAAACTGGCGGAAATCTTCCCGGCCCGTGAAAAGGTTCTGGAAACCGATGCTGCGCTGTATCGCAAGATCAACACGCAGAACAACATCGCGCTGGAACTGGTTGAAGAAAGCAGCGAGACCCCAAGCTACGCTTGATCACGCTGCATAAAAAACGCCCCGTACTCAATGAGTGCGGGGCGTTTTTTTATGCTTGGGAAAAGTCTCAGGTGCGGGACTTTTCAATCAGCTCGATGTATTCCGGGGCGTTGCGCTGATCGGCGATCAGGTCAACGAAGGTCTTGCCCTGCTCGTCCTTGCCATCCACGTCATAACCTGCCGCAACGAAGAAGCCCAGAAAGCGCTCGAAGTCATCGATACGCAGGCCACGGTAGGCCTTGATCAGTTTGTGCAGCGACGGCGAAGTGGCGTCGACCGGCTCAAAATCGAGGAACAGCTTGATCTGCTCATCGCCGATCTCGTCACCAATCACTTGTTTCTTATCTTTACGCATTGCCGACTCCAGCTCGCAGACATTACACGGGGCGGGCAGTTTACCCCTGCCCGGCCGCCGGGCTCAACGCGATCGCACGGCACCGGTGTGCAAATCGGCCCAGATGTGGCCGTTGGCGTAACTGAGGAACTGCACATACACGGTGTCATTGCGCAGCAGATCGATGATCACGCGGTATTGGGCCTGTGGATAAAACAGCGTCAGGGTTTTGCTCTTGTCGTCGTAGACCGGTTTTTTCAGGCTTTTGCTTTCGCCGTCGAAATTGACCAGCACTTGAGCAATGCTCGCGCCTTTGTTCAAGGACTTGCCCTTGAGGCGGATCATCAATGGCGAGGTGACCGGAATCGGCTGCTGATTGGATTGGCGTTGCGCACCCACGACCACGGAATAGTCGGTGACTTGCATGAGTTGCTGCTGCTCGGGCTCAGCATCGCGCACGGTCAGATCGTCCGGCGGCAGGAACTGGCTGTGCATCGGCGCGGCGGACAGCGGCAGGCTGAGTATCAGTAAAAGCGCGGCGAGGCTGCGGATCAAGAGGCGCATGACAGGCTCCGGAGGGCGGGGCCGAGCACTCTAGCATGGGTATCACGGATGGATCAGCACACACAAAACAACTGTGGGAGCGAGCTTGCTCCGGGCGGCGTTCCGACGAAGGCAATTTCACATTCAAGACTTATCCTGAATGAAAGATCGCCTTCGCGAGCAGGCTCGCTCCCACATTGGATCGAGGCGCGGATTACATGCCTTTAACGGCAAAGATCCCGTTGGCGTTGCGCCAGTAGCCTTTGTAGTCCATGCCGTAACCGAAGATGTAGCGGTCGATGCACGGCAGGCCAACAAAATCGGCTTTCAGGTCGGGACGCGCCTTGCGGTCGTGATCCTTGTCGATCAGCACGGCGGTGTGCACTTTGCGCGCGCCAGCGTGTTTGCAGAAGTCGATGATCGCACCGAGGGTGTGACCTTCGTCGAGGATGTCGTCGATGATCAGCACGTCGCGGTCGATGAACGAAACTTCCGGCTTGGCTTTCCAGAACAGGTCGCCGCCGCTGGTTTCGTTGCGATAACGGGTCGCGTGCAGGTACGACGCTTCCAGCGGGAAGTGCAGATGCGTCAGCAGCTTGCCGGAGAAGATCAGGCCGCCGTTCATCACACAGAACACCACCGGGTTGCTGTCAGCCAGTTGTTCGTTGATTTGTGCACCGACACGGGCGATGGCCGCCTCGACTTCAGCTTCGGTGTACAGGCAGTCAGCCTCTCGCATGATTTGACGGATATGCTCGAGATCAGCGGACATGGCGCTCTCCAGGGGTGGCGGAATTGGAAAAGCGGGCAAAGGTACGCATCCATCGAGGCCGAATCAAGCCTTTATGGACTAACGTACAGAATGTCCTATAGGACATCACCCTCGGATAGATTAATCTAGGCCGGTTTTTTTGCCCGCCGCCGGAGTTTTTCCATGCCCATCCTCGAGATCCGCCATCCGCTGATCCGTCATAAACTCGGCCTGATGCGCCGCGCCGATATCAGCACCAAGAACTTCCGTGAGCTTGCTCAGGAAGTCGGCGCCCTGTTGACCTATGAAGCTACCAAAGATTTGCCGCTGGAGTCCTACGATATTCCAGGCTGGTGCGGCACCGTGTCGGTCGAGAAGATCGCCGGCAAGAAGATCACCGTCGTGCCGATCCTGCGCGCCGGCATCGGCATGCTTGAGGGCGTGCTGAGCCTGATCCCGGGTGCCAAGGTTTCTGCTGTGGGTGTCGCCCGCAACGAAGAAACCCTGCAAGCGCACACCTATCTGGAAAAACTGGTTCCGGAAATCGACGAACGGTTGGCGATGATCATCGACCCGATGCTCGCCACCGGCAGCTCGATGGTTGCGACCATTGATCTGTTGAAGAAAGCCGGCTGCAAAGACATCCGCGCGATGGTGCTGGTTGCCGCGCCGGAAGGTATTGCTGCCGTAGAAAAGGCTCACCCGGACGTGACCATCTACACCGCGTCCATCGATGAGCGCTTGAACGAGCACGGTTACATCATCCCAGGGCTTGGCGACGCCGGTGACAAGATCTTCGGCACCAAGCAGAAGGACGCGTAACCATGCAGCAAGAGTTCAACGATCCGCTCTGGCGCACGGTGCTGTCCGGCGCCCAGATGCTGTTCGTGGCTTTCGGCGCTCTGGTGCTGATGCCGCTGATCACGGGCCTGGACCCGAACGTGGCACTGTTTACCGCAGGTCTTGGGACGATCCTGTTCCAGATCGTCACCGGGCGTCAGGTGCCGGTGTTTCTGGCGTCGAGCTTCGCCTTCATCACCCCGATCATTCTCGCCAAGGGTCAGTTCGGCCTCGCCGCGACCATGGGCGGTGTAATGGCAGCCGGTTTCGTCTACACCTTCCTCGGTCTTGCCGTGAAAATCAAAGGCACGGGCTTTATTGACCGCTTGCTGCCACCGGTGGTGATTGGTCCAGTGATCATTTCCATCGGCCTGGCCATGGCGCCGATTGCCGCGAACATGGCGATGGGCAAGGCTGGCGACGGTTCTGAGCTGATCCACTACCAGACCGCGATGATGATCTCGATGCCGGCATTGCTCACCACGTTGATCGTGGCGGTGTTCGGTAAAGGCATCTTCCGCCTGGTGCCGATCATTTCCGGCGTACTGGTCGGTTTTGCTATGGCGTTCTATTTCGGCGTGGTCGACACGGCGAAGATCGCCGCAGCGCCATGGTTTGCCATCCCGCATTTCACCGCGCCGGAGTTCAACTGGCAGGCGATTCTGTTCATCGTTCCGGTGGCACTGGCGCCGGCCATTGAGCACATCGGTGGTGTGATCGCGGTCGGCAGCGTGACCGGTCGCGATTACCTGAAGAAGCCGGGCCTGCATCGCACCCTGCTCGGTGACGGTATTGCCACCACCGCCGCCGGTCTGTTCGGCGGCCCACCAAACACCACCTACGCCGAAGTGACGGGCGCGGTGATGCTGACCAAGAACTACAACCCGAAAATCATGACCTGGGCGGCGATCTTCGCCATCAGCCTGGCGTTCATTGGCAAGTTCGGCGCACTGCTGCAAAGCATTCCGGTGCCGGTGATGGGCGGGATTCTGTGCTTGCTGTTCGGTTCGATCGCGGCGGTGGGCATGAACACCCTGATCCGCCACAAGATTGATCTGGGCGAGGCGCGCAATCTGGTGATTGTCTCGGTGACATTGGTGTTCGGGATTGGCGGTGTGCTGGTCGGCACCGGTACCGGCCCGGACGACTTCGGCCTCAAAGGCATCGCGCTGTGCGCGGTGGTGGCGATTGCGCTGAACCTGATTCTGCCGGGCAATGATGGCTGGAAGAACAAGAAGGCGGATGAGCCGCTGATCTAAGCCTTTAGATCGTCGCTGCCTGAAAGATAGCTTTCGCGAGCAGGCTCGCTCCCACAGTTTTGGAATGCGTTTCCCTGTGGGAGCGAGCCTGCTCGCGAAGCTCTTGGCTTTTAAAGGGCCAGCGGTGCTCTTTCGCAGAGGGTCGCCAACGCCTTCGCCCATTGCGGGTCGTCATTCAGGCACGGCACCAGCACCAACTCCTCGCCCCCCGCTTCGCGGAACTGTTCCTTACCGCGATCGCCAATCTCTTCCAGCGTCTCGATGCAATCGGCAACAAACGCCGGGCACATCACCAGAATCTTCTTCACGCCGCTTTTCGCCAGCTCATCCAGCCGCGCTTCAGTGTACGGCTCGATCCACTTCGCCCGGCCCAGACGCGACTGAAACGACACCGACCACTTGCCATCCGGCAGGCCCATGCGCTCAGCAAACAACGCCGCTGTGCGCAGGCATTGCGCGCGATAACAGGTCGCCAATACCGCAGGCGAAGCGTTTTTGCAGCAGTCTTCATTCTTGAAGCAATGATTGCCGGTCGGATCGAGTTTGGTCAGATGCCGCTCGGGCAAACCGTGGAAGCTCAGCAACAAGTGATCGTAATCCTGCTGCAGATGCGGCCGGGCACTTTCAACCAGCGCATCAAGGTATTCGGGCTGATCGTAAAACGGTTGCAGCACCGACAGTTGCACGTCGAGTTTCTTCTGCCGGATCACCCGTTTCGCTTCTTCGATCACCGTGGTCGTGGTGCTGTCGGCGAATTGCGGATACAGCGGCGCCAGCGTGATGCGCTTGTGTCCCGCCGCCACCAGCTTGAGCAAACAGGTTTCAATCGACGGCTCGCCGTAACGCATCGCCAGCTCCACCGGGCCCTGGGTCCATTGCGCCTTCATCTGCTGTTGCAGGCGACGGCTGAGCACCACCAGCGGTGAACCCTCCTCCCACCAGATCGAGGCATAGGCGTGGGCCGATTGCTCCGGGCGTTTGATCAGGATCAGCGACACCAGCAGACGCCGCACCGGCCACGGCAGGTCGATCACATACGGGTCCATCAGGAATTGATTGAGGTAGCTGCGCACATCGGCCACCGAGGTAGAGGCCGGGGAACCCAGGTTGACCAGAAGCAAGGCGTGATCGGTCATGCAACGTCCTATTTCAGAGGCGGCTGGAGAGATCATCCAGAGCCGCGCGTAAATCCGTGAACTGGAAAGTGAAACCCGCTTCCAGCAAGCGTGCCGGCATAGCTTTCTGGCCGCCGAGCAACAACAAAGACATCTCGCCGAGGCCGACCTTCAGCGCCAGCGTCGGCATCGGCATGAACGCCGGGCGGTGTAGAACGCTGCCCAGCGTCTTGGCAAATTCGCGATTGCGCACAGGTTTCGGCGCGCACGCATTATAAGGACCGCTGGCCTGATCGCGGTGCAGAAGAAAATCAATCAGGGCGATTTGATCGTTGATATGAATCCACGGCATCCACTGCCGACCATTGCCCAAAGGCCCGCCCAGCGCGAGTTTGAACGGCAACAACAAGCGCGACAAAAAGCCGCCCTCGGCCGACAGCACCAGACCGGTTCGCACCAGCACCACGCGGATGCCTTGGGCCTCGGCACGCTGTGCGGTTTCTTCCCAGGCGATGCACAACTGGCTGGCGAAATCGTCGATCACCGGCGGCGAATCTTCGGTCAGTTCGCGCTCACCGCCATCGCCGTACCAGCCGATTGCCGAACCGGAAATCAGCAATGCCGGTTTCTGCGCACGGGTTTCGAGCCATGCCAACAGCGTTTCCGTCAGCGTGATGCGGCTGCTCCACAACAACGCTTTGCGGCGATGGGTCCACGGCCGATCGGCAATCGGCGCACCAGCCAGATTGATGATCGCGTCCACAGGCTCCTCGCCGAGATCTTCCAGACGCGCGATGCCACGCACCTGCGCACCGCAGATCTTCGCGACCTTCTCCGGTTTACGGCTCCAGACCGTCAGGCGATGGCCCTGCTGCGACCAGTGTCGGCAGAGCTGACGTCCGATCAAACCAGTACCGCCGGTCAGCAATATGTGCATGACATCTTCCTCGCGTGGCGTTTAACCCGGATCACTAGTCTATTTTTATAAGCAGGGATCTTTTCTATCGGGCAGGCTCTATTGTTTAACCATAGGCCAAGCTGTCAGAACGAGAACGCTAGAAGTTATACCAAAAAACAAAATTGTACAGGTTTCAATCACGGCGTAGTCTGTACAGAAAGGTAAACGAGGCCCCTATGACTGTACCTATCGCAATCATCGGCACCGGCATCGCCGGACTCTCGGCGGCCCAGGCTCTGACAGAGAGCGGGCACACCGTCCAGTTATTCGACAAAAGTCGCGGCAGCGGCGGACGCATGTCGAGCAAGCGCAGCGACGCCGGCTCACTGGACATGGGCGCGCAATATTTCACCGCGCGCGACCGCCGCTTCGTCACTGAAGTACAGCGTTGGCAAAGCCAGGGCTGGGTCGCCGAGTGGACGCCGCAGCTCTACACCTATCAGGGCGGGCAGTTGAATCTGTCGCCGGACGAGCAGACCCGTTGGGTCGGTGCGCCGCGCATGAGCGCCATCACTCGTGGCCTGCTTGACGGTCTGGAAGTGCACTTTGCCTGCCGCATCACCGAGGTCTATCGCGGTGAAGAACATTGGCATTTGCAGGACGCCGAAGGTTTCACGCACGGGCCGTTCAGCCATGTCGTGATCGCTACCCCGGCACCGCAAGCGACTGCCTTGCTGGCCGCCGCACCGAAGCTTGCCGGGGCGGCTGCCGGGGTGAAAATGGAGCCGACCTGGGCCGTTGCCCTCGCCTTCGAGACGCCGCTGGATACGCCCATCGAAGGTTGTTTCGTGCAGGACAGCCCGCTCGACTGGCTGGCGCGCAACCGCAGCAAACCGGGGCGCGACAACACTCTCGACACTTGGGTGCTGCATGCCACCAGCGCGTGGAGTCGGCAACACATCGACCTGTCCAAGGAAGCGGTGATCGAGCAACTGCACGGCGCCTTTGCCGAGTTGCTGCACAGCGCCATGCCCGCGCCGAGCTTCAGCCTCGCCCACCGCTGGCTCTATGCACGCCCGGCGACGGGCCACGAATGGGGCACGCTGGCCGATGCCGATCTGGGCCTGTACGCCTGCGGCGACTGGTGCCTATCGGGGCGTGTCGAAGGCGCTTGGCTCAGTGGCCAGGAAGCTGCGCGACGCTTGCACGAACACCTGCAATGAATCGCATCAATCCGCGTAAATTGCTGCTGTCGAAATGGACAGCAGCCCACCCGCAGAACCGTGAAAAGCATTTTCTGGTGACCGAGTTGTTCCGTGATGAGGAAGGTACGGTGCTGGAAGTCGAGTTGCAGGCGGTGTTGACCAAGCGTGCCGAAAGATTCGATTGGCAGACGCTACAAAACAACGCTGAATGGCTACAGGGCTGGAAATAAACACCAGCCATTGTGGGAGCGAGCCTGCTCGCGAATGCGGATTAACCTTCAACAGATGCATTGACTGACGCACCGTATTCGCGAGCAGGCTCGCTCCCACAGGGGATTAGCGCTTTAACCGAAAAAAGTTGTACAAATGATTTGACTTGTACACCCTTGAATCTATGCTAAGCCAATGTTGTACAGAGATTGATCTCTGTATAGGTTTAGATTCGAGGTGCCTATGCTTGCCCTGCCCGCCGCCAAACCAAAAATCGCCATCAGCGCCTGCCTGCTGGGTGCCGAGGTGCGCTACAACGGTGGGCACAAGGAATCACGACTGTGCAGCCGCACCCTCACCGAGCATTTCGATTTTGTCCCCGTATGCCCCGAAGTGGCCATCGGCCTGGGCATCCCGCGCGAACCCATCCGCCTCGTCGGCGACGCCGAGCATCCACAAGCGGTCGGCACGGTGAACCGGGCGATCAACGTCACCCAGCCATTGGCCGAATACGGCGAGAAAATGGCCACCGAACTGGATGACATCTGCGGCTACATCTTCATGCAGCAATCGCCGTCCTGCGGCCTGGAACGGGTCAAGGTCTACCACGCCAACGGCGCCCCGGTGAACGGCGGCGGACGCGGGATCTACGCCCAAGCGTTCTGCGCGCGTCATCCGGATCTGCCGGTGGAAGAAGCCGGGCGCCTCAATGACCCGGTGCTGCGCGAGAACTTCATCACCCGCGTGTTCGCCTACAGCGAATGGCAACAAGTCCTCGCCAATGGCCTGAGTCGTCGTGCCCTCACCGAATTCCATTCGCGCTACAAATACCTGCTGATGGCGCACAACCCGTTGCAATACAAAGCACTCGGCAAGTTGTTGGGCAACATGGCTCACACCGATCCCGCCGAAATCGGCCCGCGCTACTTCAGCGAACTGATGGCGGCATTGAAGAAATGCGCCACGCGCGGCACTCACAGCAATGTTCTGCAGCACATCAGCGGCTACCTGAAACAGGCGATCAGCGCCGAAGACAAACAGGAAATGCAACACGTCATCGGCCAGTACCGCCAAGGCATTGTGCCGCTGGTGGTGCCGTTGACGCTGCTCAAGCATCACTTTCGCCTCCATCCGGATTCGTACATCGCGCAACAGGTTTACCTGCAACCGCACCCGGAAAACCTCAGCCTGCGAAACGCAATCTAATGAACGACAAAATGGATACCAGCGCCCAGGAAGACCTTGGCGCGGATTTTAAAA
This sequence comes from Pseudomonas viridiflava, assembly GCF_900580865.1. Taxonomy (GTDB): domain Bacteria; phylum Pseudomonadota; class Gammaproteobacteria; order Pseudomonadales; family Pseudomonadaceae; genus Aquipseudomonas. The sequence continues at coordinate 174,341 of NZ_UTBZ01000134.1, forward strand.
AGGCCCTCGACGAGGGCTGGCTGCCGATTCGCGAAGTCGCCCGGCAGACCGGCGTCAACGCGATCACCCTGCGCGCGTGGGAACGCCGCTACGGGCTGGTCGTGCCGCAACGCACCCCCAAAGGCCACCGGCTGTATTCGGCCGAACACGTGCAACAGATTCTGACCATCCTCACCTGGCTCAACCGTGGCGTTGCAGTCAGCCAAGTCAAGCCGCTGCTCGACGCGCCACAGGCGTTCAGCGAATCGGTGGAAAACGACTGGCAGCGCTTGCGCCAAACCCTGCTTGCAGCCGTCACGCAGCTCAATGAACGCAGCCTCGACGACAGCGTCAATCAGGCCATGGCGCTCTACCCGCCACGCACCTTGTGCGAGCAATTGCTGATGCCGCTGCTGGCGGAACTGGAGCAGCGTTGGCAGGGCCAGTTCGGCGCGCAGATGGAACGGGTGTTCTTTTATTCATGGTTACGCAGCAAATTCGGCACACGCATCTACCATAACAATCGTCAGTTGCATGGCGCCCCGCTGCTGTTGATCAACCATTCCGACCTGCCACTGGAACCTCATCTGTGGCTGTGCGCATGGCTGATCAGTAGCGCTGATTGTCCGGTGCAAGTGTTTGACTGGCCGCTGCCGGCCGCCGAACTGGCGCTGGCGGTCGAACATCTGCAAGCCCGTGGCGTACTGCTGTATTCCAGCAAAGCCATGAACCTTGCGCAGTTGCCGAAACTATTGAACGGAGTCAGTTGCCCGAAAATGCTGGTCGGACCAACGGTATGCATCCACCACGCCGAGTTGTCCGTAAGAACTTCCGAGATGGCTGATGTGTTCCTGGCTGAAGACGCGCTTCTGGCGCACCAGGTACTCGTTCAGCGTGGGCTGATTTAATGGACGCAGTGAGTTCCGACATGCAATTGATCTGGCTGCGCAGCGACCTGCGCCAACATGACAACACTGCCCTTGCGGCCGCCGCAGCGCGGGGCCCGACGGTGGCCGTGTACCTGTTGAGCCCGCAGCAGTGGCTGGAACATGACGATGCGCCGTGCAAAGTCGATTTCTGGCTGCGCAACCTGGGTGAGTTGAGCGCAAGCCTTGGCCAACTGAATATCCCATTGCTGATTCGCAAGGCGCCCCATTGGGATCAAGCCCCGGCGGAACTGCTCAAACTCTGTCGGCAACTGAAGATCAAGGCAGTTCACGTCAATGAAGAGTATGGCGTCCATGAAAGCCGTCGCGATGCAGCGGTCGCCGAGGCGCTGAAAACCGAGGGCATCGATTTCCACAGCTATCTTGATCAACTGTTGTTCAAACCCGGCACGGTGCTGACCAAGACCGACAGTTACTTCAAGGTATTCAGCCAGTTCAGAAAGGTCTGCTACGAACGCCTGCACCGCTCGATGCCTGCCCTGGTCAGAGCCCCCGGCAAACAGGCAAAACTCGAGATCGACAGCGATCCTGTTCCCGGTTCCGTCAAAGGCTTCGCCACACCGAGCCAAACCCTGCGCGATCTATGGCCCGCCGGCGAAAAGGAAGCCCGGCGCCGTCTCGACACTTTCACCGACGCGCAGATCGACTACTACCAGAGCGAACGCGACTTCCCGGCCAAACCCGGCACAAGTCAGCTCTCGGCGTATCTCGCCGCCGGTGTGATCTCGCCACGCCAATGCCTGCACGCCGCGCTGCAAAGCAATCAGGGCGAATTCGAGAGCGGTAAGGTCGGTGCGGTCACCTGGATCAACGAGCTACTGTGGCGCGAGTTCTACAAACACATCCTGGTCGGCTATCCACGGGTCTCGCGGCACCGCGCGTTTCGCCCGGAAACCGAAGCGCTGGCCTGGCGTGATGCGCCGGACGATCTCGCCGCGTGGCAAGAGGCGCGCACCGGTCTGCCGATTATCGACGCGGCCATGCGCCAATTGCTCGAAACCGGCTGGATGCACAACCGCCTGCGCATGATCGTGGCGATGTTCCTGACCAAAAACCTGCTGATCGACTGGCGCGAAGGCGAACGCTTTTTCATGCGTCACCTGATTGATGGCGATCTGGCGGCGAACAACGGTGGCTGGCAGTGGAGTTCGTCGACGGGCACCGATTCGGCGCCGTACTTCCGCATCTTCAACCCGCTGAGCCAATCGGAAAAATTCGACAGCGAAGGCCTGTTCATCAAGCACTGGCTGCCGGAACTGGCCGACCTCAACAAAAAACAAGTGCATAACCCTGCCGACGTCGGTGGTTTGTTCGGCGCGGCGGATTACCCGTCGCCGATCGTCAACCTCAGCACCTCGCGTCAGCGCGCGTTGGCGGCCTTCAAGAATTTGCCTTCGCGTGCGTCTTCAGGAGCTGATGATGAGTGAATTCCTGCGCCGCTTCGCCCGGCAATTTTCAGCGTTGAACAAAGACAACCTGCAAAGTCTGGGCGAGCTGTACAGCGATGACATTCATTTCACCGACCCGCTGCACGAGGTGCAGGGTCTGGCGCAGTTGCGCGACTACTTCGGCGAGCTATACGCCAACGTCAGCGAACTGCGTTTCGACTTTCACGGTTTCGACCAGATCGGCGACTGCGAAGGCTACCTGCGTTGGGTCATGAGTTATCGCCATCCGCGCCTCGCGGGTGGCCGCTTGATTCGCGTCAGCGGCTGCTCGCACCTGCTCTGGCGTGACAAGGTTTATCGCCACCGGGATTACTTCGATGCCGGGGCGCTGCTGTATGAACACTTGCCAGTATTGGGTCGGGTGATTGCCTGGCTGAAAAGGAGAATGGGATGAGTCGTACACCTCCACGGCGTTATTGGTTGACCGGGGCCAGCAGTGGCATCGGCGCGGCGCTGGCTGAAGAGATCCTGAAAACCGGAGCGCACCTGGCGGTCAGTTCCCGTCAGGTCGCCCCGCTCAAGGTCTTGTCGCAACGCTATCCGGGGCAGGTTTTGGTGGTGCCGGGGGATCTGACCAACAGCCAGACAGTGCGCGAAATCGGTGAGCAGATCGCCGCAGACTGGGGTTCACTGGACTCGGTGATTCTCAACGCCGGCACCTGCGAATATGTGGATGCCAAGCAGTTCGATTCCTCGATCATCGAGCATGTGGTGCGCACCAATCTGCTCGCCAGCAGTTACTGCATTGAGGCCGCCCTGCCGCTGCTGCGCAAAGGCACCGCGCCGCATCTGATCGGCGTGGCCAGTTCGGTCACCTACCTGCCGCTGCCACGGGCCGAAGCCTATGGCGCGTCGAAGGCCGGTTTGCGTTACCTGTTCGAATCGCTGCGCATCGATCTGGCCGACGAAGGCATTGAAGTCACCGTGGTCAGCCCGGGTTTTGTCGAAACACCGCTGACCGCCAGAAATGATTTCCCGATGCCCTTGAGCTGGCCTGTGGATAAAGCCGCGCGGCACATCTTCGCCAAGCTCAAGGACCGGCCGTTGGAGATCGCCTTTCCGGCGCTGTTCATGGCCGCGCTGTGGCCGCTGTCGAAACTGCCGGCACGCGTGCAACTGGCGATCGGCAAGCGCATGGTGCGCAAGTCACCTCCGCTGACGGATCCGACATGAAAATCGCCATCGTCGGCAGCGGGATCGCCGGGCTGACCTGCGCCTACCTGCTCAATCGCCGCCATGAAGTCACGGTGTTCGAGGCCGGCGACTGGGTCGGCGGCCACACGCACACCGTGCCGGTGACCGTCGATGGCCGCCAGTACGCCGTGGACACCGGTTTCATCGTCTTCAACGACTGGACCTACCCGAACTTTATCCGCCTGCTCGGCCAGCTCGGCGTGGCGTTCAAACCGACGGAAATGAGTTTCTCGGTGACCGACCCGGACACTGGCCTCGAATACAACGGCAACAACCTCAACAGCCTCTTCGCCCAGCGCAGCAATCTGTTGTCGCCGGGGTTCTGGGGCATGTTGCGCGACATTCTGCGCTTCAACAAAGAAGCCCAGCGCGACCTCCTCGAATTGCGCATCGCCGCCGACACCACCCTCGACGAATATCTCAAGGCTGGCGGTTACGGCGAGCGTTTCATCCTGCATTACATCGTGCCGATGGGCTCGGCAATCTGGTCGATGCCGATGGCGGAAATGCTCAATTTCCCGCTGCAGTTCTTCGTACGTTTTTTCAAGAATCATGGACTGTTGTCGGTCAGTGATCGTCCGCAGTGGCAAGTCATCGAAGGCGGCTCGAGCGCCTATATCGCGCCGCTGACGGCAGCGTTCAAGGAGCGGATTCGTCTCAACTGCCCGGTCACCCGGGTTGATCGCGATGTGCATGGCGTAGTTATCCACAGCCCGGCGGGCCTCGAACACTTCGACCAGGTGGTGTTCGCCTGTCACAGCGATCAAGCGTTGAAACTGCTGGCGGTCCCGAGCGAGGCCGAACGCGCGATCCTCGGCGCCCTGCCCTATGCCGACAACGAAGTGGTGTTGCACACCGATACGCGTTTGCTGCCGACGCGAAAACTGGCCTGGGCGAGCTGGAACTATCGACTCAGCGGCGCCGGCCACACCCACGCCGCTGTCACCTATGACATGAACATTCTGCAGGGTATTCAGAGCGACACCACGTTCTGCGTCAGCCTCAATCAGAGCGCCGGCATCAGCCCGGACAAAGTGCTTGCCCGCTATACCTATGCCCATCCGCAATTCAGCCTCGCAGCGGTGGCGGCACAAAACCGCTGGGGCGAACTGGATGGCGCGCAGCACACGCATTATTGCGGCGCCTATTGGGCCAACGGTTTTCATGAGGACGGTGTGGTCAGCGCCTTGCGCGTGGCCGCCGCATTCGGGGAAACCTTATGAACAGCGCCCTCTACAGCGGCTGGATCGGCCATCGGCGCTTCTCGCCGCGCCGCCATGAATTCCGTTACCGGATCGGCTTGCTCTACCTCGATCTCAGCGAGCAGGACGCAGTGCTTGCACTGTCGCCGCTGGCCGGACGCAGCCGTTTTGCGCCGTTCTCATTTCGCGAGACTGACTACCTGAAGACCTTCACCGGCCGTGGCATACGCCTGATCGACGCCGTGCGTCAGCAGGTCGGCATCGCCATCGGCCATGAACCGCAAGGCGCGATCTGCCTGCTGACCCAGGCGCGCAGTTGGGGGCTGTCGTTCAACCCGGTGAGTTTCTTTTACTGCCATGAGGCGGACGGGCAACTGGCAGCGATTGTCTGCGAGGTCACCAACACTCCGTGGCGCGAGCGCTATCACTACGTGCTGCCGGCGCGCACGCCCGTCGACCTGCGGGATTTTCACCAGCACTTCGCCGTGGCCAAGGCCTTTCACGTTTCGCCGTTCCTGCCGCGCGACCTCGAATACCGCATGAGCTTCAGCCCCGCTGCGCAAACCCTCGGCGTGCACATGGCCGACTGGCAAGGCGAGCACAAACTGTTCGACGCGACGCTCAATCTGCAACGCGAAAGCCTCGATCGCCATAGCCTGCATCGTTACCTGCGGCGGTTTCCGTGGATGACCGCAAAAACCGCGTTGGCGATTTACTGGCAAGCGCTGCGACTGCTGCTCAAACGCGCACCGATCTTTGCTCATCAGACTGCCGACGGCAGCTTTCAAACCGCCACTGTGCCTCCCAAGGAGCACCGCCATGAAATCCTCTAGTCTGTCGGTCAGTCGGTTCAGCACCAACGGTGTGACCGGATCGCTGCTGCGTCGCGGCGTGTTGCGCCAATTGGCGCAGCTCAAAAACGGGCAACTGCTGGTGGTCGAGGATAGCGAACGGTTGATGTTCGGCACTCCGGGCAGTGCGTTGTTAGGGGAAATCCATGTGACGGATCCGGCCGTCTGGGGCATGGTCGCCGGCAATGGTTCGATTGGTGCCGGCGAGGCCTTTATCCACGGCTATTGGAGTTCGCCGGATCTGACCGCGGTGGTGCGCGTGTTCGTCAGCAACCTCGACGTTCTTGATGCCATGGAGCGTGGTCTGGCCCGTCTCAGCCGGCCGCTGGTGCAAGGTCTGCACTGGCTCAACCGCAACACGCGCAAGGGTTCGCAGAAGAACATCGCTGCGCACTACGATCTGGGCAACGACCTGTTCGAGCAGTTTCTCGACCCGACCATGATGTATTCGGCGGCGCAGTTCCTCACCCCCGAAGACAGCCTCGAACAGGCGCAACTGAACAAACTCGAGCGGATCTGTCAGAAGCTCGCGCTGCAACCCGGCGACCATTTACTGGAGATTGGCACCGGTTGGGGCAGCATGGCGCTCTACGCCGCACAGAACTACGGTTGCCGCGTCACCACCACGACACTGTCGAAAGAGCAGTACGCGTTTACCGCGCAACGTATCGAACAACTGGGCTTGCAGGATCAGGTCACGCTGCTGCTCAAGGACTACCGCGACCTGACCGGCGAGTACGACAAACTGGTGTCGATCGAAATGATCGAAGCGGTCGGTCACCGCTTCCTGCCGACCTACTTCAAACAATGCGCGCAGTTGCTCAAGAGCAACGGCCTGATGCTGATCCAGGCCATCACCATCCGCGAACAACGCTATGAACAGGCCAAGCGCGGTGTCGATTTCATCCAGCGCTACATCTTCCCCGGCGGCGCCCTGCCCTGCGTGCAGAAAATGCTCGAAGTGGTCGGCCGCGACACCGACATGAACCTGTTGCATATGGAAGATTTCGGCCTGCACTACGCCCGCACCCTGCGCCTGTGGCACGAGAACTTTCGCCGCGCCCACGGCCGCTTGAGCGAGTTGGGTTACGACGATTACTTCCTGCGGCTGTGGGAGTTTTACCTGTGCTACTGCGAGGGCGGTTTCCTCGAACGCACCATCGGCACCGCGCAATTGTTGCTGGCCAAACCGGCCGCGATGACTGCGCCGCTGCTCGGACGCTTCGATGCTTGAGCGTGTGGCCAATGCCGTGCTGTTCCAGATCGGCTGGCTGACCTGCGTGCTCGGCGGCAACAGCTTGTGGTTGTTGCTGGCGTTGGCGGTGCTGGTGATTCATCTGCGCTGGATCAGCAATTGGGCGGCTGAAGGCCGTTTGATTTTGAGCGTGGTGATTGTCGGCACAGCCGTGGACAGTGTGTTGCGCGGTGTCGGGGTGTTCGAGTTTCAGGATCAGTCGCCACTGATTCCACTGTGGCTGATGCTGCTCTGGGCGCTGCTGGCGACCACCTTGCGTCATTGCCTGGCATGGAGCGCCCGGCCGTGGTGGCTGGCCAGTGTGCTGGGCGCGGTCGGCGGAGCACTGTCGTATTACGCTGGCGGACGCCTGGCCGGGGTGCAATTTCCCTATGGCGAGTTACCGACACTGATCGGCATCGGCCTGCTCTGGGCGCTGCTGTTTCCGCTGCTGCATGCGATGGCGCGACGGCTGGCTCACTGAGCGTCTGTCAGACCTTTCACACGCATGTCGGCCACTGCCTTACACTGCCGGCCATGAAGACCATTCCCCACCAACAAATCACTGAACCGGCGGTCACCTGCTCGACCTGCGCGGCGTGCTGTTGCCAGCTCGAAGTGATGCTGATCACCGACACCGGCGTGCCTGATCGCTTTATCGATACCGATGAGTGGGGCGGCGAAGTGATGCTGCGTCTGGACGACGGCTGGTGCGCGGCGCTGGATCGCGACACGATGATGTGCACGATCTATGAGAAACGCCCGCTGATCTGCCGCGAGTTCGAAATGGGCGCGCCGGAGTGCATCGAAGAACGCAAAGGCATCACTACCGCCTACCGCTGATTTAAAGCAAAAGATCGCAGCCTTCGGCAGCTCCTACAGGAGAAATCATTCCCATGTAGGAGCTGCCGAAGGCTGCGATCTTTTGATCTTTTTTAGAGCGGCATTGTGTAATGCAGCGCGTAACTTTCTACACCGTCGTTGTCACTGGCAAGGCCAGCGTTGGAATAGTGCGTCGCACGGATTCCGACTTCATGCCCGCCATTGAAGCGCAGACCAAAACCGAGGCGGTCTTCAAACTGGAAAGAGCCGCCGAGATTGTTGGATTCGTACTTGGTGTTAGAGAAGGCCGCCACACCGATCCCCGCTTCGATGTACGGTTTGACCGACTGACCGGCGAACTCGTAAACAAATACCGGCGAGAACGACAGGCTGTTGTTACTGGAGGTCTTGTCGCCTTCCCAGTAGGTGTAGGCGCCGCTCCAGTAACCGGTCAGGCGACCGACGTCGCTCTGCAGCCAGCTCTTGTCCCAGTCGAAATTCATGCCCAGGCGGTACGTCATGGTCGAATCGCTGGTGGCCCCCACCGCAAACTCAACACCTGCCGCTTGTGCAGTAATACTTTGCCCCATCAGTGCGGCCGCAATCGCGGCCAAGCAGAATAGTCGCTTCACGTTGAAACTTCCTTTTCCGGAACGATCGTTTGGTTTTCTAGATAACTCTTCGCTATAGAAGCTGGCGCCTGCTTAGAAGTTCAGCTGATTTTTTAGTTATTTCACAATTTTTTTACAAGTCGAAGTTTTGCACTTCGCCAGCGTTTTGTCCGAGCAGTGGCAGGATATTTTTAAAGTACTCAGGATCGGCGCTGGTCCAGAATCTGACTGGTTGGTTCGGGCCGGCAGCGAGCAAATCGCGCTCGGCCAAAAGCCGCTGAAGTTGCCGCGCTACAGCAGCACCGGTATCGATCAGACTGATGTCCACAGGGATCATCGATTTGAGCATCGGCTTGAGAAAGGGATAGTGGGTGCAGCCCAGAATGATCGTGTCGCAACCGCTGGCCAACAGCGGCTCGACGTAACCTTGCAGCAACTGGCGCAACTCGGCGCTGTGCAGATCGCCGCTTTCAATCAACTCGACCAGGCCGGGGCATGGCTGGGTGACCACGCGCACATCAGCGGCAAAGCGATCCAGCAACGCGGCGAACTTGGCGCTCTGCAACGTGCCAGTGGTGGCGAGCACACCGACCACACCGCTGCGGGTCGCGGCGGCGGCAGGTTTGACCGCAGGCTCCATGCCGACAATCGGCCAATCGGGAAAATCACGACGCAAATCGGCAACGCCCGCGACCGTCGCGGTATTGCAGGCCAGCACCAACGCCTTGGCGCCCTGCTCACGGAAAAACCCGGCCATCACACTGCAGCGCTGGCGGATGAACTCCGGGGTTTTCTCTCCGTAGGGAATATGACCGCAATCGGCGACATAGAGCAGCGATTCATTGGGCAGCAAACGCTGGATTTCCGCCAGTACCGACAAGCCGCCGACGCCGGAGTCGAACACGCCGATCGGCGCTTCACGCATGGCGCGAACCACAGACGCTGCACCCCGGATCACGCTTGACGCGCAACTCGCGGAAACGCGAACCGAGGGCATCGATCAACAGCAAACGTCCCACCAGCGGTTCGCCGAAACCGACCAGCACTTTCAAGGCCTCGAGCGCTTGCAGGCTGCCGACCAGACCGACCAGCGGCCCGACCACACCGGCCTCGCTGCAGGTCAGTTCGGCTTCGCTGCCGTGACCGTATAAACAGTGGTAGCACGGACTCTCGGCACGACGCGGGTCGAACACCGACAACTGCCCTTCCAGACGAATCGCCGCGCCGCTGACCAACGGTTTGCACGCAGCCACACACGCAGCGTTGACCGCTTCGCGCGTAGAAAAATTATCGGAACAGTCGAGCACCAGATCCACCGCAGCCACAGCGGCGGCGAGAGAATCCTCGTCCAGCGCCTGACGATGGGCGATCAGTTCAATTTCGGGATTGATCGCGGTCAGACGCTTGAGCGCCGAGTCGACCTTGCTCATGCCGACGCTGTCGGTGTCATGAATGATCTGGCGTTGCAGGTTGGTCAGATCGACTGTGTCGAAATCCGCCAGATGCAATTCGCCGACACCCGCCGCTGCCAGATACAGAGCAACCGGTGCACCGAGACCGCCGAGGCCGACGATCAGCACGCGACTGGCCTTGAGCTTCAACTGCCCCTCGATGTCGATGTGTTGCAGCAGAATCTGCCGGCTGTAGCGCAGCAACTCCTGATCATTCAGCACGGCAGGCGCCCCAGACTGATGCGTTGATGGCCGCCCAGATCGGTACGGCTGTGGACTTCTTCGAAACCGCGCGTCAGCAGCAGATCACGCACGGCTTCGGCTTGATCATAGCCGTGTTCGAGCATCAGCCAGCCAGCGGCCTCCAGATGTTCCGGGGCCTGCGCAACGATCAAACGCAGATCATCGAGTCCATCCTCTCCGGCAACCAGCGCACTGGCCGGTTCGAAGCGCACATCGCCCTCGACCAGATGCGGATCGGCCGCAGCGATGTACGGCGGATTGCTGATGATCAACTGGAAACGCTGACCTTCCAGTGCGCTGAACCAATGACTGCTCAGCACCGTGGCGTTGTTCAAATGCAGACGCTGACGATTGCGTTCGGCCAAGGCCACGGCTTCGAGTACGCGATCCACGGCGGTGACTTTCCACGCCGGACGTTCGCTGGCCAAGGCCAATGCGATCGCACCGCTGCCAGTGCCGAGGTCGAGCACTTTGGCCGGGGTCGCGGGCAGCAATTCCAGCGCCGCTTCCACCAGCAATTCGGTGTCCGGACGCGGGATCAGCGTGTGCGGCGCGACTTCCAGATCGAGTTTCCAGAAACCTTGCTGACCGAGAATGTAGGCCACCGGCTCACCGCCACGACGCCGTTGCAGGTATTCGGCGAACGTCAGCGCTGCCTCACTCGGCACGATGCGCTCGGGCCAGGTGTGCAGAAAGCTGCGCGACTTGCCCAACGCGGCGGCTAAGAGCAACTCGGCATCCAGACGCGCGGTGGGCGAGTCCGGCAATTCGGCGGCGCGCAACAGGCTGGCGATGATGGTCATTTATTCACCTATCGCTGCAAGTTGGTCAGCCTGATATTCGGCCAGCAACGGCTCGATCACCGCTTCAACGCCACCGGCGAGAATTTCATCGAGAGAATACAGGGTCAGGTTGACGCGATGGTCAGTGACCCGGCCCTGGGCAAAGTTGTAGGTGCGAATCCGCTCGGAACGGTCGCCGGAACCCACCAGCAATTTACGCTCGCTGGCGATCGCATTGGCCGCCGCAGCGGTTTGCTGATCGTTGAGTTTGGCCGACAACCAGGCCATCGCCCGCGCCCGGTTCTTGTGCTGGGAACGTTCTTCCTGACACTCGACGACGGTGCCGGTCGGTATGTGCGTAATGCGGATCGCCGAGTCGGTGGTGTTGACGTGCTGACCACCGGCCCCGGAGGAGCGGAAGGTGTCGACGCGCAAATCCGCCGGGTTGATCTCGATGGCTTCGCGCTCGTCGGGCTCGGGCAACACCGCCACGGTGCAGGCCGAGGTGTGGATACGGCCCTGGGATTCGGTGGCGGGTACACGCTGAACGCGGTGCGCGCCGGACTCGAATTTCAGCTTGCCGTAAACGTTGTCGCCTTCAATGCGCGCGATGACTTCTTTATAGCCGCCGTGCTCGCCTTCGTTTTCCGAAAGGATCTCCACACGCCAGCCACGGCGTTCGGCGTATCGCGAGTACATGCGGAACAGGTCGCCGGAGAAGATCGCCGCCTCGTCGCCACCGGTACCGGCGCGAATTTCGAGAAAGACGTTACGCCCGTCGTTGGGATCCTTGGGCAGCAACATGCGTTGCAGGTCGGATTCCAGGGTGATCAGCAATTCCTTGGCTTCGCGGACTTCTTCCACGGCCATTTCGCGCATGTCCGGGTCGCTGTCCTTGAGCAGCGCCTGCGCGCCTTCAAGATCGCCTTGTACGCTGAGCAGCTTTTTATAGCCTTGTACCACCGGCTCGAGTTCGGCGTATTCCTTGGAATAGGCGCGGAATTTGGTCTGATCGGCAATGACTTCGGCGTCGCCGAGCAGCGCGGTCAGTTCCTCGAAACGGTCCTGGAGGATGTCCAGTTTATTGAGCAGTGACGCTTTCATTGCGGTTTTTTATCCGAAAAGCTATCCGGTGAGCCCTCGAGGGCGAAGAGTTCCTGGGCCATGGCCAGCGCATCGAGGCGGCCTTCGGCAGAAAGCTTTTTCAATTGCACGCTGGGTGCGTGCAACAGTTTATTGGTCAGGCCACGGGCCAGTTGCCCGAGCACGTCTTCGGCGTTGCCGCCGTTGGCCAGCAAACGCAGGGCTTTTTGCAGCTCTTCGTCGCGCAGGCGTTCGCTCTGTTGACGATAGGCCTTGAGCACGTCGACTGCCGCCAGTTCGCGCAGGCGCACCATAAAATCGTCGGCGCCGACCGAGACCATCTCTTCCGCTGCCTGGGCTGCACCCTGACGACTCTTGAGGTTCTCGGCGACCACTTCGTGGAGGTCGTCGACGCTGTAGAGGTAAACGTCGTCCAACTCGCCGACTTCCGGCTCGATATCCCGAGGAACGGCGATGTCGACCATGAAGATCGGTTTGTGTTTGCGCAACTTCAAAGCGCTTTCTACCGCGCCTTTGCCAAGGATCGGCAACTGACTGGCGGTCGAACTGATCACAATGTCGCTGCGCACCAGTTCCGCCGGGATGTCCGAGAGCAACACCGCGTGAGCGCCGAACTGTTCGGCGAGCAGACTGGCGCGTTCGAGCGTGCGGTTAGCGACGACGATGCGCTTGACCCCCAGCTCGTGCAAATGGCGGGCGACCAGGGTGATGGTCTCGCCGGCGCCGATCAGCAAGGCTTGGCTACGCTGCAAATCACTGAAAATCTGCTTGGCCAGGCTGACGGCGGCGAATGCCACGGACACCGGGTTTTCCCCGATTGCGGTGTCGGTGCGCACCTGTTTGGCGGCATTGAACGTCGCTTGAAACAGTCGCCCCAACAGCGGGCCGATGGTGCCGGCCTCGCGAGCCACGGCATACGCCGACTTCATCTGACCGAGAATCTGCGGCTCGCCGAGCACCAGCGAGTCAAGCCCGGAGGCGACGCGCATCATGTGACGAACTGCCGCATCATCTTCATGCACATAAGCACTCGCGCGCAGCTCATCGAGGCTTAAATGGTGATAGTCGGCCAGCCAGCGCAGCACGATATCGGCAGAAAGCTGATCCTGTTCTATATAAAGCTCACTGCGATTGCAGGTGGAGAGGATCGCGGCTTCGCGGCTGTCGGTCAGTCGGCAGAGCTGCTGCAAGGCCTCCACCAGCTGTTCAGGAGTAAAAGCCACGCGCTCGCGGACGTCTACTGAAGCAGTCTTGTGGTTGATACCGAGTGCAAGGAAGGCCATTCAAGGTCGCTGATGGTGACGTGAAGCCGGCAATTGTCCACCTTCGAAAGATTCAGAACAACTACCGCTGACTATTGTCCCAATCGTCAGCCCCTATAATGGGCACAATTGAGTCTCGGTTATGTTTGGCCGAAGGCTTGTGTCATGATGATCCGACCGCAGGTTAGTCGTCCTCTTCCTATATGAATAGATCTTCCGCGTTGCTCCTCGCATTTGTCTTCCTCAGCGGCTGCCAGGCCATGGCGCCCGTTTCGCCGGACGGTACGCCGTCGGTTGAAGACACCACGCCCGCGCCTGAAAAGCCCAAGGTTTACAGCTCGTTCAGCGAGGAAACCGTTTTCAGCCTGTTGAGCGCCGAACTCGCCGGCCAGCGCAATCGTTTCGACATTGCCCTGGACAACTACGTGACCCAGGCCATCAACACCCAGGATCCGGGCGTCTCCGAGCGCGCATTCCGTATCGCCGAATATCTGGGCGCCGATCAACCGGCCCTCGATACCGCGCTGATCTGGGCGAAAAACGCCCCGGACGACCTCGAAGCGCAACGCGCCGCCGCCGTGCAACTGGCGCGCGCCGGGCGTTACGACGACTCGATGGTCTATATGGAGAAGGTCCTGCAAGGCAAGGGCGATACCCATTTCGACTTCCTCGCGTTGTCGGCAGCGGATACCGATCAGGAAACCCGCAACGGCCTGATGAAAAGTTTTGACCGGTTGTTGCAGCGTCATCCGAACAACAGCCAGCTGATTTTCGGCAAAGCCCTGCTTTTGCAGCAGGACGGTGACAACAAAGCCGCACTGGCCCTGCTCGAAGACAATCCGCCGGATGACGGCGAGATCGCGCCGATTCTGCTGCGCGCGCGCCTGCTGCAGATTCTCAACCGGGGCGACGAAGCGCTGCCGCTGCTGCAGAAAAGCATCAAGAAGTACCCGGACGACAAGCGCTTGCGCCTGACGTACGCGCGCATGCTGGTTGAACAGGACCGGATGGACGACGCCAAGGCCGAGTTCTCCAGCCTTGTGCAGCAATACCCGGAAGACGACGAACTGCGTTACTCGCTGGCCTTGGTCTGCCTGGAAGCCAAGGCCTGGGACGAGGCCAAGGGTTATCTGGAAGACTTGATCGCCCGCGAAAGTCACGTCGATTCGGCGCACCTGAACCTCGGCCGCATCGCTGAAGAACGCAACGACCCGCAAGGCGCGCTCATCGAGTACGCCCAGGTCGGCCCGGGCAACGATTATCTGCCGGCGCAATTGCGTCAGGCCGATATCCTGATGAACAACGGCAAGACCGCTGAAGCGCAAAGCAAACTCGCTGCCCAGCGCGACGAACAACCGGATTATGCGATTCAGTTGTACCTGATCGAATCGGAAACCCTGTCGGCCAACAAACAGGACGACAAGGCCTGGAAAGTCTTGCAGACAGCCTTGCAGCAATACCCGGACGATCTGAATCTGCTGTACACCCGGGCGATGCTCGCGGAAAAACGCAATGACCTGGCGCAAATGGAAAAAGACCTGCGCCTGATCATCAAGCGTGATCCGGACAACGCCATGGCGCTCAACGCACTCGGCTACACCTTGTCCGATCGCACCACCCGCTACGCTGAAGCCAAAGCGCTGATCGAGCAGGCACACCAGATCAATCCGGAAGACCCGGCCGTACTCGACAGCCTCGGCTGGGTGAATTACCGCCTGGGCAATCTGGACGACGCCGAGAAATATCTGCGTCAGGCGCTGGAGCGCTTCCCGGATCACGAAGTCGCTGCGCACCTCGGTGAAGTGTTGTGGACCAAGGGCAACCAGCGTGAAGCCAAACAAATCTGGGGCAAATTCCTCAAGGATCAGCCCGACAGCACCATTCTGCGCAGCACCATCAAGCGCCTGACCGGATCCGAGACTCTTTAACTCATGTTTTTGCGCCACGTTATTGTTTTCAGCTTTATCGCCCTGCTCGCCGGCTGCTCGGGTTTTGGTACCCGCGAATCGGTCGAGGGCCACGGCAGTCCGGCTCAATGGGCCGCAAACAAACAACAGCTGAGCGGCCTCGACGGCTGGCAGATCGACGGCAAGATCGGCATCCGCGCACCGAAAGATTCCGGTAGCGGCACGCTCTTCTGGCTGCAACGTCAGGACTATTACGACATTCGCCTGTCCGGCCCGCTGGGTCGTGGTGCCGCGCGACTGACCGGGCGTCCGGGCAAGGTCTCGCTGGAAGTCGCCAATCAGGGCCGCTACGAATCGCAGTCCCCGGAAGCCCTGCTCGAAGAACAGCTGGGCTGGAAACTGCCGGTGTCGAATCTGGCCTGGTGGGTCCGTGGCCTGCCCGCTCCGGACAGCAAAAGTCGCCTGAACCTGGATGCCGACAGTCGTCTGGCCAACCTGGAACAGGATGGCTGGAAAGTCGAATACACCGCTTACACCGAACAAAATGGTTATTGGTTGCCGGAGCGCATCAAGCTTCACGGCACTGATCTTGACGTGACGCTGGTAATCAAGGCCTGGCAACCGCGCAAGTTGGGGCAATAATCCATGAGCGCTGCACGCCTGACCTTGCCCTCGCCGGCCAAACTCAACTTGATGCTGCACATTCTCGGACGCCGTGAAGACGGTTATCACGAGTTGCAGACACTGTTTCAGTTTGTCGATTACGGCGATGAAATCACGTTTGCCGTGCGTGATGACGGTGTGATTCAGTTGCACACCGAGTTCACTGGCGTGCCGCATGACAGCAACCTGATCGTGCGCGCGGCAAAAATGCTCCAGCAACAGTCCGGCTGTTCGCTCGGCATCGATATCTGGATTGATAAAGTCCTGCCCATGGGCGGCGGTATCGGTGGCGGCAGCTCGAATGCGGCGACGACTTTGCTCGGTCTGAATCATTTGTGGCAGTTGGGTTGGGATGAAGATCGCCTGGCCGCACTGGGCCTTTCGCTGGGTGCCGACGTACCGGTTTTCGTCCGTGGCCATGCGGCTTTTGCCGAAGGCGTGGGCGAGAAACTCACCCCGGTCGATCCCGAAGAACCTTGGTATCTGGTGCTCGTGCCGCAAGTCTCTGTTAGTACGGCAGAAATTTTTTCCGATCCTTTGTTGACACGTAACACGCCGCCCATTAAAGTGCGCCCCGTTCCCGAGGGAAACAGTCGAAATGACTGCTTGCCGGTGGTTGCAAGGCGTTATCCAGAAGTACGTAACGCATTGGATTTGTTAGGTAAATTTACCGAAGCAAAGCTCACCGGAACTGGAAGTTGTGTGTTTGGGGGCTTCCCAAGCAAAGCTGAAGCTGATAAAGTCTCGGCCCTTCTGACAGAGACCCTTACAGGGTTTGTAGCGAAAGGCAGCAACGTTTCGATGTTGCACCGCAAGCTGCAAAGTCTGCTCTAAAGGAACCAAGTGCTCGGCACTTGATGCAACAGATACAGGGGCGTCGCCAAGCGGTAAGGCAGCAGGTTTTGATCCTGCCATGCGTTGGTTCGAATCCAGCCGCCCCTGCCATTTTCTATACTCATCCAGGTTACCCTCAGCCTCTAGGTACTGCGCGTGTCCAAGATGATGGTCTTTACGGGGAATGCTAACCCCGATCTGGCTCGGCGTGTTGTACGTCAGCTGCATATCCCTCTCGGTGACATCTCTGTCGGCAAGTTTTCCGACGGCGAAATTACTGCCGAGATCAATGAAAACGTTCGCGGTAAAGACGTTTTCATTATTCAGCCGACTTGCGCTCCGACCAACGATAACCTGATGGAACTGGTAGTGATGGCTGATGCCTTCCGCCGCTCCTCGGCTACTCGTATCACTGCTGTTATTCCTTATTTTGGTTATGCCCGTCAGGATCGCCGTCCGCGTTCCGCACGTGTGGCTATCAGCGCGAAAGTCGTCGCTGACATGCTTACCGTAGTCGGCATCGACCGTGTTCTCACGGTTGATCTGCATGCTGACCAGATTCAGGGTTTCTTCGATATTCCGGTAGATAACATCTACGGCTCCCCGGTTCTGGTGGATGACATTGAAGATCAGCGCTTCGAAAACCTGATGATCGTGTCCCCGGACATTGGTGGCGTCGTGCGTGCACGTGCCGTTGCCAAATCCCTGGGCGTGGACCTCGGAATCATCGACAAACGCCGTGAGAAAGCCAATCACTCTGAAGTGATGCATATCATCGGTGATGTCGAAGGGCGTACCTGTATTCTGGTCGATGACATGGTCGATACCGCCGGCACTCTGTGCCACGCGGCCAAGGCCCTGAAAGAGCATGGCGCAGCCAAGGTCTTTGCCTACTGCACACACCCTGTGCTGTCGGGTCGGGCCATCGAGAATATCGAAAATTCCGTGCTGGACGAGCTGGTGGTGACGAACACTATCCCGCTGTCCGCTGCAGCACAAGCCTGTGCACGTATCCGTCAACTGGATATCGCACCGGTAGTTGCCGAAGCGGTTCGCCGCATCAGCAATGAAGAATCGATCAGCGCGATGTTCCGTTAAGGGCCCTGCCCTTCTCGAAATGTCTCGTTGACGAAAAGCGCCCCGCCCCGGCATTCCTGCCGGGGCGGGGCTTTTTTGCCCATACCGTGTTTGGCGCTGGTCGCAAACGCCACTCCGGTCATGGCTATTTTGGAGATACAAAATGAACGATTTTACTCTGAATGCTGAAGTGCGTTCCGACCTGGGGAAAGGTGCGAGCCGCCGCCTGCGTCGTATCGCTAGCCTGGTTCCAGCTGTAGTTTACGGTGGCGAAAAAGCCCCTGAATCCATCAGCATGCTGGCTAAAGAAGTTGCCAAACTGCTCGAAAACGAAGCTGCCTACAGCCACGTTATCGAACTGAACGTTGGCGGCAAAAAGCAGAACGTCATCATCAAAGCTCTGCAACGTCACCCGTCCAAGGGTCACGTTATGCACGCTGACTTCGTACGCGTCGTAGCCGGTCAGAAACTGACCGCTATCGTGCCTGTGCACTTTGTTGGTGAAGAAGCTCCGATCAAGAAAGGCGGCGAGATCTCGCACGTCCTGAACGAAATCGAAGTAACTTGCCTGCCGAAAGATCTGCCTGAGTTCATCGAAGTCGACCTGTCGGCTCTGGAAATCGGCGCAATCGTCCACCTGTCCGACCTCAAAGCTCCTAAAGGCGTTGAGTTCGTTGCACTGGCTCACGGTGACGACAAAGCTGTTGCAAACGTACACGCTCCACGCGTTGCTCCAGAAGCTGAAGAAGGCGCAGCAGAGTAATTCACTCTGTCATGCCTGAGTGAGCAAGTAACATCGCGGACTGGAACGTAGCGAGAAAGCGGGCGAGAACGCGGAGTTTACATCCATGGTAAATGAGCATTTTTCGTCCACTTTCGCCGCTTTGCCTGATCGCGGCGATGTTACCCACCACTCTAAGGAAGGGCCCCTATCGTGACTGCCATCAAACTGATCGTTGGCCTGGGAAATCCAGGCGCCGAATACGACCAGACCCGGCATAACGCAGGGGCCCTTTTTGTTGAGCGCATCGCCCACGCACAGAATGTGAATCTTGTGGCCGATCGCAAATATTTCGGCCTGACCGGGCGCTATTCGCATCAGGGTCAGGATGTTCGTCTGCTGATTCCCACCACCTACATGAACCGCAGCGGCCAGGCCGTGGCGGCACTCGCCGGTTTCTTCCGCATCAAGCCTGAAGAAATCCTCGTGGCGCATGACGAACTCGACTTGCCTCCGGGCGTTGCCAAGCTCAAGCAGGGCGGCGGCCATGGCGGTCATAACGGGTTGCGCGACATCATTGCGCAACTGGGCAATCAGAATACGTTCTACCGCCTGCGGCTTGGCATTGGCCACCCGGGCGTCGCCAGTATGGTTTCAAATTTCGTCCTGGGTCGTGCGCCACGCGCCGAACAGGAAAAACTCGATGCCAGCATCGACTTTGCCCTCGGCGTGCTGCCGGATATCCTCGCCGGTGAATGGAACCGCGCGATGAAAAACCTGCACAGCCAGAAGGCCTGACTCTACTCCGAGGGGAAACACCATGGGATTCAATTGCGGCATCGTCGGCCTGCCTAACGTCGGCAAGTCCACCCTGTTCAACGCCCTGACCAAATCCGGTATCGCGGCCGAAAACTTCCCCTTCTGCACCATCGAACCGAACAGTGGCATCGTGCCGATGCCGGATCCGCGTCTGGAAGCCCTGGCGGCCATCGTCAATCCGAAGCGCATCCTGCCGACCACCATGGAATTCGTCGACATCGCAGGCCTCGTAGCCGGCGCCTCGAAAGGTGAAGGCCTGGGCAACAAGTTCCTCGCCAACATCCGTGAGACTGACGCGATCGCCCACGTCGTGCGCTGCTTCGAAGACGAAAACGTGATCCACGTTTCCAACAGCGTCGACCCGAAGCGCGACATCGAAATCATCGACCTGGAACTGATCTTCGCCGACCTCGACAGCTGCGAGAAGCAACTGCAGAAAGTCGCGCGTAACGCCAAGGGCGGTGACAAGGACGCTGTGGTTCAGAAGGCTCTGCTTGAGCAATTGATCGCGCACTTCACCGAAGCCAAGCCTGCGCGCAGCCTGATGAAGAACATGAGCGCTGACGAAAAGGCAGTGATCAAGGGCTTCCACCTGCTGACCACCAAACCGGTCATGTACATCGCCAACGTGGCTGAAGACGGTTTCGAGAACAACCCGCACCTGGACGTGGTTCGCGCCATCGCCGAAGAAGAAGGCGCGATGGTCGTTCCGGTCTGCAACAAGATCGAAGCTGAAATCGCCGAGCTCGATGACGGCGAAGAGAAGGACATGTTCCTCGAGGCCCTGGGCCTGGAAGAGCCTGGCCTGAACCGCGTGATCCGCGCCGGTTACGAAATGCTGCACCTGCAGACCTACTTCACCGCCGGTGTCGAAGAAGTCCGCGCCTGGACCGTCAAAGTCGGTGCCACCGCACCTCAGGCTGCCGGCGTGATCCACACCGACTTCGAGAAAGGCTTCATCCGTGCCGAAGTCATCGCCTACAACGACTTCATCCAGTACAAGGGCGAAGCCGGTACCAAAGAAGCCGGTAAATGGCGCCTGGAAGGCAAGGATTACATCGTCAAAGACGGCGACGTGATGCACTTCCGCTTCAACGTGTAAGCGTTACGCCCAAGAAAAAGCCGCGTTTGATACGCGGCTTTTTTGTGCCTGAAATTTATGCCTCAACACATTCCCCCTGTAGGAGTGAGCCTGCTCGCGATAGCGGAGTGTCAGTCAATTCAACCTTAACTGACACACCGCTATCGCGAGCAGGCTCACTCCTACAATGGGAAATGTTTGAATCAGGCCTTTTTGGTGCGCGGCAGGAAAATCGCCAGTACGCCAAATAGTGGCAGGAACGAACAGAGGAAATACACATACTCAATCCCGTGCACATCCGCCAGATGCCCCAACAACGCAGCGCCAATCCCGCCAAACCCAAACATCAAACCAAAGAACACTCCGGCAATCATTCCGACATTGCCCGGCACCAGCTCCTGCGCGTACACCACAATCGCCGAGAACGCCGAAGCCAGAATGAAGCCGATCACCACGCTGAGGACAGTTGTCCAGAACAGATCAACGTGGGGCATCAGTAACGTGAACGGCGCGACGCCAAGAATCGAAAACCAGATCACTGCCTTACGGCCGATCTTGTCGCCAATCGGCCCGCCGAAGAACGTCCCCGCCGCCACCGCGCCCAAGAACAGGAACAAGTGCAGCTGCGAACTGGCCACCGACAAGTCGAACTTCTCGATCAGGTAAAAGGTGAAATAGCTGGTCAGGCTAGCCATGTAGAAATACTTGGAGAACACCAACAGCCCCAGCACCACCAATGCGCTGGTCACCCTGCCCTTCGACAGCCCGTGAGTCGCTGCCTGACCGGCCTTGAGCTTGAACAGATTGAGGTGATGGGCGTACCAGCGACTGATGCGGTACAGCACGAACAGCGCAAACACCGCGAACAAACCGAACCACGCCACATTGCCCTGACCGAACGGAATGATGATCGCCGCCGCCAACAACGGGCCGAACGCGGAACCGGCGTTACCGCCGACCTGGAAGGTCGATTGCGCCAGACCAAAGCGTCCACCGGAAGCCAGCCGCGCAATCCGCGAGGCCTCGGGGTGAAACGTCGAGGAGCCGATACCGATCAGCGCCGCCGCCAGCAGAATCAACGGAAAACTGCCGACCATCGACATCATCACGATGCCAATCAGCGTACAGATCGAACCGGCCGGCAACAGCCACGGCTTCGGATGACGGTCGGTGTGATAACCGACCCACGGCTGCAACAGCGAGGCAGTCAGTTGAAAGGTCAAAGTGATCAGGCCGACCTGAGTGAACGTCAGGCCGTAATTGGCCTTGAGCATCGGGTAGATCGACGGCAGCACCGACTGGATCAGATCGTTGATCAAATGCGCCAGCGCCACCGCGCCGATGATACGCATCACCAGTGGGCTGCTTTGCGGAGCAGCGGGCGCCGAGGCAGCGGCGGTCTGAACGTTGCTGATAGCCATGGAAGTTTCCGGACAGCAGATGGGTGCACGCAGGCAGGTGCGTCAATGTGCCATTTTTCGGTGCGTCAGCGCCATCCCCTTAGCCAGCTAACTAACTGGTCGTCGACAGCAAGGTGATAGCGCAACGCCATGGTCTGAATCTTGCCTTGTTTGATCCCTTGAACGCGGCGCCCTTACAAAGGGCACCGACAATGGGAAGTTTCGCTACAGAGCCAGCCTACAGAGCGGGCGAGAGTGAACTTTCGAGGCCTTTTAGCAGGGCACAACATCCAGGTCGCACGACCGCGATGCACGCCAATGGTGCGTGGTGTCCAGAGGAGTCATGGGGCATGCAGGCTTTCCTTTCACCGGGGATCAAATTGCTGGGGCGGTTTGGCTTCGCAGGTAAATTCCAGTTGTTGTTTCTGCTGTTCATTCTGCCGTTGGCCGGCAGCCTGTTGATGATCGGCCAGGACTATCGCGACAAGCTCAATCTGATTTCCGGCGAACGTGCCGGCGTGCGGCAGTTGCTCGCACTCGATGCGCTGGACAACCTGCTCGCCGCGCAACGCGACCGTGCCGCCCGTTGGCGCGCCACGGAAACCAATCGCCAGCCGACGCCCGCGACCCTCGCCGCCATGGGCGCGTTCGACGCGGTGCAACCGGCAGTTCTGCAAGCCACCACAGACTTGGGTAACGCGCTGAAAAACGAAGGTGCCGAAGGCGAAACCCTCAGCCGCTATCAGGCGCTGCAAACCGCGCTGAACGGGTTGGATTCGAAAAGCCTCAGCGGTGTCGGTTGGTGGCCGGACGGTTACGACCGTTTCACCAACGCCCTCAGCGCCCTGCAAGCGTTGCGCGAACAGATCGTCATGGACAATCGCCTGACCCTCGCGCCGTGGCTGGAAACCTATTTGCTGACGCAGATTTCCACGCAACACGCACCGGATCTGATCGAACGCGTCGGTCGCCTCGCTGCGGTCGGTCAGGCTTCGGTCGTCTCTGGCCAGTTCACCCTGCAAAGCCGTTTGCAGTTGCGCGACCTGCGCAGCCGCATCGGCGATGCCCGCGAACAACTGGTGAAAACCGCCACGCTGCTCGAAGCACGCCTGCCAAAAGACCAGCAGAGCTGGGCCAGCCAATACCACGACAGCCTCAAACACCTCGACAGCGGTCTGAAGGTGCTGGATGACGGCGTGTTCGGCGGCAGTATCAATCTCAAACCGGACGACTTCGAACGCGGTCTCGACGCTTTGCTGACCGACCTCGCCGCCCTGCGCCAACAGTCATTGGTATCGCTGGATCAGCGACTCGACGCTTACCACAGCTCAGCAATCCGTCAGTTCATCCTCGTCGCAGCCATTTTCGGCTGTCTGCTGCTCGCGGCGCTGTATCTGTTTGTCTGTCTGCAAGCGTCGATCCGTCGTAGTGCCAGCGGCATCACGCTGCTCGCCGAGGCCCTGCGCGATGGCAACCTCAGCCTGCAAGTGCCGGTGGTGGGCCGCGATGAGCTGGCGGCGATCAGCACCGCGCTCAACGTTGCCGTGGTGCAACTGCGCACAAGCATGCTCGGTGTCGATCACGAGACCTCGCAACTGAGCAACGCGGTACGCAGCCTCAACGAACACTCCAGTGGCGCCCTCAGCGAAGTCGAGGCGCAACAGTTGCAGATCAGCCAGATCGCCGCAGCCGCCACGCAACTGGCCGCGACATCGCAAGGCGTGGCGCAGAGTTGCGAGCAGGCGTCCGGCAGCGCTCAGCACACCCGGCGCATCGCGGCCGACAGCAGCCGTGACAGCCAGCGCACCACGGCGAGTATTCAGCAGCTCAATCAGCGTTTGAATGAAACGGCTGCAGCGTTGGGTCGGGTCAGTGAACAAGGTCAGCAGATTCAATTGGTGGTCGACACCATTCGCGGTGTTGCCGAACAGACCAACCTGCTGGCGCTCAACGCAGCCATCGAGGCTGCTCGTGCGGGTGAGCAGGGTCGCGGCTTTGCCGTAGTAGCCGATGAAGTGCGCAGCCTGTCGCAACGCACACAGTCGTCCACCGCGCAGATCGCCGGCACGGTCGACAGCCTGCGCGCTACGGTCAACGAAGCCGTGAGTTTGATGGAAGCCGCGTGCGGCCAGGCGCAAACCGATGCCGAGTCGGTCACCGGTCTCGGTGAGCGTTTAGGAGAAATCGCTAGCGCCGTGCAGAGTGTCACCGATACCTTGGCGCAGATCGCTACGGCGGTTGAGGAACAGGCCAGCACCGCCGACGAGGTCAGCGGCAATATCCAGCAGGTTGATCAGGCGGCCGTACGGTTGCTGGCAGGCGCGCGGGCGGTGAACCTTGCGGCGGACACCCTGAGTCAGGGCAGCCATGCCTTGAGCGCCAATACTGCAAGATTTCAGCTGCGCTGATGCCCTGCCCGGCCCGGATTTTCCGGGCCGGAGGATAAGCGGTTGAAAATAAGAAGAAATATTTTAAATTTACGCTTGACGCTTTTCCATTTCAGGGGAATAATGCGCGCCACTTGGCTACATAGCTCAGTTGGTTAGAGCATAGCATTCATAATGCTGGGGTCCGGGGTTCAAGTCCCTGTGTAGCCACCAAGTACTAAAAACGGCTTACCGAAAGGTAGGCCGTTTTTTTATGCCTCGAGAAAAGTCTCGGTAATCTGTTACTTCAAAATATCCTTCTCTTCGTCGCTCGCTTTGGTCGCTGCCTGTGCGATCAGTGCGTCGAGCATCTGCGCAATAACCTTCTGCTGGACCTTCGAAAGCTCATTGATGGACTGCAGCCGTCGATACCACGTCGAGGTCAAGCTGCGTCTGGGCGTCTCCGTGTACGAGGGAACCCCGAGCAGGTCTTCAACAGGCACGCGCAGCGCAAATGCCATCTTCACCAGTGTCGTGACCGGCATGCTGCGCGTGCCCTCCTCGTAGCCCTGAAAGGTTTGCCGGGAAAGACCTAAAGCCCGTGCAAACCGAGTCTGTGTTATCTCGTGAACTGTGCGTAAGTGAGCAATGCGACTGCCCATCGCCACCAGAAAATCGCGGTCCTCATTGGAAATACTCATGACAATGGCCGACTGAAAATAGAGTTGAATGGCAACGGACTCATCCTTTTCATCTGAAATCCATCCTGGAAAAACAACAGAAAACATCCTCGGGTAAGGGCGCGTAAGTTGTCGACCTGAAAAATCTGTAGGAGAAATGTGGAGCAACCGCCAAGCTGAAGCGAAGTACTACAGGCGCGAAATGCCTTTTCATTCGACTGAATCGGTACCGAGCGATCTGGTTGAAAAAACACTGTAGGAAACGGGTTCGATCCAGGTATGAAGTAGATCGCGCAGCACAAATACAAAAAAACGGCTTACCGCAAAGCGAGCCGTTTTTTGTGCCTGGAGGTAAGTGCCCACAGCAAGGACACTGATGATTTACTGCGACCAGTTTTCCAACGCCGCCAACCCTTTCACCCAGATCTGCCGCGTGCGCAAACCGATCATTGCGCGCCAATCCGGATCGGCTGGATAGAACTGCTCCAGCAGATTCAGTTTGATTTCACGTCCTATCGCACCCAGCGGATCGCCATGCAAATGCAGCCAATGGTCATCGCGCAAATGCCGATGTACCTCCGGCCCCGGATACGTCCCGCACTCGATCACGAACGGCATCAACTGCACGTCCGGTAAAGCATTGAGCAACGCTTGGGAGGTGTAGCCGGTGGCGGTCGCTGCCACTCCGGTTTCGCTCAATGTGTCAGCGCCGGTGTGCAGGGTGTAAAGCCATGGGCCATAAATCGCCTGCGCTTGCGCAAGTGCCGGGTAAGGCGCCTGGGTGATGGTCAGCAACATCGGATGGCCGTATTCGCCAGCGCCGGTGTGCAGGTCGAAACACATCACGGTTTCAGCGCCAGCCAGATGCGCATCGATGATTTGATGCAACGTGCGATTCGACCAGCCCGGCGCGCAACCACCGTAAAACAGTCCGTCGGGATGGCTGTGCTGGCCGCCCTCGACAATCGACATCACCGCCGGCCAGCCGTGTGCGTTGATCTGCGCATCGAGCAAGGCATCGGCGCGATGGCGCTCGGGGCCGTGCAAATCGGTGCAGGCGTAGATTTCATGCAGTGCGGCGTAAGCGCGGTTATCCGGTAGCGGCCCGGTGAAATCCAGATGATTGCGGTTGAGGTCGATGTTGTCTTCGTTGACCCGGCGTAACCACGCCGTGCCCCATGGGTTGATCAGGTGAACCATCACCACCGCGACATCCTTGGGCAGCGAACCGGGTACGAAGGTTTTCAGCCATTCGATCTGGCAATCCGAGCCGTAATAGCCCTCGACCCCGTGCGTGCCGCTGAGCGTAACCAGCCGACGTTTGGCCTGCGGATCGCCGAGCACGGCGACGTCGGTGCTCAGGGGTTCACCGAATGGCCCACAGCGTGGATGTGCGTAGGAGCTGAGCGTGGCGCCGGCGGCATTGGCGGCGGCGATGAACTGTTCGCGTTGATCGCGGTAGCTGGATTCGGTGGGGAACTCGCTGTGCATGTTCGGCCTCTTGTGATTTTTATGCCTTTACCTGTAGGAGTGAGCCTGCTCGCGATAGCGGTGGTTCAGTCAACACTGATGTTGGCCGTAATGACGCTATCGCGAGCAGGCTCACTCCTACAGGGGATGTTGGTGGTCCATAAATTTGCGGTTGACCCTAGCGAACATCCGCCCCGAAAAGAAAGACAAAAATGCCCATCGGTTTGCGTCGCGACCGAGCGGTCGATAAAGTCCCTCAGACTTCTAATCCACGGACGGAGAGCCCGCGTGTTTTCAGCCTTGCCCTTGAGCCGCTTTCGCCTGCCAGCCCTGACACTGATCATCAGCGCCCTGACCCTCACCGCGTGCAACGCCCCGCCCTCCTCGACCTTGCCGCTGGCACCGGAAGCCGCGTCCGGTTTCCGCACCGATCTGCAAACCCGTCACGCCAGCCAACACATGGCAGCGGCTGCCAACCCTCTGGCTGCTGAAGCCGGGCGTGAGATGCTGCGTCAGGGCGGTTCGGCGATTGATGCGGCGATTGCGATGCAAGCGGTGCTGACCCTGGTGGAGCCGCAGTCGTCCGGGATCGGTGGCGGCGCGATGATCGTGCTGTGGGACGGTAAACAGGTGCGCACGTATGACGGCCGCGAAACCGCGCCGGCCGGTGCCACCGAGAAGCTGTTCTTGCGCGCCGATGGCCAACCGATGTCGTTCCCGCAAGCACAGATCGGCGGTCGTTCGGTCGGTACACCGGGCGTGTTGCGCGCGCTGGAAATGGCACATAAACAACACGGTCGCCTGCCATGGGCGAAGCTGTTTGAACCGGCGATCAAACTGTCCGAGCAAGGTTTCGCGATCTCTGCGCGTTTGCACTCGCTGCTGGAATCAGATCCAGTCATCCGCAAATCGCCTGATATGGCCAAGTACTTCCTCAACGCCGACGGCAGCGTCAAAGCCGTCGGCACGCGCCTGCAAAACCCGGCGCTGGCCGCAGTGCTCAAACGCATCGCCAATGAAGGCGCGGACGCGCTGTACAAAGGCCCGATCGCTGAAGAAATCGTCGCCAAGGTGCAAGGCCACGCCAACACCGGCAGCCTGTCGCTGAACGATCTGCAGCGTTATCAGGCCAAGGAACGCGCGCCGCTGTGCACCGATTACAAACGCTGGCAGGTCTGCGGCATGCCGCCACCGTCGTCGGGCGGGATCGCCGTGGCGCAGATTCTCGGCACATTGCAGGCGCTGGAAACCCGCGATCCACGCCTTTCCCTGACGCCGCTCAAACCAGTAAAAACCGACAAACCGGCGGGTATTGAACCGGACCCGCAAGCCGTGCATCTGATCGCCGAAGCCGAACGTCTGGCCTACGCCGACCGCGCGCAATACGTCGCCGACACCGACTTCGTGCCAGTGCCGGTCAAAGGCCTGGTCGATCCGGGTTATCTGGCCAGCCGCGCCAGCCTGATCGGCGAGCGCAGCATGGGCAGCGCCAAACCGGGCACACCGCCGGGCGTACAAGTGGCCTACGCCCCGGACCGCTCGCCGCTGCGCATCTCCACCTCGCAAGTGGTCGCGGTGGATGACCTCGGCGGCGCCGTGTCGATGACCACCACCATAGAAGCCGCGTTCGGTTCGCACCTGATGGTTCAGGGCTTCTTGCTGAATAACCAGATGACCGACTTCTCGTTCATCCCCGAAGAGAACGGCCAAAAAGTCGCCAACCGCGTCGAACCCGGCAAACGTCCACGCTCGTCGATGGCGCCAACGCTGATCTTCGATCGCCACAGCGGCGAATTCGTCGCCACGGTCGGCTCGCCCGGCGGTTCGCAAATCATCGAGTACGTGGCCAAGACCACCGTCGGCCTGCTCGACTGGAACCTCGACCCGCAAAGCGCCATCAGCCTGCCCAACTTCGGCAGCCGCAACGGCCCCACCGAACTGGAACAAGGCCAGTTCAGCCCGGCGCTGATTCAGGCGCTGAAAGACAAAGGGCATGCAATAAATGAAATCGACATGACCAGCGGCACCCAGGCCATCGTGCGGGTCAAGGATGCGCAGGGGAAAGCGTCGTTGGAAGGTGGCGCGGATCCACGGCGTGAAGGCGAAGCGTTAGGGGATTGAGGCTGGGATGCAAAACAAAAAAGGCTCACCGCGAGGTAGGCCTTTTGCTTAGCACACTGCGTATTTCAAATCGGAATGTTTAAAAGCTGCGAGGCAAACAGAGAACCGTCCCACAAGGTTTTCAGGTTGTCCGTCGGACGTCAGCTCTCTAGCCTGTACTCGTCGCTGCCAATTCAGTGACCGGGATTGGAAACCCCGAGTAGAACCGAGCGCACAAGCGCCTTTCATAACGTATCCTTGCGCACCTTCATGGTGTGCACTCCGTTATGGCGGCTGTGCGCGGGAGACCTTCGGGTCAACCGGGTTCTCCGTTCCCCGGGTTTCCAACCTGCGTACAGCTGCCACCTATTCGTTCGGAAACCGAATCGGCCAGCTCCAATCCTGATCGGAGAACACCATGAAAAAACCAACACCCAATCCCCCCGAAACAGACACCGACCCAACATCCCCGTACGCAACCATCGACAGCAAAAAACTCAACGAAGCGGCCGACCGCGCCCTCGACCACTACCTCAAACCGACCGCCCACATCATGGCGTCCACCCGCGTAGCTGAACCCATGTACCTCGCCAACCCGGTGTACGACACCGAATCCCTGCTGGCCAATGCCAGTGAATCCTTGGGGTCGGTCACCGAGATGCTCAACAATTTCGCCGCCGTGCTGGATACCGCGCACCGCAAGACCGCGCTGGGTATCGCGCAAATCGTCATGTTGAGTGAGCTGGCGGTAAATCAGGCGCTGGATAACGTTCAGCCGATTACGTAGTTTTCGCAATGCATAAAAAATCCGATGCCGTGCAGGCATCGGATTCTTATTTCCCGGCACATACGAGGCCAAACAGCTTTCACATCCAAGATATATGGCTCAGCGATTCGCCAGCAGATGCGCCCCAAACAGCAAATAACAACCACCGGCCAAGCGATCCAGCCATTGCCGCGAACGCTCATACACACCGGCAATCCGCCGACTGGCGAAGAACAGCGCCACGCAGCAATACCAACTGAACGACAACGTCGCCATGGTCAGCACCGCCAGCGCCAGCAACAGTGGTGGGATGTGAGCCGGCATGGCGGTGGCGAAAATGGTCGCGACGAACAGTGCTGACTTGGGATTGGTCATGTTGCCCAGAAAGCCGCGGCCATACGCTCCGAGCAACGTTTGCTGCGAGTCATCCAGCGTGCCCGGGACGATCGGCGCCTTGCGCTTGAACTGCTTGAGCCCGAGGTAGATCAGGTAGCAGCCACCGGCAATCTTGAAGCTCAAGTACAGCGCTGGTGCGGCGCTGAACAGCGACTGAATGCCCAAGCCACCCGCCAGCCCCCACAACACGGTTCCGCTGGCCACGCCGAGCGCCGCGACGACACCGTGTCGGCGGGAACGGCTGACCGCCAGTTGCGCGATGTTGAAGAAGTTCGGGCCGGGCGTGACCACGGCCACCGTCCACAACAGGGCCAACGACAGCAGTGGCGCCAGATAACTCGAAAGGGAAAGATCCATGGAGGTATGCGCCTGATTGGGTTCGACGTTGCCCTCTACCTTGCAACATCCTGCAATGTTTTGCCATCAGCCGTCATTCAGACCGCTAGCGTCTTGCCATCCACCGCATCACCAATCTTCAGGAAATGCCCGCCTGCCACGTGGTGCAAGGTGCGCAAACCATCGTGCCCGTCAAAATGCCAGCGCCCGTCGCTGAACACGCGCTCATCGGCATGGGCGGCGATGACCTCAGCGAGGAACAGATCGTACTGCTCGTGATTGCGCGGCTCCGGGAGCAAACGGCATTCCAGCCAGGCAACACAACCGTCGAGCAGCGGTGCTTCGACTTGTTCGCCGGCAAATGTCTGCAAGCCGTAAGCCTGAAACTTGTCCTGCCCTTGGGTTTGGGTGATGTCCAGGCCCGATGTATTGCCGACGGTTTGCACGATGTCGGCCTGATTGACGCACGGGACGTTGAGCACGAAGGTGCCGGATGCTTCGAGCAGTTGCCGGGTCCAGGTGGATTTATCGAGGACGACGGCGACTTTCGGCGGTTCGAAATCCAGCGGCATGGCCCATGCGGCGGCCATGATGTTGCGCTGACCGTCGTGGGCGGCGCTGACCAGTACGGTCGGCCCGTGGTTGAGCAGACGGTAGGCTTTGTTCAGGGGCACCGGGCGGCGGTGGGAATCGCTCATGGGAATCTGCTCCGGGAAAAAGGAGCCGATTGTAGCGCTGCCACTGAAGAAACACAGAACCTGTGGGAGCGAGCCTGCTCGCGAAGGCGATAGGTCAGTCACGTCAATGTTGAATGACACACCGCCTTCGCGAGCAGGCTCGCTCCCGCAATGGATCAGTGGAGATTAGTGGGAGAGTTGGTTGGCGAACTGGCCCACTGCATTCACGACTTTCTGCGCACCGTCCTGAATCTCGACAATCACCGTGCCCGCCTCTGCCGCCAGCGCTAGGCCTTGTTCAGCCTGAAGCTTGCCGTCGGTCATCAGGGCCACGGCGTTGCGTGCCATTTCCTGGTTCTGCCGCACCACGGTGACGATTTCTTCAGTCGCCTGACTGGTGCGCGACGCCAGTTGTCGCACTTCGTCGGCCACCACCGCAAAGCCTCGGCCCTGCTCGCCGGCACGGGCCGCTTCGATGGCAGCATTGAGCGCCAGCAGGTTGGTCTGTTCGGCAATGCCGCTGATGGTTTTGACGATAGTGCCGATCACCTGCGACTGCTCGTTCAGTGCCTCGATGCCCTCACCGGCGGCTTGCATGTGTCGCGACAGATCTCGCATTACGTTGACCGCTTCAGTCACCACCGTGGTACCGCGCTGGGCGGTGCTGTCGGTTTGCTGCGAGGTGCTGTAGGCAATGCTCGCCGCGTCGGCTACTGCTTGTTCGCGGTTGACCTGATCAGTGATCACGGTGGCGAACTTCACCACTTTGTACAGTTTGTTGTTGGCATCGACCACAGGGTTGTAGGACGCCTCCAGCCACACCGTACGACCATGGCTGTCGACACGCTTGAAGCGGTCAGCCACGAACTCACCGTTGTTCAGACGGCGCCAGAAGTTCTGGTACTCGGCGCTGTTGTATTCCTCCGGGGTGCAGAACAAGCGGTGATGTTTGCCCTTGATCTGCGCCAGGCTGTAACCCATGCCGCTGAGGAAGCGATCGTTGGCGTTGAGCACATTGCCGTTGAGGTCAAACTCGATCACCGCCGTCGAACGCACCAGCGCACCGATCAGGTTTTCGTGTTCACGCGAGGCTTCGATGGTGCGGGTCAGGTCGCTGGCGAACAGCGAAATGTGCTTGATCCGCCCATCCGAAGAACGCACCGGTTGCACGATCGAACGCAGCCACGCTTCTTCACCATTGCCGCGCAGGAGGCGCACAGCACCGGCGAAATGCTCGCCGCGGGTCATGGCGTTTTTGAAGCGCAGGTGGAATTCATCAGTCTTCACATGCGCCGGGACGATGTCTTCAATCGCCCGACCGATCAGGTCCTGACTCTTGTAGAGCATCTCGGTAAGGAAGTTCTGATTGACCGATTGAATGCGCCCGTCGGGCTCAAGGTTCAGCACCAGCATCTCGCTTTCCAGGCTTTCCTTCACCTGCACGAGGCTGGAGAGTTCTTCACGAAGAGCGGCCAGCTCTTGCTTCAGGCGTTTGTTGAACATGGGGAAGTACCGATAGGCAGGATAGAAAGCGGGATGCAGCCTAACCATCGGCCTTGAAAATCTTTTCTGAAGAGCGCAGGCGACTCGTCAGTCAAAAATAGTTCTGAACGGTAAAGTCACGCAGTTCCGGCCACCTGACACTGTCCCGAACGCGGCATCCGCGCACCGAAATACGCCGCCGTCAGAAGGCCCACCAAGCCCATCACCGCGCAGAACATCACACAGATCCACGGACTCCACGGCATCAGACCGATCAGCAACAGCGGTGTGATACTGGCCCAAATGGCGTAGGCAATGTTGTAGGTAAAGGAAATGCCTGACACGCGAATACGTACCGGGAACAACCCGACCATCACCGACGGCACCGCGCCGACAACGCCGCAAGCCAGACCGGCCACCGCGTAAGCCAGGCCTACCCAGTTACCGCCCGTGATCAAGCAGCCATACAGCACGCCGATGCCCAGCGGCAGCAACAGGCTATAGAGCATGACCGTGCGCCAGGCACCGAGACGATCGACCAGCAACCCGGCGATCACGCAGCCGATATTGAGAAACACGATACCCAAGGCACTGAGCGCGAACGTGTGGCTGGCGGTCATGCCGAAAGTTTTCTGCATCATGGTCGGCGTAATGACGACGAACACCACCACGGCCGAGGTCAGCACGCAGGTCAGCAGGATCGCCGGCAGCATTGCCAGCCGATGCTCACGCAGTACCGTGCGCAACGGCAGCTCGACCCGCGCCTCGCGCTGCGCTTCCATGGCCATGAACACCGGGGTTTCGCTCAGCCAGCGGCGCAGATAGACGCCGATCACGCCGAACACACCACCGAGCAGGAACGGATAACGCCAGGCGTAATCAAGGATTTCCGTCGGGGTGAAGACTTGTGCGAGAAACGTCGCGGTCAACGCGCCGATCAGGTAACCGAAGGTCAGCCCGGCCTGCAAAAAGCCCAAGGCGTAACCGCGATGGCCGGCCGGCGCGTGCTCGGCGACGAACACCCAGGCGCTCGGCACCTCACCACCCACCGCTGCACCCTGGAGGATGCGCAGCGCCAGCAACAGCACCGGCGCGAAATAACCGATCTGCGCGTAGGTCGGCATGATCCCGATCAGCAGGCACGGCAGCGCCATCATCAGGATGCTCAGGCTGAAGACTTTCTTGCGCCCGAGTTTGTCGGCGAAATGCGCCATCAGGATCCCGCCCAGCGGCCGCGCCAGATAACCGGTGACGAAAATCCCGAAGCTTTGCAGCAGACGCAGCCACTCGGGCATTTCCGGCGGGAAAAACAATTGGCTGAGGGTCAGGGCGAAGAACACGAAGATGATGAAGTCGTAGATTTCCAGCGCGCCGCCAAGGGCCGCAAGGCCGAGGGTCTTGTAGTCGGAACGGCTGAAAGGCGCAGGTTTGGCCGTGGATTGGGCAGTCATGGCAAAGAACTCTGACAGGCAAAAAACCAAGGCGCACATGGTCTACGCAAATGGGCGGATGGACAACCCGTTAGACCATAGTCCCGGTTTTGCAAAACCTGCCCACAAAGCATCGGCAGTTGAATTACTGTTAATGCCTGTCCAGCGGGTTAGCCCCTCCGAAGAACCCCCTGTGGGAGCGAGCTTGCTCGCGAAGAGGCCGGTACATTCAGAATCGATGTCGACTGACCGACCGCCTTCGCGAGCAAGCTCGCTCCCACAGGCAGGGTGTGTTTGGAGAAATCGGAAACCCGCGGACCAAAATAACCATAAAAAATCCGAGGTACTCCCTGTGGCCGTTGATATCGAAGATAGCCGCTCCGCACGCTTTGCCCTGCGCTGTTCAAGCTTTGCCGAACGCTGGTTTCCCGACTCCTGGGTATTCGCCGCGCTGGCCGTGATCATCGTCGCCCTGGCCACACTGGCCATGGGCGCGAAACCCACCGATGCGGCGATGGCCTTTGGTGACGGCTTCTGGAGCCTGATTCCGTTCACTATGCAGATGACCTTCGTGGTAATCGGCGGCTACGTAGTCGCCAGCTCGCCACCGGCCGTGAAACTGATTGATCGCCTGGCACGCATCCCGAAAAACGGCCGCTCCGCTGTGGCGTGGGTCGCGCTGATCTCGATGGTCGCGTCCCTGCTCAACTGGGGCTTGTCGCTGGTGTTCGGTGGTTTGCTGGTACGCGCCCTCGCTCGCCGCACCGATCTGAAAATGGATTACCGCGCCGCCGGTGCCGCCGCTTATCTGGGCCTTGGCGCGGTATGGGCATTGGGCCTGTCGTCGTCGGCCGCGCAGTTGCAAGCCAACCCCGGCAGCCTGCCGCCGTCGATCCTGTCGATCACCGGGGTGATTCCGTTCACCGAAACGATTTTCCTCTGGCAGTCGGGCGTGATGCTGCTGGCGCTGATCGTGATCTCGATCATCATCGCCTACGCCACCGCTCCCGGGCCGAACTCGGCGCGCGACGCCAAGGCCTGCGGCATCGACCCGGCCTTCAACCTGCCTCCGCTGCAACCACGCACGCGGCCGGGTGAATGGCTGGAACACAGTCCGCTGCTGATCATCGTACTGGTGTTGCTGGCGGCGGGATGGCTGTTCCATGAGTTTTCGACCAAACCGGCGATCACCGCGATTTCCGGGCTGAACACCTACAACTTTCTGTTCATCATGCTCGGCGCATTGCTGCACTGGCGCCCGCGCAGCTTTCTCGATGCTGTGGCCCGTGCAGTGCCTACGACTACTGGCGTGCTGATTCAATTTCCGCTGTACGGCTCGATTGCCGCGCTGATGACCACGGTCAAAGGCGCGGATGCGCAAACCCTGGCGCACCACATCTCGACCTTCTTCGTCAGCATTGCCTCCCACGACACCTATGCGCTGTTGATGGGCGTGTACTCGGCGATTCTCGGCTTC
This sequence comes from Pseudomonas viridiflava, assembly GCF_900580865.1. GTDB lineage: Bacteria > Pseudomonadota > Gammaproteobacteria > Pseudomonadales > Pseudomonadaceae > Aquipseudomonas. Next base: position 209,153 of record NZ_UTBZ01000134.1, read on the forward strand.
TTCATTCCGTCCGGCGGCGGCAAGTGGATCATCGAAGCGCCGTACGTGATGCAGGTCGCCAATGACCTGCAATATCACCTCGGCTGGGCGGTGCAGATCTACAACGCGGCCGAAGCGCTGCCGAACCTGATCAACCCGTTCTACATGCTGCCGCTGCTGGGCGTGCTGGGGTTGAAAGCGCGGGATCTGATTGGTTTCTCCTTCGTGCAACTGCTGGTGCACACGCCGCTGGTGCTGCTGTTGTTGTGGGCGCTAGGGACGACATTGGCGTATACGCCGCCAGTGATGCCTTAACCCAAAGCAGGGCGCAGTCATGCTGGCCGCGCCCCGACACTTTTCTTCTGAAACAGCCCGCCGTCGGGCTGCCTGTCGCAAATAATAGCCCAGAGCCATCATCCTGCTTTACCGCATCGCACCCTCGGTAATATTCTGCGCGCCCATAAATGTTTCCATTTTTTACCAAGAGCAAAGGGAGTTCGTTGCAATGATCGTAGGGATTGACCTGGGAACCACCAACAGTCTGGTCGCCGTCTGGCGTGGTGATGCCACCGAGTTGGTGCCCAATGCCCTGGGTCAGTTCCTGACACCGAGCGTTGTCGGCCTCGATGATCAAGGCCGGATTCTGGTCGGCCAGGCGGCGCGCGAGCGTCTGCACACGCACCCGCGCCTGACCGCTTCGCTGTTCAAGCGCCACATGGGCAGCGCCACGCAAACGTACCTGGCCGACAAGGCGTTTCGCCCGGAAGAGCTGTCCGCGCTGGTGCTCAAGAGTCTGAAAGAAGACGTCGAACGCGCGTTTGGCGAAACGGTCACCGAAGCCGTGATCAGCGTCCCGGCCTACTTCAGTGATGCCCAGCGCAAGGCGACAAGGATTGCCGGCGAACTGGCCGGGCTGAAAGTCGAGAAACTGATAAACGAACCGACGGCTGCCGCCCTCGCCTATGGACTGCACCAACGGGACAAGGAAACTTCGTTCCTGGTTTTCGACCTCGGTGGCGGCACGTTCGACGTGTCGATTCTGGAGCTGTTCGAAGGGGTCATGGAGGTGCGCGCCAGCGCCGGTGACAACTTCCTCGGCGGTGAAGACTTCGACACCGTGCTGCTTGAGCACTTCATCAGCCAGCACCGTTCCGCCGCAGACTTCCCCAAGCGCAACAGCGTCATCCAGCCCCTGCGGCGCGAGGCCGAGCGCGTGCGCAAGGCGCTGGGCCAGGACGACAGCGCCGAATTCCGCTTGCAACTCGGTGAGCGGCAGTGGACGCACACCATCACCCAGCAACAGTTGGCGACGCTGTACACGCCGCTGCTCGAGCGCCTGCGCGCACCGATTGAGCGGGCGCTACGCGACGCACGCATCCGCGTCAGCGACCTCGACGAGATTCTGTTGGTCGGCGGCACCACGCGCATGCCGCTGGTGCGCAAACTCGCTGCCGGGCTGTTCGGCCGGTTCCCGTCGATCACCCTCGACCCGGATCAGGTCGTGGCACAGGGCGCGGCCATTCAGGCGGCACTCAAAGCCCGCGCCGCTGCGCTGGAAGAAGTGGTGCTGACCGATGTCTGCTCCTACACCCTGGGCATCGAGACCTCCACTCAGGTCGGTCGCAACCATGAGAGCGGCCATTACCTGCCAATCATCGAGCGCAACAGCATCGTGCCGGTCAGTCGGGTGAAAACCGTGTACACCCTGCACGACAATCAGGAACAGGTGGTCGTGCGCATCTTTCAGGGCGAAAGCCGCCTGGTCAAAGACAACGTGGCACTCGGCGAGCTGGACATCAAGGTACCGAAACGCAAGGCCGGCGAAGTCGCCCTTGATGTGCGTTTCACTTACGACAACAACGGCCTGCTCGAAGCCCAGGTAAAAATCCCCCTGACCGGGCAGCAGCATTCGCTAGTCATCGAGAACAATCCGGGCGTGCTCTCGCCCGAGGAGATCCAGCAGCGCCTGGCGAACCTCGCGCAGCTGAAGATTCATCCGCGCGAGCAACAGGTCAACACGCTGTTGAGTGCTCGTCTGGAGCGCCTCTATCAGGAAAGCCTGGGCGATCTGCGTGATCTGATGGGCGATTGGGCGAAACAATTCCAGATTGCGCTCGATTCCCAGGACGAGCGCCAGATTCGCGAAGTGCGCACCGACTTGAGCCGACGCCTGAGCGAACTCGATCGCACCCCGTGGCAATAAGGAGCCTGGCCTTGGATTGCTGGTCGGTACTGCACCTGCACGATGACGCTGAAGCCCGCGACATTAAACGCGCCTATGCGCGCCTGCTGAAAACCTTCCGCCCCGATGAGGATGCCGAAGGTTTCCAGCGCTTGCGCGAAGCCTACGAGCAAGCGCTGGCGATTGCCCGGTGGCGCCTTGAAAACGCTGAGCCTGCGGACGAAGAAGACGTCGCCGTGGCCACGGCGCCCAGCGCCTTTGCCGCGCTGGCGTTTGATGTTGTGCTGGCAAACAAACACAGCCACCCGCAAAACCCGCCGTGGGATTTTGCCGCTCTCGACGTTCCACCCGTCGGCCCGGCAGCCCCTGAGCCTTTTGCGCCGCCAGCGAAGGATGATGTTTTGCCTGTCAAGCCACTGACGGCGGCCCCGGACACAGAAGCGTATGTGCTTGAAGCGCAGGCCGCACGGCAACTGCTTGAGGGGCTATCGCCAGAAAATCTCGACGAGCGTTGGGATCAGGCGCAACAGCAAGGCTGCGCCAAGGCCTTCGAAAGGCTTTTACTGCAATTGTGTTTTGAACAGCCACAACTGCGTAGCCCGGTGCTGAACTGGGCCGTCGAGCAACTTGGATGGTTGGGGCCGTGGCAGGACGTGCTGATCAATGATCGCCAGCATGAGGTTCTCGCCGAGAATCTGATGGCCGACTATCGAGACAACCTGCAAGCGCTGCTCGAAAGCCAGAGCGAACGCGAATTTCTCAACGTGCTCAAACGCTACAGCGCCCAACCGTGGCTGCTGGTATTCGACCGCCGCGAACAATGGCAGCAAACCCTGCTGCACTTGCTCAATGACACCGAGTGGAGCGTGCCGCTGTTCGACCGCATCGGCCAACTGTTCGGCTGGGATCACAACAAAGGCCTGCACCCGCAACCGGACTGGCTCTGGGACACGTTGATCGAACGCTGCAATCAGGAAAGTTTCTACGACGATCTGCGCGCCAAGGCTGAAAGCGACCGGATGTCGGCGGCCGACGTTCAGGCGGCCCATCTGTTGATCAACCCGCTCAAGCCCCTGCAGCAAAAGAAGCTGACAGACGTCTTTGGGAGGGATGAATGGAAGGCCTGTTACGAGCTCTCGAACAAACTCAAATGGCGTTTTCCCGACCTGCTCGCTCGATTGCCCTACGCCGATGTTTTCTTCTGGCGGCGTTTCCTTCCACGTGCCATCGCCGCCGAAACCTGGGTACGGTTATGGACGGCGATTGCCTTGGCGCTGTGCCTGTTCTATCTGCCGTCCCAACAAAAAACCGCCATGAACCTCGTCTTCATTCCGATGATATTTGCCTGCGTGCCGGTCTGGTTTTTTCGCATTGCACTGAGTTGGTGGGTGGTGCTCACGGCCCACGTGGTCCTGCCGGACCTGTGGCTCAGCGAATGGCTGATTCCACGTAAATGGAACCCCTACACGCGATGGCTGGTGATACGCCACGGGGTTCCGCAGGGGGTCATGCTGCTGCTGTTTTCGCTGCTGCTCGGCCCGCTGGGGGCGCTCACTTACGTTGGCACGATCCTGATCGGGCGGGTCCACAAACGCCGTATCGGTTCGCTCGATCCAGTGCTGAGCAGCCGCCGCCCTTGGCTGACCGCGCTGCACTGGGCGCATTTCAGTCCGCTGCAATTGCTGTTTCTGGTGGTGATGATTGCGATCATGGCGGCCAGCCGACTCGGTTACTCGCTCACTCAATTCATGCCTGGCTAATCCTGCAGCACCCGCAAGACCTGTCACCCAACCGTCACATTGCCTTGCTAGCGTCCGCCCGAAACATACTGAAACATTTAAGCAAAACGGGCTGAGACATGAGCGACGACACAGACGGCATCGATACTTCCTCCCCTGAATCCGATAACCCCATAGATACCAGTCGCCGCCGCTTCCTCGGCGGCGTCGCGGTGCTCGGTGTCGGTGCCACACTGGCCGGGTGTGGTAGCGCCGGTGATCAACCGGGCAAACCGGCCGAGCGCCCGCTGACGCTCGCCGAGCTGGACAAGGCCCTGCGCGATCAGGTGAAAACCGTGGTGGTGATCTACGCCGAGAACCGCAGTTTCAACAACCTGTTCGGTGATTTCCCCGGTGTTGAAAAGCCTCTGTCGGCGCTCAAGCCCGCCGACTATCAACAACGTGATCGCGACGGCGCGCTGCTGCAAACCCTGCCGCCGGTCTGGGGCGGTGTGCTGCAGATCGGCCCGCAAACCCTCGATGGCGTGACCTACCCCAGCGCCACGCAGTTTCAGGAAAACCTGCCCAACGCGCCCTTCGCCCTCAAAGGCCCGAATGGCGAGGACTTGCCATTCGGTCTGGTGACCCGCGATTTGTGGCATGTGTTCTATCAGAACCAGATGCAGATCAATGGCGGCAAGAATGACGGCTTCGTCGCTTGGGCCGACTCCGGCGGCTTGACCATGGGCCACTACGCGCAGAGCCGTTATTCCCTGCGCCTGTGGGACGTCGCTCAGGAATTCGTGCTGTGTGACAACTTCTTCCAAGGCGCCTTCGGTGGCTCGTTCCTCAATCACCAATACCTGATCAGCGCCACCGCGCCGTTCTATCCGGACGCAGCCAATTCGGTGGCCAAGTCGCAGATCGCCGCACTGCAAAGCGATGATCCGACCGATCCGCGCCTCAAACCGCTGACGCAATCACCGGCCAGCGCCATGAGCGGCCCGCCGCAGTTCGGCCCGAGTGCGCTGACCCCGGACGGCTTCGGCGTCAACACCCTCGCCCCGCCCTACTGGCCGACGTGGATTCGCGACCCGGAGCGCCCGGCGTATTCGAAAGCGGATCTACCCAATGTCATGGTGCCGCAAACCCACGAACACATTGGCGACAAACTATCGAAGAAAAACATTGATTGGGCCTGGTACGCCGGCGCCTGGCAGGCGACGCTGGATCAGTACAAGGATTCCGGCGGCATCCCGAAAATCCCCAATTTTCAATACCACCATCAACCGTTCAACTACTTCAAACAGCAAGGCCCGGAGAATCCCGAAGAGCGTAACAAGCGCCTGCGCGATGCCGGTCTGGGGGATGAATCGAGCAGCAACAAATTCTTCGCCGATGCCGAGGCAGGCACGTTGCCGGCGGTGAGCTTCTACAAACCCCAAGGCAACCTGAACATGCACGCCGGTTATGCCGACGTGGCGTCCGGGGATCGGCACATCGTGCGCGCGTTGAAAGTGCTGCGCGAAAGTCCCCAGTGGAAAAACATGGTGGTGATCGTCACGGTCGACGAGAACGGCGGCTGGTGGGATCACGTCGCACCGCCCAAGGGCGACCGTTGGGGGCCGGGCTCACGAGTACCGGCGTTGGTAGTGTCGCCGTTTGCACGCAGGGGCACGGTGGATCATACGGTCTACGACACGGCATCGATCCTGCGGTTGATCACCCGTGTCTTCCAGTTGGAAACGCTCAACGGTCTCAAACAACGCGACGAAGCGATGATTGCCCGGGGTCAGCAACCCATGGGCGATTTGACCAACGCCCTGCATTTTCCGGCCTGAAAACCAGCCCTGCGAGTTTGCGCAAAAATCTGCCAATGACGGCTTCTCTGTCAAACGCGGCTGATCCACTATGAGGCGCCCCCGACACGCGGGGAACCCACGCTGAAAAGGATCTGAGCATGTTCAAACTCGCAGGACTCACACTTGCCGCGCTGACGCTGAGTGCGGCCGCCCACGCCGATGTCGATCTGAAACTGGGCAGCACCGAACGCGTTACCCGCCTGTTCGCTTACCCCAACAATTGCAGCGTAATCTGCTTCCGCAACTGGACGCTGGAACAGACCGTCGCCCATTACCTGAGCCAGAGCGTGCAACGCGATGGTTATGCCGATGCCAAGGTGTTGGTAAAAACCGATAACGGCCAGCTCTACGCCGAAATCACCGGCGTGCCAAAGGATTACGACAAACCGCTGTCGGCGCTGCTGGACGCGGGCGATCTGGCCTACACCGGCGCCAGCAAGCTCAATGCCGATGGCAAATGGGCCTACAGCTGGTATCTGTTCCTGCCGCTGGGCATGGCTTTGGAAAACCGTAAAAGTGTCGAGTTGCTGCACTTCCCGCCGGATTACTCGCTGACCCAAGCGCAAGATTATTTGCGTTCGAACACCACCGATCGTTGGGCGACTCTGCTGACTGACAATGGCATTCCTGCCGAGCAGACGCCGGCCTATCAAACCATCATCGATATCGCCCCGATCGCTGCGCCGTCCAATGCTGGCAGTGATCTGGAAGGCGTGTATGACTACTTCAAGGACTACCAGACCACCCTGGTCAAACAGTTCAGCCAGACCGCCAGCGGCACGACGCTGCCGATGGTCGCGTTCGGCGCGCCGGTGCGTAACTGGATCAAGCAGCAATACGGGCCAACCGTGAATGTCTTGGGCCTGGCGACGATCAGCCCGAGCGAAGGCGTGAAAGTGCCGGTGCTGGGTTCCAACCACCCGAGTTATATCTGGTACGCCGCTGACCCGAAAAGCTACACCGGCGACGACGCACAGGCCAAGGCTGATGCTGCAGGTCTGAAAGTCATGGGCCAGGATTTGAGCGCGGCCTGCTGGCAGGCGGGCATGGGCAGTAAACCAGGCAGCGATGCACAGGCCACGCTCAACAGTTGCACACAGACGTGGCAGGTGACGCAGAAGGTCAAAACCTGCGAGTTGTTCTACACCTCGATCCGCAACCTGACCCCGGAACAGGCCGTCGCCAAGTGCGCGACCACCCCGATCAAGGCCCAACTGAAGCAATTGCAGGCACCGCTGCCTGCCACCGCCGTTCCCGCCCCGCATCTTTAATCGCTTGAAGCGCTCCCGTGTCAGCCAATGCTGACGCGGGAAAGCGTCTAACTCTCCTGTCAGATCTGACAGTAGACCAGCTATACCTAATACGACACGATTGGATCCAAACAGAAGTGCTGCAGCACTGACAGGACGTCAACCCCAGGAAGTCGCAAAACCTTTGCGGCAAGGACTTTTATGAATATCCACGCCATGGCGCAATCGGCGCCACGCGATACTGAAGGTATTTACCCCTTCGCCGGTTTGCCGGTGCGACTGGGGTTTCCCGCCAGTGCCGATTTCGAAATCATCCACGATGCGCACGCCAGCCCTATGGGGGTCGCGGCGCGGCGTGAGTTTCTGCAAAGCCATCGGATGTGCCGGGTGTCAGGGCAACTACTGCCCTATCGCTGCCGACAGACCCGACAGATGCTGACGGGCATCCACATTTACGATCCGCGCTTTTGCGGTTTGATCGAACACGCCTGCGACCCCAACGTGTTTCTCGACATGAGCGAGCTGTGGTTGTGGGCGTTGAAAGATATCCACAGGGGGGAGCGGCTGACCATGGACTACGCCGCCACCGAAGACAAACTGCTGCATCAGTTTGCCTGCGGCTGCGGAGCCAAACGCTGTCGAGGGTGGATCACCGGTTACGACGAACCGCCCAGCATCGAGGGCCAGCACTTTTTACAGCGCTGGCGGCACTCGGGTTTGCGCTGAAAGGCCGTTTACAACGCGCCAACCGGACGCAAACGGTATTGCGGCGGCAGTTGCTCGAAACCACTGATGGTGGTGTTCAGACTTTTCCAGCGGCCATCCTTGATGCCGTAGATGCAACCGTGGATCGACAGGCTCTGCCCGCGATGCCAGGCGTTCTGGATGATGCTGGTGTGCGCGACGTTGGCCACTTGCTGGATCACGTTGAGTTCGCACATGCGATCAACCTGCTCTTCCTCGGTTGGCAACTTGGCCAGTTCTTCGCGTTTTTCGTAATACAGATCGCGGATCGAACGCAGCCAGCCATCGATCAGGCCGAACTGACGGTCCTGCATCGAGGCGCGCACACCGCCACAGCCGTAGTGGCCGGTGACAAGGATGTGTTTGACCTTGAGCACGTCCACTGCGTACTGGATCACCGACAGGCAGTTGAGGTCGGTGTGCAGCACGACGTTGGCGACGTTGCGGTGAACGAACAGATCGCCCGGCAGCATGCCGACGATTTCGTTGGCCGGCACACGCGCATCCGAACAGCCGATCCACAGATATTCCGGTGTTTGCTGGCGCGCCAGCTTGGCGAAGAAATCCGGGTCTTCCTTGGTGATCGCGTCAGCCCAACGCTCGTTGTTATCAATCAGGTCTTGTAAGTCGTGCATGCTGTAAGGCCTCAAGAAAGATGCGCTGGTATGACAGACGACCGCCCGTCGGGGTCACGCCGTCAGCGCAAGTGATTTCATTGGAATTCTCGTGTGCCCGGTGAGTCCACCTAAGTAAGGCCCACAGTATGAGGATTTGCCATGACTGATTCACGACGCCCTTACGACGCGGTGCAACCGGAGCCCATCGATGATAACGAAGACCGCATGGGTTCGGTGCACGAGCTGGATTTCGATGAAGACGAGCCTAGCGCGAAGATTGGTGATGAGATTCCGGATCGTGAGCGCGAGCAGTTGATGCCGCGTGAGCGCGTGCGTGAGGCGGGGATGACTGGCGCCTCGGTTGCCGATCATGAGCCAACTGACGATGACCTGAGCCCGGAAACGCTGATTCATGAAGACGGCGCGCGGGATGCCGAAGAGGCCGGGGAAGGCAATCAGGCGGATTGGGATTTGAGCATTGTCGATGAGGATGACATTGGCGGTGGTAATGGGCTGGATGAGGCGGAGCTGGCGCGGCGTGATCCGCTGGATGGTAACCGCTGATCACTTGAGCTGAAACTCGGTCCCTGTAGGAGCTGCCGAAGGCTGCGATCTTTTGATCTTGTTTCGTAAGATCAAAAGCAAAATCAAAAGATCGCAGCCTTCGGCAGCTCCTACAGGTCATCAGTCAACCAGGGTGCAGGCCATCACCACGGCATCTTCACGCCCGCCCACTGCAGGATAATAATCCCGACGCCGGCCAATCTCGTTGAAGCCATAACGCTCATACAACTTGAATGCGCCCGTATTGCTGTCACGCACTTCCAGAAAACATTCCCGCGCCGAAGCCGCATAGGCCCGCGACATCAGATGCTCGAGCAACGTCAGCCCCAGCCCGCGCCCCTGATTCTCCGGTTTGACGGTGATATTGAGCAGGTGTGCCTCATCGAGAATGATCTGCACCACACCGTGCCCCACCTGCTGCTCACCTTCGAACATCAGCCAGATCTGGTACTTGCCCAGCCCGTCGAGAAAAATCCCCCGGGTCCACGGGTGGCTGTACGCGGCGTACTCGATTTTCAGCACGGTTTCCAGATCCGCCTCGGTCATCGGGCGGAACGATACAGCGTCACTCATTCGATTCTTTCCAGCGCGCCATCAGCCGACGCATGGCTTGCCACACAGCGGCCTTGCGCTGTGGCTCTTCCATTAACAATTCCAGACCGGGAATGGCCCAGGCCGAGCCCAGACCTTCGATCTGCAATTCACGATTGAACGCTTCGGCATCCGCTTCACCGGCAAAACGTACCGCTGGCAGGCCGATCAGCCACAGGCAGGCGCTCGGAGCGGCTTCCATTTGTACCGACAGGAAACCCTGGACGAAGTCGCGCGCCGCTTCCGGCCCTTGATCCATGGTGCCGCGATTGAGCCAAGGCCAACGCACCGGTTCGCCGACGATTTGCGGCGCATCCGGCAGACCGGCGGCGCGCAGCATGTCTTTGAGCAACAAATAAGCCGGATCACGGCTCTGGAACGGTTCGCCTGTGGGTAACTCGACCAGCAGCAGGCAACGTCCGGCACGAAGCAATTGCAGAGCAAAACGTGGCGGTGGCACTGGCGCCGGTTTGGCGACAACCGGCGTGTCGTCGGCCTCTTCCACCGGTTTGGCGTTGGTCCGGGTGCTGGCCAACGAAGGACGCGGCACTTCGATCTTCGGCCGTTCGGCCGGACGAACGGCAGCCGTTTGCACCGGCGCTTCGGCTTGCGGCGCGGACACAACCGGCGCCTCTACCTCAGGCTCGGGCATGTCCAGCAGCTCGGGCCGCGACGGCGCGGCAAAAGGCAATTCGGTGCGCGGCAGCCAGTTGACCACCTGCATGGCGTTCAAATAGGCGCGGCGGCGGGACTCGATTAGCAAGGGTCGGCCACTTGTGGATAACTGAAGTGCGCTGATTCTACCGCCCTTCGTTCAAGATCGCCCGTTGTAGATCGATACTCTTTCACGAGGCGCTTTACCCACGCTCTTTATACAAAGAATGCGACAGCCCGTCCCGAGAGTGAATCGCATCCTTCGTGATGCAGTACAATCGCCGCTTTTCATTGCCAACCAGCCGGCCATTCCGATGATCGAACCCAAGCGCGTCTTGCGCGCCCTCGCTGAACACTGGGCACTTCTGGAGCCACTGTGCGAGCACTTCGACCAAGGCACCTTGAGCCTCAACGAACTGCGCACGCAACTGGCCGCCCAACAACTGGACAGCACGCCGCAGGAAATCACCAGCCTGCTCGACGTGTGGATTCGCCTCGATATTCTGATTCCGGTGGCGAAAAGCCCGAACCGTTTCGAGCTGAATGCGCAGATTCATGACTTCCTCGCTTACCTGCGTCGTGAACACCGGCTGGGCCTGTGCTTGGAAATCGAAGCCTATCTGCGCCACCTCGAGCGTCTGGCCGGTTACATTCAGGACGCGTTCGAGGTCCGCGACGGCCACGACCTGGCCCGCCAGTTGCGTTTGCTCGACATGCGCGTGCGTGACGTGCTGAAGAAGCTCGACAACGACGAACAGGCCCTGGTGGCGGTGGCCGAACGGGCGAAGACCAGCGACCGGCAGATCCCGCTGCGTCAGCGTTACGCTGAAGTACTGGCGACGTGGGACGAATACGTCGAGCCGATGATCGATCTGGTCAACGCCGACGGCGCCTTCGAACAAGGCGTGCGCAAGGTCGAAACCGTGCTGCTGAAAATGCTCAGCGAACAGCAGCGCCTCGGCCATCTGGTCGATGACGACATGCTGCTGCGCACCCACGCACGCATCCTCGAAATGCAGACCAGCGCCCAGTTGACCTTGCGCCATGCCCGCGAATTGCTGCTGCCGCTGCGTGAAGAAGCGCGCCGGCACAACGCCGTGACCCGTGGCGCCGCGTTGGCGTTGGCAGCGATTCGCCGCAAAGGCATCGACGCCGTGCCGCAAGCGGCGATGCCGCTGTTCACCCGCCCGCAAAGCACCTTTCTCGGCAGCGCCAGTCAGGTCGAAGCCTACGTCTATGCCTTGGCGCGATTCGAGCCGAAACCGGCGCGCTTCCCCAAGGCGCACAAGACCCAGAAAGGCGAAGCCCCGCGTGCCCCGCGCACCGTTCGCGAGATGGTCGACCGCTGCGAAGAAGCCCTGCCGATGCCGGATCTGATGACCTGGCTGCTGGAACAGGAACCGGACGGCGCCACCGACGAATTGCTCTACTGGTTCTCGCGCCTGTCGCGGGAAAAACGCTTCAAGCGCGAGCGTCTGGAACGCCGCGAATACCACACTCACGAGCACCAGGTCAGCCTGCGCTCCTTCGCCCTGCTCTCGGCCAGCGATAACGCCGCCGAGAATTCTGCGAGCATCCCCAATGCATCTTGATCTTTCCGAACTGTCGCAACTCGCGCCGATCTTCCGCGAGCTGTTCAAGGGTTACCACGTCAGCCGCCGTGATCCGGAGCTGTACGCGCAACTGTCGAACTTCCAGGATCAGTACCGCACGCTGTTCAAGGCGCTGGGCTTTGAACTGGTCTGCGACACCCGTGGTTTCTACTACTTCGTACCGGACATGGCCGCTGCGGCGGTGAACAAGACCGCTCAGCGCCTGGCGCTGTTCACCTTCATCCTCGTCGAGCATCTGGCCGATCAGGGCCGCGATCCGATTGCCGTGCTCGATGGCGGCAGCCTCGGCCGCGAAGAGTTGCCGTCGCTGCTGGAGAAATACCGCGACCTGTTCATTCAGGCCGAAGTGCAGACCGTTGAAGAACTCGAAGAAAAGATCATGCGCCGCATGACTCAACTCGGTTTTGCCAGCGAAGAAAACGGCGTGTACCGCTTCCTGCCGCCGATGCACCGTTTCCTCGACGTGTGCCTGTCGGTGCAGCAGGACCGCGATCTGGCAGCCAGCGTGCACAGCGTATTGCCGCTGCCGGCGCCGGTGCTGATCGACGAGGCCGCCGAAGCCAAATTCCTCGAAACCGACGATCCCCTCGATCTCTCCGAATTTGAAGAAGAGAGCGAAGAAGACGCACTGGCCCGCGCCATTGCCGAAGAACAGGAGTCCGACGCATGAGCCAGGAACGCTACGGCATCCGCCGCTTTGCCCTTTTGAACACCGCCGGTTACAGCCTCGGTCTGTTCCCGCTGGAAGAACCGTTGTCGGTTTACGGCGCGAACAACCTCGGTAAATCGGCGTCGATCAACGCCTTGCAGTTCCCGATTCTGGCGCGCATGTCGGACATGAGTTTCGGCAAATACAGCCTGGAACAATCGCGGCGCTTCTACTTCGCTTCCGACACCAGCTACATCCTCGTTGAAGTGAATCTGCCCCATGGCCCGCACGTGATCGGCGTGGTCGGTCGCGGCCCGGGCGGCGGTTTCGGTCACCAGTTCTTCGCCTATGCCGGCAAGCTCGATCTGGCGCATTACCAGAAGAACGACACCTGCCTGCGTCAGAAAGAGCTGTTCAGCAACCTTGAGAAAGAAGGCCTGAAAGCCTACGAACTCAAGCCTGATGAGCTGCGTCGCTTGCTGGTTGGCGGTCATACGTCGATTCCGCTCGACCTGACTTTGATTCCGCTGCGCTCCACCAGCGAACAGAGCTTGAAGACCTTCCGCGCACTGTTCATCAACCTGCTGCACATGCGCGAAATCACCGCGGCCAAGCTCAAGCAGTTGTTCCTCGATGCCTTCGAACACAGCCTGCGTTCCGGCAGCGTCGACTACATCGCCGCGTGCGAAGAAGCCTTCCGCGACGTGCGCCGGATGGAACAGGACTACAACTCGCTGGTCGCTGCCGGCCCGCTGGTTGAGGCCTTGGCCAACGGTGTGAAACAACGGGATGTATTGCGCGGCAAACTGCATCGCCTGTCGCCACTGCTCGATTCGTTGCTCGGCACTTGGTCGGACTACGCCAGTGCGCGCAAGGAAGAGCTGACGATTCAGGCCGACCACTACCGTGGCGAGCAGGACAGTCTGCAGAACGATCAACGCGGCGGCACTCAGGAACTGATGCGCCTGGAGCGGGAAATTTCCGGCATCCAGCGCTGGCTCGGCGAATTGTCGGTACTGAAGAATCGCTTCGCCCTGGTCGATGACGTCAAAGTGCTCGAGCAACAATTGCTCGCAGCCAAAGACGCGCACGACGAACTGGCCGGCGCCTTGGCGCAATCCCGTCAGTTCAGCGCCGAAGATCTGGAAGAGCGCGTGCGCGATCTGGAAAAACGCCTGAAGTCGGTGAAGCAACAACTCGATCATGCCGACAACAACAGCTACGCCCGTCTGCGCGAGGAATTCTCGCAGCAGGACGTCGAGCGTCTGATGCGCTTGTTCAACAGCGCGCTGTTCAGCCTGCCGCTGGGCGAACACGGCATCACCCTCGACGACGATGGCGAGTGGGTCAAATCCGTTGAGCTGATTCTTGATGGCTTCAAAGGCGAACGCTTCGAAGTGCCGGGCCTGTCCATCGACATCTCGCACATCGAGCCACCGGCGCTGCAAGCGCTGGCCGACCGTGCTGCACTGCGCGACCAGAAAGAGCGTCTGGAAAAAGAACTCAAGCAACTGAAAACCCAGCAAGCCGTGGCCGCCGACCGTGCCGCGAGCAAGACCCAGACCGAAGCGCTGTACCAGCAAGTGCTGGACGCGCAGAAAGCCCTGGAAGACTTCCGTCGCACGCAGACCCTGAGCGCCGAGGAAGGCGACAAGCTCGAACAACTGGCGCAGATGGAAGGTGCACAGGACGAACTCAAGCGCTCCAGCGATGCCTTCACCGAGCGCGTCCAGCAGCTGTCGGCCAAGCTGCAACTGGTCGGCCGCCAGATCGCCGACATGGAAGCCAAGCAACGCACCCTCGATGATGCCCTGCGTCGTCGTCAGTTGCTGCCGGCGGATCTGCCGTTCGGTACGCCGTTCATGGATCCGGTCGACGATTCGATGGACAACCTGCTGCCGCTGCTCAACGACTATCAGGACAGCTGGCAAGGTTTGCTGCGCGCCGATGGCCAGATCGAAGCGCTGTACGCGCAGGTGCGTCTGAAAGGCGTGGCCAAGTTCGACAGCGAAGACGACATGGAACGCCGCCTGTCGCTGCTGATCAATGCTTACGCGCACCGCACCGATGAAGCGCTGACGCTGGGCAAGGCGCGTCGTGCCGCGGTCACCGACATCGCCCGGACCCTGCGCAACATTCGCAGCGACTACGACAGCCTCGAGCATCAACTGGCGCTGTTCAACCGCGAGATCAACAAGCGTCAGGTGTCCAACCTGCAGAGCTTCCGTATCGTCCTCGCGCCGAACAAGGAAGCCCTCAAGCACATCGACCAGATCATCCACAGCGCCGGTCAGTACGAAGAAGGCGAAACCCTGTCGGTGTTCGACCTGAGCCAAAGTGCCGAACAGGACAACAAGAACGAAGAGGCCAAGGAATACCTGGCGCGGCTGGTGGCGGCAAACCACAACCAGCTCGGCCTCAAGGACTTGTTTGAGCTGGCGTTCGAGATCACCAAGGTCAACGGCCAGCCGGTGATCCACACCGATATCGATGGCGCGGCGTCCAACGGTACGACCATGACCATCAAGGCGCTGACCAACATGTACTTGTTGCTGCACTTGATGGATCGCGACCAGGCCGGTCGCGTGCGTCTGCCGTACTACCTCGACGAGGCCGCAGACATCGACGAGAAGAACCAGGCCGCGTTGCTGGAAACCAGTCTGCAACTGGGCTTCGTGCCGATTCTGGCGAGTGTGAAGCCGCAGGTCTGCGCCAGTGTCGCGATCGACCTGGAAGGCGGCAGCGGCCCAGCGGGCATCTACATTGATGAGGCGGACTGGAAGTACATCCGTCGCCATGATGTGGTGAAGGCGACGGTCAATGTTGAAGCGGATGAGCCGGAGCTGGATGCGGTTTGATCGGCGTTAACTGAAGACAAAAAAAGGGCCGCGATCTGTTTGGATCGCGGCCCTTTTTTATGGCTTGGGGTTTGTGCTGAGCTTTGAGGCCTCTTCGCGAGCAGGCTCGCTCCCACAAGGATTAGCGTCGAACACATTTTTTTGTTCACACCGCGCATCCACTGTGGGAGCGAGCCTGCTCGCGAAGGCGTCCTGACAGACGCTACATCAGTTCCCTGATTACTTACCGAGGGAAATCTTCGGCGCCCACGTCAGCCACTCATCCTCAAACTTGTCGAACAACGGAAACGTCTGCTCAGCCCGCGCCGGGTTGCCCATGCGCTCGCCATCAGGCGTAGCGAAAGCAATCCCACCCTGAATCGCCGTCTCCAGCGACTCGGTGCGCACCGTCAGCCCGTTGAACAAACCGATATCAAACCCGACGCCGCTGGTATTCCAGAACCGGCTACCGCTGCGCACCAGCGGCGCATATTTCGGCTCGATCAAAATATGTACCAACACCCGATCAGCGGTCTGGCCCAGTTCATAACCGGTAACTTTACCCACGGTAATTTCACGGTAAGTCACCGGCACACCCGGCTTTAGCGAACCACGACGGGCCGCGCTCAATACCAGACTCAGCCCCGCTTCTTGCTTGGTCACTTCCGGCGCATTGGCCAGGGCGACGAAGTTCTTCTGCGGCCCCAGGTTCTTCGCCGCCGGTTGCACTTCAATGTATTTTCCGGTCACCAGGGTTTCCAGATTTTCTGTCTTGATCAGGCCCAACTCCGGTTTGACCACCCAGAACTGACTGCCGACCCGCGCGATCTTCTCCGACACTTCAGTGATGCGAGCCGTGAGGATGACCGATTGCAGGTCATCGGTCAGATCAACGCTTTCAATCTTGCCGACATCCAGCCCCTTGAACCGAACCGGTGTACCGCTGCGCAAACCGTCAGCGCGATCGACCTTGATCGTCACAACGGCGCCCTTTTGATTGGCGTCATCGTGATTGGCGAACAGACGGAAGCGCGGAATGCGTTTCTGTAACGGTGCCTTGGCTTGCGGTGTTTCGAAGGCAATACCACCGGCCATCAAGGTCTGCAGCGATTCGCTTTTGACTTGAATACCGCCAGTCAACCCACCGGTCAGCGTGACACCGCTGACGTTCCAGAAGCGCGTCGAGGCGTTGACCAGATTCTCGTACTCCTTCTCGATGTGCACACCGATGACGAGTTGCTTGCGGGTCTTGGAGAACTGATAGCTCTGCACCGAACCGACCTTGACCTGTTTGTACAGAATAGGACTGCCGACATCGATCGAGCCGAGCGTGTCGGTGAACAACACCAGGTGCAGTCCCGGTGAGCGCAGATCCAGCGGCGGCGCTTTTGGCCGTGCCTCAAACTCGCGTTTCGGTGCAGCGCCCTTGTCTCCTGGACGCACAGCGATGTAGTTACCTTTCACCAGCGCTTCCAGCCCGGTGATACCAGCCAGAGAAATCGACGGTTTCACTACCCAGAACTGCGTGCCGTCGACCAGATAATCTTCCGCCAACGGATCAAGGGTCAGCTCCGCTGTGGCACTGTTCAGATCTGGATCGACCTTCAGCGCTTTCAGATTGCCGACCTGAATGCCTTTGTACATCACCGGCGTACGGCCGGCCTGCAGGCCTTCGAAATCGCTGAGCTTGACCTTCACACGAATCCCGGCAGCCGCCGCGTCAAAGTCTTCGTAAAGACGGAACGGCAGGCTTGGATCGGTCGGCGGGCTGTCCTTGCGGTTCTCCGGCGTGGCGAAAGCGATACCACCGGCAACGATGCTGGCCAGCGATTCGCTGCGCACTTTCACGCCGGACAGGTTGGCGTCGATGCTGATGCCGCTGGCATTCCAGAAACGCGTGTGTTTGCGCACCAGTTTGGCGTAGGTTGGCTCAATGAAGACTTTGAGTTCAACGGTGCTTTGATCTTCCGAAAGCACGTAGCTTTTGATCTGGCCAACCTTGATTTGCTTGTAGAACACCGGGCTGCCACGGTCCAGAGAACCGAGACGATCCGCCTTGATGGTCAGGTGCAGGCCAGGTTTGGCATCAGACAGCGGCGGCTCTTCGGCCAGCGCCTTGAACTTGCGCGTCGGTTCGCCTTCGCCGGGGCTGATGGCCACGTAGTTACCCGAAACCAGGGTTTCCAGACCGGTGATACCGGCGAGCGTCACGCTCGGTTTGACCAGCCAGAAGCGCGTGCTGGTCTTGAGGTATTGCTCAACGTCTTTATTCATCTCGACGGTGGCGATGACGCCTTTGGAGTTGCCCTCATCGTCGAGCTTGAGCGTCTTGACCTTACCGACCGACATGCCCTTGTACATGACCTCGGTCTTGTTGGCCTGAATACCTTCGCCACTCTCGAAGCGGATCTGAATTTCGATCCCGGTCTCGGAGTAGGCACGCCAGCCAAGCCAGCCACCGATGATCAGCGCGATCAAAGGCAGAACCCAAATGGCAGACCAGTTCGAAGCCGGTCGGGTTTTCGCTACGGGCAAATCAGTCATGGTCGTCGTCCGACTCCGTGTTATCCCAAATCAGTCGGGGATCGAAAGTTACTGCGGCGAGCATCGTCAGGATCACCACACTGGCGAAGGCGATGGCGCCAAGATTGGCTTCGACACTGGCAAGCCGGCCGAAGTTGACGACCGCCACCAGAATGGCGATCACAAAAATATCGAGCATCGACCAGCGGCCAATGAACTCGATGAAACGGTACATCCAGATACGCTGACGAGCGGATAACGGCTGACGTCGTTGCACCGAAAACAACAGCAGTGCGATGCCGACCAGTTTGAAGGTCGGCACCAGAATGCTGGCGATAAACACCACCGCAGCAATCGGAATCATGCCGTGCTGCACCAGTTGGATTACGCCGGACATGATAGTGCTCGGATCACCCTGACCCAAAGAACTGACAGTCATGATCGGCAAGACATTGGCCGGAATATAGATAATCGCTGCCGTGATCAGCAGTGCCCAGGTGCGGGTGAGGCTGTTCGGCCTGCGAGCGTGGACCAATGCACCGCAGCGGGTGCAGGTTTGCTCGTCGGCGTCCGCTTCCTGCCTGTTTAACTCATGACATTCGGTACAGACCAGAATGCCCGCATCAATCGCCCGCATGAGCATCTTCCCCTGATAACGCCTGCCAGATCTGATGCGGTGACATCACCACTTCCAGCCACACTTGTACCAACAACAAGCCGATGAAACACACCAGGCCAAGGCCGACGGTGATGGCGGCCATGTCCGCCAGTTTGACGATCGCCACCAATACGCCCATGAGGTAGACCTCGAGCATTCCCCAGTCTTTGAGGTGGTGATAAATGCGGTAAAGCAATAAACCGTAGCTGCGACCTATATCGAAACGGATCGTCAGCAGGACGAACAACTGGCACAGCAACTTCAGCAGCGGAATGGCCATGCTGCACAGGAATACGACGATCGAAACGCCCTGCATGTCCGTATTGAACAGGCCGAGCACGCCGCTCCAGACTGTATCCTGCGAAGACTGTCCGAGGATATTGAGTTGCATGATGGGTAAAAAGTTTGCCGGGATATACAGCAATAATGCTGCGATCACCAAGGCGAGGCTGCGCTGCACCACGTTATGGCGGTGGGCATACAACTCGTAACCGCAGCGAGGACAGAGCGCTTTCTCGCCGTGGGCAAGCGATGGCTTGCGCATCAGCAGATCGCACTCGTGACAGGCCACCAAGTCTTCCAGCGGTAAATCTGACAGCCCGGGGGCGTCAACCGACTCTGACATAAAGGCTCTGGCTCCGAATAAGGTGGGGCTATTCTAGTGTTCTGATTCGAAAATAACTGTGCAAATTTGTTCGCTGTCGCGAGTAAAAACTTTTCTACAGGCAAAACAAAACCCCAACTGCTTTCGCAATTGGGGTTTCGGAATTTAATCTTGACGATGACCTACTCTCACATGGGGAAACCCCACACTACCATCGGCGATGCATCGTTTCACTGCTGAGTTCGGGATGGGATCAGGTGGTTCCA
>NZ_UTBZ01000050.1 GCF_900580865.1 Pseudomonas viridiflava
GGTCGTCAACGCCGAGGTGGCGCGCACACCGGCACCGTGTCGGTCACTGTCAGCATCGGTGTGGCCGAGCGTCAGCCGGAACATCGCACGCCTGAAGAAGTGCTCAAGGCCGCCGACCAGGCGCTCTACGCCGCCAAGGGCGCCGGGCGCAATTGTGTGATTTCTCACCAGCAGCAGAGTCGGCGCGGAGCCGTGCGAACCACCGAAGCGGCGACCTGATAAAACGTTTCTGACCAGTGACCTGTTATGACTTGATAGTCACGACACGACCCTATGTGTCTGAAGTGTTGTTCGGGTAGACTCGTGTCTATCGACGGCTGATCCGTGTTCCCGATCGCAACGAAT
>NZ_UTBZ01000136.1 GCF_900580865.1 Pseudomonas viridiflava
ATAATCTTGTTGACTATCAGTCTGACTCCACAAGCACCCACACGAATTGCTTGATTCAGTTGTTAAAGAGCGGTTGGTTAAGATCTTTCGTCTCAACCGAGGCGCGCATTCTACAGCAGCCTCATTTGCTGTCAAGTGATTATTTTCAGAAGTTTTCGAAGAATTCTTCAACAACTTCAACCACTTGCGCTTCAGATCTCTCATCAGCGGGAGGCGAATTCTACAGCGTTACACGCTGCTGTCAACACCTCTTTTTCAACTTCCTTTCGGCTTCGATGAACTGAAGCAACCTGCTGCCGAAACCTGCATAACTCATTGAATCTCAAGGAGTTTTCCGTTTCGACTGCGCCGGAAGTGGGGCGAATTATAGACATCTGAAATTCGCCGTCAACACTTATTTTCGATATCACTCAGATTTCAGCGTGATACGCGCAAACGCTTTCTTACCGGCCTGGCAAACGTGGGTCGCACCCAGTGCATATATAAAGGAGCGATCAACCACCTCACCATCAACGCGCACACCACCCGACGCCAACAGGTCGCGCGCGGCCGCCGAGTTCTTGACCAGCCCTGCCTTATTAAGGACAGCAGCTATCGGCATATCCTCTGCGGAAGCCAACTCGATCTCTGGCAGATCATCCGGCAACTCACCATCCTTCATACGGTTACCCGCCGCACGGTGAGCATTGGCCGCCGCCTCCTCACCATGGAAGCGTGCAACGATCTCTTCAGCCAGCTTGATTTTGACGTCGCGCGGATTGGCACCCGCCTCTACATCTGCACGCAATGCATTGATCTCATCCATCGAGCGGAAGCTGAGCAACTCGAAGTAACGCCACATCAACGCATCCGGAATCGAAACCAGCTTGCTGTACATGACGCCCGGCGCTTCCTGAATACCAACGTAGTTGCCCAACGACTTGGACATCTTCTTCACGCCATCCAGACCTTCGAGCAGCGGCATGGTCAGAATGCATTGAGCCTCTTGACCATATCCACGTTGCAACTCACGCCCCATCAGCAGGTTGAACTTCTGATCGGTACCACCCAGTTCGACATCCGCACGCAGCGCAACCGAGTCATAACCCTGCACCAACGGATAGAGGAACTCGTGAATAGCGATTGGCTGATTGGTGGTGTAGCGCTTGTCGAAATCGTCACGCTCAAGCATGCGCGCAACGGTGTACTGCGAAGTCAGACGAATGAAGTCCGCCGGACCCATCTGATCCATCCAGGTGGAGTTGAATGCAACTTCGGTTTTTGCCGGGTCGAGAATCTTGAACACCTGAGTCTTGTAAGTCTCGGCGTTTTCCAGAACCTGCTCGCGAGTCAGCGGAGGACGAGTAGCGCTCTTGCCGCTCGGATCACCGATCATCCCGGTGAAGTCACCTATAAGGAAGATCACCTGATGCCCCAACTCCTGGAATTGGCGCAGCTTATTAATAAGCACGGTATGACCCAAATGCAGATCCGGAGCAGTTGGATCAAAACCAGCCTTGATACGCAGCGGTTGGCCGCGCTTGAGCTTCTCGATCAGCTCGGACTCGACCAACAGTTCTTCCGCACCACGTTTAATCAGCGCTAGCTGCTCTTCAACCGACTTCATAACAGACCCGCAAGGCTCAGATTCAAAGGGAACCAACCATACAAGATCGCGCACCAATTACAAGTTTTGCCCGGCGCACGGACACCAATCCACAGACGCGATGTCTGTAGACTTGCTTCAGAGATGATTTGGTTATATTTTATACAGTTATTTCATCTTCATCATGTCATTCATCTTTTCCAATTCATCTTTTTTCAAAGTCAAAATTACCTATGACCACAGAACCGTCTAAAGCGCCGCCGCTTTACCCGAAGACCCACCTGCTCGCTGCAAGTGGAATCGCCGCCCTTCTCAGCCTGGCACTCCTGGTATTCCCTTCCAGTGATGTTGAAGCCAAAAAGACGACCCTGAGTCTTGAGCTGGAAAGTACTGCTGAACAACTGACACAAGATCAAGACGCTGCTGACGCGGCTCAAGCCACAAATGAGCCTGTAGCTTCTCCGTTTGCTCAAATCGAAAACGCTGACGAAAACACCGCACAAACCGCAGAGGCCGTACCTGCGCCAATCACTGAAACGCCGAAAGCCCCAGGGCATCGTGAAGTTGTTGTTGCCAAGGGTGATACGTTGTCGACCTTGTTCGAAAAGGTCGGATTGCCAGCCGCTTCCGTTCATGAAGTCCTGGCGAGCGATAAACAAGCCAAACAGTTCAGCCAGCTCAAACACGGCCAGAAACTCGAATTCGAATTGAACCCGCAAGGCCAACTGACCAGCCTGCACAGCAAGGTCAGCGACGTTGAAACCATTACCCTTACCAAGAATGACAAGGGTTACGCCTTCAACCGGATCACCGCCAAACCGACCGTTCGCACGGCATACGTTCATGGCGTAATCAACAGTTCGCTTTCACAATCTGCAGCCCGTGCCGGCCTCTCCCACAGCCTGACCATGGATATGGCCAGTGTCTTCGGTTACGACGTCGACTTCGCTCAAGACATCCGTCAGGGCGACGAATTCGACGTGATCTACGAGCAGAAAGTGGTCAACGGCAAAGCCGTCGGCAATGGCCCGATCCTGTCTGCCCGCTTCACCAACCGCGGCAAGACCTACACCGCCGTGCGTTACACCAACAAGCAAGGCAATAGCAGCTACTACACTGCTGACGGCAACAGCATGCGCAAGGCGTTCATCCGTACGCCGGTGGATTTCGCCCGCATCAGCTCGAAGTTCTCCATGGGCCGCAAGCACCCGATCCTCAACAAGATCCGCGCCCACAAAGGCGTTGATTACGCAGCGCCACGCGGTACGCCAATCAAGGCGGCCGGTGACGGTAAAGTACTACTTGCCGGACGTCGTGGGGGCTACGGCAACACGGTGATCATCCAGCATGGCAACACCTACCGCACGCTATACGGCCACATGCAAGGCTTCGCCAAAGGCGTGAAGACTGGCGGTTCCGTGAAGCAAGGTCAGGTCATCGGTTACATCGGCACCACAGGCCTCTCGACCGGCCCACACTTGCACTATGAGTTCCAGGTCAACGGCGTTCACGTAGATCCGCTGGGCCAGAAGTTGCCAATGGCTGACCCGATTGCCAAAGCCGAACGCGCTCGCTTCCTCGCACAGAGCCAACCGCTGATGGCGCGCATGGATCAAGAGAAGGCCACCATGCTGGCTTCGAGCAAGCGTTAAGCCATGGCTCTTTATATCGGTGTGATGTCCGGAACCAGTCTCGACGGTCTGGACATTGCCCTGATCGAACAGACCTCGGCGATCAAACTGGTCGCCACGCACTACATTCCCATGCCTGCCCCCCTGCGCACAGAGCTGCTTGGCTTGTGCGCCAGCGGCCCCGATGAAATCGCCCGCTCGGCGATTGCCCAGCAGAACTGGGTGAAGCTCGCGGCGCAGGGCATTCTTACCCTCCTCGATCAGCAGCAGCTCAAACCACGAGACATTCGTGCGATCGGCAGCCACGGCCAGACCGTCCGCCATGAGCCGGCGCGCGGTTTCACCGTGCAGATCGGCAACCCCGCTCTGTTGACTGAGCTGACCGGTATCACCGTAGTCAGCGACTTCCGCAGTCGCGATGTAGCGGCCGGTGGCCAAGGCGCTCCGTTGGTGCCCGCATTTCATGAAGCGTTATTTGAAGAGCGTACCGGTAACCAGGCCGTCTTGAATGTCGGCGGTTTCAGTAATCTGAGTCTGATTGAGCCGACCAAACCTGTAGCCGGTTTCGACTGCGGCCCTGGGAATGTGCTGATGGACGCCTGGATTCACCAGCAACGCGGCGAAAACTATGATCGCAATGGTGACTGGGCTAAAACAGGTACAGTCGAGCCGACACTGCTAAACGCACTCCTCAGCGATCCGTTCTTCGTCACCAAGGGACCGAAAAGCACCGGCCGCGAAGTGTTCAACCTGCCTTGGCTGGAACAACATCTCTCGAACCTGCCAGACTTTGCTGCCGAGAATGTGCAAGCCACGTTGCTTGAGCTGACCGCGTTGACGATCGTCGAGTCGCTGCAAAACGCTCAGACTGATACCCAGGAACTGTTGGTCTGCGGCGGCGGTGCGCACAACGCCACACTGATGAAGCGTCTGGCCGACCTGCTGCCAAACGCAACGGTCGCCAGCACCGCCACTCACGGCGTTGACCCGGACTGGGTCGAGGCCATGGCCTTTGCCTGGCTGGCCCATTGCTGCCTCGAAGGCATTGCTGCCAACCGTCCAAGCGTCACCGGCGCACGCGGCTTGCGGGTACTGGGCGCGATCTACCCCGCTTAAACATCACGCACAGCAAAACGCCGCAGAACCGTAAGGCTCTGCGGCGTTTTGTTATCTGAAGCGCAGTGCGATCAGATCGAGAACGAAGACCCGCAACCACATGTCGTGGTGGCGTTCGGGTTCTTGATCACGAAACGCGAACCTTCCAGACCTTCCTGGTAGTCCACCTCAGCACCGGCCAGGTACTGGAAGCTCATCGGATCAACCACCAGACTCACGCCTTCGCGCTCGACGATGGTGTCGTCCTCGGCCACGTCTTCATCGAAGGTGAAACCGTATTGAAACCCTGAACAACCGCCACCCGTAACGAATACGCGCAGCTTCAAGCGATCATTCCCCTCTTCATCGACCAGGCTCTTCACCTTGTGCGCGGCACCGTGGGTGAATTGCAAAGCCGTGGGGGTGAAGGATTCGACGCTCATGCTAACTATCTCCCGGCGTTACGCCGCCATAATGCGTGATGACGCGCATTATCCGCTTCTCCTAGAAAATCGGTCAACTATTGTTACGGTATATCAATAAACCCGATCAACTGTTCAGAATGCAAAAAGGCCCGTGTGACGGGCCTTTTTGCTATGCAGCTTAAAGTGTTACGGCAGCATTCCGGCGTGGGACAGACCAAAGCGCTCGTCCAGACCGAACAGGATGTTCATGTTCTGCACCGCTTGGCCCGACGCGCCTTTGACCAGGTTATCAATCACCGACAACACCACCACCAGATCGCCATCCTGAGGACGGTGAATGGCAATACGGCAAACGTTGGCGCCACGCACGCTGCGGGTTTCCGGATGGCTGCCGGCCGGCATCACGTCGACGAACGGTTCGTTGGCATAACGCTTCTCGAAGAGCGCTTGCAGATCCACCGAGCGATCAACCACCGTCGCGTAGAGCGTAGAGTGAATGCCACGGATCATCGGGGTCAGGTGCGGAACGAAGGTCAGACCAACGTCCTTGCCGGCTGCACGACGCAAACCCTGACGAATTTCCGGCAGGTGACGGTGACCTTTCACCGCATAGGCCTTCATGCTTTCCGACGTCTCGGAGTACAACGAACCTACAGCAGCACCACGACCGGCACCGCTGACACCGGATTTGCAGTCGGCGATCAGGCGCGTAGTGTCGGTCAGACCGGCTTCAAGCAGCGGCAGGAAACCCAGCTGCGTCGCGGTTGGATAGCAACCCGGTACCGCGATCAGGCGAGCTTTCTTGATCTGCTCGCGATTGACTTCCGGCAGGCCATAAACCGCCTCGTCCAGCAACTCCGGCGCGCCGTGCGGCTGACCGTACCACTTTGCCCATTCTTCAGCGTCTTGCAGGCGGAAGTCTGCGGACAGGTCGATCACCTTGGTGCCCGCAGCAAGCAGCTCACCGGCCAATGCGTGAGCAACACCGTGCGGCGTGGCAAAGAACACCACGTCGCAAGCACCCAGGGTTTTGATGTCCGGCACGCTGAAGGCCAGGCCGTCATAGTGACCGCGCAGGTTCGGGTACATGTCAGCCACGGCCAGACCGGCCTCGGATCGGGAAGTGATCACCACCACTTCTGCCTGCGGATGCTGCGCCAACAGACGCAGCAGTTCGACACCGGTGTAACCCGTGCCGCCGACGATACCGACCTTGACCATAACCTGCCCTCAAAGAACCCACTGGAAAGCCGTCGATAATAGGGGCCGCGCGGCCCTGCGACAACCGTCAAGGTGACGTGCGGACGCTCAAGCCTCTACTATCCGGCTTACCGTGAACCTGGAATAACTAAAAATGCTCTATCTATGGATCAAAGCTTTTCACATTGTCAGCGTTGTTTGCTGGTTTGCCGGGCTGTTCTACTTGCCGCGTCTGTTCGTGTATCACGCGCAAAGCGAAGACACGATCAGCAAAGAGCGCTTCAGTGTCATGGAGCGCAAGCTGTATCGCGGCATCATGGGTCCGGCGATGATTGCGACGCTGATCTTCGGCGGCTGGCTGATCTATCTCAACCCGGGCATCTTCAGCATGGGCGGCTGGATCCACGCCAAACTGACCTTGGTCGTCTTGCTGATCGGCTACCACCACATGTGCGGCGCACAGGTAAAACGCTTCGCCCGTGGCGAAAACACCCGCAGCCATGTCTTTTATCGCTGGTTCAATGAAGTGCCGGTTCTGCTATTGCTGGCTATCGTAATTCTGGTCGTGGTCAAGCCGTTCTAACTTCAACAACTACAGATCTTTGGGGTATCCATAATGTCGCTGCCCGCTTTGCTCGAACAACGTCTGCGTCTGCCTGTAGTAGCGGCGCCGATGTTTCTGATTTCCAATCCGGAGCTGGTGCTCGCCTGCTGCCGCAATGGCGTGGTCGGCAGTTTTCCAGCCTTGAATCAGCGCGAAAGCAGCGGGTTCAAAGCCTGGCTGGAACAGATTGAAGCGGGACTGGCGACACTGGAGAATCCGGCGCCGTACGCGGTGAACCTGATCGTGCACAACAGCAACCCGCGCTTGCAGGCGGATCTGAACATCTGCGTCGAGCACAAAGTACCAATCGTCATCACCAGCCTCGGCGCGGTGAAGGAACTGGTCGACGCGGTACACAGCTATGGCGGCCTGGTCTTCCATGACGTCACCACTCGCCGCCACGCCGAGAAAGCCGCCGAAGCCGGTGTCGACGGTTTGATCGCCGTGGCGGCCGGCGCCGGGGGGCACGCCGGCACCTGGAGTCCTTTTGCGCTGATCGCCGAGATCCGCCAGTTTTTCGATAAAACCCTGCTGCTTGCAGGATGTCTTAACCACGGCCATGAGATTCTCGCCGCACAGCTGCTCGGTGCGGATTTGGCCTACTTCGGTACGCGATTTATCGGCACCACAGAAAGTCATGCGCCTGACGCCTACAAGGAGATGCTGCTGACAGCCAAGGCTGCGGACATCATCCATACTCCAGCGGTGTCGGGAGTGCCGGCGAGCTTTATGCGTCAGAGCCTGGAGGCGGCCGGTTTCGATATGGTCGCCCTGCAAGGCAAGGGCGAGGTTAATTTCGGTGACAAGCTCAAGCCGATCAGCGATGAAGCCAAAGCCTGGAAGACTGTGTGGTCGGCCGGTCAAGGCGTTGGTCAGATCGATGATCTGCCGAGCGTGGATCAATTGATCGCGCGGCTGGACGCAGAGTATCGCCAGGCACAGGAACGCGCAGCTCAGCTACCGCAACGCTGGCCGCGCTAAGAAAAATCGGGCCAGCTCCGCTGAGCTGGCCTTACACTGCTGACCTTTCAATCTATTCGCGACAAGGATGCCTCGGCCATGAGCGAACCCCGTTACAAGATCGTATTCGACGGCGCTCTACAGCCCGGTGTCGATATCACCACTGCCAAACTCAATCTGGCGGATCTGTTCAAAAGTGATGTGGCCGCGATCGAGCGCCTGTTCAATGGCCGCACCGTCGCACTCAAACGTGATTTGTCCCACAGCGATGCGCAGACCTATCTGCAAGCGCTGAGCAAAACCGGGATCGATGCGCGCATCGAAGCTGAAACGACGATCGAACTGAATCTCTCCGACGTACACGAGCATTCATCTGCCATAGCGGAACCTGACTCCCCTTACGCACCACCGCGCGCCACCGTCGGCGAGAGTCTGCCGGCGTTCGCCACACTCAAGCCGTTCAGCGTCGAAGGGAGAATCGGCCGCCTGCGATTTCTGGCATGGACAATGGTCCTGAGCCTGGTGACCCTGCCCATTGTCGGCGTGTTCGCCCTGCTGGCTCTGGGGCTGGTCAGCGGCGATTCCACCACTGGCCTTATCATCGGCGGCATCTTCGCCTTCTTCCTCTTTATCGCTTTCCTGATTGTCAGCATTCTGTTCAGCGTTCAGCGTCTGCACGATATAGGCTGGTCGGGCTGGCTCTGGCTATTGAACCTTGTACCGTTCGTGGGCAGCTTCTTCCCGCTGGTGATCATGGTCGTACCGGGCAACACAGGCGCCAATCGCTATGGCCCTCCCCCTCCGCCAAACAGCACCGCAGTAAAGGTGCTGTGTTCCCTGTGGATCGTGTTCTTCGCACTGATCTTTGTCGGTGGAATGCTGGGCGGGATCTCGGCCATCCAGCAGGAATATGAAAGCAATCTGGAAAGCAGCTACGAAAGTGGCTCGATGACCACTGATGAAGTCGAAGTAGAGGTCGAAGCGCCAGCGGATTCCGCCGACGAAGCCGCCGAAGCGGCGCAGGCCCCTGTAGACTCTGCGAAAGAATGAACAGTGCTCCCCGCCGTGACACCCGCGTCGACGGCGCGGAGCTGTTGCGATGGAGAATTGCATGACCCGTTACGCACTGATCACCGGCGCCTCCAGCGGCATCGGCCTGGCGATGGCCGAAGCACTGGCCAGGCGTGGCCGAAGCCTGATTCTGGTGGCCCGACAGCGTGATCAGCTGGAAAGCATTGCGATCGAGTTGACCCAGCGTTTTGGCGTCGAGGTACTGTTCCGCGCCTGCGATCTGGGCGAGCCATTGCGTCTGTCCGGTTTCCTGCTGGAACTCGAAGAAGGTGACCGACAGATCGACTTGCTGGTCAATTGCGCCGGTATCGGCACCTGCGGCCCGTTTCTCGCACAGGACTGGATGACCGAGCAGGATCTGATCGAAGTGAACATCCTAGCCCTCACCCGCCTCTGCCACGCCATCGGCAACAGCATGGCGCTGCAGGGTGGCGGGCAGATTCTCAACGTCGCCTCGGTGGCCGCGTTCAATCCCGGCCCGTGGATGAGCACTTACTACGCCAGCAAGGCGTATGTTCTGCACTTCTCCGAAGCCTTGCGGGTCGAACTCAAACAAAGCGCGGTGAAGGTTTCGGTGCTCTGTCCCGGCCCGACACGCACGGCATTTTTCCGCACGGCACAACTCAACAGCGACAAACTCAAAGACAGCAAATTGCTGATGAGCCCCGAGGAAGTCGCGCTGTATACCGTGCGCGCCCTCGATAAAAACCGCGCAATCATCATTCCCGGACGACGCAATCGCTGGTTCGCGTTTTTACCGCGACTGGGTTCGCGCTGGCTCAACCGTACCATTGTCGGCATGGTCAACAAGGCTTACTGCCCGCGCTGAAATGCCCTACAGGTAAAACACTGGGCGGGATAAGCCGCCCTGAGTACACTCAGACCAGCCCAAACAACGGAGAAAACAGCAGTGGATACTCTGTTCACCAAGATCATCAACCGGGAGATCCCGGCCAAGATCATTTACGAGGACGACCAGGTTCTGGCGTTCCACGACATCGCTCCTCAGGCACCGGTGCATTTTCTGGTCATCCCGAAAAAGCCAGTGCGCACCCTCAATGACCTGACCGAAGACGACAAGGCACTGGCCGGGCATATCCTGTTCACTGCGCAGCGTCTGGCGCTGGAACTGGGTTGCGAAGATGGTTTCCGCGTGGTGATGAACTGCAATGAAAAGGGTGGGCAGACCGTCTACCACATTCATATGCACGTTCTCGGTCAGCGTCAGATGAACTGGCCGCCGGGCTAAGGTACGCCCCTTCCCCCTGTGGGAGCGAGCCTGCTCGCGAAGACTTCGGCACATTCAATGTATCAGTGCCTGACACTCCGCCTTCGCGAGCAGGCTCGCTCCCACAAAAAAGCATGACCGCGCAGCAAATGACCCAGCGCAAACCTTCCCCCGGCCGATTCGGTTAAACTGGCCGCCGAGATTCTTCCCGGAGGTCAGCATGACTACCCAACGTCACTACTCGCCAATTGACCGCCTGCTGCTGCAAGCCGATGCCGCAATGCGTACCCTGCTGCCCTTCAGCGGCCAGCCGTACCGTCCGTCGCCGGCGATTTTGCAGCCGGACACGCAAATGAGCGACGAAGACACCCGCCACGTCGCCGGTCTGATGCGCATCAACCATACCGGTGAAGTCTGCGCCCAGGCGCTGTATCAGGGGCAGGCGTTGACCGCCAAACTACCTCAGGTACGCGAGGCTATGGAGCACGCCGCCGAAGAAGAAATTGATCATCTGGTCTGGTGCGAGCAACGCATTCACCAGCTGGGCAGCCATACCAGCGTTTTGAATCCGCTGTTTTACGGGATGTCGTTCGGGATTGGTGCGGTGGCCGGGTTGATCAGCGACAAGGTCAGCCTCGGTTTTGTTGCGGCGACCGAACATCAGGTATGCAAGCACTTGAACGAACACCTGGAGCAATTGCCGGCAGAGGACGAGAAGTCCCGGGCGATACTGGAGCAGATGCGCATTGATGAAGAACATCATGCCGAAAGTGCTTTGGAGGCTGGTGGGTTCCGTTTTCCGGCACCGGTGAAGTTCGGGATGAGTATTCTGGCCAAGGTGATGACCAAGAGTACTTATCGGATCTGAGAACGATATTGCTGCAGAGGGCCCCTTCGCGAGCAGGCTCGCTCCCACAGGGGGGGTGGCAGAAATGAAAAAGGCGACCGAAAGGTCGCCTTTTTTGTGCTCGTGAATCTTAGGTCGGCATGTTGCGCGCGTAGAAGATTTCGAGCATTTCGTGTTTCACCCGGTCGGTCACCTGAGCACGCTGCTCGGGGGACAAGTTGCTGGTGGCGTCGCCGAACAGGTAGTTATCCAGTTCGAAGTTCTTCAGCAGCATTTTGGTGTGGAACAGGTTTTCCTGGTACACGTTCACGTCGGTCATCTGGTACGCGTCGCGGGTGTCTTCGGAGAGATAGTTCTGGATCGAGTTGATCTCGTGATCGATGAAGTGCTTGTTGCCTTCAACGTCACGGGTGAAGCCGCGCACACGATAATCCACGGTCACGATGTCCGAATCGAACTGGTGAATGAGGAAATTGAGCGCTTTGAGCGGTGAAATGACACCACAGGTCGACACGTCGATGTCCACACGGAAGGTTGCAATACCGTCGTCCGGATGGATTTCCGGGTAGGTGTGCACCGTGATATGACTCTTGTCGAGGTGGGCCAGGATAATTTCGGGCAATGGGCCCGGCGACTCTTCAATCTGGCTTTCAGTCGGGGTTACCGGCTCTTCAGAAATCAGAATCGTGACGCTGGCGCCCTGAGGTTCATAGTCCTGACTGGCAATGTTCAGGATGTTGGCACCAATGATCTCGACAACTTCTGTGAGAATCTGCGTCAGGCGTTTCGCGTTGTACTCTTGATTGATGTACTCAACGTAAGCCTGCTGGTCTTGCGGGGTTTCCGCGTAGCAGATGTCATAGATGTTGAAGCTCAAGGTCTTTGTCAGGTTATTGAACCCGTGGAGCTTGAGTTTGCTTTTCACCGTTAAAAACTCTCTATGTATGCGGCCCGGCCGCGTGATCAAGCATGCCCGTCAAGTGCGAACGACGCACCTGCGTAGGACGGTTAACACCTCTTCGCGATGGCGATTTTGGTTATCTGTTCAGGCGGCTGATCCGTCGGCTGACCGATCACTGCCCTGAAAAAAGTGGCGCATTATGCAGACGTCAGCGGGGGATCGCCAGAGCCTGCACTGCTTTTATGATAGTTGAATGTCGGTTCAACCGAGTTCGACGATTTCATAGTCGTGGGTGATCGCTACGCCAGCCGCGCCGAGCATGATCGAAGCGGAGCAGTACTTCTCGGCGGACAGTTCGATGGCGCGCTTGACCTGGGCTTCTTTCAGGCCACGGCCCTTGACCACGAAATGCATGTGAATCTTGGTGAACACCTTCGGATCTTCAGTCGCGCGCTCGGCTTCGAGGAAGGCTTCGCAGCTTTCCACGGCCTGACGGGACTTCTTCAGAATGCTGACCACGTCGAAGTTGCTGCAACCGCCAACGCCGAGCAGGAGCATCTCCATCGGGCGAACACCCAGATTACGACCACCGGCGTCCGGCGGACCGTCCATGACCACGACATGACCGCTGCCGGATTCGCCGAGGAACATGGCTTCGCCAGCCCATTGGATGCGTGCCTTCATCGCCCAGACTCCACTGTAAAAAAAGGGTCGCCAGCTTAGCACAGGGCTTCGCCCGGACAGCGAGCCACGTTCCTAGGACGGATGCCTCCGCGACGTAGGTAATTTCTCGAATTTTCGACGAAGTGTCTGTTAAGCTGGCGCCAATTCGCTGGCGCCCATGTCAGCTGTGTAGCGACCGCCTTCAGCGCCTCATAAAAAAATCAAACATCACCGTGCAGTCTTTTCGGGATACAACCATGGTTGCTATTACCCCCACACCCAAAATCAAGAATCTCGACAAGCTGTTGATGCATTGTCAGCGCCGTCGCCATGCGGCCAAGAGCAACATCATCTGTGCGGGCGATCGTTCGGACACGCTGTACTTCATCATCAAGGGTTCGGTGACGATCCTGATCGAGGATGATGACGGCCGCGAGATGATCATCGCTTACCTGAACGCTGGGGATTTCTTCGGTGAACTGGGCCTGTTCGAGCAAGCAGGACAAGAGCAGGAACGCAGTGCCTGGGTGCGGGCCAAGGTCGAATGCGAAACAGCAGAAATCAGCTACGCCAAGTTCCGCGAATTGTCGCAGCAGGATCCAGACATTCTTTACGTCCTTAGCGGACAAATCGCACAACGCCTGCGCAACACCACGCGCAAGGTCGGCGACCTCGCGTTCTTCGACGTAACCGGTCGTGTTGCCCGCTGCCTGCTGGAGTTGTGCAAGCAGCCAGATGCGATGACGCACCCCGATGGCATGCAGATCAAGGTCACCCGTCAGGAAATCGGCCGGATTGTCGGTTGTTCGCGGGAGATGGTTGGTCGCGTGCTCAAGGATCTTGAAGAACGCAATCTGGTCGATGTGAAAGGCAAGACCATGGTGGTCTTCGGCACGCGCTAAGCTCGAATATCAGGCGCTGTACATCTGCGCCAGCATTAAACGAAACAACTCATCGAGACGCGCCAAGGCCTGTGGCGCGTTGAATTTCTCATGCAGGGCGACGTGGCTGTCAGCCCGCACCCGCTGCTCCAGGCCGCACGCTTCGTTGAAGCGATTGACCGCCGCCACCATCGATTCACGCTCGTTATCCATCAGCATCGCCCCGTGCACCAGACCGACCGGACGCTGTCCGCCCTGACTCTGACGCCAGCGCTGAGCGGTGCCAACCATTTTACGGCCGTCGAGATTGACGTTGAAACGTCCGTCGCAAAACGCGCCGTCGATTTCGCCCAACGATGATGTGCCGCCCAACTCATCCAGCAACTGACAGATCGGATCGCACAGACGGCGGTAGCCGGTTTCGATGCGGTTCAAATCGCCTTCGCTGCGTGGTGGTGCGTAGACCAGGGCGATATTGATTGTCGCGGCAGATTGCGGGACAGGTTCGCCACCGGTTTCACGTAGCAGGACTGGCCAACCGGCGGCGGCGGAGACTTCGCAGGCGTGGTCGAATCCGGGGAGACGATTGAGGCGGCGCGGCATGACCAAGGCGCGATCGCTGGGTTGCCAGAACAGCAGGCCGAACTCTGCGTCGCCGGCGCAGACCGAGGCCAGCAAATCCTGTTCGGCTTGCAGGCCGGCTTCGATGGTCAGCGGGGTTGGCAGCGACATGGAGGGCTCCGGCAATATGGAAATCTTCAGAGGTTTCGATGAACCCTTCGCGAGCAGGCTCGCTCCCACATTTGGACTGCATGTTCATGTGGGAGCGAGCCTGCTCGCGAAGCAGTCGACTCGGTCTAACGGCAATCAGTCGAGAGTCGAACCACTGATGGAAGTGCCACGCTCCGGGAAGAACAGGCGCTGCAGTTCAGTGCCCGGATTCTCCGCACGCATGAACGCTTCGCCGACCAGGAACGAGTACACGTCGCTGATTTCCATCAGTTCGACATCGGCGCGATTGAGGATGCCGCTCTCAGTGATCACCAGACGATCGCGCGGAATGCGCGGTAGCAGATCAAGTGTGGTTTCCAGGCTGACGTCGAAGGTGTGCAGATTACGGTTGTTGACCCCGACCAGCGGTGTGTCGAGGGTTTTCAAAGCGCGCTCCAGCTCATCGCCGTCGTGCACTTCGACCAACACATCGAGACCGACGCTTTTGGCGACGGCGGCCAGCTCGGCCATTTTCACGTCATCCAGTGCGGAGACGATCAACAGCACGCAGTCGGCGCCCAGCGCACGGGCTTCAACGATCTGGTAAGGATCGATCATGAAATCCTTGCGGATCACCGGCAGGCTGCACGCGGCACGGGCCTGTTGCAGGTACGCATCGGCGCCCTGGAAGTAATCGATGTCGGTCAGTACGGAAAGACAGGTCGCCCCACCCTTTTCGTAGCTTTTGGCGATGTCGGCGGGAACAAAGTTCTCACGGATCACGCCTTTGCTTGGCGAAGCCTTTTTGATTTCAGCAATCACCGCAGGCTGTTTCTTCTTCGCCTGCGCCAGCAATGCCTGGGCAAAACCACGGGGTGCATCGGCCGCCTTGGCCAGACTTTCCAGCTCGCTCAGGCTGACGCGAGCGCTACGCTCGGCGACTTCCTGAACTTTGCGCGCCAGAATGTTTTCCAGAACCGTCGGTACACTCATCCCTCATTCTCCACTCTGAATACCGCGGTAAAGGCACCCAGCTCCTCGAGTTTTTCCCGAGCGAGACCGGTGTGCAGCGCGTCGTGTGCAAGCTCGACGCCCTGTTTCAAACTGCTGGCCAGGTCAGCGGCATACAGCGCTGCACCGGCATTGAGCACAATCATTTCGGCGGCTTTCTGGCCGTTTTCGGTTTTGCGCTTGCCCAATGCATCGCGGATCAGCACCAGCGAGGCTTCCGGGCCGTCGACCGACAAGCCGTGCAGGCTCTGGCTTTTCATGCCGAGGTCTTCCGGCTCGACCCAATATTCGCTGATCTCATTGTTCTTCAGCTCGGCGACAAAGGTCGGCGCGGCGAGACTGAACTCGTCCAGACCGTCTTTCGAATGCACCACCAGCACATGCTTGCTACCCAGACGTTGCAATACCTCGGCCAATGGCCGGCACAGCGCCTTGTTGAAGACGCCCACAACCTGATGCTTCACACCGGCCGGATTCGTAAGCGGGCCGAGCATATTGAACAGCGTACGCAGGCCGAGATCGCGGCGTGGGCCGGCAGCGTACTTCATGGCTTTATGGTGGGTCTGGGCGAACATGAAACCGATGCCGACGTTGTCGATACAACGGGCGACCTGAACCGGCGTCAAGTTCAGATAAATGCCGGCGGCTTCCAGCAAGTCGGCGCTGCCGCTCTTGCCCGAAACGGCACGGTTGCCGTGCTTGGCCACGGTGCAACCGGCTGCTGCAACGACAAAAGAGGAAGCGGTAGACACGTTGAAGATGTTTGCACCGTCACCGCCGGTACCTACCACATCGACCACGCCGTCGAGGGTTTTCAGTTCGACCTGATCGGCCAGCTCACGCATTACCGACACCGCGCCAACGATTTCGTCGATGCTCTCGCTCTTCATGCGCATGGCCATCATGAACGCGCCGATCTGCGCGTCGCTGCATTGGCCGGTCATGATTTCGCGCATCACGTCGCGCATTTCATCGGTGCTGAGGTCGAGGTGTTCGACGATACGGCTCAGGGCTGTCTTGATATTCATGGGAAGTCCTTAGCGCGTGCCGCCGGTTTGTTTGAGGAAGTTGGCAAACAGTTCATGGCCCTGCTCGGTCAGGATCGACTCGGGGTGGAACTGTACGCCCTCAATGTTCAGGGTCTTGTGCCGCAGGCCCATGATTTCGTCGACCGAACCGTCATCGTGCTGGGTCCATGCGGTCAGTTCCAGGCAATCGGGCAAAGTGTCGTGCTTGACGATCAGAGAGTGGTAACGGGTGACGGTCAGCGGATGATTGAGGCCGGCGAAAACGCCCTTGTCCTCGTGGAATACCGGACTAGTCTTACCGTGCATTACCTGACGCGCACGCACTACGTCGCCGCC
This sequence comes from Pseudomonas viridiflava, assembly GCF_900580865.1. GTDB lineage: Bacteria > Pseudomonadota > Gammaproteobacteria > Pseudomonadales > Pseudomonadaceae > Aquipseudomonas. The sequence continues at coordinate 16,178 of NZ_UTBZ01000136.1, forward strand.
GAAGGCCTGGCCGATGGACTGGTGGCCGAGGCAGACGCCGAGGATGGGCAGCTTGCCGGCAAAGTGCTTGATGGCTTCGATGGAGATGCCGGCTTCAGTCGGCGTGCAAGGACCGGGGGAAACCACGATGCGCTCTGGCTTGAGTGCTTCGATTTCGGCGATGGTCAGTTCATCGTTGCGCACCACTTTGACTTCGGCACCCAGCTCACCGAGGTATTGCACAACGTTGTAAGTAAAGGAGTCGTAGTTGTCGATCATCAGCAACATGGCGTGTCGAACCTCTTGAATTCTGATTTGAAAACAGCCTTCAGATCACTTGCCCGCAGGGCGCTGCACGATGTCGGACGCGGGAAGACGCGTCGGCACAGCGGCATTTCAAACAGGCAAGGAAGGCAAAGCGATACAGATCCGGCGGGGCCGGCAGAAAAGATTCAGGCGCGCCAACGCCAGCGGGCGTGTGCCTTGATGACTTGATCCAGAAGTTTGCTGGTGATCAACACGGGGAAGGTCTCGTTCATACGTTCCGGCACAGTAACTTAGCTGGGCGGAGCGTGCAATATGGCCGGGGCTGCGGGAGATAAAACCGGGGGAGGATTCGCGACCGATGGCAAAACGCCGGGAGTTTTTGGTACTGTCGTTTCGTTCACCTACAACAATAAATAAACGGACTTGCTCATGATCAAACAGACGTTGTTTGTACCGCTGGCTGGCTGCCTGCTTGCACTGGCTTGTGCTCAGGCCAATGCTGCACCCAATCCCTATTCGAATTTCATTGTGTTTGGCGACAGCCTCAATGATGCCGGCACCTTCACTGACACTGGCGGACCGGCTGGCTCCACCGAGCGTTACACCAACCGTACCGGGCCGGTGTATCAGGATGGCAGCGGTGAACTGTATTCATTGAATTCCACGCAGTTGCTCGGCGGACGCCTTGGCTTTTCGCCAGACCAGACAGCCTCTTCCAGCTCGGCAGTGCGTGCCGAAAACGGCCAGCCTGACGGCAACAACTGGGCGGTTGGCGGTTATCGTACTGACCAGATTCTCGACTCGATCACGACGCAATCCGCCACCGGCGAGCGCACCCGCGCCGGTTACCTGCCATCGAACGGCTTTCGCGCCGACCCGAATGCGCTGTATTACATCTCTGGCGGCGGTAACGACTTCCTGCAAGGGCGCATTCTTAGCCTGCCGCAAGCCAACGCCGCCGCCGATCGATTGGCCGACAGCGTGCAAACCCTGCAAACCGCCGGCGCCAAATACGTGATGGTCTGGCTGTTGCCTGACGTTGGCCTGACCCCGGCCATCAACGGCACGCCGCTGCAAGCCTTCAGCAGTCAACTCGCCACCCAGTTCAACAGCCAGTTGGTCACACGCCTGCAAGGCATCAACGCCGAAGTCATTCCGCTGAACATTCCGGTGCTGCTCTCGGAAGTGTTTGCCGATCCTGGGCGCTTTGGCCTCGCGACCGATCAGAACCTGACCGCGACCTGCTTCAGTGGCAGCGGTTGCACCGAGAACGCTCGTTACGGGATCAACAGTGCGACACCCGACCCGAGCAAGCTGATCTACAACGACGGCGTGCACCCGACCGAAGCCGGGCAAAAACTGATCTCCGACTACGCCTACTCCCTGCTCGCCGCACCGTGGGAACTGACGCTGCTACCAGAAATGGCCCACGCCACCGTGCGCGCGCATCAGGATGAACTGCGCAACCAATGGCAGGCGGATTGGGAAAACTGGCAAGCGGTCGGCCAGTGGCGGGCGATTGTCTCGGCGGGTGGCCAGCATCTGGATGTCGACAGCCAAAGCAGCGGTGTCAGCGCCGATGGCAGCGGTTACAACCTCAACGTCGGCGGCAGTTATCGCTTGAATGAAGCTTGGCGCGTGGGTGTGGCGGGCGGTTTCTACCGGCAGAATCTGGAGGCCGGTCATAACGATTCTGACTACAAACTCAACAGCTACATGGCCACGGCATTCGCCCAGTTCCAGCAAAACCGCTGGTGGGCTGACGCAGCGTTGACCGGTGGCAAACTCGACTACGACAACCTCAAGCGCAAATTCGATCTCGGCGTCAGCGAAGGGGCGGAGAAAGGCGACACTGACGGCAGCCTCTGGGCCTTCAGCGCGCGGGTCGGTTATGACATTGCCCAGCCGGGCAGCGAGTGGCACCTGTCGCCATTCGTCAGCGCTGACTACGCCAGCGTCGATGTCGATGGTTATTCAGAGAAGAGCAACCGCGCTACTGCGCTGACCTTCGATGATCAGACTCGCGATTCGAAACGCCTGGGGTTGGGCTTGCAGGGCAAATACAACATCACCCCGCAAACCCAGGTGTTTGGTGAGTACGCCCACGAGCGTGAGTACGAAGATGACGTGCAGAAGGTGAACATTGCGCTCAATACTTTGCCGGCTAACGACTTCACACTTGAGGGCTATACGCCGCAAAGCCATTTGAACCGCTTGAGCCTGGGCGTCAGCCACAAGCTCACGGCGGATCTGGCTTTGCGTGGCGGTTACTCGTTGCGCAAGGATGATGACTTTACCCAGCAGGGTGTGAATGTCGGGGTTGTGCTGGACTTCTAACTCGCAGGCACAAAAAAGCGGCGCCCTCACAGGCGCCGCTTTTTTATTGCCGAACACAGATCAAAATGTAGGAGTGAGCCTGCTCGCGATAGCGGTGGGTCAGTCAACAAATCTGTTGAATGTTAATCCGCAATCGCGAGCAGGCTCACTCCTACAAGGTTTTTGTGTGGACTCAGGCTTCCGGGGTTTGCTCGGCCAGCGCCACGGCACGGAACATCGCGCGGCGTTTGTTCAGGGTCTCTTCCCATTCCAGCGCCGGCACCGAGTCGGCAACGATGCCGCCACCGGCCTGCACGTGCAGCTCGCCGTTCTTGATCACCGCCGTGCGAATCGCAATCGCGGTGTCCATGTTGCCGTTCCAGGCGAAATAACCGACCGCACCGCCGTACACGCCACGCTTGACCGGCTCCAGTTCGTCGATGATTTCCATCGCGCGAATCTTCGGGGCGCCGGACAAGGTGCCCGCCGGCAGAATCGCCCGCAGTGCGTCCATCGCCGTCAGCCCTTCTTTCAACTGGCCGGTGACGTTGGAGACGATGTGCATCACGTTGGAATAACGCTCGATGACCATTTTCTCGGTGAGCTTCACCGAGCCGATTTCCGAAACGCGCCCGGTGTCGTTACGCCCCAGATCGATCAGCATCAAGTGCTCAGCGATCTCCTTATCGTCCGACAGCAGGTCTTCTTCCAGCGCCACGTCCGCCTCTTCCGTGGCGCCACGCGGACGAGTGCCGGCAATCGGACGCACGGTGATCAGGTTGTCTTCAACGCGCACCAGCACTTCCGGCGAACTGCCAACGACGTGGAAGTCGCCGAAGTTGAAGAAATACATGTACGGCGTCGGGTTGAAGCAACGCAGGGCGCGGTACAGATCGATCGGTGCAGCCTTGAAGTCGATCGACATACGCTGCGACGGCACGACCTGCATGCAGTCACCGGCCAGGATGTATTCCTTGATGGTGTCGACGGCTTTTTCGTAATCGTTCTGGGTGAAACTGGAGCGGAACACAGGATCAGCCGATTGCTGCTTACTGAAATCCAGGCCACGGCGCGGAGTGATCGGCTGGCGCAGCTTCTCGAGCAACGCCTGCAGTTGCGCCTGACCTTGTTCGAAGGCATCGGCCTGCGCGGGGTCGGCCAGCACGATCGCGTGCATCTTGCCGGCGAGGTTGTCGAACACCACGACAGCGTCGGAAACCATCAGCAGAATGTCCGGTACGCCCAGCGGATCCGGATTCGGGCACTTGCCCAAACGCTTCTCGACATAACGCACACAGTCGTAACCGAAGTAACCGACCAGGCCGCCGTTGAAACGCGGCAGACCGGCGATGGTCGGCACGTTGTAGCGCGCCTTGAAGGTTTCAACGAACGCCAACGGGTCTTCCACGTCGTGGCTTTCGGTCTCGACGCCATCAACGGTGATACTGACGTGATGGTCGTGAACCCGCAGCACGGTGCGGCACGGCAGACCGATGATCGAGTAACGGCCCCACTTCTCGCCGCCCTGCACCGATTCCAGCAGGTAGGAGTTGGGCTGGTCGGCCAGTTTCAGGTAGATCGACAGCGGCGTGTCGAAGTCGGCCAGGGTTTCGCAGGCCAACGGAATGCGGTTGTAGCCGTCAGCGGCCAAGCGCAGGAATTCTTCGCGGATCATAAGGTGCCTCGTGGTGTGAGGGGCAAATCAGTCAGGTATGCAAACGCGCCGGCGAGCCGGCCAGGAACAAGTCAGGCGCGCCAACGCCAGCGGGCCAGGGCCTTGATGACTTTCATCCAGAGTTTGCGAGTGACCACCACGATGGCGTTTCCAGAAGGGGAGTGAGAAGCGTCGGGCAACGTTATCTCAGCGGCCGAACCGAGGCAACCGGGAATTAACTTGCGCAGATCGTCGATCACCAGCGCCGGCGATTCTTCGGCAATCGGTCGGCCATGGTTGTAGCCGTAACTCAGCGCCACGCATTTGACCCCCGCCGCTTTCGCCGCCAGCACATCGCTGCGCGAGTCGCCGACGAACAACGATTGCGAGGCTGGAATGTTGGCCATTTTCATTACAAAAAACAGTGCCGCCGGATCCGGCTTCTTCTGCGGCAAGGTATCGCCACCGATGATCCATTTGAAGTAGCGGCCGATTTTCATCTGATCCAGCAGCGGCGCGACGAAACGCTCCGGCTTATTGGTGATCAGCGCCATGGCCACGCCTTGCTTGTGCAGCCACTTGAGAGTGTCGCGCACGCCGGGATAGACCACGGTCAGCTCATGGCTGGCACCGTAGGCTTGCATGAACACTTCCAGCGCGTGCTCGGCTTCGACGTCATCCACCGCCGAATGATCGATACCACCGGCCAACGCACGGCGCACCAGTACTGGCGCGCCGTTGCCAACCCACTCGCGCACCGAATCGATGCCCGCCGGTTGACGTCCGAGGGAGAGCAGCATGGTGTCCACCGCGGCTGCCAGGTCCGGAACCGAGTCGATCAGCGTGCCATCCAGATCGAACATCACCAGCCGTGGCAGTTTCCCCGGGAACAGCTGCTCAAAACCGCTCATGGACGCGCCAGCGCCAGTTCGGAACGCATCTTGTCGATGACTTCCTTATAGTTCGGCGCATTGAAGATCGCCGAGCCGGCAACAAAGGTGTCAGCCCCCGCAGCGGCGATTTCGCGGATGTTGTTGACGTTGACGCCGCCGTCGATTTCCAGACGGATGTCACGGCCCGAGGCATCGATGATCGCCCGCGCTTCGCGCAGTTTGTCGAGGGTGCCGGGAATGAATTTCTGCCCGCCGAAGCCCGGGTTGACGCTCATCAGCAAGACCATGTCGACCTTGTCGATCACGTACTTGAGCACGTCCAGCGGCGTCGCCGGGTTGAACACCAGACCGGATTTGCAGCCACCTTCGCGGATCAGTTGCAGCGAACGATCAACGTGCAGCGTGGCTTCCGGGTGGAAGGTGATGTAGGTGGCGCCGGCTTCGATGAAGTCGCCGACGATACGATCCACCGGGCTCACCATCAGGTGCGCATCGATCGGCGCGGTGACGCCGTACTTGCGCAACGCGGCGCAGACCATCGGGCCGATGGTCAGGTTTGGCACATAGTGGTTGTCCATGACGTCGAAGTGGACGAAGTCGGCGCCAGCGGCGAGAACGTTGTCTACTTCCTCGCCGAGGCGGGCGAAGTCGGCGGAGAGAATCGACGGAGCAATTACGAAGGGCTGCATGACGCACCTTTTCTGAGCTAAATCACGATGGCGCGCATTGTATACCTCAAGTTTCCAAGCGCGCACCGTGACCGCGATGATTGGGTTGTGCCATGACGGATGACCGGCGCCGACTCAATACGCCGCGCGATAGATCTTCTCGATGTCCACAGCGCTGAGCTTGCGCGGGTTGTTGCGCATCAGACGCTCGATGCCGGCCGCTTCCACGGCCATCGCCGGGATCGCGTCTTCCGGGACACCGAAACTGCGCAACCCTGCAGGAATTTCCACCGCCGCACACAAGTCGGTCATGGCCTGTACGGCTTTGTCCGCCGCCTCGGCGGCACTCAGATGAGCAGTTTTCACCCCCATGGCTTCGGCGATATCCTGCATCCGCTCGACGCAGGCCATCTTGTTCCAGGTCATGACATACGGCAGCAGCAAGGCATTGCTGACGCCATGGGCAATGTTGAAGCGCCCGCCCAGCGGATACGCCAGCGCATGCACCGCGCCGACCCCGGCATTACCAAACGCCATGCCGGCCATCAGGCTGGCGGTGGCCATGTCTTCGCGGGCTTGCAGGTTGGCGCCATTGGCGTAGGCCTTGGGCAGCGCTTTGGCGATCAGTTTGATAGCGCCGATGGCCAGCGAGTCGGTGATCGGCGAGGCATTCACTGACAGATAGGATTCGATGGCGTGCACCAAGGCGTCGACGCCACTGGCGGCGGTGACACTGCGTGGGCAGGTCAGGGTCATCTGCGGGCTGACCAGCGCGACGTCCGGTAATAGAAAGTCGCTGACGATGCCTTTCTTCAACTGCGCGACTTTGTCCGAGAGGATCGCGACGTTGGTGACTTCGGAGCCGGTGCCGGCGGTGGTCGGGATGGCGATCAACGGCGGGCCTTTGCGCGGGACTTGGTCGACGCCGAACAGATCCTCCAGCGCGCCGTGATATCCCGCGTATGCAGCAACACTCTTGGCGATGTCGATGGCGCTGCCGCCACCGAGGCCGATCAAACCGTCATGCCCGCCCTCACGGTAAACGCGCATGCAGTCTTCGACGATGGCGATTTCCGGGTCTGGCAGCACACGGTCGAAAATCTCGTAGTCGCGACCACCGAGTTGCACCAGTGCCAGCTCTACCGTGCCGGATTTGACCAGCGCGGCATCGGTGACGATCAACGGGTTGTCGATGTCGAGGCGTGTAAGCTCAGCGGCCAGTTGCTCGATGGCGGCGGCGCCGGTGATCAGTTTTTGGGCGATTTTGAACTGGGACAGACTCATCGTGCGCAGCCTCTTATAGATGTGGGAGCTGGGCACAAGATTAGCTGGGGATTTGGGGTTGTCTGCTATTCATCTGGTGAATGACCCATCGAGCGCAAGATCAACAGCCCCCTCACCCTAGCCCTCTCCCAAAGGGAGAGGGGACTGACCGAGGTGAATGTGAGAGGTACACCGACTTGAGATACCGAGTCGAACTCAGGTTTTGAAAACCATGAAGATCTGCTCCCTCTCCCCCTCGCCCCCTTTGGGGGAGAGGGCTGGGGTGAGGGGGTAGCTTTTGATCTGGCCCTTAAACCTGAGCCGTACGCAGTTTTTCGCTACGTCCGCGCAACCATTCCAGAGTCAGCAGCAGGATCACCGAGAAGGCGATCAGCAAAGTAGCCGCAGCGGCGATCGTCGGACTCAGGTTCTCACGAATCCCGCTAAACATCTGCCGAGGCAAAGTCGCCTGCTCAGGCCCGGCCAGAAACAACGTCACCACCACCTCATCAAACGACGTCGCAAAGGCAAACAGCGCCCCGGAAATCACCCCCGGCGCAATCAACGGCAGCGTCACCCGACGGAACGCAGTTAACGGCGATGCACCCAGACTCGCGGCAGCCCGCACCAGATTATGGTTAAACCCCTGCAACGTCGCCGACACCGTGATGATCACAAACGGCACACCCAACACCGCGTGCACCACAATCAGCGAGAAGAAGCTGTTACCCAAACCCAGCGGCGCGAAGAACAGATAACTCGCCACACCAATGATCACCACCGGCACCACCATCGGCGAAATCACCAGCGCCATTACCAGCGCTTTACCGGGGAAGTCACCGCGAGTGAGACCGATTGCCGCCAGCGTGCCAAAGATCATCGCCAGCACCGTCGCCGCCGGGGCGACGATGATGCTGTTCTTCAGTGCGCGCATCCATTCCGCCGACGCAAAGAAGTCGTGGTACCACTGCAGCGAGAAACCCTGCAGCGGATAGACCAGAAAGCTCCCCGAGTTGAACGACAGCGGAATAATCACCAGCACCGGCAGAATCAGGAACAACAGAATCAGGCCGCAGAGAATCCGCAGGCTGTAGAACCACACCCGTTCGATGGGCGACATGTAAGGACTCAGCATCTCGAATTCCCCTTAGCTCAGGCGCAGGCGACTGGCGCCGACCAGCCAGCTGTAAATCAGATAAAGCACCACGGTCGCCAGCAGCAATAATCCGCCCAGCGCGGTGGCCATGCCCCAGTTGATGCTGGTGTTGGTGTAGAAGGCGACGAAGTAGCTGACCATTTGATCGTTCGGGCTGCCGAGCAGCGCCGGGGTGATGTAGTAGCCGATGGCGAGGATGAACACCAACAGGCAACCGGCACCGACACCGGCGTAGGTCTGCGGGAAGTACACCCGCCAGAAACTGGCGAACGGATGGCAGCCGAGGGAAATCGCCGCACGCATGTAGGTCGGCGAGATGCCTTTCATCACGCTGTAGATCGGCAGGATCATGAACGGCAGCAGGATGTGCACCATCGAGATGTACACGCCGGTGCGGTTGAACACCAGTTCCAGAGGTTTATCGATGATGCCCATGGCCATTAGACCGCTATTGATCAGGCCGCCCGATTGCAGCAGCACGATCCATGCGGCGACGCGCACCAGAATCGACGTCCAGAACGGCAGCAGGACCAGAATCATCAGTAGGTTGCTTTGCCGCGATGGCAGGTTCGCCAGCAGATAGGCCAGTGGATAAGCGAGTACCAGGCAGATCACGGTGATGACCAGGCCCATCCAGAACGTGCGGGCGAAGATGTCGAGGTAGATCGCCTGATCCGGGGTGGCCGGGGCGATTTCGCCGAGGTCGTCGATGCGATGATCGACCGCCGCCAGCAAATAGTATGGGGTGATGCTGCTGGTGTTGCGCTTGACCGCTTGCCAATAGGCCGGGTCGCCCCAACGTTCGTCGAGTGCTTCCAATGCTTCTTTATAAGAGGCCGGTTCGCTGGTAAACGGCAGCGCCCGGGCGGTTTTGGTCAGCAGGCTGCGATAGCCGGCCAACTCCATGTTCAAGCGCTTGGACAGATCGCCCAGCGTCTGGTTTTTGCGTGCTTCGGCGAGGTCTTCACCGGCGGCTTTATAGACCGGTTCTGCGGGCAGGCCACGGCCGTCCCAACTGGCGATGGCCGCCACGGTGCGCGGCATGCCGCCGACCACTTCGGGGTTGCCGACGCTTTTGTAGAGCAGCGCCACGATCGGCACCAGAAACACCAACAGCAGAAACAGCACCAGCGGCGCAATCAGCGCTTGAGCCTTCCAGCGGTTGACCCGCTCGGCGCGCTTGAGCTTCTGCTTCAAGGTGGGGCTGTTGCCCTCGTTCAGGGGAACGGCGATGGCCATGACGTACTCCGCAAATCTTTGATCGTTACAGAGGTGGCGAACCACCTCGAACTTTAGCTACTGATCGTTCCCACGCGCAGCACAGGAATGAATCCAGTGACGCTCTGCGTCACACGGGGACGCGGAGCGTCCCGGGCGGCATTCCCACGCAGAGCGTGGGAACGATCATCCGGAAAGCCGTCGGCCCGTATGCTCGGGTTATTTCGCCGCCCAGGAGTTGAAGCGCTGCTCCAGTTGCTCGCCGTTGTCAGCCCAGAAGCTGACGTCGATCTGCACCTGGTTGGCGATGTTTTCCGGGGTGGTCGGCATGTCTTTCAGGACATCCTTGGCCAGCAGCGGTACGGCCTGGGTGTTGGCCGGGCCGTAGGCGATGTTTTCCGAGTAGGTCTTCTGCTGCTGCGGCTGTACCGAGAAGGCGATGAACTTCTTCGCCGCTTCCGCACGCTTGGCGTCCAGACCTTTCGGGATGGCCCAGGCGTCGAAGTCGTAGATGCCGCCGTTCCACACCACTTTCAGGTTGGATTCTTTCTGCACCGCCGCGATGCGACCGTTGTAGGCCGAGCTCATCACCACGTCACCGGAAGCGAGGTACTGCGGCGGTTGTGCGCCGGCTTCCCACCACTGGATGCTCGGTTTCAGCTCATCGAGTTTCTTGAACGCGCGATCCTGACCGCCCTTGCTCGCCAGTTCCTTGTAGACGTCTTTTGGCGCAACGCCGTCGGCCATCAGAGCGAATTCGAGGGTGTACTTGGCACCTTTACGCAGGCCACGCTTGCCCGGGAATTTCTTGGTGTCCCAGAAATCCGCCCAACTGGTCGGTGCGGTTTTCAGCTTGTCGGCGTTGTAAGCCAGCACGGTCGACCAAACGAAGAAGCCTACGCCGCATGGCTGAATAGCGCCTTTGACGTAGTCTTCGGTTTTGCCGAACAGCGCCGGGTCGAGTTGTTCGAACATGTCTTCGTCGCAGCCGCGGGACAGCTCTGGCGATTCGACTTCGACCAGATCCCACGACACGCTCTTGGTGTCGACCATGGCTTTGACCTTGGCCATTTCACCGTTGTATTCGCCGGCGACGATCTTGCCGTTGCCCGCCGCTTCCCACGGTGCATAGAAGGCTTTGACTTGCGCCGCCTTGTTCGCCCCGCCAAACGACACCACGGTCAAATCCAGGCCAGCGGCCATTGCGCTTGCCGCACCCATCAGGCCCAGGGTCAGGGCGGTGAACTTCAGGGATCTCAACATTTATTGTTCTCTCCACGTGCAGGGTTGGTGTTGGTATTGCCGGGGCGATCAGTTCGCCTCTAAAAGCGGGTCAAGCGCGCGAACGTGCTCGACCTGCCAGCCAAGCGGTACCACGTCACCGACGGCGAGCGCAGGATCGAGCTCGGCAATCGGTTGCTTCACGAAGAAGTCGGTCTTGCCGCAGACTTCCAGGCGCACCCGGACGTGGTCGCCCAGATAGATGAATTCCGCCACCCTCCCTGAGAAGCGGTTAACGCATTGATCGCTCGAACCGTTGAGGCTGACGCGCTCCGGACGGATCGACAGAGTCACCGGTTCGCCGGTCTGGCCAACGTTGACCGCCAGCGCCTCGACCTTTTCGCCACGGCCCAACTCGACCACGCAACGCTCGCCGCTCTGGCTGAGCAAGCGACCGTTGAGGCGGTTGTTCTCGCCGATAAAGTTGGCGACAAAGGTGTTTTTCGGCTCTTCGTAAAGCGTGCGCGGTGGGGCGATCTGCTGGATTTCGCCTTGATGGAACACCGCGACGCGGTCAGACATGGTCAGCGCTTCACCCTGATCGTGGGTCACGTAAACCACGGTCACGCCGAGGCGCTGGTGCAGGTGTTTGATTTCCATCTGCATGTGTTCACGCAGTTGTTTGTCGAGGGCGCCGAGCGGTTCATCCATCAGCACCAGTTGCGGTTCGAACACCAGCGCGCGAGCCAACGCCACACGTTGCTGCTGACCACCGGACAGCTGCGCCGGATAGCGCGAGGCGAACGCGTCGAGCTGGACCATGCTGAGGACTTTCTTCACGCGGTCGCTGACGTCGCTTTTGTTCAGGCCACGCACAGTCAACGGGAACGCGAGGTTCTCCGCCACGGTCATATGCGGGAACAGTGCGTAATTCTGGAACACCATGCCGATGTCGCGCTTGTGCGGCGGCACGTTGTTGATCGAGCGCCCGGCCAGCAGAATCTCGCCAGCGGTCGGCGTTTCGAAACCGGCGAGCATCATCAGGCTGGTGGTCTTGCCGGAACCGGACGGCCCGAGCAGGGTGAGAAATTCGCCTTTGCGAATGTCCAGGTTAAGGTCTTTGACGATCAGGTTCTCGCCGTCGTAGCTCTTCTGCACTCCACGAAAGCTGACCAGCACATCGCTGGCCCCTGCGTTTGTATCGACCTGGCTCATACCCACACCTTTGTTGTTGATGACTGCTTGTGGGTTAAGCCTAGTGGCTGCTGACAGGCACGCAAATCGGGGCGCAGGAGAGAATCGCCTCAGCCGGATGGAAGGTTGGGGGTAGGGATTGCCCTACAAGGATGGCGCTAATGGATAAGGCAGTGACAAGCGACAAGCTGCGAGCCACAAGCAATGGCAAAAACGCGTGTCGCTTAGGGATATGCGCACAATCCGGATCCAAAGCAGATCCCTTGTGGGAGCGAGCCTGCTCGCGAATGCGGTGGGTCATTCAGCTTATTCGGTGACTGTTACACCGCTTTCGCGAGCAGGCTCGCTCCCACAGGGGAACAGTGCTGATCAGAGGAGTTTGTGTTCCATCGCGTATTTGACCAGTTCGGCCAGCGAGGTGATGTTGAGCTTTTGCATCAACCGCGCCTTGTGGGTGCTGATGGTCTTGCTGCTCAGCGCCAATTGCTGGGCGATGTCGTTGACGTTGGCGCCTTGGGCCAGGCGTTCGAACACCGAGAACTCACGCTCGGATAGCAGCGAGTGCAGTGGGCGTGCATCGGTCAGGCCGACTTCGAAGACCATGCGGTCGGCCAGATCCGGATCGATATAACGCCCACCCGCCGCGACTTTGCGAATGGCGGTGAGTAACAGTGCCGGATCGCTGTCCTTGGTCGCATACCCGGCCGCGCCGACCTTGAGCGCCCGCGCGGCCATCTGCGCTTCGTCATGCATCGACAGCACCAGAATCGCCGGCGGATTGTTCAGTGCACGGATGCGCGGTATCGCTTCGAGGCCATTGACCCCGGGCATGGAAATGTCGAGTAGCACCACTTCGCACGGAATATGGCGCAGGGTCTCGAGCAATTGCTCGCCATTGCTCGCCTCGCCCACCACTTGCAGATCCTTGGCCAGGCCGATCAATTGCTTGATGCCCTCGCGGACGATGGTGTGGTCTTCGGCTACCAGTACACGGATCACGTTTTTCTCCAGAATTCAGGCATACACAGATCCCTGTGGGAGCGAGCTTGCTCGCGAAGGCGTCAGTCCAGACACCACAACATGTCAAACCTCACTCACCGGCACCCGCACCACCAGACTGGTGCCCTCCCCCGGCTCACTCTCCAACACCAACCGACCGCCCATGATCAACACCCGCTCACGCATGCCGACCAAACCAAACGAAGTTGGCCGACCGGCAGCGGCGACGAATCCTACGCCATCATCACTGACCGTCAGACACAATTCGTCGCCTTCCAGCGCCAGCGTCAGTTCCACAGTATGCGCCTGAGCATGGCGCATCACATTGGTCAGCGCCTCCTGCAAAATCCGAAACAGCCCGATGGCCTTGGCATCACTCAGCGCCGGCAGATTATCCGGCACCTGCACCAGACACGGTATCTGTGTGCGCGCCTCGAAACGCCGCGCCTGCCACTCGATTGCCGACGCAATCCCGGCATCGAGAATCGGCGGTCGCAGCGCCGTCGCCACATCGCGCACCAACTGAAACAACTGGGCGATCAAGCGTTTCATGCTGTTGAGGCGTTCGTTAAGACCAGGATCGAGTTGCGCGTAGGCCAATTCGCACATCGATGTCTCCAGTTTCAGCACCGTCAACATCTGCCCCAGCTCATCGTGCACCTCGCGGGCGATTCGCGCCTTCTCTTCTTCGCGCACGCTTTCAAGGTGCGCCGACAGTTCGCGCAACTGCTCGCGCGATGCCGCCAGCTCCAGCTCGATACGCTTGCTCTCGGTGATGTCCCAGACGATGCCGTCCCACACATAGGCGCCATCCTCCAGTTGCCGGGTGATCGCCTTGATCTCGGCCCAGCGCTGCTCGCCCTGACGCGTGAGGATTCGGCCCTGCCACGACCAATCACTGTCGGTGTCCAGCGCATGATCCTGAGTGCGGTGATAACTGGCCTTGTCGTCGGGATGCACCAGGCTGCGCAGGCCCATGTCGCGATGCGCGAGAGTGGCCGGGGCATAACCGACCAGCGTTTCGCTGCCTTCGCTGATGTAGGCAAAATCGATCTGCCCGGTCACCGGCGCCCGCTCCAGTCGGAAGACCAGCCCCGGCACGTTGGCTGCGATACCTTGCAGACGCGCCTCGCTTTCCTGCAACGCCGCCAGTGCACGGCGGCGCTCGGTGACATCAGTGAGATAAACCACCAGATATTCGCTGTCGCGAAAACGCAGAAAGCTCAGCGACACGTCTGCAGGCAAAACACTGCCATCGGCGCGCACGCAACTGGTTTCGAAACTCAGCGGCCCTTCTTCACTGGCCCGCGCACGCTTCCACAGATTGAGCCAGCGATCCATGTGCAGACCCGGTTCGAAGTCGATCAATGGCCGTTCGATCAGTCCGCCCGAGGGATACCCGAGCATGATTTCTGCCGCGCGATTGGCGTAACGCACATGGCTGTCCCAGTTGACCCAGAGGATGCCGACGGTGCTTTGATCGATGGAAAACTGCGTCAACCGCAGCGCTTCTTCACTGGCCGCGCGCAACGCGATGTCTTCCCGGGCGGCCAGCAGTCGCTGCTCAAGGCTGTGCTGTTGGCGGCGCTGCCAGAACACGATGGCGACACAACTGAGCAGCATCACCGCGAACAACAGGCTGAGGTTCTGCCAAAAGCCCGGCGACTCCGACAGCCGCGGATATTTCGGTTGCAGCCATTGGCTGTGCAGTTGTTCCAGATCCTTGGCCGGGATCGCACGCAAGGCACTTTGGACAATGCCGGCCAACTCTGGCCAATCGCGGCGCGAGCCGATTCGCAGCAGTTGCGGCAAGCCAATATCGCCGACCACCACCAGCTCGGCAAACTCAGGCTCTATCGACAACCGTCCGAGCTGCGCTTCATCGACCACGGCGTAGGCGGCCTGCTGACTCAACAGCAACTGCAAGGCCTGACGCTCAAGCGGCACACCTTGCAGGTTCAGATGCGGATAGTTGCCGCGCAGATAGTCGGCGGTGCTGCCGGGCATGCGCACGGCGACGCGAACCTGGCTGTCGAGTTTCTCCAGATCCACCACCCCACTGGCCTTCTGGTCGCTGACGACCAGTTGCGGCACGCGCATGTAAGGGTCGGAAAAATGCCACAGACGCAGGGCGCTTGGCGTCTGGCTCAGACCCGGAGCGATATCGATCTCGCCCTCGCGCACAGCGGTTTCCAGTTGCGCGAGATCCTGAAAGTTGCGCCAGCTCAGTTCGACATTGAGTGCCTTGGCAAGCAACTTCATCAATTCGACGTTGGCCCCTGACAGTCGCTGCAGGCGTCGATCGTAGGTTGCATACGGCGCCTGCAAGACCAGACCGACGCGCAATTCATTGCGCTGCGCCAGCCATTGCTGCTGGCTCGCCGACAACTGCGCAAGGTGGGCCGGAGGCGCAGGCGCCGCCCAGCCCATCAAGGGAAAGCACAAACAGCCGATAACCCACAGGCAGCAAAATCGCTTCATTGAAGTCTCATACACTGACAAATTCTGACCAACCCATTAGGCTGCCGGGATACTTTCTGGCCTGGAATAACCGATGCCCTCTGTTTACCGCCTGGCAATGCCAGCATTGTGCCTGTCGCTGATCCTGCCTTGTGCGTTTTCCGTCAACGCCGCCGACCCCGCCCCTGCGGCGGAAAAACCGGCAGAAGAAAAACCGGCCGAACGCCAGCCACTGCTTGAGCGTAGTCAGGAAGAGGCCGCCGCACTGGAACGTAAAGTCCCTGCGCTAGAACAGCAACAGTTGCAGGCCGGCAGCGACACCTTCCTAGCCCTGTGGAAACCGGCCAACACCGCCGAACCCAAAGGCGCGGTGATCATCATCCCCGGCGCCGGCGAAACCGCCGACTGGCCGCAGGCAGTCGGCCCGCTGCGGCGTAAATTGCCCGATGCACAGTGGAGCAGCCTGAGCATCACCCTGCCCGACCTGCAAAGCGACGTTATCGCACCGCGCGTGGTCGAGGCGCCTGCTGTGCCGAAAGCGCCGGAGTCCGGAAGCAAGGACGCCACCACCGCGCAGCCGATCGAGCAAGCCGCGGGCGGTGAAGCCGAAGTGGCGGATCAAGTGGTCGCCGAAACCATTGAAGAGCAGTCCAAGGCTGACGCCGAACGAATCTTTGCACGCATCGACGCCGCAATTGCCTACGCCGAACAGCAGAGCGCACGCAGCATTGTCGTGCTAGGTCATGGTAGCGGTGCTTATTGGGCAGCACGCTACCTGAGCGAAAAACAGACCTCGCAGATCGAAAAGTTCGTCATGGTTGATGTGCAGACACCGACCAAGGCCAAACCGGCGCTGGTAGAACTGACACCAACGCTGAAATTGCCGACCGTGGATATTTTCTATATGGACAAGCCGCTGGATCGCAACGCAGCGCTGGAGCGCATGCAGGCGAACAAGCGCTTGAAGACGTCGGCGTTCAGCCAGGTCGCGCTCAAGGCCTTGCCGGATGACAAGGCTGAACAGGAACAGTTGTTCCGCCGGGTGCGTGGCTGGCTGAGTCCGCAGAACACTGATTGACCGAATAAGACCGAGTCGCCCTCATTCGCGAGCAAGCTCGCTCCCACATTTGATCGAGGTCCCAGAATTGGAATGCGATCGAATGTGGGAGCGAGCTTGCTCGCGAAAGGGCCATCACCGGCAACACAGCTTTAACGACTAGCGAAAATCCCGCCGCTCACGAATCAATGTGTAGGCATTGTGCAACTCGCGGGTTTTTTCGGTCGCCTCACGCACCTGTGCCGGCGTCGCCCCCGTACCGGCAATCTTGTCCGGATGATGACGACTGAGCAGGCGCCGATAAGCCCGTTTGATCTGCGCCGGTTCGCTGGACGCCGACACCCCGAGCAACCGCATCGCCTCCTGATAGCTCACCGCGGCACTGACAATCGGTCGCTTGCCCGGCTCGTAATCACTGGCCAGCGCCTGTACCTGATGCGACGTCCAGCCCAGCCATTTGCCCCACTGCGCCAGCAATTCACGCTCGCTGACGCCCGCGCGACCATCGGCCCAGACCATCCGCCAGCACGCCCGCAACACACCTTCGGCCGCGTGGGGTTGCGCGCTCAGGCGCCGCAGATAGCCGCGCAGATTGTCATTTTCCGACTTGCCGCGGTTGAACGCAGCAATGGCGCGGCGCGTCGCCGGCTCACTCATCTCCAGCGCGCGCATCTCGTTGCGTGCCTGCTGGATATGGCCATCAGTGACTCGACCGTCACTTTTGGCCAGACGTCCGAGCAACACAAACAACAATTCGTCGTTACGCAACATCGGCCGACCGCCGAGTTTTTCCCGCAGATGCCCCCAGCTCTGCAAGTGCAGGCGCCGATCCAGCGCCTGCCCCAACAATGCCCCAAGCATGGCCCCCGGAATACTGGCGATCGCAAAACCCGCTCCGGCTCCAATCAGAGTCCCTGGCCACAACATGTCAGCGACTCGCTTCTATCAATGCTTCAGCTTCGGCCAGACGCTCGTGTGTGCCGACATCCACCCAGTGACCTTTCAGGCGTTCGCCCGTGACTTCGCCAGCAGCCATGGCCTTGCGCAACAGCGGTGCCAGTTTGAAAGCACCGTCGGCGCAGCCGTCGAACAGTTGCGGATGCAATAAGGCGATGCCGCTGTAGGTCAGGGTCGTGGCGTCTTTTTGGCCGTCGATCACCCGACCATCGAGCAACGTGAAATCACCGCTCGGGTGATGCGCCGGATTGTCCGCCAGCACCAGATGCGCCAGACCGTTGATCGGCTGGTGCAAAACGCTGAAGTCGTAATCGGTCCAGATATCCCCGTTGACCACCAGGAACGCATCATCGCCCAGTAGCGGCAGCGCACGGAAAATCCCGCCGCCGGTTTCCAGTGGCTCACCTTCCGGCGAGTACTGAATGCTTACGCCAAACCGCGAACCGTCGCCCAGATAATCTTCGATCTGCTGACCGAGCCAGGCGTGGTTGATCACGATTTCGTTAAACCCTGCGGCCGCGAGAGCCCGCAGGTGATATTCGATCAGTGGGACACCGCCGGCACGCACCAGCGGTTTCGGCGTGGTCAGGGTCAGCGGGCGCATGCGCTCGCCTTTGCCTGCAGCCAGAATCATTGCCTTCATGCTGTTGCTCCACCCCGCAGGCTGGTGAGCAGCGTTTGCAGCTGCGCCAATTCGGGACGACGCGCAATCACCGCCTCTATATAAGAGAAGAAACGCGGTACATCGGCCAGATAACGCGGCTTGCCGTCGCGGTGGCAGATGCGCGCGAAGATGCCGATGACTTTCAGGTGACGCTGCACGCCCATCAGGTCGCTGGCGCGCAGGAAGTCTTCGAAGTCCGGTTGCACCGGAATGTTCAGTGCCGAGGCTTGCTGCCAGTAACTTTCCAGCCAACCGCGCACGCGCTCTTCAGGCCAACTGAGAAAGGCATCCTTGAACAGGCACGTCACGTCGTAGGTCACCGGGCCGTAGACCGCATCCTGGAAATCCAGCACGCCGGGGTTAGGCTCGCTGAGCATCAGGTTGCGCGGCATGTAGTCGCGGTGCACCAGAACTTTCGGCTGGGCGAGTGCGCTATCGATCAGCAGATTGCTGACCTGCTGCCATTGTTGTTGCTGAGTCGAATCGAATTCGACGCCGAGTTCACGTTTCACATACCACTCGGGGAACAGTTCCAGCTCACGACGCAGCAAGGCAACGTCGTAACTCGGCAATGGTGCAACCATCGGCAGTTGCTGAAAAGCCAGCAGCGCTTGCAAGGCATCGTCGAACAAAGCGTCGGCATTTTCGCCATCGATCACGTCGAGATAGGTCTGGTTGCCCAGGTCATTGAGCAAAAGAAATCCGCGTTCGAGGTCCTCAGCGTAAATTTTCGGCACATTTATTCCGGATTTCGCCAGCAAAAAAGCGATATCCACGAACGGTTTGCAGTTTTCCTGGGGCGGCGGTGCGTCCATGACGACAAAGCTTTTGCCCTCGCCTTCCCAACGGAAGTAACGGCGGAAACTCGCGTCGCTGCTGGCCGCGGTCAACGTGGCCGGGGGGACAGGGCCCCAGCCCTGATCTGCAAACAGGATTGCCAACTGCTCATCGAGCCAAACTTTCAGGTGTTGCAAGCGTACATCTTGGTCAGGCATTGCAAGGGTCTCCGACGGCGCTAGCCGTCAAGCGGGTCATGCTTTATTATCCAGCATCTTTTTCAGACCATCGAGAGGCGTGCGGCCCACACCGCGGGCAGATGGCACGCAGGAAGCCCGGACTAATAAGATGGCATTGAAATCCCCCGCGTTTCGTAAAAAATTTCCGTTGTTGGTAACCGGCAGTCTGCTGGCTATGCAACCTCTGGCCAGTCAATTCGTTGTTGCCGCCGAGCAGTATGACTGCTCCGTCTCGGCTTCGGGTGGTTGGGACTGTGCGCCCAAATCACCGGCTGCTGCGTTGCCGCCGCGTCCGGTGCATGACGGCAGTGCCGTCAGCGCCGCTGGCGAAGCGCCAACCGAGAACGGTTCGACTACCGACACTGGCCCGAAAACGGCACTCGTCACCGAAGCCAAGGGCCGCGGTTTGAAATCCCGTAGCGAAGACTTCAGTCACCTCGACTGGGTTCCGCGCGAGAAGCTCACCGCCGCTCAATTGGCCGAGACCGGGCCTTACTGCTCTGGTGCCTATATCGAACCCACTCGTCCTGGCATGAATGACAAGACGAATAAAAGCGATGCTCCGACCTTTATCGGCGCAAAAGCCTCGCGCTATAACACCGATGATCAAGTCGGTACGCTGGCCGGTGATGTCGTCCTGCGTCAGGGCAGCATGCAGGTCGAGTCCGACGAGGCCAGCCTGTATCAGGCCGAGAGCCGCGCCGAACTCAATGGCGATGTGCGTATCCGTGACAACGGCGCGCTGATCGTCGGCGACCACGCCGATGTGCAGCTCGACACCGGTGAAGCCAAGGTCGACAACGCCGAATACGTGATGCACAAATCGCGCATTCGCGGTAACGCGCTGTACGCCAAGCGTGCCGAGAACGCGATCATCCGCTTGAAGGACGGCACGTACACCACGTGCGAACCGAACAGCAATGCCTGGCAACTCAAGGGCAACAACATCACCTTGAACCCGGCCACCGGCTTCGGTACCGCGACCAACGTGACGCTGCGCGTAAAAGACATTCCGGTTCTGTACACGCCGTACATCTACTTCCCGATCGACGACCGTCGCCAGTCGGGCTTCCTGCCGCCGACCATTGGCAGCGGCAGCGATACCGGCTTCATGCTGGTCACGCCGTACTACTTCAACCTGGCGCCGAACTATGACGCCACGTTGTACCCGCGTTACATGAGCAAGCGTGGCATGTTGGTGGAAGGTGAGTTCCGTTACCTGACCAAGTCGAGTGAAGGTCAGTTTGGTGCGGCGTACCTCAATGACGAGGACGATGATCGCAAGCGTCAGTCCGACTACAACGAGACTCGCTACATGTACAACTGGCAGCACAAGGGCGGTCTCGACTCCCGAGTGTTCACCCAGGTTGACTACACCAAGATCAGCGATCCTTATTACTTCCAGGATCTGCAAACTGACCAGATCGGCGTGAAGAGCTCCGACTACGTGAACCAGCAGGGTTCGGTCACCTATCGTGGCGACAGTTACACTGCACGCTTGAATGCTCAGCAGTACCAGCTTGCTACCGTTTCGAACATCACACCGTATGGCCGTCTGCCGCAGATCACTTTCAATGGTCAACTGCCGTATCACCCGGAAGGCTTGAACTTCAATTACGAGACTGAGCTTGTTCGCTTTGACCGTGACCTGGAAAACGGTAATTTCACCAACGAAGATGGCACCGTCGAGCCTCGTCTGGACAACAACGTTCAAGGCCTGGCCCGAGCCAACGGCGACCGCCTGAACCTGGCACCAAGTGTCAGTCTGCCGCTGAACTGGACCTATGGCTTCCTCAAGCCTACGTTGAAATACCAGTACACCCAGTATCAACTGGATCTGGACGGCACCGGTAAATCGCAGATTGACGCGATGACCGCAGAGCAGCGCAAGCTCAACGGCAAGTTCGACAGCAACCAGAACCGCGGTGTACCGATCGCCAGCATCGATAGCGGCCTGTACTTTGACCGCAACACGTCGTTCTTTGGCAAGAACTACCGCCAGACTCTGGAGCCGCGCCTCTTCTACCTCTACGTCCCTGAGGTGGATCAGGAAGACATCCCAATTTTCGACACCAGCGAATACACCTTCAACTACGCCTCGCTGTTCCGCGACAACCGCTTCTCCGGCTCCGACCGTGTTGGCGACGAGAACAAATTGTCGCTGGGCGTGACCAGCCGCTGGATCGAAGACGACGGCTTCGAACGTCAACGCATCAGTGTCGGCCAGGCTTTGTACTTCAAGGATCGCGAAGTTCAACTGCCGGGTATCGATGCCAAAACCCGTGACGACGCCCAAGCCAACGTATCGCCATACGCACTGGAATACGAATACCGCTGGAACCGCGATTGGCGCACCACAGCCGACTACAACTGGGATCCGGACAGCCGCAGCCCGCGTTCCGGCAGTGCGATGTTCCACTACCAGCCTGAAGACAACCCCAACAAGGTCGTCAACGTCGGTTATCGCTATCGCAACGACCAGGTTCGTTACGACCAGAACACCGGTAAATGGTCGGTGGGTGGTGGTGACTATGGCACTCCAGGCCAACCTGGCTACGTGAAGGACTACTACAAGATCCAGCAGCATGATTTCTCGGTCATCTGGCCGATCGTTCCACAGTGGAGCGCGATCAGCCGCTGGCAGTACGACTACAACCGCAACCGTACGCTGGAAGCCTTCGGTGGTTTCGAATACGACAACTGCTGCTGGAAACTGCGCCTGATCAACCGTTACTGGGTCAGCTATGACGAATTCAGTCAGAACGCCCCGGAAAACGAAAAAGGCGACCACGGCGTCTTCCTCCAAATTGTTCTGAAGGGACTCGGCGGCCTCACCGGCGCCAAGGTAGAGAGCTTCCTCGACAAAGGCATTCAAGGTTATCGTGAACGTGAAGACCAAGCTTTCTGATTGTCTGCGCCCGCTGATGCTGGGCGCGCTGTTCCTGGGTACTGCGGCTAACGCCGCGGTACAGTCCATCGACAAAGTGGTAGCAATCGTCGACAACGACGTGGTCATGCAGAGTCAACTGGACCAGCGCGTCCACGAAGTTCAGCAGACCATCGCCAAGCGTGGCGGCGGCTTGCCGCCTCCTGGCGTACTGGATCAACAGGTGCTCGAGCGCCTGATCGTCGAAAACCTGCAGTTGCAGATCGGCGACCGCTCCGGCATCCGCATCACCGATGAAGAACTGAACCAGGCGGTCGGCACCATTGCCCAGCGCAACAACATGACAGTTGACCAGTTCCGTGCCGCCCTGGCTCGCGACGGCCTGAACTATGACGACGCCCGTGACCAGATCAAGCGTGAGATGGTCATCAGCCGTGTGCGTCAGCGCCGCGTGGCAGAACGCATTCAGGTCTCCGAGCAGGAAGTGAAGAACTTCCTCGCGTCTGACCTGGGCAAAATGCAACTGTCCGAAGAGCTGCACCTGGCCAACATCCTGATCCCGACGCCGGAAAGCGCCAACTCTGAAGCGATTCAGAATGCTGCCCGTCAGGCCATGGAGGTTTACCAGCAGCTCAAGCAAGGCGCTGATTTCGGCCAGATGGCCGTTGCCAAGTCCGGCAGCGACAACGCACTGGAAGGCGGCGACATGGGCTGGCGTAAAGCCGCGCAACTGCCACCGCCGTTCGACCGCGAGTTGAGCAGCATGGCCGTCGGCGACATCACTCAACCAGCACGCACGCCGGGTGGTTTCATCATCCTCAAGTTGCTGGCCAAGCGTGGCGGCGAAGCGCAGATGCGTGACGAAGTGCATGTCCGTCACATTCTGGTCAAACCGAGCCCGATCCGCGACGAAGCCAAAACCAAAGCCCTGGTGCAATCGCTGTATGAACGCATCCTGGCCGGTGAAGATTTCGCCACTCTGGCGAAAAGCTACTCCGAAGACCCGGGTTCTGCTCTCAACGGCGGCGACCTGAACTGGATCGACCCGAACGCATTGGTTCCGGAATTCCGCGAAGTGATGGCCAAGACCCCACAAGGTCAGCTGTCCAAGCCGTTCCAGACCCAATACGGCTGGCACGTTCTGGAAGTCCTTGGCCGCCGCGCCACTGACAGCACCGAACAAGCCCGTGAGCAGCAAGCCATGACCGTACTGCGTAACCGCAAATACGACGAAGAGCTGCAAACCTGGCTACGTCAGATCCGTGACGAAGCGTACGTAGAGATCAAACTCCCTGGTGCAGACCAGGCAGCGCAGTGAAACCCCGGCGTTTCGCGCTGACACCCGGCGAACCAGCCGGCATCGGTCCCGACCTGTGCCTGCTGCTCGCCTCGCAGGCCCAGCCACATCCCCTGATTGCCATCACCAGCCGCGACCTGCTCCTTGAGCGGGCCGCGCAGCTGGGGCTGGCTGTCAATCTGCTGGATGTCGCGCCCGGCAGCTGGCCGGAAGCTCCGGCGCCCGCCAACAGCCTGTACGTTTGGGACACACCGCTCAGCGCCCCCGTGGTGGCCGGGCAACTGGACAAGGCCAATGCTGCTTTCGTCCTCGAAACCCTGACCCGCGCCGGCAATGGCTGCCTCAACGGTGACTTCGCCGGGATGATTACCGCCCCTGTACACAAGGGCGTGATCAACGAGTCGGGCATCGCCTTTTCCGGGCACACCGAATTCCTCGCGGACCTGACCCACACCGCCCAGGTGGTGATGATGCTCGCCACCCGTGGTTTACGCGTGGCACTGGTCACCACTCACCTGCCCCTGCGCGAGATTGCCGACGCAATCACACCGGAGCGGCTGGAGCGAGTGACGCGGATTCTACACAGCGACCTGCAAAACAAATTCGGCATCGCCCAGCCACGCATCCTGGTCTGCGGACTCAACCCGCACGCCGGTGAAGGCGGCCACCTGGGCCATGAAGAAATCGACATCATGGAACCGACATTAGAGCGCCTGCGCGGCGAGGGCATGGACCTTCGTGGCCCGCTGCCCGCCGACACTCTGTTTACCCCCAAATATCTGGAGCACTGCGATGCAGTGCTGGCGATGTACCACGACCAGGGCTTGCCTGTGCTCAAGTACAAAGGCTTCGGCGCTGCCGTCAACGTGACCCTGGGTCTGCCGATCATCCGCACGTCGGTTGATCACGGCACTGCCCTGGACCTGGCCGGCAGCGGCAAGATTGACACCGGCAGCCTGCAAGTCGCCCTGGAAACCGCCTACCAGATGGCCGAGACCCGTTTATGACCGAGCTATACCAACACAAGGCGCGCAAACGCTTTGGCCAGAATTTCCTGCACGATGCCGGCGTTATCGACCGCATCCTGCGCTCCATCAGCGCCAAGTCTGAAGACCGCCTGCTGGAAATTGGCCCGGGCCAGGGCGCACTGACCGCCGGTCTGCTGTCCTCCGGCGCACAACTGGACGTGGTGGAGCTGGACAAGGATCTGATCCCGATCCTCAACCAGCAGTTTGCCGGCAAGAGCAATTTCAACCTGCATCAGGGCGATGCACTGAAGTTCGACTTCAACAGCCTGAACGCCGCGCCGAACAGTCTGCGTGTGGTCGGCAACCTGCCGTACAACATCTCGACGCCGCTGATTTTTCATCTATTGAACAACGCCGGCATCATTCGCGACATGCACTTCATGCTACAGAAAGAAGTCGTCGAGCGTCTGGCCGCAGGCCCGGGTGGTGGCGACTGGGGTCGTCTGTCGATCATGGTTCAGTATCACTGCCGCGTAGAGCATCTGTTCAACGTCGGCCCGGGCGCGTTCAACCCACCGCCGAAAGTCGACTCGGCGATCGTCCGGCTGGTACCGCACGCCGTACTGCCGCACCCGGCCAAGGATCACAAGTTGCTGGAGCGCGTTGTGCGCGAAGCCTTCAACCAGCGTCGCAAAACATTGCGCAACACCCTCAAGCAATTGCTCAGCAACGCCGAAATCGAAGCCGCCGGCGTCGATGGCAGTCTGCGTCCGGAGCAACTGGATCTGGCCGCGTTCGTACGCCTGGCCGACCAGCTTGCGGTACAAGTCCCGGCCTCCCCCGCCGCCGACTGATAAACGATGAACGCTATCGGGCAGGACGCCACTCTGGTTTACTGCCCGATACTTGCCTAGACTGATTCCCCATCAGCTACGCCCCGCGTTCCGCTTCGTTTAAGGCCTCTTGCATGTCCGATTCCCGTTACCAGGTCGATGTCAGCGTCGTTACCCGCTATCTGGCAGACCAATCGCAACCCGAGCACGATCGCTTCGCCTTCGCCTACACCATCACCGTGCAGAACAATGGCGAGCAGCCCGCACGCCTGATGTCGCGGCACTGGGTGATTACGGATGGCGACGGCCATGTCGAAGAGGTGCGCGGCGCCGGCGTCGTCGGCCAACAACCCTTGATCAATGCTGGCCAGAGCCACACCTACAGCAGCGGCACGGTAATGACCACCAAGGTCGGCACCATGCAGGGCACCTACGAAATGGTCGCCGACGATGGCAAGCATTTCGACGCCATCATCAAACCTTTCCGTCTGGCAGTGCCCGGAGCCCTGCACTGATGGCGACGTATGCCGTCGGCGACCTGCAGGGCTGCCTCGAACCGCTCAAGTGCCTGCTCAGGCAAGTCGCGTTCGATCCGAAAATCGATCGGCTGTGGTTGGTGGGCGATTTGGTCAACCGTGGCCCGGAATCACTGGAAACCCTGCGTTTTCTGTATGGCATGCGTGAATCGCTGATCTGCGTGCTCGGTAACCACGACCT
This sequence comes from Pseudomonas viridiflava, assembly GCF_900580865.1. Classification (GTDB taxonomy): domain Bacteria; phylum Pseudomonadota; class Gammaproteobacteria; order Pseudomonadales; family Pseudomonadaceae; genus Aquipseudomonas. Next base: position 41,862 of record NZ_UTBZ01000136.1, read on the forward strand.
GCATCTGCTGGCAGCGGCTAGAAATATCGAGCGCTTGAAGAAGTCCGACACCCTGCGCGAGATTCTCGAAGCGCCGGACAGCGCCGAACTGCTGGAGTGGGTACGCCAACAAAAGCTCATGCACTACGATGAGCAGCGCGATGTCGCTATGGTTCACGCCGGCATTCCACCGCAATGGTCACTGCGTCGCGCCTTGAAATGCGCTGACGAAGTCGAAACCGCCCTGCGTGACGACAACCTGTTTCCCGCCTACCTCGACGGCATGTACGGTAACGATCCGGCGAAATGGGACAACGACCTTAAAGGTGTGACCCGCCTGCGCGTCATCACCAACTACTTCACCCGCATGCGCTTCTGCACCGCCGAAGGCAAACTCGACCTCAAGAGCAAGGAAGGTCTCGACACCGCCCCGCCCGGCTACAAACCGTGGTTCCAGCATAAGGATCGCAAGACCAAAGGCTTGCGGATCATCTTCGGCCACTGGGCGGCACTCGAAGGCAATATCCATGAGCCGGGCATCTCGGCACTGGACACCGGTTGTGTCTGGGGTGGCAGCCTGACCCTGATGAACGTCGACAGCGGTGAACGCTTGTCATGCAAATGCGATGAACACGGCGGCCTCGCCCCGACCGTCGCACCACTTATCCCCGAAACTTCGCCAGTCACCGCACCGCGTTAGACTGCGCTTTCAGCCGAGCAACAGGAACCCGCCATGAGCGAATTCAAACGAATCCCCCCGGAACAGGCCCAGGCCCTGCGTGAACAAGGTGCTGTCGTGGTCGACGTGCGCGATCCGGCGACTTTTGCCGCCCTGCATATCAGCGGCTCGAAGCATCTGGACAATCATTCCCTGCACGCTTTCATTCAAGGCGCTGACCTTGATGCACCGACCGTGGTCGTCTGCTACCACGGCAATTCCAGCCAGGGCGCTGCGGCTTACCTGATAAGCCAAGGCTTCTCCGACGTCTACAGCATGGACGGCGGCTTCGAGTTGTGGCGTACGACTTATCCTGCGGAAACCGCGCAAGGCACCGCCGAATAATTTTTTTGTCACGCGCAGGCCCCGGCTGCCGCGGGCCTGCGCGGGCAGACGAACGGTCTTGCCACAACTAATTACGTATCTCGCCTTTACCTCCTGAATTCCCAACTATCCTTAAGCCCAGGCCATCCAAATCAGGGGAGAGCCGGTACACCGGCGCACGGGTCATCGGGAGTGACTTTCACGATTGTCGATCGTGGAAGTGTTCTGGGGGGTAAACAGACAGCTGCCAAAACGGTTGTTTGCCAGCATCGACTGAGTGATCCGGCGTCGGCTCCACGTATCGAGCGAGGTGACGTCATGAGTATCTTTAGCCACTTCCAACAACGCTTCGAGTCCACACGCCAGGAAGAACTCTCGCTGCAAGAGTATCTGGAGCTGTGCAAGAAAGACCGTAGCGCCTACGTTTCCGCCGCCGAGCGTCTGTTACTGGCCATCGGCGAACCGGAACTGCTCGACACCTCGACCAACTCGAGGCTGTCACGCATCTTCTCCAACAAGGTAATCCGGCGCTATCCGGCCTTTGAAGACTTCCACGGGATGGAAGAATGCATCGACCAGATCGTCTCGTATTTCCGCCATGCCGCCCAAGGCCTGGAAGAGAAGAAACAGATCCTTTATCTGCTCGGCCCTGTCGGCGGTGGTAAATCGTCGCTGGCCGAGAAGCTGAAACAACTGATTGAAAAAGTGCCCTTCTATGCGATCAAGGGCTCGCCGGTATTCGAATCGCCGCTGGGTCTGTTCAACGCCACCGAAGATGGCGCGATCCTCGAAGAAGACTTCGGCATCCCGCGGCGCTACCTGAATACGATCATGTCGCCTTGGGCGACGAAACGCCTGGCCGAATTCGGCGGTGACATCAGCCAGTTCCGCGTGGTCAAGCTGTACCCGTCGATCCTCAATCAGATCGCCGTGGCCAAAACCGAACCGGGTGACGAGAACAACCAGGACATCTCCGCACTGGTCGGTAAGGTCGACATCCGCAAACTCGAGGAATACCCACAGAACGACGCCGACGCCTACAGCTATTCCGGTGCGCTGTGCCGGGCCAACCAGGGCCTGATGGAATTCGTCGAAATGTTCAAGGCACCGATCAAGGTGCTGCACCCATTGCTGACCGCGACTCAGGAAGGCAACTACAACAGTACCGAAGGCCTCGGCGCGATTCCGTTCACCGGCATCCTGCTCGCCCACTCCAACGAATCGGAGTGGCACACCTTCCGCAACAACAAGAACAACGAAGCGTTCATCGACCGGATCTACATCGTCAAAGTACCGTACTGCCTGCGCGTCAGCGACGAAGTGAAGATCTACGACAAACTGCTGTTCAACAGCTCTCTGGCCAAGGCACATTGCGCGCCCGACACCTTGAAGATGCTGGCCCAGTTCACTGTCCTGTCACGCCTCAAGGAGCCGGAAAACTCCAACATCTACTCGAAGATGCGCGTCTACGACGGCGAAAACCTCAAGGACACCGATCCGAAGGCCAAGTCGATTCAGGAATACCGCGACTCGGCAGGTGTCGATGAAGGCATGAACGGTCTGTCGACCCGCTTCGCGTTCAAGATCCTCTCCAAGGTGTTCAACTTCGATCCGCATGAAATCGCCGCCAACCCGGTGCACTTGCTCTATGTGCTGGAACAGCAGATCGAACAGGAGCAATTCCAGGCAGAAACCCGCGAGCGTTATCTGCGCTACCTGAAGGAGTACCTGGCACCGCGTTATATCGAATTTATCGGCAAGGAGATTCAGACCGCGTACCTCGAGTCTTACAGCGAGTACGGCCAGAACATCTTCGACCGCTACGTGCTGTACGCCGACTTCTGGATTCAGGATCAGGAATACCGCGACCCGGAAACCGGCGAGATCCTCAACCGTGTCGCTCTGAACGAAGAACTGGAGAAAATCGAGAAGCCGGCCGGCATCAGCAATCCGAAGGATTTCCGCAACGAGATCGTCAACTTCGTACTGCGCGCACGGGCCAACAACAACGGCAAGAACCCGACCTGGCTCAGTTACGAAAAACTGCGGGTGGTCATCGAGAAGAAAATGTTCTCGAACACCGAGGACCTGCTGCCCGTCATCAGCTTCAACGCCAAGGCCAGCAAAGAGGATCAGCAAAAGCACAACGACTTCGTTACACGCATGGTCGAACGTGGCTATACCGACAAACAGGTACGACTGCTGTCCGAATGGTACCTACGGGTCCGGAAGTCGCAGTGAAGCAGCAGCAAGCTTCCAGCTACGAGCTGCAAGAACAAAGCGCGTAACCCACTGATGCCCGGGAACCTGCTTTTACTTGCAGCTTGAGGCTCACAACTTGAAGCTGCCCGGAGGGCTTCCTATGAGTTATGTGATCGACCGACGTCTCAATGGCAAGAACAAGAGCACGGTAAACCGCCAGCGTTTCCTGCGGCGCTATCGTGACCACATCAAGAAGGCTGTCGAAGAGGCGGTCAGCCGGCGTTCCATTACCGATATGGAACACGGCGAACAGATCAGCATTCCCGGTCGCGACATCGACGAACCGGTGCTTCACCATGGTCGCGGCGGCAAGCAGACCGTGGTTCACCCTGGCAACAAGGAATTCACCGCCGGCGAACACATCGCTCGCCCACCGGGAGGTGGTGGCGGACGCGGTCCGGGCAAGGCCGGTAATTCCGGCGAGGGCATGGACGAGTTCGTCTTCCAGATCACTCAGGAAGAATTCCTCGAATTCATGTTCGAAGACCTCGAACTGCCGAACCTGGTCAAACGCAACCTGAGCGGCACCGACACTTTCAAAACCGTACGTGCCGGGATCAGCAACGAAGGCAACCCGTCGCGCATCAATATCATCCGCACCCTGCGTTCGGCTCATGCGCGACGCATTGCCCTGTCCGGCAGCAGTCGGGCAAAACTGCGCGAAGTCAAAGAAGAACTTGAGCGCCTGAGACGCGAAGAGCCAGACAACTTCGGCGATATTCAGGAACTCGAGGCGGAAATCGAAAAACTCAGCGCGCGCATCCATCGCGTGCCGTTCCTCGATACGTTCGACTTGAAATACAACCTGCTGATCAAACAGCCGAACCCGAGTTCGAAAGCCGTCATGTTCTGCCTGATGGACGTCTCCGGGTCCATGACCCAGGCGACCAAGGACATCGCCAAACGCTTTTTCATCCTGTTGTACCTGTTCCTGAAACGGAACTACGACAAGATCGACGTGGTATTCATCCGCCATCACACCAGCGCTCGGGAAGTCGACGAAGAGGAGTTTTTCTATTCGCGGGAGACCGGCGGCACCATCGTTTCCAGTGCATTGAAACTGATGCAGGAGATCATGGCCGAACGTTACCCGAGCAACGAGTGGAACATCTACGCGGCGCAGGCTTCCGATGGTGATAACTGGAACGACGACTCGCCGATTTGCCGCGATATCCTGATCAACCAGATCATGCCGTTTGTGCAGTACTACACTTATGTGGAGATCACCCCGCGCGAACATCAGGCCTTGTGGTACGAGTACGAACGCATCGCCGAAGCCTTTTCTGACACTTTTGCCCAGCAGCAACTGGTCTCGGCCGGAGATATCTATCCGGTCTTCCGTGAACTCTTCCAGCGCAGGTTAGTGACATGACCGCCAAAGAGCAGAAGCGCCAACCCATTTCCACCGGCTCTGAATGGACATTCGAGCTGATTCAGACCTACGACCGCGAAATCGCCCGCATCGCGGCCCGCTATGCGCTGGATACCTACCCCAATCAGATCGAAGTGATCACCGCCGAGCAGATGATGGACGCCTATGCCTCGGTCGGCATGCCGCTGGGCTACCATCACTGGTCCTACGGTAAACACTTCCTCAGCACCGAAAAGTCCTACAGTCGCGGGCAGATGGGCCTTGCCTATGAAATCGTGATCAACTCCGATCCGTGCATTGCCTATCTGATGGAAGAAAACACCATCTGCATGCAGGCGTTGGTGGTGGCGCATGCGTGCTATGGCCACAACAGTTTCTTCAAGGGCAACTACCTGTTCCGCACCTGGACCGATGCCAGTTCGATCATCGATTACCTGGTGTTTGCCAAGCAGTACATCATGCAATGCGAGGAGCGCCACGGCATCGATGCCGTGGAAGACTTGCTCGACTCCTGCCATGCCCTGATGAACTACGGCGTCGACCGTTACAAACGGCCGTACCCGATTTCCGCCGAAGAGGAGCGGCGTCGGCAGAAAGATCGCGAAGAGCACCTGCAGAAGCAGATCAATGATCTGTGGCGCACCATTCCCAAAGGCGCGGACAAGTACAGCGACAGGGACAACGCGCGCTTCCCGGCCGAGCCGCAGGAAAACATCCTGTACTTCATCGAGAAACACGCGCCGTTGCTCGAACCGTGGCAGCGCGAGATCGTGCGGATCGTGCGCAAGATCGCCCAGTACTTTTATCCACAGCGCCAGACCCAAGTGATGAACGAAGGCTGGGCAACGTTCTGGCACTACACGCTGATGAACGACCTGTACGACGAAGGGCTGGTCACCGACGGCTTCATGATGGAGTTCCTCACCTCGCACACCAGCGTGGTGTTTCAACCGGGTTTCGACAGTCCCTACTACAACGGCATCAACCCCTACGCGCTGGGCTTCGCCATGTATCGGGACATCCGGCGCATGTGTGAAGAGCCTACCGAAGAAGATCGTCACTGGTTCCCGGAAATCGCCGGGACCGACTGGCTGTCGACCATCAAGTTCGCCATGAGCAGCTTCAAGGATGAGAGTTTCATCCTGCAGTATCTGTCGCCGAAGGTGATCCGTGACCTGAAACTGTTCAGCATCATGGATGACGATCAGAAGGATGACTTGTTGGTGCCTGCGATTCATGACGAACCCGGCTACCGGATCATTCGCGAAACCCTGGCCGCGCAGTACAACCTCGGCAATCGTGAGCCGAACGTGCAGATCTACAGCATCGATCGACGCGGTGATCGCTCACTGACCTTGCGTCACCAACAGCACGACCGCAAACCCTTGGGAGATTCCACCGAAGAGGTACTCAAACACCTGCATCGTCTGTGGGGCTTCGATATTCATCTGGAAACCCTGCAAGGTGACCAGATCATGAAAACCCATCACGTACCACCACGCAGTGAACACAGCGAAGGGGATTACGGTCGACTTGACCTTGCCGTGATTCATCTTTGATCCGGTTGCGACCTCCGAAAGCCTGACACAAGGGTTATCCTGTCGGGCTAACGGAGGTTTTTTATGCAGATTTTCAAGGTTGGCGGTGCAGTTCGTGATCGCTTGCTGGGCAAACCGGTCACTGACATCGATTGGGTGGTGGTCGGCACTACCACGGAAGAAATGCTCGCCAAGGGCTATCGCCCGGTGGGTGCGGATTTCCCGGTATTTCTTCACCCCAAAAGCGGCGAGGAATACGCCCTCGCCCGCACCGAGCGCAAAAGCGGCCGCGGTTACGGCGGATTCACCTTCCATGCCAGCCCGGAAGTGACGCTTGAAGAAGACCTGATCCGCCGCGATCTGACCATCAACGCCATGGCGGAAGACGATCAGCAGAATCTGACCGATCCGTACCATGGTCAGCGCGACCTGGAAGCTCGAATCCTGCGCCACGTTTCTCCGGCGTTCGCCGAAGATCCACTGCGAGTTTTGCGCGTTGCCCGCTTTGCAGCGCGTTATGCCGGATTGGGTTTTACCGTCGCGCCAGAGACTCTGGAATTGATGCAACAGCTCAGCGAATCCGGCGAACTGGAAGCGCTGACCGCCGAACGCAGCTGGAAAGAAATCTCCCGCGCATTGATGGAAGACCAGCCGCAGGTATTCATCCAGGTGCTTCGCGACTGTGGCGCACTGAAAGTGTTGATGCCGGAAGTCGACGCGCTTTTTGGCGTGCCACAACCGGAAGCGCATCACCCGGAAATCGACACCGGCCTGCACACGCTCAGCGTTCTGGAGCAATCAGCGCTGCACAAACAACCGCTGACGGTACGCTGGGCCTGTCTGCTGCATGACCTCGGCAAAGGCCTGACCCCGGAAGAAGAGTGGCCACGGCATATTGCCCATGAACACACAGGTCTGAAGCTGATCAAAGCAGTCAATGAACGCTTCAAGGCGCCGAAGGATTGTCAGGAGTTGGCCTTGCTGGTCGGCAAGTACCACACCCACGGCCACCGGGCGCTGGAATTGAAGGCCTCGACACTGCTGGAGCTGTTGCAGAGCTTTGATGTGTATCGCCGGCCGCAGCGGTTTGAAGAGTTTATCGTTGCGTGCGAGATGGATGCGCGGGGCCGCAAGGGGCTCGAGCAGAGAAGTTATCCACAAGCGGATTATTTGCGTGGTGCGGCGAAGGCAGCGCGGGAAGTCGCGGTGCAGCCATTGCTAGAGAAGGGATTCAAAGGCCCAGAGCTGGGCGAAGCGCTGAAGCGTGAGCGACTGAAGGCGCTGAAAGCCTACAAAGACGCGGCGTCCGCTTGAAAAGCTTCGCGAGCAGGCTCACTCCCACATTTTGGAATGCATTTCCCTGTGGGAGCGAGCCTGCTCGCGAAGACGTCAGTCGATCTAAAGCAAATCTGAAGGCGTGAGCCGCTGCCCGCGCCACTCGAACGCAACCGGCGCCAACACCTGATCAATCTGCGCCTCTGCCCACAATGTCGCGAAGCTTTTTCCCACACCTGGATGCATGCGATCCGGCGCAATCAACGACAACGGCCACAGCACAAAGGCATTTTTCAGAATTTCCGCCCGCGGCAAAACCAGACCGTCGAAATTCCCCACCTGATCGCCATACAACAGCACGTCGATATCCAGCGGCAGGCCCTTGCGATCCGGCGCGTAACGGCCGTTATCCGCTTCGATGAATTTCAAGCGTCGATCCAGCTCCATCAACGGCAGATCGGTAAACGCCGACACCACAAAGTTGAAAAACGGCCCGCTCTTGATCCCCACAGGCGCGCTCTCGAACACCGCCGAACAGCGGATATCCACCAGAAACGTCGCCAAAGCGTCGAGTCCAGCGCGCAAATGGGTTTCGCGCTCGATATTGCTACCGAGCCCGAGGTAGACCTGAGTCAGCGACATCCGCGCTCGATCTCCACACCCACGCCGCCCTTGGCAGCCGGAACGGCGCCGGGCTTTGTCAGCTTCAGACGCACCCACGTGATGCTGAATTCGCTCATCAGTACTTCGACCAGACGCTCGGCAAAAGTCTCGACCAGCTGAAACTGCGCCTGCTCGGCAAAAGCCTGAATCCTCGCGGACACGCTGGCGTAGTCGAGCGCCAGGGTCAGGTCGTCACCGGCGGCGGCCGGGCGATTATCCCAAGCGAAGCTCAGATCAAGTCGCAAGCACTGTCGGATGCCGCGCTCCCAGTCGTAGGCACCGATCACGGTGTCGACTTCCAGGCCCTCGATAAACACTCTGTCCAAGCACTTCTCTCCGCTGCACGACAAGGGCGCAATGCGCCGTTAGAATCAGGGCGTCCTCGCCCGGAATAGTTAGCATGTTTTGGTTACTGGCGACTTTCGCCTACCTGCTCGGCTCGCTGTCCTTCGCCATTTTGCTCAGCCGCCTGACCGGAAATCCGGATCCGCGAATGAGTGGCTCGGGCAATGCCGGCGCCACCAACATGCTGCGCCTGGCCGGTCGCAAACTGGCGATCCTGACCCTGCTGGGTGATCTGTGCAAAGGCCTGGTGCCGGTGCTGATCGCCTCGGCTGTGGGCCTGTCGCTGCAGGATCAGGCATGGATCGGCGTGTGTGCCGTGATCGGTCACCTGTTCCCGCTGTACTTCCGTTTTCGCGGCGGCAAAGGTGTTGCCACCGCTGCCGGCACGCTGTTGGGCCTGTATCCACCCGCCGCGCTGCTGGCCGTGTGCGCCTGGCTACTGACGTTCTACCTGACCCGCACCAGCTCGCTGGCGGCACTGATCGCTACGCCCCTGACCTTGCCATTGCTGGCCTGGCAGGAACCGGAGGCGCTGCTGCCGATGAGCGCACTGACCCTGCTGATCGTCTGGCGCCACCGCGGCAATCTACGCGACCTGTTTGCCGGGCGCGAACGGCATTTTTAAATACCGGCCATGAACGCCACTCATCACAACGGCGACAATTGCTCCATTGGCCAGCGCGCCTGCACGCTGATCGCCAGACTTTCCTGCTGACCGGCCTGCAAGCGCTGGCAACCGGCAAACGCGATCATCGCGCCATTGTCGGTGCAGAACTCGGGACGGGCGTAGAAAACATCACCCTTCATGTCGCCGAGCATTTTCTCCAGCGACACGCGCAATGCCTTGTTGGCACTGACGCCACCCGCGATCACCAGCCGCTTCATGCCGGCCTGCTTCAGGGCACGCTTGCACTTGATGGTCAAAGTCTCCACCACGGCCTGCTGGAACGCCAGCGCGATGTCGCAACGGGCTTGCTCGTTGTCGTCCCCGGCGCTGACACACTGCTGCCAAGCGTTGAGAGCAGAGGTTTTCAAACCACTGAAGCTGAATTGCAGACCCGGGCGATCACACATCGGACGCGGAAAAGTGAAACGTCCTGCGACGCCTTTCTCGGCCAGTTTGGCGATTTCCGGGCCACCCGGGTAATTGAGGCCCATCATTTTCGCGGTCTTGTCGAACGCTTCGCCGGCGGCATCGTCGAGCGTCTCGCCGAGCAGGCTGTATTGACCGATACCATCGACCTGAACCAGCTGCGTATGACCACCGGAAACCAACAAAGCGACGAACGGGAATTCCGGTGGTTTCGGCTCCAGCATCGGTGCGAGCAAATGCCCTTCCATGTGGTGCACGCCGAGCGCCGGAATGCCCCAGGCAAACGCCAGCGCCTGAGCGCAGGAAGCACCAACCAACAGCGCGCCAACCAGGCCAGGACCCGCGGTATAGGCGATCGCATCGATCTCGGTGGGCACACAGTCAGCCTCGACCAACACCTGACGAATCAAGGGCAGCATGCGTTTGACGTGGTCACGCGAGGCCAGCTCCGGCACCACACCGCCATAGGCGCGGTGCAGGTCGATCTGGCTGAACAGTGCGTCGGCCAGCAAGCCGCGCTCACTGTCATATAATGCGACGCCGGTTTCGTCGCAGGAGGTTTCTAATCCCAGTACTAGCATGGGTTTGCGCCTTGTTTAGGCTGAATTCGAAGGCGCGCATAATAGTCGCCGCGTGATGCCCCGACCAGCGGTTTTCGATCAGAGGCTTTGCATTCCGAGCGATGAGGGGTTAACATCCGCAACCCTTAAAAACCGACGTCTTCAAGTGCTCTTTTGCCGCGAGGATGTTGACCCCGGTAATGAATGAAGGTAGCTCTGGATGCCAGCCGTCAAAGTTAAAGAGAACGAACCCTTCGACGTAGCTCTGCGTCGTTTCAAGCGCTCCTGCGAAAAAGCCGGTGTACTGGCTGAAGTTCGTAGCCGCGAATTTTACGAGAAGCCAACTTCTGAGCGTAAGCGCAAAGCAGCAGCCGCTGTTAAGCGTCACGCCAAGAAAGTTCAGCGCGAACAGCGCCGCGCCGTTCGTCTGTACTAATACACAGACGTTCGTAGCAAGCTTCTTGCCTAAGCCCGGCTCTCAGCCGGGCTAATGGCATTTGCGTAAAACGCTTGATGCTTCACCGTCGAAGCCGCACACGCGACCGAGACAAATCTGCTTCACGCGTCAGACCTGGCTCTTTTGCCAGCGGTGCACGTCTTTTCTGACGAGCCTTTCAAGGCTACTGACGAGCACACCCACTGATTCCTCTCACGACGATCAGCCCAAGGCACCTTCATGCGTGCCCGCTTTATTGAGCTATCCGAGGCCCTCAACCGGCCGTCAGCGGATTCAGCGCAACACTTTCAAATAGTCGAAGACTGATGAGCACTAACGTCAGTGGATTTTCGGCAGATACACTTCCCGACAGCGATTACGCAGACGACACAGGTCGAGCCGCACATTTTGCGCGCTTCAAACAATGACCCGCGTTCGGCAGCATTTCGCATCGGACTTATTACAGCGCAGACGACGAGTACGCCATGGCCGGGCTGATTCCCCAGAGCTTCATTGACGACCTGCTGAACCGCACCGACATTGTCGACGTGGTCAGTTCGCGCGTGCAATTGAAGAAGGCCGGCAAGAACTACACCGCCTGCTGCCCGTTTCACAAAGAGAAAACCCCGTCCTTCAGCGTCAGCCCCGACAAGCAGTTTTATTATTGCTTTGGCTGCGGTGCCGGCGGCAATGCCCTCGGCTTTCTCATGGATCACGACAACCTGGATTTTCCTCAGGCTGTCGAAGATCTGGCCAAAGCCGCCGGCATGGAAATCCCTCGCGAAGAAAGCGGCCGCGAGCGCAAGCCACGGCAACCGACCGATTCGCCGCTATACCCGTTGCTCACCGCTGCTGCGGATTTTTACAAGCAGGCGCTCAAGAGCCATCCCGCCCGCAAGGCAGCCGTGGATTACCTAAAGGGCCGCGGCCTGACCGGCGAGATCGCCCGCGACTTCGGTCTCGGCTTCGCGCCGCCGGGCTGGGACAACCTGTTCAAACACTTGAGCAGCGACACACTTCAGCAAAAAGCCATGATCGACGCCGGCCTGCTGATCGAGAACGCCGAAACCGGCAAACGCTATGACCGCTTCCGCGATCGCGTGATGTTCCCGATCCGCGATACCCGTGGCCGAATCATCGCATTCGGCGGTCGCGTTCTCGGCGACGACAAGCCGAAATACCTGAACTCACCGGAAACCCCGGTATTCCATAAAGGCCAGGAGCTCTACGGCCTTTATGAAGCGCGCAAGAACAACCGCAACCTCGACGAAATCATTGTCGTCGAAGGGTATATGGACGTCATCGCCCTCGCCCAGCAAGGCCTGAAGAACGCCGTAGCGACGCTGGGCACCGCGACCAGCGAAGAACATTTGAAGCGCCTGTTCCGCGTCGTACCGAACGTATTGTTCTGTTTCGACGGCGACCAGGCCGGCCGTAACGCCGCATGGCGAGCTTTGGAAGCAACGCTGTCGAGCCTGCAGGATGGGCGCCGGGCGCGATTCCTGTTTCTGCCGGAAGGCGAAGACCCGGATACCCTGGTACGCGCTGAAGGCACTGACGCGTTCAAAGCGCGAATCAATCAGCACGCTCAACCACTGGCGGATTATTTCTTCCAGCAACTGACCGAAGAGGCCGACCCGCGCTCGCTTGAAGGCAAAGCCCATATGGCCACCCTCGCTGCGCCACTGATCGACAAAGTCCCGGGCGCCAACCTGCGCATCCTGATGCGTCAGCGCCTGACCGAAATCACCGGCCTGAGCAGCGAAACCGTCAGTCAGCTGGCGCAAAGCGCCCCACAGGAAGCGCCGCCCGCTTACGATCCGGGCATTGATTACGACGCAATGCCGGACTACAGCGACTACCATCAGCCGCAGGCACAGGACATGTATGTGCCGCAGCAGGAGTGGACACCGAAGAAACCCGGCGCTGGCGGCAAAAAGTGGGACAAGAAGCCCTGGGACAAAAACGGCAAGCGTGGCGGTGATCGCGACCAGCAACGCCCGCGCACGCCGATTGGCGTCGAATCGCCGACCCTGACCGCCCTGCGCACCCTGCTCCATCATCCGCAATTGGCCGAGCGCGTCGAAGACGCCGGGCACATAGCGGACGAGAATCAGACCAACGCCCAGCTACTTGTGGCGCTGCTCGAAGCCGTACAGAAGAATCCCAAGCTAAACTCATTTCAGTTGATCGCGCGATGGCACGGCACTGAACAGGGTCGCCTGCTCAAGGCATTGGCAGAAAAGGAGTGGCTGATTGACGGAGATAACCTTGAACAACAGTTTTTCGACACCATTACTAGCTTGTCAGCCCGCCAACGCGAGCGAAATCTGGAACAGTTGCTCAGGAAAGCGCGTCAAAGCGAACTGAGTGTTGAAGAGAAAAATCAACTGCGCGACCTATTAAGTCGCAATGTTTCCGCATCAAACCCGACCTCAACTGGCGCGTGAGGTCATAGCTCAGGTATAATCCTCGGCTTGTTTTTTGCCCGCCAAGACCTTCAGTGGATAGGGTGTTATGTCCGGAAAAGCGCAACAGCAGTCTCGTATTATTGAGTTGATCAAACTGGGTCGTGAGCAGAAGTATCTGACTTACGCCGAGGTCAACGACCACCTGCCCGAGGATATTTCAGATCCTGAGCAGGTGGAAGACATCATCCGCATGATTAACGACATGGGGATCCCCGTACACGAGAGTGCTCCGGATGCGGACGCCCTTATGTTGGCCGACGCCGATACCGACGAGGCCGCTGCGGAAGAAGCAGCCGCTGCGTTGGCAGCGGTGGAGACCGATATCGGTCGCACCACTGACCCGGTGCGCATGTACATGCGTGAAATGGGTACGGTCGAGCTTCTGACTCGTGAAGGCGAAATCGAAATCGCCAAGCGTATCGAAGAGGGCATCCGTGAAGTGATGAGCGCAATCGCGCACTTCCCTGGCACGGTTGACCACATTCTCTCCGAGTACACCCGCGTCACCACCGAAGGTGGTCGCCTGTCCGACGTTCTGAGCGGTTATATCGACCCGGACGACGGCATTGCGCCGCCTGCCGAAGTGCCGCCGCCTGTCGAAGCGAAAGTGGCGAAAGCCGACGACGACACCGACGACGATGAAGCCGAATCTTCCGATGACGAAGAAGAAGCCGAAAGCGGTCCGGATCCGGTCATCGCTGCCCAGCGCTTCGGCGCCGTGGCTGACCAGATGGAAATCACCCGCAAGGCCCTGAAAAAGCACGGTCGCAACAACAAGGCAGCGATTGCCGAGTTGCTGGCACTGGCCGAGCTGTTCATGCCGATCAAACTGGTACCGAAGCAATTCGAAGGCCTGGTCGAGCGTGTTCGCAGTGCCCTGGATCGTCTGCGTCAGCAAGAGCGCGCGATCATGCAATTGTGTGTACGTGATGCACGTATGCCACGCGCCGATTTCCTGCGTCAGTTCCCGAGCAACGAAGTCGACGAAAGCTGGTCCGACGCCCTGGCCAAAGGCAAGAGCAAGTACGCCGAAGCCATTGGTCGTGTACAGCCGGATATCATTCGTTGCCAGCAGAAACTGATCGCGCTGGAAACCGAAACCGGTCTGACCATCGCAGAAATCAAGGACATCAACCGTCGCATGTCGATCGGTGAGGCCAAGGCCCGCCGCGCGAAGAAAGAGATGGTTGAAGCCAACCTGCGTCTGGTGATCTCGATCGCCAAGAAGTACACCAACCGTGGCCTGCAATTCCTCGATCTGATCCAGGAAGGCAACATCGGTCTGATGAAAGCGGTAGACAAGTTCGAATACCGTCGTGGTTACAAGTTCTCGACTTATGCCACCTGGTGGATCCGTCAAGCGATCACTCGCTCGATCGCCGACCAGGCCCGCACCATCCGTATTCCGGTGCACATGATCGAGACGATCAACAAGCTCAACCGTATTTCCCGGCAGATGTTGCAGGAAATGGGTCGCGAACCGACCCCGGAAGAGCTGGGCGAACGCATGGAAATGCCTGAGGACAAGATCCGCAAGGTATTGAAGATCGCTAAAGAGCCGATCTCCATGGAAACCCCGATCGGTGATGACGAAGACTCCCATCTGGGTGACTTCATCGAAGACTCGACCATGCAGTCGCCAATCGATGTCGCCACTGTTGAGAGCCTGAAAGAAGCGACTCGCGAAGTACTGTCCGGCCTCACTGCCCGTGAAGCCAAAGTACTGCGCATGCGTTTCGGTATCGACATGAACACCGACCACACACTCGAAGAAGTGGGCAAACAGTTTGACGTAACGCGTGAGCGGATCCGTCAGATCGAAGCCAAGGCGCTGCGCAAGCTGCGCCACCCGACGCGAAGCGAGCATCTGCGCTCCTTCCTCGACGAGTGATACCAGAACCCCCGGCCCAGGCCGGGGGTTTTGTTTATATGGCAGATTAAATCCTTCGCAACGCCCCTCCCCCGCATACCCCGTCTACACTCGAAACAATCATCCCCGAGCCATAACGAGAGCGTTATGCCCAGATTGGCGTCCGTGCTTTTTTTGCTGTCACTGATGATCTGGACCGCAACGGCTGACGCGCTGACTCTGACCGATGAAGAACGTAGCTGGCTAGCGGCTCACCCGGACTTGCGCCTGGGTGTCGATGCGTCGTGGCCGCCCTTTGAATTTCGCGATGACCAGAACCGTTATCAGGGCCTGGCGGCGGACTATATCGACGTGATTCGCCAACGCCTGGCAATCAAATTGACGCCCATCGAACCGGTGAGCTGGACGGTGGTGCTCGAACAGGTCAAATCGGGCAAGATCGACCTCCTGCCCGGCATCATGTCCACACCGGAGCGCCAGACTTACCTGTCGTTTACCCGCCCTTATCTCGACTTCCCTATCGTCATCCTCGCGCACATCGGCGGTGCACAACCGCGCAAGCTTGACGACCTGTACGGGTTGAAAATCGCCGTGGTGGAAAACTACGCGCCCCATGAACTGCTGCGCACCCATCACCCCGACCTGAATCTGGTGGCCATGCCCAATGTCAGCTCGGCGCTGCAGGCGTTGGCGACCGATGAAGTCGACGCCGTCGTCGGCGACCTCGCCTCCAGCGTCTGGAGCCTGCGCCAGCTCAAGCTCGACGGCCTGTACGTCAGCGGCGAAACCCCTTATCGCTACCAATTGGCAATGGCCGTCCCCCGCGATAACAAGATGCTGGTGGGGATTCTCGACAAAGTGCTCGCTGACATGAGTCCCGATGAAATCAGCAGCATTCAGGAACACTGGGTCGGCAACGTCCTTGACCACCGGACATTCTGGTCGGACCTGCTGATCTACGGCTTGCCCGGGCTGTTGCTGTTGATGACGATCCTGGCCGTGGTGATCCGCATCAACCGCCGCCTGAGTTCGGAAATCGCCCGTCGCATCGACCTCGAACAGGAACTGCGCAGCAGCGAATATCACTATCGCGGGCTGGTCGAGAGCCTGTCGGCCATCGCCTGGGAAGCGCGGATGAGCGACTTCACCTACAGCTATGTATCGCCCCACGCCGAAGACTTGCTCGGCTACCCACAATCCCATTGGCTGATTCCCGGTTTCTGGCACAACATCATTCACCCCGCCGATCTGACCCGTACTCAGAGCTACTGCAAAGAAGCGCTGCGCGAGGGTCGCGATCACATCGTCGATTATCGCGTGATCACCGCGGATGGCCGCTGTTTGTGGGTGCGCGACATCGTCAGCCTGATCGAACATGGTCACGAGCCGGTGATGCGCGGCTTGATGATCGACATCAGCGAAATCAAGCGCACTGAAGAAGCACTGCAGCTCTCGGAGCAAAAGTTCGCCTCGGTCTTCCAGCAGTGCCCGGACATTCTGGTGATTGCACGGCTGTCCGACGGTTGCCTGCTGGAGGTCAACGAGGCGTTTGAAGAACAGATCGGGCTGAAAGCCGAGGAAGTCCTTGGCCAGACGGCGACCGACCTGAATATCTGGGGCATTCCCGGCGTTGGTCCGGGACTGCTGCAACGTTTGCAGGCGGGCAGCATTCGCAATCTGGAGATGCCCTTTCGCCGCAACAATGGCCAGTTGTTCACCGGTCTGATCTCCGCCGAACCCTTCGATCTGGACACCACGCCAGCCCTGGTGGTCGTTGTACGTGACATCACCCAGCTCAAGGAAACCCAGCAGCAACTGCAAACCTCCGAAGAGAAGTTCGCCAAGGCCTTCCATGCCTCGCCGGACGGTTTGTTATTGTCGCGCCAGAGCGATGGCCTGCTGCTGGAAGTCAACGAAGGCTTCAGCCGAATTACCGGCTTCAACAGCGCCATGTCGGTGGATCGTTCGGCGCTGGATCTGGGGATCTGGGTCAACCTCAACGAGCGTAAACAGATGCTCGATCTGTTGCATCGCGACGGCTTCGTCCGTGACTTCACCTGCCATATCCGCCGCAGTGACGGGCAGATTCGCCTCTGCGAAGTCTCCAGTCGTCCGCTGCCGATCGGTGAAGAAGACTGCATGCTGACCATCGCCCGCGACATCACCGAACGTCATCTGATGCAGGAAAAACTGCAACAGGCCGCCACCGTTTTCGAAAGCACTGCCGAAGGCGTGCTGATTACCGACACCCAACAGCACATCAGCGCAGTCAACCGCGCCTTCACCGAGATCACCGGCTACAGCGAAAGTGAAGCGCTCGGGCATACACCGCGCCTGCTTGCCTCCGGCCTGCACGACAGCGCGTTCTACGCGGCAATGTGGCACCAGTTGACCGACGAAGGTCACTGGCAGGGCGAGATCTCCAACCGGCGCAAGAACGGCGAGTTGTACCCGAGCTGGCTGACCATCAGTGCCGTACGCAACCGCGACAAGTTCATCACCCACTTTGTCGCGGTGTTTGCCGACATCTCCAGTCTCAAGCATGCACAAGCCAAACTCGACTATCAGGCGCACCACGACCCGCTCACCGGCCTGCCGAACCGCACGCTGTTCGAAAACCGCTTGCTGATGGCGCTGAACAGTCAGCAGGAAAACGGCGGTCAGGGCGCCGTGCTGTTTCTCGATCTCGACCGCTTCAAACACATCAACGACAGCCTCGGCCATCCGGTCGGCGACCTGCTACTCAAAGGCATCGCCGTGCGCCTGAAAGAGCAACTGCGCGACATCGATACCGTGGCGCGTCTGGGCGGTGACGAATTCATCATCCTGCTGCCCGGCCTGCAACAGGCCAGCGACGCCGACAACATTGCCACCAAACTGCTCAATTGTTTCGGTGCGCCGTTCCAGGCCGGCGAGCATGAGTTCTTCATCAGCGCCAGCATCGGCACCAGCCTCTATCCGAGGGACGGCTGCGATGTCGCCACGCTGGTGAAAAACGCCGACGCAGCGATGTACCGCTCTAAGGCCAAGGGCCGCAACCGTGTCGAGAGCTACACCCGCGACCTCACCGCCCAGGCCAGCGAGCGTATAGCGCTGGAGCACGAACTGCGCCGGGCCATTGAACGTGATGAACTGCGCCTCTACTACCAACCGAAAATCAGCCTCGACGATCATCGCCTGGTCGGTGCCGAAGCCCTGATCCGCTGGCGTCACCCGACCTTCGGCGACGTGCCTCCAGAGCATTTCATTCCGCTGGCCGAAGAAAACGGCATGATCCTGCAGATCGGTGATTGGGTGCTCGAGACCGCGTGCCGGCAAATGTTCGAATGGAATCAGATTTACGACAGCCTCGGCCCGCTGTCGGTGAACCTCGCCGGCGCGCAACTGCGCCAGCCGAATCTGCTCGGACGCATCGAACAACTGCTCAACGACAACCGGCTGCAGCCGGATTTACTGCAACTGGAAATTACCGAGAATTTCATCATGAGTCAGGCTGAAGAGGCGCTGGCCGTGCTGCATCAACTCAAACACCTCGGCGTGCAACTGGCGATCGACGACTTCGGTACCGGATACTCTTCGCTCAGTTACCTCAAACGCCTGCCGCTGGATATCCTCAAAATCGACCAGTCGTTCGTCCGTGGATTACCCGATGACCCCCACGACGCGGCCATTGTGCGGGCCATTATCGCGCTGGGCCGGAGCATGCAATTCACCGTCATCGCCGAGGGCGTGGAAACCCAGGCACAACAACAATTCCTCGCTGCCGAAGGCTGCGAACAGATCCAGGGCTACATCGTCAGCCTGCCGCTGCCGCCAGAAGAATTCGCCGCGACGTTTCTTCGTGTAACCGTATCGGATTATTCGGATAGCACAGCCGAGAAACCGTCGCTATAATCCGCGACCTACTGAGGGCCTATAGCTCAGTTGGTTAGAGCAGAGGACTCATAATCCTTTGGTCCACGGTTCAAGTCCGTGTGGGCCCACCAAACCTGAAAGCCGCGCATTGCGCGGCTTTTGCGTATCTGAAGCGAAAAAAATGCGGATCCTCAAATCGCGGAATAGCTTGTTCCGTCCATAATCTGTCCACTCTTGGACACTGCTGCTGCGACAGACACCTCATCCCTGCCTGGGTGAGTCATCTTTCGAACACCATCCACTAAGGCCATCGACCAGGGTATTCGCTAAAAGGCGAAGGTTTCCGCTTACATGACGGCGGCCTTTAACCAACGCGCAGCACCGGTAGTTGCTTCGCGGCACCTGAGACTGGCTCACCAGCGGCACCCGGACTTGAGGCCTGCCGAGCTTTGCGCCGCAATCGCCCTTTTGCAAGGATTCGCAAAATGAGTGGTAAACCTGCTGCACGCGTTACAGATCCGACCGCCTGCCCTTTGCCTGGGCATGCAACCAACCCGATCGTTGCGGGTTCCCCGGACGTGATGTTCGAAGGCCTGCAGGCCGCACGACTGAACGACGCCACCGCTTGCGGAGGCCACATTGCTTCAGGGGTCTGCTCCACCGTTTTGATCAACGGCCAACCCGCCGCTGTGCTTGGCAGCTTAACCGACCACGGTGCACCGGTCATTCAAGGCGCGAGTACGATCATCATCGGCAACACGCATACTCCCGCACCCTTCATCCCGATCCAGTCGCTACCCGCGCCATTCTCCGGGCGCTTTCAATTGATCAACCAGGAAACCGGCAAGCCCATGGCTGGCCGCAAGGTCAAGGTCTGGTCCTCCTCCGGCACCAGCTTCTTCGACACCACGGATGCCGAGGGCATGACCCGTTGGATCAAGGACAAATCGCCGCAAACCCTTCATATCGACCTCGTGCAGGGTGAAAGCAATGACTGAACCGTCGGTATCCCAAGGTGGCATGAAACCAGAGGGTCAGATGAACCCTGTCAGCGTCCTGGAGCCCAAACTCGACCCGCAGGATCGGGAAGTACTTTGCTCGGCGATGTGTCACTGCAGCGCTACGCCGAACATCAGCAAGGACGGCAAGAGCCTCAAGCAGTCCTGCGTAGCGCAACGTTTGGGCGAGTTGGACGAACTCCTGCAAGGAAGGAGTCCGTACAAACCGGAAATCAGTTACGACATGACCAAAGAACCTCCGGTGCCGATTCTGGATAGTCAGACAGGCACTAACCCGCATGGCTGGATTCCGGGCTGGATCGAGAAGTATTGGGATGCAGATCCTGAGCATCCACCGTTCGTGAAAAACAGCGGCATGATTCGACGATCCGATGTGCTCGTCCTGAATAACCCGAGGGGAGCACCCACCCAAGACAATATCAAAGTGCTGGTGGAGATGAAGTTCCCCCCGGACCCGGAAGATCCCGAGCAAGCTCAAGCTTATGAAAGGATCGCAGGCAGTGGAAAGAAGGTCGTGATAATGAGCCCTGAAGACTGTGACTGCAGTCAAAAAAAACAGACATCCAAAATCCCGGTCGAGCAACTGGGATGGGCAGCCGCGATCGCCAGCGCCATCTTGCATGTGGTGAGCCGCGGACGCAGCCCTCGACCCATGCTGCCTGCGTATTAAGTTGATGGAGCACACAATGGAACAACCATTCGACATGGCTGCAGAGTTGATCAAGCAGCCCCATGTACTGGAAGTACCGGGCAGTCTGCTGATGAAAGGCGGGCCCGGGGATTATATCGGCGCTGTTCTCTGTTTACGCGCAACGTTGTACATCAAGGATGCCCATACTCCCTTGGTTCGCGAGGCGCTGTGCAAATGCTTCGACGAGTTCCAGGCATTGGCCGCGGAACATTTGACGTGGGTCGTACGTGACAGCCCACCTCAGGGAGAACGTGTAACGCCCTACGCTCAGGCGCGTACGCTGCGCAAAATGATGGAACCTATGGGAGAGAACGACTTCCTGAGCTTCCATTACACCAGCGGCAAACAGTCCAAAGATGCGAGCGCATGGCTTTTCAGCATTCTGGGACCTCGTGCCTGGCAAGCCAACATGGGGAACAATATCGGTGTACTGGAGTTTTCGGTACCGCTGTTGTTCCAGGAACAAAATCCGCTGAGCTTCTTGAAGCTGTTCCATGGATTCGCACGACGACTGAACCCACAACAAGGCTACGCAGGCCATGCGTTCAATCTGTCGATCGGCAATCAGGATGACAATCAGCCCACTGAGGCTTTCATGGCCGCGCGTATGCCGGGTCTGGATGTGGGCTCCGCATTCTTGCTGTCGGGTCGTAAAACCTTCAAGCAAGCCAAGATTAAAACGGTCAGTTGGCTCACACTTTTAGATAATGAACGCCTTGAGTCGGCCGGCGGCCTGGAAGCTTTGCGAGCACAGCTACCCGCTAGCCATTTCGCGTTTTATACCTACGACGAAGGTGTGATCATCCAGTCGGGCGCTCACCCGTACATAACCGGCGATGGCGAGGATCTGAGACCAGCGCCATATGTACTGATAAACCATCTGCTCAAACCTGTTCGCTACGAGTCTGTCGAGTCGCTGCATGGCAACAGTCATGCGGGGGAGTTGAGGTTGGTCGGATGGTCAGCCGATCAGTGGCTTAAACGCCTGGATGTTGACGACAGTTCGATTTCAGACTGGCGCCTCAAGTTGCTGCACGACGAACCGCCTCTGGACTCTACGAATGCGCTGGCAGAGCGCTTGTAGCTATCAGCGCGTAGAAAAAACCGACGTACGCTGCACATGCTGAACCGCCCGTGACGGGCGGTTTTTTGCGTGTGCTTTTCCGCTCATGAGATCGCCTGCCCGCCGCAGAAAAGTCGTCGCTCACAAAATGCCACTGAATGCCGGACATGAGCACGACCTTGCGCAGCGTCCCCACGATTGAGTCTGTAACATGCACAAACCACTGATCCGCACCAATGGAGTTGCCCTTGCCCGACATCCGCCCGCCCGTGCTCGATGAAATCGACCGTCAGTTGATCGCCGCCCTGCAGATCAATGCCCGTGAGAGCGTGGCCATGCTCGCCCGGCAATTGGGCATTGCGCGCACCACCGTGACATCGCGCTTGGCACGTCTGGAGAAGGCCAAAGTGATCACCGGTTATGGCGTGCGCCTTGGGCAACGCGTGGTTGATGGCGGCTTGCAGGCCTACGTCGGGATCAAGGTGCAGCCGCGCTCAGGCAAAGAGGTGGTGCGCCGGTTGAGTGCGATGGCGCAGGTCCAGCAACTGTGTGCAGTGAGTGGCGAGTTTGATTATGTGGCGTGGTTGCGTACGGATTCGCCGGAGCAGCTGGATCAGTTGCTCGATCAGATTGGCAGCGTAGACGGGGTGGAGAAGACCACGACTTCAATCATTTTGAGCAGCAAGATTGATCGGGGGCAGCCGGTTTAAGATTTTGATCGGGCTTCTCGGGTGGATTTCAGGGCCTCTTCGCGAGCAGGCTCGCTCCCACTTTTTGGTCGGTGTGTAGTCTTTTCTCGTCATATTGATCGCTAATCTGGCAAAACGACGACACTTTGCGTCTTATTAACGTGTTCTACGCTCCCTAGAATGGCTGGCATCTTTTCCTATACTCAGACGCGCATCCCGCGTCGGGTCGCCAGCAAGGTCAGCCATGAACAAGAACAATCGCCATCCTGCAGACGGTAAGAAACCAGTCACCATTTTCGGCCCGGACTTTCCGTTCGCCTTTGACGACTGGATCGAACACCCGGCCGGTCTCGGCAGCATTCCTGAGCACAATCACGGCGCTGAAGTGGCGATTGTCGGCGCGGGCATCGCCGGCTTGGTGGCGGCTTACGAGCTGATGAAGCTCGGCCTGAAGCCTGTGGTTTACGAAGCATCGAAACTCGGTGGTCGTCTGCGTTCGCAGGCCTTCAACGGCACTGACGGCATCGTCGCTGAACTGGGCGGCATGCGCTTCCCGGTGTCCTCCACCGCGTTCTATCACTATGTCGACAAGCTCGGCCTCGAGACCAAACCCTTCCCGAACCCGCTGACGCCGGCCTCCGGCAGCACCGTGATCGACCTGGAAGGCAAAACCCATTACGCACAGAAACTGGCGGATCTTCCTGCACTGTTTCAGGAAGTGGCTGACGCCTGGGCGGATGCGCTGGAGGCCGGCTCGCAGTTCGCCGATATCCAGCAGGCTATTCGCGATCGCGATGTACCCCGTCTGAAAGAGCTGTGGAACACACTTGTGCCGTTGTGGGACGACCGCACCTTCTACGACTTCGTCGCCACCTCCGAAGCCTTCGCCAAACTGTCGTTCCATCACCGTGAAGTGTTCGGTCAGGTCGGTTTCGGCACCGGCGGCTGGGATTCAGACTTTCCCAACTCGATGCTGGAAATCTTTCGTGTGGTGATGACCAATTGCGACGATCACCAGCACCTGGTGGTCGGCGGCGTCGAGCAGGTGCCGCAAGGCATCTGGCGGCATGTGCCGGAGCGCTGCGTGCACTGGCCCGAAGGCACCAGCCTGAAATCCCTGCACCGTGGTGCGCCGCGCTCCAGCGTGAAGAAAATTGCCCACGCGGCGGATGGCCGCTTCGCTGTCACCGACAACAATGGCGACACCCGTGAATATGCCGCCGTGCTCACCACTTGCCAGAGCTGGCTGCTGACCACCCAGATCGAATGCGACGAAACCCTGTTTTCGCAGAAGATGTGGATGGCGCTGGATCGCACCCGCTACATGCAGTCGTCGAAAACCTTCGTCATGGTCGACCGGCCATTCTGGAAGGACAAGGATCCTGAAACCGGTCGCGACCTGATGAGCATGACCCTCACCGATCGCCTGACCCGTGGCACTTACCTGTTCGACAACGGCGACGACAAGCCAGGCGTGATCTGCCTGTCGTACTCGTGGATGAGCGACGCGTTGAAAATGCTCCCGCACCCTGTGGAAAAACGCGTTGAGCTAGCGTTGAACGCGCTGAAAAAAATCTATCCGAAAGTCGACATCGCCGCGCGGATCATCGGCGACCCGATCACCGTTTCCTGGGAAGCCGACCCGTACTTCCTCGGTGCGTTCAAGGGCGCCCTGCCCGGCCACTACCGCTACAACCAGCGCATGTACGCGCACTTCATGCAGGACGAAATGCCAGCCGAGCAGCGCGGGATCTTCATCGCCGGCGACGACGTTTCGTGGACACCGGCATGGGTCGAAGGCGCGGTGCAAACCTCGCTCAACGCAGTGTGGGGGATCATGAAGCATTTCGGTGGTTCGACACATAAAGCGAACCCTGGCCCGGGTGATGTGTTCAAAGACATCGGCCCTATCGCCCTGCCCGAGTAAGAGGAATTCCTGATGCGTGTAGCCCTTTACCAATGTCCACCGCTGCCACTGGAACCCGCCGCCAACCTGCAACGCTTGCATCAACTGGCGATGGAGGCCAAGGGTGCTGATCTGCTGGTGCTGCCGGAGATGTTCATGACCGGCTACAACATCGGCGCCGAGGCGGTCAGCACTTTGGCCGAGGTTTATAACGGAGAATGGGCGCAGCAGATCGGTCGGATCGCCAAGGCTGCCGGTCTGGCGATTGTTTATGGCTATCCGGAGCGCACCGCCGACGGGCAGATTTACAACGCGGTGCAGTTGATCGATTCAAACGGTGAGCGCCTGTGCAATTACCGCAAGACGCATCTGTTCGGTGATCTGGATCGCTCGATGTTCAGCCCCGGCGATGATGATTTCCCGATCGTCGAACTCAACGGCTGGAAGCTCGGTTTCCTGATCTGTTACGACCTCGAGTTTCCGGAAAACACCCGCCGCCTGGCACTCGCCGGCGCCGAGCTGATTCTGGTGCCAACGGCGAACATGATTCCGTTCGATTTCGTCGCTGACGTCACCGTGCGTTCCCGCGCTTTCGAAAACCAGTGCTACGTGGCCTACGCCAACTATTGCGGCAACGAAGGCGAGATCCACTATTGCGGGCAAAGCAGCATCGCCGCACCGGATGGCAGCCGCATCGCTCAGGCCGGTCTCGACGAAGCGCTGATCGTCGGTGAACTGGATCGGCAGTCGATGCTCGGCTCCCGCGCGGCCAATCGCTACCTCAGCGACCGCCGTCCGGAGCTTTACGGCGCGCTGAACCAGCGCTAATCCGCTAGCATTGGCACTTCACTGTTCTGGAAGTGCCCATGCCTGCGCCGACTCACCCCCGCCCTCACACTGAAACCCTGGCCAACGGCTTGCGCGTGACCCTGCGTCATGCGCCCGGTCTGAAGCGCAGTGCCGCTGCATTGCGCGTGGCTGCCGGTAGCCATGACGTGCCGTCGGCGTGGCCGGGGCTGGCGCATTTTCTGGAACATTTGCTGTTTCTCGGCACCGAGCGTTTCCCGGCGAATCAAGGGTTGATGGCTTACGTGCAAAGTCACGGTGGTCAGGTGAATGCCAGCACTCGCGAACGCACCACTGACTTTTTCTTTGAATTGCCGGCACAAGCATTCAGCGCTGGGCTGGAGCGTCTGTCAGACATGCTCGCCAACCCGCGTATGAACCTGGACGATCAGCTGCGGGAACGTGAGGTGTTGCAGGCGGAATTTGTCGCCTGGTCGCAAGATCCTGCAGCGCAGCAGCAGTTTGCCTTGTACGAAGGATTACCGGCAGAGCATTCGTTGCGCGGCTTTCACGCCGGGAATCGGGACAGCCTGCAAGTCGAGCAAGCTGCGTTTCAACAAGCCTTGAAAGACTTCCACCAGCAGTTTTATCAAACTGGGCAGATGACGCTGAGTCTGGTCGGACCACAGAGTCTTGATGAGTTGAAAGCACTGGCCCAGAAGTTCGCAGCGATTTTACCGACTGGGGATAAAGTTGCGCAGGCTATGCCCCTGCCGTTAGCGGTGAAAAGTTATCAACAGGTCGATGAGCGACGCAGCAATCTGTTGTTTGCGTTTGAGGCTCTGCCTGAATCGTCCAGCGAGGCGTTAGCGTTTCTTTGCCATTGGTTTAACAGCGCCAAGCCCGGCGGATTGCTCGCGCATTTGCAGCAGCAAAAACTGGCAGACGGATTAACAGCCACGCCGATTTATCACTTCGCCGGGCAAGCATTACTGCATCTGCAATTCACTGCGCCATGCGAGTCGCTGAAAGCCATTCGCGAACATCTGCTCGATTGGTTGAGCTTCTTTGCTCGCCAGGACTGGGCACCACTGCGCGAGGAATACGCCGCCCTGCTTCAACGTCAACAGCAAGTCAGTGGCGCGCTGCAACTGGCGCGGCTCGACAGCGAGCCGTTGGAAAACCGCCTGACCGATTCCGGCGTTGCAGCCCTCAGGCAGATCCTCGTCGACATTGGCACTGTGGATAACTTCAGCGAGCACTGGCACCTGCCCGCTGCCAATCCATTCCTGCGCGCCAGCGAACCTCTGGCCAATGCCGGACTGATTCGCGGCCAGACCAGCGCCCACCGGGGTTTGCGCACGTTCGCGCAGGATCGCTCCCGTGGCCGTCGGGAACGCTCGCCGATGCAGTTCAGCCAGGCATTGGCGGACAGCGGCGATGAAGGCGCGATCTATCTGCGTTGGTACATGGAAGCGGCAGCCACCGCTGAGCTGCAATCAAGATTGCAACGCAGTCTTCGGCAAACGCAGCAGGACGCGCGCGAAGCCGGGGTGGAGTCGTCTTTCAACGCCAGCGGTACGCAATGGCTCCTGAAGCTCACCGGACTTCAGGAATCCATGCCCGGCATCCTTGAGCATGCGCTGGAAAATCTGACGCAAGTTGACGCGGACTCCCCAAGTAGCGAGCCAGAAACCCCGCTGATCCCCATTCGCCAACTGCTCAAAGCGTTGCCGGAACATGTTCTGCGATCTGCCAAAACCGGCGACAACGCCAGACACCTGTGGACAACTTCGCGCTGGGACGGCCTCGCACTCGGTCTGAACCAACAGACGCAAGCGGCCATGGGCCTGGCCTTGAGCCGTATTCCCGGTACCCCGGACAAACAGTTGCCAGCGCCTGCGACGAACGCAGCGCAAAAACACTGGAGCCACATCGATACCGCATCCAGCGAACACGCCTTGCTGCTTTGCTGCCCGACCGCCAACCGCGACATCGCAGACGAAGCCGCATGGCGCCTGCTCGCGCAGCTTTGCCAGACACCGTTCTATCAGCGTTTGCGAGTCGAGCTGCAATTGGGCTACGCAGTATTCAGTGCGCTGCGCCAGATGCTGGGCCAGACCACTCTCCTGTTCGGTGTGCAATCGCCAAGTGCCAAACCTGCGCAGTTGCTCGAGCACATTCAACAGTTTCTCAACGGTATTCCAGCCCTGATCGAACAGCTCGATGAGGCAAGCCTCCGGCAACAACGACAGAACCTTGCGGATCAATTCGATGAGGCCAATCTATCCAGCAAAGACGCCGCCGAACTGCTCTGGCAGGCCAAGCTTGCGGGCCACTCGTCGGATTATCCTGAGCAACTGATCGCTGCCATCGGCCAACTGGATCGCCAGACACTGCTCAGCGCTGCGTTACGCTTGATCAACGCCGAAGGCGGCTGGCTCTGCCTTGCCAGCGATCCAGCCCCCGAAACCCCATGGCAAGCGGCAAATTGATCATTACCGAGGCTGCAAGGAGCTTTCTCAAAGATTCACGGGCAAACCCGGTGAAATTTTGAGTAACATAGCCGCCTAACTATTTGGAACATCTCTGCGCTGCCGTGGACTATAACTATGGACAGCGCTATCCCACCCACCCTGAGGAGACACACCATGTCCTGGACAAAACCTGCTTACACCGACCTGCGTATCGGCTTCGAAGTCACCATGTACTTCGCCAGCCGCTGAGTTCTGCTTACGTAGAATTGCAGTGCAACGCCTCGGCTCGCCGGGGCGTTTTATTTTCCGCGTTGAAATGATGGAGTGTTCATGTTCGTCCAGATTCTGGGTTCGGCCGCTGGCGGCGGTTTTCCGCAGTGGAACTGCAACTGCGTCAACTGCGCAGGTTTTCGCGACGGCAGCCTGAATGCCAAGGCCCGCACCCAATCGTCCATCGCGATTTCCGATGACGGCGTGAACTGGGTGCTGTGCAACGCCTCGCCAGACATCCGCGCGCAGCTGCAAAGCTTCGCCCCGATGCAACCGGGCCGTGCGCTGCGCGACACCGGCATC
Organism: Pseudomonas viridiflava; assembly: GCF_900580865.1. Lineage (GTDB taxonomy): Bacteria > Pseudomonadota > Gammaproteobacteria > Pseudomonadales > Pseudomonadaceae > Aquipseudomonas. Next base: position 69,827 of record NZ_UTBZ01000136.1, read on the forward strand.
AGCGCAATCATCCTGATGGACAGCCAGATCGACCACACCACCGGCCTGCTCAGCCTGCGCGAAGGCTGCCCGCATCAGGTCTGGTGCACGGACATGGTTCACGAAGACCTCAGCACCGGTTTCCCGCTGTTCAAGATGCTCACCCACTGGAATGGCGGGCTGGACTGGCACCGCATCGAACTCGACCAGAGTTTCACCGTGGCCGCGTGCCCGAACCTGCGTTTCACTCCGTTGCCATTGCGCAGCGCCGCGCCGCCGTACTCGCCGCACCGCTTCGATCCGCACCCGGGCGACAACATCGGTTTGATCGTTGAAGACCTGAACACCGGCGGCAAATTGTTCTACGCGCCGGGTTTGGGCAAGGTCGACGCGCCGTTGCTGGAGATAATGGCTGGCAGCGATTGCCTGCTGGTCGACGGCACGATGTGGGATGACGATGAAATGCAGCGCCGTGGCGTTGGCACTCGCACCGGTCGCGAGATGGGCCATCTGGCGCAGAACGGGCCAGGCGGCATGCTCGAAGTGCTGGAGCAGTTGCCGAAGCAGCGCAAGGTACTTATCCACATCAACAATACCAATCCGATTCTCGATGAAGATTCGCCGGAGCGTGCCGAACTGGCGCGGCGTAATGTTGAAGTGGCGTTCGATGGCATGAGTATTGTGTTGTAAGCCGTAGATACCGATGCGCGGCCCTTCGCGAGCAGGCTCGCTCCCACATTGGAATGCGATCAACCTGTGGGAGCGAGCCTGCTCGCGAAGAGGCCAGTGCAAACAGAAAAGATTTCTAGGGTTGTTCCCCGGAGAACAAACATGACTGACACGCCAATGTCCCCCACCGAATTCGAAGCGGCGCTGCGCGCCAAAGGCGCCTTCTACCACATCTACCACCCCTATCACGTGGCGATGTATGAAGGCCGCGCCACCCGCGAGCAGATTCAGGGCTGGGTCGCCAACCGCTTCTACTATCAGGTGAACATTCCCCTGAAGGACGCGGCGATCCTCGCCAACTGCCCCGATCGGGAAATCCGCCGCGAGTGGATTCAACGCCTGCTCGACCACGACGGCGCCCCCGGCGAGGACGGCGGCATCGAAGCATGGTTGCGCCTCGGTCAAGCGGTCGGTCTCGATCCGGATCAACTGCGCTCCCAGGAACTGGTGCTGCCCGGCGTACGTTTCGCCGTCGATGCCTACGTCAACTTCGCCCGTCGCGCCAGTTGGCAGGAAGCCGCCAGCAGCTCGTTGACCGAACTGTTCGCGCCGCAGATCCACCAGTCGCGCCTCGACAGTTGGCCGCAGCATTACCCGTGGATCGACCCGGCCGGTTACGAATATTTCCGCACCCGTCTCGGTCAGGCACGGCGCGATGTCGAGCACGGTCTGGCGATCACGCTCGAGCACTACAAGACGCGCGAAGGCCAGGAGCGCATGCTGGAAATTCTCCAGTTCAAACTGGACATTCTTTGGAGCATGCTCGATGCCATGAGCATGGCCTACGAACTGAACCGTCCGCCGTATCACAGCGTCACCGAACAACGCGTCTGGCATAAAGGAATCACCTTATGAGTTTCGACCGCAGCAAAGTCCCGACCTGGCGTCCCGGCTACCGCTTCCAGTACGAACCGGCGCAGAAAGGCCATGTGCTGCTCTACCCCGAAGGCATGATCAAACTCAACGACAGCGCCGCGCTGATCGGCGGTTTGATCGACGGCGAACGCGACGTTGTGGCGATTATTGCCAAACTCGATGAGCAGTTCCCCGGCGTGCCTGAGCTCGGTGACGACATCGAGCAATTCATGGAGGTTGCCCGTGCGCAGCACTGGATCGAACTTGCCTGATCTGCCACCCAAGCCTGAAATCGGCCTGCCGCTGTGGCTGCTCGCCGAGCTGACCTACCGCTGCCCGCTGCAATGCCCGTACTGCTCCAATCCACTGGATTTCGCCGAGCAGGGCAAAGAGCTGAGCACCGAGCAGTGGGTCAAAGTTTTCCGCGAAGCGCGGGAAATGGGCGCGGCGCAACTGGGCTTTTCCGGTGGCGAGCCGCTGGTGCGTCAGGATCTGGCCGAGCTGATTCATGAAGCACGGCAGTTGGGTTTCTACACCAACCTGATCACCTCCGGCATCGGCCTGACCGAGCAGAAAATCAGCGACTTCAAGAAGGCCGGGCTCGATCACATCCAGATCAGTTTCCAGGCCAGCGATGAGCAAGTGAACAACCTGCTGGCCGGCTCGAAAAAGGCTTTCGCGCAGAAGCTGGAAATGGCTCGGGCGGTGAAGGCCCACGGCTATCCGATGGTGCTGAACTTCGTCACCCATCGGCACAACATCGACAAGATCGACCGCATCATCGAGCTGTGCATTGCGCTGGAAGCCGACTTCGTTGAACTCGCCACCTGCCAGTTCTACGGTTGGGCGCAGCTCAATCGTGTCGGCCTGTTGCCGACCAAAGAGCAACTGGTGCGCGCCGAACGCATTACCAACGAATACCGCGCCAAGCTGGAAGCCGAAGGGCATCCGTGCAAGCTGATTTTCGTCACCCCGGATTACTACGAAGAACGCCCGAAAGCCTGCATGAACGGCTGGGGCAGCATCTTTCTGACGGTCACCCCGGACGGCACCGCCCTGCCCTGCCACGGTGCCCGGCAGCTGCCGGTGCAATTTCCCAATGTGCGCGATCACAGCATGCAACACATCTGGTACGACTCGTTCGGCTTCAACCGCTTCCGCGGTTACGACTGGATGCCCGAGCCGTGCCGCTCGTGCGACGAGAAAGAAAAAGACTTCGGCGGCTGCCGCTGCCAGGCGTTCATGCTCACCGGCGACGCGAGCAATGCTGACCCTGTGTGCAGCAAATCCGAACATCACGGCGTGATTCTCAATGCCCGCGAAGAAGCCGAGACCGCCACTCAAACCATCGAACAATTGGCCTTCCGCAATGAACGAAACTCGCGCCTCATCGCCAAGGGCTGAGCCTTTCAGCGCCTCGCAAGCCGTCGCTGCCGGCATGGATTTCGCCGAACTGCAACTCGGCGCCAATGGGCTGTTCTGGAATGAATACCGCCCGGAAGATGCCGCTTGCCGGCTCTGGCATTGGCGCGATGGTGTGGCGAAATGTCTGACACCGAACGGTTTCAGCGTGCGCAGTCGGGTGTACGAATATGGCGGTGGCGCGTTTTGTCTGACGCCGGATGGGGTGGTATTCGTTGCTGAGGCGGATCAGCAGTTGTATCGGCAGACGCTGGATGGAGCGCCTGAGGCGCTGACCTCGGGTGATTGTCGTTACGGCGATCTGCATTTCGCTTTCGGCCAAGTGCTGGCGGTAGAAGAACAGCACGATCAGCATCGACTGGTAGCGATTGATCTGGCTGACGGCAGTCGACACTTGCTGACTGAAGGTGTGGATTTTTATGCTGCGCCAACACTCAGCCCGGATGGCCAGCGTTTGGCGTGGATCGAGTGGAGTCGCCCGCATCAGCCATGGACCTCGACTCGGTTGATGGTGGTTGAGCGCTTGGCTGACGGCGCCTTTGGTCCGCCGCGCTGCGTTGCTGGCGCCGAGATTGAAGAGTCCATTCAACAACCGCGTTTTGATGTTGAGGGTCGGCTGTATTGCCTGACTGATCGTGGTGGATTCTGGCAACCGTGGGCTGAAAGTTCTGATGCTTTTGAGCCGTTGCCCGCCGCGCCGGCCGATCACGCTCCAGCGCCTTGGCAGTTGGGTGGCTGCACTTGGTTGCCTGTTGAAGATTCGGTTTTAGCCAGTTGGAGTGAAGCTGGTTTTGGCCGCCTGACATTTGGCAATGAAGACTTCACTGGCGACTACAGTCGCTTCCGGCATTTGGCTTTGGACGCGCAATTTATCTACTGCATCGCCGCCTCGCCGATCAGTCCTTCGGCGGTGATCGCCATTGAACGAAAAACGCGTGAAGTGAACGTGCTGGCCGGCGGCGTGGCGCCCTTGCCCGCCGAACGCATCAGCCGTCCGCAACCCCTGCGCTACCCAAGCGGTTCAGGCGAGGCGCATGGTTTCTTTTATCCAGCCATGAGCGGTGAGACGAAACCGCCGTTGGTGGTGTTCATCCATGGCGGCCCGACGTCGGCCTGCTACCCGATGCTCGACCCGCGCATTCAATACTGGACGCAACGTGGCTTCGCCGTCGCCGATCTCAACTATCGCGGCAGCAGTGGTTATGGCCGGGAATATCGTCAGGCGTTGCATCTGAGCTGGGGCGAGGTAGATGTCGAGGATGCTTGCGCAGTTGTCGCGTATCTTGCCGGACAAGGCTTGATCGACGGTGAACGCGCATTCATTCGGGGTGGCAGCGCGGGCGGCTACACCACGTTGTGTGCGCTGGCGTTCAAGCAGATTTTCCGCGCTGGCGCCAGCCTTTACGGTGTCAGCGACCCGGTGGCGCTGGCTCGGGCGACGCATAAGTTCGAAGGTGATTATCTGGACTGGCTGATCGGTGATCCCGAGCAAGACGCCGAACGCTACGCCGCCCGCACGCCGTTGTTGCATGCGGACAATATCCGCGTGCCGGTGATCTTCTTTCAGGGTGAGCTTGACGCGGTGGTTGTCCCGCAACAAACCCGCGACATGGTCACGGCACTGGAGCAGAACGGCATCGCGGTCGAAGCCCACTACTACCCCGACGAACGCCACGGCTTCCGCCGCGCGGCCAATCAGGCGCATGCGCTGGAGCAGGAGTGGAAGTTTTACCGGCGGGTAATTGGGCTCCAGGACTGATCATCGCGCCCCGATCAAAACCGAGTTGTCCCAATAGCGAGCAGGCTCGCTCCCACATTGGATCTCTGTTGTTCACAAATCCCCTGTGGGAGCGAGCCTGCTCGCGAAAGCTATCTACTTGGCGCCGCAGTACTCAGCGCTTGGCGATGATGTACACCGCATGCACGATCCCCGGAATATACCCGCACAACGTCAACAGGATGTTCAACCAGAACGCCCCGCCAAACCCGACCTGCAGAAACACGCCCAGTGGTGGCAACAGAATAGCGATGATGATGCGAATGAAATCCATGGGGCAGCTCCTGTATGGGGGTTGGCTCACTTGAGCCATACAAGCTAATCGACCTGCGCCGTTCGTCAGGGTTCACTAGCATTTTCCGCGTCTGCATCAGATTGACGCCGAGCCGCCTCAGAAATTGCAACGAGACACGACTCATCAAACTCCCGCATCAAAGCCTTGCTGATAGCACCGACATCAAGCAGTGCAAAGGCTGACTCGTGTATCGATTGAGAAATTTCACTTTTGAATTTTTCACCCATGAGCTGGCTCCTCAATTTCCTTGGTCGACAGGTTCTCGATTTGTCGTAGCAACGGCTGAGCTTAAAAAACATGAGCGGCTCCATCGCTCAAGCATTAATTGCCACCTGCAAAACCCGGCCACAAAAAAAACGCCCCACGCCAAAAGAATCAGGCGTGGGGCGTGCGTTATACCGCGAGACGGTTCTGGAAATCGGGTAGGAAACTTCAGCTCAGACGGCAATCCCTTTGCGGCATTGCAGTTGCGCGGTGCGTACTCGCGAGAACGCGCGGCCCAGGCGCAGGAGCATTTCGTCGATGTTGGTTTTGCTGACGGTAAGGGCCGGGGTGAAGCGCAAACAGTTGGCTTGCGGGGCGTTGAGCAGCAGGCCTTCGTGCAGAGCGGCGTGGACCACGGCTTCGGCGGAATCGTCCGACAGGGTCAGACCATAGAACAGGCCTTGGCCGCGCAATTCGCCGTGGTCATAGCGGTGCGCCAATCTAGCCAGGCCTTCGCGCAGGTGCTGGCCGTTGTCGTTGACCTGCTGGAGAAAGCTGCGGTCGTGCACGCTGTCGAGCACCACCAAACCGGCGGCTGTCATCAGCGCGTTGCCGTGATGTGTACCACCGAGTTCGCCCGGCTCGAAACAGCATGCCTTGCCCCGCGCCAGCAGCGCCGCCAATGGCACACCGCCGCCAAGCCCTTTGCCGAGCACGACGATATCGGCGCGCACACAGTAGGATTGCTCGGCGAGCAAAGTGCCGCAGCGACCAATGCCGGTTTGCACTTCGTCGAGGATCAAGAGAATGCCCAGTTCACGACAGAGTCGTTCGACACCCTTGAGGTAATGTTCGGTGGCCGGAATAACGCCAGCATCGCTTTGAATCGGCTCCAGCATGATCGCGACGGTTTGCGCATCGACCGCGGCGTGCAGGGCCGGCAAGTCGTTGAACGGCACCAGATCAAAACCCGGCAGCAGTGGCGCAAAACGGTTGTGCAGGTTGCAGCTGTCCGAGGCGGAAATCGTCGCCAGACTGCGGCCATGGCACCCCTGCTTCGCGACGATGATCCGCGAGGCGCCGCCACGATGCAGCTGCCCCCACTTGCGCGCGAGTTTGATCGCGGCTTCACACGCTTCACTGCCGCTGTTGAGCATGTACGCCTGATCGCTGGAAGTCGCGGCGCAGAGGCGTTCGGCGAGGCTGAGCATGCCGCGATTATGCAGATTGAAACCGGGATTGATCAGCGCCTGCGCCTGACTGCTGATGGCTTTGACCAATGCCGAAGGGCTGTGGCCAAGGCTGTTGGCACCGCCGGCCTGGGAAAAGTCGAGGTACGCACGGTCGTTGCTGTCCCACAGCCACGAACCCTGACCTCGGACGAAAACCTGTTGCGGCCGCTCGATGCTGGGCATCAGCCGCTCGACGCTGAGATCTTCGTTGTTATCAGAGGAATGGCCCTCGAAAGCGAGGTCATCAAGACTCGGCGTCGGGCGCCGCAAACTGAACAGATTCATTGAAAAAAACCTCGTTTGAGGTGTTTTGAACTGCCTATGCAAACACTGTCGAAGCGAACGCTATTCATCGCGCTTTCTGGCCCTGTAAGCCTTGTGAATGCGGTTAGACTAGGCTTACTGAGGCCTGCGGGCCATTTCGATTTACCAGCATTTTCGATAAGCATTACTTATGGATTTCAAACAACTGCGTTATTTCGTCGCGGTCTACGAAGAAGGCCATGTTGGCCGGGCGGCGGAACGCCTGTCGATCTCGCAACCGGCGTTGTCACAGCAGATCCGCCAGCTCGAACAGAACCTCGACGTCACCCTGTTCGAGCGCAGCAGCAAGCGCTTGCTGCCAACCCTGGCCGCGCACACGTTGTACAACCACGCAGTGCCGCTGCTCGACGGACTGCAACGGGCGCGCGAGGCGTTGGGCAACTTCAAGGGCCAAGCCTTGCGCACGCTGGCAATCGGCGTTCTGCAAACGGTGCACACCAGTCTGGTGCCGCAAATGCTTGAGCGGGTGCGCAAGGCGCAGCCGCACTTGGTGGTGCAGATTTATGAATTGACGGGGCTGGAGATCGAGCGGCGCTTGCTCAATGGGTCGTTGGACATTGGCATCAGTTACCTGCCGCCGCGCCAACCGGGCCTGCATGGGGTGATGTTGTACGAAGATGAACTGACGCTGGTGATCCCGGCGGATCATCCACTGCGTGAATTCAAGAAAGTCTCGATGCGTCAGGCCGCCGAACTGCCGATGTTGCTGCTGGGTGAAGAGTTTCAGATTCGCCAGATCTGGCAGGCGCAACTGACCGCCCTCGGACGACGTCCGCAGGTGCAAGCCGAGTTGAACAACATGGTGGGAATTCTCGACAGTTTGCCGCACACCAAACTGGCGACGGTGCTGCCCGGGCGTTCGCAAAAGGAGTACGACGATCAGGATTTGCTGTGGAAACCGCTGAGCGAACCACGGGTACCGCTGAAGGTGGGTCTGGTGTGTCGCGATGTGCAACGCCAGCAAGCGTCTTTGGCGCTACTGCGGACTTTGCTGGAGGAAGTAATGGAGCGTGAGGTGAAACCAGCGCTGGATCCGTTGGCCTGAGCACTTTTCTGCAGGCAAAAGAAAACCCCGCCGAAGCGGGGCTTTGCAGACTGTTTCCCTGACATCCATTTCACTCCGCCACCCTGGCAGAATCCTACGTGTCCGTGTTGTTGCTTTGCGCTTCCTGCGCGACGTCCATGAAATGTAGATTAGCCGTGGATCCAATCTACGCATATGGGAGAACAGCAGCACGTCATGTAAGAGAATGCTTACATGACGTTATCGCATCAGAATTGCGCGGCATCCAGCAGGAACAGCGACTCGCTGCCGGCCTTCACCGACGCGCTCAACGAGTGAATACGCGGCAGCAGACGGGCGAAGTAGAAGCGCGCGGTGCCCAGTTTGCTGGCATAGAAATCGTCTTGCGCTTCTTTGCCCAGTGAAGCCTTAGCCATCAACGCCCACATGTAGGCGTAGGAAACGTAACCAAACGCTTGCAGATATTCGACCGAAGCCGCGCCGATTTCGTTCGGGTTGGTTTTCGCCCGATCCAGCAGCCAGGACGTCAGCTCATCGAGGGTATTGACGGCATCGTTCAGCGGCTTGGTGAATTCACCCAGATCGGCGCTGGCCGTCGCGGTGAAATGGCGGATCTCGTCAGCGAACAGCTTATAGAACGCGCCGCCGCTGCCGACGATCTTGCGACCGACCAGGTCCAGTGCCTGAATGCCGTTGGTGCCTTCGTAGATCTGGGTGATGCGCACATCACGCACCAGTTGCTCCTGACCCCACTCGCGGATGTAGCCGTGGCCGCCGAAAATCTGCTGGCCGTGCACGGTGGTTTCCAGACCAAGATCGGTGAGGAATGCCTTCGCCACCGGGGTCAGCAACGCGACCAGATCTTCCGCACGTTTGCGGGTGGTGGCATCTTCGCTGAACTTGGCGGTGTCGAGTTGCATCGCCACGTAAGTGGAGAACGCACGGCCACCTTCATTCGAGGCTTTCATGGTCAGCAGCATGCGCCGCACGTCCGGGTGGACGATGATCGGATCAGCGACTTTGTCCTTGTTCTGCGCGCCGGTCGGCGAACGGCTTTGCAGACGGTCGCGGGCGTATTCAACGGCGTTCTGATACGAACGCTCGCCGGTGGCCAGGCCTTGAATGCCGACGCCTAAACGCTCGTAGTTCATCATGGTGAACATCGCGGCCAGGCCTTTGTTCGGCTCGCCGACCAGATAACCGACGGCTTCGTCGAAGTTCATCACGCAGGTCGCGGACGCCTGGATGCCCATCTTGTGTTCGATCGAACCACAGTTCGCCGGGTTACGCGCGCCCAGGCTGCCGTCGGCATTGACCATGAACTTCGGCACGAGGAACAGCGAAATGCCTTTTGGCCCCGCGGGGGCGTCCGGCAGTTTCGCCAGCACCAGATGAATGATGTTTTCGGTGAGGTCGTGTTCGCCACCGGTGATGAAGATCTTGGTGCCGCTGACTTTGTACGACCCGTCGGCCTGAGGCTCGGCCTTGGTGCGGATGATCCCCAGATCGGTGCCGGCATGCGGCTCGGTCAGGCACATCGAACCGGCCCAGACGCCGGCGTACATGTTCGGCAGATACGCGGCTTTCAGCTCTTCGCTGGCGTGGGCGTTGATCGACAGGCAGGCGCCAGCGGTCAGCATCGGGTACAGACCGAAGGACAGGCTGGCGGAGTTGACCATTTCTTCGACCTGCGCCGACACGGCCTTGGGCATGCCCATGCCGCCGTAAGCCGGATCACCACCGACGCCGACCCAGCCGCCTTCGGCATAAGTCTGATAAGCCTGTGGGAAACCTGCCGGAGTGGTGACGGCGCCGTCGGCCCAGTGACAGCCTTCTTCGTCAGCGGCGCGGCTCAGCGGCGCGATGCTTTTGCTGGTGACCTTGCCGGCCTCTTCGAGAATGGCTTCAACGGTTTCGGCGTCGACAGTCTCAGCCAGCGCCGGCAGTTCGGCCCAGAGTTTGGCGACTTCGAACACTTCATTGAGGACGAAGCGCATATCGCGCAGCGGCGCTTTGTAGTCAGCCATGGCAAACCTCGCAAGATCTAAACAGGTGATTCGTGGAATGATGTTTTCGTTGAGCCTGAGTGTACCTCAACAACTTTTGCGACACATAGGGTCAACCGGTGACTGATTTGTTATTTTTAGTCACCATAAAAAATCGCAGCCCCGACAACGCCCGATTCCCTGTAGGAGCTGCCGCAGGCTGCGATCTTTTGCTTTTACCTAAAGCGCAAACAGTTCAGCAGGCAGCTTCATCAAACAATCACTCCCCGCCTCGATCGCTGCCCGATGCGCAGCCGTACGCGGCAACAAACGCTTGAAGTAAAACTCGCACGTCGCCAACTTGCCCCGCAGGTAATCCGCCTCCCCCTCGCCCGCGTCCAGTTGCGCCTGCGCCACCAATGCCATACGCAACCACAGATAACCGAGAATGATGTAACCGCTGTACATCAGGTAATCCACCGACGCCGCGCCCACCTCATCCGGGTTCTTCATCGCCGCCATCCCGACCTTCATGGTCAGGTCGCCCCACTGCTGGTTCAACTCATTGAGTTGCGCAACGAAACTGCCCAGTTGTGGAAGCCCGGCGTTGGCTGCACAGAATTTGTGGACGATTTTGGTGAAACCGCGCAGCAACTTGCCCTGACTGCCCAGCACCTTGCGCCCGAGCAGGTCCAGCGCCTGAATGCCGTTGGTGCCTTCGTAGATCGGTGCAATCCGGCAATCGCGAACCAACTGCTCCATGCCCCATTCGCGAATGAAACCGTGGCCACCGAATACCTGCATGCCGTGGTTGGTCACTTCCAGGCCGGTGTCGGTCATGAATGCTTTGCAGATCGGCGTGAGGAACGCCAGCAGGTCTTCGGCCTCCTGACGCGCCTCGGCATCGCTGCTCAGATGCGCGACATCAAGCAACTGCGCGGTGAAATACGTCAGCGCACGATTGCCCTCGTTGAAGGCCTTCATGGTCAGCAACATGCGCCGCACATCCGGGTGAACGATGATCGGATCGGCGGCTTTGTCCGGGGCTTTGGCGCCCGTCAGTGAACGCATCTGCAAACGGTCGTTGGCGTATTTGATCGCGCCCTGGAAGCTTGCTTCGCCCAGACACAAACCCTGCATGCCGGTGCCGAGGCGCGCGTGGTTCATCATGGTGAACATGCAGTTGAGGCCCTTGTTCGCCTCGCCGATCAGGTAACCCTTGGCGCCGTCAAAGTTCAGCACACAAGTGGCCGACGCCTTTATGCCCATCTTGTGCTCGATCGAACCGCAGGACACGCCGTTGCGCTCACCCGCTTCGCCTGCTGCGCCCGGCAAGAACTTCGGCACGATAAACAGCGAAATCCCTTTGGTCCCGGCCGGCGCATCCGGCAACTTGGCCAACACCAGATGGATGATGTTATCGCTCATGTCGTGCTCGCCGGCGGAGATGAAAATCTTGCTGCCGGTGACCGCATAACTGCCGTCAGCCTGAGGCACGGCGCGGGTCTTGATGATGCCCAGGTCGGTGCCGCAATGGGCTTCGGTCAGGCACATGGTGCCGGTCCACTGACCGGCGGTGAGTTTGCTCAGGTAGGTGTTTTTTTGCTCAGCGCTGCCGTGGGCGTGGATCGCCGACATCGCGCCGTGGGTCAAGCCCGGGTACATGCCCCAGGAGGTATTGCTGGAGCCGACCATCTCGCTGATCACCAGCCCCAGCGAACTTGGCAAGCCCTGCCCGCCATAAGTCGGATCCGCCGCCAGACCATGCCAGCCACCTTCGACATATTGTGCGAAGGCTTGCTTGAAGCCTGTAGGCGTTGTCACCACACCGTTGTCGAAATGGCAGCCCTCTTCGTCACCGCTGCGATTGAGCGGCGCCAGAATGTTCTCGCAGAACTTCGCGCCCTCTTCGAGGATCGCGTTGATCATGTCCGGGCTGGCGTCGTGGGCGCCGAGGGCGGCGTAGTTGCTGTGAAAGTCGAAGACGTGGTCGATCAGAAAGCGCATGTCGCGCAGCGGGGCTTTGTACTCAGGCATGGTGGCTTCTCCGTCAGCAGATTTCTCCAACCTACTGCCGGCCACCACGCCCCACAATCATTGTGCAGACGCTGAATGCGCCGTCATCACTCAACCTGCGGCCGTGTCCATGCGTACCGCGCCGCGGCGGTTCTGGCCGAACGCAACCACGCAGTTACGCCCCGCGCCTTTAGCGGCATAGAGCGCCTCGTCGGCGGACTTCAGCACTTGTTCCGGATTGCGCTGCTCCACTCGTTCGGCGACGCCGATGCTCACCGTGACCGAAACGCTGGAAGCACCGGAACCGGCGCGGCGCTGACGACCTTGCTGATCATCCTGCGGACGGTTTTCCTGATTGCGCAGTTGAATGTTGTAAGACGCAATCGACTCTCGAATCACTTCAAGATGCGGCATGCATTCCTCAAGGGTTTTGCCTGCGAACACCAGAGCAAATTCCTCACCACCGTAGCGATACGCCCTACCGCCACCGCTGATTTTCGACAGCTTGCTGGCGACCAGACGCAGTACCTGGTCACCGACATCGTGACCGTGGGTGTCGTTGAATTTCTTGAAGTGATCGACGTCGCTCATCGCCAGCACATAATTGCGGCCCAAACGCTGCATGCGTTCGTTGAGCGCGCGACGTCCCGGCAGACCGGTCAGTTCGTCGCGGAAGGCCATTTGATAAGCCTCGTGCGCAACGGCGGCGGCAATCATCAACATCACCTGACTGCACATGATGTTCAAGGTAAACGGCAGGATGAAGGTTTTCGGCAGCATCCAGAACACGCCGAGCAGGCCGACCAGCTGCGCCGCGTGCAGCGGGCGCGGGTTGCGCCAGTACTGCCAGGCCAAGAGCAGGAACGCCGAGATAAATACCGGATAGGAAAGCTGGATCAGACTCATCCATGCGCCATGCAGCGCCGGCCAGCGGATTTCCGACAGCCATATCAGCAGCGCCTGGGGATAGCTCTGCTCAAGGCCCAATGCCACGCTGCCAAAGGCCAGTAACACGGCGAAGCGCGCAACCATGTCCTGAAACAGATGCGTACGCTCCTGCCACGCCGCGAACAGGCCAAACAGCAACGGCAGCAGCAAACAGACGAGGTGGAAGACCACGGCAGCGTCTTCGCGGACTTTGCCGTTGTCGCGGTAATAGTCGGTCTGGGTGTCGAGCAAAAAGTAGGCGATGTACACCGTGAGCATCAGAAAAAGTTCGCGCTGACGCCGGTAAACCGCGCAGTAAGCGCCACCCAATAGCAGCACCAACGTCGGCAACACGTTGAACAGCGAAGTGAAGAACACGCTGAGGTCTTTGACGTACGCAGCCGCCAACCCCGCGAGTAACAACAGCAGTGAAGGTAGGAAATGGCTGAAACGTACAGCGGAAGAACGCGGCAAGGGTAAAGCTCCGACCCGTCATGGCAAAGAGATGGCATTGTGCCTGCAATGCGTGCAGTTAAGCACACACAATGTGATCCAGATCACACGCAGTCTCTTTAACGGCAGAAAACCTGACTATCTGAGCGATTTGCCAAGTTTTTTGCCAAATCCGCAGTCATGGCCATCATCAGTAATGGCCAGACCTGCGGATCCCCTCAACGATCCCCGTAAAACGGCAGCCGCAGCCCATCTTTCAGATACCATTCTTGCGCAAAAAAAACCGCTGCTCCCGAAAGAGCAGCGGTTTTTTTCAGAGGACCGCGCTAAGGCTTAGTAGCCCAGTGCGAAGTCTTCTTCTTTCATGTCCATCAGGTTGTTGGCGCCCGACAGCATGGTGGCCACGTGGGTACGGGTACGCGGCAGGATGCGCTGGAAGTAGAAGCGCGCGGTTTGCAGCTTGGCGGTGTAGAACGCCGCGTCGCCGGTGCCTTCTGCCAGCTTTTCAGCTGCCAGACGCGCCATGTCGGCCCAGAAGTAAGCCAGGCAGGCATAACCGGAGTACATCAGGTAGTCCACGGAGGCCGCGCCGACTTCTTCGCGATCTTTCATGGCGGCCATACCGACCTTCATGGTCAGCTCGCCCCACTCTTTGTTGATTGCCGCCAGCGGTGCGACGAATTCTGCAACGGCTTCGTTGCCTTCGTTGTTCTGGCAGAACTTGTGGACGATCTTGGTGAAGCCTTTCAGGGCCTCGCCTTGCGTCATCAGCACTTTACGGCCCAGCAGGTCGAGTGCCTGGATGCCGGTGGTGCCTTCGTACAGCATCGAAATGCGGCTGTCGCGAACGTTCTGCTCCATGCCCCACTCGGCGATGAAGCCGTGGCCGCCGTAGATCTGTACGCCGTGGTTAGCTGATTCGAAGCCGACTTCGGTCATGAACGCTTTGGCGATTGGAGTCATGAAGGCCAGCAGTGCGTCGGCTTTCTTTTTCTCTTCTTCATCGACGCCGTATTTGACGATGTCGACCTGTTTGGCAGTGAAGTACACCATCGCACGGTTGCCTTCGGCGAACGCCTTCATGGTCAACAGCATGCGGCGTACGTCAGGGTGCACAATGATCGGGTCAGCGGCTTTGTCCGGCGCTTTCGGGCCAGTCAGGGAGCGCATTTGCAGACGATCGCGAGCGTATTTCAAACCGCCCTGAAAACCGATTTCGGCGTGGGCCAGGCCTTGCAGTGCGGTGCCCAGGCGTGCGGTGTTCATAAAGGTGAACATGCAGTTCAGGCCTTTGTTCGCCGGGCCGATCAGGAAACCGGTAGCGCCGTCGAAGTTCATCACGCAAGTGGCGTTGCCGTGGATGCCCATCTTGTGTTCCAGCGAACCGCAGCTCACTGCGTTGCGCTCACCGACAGTGCCATCGGCATTCGGCATGAACTTTGGAACGATGAACAGCGAGATGCCTTTGGTGCCAGCCGGTGCGTCCGGCAGGCGGGCCAGTACGATGTGGACGATGTTGTCGGCCATGTCGTGTTCGCCGGCCGAGATGAAGATCTTGGTGCCGGAGACTTTGTAAGAACCATCAGCCTGAGGTTCGGCCTTGGTGCGCAACATGCCCAGGTCGGTGCCGCAGTGCGGCTCGGTCAGGCACATGGTGCCGGTCCATTCGCCGGAGACCAGTTTGGTCAGATAGGCTTCTTGCTGCTCTGGGGTGCCGTGCTCGGAGATGGTGTTCATCGCGCCGTGCGACAGGCCTGGGTACATGCCCCACGACCAGTTGGCTTCGCCAACCATTTCACTCACTGCCAGACCCAGCGACTCCGGCAGGCCTTGGCCGCCGTGCTCAACGTCGTGCGCCAGGCTTGGCCAGCCGCCTTCGACGAATTGCTTGTAAGCCTCTTTGAAGCCAGTCGGGGTTTTCACGCCGGACTCGCTCCAGGTGCAACCTTCGAGGTCGCCCACGCGGTTCAGCGGTGCCAGTACCTGCTCACAAAACTTGGCGCCTTCTTCGAGAATGGCGTCAACCATGTCCGGAGTTGCGTCTGCGCAAGCCGGAAGGCTCTGATAGTGCGCTTCGTAGCCGAGCAGTTCGTCACGAACGAAGCGAATATCACGCAAGGGGGCCTTGTAGTCAGGCATAGCGATAAACCTCTGCTGATGTAACCGGGAATGAACGACCGTGTTGATTTGTTGTGACGGTCAAACAGTTGTTTGAAACATACGTTTACGCCGAAATCTTGTCAAGCGTCGATCTTTTGCCGTTCGTCATCAGAATTTTCAAACGCCGGACACAGCAAACCGCCATGAGCTCGAACGAGCCACGGGCGCTGAAAAAAGATTAGCTGAGGGAGAAGGACTTACAACGAAAAACGCCGCGACAAGGCGCGGCGTTCAGCATGCAGACTGGAACAAATCAGGCGAACGTATCGATGATCGTACCGAGTACTTCATCCGATGCCTTGACGACCTTCACGCCCAGCTCTGCCTGGATTTTGCCTTGGGACATCTCGACCATATTGCTGGCCAGATCCGATTGCTGGGCCCGATCGACACCGCGCAGACGATCAATCTGCACTTCAGACGACTGGCTGGTCACCGAACGCTCGATTGTATTGTTGGCAATCTGGCTGGCAGCCTGATCGACGCGGTTCTGCCCGCTCTGAATCGAACTCAGACCTGCATAAAAGGCTGTGTTACCTGAGATTTCCATAACGGTTCTCATCCTTGGGAAGGATCAATGGCTGCCATTGAACCAGAGGTGCCAGAAAAACACCCGTCAAAAACACTAATGGCACAGTGCCTGCCCATAGAGAAAAGCTTAGTCGAGCAGATCCAGTTGCAAATGATCGGCCACCGCCTCTGCGCTTAAAGCCTTGAGTTTCGGCACGCGCCCCAGACACGGCGCCGGAATCCGCTCGGCCAGCGTGGCGAGGTTTTCCTCCAGCCGCGAGGTCTTCGGATCGATGATATTCGCCACCCAACCTGCCAATTGCAGCCCATCGCGAGCAATCGCCTCCGCCGTCAGCAAGGCGTGACTGATGCAACCCAGCCGCACGCCCACTACCAGAATCACCGGCAACTTCAGCGCAATCGCCAGATCCGACAGGTTATCCTGATCGGCCAATGGCACCCGCCAGCCTCCCGCGCCTTCGATCAGAGTGAAATCGGCATTCATCGCCAGAATCTCACGCATCGGCGCCAGCAGCGATTGCACGGTCAAGGCCACACCCGCTTCACGCGCCGCCAGATGCGGAGCAATCGCCGGCTCGAACGCCACCGGATTGACCTGTTGATAAGTCAGCGGCAGCGAACATTCGGCCAATAGCGCCAATGCATCGGAGTTGCGCAATCCCTTGGGCGTCACCTCGCACCCTGACGCCACCGGTTTTCCCGCCGCCGTACTCAAGCCCGCCGACCGCGCCGCGTGCAGCAGTCCGGCGGCGACCGTGGTCTTGCCGACATCAGTGTCCGTGCCGGTGATGAAATAGGCTGCGCTCATACGGGTTTCTCCAACACGGCGTAGACCACCTGATAAGTCGCCGGTAATCCCGACGCCTCACGGAACTGCTCGTAAGCGTCGACCAGCCCTAGAATCCGCGCCCGCCCAGTCAAACCGCCCGGGCGCCCCGGATTCAGATTGTGCGCCCCCAAGGCTTTCAATTCATGGGTCAGACTGCGCACATCCGGGTAGTGCAAGACATGAGGCTGATTCTCCAGACTCAAGGTGCGCAAGCCACTGGCCGCACACAATTGCTCATAACGGGTGAACTCGCGGAAGCGGTTGACGTGCACCAGCCCATCAACCTGCCGCCAGCTGTCACGCAATTCAATCAACGTCCCGACGCAAAGACTAGCAAACGCAAAAACCCCGCCCGGCTTCAGCACGCGAAAGGCTTCGCTGAGCACCGCCTCGAAATCCGCGCACCACTGCACCGCGAGACTGGAGAAGATCAGGTCGCAAGTCGAGTCCTGCAGCGGCAGCCGCTCGGCGTCGCCAGCAATGAAATGCTCGGCACCACCCAATGGCCGCGCATGCTCAAGCATGCCTTCGGCGATATCCAGCGCCAGACCGTGACCCTCAACAAAACGCGAGGCCAGCGCTCGGGTGAAATAACCCGTGCCACAGCCCAGATCCAGCCAAAGCGCCGGGACAAATTCCTGCGGCAAGCGCTGAATCAACTGTGTACCAACATCACGTTGCAACTCGGCGACGCTGTCGTAACTGGCCGCCGCGCGAGAAAAAGAGGCTGCGACCTGACGCTTGTCAGGCAAGCCGCCGGGCAGCACAAGAGACAAATCAGTCATCACCGCACTCGTGTAGAAAAGCCTGGATAGCACCCGCCAGTCCGTGGGGGTCTTCCAGAAGAAACGCATGACAGGCCTGTTCGATCAGACCTATTTCTATATCCGGCAACAGGGCGAATAACGCCCCCGCCGCTTCCGCCGGAACCAGACCGTCCTGCCCGGCGAACAGATGAAATTGCGGACCGCGAAATGCTTGCAGTGCTTCACGGGTGTCCAGTTGAGCGAGCAATTCCAGGCCCGCCATCAGCGCCGCCGGCGCGGTGTTCGGCGCGCCGCCCAACATCAACCGCGACAACCCGCGCGGGTCCTGCGCACCTTGAGCACAGAGCAGCGAAAAACGTTTGAGGGTCATACGAGGATCGGCGTGGCAACCGGCGAGAAACGCATCGAAAGTCTCGCCGGGCATCGCGTTCGGCCACTGCTCATGGGCAACGAAAGAAGGATTGCTCGCCAGTGTCAGCAAACCGCAGCAACGCTCGCCACGGCGCGCAGCCAATTCGGACGCGAGCATGCCGCCCAGCGACCAGCCACCGAGCCAGACGTCTTGAGGAATGCTTTCATTGAGTTCATCGAGCCAGTCTTGCAGGTCGCTGGAATCCATCTCCGGCAGCGGCTCGATTTCCACTTTCAGATGTTCGTCGAGCCCTTGCAAAGCGGCGGCCAGAGGCTCCATCGGCGACACGCCGAGGCCCCAGCCGGGCAACAGAATCAGGCGATCACGCATGGCTTGGCTCCGACGACAGTTGGGCAAAGCAATCGGCCAGTCCCTCTAACAATAGCTGCACCTGCGCCTCGCTGTGAGCAGAGGTCAGGGTCACGCGCAGCCGAGCGCTGCCCGCGGGCACGGTCGGCGGGCGGATCGCGGTGACCATCAGCCCTCGCGCGCGCAACATCTGCGACAACCGCACCGCGCGCCCGGCATCGCCAATCATGATCGGCTGGATCGGCGTGAAGCTGTCCATCAGCTCCAGGCCGATCTGCTCGGCGCCCCGGCGGAACTGGCGGATCAACGTCTGCAGATGTTCACGACGCCAGTGTTCAGTGCGCAGCAGCTCCAGACTTTTCAGCGTCGCGCAGGCCAGTGCCGGTGGCTGGCTGGTGGTGTAGATATACGGGCGGGCGAACTGGATCAGACTTTCGATCAACTCTTCGCTGCCAGCGACAAATGCCCCCGCCGTGCCGAACGCTTTGCCGAGGGTGCCGACCAGTACCGGCACATCCTCCTGAGTCAAACCGAAATGCTCGACGATGCCGCCGCCGTTCGCACCCAGCGGCCCGAAACCGTGAGCGTCATCGACCATCAACCACGCACCTTTGGCCTTGGCTTCACGGGCCAGCGCCGGCAGATCCGCGAGGTCGCCGTCCATGCTGAACACACCGTCGGTGACCACCAACGTATTGCCGGTGGCTTTCTCCAGCCGTTTGGCCAGGCTCACCGCATCGTTGTGCAAATAACGATTGAAACGCGCGCCAGACAACAGACCCGCATCCAATAACGAAGCGTGATTGAGGCGATCTTCCAGCACCGTATCGCCCTGCCCGACCAGCGCCGTGACCGCACCGAGATTGGCCATGTAGCCGGTGGTGAACAGCAACGCACGCGGGCGGCCAGTGAGGTCAGCCAGTGCTTCTTCCAGAGCGTGGTGCGGGCCGCTGTGGCCGATCACCAGATGCGAGGCGCCACCACCGACGCCCCAGCGTTCAGCACCGGCGCGCCAGGCTTCGATGACCTGTGGATGATTGGCCAGGCCGAGGTAATCGTTGTTACAGAAGGCGAGCAACGGTTTGCCGTCGACTACCACTTGCGGCCCCTGCGGGGACTCGAGCAATGGGCGCTGGCGATAGAGGTTTTCGGCACGACGGGCAGCAAGGCGTGCGGCGAGATCGAAAGACATGCAGGCCTCGACTTTCAAGTGACACAGATCCCTTGTGGGAGCGAGCCTGCTCGCGAATAGGCCTTCAGATCCAACATCAATGTCGACTGAGGCACCGCTTTCGCGAGCAGGCTCGCTCCCACAGGGGTTTTGCATTCCTTCAGAGGAATCCGCGCAGCTTTAAACCGCGGCGTTATAGAACTGCTCGCTGCTCTTCTGCTCTACCAATGCCTGCTCGATCGCAGCCTGGTGAACCTCATCAGAATGCTCTTCACGGGCTTCCGGCTGAATACCCAGACGCGCAAACAATTGCATGTCCTTGTCCGCCTGCGGGTTGGCGGTGGTCAGCAGTTTGTCGCCGTAGAAAATCGAGTTGGCACCGGCGAAGAAGGCGAGGGCCTGCATCTGCTCGTTCATCGCTTCGCGGCCGGCGGACAGGCGCACATGGGATTGCGGCATGAGGATGCGGGCCACGGCGAGCATGCGGATGAAGTCGAACGGATCGACGTCTTCGGCGTTTTCCAGTGGCGTACCGGCGACTTTCACCAGCATGTTGATCGGCACCGATTCCGGATGCTCCGGCAGGTTGGCCAACTGGATCAGCAGATTGGCGCGGTCGTCCAGCGACTCGCCCATGCCGAGGATGCCGCCGGAGCAGATTTTCATCCCGGACTCACGCACGTAGGCCAGCGTCTGCAGGCGCTCGCTGTAAGTACGGGTAGTGATGATGCTGCCGTAGAACTCGGGCGACGTGTCGAGGTTGTGGTTGTAGTAATCGAGACCGGCCTTGGCCAGCGCTTCGGTCTGATCCTGATCGAGACGCCCAAGGGTCATGCAGGTTTCCAGGCCCATGGCTTTCACGCCTTCGACCATTTTCAGCACGTACGGCATGTCTTTGGCCGACGGGTGCTTCCACGCCGCACCCATGCAGAACCGTGTCGAACCGATGGCCTTGGCGCGGGCAGCCTCTTCGAGGACCTTCTGCACTTCCATCAGTTTTTCTTTTTCAAGGCCGGTGTTGTAGTGACCGGACTGCGGGCAGTACTTGCAGTCTTCCGGGCAGGCGCCGGTCTTGATCGACAGCAGGGTCGAGACCTGCACGCGGTTGGCGTTGAAATGTGCGCGGTGCACCGTTTGCGCCTGGAACAGCAAGTCGTTGAAAGGCTGTACGAAGAGTGCTCTGACTTCGGCCAGAGACCAGTCGTGACGCAGGGTGGCGGTGGTGCTCGCGCTCATGGGTAGTTCCTTGGTTATGCTTGGCTGGCGGCTGCGGGAATGGAATACCCACAGGCGCGACACGGATGTTCGGCATATTTAAGGAAGAGTCATGCGCTGTCAACCACGACACAAAGGACAGGTTTACATCTGTTTAAATAATATACAACCCTGCCTGCTTTGCGATGAGCCGGCAGAAGCAGAAATGCCAATCTGCGTGGCCTGCGAAACCGATCTGCCCTGGCTCGGCGACCACTGCCAGACCTGCGCCTTGCCACTCCTCGCCGCGGGCCTGACCTGCGGCGAGTGCCTGCTAGAGCCGCCGGCGTTCGAACAGGTGGTGGTGCCGTGGCAGTATGGCTTCCCCGTAGACAGTTTGATTACGCGCTTTAAACACAACGCAAAATGGCCGTTTGGCCACCTGCTCGCCGACGTTCTCGGGCAATACCTGCAACATCGCTTCGATGAGGGTTTGCCAAGGCCGGATGCATTGTTGCCAGTGCCGCTGGCGAGTAAGCGCCTGCGTCAACGCGGATTCAATCAGGCTGCGATGCTGGCGCGGTGGTTGAACAAGTCGCTTGATCTGCCAATTGAGGAAACTGTTCTGCGTCGTATCAAAGACACTGATGCCCAACAGGAGCTCGACGCCAAGTCGCGTAAACGCAATCTGCATAAAGCCTTCGACCTCATGCCGGACGCGCAGGTGAAAGGCCGGCATCTGGCGCTGGTTGATGATGTGTTGACCACTGGCGCCACTGCGCAGGCGCTTGCGCGTCTATTGATCGACGCTGGCGCTGCGCGGGTCGATATCTATTGCCTGGCCCGCACGCCAAAGCCCGGAAGCTGAAGCCAACACATACCCCCTGTGGGAGTGAGCTTGCTCGCGAAGGGGCCAGAACATTCAAAATCAATGTTGACTGACACTCCGCTTTCGCGAGCAAGCTCGCTCCCACAGGGTTCTGTGTCGGGCTTGACTCTCGCGTCGCTAGCGCCCAACTTCCACGCCCACCGCCACAAAAAAGCATCCCCCATGTCCATGCCTTCCCTGTTGTCCCAGCACATCGTCCGCCGTCCGCAGCGTATCGCCCTGCTGCAACATATCGCCGAACAGGGCTCGATCACCCGCGCCGCAAAAAGCGCAGGCCTGAGCTACAAAGCGGCGTGGGACGCCATCGATGAGCTGAACAACCTGGCGCAAAAACCGCTGGTCGAACGCGCCGTGGGTGGCAAGGGCGGTGGCGGTGCGAAACTGTCCAGCGAAGGCGAACGCGTGTTGCGCCTGTACCAAAAACTCCAGGCCTTGCAAGCGCAGGTGCTGGAAGCAGCAGAAGACGCCAGCGACCTGGACCTGCTCGGTCGCCTGATGCTCAGAACCAGTGCACGCAATCAGTTGCACGGCAAGGTCGTGGCGATCGAAGCGCAGGGCCGCAATGACCTGATCCGCCTCGAACTGGCCGAAGGGTTGTGCCTCGACGCGCAGATTACCCACGACAGCACCGTGCATCTGGAGCTGCAAAGCGGTACCGAAGTGGTGGCACTGATCAAGGCTGGCTGGCTGGAATTGCTCGGCACAGAGCAATCTGCAACGTCTGGTCACAATCTTCTGAAGGGCACCATCGAAGCGATTCTCGACGCCGAGGATGGCCCAAGCGAAGTGCGTATTAGCCTGCCCAACGGCCACACTCTCTGCGCCCTGGCTGAACCGCTCGATTTGCGCACTCGCGGGCTGACGGTCGAACAACCGGTGCAGGTGCAGTTTTCCCCGTCCAATGTGCTGATCGGCACGCCGCTGTAGTCAGGCGCTGCAACGAAAGCGTCATCGACGCTCATTAAGGTAGCTGCCAAAACCAAGCAGGGAGCCTGATGTGAGCCTATTAGAAGAAAACCAATCCACTGACCTGGAAAAAATGGTCGGTCTCAGTCGTCGCGGTTTCATCGGCGCAGGTGCGTTGTGCGGTGCAGCGATGTTCCTCGGCGGCAGCCTGTTGAGCCGCAGCGCGCTGGCCACCGGCGTGAGTGCCGGCAACAGCCGTTTGCTCGGTTTCGAGAGCATTCCCGCCGCGACCACCGACGTCATCACGCTGCCCAAAGGCTACAAGTCGTCAGTGCTGATCAGTTGGGGTCAGCCGCTGCAGAAGAACGGCCCGGCCTTCGACCCGAGCGGCAATGGCACCGCCGCCGCACAGGAAGTGCAGTTCGGCGACAACAACGACGGCATGAGCCTGTTCGCCTTCCCCGACGACCGCAATCGCGCGCTGATGGCGATCAACAACGAATACACCAACTACCGCTACCTCTACCCGCACGGCGGCATGCCGCAATCGGCCGAAGACGTGCGCAAGGCGCTGGCCTGCGAAGGCGTGTCGGTAATCGAAGTGCAGCGCAAGAACGGTCAGTGGCAGTTCGTTCAGGGTTCGCGCTACAACCGCCGTATTCACGGCAACTCGCCGCTGCGCATCAGCGGCCCGGCGGCCGGTCACGATCTGATGAAAACCGCTGCCGACAAGCACGGTAAAAAAGTCCTCGGTACCTTCCAGAACTGCGCCAACGGTAAAACCCCGTGGGGCACCTATCTGACCTGCGAAGAAAACTTCACCGACTGCTTCGGCAGCAGCAACGCCCAGCAGCAGTTCGACCCGGCGCAAAAGCGCTACGGCGTCTCGGTCGCCAGCCGCGAGATCAACTGGCACCCGTACGACCCGCGCTTCGACATGGCGAAAAACCCCAACGAAGTCAACCGACACGGCTGGGTGGTCGAGATCGATCCGTTCGATCCGCAATCGACCCCGGTGAAACGCACGGCGCTGGGCCGCTTCAAACATGAAAACGCCGCCCTGGCCGAGACCGACGACGGCCGCGCCGTGGTGTACATGGGCGACGACGAGCGTGGCGAATTCATCTACAAATTCGTCAGCCGCGACCGCATCAACCACCGCAACGCCAAGGCTAACCGCGACATCCTCGACCACGGTACCCTGTACGTGGCCAAGTTCGATGCCGGCGACAGCAACCCCGATCACCCGAAAGGCCAAGGCCAGTGGATCGAACTGACTCACGGCAAGAACGGCATCGATGCCAGCAGTGGTTTCGCCGACCAGGCCGAAGTGCTGATCCACGCACGCCTTGCCGCCAGCGTCGTTGGCGCAACACGCATGGACCGTCCGGAATGGATCGTCGTCAGTCCGAAGGACGGCCAGGTCTATTGCACCCTGACCAACAACGCCAAGCGCGGCGAAGACGGCCAACCAGTCGGTGGGCCGAACCCGCGTGAGAAGAACGTCTACGGACAGATTCTGCGCTGGCGCACCGACCGTGACGATCACGCGTCGAAGACGTTTGCCTGGGACCTGTTTGTGGTCGCCGGCAATCCGGGCGTACATGCCGGAACGCCGAAGGGTGGCTCGAAGAACATCACCCCGCAGAACATGTTCAACAGCCCGGATGGCTTGGGCTTCGACAAGGCTGGGCGCTTGTGGATTCTCACCGACGGCGACTCCAGCAACGCCGGGGACTTTGCCGGGATGGGCAACAACCAGATGCTTTGCGCCGACCCCAAGACCGGCGAGATTCGCCGGTTCATGGTCGGGCCGATTGGTTGTGAGGTGACGGGGATCAGCTTCTCGCCGGATCAGAAGACTTTGTTTGTCGGGATTCAGCATCCGGGGGAGAACGGTGGTTCGACGTTCCCTGAGCATTTGCCGAATGGCAAGCCGCGGTCGTCGGTGATGGCGATTACCCGTGAGGACGGTGGAATCGTCGGCGCCTGATACACCGCCTTCGCGAGCAGGCTCGCTCCCACATTGGATCGTCTGTGTGCATGAGATAGTGGGCACACTGAAGATCCTGTGGGAGCGAGCCTGCTCGCGAAGAGGCCTGCCCAGACACCAACCCCCTCACTGCCTGCCATCTGCGCTACCATGCTGGGCCGGACGCGGCAGCCTGCTGCGCGCAGGAGTCAGCATGGCCCACCCGTTTGAAACCCTCACCCCCGACCTCGTGCTCGATGCCGTTGAAAGCATCGGCTTCCTCAGCGATGCGCGCATTCTGGCGCTCAACAGCTACGAAAACCGCGTTTATCAGGTCGGCATCGAAGACTCCGAACCGCTGATTGCCAAGTTCTATCGCCCGCAGCGCTGGACCAACGAAGCGATTCTCGAAGAGCACAAGTTCACCTTCGAACTGGCCGACGTCGAGATCCCGGTGGTGGCGCCGCTGATCCACAACGGTGAAACCCTGCACGAGCATGCTGGTTTCCGCTTCACCCTGTTCCCGCGTCGCGGCGGTCGGGCGCCGGAGCCGGGCAATCTTGATCAGCTGTATCGCCTCGGCCAGTTGCTCGGGCGGATTCACGCGGTCGGCGCGACAAAGCCGTTCGAACACCGTGAAGCCCTCGCCGTGCAGAACTTCGGCCATGCCTCGCTAAACACCTTGCTTGAAGGCAATTTCATTCCGAAAAGCCTGCTGCCGGCCTACGAGTCCGTCGCCCGCGACCTGCTCAAACGCGTTGAAGATGCCTACGCCAACACGCCGCATCAGAACATCCGCATGCACGGCGATTGCCACCCCGGCAACATGATGTGCCGCGACGAGATGTTCCACATCGTCGACCTCGACGACTGCCGCATGGGACCGGCGGTGCAAGACATCTGGATGATGCTCGCCGGGGATCGGCAAGAATGCCTGGGGCAGTTGTCGGAATTGATGGATGGCTACAACGAGTTCCACGATTTCGACCCGCGCGAACTGGCACTGATCGAACCGCTGCGCGCTTTGCGCCTGATGCACTACAGCGCCTGGCTGGCGCGGCGTTGGGACGACCCGGCGTTCCCGCATAGCTTTCCGTGGTTTGGCACCGAGCGTTATTGGGGCGATCAGGTGTTGGCCTTGCGTGAGCAGCTCTCAGCGCTTAACGAAGAACCTTTGAAGTTGTTCTGAATTAAAGATCAAAAGATCGCAGCCTTCGGCAGCTCCTACATGGATCGCATTCCCCTGTAGGAGCTGCCGAAGGCTGCGATCTTTTTGCGTTCTGACACGACACATCTATACAACCTCCTTACAATCCCTCCTTTGTTAGTTGCCTGAGCAAGGATTCTGCATGCAAGCCGCCAACCCGCGTCGCGGGTACATTCTGGGCCTGAGTGCCTACATCATCTGGGGCCTGTTCCCGATCTACTTCAAAGCCATCGCCGAGGTTCCGGCCGTCGAGATCATCATCCATCGGGTGCTGTGGTCGGCGCTGTTCGGTGCGCTGTTGCTGATGGTGTGGAAACACCCGGGCTGGTTGCGCGAGTTGCTCGACAATCCCAAGCGACTGGCGATTCTGGCCTTGAGCGGAACGCTGATCGCGGCCAACTGGCTGACCTACGTGTGGTCGGTGAACAACGGGCGCATGCTCGAAGCGAGCCTCGGGTACTACATCAACCCGTTGGTAAACGTGCTGTTGGGGATGTTGATTCTCGGCGAACGCTTGCGGCGGATGCAGTGGATCGCGGTCGCTCTGGCCGCGGTTGGCGTGGCGCAACAGGTGTGGCAAGTCGGGAGTCTGCCGTGGGTATCGCTGGTGCTCGCGCTGACGTTCGGCTTCTACGGTCTGATCCGCAAACAGGCGCCGGTTAAGGCGTTGCCGGGGCTGGTGGTGGAAACCTGGATGCTGGTGCCGATTGCCATCGCCTGGCTGCTTTTCAACCAGACCGCGACCAGTGCGCAACCGGAGTTCTGGACCACGTCCCAAGCCTGGTGGCTGGTGGCGGCCGGTCCGGTGACATTGGTGCCGCTGGTGTGCTTCAACGCCGCCACCCGCCACTTGCCATACACCACGATCGGTTTCCTGCAATACCTGGCGCCGACCCTGGTGCTGTTGCAAGCCGTACTGCTGTTCGGCGAGCACTTGTCGTCGAGCACGTTAGTCGCGTTTATCTTCATCTGGGCCGGTCTGGCGGTTTACAGCGTCGATGCGGTGATCAGTTTGCGTCGGCGCAGCTGATCAAAAAACGTACAAACCCTCGCAGGCCACGGTTCTCGTGGCCTGCATCGTTCCTTCCCAAGGTTATCCACAGCGTGATCCCCGCCGTTTGTGTGCAAGTCACTGAATGTTGGCGGTTTTTTGATCAGTTTCGCGCAAGCCACGGCCGGCCTGACGCTGCGCCCGGTCTCTACAGGTTATCCACAGGCAGGTGCACGTTTAAACTGGATAACCCGGTCAGCGCTTAAACGTCTGTGCGTAACACCAGTTCGACCATCAGATCATCGGCCAGGGTTTCCAGGCGCGACTGCAAGACGTCGAGCGACAAGGTCAGCGGCACCGCCAGAATCGCCTCGGCATGGAATAGCGGCTCGCTGCTCATCGGTGCCGGACGCACTTCTGTTACCAGTCTTTCCAGGTTAACGCCCTGTTCGCTTAACAGCCGGGTGATGTCGCGGACGATGCCGGGCCGGTCATTGCCCACCAGTTCCATGGCGATCGGCTTCCACGTGCAGGATTGCTCGATACCACTCTCGGCAATCAATACGCGGATGCCATGCGTCGACAGTGCTTGTAGGGAATCGACTAATTCGTCGTAAGCCTCCGCCGGCACGCCCACCCGAAGAATCCCCGCGAACTGCCCGGCCATCCTCGACATTCGGCTTTCCAGCCAGTTACCGCCGTGCTCGGCGATGCATTGGGCGATGCGCTCGACCTGTCCGGGCTTGTCCGGGGCGAAAACAGTGAGTACGAGATGGTCCATGGCGCCGCCCTCTTGTCATGACTTTTGTTATAGAAGAGCAAGTATAGGCAAGGGTCGATTTTGCGTTGAGGCCACCGACGCTTTCGCGAGCAGGCTCGCTCCCACATAAACCGGTGCCATAGCAGCCAAATACCTTTTATGTGTACAACTTTTTATATTTAGCTGGAACAATCCAATGGTTTTTTGAGAACATCCCGTTCCGCGATGTGACCGCAATGCGACATGAGGTCGCAGAACGACGTAATTAGTCTGATTTTCACAAGCGCAACTCATCATGTAGTATGCCGCAGCGCGCACTACATAACGCCGGATCGATGTCTGCCCAAGGCCTGTTCGCAACCCTGAAAGCCCCGTCAGCAAGGCCCCAAGCCGTTGATTGGTCCCAGCCCAGCCGCCCGCAATGGCATGTACTGGTCGGCAGGTTTGTGGTTTAAATGGCCAGAGGCTTCATTGTCAAATTGAAGAGCTGAAAAGCGAAATAGCTGAGCAGAGTGAGGCAAGCAATGACTGAACACGTTCAAGTCGGTGGCCTGCAGGTCGCCAAAGTCCTGTTCGACTTCGTGAACAACGAAGCCATTCCCGGTACCGGCCTCACCGCCGAAAAATTCTGGGAAGGTGCCGACAAGGTCATTCATGACCTGGCGCCGAAGAACAAAGCCCTACTCGCCAAACGCGATGACTTCCAGGCACGCATTGACGCCTGGCACCAGGAACGCGCCGGTCAGGCGCACGACGCCGTGGCCTATAAAGCCTTCCTGCAAGAAATCGGTTATCTGCTGCCAGAAGCGGCTGATTTCCAGGCAACGACGCAAAACGTCGATGATGAAATCGCCCGTACCGCCGGCCCGCAACTCGTTGTGCCGGTGATGAACGCCCGCTTCGCTCTCAATGCTTCGAACGCCCGCTGGGGTTCGCTGTATGACGCCCTCTACGGCACCGACGCAATCAGCGAAGACGGTGGCGCGGAAAAAGGCAAAGGCTACAACAAGGTGCGTGGCGACAAAGTCATCGCTTTTGCCCGTGCCTTCCTCGACGAAGCCGCGCCATTGGCCGCTGGCTCCCATGTCGATTCGACCGGCTACAAAATCGCTGACGGCAAACTGCTGGTCACTCTCAAGGGCGGCAGCAACACTGGCCTGCGCGATGACGCACAACTGATCGGTTTCCAGGGCGACGCCAACGCGCCAATCGCCATTCTGCTGAAACACAACGGTCTGCACTTCGAAATCCAGGTTGACGCCACCACTCCGGTTGGCCAGACCGACGCCGCTGGCGTCAAAGACATTCTGATGGAAGCGGCACTGACCACCATCATGGACTGCGAAGACTCCGTGGCCGCCGTCGATGCCGACGACAAAGTGGTGATCTACCGCAACTGGCTCGGCCTGATGAAGGGCGACCTGGCGGAATCCGTGTCCAAGGGTGGCCAGACCTTCACCCGCACCATGAACCCGGATCGCACCTACACCGCGCCGAATGGCGGTGAAGTGACGTTGCACGGCCGTTCGCTGTTGTTCGTGCGCAACGTTGGCCACCTGATGACCATCGACGCGATCCTCGACAGTCAAGGTAACGAAGTGCCGGAAGGCATCCTCGACGGTCTGGTCACTTGCCTCGCGGCGATGCACAACCTCAATGGCAACACCTCGCGCCGCAACACTCGCACCGGTTCCGTGTACATCGTTAAACCGAAGATGCACGGCCCGGAAGAAGCAGCGTTCACCAACGAGCTGTTCGGCCGCATCGAAGACGTGCTGGGCCTTTCGCGCAACACGCTGAAAGTCGGGATCATGGACGAGGAGCGCCGCACCACGGTCAACCTCAAGGCCTGCATCAAGGCAGCCAGCGAGCGCGTGGTGTTCATCAATACCGGTTTCCTCGACCGCACCGGCGACGAAATCCACACCTCCATGGAAGCCGGCCCGGTGGTGCGCAAGGCTGACATGAAGGCTGAGAAGTGGATCGGCGCCTACGAAAACTGGAACGTCGATATCGGTCTGAGCACCGGCCTGCAAGGTCGTGCGCAAATCGGTAAAGGCATGTGGGCGATGCCGGACCTGATGGCGGCGATGCTTGAGCAAAAAATCGCGCACCCGCTGGCCGGCGCCAACACCGCTTGGGTTCCTTCGCCGACTGCCGCAGCACTGCACGCGCTGCACTACCACAAGGTCGACGTGTTCGCTCGTCAGGCCGAATTAGCCAAACGTGCCCGCGCTTCGGTGGACGACATCCTGACCATTCCGCTGGCGGTCAATCCGAACTGGACGCCGGAGCAAATCAAGAACGAACTGGACAACAATGCCCAGGGCATTCTCGGTTACGTGGTGCGTTGGATCGACCAGGGTGTTGGCTGCTCGAAAGTACCGGACATCAACGACGTCGGCCTGATGGAAGACCGTGCCACGCTGCGTATCTCCAGTCAGCACATCGCCAACTGGCTGCGCCACGGTGTGGTCACCGAAGCGCAAGTGATGGAAAGCCTCAAGCGCATGGCGCCGGTGGTGGACCGTCAGAACGCCAACGATCCGTTGTACCGCCCGCTGGCACCGAACTTCGACAGCAACATCGCCTTCCAGGCGGCGGTCGAACTGGTGGTTGAAGGTACCAAGCAGCCGAATGGTTACACCGAGCCGGTGCTGCACCGTCGTCGTCGTGAGTTCAAGAAGGCCAACGGCCTGTAACTTGCGCTGAATGCCGGACATGAAAAAGCCCTGATCGAGAGATCAGGGCTTTTTTGTTTGTGCGGTGTGGGCTGGTATTTGTGGAGGGCTTGAGATCGATCCCCCTCACCCCAGCCCTCTCCCCCAAGGGGTAGAGGGGAAAGGGAGCAGATTTATATGCTTTTCAAAATCTGAGCTCGGCTCAGGAATTGCCAAGGGTTGAGGGGAAAGGGAGCAGATCTATGTGCTTTTCAAAATCCGAGCTCGGCTCAGGAATTGCCAAGGGTTGAGGGGCAAGGGAGCAGATATTGGTGCTTTTCAAAACCTGAGTTCGACTGAGGAATTTCAGGTCGGTGCACCTCGAATATTCACCTCGGTCAGTCCCCTCTCCCTCCGGGAGAGGGCTAGGGTGAGGGGCTTTTAGGGTTCTATCCCCAATTCATGTCTCACCAGCGCCAACAACTTGCCCGTATCAATCGGCTTGAGCAGAAAATCCACCACGCTCAAATGCATCGCCGCAATCGCGTCTTTCACATCGGCATCGCCGGACACAATGATGATCGGCATCGCCGCCCTTACCGACTCACGCACCTGGCGGATCAGCTCAAGCCCACCGACATGGCCCATGCGCAGATCGGTAATCACCAGCCCGATCGAAGGTTTTTCTTCGAGCATCTTCAGCGCCGTTTCACCACTGGCCGCCGTCATGCAGCGTATGCCGTCCAACGCGAGAATCTCCGACAACAGCTCCCGGGCGTCCTTGTCGTCATCGACGATCAGTACGCGCTGCGGCGGCAAGTCGGGTTCGAGCATTACAGCGCTGAGCGCTTCACGCTCGGCGTCGCTCAAAATATCGTGGTCGGACATGGCGTTCTCTACGTTTTCAAATCAATCACCTGGCACAGTCGTCAGACATCGCTAACCAGAGCTTCAATGTGCACTTCGTCGGATTTTTTTCCAAGAGGCCGGCGGGCGAATTTCCGACTGTTTTTGTAGGGCACTTCCCAAATGTGCCCAACGGCAGCTCAAACCTAGACTTACGTCCAATGGGCACCCTGCCCGCAGGGGTCGACCATGGCTGCAACGATCCGACAACAACAATTCGAAAAAGACTGCGGTAATGGTTATGAGTAAAGCGGACGCCTTCACCCAGGCAGGGAAAACCGCGGTATTGCAGAACATTCAGGGCACCCTGCAATTCCTTCAGCGCTTCCCGCCCTTCAATCAGATGGAACACGCCCACCTGGCTTATCTGGTGGAGCAATGTCAGCTGCGTTTCTACGGCCAGGGCGAGAGCATCATCAAACCCGCCGACGGCCCGGTCGAACATTTCTATATCGTCAAACAGGGCCGGGTGGTCGGCGAACGTCAGCACATCACCAAGCCCGGCACCGAAACCACGTTTGAAATCACCACCGGCGAATGTTTTCCGCTCGCCGCGCTGCTCGGCGAACGCGCGACCCGCACCGAACACCTGGCCGGCGAGGACACCTTCTGCCTGCAACTGAACAAACTGGCGTTCATCAAACTGTTCGCCCTCTCCAGTACCTTCCGCGACTTCGCCTTGCGCGGGGTCAGCAGCCTGCTCGATCAGGTCAATCAGCAAGTGCAGCAGAAGGCCGTGGAAACCCTCGGTACGCAATATTCGCTGAACACCCGACTGGGCGAACTGGCGATGCGGCACCCGGTGACGTGCAGCCCGGACACGCCATTGCGTGAAGCGGTGAAGCTGATGCACGAGCAGCAGGTCGGCAGCATCGTCGCGGTGGATGAGCACAAGGCGCCGCTGGGGATTTTCACCCTGCGCGATTTGCGCCATGTGGTGGCTGAAGGCATCGGCGATTTCAGCGAGGCCATCGATCGCCACATGACCCGCGCGCCCTTCTATCTGTCGCCGGATCACAGTGCGTTCGATGCAGCGATTGCGATGACCGAACGGCACATCGCGCATGTCTGCCTGGTCAAGGATCAGCGCCTGTGTGGCGTGGTCTCCGAGCGCGATCTGTTCTCGCTGCAACGGGTCGACCTGGTGCATCTGGCCCGGACGATTCGCAGCGCCCAGCGCGTCGAACAATTGGTCAGCCTGCGTGGTGAGATCGGCCAACTGGTCGAACGCATGCTCGCCCACGGTGCTTCTTCGACGCAGATCACCCATATCATCACCCTGCTCAACGACCACACCGTGTGCCGGGTGATCGAACTGACCCTCGCCGAAAAAGGCGATCCCGGCGTGCCGTTCAGTTGGCTGTGTTTCGGCAGCGAAGGCCGGCGCGAGCAGACCCTGCACACCGATCAGGACAACGGCATTCTGTTCGACGCGCGGGACGCAGCACATGCGGCGGAGATTCGCGGCAAGCTGCTGCCGATTGCCCAGCAGATCAACCAGAGTCTGGCGCTGTGCGGCTTCACCCTGTGCAAGGGCAACATCATGGCCGGCAATCCCGAGCTGTGTCTGTCGCGGGCAGAATGGGCACGGCGCTTTGCGGCGTTTATTCGTGAGGCAACGCCAGAGAATCTGCTCGGGTCGAGCATTTATTTCGACCTGCGCGTGGTCTGGGGTGATGAACAAAGCTGTGAACAACTGCGCCGGGGCATTCTTGATCAGGTCGGCGACAACCGTTTGTTCCAGCGCATGATGGCCGAGAACGCCCTGCGCAATCGTCCACCGGTGGGGCGTTTCCGCGAGTTTGTGCTGGCGCGCAAGAATGGCGAGAAAGCCACGCTGGATCTCAAGGCGCAGGGGCTGACGCCGTTCGTGGATGGCGCGCGATTGCTCGCGCTGGCCAACGGCATCGACGCCAACAACACCCTTGAGCGCTTCCGGCAGCTGGTCGAGAAAGAAGTCATCGAGCGACTGGATGGCGCGGCGTATGAAGAGGCCTATCACTTCATTCAGCAGACGCGCATGCAACAGCATCAACTGCAGACGCGGGAGAACCAGCCGTACTCCAACCGAGTCGACCCGGACAGCCTCAATCATCTGGACCGGCGCATCCTGCGTGAATCCCTGCGCCAGGCTCAGCGCCTGCAAAGCAGCCTGACGTTGCGGTATCAGCTATGAGCCTGTTCTCGTGGCTGCGCCCGGCGAGTGCGGTGGTGCCGGTGGATTTCCAGCAGCGTCTGGCGAAGCTGCCGGCGATCACCGAACTGCGCGAATGCACATTGCGCGAACAACGTTGGGTGGTGCTGGATCTGGAAACCACCGGGCTGAATCTGAACAAGGATCGTGTGCTGTCGATTGGCGCGGTAGTGATCGAAGATGGCGCGATCGATTTCAGTCAGCAGTTCGAACGCACGTTGCAATGTCGCGAATTGAAGCTCAGCCCCAGCGTGTTGATTCACGGGCTGGGACCGAATGCGATTGCGGCGGGCAGTGAGCCGGCCGAGGCACTGTTGGAGTTCATGGAGTTTGTCGGTGACAGCCCGGTGCTGGCGTTTCATGCGCCGTTTGATCAGCACATGCTCGGTCGCGCGTTGAAGGAACATTTGGGGCACAAGTTGCAGCAGGTGTTTCTCGATGTCGCCGACATTGCACCGCTGGTGTGCCCGCAAGCGAATATTCGTGAGGCCGGGCTGGATGAGTGGATCGACTGGTTCAAGCTGGAGGTGTTCGAGCGGCATAATGCGAGTGCCGATGCGCTAGCCACGGCGGAGTTGGCGTTGATTCTGTTCAGCCGGGCGCGGGGGCAGCAGATTCATAGTCCGTTGAATTTGCAGCAGCGGTTGAGTCAGTGGAAGCGGCGGCAGCAGGCGCCTTCGTTCTGA
The DNA here is from genome assembly GCF_900580865.1 of Pseudomonas viridiflava. Lineage (GTDB taxonomy): Bacteria > Pseudomonadota > Gammaproteobacteria > Pseudomonadales > Pseudomonadaceae > Aquipseudomonas. The sequence continues at coordinate 103,593 of NZ_UTBZ01000136.1, forward strand.
AGTTGAGTCGAGTCCAAGATCCATCGCCCTCACCCCAGCCCTCTCCCAGAGGGAGAGGGGGCCGACCGAAGTACCTGACGCTTTATATCGACCTGGGAAATCGAGTCGATTATGGATTCACTGAAGCTCGCTCAGGTCGGCGTACCTCCAGAATATCCCCCGATCAGTCCCCTCTCCACCCGGGAGTGTATGTACCGGAGGGAAAGGGGGCCGACCGAAGTGCCTGACGCTTTATATCGACCTGAGAAATCGAGTCGATTATGGATTCACTGAAGCTCGCTCAGGTCGGCGTACCTCCAGAATATCCCCCGATCAGTCCCCTCTCCCCCCGGGAGTGTATGTACCGGAGGGAGAGGGGGCCGACCGAAGTACCTGACGCTTTATATCGACCTGAGAAATCGGGTCGATTATGGATTCACTGAAGTTCGCTCAGGTCGGTGTACCTCCGGAATATCCCCCGGTCAGTCCCCTCTCCCCCCGGGAGTGTATGTACCGGAGGGAAAGGGGGCCGACCGAAGTGCCTGACGCTTTACATCGACCTGAGAAATCGGGTCGATTATGGATTCACTGAAGTTCGCTCAGGTCGGTGTATCTCCTGAATATCCCCCAATCGATCCCCTCTCCCTCTGGGAGAGGGCTAGGGTGAGGGTCTGCCTTTAACCGCCCACCTGACCAGTGGCCAATTGCTAACCATTCCCACCTCTGCCACAATCGCGAACAATTCGCGTTAGTTAACATTTCCCAATCGGTGATGTCCGGTGTCGTCAGTCCCAAGCCCTAACAGTGAGCTCGTCGGTGCGATGTATCGCGACCATCGCGGTTGGCTGCTGGCATGGCTGCGACGCAATGTGACGTGTCCGCAACGCGCCGAAGACCTGAGCCAGGACACCTTCGTTCGTCTGCTCGGTCGCGAAACCCTGCTGACACCGCGCGAGCCGCGTGCCTTTCTGGTGGCGATCGCCAAAGGTCTGCTGTTCGACTACTTCCGTCGCGCGGCGCTGGAGCAGGCCTACCTCACCGAACTGATGCTGCTCCCCGAAGGTGAACAACCGTCGGTGGAAGAACAGCAAATGATCCTCGAAGACCTCAAAGCCATCGACCGCTTGCTCGGCAAACTGTCGACCAAGGCCCGCGCCGCTTTTCTGTACAACCGACTCGATGGCCTCAGCCATGCCGAGATCGCCGACAAGCTCGGCGTCTCGGTGCCGCGCGTGCGCCAGTATCTGGCGCAAGGCATTCGCCAGTGCTACATCGCCCTGTACGGTGAGCCGACGTGAGTCCGGCCAGTTCCAGACCGGTGCCGGCGCATGTGCTGGACGCGGCGATTGCCTGGCAACTGACCCTCGACTCGAGCAGTCCGCTGGAGCGCGAAGAGTTCGCCAAATGGCATGCGGCCCATGAAGAACACGCCCGCGCGTGGCGGCAACTGGGCATGCTCGATCAGCGTTTCAGTGTGGCCAAAGGGCCGGCGCGCAGTGCGCTGCTGCAATCACGCGAGGGCATTCGCCGGCGGGTGCGCAGACTGGGCAGTGGACTGGCCAGCGTTGTGGTGCTTGTCGGTCTGGGACTGTTCGCCAGCGAACGGTTTATGCCGCTGGATTACTGGCTCGCCGATCAACGCACTGCTACGGGCGAACAGCGCACCGTGCACCTGGCGGATGGCACTGTGCTGAATCTCAATACCCACAGTGCAGTGGATGTGCGGTTCGATGACAAGCGCCGGCTGATCGTGTTGCAGGAAGGCGAAATTCTCGTCGAGACCGGTCATGGCGATGCGCGCCCGTTCATCGTCGAAACCCGCGAAGGCAGCATGCGCGCCCTGGGTACGCGGTTTCTGGTCAAGCGTGAAGAAGCAGGCACGCGCCTGAGCGTGTTGCAGTCGGCGGTCGCGGCGCATCCGCAATCCAATCCTCAAGAGCAAATCCTCCATGAAGGCCAGCAAGTGCTGCTTCGCAGTGACGGGCTGGGCTCGATTGTCGCGCTCAATCCCGGCGCCGATGCCTGGACCCGCGGCATGTTGGTGGTGGATAACGCGCGCCTGAGCGATCTGGTGCATGAACTGGGGCGTTATCGTCGCGGGCATCTGGGCGTGGCGCCGGACGTGGCGGATCTGCGGATTACCGGCAGCTTCCCGCTGCATGACACCGATAAAGCCTTGAGCGCATTGCTGCCGACCCTGCCGGTGCAGATCGAGCGGCATACGCCGTATTGGGTCACCGTGGCGAAGGCGGATATCAAGCCTGAGTAATGGGCTGGCAGAACCACCGCTTTCGCGAGCAGGCTCGCTCCCACAGGAGAATGCATTCCAAATGTGGGAGCGAGCCTGCTCGCGAAGGCGTCATCCGCCGCAACACTATTTTCAGCTAATCGAAATTATTTTCATCCAGCCCTATCACTTTCTGCTTTTCATCCGGCACACAGGCAATTGAGAAATATTTCCATTCAGGAGCCGCCGTATGTCCCGTTCGCTAGACACCTTGTTGCGCCCCAGTCTGCTGGCTGTCGCCATCGCGCTCAGTGCGCCGCTGATCAGCAGTCCGTTGCTCGCCGCTGAACAAGCGTCCAGCGTGCGCGCGTACAACCTGCCGGCGGCGCCACTGTCGACCACGCTGAACCAGATCGCCAGCCAGGGCGGCATTGCGCTGTCGCTGAATCCGTCGCTGGCGGCAGGCAAGACCTCGGCACCGGTCAGCGGCCAATACGATGCGGCCGGCGCCCTGCGTGCGGCCCTGCGCGGCACCGGTCTGCAACTGGAACAAAGCAGCACCGGCACCTACACCCTGGTCGCCGTGCCTGAAGGAACGCTGGCCCTGCCGGAAACTTCCGTCATCGGCGTGGAAAACTTCGAAAGCGCCTGGGGCCCGGTCGAAGGCTACACCGCCACCCGCACCGCCGCCGGCACCAAGACCGACACCGCACTGGTCGAAGCGCCGCGTTCGATCTCCGTCGCGACTCGCCAGCAAATGGACGATCGTAGCGTGCACAGCCTCGACGACGCGGTGCGCTACATGCCGGGCATCACCGCCAGCAGCTATGGCAGCGATACCCGCGCCGACTGGCTGCGTGTGCGCGGTTTCGAACCGACCCAGTTCCTCGATGGCCTGCCGCTGCCAAAAGGCGTATACGCCAACCCGAAACAGGAAACCTGGAACCTCGACCGCCTCGCCCTGCTGCGCGGCCCGGCCTCCTCGGTTTACGGCCAGACCCCACCGGGCGGCCTGCTCGACATGGTCAGCCGTCGCCCAAGCGCTGAAGCCAGCAATGAAATCCAGCTGCAATACGGCAGTGACAACCACCGCCAGATCAACTTCGCCAGCACCGGCAAGATCGATGACGCCGGCCAGTTTCTCTACGGCCTCAGCGGCGTGGTGCGCGACAGCGGCACCCAGATCGATCACGTCGACAACAAGCGCTACAACATCGCACCGAGCCTGACCTGGAACATCGACGACGACACCAAGCTCACCCTGCTGAGCCAGTTCACCCGCGACGATACCGGCATCACCAGCCAGTTCCTGCCGGTGCAGGGCACCAAGATCAAATCGCCGCTCGGTGATATTTCCCACCACAAGAATCTGGGTGATCCGGACTGGGAATATTACGATCGCACCTATTACGCGCTGGGCTATGCCTTCGAACATCGTCTGAACGATGTCTGGCAGTTCAAGCAGAACCTGCGCTACACCAAGTCGGATCTGTCGTTCCAGTCGCTGACACCGGGGTCGTACCCATTCACCGAAGTGGATGATCAAGGCAATGTCGGACGCACCAGCACCAGCGTAGACGAAGACATCAGCCAGTTCGCCGTGGACAACAACTTTCAGGCCGACTTCGCTACCGGCGACATCCGCCACACCCTGCTGCTGGGCCTGGACCACCAGCGCAGCAACACCAACTACACCTCGATCTTCGGTGACGGCCTGCCCACCAACGTCATCACGCCGATCTACGGCCAGCCGATCGTACGTCCGGCGCGCTCGACGGCGTTTTACGATTACAACCAGAAGACCTACCAGACCGGCCTGTATATCCAGGATCAAATGGCCCTCGACCAGTGGCGCCTGACCCTCGGCGGCCGTGAAGACTGGGTGCACACCAGCACCAAATTCATCAACAAGGGTGATGCCACCAACACCCAGCGCGACAAGGCCTTCAGCGGCAACGCAGCGCTCAGCTACGTGTTCGACAACGGTTTCGTGCCGTACCTGTCGTACGCCGAATCCTTCCAGCCGACCACGGGCGCCGACGCCACCTCGACCGGTTCGCTCAAGCCGACCGAAGGCCAACAGTGGGAACTGGGCATCAAGTACCAGCCACCGGGCAGCAAAACCCTCCTGACCGCCGCCGTGTATGACCTCACCCAGAAGAACGTTTCGGTCAACACCTTCGTCAACAACGTCTCGATCACCAGTCAGACCGGCGAAGTGAAAGTCAAAGGCCTGGAGCTGGAAGCGGTTTCCGACGTCACCGACAACCTGAAAGTCATCGCTGCCTACACCCTGGCCAAATCCGAAGTGCAGAATGGCGTCGACAAGGGCAATCGCCTGCAACTGATGCCGAACCAGCAAGCGTCGCTGTGGACTGATTACACCTGGCACGCCGGCGTCCTCGACGGCTTCGGCATTGGCGGCGGCGTGCGTTACACCGGCAACACCTACGGCGACAAGGCCAACACCTGGCTGGGCAAGGCGGACGCCTACACCGTGTTCGACGCGAGCGTGCATTACGACCTCGGTCGTCTGGACAACAGCCTCAAAGGCGCGTCGCTGGCCGTCAACGCGACCAACCTGTTCGACAAGGAATACATTTCCACCTGCGACAGCTTCTACTGCTACTACGGCGACACGCGCAGTGTCGTCGCCAGCGCCACTTACAAGTGGTAAGCGATTGAGCTGAAACAGGCCCTGTTACCAGGCCGTCCCTCGGGGACGGCTTTGGTGTTTTTGAAGGTCATGAAATGAAAAGTAAAACAATCCGTCGCTGGTCGTTTGTTCATACTTGGACCAGCCTGATCTGCACCGTGTTTTTGCTGATGCTGGCATTGACCGGTCTGCCGTTGATTTTCAGCCATGAAATCGACCACCTCCTCGGTAACGCCCCGGAACTGCGTGAGATGCCGGCCGACACGCCGCAGCTCAATCTGCAGCAACTGGTGGATGCCGCGCAGAAACATCGACCGGGCGAAGTCATGCAGTATTTCGGCTATGACGATGAAGACCCGAACGCGGCGTTCGCGATCATGGCGAAAACCGCCGGCACCGAACCGAACTCCTCGCACACCTTCATGCTGGACGCACGTACCGGTGAAGCGCTGGAAACCCCATCGGCCAATGGCGGCTTGATGCTGTTTATCCTGCGTCTGCACGTCGACATGTTCGCCGGGCTGCCGGGCAAATTGCTGCTGGCGTTCATGGGGCTGCTGTTTGTCGTGGCCATCGTATCCGGGACGGTGCTGTACCTGCCGTTCATGCGCCGTTTGAAGTTCGGCACGGTGCGTCAGGACAAGTCGACACGGCTGCGCTGGCTCGACCTGCATAACCTGATCGGTGTTGTCACCCTGACCTGGGCGCTGGTGGTCGGCGTGACCGGTGTAATCAGCGCCTGCGCCGACCTGCTGATTGCTGCCTGGCGCAATGACGCACTGACTGCGCTGATCGAACCGTACCGCGATGCGCCACCGCTGACGCACCTGGCGCCGGCCACGCGTTTACTCGATATCGCTGCTGAAGTTGCGCCGGAGATGAAACCGGACTTCATTGCCTTCCCCGGCACACGCTTTTCCAGCGAACACCATTACTCGGTATTCATGAAGGGTGGCACTCACCTGACTTCGCATCTGCTGACGCCAGTGCTGATCGATGCGACCACGCTGCAGGTGACCGCCGTGGCCGAACGACCGTGGTACATGGACGCAATGGGCATGTCGCAGCCGCTGCACTTCGGCGACTACGGTGGCATGCCGATGAAAATCCTCTGGGCCACTCTCGATGTGTTGACGATCATTGTGCTCGGCAGTGGCGTTTATCTGTGGGTGGTGCGGCGCAAAATGGCCAAACCTCTGCTGGAAACGGCGGAGGCGTCTGCATGAAACCGCGTCAGTCGAATTTCTGGAAAGTGTTCAGCACGCCGATCGTGATTGCGCTGCTCAGTGCGGCGGGGTTGTTTGCGGCGTTGCTTGGGGATGGGATTTGGGATGCGTTGAGTTGGGTTGGGCTGGGTGTTCCGGCATTTCTGGCCATAAGAGGATTGTTGCAGCGAAGCTAAAGAAATCTGTGGGAGCGAGCCTGCTCGCGAAAGCGCTCTGACATTCAACATCAACATTGTCTGTACGGACGCCTTCGCGAGCAGGCTCGCTCCCACATTGGTTTTGCGTCGGGCTTGAGCAGGTCGCGTTACGCGCTATGCTGCCTCCTCACTGTCCTGATCGAGACCCTGCCAATGTCCGCCCCCAGCATGACCCTGTACCACAACACGCTCTCCCCGTTCGTGCGCAAAGTGATGGTGTTGCTGCACGAAACCGGCCAGCAGGATCGCGTCGCCTTGCAAGATTGCGTGCTCAGCCCGGTCAGCCCGAGCGCCGAGCTCAATGCCGACAATCCGCTGGGCAAGATTCCCGCCCTGCGTCTGGCCGACGGCAATGTCATCCATGACAGCCGTGTGATCCTCGAATACCTCGACCAACAACACGTCGGCAATCCGCTGATCCCGCGCGAAGGCGCGGCCCGCTGGCGCCGTCTGACCCTGGCTTCGATGGCTGACGGGATCATGGATGCGTCGGTGATGGTGCGTTATGAAATGGTTTTGCGCGCACCGGAAAAGCATTGGGACGAATGGCTCGATGCGCAGCGCGACAAGATCCGCCGCGCCCTCGCGGTGTTGGAAAAGGATGCGATTGCCGAACTGACCAGCCATTTCGATGTGGCGGCGATCAGCGTGGCGTGCGCGCTGGGTTATCTCGACCTGCGCTTCCCGGATCTGGGCTGGCGTGATGCCAACCCGCAACTGGCCAACTGGTTTTTTGAGGTGAGTCAGCGACCGTCCATGATCGCGACCATGCCCAAGCCTTAAATCGGCGGCGCTTGTTCCGGCCTCTTCGCGAGCAGGCTCGCTCCCACATTGCTTTTGGGTATGGCAGAAATCTTTGTTCCAACACCCATCCTGTGGGAGCGAGCCTGCTCGCGAATGCACCACCTCGGTTCCACAGGCAAATACCCGATAATCCGCGTCACCAACTCATCCTTCCAGCACTGATCCTCACGCAACCCCAGCGACCGGCTCATTGCATCGCCCCCACATCAAACTCCAGCGGCTTCGCCGGCTTCTGCCCAATCCCGTACCAATCCAGTTTGCGCGTCAGCACCATGAACACACCGAGCAGACCGAACAGCAGCAACGAACCCATCAACAACGCGTAATCCTCGGCGCTCAGCAAGCCATAGAGCAGGCCGTACAACGCCGCCAGCCCTGCCGAAAAGCTCAAGCCGTGACGCACGCTACGCAGCACATGGCAGACATAAAACCCGATCAGCAACACACAAGCACTGGCCGACAACAGATACGCCAGAGCAAAACCGATGTGCTCCGACAGCGACAGCAGCAACAGATAAAAGAACGCCAGCGCCACACCGACCAACGCGTATTGCACCGGGTGCACGGCCAGGCTCTTGAGCACTTCGAACAGGAAGAAACCGGCGAACGTCAGGACGATGAACAGCAGCGCATATTTGATCGCCCGGTCACTCTTCAGGTATTGATCCACCGGGTCGATGAAGCTCACACCGAAGCTGCGACCGTTGAACGCCTCGCAATCATTGCCGCTCACACAACGGCTCATGGCGTCTTGCAGGTTGGTGGAGAAGAACGTGGTCTGCCAATCGGCGCTGAAACCCTGATCATTGATCTCGCGTTTGCCCGGCAGGAAGTTGCCGACAAAACTCGGGTGTGGCCAGTTGGCGGTGAGGCTGACGCTGCTGGTCTTGCCCACCGGCAGCACCTGCAATGAACCGGTGCCTTGCAGACGCAGGTCGAAGCCGAAGCTCAGCTCCGTGGTTTGGCTGGTATCGAGCAGCGGCAGCGTGACCCGCACACCTTCACCGAGCCAACCGACTTGCGTACCCGGAACGAAGTCCAGACGCTGGCCATCGAGTTCCAGTTTCAGCGCATTTTCGATGCCGCGAATGTCGCTGATACCGACCGCGAGAAACGGTGCATCGAACTGGTAGTCGCTGAAGTCTTCCTTGATGCCCAATTGTGCTGGCAATGAGAAATGGCCATTGATGCGGTTGTCGGCGTGGAACAGCCGCGCTTCATAAATCCCCCGTGCACGCAGTTCGGTTTGCACCTGGCCATCGAGTTCGAAACGCTCCGGCAGGAAGTACAAACGCCCACGCTCCTCACCCGGCTCATCGTAGCGCTGGCTGGTTTTGTCGTTGGTTTTCCAGTTGTGAATCACTTTGCGATACGGCACCACCATCACCGGCCCGCTCAGTTGCTGGCTGTAGCTGGAGCTGCGGGCGATGTCTTCGAGCACGCCGTCGCGCAGCTGCTGGCGGTCGTCGATGACGCCGTCGATCATCAGCAACGGGATCAGCAACAGCAGGATGAGCACGGCGATGGCGCCGAGCTTTATCGTCAGATTCTTGTTCATGGGACTCTCCCTGTTTGGATGGGCAGAGTCTGGTGTTGCTGTATGAGGGGAATATGGGGGGATTATGGAGATTGTGTGGAGACTGTTCAGGCCCCTTCGCGAGCAAGCTCGCTCCCACATTGGATCTGCGTCGTTCACAAATCCCCTGTGGGAGCGAGCTTGCTCGCGAAGGCAACGACTCGATATCAAGGCAAGCGCAATGTCACTTCAACACCGTTTTCGACATTGCGGATCTGCATCGAACCACCATGCAACTTGACCACCTCTTCAACGAAGTTAAGCCCCAACCCCGTGCTTTTGCGCCCACTGTCCGGACGCGGCAACGAGTAGAAGCGCTCAGTCAAACGCGGCAAGGCGTAATCGGGAATCGGAGCGGTTTCATTGAACAACCGCAACTCAATCTGCTCGCCAACCCGCTCAGCACTGAAGCACAGCAACCCCTCAACCGGGGTGAAATCCAGCGCATTCTCCAACAGATTGCCCAGCGCCTGACGCAACAGAAACGGCTCGCCAATTAACAGCAGATCAGCCGCAATCGCCTGTTCGATGTGCAACTGTTTGCCTTCAATCCGCGCTGCCTGCCCCTGCAACAACTGATCAACCAGCGCCGCCAACGGCACGGCGACCCGCTCTTCAAGGCCCTGACGTTGTTCCACCTGCGCCAGATTGAGCAACCGTTCGATCAACTGCTGCATCCGCGCACTTTCGCTGTCGATGTTGCCGACAAAGCGCAATCGCTGAACTGGCGGCATATCCCCTTGCAGCAACTCCGCTGCTCCACGAATCGCCGCCAGCGGACTTTTCAGTTCATGGGTCAGCGTGTGCACGTAGCGTTCGACGTAAGCCTTGCCCTCCAGCTGTGTGCGCATCTGCTCAACCGCCGAGGCCAGTTGTTCCAGTTCACCGCCACGGTAATGCGGCACTTCCACCCGCCGGCCCTCGCTCACCGCTTGGGCATAACCGGTCAACCGGTGCAGCGCGCGGCTCAGCCACCACGACAGCAACGCGCCAAACAACAGACCAAGACCAATCAAGCCCGCGCCGTAAAACAGCAAACGGCGTTCGGTACGATCGACATAAGGCTGCAAGGAGCTGTTGGGCTTGGCCACGGTGACCACGCCGATGATCTGGCCGTTGTCGCGGATCGGCGCGCCGACGTGCATCACCGACGAACTGGCATCATCCGCATCGCTGCGGCTCGACCTTGCGCCGTACTCACCGCGCAAGGTCAGGTAGACGTCGTTCCAGCGCGAGTAATCCTGACCGACCGCGACACCACTGGAATCGAGCACCACGATCCCTTTCGCGTCGGTGACGTAGATGCGATGGTTGACCTGATTTTTCGGTAAGCCCCAAATGGTTGCTTGCGGCTGGCGCTCGCCATAGGCCCGCAGCAACTCGGGCCAGCGGTTCTCACTGAGGGTGCCGGCCTTGAAATCGTCACGGAGGATTTCCGCCATCAGATTGGCGGTGTCGACCAGGGTTTCTTCGGTGGACTGGCGCACGCCGGGGCGGATTTCCTCCATCACCGTGTTGAGCACGAAATACCCGGTCAGGCCGACAAACAAAACGTAGACCATAAAGATCCGCAGCCCCAGTGACATCAGCTGTGCCCCGGGCTGTAGCTGTAACCGAGGCCGCGATGGGTCTGGATCGGCTCGGCGTCGGCGCGCACCAGACGCAACTTGGCGCGCACGCTTTTGATATGACTGTCGATGCTGCGCTCGTAGCCGGCGTCGGCCGCTACGCCTAGCGCATCAAGCAATTGCTCACGACTGAAGACCCGCTCGGGTTGTTCGAGCAGGCATTGCAACAGGCGGAATTCGTGGCGGGTCAGGCTTAACGTCTGGCCGCGATAAATGATTTGAATGCGTTCCGGATCGATACGAAACAGCGCGGAAGTGGCTTCAATCGCCGGGCGCGGCGCCATGCGTTTGAGGATAGCCTTGACCCGCGCTGCCACCTCTCGAGGGCTGAACGGTTTGACCACGTAGTCATCGGCGCCAATCTCCAGGCCCACCACGCGATCAATCTCGGCATCGCGAGCACTGAGGAACAGCACCGGCACTTCGCTGAATCGCCGCAACTGTTTGCAGGTCTCGAAACCGCTGATATCCGGCAGGCCGATGTCGAGGATGATCAGATCGGCCGGGGTCTGCCGCTGATGCTCCAGCGCCGCCGCGCCGAGGCTCAGCCACGTGGTGGTGAAGCCCTCGCCCTGCAGAGCAAAAATCAGCGTATCGGCAATCGCCGCTTCGTCTTCGACAATCAGGATATGAGGCATGGCGTCCGAGCCCGTGGGTTAAGTGCGCGAACGGTGCCCCAAGCCTGACGTTACGTCAATGAGACCACTTGGCTCAGCAGTCCGGTTTGTCGGCGGTGAAGCGCCGCGCCGGGTTTACTGCAGCGCCAAACTCGCGCAAGGCCTTGGCACCGATCAGCAGCGGATAGTTGAAGTTGCTGCGGTCGGTCAGGTTGACCTCGACGGTACGCTTGACGTTACCCAGGCACAGCTCCAGATCGACCACCGGGCGCTTGGCGACTTCGGTACTTTCGCCCTCGTCCTCTTCATCCGAGCGGCTCTTGATCTTGCTGATGCGTGCGACCTTGTGTTCGTAGACCTTGTTACTGGCGTCCTTGGTACCGAGGCGGAAGCGTACCCATTCATCGCCATCACGGGTGAAGGTCTCGATGTCCTTGGCCGACAGCGAGGCGGTCAGCGCGCCGGTGTCCATCTTGGCCTTGAGTACTTCACCGCCGATTTCCGGCAGCGCGATGTATTCGTAGCGCCCGTACAGGGTCGGCTCGGCGGCCATGACCGGCAGGGCGACGAGGGCAAACAGTGCAAGGAGAGATTTCACGTAAGGGGCTTCCTTGGAAAATGAGGGCGGCAGACTGGGATTTTAGACACCCATTGATTCATTCGTTCGCCTTGAAACTGCTTTCGCGAGCAGGCTCGCTCCCACAGGGTTTTGTGTTGAGCACACACTTTCAATACACCTGAATCCAGTGTGGGAGCGAGCCTGCTCGCGAAGAGGCCAGCACATTCAACACAACGCTTGAGCAAAGCATACCGGCCCAAAAGTGAAACATTCGTCACCAGCGATTTGGCCTGTCGCGCGAAGCTGCTTATCATGGCGCGCCCATCCGTTTGCAAAGAGTTGCTTATGCGCCGCCTGCTCACCGGCTGTTTCGTCACCCTGCTGCTGTTGCTCAACACCCTGATCCTGATCGGGCCGTTGTTGGTGTTTGCCCTGCTCAAACTGGTGGCGCCTGGCCGCTGGCGCGATTACGCGTCGGGGGCGGTGATGTGGATCGCCGAGTCCTGGGCCGAGATCGACAAGCTGATTTTCCGCTTGTGTATTCCCACTCAGTGGGACATTCGCGGTGGCGAAGATTTGCGCGGCGACACCTCGTATCTGGTGGTCAGCAACCACCAGTCGTGGGTGGATATTCCGGCGCTGATTCAGACGCTCAACCGGCGCACGCCGTTCTTCAAATTCTTCCTCAAGAAAGAACTGATCTGGGTACCGTTTCTGGGGCTGGCGTGGTGGGCGCTGGATTACCCGTTCATGAAGCGCTACACCAAGGCCTTTCTGGCCAAGCACCCGGAACTGGCCGGCAAGGATCTGGAAATCACCAAGCAGGCCTGCGAGCTGTTCAAGCGTCAGCCGGTGACCGTGGTCAATTATCTGGAAGGCACGCGCTACACCGCCGCGAAAAGCGCGCAGCAGCAATCACCGTTCAACCACCTGCTCAAGCCAAAGGCTGGCGGCGTGGCGTTTGTATTGGCGGCGATGGGTGAACAGCTGGATGCGATTCTCGACGTCACCGTGGTTTATCCACAGGAGCGAATTCCGGGTTTCTGGGATTTGATCAGCGGCAACGTGCCGCGCGTGATCATCGATATCAAGACCCGCGAACTCGACCCGGCGCTGTGGCAGGGCGACTACGAGAATGATCCGGCGTTTCGCCAGACAGTCCAGAGCTGGGTCAACCAGCTCTGGAACGAGAAGGATCAGCGCATCGCCGAACTGCGCAGCGAGCGCGGCTGAATCAGCTACCGGTGCCGGTGCCCCAGATGCTGCCCAGGCTGCTCAACAGCGAACCGCCTACACCCTGCTGACCGAGATACTGCAGCAGCACCGGAGCAAACTGGCCGATCATGCCGCTGTCCATGCCCAGTGCGCTGAAGGCGTTGTTCAGGTCGTTGGTGTCTTTCACATTGCCCAGCGCGTTCTCAAGCCCAGCAGACTTGCCGGACGAACCGAGCAAGGCGCCCAGCGCCGCCAGATTGCCGCTGCCACCGGACAATTTATCGATGCCCGGCACTTCCTTGGCCAACTGCGAATAATCGGTACTGCTCAATTGATTTTTGGCCAGACCGAGCATCGCACTGGTGCCGCCAACGGCTTGCTCCGGCGTGACATCCAGCGCGCTGAGGGCACTGAGCAAACCGGCGGTTTCCGAGGTCGGCGCCGCAGCGGCCGCCTTGTCACCGCCCTGCATCCCCGAAACTGCACCAGCCACGTCGTTCAGACTGAAACCGGCAAACACCGGCCCGGCGGCCAGGGTCAGGAGCGATGCCAAAGCAAAACCGCGTGAAATCTTCATTCAGACATCCTCTTGCACTGTGAAAACCACCCGTGAAACGGGCAGTGAAACTGCCGGTTTGACCGGGTATCCGCCGGCATGTTCCGGCGCGGCGCATCCATTTTCATCCGGCCTGCGTATATAAAATGTGAAATCCCGGCCCCTCGCGATGCATGAGCCCTTGGCAGCCCTTGGAATTCAGAGGCTGCGATCTTTTAGGCCATTTAGTAGCGATGAATAGGCATCCTTATTTCAATTTGACCTAGAAACCTGTCAGATCTGACAGTTGGCGGCAATCACCATCAAAGCGACCATTCCTGCTCCTTTTATGTAACGGAGTACGCATGATGAAGCTGAAAATTATTACGGGTGTCATGGTTAGCCTAGCCATGATGAGCACCGCCTATGCAGCCACTTGCCCGACACTTTCAGTGACCGACGCCCAAGACGCGCAGGATTTCACGTTTGACTCTGCACGCCTTAAAGACAAAGACACAACCAATTCGGTTGTCATTTGCCGGTACAACGGCAAGGGCGCCGTCGGGGCGTCGATTGGTTACAGGAACGGAACTCCGGTTACAGCGACCGGAAGCAATTGGGATAAGGATGATTGTTCCTTCAAGAAAGATGAGAAGCCTGACGTCAGCAAATGCTCGTTCAAAGAAACAAAGAAAAAATAACGAGAAAGAAAGGGCAACCTTAGGGTTGCCCTTTTCCAAAGGTAAAAGTTACGCCGCACTAAACAACTTATGCGGATCAATCACAAACTTCTTCGGCACGCCCGCATCAAACTCGCCATACCCTTCCGGCGCCTGATCCAGACTGATCACCTGCACGCCCACCACTTCGGCAATGTTGATGCGATCCCACATGATCGCCTGCATCAGTTGGCGGTTGTACTTCATCACTGGGGTCTGGCCGGTGTGGAAGCTGTGCGACTTGGCCCAGCCCAGACCGAAGCGAATGCTCAGGCTGCCCATTTTCGCGGCAGCGTCCACGGCACCCGGATCTTCGGTGACGTACAGGCCCGGAATACCGATCTTGCCAGCAACGCGCACCACGCCCATCAGCGAGTTGAGCACGGTGGCTGGTGCCTCGGCTTTGACGCCGTCGTGGCCGTGGCCGCGGGCTTCGAAACCGACGCAGTCCACTGCGCAATCCACTTCCGGCTCGCCGAGCAGTGCGGCGATCTGTTCGTGCAGCGGCGTGTCTTGCGACAGGTCGACGATTTCAAAACCCTGCGCCTTGGCGTGGGCCAGGCGGATGGTGTTGACGTCGCCGACGATCACCACCGCCGCACCGAGCAAACGCGCAGAGGCAGCGGCGGCCAGACCGACCGGGCCGGCGCCGGCGATGTAAACGGTGCTGCCCGGGCCAACGCCGGCTGTTACGGCGCCGTGGTAACCGGTGGGCAGAATGTCGGAGAGGCAGGTCAGGTCGCGGATTTTCTCCATGGCCTTGTCGCGGTCCGGCAGTTTCAGCAGGTTGAAATCGGCGTACGGCACCAGCACGTACTCGGCCTGACCGCCGGTCCAGTCACCCATGTCGACGTAACCGTAAGCGCCGCCGGCACGGGCCGGGTTGACGGTCAGGCAGACGCCGGTGTGTTGCTCCTTGCAGGAACGGCAGCGCCCGCAAGCCACGTTGAACGGTACGGAAACCAGATCACCGATTTTCAGGTTTTCGACGTCGGAGCCTTTTTCGATCACCTCGCCGGTGATCTCGTGGCCCAGCACCAGACCGGTCTGCGCCGTGGTACGGCCGCGCACCATGTGTTGGTCGGAGCCGCAGATGTTGGTGGAAACCACTTTGAGAATGACCCCGTGCTCGATCTTGCGACCGCGCGGGTCCTGCATTTTCGGATAGTCGATTTTCTGTACTTCGACCTTGCCAGCGCCGAGATACACCACACCACGATTGCCAGACATGCTTTCACCTCGCTGTTGTTTTTATGGAACCGCGTTGCCCAGGCAGGCAGCGCGTTGAGTGCTCGGTAAATCAAAAGATCGCAGCCTTCGGCAGCTCCTACATGAATCGCATCCCCCTGTAGGAGCTGCCGAAGGCTGCGATCTTTTAGCGGACTAGAGAACGACCGTGCGATTGGCGTTGAGAAACACCCTTCTTTCAATGTGATACCCAACCGCCCGCGCCAGCGTCAGGCCTTCGATATCGCGCCCCTTGGCAATCAGATCCTCGGGGTAATGACTGTGATCCACCGCCTCGACGCCTTGAGCAATGATCGGCCCTTCATCCAGATCGTTATTGATGTAATGCGCCGTCGCACCAACCAGTTTCACGCCCTTGTTGTACGCCTGGTGATACGGCTTGGCGCCCTTGAAGCCCGGCAGCAGCGAGTGATGAATGTTGATCGCTTTGCCATCGAGCTTGCGGCACAGCTCCGGCGACAGCACCTGCATGTAGCGGGCGAGGATCACCAGTTCGGCGCCGGACTCTTCGATCACCTGCCACACCTGACGCTCCTGCGACGGTTTGTCGTTGGGGTCGAGGGGGAAATGGTAGTAGGGAATCTGGTGCCAGTCGGCCAGCGGTTTCAGATCCGGATGGTTGGAGACCACTGCCGCCACGTCCATCGACAACTGGCCGATGCGCTGGCGGTAGAGCAAGTCGTTGAGGCAGTGATCGGCCTTGGAGACCATGATCACCACTTTTGGCCGGTAGTTCGGCGCAGTCAGCTCGAAGATCATGCCGAAGGCCTGGCCGCGCTCGGCGAGGCCTGCGCGGAAGGCTTGTTCGTCAAAACCGTCGGGCTGGCGGAATTCCACGCGAATGAAAAAGCGCCCGGAGAGGCGGTCATCGAACGAGTGGTGCTCGGTGACGTAGCAACCCTGCTCGAACAGAAAACGCGTGACCGCGTCCACGGTGCCGAGGACGCTGGGGCAGTCGGCGGTCAGAATCCATGTGTCTGGGGCGCGGCTCATGGTGCGGTGACTCCTGTTCTTTGTGCGGGGTGTCAGGTTTTTCCCTCACCCTAGCCCTCTCCCAGAGGGAGAGGGGACTGACCGAGGTGTTCTTTCGAGCTACGCCGACCTGAAATTCCGAATGTGAATGCAGATCGCAAAAACACCCGAGATCGGCTCCCTTTCCCCCTCTCCCCCTTGGGGGCGGTCCGACGTTTCGGGAGGGCTGGGGTGAGGGGGTAAGCTTTTAGGCTTGTACGCTCAACCCGTACTCAGCCGAAGCATCCTGCAACCACAACCACCAGTAATCCGAAAAGCTACGACGAATCAGCAGTTCCCAAGTGTCTTCAGCGGTATGGCGAATCATCAGCTGCGATTTGGCGAACACCGTGCCGACCGCTTTACCCACAGGAAAATTATTCGGGTGCACGTCATAGCTGGTCGACTTCATCAACACCTGACGCACGTTCGGCCCGCTCAGTTCGAGCACTTGCTGGCCGCCACTGACGTTGACGATCGCGATGTGCAGATCGCCCAGCGCTTCACGCAGTTTCTGTTCGGCGGCGAACTCTTCACCGCTTGGCACGATCAGCAGCCACTCGTCCGGGCCCATCCATTGCAGGCTGGTTTCGCCTTTGACGATCACGCTGAGGGCGCCAGGCAGTTCGATGCCCAGCGCTTTATGTACGCCGGCGGCGAACGCGGCATCGTGGCCATCACCACGAATGGTCAGGTGGCCGAGGAGTTTCTTTTCCCGCACGATCACGCCGGCGTTCTTGCGGCCCTTGCCGACCAGGCTGGCGAGGTCGGCATGGTGCAGCGACGACTCGGCCTTGGCGCCGGTGGTCGGGCGTTGTTGGTAAACATTGGCTGTGGTCATAAAGCACCTTCCTGAATTCTGTTGGTTCCTGCGGTGGCTGATCTGCCGCTTTCGCGAGCAGGCTCGCTCCCACAGGGGAACGCGGTCGAATGTGGGAGCGAGCCTGCTCGCGAATAGCCGCCCGCCCACAGTTCTTGAGGCCGTCAGATGTTCTGTCGATCACCCTTCGGATCGAAGAACACCGAAGAAACGATTTCCGCCTCGATCACGCTGCCATCGGCCAGCGGTGCAAACACCCGCTCACCGAGGCGCTTCAGACCACCCTTGACCACACCCATCGCAAACGAATAACCGAGGGAGTTGTGCGCGTAGCTGGAGGTCACGTGGCCGACCATAGTCATCGGAATCGTCTGCTTGGTGTTGAACACCAGTTGCGCACCTTCCGGCAGCCACACGTTCGGATCGATCGGCTTCAGACCGACCAGTTGCTTACGCTGATCCTTCACGCAGTCTTCACGGTTCATCCCACGCTGACCGATCCACGAGAACGGTTTGGTGCGACCCACACACCAGCCCATGTTCAGGTCGTCCGGAGTCATCGAGCCGTCAGTGTCCTGACCAACGATGATGAAACCCTTCTCGGCACGCAGGACGTGCATGGTTTCCGTGCCGTACGGCGTCAGGTTGTACTGCTTGCCAGCCTCGACGATTTTCTCCAGCACGCCCATCGCGTAGTCGGCCTGGACGTTGACTTCGTACGACAGCTCACCGGTGAACGAGATGCGGAACACCCGCGCCGGCACATCGCCGACCAGACCTTCTTTCCAGGTCATGAACGGGAACGCTTCGTTGCTCAGATCAATGTCGGTCACGGCGCTGAGCAGCTTGCGGCTGTTCGGCCCGGACAGGGTCATGGTCGCCCAGTGGTCAGTCACGGAAGTGAAGTAGACCTTCATGTCCGGCCATTCGGTCTGGTGGTACAGCTCCAGCCATTGCAGCACGCGAGCCGCGCCGCCGGTGGTGGTGGTCATGACGAAATGGTTGTCGGCCAGACAAGCCGTGACACCGTCGTCGAAGACCATGCCGTCTTCTTTGCACATCAAACCATAGCGCGCCTTGCCCACGTCGAGTTTGGTCCAGGCGTTGGTGTACACGCGGTTAAGAAACTCGCGGGCATCCGGGCCTTGAATGTCGATCTTGCCGAGGGTCGAGGCGTCGAGCAGGCCGACGCTGTCACGCACGGCTTTACATTCGCGCTTAACGGCGGCATGCAGGTCTTCGCCGTTTTTCGGGAAGTACCATGGACGCTTCCACTGACCGACGTCTTCAAACTCGGCGCCATTTTTCACATGCCAGGCATGCAGCGCGGTATGACGCACCGGCTCGAAGATGTGCCCACAGTGACGACCGGCCACCGCGCCGAAAGTTACCGGCGTGTAGTTCGGGCGGAACATCGTGGTGCCCATCTGCGGGATGGTCACGTTCAGCGAGCGGGCGGCGATGGCCAGACCGTTGACGTTGCCGAGCTTGCCCTGATCGGTGCCGAAGCCCAGCGCGGTGTAGCGTTTGACGTGCTCGACCGACTCGAAACCTTCGCGGGTCGCCAGTTCGATCGCCGCAGCGGTCACGTCGTTTTGCAGGTCGACGAATTGCTTCGGCGCCCGTGCAGTGTTCTTTTCATGCGGCACCTGGAACAGCGCCAGCGTCGGTTCTTCGTGACGGCTGAGGGCTTTCGGCAGCACGCCTTCGACGGTCTGGAAACCGGCTTCAGCGGCAGCACGCACGCCACCTTCAAAACCATCGGCCAGAGAATCACCGAGACCGTAGACGCCGTTGATACCACCGACGCACACGCGTTTCTGCGGTGCTTCGCCCGGTACGAAACCGAGGATGTCTTCACGCCAGGTCGGCTTGCCACCCAAGTGCGAAGCCAGGTGGACGACAGGGCTGTAACCGCCGGAACTGGCAACCACATCGCAGTCGAGCCACTCGCCAGGACTGGTCACCGAATGGGCTTTGACATCAATCGCGGCAACGCGGGCAGCGGTGACACGCTTGCTGCCACGGGCTTCGATCACGGCGCTGCCGGTCAGAATGCGGATGCCTTTGGCGCGGGCCTCTTCAACCAGCGCACCACGCGGATTGCTGCGCGCGTCGGCGATGGCCACCACTTGCAGACTGGCGTCGAGCCAATCCAGAGCAACGCGATAAGCGTGATCGTTGTTGGTGCTGAGGACGAGCTTCTTGCCCGGCGCTACGCCGTAGCGACGCACGTAAGTCGACACCGCACCGGCGAGCATGTTGCCCGGCACGTCGTTGTTGCCGTAAACCAGCGGACGCTCGCAAGCACCGGTCGCCAGCACCACACGCTTGGCGCGGACACGGTGAATACGCTGACGCACCTGGCCGATTGGCGCACGGTCGCCTAGGTGATCGGTGAGGCGTTCGTGAATGGTCAGGAAGTTGTGGTCGTGGTAACCGTTGACCGTGGCGCGCGGCAACAGCAGCACGTCCGGGGTGTTCTTCAGTTCCGTGATGACGCTGGCGACCCAGTCCATCGCCGGTTTGCCGTCGAGGCTTTCGCGCGAGTCGAGCAGGCTGCCGCCGAACTCTTCCTGCTCGTCCGCCAGAATCACTCGGGCACCGCTGCGCGCTGCTGCCAGTGCAGCGGCGAGACCGGCCGGGCCAGCGCCGACGATCAGCACGTCGCAGTGCTGATTCATGTAGTCGTAGGTGTCCGGATCGACTTCGGTCGGCGAACGGCCCAGACCGGCAGCCTTGCGAATGTACTTCTCGTACGTCATCCAGAACGATTGCGGGTACATGAAGGTTTTGTAGTAGAAACCCGGCGGCATCAGCTTGCCGCCGACCTTGCCGAGAATGCCCATCATGTCGTTGTTGACGCTCGGCCAGCCATTGGTGCTGGTCGCGACCAGACCTTGATACAACGCCTGTTGCGTGGCGCGCACGTTGGGGATTTGCGTGGCTTCGGTCGCGCCGATCTGCAGCACCGCGTTCGGCTCTTCGGCACCAGCGGCGAAGATCCCACGAGGACGCGAATACTTGAAGCTGCGGCCAATGATATCGACGCCGTTGGCGATCAGCGCGGCGGCCAGCGAGTCACCCTCGAAGCCTTTGTAGCTCTGACCGTTGAAGGTGAAGCTCAGCACTTTGTTGCGGTCGATCCGTCCACCGTTGGACAGGCGATTGGTCTGGCTCATACCTTCTCTCCCAGCGCCGTCGTGGCTGTTTTCGCCGAATCAGCCTTGTCGGTGAATTGCGGCTTGGTGCCGATCTTGTAGGTTTCAAGAATCTCGTAGGTCACGGTGTCGCGGGTCACGTTGAAGTATTGGCGGCAACCGGCGACGTGATCCCACAGCTCGTGGTGCAGACCGCGCGGGTTATCGCGGAAGAACATGTAGTCGCCCCACTCCTCGTCGGTGCAGGCGCCTGGGTCGAGCGGGCGCGGGATGTGCGCCTGACCGGATGCGTGGAATTCCTCTTCGGAGCGCAGCTCGCCGCAGTGAGGACAGAAGATATGCAACATGGGGATTTCTCCTGTTAGTGGGCAACCGCAGCAGCGCCGTGTTCATCGATCAACGCACCGTTGTGGAAACGGTCGATGGAAAAAGGTGCGGCCAACGGGTGCATTTCACCCTTGGCCAGACTCGCGGCAAACACGTTGCCCGAGCCAGGTGTAGCCTTGAAGCCGCCGGTGCCCCAACCGCAGTTGAAGAACATGTTCGGTACCGGGGTTTTCGAAATGATCGGGCAAGCGTCCGGAGTGGTGTCGACGATGCCGCCCCACTGACGGTTCATGCGTACGCGCGACAACACCGGGAACATCTCGACGATGGCCTGAATGGTGTGCTCGATCACCGGGTACGAACCGCGCTGGCCGTAGCCGTTGTAGCCGTCGATACCGGCGCCGATCACCAGGTCGCCCTTGTCGGACTGGCTGATGTAACCGTGCACGGCGTTGGACATGATCACGCTGTCGATAATCGGTTTGATCGGCTCGGACACCAGCGCTTGCAGCGGGTGGGATTCGATCGGCAGACGGAAACCGGCGAGCTTGGCCATGTGCCCGGAGTTACCGGCCGTGACCACGCCGACGCGCTTGGCGCCGATGAAACCCTTGTTGGTTTCAACACCGATGCATACGCCGTTTTCCTTGCGGAAACCGATGACTTCAGTCTGTTGGATCAAGTCGACACCGAGGGCGTCGGCGGCACGGGCAAAGCCCCAGGCCACGGCATCGTGACGGGCGACGCCGCCGCGACGCTGAACGGTCGCGCCCAACACTGGGTAGCGAGTGTTTTTCGAGCAGTCGAGGTACGGAATCTCGTCAGCGACTTGCTTGGCGTTGAGCAGTTCGCCATCGACGCCGTTGAGGCGGTTGGCGCTGACCCGACGCTCGGAATCACGGATGTCCTGCAGGGTGTGGCACAGGTTGTAGACGCCACGCTGGGAGAACATCACGTTGTAGTTGAGATCCTGCGACAGGCCTTCCCACAATTTCATCGCGTGTTCGTAAAGGTGCGCCGACTCGTCCCACAGGTAGTTGGAGCGAACGATGGTGGTGTTGCGCGCGGTGTTACCGCCGCCCAGCCAGCCTTTCTCGACCACGGCCACATTGGTAATGCCGTGTTCTTTTGCCAAGTAGTAGGCAGTCGCCAGACCGTGCCCGCCGCCGCCGACGATGACCACGTCGTAGACCTTCTTCGGCGTTGGCGTGCGCCACATGCGCTGCCAGTTTTCGTGGTGGCTGAGGGAGTGTTTGAAGAGGCCGAAGCCCGAATAGCGTTGCATAGTCAGTTACTCCAGAACACTCAGCGATAAACCGGGAAGTCTGCGCACAGGGCCGACACTTGCTGGGCAACATTGGCCTCGACATCGGCATCGCCGAGGTTGTCGAGGATGTCGCAAATCCAGCCGGCCAACACTTCGCACTGGGTCACCTTGAAGCCGCGAGTTGTGACGGCCGGGGTGCCGATGCGCAGGCCCGAGGTCACGAATGGCGACTGCGGGTCGTTCGGCACGGCGTTCTTGTTAACGGTGATGTGCGCACGGCCAAGGGCGGCGTCGGCGTCTTTGCCGGTCAGGCCCTGACGGATCAGGCTGACCAGGAACAGATGGTTGTCGGTACCGCCGGACACTACATCGTAGCCACGTTTGATAAACACGCTGGCCATCGCTTGAGCGTTGTCGATCACTTGTTGCTGATAGGCCTTGAAGCCCGGCTCCAGCGCTTCCTTGAAGCACACGGCTTTACCGGCGATGACGTGCATCAGCGGTCCGCCCTGAGCGCCGGGGAATACCGCGGCGTTGAGCTTCTTCTCGATCTCTTCGTTGGACTTGGCCAGGATCAGCCCGCCACGTGGACCGCGCAGGGTTTTGTGCGTGGTGGTGGTGACCACGTCGGCGTACGGCAGCGGGTTCGGGTACAGACCGGCGGCGACCAGACCGGCGACGTGGGCCATGTCGACGAACAGCAGCGCACCGACCTTGTCAGCGATCTGACGAAAGCGCGGGAAGTCCAGAGTCTTCGAGTAAGCGGAGAAACCGGCGACGATCATTTTCGGCTTGGATTCGACGGCGAGACGCTCGACTTCGTCGTAATCGATCAGCCCGGTGTCGGTGTTGATGCCGTACTGCACGGCGTTGTAGAGCTTGCCCGAGGATGACACTTTGGCGCCGTGGGTCAGGTGACCGCCGTGGGCCAGGCTCATGCCGAGGATGGTGTCGCCCGGCTGGATCAGCGCCAGGTAAACGGCGCTGTTGGCCGACGAACCGGAGTGCGGCTGAACGTTGGCGTAATCGGCGCCGAACAGTTGCTTGGCGCGTTCTATGGCCAGTGCTTCGACTTTATCCACATGCTCGCAGCCACCGTAGTAGCGCTTGCCCGGATAGCCTTCAGCGTATTTGTTGGTCAGGCCGCTGCCTTGCGCTTGCATCACGCGTTTGCTGGCGTAGTTCTCTGACGCGATCAGCTCGATGTGATCTTCCTGACGTTGCTCCTCGGCATTCATCGCCGCCAGCAGTGCATCGTCGTAACCCTGGATCTGGTCTTGCTTGCTGAACATCGCGTCTCTCCCAGCGGCATCTGTGCGCCATTCGTCTCGGTAAGGCACTGGCAATCAAGGCAGTGCCCTTTGATGCCGATGGTATGACCGGCGCAGACAGCTCAAATGCCTGCGCGCGCCACGCAAAGGTGCGTTTACGACATGGCTGGAAATGCCCTCTTCGAAACGCCGCAGATCCCCTGTGGGAGATTCTATGGTTGAGGAGAAGCCCTCAACTGACTTTTGTCTGATATTCGCTTTGCCCTTTCAGCAAGGCGAATACCACCCGAGCAAGTTTACGAGCCAGCATCACCAACGCCTGCGTGGT
>NZ_UTBZ01000139.1 GCF_900580865.1 Pseudomonas viridiflava
CCATGGTAGGCACCGACAAAAGCCAGCCAGCGATCAAGCCCAAGTCGCTCGAATTCCTCGTAGCCGTTCACGACGCCTGCCAGCTCACGTGCCGGTAAAGCGCAGACCGGACTGACAGCGAATTCACTGGCAAGCATCGACACCAGCGCTTCCGTCTCTGCAGCGTTGCGCACACTCACCAGACGACAATGACTCAACGCCAGGCTAGGCAGCTTCTGTAGATTGTCCAGCAAGGCACTGTCCGAATCGACGACGCCACCCGCCAGTACCGCAGCATCGCTT
>NZ_UTBZ01000066.1 GCF_900580865.1 Pseudomonas viridiflava
CGGCGACACGGTGCTGGCGGCCGGTACACGGCTGGGGCCGATCGAACTGGGGCTGGTTGCGTCGCTCGGTCTGGCCGAAGTGAACGTGGTCCGGCGGGTGCGCGTGGCGGTGCTGTCCACTGGCGACGAACTGATCGAGCCGGGCCAGCCGCTCGGGCCGGGGCAGATCTATAACAGCAATCGCGTGCTGTTGTGCAGCTGGTTGAAGCGTCTGCAGTGCGATGTTGTTGATGCCGGAATTCTGCCGGACGATCTCGCAAAGACCCGCGCTGCATTGGCGAGCCTGCAT
>NZ_UTBZ01000108.1 GCF_900580865.1 Pseudomonas viridiflava
GTCGTCGACAACTTGCTGATGAGGCTTGCGGCGCAGTACCGACAGCGCCCAGACGAAGAAGATCGGCACCAGCACCACGCCCAGCAGCGTCGCGCTGAGCATGCCGCCGATCACGCCGGTGCCGATGGCCCGCTGACTCGCAGCACCTGCACCGGTCGCGAGCGTCAGCGGCACGACACCCAGAATGAACGCCAGCGAGGTCATGACAATGGGCCGGAAGCGCAGACGCGCGGCTTCCATCGCAGCATCACGCAGCGAGTGGCCCTGTTCCCACAATT
>NZ_UTBZ01000143.1 GCF_900580865.1 Pseudomonas viridiflava
CGCAGGTGACGATCAACCAGACGTCACGTCACCCAAATGCCCAGCAGCGCAGTTGTATTACCTGAACTCGACCAACCCGACGCCCCGGTTGCTGGGCGAAGGCGTGTACGAGCTGTCCAACGCAGGCCTGAACACGCCCTGGCCCAAACTGCTCAAGGCCAGAGCAGCACTGACAGCGCAATTGGATGACCCTCGGCCCGAACGATTACTGGACCTGCTGAAGGATCCGCAGCCTGCCGCAGACGCCGAGCTGCCTGAAACCGGCGTGGGCCTTGCCACCGAGAAGCTGCTGTCAGCGTGTTCATCGCCAGCCCCAACTACGGCACCCGCGCCAGCACCGTACTGATCGTCAACGCCGACGGCACACGGCAGATGATCGAACACAGCTTCGGGCCGCAGGGTGGGCGGTTGGGGGAGGTTGAGTTG
>NZ_UTBZ01000212.1 GCF_900580865.1 Pseudomonas viridiflava
CCGTCGGCGTCAATCAGCACATCAAGATCGGCACCGGCCAGTTCATCGATGCCGGCCAGGAAATCCACCTCAGCAGCGGCATGAAAGTGGTGATGGAAGCAGGCGCAGAGCTGACCCTGATCGGCGGCGGCAGCTTCATCAAGATTGATGCTGGTGGTGTGACCATGAGTGGGCCGGTGATCAATATGAACTCCGGGGGAAGCCCGGGGAGCGGCACGGGGGCGGCGCCGTTGTTGCCGGGGCCGTTGAAGCAAGCGGATACGGATAAAGCCGGGCAGTTACTGGTGCCGGCGCAGCGCCAAGCGTTGATGCAGAAGAAGCCGATTTGTGCGGTGTGCGAGAAAGCCAAATTGGAGGCACAGAATGCTTAAGTCGGAATTTCCATTGGAAAACGGCCTCCCCCAAGGCCTTCCATGGAATGGTACGGTAGGTTTACTGCTTGATGGTGTCAGCGTTGAGAAGCTTCCGCAGCACCTGTATCAGTGGACGGAGAACCCTGAGTTCGAGCCGCTTTATCTTGGGACTCGTTGGGCAAAACTGGGCGATATCTCCCCATGCCTCGTGCAAATAAAAGCACAGAACAATCCGGTCCTGACCCGGTTCCTGAACGCATCGCGTCAGGAATGGGGGCACTTGGTGTTCAGCGATCAATCATGGGATCAACTGGTCGCACACTTTCGCTGGCTCACCAGCGTCATGCACCCACTCGGTGAGGAAGTGTTGTTGCGCATCGCGGACCCGGCCGTAACCCACGCACTGCTCGCTCACGCAGAAACCATCAAGGATCCGACCCTATTCGGCCCGTGCAAACAAATCGTTACTGCCGATGCAGCACTGGATTGCTGGTACATAAACAATAGGCCGGGCAACGCTCCCGAGCCCGACCACAGCAAGCGCTATCGATTGAGCGACGCACAACTCAGTCAACTGGACGAGGTGAACTTTCGCAATGTTGTGATGCGTCTCGATGCACACATGCAAGAATATTTCCCAAGCTATCAGGCACAGTCGACCCCACAGCAACGCTGGGAACACCTGCATGCGTTGGCTTCGACCTCCTATGATCGCGGCTTCAACACCGAACTCGATATCACCCTCTATGCCAACATTCACGGGTTCCTTGGCGAGCGAGCACTGGAAGAACATCCAGACCTCGACGCCATACTCAAAACCCCGTCGGAACAAACGCCCGCACAACGACTCGAACGGGTCGCTGATATTGCCCAGGAACGGGCTGCAACCCTGAACAGGATCCAAGGATGACAACGCCAACATCGACCGGTAAAAGCCCGAACAACGTTGCAAAAAGCCGGGATGACGGCAAGTGTGCCATGGGCGGCTGCTCGTTGATGAAGGCAAAAATTCAGCTCATCCCACTGCGTTACGGCCTCGTTGAACGACTCGACCCGTCAAGCGCGCTGACCATGCCGTACAAAACCACTTCTCGCCCACTAGGCATTCGATTGATGCGTGACGGCTGGCTCTACGTCATCGTCGACAAGAAGCCTGAAGCCGTAATGCACGAATACCGAATCCAGAACGGCATCGTTACGCAACTGCTGTGGGAGAAAGGTGAGATCACCGCCAATAAACGCGAAAGTAATGTGGGCGAAGCCGTGTTGGTCTTCCCGCGTTTGAGCAATCTCTACGTCAACTACTCCGAGGTGCAATGGACCGCCGCGAAATGCGCGCAGGTCATCAAGCACAAGTCTGAACGTGAGTACTTCATGCAGAAGGTCGATCTCACCAATGCAGACCCTGAGAAAGGCGCAGCTAATCTACTGACGCCAAGTCAGGCGGAAAAGTGGATTGCGGAGGTTTCGGAGCAGCCGAGTAAAGAGCCGTCGGTTACGGGTGCCAAACCTGAGGAAAGTCAGGACTATCTCTGGGAGCAAGCGTCGCACTTCAAGAAAACTCAGTTGGGCACACTCAAAAAGCAAGTCAAGGCAGAACATGAGCGTGACCATCTGTACTTGGTCTTACAGGATGACCTGGGCGTGTTACGCGATCTCGCTGAGCATCAGGACTTGGTCACTGGCTGGATCAGCGACTGGAGCGACGCTGAGGCCAATCAAAAGAAGTATGTATTTGGTTGCTACATCGAATCGTTGTACACCGTAACAGGCGAAACCATTCTGAATGCCGCCCAAGGCGACCCTCGTTTTGCCAAACTCAAGGACGAAACAAGCGAAGAGCAGCGGCAATCGATCGTCGACTATGTCAACGTTAAAAATCAAACCCAGTATTCAGGCGCTGGTACGCATCGTGGGGCTATTGCAGCCTCAAAGTCGCGGATGCGTACGAATCTTGGACCTTTGTATTCCAAGTACGAAGACCTGATCGAGACCATCGAAGACAACGCGGATGAAGCGCTCAATGGCGCAAAAATGGGACAAGAAGGCATTGACGACCTGATTGACCGACCGGCTATGGAAGCCTTCCTTAAACAACAGCGAGCACAATTAAGCCGTTGGAACAAGCGTTTGGATCTGATAACTGAAGATCGAGCAAAATTAGTATGTGAAAAACGCTTCTATAAATCTGCTTGGTATTTTGACCCAAAACTTGTAATCCAACTTGAATCGGCTCTTGCTACTGAATACGCGTGCATGAAAGATATATGCCGCACCGACAAGGCTACCGAAGCGATTGCAGACCTAATAGAAAAAGAGCCGGGCTTTACAGTTCCAACCTTCTTTACTGCAAGTTTGACCGATCAGAAGGACCTGTTTGCAAAAATCGGCTCATTAATAAAATCGGCTCGGGATATACCCCTTTCAGCGAAGGACTTCCAAGGACTGCAAAAAATTAGTCGAGATTTTGTCACGCTCCTGACCCAGGATCTCGCGGCATCAATCAATCTAAGCAACGATGGTATAACTTTCGATCAAGCACGAAACACTGCTTATGAACCTGCCAAACAACTCCGCTTGGCGAATGCTCTAGAAGAAGCTATAGAAGGACTACGCAACGGCCGGGCAATAGACCCATCTAAAATTCTACGAAACATTCCCGGCTCAGCATGGATCGACGTACTAAGAACATTTGGCAAAAAAGGAATTACTCTTGAGTTTGCTTCTGCAAGCCAGCTTCATGCGTTCGAAGCTGACATGGCGAAACTCACCGAACTCCGCCAGCAGATGTCCTCGTTGAAAAACAGGATCAGAGAGACATTGGCTAACGAGCGAAAAGGTAGGGCCCCCAAGGGGAGCTATCGATCTTTGGTTGCACAGCGTAAATCTGTTCAGCAATCCGTCGCCCCGTTAGAGAAAAGAATCGCGCCTGCGATGATTGCTGTTGGCGAAGGCCCGAGTAAAGCAAGTATAAAAATAAAAGGCCTAACCAGCGCCCAAGAAGCTGAAGTCCACCGAATGGCCGAAGATCATCGCTTAAACACAGGCGATAAGGTAAGAGGACTAGGAAAAGATATCTTTCAATCTGCGGGAGGCGACATCTTCGCATCCGCTGTATTTGTCGTGCAATTAATTAGCTTTGTCACTGTTTATTCAGAGTTAAGAAGAAAACCCAGCTGGGATAAAACCGATTACGTTGCATTTGGCAATGCGTTCTTCTCTGCAAGCGGAGGAGGCTTTGCGGCTGCACAGGGGATATCTGCCACCACTCTGAACGTAGTCAAAAACAACTATTCAAGTGCTGCCGGCAAAGTCCAGCTAGCCGCGCGCATTGGAAAGCTCACCGGGGGGCTGGGACTAGCTGCTTACGGGTTCGGTATGGCGGCGGCAGCCACAAGTCTGTACGGGGAAAAAGGCTCTGTCGCTCGTTGGACTGAAGCCTTGAGGTCGGGAGATAGTGCAAAGCTGGCTGGTGCCAGCATGACAATCGCGGGCGACTCTGGACAGTTCGTCGTTAACGGTTGGGCAGTTGCACGAACAGGGCAATATATGTTTGAGGCGGCTTCAAATGTTAGTCAAGCAAGAGCTGTCGCTTGGGTTACAGCTGGAGGCAAACTTCTGAGCGTTGCTGCGAGAGCCAACCTAATAGGGTTAGGCTTGACGGTGTTGCAGCTAGGTGGCGAGTGGATTTACAACCGAAACAATAAAACGAAGCTTGATAACTGGCTTCAGCAGGGCGCGTGGGGAAAGAAGAACCAAAATCGCGGATTCCAAGAAGATCGCATGCAATTGGCAGAGATCACTTCAACCCCTCAGGTCGGTCTAAGACAAATAAATAACAGACCTACTGCAGTGATTAGCATTCCAAATATAACAATTCGAGAGCTGGATGATGTTGGATTTGGCCTTACCGCGTATTGGTCAAGCAATCTCCAGCGCAATGACTGGGAGCCTTGGACTGAACCTTTGCTATATCAACTCAATTTACTGAGTCCACCAGACGCGCCACTCCAATTGGGGTTAGAAATTTTTGCGCATGAGGCTAACGCTCAGCACGGTCTTGCCATAAAGTTGCGATACCATCCACTCCCCGGAGACCAAAAACTTCAGGAAATAATGTTTGAAACCAAGACACTTAACGTTGGAAGCGGGAAGGAATTTTCAACAACCGGGTTTCTCAGCGCACGAAATACAACTGCTCAAGCATTCATTGTGACCACCGACACGCTAACTGTGCTCGAATCATCAAAACAAGCCGGGCAAACCTAATGTCTTCAATAAATGAGCAATCCAGCGACGATCTAAATCTCAAAAAAATACGGCCCGTGGCTGGTGAGAAACGTAAATTCGCGACAGGTGAGGCATTATTCTTCTCCCCGCTTCCGATACCAACGGGCAACGTCCCCATGGATTTGGGCGGAAGCTTTGTTGAGGTAAATGACACATTCCTCGACGTAGGCAGTAGTAATTTCGGCAAGGCTTTCCAAGCGAGGGCAATGATTGGGTTCGGGATGATGTTTATTTTTTCATGCCTGATTATTTTGCCTTTGCTTGCAGGATCTACTACCTGGGGATCCCCATTTTCCGAGTCCTTTTGGGACAGAACTGCAGGCATGTTCGATTTCGGTGTGACCTTTAGTATTTGGGGTGGAGGTATAGCTGCGCTCTTGGGAATTTACGTTATCTTGAGCACTACCAGAGCGAAGTCGCGCACCCGTCCAATTAGATTCAACCGCCAACGTCGTGAAGTCTGTTTCTTTCCCGACGGTTCTGACCTCCCCGTCATTCAACCATGGGAAGAGATAGTATCTTGGCTTTCGGTCAGTACAGGTGTTACTGGAGTAGGCGTAACAAGCGCCTATACATTTGGTATGGCGTTCGACGATTCCAGAGCTGACTTAGTGCATTTTGTGAGACAAGGCGTGATGACTCCGACCCATGCCTTGGGTAAGTGGGAAGCCATACGGATCTATATGGAAAAAGGTCCAGAGTTCTGCCCAGGCAAGGCACCCTACGAGGGTCGCCACACCTTTGATAAAAAACGACAAGACATGCACGAGGAATACCAGCACAACGAACGTTCCGCTTTAGGAGTTGGTTGGTGGTACCTGACACATTTGATCACTTGGTGGCGTTTTCCGTATTGGGTAGCAGAATGGGACCATCGTTTCAGCATGAAATCTCTACCTGAATCCATTGCTGAGTGGTCTAAACCTCTTCCGCCTGAACAATGGGGCAAGCCAAGCCCGGCGCTTAAAGAGCAAAGCGCGAAAATCGAAAAAGCCTTTGCTCAAGGACAGGATTTTATGACGTACTTCAAGGCAAACCTAAACGACAGCAAGACAGAAGAATAAAAAACAGCTGAGCTATATAGTAGCCAGAAATCAGATAGCCCGATAACCGTCAGGTCAAGTCCGAGCTTTTACAAAACTGAAAAAAAGGGGATGGTTCATTTTCAAAAAAAATACCCGTCCCCCTTTTCGCTCCTCCTTGGGCGTTAGGTTTCACCGCATTACAGTTAGGCGGCGAATCTCTCTATAACTATTTCAACCTGGACGACCAACAACGTTGGATGTCAAACAGCTGTTGGGGACTAGAAAACAAAGATTGGGACATGTCAAAGCATGCACAAATGTTGGCCGAGGTTAATTTACGCCCTGTCATTGTGGATGCTGGAATAGTCAAAGAATAATAATGGTGGGGGCATACGCACTATTGGAATATCTTTTCCGGGAGTCTCTATTGAAAAACTAGGCGAGACCCCAATCCGAATACAAGCTGGACTAATCTCTCAATCAGCATTTCAGGAAGTGGATGTTGGCTTAACGATTTCTGGAAAACTCAAAATAACAAGTCGTGCCCCACTGATCCTAAAACTAGAAATCCCGGACGAATGGTGCAGCGAGCAATCAAAGCTAACATTACGTATGAGTGTACAACCAGACATAGCCACAGCCCCCTTAAAGGCTGATGACGGATATTTAACCTATCCAATTTCTCTAAATTTTTCAGCCACTAATAAGCCGCTGAAGGGCGAACCATCAGTTAAATATAGTAAAAATCCGCTAAAACGGGTTGACATTAACATGGAGAACCTAAGTGCCTAGCAATAAGTATGAGCGATTACCCCAAGCGGGGGACTTCGAAAAAGAAAATGGACTAGAAATAATATACTTGTCTCCGAAACCGATACCAACCGGGATGCCTGCGATCAGCTCTCGGCAACTACACCGCAATGCCAATAGTAATTTCCTGGACTTTTCTACAGGGCAAGGGAACTTCGAGTTCATGGCGCGAATCGGTATTGGTTCGATAATGTTAATTATTACCTCACTTTTTTTCTTCTCGGCTTTCGCTTCTTGGATCAGAAGATACTCAGAGCCGTTCCTGAGTGCCTGGGCGAGCTTTTTCTTCAACCCCGTGATATGGTTCATAATTCTATCGATTGCTGCACTCTATCTTTATTACTTTATAAAGTTAGCCAATGAACTCTCTTCAAACCCGCCTCTACGTTTTAATCGTGAGCGCCGCGAAGTTGTATACGTAGCTAAAAAGGGAGACAAGCCCAGATATACATCTTGGGAAAGCGTTATAGCCTGCGTATCTTCCGGCAAGCTGATAACACAATATTCTGTGACCCCAGAACACAAGCTAATGATCGGTCTGCGCGAGACGGCCAGCGGCGAAGTCCTTTGGAGTGTAATACCATGTGGTAGCTTAAGTCTGGCGCTATCAGAATGGGAAGCTATTAGAGCTTACATAGAGAATGGTATAGGCAGCCTCCCAACCAATTATAGCGACGAACTTGAAGAAGGTACTGTCGAGTTTTTCAAATTATGCCGTGAGAGCTATCGCGAAGAACATTCCCTAGCACGTTACATCTGGGGCTTTATCACAATTCAGTTATTTAGTGGTTGGACTTTACCATGCCACATATCCGAATGGATTAACAATCGTCCTAAAGCGCTTTTCCCCAAGGAAGTATTAGAGTGGTCAAAGCCCCTCCCACTAGCAGATCATGCAAAGCCCAGCAAAGAGCTAGTTGCGGAAACCGAAGAAATCCGCAAGCACTTCGCAAGAGGGCAGACTCTTTTAGATTACTTCGGTTTAAAACCCTCTAGCATGAATACAAATTCAGAGACACGCAAATGATTACTACCACAACATTTTAATAACTGGTACACATGACGTTTTTTTAGCTTTCGAAAGATATTTTATATACTAGAATAAAAGCGCCCCGCTAGCGATGCCCACTCTGCCGGACCAACTCAATGCCTGATAATAAATTCGACCGTTTGCCCCAAGCCGGTGACACTGAAAACAAATTCGGAACCGAATTTATTTATCTTTCGCCGATGCCAGTTCCCACAGGTATGCCAGCCTTCAGCGCCCGCAATTTACATCAAGAGGCAAACGAAACCTATCTGGATTTTTCCGTAGGACGTGGAAATTTTGAGTTCATGGCAAGAGTGGGGATTGGCGTCGTCATGTTTTTTATTATTTTTCTATTTCTTGCAACCGGATACCTGTCCTGGCTACGACGAAATTTTGAACCGTTCTTATCAAGTTGGTGGGAGTTTTTTTTCCGGCCCGGTTGTGTGGGCGATTGTAATACCATTAGCCTTGCTTTATATCGTGATCTTTTATCTTTCTACACGCCAGATCACACAACATCCACCCATACGTTTTAACCGTCAACGTCGCGAGATCGTTTTCATTCCAAAAAAAGGAAGTCGCCCTCATTATGTAGCTTGGGAAAGTACTATTGCTTGCGTAACTGCTGGCCAACTAGTAACGCAATATGCAACGATACCTGAATTCAAATTAATGATCGGCTTGCGTGAAGCAGAAACCGGAAACATTCTTTGGTCATCGGTCGCTTGTGGGAGCTTAAGTTTAGCGATTTCCGAATGGGAGGCTATACGGGCCTATATGGAAGAAGGCCCCTCAGCCTTGCCTGCGCCACAAACAGACGAACTTGAAGAAGGAAGTGTGGCGTTTTTCCATTTATGTCGTCGGGCTTACCGAGCAGAACACTCCGGAATCCGTTACGCCTGGGGCTTCCTGACGATACAGTTTTTTAGCGGCTGGACTTTGCCCTGCTATATTTCCGGCTGGGTAAATAGCCGCCCAAAGGCAAAATTCCCTAAAGAGGTACTGCAGTGGTCGAAGCCAATACCCGCTGATCAGCATGTAAATCCGAGCGAGGATCTTTTACATAAAAGCGCCGAGATTCGCTCGACCTTTTCAAAGGGGAAAACTTTTCTCGACCATTTCAAACTCAAGCGCTCTGATCAAGCACAGTAAATAGACAATCGGGGGGATAAACCACGTTTTCTTTCTTCTAGAAGTGGTCTCCCCCCGAATAGCCTGCCCCCTTACTCGGTAAACAGTTAACCCGCATAAAAAATCCACGAAAAGCTGAAGAACAACACTTACGTCATCGAAGCTGAAACCCCGCATTCACAATGCATCTACTCAACCAGTTCGCCCGCCACCTCATACTTCACCACCACCCGATTCCGATAAAGCCTCTCCCTTTCCACCAAAGCCCCCACCTGCCCTTTTTCCCTGACCTCTCGCCAAATCTCGTTCTCCCGATACACCCGCGCACCCTCTCGCACAAACCGATGCGCCTCTTGAAACACGTGATAGCGATATTCCCTCACCCGATCACACAACAACTCCCCTTCGAGTTGTGTCTCGCCGACGTTCAATTTCAGCTGGAAGTGCCGATCCGTCGGGTTGTGCAGCACCAGATCAACGTAGTTGTAGAAAATCGCCGCCCCGGACCCGAACGGCAGCACCCTCCCCTCATCCGGAAACGGGTCGAAGCTGTGGTTGGAGCGTTCGACCACCACCAGCGGTGAATGAATGGCCATCCAGTGAATCAGGTTGCTCAGTTGGCAAATGCCACCGCCTACTCCGCGTCGAGCCTCGCCGAAGGACAGTTCCATGCCTTCAACGTAGCCGCGCTTCACAGTCGGGCGGCCGACGAGGCGGCAGAAGGAGAAGTGTTCGCCGGGGGCGATGATGACGCTGTCGATGGCGGCGACGGCGAGTTTGAGGTTGATGACTTTGTTGTGTTGCAGGGCGAGGTCGGAGTCGCCGAGTTTGCGGATGAGTTTTGAGGTGTGTTTGAGGTAGCGAAATGGCAGGCGCTCGGCTGCGGCGACGGGGCGTGCGTAGCGTTTGCTAGAGCAGCGCCAGGCAATCTGGCGGAACAGTCTTTTTTGCCACACGCGCAGCCAGTACAAGGCCGGGTGGTAGAGGGAAAGTGGTTTCATCCGTGACACAGCGGCGCGCGCCGTTTCTTCCTTGAACCGTGAGAGGGGCGCGCATTTTATCCGGTAATGACCGGCAGCACCCCATGCATTTCACAAGACCAGCGGTCTCACTTCGACACACTCTCCCTGCCACCAAATCCGCAAATTAAGGTTCGACTAAGGTTGCATCGCTACGATCGCGGCCATGAAACCTGTTGCCTTTGAATCGCAGATGAGTCCTTCCGACATGAAAGCGTTTGATTTACCAACCCAGCCAGCGTCGAATTTCAGCCTTGTCTTGGTAAATTACAAAACCCCGGACATCACCCGTATGTGCCTCGAGCTTTTGCGTGAGCACGTCCAGGAGCAGCGCATTCCGGTGTGGGTGGTCGATAACGATTCGGCGGATGCCAGTCTGGATTACTTGCGCACGCTCGACTGGATCAACTTGATCGAACGGCCTTCGCCGGGCAAGGAAGCCGGGCATATTGCGCACGGTAAAGCACTGGATCTGGCGCTGGAAAAAGTCGACACCGATTATCTGTTTCTGTTGCACACCGATACCTTTGTCTACGACAAGGAGGTGTTTGCCATGATGATGCGCGAGTGCACGAAGACCCCGGACATGGCCGCAGTCGGTTGTGTCGAGCAACTCAATCGGGGAGTTTTGCGTGATACGTGGCGACTAACTTCGCGCTTTTGCAAGCACTATGTTCGCAAAGCAAAAGTGCGTCTGGGCCTGCGCTCGAAAATGCCAAGACCCTACAAAGAAACTCATCTGAAAAGTTTCTGTACATTGTGGAATGCGCGTTTGATGAAGTCCCAAGGCTTGCACTTCTGCATGGATGAAGAGGTGCCGGGTTATACGCTGCAAGATCGAATGAGCAGCCTGGGCTATGGCATCAAGTTTTTGTCGCCGCGCAAGATTTTCAGTTATCTGGACCACATCCAGTCAGGAACCGTCGCCGCTGCAGGCACCTACGGCAAAAATCACCGCAGGACGAAAATGTATCAGGCGACGTTGAAGCGCCTCCAAGGGCAACAAGCCTGAGGGGCAGACCTCGACTTAATTCACGGCAAACAAAAAGGGCGACTGTAAAGTCGCCCTTTTTTTTTGCAGAAATTGTATACAACTACTCCGAAGAGGTGTTCGCCCAGTGTAATGGCCTGGCAATCCATGCACCGGTAAAGAGCCCTGACACTGGGCGAACGGGGAGGATTTTAATTGAAGTTGGCAGATATGTCCTCATGCTTAAACATGAAATTTATGTACCAGAAAGTTAAAAACTGTGTACCACCGATATTTACCGGGAAACTTCCTACAGGTTCTTTTATATGATTGTTCTCATACTTAAAGCTGTACAAGAACAATCATTCTGTAGAGCTAATGCTCAACTTTCGTGTTGACTAGTCACTTTCAAGATATCGGTGTAAGTGACAATAACGCTCTGCCCTTCCTTCAGATCTTTCAGTTTGGCTTGAATTTCAGGCTTTTTCACGTCGAGGACTTTCGATACGCCCGCCGGGTTTTGCAGGGTCACCTGATTAGTCTTCAAATCAATTTTGGTGATTTTCAATTGCACCTGAACCTGGCGATACGCCTCGCCACCGGGGTTATCGCTGCCCGGGGCCTTACGCAGCTCACCGGTACGTTCGGTGGTGCCAGGCAGACCTTTATCCACATCGGTGTCGAGGTAAGCAGCGACGGAACGCTGTACCTGGATGTTGACCTGATCGCCGGCCTTGAGATTGGCGAGGTTTTTCGCCTTGTCGCTGAGCTGAACATGAACCGGTTTGCCATCGGCGCCTTCGAGCACAACCTGATGGTTGGCGGCATCGACGGAGATCACTTTGGTGGTGACCTGATCGGCTTCAACAGTGGCAGACAGCGGAATATCGGCAGCCAAAGCGCCGAAGCTGGTGGCGGACAGTACGGTTGCGAGGGTGATGGCCTTGGCCAGTGCGTTGAGCTTCATAAGCAATACTTTCCCTGTGATGAATGGCAGCGCCCGGCGCCGAATTGATTTCGGCGACGAACGTGCCACTGAGCATAGACGCTGTTCAGGGCTTGGCTTTGGTTTGTGCCGGAGAGGATTGTTGCTTGGCGGTGTCCTGCGCGGTGGACTCGCCACTGGGCGTGCCTTTGCCGGAGTTTTCACGCTGTTTCGGGTCGGTGGGGCGCAGGGCGTCGTTGTCGCGTTCGGTTTCGCCCGGTGGACGGGGTTCGTCGGGGTGTTCGCCTTGGGTGATCGGTTTCATGGGGTGGTCCTCAGGCTTCGGGGTCGTCGAGTTCACGGGCGACGTTGATCGCGGGTGAATCCTTATGCAGGTTGTCGGCCTTAGCGCGCAGGAGCTGCCATTGTTCAACGTCGATGGCGCCTTGGCCGAGCATATCGTCGGCGATGCGTTGCAGGTCGAAGTAATGCGCGTCGGGGGATTGCTGCCAGTAGGTTTCGTCGTCGAACAGGCGTTGCCAGGTGGTCATGTCTGGGGGTTGCAGGTCGTCGCTCATGGCAAATCCTCGACAGGTTTCTCTGTAGAGGACAACACAGTAAGCCGAGTTCAAACCGATCCTTTGTAGGAGCTGC
Organism: Pseudomonas viridiflava; assembly: GCF_900580865.1. GTDB lineage: Bacteria > Pseudomonadota > Gammaproteobacteria > Pseudomonadales > Pseudomonadaceae > Aquipseudomonas. The sequence continues at coordinate 12,208 of NZ_UTBZ01000212.1, forward strand.
CGAAGGCTGCGATCTGTTGAGGTTGCTTTTAAAACCAAGATCAAAAGATCGCAGCCTTCGGCAGCTCCTACAGGGATTTGCGGATACTTTTCAGTACCCGGTCATTTCCAGATAGCCCCGGCCGGGATGACTGCCGCGGATGTGCACCGGGCCTTCCCAGTAAGGGATGCGCAGGTTCATCCAGGCATTGGGGTTGAGCGCGTCGAGGGTGATGTCGAGGTGTTTGTCGGGGATGCTGATCGACCATTTCACCGGCATCGCGCGGCCGGCGACTTTGGCGGTGTCCTGCGGAGTGAGCTGAATCTGCGAACTGCGCAGGGTTTGCGTCTGACCGTCAGCAGCGATCCACGTGCCGGTGAGATACGGCGCGCCCTCTTTCTGGCGCATGCGGTACAGCATCACGTGTTCACCGCTGTCCAGATGCAGGGAAAACCAGTCCCAACCGGTTTGATTGGCGGTCAGCGGCTGGCTGCTCCATTCGCGATCAAGCCACGCGGGGCCACTGACGGCGTAGCTCTGGCCGTCAATCTGCAAGGTGCCGCTGGCCTGGAAAAATGGCTGACTGTAGTAATACGACGCCTGACCTTCTTCGGATTTCTGACTGAAACCCTTGTCCCCCTGCAACACCAATGGACGGCTGGAAGTGAGGTGCAGTTGATAGGCAAAATCCTTGTCGCGAGCGCTGAGTTGCAGGTCGCTCAAGGGATCCTGCGCCTGACTGGCGAACCGCCAATCGTCGATCCACGCCTCGAACGGCGCCAGCCGCACACCGGCCTGCCCTACTCCACCTCGGGCGTAGCGTTCGGCGGCGTGATGCACCGTGCTGGAAGTAACCGCAGCGTGCCCCAGCCAGATCGTCTGATCAGCCCACCCGGCCTGCTCCGCCATAGGTTTCAGCGCACTGCGAAACAGCGTCCACTGCACGCCGAATTCATTGCCCTGCGGATCCTTGAGATTGGCGGTGACGTACCACCACTCGATACGAAACCCGTCATGCGCAGCGTGATCCGCCGGAAAACTGAACACCCGCCCCGGCACCACCGGCGTAAACGCCAACGCCTGATCGCCCATGCCGGCGAAGCCTTTTTGCTCCGGCGCCGATTGATCGCAACCACCGAGCAGCAACAAAACCAGGAGCACAACGAGGTTAATCCTCATGGGCAAACGTCCTCAGCAGATCCGCCGGTTGCGTGCGGTACAGCGAATACAGCGGCCATGCCGACGCCAGCAACGTCGCCAGCAACGCCAACCCCATCAACTGCAGCAATTGCCACGGAAACACCCGCAACGGCAGCCGCCAGCCAAACGCCTGCACATTGATCACCGCATCCAGGCACCACGCCAGCGCGATTCCCAGCGGCAACGCCAACACCAGCGTCAGCACCGCCAGCAGCCAGGTCTGACTGAGATTGAGCAGCATCAATTGCCGCCGCGTTACGCCCAGCGCCCACAGAGGTGCGAGTTGGCCGAGGCGACTTTGACTTTGCGTTAGCAGGCTGATGAACAGCGCCACGCCCGCCACCGCCAGGGTCAAGCTATTCAACGCCGCCGTCGCCGCAAAGGTCCGTTCGAATACCTGCACCGACCAGCCCTTGAGCCGCGCCTGATCGACGATGCGACTGTCATCGAGTTGAAAGCGCGCCTGCAATGCAGCTAGAAATCCCGGGATGTTCTGCGGTTCGATGCGCAGATTGAAACGGTTCGGCGTCAACTGCGGCCAGCCACGCAGCAAGTGGTTGATGTTGACCAGCAAGTGCCCCTTGGGATTGCCGTAGTCGGCGTAGATGCCGACGATGCGCGGCGACCACGCACCATTCGGCGCAGGAATCGTCAGTCGATCACCCGCCCGTACCTTCAGCCGACGCGCCAGTTGTTCGCTGAGCATCACCGCATCGTCGGTGGCCAGATGCGCCCACGGGTCGCTGCCACTGACATCGAGCAACGGCCAGTGCTGGCGGTAATACGCATGATCGATGATGCCGAACACCTCCGCCGGCCAGCCTTGCAACGTCACCGCGACCTGCCAGTTGGGCAGCACTGCTGCAACATTCGGCTGCTGCTTGAGCCAACTGTACATTTCCCGCGACTGGGCCGGATTGCTCGGGTTGATGTACAACTCGGCACTCAAGCGTTGTTCTAGCCAATCGTTGAAGGTCTGGCGAAAACCGGCGGTCATGCTGCCGGCGCCGATGTTGGCGGCGAGCGCCAGGAGCAACGCCATCAATGCCAGACTCAGTGCCGGCAGTTGCTGACGGCAATCGGCGAGAAACCATTGACCGAGCACCGAGCGACTGCGCCCGAGCAACTGATTCAACAGCGCGCTTAGCAACACCGGTAGCGCCAATGCGGCGCCGATCAGCAATCCGGCCATCAAGACAAAACCGCTGGCCAGACTCTCGCCCCAGATCAATGCCACCAACGCAATCAAACCCAACAACGCTGCCAGCCAGCCTTGTCGACGCAACCAGCGTGCATATTGCTGATGCCAGGCTTGCGGATCCGCCACGGCCAACAACGGCAAACGGGCGGCGCGCAACAGACTGTTGGCCCCGGCGAGCAAGGCGCCAAGCAGGCTCAAGCCGATGCCACTGAACCACCACCAAGTGCTCAGGCGCAACTGCCCCGCCACTTCGGCGCCGTACAAACCGCGCAGGCTGGCGGCGACATCCGGCAGCAAGACACTCGCCAGCCAATAACCGCTGACCACGCCGAACAGTCCGCCAATCAGCGCAAGAACCCCCAACTCAACGATCAAGCACAAGATCAACATCCGCGCGCTGACCCCGCAGGCGCGCAGCGTACGCAACAAGCCGCGTCGCTGTTCCAGAGCGAGGCCAATCGCGGCGTGGACGATGAACAAGCCAACCACGAATGACAAAAAACCCAAGGCATCGAGATTGAGGTGAAAACTCTCGGTGAGTCGCGCCAGATTGTTTTCCTCGCCGCTGCTTTTGAGCTGCAACTGTCCCTTGAACACGGCCGGCAACTCGGCGTGAAAATCCTTGGGCAGCAACAAACGCGACAATTGTCCGGGTTGTTCTAGCAGTGTTTGCGCGACGCCGATGTCCACCAGCAATAGGCCGGGCGCCATGTCCTTTTGCGCGAGCAACGGCGGCAATCGCAGACCATTAGCCGTTTGCGGCGTGTCGCCTTCGCGCAGATCCAGCGCTTGTAGCGTTTCCGGTGAAATCCACGTACTGCCTGGCGGCGTGAAGAACTCTACGACCCGTTCGATCGGCATCGCCTGCCCGGCCACCGCCGAATCGGCCGGCAGCGACACCAGTTCGATACCCATCAATTGCAGCCGCTGATTTTCGAAGCCCTTGAGCAGCAACCGCCCCTGCAACAGCGGCGACACCGGCCAGCCCTGTCGACGTAGATCAACGAACCATTGCTGCGCAAAAGTCGCCCCGTTTGGCGTGCTGAGACTGGCCTGCGGTTCGCCGCCGATCAATTGGCTGGCCCGCGCGTAACTGTCGCGCGCCTGACTGTTCAGCGCCTCGACGCCGGTGAGCAGACTGGTCGCCAGCCACAACCCGGTCAGCACACTGAAAAACTGCACCGGATGGCGCCGCCAATGACTGAGCAGCGCACGTAGCGTTTGCACAAAGACGATCACGTCAGCCGCCCGTTGGACAACACCACCCGCTGCGCCAGGCGCGCCGCGACTCGTTGGCTGTGGGTGACCATCAACAACGTGGTCGGTGTGTCATCGAGCAATTCCAGCAACAGCCGCAGCACTTCATCACTGGTCGCCTCATCGAGGCTACCGGTGGGTTCATCGGCCAGCAGCAATTTCGGCTGCGAGGCCAATGCCCGGCCCAACGCGACCCGCTGCTGCTGGCCTCCGGAAAGTTGCTCGGGATAACGCTTGAGTAAATCGCCCAGGCCCAGACGCTGCACCAGGTGCGCCTGCCAACGCGGCTCGTGGCGCCCGGCCAGGCGCGCCTGAAAGGCCAGATTGTCTTCGACGCGCAAACTGCCGATCAGGTTGAACTGCTGGAACACCAGACCGATTTCTGTGCGCCGCCAGTTCGCCAGTTGCGCTTCGTTCATGTTTTCCAGCCGATGCTCGCCGCTGCGGATGCTGCCGCTGTCGACTTTGTCGAGACCCGCCACCAAGTGCAGCAAGGTGCTTTTGCCACTGCCGGATTCGCCCATCAACGCCAGGCTGCTGCCGGACGCGAGCGTCAGGTCGACGCCTTGCAGCACCGGCAATGGGCCTTGAGGTGTGAGATAACTTTTAAAGACGTTTTCAACACGAAGCATGCCGCCACCTGATCGGTCAGTGTGGGGCAAGGATAGCGGATGGCGGTGACAGACCTGAATCTTGCGTTGAAGCAAATGGCCCCTTCGCGAGCAAGCTCGCTCCCACAGGTAGATCACATTTCAAATGTGGGAGCGAGCCTGCTCGCGAAAGCGTCAGCCCAGCCCACACAAAAATTACTGCCCCGCCGCCACACTCGCCGGCGCCTGCGACGGCGTGACAATGCTGCCCAGATCAATATGCTTCCACTCAGGCTTGGCGCCCAACCGCGCATTGAAGCGATAGTTGAAGGTGAATTCATCCGCCGTCGCGACACTCAGTGGTTTGCCATAAACAGCCTCGATCCCCGCCAGGTCATAGCCCATCAACTGCAACAGCGTCGGGAAAATGTTGTAGTGGCTGGAACGATCCTTGTTCGCCGCCAATTGCGCCGACCAGTCCAGCGTCTTCAGAGCGCTGCCCTGAATCACCACCAACGGCACCAGCCCTTCCTCCTCCACCGGGTCGCCACCGCAATGGGTGTTCAAACCCGGATTACCGCGTTCATGCAGATCCTGGCCATGATCAGAGGTATAGATCAGCAGCGCATTGTTCAGATTGGCCTGAGCGAATACCCGCGCGAAAAACTCGCCGACGTTCCACAACACGGTGTTCTTGTAGGCGTTGCGGTACAGCACCCAATCATCCGGCTGGCCATTGAAACCGTTGCGCTCGCCGGTATCGGCCACCTCGGTGAATTGCCCGCGCGGCAAGGTCGGGCGGTAGGCCATGAACGCATCCGGGTATTTGTCATGCACCGGGAAGTGCGCGCCGACCTTGTTGATCACCACCAGCTCCGGTTTGTCATCGTTGAGCAATTCGATGAGCTTCGCCGCTGCCGCCATGTCGCGATCGCGCACGCTGGTCTGGTCGAATTGCACGAACTGGTCGATGTCCTTCTTTTCGGTATCGGTCATCAGGTTCTGCAGATTGCCGGCGGTGCGCTGGGCATCGATGTAGACGGTGCGCAGCCCGGCCTTTTTCGCGTACTGCCAGATCGACGGTAGCGTGCTGTTGATGCGCATGTAATCGGTGCGGGTGCCGCCGTAGCGCAGGGTCACGTTGGTGTCGGCGCTGCAATTGGCGATGGACGCGGCGTAGCCGTAATTGAAGATATCGACGCCGGGACGCGCTTGTTTGAGGTTGCTGTGCACACCGAACGGCGCGTTGATGTCCAGATAATTGCCGGAGATGCTTTCGTCGATGATCAGCACGATGTCATGCCCAACGACTTGCGAGTTACGCGCCAGCGTCACCGGCTCACGAGGGCCGACGGTGTTGTGCAGTGCTTCATAGGCAAACAGATTCAGATAGGCCAGCGGCGTGTACATGATCGGCAAGCCACGCGCGCCCTCTCCCGCACGCAAGAACAGCACCGCACTGAGCAGCAACACGCCGCACACCGGCGCCGCCACACGTAACGCGTTGGGAATCGCCAGGCCATGGCGTGGTTTCAGGCCGATGCCGAACAGCAACAGCAAACCACTGAGCACGCCGCGCAGGATCGCGTCCCGGTACTGGTACGCCGCTTCCTGGATGAAGCCGCCGGAGTAAACCAATGAGACGAAACCGCTGTAGGTCAGGTAATCCGCCGTGACCCGGGTATAGACATCGAAAAACACTGCTGAGACAAACATTGCCAATGCGAACACGTGGCGAATGAGAGCCTGCCTTATATACGCCATTAGATATAACGCAAAAGTAAGCGCCAAAAACATCGCGCCAAAAAGAAGTACAGCAAAACTGAGGCCGATAGCATTTAACCGATCAATGTAATATTCGGAATAAATCAATAAATAAACAATTAAGAACAATTCTTTGGCATATCTGAACATGGCGATACCGATCGGGCAAAACGGCAGGGAGTCAAAGGTTTGTCAGTCAGAACCTGACACTAGCACCCGGCCATCAAAGCGCAAGAATTGACTGTTTTTTGTAGAAAGCGTCAAAAAAACGGTGACTCAAATCTGACACAGCCAATACGCTACAAGCCTTTAAATTAGCGGCTTATGACCGTTTATCGCTTATTTAAAATCTGAACAAATCTGCACAAAAGCAACAAATTCAATCGCAGCAATGACTTGATGGCCAATCGCCAAAAAACACTCAAGTGTTATACCGATGCAACATGTCATTTTGCTGACACGCTTTTCAAACGCTGCGCTATACCCCTTTAACAATCTCATTCCGTAGTTAACTTTTGGTGTTACTGAGGTGCGCAGATGGACGTGAGCGTATTTGGCACTGGCTATGTCGGACTTATACAAGCCGCCGCACTTGCAGATGTCGGTCATCGCGTTTTATGCGTGGATATTGACCCAAACAAGATTAAACAACTGCAACAAGCAGTGCCGCCCATTAGCGAGCCCGGTTTGTCCAGCACGCTTGAGGAAAACATCAAGGCCGGCCGTCTGCTGTTCAGTACCCAGGCAAGCGACGCCGTCGAGCATGCCGAGCTGATTTTCATCGCCGTCGGCACCCCGGCCGATGAGGATGGTTCTGCCGATCTCAGCCATGTGCTCAACGTCGCCCGGCAAATCGCTTCGTACATGGAAGCTGACCGCACCCTGATCATCAAATCCACGGTGCCGGTGGGCACGGCCGATCAGGTGCTGGCCACCGCCAACAGCGAATTGCTGCGTCGTGGCAAGACTGATCTGCAAGTGCGGGTGGTGTCCAACCCGGAATTCCTCAAGGAAGGCAGCGCCCTCGCCGACTGCATGCGCCCGGACCGGATCATCGTCGGCACCCACGACGACGCGGCCCGCGAGCAGATGAGCGAGTTGTACGCGCCGTTCTGCCGCAACCGCGAAAAACTGATGTTCATGGACAACCGCAGCGCCGAGCTGACCAAGTACGCCGCCAACGCCATGCTCGCCACGCGCATCAGCTTCATGAACGAGTTGGCCAATCTCACCGAACTGCTCGGTGCCGACATCGAGGCCGTGCGCAAAGGCATTGGTTCAGATCCGCGCATCGGTTACCACTTCATCTATCCGGGCTGCGGCTTCGGTGGCTCGTGCTTTCCCAAGGACCTGCGCGCCCTGCTGCACACCGCCGAACACAACGGCATGCCGCTGAAACTGCTGCGCAGCGTCACCGACGTCAACGACCTGCAGCGGCACATCCTGTTCAGCAAACTCAAAGCACAGTTCCCGCAAGGTCTGGCCGGCAAATCCATTGCTGTGTGGGGCCTGGCGTTCAAACCGAACACCGATGACATGCGCGAAGCACCAAGCCGTTATCTGATGGATGCGCTATGGGCTGAAGGCGCCAGCGTGCAGGCTTACGACCCGGAAGCCATGTCCGAATGCCGGCGCCTCTACGGCTACCGCAACGATCTGCACCTGTGCGCCACCCGCGACGACACCCTGGAAGACGCCGATGCGCTGGTTATCTGCACCGAGTGGAAAAACTTCCGCGTGGTCGATTTCGAGTTGCTCGCCGAAAAGCTGCGCTCGAAGGTAATCATTGACGGCCGCAATCTGTACAACCCGGAACAAGTGGCGGCCGCCGGCCTGCATTACAGCGGCATCGGCTTGCGCCACATTGCCCCTGAAGGACTACGGCCATGAAGGTCTTGGTCACCGGTGCGGCCGGCTTTATTGGTGCCCATTGCGTACTGCGGTTGCTGCGCGAGGGGCACTCGGTGGTCGGTCTGGACAATTTCAACGCCTACTACGACCCGCAACTCAAGCACGACCGCGTGCAGTGGGTGCGCGAACAGGCCGGCGATTTCCAGCTCGCGACGGTTGACCTGGCCGATGCCTCGGCCATCGAAGCGCTGTTTGTCCGCGAACGCCCACAAGTGGTGATTCACCTCGCGGCGCAAGCCGGGGTGCGTTATTCGCTGGAAAATCCACGGGCGTATCTGGACAGCAACCTCAACGGTTTTCTGAACATTCTCGAAAGCTGCCGGCATCACCCGGTCGAGCACCTGATCTACGCCTCGTCGAGTTCGGTCTACGGCGCCAACCAGCACACCCCGTACTCGGTGCAGGACGGCGTCAATCACCCACTGTCGCTGTACGCCGCGACGAAAAAAGCCAATGAACTGATGGCGCACAGTTACAGCCATCTGTTCGGCATTCCCTGCACCGGCCTGCGCTTTTTCACCGTGTACGGGCCATGGGGCCGGCCAGACATGTCACCGATCCAGTTCGCCCGGGCGATCAGTGAAGGCACGCCGCTGAAACTGTTCAACTACGGCGAGCACCAGCGCGATTTCACCTACATCGACGACATCATCGAAAGCATCGCCCGCCTCATCGAGCAGCCACCGCAGGCCAATCTGCAGTGGGATCGCGAGCAGCCCGACCCGGCCAGCAGCATGGCGCCGTGGCGGCTGTTCAACATCGGCGGGCAGCACCCGGTCGAGCTGAAAACCTATCTGGCGCTGCTGGAAAAGCACCTCGGTCAGACCGCCATTGTCGAGTTGCTGCCGCTGCAACCGGGCGACGTGCTCAACACTTGCGCCGAGGCCAGCGATCTGGCCCAGGCCACCGGATTTCAGCCCCGGATAGAGCTGGATGAGGGACTCGGGCGCTTTATCGCCTGGTTCCGCGACTACTACCCCACTGCCTATCGCCCACGCGCCGTTCGCGGCTGAATTCATGTGGAGGACTCCATGACTGGACATGAGAAAGGTGTACCGATCCTAGAAATGCGCCGCGACAAGCGCGTGGATCCCGAGCACCGAATGCGTCTCGACGCGGCGATTCATCGCCAGGGTCGCGGCTGGTTCACCGGCCGCGACGGCGGTCGGCCATGGCAACTGTCACGCACCAATCGCGTGGTCGCCTGCCTTGGGGCGCTGCTGATCCTGGTGCTGATTTCCCCGCTGTTGCTGGGTCTGGCGCTGGTCATCAAGTTCAGCAGCCCAGGTCCAGTGATGTTCGTGCAGAAACGCACTGGCTACCGCGGCCGCAAGTTCGGCATGTACAAATTTCGCACCATGGTGGCCAACGCCGAAGACTTGAAAGAATCGCTGCGCCACCTCAACAAACACGGTGCCGACGCGATCGATTTCAAGATCGACCACGACCCGCGCATCACCCGCATCGGTGGTTTCCTGCGGCGCACCAGCCTTGATGAACTCCCCAACCTGATCAATGTAGTGACCGGCGACATGCGCCTGGTCGGCCCGCGTCCGACCTCGTTCAACGCCTACCGCTACAAGGACAATCACCTCGCGCGTCTGGCGATCTACCCCGGCATGACCGGCCTGTGGCAGATCTCCGGACGCAGCAATATCGACTTCGACCAGCGCGTTGAGTTGGACCTCAGCTACATCGCCGAGCAGAGCCTTCTGCTTGATCTGAAGATTCTGTTGAAAACCCCCTTCAAAGTATTCAGCGGCCACGGAGCAAGCTAATGGACGGTTCAACCAACAAAAGCCTGAGCATCGCCACCCCCAGCGAATCGAACCTGACCTCGACCGTGCTGGATCTCGATCTGCGGATCCTGTTCCTGACCGCCGCCAACCCCGGCTCAGGCACCACCACTAGCGCGATGGCGCTGGCGAGCCAACTGGCACAAATGAGCAGCGGCCAGGTATTGCTGGTCGATGCCAGCCAGTCGGCGAGCAACCTCACCCAGCAACTGAACCTGAGCAAGGAGCGCGGCCTGCGCGATTTGCTGTTCAACCCGGACAACCCGCCGCTGTTGCAGGACTGCGTGGTGCAGGTCTCGAGCCTGCCGTTCCACGTGCTGCCCAACGGCCGGCCGATCCGCACCCTGGAGCACCTGACCGCCGAACGTCTGAGCCCGTTGCTTGATCAATTGGGCAGCCAGTACCGCTTTGTGGTGATCGACGGCGACGCGGTGTACTCCGACGCCGACACGCTGGTCATCAGCACGCAAGTCGATGGCGTGGTGCTTGTCGTACGCGCCGAAGACACCCGCTGGGAAGTCGCCCAGGCCGCCGTGCAACGCCTGACTCAGGCCGGGGCAAAAGTGGTCGGTAGCGTGTTCAACCGGCGCAAGTACTACATGCCCAAATGGCTTTACAAAAACCTGTAAGCAAACGCAAAGGATGACGCCATGAACGCCAAAATGCTTGTCCTGCTGTTGCTGCCGCTTGCAGGCTGCTCCAGCAATTCCGACACCCGCAACATGCCGGTGAATATCCTCACCGCCACACCGGCCAATGCACAAGCCACCGACATGCCGAGGGTCGAGCAGACCCTGCGCCCGAAAGACGTGCTGGATGTGATTTTCCACATCAGCACCAGCGGCTCGGACGCTTACCGTGTGCAGTCGGGTGACCAGATCGGCCTGAACTTCACTGCTGCCAGTCAGCTCAACGGCACGCAACTGGTGCTGCCTGACGGCACCATCGAACTGCCGGGCGCCAACACCTCGGTGAAAATTGCCGGGCTGACCAGCGACGAGGCGCGGCAGGAAATCCAGCGCGCCTATCAACGCAAGCAGTTGTTCCAGCCCAACCGCAATCAGCTCTCGGTGCAGATTCTGAGCCCGCTGAGCAACGAGCAAAACCTCAAAAGCGCGCTGAACCACCCCGCCACCGGCATGAGCCGCGAAATCACCGTCGGCACCGATGGCTATGCGAGTTTTCCGGAAATCGGCGCTGTGCCGCTGCAAGGCATGACGGTCAATCAACTGGAAACCTTCCTCAACAGCAAGTACGCGCATTTGCCGGGACGGATGACTGTGGATGTGCTGCTGAAATCCACCGCCGGCAACGAGATCTACGTGCTCGGCGAAGTCGCTCAACCGGGCTCGTACCCGATCCGCCGGCCGGTGTCGGTGCTTGAGGCGCTGACTCTGGCGCGCGGTACCAATGTCAAGGCGCGTCTCGATTCGGTGGTGATCATGCGGCGTAACGGCAATCAGGTGCAGGCCATGAATTACGACGTCGAGAAAGCACTGTCGGGCGATGCGCCACAGATCGCCTACCTGCAACCGGACGACATGCTCTACGTGCCAAAAACCAAACTGGCCAGCGCCGGCGAGCTCGCCCGCCAACTGGCCGATGTGGTGCTGTTCCAGGGCGTGGGTTTCAGCTTCGGCTACCGCGTCGACAACAAAGGCAGTGACAACTGACTCTCAGGTGAACGACATGAACCCAAAAGAAAATTACCTGCACGAGTTCTTCAGGATTTTCTTCGCCAACAAGCAACTGGTGAAGCGCATCTTCCTGATCTTTGCAGTGATCGCGCTGTTGCTGCCGCTGTTGCTCAAACAGAGCTTCGATATCACCGCGCAGGTGATCGTGCAGTCGAAAAAACTCTCCCAGGGCGATGCGACCACCTCGCTGACCCAGGACAACGCCACCTTCATTCCGCCATCGCTGGCGGACATGGAAACCGAAAGCAATATCCTCCGTTCGCCGGCGCTGATCCGTCAGACCATCAGCGAACTGCGCGATCAGGGTCAGTACAACCCGCCGCCGGGGATGCTCAGCAAGCTGGCCGAACCGTTCAAGCGTTATGTCAGCACGCCGCTGCGCGAGTACGTGATCAATCCGCTGCGTGATGCTCTGGGCATGGAAACCGATCCGGTGCGCGACACGGCACTGGATGGCTTGACCCAGGAGGCCATCGACAATCTGAAGATCGAAACCCTGCCGGGTTCCAATGTCATCTCGATCGTCTACAGCTTCCCTGATCCCGCCCAGGGCACGACGTTCGTTGCCACGCTGCTGCGCAACTATCTGGTCGATCGTCAGGCGTTGCAATCGATCGAGCTGCCGCACTCGTTCTACGAGACCAAGAAGCTTCAGTATCAGGTCCGCCTCGACGGTCTGGAAGGCGAGCGACTGAGCCTGCTGGAAAGCGTCGGTTCGTCCGATCCGAAAGAGGAAATCACCTTTCGCCTCAACGCGATCAACACCGAAGAGCAGGCACTCAACCTGTATCGCGATCGCTTGCTGCAAAGCCAGCGCTGGCTCGATTACCTGAAGACCAGCCTGGCCACCGCCAACACCAACAAACTCAATGACTACACCTTTCCGTTCACCTTCACCACGACGGTGGACAACATCGCGTTCGAAGACCGCGAGATCCGGCAGATGGGCGAGGCGCTGACCACTCAGGTCAGCCGCTATATGAACGACCTGGCGATATTTCAGCCAAGTAGCGAGCCGATGTTGCTGGCCCGCGAGCAGATTGCCCGCACACGCCAGCAGTTCCTCAAAGTGGTCAATAACCGCATCCAGGAACGCACGATCGACCTGTCGGTGGTCAGCCAGGTCATCGAGCAGAAAACCGCGCGCATTGCCGAGTTCAAGAATCGCATCCATCAATTGCAGCAAACCCAAAGCAAGCTGCGCCAGATGGACACCGAGATCGGCGCATTGCACGCAGCGTTCTCAACCTATGCGCAACGCTTTGCCGAAAGCAGCACGACCCGCGCGCTGGATAACGACTTGTCCAACGCCCGTGTCTTGAGTCCGCCGTATGAACCGACCGAGGCGGCGTTTCCCAAGCCGATGTTGATCATTCCGTTTGGTCTGCTCACCGGACTGCTGCTGGCCATTGCCTTCGTCTATGTACGTGAGTTCTTCGATCACCGCTTCAAGCATCCGGCGCAAATCAGCCATGAACTGGGCCTACCGGTGCTGTTGGTGCTCAACGAAGAGACGTCGCAGCCGGGCAATCCGCACAAGAACTGGACCGTGCCGAGCCTGGTTCACTGGGTGCGCAATTGAACGCGGCGTCCACCCCGTGCGTCGCGCTGCCGATCATTCATTTGCTCAGCAGCGGCGGCTTCTACGGCGCCGAGCGGATGTTGCTGGATCATTGCCTGGCGACGCCGGGGCAGCATCAGGTGCTGTTCCTCGACGCGCCACCAGAGCTGATCGAGCGCTTTCGCGAGGCCGGGGTGGACGCTCGCGGCTGTGCCGGGCTCGGCGGACTGCTGAGGCACTTGCATCAGCGCCGTGGTGACAAGCCGTTGCTCAACACGCACAACTTCAAAGGGCTAGTGTTCGGCTGGGTCGGCGCCACTGTGTTGCGCCTGCCGCTGGTGATCACTCAGCACGGTTTCACCCCGCGCAGTCGCAAGCAGAAGTTCTACACCTGGCTAAGCCTGCAACTGTGCCGCACGGCCTCGGTGAAGCAGGTGGTCTGCGTCGCGCAAAGCATCGCTGTGTTGCACCGTCAGGCCGGCGTCCGTGCCGAGAAGTTGCAGGTGATTGCCAACGGTTTGCCAGCGGCGCCAGCGCTGTCGCCGGCGCTGGAACGACAACGCTGGCTGGTCGGTTACGTCGGTCGGTTGAGCAGCGAAAAAGGCCCGGATCTGTTTCTCGATGCGCTGATTGCGTTGTGTCACCAGCATCCGCAACTGGACGCCGTGATGCTCGGTGACGGTCCGGAACGTGAGGCCTTGCAGGCGCGTATCGACGCTGCCGGTTTACCACAGCGGATTCGCTTGCCGGGCTATCAGACGGCGATGCAAGGCTGGTGGCAGCAACTCGATGCGCTGGTGATCAGCTCGCGCACCGAGGGTACGCCGATGATTCTGCTCGAAGCGATGCAGGCCGGTGTGCCCGTGGTGGCGTTCGCCGTCGGTGGCATTCCCGATGTCTTGCAGGATCGCCACAACGGCCTGCTCGCCGCACCGACCGATACCACCGCCCTCGCCCGTCAGCTCGACACCTTGCTGGCCGAACCGCAGCTTGCCGCCCAACTACGCGACAACGCCAGACGCACACAACAGGAACGCTACGACCTCAAGGCCTTGGCTGAATGCTGGTCGCAGCTGTACATCCACACGGCACGGGAGGCACGCGCATGATTTTCCCGCTCTCGATCGTCAGCCTGCTGGCACTGGTCTGCATGGCTTTGCTGGTCAGTCCTTATCCGTATCTGGCGCCGGGGGCGGTGCTGGGGCTGCTGGGTTTCACGGTGCTGTACCGCAAACCGTCGTGGGGTCTGCTGGGCATTGCCGCGCTGGTGCCGTTTGAAGGGTTCTTCAAGGACAGCATGTTTTCCGGGAGCAAATTGCTCGGTGCTTCGCTGGCGCTGATCCTGGCGTTGCAACTGGCATTGCACCAGATTCCATCGCAGCGTCTGCGCAGCAATCTGTGGCGCTACCTGATCGGTTTCATGGCGCTATACCTGCTGAGCCTGCTCGCCACCGACAACATGGGCATGTCACAGAGTCATCTGCGTGAGCTGAGCGTGGGCCTGATTCTGTTCGTGATCACTTTGTTGATCGGCCGCGAGCTGAACCTCGATCTGTTCGCCCGGCTGGTCACGCTCAGTGTCAGCGCGACCTGCGCGATGGCGATGTTTTCCAGCCGATTCCAGGACAAGGGCCGCGCCGCCGGCCTGCTCGAAGACCCGAATGCCTTTGCTCTGCTGATCGCCTTCGCCGTGCCGCTGGGCCTGCTGCTGGTGATTCGCAGCCCGAATCTGCTACAGCGTTTGTTCTGGGCGGGCTGCTGCCTTTTGCTGCTCGGCGGCATGACCAAAACGGAGTCGCGCTCAGGGCTGGTGGTACTGGCCTTGAGTCTGGCGATCGGGGTCTGGCATTACCGCCAGCACCTCAACCGTATCCGTCCCCGGCATTTCGGATTCGCCATGCTCGGTGCCGCCATCGTGCTGCCATTGGCGATTTATGCGATGCCTGCCGGTTACCTGGCGCGCATCCAGTCGCTGAGTATCTTGAGCGCCGGGGCCAAGGCTCAGGATGAATCCCTCGGCCGTCGCGCCTCGTACATTGTCGTCGGCAGCCAGATCATCCGCGAGCATCCGCTGCTCGGCTCGGGCCCCGGGACCTTCCCCTTGCACTACGCAACCACCGGTTATGCCAAGGCATTCTCGGCCAACCGCAAGATCGGCGACCTGTATCGCCGGGCACATAACACTTATCTGGAGATCTTCAGCGAATTGGGGATTCCCGCCGGCCTGCTGTTTGTCGGCTTGCTCGTGCAGGGTTTCTACAACCTGATCCGCGCACGACGCGAATGGCTGCAACGGCGCGAGTGGCAGCACGCCGACCTGATCACCCATCTGGGAATGAGTTTTCTGTCGTTGACGTTGTTTCTGATGTTTCTCAGCGCGCCGAACCTGAAGTACCTGTGGATCATGCTTGCACTCACCTGGATGCTGCGCCTGAAAGCCGAGCAAGCGCCGCTGACGGAGGCCAGAGCATGAGCCGAATCAGCATCGTCATTCCGATGTACAACGAGGCACGGCACATCGGCCGCACCCTCCTGGCCGCTCGCAAAGCCGCGAACGCCGCCGACATCGACTGTGAGCTGATCGTCGTCGACAACGGTTCCACTGATGACGGGCCACAGATCGCCCGCGCATTCGGTGCACAGGTGCTGGTGCTGCCCGGCCTGCTGATCGGCGCCTTGCGCAATCGTGGCGCTACGGTTGCCAGCGGTGAATGGCTGGCGTTCATTGATGCCGATATCGAAATGCCCGAAGACTGGCTGAGCGAATTGTTCGCTCTCGAAGCGCAGAATCAGGGCGACATTTTTAGCTTGGATCTGCACACCCCCGCCGCCGCGCCGTGGTACGCGACCGCCTGGCAACGGCGCATGTTGCGTCCATCAGCGCACGCCAGTCGCACCGTGGACTGGCTGCCCAGCGCCAACCTGTTGATGCGCAAACGCTGGTTTGACGTTGTCGGCGGATTCAACGAAACCCTGCGCACCGGCGAAGACAAGGAATACACCTTGCGTCTGAGCTCACAGGGCGCACGGCTGCTGTCGACCAGTAACAGCATCGCCCTGCATTGGGGCTACGAAATGAACTGGCGCGAGTGGATGGGCAAGGAGCTGTGGCGCCAGGGCAGCCACCTGCAGTTGCTGCGCACCCATGGCATGAGCCTGCGCCTGCTGCGTTTTCCGCTGCTGTCGTTGCTGGTCTGGATGACGGATTTTCTACTGATCGTTGCCTTGCTCGCCGGCCTCGCGCAGCTCGCGGTGATCCTGCTGGTGCTGACCCTGCTGCCGAGTCTGATGCTCAGCGTGCGGCAGAGTATCAAGCACCACAATGCTCGCCTCACCTTGCAACTGTGGGGTCTGCACTGGTTACGCCTGCACCTGCCCAGCGCGGCACTTGTTCTCAGTCTGTGTCATTGGAACGCCAGGAGGCCCGCCCGTGGCTGAATTCATTTTTTGCCTGTGCCTGCTGCTGCCGGCGTACGCCTACATCGGCTATCCGCTGCTGCTGACCTTGCTGGCGCCGCTGTTCCCGGCCTGGCGGCACGCACCGGCACCGCCGTTGAACGTCAGCATCGTCATCGCCGCGCACAACGAGGCGCGGCACATCGAGCACAAGTTGCGCACCCTGCTGGCCCAGGATTATCAGCCCGCCACGCTGCAGATCATTCTCGCCAGCGACGGTTCGAGCGATGACACCGTGGCCTGCGCGCACAAAGTGATCGATCCGCGCATCACCGTCCTCGACCTGCCGCGCCAGGGCAAAGCCGCCACGCTGAATGCCGGCGTCGCCGTGAGCAGCGGCGACATTCTGGTGTTCACCGACGCCGACAACCAATGGTCGCGCGACACCCTCGGCCATTTGCTCGCGCCGTTGAGCGATCCGCAGGTCGGTGCCTGCGCCGGGCACATGGTGATCCCGGTCACCGGTGGCGGCCTGAGTATTGGCGACAGCCTCTATCGGCACTACGAAGGCTGGTTGCGCCGGGTCGAGAATCGCACCGGCTGCATGGTCTCCGCCGACGGCGCCCTGCTCGCCTTGCGCCGCGAGCTGTTCCAGAACGTACCGGCCGAGGTCAACGACGACTTCTTCATCAGTACCTGCGCGCCGGTCGCGCACAAACGCATCGTTTACGTACCCCAGGCGCAAGTGATCGACCAGGGCGTTGATGAAGCGGGCAAGCAATGGCGCCGCCGCCAGCGGGTCACGGTCGGTGGCCTGCAAAGCCTGGCTCAACGCAGCGCACTGCTGAACCCGTTCAAGTACGGCCTGTATTCCATCGCCTTGATCAGCCACAAACTGATCCGCCGCCTCGCGCCGATTCTCTTGCTGCCGCTGCTGCTGAGCAATTTCTGGCTGTGGAACGAGCACGGTTTCTATCGCCTGAGCCTGGTGGCGCAATTGCTCGGTTACGCGGTGGCCATCGCCGGCCTGCTGGATTCGCAACACCGCTTGCCGAAACCGTTCCGCCTCGCGGCGTTCCTGCTGGTAACGCTGGCCGGCATGAGCGTCGGTCTGTGGCAGTTCCTGCGCGGGCAACGTTACGCACAGTGGAATCCTGACCAGAATCGTTGAGAGGACTCATGCCATGGCGATCAAACAACTGCTAAAACGCACCAGCGGCTGGCTCTATCTCAACTCGTCTGTGGGGCGCAACCAGTTGCACGGTGCCGGGGTCATTCTGATGCTGCACCGGGTGCTGGCCAACGACCGTGCCGCCAACCTTCCGCACCGCAATGAACTGTGCGTAGGGCCCAAGGCCTTCGAGCATTTACTGC
Organism: Pseudomonas viridiflava; assembly: GCF_900580865.1. Classification (GTDB taxonomy): domain Bacteria; phylum Pseudomonadota; class Gammaproteobacteria; order Pseudomonadales; family Pseudomonadaceae; genus Aquipseudomonas. Next base: position 29,934 of record NZ_UTBZ01000212.1, read on the forward strand.
TGTGGCTGCGTCGGCATTTCGATTGCGTGCCGCTGATGGAAATCCTCCAGCCCAATTCGCTGCGCAGCGAGCGCCCACGGGTGGCGCTGACCTTTGATGACGGCTGGCGCGACAACGCCGTCAACGCCTTCCCGCTGCTGCAGAAACATCAGGTACCGGCGAGCATTTTCCTCTCCACCGATTTCATCGGCAGTCGTCAGCGTTTCTGGTGGGAAAGCCTTGGCGAAACCCTGTGGGGCAGCCACGGTGAAAAAGCGCGGATGCACTTGATCGAGTGCCTGCAGTTCATGCATCACCCATTGCCGGTACTGCTCGATGACATCGATGTCGACCGCCGCAGCCTGGCGCTGCTGCATTTCCTCCAAGGGTTGAAGACGCTTGACCCGCAGGAACTGGAAAAACTCACCGATGAGTGCCCAGCCGAATCACAGCCGCAAGCGCTGGACTGGCATCAAGTGCGCGCGCTGGAGGCTTCCGGTCTGGTGCGCTTTGGCCCGCACGGTGCCAGCCACGCGATCCTCACCGGCCTTGATGATCAGCGCCTGAACGAAGAAATCAGGCGCAGCCGCGATGCCTTGTACAACGGCTGCAACCGCCCACTGCCGGTGTATTGCTACCCCAACGGCGACAACGATGAACGCGTGCGCGAGCAGATCGCCAATCACGACTACCCGTTCGCCCTCGGCACCGGCACCGGCATTTATCGCGGCGCAGGCGACCCGCTGAACCTGCCGCGCTTCGGCGTCAGTCAGCGCATCGCGTGCAATCCGGCATTGTTGTCGTGGCGCATTTATCGCGGGGCACGGCCATGAGTCGCGGCAGCTACCTCAAGCATCTGGCCCTGAGCATGGGCACCAAACTGGCAATGATTGCCTTGCGCCTGCTGCGCAATGTGTTGCTGGCGCGGATTCTCGGCCCCAGTGAGCGCGGTTTGTTCGCCCTGCTCAGCACCCTGCCGGATCTGATCAGCGCGGCTACCAGCGGCGGCTTGAACTCGGCAGTCGGTTACCAAGCGGCCAATCAGCGGCCGATGGGCTTGTTGCTCGCTCAGGTGTTGGTGTTTGGCTGTGTTCTGGCCGGGCTGCTGACCTTGCTGGTGGTCGCGCTGGCCCGTGAGTTCGGCAGCGAACTCGATGTGACGATGCAGCTCGGTCTGCTGGCGTGGCTGTTGCTGCTGGCAGTGCCGCTGACGGTGCTCAAAAGCGGCTTGCTGACCTTGCACAACGCATCGGGCGGCGTGGTCGCCTTCAATGTTCTGCGCCTGATCGAATCCCTCGCGCCGCTGCTGTTGTTTGTTGCGCTGTTCTGGATGTGGAAAGAGGCAGCACTCGAAGCCGCGCTGATCAGTTGGCTGGCCGGCATCAGCCTGGTGGTGCTGGTCGGCTGGATGTGGCTCAAACGCGCACAACCGCTGCAACTGCAATGGGACCGTGCGAGCCAGAACGAGCTGCTGCGCTTCAGTGCGCGCAGCCATCCGGACCTGTTGTTTCAACAGATCATTCTGCGCTCCGACTACTTGTTTATCGGCGCCTTGCTGGGCAGTACCGCGCTCGGCCACTACGCCATGGCCAGCGCCGCCGCCGAACTGTTGCTGATCGTTCCGGAGGCGGTCACCACACCGCTGATGAAGCGACTGCTGCAACAGGACAAAGGCATGGACAAGGTCACGCCGCTGGCGCTGCGCCTGACCGCCACGGTGATGCTCGGCGCCTGCCTGACCATGGCAGTGATCGGCGAATGGTTGATCGTCACGCTGTTCGGCGTCGCGTATCAACCGGCGTATCCGGCGCTGCTCGCGTTGCTGCCCGGCCTGCTGGGCCTGTGCTATGCGAGCATTCTGCGCCTGGACCTGATTGGCAAGGATCGCCCCGGCACGGTGTCGTTGCTGATGGGCATCGGCGCGCTGCTCAACCTGGCGCTGAATCTGCTGTTGATTCCTGCCTACGGCATTGTCGGTGCAGCGGCGGCTTCATCGATCGCCTATCTGGCGGTGACGGTGGCGATGCTGGTGCTTTATTGCCGCTTGAGCAACGTGCCGTTCTGGCAAACCTTGATCATCCTGCCCAGCGACATCACCCCGATGTGGTTGATGTTGCAACGTCGGAAGACAGCATGAAACGCCTGGCCCTGCTGTTCGGACTCGGCCTGACGCTGAACGGTTTCGCGGCGCCGATGCAGTGGGGTGACCTGCGCGACGGCAGTCTGTACCTGCAAGCCAATCGCCCGGACTCGGTCACCGTACGCTGGGTTCCGGCGTGGCAGGCCGAGGCCAATGAAGAGCATATTTATCTGCTCGATGGCCAAGGCAAATTGCAGGGCGAACGGCTGATCAAAGCCAGCGAAACTCGCGGTTCGCAGAGCTGGCCGCTGGTGCCCGGCGCTGCCAGTTATCGCCTGGAGATTCCCGGCTACAGCTTCCGCAGTTATCGCGTCGAGCATGACGATAAAACAGTGGCGCTGTTCAGCCCGGCCAAAGTGCATTTCAGTGTCGAAACCGGCAATGGCGATGAGCTGTTTTTCCAAGTGGCACCGGGGGAACACGCGGTGCTGAATGGCAAATACCATGGCGGGGTCAACGCGCTGCAAGCCCAGCGCATGGACGATGGACAACAACTGTCGTTGGCCCTCAAGCCTTACCGCGCCTATTGGCAATTCGATCAAGTGGCCTTACCGGTCAGCGACCAGCCCCAAGTCTGGCGCATGCGCCTGCAGGGCAGCGGCAAAGCGGCATTCTGGCTCGACGGCACGGCCAACCTGTTTGCGCAAAATCCGCAGCAACTCCAGCCCTTGCGTGAAGAGCCGGGCCAGGTACGCCTGACCCTGCACGATAAGGTGCTCGGTCGCACCCCCGATCTGGGCATTGCCCTGCCCAATCTCATGCCGCCCGCTACCAGTTATGCCGCCCTGGATGCCTTGAAACCGAGTGCGGCGAGTTATTACAGCTACGTTGACGTCACTTCGAAAAATACCCGTTTTGCAGACCCGGTTCGTCAGCTCTATCAGACTCGCTTCGGCATCCGCCAGGACATCACCCTGCTCGCAGGCACCGGGCGTCGGGCCGATCTGCGTGCCGACGTGCAAAGCAACAACGGCCTGGAGGCATGGCTCGCCGGCACTCGTGCCCTGGAGGGTCAAGGCACGCATTACATCGGCTTCGCCGACGAACCGAATCTGAACTATTCGAGCTACGAAGATTATCGGGCGATTTTTGTCAGCATGGCTCGCCAGGTGCGCAGCGATCCGGCCAATGCCAAGGCCGGCGTGCGCATCGCGATGCCCGCCAGTTCACGTTTTGTCAACGGGCCGTTCGCCCGCAACGCAGCAGACAAGCGCGGCATCGATTGGGCGCGGCGTCTACTCAGTGAATCCGCCGATCAGGTCGATGCATTGGCCTGGCATGAATGGATGATTCGCGACTTGCTGGCGACCCGGGTCTACCGCGACAGCGTGCGCCGTGCAGCGGACCTGGTGGGGCTGGACGCTAAAGGTCAGCCACGCAAAGCGTTGCTGCTGGATCAGACCAATCTCTCCAGTGGCTCAGCCCTGAGCCCCTACGATCAGGAAACCCATTACACCGCGCTGTGGTGGGCCTCGGTGGTCATCAACGCCTCTCAGGATGGCCTGCTGAGCATGCTCAACTGGTTTCAGGCCGCCGACGAACCGCCCTACGGCAAAGGCATGGTGCGCATACATGACGATGGTCGCTTCGAGCTGAAACCGGTGGGCCTTGCCCAACAATTCATCGCCCGGCATTGGCTGCCGCAAGTGCTGCAACTGGATAACGACGCTTTTGAGGTGGATGTCCTGGCGATGGCCGGCGACAAGCACCGCGCCCTGCTCGGGGTGAACAAAGGCACGCGCCTGCAACGGGTTGATCTGAGCGGCGCCCGGTGCCCGCTGAACCAAAGCGCCCTGCGTTTCTTCGGCGCTGACAATCGCAGCCGCGACATACCGTTTGCCTGCGAAAACGGGCGCGTACGTTTCGAATTACCGGGGCAAACCTTGTTTGCCCTGACCTGGAGCGCTTCATGAACCGCCCTTCGATGTTCTGCCCCGCGAGCCTTTTGCTGTGCGTGGGACCCTTAACAGGAGAAGAGACCATGGATGTATTGCGAAGACTCAGCGGACATATCCGTCGTAAAGGCCTGCGAGCGACCTTGGCGAAGATCCGCAGAATGTACATTTTTGCCCATCAGGAACTGCTGTGGATGGAGCGCGATCTGGTCAGCCCCGTGCCGTCACACAACCTCAAACCCTACCCGCCGCTGCGCGTAATGGAGATCACCGTAGACAACGCCAGCGCCTTCACCCGTTACTTCGGCGACCGTGTCGGCGTCATGGCCGAGCTGGCCAGTGAAGGTCACACCGGGCATATGCATGTCGACGAGCAAGGCGATGCCGTGGCGTTTATCTGGGGCACCCCGCGCGACTATTTCGATCGGCATTACTACGGTTGCCGGTTCCCGGTGAAACCCGGCGAGTTCTTCGAATTCGGTGGCGAAATGACCCGTGCCTACTGGGGCAGCGAATTGTCCGTCGATGTGCAAGTGCGCCTGTGGAAAACCATGGCCGCCCAAGGCTGCCACAAAGTGGTCGATGTCTGTGACTCGAGCAACATCCCCGCGCTCAAGCTGCACCTGCGCATGGGCTATATCGAACAACAGCGGATCATGAATATCTTCACGCTGTTCGGCCGCTGGCGCTTCTATCGAGAAACCCGCTACAGCGGTTCGCGCCTGGCGGCGCTGGGTAAAAATTCCCGTCCACCTGTCACAGCAACGGCGGCCTGAACCCATGGTGATGCGATTCGAATGGCGCACATCGCTGTGCGCTGCCGACTTCCCGGCAACAGCCTACGAAGCACTACGCCTGCGCGTAGCTGACCACACGCCGTTCAACAACCTTGGCTGGTTGTGCGCGGCAGAGCAGGCCATGGACGAGGATCAGCGCCTGCACATTCTGCTCGGCTGGGAAGCAGAGCAATTGCTGCTGTGCCTGCCACTGGTGGCCAGCCGCGAACGCTTCGCTGGCGTACCGTTTCGCGTTTTGCATCACTTGGGTTATCCAATGGCCGATCGCCTGGCCTTGCTGTCGTTGCTCGGCAGCGAAGACATGCACAAGGCACTGGTGCTGATCCGTAAGCATCTGCCCCATGCGCTGCTGCAACTCAACGAACTGTCGGAACCTGCCGGTGAAGAAAGTGCGCTCACCGAATGGATGGCGCGCAGTTCCACGGCTGAACGACGCCTGAGTTGCCGAGTGCCGGTGCATCTGATCAGCGACGCCGATCATCAGGAGATCTCCGGCGACCCGCGCTACAAGCTGCGTCGGGCGCGAAAACGGATTGTCGCGTGCGGTGCGCAGATACGCCGGATCACCCCGGATGCGCTGTCGATGCCTATGATTTTAGAAGCGCTGCAGGAAGTCGAGTCGGTCAGTTGGAAAGGTGACGAGGGCGTCGGGATTTTCGCCACCGAACGCAGTCGTCAGTGGATGCAAAGCGCTTTCAGCACCCTCGCCGCTCAAGGGCTGGTGCGGGTCGTGACGCTGGAGCTGAACGGCCGCTGCATCAGCTATCGCCTCGGCCTGCTCGAACAGGGCCGCCTCTACGATTACAACCTGGCGTTTTTGCCGCAGTACGCCGACCTCGGTAGCGGCCGGGTATTGCTGGAGGAATGGATTCGTTGGGGGCTGGATGAGCACTGGCGCTGGATCGATGCGTCGCGGGTCAGCCTGGAAAACTCCAGCCATCAACTGCACGAACGCATGACCGGGCAACTGGAACACTGGCGCTGGAGTTTCTACTCATGGCGCCCGAGCGGTCTGCTGCTGGGCCTGGGGCTACGCCTTTGGCACCACGTCAAACCGGCCCTGCAAAAATGGCGTGCGCATCGGGCCGGCAACTCGACGGCGGCGAACACATCCGAAATTCAACCGGCAACACCATCCAACACACCTGGGCTAGCGCCTCGGAGGGCATCATGAGCGTCATCGAAAATCTGCTTCTGCGCATCAAACAAAAAGGCCTGCGCCGCACCCTTGGCGCGCTGTGGAAACGTTACGTCTTCGCTCACCGAAAATTGCTATGGATGGAGCGCGATCTGGTCACGCCGATTGCCCCGAACAAACTGCGCCCCTGTGAAGGCTTGCGCAGAGTCGACATCACCGAGGACAACGCCAAAGCATTCGGCAAGTACTTTGGTGATCGCGTGGAGACCATGGCCGAGTTGGCCGCTGAAGGGCATACAGGGCACATGTACCTGGACCAGGACGGTCACACCGTCGGGTTCGTCTGGGCGAGCACTCGCGACTATTACGACCGCCACTTCTACCGCTGCACGTTCCCGGTCAAGCCCGGTGAATACTTTCAGTTCGGTGCCGAAATTACCCGGCACTATTTCGGCAGTAGCTTGACCGTCGATGCACAGACCGCACTCTGGCAAGTCATGTCTGCCCGAGGCTTCAAAAAAGTCGTGGATATCTGCGACAACGCCAATGTACAGGCCCTGAAGATGCATATTCGCCTGGGCTATCAGGAACAAGGGCATATCACGCATGTTTACGACCTGTTCGGGCACTGGCGTTTGTTCCGCGAATCGAACTACAGCGATTCAAGGCTGGAGGCGCTGCGCAAGCCGGAAAGACCAGTAGTGACGGTGGCGGCGCAGGCTTGATTCACATTTGAAATATTGTGGCGGTCATGAGGCCGCCTTCGCGAGCAAGCTCGCTCCCACATTGGATTTTGCTCGGCGCAGATCCAATGTGGGAGCGAGCTTGCTCCGGGCGGCGTTCCGACGAAGGGGCCAGTGAAGGCAATGAAAGATTTCAGGCCTTGGTGGCAACCAGGGTAAAGCACATCGGCATCTGCGCCTCTTGATTCAGATACCGGTCATACACCTCTTCCCGATTCGAATGCGCATACTCCTTGAAGTGCGCAATGTTCAGCCCTGCCGCAATGGCACCACTGAAAATCGCCCCCAGCGTATGCACAAACCAATACGACTTCGCCGACTGCTGCTCGACCTTGCCGACGTAGACAATCGGCTCTTCCTGCACAAACGGCTCGGCGCGAAAGTAGGAACTGGCGAGGCGGTAAGGATCTTCCGCATCCGGGTCGACCATCTCCAGAAACGGATGGGTTTCGTAAATCACCAGTTTCCCGCCCGGTTTCAGGGTCGAGGCGACATGGCGGAAAAACTCGCCGATGTCCGGCATCCAGTTGAGGACACCGATGGTGATCAGCGCCACGTCGAAGCGGTTCTGCAATGACACTGGCAAATGATGAATATCGCTTTCGATGAACTCGGCGTTATGCGGTGAACGCTTGTTCAGCTCACGCGCCTGTTCGAGAAACGCCGCCGATTGATCGACACCGACCACGCTTCTGGCACCCAGCGCAAACAGTGAGAGACTCTCACGGCCGTTGTTGCAGCCCAGTTGAATCACCTCTTTGCCGTCAACCTCCAGCAACCCGCTCAGGGTCTCATCGAGGCAGGAGAAATCCACCTGTCCAACCTCACTGAGCAAGGCCTGCCAATCAGGCGAATCCTGATGATGGCGGGCGGAATCGTTCCACGCCTGTCGATTGCTCTCGATGGCGGTTTTATTGTTGGGCACTTCCATGGCGCACTCCGGACGATGCTCGTGATTGAGCGGATCCGAGTCTAAATCAGCCCTGCAATTGCGGTTGTTGCAAACTTGTAAGCCAATTCGTGTAGGAGCTGCCGCAGGCTGCGATCTTTTGATCTTGTTTTTAAAGGTCAAGATCAAAAGATCGCAGCCTGCGGCAGCTCCTACATATCTCAGTGTTCATGCCTACAAGTGTCGGCGAATTATCAAAACAGATAGCGGACACGGCTGACTATTCAACTCGGCTCACATGGATATCCTCACAAAGCGCAGACATCCGACGCGCACAAAAAATGGCTAAGGAGGTTTAACCATGAGCCAGACGTTAACGATTTTCGACGTGGCAGCATTGCTGGACAGTGACGAAGCCATCAGCGAATACCTGTCCCAGGTTCTTGCAGACGGGGATAACGAAGAGTTTCTTCGCGCAATCGGCTATGTGCTCAAGGCGCGCGGGATGACGCAGATAGCCAAAACTTCTGGCATGGGTCGCGAAAGTCTGTACAAGGCTTTCGCGCCCGGCGCAAAGCCGCGCTTCGAAACGGTTTTGAAAGTTATGCATGCCCTCGGCATCGATCTTTACGCACAGCCGGGGCACGTGATCAATCACCCGGTTGTTTGAATGTCGGGCAGCTATAGTTAATAGCCTTGGGGAAAACCGCACTCGCAGGTGCCGCCATGCATATGCTCGCTCGGCTGTTGTTGACCGGCTGTCTGCTCGCTGCCACTCAGGCGCAAGCGCTGGACAGCAATTTCAATTATTACGGGCCTAACCAGCCTTTCGCCCACCCGGCTCCGTATTCACTGAGTTCCACGCCGCCCAAGCCTTACGACGATACGGCGCCGCAGGATTTTGTGGTGCTTCCGGGTGACCATGAATTCTACGACTCACAACTGCCGACGGTGGCGGATGCGACGGTGCGGGTGTTTATCCGCACGTACGATGCCGAGCGCGGGATTTATGTGAATGACGAGGTGCTGGATCCTGGTTGTGTGCTGGAGTGTTTGAGCCGGCAACAACACTGAATACCGAACGCCTACTGTAGGAGCTGCCGCAGGCTGCGATCTTTTGATCTTGATCTTAAAACAAGATCAAAAGATCGCAGCCTGCGGCAGCTCCTACATTTATTGTGTACGGCCGCTACCACTGGCGTTTGTCAGGGCGGGCGAGGCCGAGTTTTTCGATGCGGTAGCGCAGCATGTCGCGGCTCAGGCCCAGCAGGCGCGCGGATTTGGTGACGTTCCAGTCGGTCTTGTCGAGCATCTTGCGCACCATGTCGCGTTCGACTTCCGGCAGGTTCATCGACTCCATATTGCTCGCCGGACGCGGTTCGTAGGGCGACACAGGTTCGTGGTGTTGATGCTGATGCTGCGGCGGCAACTCGTCACACAGGCTCATGCACACGTTCAACTGATGCGCGGCAATCGTGTCGCTCGGTGCCAGCAACACGGTCTGCTCAAGCATATTGCGCAACTCGCGCACATTCCCCGGCCAGGTGTAACTGAGCAGCAACTCTTCGGCCTGATCACTGAAATGCAGATTCGGTTTGCCATAGCGCTTGCCATGGCTGGCGAGGAAGTGTCGGGCCAGCAGCAAGATGTCTTCGCCACGCGCGTGCAGGCGCGGGACCTTGATCGAAATGATCCGCAGACGGAAGAACAGATCACGACGAAATTTACCTTGCTGAACCATTTGCTCCAGATTGCAATTGGTCGCGCTGATCACCCGCAGATTGACCTTGCGCTCCTTCACCGAGCCAACCCGGCGAATGGTGCGATCCTCCAGCAACTTCAAAATCTTCGCCTGCAACAGCAGATCCATCTCGCCGATCTCATCCAGAAACAGCGTGCCGCCATCCGCCGCTTCCACCAATCCGACCCGGCGATCCTTGGCGTCGGTGAATGCGCCCTTCTCATGGCCGAACAGCTCGGACTCGACCAGATTCGACGGAATCGACGCACAGTTGAATTCAATGAACGGACCTTTACTGCGCGGGCCGTCGAAGTGCAGCGCACGGGCCACCAACTCTTTGCCGGTGCCGGTCTCGCCTTCGACCAGAACCGGCGGCAGATCGGTGTTGGCCATGCGTCGCTCGGCGTCGAGCAACTGGCCGATGGTGTTCTTCAGATATTGCATCGGCGCCGAGTCGCCGATCAGTGCCTGCACCCCGGATTTCTGCGCCTCGCGTTCCTGGTAGAACGACAGCGTGCGCTCCATGCGCTCGGTGGCCAAAGCCTTGTCGAGCAGCAGTTTGAGTTCCGCCAACGCGACCGGTTTGGTGACGTAATGAAAGGCGCCCTCCTTCATCGCCACCACGGCATCTTCGACGTTGCCGTAACCGGTCATCATGATCACTTTGAGATCCGGCGCGCTGATGCGCAGCTTCTGGATCAGCTCGTGACCACTCATGCCCGGCAGCGAGTTGTCGGTCAGCACGATGTCGGGCATGAAGGTTTCCAGTTGCCCTAACGCGTCTTCGGCCGAATGGCAGACCGTCACCTCGAAGTCTTTGCGCTCCAGGTAGGTCTGAATATTTTCGGCCAACAGTTCGTCATCCTCGACCAGCAGAATGCTGTGTTCCATATTCCCCTCCCGATGCCACTTTGAAGTTGAGACTGACGCGGGTTCCTTCCTGCTCTTTGCTGGTCAAAACGACCGAGCCCTGAAAACGCTCCATGATTCTTTTGACCAACGCCAGGCCAACCCCGAGGCCGCCCTGTTTGGTGGTGAAAAACGGTTTGAACACCAACAGTTGCTGCTGCGCGCTCATGCCCTTGCCGGTGTCACTCACGGTCAGGCGCACGCTGTCGGGCTGCGGCGATTCGAATTCGACACTGAGCACACCGCCCTTGGGCATGGCTTCCAGAGCGTTGGCAAACAGGCTATTGAGTATTTGCGTGAGCAGCACCTTTTGACTGACGACCGGCGCGCAATTCTGCGGTGTGAAGCGCACCTCGACGTTGCAGCGTTTGATCAATGCTTCGAAGGCGCCAACGGTGTCTTCGACCGCCATGACCAGATCCACCGCCTCGCCGTCGTCATTCATCGGCCGCAGCGACACCAGCAACTCGCGCACCCAGCGTGACATGCGATCGACCTGACTGATGATGTCGCCAATGTTGCGTTGCGCACCGGGACTGGCGATTTCCTGGGCCAGTTCGGCGCTGGAACGAATGGTCGCCAGCGGATTGCGCAGGCTGTGCGCCACCGCCGAGGACATCTCGCCGAGGGCGACGAAGGTTTCGTTGCTGATCAACTGTTGCTGCTGGCTCTGCAGTAATTTCGCCGCCCTGCGCACGATCCAGAACAACGCGAGGAAGATCGCCGCGCCACCGAAACACGTCGCCGCCCAGATCGAGGCGAACCCACGGTCGATGCGGTCAACCAGATCCGCCGGCTCCTTGTAGACCTCAACCATGGCGACGACTTTGCTTTTGTCAGCATTGAACATCGGGATGTAGTTCTCGATGAACAGGTATTTCGGTTCGCGCAACATTTGCTGCTCGGGTTTCTCATCGTCGATCTTGTGGTAGCTGGAAGACACCGGCACTTTCATCTCGAATGATTCGTCGAGCTCATCGTCATCCTTGATGTGCACACCGATAAGCTCAGCGTTGGTCGACCAGATCACCGTGCGATCCAAGGCGTACACCGTGGCCAGGAGAATGTCCGGCAGGTGTTCGACATGGTCGAGAAATTCGATACGCGCCGAAGCCTGTAACACAGGGTCGACATCAGGGAAGTTGCCGTCCTGGCGCGGGTCGAGCATTTCGCCCATCGTCCGGTTCGGATTGATTTTGGCGTGACGCATTTCCGCCGCGCCAATGGCCTCAACGAATTGCGCGGTCAGCAGCGCATCGCGCTCCACGCTTTCGGTGACCACGAAGCGTGTGGAGATATAACCCAGCCCCAACGCCACGGCGGCGATGATGAAAAAACTCGCGAGCGAGAACCAGCGCAGTAGATTGAACTGCTCGCGCCAGCCCTTGCACGCGACCGATGGGTTCGGTGCAGAGGTTTTTTGTGCTTCCAGTCGCTGCATGGGAGTGGCCCTGGAGTTTTATATCGCGCTGCTTACAGCCATCAGTGTAGGTGGCTCTGACCGCGACACACGGTTCAATGATGCTATTTCGCCGCTACCGCATCTGACTCACCGTCGCGGCTGGATCGCCCGGTTTTACTGGCGTCAAAGCACCGTCGGCCATGGCCGCAGTGGACGGTTGCTGACGCTCTGTTTCATCGCTGAGAAAGTCGATGATCGACTGCGCGGATTGCTCGTCGAGGCGCAGGTTGGGCATCGGGATTCGCTCGAATTGCTCGTAGAGTTGCAAGGCAATCGGGTCTTTTTCCGCGAGCAAGCGATCCGGTTCGCGGATCCAGCGATTCAACCACTCGGGATCGCGGTGGCGGGTTACGCCAATCAAGTCCGGGCCAATGCTGCGCATGCCAATGCCCTGGCCATCCTGCGGGCCGAGGCTGTGACACGAGGCGCAACGGGTGCGGAACAATTCTTCGCCATTGCTCGGCGGACGAATGTCCGGGGCGTTGGCGTAGCTTTCCTCGATGCTCGGCTGTTTCCAGTTCTGCAGGGTATTGGCCAGTTGATCGGCGAGGATCCACGGGTTCTCGAACGGCGAGGCCTTCATCCAGCGCCCGGTACTCTGGTTGCCGACGATCAGGCTGAGGTTGTGATCCTTGTCGCGGCCGTTGTCGACGCCTTCGATAAACAGTCCGAGCTTCTTGCGCAGGTCGGTGACGTCCTCGAATTCGCCGGTGAGAAACTTCCAGCCGGGGCCGACCTTGAAGCGCTGCGAATAGGCCTTGAGTACTTCGGGGGTGTCGCTGATCGGGTCGATGCTGATCGAGTAGAAGAAGATGTCCTGGCCGACCCGATCGCCGAGCAGTTTCTGCACCTGGCGCAGGCGTGCAGTTTCCAGTGGGCAAGAGTCGCTGCACGAGGTGAAGATGAAGTTGATCACCACCACTTTGTCTTTGATCAGGTCATCGAAGAAATGCACCTGCCGACCGTCCTGATCGGTCAGCAGGGTGTTGGGGAAATAGTCGCCACCCCACGGGGTGGCGGATTCACTCGCTGCCGGCGAGTCACCGACGCTGGCCTGGTGTGCCAGCAGCACACGGCTGGCGAGCACACAGGCCACCAGCAGCAGCACCAGATGCATGCCCAGCGCCCGGGAGCGCGGGGTATGCACAGGTTGGCTGTCACCGTGGCGACGGTTCATGGCTTGACCACCACTTGCGGCCCCATGCCGTCGCCGTTGCGGAAGGTTGGCAGCGCGGCGGAGTTGACGTAGCGCACACCGTCCCAGCTCGGCAGAGGGGTTGGCATCAGTTGCAGTTGCCCGGGTTTCTCCAGGTCCCAACGCAGCAGCATCGAGTTGTCCTCATGCTGAGTGTTGTGACAATGCTCCATGTACGTCCCGGCGAACTCGCGGAAGTTGATCGCCATCTCGACGCTGTCCAGGCCATCGTTTTCCGAACCGATCCGATAGACGTCTTTGCGCGCCCATTTTTCCCATTCCGGTGGGGTCTTGCCGCCGCGACTGAGGATGATCCCCTCCTCGAAGTGCACGTGCACCGGATGGCTCCAGCCCTTGCCGCCGGCCTTGATGTTCCACACCTCCAGCGTGCCGAACCCGGTGACACCGGCATCGGTCGGGCCGCTGGACAGCTGGGTCGAAGCATTCAAGCGACGCGGGTCCATGTGGAAGCCGAAACCGCCGTCGGTCTTGACCGTCCACGGTGCCTCATCGGTGCCATCCGAACGGCCGAAGGTGAAGGTGCGATGGCGGGCCTTGGCCAACAGAGCTTTGTCGGCAGCGTTGTCGCGGTGAATCTTCAGCGGGATCATCACCAGCCCTTCAGCCTTGCCCGGTTTGGCCGGTTCGTACGCCGCCGGGTTCATCGCCAGATCCTGACCGGTGTAGGCCTTGACGTTGAGCTGCAGGAATTTGCCGACTACCGGATCGCCCTTGTCCCATTGCGGGCCCTTGCTGGTCTGCTTGATCACCGGCAGGTATTTCTCCGAGAGCACGTCAGACAGCGAGATCACGTCTTTCGGACCTTTACCGTCGTCCTGCGCCTGCAGGTTGAGGAAGAACAGCTTGTCGCCGGGCTTGATGCCGTTTTTCGAAAAGTTGACGATGATGTCGAAGCGCTCGGCGATGCCTTGTGTCGGCAGGATCGCGTTGTGGTTCTGTTTATCGCCATCGGCGTCGAGATCCATAGAACCGTCAAACGGCACGCTGTGCTCCATGATGTTGCCGTCGTTGGCGATCATGTGAAACGGCACGCGGCTGTACGACAGGCCGGAGTTTTTCGGCCCCTGAAACTCGCCGCCGCTGCCTTTGATTTCCCGCACCATTGCCAGTTTGAAGTAACGCGACACCGAGCCATTCAGGATGCGAAAGCGATAACTGCGCGCACGCACGTCGAGGGTCGGTTTCCACTGCCAGTTGACCAGCATCTGATCGCCGATGAAGCCGTCAGTGTTGAACGGGTTGAACCACAACTGGCCCTCCTGATCCCAGGCCTTGTCGGCAAGCACCAGGTTGACGTCATAGTCGCGGTTGCCCCACGGCAAGGCGCTGCCGCTGGGCAGACGCAGGTTGACGCCGTCGTCCACCGACTCGTTGCCGCGATCCAGCGCGCTGTAATAGTTCATCATCGCCGCGTTGCCCTTGTAGACGTTTTGCGCGGTGAAATCGAGCATGTGGTCATGGAACCAGTGAGTGCTCATGGTCTCGCGCCAGTCCCCACGGATCTTGATCGTGCCGTGGTCACAGGTTTTCTTCGCCGGCACTAGGTCGTTGACCCACAGGGTTTCGCCCGGGGCGCAAGGAAACGCAGCGCGCGGGTCTTCGGCCTTGGTGTTGATGCTGTCGTAACCGGCGAGCTGGATCGGCCAGCGATAGTCGTAGAATTGCCCCGGGAAGAAGAAGGCGTTGGCATAGCCGTCGCTTTCTGCCGGCGCGTGACCGTTGTGCTCGTGGGTGCTGATGGTGTGCAGACCGAAGCCTCGGTTGGCCGACGGGTCGATCGGCAAGCCGTTGTAGTGACGCATCATCACCGGTTGGCCGTAGCGCACCATCAACAGTTTTGGCGGCAACGTGCCGTCGAAGGTCCACACCGAGTTGTGGTTTTGCGCCGGCATGGCCGGGTGGAAACGCGGGTCGACACCTTTGGCGGTGCCATCGGTCAGCGGTACGCCAGCGACGTTGTGATACAGGCCGCCGGGGCCGAACTCACCGACGGCGTAATGGTGCATTTGCACGCTGTCACGCAGGCCACCATTGAGGCGTGCACCGGTCTGCGCGGTTTTGTAGGCGACTTGCGGGTAGAACTCGTTCCAGCGCTGATGCGCCCAGCCTTTTCCTGGCGGCCGCCCTTCGGCGGAGGAGCCGATGTGGCGGTTGAGGAACACTTCGATTTGCGCCTGCCACGGGTTGCGGTCGACCACGTTGGCGAACTGGCTTGGGAATGGCGTCAGCCCCGGTTGGCGCAGGAACGCATCAAGGGCGGTGCCGGGCGGTGCGCTGCGAGCGACGTTGTTCGGATCTTGGGCCGGTGCCGGGCCGATCGCGGCGGGCGGAAACGGCAGCGGCGCGGCCGGGGTGGTCGGGTCGAGTTTTTCCGGGCCGAATTCTTCGAACAGGGTCAACTGCTGGGTGAACGGCTGCGCGCCATAGAGCGGGCTCGGCTTGCCGTTGGTGGGGTAGTTGAAACTGGTTTGCACCGTCGGCGGCAGAATGTTTTCCGTGCGGGTCGAGTCGCGGCTGCCTTTGACGCCGTCGGGCAAGTCGAAGGAATCTTCGTTGGCCTCGGGCAGAGTCAGGATGTTGTTGAGCGCACCGGCGCGGTCGGCCGGTTCGTCGTAGTACGCCGACGGGTCGGAGGTTTCTGGCTGTCGCTCGTCATCGATAGGGCTGGCGCGGACGCCGGCCATGCTGCCGAGGGTCAACATCAGAAAGACGCTCAAGGGCGTCAGCAAAAAGGTGTTGCTTGGGTCACGCGTTGTTCTGTCCATCACCAGCCGCCTCATCAAGGAAGGGGTGATGGTGTTTTGCAACTAGTGCGCCAATAAATTATTTCCAGTTGTAACAGGGGCTTGGAAGGTCTGTGGATTTCCCCACTCCCCGGTGACCGGGGCTTGACACCCACTGATGGGGGAAGTTCATAAATTTTTTGAGGTAATGCAAACCTCATGTAGGAGCTGCCGAAGGCTGCGATCTTTTGATCTTGGTTTCTAAGATCAAGATCAAAAGATCGCAGCCTTCGGCAGCTCCTACAGGGGGAAGATGTGAATCAGGGGACGAGTTGGAAGGCCAGGCGCACGGTGGTGCCCTCGCCTTCACGGCTGTCGAGGGTCACGCCGCCGCCGAAGCGTTCCATGATGCGTTTGACCAGGACCAGACCGACACCGAGGCCGCCAGATTTGGTGGTGAAAAACGGCCGGAAGGCCATGGTCCGTTGCTCTTCGTTCATGCCTTTACCGGTATCGCTGAGCACCACGCAGACGCCACGGTCGTCGTTCGGTTCCAGGCTGACGGTCAGCGTGCCGCCCTTGTCCATCGCCTCCAGCGCATTGGCCAGCAGGCTGTTGAGGATCTGTGTCAGTTGCACCGGCTGGCTGAGCACCATCGGCGTGTGCTGCGGCTGAAACACCACTTTTACGCCGGCCCGGGCAATCTGCTGTTCGAAGGCGACGAGACTTTCGTGCAGCGCTGCCACCAGATTTACTGGTTCCGGATCATCGTTGAGCGGACGCAGTGACTGCAGCAGCTCGCGCACCCATTTCGACATGCGGTCGACCTGGCCGATGATGTCGTTGATGTTCTTCTGCGCCGGGCCCGCGTCGAACTCCAGCGCCAGTTCGGCGCTGGAGCGAATCGTCGCCAGCGGATTGCGCAAACTGTGCGCCACCGCCGAGGACATCTCGCCCAGCGCGACAAAGGTTTCGTTGGCGATCAGTTGTTTTTGCTGGGCCGCGAGCAGAATCGCCGCGCGCCGGACGATCCAGTACAGGCCCAGATAAATCAGCCCGCCGCCGAGCGCGGTGGCCAGCCAGATCAGAACCAATCCACGTTCCATGCGTGCGATCAGATCCTTGGGTTCCTTGTAGATCTCGACCATCGCCGTGACGTTCTTGCCCTCGGCGTCGAACAGCGGAATGTAGTTCTCGATGAAGATGTAGTCCGGCGGCGTGATGAATTTCTGTTCTTCGCGGGCCTTGTCGACGTCGTGGTAGCTGGCCGACACCGGAATCTTTTCGTTGAAGGCGCGATCGAGGTCTTCGTCGGCATGAATGTTGGTGCCAATGAGCGCGGGATTGGTTGACCAGATGACTTGGCGGTCCGGCGCGTAGATGTTGGCGAGAATCACGTCCGGCAAGTGTTCGATGTGATCGAGAAACTCGCCCCGTGCATCGGCCCGGGCTTGCGGACTGACATCGGGAAAATGCGTGTCCTGACGCGGGTCGAGCAATTCGCCCATGGTCCGGATATTGGGAATGGAAACGTGACGCACCTCGGCCGAAGCGATGGCCTGTATGAACTGTGCTGTGAGCAACGCATCGCGCTGCACGCTTTCATCGATCACGAACCGCGTCGACACCGCGCCGAGGGCCACGGCCACCGTGCCGATCACCGCCATGCTGATCAGCGAAAACCAGCGCAGCAGGTTGAACGACTGCTTGCGCGAGCTCAAGCGCAGATTGCCCTCCTCGACCGGAAGCGATTTCGACTGCATGTTCATGGCGGCGACTTCCCGATACATCCCTATAGGGTTATAGCCCACGGGTGGGGGTTTGCCCGGTTGCGGGGATATCGACCCGATCTACACCTCCAAAACTCATTGCAATCCCTGTGGGAGCGAGCCTGCTCGCGAAGGCGGTGGGTCAGTCGACATTTCTTCACAGGAAGTCCGCTTTCGCGAGCAAGCTCGCTCCCACATTGGCCTGGTTCGCTCACCTGTTTTGTGTTCACCAAAAAGAACCTGTGGGAGCGAGCCTGCTCGCGAAAGCGCTGGGTCAGTCGACATTTTCGTCACAGGACGTCCGCATTCGCGAGCAGGCTCGCTCCCACAGGTTCTTCATCCGGCGGATTTTCAGTGTTCATCCCCATCGTCCCCAATGCTGGGGAATGACGCCCTTTCCCCGTGGCTGACAAACCTGACCTTTCTACGCGCCAACCTCTCTACCCCGGCCCTCTCACGCCAATCCACCCTACCTTGGCATGGAAGGTGTAAAGGCCCTGTGCAACTGACCCATCCCCAAGGGGCAGGTACTTTGATAGAGGGATTAACTCATGCACCCTTTACTGTCCAAAACCGCGACTGTCCTGGTCGTGAGCGCATTGGCCCAGGGCATCGCCCAGGCCGCTTTGTTTGCTGTTGATCCGGGTCCGTACACACCGGCCAACGGCGGTTTCGCCAGTTGGTATCAGGACTCCCACGGTCGCACCCTGGATCTGTGCCTGTCGAAAGCGCTCAGCTCCCGAGTACCCAGCGCCCCCGGCGCGCCGTCGTACATGTGCTCGCTGCTGCCGACCCCCGGCGTGTTCGATGACGCGCAACCGATTGTCTTCCCGACAAACTTTCCCGATGAAGCGTTCTGGTTCACCGGCGAAACGGCCCTCGTCGACGCCGCACGGGGGATTGATCTGGGCTACGTCAGCGCCATCGAAGCCGCATTCGCCGCTGAAGAACCGGTCGAGGGCGATCAAGTCAGCTTCGCCCGAATCCGTATTCGCGTCGACGTGCCCACCGCCGGCACCTATGTCATCACCCACCCGTATGGCGTCGACGTGTTCAACATCGACACCCCCGGACGGCGCGCGATCAACATGACTCGCGACATTGGTATCGGCACGCCGAAAACCTATGACGGCGCGCTCAAGGGTGACATCGGCCCGTTCCTGCGCAGCGTCAACGGTCCCTACACCGAGACCAATCCGCTGACCGGTGCCGCCGAACAATTCGTCGGCGACCCGAACCTCAACGAGGCAGTCACCGGCAGCCCGTTCAACACTAACTACGTACGCATCGAAGGCCCTAACGGCCTCGATCTGCGGACGAACGTGTTCGCCGTTTCGGGCAAGTTGTCGACGGTGGTCCGGCCTACGCCAATGATCACCCAGCGCAGCACCTACTCGCGCAAGGCCGGCGACAGCGCACCGGTGGCGCAGCAAGACGTGTTCGTCCTTGCTCCGCCAGCTCCGGGTACGGCGGCCGTCACCAGCAGCACCCCGGTGCTGAACATGACCGAAGCCAACAGCACCGGCAGCTGGTACGCGCAGTCCTCGGTCAACCCGACCTTGCCAACCACCTTGCAAGTGACCGCCGACAACCACCTGGCCATCGCCAGCAGCACGCCGACCACTCTGCCCATGACCCTCACCGATCTGGTGGTGATCCAGAGCGCGCAATACAGCCTCAGCTCCGGACAACTGACCGTGGTCGCCTCGACCAGTGACGAAACCTCGCCGCCGGTACTCACCGCCACCTCCGGCAGCGGCGCCGCCATCGGTGCGCTGGGCGGCGACGGCGCAGTGAAAACCCTCGCCACCGGGATCTCGCCGATTCCACCGGCCAAGGTTCGGGTGACGTCGTCCAACGGCGGCAGCGATACCGAAGAAGTGGTCATCGTGCAATGAACGCTCACATGCCCAGATCCGCATCAGGAGGCATCATGAACAAGTGGCCACGCTTTGCGCTCAACGCGCTCGGGCTCGCTCTCTCGCTGACCGGCAGTGCCTACGCGCAACTCGCCGCCGTCGACCCCGGCCCCTACACCTTCGCCACCGGGAAATTCCCGATGTGGTATCAGGACAACAATTTGCTGTCGATGGAACTGTGCCAATCGCGCGCCGCCAGCTCGCGCGTTGCCGCGACCACGCCGCCGGCCTACATGTGCATTCTGCTCGCCGAGCCGGGTATCTACGACGACGCCCAGCCGATGATTTTCCCAGACAACTGGCCGCCGGAAGCCTTCTGGTTCCTGGCCGAAACCACGATTGCCGACAATGCTGCCGGTTATGGTGTGGACGCTTATGTCGCCGGGATCGAAGCGGCATTCGCCTCGGAAAATCCGGCGGACGGTGATCAGCAAAGCTTCGCGCGGATTCGCATCCGGGTGAACGTACCCGTTGCCGGCACCTACACCATCACTCACCCGTACGGTGTCGAGACGGTCAATGTCACCGCACCCGGGCGCCGCGCGATCAATATCACCCGCGACATCGGCATCGGCGCGCCGGGCAATTTCACCGGTGCCGTCAATGGCGCCATCGGACCGTTTCTGCGCAGCGTTAACGGCCCCTACACCGAAGTGAACCCGGACACCGGCGCCACGGAAACTTTCGTCGGTGACCCGAACCTCAACGAAGCGGTGACCGGCAGCCCGTTCAACACCAACTTCCTGCGCATCACCGGGCCGGCCGGGACGATCCAGTCGAACGTGTTCAGCCTGTCCGGCAAAGTGCTCGACAACCGTCAGCAGACCCAGGTGGAAATCGACCGCGCCACCTATCGCCGCACCGCCGCCGGCGTGCGTGCCGAAGTGTTTGCCAAGGCCAGTAACAGCTCGACCCTGTGCTTCCGTGAAACCGTGGCGCTGCTGCCTGGCCCACCGCCAACGCCGTGCCAGACCAACCTGTTGGGTGACAACAACGGCCTGTTCTTCGGCCACCGCTTGGGCACTGGCGCGGTACCTCCGGTAGTCGTCGTGACCGCCACCAACCCCGCCGGCACCACGCGTCCGACGGCCGTATCGGCCAAGCTCACCGACGTGGTGAAAGTGCAGACCGCGCGCTACAACTGGGCCAATCACAGCCTGCTGATCGAAGCGACATCGAGCGATGAAGTGGCGATCCCGGACATGGTTGCCCAAGGCTACGGACGCCTGTCGAAGACCGGCACCCTGCAGCGCATCACCGTCGCCGACCTGACTCAGCCACCGGCCACCGTGACGGTGAAATCTGCCGCTGGCGGTGGTGACACCGAAGCGGTCGTCGTGGTCGGCAGCGCGCCGGACACGGGTGAAAACCAAGCGCCGATCACCAACGCCGACAGCGGCAGCACCAGCTTCGGCGTGCCGATCACCCTCAGTCTGTTGACCAACGACAGCGATCCCGATGGCAACAACCCACTGGGCATCACCGCGTTGACTCAACCTGCCGCCGGCCAAGGCACCGTCGCCCTAAACGGCACCACTTCAGTGGTCTACACCCCGCCAGCGGTGGTCAATGCGCCACTGACCACCACCTTCACTTACAAAGCGCAGGACGCCAAAGGCCTGGCCTCGGCCAACCCGGCAACCGTGACAATTACCGTCGCTCCGAACCAGGCACCGACCGCCGTCGCCGACAGCGTCGCCACGCTTGGTGTTGCGATCCCGATCAACGTGCTGGCCAACGACACCGATCCGGAAGGCAACGTGCCGCTGGCCGTCAACAGCCTGACCCAACCCGCCGCTGGCCGGGGCACGGTCAGCACTGACGGCACGGTGATCACCTACACCCCACCGGCCACCGTGACCACGGCATTCACCACGACCTTCACCTACATCGCCCGGGACGCCTTCGGTGCCCTGTCGACGCCGGCCACGGTTACGGTGCAAGTCTCGCCACGGCCAGCGGCGGAAACCTTCGCCGTCACCGCATCGACCGTGCAGGCGCGCTCCGGTGGACGCTTCAACTGGGACTTCACCGGCAGCTCGTCAGTGACCACCGGCAACACCATCACCGTGCAGGTCACCACCCCTTCCGGGCTGGTCACCCTTGGCACCACCACGGTGCCGTTGACCGGACGCTGGCGGCTGACGCTGAACAACACGCTGGTGGTGCCATCGGCCAACCCGACCGCGACGATCCGCTCGTCCCAGGGCACCGTGCGCACGGTCTCGGTAACCACGCTGTAGGCCTGCGCCCCAGCCACTTGCGGGTGGCTGGGGCGTGCTTCGCAACCGGATAACGCCACACAGGATTTTCGCCATGAACACGCCGACCGCCGCCCTGCTTTGCCTGCTCCTGCTGTGCAGCACTGCGAGCGTGCGCGCCGACGACCTGATGGACAACGACGACCTGGCCCCGACCAGCAGCGACCTCGGCGAACTGCCCCCACCGGTGGGTCAGCAAGCCCTGATCGATCAGCTCGGCCAGGCCAACGTCGCCCTGCTGCAACAGAACGGTCAGTCGCTGCTCGGGCAGATCGTGCAGTCCGGCAGCAATCAGGAGGCGTACATCCTGCAACAGGGCAGCGACCTGATGGCGCTGATCAACCAGAACGGTTCCGGCAATGCCGCCTCCATTACCCAAAACGGCAGCCATAACCGCGCGCAAATTTCGCAAAACGGCAACAACAACGACGCCAGCATCGAGCAGGCCGGCGCGGGGCTGCAAAGCGCCGTGACCCAGTCGGGCAACGGCATGAGCGTTTCGGTCAAGCAATATCGCTAAGCACTGCCAATCATCGGAGAGTTCATCATGTTCAAACTGACGCCCCTCACCGCCGCCATCCTGGTCATGATCAGTGCCCAGGCGATGGCCGACGACAGCCTGTCCAACCAAAGCCAGGTCGGCACCGCCAACATCGCCGACGTGAAACAGACCCAGGCCCCGTTCAGCACCGCCACCCAAACCCAACTGGGCCAAGGCAACGACGCCGCCGCCGTGCAAGACCACGCCACCAGCGTGATCACCCAGGACGCGGTCGGCGACTACAACGCCGGTTACGCCGAACAGCTTTACGAAGACAACGCCACCATCACCCAGCAACAAGTCGGCGCCTTCAACACCGCCCACGCCAGCCAGTCGCTGGGCTTCGGCTCGCCGAACAACGCGCTGCAACAGCAGCAAGGCACCGGCAACTTCTCGTTCATCTATCAGGACTCGCAGAACGGCAGCGAAGGCAAAACCTTCCAGTTCGGCGACAGCAACGAAGCCAACATCGAGCAACTCTATGAAGGCGCCGGCAACAGTTCGGTGATCACCCAATACGGCACCGCCAACTACGGCACCGCCGAACAAGTGCTGCACAACGGCGGCCAGATCGGCATCAACCAGGCCGGCGAAGGCAACTACGCCTACGGCGACCAGCGCAATGGCACCGGCGGCAACATCACCATCAACCAGTTCGGTAACCTCAACGGCACTGAAATCTGGCAGGACGCGCAACTGGCCAGTCAGGCGACCGTCAACCAATACGGCGACAGCAACGAAACCGTCGTCGACCAAAGCTTCGGCGAAAACAACACCGCTGCCGTCACCCAGGTCGGCAACACCAACGCGATCTACGCCGACCAGTTCGAATCGGTCAACTCGACACTGGCGCTGTATCAGGTCGGTAACGGCAACGTGCACTTCACCTACCAGAACGGCGACAGCCACGTGCTCAGCGCCACCTCGGTGGGCAATGACAACAAGGTCTACGCCAGCAACTGGAAAGGCCCACAATCCGGCGGCCAGTTCGGCAGTGGCCAACGCGCGACCGTCACTCAAGCGGGCAATGGCAACATCGCCAGCTTCACTCAGGATGGCGTTGGGCAAGTCATGACCACGCATCAGACCGGGACTGGCAACAAGACCACGGTCAGTCAGGCTGATTCCTACAACGAGCTGTACTTTGATCAGAATGGCAGCGACAACATTCTGATCTCGGATCAGCGCGGCACGGGCAACCTGGTGCAAGGTTCTTCGAATGGCACGGGCAACAGCGCTGATTTCGATCAGTCGGGGTCAGGGAACCAGGCGTATACCGCGCAGTTGTATGGCAGTGACAACATGATCACGGTGAAACAGGCAGATACGATGAACGTGGCGTATGTGACTCAGGGCGGCACGGGGAACATTGCCAATGTCGATCAGAGCGGGGTTACGCAGACGGCGAATATTCAGCAGTTCGGGTCGGCTAACCAGGCGACGGTGTTGCAGCAGTAGGGGTTGGGTGTTGAAGGGCCGCGATTCTCTGGTGAGGGGGGTCGCGGTTTTTTTTGCGCTGACGTTTGAGTTGCGTCCTACGGAAATCGGAACGTTTTTAGAAATTCGGGGAGTTTTCTGACAAGTTCTGGCGGTTGGCCGTCGGAAGTGCAGGCTCTAGGATTTGCCGGGACAACTTGATCCTCATGGAGCTTGGCCTACATGCAATTCATCCAGACAGCGACGACAGCGATACCGTTAACGAATAGACTTCGAGGCACCAAACCCGGAGGTTCTATGATCGACCCGTCCTTGATCGACCCATTGTGCCCTGTTGTTTCGGATCTTGGTCCCGAGGAGCAGGCTGCGAGTTATGACCGTTGGTTTCGGGCCGAAGTACAGGCCTCTCTCGATGATCCGCGTCCGAGCATCCCCCATGAGCAAGTGATGGAGGAAATCAATGCCTTGATGGAATCAATGCGCAAAAGCACTGATGCAGATTAAGTGGCGACCCAAGGCTCGGGTCGAACTCTCGAAAATCCTGAAGTACATTGGCGAGCGAAATTTTGTAGCGGCGACTGCACTTCACAGATCCGTCGTAAAAACTACATCTGCGCTTTGTTGGCATCCCCACCTGTATCGCAAAGGCCGCTCTCCCGGCACTCGAGAGATTGTGGTAAGCCCGAACTATCTTGTCGTTTATCAAGTGGCGGACCACATTGAGATTGTGAGCATCTTGCATGCGCGTCAGGAGTACCCTCGACGCGACCCTGGTTAAGATCGCTTCCTCGTCTCAACACAAGAAACCGTGCTTCCCGTGAAGGTACGGTTTTTTTGTATCTTGATCGCTCCCACGCTCTGCGTGGGAATGCCTCTCGGGACGCTCCGCGTTCCAAATTGCGAATTTGACGCAGAGCGCCAGGGGCTGCATTCCTTTGCTGCGCGTGGGAACGATCTAATTAGTCATCCTTCAACTCGACGTGATCCAAGGCTTGATTGACAGCCAATTCGCCCAGCATGACGACTTGTGCGATGCCCAGTGCGGTTTTGCGCTGTGAGGTTTCCAGCGAAGCGGCGAAGTTGATGAGCATTTTGCTGGCCGAGCCGAGGGTTTCGCTGGCGTTGGCTAGCAGGGATTCGGTGTTGTACCTGGGGTTGGCGAGGTACATGGGTTCCGGCTCGTTGGCGCTGGACATGATGTGGGGTGTGGGGTTGAGGTAGAAATCGAGGGCACGGTCGGCGGCTTCGTGGAGTTTTTTGCTGTCGACTGAGGCGTAGGGGGATGTGGTGTTGGTGTCTGGTTCTGGGGGGTTGGGTGTTGGTTTTTTCATGGTGATTCTCTCTCATTGATAGTTGCAGTGGCCCATTCGACTTCCAGGAAAAATGGGTGGCAGCTGTACGCAGGCTGGAAATCCGGGAGAGAGCAACCCGGCAGACACGAATGTCTCCCGCGCACAACCGCCATAACAGAGTGCACACAATGAAAGTGCGCAAGCATACGTTATGAAAGGCGTATCTGCTCTCTCGTGTCTTCGGGTTTCCATGCCCGGTCGCTGAATTGGCAGCGACGAACACAGGCTAGAGACAGGACGTCCGACGGACAACCTGAAAACCTTGTGGGAAGGTTCCGCTGATTCAGACACTTCTTTAAACACACTTCAGATCGCAGCCCTCACCCTAGCCCTCTCCCGGAGGGAGAGGGGACTGACCGTGGTGTTTGGTAGATATACGCCGACGTGCAATACCGAGCTGAACTCAGATTTTGAAGCGTTGAAGCAAGAGCCCCTCACCCTAGCCCTCTCCCGGAGGGAGAGGGGACTGACCGTGGTGTTTGGTAGATATACGCCGACGTGAAATACCGAGCTGAATTCAGATTTTGAAGCGTTGAAGCAAGAGCCCCTCACCCTAGCCCTCTCCCGGAGGGAGAGGGAACTGACCGAGGGGTTTGGGTGAGGTACGCCGACGTGAAATACCGAGCTGAATTCAGGTTTTGAAGCGTTGAAGCAAGAGCCCCTCACCCTAGCCCTCTCCCGGAGGGAGAGGGAACTGACCGAGTGGTTTGGTAGAGGTACGCCGACGTGCGATAC
>NZ_UTBZ01000144.1 GCF_900580865.1 Pseudomonas viridiflava
CAGCATCACTTCGAGCTGGCAGCAGCACGCCGCACAGGTCGAGCAGGTGACCGCCGGTTCGGCAATTTGGGTGTGGGGGATGGTTTTTATCGTGGCAGTGTAAGGCAGTGATCGCTGTGGGTGTGAAAGCGCTGACGGACGCTCACGGCGCCAGACGTCGCGCCATCAAGTGCAACAACGGAAACAGCACGGCCCAGAGCAGCCCGATCAAGATCAGCGTGGGGATATCGCCATAGGGAAATTGCACGCCGGCCAGCCGTCCGCCACCGTAGTACGAC
>NZ_UTBZ01000077.1 GCF_900580865.1 Pseudomonas viridiflava
CAAGGAAACCCTCGGCGCACGCACGCGTGACGCCGAAATGCTGTTGTCGCAGCAGGCACGGGTCAACACCCAACTGCAGGAAGGCCTGATGCGTACGCGCATGGCGCCTTTCGAGCGCATGATCCCGCGCTTGCGACGTGTCGTGCGGCAGGTTGCGACCCAGTTGAACAAAAAGGTGCAGTTCGAAGTGGTCAACGCCGACGGCGAAATGGACCGGAATGTGCTGGAACGGATGGTCGCGCCGCTGGAGCACATGCTGCGCAACGCGGTCGACCATGGCCTTGAAAGCACTGAAAGGCGCCTTGCGGCGGGCAAGCCCGAGCAGGGGTTGAT
>NZ_UTBZ01000145.1 GCF_900580865.1 Pseudomonas viridiflava
GCCTTCCTCCATCACCAGCCGCCGGGTGTTCGGGCCGGTGCGCCCGGTGTACCAGCCCAATGGACGCTTACCGCTGATTTCGGTGAGGATACTGATCGCCTGGCGCATGTGTTCGCGCTCCTGGGCCTCGTCCATGTTCTGGTAATCGATCCAGCGATAGCCGTGGCTGCAGATCTCGTGGCCGTCGGCGACCATGGCGCGGATCACGTCCGGGTGACGCTGCGCGGCCATCGCCACGGCAAAGATCGTCAACGGGATATCGAATTGTTTGAACAGCTTGAGAATGCGCCACACGCCCGCGCGGCTGCCATATTCGTAGAGCGATTCCATGCTCATGTTGCGCTGGCCCTGCAGCGGTTGCGCAGCGACCATTTCGGAGAGAAACGCTTCGGATTCCTTGTCGC
>NZ_UTBZ01000152.1 GCF_900580865.1 Pseudomonas viridiflava
ATCACCAACCGTTACCTTTATGAAAACTGGAACCAACAACGCTGCGTTATCGGCAGCGATGATGTGCAGACCAATCAGTTGTTCTATTCCGTCGGCAGCGCAGAATCCGCCACCCCGATTCTGCGCAGTTGGGTTCAAAGCGCAGAGCCGGAACCGCTCATTACCGGCCGCCAGAAAACCTGGCTGAACCTGTTCGGCAAACCGGACCGCATCATCAGCCAGAATGGCAATGGAGAGACAGTCGGCACTCAGACCTTTTTATACGATGGCCTAGGACGCTGTACGAAGC
>NZ_UTBZ01000154.1 GCF_900580865.1 Pseudomonas viridiflava
GATGAACGGCGACGCGCGCTGAACAGCTTGATCACGAATTCCTGATCGCTCAGGCCTTCACCGCCGATGCAGACCTGTTCGATCTTCGGCAGACGCTCCAGCGCCAGACGGCCCAGCACGCTGGTATCGATCGGCACCTGACGCCAGCCCACCAGCTCCAGGCCCTCGGCCAGGATTTCGCGGTTCATGTTTTCGCGTGCGGCTTCGGCCTTGGCGTCCTCCTGATTGAGGAACACCATGCCCACAGCATATTGGCGGGGCAGATCGACACCGAAGTGTTC
>NZ_UTBZ01000148.1 GCF_900580865.1 Pseudomonas viridiflava
CCAGTACTCAGGCTTGTAGCCCGAGTTGGCGACGTCGGCCGGCAGCTTGTCGCGATAGCGGAACAGGTAGGCGTTCACGCCGCGTGCATAAACGTCGAAAAAACGCTTGAGACGTGGCGACGACGCATTATAAAGATCGCTCGCGTTCTGCTTCAGGTTGACCGACCGCATCAGGTGGTCCACTTCCAGCGCGTCAGGCCCCGCCATTTCCGACAGACGGCCCTGCGCCAACAGGCGCATGCCGAGCATCTGACTGATGCGGTCTCCAGCATGCACATAGCCCAACGTAAACAGCGCGTCGTGGTAAGTGCTGCTTTCAATCAGTGGCATGCCCATGCTGTTGCGCCGCACCGACACATTCTG
>NZ_UTBZ01000189.1 GCF_900580865.1 Pseudomonas viridiflava
AATTCGAGCTGGAACTGGTCAGTGAAAAGGCCTCGATCAACCTCGAAAGCGTGCTGCACAAACTGGCGTTTCTGCAGCTGTCGCCAACCGGTACGGGCATCCACGGGCTGGTCTACAGCATCGCCCAGGGCGAGGCGGGCAAGCGCCTGACCCGCTACAAAATCTCGCTGCGCCCGCAACTGGCGTACCTCGCGCACCGGGTCAACCAGCGCATCTTCCAGCAGATGACCGTGCAGCAGATCATCAGCCAGGTCCTGGAAGAACACGGCATCCTCGCCAGCGATTACCACTTCCAGCTCAGCGCAATTTATCCCGAGCGCATTTACTGCGTGCAGTACGACGAGTCGGACCTGGATTTCATCCAGCGCCTGTGCGAGGAGGAGGGCATTCACTACCACTTCCAGCACACGTCCAGCGGCCACAAACTGACCTTCGGCGATGACCAGACGGTGTTCCCGAAACTGGCGCCAGTGGCCTATCAGCAGGACTCCGGACTAGTTGCCGACAAACCGGTGATCAAGCGTTTCGGCCTGCGTCTGGCCACCCGCACCAGCCGCACCACGCGCCGCGATTACGACTTCGTCAAACCGAAGATCGAGCTGGAAAGCGACGCCAAAAGCAGCGCGCAACCGGACCTCGAAGACTACGATTACCCGGGCCGTTTCGTCGATCGCGAGCGCGGCAAGCATCTGGCCAATCGCGCGCTGGAACGCCATCGCAGCGACTATCGTCTGGCCGAGGGCAACAGCGATCAGCCGATTCTGGTCAGCGGGCATTTCCTCGCCCTGACCGACC
Source organism: Pseudomonas viridiflava (assembly GCF_900580865.1). Taxonomy (GTDB): domain Bacteria; phylum Pseudomonadota; class Gammaproteobacteria; order Pseudomonadales; family Pseudomonadaceae; genus Aquipseudomonas. Next base: position 796 of record NZ_UTBZ01000189.1, read on the forward strand.
ACGCCAACCCGACCTGGAACGACCTCTGGCTGCTCACTGAAATCTTCCACGAAGGCAAACAGCCGCAGGTGCTGGAAGAGTCGGTGACCAGCGACACCACCGACCTCAAGGACGATTTTCACCAGGGCTATCGCAACCGCTTTAGCGCCATCCCGTGGGATGTGCCGTACCGTCCGCCGCTCGATCACCCGAAACCGAAAGTCCTCGGCACGCAGAGCGCGGTGGTCTGCGGCCCCGAAGGTGAAGAGATCTACTGCGACCAGTACGGCCGGGTGAAGGTGCAGTTCTTCTGGGACCGCGAAGGCAAGCACGACGACATGACCAGTTGCTGGATGCGCGTCGCGTCGAGCTGGGCAGCCGAGACTTTTGGTTCGATCAATATTCCACGGGTCGGCATGGAGGTGT
>NZ_UTBZ01000156.1 GCF_900580865.1 Pseudomonas viridiflava
GACTCCGTTGGCAACACCTACCAGGAAGGCCACGAAGACCAGGTCATGGTGCAGGCTTTCACCCACGACGTGATCATCCCGCGTGACCCACAGTCCGGTCAGCCAACCGGTCAGCGCGTGCACAAGCCAGTGGTCATCACCAAGGTCTACGACAAGGCTTCGCCACTGCTGCAAGCGGCGCTGACCTCCGGCGAGCGCATGAGCGAAATCGTTATCCAGTGGTACCGCACTTCGGCGCAAGGCACCCAAGAGCACTACTACACCACCAAACTGGAAGACGCGATCATCGTCGCCATCAACAACAAAATGCACAACTGCCAGGATCCAGGCAACGCGCACTTCACTCACCTGGAAGAAGTGCAATTCACCTACCGCAAAATCACCTGGACCCACGAAGTATCTGGTACTTCGGGTTCCGATGACTGGCGTGCTCCAGTCGTTTAATCACGGCTGATGGTTGTACCGCCCCGATCGGCATGACTGATCGGGGCGGATTCACTTCTAAAGAATTTTTTGCCAATAGCCCCTTGAGGGCTGTTGCGCGTCGCAGCACTGCGCGAGGGACAAGGGAATGTTCTCACCGGCCAACCAGCCTCATTTCAATCTGACCGTCGATGGCATCGACAGCGACTTTCAAGTGCTGTCGTTCACCGGTCGTGAGGCCCTTAACACGCCGTTCGAATTCGAGCTGGAACTGGTCAGTGAAAAGGCCTCGATCAACCTCGAAAGCGTGCTGCACAAACTGGCGTTTCTGCAGCTGTCGCCAACCGGTACGGGCATCCACGGGCTGGTCTACAGCATCGCCCA
>NZ_UTBZ01000224.1 GCF_900580865.1 Pseudomonas viridiflava
GAAATGGTGTCCAGCGTGAAGGTGCTCACGATGGTCGGCAGACCGTCGTACATCAGGTTGTCGATGCTGAAACCGCGTGCGAGAAACTGCTGACGGTCCGTACCGAACTTGAGCAGGATGATGCCCGGCGCGTATTTAACGACATCGTTCAGATCGTTCATGCCCTGATCTTCGATGCGCTGACGTGAAATCACACTGACCGACGGTGTCGTTTCGCGAATCGACAACAGCAACTTGGTGGCGGTGCTCATGGAGCCAGTGGTGTAGGAACCGCTGCCTTCGGTGGTCGCCGTTCCCGCCACGCCTGCTCGCGCATTGATGTCGACATTGTCCAGCGTCAACGCGCTCGACTGAGTCTGGGCAGACG
>NZ_UTBZ01000013.1 GCF_900580865.1 Pseudomonas viridiflava
AATTCGAGCTGGAACTGGTCAGTGAAAAGGCCTCGATCAACCTCGAAAGCGTGCTGCACAAACTGGCGTTTCTGCAGCTGTCGCCAACCGGTACGGGCATCCACGGGCTGGTCTACAGCATCGCCCAAGGCGAGGCGGGCAAACGCCTGACCCGCTACAAGATCTCCCTGCGCCCGCAACTGGCGTACCTCGCGCACCGGGTCAACCAGCGCATCTTCCAGCAGATGACCGTGCAGCAGATCATCAGCCAAGTGCTGGAAGAGCACGGCATTCTCGCCAGCGATTACCACTTCCAACTCAGCGCGATTTATCCCGAGCGCATTTACTGCGTGCAGTACGACGAATCGGACCTGGATTTCATCCAGCGCCTGTGTGAAGAAGAGGGCATTCACTACCACTTCCAGCACACCTCTAGCGGCCACAAACTGACCTTCGGCGATGACCAGACGGTGTTCCCGAAACTGGCGCCAGTGGCCTATCAGCAGGACTCCGGACTGGTTGCCGACAAACCGGTGGTCAAGCGTTTCGGCCTGCGTCTGGCCACCCGCACCAGCCGCACCACGCGGCGCGATTACGACTTCGTCAAACCGAAGATCGAGCTGGAAAGCGACGCCAAAAGCAGCGCGCAACCGGACCTCGAGGACTACGATTACCCGGGTCGTTTCGTCGATCGCGAGCGTGGCAAACACCTGGCCAATCGCGCCTTGGAACGCCATCGCAGCGACTACCGTCTGGCCGAGGGCAACAGCGATCAGCCGATTCTGGTCAGCGGGCATTTCCTCGCCCTGACCGACCACGCCAACCCGACGTGGAATGACCTGTGGCTACTCACCGAAATCTTCCACGAAGGCAAACAACCGCAGGTGCTCGAAGAGTCGGTGACCAGCGACACCACCGACCTCAAGGACGATTTTCACCAGGGCTATCGCAACCGTTTCAGCGCGATCCCGTGGGACGTGCCGTACCGTCCGCCCCTCGATCACCCGAAACCGAAAGTCCTCGGCACGCAAAGTGCGGTGGTTTGCGGCCCCGAAGGTGAAGAGATCTACTGCGATCAGTACGGCCGGGTGAAAGTGCAGTTCTTCTGGGACCGCGAAGGCAAGCACGACGACATGACCAGTTGCTGGATGCGCGTCGCGTCGAGCTGGGCAGCCGAGACTTTTGGTTCGATCAATATTCCACGGGTCGGCATGGAGGTGT
>NZ_UTBZ01000162.1 GCF_900580865.1 Pseudomonas viridiflava
CGTCAACGTGCGACTCATGGCTGCCGGGCTGAGGTGCATGCGCCGCGCTGCGCCCACCACGCTGCCTTCGTCGAGCAACGCATCAAGGGCGATCAACAGGTTCAGGTCGGGCAACTGCATGGGGCTATCCGCTGGCAAGGTGCGCTGATGATAGCGCGACTGGCCCGCTGCGGCAGACTGCGTGTAGAGCCCCGCCGGGCATATTCCTTGAACTTAAGCGGTCGCTGGAACGCCTCATTCAGACACTTCAGCGCAGAGCCTACTCATGCACACCTCACACTTCGCCGACAACCGCGGCGTGCGCGACCAGCGCATCGTCATCAATACCTACACCACGGTACTGCGCAGACCCGGCGTACCCCCCGAACTCTTCGCCACTTACTGGCGTGACGTG
>NZ_UTBZ01000163.1 GCF_900580865.1 Pseudomonas viridiflava
GCCTTGATCTGAAAAGCGGACCGCTGCTGCGCGCCGTGCTGGTCAATCTGCCGCAGAACGAGCAACGCCTGCTGCTGGTCATCCACCACCTCGTGGTGGATGGCGTGTCGTGGCGTGTGCTGCTGGAAGACCTGCGACAGGGTTATCAGGCATTGGCGGCCGGTCAGCCACTGACATTGCCCGCAAAAACCAGCGCGTTGCAGCGCTGGGCCGAACAGTTGCAGCGCTATGCACAGAGCGACGCGCTCTCAACCGAGCGTGATTACTGGCTGCAGGCCCTGCAGGGCACCGATCA
>NZ_UTBZ01000188.1 GCF_900580865.1 Pseudomonas viridiflava
CCTTTTTAATACACCGATCTACCGCCTTCCGATTACTCCTTCCCTTTAGTCGCGGGTCCTGCTGCACGGGCAATTGCCCCGGCTACCTGATTTTTCACAATCACTGCATCAAGCAGGCCTCGTACCAGTTCTTGCTCTTCCATCGGCATGCGTGAAATCGCTTCGAACTGGTAACGCAGGCGATCATCCGTAAGCGCTCCATGAACCCCACATTCAAAGCACTAAGCTAATGCCAGATGCTGGGCTCCCGATTCTCTCAGGAGCACATCGACCATGATGCGACCCGACGCCAAAGTCGAAAAAGTGTACCTCTATCCCAAACCTGTGGACTTTCGAAAATCCATCGACGGCCTGGCTGCGCTGGTCGAACTGGATATCAAGGTTGCCGTGTTCGACCCGGTACTTTTCGTTTTCCTCAACAAGCCGCGCAACCGAGTGAAAAT
>NZ_UTBZ01000167.1 GCF_900580865.1 Pseudomonas viridiflava
ATACCGATGACCGGGATCTTCACCGCGTGGGTAATTTCTTCTGCCAATTCGCTCGGCACGCATTCGAGCAGAATCATCGCCGCACCGGCCTGTTCCAGCGTAATGGCATCGGCACGCATCTGGCGTGCCTGTGTTTCCAGGCGACCCTGCACCTTGTAACCGCCCAGCACATTCACCGACTGTGGCGTCAGGCCCATGTGGGCGCAGACCGGAATACCGCGCTCTGCCAGCAAGCGGATCGACTCGGCCAGCCAGGCAGCGCCTTCGACCTTGACCATGTGCGCACCGGCCTGCATCAGCGTGGTGCTGTTG
>NZ_UTBZ01000198.1 GCF_900580865.1 Pseudomonas viridiflava
GGGCGCTGACTCCCTGGACACCGTTGAGCTGGTAATGGCTCTGGAAGAGGAATTCGAGACCGAAATCCCTGACGAAGAAGCGGAGAAGATCACTACCGTTCAAGCTGCTATCGATTACGTCAACAGCCACCAGGCTTAAGATTCGTAATCGCTGCTTGCTGCACGGGGAAAACCGCACTGCTTTAAACGGCGTGCGGTTTTTTCTTTAAAAAACGTTGTGATGTTCCGTTAACAAGAGAGAAGGAGAGTCCTGTGTCGCGTAGACGCGTCGTGGTCACCGGGATGGGCATGCTG
>NZ_UTBZ01000170.1 GCF_900580865.1 Pseudomonas viridiflava
GAAAAGCACATAGATCTGCTCCCTTTCCCCTCAACCCTTGGCAATTCCTGAGCCGAGCTCGGATTTTGAAAAGCACATAGATCTGCTCCCTTTCCCCTCAACCCTTGGCAATTCCTGAGCCGAGCTCGGATTTTGAAAAGCACATAGATCTGCTCCCTTTCCCCTCAACCCTTGGCAATTCCTGAGCCGAGCTC
>NZ_UTBZ01000171.1 GCF_900580865.1 Pseudomonas viridiflava
GCGCGGTCGTGGTGTTCTGTGGTACTTCCGGCGTAGAGCCGCAGTCCGAAACCGTATGGCGTCAAGCCAACAAGTACGGTGTTCCACGTATCGTTTACGTGAACAAGATGGACCGTGCCGGTGCTAACTTCCTGCGCGTTATCGCTCAGATCAAGCAGCGCCTGGGCCACACGCCAGTGCCAATCCAGTTGGCTATCGGTTCCGAAGACAACTTCAGGGTCAGATCGATCTGATGTCCATGGAAGCTGTTTACTGGAACGATTCCGACAAGGGTATGGTTCCTGTTCGCAAGCCGAT
>NZ_UTBZ01000160.1 GCF_900580865.1 Pseudomonas viridiflava
CCATCGAGCGGGTCAATATCGCCTATGCGGTTCGTTTCGGCGACCCGGCACACCCGGTCCTGCTCAACGAGATCGAAGTCACCGCAGGCGAACAGACCGAACGCTACCAACTGCCGTTCGGCCTGCTGGCGGAAGAGGAAATCAACAGTGCATTGCCCCAGCAACTGGCGCTGGCCAGGGTCCGCCGTGGCCGTCAGGTGGGATTGATCACCGATGCCTTCGCGCTGGAAACCTTCATTCGCGCAGTGATTCAAGGCATGCAGGCCGACACCGTGATCCCTTGCGATGACGGCGAGCTGCGCTTTGAACAAACCGCGCAACTCGCGCCGCTGGGGCTGAACAACGAATCTGAAGTGCGTTATCTGTCGGCCGAGCAGTCCAACAGCTCGGTGGTAGTGGGCGGCGGTCTGGTTCTCAAGATGATCCGTAGAGTCAGCGCCGGTACCCACCCGGAACTGGAA
>NZ_UTBZ01000191.1 GCF_900580865.1 Pseudomonas viridiflava
CCTTCGCGAGCAGGCTCGCTCCCACAGGGGGAACGCATTTCAAATGTGGGAGCGAGCCTGCTCGCGAAGAGGCCAGTCCGGGCAACAAAAAATCCAGATTTTTTTCCAGGACTTCAGCATCACCCGACCCTCAAAAGAACCATCCTCGGGTTCTCCTTTCTGTCATCTGCAACCACCCGCCAACGCCTCCAGCCCGATTCCGCCAAACCCCCGATCCAGACGCTGCGCGACACCCGACAAACACCCGAGAAAATCCCTTCAGAAACAGCTCACAGCTCCCGAGGTTTTTTCCTTTATCTGTCACCGGAAGCTGCGAATTTCTCAGTGCGACTTAACCAAGGCCAGCGCTAGCGAGGGCCCCGGTGAGTCCTCCCAGTGTCATGCAAGTCACCCGAAAACCTGTGTTCACAACCTAGTTGAAAAGGAGATTCTTCATGTTCAAGCGCACTCTGATCGCCGCCTCACTGACCGTCGCCGCTCTGGCTTCCGCCCAGGCCATGGCCGCCAACGTTACCGGTGGTGGCGCGACTCTGCCTGCCGCTCTGTACAAAGGTTCTGCCAACAGCATCCTGCCAGCCAACTTCAGCTACCTGGGCACCGGTAGCGGCACTGGCAAAACTGCTTTCCTGACCAACAACTCGTCGCTGTTCGGTACCACCGGTTCGGTGCACTTCGCCGGTAGCGACTCGATCCTCAGCACCACCGAAATCAATACCTACAACAGTGCTTATGGCGCTTCGTACGGCCCACTGATCCAATTGCCTTCGGTGGCCACCTCGGTTGCCATTCCTTACAAAAAGACCGGTCAGACCGCTCTGAACCTGACCAGCACTCAGCTGTGTGATGCGTTCTCGGGTAGCAAAACCACGTGGGGCGCTCTGTTGGGCACAGCCGACACCACGCCGATCCGCGTTGTTTATCGCAACGTCTCCAGCGGTACTTCGGAAATCCTCACTCGCCACCTGAACTCGATCTGCCCGACCAAGTTCGCCACCAACTCCACTTTCACCAACGCTCGTCTGCCAGCCGGTTCGACTCTGCCTGGCAACTGGGTAGGCGTTGCCGGTACTGCGGACGTGGCCACTCAGGTCAACGCTGTTGACGGCTCCATCGGTTACGTGGGTCCGGACGGTGTGAACGCTGCAAGCAACGCAGTGGTTGCTCGCGTCAACGGCGTACAGCCAACCACCGCCAACGTTTCGCTGGCACTGGGTTCTGCTGCTCTGCCAGTCACGCCTGCCAACCCATCGGAGTGGGTGCCGGTTGTTCCTAACCCATCCAGCGGTTACCCGATCGTGGCTTACACCAACTTCATCTTCGGTCAGTGCTACAAGGATGCAGCCGTGGCCACAGATGTTCGCAACTTCCTGACCACTCACTACAGCAACCCAGGCAACAACGCCGCTACCGTGGCTCACAGCTTCACCCCGGTTCCAACCAACTGGAAAGCGGCGGTAACTGCCAACTTCATCACCAACACCTCGGGCAACAACCTGGACATCAACAACGCCAGCGTCTGCAACGCTGCCGGTCGTCCTTAACAAGCCTCGCTTCACGCGCAATGAAATGGCAGCAGCCTTCGGGCTGCTGCCATTTTTTTTGGCCGATTTACACCTCAATCATGAAGTTTGTGTGACATCCGTTCGGTCGTGGCCGCCGCCAACCGCCTAAGTCGTAACAGCAGGGGCAAGTCGACCTGCGGCCTCATGTGGCAAACAAAAAGGATCTCGTAGTGATGCTCGCTCGCCCATCCCGTCGCAGTACCCGTGTCCAGCCTCAACCGCGTGCAGCCGTCGATCCGGCGCTGTGGTTGCTCAAGCCGTTGGCGCAGGCGATTGCCCTTTGCCTGGTGGCGGGCAGCGCCGAGGCGGCCACCGCCTTCAGTTCGGGATGGTTTGCCGCCAAGGGCGCGGCGCAGCAGGCGAGCGCTGCACGGCCCAGCACCGGCGGTTTGCCGGGGATGACGCCGCCGCTGGCGCAACAGCAGAAGGCCAACCAACAGCTGCAGCGTTCGATTCAGACCTTGAACAACACCGTCGCTGCGATTGCCGCACAACAAGCGGCGCAAGCTGCCGGACGCGCGAGTGCATTGAACACGGTGCAATTTGTTCCGGACGGTCTGGGTGAGGGTGGTCTGAAGGTCGACAACAGCCTCTCCCAGGGCTGGCAGAACGCGAAAGGCCCGCAACAGACTCAGACCGACGGCAAGACCACGGTGAAGATCGAGCAGACCGCCGACAAAGCGATTCTCAACTGGGAAACCTTCAACGTCGGGCGTAACACCAGCGTTGAATTTGCCCAGCAAGCGAATTGGGCGGTGCTCAACCGGGTCAACGATCCGAGTGCACGGGCCAGTCAGATTCAGGGGCAGATCAAGGGCGACGGCACAGTGATGCTGATCAACCGCAACGGCATCGTGTTCAGTGGTACCAGCCAGGTCAACGTGCGCAACCTGGTGGCGGCGGCCGCCAACATCACCGATATCCAGTTCCGCGACCGTGGCTTGTATTTCGACAGTACCGGCAGCCAGCCGACCTTCACCGACGCGGCTGGCAAGGTGCTGGTGGAGCGTGGTGCGTCCATCGCCACCCACAAACCGGCCACATCCACGGCGGCCGGCGGCTATGCGTTGCTGCTCGGCCACGAAGTTCAGAACGACGGCAACATCAACACCGCCAAGGGCCAGACGGTGCTCGGCGCAGGGGATCGGTTTTACATTCGCAAAGGTTCGGGTACCGAAGGCAACGCGCTCTCGACGACGTTCGGCAACGAAGTCACGCCGGGTTTCAATACCGCTGGCGCTACCGGCAAAGTCAGCAACAACGGGCTGATTCAGGCCGCGACTGGCGACATCACCCTGACCGGTCATGAAGTGGTGCAGAACGGCGTGGTGCTGGCCAGTACCTCCGTTGCCACGCGCGGCACGATTCACTTGCTCAACCCGACCACCGACACCCAGGGCAGCGTGACGCTGGGGCAGGGCAGTGCGACGGCCATCATGCTCGACAGCAGTGACCTCACGGCGCTCGACAGCCAGTATCAGGCGGCACTGACGGGCGTCACCCCGACCAATCCGATTCGTAGCGATCAGTCGCGCATCGACATTCAGAGCGGTGGCAGCGTCGAGTTCCAGAATGGCTCGATCACACTCGCCACGGGCGGCCAGGTCGCGGTGGCGGCGCAGCGTCGCAGTCTGGTGCGGGACGGTGCATTGATCGACGTGTCCGGCGCCATCGGCGTGAAAGTCGCGATGGAATCAAACAGCATCAAGATCAACGTGCAGGGCAACGAACAACGCGATGCACCGGTCAATCGCGAGCAAGGAGCGCTCAACAGCAATGACGTCTGGGTCGACGTGCGAGAACTGGTCTACGTGCCCGCAGGCACCAACGGTTACGCCACGGATCGCTGGTACACCGCCGGTGGTTTGCTTGAGGTGGGTGGTTACCTTGGCACCCAGGGTCATCGCATCGGCGAATGGATGGCTCAGGGTGGCGTGGTGAGTTTTGCCGGCAACGATGTGGTGACCGAACAGGGCTCACTGATCAATCTGTCCGGCGGCACCCTCGATGTGCAGAGCGGTGAGATTCGCCAGTCCTGGCTGCGCGGTGCCGACGGGCATCTCTACGAATTGTCCAAGGCACCGGGGGATCTGCTCTACACCGGTCTGTACAAGGGCTTTGAAGACAGCAGCGAACGCTGGGGCCAGACAAGTTATTACTACAACCCATTGATTGCGCCGAGCAAACGACGGGAGGCCGGCTACACCGTGGGCCGCGATGCCGGGCAACTGGTGATTGGCACCCGTAACGCCGTGCTGGACGGGCAAATGCTGGGCGAGGTCTATCAGGGCGAGCGTCAAACCCAAACCCCGCGCGCCGGCCTCGATGGCTATGCGCAGAGCCAGACCGCGCTCGCGCGGCGCGGGCAACTGATCGTCGGGCGTTACGATGCTGCCTACGTGGCCGCTGCGGGTGGCTTGCTCTACGGGCTGAATCCGTTGCTCGATCAGGTGCAGATCGGCGGTGAACTTCCGGTGGGCGGCAATGACCTGGACCTCACCAGCGCTGTGTCCGATGCGCGTGAGGGCACGTTGTTCCTTGATGCTGCACGACTCAGCGACTGGCAGCTGGGCGCCCTGAAAGTGGCGGCCAAAGAGCGCATCGACGTGGAAGGCGCCGTGACGGTTGGCAACGGTGGCGATATCACCCTTTACGGGCCGCAGGTGCAGGTCAACGCTGACCTGACTGCACGCAGTGGCAGCCTGCACCTGGGCAACGTGCTCAATCAGCTCAATACCGATCGCCTGACGGACACCCGGATTGTCGCGCCAACCGGCAAGGCCACGGGTGTCAGCGTCGCTGAAAATGTGCAACTCGATAGCCGTGGGGTGTGGAGCAACCTGCGCACCGATCCGGACGATGCCAGCAGTCTTGGGTATCTCAACGGTGGCGTGATCTCGATCCGCAGCAGCGGTGACATTGATATGGGCGCCGGCAGTCTGCTCGATGTGTCTTCCGGCGGGGGGCTACTGGCCAACGGCAAGGCCCGGGGCGGCAAGGGCGGTGACGTGAGCCTGGAGTCCAGCGCCTTGTCGGCGCCGGGCGACACGCATTTGAAATTTGCCGGGCAACTGCGAGGCTATGGCGTGACGGGAGGCGGCAGCTTGCTGATCCAGGCCGCCAACGTGCTGATCGGCCAGACCGACAAAGCGCTCGCCGACAACACCTTGCAATTGCAATCGGACCTGTTCGACAAGGGCTTCTCTGCCTATAACGTCATCGGCCTGAACCGACTGGAGGTGGCGAACAACACGCGCATTGACGTGTTGATGCCGGCCTATCGTTTTGCGGATGCGGCGACGGGTCAGGCCAGCGCTGGCAGTCCGCAGCAGGCGCTGGAGTTGTGGACGCCGACGCTCTATCAGGAAAACCCGACCAAGGCGCAACTGACCCAACGTGTCGGTGCCAGCCTGACCTTGCAGGCCGGTTCCAGCGAGGTGGCGTTGACCGATCCCGCGCGTAATACCCTGACCCTCGGCCAGGGTTCGCGCATCAGCGTCGACCCGGGCCAGCGCATCAACCTGCGCGGTGCCGGGCAAATCACCGTCGACGGTGAACTGAACGCCTGGGGCGGCACCATCGACATTCGTCAGCAGCAGTTCGGCGCGATCAACGTCGCTGAGTCCTCGCAGCGCGCAGACAACGAGGCGCACAACCGTTCGATCTGGATGGGTGAACACGCGGTACTCGACGTGGCTGGCCGTGCCGCCACGGCAGTGGATGCGCTGGGCCGGGTGTATGGCTTGGTGGGCAAGGGTGGCAGCATCATCATTGGCGGTGAAACCGATTCGAAGAAAGCCACCGCCACGGCGGCCGATGCCTTTGTTATCGTGCGCAACGGTGCTCGCCTGGATGCCTCCGGCGCTCAAGCCATGCTGGACATCGCGGGGCAGGGGCCAACCCTGGTCGCCACCGATGGCGGGCGCATTTCCTTGAGTTCCTACAACGGCCTGTTCATCGACGGCGACCTGCACGCGGCAGCCGGTGGCGTCGGCGCAGCGGGCGGTCGCCTGGACATCGCACTGGAGACTCCGCTTTACAGCCGTGCCGCCGCCAGCAACGCCGTGCGGGTGCCACGGGAAATCATCATCGGCCAAGAGGCCGACAAAAACCGCTTGCCGAGCGATCTGCGAGCGGGCGAAGCCGACCCCTCGCTGCAATACGGGAGCGCCCGTCTGGGTGCCGGGCAGTTGATGGCTGGCGGCTTCGATACGTTGAGCGTGTTGAGCAATGGCTTGCTGTCGTTTGACGGTGACGTCGATCTGCACATGAACCAAAGCCTGAGCCTGTATGCCGGCGCCTTGTCGCTTGCCGAGTCTTCGAAAGACACGGCACGGGTGAATCTGTCGGCGCCTTATCTGCGCTTGTCGGGCACTGGCAAGTATTTCGAAGCCCCCGCCGATTTTCGTCCACGGGTGATGAACAACCCGACGAAGGCTGTGGCTGCCGCGCAGTTCACCGCCACCGCGGATCTTCTGGACCTGGGCAACAGTCTGTCGTTCGGCACGGCGGGGACGATTGCGCAGGCCAGCGGTCCGGCCTTGCAGGTCGGTCGCCGGGGCTTTGAGCAGGTCACGCTGGCAAGTCGTGGCGATCTGCGCTTCCTTGCCCCGACCGGCTACGTCACGAAAACCGAACTGTGGACGGCTGCCGACTTAAACCTGCAGGCGGCGCAGATCTATCCCGCCAGCGATGTCACCGCCGAGGTGCGCGTGGGCTATCAAAGCGTGCAACCCGGTGCCGACCCGTTGCATACCTTGCGCATCACCGGCAGCGGCGCCGTCCCGGCGAACTTGCCTTACTCGGTGTTCGGCAACCTGACACTGGCTGCCGGCCGCATCGAGCAGGGCGGTGTGATTCGCGCGCCACTGGGCATGATCACGCTCGGCGACGAAACCGTGGTCAACACCCATGAACTGCATCTGTTGCCGGGCAGTGTGACCTCGGCCAGCGCGGCCGGGCTGGTCATGCCATATGGCGGAACAACCGACGGCATCGACTATCGCTACGGCGGTAACCCGGTACTGCTCAGGGGCATCACCGCTGACACCGCTGGCGTGACACTTACCTCGCGATATGTCGATGTGCAGAGCGGCGCCATGATCGATGTGTCCGGCGGTGGCGACCTGCGCGGTGCCGGGTTCGTGTCCGGACGCGGCGGTTCCACCGATGCCCGCTACAACCCGCTGGTGCGCAACGCCAACGATGGCAGCTTCAGCCTGCCAGGCCTGGCCAGCAATCCGGTGTACGCCATTGTGCCGGGCAATCAGAGCACCTACGCACCGATGCTTGCCGAGGCGGGGGCGGTCGATCCGCGCATTGGCCAGCAGATCACTCTCGGCGCCGGCGTGCCGGGGCTGGCGGCGGGTACCTACACGTTGCTGCCGTCGACCTTTGCCTTGTTGCCCGGTGCGTTCCGGGTCGAAGTCAACGGCCAGGCCACTGCGGGCGTCAGCAACGCCGCGTTGCCAATGCGCAACGGCTCGTGGACGAGTTCGGGACAGATGTCGATTGCCCATACCGGGCTGCGTGACAGCCTTTCCAGCCAGGTTATCTTGACGTCTGCGGATGTTCTGCGGCGTTATTCGCAGTACAACGAAACCGGTTTGAGCCAATTCATCCAGAGCGACGCGGTGCGTCGTGGTGTGCCACGGGCGCTGGCGCCGATGGATGGCAAATCGCTGAATCTGAATCTGGCGCAGGGCGGCGAGCGGGACATTGCCCTGGACTTCAATGGCCAGGCGTTGTTCGCACCGGCTACGGGCGGGGTCGTCGGCACGGCAGCGGTGCGCGGCGCAATGGATATCGAGGTGCTCGGCGCCGGGCATTCACGCACCGCCGGTTTCAGCGGCGTGTCGTTATATGCCGACAGCCTCAACGGGCTCAACGCCGGACGCTTGACCCTCGGCGCGCGACCCACGGTGGATTACAGTGGCGCGGGCAATATCATTGCGTTCGTGGGAGATACCTCATCCATTACGCTGCGCGAGGGTGCGTTATTGGCGGCGCCTGAAGTGCTATTGCGCACCACCCGACAGGACGGCGGTATCACCCTCGAAGCCGGCTCGGGTATCAATACGTTGGGGCGTGGCAATGTACCTTACGATTCCGGCACGGGTTTTATCTATCAGCCGGGGGCAGCCGGTCTGCTGGTGGTGTCCAACGGCTGGACCAACGTCCTCGCCCCACAGGTCTCGGGCAGTACCTCCGGCGCCGGCGACATTCGCATCGGCAGTTGCCTGACGACAACGTGCAGTCAGCCGACGCAGCTCTATTCCAGTGGCAGCATCACCGCCGCGACCGACAAGCAGTTCGAGCTCGACGAGTCGGCACGCTTTGGCACCCGCCATCTGTCACTGGCCGTCGGCTCGGTCAATGCCGGTAGCGCCGAGGCCCTGAGCGCCGGCGGCAATCGCGTGCCGAGCGGCCTGACCCTGAACCAGAATGTCTTGAATCGCCTGTTGCGCGGCGATACGCAGTTCGGCGCCCCGGCGCTGGAAACCTTGAGCCTGACCAGCCGTGACGCATTCAACTTCTACGGCAATGTCAGCCTCGATACGCTGGATCCGCAAACCGGTGTCAGTCAATTACAGAACCTGATAATCACCACGCCGGCCATTTACGGCTTGGGTGAAAGCGCCGATGTGGCGTCCATTCGCACCGCCAAGCTGATCTGGAACGGTGCGACACAGGACCCCAGCGCCGTCATCAGCGGGGGCGCGGGCACCGGTAAGGGCACGCTCGAGATTCAGGCGCAGCGTATCGAATTCGGCTACGGTGCCAATCCGCAGGCCAGCGGTCTGGAGCAGAACAATCGGCTGGCGCTGGGCTTTGCCAACGTCAACCTCAGCGCCAGCGAACGCATCACGGCCAACCACAAGGGCAGCCTGGCGGTGTATCAGGAACAGGGTGCGTACGATCCGCTCAAGGGCTACGCCTACAGCGGCGGCAATCTCAACCTGCGCACGCCGCTGCTGACGGGCGAGGCCGCGTCGGTCAACCTGCTCAAGGCCGGCAACAACCTGACGCTCAGCGGCGCCGGCACGCCAGCGGCCGCCAACGCCTTGGGCGCGGAGCTGACTCTCGATGCCCGCAGCGTCGTACTGGACAGCCGCATCACCCTGGCCAGCGGCAAACTGCTGGTCAGATCCGAAGGCGACTTGACCCTCGCCAACGGCGCATCGCTGGACCTCGCCGGGCGCACCTTGGCGTTCAACGATGTGAACAAGTACAGCTGGGGTGGCGACGTGGCGCTGTACAGCAGCAACGGCAATATCCGTCAGGCCGCAGGCTCGCGGATTGATCTGTCGGCGCAGAACAATCAGGCCGGTAACCTCAGTGCCGTCGCGCTGGCCAGCGATGCGGGCATGGTTGATCTGCAAGGCCAGATCCTCGGGACCAGCAGCGGCCATTACGATGCCGGTGGCACGTGGGTGCCGTACAAATCCGCCGGCGTGGATATCCGTGCCCAGCACTTGAATGGTGATCCGAGCCAGCAATTCGCCGCGCTCAACCAGCGTTTGAACGCCGGACAAGTGTTCGGCAGCCGCAGCTTGCAACTCAAGCAGGGTGATCTGCTGATTGGCGACGGACTCAAGGCTGGCGAAGTGAACGTCTCGGTGGACAACGGCAGCCTGACCGTCGCTGGCTTGATCGATGCCAGCGGCGAACGGGTCGGCAACATTCGCCTGTCGGCGCAAAACGGCCTGACCCTGGCCGGCAACGCCGTGCTTGACGCCCATGGTCGTGTGCTGCGGGTCGACAGCTACGGCAAGATCATCGACGCGCCGAACCGGGCGATGGTCGAACTCAATTCCGGTGAAGGTTTGTTGACCCTCGGCTCCGGTGCGCGGATCGATCTGCGCCATGGCACCGATGCCGTGCGCGGCATATTGCCCGGGCAGTCCGACGGGCTGTTGCGCGGCACGCTGGAGTTGAACGCGCCGCGCCTTGGGGTCGATGACATCGCCATTGATGCCAGCGGTGCGCTGAGCATTCAGGGCGCGCGGTCGATTGGCCTTAACGCCACGCGGCGTTATACCGATGCCCCCGACGGCGTCGACCCGGCGGCCAGCGGACGGCCGTATCAGGTGATCGATCAGGCCTACTTCGACCGCATCCATGCTGACAGCAGTGCGTTCATCGACGCGGCGCTAGCCAACCGCAACCTGCTGCAGAACAAATTGGCCGGGCTGAACAACGCCACGTATGCCGATGCCTTCCATCTGCGACCGGGCGTGGAAATCGCCAGCAAAACCGCCGACGGCGACCTGGTGGTACAGGGCGATGTGGATTTGTCCGGCTATCGCTATGCAAGCCTCAATCCGCATACGCAGAAAACCGCTGTGTACGGCTCGGGCGAGGCGGGCAGTCTGGTGATGCGTGCCGGCGGCAACCTCGATATTCATGGCAGCCTCAACGACGGCTTCGCGCCGCCGCCGGAGACCATGGACGATGCCGGCTGGAAGCTGCTGCCGGGTATCCAGCCGTTCGGTGGAGATCTGATCGTGCCGACAGCAGGCGTGACTCTGGAAGAGGGCACGCTGTTCCCGGCCGGTGTCACGTTGAACTACGACGTGCCGCTGCAAGCCGCGACGCTGCCCGCCGGAACCCTGCTGCCCACCGAGGCGACCCTGGCCGGACCGTATACCTTGGGCGCAGGAACAGTGCTGGCCGCTGCGGTACGCGATGCGACGGGCCAGTTGCTGTACGCAGCCGGTACGTTGCTGGTCGACAGCGTGACCTTGCCGGCGGGCAGTCGCCTTGGCGCGGGCATCCGCTTGAACAACGTGACGGCGATCGGCGCCGTTCGCTGGCCCAAAGGCGTGCCGTTGCCAGGCAACGTCGAGGCGGGCACCAATGCGATCAAGGGCATGCGCCTGAGCGGTTCGCTCGCTCTGCTGCGTGGCTCGCTGATACCGTCGATGACGGATGTCGTGTTGGCCGACGGCACCGCGTTCATTGAGTTGCGACCGATGAACGGCACGCAACAGGGGCGCAACTGGGCAGTCGCAAGCATGTTGCCGGCCGGCAGTGCGTCGTGGTCGATGCGCGTGGTGGCGGGTGCGGATCTGAGTGCGGCGGACAGCCGCGCGATCAAGCCGCTTTCCAGCGATGGCCACTTGCGTCTGGCCGACACCCACTACGGCTTGAAGGTGACGGAAAAACCGCCGACGCTGGTCTGGGGCGACGGCAACCTGGGTGGTTTTACCCCCGGTGAGCCCGTGCCTGACGACCTGAAAGACTGGTGTGACTGGGCGCCGAACTCTTGCGTGCCGGCCCCGCGTTGGGCGTGGGCGCCGGACAACTGGCTGGGCATGCCTGCCGGCTCACCGATGAGCGACGATGACGTGGCGGCCTGGTGCAGTGCGTTCCCGGAATTGTGCGTCGAAAACAAACCGGGTATCACCGTCAAAACCCGCACGCAAATGTTCAGTGTGTTGCGCACCGGCACCGGCGATCTGGACGTGCTTGCGGCCGGCGATATGAGCATGGATTCACCGTTCGGCGTCTACACCGCCGGCACGCAGTCGCAGGACGTCGACCCGCTGTACAACCAGCCTCGCGGACGCCTGTCGGACAACGGCTCGGTGCTGGGCAGTGGCGGCAGCGATTACGAAAAATGGGTCAGTGGCAGCGACAGTCTGTATCAGGCCTGGTATCCACAACTGGGTGGCAACCTGACGATCAATGCCGGCGGCTCGATTTCCGGCGATGTGCTGGGCCGTCGCGGGTACTCGCAAAACATGGATAGCCCGGAACAGGTGCCGAGTGTGGCCGTGGGCAATTGGCTCTGGCGTCAGGGCACCGGCAACAGCGATGTGCCGACGGCGTGGTGGATCAATTTCGGCAGCTATGCGACTCAGCCGTTGCCGGATCAAAGCGTCGACACTGGCCCCTTCCTGGTGGGGTTCACCGGTTTCGGGGCGTTGGGTGGCGGTAACATCAGCCTGCGCGCCGGTGCTGACGCCGGCATGCTCAAGGCCATGGGCGGCAGCGGCAACAGCAACCTTTATCCTCGTGGGCAGGGCTTGATCGTGGCAGTCGGCAGCACCGGACGTGTGGGCAACGACGGTACTCTGCAATTGACCGGCGGCGGCGACATGGACATCCGTGTGGGTGGCTCGGTCAACCCATCGCTGCAGGCCCGGGCGGGACAAAATGGTATCGGTGTTGCGCAACATGATCTGCAAGGTGCGTTGATCAACCTGCGCGGTGCCGCACAACTGACGGCTGGTGCGCTGGGCGGCATCAATCTTCAGTATGGCGCTGCCTCTCCCGTTCAGGACGTTCGTGAAGTCCGCCCGTACGATCCGTTTACGGCCACGCTGGGCAGCGCTTCCGGCGGCCTGGTATTGATCCCGGGCGACTCGGGCATGAGCCTGAACACCCGTGGCGATCTGGTGCTGGGTGGGGCGACGGACCCGGGGCGGGTGCGCTTGCAGAACTCTACGCCGTTCACCACCGATGACGGCGTCGTACACGACGGCGGCGGCTTGAGCGGCTTCTCGTTGTGGACCGATCACACGGCAATCAACCTGTTTTCAGCGGGTGGCAATCTGACGCCGAGCACCCAACTGGGCGAAACCATCGGGCAAGGTCCCGTTACTGCGCGTAATACCTCGCCGACCGACGGGCGCTTTGTCTATCCGTCGATCTTGCGGGCATTGGCTGCGCAAGGCTCGATCTATGCCGGGCCGTCAGCGGTGTACAGCCAAGGCAGCGGCGTAGTGCCGGCAACGAGTTATTCATTGCTGCTGGCGCCGTCGGATGCAGGGCAACTGGAGTTGCTGGCGCAGGATTCGATCTATGCCGGCGGCTATGCGATCAACCAGTCGGGCGCCAGTCCACTGGCCATCGCCACACCGTTCGCTCCCGCATTCAATGGCTACGGCAGCAGTACGTCGGCGACGCCAATCATGACCAATCTGAACAGTGACGGTGTCTCAGCGGACAAGAATGTGCGCTATCCGCTGTTTGCCTTTGGGCCCAACAGTTATTCGGGGCTGAGCGATGTACAGGCACCGGCACGGATCTACGCCCTTACCGGTGATCTGGTGGGTGTGCGCAGTGGTGAAACGCTGACGTTCAATCTTTCCAGGCGCACCTGGTACGAAGCGGCCGGGCCGGTCTGGATGCTTGCCGGGCGCGACATTGTGGCGTCCGGCACTTTCCTCGGCCAGCCTGCTACCGCACCCAACGCGGAAATGGGCACGCCTCGTACCGAAGGCATTGCGTCGACAGGCAACCTGTTCGTGCATAACGATGCGCGGGATATCTCGCGGGTATCGGCAGGCCGCGACATTCTCTACAGCAGCTTCGACATCGCAGGGCCGGGTGTTCTGGACATCAACGCCGGGCGCAACATCCTCATGGAAGACCGCGCCAGTATTACCAGCATCGGGCCTGTGGTAGCGGGTGATAACCGCCCCGGCGCGAGTATCGTGATGCAGGCCGGTGTGGGCGCGCAGGGGCCGGGTTATGCCGCCTTCATCGCGCGTTATCTGAACCGCCAGAACGTCGCCAGGCCTGACCAGTCCCTGAGCGCGCAGCCGGGTAAAGTGGTCAAGACCTACCTCGATGAACTGCAGAGCTGGCTGACCCTCGGTTACGGCTTCAAAGGCAGTGATGAGCAGGCGCAAGCGTACTACGCCGCACTGCCGAGTACCGAACAGGCGATCTTCGCGCGGCAGGTCTACTTCGCCGAACTGCGCGCCGGTGGCCTGGAATACAGCGACGTCGACGGCCCGCGTCAAGGCAGCTACTTGCGCGGTCGCAACGCCATCGCCGCGTTGTTCCTGAGCACCGACGTGGCCGGTAACCCGATCCGTTATGACGGCGACATCACGCTGTACGGCGGAGCAGGAGTCAAGACCCTGTTCGGCGGCGACATCCAGATGCTCACCCCGGGCGGCGGTCAGGTGTTCGGCATCGAAGGCGCGGCACCACCTTCGACGGCGGGGATCATTACTCAGGGTTCGGGCAATATTCAGCTGTATTCGCAGGGCAGCATTTTGCTCGGCCAGAGCCGGATCATGACCACGTTTGGCGGCTCGATCCTCGGCTGGTCGGCCGAGGGCGACATCAACGCCGGTCGTGGCTCGAAAACCACTGTGGTCTACACCCCACCGAAACGGGTTTACGACACCTGGGGCAACGTGACCCTGTCGCCGTCGGTGCCAAGCACCGGCGCCGGTATCGCCACGCTCAACCCGATCGCCGAAGTGGCGCCGGGCGATATCGACCTGATCGCGCCGCTGGGCACCATTGATGCCGGCGAGGCGGGGATTCGCGTGTCGGGCAACGTCAACATCGCCGCACTGACGGTGGTCAATGCCGCGAACATTTCGGTGCAGGGCAAGGCGACGGGGGTGCCGGTGGTGTCGGCGGTGAATACCGGTGCGATCACGTCAGCCAGTTCCGCCGCGTCGTCGGCCACGCAAGCGGCGGAGGATGTTGCACGTCAGCAGCAAGCGGCATCGCGGCAGAACCAGGCCTCGGTGTTCACCGTGCAGGTGCTCAGCTTCGGCAACGAACAACTTGCGCCTTCTCGCGATGGCGCCAGCCGTACGCCGGCCCCGGGTTACAACCCGAACAGCCCGGTGCAGGTTTTGGGTGCCGGGGCGCTGGATGATCAGGCGAAACAGCAGTTGACCGAAGAGGAGCGTGGGCAACTGACGTTGTAAAAGACTCTCGTGTAGTACGTTTGGGCGACCGGTTGGTCGCCCTTTTTTTATGTTGATGAAGTTGAAGGGTATTTTTGCCGGGCGTGAAGCACCCCCAGTATTCTGATGCGCCCATTCACTCGATAGACCAGCAGATAGTTCGGATGAATCACCATCTCACGAGTACCAGGCACTCGGCCAGGTCGGTAACCGTAAGGTATTGATGAAAGCCGTTGTGCTGCCGCACCAACCTTGTGTCTTAGCGAAATTGAAGCGTTGGTGTTGTGTTGCTCGATGTATTTGAAGATGTCAGCCAGTTGACGCGAGGACTTGCTGCTCCATTCAAGCAGCAGAGCGGCGCTTCCTGCGCATCTCTTCCAGCATCTGGTCGAGCATCGCCATAGCCTCATCATGGGGAATACCAGGACTAGGATCATCGAGTGCATCCTGTACCTCTGCACGAAACCAGCGATCGTAGCTCTCGGCCTCTTCTTCGGATTCGAAGTCAGAGTAAAACGGGGAAAGTAATATGCTCATAGTGATCTCCGTGATCAATCTCGGCAGTTTAAGGGGGACATGGCCCATTGTCGTCGTCTGGCAGACGATGTACCCCATGGACCCTTGAGGATCCATGGGATAACGGAGCCCAGTATCTGTAAGCGCACCCTTTAAATCTGCCAGACGTTTCCCCCTGTTGTCCGGTAATCTCGATCTCCGCTGTAGGTGTATTCCACCCATGCGTTTTTCATATTTACTGCCTACAAAGCCGGCTGTGTTTTCCTACAAAAATAAATAAATCCGTCCCCTGTCCCTACAGGGCAGCATTCTGCTCGGCCAGAGCCGGATCATGACCACCTTCGGCGGCTCAATCCTCGGCTGGTCGGCCGAGGGCGACATCAACGCCGGTCGTGGCTCGAAAACCACCGTGGTCTACACCCCGTCGAAACGGGTTTACGACACCTGGGGCAACGTCACCCTGTCGCCATCGGTGCCGAGCATCGGCGCCGGTATCGCCACGCTCAACCCGATCGCCGAAGTGAAGCCGGGCGACATCGACCTGATCGCGCCGCTGGGCACCATCGATGCCGGCGAGGCGGGGATCCGCGTGTCGGGTAACGTCAACATCGCCGCGTTGACGATGGTCAACGCCGCGAACATCTCGGTGCAAGGCAATGCAACGGGTGTGCCAGTGGTGTCGGCGGTGAATACCGGCGCGATCACTTCGGCCAGCTCCGCCGCATCGTCGGCCAAGCAAGCGGCGGAAGATGTCGCCCGTCAGCAGCAAGCAGCGTCGCGGCAGAATCAGGCGTCGGTGTTTACCGTGCAGGTATTGAGTTTCGGCAATGAGCAACTCGCGCCGTCGCGCGATGGCGCCAGCCGTGCGCCGGCACCGGGTTACAACCCGAACAGTCCGGTGCAGGTGTTGGGCGCCGGGGCGCTGGATGAACAGGCGAAGCAGCAGTTGACCGAGGAGGAACGTGGGCAACTGACGTTGTAAAAGACTCTCGTGCAGTACGTTTGGGCGGCCGTTTGGTCGCCCTTTTTTTACCTGTACAAATACACTTGAACTACTTTCGCTGCGATACGAAATGGAGGTGGCCGCTATACGCGGGTCGCAGACTGGGACTACCGCTAATAGTTGTCGCTGATTAGCCCCCCAATCACCAAGACCGATGATGAGGTGGCGTTGCCGACATAAGCACGGGTACCGTCCGTGCTAACGGCGATCCCGTACGGATTGCTTCCGCCAGGGATGTTCTTCAGGACTTTATTTGTCGTCGTGTCAATTATCGAAACCGTGTGACTACCATGATTGGAGACAAAAATGCGGCTACTTTCCGGGCTGACAGCGATCCAGTACGGATTACTCCCGACCTGGATATTCGTTAAGACTTGATCCGTCGCCGTGTCAATCACTGAGACCGTATTGCTAGTCCAGTTGCTTGCATAAACGCGGGTACCGTCAGGGTTGATTACGATCCCGGTCGGCTTGGTTCCGATAGGGATGCTCGTAAGGACTCGATCCGTCGTCGTATCAATAACCGAGACCGTGTTGCTAACCCAGTTGCTCACGTAGACTCGGTTACCGTCCGGGCTGACGGCGACGCCGTAAGGACTGTTCCCGGTAGGGATATTCGTCAGGACTTGATCCGTTGCCGTATCAATCACTGAGATCGTGTGGCTACCAAAATTGCTGACATAAGCGCGGGTGCCGTCCGGGTTGAAGGCAATCCCTCTCGTGTAGGTCCCACATGAAATGTTCGTCATGACCCGATTCGACGCCGTGTCAATCACCGAGACCGTTCCGCGATCATAGCAGCAGACATAAGCGCGGGTACCATCTGGGCTGACGCCAACCCATCTCGGCCCGTTCCCGACCGGGATGGTCGTCAGAACCTTATTCGTTGCCGTATCGATTACCGAGATCGTGTGGCTGGCAGAGTTACTGACATAAGCGCGGGTACCGTCCGGACTGATAGCGATCCCGTCCGGGCCGATCCCGACCGGAATTTTACCCTCCGGCCCCAGCCCTGTAACGGCTACGTTTGCGGTGTCGACCTGAATACCACTGGTGGCGCTCAGAGTGTAGGAGCCAGGGAGCTGCGTGCCTTTGACGCCGCTGACGGTGACCCTGCCGACAGCGTCGGTAATGAAGTCACGCTGGCCGCTGTCGCCATTGGAGTACGTAAAGTTGGCCGGGAGCGTCAGACTCAGGTGCCCCCCGGGGATGGGCGTGTTACTGCTGTTACGAAGATGCAGTTCAACATCCTTGAGCTGACCGTGCGGCGCAATGGTATAGGGCGCGTTGTTGAAGCCAGGCACGCCGTACTGTTTTTTACTGACCGTATAGACGCGCAATGGGAAGGTGACCACATTAACGGTATCCAGCGACGCTTTGAACACCACCTTCAATTCGCTTTCGTGCGGCAAATCCTTCAGATAGCTATAAGGCGCAGTAACCGTGTAATAGCCCTGATCCAGCCATGCCTGATGCACGGCATGTTTGTCTGCCGTGAGTAGGGCGCAGTCATGTGAAGCACCGTCGGCTTTCTTGCCTTGCAGCGTTAACTCGACGGGTTGACCAACAGCGCCAAGGGGCCAGATGTTGGTACGAATCGAGGCGCCGTTGACCAATGCAGTGATGTCCAGCTCTGGCCCCTCTCCATCGTTCGGTGCCTCGGTGATCCAGGATTTTTCCAGCGCACTTTCAGGCATCGGCAACACCGTGACAGTACAGGAGGGAGAGGGTACCGGTTCATTGTCACCCCGTATCACGCTGTAGCTCACTGTCACCGATTTACCGAGGTTGTACGCCACCACCGAATTAGGCATTGGTACTTCCTTGCCCTCCTGTGTAGTTACGTCCACAGGGCCGACCGTTTTACTGCCTTCTCCGGGAGTACCCGTCCAGGTTACGCTGACTTGGGTACCGATCATGTTTGCGTAAGCGGGCACTACTGCAGTCAGCTTGTCTCTGGCGGCAATCGGTTCGAGGGTATTATTCGGCGCTTCTTTGATACTTGGAGGTGTAAGATTTTCCTCCTCGGCGACCTTGATGATCCATGCCTCGGACTCCGGCATTTCGCCGTAATTACCCTTGACCGTGTAGCGGTGATCACCAAGGGCTTGCATGGCCAGTGGATGTTCCCATGCTCCTTTTTCATCGATGGGGACAGTTGCTGCCGGGGCACCGTTATCGCGTAACTCGATCGTCAGCCCTGCGCTGGCGTGGCCGCTGAATTTGAATGAGGTTTCGGTAGTACCGCTGCCGCTTGGGATCTCTTTGCCACTGACTGAACCGGTTACAGAATCAATCGTCGGCGGATCCAGTGCCACCGGTTGCCCTACCGTAAACTCCAACACATTCGAATAACTGGTCGTATTGCTCGCCGCCCGGAAAATCTCGTAGTGCACCTTCACTTTTTTCCCGCGATTAGGCTCGATGTGCTGGGCCACAAACGCCGCGTTCAGCGGGAAATCCACGTCCTTGTCTTTGGACAGTGCGTTGAGTTTTTTAAAGTCGGTAACAGGCTCATTGCCTTCAACGATCCAGAAAAACTTCACGATATCGTTGGCCTCGCTCGGAACAGCCACCGGCCGTGGCGCGGTGATTTTGCTGGTGCCGCCGGGCAGGTCTTCGGGTTCGAGTACGCCATCTTTTTCACCCAGCACGATGGGTTTGACCAGTTCGCGTTGCGCTTCGCCGACGTTCAACAGCGGGGCGTGCAGAGAGTCGCGGCGGGTGATGGTGCCGTTTTCGTCGGTCAGCAGGTAGTACGACAGGTCCAGCGTGCCGCCCTCGAGGGTTTTGCCGTGTTCGCCGGCGACGGTGATGATGAACCCCTTGGGGTCATTGGCCTCGTCTTCGCTGGGGAAATACCAGTCCAGTTCGGGGTCGTAAATCGTGAGGTCGGACCGGATGCCGAACAATTTGGGCACGATGGCGTTGTCCGGGGTGATCAGCGGATCGTAGGGAATGCGGATGCGGTATTCGGGCGCGTTGGGGTCGAGCGCGCCACTGATGGCGTCCAGCGCAATCGGCGCCGCCAGGCGCGTGGCCTCGCCGATGATGTTGTAGGAGCGCCCCTTGGATTTCAATGTCTCGATAACCTTGCCGTCACGCTCCAGTTGGTAAGAGTACACCGCCGTGCGCTTGGCCAATGCACGAATACCGGCGTTGCTGTGCGCAACCTTGACTAGCGTTGGTGGCGTCTTGTCGATCGACTGGCGTACCGTGATATTGATCGGCTGATCCTCGGCGGTGGTCCCGGCCAGCTTCAGGATGATGATGTCGCCCTTGATGAACTGGTCCGAGCTCGCCCAGACCTGCAGCACGGGCTTGTCGTCACCCAGTACGTCCAGATCCACGGTGAGACCGTCGGCCTGTTCGAGAATGGGCGCGTCCAGCCGTGAGTTGCCGGTGTCGACGACAATGCGCTGGGCCTTGCACCAGTCTTCGGACTGGTTGAGTACTCGGTCGCGGATCATGTAGCTGACGGACAGGCCCTCGAGATCGGAGTCACCAGCACCTTCAATCGTGGCTGCGTCGATATCGATCAGGATCGGGTTCGCGTCCGGGTCATCGATCTGCGCTTGGGTAATGGACTTGTATTCCACGCTTTCACCGCCCCACCCGACGGTGATCGTATCTCCCACAGCCATATTAAGGTAAGGCTGGCCGGTGCCGGACTTGGGCGCAACGCGGACTTTCACGCCTTGCTTGGCCGTTTCCTTGTCGACACCATCAAGCACGATCTCCGGAGGAATGAAGGCCATGGCCAGTTCGGAGTGGCCGTAATCGGGGTTGGTGTCCTGACCGCCAGGCAGCTCGAGTTTGACGAAGATCTTGATCGTCGGTCCTGGCTCGGGCTTCTGCCCGAACCGCGTGACTTGGTAGGACAGCTCCCAGTCGCCGCTGAGCAAACGCTCGGGCGCGACGAAGAGGGTGACGTGCTTGTCCACCTCGATGTCTTCGGTGATGGTCTTTTGCGCGACCATGGTGGTGTTCAGGAACAACTTGCAGTTATCGCTCCTGCTCATGTTGTTCCAGGCGGGAATCTGGACCTTCAGCCCCTTGTCGGGGTAATTGAGTCGTGCGGCGGCGAGGTTGACGCCCCAGGTGCCGTCATCGAGTAATCGGCCGCCGGGGATTTCCGGGTCGAGCAAGGCCAGGACCGAGATTTGTTTGCGGGGTTGGATGAGCATGACGGGCACTCCTGCCGGGGGGTGGGGGCGATGGAGTGATTAGGGGATAAAACCGGGAAATGCGCACCTGTCAGATCTGACAGGTGCACGTTGAATTCAGACGAACGGTAACGCTGCGCGCCAGCCTGCGACTGGAAATCCATTCCCTGACGTAGAGAACGGATTCCACGGTTTGACATCAAGCAGTGCAATCGCGATTTAAATTGCGTACTTCACTCCGCAAGTCATCGGATCCCGACAATATTCGAGGCGTGCCCGTATTCTCTCGCGTCGCCATCCCCGCCCCAAACCAGATATTTGGTTCTTCTACCTTTGAATGGCCACCAGTAGCTGCTCCAATCGGTCGACCAGTAATGGTGATTACCCATCGGCCAGTTAGCCCCATAAGCAGCATGAATTTCGTTTAATTCCCCCATGCTGGGAATACGCGCCCCAAACGCGCCGACGTTGGCATTGGCCATCGCCCAGCCACCGTTCCCACCGCCATAACAGAGAATGACGTTCGTCACTGATACGCTGAAGCTTTTGGATTGCTGGGCAGTGTCTCTGGCCGTGATAGTCGCTGTGCCTCTCCCCCTGGCGGTAACAAACCCTCTGGAATCAACGGCTGCCACCGCTGGGTTGCTGGAGCTGTAAGTGATGGTTCCTGTTCCCCCGGTGGCTGATCGCAATATCGAGTTACCGGAATTCGGAGTGGGGAACACGTTAGGGTAGCCCGCACAAATATAAGTCTTGCCACCCAATGTGACCGGACTTGTGTCGAAGCTCATTGGATGGATTCTGCGAAATGTTCGCGTTGTGGAGATCTGCTCGGTACTCAATGCTTTGGCGTACACCGAATGTTCACCAAGGGCGATTGCAAAGGGGGTCGTCCAGGTTCCTTTGGCATCGGCGGACACGATGATATCTGTGGCTGCACCCAAATCATAAATCTGCACCTGATACAAAGGTGTGACCTCGCCCGTCAAAACAACCGACGTATCGACAGTAGGTCCCCCATTACTCAACTCGCCTCCCGAGTGCCTTACCGATGTCAGCGTCACGGCCTTGTGGGGGGTGACCGTAAAGTTGTGGGCGGGGGATTCCAGTTGTTCACCATAAAGGGCTCGTACCTTGATGGCGTAGGATTTCAGGGCCAGCGTCGATAGTTTTGTCGAGCCGTTGCCCTCGCCATCCAGAGTGACAGGGTCGCCGATGGGAGCGGTATCGTCATAAAGCTGAACACGCTGGTCGGGATCTGCGAATACGGCAACGGTGATTTCTCTGTCGTACGTTATGCCGTTGTGCGCGACCGCTCCTTTGGAGTCATTGACTGCCGTGATACTGGGTCTGGTGGCAATACCGATGGTAAATGTGCGTGGGGTGCCGTCCGGTACATCGGCGTCGTACAAAGCTTTCACCGTAACGGTTTGCAGGCCTTCGACGAGGTCGTCTGCAGGAGATTCCCACTCCCACAGATCCGTGGCTTGCGGTGTGCCTTTGGGGACACCATTGACCCTGATCTCGACCTTTTCACCGCGCGTCGCCGTGCCATGGATCGTCACGCGTTTGTCGTAGGTCAACCCGGCTTCGGGAATTTCCTGGCCTTGCGGATTGAGGATTTTGGTGATGACCGGCGTCACATAGTCGTAGCGTGTGCGGATAGTCAGTGGCAGGGCAGGGAACTCGATTGCAGCGGTCTCTTCCGTGCTGTTGTCGAAAATCACTTTGCATTTCACCACGGCGGGAGAGCTGTGCCGCAATTTCAGGAGTTCACTTCTGAGCAAGGGTTCGTCGAGGCCTCCAGCCACTTGCTGGTCACTGATTTGATGATCTTTCAATACATCGATCCGGTAGCTGCCGGTGCTGGTTTCGCCCTCGACATAGAGCCACGTGTGCTGGCCCTTGGCAATAAATGGCCATACGTTCACCAGCACCCTCGCATCGCCGACAAACTCCATCAAGTCCAGAACCGCCTTGTCTGCCTGAGGTACATGCGGAGTGGGCAGATCGTTTTCCGGATCCTGGAAGTCGAGGATATTCAATGGCAGCGCTTCGGAAGGCGTCCACAAGCCATAGCGCTGTACGTCATAGCTGACGCCAACCGAGCGCCGAATGTTGGCACCCACAAACGAGGCGGGCAGGTGAAAGATGACGATGCCGGAAGATTCAGCGGGTTGTTCCAAGTCCTCTGATGTACCGGCCCCGGGCGTCCCCCGCCATTTCAGCGCGAGGGTGTCGAGTGCTTCGTCCATGCTGAGATAACTGCACTCGATATCGACACCGTTGAGTGCATCCATCGGGTTCAGCGAACCGTTGGGTGCTTGTAAAACAGTAGGCGCAGGCAAAAGCCCCACGGGGATGCCAACCATCACCTCGAAGGGCGCCGAATAGCTGTACTTTCCCGTCGCGGCATGCAGCAGGGTGTAACGGACAGTGACCGTATAGCCGATATTGGCCGAGACGTATTTGACATCCACCCGAAAGCGCGCGGTCTTGTCGATCGACAACTGAGTGATGGGGACGCTGCCTTTGGTTGAGCTGGACGCGGAGATACCAATCCAGTGATACGTCAGCGTGTCGCCCTTCATCCAATTGACCGGTTTTACCAGCACATGAGCCTGGGTATACACCAGCGTCGGGTCGATCACGCCATCTTTGGCTTCTTCTACATCGGGGGCCGGCAGTGTGGCGGGGAGCGCGCGTACTTCGACCCGCAGAAAGTCAGACTCACTGAGTCCATAGTCGGCAGCATCGTCGTTGTACACCCGGTAATAGAGTTTGAGGCTGCCGTTGTTCAACGGGAGAATGTGCTCGTTCATCACATAGATGTACGTAAAGCCTGCCTGCTCATCGTTATTGCTGACGTCATACGCTTCCTCATACTCATAGGAGCTGCCGTCTGGTTTCGTGCCTTCCCAGATCATGTTGATCGAGTCGCCGACTTTAAGGCTCGGGTAAGCAATTCTGACGGTCGCTG
The DNA here is from genome assembly GCF_900580865.1 of Pseudomonas viridiflava. Classification (GTDB taxonomy): domain Bacteria; phylum Pseudomonadota; class Gammaproteobacteria; order Pseudomonadales; family Pseudomonadaceae; genus Aquipseudomonas. The sequence goes on from NZ_UTBZ01000191.1 coordinate 22,893, forward strand.
TTTTGCTGTCGGCGGGCAAAATGGCACCGATTACCTCTTCAATGATCGGCGCCGGCAACAGCGCCGGGTTGCCGATCACTTTGACGAAGGTGCGTTTGGAATAGAGCTTCGAGCCATCGCTTTTTTTGTGCAGTACATAGGAGCCATCGAGTGTCCCGGTGGCGAAGAGACTGACGAATGCAAAAGGGATCGGGAACTCGAGAATGTAGGGCAGAGTGGCGACGGTGACTTCCTCGGTCAGAGTACGAGGCGCTGTTCCGGTGCCTCCGACGCCGGCGACACTGATCACGATCGTGTCGCCCGTGGTGAACTCTTTATTGATTTCGAGGCGGATCAGCAGGTTGGTCGCCTGATGGTCCAGTCGATCGAGATGGAGCTCGCCATCATCGGCATCTTCGAAAAAGGCCGGGTCCAGGCGAGCAGCACCGGCATCCACCTGAACCGTAGTCTCCTTCGACCATTTCTCGCACCAGTTCCAGACCTCATCATGGATTTCGTACCTGATCGGCAACGAATTGCCATCGCCGGCGGTCAGGATGTCACCGGGCGACGCGGTGATGACAATTTCTTGCGTGCCGTCGGCCTCGGCTTCTGTTACTACGTGCGGGGTCAGAAGAACACTGCCCCAGCGCACCCAGATGACATCGCGCACCGTCATCTCTCGATAGCGCTTGATGGTTATGGGCACGCCCTTGCTCGACCATTCTTTGCTGACACCATTGTCGATGACATCCTGCGGCAACCCGACAATGTCGAGGTGTGAGTGCCAGGGAAGATGCTGCTCTTCATCCTCGCCTGCGGGCAAATTCAATTTGACCAACAGCGTCAATACGGTAGAAGGATTATCCGGCAGCGGTTCGCCTGAACGGGTCACCTGGCAATAACACTCGGAGTAACCGGGGGTAATTTCAGTGGTCGGGAGAAAGAAGAACAATCTTTCATCGACATCTTCGGGCTTTATTTTCAGTTCGAGAATGACGTTGCCGTTCCAGAAAATCTCGATTTCATCACCAGTCCCCATTCCGTGGTAAGGGTCGATAACACTGAAGATGCCAGCCTCGTAGTTTTCGAACGTTGCCAAGTTGATACCGCCGTCGCCATTCACAACCGGCTGAGTCATGTCAGCGATGTACACCGGACAGATTTGCAACGGTGTGACGGATAAGTCTCTGCGTGGGGGAAGCCGAAAAAGTCTGAAAGAAGTCATGAGCAACACCGCCTGAAAGGGAAAAAACGGGTGATTCCCTTTTAGTCCCATCGATTGCTCATTGACTACTGTCAGATCTGACAGGGGTGGGCGGTTTTCAGACGGACGGTCAGGTGTAGGGTGAGTCTGTTTATGGGGCGCCCGTCTGAGCACTGTTCGCTTCTGAGCGCAATCTGGCAGGGTCAAAAGGCGTACGGAATGCTCACCTTCGCCCACAGCATTTCCCCCTCCGGCCGGTTCTCCACATCAAACTCCTTGGCCCAGCGAATCTCCGCGCTGGCGTACTTGAGAAAGGTGAAGTGCAGCGCCGGACCAATCGCGAACACCTTGCCGCGCACGCCGTCATCGACGTCCTGCCCGGCGAACTGCACGGTGTGGCCGAACTGTTTGTCGTCGGTGGTTTGCTTGAGGAAGTAGCCATTGACGCCGAGCATCAGGTCGTCGGTGACCTTGTAGCTGGCGGAATAATCGAAGTGGAAAATCTGCCCGGACTTGTAGTCGGTGTCCTTGTTTTTTTCGTTGAAACTGTAAGTGGTCTTCATCGAGACTTCGGTGCGTTCAGTCGGCAGCCAGGTGAACGAGAACAGCGGCTTGTAGGTGTAGAAATTGTTGCTGGTGTTGGCCAGCCGATCGACGCTGTATTCGCCGGTGGGCACGGTGACTTCCACGGCGGCACCGAGGGTCAGGTTTTTGCCCATGTCCCACAGGATGATCGGCGCGAAGGTGGTATCGCCCATGCCTTCGCGGGTGTCGCTCAGGCCGAACACCGAGACTTCCTGCTTCAACCATGGCTGGGCGATGTAACCGGCCAGACGCCCGCCGAATATCCGCACCGGGCTTAAATAATCGAGGCGCGGAATCACGGCCGTGGATTCGATCTCGACATTTGGCACCTTGCCGCCCAGCGAACTGATGTTGAGTTTTCGCGCCTTGTAATGGTTGTAGTAAAGGTTGAACGCGACCATGTTCTCCGGAAGGCTGTCGACTTCCAGCGGCAGCATGAAGAAACCGTCGGTGCCGGTGCCGATATTGTCGACCCCGGCTTCGGTGGCCAGCGCCGGTACGGTCACGGTGCAGCCGAGCAAGGAAAGGGCCAGGGGCAGGGGGAATGTCGCGCGGTTCGGGTGCATATCCGTCCTCATTATTATTGTGTTTTGGGCGCAACGCCGGCACGCAGTCCGCCCGGCACTATAGAAATAAGCGCTTGGCGCCCGGCGGGGCAGGGTATTGGCGGACAGTTAGGGGGACTTCTGCGGACAGTCGGCCAACCCTGTGCTAACTTCCATCGACATAACCGGTTACAAAAATAACAATCAAGCGTGATCCGGAAAGTCAGCCCCCATGAACGTAAAAGCCCAAGACCCGACCTTTGAATTGGCGCTGGTCTCGCCGTTTCTTTTGCAAACCCTCGCTGAAGTCGCACAGAACAAGGGCATCGAGCCTGAAAGCCTGTGCCGTGGGCTGGGTTTTACTCTTGAGGATCTGCAGGATCCGGCGCAGCGGATTTCCTATCGTCAGGCGGTGGCGATGATTCAGCGCGCACTCAAAGTGTTGCCCAATCAAGGTCTGGGGCTGTGGGTCGGCGCGCAGAATGTACTTGGCACGCTGGGTCTGCTCGGGCATGTGCTGTCGTTGTGCAAGACCTTGCGCGATGCCTTCGCGCTCGGGATTCGTCATCAACACACTTCGGGCGGGATTGTGGTGTCCAGCGTCGATGTAGTCGGCGCTCAGGTGCATCTCGATGCGGAATGTCGTCTGCCATTTGCCGATGTGCAGGTGTTTGCGGTCGAGGAGTTTTTCGCCAGTTTGCTGGTGTATGGCCGTGCGCTGGTGGGGGCTGAGTTCAAGGCGATTGCCGTGGAGTTCGTGCATGCCGCGCCGGATTATCTGAGCGAATACCAGCGCTTGCTAGGGCCGGAGGTGCGCTTCGGCTGTCTGCACAATCGCATGCTGATCGATGCGCAGTGGCTGGATGTGAACCTGCCCAACCATCATTCGCTGGCACTGCGTCAGGCCGTTGCGTTGCTGGAGCTGGAAGCGGCGCAGGTGCATCAGAAGCTTGATCTGATTCAGGCGGTGGAGCGGGCGATTGCCCGGGATTTGAGCAGCGGCAGTCACATTGAAAAGATTGCCGGTGATTTGAATATGAGCAGCCGCACGTTGCGCCGGCGTTTGACCGAGCATGCGCTGACGTTTGAGGCGTTGCTGGAGCAGGTGCGCCAGGCGCGGACGATGAGTTTGTTGGCTAATCCCGATATGCCGATTGAGCGTATTACTGAAGAAGTCGGCTACAGCGATGTGCGCAGTTTTCGCCGGGCGTTCAAGCGCTGGACGGGGATGAGTCCTAGCGCTTGGCGTCATGACGCTTACCCTCACCCCAGCCCTCTCCCACAGGGAGAGGGGGCCGACCGAGGTGTCTTGCGTCATACATCGACCTGAAGGGTCTTTGTCGATTATGGATTCACCGATGCACGCTCAATTCAGTGTCTTACCTCGATCATCCCCTCACCCCAGCCCTCTCCCGGAGGGAGAGGGAGCCGACCGAGGTGTCTTGCGAGCTACATCGACCTGAAAGATTTATGTCGATTATGGATTCGGTACAGCACGTTCAGGTCGGCGTAGCTCTTCAATATCCCCGAATCAGTTCCCTCTCCCTCCGGGAGAGGGCTAGGGTGAGGGGCTTTTGACTCCCGCCAAACCCACACAAATCCTCCGGCCACAGGTAAACTCCCGCGCACTTTCCCAAGGAGTTCACATGAGTTACTACCAGCCGGGCATTCTCGCCACCCCAGTTCCTGCGCAAGCACGCCACCTGTTTTTCGCCCTTGAGTCGGTTGAAGCGCTGCCGCGGGCGATCGACAACCTGATCAATCAGGTGGACGGCAAGTCGGCGGTGGTCGGTTTCGGCGAATCCCTGGCCAAAGCCCTCAATGTGCAGATCGACGGCCTGCGCAGCTTCCCGGCCATGAGCGGCGTTGGCGTCGAGAACCCGTCGACCCAACACGCATTGTGGGTCTGGCTGCATGGCGTCGACCGTGGTGAACTGCTCAACCGTTGCAACGCCCTCGAAGCCGCGCTGGCCCCAGCCCTGCGCCTGGTCGAGATGCAGGAAGCCTTCCGCCACAAGGACGGCCACGACCTCACCGGCTACGAAGACGGCACCGAAAACCCGCACGACGAAGCCGCCATCGCTGCCGCCCTGCAAAGTGTCGGCACTGACGGCATGGTCGGTGGCAGTTTCGCCGCAATCCAGCAATGGCAGCACGACCTCAAGGGTTTCCACAAACTCTCGGCCGACGACAAAGACAACATCATGGGCCGTCGCCTCAGCGACAACGAAGAGATCGATGACGCGCCAGTCTCCGCCCACGTCAAACGCACCGCGCAGGAAAGCTTCGCCCCGGAGGCGTTCGTCGTGCGCCGCTCAATGCCGTGGATCGAAGGTGATCGCGCCGGCCTGATGTTCCTCGCCTTCGGTTTCTCGCTGGATGCCTTCGAAGCGCAACTGCGCCGTATGAGCGGTCTGGAAGACGGCATCACCGATGGTCTGTATCGCATCAGCCGGCCGATCACTGGCGGCTACTACTGGTGCCCGCCGTTGAAGGACGGTCACCTCGATCTGCGCGCCTTGCGCATCGGCTAAAGGAAGAAAAATGAACGTGGTGCGCTGGGGCATGATCGGTTGCGGCAGCGTCGCTGAACGCAAGAGCGGGCCTGCCTTTTACAAGGCGCCCGGTTCGGCGCTGGTGGCGGTGATGGGCCGACGCCTTGAGGCGGTGACCGACTACGCCGCGCGCCACGGTATTGCACGGGTCTACACCGACGTCGATGCGCTGATCAACGATCCCGAGGTGGACGCGGTTTACATCGCCACGCCACCCGACAGCCACCACGCCTACAGCCTGAAAGTCGCAGCCGCCGGCAAGCATTGCTGCGTGGAAAAGCCCATGGCACTGAATGCCGGGCAAAGCCGCGACATGCAGCAGGCGTTTGCCGACGCTGGTTTGCACCTGTTCGTTGCCTACTACCGCCGTTCATTGCCGCGTTTTGCGCAGGTGCGGCAGTGGTTGGAGCACGGGCGAATCGGTGACGTGCGGCATTTGAGCTGGACGCTGACCAAGGCACCGTCGCCAGCGGATCTGGATGGTCGCGACAACTGGCGCACCGATCCGGCGGTGGCCGGTGGCGGGTACTTTGCCGATCTGGCCAGCCATGGTTTTGACCTGTTCCAGTACCTGCTCGGCGACATCGTTGAAGTCGCCGGATTCACCGCGCGTCAGGCCGGGTTGTATGCCGCGGAAGATGCCGTCAGCGCCAGTTGGCGGTTTGCCTCCGGGGCGTTAGGCATGGGTTGCTGGAGCTTTGTCGCGGATCGGCGCGAGGATCGCGTCGAGATCATCGGTAGCCTCGGGCGGATCAGTTTTTCCGTGTTTGATGAGCATCCCGTGCAATTGCATGCCGATGAAATCATTAGCCTGGAAATCCCGCATCACGAACATATTCAGTGGCATCACGTGCTGGGCATGAATGCGCATATTCGTGGTGATTCCAGACATCCCGCCGTCGCCGAACAAGCGCTCAAGACCGATTGGGTCATGGATCAAATCCTCAAACGTTAAGATCAAAAGATCGCAGCCTTCGGCAGCTCCTACAGGGAATCGGGGTCTCATGTAGGAGCTGCCGAAGGCTGCGATCTTTTGATTTTCAACACCGAATCTAAGGTTATGCCCAAACAATATTTCTAACCTTGTCATAACAACTCTAAGATCACGTCATAACTCGTTATAACAAGTGATCCCGTGATGACCGATAACGTTCTTTCCCTGAGTAGCGTTCCGCTGCACACCCAACTGCGCGATGTCCTGCGTGCGCGCATCCTCGACGGCGAATACCCGCAAGACAGCCAGATGCCCTCCGAAAGCGAACTCGGCGCCTTGTTCAAAGTCAGCCGCATCACCGTGCGCCAGGCATTGGGCGATCTGCAGAAGGAAGGGCTGATCTTCAAGATCCACGGCAAAGGCACTTTCGTCGCCAAGCCGAAAACCTTTCAGAATGTCAGCAGCCTGCAAGGCCTCGCCGAGTCCATGACCGGTCGCGGCTACGAGGTGATCAACCGTCTGCGCAGCTTCAAATTCATCCCGGCTGACAAACGTGTCGCCGAACGTTTGCAGGTCGCCGAGGGCGAGATCGTCGCGCAGATCAAACGCGTGCGCCTGATCAACCGTGAGCCGATCTCGCTGGAAATCACCTACCTGCCCAAAGCCGTCGGCGAGCGGCTGGAGAAGGCTGATCTGGTCACCCGCGACATCTTCCTGATCCTCGAAAACGACTGCGGTATCGCCCTCGGCCACGCTGATCTGGCCATTGACGCGGTACTCGCTGACAGCGACCTGACCCAGGCGCTGAACGTCGAGGCCGGCTCCCCGATCATGCGTATCGAGCGTCTGACGCACGACGCGCAAGGCCAGCCGCTGGACTTCGAACACCTTTACTACCGTGGCGATGCGTTCCAGTACCGCCTGCGGATCGACCGGCAAAAAGGGGAGCAGGCATGACCCGCAACGTTCTCGAACAGGAATACGACATAGTAGTCATCGGCGGTGGCACCGCCGGCCCGATGGCCGCGATCAAGGCCAAGGAAAAGAACCGCGACTTGCGCGTGTTGCTGGTCGACAAGGCCAACGTCAAACGCAGCGGCGCGATCAGCATGGGCATGGACGGTCTGAACAACGCGATTATCCCCGGCCACTCGACACCGGAGCAGTACACCAAGGAAATCACCATCGCCAATGACGGCATCGTCAATCAGGCCGCCGTTTACGCCTACGCGACCCATAGCTTCGAAACCATCGAACAACTCGACCGCTGGGGCGTGAAGTTCGAGAAAGACGAAACCGGCGATTACGCGGTGAAAAAAGTCCACCACATGGGTGCCTACGTGTTGCCGATGCCGGAAGGGCACGACATCAAGAAAGTCCTTTATCGCCAATTGAAACGCGCACGGGTGAGCATCACCAATCGTCTCGTCTGCACGCGCTTGCTGACTGACGAGGAGGGCACCGTCAACGGTGTGATGGGTTTTGACTGCCGCACCGCCGACTTCCATGTGATCAAGGCCAAAGCGGTGATCCTCGCCTGCGGCGCTGCCGGGCGACTCGGCCTGCCCTCGTCGGGCTACCTGATGGGCACCTACGAAAACCCGACCAACGCCGGCGACGGCTACGCGATGGCTTATCACGCCGGCGCCGAACTGGCCAACCTTGAATGCTTTCAGATCAACCCGCTGATCAAGGATTACAACGGCCCGGCCTGCGCCTACGTCACCGGCCCGTTGGGCGGCTACACCGCCAACAACAAGGGCGAACGCTTCATCGAGTGCGACTACTGGAGCGGGCAGATGATGTGGGAGTTCCACCAGGAACTGGAGAGCGGTAACGGCCCGGTGTTCCTCAAACTCGATCACCTGGCCGAGGAAACCATCCAGAACATCGAGGAGATTCTGCACAGCAACGAGCGCCCGAGCCGTGGGCAGTTTCACGCCAATCGTGGCACTGATTACCGCACGCAAATGGTCGAAATGCACATCTCCGAAATCGGTTTTTGCAGCGGCCACTCGGCGTCTGGGGTGTGGGTCAACGAACGCGCCGAGACCTCGGTGAAAGGCTTGTACTCGGCGGGCGACATGGCTGCCGTGCCGCACAATTACATGCTCGGTGCCTTCACTTACGGCTGGTTCGCCGGGCACAACGCGGCGGACTTCGTCGCCGGCCGGGAGTTTTCTGCGCTGGATGCCGAGCAGATCGAAAAGGAAAAGGCCCGGGTCTACGCACCGCTGGATCGTGAACACGGTCTGCCGCCAGCGCAGGTCGAATACAAGCTGCGGCGCTTCGTCAACGATTACCTGCAACCGCCGAAAGTCACCAAGAAAATGCAGATCGGCCTGCAGCGCTTCAGCGACATCGAACGCGATCTCGAGCAGATGAAAGCTAACAACGCTCACGAACTGATGCGCGCCATGGAGACCAGCGTGATCCGCGACTGCGCGGAAATGGCCGCGCGCGCCTCGTTGTTCCGCGCTGAAAGCCGCTGGGGCCTGTACCACTATCGCGTCGATCACCCGCAACGCAACGATAGCGAGTGGTTCTGCCATTGCCATCTGAAGAAGGGCGATGACGGGCAGATGACCAGTTTCAAGAAAGCCGTCGAGCCTTACATCATCCCGCTCGATGCCGAGGAAATGCAGGCTTACGACCGTTTGCGGGTCGGCGCTTTCGCCGCTTGATACATCAATAAATCAAAGAGTCCGAACCATGGCCTATCAAGCTCAGGAAATCTTCTTCCGCTCCAACGCCCCCGTCACCGTGGACGAGGATAAATGCATCGCCGAAAAGGGTTGCACGGTGTGCGTGGATGTCTGCCCGATGGACTTGCTGGCGATCAACCCGGCGACGCAGAAGGCTTACATGGCGTTCGATGAATGCTGGTACTGCATGCCGTGCGAGAAGGATTGCCCGACGGGTGCCGTCAAAGTCGACATCCCCTATCTCCTGCGTTGAAACCCGATCCCCGTAGGAGTGAGCCTGCTCGCGATAGCGGTGGGTCAGATGTAGGTGTGTTAGCTGACACACCGCTTTCGCGAGCAAGCTCGCTCCCACAGTGGATCGAGTTACTGCACAAATTGAATACGCCAGAAATCCTGTGGGAGCGAGCTTGCTCGCGAAGAGGCCAGCCCAGACAACCCAAAGCCATCCGGAAAACCCCGGACGCTGGATTCACCGAAAACCCCTCGTTTCCCACCGCGCCCTGATCGCGGCGGAGACGAACTCAAATAAACGATTCGAGGGGAAACACTCATGTTGCGTGCAGCAATCGCCGGTCTGGTACTGGCTTCATTCACTGTGTCGGCCTCGGCCGAAACCATCCGCATTGCCATCGGCACCCAGGACACCACCATCAACTGCGCCGCCGGCGGACTGTTGATTCGTGAACTCGGCCTGCTCGACAAATACCTGCCCCACGACGGCGCCTACAAAGACGCCAAGTACGACGTGGTGTGGAAGAATTTCACCAGCGGCGCGCCGCTGACCAACGAGATGGTCGCCGGGAAACTCGACTTCGGCGCCATGGCCGATTTCCCCGGCGCGTTCAACGGCGTGGCGTTCGAAACCGCCGGCAAGCACAGCCTGTTCATCAGCGTGTTGTCAGGGAGCATCAAGGGCAGCGGCAACGGCATCGTCGTGCCGAGCGCATCCGGCGTGCAGTCGCTGAGCGAGCTAAAAGGCAAGACCATTTCCGTGCCGTTCGCCTCCACCGCCCACGGCATGTTGCTGCGCGCAGTGGCGGCGCAGGGCTGGGATCCACTCAAAGATGTGAACATCATCGCCCAGCCGCCGGAAGTCGCCGGCTCCGCGTTGCAGGCCGGCAAGATCGACGCCCACGCTGATTTTGTGCCGTTCGCCGAGCTGTTCCCGAGCCGTGGTTTCGCCCGCAAGATTTATGACGGTGCTCAGGCCAATGCGCCGACGTTCCATGGTGCGCTGGTGGATCAGGCTTACGCGAAGAAGTACCCGGAGATTGTTGTCGCTTATCTGCGAGCGAGCATCGAGGCCAATCAGCTGCTCGCCGCCGAGCCTGAGAAGTACAGCGAGCTGATCGCCAAAGTCACTGGCGTCGATGCTGAGGTGAATTACCTGTTCCACGGTCCGCTCGGCGTGCAGACCCGCGACCTGAGCTGGAAGCCGGAATATCGCCAGGCGGTCGGCACGGCTATCGATACGTTGAAGTTGCTGAAGAAGGCTGATCGTGGGCTCGATCTGAATACCTTTATCGACGATCAGTACATTCGGGCGGCGTTCAAGGCGTCGGGTCTGGATTACACGGCGCAGTTGGCGAATTACGCGCAGACGCCGCTGAAGGTTACGGATGCGGCGACCGGTACAGCGATCACTGACTTCAGCCATGTTGCGGAAATCTGGGTGCGCGGTGAGGGCAAGGTGCGCCAGTACGCGTCAGCGGAAGAAGCGTTTACCGCGCTAGCCGCGTTGAAGAAGGAAGGTAAAAACGTGCGTGCCGTGTATGCGCAGGCCAGTGATAGCGGGATCAAGTTGCTCGCGGAGCAGGCGTGGTTTGCCAGTGATGCCAAGGGGCGGCTCAGTGCGTTTCTGCTCAAGGGTCAGGCTCAGCAATTTGCCTCGACGCAGGGCGGCAAAGTCTTCGATTTCACCGATGCCACTACCCAAGCCGTCGCTGCGCGATAAAAACAGATCAAAAGCCCCTCACCCTAACCCTCTCCCGGAGGGAGAGGGGACTGACCGAGGTGTTTTGGCAAGGTACGCCGACCTGAAATACCGAGTCGAACTCAGGTTCTGAAAAGCATGAAGATCGGCTCCTTCTTGAGCCGAACTCAGGTTTGAAAGGCATGAAGATCGGCTCCCTTTCAAGCTGAGCGCAGGTTTTGAAAAGCGTGAAGATCGGCTCCCTTTCCCCCTCGCCCCCTTGGGGGAGAGGGCTGGGGTGAGGGGGTAAATCTCAGCCACAACACAGATCCAGAACTGGAAACCCGCTCCATGAAAACACCCATCCGCTGGACATCAAGAGCCGCCTCACTGCTGCTCTGCCTGCTGTTCTGGCAACTCGCCGCCAGCCACCACTGGAACCTCGGCCTCGTCACCTTCGCCAACGTGCCGACACCTATCGCGGTGATCGAAGCGGCATTGGGCCTCGGCGACTCCGGCAAGCTCCTGCAACACCTGACCGCCAGCCTCAGCCGCGTCTTCGCCGGTTACCTCGCTGCACTAGTCATCGGCATCGCCCTCGGCCTGGCCATCGGCCGTTCAAAATGGGCCGAAGACCTGTTACTGCCCCCACTGGAAGTCCTGCGCCCGATCCCCGCCGTGGCATGGATTCCATTGGCCATCCTGATGTTCCCATCGTCCGAACTGTCGATGGTCTTCATCACCTTCACCGGTGCGCTGTTCCCGATCCTGCTCAACACCGTGCACGGCGTCGAAGGCGTCGACCCACGGCTGATCGCCTCAGCGAAAAGCCTCGGGGCAGGGCGCCGCGCAATCCTGCTCGAAGTGATCCTGCCCGGCGCCGCACCCAGCATCATCACGGGTCTTGCGATCGGCATGGGCACTTCGTGGTTCTGTCTGGTCACGGCGGAAATGATCTCCGGCCAGTTCGGCATCGGTTACTACACCTGGGAGTCCTACACGATCCAGAACTACGCCGACATCGTCGTCGGCATGCTCCTGATCGGTGTGTTGGGCATGGGCAGCAGTCTGCTGATCAAACGCCTCGGCGGGTTGTTCACGCCGTGGCATCGACCGCGAGGAAAAGCCTGATGAGCGTGATGCAAACCCCGGAAGGGCGGATCGACATTCGCCAACTGTCCATCGTTCTCGGCGCAGGGCGGGAAGCGTTCGAAGCGGTTCGGGAACTCGATTGCCAGATCGAGCCGGGCCAGTTCGTCTGTATTCTCGGCCCGTCCGGTTGCGGTAAATCGACCTTGCTCGGTGCGTTGGCCGGGCATCTGAACGCGCACGCCGGCAGCCTGAAAGTCGATGGCGCCGCAGTGTCCGGTCCATCACCGCAGCGCGGCATGGTGTTCCAGCATCACACGCTGTTTCCCTGGCGCACGGTGCGCGACAACGTTGCCTTCGGTCTGAAAATGCGCGGCATCGGCAAGGCTGAGCGCCACCGCGCCGCCGATGACATTCTCAAACTGGTCGGCCTCGAAGGTTTCGCCGAACGCTGGCCCGATCAACTCTCCGGCGGCATGCAGCAACGCGTCGAGATCGCCCGTGTGCTGGTCAATCGCCCGCGCCTGTTGCTGATGGACGAGCCGTTCGGCGCGCTGGATGCGCTGACACGTCTGAACATGCAGGAACTGCTGCTGGACATCTGGACGCGCATCCGCACCACGGTGGTGTTCGTCACTCACGACATCGACGAGGCGCTGTTCCTCGCCGACCGCTTGCTGGTGATGAGCGCGCGACCGGGGCGAATCATCGAAGACTTGCGCCTGGATTTTGCCCGGCCACGCACCAGCGAACTGGTCACCAGCCCCGAGTTCTCGCGCCTCAAACGCCACTGTCTTGACCTGCTGCGCCACGACGATGACCGACCGCTGCCGCGCCTCAATCCGCTCGGCCTGCCTCCCGAAAACCCTTTGCCGCGATTTGCCCTATGACCTCTATTTTTGCTGTGACCGATATCGATGAAATCCTCGCCCTGCAACCGCGCCTCACTGCCGAGGATGCCGGTGTGCGCCGTATTGCGCTGATTGATCTGGCGGATCTCGAAGAGCCGGATGGCTTGCTCTGGCTGGTTGATCGCCTCGGCCAGGATCCTGCCGAAGAAGTCCGCGCCGAAGCCGCACGATTGCTGGAGGCTTGGGAAGATGAGGACGTCGTGCAAGCCTTGTGTGAGGCGTTGACCGACCCGTCGCCCGCCGTGCAATCCGCTGCCGCGCAGAGCTTGAGTCTGCTCAAGACTGAAGCGGCGGGGCGGGTGATTCTGCCGTGGACCGATCACGCCGACGTCAGCGTGCGCATCGCTGCGTTTCGCGCCCTGCGAGAACTGCGTTTTGCCGACGCCGCACCGGCTGCCGTCGCGGCATTGAACGACGCCGACGCTAATGTCCGTCGTGAAGCCGTCGGCGTGCTCGGCTGGCTCAAGCAGCTCGACGCGCTGCCTGCTTTGGCGCGATTGGCCAGCGATGACCCGGACACCGAAGTACGCCGCGCCGCCACTGGTGCTCTCGGTTTGGCCTCCAGTGCTGAAGTCCTGCCAGCCCTGCGCCAGGCCTTGCAAGACCACGCCTGGCAAGTGCGTGAAGAGGCCGCAACGACATTGGGCAAAGTCGGCCACCAAGACGCCGGCCCGGCCTTGGTCGAAGCGCTGAGCGATGACTACTGGCAAGTACGCCTGCGCGCCACCCGCAGCCTCGGTCGCCTGCGTTTCGCACCGGCGCTGGACGCATTGATCGAGACCCTCGGTCATCGCATCAGCAATCTGCGCAAAGAGGCCGCGCTGGCCTTGGGCGAACTGAATGATCGCGGCGCCGTGGCCGCGTTGCAGGCCGCACAGGACGACGGCGACCCGGAAGTGCGCAAAGCCGTGCGCATTGCCTTGAGTCAGTTGCAATGAACCCGCTGTCAGTCGGTAACTCACAAAGCGAGCAAACCCTTCGGCTGACTTGGCCTGACGGGCGCGAACAACAACTCAACCACGCCGAGCTGCGCCGCCAGTGCCCCTGCTCGCAATGCCGCGCGTTTCGCCTCAAAGGCCTGACGCCGCTGGTCGATGATCGCGTACGCCTGATCGAACTCAACCCCCAGGGCTATGGCGTGCAACTGGTGTTCAGCGACGGCCATCAGCGCGGCATCTACCCGTGGCCCTATCTGGCACAACTCAATTCTTAACCCGACAAATATCCAAATGTGGGAGCGAGCCTGCTCGCGAATGCGGTGGTTCATTCAGCATTGATGGCGACTGATACGCCGCCTTCGCGAGCAGGCTCGCTCCCACAGGTGGTCAGCGCTTTTTCAGAAAGATTTGCTGATGCTGGCGACGACGGTTGCCGTGCACACATCCTTGAAGCCCCAGTTGCTCAGGCACTGGCTCTGCGACAGGTTAGTGTCGATGTAGCTAAGGCCCAACACCACTCCGGCCAGATTGTGGGTGACTTTGACTTCCCATTCGCGATAACTGTCCTCAGCCTGCCCGGACGCCGAATACAGATGCGGATCCTTGAAATCCATATTGCCGTAACGCAGCTTCAACCCCGAGTCGTACGGCAATTCAGTTTCATAGCCGATGTAGCTGTACAGCGAACTCTGCTTGCTATCGATCCCCGGCGCATCGCTGGAGTAATACGCCGCCAGTTTCACCCCATAAACGCCGAGAATCCCGTAGACCTCGCTCTGGTTGAACTGGCTTTCCTTGGGGTAGGCGTACTTGATGTAGCCCAGATCGAGGCTGACATCCTCGGTCGCCTGCCACAGCCAACCGCCGTAGTAATCGACCTCCTGCCGGGTTTTCAGACCACCGCCGAAATCGACGTTGGAACTCCACGCGCCGAGGTACAGACCGCTGCTGTGGGCGAGGGTCAGGCCGGCCTGTACGGCGGGATCATTCTGGGTTTGCGAGATGCCGCGGGTGCGGTAATCGCTGGCCAGGGTCAGGTCGACCAACAGCGCAAAATCATCGTTTAAAGGGATCGCAAAGCTGCTCAAGGGCAGCACGCTCAAGAAACTCAGGGCGAACAGGGGCAAGGCTTTCATGTGAACTCCCGATGTTGTGATTGTTATGGGGGCAGGAGGTAAACCTGTAGGAGCTGCCGAAGGCTGCGATCTTTTGATCTTGGTTTTTTAAAATCAAAGTCAAAAGATCGCAGCCTGCGGCAGCTCCTACATGGGGGAGATTTTGTTGTTATTGGGTGGCGATGTAGACCTGACGGCCGCCGAACCAGGTTTGCAGCACCTGGGTGTCATGCAGCGCCTTGTTGTCGACGCTGAACACATCGCGGTCGAGCACGATAAAGTCAGCCTGCTTGCCCGGCGTCAGCGAGCCGATCTGTTTCTCCAGGCCAATCGTCCGCGCGGCATTAACGGTGTAGGCATAGAACATCGTGTCGCGGTCCAGACGCTCGTCGGCATTAAGCACGCCCAATGGCCCGACGCGAGTAATCGCCTGGGCCATGGCATTGAACGGGTTCGGCGAAGACACCGGCCAGTCACTGGCGCCGGCAATCGTCGCGCCTTGTTTGATCAGCGAGTGCGCCGGGTACTGATAGCGGAAGGCGAGGGCGCTGACATAGGGCTTGATCATGTCGGTGGTGTAATCGTCGGCGCTGGCCCACAGCAGTTGCATCGAGGCGATCACATTGAGCGGCTTGAAGCGGGCGAACTCTTGCGGGTTGACCATCTGCAGGTGGGTGATCGAGTGTGTCACGCCGCTCTGCCGGTCCTTGCGTGCCTGGGCGATGCCGTTCAGCGATTCCCGCACCGCACGGTCGCCGATCGCATGAATGTGCACCAGCCAGCCGCGTTGGTCGATGGCACTGACCAGTTCGCCGAAATGTTGCGGGTCGATCAGCAGTTCGCCCTGCTTGTGCGAGTTGCTGTACGGATCGATCATCGCTGCGCTCTGCGCCGGGAATTCGATCACGCCGTCGGCAAAGATCTTGATCCCGGGCAGGGTCAGGTTGGGAATGCCCTGAAATTGCTGGCGCACCTTGTCCAGTGTGTCGAGGTCGGCAGGGACGCTTTTCGGGTTGGCCACCAGCAGCGCCGCGACGTGCACGCTCATGTCGCCGCTTTCCGACAGGGCTTTATAGGCCGGCAGCACGCCGACGGTTTTCTCGGTCGGTTTGAGCGCAAACACCGCTTCACCCGGCGCGGCGTTGGCGGCCGGGTCCATCCACGCGGTGATGCCGAGGCTGTTGTTGTAGCGCACCGCTGATTTGGCGGCGTTCAACATGTCGGCGGGGCTTGGCACCGGCATTTTCGAGGCGACCCGGTCCCAACCGGCGTCGACCACAAAGCCGTTCGGCTCACCGTTGGCCAGTTTGCCGATGGTGTCTTTTTCCGCGTCGGGCAGAATTTTCAGCAGGGCCGCATCAATCCCGGCGCGTTTGAGCATGACGTTGTTGGCCCACGCCGTGTGATGGTCGCTGCCGATGAACACCACCGGCACATTGGCCCATTCGCCGCTGTTGAAGGTGTTGCCCAAGGCCTCGGCTTGCGCCCAATAAACCGAACTCATGCCGGCAATGCTCAGCACATCGCCGTGTCTGGCCTTGCCGTCTGCACGCCAGTCGCGCAGACGTTTTTGCAGTTCGTCGAGGTCGACGACTTCGTCTTCCATGTTCGCCGAGACCATTTCCAGGCCGCCGAAAATTGCGTGGGAATGGCTGTCGATCAGCCCGGGCATCAGCGCTTTGCCCTTGAGGTCGATCACTTGGGTGCCGGGTTCGATCAGGGCTTTGATCTGCGCGTCGGTGCCGACCTTCAGCACTTTACCGTTCTCTACGGCGAGGGCCTGCACCTTGGGTTGCGCGCGGTCGGCGGTGAAAATCTTGCCGTTGAGCAGGATCAGATCAGGGGCAGCCATGACTTCCATCGAGGCAAAACTTACAGCGGCTACCAACAGACTCGGGATGAATCTTTTCATTGAAGATTTCCTTGTTATTGCGTCTGATGGCGAGATTAGTGGCTGGCAGCGGCTGACAGAACGCCTCCCTCACGAAAAACGTTTTTGCCTGAATGGAAAAAGCATGGATAAGTTGGGTGCTCTGAAAATGTTCGTCGTCACCGCGCAGCTCGGCAGTTTCAGCCGCGCCGCCGAGCAGTTGGGCAAGACCCCGTCGGCACTGACGAAAGCGGTCAATCACCTGGAATCGGAGCTGGGTGCGCGGCTGTTCGAGCGCAGCACGCGGCGGATTCTGCTCACTGAAATCGGCCGGGTGTACCTGGAAACCGCGCGGCTGGTGTTGCAACGGCTGGACGAGGCCAGTGAGGAAATCGAGCAGTTGCAGCACGGCTTGCGCGGCAGCCTGAAAATCACTGCGCCGCTGGCGTATGGCCGGGCGTTTCTCGATCAGGTGTGTGACGGATTTTTGCAGCAATACCCGCAGATCAGCCTGCAAGTGGACCTGTGCGATGCGTTCGTCAATCTGCTGGAAAGTGGCTACGACCTGGCGCTACGTGAGGGCCACGATGATTTGCCGGGGTTGATTGCGCGGGTGGTCGGCAGCAATCGTCTGGCGTTGTGCGGTAGCCCCGAGTACCTCGCTCGCAAGGGCTTGCCGGTGAATCCGCAGACCCTTGAGCAGCATGAATGGCTGCTGTATCAGCACCCGTTACTCAGCCGCGAATTCTGGTGGGCCGAGCGTGACGGCCAGCGTTTGAGTCTGGCGCAACCTACGGCGCCGTTGTTGCGCAGTGACAATTATGATTTGTTGCTGGCCAGTGCCCTGGCCGGGCGCGGTTTGCTGCACACGCCGCTGTGGAGTGCCGCGCCGTTCATTGCCGACGGGCGACTGGTGCGGGTCATGGCCGATTACGAGATCGACCCGGATACCTTTGGCCCGCATATTCTGGCGGTGTACCCGAGCCATCGTCGGGCCACGGCGAAGGTCGTTGCCTTCATCGATTACATCTCGGAATTCCTTGCCGAACGCGGCTTGGGCTGACACCCCGTTTCCCTGTAGGAGCTGTCGAGTGAAACGAGGCTGCGATCTTTTGATCTGGCTTTTTAAAAACAACATCAAAAGATCGTCCGATCGCGGCCCGAGCCTTCGGCAGCTCATACGTCGGCCTAGGCCGACTGGCGGCGCTTGTCAGGAAAATCCTACAGGAGTACAAATGTACTCCATGACCAATCTGACTCCCCGCCGTACTGCCATCCTGACGTTTATCCGCGATCGAATCGCCGAACACGGTCAGCCTCCAAGCCTCGCTGAAATCAGCGAGGCTTTTGGTTTTGCCTCGCGCAGCGTGGCGCGCAAGCACGTGCTCGCGCTCACTGAAGCCGGTTTTATCGAGGTCAATCCGCATCAGGCCCGGGGCATTCGCTTGCTCGGGCAAGCGCCGCGTCCGGAGCTGCTCGACATCCCCGTGCTCGGCCGCGTCGCTGCCGGTGCGCCGATTGGCGCCGATGCCGACATCCATAGCCGCTTGCTGCTCGATCCGGCGCTGTTCTCGCGCCCACCCGATTACATGCTGCGAGTGCAGGGCGATTCGATGATCGAGGACGGCATTCTCGACGGCGATCTGGTCGGCGTGAAGCGCAATCCCGAAGCGCTCAACGGCCAGATCGTCGTGGCGCGGCTCGACGGTGAAGTCACCATCAAACGCTTCGAACGGCTCGGCGCTGAAGTGCGGCTGTTGCCGCGCAACCCGGCGTACCAGCCGATTGTCGTGCGCGACGATCAGGATCTGGCCATCGAAGGGGTGTTCTGTGGTCTGGTGAGGCAAGGCTGATGGGCGCCGTCGTTGCGTTGGATACGCTGTTCAATGGCGGCCAGGTCTGGAAAGGCCGGCCTGCGCCCCCGGCTGCCAGCCCGCAACCGACCGGGCACGCCGCGCTGGACGCGGCATTGCCCAGCGGTGGCTGGCCGGAGGCGGCGCTGAGTGAAATCCTGTTGGCCGGCCCCGGTGTTGGTGAGCTGCAACTGGTCTGGCCGACGCTGGCGCGGTTGTCGGCGGCGGGCGAGCGCATCGTGCTGGTGGCACCGCCGTTCGTGCCGTACCCGCAGGCGTGGGCAAACGCCGGGGTCGATCTGCGCCAGTTGTCGGTGATCCAGGCCAGCGAGCGCGATGCCTTGTGGGCGGCAGAACAATGCCTGCGTTCAGGCAGTTGTGGCGCGGTGCTGTGCTGGCCGCACAAGGCCGATGACCGTGCGTTGCGGCGTTTGCAGGTGGCGGCCGAAACCGGCCAGACCCTGGCATTTGCATGGCGCCCGTTGAGCGAGGCGGTCAACCCGTCGCCCGCCGCATTACGGATTGCCATTGACGCCAAACCCGCGCAGTTGCGCGTGCTCAAGTGCCGTGGCGGATTGGCGCGTACGGCACCGATTGCCTTTGCCGTGGGTCACTGAGGTTGCCATGCGCTGGGTGTGTATTCTGTTTCCGCAATTGGCCCTCGACGCCGTGCTGCGTCAGCGCCCCGATCCTGATGAACCGCTGGTGCTGCTCAACGGCCCGGCCCAGCGCCGGGTTTTGCAAGCGGTCAACCCGGCGGCGCGCAAACTTGGCTTGCGTCCGGGCCAGTCGATGACCGCCGCGCAGGCGATGAGCAAAGGTTTTGCCACCGCCGATTACGAGGCCGCCGAGGTCGAGCACTGGCAGCAGTTTCTCGCCGCGTGGGCCTACCGTTTCAGTTCGCAGGTCAGCGTGCATTACCCGCGCACCGTGGTGTTCGAGATCGAATCCAGCTTGGGCCTGTTCGGTTCCTGGGTACAGCTCGAAGCACGGTTGCGCCAGGAACTGACCGATCTGGGTTTTCGTCATCGCATCGTTGCCGCACCGAACCCGGTAGCGGCGCGGGTGCTGGCCAACGCCTATGACGGCTTGGTGGTGCCGGACGGCGAGGCCTTGCAGCATCACCTCGGCCAGCTACCCGTCGACCGCGTCGGTCTGGAACCGGCGGTGGCCACAGCGTTGTCGCGCATGGGTCTGCGCACTCTCAGTCAGGTGCAGAGCCTGCCACGTCAGGCGCTGGCCCGGCGTTTCGAGGCGCAGATGCTTAAGCATCTCGACACCTTGTTCGGTGCGCGACCATTGGCGCTGGAGTTTTACTTGCCGCCGGATCGTTTCGATGTGCGTATCGAACTGAATTTCGACGTGCAATCGCATCAGGCCTTGTTGTTCCCGCTGCGGCGCTTGACCGGCGATCTGTCGGCGTTCCTCTGCGGGCGTGACAGCGGCGTGCAGCGTTTCGACCTGCATCTGGAACACGCCGGATTGCCGGACAGCGTGATCAAAGTCGGTTTGCTCAGCGCCGAACGTGATCCGGCGATGCTCTTTGAACTGGCCCGAGGGCGGCTTGAACAGGTACAGGTCGAGGCGCCCGTGCGCGGCTTTCGTCTGCGTGCCGAGGACCTGCCGAGTTTCGTTCCGCAGTTTCAGGAGCTGTTCGACGACCGCCCGCAACAGACCTTGCCGTGGGAACAGTTGCGCGAACGCCTGCGTGCACGGCTCGGTGATGACGCCGTGCGGGGGCTGCGTTTTCAGGCTGATCACCGTCCGGAGTGCGCGTGGCAGCATGGCGTCGACAAACAACGCTGCGCAGGTTTGCCCAGCGTGCACCGTCCGGGCTGGTTACTGGGGGAACCGCAAAGCGTGGCAGAAGGTTCGGCGCGGATTCTCATGGGCCCGGAACGCATCGAGTCAGGCTGGTGGGACGGTGACGATGTGCGCCGCGATTATTACCTGATCCAGAACCGCGCCGGTCAGCAGGGCTGGGCTTATCGGGCGGTGGGCGAGGGCGGTCCGTTGTGGCTGCAGGGCTGGTTTGCATGAACGACGGTTATGCCGAGCTGCACTGCCTGTCGAACTTCAGTTTTCAGCGCGGTGCGTCCAGTGCGCTGGAATTGTTTCAACGGGCAAAAAAGCATGGTTATCAGGCACTGGCGATCACCGATGAATGCACGCTGGCCGGAATCGTTCGCGCCTGGCAAGCGGCGAAATCCGTTGAGCTGCCGCTGATCATCGGCAGTGAAGTGCGCATTGAGAACGGCCCGAAACTGGTGCTGCTGGTGGAGAACCTCGCAGGCTATCAGGCGCTGTGCGGCTTGATCACCCGCGCGCGCCGGCGTACGCAGAAAGGTCAGTATCAAGTGCTGCGCGAGGACTTCGACGAAGCGCTGCCGGGATTGCTGGTGTTGTGGGTGCCGGATTCGCTTGATCAGGTGGACGAGGGCCGTTGGTTGCAGCAGACCTTCGGCCAACGCCTGTGGCTGGCGGTGCAGTTGCATCGTGGCCAGGACGATCAGCAGCGGCTGGCGGCGTTGTTGCGTCTGGCCGCCGAGTTGCAGATTCCGGCCGTGGCCAGTGGCGATGTGCATATGCACGCCCGTGGTCGCCGCGCCTTGCAAGACACCATGACCGCGATCCGTCATCACGTGCCGGTGGCCGAGGCCGGGCTGCGTTTGCACCCCAATGGTGAGCGGCATTTGCGCAGTGTCGAGGTGTTGCGTGAGTTATATCCGCAGGCCTTGCTGGATGAGTCGGTGAGTCTGGCCCGACGCTGTACCTTTGATCTGGGCGAATTGCGTTATCAATACCCCAAAGAACTGGTGCCCGAGGGGCACAGCGCCAGTTCCTGGCTGCGTCATCTGACCGAAGAAGGCATTGCCTGGCGCTGGCCCAAAGGCCCGCAAACCAAAGTGCTCAAGCAGATCGACGATGAGCTGAAACTGATCGCCGAACTCGGCTATGAAAGCTACTTCCTCACCGTACACGACGTGGTGCGTTTTGCCCGTGAGCAAAAAATTCTCTGTCAGGGCCGTGGCTCGGCAGCCAACTCGGCGGTGTGTTTTGCCTTGGGCATCACCGAGATCGACCCCGATCGCACCACGCTGCTGTTCGAGCGCTTCATGTCCAAGGAGCGTAACGAACCGCCAGACATCGACGTCGACTTCGAGCACGAACGCCGCGAAGAAGTCCTGCAATATGTGTTTCGCCGTTACGGCCGTGGTCGCGCGGCGCTGACGGCGGTGGTCAGCACTTACCACGCTGCCGGCGCCGTACGCGATGTGGCCAAGGCCTTGGGCCTGCCGCCGGATCAGATCAACGCACTGGCCGATTGCTGCGGCCACTGGAGCGATGAAACGCCGCCACTGGAACGCTTGCTGGAGGGCGGCTTCGACCCGGAAAGCCCGGTATTGCGCCGGGTATTGAGCCTGACCGGACAGTTGATCGGTTTCCCCCGGCACCTGTCGCAGCATCCCGGTGGCTTCGTGATTTCCGAGCAGCCGCTGGACACGCTGGTGCCGGTCGAGAACGCGGCGATGGCTGATCGCACGATTATCCAGTGGGACAAGGACGACCTTGACGCGGTCGGCCTGCTCAAGGTGGATATCCTCGCCCTCGGCATGCTCAGCGCAATTCGTCGTTGCTTCGACTTGCTGCGTCGCCATCGCAATCTGGACTTGAGTCTTGCGACGATTCCGGCCGAAGACAAACCGACCTACGACATGATCAGCCGCGCCGACACCATTGGCGTGTTTCAGATCGAATCCCGCGCACAGATGTCGATGCTGCCACGTCTGAAACCGGCGAAGTTCTACGATTTGGTGATCGAGGTGGCCATCGTCCGCCCGGGGCCGATTCAGGGCGGGATGGTCCATCCGTACCTGCGCCGGCGGAATAAAGAAGAAAAAGAAACCTATCCATCGCCGGAACTGGAAGTGGTGCTCAAACGCACCCTCGGCGTGCCGCTGTTTCAGGAACAGGTGATGCAGATCGCCATTGTCGCCGCCGATTACAGCCCCGGCGAGGCCGATCAACTGCGCCGCTCGATGGCCGCGTGGAAACGCCACGGTGGATTGGAGCCGCACAAGGAACGCCTCGCCGCCGGGATGAAGAAAAACGGCTACACACCGGAGTTCGCCGCGCAGATTTTCGAGCAGATCAAAGGCTTCGGCAGCTACGGCTTCCCCGAATCCCACGCTGCCAGTTTTGCCTTGCTGACGTACGCCAGTTGCTGGCTCAAGTGCCACGAACCGGCGGCGTTCGCTTGCGCGTTGATCAATAGCTGGCCGATGGGTTTCTACAGCCCGGATCAGATTCTCCAGGACGCGCGCCGGCATCAGTTGCAGATCCGCCCGGTCGATGTGCGCGCCAGTGACTGGGATTGCAGCCTGGAAACCACCACGGCGGCGCAACCGGCGATTCGCATGGGCCTGCGCATGATCAAGGGCTTTCGCGAAGACGATGCCCGGCGCATCGAGGCGGCGCGGATGCGTGGGGCGTTTGCCGATGTCGCCGATCTGGGCGAGCGGGCGGCGCTCGACAGTCGGGCGCAGGCGTTGCTCGCCGATTCCGGGGCGTTGCGCGGCTTGGCCGGACATCGGCATCGGGCGCGCTGGGAAGTCGCCGGGGTGCAGAAACAGCTGGGTCTGTTTGCCGGGTTGCCGAGTCAGGAAGAGCCGGAAGTGCTGTTGCCCAAACCCAGCGTTGGCGAGGATGTTTACGCCGATTACTCAACCGTCGGCACCACGCTGGGGCCGCATCCGCTGGCGCTGTTGCGTGGCGAACTCAAAGCCCGGCGCTGCCGCAGTTCGCAGGAATTGCTTGAGGTCGAGCACGGCCGACCGGTGAGCGTCGCCGGGCTGGTCACCGGGCGGCAGCGGCCGGGCACTGCCAGCGGTGTGACCTTTGTGACCCTGGAAGACGAGTTCGGCAACGTCAATGTGGTGGTCTGGCGTGATCTGGCCGAGCGTCAGCGGCAAGTGCTGGTCGGTTCGCAATTGCTCAAGGTCGATGGCCGCTGGGAGCGCGAAGGCGAGGTACGCCACCTGATCGCTGGCCGGCTGAGCGACCTCAGCCCGCTGCTCAATGGCATTCGCGTGCAGAGCCGCGATTTCCACTGATCCCTTTCCCAAGCCAAACACAAAATCCCTGTGGGAGCGAGCCTGCTCGCGAAAGCAATCTATCAGTCAGAGATGATTCGTCTGCCATACCGCTTTCGCGAGCAGACTCGCTCCCACAGTGGATTTGTGGAAGGCCAATCCAAGCCAATTCACTGGCGTCAAAAAAACCTGTCTTCAGTGATGGCACTTTGTCATAATGCCGCCCCTTTTCAGCTCCCGACCCCATTGCCGTGCCGGGACACCCTCCGTTTTTCAAAAGGAATACTCAGTGAGAATGATCTCCCGGATGCTGGTCTCAGGCGTCGCGATTGCTGTGCTCGGCACGATTGCCGGCACACTCGCCGGTTGCGCCACCGAAAGCTCCCGCGCTTTGCCGGTGGCCAAGGTTGAAAGCGCCACTCAAGTCTGGACCGGTGTTCGTGTGCCAATGGCCGTGGGCAAGTTCGACAACCGCTCCAGCTACATGCGCGGGATCTTCTCTGACGGCGTCGACCGTCTCGGCGGTCAGGCCAAGACCATCCTCATCACCCACTTGCAGCAGACCAACCGCTTCAGCGTGCTGGATCGCGACAACATGGGCGAAATCCAGCAGGAAGCGGCGATCAAGGGCCAGGCCCAGCGTCTGAAAGGCGCTGATTACGTGGTCACCGGTGACGTCACCGAGTTCGGCCGCAAAGAGACCGGTGATCACCAGTTGTTCGGCATTCTCGGCCGTGGCAAGACTCAGGTCGCCTACGCCAAAGTCAACCTGAACATCGTCAACATCAGCACCTCCGAAGTGGTCTATTCGACTCAGGGCGCCGGCGAATACGCCTTGTCCAACCGCGAAATCATCGGCTTCGGCGGCACCGCTGCCTACGACTCGACCCTCAACGGCAAAGTCCTCGATCTGGCCATGCGCGAGGCGATCAATCGTCTGGTCGATGGCATGAACGCCGGTGCCTGGAAACCGGGCAACTGATCGACACCCATTGCAAGGAGCAACACCCATGAAACTGACTTTGTCGCGCGCGCTGATGGCGCTGACGCTGGCCGCCAGCGCCTTGCTGGCCGGTTGTGCCCCCGGCCCGCAGACCCTGTACCAATGGGAAGGCTACGAACCTCAGGTTTACGAATACTTCAAAGGCGAAGAGCCGAAAGAAGCCCAGGCCGAAGCGCTGGAACGTGACCTGCAGAAAATCCGCTCCACCGGCAATGCTGTACCGCCGGGTTACCACGCACACCTTGGCTTGCTCTATCTGAGCATGGGCAAGGACGATCAGATGGTGCAGCAGTTCAATACCGAGAAAACCCTGTTCCCCGAGTCCGGCACGTACATGGATTTCCTGCTCAAGAACGCCAAGGCCGGAGACGCGAAATGATCTCGCGTACCTTGAAGCTGCTTGCCGCCGGTTTGGCCCTGACCATGCTGGGTGGCTGCGTCGCCCCCAAAACCGTGGACTACTCGGCCTACAAACAAGCACGGCCGAAGACCATTCTGGTGCTGCCACCGCTGAACACTTCGCCGGATGTGAAGGCGTCGTACAGCCTGTTGTCGCAGGTGACGTTCCCGTTGGCCGAAGCCGGTTATTACGTGCTGCCGATTACATTGGTGGACGAGACGTTCCGTCAGAACGGTCTGACCACCCCGGACGACATCCATCAGGCACCGGCAAACAAACTGAGGGACATCTTCGGTGCGGACGCCGCGCTGTACATTACCGTAACCGAATACGGTACGCGCTACATGGTGATCAGCAGCGAAACTGCGGTGACCGCAACGGCGAAACTGGTTGATCTGAAAAGCGGCACCACGCTGTGGACCGGTTCGGCGCGAGCGTCGAGTGAAGAGGGCGGCAACAACAGCGGTGGCGGTCTGATCGGCATGCTGATCACGGCGGCGGTGAAGCAGGTCATCAACAGCGCCACCGATGCCGGCTACCCGATTGCCGGTGTGGCGAGCAATCGTCTGCTCTCGGCCGGACACCGGGCAGGGCTGCTGTACGGCCCACGCTCGCCGAAGTACGGCACTGACTGATAGATCAAAAGATCGCAGCCTTCGGCAGCTCCTACATTTGGAATGCATTCCCCTGTAGGAGTTGCCGAAGGCTGCGATCTTTTGCTGTTGGCGCTTATTTGGCGGCAGGCCAAAACCGCTCGCCACCGCCCGGCGCTTCCGTCCACGCTTGCAACGAACGGGTCGGCAAATCGAAGTAATCGCGGGTTCGCGCGTAACCATGGCCACCCATACGGCCGATCGCATCCAGGCCCAATTGATCGATGTACAGCGTCTTCGGATCGATCAGCTCATCGCGCACATGCGCCATCAACACCTCACCAAAAATGATCTCTCGCGACTGTCCGATGTTCAGCGCCATCATCCGCCGACACTCCAACGCCACCGGCGCCTCACCGATGCGTGGGCACTTCACCGTAGTGCCGGGGATTGCTGTCAGGCCCGCCGCCGTCAATTCATCGAAGCCCGGCGCGAACGGCACGGCGCAAACGTTCATCGCTTCCACCAGTGCATCACTGACG
The DNA here is from genome assembly GCF_900580865.1 of Pseudomonas viridiflava. Classification (GTDB taxonomy): domain Bacteria; phylum Pseudomonadota; class Gammaproteobacteria; order Pseudomonadales; family Pseudomonadaceae; genus Aquipseudomonas. Next base: position 48,722 of record NZ_UTBZ01000191.1, read on the forward strand.
ATGTTCACGGTGAACTCCTGATTCAACTGGATATTGCGTGTGGTGTCCTTCGGACTCTGGTCGCCGTAATTCTCCACGCCCAATGCCAGAATCGGCGGGTCGGCCGACAGTGCATTGAAGAAGCTGAACGGCGCAGCATTGACGCGACCTTCGCCATCAATGGTGGTGACCAGTGCGATGGGCCGGGGCACGACGCTGCCGATCAGGATCTTGTATTTTTCCCGTGGGCTGAGCTGGCTGAAATCAAAGCTGTGCATGGTAGAAGTCTCTAAAGAAGTGGATCAATCGCGCTCAACGGCGCATCGGCGCTGTAGTCATCGGCGAACGGAATGGCCGGCTGGAACAGGGTTTTCCAGTCCGGTCGGGCAAAGGCGCGCTCGCTATGGCTGCGCATGAGTTTTTCGTATTGGCGCTGCGCCTGGCGTTGCAGGGCGGGGTAGTCGACGCCGTTGACCTGACCGTCGTGCATCACGCAGCGACCGTCGATGTAACTGGCGATGCAATCGTCGCCGCGCCCGGCCAACAGCAGGTTTTTCAGTGGATCGAACAACGGCCCCAGATGCACGCCGCGCAGGCTGAACACGGTGATGTCGGCTTTGGCGCCGGGAGCCAGTCGGCCGAGGTCATCACGCCCCAGCGCCCGCGCACCGCCGAGGGTTGCCGCGTTATAGAAATCAAGGCTGCTGGTCAGCGCGGAGCTGCCTTCCATCAACCGCGCAATGTTCAAACCGTGGCGCATGTTCTCCAGCAGATCCGCCGGCCAGGTGTCGGTACCCAGCGCAAAGTTGATGCCCTTGGCCCGGTAACGGCCGAACGAGTTCAGCGCCTCGCCGTCACGGGCGAACACCAACGGGCAATGCACCAGACTCGCGCCGCCATCGATCAGCCGTTGCAGGTCGTCATCGCCAGCGCTGTAGATGCCGTGTGGCAACAGGCTGCGCGGCGTGAGCAAGTCCAACTGTTGCAACCAGCCCAACGGCGAAGTCCCGCGCAACTGCTCGACCATCGCCACTTCACTGAGTGCCTGGCAGCAATGCAGGCGCATCGGCGCATTGAGTTCGCGGCTCAGCACCGAGGTGCGTTGCAGCAGCGCGGGGGTGCAGGTCTGGATGCGATCGGGCAGCAGTGCGCCGCGAATCAAACCGTCGTGCGCGCCGTCGAAATCCTTGAAGAACCTTTCAGCGGCATCAAGCCCGGCCAGACCGCGATCCTCATCCCAGTGGTGGTCGAGGCTGCCGTCGGCGCGCCAGTAACTCATGCCGCTCATGTAGCAGGGGCCGAGGTACGTCCTTAAACCGAGTGCGCCCGCCACACCGGCGACGGCGGCAAATTCGTCGTAGGTTTCCGCCCACTCGCGGTAGTACATCGAGGTGATCGGCATCGCCGTGGTGATGCCGTTGCGGATCAACTGAGTGAAGGCGTAGCGGTATTTGAAAACCTCTTCTTCCGCGCTGTAGGTCTCACGCGGGCCGGCGGCCAGATATTCGGCAGACCACATGCGGCCCATGCTGCGTTCGTCACCGTTATCCAGGGTCAACACGGTGGAATCGAGATCGCCCAGTGCATCCAGATCGATGAAGCCGGGGCCGATCAAGGCATTGCCGTAGTCGATCCACTGGTCCACCGGTCCGGCGTAGCCGCGCCCGACAAATTCGATGCGCGAGCCGGCAAACACCACTTCACCGTCACGCCACAGCACATGCTGCGAGCCGTCGAAACCGACCACGCAACTGGCTTTCAAACCGATGCGTTTCACAGACGGCTGTCCAGCAAACGACCGCCGCTGGCGATCAAGGAACCCGCGCGATAGACCTGCCGCAATGGCCGCGCGACGACGGCTTCGCCAAGGGTTTCAACCGGCATCAGCAAGAAGTCCGCACGCTGACCGAGCGCGAATCCGTAGTCCTCGACGCCCAGCGCCCGCGCGCCATTCACCGTGGCCGCGTCAAACGCCGCCGCCAATTCATCGTCCTTGGCCAGATCAAACCGAAACGCCAGCAGCATCGCCCGCTCGAGCATGTCGCCATTGCCCATCGGCGACCACGCATCACGAATGCCATCGGAACCCAGGCAGACATTCACGCCAGCCTCACGCAACGCCAGAAACGGTGGCACAGCGGTGTCGGCCGGCGCCGAACTCATCAGCGAAACCCCCAGCGTCGCCAAGCGTTCGGCAACCGGTTTGACCTGACTCCACGGCAACATACCGAGGCAATAGGCGTGGCTGATCATCACTCTGTTATGCAGGTTGAAGCGCTCGGTGTAGTCAGCGATCAGCGCGATTTGCCACAGACCCAGTTCACCCTTGTCATGCAGGTGAATATCCACGCCACGGCCAAACTCGGCCGCCAGTTTGAAGACGAAATCCAGCTGCGCAATCGGGTCGTTGTCGATGCCGCACGGGTCGAGGCCACCGACGTTCTCCACGCCCAGTGCGATGGCTTCACGCATCAATTCGGCGGTGCCGGGGCGGCTGATCAGCCCGGTTTGCGGGAACACCACCAGTTGCAGGTCGATCAGGTCTTGGTAGCGTTCGCGCAGTTGTTGCATGGCTTCGACGTGGCGCAGGCCGAATTCCGGGTCGATGTCGACGTGGCAGCGCATGGTCAGCGAACCACGGGCGATGCAGTTTTCCAGCAGGGCGCCGGCGCGTTCGGCGATGGGGGCTGTTACTTCGCGGAGGATGCGGCGTTCGTTGCTGATGTAATCCTTGAGCGTCGGGCCGGCGCTGTTCGGGCGCCAGGGTTGGCCGTAAAGGGTTTTGTCGAGGTGGACGTGGCTTTCGACCAGCGCGGCGGTGAGCAACTGGTGTTGGCCGTCGATGTCGCTGGCGGCCAGCGGTGCATTGCTGGCCGGGCGGCGTTCAGTGAAACGGCCGTTTTCGATCAGCAGGTCTTCGGCTTGGGCGCCGTAGGGGCGTACGTTGCGGAGCCAGTGTGGCTGGGTCATACAAACCTCGTAGGTCTTTGAATTTTTTTCCCTCACCCTAGCCCTCTCCCGGAGGGAGAGGGGACCGAATGGGGGATATTGAAGAGTTACGCCGACCTGGAATATTTGCTTTGAATCCATAATCGACTCGGTCCGTCAGGTCGGCGTAGATCGCAAGACACCTCGGTCAGTCCCCTCTACCCCTGGGCGGTCCGACGTTTCGGGAGGGCTAGGGTGAGGGCAGCGGTCTCGGATCAACCCTTGAGCTTCGACCAGATCCGGTCCTGCAGCTCCCGCGCCTTGTTGCTGCATTCCTTCTCCGGGCGCAAACGCGAGGCGTATTCCTCAGGCATGTTGATCGCGTCCATCACCTTCCACTTCGGATCCAGCAACGCATCGCTCTGAATCCCGTTGGCGTAAGCAATGGCGTTGGACACCGCCGCGGCGTTCTCCGGCTTCATCATCCAGTCGATAAAGATCTTCGCGTTACCCGGATGCGGCGCGCTTTTCGGCACGGCGAAGTTGTCCTGGAACATCGCCACGCCTTCACGCGGATAGACGTACTTGATCGTGCTCTTCTGCAAGGTCGCCCGCGCTGTAGAACCGTTCCAGTTCTGCATCATGATCACCTCGCCCGAAGCCATGCGGTCGACGGTGTTGTCCGAGCTGTACATCTTCAAAAACGGCTTCTGCTTTTGCAGCAATTCCAGAATGCGCTTGGCGTCCTGCGGGTTTTCGCTGCATTCGTCGACGTTCAGATAATGGCTGGCGGCGTTGATTACGCTGCTCGACGTATCAAGGGCGGCGAGTTGGCCTTGCAGCTCTTTGCGCGGTTCGAAGAACTCTTTCCACGAGTCATCCAGTTTGCCGCCCGGCACCCGCGCGCTGTCGTAAGAAAAGCCGGTAGTGCCCCACAGATACGGCGCCGAGAACTTGCGTCCCGGGTCGAAACTCGGGTCGCGAAACGGCCCTTTGACGTACTGGAAGTTGCTCAGGCTCGGCGCGTCGATTTCCATCAACAGATCCTGTTTGATCAGCGTCTGCATGATCGATTGCGACGGCACAATCACGTCATAAGCCGCGCCGCCAGCCTGCAATTTGGCGAGCAGGGTTTCGTTGCTGTCGTAACCGTCCATGGTCACCTTGATGCCGGTTTCCTTCTCGAACTTGGCCAGCAGATCGACCGGGTAGTAATCGGTCCAGTTGTAGAAAAACAGCTCTTTCGGCTCGGCGGCGTGAGCGCCGAACGCGGTAAAACAACTCAGGGCCAGACCGGACATTGCCAGACGCATGCTTTTGCTTTTCATGAACAGAGCGCTCCAGATTTATTGTTGTTTACCGCGTTGGCCCAGCCAGAAGGCCAGCACCACCAGGACGATGGAAATCACCAGCATCAGCGTCGAGATCGCGTTGATCTCCGGCGTCACGCCAGCCTTGATCGCCGAGAAGATGTACACCGGCAACGTTGTCGAACCCGGCCCAGCGACGAAGAAGGTCATGATGAAATCGTCGAGGCTGACCACGAACGCCAGCACCGCACCGGACAACACCGCCGGCCACAACAACGGCAAGGTCACGCGGCGGAACACCTGCCATGGATTGGCATAGAGGTCGTTGGCCGCTTCCAGCAGACTCTTGTCGAGATCGTTGAGCCGCGCGCGGATCGGCAGATAAGCGAACGGAATGCAGAAGCCGATGTGCGCGACGATCACCGTCAGCAAACCGAGCTTGATCCCCAGTGCCATAAACAGCAGCAACGTCGCCACCGCCGTGACAATCTCCGGCAGGATCAGCGGCAGGTTGATTCCGCCCTCGACCATTTTCTGCCCGTAGAACGGCCGATACGTGGCCAGTGCCGCGAGCAGGGCAATCACCGTGGCGCAGACCGTGGCGATGGTTGCGACGATGATCGAATTCAGCGCCGCCGTCTGAATCGACGGGTTGGCCAGAATCCGCCCGTACCAGGCGAACGAAAACTCGGTCCACACCGTCGCCGAGCGATTGGCGTTGAAGCTGTAGGCGATCAACACAAAGATCGGCAAATACAGATACGCGAGGATCAGCAGGCTGATTTCGCGCGTCGCCGGGAGTTTTTTCAGGTGCAGGGAAATCATGCTGTCGCCCCCCGATTGATGGTCTTCGCCGCACGGCGGCTGTACAGCGCATAGAGCACCAGCGACACCAGCAGAATCGCCAGCAACAGGAACGACAGCGAACTGCCCAGCGGCCAGTTGCGCGCGGTGCCGAACTGTTGCTGGATCAGGTTGCCGATCATCAGCGTCTTGCCGCCGCCGAGAATCGCCGGGGTAATGAAAGCGCCGAGGCTCGGCACAAACACCAGCAACGCACCGGCAATCACCCCGGGCATCGACAACGGCAGAATGATCCGGCGCAAGGCGTGCCAGCGATTGGCACCGAGGTCATAGGCAGCCTCAACCAGACGCCAGTCGAGTTTCTCCAGCGTTGAATAGATCGGCAGAATCATGAACGGCAGGAAGCTGTAGACCAGACCGACGCTCACCGCGAAATCGTTGTAGAGCAGGGTGATGCCACCGGCACTCGGGAATAGCGCGTTAAGGCTTTGCGCGACCCAGCCGTGTTCGCGAAGGATGATCAGCCACGCGTAGTTGCGGATCAGCAGGTTGGTCCAGAACGGAATGGTGATCAGCAAGACCATCAGGTTGCGTCGGCGTGGGGTCAGGCTCGACATCCACAACGCCACCGGAAAACCGAACAGAAAGCACAACACGGTGGTGCCACCGGCCTGCAACACCGAGCGCAACAACGCCTGGGCATAGACCCAGTTCAGTTCCAGTTCACCGTCGAAGCCTTCCTGGAAAAACAGCTGCACGTAGCTTTGCAGTTGCCATTGCGCTTGCCAGTCGACACCGCCATACGTGTTGCGCGGTAGCAGGCTGATGTAGCCCATGATCCCCAGTGGAATGGCAATCAGGGCGAGCAGGGTCAACACCACCGGGCTGAGCAACAGCGCGCGGTTGAGGGCAGGGGAAGTGCTGCTGACGCTCATCTCAGGCCTCCATCAACAGGCAGGCGTGGGGCGGCAGGTGCACGGCGATGCGTTCGCCAACCGCGCGGCTCTGGTTCAGGCCTTCGTTGTTTTCGCGCAGCATGACTTTGATGTCGTTGTTCAAGCGGCACTGGTACAGGGTTGCGGTGCCGACGTAGAGCACCGCTTCGATCACCCCGCGCAGGTGATGCGGCTGGCTGGCATCGACCAGTTGCGAGCGCTCCGGGCGAAACGCCAGTTGCACGCTGCTGCCATTGAAAGCCTGCGGCTGGCAGGCAATCTCGACCGGCATGCCGTTGGGCACGAACAGTTTTTCGTTGTGCTCGCCATGCTTGAGCTGGCCAGGGAGGAAGTTGATGTCGCCGATAAACTGCGCGACAAAGCGATGTTGCGGGTGCTCGTAGATGTCAGTCGGCGTGCCGATCTGCAGGATCTTGCCGGCCGACATCACGGCGATACGGTCGGACAGGGTCAGCGCTTCTTCCTGATCGTGGGTGACGAAGATGAAGGTGATCCCGGCTTCTTTCTGTACGCGCTTGAGTTCAACCTGCATTTCCTTGCGCAGCTTCAGATCAAGCGCTGACAGCGGTTCATCCAGCAACAGGACTTTCGGTTTCGGCGCCAAGGCCCGGGCCAGAGCCACGCGCTGTTGTTGGCCACCGGAAAGCTCGGCCGGTTTGCGCTCGGCCAGGTGCTCCATTTGCACCAGCGCGAGCATTTCGTTGACCCGCTGCGGGATCAACTTGCGCTCAAGACCCTGCATCTCGAGGCCGAAGGCGATATTCTGCGCGACACTCATGTGCGGAAACAGCGCGTAACTCTGGAACACCGTGTTGACCCGACGCTTGAATGGCGGCAAATCGTTGACCGGTTCGCCGGCCAGACGAATCTCGCCTTCACTGACGTGTTCGAAGCCGGCGATGGTGCGCAGCAAGGTGGTTTTGCCGCAGCCAGAGGGGCCGAGCAGCGTGAAGAATTCGTTGTCGGCGATGTTTACCGAAACATTGTCGAGGGCCGGCGCGAGGCCTGGGTCCTCGGAGTACCGCTTGGAGACGTTGCGCACTTCAATTGCTATTGGTTGACCCATAATGGTGCAATCCTCTATTTATTGTATGCAATATCTGAATGCAATTTAGAAATACCCGGATTAATCTGCGTGTGCAACCCCCTTTTTCCATGGCCAGGCATCGCCAGGGGCCGGTTGCCCGACGCCAAAGGAGTGTTCGAATGACCGAGAAGAAACTGGAAACCACGGTCGACCGCGTCTACCAAGGGGTCTACGAGGCGATCAGCAAACGTTCGTTGCGCCCGGGGATGAAGCTGGGCGAGGCCTCGCTGGCGGAGTTATTTAATGTCAGCCGCACGTCGGTGCGTGCGGCATTGAAGCAATTGGAGGCCGATGGCCTGGTCACCACTGAGCCCAATAAAGGTGCGTCGGTGTCGTTGCCGAGCAATGAAGAGATCCGTTCGCTGTTCGAAACCCGCCGGTTGATCGAGATCGGCATCGTTACCGAACTGTGCCGGCGCAAGGACAGCGCAGCGATGCAGGATTTGCGCGAACACCTGCTGCTGGAAGATCAAGCCCACGCGGCGGGCGATCATGAACGCTTGATTCACTTGCTCGGCGAGTTCCACATCAAACTGGCGCGCAGCCTCAACAACCCGGTGCTGCTCGACTGGTTCCAGAAGCTGATTTCCCGCGCCTCGCTGTATGCCGCTGCGCTGGACGATGACAGTCACGAGGTGTGCCGTGATGACGAACATCTGCGCCTGATCGAGTACATCGAGGCCGGCAATCAGAGCGCCGCCATCGAACTGACCTGCATGCATTTGAACGGTATCGAGAAGGCCATTCTCGACGTCGCCGCGAAGATGAAAACTGGCTACCATCCGCTCAAGCACCTGATCGGGGTCTAGGCTCCGAGCAGGGATGAAATCGGCTATACCTCATATGAAACCAATACGACTGCAGACGCTCGAAACAGACGGGCGTCGCGTCGTTATGGCGTCGCGATTTATCCGGCAACCACCTAAGGACACTGAGTCAGTCGATGCAGTTTTTATCCGATAGCCATGGTTGTGACGGTTGGAAAGGCGAAATGGCCGGGCGCATCAGTGCGTTCGACTGGAGCCACACCGAACTCGGCCCGCTGAACAGCTGGCCGGCCAGCCTGTGCAGCGCGGTGCAATTGATGCTGGCGTCGCCGCTGCCGATGGTCATGCTCTGGGGCCGCGCCGGCTACATGATCTACAACGACGCCTATTCGATATTTGCCGGTGGCCGCCATCCGTATCTGCTCGGTTCGCCGGTGGAGTTGGGTTGGCCCGAGGTCGCCGATTTCAACCGGCACGTGGTTGATACCTGCCTGGCGGGTGGCACCTTGTCCTTCCGCAACAAAGAACTGGTGCTGTTGCGCGACGGCGTCCCCGAAGATGTCTGGATGGACCTGTATTACAGCCCGGTGGCCAATGATGAGGGCAAGCCGGCCGGGGTGATGGCGATGGTGGTGGAAACCACCGAATTCATGCACTCCGAACGCCGCCGTCAGGAAGCCGAGAGCGCTTACCGCGCCGACAATGAGCGGGTGCGTCTGGCGCTGAATGCCGGCGCCTTGCTCGGTTCGTTTGTCTGGGATGTGAAAAACAATACGCTGTCGGCAGACGAGCGTTTTGCCCGCACGTTCTCGTATCCGCCGGATCACGACCTGAGCAATCTCGCTCAGGACATTGCTGAATCGCGCATCCATCCCGATGACCACGCCTGGGTGCAAGAGCGCATCGCCCATTCTGTGCAGACCGGCGAGCCATATAACGCTGAATACCGCGTCCAGCGTAGCGACGGCAGTTATCTGTGGGTGCTGGCCAGCGGCGGTTGTGAGTTCGACGAACACGGCAAGCCGTTGCGCTTTCCCGGCGTGTTGATCGACATTCATGAACGCAAGATCGCCGAAGAATCCCTGCTCAAATTTACCCGCAACCTCGAACAGCGCGTGGGCGAAGAAGTCGAGGCGCGGCTGGCGGCAGAAGAGCAGTTGCGCCAGTCGCAGAAGCTCGAAGCGATTGGCGGGCTGACCGGCGGCGTCGCTCACGACTTCAATAATCTGCTGCAAGTGATCGCCGGCAATCTGCATCTGCTTGCGCGCCACGAACCGGATAACGCCAACGTGCAGCGCCGGGTCAGCGCTTCGCTGGCGGCGGTTGAGCGCGGTGCCAAGCTGTCCTCGCAACTGCTCGCGTTTGCCCGGCGCCAGCCGTTGTCGCCGGCGGTGTGCAACCCGCAGCAGATTTTTGAAGGTGTCGGCGAATTACTGCAGCGAGCGCTGGGCGAAACCATTCAGATCGATGTGCAGATGCCGCAGCAACCGTGGCACATCAACGTCGACCGCAACCAGTTGGAAAACGCCATTCTCAACCTGGCGATCAACGCCCGCGATGCGATGAAGGGCGAGGGCACCATTGCGCTCAGCGCTGCCAACGTGCGCCTCGATCGCGAGTTCTGCGCCGGCAAAGGCATCGTCCCCGGCGAGTTTGTCCGCGTCGCGGTCAGTGACTCCGGCGCCGGCATCGCGCCAGGCATTCTCGAGCAGGTGTTCGAACCGTTTTTCACCACCAAGGCTGACGGTCAAGGCACCGGTCTGGGCCTGAGCATGGTCTTCGGTTTCGTCAAACAGAGCGGCGGCCACGTCGAGATCGCCAGTACCGTCGGTGAGGGCACCCGGGTGCAGTTGTACTTCCCGCGCAGCCTGCGGCCGATCCTGGATGAAGCCCCCAATCTGCAACGGCAGCAGAGCGGTGGCCACGAGACGATTCTGGTGGTCGAAGACAACGACGCGGTGCGCGCCTCGGCGGTCGAGTTGTTGCGTGAGGAGGGTTACCGCGTGTTGACCGCCGGCCACGGCGATGCGGCCATGCAAATGCTCCTCGACGGTGTCGAGGTTGATCTGATCTTCACCGACGTGGTCATGCCGGGGCTGATCAAAAGCTCCGACCTGTTCGCCTGGGCCAAGGTACAGACGCCACCGGTGGCGGTGCTGTTCACCTCCGGGCACACCCGCGACATCATTTCGCGCAATCACCAGTTAAGCCCCGACACGCACTTGCTTGGCAAACCGTATAGCCCGGAAGCCATGTTGCAGATGATTCGGGTGGTGCTCGGTAGCTGAGCGTTGAACATTCCTTCACCAAGGCAGGTCGATGACTTCCAAACGCACCTCCAAAGCGCCCACCGGCATGGTCCGGGTGCGCGGCGCCCGTGAACATAATCTGAAAAACGTCGATGTCGACATTCCTCGCGATGCCCTGGTGGTGTTTACCGGGGTGTCCGGTTCGGGCAAGTCGTCGCTGGCGTTTTCGACTTTGTATGCCGAAGCCCAGCGCCGCTACTTCGAATCGGTGGCGCCGTATGCGCGACGACTGATCGATCAGGTTGGCGTGCCGGATGTCGACTCCATCGAAGGCCTGCCGCCGGCCGTGGCCCTGCAACAGCAGCGCGGCACGCCGAGTACGCGCTCGTCGGTGGGCAGCGTGACGACGTTGTCGAGCCTGATACGCATGCTTTATTCGCGCGCCGGCAGTTATCCGCCGGGGCAGCCGATGTTGTATGCCGAGGACTTTTCGCCGAACACGCCGCAGGGCGCGTGCCCCGAATGCCATGGTCTTGGTCGGGTGTATGAAGTCACCGAAGGGCTGATGGTGCCCGATCCGAACCTGACCATCCGCCAGCGCGCTGTGGCGTCCTGGCCGCTGGCGTGGCAGGGGCAGAATCTGCGCGACATCCTTGTGACCATGGGCATTGATGTCGATATTCCGTGGAAGAAGCTGCCGAAAAAGCAGCGCGACTGGATTCTGTTCACCGAAGAAACCCCAACCGTGCCGGTGTACGCCGGGCTGACCCCGGAAGAAACCCGCGTCGCCCTCAAACGCAAGATGGAGCCGAGTTATCAGGGCACCTTCACCGGTGCCCGGCGCTACATCCTGCACACGTTTAGCCATTCGCAAAGTGCGCTGATGAAGAAGCGCGTCTCGCAGTTCATGCTCGGCAGCCCTTGCCCGTTGTGTGACGGCAAACGCCTGAAGCGTGAAGCGTTGTCGGTGACGTTTGCCGGGTACGACATTGGCGAGTTGTCGCAGATGCCATTATTAAAAGTGGCCGAGGTGTTGCGGCCGGTGGCGGCGGCCAGTTATCTGCAGCAGGCTGAAGAAACCGGCGAGACCTTGAGCCACGCGCAAACCCGCGAGGCCCGCCAGCAGCGCGTGGCCCATGGCGCCAGTGGTCACGGCAGTGCGCCGGATGTGCGGCATACGCCGAATCTGTCGCTGGAAAAACGTTTGGCGGCGCAGCGCATTGCCGAGGATCTGCTGGAGCGCGTCAGCACGCTGACCGATCTGGGCCTCGGTTATCTGGCGCTGGAGCGCAGCACGCCAACGTTGTCGTCCGGTGAGTTGCAGCGCTTGCGCCTGGCGACACAATTGGGCTCGCAGTTGTTTGGTGTGATTTATGTGCTCGACGAACCTTCCGCCGGTTTGCATCCAGCCGATGGCGAAGCGTTGTTCGAAGCCTTGCAGCGCTTGAAGGCTGACGGCAACACGCTGTTTGTGGTCGAGCATGACCTGGAAACCATGCGCCGCGCCGACTGGCTGATCGATGTCGGCCCGGCAGCGGGCGAGCAGGGTGGGCAGGTGCTGTACAGCGGCCCGCCGGCAGGTCTGGCCGAGATCGAGCAGTCGCAGACGCGGGCCTATCTGTTTGCCGAGTCGCAGCGCCAGACGCGCGTTGCGCGCAAGCCGACGGCGTGGCTGAAACTCGACGGGATCACCCGCAATAACCTGAATGATCTCAGTGCTGAATTTCCGCTGGGCTGCTTCACGTCGGTGACCGGCGTGTCCGGCTCCGGCAAGTCGAGTCTGGTCAGTCAGGCTTTGCTGGAACTGGTCGGCGCGCAGTTGGGGCGTCCGACGGTGGACAACGAGCCGGAAGAGCTCAGCCTCGAAGACGACGCCCCGCAGGTCAGCAGCGGCCAGGTCACGTCGGGGCTGGAGTCGATCAAACGCCTGGTGCAAGTCGACCAGAAACCCATCGGCCGCACGCCACGCTCCAATCTGGCGACCTACACCGGGCTCTTCGACAACGTGCGCAAGCTGTATGCCGCGACCGACGCTGCTCGGGCCGCAGGTTATGACGCCGGGCAGTTTTCCTTCAACGTCGCCAAGGGTCGTTGCGCGACGTGTGAGGGGGAAGGTTTTGTCAGCGTCGAGTTGTTGTTTATGCCCAGCGTTTATGCGCCATGCCCGACCTGTCATGGCGCGCGCTACAACCCGCAGACCCTGGCGATTCTCTGGGAGGGCTTGAGCATCGCCCAGGTGCTGCAATTGACCGTCGAGGAAGCGGTGACGGTGTTTGCCGAGCAACCGGGGATTCGCCGTTCACTGGAAGTGCTGCGCGATATCGGCCTGGGTTATCTGCGCCTCGGGCAACCGGCCACGGAGCTGTCCGGCGGCGAAGCGCAGCGGATCAAACTGGCTACCGAGTTGCAGCGCAACCAGCGCGGCGCGACCTTGTACGTGCTCGATGAGCCGACCACCGGGCTGCATCCGCGTGATGTCGATCGGTTGCTGGAGCAGTTGGATACGCTGGTAACGGCGGGGCATACGGTGATTGTGGTCGAGCACGAAATGCGCGTGGTCGCGCAGAGTGACTGGGTGATCGACATCGGGCCGGGGGCGGGGGATCAGGGCGGCAGGATTGTCGTGGCGGGCACGCCGCAGAAGGTAGCGGCGAGCAAGAAGAGCAAGACTGCGCCGTTTCTGGCCCGGGCGTTGAGTCGGTAATTGCGGTGTTCCGACTGGCCCCACAGGTTTTTGTGGTGTGAACTGAATATCAGAACACACAAGCCCCCTGTGGGAGCGAGCCTGCTCGCGAAAGCGGAGTGTCAGTCACAGATGAAGTCACTGAGCTAACGCCTTCGTCGGAACGCCGCCCGGAGCAGGCTCGCTCCCACATTGGATCTGTAATCTACAGAAATATCTGTGGGAGCTGCGGTGCGACGATTCGATTTGTCAGCGATGGCGATCTGTCAGGCGCCATCAAGGGTGCGGCGAACCTTGTCGAGCAGTTCACTGATCTGAAACGGCTTGACCAGCATGTCCATGCCACTGCCCAAAAACACCTGACGATTGATCGCTGTCTCCGCATACCCGGTCATGAACAGAATCGGCAAGCCGTCACGCCAACCCCGCGCCACATCTGCCAATTCCCGCCCGCTCATGCGCGGCAGGCCGACGTCGGTCAGCAACAGGTTGATCGACGGATCATTCTGCAAGCGCTCCAGCGCCGTTTCGATATCCGCCGCCTGGGTGCAGCGATAACCGGCGTCCTCCAGCACTTCAGTGACAAACATGCGCACCGACGGCATGTCCTCGACAATCAGCACATGCTCACCGCTGCCTTGCGGATCGACCACGGGAGCAGGGATATCGGCCCCCGTCGGGTCGCTGCTGGCCGGCAACATAATCGTCACTTCGGTGCCGCGCCGCGCGACGCTGCGGATGTGCGCATCGCCGCCCGACTGACGGGCAAAGCCGTAGATCGTCGATAACCCAAGCCCGGTGCCCTGGCCCAACGGTTTGGTGGTGAAAAACGGATCGAAGACCTTGTCGATGACGTTGTGCTCGATGCCCGTACCGTCATCACGCACCGACAGCGCCACGTAGGCGCCATCGGCCATATTCGGATCACCATGGGAGTAGGCGGCGTAGGTGTTGACCCAGATATTGCCGCCCACCGGCAGGGCATCACGAGCATTGATCACCAGATTCAACACCGCGCTTTCCAGTTGCACCGGGTCGACCAAGGCGATCGCCGGTTTGCTGGTCAGCTCTAGCTTGAGGGTGATCCGTTCACCGATGGTGCGCACCAGCAACTCTTCCAGCGAACGGACTTGCTCGTTGATGTCCACCGGGCGTGTGTCCAGCGGTTGCTGACGGGCGAAGGCCAGCAGGCGATGGGTGAGGGAAGCGGCACTCATCGCCGAGTTCAGCGCCGCTTCACTGTAAAATTGCACCTTGTCCAGGCGTTGATCGGCAACACGTTTCTGGATCAGCTCCAGGCTGGTGATGATCCCGGTCAGCAGGTTGTTGAAGTCGTGGGCGATACCGCCGGTGAGTTTGCCCAGTGCGTCCATCTTCTGCACTTGCAGCAACTGCGCTTCGGCGCGCACACGCTCGGCGACTTCCTTGGCCAGTTGCGTGGTGGTGTCGTCCAGCCGCGCCAGATGCGAACGCTCGCGATGGCGGTGTTCGGTAACGTCCTCAACGAAGACCAGGCTCAGTTCGGGCGTGCGGTACGGCGAAATCTGCCATTCGGTCTCGCGAATCTCGCCCTGCACGCGCATGTTCAGCGTGCCTTTCCAGCGCTCGCCATCGACCAGACGCAAGCGCAGTTCATTGAGGATGGCGCTCTGCTCCTCGGCGAAGCATTCACGCAGGGCCTGTGGATCCCGATTGTCGAGAATCAGTTGCGTGAAGGCATGGTTGCATTCGTGCACCTTGAGGCTGGCATCGAGTACCGCGATCGGCGCGGAAACGTTGATGAAAATCTCGCGGAAACGCGCTTCACTCTCGCGCAGGGCATTTTCCGTATCGCGCACCCGCAACAACGTGCGCAGGGTGGCCAGCAGCACATCCGGGTCCACCGGGTGAATCAGGTAGGCGTCGGCGCCGGCGTCGAGGCCGGTGATGATATCGCCGGTCTGGATCGACGCGGCGGACACATGGATTACCGGCAGCAGGGCGGTGTGCGCATCAGCGCGCAGAATGCGCACGATATCGAAGCCACTCATGTCCGGCAGATTGACGTCGAGGATCAGTGCGTCGAGCGCTTCACTGTCGATCAGCGCCAGCCCCTCGCCGCCGGTGCCGGCCTCCAGCACCTCGTAGCCGTGGCGCTCCAGCCGTCGGCGCAAGGCGTAGCGAGTGGCGACGTTGTCGTCGACGATCAACAGGCGGATGTCACGTTTCATCGACGTTCTCCAGAGCGATCGCCAGCGGAATGATCACGAAGAAGGTCGAGCCGACCCCCGGCGTGCTTTCCAGCCCGACTTCGCCGCCGAGCAGGGCGGCGAAGCGTTTACACAGCGACAGGCCCAGCCCGGTGCCGCGCAGACGTTTCTGCAACGGCGAGTCGACCTGGGAAAAGTCCTCGAACAATGCGCCATGCAGCTCGGCAGCGATACCGATTCCGGTGTCGCTGACCGCAAATCGCACCTTGTCCGCACCTTCGAGTCGCGCGGACACCCGAACTTCGCCACGGGTGGTGAACTTCAGCGAGTTGGAAATGAAGTTGCGCAGGATCTGCGCGAGTTTCTTGTCGTCGGTATACAGGCGCGGCAAGCCGACCGGTTCTTCGAAGATCAGATCGACGGCGGAGGCATCGACAATCGGTCGGAACATCCCGCGCAGGGCGGAGAACAGGTCGAACATGTCGAACCACGCCGGGGAAATGCTGATGCGTCCGGCCTCGATCTTCGCCAGATCGAGCAGGTCATCGACCATGTCGCTGAGTTCACGCGCAGCCGTGCTGACGAACGCTACCTGCTTGTGTTGCTCGGGACTGAGCGGGCCGTCGAGTTCGTCGGCGAGCAGGCTGTTGATGCTCAGGATCGAACCCAGTGGCGTGCGGAACTCATGGCTCATGTACGACAGGAAACGGCTTTTCAAGTCCGAGGCCTGGCGCAATTCCTCAGCCTGTATATCGAGTTCGGCATACAGGGCCAGCACACCCTGATTGGTTTCATCGAGTTCTTCGCGCAGCGCCGCGGTTTCGCTCTGCAACTGGGCGATCAGCGCGGTCTGTTCCGCGCTGCTCAGAATCGGCGACTCAGCCATGGGCGGCCTCCAGGGCAACGACCAGCACCGTTACATCGTCGCGCCCGCGACAGAAGTCGCGGTGCAGGACGGCGGCTATCACGGCGGGATGGCGGTGCACCAGACCGGGGTAGTCTTGAAGATTCCAACGGGACTGCAAGCCGTCGCTATACATGATCAATAGATGTCCGTTCACGTGAGCATAGTCAAAGGGCCGGGCTTTTCGGTATTGCACGCCGACAATGCCCGGGTGCGAGGCCAGTCCGCGGGATTTGTCGGCGTTGATCAGGCTGGCGCCGATGTTGCCGACGCCGGCAAAGGTCAGGCTGTCGCGCCGCGCATCGAATTGGGCAAACGCGACAGCGCCGCCGCGAGTACCGATCATGTCGCGGTGCAGGTCCTCCATCAGCATGACCGGTTCGGCAAACGGCGTCAGGGCGAAGGTTTCCGCGCCAGCGCGGCCGGCGCGTTCGGCATCTTCTCCGTGACCGAGACCGTCGATGATCAGCGCGCTGATGCTGCCGTTGTCATACGCCAAGTGCCAGACATCGCCGCAGGCCGGATCGTTGTGCAGCGAGTGCTGGCTGACGCCAAAATGCATGTCCGGTTCGCGATCCGAGCGTGGATAAAACCGCGCCAGTAGCACCGCGCCACGGGCATCCGCGTACACATCAAACACTTCTGCCTGGCGTGATATCGAGCCGAGGCCAATGCCTTGGGTGCCTCCGGTGGAGAACCCATCGGCCAGACAGGCCTCCAGATCAAACCCCTGCGCACGGTCGATGGCGAGCAGTTCAATGCCAAAACCATTGGCGCGCGGCAGGACCCGCAGGTGCATTTCGCCGTGGCTGGCATGCTTGAGCACGTTACTTGCCAGCTCCGTCGCCACCAGTGCCACGCGTCCGGCATCGCGCTCATCAAAGCCATGTCGTTCGGCCAGTTGTTGCGCCGTGCGGCGGGCGTGGCCGATCTGGCTGCTGTCCTCGATCAGTAAAACCTGGGTCATCGACCCGCTGATATTCATGTCCATCGGGTAATCGTTATTCGGGTGCCCTTGCCGGGCTCGGTGTCCAGCTCGAACTCTTCGACCAGACGTTTCGCCCCGGTCAGGCCCAGGCCCATGCCGCTGCCGGAGGTCCAGCCGTCGGTCATCGCCAGTTTCAGGTCGGGAATGCCCGGGCCTTCGTCGCGGAACGTCAAGCGCAGACCGACCTTGTGATCCTCATCGAGAATTTGCCAGTCCATGTCGCCGCCGCCACCGTAAACCATGGTGTTACGCGCCAGTTCGCTGACCGCGGTGACCATTTTCGTCAGGTCGATCAGGCGCATGCCGCATTCGGTGGCCAGTTTGCGTGCGGTCTGGCGCGCGAGCACGACATCCTGCTCGATATGGATGGGTTGAGTACCGCTGCTGCGTACGGTCATTGCGGGTCTACTCGTTCCTGCAGCAGCTTCATCCCGCGCTCGACATTCAGTGCCGTACTGACGCCGGGCAGGGTCAGGCCGAGTTCGACCAGCGTGATCGCCACGGCCGGCTGCATGCCGACCAGCATGGTTTCGGCGTCCATGATTTTCGACAGCCCGGAGATCGTGCTGATCATCCGGCCAATGAACGAGTCGACCATGTCCAGCGCCGAGATGTCGATCAACACCCCGCGCGCCGAAGTTTTGCTGATGCGTTCGGACAAATCGTCCTGAAGGGTCAGGGCGAGCTGGTCATGCATGTCGACCTGAATGGTCACCAGCAGGAACTTGCCCATCTGGAGAATCGGGATACGTTCCATGCTTATACCGTCTTGACGAGGCTGACACCCAGACGGGTCAGGGCCAGTTTCAGCGCATCAGCCAGATTGGCCTTGGTCACCACGCCTTGCAGGTCGAGGCCGAGGTGGACGATGGTTTGCGCGATCTGCGGACGTACGCCGCTGATGATGCAGTCGGCGCCCATCAGGCGGATCGCGGTCACGGTTTTCAGCAGGTGTTGGGCGACCAGGGTATCGACGGTCGGCACGCCGGTGATGTCGATGATGGCGATTTCCGAACCGGTGTCGACGATGCGTTGCAGCAACGACTCCATCACCACTTGCGTGCGCTGCGAGTCGAGGGTGCCGATCATCGGCAGCGCCAGTACGCCGTCCCACAGCTTGACCACCGGGGTCGACAGTTCCAGCAGTTCTTCCTGCTGACGCTTGATCACCACTTCGCGGGATTTCTGGAAGGTGCGGATGGTGTGCATGCCGAAGGCGTCGAGCAGTTCTGACACTTCCCAGAGTTGTTCGGCGAGCAGCGCCGGTTGGTCTTTGTAATGACTTTGCAGCAGATTAAACAGCGGGCCTTTGAGGGCGAAGATGAAACTGGCGGTCTGCTGTGAATCCTGGCCGAGCAGGGCGCGGCTGTGGGAAAGCTTTTCGAGGAACTGACGGGTGGTTTCCCAGCCCGGTGCGGCGATGTTGGTGCCGTTGTCGCTCTCGATGCCGCTGACCACCAATTGCAGGAATTCTGTGGTCTGTTGCTGCAGATCGTGATCTTTCAGGTTACGCGTGGCGCCGCTGGCTTGCAGGCCGTTGATCCATTCGCCCAGCAGTTGTGCTTGTTTGTTTTTCATCGCATCGAGTGTGCTGTTCTGCAGTGCTGCCATGTGCCTGTTGCTCCGTCGCGAATTGGGGGGCGATCGTGAAAATGATCGCCGCGAAGTGATCGACATTTGCCGTTCGAAATAGTTGTTCGTTCATGCACGTATATTTTTGATCTGGCGCAAGTAACGTCCCGGTAACTCTAGTCGGCGTGGCCGGGCGCGGCGAAGTTTTGAACGTTGGCGTGGGGCAGGCTTCGAATCTTCAAGGCCCGGCGGGTTTGCGCCGGGCTGGTTTTGACGAACGAGGTGGTCATGAACGAGCAATCGCAAAATCAGCAGAAACCTTCCGCCGAGCCGATCAACCGCAACGACCCGGCAATTGACCCGCAGGTGCCGGGGCAAGCGCTGCCGACGCAGCAGCAGGGCGATGACGGCCAGGTGCAGAGTGCGGATCCGGCGGTGGATCAGAAGAACAAGCACACGGACAACGACAATGAATTCAGTCCGGGCTTCGAACCGCAGCCGGATCGGGCGAAGCCGGGGGAGGAGACGGATGCCGATATTGATACCGATGGCGGTTGATGTTCGGGGGATATGACGAGGCCGCATCTATTGGATGCGGCCTTTTTTTGCTTTGGATTTGTGGTGTTGCTGACATCGATCCCCCTCACCCCAGCCCTCTCCCCCAAGGGGGCGAGGGGGAAAGGGAGCCGATTGGGGGATGTTCAAATCCTGCGTTCAACCTAAGACTTTCAGGTCGGTGTAACTCGAACATCCAACTCGGTCGGCTCCCTCTCCCTCCGGGCGGTCCGACGTTTCGGGAGGGCTGGGGTGAGGGTAAGGCTGTTTACTTGCTCGGATGTTTGGCTTGCAGTTCCTTGGCGGCGGCCAGATGTTTTTCCAGCCCCGGCAGCATTTTCTGCGCAAACGCCTTCAGTTCCGTCGCGCCTTTGACCTTGTCATCGGTCACGGTATTGGCTTGTTTCTTGAACAGCTCGATGGTCTCTTCGTGCGCCTTCACCTGATTGTTGGCGTATGCCGCGTCGAAAGACTCATCACGTACTTCGAGGATCTTTTCCTTGGCCTGTTTGACCAGGGTCGTGGTGTCCGGAACTTCGATGTCGTTGGCTTTGGCAATGGTCGCCAGCTCATCGTTGGCCTTGCCATGATCGGTAATCATCATATTGGCAAACGCCTTGATATCCGCCGATTGGCTTTTTTCCAGGGCGAGGCGGCTGGTTTCGATTTCAGCGATCCCGCCGGCCGCGGCGTTATCGACAAAGTCATTGTCGGTGGCGGCAAACGCGCTGCCCATGCCGCTGCTCAAAGCGACAGCCAAAACCAGATGACGCAGGTTGAATCCGTCCATTGATGTATCTCCACGCAGTTATTGTTGGTGTTAACCAATGGAGGCGATGCGGCGAATAAAGGTTTGATCGCATTTGCGACAGGGCGACGAACGGGCACCGCTGGTCTGACAGGTGGTCGACAGAACACTCCAACCGAGGCCATTCTGATAACTGGCCAGCGCAATCGGTCGCGTTGGCCAGCCGATCAACTGACGGAGGTGTTCCATGCCGGTTCCCCATGACCTGTTTCAGGACTTGAGTTGCACAAAGGAAGAGATCCAGCAAAAACGCACCCAGGATCCACGATTGGATTCACTGATCAACAAGTATTCCCAAGCCGACGCCGATGTGGTCAAAGCCGAAACGGCCACCTCAGATGCTCCCACCGACGACGCATTGAAAAAGCTCAAAGAGAAGCGCCTGAAGGTCAAAGACGAAATCGTCAGCCATTTGCAGGCGCCGTCCTGATTCGCCATTGATCCGCCGACCTATGGTTACGGATTGACGGGAACGACAGCCACGACCGGCACCTCGAATGTACAGAGTCTTCCATCCGACTCATTGCGAGGTGCCTTATGAACGATCCCAAATTCCCCAGTGAAGAGCAGGGCGCATTCGACCCGGTTCCCACGCATCCTGAACCGAACAGCCCGGCGCATACCACGGCCAACCCCGAAGAGCCGGATGAGGATCTGCCTGAAGACGAAGATCCGGACAAGTTCGACAAGTCGAGCAACTGACAGACCGTCTTCGTCGGAACGCCGCCCGGAGCAAGCTCGCTCCCACAGTTGAAACGCATTCCCCTGTAGGAGTGAGCCTGCTCGCGATGGCGTCAGCCCCTTCAACACAAAACTTTCAGATTCATTTCAGGGCCGCATCCAACGGCATCCGCGCCATATGCGTCGCCTTCAACGAGCCAAAATACAACCACGGCCCATACTCACGCACCGTGGTAATCGGCGAATAATTGCCACTGCTCGCATCCTGCAGATTGGCAATCACCTTGCCCTCAAGATCCAGCCCCAGGACAAACCCGCGCTTTTCCACCGGTTTCGGTAAAACCTTCAGCGCCCGCACGATCATCTTGCGCACGAATGGATGCCCTGCGGTGGTGTCCAGCAGCTTGTTGCGCGGCGCATACAACGCCAGCCAAAACCGATTACTGCCGTTGAATGCGAGGTTGTCCGGCAGCCCCGGCAAGTTATCGATAAACAGGTCATGAGTGCCGGCTTTCGGCCCGGTCAGCCAGTAACGGCTGATGCGATAGGCGCCAGTTTCGTTGACCAGCACATAGGCATCGTCCGGGCCCAGGGTCACGCCGTTGGCGAACTCAAGCTTATCGAGCAGGACGCTGGTTTTACCGCTCTGAAAGTCATAGCGCAGCAGGCGTCCGTCGCCGCCGTGCTCGATGATCGCCTCGCCGTCGTGGCCGTAGCCCCAACGGCTGGACGCATCGCTGAAGTAGGCGTAATGCCCCGACTTGTCGATGGCCACATCATCAGTAAAACCGAAGGCCAGACCATTGGCCTCGGTGGTCAATGGAATCAACTGCCCCTGCGCATCAAGGGACAGCAAGCCCTTGACCCCATCCGCGATCACCAGCATGCCGTTCGGATGTCGGGCCAGCCCAAGTGGGCGCCCACCGGTGTCGGCGAGTACTTTGCGCTGCTGGCCGTCGAGGCTGGTACGGATCAGTCGGCCGTCGTGCAGCCCGGTGATCAAAAAGTCACTCTCCAGCAGCAAGGCTTCCGGCCCTTCGATGTCGCTCGGCCCGACCTGTGCTGTGCCTTTGAGTTTCTGGTTTTCGGCGTACATGCCTTCTGTGAGCGAAGGTGCCGGCGGCGGTGTCCAGGCCACGGGTTCGACTTTGGTGGGCATCAACAATAAGAACGCGATGACGATGAGGATCAGCAGCAACAACAGATGCCGTAGCTTCACGCGCTGGCCCTCACCGAAGCCAGGTAGCGGGCAGCCATGTCACGCAACGCCAGCATCGACGCGGCAGATTCGCGCTCGATGCGGCGCTTGAGCAGCAGGTGATTGGCGATGCGCATGCCCAAACCATTGAAGCGATAATCCAGCGTGCGCACGAACCGCGTGCCGCTATTTTCGGCGCTGCATTCATACGTCAGCAGCAGCGACAGTCCATGATCGCCTTGCGCCCGCGCGCACCAGCGCCGTCCGGGCAAGTACTCGGTGACTTCCCAGCTTAAATGGCCTTCACGTCCACCCGCGTGAATGTCCTCTTCAAAGCGCGCGCCGGCATGCAGTGGGCCGTGGGCGCCGTCGATCTTCAACGACGAGGGGTGCCACTCCGGCCAGCGACCGACACTGGCGGCGTAGGCAAGCACGGCAATGGGTTCGCCAGCGATATCGACGGTGTGCTGCATGCGGGTCATGGGCATTCTCGCGTAACTCAAAGGGGCGGTTTCCGGCTCCCAGTAAAGGGTGCCGAACAGGTAGTCCATCAGTGGCAGGACGATGTTGAAGTTGCGCTCCTGCATGCACTCGCGGCGGTGATGCAGTTCGTGCAAGCGGCGCATCTGGCGGATCCACGGCAGGCGGGTCAGCGGGTTTTGCGGCGGCAGGTGTTCGCAGGCGTGGAATATTTCGTAAGTCAGATAACCGAGCACCATGCAACCGCCAAACAGCCCGGCGACGTTGGCGTTTACTTGTGCGATCAGCCACCACAGCGGCAGGGTGATCAGCAGAGTGTGCAGCACGATCAGCCACGCGGGGAACAGGATCACCCGCCAGTCGCGGGCGCTGTCGTAGGTCATGTGACCGGGTGTGAAGAAGCTGTGATGATCGCCGGCGTGCCGGGCGTAGAACATTTTTGCGAAGGTCTTTTTGTGGTGACCGAGATGGCGATGGACCATGTACACGCCGAAATTGAACAGCAGCAGAGTCAACGGCACCGTCAGCCATTCCAGCAGGCTGACCTGCTGCACGCTGCTCCAGAACGCAGCGATGGCCAGCACACCGAACAGCAGCACGAAGGCGCCGTGCAGCCACGGGTTGTACAGCGGATGAATGGCCGCGCGGTAACGGCTGCGGAATATTTCGGTGGTCTGCCTCACTGCTTCACCTGCGGGTATTGTTGTTATACCCGGCAGATTAGCCGATCCGGCCGTTTGTGCAGGCCGGACCTCGATGGCACATGCGCCATGCTCCGGTGCAAAGCGGCCGGTTCAGCTCAGCGGGTTCCAGCGTTGCGACCAGTCGTCATCGGTACGGATCACTTCGCGCAACAGGTGGAAGGCTTGCTGCAGGGTCGCCGAATCGCGATCGCGTGAGTAGACGAGGTAAGTCGGGTAGCCGAATTCCGGGGCTTTGGTCACCGCTTCCAGGGCGCCGCTTTCCAGATACGTGCGGACCACGCGGGTGCGGAAGTAGCCGCTGCCGCCGTGTTCGAGAATGTATTGCAGGGCCAGCGGGCCGAGGTTGAAGCTCAGCGCGGCTTTGGCTTTTTCCGGCAGGGCGGCGTCATGCTGGCGGCGGAAGTCCGGGCCCCAGTCGATGTAGACGTAGGGATCGGGACGATCGGGGGCACGCACCAAAATCAGTTTTTCTTCCAGCACTTGCTCGACCTGCAAACCCGGCCAGTATTCCGGCTGATAGACCAGCGCGGCGTCGAGCACACCGAGTTCGAGCTGGCGCAGCAGATTTTCGCCGTCGCGGATTTCCATGCGCAGGGCATGCCCGGGAATCTTCTCGCGCAGCTCCGCCGCCCAACTGAGCATCAACGGATTGCACAGGCTGACTTCGCCGCCGATGTGCAGCACGTTGTGATAACCCTCGGGCAACGGCAGGTCGCGGCGTGCGGCTTCCCAGGTCTGCACCAGTTGATTGGCGTAGACC
Source organism: Pseudomonas viridiflava (assembly GCF_900580865.1). Taxonomy (GTDB): domain Bacteria; phylum Pseudomonadota; class Gammaproteobacteria; order Pseudomonadales; family Pseudomonadaceae; genus Aquipseudomonas. The sequence goes on from NZ_UTBZ01000191.1 coordinate 72,324, forward strand.
ACAAAGGCCTCGCCATTGGGCGTCAGTTTCGCCCCGGCGCGATTGCGCACGAACAGCGTGCTGCCCAGCTGGCTTTCGAGTTTTTGCACCCGGGCGGTGATTGCCGTTTGCGTGACAAACAGCTTCTGCGCGGCCGCAGCGAGGCTGCCGTGACGGACGATTTCCAGAAAGGTGCGAGCGAGATCGATGTCCATGGTCGGGCCGGTGTTTGAGGTGCGGCATTGTAACGGCAAAAGCCCCTCATCGGATCGCCGCCCGCCTAACCCTCTCCCGGAGGGAGAGGGGACCGATTGGGGGATATTGAAGCAATGCACCGACTTGAACGATCAGCGTTGAATCCATAATCGACCTGATTTTTCAGGTCGATGCAGGGCGCGAGACACCTCGGTCAGTTCCCTCTCCTTGGGGAGAGGGCTAGGGTGAGGGGAAAGCAGTCACCGCCAAAATCAACTGGCCAACTCGGTAAAACGCCTCCGCGCCCATTCCTCAACCAACCGCGCCGGCGTGCCACACACCTTGCGCTTGTAGACAAAATTTCGGCACTTCTCGGCAAACTGATTGCGGTTGTAGAGCATGTCTTCCTGCATCTCTTGCAACTCGGTTTCGCGGCACTGGCGGATCAACTCCTGATCAATCCGCGCCTTGCGCTCACGCACCGCCGCATAAGTCGGATCGCTCACCACGCCATTGGCCCGTTGCAGCAACCACAGAGAAAACTCGTCCGGGCAGAGTGGGCCGATTTCCTGAACCATGCCCAGTTGCCACGCTTGAACCGCGCTCACCGGCAGGCAGGCCTGGGTCAGTTGCTCGGCCATGGCCGGGCCGACGGCGCGGGGCAGGCTGTAAGTCCAGTATTCGGAACCGTACAACCCCATGCTTTTGTAATGCGGATTGAGCACGACATCGGCGCGGGCAAAGACGATGTCGGCCGCCAGGGCGAGCATCACGCCACCGGCGCCGGCGTTGCCGGTAACGCCGCTGACCACCAGTTGCCGGGCCGTCAGCAGTTCTGCGCAGACATCATCGATCGCCTGAATATTCGCCCAGGCTTCAACTCCGGGATCCTGCGCGGCCTGGATCACGTTCAAATGCACGCCGTTGGAAAAACTGCCGCGCCCGCCCTTGATCAGCAACACCTGAGTATCACGGGACTTGGCCCAGCGCAGTGCGGCGACCAGGCGCTGGCATTGCTCGGTGCTCATGGCGCCGTTGTAGAACTCGAAGGTCAACTCACCGACGTTGCCGGACTCTCGATAACGAATCGGTTGATACGCTTCGTCACTGAACGGCTGCGTGGCAACCGACCAGTCCAGCACGGGCACGTCGGCCAATTGCTCGGCCAACAGATGCCGCGCGGGTTGCTTGAAGGTTTCCTCGCCGGGTTGCGGTTTGCGCCGCAGGGCGCCGATTCACAGGCTTTGATCACCGGCCGCCACCAGCACGGCATCGTCATGCACCGCGAGAATCTCGCCGGGCATGCCGCTGCGCGAATCGAGGTGCGCGTCGTACACGTAATACTGACCGCCGGCCAGGCTCGCCAGCACGCCGGGCTGGCCGTCGGCGGCATCGATGCAGCGTTTGATGAAGCGCGCGCAGTCGTGCCAGCTGAAACTGCGGTCGACCTGTTTCATGTTCGGCTGCAAGCGCCCGCGTACTTTTGTATCGGCATAGTCGAGGGCCACCGGTTGAAACCCTTCGATGAATTTCTCCACCACTTCGCGTATGCAGCGAATCGCCGCGTCACTGACCCGGCCGTTGTACAGCTCGGATTTTCGCAGGCCCGCTGGCAGGTTGAATTCGCAAGTGGCCCACACCGGGCCGGCGTCCATTTCCTCGACCGCTTGCAACGCGGTGACGCCCCAGCTCGGCAGCTCGTTGGTAATCGCCCAGTCGAGGGCACTGGCGCCGCGATCGCCGACGATGCCGGGATGGATGATCACCACCGGCCGCTCGGTATTGCTCCACAGCGCCTGCGGCACGCGGTCTTTGAGGAATGGGCAGATCACCAGATCCGCGGCGCTGTGTTCGATCTGTTCGCATACGGCTTGTTCATCGGTAAACAGCACGACGCTCGGCGAGTGCCCGGCCTCGCGCAGTTCCAGCCAGGCGCGTTGGGTCAGGCCGTTGAACGCTGACGACAGCAGAATGATGTTGAGTGGTCGCATGCTTGCTCTTCCTTGAGTGGGTTAAGCCGTGGGCTCTCGGTGAGCCGTCCCTGGCTTTCGATGGAGCCGCGAGATTAATCAGTGGCCGGCCACGCGCCAGTGACCGAGGTCAACGTTCTGTCAGCCAATGTTTCTGCGGCGACCAAGCGCCTTATGCTCAATGGTTTGCTTGTGCTGATTTTTTATTACTTCAAATGTCTTTCGCGCTATTGCACAGTCGCGCCTGATCAGAGCCGGATGATCCCGGCAGAACGATGGTTTTTCGCAGCGGGTGGGACCCGTTTCAGGGAGCAAGGCATGGGTGGGCACAACCCGCATTACCAGATCATCGGGCAGATGTTCCAAAAGGACTATCGCTGGCTGTGCGCTGCCGTTGGCCGCACGCTCGGTTGCCCGCACAGTGCGCAAGACATCGCTTCGGAAACCTTTCTGCGGGTGCTGGCATTGCCGGATCCCACGGCTATTCGCGAGCCACGCGCGCTGCTCACCACCATCGCCCGCCGATTGGTGTACGAAGGCTGGCGACGTCAGGACCTTGAGCGTGCCTATCTGGAAAGCCTGGCGCTGGCGCCGGAGCCGGTGCATCCGTCTCCGGAAGAACGGGCGCTGGTGATCGAAGCGCTGCTGGCGGTCGATCGCTTGCTCAATGGCCTGTCAGCCAAGGCCAAAGCGGCGTTTCTCTACCATCAACTCGACGGCTTGACCTACAGCGAGATCGGCGAGCGCCTTGGCGTGTCGACCAGTCGTGTGCAGCAATACATGGTCGAAGCGTTCAAGCGCTGCTATCAGGCGATGCAGGCATGAGGCCGGACGAAGCGGTGATCGACGAGGCGGCGCAGTGGTTGGCGTTGTTGCAGTCGGGCGAGGCGGGCATGGCTGAGCGGGCCGCGTTCGAGGTCTGGCGGGTTGCCGATCCAAGGCATCAGCAGGTCATCGAGCAAATGGGCGGCGGCCTCAATCTGCTGCGTAATCCGACCCTGCGCAGCGTGCCGCGCAGCAGCTTGTTGCACAGTCTCAATGCACCGTCGAGTCGTCGACGCTTTATCAGCGGCAGTTTGAGTGTGCTCGGTATTGCGCTGTTGGCCGGGTTGCTCGGACGGCGTTACGGCTGGCTGCCGGAGGCGGGGGAGTTGTCGACCGGAACCGGCGAGCGACGTGACTTCACCTTGGCCGACGGCAGTGCGTTGGCGCTCAATGCGCGCAGTCGTGTGGTGCCTTTGTTTGACGGCCAGCAACGACTGCTCGCGTTGCGCAGTGGTGAATTGTTGGTCGACGTGGCGAAAGAGCCGGCGCGGCCTTTTGTAGTCGAGACCGAGCACGGGCGCATGCGTGCGCTGGGGACGAAATTTCTCGTGCAGTACAGCGAAGAGGCGACGCGATTGGTGCTGCTCCATTCTCAGGTCGAAGTGCTCACCGCAAGTGGCGCACGGCAAGTGGTGGCGGCCGGCGAGAGTCTGCTGTTCAACGGCGCTGGACTGCTGTCGCTGGAACGCAGCAACGGTCAGGAAAGCGCTTGGGTGAAAGGTCGCCTGGAAGTTCGCGACCGGCCTTTGCGCGAGGTCATCGACAGCCTGCGCCGCTACCGTCGCGGCATCTTGCACCTCAGCCCTGAAGTCGCCGATCTGCGTCTCAGTGGCCTGTATCCGCTCGACGACAGTGATCGCACTCTGCAACTGCTGGAACGCTCGCTGCCGATTCGCGTGACCTGGCATAACCCGTATTGGGTCAGTATCGACGCGCGGTTATAAACCCATAACTTCTTGGCCTAATCGCCGCCCTATAAAAAGCGCCGGCCCGCTGCTCATTCCCTGCAGATGCCTTCAACAGGGAAACCCTTCGATGTTCTCAATCAAACAACAATTACCTCGATTGACCCTCGCCGCTGCCTTGGCAATGGGCATCAGTCCATTGACTGCGGTTGCTCAGGAACCTGCACCAGCGGTGTTCACTTTCGACATCGCCGCCGGGCCACTGGACGAAGTGCTGCTGGACATCTCGCGGCAGAGCGGTGTGCCGATTTCCTTCAGCCAGGAGCTGGTGCAGGGTAAACGCAGCGCGGCAGTGCGCGGCGCGTTGGGTGGTCGTCAGGCAGTCGAAAAAGCCTTGCTCGGCAGCGGCCTGCAAGTCGAGCAAAGCGCTCAGGGTTTAACGGTTCGCGAAGCCGATGCGCCGGTGAAAGTCACTGCCGTGGCACCGGTCACCAGCGCCGATTACCGCATGGAAAAAGTCACCGTTACCGGTTCGCGTATTGCCCGTGCGCAAAGCGATGGCGCGACGCCGGTCAACGTTATCACCCACGAAGAAATGGAAGCGCGCGGCTACAAAAACGTCTACGACGCCCTGGCGACGCAAACGCAAAACACCGGCATGACCCAAGGCGAAGATTACGGCAACACCTGGCAACCGGCGGCCAGCGCGCTCAACCTGCGTGGCCTCGGCCCGAACCATACGCTGGTGTTGATCAACGGCCGTCGCGTGGCCGACTACCCGACGCCGTACGACGGCAAGGTCAACTTCACCAACCTGGCAAACATTCCGTCGGCGGTCATCGAACGCATCGAAATCCTCAGCAGCGGCGCCTCGGCGATTTACGGCTCGGACGCGATCGCCGGGGTGGTCAACATCATCCTCAAGGACAAGATCAACGGCGTCGACGTCAACCTCAAGGGCGGCACCAGTGAGCGCGGCGGCGGTGACAACCAGCGTTTGCAGATCAGCGGCGGCGGCAGCTGGGGGGACTTTGACGGTTTGTTCGGTCTCGAGCTGACTAACCGCGATCCGATCTGGGCCGATGACCGTGGCTTTATGCAAAACGGCCCGCTGGCGGACGTCGGTTACCGCCGCGACCTGAGCAACAGTCGCTATCTGGGAGCGGGTTGCGGTGCTTATCAGGGCACCTTCGACAACAAGCTGGTCAACAGTGGCGGGCGCTGCCGCACCGATCAGATGTACAACGATTACTGGACCGTGCAGACCCAGAAGGAAAACTACGACGGCTACACCCGTGGCACCTGGCATTTCAGCGACAGCGGCCAGGTCTTCGCCGATTTGATGTACGGCCTCGACCACATCCAGAACAACACGCGCGGGCCGACCTTCACCTCGCCGGACTTCATCAACCAGAACAGCGGCAATCTGGAGCGCTGGTATCGACGCTTCGGTGAAGAGGAAATCGGTGGCCGCACGAGCAACAACAGCAAGTGGCGCGACACCTCGTGGACCGGCACCCTCGGCCTCTCGGACAAGATCGCCGACACCGGCTGGAGCTACGATCTGGCGGCCAATCGCTCGGAATACCGCAGCGTCAGAACCACCCGTTACACACCGCTGTCATCGATTCAGGATTTCTACCTCGGCCCGCAACTCGGTGTCAGCGGTGGTTATCCGGTATTTGCCCCGGATGCTTCACGGCTCGACCGACCGCTGACGCCGCAGGAGTGGCAGCAGTTTCGTGGCAACCTGACCCAGAGCAGCAAGTCGGTGTCGACCAGTTACAACGCCTCGGTCAATGGCGATCTGTTTGATTTGCCGGCCGGTCCGGTGGGTTTCGCCGGGGTGCTGGAGGCGGGCAAGCAGGAATACCGCGTCGACCCGGATGACGGCCTCAACGACGGCACCTTTTACGGCGTGAGTCCACAACAAAGCTCCGGTGGCTCGCGCAAACGTTATGCGGCGGGCGGCGAGTTCAGCATTCCGGTCACCGACACACTGCTGGCAACCGCCGCCGGGCGCTGGGATCAATACAAGTTCAGTGGCCGCACCGAACAGCAGAAAACCTACAACCTGGGGCTTGAGTGGCGCCCGGTCACCAGCCTGTTGCTGCGCGGCAGTTACGGCACCAGTTTCCGCGCGCCGGATCTGAACTACATCTACCAGTCCGACAGCAACGGCTACTACCCGGCGCAGATCGATTACTACGGTTGCAGCCAAGGCGTGGAGGGTGCCTGTGATCGTGGGCGGGTCGATTACACCCAGAGCGGTACCGCGAATCTTGAGTCTGAACGTGGCAAATCGTGGACCTACGGCTTTGTCTGGTCGCCATCGCGCAACTTCGATTTCTCCACGGATTTCTGGCGTGTCGAGATCGATGATCTGCTGACCACCGTCGATGAAAACCGCTTGCTGCAACAGGAAAACGAATGTCGCAACGGCACGCAGGACATCAACGCGGCCAACTGCCAATCGACCCTGGCGCGCATCGATCGTAACGCCGGCAATGCGGCGGTCGATCCCAACCAGTTGAATCGTGTGCGGGTCAATGCGATCAACGCCGCCAGCGAGCGGGTCAGTGGTCTGGATTTCAAGAGCAATATCCGCTGGGGTGCCGGGCAGTACGGCGCGTTCAGTTCGGCGCTGGGTTATACCTTGGTGCTTTCGCATTACTACAAGGAATCGGAGGAAGCGCCGACGCAAGACTGGCGCACCTCGCGGACCAACTACGACTGGCGCAGCAAGGTCAACGCCAGCCTGACCTGGGATTACCAGAAGGCCACGGCGACACTGATGGGCATTCGTTACGGCTCGGTCACCAACGGCGCGGGGGACGGACGTCTGTCGCCATGGACGGTGTTCAACGCCAGTGCGCGCTACAAACTCAATGATCGGGCGAGTGTCGGACTGACCGTGAACAACGTGCTGAATCAGGTCAAACACGATGACTCGGCGGGGTGGCCATACTACCCGACCGGCAACTATGACCCGTACGGACGGCAATGGTGGCTCGATGTGAGTTATCACTTCGGCGGCTGATGGCAGGAAATTCGCGTTTACGTCCTACGGAAAATGGCGGGTTTTGCGGCAAGTAGGGGATATTTCCGACGACCTTTTCAGGTTGGTCGTCGGAAGCGCGATCTATAGCATCGGACCTGACATTGAAGTCGCTGAGCAGCTTGAACGCTCAGGCTCCCAGATAAAGGATCGATTATGCGTACCCCACTCATTGAGCATGAAACCTCTGTTTATTCCCTGCGCAACTTCTGGATCGACGATCGCGCCAGATGCCCCATGGAGGATGTCGCGATGCCCACCGCAAAAGTGCCCCGGCTGACGGGGCTGAAGAAGGTCGCGGGCAAGCCTGTCGATCTGCTCGTGAACGGCCAGGACCTCGGTGACGACGCCATGCTGATTGTCCGCCTTACCCAGGAGGGCTTTGAGCTGAGCGACGTCGTCAACATGCTTTCAACTTCCGAAATGTACCTGCGCGAAGACATGGTCAAACGCATCACCGGCAGGTCTGTCAGAACCGTGCAGCGGCTGTTGAAGGAAGGCAAATCGATACGGATTGACTCGCAGCAGAGTGTTGTCGCCTACCAATATGCGCTGGTGCTGGAGATGGCCACTCGTGCATTCGGGAGGCTGTCACAGGCGGAAATATGGATGCAGAAGTCGACCCCTTACCTTAACGGCTACGTGCCGTTGGAGTTGACCCACCATCCGCTCGGTTTCCAGATGGTCGAGCAATACTTGTGTCGGCTTCTGTACGGGGGCTACCCATGAATCCTTTGCCATGGGAAGGGCAATGGTATGGCTGGCGTCTGGATCAGGAGGCCTACGGAGAGACGTGGGACAGCGGGATGGGTTCAAAACTGAAGGGCGGTCGATGGAATGCGCCTGGCCGGCGAGTCGTCTATGCATCTGTAGATCCGTCGTCGGCCATTCTGGAGGTGGCAGCCAATAATAGTTTTGATGCGCTGGACAGAGAGCCTTATGTGCTGACGTGCTTTGAAGTCATTCGCGATGCACGGGTCAAAGTCGTTCAGCCCGAAGAGGTACCCAATCCTTACTGGTTGAGTCCCGCGTGGCCGTCTCCCAATCAACAGCGGTTTGCCGACGCTTTACTGGATGAGCATCCGTTTGTCCTGATTCCCTCGGCGGCAACCCGTCATTCGTGGAATCTGCTGGTGAGCTGCGACCTGGCAGCGGGGCAGTTCAAGATGGTCTCTCAAGAGCGTTTTGGCCTGGATACACGGTTGCTGAGGGAGATGGCATCGGCTTGATAGGGAGGCATGGCATTCTTTGCATAACCTCAGCACCCAACAGTCTAAGTCGCCCTCTATAAATCCTTATTCGTCATTGCACATCCCTGCATAAACCAAAACGCAGGGATGGCTGTTCATGATTCAGTTTTCACCCGTCAAATCACCTTTGAGCCTGGCCTTGCTGCTGGCAATCAATACGCTGCCGGCCATCGCCGCCGACAGCACGGCAACCGAACCGACCACTCAACTGCAGCGTGTCGAAGTCACGGGTACGGCAATCCGCCGGGTCGATGCAGAAACCGCGGTGCCGGTCACTATCCTGCGTGTCGAAGAATTGCGCGAGCAAGGTGTCACCACCACCGAGGAACTGGTCAGCCGCATCTCCGCCAACCAGTCTTCGGTTGGCTCCGGGCGTTCGGTGGGGTCCAGCAGTGGCGGCGCGTCCTATGCCGATCTGCGGGGTATCGGCGCGAACAAGACCCTGGTGTTGCTCAACGGCCGGCGTCTGAGCAACAACGCCACCAATGCGATCAACGGCTCGGGTGTCGATCTCAACACCATTCCGTTCGCCGCCATTGACCGCGTGGAAGTGCTGCGCGATGGCGCCTCGGCGTTGTACGGCACCGATGCGATTGGCGGGGTGATCAACTTCATCACCAAGGCCAGCCTCACCGAAGGGCAGATCAGCACCAACTACGACACGCCAACCCATTCGGGTGGTGGTGAAAGTCGCAACTTTAGCGGTAGCTGGGGCTTCGGTGATTTGCAGGATGATCGCTTCAACGTCTTCGGTGTGGTCAGTTACGACAAGCAGCAACGCCTGGCCGCCGAAGATCGCCGCTACACCTACAACTATCAGCCGAACCGCGGACTCGATTACACCTCCGGCACCGCTTCGCCGGCCAACTGGAGTCAGGGCAGTAACGCCACCAACCCCTTGGCCGGTTCTGGCTGCAACGCACCGGGTCTGCTGGGGCGTAATGGCATCTGCCGGCAGAGCCTGTGGAATTACCTCGATCTGGTGCCGGAAACGGAGAAGACTTCGGCGTTCGCCAAAGCCACTGGCAAGCTGTCGGACGATCACAATGTCAGCCTCGAATACTTCTGGGCGCAAAACGAAAACCGCACGCAAATCGGCCCGGGCACGTTGATGGGCAATCAGGTCAACCCCGGCACGGCTTTCTATCCGGGCAACGGCATCACCCCCGGGCCGAACGGATTCGCTCTCGACCCGACGCAACCGGTCGACGTGAACTGGCGTGAAACCGCCGTCGGCGCGCGTCAGCATGAGGACGACAACACCAGTCAGCGTTTGCTTTTGAGTTTCGACGGCACGCTGGTCGGCTGGGATTACAACGTCGGCGCCTCGTACAACCAGAACAAGGTGGTTAACAGCATTCAGGACGGCTACGTCAATGACCGTGCCGTTAGCGCCGGTATCGCCAACGGCGTGATCAATCCGTTCGGCCCGCAGACGGCTGCCGGTTCGGCGCTGTTGGCCGCCAACGCGGTGGACGGCGATTACGCCACGGCGGTAGGGCGGGTGAAGGCCATCGACGGGCGTATCAGTCGTGAAATCGGCGACTGGTTCGGAGCCGGTCCTTCGGCATTGGCGCTGGGCGGCGAGTACCGCAAGGAAGACTTCCATCAGGATTTCGCCGCATTTGCCGGCGATGTGCAAAGCCTCGGTGTCGATCCGAACGGCAGCGTCGCCGGGGATCGCAGCGTCTCCGCCGAATACGCCGAGGTCAACGTGCCGGTGCTCGATAGCCTGGAACTGTCCGCCGCTGTGCGTCACGACAAGTACAGCGACTTCGGCAGCACCACCAATCCGAAGTACTCGTTCCGCTTCCAGCCATTCAAGGAACTGGTGGTGCGCGGTGCCTACAGCGAAGGGTTCCGCGCACCGTCGTTGTATGAGTTGTACAACCCGACCTTTACCAGTTTCACCAACGCCAACTACAACGATCCGCGCTTGTGCGCTGGCGGCAATCCGAGCAATGGCGGCATCGCCAACCGCGACTGCGCGCAGCAGTTCAATCGCACCAGCGGCGGCAATACCGACCTGAGCCCGGAAACCGCGCGCAACGTCACCCTCGGCTTTGTCTACCAGCCGTTCGAACGCCTGACTGCCGGGCTGGATTTCTGGTGGATCGACATCGCCAACCAGATTGCCGAGTTCCCGGAATCGGCGGTGTTCGAGAATCCCGAGCTGTACCCCGATCGGCTGGTCCGCAAGCCGGATGGCTCCATCGATCACATCGTCACCGGCCTGGCCAACCTCGGCAAGATCAAGACCAATGGCGTCGATGTCAGCTTCGATTACCGACTGCCGAGCACGCCGTACGGCAATTTCGGCATCGGCCTGCAAGGCACTTACGTCACCCGCTATGACTACCAGCAACAACTCAAGGGCGATTACATCGACAAGCTGGGTGATTTCCGTGGTGGCGACTTTGCCTCGGCGGGCGCCGTGGCGCGCTGGCGGCACAGCCTCACCGGCAGCTGGAATTACGGCCCGTTCGGCGCAGCCCTGACCAACCGTTACACCAGTGGTTACCACGACTCCGATCGCGACACTCACGATTACGTCGGCTCTTACAACGTCTGGGATCTGGCCGGTACCTACACCTGGCGCAAGACCCTGAGCGTGACCCTCGGCGCGAAAAACCTGTTTGACCGCGAGCCACCGTTCAGCAACCAGACCTACACGTTCCAGAGCGGCTACGACCCGAAATATGGCGACCCGTTTGGGCGGACGCTGTACACGCGGGTCAGTTACAAGTTCTGAAAATGCTCAGAGACGGCGGGTTTTAGTCACCTATTGATCTAAAGCCTGCCCTATAAAAATCGCCGGCCTGAAGCACATCACAGGTAGGCAGGAAGTGTGGTGACTGTTCCGGCGTTATCGCGAGCATGCTCACTCCTACATTGGGTTTGTGTTCACCGCAGACCCTTGTAGGAGTGAGCCTGCTCGCGATGAAGCCAGTAGCAGCACCGAGTAAAAGGATCTGCCCATGTTCTCAAGGCTCATTTTATTCAGCGTTTGTGCGCTCTCGATTCCGTTCAGTTGGGCCGCACCGCAACCGGCGTTAACCGTCTACGGCGAAGCCGCCAAATACGCCCCCGACTTCCAGCACCTGGCCTACGCCAACCCCGACGCGCCGAAGGGCGGCAGCCTGCGCCGGTCTTCGCTGGAGAGCGGCCCGTTCGATCACCTGATTCCTTACACCGACAAAGGCACCGGCGTGGCGGACATCGATGGCTGGCTCTACGCGCCACTGGCCTATCGCAGCAAGGACGAACCCTACAGCGTCTACGGTCTGGTGGCGCAGCAGATGGAGCTGGATCCGGATCGTCGCTGGATACGTTTTTACCTGAACCCGAAGGCGCGTTTCGACGACGGCGCACCGATCACCGCCGAAGACGTGCGTTACACCTTCGAGCTGTTCACTACCCAAGGCAGCCTCAAATACCGCCAGCAGTTTCGCGATGTCGCCGAGGTCGTCGTCGAGTCGCCGACGCAAGTGCGCTTCCTCTTCAAGAACAACGACAGTCGCACCTTGCCGCTGGACCTGGCGACACTGCCGGTGCTGCCCGAACATTGGTGGCGGACACGTGATTTCGCCGACGGCGGCGGTTTCGAGATTCCGCCGGGTAGCGGCCCGTATCGCCTCAGCGCGGTGGATGCCGGGCGCAGCGTGAAATTCCAGCGGGTGCAGGACTGGTGGGCCAAGGATCTGCCGATCACCCGCGGCCTCTACAACTTCGATCAATTGAGCGTGGAGTTCTTCGCCGACACCGACGTGTCACGGCAGGTGCTCAAGGCCGGCGGCTTCGATTACAACCGCGAGTTCTCCGCCACCAGCTTCACCATCGGTTACGCCGGGGCCGCACTGGAGCAAGGCAAATTGCTCCGTGAACATCTCGCGCCCGGTGCCGCGCAAGGCGCGCAAGGCTTTGTGTTCAACCTGCAGAAACCGCCGTTTCAGGATCGTCGTGTGCGCCAGGCAATCGCCATGCTCTGGGATTTCGAATGGACCAACCGGCAGATGATGCGCGGCATGTACCTGCGTCAGCGCAGCTACTTCTCCCACAGCGCCCTGGCGGCCACCGCGTTGCCGGATGCCGAAGAGCTGAAGATTCTTGAGCCATTGCGCGGACAGATTCCCGATGAAGTGTTCACCACGGTGTTTGAAGCATCGAAAACCGACGGCAGTGGCAACATCCGCGCTGAACAATTGCAGGCGCTGAAACTGCTGGAAGCCGCTGGCTGGAAACCTCAGGGCGATCAGTTGGTGAACGCCAATGGCGAGCCTCTGCACTTCACGTTTCTCAATGGCCAGAAAGGTTTCGAACGGCTGTTGTTGCCGTTCAAACGCAACCTGGCGCAGATCGGCATCGGCTTCGATATTCGCCAGGTCGACACCGCGCAATACACCAACCGCGTGCGCAATCGCGACTACGACATGATCGTTGCCGGTTACCCGGTGAGTCAGGCGCCGGGGCGCGAGATGTTCAATTACTTCGGCTCCGACGGTGCCGCTGATCCCGGCTCGAATAATTACATGGTGCTGCGCGATCCTGCCGTCGATGCACTGCTCGAAGGGCTGGTGCAGGCCGACAATCGCGAGAGTCTGCTGCGTCACGCCCATGCGCTGGATCGAGTGTTGCAGTGGGGCTACTACTGGGTACCCAACTATTACCCGCCGGGGATTTCCACGGTGTGGTGGAACCGCTTCGGCCGACCGGCGATTGCCCCGTTGTACGACGCAGGCCTCGACACCTGGTGGGAAATCAGCCCGATTGCATTGACGTCAGCGCAGATGCCCAAGGAGTACAGCCATGTGGGGTTATAGCCTGCGCCGTCTGCTGCTGATCGTGCCGACCTTGCTCGCGATCCTGCTGGTCAATTTCGTCATCGTGCAAGCCGCGCCCGGTGGCCCGGTGGAGCAGGCCATCGCGCGCTTGCAAGGCATTGGCGTCGGCGCGGCGGTGGGTTCCAGCCATGTCGAAACCGTCGGTGGCGAATCCCGCGCCACCCGCGGACTCGACCCGAAACTGGTGGCCGATATCGAGCGGCAGTACGGCTTCGACAAACCCGCCAGCGAGCGTTTGTGGCTGATGCTCAAAAGCTATGCGCGACTGGACTTCGGGCAGAGTTTCTTTCGCGGTGCCAGCGTCACGGAACTGATCTGGCAGAAACTGCCGGTGACCGTGTCGCTGGGCCTGTGGGCGACACTGATCACCTATCTGGTGTCGATTCCGCTGGGCATTCGCAAAGCCGTGCACAACGGCTCGGCGTTCGATGTCTGGAGCAGTGTGGCGATCATCATCGGCTATGCGCTGCCAGGGTTTCTCTTCGCGCTGCTGCTGATCGTGGTGTTTGCCGGCGGCACGGCGCTGGACTGGTTTCCGGTGCGCGGACTGGTCTCGGAAAACTTCGCCGAGCTGTCGCCGTGGGCCAAAGTGGCTGACTATTTCTGGCATTTGGTGCTGCCAGTGATTGCCTTGGTCATCGGCGGTTTCGCCACGTTGACGATCCTGACCAAGAACAGCTTTCTCAACGAGATCTCGCGCCTGTACGTGGTGACCGCGCGCGCCAAAGGGCTGAGTCAAAGGCAGGTGTTGTACGGCCATGTGTTTCGCAATGCGATGCTGCTGGTCGTCGCCGGTTTGCCGCAAGCCTTGGTGACGGTGTTCTTCGGCGGTTCGTTGCTGATCGAAGTGATCTTTTCCCTCGATGGCCTCGGCCGCCTCAGTTACGAAGCGGCGGTCGCGCGCGATTATCCGGTGGTGTTCGGCTCGCTGTTTATCTTCACCCTGTTTGGCCTGCTGATAAAACTGCTCGGCGACCTCTGCTACACGCTGGTCGACCCGCGTATCGACTTCACCGCGAGGGCTGCCTGATGCTGACCCTATCTCCCATCGCTCAGCGCCGCTGGGCGCGCTTCAAGGCGCATCGCCGTGGCTGGTGGTCGTTGTGGCTGTTTCTCGCGCTGTTCGGCTTGAGCCTCGGCGGTGAGTTGGTGGCCAATGACAAACCGTTGTTGGTGACGTATCAGGGCGACTGGTATTTCCCGGCGTTCAAGCGTTACACCGAGCAGGATTTCGGCGGCGAGTTGCCGTTTCAGCCGGACTATCGCAGCACGCAGGTGCGGCAATTGATCGAGGGGCAGGGCGGGCGGATGTGGTTTGCGCCGATTCCGTTCGCGTTCGACACGGTCAATTACGACCTGACGGAACCGGCACCGAGTCCGCCCAGTGGCGACAACTGGCTGGGCACCGATGATCAGGCGCGCGATGTGCTGGCGCGGGTGATTTTCGGCACACGTGTATCGCTGCTGTTTGCCTTGGCGCTGACGGCGGCGAGTGCGTTGATCGGTATCGCCGCCGGGGCGTTGCAGGGTTACTACGGCGGTTGGGTCGACCTGATCGGTCAGCGCGTGCTGGAGGTGTGGTCGGGGCTGCCGGTGTTGTACCTGCTGATCATCCTGTCCGGGTTTGTCGAGCCGAATTTCTGGTGGTTGCTGGGGATCATGGCGCTGTTTTCCTGGTTGAGCCTGGTCGATGTGGTGCGGGCCGAGTTCCTGCGCAGTCGCGGTCTGGAGTACGTGAAAGCGGCGCGGGCGCTGGGTGTCGGCGATGCGCAAGTGATCGTTCGGCACATCCTGCCCAATGCCATGAGCGCAACGCTGACCTATCTGCCGTTCATTCTTACCGGGGCGATTGCGACGTTATCGGCGCTGGATTTTCTCGGCTTCGGCATGCCGGCCGGCAGCGCTTCGCTGGGCGAGTTGATCGGCCAGGGCAAAAGTAATCTGCAAGCGCCGTGGCTTGGCCTGACCGCCTTCTTTGCCTTGGCGCTGATCCTTTCATTGCTGGTATTCATCGGCGAGGCCTGCCGCGATGCGTTTGATCCAAGGACTTGATATGCCGGAACATCTGATTGAAATACGTGACTTGCGCGTCGCCTTCAATGGTCAGACCGTGGTGCACGGCATCGACCTCGATATCCGCCCTGGCGAGTGCCTGGCGCTGGTCGGGGAATCCGGCTCGGGCAAATCGGTGACGGCGCACAGCATTCTGCAATTGCTTGACCCGGCCATCACGCAGATTGACGGCAGCATCCGCTATGCCGGCGAGGAGTTGCTTGGCGTGCATGAGCGCTACTTGCGGCAACTGCGTGGCAACCGCATCGCGATGATTTTTCAGGAGCCGATGAGCTCGTTGAACCCTTTGCATACGATTGAGCGGCAACTGGGCGAAAGCCTGGCGCTGCACAAGGGACTGGCCGGGGCGGCGGCGCGTCAGCGCATTGTGCAGTTGCTCGAACTGGTGGGCATTCAACGCCCGCGCGAACGGCTCAAGGCTTATCCGCATCAACTGTCGGGCGGTCAGCGCCAACGGGTGATGATTGCCATGGCGCTGGCCTGCGAGCCGCAGTTGCTGATCGCCGACGAGCCGACCACCGCGCTGGACGTGACCGTGCAACGCAAGATCTTGTTGCTGCTCAAAGAACTGCAGGAGCGGTTGGGCATGGCGTTGTTGATCATCAGCCATGATCTGAATCTGGTGCGCAATATCGCTCAGCGGGTGGCAGTCATGCGTGGCGGATTGATCGTCGAGCAGGCGCCCTGTGAACAGTTGTTCAACGCGCCGCAGCATCCTTACAGCATTGAGTTGCTCAACGCCGAACCGGGGGGTGAGGCGTTATGTCGGGAACCCGCTGAGGATTTGCTGGAGGTGCGTGATCTCAATGTGCGCTTCCGTTTGGGTGGTGGTTGGTTGCGCGCGAAGTCCTGGTTGCACGCGGTCAACGGCATTGATTTGAATCTTCAGCGCGGCAAAACCTTGGGGATTGTTGGCGAGTCCGGTTCCGGCAAGTCGACGCTGGGCCAGGCGATTCTGCGTTTGCTCGATGCCCAAGGCAGCATCCGCTTTCAGGGCGAGGCGCTGGAGCACTTGAGCGGCAAACAACTCCGGCCACTGCGCAAACGCCTGCAAGTGGTGTTTCAGGATCCGTTTGGCAGCCTCAGTCCACGTTTGTGCGTGGAGCAGATCATCGCCGAAGGTTTACAGGTGCACAGTGATTTGAATGCCGCTGAGCGCGAACGGGCGGTGATTGATGTGTTGCGTGAAGTCGGTCTCGATCCGGCAACGCGGCATCGCTATCCCCACGAATTTTCCGGCGGTCAGCGGCAGCGCATCGCCATTGCCCGGGCGCTGGTGCTCAAGCCCGACTTGATCCTGCTGGATGAGCCGACGTCGGCACTGGATCGCACGGTGCAAAAGCAGATCGTTGGGTTGTTGCGACGTTTGCAGGCGGAGCACGGCTTGACCTATCTGTTCATCAGCCACGATCTGGCGGTGGTGCGCGCGTTGGCCCATGACTTGATTGTGATGAAGGAAGGCGAGGTGGTGGAGCGTGGCGAAACAAATGCGCTGTTTCATGCAGCGCAGCATCCGTATACCCGAGAGTTGCTGGCGGCTTCGTTCACCGGGTAACCCTGTAGGAGCTGTCGAGTGAAACGAGGCTGCGATCTTTTGACTTTGCTTTCTAAAAAAACAGGGTCAAAAGATCGCAGCGTGCCGCAGCTCCTACAGGGCCGAAACGCAAAAATCCCGCCACAGGGGGCGGGATTCTTGTGCCACTGAACGCGCTTTTACGCCGGGAACAGCTCAGACAGTTTCATCGACAGCATCATGTCGCCTTCAACGCGCAGCTTGCCGCCCATGAAGGCCTGCATGCCGTCGGTTTCGCCGCTGACGATACCTTTCAGGGTTTCGCTGTCCAGCACCAGCGTGCAGTTGGCGTCCGGATTTTCGCCTTCCTGGATGTCGCAGGTGCCGTCTTTGACGATCAGCGAGTACTGCTTGTCTTCGTCAGTGATGTTGAAACCGAAGACCAGATCCAGACCGGCAGCAGCGGCTGGGTTGAACTTGGCTTGCATTGCTTTTACGGCATCGGCTACGGAGGTCATGGTTCGATCCTTTCTTGGTAATAGGAGCTGGTTGATTACAGCAAGGTTCACAGCTAACCGGACTCAGCGGAAAGTGATGAGTTCCGGAGCCTTCAACAGCTGCAGATGTGCATGACTGTTGAAGGAGGCCAAAGCCACCTCGCGACCGCGGAACTTCAGCTGGTTGAGCGAGGTGTTGACGATTTGCCAGTTCAATTCAAAGGCCTGTTTCGCAGGCATTTGCGTAATGAGGTGAAGCAGGGCGGTGATGGTGCCGCCGGAGGTGAACACAGCGATTTTCTGTTTGTCGCCGGCCTGTTCGAGAATCCGGTGCAGCCCGGCCTGGACGCGTTCGACGAAACCCAGCCAGCTTTCCAGCCCCGGCGTGTCGTATGTGCCGGCCAGCCAGCGTTCGATGATCAGGGCGAAAATACGTTGGAATTCGCCACGGTTCTGTGCGGCGTTGCGCAGGATGTCGAGGGCTTCCGGCTCGTCTGCCAGCATGTCCGGGAGCAGGGCACGGATGACCGCGTCGGCATCGAACTCGTTGAAGGCGGAATCGGTTTCCAGGGTCGGCACCGGCAGCTCTCTGGCGGCGAATTGGGCCAGCGCGCTGGTGGCCGTATGCTGCTGACGACGCAGGTCACCGGCGAGGCAGCGATCGAAGCGGATACCCAGTTCAGCAAGGTGCTGACCGAGGATTTCTGCCTGGCGTACACCGGTCGGCGACAGGACGTCATAGTCGTCTGCACCAAAGGAGGCCTGGCCATGTCGAATCAAGTAGATGCTGCCCACGTCCGCGTCATCCCGGTACGTTGAAGGTTGTGGCGAGGTTATGAGGATGACGGGTAGCTGTCAATGAAAAAACATACGCTTGTTTGAAATGCCCGTTACAGGGGTGTTGCCAGAGGTTTCACGGCTGGCCGACAAGCCGGCGCATGGGTATGCTGGAGCCATCTCGCGTGTGCCTCACATCCGCGCATCGTTTAAGGAGTCTCTGTGGAGTTTTTCACCGAATATGCCAGCTTCCTGGCCAAGACCGTCACCCTGGTAGTCGCCATTCTGGTGGTGCTCGCCAGTTTTGCTGCATTGCGCAGCAAGGGCCGGCGCAAATCGGCCGGTCAGTTGCAGGTCAGCAAACTCAATGATTTCTACAAGGGCCTGCGTGAGCGCCTGGAGCAGACTTTGCTCGACAAGGATCAGCTCAAGGCTTTGCGCAAGGGCGAAGCCAAATCTGAGAAAAGCGCGAAAAAGCAGAAGAAGCAACCTGACGCCAAATCCCGTGTGTTCGTGCTGGATTTCGACGGCGACATCAAGGCTTCCGCCACCGAAAGCCTGCGCCATGAAATCACCGCACTGCTGACCCTCGCTACAGCCAAAGACGAAGTGGTCCTGCGCCTGGAAAGCGGTGGCGGTATGGTCCACAGCTACGGCCTGGCGTCGTCGCAACTGGCGCGTATCCGCGAGGCCGGCGTGCCGTTGACCGTGTGCATCGACAAGGTCGCGGCCAGCGGCGGCTACATGATGGCGTGCATTGGCGAGAAGATCATCAGCGCGCCGTTCGCGATCCTCGGTTCGATCGGCGTGGTTGCACAGTTGCCCAACGTCAACCGTTTGCTGAAGAAGCACGATATCGACTTTGAAGTCCTCACCGCCGGCGAGTACAAACGCACCCTGACCGTGTTTGGCGAAAACACCGAGAAGGGCCGCGAGAAGTTTCAGGAAGACCTGGACATCACCCATCAACTGTTCAAGAACTTTGTGGCCCGCTATCGCCCGCAGCTGGCAATTGATGATGTCGCCACCGGTGAAGTCTGGCTCGGCGTCGCGGCGCTGGATAAACAGTTGGTGGATGAGCTCAAGACCAGCGATGAATACCTCGCAGACCGGGCGAAAAAGGCCGAGGTCTATCACCTGCACTACGCCGAGCGCAAAAGCTTGCAGGAGCGGATTGGCATGGCCGCCAGCGGTTCGGTTGACCGGGTATTGCTGAGCTGGTGGAGTCGCCTGACCCAGCAGCGCTTCTGGTAATTACTCCGACGCTCGCATGACAGCCGTCATGCGAGCGTGCCTGAGGTTCCTCGGCAATCTGTGCGTTATATATATATTTTAAACTTCCTGATTGTTGATGGCTTTTGCTTGAGTTCATCAACTAATCGCGCTGTATCCGCTTTTGTTTCAACTTTATTCTGAGTGCTCAAGTCAGATTAAGGTTGTTAAACATGGATGTTAAAAGTGAAACGCTGAAGGCTCCTGAAATGACGCCAGCTCAACAAGGCGTCTTTTATGAGTTGTTCAAGGAGCAAATCCCTTCCTGGTTGCTTGAATCGTCGACTGTCCTGCGCGGCGCACTCTATGCAAGCCTTAAAGCCAGCTACCTGTCCCGGCACATCGCGCGGGAGCAGGCCAAGACCTTGATTTCTCCGCAAACTTTCTGTACGCCGCTGTTGGCTAAAGCAATGACGCAGAAGCTGGGTGAACCTTTCGAAGTCGCGGGTGCGATCTTCCAGCATGTGCGCTCGACGTCCAGCCTGTTGGGGTTGCGCAAAAAGCTGGTGCTGCCAATCCAGCGTGATCTGCTGGCTGCCGCCTGCGAGAATTTCGAACTGGCAGAAACAAAGTCTGGCAACTATAGCGAAACTTCGTTTCTTTATATTCCGGAGCGCGTAACAGGAAAACGCAGTCGGATCCTGCCACTGAAACCCCATGAGTTCGCCAAGCTATGTCGTGATCTCGATCTGGGAGCGCAATACCAGAAACATGTAGAAGCCTTGTTTGGCAATGATAGCCAAACGGGCAGTTTGCAATCGGTTTCCGTGACATGTTCAAAGGATCAATTCGACGTCGACCGGCATATCGCACTGATGCGCGGACATATCAGTGCGGATGTTTACGCAATGCTCGAATCGGTCAAGGACTCGGCGTCCAGCATCAGCCTGGGCAACAACACGCTGGGTTATCACAATCTTGAAATGCTCGGCGTGACCTTGCGGGGCCCGATGTTGATCGGGCCGGTCGGCGTAATTGCCGACGATGACCAGCGCTGTGTGGTTTACATACCCGGCGATCCGGATCACCCGCTGAAGGAATACACATCGTTCTCGATGTTCGAGCGGCAGTTGAGCGTGCGCTTGCGAGACGTCAAATGGCGCAGCTTTTTTATGCGTTTCATCCTCCTCGGGCAGCGCTCGACATTCATCACCGGTCTGAATGTGCGGCTGTTGAATGCCAGTGCAACGCAGTTTCCATTTGCGACGTTCTACCTGCCGGTGACAACCGTAACGCCTGAAGGCGATGCCAGGCACGACCTCTTTGTGGCGCTGTTTCAGCACCGCTCGAAAAAAGTCCGCGCGGAGTCGCGATTACTGGTGGTGCCGACTGGCGATGAAGATGAAAAGACCCGCCTGACAAGACTGGAAAGCTATAAATCCATCGGTTTGAACACGCTGGCGTTCTTTGCCTCGTTTGTCCCCGTTCTTGGCGAAATGATGTTTGCAGTGGCCGGTCTGCATTTGCTCAGCGAAATCTATGAAGGCGTGGAGAGTTGGGCCCACGGTGATCAGGAGCACGCGACGGATTGCCTGTTCGACACCTTGGAAAACCTGATCCTCATGACGGCATTCGCGGCGGGCGGAGTGACTGCAGGCAAGGCTTACAAAACCGTCCGCTCTTCTGATTTCGTGCAGGGTTTGCGACGCATGCCTATCGCGGGCAACGCCCATCGGTTGTGGCGTCCGGACATGGGCGCCTATCGCCAGTGGGAACCCGCTCTCGATGGGCTTTCCACGGACAGCCAAGGATTGGTCTGGCAGGGTGGTGAGCGTTATCTGCCGCTGGGGACGGATGCCTATGCGGTACGTCCAGTCAGCGGTACCGGGCTGTGGGAGGTGTGTGGCCCGCCGTCCTCGACGCGATACAACCCGTTGCTGGAAACCAATGGCGCAGGGGCTTGGCGACACGACTCGGAACTGGCGCAGGGCTGGAGCCCACTCAAACTGCTGCGCCGCCTCGGCTACCGGGAAGCCGGACTGCCCGATGCCCGTGCCTTGGAGGTCATCGCCTGCACCGGCATCGACGCGACACAACTGCGCCATTCGTTCGTACAGCGTGGCGAGACGATGGCAATACTGAGCGATACCGTCAGACGCTTTCGTGCTGATGCGCAGGTTTCGCAGTTTCTGCAACAAATCGCCGCGCCATCGTTGGCTTCATCAGCCGATGCTGATCTGCAGTTGTACCTGCTGACCACGGCGTCGCGCTGGCCCGCGGATCTGGCGGTGATCGTGAAGAACGCTGGACCAGGAGATGTGGCGCGTTATGGCGTTGAGGGCGCGTCTCGCCGCCTGGAAATCAGCAAGGACGCGCTGCGCCAGGGGCAGTTTCACGCGGCACTGCTGGCGGCACTCAAGGTGGATGAGAAGTCGCATCTACTGGGTTCGACAGCGGCGAAAACATCTGATCAGATTGCTTTGCTGATCGGTTATACAGGCGGGCTCGCGCCGCGCCAACGCACGGCGCTGATGAGTCGGCTGTATCGACGCACTGGCGTCTGCGCAAACGATCGTGGGGAAGCTATTTGCAAAGTTTTTTCGCCCCTGTCAGCCAGTATCGCCGATGAGCTGGTACGGCATGCCGACGTCAATGAATGGGCGCAACTCGACGCCGCGCGGATACCGCTGCGACTCGCCGAGGAGGCTCGACGCTATCAAACGATCCAGCGTTTGAACCGAGCGTATGAGGGGCTGTATCTGGATGCAGTCAGCGGCGGCGACGCTGACAGGTTGCTGCTCGATACCTTGGTGCACTTGCCCGGGTGGCCCAGCGATGTCTCGGTCGAAATAATGGAGGAGGGAGCATCGGCCACCGACAACCATCGAGTGGGTCGGACCAATGCCTCCCACAAGGTCGTGATTGAGGTGCATGCGGATCGTTATCGGGGCCTCGATACGCAGGGAGCCGTCGTGTCGACGCAGACAGCCCGCACTCGGGCAGATTTTTTTCAGACGTTATGGGAAAGCCTGCCGGTGCATGCCCGCAAGGCACTTGGCATTGCCACAGACACCGACGGCAGTGCTCTTCGGCAGAAAATCACCGCGTTGGCATTGCAGCGTCGCGAAGCTTTTTCCACCCTGCTGAGTGGCAAAACGTTGCACGCAGATTACCGCTCGCCGATGGGGCTGGCGGATCGCCAGGTCGAGCACTCGATGGGACTCTTGGCGCCGGATACCAGCCCTTTGCCGTCCAGATCAGCGGCAATCATGCAACGTGCGGCCGAATTGTACCCTTCCCATTCCACCGAGCAGATCAAGCTGTTTGTGGCATCACTGGAGGCGGACGATGTCCTGGCGGTCAGAACACTCGAGCAGATGAGGGTTGAGTATCAAACAATGGTAGAAGTGCTGGAACGCTGGATCCACCGCGATACCTGGTATCACACCGATGACGGAGCACGCGAGAGGGTACCGTCACACAGCAAATCCCGTGCATCGCAAGCCATCCAGCGCGCCTGGCGCCGGGAAACCCGCATGACTCATGAATCGGGTGACAGCGTGCACAGTCTGACGCTGGCCCCGGTGCCTCTGGGTGAACTGCCGGTGATCGTTGCCGATTTCAGTCACGTCGCTGTGCTGCAAATGAGGGGCGTGGGCGCCAGTGCCGGGTTGAACACCTTTCTGCGCAATTTTCCCCGGCTGCGCACACTGGAATTGTCGGGCAACGGGCTGACGCGCATTCCTCAGGCCATCGAAGACATGTCCGCTCTGCGTCATCTGGGTCTGAGTGCAAACCGCATCGAATTCACTGAGCGCTCGGATCCCGCGTTCGGCAACAACGATGCCCTTGTCTCGCTGGATCTGAGTTTGAATCCGTCGCTGGGCCGCGTACCGCGGATCGCCGTGCAGCGCCGACTGCGTCGTCTTGAGTTGCGAGCTTGCGGGATTGCCGAATGGCCCTCGGACATCGATGCGCTGACTCATCTGCAGGCGCTGGATCTGCGCAATAACAACATCGCCGAAGTACCCGCAGCGGTCTTCAAATACCGGACCGCGCTGATCCGTGGCATCAACATTGACGGCAACCCGCTGTCAGCCGCAAGCCTCGAGGCCATTGCGCAGTACCAAAAGACCCAGGGGGTTGGTCTGGGCGTAATGACCAGCGATTACCCGGGCACGGCGTGGCAGGCTGCCGACAAGGAAGGTGCCGGGTGGGTAAAGGGCTTGGCGCAGGTGTCGGTTGCTCGCGCGCAGGAAGTGCTGACGTCTTTATTGGCGGATTCGCAGTCCGGTGATTTTTTCGAAATGCTTGAGCAGCTACGCGCAACCGCCGATTTCACACGTACCCGCGATCAACTGGCCCAACGCGTGTGGAACGTGCTTGAGGCGATGTGCGCAGACGCCAGACTGCGTCGCACGCTGTTTCGAATGGCCAGGGCCGGTCAGCCCAGCGCGGTGAATGTTGCCGCGCTGTTCAGTGAGCTTGAGGTCAGATTTTTATGCCATCGCGCAGCCGCGGCGTCGCGCACCGCTACACAAACGCTGGAAGGGGAGCTGATCGGTCTGTTGCGCGGCCTGTTTCGATTGCATGAGGTGCAACGACACGCGTTGATGGAGGTTGCGCAGCGTGCGCAATCAGGTCCATTCACCGCGCTGCAAGCAATGGATATCAGTTTGCTGTACAGGGTGCGATTGGCCGAGCGACTGCAACTGCCCGGACAACCCCGGCAACTGAATGCAACGCTGAGCGTTGAAGTGGCCGCCGGGCAAATCGATCAGGTCTGCCTGGAGGTGATCCGGGCCGAGCAGGGTTCACAGCTGTTGGAGTCGATCAGTCAGGAGGAATTCTGGTCGGAGTATTTGTTGACGACCCAGCGCGCTGCTTTTGAAGACAATCTACAGCGCAGTGAGCGATCACTGGCGCAACTGGAGAGGCAAGTCGGGCTGTCTCGCCAGACGGCTTCGCAACAGATGAAGACCATTCTGGATAATTTCAGGAACGAAGGGGCGCAGGTGCGCAGGCGACTGACAACGCAGGCATTGAGTCGGCACCCGGGTTTGACCTTGCCAACGACGACGGTGCCGGGCAGATTTGGTTAATCCAAGGGTTAAGCAGAAAACCCCGAGTCCGCGGGAGCGGGCTCGGGGTTCGCGGTCAGCGGCGACGGAACAGCGGCAGCGGTTCGTCGGTGGCAGCCTGGTAGGTCACCGAAAAGTCCTTGAGACCTTCCAGGGCTTCGTACGGGTCTTTGTCCGCACGCACGGCAAAGGCGTCGAAACCACAGCGGTGCATGTAGAACAACTGATCGCGCAGCACATCACCAATCGCCCGCAGTTCACCTTTGAAACCGTAACGGTCACGCAGCAGACGGGCGTTGGAGTAGTTGCGGCCGTCGGTGAACGCCGGGAAGTTCAAGGCAATCACCTGAAACTCGGCGACGTCTTCACCGATTTCTTCAGCTTCTTCGTCAGCGTCCAGCCACACACCCAGACCGCCGTCGCGAGCCTTGAGCATGCGGCTGTGTTCGCGCCACAGTTGCAGCGGCACGATCAGATCGTCGCAGTTGCTGATCTCGTCGATGTTGAAATCCTTGGGCAGCAAGTGCCAGGTTTCGTCGACGACCTCGTTGTTCTTAATGATTCGCTGCATAGACGCGTTCCTTGAAGAGGTCGATGCCAATACGCTGGTAGGTGTCGATGAAGCGCTCGTCTTCGGTACGTTGTTCAACGTACACGTCGATCAGCTTCGAGATCACGTCCGGCATGGCTTCCTGAGCGAAGGATGGGCCGAGGATCTTGCCGAGGCTCGCATCACGGCTGGCACTGCCGCCGAGGGAGACCTGGTAGAACTCTTCACCTTTTTTGTCTACGCCGAGGATGCCGATGTGGCCGACGTGGTGGTGACCACAGGCGTTCATGCAACCGGAGATGTTCAGGTCCAGCTCACCGATGTCGAACAGGTAGTCGAGGTCGTCGAAGCGACGCTGGATCGATTCGGCAATCGGGATCGACTTGGCGTTCGCCAGCGAGCAGAAATCACCGCCAGGGCAGCAGATGATGTCGGTCAGCAGGCCGATGTTCGGCGTAGCGAAACCGCCTTCACGCAGTTCGCCCCAGAGGGTGAACAGCTGGCTTTGCTCGACGTCGGCCAGAATGATGTTCTGTTCGTGCGAGGTGCGCAGTTGACCGAAGCTGTAGCGGTCGGCCAGATCGGCGACGGCATCAAGCTGCTTGTCGGTGATGTCGCCCGGGGCAACGCCGGTCGGTTTCAGCGACAGGGTCACGGCGACATAACCCGGCTTCTTGTGCGCCAGGGTGTTGCGGGTACGCCAGCGGGCGAAGCCTGGATGCTCTTTGTCGAGATCGGCCAATTGCGCGGTCTGGTTGTCCAGCGCCTTGTAGTCCGGATCGACGAAGTGTTTGGCCACACGTTGCAGTTCGGCGTCGGTCAGCGTGGTCTGGCCACCGCGCAGGTGTTCCATTTCCGCATCGACTTTCTGTGCGAACACTTCAGGCGTGAGGGCTTTGACGAGGATCTTGATCCGCGCCTTGTATTTGTTGTCGCGACGACCGTAGCGGTTGTACACCCGCAGGATGGCGTCGAGGTAGCTCAACAGGTCCTGCCACGGCAGGAATTCGTTGATGAACGCACCAACCACCGGCGTACGACCGAGGCCACCGCCGACCAAGACACGGAAACCCAGTTCGCCAGCGGCGTTGTGCACCGGCTCAAGGCCGATGTCATGGACTTCAATGGCGGCACGGTCAGCGGTCGAACCGTTGACGGCGATTTTGAATTTACGCGGCAGGTAGGCGAATTCCGGGTGGAACGTGGTCCACTGACGGACGATTTCGCACCATGGGCGCGGGTCGATCACTTCATCGGCAGCGACGCCGGCGAACTGGTCGGTGGTGACGTTGCGCAGGCAGTTGCCGCTGGTCTGGATCGCGTGCATCTGCACGGTGGCCAGTTCAGCGAGGATGTCCGGGATGTCTTCCACCGCCGGCCAGTTGAACTGCACGTTCTGCCGCGTACTGATGTGGGCGTAGCCCTTGTCGTAGTCGCGGGCAATCTTGGCCATCATGCGCGTCTGACGCGAAGTCAGCTGGCCGTAAGGCACCGCCACACGCAACATCGGCGCAAAACGCTGGATGTACAGGCCATTTTGCAGGCGCAGGGGGCGGAATTCTTCTTCGCTCAGCTCACCTGCCAGATAGCGTCGGGTCTGATCACGGAACTGCTTGACGCGGTCCTCGATGATCCGCTGATCGTACTCGTCGTATACGTACATATAAGTCCTGTTCTCAGGCTTGGGCCATTCGGAGTAGCACTGCGTTTTCGCTTGCTGGAGTCCGATTGTGCCTCTGCAATTCTGCGCGCACGGCCGCGCACTCCCTAACGGAGCCGGGGCAATATACCCGTTTGCAGTTATGCGCAAAAGTGATGTTTGAGTATATGTAAAGAACCAAATCGCCTAACGAGAATGGCTGTCAACTAACCCACATTTGTCGTGCGGACAATCATCGTCTTAACTGTGGTCGAGTCTTTCTGCAATCACCGATAAAACCGACAAGAGGCGATGCAATGAGCAATCCGACCAAGGCAAGAAAAAGCGACAGCAGTGTCGATGCGTGGGCCATTCTGTTCCTGATCATTCTCGTAGTGGGGACAGCGGTATTCTGGGTCAGCCATCAGTAAACGACCCCTCCGGGCCCGCCTCCGACAGATTGTCGGACAAAAAACGGGATCAGGCGTCAATAGCCGGTGGAACGAGGGCTATAATGCGCGGCCATTTTTCCTTGGGCCCGGATGCTTCATGTTCAAGCTTTTGCACATCAGTCTTCTGTTGTTCGGCGCGCTATTTCAGAGCAGCGCGCGGGCGGAGTCTGTGCTGTTTCTGAACCCGGGTTCGACGCAGGAAGCCTTCTGGGTCAGCTATTCGCAATTCATGCAGGCGGCCGCGCAGGATCTGGGTATCGACCTGCAGATCCTCTATTCCCAGCGCCAGCCCGAATTGACCCTGGCTCAGGCGCGCCTCGCATTGCAGGGACCCAATCGTCCCGAGTATCTGATTTTCGTCAACGAACAATACGTCGCACCGCAAATCCTGCGTCTGGCGCAGAACAGCGGCGTGAAGCTGTTTATGGTCAACGCCGCACTGACCGCTGACCAGCAGGCCTTGGTCGGCGAGCGTGACGACCGCATCGGCAGCCTGGTGCCGAATGACGAGGAGGGCGGTTACCTGATGATGAAGGAACTGATCCGCCTGCATCCGTTGGCGGCGGGCGCTGAGCCGATTGAAGTGTTGGCGTTCTCCGGACTGAAGGTCACGCCCTCGGCGCAATTACGCGAGCACGGCATGCAACGAGCGCTGGCCGAACACCCACAGATACGCCTGCGGCAATTGGTCTACAGCGGCTGGACGCAAGAGCGCGCCTATGAACAGGCCAAACAACTGTTCGCCCGTTACCCGAAGGTATCGCTGGTGTGGTCGGCCAATGATGAAATGGCTTTCGGCGCAATGCGCGCCTACGCCGAGACGGGCAAAGTCCCCGGCAAGGATGCCTTGTTCAGTGCGGTCAACACATCGCCGGCGGCCTTGCAGGCATTGGTTGACGGGCGCCTGAGCGCACTGGTCGGCGGACATTTCACCTTGGGTGGCTGGGCGCTGGTCGAGTTGCATGACGTCGAGCAAGGCGTCGAGCTGGATCGCTACGGCGGACGTGACCGGCAGATTCCCTTGTTGCAATTGATCGACAAACCGCACGCCCGACAAATGCTGGCCATGGGCAAGTCGCCGAACTACGGCGTGAATTTCCGCAAGCTTTCAGCCAAGGGGCAGCCGGCGTCGTATCGCTACCCGTTCACCCTGCAAACCCTGATGCGCTGACCAACGTCAGACCCCGGCGAAATGCAGCACCAGTTTGACGATGGCAAACAGCGTCAACGCAAACACTGCCGTAAACAGAATCCCCAGCAGCACGAAATGGCTGGGCTTGCCATGGGTGAAGTCCCTTGCCCGGTTCTTGCCGCTCTGCACCCCGAACGCCGCCGCCATCACGCTGTGCAGCATCTGCCAGAAGGTCGGCGGTTTGTTGTCGACTGGATCGTCCATAAATCCCTCGTCTGCCGTGTGTGTCAGACAAGCATAGCCAACCCTCTGCAGAACACCGCAAAAGCAAATGTGGGAGCGACGGTGCGACGATTCGACCTGCTCGCGAAGAGGCCATCAGCTTCAACATGAGTGCTGGCTGATAGACCGCTTTCGCGAGCAGGCTCGCTCCCACAGGGGATATTGCTTTAGGGTTGGATTAGTTGTCGTAGCCCAGGTTCGGCGCCAGCCAGCGCTCGGTCACGCTCAACTCCTGGCCTTTGCGCGAGGTGTAGCTGGCGACCTGATCCTTGTCGATCTTGCCCACGGCAAAGTACTGCGCCTGCGGATGGGCGAAGTACCAGCCGCTGACTGCAGCCGCCGGGAACATCGCGTAGTGCTCGGTGAGGAACACACCGCTGCGACCGGCGCGCATTTCTTCAGCTTCCGGATCGAGCAGGGCGAACAGCGCCGCCTTCTCTGTGTGATCCGGGCACGCCGGGTAACCCGGAGCAGGGCGGATGCCGCTGTACTGCTCTTTGATCAGCGCGTCGTTGTCGAGGGTTTCGTCCTTGGCATAACCCCAGTGCTCTTTCCGCACCTGCTGGTGCAGCCATTCGGCGCAGGCTTCGGCCAAACGGTCGGCGAGGGCTTTGACCATGATCGAGTTGTAGTCGTCGCCAGCGTCCTGATAGGCCTTGGCCACTTCTTCGGCGCCGATCCCGGCGGTGGTGATGAAACCGCCGACGTAATCGGTCACTTCGCTGTCCTTCGGTGCTACGAAGTCGGCCAGCGAGAAGTTCGGTTTGCCGTCGGTCTTGATGATCTGCTGACGTAGGTGATGCAGTTTGGCCAATGGCTGGCCGTCATCGCCGTACAGCTCGATGTCGTCGTCATGCACCTGATTGGCTGGCCAGAAGCCAAACACCGCACGGGCGCTGATCAGCTTCTCGTCGATCAGCTTGGCGAGCATCTCTTGCGCGTCCTTATACAGCGCGGTGGCGGCTTCACCGACCACTTCGTCTTCGAGGATGCGCGGGAATTTGCCGGCCAGGTCCCAGGAGATAAAGAACGGCGTCCAGTCGATGTATTCGGCCAGAACCTTGAGATCGATATTGTCCAGCACCTTGCTGCCGGTGAAGGTCGGTTTGACTGGCTCATAAGTCGCCCAGTCGAACTGTGGTTTCTTGGCGATGGCTGCGGCGTAGCTCAGGCGCTCGGTGCGGGCGCTGCGGTTGGCGGTACGTTCGCGCACTTCAACGTATTCGGCACGGGTTCTTTCAACAAAACCGGCCTTCAATTCTTTCGACAGCAACTGCGTTGCCACGCCGACCGCGCGGGAGGCATCGGTCACGTAGACCACGGCATCGTTGCTGTACTTCGGCTCGATCTTCACCGCTGTGTGTGCTTTGGAAGTGGTCGCGCCACCGATCATCAGCGGCAGGTGGAAGTCCTGACGCTGCATCTCGCGAGCGACGTGGACCATTTCATCCAGCGACGGGGTGATCAAACCGGACAAACCGATGATGTCGCACTTCTGCTCTTTGGCGACCTGCAGAATCTTCTCGGCCGGCACCATCACGCCGAGGTCGACGATGTCATAGCCGTTGCAACCGAGCACCACGCCGACAATGTTCTTGCCGATGTCATGCACGTCGCCTTTCACGGTCGCCATGAGGATCTTGCCCTTGGCTTCCGGCTTGTCGCCTTTTTCCAGTTCGATGAACGGGATCAAGTGCGCCACGGCCTGCTTCATCACCCGGGCGGATTTCACCACCTGCGGCAGGAACATTTTTCCGGCGCCGAACAGGTCGCCAACGATGTTCATACCGGACATCAGCGGGCCTTCGATCACTTCGATCGGGCGGGCGAACGACTGACGCGATTCTTCGGTGTCTTCAACAATGTGCGTGGTGATGCCTTTGACCAGCGCATGTTCCAGACGCTTGTTGACGTCCCAGTTGCGCCACTCTTCGGTCTCGGCTTCCTTGACGCTGCCATCGCCCTTGTACTTGTCGGCGATGGCGAGGAGGGCGTCGGTGCCTTCCGGCGTGCGGTTGAGGATCACGTCTTCAACGGCATCGCGCAGCTCTTGCGGGATCTGGTCGTAGATCTCCAGCTGACCGGCGTTGACGATGCCCATGGTCAGGCCCGCGCGGATCGCGTACAGCAGGAACACCGAGTGGATCGCCTCACGCACCGGGTTGTTGCCGCGGAACGAGAACGACACGTTGGACACGCCGCCCGACGTCAGCGCATACGGCAGTTCGTCGCGGATGTAGGCGCAGGCGTTGATGAAGTCCACTGCGTAGTTGTTGTGTTCTTCGATGCCGGTGGCGACGGCGAAGATGTTCGGGTCGAAGATGATGTCTTCCGGCGGGAAACCGACTTCGTTGACCAGAATGTCGTAGGAGCGTTTGCAGATTTCTTTCTTGCGCGCTTCGGTGTCGGCCTGGCCGGCTTCGTCGAACGCCATCACCACCACCGCAGCACCGTAGCGCTTGCACAGTCTGGCGTGATGGATGAACTGCTCGACGCCTTCTTTCATGCTGATCGAATTGACGATGCCCTTGCCCTGAATGCACTTGAGGCCGGCTTCGATCACTTCCCATTTCGACGAGTCGATCATGATCGGCACGCGCGAGATGTCCGGTTCACCGGCGATCAGATTGAGGAAGGTCACCATGGCCTTCTTCGAATCGAGCATGCCTTCGTCCATGTTGATGTCGATCACCTGCGCGCCGGCCTCGACCTGTTGCAAGGCGACTTCCAGCGCTTCGGTGTAGTTGTCTTCACGGATCAGACGGGCGAACTTGGCGGAACCGGTGATGTTGGTACGTTCGCCGACGTTGACGAACAACGAACTGCGATCGATGGTGAACGGTTCCAGACCCGAGAGGCGGCAAGCCTTGGGAATGTCCGGAATCTGCCGCGGCGCGTAACCGGCGACGGCTTTGGCGATAGCTTCGATGTGCCCCGGTGTGGTGCCGCAGCAGCCGCCGACGATGTTGAGGAAGCCGCTTTGAGCGAACTCTTCGATGACCTTGGCGGTTTCCGACGGCAGTTCGTCGTATTCGCCGAATTCGTTCGGCAGGCCGGCGTTCGGGTGCGCGGAAACGTGGGTGCTGGCCTTGTTCGACAGCTCTTCAAGGTACGGGCGCAATTCACTGGCGCCGAGCGCGCAGTTGAGGCCGACCGAAATCGGCTTGGCGTGCGCCACCGAGTTCCAGAACGCTTCGGTGGTCTGCCCCGAGAGGGTACGGCCGGAGGCGTCGGTGATGGTCCCGGAAATCATGATCGGCAGTTCGATGTGCAGCTCTTCGAACACGCCTTGCACGGCGAAGATCGCCGCTTTGGCGTTGAGGGTGTCGAAAATCGTTTCGATCAGGATCAGGTCGGCGCCGCCCTCGATCAGGCCTTTGGTGGCTTCGGTGTAGTTTTCCACCAGCTCATCAAAGGTGACGTTGCGGTAGCCCGGGTTGTTGACGTCCGGCGACAGCGAGCAGGTGCGACTCGTAGGACCGAGCACGCCGGCAACGAAGCGCGGCTTGTCCGGGTTCTCGGCGGTCTTGGCGTCGGCAACCTTGCGCGCCAGACGTGCGCCTTCTACGTTTAGCTCGTAGGCCAGTTCTTCCATGCCGTAGTCGGCCATGGAAATGCGCGTGGCGTTGAAGGTGTTGGTTTCGAGGATGTCGGCGCCGGCATCCAGATAGGCTTTCTCGATACCGCCGATCACGTCGGGACGGGTGATCACCAACAGGTCGTTGTTGCCCTTGACGTCACTCGGCCAGTCCGCGAAGCGCTTGCCGCGATAATCCTGCTCTTCGAGCTTGTAGCTCTGGATCATCGTGCCCATGCCGCCGTCGAGTATCAGGATGCGCTCTTTGAGAGCTTGCTTGAGAGCTTGAAGGCGGACGCTGCGATCGGACATTTGGACTACTCGGAAAGACCATTACGAAGGAGCGGGATCATAGCAAACCTGTGCGCTTTTAGAGCATGTTGGGCTTTTGCATGAATATCGCTCATGTTGGTACGAGCGTCATACTGTAGAATCGCGGCGTTTTTTAACAATCGGGATCAGCAGCATGTCTTACCGCGTCATTGGTTTTGTGTTGCTGTTTCTCAGCTGGGGCGCCGTGGCGCAAGAGCCAGCGACTGCACCGGCCATTTCTCCTTCGATTTCTTACGTCCGCGACATCCAGCCAATCTTCACCGAGAAGTGCGTAGCCTGCCATGCGTGCTACGACTCCGCTTGCCAGTTGAACCTGGGCAGTGGCGAGGGCGCGGCCCGTGGCGCGAGCAAGATGCCGGTCTACGATGGCGAACGCACACAAGCGGCACCGACCACCCGACTGTTTTACGACGCCTTCGGCAAACGCGCCTGGCAGCAGAAAGACTTCTATTCGGTGCTCGACGCGCAGGGCAGTCAGGCGGCGCTGATGGCGCGGATGCTCGAACTGGGGCACAAGACGCCGCTGACACCGAACGCCAAACTTCCGCAAGACATCGTACTGGGCCTGAATCGCGAGAACATGTGCGCGCTGCCCGCCGAGTTTGAAGGCTATGCCGGTGCCCATCCGAAAGAGGGCATGCCGCTGGCGGTGACCGGGCTGACCGATCAGCAGTATCAGACGCTGCAACGCTGGCTGGCCTCGGGTGCGCCGATTGATGAACAAGGCCTGGCCCCGAGCGCCAAAGAGGCGCTGCAGATCGTCCAGTGGGAAAACCTGCTCAACGCCCCCGGCGCGCGGCAGAGTCTGGTCGGCCGCTGGTTGTACGAGCATTGGTACCTCGCACACATCTATTTCAAGGATGGCGAGCCGGGGCATTACTTTCAGTGGGTGCGTTCGCGCACACCCACCGGGCAGCCGATCGACCTGATCGCCACCCGTCGTCCCAACGACGATCCGGGCACGCAGGTGTATTACCGCCTGTGGCCGGTGCAAGGGGTGATCGTGCACAAAACCCACATCACCTATCCGCTGAGCGCGGCGAAGATGGCGCGGGTGAAAAGCCTGTTCTACAGCGGCAACTGGCAGGTCAATGCCTTGCCCGGTTACGGCCCGCAGAGCCGCGCCAACCCGTTCGCCACGTTTGAGGCGATTCCGGCG
This sequence comes from Pseudomonas viridiflava, assembly GCF_900580865.1. GTDB lineage: Bacteria > Pseudomonadota > Gammaproteobacteria > Pseudomonadales > Pseudomonadaceae > Aquipseudomonas. The sequence continues at coordinate 105,624 of NZ_UTBZ01000191.1, forward strand.
CAGGCGCGTTACCAGTTCATGCTCGATAACGCTGAATACTTTGTCCGCACCTTTATTCGTGGCCCGGTGTGCCGTGGGCAGATTGCGACCGACGTGATCCGCGATAACTTCTGGGCGCTGTTCCAGGCACCGGAACACGACCTCTATATCACCGACCCAAACTATCGCGGCCAGGCCACGCCGCTGCTGGCCATGCCGGGGCAGAACGACGATGTCGGTAGCGTCCTCAGCTTGTGGCGCAACTATCGCGACAAACGTAATGAATACGAGGCCCTGCGCCGTGACAGCTACGCCGATATCCCCGCGCCGAGCTGGTCGACCCTGTGGGCCGGCAACGACAACGCGTTGCTGAGCATTTTCCGCCACTTCGACAGCGCTTCGGTGACCAAAGGCCTGATTGGCGAGGTGCCGCAAACCATGTGGCTGTTCGACTATCCCTTGCTCGAGCGCACCTATTACCAGTTGGCGGTCAACTTCGATGTGTTCGGCAACGTCTCCCATCAGGCGCAAACCCGTCTGTATTTCGACCTGATCCGCAACGGCGCCGAGCAGAACTTCCTGCGCCTGATGCCCGCCGATTCGCGCGAGGATTACCTCGACGATTGGTACCAGAGCGGTGGCCAGTTCAAGATGTGGCTCGATTACGAGGCGATTGACGACGACAAACCGACTGCGCTGAAACTCGATGAGAAAGACCCGAAATACGATTTTGCCATGCAGTTGCTGGCACGTTACGGTGATCTCAATGCGCGGCCGGATCCGATCAATCGTTGCGGCGGCGCTTACTGCTCGCGGCCGAATATCGACCCGGCACTGCAAAATGCCGAACAGGCGTTGAGTCGCCTGACTTCGCGTCCGGCGGCTGGTTTGAAGGTCATCGAGCACTTGCCGGAAGCAACCATGCTGCGTGTTGAAACCGCCAGCGGTAAACGCGAGGTCTACAGCCTGTTGCGCAATCGCGCGCACAGCAACGTGGCGTTCCTGCTCGGTGAGTCGCTGCGCTACCAGCCCGGGCTGGACACGCTGACCATTTACCCGGGCGTGCTCAGCAGTTATCCGAACTTCATCTTCAACGTTCCCGCTGATCAGGTGCCGGCGTTTGTCGATGCGCTGGAAAATGCCAAGGACGCCAACCGCTTCGAGAAAATCGTCGAACGCTGGGGGATCCGTCGCAGTCATCCGCAATTCTGGTTCTATTTCCACGATTTGAGTCAGTACCTGCACGAAACCGACCCGGTGGAAGAGGGCGTGCTGGACATGAACCGCTACGAGAATCTTTGATCATTTGAAACAGGCCGACTGTCACAGCTTCAGGTAACACACAAATCCCCTGTAGGAGCTGTCGAGTGAAACGAGGCTGCGATCTTTTGATCTTTCAGAATCAAGATCAAAAGATCGCAGCGTGCCGCAGCTCCTACAGGGATTGAGGTGGATTTGAGGTTGTGATCGGGAGCAGGTGATGTTGATTTCAGTGCAAGCCCTGCGTGCGCTGGCCGCGTGGACGGTGGTCTGCCATCACTTCATGCAGATTTTCTTCGATTTCAAGGCACGTGGGCCCATCGGGCAGCTGTTTATCGACAAGGGCGCGGTGGGCGTCGATATCTTCTTCGTCATCAGCGGTCTGGTGATTTACCTTTCGACCGAAAACAAACCACTGCCACCCGCGCGTTTTCTGTTGTACCGGCTGTTTCGCATCGTCCCGGCGTATTGGCTGTACACGCTGCTGATGGCGCTGCTGGTGGTGTTTGCCCAGCCGTTGTTGCCGGATCAGTCCTTGGACTGGAGCCATCTGCTGCTGTCGCTGCTGTTCATTCCGACTGAAAACCCCGGCGGTTACGGCCTCTATCCGACGCTGAATGTCGGCTGGACGCTCAATTACGAAATGCTCTTCTACGTGCTGTTTGCCTGGGCGCTGCTGTTTCGCTTGCAGGTGCGTTTGCTGGTGGTCGCGGCGCTGTTGTTTGCCGTGTGTCAGACCTGGACAGGGTTTGGCTGGATCAGCGAATTTTACCGTTCGGACATCGTCTACGAGTTTCTGCTGGGGATCGGCATCGGCATGCTCTATCGCCGGGGCTGGATTGGCCCGGGTTTCTGGCTGCCGCTGACCGCGATTGGCGCTGCGTTGCTGGCGATCTATCACTGGGCACCGGCGCCGAGGCTGCTGAACTGGGGTGTGCCGAGCGCCGTACTGGTGATGGCGTGTATCTCGCTTGAGCGTTATGTCGAGCGCAGTCGCGTGCTCAAACTGCTCGGCGATTGCTCCTATTCGGTGTACCTGATGCACGTTCTGGTGCTGTCGGCGGGCGGTTATCTGGCCCGGCGCTACGGCATCAACCCGTATGTGATGTTTGTCGTGTGCGCGTTGGCCATCGGCGTCGGCTCATGGTTGAGCTACGAATGGGTGGAAAAGCGCAGCTATCGCTGGCTCAAAGCGCGAATCGACGACGCGCCTGACGAGAATCTTTCCCGACAAAAATACTAGGACTTTGTCCGGCGCAACGATTGGCGTAAACTGCGCCCAAGCCTGCGAGGAGTTTCCATGACCGCTATTACCATTACCGACGCCGCCCACGATTACCTGGCCGATCTGCTCTCCAAGCAGAACACCCCAGGCATCGGCATCCGCGTCTTCATCACCCAGCCTGGCACCCAGTACGCCGAAACCTGCATTGCCTATTGCAAGCCGGGCGAAGAAAAACCTGAAGACACCGCGCTGGGGCTGAAAAGCTTCACCGCTTATATCGATCACTTCAGCGAAGCGTTTCTCGATGACGCCGTCGTCGACTACGCCACCGATCGCATGGGCGGCCAGCTGACCATCAAGGCACCAAACGCCAAAGTGCCGATGGTCAACGCCGACAGCCCGGTCAACGAGCGCATCAACTATTACCTGCAAACCGAAATCAACCCGGGGCTGGCCAGCCACGGCGGTCAGGTCAGCCTGATCGATGTGGTTGAAGACGGCATCGCCGTGCTGCAGTTCGGTGGCGGTTGCCAGGGCTGCGGCCAGGCGGACGTGACGCTGAAGGAAGGCATCGAGCGCACCTTGCTCGAGCGCATTCCTGAGCTGAAGGGCGTTCGCGACGTGACCGACCACACGCAGAAAGAAAACGCCTACTACTAAGGTGTTCGCTGCGGACATGAAAGACGGCGCCCCGTGAGCGCCGTTTTTTTATGCCTGAAATTCAAGAAAGCCTTCGCGAGCAAGCTCGCTCCCACATTTGAAATACGGTCAAATGTGGGAGCGAGCCTGCTCGCGAAGAGGCCTTTGATCGTTCCCACGCTCTGCGTGGGAATGCAGCCCGGGACGCTCCGCGTTCCAATTTATGGTCTGTAGAGGTGCGCATGCCCGGCGCGATACAGCGATGACTCGCTAAACACCTCACTGCCCAGCACCCGACCCACCAGAATCAACGCCGTACGCCGAAACCCTTTGGCCTCAACCTTCCCGGCAATATCCGCCAGCGTCCCCACCACCCAATCCTGATCCGGCCACGTCGCCCGGTGAATCACCGCAATCGGGCAATCGGCGCCGTAATGCGGCAGCAGCTCCGCCAGAATCTTCTCCAGATGATTGACCCCAAGATGAATCGCCATGGTCGCGCCATGCTGCGCCAGACTGCCAAGCTCTTCGCCTGCCGGCATGGCGGTCTTGTCGGCGTAGCGGGTCAGAATCACACTTTGCGACACATCCGGCAGAGTCAGTTCCGCGCCAAGCAACGCCGCACAGGCTGCCGTGGCCGTCACTCCCGGGATGATCTCAAACGGGATATTCAGCTCGCGCAGATAACGGATCTGCTCACCGATCGCGCCATACAGGCTCGGATCGCCGGAATGCACCCGCGCCACATCCTGACCTTGGGCATGCGCGGTTTTGATCAGTTCGATGATCTGTTCCAAGTGCAATTCAGCACTGTTGACCACCGTCTCGGCGTGATGCCCTTCGAGCACCGCCGCCGGCACCAGCGAGCCTGCATAGATGATCACCGGGCAAGTGCGGATCAGCCGCTGACCTTTGACAGTGATCAATTCCGGGTCGCCGGGTCCGGCGCCGATGAAGTAGACGGTCATCGTTGAATCCTGAGTAAAAGAGGGCACGACCGCGTTGCAGATGAACAACGCTCATGATCAATGGCGGGGATTATCGGGATTTTACGCCGCGCCGGCCAATGCCAACGTGGCCTGAGCGTATTTTTGCCGGGAAATCAGCAGTTTTGCCGGCGCCTGAATCAGCTGTTCGGCGAGGGCCAGTGCGGCACTTTCGGCCACGCCGTAGCAACCGGTGCGTTCGTAGGCGATTTGCGAATGGTGGCTGAGCCGTTGCTGGTAACTGGCCAATTCTTCACTGCTGAAGTACAGCAAGGGCAGGGCCAGTTGTGTAGCCAGTTCTTGCAAACCCGGCTCGTCGCGCTTCAAGTCGATGCTGGCCAACGCCTTCACCGTTTCAAGGTCGATGCGATGGGCCTGCAATGCCTGATCGAGTAACGCGCGCAGCGTGCTGGCCGGACAGCCGCGCTGGCAGCCCAGGCCGATCACGAAGGTCGGCGCTGCGCTGTCATCGGTCATGCGTGGTATTGACCATCGCTTTTGCGGCGGAACAACCAGGCGCTGATCAGGCCCAGGGCCAGCCAGAACACTACGTTGGTCAACTGCGAAGCGATTTTGAACTGGGCTTCCAATGCCTCGGGCGCGAGCATCGAATGCACTTGCGGCTGTGGCGCGCCGATCACGTGCGGCACCGCGAGAATGGCGACACCGAGGATCTTCATCAGCCAGTGACGGCTGAACGCGATCAACGACAGCCCGACCGCGGTCGAAGCGGCAGTGCCGATCCACCAGATCTGTCGCGAGGCCAGATCAGCGGCGGCAGTGCCCGGCAACTCAGGTGGCAGGCCCATCGTCGGTGCCAAGACGAATGTCGCGTAACCGGCCAGGCCCCAGAGCAGGCCTTGCGAGGTTTTGGTCGGCGCGCGCAGGGTGTAGAGACCCGCGAGCATCAGGGCGAAACCGACGGCTACGACCAGATTGCCGCCCGTGGTCGAAACCACGCGCTGCCAGCCGTCTTCCGGCTCCCAGGCTTCGGCATCGTGGGTGTGCGCAGCGGTGCCGGCGGCGTGCTCGTGAACTTCTGCAACCGGTTCGGCTTTCTCGAAGGTCTCTGCCTGAAGAATCAGCGGGGATACCCAGAAGCTTTGCAGCAGGGTGAGGAGCAGGGCGGCCAGCAGGCCGGTGAAACCTGCGGTTTGCGCAATACGCTTGATCATGTCGGCAGGTCTCAGTGGCACGGGAACGCGGCGCTGTGGCGGGTATCGTGGGCGGCGTTGTGCACCGCTTCAATGTGCGAGAAACCGGCGAAGTAGACCAGGCTGGCGCCGAGGATCGACGCAAAGATCGCGGCGGTCAGGCGTTGGCTCAGGGTGGTGGTGCTGGAAATTTTGTCCGTGTTACTGCCGGTGCTGCTGATGATCGACATGGCGCTTCCCTCTGGAGTGTCAGCGGGTGAATCGAGCGCATGAAAACCCCTGCGGGTCGGGCTCGCAGAGGTTCGAACAGCGCCCGCCCACCGCGGGTTTGTTATGTTCAGCGACGCACAAGGTGCGGCTGTGTGTTGCGGGCCGGTCTCCGGGCTCACGAGGGGTTGGCGTCAGGCCGACCTGCAAGCGTCACCTTCCCATGCCGCACTGGCACAGTGGTTTTGACGCTTCGCTCGCTTACCGTTGCGGGGGCAGCACCGGACTGACATGGGCTTGAGTAAAGCACATGATTCACCGGTTTCCCGTTTCACCCTGTGAAGGGCACCCGTAACAAGTTGTGTAGGAGAGCATGGCTCGGGGATTTTAGTCAATTTTGTGGGTGGATCCGTTGCTGCGGGTGTTGCTGATTACGGTTCCGCCCTTACGGCGGGTCACTTTTGGCAAACGCCCCAAAAGTAACCAAAAGGGCTTGCTCCTACGTGCGGCCCGCTCGCTGGGGCTCGGGGTCCCTTCGCTCCGGGATCGATCCGGGCGCAGCGTCTACGGTTTGCTTCGCTGCACCTCCTCTCGCTGTGTTTGGCTTCGCCAAACGGTCGCTGCGCTCCCACGCCCGGATCAATCCCTCCACTCAGCCT
>NZ_UTBZ01000174.1 GCF_900580865.1 Pseudomonas viridiflava
TTCTCAAACTGTGCCTGATCGCAGCGGCCGGTACCAATGCCGCGCTCTTTCATGTGGGCGTCTACCGCTCGGTAACGCACTGGAACACACGGCTGGCCGCACCCTGTGTCGCCAGATTTCACGCCCTGCTTTCAATCGCACTCTGGATCGGCGTCGTGACCTGCGGACGACTGCTCGCGTACGCCTGAAACTGTCGTGGTTCTCGGCCCCTTGGGCTCATCTGCTGATGCGCAACTTATTGCACAGGCGTGACTGATAAGGCCTGTTCCGAGCCATGC
>NZ_UTBZ01000175.1 GCF_900580865.1 Pseudomonas viridiflava
GCCGCCGCCAGGTGCGACGTTTGAATGCGTGCTGCAGCCTGACGATGAGTCGCTGTACGTGATCGCCTCCGACGCTGGTTACGGGTTCGTCGTGAAGGGTGAGGATCTGCAGGCCAAGAATAAGGCGGGCAAGGCGTTGCTGAGCCTGCCGAATGGCGCGAAAGTCATCCTGCCTCGGCCGGTGACTGACCGCGAGCAGAACTGGCTGGCAGCGGTGACGACTGAAGGCCGTCTGCTGGTGTTCAAGATCAGCGACCTGCCGCAACTGGGCAAGGGCAAGGGCAACAAGATCATTGGCATCCCCGGCGAGCGGGTGGC
>NZ_UTBZ01000177.1 GCF_900580865.1 Pseudomonas viridiflava
GTACATCGGTGCCGTGCTGTTCATCCTTGGACTGTTTCCGCACATCGGCGCCATCGTTCAGCAGATTCCCAAACCGGTACTGGGCGGCGCAACACTGGCGATGTTCGGCAGCGTCGCGGCGGCAGGCGTCCGGATTCTGGCTCAGTCGCCACTGGATCGACGCAGCATGCTGATCATTGCGACCTCATTCGGAGTAGGCCTGGGCATCGCCTCACAGCCCGCGCTGCTCCACCAGATGCCCAAACTTGTGCAGAACCTCTTCGACTCGGCCATCACCAGCGGAGGCATCACGGCCATTCTGATGTGCCTGTTGATCCCTGAAAGCAAAGCCTGCG
>NZ_UTBZ01000179.1 GCF_900580865.1 Pseudomonas viridiflava
TCGTGAACGGATCAATAAACATCAATAAACCTTCGGGGTCCGGATAGATCGATCGGGAAATACCACCATGGGCAACACCGGGGGGAAGCACAGGGTCTTCCCATCCCGGAATGATCATCGGAGACAGCTGCAAAATTTCGACTTGTTCTTCTGACTTATTGTCCATAGCGTTCTCTCGGGAGGCAAAGCCTGTTCGGCTGTGGGGTCATTACGCAGAACAAGGAAAACTTCGTCTACTGTCAGAAATTACAGGTACAGAGCAAATTCCGATGAATGGCTATATTGACATATCGGTAAATTCCGATATCGTCGCGGCATGGAACTACTCGAAATCTTTAAAGCCCTCTCGAACCGCACACGCCTGGAAATCCTCAAAGGCCTGAAGGATCCCGAGAAACACTTTCCTCCGCAGGATGAAGGTGACGTGCACACGGTGGGCGTTTGCGTCAGCAGTATTCAGGAAGGCGTCGGGCTGTCGCAGTCGACGGTGTCCGATTACCTGGCGACGTTGCAACGCGCCGGCCTGGTCGAAGTCAGGCGCATTGGGCAGTGGACTTATTACAAACGCAACGAAGCCGCGATCAGTGCGCTGGCCGAGATCATCGGCAGCGAGCTGTAATTTTTTGCCCCATGATATCGAGAATTCCCGATATCCCTTTTTACCGAAACGAGGAAATGCAATGAAAGCGATGATCCTTACTTCATTTGGCGGCGCGCAATCGTTCGAACTTTGTGAAGTGCCCAAGCCAGTGCCACAAGCGGGCGAAGTGCTGGTGCGGGTGCACGCCACCTCCATCAATCCGCTGGATTACCAAGTGCGCCGTGGCGACTATGCCGATCTGGTGCCCCTGCCAGCCATCACCGGTCATGACGTCTCCGGCGTTGTCGAAGCCGTCGGGCCCGGGGTGACGGCGTTCGTGCCGGGTGACGAAGTCTGGTACACCCCGCAGATTTTCGACGGTCCAGGCAGTTATGCCGAATACCACGTCGCGGCCGAAAATATTATCGGCAAGAAGCCGCCCGCACTGAGCCATCTTGAAGCGGCGAGCCTGAGCCTGGTTGGCGGCACGGCGTGGGAAGCGCTGGTCGTGCGGGCGGCGCTCAGAGTCGGCGAGAGCATTCTGATCCACGGCGGCGCAGGGGGCGTCGGTCATGTCGCAATCCAGCTGGCCAAAGCCATCGGCGCGAAGGTCTTCACTACCGTGCGTGAAGGCAATTTCGAGTTCGCCCGGCGCATGGCCGCCGATGTGCTGATCGACTATGAAAAGGAGGATTACGTCGAGGCGATCCTGCGCGAAACCGAGGGGCGCGGCGTCGATGTGGTGTTCGACACCATCGGCGGCAATACGCTGACACGCAGCCCGGACGCCCTTGCACAGCTTGGTCGCGTGGTATCGATCGTCGACCTTGCCCAGCCACAGAACCTGATTCAGGCCTGGGGCAAGAACGCCAGCTACCACTTCGTTTTCACCCGACAGAACCGCGGCAAGCTCGATGAGCTGAGCGCATTGATCGCGAACGGTCAGTTGCGACCACACGTTGGCGCAGTCTATCCACTGGCCGACATCGGCCTCGCCCATGCCTTGCTGGAGACGCCCAACAACGGCGTGCGAGGCAAAATCGCGATTGCCGTCGCGCCGTCGCCCGAACTCGTCAATCGCTGAACCCAGTGCAAGGAGAACACCATGATTTATGAGATCGCTTTACTGCCCGTTCACAAAGCACAAACCGCAGCGTTTCGGCGTGCTTTTGCCGAGGTCGAGCCGTTGCTCAAACGCGCAAAGGGTTACGGCGGCCACCTGCTCGCGCCAGGAATCGAAACGCCGGAGGTGTTCAATCTGGTCGTGCGCTGGCAATCGCTTGAGGATCACACGCCGGGGTTTGAAGCGAGTGAGGACCATCGGCTGTTCATGCTGGGTCTGGAAGAATATTTTTCCGAAGAGCCGAAGGTTTATCACATTGAGGGCGGCGCCTTTCAGCAGCCGTTCGACTAACCTGCGGCAGTGACGCCCGATCAATGTGGGAGCGAGCTTGCTCGCGAATGCGGTGGAACAGTCAACACATCCATTGACTGACACACCGCTTTCGCGAGCAGGCTCGCTCCCACAGGGTCAAGTGAACAACAAGTAGATTGCACTCAATGCCAACAACCCCGCCATGCTCCGATTGAACCAGCGCATCCCCGCCGCATTGCTCAGGTACCCACGCAAAAACGTCCCGGCATACGCCCAGCAGCCGACCGATAGATAACAGATCACCAGATACACCGCCGCAAACTGCCACACCAGCCGCGCTTCGCCATCGGCGACAAACGCGCCCATACCCGCGACACACGCCAGCCAGGCTTTCGGGTTGAGCCATTGCATCACCGCGCCATAGAGCATCGATGGCGCTCGTCCGGAATCCTTGGCGTTCAACTGTCCATCATCCACGGCCAGTTTCCACGCCATGAACAACAGAAACGCCACGCCGGCCAGTTGCACCACGCGGGTCATGAACGGCCAGAGTTTCAGCACCTCATGCAGGCCCAGCCCCATCAGCACCAACAGCAACACAAACCCTAACGTGGCCCCGGCAACATGCCGCTGACTGGCGCGAAAACCGAACTGTGCCCCGGAGCTCAACGCCACGATGTTCACCGGCCCCGGCGTGATGGAAGCCGCCAACGCAAACGCCGCCATCGAAACAATCAGACTCATCGCACACCTGCTTCAAATCGAGGAACAAGGTGCTCACGTTATCGAGCCACCAATCCCCGGTATTGAAGAAAATGCCCCTGTGATCCTGATCGTTCCAACGCTCTGCGTGGGAATGTAGCCCGGGAAGCTCCGCGTCCCTTCCAGAGCCGAACGCAGAGCGTCCGTTGAGGCATTCCCACGCAGAGCGTGGGAACGATCAAACGACACAAATCCCCTGTGGGAGCGAGCCTGCTCGCGAAAGCGGTGGGTCATTCAACACTGCATTGCCAGGACGACCCCATTCGCGAGCAAGCTCGCTCCCACATAAAAAGCTGTGTTCAGTCCAGACGCGGCACGGTGAAGCGGAACTCGCTGCCCTGCCCCGGTTCGCTCTCGGCGAAGATCCGCCCGCCATGGGCTTCGACGATGCCTTGGGTGATGTACAAGCCCAGGCCGGTGCCGGTCGGATTGCCCTCTTTCACCGTCCAGTAACGGTCGAACACGTGCGGCAGATGTTCTTTGGGAATACCCTCGCCGCTGTCGCGCACGGTGAAGACAATTTCATCGCCGACCGACGTGGCATGCACGCCCACCCTGCCCAGGCGCGGAGTGAATTTGATCGCGTTGCCGACCAGATTGGACAACACCTGAAACAGCCGCTCCGGGTCGGCGTGAATGCGCAGATCAGGATCGGCGTCGAAGGAAATGCTGATGTCCTTGTCCAGTGCCAGCGGCGCAAGCAGCGCCTGCGCTTCCTCGAACATCTGCCCCACGTCGAGTTTTTGCGGGGTGATGGAGTAGCGCCCGGCATCGATTTTCGAGGTGTCGAGCAAATCTTCCAGCAGCGTGTTCATGCGTCCGGCAGCCTGTTGCATGGTGTCGATCGCCGTGGAAATGCGCCGCGAAGTGTGCGGGCCGTCCGAGCTGAACGCCTTCTGCATCATGCCGCAGAGCATCGAAATCACCGTCATCGGGTTACGCAGATCGTGGGACACCACCGCCACCAATTCATCGCGGGCGCGCACCGCTTCCTGCTCGCGGCGCACCTGTCGGGCCAGATCGTTTTCCAGCGCCGAACGCCGTAGATCATTGGCGGCGAACAAGTCGCCGTGGCTCCACTTGGTGGAGATCCCCGCCATCTCGACTTTCCAGATTTCAAACGAGGTGCGCGGGCGCAAACGCAGGCCAGCGTCGGAGTTTTCCAGGTCCAGCGGCTTGCGCGGATCACCGCTCCAGTTGATGTTTTCCTTGACCTCGGGGCGGAACCAGAACACGCCGTTGTCCACCGGTTTCGGCAGGCTCATGGCGAGCACGCCGCTGGCCACCTGCTGATACTGCGCGGCCGGCGGGTAGACGCTGGCCAGGTGATGACTGGCAAACACCGCCTCGCCGCTGTCCTGCAGCCACTTGTGCAAGGCGCGGATTTCTTCCGGCTCCGGGCAGTTGCCGTAGCGGTGCAGTTGTTTGTCTTCGATGATTGCAATACCGCCGGCATTGGTCAGCGCCATCAACGTCTGCGGCTGGTTGGCCAGACCGTCGAAGACATTTTGCGGCGAGTCGATCATCGCTTGATTGAGCAACGCCAACGCTTCGACTTTCTCTTCACGCTGGCGGCTGATCTCCAGCGCTTCCATGGCGCTGATTTGCAGCGACAGCACCTGGCCGATGGTCTGACACGCCGCGCGCAATTCGTGCGGCACGTGCAGTGGCTGACGATTGCCGCAGCTGATCAGGCCCCAGAGCTTGTCACCCTTGAGCAGGGAAATGCTCATCGACGACAGCACGCCCATGTTCTTCATGTACTGGCAGTGGATCGGCGACACGCTGCGCAGCGTGGCGAAACTCAGGTCCAGCGGCGTGTTCGTGTCCGGGCGCAGCTTTGGCAGCAGCGGCACCGGTTGGTAATCGGCATTGGGGATGATCCGCAGCCAGTTGGTGCGATACAGCTCGCGCGCCTGTTCGGGAATGTCCGATGCCGGGAAGAACAGGCCATTGAAGACTTCCATCGACGGGTCGGAGGCTTCAGCGATGACCTGGCCGTGCCCCTCCTCTTCGAAACGGTAGATCAACACCCGGTCGTAACCGGTCATGGCCTGGATTTCCTTGACGCTGATGTCGTACAGCGCCTGCAAGGTGGTGGCCGCTTGCAGACGCTGAAGCATCCGCCCCAGATGAGTCTGGTTGCCGGCAACATTACGTGGCTGGAAATTTTCGACGTGGATTTCCAGCTCCAGAATCAGCACACCTTGATGGCGATGCAGCAAGCCCTCGAACGCGGTGCCGTTGAGCCGGAAGCGCAGCGGCTGCAAGTCTGACAGCGACGGATGCAGCAAGGCTTCGCGCACTTTTGCCGCTTCGGCATTACCGATCAGGCTTTCGAGTGGCTGGCCGATCAGGCTCTGCGGCTCCCGGGCCAGCAGGGTTTCGACGTTGGCGCTGATCTGAATGATCGCCAGCTCAGGCTCGCTCAGGGTCAGCAGCAGCCCGTGAGGCTGGATCGCACCGGGGAAACGAATCGGCTCATCGGCACAGTTGGCCAGCAGTTCTTCAAAGGCTTCTTTGTCTTGCGGATTCATGCCAGTACCTCCCGGCTTTCGAGCCAGTGCTCGAAACAGCTGAATGTGGTTTGTGCTGCCGCGACGACAGCGGCGCGCTCGGCGGCGCTCATCGGCCGACTGCCGAGGTATTCGATAAAATCCCGCCAGCGCCGGCCCGTGGCGGCGCCGTAGATATCGAGAAAGGCCGCGCCATTATCGGCTTCCAGGCCTAAACGGGTGGAGATCTCCCGGCGCAGAATCTGCCCGCCGAGCGTCGCGCCTTCGAGCACATAAAGTACGCCAAGGCAGGCAGCGCTTGAGTCGATGACCGGCAACTGCTCGCAGTGCGGCAGGCTTCGCAGCGCTGCGGCAGATACGCCCAGCGCGTGCAGATCAGAGCACAAGGTTGGCGCTTTGAGACGAGGCGTCAGTTCAAAATCGGCAGGAATTGCATCGCTGCGTAGCAAGGCGTTTTCCAGCGGCATATAGAAGCCGTAATAAGCCTGCATCAATCGCACAAAAGCCTGGGTATCGAGGGTATCGGAGAAAAAAGGAAGGCGTTTTTCCAGCGCGATGTGCAGCTCGGCAGTGCCGGCCCGCAGATCTTGCAGCACCGGTGGCACATAAACTTCACGGGCCTTTGCTTGCATGTAGATCGCTCTTGGTGGGGCCGCCTGGGGCCAAACGGGGTGAGTGCAGCGTCGGCGAAATCTTACACGGCTATCGCCGTTTCTGACCGGATGGATAGTTTTTTCTGACGAAACCATCACCCTATGACTGATACAGAGTGAAGGCATCTGCAAAAAGTTCGACCGCGTTGCCCAACAGCGCCGGGCGCTGTACCGCGACAGCGCTGCGTGACTGTATGGGTCTGAGCGTGTGGGGGCTGTGATAAAAATATCGTTCTCGTTACTGGAGTGCCGTCATGGATCTCGCCACGCTCACCCTGTTTCTCCCGGCCTGTTTCGCCCTGAACATGGCCCCCGGGCCGAACAATCTGCTGTCGGTCAGCAACGCCACGCGTTATGGCTTTCGCCGCGCCTGCACGGCGGGTATCGGGCGGATTCTGGCGTTCGCCGGGATGATCGCGCTGGCAGGCGCGGGGCTATCGGTGGTGCTGCAGACTTCGGAATGGCTATTCCACGCGATCAAGATCGTAGGTGCGGCGTATCTGTTGTATCTGGCGTGGCAATTGTGGCGAGCCAATCCGGAGGCCGAGCAGCAGGTAACGGGCGCGACCGTTGGCTTCTTTGCTTTGGCGCGGCAGGAGTTTCTGGTGGCGGCGGGCAACCCGAAGGCGATCTTGCTGTTCACCGCGTTTCTGCCGCAGTTCGTCGACCCAGCGCGGCCGGTGCCGGCGCAATTCGCTGTGCTCGGCGTGCTGTTCCTGCTGCTGGAGTGGATCGCCATCAGCGCCTACGCGTGGATGGGCCTGCACATGCGCCGCTGGTTCGCCGAGCCGCGCGGCAAGCGGATTTTCAATCGTTGCTGCGCAGGCCTGCTGTCGGCGGCGGCTTCGGTGTTGTTGATGGCCAAACGCGCTTAAGCCTCGGACGGACCTTTGAGTTCGACCTGATTGCCGTCCGGGTCGAAGCAGTACAGCGACAGCCCTTTGCCTTCGGCGCCGAAGCGTGACTCGGCTTTTGCGGCGGTGAGGCCGAAGGTTTGCAGATGTGCAATCAGTGCAGCCTCATCAAATGGCTCAATGCGCAGGCAAAAGTGATCGACGTTGCGTCGCTCGGCCCCGGCCGCCCCGCCGCCCTTGCGGCCGAGTTCGCCTTGCAGGTCGACGAGGTCGATCATCGAAGTGCCGGCGCGCAGGTGTATCAGGCCCAGCGGTTCGTTGCGTTTGACCACTTCGGCGCCGAACACTTGGCCGTAGAAGTCGATGCTGCGCGCAAGATCGGCGACGCGCAGGACGATGTGATCAATGTGTTGGATGGAAAACGGATGCATCGGGCACACCTCAACAAACGGTAGGAGCTGCCGCAGGCTGCGATCTTTTGATCTTGTTTTTGAGGATCAACGTCAAAAGATCGCAGCCTGCGGCAGCTCCTACACGGTAGTTCAGGGGATTTGAAAATTCACTGTCGATTTTTCGGTGGAGCCATCGAGAATCTGGTTTTACTCTCGGACCATGAACATACAAACCGCTGTCCTGCCGCCCCACGCTGAAATGGTTCGCGCCATGCTTGAACGCGACACTGCCTACGAAGGCGTGTTCTTCACGGCGGTGAAAACCACCGGGATCTTCTGCCGCCCGAGTTGCACGGCACGCAAGCCGAAACCGGAGAACGTCGAGTTCTTCGCCCATGCCGACGAATGCATGTCGGCGGGCTATCGCGCCTGCCTGCGCTGCAAACCGCTGGACGCCGCCGCCATTGCGCCGGACTGGGTGCAGCGCCTGCTCAAAGCCGTGGAGGCCGACCCGGAGGTGCGCTGGAGCGATGCGCAACTGCTCGCCGAAGGTATCGAGCCGCTGAAGCTGCGGCGCTGGTTCAAGCAGCATTTCGGCATGACCTTCCATGCGTGGCTGCGCACGCGCCGCTTGGGCATGGCGCTGGGCGGGATCAAGCAAGGCACCTCGATTGATCACGCTGCGTTTGATTCGGGTTATGAATCGCTCAGCGGCTTTCGGGATGCCTTCCAGAAGTCCTTTCGCATCACCCCGGGCCGCGCCAAACAGAGTGAACCGCTGCTGTTCACCCGATTGACCACGCCGCTGGGGCCGATGATCGCCATGGCTGAGCGGCGTGGGTTGGTGTTGCTGGAGTTTCTTGATCGCCCGGCGCTGACCCGCGAAGTCGAAGAACTGCAAAGCCGCTACGGCTACGCGGTCGCGCCAGGGCACAACCCGCATTTGCAAGAAATCGAGCAGCAACTGGCGCAGTATTTCGCCGGCCAACTGACGACCTTTACCGTATCTCTGCATCTGCCCGGCAGCGAGTTCGCCCGGCAGGTCTGGTCGGCGCTACGGCAAATCCCTTACGGCCACACCAGCACTTACGGCGCCATCGCCGCCGGTTTGGGCAAACCCGGCGCCAGTCGCGCGGTCGGTCTGGCCAACGGGCACAATCGGTTATCGATTGTCGTGCCCTGCCATCGGGTGATCGGCGCGGATGGCTCGCTGACCGGCTATGGTGGTGGACAACCGCGCAAAGCGTTTCTGCTGCGGCTGGAAAACGCCGCCGTGCAACTCACGCAACAACTGGCATTCTGACCAACCGAATCGACTGACAAGAAGGATTTTTGATGAACGCGCTTGCTACGCAGTTTCACCAGTTGCACCAGCAAGGCCTGTTGATTCTGACCAATGTCGCCGATGCCACCGGGGCGCGACTGGTCGAGCATCTGGGCGGTAAAGCCGTGGCCACCAGCAGCGCGGCGGTGGCCTGGGCCCACGGATATCCGGACGGCAACGCCCTGCCCCTTGAACGGCTGGTGTCGACGGTGGCAGCCATCGCCCGGGTGATCCGTATTCCGTTAACCGTGGATGTCGAGGCCGGCTATTCCGATGACCTCGGGCGCGTGGCCGAAGTGCTGGATGCGGTGATCGCGGCGGGTGCCGTGGGGATCAATATCGAAGACGGTTCTGCCGATCCCGAGTTGCTCGCGCGCAAGATCGAAGTGGCGCGACAGGTTGCCGGCAAACGCGATGTGCAACTGTTCATCAATGCGCGCACCGATGTCTATCTGAAAAGCCTTGTGCCAGCCGAGGATCGCGTCGCCGAAACCCTGCATCGGGCGGCGCTGTATCAAGCGGCCGGCGCTGATGGTTTGTTCGCGGCAGGCGTCACCTCGGCCTATGAAATCGAGGCCATCTGCAAGGGCACTGCGCTGCCGGTCAACGTGCTTGGCTTTGCTTGCCTGCCTTCGCCTGAAGAACTGCAAGCGCTGGGCGTGCGCCGCTTGAGCGCGGGTTCCGGCATCGCCGAATTCCTCTATGGCGCCATGGGTGGGCTGGTGAAAAGCTTTCTCGCCAGCGGCAAGCTCGATACCCATGACCTCAAGGCGTTCAGCTACGGCGAAGTCAACGGCCTGCTGAAATAACATGCCTGACGCTTATCAGGCAGCCAGCGCGTTTCTGGCCGCACTTGATCCGGACTGGCAACGCCATATCGCAGCGGTCGGCCCATGCCTGCATCAACCGCATCCGGCGCGTGATCCGTATGAATCGCTGGTGCGGGCGATTGCTTATCAGCAACTGCATGCCAAGGCCGGGGATGCGATTGTCGGGCGCTTGGTGGGGTTGTTTCCTGAGCAGTCGTTTCCTCGACCGGAGCAAATCCTTGCGACGGATTTTGATCGAATGCGTAGTTGCGGATTTTCGGCGGGCAAGATTGCGACGATTCAGGGGATCGCTCAGGCGACGCTGGACGGCGTGGTGCCGGATTACGCCACGGCGTTGGCGATGGACGATGAGGCGTTGATCGAACGCCTTGTCAACTTGCGCGGGGTCGGTCGCTGGACGGTGGAGATGTTGCTAATTTACAGCCTGGAGCGCATGGATGTTTTGCCGGCGGATGACTTTGGCGTGCGTGAGGGGTATCGGCGGTTGAGGGGGTTGGAGGTGCAGCCGACGCGCAGGCAGATGGTTGAGATCGGGTTGGCGTGGCGGCCGTATCGGACGGTGGCGGCTTGGTATTTGTGGCGGGTGCCGAAACCGCTGCCCTCACCCTAGCCCTCTCCCAGTGGGAGAGGGAACTGATTGGGGGATATTGGAGATTTACGCCGACTTGAAATAGCGTCTGTGAATCCATGATCGCCAAGACTTAAATCCATAATCGACTCGTTGTCTCAGGTCGAGGCATGACACAAGACACCTCGGTCGGCCCCCTCTCCCGGAGGGAGAGGGTACTGATTGGGGGAGATTGGAGATTTACGTCAACCTGAAATAGCGCCTCTGAATTCATGATCGCCAAGACTTAACTCCATAATCGACCCGGTTTTTCAGGTCGATGTATAACCCAAGACACCTCGGTCGGCCCCCTCTCCCTCCGGGCGGTCCGACGTTTCGGGAGGGCTGGGGTGAGGGTCAGCTTTTCAAAGCCCGGACTTCAACCGGCTGAACGCCCGGATCAACGCCCGATTGAACGCCTTGCCATTGTCATTCTTGCTGTACAACGTGGCCCTGACGTCGGCCGACGGATACGTCCCCGGATCATTACGAATCGCTGCATCCACCAACCCATCCGCCGCCGTGATCGCATTGGCGTAATGAATGGTGTCGGTGATCGGCGCAATCACCTGCGGCGTCATCAGATAATCCATCAGCGCCAACCCGGCCTGTGGATGCGGCGCGTCCTTGGGAATGACCATGGCATCAAACCAGATCAACGTACCCTCTTTCGGAATCCGATAACTCAGCGTGAACGGCTTCTTCGCCGCCTCAGCCTGCCCCGCCGCGATGGCGACGTTGCCGTTCCACGACATCGCCACGCAGGTGTTGCCATTGGCCAGGTCACTGATGTTCAGGTCATTGTCGAAATAGCGAATGTACGGACGTATCTTCGCCAGTTGCTGTTCGGCGAGTTTCAAGTCATCAAGGTTCTGCCGGTTTATATCCAGCCCCATGTACTTCATGACAGCAGCGAACACTTCGTTGGGATCGTTGAGCAGACTCACCCCGCAATCGGCAAATTTCGAAACCACCGCCGGATCGAACAACATCGCCCAACTGTCCGTCGGTGCATCGGGCAAACGCTGCTTGATCGCCTGTTCCTGATAGCCCACACCGGTGGTGCCCCAGGCGTAAATCCCCGCATAGCGATTGCCCGGATCGAACACCGCCATGTGCTGGCGAAACTCCTCGCCAACCCCGGCAAAGTGCGGCACCTGGGCCTTGTCCAGCGGCTGGATCGCGCCGCTTTCGATGGCCCGCGACAGGTGCTGCCCTGCAGTCAGCACCAAGTCATAGCCGCTGCGCCCGGTGAGCAATTTGGTCTCGACGGTTTCCAGCGAATCAAAATGATCGGCGACCACGTGAATGCCGGTTTGCGCCTCGAAATTCTTCAGCGTATCCGGCGCCAGGTACTCGCCCCAGATGTACAGATTAACCACCGGTTTCGCGCTGTCGGCAGCCTGCACACACCAGGGTGCAAGCACCAGCAATAACGCTTGAGTCAGTTTGTGCAGGCGCATGGTCAGGCTCCTTTTTGCAGGCCGGCGTATTGCGGCATGGTGATGCACGCGACGTTGCCGCCGCCGAGAAGAATTTCCCGGGAGTTTTCGATGCCGACGATTTGGTGCTGCGGGAACAGTTCGGCCAGCGTCGCCAGCGCCACCTGATCGTTACGATCACCAAACAGCGGCACCACGATCGAACTGTTGCCGGCGTAGTAGTTGATGTACGACGCGCAGATTTTCGTGCCGGCCTGACGGGTGTGGGTGCTGTCCTGCTGATCGAGGCCGTCGGCTTCTTCGGCGGTCCACTCGAGCACATCCGGTTGCGGCAATTTGTGTACGGTCAACTCGCGCCCCCGGCTGTCGCGGGTGCTGCGCAGGATGTCGTAGGCCTCTTGGTAAATCTCCCACTGCGGATCGTCGCGGTTGTCGGTCCATTGCAGCACCACTTCGCCAGGACGGACGAAACAGGCGAGGTCGTCGACATGGCCGTCGGTTTCATCGAACTTGCAGCCGCGCGGCAGCCAGATCACCTGTTCGGCACCAAGGTAATCGGTCAAGCGTCGGGTGACTTCGTCTTTGCCCAGATGCTGATTACGGTTGCGGTTGAGCAGGCATTGTTCGGTGGTGAGAATGCTGCCCTGGCCGTCGCTCTGGATGCCGCCCAACTCGGCAATCAGCGGTGCGCGGTAGCGGTCGAAACGCTCGATTTCAAGGATCTTGCTGGCGATCTGGTCGTCCTTGTCCCACGGGTAATACAGCCCGCCGTCGAGGCCGCCATAGGCGTTGAATTCGAAGTCGACGCCGCGCACTTCACCGCTCTGGTCGTTGACCACAAAGCACGGGCCGCTGTCGCGGAACCAGGTGTCGTTGCAGGTCATCTCGACCACGCGCACTTGTGGCGGCAACTGCCGACGCGCCGTGGCGAATTGCGCAGTGGACGCACACACGGTGACCGGCTCGCTGTGGGAAATGGCGGTGACTATCTGCACCCAGACTTTCTGCGCCGGTTTCGCGCCGTTGCGCCAGACATCGGTGCGCTCCGGCCAGCCCAGCCAGCAGCCGGACTTGGCTTCGAATTCGCCGGGCAGACGGAAGCCGTCGTGTTTGGGGGTGGAGTCGAGCAAACGTGCCATGGTCAAACCTCGTCTTCGCGATGGGATTGGAATGACCACAGGCTAAGGGCGCACGCAGCACGCCCGCCAACGATGATTATTGCGGAACAGTTGAATTCAACTCATCAATCGGCCAGTTGATCGTTGAACCATTCGAGTATCTGCGCCACCGCCGGGCGCTCTAGCCGCAGCCGTTCGCAGACCAGCGCGTATTGGCCGAGGGCGGTCATGCTCGAGGCGAAGGGCCGCACCAGCCGACCATTTTGCAGGTCCTCCTGCGCGGTGAGGTTGTCGCCCATCGCCACGCCCTGCCCTTGCGCTGCGGCTTCCAGCGCCAGGCCGGCATGGGCGAAATATAACTGGCGCTGCGGGCGTTGATCACCGGCGTGGCTGGTCAGCCACGCGGTCCAGGTCTTGCCATCCTGATCATCGTGCAACAAGCAGTGGCGGGCCAGATCCTTCGGCGTTTTCAAGGTGCCCTGGTTGAACAGGCCGGGGCTGCACACAGGGAAGAACTGCAAGGCTGGCAGCGGCCGAACGAAGTAAGCACTGCTGTCCACCGGGCCGGTGCCGTAAGTGATCGCCAGATCAATGTCTTCTCCGGGTGCCGCGGCGTCGATCGGCTGTTCATAGAGATGCAAGGTGATGTGCGGATAGCGCGCATAGAAATCGCTGAGGCGGCTCATCAGCCACTTTTGTGCGAGTTCGGCGGTGACGGCCAGTCTGAGCACTGCCAGCGAGGACGGATCGCGCAGTTCATCGCAGGCATCGCCGATCAGTTCGAAGGCTTGTTGCAGGCTTTGCATAAGGCGGCCGGCGGCGATGGTCGGGCGGATCTGTCGGCCTTCGCGGATGAACAGCGAGACACCAAGTTGTTCTTCGAGCTGGCGGATTTGATGGCTGACGGCGCTGTCGGTGACGCACAGCTCTGCAGCTGCCCGACCGAAATGCGCGTGACGGGCGGCGCATTCGAAGGTGCGCAGGGCGGCCAGTGAGGGAAGTCGTCGCATGGGGGGTGGTCCGTTTTTTGGGTCATGCTGACTGGGCCGTGGGTCTGCGTCCAGCCCTGTTGCCCTCACCCCAGCCCTCTCCCGGAGGGAGAGGGAGCCGATCGGGGGATATTGAGGATGTACGCCGACCTGAACGTGCTTCGGTGAATCCATAATCGACTCGGTTTCTCAGGTCGATGGATTGCGCAAGACAACTCGGTCAGTCCCCTCTCCCCCCGGGAGAGGGTTAGGGTGAGGGGCCTTTGACTGTATCGCACTGTATATCCCGAAGCCGCAGACACACCTAAAGCACAATCCCCCACCCCGCCGACACATCCCCGATACAGCCCGACGCTGAAATACCCCGGTCGATCCAACTTGCCCACCCCACCGGAGCTGCAACATGACCACCACCCTTTCCACCACCGTCAAACACCTGCACCTGAACCTCGACCGCGCCGGCACCTGGCTCGCCTCTCTGACGCTGCGCCTGTTCATCGCCTGGGAGTTCTTCGAGTCCGGGCTGGAGAAATTCAATGGGCAGAACTGGTTTGAAGACATCCAGGACAGATTCCCCTTCCCGTTCGATCACTTGCCGGCAACGCTGAACTGGGAACTGTCGATGTGGGCCGAGCTGATCTGCGCACTGGCCATTCTGGTCGGCTTCGGCACGCGTATCTCGGCAATTTCATTGATCGTGGTAACGGTCGTGGCCACCGCTGCCGTGCACTGGCCCGCCGATTGGTCGTCGCTGAGCGAGTTGGCGCAGGGTTATGCGATCACCAACAAAGGCTTCGGCAACTTCAAGCTGCCGGCGATTTACCTGGCCGCGCTGCTGCCGCTGGTGTTCGCCGGGGCGGGCAAGTTGAGTGTCGATGCGTGGCTGGCGCGGGTGTTCTGGAACAGAAGCACCCGCTGAGGCTCAATGCGCGCGATCAAGCCCGACGAGCAAGGCGCTGTCACGGCTGTAGATGTCCGGTGAGTAACGCACGCGGCCGCTGCTGTCGACCTGTGCCGTCCAGTACGTCATCAGGATCGGCACCGGCGCCGACAGACGAAATTCGTGGGTGGTGCCGGTGGCCAGCAGGGTTTCGGTGCGGGCCTTTTCCGCCGGGGTCAGCAGCAGATCGCGCAGTTGCATCGGGTGCTCGACGCGCACGCAACCGGAGCTGAAAGCGCGCGGGCCTTTTTCGAACAGTGCCTTGCTTGGCGTGTCGTGCAGGTACACCGAGAAAGGGTTGGGGAAGCGGATCACCATTTGCCCCAGCGGATTACGCGGCCCGGCGTCCTGGCGCAGCATTATGTTGCCGGGGTTGTCCCAATCGATGTCCGCCGCCGCCAGCGGCTGCCCGTTGGCGTCGAGCACTTGCAGGTTCTGCCGGCTGAGGAAGGTCTGGTCCTTGCGGATTGCCGGTAGCTTGTCTTCCTTCCAGATGGTTGGCGGCACGGTCCAGGTCGGGTTCAGGGTCAGGCGCGTGACCCGCGATTTGAGCAGCGGCGTCTGCCGTTCGGCACGGCCCACCTGAGTGCGCGTTTGCCACACCGGCACGCCGCCCTGGTACAGCGTCAGCTCGGCAGCGGCGACGTTGACCAGCAGGCCATTAGGTTCCATGTCCTGAGCCATCCAGCGGAAACGCTCAAGGTTCACGCGCAATTGTTCACGGCGCGTCAGCGGACTGATGTTGAGTTCGGCAATCGTGCCCGGCCCGACCACGCCGTCGGCCTGCAACGAATGATTGGCCTGAAAACTTTTCACGGCATCGACCAGCACGCCGTCATACGCATTGCCGGGCGTACCAATGATCTGAGTCAGATAGCCTTCGCTGTACAGACGCTGAGCCAGTTCCGGCACGCGTTTGTCTTCCATGTCCGGGCGCAACAGCGGCCCGCTGCCGACCGCTTGCCATTGCGGCAAGGCTTTGAGCCGTTGCGCGGCGTAGAGCTGACGCAGATCCTGATATTGCGCCAGACGCGGACGGGCCAGGTCAAACGCGGCGGGAATGTCGTGCAGGCCGGGAACGGCAATGGCCAATAATTCCGCCTGACGGTCACGGGGGCTGGCGTCGGCATGCCACAGCGGTTCGAAGTGTGATTGCAGCAGGCTTCCGTAATGCAGATCCTGCAGGGCCTGGAGGTAGTTGCGACTGATGTCGATGTCAGCACACAACTCGCCATCCTGCGGCGCCGTGGTCGCGATTGGATAGCGTTTCGGATTGAGGCCATCATCGGCCAACATCTGCAATTGCGCCTGCAAAACCGGCAATCGCGCAGATTCACTCGCCCACACCGGCATCCAGTCCTGCTGCTGGTAGAAGGCTTGCAGTTGCGTCAGCGCCGCGCCGCTGAGATGCGCGGCAATCGCCGGGCATGACTGCGCCAGACTGATCAACACAGCCTGCAACGGGCTTTGCGGCTCGACCGGCATTTCGGCCGGTGGCGTTGGCAGTGTCTCCAGCGGCGGCAACGGCTCATCGGCACAAGCGACAAACGGCGCAGCGAGCAAACAAATGCTCAAGTAGCATGCGTACTTTTTGAACAACTGCTTTACTCCAATCCATGGCCGTCCAGATGATGGCCAACCTTACATCAGGTGCGCTTGAGAGTCAGGCTCGATCAACGGGCTTGCGGGTATTGACTGGGAGTCAGGAGCCAAAGTGCCAAATAAGTAGCAAGTGAGGACACTTTATAAAATGTTGACGTTTTTGCGCCGACTTCTGCTGACTGCCACCGCTCTCGTCGTGACCAGTCCAGTTTTTGCCGCCGGCAAACCATCGCCGGTTCTCTACACCAGCCTCGCGCACGCCGCGCCAGAACTCAATCCCCAAGCGCTGAAAGGTGCCTTGAACGCCATGCAATGCGCGGTCAACAACGGTGCGAAGCCGTCCCGCCATCTGGCGATCATCGACTATTCGCAACCGTCCACCGAACGCCGTCTGTGGATCTTCGACCTCAGCAAAAAGCGATTGGTGCTGCGCGATCTGGTTGCTCACGGTTCCAATTCCGGGGAAAACTTCGCTACGCAGTTTTCCAATGTCGAAGGCAGTTATCAGTCCAGCCTGGGCCTGTTCCGCACCCAGGAAAGCTACAGCGGCACCCACGGTTATTCGCTGCGCATGGACGGTCTGGAGCCGGGTTTCAATGACATGGCCCGTGATCGCGCCATCGTCATTCACGCGGCCAGTTATGTGAATCCGCTGTGGAGCAAGAAACAGGGGCGCATCGGCCGCAGTCAGGGTTGCCCGGCAGTAAGGCCACAGATTGCCAAGCAGGTAATCGATCGTCTGAAGAATGGCCAGTTCATGTTTTCGTGGTATCCGGATCAGCGCTGGCTGAAGTCCTCGCCGTACCTGAACTGCCAGCCGCAGCAGGTGGCGAGCATTCTCAATACCCACGCGAGCTGACCGACCACAACAAATCCCCTGTAGGAGCTGCCGAAGGCTGCGATCTTTTGACTTTGACTTTTAGAAGCAAGATCAAAAGATCGCAGCCTTCGGCAGCTCCTACAGTGAGATTCGCAGTCACTTTCATTACAACTTTGTCATTCAGCTGTCGGTTTGCCGTGCGGATCGCTCGGTAGCCTGAAGTTGTCCCGGCGCCAATGCCGATCAACTCCGACCACTGAGTGACTGATCATGAAAACCCTCCTGCTCGCCTTCACCGCCCTCCTCGCCACCGGCAGCGTGTTCGCCGCGAACATGCCCGACAGCGCCGTGATTCATGACAAATCCGGCTTCTACGTCAATCTGGATGTCGACAAAGTCCTGTCCAGCACCGATATTTCACAAGCGTGTGGCGTGGTCCCGGCGCAATTGAATTACCTCGACCATCAAGGCCGCGAACATGTGCTGGACTATCAGGTACAAGGCAGCGGCTGCATCAATGACCATTGAGACTGATCGATGAATATTCTGGTTGTCGAAGACGAACCCAAGGCGGGCAATTACCTGCTCAACGGTTTGCAGGAACTGGGTTACAGCGTCAGCCTCGCCCGCGACGGTGCCGACGGGCTGCACCTGGCGCTGGAACACAGTTTCGATGTGATCGTGCTCGATGTGATGATGCCGAAAATGGATGGCTGGGAAGTCCTGCGCCGGTTGCGCAAGGAGGCCGACACGCCGGTGCTGTTTCTCACCGCCCGCGACGATATCGCTGACCGCGTCAAAGGCCTCGAACTGGGTGCCGACGATTACCTGATCAAGCCGTTTTCCTTCGCCGAACTGGTGGCGCGTCTGCGCACTCTGACCCGGCGCGGGCCGATCCATGAAGACGAACAGCTGCAAGTGGCCGACCTGCAGATCGACGTGCTCAAGCGTCGCGTGACGCGGGCCGGGGTGCGCATCACCCTGACCAACAAAGAGTTCGCGTTGTTGCAGTTGTTCGCCACGCATACCGGGCAGGTCCTCGCCCGTTCGCTGATTGCCTCGCGGGTGTGGGACATGAATTTCGACAGCGACACCAACGTCGTCGATGTCGCCGTACGCCGCTTGCGGGCGAAGATCGATGACCCGTTCCAGCTCAAGCTGATCCACAGCGTGCGTGGCATCGGCTATCGCTTCGATACGCAGCCATGAGCAGCCGCCGTCCGTATTCGCTGACCCTGCGCCTGGCGTTGGTGTTTGCCCTGCTTGCGTTCGCTTCGCTGGCCGGGCTCGGTGCCGCGCTGTACAACGAACTGGAGCAACAGTTGATCCGCCGTGATGACACCGCGCTGGTCAGCCGCGTCGATCAGTTGCGCACCTTCCTTAATGACAGCAACACCCTGGAGTTGATCAAGAACAAACCGGCGCTGTTCCAGAACATGCTCGGCAACCGCGAAGCACTGCTGACCATCGGCGCGCCGGGGCAACCGCCGCTGCTGGTGGTCAACCCGGGCAATCTGAAAATGCCGACGTTGCCAGCAGTCCCCACTGATCATGCGATGACGCTGAAAGACGTGCAGCATTTGCCGAGTGTCGACGGTGTGCCGTTTTCGGCGGTGGCGGCGAGTATCGATTCCGGTGAACTGGGCAATCTGCAAGTCACCACCGGGCGCCTGATGAGCGAGCGCACGGCGATGCTCGCCAATTACCGCTTGAGCGTTTATGGCCTCGCCTCGTTGGCGGCGCTGTTGCTGGCGGTGGTGGGTTGTCTGCTGGTGTATCGCGGGTTGCTGCCGTTGCGGCGACTGGCGAAACACGCTCATGGCATCGGCGTCGGCAACCTTGGCGAGCGCCTCGCCAGCAGCGGTGCGCCACGAGAATTGCAGCCGATGATCGAAGCGTTCAATGCCATGCTCGACCGCCTCGCCAAGGGCTTTGCGCAGTTGAGTCAGGTGTCCACCGACATGGCCCATGAATTGCGCACGCCGATCAACAACCTGCTCGGCGAAACCCAGGTCGCGCTGCAGCAGAACCGTAGCATCGAGGCCTATCAGCAGTTGCTCGCCTCCAACGTCGAAGAACTGGAACGGCTGACGCGGATGCTCGACAACATGCTTTTTCTGGCGCGCACCGATCCGGCCAGTGCCCTGAGCCAGCGTCAGGAACTGGATGCGGCAGATGAGATGCAGCGCATTGCCGATTACTTTGAAGGCCTGGCGGCGGATGTCGGGGTGAGTATCGAGGCTCGTGGTAGCGGTGTGATCTGGGCCGAGCCGATGTTATTACGGCGGGCATTGGCCAACCTTTGTGCCAATGCGATCAAGTACGGTGCGGCGGATTCGACGGTGCAGGTGGAGGCGATTGCCGAGCCGGAGGGCAGTTATTTGCGGGTGCGCAACCAAGGCGCGACCATTGCCCCTGAACATCTGGCGCGGCTGTTCGAACGCTTTTACCGTGTCGATCAGTCCCGTGAACGCTCGGCGCAATCCAATGGTTTGGGCTTGTCGATCGTGGCAACCATCATGCAGTTGCATCAAGGCCGCTACAGCGCCAGCAGCGCCGATGGCATCACCTGCTTCGAACTGTTCTTCCCCGCCCGGCAATCTCGGGACTGAACATCACCACTTTTCCCCTGTGGGAACGAGCCTGCTCGCGAAAGCGGAGTGTCAGTCACCGGAGATGTTGCCTGCGCCGACCTCTTCGCGAGCAGGCTCGCTCCCACATTTGATCTCGGCTCGGCCGAAGATCTACTGATCAATCCGACCCCTGTGGGAGCGAGCTTGCTCGCGAAAGCGGTGTATCAATCACTGGAGATGTTGCCTGTGCCGACCTCTTCGCGAGCAGGCTCGCTCCCACATTTGACCTCGGTTCGGCCGAAGATCCACCGATCAAATCGCTCCCCCATTCGATCTCGCTTCGGCCTAAGATCTACTGATCAACCCGACCCACTGTGGGAGCGAGCCTGCTCGCGAAAGCGGAGTGTCAGTCACCGGAGATGTTGGCTGTGCCGGCCTCTTCGCGAGCAGGCTCGCTCCTACAGTTGAACTGCGCTCGGCTTATGATCAAAGCCATAGCCATCAATGCCACCGCGACGCCAAAAGTAATGTGCAAGCCGCTGGCAATGGCGGTTGCAGGGGCTTGCGTCGGATCCCCCGCCGCCAGCGCAAACACCGCGCCCATTACTGCCGCGCCGGTGATCAACCCAAGATTGCGCGCCAGCCCGAGCATCGCCGAAACCACGCCGCGCTGCTCCTGACGAACGCCAGCCATCAATCCGGTGTTGTTCGCCGCCTGAAACAGCGCATAGCCGACGGCGACCACTGCAATCGGCAGTAAATAGGCGGGTAACCCCAGACTCATCGGCAACAGTGCCAACAAGCCACAACCGCAAGCCATTGCGAGCAACGCGCCCGGCACGATGCGTCGCGCGCCGAAGCGATCCACCAGACGTCCGGCCGGTACACCGCCAAATGCCGACAGCAACGGTCCGATCGATAACGCCACTCCAACCATTGTGCTGCTGAGCCCCAAACCCCGGTGCAGGTAAAACGGTCCCACCACCAGCGTGGTCATCATCACGGTCGTCACCAGCAAGGTCAGCGCCAGACTGCTGCTTAGTCGACGATCAGCGAACAGTGACAAGTGAATCAACGGTGCCTTGGCCTTCCTCTCGATCATGAAGAACACCCCCACGCCGACCAGGCTGGCCAGCAGCAACGGCAAGGTGAAACCTTCGAGCGTCATTGCCAGCGCATAGGCTGCCAGCGTGAATACCAGCACTGCGCTGCCAGAATAATCGAACGTGACACGCGTTCCCGCTGCCCGATCAGGCGGTAGATAGCGGTACACCAGCCACGCATTGAGCAAGCCCAACGGCACGTTGAGCAGGAAAATCGCCTGCCAGCCGACATGCGCCATCAACACTCCACCCAGCGACGGTCCAAGGGTGGTGCCGGTGGCTGACATTGTCGCCAGCAACCCCATCGCGCTGCCCGCCCGCGTCTTGGGCACCGCATCGGCCACCAACGCCACGGTCAAGGCGAACATGATCGCCGCGCCAACACCTTGCACCGCCCGTGCGCCAATCAGCCAACCGAGTCCCGGTGCCAGCGCACAGGCCAGTGAAGCGCTGGTGAAAATGCCGATCCCGATCAACAGCAATCGACGTCGACCGAAGCCATCGCCCAGCCGCCCGACACTGACGATCAGCGTGGTGATCGCCAGCAGGTAAGCCAGCACGATCCATTGCACTTGTTGAAACGTCGCATCAAACGCCGTCGCCAGGATCGGCAAACCCGCGTTGGCGATGCTGGTGTCCAGCGACGGCATCAACATCGACAGGGCCAGACTGGTCAGCGCCCAACGGGCAGGAGTGCTCAGGGGTTCTTGGGACATGGGAGGCTCGCAGCGCAAAGGTGTTCTGCCATAGCCTGAGCCTCGACAAGACACGGCGCAAGACGCATGCTTTGCACTCAATACCTGCATGGAACGCCATATCATGACCACTCCAGATCTGAACCTGCTGATCACCCTAGACGTGTTACTGCGTGAAGGCAGCGTCGCCCGTGCCGCCAAATGCCTGCGGCTGAGCCCGTCGGCCATGAGTCGCGCCCTCGCCCGTCTGCGCGAAACCACTGGTGATCCGTTGCTGGTGCGCGCGGGCCGAGGCCTGGTGCCGACGCCGCGCGCACTGGAATTGCGCGAGCGAGTCAGTCATCTGGTGCAAGATGCCGAGGCGGTTTTACGGCCTGCCGAAGTGCTCGACCCCGGCCGGTTGCAGCGCACCTTTACCCTGCGCAACACCGACGGCTTTGTCGAAACCTTTGCCGCCGCCCTGCTCGCGCGCATCGCTGAAGAAGCACCCGGCGTGCGCCTGCGTTTTGTGCAGAAAGCCGACAAGGACAGCACGCCGTTGCGCGAAGGTCGCGTCGATCTGGAAACCGGCGTGGTCGATGACAGCACCGACCCGACGCTGCACAGCCGCATTCTGTTTCAGGATCAGTGGATTGGTGTGGTGCGTGAGGGGCATGCCTTGAGCGCGGGGAAAATAACCAGCAAACGCTTTGCCGGCGGCCAGCACATCCTCATCTCACGACGCGGGCGCAGCAGCGGCCCGGTCGACGAAGCCTTGCTCGCGCTAGGGCTGACACGAGACATCGTCACCTCGTTCGGTGGATTCTCGGCGGCACTGACGCTGGTCCGTGAATCAGAGCTGATCGCCACTGTCCCGCAACGTCATACGAGCAAACTGCGCACGGGCCTGCACAGTTTCGCCCTGCCCTTCGCAATGCCGGACATCAGCGTGTCGATGCTCTGGCATCCGCGCATGGACGCCGACCCGGCGCATCGCTGGTTGCGCGAATGTGTGCGGCAAGTCTGCGCTTAACGCGCGTCGCCACCTGCTGGTTTGTAGAAGAGAAATTTTTTCGTTTCAGCGGTTCTGCGGTATTCCTTGGCCCAGCTCGGATGCACATTGCGGTCGTGAAAATACAGCGCGCCGTTGGTGCGATCCTTGAGTTGGCGGTTCAGCGCTTTGCGGGCGATATCCTTGGCCAGCGTGTATTCGGCATCTTCCTTGACCTGATCCGGACGCCCATCGCACCACCAGGAAAACTGGCAGCTCTTGCTTTCCGAACCTTGTTTGACGACAGCGCACACCGTGTCGGGGAAGCCTTCGTGACCGAGGCGATTCATCACCACACTGGCCACGGCTTCCATTTCCGGCGTGTCTTTGCCTTTGGCCTCCCAATAGATACTGCGCGCCAGGCAAGTGATCGGATCATCCAGCGGCGCCGCGCCGGCCGGGTCGACCGCCTGCACTTCGGTCGGGGTGATGGCTTCGGCTTTCGGTGCCGGTGCGGCGCTAACCTTGTCCGCCGCTTTCTCTTCCAGCACTTGGGCTTTTTCTTCAGCCTTCGCTTTGATCGGGGCCTGATCGGTGGCCCATGCAGAGCCTGCCAACAGGGTGAATACGAGACAACCCGCCCAGCCTTTCAATCCCATGTCTGTTCTTCCGGCAGCGCCCGATGCGGGCAAGGTGTTACGTCGGGGAGACACCCGGTTTCCGGGGTCTTCGGTGAGTGTAGACGGCAAATCCAGAGGCAAAGTTGCGCAGAAAAACCGCTGAATGAAGAAAAAAGACATTGCACTCACCGGGGGCCTTTCGCGCATCATGGGTGCATTCAGCTCCAGGGAGATTTCCATGCGCTTCATGCCATCCGTTTTGCGTCTTGCCGCGTTGTCCGTGGGCGTAGTGTTTGCCATCCCGGCGCTGGCCGGCGATGAGTCGCAATTGATCGAGTCGATCAACAGCTACCGCAGCCAGCCGCAGCGTTGCGGCAGTCAGGCGTCGAATGAACTGCCACCGCTGTCGGCTGATCCACGGCTGAGATTACGCGCCACCGGTGCTGTCGATCTGCAGCAAGCCATGGCCAGCGCCAGCTACCCGATGGTCAATGTGCAGGCGATCACCCTCAACGGCCCGCGTGATGCGGCGTCGGCCATGAAAGCGATTCAGGAGAGTTTCTGTCAGGTGGTGCTCGATCCACAGTTCGTCGATGTCGGTGTCAGCCGCGACGACCGTGACTGGCGCATCGTGTTGGCACGGCCGCTGCTGTCGGCCAAGCTCGGCGATGCGCAAAGTGAGGGGCAGAAATTACTGAGTGAACTCAACGTTGCCCGCAGTCAGGCGCGTCAGTGTGGCGGTCAGGCGTTCGCCGCGGCCGCACCACTGGCCTGGAACGCGACGCTGGGCACGATCGCCCAGGATCACAGCCGCGACATGGCCAACAACAATTACCTCGACCACAAGGACCGCGACGGCCGCACCCCGGGCGATCGCGCGGAACTCGCCGGCTACAGTGGCCAACTGGTCGGCGAAAACATCGCCGCCGGGCAAGACACCGTGCACAAAGTCGTCGAAGGCTGGCTCGCCAGCCCCGGCCACTGCGCCAACCTGATGAACCCGCAATACCAGGAACTCGGCGCCGCCTACGCGACCGACCCGAAAAGCAGTGCGGGCATTTACTGGACCGCGATGTTTGGCGCTCAGTAACCCAATCTCAAACACACCGCTCCCACAGGGAATTGAGTTGATCAGTCGATCTTCGGCCGGACCGAGATCAAATGTGGGAGCGAGCCTGCTCGCGAAGAGGCCTTTACATTCAACATCAACATTGTCTGACCTGACGCCTTCGCGAGCAGGCTCGCTCCCACAGGGGATTGAGCAGATCAGTAGATCTTCGGCCGGACCGAGATCAAATGTGGGAGCGAGCTTGCTCGCGAAGAGGCCCTTACATTCAACATCAATGTTGTCTGAACTGACGCCTTCGCGAGCAGGCTCGCTCCCACAGGGGATCGGTTTGATCAGTAGATCTTCGGCCGAACCGAGATCAAATGTGGGAGCGAGCTTGCTCGCGAAGAGGCCGGCACAGCCAACATCTCCGGTGACTGACACTCCGCTTTCGCGAGCAGGCTCGCTCCCACAGTGGGT
>NZ_UTBZ01000180.1 GCF_900580865.1 Pseudomonas viridiflava
GGCCTACACTCAACACGCCGAAGCGTCGGTCGTGGAGTCGGTAAAAGCCGCAAGCAGCATCAACATGCCGCTGGACGGTGAAGTGGTCGATGTCAATTCGGCCCTCGACGCCACACCGGAACTGGTCAATGAAGACGCCCTCGGCGCCGGCTGGTTCTTCCGCTTCATTCCGCAAGATGCCAGCGCCATCCACGGCCTGCTGAATCAGGACGCTTACGACCGCCTGATCAAAGCCAACGCCGAAGCCTGAGGAGCGAGCCATGACAGACCGTATTCAACTG
>NZ_UTBZ01000182.1 GCF_900580865.1 Pseudomonas viridiflava
ACGTAAATATGCAGCTTTGCGCCGAGGTTGATCAGTCCTGGACGTCTATCCGTCTCGAGACCGGTGCCCTTGTGGATCGCAATGAGCTAGCTGTTCGCATGAGTCAAAAGATTGAGTCGTATCTGGTTGAGCATCGTCAAAAGGGATTCGAGGCATTTCGTGATGAGTGGGAGCGTGGTCACCTGTGGCAGGGCTCGGCCGTCACGTTGCTCTCGGGTGTTGAGCCTGTGAACGGCATTGTCTTGGGTATCGATGCGCTCGGCGCGTTGCGTTTGGAAGTGGATGGGGTGGAAAAAAGCTTTAGTGGTGGTGAGCTCAGCCTGAGGTTGCGCGATGATTCTTGAACTTGACTGTGGCAACAGCTTCATCAAGTGGCGTGTAACCTCGCGAA
>NZ_UTBZ01000185.1 GCF_900580865.1 Pseudomonas viridiflava
TTCTGCGTCGAACTCAAGTGCTGAAATCCATAGAAATCTGCTCCCTTCCCCCCTCTCTCAAAGGGAGAGGGGACTGACCGAGTTGTCAGGTCATCCAGCACCGACCTGACATTCGTGCGTCGAACTCAAGTTCTGAAAGCCATAGAAATCTGCTCCCTTCCCCCCTCTCTCAAAGGGAGAGGGGACTGACCGAGTTGTCAGGTCATCCAGCACCGACCTGACATTCCTGCGTCGAACTCAAGTTCTGAAAAGCCATAGAGATCTGCTCCCTTCCCCCTCGCCCCCCCTGGGGGAGAG
>NZ_UTBZ01000166.1 GCF_900580865.1 Pseudomonas viridiflava
GCTGTTGAACGCCCGGCCGACGCGGCCCGGTTCTTCGGATTTGGGCTTGATGTTGCTGCTCAGAATGTGAACGCCGATCACCGGCGCAAATAGCACGGCCACAACCCAGGACACCAGCATCGCCACCGCGATCACGGCAAACAGCGTGAAGGTGTACTCCCCGGCCGAACTGTTGTTCAAGCCAATCGGCACGAAGCCTGCCACCGTCACCAGCGTGCCGGTCAACATCGGGAACGCGGTCGAGGTGTAAGCATACGTTGCCGCCTGCTCCTTGGTCTCGCCCATTTCCAGCCGCGTGACCATCATTTCCACAGTAATCATCGCGTCGTCCACCAACAGACCGAGGGCGATGA
>NZ_UTBZ01000186.1 GCF_900580865.1 Pseudomonas viridiflava
TCGTTGTTGACGGTGCGGGCGATGTCGTTGGTGAGCTTGATGATCAGCTTGGCCGAGTGATAGCTGGCTGCCGCCTTGCCCGCGAAGATCTTGACCCGAGGCACCCAGTCCGTGCCCGGCTCGGCACGAATCGCCTGATACAGGGCGACGGTGTGGAACAGGTTCAGCAACTGACGCTTGTACTCGTGGATCCGCTTGACCTGCACGTCGAACATCGCTGCCGGGTTGACTGCGATGCCGAGGCGCTCGTGAATGATCGCCGCCAGCGCACGCTTGCTG
>NZ_UTBZ01000069.1 GCF_900580865.1 Pseudomonas viridiflava
CGAACCCTAAAAGCATGAGATTCTGGGAGGACGTAGCGAAAGAAAAAGAAAGACAGAAAGTAGAAGGGACCTACACCTCCAAACTATTCGAGGGTATAGAACTTCATCAAAAATACGACCAGGAACGCTTTAGATTTGCACAGCTGCCGCTTAAATCCCAGATATGGCTATTTATGCTTCACTCTGGAAAGTGGGGTTTCATAATGCTTTCCCCCATCACTTTTATTTCACACATCGCAGTTATCGTTGCTGCTGACAACTCTTGGCAGGTAGTTACAAC
>NZ_UTBZ01000010.1 GCF_900580865.1 Pseudomonas viridiflava
CTCGTCGTGAGGCTAGCACCCATTGCTCGCCCTAGCCTCGTCGAGCACAAGCCTAAAGCATCAACCTCGCCAAACGGATTACCGACGTATTTGTAAAGGTTATTTCCACCCAACAATCCAATCGGATCCTGCGTAATAAACCGCCCCACCTCCGGATCGTAATACCGGAATGTGTTGTAGTGAAGCCCCGTCTCCTCATCCAGATACTGCCATTGAATCCGCAGGTTCTGCTCGACCTCGCTCACGGTCAGTGCTTCAATACTCCCCCAAACCTTGTCGCCTGCCAGACGATCTGATCGTTGATGACAGCCATCTCCCGCAGCGTGTCTATCTGGTCGGTATGGACGTAGTAGCATCTCTTAAAGACTTTCTGGCAGCGATCGACAATACCACGGTAGCATTTAGCAACCACGACTAAAAAGAAGATCAAATTTTAGCTCCCTGATTATTCGCCACTAGGAGAACACGATATAATTAGAGAG
>NZ_UTBZ01000190.1 GCF_900580865.1 Pseudomonas viridiflava
GGCTGGTGCATGTCGGCGTTGGGATACGGATAGATGCCCCGGAAGCGACGGGCGTGTTCGGCGCCGATGACTTCGGCCATGCGTGCGTCGTGGTAGACCTGTACTTCCAGACTGGGTATCGGCAGCCATGGCAGGCTGTGTTCCTGGCGCACCTGCAGGGTGGTGGTGTACGGACAGTCGAGCAGAACCTCGACTGCCAGCACGCCCAGCATCTGGTCACCCTGGGTCACCGCAACGCGCCGTGAGCGCTGTTCGTTGCGCATGTCCGGCAACAAACGCATCAAGCGCGCGTAGTTCGCCCAC
>NZ_UTBZ01000192.1 GCF_900580865.1 Pseudomonas viridiflava
ATGGTCGCGACCAGGCTTGCGCCGACCAGCCACCAGATGTGCCAGATGAATGCGAAACCGAACACCGTCAGCAGCATGCTCATGTACAGGCCGGTAGGCGTGTTGTTAGGCATGTGAATCGCCGAGTACTTGGCCGGAACGCTGTAGGCAGTGCCTGCACGCTTGGCGTCAGTGAACGCGTCGATGTCGTCTGCCTTCGGCAGTTCGGCAAAGTTGTAGAACGGTGGCGGCGAAGAAGTCGACCTTTCCAGCGTGTGGCCATTCCACGGGTCACCGGTCAGGTCAGGGT
>NZ_UTBZ01000105.1 GCF_900580865.1 Pseudomonas viridiflava
GTACGACTTGAGGTGCAACCTTCAGCGAATCGCGTTCGATGCCGGTCTGGATCTTCACCGTCACCAGTTGCCCCGGCCACAAGCGCTCGCCTGGGTTGTTGAACTGCGCCTTGGCGCGGATCGTCCCGGTGGTGGCCGACACCTGATTGTCGATCAGCGACAGCGTGCCTTCGCCCAGCAACAGGCCGTTGGCAGCGCTGTCACCCTGATAGGCCTTGACCACCGCGCTCGTGCGGTCGGCGATCAGCCCTTGCAGGGTGGGCAGCATCTGCTGCGGCAACGAGAACTCCACGGAAA
>NZ_UTBZ01000195.1 GCF_900580865.1 Pseudomonas viridiflava
TGCGTGAACAGCGCACGGCCTTGCTTCAGGTTTTGAACCAGCTTCCAGGTGTAGGGCGCCAGATCGTATCGGTAGTTGGAGGTCACGCCGTTGCTGCCCAGCGTCTCGACCAGCCCGTCGATGGCGGCACAGTCCAGCCTGATCCCAGGGCAGACCACCAGTTGCTGATAACCGACCGCGCGGCCGTCCTGCAGCGTCAGGCTGTTGAGTTGCGGTTCGAAACTCGCCACGGCGGCTTTGATACATTACACGACATCCGAAACCAGCGACGCCATGCTGCGGGCGGTGGCTTCGGGCGAGAAGATGCA
>NZ_UTBZ01000193.1 GCF_900580865.1 Pseudomonas viridiflava
ACCAGCGTCTTTCATCATGCGCTCCGAAAACAGGATCAACACGCATGATGGGTAAACAGCACGGCGTACGGGTGCTAGTTTTTAAATAAGTACGCCCAGTTATTCACTTGCAGTTATTCGCTATGCGGCCGGGCGAGCGGCACTGCGGGCAATCTCGAACAGACGCCCGGCTTCGGCCGCTGTGGGCCTGACGTCGAACTGACCTTGCAGGCAGCTATCGAACGCCGAGCGCGAATCCAGTAACACCGTCTGCTGCGTTTCATTCACGTAACGCAGATTCAACAGGCGTCTTCGCCCACCGCGGGTGTAACGGGTCAATACCAGGT
>NZ_UTBZ01000194.1 GCF_900580865.1 Pseudomonas viridiflava
CCTTGCAGGAACAGGTCCAAGGGCTCGACGCTTCGGCAGCCAACGCGCTGAGCCAATGGCGTGAACGCCAGGGCAGAAAATCCCTGGCCACCGACGCCGGCAGCGACGTCAGCCTCGCGCTGCTTGGCAATCGCGCGCTGCTGATGATCAAGCCCGACTCAGCGGTCAAAGCCATCGGTCTGTTCAGTTCAGCCTGGAACAAACTGGCGCTCACTCGCCAATTGTCCATCGGCGAAGAAACCACCATGCCGCTCAGTGAAGACGGCCGCGTGGCCTTGACGCGCCTCGGTGGTCGCCCGGGCACGGTGGACGTACTGGCCAAGACCGACTGGAGCGCTTCGTTCCCGCTGGGCAGTGTGGCTTATGAC
>NZ_UTBZ01000226.1 GCF_900580865.1 Pseudomonas viridiflava
GCGATTCTTGGCGGTGCCGGCGTGCCGTTGTTGCGTGCGCTGGAAGCGGCGCGGCAGACCTTGTCCAATGATCGCCTGAGCTTGAGCGTCACTGAGGCCACGGCCAAGGTGCGTGAGGGCGTGAACCTGGCGGCAGCGTTGCGCGTGGAAAACGTCTTCCCACCGGTGCTGATCCACCTGATCGCCAGCGGTGAAAAAACCGGTTCACTGCCACCGATGCTGGAGCGCGCAGCGCAAACCCTGTCGCGGGATATCGAGCGGCGGGCGATGGGCATGACCGCGCTGCTGGAGCCGCTGATGATTGTGGTGATGGGCGGGGTGGTGCTGGTGATTGTGATGGCGGTGTTGTTG
>NZ_UTBZ01000196.1 GCF_900580865.1 Pseudomonas viridiflava
GCACGGGAGCCGGCCAGATCGTAGGGCGTGAGGCGAAAATAGCGCTCGGGGCAGCGCGACAACGCGGCCAATGCCGCAGACGGACCGGTCTTGAAACGGGCGCCCCAAAGGCGGTCGGTGGGCTGGGACATGGGTATTCCTCACGCTTGTTTTTAGAAGAGTCGGAGGCAGTAACAAGAAAATTTCAACGCGTTGGAACCGGCGTCTGACGCGCCGTATTCAAGGTTGCCATGGGCGGATGTTTATGTTCATTATCGCCGCCTGGCTATGTTCAAGGA
>NZ_UTBZ01000197.1 GCF_900580865.1 Pseudomonas viridiflava
GCTGGCGTGCCTGACGTTGTTGTTCACCGAAGCCCAACGATTGCTTCCGACCCGACAGGCGATGCGCGTCGCGTCAGGTCTGGCAGCGCCGATCCTGGCACTACTGGTTTTCTTGTCGGGGGTGGTGCTGCTCTTCTCTGGTGCCACCCCTGAAATCGATACCCGACTGGAAAACGTCGGCTTCATGATTCCCCATCGCCTGATCGATGCTTCGCACTTCGGCGCAAGCCTGGTCGGCGTACTCTGTCTGCTGCTGGCGCAAGGGCTGCGCCGACGACTGTCCGCTGCCTGGGTACTCACCGTGATCCTGTTGCTGGTGGGTGCCGTGCTGTCGATGCTCAAGGG